>NZ_JBBORO010000003.1:0-5677 GCF_038004655.1 Paenibacillus sp. FSL M7-1455 | reverse complement strand
CTAAACAAGACAAAACGTACCTGTTAATTCAAAGTTTTAAATAAATCGCACAGCGATGTGCGTAGTCAGTCAAACTACTTTATCGGAGAGTTTGATCCTGGCTCAGGACGAACGCTGGCGGCGTGCCTAATACATGCAAGTCGAGCGGACAGATGGGAGCTTGCTCCCTGATGTTAGCGGCGGACGGGTGAGTAACACGTGGGTAACCTGCCTGTAAGACTGGGATAACTCCGGGAAACCGGGGCTAATACCGGATGGTTGTCTGAACCGCATGGTTCAGACATAAAAGGTGGCTTCGGCTACCACTTACAGATGGACCCGCGGCGCATTAGCTAGTTGGTGAGGTAACGGCTCACCAAGGCGACGATGCGTAGCCGACCTGAGAGGGTGATCGGCCACACTGGGACTGAGACACGGCCCAGACTCCTACGGGAGGCAGCAGTAGGGAATCTTCCGCAATGGACGAAAGTCTGACGGAGCAACGCCGCGTGAGTGATGAAGGTTTTCGGATCGTAAAGCTCTGTTGTTAGGGAAGAACAAGTGCCGTTCAAATAGGGCGGCACCTTGACGGTACCTAACCAGAAAGCCACGGCTAACTACGTGCCAGCAGCCGCGGTAATACGTAGGTGGCAAGCGTTGTCCGGAATTATTGGGCGTAAAGGGCTCGCAGGCGGTTTCTTAAGTCTGATGTGAAAGCCCCCGGCTCAACCGGGGAGGGTCATTGGAAACTGGGGAACTTGAGTGCAGAAGAGGAGAGTGGAATTCCACGTGTAGCGGTGAAATGCGTAGAGATGTGGAGGAACACCAGTGGCGAAGGCGACTCTCTGGTCTGTAACTGACGCTGAGGAGCGAAAGCGTGGGGAGCGAACAGGATTAGATACCCTGGTAGTCCACGCCGTAAACGATGAGTGCTAAGTGTTAGGGGGTTTCCGCCCCTTAGTGCTGCAGCTAACGCATTAAGCACTCCGCCTGGGGAGTACGGTCGCAAGACTGAAACTCAAAGGAATTGACGGGGGCCCGCACAAGCGGTGGAGCATGTGGTTTAATTCGAAGCAACGCGAAGAACCTTACCAGGTCTTGACATCCTCTGACAATCCTAGAGATAGGACGTCCCCTTCGGGGGCAGAGTGACAGGTGGTGCATGGTTGTCGTCAGCTCGTGTCGTGAGATGTTGGGTTAAGTCCCGCAACGAGCGCAACCCTTGATCTTAGTTGCCAGCATTCAGTTGGGCACTCTAAGGTGACTGCCGGTGACAAACCGGAGGAAGGTGGGGATGACGTCAAATCATCATGCCCCTTATGACCTGGGCTACACACGTGCTACAATGGACAGAACAAAGGGCAGCGAAACCGCGAGGTTAAGCCAATCCCACAAATCTGTTCTCAGTTCGGATCGCAGTCTGCAACTCGACTGCGTGAAGCTGGAATCGCTAGTAATCGCGGATCAGCATGCCGCGGTGAATACGTTCCCGGGCCTTGTACACACCGCCCGTCACACCACGAGAGTTTGTAACACCCGAAGTCGGTGAGGTAACCTTTTAGGAGCCAGCCGCCGAAGGTGGGACAGATGATTGGGGTGAAGTCGTAACAAGGTAGCCGTATCGGAAGGTGCGGCTGGATCACCTCCTTTCTAAGGATTTTAACGGAATATAAGACCTTGGGTCTTATAAACAGAACGTTCCCTGTCTTGTTTAGTTTTGAAGGATCATTCCTTCAAAACATAGGAACACCTGCTAAATGCGCCACTTCCTGTGGCAACGCATGTGTTAGCATGTCCTATGCGTTGTTCTTTGAAAACTAGATAACAGAAGTAATTCACATTCAATTAGTAATGCAAGATATCACGTAGTGATTCTTTTTAACGGTTAAGTTAGAAAGGGCGCACGGTGGATGCCTTGGCACTAGGAGCCGATGAAGGACGGGACGAACACCGATATGCTTCGGGGAGCTGTAAGCAAGCTTTGATCCGGAGATTTCCGAATGGGGAAACCCACCACTCGTAATGGAGTGGTATCCATATCTGAATACATAGGATATGAGAAGGCAGACCCGGGGAACTGAAACATCTAAGTACCCGGAGGAAGAGAAAGCAAATGCGATTCCCTGAGTAGCGGCGAGCGAAACGGGACCAGCCCAAACCAAGAGGCTTGCCTCTTGGGGTTGTAGGACACTCTGTACGGAGTTACAAAGGAACGAGGTAGATGAAGAGGTCTGGAAAGGCCCGCCATAGGAGGTAACAGCCCTGTAGTCAAAACTTCGTTCTCTCCTGAGTGGATCCTGAGTACGGCGGAACACGTGAAATTCCGTCGGAATCCGGGAGGACCATCTCCCAAGGCTAAATACTCCCTAGTGACCGATAGTGAACCAGTACCGTGAGGGAAAGGTGAAAAGCACCCCGGAAGGGGAGTGAAAGAGATCCTGAAACCGTGTGCCTACAAGTAGTCAGAGCCCGTTAACGGGTGATGGCGTGCCTTTTGTAGAATGAACCGGCGAGTTACGATCCCGTGCAAGGTTAAGCAGAAGATGCGGAGCCGCAGCGAAAGCGAGTCTGAATAGGGCGAATTGAGTACGTGGTCGTAGACCCGAAACCAGGTGATCTACCCATGTCCAGGGTGAAGTTCAGGTAACACTGAATGGAGGCCCGAACCCACGCACGTTGAAAAGTGCGGGGATGAGGTGTGGGTAGGGGTGAAATGCCAATCGAACCTGGAGATAGCTGGTTCTCTCCGAAATAGCTTTAGGGCTAGCCTCAAGGTAAGAGTCTCGGAGGTAGAGCACTGATTGGACTAGGGGCCCCTACCGGGTTACCGAATTCAGTCAAACTCCGAATGCCGATGACTTATCCTTGGGAGTCAGACTGCGAGTGATAAGATCCGTAGTCGAAAGGGAAACAGCCCAGACCGCCAGCTAAGGTCCCAAAGTATACGTTAAGTGGAAAAGGATGTGGAGTTGCTTAGACAACCAGGATGTTGGCTTAGAAGCAGCCACCATTTAAAGAGTGCGTAATAGCTCACTGGTCGAGTGACTCTGCGCCGAAAATGTACCGGGGCTAAACGTATCACCGAAGCTGCGGACTGTTCTTCGAACAGTGGTAGGAGAGCGTTCTAAGGGCTGTGAAGCAAGACCGGAAGGACTTGTGGAGCGCTTAGAAGTGAGAATGCCGGTATGAGTAGCGAAAGAGGGGTGAGAATCCCCTCCACCGAATGCCTAAGGTTTCCTGAGGAAGGCTCGTCCGCTCAGGGTTAGTCGGGACCTAAGCCGAGGCCGAAAGGCGTAGGCGATGGATAACAGGTTGATATTCCTGTACCACCTCCTCACCATTTGAGCAATGGGGGGACGCAGGAGGATAGGGTAAGCGCGGTATTGGATATCCGCGTCCAAGCAGTTAGGCTGGGAAATAGGCAAATCCGTTTCCCGTGAAGGCTGAGCTGTGATGGCGAGCGAATTATAGTAGCGAAGTTCCTGATTCCACACTGCCAAGAAAAGCCTCTAGCGAGGTGAGAGGTGCCCGTACCGCAAACCGACACAGGTAGGCGAGGAGAGAATCCTAAGGTGATCGAGAGAACTCTCGTTAAGGAACTCGGCAAAATGACCCCGTAACTTCGGGAGAAGGGGTGCTCTGTTAGGGTGCAAGCCCGAGAGAGCCGCAGTGAATAGGCCCAGGCGACTGTTTAGCAAAAACACAGGTCTCTGCGAAGCCGTAAGGCGAAGTATAGGGGCTGACGCCTGCCCGGTGCTGGAAGGTTAAGAGGAGCGCTTAGCGTAAGCGAAGGTGCGAATTGAAGCCCCAGTAAACGGCGGCCGTAACTATAACGGTCCTAAGGTAGCGAAATTCCTTGTCGGGTAAGTTCCGACCCGCACGAAAGGCGCAACGATCTGGGCACTGTCTCAACGAGAGACTCGGTGAAATTATAGTACCTGTGAAGATGCAGGTTACCCGCGACAGGACGGAAAGACCCCGTGGAGCTTTACTGCAGCCTGATATTGAATGTTGGTACAGCTTGTACAGGATAGGTAGGAGCCTTGGAAACCGGAGCGCCAGCTTCGGTGGAGGCATCGGTGGGATACTACCCTGGCTGTATTGACCTTCTAACCCGCCGCCCTTATCGGGCGGGGAGACAGTGTCAGGTGGGCAGTTTGACTGGGGCGGTCGCCTCCTAAAAGGTAACGGAGGCGCCCAAAGGTTCCCTCAGAATGGTTGGAAATCATTCGCAGAGTGTAAAGGCACAAGGGAGCTTGACTGCGAGACCTACAAGTCGAGCAGGGACGAAAGTCGGGCTTAGTGATCCGGTGGTTCCGCATGGAAGGGCCATCGCTCAACGGATAAAAGCTACCCCGGGGATAACAGGCTTATCTCCCCCAAGAGTCCACATCGACGGGGAGGTTTGGCACCTCGATGTCGGCTCATCGCATCCTGGGGCTGTAGTCGGTCCCAAGGGTTGGGCTGTTCGCCCATTAAAGCGGTACGCGAGCTGGGTTCAGAACGTCGTGAGACAGTTCGGTCCCTATCCGTCGCGGGCGCAGGAAATTTGAGAGGAGCTGTCCTTAGTACGAGAGGACCGGGATGGACGCACCGCTGGTGTACCAGTTGTTCTGCCAAGGGCATCGCTGGGTAGCTATGTGCGGACGGGATAAGTGCTGAAAGCATCTAAGCATGAAGCCCCCCTCAAGATGAGATTTCCCATTCCGCAAGGAAGTAAGATCCCTGAAAGATGATCAGGTTGATAGGTCTGAGGTGGAAGTGTGGCGACACATGGAGCTGACAGATACTAATCGATCGAGGACTTAACCAATTTGAATGTATGCTTACTGTTATCTAGTTTTGAGAGAACACTCTCAATGGTTTGGTGGCGATAGCGAAGAGGTCACACCCGTTCCCATGCCGAACACGGAAGTTAAGCTCTTCAGCGCCGATGGTAGTCGGGGGTTTCCCCCTGTGAGAGTAGGACGCCGCCAAGCCATTACACGCAAGTGTAATATATGGAGGATTAGCTCAGCTGGGAGAGCATCTGCCTTACAAGCAGAGGGTCGGCGGTTCGAGCCCGTCATCCTCCACCATATTTGCCGGCCTAGCTCAATTGGTAGAGCAACTGACTTGTAATCAGTAGGTTGGGGGTTCAAGTCCTCTGGCCGGCACCATTTTTGGACAAGATAATAACATAAGTCTTTTAAAAAGAGCCATTAGCTCAGTTGGTAGAGCATCTGACTTTTAATCAGAGGGTCGAAGGTTCGAGTCCTTCATGGCTCACCATGTTACGCGGGTGTGGCGGAATTGGCAGACGCGCTAGACTTAGGATCTAGTGTCTTATGACGTGGGGGTTCAAGTCCCTTCACCCGCATTATACAGGATAACTATCCTGTATGCGGAAGTAGTTCAGTGGTAGAACACCACCTTGCCAAGGTGGGGGTCGCGGGTTCGAATCCCGTCTTCCGCTCCAACTATACCATCCGCGCCGGGGTGGTGGAATTGGCAGACACACAGGACTTAAAATCCTGCGGTAGGTGACTACCGTGCCGGTTCAAGTCCGGCCCTCGGCATTCATTATTATGCGCCCGTAGCTCAATTGGATAGAGCGTTTGACTACGGATCAAAAGGTTAGGGGTTCGACTCCTCTCGGGCGCGCCATAATATTTTTGAAAATCGGGAAGTAGCTCAGCTTGGTAGAGCACATGGTTTG
>NZ_JBBORO010000002.1:0-65501 GCF_038004655.1 Paenibacillus sp. FSL M7-1455 | reverse complement strand
CTCTACGAAATACCCTCCGCACAGATGATCGAGAAGACTCACGTACCCCATGCGCGAGCTTCGAGATGGAAGCACGCTCCCTTGGCGTATTTATCTGGCGAGAGGCTATTCGTGTTTTAAAGCGAAAGGAGTCCGGATAATGAGGAAAACGTTGATAGAGCGCATTGACTACGTCGAGAGAGTTTCCGCCCGAAAGACGTCCAACAAGAAACGACGCCACGAGCGGATATCGGCCTACATGCGCGCAGTCATCCGAATGGTGGAGGTGAAACGAAAATGAAAGTCGCTGAATTTGCGGCATGCCCGCCGCGCATGTTCCTGTTTTTGGCGGAAATGTCGCAGGAGAATCCGAAGTTGCGCCGCATTTGGCTGCGGAATTATGAACGGAGAATAAACGGAGGTGTTCGCCATTGACTGAGCAACTAGAACGCGCATATACGCATAGCAAACGCTGTGTACTGCGCGAGCCTTGCAAAAACGCCGACACGGCCGCATGCAACCGGATGTGCCCGTCGTTTATCGCAATGCACGGCTATGACGGCGCCGGCGGCCGCGCTGGACTCGCGAACGTTCCGCATGATTACCGGCGCCTGACCGTTAAAAGCTCGCCAGCTCGCGCCGATCAGGACCGCGTGTATAAAATCGTCGATGCTTACGTCGGTACATTTTCGCGTCAGTTTGATCCGGAGGGCGAGCGCATCAAATCGCTTTATCTATACAGTGAAAGTCCTGGCACCGGTAAGACAACGACGGCCGCGGCGATACTTAACGAATACATCACGGCCCATTATATCGGCTCGCTGCAGCGCGGTTTGACGCCGATCGAACGGCCCGCCTATTTCCTCGATGTGACCGCCTGGCAGCGTGACTTCAACGCCTTCAATCGGCCACGTGTGCCGGAAGAGACCGCAGCGCCCGCCGCCGCCCGTTACTACCGCGTCATGGATATTGCGATGGCCGTGCCGTTCTTGGTCGCGGATGATATCGGCGTACGTGACGCAAGCGACGCGTTCAGGGCCGACCTGCACACCGTGATTAACGACCGGACCGTAAACGGACTGCCTACGGTGTACACGTCGAATATTCCAATGGCGGAAATGGTGCGCTTGTTTGACGCACGGATCGCCGACCGGATCCGCGACATGTGCAATGAAATCCCGTTCGTGGGAGAGTCGAAAAGGGGGCGAAGATAACAATGTGGTGCGAACTGTTTGTATCGAAAGTAATCGACGAAAACGACGTGGCCGCGTTCCACCGGCACGGTATCGAGCCCGACAGTTTCTTTACCGAAGTGGAGCGCGACGTCGTTAAATTTACGCTGGATTATGCGGAACAAAACGGAGGCAATGCGCCCAGCTACGCGATGATCGTCAGCAAGTTTCCTGACTTTAATTACTTTCCCAAAATTTCGGATTCGTTCGAGCACTTGGCAAGAGAAATTAAGAATAGAGAAGGAAAACAGAGATTAGCGGAGTTGTTCAATCGCGAATTGCCGAGTTTATTCGAGTCTGCGGACAGCGAATTGGTAATTTCAACCTTGCTCAGCCGTCTCGAATCAATTAAAATAAGAACAAACATTCGCGAAAAGATTGGCCGCGATCTATCCGAGATTAAACCAACGCTGATGTCCGAGTATCAAAAGCGCGAGGAAGGAAAGTCATTTAAACGATACGATACGCCTTTTCCCACGCTTACAAAGGAGATCGGCGGTTTCTTTACCGGGGATGTTTACGGCGTCATGGCCGAGTCCGGCCGCGGCAAAACGTACTTGGTGGGCGAGTTTGTTGATTCTTTATTACGTCAGGGCGCGAGAGTCCTTGTTAAATCATATGAGGTTAAGGAATACGTTTGGATGGCGCGGCTTATCTCGATCATTACCGCACATGATGAAACGTTTGTGGACGAGCTTGGCCGGAAACTTGGCATACCGAACCGCGACATCTTGGCCGGCCGGTTAGAAGATATTGTCCGCGATCGCTTCTTTGACGTCGTTGAGCACTTGGATACGTACTATCCCGGAAAACTGTACTTTCAGGGTAAGAGTGACCCGGGGCTTACGCGGACCCTTGACGACCTCGACGCCGAATTGAGCCGCGAGCGTGTCGACGCCGTTGTTCTCGACCCATTCTACGGTCTCAGCGACGTATATGGACGCAACGCCAACAAGACGGCCGGAGGTGCGGCAGAATACGCAGCCACGCGGTTTGAGAACATCGTAGGCGACCACGACGTCATCGGCATCTATACTGTCCAGGCCACGGTCGAAAAGAAGCAGACGGACCTCGACGGCGGCCGCGAAATCAAGCTTCCGACGCGAGACCAGGTGAAAACGTCGAAGCGCCTTCTCGACATCGCGACCGTATTGTTTTCGTTTGACTCGCTCGAAAAGGAAGGAATTGCGCGCATCGGCTGCGAAAAGGGCCGGAACGGCGGCGAAGACTTTACGCTGGATCTCATCGCGCTTTTCGATTACGGAGTCCTACGCGAGTTCCCGACCGGACAAGCCGCCGCGGAACAATTTTCACCCTAGTGTGGGATTTTGCGAGCAACTTGTATAGCTATATAAGGAGGACACCACATGGCCCTTAACATCGACATCCGCGCGGAACTCGAACATTTCTCGTGGGAACGCGCCACCTGGACGCACGATCGCCTTATCGCCGTATCGCCGTTCCGCTACGAACGCACGCCGTCGTTTTACGTCTACTTAACGGACACAGCCGATGCAAAGGCCGGCTATTGGGGCGATCCCGGCGCAAAGGATCCGGAGTGGCAGCGCGGCGGCCCCGTAAAGCTGCTCGCTTATCTGCGGGGCGAAACGCCGGAGGACACGCTGCAGTATCTGCGCAATAAGTACGGCGGCGAGGACGCACCAGAAGGCGACACGCTGCGGATTTATCCGTTGAGGCTATCGCTTGAGCCGCGTCGGTACCGGCCACTCGATATGCGCATTCTCGACCGTTATAAATGGCGCCATCCATACTTGGGCAACCGCGGCATTAGCGAGCCTATCCAGCGCCTGATGCGCATCGGATATGACCGCGAAAGGAATGCCATTGTTATTCCGTGGTTTAACGCGGACGGGACGCTGGGGGCGGTCAAATATCGGCGGGTCGATACGAAAGCGTTTTGGTACGAACGCGGCGGCCGACCTATTCGCGAAATGGTGTATGGGATCGATATCGTGTACTCGCGGCGGCTGCGGAGAGTGGCCGTTGTGGAGGCGGAGGTCGACGCGATGACGCTCATGACCGCGGGAATGCCGGCGATTGCGACCGGTGGTGCGCAGTTTGGCGACGTCAAGCGCGATATAATCCTGCGGAGTCCGATCGAGGAGGTCGTGTTGTTTCGCGATAATGATGCGGCGGGCAGAGCGTGGAGGAATCAGGTGTACGAGGCGTTGCAGGGGAAGGTTGGCGTTAGTGTTGCGTTAGTGCCAAGGTTCCACAAAGACGTAAACGAGGCATGGGTAAATGGAATCAGACCTGTTGGAAAAATTCGCAAAATCACTCCGAATTTCCAATTATTAGTATGACGAATGGTAGCTTTTGTCGTATAATAGGCTCATTCGGTTGCCAAATGCCAACTCTTAGCGCAGACAAACAAATTATGATTTGTCTTCGCTGTGCCTCAGCGGTAGTTTATTTGTGTCGCCGAGGCGACAGCGGCCTAATGTCGGTTCTTGCATTTTAGGCCGCCTCTAAAAATTATCTAAGAATATTTTACCATGCATGTCCCAAAATCAAAAGGTTCTGTCCCTATATCTAATAGATAAACAAAAGGAGGAAAGGAATGCATGAACAACGCACAACTAAATAGTATCGCCCTGCTGGCAAAGGGAGGGGATGTTGAGGCAATGTGGTCTCTTAAAGGATACTTCCACCCTTTCATCATTCAGTTATCTGATAGCTGCCGAAATCAAATGGACTCGCAAGAGAAGTTCGAGGACGAAAGCTTCCGGATAATTGAAGAAACCGTCAGTAGATTCGACGCAACCTTAGGAAACTTCCGACAGCTCGCTGTGCACTCCATTAAACGTCGGTTGGGAAGAAGGAAGCGACGATACCGAAACTCCTTGGAAACGTGGAATGTTGCGTTCGAGTCGATCGACGGAAGGTTCAGAGAGCAGGACGACGGGTTTACGGAATGCGTAATTGAGGACCGTTTGGCGACGGTAGATGAACGCATCCTTTTAAACGAACTAAACGAGAAAATCGCCTCCTTGGCGGGAAGCGATCCTAGAAAATTGGCGATTGTAAACGCGTGGACAAAATCAGATTATACCGACTCATCCATCGCAGATTTGTTGGCGCAAACCTTTGGTGGTAAGAGCGAGTCGCATCGTAAGTTTATCGCACGGTTTAAATCGCAGTGTAAGATTGCGCTGGCGTGCGCAGTCTAGCAGAGTTTTACCCTGTGTGTGTGTGTGTGAGTTTGGGCGTCTGTTCCAACCCGTCAAAGTAAGATCAGATGCTCAAACTGTGTCTGATTTGTTTATGAGTCAGAACGGAGTTTTCAGGCATGAAACCCGTTCCTTCTCTTACAATAGTATACCACAAACAACAAGTGGCTAATCAAATGTTACAATTTGACAACTCTTTATGTATAGAACTATATCCTAAAACTTACCAATATATTCATTCACGATTTAAATACTACCTTAAAAAGTTGTCTATTGTCAACGTTTATTTGAGTGAGCCCTAAAACAATTGGAGGAATTTCCTTATGAATAAACTACGGCTAACAACGGATAAGGTTTCGTTTTCTAAAAAAATTTCTAAACCTAATGTAAACCTCGACTACCACGGCGCTCTCGAAGAGTACGAAGACCCGGCGGACTACTATGTATTCCCATATATCCCGAAAGGGGTGCGTATTGCATGAAAATCGCAGTAACACACCACGCGATCGATAAGGCCGTTAGTGCTTTCCGTGTGGACAAGCGCATCGCCGAGGAGTGGATTCGTTCTAACTTCCGCCAGGCCCGGTTCATCGCGAACATTATCTCGGAAGAAGGAAATCCTTGCCGACTGTTTTCGGGTAAACACGTCACGTTCATTCTAGACGCTCAAGAGGATCGGATTGTAACGATATATCCGAGTGATACCATAGCGCCGCATATCCGCGATAAGGTCGAGTCTCTCATATCACGTGAACTGCGCAAAATTGAACGCAAAGAGTCCGCCACAATCCGCCGCAATACAATATCCCGTCTCGAACTCAGCGTTGAGCGCGCCGCCTGCCTTCTTCGCGCTGAGAAAACGCGCAGCCAAGCCGTAAAAATGGCGATGCAGGCGCGCGTCAAAGCGATCGACGAGTATTTCGCACAATTGGACGCCGATATCGAAAACGTCCGCCATGAGAAACGGAAGATTGCGAAGGCGGTCGCGGCATACGTAGTTTAACGCCGATGTTCCTGCGTCGGCTACGCGGTATCGCCAAGCCTAGCGCTGTCGTTACCGCGAATCGGGCGCAGGAAAGATGCCCGCGGAAGGGGAGTAAGCCGCTGAGTTGCGGGTCGACACGTAAACAAGCGCATTTCCTTTCGTAATACTCTCCGCTACGAGCGGCGGCGGATTCCCGGCCGGCGGGACTAACAATTTCCGTGTCGTCGAGTAAGTGCCGCTCATCAACTAAATA
Source organism: Paenibacillus sp. FSL M7-1455 (assembly GCF_038004655.1). NCBI lineage: Bacteria > Bacillati > Bacillota > Bacilli > Caryophanales > Paenibacillaceae > Paenibacillus > Paenibacillus sp. FSL M7-1455. Next base: position 59,861 of record NZ_JBBORO010000002.1, on the reverse strand, counting down.
AATGAGAGGAACGTGATTGAATGTCCATTCGCGACCAATTAAAGAAGCGTGAGGAAGAGCGCAACACTCCGAAAGGGAACGGCCTTAACGACGGGCTGCCTGATGGAGTCACGCGATATGTACGCCTAGGAGCCGAGCTGAAAGACGGACGCCAGTTCGTAATGCTTGCGGATCCGGACAGTTGGTTCTTTTACTACTGCCACGAGGATGGAGATTTTGCGACGCGTGCGACATATGTAAGAAAGCATACATGCCTGCACTCGCCAAAAAAAGTCGGCGCCAATTTCACCGCATACCAAAAGCCGAACGGCGGCGCCTGCATCTCGTGCAAAGCTAAGGCCAAGCGCAAACTATACTTCATGATTCCGGTGTTTGACCTCGAATATATGACGTGGCGCGTCCTGGACGTTAAGGAGTTCCACGCAAACAACCTGATCGGCGACTACGATAAACTCGAAAAGGCCGCGAAGAAGTTCAACAAGGAGTATACGCTCGTCGGCGACGTAATCACAATTGGAAAGACCTCCGACGGCAAATCGTACTCGCTCGAATCAGGAGATGCAGAAGTTCCGGCCGAGGCTGCGCAATTTATCGGATTCGCATTCCCGTACGAAGAACTCGCAAATTTCCGGGAGGAGGACGATATCCTCGCGTTGCTGGCCGAAGCTGATCCGGACCATATCGACAAGTCCGTTCTTGGTGGGGGAGTTCCGGCAGTCGGCGGCGACGACAGTGGCGACGTTACCCCGATTGGCGACGACCCGATCGATATCTCCGACGATGATCTCCCGTTCTGAAATCTGACACAACTGAATTACTATTAAAGTCGCTTTAACCCTTGATATAAATAGTTTTTAACCATTACGCATGAGTGTAATTGTTGTGCCACCTGAAAGTGGGGATAGCAAAGAATGATCGTGGAACTTAAAGAGATTGAATCCATGAAGGAAAGAGCCGCTGTAGCCAGTGCTTATTGGCTGGATTGCTCGCCGCATGAGCATACCGAAGAAGATGGATTAGTTATGGCTATATACATCCGAAAGGTTATGCCCGTGATGGAAAGACTTCTCACGATGCTGTCGGAGAAACAAGAAGAGATCAGGTTGTTGCAGAATGAAGTAGAGCGTTTAAATGGGCTGATTGAAGAAGTCGTTAATTTGGCACAAAAAAGTGTGCCAATAAGCCAAATCGAGTCAGATAAAGGACTGGAGTAGTTGGCACAGTGTGTCATGTTACAAAATTGCCGTTCTAATCTAGCGTTAAGCACACAAAGGAGGGCGCGCCATGAATGAGACGAGCCCGTCGAGCCTACGTAGTGACCGGCGGATTTCCGTCGGCATTACGCTCGACAACGTGAAGGAACTGCCAAAAGCTGGCGCCTACCTCAAGCGCTTTTTAACGGAAGTTGACGTGCCGCACGGACCGTTCGATCTAAACATCGTTCTGTCCGTCGGCGGCTACGATTTCCCGACAATTACGTTTGTTTCGGCTGAGGAGCAGGAGGAGACCAAAACCAAACCGGAAGAGGAGGACGAGTAATTGGCGCACATTAGTGAAGTAACTGGCGTCTACTCCGAGCTGGTGGCGCAGGTTGCGCTACTGGCGAACGGCTGGCGCATCCACGAGAGCAAGACCGCCGAGGCTTACGATATTCTTGCGACGGACCCGGTAAGCGGCGAACACGTTAAAATCCAGGTCAAAACGATCCGGCAACGCATGGACCGCGGCGGCGACCTCGTTGTCTACGCGAAGAAAGGGAACGGAACCGCATACGACCGAGCCGACGCTGATTACATCATTGGCGTTTGGGCGGCAGAAGGCGAGATCCCACGCGTATTCATGTTCGAAAACCGGATGCTCGGAGAATACTGGGCGAGTGAGGCAACGGCGGCCGAACGTTGGGTAGAATTGCCGATCGCGCTGGACCGAGGTATTTACGCATCCGAACCGAATGATGCCGAGGCCGTTGCGGAGGTCGTATTGGAGGCCGCAGCATGATCGATTTCAGCCGATTTAAGGCGCAGGACCCGGAGCCGCCCGTCGTCGCAGAGTGCGCGTGGTGCCACGGTGAGATCCGCGCCGGCGACGAGGTAAAGCGGATTGATGACGGAGGCGGGTTCGTTCACAACGGATTCGGCTATGACTGCGCGACAAGATACGCAGAAGAACGCGTGTATGACGCGATGGGAACGATAAATATTCGAGGGGAGATCGATTAAATATGGCGAAATTGAACGTGGTAATTCCTGCGGTTGAGGTAGAGGTAAACGGACAGAAGTATCGGAAGGTTGAACGTGAGGCTAAGACTGGGGATATCGTTAAGATTACGGATTTTATCGTCCCTGACTTCATCGAAGACGGCGGGTTCTACGAGGTTGTTCGGATTGATTCGTGTGGATATCCGCAAATTTTCGACGAGGACGGGGACGAGTGCTACCTTTGCAAGGATGCCTACGAAGTCTACGAGAAGGTAGCGGAACCAGCAACGCCGCAATATCGCAAGGTTATGAAAGAGGAATACGAAGAAGCAACGAAGCCGAAACCAAATGTTAGCGTCGGCGATAAAGTCCGAATTATTCGTTACCAATGTAACTGGACGGAAGGAACTATCGTGACTATCACAGAACCTGACGTTGGCGGCGTTGGGAAAACAGCGCGGGCGGTGAGCGAAGATGGGCGCATATTTCTGACCGATTATGATTCGTTTGAACTTCTTAGCGCAGAAGAACTTGCACAGATCGCCGAAGAAGCGAAATGGGCGAAGATCGGCCGCAAGGTGAACGAGTTTAAGCGCGGTGACTTGGTTCGTGTACTTAGAACCATGGGCGCATCTAGCCTTCGTAAGGGGCAGATCGTGGAGGTCGCGGTTCCTGACGGGACTACTGAACCGGAGGTATTCGTGGGGAACGGTGGTACACGTTACGCCGGCGTCGAACTCATCATCCCGGTTGAACAACGCTTCGACTTGCAGAAGGAGGCCGCATAAGTGGACGTTAAACTCACGCTAAACCTGCGCCAGCCCACGTCGGACATGGACGCAAAGCAGCGTGTGGTTGACGCGGCCAAGCGGAAGAAGGCGGCCGAGGAAACGCCCGCCGAAGCAATCGAGCGTATCGGCCGAATGAGTCTGACGGATCGCGAGCGCCAACTCGTTGATATCGTGAGGGAGTACGTGACGGGGAAAACAGGCAATTCCCCGTCCGGACTTAATCTCCGGTCTGGCGGTAAATCGCGCGATAGCGGCCAGATTACGAAGGCAGACGTGATTGCAGCCGGTGAACGATTGTTGGCGGAAAGGGAGAAGGCGGAACGCGCCGAGAGGATTGCGGAGACGCTCCGGACGAAGCCGGATAATTTCAACATTATTACGGATGACGCGGAACTTCCAAAAATGGTCGGACGATTACGCGAAGAAGTGCGGATGCAGGGTGGCGACGAATGGTTTGCGAAAGTGTTTGCGCTATTCAATAACACACTAATCAAACGTAAGCTGGCCGAACGCGGCATAACGATTCCGGATGCGCAATCCCTGACCGTATGGGATACGGAGACATCCGGCGTCGATAAAATGATCGATTTAACCGGCGGTTACTCCGTTTGGCTTCCGCTGCTCAACGAAGGGTATTACGTTGCGTACGGACATTTGACCGGCGAGAAGCAATGCACACGGTCGGCGGCCCTGGGCGCAATCGAGCGTTTCATGTCTTTGCCTTCGCAGATTAAATCGTTTCATAACGCGCCTTTTGACTTGGCGATGCTACTGAACGACGGGCTTAAGCCGCAGGGTATCCGTTACGACTCACTTGAAGCCATGCGGACGCTTAACGACCATGAGCCGACTTACAGTTTGAAGCCACTAATCACAAAGTATAAGGCGTTAATTGGCGTCGACTGCCCGGATTATACCTTCGAGGACTTGTTCGGGAATGAGTCGCCGATGCTGCATCCGGTCGAACTCGTTGGGATATATGCGATATGGGACGTACTTAAGGGTTGGTGGTTGACGCGGTGGCAAATCGACAACCTTATCGCAACCGACAACTTGGCGACGGCATACTTCGAAATCGGCCAATATCTAACGGAAGTCAACGTTAATATCGAGCGCACAGGCTTCGTTATCGACATCGACGGATTGAAGGCGCTGGGAGACGAACTTCGGCCGAGACTTGCGCAAGCACAGGCGGACGTTATCGAAGCATATGGCGTCACCAATCCGGAGTTTATCCGCGCGATGGACCGGACAATCAACGCGAAGAAGATTGCGGACTGGATCGAGTCGCAACGGAAGAAGATCAAGCGTAACGGAGAGGCGCAGAAGAAGCAACGCGCAATTATTGCGGAATGTGAGGCGGCCGGCAAGACTACGCTCAAAAAATACACGAACGCGGTCGCTCGGTTGGCGGAGCTGCAGGCGGAAGCGCGGGAGTTGGCGCCGGCAGACGAGGCACATGCGCCTTTATTTGTGACGGAGTTTTCGTTCACTAACGACAACCACTTGCGCTATCTGATTTACGACCATCTCGGCATCCAGGACCGGACGAAGCAGATCGTTAAGGACAAATCGAAGACGCGCGCCGTCTCAAAAGACGTTCTCGATCGGTACTTCGAAGAGGAAGAAGCGCTCCGGCCGCTGGCTAACGTGTCGGCGTTCGAAAAGCTGCTCGGAACATATATCGATAAGATCCCGGATGCGCTCGACGTTGACGGACGCCTGCACACGCAACTCGATACCGTTTCGACCGGACGCTACAGCTCAAAGGGATATACGGGCAAGCCGAATGACCTGCGGCCGGAATCCGTTACCGATGCAAATTATCTTGCGGTCATGCGTGTGCTCGTTGAATGTAACGAGAAGGTGGCGAAGGGAACAAACATTCAGAACATACCAGCGCGTACCAAAGAAGGCGAGAAAGTCCGGACCATGTTCGTTCCTCCGCCGGGCCATTTGTTCCTTGGCAGCGACCTTTCATCCATCGAACCGCGGCTACAGGCACATAAGATGGAGATGGAACACGGCGACCCGACATTTGCAGATATGTATCGCGCCGGCCTCGATCCATACGTTGAGTTTGCGTCGATGATGTTCGATGTGCCACGCGAAATCTGCGTAGAGAGCGCGTATAAGTCCGGGCTTACTCCGATCCCTTACCGGAAGCTAACGAAGGACATGTTCCTCGCGAAGGGTTACGGTCAGGCCGAGGACCAGTTCGTTAAAACTGCGGTCAAGCGCGGCATAACGGAAGAAGCCGGCAAGCGCGCCTATGCGAAGTTCGACGAGATCCTGCCCGGTTTCAGTACAATGGTTAACGCCTCCTTCGAACACTTGCGGCAATACGGATGGACACAAACGTTGTGGGGGCAGAAGCGCCGGTTTCCGGAATATCGGAAGAATTGGCAGCGGCTCTGCGCCTTGATGAAGCGCGCCGGTATCCGCGATAAGAACGATCCGGAACTAGGCAAGAAGACATACAAGCTTTCGCCGGCGGATCGAAACGAGTTCTGGCAGCTTATCCGATTGACCGGACGCGACGAACGGGCCGCGTTTAACCACGAAATTCAAGGCTCGGGCGCTAACGTTCTTAAGTTCTGCATGATCCGTAGTTATTACGAATTGACGCTTGGCCGCGGGTGGGAATTTACCCTTACGCTTCATGATGAGCAGAAACATGCGGCGCCGATCGAACAGGTAACGCCGGAAGCCGTCGCGCTTTATACCGATATCATGACGAATACTGTTACGCTGGCCTGTCCGCTTGAGTGCGATACGGTAATCGAACCGCGCTGGATGATGGAGTATCGCGTTGATGCGTGGGATTTCGAAAAACAACAACCGAAGGAGGCCGCCTAATGACACGCGAAACAGCAACGTACACATGCCCGCAATGCCGGCGACAAATCCGCGTGCTGGCGGACGAGATCGGTGACCATCCGTGCTCTTGCGGCTGGGACCCGGAATATGAAAACGAAGGAGATGGCGAGGATATGGAAATGAACATTATCGAAAAGCTGCGCGAATTGATCGGTGATGAGTACGAAGGCCAGGCGTGGGATGAGGTGCACGAGGAAGTCGACGCAATCCTAGACACTTACCATCCGAGAGGCTACTCAGTTGAATGTGTCGACGAGGAGTTCGAAGACGGCGGCCGGTGGACGAATTACAAAACCAACGTCTATCGTGTGGAACAAGACGGGCAAGTGGCGTACTTCTCTATTTGGAGAGAAGTTCCTGCCACGGAGTGCCAGGACGGAGGCGATTTCATGGTAGCGATAGAGGAAGTCGTTCCGGAAGAAGTCATCGTCACTAAATACGTTCCGGGGAGGGCTGCGTAAATGCTCGCGCCAGAAACCGTTACAGTAATCGATATCGAAACGACCGGACTCGAACCGGCAACGGGCCACATCACGGAAATCGCCGCTATCCGGGCGGAAGTTGGTGCGGACGGTTCTATCCGCGAGATTGGGCGTTTCCAGACGTTTGTCGGCTCGGACGCTGGTGTAGTAGTTCCGCCAGAAATATCGGAGCTAACCGGGATTCGTACGGAAGACTTGCGGGGCGCGCCAAGCATGTATGTAGCGCTGACAGCGTTATGGCACTTCGCACGAGGTTCCGTTTGGGTAGCGCATAACGCTCCGTTCGATTTCTCTTTTATAGCGAAAGTCTACAATAACAACGACCAGTTCGCCTGCACACGCGCCATGGCTCGCCTAGTCGACCCGGACGAAAGCGCAAGCCTCAAAGACGTATGTCCGCGCTATGGCATCGAATTAAGCGGACAACATCGCGCTATGAACGACGTAGAAGCAACGCTGCGGCTTTATGCAAAGTTGCGTGAGAAAGCGGAAATTAACGGGATCAGCTATCAGAATGTCGTAGTTGACTCGGATGAACGACCGCTTAAGTACGTGCCGCAGGGCGCCATCATACGGACTATTAAAAAGACAAAGGAGGCGGTTTAGTGGCCGGAAAGATTAAAATTCCGCAATGTCCGAAATGCGGCGCGGAAAGTGAGCACGGATATTGTCACAAATGTCGCCAGCGTTGTGAAATAGTCACGCGGGACAAGCGTCAGGTAACCGGTGAGTTCGCAGTTGTCAACTGGTTCTCGTCGCGATCAAGCGCCGGCCTTATCGTAGAGGATGCGGAGGGTAAGAGGTATCCGCTATACATGTCGGACGTATTTGAGTATCTAGGCCTGCGTGGGATTACACTCGGTAATTGTACGTTAGAGGAAACGAAGAAAGGTTCAGCATACGCGTGGAAAGTTATAACAGAGGAGGCGGTTTAGTTGGCGAACAAGGGTCAAGTATACGCAAAGATAGCAGAAGCCATCGAGGAGGCCGAGCATGATCCGGACAAGGGCGGAGGGGAGATCGTTAAGTACGCCGTAGAAACCATTGAGTCGAATTTCGGCATCCAATGTGACTCTATTTATTGCGGAGGCTTCGACAGTACAGGATACGACATCGCCTGTTACGCTATTGCTTTTGTAACGGACGAAGGAGAACTCGGACTTTACGATTACCAATACGAAGTTTATTAGGAGGCGGTTTAAATTAGTCAACAAATAGCAGACAAAATCGCGCAAGACTTTACGGGCTACTTGAACGCCTGGCATTCGGCGCCCGAGGTGTACGATGACGCACTCGATGCGCAGATACACAAATGGTACCACGATTACCTCACAAACCCTAAGCGCAAAGTGTGGCCGGCGCGCGGCATTCCGTACTTCTCGCCGTCGGCAGCCAACGCAGACGCACGCGGCCTGTACGAAAAGATGCGGGGCGCCAAAAAGGAGATAACGGAGCGCCCGCCGCATCAAGGCCGCTGGACACGCTTGGGGACGGCGATCGGCGATATGATTCAGCGTGACATCCTTTTCGCAGAGAAGCATTACGCGCGGCATATGGGCGAAAATCCAACGTTCAGTTTCGAACGGAATAAATACGGCGAGCCGATGTTCGAAGACTTTGCGAAGATTAACGCAATTATCGAGCATAGCGGAAAGGTGTTTTCGCTATTCGGCACCGGCGACGGCATCATGCGCTATGTGACCGATGACGGCGAAATGCTGCGGGTAGGACTTGAGGTCAAATCGAAGCAAGGTACGTACGCACAAACATCCGGATACTCCATGCGTAACGGCCCGAAGGAGGATCACGTTAAGCAATGCGTCTGCTATTCGAAGATGTACAACGTGGACTATTACGTAATCGTATACGTAAACGGTTCGAAAAAGGGCTGGAACATGACACCGGAAGAGTTCGAGAAGAATCCGGATATTGCGGTGTTCGGCCTGTACATTACGGATGAGATGCGCGCAGAGGTTCTCGATCACTTCGCAAGTATCGTAGAGGCGGCGGAAACAGGCAATCCGCCGAAGCTTGATCTAGACAAGTGGGTGTTCAACGATTTCAAACGCGCGATTTCGTTGTCTCTTTCGGAGGATGAGCTTGCGGCGTTGCGACGAGAAGTTGCGGCTATCCAACGATCGGGACTATCGGATTCAAAGAAACGGGAAGCTGCGGAGGCACTTGCGTTTATCGAGGCGGTACGAAACGAAAAGGAGGCGGCGTAGATGGCGAAATATCGGAAGAAGCCGGTAGTGATTGAGGCGTTCAGAATGGGGATTGATCCGCGACCAGACTGGTTCCAAGACAAAGTCTCCACTAATGAAATCACCACATACTTAGCGCCAGGTGAAGATGACGACGGGCCTTTTGGGTTCTCTAAAACATGCTGCGACATTAAAACTCTTGAGGGAGTAATGCGCGCAGACTATGGGGATTGGGTCATTCAGGGGGTTAATGGAGAGGTGTATCCATGTAAGCCGGATATCTTCGAGAAGACGTACGAGGAGGTGGCCTAATGCGCATCATATCCGGAATCATCAACCTTGGCGCCATCCTTGCGGTAATCTTCGGATGGATTCTCGCAATTAGCTTCATCGCACAACTCCAGAACACGCCTCTCGTTATCGCGGCGTCATTAATCGCAGTAGCGTGCGTATGGGCGCTAGGCGACGGAAAGCGAGGCGATCTTCCTGGCGAAGAAGACGACGACAACACGCAGTAAAGAACCCGCCTATCGCGTACTCGGCCTCGACCTTTCGCTAAGTCCCGGAATCGCTGCGATCGAGGTGCGAGACAGGCAACCGCATCTCATCGCGGCCACTTCGGTCGCAACGTCCAGCGACGATCCCGATGCGGTCCGCAGCGCAGTTGTCGAGTCGTTCGTTTCGCAATTTGTCTACGCACATCGGCCGTTTGACGTCGTAGTGCGCGAGGACTTTAAGACCGGCCGCAGTAAACGTGCCACTCAAACGGTATTTAACGCGTGGGTATCCGCAGACAGGGCGCTGTATCAATTCGGGTACACCGTCGCGGAAGATCCCGAAGATGTCCCGAAATTGGCGCCTACTTACGTCAAGAAAACCGTGACGGAAATACTCGGCAAGGCTAACGGTAAGGCGGAAAAGGATGAGGTTGCGAAGGCCGTGCGCAAATGGCTGCGACTGCCTGACGACTATCCGTTTCGCAAGGGATACGACGATAGCGATGCGCTCGCGGTGTGTTTGGCGTACTTGATACGCGAAAATCTAATCGATACGGAGGTTGCGGCATGAATAACGACTGGATGACGTTCGGGGAAATGCTTGACCGAATAAAACTCGGCCAGATAGCGGAGCCTGACGTGCGCAATTACGCGGACGTAACACTTACTCCGTTAGGTCTGCGGTATGTTGATAGGCGGACGCGAGAGCCCTGGGATAGTCTCGTGCCAGTAACTAGGGCATATATGGCGCTTAGATTTCGGTTTACTGGCGAGGCCTTAGGAACATGAACGACGCTGACCTCATCCGCCAACAACGCGCCGAAATAGCCGCACTCGAACGGTCCGTCGCGATCTATGCCGAGATCCTGGCGGACTACGAGCAGCGGTTGGCCGAGGCGCGTGCCGTAGAAAGGAGACTCCATGCGGATTATCTACGCAACAAGAACGGGCAATGTGGCGCTATTCGCACGCCGGCTTACGCATCCGACGCAGAAGTTGACGGAGAATCTACACGTTAGCGAGCCGTATGTGCTCGTTACATACACGGATAAATTCGGGGAGGCGCCGGAGATCGTGCGGCGCTTTCTCCGTGATAACTCGGAATATCTGCGCGGCGTAGCGGCGAGCGGCAACCGGAATTTCGGCCGGGGATTTGCCGGCGCGGCCGACGAAATAGCGCGAGAATACGGAGTGCCGGTGCTGCTTAAATTCGAGCTGGCTGGAACCCCGAGCGATATACAAAAATTTACTGACGAGGTGAAGCGGATTGGCGCAGAAAACTTATCGCTACATTGAACTGAACAACGAAATAACCGCGATGAAGGACGGATTTTACCAACTCGAAAAGGACGCGGAGGCCGTGGCGGAATTTTTGCGCTACGTCGCCGACAACTCTATGCGGTTTGACTCCGTAATCTCGCGTATCCAATACATGGTCGACAACGGATACTACTATCCGGAAGTGCTGACGCAGTACACGCCGGAGCAGATTACGGAGATCCACCGCCAGGCAGAGGCGGCCGGCCTTTCGTTCGCATCGTATATGGCCGCGTCCAAGTATTATACGGATTATGCCGTCAAGACGCGCGACAAGAAAACGTTTCTTGAATCGCCGGCCGAACGTTATGCTATCGCGGCGCTTTACCTGGCACAGGGCGATTACGAAATGGCGCGGGAACTCTTGTGGGGCTACGTTCATGGCGTACAGCCGGCCACGCCAACGTTCCTGAACGCGGGCAAGGCGAGACGCGGCGAAATGGTTTCGTGCTTTTTGACGGAGGTTGACGACAGCCTTAACGCGATCAATCACGCAGTTGGTGTGGCGACGCAGCTCTCGAAGATTGGCGGCGGTGTTGCGATCAACGTGTCCAAGCTCCGGGCCCGCGGCGAATCAATCAAGGAAGAGGAAGGCGTAGCGAAAGGCATTATGCCTGTTTTGAAGCTGATGGAGGACGGATTCTCTTACGCGGATCAAATGGGCCAAAGAAAAGGCTCCGGCGCCGGTTACTACAATATTTTTGGCTGGGACGTTATGGAGTTCCTTGACGCGAAGAAAATCAACGCGGACGAGAAGGTGCGACTCAAAACGTTATCGATCGGACTTATCGTGCCGTCCAAATTTATCGAGTTGGCCGAAAAGAACGAGCCGTATTACGTATTCGCGCCGTACACCGTTTACCGGGCGTTCGGCACGCATCTCGACGATATGGACATGACGGAAATGTACGATAAATTGGTCGCACATCCGGACGTCAAGAAAAAGGCGATGAGCGCGCGCGACATGTTGACGAAGATCGCCACGACGCAACTTGAGTCCGGCTACCCGTACATCATGTTTAAGGACAACGCGAACAAGGTGCATCCACTTAAAAACATCGGCCAGATTAAAATGTCAAACCTCTGCACGGAAATTTTTCAGCTCATGGAGACGAGTATCATCACAGACTACGGCGAGCCGGACGAAATCGGACTCGATATCTCGTGTAACCTCGCGTCCATCAATATCGTGACCGCGATGGCTTCCGGCGATTTGCGACGCGTCGTTCATTCCGCTATGGATTCCGTCACAGCCGTATCCGACATGACGAGCGTTGAGAATGCGCCAGGCGTCCGCAAAGCAAACGATTTGATGCACTCGGTCGGGCTCGGCGCCATGAACCTCCACGGATACCTCATCAAAAACAAGATTTCGTACCAGTCCGCACTCGGCCGAGAGTTTGCCGACGTATTCTTCGCGGCCATGAATTTCTACTCGCTTGAACGTTCGATGCTAATCGCGAAGGAACGCGGCGGCACGTTCCACCGGTTCGAGGAGTCGGATTACGCGACCGGCGCCTATTTTACGCAATACCTCGAAAACGACTTCCGGCCGCGCTCCGAAAAGGTCGCGAAGCTATTCGAAGGCATGGCACTGCCGGGTCCGGAAGATTGGGCGCAGCTTAAAGCGGATGTTCAGCGATACGGAATCTGGCATGCGTATCGACTGGCGATCGCACCAACGCAATCTATTTCGTATGTGCAAAACGCGACGTCGAGCGTCATGCCTATCGTTGATCTCATCGAGACGCGGACGTATGGCAACTCTCAGACGTTTTATCCGGCGCCGTTCTTAGCGCGTGACAACATGATTTCGTATACAACCGCGTTCAACATGGATCAATATCGGATTATCGATATGGTTGCGACGATTCAGCGCCACATTGACCAGGGGATTTCTACGATCCTTTTCGTCAGCAGCAACACGCCGACTAACGAACTGGCCCGATATTATCTGTACGCACACAAGCGCGGGCTTAAATCGCTCTACTATACGCGGAATAAACTACTGTCGGTGGCCGAGTGCACGGCTTGCGCAGTCTAAAACGAGGAGGACGATAACTTGACGAAATTTAGAGCTGTAAATTGGAACCGACCGGACGACGAATTTACCCTCGCGTTTTGGAATCAGAACATTACGCAATTTTGGACCGACGACGAGATCCCGTTATCTGACGATAAAATGACGTGGATCACGCTTTCCGATACGGAACGCGACGTTTATAAAAAGGTACTCGGCGGCCTGACGCTACTCGATACCGTTCAAGGCGGAATTGGCATGCCGCAAATCCTCGAACATGTCGACGGTCTGCAGCGCAAAGCAGTCCTCGGATTTATGGCGATGATGGAGCAGATCCACGCCAAATCCTACAGCAGCATTTTCACGACGCTTGCCTCAACCGAAGAGATTGACGAGGTCTTCCGTTGGGTCGAGGGCAACCGGTTCCTGCAGCGGAAAGGCGAAATCATTAGCGGCTACTATCGCGCAATCGACTCGCCTGAGCGCCTGTACATGGCGATGGTGGCCTCGGTGTTCCTTGAATCCGCGCTGTTTTATTCCGGCTTTTATTATCCGCTGTTGCTCGCCGGCCACGGCAAACTTACGGCCAGCGCGGAGATTATCGACCTCATCATGCGCGACGAGGCGATCCACGGCCAATATGTCGGAACACTGGCGCGCGAGATTTACGACGGAATGCCACCGGAAACGCAAGCGGTGCTCGATCACGAAGTGTCGGCGCTACTGACGCGGCTTTACGATAATGAGGCGGGCTATACCGTCGATTTATACGCACCGCTCGGCTTGGAGGACGATGTGCTGCGGTTCTTGCGGTACAATTTTAATCGGGCGTTGATGAATCTCGGACGCGACACGCATTTTCCAGACGAAGAGATTAACCCGATCATACTCAACGGAATCAATACGGCGACGAAAAACCACGACTTCTTCTCGCGTAAAGGTAACGGCTACCAACGCGCCATGAACGTTGTGCCGCTAACCGACGCGGATTTCGTACTGCCGGAGATTCCTGCGAGTTAATAGCGAGATTTAAGCGGAGGGTCTACGACGGCCTTTCGCTTTTTTTTTATTTTCCGATGTCCCAAAACGGAGAGTTTCCGTCCCTATATCTATTGTAAGGCGCAAATGATCGCGCCAAACGCTAATAAAAACAATAGGAGGGGATTCGATGTTTGAAGAGGTCAAACGTAAAGCAGCGGTGGGCGAGCGGATCGATCAGCCACAACCTACCGACGCTGACTATAGCGTCGGCACAGCGAAGGAGGCTGCGTAGGCATGAAGATTATCAGCGCATTACTTGCGGTATATTGGGTCATCTCATTCGTGCTGTTTATTTGCGGCAAGTACGAACCGAGCGGCTTTACTACCGGGGTTCTCATTCTGTACGTGGCGTTCGATCTTCTGCTCATTTCGTTCCAATTGAATCAAAAGGAGGCGCTGAAATGAACGAAATCCCCGTTAAAATCAAACGCCTGCACCAGGACGCCATCATTCCGAAATACGCAAAGCCCGGCGACTCCGGCTTCGATTTGGTCGCGGTAGAAGACGTCATCATCGCGCCAGGCGAGACCGCACTTGTTCCGACGGGGCTTGCGGTAGAGATCCCCGCCGGCTACGAGCTACAGGTACGGCCGCGCTCCGGCATCAGCTTGCGGACGAAATTGCGCGTGGCTAACTCGCCGGGAACGGTGGACGCCGGATTCCGCGGAGAGGTCAAGGTGATCGTCGATAATATTAGGCGCGTGGATAGCGTAGGTCACATATACTCGCGCATTGACGGTACGGACCGTGCGTCTACGTGCGTTGACGCTCCGCCTCGTGGGTCGTACGTAATACTGAAAGGTGACCGCATCGCGCAGGCGGTAATCACGCCAGTTGCCCGCGCTAACTTCGAAGTGGTCGACGAGCTGACGGAGACTGAGCGTGGGGCAGACGGATTTGGCTCGTCGGGAGTGAATGCGGAATGAGTATGAAAGAGGCTATTCGGCTGGCCTATCAAAAAGGATACCGTGTTATGGACGACGGGACACTTATGGGACTTAAGGGGAAACCGTTAGTAGTCCGTAAGAGGGGAAAACAGGGATACCCAACATTCTCCGTTAATTGCGGCGACCTAACACCTTCTGGCATTTATGGGATACCTGTTCACAAGTTTGCTGCCTACTGTTTTTATGGGGAGTCAACGTTTTGTGAAGGTATTGTGGTCAGACATCTAAACGCGAACACTGAGGACGTAAGTAAAGAAAATATAAAGTTAGGCACCGGGGCCGACAATGAGGCTGATAAGTCTCCAGAAGACAAGTCACGCGTAGCAAGAATAGCGAGGGCAGCGCAAGGGTTTAGGGCACTCAATGCCAAGTTCTCGGACGAGGAAGTCGTCGCCATCAGGGCACGATTTGCATCTGGAGAATCAGGAGCCAGCATAGCATTGTCGCTCGGTGTGACCAGAAACTGCATCTACTTAATAGTGAAGGGAGTTAATTACAGAGATGTCGCATAACAACCGCGTTTCGGTACTCGATAACGGATACGTTCGCCTGGTTGACGTAATGGGCTCCGACCTGACCGTGGTTAATTCGGCTCGTTGCTCTTACGCAAAGGAATCCGCCGAGCTCTCCGAACGG
This sequence comes from Paenibacillus sp. FSL M7-1455, assembly GCF_038004655.1. NCBI lineage: Bacteria > Bacillati > Bacillota > Bacilli > Caryophanales > Paenibacillaceae > Paenibacillus > Paenibacillus sp. FSL M7-1455. The sequence continues at coordinate 44,848 of NZ_JBBORO010000002.1, read as the reverse complement.
GACATCCGCCTTATAAAATTCCTTGCACGAGAGCAACATACTAGCCCATTCCGCCACGCCATCGCTCAATTCGAAATCTACGCACCGCTGATGGTAGCGCGCCAGTGGTGGAAGTACATCGTCGGATCTGCGCATCAAGAGGGAACCGGCGATAGCCTCGACGCCTGGAACGAATCGAGCCGCCGCTACGTGACGGAGGAGCCTACGTTCTATATTCCGCAGGCTGATGAATGGCGGAGCGCGCCAGAAAATTCGAAGCAGGGTAGCGGCGAACCAGTAGACACAAGCGTTGGAGATGAATTGGTCGAACGACTTAAATTCTATGTAGCCCATGGCATGTATTTGTACGAGGAAGCCCTTGGGGCTGGTGTCTGTCCAGAGCAAGCCCGTCTATTCCTTCCAGCCTACGGAATGTACGTCCGCTGGTATTGGACGGCGAGCCTGCAGAGTATCGCGCATTTCCTGGCGCAGCGACTCGAACACGACGCGCAGGTCGAAATCCAAGCGTACGCCAAAGCGATATTAGCGCTGATTGAGCCGCGGTTCCCCGTTGCGATCGGCGAATTGATTCCGGAAAAGGAGGACGAATAGATGGCGGCAATTTCCGGAGTAATCTTAGGCATTGTTACGCAAATACTCGCACTTGGCGTATATAACGCAACACCCGCCGAAGGATTCATCGCATACCTACTCGGCTTCATCTTCGGTGTCCTACTCGTAAAGGAGGTGCGCGAGAAACGGGATATGCAACTTTCAGTGTGAAAAAGTCACCAATCAATAGATTAGCAATGCAAAACTTTCTTGAACATTCAAGGTGAAAAAGGAGGGGTCAAATGACCAAAGAAATAATCGGAAGTATCGAGTTAAATCGCATCTACCAGATGGATTGTCGAGATGGAATGAAGTTGATTCCTAACGGTAGTGTCGATCTGGTGGTCACAAGTCCGCCTTATAATATCGGCAAAGAATATGAAAAGAAACAACCTCTCGAAGCCTATGTGTACTGGATGATGCAAATAATCGATGAATGTGTCAGGCTCATCAGTGACAATGGGTCCATTGTCTTTCAAGTTGGTAACTATGTTAATGACGGAGCTGTTTATCCATTAGACTGCATTCTATTCCCTGAATTTGCCAAGCGTGGTCTTATACCGAGGAATCGAATTGTATGGACGTTTGGACATGGATTACATTGCACGAAGCGTTTTTCAGGGCGATACGAAACAGCGTTATGGTTCACCAAGACAGACGACTATGTATTTAACCTTGATGCAGTCCGAGTTCCGCAAAAATATCCAAACAAAAAGCACTATAAGGGCGACAGGAAAGGCGAGTTATCAGGAAATCCGTTAGGCAAAAATCCATCTGATGTATGGGAAATATCGAATGTTAAGCACAATCACCCAGAAAAGACGGATCATCCTTGCCAGTTTCCTTTAGATTTTGCCAACCGAATAATTCTTTCTCTTAGCAATGAAGGCGGTGTTGTTTTGGATCCGTTTATGGGGAGCGGAACTACTGCCGTAGGAGCGGTGGCACACCAGCGAAAGTTTATAGGTTTTGAGACAGAGCCTAAATACATCGAGATTGCGAACAAGAGATTAGACAGTATCTTTCACCCTGAAAGTTCAATACCCGAGAAACGATGAGCGCCGAAATCATCCCGTTCCCTTGCGTCCAGAACGAAATCGCCGACGTACTCTACCGACTGGCCGAACGCGCCCAACGCGGAGAAGTCACCGGAATCGTAATCGGGGTCAAGCGCTCGGACGGCGATATCGAAACGCTCGCCAACTGCGCCACCTTTGCGGACCGCACCGATATCATCTCGGCCATTAACGACGCGCGAACCGTTGCGCTAATTGACGCAAACTTTGACGAATAAGGAGGCGATCGAATCCGGCAGCTAATCGGAGCAATCATCGCAATAACCATCGCACTATCGAATGTGCCGCCGCCAGAGCCCGCAAATGAGGCGCCAACTTCTAACGCGGTTAAGGCGCCAAAATCCTCGGAGTCAACAGGCAAGACTCCGAAAGAAACGGCGCAAGAATGGCGCACATTCGAGGCAACGGCGTACGTCGCGCTATGTGACACGGGCTGTATCGGTGTTACGTTTACGGGAATTGACGTAAGCCACACGGTAAATTATCACGGCCGCCGCATTGTTGCGGTAGATCAGTCGGTAATTCCGCTAGGCACCGAGCTAACAATCCGCCTGGCTGACGGAAGCGAAATCGAAGCAATCGCGATGGACACTGGCGGAGCTATTAAGGGCCGCAAGATTGACGTGCTGATGCCGAGCGAGGAGGCCGCGTGGGATTTCGGAAGGCAGGCTGTAAAAGTAAAAATATCAAAGGCCGGGAAGGCCAAATAAGGGAGCGGATTATATGAAAATTCGGATTACTGGCGCGCAAAGAGAAACGTATTGGTACGCGGACAAAATCGGCGAAGTGTTTACTGTAATTCGCGAATCGAGCGGAGGGTATGGCTTCATAGTGGCGTACCGTGAGCCGGGCGATTGCGAGGACGCAGATTACTACGTAAGCATAGAGGATTGCGAAATTGTAACGGACGAACCCGCCGTGGTCACCGTCCTCCCTGACGAATCACTCGGCGGCGTGCTGCGCGAATATCGCGAGGTTAAGCGGAAGGCGGCCGTAGGTGAACGGATTAAGATAACGGCCGATAGAAGCACGATGCTCGGCGAGGATTTCAAAGGCACCGTTCACACCGTCAAATCAGTAGACTGCTCGAACGCTGACACTGACGGAAAATGGTCGGATGGATCTACGCTTAATCCTGATCATGACGATTACGTCGTTCTCGAACCCTCCGATATCCTCGTCATCGACGGCGCCAGATACCGCATGGTCGATCGTGTGGCTGCGGTGGGCGAGCGTGTGATTATTACGAATGCGGAGCTTGGTTACGGGTATAAACAAGGCGGTGTATATGTAATCATGGCGTTAGATTGCGATGACCCGTGTATCTGGCCTGACGGAACGTATATGAGCGAAATTTACTTAGAGCAGCAGGAATACCGCGTACTCGAACCGGTAGAAACCGCAGCCACACCGCAACTCTCCGAACTCCCTGCGTCCGACCAAATCGCAGAGAACATCGCAGCTCTGGCAGCGCGTGTGTCCGGACTTGAGGCGAAAGTGGCCGAGATGATGCGGCCTGTGAATGAACGCGTGAACCCTGCGGAATTGTCGATGAGTAAGAGCGAAGTGGAGGCCGCTATTGAGGTCTTCAGCCAGCCGATTCCTCCGCAGAAGACGGCTCAACAAATCCGCGACGAAATCGTTGAGCGTGCGAAGGCTGACGTTAAGACGTTGCTTGATACGCAGTCTCCTATCGGACACGATATCGAGGCGCTCGACGGCGCTTATATCAACTATCACCCGCACAACCACAGAGTCGAGTTCGTCGTCAACCGCGATAAGCGCACAGTCGTAGCGCTAGTCTGGCATCGACGCACCGACAAATTGAGATTGCGCGGGATCGCGAAATGCGCGCCAGGTGACGTATTCAATGCGCATATTGGCCGGGCTATCGCGTTACGGCGTGCGCTAGGACTCGAAGTTCCGGCGGAATATCTGAGCGTGCCGAATCCGGAAGAGGTTCGGGTTGGTGACGTCGTAGAGATTATCAGCCATGCCGCAAATCCTAGCGGCTTCTATGATATTGGTGACATCGGACGAGTAGTTTGTGTAGACGAAGAGCGCGAATGCGTTACCGTTGAGGGTACAACAACTAAGGAGAGACGACGTAGCCGTAACGGATACCTGCAGATCGTAAACATGCGTAATATTCGCATCATCTCCCGCGAGGAGGTGGCGGCCTGATGAAACGTAAAGTTAACGAGATGATCGCGATGCTAAATGCGTTACCATTAGACGCCGAGATAGACGTAATCAGTGTTTGGTCAAACGGAAAGAAGGTACGTCGATGGTCCGGCCAAGATGAGAATAGCGCATGGCATCCAGCGCCTGAGTTTCGCAAAATGACCGCAATTCTAATTCCGGAGGTGCCCGCTGAATGACGCAGCTTCACAATCTTCCCAACATCGGACTCGTCGGCAAACTCCGCGCAGGCAAGGACGTCGTGGCCGCCTACCTCACGGATAAGTACGGATACACGCGATTCGCTTTCGGAGACGAACTCAAGCGTTATGCTCACGAATTGTTCGGTGAGCCTGCGCCCGGAGCGAAACCGCGCGAACTTTACCAGTGGTTCGGCCAGACGATGCGCGAGCGGGATCCCGAAATTTGGATTCGGAATTGTTTCGGAGCCATATCGCGTAGAGAACGTCAGGTCGATGCCTATTATTCGATGTCGTGGAACGAATGGTCCCGAAGGCCGTTCCGCGCCGTCATCACCGATGTTCGCCAGGCTAACGAATACGACGCACTCAAATCCGCCGGATATACGTTAATCCGCGTCACAGCGCCGGACGCTATCCGCATCGATCGCGCCATTAAATCCGGCGACAAATTCGAGTACACCGACCTCATGCACGGCACCGAAACGGAACTTGACGATTACCCTGCCGACTTTACCGTGGACAATGGCGGCACGTTGGACGAGCTGTATGCGCAGATTGACACGATAATGGAGGCGGTAGCGGAGTGAGAATAGACGAAATGTACGACGAAATCATCCGTGACGCCGTTAACCAGGCGTACGATGCGGGCTATCAACGCGGCTATGAGAGCGGCCATCGTGACGGAAGAATCGAGGTTTACTGCCGCGTTTCGCTTTCGGGATGGAACGCGGTGAATAACGAAAATGATGCGGAGGTAGGCGAGTGATCGATAACCACAATACCTACCAAACAGGGGAACGAAAGGAGACGGTACCCATCCGAAACTATAACGTAACGCCAGAACTCCCTCCGAACGGACTAACAGTGGCCGAACTGTTCTGCGGCGGCGGCCTTATGGCCGTCGGACTCAAAGCGGCCGGCTACGATTTAATCTTTGCGAACGATTTCGACAAGCGAGCCACGCAAGCCTACGCACACAACATCGGAGACCACGTCGTTTGCGGCGACATTACAAGCGCGGAGATTCAATCGCAAATACCGGACGCAGATATAATCGCAGGTGGTCCGCCGTGTCAGGATTACAGCGTTGCCGGATCGGGAGTGGGCGAGGCCGGTGAACGCGGCCGCCTCGTATGGACGTATCTCGATATTATCGCGCGGAAACAGCCGAAAGCGTTCGTATTCGAGAACGTTAAGGGTTTGATTACGAAACGCCACCGCCCGACATTCGACGCGTTACTTGCGGAGTTTGACCGGATCGGTTACGCCGTATCCTGGCGCTTAATCAACGCGTGGGACTACGGAGTCGCGCAGAAAAGAGAGCGCGTGTTTATAGTCGGCATCCGCAAAGATTTAGGGTTTGCGTTTGAGTTTCCGGAGCCGACTGCGGATGAGTACCGAACGCAAGTGCTGCGTGATGTGATTGGGGACTTGCCTGAGCCGAATATGGGAGTTAATGCACACGTTCAAACGCAAGCTACAACAGTCAAACGGACGGAAGGCGTCTACAATCAACGCGCATATAAAGCGGAATGGGACGCGCCAGCTAAGACGGTGTGTACGAATAGATTGGACCACGCGGAGATACACCCAACACAGCCGCGACGCTTCACCGTACGCGAGTGCCTCCGTATCCAATCGGTCCCGGACTGGTACGTACTCCCGGACACAATTTCGTTATCCGCGCAATACAGAATCGTCGGTAACGGCGTCGCATCGCGCGTCGCTTATAGGATCGGGGAAGCACTCGCTTCCCAGCTTTCGGTCGCGCTAGCGGAGCAACTTAACGCAGCGCTGGCGGGGCAGACTAAACACGAACGGAGGGCTGCGTAATGGGAAAAGCGGACCGGAAACGTTGGGACGGAAATGTACGATCTATGGCGATCGTGGCGAAACCACGCGATGAGATAACGGAAGCAGAAATACAATTTTTGCGCGAAAACTACACGTCGGCCGGCGGATTATTGCCGAACGCATACGCGGGCGGTGCATTCTTCACACCGACGCACGTTGCGCGATTTATTGTCGAAGCGTTGCGTGGTCTAAGCGGAGGGATTGCGTCGGGTTCGCGCTGGTTGGAACCGTCATGCGGCAGTGGTGTATTTATCGAACATATTCCGGACGACGCGGAAATCACCGCGCTCGAAATCGACGACCTCAGCGCAAAGGTAACGTCGCTCATCTATCCGCACGCTAACGTTATCCAGGGCGACGCGTTCCTGCATGATCGGCGCGATTACTACGACTTTGTCGTCGGAAATCCTCCGTATGGCGTGACGATTGATGTCGCGGTTGAGGCGCTGCCGGATACGTTCGAGACGCTGAAAGTTACGAAAGGGCGGGCGCGCGGTAAATCGGAATGTGCGTTTATCGAACTCGCGATTAAAGCGGCCAAGCCTGGCGGTTACATTGCGTTTGTGCTTCCGAAAGGGATTGGATTCGGAAATCAGACGGCAAAAATTCGCGAACTAATGAGAGATACGTGTTGGCACGTCGCAAGCATCGAATTGCCTGGGACCACTTTCGCTCTGACTGGGACGACGATTCCTACAGATATTCATATCTTGCGCAAAGTAACGCCTAATGCCGCCAAGGTCTTCGTCAAATATACGCAGCGTGGGCGGGTTGACGTCGTAGAGCAGGCGGAGGAGATGGCCTCAGGGACGTTTTGGTATGCGGGCCAGATGCCGGTATTACAGGCGTCCATTACCGATATAGGCTACGACAAGGACGGAAGATCGACGGATAAATGGGGCGACGGACTTACGCAACTGGACGAGCTACTTGAGGCATTCGAGGATACGTTGATGCGCGAAAATACCGATCCTGTGGCTCCGTTTGACGGCGTAGAGAAGTCCGGCGAACTGGTTCACGCATTCAGCGTTAAAGTTCCGCCGCATGAAGCGTGGCGTACAAAACGCGAAATGATGGCGTACTGGAACGTTCTGACGCTAGGGCGCGGTGAGGATATCGTCTCAGATGGTGGCGTTGATTCCTCGTTCGATTTCGGATGGCAGGATCGGATAGTTAACGAATACTATGCGGAGTTGGACCGAACAGGCAACGGTCTGACTCCCGAAAAGGAGGCGGCTTGATGGAAGGCCGAGAAGTTGAACGCTCGGGGAGCAGTTTACACGGAAACACTAAACCGCACTTGTTCCTGTGCGGAGTAGAGTTTAAACAATGCGGAAAGTGCCGCGAGTGGAAACCGCTAGAAATGTTCCACACAAACAATAAAAATTGGGATAAAAAGAGCAGTACCTGTAAGGAGTGTAAAGCGGAGTGGGCTCGTAATTATCGAGTAAAGAACGCCGCTAAACTACGAGAGGCTAGTAGAGATTGGGCGAAAGCTAATCCGTCACGAATGCGGGCGCTTGTATACGAATGGAGGAAAAGGAATCCTGAATCTGTACGTTCCAGCACATATAGAAGCAGGGAAAATAATCGTGATAAGCATCGAGCAACTAAAGCAGCGTGGCGGAGGGCAAATAAGGACGCGGTAAACCTAAGCGCTGCTAGGAGGAGAGCGCGAAAACAAGGACTTCCAGATACCTTAACCCAAGACGAGAAGGATGGTATTGTCGCCAGATTTTCGGGATGTGCACTTACCGGATCACTGGAATACCATTTTGACCACGTAATACCGCTAAGTACAGGATTCGGAGGTACTACTAAACAGAATGTTATCCCACTACGCCCAGACTTAAATATGTCAAAGAACGACAGGAATATATTCGAATGGTTCCTCGACGTAAGAGAAAGGTTTAACCTAAGTGAAAGTAAATTTGACGAACTAATACACTATTTAGCTGACGTTAACGATATGTCAGTTGACGAATATAAGGGCTACGTTTACTCATGCTTTACTACAACAAAAATTTCGGAGGTGCCGTAATTTGGGAGCTGTGAAGATAGATGTGGGTAAACAGGCGCGAGCCTACGATGTTAAATACGCACTAAACGACGCAGCCGGCGTTAAAGCGCTACTCCGCGATCGCCACCGCATCGCCGAGCGCAGATATTCCGGCGATACCGCAGCCAGCGACATCATCATCGACCTGCACAGCGCCATCGAATCGGCCGGCCTTACGGAGCGCCAGGCGGAGGCCATTGCGTGGGTTTACGGACGGGACCTGACGCAGAAGGTGGCGGCCTCCATTATGGGAATCGCGCAGAAAAACGTGAGCGAAGCGATTGACCGGGCGGCCGAGGCGATTGCCGGCGTGTTCAAACGGTGGGAGTATGGGGAATTGGTCGTGGAATATGCGGAAGATAACGAAATGGCGAAGGAGGCTGCGTAAATGAGCGAAATTAACGTTGTATTATGCGGAGATAGTGCGGAGGTGCTGCGCCAATATCCAGACGCATTCTTTGATAGCGTGGTTTGCGATCCGCCGTACGGGTTGTCGAAAGAGCCGGACATTGCGGAGGTGCTTACGAAATGGATTGCAGGCGAGCCGTACGACCACGGTCACAGCGGATTCATGGGGAAATCGTGGGACTCGTTCGTGCCGCATCCGGATTTATGGCGTGAGGTGTTCCGCGTATTGAAGCCGGGCGGCCATGCGTTAGTATTTGCGGGAACGCGTACGCAGGACTTGATGACGATTGCGCTGCGGCTGGGCGGATTTGAGATACGTGACGTTATCGAGTGGCTTTACTTTAGTGGATTTCCGAAAAGTATGGACGTTGGGAAGGCGTTTGATAAGCGCGAAGGCGTTTGGCGAGGTCGCGCAGGAAAAGTTGTCAGCGATAACGGAAGTATGACCGCACCTAACTACGAGAGGACGCCTAAAGGCGAAGCCGTAGGCGAACTCGCCCGCAAATGGGACGGATGGGGAACCGCACTCAAGCCCGCGCACGAGCCGATTATCGTCGCGCGTAAGCCGCTCGCCGGAACCGTGGCCGAGACGGTCGAGAAGTACGGAACAGGCGCGATTAATATCGACGGTTGCCGGATTGGTCGCGCTGCAGGTGACCGGACGGAATACGGAGTCAGCGGTGACGAAGGGACTCCGCACGCCAATACGTATGGTAAGCGTGAACGCGTCGCATATGTTCCGGATGAAGCCGGACGTTTCCCCGCAAATTGCGTCACAACGGACTCGGACGCTTTCTATTCCCCGTACTTCAACATATCCCCGCGCGAAGTCTGCAAAAAGGCGAGTAAGGCAGATCGTAACGCGGATTGGACGGGAGCTGAAATTAGCCTCGAAAATCGTCCGGCTGGCGGCTTAAAAGGGCGCGCCGACGGCTCATTAGGTAAGCAAACATATAACCGAAATACGCACCCAACTGTCAAACCTATCGATCTCATGGCGTGGCTCGTGCGCCTCGTAACGCCTCCGGGCGGTATTGTTCTCGATCCGTTCGCCGGCAGCGGCAGTACGTTAGTCGCGGCCAAGCGCGAGGGCTTCGGTTATGTCGGAATTGAGCGCGAACCGGAATACGTAGATATCGCAAATGCACGGCTAACCGATGCGAAGGAGGCTGCGTAAATTGAACGATTATAAAGCGGAATTTATCACGCAAGTTAACGAATTGATCGCGGCCGATATCGAAGACAGAACGGAACGCATGGCGGCCGTGCAGGCGCTGACCGACCGTTATATTGAGGCGCACGGGGAGGCGCCGGATGCCGCGCAGATCGAACGGCTGACCGATTATATACTGCGCGAGGAATTGACGTGTACGGACCGGATGAAGACACGAAACGAGGAGTATCCGTTCTTGTCTGAGCGCCAACTTGAACGCAGGCAGGAGCATGAATATTCGGAGGGGCTTGCGGAGACTTACGATACGGACGGCTTTAACCGCGCCAAGCCGGAGCGCCGCCATAGGACTGCGAAAGAGCATCGATTTGTCGATAAGGTGGCTCAGGCAAAGAACCGGAAAAGGAATGCGCAGTATAAGCGCGACACTTCGCCGGGGCCGGTCGTTACGTATAATCTGCGGGATACGGGCGGAGTGCTGGCGGATGAGTTCGTGGAGTGCCGCGGGATAGCGAAAATATTAGTCGGATGATAACGTAAGCAGCTCCGCCGGTGTGACGTTAAAATAGGCGCACAATTTCGCCAGGAGTTCACGGGGATACCGTTCCATCTCATCATTGTACATTTGGCGGACGGATTCGAAACGGTAATCGATGTCTTGCGCCACCTGGCGGATTGAGGCGCCGCGTGCGTCGGCTAGCGCTTTTAAGTTAGAGCGTATGTGCATATGTTTTGCACCTCCTCATAGTGAATATACAATGACTCGAAAAAAGTGTAAAATAGTTGTTGACACTGTAAACGAGTCATGATATATTTGAGTTATAAGAACGACACGGTAAACGAGTCGAAAACGGAGGTTATTAAAATGGAAAAATTCCTAGAAACTCTCAACACAAACGCAAAGGCACGCAAAGTACTCGAAATATTCGAGAATACCGCTAAACAGGAAAATCTTGTAGGTGAAGAGTATCGGGAAGCTCGCAAAACAGCCGTGATGATGGCGATGATGTTTAGTCCTGAAGCTATGAGCGCAATGTCTGACGAGGTATACGAGGCTCTTAACGCATGATTGTAGAAAATCTTGAGCAGTATCAGCCGAGGTTCCGCATATGGTTGCGGAGTCTTGGCGTACTTGATGGGGGCGAAGTAAGTCTCTCCGATTATATGGCGTGGGCTTTTAGTAAGGCTGAGGAGTATAAGAGGCAGGTAGGGGTCATCTTTCTTAACGAAACTGGTCATCAAGAATTTACAGAATGGTTGGAGAATGAATTGTAAAGGAAACGTTTGTTCGCTGACATCTATCTGCCCGCTGCTTTTGGTAATCTATACCTAAAGGGAGGTGAGCGCATTGAGTAAAATAGGCGCGCTAAAGATGTCCGTTGCACTGTTGGAGGCTTCTTACAAAAACCTTGAGGAAGCACACATAAATATGACGGAGATCCGAGACGAAAGGGCAGATCTTCTAAAGGGACAAATGCTCATAATGAAATCAACTATCGACCGTATAAGATACTCGATACCAGAGCCGGACTATGCATCCGAAGGAGATTTCAGCGAGTAAGCAACGCATGCATTCAAAGGGGCGCCAGAAATGGCGTCTTTTTTTGAGAATTTAACAAAAAAGGTATTTACATTTAATTAATTGCATGTTATTATGTATATATAATTCAAAAGGAGGCATCACCAATGGACACAAATACAAATAAACTTTCGTTCACGTTTCAATGCACAAATAATAGCGACCGTTATGTGCTGGTAGGAAATTGTAGAGAATTTATAAGTGAGCACGAAACGCTGGAAGAGGCGCAAAAGGCGGCAAATAAGATCGATGTAGAAAAGTCGAGATGGGGTGCGATTTTCATATTGAGTCCGGGAGAGGTCGGAACCTTTAAATCGCAGCGGCCGATACCCGACGAGCCCGAAGCCATTGACCCTAACGCAAATGCTTGGGATATCCTGATGGGAGACCTTGAGAAGTGAGTGAGCGCCAGTAGCGCAAGGGCCGCGAGCGTTACGAGGTAAGCATAACGGTAAAGGCAAGCGCAAGTACATCGGGTCCTTTGTTAGCCTGGAGGATGCCGTCGCAGCTCGCAAGCAGGCGGAGGAGGAATACTTCGGCCCCCTATATAAAGTTGATCGTCCTGCGTGGGAATACATGCTCTGGGTTAACCAAAAATGGCGCGAATGGAGAAAAATCCAGCAGCTTGGAAGACTCGACCGGATTACAGATGTCCAACATGAACAATTTACACAATGGCTTTTTGAGACAGTACCAGAAGGTCAATTAACCCTATTTTGATCAAGGATAGAGGCATAACCCTGCCTCTGTCCTGATACAAAGGAGAGAATGAAAATGGCTGAAATCAAAGCTGGAACTAAAGTAAAGGTTAGAAAAGATTTAAAGGTGGACGAATTTTACGGCGGATTGCGTTTTCACAATGGAATGAGCAAGTACAGGGGGAAAATTGCTACCGTACAAGGCAAACCCCATTACAACAACAATGCCTATGGAATCGACATTGATTTGGAAGGATATGATTGGACTTCTACGATGTTTGAAATTGTTAAGGCTTAGCCTATCCATACCAGGAGGGATGTAAATCATGTACAAATTTCGTGTTTATATTGACGCCGACGACATGTTTGATGCACAAAAAGCAGTGGATTACTTATGTGATCAATATCAGCTAACACCTAAAGAGATTAGTTTCGAATAAGACTTTTGATTGAATACCAGGGGGGATACAAGATGAATCGTGAAATTAAATTCAGAGGAAAATCAATCGCTACAGGCGAGTGGGTGTACGGAAACTTAATCGGAACTGACGTGATTGTCGGGGGCATCGTTGATTGGGATGATGAATATTTTTGCACGGAATTTTGGTACAAAGTCTATCCCGAAACAGTAGGTCAATACACTGGACTGAAGGATATCGAAGTCGGATACAACGATCGAATGGAGCTATGTTGTGGCAGCTTGCTTTTACATCGAGAGAGGCATTATGCCACGGTCATAGGTAACAAGTTCGGTAACCCATCTCTACTGGAGGCTAAGTAAATGAAAATACCAGACTTATTTGAACGAGTGGATGCGGAAGTTTATGTGAGTAAAGTTAAAAGAGAAATTGTTGTAATCGGAATGCCTGACGAAGATGACGAAACTCATAATTGCGATCATATGGGCTGCTCATCTGTGTCGCATTGCGCGTCCGTATTGTCATCTCCAAGTATGGCGTCGATCAGGCGCTGCTAGTGGATGAGTGCTCACATGATTTTGATGGCGCAGAGCATGGAGGAGAAGCATGAACATCGAAGAGATTAAAAAGTGGATCGAGGAAAACCTGGTCATGCAGGATGAAGCGCGGGCCCTTACCGAGCAGTCCGTATCCGCGTTTAATCAATCGGTGCAATCCGGAAAGATAAAGGCGTTTGTTGAGTTCGGGGAATCGCGCAAGACGCGCCTGTACTTGCGGTCTGAGGTGGAGGAGTATGGGCGGAATAAGCGAGTACGAAAATAATAATAATAATATTCAAAGGGGCGCCAGAAATGGCGTCTTTTGCCAATGTACCGGTATAAAACGTTTGTTCGCTGACAATAACGTGACCCAGCGTTCCAGTATAAATAAGGAAACAAGCCTTTGAAGGAGGACTAAAATAACCATGCAGAATTCAAAGCTGAATGAGATGCTAGAAAAATCCAAACGTCTAAAATCGAGTTTGAAATCGTTCTTTGACGAAATATACGAAATCGAGAACAACTGGACAGACGTCTACGGCCGTAATGCAGACGATCAATACGCAAGGAATCAGCTATACAAAGCCGCTGAGTTGCTGCGCCAGGCTCACGGAGAATTAGACGCACTAACCTCACCGGTAGCTGCAGAAGGGGCACTAATTCGCAATAGTAACGGACGGTTTATGTTGGTTGGTCGCGAATTGTCAAGCGGATATCCCATCGAATACCTCGAAAAGGATGATTTCGATGACACAGAGATTTGGCGGCGCGGTCGAATCGAACATTATGATGGAGATTACCGAATATGGAAACGGCCGGACATACCGCTGGAAGGATTGCGCGTGCGGATCAAAGCGTAGGATAACGATAATATTAGGTGGGTAGGCGCCAGAAATGGCGTCTTTTTGCGTTGAAATCGTATATTTTGCGTCATTTTGTGGCTACGGGATATGAAGCCGCTGGATTCACGCACGATCCGGGTAAACTCCGGACACTTTAAACGAAAAGGAGACGTTGTATATGACAGGCGAAAATAAGCCGTGTGAGTTAAGCGTTAAGATTAACGTAGACATTGCGGAGGCATTGACCGGACTTAAGGCCATCCAAAGAGAAGCGAAGAAAGCTACTCAAGCGTTGCGCGAGTTAGAAGCTGCGCAAAAGGCGGTGGACGAGCGTGGTTGATCAACTATGTGAAGTTTACCGAGGCTTGATACTGAAACAACTCGATATGGGCCGCTTTCTTGGCGGTGACGTGACGCTATTTGACCCAGAAACTCACCGCATATTCGAGATGATCTGCAAACTTATCGGCGCTATTCCTGATGATTACGCCTACGATAGACTTAGTGACTACGTAGACGGCCGTATTGATCTTATCGACGCAGTTGAGGCGATTAAGGCGGTGAACATCGTTGACTAAGGCGTACGTACGAAGAGCAGCACGCATTGCGAGCGACGCCCCGATCGGCACCATGACGCCAGTGAGCGGTCGAATGGCTCGGGATGAAGCCGGCCGAGTTTACGAATATAAATCGATGGAACAAAAAGACGTTGAGCGTCGGCGCAAATATGCCGCACGAGATCAGCGTCATTTTTCGTTTTCGAACATGCACAACATGCGAGAGATTACCGACTCGCTTTCGAATAAGTACTGCGGGTACGTTTTACTGCTGCAACCGTATATTGCGTTCAAATCGGGCCTACTCGTTAAGCCTGGACGCGACGGTAAGCCGCTTAAGACGCAGGACTTTGCCGGCATATGGAACGTGTCCAAACGGACCGCAGCCGTAATCCTGGACGAGCTTGAGGCGCACAGCATCGTATTCGGAACCAACGGGACATATACGCTGAACGATCGCTACCACTTCCGTAAGAAAACAGGAGACGAGGTTGACGCGCTGATTAAAACGTTCTTTTCAACGCTGCGCCGTGTCCGTTTGAATGCGGCTGATCTCGGCGTATTATACAAGTTGCTTCCGTATGTACACCTGGACACGAACGTTATATGCTCGGATCCGTTTGCGGAGAATCCGGAGGACGTGCGCTATCTTAACGAGAAGCAGATTGCGGAGATACTCGGAATGAGTGCGGATAAGACGCGCGCAGCTATGAAGAGATTGCGGAAGGCTGGCGTTACTGGCGAGTGGATAAAAGAATACGACGATCGCGAGATACTTACCGTGCTGAATCCGTACGTATTCTATCGCAAATCGGGCGAGCCTGACGGGACGTTGCGTACACTTTTCGCAGCTCAACGATTTGAGGCCGCTTGATAATTACCAAATATTGGCCTATATACACGACCTTTTTTGCACGAAATGGCCGAAATACAAGACCTTTTTTGCACACTCAAAAACACGGGAAAATCGCTGTTATCCTTTGATTTACGGCGTTTTTCTCTTGTTTTCTCGTTTTTGCGAAACGGATTCCTTCTAATCTATAACCATAAGGAGGCGTTTTATATGACGCAAAAATACGGAATTCAAATTACGGACGCAAACGGTGAGAGCTACGTTTTATTGGCGCAGGGAAAGGACCGTTATCAAACGTTCAGCAGTTACGCAAAGGCAGACGATTATAATTACGAATTTGAGGACGGTCTGCCTGACGGATATACTAGCGCTGTGGTGACGTTGTAAATCGGGGCTTGCGCCCCGTCACTTCCGCCGCCTTCGGCGACGTCGTGAACTATATATGTATTCTACCGCGTCATTTCTTTTAATAAGAGATTTGAACGCAGTCCAAAATATATAGGTCCAGGACGGCGGAGCCGGACTGGTGCAAGGCCGAAGGCCGAAGCAATATCTTCTTGTGATTAATCATGAAGCTTATTCATCGAAGTATTTTCATGAAGGCGATACAGTAACGGAGGGGATTGCGCTAGTATGAACGTTAAAGTGGCGCTAACACCGATTGGATACGAAGAGCACACGTTAAATATTCCGGAAGATGATCCGATTGATTTATCGCAAGTATCTACTGCGGATTTACACCGCGAATTAGCACGCAGGACAGGCGTTAGGGAGATCGTATACGGTCCGGAGGATAACGTCTATATCTGCGACAATGACGGCGTAATTATCGATGATTACGGACCTGTTCGCGTATTGGTTAATGCGGATTAATGATCGGAGGGATTGCGCTAATGAAAGCGACAATTAACGGAGTAGCAGTCGAAGGGACGCCGCAGGAGATTGCGGAGTTGATGCGATTGGTTATGGCGTCGGATGTGCCGATGAAGAATCCGGCAGAACTTGACGAGAGAAGAGCATCCGAGTGCATTCGGCGCGCTATCAGCGATGTTGCGTGGCTGTAATTTAACGCTGCTTGTCCGTCGTGCTTGAACGGGTGAGCGGCGTTTATCATTCGAAAGGAGGGCGAAATGTATGGCGAAAACACTATCGGCATCGCAGATGATTGCGATCGAGTGGCTGTCGATTCCGAACAAAGGCGGGAAGACATACGAGGAGATTGCCGGCATTTGTGGCGTTCATTTGAATACGCTGAAACTATGGCGCAAGGATAAGACGTTCGATGCCGAGTTGAAACGCGCTATTATTCGGAACAATAGCGATAAGTTGCCGGAACTGGTCGAGTCCCTAGCGGAGATAGCTATGCGCGATGCTAACGCGGCAATGGCTAAACTTGCGCTGCAGATTAACGGCATGCTTACGGAGAAGGTCGAGGTAGAAACGAAGGATGGTAATGGGACGGACCTTGCTGCGTTGAAGGAACGGCTCGAAGCGCTCAAGAATGGCGATGGACAGACGAAGGGCTGACGCACTATTATAATAGGTAGGGATTCGGCGGCCAACGTTGTCTGTCGATGTCTATTGGCCGAATTTATCAACAAGACGCTTCCGGCGCGCAGCCTCTCGGAAATTTTCGAAATCGACGACTCAAACGGCCGACGGGCGGTTGGTCGCGGACCAAAACCGACCAAGTACGCATGCATAAACGGTGAATACACGCCTGGCCGCGACTGTATATGGCGATGTATAAACTGCCAGCTACAAAACGTAGAAATCGCGTAGTGATGCGGGTTCTCGGCGTTTATAACTGGAAATGAATATACTATGCATAAAGCGAAAATATACACCGACCAAGAACCGCGGAGTGACGCGGCTTCCGGGGCACGACATATTCATAAAACGCGTATTTTGTGAACATGTCTTTGCATAGTCTGTGCATATCGTAATGGTTACGAATTTATGCGAAACGATGATCTTTCGGCCCTTCGACGAAAAACGAAGCGCGACCCCCAAGGGGGCATCGCGAGGGGGCGTTTTCTGGGAGCAGAACAACCGGCGCACCAAAAATAACGTTTGGACTTCCTATGCCGGAACCATATACGCATACCTGACGCCAAATCTCGCCGTGGATTTAGGCGTTTTTGCATTTCCGGAGTACAAACGGTCATCTTGCGTAATCAATCGCTAATTCCCCGCCAATTTTCAAGTCTACGGAAAGGAGGGCGCGTAACTATCGCCTGGGTAAACGGAAAATGGCTAAAGCGGCCTGAACGCGAAGCTAAAATCAACGAAATAAAGGCGTTGCTGGACGTACTCGACGGCGTAGATGTCGGCGCCCTCTCGCCGGACGACGCTGCGGAAATTGACGCACAGCTCGCGGAATACGAGCGTCTTACGCGAATCCACCGCGCCGAAACGAATTTGATCGAGTTTGCGCTTGAATACTTCTCTGAGGCGCGGAACCCCGGCAATGACGGCAATTGGGACGGCTTCGATATTACGAAGTACGAAGAGGCGCCGGAGTTTCACCGTGAGATATGCGCCCTGATGGACGATGTATCGAACGTGCATACCAACGATAAGGTCGCGGAGGCGGCGCCGCGTTCTCACGCCAAATCAACGTATTTGTCAAAGGCGTTCCCAATCCGCGAAATCTGCTACCGCAAACGCAAGTACGAAATCATAATTTCGGAGACGCCGGCGGTGTCTAGCGCAAACCTCGATTGGATCGCGATGCAGCTCAAGGGTAACGCGAAACTTCGGGAGGATTTCGGACCGTTATTGTCACCAAAGCAGCAAGAGAATCCGAAGGACAACTCGTCCGAATTTATCGCCTGGGAACCGCGCGAAGACGGGACGAAGAAGCTGTTGACGAAGGTTGAAGCGGCATCAACGGGACAAGCGCTGCGGGGCCGGAACTGGAACGGTGTCCGGCCGGACCTTATTATCTGCGACGACCTCGAAGATATAAAGTCGAACGCGGCCACGCCGGAACTCCGCAAAAAGTTAAAGGACTGGTTTTCGCAGACGGTGGTTCCGCTCGGAGATCCGCGCGGGAAGAAAACCGCGTTTATTTACATGGGAACAACGGTCCACCACGAGGCGCTACTCGTTGATGTCCTCTATAACCGATCGGACTTTAAAAGCCGCGTTTACCGCGCCGTTATCGAATGGCCCGAGCGAATGGACTTGTGGGAAGCGTGCCGGCTCGTTTACAAGGACCCAGACCGCCCGAAAGAGGAACGCGTTAAGGATGCGCTCGACCTTTACGAAGCAAATCGCGAAGAAATGGACCGCGGCGCCGTCGTATTGTGGCCGGAAGCGCAGCCGATTTGGAAGTTGATGACGTGGAAATGGGATAACGGTTCGAAGGCGTTTAATACGGAGTACATGAATAATCCGGTCGATGAAGAATCGATGATTTTCAACCCGGAAACGTTCGCATATTGGGACCGTGAGCCCCGCGATTTCCTGAACGGAGAATACGACATTTACATGGGCGTTGACTTTGCGATGGGTAAGACGCGCGGCGACTACTCGGCCGTCGTCGTTATTGCGCGCCACAAGGAAACCGGGACAAAGTATGTTATTGATGCGTTCGGTGAGCGAATCAAGCCGGACGCTTTTTTGCGTGTAATCGTCGAGAAGGCGCTGCGGTACCAGCCGAACGCGATCGCGGCCGAAGCGCAGGCGGCGCAGGAGTTTTTTGTAATGAAACTAAAAGAAGCGCTGCGGACTAATGGCTATCCGTCCCACACACGCGTTAAGGAAATACACCAGCGGTCTAGAAAAGACCTGCGTATAGAAGCGTTGCTCCCGGATATCGAGAGCGGCGCTATTCAATTTTCGCGGAAACACGCGCTGCTGCTTGAGCAATTCGAGATGTATCCGGCCGGATCGCACGATGACTTGCCGGACGCGCTCGAAATGGCCGTAAGCATTGCGAGATCAGGCCGAAAGAAAATCCGTAACAAGCCCGCATGGGCGTACTAAACACGAAGGAGGGACGCAGATTGGCGAAATTATTCGCGCCGGGAGAGCAGTTTCCACCAGAACGCGATATTCCGCGCCTGGCCCGCTATAAACGCGGTCGCATCATATTTGACGGTCGCCACACGGAAATCTACGAGCGCGCCTCGTCGCTGCTGAAAGATACGCCGCACGCCGCGCAATTAAAGACGCTGTTTATCGCGGTCAATCTCATGGATATTCTGCTGACGAAGCCGGCGGACTTGCTCGTAGGCGAGCCGCCAACGTACGAAAGCGGTAAAGGTCCGGGCAGCCGCGAACAGGAGCGCCTCGACTCGATCGTAGAAGAAAACGACATCACGCAGATGATGCACGAGCTCGTTATTGGCGGAGGTTGGCGCGGCGACTCGTTCATCAAAACGTACTATGCCGCGCGTGCTGACGTCAGCGAAACGGTGGCTCTCGGATTGACCGCGCCCGAAACGCCACTTGAGCCGATTATCGAAGCGGTGCCGGCCGATATAGTTTTTCCGGAGCTCGCGAAGGGCTCGCGCAAGAAATTTAAAGCGATGAATATCGCGTGGGTCGAATGGGTCGAGGAGCCGGGCGGAAAAATTATCCGCTGGCTGACCGGTAATCCAGTTTCGGTCGTACCGTACCTAAACGTCGAGAGCCATATTCCCGGTTACATCGTTTACGAGCGGTATAAGCTGGATGAGCGCGGTGTCAATACGGATTGGGGAGTGCCTATCCCGACGTACACGATTGGCGATCAGGTCGCCACTGGCCGCGATGAGGACGTTGTGGCAACGGGAACTGACCGCTTATTGGTGCATCACATTCCGTATAAATCCGTTGACGACAGGTGGGAAGGAATTTCCGGCGTTGAAAAGTTAGAAAGCGTACTGTCCGCGATTAACGAGCGGCTCGCGCAGATTGATTATATCCTCTGGAAACACAGCGACCCGGTTATGTACGGCCCCGACGACGTTGACGATGATAAAACGGAGTTCCGCGCGGGCGGACGCTACATCCCGATCAGTAAGGAAGACCCAACGCCGGGCTACATGACGTGGGAGGGCCAACTTGAATCCGCGTT
The DNA here is from genome assembly GCF_038004655.1 of Paenibacillus sp. FSL M7-1455. Lineage (NCBI taxonomy): Bacteria > Bacillati > Bacillota > Bacilli > Caryophanales > Paenibacillaceae > Paenibacillus > Paenibacillus sp. FSL M7-1455. The sequence goes on along the minus strand of NZ_JBBORO010000002.1, from coordinate 24,750 downwards.
TAAAGAGCTCGACATCCTGCTCGGTCTCGTTTATCAGATGAGCGAAACGCCGCAGTGGTTGTTTGGGACGACGCTCGCGAACGATAAAGGCGGAACCGGCACGTCACATACGGATTCCGGCGCAATCAAAGCGCGTTTCATGCCGATCCTGGCGAAAGTCAACCGCATCCGGGCGCACGTTGACCGCGCGTTTAGGGACGCCATTTGGACCGCGATGCAGCTCGAAAACTACGCCAATGCCGGCGTTAACGGATTTGAACCGTACGAGCCCGTTTATCCGCGCATCAACTGGCGTGACGGAGTGCCGCAAGACCCGAAAGAGGCCGCAGAAGTGGCGAATATCCGTACCGGCGGCAAGCCGACACAATCCGTTATGGACGCGATCAAAGAACTGGACGGCGTTGATGACGCAATGGCGGCGGAACGGGTAGAGCGGATTGACGCGGACGAGAAGCGCGTAACCGGTACTGTCGACGCTTCGGTGTTTAACGACGTTACCGGAGGCGTTTCGTAATGCGCGACCCAACGTACGACCGCGAAATTGACCGCCTCGTCACTGCGTACAAGGACGCAATCCGCGAAATCCAAGCGGAATTGTTACGCCTTGACCTATCCGCCATATCACGCGCAAATGCCGCCGCCGCTCTCGCGTCTATTGCGAAGATACTGCGCGGATTGAACGAAGAGGCGGCCGCTTGGGTTGACGAAAACGTACCGAAAGCGGCGACCGACGGAATTATCCGCGCGATCATCGATCTTGGCGCGGCCGAAACGGTTGCCGAAGCGGAGAAAATCGTCAAGTTTAACCGCGCTAATCAGGCGCTCACAGCGTCGGCGGTTGCGGACACACAGTCGGATTTACTCGCGGTCACACAAAACGTAGATCGGCGCGTAAAAGCGGCGGTCCGGCAGGCTGCCGCGGAGTCGATGCGCGCGAATATGGCGCGGGGGATTAACGGACGGCGTACGATTAGTGCGGACATTCTGCAGCGGATGAGGAGCACTCTCGGTAGCGCGGTCGAGACCGGAATAATTGACGCGGCTGGGAGGCGGTGGAAGCCGGAAGTCTACGTCGATATGATTGCGCGAACGAAGATGAGCAGTGCGCACCGGGACGCGACGATTAACGAAGCGCTCGGACGCGGAGCTTATTACGGAAGAATATCGAGGCACGGCGCGGCAGATGCGTGTCGGAACTGGGAGGGGCGGATTGTTAAACTCACGCCGGACGCGCCCGGAGATTATCCGTATATCGGCGATTTGCCGCGAAGGGAAATTTTTCATTGTAACTGTAGGCATCAGGTTACGCCGGTGCGCGATCCGAATTTGCTGGCGGACTAGCCTCCCGTCCGAACGTTTATGACGTAAAACTGCAACGGACATATACGATAGCCGACGGGCTTTAAACGGTGGAGGAACGAAGGATGAACGAACTAACTCGCTATAGATATCCGTTAAATCTGCAATTATTCGCGGAGAATGATCCGGAACCAACGCCGGAACCCGCGCCTGAGCCGAAACTCGTGTCGCAAGACGAAGTCGACCGTATTGTGGCGGACAGATTGGCGCGCGAGCGAAAGAAATACGCAGATTACGACGATATCAAAGCGAAATTGGCCGCGCTAGAACAGGCGGAGGAAGAGCGCAAGAAAGCGGAAATGTCCGAAGCCGAGCGCTTGGCCGCCGAGTTGGAAGAGGCGTGCAGGAAAGCGCAAGAGGCGGAGGAAGCGAAGAGCGCCGCGCTAACATCCGCAAACCAACGCCTGATTAACGCAGAGTTTAGGGCGCTGGCCCGTGACGCAAATATTCCGGCGGATCGCTTGGACGCAGCGCTAAAACTGGCGGATTTGAGCGTGGTTACGGTTAGCGAAGATGGTAGCGTCATTGGTGCAAAAGAAGCGGTCGAGGCGTTAGTCGCGGCGCACAGCTATCTCGTGGAAAAATCGCAACCGAAACCGATTGGCGGCGCGAGTGGGGCAGAACCAACGCCGGAAAAGACTAAGGAACAACTGCTCGAAGCCGCGGCAGAAAAAGCGCGTAAGAGCGGTCGTCTCGAAGATCAAGTAGCATATGCGAAATTAAAACGTGAATTGAATCTCTAAGCGAAGACGCTCCGAAAACCGGGCGTCTTTTTCATTTATCAAAAATCTATTAGCTGGAGGTATTTTAATGTCCAAAATTTTGTCTGGTGAACTTGTTGGTAAGCGCGAGTCGGTGCTTGATCAACTCCTACTGCTTAATGCCTATCAAACACCGTTGATCTCGATGCTTGGGTTTGGCACTCCTGTCACGCAAGTCGAACACATCTGGTTCGAAGATTCGATGTTTGCTGACGAGAGTAAGGTGACGACGGCTGCCGCTGTCGATGACACAGAACTCGTAGTGGCTGACACCGAGCCATTCCGCGCGAACCAGGTCGTCAAAGTTGGCGAAGAGTTGATTCTTGTGACTGGTGTAGATACAGTCGCTAAAAAGCTTGCGGTAATGCGTGGGTATGCCGGAACAACTGCGGCAGCTATTGCGGCAAATGCCGTTATTTCGGTTCAGTTTGTAGAGGGCGCAGAGGGCGCAGACGCAAGACAAGGGCGGTTCAAACCACGCGTTAGAAAGTCGAATATTACGCAAATTTTCGACGACACTATTGAGATTTCCGGTACGGCTGCCGCGGTAGCCAATTACGGGATCGACGATTTGTACGAATACGAAAAGGCGAAGAAATTACTCGAACTGGCTTTGCAGGCAGAAAAGGCGTTTATCGGCGGCGTGCGTTATGAGAACGGCGTTGTACGTCAGATGGATGGTGTCCGTAGCTTGATTAAGACGAATGTTACTGACCTAAATGGAGCAGACCTTACGCTCGACGTTATTAACGATTCTCTTCAAGCAATCTATACGAAAGGCGGCTTCAAGAACGGCGGAAATTACGAAATCATTGTTCCTGCTAAACAAAAGCGCGTAGTCGGTAAATTTGCGAATACGCAAGTATCGCTTGATCAAGCTGACAGAAAGCGCGGAACAGTGGTAAGCACCTTGATCACTGACTTCGGTGAATTTAACGTCTCTATTAATGATAATTTGAACGCGGACGAAGTTCTTATCCTAGATAAAAACCGGATCGCACTCAAACCGTTGCAAGGACGTGAGTTCAGCCATGAGTACCTCGGTAAGAAGGGTGACTACTACCAAGGGCAAATCGTTGGTGAGTACACGCTGGAGTTCCTGCAAGAAGCTGCACATGCCCGCATCAAAGGCGCGAAGTAATCGAAAGGAGGACGAGTGAATGGCGGTATTTCAATCGAAGTACCGCGAACTCTCCTTCTACGTCGCCGGCGAAAGGTTCTCGTTTTCGAGCGGAACCTTCTCGACCGATGACGCGGAGGTAATCGCGGTACTTGAAACTATGACGGATGCAAAACGAATTGACGAACCAAAGAAAGCAGCGGAGGAACTGAAAGAGCCGGACGAGCCAAAAGCCGCACCGAAGCCGCGTAAAGCCTCCGGAAAATAAACGGAGGTGTTACGATGGGTCAAAATGTAACGTTGGCAGATACGTATATTAACGCAAACTGTATCGATATCGAGGATTGGACGGATTGTGACGTCGCGAAAAAACAACGAATATTAGTCGTCGCTGAACGTACGCTCCGGAACAAATTCCCGCAGTATAAGATACCGGACGCGGCCGTGTACGAATTTGCGAATGAATTGTCGATCGCATTTAACGAGACAAATCGTTTGCAGCAGCAAGGCGTTGCGGCATTCAGCCTTAATGGCGTCGCTAATTTTACGTTTAAGGATTGGGCAAAGTCAGGCATTTTGGCGTGGATACCGCAGTCGGCGCTCGACATTATCGGTGCAGAAAACGGCGGCGTAAAGATCGGCCTGAAAACGGTAAAGTGGGTGACGATGTAATGTGGATACCGCTAAAACAAACGGTCACAGTCGTTAAGCCATCGTCAACCGACGGTTGGGGCGTCGAAGTTCCCGGGAAAACCACCGTCTTAAAGGCCCGAGTCTCAGAGGAAACGCGCATTGTAAAAAACCGGAACGGAGAAGAGGCCGTATCCAGTATGACGATTTACCTCGACAGGCTGGCGGACGTTACGTACGACGACACAATCCAATACACGAATGAGTTAGGTGTCGAAATCAAACGGAAGCCGATTAGCATACAGCCCAAACGTTGGATTAACGGAAAGGCAGTCCTTACGGAGGTGAACGTCTAATGGAAATTTCGTTGGATATCGACTTTGATCGGTTTATCAGCGCGCTTGAGGACTCGGTAGACGCGGTAATGGACGGGGCAAAGACTGGAATGCATGACGCTTTGGACCGATGGCAGTCGGACGCAGTAAACGTCGCCCCACTTGATAAAGGAACGTTGCGGCGTTCCATAAAGCAGGAGCCTATTTCGATTAAAAACGGCGAAATTGTCGGAGAGATCAGCGCAAACGCGATCGAAATGTCGAAGTCAGGCCGATTTAACTACGCATATTACATCCACGAAGAGAACGCGGGCGGAAGGAAGCTTCGACGCCCCGGCACCGTAAAAAAATTCCTTGAGGTTCCGCTAAGACGGAACCAAGGCAAATACGCCGACATGGTGGAGAAACAGATTGTGGCCGCGTTAAAACGGAGGGGGTTGACGTAATTTGAGCGTTGTAGACGACATGGTGACGATTGAGACGTATATCAAAACGTTATTCCCTGCCGCCATAACCGGCAAACAAAAGATTCCGCTGAAACCGCCTCCTAATTCGTTTTATGTTGTCGTAGACGACGAGAACCGCGTAACTGAGACGCGCTATCACTTTCGCAACGATCGCGTGTATCAAATCGTCCACTTTGCGGAAAGGCCGGACACAGCGTTAGCGAATATGAGCGCGTTTGGTGATGCAGTCTTGCAAACGGAGCTTATTAAATACATCCGCGTGAACGACTGGTCAACTACGCAGCCCTTTGAAACGGAGGATGCGGATTTGTACGCAATCATCGGCGTACTTGACACCAGCGTGAGACAGGCACGGATTCAAAAAGCTTACCCAAAAATCAACAACGTGAATGTAACTCAGATCTAATGAGGGCGTCCAAACGGGCGCTCTTTTCAATTTTAAAGGAGGTCTTTGAATGCCAGGAGCACAATGGGACCCGACGGCCCTGCCTACTCTCCCAGGGATTTACATCAACTTCAAGGAAGCTGCGGCGGCACTAATCACGGGCGGCGCGCGCGGGACCGTAGCAATTCCGTTGCTCAAGTACACGACCAAAGCCGCGGCCAAGACGTTTTACACTGTTTCGACGGAAAAAGAAGCGTCCGACCAATTCGGCCTGTCCAACATCAAGTCGATTCTGCTCGCGCTGCAGGGCGGGGCCAAGGACGTCCTCGTCTATACGATGCCCAGCACGCCAACCGAGCAGGATTACGTAGACATGCGTGCTGCCTTCGATACCCGGCCATTTAATGTTTTCGTGTTCGATTCCGAATACAACGTCGATCAGCAGGCCGCGACCAAGACGTGGGTTAAGAAAAATCGCGAGGAAGGTAAGCATTTTATCGCGGTAATCGGCGGGGACGCGACCACGGACGTTGACCCGACGGCCGGCATCGCAAGATCGACGCTTAACAAAGACGATTATATCGTCAATCTCATCGAAGGCGGCGTTATTAGCGGAGTTTCATACACATCATCCGAGTATGCCGCTTGGGTAGCCGGATTAATCGCAGGCACTCCGATTAACCGGTCGACCACATACGCGGACGTTCCGCTGGATGATGTTTCTAAGCGTTTGACTAGATCGGAAACGGAAGCAGCTCTCGCAGCCGGATGCTTTGTGTTTGAACATAACGGGGAAAAGGTGCGGGTTGTGCAAGGCCTCGTAACTTCCGGCAAGAAGATTCGGGCAATCCGCGCACGGCAGGCGATTAGTACCGATATTGCGAGGACGGCCGCTGATAACTACATCGGTAAGCTCGACAACAATGCGGATGGACAGGCGACACTTATCGTGGCGATTAAAGCGTACCTTGAGACGCTGGAAGCGAGCAATGTGTTGACGAATCCATATGTCGGACTTGATCCGCAGCACGCCAGCGTCGGAGATTCCGTTTTCCTCGCCATCAGCTACATTGAAGTTGATAGCATGGAACGTATTTTCTTTACAATCAATATCTAATTTATGAATAAGGCGGTGATAAGATGGCAGCCCCACTTGATGCTAAGAAAGTCATAAGCGGTAACTACGGCTTTTGTTATGACGTGGACGGAAACTGGTTGACCAACGTCACAAAGGTCGAAGCAAACATCGAAATCGGCATGGAAGAGATTAAAAGAGCCGGCACGCGCTGGCTTGGGAATAAAACCACCACGCTCAAGGGTTCGGGATCGCTCGGCGGATATATGGTAACGTCCGAGTGGATCGAGAAAATGGCGCAGGTTACCGACGACGAAAGTTCCCCGTTTGTAACCGAGCTTGTTGTTAAATTGGACGACCCTGAATCGTTTGGCGCGTATCGCGTGCGTCTGAAAAACGTAACGTTTGACAATATCCCGGTCATCAACTACGAAGTTGGTTCGATCGTTGAGCAAGAATATACGTTTGTGTTTAGCGGATACGAGGTTTTGGACGGCATCCGCGCAGCTTGATCAGCGGCGGGCTTCGGCTCGCCTTATTTAATTTCGAAAATTATCGGAGGTTGATTATAGATGACTAAAGGGTTGGATGCGCTGCTCGGCGCAAGTCTCGACGTCGAGACGAAAGTGTACATTCCGCGCCTTAAGACAAGCTTTACGATTAAAGCACTCAGCAACGAGGATATCCGCAGATGCAATGAACGTGCGACAGTATTCGGCCAACGCGGCGAAAAGTCCACGGATAACCAAATGTTGAACGCCCTGTTTATCGCCAAAAGCTGCATTGACCCGGACTTTAATAACAAAGCGTTGAAAGAGCACTATGGGGCCATTGACGAGGCTGACTGCGTGGTTAAAGCCCTCCTGCCCGGCGAAGTAACGAAACTCCTGCAAGCTGTCATGGAGTTGTCTGGATTTGGCGACGAAGACGAAATGGTGGACGAAGCAAAAAACTAATCAAAGCCGGCGGTGTGCCGTACTTACTTCACGCGATTTTTCAGCGACACCACATACCGCCGGATGAGATTTACACCAAGGACCGGCGCCACCAGGCTTTTATCTACGCGTCGATGCTGATCGAACTTGAGGCGGAAGAAAAACTCAGACGTAAGGAGGGCGGCAAGAACTAATGGCGTTTGAACTCGTTGGTAAGATTAAGATCCGCGACGACGGTGCCAGCAAAGTAGTTTCGCAAGTAGAACGAGCCATGCAAAAGGCCAAACGGGCTACCGATATGTACAGCGAATCTAACGGCCGCCTCCGCACATCACAATCGCGCCTGTCTTCGCAGAATACGAAAAGTGCGCGGTCATTCGAAAGCGTCCAAAACGCGATTAAAAAGACCGACGGAATATTCACGAATTTCGCAAAGAAGGCCGCCAAAGGAATTACTTTCGGGGCGATCGGACTCGGCGCCATAACGGCAGGAGCCGCAGCGTATGGGGTTGTGTCCTCGGCTAAAAAAGCGATGGATTTCGAAGCTCAGTTATCGACAATCCAAGCGCTGACCGGCGCGACGAACGCTGAAATGGCGAAAATGCAGGCGCTGGCTCTCCGAGTCGGAGCCGATACGAAGTACAACGCGCTCGAAGCTGCGCAAGGCATCGAAGAACTCCTCAAAGCGGGCTTAACGCCGGCCACCGTACAAGCGGGCGGACTTGAGGCGGCGCTCAACCTCGCGACTGCTGGCGGATTGGAACTCGCCGAGGCTGCGGAAATTATGTCGACCGGCCTGAACTCGTTTAAAAAGGACGGATTGAAGGCGGCCGATGCGGCTAATATCCTTGCGGGAACTGCGAATGCTTCCGCGACGGACGTCCACGATTTGCGCTACTCACTGGCCGCAGTTGGCTCCGTCGCTGACGGCGTAGGGCTTTCGTTTAGAGATACTAACGCCGCCCTGGGGGTATTTGCGAATAACGGCCTCAAGGGATCGGACGCAGGTACGTCTCTGAAATCAATGCTTATGAACCTGTCCCCGGCCACCAAAGATGCGTATGAAGTAATGCGCGCTCTCGGAATTATTACGAAGGACGGAACGAATAGGTTTTACGACGCCAACAAAGAATTGAAATCCACCGCAGAGATTGCGGAAATCTTGCACAAGTCCCTGAAAAACTTGAGCGCTAAGGACCGCCAAGACGCTATGCGCGAGATGTTTGGATCGGACGGCATTCGGGGTGCGAACATCCTCTTTAAAGAGGGTGCAAAGGGCGTCGAGGAATTTATCAAGGAAATGTCGAAGGTAACCGCGCTCGATGTTGCGCGCAAGAAGATGGACAACGCCGCAGGGGCGGTCGAACAGCTCAAAGGAGCGATCGAGACACTTCAAATTTCTGCACTCATGCCAACAATGCCGTTAATTAAGGATTTTGCCAACAGCGCGGCCAACTTTGTGGAAAAGTATACTCCGCAAATAACAGCAGGGATTGAGAAGTTAGTAAATAAGGCAAAGTCGTACATGAAAACACACTTCATAAACAATCCAGAGTTCAAAAAGCTCCCCGATCTTGAAAGCAAAATCAAGTTTGTCTTTGATGATTTGAAAAAGACATTCAATGGCTGGTGGGATTCCGGAGGGCAGGCTGCGGTCCAGAATATGACCACAAAAATCGTGTCATTTCTGGTTAACGCGTTGGAAGCGTCCATTCCCCAATTGACGGCCGTAGGCGTTAAGATCGGTAAGGGAATCGTCAGTGGTATTCTCCTAGGGCTAAAAGACCTCGATATCATGACTGCTCTGTCACCGGTGCGTGCTCTTGAGGCGAAAACAACGAAACAATTCGACAGCTACCACACACTCAGTGAAAAGGCCGCGGAGAATGCGAAAAACAATCCCGGAACCCCACTGTATAAGGGCGGATCAATCAGTGCGCCTGCCCCTAAGCACTGGTACGAAAACGCCTGGGACGGTGTGCAGACCGGATTTAACAACGTAAGGGATTTTGTTACCGGAAAAGGCCACGCTGGCGGACTCGACCGCGTTCCGTACAACAATTACCCCGCACGTCTGCATAAGGACGAAATGGTCCTTACGAAGACCGAGGCGTCCAATTACCGCGAAAACGGCGGCGCAGGTTCTCGCTCTTCCGGACAAATTCTCATCACGGGCAATACGTTCCATGTGCGCACCGATTCCGACATCGAACTGATTGCGAAAAGACTTGCTTACGAACTTGCGAAATAGGAGGCGAATAGATGGTACGGAAAAAGCCGCAGTTTTGGCTTAAATACAATAACGGAGCAGAGACGTTATGGCTGCCGGTAAATCCGGAGACTATATCCGTCAGCTCTACGTTTGGCTACGAAGACATCGAAATCTCTAATCTCGGTGAATATACCATGCTCGGTAATCCCCGCCAAAAAGAGTTTACGGTGTCTTCGTTGTTTCCACGCGATTACAACGCCTCCTACTGCGAGTACAGCAAGTTGCGGGACCCGTGGGAGTGCGTCAAGTTGATCGAGGATTGGCAAAATTCCGGAAAGCCAGTCCGTTTTGTTGTGACGAATACTCCGATTAATACGGCCGTAACCATCCGGTCGTTTGAGTACGAGGAACGTGGCGGCGAGCCTGGCGACATTTACTACACGCTTGACCTTAAGGAGTACGTATTCGTTACGGCTCCCAAAAAGTCCGGCGGCGGCGGTAGCTCTAAGCCTGGTGCGGCCCCAAAGAAAATCGAAACGAAGGGCAAGCGGCCGAGCACACGCGAAGTACCGAAAACCTACGTCGTAAAGACCGGCGATTCGCTCTTCAAAATAGCCGCGGCCGTTTACGGCAAGGGCGACAACTGGCGCAAGATTTACGATAAAAACAAGAAGGTTATCGGCGCCAACCCTAACGTGCTCAAGCCCGGCCAGAAGTTGGTGATTCCGTAATGGCCGTCAAAATTGCGGTTCTTTATGACGGAAAATATTACGTTGACCAGCTCGTTATCCGCGCGGAATGGTCCGGGGACGTCGCGCAGCCATATCGCACGTTGACGCTCAGCCTTTCGAACACACAAAACGGAGACGACCCGGTGGTTGCGTTTGAGGTCGGCAAAGAAATCCGTTTCTACGTCAACAACATCGGCCTATTCCGCGGGATAATCTTTACGTATGAGATAACCGACAAGGGTAACGCGACCATTACCGCATATGACGAAAACGTGTACCTGACAAAGAACTCTGACACACGTAAATTTGTCGGCATGACGGCGGGCGCCATCGTCAAGGAGATATGCAAGGCATTCGGCATCCCGACCGGCACGATCGCGTCGACGGGGTACGTGATTCCGAAAATGATACTCCGAAACATGGGCCTGTGGGACATGATCGTCACTGCGCTGACCGAAACACGCAAGCAAAACGGCCGGAAGTTCTTCGTTTACTCGCGCGAGGGAAAGCTTTTCCTGCGCGAGAAGAAGGACGAAGTGGTCCGCTGGATGCTCGAAGATGGCGTCAATATTATCTCGGCCAGTAGGTCGCGATCCATCGAAGAGACGCGGACAGCCGTCAAGGTAATCGGCGGAGATGACGAAAATAAGCCGATAACGGCCTCCGCGAAGGACGCCGCCATGGCCGCGCAGTATGGATTGATGCAGCATTTAGAGCAGGCTGATTCGCGGCTGAAAAAGTCGCAAATAGAGCAGCTCGCCAAAACACGTCTCAAAGAACTCGCAAAGGTAGACGAAGAGGTGACGGTTGAAGCGCTAGGGATGACGGACGTTGTGGCCGGAACCGCGGTGTATGCTTTCGAGGGGATGACGGACCTTGTTGGCGGGTTTTATGTTAACGCAGATGTTCACACGTTTGAGGACGGCGCGCATACGATGAGCGTTACGTTATCCAAAACGGATGACTTGCCGAAACTCGACTACGAAGTGGATCCGGAAAAGAAAGAGGCAGCTAAGAAAGCGAAGAAGAAAAAGAGCAAGAAGAATACCGCCAAGAAGAAGACCGCCAAGAAGAAGCCTAGCAAGAAGAAAGGCAATGAGGTCTTGAATCAATTACTGAACACCATTAAAAAGCAGAACGGAGGGTGAGTATGGCCACGGAACTAATTGAAGGAAATGGGTTCAGCCAGCTTAAGTCCATTGTAAAGCAGATCGGATATAACAAGGACGTTGATATCGAGTTTGCGACTGTTATTGCGGCCCCTCCGTCCTTGCGTATTCAAATCGACAACATGAAAATTGATCTGGACGCGGATGATGTCGTGGTTGCTGAATCCCTTTTAAAACACAAGCGGAAAGCTCGCATTAACGGGGGCGAAACGGTCGAAATCGAGTTTGACGGCGTGCTCACTGCCGGTGACCGCGTAATTGTGGCGTCGATTAATAAAGGACAGAACTACGTCATACTTGATCGGATGGGAGGCGATGACGTTGGCGCTTAGTCCACTGCCTCCGCTCGAAAACGACGGTCCGGAAATTATCGAAACCGACCCGATTGAGCAACCGCTAAAAACTTACGAATTGAACCTTGTGACGGGCGAATTAGGCGGAATCATCGACGGGGAGGACGCGATAAGGCAGTTTATCTTAAAAGCGATCAGGACGGCGCGGTTCCGATTCGCGATCTACGACGACGATTACGGCTGCGAAATTGAAGACCTTATCGGGCAAGACGTATCGACCGACCTCCTGGAGTCAGAAGTACCGCGCGTAATTGAAGAGGCCTTAATTTATGATGACCGCATCGATGCCGTATATGGATTTGAACTGACACGCGAGGGCGACAGCCTTTACGTGTCTTTTTACGTTGATGTGGACGACGAAGTAATTCCGATGGAGGTGACGATTTAATGGCGTTTGAAGATCAAACATCGACCGCAATACTCGACCGAATGCTCGACGCGTCGCCTGACGACATCGATAAGCGGCAGGGCTCCGTAACAACCGACCTACTGACTCCGCCGGCCATCGAATTATCGTTAGCGTACGTAAATTTAGATACCGTGCTGCGGTTCGGCTTTGCGGACACAACGTCCGGAGAGTATCTTGATATGCGCGCGGGCGAGTACGGCCTGACCCGAAAGCCTGCGATAAAGGCTACCGGTAAGTTGAAATTTACGGGGCCGGACGGGACCGAAATTCCGGCAGGCACGCTCACAAGTACTGGGGGAGACGCGCCGGTCTACTTCGTCACAAAAACGGCCGTGACGATCGCAGGTGGTTCCGTTACGGTGGACGCGGAGGCGCAAGAGGCGGGCGCGGACGGAAACGCCGGCATTGGCGAGGTTACTACAATGGTCGGCGATCTCGTCGGAATAGTTACCGTCACCAACGACGTTAATTTTACGGGCGGCGTTGACGAGGAATCGGACGAATCGCTTTTGGCGCGATACCTCGAACGGGCGCGCCGGCCAGCTACGTCGGGCAATGCGAATCAATATCGCCAGTGGGCGCTCGAAGTGCCGGGCGTTAGCGATGCGAAAGTGTACCCGATATGGGCCGGCCCCGGCACCGTTAAAGTCGTACTACTGGACGACGAGAAGACAGCGCCAGACCCATCGATTGTCAGCGCGGCCCAAACGTACATTGACCCGACAAAAGACGGGACCGGACAAGGCGTCGCCCCTATTGGCGCCATTGCTACCGTTGTGGGCGCCGATGAAGTCGCCATTAATATCGACGTAGACGTAGACATCGCACCGGGCGCCACACTGGCCGATGTTAAGGCGCAGTTTGAGGCCGGAGTAGCCGCATACTTGAGGACGCTGGCATTCGTAGACCCACTCGTTAGAATTACGCGGATTGCAAACGTTCTGCTCGACCTCCCTCCGGTCATTGATTATCGGAATCTTACGCTCAACGGCGGCAACGGAAACGTGCCGATTCCGGACGGTTCGGTCGCGGTGCTCGGGACGGTGAACGTGACTTAATGCGGACACTTGCCGAAATACAGCGCGACATGCACGACTATCTGCCGAAGTATTACGAGGGCGTGAAGGTCGCGGATAACATTGTCGACCGCGAGTCCGAGGAATTGGCGAAGTTGAACGCCAACATTTTCGATGTGCTGGCGCAGTTCTTTATCGAGACGGCTACGTGGGGTCTTGCGCATTGGGAGCGGATATTCGGCGTCACAACGGACCCGACGAAAACTTACGCCCAGCGGCGCGAGGTGTTGCTCAGTAAATTGCGCGGAGTCGGTAAGGTGGATATCGAGTTGATAAAGAACGTCGCGTCGGCGTACGCAAACGGGGAAGTGGCCGTCACGAACAAGGCGGCCGAATACACGATCGTGATAACGTTTGTGAGTACGCTTGGGGTTCCGGATCAAATCGGGCTGCTCAAAGATACCCTGCGCGATATCGTTCCGGCCCACATGGCGATTGACTACGTTTTCCGTTTCTATACCTATGCGGAGTTAAAGGCAACGGGAATGACATATGCGGAGGTGGCGGCGACGGGGAAAACTTATGCGGAAATTTATAACCGGGGGATGACGAAATAATGGCGAATACGCCGAATCTAAATTTACCGTTGATTGATGAAAACGCGACGGCCGACGTGCCACGCGATATGAATGCGCTGGCCCAGGCGGTGGACACAAACGTTAAAGCCGCTATTGACGGGGTGAAGGTGCCAGACGCTACCCTGACGCAAAAAGGCATCGCGCAGCTCTCCAGCGCTACCGATAGCACGTCCGAGGCAATGGCCGCGACGCCAAAGGCGGTAAAGGCGGCATATGACCGGGGTAGTGCGGGGGTTTCGGCGGCTGCGGCTGCGCAGGCCAAAGCGGATGCTGCCATACCAAAAGCGATACCGGATACGCGGAGCGTCCCAACAAAGCCGAGCGACTACAGCAAAAGCGTCGCATACTCTTTTAAATCAGGGGCAGCCGTCGGACTTCCCGCCGAACAATACGTTGTTATTCACGGCTTTAAGGGCTGGAATGATGACAGCGGTGGCGTGACACACGAGTACGCTTCGGGCGGGACAACCGGTGCGATGTATCACCGGACTGGCACATCGGACAATGATACTTGGTCACCTTGGATGAAGATTATCGATAACGGCGCACCGTGGCAACAACGAAAATTGACAGAAAATAACGGGCTGTCGATCAACATCAGCAACGGAAACGCGAATAATTTGACCGCAGCGGGTTTCTACGTAGGGGAGAATGTCGCCAATGCTCCTACAACGGGACCCGGGGCATGGTGGTATATCGAGGTTCAAGCAATGTCATCCGGTTCTTGGGTTGTACAAATTGCCAGAGACCTGTTTGCTCAATCTGGGTCTTATAGAACGAGAATTATGTACAACGGTGCATGGGGGCCTTGGTCAGATGACCTTTTTCAATCTGTCGCTAATGGGAAAACCAATATCGCTTCCGCCATTAGCGGCAAAGGAGTTCCTGCATCAGGAAGTGATACATTTGCGACGTTGGCGGCCAAGATCGGGCAGATCAGTACGGGTATCAAGATGGCGAAGTTCGATAATCCGAGCATGTCAGGCACGATAGGAAACCTGGCGTTCACTCCGAAAATTGTTGTATTCAAAGTACATTTTGGGGCCATGAACGTCAATGTGTCTGTGGATTCCGATAACTACCTCTTGGGATTCAATGTCGACGGCAATTTGGTTTTAACCGACAATTACGCGGTAGGACGTTATAGCGGTGCAAGCGGCGCTTCTGGTTCTGTTTCTTTTGATACAAACGGGCTTGTATTTGGGCAAAATTATATTAACTATTCATTGCACTCTTCTAACCAGACGACAGACCGGAATGTAATATCCGTATACATTTTTGGGGTATAAGGAGGTGAATGTAAAATGAGGAAAGTCGAACCACTCGGACGCCGGTTTTTCTGGGTCAAGAAAACCGGTAATATCGTCGCACAACGCCAGGAGATGGCCGAAGGCATCGAATCAACAAAAGAAGAGGATTTCGAGGTTTACATCGAGCTTAAAGGCTACGACCCGGATGCGATAGAGATGACGACCTTCGCGCCCGGACAATACGCAGAGGACTTTAGGCAAGCGAAGAGTTGGCGGTTTGATCCGGAGACCGGGCAAATCGTTTTTAGCTACTACTCAGACCCTAACGATCCGGCGCCTGAGCAGCCGAAATATCAACGACCACTCACGGAGCAGATTGAAGAATTGAAGCAAGCCGTCGCAGAATTGACGATGCTCATGACAGCGACACCAACTACTTAAAGGGGTGGATCATTTTATGCAATTTACTAAGGACAGCGGGCTCGTTAAAGTTTGGGTAAGCTTGGTTATGGCCGGGACTTATAAGGTCGAGCAAGTGCCGCAATTGTATAACCTTAAAGATGTCGTCACCGAAGTCGTAACCGGAACGGCAGCGTAACACCAGCGCCGCATAGGCGTTTTTATTTTGCCCTCGGAGCCGATCCGGGGCTTTTTACGTTAAAGGGAGGGCGGGCGGCCAACGTGGAACAAACGCTATTAGACGTCGCAGCCAAAAACGGCATTTTTGCGCTGCTGACCGTCATTATCGGATATATTTTATGGCGCGAGATGCGCCGCATGCAAGAAGAATCAAAAGCGCGGGAGGAGCGACTGAGTGCGGAGGCCAAGGCGGAACGCGACCGCATGCACTCGGAGGCTATTGCGCGCGAAGAACGGATGAATACGGAAGCCCGCGAACGGGAGGACCGCCTTATGAAGCTTGCGGAAGGGCTGACGGACCGGTTCGAAACGCTCGCAAGTCAATACGAAACGCTTGCGCTCGACGTTCGCGATATTAAAGCGGTCGTTCATGGAAAGGATGGTGCGTAAATGTTGACCCTTGAATATGTACGATCTAAGTCCGCGTCGAAACTGGCCGGACTTTTTCCCGTTGTAAAGGCGGCGGCTGAAGCGCTTATCGACCGCTGCTATAACCGAGGTATCCCGATCGTAATCACGCAAGGACTCCGGACCATCGCTGAGCAGGACGAGTTATACGCGCTAGGACGGACGAAGCCAGGATCGATCGTAACGAATGCCCGCGGCGGCTACTCGAACCACAATTTCGGCATGGCGATAGATTTCGCGCTATTGATGCCGGACGGCAAGGCGGTGTCCTGGGACATGAAGCGCGACGGTAACTGTAACGGTACTGCGGATTGGCACGAAATCGTCACGGAAGCTAAAGCGCTGGGCTTCGCGTGGGGAGGCGATTGGTATTCGTTCAAAGATTACCCGCATTTTGAAATGACATTCGGCCTTACCTGCGCACAGCTTCGGGCCGGCAAAACGCCGACACAGGCGCAAATAGACGAGGCCCATGCGCGGATCACGAAATTAAAAGGAGAGGATTGCGAAATGACAGCGGAAGAAAAAGCGGCATTCAAAACGCTGCAGGAAACAGTAGAAGCGCAGGCTAAACGGATTGCGACGCTTGAGGCTGGCGCAAAGATGGCAGAAATTCCGGTATGGGCGGTAGATGCGTGCGTGGCGGCCAAGCGTGCCGGTGCGGTAGATACGACGGCCGGCGGTTCATACGATTTCTACCGGCTGATTACCGTCATGTACCGGCGCGGATTCTTTGACGTAAAGGAGGTGGCGTAAATGAAAAAATCGGATATTCTGCGTAAACTAGCATCGCGTAAGTTTTGGGCGTTGATTGCCGCGCTGGCTACGAGCATTCTAACGGCTGCGGGCGCCGGCGAAAACACGACGCTGCAGGTGACGGGCATTATCGGAGCTGTCGGCGCATGCGTGGCGTATATCCTGGCGGAAGGCGCGGCGGATGCGTCCAATAATAAAAACGAATAATTCTGCGCCCATCGGCGATTTTCTGCGTATTGTAACGTAGGAATATCGTTGGTGGGCGCCTTTTCTTTTTATATATCGGATGGTATTATTTAGGGGACGCAAGGAGGTCGTATTTACGAATGGATAAAGCGCGGAATAGCTCATTAATCTACATACTTGGAATTGTTGGCGTCTGCCTCATCGTCATGATTATTTCAATGATCTTCGGTCTTGGGAAAGGGGACAACGGTTCCAGCGATCAATACGTGGACGCGAGAGATTTAACGCCTAAAATTGGCGACAGCGTTTCTGTTGGGCCATTCTCGGTTAAGATTGCGGAGGTGGCACGGGACGGGGATACAGTTACTCTAAATGTCGTCGCCTCAAACGCATCAAACAAAGCCGCGGATCTCTACTCAGACCAATTCAAAATTCGTGACGATTCTGGCAATGAGTACACAAGCCAAACACTCGCTACGAATTTTGTAAACGTTAATCCAGGAATTGATAAAACGGAAAAGATAAGCTTTAATATCCCGGCCGCTGCAGAAAACCTTTCGTTGAATATCGCCGAAGGTTTATTTTCTTCGAAATATAAAACGGTCGACCTCGGCCAAAACACGAAGCAATGACCGCTCATTCCGGGCGGTCTTTTTCGTCTCCACGCGCAGTTTCAATCGTCCGCGACGCCTCAACCTCACGCATATCCAATCCGAGAAACTTGCGCATGAGTATTCCGCCCTCAGTCCGCACTAAACCGTCCAACATTGAAAATGTCCGCTGATAGCCCCGGCATAAATACTCCGCACGATAGCCGACCTCAGTCCGCTCTAATTCGTACACTTTGATTCCGCGCTTCCTAAACTCATTACGGAGTTCCGTTAGTTCGCGCGTGACCCGATCCATGGCGGCCGAAATGAGGTCAACGTAAGGGTCCGGCGTCTTGACCGCGGTCTTAATGACGTTTAAATCGCGTTCAAATGCCGACAAGACGATCGGCAGCAGAATGTACGGTTTTATTAGCGCATGGTCATCGTCGGTGATTCCCGGCGGCAACATAGCTGCGGCCTCCTTTATTGCGAACGTATATTCGTAATTATAGCGTAATTTCTGCCGCACATCAACGTACTTCTTCACGTTGACGAAAATAAATATGTTGACGTATACGTATACGTAGTAGTAAGATATCCATAGGAAACAAAATTATTAACAAGCGCATTATTATGTCGGACTTCCGCGAATTAGAAGATTGTGGTATAGTAGTTTCATAGAGAACAGCGAAAAATAAAATAAGCCATTGTTTCAAGGCGGCTCGGGCCACGAACCCTCTGCTGCTTCATATCCGACGCAACGGACAGAAACAGGCGCTAAACAATGACTTTTATGTATTCATGATAACATATTTGCCTAGTTTAGGCAAGGTTATACGAATATTCTATCGTCATATTTTAGAAGGCCTTGATTCTTTCGTGTCATGCGATCGGATCGAGGCCTTTTCGTATTCTCTTTGCATAAACAAAGTCAGGAATAAACTGAATAACCTAGGCTTGAAGCTCCGGATTTTTCAAAAAATTGAGGTCCGAGGGTCTAGTTTCCTATTGCCAAAAATAGGACAAGCCGCCGTGGAGAGCAGCGAGAACACGTTAAAAATGCTAAGGGTGAGTTGAGAGCCGACGCGCAGAAGTCCAACGTGCACACGTAAAGGCGGAACCATGCTCCCGCTGGGTGTGACTATGGGGAGGACGCCCACAAACGGTCTGGAGGTAGCTGAGCCGCGCAAGCGGGGAGGCGGCGTACATATATGGCTCGCAGGATCAGCTTTGCGAGTAAAAAGACGCTGGCAGCGTAGCAACTGCGTATCGAGCATGGGTACGGAAACCTCGTCCTGCCTTATACGGCGTGCCGATGATAACCGGTATGATATCCTGACTTTGCGCTCACACGCCGACTTATTTTTTTTTTCTGTGTGGGCGCAGGTCGGGTCTCTGTGCCGTTTCCTGAGCCAAGCCATGCCAGCGTGTCGATTAAAACCCGTCGAGTCAAGTGATAATTTAACAGAATTGATGCCAAAATGAGATGGATTTTACGGTGGTTCACGTAGCCGCAGCGCGAACCGAACGGTGTTGATAACGTGGTTTTCGTTATCAATTCCGTGAGTGTGAGCGATGAGGAACCGCAATAGCGGACAGCCTTTGAACTTAAATATAGGCACGAAAAGATGATGCGGACGATCGAAGTAACAAAGTAAATATTGGTTGTCACTGTTTTGAATTTGTCATAGTTTGAAAATTTCACAATAGTAAGTGCTGTACATTGGTTTCAACGCGGGATTGATACGTTTACGTATACGTAATAATTGACGTTTGCGTACTCGTTGACTATAATTGAGATATTGAAATATGGGAGGGTAACTATGACGAAGAAGGCGAAGGTTATTTCGTTCGGCATTCAGAAAGGTGGCAGCTCGAAGACGACGACGTCCGGTGTGGTTTCGTATCTCTTGAGCCAGAATTACCGCGTATTAGCGATCGACATGGATTCGCAGGGCAATTTGACGGAGTTACTAACACAGCGGGATATTTACGATTTCCACGGCAAGACTATTTTAGAGGCGCTGCAGAAACGCGACGCGAACGGGTACATATACCAGGTGACGGATAACCTGCACTTGATCGGAGCGGAAGATCACTTGGCGACATTCTCACGCTGGCTTTACGGAAACTATCGTGGCAATCAAGCGCTCGTCATGTCCGATATGCTCGACACTGTCCGCGACAAGTACGATTACATTATCATCGACACGCCACCGGCCCTCGGCGACCAGACGATGAATGCGCTGTCGGCTTCCGATTACGTTGTTGCGATGTTCGAAGCGAGCAAGTTTTGTTATTCCGCGCTCGGCCGGTTCCTGGAAAGCTGCGTACATGTCCAAACGCAGGTTAACCCGGATTTGAAGATTGCCGGCATTCTCCGCGGATTGATTGACGCACGCCGGACCGACAATAAGGCGCTGATCGACCTCGTCCAACAGGAATACGGCGACCTATGCTTCAAAACGATATTAATCCGGAATGCTGCGGCCGGTCGTCTAAGCATAAACGGTTTGTTCGACAATAACGAGATGAACGCGGCCACCAGGCATTATAAATTGTTTGTAAAGGAGTTGTTGGAACGTGTCGGCGAAACCGTCCAAGCTTGAGGAAATTCAGCAAAAGGTTAGAAGCGGCGGCGGATCTGGCGTACATGGCGAATTTCTATCTTCCGCGGCCGAACAATCTACATCAACATCCGCAGAAAACGGAAACGACAGCGAGTACGTTTCCGTAAACGTTGACGTACCCGTACGCAAACGCAAGCCGAAATTTGAAGATACACACCGGCGCAAAACGTTTTGGATTGCGAATGACATTGCGGACATGGTTGACGAAGAGATCAGGAACGATCGCGGCGCCATGACGCAAGTGATTAACGCGCTACTCCGCGAGTATTTCGCGAAACGAAAACAATGACGATGATGTATACGTAAACGTAACGTCCATTCCTTCGGGAATTGGGCGTTATTTTTTTTTAATCTAATGTCCCAATTCAATAAATCTCTGTCCCTATATCTAATAAAGGGAAGGAGTGAGGGATAGTGACCCGCACAGAAAAGATCCAGGAACTCCTTGATGCAGGCCATCGAATAGCTTACATTGCAAAGCATCTGGGGGAGCATCATGAGGTTGTCCGCAGGACAATAAAGAAAGAAAAAATAGAGGTATATACGGCTTTTGATGAGATAAACCCCCATTTAGTGGAGGTTTTTGATGTTTGGGACTACGAGGACGTTCTGGACAATTGGGACCGAATGGCGTGGCAGGGAGAAATAGTTGTTATTCCACGATCCTCATCTCAGACAGACACTTTTACATCGGGTCTGCTTAAATACCTAAAGGAAACCTACGGAGGGCTTCGAGAGTGGGTTGAGAAACGCAAGTATTATTCGGACAACTTTTACGTTGTTTGTGTCAAGTGCGAGAAGGAGCTTCCTTTTAGCCAGTTTCTAAGTAGAACTGAAAGACTGAGCGGGATAAATTCATCTTGCTCGCGTTGTTTTTATTTAGCAAGAAGTGAGGATGCTCACAGGGCAGCGATCAATAGAAGGAGAGCTTACAAGGCAGAGTTGCCGTATATCTGGAGTAAGTCTGACCGCATAGAAATGAGAAATTGTTTTGGAGATAGATGTTATTTAAGCGACAAAGATGACTGTGATGATGATCATTTCATTCCTCTATTTACAGGACATGGAGGGACGTACTTAGGCAATATGTACCCCTTGTATTTCCGATACAACCGGGAAAAGCACACAAAGAATCCTTTCGAATGGTTCGAAGCGAACAGGCAACGCTTTGATCTCGATCCGTCCCGTTTCGATTCGTTAGTCGCAAAACTAGCGGAGCAGAACGGACTAACTCCGGAAGAGTTTCGCGAATATACGTATTGGTGCTTCGCCAATCCACGCAATCTGACGCAAATCAAACGAGATAACGCGAGGTATCGTCGCCGAGTTACGTCAGTCGAATTATGGCGCGAAGCAACCGGTCGAACATACGAAACAGGCAATCGTTCGATCGGCACTAAAGCATTCGAAGAGGCATCCGCATAACACCGATTTGCACTATTCTACACTTACGAAAGTATAGCTACACACTTTCCGTTTCCAGTTCGCATGCCTTAAAAAATCAGCAGGAAATAGGCGCTAAAAATATCCGGGAAGGGTAAACGTACCCGATCGGCCTGAAATCGTCTAATTTCCCGTCAAAATTTGGCCGTAAGTATGTGCGCGAGTGAGGGGCAGAGGTGGCGTGGCGGGCCGGGGCCGGCTTACCGGTTATTCTTTTATCTTTTCTAACTTCTTTTGCGCAACCGTCAATGCACTATATAGTCCGTGACGGATTATTTATCCGTTGCGGAACGAAGTTATGAACGAAGTGAATAACTGAGTTAAAGTCTTTTAAAGATTTAAAAATGCTTTTAAAGATCTTTTAAAAGATTTTATAAAATAACTCGTCCCGACGAAATTGTCAAGCATTATTTTGTTGTGGCCGAATTGGAAATTTTACATTTGCACTATTTTACACATTGGGGGGGATCGTAATGACAACGCAAAAATCCGAACTGAACGCAATCGTAACCGAAAATTACCGCCTCACCTCGGACGGCACGCAATTTATCCTGCAGCGCCGCCATATCGTCGACCCAACGAAAGCGCCCGGATACAAAGCGGAGGAAGGCGCGCCGGCCCCGAAAACGTCCGAGGAATGGCGCAACACAGCGTTCTACTCGCTTAATTCAACCGGCCTGGCCGCCGCAGTTAAGTCCGCGATTATCCGAGATACCGACGTCAGTCAGGCGCAAACGATCGGCGAGGCGCTGCGGATTTATGCGGAAGCAACGGACAAGCTTACGGACGTCATTAACGCATGCCTGTCGCCTAAAATTAGCGCGTAATTGGGCCGTTTGGGACTGCGGCAGGGTGTTCGTAAGGATGCGAGCGAGATCGAACGGAAGCTTGCGGAATTTAATTGGGAAACGGAGGCGGAAGGATGGGACAGATTGCACGCGATCAAATTATCACAAAGTGGAACAGAATGACTCCGCGAGAACGTGACGCTTGGGTTGCGGAGGTTGTGTTCGGATGGAAGACGCTTGGCGACGGACGTGTGCGGTCGAGTGACGGATTTATGATTCGCGCAATTCCGGAGTACACGACGGACATCTCCGCAGCGTGGGCGATCGTCGAAGAGAGCGCAAGGTGGGGCGGAATGGAAATCGGTTGTTACGCTTCGCGATCCTCGCGATGGCACTGCGTTAGTACACAGACGGATACGGCGCCGTACCAACGTAGGGTTAGCGTTACGAAAGATTCTGCGCCGGAAGCGATCGGACTCGCCGCGATCATTGCGAAACTGGTGACGGAGGTGGCTGCGTGATGCTTCGATGGTTCAAACGAAAGCCGCACGTTCACAAATACGAGGAGGAATGGTTATCGACGAGAGTAACATCCAATCAGATTATTTCATTCTTCCGCTGCGAGTGTGTGGCCAGGTACGCGCAACGTTTTTACTATCAAGGGACGCATGAAGGAGAGATAGTGGTAGAAAATTTAGTGCAACCGTGTGATTCCGCACTACTTCCGTATAGCTATATAAGGAGGATTGACGCAATTTGAACGACAAGACATTCGAATCAGTCGAAGATATTATCGAATATTACCGAAAAGGAGGGCGCAAGTAACGATGTCAAACGTATCTAAACCGGTGATTCCCGCAGAGGTTGCGGATGTGATTGAATACCTACGCTTCGACGAGGGGCGAGGAGGGTACTCAAATCAGAAAATAATCCAGTTGTACGAAATGAAGACCGTGCAGAGCGAAGTGGCAGAGTCCTTGCGGAAAATACCGTTCGACACGCTGCTGGCCGCGTTGGTTAACGGGTATGAACGGGAATTGACGGAGGAAGAACGCCGGGAGGAAGCTATTGCAGGAGAGTACGAATGGTACTGCGCCTGCGACAGTGACTACGACGACGGCGTCTGCCGCGGAATCTTACTAACGCTAAACACGCTCGGCATCAAAATCGAAGGGGTTAACGCTTAAGATGAAAAAGTAAGAAAAGTAGAGCCGAATTTGGCGTTTTACCAATCCGCAGGCAGCAGAATATAATCGGAGGTGTCAAACGGATGACAACAGAAACCAAACGTGATCTCGTGGCAGACCTGGCGCTGTGTGAGGCGGCTATTACTGGACCGGTCGAGTACTTTGCGAGCATCGATTCGGAATATGAATACGAAGTCTGCCGCAAGGACTTTCTCAACACAATAATTGCGTCGGTCATCGATGAAAGGGACGCAAGAATGATAACGGAGGCATACACAGGCTGGCCGCATGCAATCCTGCGGGCAATGGCGGCTGAGGAAAAGTGGGCCAAGCTTCGGAGTATTGTCGTTACTAATGCGACGGGAGGACGAGGTGAGGATATTAACGACTACGATATCATCCGAAACATTATGGACGACATTGATGCGGAGGTGAACGATATTGCCAACGAAGATTAACGCAGCTCAACGAAAGGACTGGCGCAACCTTCCGCCCGAACATTGGAACACTGCGACGGTCCACGCCATGGTCATCGATTTAAACGCAGAGAAATTCGAAGTCAGCAAGTACGTACCCCTTAGAGGGTGGTCTTTTGAACAAGGCGTCATCAAGCGAGCACTCACGGAATACGGCGCAGCAGCTCTACGTGAAACGATCGAACGAGCCTTCGCAGAATACCGGCCGACCCGGCAGTATCCGCAATTGACGGCCGGATTTCTGATTGCGTATATGCTCCCGCGGATCATGCCGCAGGTGTTGGCGGAAGCAGAAACGAAGAAACGGCGCCGGGCGGCCGAGAGCTGCGTAATGGACGTCGATGATATCATCGCGTCGTTATGACGAGGAATGAGCGCAACAGGCAAGCGCTTATTCCGGGACAAATTCGACGACGTTTTCGATGCGGCAATTCAAGGCCTCGCAAATATGGGCGATCGTTTCGAGCGAGACGAATCGGTCGTGATTGATGCTTGTGAAGGTATTTCGTGATACCGGAGTGGACTTGCGGAGGTCCGCCAATGTCATATTACGTTCGATTAGTAGGTGTCTTAATGGTTTATAACTTGGGCGTAACGGCATTGTAAAACCACCTTCGGAAGTTAGTGCAATTTTAGATCAAATATACCATATAACCATTTCATGCTCAACGTGCACAAAAATATGTGCAATATGATTGACAAATCGGTATTTTTGCCCTATTATTTGTTTATGCACTAGCCCCAAGTTTGTCGGCCGTCAGCGCCGAACCCTCGCAAGACCCGCGGGCACCTTCATCGTCCG
>NZ_JBBORO010000001.1:5477500-6074002 GCF_038004655.1 Paenibacillus sp. FSL M7-1455 | reverse complement strand
TAACTGTCACTCCTTTAAATCTTCCAAATGCGGCATTGGCCTCCGCTACTTGAGTGGAATTGTCGAAAAAAAATGAAACATGAAGTATTTATCCCCAAGTTTCACGGTCTGGAGAAAATAAAAAAAGTGGATAAATTAAAATTGTTCACAAGTTTATCCACAGCCTGTTAATAATATTATGGGTGAAAACAGATATTCACAACCAAAAGTAATATAATCATAGCAAAAGAATCCCTTTTTATCAATGTATGCGTCCATTTTATCCACAAATTCAATAAGTTGTGTATAAATCATATTCACAACACTATATATTGTTTATAAATTGTTTAAGTTTCGACAGTATTCCTAAAAACGGAAAATCGGTTGTGCACAGGTTGTGCCGGAAAAAGGGAAGTCGAGGCGATTTATGTGAACAAGTGGATAAGTAAGGTCTGTGGATTTTTACATGCTGCGACGAAAGATGCCTGTGGAAAACCTTGCTGTGCCCCTCCAGCCTCCAGCCGAAATTTGGGGGAGCGGTTTGAAAGGGAGGAACCGTTCGTCCTGTGGATGATTCTTTTTGGACTGAGCTTTTATAATGAAATACGGATGGTCATTGTGGTCATTGCCCCGGATCAGAAGTAGAGTTCCCGATTTTGGGCTTGGCGGCATGCTTTAGTTCGGTTCGGAGAGGATGAACCTATAAAAAAGAGGAAGAAGAGCGGTCGAAGGGAGAAAAAGAACGACCCAAAAGGCGGACAAGCCGGATTCGGCCGAATTTCGGATGCGAAAAGGGGAAGGGTTCAGGTTGACTTTTGGCCCTTGACATGGTTAAATGTATAAAGGCATTTTCTGTGTGAATGAAAATGAATTAACCATAAAGGTTATTTTAAATCCTGTAAGGGGGTGCGCAATACATGAGACCTACATTTAAACCAAATGTAAGCAAACGCAAAAAGGTACATGGCTTCCGGAAAAGAATGAGCACGAAAAACGGCCGTAAAGTGCTGGCAGCTCGTCGTCAGAAGGGCAGAAAAGTATTGAGTGCGTAAATTTCGTGCATAAAGACCACCGCGGTGGTCTTTTTTTCTTCAATGAGATGGACATTCCAGGATCGGAGTGCGGTTTTGGGGCAGGAATCCGGCAGAAGCACCCGAAAAAGAGGGAGAAACGATTTTGCCGCGTCCGGTTTATCGGTATGGCGGAATGCCAATACTGGTAAATGCGTTTTTCTTTTGGATCAGGATGTGGATGCGGTCGTGCCGGCCGGCTGCCGGCGCTTGAAATTGCTGAAAGCGTTTCGTCCGAAGCCGCGGTTCGCCGTCTGTTTTTTCCTACTATTATATGAAGCAAAAATTTTCAATAGGATGGATGCGGGGGCAGTATGCGAAATGCGCCCGTTTTCCGGGCTAAAGGGATCGGGTGTATCCCGAATCGCAAGATTGATGATAAGAATCGAAAAAGATGTTTTAAGAGGATGGTATTGGTCTTCAGCGAAGGCAGGGGGCGGTTCGTTTGCCGCCAAAAATGCTTTCGCCGACGATGGCCCTCGCTTTCTTAAATTTCTTCATGCTTATTATCAAGAAATGACCGCCTGAGCATACCGGGCGGAGAAGCAGGCAGGGGATCGGGTTGCATAAAAGTTTACGATTACGAAACCGCGCGGACTTCAGTCGCGTATATCGCCATGGGAAGTCTTTTGCGAACCATCAGTTCGTCGTGTATTGGTTCCGCAAAAAAGAGGTAGAGAAATTTCGCGTAGGGATTTCCGTCAGCAAAAAGGTGGGCAATGCCGTTGTCCGCAACCGGATGCGCCGGCTCGTGAAAGAGATCGTCCGCCACCATGAGGACCGGCTCATCGAGCATGTGGACCTTGTTTTTATCGTCCGCAAAGGCGCGCTGGATTTGCCGTACAAGGACTTGGAAAAATGCGTGCTGCACGTGCTGCGCAAGGCGTCGCTTTTAAAGCCTCCCGGCCATTGAAAGCTGGTTTCTTTGTCCAATTGTTTATGGTATGATTTACGTTGAACGGAAGTGTCCAGAGAGGGGTTATGAAGTGTCGCTATTCAAGACGAGACGAGGCAGGAAATGGATCCTCCTCACGGCAGTGTTGCTGCTTGCAGTCATGGTATTATCGGCGTGCGGTTCCAATTCGGTAACATATACGACCGAAGACATGAAAACCAGCGGCAGTTTCTGGCAAAGAAACGTCGTTTATTATTTTTCGTTAGCGCTCGATACGTTTGCTCAGTGGTTTAACGGCGAATATGGACTGGCCGTCCTTGTGATGGTGATCATCGTGCGGACGATCATTTTGCCGCTGTCGATCAAACAGGTTCGAAGCTCCAAGGCGATGCAGGCGATTCAGCCTGAGCTTGCCAAAATCAAAGAGAAGTACAAAGATAACCCGGAAAAGCAGCAGCAGGAAACGATGCGCTTGTTCCAGGAAAACAAGGTCAATCCGATGGCGGGCTGTTTGCCGCTGATCGTGCAAATGCCCGTATTCATCGCTCTCTATAACTCGATTATTCACAATAAGTATTTGTATGAACATTCTTTCTTATGGCTCCAGCTGGGTAAGCCGGACCATACGTTCATTTTGCCTCTCCTTGCCGCAGCGACGACGTTCCTGCAAACCTGGATGATGCTTAAGATGAACCCGACCCCGCAGCAAGGGGCCATGCAGTTCATGATGTTCGTGTATCCGGTGTTGATTTTCTTCATGTCTTACCAGTTCCCGTCTGCGCTGCCTCTGTACTGGTTCTTCAGTAACCTGTACACGATCGTGCAGAACTACTTCCTCTACCGCAATAGACCGACGGCGAACGTAGCGGCCGTGTCCTCTGACGGCGGCGGCAATGCCAGCGGCAAAGGCGGCAAGAACAAAAGCCAAGGCAACAAAGGAAACGCGGGAAAAGGCAAAAAGGGGGCCAAAAAGTCTAAATGAGCAAAGTCGTCGTATCAGGAAAAACCGTTGAAGAAGCTGTAAGACAAGGGCTGGCCCAGCTCGGGGTAAGCCAGGACCGGGTATCGGTCAATATCGTAACGCAGCCGTCAAAAGGATTCCTGGGACTGATTGGTGTCAAGGAAGCGAAGGTGGAGCTGACGCTGCTGCCCGAGCCGGAACCCGAAACCATTCCAGTCGAGACGGCAGCATCCTTGCCATTAGACCCGGCTGAGCCGGAGGCCGAACAAACAAACGCCGATCCAGATCCTTATGAAGAAGCCGTGCGATTCATTCAGGATGTCGGCAAAAGCATGGGCCTGGACGTCACCGTCGACGTGCAGCATGCGAAGGATGTCACGACGCTTCATATATTCGGGCCCGATTTGGGCCTGATCATCGGCAGAAGGGGACAAACCCTCGACGCTTTGCAGTATTTGGCCAACATCGTGGCCAACCGCTATTCGGGAAGTTATATCCGCATCGTGCTCGATGCCGAAAATTTCCGCGAGCGGCGCAAAAAAACGCTGGAGGAATTGGCTGACCGGCTTGCGGGCCGCGTCATCCGTTCCGGCAAGGAAGTCGTCCTGGAGCCGATGTCTCCGCAGGAGCGGAAAGTGATCCACGCCAAACTGCAGGATCATCCGCAGGTGAAGACATTCAGCAAAGGGGAAGAACCGAACCGGCGTATCGTCATCACATTAAAGTAACGGGAGTTTCAAGGAATCCCGGGGACTTATAGATTGTCCTAAGACGTGCATGATGTGCAATGACTTTATTCAGCTGATGCAGCTGATGAAGTCATTGCTTTTTTCGTAGATAAGGAGCTCTATCCAGGGTCTTTATGACTCGCGATTCGGGTAGAGTAGAGGTAAGGGCAAACGATCCGTACGAACAATATAAAGGAAGAGGTGAGTAACGTTGCTAAGCGATACAATTGCAGCGATTTCGACGGCGGTAGGGGAAGCGGGCATCGCGGTCATTCGCGTGAGCGGTCCTGATTCCATTGCCGAGGTAGACAACATTTTTCGCAGCAAAACGAAGCTGACGGAGGCGGAAAGCCACACCGTCCATTATGGGCATATTGTGGATCCGGAACTCGGAGAACGGGTGGAAGAGGTGCTTGTTACGGTCATGCGGGCTCCGCGTTCTTTTACGACGGAAGACGTGGTGGAGATCAGCACGCATGGGGGCGTCATTTCGGTGAAAAGGGTGATGGATCTGCTGCTACAGCAGGACATTCGGTTGGCCGAACCGGGCGAATTCACCAAACGCGCCTTCCTTAACGGACGCATCGACCTGTCGCAAGCGGAGGCGGTTATTGACCTGATCCGCTCGAAATCGGACCGGGCGTTTTCCGTGGCGCTGAAGCAGGTAGAGGGGCAGCTATCGGATCAAATCCAGAAGCTCCGCCATACGCTGGTGGAGACGCTGGCCCATATCGAGGTCAACATCGATTATCCGGAGCATGACGTCGAGTCGTTGACGGCTGAATTCATCAAGGAAAAGAGCACGGAGGTCATGCAGGGCATTACGAAGCTGCTGAAGACGGCCGAACAAGGGAAAATCCTCCGCGAAGGGATCACGACGGCGATCGTCGGACGCCCGAACGTGGGGAAATCTTCGCTGCTGAATGCGCTCGCCCATACGAATCGCGCCATTGTGACGGATATTCCGGGGACGACGCGGGACGTCATCGAGGAGTTTGTCACGATCAACAACATTCCGCTGAAGCTATTGGACACGGCCGGCATTCGCGAAACGATGGACGTCGTCGAACGGATCGGGGTGGAGCGCTCCAAACATGCCGTCACCGAAGCCGATCTCATTTTGCTGGTCCTGAACGGCAGCGAGCCGCTGCATGAGGACGAACTGGAATTAATGGAACAAATCCGCGGTAGACAATCCATCGTCATTATGAATAAAATGGACTTACCTCAACAGCTGGATAAAGACGTGCTTTTGCGTTATTATCCGGAGGATTTGATCGTTCCGATGTCCGTCAAAACCCAGGAAGGCGTCGATGCGCTGGAAGCGGCCATTTCGCAGCTCTTTTTCAGCGGCAGCATCGAAACCGCGGACCTCACGTATGTTAGCAATGTACGCCATATCGCCCTGCTGAAAAAAGCCTATAAATCGCTTCAGGATGCATACGATGCGGCCGAGCAGCTGATCCCGATCGACATGATCCAGATCGATGTCCGGCTGGCATGGGAGCAGCTTGGCGAAATTATCGGGGATACGGCGTCCGAATCGCTTTTGGATCAAATTTTCTCGCAATTCTGCTTAGGCAAATAAGGATGGACGACATCCTGAACATATATCGGATTTTCTCAATCTGCATTTTCAAATTTAAAGGAGGTTTTTCATATGAGTTTTGATGGTGGCAGCTTTGATGTCATTGTCATCGGCGCCGGCCATGCCGGCTGCGAAGCGGCTCTCGCCGCGGCCCGTATGGGTTGCAGCACGCTGATGATCACGATCAATCTGGACATGGTTGCGTTCATGCCGTGCAATCCGTCGATCGGCGGACCGGCCAAAGGCCATGTCGTTCGCGAAATCGATGCCCTTGGCGGCGAAATGGGCCGCAACATCGACAAAACATTCATTCAAATGCGCATGCTGAATACAGGGAAAGGACCGGCGGTTCACGCGCTGCGCGCTCAGGCGGATAAGTTCCTGTACCAACACACGATGAAAGAAACGATGGAAAAGGAACCGAATTTGACGATGCGCCAAGGCATGGTCGAAGAACTGATCGTGGAGAACGGCGTATGCGTTGGCGTCATTACGAAAACCGGTACCGCTTATCGCGCCAAATCGGTCGTATTGACGACCGGCACGTACCTGCGCGGAAAAGTCATTATGGGTGAAATGACGTACGAAAGCGGCCCGAACAACCAACAGCCTTCGATCAAATTGGCCGAAAACCTGCGTGATCTTGGCTTTGAGCTTGTCCGCTTTAAAACAGGCACGCCTCCGCGCGTGCACAAGTCCACGATCGACTTTTCCAAAACGGAAATTCAACCCGGGGACGAAAAACCGAAGTTTTTCTCTTATGAAACGGAAAGCTCCGACAACGAACAGCTTCCTTGCTGGTTGACCTACACGTCGCTCGAAACGCATCAGATCATCAACGCCAACCTGCACCGGGCGCCGATGTTCTCCGGCATTATCGAAGGTACGGGACCGCGTTATTGCCCGTCCATCGAGGATAAAATCGTTCGTTTCAGCGACAAGCCGAAACATCAGATTTTCCTTGAGCCGGAAGGCAAGAACACGTCTGAATATTATGTCCAAGGACTGTCCACCAGTATGCCGGAGGATGTGCAGCTCGCGATGTTGCGTTCGATCCCGGGACTGGAAAAAGTGGAAATGATGCGCAACGGTTATGCGATCGAATACGATGCGGTGGTTCCGACCCAACTGTGGCCATCGCTTGAAACGAAATTGATTCCGGGACTGTTTACGGCCGGACAAATCAATGGTACTTCCGGTTATGAAGAAGCTGCGGGGCAAGGAATCATGGCGGGCATCAATGCAGCACGCCGCGTGCAAGGCAAGGATCCTGTCATTTTGGACCGCTCGCAAGGTTACATCGGCGTGTTGATTGACGATCTCGTCACGAAGGGCACCAATGAACCTTACCGTCTGCTTACTTCGCGTGCGGAATACCGCTTGCTTTTGCGTCACGACAACGCGGATTTGCGCTTGACGCCGCTGGGACATGAAATCGGCCTCATCTCCGAAGAAAGATACGCCAAGTTCCTGGATAAGAAACAAAAGGTGGAACAAGAAATCGAACGTTTGAAGGCGACCAAGGTCGGACCTTCGCATGTGAATGCGATGCTCGAACGGGTAGGCTCGGCGCCGATCCAGGATGGAAGCAATTTGCTGACCATTTTGCGCCGTCCGGAAGTCAGCCATGACGATATCGAAGAAATCTCGCCTTCTCCGTTTGACCTTACGGAAGAAATGAAGGAGCAGGTAGAGATTCAAATCAAATATGCCGGATATATCGAAAAACAATTGATTCATGTGGAACGCCTGAAAAAGATGGATAAGAAGAAAATTCCGGAAACGATCGATTATAACGAAATTGAGGGTATCGCCATCGAAGCGCGGCAGAAGCTGTCCAGCATCCGTCCGCTTTCCATCGGCCAGGCTTCCCGCATATCCGGGGTTACGCCTGCGGACATTTCGATCCTGCTGGTTTATCTGGAGCACTATAACCGGGTAACGGCTGCAAGAGGTTAACTATGGATCCAATACAAGAAGCTTTTGCGCTACGTCTTCAGGAAAAAGGGGTCGAGGTAACCTCGACCCAACTGGAACAGTTTGAAACTTATTATAGAGAGCTTGTCGAGTGGAACGAAAAGATGAACCTGACCGGCATTACCGATCGCGAACAGGTCTATACGAAGCATTTCTATGATTCGATCTCTCTTGCTTTTTATATCGATATGAACGACGTTCGTACGGTGGCCGATATCGGTTCCGGCGCAGGTTTTCCCGGCATTCCGCTCAAAATTTGTTATCCGCATGTGCAGCTGACGATTATCGATTCGCTGAACAAACGGATCAACTTTTTGAAACATGTCGTGCAGGAAACGGGCCTTGAGCAGGTGCAGCTTTTGCATGGAAGGGCCGAAGACTGGGCACGCAAACCGGAACATCGGGACCAGTACGACCTCGTCACCGCGCGTGCCGTCGCCAAGCTCGCCGTGCTTAACGAATTTTGCCTTCCTTATGCGAAGGTGGGCGGCGTGTTTGCGGCGATGAAGGGAAGCAGCCCGGATGAGGAAATCCGGGAGGCATCGCGCAGTTTCAAGGAGCTTAAAGGCAAGCTGCAGCGGGTAGAGCGTCTTACGCTTCCGATTGAAGAAGCCGAACGGCATATTGTCGTGATCGATAAAACGGCGGCGACGCCGGGCAAATATCCGCGTAAAGCGGGTACGGCTTTGAAGACTCCTTTGTGAGCGGACAGCATCTAAGTATAAAGACAACATCAGGAATGATTTTTCGAGGAATGTTTCACGTGGAACATTCCTCTTTTTTTATGCCGGAATAGGGAAGGGACGGTGTGGATGACGCCCTTGCCCGGCTGACTGAGGGCAAAAGTGGTGAACGACGGACCTCTTCCCGTGATGTGCAGCATGCTTGGATATGCTCACTTCTGTATTGAGACCTCATTGTTGTTCCACCCCATTGGGGAACACGGGCAAAGACCAGGAGCCGCTATAATGCCAATTCAGGCCTCCTAGAAGATGTGGCTTTCCAGGGAGGATGTGCATGGCTTGAGGAATGCCCCGGGTTTGTCTTAACTTCTTTTCAAGTCCATTTCTGAGCGGGCATCTTGTCCGCAAGAGTGCGTATGAAGTGGCGTTTCTGTCTCGGACACGCATCCTTAAATAGGAGCGCCGTCGCTGAAACGTCAAAGGACTTCCAATGATGATTCCATAATTTCACCCAATCGAGCGAAGAGGGGACGTGCATGTGAAAGGCGAACATTTTGTGCACAGGTGCAGCTTGGAATAGGCTGGCGTAGAAAGAGCCTCGGGTGTTGTTTAAAAGGTAAATCACAAGAGAAGCAAACGATGTTTCCCTAAGTTAATAAGCCATTCGTCAAATGATGTTTGAACAGTGAAAAAGAAGGGATGGTTTGAGGGAGGGAATGTTCGAAATATCCGAATAGCGAGGCGTTTGATTTCGATATCATCATCTTCCTTTTCCACTCTATCTTGTTCGATATCTATTTTGTGCAGCTATCAAACCAAGCGCAAAATTGTGGGCATATAAAACCATTAGACTTCGGATGTTCCCTTGCTCTCGATTTGATTGGCAGCCGGGATGGGAATCAAGTTAGCGGTTAGATCTGGGTTGGGCCGGGGTTTTAACTAAAAGGACAGAGAGTGGCGGTTGTTGCACAGCCTGGGATGGTTCCCCACAGATCAAAGAACTGAGCCAAAGCAAATCGGGGCGGATGGGAGGCGATCCAGGCCGGGAATGCAAGCAAACACTTTGCGTTTTTATCCACGGATTGACAGCATTCAACCGTAAAAAATAACTGATCGGCAGGAAAAAAAGAGGACTTTGGAGAATAGGATTATATGAAAAAAAGTGGTAGAATAGAGAGAGTTACCATAGTTGAAAGTTTGGGTTCAAGCAGTCCATAACATTCCTCGCCTTATAGCCGAAGTTCGCAGAATCAACCGGTCGTTTTCGACGGCTTCAAGCAGGGGGCAACCATTGCCCACGATTCTGGGGAAGCCCGGTCGAGGAAAGTTATCCCCGTATCGAAACGGTAGGAAACAGGGTGTACATAACGGGGGTTGCATTCGTACGCCCGGCTCTTGTTTTAATTCTATTTCGTGTGAATGGATCATGCGATCACCGATGCAGCTTGAGAACGGTCCCGTGGCATACGCTGAATGGCTGGGAAATAAACCAAGTTGATTTGTTTTAGTCATGTTGACCAAGCGCTTTGCCAAGTGCTATTACGAAATTAGGTGGTAATATACGGAATGAAAGAACAATTTTCTAAATTGTTTGGTTTGACGGAGCGAAACCATAGTGATGAAGTGAAACAAATTCCGGTCGGGGAGATCGTCAGCAGCCCATACCAGCCCCGTACGATTTTCGACGACGAGAAGATTGACGAGCTGTGCCAAACGATCAAAACCCATGGCGTCATTCAGCCGATCGTTGTTCGTGTCCGCAATTCCAAATATGAGATCATAGCCGGTGAACGGCGTTGGCGTGCCGTAACGAAACTCGGGATGGAAACGATCCCTGCGATTATTCGCGAATTTAATGATTCCCAGGCAGCTTCGATCGCGTTGATCGAGAACCTGCAGCGGGAAGGATTGACGGCCATTGAAGAAGCGGTAGCTTACCAGAAGCTGATCGACATTCATCAATTGACGCAGGAAAGCCTGGCGCAGCGCCTGGGCAAAAGCCAATCAACCATCGCCAACAAAATTCGGCTGCTTCATTTGCCTGAGGAAGTAAAGATGGCTCTGATGGAGCGCAAAATTTCTGAACGGCATGCGCGGGCCTTGTTGTCCTTGGATACGGAGGAGCTCCAGCTGAAGCTGCTTGCCGAAATTATTGCCAAAGAGTTGAACGTGAAGCAGACGGAAGCCAGGGTGGCTTTTTATAAAGAAGCTTCAAAAGTCAAAAAATCCAAGCGCATTTCCTTTACGAAAGACGTGCGCCTTGCGTTAAATACGATTCGCCAGTCGATCGATATGGTTACCGATTCCGGCCTGGCCATTAAAACAACGGAAAATGACCACGAAGATCATTACGAAATCGTGATACAGATCCCCAAACGTTGATCGGAGGGGGATGACTGCAAGCGGCTGGTCAGGCCGCTTTTTTGGAGCAATGGGTTGTTTTGGGTCGCAGACGTAGATCATTATCCTTAGCAAGGACAGGCCGTGGGGAAGGGCTTGTTTAAAATACGCGTACCCTATAGGGGAGACTTAGGATTCGTTTCCAAAGAATCTGAACATCCCATGGCCGATTTATCCAGAGCAAACAGGTTCTTAGGATTGATATCTACATGTGGATCTCCAAAGTTGTTGGATTGCGCATCATGCCAATTTAGGTTTGCGGGTTGACTCCCGGTGTTAGAGCAAACGGCTTCTCGTCCAGGAGCGGTTTGCATTTTGCTGTATTGCCGATCGATTTGGGGGAGTTGGAGGGCCATCTGCCGAAAACTCTTCAGGAAGCGATACGTGATTTGCGTTATAGGGTCCCAAACGAATTTTATAGGCGTATCATCCGTGGTATGCATGCATTGAAGCAGATCAAGTTGAAGAAACCGATACTTGTGGTTCAGGCTCAGGTTTTTCCTTTTTGCAAGAAAATGTACTCGTGCAGGGCGAAGCCGTTTCAGCTAGTACCTGAAAGGGGAGCGGACATTCGAACGTCGGTTCCGAATCGCGTTTTCTTTCAGGAGGTATGCAGCCGATTGTTTTGCTGTGTAACATAATCCCGTGACCTACAAGAAGAGTTTTCATACACAATGAGGTGAAATTGAGTGTCCAAAATCATTGCCATAGCAAATCAAAAGGGCGGGGTAGGGAAAACCACAACCTCCGTCAATCTCGGAGCAGGCTTGGCTTCGCTCGGCAAACGAGTGCTGCTTGTAGACATTGACCCGCAAGGCAATACAACGAGTGGCGTTGGCGTAAATAAAGCCGATGTGGCCAACTGCATCTATGACGTCATTATCAATGAAGTTCATCCTAAGGAAGCGATTCTTGAGACACAGGTTGAAGGGCTGCATATCATTCCGGCGACCATTCAACTGGCAGGCGCGGAAATCGAATTGGTTCCTACCATATCCAGAGAACTTCGTTTGAAAAAATCGCTGCATCTCGTGAAGGCAAACTATGATTACATCTTGATCGATTGCCCTCCGTCGTTGGGGATTTTGACGATTAACTCGCTGACGGCAGCCGACTCCGTCATTATCCCGATTCAATGCGAATATTACGCCCTCGAAGGGTTAAGCCAACTGCTCAACTCCGTTCGGCTTGTTCAAAAGCACTTGAATACGTCGCTGCAGATCGAAGGCGTGCTTCTGACGATGCTGGATGCCCGCACGAATCTCGGCATACAGGTCATAGAAGAAGTGAAGAAGTATTTTCAAGAAAAAGTATATAAAACGATTATTCCTCGAAACGTCCGCTTAAGCGAAGCGCCTTCCCATGGTCAATCGATTATGACTTACGATCCTCGTTCCAAAGGTGCAGAAGTATATTTAGAGTTGGCAAAGGAAGTGATTTCTTATGAGTAAACGGTTAGGCAAAGGACTCGATGCCCTCATTCCTTCCCTTTCGATCAACGACGATGACAAAATTGTGGAGATCCCGCTTAGCCAACTGCGTGCAAACCCTTATCAGCCGCGCAAAGACTTTAACGAAGAGTCGATCCAGGAACTGGCGGAGTCGATCAGGCAGCATGGCGTCATTCAGCCGATCATTGTCCGGAGCGTATTAAAAGGCTATGAAATCATTGCCGGAGAGCGGCGTTTTCGGGCATCGCAAATATGCGGGAAACCAACCATTCCTGCGGTTGTCCGGACGTTTAGCGATCAGCAGGTCATGGAAATCGCGCTCATCGAAAACCTCCAGCGTGAAAACTTGAATGCCATGGAGGTAGCGGTAGCCTATCAAGGATTGATGGATCAGTATTCCTTGACGCAGGAAGAGCTCTCGCTGAAGGTGGGGAAATCCAGATCCCATATCGCCAACTTTTTGCGACTGCTTTCGCTTCCCGAAGAAGTCAAAGATTATGTTTCACGTGGAACATTATCGATGGGGCATGCCCGTGCCATTGTCGGATTGAAAGACTCGGATCTCATCAAACAGCTGGCGAAACAATGCGTGGCAAACGAATGGAGCGTTCGCGATCTGGAGGAAGCCGTTAAAAATCTGGATCGTAAAGCGGCCGATAAAAACAAGGTCAAGGTGAAAAAACGCGATCCTTATATTGACAGCCTGGAAGAAACGCTGCGCGAAAGATTCCGGACGACGGTCAAAATTAAGCAAAACAAAGACAAAGGTAAAATCGAGTTGAACTATTACAGCAAGCAGGATCTGGAACGGCTGCTGGAGCTTTTGCAATAAAAGTAAATTTGTGATTGCGCCAAGATGACATGTCCGGCTTTATTCCTGTATAGGGAAATGGATATGTCTTTCTCTTTTTATAGGGGTGGGGCAAAACGAATGTTTAAGAAAGATGCTCTAGTTTCACCGCTAACCGTGGTTTGATTATTACGGTGGCAATAGTCGTGATAGGAGATTCCCGCAACCGATAGTCCGCATAAATGATGGGGAGGTGGATGTAGTATCATGGAACCGTTTATTTATTTGGATCATGCAGCCACTTCCTGGCCGAAGCCTCCCGAGGTGTTGCAGGCGATGCAGAAGGCGATGGAGGAGGCGGCGGCCAATCCGGGGCGAGGCAGTCATCAGATGGCGGTAAAAGCGAGCAGGGTGCTGTTCGAAGGCCGCAAGATATTGTCCCAACTGTTTCAGGTTCGTAACCAAAATGACATCATATTTACGTATAATACAACGGAAGCGTTAAATTTGGCGATTAAAGGCTTGCTGAAATCCGGGGACCGGGTCGTGGCGACGATGGTTGAACATAATTCCGTAAGGCGCCCGCTCGAATATTTGAAACGGGTGATGGGCATTCATGTGGAATATATTCCGGTGAACGGTCAAGGACAACTGGATATGGCCAAACTGAAAGCTGCGCTGGAAAGCCGCCCAAAATTGGTAATTAGCACGCATAGTTCCAATTTGCTTGGCAGCATTTTGCCGGTTGCCGAGATCGGGGAGCTTGCCCGTCGTTTTGGAGCGGTCTATTTAGTGGATGCGGCTCAAAGCGCAGGCTGCCTGGATATTGACGTATCCGCCATGAATATCGATCTGCTGGCCTTTCCCGGGCATAAGGGATTGCTGGGACCGCAAGGAACGGGAGGGTTATACATATCCCCGTCGATTGATTTGGAGCCGCTTTTACACGGAGGGACCGGAAGCCAATCGGAGGAAAAAGAGCAGCCTGCGGTCCGCCCGGATCGTTATGAGGCGGGGACGCCGAATACGGCCGGCATTGCAGGGCTAAGGGCCGGCGTCGCAGAGGTGATGAGGCAGACGCCGCAGCAGATATATCGGCATGAATGGGAGCTTGCTCAGCGGATTATCGAAGGGATTCGGGGCATTCGCCATCTTCGTATATTGGGACCCGAAGCGGGGCAACCGAGAACCGGAATCGTATCATTCGTTTCCTCGGAGAAGGATTCCAGCGAGATCGCCTTCCGGTTGGACCGGGAATACGGAATCGCCGTAAGAGCTGGGATGCACTGTACGCCGCTGGCGCATGAAGCCGTCGAGACGCTGCAGACGGGGGCTGTCCGGATCAGCGTTGGCGTCACCACGACGCGGCGGGAGGCCCATGCGGTGATTGATGCCGTTAAGGATATATGCGGCCAGCGGCCATAGGTTTGGATCAAAAATAGGCGCAAGGAACGGTATGGAAAAACGATTGTGATCAAGAATGAGGAAAAGGAATGAAATCAGCAATGTCGGACTTGAATAGTTTAATTTTAGAACAGTTGCAGTGGTTTATCGGCGGAGGCATACTCCTCATTTTGATCCTGCTCGTAATGGTATTGACGCAAGGCGCGAAGCTTAGAAAAATGCGCCGGAAATACGACCTGATGATGGCAGGCAGCGGTGTGGAGAATTTGGAGACGCTGCTCATCGACCTGAAAGTGCAAATGGATTCGATCGAGGACGAACATGAGCAGCAGCGCAAAACGCTGGAAACCGTCCTGGCCAAACTCCAGCAGGTCAAAGGGAAGATTGGCATCAAACGGTACAACGCATTTAGCGGTCAAGGCAGCGATTTGAGCTTTTCGATTGCGATTGTGGACGAAAAGAAAAATGGAGTTGTCATCTCGGCCCTTTACAGCCGTGACAGCTCCTATGTATATGCCAAACCGCTTGCGGCAGGCGAATCGTCGTATGCCCTGTCTCCCGAAGAGGTAGAGGCCATCAGTCTAGCCTCGCAACAAGCGTAGAACGGGATTTCCATTCCTGGATCGCCGAATGCAGACTGGACGCAATAATCTCCGATAGACGAACGACCAAACTTAATCGCGTGTTTTGCAGCACGAAATATTCCATGAAGCCGCCGACATTAACGATACCCGTCAAATGGATATCGCCAACCGGCGGTAATTCTTTATGTACGCCTGCGCCGGGCTTGAGGGGGCCGCTGGCGACTTGGATGCAGCCGACGCTCGAGGATTGCCCGAGGCAAGCATCGATGCCGATCACGAATGGACGGTCGTGAAGGGCATAAATGGTCGAAAGCGTTTCTTGCAAATTGACGGCATGGACGGGCTCGTCCAGCGTGCCGAAAAGATGGAACCAGGGGCTTTTGTAGCGGGCGAGGGCCGTGCCGACCAAAGGGCCCAAGCAATCCCCGGTAGAGCGGTCCGTGCCGATGCAGACGACCACGACAGGTTGTTGTTCTTCGGCCTGGGACAAATAAAACAAAAGACGATGAATGATAGCGGAATGGATTTCAGGATCGGTATGTGGTATTTTTAAGCATGAGAGCTGCTGGTTCTGGGATGGTTTGGGCAGCTGAGTCATAGAATCTTCCTTTCAAATGCGATTGGTAGTATCTAGTATATGGACGGCTGCATGTTTTTATACTTCCTCGGGACAAGCAATTTATTAGAACGAAAAGGCGGGCAATAATGCAATGGAGTCATGGATGTTGATGGCCTTCGATTCGACGCAGCAGGCTCTTCGGGCGGAAATGCTGCTGGAATATGCCGATATTGAAATCGATTTATGCCCAACGCCGAAGACGATTACGGCGGGCTGTGCGTTATCAATCCAATTTCCGAAGGAGGAGCTGGCTTCCGTACAGCAGATCGTTGTACAGGAGCAAGTGGAGATCAGAGGAATCTACTATAAAGACAATCATGATAGATATATAAGCATCGAGGGATAGGAGATCGATTAAGATGATGAATCCACAATGGCTCGAAACGGCAAACAGCGAAATGGAAGGGGCTGTGGATAAAGCGTTGAAGATTAGCGATAAGTTTCTTGACTGGATTACGAATGTGGATATGTGGACAAATGTGATGTTTTCAGGCATCCGCATTGTCGTGTTATTTATCGTGACCCGGATCGCCATCCGAGTCGTTTCCAAAATTATCGACCGGTCGCTGGAACGCCACCAGCAGAGCCGGATCAATGTCAACCCGCGCCGGTTTGCCACCGTCGGGGAACTTCTGAAAAATATAACGGCCGTCACCTGCAATTTCGTCATGGTTCTGCTCATCTTGTCCGAGTTCAACTTTAAGCTGGGTCCGTTGTTGGCGGGAGCAGGGGTGTTGGGCCTTGCCATCGGTTTCGGCGCACAGAGCTTGGTGAAGGATGTCATTACGGGCTTTTTCATTATATTGGAGGATCAGTTTGCGGTGGGGGACGTCATTCAGACGGGAACCTACAAAGGCACGGTTGAAGTCATCGGCCTGCGTTCCACCCGCCTTGTGAGCATGAACGGCGAAACGCATATTTTGCCTAACGGGATGATTACGAGCGTGACGAATTTTTCCTTGTCCAATGCGCTCGCAATGGTCGATTTGCCGGTCAAAAACGAACGTTCGCTGGAGGATACCGTGGGGCTGATCAAACAGTCGCTTGCCGGCGTCCGGGAGGAGAACCAAAATATCATCGCGGTGCCCGACGTGCTCGGTATTCAATCGATGAGTACCAGCGAATACGTGATTCGCATCGTGGCCCAATGCGCGCCCAATACGAGGGGGGAAGTGGAGCGGGCCATTTTGGAGCATATCAAGCAAGCGTTGGAAGCTGAAGAGCAGCAGAAGCAAGCGTTAAGCGAGATGGCGGCTTCGGAAGAATAAAAAGGGGAGGCATGGTCAAATGGAACGGAAAGTGTTTCAACTCGGCGATATCGTGCAAATGAAAAAAAATCACCCTTGCGGCAGCAACGAAATGGAAATCATTCGCATGGGGATGGACATTCGGATCAAGTGCGTCGGATGCCAGCACAGCGTTCTGATTCCCCGCGCCAAGTTCGAAAAAAACATGAAAAAAGTGCTCCGCTCCAAAAATGCAGGCGAGGAATCGCAGGAGTCGAACGAAAAGTAATCTTTTGTAAAACAGCTATTGCATATTTTGTCCTCTTGTGATAGAATAAGTTTTGCTGCGGAAAGGTACCCAAGAGGTCTAAGGGGGCTGACTCGAAATCAGTTAGGCGTCGCAAGGCGTGCGAGGGTTCGAATCCCTCTCTTTCCGCCACATTCCCTTTTTCATCAAATATACTTCATAGATTAACGTAATTGGACAAAACCTTTGGCCCGTCATCGCCAGAGGTTTTTTACGTTGTATGGGGTTGTGCAGGCGAAATGCTGACACTTCAATAAAACACCAAAGGAGAACCCGAAGGTCCTCCTGTTTGGCAGACGGCTACTCAATGGATTTTGGAATTCGTTCTACAACAAAACGTCATTGAAACTTCGGATAAAGCCGCGGAGCAATCTCCATTGCTCCAGACAAAATGTCTTTGGCACGTCCCCTCGCTTCTTTTAGTTATGCTGTTTCAGACTTCCAGTGATTTGTTACGCAGCTCAGGCCCAACGGAACCACACCTCTCTCGTAACCGTCTGATTGTATCATCTGCATTTCGGGAGCGGATTATGCATCCGCGTCTAAAAAATTTTTAGTGGACCCGGGCTTTGGTTTTCTTTTTCCACTTCCGGTCTTTGTTGGTCGTTTCCGGGAACGTCTCGCCGCGCTCCATCGTGATCATTTTCGGATTCTGGATTTCGGTATGGAAGCTGGCTTCCCCGACCTCCATATATACCCCTGGGTTCGGCGCCTTGTCGCCAGGCTCGAATTCGGTTTTTTCACCCATGGCACAAACCTCCTTATCGAAATGAAAAATGGACTGCTTCTGTAGTGTTTACACATCGGGGGGAATCATGTGCCCGTTAATTTTGCCAATTCAGGCATGCTTGCTTTAGGGCGGGCGTTTTGATATATTAATATGGTGCGAGTTTAGGCTCGCTCCTTGCTCCTGACGCGATCAGGGGCCGAAGTCCATAAGGAGGTGAAAAATATGCGCAAATATGAAGTGATGTACATTATTCGTCCGGACATTGAACAAGAAGCCGTTCAAGCTGCAGTCGAAAAATTCCAAGGCATCATCTCCAACGGTGGGGAAATCACGAAGCACGAAGTGATGGGCAAACGCCGTCTTGCGTATGAGATCAAGAAATTCCGTGATGGCACTTTCGTTCTGGTAAACTTCACTGCAACTCCTGAAGTTGTTGCCGAACTCGAGCGTATCATGAAAATTTCCGACGAAGTAATTCGTTATCTCATTACTCTTGACGTTGCTTAATCCAAGCTTTGGCTTGAAGTGATCCATTCGATCGAAGGAGGGGATAGGATTGTTGAACCGTGTAATTTTAATTGGCCGATTGACCAAGGATCCTGAGCTTCGCTACACGCCCGCAGGGGTTGCGGTAACGCAGTTCACGCTGGCGGTAGACAGACCGTTTACGTCGCAAGGCGGAGAGCGGGAAGCGGATTTTATTCCAGTGGTGACTTGGAGACAGCTCGCTGAGACCTGCGCGAACTACTTGCGCAAAGGCCGTTTGACGGCCGTGGAAGGTCGCATCCAGGTACGGAATTACGAAAATAACGAAGGTAGACGCGTATACGTCACCGAAGTCATTGCCGATAACGTACGTTTCCTGGAATCGAACCGCGAAGGCGGCAGCGGCGGCGGCCAAGGACCGCGTGAAGAGTCCTCTTTCGGAGGCGGAAGCCGCGAGAATAACAATTACTCCCGGAGCAATTCCAATCAAGATCCTTTTTTCGATGACGGAAAACCGATAGACATATCGGATGATGATTTGCCATTTTAAATACGGAAAGGACTGAAACAGCATGGCTTTTAAACAAAGAGAAGGCGGAGACAACGATAAAAGACCGGCTCGCCGCGGCGGCCGTAACAAACGTCGTAAAGTGTGCTACTTCACTGTGAACAAAATTACTCACATTGATTATAAAGACACGGATCTGCTGAAAAAATTCATTAGCGAACGCGGAAAAATTTTGCCTCGCCGTGTAACCGGCACAAGCGCAAAATACCAACGCATGCTGACGATTGCGATCAAACGCTCCCGTCAAATCGCATTGCTGCCATACACAACGGAATAATTCCGTTTTGGCTATAGAAGGGCCAGTATTCTGGGTTTACCAGGATGCTGGCCTTTTTGATTTTATTTTGCCTCTGAATACCGCGTAATGATCTACATAAAGTCAATCTCATGGTGCGCAGCATTGGAAACTTGTGTAAATTTTTAAATTTCCCGGGCAATGACGTTTGAACGTCAAGGATTTGCAAGCGGGGTTCTTCCAAAGGCAAAACGCATGCTAATTGGTTCCAAAGATGCCCAATCGCCAGATGGAGGTAGAGAAGAAGGAGATCTGCCCGCCCTATGTTATAATAATGATGATCAGCGCATGTTCAAATGGACTCGTCGGCAGGAGGGAAGCTTCATGGGAATCGGCAGAATATACAGAAACTATTTTAAGAACAATATGTTCATGAAGATCCTTCTGATCTTCACTTTTATCGCCATTGTGACGATTGTAATATTGTCATACCTGATGATTTCCTCCTTGTCGCAGTCGATCGTAAATAAAGAATTGGATAACCAAAAAGCCGCCATGGAAAGCGTAAGCAGGTACATCGACAATCGGCACCGTGCCATAGAGAATATAGCAAAGGACATGTACCGAAACGAAACCTTGTTTTCCAATATCTCGTTTTTAATGGAAAACCCTTATGCCGAATACGTGCAGCACCGTATGGATCAGTTTAATGTTCAATCGAACGGGGATTCGACGGACGCGCTTCAATATTTTCAAAATATCATGGACGAAAACGGCGATATCCGAAACCTGATGCTGTACGGGTCGGAACATCAGTATCTCTCTATTTTCAAATCGAACAAGCAGTTCAAGCAGCTCTCCACCAATTTCGCCAATTCCTATATTCCCGAGGTTATGGCCATGGAAACGAAAGGCATCGCGGCTCCGAACGTTTGGGTTCGCAAAGCGGCCGATCAATGGGATAAGGAATTA
Source organism: Paenibacillus sp. FSL M7-1455 (assembly GCF_038004655.1). Lineage (NCBI taxonomy): Bacteria > Bacillati > Bacillota > Bacilli > Caryophanales > Paenibacillaceae > Paenibacillus > Paenibacillus sp. FSL M7-1455. The sequence continues at coordinate 6,054,349 of NZ_JBBORO010000001.1, read as the reverse complement.
TATGCGATTAGAGTGCCCATCAACAACAAGCAGCTGAAAAATGCCGGCCAATTTTTGGTTTACCTTGATTCCAACAGCATTTTGAATGCGCTTGAAACCTATAAAAACGGCTACAAAGGAAGCATCGTCGTCCTTTCTTCGTCGGGAGACGTCCTTTTTGATTCGGAAGGAAAATATTACGGCAAAACCTATCCTTACGTCGACGTCACGGATTCGCTTTTTGATGATCCGCAGGCGGGACTGACCCGAAGCGGGGAAAGCATGTATATTAACAAGCTGATATCCGCCGAAGGGGGATACGTGGTCATTGGCGCCGTTCCGAAAAATGAAATCGCATCAAGTTATTCGGGCGTGCGGCAGACGATCATTACGATCAGCGCGATTTGCATCTTGTTTGCGGTTCTTTTCCCGGCGTTGTTCATCATCAATTTTGCCAATCGGACCAACCGGATCATCAAATTTACGCGGAAGGTAAAAAACGGCGATTTTGCCGCCAGAATCGACGATCCGCGCGAGGACGAGCTGGGGCAAATCTCGCGGAGCTTCAACGATATGCTGGATGAGCTGAATGCGTATATCGAACGGGTATACAAGGCGGAAATCAAACAGAAACAGACGGAGCTTGTCGCGCTTCAGGCCCGAATCAACCCTCACTTTTTGTATAACACGTTGGAAGTTATCCGGATGAGGGCGATTTCCCAGGGAGCAAAAGACGTCGGGGAAATGATCTATAGCTTGTCCGTCCTGTTCAAAAGCCTGGTGCAGCAAAAAAGGAATTACACGCTGAAAGACGAGCTGGAAACCTGCCGTCTATACCTCGAGCTGTTCAGAATACGGTACAAGGACAGGTTTGATTATACGATCACTTATGATCCGGAGCTCGCCGATAAATCGGTCATGAAGCTATCGCTCCAACCGATCATAGAGAACTATATCATTCACGGCATTCGAACGGAGAGGTACGATAATCGCTTGTCGGTCGAGATCAGGGAAGAAGGCGATATGCTCATCGCCGAAGTGTGCGACAACGGAAAAGGAATCGAGCCGGATCGCTTGAACGAAATTCGGGAGGAGCTGGAGAAACCGGAGGAAAGCGGCAAAATGTTCGGACTCCGAAGCGTTCATAGCCGTCTCCGTTTTCTGTACGGGCCTGCATACGGAATCGAGATTCAAAGTCGGCCGGATGAGGGCACGGTCATTACCGTGCGTTATCCAAGCCGGGAAGGAACGGATGCTGAACATGTATAAAGTATTTATTGTGGATGACGAACCGTTTATCATTGAAGGATTGTACGATATTTTGGATTGGGCGTCGTTCGGCCTGGAAATCGTCGGGCATGCGGAAAACGGACGGCAGGCGCTGGAGGCGCTGGCTTCGATTCCCGCAGACCTGCTGATTACCGACATATCCATGCCGGTGATGGATGGCCTCAGCCTCATCGCGGAAGCCCGGAAGCTTCATCAGGAGTTAAAGGTGATCATCCTCAGCGGGTTTAATGAGTTCGACTACCTGAAAGAGGGTATGAAACTGGGCATCGAAAACTACCTGCTGAAGCCGATCAACGTAGAGGAACTGGAGTCCACGCTGCGCAATACGGTGGAAAAGATGAACAGCATGAAATCCGACGAGCTGTACGATGCCTTCGATATGCAAATTTTGAAGGACAATACGCTTTACCGGTGGTTGACAGGACAAATCGGCGAGGCGGAATTCCGGGAACGGGCCGATTTGCTGGGGCTTGATCTGATGAAGCCGTATTTGATCGTTGCCGTCATTCGGACGAACGGGGAGACGACGGAGGGCTTGAACCGGATCGGCGAGCGTTGGAGCAAATCGGAAGGGATTACGTCTTTCCGCGACGTAGACGGCGACCTGGTTTGGATCGGGTGCATGCAGCATTGGACCGAAGGGAAAAAGAACTTTATGGAACGGCTTGAGCGTCTTTCCGACGAATATGCGCCATTAAGCGTCCCTGTCCGAATCGGGGTAGGCAGCGTGGTGCAGCTTCCGGAGGAAGCTTCGCTCAGCTATAGGCAGGCTAAAAAATCGCTGGAGTATTTTATGGTGTATCCCGACCGCTCCGTTTTGGATTACGGGAATCTTGAAGGAAGAAGCGATGGCGGCGATGGCCGGTTGTCCATCCACTGGGAGGAATACAGCAAGCTTATTTTGGCCAGGGATCTTGAGGGGTTGGAGCGGAGAATCAAAGCGGATTTACTGCAAATGCAGGGGATGGAGGGCATTCGGCCGGAAGACCTCCGCAACGCCGGTTTGGAGCTCGTCATCCGGTTCAAGATGGAGCTGGAGCAGATCAAGCATACGGACGAGTCGGATATCTTTAAACAAGCGCTGACGGACGTCCGGAACAGCGGCACATTCGACGAACTGGCCGCTTCGCTTCAATCGGTGGCCAAAGCAACGGTGTCTTCGCTGCTGCAGGACGTCAAGAACCCGGTGGTCAGCCAGGTGCTCAGTTATATTCACGGGCATTATGCCGATGAACTTTCGCTGAAAACGCTTGGTGCGCAATACCATATCCATCCGGTCTATCTGGGACAGCTTTTCCATAAGGAAACCGGGGAGTCGTTTGCGGAATACATCAATAAATACCGGATCGAAAAAGCGAAGGAGCAGCTGAAGAACACCAACCTGAAGGTGCACGAAATCGCTAGGAACGTAGGCTATTGGGAAACGGGGTACTTCTATAAACAATTCAGGAAATACGTCGGGATTTCCCCGACGGATTATAAAAGCTTGGGGTGATCCAAGCCGCATACTCTGGATGAAAATGGACTTTGCATCAAAATTCGGGTCCGTTTTCATTCAGAGTATTTTTGTTTGTTTTCAGGAAAATTAAGAGCGTTATCATCAGCGGCGGAGCGGGAATTAAAAGCGGTTTCAGCCGAATTGACAAAATCATGCAAAAATCGAATCTTTTCTTTAATTTGTACCCTGATTTATTAGATTTATCTTCTTTTTGAAACTGCTTTCATTCGGTAAGGTTAACTTAGTTAGTACAGACAAGCCAGAGCGCTTAAATAGAGAAACGCATCTGGCGCCCGCCCGCGAGCCGGGCCGGGAAGAGATGCTTGAAGCATTCAAAAGGGAGGATTTACACATGAGCAAGAGTAAAAAAAGCTTCTCGTTCGCACTGGCCATGTTGACGGCCTTGACGCTTGTCCTCAGTGCCTGTGGGGGAGGAAGCAACAGCGCCGAAAGCGATTCCGCCTCCGGAGGAAAAGATTCCGAAAAACCGGTCAACCTGATCTGGTACACCATCGGAACGCCGCAAAAAGACGTGGACAAGGTCATGGCGGAAGTGAGCAAATATACCAAAGAAAAAATCAATGCAACCGTTACGATGAAAATGGTCGACTGGGGCGATTACGCGCAAAAAATGCAGGTTAACGTAGCATCCGGCGAACCGATGGATATCGTGTTCACGGCGGCGGGCGGATTCGATTACGTGCAAAACGCAAGAAAAGGCGCGTTCATGGAACTCGACGACCTGCTTGAAAAATACGGACAAGGCATCAAGAAAACGATCGATCCTGCTTTCCTGGAAGGCTCCAAGGTCGACGGCCACAATTACGGCATTCCTGCCAATAAAGAGCTTCCTCAACAAGAAGTATGGCGCTTTAACAAAAAGCTGTTAGACAAATACAACTTCGACATCACGAAAGTAAAATCGCTCGACAGCATCGAGCCGCTTCTGAAGACGATCAAGGAAAAAGAACCTGGCGTAACGCCGTTCGCCATGGACAAAAACTACGTTCCTTACGTTCCTTACGATTACGTCATTCAGAACCTGCCAATGGCGGTCAAACTGGACACGACCGATTATAAAATCGTGGACATTTTGGAAACGCCTGAAATGAAGCAAGCGCTGACTACGATGCACAAGTATTACCAAGCCGGTTATATCGCGCCTGAAGCCGCAACGACAGGTTCGACGAGCGACTTGATGACATCCGGCAACTGGTTCATGGACCGCGCGCAAACCCAGCCGCTGGCCGACAACAGCTGGTCCGCAAGCTACGGATATCCTGTCGTTTCGTCGCCGGCAAGCGATCCGATCATTACGAACACTTCCGTTCAAGGTTCGATCATGGCGATTTCGGCCAACTCCGAACATCCTGAAAAAGCGATGGAATTCCTGAACCTGCTGAACACGGATCCAGTGCTTCGCAACATGGTCGACTCCGGCATCGAAGGCGTTCATTACAAGAAGGTTGACGACAAGCACATGGAAAACCTTCCGGAATCGAAAAACTACGACATGCCGTCTTACTCTTTGGGCAACAACATGCTGCTTTACCTGAATCCGAATGATCCGGACGACAAATGGGATCAATTCAAGAAGTTCAACGCATCGGGTAAAAATTCTCCAATTCTGAGCTTCAACTTTGACAGCACGAAAGTCGCAACCGAAATGGCTGCCGTTCAAAACGTGAAAGAACAATTCTGGGCATCCCTGATGACCGGTACCGTAGATCCTGAAACCTACCTGCCGAAAGCAATCGCTGCCTTCAAGCAAGCCGGTCTTGACAAAGTCATGGCCGAAGCCCAAAAACAGCTCGACGAATGGAGAGCCGCAAATAACAAGTAACAATTGAACGACATTTTTGGGATCGGGCGGGTGATGATTTCGCCCGATCCTTTTTCATTTTTCAACATTCAGGAGGGAACACGATGGCTGCATTTTTTAAAAACCTCTTAAAGAACAAAGTCATGCTGTTTATGGTGCTGCCCGGTGCGATATGGTTTTTCTTCTTTTCCTATCTGCCGCTTGTCGGTACGATCGTCGCTTTCAAGCAATACCGTTTCAGCCGCGACGGCTTTTGGGCCAGCATCTTCAACAGCAAATGGGTAGGCTGGGACAACTTCAAGTTCCTGTTCAGCACAAACGATGCTTACACCATTACGCGCAATACGTTATTGTACAACATCGCATTTATTATTATAGGACTCGTGCTTTCCGTCGCGATGGCCGTTTTGCTGTCCGAGCTCGTCGGCAAAACGATGGCCAAAATTTATCAAACCGGCATGTTCCTCCCGTATTTTCTTTCCTGGGTCATCGTCGGCTATTTTGCGTTCAGCTTCCTGAGCATGGACCGCGGCATGCTGAACCAGATTCTAGGCTGGTTTGGCGCAGAGCCCGTTCAATGGTATTCGGATCCTAAATATTGGCCATATATATTGATCTTCGTCAGTTTGTGGAAGTCGGTCGGATATAACAGCGTCGTGTACCTGGCTTCGATTATGGGCATCGATAAATCCCTTTACGAAGCGGCCATGATCGACGGCGCCAGCAAATGGCAGCAAATCCGCAATATCACGATTCCGATGCTTTCGCCAATCATCATCATTATGACGCTGCTTGCGGTAGGCCGCATTTTCTATGCCGACTTCGGTCTGTTCTATCAAGTTCCGAGAGACTCCGGCACGCTTTACTCGGTGACGAACGTAATCGACACGTACGTATACCGCGGTCTGAAAACGACAGGGGAAATCGGCATGAGTACGGCTGCAGGGCTTTACCAATCGGTCGTCGGTTTTGTTCTTGTCATCGTCTCCAACTTTGTCGTGCGCAAAATCGACAAAGACAGCGCCCTGTTCTAAAAGATTTGAAAGGAGTGTCAGAATTATGGCGAAGGTCATCAGAAAAAAACGGGATTTTCATCATGTGTCCCCCGGTTGGAACGTCGTTCTCAACATCATCGCGGGATTGTTCGCCTTCATATGCGTCTTTCCTTTTTTGTTCGTCGTCATCATCTCTTTAACGGATGAAAAAACGCTGGCAACGGACGGCTACCGCCTGCTTCCGGCCAAATGGAGTCTGGAAGCCTACCGGTTCGTATTTCAAAGCGGGGATACGCTGCTCCGTTCTTACGGGGTAACGATCCTTGTCACTGTCGTAGGCACGATCGTCAGCTTGATCCTGATTTCGCTTTACGCTTATGCGATTTCGCGGAAAAGCTTCCGCTACCGCAGATTTTTCTCCATATTTGCCATTTTGACGATGCTGTTCAACGGCGGCATGATTCCGACTTACATGGTCGTATCGCAGTTGTTGGGTCTGAAAGACAGCCTATGGGCCCTTATCTTGCCGCTGGCTATGAATGCTTTTTATATCATGATTCTTCGGACGTTTTACAGCACCAGCGTTCCCGAGGCGATTATCGAGTCGGGACGGATCGACGGTGCGGGCGATTTCTATATCTTCTTGCGCATCGTGCTGCCTTTGTCCCTGCCCGGCCTCGCAACGATCGGTTTGTTCAGCACGCTTGGCTACTGGAACGACTGGTTTAACGCTCTCTTGTACATCGACAATCCGAATTTGGTGCCGCTGCAGTCGATGCTCATGCGGATCGAATCCAGCATTCAATTCATTCAGCAAAACTCGGCGAACACTTCGCTTAGCATGGCGGCGCTGCAGTCCATTCCGCAGGATACGTCCCGGATGGCGATGGTCGTACTGGCCACATTGCCGATCATTTTTGCATATCCGTTCTTCCAGCGTTATTTCGTTCAAGGCTTGACCGTGGGTGCCGTAAAAGAATAACAACATCACTAGAAACGGATAGGGAGAGTGGAGATGTTGCTTTATAAGGACAAAACGAAATCGGTTGAGGAAAGGGCAGGGCATTTGCTAGGCCTGATGACTTTGGAAGAAAAGGTGGGCCAGCTGGTGCAGCCGTTCGGCTGGCAAACCTATGAATACAAAGACGGCGCCGTGACTTTGACGGAAACGTTCAAAGAGCAGGTGAAAAACGGCGGCGTAGGCTCCCTCTACGGGGTGCTGCGCGCCGATCCGTGGACCGGCGTCACATTGGAAAACGGACTGTCGGCCAAAGAAGGCGCCGAGGCCGTCAACCGGCTCCAGCGGTACGCCGTGGAACATTCGCGTCTCGGCATTCCGATCCTGATCGGGGAGGAATGCTCGCATGGGCATATGGCGATCGACGGCACGGTATTCCCGGTGCCGCTGCTGCTGGGCAGCACATGGAACGTGGAGCTGTACCGCGAAATGTGCCGCGCGGTAGCCGCGGAAACCCGCGCCCAAGGGGGAGCGGTAACTTATTCGCCGGTGCTCGACGTGGTGCGTGATCCGCGTTGGGGACGAACGGAGGAATGTTTCTCCGAAGACCCGTACCTGATCGGCGAATTTGCGGCCGCGGCGGTCCAGGGGCTTCAAGGGGAGCGTCTGGACAGCGACGGCAGCGTAGCGGCCACGCTGAAGCATTTTGCCGGATACGGCAGCTCCGAGGGCGGACGCAATGCCGGCCCGGTGCATATGGGCTGGCGCGAGCTGCTGGAAGTCGACCTGTATCCGTTTAAAAAGGCTGTCGAAGCCGGAGCGGCTTCGATCATGCCCGCTTACAACGAAATTGACGGCGTGCCGTGCACGGTCAATACCGAGCTGCTGGAAGAAGTGCTGCGGAAGCAATGGGGATTCGACGGCATGGTCATTACCGATTGCGGGGCGATCGACATGCTGGCTGCGGGACATGACGTGGCGGAAGATGGTCTGGACGCATCCGTGCAGGCGATCGAGGCGGGCATCGACATGGAAATGTCCGGCGAAATGTTTGGGCGTTACTTGCTTGAGGCTCTTCATCAAGGTCGGCTGAACGTCGAAGTATTGGACCGCGCGGTGCTTCGGGTGCTGACCCTGAAGTTCAAGCTTGGTTTGTTCGACAATCCTTATGTGGATCCGGATCGGGCCGCGCGCGTCATCGGCAGCGAAAAGCACGTAAGTTTGGCGCGCAAGCTTGCCGAAGAAGGCATCGTGCTGCTCAAAAACGAAAACGGAGCGCTGCCGCTTGATGACCGCTGCGGGAAAATCGCGGTTATCGGGCCGAATGCCGATGCCGGATACAACCAGTTGGGCGATTACACGTCGCCGCAGCCGCCGGAAAAAGTGGCGACGGTTTTGAAGGGAATCCGGGCAAGGCTAGCGAAAGAGTCTGAGCGCGTGCTGTACGCACCCGGATGCCGGATCAAAGGCGAAGACCGGGAGGGCTTTGAATACGCGCTCGCTTGCGCGAAGCAAGCGGATACCGTCGTGATGGTGGTTGGCGGTTCCAGCGCCCGCGATTTCGGGGAAGGGACCATCGACCTGAAAACGGGGGCTTCGAAGGTTTCGGACAACTCATGGAACGACATGGACTGCGGCGAAGGGATCGATCGCATGACGCTCGGCCTTGCCGGCGTGCAGCTGGAGCTGATGCAGGAGATCCATAAGCTCGGCAAACGCTTCATCGTCGTTTACATCAACGGGCGTCCGATCGCCGAGCCGTGGATCGACGAGCATGCCGACGCCATTCTGGAAGCATGGTACCCCGGACAGGAAGGGGGGCATGCGGTGGCAGGCATTTTGTTCGGCGACGTCAATCCGTCCGGCCGGCTGACCGTGTCCGTGCCGAAGCATGTCGGACAGCTTCCGGTTTATTACAACGGCAAACGGTCGCGCGGCAAACGGTATTTGGAGGAAGACTCGAAAGCGCGGTATCCGTTCGGATACGGACTCAGCTACACGACCTTTGGTTATGACCGCCTGAACATCACGAAGGATTCCATCGGAGCGAACGAATCGGCGATCGTATCGGTGGATGTAACCAACACCGGCGGCAGGGCCGGAGCAGAGGTTGTTCAGCTTTACATCTCGGATGCCGTCAGCAAAGCCAGCCGGCCGCTGATGGAACTGAAAGGGTTCGCCAAGGTTGAGCTTGCGCCGGGAGAAACCAAAACGGTTTCTTTTGAAATAGGAAAAGAGCAACTGCAGTACATTGGGCGGGATCTGGAACCCGTTGTTGAACCGGGTCTGTTCCAAGTCCACATCGGAAGGAACGTAAACGATACGCTGAGTACGTCTTTGACTGTACGGGAGGATGGATGATGGAACGGATCAGACGTTTTATCCGCGAACTGTCGGAAAACCAGTGGCTTGAGCAAATGGAGTACCGCCGCTGGGAAATTACTCGTTCTTATTATAAGCTGCCGGGCGAATACGAGAATTCGGCTCCTTATCCGGAAGGGCAGGGATTGAACTCGTTTCCGAGCAAGCAGGGGACGACCTACTTTTTTAAAACCAAGCTGCAACTACCGGCCGAATGGACGCAAGAGCCATTTGGCCTTGTGTTCAAGTCGGGCGGCGAAGGATTGCTCCGGGTCAACGGAGCTTCCTATCAAGGGCTGGACCGGAACCATACGTACGTTACGCTGGACCCGCGCGTCGTCGGCGAATCTCCGGAGCTGGAAATCGAGCTGTTCGATCCGGTGCCGGAGCCCGTGGATCCGCTGAACCAACAGGCTGTGATCCAGCCTCCGATCACTTCGATTACAAGCCAACTCGTCAAACCGAACCGGGCGGTACAAAGCTTGATGTATACCGTTACGATCGTCCGGGATTCCACCGCGCTGCTGCCGCAGGAGGATTTCCGGCGGGTGAGGCTGATGGAAGCGCTGCACCGGGCCATGGACCGATTCGTGAACATGGACGCGGCCGCGATCCGCGAAGGGAGCAGGATTGCCGACATCGAAACCGAGCTAAGACGGGAAGTTCGGGACATCGGCGGAAACGCCGAAGGATTGGAGCATATGGTCGGCCAGTCCCACATCGATATCGCCTGGCTGTGGCCCGTGCGGGAAACGGTGCGAAAGGCCAGCCGGACGTTTTCGACCGTCGACAGGCTGATGGAGGAGTATCCGGAGTATCGGTATGCGCAAAGCCAGCCGCTCCTGTTCGCCTTTTTGAAGGACAACGATCCTGAACTGTTCGAGCGGGTGAAGGCCCGCATCGCGGAAGGGCGCTGGGAGCTCGTCGGGGGCATGTGGGTCGAGCCCGACCTGAATCTGCCGAGCGGCGAATCCCTGATCCGCCAAATGTTATACGGACAGCGGTTCTATCAGGAGGAATTCGGCAAGACGTCGAACATCGAATGGCTGCCCGATACGTTTGGGTATTGCGCCTCGCTGCCGCAAATTTTAAAGCACGGAAAAGTGGATTATTTCATGACCACCAAGCTGGGCTGGAACGACACCAACCGGTTTCCGTACGATTTGTTCCATTGGGTGGGCATCGACGGGACGCCGATTTTGTCTTATCTCAACCATGGCGTCAATGAACACACGCTGCCGAAAGACATCCACGACCATTGGCAGTCTTACCGGGAGAAGTCCAAGCATAACGAGCAAATGCTGCTCTACGGACATGGAGACGGCGGGGGCGGCGTGACCCGCGAAATGCTGGAATATATCGACCGTTCCGAGCTGATGGTTGGACAACCTGCAAGCCGCTACAGCACGGCAGCGCAGTTTTTTGGACGCATTACCGAAGCGAATCCCGCGCTGCCGACGTGGCGGGGCGACTTATATCTCGAACTTCACCGGGGAACCTATACGACCCATGCCCGCAACAAACGGAACAACCGGAAAGCGGAAGCGTTATACCGGGAAGCGGAGCTATGGAATTCGTTGGCGCAGCCGGACATGGCCGCATCGAAGCGGGAAGCCGCATTGCAGCAGCTGCATGAAGGCTGGAAGCTGATTCTGTTGAACCAGTTCCATGACATCATTCCGGGCTCGGCCATTACGGAAACGTACGAAACCTCCGATAAAGAATACGGAGAAATTTTTAATAAAGGGAAGTCGGGGCTGCAGGAAGGCGTTCAGGCAATCGCTGCGGCGATCGACACGACCGGGCAGGATGGAATCCCGTATGCCGTGTTCAACAGCCTGGGCTGGAGCCGAAGCGCGACGATCCGCATTGAAACGCAGCAAGGCGCGTTGGAGGCTTATGACGAACAGGGCGCAAGGCTCGAAACCGACCGGGTCGAGGGCGGCATATCCGTTTACGTGCCGGATATTCCCGCATTCGGCTATAAAACCGTTTGGCTGAAGGCGCCGCCGGAAGCATTATTCTCTTCAGAAACGGAAGACGCTGCAGCGTTCGGGGATACATGGGAAACTTCCTATTACCTTGCCCGTTTTAACGAGCGCGGCGAGATGATCGGGCTGTTCGACAAAAAAGCCGGGCGGGAGATCGTCAAGTCGGGCGAGAGAGCGAACCGGTTCCACTTTTTCCATGACCGACCGACGTTATGGGACGCATGGGACATCGATACGCGGTACGAGCAGCAGCCGGCGGGAGAAGCGGAGCTGCTGGAGAAACGGCTGGTACTCTCGGGACGCACCAAGGATGTGCTCCGCTTCCGTTGGCGGATCGGCCAATCCGAAATCACGCAGGACGTCATCTTTTATCATCATGATCCACGGATCGACTTTCAAACGCATGTCAGCTGGCATGAAGCGCACAAGCTGCTGAAAGTGGGCTTTCCGATCGACGTGGTGACGGAAAAGGCGACCTATGAAATTCCGTTCGGATCGCTGGAACGGGCGACACACCGCAATACCAGCTGGGAGCAGGCCCAGTACGAGGTATGCGGGCACCGCTTCGTGGACGTATCCGAGCATGGATACGGGGTCAGCCTGTTGAACGACTGCAAATACGGCTATGACGTTCAGGGCAGCACGATCCGTTTGTCGCTGCTGCGCGCGCCGAAATGGCCGGATGCAACCGCCGATCTCGGCGAGCACGACTTTACGTATTCGCTGCTTCCGCACAGCGGCGACTGGAGAGACGCCCATACGGTCCGCCATGCGGCGGAACTGAACCAAGAGCTCCCCGTGCTGCCGCTGCAAGCAGGCAAGAAAGGGACGCGCCCTGCCGCGCAGTCCCTCATATCTTTGGATAGCCGGCATGTCGTGCTGGATACGGTAAAACCGGCGGAAGACGGAAACGGCGCGATTCTGCGGTTCTATGAATCTTCCGGCGGCCGGGAGCAGATCGAACTGCAATGGCCGTATGCTTTTGAGGAGGCCTATCTTTCGAATGCGCTGGAGGAGCCCGTTCAGAGGCTGGAACCGGACGAAGGACGTCTGACCTTGTCTTTTGCTCCGTTCGAGATTAAAACGGTACTCCTCCGATAACCGATTCCGATAGGATATACCGTGTTTTTCAATCCGGGTTCCCGCAGGGACTATGCATGGTCTTGCGCGTCTTCACCCGCGGGAATGCCGGTTTTATGACTTTTTTCGTTAGCCATCAAACCGTGCTTCATATTTCATTTTTGCTTACAAAGGAGCGTTCTTCAATTGGAACAATTCAGACTTCCCAAAATACCGATGCCTAAGCTTGAGCTGCCGCAGGCTATTCAAGACGTAATCCAAGAAGCCGAAGAGAAGCTGGCCCACCGGCCCAAGCTGCTTCAGCTGTTCAAAAATTGTTTCCCGAATACGCTGGAAACGACGACGAAACTGATGGACGATGGAACGACCTTCGTGATCACGGGCGACATTCCCGCCTCCTGGCTTCGGGATTCCGTCGAGCAAGTGATTCACTACGTGCCGTTTGCCAAAAATGACGCCGATCTGCAGCGCATCATCGGAGGATTGATCAAACGCCATATCCACTACGTTCAAATCGATCCTTACGCGAATGCCTTCAACGAATCGGCGAACGACTGGCATTGGAATACCACCGATAAGACCGAAATGTCGCCTTGGGTGTGGGAACGCAAATTTGAAATCGATTCCCTGTGCTTTGTCATCCGTCTAGCCTACCTGTATTGGAAAGAGACGGAGCTTACCGATATTTTCGATGCCAACTTCAAAGCGGCGTTGCGTAAAATCGTCGACGTATTCAAAACCGAGCAGCGCCATTTTGAGCTGTCGCCGTACCGTTTCACGCGGAACAACGGCATTTTGACCGATTCGCTGCGCAACAACGGATTGGGGATGCCGGTGAACTACACGGGCATGATCTGGTCCGGATTCCGCTCCAGCGACGATGCCTGCGATTTCCATTACAACATTCCGGGCAACATGTTCGCGGTGGTCGCATTGCGCCAAATGCAGGAATTTGCCGAATGGGTATTCCGTGACATGGATCTCCTTGAAGAGCTCAAGGAGCTTGAAATCGAAGTCAATCACGGCATTCAGCTGTACGGCATTTACCGCCATCCGGAATTCGGGCCGATTTACGCCTATGAGACCGACGGCTTCGGCAACTACTGCCTGATGGACGACGCGGGCACGCCGGGACTGATGTCCATTCCTTACCTGGGCTACACGACGGCCGACGATCCGATTTACCAAAATACGAGACGGTTTGCCCTCAGCAAGGAAAACCCGTTCTATTTCGAAGGCAAGGCGGCCAAAGGCATCGGCAGCCCGCACACGCCGGAAAATTATATCTGGCACATGGCCTTGTCCATGCAGGGATTGACGGCGCAGACGGCCGAGGAAAAACTGGAAATGATCGCAATGCTGGAAGCAACCGACGCGGACACGGGCTTTATGCATGAAGGTTTCCATGCCGACGACCCAACCATCTTCACGCGGAAATGGTTCGCTTGGTCGAACAGCCTGTTCTCGCAGTTGGTTTATAAAGCGATGAAGGAAGGATTGCTATGAGCCAAAACCGAATCATCATTTTTTGCGATCCCGATTTCCCGGCGGCGGGCCTGATCCCGCAGGCCGGGGCGTTCGGGAAAACGGAGGGCGTAAAAGTCGTCGGCGCCGCAGAGCTTGCCGATGCCCTGCGCGGGCTTGAAAACGGCTGTTTCGTCAATTTGCACGCCCCTTATTTTCCAAAATCCGCGTGGACGGAAATATCGGCTTTCCTTCATCGGGGGGGAAGTTTGATCAGCGCGGGAGGGGCGCCTTTTAAGCGTCCGGTTTCTTTGGAGAACGGATCCTGGGTTCCCCAAACGGAACAGACGGCGTACCATCAAGAGCTGTACATTCATGAAGCTCTGCGGGTGGATACGGCGAAGGTCGCCTCGTTTGCGGCCTCGGACAGCATTCCGCTTCTTGCGGGACAAGAAGGGCTTTTCGAATTGGACGATGTGTGGAACCTCGTGCCGCATACGACCAAAAGCAGCGACCTGCCTCACCAGATGGGATCGGCGGGCCCGATGAGCACGCAGATTTATCCGCTGCTGAAAGGGGTCAGCGCCGAAGGGCGCGAAATCGCCGCGCCGGTCGTGCTGTGGGAAAACTCCCGCGTCACCTTTGCCGGTTCGCGCTGGATGTTTGTTTTCCTGCCGCTGAAGGCGGCATTCTGGGACAATGGCGGCGCAGAGCGGTTATTGGCATGGGCGCGTTTTTGCGCCAAAGGGGTCACCGAGCTCTCGCTGAAGCCGAATTATGCTTCCTATGAAACGGGCGAACACGCCGTGCTGACGCTTCAGACGCAAATTTTGCAGCGCGGTGACGAGCGGGCCGAGGCTCCCGAAACATGGAGCTTTGCGCTGGAAGTCCGCCATGAGGGAGACGGCGGCGAGGTTTGGAACCGCCAATTCGAAGCCCAAGTGAGCAAAGAGCAAAATTTTGTCCGCATTCCGGTTCCGCTGGACGTTCAGAGCGGATTGTACCGGATTCGCTGCCGCGCGGAAGGTCCCGACGGCGAAGTGCGGATATTGCGCCAAGGCTTCTGGGGACGCGACGACCGTTTGCTGGCCGGAGGGGAGCCGATCAGCCGCAGCCGCGACTATTTCGTCAAGGACGGACGGCCTTTGCCTGTCGTGGGCATGACGTACATGACCTCCGACGTGGCCCGCAAGTTTCTGTTCCTGCCGAACGTAGACGTTTGGGAGCGGGATATGGCCCAAATGGCCAAAGCCGGCATCAACTGGATCCGTACCGGCGTATGGACGGCATACCGGAATATCATGCAGGTTGACGGACACGCGTCGGAAGAGGTTCTGCGCGCGATCGACGCCTTTTTCCTGACGGCCAAACGCCACGGTCTGCAGGTAACCTTTACGTTTTTCTCCTTCACGCCGGAGACTTGGGAAGGGGTCAATCCTTATCTGGATCCGCAAAGCGTGGAGGCTCAGAAGAGATTCATCCGCAGCATCGTCAGCCGCCATACGGCGACGACCCATGTGGATTGGGATTTGATCAACGAGCCTTCGATGTTCGACCCGCCGCGGATTTTCTCGGAAGGCCCGCGTTCCGCAAGGGATCCGTTCGAGCGCCAGGCGTTCGTGAAGTGGCTGAAACAGCGTCACGGCGATATAAGAAGCCTTCAGGAGGCCTGGAACATGTCGCCGGACCAGCTGCCCGATTTCGAGTCGGTGGTCATTCCCGAAGCGGAGGACATCAACTTCGACGTACAGGATATGCATAAGGCCAAAAAAGGAACCAGATGGCTCGATTACTGCCTCTTCTCGATGGATATGCACAACGTTTGGGCAGAGCAGCTCGTTGGCACCATCAAAGAGCTGTGCCCGAACCATCTCGTGACGGTCGGCCAGGACGAGGCGCTCGGCGCTCAGCGTCCTTCGCCGTTTTTCTACGAGAAAGCCGTTGATTATACGACGGTGCACTCCTGGTGGCTGAACGATTATTTGGTTTGGGACGGCATTTTCGCCAAAACGCCCGACAAGCCGAACCTGATTCAGGAAACGGGCATCATGTACGTGGAAACGCCGGACGGACGCGCCAAGCGCTCCGAAGCGGAGCTGCGCAACATTCTGGAGCGCAAATACGCGTACGCCTTCTCGACGGGGGGAGCCGGAGCGATTCACTGGATTTGGAACACGAACTTCTATATGGACAACGCTAACGAGTCGCATATCGGCGCCCTGCGGGCGGACGGCACGGAAAAGCCGGAGGCCGACGTCTCTTATGATTTTGGCCGGTTCATTGCGGAAACGCGTGACTTGTTCACGGACCGCGAGCTTGAAGATGTCGCCGTCGTCTTCCCGTATTCGAATGATTTTTCCAACCGGGCTTTGGCGTTCCAATCGACGACCCGCCTGACGCGGCTGATGTCCTATGATCTCAAAATTCCGTTCCGAGGGGCATCCGAATATCACTTGGACGCGCTGCGGCGGCAAACGCCGAAGCTGATCATGGTACCAAGCCCGCATAATATGGACAGCGGCGCTCTGGAAGAATTGATCGCCCTCGTCAAGGAATCGGGCGTAACGCTTCTCGTGACCGGACCGCTCGGCCTCGATGCCTACTGGCGGCCTAGCGACCGCATGGACGAGGTGCTTGGCAAACGCAAGCTCGCCAACGTCCGCAGGGAGGAAATGCTGGGTCTGGGCGGCCGTCCGATGGCCGTTTCTTTCGGCCACCGGCGAATTGCGGAGGTCGTCAAGGAAAGCCCGGCTGATGCGGATGGAACCCAAGGATCCATGGACCATGTCGTCGACATGCCGCTCGGCAAGGGACGCCTGATCTGGAGCAGCCTTCCGCTGGAGCTGAACGGCCGCGACGAGCCGATCGTGGAGCTGTACCAGTATGCGGCCGAAGCCGCAGGCGTGGGGCAGGACATGCATTGGATTGCCGGCGGCGAGCTTCCGGGGGTATACGGACGGAAATTAAGCTTTAAGGAAGGAAACCTGTACGTGTTTGTTTCCGAATTCGGCTGGGATGCTTCCGTCAAGGTTCAGGATCCGCGCACCGGGGCAGCTTATAGCTTTACGCTGGAAAGCGACCGGAGCGTATTGTTTGCCACGGACCGGGAAGGCCGCATTACTGCGGTGTACCGTCCGGACGAAGTGGAAATCCGTGTGGAAGGCGTCTAAGCTTAGAAACGCTTTGGGATAAGAAAGCCTCGCTCTTAAGCTGGCGGATGAAGATGAATTGAGCTTTTTGCGGCGGCCGGCGAGGCTTTCAAAAATGAAACAACTGTCCTCATATGGCGGACAGTTATTCTTCATCCCGTTTTAACGGCTTAAAGCTGGAACCCAGCGTGTCCTTATGAAACGCCGCCTGGGGGATGGACGTATCCAAGAAGAACATTTTGCGAAAAATCGCAGGTTTCTATATACGATGAGGACATATTTAAGTATAATATGTGACGTGGCAAGACGATGAAAATCAATTGGACTCGAATAAAAAAAGGGAAAAACTCCCTAATTTGTGATATAGAGCATAACCTGTCATTGTTCGTGTGGAATGGACAAACGGAAGGCTTCCGGTTTGTCCGAAAGAAGCCGATAATGCAAGCATCAGTAGCAAACGAAACGTATATTGGGCAAGCATATGATCTCACTACGGGGATTCCTCGACCGGTTGGCCGCCGAAAGCGGCAGGCACGGACTTACAGAAAAGGGGATTGACTTTCATGACTTCACAACCAAAACGAACCGCGCATATCATTTCGCATACCCACTGGGACCGTGAATGGTATTTGCCGTATGAAAAACACCACATGCGCTTGATCCGCCTGATGGACGTGCTGATGGATACGCTGGAAAAGGATACGGAATACAAAAGCTTTTATTTGGACGGCCAAACGATCATTTTGGAAGACTACCTGCAGGTTCGTCCGGAGCAAAAGGAGCGCCTGGAAAAATACATCCGCGAAGGCCGTATTTTCATCGGCCCGTGGTATATTCTGCAGGATGCGTTCCTGACGAGCGGCGAAGCGAACATCCGCAACATGCAGGTCGGCCATAAGGACGCCGCGCGTTACGGTCAAATTTCCAAAATCGGATATTTCCCGGACACCTTCGGCCTGGTAGGGCAAACGCCGCAGCTGATGCGCCAGTCCGGCATCGACAATGCAGTGTTCGGCCGCGGCGTGAAGCCGACGGGCTTCAACAATACGGTAGCCGATTCGGATTATGAATCTTCGTTCTCCGAGCTGATCTGGGAAGGGCCGGACGGCTCCCGCGTGCTGGGCATCCTGTTCGCCAACTGGTACAGCAACGGCAACGAAGTTCCGGTTGATCCGGAGGAAGCCAAAGAATTCTGGGACAGAAAGCTGGCCGACGCCGAGAAATACGCTTCGACGCCTGAGCTTCTGTACATGAACGGCTGCGACCACCAGCCGATCCAAACCGATCTGGCGGAGGCGCTCGAGACAGCCCGGAAGCTGTACCCGGATACGGAGTTCGTGCACTCCAATTTCCCTAAATACCTTGAAGCCGTGAAAAAAGCGAAGGAAGGCGAGCTTTCCGTCGTCCGCGGCGAGCTTCGCAGCCAGCGCACCGACGGCTGGGGGACGCTCGTCAATACGGCTTCCTCGCGCGTGTATCTGAAGCAAATGAACCAGCTCGGGCAGACGCTTCTGGAAAAGGTGGCGGAGCCGCTGGCATCGTATGCCCGTCTTGCCGGACAGGAATATCCGCATGACATGCTGACGTATGCTTGGAAAACGTTGATGCAAAACCATCCGCATGACAGCATCTGCGGCTGCAGCGTGGATGAAGTGCATCGCGAAATGGTAACCCGTTTTGCGAAAAGCCGCGACGTCGCGGAATCGATCATCGACGAGAGCAAGCAGGCGGTCGCCGATGCGGTGAATACTTCGGTATTCGGCAGCTATGGGGAAGATGCTGTTCCGTTTGTCGTGTTCAACACGACCGGATGGAAACGCAGCGGCACCGTGTCCGTCGATCTGGACGTCAAACGCGTATACTTCCGTGAAGGACACTCCTTCGAAGACATGAGAAGCCAAATGAAGGACTTTGACCTTGGCTTGCGCGCGGTCGTGGATGCCGACGGCAACCCGGCAGCTTTTACGCTCGAGGATCTGGGCCTTCGTTTCGGTTATGACCTGCCGGACGATAAGTTCCGTCAACCTTATATGGCCCGCGCCGTCCGCGTGACGTTTGAGGCAAGCCAAATCCCTGCGCTCGGCCTGAAAGCTTATGCGCTCGTTTCCGGAGAAGCGGCGACAGGGCTTCAGGTGCAGAAGGATTCCCTGGTCAAAGGCGGCAACGTCATCGAAAACGGCATCCTGCGGGTGGAAGCGGCGCCGAACGGCAGCCTGTCGATCACGGACAAGCGCACCGGCCGCGTGTTTAACGATCTGATGATCTACGAGGACACCGGCGATATCGGCAACGAGTACATGTACAAACAGCCGGAAGGGGAAGAGGCCCTGACGACGAAAGATCTCGCGGCTTCCATCCGCGTCGTCGAAGACACGCCTTACCGGGCCGTCCTCGAAATCGTGCATGATTGGGAAATCCCGGCGTCCGCCGACGAGCTTCTCGACCGGGAGCAGGTGGAACTGGTTTATTACCCTGTGCGCAAAGCGCAGCGCGTGAAAGAAACTGTTCCGATGAAAATCCGCACGCTTGTCAGCCTGGAGCGGGAAGGACAAGGCGTTCACATCGAAGCCAGCTTCAACAACCAGGCGAAGGACCATCGCGTGCGCATGCTCATGCCTACCGACATCGAAGCTTCCAAGTACCAAGTCGACTCGATGTTCGAAGTGGCCGTTCGCGATGTCGAACCTGCGAAGGAATGGCAGAACCCAAGCAATACGCAGCACCAGCAGGCTTTTGTTGACGTCAGCGGCGCCGGCGCCGGCTTGACGGTCGCAAACCGCGGGCTGAACGAATACGAGGTTCTGCGCGACGGACGCAACACGATCGCCGTAACGCTGCTTCGTTCCGTCGGCGAGCTTGGCGACTGGGGTCATTTCCCTACGCCTGAAGCGCAATGCCTCGGCGAGCATACCGTCCACCTCGAAATCATCCCTCATAACGGCGATGGCATCGAATCGGGCGCGTACCGGGAAGCGTATCAGTTCCAGATTCCTTGGACGGTTGCGCAGACGGGGCTGCATGAAGGCAGCATCACCGCCGTCCATGCGCCATACGCATGGGAAGCGGACAACGGCTTGGCATTTTCGGCATGGAAGGTCAGCGAGCAGACCGGAGACGACATTCTGCGCTGGTACAACATGAAACGCGAGAAGGCCGACTTGAAGCTCGAGCTGATGCAGGGCACTGCTTCCATGTACAAGACGACGATTTTGGAAGAGGACAGCAGCGACAAGCTGGCAACGGCTTCCGCCAATGCAGAGCTTGCTGCAGGCCCTTGCGAAGTTGTAACGGTCGGAGTTCGGCGCCAGTCTTAATTTATAGAACAACTAAGAAGGGGCCGGAATTAAAGACCTCTTCTTTGTTATTTAAACATAAGATGTCCCTCGCCTTCTTCGAGCCACTCATACAGTATTACTTTCTCTTCTATCCCTCTTATGGTGGCAAAGACTGGATAGAAAGGGGATTACGATGCCGTTTGGAGCCAGTGACAGAAGTGTGCCAAGGATAACGAACGGTTTACTTGAAGGGGGACATAGCCACTCTCAAACAGCAAAACGCAAAGCTTGTGGTTACTGCTCCGAGAAATACAACGTCGATATGGTCTATTAATTGGCTGGAAAGTTGATTTTTCCCTGAAGTAATAAGAGGGAATTGGAAGTATGGAGCGCCTCGCTCGCAACTGAACCAATTCCCTTGTCCAATTTTCAAATATTCTTTATAAATTTATAGGCTAATTCCATCTCAATTTACTGTTAGTGCTGAAGAGTCAAATAATAACCAGTGCAAAAATATTCATCATGATTACCTCTGTCATTGTGATAATTCTAAACGGCTCCATATCGTTCAGCCATCAGAACATCAAAAATCATTGGTCCATATCGCAGTCTTGATTAGGCTTATTAGCACATTGAGGAGTAATTGTGTGTGATTTAGCTGCTGAAACAAAAGAAGCTAAGGAAAATACCATTACTGCTGTTAAACCAATCAAAACCAATCTTTTTTTCATATACACCCTCCTTTTCCTATATATTCAATAAATATGATAAACTTATAATAAATATAATACAAGGAACATATTGGATATTAAATTCAAGGTCACCCAAATTTAATATAATAATTCACACTACGGCTAGATCACCATAGTGTAGCGTTGATAATAATCTGACTTCTCTAATAATTGTTCATGCGTCCATATAGCACTAATACGTCCTTGGTCTAATACAAGAATGACATCACTATTCATCACGGTAGTTAAGCAATGAGCAATAACGATGCGTGTACATGCAATCTTAGACAAATAACGATCAAGTCTTTTTTCATTTAAATGATCAAGTGAGCTAGTGGCTTCGTCAAGCAATAGAACTGCCGGTTTAGTTAATAGTGCCTTTGCTAATGCAATCCGTTGCCGCTGACCACCTGATAGATTCATCCCCATCTCACTTATCATCGTATGATACTTCATCGGCATCTGCATGATTTCATCATGAATTTGAGCAGCTTTCGCTGCCTCCATCACATCTTCTATTGTTGCTTCAGCTGCAGAGAATCTAATATTATTCAGGATGCTGCGATTAAATAGATAAATATTCAGAGGCACAGTACCAATCTGCTTACGTATATGCTGCATGTCTAATTTATTTGAATCTATGCCATCATAGCAAATACGACCTGCTGTTGATTGAAATAAGCCAATCAACAGATTGACTAAAGTTGACTTTCCTGCACCTAGCAGGATCAATAATCGTATACTTCTTCTTCCTTGAATCATTCTTATTCTTGATTCGCTCCAAAACAACGTAATGATGTTCATCCTACATAACAATAACTGGTAATTGTAAAGTCTCTAACAATGACAAATCTGACTTATAACATTTTGCTGTAAACTGAAGCTGGTAGGCTGTCTTCTTCAACTGATACATACTAGCCCCATCACGTCCACTGCCTATTGCTTCACGTAAATCATACATACTTATACTACTCTTATAGTAATCCATGATCATTGCCAAACAGCAGGCCCCTCACTCCGTCTGCTGCATGAAAGGTACGCGCCATCGGTGATCTCATCATTCAAACGCATCATCCCCATAT
Organism: Paenibacillus sp. FSL M7-1455; assembly: GCF_038004655.1. Lineage (NCBI taxonomy): Bacteria > Bacillati > Bacillota > Bacilli > Caryophanales > Paenibacillaceae > Paenibacillus > Paenibacillus sp. FSL M7-1455. The sequence goes on along the minus strand of NZ_JBBORO010000001.1, from coordinate 6,032,674 downwards.
TCAACTAAACGTTAACATTAGAGTATAATGGCAATTCAAATGCAAGTATAGACGGCACTCGATTATCTAACAATCGTAAGTATTCGTACCCCATCCCAACAATCCCTGTCATTAATCCATCACACTCCAACCTTGCAATTAAGCGGTCAGATGACTTATATGACTCATAATCTACAATTGCTTGTAACGCCCAATCATTTGCAACATCCGTCAGATTAGGATCATTCGTTAGTTTACTTAAGTGAAGTAAAATATCGGAATTGCCTAATATACCGTGACACAAACAAAAACTATTATATGCATTCCCACGATTCAACAACGTCTGCAGTGCATTCTTATAATCTTGATTAACAAATTTCCACTCTTGTGTATGTAGGAGATTCATTGCTTCAAGCTGAAACATAGTTTCTGCGCGAGCAAGTGCGATACCAGGTGCACCATGACACCAAAAGTCAGCAAATACATGACTATCTGTATAGCGTAAGTCTCTCCAGTTTTTTTCAATTTCCGAATAGTAATGATTTTCATATACGAGCAAACGATTCGCCATTATCAAATACTGTTGACAGGTTGACTGATTACTATAATTATTACTTAATCTAGCAAGCCATGTGAACGCCCATGCTAACCCGGCTGCACCATGAGATAAACCCGTCAGCAACACTTGACCATTCGTTGTACTATAATTATCACCTACATATTGGTTCGTCAGTCCGTCAGGAGATACTTTTGATTCAGCATCAAAATTCAATTCCTCCATTAATGTATAAAGGCGTTCCCCAGCCGCTTGTGCCACATGCAAATATGCTAAATCATGCAAAGCTTCGTAGACACGAAGCATAACGATAATACAACCTGCAAGTCCCGCGATAATATCATATTCAGTTTCTTGTTCTATTGCCTCTATCAATACGGGTAACCTACTCTTAGCATCTTCTAGCAAGGTATCATCTTTCCATAGCAACCCACAATAATTGAGTTCATAAATATGAGCACCTTCCCCTAAAAAAACTGAGGTCGAAGTCGTTATCTCTTTAAGCGATTCACTATCTACATCCAGTTTCAACTTGTTAGACTGTATAGCATTCAACAGCTGTTGTGCCATTTCCCGATACTGCTGGTCACAAGTGATATGCGTTAGTTGAGCGAGATATAACACATAACCGCCTAAACCATTATACATATTGTGTTCTAACCATACTGGCTTATGTTTATTCTCTTCTCCAACCATAGCAAAGCCAATACATAACATATTAGTATCATTTGTTTTGACAATGCGACGAATTATACTATTACCAATTGATGTCGCGCATTGCTGATATTGCGCAATTCTATTTTCATTATGGACTAGTACTGTAGTATGGCGATCGTACATATCCGAACGCTTACTATATGAATGACCATCATTATGATGAGTGTCATCCAAGCTAGAGAGAGACCAGCGCAAATATTGCATTTGTTTACTAAGATCATCTTCAGATAACTGCACCAGGTAATGTTCAACTAACTCAATAATTGACATCGGATAAAAATCACGTATACAGACTCCATTCATATCATATAAGTCATGACTATTAAGTGAGAACATAAAGTAAGGAATATCTTGCCGCTGCATTTGTTCAATCTCACGTTCAATAACAGCTTGTGGTGGAAATGTCGAGTTATTAGCCATAATATTTAGTAAGCGATTGCGATCTGATTCATTCTGTAAATAATCTGGATGCATACTATGTGATAATAACTTTCCATACACGTCTGTCGCGCGAAATACATGACGACCAGTAGCATCAGAATATGGCAAGAGTATGTCACGAACAAAAGTATCGCGATGCGTAAGCAGTAAGCGATACAAATCACAAAAACCCTCGATTATATTCTTCGTATACGTCAAGACGTCGATATATTCGCCATTTAATAATGGTCGATTTTGTCTTTCAGCTGTCGTATAATTGTCATCAATCAAAGAAGCTTCATCCGTGGCAACATTATTAATACGCTGGATCTTCATTAATTGCGATTTCTGTCCCCCTCGACCGCCTACCGCACTTAAATCGATATCCAACAGTGAATTAGGAGAATAAATTCCTGGTAGCATAAGAGATGAAAATACCGTTCGTAGACTTTGTTCACCTAGCGTATGCTGCAATTTGGTCTCTGTTAATGGAGTAAATATTGTCTCCAAATCAATTAATACCGGTTGAGATCCGCTTGCGATAATATTCTCATTATGATAATCGGTAGACCCACATATATAGCATAATGCCGTTAATGCACCTAAACGATAATAGAACTGTTCTACTTCCATAATAGATTGACATGGAGTATGACTAATGAACTCATGATATCCATAAGCTCCACAATTAAGCACATTTGGACTGCTCAACAAATACTTAATACCCCTCTGATTAATCCAATCAAGCATAGCACTATAACATTCATCTATACGTAAGGAGTGGGGTTTATATACTAGTTTAGCACCACTGTTAAACTTTAAGATTGCAACTGATTTACCTGCGTTATGGGTATCTCCTGCTCCAATCTCTATCCCAGATAGACAATCAAAATTGCAACCATTTCCCATCTTCGAATTGAATTTTATCCAATCAGAACTGTAATGAACAATAATTTCACGAACATATGAGCTAAACATTAACGTGTGTTCTGTCAAACACCTAGCTAACACTGGATATGTATCGAAGAACACCTTTAAATGATGTGGATCTTCTAACAGTTTAAAATACTCTTGATATCGCTCGTTGGGCAATTCAGCTGTTAATTCACCTAACCGACTAGCAATGGTTATTTCTAGCATCGTCGTCTTGATCTGCAATGAAGACAACCGTTGTACACACGCTTGTATGAGCCCTTGTTCAACTTGAGGTCTATCAATAATATCTGCATTAACATGGACCTCTGTCAATAGATTGGACAGCCAGAATCGAGAAAATTACGCAATTTGACCGTACATTTGTTCGTATTGAAAAGGTGTAAGATACCCGATAGCGGAATGTACGCGTTTCCGGTTGTAGAAAAACTCGATGTATTCAAAAATCCGACTTTGGGCTTCCTTGCGGGTTCTGAACTTCTCCAGATAGACGAGTTCCTTTTTGAGCACGCTGTGGAACGATTCGATGCAGGCATTGTCATAGCAGTTGCCCTTGCGGCTCATGCTGCATTTCATCCCGTATTTCAAGAGCCGTTTTTGGTACTCATGAGATGCGTATTGGCTGCCGCGATCGGAATGATGCAGGACTTCGCCTTTCGGCCGTTGACGGTTGTAAGCCTGATCCAGAGCTTGCAGGACCAATTCCTTGGTCATTCGCTCATCGGCGTGCCAGCCTACGATTTTGCGCGTGTACAAGTCCATCACGCTCGCGACATAGAGCCATCCCTCGTCTGTCGGAACGTAAGTGATGTCCGCCATCCAGACTTGATTGGGAGCTTGTGCCCTGAACTGCTGGTTCAGCACATTGTCATGCACTGGCAGATTGTGGTTCGAGTTCGTCGTCGCCTTGTATTTCTTGACGGTGCGCGACTTAAGCCCCAGTTCCTTCATGATGCGGGCGACCGTTTTTTCGGATACCCGAACACCTTGCTGGCGCAAGACTTGAGCGATCTTCGGGCTGCCGTACAGGCGACGCGAGTCCACAAAGATACGGCTAATCTGTTGTTCCAGTTCTCGGCGACGTTTATTTTGCTCGCTTTCCTGGCGCCTGGTCCATTGATAATAACCACTCCGGGATACGTTCAAAACCTTGCACATCTCCGATACCGGATACTTGGAGCGGTGTTTGTGGATAAACGCAAAGATCAGTTCCGGTCTTTTGCGAAGATGTGCATCGCCTTTTTTAAAATTTCGTTCTCCATCTCGAGTTGGCGGATTCGTTTCTGCATTTCGAGAAGGTTTTTTTCCTCGATTTTCAGGTTGCCGCTGCCGCGAAACGCATTGACCGGATCCTGTTTGAATTCGTTGATCCAGCGGTACAGAGTATTGTCGGATACGCCCAATTCTCGGGCGACCTGCGCCACCGGCTTCCCCTGTTCCTGAATCATTTTTACGGTTTGGATTTTAAACTCTTTGTCATATTTCTGACTCATCTTCGGACACCTCGATTTTGCTAGGTTTATTGTCGCATTCTCGATTCTCGGTGTCCACTATTTAGTCTAGCATCAACATTATTTAGATCTTCCTGAAGACTACGCCAAAATTCTATTAGGAACGGACGGATTATAGGAGTAGATTCTATTCCAATTATTTCCCTAACATTAGTAGCATTTAATATTCGGTTCAGATTCTCCTCCCATTTTGTATGAATAACACTGTACTTATCTAACTGGACGTGTTTTCCACTCATCACCTATTCACTCCTAAAATTATCACATGTAAAGAATGATTATTATTCGAGTATATATAGACTGCGCAACACCGTCTGATATCGTCAATTGATTTATTGTTCAGGGTAACTAGAACAAGCAGCTATTAACATTACAGTTCATTATCTCTAACCGTTTTAGAACCATTAACCTGCATTCCCACATTAAAATCAGAAGTAAGAAGGTAACAATTTACCATCTTACTTCCGAAAAGTTACCTACTATTTGTTAGCAAAATGGTACATCTTCTGGTCTGTACGTACAAGCGCATTTAGTCCAAAGGGTACTACAATCATCCTGCATTGTTGTAAATATCCCAAAATTATTTGGAACCCCACTACCAGCAACCATTTCCTTTAACTGTTGCTCATCAACTTCGCCAATCGGCGAGACAAAACCTTGCTTCGCTCGCCCCTCAGAAGAACGATATTGAGCACGTAATTCATTGATGGACATATACATCCTCCTTTCTACACGATAGTAGCACTATATAATATCTCTTCTCCTTAAAAGAGAAGAAGTGCTCACAAAGATACTTCGTTCCCATTGACACCGCTTACACAAATTTCGGTGGGTGCTTTCCTTAGAATAATCTCATAGCCACAATTCCCAGATTTTAATCACTTCCTTCTAATTTAGGTACTTGCATTTTATAATATTAATTGAGCAAATTGTAAATATTGACCAGAATTTCGTCATATTTCATTTTGAGGAGGTAATTTATGAAGGCAGGTATACTGTTGAAAAAGTTGAGGGTGGAGCGAAATATTAGTCAGTCTGCTTTGAGTCGTGGCATTTCTAGTAGAACGACTCTAGCATCATACGAAACACAAACGAATGATATTCCTTTTGGAACCCTTGTTCTCTATTTGGATAAAATGAACGTTAGATTAGATGAATTTCAATATTTCTTAGATTTGGAGATAAATGAAAAGCATAAGTTGTCGGCACAATTGTTCGAGGATTTTTATTCTAACAGAACGATCAATGATAAACGATTGAGCGAAATACTCCAGCTTTATAAAAGCACAGACGACATGTATTATCTCGCTCTTTATATGGGAATAAAAGGAGCAATCATAAAAACTTCCGGAAATTCAATTGCCGATTTTCTGAATACACATCAACAGTACGTTCAAGTGCTAAAGGGGCATATTGGAAAAGTCGAGAATTGGAGTGCATTTGAACTATCTATATTATTAAATTGCCTGTATATATTTGATGATGATTTTATACTAGCTACGTCCAAACGTTTAATAAGAGATTTGAATGGTTATAGCCAAATTCGCTTGTTTGAAAAAGTTTTATTTACATTTTTAATAAATGCTATTTCTCATTATTTATCGCTTGGTAAGTATAAACTAGCACAAAATTTTGTGGAACAATTGGGGCAACATGTGAAGTTATCTACTCAATTATATGAGAAAACCATATTATTATATTTTCAAGGAATCTTAAAATATAACGGAGGTAGAAGAATTGATGGAGAGAATGATGTCAAGCAAGCAATTCAAGTTTTTAAGACGGTGGCTGATGTTAAGAAGGCTGAACAAATGGAGCGTTTCTTCAAAAATGTCAGAACTACTGTTGAAAATAACAACTGATACTAGATCGCTTATTTCTGATGTATATCGGTTTAGTTAAAATCATTGAACCACTTCGTCAAATACACCAGGCAGGAGTCAATTGACCTGTGCGACTGAATTGCGGAATCACTTCGCATCGCGGTAGAGCAGTCATATAACTAGAAATTGATTGGTATTAGTTTTGTATCAAACCGCCAAGCGACGCTTTGCTTTGCCCCTTGGAAGATTTTTAGATTAAGGAGAGAGTACGCGGGAGTTTACGAACCGAAGCCATGTCCATGTAAGAGCGGTTTATAGGCCTAAACCTATACCTTATGGAATGGGGAGAATATCGCCTTTCCAACATCTTAAATCGGTTGTCGCTTCGTTATCGTTCTGGAACCGCCTAGTGCGCGGATCGCGCATGCAAGGTGGTGTGAGAAGCCTGAGGTTTCCCTCTACTCGATTTGTACGACCTTCATAAAACCTCTTTTCCCAAAGTCTCTATTTTTGCTCCTTCCATAGCCTAATCTCTCAAAGGCTTGCATTAATTTCCTTGCCCATCCTTCAACTTTAACAATAAAAACTACAAAATACGACTAGTCCATTAACAAGGAGATGTATCAAGAGATCAATAATGATCTACCATGCATTTTTATGTACGAGAGAAGAGATATGTGGCCAATCAATGCACGGGTGAAAGGCTTTGATCTGGCTCCTTACAAAGATTTCTCTTATGGATTGTATACCGTGGAAATTCCGCAATAATCGACAATTTGATGAGATTCAAGAGCTCAGCTTCCGGGGAAGTCCGGGGGCTGAGCATGTCCGCTTATGAAGCCAGGAGGAATCTGTATGAAACGATACATTATCCGAAGACTTCTGCAGATGATCCCGACTTTGATCGGGATATCGATTATTATTTTCGCGATCTCTGCGCTTCCCTATCATCATCGTATCTGCGACACTTGGAGTTGCCGGTGCTATTTTATATGAATCGTTTCTGAGCTACCTAGGGATTGGTGTTGTTCCTCCGACACCTTCATGGGGAAATATGATTTCAGCAGCGAATGATATGATTGTTTTCAAAAAAAGACCATGGCTTTGGATTCCTCCGGGCATATGCATTCTCATTACGGTCGTAGCGATTAACTTGATAGGCGACGGGCTAAGGGATGCCTTAGATCCGAAAACGAAAAAATAGGGGATTCGAATATGGCGAAAAATCTGGTTGAATTTCGAAACTTACAAACTCATTTCCGAACTTCCGCAGGCGTCGTCAAGGCGGTCGATGATGTCAGTTTTACGATTCGGGAAGGGGAGACGTTATGCGTCGTCGGCGAATCCGGCTGCGGCAAAAGCGTAACCGCCATGTCGCTCATGCGGCTCGTCGAATCCCCTCCGGGGAACATTGTCGGCGGGGAAATCGTTTTTGAAGGCAAAGACCTGCTGAAAATGAACAATAATGAAATGAGAAGAATCCGCGGCAATGAAATCTCAATCATATTTCAGGAGCCGATGTCGTCCTTGAACCCGGTTCTTACCATCGGCGAACAGATTACCGAACTGTTGATCCTCCATCTCCTGCTGGACCGAAAGGCGGCGAAAAAACGGGCGATTGAGCTGATCAATCTGGTCGGGATCCCGAGGGCGGAGCAAATTTTTCATTCCTACCCGACTTGAAGAAGACAGTGATCGAAACGCTTGAGATCTGCGGGCTTGCGAGCTATCATTACGACCGTTTTCCACACGAATTTTCGGGCGGGCAAAGGCAGCGGATTGGGATCGCACGGGCGCTGATCCTAAATCCCGATTTCATCGTCGCCGATGAACCCGTATCCGCCTTAGATGTCTCCATTCAGGCGCAGATCATCAATCTTCTTAGCGATTTGCAAAGGGAACGGCAGCTGACATATCTGTTCATCTCCCATGATCTGAGCGTCGTCGAGCATTTATGCAACCGGATCGGCGTCATGTATTTGGGCTCCATGGTGGAAATGGCGGACAAAAAGGCGATGTTCGCAAGTCCGTTGCATCCATATACAAAAGCCCTACTGTCAGCGGTCCCAATTCCGGATCCGACGCTAAAGCGAGAGCGAATCGTTTTGCAGGGCGACATCCCGAGCCCCGCGAATCCGCCTTCAGGATGCAAATTCCATACGCGATGCCCGATGGCTTCCGATATTTGCAAACAGGAAAACCCGGTTTTCCGAGAGGCCGAACCAAATCATTTTGTTGCATGCCATTTTGCTTAATACGGCGTACCGAGTCTTTTCCTCACAAGAAAAGGCCCGGTATTTTTTTAGGAACTTTTAGGAAAAAGGAGGAAAATGGCCGTTCATGTAAAATAGATTAGGGTAGTGTTTATTAAACTTTGTAAACGCCAAGAAAATAACCGAATGTAAATGATTACATTTACATGAATTAGAGGATAATCCTGCCATTGACAGATGTATCTCTTTCCAGTAAATTTGATCGTATTATATTGGATATTCCTCATGTTAGGTAACCTGACAGCGGGGTGTTGTCCAATCGTTGTAAGCGAATTCAATTTTTTTGTCACTTCCGAATATACCATTTCTTACTCAGGCATCCTCTGCTCTTTAACATTAAAATCCGAAAAGAAATGGTTTCTATTTTCACGATAAACCCATTGTTGCCGCTTGTTTTGCGTCATTAAAAAAATTAATCCGATGTGCCTAAAAAAATATTGACGTGAGTTTAATTTACACGTATCATTACATTAAATTTATGTAGGAAGTTTTACCCAGCACAAATCGATACCCTTTTTGCTGATTTCAATTGACCGATGGTCATTTAAAGCATTAATGCTTTATTGCGTTATTAGGTATCCGTAATTATGTCCGGGTTGTTCACAATTTTTATCTCTCTCCCGGAGCGGATTCGGTGCCGCAATCTCCTAACATTTGGATATATTAATTTTTTAATATATTGCTTCACCTGTTGCCGTCACCCTGGCTTTTTACATGGCTATAACACTAGAGGGGGAAATGCGTTAGGCGTAATTCGGGGCAGTAGAACGAATTTAACACAGGTGTAAAAGTCCCTGATAGCCGGCGGACAAGCTTCGCTTGGACTATTAGTCGGGCTTTTGGGATGTTCCATGCAGCAATTGCAGGTATCCATCATTTTATTTTCAAAGGGGAGGAATATGGTAATGGCAAGTAAGAAAAAGTGGTTGTCCTTATTGGTATCATTGTCTGTTGTCAGCGCTCTGTTCGTAGGTTGCGGCGATTCCAAAACCGCCGATGCGCCTAAAGACGAGCCGAAGAAAGAAGAGCCGGCAAAAAGCGAAGGTGACAAAAAAGAAGAACCGGCGGCCGGCACGCCTAAAGACGGCGGCACGCTGACTTTCGGAAGCACATCCGACATCGTTAGCGTTAACCCGATCTACGTGCAGGACACGGCTTCGGGCGACGCTGAGCAATTTTTGTTCGCTAAAATTTTCGACATCGACCGTTCCGGTAAAGTGGCCGTTGAGCCTTGGTCCTTGGCTGCAGAGCCAATGAAGATTTCCGAAAACGGCTTGGAATACACCGTTAAACTGAAAGACAACGCAAAGTGGAGCGACGGTCAGCCGATCACTGCCGACGACGCTGTTTTCACGATCGAAACGGTTCGCAACCCTAAAGCGGGCGCTCCTGGAATCACGGGATTCGACAAAGTGAGCAAAGTCGAAAAAGTTGACGATCACACGTTCAAAGTGACGCTGAAAGAAGTATATGCTCCATTCCAATACGTACTTGCTATGGAAATCATTCCGAAGCACGTCCTCAAAGACGTGAAGCCGGAAGAAATGCAAAAATACGTATACGGTACCGATCCTGCCAAAACCGTTACAAGCGGCCCTTGGAAATGGACGGAGTGGAAACAAAAAGAATATTTGACGTTTGAAGCGAATCCGGATTACTGGGGTCCTAAGCCTCACATCCAAAAAGTCGTTTACAAAATCTATGCTGACCAAAACACGGAAGTCCAAGCCCTCATCAAAGGCGACATCGACCTGGCGAACGGCGTTCCTGTAACTCAGCTGGAAGTGCTGAAAAGCAAAGACAACCTGTCTGTCGATCCGACTCCAGGTCCTCAATACGAATACATCGGCCTGAACCACAAAGCCGACAACTTCAAAGATAAATACGTTCCATGGTCCAGCCCGAAAACAAGACAAGCGATGGCATACGCCCTCAACCGTCAAGGCATGATCGACAACGTTCTGAAAGGCATCGGTTCGGTTATGGACGCACCGTTCCTTCCAGGTTCTTGGGCAGATCCGAAGGAAGCCGCTACCCACTATGACTACAATCCTGAAAAAGCAAAACAATTGCTTGCTGAAGACGGATGGAAGCCTGGCAAAGACGGCATTCTCGAGAAAGACGGACACCGCTTCTCCTTCGAACTGCAATACAACGCCGGCAACAGCCGTCGTGAAGGCGTGGCAACGGTTATCCAGCAAAACCTGGCTGACGTAGGCATTGAAGTGAAGCCTAAAGCGCTCGACTTCTCCGCATGGGTTGACCAAAACCTGAACCCTGGTAAATTCGAAGCCGTTCTGATCGGCTGGTCCCTGAACAATCCGGATCCGGACCAAGAAACGATCTTCGGTTCCAAGTTCACGCCGCCAACCGGCCAAAACAACGTATGGTACAACAACCCTGAATTGGATAAGCTCTGGCAGCAAGGCACTTCGACGGTAGACCAAGCAAAACGTGCCGAAATCTACAAAGAAGCTGCGAAAATCCTGTCGACTGACCTGCCTTACATCTTTATGTACCAATATGGTGCACCAACAGCAATGTCCAAGAAGATTAAATTTGCAGAAGAAGACAAACCAGAAGCAACGCTTGCTTACGGCTACTTCTTCCACGCAATCAACTGGTGGATCGACGACGCAAAATAATAAATTGGATCACAATTTAGGGGCGCAAACGTGCTAGAGGGGAAGACATCTTCCCCTCGCCCTTTTTTGCGTTTTCGGATGGTTGCGGTGTCGCGTACGTTTAATTTTAGGAGGATCAATTATGACTGAATATCTCATCCGCCGCTTGCTGCAATCCATATTGGTATTGTTTTTGGTTTCGGTGGCTGCATTTGGCTTGATGCATGCTGCACCGGGCGGTCCGACCCAAATGATGATTTCCCCGGGACTTTCGCCTGAGACCGCAGCGATTCAAAAGCATAACCTGGGTCTGGACAAACCAGTACCTACACAGTACGTCATTTGGCTTAAAAACATGTTAAAAGGCGATATGGGATATACGTTTAAAAACAATGTTCCTGTTGGCGACGTGATTTGGCCTGCCGTAAAAAACACGCTTGTCTTGATGTCTTTTTCCTGGGTTATAAGTTTGATCATCGCCATTCCGTGGGGGATTTACAACAGTACACGCGAATACGGCTTATCTGATCAGACGGCCAACTTCGTCACTTATATCGGTTTTGCGATGCCGGCCTTCTGGTTCGGTATCATCTTGCAGGAGTTTTTCTCGTTGAAAATGGATTGGTTGCCGCTCTCGGACATGTATTCCATGGATAAGCAAGGGAACATCGGCGACTTGTTTATGCACTTGATTTTGCCTTCGACCGTGCTGATTCTCCTTAATTTGGCCGGTTATGTCAAATACTCCCGTTCAAGCATGCTGGAGGTATTGGAGCAGGATTATATCCGTACCGCTCGCGCGAAGGGTGTTCCTGAACGTAAAGTTATTTTCCGTCATGCGCTCCGCAATGCATTAATTCCGATCATTACAGTATTAGGTATGGACCTGGCAAGCCTCGTGGCGGGGGCCACCCTTACGGAAAACGTATTTAACTGGCCGGGAATGGGGCGTTTGTTCGTCGATATGGCAAGGTCCCGCGAATATTCGGTCCTGATGGCCATTACGATGATTACCGCCGTGGCGGTGGTGCTTGGCAACCTGATAGCTGATATTCTTTATAAATTGGTAGACCCACGAGTTCAAATCGGACGCAAAGGAGGAAAAGCTTAATGAGCGACATGAATGCCGCAACCGCTCCGAACGTACAGCCGGCAGACCCGATGGCACCGGAAAACGCACCGCTTCCTCCCGCTAAAAGACCCCCAGGGCCGTGGAAGCTCGTGTGGCAAAAATTTTCGCATAACCCATATGCAATGACCGGCCTTGTCGTCTTGCTGATTTTTGTCCTTGTTGCCATTTTTGCAAAACATGTCGCCCCGTTTGATCCGGCGAAAGTCGACATGATGAACTCCAACTTGAAGCCGGGATCGGGCAAGCATATCCTTGGCACCGACGAGTTGGGCCGGGATATTTTTTCCCGCCTTGTTTACAGTAGCCGCATCTCGCTTATGGTCGGTTTTTCCGTCGCCATTATCGCCGTGTTTTTAGGCTCGTTAATCGGCGCGATTTCCGGTTATTTCGGCGGTTGGGTCGACACGGTTTTCATGCGTCTGATCGACGTGATGATTTCGCTGCCGAGCCTGTTCATCAACATTCTGATCATGGCAATTTTCGGAACTAAAATGATGTACCTCATATTAATATTGGCGCTCACAAGCTGGACCGGGGTTGCCCGCCTCGTGCGGGGACAATTCCTGCAGCTGCGCGAAATGCAGTATGTCGAAGCGGCCAGAGCCACCGGGGTTTCCAGCTGGGGCATCATTTTCCGGCATTTGCTGCGCAATGCAAGCTTCCCGATTATCGTTAACGCCACGCTGATGGTCGGCGGTGCCATCTTGAACGAATCCGGTTTGTCGTATTTGGGCCTCGGTATCCAAATGCCGCAAACAAGCTGGGGGATTATGCTGAGCAATTCGCAGGAGTTCATGCTGACCAATCCGATGCTGGCCGTTTATCCGGGCTTGTGTATCCTGATTGTCGTGCTGGCCGTTAACTTCATTGGCGACGGGATCCGTGACGCCCTTGATCCAAGACAGAAAAAATCCCGGAGGAGGTTAGCAAAATGGCGGAAAAACTTCTCGAAGTCCGGAATCTGACCACAGGCTTTTTGACAGAAAAAGGTTTAGTGAAAGCAACGGATCGCATCTCTTTGGCGATTGAAAAAGGAAAAACGCTTTGTCTCGTCGGCGAGTCCGGCAGCGGCAAAAGCGTCACCTCGATGTCGATTATGCGTCTGATCGATTATGCCAACGGCGTCATTCTGGAAGGAAGCATCAATTTTAAAGGTGAAGACCTGGTCAAGAAAAAACAAGAGGAACTGAGAAGCATCCGCGGGAATAAAATCTCGATGATTTTCCAGGATCCGATGTCGGCGTTGAATCCCGTATTTACGGTTGGGGAGCAAATCGCCGAAAGCTTGCGCCTTCACCAAAACAAATCCAAGGACGAAGCATGGAAGGAAGCCATCGAGCTGCTTCGCATGGTCGGCATTCCTTCGCCGGAAATCCGCGCCAAGCAGTATCCGAACCAGCTCTCCGGCGGGATGTGTCAGCGCGTCGTCATCGCGATCGCCCTGGCTTCCAAACCGGAGCTTCTGATCGCCGACGAACCGACGACCGCGCTCGACGTAACGGTTCAGGCGCAAATTTTGGACCTGCTGCAGGATTTGAAGGAAAGGCTCGGCACATCGATCCTGCTCATTACCCACGATATGGGCGTAGCTGCCGAAATGGCCGACCATATCGCGGTTATGTACGCAGGCGCCATCGTGGAGCAGGGAACGGTCGAAGAAATCTTCTCGAATCCGTCCCATCCGTATACGGTTGGCCTCCTGCAATCCATTCCGGGATTCGAAGGGGAACGCGGCGGCGAATTGTACACGATCAAAGGCACGATTCCGGCGCTGGGCAACCTTCCGCAAGGCTGCCGCTTTAATCCGCGCTGCCCGCATGTGATGGACAAATGCCGCCAAGTCGAGCCTGGAGACATCCAGGTCGGTGACGAGCATTACGCAAAATGCTGGCTGTTCGAAGAAAACGGCAAGGCAGCCGTAGCCGGGAAAGGGGATAACATCCATGGCTAAAAATTTGGTGGAAGTCAACAACGTCAAAAAATATTTCCCGATCCATAAAGGGCTGTTGAACCGCGTCGTCGGCAACGTCAAAGCGGTGGACGACGTATCGCTCACGATCCGCGAAGGCGAGACTTTCGGCCTGGTAGGGGAGTCCGGCTGCGGCAAATCGACGCTCGGACGGGTTATCCTCCGCCTGCAAAGCGCAACGGAAGGCTCCGTCAAAATCAACGGCCGCGACGTTCATGCGCTGAGCAACCGCGAGCTGAACAAAATGCGCGAAGAAATGCAGATCATTTTCCAGGATCCGTTCGGATCGCTGAATCCCCGTTTCCTCGTTAAGGACGTCATTGGCGAACCATTGAAGATTCATACGAAAATGTCCGCCAAAGAAATCGATGCGCGCGTCGTGGAACTGATGGAAATGGTCGGTCTGGATCCAACGCGCCGCAACCGTTATCCGCATGAATTCTCCGGCGGTCAGCGCCAGCGGATCGGGATTGCCCGGGCTATCGCGCTCAAGCCGAAATTTATCGTTGCGGACGAAGCGGTATCCGCGCTTGACGTGTCGGTGCAATCGCAGGTCATTAACCTGCTCATGAAGCTGCAGAAGGAAATGGGACTGACATTCCTCTTCATCGCGCACGGCTTGAATGTCGTTCGCCACATTTCCGACCGCGTCGGCGTCATGTATTTGGGTAAAATGGTGGAAGTCGGCGAAACGGAAAGCTTGTACGCGGAGCCGCTGCATCCGTATACGGCTGCTCTGCTGTCGGCTATACCGAAGCCGTCGCCAACCAAAAAACGCAGCCGGATCGTGCTGCAGGGCGACGTTCCATCCCCGGCCAACCCGCCGTCAGGATGCCGTTTCCATACCCGTTGTCCGTTTGCTCAAGAAAAATGCAGCCAGGTCGAGCCGAAGCTGCAGGAAGTGAAGCCGGGCCGCGAGGTGGCTTGCCACTTCCCGATCGGCGTCGAAGGCGGCTCCGACATGAGCAAATTAAATCGTTAATTGAAACACAGTCGACAAAACGGCTAATCAAGGAAGGATTGGGGTCCTCCTGAGCGTTCATTGAATACGACATGTTCATCAGCAGCCTTGTGCCGGAAAACCGGTACAAGGCTGCTTTTTTGCCTTTTAGGTATGCCATACCCGCCGAATGCTTTGCATTGCGGCCCTGCTCATTCCGTTAGTCTTTTTCGGTTACCGGTTGTTCACGGAAAAACTGCCCATTTTTAACGGCAAAGGAACCTTTTTTTCATAATGTCAGAAAGTACAACTACACAGCCGCTGCATCCGGATATTGCAAGAAAAACAACGTTTA
The DNA here is from genome assembly GCF_038004655.1 of Paenibacillus sp. FSL M7-1455. Lineage (NCBI taxonomy): Bacteria > Bacillati > Bacillota > Bacilli > Caryophanales > Paenibacillaceae > Paenibacillus > Paenibacillus sp. FSL M7-1455. The sequence goes on along the minus strand of NZ_JBBORO010000001.1, from coordinate 6,017,442 downwards.
AAGGCGGTCTGTCTTCTGTGAAAGTACGTCGATAGACGTTTTTCTTATGAATCGACACCGTTCTGCGGTTTCTTTTTGCAAAAATACCGTTTACAATGTTAATGTCGTTTATCTTTGCCTAAACGGATCGCCCTTTCATCGAAATGCGTCATTCTTCCGGGATCCGTTTAAATAGGAAAGGAGGCTGGAAGGTTCCCGTTTTTGTTTGAGTTAGGACTTTTTATTCTAATCAAAGAAGGAATCATTGAATGAAAAAGAGAACAAAAATATATATATCCATTGCCGTGATCATTCTTCTGGTTGCGGGGGGCTCTTATGTGTTCCGCAAGCAGCTCGCGGTGATGGCCTTTGATTTATTTCTGTCCAAACAGGTGGAGAGCTCGCTCCAGAAATCGTATCAGCCGCTGGAGTCGAGGGACAACGGGCCGACCAAACCGGCCGAACCGGTCGTGTATCAGAATAAGCCTTTTTCGGTCCTGCTGCTTGGTTCCGACCAGCGCAAGGACGAACCGGCGCGTTCGGATACGCTGATTTATGCCGTCGTGCGCCCGAAGGATTCGAAAGTGCTGCTGATCTCCATCCCAAGGGATACGTACACCGAGATCATCGGCAAAGGGAAGAAGGATAAGATTACGCATGCATACGCGTTCGGCGGACAGCAAATGTCCAAGGATACCGTCGAGGCGTTCCTCGATCACGAGGTGGACTATTACGCTACGATCAATTTCCAAGGTTTGAAGGATGCCGTCAATGCGCTTGGCGGGGTGGAGCTGCCGATCAAAAAGGATATCGTGAACAAAGGCCGCGACCATGAGAAATTCACCATTAAAGCCAACAAACCGATTTATGACGGCGAGGAAGCTTTGAATTATGTGCGCTACCGGGAGGACAGCGATTTTAATCGCACGAAGCGGCAGCAGGTGTTTTTGGATGCGGTAGCGAACCGGATGCTGCGCCTGAATCAAATTTCCAAAATTCCCGAGCTGCTCGACATTATGGGCGACAACTTCCAGACGGATATGCAGCCCAAATTCATCATCGATCTGGCCAAACAAATTTTGACCGGATCGGAAGCCCAGTTTACAAGCTATACGATCATGGGCGAAGGCATGAAAATTAACGGAATATATTACGACAAGCCGATCCCCAAAGACGTGGACAAAGCGAAAGCGCTCATCGACAGTTGGGAAAATCCCGACACGCCTTCCGACCAGCTGATGCTGCCGGACGATGACACGACGAAAGAGGACGGCACGGCAAAATGAGAACAGCCTCTTCAGGGCGTTCCCTCGCAAGATAAAATGCAGCAAAGGTCATGTACCCTTTTGAATAAAATCGGCAGCCACAGGTGCGGCTGCTGATTTTGTGTCCTCCTGAAACGATCGCAGGGTTACGCCGTAAGAAGACGAGGGAAGCTGGAAGAAGCTGCAGAGGAGGATGATCCGATATGAACATCGCGTTTTTTCTGCTGCCTAAACAGGAAGTGGTTACGGTAACGACGGACTCGACGTTGAGGCAAACCCTCGAAAAAATGGAATACCACAGGTACACGGCGGTGCCGATTCTGGGCAAGGACGGAACTTACGCCGGAACGGTGACCGAAGGCGATCTGCTGTGGCATATGAAAAACTCGGGCGGGAAAATCAATTTCGAGAATGCGTCCAAGTATCTGCTGAAGGACGTACCGCTTAAAATGAACAACAAACCGGTGTCGATCGACGCGAATATGGAAGACTTGATCAATTTGGCCAAAGTGCAGAACTTCGTGCCGGTCGTGGACGACATGAACCGCTTTATCGGGATCGTCCGCAGAAGCCAGATTATCGAATACTGCGAACGATTTGTGTCCAAAGAATCAGTCAATTCGATATAAGTTTTCGTTTTAGGAAATCATATTTACGTTTTACCGCGCTCAAGACGTTCGATTTTTGCAAAAGCTGCGATTACCTTAGAGCCAAAAGGCATAGAATGAGAAAAAGACCTGCTTTTGATGAAGACGATTCGGGCAGGTCTTTTTGACAATATCAGAAAACGGCAGGATGGAGTTTTTTGGTTTAAGGCATCACATGGCGGCGGGATTTTACCGTTCGTTGCGGACGCAAGGGACCGAGGGACCGTTTTTCGTGGGCGGGACTCTTTTATGCTATAATGGAGAATAAAGCTTTTTCAGGGAGTGTGAGCTTCAGAATATGCCTAAAGATTTGGATGTAGCCAAGCGCGCCAAGGTGATCGAATGGCTTAAAACCGAAGTAGTGGACCACGTATCGAGGCTGTTCAAGGCATTGTGGGAAGGCAGCACGACCCGGGTTGGCGACAGTCTTGCAAGTTTGATCATGAGCTCTTACATATTGGCCCGCAGGCTGGGGATGTCATACCGTGACCTGGATGATCTTTTGATCGATAAATTAAAGAAACACAAACAGGAAGGCCACCAGCTAGAGGACTGGTACCAGGATATTTCCGCGCTCGAAGAACATATGCGTAAGAGGTGAAGACATTGAAAATGCGCTGGACATCGGTAGTATGGAGCGTCGTATATCTGCTTCTGCTGCTTTCCTTGCTTTCTCCTTTGTCCATCGTGACGGTGTTTTTTTTGGTTTTGCCGGCCACGATTCTGTTTGCAACGCTAAATACGAGATCTTTTTTGCTTCATGTACTCCCGGTATGGCTGATCGCCTTCATCGTTCATCCGGTGAATTTGCTCTTGGCCGTATATTTTGTCATACCCGCGCTCGTCATGGGCTGGGCTTACAAGAAAAAAAGGCCCGCGCTGCGAACGCTGATGTCCGGAGCCGGCACGATTTTGGCCGAAATGCTGATACTGCTGCTGATCGGCACCGTGTTTTTGCATTTCGACCTGTCCAGCTATGTGCATGATATCGTAAAAATGACGATGTCGCCGCTGAAGGACGTCGGCGGAAACAATCCGCTGGTGACCGACATGATGTGGACGCCCGAACAAATGCAGATGGTGAGCGACGCCACCATGCAAATGATTCCTTTTGCCATGATCGTCAGCTCCTTTATGATGGCCGTCATCACGCATGCGCTGGCGCGGCCGATCATCGAAAGCACGGCGTTCCATGTTCCTAAGCTGAAGCCTGCGCGGGAATGGATGCTGCCGCGGTCCTTGATTTGGTATTATTTGATCGGAGTCATCATTGAAGTGTTCGCCCGCCGCGCAGACAGTCCGTTTCTGACGATGATCGCAGCGAATCTGGTGCCGCTCCTGCACATCTGTTTCATGATTCAAGCCATCGGTTTTTTCTATTACTTGGGGCATACGAAAAAATGGCACCCGATCGTGCCGCTGCTTATTGCGATTCCGATCCTTCTGTTTCCGCCGATGCGGATCATCGGGATTTTGGACTTGGCATTTCCGCTGCGTCAATTTATGACTAAATCAAAACGTTAGGGTGGGAGTCATGCCTAAATTTCTACAACAGCGCTGGCACGGCTATTATACCGTATGGGCGTTTATGCTGATGCTGCTTTTGGTCATTATCGTGACCCGGTACAATTGGCCGCTTGGAATCATAAGCCTCATTCTTGTGGCGGCGTTATGCTACCTGTTGCTGAAGGCGGAAATGCGGTACAGAAAAAACCTGCTGGAATACATCAACGGCTTGTCCTTTCGCGTCAAAAGGGTCGAGGGCGAAGCGATCAGCGCCCTGCCGTTCGGGATCGTGCTATACGGCGAGGATAAGACGGTCGAATGGAACAACCGTTACGTGTGCAAAATTTTCGGCCAAAAAACGTTGGTCGGCGATTCGCTGCAGGAGCTGTTTCCCTCGCTGACGCCGATGCTGAACGACAAGAAGGAAGGCCATAAGGACGGGCATCGGGACGCTGCCAAGGACGGGAAGCAGATCCACACCGAGATCAAAATCGGGGAATCGCATTTTCATTTGATGCTGAATCCGGAAGAACGTTTGATCTACTTGTACGACATTACCGATATGGTGGTGCTGCGCGAGAAATACGAGGCCGAGAAGCTGGCGATCGGCATCATCATGATGGATAATCTCGATGAAGCCGCCCAAGGGATGGATGACCAGCAGCGAACCTCTTTGATCGCGCGGGTGACGACGGAAATTACGGAATGGGCGAGACAATACGGGGTATACCTGCGGCGGTTGTCATCGGACCGGTATTTGATGATGCTGAATTATCAATCGCTGCAGGAGCTGGAAAAAAGCCGGTTTGTTATTTTGGACGAAGTCAGGGAAATGACCGCGGAACTGAAGGTGCCGATGACGCTCTCCATCGGGCTCGGATTCGGTGCGGAAAGCATCAACGAGTTAGGGGAACTGGCGCAATCCTCGCTGGATATGGCGCTTGGGCGCGGGGGCGACCAGGCGGCGGTCAAGGCGGGGCAGCGGCTGTCCTTCTATGGAGGCAAGTCCAATGCCGTCGAGAAGCGCACCCGGGTACGGGCCAGGGTTATCGCCCATGCGCTGCGCGATTTGATGCAGGAAAGCGACAAGGTTATTATTATGGGACACAAAATGCCGGACATGGACGTCATCGGCGCTTCCATCGGCGTGCTTAAGGCTGCCCAAATGTACAACGTCGAGGCTTACGTCGTCCTGCCCGGAAGAAATCCGTCCATTGACCGGATGATGGATCAGGTTCAAAAGGACGAAAAGCTGTTCGAGCGGTTCATTTCGCCGGAGCAGGCGCTGGCTCTTCTGAGCCCGCACAGCTTGCTCGTCATCGTGGATACCCATAAGGCTTCCATGACGATGGAGCCGAAGCTCGTGCAAAATGCAAGCCGGATCGTCGTCGTGGACCATCACCGCCGGGGCGAGGAGTTCATCAACGATGCGGTGCTGGTCTACATGGAGCCGTACGCGTCGTCCGCATCGGAGCTGGTGACCGAGCTGTTGCAATATATCCACGAAAAAATCCAGCTCACGCCGATGGAGGCCACGATGCTGCTGGCCGGCATCACGGTCGACACGAAGCATTTTGCGCTCCATACCGGATCGCGCACGTTCGAGGCGGCAGGGTTCCTCCGCCGCAGCGGCGCCGACACGATCCAAATCCAGCGGATGCTGAAAGAAGATTTACAGGAATATCTGGCAAAGTCAGAAATCATCAAGCATGCTAAAATGGTATATGATCATATCGCTCTTGCCGTGACCGAACCGGGGACCGTCATTCCGCAGCTGCTCATCGCCCAAGCTGCGGATACGCTGCTCAATATGACGGATGTGGTCGCATCGTTCGTGATCAGCGAACGGCCTGACGGCTTGATCAGCATTAGCGCACGTTCGCTTGGCCGGATGAACGTCCAGGTCGTGATGGAAAGGCTTGGCGGCGGCGGTCATTTGACCAATGCGGCCGTCCAATTGAAGGGAACCGTGGAGGAGGCCGAGCAGAAGCTGCTTGAGGTTCTTTCGCAAATTGAGGAGAAAGAGGGGTTGTTCGAATGAAAGTCATTTTTCTGCAAGACGTTAAGGGTCAAGGTAAAAAAGGCCAAATCAAGGACGTATCCGAGGGATACGCAAGCAATTTCCTGCTGCCGCGCGGATTGGCGCGCCCGGCGACGGAAGGCAACATGAAGACGCTCGAAAACCAGAATGCGGCTGAGCAAAGACGCAAGGAGCAGGAAAAAATCGAAGCGCAGGAGCTTGGCAAAAAGCTTGAAGAGATGACCGTGCAGCTGAAGGCCAAAGCCGGCGAAGGCGGCCGCCTGTTCGGCGCCATTACGAGCAAGCAAATTGCCGAAGCGCTGGCTGCTTCGGGCATCAAAATCGACAAACGGAAAATCGAACTCGAAGAGCCGATCCGCCACCTGGGCGTTACGCAGATGACCGTCAAGCTGCACCCTGAAGTGAAAGTGACGCTGAAGGTTCAGGTTACGGAGGAATAAGATGGGCGGAGAGCTCTTTTTCGACCGGATTCCCCCGCAGAATCTGGAGGCGGAGCAGGCGGTTCTAGGGGCCATTCTGCTGCAGAGCGAAGCGATGATCACCGCGATGGAGCGGGTGCAGCCGGAGGATTTCTATGACGCGTCACATCAGCTGATTTATGAGGCGATGATCCAGCTCGGAGAAGAGAATCAGCCAATCGATCTGGTTACACTGACTTCACGGCTGCAGGACAAAGGCCAACTGGAGGATGTGGGCGGCGTCAGCTATTTGGCCAAGCTTGCCCATGCGGTGCCGACGGCAGCCAACGTGGAGTATTACGCGCAGATTATCGAAGAAAAATCGATGCTGCGCCGTTTGATCCGCACCGCTACGCAAATCGTAAGCGAAGGATACAGCGGCGGAGAAGACGTGGCCGGCATGCTCAGCGACGCGGAGCGCCGGATTCTGGAGATCTCCAACCGCCGGACCGGCAGCGGCTTCGTCGCCATCCGCGACGTGCTGATGGAAGTGTTCGACCGCGTGGAGGTTTTGAACCAGCAAGGCGGTACCACGACCGGCATCCCGACCGGCTTTGTCGATTTGGACAAGATGACGAACGGATTCCAGCGTTCGGACCTTATCATTGTGGCGGCGCGTCCTTCCGTGGGGAAGACGGCGTTTGCCCTGAACATCGCCCAAAACGTTGCCGTCCGGGCCAAAGAAACCGTAGCGATATTCAGTTTGGAGATGTCCGCGCCGCAGCTGGTCAACCGTATGATTTGCGCCGAGGCCAACCTGGATGCCAACCTGATGCGTACAGGCGATTTCAAAACGGACGAGGATTGGGCCAAGCTGACGATGGGAATTGCATCGCTGGCCGAAGCGGAAATCTACATCGATGATACGCCCGGCGTGACGGTGGCGGATATTCGTTCGAAATGCCGGCGGCTGAAGAAGGAAAAAGGCCTCGGCATGATCGTTATCGACTATTTGCAGCTCATCCAGGGACGCGGCAAACCCGGCGAAAACCGGCAGCAGGAGGTATCGGAAATATCCCGTACCCTGAAGCAAATCGCCCGCGAGCTGAGCGTGCCGGTCATCGCCTTGTCCCAGCTGAGCCGGGGCGTCGAGCAGCGTCAGGACAAACGTCCGATGATGTCCGACCTTCGGGAATCGGGTTCGATCGAGCAGGATGCCGATATCGTTGCCTTCCTTTACCGCGACGATTATTACAATCAGGAGACGGAAAAGAAGAACATCATCGAAATCATCATCGCCAAGCAGCGTAACGGTCCGGTCGGCACGGTGGAGCTGGTCTTTTTGAAAAACTTCAATAAATTCGTCAATTACGAGCGCAACCATGCCGAGCCATTCGCCATGTAGCCGCTTGATTCTATACAACGGATTCCCCGTTTTCGGGGGTTCATGCAACACGATTGCACTTATGGATCGATATCATTTCCATTTCCGAACAATCGTACATCTCCATGTGCGATTGTTCGTTTTTTATTTGACTTTAAAAATGGGGACTGTTACACTGGTAATGCTGCTTTGCTTTGGGAATCGATCCTCTTATGGTTCGAGTCCGTTAACACGGGGTTCAACCGGCCAAGCGGCTTATGAACATTGTTTATTCATGCAATTACACAAGCGAAAAACGTGCATAGAGTTGGGGTTTTTCGCGCACAATGCATAGGAATTATTAAAACGAGGTGCGCCATACGCACTAAGCGGGGGAATGAAAATGTCAACAGTAGTCGTTGTGGGGACACAATGGGGAGACGAAGGCAAAGGAAAAATCACGGACTTTCTCGCGGAAAGCGCCGATGTGGTTGCCCGTTATCAGGGCGGAAACAATGCCGGACATACCATTCTGATTGACGGTAAAAAATATAAGCTGAGCTTGATTCCATCCGGCGTGTTTTACTCCGACAAGACCTGCGTCATCGGAAACGGCATGGTGATCAATCCGGCTGCACTCATTGAAGAAATCAATTACATTCACGATAACGGATTTACAACGGATAATCTGGTCATCAGCGACCGCGCGCATGTCATTATGCCGTACCATCTGGTATTGGACGGACTGGAAGAAGACCGCAAAGGCCCGAACAAAATAGGGACGACCCGGAAAGGGATCGGTCCTTGCTACATGGATAAGGCTGCCCGGAACGGCATTCGGATCGCGGATTTGATGGATGCCGAAGAATTCGAGCTGAAGCTGCGTCACCTGATGAAAGAGAAAAACCAAATCATTCAGCAAGTGTACGGCGCCGAGCCGCTGGACGTGGAAGAAGTGCTGAAGCAGTATCTGGAGTATGCGGAAGTCATCCGCAAATACGTGACCGACACTTCGGTCGTGCTGAACGACGCGATCGACGAAAACCGCAAAGTGCTGTTCGAAGGCGCGCAAGGCGTTATGCTTGACATCGACCAAGGAACGTACCCGTACGTCACCTCCTCGAACCCTTCGGCCGGCGGCGTCTGCATCGGTTCCGGCGTAGGCCCTTCGAGAATCAACCAGGTCATCGGGGTAGCCAAGTCTTACACGACCCGTGTCGGCGACGGTCCGTTCCCGACGGAGCTGAACGATGAAATCGGCGATTTCATCCGGGAAAAAGGCCATGAATACGGCACCGTAACCGGACGCCCTCGCCGCGTCGGCTGGTTCGACAGCGTCGTGGTGCGCCATGCCCGCCGCGTTAGCGGTTTGACCGGATTGTCTTTGAACTCGCTGGACGTATTGACCGGTCTGGACGCCGTTAAAATCTGCACCGGATACAAATACCGCGGCGAAGTGATCACGCATTACCCTGCAAGCCTGAAAATGCTGGCGGAATGCGAAGCGGTGTACGAAGAAATGCCGGGTTGGCACGAGGATATTTCCGAAGCGAAAACGCTCGAGGATCTTCCTGAAACGACCCGCAATTACGTTCAACGCGTGTCCGAGTTGACCGGCATTCCGATCGCCATCTTCTCCGTGGGACGCAACCGCAGCCAAACGAATCAAATTTTGCCAATCTATTAATCATCATCGCAAGCAGTAAGCTTCGGTCCGGATCGTTCAGTCGACCGCTGCTGCTTATCGTTACAAATCGAGCCCGCTTGCCGGAAAATTCCGGCGAGCGGGCTTTTTTTCTTGCCCGAATGGGTTAAAAGCGGCCGCAACCCGTCAATACTTCTAGTAAACAGGATTTTGCAAATCTCTTTCATAGATTGATGCCGATCTTTCTATACGCTGCAATCATCCTAGCATGTTTTAAAAGGAGGAAGACTTGCATGAAATTGACGCGGTGGCTGGTCAAAACGGTATTGACGGTGCTTTTGATCAGCGGTTTGACCATCATGACGACCGGACTGATCGTCAACAGTTATGTGCAATCGCTGTTGTCCAGTTTCAATATTACGCTGGAAGGGCCATCTTTTGGTTTCGGCAGCATGATGAAAGGGTTGTTCGGTTTGAGTGGCGGAGGCGGGGAGGACAAGAAAGCGGATCAGGAGGAAGCCGCCAAAACGCCGGAAGAACCCGACGGGAAGTCACCAACGGACGATAACGATTCGGCATCCGGAGAAACAGACGGATCGGAATCCGGCGGCGTCAGCGGCAGCGACGGTACGGGGGAAGGCGCAGCGGAGCAAGAGAAAGCGCCGGATAACGCGTTCCCGGTCATGGGCCAGGATCTCCCCGGGGATACCGGAACGGGAAGCGCATCGACCCAGGCAGAGGAGCAGAGCGGCACGGATGGCCTGCAAAAGAAGCGCGAGCTCACCGGAAGCGAAAAAGAGCAAATATTCAACATGCTGATCACCAAGCTGCCCCCGGCGGAGCTTCAAAAAATTTCGGGCGCCATGGAGGACGGACTGACCGAAGACGAATCGAAGGCGATTGAAGCGTCGATCTCCCGGTATTTGAACGCCGAGGAATACAATGCGTTGAAACCAATGTTGGAGCCGTGAAGCCCGCATCCCAAGCGGGTTTTTTTGCTAATTCCGTAAAGTTGAATTGTTAACGGAGCTTATGTTAAAGTATACGAGGGCGTAAAAAGGTGTCAAAATTTTAACCTTTTTGTTGTTGGATTATATTCCAGCCCACCGATACGCAAAGCATAAGGGAGAGTAAAATGAAAGGTTCTAACGATTATCGCCAGACGGAAGGAACGCAGGCAGAGGCAACACCGACGGTGCAGGTTTTCAGGCACCAAGAACATGACATCAGCCATTCTAGCCCTGTAGCGCCGAAACGGCAGCGGTGGAGTACCGCCCGCAAATGGATCATAGGAACGGCGGGAGCGGCGATCGTGATTGCCGGCCTCGTTTTTGCAGGCAATCAGTACGTCGATGCCAAAACCGTCCCTTACTATCATGTCTACATACATGGGGAAGAAATCGGAACGATTGACGATCCGGCACGTCTTGAACAACTATACGACCAGAAACGGCAGGAATATCAGAATAAATATCCGGATGTGGCGATGAAGCTGCATACCGACGGGATTACGACGAAGCTGGAGAAAGGCTTTAAGGCGGAACCGAACACGCGGGAAACGCTGGACAAGCTGGGCGGGAAGCTGAAGGCTTACGCGGAAGGCGTCGAGCTGAAAGTGGACGGCAAGGTCGTCGGCATCGTGAAGGACCAGGCGACGGTGAATGCCGCGGTGGAAAAAGCGAAGCAGAAATTCGTGCCGCAAACGAAGGCTGCCCAAGCGGGCGGCGCGGCGGTGAAAAAGCTGGCAGCCGGCGGCAAGGCCGTGCCTCAAAAAACGGCGGCCGGGCCTGCCGTAAAGTCGGTGCGGATCGAAGAGAAGATCACTTCGGCTCCGGTGGAGGCCGATCCGAATAAAATACTCACGGCCGAGGAAGCGGCCAAGCTGCTCACGACGGGCCAGGACGCTCCGCTTGTGTACACGGTGCAGGAAGGCGACACGATCAGCTCGATCGCCGAAGAATTCCACGTGAGCCAAAAGGAGATTTTCGCGAACAATCCGCAGGTGAAGGAAAAATACATGCAGATCGGCGACCAGCTGAAGCTGACCGTGCCGAAGCCGCCTCTGACGGTGACGACGGTGGAAAAGGTATCCGAACAGGTGGCCACGGCCCCGGATATCGAAATCCGCAAGTCCAAGGACCTTCCGGCAGGGAAAAGCAAGGTGGTTCGCCCCGGCCAGGAAGGGCTCAAGGTCATGAACTACGTCGTGACGAAACAAAACGGCAAAGTCGTGGACGAGCAGTGGGTCGGACAGACGGTGATCAAACCTTCGCTCAAGGAGGTCGTGCTGCAAGGAACGAAGGTTCCCGGCAAGGGCACGGGGCGGTTCGCATTGCCGGTCAGCAGCGCCAGCATTTCCAGCTCTTACGGCTCGCGTTGGGGCCGGATGCATAAAGGCATCGATATCGTGTCCGGCAACCGGACCATCAAGGCGGCCGACGACGGCACCGTCACGTTTACCGGGCAGATCAGCGGTTACGGCAATGCGATCATCATCAGCCACGGCAACGGATATGAAACGCTGTACGGGCATCTGAGAAGCATTTCGACGCATACCGGGGCGCGCGTGGACCAAGGGGATCCCATCGGCATCATGGGCAGCACCGGCCATTCGACCGGCACCCATTTGCATTTTGAAATCCATAAAAACGGCTCCATTCAAAATCCGATGAAGTATTTGAACTAATTCGTTAGTCATACGGCTTCCGTTTAAGCAATCATTCAACGAATATCGCAACATCCAAGGTTCGCAAATACATGGCACGGCCTCTTCCGGGAGGCGGTGCCTTTTCGCTTCGAGGGAGGCTGCCCAGGAATTGCCGCTTGAACGGGATGTGACGCGAAGCCAGGTATGGTAAAATGGGAAAAGGACTGTACAAGCTTTGATGAACGGGGTGAAAGGCGAATGCAGGGAACCATTTTGGTGGTGGATGACGAACAGCCCATTGCCGATATTTTGAAGTTTAATTTGGAAAAAGAGGGCTATGAGGTCATTTGCACTTTTGACGGTGTCAGCGCGGTTGAAATGGCCTTGTCGACAAAACCGGACCTGATGCTGCTCGATTTGATGCTGCCGGGCAAAGACGGGATGGACGTCTGCCGCGAGGTGCGCGCGCAGGGGCTCCACATGCCGATCATCATGCTTACGGCAAAGGACGGCGAGATCGACAAGGTGCTGGGCCTTGAGATGGGGGCGGACGATTACGTCACGAAACCGTTCAGCACGCGCGAGCTGCTGGCCCGCGTGAAGGCGCAGATGCGGCGCCAGACGAAGACGCAGGGGACCGAAACGGCGGCCGTGGCGGCGCTGGAGACGAAGCGGGGCATTCAGCTGTTTGACCTTTTTATAGATACGGACATGTATTTGGTATATAAGGACGGCGAGGCGCTCGATTTGACGCACCGGGAATACGAACTGGTGTATTATCTGGTGAAAAACGCCGGGAAAGTGATGACGAGGGAGCACTTGCTCCAGGCGGTGTGGGGCTTTGAATATTTCGGGGACGTCCGGACGGTGGACGTCACGATTCGGAGGCTGCGCGAAAAAATCGAGGAAAACCCGAGCAAGCCGGAGTATATTTTGACGCGCCGCGGTCTCGGTTACATGATGCGAAGTCCCAAAAGCGGAGGCCTGTAAATGAAGTGGACCTCCTTTTTCCGCACCATTCAGGCGAAGCTGATCATTATTTATGTGCTGCTCATCCTGATCGCCATGCAGCTGATTGGCGTTTATTTCGTGAGTGCCATGAAAAACTCGCTAACCCGGAATTTCACCCAAGATTTGCAGGAAAGAGCCGAGCTCTTGTCTGTGCTGGCTGCGGAGAAACTGGAGAGCGCCGCCGATACGGGCGAGAATAATTCCGTCGAAACCCTGGGGCCGATCGTGACGAACCTGTTCAATATGGACGGGGCGGAAATCCAGGTGCTGGACGCAAGCGGAAAAGTATTGATCACGTCCAACCAGTCGCATATGGACATCGTCGGCCGCAAAAACACCCAAACGGTGGTGAGCCGTGCCCTTCAAGGCAGCAAGGACAACGAGGAATACGTCATCGACGAGGACAACGTCCGCAAGAAGGTCGTCGCCAAACCGCTGATCAACAAGGGGAAAATCATCGGCGCGGTCTATATCGTCGCTTCGATGAAAGAGCTGTACACGACGATGGGGCGGGTCAACAACATCTTCATTTCGGGCATCCTGCTGGCGCTCGGGCTGACGGCGGTGCTTGGCGTCATTTTGGCGCATACCATCACGCACCCGATCAAGGAAATGACGCGGCATGCCACGGCGGTCGCCGAAGGCAAATTCGACCTCAAGATGCCGGTCTTCGGCAACGATGAAATCGGGCAGTTGAGCGAAGCTTTTAACTATATGACGACCCGCCTCCGGGAAGCGCTGCTGGTCAATGAAGAGGAGAAAGAGAAGCTGGCCTCCATCCTGACCAACATGAGCGACGGCGTGATCGCGACGGATGAAGCGGGGCGCATCATTCTGATGAACCGCCGCGCGGCGGCCATTTTGAACGTGGATGAAGAGGAAGTGTCCGGCTCCGCCATCGCCGAGGTGCTCGGGCTGAGCGAGGAACAGACGCAGATGTTCACGGAGGGGACGTACGTGACGATGCTGCTGCAAATGAGCCAGGAGGCGGACCGGTCTTATATGATCCGGGTGACCTTTACCCCGATCCACCGCCGGGAGGTCGGCATTACGGGGACGATCGCCGTGCTGCAGGACGTTACCGAGCAGGAAAAGCTCGAGGCGTCGCGGCGCGAATTCGTGGCGAACGTATCGCATGAGCTGCGGACGCCGCTGACGACGATCAAAAGCTATACCGAAGCGCTGGATGACGGCGCGCTGGACGATCCGCCGCTGGCTTCGCGGTTCGTGGGAGTCATTCAGAACGAAACCGGCCGGATGATCCGGCTTGTGACCGATTTGCTCCACCTGTCCCGGCTGGACAGCAAGGAAGCCCTCATGCGCAAGCAGCCGACCGATGTGCTGGAGATGCTGGAGGACGTGGCGGACCGCTTCTCCTTCCAGATGCAGCAGAAGGATATCGGCTCCGAGGTCAAGGCGGGGGCCGGGCTTCCGAAAGCGCTGTGCGACCGCGACCAGATCGACCAGGTGCTGGATAATCTGGTGTCCAATGCGCTGAAATACACGCAGCCCGGCGGAAGCATCACGATGGGGGCCGTGCAAGCGCCCGGGGGCATGCTGGCCATCGCCGTGCAGGATACGGGGATCGGCATTCCGAAGAAGGATCTGGACCGGATCTTCGAGCGCTTTTACCGGGTGGACAAGGCCCGCTCCCGCAGCATGGGCGGCACCGGTCTCGGTTTGTCCATTGCCAGGGAGATCGTCATGGCGCACGGCGGCACCATTTCGATTCAATCCGAGCTTGGGCAGGGCACGAAAGTGACGTTTACGCTGCCGCCGGCGGAAGACGAGGGGGTGGCGTCATGAAGGAACGGTTGAAATCGCTCCTCCTGCTGCTGCTCGTCGCGGGCAGCCTGGTGCAGAGCTATTATCTCATCTACCGGCTTCCGGGAAGCGATACGGCCGCCAAAGCGACCAATACCTATATCAAGACGGATAACATGGGCCCGCAGCAGCGGATCGAAAACATGGTGTATCCGGACAAGATGCTCATCCATATGGGCGAAGGCAAGCATACCGTTTTTTATCCGAATTCGACGTTTTATAAATTGATCTACGCGCGCCTCAAGGGGCGCAGCTTCGAAAATTTCCAGCGGGAATCCGTGGAAAACGTGGACTGGAACAAAATCAGGACCGAACATCCCGGCATCGAGCTGACCTTCGGCGCGGGAATTCCCGTATCGCTGCTCGAACGCGTGATGCAGATTCAGCCCGATTCGCTGTTTGGGGCGGAGCGCATCAACCGGATTTGGATCTACAACGCGCCAAGCGAATCGAAGACTCACGCGCTCTTTTTCAGCACCCAAGGGGACGTGATGTACGAAGCGGCCAAGGTCGATTTGACCGTCCAGGACGTGCAGCAGCACGTGGATTTCGGCAAGAACTGGATTCCGTACTCGATGCAAAACGGCGGGGCTTATTACGTGCCGGAAAAGCCGCTCGACGTCGTGGAGGCGGATCTGGAGATCGGATCGTATACGGTGGCGCAAATGCAGCAGAGCCTCTTTTTCGACCCGGGCATCACCCGGTACATTCGGGAGAAGGACGGCTCGGAGATCTATACTGATTCGAAACGCAGCCTGCAGGTGCGCCAGGAGCAAAAATGGATGAGCTACACCGATCCGGCCGCGCCCCCTGCGGGGGAAAGCAGCGACAGCAAGGATATGTTGGCCGCCGTGGACTTCGTGAATGAGCATGGGGGCTGGAACGGCGAATACCGCGTGGATTTGTCCAGCGTCGGCGTCGGGCAGAACCAGGTCGCGTTCCAGCAGTATTTCGGCTCCTACCCCGTCTTGGATACGCCTGGCTTCCATTACGGCAAAATGAAGCTGGACCTGCAGCAGGGCAACGTGTCCACCTATGAGCGGTCGTTGATTTACATGAAGCCCGGGCAATCGAAGCAGGTGAAGAAGCTTCCGGCCGGAAACGGCTTAAAGCCGATGCTGCTTGCCATCAGCAAGGATTCGCCGATCGAAGATCTGTACCCGGCCTATTTGCCCAAGCTGGATGAAGGAAAGCTGAAACTGGCCCCGGTCTGGGCGGTGAAGCTGGCCAACGGGCAAATCCGTACCATCCGATAGAGAAACGCAAGATCCGGGTTGGCGGCGGGACCGGCCGGCGGATGAACCGCTGGCGGGCCTGCGAAGCGGCCGCTGAACAAGCTTCATAAACGATTCAAGGAGGCGAAGCGATGGATTGGGGACGGGCCAAAAACGTGCTGATATACGCTTTTTTGCTGTTGAACCTGGTGCTGGGGTACCAGCTGTGGATCGACATGCGCGAGCAGGCGGACACCAGTCTGGATTTCGCCTCCTTATCGGAGAGCACGCAAAAGGTGATGAAGGAAAAGTCGATCCAGCTGCTGTGCCAAATTCCGAGCATGACGCCGCAGCTGCCGAAAATTACGTACCAATACGTCAACGGGGACAGCGTCGGGCGGCAGGTTACGCTTGGGGAGCATATCGAAAGCCAGCTGATTTTCAAAGAACGGGAGCTGGTCAATGCCTTGAAGCAATCGATTCCGGACATCGCGAACTATCAGTATGACCCGCAGGCCAGCGAATACGCGACCAAAAGCGAGCTCGAACGCATCCAGGAAGCCGGAGCGGCCGGCCGGTTCGTCATGCATACGCTTGTGGACCACAAATGGCCGCTGTTTAACGATCAGCTGGAGCTGTATTACAGTGAGCAACGGATCATCTCCTACCGTCAGTCGTCGGTTGAAATCACCGCGGTGGACGATGAAGAGCACCAAAAAATGATGCCTGCGAGCAACGCGCTGAAAACGCTGGTCGAGCGGCATCTTCCGCCGGGATCGGCGATCAAGGACATACAGCTTGGATATTACGGGCAAGTATACAATTCGGAAAGCCAGGTAGCCGCCCCGTCGTGGCGGTTCACATTGGAAAGCGGGGATATGTATTACGTTCAGGGCATCAGCGGAGATGTCACTGTGACCAGTCCGAAGACCGAGAAAGAAAGGGAGTAACGGGAATGGGGATATCTTTTACAGTGTTGTCCAGCGGGTCGACGGGGAACGCAACGATCGTCAGAAACGAAGAAACGACGCTGATGATCGATGCGGGCCTGAGCGCCAAACGGATTGACGAGCTTATGAAGGAGCGGGACGTGACGGGAGAGGAGATCGACGGAATTCTGGTCACCCACGAACATTCCGACCATATCAAAGGCCTCGGCGCCGTGGCGCGGAAATACGACCTGCCGATTTATGCGAATGAGAAAACATGGGAAGCGATGGAGAAGTCCATCGGCAAAATCGCGGAGGAAAACCGGGTCGTCCTGGGCACCGGCGAGGTTCGCGACTTCGGCACGCTGCGGGTGGAATCGTTCGGGATTTCGCATGATGCGGCCGAGCCGGTAGGATACTGCTTTTACGACGGAAACGAAAAATTGAGCGTGGCGACCGACCTCGGCTACATGAGCGACAAGGTCAAGCAGGCCATCAGCGATTCGAACGTGCTTGTGCTTGAATCGAACCATGACATCGAGATGCTGCGGATGGGCCGGTATCCGTGGAACATCAAGCGCCGCATATTGGGCGACATGGGGCATTTGTCCAACGAGGACGCAGGGGAAGCCTTAAGCGAGCTGCTGACCGGCGACCTGAAGCGAACGTACCTGGCCCATCTCAGCCGCGACCATAACATGATGGATTTGGCCAAAATGACGGTGCGCGACAGCATGGAGGAACGCGGCTGCTTTTATAAAGACAGCGAGTTCAAATTATGCGATACGTATTACGACCGCCCTACACCGTGGGATAAGGTGAGTGAACCATAAACTGGTCGAGCTCCGCCGCTTTTTTCTCCACCTCTTCGCGGGTGAGGATGCCCTTGTCGATCAGCAGCTCGATGATGGTGCTTAAGGCAAGGGTATTGCGGTAATGCTCTTCTTTCAAATCCCCAAGCTTGGCCATCAACTGCACGTAGTCCATGCCGGACGGAAACCGCTCTATCATCTGTTCTTCCTCCTTATATCGTTTTATCGTTTTGAAGACGCCTGGATCGCTAATACTGTTTTTTCCAAATACAGGCGAATCGATTCCACAAATCACCAGCAGCCGATTTCGATTTCAATTGGGACCTAAAGCCCCCTTGTGGTACAATGATTAGTACCTGAAAAACCTGAAATGCCTTGCTGTGCGTGGGCTTATGGCGTTCGACCCCCAACCCTTATTTTGGCAGGAGCATCGCGTTTTTTGCCGCGGGAATGCCATCATGTTCAGGTATGCTGTGAGTATAAGAGGTGCATTCTCTTTTATTCTAGTAGCCCGCCGTCCGAATTATTCCTATTTTCAAAGAGAAGGTTTGCAAAACGGCCCATTTTCCATAAAAATTTCCTGATTTTCTGCTTGAAGGCGCATTTTTAGGGTGATAGAAAAATAAAGGGCCGACGAAACGAAACCTTTATGGCCATCGGTTAGTTTAAGATATATGGGAGCCTAACTTTCAAGAACATGCAGCCTTGTATCCCGAGACAATATTGGCTTAAAACGGCCTGTTTGCTTTGTAGGCCCTTTGCTCGGAAATATTTTCCGAATGGAGACTTTTGCACTACAGAAAAAACGGCGCCGAAGAGGTAATCTTTAGGTATAGGACATCGGATGGATTACATACCTATATGGGTATTGGAGAAAGGCGGCAGAAACGGAATTTAGGCGCTTGATAACGAAGGGGAGAGGATCTCATGGGGCTGTTTCAAGATGATTTTTATTCAACCAAAGTGACGAAACGCAGACGTGTATTCGGCCGTGTTCGCAAGGCACGGGAAATTTGGCCGAGATCCAGGAGCAGCCGCGGGCTGTCGACGCTTCAGATCGCAACGATCAGTTCGGTTATCAGTGCGTTCGTGGCCGTGCTGCTGTTCAGCATGATTACGGGTCTGCCTGCCTCCGGGAAGGCGCCGCATGCGGTCGCCGCCCTGAATTCCAAGCAGGTGGACAGCGCCGCCGATCCCTATGAAAGACTGGTTCAGGCTGCGGCCAAGGTGCGTCCGACCGTCGTGAGCATCGTGAATTACAAGGACGATAAAAAGGATAAAAGTCTGGAAGAGTCGGCCTTAGGATCGGGCGTCATTTTCAAAAAAGACAAGGGGCAGGCCTTCATCATAACGAACAACCACGTCATCGAAGGCGCGCAGGAGCTCGAGGCGGTGACGGTCAATGGGGAGATGAAAAAGGCGAAGCTTGTCGGGGCCGATAAAGTGAACGATATCGCGATCCTTGCCGTAGACGATAAAAACATTAGCGAAGTGGCCGAAATGGGCGACTCGCGGAAGCTGCGGCTCGGGGAGACGGTGCTGGCCATCGGCAATCCGCTGGGGCTGGGCGATACGCTGACCTCCGGCATCGTAAGCTACACGAACCGCGTGGTGCCGGTGTCGCTGAACCAGGACGGCGTATACGACTGGGAGCAGGAGGTCATCCAGACCGACGCGGCCATCAACGAAGGCAACAGCGGCGGGGCGCTCGTGGATCTGAACGGAAAAGTGATCGGGATCAACACGATGAAAATCGCGGATACCGGGGTAGAGGGCTTGGGATTCGCGATCCCGGTGGATCAAGTGATGAAGACGGTCGACGAGCTGATGACGCACGGAAAAATTGCCCGTCCGTATATCGGCATTTATTCGATGGACCTGAACAACTCCTATGCTCCTTTGGAGGAAGACCAGCTCAAAGAGCTGAAGCTGCCAAGCGGCGTCAAAGAAGGCGTCGTGGTGCTGGATGCGATCGGACCGGCGCAGGAGGCCGGACTCCGGCTGAATGACGTCATCGTAAAATTCAACGATACGCCGATCCCGACGACGCTGGAAATGAAAAAATTCCTGTACGACAAAGTCAAAATCGGCGACACCGTGAAGGTCACGTTTTATCGCGACGGAAAAGAGCAGACAACCAACGTGAAGCTGGCGGAAAAGCCGGATCAATAAAACGCATTGGAGCCAAAATAAGAAAGGGAACAGCGGCATGCGACGATGCTTGCGGTTCCCTTTGCGGGCAGGCAGAAGTTTCCCCCGCCGCAGGCCCGTCCGTGGTATAATCAAAAGAAAGCTCTGGGAAAACCGGGCGCGCATACGCCTGATGAAGGGCTAAAGTCAGTAAAACTAGGGCAGGATCACAACCTTGTGTAGCGCTGGAAGGGATGCTTTCGATATGTACGTAGTATGCAAAGAACATTTGGAACTTGCCATCGACATGTTCGTGGACGAATACGAGGATGCTCCGGACATCGTGGATTTGAAGGAAACGGAATTTTCCGACTGGGATCCGCCGGTGCAGTGTGCGCATTGCGAGCAGGAGGGCAAGTTTCTGGTGGTCTGACATAAGTGAAAAAGCGAAAGAGGAGCGTGGGAGCACGCTCCTTTTTGCACGTTTAGCCTTAGAAAATGAAAGCAGGCAGCGCCTGCCATAATAAATACATAACCCATGTATGAGGGATGGAGGATTCTTCATGTTGATTCAAATCATTGGCGTCGGCAAATTGAAGGAAAAGTATTTGGTGCAGGGCATCCAGGAATACGCCAAGCGGCTGACCCCGTACATCAAATTCCAAGTGATCGAGGTCGCGGACGAAAAAGCGCCGGACACCTTAAGCGAAGCGGAGGTATCCATCGTGAAGGAGCGCGAGGGCGAACGCATCCTCGCGCAGGTGAAGGAGAGCGCGCACGTGATCGCGCTCGCCATCGGCGGCCAGCTCTGGAGCTCGGAGGAGCTGGCCGCCGAACTCGACCGGCTCGGCACCTACGGGACGAGCCATGTCGTGTTCGTGATCGGAGGGAGCCACGGGCTCTCCGATCAGGTGCTGCGCCGCGCCCAGCAGCGCTTGAGCTTCGGGCGCATGACGCTACCGCACCAGCTCATGCGCCTGGTGCTGGTGGAGCAGATTTATCGCGCGGTGAAGATCAATCGGGGGGAACCTTATCATAAGTGACAGCAACGGTTTTGATGTGCGGTTGAAAGACTCATTTCATAGTAGTATATTTTTACTAAATCCAGTGTGGAAAAAATACAGAAAGAAAGAGAGAGTAAAATATGAACATTGTTCCAAGAGGCATGAGTGTAATGGAATTTTACAGATTATACAGGACAAACAGGTTAGTAGTAAACAGAAAATACCAGAGAAAACTTGTTTGGACTAAGGCAGAAAAAGAAGCATTAATAGATAGTGTTATTTCACAGTATCCCATTCCTTTGATCTTATTAGCGGAAGTTAAGTTAGAAGAGGATGGTCCGACAGTTTTTGAAATTATTGATGGAATGCAGAGATTAAATGCACTATTTAGTTTTATTGAAAATCAAACAAGTTTAAATGGTAAGTTTTTTGATGTTTCATCCCATCCACTTGCCAATACTCTTTCCACAGAAGGAATATTTAAACCTATTGATAGAGAAGGGACCCAGTTTATTGATCCTGCGACTGGTGCCTCATTTCTAGAATACCAGTTACCAGTATCAACCTTTCAAGGGACGGAGAGAAATATTAATGAAGTCTTTGGAAGAATTAATTCAAATGGTAAACATCTATCTCCCCAAGAAGTAAGACAAGCGGGAAGCACAGGTATTTTCTCAAACCTTGTTAGAGAACTCGGTGCAGAAATACGTGGAGATGTATCACGTGATATTTTACCATTTACAGAGATGCCGGAAATTAGTATTGAGACAAGGGTTACTCCTATGGGTTATGGTGTTTCCGCGGAGGAAACCTTTTGGTGTAAACATGGAATCTTGAGAACGACTCAATTGCGTGACAGTGAAGATGAACAATTAATAGCTGATTTTGTGCTATCTATTGCACTGAAAGAGCCATTTGCATCAAGCAAAGAAAATTTCGATTTGTATTATGGTAAGGGAGATAATGATAAGAAGAGGCAGGAAATTGAATCCGCTATAATAGCCTATGGTGCTGAAAATTTAAAACATGATATTAAACTTGTATTTGATACTATTCATACAACTGTAACAGCTATTTCAGAAGAAAGGTTTTTCCTGAAATCTATACTTAACCCCAATGCAGGGAGCAACCCGGTAAAGGAACCTTTCTATACACTTTATATGGCCTGGTTCCATTTAATGGTGAATGAGGGAAAAGTGCCGCACGATTTTGCTCAAATAATAAGCAGCATAGACAACCTTGCTTCAAAGATTACCAGTGGCTCACACCATATTGTTTCAGAGAATCGTGTAAGAAACATAAATTCAACAATCGGCTTAATCCAGACATACTTTATTGATTCAAAAAGTCCAATAAGAAGCACGGGAACATTAGCATTGGATTTTGAGAATTATTTAAGACGATCGAAAGTTGAGGCACCATTCTACGACTTTAAGCAAGGATTCTATACTCTAAATTCTGGAGTTCGTCGATTTGACGAAGAAGCGTTCGAGAAAGTTATGCACAATATTGCAGCCTTGGCTAATCTAGGTAGAGGGAAGAAGGGTTATTTGTTCATTGGTGTTACTGATAGAGAGGAACATACGATACGAGTAGAGGAACTTGATAGGATTAAAGTTCCGCGGGTTGGCGATTTTGGTGTACCTGGATTGGAGCGTGAAGCAATTATTAGAAATGTATCCTTAGATCAGTATGTGACCTTTATTACAGAAAAAATATCTGCATCAAAGCTTCCTGCTACGTTAAAGGCGAATGTTACATCAAGTATTATTCCAATTAATTATAAAAATCACACCGTATTGATGGTGGAGGTTGTTTGTGGAGAACGCCCAACATGGTATAACGAGAATGAGATGTATATTAGGGATGGAAGCAATTGTAAAAGATTAACTGGTGGACAAATAGATACGGTATATTCTAGGTTTTAAACCAAACCCTAGCCCCTTTAAAGGGGCTATTTATATTTTATGAGACTTGCCGTACAGACAATGCGGAGTCGTCTGCTTTACTGGACTCCACGGACATCTTTGAACTGATAATGCAGAAGTGATGGGCTGAGTTTGTATTGTGTTAGTCGAGGCTTAGAAGTTCTACGGAACTCAGTGGGACAAGAGCATGCCCGATGATGGCAGTATGAAAGAGCCGATCCAGTGGCAGTTCGAAGTTGCCGAGGGCAAAGAGGAATAATGAAGGCATGCCCGGTCGTGCAAGACATGCCCATTAGTCACAGACCCATTACAGAGCCAGATTTTGTTCACATATACCGTGTTCTTCGTTCATGAGCAATTGCTGACTTTTAAGTCGTAGCTCAATCCGGTCGATTTTTCTATCGTTAGTAATCGTTATTTGCCTTATTAGCGTGTGCACAATTTGCTTACGCTTCTCATGGCTTATGTTCTCGAAGATAGTGCCGAAGGAAGCTAACAGTCCTCTAACCGCCTCGGACGATACAGGGGCAGAACTATACAGGCTAATTTCTTTACGCAAGGTTGCTTGCCGCTGCTCTAATCGCTGCCCAATCTCTGATAGCTCATTGATCTTGGCTTTCAGTTCCTTCGGCTCCAACATGTCTTCTTCATAAAGCCTGTAGTATTTTTCCTTCTTACGTTCGATGTCAGCTATTTCTTTTTCAATCCGTTGTAGTTCCTGCTCCAGCGGCTTTTTATCGACTGTCCGTTTGCCGTTAATAGATGCTGTTAAGTCCTCGAGCTCTGCATAGTCGGCTCTGACGCTATTGGCACGACATACGGCGGTGCCTTTATTGGCAAATTGCCCGCATTGGTAATATGGCGTGTATTTGATCTCAACGGTCTTCTTACTCTTGCGCGTAGCCCGTTGAGCTACCATTCCGTGGCCACATACGGGGCAGCGCATAACACCAGTAAACGGAAAACTACCGTAATAGACCCTGGCCGGATGTTTGTTGGCATTGGCGTAGCGAGCCTGTACCTTGTCCCATAGTTCCTGAGTTATTATCGCTTTATGTTCTCCATCTGTGATGATCGGAGCGGGGTTCGTACCCTTTCGCCGCTTGGTATTCCAGTCCTGCTGCTTATTGAATCTGATCTTCCCGATATAGAGCGGATTGGACAGGATGCCTTTGATAGTCGTAACACTAAAAGCACCGCCTGTTTTGGTCTTATAGCCCGCCTGTTTTGGTCTTATAGCCCTGATGGTTTAGCTCATTGGTAATTGATTTGAACCCTTGCCCGCCAGCATATTTTTCAAATATCATCTTGACTACGGCGGCTTCATTTTCGACAAGTTCCAGATGAGTTTCTGTGCGCTTACGATGGTTACTGCCTTCAATCTCAACACTTTTGTAGCCTAGAACAGCACCACCGTTCCATTTCCCTTCGAGCGCTCTTTGTTTCATGCCCATTTTAACATTCTCAACTATTGTCTTACGCTCAATCTCCCCAAATGCTCCCATGATATAAAGGAGTGGGACCGAGCAATTCTATGCTACAGGGAATTGCGATGCTATGTACTTTCGCACCTCGACTATTTTTCGCCGATAGCCCCGTCAAGCTGAACCTTATCACAAGTGACGGCGAAATTAGGCCGTACTGCCAAAGTCACGTATTTAGTCGCAAAAGGTTCGGTACTGTATTAGAAGGATCCAAAGCGGCTGCCTGCGGCCACGCCTTTGGGGGATAGGCGTTCAATCTCGGCCAGATCGTCAGCTGTCAGCTTCACTTGTAGCGCGCCGAAGTTTTCTTGTAAACGTTCCAATCGTTTCGTTCCCGAATGGGAACGCATAAAAGAGGAAGAAGGGGCTTTAAATGATCTACAAATTTACAGAAGTGCTGAATGATCTGATAGACTATTTCATTCTCGGGGATATTCTGCTGCTGGAGAGCTGGAAACAGGCCAATCATCATTCTGACAACTTAGCAATGGAATTTACAACAAACGAAAGCGGCGATCGTGCCGTGCTTGATGGTATCGTACTTCCAATGGCAGGGATTGAAAACTATCCCTATACAATTATATTTAATCTTTCTGGTAATACACCGGAATTGTTAAAATCAGATAGCCATTTACAATTTAGACGTGGTGGCTATTCGCTTAAAGTTGAGAACAACATACTGATGTTGTTTACTTGGCGAATACTAGAACAATTCACTAACGAAAGAGTCAACGCTTTACTTAATCATTACCGGCAATACAAAAAGCCGATGATCGAAATTGAAAACGGCTGGTACAGCATAGAAATATTGGGTGGGGAAACGTTGCAGGATTCATATTATGAACCCACATTTGAGTTTGTTTTACAAAAGACAGAAAGGAAGGGGCCAGCGGAATTTGACATCAATTTAGATTTTAAGATTGAAAGTTCCACTTACTAACAATAGAAATTTGCCAACCCTCGCATCGGTAAAGCATTTAAGGGACGATCTTCATAAGGTAGATATTATTCTGGAGATCTCCAAGTAAGGCGAAGCTTCTCCCGTCAATTGGTTCCTGAAAGGTTGGCCAATATGCACTGCGGCATGTTCCTTTCGCACTTTTCGCCGATAGACCCGTTAAGCTGAGCCGTATCATAAGTGACAGCGAAAAATTTTCAATAAAAAGAATGTAAAGGCCTGCAAGAGTGATAGAGAAAAGTGCTTTAGAGAGATATGCTTATCCCTCTAAAGCTGGACTTTACCTCGTCGACATAGATTCCTTTTATTCTGTGATTGCCTGTTCACGCGCTGATTCGCGTAGCTTAATTTCCTCCAACCCATAGTGTGTATAGCCGCCAGCACTGCCATTGGTGAGCTTGTGCTTCATTTCCATAGCCTTGATAGCCATAACAGGGCTAATCACTTCCATCTTGCTCAACGTGTCGAAGTCCTTCTGAATTACTTCGTTCAGTAGCTCCATGTCGTGCCTGATGCGCTTCGGGTTGTCTTGGTCTGCTAGTTCCTGATTAATCTTCACCTTGGTTTGAGCACGCTTCTCCTTGCGTTGCTGGTGTGCCTTTGTGTACGCCTTCTTCATCCCGTCAATCTTTCTCTCCATGCTCTCCTCATGAAGCTTGGACTGGAGCAGTTCCATCGTGAGTCCGTTGGGTCAGACAACTATCTTGGTGCCCAATACCGACGTATTGCAGCTCGCAAAGGAGGGCAACGCGTTTACCGGCGCTTTCGTTATGCCCAGGAACAAGTCCAATCCATGAGCAAAGGTGAGCAGCACTCGGAAATCGGGCACCTACATCCGTTCCGATTTCGGCAAGGATTTGTTCAGCGGTGCGACAAGTAAAAGCTTATATGGACCTTAACTTATTGAGATAGTTAATCATCACTGTAAGTTAGATCGAAGTTGACTCTTGCTTCCTCGACACGTACATAATTTTCTCTTCCCCATTGCCGTAGCTCTCTCATCGGCTGGAGTAAAGATTCCCCTAGAGGAGTGAGTGAATATTCAACCATTGGAGGAACCGATGGTGTGATATGACGTTGGACCAGTCCATCGCGTTCAAGCTTACGTAGGGTTTGAGTCAGCATTTTTTTGGAAATACCCTCGATTCTTCTCACCATTTCCCCGTAACGGATGCTTCCGTCTTCCATTGCGTAAATGATGAGCGCGGTCCATTTATTAGAGATAATATCAAGCACTTTACTGTAGCCACACACCGCAAGCGCGATGTTGGGGTGTTTTGGTTTGACCAAAGATGTCAAATGATTTCCCTCCTCTGCACCTTGAAGTTCCCAGGACACTTTAAAGTGCCTACTTATGTAGGTTTAGTTTATGCATTATTGTATGACTATATCAAGGGCAAAGCAAGCATTGAGCTTTACGCCAAAAGCGCCTGATTCATTACGAAGGTTGACATTTTGAACAGGATGATAACTAAATTAATCTAGTAGGAGGAAATGAACATGTCGAATATTATAAAGCCCCGCCCTAAACTGTATGTGATGGATAACGGCCGTATGAGCATGGACAAAAACTGGTTGATTAACATGCATAACCCAGCCACGGTTAGCAATCCTAACGCGGCGGCGCAATTTGTGGAATTTCCGATTTATACGGTGTTGATTGACCATCCGGAGGGGAAGATTCTATTTGATACGGCTTGCAATCCGAATTCCATGGGCGTTGAAGGACGTTGGGCGGAATCCACCCAACAATCGTCCCCTTGGGTGGCGTATGAGGAATGTTTTCTGCATAACAGACTAGAGCAGCTCCGTGTAAGACCTGAGGACATCCGATACGTCATTGCCTCTCATTTGCATCTGGATCATGCGGGTTGCCTAGAGATGTTCACGAATGCTACGATAATCGTCCACGAAGATGAACTGAATGGCACACTGCAGAGCTATGCCCGTAATGAAAAAGAAGGGGCCTATGTTTGGGCAGACATCGATGCTTGGATCAAAAACCATTTACAATGGAAAACGGTCAAACGCAATGAAGATTATCTCGATCTGGCTGAAGGAATCAAAATTTTGAATTTTGGAAGCGGGCATGCTTGGGGTATGTTAGGCTTGCACATTGAAATGCCCGAAACAGGCGGGATCATCCTCGCTTCGGATACCGTTTATACGGCTGAGAGTTACGGCCCTCCAGTTAAGCCACCGGGCATTATCTATGATTCAATCGGTTACCGGAACACAGTTGAGAGAATCCGTACACTGGCTACCCGAACAAACTCCCAAGTGTGGTTCGGACATGATGACAATCAATTCAAACAATTTCGCAAATCAACCGAAGGATACTACGAATAAGAAGGCGATCGCATTATCAATCAATAGATCATCCCAAGGTTAAGCTAACGGATACGATAGTTAAATCATCAAGAGGGCCTTAGCGAGATCATTTGCCATTTCCCTGCATACGATCTTGGCACGCTCACATTCACTTCGATCCGGGAAGAGCTGATTCATGGTTTGATCGGTAGTGAGAATTTTGTGGAGAGTAGGAATGCGGCTGGGTGCAACAAATTTTCGCGCTTGTTGTTTTTGGGTCACATCTTACCGAATTCATCGTATAAGCAGTGGCACTTCTCAACCAACTTTTTCAGGTTCCGG
Source organism: Paenibacillus sp. FSL M7-1455 (assembly GCF_038004655.1). Lineage (NCBI taxonomy): Bacteria > Bacillati > Bacillota > Bacilli > Caryophanales > Paenibacillaceae > Paenibacillus > Paenibacillus sp. FSL M7-1455. Next base: position 5,990,005 of record NZ_JBBORO010000001.1, on the reverse strand, counting down.
CCCTTTGGTGATAATCTAAGGATGTTACTGTTCATGTTGATAATGCTTCCTCCCTTTTTCGTTCCTATTCTTTCTTTATTATATATGTCGGTTGGGGAGAGTGCATTTTGGAAGGTGTATGACGCTGGTAGGCTATGTTACCCGTCTTGATCGAGTCAGAGAATTGGAAGGGAGGGGTGATCTCACCAAAACGAAAAAAAGAAAACCCGATTCCCAAATAGGAAGAATCGGATCTTCTCACCATGTCGGCTAGCGCCTACTTTTTCAACCACTCCAGCCATTTCGTGTTGACTTGTTCGAGGCTGCCAAACGTTTGAACAAAGGCCTTTTCCATCGTCGGCTGTGTGCTAGCCAGGAAACTGTTGAATTTGTCGCTACCGTAGGTTTCGTACAAGAATGCTGTAAACATGTAACCGCCGATATACTGTGTTTTCACGGAAATATTGTCTTTATAAATGATGATATGCTCCTGAGGCTTCTCAAGTATGATTGGCTTCCAGTGCATCTTGTCTTTCTTGAGATCGTCGGTACCTTTTGCCGCCAGGTATTCTGCTTGTCCTTCCTTGATCCACTGCATCTCTTCTCCACCGGTAAACCATCCTGTTTTATCTCCCCGGCGAATTGTTTCTTGTAAAAGAGTTTGCGGCGTGTGGAGGTATTCGTGCTTGAACAAATGGGTGAAGTAAGACGGGTCATCGTAGGTGTCTCCCGCGAGCGTACAGCACTTTTTCTGATAAGCGGACGGCGTCAGAACGTGAATCTCTGTCTTCAATACATTGTCAGTGCCATAGGTTTTATTATAGGCGTTTCCCTCATCAATATTATCGATCGCAACAGGATGCAAATAAATATAGATTGGATGAAGACCGTCGTTCAGAATGCTACCGATCTCTGGCACGAGAGATGCAAACTCTGTGGTTGCGACGTTGTAACCCTGTTCGAAATCGGCAGCGGCTTTTTCTACGTCCTTTTCATATTGCTTCGTGTATAGTAGCGTAAAATGCTTTGAATGATATTCCAACCAGCCTTCTGCCTTATTTTTGGTTGATTGTGCCTGGGCGAGAAGCTGCTTAAGAGTCGAGACCTGGCCTTGAAGCTTCTGAATTTGCGCTTTGTCCTGATCTTTCTTATAGCTATTGAACATGAAGGTGTTCGTCTTGGAGTCGAATGCATAATTTGCCTGGAAGACCGTTCCGATGGCTGGTGCAGCGATGTATGTAGTCCCGTTCTGAGCGATCGTTGCGGGAACCATTTTGTTTCCGACTTGAATCTTCCCCTTACTTGAAGTCATGTTTAGGGTAAACCCGTCCAGCCCAATCTTGAGAATGGGGTTCGTGGCTGCTGTGGCTACTCCGAACCCAAGCAAAAACACACAGATTAAGGCGACAATGACTTTGACTTTCGAAAACTTCATTTTCTAGTATCCCCTCTTTGTTTTTTTTCGACATCGAACAATAATTCTCGACATGTCAGGAAAATCCTTCCGTCTGGTTTGGGAAATTCATAATTCATTGGGGTTATTCCTGCTGGTTCTCTGGAACTCCCTTCTTGGCTCCATAAGCGATTAGCGCAAGGACGACGACAATGATGACAGTCCAGATGTAATGGTGTTTGATAAAGCCGATTCCTAACTCTACAATGGCGAAACCGATCATGACGCAGATGCCGAAAACGACGATCATGCTGTTGAACCCGCCGAAGGTAATGCTGAACATCCGATTCAGCACGATAAATAGGACAATACCAACAATGAGGCCGAGAATGATTCCGAATGTGCTCACTTGCAAATCGACCCTATACTAGAAATTTGGTCTGCAAAAATGCCGTGTCATAAGTAGTCCTTATTTCTTCTCCTTTCGTAATGGTGGCCGTACCCACGCAAGTAAAATGTCAAATTTGTGCGTCTCAGGTACTATTCGTACTATATCCTCATTATAAGAACGTATAAGTACCATTCCATCAGGCTAAATGCCCGAGAATATAATATTCCTTAACTGAACGACCAGACTTTTAAGTTCCTTCTCCCTCTCCAAATAGTACAGCGAGGCCTGTATTAACGAATGATTCGCTGCTTCCTTGTTAACCTCCGTCTGGATAAAACGGTAAAGCTCCCTTATTTCCGAACGATGTACGGCACCGGCCGGAATCGTGTTAATGGCTGTATCCATCTCCCGAAACAGTTCTGAAAGAATCTGCTCCTTCTCACTCTGGCGATCCTCGAATCCCCAGTTTAGATACCTCTCGAATGAAGCTTGGTTTAGCATAGGCTTAAGATCGGACGTCATCATATGCTTAACGAGCACATGGAGCTTGTCCAAGATGAACCTCGCCGTTTCCTCGAGTGATAACGACCTCTCCTCATATACAATCCAAAATAGATATTCCTTCAGAATCGCCCGATAGATGGCTACCAAATCCCATAGATACGGTTGGATTTCCTCGCCATACACATGCAGCAAGCACTCTCTATGCCATCGGATAAGCCGTCCCCTAACCTTGTGTCTGAGCGGCTGGAACTTGGGATCCTGTTGAATAGGGAGCTCAGTAAATTCGACCAGAATATGTTTGTATTCCATAAAGTAGCGGAATCGCAAAACGATCTGCTGAACAAACTGTTCTTCCGGCGATAGTCCGGGAAGGCGTGTTAGCTCATCGACTTGATCAAAATAGTTGTTATGACATTGATTAAATACCTCGCTAAAGAGATCCTCTTTGGAAGGAAAGTATTTATAGACCGATCCTTTGGAAATGCCGCAATCATCGGCAATATCCTGTATCGTCGTCGAAAGAAACCCGCGTTCCTTAAAAAGCCTCGTTGCTGATTGAACGACCTCTTCCCTTGTCACAACCATAAAGATGATTCTCCCTCCTTGACATACTATGAATCATAGTACAAAATATGAAACATGAAGTCAAATGACCATTTGTTCACGTTTTTTAATCTTCAGTCAAATAAAATAATGAGGAGAATGTCGGTATGGAAAAATTACTTGATCCGAAAAAAACAGCGCTGGTTGTCATTGATCTGCAAAAGTGGTTAGGGAACCAATACGCCCCTTATTCCGCCGAGCAGGTGGTATCCAACGCCGCCGTCTTGGCAGATGTATTCCGTAAGCAAGGCTCTATGGTTGCCCTGGTCCGGGTATCCAGCAAAGACCTGAAGGATATCCCTAAACCGAAGCTGGATACCCCTGCACCTGCACTGAATCTGCCTGAGGGATGGGATGAGATCGTCCCGGAAATGCGGGTCGCCGATTCAGACCACATCATTACCAAGAAGCAGTGGGGAGCCTTTTACGGTACAGAGCTGGACCTGCAGCTGCGCCGCAGGGGAATCGACACCATCGTCTTATGCGGTATCGCAACCGGACTTGGTGTTGATACAACTGCGCGGGAAGCGTTTATGCGTGGCTATCAGCAGATTTTTGCGATTGATGCGATGACCGGATTTTCCCAAGCCGAGCATGATTACGTGAAGAACTATATTTTCCCGCGCATCGGGCGTATTCGTACCACACAAGAAATCATCACTGCCCTTTCTGAAGCGGAATCCTAAGGCTATTGCAGGAGGTCGATCTCTATGAGCTCAAGGGGAAGACCCCAGAATGACCGGATGTACCCCTGGTATGTCCTATCCGTAACCAGTCTCGGTGCGTTTCTGGTTCTGATCAATATCGGAACGCTAAATGTCGCCTTGCCGGAAATAAGCCGGTATTTTCATGCAGATGCAGCAAGCTCCAGCTGGATTTTACTTTCCTACATGCTGGTCAACACCATTCTGATTTTGGTCTTCGGTCAAATTTCGGATATCTTCGGAAGAAGAAGGATGTACTTAATAGGATTGGCCGTCTTTACCGTAGCGAGTCTGCTTCTTGGCTATTCCCCGAGCGCAGATGTACTCATTCTTCTCCGCATCATACAGGCTGCCGGAGGAGCTCTCGTGGTGACGAACACAACGCCGCTGATAACCGATGCTTTTCCCAAATCGAAGCTTGGCACCGGTCTAGGCCTGAATATTTTGTCCGCTTCCATCGCGCAGGTGCTAGGCCCCGTCGCAGGTGGCCTGGTAACCACTGCTTGGGGCTGGAGGTGGGTATTCTGGTTCAATGTCCCCTTCGGGATCATCGCCTTCATCTGGGGCCTCCGGATTCTAAAGGAGAAGCCGCTAACAGAGCCTCGTACCCAAGTCGATCGATATGGGGGTATCTTGGTCTTTATCGCTTTAGCTGGTTTAATTATTGCTCTATCCAAGGGGGGAGAGTTGGGCTGGGGAGACAAGCAAGTGATTGGAGGTTTTGCTGTATTCGCGATCATAACCCCTATATTTTTATGGTATGAGCATCGATCAGCTTCACCTTTGCTGGATATAAGCCTTTTTAAAAATTGGATGTTCGGTATGGCGAATATCGCCACCTTCTTTCATTCCTTTGCTCGCACGGCTGTTGCCGTGCTTTTCGCGCTGTACTACCAATTTGCCTTCCATCAAAACGCACTTGATGCCGGTCTAAGGATTCTTCCAATTACGATAGGGATGTTGATTATATCCCCCATTGCCGGCTTGTTAACCAAGAGAATCGCCCTTCGACTCCTATCCTCGCTTGGAATACTCCTATCGATAGCAGGGCTACTGATGCTCTTATTCGTAATCGGGGGGAATTTCCCTTACGGGGCCACCGCATGCGGGATGCTGTTAATCGGGATCGGGACTGGCTTATTTCTTACGCCCAATACGATGGAGATCATGTCGTCCGTTCCTGAGAACAGCCGAGGGATGGCCAATGGGCTGCGGTCCATGCTCTATAACTTGGGCCAGGTGCTGAGTACGGCCCTTTCTTTAACCATTGTCAGTGCTGCCCTACCGGCCCATATGAAGAACGTGCTGTACTCAGGAAAAAACGCTGTGATTTCGAACGTTGATTTTGCTTTCATCCTTCACGGCTACCACTGGGTCATCATTGCATTGCTATGGACTTCCCTATTGGCCCTTGCAGCATCGTGGTTTCGTCCTCATCCGAAAAACAGAGCCTACGAGGGCTTTGGTAGAGTATAAAAAAACGGTAGAATCTTATAGTGTAATAAAACAGAAGTGTTACGTGCTTATTAGGATACTATTGAGTGGGCATATATAGGGGAAAATGAGCTTTTAAGATTCATAGCTTCAATATTTCTTCTTCGTACTGCATTTGAAGCGTAAGCCAGAGCTTAACGATCCTTTTGGCAGTGTACGCCCAGCATCGGTATACTACCATTAAAAATAAAGCATCCATAATGTTCCCCTGCTTGACCTCTATTCCTGACTCGTATTGGTTGCAGTGCGAAATTAGAACCGTCTGGCCAAGTACGCCCCTGTCCATCGCGAGGGTCATATATTTCAGCATGCAGTTTTTGTTCTGGGCGGCACGGTTCGCATCTTTAAGTATAATGAACAGGGCAGAGAAATTACCCGCGCTGTGTAAACAAGGTGATGATTTGGTGAGAGAAGGCCTTCTTGAGGAGGGCAAGAATAAGTATGTTGCGGCCTTCCGATTATTGCCGGAAAAACATCAAGAATGGGAGGCCGCAACGTGGATCTATGTGGCTATTGGGGATGTCCATTATGGAAGATGACCCAAAGTACCGTGAGTTTCTGGAGACAAAAATAGAGATTTGAAGTTCCATGATTAGAAAAACATTATTGATACAGGGAAGGAGCGCCAGTTTCTGAGCGTTATTGTAACTGTCATAGAGTCCTTGAGAAGCTCTTATGAAAACTTCTTACTAAGATAACAGCGCGCCGACCGTTCGTTGATAGTAAGATCAAGTTCATATCTACAAAAAAGGAGCTGCTACGGTAAGCTCCTTTCGTATTTTTCGCCGATAGCTCCGTTAAGCTGAACCGTATCATAAATAAGGGCAAGTTTTTTTGCGGAATTCCTTGCGGGCATGGATTTGTATATATGTGTGCAGGTCTCGGGCTATGGAAACACTGAAAAGGTACATAGGGTTATCATTTTTTGATGGAACATCCTCGTCACATCCCACGGAAGGAACAGGACTTCATGGACGGAGGATGGTCCCCGAGATCTCGCTATATCTCACTTTTTCTTCTGCGTTCCCTATGATCCGGCAAGATTGCCTATCGATTAGGCATCAATTCTATATGCTAGTTAATAATATCTATTTGTAATTGGGGACTTTTCGTAGAAAAAAAGAGCCTGGGCTTGTACCAGGCAGATGGAGGCGGCAACAAAAGCGTCAGTTGCGCCCAAAGCGGCAAGACAGTACTTTCGCTTTTTTCTCTATTCTTGGTCGGCAATGTTTCCCGGGGTTGTTGAGAGAAAGGGGTCATCGTACAGACAGTGGAAAGGCTCGCCCAGTTCTTTCACCCAGCGGACGGCGCTGGGAAGGTCTCCTCCGTGAAAAAGAGGGGCATCCCCGAAGCTTACGTCTTCCCAAACAAAGTCCGCCGTCTGTTCCTGCTCGTCGACGGCGAGGAAGAAGTCAGAGCCGTCAACATAGGGATTCGTTCCTGTTTGGGCGTCCGTAGTTCGCAGGACAACGCGGACGCGGTGCGTCGGCTTCCGATCAGTCATTGGCTACGTTTTCGTCTTGATCGAACGTTTCTTTCAACTTCTGGAGAATCAGTTCGTTTGCCGTCAGTTTCTTTCCGCTTGATTTTTCAGCCGTTGTTCCACCTCCTCATCGTGTACTCCGGCCTGTGTGAAGAACGTCATCAGGTAGTCGTTGTCGTACAGCACCGCGACTTTGTACGCTTGAAGGATTTCGCCAACATCGAGCAGTTCGGCGTACTCGGGGCAACTGCCCAGCAGTCCGCTATTTTCGCGCTTGAGCTCGACATTGCCGAGATCGCGGACGTTGTCCCCCGCTTCGAGAACTACGATGTAGCCGTGCTTGTCCAACCGAAACTCGCTATCCTCCTCAGTTCGTCCCTTAATTGTAGAAAGTAGTCGTCGATCAGGTCGAGGAGCTCCTTAGGAAGTGTTCCACCTTGGCGCAGGACGACAAGGTCGTGAGGGGTCTTGATGATCTTCATTTCTGAATCCCTCCTGAAAAAGAAAATACCCCTTCGAAAAGGGGCTTAGAGCAAGATCAAGATTATGATATATGTCTTGAAAAGTGTTTGAATCGGTTCTTCGTTAAAGGCAGGTCTTAAATACAGACCGACGCTCAATCTAATATAGGTAAATTTTATATGAAACTTTTCCTGAGTTCATTTGTCATTATGATAGGAAGAGGGTGAGAGTCAATTGGAAAAGATGGATCAACTTAATCAATGGATCCGGGATTACAATGACCGATTACGTTATGTCGCATACACATACGTGCGCGATCATAACAGGTCAGAGGATATTGTGCAGGAAGCAATGGTGCAAGCGTATCTCTCGATTAGACAATTAAGAGATCCTGAGCGTCCGTACCCGTGGCTGGTACGTATCGTTATTAACCTGTGTCTGAATACAAAACGCAAATATCGGAGAGAGCAACCGACTGACCTTCTGCCTGAGCAGAGGAGTAAGAGCACGGAAGACATTTACCTGCAACAGAGCAGGGACAAGGAAGTTTATGCAGCCATCATAGATCTGGACGAGAAATTTCGAACGCCGATCATCTTGTATTATTTTGAGGACTTGTCGGTCAGGGAGATCGCTTACGCCCTCCAGTTAAGTGAAGGTGCAATCAAGACACGGCTGGCGAGAGGGAGAGAGCAGTTGAAGTCAATGTTAACCAGAGGGGAGTCGGATGATCTTGGAAATTCGTATTCGTCAAGCAAAGCCAACCTATATACACGCTGATCCGGAGCGCACGGCTGAGGCGGTTATGGCAAGACTGCAGGGGATGCCCAAGATCGGTCGCGTGCAACCGGTCAGACGCCGGGTGCGCACAGCAAGTTTGATCACAGCGTCTACAGCAGTGGTGTTATTATGCATCCTTGGCGCAGGGTTCGTCAATCCGGCAATGGCCAATGCATTGAGCAAGTTGCCGCTAGTTGGCAGTCTGTTCGTCGAGGCAGGCGATACCGGTTTGAAGACTGCGTCCAAGCAAGGTATGACCGCAAAGATTAATGCGAGCGAGTCGCATGATGGCGTAACCTTTAAAATATCCGAGATGATGTACGACGGGACCCGTATGTCCATGGTGCTGACCAGGGAAACGGACGATGGCAAGAATCCGCCTCTGAAGAAATGGACGAATGCTACGCTCGAGGAATTGACGGAAATGTGGAAGAGGCAGGGTAAAGAATCCAGCATGATCGAAGTTCGGGCGAACGGCAAGAAGCTGAAAGTGGCAACGGCTCTGGCTTCAGATATTCTACACCACAATTCGTCCATATTGACGATACAGCCGTCTGTTTCGGAGACGCATACGACTTCGTTTGAATTGCCAGATGCGTTCAATCTGGAAGTAGTGATTCGGGATGCAACTATTGGGCAGTATTTTACGCTATCATTCCCGGTCAAGAAAACAACAAGCCAGTCGATCGTACTAGCATCCGAGGAGACGAAGTCCTACAACGAACTAGCCATGCGTATCACAAAGCTCGAGATGACAGAGGCTACCTCGCAACTAGAAGTAAACCTTTCCGGCAAAGTGGATGCAGAGATAGGAGACTCCCTCCAGTACGACATACAGAATGAACGCGGGGAATACGCCAATGTTATGTCCGGAAGCGGTAGTCCTGGAGCAGACTCCGGGACGTATGTGAGCACGGTCGAATTTACTCCGTTCCCTAGTTTTCCGAAGATGGTCACGGTCAAACCATACCTCTTGAAAGAAGGAATGGGCAAGGAATACATCCCGGAACTAGAATTTACGCTTCCTGTGAACAATTAGCAAACAAAAGAAGGGGCCATCCCATGTGGATGGCCTTAAAACTTGCCGTTACTGACAGTGCGGTGAACCATATCATAAGTAGGGCGAAGCAAACGTTCTAAAATACCATGAAACAGAGATCTCGACCATTTGCATTCCCCTTAGCATGCTTTGGGGCGCGAAATACGTTCCATGATTAAAGCTAACTCTAATACAAGAAAGTACAGGGCATCAGCCCTGTACTTTCTTAATAGATGGAGATATACGCGTAATGAATTTGTGTTTCAGCGAGGTTACAGATCGACTCTCCAGCTGCCCATCATCTTGGCGACTTCTGGGTCGCGGTACGATAAGAAGAGACTTTCCCGCGTATCGAGGGTGGAAATTTGTTTCATGTCATCCGCGCTTAACTCAAAGTCGAAAATATCGAAGTTTTCTACGATCCGCTCTTTGCGCACCGATTTTGGAATGACAACGACTTCGCGCTGAACAAGCCAGCGCAATACGACTTGGGCGACGGACTTGTTGTGTTTAACAGCAATCGAGGTCAGCAGTTTGTTGCCGAACATGTTGCCCCGTCCTTCAGCGAACGGCGCCCACGACTGGTGTTGAACTCCCTGCTCTTTCATAAAATCGGTGGTCTCCGTCTGCTGATAGAACGGATGCGTTTCAATCTGGTTGACGGCGGGCACGATTTCATTATGCACGATGAGATCCATCAGACGGTCGGGCAGGAAGTTGCTGACTCCGATTGCCCTAATTTTGCCTTCACTGTACATCTCTTCCATTGCACGCCAAGCACCGTAGTAATCGCCGAACGGCTGATGTATAAGGTACAGATCGAGATAGTCGAGTTGCAGCTTCTTCAAGGATTTAGCAAACGCCAGCTTGGCACTCTCGTAGCCGGCATCCTGAACCCAAAGTTTGGTCGTAATAAAAAGCTCCTCTCGCGGTACGCCGCTGCGCTTAATCGCGCGTCCGACCGCTTCCTCGTTCAGATAACCGGCGGCGGTGTCGATTAGGCGGTAACCGGTCGTTAGTGCTTCATATACTGCACGCTCGCATTCCTCGGCATCAGGAACCTGGTAGACCCCGAAGCCGATGATCGGCATTTTCACTCCGTTGTTCAACGTTACGGTTTGCATTGTAATTCCTCCTATTGTTCAAATAAATAACGGCAAACGGCAGCGAATCCCGTGGGGACGGTACTACAGAGCGGAGATTCCGTTTATAACCAATTTGCGTTACAATCAGCTTAGAACCTTCGCGTTACACGAAGTCAAGCTGTCTTTAAAAATTGTTTTCCTAGGAGGATTCTGCATGCATACGGTTAAAGACGCCGCCCAGATAACAGGACTCACCGAGCACGCCGTGCGCTTTTACACAGATAAAGGTTTGGTGCCGAGTGTACAGCGCAATGAGAATAATATCCGGATGTTCGATGAAGAATCGATCAACTGGCTGCATGGCGTCAAATGCCTCAAGCAATCCGGGATGCCCATTGAACTCATAAAAAAGTACATCGATTTATGCCTCGAAGGGGATTCGACCATTCCTCAGCGCTACAAACTCATGATGGAGCATAAAGAGGCGGCGCTTGCTAAGCTCGAGGAAGCTAAACTGCACGTTGCCCATTTGGAGGAAAAAACAACCCTATATCAGGACATTCTAGAGCACCGCTCTCCAGATACGACGAATCCCGGCAACTGGGACAGAATTCTTCATATGCATAGTGACGTATTTTATTCGCCATCTGTTCGTAAAGCATGAGGGATATATAGTGGGTGACGGGTAGAAAGCATATGTATAACGGACAGGTGCCCATCTGAACCGATTGAAATGAAGATGTATGACAGACCGTTGTCATATTATAAAGAACAGCGGAAGGGAACCCCCTTAGTATTTTTCACCGATAGCTCCGTTAAGCTGAACCGTATCATAAGTGACGGCGGAAAATTGGGGTTCTTTACTGCCGTCCTCACGGTTCAGCCCGACGTTGCCGAGGTCGCGGACGTTGTGAGTGCCCCGGCTCGACGCAGGAACTTAGTTTCAGAATATGTGAAACTGTGATGATCATTTTACAATTAAACGGGAGCTGAATCGTCAAATTATCCATTCATTGTAGTAAAAAGAAAGGGGTGGTACTATAGAACTGCCTCATTAAAAGGCGGAGTTTTCTCATTTTTATAGATAGGTCAGGTGGTTATAAATGAACAAAACCTATAAATCGGCTCGTCAAAAAATTTTGGACGTAGCTTCTGAGTTATTTTATAACGAGGGAATCCGTGCCGTAGGTGTTGATAAAATTGTGGAAGTATCCGGAGTGAGCAAAGGTACGTTATATCGTCATTTTCCTTCAAAAGATGATCTGATTATCGCTTACCTAGAAGAACAAAATGAAAGTTCGTGGGTTCTATTTGAAGATGCCATCTCTGTCTACGAGGGGGCGCCACGTATGCAAATATTAGCGATAGTGGAAAGTGTTAAGACATCGTTGACAGAACCTAGAAATCGTGGTTGTGTTTTTTTGAATGCCCAAGCCGAATTTTCAAGCGAGCATCCTATCCAAAATCTTGTTCAAGAGCGTATCCATAAGTTAAGGAATCTCCTACAGCGTCTCACAAAAGAAGCCGGGGCTACAGACGATACATTGGCTGACCAGCTTCTGCTGCTCATTAATGGCGCTTTATCCACAGCACCGATTATGGGAGCAGACATTGCAGGAGAACAATTAAAAAAAGCATCGGTCAGCCTAATCGATCTGCACCTTAACCAATAGTTGTGCAGCGTCTGCCCATTCTCTCTTCTTTCTTGACATTGGACAAAGCTATACTTTAAAATGAACAGAACTGTTCTGTTCTGTTTAGGACAGCGTTTCCATATTAAATTTGAATTGGAGGAGTATAGGCATGAATATTGGAATTATTGGAGCTGGCGTTCTCGGATCAACATTGGCCAAACAGTTTGTTGCTTTGGGTTATCAGGTTAACATCTCAAATTCACGCGGACCGGACACATTGGCAGATGTTGCAGTCCTCACCGGAGCGAGTCCGGTGACTATTGAAGAAGCAGTTCGTGGAGCCGATCTTATTATTCTTGCAATCCCTTTCATCAAAATTGCTTCACTTCCTCGCGGAGTGTTCGATCTTAGGCAGGATAAAGCTATTATTATTGATGCAAGCAATTATGTTGTACAACGGGATGGAAGAATTGAACAGCTCCTTGATGGCAGCATTAAAACGGAAAGCCGTTGGGTGGAGCAGCATATCGGAGCCCCAGTCGTCAAAGCGTTCAACCACATCGTGGCTCAGAGTATTATTGATCTAGCAAAACCCGAAGGCGTTGAGAATCGAATTGCGCTGTCGGTTTTTGCAGACGATCCTGCGTCCAAAGCGGTTGTGATGAAGCTTATCGATACACTCGGATTCGATCCTGTCGATGGGGGTACCATTGACGATTCATGGCGTGTCCAGATTGGAACCCCCACTACTGGCGTGAATTTGAACGCTATAGAGCTGAAGAAGGCAATTTCAGAAGCCACCGTTGAGCAAAATAACAATTACCGCACCGCGGCTCTTGAAAGCTCGCAATCATAACAAGAAATTGATATTCCCATGAAAATCCTTTCAATCGCATAGCACGATGCTTTTTCAGTTTCGTGTACTTCACAATCAACTGTCTTAAGCCTTGAATGGCGAATCCGGATATTCGGCGATGATGTCTGATTTTCTTTTAATTCTGCCACATCATCGACCGGATTTCCGGAATTGAAGACATACCCAAGTCTCCATTCGTTATCCTTATGCTTCAGTTTCATTTCCAACACATAGTCCCCGTGTTCACTGTACGTTTTCCGTGCCCGAAATGCCCCGTTGCGCGAAGCTACAGTCTCCCCCGGTCAAAGGAACTGGCGGTAGCGGCAAATGTTATTTTTCGTTTTCTGGCATGCCAATTCGCTTACGAAACAATGCATTTGGTTCGCTAATTCCGCATTCCCCCATTCGAATAGATCTCCTGTTCTTCCCGTGATGCAATGCGTATGTTTTTCAATCGTCCTCCGTCTGTTCATCGGGGACCTACCTCGATCAGTCCGTCTGCAAGCAGGCCGTGAATAAGTGGATAAAGCAGCCCCTCTAGGAGTACTGAATAATTTGCCGGCTTCGTACGTTACAATTGGAAAACAAGGATTTCCTAGTGTTTTATACCCGTAAATATTTTTTTTCTTGTTCATCATTTCAAGATCGAGCCGATGATGTTATCAAGTATTATTTTTGATGCTGCTGTCACAAAATGAGCTGCATTGGTGTATTAAGAGTGTAGCCAGGAGGGGGGATGATTTTTGGATAGACAGCAAAGAGAGTATAAATCAAACTCAGAAGAAATTGAGATGCTGATTGAAAGGACTAAGCTTGGTGATAAGGAAGCTTTCGCGTCAATTATAAGAAAATTTGAAAAACCAATGTATATCTATTGTTACCATATGCTCAAAAGCAAGGAAGAAGCCGAGGATGCGCTGCAAGAAATATTTATTAGAGTGTATGAACAGATACATAAGTATCGTCCAAATATGACTTTCTCGGCATGGCTGTACAAAATTGCCTACAATTACAGTCTGAATCAAATCAGGGGCAAAAAAAGGTGGCTTCGTTTTATAGATCGTTATAGATATGATCAGCCTGAGGCCTCGACTGAGCAAATCGACAGTCAAACGACACTGAAGGAAATTCTAAATTTACTGACGACGGAAGAGAGACATATATTGGTTCTCCGGGCGATTCATCGATATCACTTTAACGAGATTAGTGAAATGATGAATATGAAACCAGCAACTGTGCGCAAAAAGTATGAACGTCTTCGCAAAAAACTGCAGACGAAGGAAGTTAATGAAGGGGGAACAGCGAATGCGTCGATCACCAAATCCATCTAAAACCGTAAGTATTCACCAGGTGGAGCAAATGATTCGAGATACGGAGACGCCGGAGCACAGCATGAGTCAACAGATTATAGAAAAGCTTGAATCAAAAAGCGTGCCACCCCAAAAGCCGGTCTTCACAAGAAGAGCGGGAGTCATCGCCGTGGCATTGGTTGCTTTTTGTGTGTTTCTAACTCCTGTCATGGCTCAAACCATAGAGCGGCTATCCTTGCTTGAATATATCAACCCTTTTGTCAAAGAAGTGAAAAAAAATCCAAATGAGAAGGTGGATACTCTTTATGCGCAGGATTTGGATGGGAATAAGCATTTTCATACAGGGATGATTCGCTTTGATGATATTGAGGACCAAGAATTTAAAAGCCAGCTGCAAAGGGTTTGGAATGAGATTTTTCCCCAGGGAGAAGGAATTAATGAAGTGATCGTGTACGAATATCGTGCGAACACATTTCATATAGAAGCGCGCAACGAAAACAGATCGATCGAATTTGACCAAGGTAACTGGTTTTATGCGAAACAAACGATTGGAGAGAACCAGGTTCCAGATGCCGCAAAAGATGCAGCGGATCAAGCTTTTCATAAAGTCGGGGATTTTAAACAAAGTAAACGGTCAGTAAGTCAAATGATCTTAAGACCCAATCAAAACCCGGTGTATAAGTTCGTGTACGAAACAAACAAGGGTTCTATCCTCATTGATGTACAAAAAGATACCAATCAGATCACAAGGGTATTAGCTTTTCCGTTGTCGGATCATCTTTATAAATTGGACGATAAAAATAAATATCAAGATCTTGTTGAGAAAACAAAAGCAATTGGGCTGGATAAGATTCGTGAGGAAACCGTGAAACAGGCTAAAGCATGGATGAATTTGGACCTTACTGATTATAACGTATCCAAACTTGAATCACGGTTTGATACATTAACTTTCACAAAAGCGGGTTCCCCAGCCGTGACTGCGCTGTTCACCTCTAAAGGAACGGTCTATTGTATTGAAATCGAGCTACAGGAGTTATCCGAAAAAGGAACGGACTAATCAAGGAAATGCAGGGATTAGGCTCAATTAGAGAGGGGGTGATGACTACTGCTTCTATAGATTTATTTCAACGTGACTGAAGCATTCCATTAAAAAGCTGTGGGTAAAAAAATATAAAGGAGTTTATTCGTATGAACAAAAAAATAATTTTTCCTATCATCGGAGCAACCTTATTATCAGGAAGTCTGCTTGGATATGATACACCGATTCAAGCTAATTCGCATAACAACGAGTATATACGCATTGAACAAGATGCTAAATCTGAGCAAACGCTTATGCAAAAGGCCCAGGATAAGCTTAAAGAATTGACAGGAAATACGTATAAGTTGATTCAAGGAACTGCTGCAAATGAATCTATCCATTTAAAAAGAGAGAACTTCAAGGACGATATCATCGCTTATAAAGCTAACGGAAAGCTCGAAACGATCAGCATTAAAATCAATTATGAAGATTTAAACGGTGGGAAATATCAAACCAAACTGAAGGAAACGTGGGAAGCTTTGTTCCCAGGGGAAGAACCGAAGTATGTGAATATATCAGAGTCAATCTACTATACGGGTACAATCTCATCGAATGCTATGCAAAATAAGCAAATTTATATGCAAGAGAATGGCGAGGCTTATGGCGTGAATTATGCTCCTGACGATGCCCCGGCAAGCGTGCAGAAAGAGGCTGATCTGGTTCTGCCTAAGCTTACCGATGGAAAGGTGAAGCAGGGTGCTAAGTTGGATCGTATGTATGTCCGTGATGGCAAACCCAATGTGTATCAATATAAGTATAAATCAAAAACGATGAACGTGACCTTTGCCATTGAAGAACAAACACTGCAACTGCTCCAAGCAGACGTAAATCATACCGATGGTAAAGGGGTAGACAGTTATGAAGAATTCCAGAAAAGAGAAAAAGAAAAAAGTGCAAAGATTAAGAAGTTGACGTTAGACACTTTGATGAAGAACGCAGTGAAAGACGCAAAAACGATGCTAAATCTGGATTTGAAAGGGTATAAAGCCGCAAGGGGAGCGAATGAATGGGATGAGGGTTATATGACGTTCACCAAAGAAGGGGCTCCTTCAGTTACTGCTAGATTTAATAAAGACGGATCGTTTAGCAGCTTTACCATTGATAAGTATAGTCAGACAATCGATTTTTATGGAATGACCATCGTAGGTCCCCCAAATGAAGAACTCAAATTGTTAATTGACTGATATGCATGGAAAAGCAGCTTGGAGATGCACTTTTCAGTATAACCATGAGGTAGCCAAAGAAAGGAATTCATCGATATGAACAAAAAGATAATTTTCCCTATGCTCGGGGTAGCGTTATTATCAGGAAGTTTGCTGGGGTGCCAAACACCTGTTCAGGCAGATTCGCCTAACAAAGTAAATACCAATGCTTCACAGAATGTTAAGGCGGATCAGAAGCTTATGCAGCAGGCTCAGGATAAACTGAAAGAGCTGACAGGAAATACCTATAAGTTAATTCAGGGAACAGCCATGAAAGATCTTGTGAGTTTTAAAAGAGAGAATTTCAAATATGATGTTATTACTTATAAAAAGAATGGAAAGCTTGAAAGCATCAATATTAACGTCAACTATGAAGATTTAAATGGCGGAAAATATCAAACTGAGCTGGGGAAAACGTGGGAAGCTTTGTTCCCAGGGGAAGCACCAAAGTATGTAAGTATCTCAGAGTCAAACTACAGTGTGGGTACGATCTCATCGAATGCCAAGCAAAATAAACAAGTTTATATGGAAGAGAATGGCGAGGTGCACGGCGTAAATTATGCCCCTGACAATGCCCCGGCAAGCGTGGAGAAGACGGCTGCTCAGGTATTATCCAAGCTTACCAATGGAAAGGTCAAGCAGGGGGCTAAGTTGGATCGTGTGTTTGTCCGTGATGGCAAACCGAATGTGTATCAATATAAGTATAAATCCAAAACGATGAATGCGAGCTTTGCCATTGAAGAACAAACGCTGGAACTGCTCCAAGCAGGCGTATATCATAGTGATGGTAAAAGCATAGATAATTACGAGGAATTCCAAAAGAAAGAAAAAGCAAAAGATGCAAAGATCAAGAAGCTGACATTGGATACATTAATGAAGAATGCAGTGAGAGACGCAAAAACGATGCTAAATCTTGATTTGAAAGGATATAAGGGAGCAAGAGGAACAAATGCATGGGACAAGGATCAAATGACGTTCACCAAAAAAGGGGCTCCCACAGTCATTGCCACAGTGGATGCAGACGGATCGTTTAACGACTTTATCGTAGAGAAGTATGGTCAGCATCTCAGTTTCGGCGGAAACACGATTGTAGGGCCTGCAAATGAGGAACCAAAAGTATTAATCAACTAATTCTAAATGTGGAAATCTTTTCGCTGAACCGTATCATAAGTAAGGAGAAATTTCTGATATTTGCTGCTTGCCAGGTGTAGGGAAATGCGAAACGGAGAAGGGGCTGATTTGTCAGCCCCTCCAGAGTGTCGAGAAAGTCCAACGGACTTTTCGACACTCTATTTTTTATATGGGGAATCATATCTTTTAAAATAAAAATCGATTTAAAGCGCTCTGAGAACCCTACTTCAGTGACCGACGAGGCAATTTTAAACCCCCTGCAAAAAAACAGGGGGTTTCTCGACAGCCTGAAGGGGCTGATTTGTCAGCCCCTCTTTTATTTCTTTTTCTCCAACTTCGCTATTAATCTAATTCTTGCTCATGTATAAACAGAAATTTAGCGGAACTTTTCTGCAGTAGGCCTGCACCAGACGGCAAATAGGATGTTTGTTCGTGCACGTCCTTCGTTCAATTCGAAAATAATGTTATCGCAATCAGCTCTTGCGTAGCCTGAAATTTCAAATCTCTATCTTTGTCTCCAAAAACTCAAGATACTTTGGGTCGTCTTCCATAAAAATCTCAATACCGGCTCCCATGTAAGCCCGGGTTAACTCGTCAGCGGCTTTTTCAAAGTTTTCCTGTTCATAATATAACTGCCCCAGCCGAAGATGAATATACGGATTACCCAACCCCTTCGGACATTGCACGGCGTTAAAAAAGCACTTGAAGGCCTTGTCGTAATTCTTTACACGATAATGGACGTCCCCAATAGCTGCATATATCCAGGTAGCGGCCTCCCATTCTTGATGATTTTCAGGCAATAAACGGAGGGCGGCAATATAATTTTGCTTGGCGGCATCAAGATCCCCTGTCTTCACGAAGTCATCGCCTTGTTTACATAGAGCCCTAATTGCGGAATAAGTGGAATTTGAGAGCTGCAAAGCGATCGCCCCTGTTCTGTTCGAATGGATTAAGGAATTTTAGCCAATGGTCGTTTGTTGGTTTTCATCAAAAATGATGGCGTCTGGTATTGCCGATAAATAGCCTATCGCCTAAATGATATGATCCGTAAATTCTTCTTCATGATCAGGCGGAAATACGAAGCGAATGCGCTAGGCACACAGTCTTTGATATCAGGTAGATAATCCCATATGAAAAGTCTACCAAATTTTCATGTTTACTCATAGATTGAAAATATAGCCTCTGAACCGAGTATTTAAAGGCAGGAACCTGAATGTCCATCGTATACGAATCTCTGGAGCAGGAACTAATGTTTGCATTTTTCCTTTTCTTTTGAGCAAATACTTTGTATGATATGGGTCAAGATGAACCTGTTTCAGCGACAGCAGGAGAAATTGCAGCAGCTTACAAAAACAGTAGAGGCGGTCAAGGAAGAGGCAGCCCAATGATGGTGCTATTACGTCAAGCAGGCTTACCCGTACCGCCGGTGATGGGTCCAACCAAAGAAGGCTGATCGGTTGGTTTTTTCGTTTTTATACTATACTAAACTGGAGGTAGGTGAGAACATGATCCAATTAACAAACCGCCAGGCACGGCAATTTCTGTTGTTGAAGCATGGACTCTTGGGCGAATATAAATTTAGTGGGAAGCAGGGCGTTCTGGACTTCGTTCGGCAGGTCAGCTGCATTCAATACGACCCCATCGATGTTTGCGGGAAAAACGCCGAATTGGTGCTGCAGTCGCGAATCAAGGGATTTACCAAGGGAATGCTCGCCGAGTTGCTGTATGAGGATAGAAGCCTTGTCGATTATCCTGACAAGAACCTGGCTATTATCCCTGTCGAGGACTGGCCGTATTTTGAGCGATACAGGCAAGCCGCCAGGCAACATGCCGAACGTTATCCCGAAATGGAAGCGCTGACAGCGCAAGTACGGACTCATATCCAAAATCACGGTGCAGTAAGTTCGGATGATTTAAAATTGGATGGAGATTTCTCATGGCGATCGGCCATCCACTGGAGCGGCGGAAACAATTCATCCCGATCGGTGCTGGAACAGATGTATTCGACGGGTGAGTTGATTATCCATCATAAAAAAGGAACGCGTAAATACTACGATATAGCCAAGAAGTACATACAACCAAACCTGCTGAATGCATCAGAGCCGCTGGAGGATGAGCTTGAACATCATAAGTGGCGGGTACTGCGTCGAATCGGCTCCGTTGGCCTCTTATGGAATCGTGCGTCAGATGCATGGCTGAATATATGGGGGTTAAAAGCAGCTCAGCGCAACGAGGTTTTTCGTCAGCTATTACACGAAGCTCGTATAGTTGCTGTTGCCGTGGAACAAATGAAGGATACGCTGTACTGCCGGGCGGAGGACTTGCCGCTTATTGAAGCCGTCCTGCAAAATCCGGAGCCGGAATTTCGCTGCGAGCTGATTGCCCCGCTGGACAATTTGATATGGGACAGAAAACTTATCAACGAATTGTTTGGCTTCGATTACACCTGGGAGATTTACACGCCTGCAATCAAACGAAAATTCGGCTATTATGTGCTGCCTCTATTATATGGAGAGAGCTTTATTGGACGAGCCGAGATCGTCGCGGAGCGAAAAACGGGAACTCTCAATGTTAAAAACATCTGGTACGAAAACGGTGTGAAGCAAACAACGCAATTGCGAACAGCCTTGAACAGTTGCTTCCAAAAATTCGCGTTATTCAACGGGTGTGAAACGATTTCGGCAGAGCATTTGAACTGATATTTACCCTTCGCTCAGGAACTTCCAGAGGGGTGGCTATAAGGTGAACCGTATCGCACACATGGGCAAGCTTTTTGCGGAATTCCTTACTGGGCATGAGTATATGTGTGTAATAGAAAATGCCCCCGAAAAAGGGGGCTTAGCTTGGTGATGGGTGCCGCAAATGAAAATGAACAAGTTCCGCGACTGGATAAAGTGCTCTAGACCCATCGAAATTGGGGTCCTACCTGAACAAGCAGAATCTGAAGAACTGCCACTTTAACGGAAGAAGAGCAGTACAGAGTGGGAATTCAATCGGGATTAGAGTTAAAGAAGATTCATCAGCATCAACGATAAAATCTGGTGCCACCCGGGTGCTGTACACGAGTCATATGGGTTCTTCTTCGACGTCGTATTTTCCGCCTATGGTTCACCATGCAGCGACAGAGGATTTGCTTAAAGAGTCGGGTATGCGCCATACGTCTATTCGCAACGGTTTTTACGCCTCCTCATTGGTTGGATTAATAGGCGACGCCGTCAAAACGGGCGAGTTGATTGTTCTCGAGGACGGTCCGATTGCCTGGACAACGCACTCGGATTTGGCCCAAGCTACTGCAATGATCTTAACCGAGAAGAACTGGGATGGTCCATCTCCGAATCTTACGGCCTTTGAGGCGATTGACATGGAAGGGGTTGCGGTGATGGTATCGGATATTGTCGGTCGGCCTATCTATCGAAAGTCGCCACTGACGAAGAATATCGGGCGTATCTGACTGCCCAAGGTTTTCCGGAAGTGCGCATTGCAATCACCTTGGGTTTATTCCGTTCCAGCCGTAACGGGGATTTCGCGCAAACGAGTAACGCTTTAGCTGATCTGATCGGGCGACCTACGGTGACGCTGAGAGACGATCTTGAATCGGGAACGGCCAACCATATCTACCAGCGCACTTCCTTCGTTCCATAACCTTCGTGACTGAATAATGACATCCACGTAAAGTCTGTTGCATAAATCATAGGTTGCGTTCAGATGCAGAAGGTTATCAAGGCCGTCCGGATAACTCGGACGGCCTTGATTTGTAATGAGAAAATGCACTGGAATTTTCAGCTTTTTTTATTATTGCAATAGGTATTTTATTGGTTTAAATCCCTATATTTTTTTGTGCTTACCAATTAGTTATTTGATGCACTATTATATGTTGAGAATATGACTACCAGGTTCTTTTCAAAGATAAATTCCAATACGATATTGTTTTCTTTATCAAAATAACCTAGAACATTGTTTTTTTCTCCTGTATCAGTTCTCGTATAATAGTTTTCGCCATAACTCTCAATAACCTCTGCCTTGGAGTCCCCTATTGAGATATTTTTTTCCGTTGCAAGCTTTTTATCCGAAAAAAAATACTCTCTCACAACTCCATTTACGATTTTGAATTGAACCTCTTTATTTTTACCGTAAATCAAATAATAAGTATCAGGTTCTTGTGACCTATGGATAGAATTCGGTTTACCAAAAATTTTCATAACATCATTTTCGATGGATCCGATCTTGATCCCACCTATATTTTCTTTAGATAGATCTGTAGTATCTGTTTTCTCATAAAAGTCCATTCGATTTTGCGAACAACCACTGGTAAACAATGTAAAAATTAATAAACCAAACAATAAACTTATTAATAAGGAGGAGTTCAATTTATTTTTAGACACTATTTCCGCCCCTTTTTTTACATATCCATCTCCAGGTATTTTTTTAGAGATTCTATTATAACCTTATTATTATATTCTTGTGCTTCTTCCTTAAAATTTTGAATTAAAAGAGCGGTGTATCCTGTTGCATATGCTGTGGCATATGATACCCCAGTATCTAGTGTCAACTTGTTGTCGAAATAGGTAGAAATAATATCTTCTCCTGGAGCAAATACATCCACTTTTTTTTCTCCAAATTCTTTAGAAAACAACTTTCCTTCTACGTTCAACATTCCCACACTAATAACCTCTGGGTATCCGCTTGGATACATTAGGCGGGCATCTCCTTCATAGTTAATATTTCCAGAGGAAGCCAATATAATAATTCCTTCATTAGCTGCCTTTTTGATTGCATTATGCAGTTCTTCATTTTCAACAGGAAATTCCAAACTGATATTAATAATATCCACACTTTGTTCTATTGCCCAGTCTATCCCTTTAATGAGATCTTCAAATAGTACATTCCCATTATGATCAGCAACCTTTGCAATATATAATTGTGATTTTGGAGCAATTCCTAGCAAATTAAAGCTATTTTCCCTTGCTCCAATAATACCTGCTATTTTAGTTCCATGTCCCTGATCATCCTTATAATCTTCTTTATTCTCTCCGACAAAATTAATACCTTTAACATAAACCAAGTCCTTGTTATTAAAATCAATACCAGTATCCATAATGGCTATTTTTACATTTGAGCCCTTAATGTTCTTTTTATGCCAATAATTAATACTATCTGATATTTCTCTCTGTCGAACTTCTGCCATATTATTTGTGACAGGCAGGGGTCTATCCGATCCCATGTGATTCATCTCTGTATGATTCATCACAGTATGATTCATTTCTGCATGATTCATCTCTGCATGATTCATCTCTGTATGATTCATTTCTGCATGGTCCATTTCTGAAATGCGAGAACACCCAACTAATAACACAAAAAAATAAAGTACTATAAATTGTGATTTAAAAATTAATTTACTCATTTTTATTATCTACTCCAGTTAATTATTCGCTAAAAATTTGAGAAAAACAAAAATATCTTGAATTTTTGAAGTGATTAACATAATCAACATCATAAAAAAGGCAACCGACCAATACATATCAGAAGCTGCCGGAAAACTTTTCTCACAGCAGCTTCGATTCCTTGTTATTCGACATGGTAAATATGCTGCGATTTTATGGAGTGGCGCACATGATAAACTGGTTAGCAGCAATGCAAAGTCCTTAAGTTTTGCGGTTTTTTGCGAGTACTCATGCCCTCCAGAGGCCCCCTGTCTAATAGTTTAATAATCATGGCCTAAGGTTGCACTTAATAGGTAGTATAGCGAATATCAGCTTCTTAGGCATGGAATTTTATTATATGTAAATCATTTAGTGCGTATGCCAGTACTTATCATGAAAAATCAAAGGGGAGCAATTTCGAACATTAGGTTTACAGTATCTAAGGTCGCCACCAATAGTGCTATCCATAGCACAAAGTTTTGCTAAGGCAAGTGCAAGAGAACAATCTGATCCAATAAAGTTCTGGTATCCCCATCCATTGTCATCCAGACAGTTCGGCCATCCTCCTCCAGAAATTTGTCCATCTTTCGGGGTATCGAGAGTATGATCAACATAAATCATTGAGGCTGGATATTTCTTTTCAAGCTCTTCTTTTATATTCTTTGCCAATGGATGGTTTTCTTGACTTAAATCTTCAAAAGCTGCATAGACATTTTCGAACAGGCTTTTCTCCATTCGAATTGATTCTTTGATTCTATCCATGTCTTCTTGACTAATTCCAAATTCTACAGCATCAGCATTTAAAATCTGATCCAGTGAATACATATCTTCACCATGTGATTGGGCCAGATTAACTTTAGACTTGATTACACCGTTTTTCTCTTCTTGCATTAGTACCATTTCGTTTACAAAACGACTATCAACAGGGGCAGAATTGATCGGAGATTGGTAATTTTTAATAAGTTCCTTTACGTATTCAGAGTAATCCAGTTGAGTTCCTTCAGCATATACTGATAGACTGCTTAGTAGTAGCATTGATAGAACAACGATACTTGATAAAACCTTCCTTAAATTCAAAAACATATTAATTCCTCCTTAAGAATTTATTATATATAATTCTATTATTTACTAAACAATAAATGTAAATCAAGTATTATTTTGAGAAAAATATATTGTTCCCTCTCTTGCTACTTGTTGCGTATAAGCTTCGCCCAAGCGATGGACTCGTTGAGAGTATATAAAAAGAGTCAAGGGATTCGGTGCACGTCCGAATTCCTTGACCATCTATTGAACGGCAAGGCCGTTACGATCAATCTGCCCGTTAGAAGGGGCAAGCTGCGAAAATCGAAGCCTTCTACTCCCTCCCGTAGTCTTATACCCGTGTCTTCTAGGCGTGGCCCCCCTCCTTTAGAGAAGATCGAACTCAGGCAAGCACTGCATTTGGTGAAAATAGTTTTGTATCTTTCTCCACCCATCTTCCAAACTTTTTACATAGATTTTAAATACTTTACGATTTTTATGACTTGTTTTATGTTAAAGTATTTCAGAACAGAATTTGGAGAGGGGTTTTTTAACTTATGTTATGGAAAAAAGTTCTGGGTAAAAGCACCATTCGCGTGGCTACTACCGCTCTATTGCTTTCCCAACTGTTTGGCGCGGCAGGTTCTGTCTCGGCAGCAGGCAACGATGTCGAAGTCCACTTGATCGGTATCAATGACCTGCACGGTCAGTTAGATACCACATCGATGGTTGGCGATAAAAAGGCAGGAACTGCTCCAATTCTAGCAACATATCTAAAAGAAGCTCAAGCCAAATATAAAAACTCCCTGCTTTTCCATAATGGAGACTCTGTCGGCGCGTCCGCTCCAATTTCATCCCTGGATCGTGATGAGCCCACGATGGAATGGATGAATATGATGGGCTTTGATGTAGGTTCTTTGGGCAATCATGAATTCGACCAAGGTATCGCTGCATTAAAAGCACAAATCTTTGGCGGCCTTGATCCAAAAGAAGGCAAGGTAACCCATGCCGGAGCAAAATTTGATTATGTCAATGCAAATGTCGTTGAAACCTCCACGGGCAAACCATTGATCAAGCCATATGTGATTAAAGAAGTAGGCGGAGTCAAAATCGGATTTATCGGATTAGTGACGAAAGCGACGCCTTCTAAGGTATCCCCATCGGGCACAGCAGGCGTGCGTTTCTTAAGCGCAGAAGAAGAAGTTGCAGCCATTAATAAATATGCAAAAGAATTGCAAGGTCAAGGCGTAGAAACGATCATCGTCCTGGCGCATGATCCAGCAACAACCAAAGAAGGCGTAACCACTGGAGAAGCGGCTGATTTGGCCAAAGCTTTGCCTGCCGATTCCCCTGTCGATGTGATCGTTGCAGGTGACAATCATGCTTTGGCTAACGGTGAAGTGAATGGAAAATTGATCGTGCAGGCTTATTCTTATGGTACGGCATTTGAAGATATTAAGTTGATGATTGACCCTGCGACGGGGGATGTAACGGAAAAATCAGCTACAGTTACAACGACTTATCAAGACGGCGTCAAAGCAGACCCTGAATCTTTAGCTATTATTAAAAAATCATTAGATAAGCATCCCGAGCTGACGAAGCCGGTAGGTACAACAGATGGTTCTGTGACTCGTACAGATGCTTATAATAACGAAGCGCCTCTTGGAAACCTCATTGCAGATGCAATGCGTCAAGCAGACTTTGGTGATAAAGCAAGCGCTGCTGACTTTGCATTTATGAATCCAGGCGGGATTCGTGCGGATCTGCCGCAAGGCGATGTAACCTTTGCTGATCTTGCTAAAATCCAACCTTTTGGCAATACTTTAGTGAAACTGGAGCTGACCGGTAAACAAATTCAAACCTTGTTGCAGCAACAATGGGGTACAAACGCGGACGGTACACCAAACACCAAAACACTGCAAGTCTCTGGCTTGAAGTATACAGCAGATTTCAATAAGCCGGTCGCAGAACGTGTGACTAGTCTGACTCTTGAAGATGGTACACCGATTGATCCTCAAAAAACGTATACGGCTGTAGTTAACAACTTTATGGCAGCAGGCGGAGATAACTACAAAGTGCTGGTGGATGCTAAATCATCCTTAGCAGGTCCGATCGATCTGGATGTATTCTATCAGTACATCGTGGATACGTTTAAAGGCGGTAAGATTGAGGCTAAAAAAGAAGGACGTATCACGAACCTGGCTGCATCTACCGAACAACCGGAAACACCAGTAACCACAGAAGCTATTTCCCGTGCTGAATTTGTACGTGCGCTGGTAGACATGTTGAAACTAAACGAAGTAGCCACAGCACCTGCATTTAAGGACGTTGCTGTTAACGCTGCCTATGCAGATGCTATTGCTGAAGCTGCTCATGCCGGATTTATTCAAGGCTACGGCGGCAACTTCAATCCGGATCGGGATATCACTCGTGAAGAAGCGGCTACCATTCTTGCTAGATTGTTGAACAATCCGGTTTCTGATAAAGACGCTGCTGCGATCCTTGCAGGTTTTGAAGATGGCAAAACCGTTTCTGCCTATGCGGTTAAATCTATGGCAAAACTGATTGATAAAGGTATTCTAAGTGCAGCGGAGAAGAAATTGCTTCAACCTAAACAAACTTTGTCTACTGACGATGCAAAAGCTTTAATTCAAAAAGCAGTGGCAGCAAAAGCTTCATAATGTAGAACTTATTCAAACCTTATATTACGTCAGAAAAACACATCCCATTTGGTGAATAAGCTTTCTTCTATTGGTAAACCTCAATTCGTCCTTTAATTCATGGAAAGGTTTATCAAGGAGATTGCTACATCCCAGTTTAGGATGTGTTTTTTCATGCTTACATTCATTCTGATTAATGACGGAGGATACGCAACGGACGATCAGGTCCAGGCCCACAGGAACCGGTCGCGGTCCCAAGCAATTCTGCCGCCATGGAGCTTGCGGAAAGCCTTCTTCACCTCTTTGGATAACGACGCATTTCCATTCTCATTGATGAATACGAATTGTTCGCCGAAATGGGTCTTCGCATATTCAATTGCATCGGCCTGGTGCAGCGTCCCCGTGAACCTGATTTCCTTGACCATCCATTCCGCGACGTCCTGTGCGGTTGCTTCCATGAAATCATGCTCCTTCCTGCTCGTTGATTGCTCCATTATATCATGACCCGCAACGATTCTTATCGTCTCGCTGATCTCATTCAACCGCTGTAACAGTGCCTCAACCGCTTGGGGGCGGTAGGTGGCTCCGGTTCAATGATAGAGTCAGGCAGCAGGACTGCAAGCAAAAAAGCGAGAGACGCTTGAAGGAGTCAGGCTCAATCGTCCATCACTTCAACGATCCGTCAACGCCTGCCTTCGAACCGTTTGATTGCTTCCTCGGTCACCGGCGCGAAGAGGTTGACGAGGTTGCCGTCGGGGTCGCGAAACAATGCAGAGCGGTTCCCCCATGGCATCGTGGTCGGTTCCTGTACCCACTCGTCGACAAGCGGCTTCAAGCGCGTGTATTCGGCATCGACGTCGTGGACGCGAAATTCGATGATGACGGTGTGGTTGTCAGCCGGGCGCACGGAACCAGCGCCAAACAGTTGCACCGTCTGGGAGTGGCCGATCGCCAGGGTACACGATGGCAGAACGAACTCAGCGAAGACAGGCGCGGGACGCTTCGCCGAAACGC
Source organism: Paenibacillus sp. FSL M7-1455 (assembly GCF_038004655.1). Taxonomy (NCBI): domain Bacteria; kingdom Bacillati; phylum Bacillota; class Bacilli; order Caryophanales; family Paenibacillaceae; genus Paenibacillus; species Paenibacillus sp. FSL M7-1455. Next base: position 5,962,763 of record NZ_JBBORO010000001.1, on the reverse strand, counting down.
CTGTGACCTTTTCATAGAACATGACGAGTCGATCCAGATCGTCGGTAATGATGCGTACAGAAGCGAAATTCATGAGATAACAACCTTTCAATATGGGATATACGCTACGATACCGTATCGTATCATATTCACCTGGAAAGTACAAGTGACCGCATGACAAAGCTTGGCGCGGTCGTGAATCCGGCGCCTGGGATGCCCTCATGGTATAATGTGAAGGACCTTTGTTTTAAAGTAATGAACCTTAGTTTAAATATGTTGATGTTGGAGGGAAGATGGTGAATACGTCAAAGAAATCCGAACGTGTGCCGTCGGCCAAGATGAATAGTCGCGTCGAGCGTTCACGACATAACGTTTTGACCACTGCGTTTGAACTGCTCAGCGAAGGCGGTGTGGGTGGCTTCACCGTCGACGAGGTGGCGCGTCGTTCCGGGGTCGCGAAGACGACCATCTACCGCCACTGGCCGACGCGGGAAGCTCTGGTGATCGACGCCTGTTCACGAATGATTGCCGAGCAGGAAACTCCCGATACCGGCTCACTCGAAGGTGATGTCACGGCAATCCTGATGGAAATTGCGCATCTGCTGCCCACGGCGAATTGGTCCTTCGTCCTGCCCTCAATCGTCGACACCGCCGAGCGCAATCCGGAGTTCGCGGAAATCCACAGTCGGATTCAGCGGGGACACGCGGCGCCCCTGCGAGAGGCCCTGCAGCACGCGATAGAGAGGGGCGAGCTGGCCGCACACACCGATGTGTCAACGATTGTCGCAGCCCTGATGGGGCCGCTCTTCTACCGCCGCTGGTTCTCGCGCGAACCGATCGACGAGCAGTTCGTAAAGGCGATCATCAAACGCGTACTCGCTTCACTGTAGTACGAGACGCCTATCACTGCTTGGCTGGACATCTATGGCGGCCCAGTGCTCACCCCTCGATCTATTCAGCTCGCTGAGTCATATCACAAGTGAAGGTAAACTATGCTGTAAAAGGATGACAAGCAAGCCCCTCTCGAATCACGATCGAGAGGGGCTTGCTTATTGAAGCCATTTCCTAAAGCACTCCTCGAGCCTATTGCACAGGAGCCGAAATCATAGCCTTCAGGCTGTCTTCCGGGAGTTTGTCCATGCCCCAGAAAACGGCAGTATAATAAATATCGTTCTGCTTCCATACGTAATAAGGAAGTTTTATGTTTTCGTCGGATGATAAGTAGACATGATTTTTATCTTCATAAGCCGAAATTGCAATGCCGTCCATCTTCAGTGTCCGGGTGAGCGAGAGTTGGGACGCATCGAAAAGCGGCTCTTTGCTCTGATATAGCGAGACATTGGTTGAGGAATCGTCAGATCCGCGATAGGTCGTCCATAGAGCGTCCGTCGTTTGTCTGAACCCGTACCTGGTATTCTGGTCGCCGGCTCTAAGCAGTACCGAACCGTTCAGGTTAAGTCCGGGCAATTCCTGAGGGATTTTCACCTGAAAGCCGAGAATATTCTTCGCCGCAAGCAAATCCCTCTCATCATACAAGGGAAATGAGTTTCCGGCTCCGTCGTAGCGGACATGCTGTACTTCCTTCGGTTTAACAAAAGATTGCACCATTTTTGTGAGGTCTTCCTGCGACATATACCCGCTATAATAATCGATTGCGTACCATACGTTGTCATCCTGCCAGTAGAAGCTTTTGCCGGTTTCCGGCTTTTTCTTGTCGCGTCTCATTTCCGTGAATAAAGTGCCTTTGACATTGCCGATCGTCACAGCTTCCTGTCGGTATTCAAGCGGCTTGTTCGGATTTGGGGGAATCTGAGCATAAGGAGCGCCTCGCAATTCACCTTCCTCCAACAAATTCCCCTTGCCCTTGGAAGCCTTGACCTCTATGGTCTGTTCATTTTTTTGGCCAAAGTTAGATACAAAAGTAACGGAGGCTACATCGAGAATAGGATCGGTATCATTGATGTTGGTGACATTCTTATAATATGATATAGCATCCAAATGATAACCTTCAGGAAGATAGTCAGGCACTTTATAATTATATTTGGGGAAATCGAGAGCCCGATCCAGACTATGAAACCATCTGAATCTGTCGTTGTATGCAGGATATAGATTCAAACCAGGGTTTACGGATGGTTCCGCCATATCCAGTCTAGTATCCTTCCCGGCATCCGACGCATTGGTAAGCAAGATGGCTCCCAAGACAATAACCAAAAGAATCGCAGCGGCGGATAGCTTGTATGAACCTTCCTTAAACTTGGTAATCATCATCATCCTCCGTTTCGCTTCATATTTGCTGTCCCCAAAATGCGACAGGTTGATCCCAGGAGGAGGTTGTTGGGAAAATGAACGCGACAGCAGGAGTAACGTCTTGCCATATGGCAAAGCTTCGCGCTCTCCCAGTGTTTCAAGAACTTTTGCGTCGCAGGCCACCTCCTGATCGGCCTTCATCTTTCTTACGGAAAGCCACACCAAAGGGTTGTACCAATGCATCCCTACGGAAAGAGCCCACAGGGAGTTGAACCATAGGTCCTTACGTTTGTAGTGCACCAGCTCGTGCATCAGGATATGCGTCAGCTGGCTTGGGTCGGCGATCGTGCATATATCTTCAGGTAAATAAATTCTCGGCTTCCATAAGCCATAAAGACAAGGGCTGCGAAGATAGCTTGTTTCATAGGCGTATATCCGTTTTTTTATGTTCAGCTTCCGTTTGCACGCCTCAAGAGCGGTGAGTACTTCAGCATCCTCGATCTTTATGGAGTTCCCGACCCTATTTCTGAAAATGAGCGCGCAAAACAGGTAATATCCTCCCAAGCCTAGAAACCCTATAAGCCACACCAGCGAGCCAATCGATAGCCAAGTCTGTCTATCCTTGTTCACTGGGGAATGATCTTGAGAAGAACGCGGCACGGCGGAAGGAACGGGTTCATCCGCACGGTTCAGGGTGAACTCGGGAAGCTTTTTTTGTACATCCGCATCATTGGACTGAATTTCCGGGTTGGACCCGTTCTCGCTAAGGTGAATAGGTTGCTTACTCTTCTGACCCGAATCCCATTCCATCGGGAACGTTTGCGGCAGCACATTAAACAGGCTCACCGGACTCTGCGGAGCAATGGGAACCAGAAGCTTAATCAACACAAGAAACCACAATATATGAACAATTCTTGGTTTAAGATGCTTTTGGCACAGCTTCCGGATCAAAAGCAATAACAATAGGATTACCGTCGATGCCACTGAAGCGTTGAACAGAAGAGAGAAGGCTGTTTCCAGATACTTCATGACTTCTTCTTGTTCTCCAAGATTTGTTGGAGCTCCTCAATATCTTTCTCCGAAAGTGACTCTTCTTCGAGAAATTTCGCGCACAACATTCCCACAGCTCCTTTATAAACTCTATTCAGGAATGAGCGATTTTCGGCTTTTAAGTATTCATCATGCGAAACGAGCGGATAGTAAAGGTAATTCCGGCCGGATTTTTCAAATCGAATGGCTTTTTTCTTGTGAAGCCTATTCAGGAAGGTTTTAATCGTTTGATCCGACCATTGCATTTGTTGGGTTAATTCGGAAATGATCTCGCTGGCGGTCATAGGCTCCTTTTGCCAGAGAAGCTTCATCACTTCGCTTTCAGCCTCGGTAATGTGTGGAGACTCGTGCATCGTATTCACCCTTCTAGATTTTTGTTTACACGCGTAAACGATATTTAAAGTTTACATGTGTAAACGTAATGTGTCAAGCGTACATCGAGCGTAGAACGCAAGATAACTCTGAAACAGGGGATTTTAAGAAAAGGGGGCTCTTTATACATTTTGCTTGCGCTTAGCCAAATTAGATCGAATCGCACTCAGTTTTAATTTTTGAATCAATTTTAGCCGGCTATTGGTAATCGGCATGCGTTGACGTTTAATCGGATAACAGTTTCAATTTTTATTATTTTGAAAATGCAACGTGTTCTGCGAATTTTCTACTATATAGATCAAAGGGATTAAGATTGAAAAGAGGAGAAGGCCGGATGGAGGATCAAGAAATAATCCACTTATTCTTAGAACGCTCACAACGTGCCATTATAGAGACTAAGAATAAATACGGGGCATACTGCAGAGTAATTGCAAGGAACATACTTTTCAATTATTCCGATGTTGAAGAGTGTGAGAACGATACCTACCTGGCAGCCTTGGACGCAATACCGCCTCATCTGCCCAGGAAGTTCCCTGTATTTTTAGGGAGGCTTACACGCAACATCGCGCTTGATAAACATGGTTATAATACAGCGAAAAAGCGTAATCGTGAATTTGAATTCATGCTGACCGAATTGGAGGGATGTTTGGCTTCCCCCCGTACTGTAGAGAAAGAGTATGAAGCGGGTGAACTGGCAAATTTGATTAGTCAATTTTTATATAAAACCGAAGTGCGTGCAAGAAATATATTTATTCGAAGGTATTGGTACTCCGATTCCATCGAGGACCTGGCCGTGAGGTTCAATATGAGCAGTAGTAAAGTGAAGTCCATTTTATTTAGGACAAGAAAAAAACTGAGAGCTTATCTGGACAAAGAGGGGGGGTTACCTGTGAAAAGGGAAGAGTTGTTTAGGGAGATCGGATCCATTGATGATCAATTAATTGAGGCAGCCGGGAACTGTGAAACAGTGAAAGGAAAAAGAGGAATCTCGAAAAAGTGGATTGCCGCCTTGGTTGCATGCCTTGTTTTGTATAGTTCTACCTCCACGGTTTTATTAGCCACGGAATATTATAAACATCAAAGTCAAGAGCTGTACATTCGATATTTAACGGCGGAAGACATGAAGTTGGAGCCTGCTGAGGAGTATGATGCGGAAAAATTTCTCCGAGCTCTAAAAAGCGATAATGAGGAGCATGTGTATATTGCCATTAACAGGCTGGTAGAATGCTTTAATGATCCAAAATTAAGAATAAAAGCGTTAAACGAGCTGAAGCCGTTTGTGGCAAACGATAATAAAAAAATCGCTGATGCGGCCGCCTTCGGGTCGATGTTCTTTCGAAAAATTATCAAAACCCCAATATATATAAATTGGCAGACGGCAGTGTGATATTTACGTTGTTTAATCATTATTCGGATTACGGGAGCCAAAATGTATTATGGAGAATAAAAGACAACGTGCTTAAAGTGTATCTAAGTTTTTCAGAACCATCCATGTACATTAAAGAACTCATCCCTTCGCCGGATCGGAAGCTGGTCGCTGTAGTCACCTGTTCGAATAAAAGTGAATTCATTGAAATTGTAAATGTTGAAAAAGGTAGAGTCAGCCCGGAATTAGTTGAATCCGCAAGAGTCAAATTTGGTTCCCAAAACCGGTTAGATACATGGATCCGTTCTGATCATGAAAATTATAGTTTCGCAAATAACATAGAGTGGAAGGACAATGATACGTTGGAGTTTGAGGGTTCCCTTGCCTATCAGGATACGGAGATCATCAAGAATGTTACAGTAACCTATGAATTCAGTAAAAAGGATATGGAAGTAACTGAGCTTAACCAAGTTAAAAAACCATAAGGGCCTTGCAGCGGACTCGCGGAAATTAGGGGATTCGACATGAGGCTTCTAATTTTGAGCGTTTTGCAGTAATCTGAGGCCTTGAGCCGTAAGGATTTTCGGACATAAAAAAGGGACTTCACCCCAACTTGGAGAAGTTTTCAAGTGACCAAACCCAAAAACCTCAAGGATGGAGGAAGTCACTTTGTATATTCTCCAAGAATGTCTGTTTTCCTTCGAAGAACTTTTAAAAATTCAACCCAAGGAGAGATTGCCGATCTTCTTCAGCTCTCTCGATCTGAGACCGTATGCCAAGGAACTGAGAAGCCGTTCACCCCGAGGCGCTGAGGGATACTGCAGACAAGGTATTCTACGAGCACTCTTGGCTGCGCCGCTTGAAGGAATAAGTACCTTTTCAGGGTTGCATAAGCGTTTGGATACGGATCTCCGGTTTCGTTATCAGTGTGGTCTTCCGCTGGATCGAGAAGCTCCTTCCATATCCACATTAAGCCGAGTTTTCTCAGAACTGACGAGAAAGGACTTGGCAAAACGGCTTTTTGAGGATTTGGTCACACGCTGTCAGCAGGAAGGTATCATAGAAGGCAGTAACGTCGCCATAGACAGCGCCGCTCTCCGCGCTTACGAGAAAAAGCAGCCCAAACGCAAAAGCGAGCAAACGGGTAATGCGAACTGGGGCGCAAAAATTGATTCCTTCGGCAATAAAATCACATGGTTTGGTTACAAAATTCATCTGGCGGTCGATACGAAAAGTGAATTGCCGATCGCCTTGGAAGTAACGCCGGCGCATGTCAATGATGGAGAAATGGCGCCGGGCCTGATCGAGAAAACAGCGTCCAGGACGAGCACACGATTTTTCATACTCGATGCGGGCTACGACCAAATGAAAGTTTATGAGGCCGCCCGCAACGTCAAGGCACAAGCCATCATTCCCCTTAATCTTCGGGGGGAGAAGGAACCGCCTGCTGGCATGACCTCGAACGGAACACCGTGCTGTTCCATGGGTTATGCGATGACATACTGGGGAGTTGACGGCGATATGCATAAATTTCGCTGCCCGCATGCCACGGGTAAAGTCGACTGTCCGCTTGGCATGGCTGCCTGCTCGTCTTCAAACTATGGAATGGTCGTCAAAGTAAATGCGAAGGATGATCTCCGGCGATACAGCATCCCTCATCGGGATACAAAGCGTTGGAAGGAACTTTACAATGAACGAACCAGCGTAGAACGCTGCAACTCCCGATTGAAAACCTATTTGACGGCAGACGCCGCACATGTCCGGGGCATTCAGAAAGTCACAACTCACCAGTATTTGAATGCCATTGTTCTGCTTGCATCTGCGCTCGCCGTTTCTCATCATTCAAAACGGGCTGCCGCTTAAAAAACGAGCTGTTCTAAAATTCTGCAAGTCTGCCCTTTTCTTCATCCATATAATACCATTTTCGAAAATTACCCCTTAACGACAGTGAATATGCTATCGCTTCTTCTCTGAAACGGAATTATGCAAAACACTCAATTTTAAGAAGGGACTGGTTCGGCCAGCCCCTCGATCATTTCTTTTTCTCCAACTCCGCCTTTAATCTTGCATTCTCTTCCAGCAGCTTTTGAACGTCCGGGATATCCTTGCCGGAAACCCAGCCATACAAATCGTCTCTTGCTGCATACTTCGGCAATTGATCACGAAGTACCATTTTAATGTGCCGTACATCATCAACATAATAGATCGGGACTTCTTCCATGACCGTTTGCTTAAACGCTTGAAACTCCTGATAGTGTTCAATTTCTGTGAAATCGTATGGCAGTTGTCTTAATCTCTCATCTGTGAGAACAAAAGCAAATCTAGGTTTTCCCGTTTCTCCGGCATATTCATATTCCCATTGCGTATAGCTTTTGGATTCATCATCGGGGAGCGTTAAACCATAGAATCCGCCGAGAATCAGGATATATACGTCGGAATCGTCGATCCATCTTTTCCTCATGTTCAGTGGACTTTCATTGAAAAATTGCTCGACTCCAGCAGGGATATGACCGGCTCGGAGTATGGATTCAACAGCGGCATGTCGATCCTCGATAAGATCGTAGTAAGTAGCCGATATATAAATTTGTAATTTTCTTCTCATAAGCCCACCATATTAAGGAAATTAGTATAGATAGAATCTACCACTCTCTCGCTTTATTTGTCAAAGCAGATTGCAAGCAGGGGCTTATTCGTGCATTAAAGTTAGTAAAAGGCTGATTCTATTCTAAAGTTGGGCATTTTTTCGCCGATCGTCCAGTTAAACTGAATCGTATCGAGCAAGGGCAAGATTTGATCCATCATAATGCAAACCCGAGACACTTATGCCAAAATAAGACTAAAAAGAAGGGGGTTGAGTAGGCATGAAAACAATAGGACTTATAGGCGGCATGAGCTGGGAATCGTCCATGCTCTATTACCAAATCATCAATGAGCGGGTAAAAGAAAGAAAGGGTGGGCACCACTCGGCAAAAAGCCTGATGTATTCCGTGGATTTTCAAGAAATCAAGGATTTGCAGCATCAAGGGAAATGGACGGAGGCAGCGAAAATCATGATTGAATCGGCTCAAAAACTTGAGGCAGGCGGAGCCGACGTCATCGTCATATGCACGAATACGATGCACAAGATGGTGCCCGAAGTGATGAACTCGGTATCGATACCTTTTCTTCATATTGCAGATGCAACAGCAAGTAAAATTGTTAACGATCAAATAAAAAAGGTGGGATTGTTAGGGACTGCTTTTACGATGGAGCAGGAATTTTACAAGAGCAGACTTATCAATCCGTTTGGACTGGAGGTTGTTGTTCCGGATGAGGCCGATCGCGTGGTCATTCACGATATCATTTATCATGAGCTTTGTCTTGGAATTATAAATGAACAATCAAAGAAAAAATATCTAGACATCATTGACGGTCTTATCCGTAAGGGAGCGGAAGCCGTTATTCTCGGATGCACGGAAATCACGCTGCTCGTCTCACAGGAAGACTGTAATATTCCGATTTATGATACGACACGAATTCATGCCGAGGCCGCCGTTGACTTTGCGTTGGGAGACGAGGAGTAAAACGAAAGCGAATCCGTTGTGGATAACGCGGAGATCCGTTCCGGGAGCAGGGCGAAATTTGTGAACCTTGAGCGCTTTTGATGTACGAAAGATACGCCAGCAAAGGTACCTTAGGCATTTCCAAAATCCATAATCAAACTTAGTGATGATGAATATGCTTCCTTGATGTGATACCATCAGATTATCAGCATATGTTAGCCTGTTCTAAGGGTGGCAAAAAGGTGATTGCATCAATCGAGAGGAGCACTTGTATGCGATCGAGCACGAATACTAAATCTTATCTCCTTATGCGCGCTGCCCTCCGGATGCATCTGTAAATGGAGTCATATTTGATTTGCAGATCACGATATTGGAGACTTTTAAATGAGAAGAGAAGACAAGCCATTTGAATATTGGATCAAGCAAGCGACTCAGCCGTTTTCCGGATGGGACTTTTCCTATATTGTGGAGACGGGACGAATGAACGGTGACTGCTTGGCATGGTCATACGGAAGCATCGAGCCTCATTTCAGAAAACAATGAAAAGCCTTTAAATTGCAAGCCGGCACCGGAACTTTACCGATGCCGGCTTGTTTAGCTTTCTTTGGGTTGAATGTGAAAGATCACAACGAACAATGGCAGTATAATTAGTAAATTGCGCATCTTGCCGCCACGTTAGATCATTTTCAAGAAGCGAGTTTACAAGCGAGTTTACGATACTTACAGGAGAACGGCGATTACGCGTTCTCCTTTGCTATTTTACATGGACAATAGGCGTGTTCCCGAATCGAGGCTCATTGCCGGGTGCTGCGAGGGCTTTGTATAGGTTTGGTATAGGTCCCGGTAATATAATGGTGAAATACGCTGTGTAAACTTGGCGTTATCTGTCATTTTCAGTTCATACGTGGTGAAGATGTTCGAATGAGAGGGGGAATTTACTACATATTGTCATCCGCCTGAACGCCCACGGCACTTATTCTTTTATCTTGAACTCGCAAAAATCCGGGCCACTGGGATCAACCAAATCGCATTCGATGATTTGCTTGAGCGTTGTGTCGGGTAGATGGTCTTGCGGTCGCCACAAATTTCGGGAAATTTAACTTCGGAACGGAGGAGATTTTTGTATTGAAACGAAAACGCAGTGTTGGTAAAACTATTCTATCTATCTACCTAACCTTTTTGCTAGTCTTTCAGACCTTAACGTTTTCTACTGCCGTTTACGCGGAGAGTGCGCAGGACGGTTACGGGAAGGCGGAGGCGAGCGTAAGCGCGGATGAACCGTCGCCGTTGCCTAAGGACGTGGTTACGCCGGATGAACCGTCGCCGTTGCCTAAGGACGTGGTTACGCCGGATGAACCGTCACCGTTGCCTGAGGATGTGGTTACGCCGAACGAACCACCTTCGTTGCCTGAGGAAGAGGCTACGCCGGGCGAACCGTCGTTGGTACCTGAGGGGGAGCACGCGGTCCATTCCGAAGCAATGGCGGCAGAACCGGCGGACAAAACGGCGGTGCTCGTGGGGGCGAATACGCCTTTTCCGCTGGAAGTCACACAGGACGGAAAACCTGTACGGGATGATGGTACGGGCGTCATTCACGGCAGACAGCCGTTCACCCTGAATCTGAGCAACATCAAGGTGCCGGTGTTTGGCGATAATCAAAGTGCCCCTTCTGAATCAATTATCCAGAAGAACGACAAGGTGATTTTTGATAAAGAAACCTATTTCCCGATGGTGGACCTGGCGGCAGCAGGCAGCAAGTCGATCACGGTGGGGGGCCAGAAAATCGCAACGGCTACTTTTAGCGAGACCTCCCTCACCATTACCTTTGATGGCGATGATGTGTTTTTTAACGGTAACAAAAGGAAGGTCGTCATCAGTCTTACATTCTCCGCAAAAGCGGATTTGTCGGATCTAGGCGACGGGGAGGATAGACAAACAGAAATATTCGGCAAGAACTACATCATCGACAACCCGCCGCTGACGCCCGCGTATAAAATCGCGATAAACCCTCTGGACAGCGTTAAGCCGAGTCAGTATTCCTACGTTAACCTAGGTAAAAACTCGTTTGTAGAGGGGACAATCACGTGGAAGGTGGATGTCGAAGCATTTGACCAGATTGACAACACCATACCGCTGCCGCTGACCGGAACGACGTTTTATGACGATATTAGCAAGGGCGCTAGCCACAACGCTGCCGGCGTCTATGTGGATGGCTCGTTCGCGGTCGACGGGCAGCCTGCAATGCCGGTCTACGAAAACGGTGCGCTGTCTTACACCTTCCCGGCGAGCGCCGGCAATAAGGCAACCATTACCTTCAAAACATGGATTCCCAAAAACTTGTACTATTATGAGTACCAGCCAGTCCCTGGAAACGATGGCGGCCAGAAGATGGACACTATCGCTCAGTTGAAGGATGAGACCGGGAATGAGTTGATCAAGGCGTCCTCGTATCGCGTCAACATCTATCCGGACTGGATTCAGCAATCTGGTGCAGTGAGCAAGCGGGGGGAGGACACCTTTGTAACATGGACCATCGATGTGAACAAAGGTTACAACAAGCAGGGGCTAAAGAACTTCACTATCACTGACGCCCTGCCGGCCGGGCTGAGCTTCGAATCGGCAGCTTATCAACTGTGGGATACTAATACGAATAATTGGTCCGTTACGACAACGCCGATCACCCCGACTGGCGCAAACAATGATACCTATTCTATTCCTGGCGGTGAAAACAGCCCTGTCCGGCTGGTCATCGAGTCCAAAGTAAACAGCGGCAGCAGCTTCACCAATAAGGCTCGCGCCAACTGGTCGCTGGAAAATCCGCCAAGCGGCCTGCAGGACAACGATGCGACTGAGGGGGATAACCCCAAAACCGTGAGTGCTTTCGCGACGGTCACCGTTGGCGCGCATGGCTTGGCCAAAAGCGGCACATTGACCGCTGACGATCTTAAGATCGGGGCCACCACATGGACAGTGACTATGACACCGCAGTATAGCGACTCCGGCGCAGTGGTGTATGACCTGCTGGTGTACAGCAGAACCCCGAACTTCATCGATCCCAGCAAGCTGGATTCGAAGGGCAAGGTTGCTCCAGCGGTTTTGACGGCACTTGCAAATGGAGTTAGGGGAAATATAGATTTGATCGGGCAGCAGTATCTTGAGGATTCATTTACTACCGGCGATGGTTTAAAAGGGGAAGTAATTCCCTTGTATCAGGACGGCGTGCAGGTGGCGGATCTATTGAAGGTCAGCGGTTACACAGACAAGCAGGCGACCTTTAATTTCCGTACACTAATGACGGATCCGGAGCAATTCGCAGGGCAGTATTCCAAAACAGGCTACGCAGCCCCTAGGTATAACCGCGCATATTTGTTCGAAGGCGATAAAAATGCGAATATAAGTGCACAAAGTTATGTGAATCGTCACGGGAATATGCTTGACAAGGGAATGCTCTTCGCATCCAAGCCCTTGAAGGCAGACGGTACGCCTGAAAAAGTTAAGCCTAACGATGTTAACAGCTACATCACAAACGACAGCAACGAGGCATGGACGATCGCGGGCTACGACCGGGTGACGAAAACTGCGACTTTCCGTCTCGCGGTCAATCATAAAGGCTTAGACACTGTAGCGATGGCTAAGTACGGTGGTAACCGGGTGGCCAGCGACATTAAGCTGGTGGACACCTTACCTGAGGGCTGGGAATTTGCCCCTTATGATGAGAGTGGAAAGTTCTATGAGCTTTATCAAGGCTATTCGAGCAATAATTCAGACACGCAGTACGGTACTCAAATTAGGGCTGAGAAGGTCATTCCGCCAGACTCTGATGCCCATGTGGTCAGCTTCTCCCATAGCGGCAACGTAGGTACCTTCACCTTCGGCAAGCTGGAAAGCCCTTATGTCATTTTGCTGAAGGCAAGACCAACGGCTGAGGCGTTAGACGCCTACCTCGCGACAGGCGAAGCGAGGTTTCAGGGTTATAATAAAGCCGAGCTGAAGATCAAGTGGGGCGGCGTTGAAAAAGTGACCACTGAGGAACGCAAGGTGATTGTTCCGCTCGGTTCGCTGACCAAGTCGGTAACCAAGCCGGCCCCTGGCATTCAGGAATGGACGGTGAATTACGCTCCGTCCTTCGCAATGACGGATGGCGTCTATTTGCAGGACACTCTTGGAACAGGATTGAAGCTGCGCGAGGATGAGAACGGCAAGCTCTCGCTGACATCTCCCGATATGGCGGTCTACCGTGCCACGATGACCGCGAGCGGAGCTCTCGAAAGAGATGGCGCGGCGCTCGATTTAACCGGTCCTGATCCTGAGGTCACGGTGGAGATGCAGAAATCCGCAGGCAACCCGACAAAGCTGATCTTCAAGATGAAGGACCCGAACCGGTACTACCAGTTCGTCTATCAGACCGAGTCGAGCGGTATGTCTCCTGGAAAAGTCGGCAACAAAATCGAGCTTTTAGGCGATGACAGCCTGCCGCCTATCGAAGCAAGCAGCGAAAGCACGTTGGACGTCAATGACGTAAGCGGCGGCGCTGGGTCCAATGGCGTGTTGTATATCCAAAAGGTAGACCCTGCAAACAAGGAGCTGCCAGGCGTCAAATTTACGCTGTATGAAGCCGATGGCAAAACACCGGCGAAAGACCAAAACGGCAAAACCATCGAAGGATTCACAGACGCAAACGGCAAACTTATGCTGTTGATCCCTACGCCGGGGCTCTACCAGTTGAAGCAGACTTATATCGATGAGAATACTTATCTGCCTACCACAACGGTTTATCCGGTGCGTGTTGCCGATGTGAAAGACAGCCCTACCTTTGCGGACGGCGAGCTCGTGACTGCAACTAAACCGCTGGTCGTGCCGACCCCTGCTTCCGGCAAGCTGACGATCGGGCAGACCGTGGCGGGTAAAGACGGGGAGCAGGATAAGGAATTCGCGTTTACCGTTACCTTCGACGGAGAAGGCAAGGATGGCGAGTATCCTTATACTAAATCGGATGGCACTACCGGAACGATCAAAAGCGGCGGCACCATTCAATTGAAACATGGACAAACGGCTGTTATTCCGATACTGCCCAAGGATCTGGTTTACACCGTCGCCGAGGCTGATTGCACTGGAGACGGCTACACCACCGACCCGGCGAATAGAGTGCATACCGGCACCATCGTCTGGAATGGCGACCACAAAGCCGAGTTCGTCAATACACGGATACGGGTCGGCGGTCTGCTGGTCGGCAATGCGGTGGCAGGCAACGGTGGTGACAAGGAGAAGGAGTTTGCCTTCACGTTAACATTTGAAGGCGATGGTGAAGGCGATGAATATTCCTATACGAAATCTGACAAGACAACGGGCAAGATAAAGAGTGGAGATACCATTCTTCTGAAACACGGCGAGGCCATTACGGTGGAGGGGCTGCCGCCGGATATCGCGTACACTGTGACCGAAGCGAATTATACAGCCGACGGCTACACTACGAATCCGGAGGATCGGACTCATACCGGTGTTATCGTGGCGAGGGAAATTGCCGAAGCCAAGTTCGTCAATACGAGAGAGCTTCCAGGCGGCACTGGACCTGGCCCCGGCAACCCCGGTAACCCTGGACCTGACCCTGTCAATCCCACGCCGGGCGACGGCAATAGCGGAACCGACAACGGTACGCCGCCATCCCCTGTCATTGAATCCGAGAAGATTGCAATGGATTTGAACGGCAGCAGCATTGAAATCGGGGATACGATCGAGTATACGATCCGGTCGCGCAACACTGTGCCGGGTACTACGGTTACGAACCTCGCCATTGCCGACAAACTGCCGAAAGAACTGGAATATGTGACAGGCAGCTTGAGCGTGGACGGCAAATCGGTGACGGATGCCATCGATAACGATAAAGGCGCATACGTCGACGGTACGGTCAACGGACAGTTTGGAAACATTACGGATACGAACTGGCACACGATCGTATTCCAGGCTAAAGTAGTGGCTGGGCAATCCGGCCTGACGATCCGCAACACGGCTGAAGTAACCGGAGGCAATTTGATCCGTACCGATCGCCCATTTGAGGACATTGCCATTGGCGGTGAAAGCGGCAGTTATCCTGGCGTACCGGGAGAAGCAGATCCAGGATCACCGTCCGGAAACGAGAACAATCCCGGCGGTGAACCAGAGGATGCCGGACCTTCTTCCGGGAATTCTAGTCATCCGGGCCTGCCGGGAGACACGGATTCTTCCTCCGAGAATCCAAACAACCCGGACGAAAAGGAAACGAATCCTGCCCATCCGGCCCCTGGGCCTGATGGATCCGGACAATCCGGCACTCCTGGCGACCCGGAGAACGCTGATGCTAGTGACAACGAGGAGGCAGGCAACAAACTGCCAGATACGGCCACAAACATGTATAACTATTTCCTGGCCGGATTCATCATGCTGCTTGCAGGGTGGTTCCTATTAAGAAAGAAAAAAGCATAAAATAGGTATTCATAGACACGAGGGACCGGGTGAATCCGGTCCCTTTAATTTATCGCTTTATCGCCGATCGCCCCATGAAACCGGACCACAAAGAAGTAACGGCAAGTCCCTAACATGACCGAAAGATCCCGTCGGCTTAAAAACGACTGACCGCAACAAATACAGCTAATGCGAGAAAGACAATGTTCATGCCGATATCCCGGTATTCCTTGCGTTTAACATGGAATAAGGCGCCTAAAAAAACGACTGCGGCAAGCCCGGTTGCGGCAATTGGCGTCAATACAGGCGCAATATTTAACGCTTCGGGCAGAATAACTCCCAGTGCCCCAACCAATTCGGCTAACCCGATAAAAACGACGAATCCTTTGGAAACGTCCTTTACCCAACCCCATGACCCTTTGGCTTTTTCATATTGAAATGCCTTCAGCCACCCCGAGTAGACAAAACCTAAGGCTACAAGCCCTTGAATGATCCATATTACAAAATTCATGAATGGTGCCAACCTCCTGATTGCTTTTTCGACATCCTCTGAGGGTATAATAGACCATGGTATTCGACTTCGGAAGTAGGCACTTTATCTAAACATAGTAAACAAAAAGTTACCTTGCATAAGCAAAGGAAAGTGAGGTGGGGATCCAATGAAAGAGTATTGTAAATTCGAATCGGCACTGGATATTTTAGTGGGGAAATGGAAGCCCGTCATCCTGCTTCAACTGATTTCAAACGGTACAATGAGGTTCAGCGAGCTTCAAAAAGCGATACCGAATATAAACAAAAAGATGCTCACCCAACAATTAAGGGAACTTGAGTACAACGATATTGTACATCGCGAGGTTTATAACCAAATCCCTCCGAAAGTAGAATATTCGATTTCGGATTACGGTAAAGGTTTAAGTGTAGTATTACAGGCATTAAACGATTGGGGAGCGGCTCATATCGAGCACATGAATATGCTCTACGGAGCAGATCGTTCAGGGGATACATCTAAGTGAACCGTATCAAAAGGAACGGCGAAAATGCAAAAAGCCTTAACCCCGATGACAGGGCTAAGGCTTTGTTATTCTTTAAGCGAGTCTCATCTTAAAATCCTGATAGCCGAACTCGCGCACGATGCGGCAGTTGCCGTCTTTGTCCTGCACGGCGATGGCCGGCAGCGGCATGCCGTTGAAGGTGTTGGTTTTGACCATGGAGTAGATCGCCATGTCTTCGAACACCAATCTGTCGCCGCTCTTCAGGGGCTGATCGAAAGAATAGTCTCCGATGACGTCGCCCGTAAGGCAGGTCGGCCCGCCAAGGCGATAGGTATATGCCTTCTCCCCGGCTTCGCCCGATCCGATCAGCGGCGGACGATAAGGCATTTCCAGAACGTCCGGCATATGGCACGTAGCCGAAGTGTCCACGATCGCAATCTCGATGCCGTTGCGATGGATATCCAGGACGGAGGTGACCATATAACCGGCATTCAGCGCGATGGCCTCTCCCGGTTCGAGATAGACCTCCAAACCGTATTTCTCCTGCATTCTCTTAATGCAGGCTTCCAGCCTCGGAATATCGTAATCTTCCCTCGTGATATGGTGACCGCCGCCGAAGTTGATCCATTCCATTTGCGGCAGCCATGGCCCGAACTTGTCTTCGACTGCGTTCAGCGTGGTCTCCAAATCGTCCGAATTCTGTTGGCAAAGGGTATGGAAGTGCAGTCCCGTCACGCCATCCAGCAGTTCCGGCTGGAAATCCTCGCGCTTCACGCCAAATCGGGATCCCGGCGAACAAGGATCATAGATCTCATGCCCCACTTGCGTCGAGCATTCAGGATTGATGCGAAGGCCTACCTTTTTGCCGGCTGCAAGAGCTTTCCCTTTAAACTTTTCCAGCTGGGAGAACGAGTTGAAGATGATATGGTCGCAAATGGAAACAATTTCGTCCATTTCATCTTCGCGGTAAGCGGGGGCAAAGACGTGATTTTCCTTGCCCATTTCCTCGTGCCCTAGCCGGGCTTCGAATAAGCCGCTCGCGGTCGTGCCGCTTAAATATTTTCCGATGAGCGGATACATCTCCGTCATGGAAAAAGCTTTTTGCGCCAGCACGATTTTGGCTCCCGTACGCTGCATGACGCCGTTCAAAATTTTCAGGTTTTTTTCGATGAGCGCTTCATCGACGACGAAACAAGGTGTCGGCAATTCCTCGAACCGCATATTAGCGCACGAGCTCCGGTTCTTTGGTTTCTTCAGGCAAGGCGTCGACCAGCACCGGATTGAAGTCTTCCACCCAAGGAAGTCCCCATTTGTTCAGCTCTTCCATGAATGGATCCGGATCGAACTCTTCGACGTTGTATACGCCCGGTTTATTCCATTTGCCGGTGAGCACCATGGCTGCGCCGATCATGGCAGGAACGCCGGTCGTGTAGGAGATGGCTTGGGAGCCCACTTCTTTATAGCACGCTTGATGGTCGCAAACGTTGTAGACATAATACGTCTTGTCTTGGCCGTCTTTTTTCCCTTTGAAGATGCAGCCGATGTTTGTTTTGCCCACCGTGCGGGGTCCAAGGGAAGCCGGGTCCGGGAGGACAGCCTTCAGGAATTGAAGCGGAATGATCTGTTTTCCTTCGAATTCGATCGGTTCGATGGAAGTCATTCCTACGTTTTCAAGCGCTTTTAAGTGCATGAGATAGCTTTGTCCGAACGTCATGAAGAAACGGATGCGCTTCAGTCCAGGGATGTTTTTCGCAAGGGACTCGAGCTCCTCATGGTACAGCAAGTACATGTCCTTTTTGCCGACTTCGGCGAAGTTATACTCGCGTTTGATTTCCATCGGTTTCGTTTCGATCCATTCCCCGTTCTCCCAGTAGCGGCCGTTTGCGGACACTTCACGGATGTTGATTTCCGGGTTGAAGTTGGTTGCGAAAGGATAACCGTGATCCCCGCCGTTGCAATCCAGAATATCGATATATTCGATTTCGTCGAAATAGTGTTTCAGCGCATAAGCGGAAAATACGCCGGTTACGCCGGGGTCGAATCCGCTGCCGAGCAGTGCCGTGATGCCTGCTTTTTCAAAGCGCTCTTTGTATTCCCATTGCCATTTGTATTCGAATTTCGCCGTATCTTCCGGCTCGTAGTTGGCGGTATCCATGTAGTGCGTTTTGGTAGCCAGGCAAGCATCCATGATCGTCAAATCTTGGTAAGGCAGGGCCAGGTTCATGACGATATCCGGTTTAACTTCGTTGATCAGGGCGATCAGTTCGTCCACGTTGTTGGCATCGACCTGTGCGGTCGTAATTTTCGTTTTGCCGCCATCCAATTTGGCTTTCAGCTCGTCGCATTTGGACTTGGTGCGGCTGGCGATGCAGATTTCTTCGAAGACCTCGCTGTTTTGAACGCATTTATGAACTGCTACAGATGCTACGCCGCCGGCGCCGATGATTAATGCTTTTCCCATTTCTCAATCTCCTCACCAAAATAAAATTTTCTGTAAAACGGCAACAAAAAAGCAAGCGAAACACGCACCATGCGCATCACACTTGCTTGATATAGTCGAATAATAAGATAGTTCCATTAAGCATGACAGGACAAAGCTCTAGCGCGCTCGCCAGTCAGCCATAAAACGCATCGTTTTCATGGAAGGCTCTTAATATTCAAATATATTACCTAGGATCAGAGTCTATATAGCAAATAATTACTTTTACCACTCTTATTGACCGTTTCACAAGTTGTGTGCGTATGCACTGGTTATAAAGTTACCAACTTATAAAATTTGAGCTTTTAACTCAATCAATAAGGCAACGAAAGTTGCCAATCGGCATTTGACCCGGCTGTCCGTATGGCCTTAACTACCCGAAGGAAGTGGTCAAAGATTATCTGCTTGGAAAGATCCTACATATATCGAATATTCGCTTTCCAAAAATTATGCTTCTCCATAATAGCAGGATAGGAGGTATTGAGCAAGAGGAAATTTGAAACAAGCATTTTTGGCGGTGTCGAGAACCAATAAGCTATCCAATTTATGGGTATTCAGCATGCCGTAGCGGTCTTTTGTCGGTATTTCCGTTAAGCTGGACCGTACCGCAAGTGACGGTGAAAGATTCTCTTGAGAAAGTGACCTTACACCTAATAATGGTATCAACTGGAATGGTCCAAGGAAACGGAGATGACGACACGTAGCATGGTATGCACTTGGGTTGCTCTCTGTGCGTTAATACCCCAAACTTCTATCCAAGCATAATTTTTCCGCACTCATGTCTTGCTTCGCCTTTCTCCAGCGAGATTTATTTTCCAAAGTGTCATTTCCGCAATTTGGGAGGACGGCACATGAATTCGATCGGTGAAACCATTCGAAACATGCGAAAAAAACAGAAATTAACGCTCAAGAGAGTAGCCGAAGCGGCCTCTGTATCCTTGTCTTTTCTCAGTGAAATTGAACGGGATAAGGCCAATCCCAGCATCAGTGTACTTAAGCGCATAGCGAACGCATTAAACGTGAATTTTACGGATTTGTTCGGCGAGGAGAAGCGAAGCATCGTCGTTAGAAAAAACGAGCGCAAACCTCTGGTGCATTCCGAGGGTTCCCGCATTACCTGGTACGCGCTCAGCCAAGGAAGCAGCAACAAAATGGGACCGATATGGGGAGTACTGGAAGAAGGAGCATCTTACGGCGACGTTAGCGTTGGCCATAGCGATGGCGAGGAGTTTCTATTTGTTCACTCCGGGCGTCTGGAGTTTGTGCTTGGCAATGAACGTTATACACTCGAAGAAGGGGACAGCATTTATTATGATGCCAGAACCCCCCATAGTTATAAGAATATCTGGGACGGTGAAATGCTGCTCATAGCAGTTTCTACTCCGCCTACATTTTGACGGCAAAACGAAATTAAATTAAATCCCGTATGAACCCATAGCTCATCGGCAAAATAAAAAAGCATGAATTGAAGAAAAATACGTCTTAGATTCCCCTTGACACCATCGTATTGGTGATATAGCATTAATCCTAATAATCAAACTACGTTGAAAAGGAATAGTACGGTTTTTGAAGCGATCAGAGAGCTGTTGGACGGTGCAAAACAGCCGCGGAGAAGATCGGAACTCGCCTTGGAGTTGCCCGCTGAACCTGTAAAGTAGGCGGAGCCGGAGCCCTGACCGTTATCATCAGGAGGATGCAGGTTTGTCCGTTTTTTTTAATCCTGTATCCGTAGAGTGCATGCCGGGCGACGGCATGAATTCGGAGTGGTACCGCGTAAGATGTCAAAGTCTTTCGTCTCTGTTGGTGGAGATGGAAGGCTTTTTTTGTGCGTTCGATCTTTGGCAGGTCAACGCAGGAAATCGATGAAGGGAAGGATATCCATGAAAAATGTAAACAAATACGCCAGAGGATATTTTATGCCGGCGGAGACCAGTTTGAAGTGGGCCCAAAAGGAATATATTACAGAGGCGCCGATTTGGTGCAGCGTCGACCTTCGCGACGGCAATCAGGCGTTGATCGTTCCGATGAATCTGGAGGAGAAGCTGGAATACTTCAAGATGCTCGTGGATATCGGGTTCAAGGAGATCGAAGTCGGATTCCCGGCAGCATCGGAGACGGAGTTCGCCTTCTTGCGCACATTGATCGAGCAGGATTTGATTCCGGATGACGTCACGATCCAGGTGCTGACCCAATCGAGAGAGCATATTATCCGCAAAACCTTCGAATCGCTGAAGGGCGCGAAAAAAGCCGTCGTCCATTTGTACAACTCGACCTCCGTGGCGCAGCGGGAGCAGGTATTCCGCAAATCCAAGGAAGAGATCATCGACATCGCCGTAAGCGGCGCCAAACTGTTGAAGGAATGCGCGGCGGAGACGGAAGGGAACTTTCAGTTCCAGTATTCGCCGGAGAGCTTTACCGGGACGGAGATCGATTTTGCGCTGGACATCTGCAACAGCGTGCTGGACGTATGGCAGCCGACGGCGGAGAACCCGGTCATCATCAATCTTCCTGCCACGGTATCCATGTCGATGCCTCACGTCTACGCCAGCCAGATCGAGTATATGAGCGAGCACCTGAACTATCGGGAGAACGTGATTCTGTCTGTCCATCCACACAATGACAGAGGAACGGGCGTGGCGGACGCCGAGCTGGGGATGCTGGCCGGAGCCCAGCGCGTCGAAGGAACGTTGTTCGGCAACGGGGAAAGAACGGGGAACGTCGACATCGTGACGCTGGCGCTCAACATGTACTCGCACGGGGTCGATCCCAAGCTGAACTTCGAAAACATTCCTGCGATCATCTCCGTTTATGAACGGCTGACCAAAATGAAGGTAACCGAAAGACATCCTTACGGAGGCGAGCTGGTATTCACCGCGTTCTCCGGTTCGCATCAGGATGCCATCGCGAAGGGCATGAAATGGCGCGAGGAGAAGGAACCCGAGCATTGGTCGGTCCCTTATCTGCTGATTGATCCGATGGATATCGGCAGGGAATACGAAGGCGACATTATCCGCATTAACAGCCAGTCCGGCAAAGGCGGAATCGGATACGTGCTGCAGCTGAAGTACGGACTCGACCTCCCGGCGAAAATGCGCGAAAACTTCGGGTACTTCGTGAAAAACGTATCGGATCAGCAGCAAAAGGAACTGATGCCCGAAGAAATATACGATATTTTCGTGAAGGAATACGTAAATATCAAAACGCCCGTCGAGTTTGTCAAATACCGTTTTACGGACCATGAAGATTTCCATACCATCGTCACGATCCGGACCGGCAGCGAAGTCAAGGAGATCGAAGGCACCGGCAACGGAAGGCTGGATGCGATCAGCAATGCCTTGCAAACCGAGCTAGGCATGAATTATACGGATTTGACTTATACGGAGCACGCGCTGGAAACCGGCTCGAAATCGCAAGCCGTCTCTTATATCGGCGTCACGGCGCCCGACGGCAGCGTATATTGGGGCTGCGGCATCGACGCCGACATTATGACCTCGTCGGTAAAAGCGCTGTTTAGCGCGGTCAATCGATTTAACCGCAATAGCGCGAACTGATTGCCGGGCAACGGGGTGTGCGTGACCATTGGCTTCTTCCGGATAAATGGGCCGACGTGACGGATCGCTGGAATGCTGAGGCGACCCGTTTGATCGATCCGTAATACAACCAAAACAACCATTGATGACATGGGAAGTCGTCAATGGTTGTTTTTTTTCTTCCTAATTCAGGATCGTGCCTGCCGAGGACGGCGGCTTTGCTAGCGGAGCACGCCCCTTTTTTACGGAGACGCAAGAAGGTAGCTGATGTCCTCTACCATCCAGGCGCCATGGATGTAACGCACATCGATGATTCGCTCGACGAACATGCCGCCGGTATCATTCGGGCTTTCCAGCTGCTTGATATAACCCAAACCTTCCTCTTCATAGAAGTGGGTGACGGGCTTGGTAACGAATTTGTGCCGGGTGACAGCCCCGTTTTTCTGGATCAGCTTATTGATGAACGCATCCGTAAAATAAGGACGGAAATGGGCCCGGACCTGCTTGTAAGCGGACAGGTCGGCCGACTCGTTGGCGGCTTTGACCAACGCGTTGATCCGGGCTGCCGTCATCGCGGGGAATGTCTTCCCGTACTGTGTGGAAATGGTTACCGTGCGATCATCAAGCGAAGCGGTGGCGGTTCCGGTTGATGCGTCCCAGCTGACGCTGCCTCCCAGCGTCTGGGCGACGAAGCGGAGCGGAACGTACATCGTGCCGCCATCCAAGCTGGAAGCGGCGCCCAGCATCTGGCCTTGACCGTTGACGGTTGCATGATGCGAATGGATCGGCATCGTGATGACGGTATCCTTCTTCGTGATGGTCGCAGTATAAGTCTCCTTGCTCCACGTTACCGTCGCTCCGAGAGCTTCGGAAACCGCCCGCAGGGGAATCATCGTGTACCCTCTTACATATTTCCCGTGAACTTGGACGATCGTGTTTTCTTTTGCGGAGACCACGCCTATTAAACACGACATGGTCACGACAGCCGCCAGCAGTCCGGCGGTCAGCTTTTTGATCAAGATGACGTCCTCCTCTCTCGGCTCCGTATCTGTTATGGGATTGGACGCCGCATCGGATTAAAAAGTTGCGCTTCGAACAGGGAACCAAATGTTAGACTGGTGATCAAGGACTCCTCATGAACCGGGGGCAAGTTTCCTGCCCTCCCACCGGAAATGGCGTAACCTTTTGCAGTCATGAAGGCACTTAGTAGGTGTAAACATCAGATACAAAGGAGGTGCAGGAAAACTGCGGCATTGGATCGAAGAGGCCAGGCAAGGAGATCAGAGAGCGTACGAGCATATCGTGAGCCATTTTAAGGGGTTAGCCTACACGGTGGCTTATGCCAGGTTAAACGACCCGTTTTTGGCGGAGGATGCGGTGCAGGAAGCGTTCGTCGAAGCATTCTCCCATCTCGGCAGCCTGAAGGATGAAGACGCATTCCCGGGATGGTTTAAAGTCATTGTGGAACGCCAATGTTACCGGATGCTTCGCAGAAAGAAACACGCCGTGATGCCCATTGAGGAGACCACCGGCAAAATTGCGGACCCGGACAGTGTGGATTCCATTATAGAAAGAAGAGAATGGGAGGAGAAGCTGCTTCGGACCGTCGAAGGCTTGCCTCCCGCCTTAAGAATAGCGGTGCAGCTGTTTTATTATCGAGGGTATTCGATTAAAGAGATATCGAGCTTTTTGGGCGTGCCTGTTTCCACCATGAAAAAGCGGCTTTTCGATGCCCGGAAAAAGCTGAGAACCTCGCTGCTTGTCTCCGACTTTGCATCGGTGTTGAACGATTTATACCAGGGAGGGGAAAACATGCTTCATATCGTGAACGGCGATCATGTGGGGAATAAGCTTAGGGAAGGAAACGTGCAGGGGGATATTTTGGTTTGGAGGGAGGTGTACCCCGTCGGACCGGCATTTGCGAGCATGGACGGGAACCACGAGCGGCTTTTTAGGGCGGCCTATTTGGAAAAGACCCTGGGCATTCCTGCATCGGAGTACATCAAAAGCTGCGAATCCCAGGAAACCCGTCTCCAACATTTCAGCAAATACGATGAGGTCGTGATGTGGTTCGAGCATGATTTATTCGATCAAACGATGCTGGCCTTTCTATTGCACTGGTTCTCGAAGCAGTCGTTAGGCCATACAAAATTAAATTTGCTGTGCATCGGGGACTACCCCGGAATTGATTTGTTTCGGGGAATGGGGCAGCTGACGACGGAGCAACTGAAAACCTTGTCCGGTACGTGGCGGCGAATTGGAGAGGAAGAACTCACGCTGGGTGCCGAAATTTGGGAGGCGTACGTTTCCCGGGACGTCGAAAAGCATGTTGGGATCTTAAGGTCGGATCCATCGGTGCTTCCTTTCGTGCATTCGGCATTTACGATGCATTTGAACCGGCTTCCGTCGCCGGGCAATGGATTGGGAATCGTTGAGCAAACCACGTTAGAGCTTGTAAAAAACGGCGTGCAAAAACCTGCCGAGTTGTTTAAGAGAGTGGGGGATCGGCTGCATGAATTGGGAATGGGGGACTTGGAGTTTCGGTACCGCTTAAAAACGATGGCGGAGCTGCCGAAGCCGCTTCTTAAGGCCGAGGGGACGGATTATTTTCTCGGCGGGCCCTCTTCCGCCAAAGACGGCACTGTCGCATTAACCCGTTTGGGACAGGAGGTTTTATCGGGTGAAAAGGACTGGTTGCTGGAAAATGAAGTGGATGAGTGGTACGGCGGCTTGTCTGTAACGAATGAAATGGGATGGCGCTGGGACCGAAGCGGGAAACGGCTCGTTTACATTGAAAAATAATATTTAAGGCAAGGGCTGCCCGTGAAGGGCATTAGGATGCTCTAATTATTTCATCATTAACCTGCGTCCCATCCTGTAAAATTATCAATCGCTTCATTGTCTTGATTACACTTTACATACATACTGTATGTATGTTAAGATGGGTACAATAATAATCGAGAGGGGTATTATGATGAGAGTATCCAGTTTTTATCCCGTCATTTTAACAGATCAAGTTAGTTCCACTGCAGCATTCTACGAAGATCACTTTGGATTCGAGAAGGTGTTTGAGGCGGACTGGTATATCAGCTTGAAAATGCACGGCAATGATACGCCGTACGAACTGGCTATTCTTGACGCTTCTCATTCGACCATCCCCGACGCATATCGGACCAAAGTAAGGGGACTGATTCTGAACTTCGAAGTGGACGATGTTGATGCTGAATACGAACGTCTCATTCGGGGAGCCAAGCTGCCACTAGAGCTTGATATCCGAAGCGAAGACTTTGGACAGCGGCATTTCATGACCTCAGATCCCAACGGGATATTGATCGATATTATTACTGTCATCCCCCCTTCAAACGATTTTAGTAACCAATATTCCGAAGAAATATGGAAATAAGGGAATACTCACAAGGCAGCCATGGATCCTTAAGTCCGGGGATCCGGATGCGTGCATTGCCTATGCTAAATGAGCTATAGATAATTAGAATGTAATGTAATGAATGGAGAACGGATCGATCATGAGAAGAACTAAGGCAGCGACTGAGGAAACGATTCATAAGCTGATCGATGTCGCCAGAACCCATTTTACCAATTACGGTTATGCCCAAGCCGCATTGGAATCCATCGTTCACGAGGCGAATCTGACGCGGGGAGCGGTTTATCATCATTTTCGCAGCAAGAAGGAACTATTTCGAATCGTCCTTGATGATGTCCAGCGAGAGGTTGCCGCAAGGGTGGAGCAGGAGGCATCGGCAAGTGAGGATGTATGGCAGCAGCTCTACCTGGGTTGCCGTGCATTCATTATGGCTGCGGTTGAAGAGCGAAACAGGCGGATCATGCTGATTGATGGCCCTGCGATTCTTGGTTGGGATGTATGGAGAGCGATGGATAAGAACCATTCCATGCGTTTATTACGAGAGCAGCTTGGAATCATGCAGGAACGCGGATACCTTCGGATGGTTCCCCTTGACGCAATGACCCATTTTATTTCAGGCGGTTTGAATGAGACGGCGCTCTGGCTTGCCAACGAGTCCCTGCAGCCTAATGCTTTGGATGAGTCGATGAAGGCCCTTAGCGTGCTCCTGAACGGATTAAAACAATGAGGATCGTTTACTGGAGAGACTAACCCTCCGTTAGCAGCAATTTAGATTTTAACAACTCCGA
Organism: Paenibacillus sp. FSL M7-1455; assembly: GCF_038004655.1. Classification (NCBI taxonomy): domain Bacteria; kingdom Bacillati; phylum Bacillota; class Bacilli; order Caryophanales; family Paenibacillaceae; genus Paenibacillus; species Paenibacillus sp. FSL M7-1455. The sequence continues at coordinate 5,936,598 of NZ_JBBORO010000001.1, read as the reverse complement.
TGGAGGGTTGTACAAGATTTAAGGCAGTCAAGGTAGGCAATGGAAACTTGATCGATTTAAGCGCAGTAGCGCGAACGGATTGCCGGGCAACGGGGCGTGCGTGACCATTGGCTTCTTCCGGATAAATGGGTCGACGTACGGATCGCTAGAATGCTGAGGTGACCCGTTTGATCGATCAGTAATACAACCAAAACAACCATTGATGACATGGGAAGTCGTCAATGGTTGTTTTTTTCTTCCTAATTCAGGATCGCGCCTGCCGAGGACGGCGGCTTTGCTTGCGGAGCGCGCCCCTTTTTTACGGAGATGCAAGAAGGTAGCTGATGTCCTCTACCATACAGGCGCCATGGATGTAACGCACATCGATGATTCGCTCAACGAACATGCCGCCGGTACAGGAGGTTTTATCGGGTGAAAAGGACTGGCTGCTGGAAAATGAAGTGGATGGGCGGCACGGCGGCCTGGATATGTCCATTTATGTTTTGGCCGTATGAAAAAAGCAGGATAAGCGAAGCGGCTTATCCTGCTGGTTAAGCATGGAGCTGGTCGGGGAAGTTACTCGCTTATGACATCAGGACTGGTTGTTGTCACGGCATGGAAAGCCCGGCGGCCGATCAAGCCAACCCCCATCGCCAGCAAGGTAAGGCCGGCCGCGAACAGGTACAGGTTCACGATGCCGAACTTTTCGGCGAGGGCGGCCATGGCCAGCAGCGAAATGCAGAAGATCAGGTTCAGCAGGGAAGCTTGAGCCGACAGCACTTTGGGCAGCATCCTCTTGTCCACGCTTCGCTGGATCAAGGTGCGCCGGTTGATGACCGAAAGCTCGGCGAACGGTCCCATCAGCAGCACGAGAATAAGAGCCAAAAAGGGATGGGTGTTAATCGCATAAACAGCGGCCAGGATGCCGTATCCGGCCATGCCGATCAGCATGGCGGCCAGGAAGCGGCTGCCGATGGCCCGCGCTAGGGCCAGGACAACCAACCCGCCGCCAACCGACCCCGCAAAATACGCCGCATTGATGAACCCCCACCACTCTTCGCCTTGCCCAAGCGCAGTTTGAACGAATGCCAGCGTAAAGGCGCCGACCCATACCGAGCCGCCCAGCATGTCGATCATGTCCATAAAGGTCAGCATCCGCAGGCTCGGCATCCGCCAGATCATTTTCCAGCCTTCGGTCAGGGTGTGCCATCCGGTAGATGGTACCCCCGGGTTGTCGCGGCTGCCCTCAGGCGCAACGTCGATCTGCCGCTGTACAGGCCGGGCTTCCGCCGGCTCCTTGACCCCGAGCGTAAAAGCCGCCGCCAGCCCGTAGATGACGGCCGTCAACAGCAGCGTGGGGCCGGGTCCCAGCAAAGCAACGATAACGCCGCTCAGCCCCCAGCCTGCAAACTGCACCACCTGGTCGCTGACGCTGATCAGGCTGTTTGCTTTGAGCAGACCCTGCTCCTGGGCAACGAGCCGCGGTACGAGCGCGTTGCGGGCGGGAACCGTCCATCCGTCCAGGAAGGACATGGCAAAAACCAGCGCAAAGACAAGAGCAAACAGCGCATCGTTTCCGCTGAGCCGCAGGTAGACGGCCAAACCTACGAACAGCAGAAACTGGCCCGTCTGCGAAAAAAGCAATAACGCGGGCAGTTTGAAGCGGTTCAGCAGCAGCGGCGCAATCAGGCCGCTCAGCATTTGGGCGCCGCTGCGCATGAGCGGCATAAACGCCGCCGACACGATCGAGTCGGTCTGGTTCAATACGAGGACGGTAAGCGCCATAATATAGAGCACATCCGCGGCGTTTGCAGCCGTCTGGGTGGTCCAGAGAAAATAGAAAGGACGGGTTAATATCGATGATTTCATTGCACGTGCAGTCTCCGTTTCTTGGTACATGATGTCAGAGGACTCGTAACAAGAATAAGGATACGGGAACTTGAAGGTTTTTACAATTCAAAGGGACAGCCATTTCGCTATAGCTAATAACTATAACGTGCTATAACCTTTTGGTAGAACGATATAACCAATGGGGTGTGCTATAGTATTTTTAATATTTTTTTTCGAGGAGATAAATCAGATGACCACTCAAACCGAACCTAAAAAGCGAACCGTTTCTCCGTTTCGATATGATATCGTCGGCAGCTTTCTGCGGCCCCAGGCGTTAAAAGAGGCCAGATTGAAATTCCAGAGCGGCGAAATGACAGCCGGGCAGCTGAAGGAAGTCGAGGACGCCGAAATCGTCAAGCTCGTGCGAAAACAAAAAGAGGTGGGCCTTCAAGCGGTAACCGACGGTGAATTCCGACGCTCCTGGTGGCATCTGGACTTCTTTTGGGGCTTGGACGGCGTAGGACGAACCATCATTGATCAGGGTTATCAATTCAACGGCGCCGAGTCGAGGCCCGAAACCGCCCGCCTGACCGGCAAAATCCGTTACAGCGGCCATCCGTTTGTTTCGCACTTTGCATTTTTAAAAGAGGCGGCAGGCGACGACGTCGTGGCCCGTCAATCGATTCCCGCGGCCGCGCAGTTCCTGTTCGAGCTGGACCGGGCAGAAAATCAGGAAAGCACGAAGGCTGTCTACCCGAATCGGGAAGAGCTGGTTTCGGACATTGCCAAAGCGTACAAAGCGGCGATTCTTGATTTTTATGAAGCCGGCTGCCGCAGCCTTCAATTCGACGATTGCACGTGGGGAGCGCTGTGCGACGAGCAATTCATGGCATTCATGAAGCAGGCAGGCGTGGATGTCGCCGAATATGCGAACGAATTTGCGAAATTGAACGGGGAAGTGGTATCCGGTCTGCCGGATGATCTCGTTGTCACGACGCATGTATGCCGCGGGAATTATGTTTCAACTTATGCTGGCGTAGGCGGGGGTTACGAGCCGATCGCCCAGACGCTTCTCGGCATCGATGACTACTCCGGCTTCTATTTGGAGTTTGATACCGATCGTGCAGGCGATTTTAAGCCGCTTCGATTCCTGAAGGACCATCAACAGGTCGTGTTGGGGCTGTTCTCATCCAAGTTCGGCGAGCTTGAGAGCAAGGAGGATATTTTGAAGCGGATCGAAGAAGCGACGCAATACGTCGATCTGAACCGGATTTGCCTAAGCCCGCAATGCGGGTTTGCTTCCACCGAAGAAGGCAACCATCTGACCGAGGAAGAGCAGTGGCGCAAGCTTGCTTTTATTAAGGAGATTGCGGAAGAGATTTGGAAGTAGGAATTTAAGCAGCCAATAGATAAATCAGGGCCCTTCGTGTTGGAAGGCGCCCTGATTTTTTATGCTTTCTTGCATGCCTGGCACGCAACTGGTTTATTTGAAGCCATATGATGCGCTCGGGATTATTCCGGCGTTCCTTGAGTTATCCCGTGAACATACGTCTGCCATGGGGTGTCCAGCGCCCCCTGCCCCGGATTATAGGTAAAGAAATATTCGACCTTATCCCCTTGCTTCAGGTTGCGGACGGAGTAGGTGTAGTTGCCGTTCCCCGCCGGGGTCATGGCAACGTTCAACTGCACGCCGTTGTTGACCTTATAATGCAAGTCGGCAAAGGTGGCGCCGTTCACATAGAACAGCAGGTCATCACCGATCTTCTTCAGCCCTTTCACCCCATCGCCGATGACGATGACGGTGGAAGGAGGCGGCACAACGGTGATGGTGGCGCTGGCGGTTTTATTGCCGTCGGCGGTTGTCGCCGTGACGGTTGTCGTACCCGGAGCGAGCCCGGTCACGAGACCGCTCGGACTTACGGATGCGGTACTGCCGCCCGCAACCCACCACGTGACCTGCTTATTCGTTGCATTGGACGGTGCTACATTGGCGTTCAACTGGACGCTTTGCCCGACTTCCACCTGCGCCGTGCTCGGATTCACCGTAACGCCGGTAACGGGTACGTTTCCTGGATTTTGCCCGCCCTGGCCTGCTTTGTACACCCGTACATAGTCCACCTGCATCGTGGCAGGGATATCCGACGCATCCGGGGTCCGGCCCCCGTCAAAGGCCCCGCCGATCGCCAGGTTCATAATAAGGTAGAACGGCTGGTCGAAAGGAGCGTTCGGATTGTTCGGCGCCGCTGCGGAATCCCATTGATCCCGGGTCGCTTTAAAGAAGAACTTGCCGTCCACGTACCATTTGATGTTGTCCTCTTCCCAGACGACCGAATAGACATGGTAGTCATTGGCGAAGGTTTGCCCTGCAGGGAAGTGGTATTCGCCGGAAAGATGCCGGTTCGCCGGCCATTGCCCGCCGAAGTGGATGGCTCCGCTCGTCGCGCCGGGCAAGCGCCCTCTAGCTTCCATGACGTCGATTTCCCCGGAGGACGCCCATGTCCCGTAGACATTATCCTGCGGAAGCATCCAGAGTGCCGGCCAGATGCCGTTGCCGGTGGGCAACTTGGCGCGGAAGTCGACTCTGCCGTATTTGAAGGAAAAATGATCCTTGGTATTGATTTTGCCGGAGGAGTATTGCGCATACCGATTGGGATCCTGCGGGAACGATTTTGGCTCGTTCAAGGCTCTGATATTTAGCTTTCCGTCCTGCACGAAAACATTTTGCGCGCTATCGGTATAGTGCTGCAGCTCCGAATTGCCCCAACCCCAGGTATTGGGATCGTCATTGAGATAATACCCTGTTTCGTAGTTCCACTTGCTGCGATCCAGCGCCGTTCCGTTAAACTCATCCTGCCAGATAAGGTTCATGCCTTCGATGGCCGGGTCGCTTGGCGTTCCGATCGGAATATCCTCCTGTCCGGTGACATCCGGGCGGGGAGCATCCGGATTGCCGATCAAAGTATAGTTGACGAAGTTGTTGCCCACGTTCCCACCTGCCTGACCATTTAATGGATAGCCGATACGGATCTGCATATTCTCTTGGATCGGCTGAAACCACAGGCCGTAGATATGGTCTGCCCAATATCCCCACTGATTGGCTGCGGACATGTTGTTGTAGCCGTTCGCCGAATATGCGAATCCGCTCCGGCTCGAATCAGCCAGATCCACCCACTGTCCGTTGATGTTGATCTGGTAAACGAAATTGCCAAGCTCCTTGGCGATCGGGGCGCTTCCGTCAATCTTGGGCAGCGGAATGCCGATGGCGCCGTTCGCGTCCGCCGTAAAGGTCGTTCCTTCATAAGGCGTAAGGAGATAAGCATTTCTTGCGGGTTCATTAAAAGTGATGGTGTACACGAGGTTGGCCGAAGAGGTTTTGGATTGCAGTTTGACATTGATCGATTCCGTGACGTTAAACCAGTATCCGCCGCCGCCATCGGTGAATTGGCCGAAGTTTTGGTCGTAAATCCAGCCGCTGGCCGCATTGTTGTCGATATCGATCCATTCGCTGCCGTTTACCGGCTTCACGTACACCTTCAAATCATCCGCTACCGCTTCATAGGTAATGGCCGGATCGTTGTTGAATATCGGATAGGTAAAGCCGGCACCGCCCGTAAAACCCGCCGTAATTTGCGGCCCTTGCGTCGGGGTCATCGCCGTGATGGTGGTTTTGTTGATGTTTTGAAACACAAGCCTGTAATCCAGCGTAACCCCGTTTGCTTTGGAGTACAGCTGAATCTCCGTTGTTGCGGAGAGGGTGAACCAATAGCCGGTAAAGCCGCCGTCGTTCCAGTGACCCCAATTCTGGTTATAGACAAAGCTGCCGACGCTGTCGATATCGACCCAGCTGCCGTTGACTTTTACCTTGACGCCCAAATCCTGAGCCACGTCATTCCAAGTGGCGGCGCCTCCGTTAAAAATCGGCATCACAAAACCATAGCTGGCCTGGCCGACCCCTGATTTCGTGATGACAGGCCCGTCTGCCGCCGAGAAGTACGTCATCGAGGAAATGGTGGTTCCGGCCGTTTCGGCAGCTTGAACCTGCGAAGTTGGCCATAGTCCGGCCCCGGTCAGCAGGAGGACTGCCAAAAACAAGCTCCATGCCTTTCTCCTGAACAGCCTTTTCGCAGCATAAGATCGCTTCATAAATACCCCCCTTGAACATAATGGATTCCCGGCTAACGAGCGAATCGGAAAACGCTTACAACCGGGAGTGACTTCATTCTATCGAAAACCATCCTGCGATGAACAGGTACCGTTTTTTGGGTTTGGGGTCTGTTTTTTCGGGTTTAGCCGGGCATAATGGAATCATGACATATAAGAGGAAGGAAGGTGCTGCATGACGGCGGAATCAAATCATCCCTGCATCATCCTGCCCGAAGAGCAAGCGCCCGAAGGTATGCAGCATTGCGAACGTTGCGAGCTGTTCAAACAGCGGACCCGCATCATCTGGGGGGAAGGCAATCCGCAGGCTTCGCTCATGATGATCCTGGATAATCCGGGGGCGCGGGAGGACCGGGAAGGCAATCCGTTTTTGTGCGGTACCCGGGAAACCCTTCAACTCGGCATGAGGGAAGCGGGCATGGATATCCACTCCGTTTACGTGACCTATTTGCTGAAACGCCGGCCGGTTCGTGCTTACGATAAGCCTGCCACCCGAGCGGCGTGCCTTCCGCATCTGCAGTCGCAGCTTGTTCAGAAGCAGCCGCTCGTCCTGTTCGGTTTTGGAAATGTTGTGGCCGAAGGATTATTTCCGCAGATGGAAAATGCCACCGTCAAAGAGCTGCGGGGGAGCTGGCATGAGTTTGAGGGGATCCCGATCGGCTTCACCTACCATCCACTGGCAGTAAGAAGAAGGCCCAATTTGCTAAAGTTCTTTGTCGAGGATTTGAAAGCATTGCGGGAGAAGTGGGAGGAGAGGGCTGCCGCTTCATGCCCTGAGACGAACATTCAACATCGCGGCCCTATGCCCCGCGTCGGCGAGTAGTATATGGCAAAAACCCAAAAAAACCCGGCAGATTCTGCCGGGTTTATCTTATGACTAAATGAAGTTGCACACAAAGAAACACTATGATATGATGAAAGAACTGTCAACATTCTTTGCAAACATCATAGTAATCCCATCTTATTTACACTTTAATCTTACCACAGGACATGGCAGTCTGTCAAACCTTCTTTTTCTTCAAAATCGAGCGAAGGAGTGTGCTGGAAATTGATCAACGCAAAGGATTGGAAGCAAGAGCAAGAGCGGCTGGACATGGTCACGGAAAAACTGCAGGCAAGAATCGCCGAACTGGAGCCAGAGGTGGCCGGTCTGCATGGTCAGGTGACGGACATCCGCAAACAATTTTGGGAGGAAGTTACCGTCAACACGAGCACGGATGAGGATTTCGAAGAAACCTTCTACAGCATTCGCCAGCAAGAGGCGATATTGTCCGAGCGGGAGCGAAGCCACCGGCAGCGCGTGCAGCAATGGAAAAACATGAAGCGGCTGCTGTCATCCCCTTACTTTGGACGGATCGATTTCCAAGAAGACGGCCTGGGTTTTACCGAAAAGGTCTATATCGGCGTCGCGTCTTTCGTCGATTCGGACGGCATGGAGTTTCTGGTTTACGATTGGCGCACTCCGATCGCCAGCATGTACTACGATTACTCCCCGGGGGAAGCCGGTTATGATACGCCGGGCGGATACGTGTCCGGCAAAATGAAGCTGAAACGGCAGTATCAGATCCGCGAGGGGCAATTGCACAACGTGTTCGATACCAGCCTGACGATCGGCGACGAATTGCTGCAGCAGGTGCTCGGAAAAGGCGCGGACAACCAGATGAAAAGCATCGTCGCGACGATCCAAAAAGAGCAAAACGCCATTATCCGCGAGGATAAAAGCCGGATGCTTATCGTGCAAGGGGCGGCCGGCAGCGGGAAAACCTCGGCGGCGCTGCAGCGGGTCGCGTACTTGCTGTATAAACATCGGGAGCGGCTGAAGGCCGACCAAATCGTGTTGTTTTCGCCGAATCCGATGTTTAACAGCTACGTCTCGACCGTTCTTCCCGAGCTTGGCGAAGAAAACATGCAGCAAACGACCTTCCAGGAATATTTGGATTACTGGCTTGGCAGGACGTTCCGGTTGGAGGATCCGTTTGATCAGATCGAATACGTGCTGACGGAGCCGTCCGCGCAAGGGTACGAGGCCCGGCTAAGCGGGATTCGTTATAAGGCGTCCGAAGCATTCCTGCAAGCCCTTCAAAATTACGCAGGGTGGTTGGAGCGCGAGGGCATGCGATTCCAAAGCATTCGCTTTCGGGACCGCGATTTGATCACGGCGGAGCAAATGGAGTCCAAGTTTTACGGCTATGATCCTTCCATCCGCATCACCAACCGCATGGCCATGCTGCAGGAGTGGCTGTTGGGCGAACTGGCCGCGCTGGAGAGAAAAGAGCGGGAGGCGCTATGGGTGCAGGAGGAGCTGGATTATCTCGACAAGGACCAATACGCCGAAGCGTACCGGCAGCTGCACAAAGACAGGGGCGTTTTCGATTTTGCCGAGCAATATGAGGAAATCCGCGAAAGGCTGCAAGGCGAGCGCAGGCCGGATGAAGGCGATTTCGACTATGCCGATCGGGAGGAGCAGCTGCTGCGGCGGATGATCGTCAAGGAGCAGTTTAAGCCGCTGAGACGAAGCGTGAAGCGGATGTTGTTCATCGATATGGCCAGGCTCTACGTCCAGTTGTTCGAAAATGAAGATGCATTCAAAAAGATGACGGGCGGAGCGGAAGCGCCCCCGTTTTGGCCGGAAATCTGCGAGCAGACCCGGGAAAAGCTAAGCCGCAGCGAACTGTTTTATGAAGATGCCACGCCGTACCTGTATTTAAAAGAGTTGATCGAAGGCGTCCGCACGAATACGGAAGTCCGGCATGTCTTCGTCGACGAGGGCCAGGATTATTCGATGTTTCAATATGAGTTCCTCAAAAGATTGTTCCCCCGCGCCCGCATGACGGTTCTCGGCGACTTCGGCCAGGCGATCTTTGCTCAAGCGACGGAGCTGTACGGTGGAGATTCGCCGCTTACCCGGCTATACGGAGCAACGGAAACGCGCTTGTTCCGCCTGGTTCGCAGCTACCGGTCTACCCGGGAGATCGTGGAATTCTCGAAGTCGCTGCTGCCGAACGCCCAAGAGATCGTGCCGTTTGAACGAAGCGGCAGAAAACCGCTTCTCTCTAAGGCGGAGAGCAAGGAAAAGCGGGCGGAGCAAATTGCCGAGCAGCTTGACGCGCTGCGGGCGGAAGGTTTGACTTCCATCGGCGTCATCACGAAAACGGCGGCCGAAAGCGAGGAAGCTTATAACCTCTTGATGCAGCATGGCTCCGAGGGGATCAAGCTCATTACGAAAAACACGCCTACCTTTGAGAAGGGGACTTTGATTCTTCCCGTCTACCTTGCCAAGGGCGTTGAATTCGACGCAGTGCTCATTTATGACGCCTCTTCGGAAACCTATCATCGGGAAAGCGAACGCAAGCTTTTTTATACAGCGTGTACGCGTGCCATGCATCGGCTTTTGCTTTTCGGAACGGGAGAATGGACCCCGTTTATTCGGGGGATGGATTCATCGTTGTATGAGGTGAAGCCATAAGTTGCATCAACACCCAAGTTGATTTGGGGGTGAACCCAAAACAACCTTTGCTGCCCTGCACGGCCGGCAAAGGTTGTTTTTGTGCGGCAAAGATCTACTCCAGATAAGCGAACCTTTCAGGGGCGAAGTTTCGATGTCCGTTTTGCGGTCCGGCTTGCCCTTCTTTCAGCAGCTGATCTGCGAGGATGCCGCTTTTCAGGGAGCGGAGCTGATTTTCCGGCGTGAGATGATCCGATTTTTAATTTTGGTAGGGAGCGAGTATCAGAGCTTCCAGGTTTGTTTCCTGGTATTGCTCTTGGCCTAAAAACAACGAAGCATAATAGACATCGTCTTGCTTCCACATATATATGGTTTGGCTTTTTAATTTCGACGGTTCGGAATGACGAGGCCCAAAATAGACCTGATGGTTGTCGGCATAAGCGGTAATTTCCACGCCATGGATCTGCAGCTTGCGAAGATACGACAGTTTGGCCGGATTAAAAAGAGGCGCTTTGCTCTGGTAAAACCACAGTTCGTCGTTGAGATCGTAAATGGTCGAATCGTACGGCGGGCTATAGGTGTTCCACAGCGCATCCGCCGACTGTCTGAACGCGTACCCGGTATTGTGATCCTTCGTCCGCAACAAAATCGAATTGCTCAGCGTAAACTGCGTATCCGGCAAGTCCGTCGGGAACTTCAACGGTATGCCCAGGATCTTTTTGGCTGCGTTCAAATCCGTCTCGTCGTACAGGGGAAAGGAGTTCCCCTCGCCATCGTAGCGAACGTGCCGGGTCTGCTCCGGGAATACAAAGGATTGGACGACTTTCGCGAGCTCTTCATTCGTGAGGATTCCGCCTCGTAACAGCCGCCGTTCTTTTGAGGCATCGTTTTCGCTGTAATAGTTGATTGCATACGTGACGCCGCCATCCTGCCAGACGAAGCTTCTGGCTCCTCCCCGCTTACGATCGGAGCTCTGCGTCTTCGAGAATAACGTGCCTTTGACATGGCCGGCAGCAACTGCCTCTTGAATGAAGGGAAGTGTCGTTGTCGTTTGTTGGGTGCTAGGAACTCCCCACAGCAAACCGTGCTCCCATATATGGCCGTTCCCTTTGACCGCCAGCATTTCGATCTGTTGTTCGTTTTTGCCGCCGAATTGGGAAACGAATCGGATGGAGACCGCATCTAAGAGATCTGACCTGTCGGCATTCGAAAATGACTTATACAAATCCACATTTTGAAGTTGGTAACCTGCCGGGAGGTAATCCGGAACTTTAAAATCAAATCCGGCAAACTTCCGGGCCCGATCGAGGCTGTGAAACCACTTAAACAAGTCGTCATTCAGTCGGTTTATCTTTAACAGGGAGGGCTCGATTTTGGAGATTGTTCTGGAACCCGTACCCTGGCCGGTGCTTTCCTTGCTTTCCGTCCCTTGGGTCAGCCATGCGGCGCTGAGCGCCAACATCAGGAGGATCGCAGCGGCAAATAACGAATATGTGACTTTTTTGTACTTAAAAATTATAATCATCCTCCTTTTCCTTTTTACTCCCATTGATACATAACGCCCAAAAGGGTATTGAAGTTACAGATGAATCGGCATACAAGCCACGGGTTTCCAGTCCGGATTCGGGTCATGCATCGGATACCTTTACACTGATTCGGGGTATTGTTATACTAGTTATAATCAACTTCATACGGATTATCGGAGGAGCCTGCCATCGGTAGGCTCCTTTTTGCCTTTTTTTGGCCTGCCGAAGGTTTCTTTCATGACAATCCACATGTTGGGGAATATTGAAGAAAACAACGCTTTCGGGAGGGGTTTATGGAAAACCAGGCAATTTTGGCAATCGGCATTTTTCTCGTCATTTACGGGTTTATCATTGCGGAGAAGATCCACCGTACCATCGTCGCGATGATTGGCGGAACGTTAATGGTCGTCTTGGGCATCGTTGACCAAGAAACGGCCCTGCATCACATTGACTTCAATACACTGGGTCTGCTTGTCGGCATGATGATTATCGTAGGGGTGACGGCTGAAACGGGACTGTTTAAGTACATTGCCGTCGTTGCCGCCAAAAAGGCGAAAGGGGAGCCTGTCCGGATTCTGATCGCATTGGCGCTGATTACGGCGGTGGGATCGGCCTTTTTGGATAACGTGACGACCGTTCTGCTTATGGTGCCGGTGACGTTCAGCATTACCAAACAGCTGCGCGTCAATCCCGTACCTTTTCTCATAACGCAAATCATTGCCTCTAATGCAGGGGGTACCGCCACCTTGATTGGCGATCCTCCGAACATTATGATCGGGAGCGCCGTGAAAGAATTGTCCTTTATGGATTTCATCGTCAATTTGGCGCCGATTGCTGCCCTCGTCATGGCCATGTATATCCCGATTTTTATTTTCCTGTTCCGCAAAAAAATTCAGACGACAAACGAATTGAAACAAACCATCATGGAGATGGACGAAAGCGAACTGATCACCGATCGCGGGCTTTTGCGGAAGTGCCTGATCGTGTTGGGATTGACGATCCTTGGGTTCTTTACCCATCAGCTGCTGCATCTGGAATCGGCGACCGTCGCATTGGCGGGGGCCTTCCTGCTGCTGCTGCTTACCGGAGAACACATGATGGAAGAAGCATTCGCCAAGGTAGAATGGACGACGATCTTTTTCTTCGTCGGTTTGTTCGTGCTGGTGTCCGGCCTTATTGAAACGGGCGTGATCGCCAAATTGGCCGAGCAAGCCATCGAACTGACCGGAGGGGACCTGGTAACGACGTCCATGCTGATTTTATGGCTGAGCGCGATTGCATCGGCTTTTCTGGACAACATCCCGTTCGTAGCCACGATGATTCCGATGATCCAGGAGATGGGCCATATGGGTGTCAGCAATTTGGAGCCGCTTTGGTGGAGCCTTGCGCTTGGAGCATGTTTGGGGGGCAACGGATCGCTTATTGGCGCCAGCGCCAACCTCATTGTGGCCGGGATGTCGGGGAAAGAAGGCCATCCGATCCGGTTCGTGCAATTTTTGAAGTACGGTTTTCCTTTAATGCTGCTTTCGATCGTTTTATCCAGCATCTACGTTTACTTTCGTTACTTGGTTTAGTTGCAGGTCGGATATCTCTTCGAAAAAGGGAGCGCCTCTAAGGCTCTCCCTTTTCTCTTATTGTCTTTTGTTCGATGATCCGCTTGCTAAGGGCGTGAATCAAAATTTGATGCCTGGGCTCGTCCGGATCCGCGCTTCGCAAATTCACCGCATAAATCAGAGGCGTACCCGGGATCGAAGGATGATAATACCTCTCGACCGAAAACCCTCCCAACTTGGCTTTGTCCATATTGGAGGCTGCCAAGGCGAGTTCGACGGCTTTTGTTTCGGAAAATGAGGGGTGCATGGGGCGGTTCAGCGTCCTTTTCTTCAGATCGCGATAGATTCTGCCCTCGACGCGCAAAACGACGCCCCGTTCGTTCATTTGAACAACCAGCCCGTCGTTCCAGACCGGCGTTTTATAGAGAAGGTGTTGCAGCCTGACTTGGATCGTATCGTCGGAAAGCCGGTTGACTTCGGTCGCCTTCATGTCGGTTCTTGCGTTGCTCAAGCCGTAGACGGCCTTGTTATGATTCAAAAACTCATAGGCGATCCACTGGGGCGAATGTTTCGACGGTTTTGACAAGTTTCCCGCAAGCAAGGAGGGAGTGTTGGCATTTGGATCCCAATGGATCGTGAGCGTATCCCCGCTTTCTTTTTTTAACCTGTGCAGCGCTCTATTTGCGTCTCTGGGCACCTCTTCGGAAGCCGCCAAAGCGATGGCGGGCGATGAAAAAACGAGCGTCCCCATCAACAACAGCAAGAAAAGCCTCATGGATTCAACTCCTTTGTATACCAATAGGCGTTATGGATATTTTTGGCTTAAAACCAGGCTATTATTCACCGAAGCACCGGATTATAGCTTTGGTTTTTTGTGTTTTCCCAAGGTTTTGTGCCTCGTTTCACGCTTCTTCCGTGTAATCGGGTTGTAAATGGCATATAACAATCATTTAATAGTCTATAAAATAGTGATATACTAGGAGCAGGTAATCATTCATCCAGAAAAGGTGTTGACCAGGTCGCACTCTGACTTGCCGTGAGAGCGCCTACATCTTTTCTCCAAATATTAGCGTATAAGGGCGGTAAACATGAGCAACAGACAAACCGAAACAGACGTTATTTTAATTGGTGCCGGAATCATGAGTGCGACTTTGGGAACATTGCTGAAGGAATTAGTGCCGTACTGGGACATTAAGGTGTTCGAGAAGCTGGCCAGCCCGGGAGAAGAAAGCTCCAACGAATGGAATAATGCGGGAACGGGGCACGCCGCGCTGTGCGAGCTGAACTACACGACCGAAAAACCGGACGGATCTATAGATATTAGCAAAGCCATAAAAGTAAACGAGCAGTTTCAAGTCTCCATGCAGTTCTGGTCCTATCTGGTGAACAGCAAGCTGATCCGCAACCCGCAAGATTTTATCATGCCGTTGCCTCATATGAGTCTGGTGCAAGGGGAGCAAAACGTAGCGTTTTTGAAAAAGCGCTTTGAAGCCATGTCCAAAAATCCGTTGTTCCAGGGCATGCAATACTCGGATAATCCGAAAAAATTGATGGAATGGATTCCGCTGATCATGAAGGAACGGGCATCGAACGAACCGATGGCGGCGACCAAAATGGACTCCGGAACGGACGTGAACTTTGGCGCTTTAACGCGCATGCTGTTCGACCATTTGAAAAGGAAAGACGTGGAAATCCGTTACAAACATCACGTTGACGATATTAAACGCGCCGGAGACGGCAAATGGGAACTGAAAGTGCGGAACGACCGCGGCGAAGTCGAACGCTATAAGGCCAAATTCGTTTTTATCGGCGGCGGGGGAGGAAGCCTTCCTTTGCTTCAAAAATCGGGCATTCCGGAAGGAAAACATATCGGCGGCTTCCCGATCAGCGGCCTGTTCATGGTGTGCAACAATCCGGAGGTCGTCGCGCAGCACCATGCCAAAGTGTACGGCAAAGCCAAGGTCGGCGCGCCTCCGATGTCCGTGCCGCATCTGGACACGAGATTCATCGATCATAAAAAATCGCTTCTTTTCGGACCGTTTGCAGGGTTTTCGCCGAAGTTCCTGAAGACGGGTTCCATGTTCGATTTGATCGGCTCGGTCAAACCGGACAACATCTTAACGATGCTCGCGGCAGGCGCCAAAAACCTGTCGTTGACCAAATACCTGATCCAGCAAGTGTTGTTGTCGAAAGAAAAACGGATGGAAGAGCTGCGGGAGTTCATCCCGAACGCCAAAAGCGAAGACTGGGACCTGCTGGTGGCGGGCCAACGCGTGCAGGTCATCAAAGATACGGTCGATGGCGGCAAAGGCACGCTTCAGTTCGGTACGGAGGTAGTCAGCGCCGCCGATGGATCGATCGCCGCATTGCTTGGCGCTTCTCCGGGTGCGTCTACCGCCGTTTCCGTCATGCTTGAGGTCATCGAAAAATGCTTCCCGGACCAGCTCAAAGCATGGCAGCCGAAAATCAAGGAAATGATCCCTTCCTACGGATTGTCGCTGGTGGATAACCCTGAACTGATCCGCGAAATTCATGAATCGACCACGCGGGCGCTGGGCCTGAACAGCGAACTGCAAACCATCGTGTAGCCGATATATAGATGATTCAAACGGGCCTTCGTCCAAAGCCTCACGGGACGGGGGCCGTTTTGTTTGGCCGGTCTGCCGCTTGCTCGAAGCACGGTTTTGCCGAAAACGGTATAATAAAGAGAAGAAGTGGACATTTAAAAAGCGATGGGACAATAGGATCATACATGCCTCAAACATAAGGAGAGTTTATGGAAAATCATAAAAAAGCAGGATGGAACTTCGACAATAGCTATGCCCGGCTGCCGGAAACCTTTTTTTCGCGGATCGAGCCGACTCCGGTGCGTGCGCCGCAGCTGGCCATTCTGAATCGCCCGTTGGCGGAGTCCCTCGGGCTCGACGTTCAGGCGCTGCAAAGCGAAGGCGGCGCAGCGGTATTAGCCGGGAATCAAGTACCGGAAGGGGCCGCGCCTATTGCGCAAGCTTACGCAGGGCATCAATTCGGACATTTTAACATGCTGGGGGACGGGAGAGCCGTGCTGCTTGGGGAACAGATTTCCCCCAATGGCAAGAGGGTGGACATCCAGCTGAAGGGTTCGGGCAGAACGCCATACTCGCGGGGAGGCGACGGGCGTGCCGCGCTTGGACCGATGCTGCGCGAATACATCATCAGCGAAGCCATGCACGCGCTGGGCATTCCGACCACCCGCAGCCTGGCCGTCGCCGCGACGGGGCAGCCCGCCATCCGCGAAAGCGAATTGCCCGGTGCGGTTCTAACGCGCGTCGCTTCCAGCCATATCCGCGTCGGAACTTTTCAGTACGCGGCGCATTTCGCTACGATCGAGGATCTGCGCAGCCTTGCCGACTATACCATCAGCCGCCACTATCCGGACATCGGAGCGGGAGGGGACCGGTACCTTGCGCTGCTTGAGGAAGTCATCAAACGCCAGGCTTCGCTGATCGCCAAATGGCAGCTTGTCGGCTTTATCCACGGCGTCATGAATACCGACAATATGGCCATTAGCGGCGAAACGATCGATTACGGCCCTTGCGCCTTCATGGATGCCTATGATCCGGCGACGGTGTTCAGCTCCATCGATACGCAAGGCCGGTACGCCTACGGCAATCAGCCGCCGATCGCCGGCTGGAATCTGGCGCGATTCGCCGAAACGCTGCTGCCGCTTTTGCACGATGATCCGGAGCAGGCCGTCAAGCTGGCCCAGGACAAAATATCCGGTTTTAAGGATGTGTACGAAGGGTACTGGCTTCAGGGCATGAGAGCCAAGCTCGGGCTGTTGAACGAAGAAGAAGAGGATAAGGAACTGATCGGCGACCTTCTGGATCTCATGGAACAGTATCATGCCGATTATACGAACACCTTCCGCGCGTTAACTTTGGATACCCTAGAGGGTACGGATCTGTTTCAATCTTCCGAGTTTGGGGCGTGGCATAAGCGTTGGAAAGCGCGGCTCGGCAGACAGCAGGAGGGGGAAGTTTCCTCGAAGGAGCTGATGCGAAGCAGCAACCCGGCCGTCATTCCAAGGAATCACCGGGTGGAGGAGGCGCTGGAAGCCGCAACGGAGGATGAAGACTTCAGCGTAATGGAACAGCTTCTTGAGGTGTTGTCGAACCCGTATGCGTATTCTGCGGAACAGGATGAATACTGTATCGTTCCTAATACGATCACGCCTTACCGGACGTATTGCGGCACGTGATCAAGCGGCCTTTTTCCCTGCATTTTGGGGAGGAAGGCCGTTTTGTTTTGCTTGCAGCCCTTTTACATATCTTTTCCATGTCGTAATACTTCCGCCCTGTTTGCCCTCCGAGGAATATGCGATGATGGATGCATCAAAGGTTCGAGGCCGCGGGCTTTGAAACTTTGGTCCTCAGGCTATTGCGGTCCTTCCTTCTCTTTCAAATTGGCGAATTAGGGCCGCGGCTTTCCTGAAGGATTTCCGGCATGAAAGGAGGCATCCAGGCTATTGTATTCCTTCCTTCTTTTTGACTTAAACCACATTAGGGATACGGCTTTCCTGGAGTCTTGATGATGATAAACACCATTTATTTGAGAAGAGCAAGCAAAGTGATCGTAAACCGGAGGCAAAATCCGGAGCCGGTGTCCAAAACGCATTTGGCGACGGCCTTGAAAAATATCGCGCAGCTTGGATTTGCGTTTTCGCCTCCGCTGATGCACGCCGTACGTACGATGTCCCAAGAGGAGTTTGCCTCGTTTTACGACGGCCTGGTGGCCGACCTCAAAGTGATGGTAGGCGCTCATGTCCCATACACCCCGATGTATCCCGACTTCCCGGTGCAGGTCATGGAGGAAACGGACGCCGAGCTGTACTTGAATGCCGTCTTTCATTACCTGACGCTGAACCTGCCGGAGGGCGAACCTGCGGACAGACCGCCTTTGCCGGATGAGGCCGCCCTGAAAGTCATCGACCTGGGAAGCAAAGCGGAGTTTCACGCGATGATTCGCAGGGTGATCCAAGCCAAGGGTTCAATTTCCGAGACGGATCAAAAAGATATCGATGCCGCGATCGAATACGCGGAGCCGCATGAATTGGATGACCTTCTTCCTGACGAGATTCCGTTTAAAGAAAACGCGGGATTCGTGGCGGCTTCCCTCATGAAGCATGACAAGGCCAACCTGCATCTCATCGGGAAATACTTCAAAACCGCGACCGATGTTCTTCGCCTGGCTGCGGCTTGGTCGGACGGCGACGTGAGCCTGGCGCAGGCGACGCGTTTCCGTAAATTCAAACGCCGCGAGAGACGGCTGCTGCTGGGGCTGCTGGAACAATGCGGCGGCCAGATTGCGGAGGATATGCTTCGGTATAAGGAGCGCTGGGTTCGCCTCGGCGAAATTTTGCATCCGTCGGAATACGGGGCCCGTTTCAAGCGCTGCCGGGAAGCTTTTGATATTTTGCGGAACGACAAGCCATTGACGACCTGGGGGGGAAGCGTCGAGCTTGCCTTTCAATATCGCAACGTCTGGACGTTGATCGATCTGTTGACGCGGCGTCCGGGCGAATTGGCCAGAAGATTGGATCATTTGCTGCGGTCGACCGAATACACCGATTATGTTGCGCTGGCGTTCGGCGAGGTTGCGGATCAGGTATCGACGCCCGTGCTGCTGCAGGTGAAAAAACATTTTGCCTGCCGCCATGAGCCTCGCGGGCTTCGCGTCTTTTTCCCGAAAGGCAACGCGGCCAAGGCCTATGCCATTCCAGACGCGCGCCCGGAGATCGACGCAGCGGTGTGCGAGGAAATCACGGCCTTATGCGAAAAGGCGCTGCTCAAGCGCTTCGCGGAGCTGCCTCCGCTGGGGAAAACCTACGTCGATGAGCGCTTGCGGCGCTACAACGTCCCGTTCTCCCAAAGATCGGCAAGCAAAGCTTTGCGTACGATCGTTCGGGGGAGCCGCGTGCCGATGGGCGAGGGGGACACCGTTCGTTTTTTCACCTGGTGGAAAGAAGGAATGGTCGACGGCAAACCGACGGGCCGCGTAGATATCGACCTGTCTGCGGTGATGTATGATCGCGACTGGAACTATGTGGAGCATATATCGTATACGAACCTGCGCTCCTCCAAATACCGGGCCGTGCACAGCGGGGATATCGTGTCCGCCCCTCAGGGGGCGTGCGAGTTCATTGATCTCCATATCCCTTCCGTGGTTGACTATGGCGGACGGTATATCGTGGCTTCCCTCCATTCCTATACGAGCCAACCGTATTGCGATTTGCCGGAGTGCTTCGCGGGGTGGATGATGCGCAAGAAACCGGGTTCCGGGGAGATTTTCGAACCGAAGACGGTTGCCAATAAAATCGATATTACCGCCGATACCCAAATTGCGATCCCCGTCATCTTAGATTTGGTGGAGCGCACGGTGATCTGGACCGATTTGTCCCTGACAAGATATCCGCATTACGTCAACAACGTCGAGGGGAACCAAAAAGGAATGGTCTTGATGGGCAAAGCGATGACTGAGCTCCGAAAACCCGATCTGTACGATTTGTTCATGCTTCATGCCAAAGCAAGAGGGGAGCTCGTGGACACCCCGGAACAGGCTGAGGCTGTGTTTTCGGTGGAACATGGGGTCACGCCGTACGATATCGAGCTTATCATGGCCGAGTATATGGCGTGAGTCTTTCATGGATCAAAACTAGGGCAGCCTTGCGCTGCTTTTTTTATTGTGGGCATGGGTTGACTTGATTGTTTCAGTACTCTCGTTTTTTGATGATCTCCAGGCTTTGTTCCAGCCATTTCACATAGCTTTCTTCCCTGGAAATAGCTTTGGTCAGAACGAAATAATGACCCAGCTGATCCGCATCGATTTCTAGGGGATGCTGCTCTCCGAAAATTTGTTGATATTGCTCCCGCAAGTAAGCTAATTTGGCGGACCTTATATTAAATTGATTGCGAAACAAAGCCTCCACCTTATCTTTAGGAATATGCTTGATGAAATACAATTTCAATATAAAAACATCTTTTTCGGTTTCGATCGTTTCGTCGGGCACCACCAGCCATTGTTCCAGTTCCTTTTTTCCCTCCGAAGTCAGCCGATACATTTTTCTCTCCAGCTTTTCCCCGGACATCTCTATATATTGACTGATTAAATTTTCGCTTAATAGCTTCTTTAACTCGATATAAATCTGGCTGTGCTTGGCACTCCAGAATTGTCCGATTTCCTCTTTGAACTCTCCCGTAATGTCGTAGCCGCTCATATCTTTTTTGCTTAACAGCCCCAGGATCGCATGTTTTAAAATTCGTTTTCCCATAAATGATCACTCCGATTTTGCGCAACTTCATTTGACAATAGTATATCACAGGCATACAATAAATATGTAAACATTAACACGTTCAATATTACATGTTGTATGTTTAATGATGATCTCGGATGCACATCTGTTTATATGGGTGCACCATGTTGAAGGAGGACTTATGGATGAAAAGCTTGGAGGATTTTTTGGGAAGCCACATGATTTACACGTACGAAAACGGATGGGAGTACGAAATATATATTAAAAACGAAGACACGATCGATTACCGGATTCATAGCGGAATGGTCGGCGGCCGCTGGGTTCGCGATCAAAAGGTGAATATCGTAAAACTCGTGGACGGCGTATATAAGGTTTCCTGGACGGAACCTACAGGCACGGATGTATCGCTGAATTTCATGCCGAATGATAAAAGAATGCACGGGGTCATCTTCTTCCCGAAATGGGTGCACGAACACCCCGAAATTACGGTCCGTTATCAGAACGATTTCATCGATTTGATGGAAGAATCCCGCGAAAAATACGAGACGTATCCCAAGTACGTGGTGCCCGAGTTTGCGGATATTACTTATATTGGAAATCCGGGGACGAATAATGAGAAAGTCGTTTCACAAGCTCCTTATGAGGGAATGACGGATGACATCCGTTCCGGAAAATTGAAGTTCGACTAAACCGCAAAAGCAATGGAAGCTCCATTTAGCCGTTTAAGAATGGGCCAATAATTGAGAAACATAAAAACACCTTCGAGAGCCGGCCATGTCCAAACGATGTGGGGAACAATCTTGAAGGTGTTTTTGTCGTTAAAATGCCCACAAGAAAGAACCCCCATCCCAAGCGGATGGAGGATTCTTGTGTTGGCGCGGGTTACGGATGGTCCTTGCGGTAAAGATCGCGGCTTTTGTAACCTGCCTGCAGAATCATTTTCATTTCTTCCCGGCGTTTGGCTTGGGTTGCCTCTTGTTTGGCACTGTACACATACCGCGCCCAATCTTTGCGGTAGCCGGCGGTCAGCGTTTGGTAAAACGCGAGCAGCTCCGGCGTATCTTCCAAATCCTTTTCCACGCGGGGAATCATCGCAATGTAATCGTCCACGCGCTGACTCGGCTGGGAAGAGGTTTGTTCCTTCGCTTTGCCCTTGGCGTCCCGCTTGAAGCCGACAACCGTAAAAACTTCGTCCAGCCCGACCATGCGCGCAAATTTGATGCCGCTGTCCCCGATATATCCTTCTTCGTCGCTGCCTAAGCCCGGAAACAAATCATCGCGGTGAATATACGTGGGATACGTCTTATTTCCTTTTTTGGGGTAAGCCGCAAAGAGATAGCCGTTTGGGTTGAAGAAGGTTCTGCTCAATAATCCGATAAACCAGTTCCTTCAGCGATTCCAGATTCAGCACAAAAGCAAAAATGAGGTCGTAAGGGCCGTCCTTCAGCACGGTGTCGTAGCCTGTCAGGTCCGGAAAATAATCCGTTCCATCAGGCTGATTCAATATCGCTGCATGCTTGTACTTTTGCAAGCCAAGCTTTTCTACGATGGATTTGGACATTGGGTTCATCTCCTGCCTGTTCTCGAATGTTTCTATTATAGCCTGTCTGAAGGGCCGGCATAAACCTTGGGCTTGCAACCGCGGGGCAAAAAAATAAATGCCTGATTTTCGGCGGACAGTCCGAACAGGGGAGGTTATAATAAAAAAACCATTCAGGAAATCTTGGACGGATCGGGGGAAGCAAAAATTGATTACAGCCGAACATAAACGGGAGTATTACCAGGCGTTGGTCGAGAAAAAATCCGAATATGAAGGCCTGTTTTACGTGGGGGTCAAAACTACCGGCGTATTTTGCCGCCCGACTTGCCCGGCGAGGAAACCGAAGTTCGAGAACTGCGAATTTTACGAGACGGCCAAAGAAGCGCTGCTTGCTTCCTTTCGCCCCTGCAAACGATGCCGTCCCCTTTCCCATCCGAACCAGGTCTCGGAAGTCGTGCGGCTGCTGGTGGAGGCCATTGAAAAAAGCCCCGAGAAGCGTTGGAGGGAGCGGGATTTTCAATCGTTGTCGATCGATGCTTCGACGGCGCGCCGCCAATTCAAAAAACGGTTCGGAATGACGTTCGTCGAATACGCGCGGGCACGGCGCATGGGACTGGCCATAAAACAAATCAGGGAGGGTGAACACGTGATCGATGCGCAACTTTCGGCGGGATACGAGTCCGGCAGCGGTTTTCGGGAGGCATTTTCACGCATGGTGGGTTCGGCACCGAGCCAGTTGGGGAACGGGAAAGTCCTGAAAGCGGCCTGGCTTGACACGCGGCTGGGGCCGATGATCGCCATTGCGGACGACGAAGGGCTGTATCTATTGGAGTTCGTGGACCGGAGGGGACTCGAGCGGGAGATGGAGCGGCTGAGACAACGGACGAAATGCGCGATCATCCCGGGTACCGCGGAACCGATCCAAAGGATCGAACAGGAGCTGAGCCAATATTTCGACGGGGAATTCAAAGGGTTCAAGACGCCCGTTCATTATCTTGGAACGCCTTTTCAAACCTCGGTATGGGATGAATTGCGGAAAATCCCGCCCGGCGAAACCAGGTCTTACGCGGAATTGGCCGTCTCCGTCGGCAAGCCGTCGGCTTTTCGCGCGGTCGCCCAGGCGAACGGGATGAACCAGCTGGCGATCATCGTGCCGTGTCATCGCGTGATCAACAGCAACGGGGGCCGCGGAGGTTATGGAGGCGGCCTGACGCGCAAGCAGTGGCTGATTAACCACGAAAAGCAAATTCATCGACAAGGAAGACATTATAAAAAACAAGACTAGCATGACAATCCTATTTTGCAGCTGTCTTGGATCCCTATATTGGTTTGTTTTAATTGTTTTTATTTTAATTCGAGTAAACTCTCAAATAATTTCAAGGGAAATCTGAACGTTGGTCATAAATTTCTTCCGATTTTCAAAATATCGAATATTACCTTACAATATATTATGGGGAATTGGTATACTACTATTTGTTATCTAGTCGAAATTGTACTTAACAAAGATGGTGGAAAAAAGTAATAAATGCACTTCAGGGAAATTGGTGCATTAACATTCAAAATTCTAAAGGTCTTTCATTAGCCAGATGCGATATAATATCTTATCCGGCTTTTTATGTTAAATTTTTTGAAAAAGCAAGCGTCCAGGACATAACCTTATAGCTTTTGTATTAAATAAGGACTAATTACCAAGAAGAAGCATTGGATAATAATTAATCCTGAATTTCGAAAGCGCATAAGAATGCGGTGGCGATCATCCAGGAGCGGATCAACAACTGTGAATAAGTGGGAGTGGGACCAGCGAAATTTTGAAACCAATATCCACATGGGGATAACTCCCCCCTCCCCAGAAAAGGGGCATTGTTGTTTTCCATGTGAAATGTTGGAAGCCGTCACTCCAATTGAACCACTTTGGCTTCGATTCGTTTCCATGCATGACGACCGTCGAAATCCTTGATCAGCTTGAGCACGACCGCGCGACTATGCCGAACAAGCGTCGCCGCGCAATGAAAGAACTCCAGTCGGAATCTTGCAATCGTATAACCCTGATGCATCGGTTCGCAACAATCGCGCTTAAAGCGTTCGAACAAATTGTAGGCCAGCAACTTGATCAGCAGATCGACTTCATTCGCTTCAAAATCACTGGTCGCGATCCGGTCCATGGAAAAACCGTCTTTCGCCTCTTTGATGTAATTTTCCATGCAGCAACGCTGGTTGTAAAAGCGCCATAGGTCAATTGGTTCCCACTCCAGGTTGGTTACAATCGCTTCATACTGCCAGTCCTCGTCGAATACGATGCGGCCTTGACCGTCTTCGCAGACTTGCGTCTTACGAATGACCGCTACGCGACGGGGCTTTTTCCAGGACGTAGCTTTGTAAATCAAAGTGATGCCCTCGATGATCCAGTCCTCGTCGACATAGCGCGTCCAGTAGCGACAAGCCGCCACGTCGCTTGCGAGGCGTTTGGTCCATTTCATTTTGCCGACGTAACCGATCTTGCGGCCTTCCCACAGTTGGTAGAAATCCTCGCCGCCAAAGCCTTTGTCGAACCGGGCGTACGCCACTTGGCGCTCGCCGAGCAGTGCGAAGGTTTGCTGCAAAAAGTCGATTGCGTCGGTTGAAGAATGCGTGTTGCCGGGGCGAAGCCTCGCATTCAGATTCAAGTGGGTTTGCCCTTCAAAAGCCAGCAACGGATGGTAGCTGTTTCGTCCGGGCTTATGCGGATTGGTGCCTTTGGCCGCGCCGGCCTGCTCCCCGTATACCGTCTCCACCGAGGAGTCCAGATCAAGGATTGGCTTGGACGGCAAGCAGAGATGAATGATATCCATATTCAGCTTGCGCAGTTCCGTCGGGAGCTGCGGGCAGGATCTGCCCAGACGCGCGAGCTCCTTGTACAGCAAACTGTGATGCGGCAGACGGCCTCCCAGAAAACGACAAAGCAACACATCGTGCTGTAACTTGCGGAAATGAAAAATACGCCCGCAGCCCAGCATCCAGCCAACCATTAGATAGAGCAGGATGCGATGAACAGGAAAAATGGCG
Organism: Paenibacillus sp. FSL M7-1455; assembly: GCF_038004655.1. Taxonomy (NCBI): domain Bacteria; kingdom Bacillati; phylum Bacillota; class Bacilli; order Caryophanales; family Paenibacillaceae; genus Paenibacillus; species Paenibacillus sp. FSL M7-1455. The sequence continues at coordinate 5,912,231 of NZ_JBBORO010000001.1, read as the reverse complement.
TTGTGCGCTTTGCCGCCGGAAAGGCGCTGCATGGCCTCGGCGAGCTTGATTTTTTCGAGATAGGCCAAAAAGATTTTGACGCCGCCGAAACTCGTGGCGTTCTGCAGCGAAAATTCGCTCTTGATTTTGCTGACCGGTGTGGTAGACTTCACCTAAAAGGTGCTCCTCTCTTTGGGTGATGTTGTCCTGGACAAACACCATTCTACCAAAGATTTGGAGCACTTTTTATGTTTTTAATGCGCAGTACTTTCGAAATTCAGGTTAATTTATACTGTTTATAAAGGATGGGAGCTAGTTTTGGATTACCCACATAAAAATCTGGTTAGTTTTCGAAGCCCCAAACGAAAGTCTGCTTCGAAGAATACCCATAATTGGTATAGTTATTATGCAGGTTATTCTGCAGAATTCGTAGAGGATGTACTTAATTATTTACAATTACCATTGGGAGCGTCTATTTTAGACCCCTGGAATGGTAGCGGAACAACGACACACATTGTTGAAAAAGAGGGGTACAATGCAATAGGGTTTGATATTAACCCAGTAATGCCCATTATTGCCAACTCCCGAAGAGTTGATAATTTCGAGAACATTGAAATACACGCGGAAAAAATTACGAAACAAGCTAAACGCTACAGATCCAAGTTTATTCCTTCTGGAGACCCTCTATTAGTATGGTTGTGTGATAAAAATGTTATCACGATACGCAAAATAGAGCGGGCGATACAACAAAGTCTCCTACAACAAAGTCAATATTCATACGCAAAGAGTGCTGATTTACTAAAAAAGGTACTCGCTCAGCCTCTACTTGCATTTTTCTATGTTGCTCTTTTTCAAACGGTAAAGGAACTACTAAGAACTTTTAAAACTTCTAACCCAACATGGATTAAACAACCAGAAGATGATAATCAAAAAGTAAGGGTTGATGATGTTAGGATATTTGAATATTTCGGGAAATATGTTGATTTAATGATTGAATCGTCGAAAGCATTTGAAAATACGCATACGAAGAGCAGTGTTCTTCTAGATATTGCATCTTCACAAAATATCCCATTAAGTGAATCGTGTATCGATGCTGTTATTACTTCCCCTCCATATTGTACAAGAATAGATTACGTTATAGCTACAAGACTAGAATTAGCTGTTTTAGGGATAGGTAATGGTAAGGAGTTTGAAGAACTAAGAACTCGAATGATAGGTACAACTAAGATTACTAGGGAGGTCAGTGGAAATACCGTAATTTGGGGGAATACTGCAAACGAGTTTTTGAATAGAGTGAAAAACCACCCTTCAAAAGCTTCTCAGTCGTATTATTTAAAGCATTACATCCAGTATTTTCATAATATGTTCTTGTCATTAGTTGAAATAAATAGAGTCTTAAAGAAAAAGGGAAGGGTGATAATAGTCATTCAAGACTCGTATTACAAAGATGTTCATTTGGATTTAGCTCAAGTTATTGTCGAAATGGGCGAAACATTAGGATGGAAGTTAATTCATCAAGAATCTTATTACCAATCTCAGACGTTAGCTGGTATAAATAAATCAAAATTAAAATATCGAAAAAATTCGAGTGCCACAGAAGAAGCACTTATTTTTAGAAAGGAAGATTAAAAATGGATGGTTTGGATCTAATAAAAGCCGTTGAAAGAAAAATTGAAAAGATAAGAACACGCAGCCTAGATTTATCATTCAATGAACTTCTTGATATGTATGAGAATGAAGAGCTAATAATATCTCCAGAATATCAAAGATTATTTAGATGGACTGAAGGTGGCCAATCTAGATTCATTGAATCTCTTATATTGGAAATGCCCGTCCCCCCAATTTTTGTTATAGAACTTGAAGAGGGTGTTTACGAATTAATAGACGGGTTGCAAAGAATTTCGTCGTATTTGCACTTCAGGGGGAAACTCCCTGGTCGTTCAAGTTCACTTGTACTAACAGATTGTGATATAGTTCCCGAATTAAATAATTTAACTTTCGATAGTTTACCCAAAGCCCTAGAAATTAAATTAAAGCGTAATTTTATTCGAGTTGAAATCCTAAGAAAAGAAAGTGATAAAAGATTACGTTATTATATGTTTAAGAGATTGAACACCGGTGGTGAGAAATTAAGCGCTCAGGAAATACGGAATAGCACAATTCGTTTGTTAGATGATAAATTTAATAACCTGATCATCGATTTAAGTCAAAATCCAGACTTCAGAAATTGTATTGATAATTTATCTGATGAAAAAATAGAGCAAAAGTACGATCAAGAACTTGTATTACGATTTTTTGCTTTTAAAAACTATCGTGATTATTATGTACATGATGTAAGCGATTTTTTGACTGAGTATATGGAGAATGTGTCAGATCCCGATAAACAAGACTTTAAATTTGACTATGAAGAAGAAGAAAAGAACTTCCAAAAAACTTTTGCTATTTTAAATAATGCATTGGGAGAACAAACTTTTTCAGGAACAAATACTAAAGGTAACTTTGTTTCAAGATTTCTAATTTATCATTTTGAGGCATTTTGTATAGGAATCCAACCCTTTTTAGATAGAATAGATGAGAATAACAGTGACCAAATGTCTCAAATAGCAGAATTATTTATTGAAATAAAAAATGATCCAGAATTTAAAAGAATTACAACTGGCGGAGGTAAAAACTATGCCAAACCGCTAAATGACAGAATATCTTTTGTGGAAGAAAAGTTGAGGGGAATAGAATGGATCTAGCGGATATAATTGCTCAAATTGAGGAGGAGCTAACTTGGAGAACTGAAGAGTTAAGGTTTTTAACAAATCAACTTTCAAATATGACAGATGAACAAGATAAAAAAAAATATCGTAAATCACTAGTTGTAATGCTGTATTCTTACTATGAAGGTTTTTGTAAAGCAGCCTTTCAGATTTATGTGAATACAATTAACAAGTCCAACTTAACTAGAGATTCAGTAAATGAATATATCACAACTGCTTCACTTAATGAGGTCTTTCTTACTTACCACAATGAATCTAAGAAGTCGCCCTATTTTAATAAGGAGCTACCAGACGATTCAAAATTGCATCGATTTTCTCGCCAAGTTGATTTCATAAAAGCAATGAATAATATATGGGAAGGAATAGTAGAAATACCAGAGAGTATTGTCGATACGGAATCTAATTTAAAACCTGTAGTTTTAAGGAAGATATTGTACAGATTAGGATTTAACCATGAAGGATTTAAAGAATATGAGGGGCAGATTAATCTTTTGTTAGAAAGAAGAAATAACGTTGCCCATGGTGTGCAAAAGGAGGGAATTGACAAAGAGAAATATGAAGTAATTGAAAAAGCAGCTTTAAATATAATGAACCAACTAAAAAAATTAGTTATAGATGCACTAATATATAAAAGTTATTTAAAACAATCATGTTAACTCTTTGATGTTATAAATGCGGCCTGACGCGCAAGCAGTGGCTGATTAACCACGAAAAGCAAGGAAATGTAAACGGCTAGACCCCATGCGGCAAGCATCCTTGACAATGCAGGCGAGTATTTCGCCTGTTTTTGTTTGGAATATAAAGCTATAATGAGGCAAACAGGTTGGAAGGGGCGGCCGTGCCAATGAACGAGGAAAGAAAAAATGAAGTCGGGGTAAGGTTTTTGTTGAACGGACGGGTATCGCTGGAAGAATGCAGGGAACTGGAGATACAGGAATTGATTTTCTTGATTCATTCCGCCAAGCATTTCAGGCAGCAGCAGACGTTGACCAGACAGGATGCCGATGAGAAAATACAAGCATTTTCCGCCGTGTTGAAAGACAAGATCAAAGAGGCGGGAGCGCTATATCTCGCTTACGACAAGCATACGAACTACCCGTACGTCGATATCGATGACAGGGTATGGATGTTCTCGCAAGAGGAATATGCCGCAAGCGCGGAAGATTATTTCCGGCAGCAGCTTCTGATGCTTGAGATGAAAAAAATCGGCCGTGAGGAAATCCTCGGGGCCTTTGCCGAGCTTCATACCCTTGGCCTCCCCAAAATCCTTTTGGACAACGGGCAATACCATATCGAAATCGACAGGGACGATTTATTGCCGCCGCCGGACTGGACCGGCATTCCGGAAATCAATATTCCGGTCACCAATCCCCGCCTGCAGCATGCGCTGATCCGGTTTTTCCAAACCTTGCATGCGCGGCAGGGCGGCGAGGGGAATAAACAGCTGCTTCAGGCGCTGGAGGGGCAAATGCTGGATGAAGTCCTGCAGGCCAAATATTTGCTGCCGATGCAGCTGATTGAAACAGAGCCGGCGCCTTCCGATGAACAAGGCATCAAAACGATCCGGGAAGGGACGGAGATCCGGTTTGGCATGTTGGGCGCGGAAAACGATACGACGTGGCTCCCGGCATTTACGGATTGGCCCGAATTCGAGAAGGTTTACGATAAAACGGTGTGGAGCAGCAATGTCGCCGGTTTCGACGACCTGTTGGCCTTGTCCGAAAACATGAACGGCATCGTCGTGAATTGTGCCGGAATTCCGCTGCGGATCGACGAGAACAACAAGAAAGTGATCGAAGCTTACCTTAAAGAACGAAACGAAATGCAATAAGGCGTTTGATGAATCCGGATTTGGTATCCTAAAATATTCCAACGTATGCTAGAATAGCATTAAAAATGTTGGGGGGAAATGAATTTGATCGGTCGCAGCGGAAATCCGACGCTTAACAAAAAAACGTTTGAAAGAAGCGAACATTACAACGGCCAAGAGACCATGACGATCGGCGGGACGGTCAACAAATCGTTTATGCTGCTGGCGCTCCTGATCGGGGCGGCGGTCGTATCCTGGGTGATGTTTTTTAACGGGTACGAAATGTATCCCTACATGATCGGCGGGGCGATCGGCGCATTGGTGCTTGGGTTGGTCATCAGTTTTAAGCCGACGACGGCACCGTTTTTGGCGCCGATTTATGCGATTGGGGAAGGTCTCTTTTTAGGGGCTTTATCGGCGGCTTACGAATCTTTATATTACGGCATTACCTTGCAGGCTGCCTTGCTGACGATGTGCGTATTTTTGGCTATGCTGGTCGTTTACAAGACGGGATTGGTCAAAGCCAGCGCCGGCTTCCAGAAAGGCCTTTTCGCCGCTACGGCGGGAATCGCGCTCGTGTACCTGCTGAGTTTCGTGCTAGGGCTGTTTGGCGTGACCGTGCCGTATTTGCATGACAGCACCCCGATCGGCATCGGCATTTCGGTGGTTATCGTCATTATCGCCGCCTTGAACTTCGTGCTCGATTTTAACTTTATCGAAGAAGGGGCCCGGCAAGGGGCTCCGAAATACATGGAGTGGTACGGCTCCTTCGGGCTGCTGGTGACGCTCGTGTGGCTTTACGTCGAAATTCTGCGCCTGCTTTCGAAGCTGGCGAGCCGGGATTAGGCGAACGGATCAAAATCAGCATAAACATGCAACTGCCGGGAACACCCGGTCAGAGCGGGCCGCCAAAAAGCGGCCCGTTTTTTTTCCACGGGATGAGCAGTTTTACAAATCCAAATATTTCATATTTTTACTTGTTGTTTACAATCTTTTGATGCGGGTTTGACGCTTGTCCATTACATTGGAGGTGCATGCCAAATTTTCTATCCATTGGGAGTGTGAGTTTATGTTGAGATGGACAAAATCAGCGATGCTGACGGTTATCGGGGGGGGGGGTTTGATGTTTGGAACGTCGGCTTATGCCGGCACGTCGTACGAACCGGTCTCCGTCAAAGCGAAGGTTGAGACGGAAGCGGTCAGCCATGGCGACGATGCCGCGGACGATCCCGCGATCTGGCTGCATCCAACCGATCCGGAAGACAGCAAAATCATTGCGACCAACAAAGCCGGGGGGCTGCTCGTCTACGATCTTGAAGGCCGTCAACATTATGCCTACGCCCTGGGGCGCATGAACAATGTCGATGTACGATACGATTTTAAACTAGGAGACGCCAAAATCGATATCGCCGGGGCGACGAACCGGACCACCAATTCCATCGATCTGTTCCGGATTTCCTCAAAAGGGGAACTGACCGGGATCAACGGAAAGCCGATCGTGTCTTCCATGAGCGAAGTGTACGGTTTCAGCTTGTATCACAGCCTGCGCAGCGGAAAATTTTATGCGCTTGTGCTCGGGAAAAACGGCGAATTTGAACAATACGAGTTGTATGACAACGGAAACGGGAAAATCGACGGCAAACTTGTCCGCTCCTTCACGCTCGGTTCCCAGTCCGAAGGGCTCGTGGTGGACGATGAATACGGCCGCATGTATATCGCCGAAGAGGACGTGGGGGTTTGGGCATTTGACGCGGAGCCCGGCGGGGGATCGCAAGGCACATTGATCGCGGCGGTTGACAATAAGCGGCTGACGGCCGACGTCGAAGGGTTAACGATGTATTACGGAAAGGACGGCGATGGTTACCTCATCGTTTCCAGCCAAGGAAGCAACCGATACGCGGTTTATGACCGGGAAGACGACAATGAATATCTCGGAAGCTTCACGATCGCGGATGGCCGCGATATTGACGGCACGACCGAGACGGACGGCATCGACGTCCTGAATTACGATTTGGGAGACGCGTTCGAAGAAGGTTTGTTCGTGGCGCAAGACGATCAGAATGTTGAAAAAGGGGAAGTCGTCAACCAGAACTTCAAGCTGGTGGCTTGGGAGGACATCGCGGATGCGTTCGAAGAGGCGGGCGCGGATATCGAATCGCTTGACCCCGTTAACCCCCGTGAATTGAAGAAGCGTAATCCCTAGCGTTGCAATAGCACCCGGGAGGGTGCTTTTTTTATAATCTCGGCGGGGCGCCGGGCGGCTCCCATGCCTGCAGCGATCGTCCGAGCGATCAGAAGCCCGGGGGATGGCCCCCAGGACTGCAATTCGATTAATTCGCAAACAAATGGCGGCCGATTTTCAGGGTGGAGGTGCGCGTCCGGATCCATTTGTCGGTTGCCGTCTTCGGATTATAGTAGTAATGCGAGTTGAGGGTCGGGTCCCATCCGCGAACGGCATCCAGGGCGGCACGGTAAGCCGTCCGGTTCGGCCTCATCCCGTATTGCCCGTCGCTGACGGCCGTAAACGCATTTTTTTGGAAGACGACGCCTTGGATGGTATCCGGGAATTCGTCCGATTGGATTCGGTTCATCACGACGGCTCCGACGGCAACCTGCCCTTTATAGGGTTCGCCCCGGGCTTCGCTGTAGATGATTTTGGCCATGATTTCCATTTCGCTTTCGCTGAGCGTATATTTTTTAAGTTTTCTCCATGTGGCGGGTCCTACGGCCCCGTCCGAATGAACCCCGTACTCCTTTTGAAATTTCATGACGCTGGACGCCGTGCCTGGGCCATAGGTACCGTCAAGCGCTCCGTCATAAAGGCCAAGAGTTTTGAGCCGATACTGCACATCCCGGACCTCGCGGTTTTCGCTGCCAAGCGTAAGGACGGATGCCGCCTCGGCCTGGTCCTCCCTCCAACCCAAGCCGTAAACGACAAAGAGGACGATAAATACAGCAAACCATTTCCACTTATAAGCTTTCATCGATATCATCTCCTTCAGGATGGATTGTAACGGCAGGCGGGAAATGGAATAAGGGAATAAACTGGAAAATGATTGGGAAATCCAGCTGCTGGATATAAAATTCTATAGTCTTTTCCAAAATCCTTTGCAACGGACGGCCTATTTTGAGCCCCCTTGATTTATGCTTTTCCTCCCATGCTGGAGACGCCATCCTCCGAATGGTATAATTTGAAAAAGGGCTTTTGGTGGGAGGCAAAAAAATATGCGTGAAGATCTTTTGGAACAGCTGGAAACATGGCATGAAGAAGATGAATTCGAGCAAATCGTGGATGCGATCGCGGACATTCCGGAGGAAGAGCGGGATTACGAGCTGGTCAGCCATCTGGGGAGGGCAATGAATAATCTGGAGCGTTACGAGGAGGCGGTCGAGCAGTTTCTGACCGTAGCCGAAGAAGGACAAGACGATCCTCTTTGGCATTACCGCATCGGGCTTGCCTATTATTATTTGGACCGTTACGAGGAGGCTTTGCGGGCGTTTGAAGCCGCGGACAAGCTGGATCCCGGCGATGAGGATACGCTGGAGTTCCTGGATTCCATTCGGCAGAAACTGGCGGAATCGGAACCCGTCGAAGAACCGGCCGGCGAACCCGTTCCGGCGGAGTCCAAGGCGGAGCCGGTCGTTGCCGCCGCTCCCGCCGCTTCCGCAACCGATGTGGATCCCGATTCGGCCGGGTTTTGGGACGACGGCGCGGAAGGCGCGGAACACTACATATCCGGTCCGCCCGCGGACGATTTGATCGCTTCCGTGGAGGAATCGCTGGTATTCAAGCTGCCTGCCTCCTATATTGAGATGATGAAGCAGCATAACGGGGGAATTCCGCGCAGCAGATGTTTCCCCGTCCGCGGAACCGAAGCGGGAGACCCGGATCACATTATGATTTCCGGCATTATGGGCATCGGCAGGGAGAAAAGATTCTCGCTGTGCGGCCCCGAAGGCAGCCGGCATATCATTGAAACCGATGGGTATCCGGAATTTGGCGTCGTGATCTGCCCTTGTCCTTCCGGATCCGGAGTCGTCATGCTGGACTACCGCCCGTCGGGCAACGACGGCGAGCCTGAAGTGGTGTACGTCGATAAGGAACGGAACCATAAGGCGATCAAGCTGGCCCCGAACTTCGAGGCGTTCATCCGTGGCCTGGTCCATGAGAATGCGTATAAAACCGGACTTGCCCAAGAATGATGCGAAGGAAATGATATTGAGACTTATGTGACATCAAAGCTATGAAATCATCGACAGACCGCTCCAACGAAGGGCGGTTTTTGTTTGCGATCCGTTTTCCAAAATAAGGGGGGACATTCATTGGCATTTTTGACTTTACTTATAACATCGATTTGGCGTAATGTCTTATAGTAATCATTCAATATAATCTGACAGTGTACGTCATGCAGCATAAGGGCCGAAAGGAAGTTAACCTTTGTTTGAAACGTTGCTTTTAAATTTCCTGTTTTTATTGGTTCCGGTCATCGTCTTTCTCGTGTTTTTCGAGAACCGTCCATCTGATTACCATGGAAAGATCCTCGTTTTGTTGTCGGCCGCGTCGATGATTCTCTGCATTTCGATGCCGATTCAGCTCAGCATCGGGTTTATCGTGGATTTAAGATACATTCCCTTTCTGGTGGTCGCGTTATATGGAGGATATCGGAGCGTATTCCTTTTATATATCATCTTGAACCTGTACCGGTTTTACGTGGGCGGGGAAGGGACGATGCAGTCTTTCCTTTTTTCGACGACAATCATGGTCATCGTGCCGTATTACAGCGCCAAATTTATGAAGCTAAGCTCCAGGGGGCGCATTCTTTGGGCGATGATCGCCTCTTTTTTGACGATCGGTTTTTACCTGTGTACTTTAAGTTTTGCCACGGGGGCATTAAACAATCACTTTGGGGTGCTCGCCCTTAACACTTTAACGACGTATGTGGCGTTTATGGGAGTTCTGATGGTGCTCATCGAAAAGATCATTTCCAACATGAAAAACCGCGACCGCATCATGCATTCGGAGAGGCTGAACGTCGTCAGCGAGCTTGCGGCCAGCGTATCCCACGAAATCCGCAACCCCTTGACGGTTACGAGCGGATTTCTCCAGCTGTTAAGCAAATCGAAGGCGATCGGGCCGGAGGAAAAGGAATATGTGGAATTGTCCCTGCAGGAGCTGCGGCGCGCGGAAAAAATCGTCAGCGACTATCTTTCGTTTGCCAAGCCGCAATCCGACAACATGGTCTATTCCGACATGAGCGAGGAGCTGGAATACACGAAAAGCGTCATCATGCCTTACGCGTCCATCCACAAGGTTGAAGTGGCGTTCAGTTTCAACAATTCGCTGAAAAAACATTACGACCGGAACCAGGTCCAGCAGTGCCTCATCAACCTGTACAAAAACGGGATCGAAGCGATGAAGGATAAGGGCGGCGGAATACTGTTCATCGACATTTCGGAGAAAAAGCAAAATATCGTCATCCGTATCGAGGACACCGGCGTCGGCATGACCAAGGAAGAAATCTCCCGGCTCGGCAAGCCGTATTATTCCACCAAGGAGGAAGGGACGGGCCTGGGCATGCTGATGGTTTACAGCACCGTCGACAAATTGAAGGGATTCATCGAGGTAGAAAGCGAAAAGGGCAAAGGCACGACGTTCCTCATTACGATTCCGACCTGATTTTCGACCGGGAACATCACCCGGCTTGGCGCATGATGATATACTATTGGAATGGGCAAAATGATCGATAGAAACGCTTGCGCTGAAAGAAGGGAGAACATGTCAAACAGGAAGTGGTCCCTCGGACTGGTCGTGGTCGTTTTGGTTTTTGGGTACGTCCTGATTCGTTTTTTCGCTTCGACGACGATGGTGGATGATTTGATCCATCGCATGGAGCCCGGCAAAGCGGCGGCTCCGCCCGCAAAGCATATCGTTCTGATCGCGCAGGAGCTCGATAATCCGTTCTGGCGGGAAATGAAGCAGGGAGCGGATCAAGCGGCGGAGCGGCTCGGGATGAAAATCGACTACACGGGACCGATCCGGATCGACCCTTCGGAGCAATCCAGGCTTCTGGAAAAAGCGATTGCCGCCAAACCGGACGGCATATTGGTTCAAGGGCTCGGCAGTGCCGATTACGACCGGCTCATCGCCAAAGCCATCGATCAGGGGATTCCGGTGCTGACGGTCGATGCGGACGAGCCGGGAAGCCGGCGTCTGGCTTACGTCGGCACGGACAACCGCAAGGCGGGAGAGCGGATGGGAGAGCTTGTGGTCGGAAGCGCCCAAGGCGGCGGACGCATCGGCGTCATCATCGGCAGCGAGTTTGCGGACAACCAGAGGCAGCGGCTGGAAGGATTCCGGGCGTATGTCTCGGGGATACCCGGTTATCAAGTCGTCGATGTCCGTTCGTCGAACATCTCGCGGATCGGCGCGGCCAAAAAGGCAGAGGCCATGCTGCGTCAGCATCCAGAGATCGGCACCATCGTCGGATTCAGCGCGCTTGATGCCGGAGGCATTCTCGAAGGCATGAAGGCAGCGGGCAGGGAAGACGTGCGCGTATACGGTTTTGACGATTTGGAGGCAACCCGCAAAGGCATCGCGGCGGGAGACATTGAAGCTTCGATCGTGCAGGAGCCGCGGGAAATCGGCGCACAAGCCATCCGTCTGCTCGATCGATGGTTTCGGGGGGAGAAGCTGCCGCCGCAGCATTTTATTGCGACGAGCGTTCTCGTTCGGGAGCATGGGCAAACGGGAGGGACTGCGCCGTGAATATGCGCCGAATGTTGTTCATCGTTATCCCGCTGCTGTTTATCTTGAACAATGCGGTGTCCTTTTTCGTATTCCAGAGCGGTCGCACCGTGCAGCAAAGCTATAATATGATGCTCGACCGGGTATTATTATATAAACAAATCGACGAGAAGACCCGCGAGAACCTGCGGGCGATCAACGTCCATATCATGGACCGCAGCCCCGGCAGCCTCAAGGAATTCGAAAACCAAAGAGCCGAGCTGAAAGCGCTGCAGACAAGCCTGTCGGCACAGCAGCCGGTGGCTTCGGTCGAGCTTGCCGTCCGGAGTTACCGCCATATGCTGGCAACGTTTATATCGCAGGAAAAAAGCGTGATGGACGCGTTAAACAGCCGTACGCCGCTTGCCTATGCGTCCTCCTATGCCGACGCGGAGACGACGGCCGGGTTCATCCGGGAAGAGGCCTATCAATTGATCGATCAGGAGCTCAGCTACTATCAGCCGTTTTACCGGAAAATCCTCGTGCAAACCGATGTGATGAATCATTGGGGGATAGCCGTGTTTGCGGCGAATACCGTGATCAGTCTCGTGTTTGCTTATTGGATTTCGCTGCGGATCACGAAACCGATCCAGGGGCTCGTCCGGACGGCGGAGCAAATTTCAGAGGGCAATCTGGAAGCGACCCCGCCTCCGATGGGAGTCCACGACGAATTCCGGACGTTATCCGAAGCGTTTCGGCAGATGCAGGAAAATTTGAAGCTGCTTATTCAAAAGGAAAAGGAAGGCCTTGAGAAGGACCGGCTCGTCAAGGAGCTGGAGCTTGCGGTGCTGCAAAATCAGATCAACCCCCATTTTTTGTTCAACTCCTTAAACGTGCTATCCAAGCTGGCTTTGATCGAAGGGGCCGAAAAAACGAGCGATCTGACGGTCTCCTTGTCCAACCTGCTCCGCTACAACCTCCGTCAGCTGGACCGTCCGGTGCCTTTGCGGGATGAAGTGGAGCATGCCAGGGAGTATTTCATCATCCAGCAGGCCCGTTTCCGGGAACGGATCCGGTTCGAAACCGAGATCGAAGAGGCGGGCTTGGACGTTTTGGTGCCCGTGCTGACGCTGCAGCCGATCCTCGAAAACGTGTTTGTGCATGCCATCGAGGGCATGGAGGAAGGAGCCGTCATCAAACTGGCGGTTCAGTGCAAGCCGGACGAAACATGGGTGTCGATATCGGATAACGGGGCCGGAATGAGCGAAGAGATTCGGGATTCGCTGCTCCATTACGACGAGGCGTCCCCGAAGAATGCGGACGGCAAAAGCGGCCATTCCACCGGCCTGGGCACGCGCAACGTGTTCAAACGGCTGGAGCTTTTTTACGACAGAAAGGATCTGGTCCGCATCGAAAGCGCGCCGGGAGCAGGGACGACGGTCATTCTGAGGATACCTGTCCGGGGAAAGGAGGAAAACCATGTATCGCCTGTTGATCGCGGATGATGAAGCCCTGGAGAGGGAAGGAATCGAATGGATCGTGAACCGGATGCTGCCGGACACGTTTCAAATCATGCATGCGGAAAATGGAAGGACTGCGATTCAGAAAGCGGCCGAGTTCCACCCCCATATCGTCATGATGGACGTCAGAATGCCCGGCATTCAAGGGCTTGAGGCGCTGAAGGAAATCAAGGCCCACAATCCCGGCGTCAAAATGGTCCTGATCACCGCCTATGAATATTTCGATTATGCGAAACAGGCCTTATCCCTTGGCGTGCACGAATATTTGGTGAAACCCGCCAAGCGGGAGCAAATTGCCGCCGTCCTGAAACGGCTGGTGGATGAGATCGCGGAGGACCGGCGGGAACGCAACGAGCAGCTGGCGGTCCGGGACAAGTTCTTTCAGCTGCTGCCGCTTGCGGAAACGGAATTGGCGCTCCATTTTATGTCCGATCAAGTCAACGAGACCGAGGTTTCGCAGCTGGCCGACATATTGAAACTGCCTGCAGGCAAGGGCTGCGCCATCGTGCTTGCCTTTCCGGAGATCGGCGACCAGAAGAAAAAGGTGTACGACACGGTCAAAACGCTAACGCATGACATTGCCAAAGACCGCTGCGGCGCCGTCGTCAGCTCCATGGTCCACAGCCATATGGCCGTATTTCTGCTTGCCGGTCCGCAGGCCGGCGATGAAGCGTTACGGGAAGGTGCCGCGCAATTAGGTGCCAAGCTGGCCGAATCGCTTGCCAACCAATGCGGGATCACCATTTCCGTCGGCATCGGTTCCGTGCAGAGCGAGGCGGCAGGGATCAGGCGGTCCTATTATGAGGCCGTGTTTGCCTCCAAGTTCGAGGACAAATGGGGAAGCCTCTATCGTTTCGAGGATCTAAAGGCCGCTGACGGAGCCGGAGCGGAGGGTCCCTACGGGAAGGGACCGGCCGAAGAAAGCACCTACGTCCAGCTGGCGATCAGGCAGATCCGGGAAGAGCGGGAGCAGAACACCACGAATATGCTGGACAAGGCGCTGGCGTACATACGCGAAAGATTCCAGGAGGAGCTGTCGCTGGAGGATGCGGCGGAGCATGTTCATCTGAATCCTTATTACTTCAGCAAAGTGTTCAAACAGCAGACCGGCGAAACCTTTATCGACTATGTGACAAGGCTTCGCATCGACAAGGCCAAGGACTTGATGAAAAACGGGGAGCTGAGCCTGAAGGAGGTCTGTTACGCGGTAGGCTATAAAGATCCGAATTATTTCAGCCGCGTATTCAAAAAAGTGACGGGGGTGTCCCCCTCGGAATATCGGGTGCATCTTCAATCCTGATAAAGTTCATGCCGCATGGCATGGACTTTTTTGTTGTGGCCGGGAAAAAATAATGCTAGTCCTGCGGAACGGACCGGGACCCCGGGCAATTTTATGCTGTCATAACACAAATAAGTGCAGAGTCCCCGGTGTTACAATGGAATTAAAGAAATCTGCAGTATGGAAACAGCAGTTTTCGTTAATCCTATTACATCATAGAAGGAGACATCGGATGATGAGCTCAAACATACAGCAAGTAAGCGATCAACAGCAAATCAGCATGAAGTTCGTCACGTTGGTCTCGATCGTCGCCGCTCTCGGCGGTTTGTTGTTCGGGTTTGACACCGCGGTCGTTTCGGGTGCGGTCGGCTTTATGCAAATACGTTTCGATTTAAGCGAATTCGAGGTCGGCTGGGCCGTTTCCAGCTTGATCATCGGTTGTGTCGTCGGCGCTTTGAGCACCGGGGTGCTCAGCGAGAAATTCGGACGCAAAAAAATATTGATTACGGCGGCCATTCTTTTTATCATCGGTTCCGTCGGCTCGGCGATTCCGAGCACGTTCAGCGGTTTTATCGTCGCCCGGATGATCGGAGGCATCGGCATCGGGATTACCTCCACCCTATGCCCGCTTTACAATGCGGAAATCGCTCCCGCCAAATACCGCGGACGGCTTGTGGCATTAAACCAGCTGGCTACGGTTACGGGCATTTCGCTCGTGTATTTCGTCAATCTGTGGATTGCAAGTTTGGGGGACGATGCTTGGGACGTATCCTCCGCGTGGCGTTGGATGTTCGGAGCCGGCGTTGTTCCCGGCGTATTGTTCCTGGTCCTGCTGTTTTTGGTGCCTGAAAGCCCAAGATGGCTGATCAAGCAGGGACGGGCGGCCGAGTCCCTTCCGATCCTGCTGCGTATCCACGGCGAAGAGCTGGCGAAGCAGGAAGTGCTTGATATTAAGGAATCGTTCAAACAGGAAAAAGGATCGTTCCGGCAGCTGTTCGGGCCCGGCTTGCGCATGGCCTTGATCGTCGGCGTGGGTCTTGCGATCCTGCAGCAGATTACCGGGATCAATGCGGTGATGTATTACGCGCCGGAAATTTTCAAAGAGACCGGAGCGGGCACGAATGCGGCGCTGATCCAGACCATTTTGGTCGGCTTGATCAACTTGCTGTTCACGATTTTGGCCATCTGGCTGATCGATAAAGTCGGACGCAAGGCGCTGCTCCTCGTAGGTTCGGCCGCCATGACGATTTGCTTGGCCGTGATCGGCATCGCTTTCCAAACGGGACATACGTCCGGACCGCTTGTGCTTATTTTCATTTTGATCTACGTGGCTGCCTTCGCCGTGTCCCTTGGACCGGTCGTATGGGTCGTCATTTCGGAAATTTTCCCGAACCGCGTGCGCGGCATTGCCACCTCGATTTCGTCGATGGCCTTGTGGGCGGCCGACTACGTGGTATCGCAGGCCTTCCCTCCGATGCTGTCCTCGGCGGGTCCGGCGATGACGTTTTGGATTTTCGGCATCATGTCGCTGATTACCGTCGTGTTCAGCTGGCGCGTCGTTCCGGAGACGAAGGAAAAATCCCTGGAAGACCTCGAGTCTTTATGGGCGGCTAACAAGCCGCAAGCCTAAACGGGTGAAAACAACAAAGGATGTTCTTGAAAGTCGTTTGCGACTTTTGGGGGCATCCTTTTTTTCATGTTCGTTCCCGATCCGGATCGCCAGGCCAGAAACTAGCAAGGATGGCGGCTCCGTGTTTCGGGCAACTTAGTTAAAAACAGGAGTATAGGAGTGAGCGCAATGTCCAGAAGAAACAGAAGATACGTGGTCCCGGGAGCCGAGCGCGGCATGCAGTCGTTTAAAGCGGAAGTGATGCGGCGCGAGGGCTACAACGTGGATCCCAGCCGTCCGGACGACGTTAAATACGAAGTGGCGAAGGATCTCGGCGTTCCGCTTGAGCCGGGCAACAACGGCAATTTAACCACGGAGTCGGCGGGCCAGATCGGCGGCAAAATCGGCGGCTCGATGGTGCGCGAAATGATCCGGCTGGCGCAGCAGCAAATGGTGGACCGCGGCGGGAACGAATAATCGGTTGAGCCGTCGCGGCAAAACGGCTTGCAGACTTGAGGATAGCGAAAGGTCAAAAGGAACGGCCGTGGTTCATGAAAAGGATGTGTTCCCTTCACGTTGACGAAAATTAGTTAACTGGTTTATTATTAAAAAGTAAACTATATACGTGGGGGGACCAGATGTTTCATTTCTTGCATGCGATCGAACGATACTCGGGCAAATTGAATGTTTCGGAAACGGAATACAAAACGGGGAGGGTGTTGGCCAACCTGTTTTTCCTCACCACCGAAATACAGAAGGACCTGGAGCGCCGCGCGCGGGAATTCGGCATCTCCTACGGGCAATACATGCTGCTCTGCGTGCTCCGTTATCAACCGGAGGGCCGGTCCAACCCTTCGGCGTTGGCCGACCATTTGAAGGTAACCCGGGCAGCGGTAAGCTCCATGATCGACGCCCTCGAAAAGGGCGGATATGTGGCGCGCGAGCTGGACGACCGCGACCGGCGCGGCATGGTCATCTCCATTACGGAGGCCGGTTTAAGCAAGGTAAAGGAAATGACGCCGTTGTTTCTTTCCTTAATGAACCAGCTCGTGTCGGAATTCGGGGAAAGCGACATCGACTCGCTGCTTCAAGGATTGGCCAAGCTGCGGGGAGGATTCGAGAAACTCCGCCGGGAGGACGAACCCGAAGCGGAAGGGTGACCTGGATTGCCCGTCTCCGCATGAATCAACAGACTTATGACTTGGGAGGAACCGATCATGAACTATAAAAACATCACGGTTGCCGGAAGCGGCGTTTTAGGCAGCCAAATCGCGTACCAAACCGCTTTTAAGGGATTTCAGGTGACGGTATATGATATCAATGATGAAGCTTTGGAACGCGCCAAAGAGAGAATCTCGCAGCTGAAACCGCATTATCAGGCGGATCTGGGAGCAACGCAGGAAGAGGTTGAGGCGGCATACGGCCGGATGTCGTTCAGCAGCGATTTGTCGCAAGCGGTGGCGGATGCCGATCTGGTGATCGAGGCCATTCCGGAAGTCGTTTCGATCAAAAACGATTTTTATGCGAATCTGGGGAAAACAGCCCCGGAAAAGACGATTTTCGCGACCAACTCCTCCACCCTACTGCCAAGCCAATTTGCTGAAGCTACGGGCCGTCCGGAGAAATTTCTGGCGCTGCATTTCGCCAACGAGATTTGGAAAAACAATACGGCGGAAATCATGAAACATCCGGGAACGGACATGGGCGTGTTCCAGGACGTGGTCGAGTTCGCGAAAGCGATCGGCATGGTTGCGCTGCCTTTGCATAAAGAGCAGCCGGGGTATATTTTGAACTCTCTGCTTGTTCCGCTGCTGGATGCGGCTCAGCGCCTGTTGATCAAAGAAGTGGCCGACGTCGAAACGATCGACAAAACCTGGATGGTGGCGACGGGAGCGCCGATGGGACCGTTTGCGATTTTGGACGTGGTGGGCATCAACACCGCATACAATATCGGGCGCGCGAAAGCGGAGGCGACAGGGGACGAAGAGTTCCAAAAGATAGCCGACCTGCTGAAATCGGAATATATCGACAAAGGGAAGCTGGGAAGAGCGACGGGAGA
Source organism: Paenibacillus sp. FSL M7-1455 (assembly GCF_038004655.1). NCBI lineage: Bacteria > Bacillati > Bacillota > Bacilli > Caryophanales > Paenibacillaceae > Paenibacillus > Paenibacillus sp. FSL M7-1455. The sequence continues at coordinate 5,894,486 of NZ_JBBORO010000001.1, read as the reverse complement.
AGGCTTCTACAAATATCCGAATCCCAGTTTCGCCCAACCGAATTTCTTGAAAAACTAAAGTGCGTCAACCAGATCGATCGTAACATCTTTTGATCGGCTGGGAAGGAGCATGGGGAATATCGCCCCCATGCTCCTTTTTCGGTACGCCCAGCATGGGCGTCATCTCTAGGGTGAAAGTCCCGAACGGGGGCTGGCGAGCGCCTACCGTTAGCCAAGGGCAAGGGTGTCTGCCGCGAGGCAGAATCTGAAGGAAGCCGGAGGCAAAAGCACGGGCCAAGGTACACGAACTGGATTTGAGGCAGGGATAGCCGGATGAGCTGCCCGAACACAGCGAAATCCCAAGCCGCCAAGAGCTATTTCTGTAAACTCCAGTGGTCGCGGGCGGAAAGATGACGTTCTTATCTGGGGAGGCCTGCGGGAGGAAAAAAAATGCGAAGTCACTTCGTAACCGTAACCGAGAGGTTGCGCTGAACCCGCAGGAGTCAGCAGAGGTCATAGTACGTGAGTACGGGACGCCGGAAAGCGGAAGGACCGAACCGAAAGGAGAGAGGAAACCGATGCGTTCGAGTGAGGAGCAAAGAAAGCCGAATATCCCGCAAGGGAGCTGCCGACAAAGAGGAGCGGTGAAGCCGCAAGGGTATGTTGGAGCGCCGAGCTCTTCACCGGCACAAGTCGCCCCTTCCCCTCGCGAAGATCAAAACGATTTGCTGGAGAAGATGCTCGAAGGAAATAACCTTCGGCTCGCCTACAAACGAGTGGTTCAAAACGGGGGAGCTCCTGGTGTGGACGGCGTAACGGTAGCCGAGCTACAAGCTTACCTGAAAACCCACTGGGAAACGGTGAAAGCCGAACTTCTGGCGGGAACCTACCGGCCGGCGCCAGTCAAACGGGTGGAAATCCCCAAACCCGGAGGCGGCGTACGGCTGCTGGGCATCCCGACCGTGATGGACCGTTTCCTCCAGCAAGCGCTTCTGCAAGTGATGAATCCGATATTCGACGCAGACTTCTCGTGGTACAGCTACGGCTTCAGACCCGGAAAGCGGGCGCATGACGCGGTGAAGCAAGCGCAGCGGTACATCCAAAGCGGCCGAAGATGGGTCGTAGATCTGGACCTGGAGAAGTTCTTTGACCAAGTGAATCACGACATGCTCATGGCAAGGGTGGCGCGGAAGGTGAAGGACAAGCGAGTACTGAAGCTGATCCGAGCCTACCTGAGTGCCGGAGCGATGGAAAACGGAGTTTGCCAAAAGACAGAGGAAGGAACCCCCCAAGGCGGTCCGCTGAGTCCGCTGCTGGCAAACATTCTGCTGGATGATCTGGATAAAGAACTCACCAAGCGAGGCTTGCGCTTCGTCCGCTATGCGGACGACTGCAATATCTTTGTCGCAAGCAAACGGGCAGGTGAACGTGTCATGAGATCGATAACTCACTATGTAGAAGGAAAGTTGAAACTGAAGGTGAATCGGGACAAAAGTGCCGTAGACAGGCCGTGGAATCGGAGATTTCTTGGTTTTAGCTTTCTGAGGAATAGACAGGCGACGATTCGTCTGTCCCCTAAGACGATCTCCCGATTGAAGGAGAAAGTCCGGGAGCTAACGAATCGTTCCCGGTCCATATCGATGGAAGAGCGAATTTTAAAATTGAACCGCTACCTCATGGGATGGATTGGATACTTCCGGATAGCTTCTGCCAAGGGCCACTGCGAGAGATTCGACAAATGGATTCGAAGAAGACTGCGCATGTGCTTATGGAAACAATGGAAGCGAGTGCGTACACGTATTCGAGAACTCCGCGCCCTGGGCGTGCCAGAATGGGCCGCTTTTATGATGGCCAACTCCCGCAAAGGAGCTTGGGAAATGTCCCGAAACATAAATAACGCCCTTCCGACAACCTATTGGGAAGCGAAAGGGCTGAAAAGTTTGCTTTCTCGTTACTTGGAACTTCGTTAACCTTTTGGAACCGCCGTATGCGGACCCGCATGTACGGTGGTGTGAGAGGACGGGGGTTTGCCGCCCCCTTCTACTCGATATTTGGTTTGCTGAATTTTTCGTTGGTGAATAATGGGGGAAGATGTGTTATTTTAAAAAAAATGCGGGGCATTCGCGACATCGCGTCGGGATCAGTTCTATTATTTTCGGGGGGTCTATGCAGGCTCCGGCATAGCCGTAGAACATATGAAGGAGAGAGACTAGAATGACATTAAAGGTAGGCATTATCGGGACAGGAAGCATGTTTAAAGCGGCCCATTTGCCGGGCTGGCTTTCCCGGCCCGAGGTGGAGATCGTCGCCTTTTGCGACGCATTGCGCGCTTCCGCGGAGGCGTTGGCCGCCAACTTTCCGGGAGCGAAGGTGTACGACCATTTCAGCGAAGTGCTGGCGGACCCGTCGATCGACATCATCGGCATCAGCACGCCGAACGTGTTCCATTCGGAAATCGCCGTCGCCGCCTTGCGGCAGGGCAAGCATGTGTTTTGCGAAAAGCCGGATGCGGTCAATCCGGTCGAAGCGCAAAAAATGGCCGATGCGGCCCGGGAAACCGGCAAGCTGCTGATGGTGATGCGCAACAACCGATTTTCGCAGGAGGCGCAGTACGTTAAAAGGCTGGTCGAAAAAGGCCAGCTGGGCGAACTGTACATGGGCCGCTGCGGTTGGGTCCGGCGCCGGGGCATTCCGGGGCGCGGCGGCTGGTTTACGACGAAGGCGCTGTCGGGAGGCGGGCCGCTGATCGACTTGGGCGTACATATGATCGACCTCGCGATGTGGCTGAGCGGCAATCCAAAGCCGGTTACCGTATCGGGCTCGACGTACCGCAAATTCGCCGACCGTCCGGATGCGTCCGGCAAGGTGCCGGAAGGCACGTTCGACGTCGAGGACTTGGCGGCCGGTTTCATCCGGTTCGACAACGGAGCGTCGCTGCAGATCGAATTCAGCTGGGCGTCCAATATCGAAAAAGAGGAAAAATTTTTGGAGTGGCGAGGCACCGAAGGCGGCTTCAGTCTAGTCAACGACAAGCTCAACCTCTACTTGGAGAACGAAGGAGCGCTGATCAACCAGCAGCCGTATTTTAAGGACGAAATTCCGCAGCATACGGCCAACATTCAGCATTTCATCGACTGCGTGCTCGGCCATGAGCGGCCGATTTTCACGCCGGAGCAGGGCGTCGACATGATCAAAATTTTGAGCGCCATCTACGAGTCCGCGGAACGCGGACGGGAGATCGTGCTGTAATCGGCCACGGGCCGTTTCCATACCTTAAATCAATAGGGACGCGTACGGGCAATTTCCCTTGTCGCTTTAAGTGCGATAGGGGCCCGGGCGCGTCCTTTTTTTGTAAGACATATGTTACCTTACTCCGTTCAGCTTGCGAAAAGCCTCCGGGGTCATCCCCTCGGTTCGTTTGAATAACGTGCTGAAGTACCCCGGCGTCGTGAATCCGACCTGCCTTGCGATTTCGCCGATTCGGGCTTCGGGAAATTCCAGCAGGCGTTCTTTGCTCTTATGGATGCGAAGCTGGTTCAGGTACTCCATCGGGCGTTTGTTCAGTATTTTCCGAAACAGGAGGCACAGATGCTGGGCGGACACCCCGATTTGCAGGGCAAGCTCCTGCAGCGGAAGATCCCGGGCGTAATGTTCCTCCATGTAGTCAAACACGGGCTGAAGACGCAAATATCCTTGATCGGTGGAGGATGCGTGCATGGTCATGTCCATCATCAGATCGATAAAAAACATGTAGGCAAGCTTTGAGCATTCCAGCCCCGCAAGCGGTTTGTCGGAAAACGTTAGGGACAGCGCATTTTTCATGTGGTTGAGGATCAGCTCCTGCCTGTGTACCGGATAGACCGCGGACTCGTTCATGCCGGCAAGCCGTGCCAGCGCTTCCACCTCCGGCCCCAAGAAGGTCATCCAATACACTTCCCAAGGTTTTTCAACGCCGTAATAGGCATGCTCCTCATCCGGGTACAAAAACATGCCCGAACCGGGTCTGACCCGGTACGTTTGCCCGCGGACCGCCAGTTCTCCTTGGCCGGATACGCAGTGCAGCCATTGGAATTGGGGATAACCGCCGGGTCTGTGGATCGGGTCCTGGTGATCCCAATGTCCGGCGCCCGTCATATAGACGGGCAGCTTCATGACCGTGTCGGTTTGCATCAGAAATCCAAGTTTGTTTGCCATGTTCCCACCCCTCAGGCGATAGCGGCATGATGTGAAAATCGTTGAATAAATAAGAAAATCGCGTTCTGTATCAAGCGGTACGCCCCTTTTATAATGTTAATATAACATAACGCTGAAGCGGGGACGATGCCCTTGGGAATGCATGCGTCCATCGTTCGCTTACGAGAGGAGTCGGAATCCAAGTGACCTTAAAACCTTATTGGGAGAATCCTAAAATATTGCAAGAGAACCGCGAAGAGGCCCGCGCTTCCTATATTCCTTACGGAGACACGGAAAGCGCGCGTTCCGGCAAACGGGCACGCTCGCCATGGTACCAAACGCTGAACGGCAGCTGGAAATTCAATTATCGCCCGCGCGCAAAGGATGTCGACACCGATTGGACCGGGGAACGGTACGATACATCGGGTTGGGATGACCTGCTGGTTCCTTCCTGCTGGCAGGTGCAGGGTTACGACCAGCTTCAATATACGAACGTCAATTATCCGTTCCCTTATGATCCGCCTTACGTGCCGGACGACAATCCCGCCGGATTATACGTCAGGGAGTTTCGGATCGGTCCGGAATGGTCCGGCAAAGACACGTATATTATGTTCGAGGGTGTAAACGCTTGCTTTTATTTGTGGATAAACGGCGCATACGTCGGATACAGCCAAGGGAGCCGCGTCCCGGCGGAGTTCAACATCGCCCCCCACGTGCGCCAAGGCAGCAATAAAATCGCCGTGATGGTGCTGAAGTGGTGCGACGGCTCGTATTTGGAGGACCAGGATCAATGGCGTTATACCGGCATTTTCCGGGACGTGTACCTGCTGGCACGCGATCAAGCCCATGTCCGCGACGTGTTCTGCCGAACAGAGCTTGCCGAGGATCTGAAGTCGGCACGGATCCAGGTGGAGGTGGATACCACCGGCGCCGCGTCCGTTGACGTTCAGCTGACGGATCCAAGCGGGCGGGAACTGCTGAATCAGCGCGGTGACGTGGACGGAAAACATGCCTTCGACCTTCCGGTGGATTCGCCCATGCTTTGGAACGCCGAACATCCGCATTTGTACGAGGTTATTGTTTCGAGCGGGGAGGAAGTTCTGCGCTTCAAGGTCGGTTTCCGCCGTATCGAAATCAAAGACGGGGTATTCCGTATTAACGGACAAGACATCAAACTCAAAGGTGTCAACCGTCATGACTCCCATCCCGAGCTCGGCCAAACGATACCGCTCCGGCATATGATCGAGGATTTGAAGCTGATGAAGCGGCATAACATCAACACGATCCGCACCTCCCATTATCCGAATGATCCGCGTTTTCTGGATCTTTGCGACGAGTACGGCTTTTACGTGATCGACGAGGCCGATTTGGAGTCCCACGGCGATTTTTCGCTTTATTACGGCACGAAAGACAACCGTAGCTTCCCGAAAAATCCGGAGTGGAAGGAAGCCTTCCTGGATCGCCAAATCCGCATGGTGGAGCGGGACAAAAACCATGCCTCCGTCATCATCTGGTCGCTTGGCAACGAATCCTACTACGGGGCGAACCATGTCGCGATGGCCGAATGGACGCATGCCCGCGATCAGTCCAGGCTCGTACATTACGAAAGCGCAGCCCATGATCCGGAGCAAGAATTCGATCAAAGCTGCCTGGACATGGAAAGCCGCATGTATATGTCCGTCCCCGATTTGGAGGCTTATGCGAAGGACGGCGGCAAACGAAAACCGATGTTTCTCTGCGAATACAGCCATGCGATGGGCAACGGCCCGGGCGATCTCAAAGACTACTGGGAGATCATTTATGCTTATCCGAAGCTGATGGGCGGCTGCGTCTGGGAATGGGTGGACCACGGCATTCAAACCTATACCGAGGACGGAAGGCCGTTTTATGGATACGGCGGCGATTTCGGCGAGAAACCGCATGACGGCAATTTCTGCCTCGACGGGTTGGTCAGCCCGGACCGCAAGCCGAATATCGGGCTTTTGGAACTGAAGGCGATTTACGCTCCGGTACAGATCGAAGCGATCGATGCGGCGAAAGGGCGTTTCAGCATCACGAACCGCTATGATTTCAGCACGCTGGGCAAGCTTGCGATCCGCTACCGCTTGAAAGCCGAAGGCACGCTGCTTGGGCAGGGGGAACTCGCCGTGCCGGAGCTTGCCCCGCATGCAAGCGCGGAGGTGACGGTCGACTTGAATATTCCCGCCTCGATAGCTGCGGCCGTCGATCTGGAGTTTATCGTGGTCCTGAACGAAGATCAGGTTTGGGCGGAAGCGGGATACGGGATTGCAAGCATGCAATTTGAAGTCAGGCCGCGGACGATTCGTGCAGCAGCGGAGCAAGGCGGGGCATGGGGTCCTGCAAAATCGGTTCAGGCCGCTGAAGAAGGGCGGCTGCTCGTCATCGAAGGGTTCGATTTCAAGCACACGTTCGACTTGAGTCTGGGTACCTTCACGGGGATCACGAAGCACGGCGTCAACATGCTTGCCGCTCCGGCGCATTTCGAGGTATGGCGGGCGCCCACCGATAATGACCGCAACGAAAAACATGCCTGGGCGAACGCCGGGCTGGACCGGGTCGTGACGAAGGTGTACAGCGTAAGCTGGCAGCAGCCTGCTTCCGACCGGGTGACGATCGAAGTGAGTTATTCCTTGGGCGGATATTCGATCCGGAACATCCTGAGGGGCACGGCCGAATGGTCCGTTTTCGCGGATGGATCCATCACGCTTAGAACCGACGTCGAAGTCGGGGGAACGGTCGATTTCCTGCCGCGGTTCGGCCTGCAGCTTACGATGCCAAAAGGAAACGAGGCCGTCACCTATTACGGTTTGGGGCCGCATGAGAGCTACATCGATAAGAAGCTGAGCGTGAAGCGGGACGTGTATGATACGAGCGTCGACCAGATGCATACCGATTACATCATGCCGCAGGAAAACGGCTCCCGTTATCATACCGAATGGGCGGTGGTGAGCAATCCTCTGGGCATGGGGCTGCGATTTACGGGGCCTGACCGCTTTTCCTTCAATGCGAGCCATTATACGCCGGAAGACCTGACGGCAGCCCGGCATAACGTCGAACTGGTGCGCCGCGACGAAACGATCGTCCATCTCGACTACAAAATGAGCGGCGTCGGCTCCAACTCCTGCGGACCGCGTCTCATGGAGAAATATCGGCTGAATGAAAAGTCGTTTACGTTCGAGGTGACGATTCAGCCGGTGTTTGGCGAGGACGAGTAGGGGATCGGGAGATCGGAGCCCAGTGACGTGCGTATGTGTGTAAGCAGCTATAGAAATTGAAAAAAGGGATGCTCCGACTAAATTGGGGCATCCCTTTCTCTCTAAATGCTCACAGAATAGCCTGTATAGGTTTTGTATAGCCCCGGTTGCTACACTGTAAGAAGGGAGAAATTGCGGCATTCGGTCGAAAGAGCCACTCATCAAGAGCAAGGCGATTTCTCCGAAAATATGATTGGGGGACGAGAGATCGTGTCTACACGAAAAAGTAAGTTGAAATGGAAAAAGCCGGCGGCAGTATTGTTGACCTGCGCGCTAACCGTAGGCGGACTGCCTGCGGGGTTTGCTCCGCTAACGGCAAACGCGGCAGCGGCAGGTGAGGCCATCAAGACGTCGGTTGGGACAACCAGCGTAAACTACGACAGAAATGGGTCAGCCCAAAGCGTAATCATCGATAAAAATTTGTCCATTGATTACGATAAGCCTTTGGATGCGGCAACGGTAATCATTGAAGGATTTGTACCGGGGGACAAGCTGGAATTTACGGATACCAACGAAATCAAGGGCGAGTATAACGCTCAGAACGGGATCCTTAAATTAACGGGAGCCGCAACCGCTCAGCAGTACATCGATGCGCTGAACAGCGTTTTGTTTACGCCTGCTTCAGGCAAGGTATCGGACAGAACCATTAAGTTTTCGCTTGGCAGCGCGCTGCCGTTTGACGTGAACGGGCATTTTTATGAATATATCAACAATGGTTCCGCCATTACCTGGAATAATGCGAAAACGGCCGCAGAAAAGATGGAATACTTCGGGCGTAAAGGGTATCTAGTGACGATTACCTCCAAGGAAGAAAACAACTTCGTAACGGAAAAGGCGCAAGGTCTCGGCTGGATTGGTGCGGAGGACATTGAACGGAAAAACGGCGAAGCGAGGCAAAATGGAGATTGGCGCTGGGTCACGGGTCCGGAAGGACTGGAGGATGGCGGCAAAGGTTTGCAATTTTATCAGGGGTATTATGTAACACCAGTACATGGCCCAGTAGAGAACAGATATACAAACTGGGATAACGGCGAGCCCAATGACACTGGCGGTGAATACGTCGCTCATATTTTCGGACCGGGTTCAAAACCGGGGAAATGGAATGACTATGCTCCCACGAAGTCCGTTACGGGCTACATCGTCGAGTACGGCGGCATGCCTAACGATAACAATATCCAAATCAGCGCCACCAAAACGGTCAATTTCGTCGATGTCACCGAATTGAACCAGGCGATCAAAAACGGCGATGATCTGAAACAAGCGGATTATGACGAAGCCAGCTGGAAGGAGTACCAGAAGGCGCTGGAAGACGCGAAAAACATCCTGAACCAAACCAGCAAAACCCAAGCCGATGTGGACGCGGCTACGAAAGCTGTGAAAATGGCGCAAGGCAACCTGAAGCTCAAGCTGGAGGTCACAAAACCGGGCGGCGACACTGTTTATACAGAAAAACCGGTGTTTAGCGGCGTATCCGCTCCTGGCGCGACGGTAACGGTCGCTGTCTATGACGAAGCCGGCAACGTCGTTGGACAACCGGTCGAGGTGACGGCCGGCCCGAACGGGGAGTGGAGCTACGTTCCCGAACCGGGATTAAAAGACGGCAAATACACTTACGAGGTCAGCGCGAAAAGGGATCAGCTCGAGACCTCGACGGGACGCAAAGATTTGACCGTCAATACCGTCCTGCCCGAACTTTCCATTGATGGGCCTGCCAGCGAGAAGGTAACGTCCGCGCAGCCGGAAATTACAGGTTCGGCCGAGCCGGGCGCGACGGTAACCGTTGCCGTTTACGATGAGTCCGGGGCGCAGATCGATGTGCAAATCGTGACGGCCGATCCGAACGGCAACTGGAGCTTTACGCCATCCAAGCCGCTGGAAAACGGAAAAAATTATAAAGTAGAAGCAGCAACCGAAAAAGACACCAAGGTGTCCAAAGCCGCAAAAGACATTCAAGTCGACACGACGGATCATACTGCGCTTGCCGGGCTGGAGGTAAACAGCTGGGACGGAACGAAAATCCCGTTGTCTCCACCATTTAATGGCGCAACAAAATATCAGGCTTCCGTTACGAACGATGTTTATAGCGTGACGATTAACCCTGAGTTGTTTGATCCGAATTCCAAAATCGAAATCTCGCTCAACGGCGCTCCGTTCACGAAAACGGCTAATGGCACGGCAAGCGACAAGCTTCCGCTGCATGCAGGCGAGAATACGATCGTCGTTCGGGTAACGGATGCGGATAACAATGTCAAAGAATATACGATTACGATCTATAGAGAATTCAGCGGAAGCAACGGCGGCAACAGCGGGAATAACGGCGGCGGAAGCACGACAAACCCAACGCCTACACCGCCATCCGGCAATTCCGGGATTGATACGTCCGTAAACGGCAACGATACGCCATTTGCCACGGGCAAAACGACCACAACCGATAACGGAAAGCAGACGTCCGTTCAAGTCGACTCTTCTAAACTGAACGATATTTTATCTGGCGGAAATGGGCAAAAACTTGCTATCCAATCCCCGAACGAAGGCAGCCTGAGCGTCGACGGCTTGACGGCAGCCGATGTGCAAAAATTGGCCGACAAAAAAGCCAGCCTTGAAATCGGCAACCAGCTCGCCATTTATCCGGTTCCGGGCGGGCAGCTGGATGTAAGCAAAATCGTCCAGCAGCTGGGCAACGCGGCAGCAGGCGATATCGCCGTGCATATCGACATTAAACGTTCTACGGACGCGGTCATCGCAAACGCCAAAAACCAGGCGAAAACCAAAGGATACGACCTGTTGGTCGATCCGGTCGACCTGGACATGACCTTTACGCATAACGGCTCTACGGTAAGATCCGGGCAGTTAAACGGATATGCCGCGAAATACATCGCACTGCCTGAGGGCATCGATCCGAACCGGATTACGACCGGCGTGGTCGTCAACCCGGACGGAACTGTATTCCATTTGCCGACGGTCGTCACGAAAATCGGCAACCGTTATTATGCGGAAATCCATGATCTGCGCAGCAGCGGAACCTACTCCGTTATTTGGAATCCTCAAGATTTCGATGATGTGAGAACCCACTGGGCACAGCGCAACGTCAACAACATCGCGGCCCGGCTCGATTTGGAAGGAAATGGCGACAATACGTTCTCGCCGAACCGCAACGTAACCCGCGCCGAATTTGCGGAAATCGTTGTTTTGGGACTCGGATTGATGCGCCAGGAGGAACCGAAGAATACGTTTGACGATGTACGATCCGATGCTTGGTACCGCAGCGCCATCTCCATCGCCAGCGAATTCGGCATCGTCCTCGGTTACGACGACGGCGCGTTCCGTGGCAACCAGAATATCACGCGTGAAGAAGGCATGGCGATGATTGCCCGCGGTTATCAATTGATCCGTCCGGGCCACGCCATCAGCGAGGCCGAGATCAATAGCCTGCTTGCAGGATACCAGGATGGGTCCAATGTAGCCAAATGGGCGAAGCCATCCGTGGCGACGCTGCTGTCCGAAGGCATTGCCCAAGGCAACGCAAAGGATTTGGCTCCGAAATCGCCAATGACGCGCGCCGAGACGGTGGCCTTGATGGAACGCCTATTGAAAGTCACGAAATTGATTGACTAAGCCTTGTGTTTTTTACGATCTGGCAAAATCGAAACAGCCCTCGCGGGTTACTGCGGGGGCTGTTTTTCATGAATGGATGGTTACGAACATTACGTTAAGGTTAGGCCGATTTTTTTAAAAAAATAAGTGTGATTTCGCAAGACACTGCGGCGAAAGATGGGAGAAACACATGAATGACCAGAATAAAGCCAAGGGGCACCCGACGGGCGCCCCTTGCGTCATGCATGTAACGAATCGATACCCATCCAAGCGCTTCATTCATTTTGCGGTATAAATTCGTATCTATACCTTTCGAACGACGTTGAGGAATAATACGTATCGATTTCCTTGACTTCGCCGGGTTCAACGGTCACCTTTTCGTAGGTTCTCCGATCCAGCTCTTTGTCCTGCTCATCATAGGTTGTGACGATCAAGGTTCCCGTGAATCGGCACGAATCGTTGTAATTTCCGGCATATAATTTGATTTTGAATGATTTGTCATCGCGGAACGACCCGGCGGCCAGCGCCAAACGGTCGATATCGCGCACGGAATCGCCGAGCTGCTCCATTTTATATTCATAGTGGCGGGCGACTTCCGCGCGCATTTTCATTTCCATCGATTTTTCGTTGTACGTGATCGTAGCGATGGGAATCGTCGTAACGATGTACAGCATGACGACCGCCCCGAAACCGCTGCGGAGCACCACGCGCCGTTCATATCCGCCCGCAATCAGCGCCACCCAAGCGATCACGATCAGGACAAGGGTAATCAGATGCCACTTGGAAAAAAACATTTCCGTAAAGAGCGACAGTGCCGACGCCTCCTTTCATCTTGCTTTGCTTGTGCTTCAAGTCCGACCGGCTTTTCATGTTAAGAGCGGCCCCGGCGCTTGCGGCGAATCCAGTACAGGATGCCGAAGACCGGCCAGATGGCAAACGCTGCGAAGATGGCGGCCGTCAACGTGGAGACGTAATACTCTTCGCCGGTCCCGGTATCGGTTTCCGGCATCATTGCGCCGATCAGGGCCCATCCGAAAAACAACAGGAGGGCATAACGCAGCGGAACCCAGTACGTCAGTCGTTTTGCCAAAAACAGATAGATTATTCCGCCGACGAGTGAAACGGCAAAGCAAATGCCGACGCCGTCCGATGCAATGCTCCCCTTGAAGGCAATTTTAAGAAAAACGTATACGAAAGCGAATAAAAGCGCAAAAATGATCGGGGTCGTCCATTGCGGCTTGAATCTCTTGATCCCTGCGGGATGGCGAGCACCGGCCTCCTGTTGGGGAGGGCCCTCTGCACTGGCGGCTTGCCCCGGTCTGCCGTGTTCGATTTCCCTGACAAGCTGCTCCAGTTCCTTTTGCAAATGATGGTGGAAAGGAAAAGGCCTTGAATTGGATTCGTCTTCAAGCTGCGGCAGCTGCTCCTCTTTTGGCAGGGCATTTGGCATCACGGCGGTCGCCCAAATCGGAATGTCCCGGCTTTGCAGCTCTTTCAGCCATTGCTCGGCGTCGAAATATTCGAAAAAGGGAACGCCCAGCACGCGCCGGTCCGTTTCTTCCCGGTAAACGACGTTGATCATCGGCAAAATATGATACATCGGCTGGTGTTCGTTGAATTTGCTTTTCCGGTAGGCATAATGGTACGGCGCCACATAATACGAAACGTAAATCCGTTCAACCCGATCCAGCGGGATCGTCCCTTCGCTGACTTCGGGATCGGGATGATGGTATATCCGGTATTCGATCCGGTCGCGGCACAATCTGTACCGGCTTAGAAGACGGTTTTTGCGAATCGCGGACCGCAAGTAGCGGACGGAGAACCGGATCAGCCAGAACCCCGGCACCAGCAGGATCAGCAGCAGGAAGGCCCAGGATTGGTACCTGTAGGCCCAATACAGCGGGCCGATGACAAGCCCGGCGCCAAGCGCCAGCACGAACGTCATGACCTCGAAGGTCAGTATCCAGTAAAAAGGCTCCATACGCCGATCGGCGCGTTCATGAATGCAATCCTGATCGGTAGTCGAAATCAATCATTTCCCTCCCATGCCATTGGATTTTTTAAAATGAAAGAAAACCAATCTCACTATACGCGTCCGGCTGCTTTGAAAGCAACAGCGTGTTTTATATGCCTATATACGGAAAAAACGGGTTTAGGTTACATGCAAAAATGCATTGGAAAGGTTGAAAGCTCCGGGAAAAAGAACAAGGCCGCCTGCAGGCGGCCCTGAAAAAGCTTCGGGTATAACACTTTAAAACACTCTCCGCGCGGTAACGAACCGTTTTTTCCACTGCCCGTCAAAGGCTTCCATATGAACGCCAAGCTCTTTGGAATAGGTGTGCAAAATTTGGTTGTCGCCCGCGTAAATGGCCACATGGCCGATCGGCAAATTGCGCGCCGTGAAAAAGAGCAGGTCCCCTTTGCGCAGCTGATCGACCGGCACTTCTTTGCCGACTTTGGCTTGGTCGTACGAAACCCGCGGCAGATCGATCCCGAGCGTGTCCTGGAAGACGCGTTTGACGAAGGAAGAGCAGTCGAACGTTTTCGTCTGGTCCGGCGAAGCTCCGAAAACATACGGCGCGCCCCAAAAGGTCTTCCCGTAAGCGATCAGTGCGTCGCCCTGCAGTTCGGCGAGGCTCGGGCTCGCATAATCGGTATATTTCGGTTTGGCGGATATGTATCCGGTGCGGTTGTCCGGCGTTTGCACCTTCAGCCACGAGGCGTTGACCTCCTGCAGGACATGGACCTTCGTCCCGGCGGCCAGCATGGCAAGCGAAGCGCCTTTCTCGGCGTCGGGTTTGTCGCGCAAGTTCACTCCCCACAGAATGGACGTTTCCGCATGGATGGCCGAGGTAACGGTAACGGTCCGCGAGCCCGGGTCCCATATTACGGTGCCCCCGAGCGCTTCGCTTACGAAACGAAGGGGAACAAGCGTATATCCGTTGGCGATTTGGCCGGGAACGTCGACGGATAAAGCTTGTCCGTTTAAGGAAGCGGTGTGCTCGCCAATGCGGTAAACAAGCGTCGCGTCCCCTTTTTTGGCGGTGACGGTTTTGGCGGCGTTATCCCAAGTCAATCGGGCGCCTTCCGCCTCAAACAACCCGCGCATCGGAACGAGCAGGGTTCCGTTTACGTTGTAAGGCTCCACTTCGGGCCGAAGCTGGCGCCCGTCCAGAAAAATCGATACCGGCTTGGCTCCCTCCTGACCCTGAACCGCATTTGCCGCATGCGTCGGGGCAGCGTGAAGCAGCGAAGCCGTTAACAGAGAAAGAAGCAAAGCTTTGCTTTTGGTCATGCCTTCATCTCCTTGTTGACTGATGTTCGGAGTTCCCAATCCTCCTCTACGTATAGTTGGACGGCGCCATGCCGAATTGGTTCTGTACCAAATGATGGCAGAGGGGAACGGACTCCATCATATAGAAGGAAATCAGGTGCTTGAAAAACTTCGCCGAATAGTTCAATATAAAGATATCAATTATTAAAATACACATGTTAAAGTTGCCTGGCAGCAAGATATGATGGGATAAGGGAGGGGCTCACCCATGGAGATCGGGATCAGTACTTTTGCGGAAACCACGCCGGACGTCCGCACCGGCAACGTACTCAGCCATGCCGAACGCATTCGGGAGGTCGTGGAGGAAATCATCCTGGCGGATCAGGTGGGACTGGACGTATTTGGCATCGGAGAGCATCACCGGAAGGACTACGCCGTTTCTTCGCCGGCGATGGTGCTTGCGGCCGCCGCGCCGCAAACGAAGCGGATTCGGCTGACGAGCGCGGTGACGGTGCTGTCCTCCGCCGACCCGGTGCGGGTGTTCCAGGACTTCGCTACGCTGGACGGCATTTCGAACGGACGCGCCGAAATTATGGCGGGAAGGGGATCCTTCATCGAATCGTTCCCGCTGTTCGGTTATGACCTGAACGATTACGACGCGTTGTTCGACGAGAAATTGGAGCTGCTGCTTAAGATCAGGGCGTCGGAGAAGGTAACCTGGAAGGGCGGGCACCGCCCGGCGATCCAGGACCGCGGCGTCTATCCGCGTCCCGTTCAGGATCCGCTCCCGGTCTGGATCGGCAGCGGCGGCAATCAGGAGTCCGTCGTGCGCGCCGGCCTTCTCGGCCTGCCGCTCGTGCTGGCGATCATCGGCGGCAGACCGACGCAGTTTGCGCCGCTGGTGCAGCTTTACAAGCGGGCAGCCGCGCATGCGGGACATGATCTGTCGAAGCTGCCCGTGGCTTCCCATTCCCATGGTTTCGTGGCGGAGGAAACGGAGCTTGCGGCGGATAAGTTTTACCCGTCGACGCAATACAGCATGAACATCCTTGCCCGGGAGCGGGGCTGGGGGCCCTATGACCGCAGCAGCTTTGATATGGCACGGAGCTTCGAGGGAGCGCTGTACGTCGGCGATCCGGAGACGGTGGCCCGGAAAATCATCCATCTTCGCAAACGGGTGGGCATTACCCGGTTTTTCCTCCACGTTCCCGTAGGCAGCATGCCGCATGACGACGTGATGAAAGCGATCGAGCTGCTTGGAACGAAGGTCGCGCCGATCGTGCGCGAAGAGGTCGCAAAATGGGAAGCTGCGGGCGAGCCGCAGGAATAAGGCCAAAAGAGGGGCGTAATGCCTCTCTTTTTTATGTAAATTCAAATCATTATATCAGACTGCAATATGAAATTTTTACCATTGTCAATATCTTCATATCGGCGTAAAATGATGCCTAATACTCTTACGTTGACATTACACCGGAAGTGAGGTTAGGCCATGAACGCCGTAGCAAAAGTAAGCCGTTTTGTCGGAGGAACGTTTTCCGTATGGGTCATTTTGTTCGCTTGTTTCGGTTTTTTTATGCCGGAGGTCTTTATCCCTTTAAAGGGGTACGTATCGCTTTTTCTCGGGATCGTCATGTTCGGCATGGGGCTGACGTTGTCCTCCGCCGATTTCCGCGAGGTTTTTCGCCGTCCGTTTGAAGTGCTGATCGGCGTCGTCGGCCATTTTATCATCATGCCGCTGCTTGCCTACGTGCTGGCGCTGGTGCTGAATTTGCCGCCGGATATCGCCGTGGGCGTCATTCTGGTCGGCTGCTGCCCG
This sequence comes from Paenibacillus sp. FSL M7-1455, assembly GCF_038004655.1. Classification (NCBI taxonomy): domain Bacteria; kingdom Bacillati; phylum Bacillota; class Bacilli; order Caryophanales; family Paenibacillaceae; genus Paenibacillus; species Paenibacillus sp. FSL M7-1455. The sequence goes on along the minus strand of NZ_JBBORO010000001.1, from coordinate 5,878,375 downwards.
AGCGGCACTTCTTCGAACGTCATGACGCTGCTCGCCAAAGGCGACGTCGCGCTGGGCGTATCGATCGCATCCGTGTCGACGGTGATCGCTCCGCTCGCCACGCCGGCTCTGATCAGCCTGCTGGCGGGTCGCTGGATGCCGATCGACGGCGGCGCGCTGATCAAGGACATCCTGATGGTCGTCATTTTGCCGATCGTTCTCGGCGTCATCGTCAAGACCTTGTTCAAAAAGCAGGCCGAAGCGAGCGCCCAGGCCCTTCCGCTCGTGTCCACGCTGGCGATCGTGCTGATCGTGGCGATCGTCGTCGGCGGCAGCAGAACGAAAATCATCGAAAGCGGGCTGCTGATCTTCGCGGTCGTCATCCTGCACAACTTGCTCGGGTATGCGCTGGGCTATTTGTTCGCAAAACTTTTCCGCATGAACTTGAGCAAACGCAAAGCGATATTGTTCGAAACCGGCATGCAGAACTCCGGTCTCGGGGCCACGCTGGCATCGGCGCATTTTAATCCGGTAGCGGCCGTTCCGAGCGCGATCTTCAGCGTCTGGCACAACATTTCCGGCTCGCTGCTGGCCACCTGGTTCGCCCGGCGCGCCGAAAAAGAAGCGGCATCGAAAACCGCTTGACGGAAATACCCGGTTCCTTCGGCAAAGAGGCCATCCCGACAAGGGGTGGCCTTATTTTTGTGCAGGCTCGGAAAACTTCGGTCCACCCTGGTCCGGATGACCTTTGAGAGGAATTAGACGCTAGGCGCCATCCAAAATCCACTTCAGCCGGGCTCAAAATCATCCCCATAAGACCGCCTGGTCGTTCCGGCAGAAAACGGGACAGAAATAAGTGATAGCCTCTCGATCGAAAAAATTCCTAAAAGGTTTTTTAGATTGTATGTTTAAAATCGCGGGATAAGGGGATCTTTACTTCAAAACATAGGGTATTTCTTGAGGTATCTTGACAACCTGAGAGGTTTTCGACAAATTTCATATGATACAATTTTTGGTGTAATAAACATAAAAAAGAAGGAGTGGGAATGATGTCCGTAAAACAAGCCGCAGTTGCAAAAAGAGAATTTATGATGTTATCGGAACTGTTTTCAGAAGAGGAGATGACATCCATTTCATCCACTGGAAAGATTACAAAAAGAATCAAACAGCAATATGAAGTCATTCCACGGCCCGAGCACTTTTGTCAAATTGTGGATATTGATATTAATTTAAAGGGAAACAGCACAAAAGGTGTTCCTTGCATGGATGGTTATCCCATACGTTCCGTCGAAAATGCAGTTTCCTATATTCGTCAGCTTCTTTCCAGCGGTATACGGGCGGTAACTGTTCGTCTTGGCGGAAACCCGGTGAACCCAACCAATACCGAGAATTACAGCTATGATCCGCTGCTGGTGAACAGTTCTTTCGAGGTGAAAAGCGTCAAAGACTATGATTTGATCCTTGCCGCCCATGTCGAAGTATTTAAAGAACTGCGCAATCAATTTCCGAAAGGGACTCTTCATATAACCGGTGATCCGTTTGGCATTGCCCCCAACAGTGACGACGGAGCATGGGGGATCAAGCGCTCGGATGGAAAGATCGATTATCCGGCCACCCTTGAACTGATCGCCAAAATCGCAACGGCATACGCCGGTGCAGGAGTCGACGCTTTGCTTTCGCTTGGAAGGATTGAACGTGAGGTTGAGGTGGCAAGAAAGGCTTTGAATCGGATGCACCTTGAGGTTGAAATCCAGTCGTTTTCGCAAAATGTCGAGAGTAAGGCGGCCTATATTTATCTGGACGATGTGCAACGAAAAAAGGATTCCTTCCAGAAAATCCTGCCCGGCAATTTTAATGAAATGAATTTTCGCGCCATTACAGATATTTATGAAGGTAGTGATACGGTTGTCGTCAAGCCGACTGAGAATCTCCATATCGTCTCCGCAACTCGTCAATTTTTGAACAGCAAGCAAGAGATGTTGACGTTCCTGACCAGCCAAGCAGTAAAAGACATGATTCAAGGGAACGAATACTTGTCTTCGATGGTGTTTGATATCCTGATGGACTCCGACGCATTTTTTGATAAGTGCCGCAAGGTGAAACTTAGTACGTATACGGTGTCCGGAACCTATTATCTGCACAAGCTTTTAGAGCAGCAAAAAGGCGAGTCGTTTGCTTTTAGTGTTGTAGACGAGCTTTACAAGAATATCATATCCGCAGCCGGCCCTTATTTCGGTAAAATAATGGATCGTAATGCATTTTGGTACATTGAGCAACTCAGCCGGTAACGCCTAGCATACTTCTAAATGGCTGGAAAAGGGATGGCCAAGGGCACAAAGCCCTGTGCGATCCCTTTTCCACGTCCGTTCGGGCTTGACAAATAATTTACAGAAAAATACAATTTTAATTAATTATTTTCAGTTGAGACAGAGCCGAGAGAGATGAGAAGAGATGAGTTAGAGATGAGGAAGGATTCTGCTTGTTCTCCCCCTCTGTTCTCTTCTGCCTAAAAACAAGGAGGAGAGAATTTGTGAAAATTCCGCTGAATGTTGCTGAGACGACCAAAACGTATCAATCCAAGGGCCGTATCAGCATCACCCGCACTTTAACCCCTATCGCATTGGAAGATGCGTTGGAACCTGTTTTGGAAGGCATCAATCATTATAAAGGAGCCTTGTTTACCAGCGGTTACGAATACCCCGGACGTTATTCCCGATGGGACATCGGTTTTCTGAATCCTCCGGTTGAACTGCGGTCCTTCGGCAGGGATTTTGAGATCCGGGCTTTGAATGAAAGAGGAAGGCTGCTGTTGGACATGATCAATTCGTGTCTTACCGCAGGACAAGGCTTTTCTTTTGAGAAGGAACCCGGCAGGATCGCAGGTCGGATTGAAGCTTGCTCGGATGCCTTTACGGAAGAGGAGCGGACGCTGCAGCCCTCCGTTTTTCGGTTAATGAGAGGCATAAAAGAGATTTTCACGAACGAGGAAGATTCGAATCTTGGATTATATGGGGCTTTCGGATACGATCTGGTGTTCCAATTCGAGTCTATGGCGCTTACCCATCGGCGATCGCCGGAAGTTCCGGACCTAGTGTTGTACCTCCCCGACGAGCTTGTCGTCGTGGACCGCCAGCTAGGATTTGCTTATCGCGCCGAATACGATTTTGCCTACAACGGCATGAATACGGAAGGCCTGACCAGGCAGACGGAGGCGATTAGCGGACAGAGGCAACATAGAGAGACTCCCCCTGCCTATGAACAAGGTCGATACGCCAAGCTTGTCATGGAAGCGATCAAGGCATTCAAAGCGGGGAACCTATTCGAGGTTGTCCCTTCCCACACGCTGTATGAACCATGCGAGACCCCTCCTGCCGAAATTTTCAAAAGATTGACGGCGCTGAATCCGAGCCCTTACGGATTTATCATTCATTTAGGAGACGAGCATCTGATTGGGGCTTCTCCGGAAATGTATGTCCGGGTAAACGGGAAGAGAGTGGAGACATGCCCTATTTCCGGAACAATCCGCAGGGGGAGTTCGCCGATTGAAGATGCAGAACAGATCAGAGCGCTTCTAAACTCGGCCAAAGACGAAGCGGAGTTGACCATGTGTACGGATGTGGACCGCAACGATAAATCCCGCGTTTGCATTCCGGGTACCGTCAAAGTGATTGGCCGCCGCCAATTGGAGATGTACTCCCACCTGATTCATACCGTAGATCACATTGAAGGCATTTTGGCCGAGGATTATGATGCTCTGGATGCATTTATGTCCCATATGTGGGCCGTGACGGTTACCGGGGCACCCAAAAGGGCCGCCATTTCCTGGATCGAATCCCATGAGGATCGACCAAGGCATTGGTATGGAGGGGCGGTAGGCTTTTATACCTTTGACGGAAACCTGAATACCGGACTGACATTAAGAACGATTCGGTTAAGCGCTGAAGTAGCAGAAATCAGAGTCGGCGCCACATTACTGTACGATTCGGACCCAATGGAAGAGGAAATGGAGACCCTGACCAAAGGGGCAGCCATGGTTCAATCCATTCGCAATACCGAGGCTTCTCCGAAGGACAGAGAGACAGCTGTAAGTCAGGTCGGTCGGGGGAAACAGATCCTTTTTATCGATCATGAGGATTCCTTTGTGCATACGTTAGCCAATTATTTTAGACAAACCGGAGCCCAAGTGACCACGATGCGATCCGAGCAGGCTCGGCAAGTGCTTCGGCTTGGGAATCCATTCGACGGCGTCGTGTTATCGCCGGGACCGGGGAGGCCGGATCAGTTCGGACTTAAGGAGACCATCCGCCTTTGCTTGGAGCGGAACTTGCCGGTTTTTGGCGTTTGCCTGGGTCTTCAAGGCATTGTCGAGTATTTTGGCGGAAGTCTGGACATGTTGGATTATCCGCAGCACGGAAAGCCGGCAATTGTAACAACCGTGGGAGACAGCCTGCTACTGCGGGGACTGGGAGATCAATTTAGGGTAGGGCGTTACCACTCTATATATGCAGCCTTCCTGCCTGAATGCCTTAAACCTACGGCTTATTCCCAGGACGGGATCGTCATGGCGGTGGAGCACAAGGAGCTGCCGATTGCAGCGGTTCAATTCCATCCTGAATCGATTTTGACTTCAGCGGGCCACATTGGGCAACGCTTGATTGAAAATTATCTGGAACGGTTTGAGGTCGTGAAAAAATAACCGGGAGAGCCGGGAATTTTCGAGGGATTCCAGGGTTATTATCATTGAAGGAGGAGTGCTGTGGTTAATTACGAGGAAAGCATACTGCCGCTTGGAGACGATTGTTATCTGGATGTAGAGAGAGAAATTCTTTATAAAGATGCATTGCCTTGTTCATTATCGCGTTTACAATTCAGGCTCCTGTATCGTTTAGGAATGGATTTGGAGCGGATTGTGCCGTCAGAAGAGCTGATTGCGTTTGCCTGGATGAATTCCTTGATCGAACGTCATGAGCTACATGTATTTATCAACCGGATTCGCCGGAAGCTCGAAGATAACCCCTCCTGCCCGAAATGCCTTCTGTCGGTTCGGGGAGCGGGGTATGTGTTATTCCCGAGGAAAAAAGTTTTAACTTGACCGCCGTCTCGGAAAAGGAGCAGCTGCAGCCCGTGAAAGACTGCGGTTGCTCTTGTTTGTTGAGGACGTGATCTTTATAACCGTTGACAGCGGAAAGTAAATCGTGATATCATAAATCTCAAATTAAAGATACTTTATAATGAATTAAATCCGTTGATGCTTTGTTTGTAGATGGGGAAAGCTAACTTCAAGGAGGAATCTGCCATGAATGGATTAAAAGGAATCCACCACGTTACGGCGATCACGAGCAGCGCCGAGAAAAACTATCAATTTTTTACCTTCGTGCTGGGCATGCGCCTGGTGAAAAAAACCGTCAATCAGGACGACATTCAAACGTACCATTTGTTTTTTGCCGACGATAAAGGAAGCGCGGGCACGGATATGACGTTCTTTGACTTTCCGGGCATTCCGAAAGGGGTGCACGGCACGAACGAAATCTCCAAAACCTCGTTCCGCGTACCCAGCGACGCAGCGCTCGACTATTGGGTAAAACGGTTCGACCGGATGAACGTCAAGCATTTCGGCATCAAAGAGATGTTCGGGAAAAAGACGCTGTCCTTCGTGGACTTCGACGATCAGCAGTACCAGCTGATTTCCGACGAAAACAACGAGGGCGTACCGTCCGGCACGCCATGGCAAAAGGGACCGATTCCGCTGGAATACGCGATCACGGGTCTGGGCCCGATTTTCGTGCGAGTCGCCAACTTCGACTACTTCAAAGAAATGCTGGAAAAGGTGATGGAGTTCAAGGAAATAGCGAAAGAAGGCTCCTTCCATCTGTTTGAGGTGGGCGAAGGAGGCAACGGGGCGCAGGTCGTCGTCGAATACAACGCCGTGCTGCCGCCGTCCCGCCAAGGTTTCGGCACCGTCCACCATGCGGCGTTCCGCGTCGAGGACCGAAGCGCGCTGGAGCACTGGATCAAGCGGATGGAACAGTTCGGGTTTTCGACTTCCGGTTACGTGAACCGCCATTTCTTCGAATCGCTGTATGCGCGGGTGGCGCCGCAAATTTTGTTCGAGTTCGCGACCGACGGTCCGGGCTTCATGGGCGACGAGCCGTATGAAACGCTTGGCGAAAAGCTGTCGCTGCCTCCGTTCCTCGAGCCTAAGCGCGAGCAAATCGAGAAACTGGTCCGTCCGATCGACACCGTGCGCAGCACGATTGAATTTACGAAAGAATAAAGTTTTGCCCCCGAAGAGGAGTACATGACCACCCATGTGCTCCTCTTTTTTTCGTCACGGGCTCGCCCAGGCGGAGGGGCTCCCGAACACTCCGTAATTTTTCCCTATAAACGTTTTTTCCCGGGAGAAATGCTCCGCCGTCGTATACAATCCAGCTAGGAAAAACGGAGGAGGAGTCGCAATGAACAAAAACCAAGAACCGGAGCTGGAACAAGTTTCGGCCCTGGCCCGCCGGTATTTTCGTTCAACCGCATTTCAAATCGAAAGGGAGCCGTCGGGCGTATCCACTTATGTATATCGCATTGCCGCCAGCGGCGGGATCTTTTATTTGCGTATTCTGCCGGAGCAGGATGCGAGCTTTGCCCCCGAGGTCCATGTTCATCGGCTGCTCCTGCAAAAAGGCGTGCAGGTGCCGGAAGTGCTTCATTTTGAGCCTGTTCATGAGGAGCTGGGCCTGTCCGTGATGCTGGTGCGGGAAATCCCTGGGGTTCATGCCGGGCAGGTAACGTCTCAAGCGTCATACGAACGTGTCATGGAGAATGCCGGCAGCCAGCTTGCCTTGGTGCACGGGATACCGGTAGACGGCTTTGGCTGGATCAGGAGAGGGCGGAACGAAGACGGCGCGGTATTGCGGGGGGAGAACCGTTCGGCAGAAGAGCAGCTGCTGGAATTTTTGGAGGATGACGTGCAATTTTTATCGGAAAAGCTGTTCAGCAAAGCGGAGGGCTCTATTATTCGCAGGGCCATGGAACGGGGGCTCCCGCTGATGGGCCGGCATGAGCCGCGGCTTGTTCACGGGGATTTCGACGATTCGCATATTTTCCAGGATAACGGGACCTACACGGGGATCATTGATTTCGGCGAGATTCAGGGAAGCAGCCCTTTATACGATCTGGGGCATTTCAAACTTCACGATGGACAGCGGTATAAAGGTTTTCCTGCCCTTTGCGAAGGATACCGAAGCGTCGTTCTCCTGACGGCATGGGACCGGCTGGAAATTGATCTTTGGGCCGTCTGGATCGGCGTGAGGAGGTTAGGGATCGTTGCCCGGCGTTCGCCGCATGCAGGTTATGTGCATCATTTGCTGAACCGCGTGCGGGAATTGCTTGACGTCGTCTCCAGGCAGCTATGATGCGGGCGGCTTGCAAGCGGTCCAAATCCGGCATGAAACACCTGATGAAGCCCGCCCGGTTATGTCGGTATTACCGATAGAAGCCGGCAGGGCTTTTTTTCTTAAAACTACCTTATTTCGACACGAAACTTCGACAAAATTCGAAAATAGTTATAGCATTTTTTACAGTTTGGCACTAAAATAAAGTTAGTAGACGTTTTAGTCGGTTAAAAGGCTAAAATGGGAAAAAATCGCAAGCATCGGATAAGGATTGTAATTCCTAGTAATCCGATATACAATTGAAAACAGTCAATAGAGAGTGGGGGATAAGACATCATGCGTAAATATTTTTCAGGGGTCGTTATTTTGGCGCTGCTGACCATGCTGGTCACGGCTTGCTCCGGGGATGCCGGCAATTCGGCAGCACCTTCGGACGCTTCGTCTTCCGGGTCTTCGCAAACAACCGGCGACCAGCCTAAAGACGGAGGCAATCTGATCATCGGGGTACAGGCCGATCCGGTCATTTTGAACCCGAACTATGCAGGGGACCGCGTCAGCTTGACGATTGACCAAGCCCTTTATGCGCCTCTTTTCCAAGTGAATAATGGCAAGAAAACCTTTTATCTCGCCGACAGCCTGGAGCCGTCCGCGGATAACTTGACGTATACATTGAAGCTGAAAAGCGGCCTGACTTGGCACGATGGAGAGAAGCTGACGGCGGATGACGTGGTGTTCACCATCGACAAGATTTTGGACGAGAAACAAAACAGCATGCTGAGAGGCAACTTCATCATTCACGGCAAACCGATCAAAGCGGTAAAAGTCGACGACACGACGGTAGAATTCAAGCTGCCGCAGGTGAGCCCGGCATTCGAAGCGACGCTCGTTCAGGTCACGCCGATTCCGAAGCATATTTTCGAGAATGAAGCGGACATCGAAAAGAGCCCTAAAAACAATACGCCGGTCGGTTCCGGTCCGTTCAAGTTCAAGGAATACAAAACGGGCGAATACGTGACGCTGGAGCGCTTCGACAACTACTTCGGCGGCAAGCCGCATCTGGACACGATCACGTACCGCATTTCCAAGGATGCGAACGCCTCGAACCTCGCCCTGCAAAACGGCGAAATCAACATCAAATACGTCGATCCGCAGGATGCGGCGACGATCGAAGCGACAGGCAATTTCGAAATGAAGAACTACAGCGAAGGTCGCCTGGCTTACATGCTGTTCAACGAAAACAGCGACACGGGCCTGATGAAAAACAAGGAAGTAAGACAAGGGCTGTCCTACGCCCTGAACCGCGAAGAGCTGATTCAAGTGGCTTACACGTCGCCTGACTATGCCGATCCGGCCAAATCCTTCGTCACGCCGGACGGGCTGTATCATGACAACAACGTCACGACGTACGACAACGACGTGGAAAAAGCGAAGGAACTGCTGCAGAAAAACGGCGTCGTCGGCAAAACGCTGCGCTTTATCGTAACGAGCGGCAACAAGGCTCAAGAGGCGATCGCGCTCTATGTGCAACAGAAGCTGAAGGATGTCGGTGTCAACGTGGAAATCCAGTCGATGGATGCATCCGCGTTCAGCGACAAGTTCACGAATCCGGAAACCAGCGATTATGAGCTGACCGTCGGCGGTTACATCATGGGCTTCGATCCTGACGCATACAGCATTTTGTACACGACGGGAAGCGACTCCAACTACGCGCACTACTCGAATCCGGAAGTCGACAAGCTCTTCCAGGAAGGCGCCGGCGAAGCCGAAACGGCCAAACGCGGAGAGATCTACAAGAAGCTTCAGGAAACGATTGCCGCCGATGCGGTCATTTACCCGATCGCCTATACGAAAACGATCGTTGCCGTGGATAAAAAATTCGGCGGCCTGGACGAAGCCGTGCTGAAGCCGGTCGTGATTTTTGAAGATCCGTCCAAGCTGTACCAGAAATAAGGGTTTCGATAAAATAAAACCGGACGCGAAAGCCGGGAAGATCAACGACAATCAAGCCGGTCATCCAGCATTGGAAGCAGGGGTTATCCCTCTTCCGGTGCTGGAACCAGCTTTATTTTTTTCAGGTGGGTAAACGATTGATAGGCATATTCAAAATCCAGGATGTTAAGCTAGGGGACTAAGAGCATGAAAAGACTGATCGTCAGAAGATTGTTGCAAACCGTGCCGATGCTGTTTTTTGTGTCGATCGTCTGCTTCATTTTGGTGAAAGCGGCGCCCGGGGACCCCGTGCGTTCTTTTATTACACCGAACATGCATGCGGAGGACATTGAACGCGTCAGGCATAATCTCGGCTTGGACAAGCCTGCGTACATTCAATATTTCATATGGCTCAAAAATTGTTTGACGGGCAATTTCGGTTACTCGCTCGTGAACCACAAACCGGTCATGGGACAGATTTTGGAGCGGCTGCCCGCAACGGCCGGACTGATGGGGGCGGCGATCGCGCTGGCCGTCATTTTGGCGATTCCGCTCGGTTTGGTCGCGGGCGCGAACCGCAACCGCTGGGTCGACAAGCTGGTCAACATGATCGCGTACATCGGCATTTCGCTTCCGCTTTTTTGGCTGGCGATATTGCTGATGTACTTTTTCTCCATTAAGATGCACTGGCTGCCGAGCATGGGCATGCGCACGATTGGCGTCAATTCGGCGCTGGACGTCATCAGGCACGGCATTTTGCCTTGCGTGGTGCTGGCGATCGGCTTTTTGACGGTCTACGTGCGGTATATCCGTTCGAGCACCATCAGCCAGCTGAAAGAGGACTATGTGCAAATCCAGTACGCTTTCGGTTCGGCGAAACGGATCATCTTGTTCCGGCACGTGCTGAAGCACGTGGTGCTGCCGGTCATTACGCTGGTGGGCATGTCCATGGGCGATTTGGTTGCCGGAGCGATCGTGACCGAGACCGTATTTTCGTGGCCGGGCATCGGATCGCTTGGCATGACGGCCGTGCGGGGCATGGATTATCCGGTCATTATGGGCATCACATTGTTCTCGTCGGTTCTGTTGATTCTGGGGAACCTGCTCGCGGACATTTTATACGGCATCGTCGATCCGAGAATTAAAACAACGAGGTGATCTCATGAAACGGAGTAAATGGATTAATGTTGCCCGTGAGCTTAAAGGAAACAAGCTGGGGATCGCCGCCGTTATCGTGTTGCTGATCATCGCTTTGGCTGCGATCTTTGCTTTCCTGTCCTCCAAGGATCCGAACCAGATCAATGCGCTCGGCCGGCTGAAGCCGCCGAGCAAGGCGCATTGGTTCGGCACCGACGATTACGGGCGGGATACGTTCACAAGGGCGCTTTACGGCGGCCGCGTCTCGCTGGCGGTCGGTTTTCTGTCCATGATTTTTGCGACGGCGATCGGCGTGACGGTCGGCATCATCAGCGGTTATTTCGGCGGGTGGCTCGACAGCCTGCTGATGCGCCTGCTGGATATCATCATGTCGATCCCGTCTTTCCTCATTCTGCTGCTGCTCAGCGTGTACTTGAAACCGAGCGTGGGCAACATCATCGTCATTATTTCGCTGCTGATGTGGATGAGCATCGCCCGGGTCGTCCGGGCGGAGACGATGGCGCTGAAGGAGAGGGAATACGTCCTGTACGCCAAGGCGTCCGGTCAAAGCGCATTCGGCATCATACGGAAGCATATTCTGCCGGGGCTGTTGTCGGTCATCATCGTGAGTGCCACCAACAACATCGCTTCGGCGATCATGATGGAGTCGTCCCTCAGCTTTCTGGGCTTCGGCGTGCAGGCGCCAAACGCGACCTGGGGCAGCATGCTCAACGGCGCGCAGGGGTACGTGGTCAATGCGCCGTATATGGCGCTGTTCCCGGGCTTGCTCATTTTCGTGACCGTGCTTTGCTTCAACATACTTGGCGATATATTGCGCATCGGTCTCGAACCGAAGCTTGGCAAAAGATAAACCGCCGTCGTAAGGCGATGAAGGAGTGAGAAACCAAGATGACAAAACAACTGCTAACCGTCGATGGGCTCAAGGTCTCATTCCAGACCAGGGACGGGCAAAACCAGGCGGTCCGCGGCGTCAGCTTTCATGTGGGCGCCGGCGAAACGGTCGGCATTGTCGGCGAATCGGGAAGCGGGAAAAGCGTGACCGCCAAAGCGATTATGGGACTGATTGCTCCTCCGGGAAAAATTACGGAAGGCAAGGTTTTGTTCCAAGGGGAGGATTTGAGCGGCCTTACCGAAAACGAGTGGCGCAAGCTCCGGGGCAACCGGATTGCGATGGTGTTCCAGGACCCGATGACGTCGCTGAACCCGGTCAAGACGATCGGCTTCCAGATGGCGGAAGTCATCCGGCGCCACCGCGGGCTCGGAAAAAAGGAGGCGCTGTCGGAAGCGGTGGAAATGCTTCGGAAGGTCGGCATCACCGAGCCGGAGCGCCGCGTCAAGCAATATCCGCATGAATTCAGCGGCGGGATGCGCCAGCGGGTCATGATCGCGATGGCGCTCTCCTGCAGTCCGGAGCTGCTGATTGCCGACGAGCCGACGACGGCGCTGGACGTGACGATTCAGGCGCAAATTCTCGATTTGCTGAAGCAGCTCAAGACGGAGTCGGATACCGCCGTGCTGCTTATCACGCATGATCTCGGCGTCGTTGCCCAGGTCTGCTCCCGCGTCGTCGTCATGTACGGCGGCATGGTCATGGAAGAGGGGACGGTCGAAGATATTTTCTACCGGACCGGCCATCCGTACACGCAAGGGCTGCTGCGTTCGGTTCCGAAGCGCGTAGGCGCAAACCGCGAGCGGCTCGTGCCGATCGAAGGATCGCCTCCCGACCTGATCGACCCGCCCGCCGGATGTCCGTTCCAGGACCGCTGTCCGTACGCGTTCGGCAAATGCTCGGAGCTTCCGCCGATGGCGGACCTTGGCGAAGGCCACCGCTCCTTGTGCTGGCTCGTGCAGGACAAAAGCACGCTGAAAGAAGCGCTCGGGGAGGAGGAAACCGGTCAATGAACGAACATATCATGGTTGATGTGCGCAACCTGAAGAAACATTTCACGAAAGGCGGCGAAGTGCTGAAAGCCGTCGACGGCGTCAGCTTCCAAATCCGCAAGGGCGAGACGTTCGGCCTTGTCGGCGAATCCGGTAGCGGCAAATCGACGGTCGGACGCTGCCTGATCCGGCTGTACGATTATACGGAAGGGGAAGTGTTTTTTGACGGGCAAAACCTGTCCAAGCTGCGGGACAAGCAGCTCAAGCCGTTCCGCCGGCGGATTCAGACGATTTTTCAGGATCCGTACTCTTCGTTGAACCCGAGCATGAGCGTGCTGGATTTGATCGGGGAACCGATGGATATCCACGGCATATATAAAAAGGCGGATGAGCGCAAGGAGTTCGTGGCGGGGCTTTTGGAAAAGGTCGGGCTCAAACGGGAGCATCTGTACCGTTACCCGCATGAATTCAGCGGCGGGCAGCGGCAGCGGATTTCGATCGCGCGGGCGCTTTCCGTCCGTCCGGACTTCGTCGTATGCGACGAGCCGATCTCCGCGCTGGACGTGTCCGTGCAGGCGCAGGTGGTCAACATGCTGGAGGATTTGCAGGCCGAATTCGGGCTGACGTACCTGTTTATCGCGCATGATTTGTCCATGGTGCGCCACATTTCCGACCGGATCGGCGTTATGTATAGAGGCCGCCTGGTCGAAGTGGCGGAAAGCGACGAGCTGTACGACAACCCGCTGCATCCGTATACGAAGGCGCTGCTGTCGTCCATTCCGATTCCCGATCCGCGCGCGGCCAACGAAAAAATGGCGGTGAAATACGAGGTGCCCACGGCCGGTGACGGCGTGGTGCCCGAGCTGCGTGAAGTGAGCCCGGGCCATTTCGTGGCAGACCATTAAAAGATTAGAGGTGCTGATTGAAGCATGGAGAAAAATGAGCGCGTCAAACTATCCCAATGGGATGCATTAATGCTGGAAGGCCTCCGCGCATACGGCTGGTCCGACGAAGAGCTGCTGCGCAGAGTCCGCGAGCGCGATTTGCCGAAGGATACGAGCATGTTTGAGTTCGATTATCAGGCCTTGGCCGAATGGGCCGCGGCCGAACCTGAGTTGTTCCGGTCTGCGGTAACGAACGGTTATTCCATCAAGTACAACACGCTTGGCGGCCTCCGCTCCTGGATTTTGGTTGCCTGCGGCTTCGAGCCGGAGGTCATTCGCGAGCCGGGGCACGAAGCGGTGATCGCCGAGCTGACTCCCGAACAGAAGGAGCGCCTTGCGTCCGTCATGTCGTTCGGCTGGGTCATTCGCGAAGAAGCCGGCAAGCCTGGCGTGTACCGAATCGAGCCGCTGCAAAGAGGATAAGGACGCAAACCGCAAAAAACCTGCTCATAGGCGAGCAGGTTTTTTGTGTGTTTAAGCAGGACGAGTTCCCGGTGCATGCGGACGTCCAAGCATCGCTCCTTCGCTTTTATGGGACATCGACTTCGACAACCCGATCCTTGGCGTTGTTTGCGAAATCGGTAAAGCTGCTAAGCGCAATCCGGAATTTGCCGCCGGACTTAAGCTGGTTTTCCATGAAACTCGGCTTTAATATGATCGCAAATGCAGTATCGCCGTTGGAGACGCCGTAGAGGTAATCATCTTCAAATTTCAGATCGGGGAGCGAGTCCGTGATGACTCCATCGGGAGCATATTTTATACCGATTTGCGGGTAGATGCCATTGTATTGCCACCATACGGGCTCGCTCAACGACAGGCTGATTTTCCCGTCCCCGTAAGTCGCGCCGGTCACGGTCGGAGCTTCCTGGTCGAAACGGATCGGCAGCGATACGATGCTGGTAACGGTACCGTTCTCGTACAGCTTGAATACAAGGGACGCGTTGTCGGGTTGACTCTTGGGTTTTACGATCAGTCCGGCGTTGCCGCTTGCGTCTTTTTCGACCGCAATATTCGCCGGATCGGATGATTCGATGGCGATGAAGCCGACCGTTTCGTCATTTTTGATTAGTTTGAAAACGCCTTGTTCCGGGTCGTAGGAATGGACGTAATCCAAATTTTCGCTTTCTCCGCGGGTGATCTGGATCAACTTTTTGATATTCCTTTTATTGTAATATTCGGGATCGGAGCTTGCACCAATGTACACGCCGGTATCCGTCCCGTTCAACACGAACCCGTCTGCCGCGAGCTTCAGCGCCAACAGCCGAACCTGGGCGTTGTTCAGCTCGATAACGGTGGTTTGCAAGCTGTTGTAGGCGTTCGCGATCGTCTCTGCGTCCGCTTCGGGATTCGCATTCACTTCTTTGGCATGGGCTAGTTCTTCATTCAAGTGTTCGACCGCGATTTCGGGATATTTCCCGGTCGTCTCCCCGACGTTCTCCTTCGCGTGGTCGTACAACGCTTGCGCTTCCGCAATAAGATTGCCGAACAGCTGTTTATCCGAAGCAAATGCCGCTTGAACATGATCGAAGGTTGCGGCCAGTTTGCCGGATGTGCTCCGGATCGAGGCATCCGGCGACTGCGGATGGTAGGACACTTCATAGACATCCCCCATTCTCAGCGGTGAATCCGTGATGATTTGCACCGTTTTGCCTGCGACGGCGACCGATTTGACGGCTCGCTTAAAGGAAGAGGAACCGTCTTTCGCATAGATGTGGAAATCGGCTGCGGAAGGAACGCGATTCGAATCCAGCTCTTCGTCATAAGCAAGCACGAGGGTGTCGCCCTTGGCAAAAGAAATCGCCGGCATGCCGAGCGCATGGGATTGAAGAAGGATTTTCGCGGAAGGAGCGGATACGTTGCCGGCCGGGTCCACGGCGTACAGCTTGTATTCGCCTTCGAACAATGCCGATGTCGGGACGGCGGTTTCCGTGTTGGCGGCGGCGGAGGCTTTGGAGGCCATATTCACGCTGACCAAAGAGTCCAACAATTCCCGGCTGGTCGGGTTCTGGCCGAAAGGCACGAGATAGATGCTGCCGGCTTCGCTGCTTTTCGCGATCACGTTTTGGCCGATCTGCACAGGAGAAGCGGAGACGAGCGTTACGGTCGGCGCGGCGGTATCCGGTTGGATCGGCGTGCTTGGGCCGGAGTCGCTGCCGCCGCCGGACGAACCCGGATTCGTTGGCGTAGGGGACGGCTTTTGATTTTCGGGCTGCTTAACGGGAGGTTTTTCTGGAGGTTGGGATGGCGTCGTTCCGTTGTTCTTGATCTGTTCCTGAGCTTTAAGGAGACGGCTTGCCACCGCCGCAACGGCTTGCCTGTCCGCGCTTCCCGTCGGATTGAAGGCACCGTTTGCGTCTCCCTGCAGCAGGCGGAGCTCGACGGCCGCGGCTACGGAATCTTTGGCGTAACCGGCAATTTGGTCTCTGTCCGAAAATTGAAGAGACCAGCCTTTGCCCGCCGTTTCGACGTAGCCCATGGACTCTAGTGCCCGCATGAACAGGACGGCCATATCTTGACGGGTGAGATTCTGGCCGGTGCCGAACTTGCCGTCGCCCATGCCTTTGATGATCCCTGCTTTTACGGCCGCTTCCACGAAATTGTAGGCGTAATTCGAGGCGGGCACATCCGAGAAAGTCGCATTGGCCGGCCCCGATGCCGTTTCAAGCTTCAACGTTTTGGCCAGAAGAATGGCGAAGTCCTGTCTTTGGATCGCTTCCGTCGGATTAAACTTTCCGTCTCCTTTGCCATTGACGATTCCTTTGGCGGCAAGCTCCAGAATCGCGTCTTTGGCATATGAGCCGCTAATATCGGTAAATTCGGCCGGCGCGGCTGTGACCGGCAATGCGGCGGCACTGAGCAGCGCAGCCGTGGTCATGACTTTGAAGATGAACGTTTTCTTCATTTTTTCCCCTCTTTAGCCCAGAATAAAACCAAGATTTCCCATGCGGATGGATTGGTGACTCTATCATATATGCCGGTATATGCCTTGGCAATCGATTTTTTTTCGCCGGGAGAACGGCATGATTCGGAGCTGGTAAACCGAGGTGGCGGAAGAACGGAAACGGCTGGATGAAATGCATGCCGGATTTGATATATTTCTACCGGTTTATCATTTTCCACATCGCTTAAAACGTTGATATACCGCCATTTCTTCGGGTTTTCCGCCTAAAACGGACGCAAATTCGAAGGCGGGGGAAATCATGGGGTTTACCAATTTTGAAAGCGTTTTTATGATGGAATCCAACGGGCAACAGTCAGACGAATGGGAACAACGGCGGCAAATGCCTGGAGCATGCACCCGACAAAACGAGGAGGAAAAAAAAGAATGCCAAAAAAGCGGATCCGTATGTCTGTCATCCTTTCCGTGCTGATGCTCATGCTCAGCGCCTGCGGCGGAGGAGGTGGCAAAGCCCCCGCCGAAGATCAGGCCAAGGCGCCTGCTTCCAATAACGAACCCCCTGCTGCCGCCAGCGCTGCGCAATACGGGGATACCGGGGGGCTTAAGCTTCCGTTGGTGGACGAACCGACAACCATCAAGTTCATGCTGCCCAGCAATTCCTCCAAGATCGGCGACGACAAGCTGATCGTTCAGGAGCTGCTGAAGCGGACGGGAATCAAGGTAGAGTTTCAAACCTATTCGCCGCAAACCTATCAGGACAAATTAAAGGTGGTCGTCGCCTCCGGCAAGCTGCCCGATATTTTTATCGGACTGAAGCCGGCGGAGCTCAAAAAAATCGGCCAGCAAAAGGGCGTGGTCGCCATCAACGAATACGCCGACATGCTGCCGAATTTCTCCAAGCTGTATTTGCAGGAAAACGACTGGGTCATCAAGTCCTACGGCGACCAAAACGGGAATATCTACACGTGGCCGATCTATGACCTCAACCGGGAAGTCAATCACGGCTTCCTGTACAGGAAAGACATTTTCGATAAAAACGGCATCAAGGAATGGACCAATACCGAAGAATTTTATCAGGCGCTGAAGAAGCTGAAAGAAATTTATCCGGATTCCTATCCGTATGCCTCGAAAGGGCTGGCCCACATTTTCGGGGACTGGTCCTTCGGCTGGGGGCTCGGGAATAACGACAATTATCCGGCCTATTACGACGAGAAGGACGGGACCTGGAAATACGCCTCCGTGCAGCCGGAGCACAAGGATATGCTCGACTTCATGAAAAAGCTGTACAACGAAGGCTTGATGGACCCCGAATTTTTGACCGACACCCAAGATTCGTGGACCACGAAAATGACGACCGACAAGTCGTTCGTCACGTGGGACTGGATCGGCAGACTGGACTTATTCTACAACCAGGTCAAGGAGAAAAACCCGGATTACAACCCGAGATATGCCAATCCGATCGGCCCTACCGGCCATGTCCGCACGCTGCCTAAGGTTTCCGACTTCAGCGTGGCGGTTGCCAACAACAAAAACAAGGAAGCGGCATTAAAGCTGCTGGACTATTTGACGAGCCCGTCCGGGGGCGAGCTGATGACCGTCGGCGTGGAAGGCGTCAACTTCAATTGGGGCGAAGACGGCCGGCCGGTGTATCCGGAGCTGAAGGATCTGCCGTTGGTGGACATCGGCGTGCTTGAGGACCGCTACGGCATGTGGCTGGAAGGCGCTTATCTCAGACCGGACAAACGCAGCGTGTATTACAAGTTTTCCGAGAAGGAACAAGAGGCGCAGGACAAAATCATGAAAGAGGACAAACGGGAGCCGTTCGACCCGATCCTGAACTTTACCGACGACGAGATTTCCACGCTGGCGGAACTGCAGACCTCGCTGCAAAAAGCATCCGAGGAATTCAACGCGAAGTATATTTTGGATAAATCTTACGGGGACGCGCAGTGGGAGGAGTTCAAAAAGTCCATTTCCAAACAGGGGATGGATGAGCTGATCAAAATCTACAACGACGCCCAGAAGCGGTACGACGCGGCCAAGTAATGAAACGGGGAACGACACATGACGAATAAACCGTTAAAAGCCCGGTCCAAGGAGATGCTGAAGCATATCCGGCGGGACCGGGAGCTGCTGTTATTGTTTATCCCGTGCATCCTTTTTTACGTCATTTTCCGTTACGGCCCGCTGTACGGACTGATCATCGCCTTCAAGGATTACAGCGTGTTTACCGGCGTGCTGGGCAGCGACTGGGTCGGGCTGAAGCATTTCATCAAATTTTTCGGCAATCAGGACTTTTGGATGCTGTTCCGCAACACGCTGCTGCTCGGCTTTTACACGCTCGTATTCGGATTTCCGTTTCCGATCCTGCTGGCCGTATTGCTGAACGAGGTCCGGGTTCAATGGTTCAAAAAGTCCGTGCAAACACTGAGCTATCTCCCGGCCTTTTTATCCGTCGTCATCATCAGCAGCATGATCATCGATTTCCTCTCGCCCACGAACGGGCTGCTCAACCAGCTGCTGGCGGCGCTCGGGTTCGAGAAAAAATATTTCCTCGCCGATTCCGGTTGGTTCCGGCCGATTTACGTCATCTCGGAAATTTGGGGCACGGTAGGGTACGAATCGATCATTTATCTTGCGGCGATCGCCGGCATCAGTCCGACGCTGTACGAGGCGGCGAGAGTGGACGGGGCAACGCGGTTTCACATGATCCGGCACATTACGATTCCGGGGCTGATGCCCACCATGCTGATCATGTTCATCCTGAAAACCGGTTCCATGATCCGCGTCGGGTACGAAAAGGTGCTGCTGCTGTACAATCCGATGACCTACAACGTAGCCGACGTGTTTTCGACGTACGTTTACCGGAAAGGCCTGCTCGAGTCCAACTACAGCTACGCGGCGGCGGTCGGAATGTTCGAGGCGCTGGTGGCCATGGTGATGCTGCTGGGCGCAAACGCCGTCAGCCGGAAGATCGGAGGGAAGGGATTATGGTAGGGGCACGCAGATTATCCGTTTTTGGCGTCGTCAACGCCCTGATCCTGGCCTGCGTCGCCATCGCGACGCTGTATCCGGTATGGTACATTGCGGTCACCTCGTTAAGCGATACGGCTTCGGTCGTCCAAGGGAAGGTGTTATTGTTCCCCAAGGGCTTTAACTTCGACGCCTACGCGGAAGTGCTCAAAAACAAATTGATCCCGCGGGCGTATTTGAACTCCGTTTACTACACGTCGCTGGGCACCTTCATCAATCTGTTGTTTACGGCGGTGGCGGCCTATCCGCTCTCCCAGAGAACGTTTTTCGGCCGCCGGTTTTTCATGCTGGCCATCGTGCTCACGATGTTCCTGAACCCCGGCATCATTCCCACGTATCTCGTGGTCCAGAAGCTGGGGCTGACGGATTCGGTATGGTCGCTCGTGCTGCCGAACGCGATTTGGACGATGGAGCTGATCATTTTAAAAAGCTTTTACGAAAACATGTCCTCCCAGATCCGGGAGGCGGCCCTCATCGACGGCGCGTCGGAAACGAGGATTCTTTTCAGCATCGTCATCCCGCTCTCCAAACCCGCGCTGGCTTCCATCGGTTTGTTTTATTTCATGGGCCATTGGAACAGCTTCTTCCTGCCGCTCATTTATTTGAACGACAAGGACATGTATCCGCTGCAGGTCGTTTTGCGGGATATGCTCATCTTCAACACCGAAAATGACGCCGGGCTCGTGGACCGGGCGGCCCTGGCGCCGCAGGCGCTGAAAAACGCGACGATCGTGCTGTCGATGATTCCGGTGCTGCTGATCTATCCATTTGCCCAAAAATATTTCGCGAAGGGGGTTATGCTGGGGGCGGAGAAGGGTTAGGCGGCGGAATGTGGAATAGTTGTCATCATGAGAGGTGACGCCAATGAATCGGTTAATCGCAAGCCGGGGACTGCTGCAAATCTTTTTCTCTCTGCTGCTGGTCATCGTGATCATGTCCGTGTCCAACTACGTCGTTTACCGCAATTCGATTTCCGGGATTTACGAAAAAGTGACGCAAAACAATCGGTTGGCCGTCAAAAACATCATTCAGGCGTTCGACAGCAGCCTAACGACGGTGAACAACCTCATTTTCACGATCCACGGACTTCCTTACGACCGCTTGAAATCCGGGGGAAGCGCAACCCTCGACATGTCCCAGGTGTATTCCCTGCAGGACAATTTGGCCAGCCTGGTGTCGTCGGTGGATTACATTGAGGACGTGGTTGTGTTCTACGATCAGGTGGATTTGGCGATTACCGCGAGCGGGACCAGCGACATGAAGCTGCTGTTTCAGAATAAATACAGGCATGACATGTACAATGCGGCCTACTGGAGGAATTTCGCCAAGTCCAAACGTCCGTTCACCGTTTTCCCGGCTTCCGATTTCTATGCGCAGGCCGAAGGCTCGAAGCCGAGAAGCGAACGGCTGATGGTCGTCATGGACGGCAACAAATACAAGCTATCGGACAAAAACGTCATGGTCCTGATCAACGTGGAAAAATGGCTGCAGCACGTGAATCTGCAGGCGATGGTGCCGGGTTCTTCCTTGATCGTGCTGGATGCCGACCGCAACGTCATTCTCAGCACCGACAAAAACCTGGACCTGGTCGAGGTGCTGAACGACGTATACTTCAAGCAGCCGCAGGGGAAATCGCTGACGCGGGGCGACTTCGAGTACAGCTTTTACCAGTCGGACTACAACCGCTTCATCTACATCGATAAAATGCCGTACCAATTCCAAAATATCGACTCCGTGGCGAGCGGAAGCAGGCTCATCATGATCGTGGCGATCGTAAGCGCGGTGGTTCTCGCCGGACTGCTCAGCGTCTATTTGTACCTGCCGGTCAAAGGCATCCTGAAGCTTCTGGGGGGCGGCCGCGTCAAAGGGAACGACTTCCGCAAAATCCACAGCGGCATCGCCAAGGCACAGCGGGAAAACGAAGAGCTCCGGAGACAGATCCAATCCGCGGATGCGGAGCTTTGCCGGGCGGTTTTCCTTCAATCGCTGCTCGAAGGGCGGCACGCCGGGGATGACGGGGCGCAGGCGCGGAGATTTGAACGGTCGTTGTTCCGCGAAAAGCAGTTCGTGATGGCGCTGTTCCAGTTCAAAAGCAAGGAGGAGACCGGGGAAAACGCCGGCCTGAACCCGGAAGACATGGCGGAGGAGATTCGCGGCGGCCTGCAAAACGTCGCCGGGCATGCGGCCGTATTTCACGTGCAGGATTTGCGGTTTGCCGCTTTGATCGGCATCGTTCCCGGGGCCGGGAGGAAGGAAATCATCGACGGCGTCCGATCCTTTATGCTCCATGCGGGGCAGGGCGTTTTTGCCGGCTTTACGGTTCGGGCTTGCGTCTCCAAAACGTATGAATCCCGGCTTCAGCAGTGCAGTCCGGCATATCAGGACTTGCTGAACGGGCTTCGCTACCGGAACACCCATGACGAAGCGCAGGCCGTGATCGATACCGAATCGATCCGTTACGTGGCCGACGTCTATTTTCCGCTGGAGAAGATGGATAAGCTGACCCGCTGCCTGACCGGCGGCAGAACCGAGGAAGCGGTTCACATCGTAAGGGACATCATTTCGGAAAATGCGGCCCGGAACATCCACCACTACCATTTGGCCCATGTCGCCAAAAGCATCTTTCTCTATATCATCAAACCGGTCGAAGCGTCCGTATCGGACGATAAGGAGCTGCTGCGGCTCGAAGCCCGGTTCATCCGCCAGGTCGACGAGGCGTTCGGCCACGACGAAATCGGCAACGCGCTGGCCGAGCTCGTGCAAAGCATCGCGGACAAACGGAGCCGGGAGCCGAAAAGCAAGCTGAATCCCGCCTTTATCTCGCAGTATATCGAACTGAATTACATGCACAACTTGTATTTGGATCGGATGGCCGAGGTGCTGGATACCACGCCCAAATATTTCTCCAACTATTTCAAGAAAACGTTCGGCATCAACTACGTCGAATACCTGAACAAGGTCCGGCTGGAGCATGCGCGGGAATTTCTGAAAAATACCGACTTCAATATCGCCGAGATCGGGGAAAAAACAGGGTATGCCAATGCCTCCACCTTTACGACCACGTTTAAAAAATATTACGGCATCTCTCCCAGCGAATACCGGAAAACCGCGGGCGAGGGATAGAAGGAAGGGGTACATGAAAGCCGTCGCCGCTTTTAAAGGAAACATCGTCATTACCGAAACGGAGGAACAAATCACCGTGCCGGAGGGGCATGTGCGGATCCGCACCGAACTGTCGGCCATCAGTCCCGGGACGGAATTGTCCTTTTTGAAACGAGGCCCCGAGAAGCCCTCCCTTCTCGGGTACAGCGCCGTCGGAATCATTGAAAAAATCGGGGACCGGGTAAGCGGATTCCGGATCGGCCAGCGGGTGGCCTGCTACGGCGCCCCTTATGTCCGGCATTGCGAACGATTGACCGTGCCGTCCAATTTGATCGCTTCGGTGCCCGATCACGTCCGGCCCGAGGAAGCGGCCTTCGGCGGGTTGGGAGCCATCGCGATTCATGCGCTCCGGACCGCCGATCTCCGGTTCGGGGAATCGGCCGTAATCGTCGGCTTGGGCATTCTGGGACAGATGATCGCCCAGATCGCGGCGGCAGCCTCGTTTCGCGTCATGGCGCTCGACGTGAATGCCAGCCGTGCCGACATGCTGCGGGCCCAAGGCATGGAGCATGTCTTCACCGAGCACGACGGGCTGCAGAACCGGCTTGACGCCGTTACGGACGGACATGGCGCGGATTGCGCCCTCCTTTGCGCCGGCGGGCCGGGTGAAGAGCTCATTAACCGTTCCTTAAGCTGGATTCGCGACCGGGGAAAAATCGTCGTGGTCGGCGACTTGTCCACCTCTTTTTCCAGGGCGCAAATGTTCGGGAAAGAAGCGCAGGTCCTGATCTCGCGGGCCGGCGGACCCGGCAGGTATGACCCGGGCTACGAGAGGGACAACCGGGATTATCCGATCGGATTCGTGCGCTGGACCGAAGGGAGGAACCTTGCGGAGTACATCCGCCTATTGGCCGAAAAACGGATTTCGATTTTGCCGCTTATTTCGCATCGTTATCGGCTGGACGAAGCCAAGGCCGCTTATGACAACTATTTGAATACGCCGGGTGTCATGGGAACGTTAATCACATACGGGGACTGAGGGAGGAAGTTCGATGCGCAAAACATGGTTTGCGGTTGCAGTCGTCATCGTATTGTTGTCAGGGATTGCCGGTTGGGGAGATGCGGCAAGCGCCCAGGAAAGCCGCTTGGGGCAGAAGGTCTACGGTCCGCCCGAGGAGCTGCTGCCGCCGCTGAATTACACGGTCTCCGTCTTTAACGGGACGGTCGGCCGGGAGGAAGGGCGTCCGGTGCTGTATACGACGTCCAAGGGCAAGCCGGGCCGGCTGAACGTCATCGATTTGGCGGATTACAAGCTGCTTCGCAGCATACCGATCCCGCCTTCGGAGAGTTCGTGGGCCCATACGGTGGCGCCGGACGGGACCTTGTACGTCGCGGCCGAGGGGGGCGGAGCGAGGCTGTGGAAATACTCTCCGGTGACGCATACGGTGGAGCAGGCCGCGGTGTTCGACGGCGAATCATGGCCGATCTGCGTTACGACGGACGAAGCCGGACGGGTGTACGTAGGCACGTATCCGGGCGGCAAAGTGATCCAGTATGATCCATCTACCGGACAGATCAAGGATTACGGCCGCGTGATCGGCCATATAGCCCAGGAATACGTCCGTTCCATCGCTTATCAAGGGGGCTATATTTATGCGGGGACGGCGCATCATCAGATTGTGCGCGTCAATCTGGTGACAGGAGAAAAAACCGACATCGCCGAGTCCCTCCATGTTCCGGAAGGCGACGATACGGTATACGACCTCGATACGATCGATAACCGGTATTTGTTCGCGCGGTATACGGACGGAAGCGGCGTGCCGGGGCCGGCTTATATCTATGATACGTTGGCGAACGCCTGGCTCGATACGGTCATCGATCATGTGACGGGTCTTCATGAGACCGACTCGCTGAACGGCAAAATTTACTTTATGTCCGATAAAAAGCTGAAGACCTTTGACTTGACGACGCATGAGGTTGCGGAGACGGGCATGGAGTACGGAAGCGGCTTCCGCGGCGCGGATTGGGTAGAGTTTCCGGACAATCCCGACCTGCCCGGCAAAAACCTGGTTACGGTCCGGTACGACGGCGGCGTGGCCATTTTGAACATCGAAACGAAGAAGGTGCATCTATACCCCTCGGTCGTACCGGGAACGCCGGGAGTCGTTAACCGCATACAATCGTCGCCGGACGGCGGACTGTTCGTAACGGGAGTGCAATCCAGCAGGGGGTCTATCATCGATCCGAACGCCCTAACGTCGGTTCCTTTTTCGATCGGCCAGGCGGACAGCGTGTATCCGCTCGGCAACCGGATATATATGGGAGTCTATCCCGAAGGAGCCCTGTACGGATACGACATGAATCTTGAACCGGGCGCCGAGAATCCGAAAAAGCTGTTTGTTCTGGGAAATCAGCAGGAGCGGCTCGTCAATATGACGTCCGGCGGCGGCAAGCTGTATGTCGCCACGATTCCCGCCTATAACACGTTGGGGGGAGCCGTTACGGAATATGACCCGGCAACGGGGGAAGCCCAGGTATACCGGAACATCGTGCTAGACCAGAGCGTGCTGAGCCTTGCTTACAAGGACGGCAAGCTGTTTGGTTCGACGACGATCCGCGGCGGCCTCGGTTCCGAGCCTGCTGCGGACGAAGCGAAGATCTTCGTGTGGGATACAAAAACGAAACAAAAAATCACGGAGTTCCCGCTGCGGATCAGCGGGCTGGATAAACCCGTTTTTATCGGGGATTTAAGCGTCGGGCCGGACGGTCTGATTTGGGGAGCAGCGTACGAGTACGTTTTTGCGATCGACCCGGATACCTATGCAATCGTCAAAAGCAAAAAGATCCAGTCGAACCTCAGCTACACGCAGTGGGCGCATCATCCCATGCGCTGGTCGGACGACGGGTTGTTGTACGTGCTGTTCAACAACAAATTGACCGTAATCGACCCGGAAACGATGGAATCCCGCACGGTCACGACCGCCGCACGGTTTGAGCTGGGCAAAGACGGCCATCTTTATTTTACGGATCAAGCGACCAATACGATTTTATACCGCATTCGGGCGGGCGGAGAGATCGTCGAATCTCCCCCGGGAACTCCGCTGCCGGTCACGAATGCCGGCTTTGAAGAAGCGCTAAGCGGCGGCATGATTCCGGGCTGGGCGTCGCTGTTCGCAGTTGGCTCTGACGTCAACTATGCCGTCAGCACGGATCGCAGCTTCTCCGGCGGCGCCAGCCTGAAATTGGGCGACGGCACGCGGACGGCATCCGTGGCCCTCCAAAGCGATAAAATTCCGGTCACTCCCGGCAAAAAATATACTGCCGGCGTTCAGGTCTACGTCGAGTCCGGCCAGCCGGGAGTCATGCTCCGGTTCTTCGACTCCGGGAACCGCACGCTAAGCACGCTCGAAACGCATTTGGACGAGAGCCGGCTGGCACAATGGCAGGAGGTCACGCTTTCCGGCGCGGCACCGGCCGATGCGGCCTATGCCAGACTCATCGCGGTGGTCAGCCGATATAACATGGCTTCCGCTTACTACGACGACTTTGCCCTTTCAGTGGAAGGGGCGGAACAGCCGAAAGATACGGATGCGCCGGTTTCCGTCGCGGCTATCGTGCCCGACGCGAATGAAGCCGGGTGGGTCAACCGCGACGCAAGCGTTCGGATCGATGCTGCAGACGGCGAGGGCAGCGGCGTTGCAGGCATCACTTATGCCGCCGCCGGAGCGATGCGGCAGGATCCCGTCAGGATCGAGGGGAGTTCAGCATCTTTCGCGATAACCGCCGAGGGCATAACGAAAGTGACGTATTGGGCGGAAGACCGGCAAGGCAACAAAGAAATACCGCGCGAGCAGACGGTAAAGATCGACAAGTCCCTGCCGGACATCGTTTTTGCGGGGAAGGACGTTTACACGTTGGATCAGACGGTGTCGATCCGCTGCGAAGCCTCCGATAGCGTGTCCGGCATCGCCTCGGATACCTGCAGCGAAGTGAATCTGCCCGCCTATGCGCTTCTTCCCGGCATCAATATGCTATCCGCCGAAGCCGTCGACTTGGCGGGGAACATATCTACGAAGGAATTTTCATATCAGATCGCTGCGACCTATGAGGGCTTGGGCGTGCTTGTCGATTCGTTTGCATCCTCTCCGGGCATCGCGAACGCTTTGGGCGTAAAACTGAAAAATGCAGAGGAATCGGCTGCAAGGGGCAACGAGCAAGCCAAACAGGGACAGCTTCAGGCTTTCGAACACGAAGTGAATGCCCAAATCGGCCGCGGTCTGACGGCGGAACAGGCTGCCGTTCTGCTGAAGTGGGTGAAGGAGCTGTAAACGGGACCTAAAAAGCTCAAGCCGACGCGTTAAAAATCGCGTTCGGCTTGAGCCTTTTTTTTGCGAATCGCAGCACTGCGGCTACTTTTTCAGCAGCAAATAGATGAAATACGGCGCGCCGATGAGCGCGACCACGATGCCCGCCGCCAATCCGTCCGGACTCGCGACCTGGCGGCCGATCGTATCGGCCAGCACGAGCAGCCAGCCCCCGGTCAGGATCGCCACCGGAATAAACAACTGGTTCCGCGGGCCGACCAGCGCTTTGGCGATATGCGGCGCCATCAGGCCGATAAAGGCGATGCCGCCCGTGACCGACACGGCGGAAGCCGCCAGGGCAACGGCCGTCAGCAGCAGCACGACGCGCTCTTTGTTCAGCGATACGCCGGCGCCGATGGCAACGGGTTCGCTCAGCGACAGCATGTTCAGCTTGTTGGCCTTGTACATCGTAAAAGGAATCAGCACGACGAGCCAAGGGAGAAGCGCCCAGATAAACGGCCAGTCGGTCCCCCAGATGCTGCCCGCGATCCACTTGGAAATGAAATCGACCTTCTCCCGGTTGGCGGACGAAATCAGCACGACCATGACGCCGGATAGCGCCATGGAGAAGCCGACGCCCATCAGCACCATCCGCACCGGCTGCAGGCCGGATTTGCGGCTGTACGAGCTGACATAGATCAGGAGGGCGGTTACCATCGCTCCCATGAAAGCCATCAGCGGCAGCAGATAGATGAACGAGCCGGCCTCGATCGGAGCAAAGAGAAAGAAGATCGACACGGCGACGCCTGCGCCGGAATTGATGCCGACGATGCCGGGGTCGGCCAGCTCGTTGCGCGTAATTCCCTGCAAAATCGAACCGGAAAGGGCCAGCGCCATCCCGGCCAGCAGCGTAATGACGATCCGCGGCAGCCGCACGGAGAACAACACGAAATTTTCCTTGAACGTGCCTTGGCCAAGCAGCGTCGGAATCAGCCGATCGAAGGATAGGGAAGCGTAACCGAGCCCCATGCCGACGACGGCCGTCAGTACAATCAGGATGAGCAGAATCAGCAGAATCAGGCGCTGCTTGCGGATCAGTGACGGATGGATCATGAGCTTGCTCGCCCTCCTTTCCGCGCAATGACGAGGAAGAACGGAAGACCCAGCACCGCCACAATGGCCGCGACGGGCGCCTCGTACGGGGCGGTGATCGTTCGCGCCAGCGTATCGGCGATCATCATGAAAGCTCCCCCCATGACGGCCGCCATCGGGATCGCAAACCGATAATCGGTACCGACGATGGCGCGCACGATATGCGGAATCATCAGCCCGAGGAAGGTGAGGCTGCCGACGAGCGCGACCGAAGCGCCCGCAAGCAGGACCGTC
This sequence comes from Paenibacillus sp. FSL M7-1455, assembly GCF_038004655.1. NCBI lineage: Bacteria > Bacillati > Bacillota > Bacilli > Caryophanales > Paenibacillaceae > Paenibacillus > Paenibacillus sp. FSL M7-1455. The sequence continues at coordinate 5,850,375 of NZ_JBBORO010000001.1, read as the reverse complement.
ACCACGAACAGGATCGCTTTGATCCGCGCCGTTTTCTGGCCGAGGCCGACGGCCACTTCCTCGCTCAGGCTGAGGATCGTCAGCTGCTTGGACAGCAGCATCGCAACGATGATGCCGGCGACGATAAAGGGTACGATCACCTGAAGCTGGCTCCAGTTCGCCCCGATCAGGCCGCCGGAGGTCCACATGGAGACGCTTTTGGAAATTTTGAAGGTAATTCCTACCCCGTCCGCGACGGCGTTCAAAAAGGCGGAGATGGCGGCGCCCGCCAGCACGATCCGCAGCGGGGAGAAGCCGCCCCGCTTGACGGCGCTGATCCCGAAGACGAGCGCCGCGCCTGCGGCCGCGCCGATAAAGCAGGCGATCATCAGGCCGAAATAATTGACGGAGGTCAGGAACGCCAGCGTGACAGCCAGCGCGGCATTGGCGCCCGCCGTCAAGCCGAGGAGCCCCGGGTCGGCCAGCGGGTTGCGGGTCATGCCCTGCATGATCGCCCCGGCGACGGCCAGCGCCGCCCCGACGAAGATCGCGGCGACCTCCCGCGGCAGGCGGATTTCCCGGATCATCGACAGCTTTTCCCCGGCGCTTTTGCTGGTCAAGGCCATCCATACGTCCCTGGCCGAAACGTCGGCGGCTCCGACCAGCATCGCCAGCACGAAGACGGCAATCAGCAGCAGCAGCGCCGCAAGCATTTTATACGTAAATGGGATTCGTCCAGTTTTCTTGTCCATCGCGCACTACTTCCCGAGGAAATGTTTGATAAAGAAATCGAGCTGGTAGTCCAGCGTGATCGGATCGTTGAAATAAAACGCTTTGGCATCCGCGACGAAAACATGGCCGTTTTTTACGGCAGGCATATTTTTGTACGTCTCCGTCTCCTCCAGGGAATTGCCGGAATCCTGATCCTTGCTGAAAATGACGTAATCGCCGGCGAATTCGGGCAGCACTTCGGGAGAAAGCGCGTAATACCCTTCCTTCAGAGCGGTTTCCTTGACCTTCTCGGGCATGTTCAGCTTCATCTGCTGATACAGAATTTCGGTGCCGCGGCCCCAGTTGTCGCCGTAGACGTACAGCTGCTTGTTGAAAACTTCCATGACGGACACGGTCGCCTTGTCACCGATTTTGGCTTTGATCTGTTTGCCCGCCTCATCGGCGCGTTTTTTGAAATCGTCTATCCAGGCCTGCGCCTCTTTTTCCTTGTTCAGCAGTTTGCCGATTTCCAGCTGCTGCGTCAAATAATCGACTTTTCCGTAGGTGTAGGTGACCGTAGGCGCAATCTGTTTCAGCTTGTCGACGTTTTTGATGTTGGACAGTCCGATGATGAGGTCGGGGTTCAGTTCGATGATTTTTTCCAGGTTTTCGTCCGAAACTTCTTCCGCATCTTTCAGCTTGTCTTTGAAGTTCGGGTTCATTTTCGACCAGGAGTCGGCGCCGACCACGTTGACGCCAAGCGCCAATACGTTGCCGGTGAAGCTGGAGAGAACGACGACGCGTTTCGGATGGGCCGGCACCTTCACGGGGCCGTTTTCGGATTGGTAGGTGATCGTTTCGGAGCTTGCTTGTTCCGCGGCGGCGTTTCCTTCCACCTTGCCGTCGGCTCCGTTTTTGCTGCTGCAGGCGCTTAAGGCGAGGATAAGGCATAATAAAAGGGGTAAAAATGCTTTTTTCATTGGATTGACGCTCCTTCTCAAAATATATGTTTGGATTCCGCTAAGTTTTGATCAAATCATAGGTGACGCACATCGGTTTCCCGGTCCGCGGGTCGCGGCCGACGGCCGCATCGATCGAATAGACCTGCTTCAGCACTTCGGGGCGGATCACTTCCTCGCCGCTGCCGGTTTTGACGATTTCCCCGTCCTTCAGCGCGATGAGATAATCGGCGAAACGGGCGGCCTGGTTGATGTCGTGAAGCACCATCACGATGGTGCGCTGCTGCTCTGTGTTGAGATTCTGCAACAGTTCGAGCACTTCCAGCTGATGCGCCATGTCCAGGTATGTAGTCGGCTCGTCGAGGAAGATGATATCGGTTTCCTGGGCGAGCGCCATCGCGATCCATACCCGCTGGCGTTGTCCGCCGGAAAGCGTATCGACCGAGCGGTACTTGAAATCCTTCGTGCCCGTCTCCGCGAGCGCCCAGTCGATCACCTCGACGTCGCGCGGCGTCAGGCGCCCGAAGCCTTTTTGGTACGGAAAACGCCCGTACGACACCAGCTCGCCGACGGTCAGCCCCGCAGCGCTTTCGGGCGTTTGCGGCAGGATGGCCATTTTTTTGGCCAGCAGCTTCGTATTCTCCTTGGCGATGTCCTCTCCGTCGAGAATCACCGTGCCGCCCTGGTGCGGAATAATGCGGGTGATCGCTTTCAGCAGCGTCGATTTGCCGCATCCGTTGGAGCCGATGATGGCGGTGATTTTTTTGTCGGGAATGCTGACGCTGAGATTTTTGACGATAGAGCGTTCGCCGTAGCCGATGCTGAGTTCCGTAGTGTACAGCCGAACCATGAGTGGCCCTCCCTTATATAGCAAAATATTTTTTAGAGACAAGATATGATTGCCGAAATAAACCCTCCTAAATGGAGCATAATATGTTCGGACATGACTGATAATGATTCTCAATATCGTTAAAAGAATAAGTTGATTTTGCGTCGATGTCAATAGAATCTTGAAAATCAAGGAAAATCCATGTATATTTTTATTGAGAATGAGAATTGTTATCATTAATAAGAATGATTATAAATAAAGTTGAGGAGCGAGCGGGTATGGGTCAGGAAGAAATTTTCGATATGACAGTGGTCGGCGGGGGGCCGGCCGGGCTTTATTCCGCTTTTTATAGCGGGCTGCGGGAAATGAAGACCAAAATCATCGAGTTCCAGCCCGAGCTGGGCGGCAAAATACATGTGTACCCGGAGAAAATGATTTGGGACGTCGGCGGCTTGACGCCGATTCCCGGAGCCAAGCTGATCGAGCAGCTGGTGCAGCAGGGGCTGACGTTTAACCCCGAGGTCGTGCTGAACGAAAAGGTCGAGTCCATTACGCGGCGGGGGGCCGGAATTTTCGAGCTGCATGGCAGTTCGGGGCGCGTCCATCTCTCCAAGACGGTCATCATCGCCGTCGGCGGCGGCATTCTGAATCCGCAGAAGCTGGAGATCGAAGGCGCAAGCCGTTTCGAGATCAGCAACCTGCATTATACGGTCAAATCGCTGAAGCGGTTCAAGGATAAAACGGTAATCATTTCCGGCGGGGGCAATGCCGCGGTCGACTGGGCCAACGAGCTGGAACCCATCGCGAAAAAGGTCTACGTCGCCTACCGCAAGGACGCGCTGAACGGGCACGAAGCTTCCGTGGAACAGCTGCTGAACAGCTCGGTGGAATGTTTGTTCCATCGGACGATTACCAAGCTGCATGCCCGCGCAGACCATGAAGCGATCGAACGCGTCGAACTGACCCATCAGCAGACGGGCGACGTGATGGAGCTGTACGTGGATGACGTGATCATCAATCACGGATATGAACGCGACACGACCTTGCTGCAGCAAAGCGACCTCAAAATCGACATTGCCGACGAATATTTCATAGCGGGCACGCCAAGCAGCGAGTCCTCCGTTCCCGGATTGTACGCGGCCGGGGATATCCTCAAACATGAAGGCAAGCTGCACCTCATTGCGGGGGCCTTCCAGGATGCGGCCAACGCCGTCAACAAGGCGAAACGGTTCCTTCAGCCGGACGCCGACGCGGTCGCCATGGTCTCCTCGCATAACGAAGCGTTCAAAGACAGAAACCGGGATCTCGTCAAAAAAATGATGGGGTAAACCGCGAACCGATAGAAAGTCCTTTTGTCGCAAAGCGAGGGGGCTTTTTTCGTTATCGTCAAGAAGCCGCGGGTTTGATTCCATTAAACAATCCCCAATCAGGAAGAAGCGCAACCAATGTACCTGCATCGCAAGAGCTCTTTCCTGGAAACGTCTTCCTTTAAATTACATAATTTCTTGTATTATCCGCGACTTTTCAAGCTTTCCGTTCTCAAAAATCGATCTTACCCGACACATCTACTCCTTATTGCGCCTGATTTTCGCTGATCGCAGGGGAAATAACTAAAAATTACTAATTTTTTTAGCATTCGATATATAAAAAAGATACCGTTCTGAGTTAAAATAAGGAAAATAGGACCTTATATTTTTTCATCACGCATGACGGAAGTCTAGGATAGGGAGATCATACGCCTATATAACATAAATAGTTCATATTTAGCAGGACCATACATCGATGTCAAACGAAGATGACAAGGGGAGAGCGTGTGATGGTTAAGGAGCAAACGAGGTATTCCCGGCTCGCGAATATTACGAAACTGATCAACACCAAATTGGAATTGCGAGAGGTATTGCAGCATGTAACGACAGCTATTTCGGAAGAGATCGTCCAATGCGATTCGGTTGGCATTTATCTGCCGCAAGGCGATGGGACCTTTAGGGGGTATGTCGGCAAACCCGAGATCATCAACGGGATGACGCTGGACATGCATATCATCGACACCAACCGCGATCAGCTCGCCAAAGAAGTGATCGAAACGCAAAAAACGATCTACATTCCGGACACATCACAAGATCGGCGCCCCGACTCCTGGGCGATCGAAGGCTTCGAGATCAAATCGCTGCTCGTTCTTCCCATCTCGTATGAGCAGGAGCTGTTTGGGCTCGTGTTTCTTTTTGATTACGGCATTCCGATGAATTTGACGGAATCGGAGATTCAGACGGTCGAGGCCTACGTCAATATGGCGGCCGTGGCCATCCGCAACGCCAACAATTTGACGCATAAGGAAAATCTGATCGCCGAGAAGCAGCTTCTGCTTGACGTGACACGCAACTTATCGATGTGCTCGACCATGCAGCAGGGGCTGGACACAAGCTTTTATTATATCGCCAAAGTGCTGAACAACTACAACATCGGGGCCCATTTGCTGGACCCGCTCGCCGGGAAAAGAATCAAACCCGCCAAGCTGAGCAAGGACAGCGACTGGTCCGAGGAAGACTGGATGCGAACGCATCAAAGGGTGAAAATCGACCCGGAAAATGATCGCGTTTTCCACGAGGTCGTGCGCACGAAAAAAGTGATCATCATTCCCGACGTTTCCAAGGACGACAGGCCTAACCATGAGGCTTGCCGGGATTTCGGGATCAAAGGGATGTACATGTTTCCGCTGGTTTCGATGGGGGAAGTGCTCGGCGTCATCGCGGTGGTCAATCTCGGCGAAAAAATCATGACGTATTCGGAAGCCACGATCCAGCTGTGCCAATCCATTGTGGAAGCCACGGCTTCGACGTTGTCGAATTTGCTTTACATGGAGAAGCAGGAGGTCATCATCGAGGAAAGGACTTCGGAAATTACGTTCAAGAACAGGGAACTGGAGCGGGTCGTGGCCGAGCTTCAGCATCTGAGCCGGGAGAAGGAGCTTATCCTCAACTCGGCCGGGGAAGGGATTTTCGGCCTTGACCTTCAGGGCAACATCACCTTTTGCAACCCCGCCGGCGAGGCGATGCTCGGTTATGAAGCCAGGGAGCTGATCGGCCAGCCGGCCAACGTTATTTTTTACGGCAAGGGTGAAGATAGGGAGCGGGGGGACGGCATGGATTACCGCAAATGGGATAAATGCCATGCGGACGACTGCTTTTACCGCAAGAACGGCTCCAGCTTTCCGGTCGAATACGTCATTTCATCCATCAAGGAAGGGGACGATATCGTCGGCGACGTCGTGACTTTCAAAGACATTACGGAACGAAAGCAGATGGAGGAGGAGATCAGATACCATGCCTACTTTGACAGCGTGACGGACCTGCCTAACCGGGTTTTGCTCAAAGACAGGCTCGATCAGGGCATTAAATACGCCCAAGCGAACGGAGGGAAAATAGCGCTTCTGTACCTGGATTTGGACCGTTTCAAATTCATTAACGACACGCTGGGGCATACCTACGGCGATTTGCTGCTGCGGGACGTTGCCAAACGGCTCGTCGACTCCATTCCGAAAAGCGCGACCGTTTCGCGCCAAGGCGGGGATGAGTTTACGATTTTCCTGCCGAACATCAAAAGCAAAAAAGAGATTTCGAAGGTCGTTAACCAGGTCATCGCCTCGTTCGAGGAACCGTTTTACGTCAAAGACCATGAAGTGTACATCAAAACGAGCATCGGCATCAGCCTGTTTCCGGATCATGGGGACACCAGCGAAACGCTGATCAAAAATGCGGACACCGCGATGTATAAATCGAAAGAGATATCCGGGAACAGCTATCACTTTTTCAGCACGGGCATGGACACGAGGACGTTCGAAATCGTCAAGTTCGAAAACGCGTTATACAAAGCGCTTGATCAGGACGAGCTCATTCTCTATTACCAGCCCCAAATCAATTATAAAACGAATACGATCGTCGGCGTGGAGGCGCTTCTGCGCTGGAATCATCCGAAAGAGGGCATGGTGCCGCCGGACGAGTTCATTCCGATCGCCGAAGAGACGGGGCTCATTGTCCCGATCGGGGAATGGGTGCTTCGGAACGCATGCATGCAGATCAAGAAGTGGCATAAAAAAGGATTCCCGCCGATCAGCGTATCCGTCAATTTGTCGGTCAGGCAGTTCGAGCAGAACAACCTGTTCACCGTCGTGAAAAACATTTTGAAAAAAACCGACCTGTCGCCGGAATTTCTGCACCTGGAGGTCACCGAAAACCAGATCATCAAAAACACCGACGTGACGCTCAGAACGATGGAGCAGCTTAAGGGCCTGGGCATTAATATTGCCATCGATGATTTCGGGACGGGCTATTCTTCCCTGGGGTATTTGAAAAACTTTCCGATCAGCACGCTGAAGATCGATAAATCCTTCGTGCAGGACATCATCAAGGACGACGACAATGCGGCCATCACGAACACGATTATTACGCTGGCCCAGAATTTGAACCTGAACGTCATTGCCGAAGGGGTCGAGACCAAGGAGCAGGCCGAGTTTTTGGCTGCCCGCAGCTGTTATCTGATGCAGGGCTATTATTTCAGCCGTCCGATGAAGGCGGAGGACATCGCTCAATTGTACCTATCCTGCGGAGTGAACTGAGCCTTCTTTTCGGCCCGGTCACTCCTTTACACCATAGATAAATAGAAATTTATTAGGAGGTTTTTTTATGAAAGCAGCACGCGCAGTATTGGAATATTTGAAAGGATTAGGCGTAAGGCATATTTTCGGCATACCCGCCGGTTCCGTTAACGTCCTGTTCGACCAGCTGGTGGAGATGCCCGAAATCACGCCGGTCGTTACCAAACATGAAGGGGCTGCGTCCTATATGGCGGCGGCCTATGCCAAATATTCGGGCCAGCTTAGCGTGGCCATCGGCTGCAGCGGGCCGGGGGGAACCAATCTTGTCACCGGCGCGGCCAACGCGATGCGCGAGCATCTGCCGGTATTGTTTTTGACGGGTGCGGTTCCGGTCAATACGGTGGGGTTGAACGCGTCGCAGGAATTGGACGCCGAGCCGGTATACCGGTCGGTGACCAAATACAGCGTGACGGTGCGCGAATCCAAGGATCTGCTGGCCGAGGTGGCAAAAGCGGTGGAAATCGCGATATCCGGCGTGCCCGGGCCGGTCCATGTAGCGATGCCGATCGACGTGCAGCAGGGCGAAGTGCAGGTTACGATTCCCGAGCCGCCGAAAAGAACGCCGATCGTGCCGGAACTGGATACGATCAAGAAGGTTGCGGAGGAGCTGGCGAAACGCGAGAGCGGATATGTTTTCATCGGGCAAGGCGTCCGCGGTTCGGTGGATCAGGTGCTTGAGCTTGCGGAGCTTCTCAACTGGCCGATCGTGACCACGCCGCAGGCGAAGGGACTGATTCCCGAAGAGCATCCGCTTCTGTCCGGGGTATTCGGTTTCGCGGGTCATGAAGGGACTTCGGCGCTCATCAATGACGGGGATGGACAAGCCCTGCTGATTCTCGGCTCCAGCTTGGGCGAAACTGCAACAAACAACTGGAATATGAATCTGACCAAAAACCGGTTCTGCGTGCAGATGGATTTTGACAAGACCGTATTCGGCCGCAAATACGAAATCGACATCCCGGTTCTTGGCGACATCAACCTGAGCCTGATGTTCCTGCTCGAGGAACTGAAAGCGCTCGGACTGCCCAAGCAAGGCGCAAAAGCGTTGGAAAAACCGGAAACTTACGTCGCGACAGAGGAATACAACACGCAAAACGTGCTGAAAAACCTGCAGAAGCATCTCCCGGCGGATACGCGCTACACCGTCGATATCGGGGAGTTCATGTCCTACGTGATCCATTACATGAACGTTCTGGATTACAACACGTTCGACATTAACGTCCATTTCGGGGCGATGGGCAGCGGCATCGGCTCCGCCATCGGCTCGAAATTCGCCGATCCGGACCGTCCTGTGGTATGCATCACGGGAGACGGCTGCTTCTTCATGCACGGCATGGAGATTCTGACGGCCAAGGAATACAATTTGCCGATCCTGTTCGTCATCATGAACAATGCGCGGCTGGGCATGGTATACCACGGGCATGAGCTGCAGTACAAGCGGTCGCACGCGACCTTTGCCCAGAAGGAAATCAGCATTGCGGCAATGGCGGAAGCCATGGGCATCCCAAGCTATCGCGTCCAGGAGATGGGCGACCTGAACAAGGAAGCGCTCAGCGGACTGCTGAATGCCGGCGGACCTGCGCTTCTCGAAATCGCATTGGTGGACAACAACACCCCTCCGATGGGCGACCGCGTGAAATTTTTGTCCTCTTTCGGTAAATAATGATCCGTATGATAAAAAGGGCTCTGATCTTCGATCAGGGCCCTTTTTTTGGCGCGGCAAAAGCGCTGAACGCAGCCGGGAAGGCGGCCGAGTGAACACCAATGAGAGAAGCGCGGGTTATAGATGGCTGTATGCATTCCGGATGGAGGCCATAATCGCACCCATCGTTTGGCCTTTAAAGGCGTCCGGCACGGCTTGTCCGTCCGGATGGACATAATAATATCTCTGCCCCTCCGCAACAGGGCTGTAACCCAGATCGGCCAAAGCCTGTCCCAGGTCCTCCGGCAGTTCATCCTGTCCTGTCCGCTCCCGAAAATATGCTGTGGGATACACGCTGACGTCGATGTCCCCTTCGCCCGTATACACGACGAACAAATCCCGATCTTGCCGCACGATCCATTGGCCTTTGGAGAACAGCGATATTCTTGCTTTGTCCAAAGCCGATATGGCGTCAAGATTCACGCCGAACAGCTGGTTCAGCAGGCGGCGAACTTCAGGTCCTGCCAGCCGCCTGCCGCATTCGGCCAGCTGCAAATCGATGACGTCGCGGGGAGGGATCGGGCTGCTGCCAGCTTGCATTCCCCCTAGCCTGCGTTCGGCAGCGGCGCGGATTTCGCGTTCGGCTTCCGGGAGCACCAAGGCATGATCCAGATCCAAACCAAAAACCCGCAGCACGACCTCATGAATGACCTGGCCCGTCAAGTCCTGATCAAACGATAGAAGATAGGCGTCCATAAGTTCTGCTTTGCTCATTTGCTGCCGCCGATGTTCCAGCTCGTCCGGGCCGGCGTTTGGCATGGCCTTGGCGAGCGTCTTGTCGATTCCTTCCGTGATGATGTCCGATAACGATGCTGCGTTTTGCTGCTTCATAGAACCCTCCACCATTGTTAAAGATATCCATCCCGTGCTATGAGTTTTATTATAGCGGATTCCGGCGGCCGACAAGAAGCGATTTTTTTAGACTATGCCTAGCAAAGCGCAGGAGCATGAGGAGGAACCTTCGCATACATTAGGGTAGACATTGACCCAAGGATTGATGACATGATCCTGACGGAGGGAGGCTTCGGAAGTGGCGGTTGACTTAACATCCCCATCCTTGAACTTAAGCGCGGATTCGAACGAGGTGGTGACTTATCGCCGGGATTCGCGGAATTACATTACCCAGCTTTTTTCCCCGCAGTTGCCTGCGGCCGAGACCGGGTTTTTTAATATCCGCATGAGCCGGGGCGTGATGATTACGCCGCATTGGCATACGAACTCGAGCGAAATGGTCGTGGTAATTGCCGGCGAAGTGACGACTTCGGTCTTTAACCCCAATACGCAGCGGTTAATGACATACCGGCTCGGGCCGGGAAAGGTTGCCCAATTTCCGAAGGGATGGTTCCACTGGATCGTTTCGTTGACGGACGATACCTTTATCATGGCGATCTTTGACCGTCCGAATTCGGATATCGTATACGCGGCGGATTTTCTCCGGTTTACGCCCAAAGAGATCATGGGACTGGCTTACGGCGTCAATCCGGAGGAGTTCGCGCAGGCGGTGGCGCCGATCCGGCAATCCGTCGTCCTGGGCCCGCCCGTCGAATCCCGGAATCGGGAGAACGTTCCCGGCGTTTCGCAGGGTTCGTTTTATGAGGGGGATGATGCGCGCTCCTATCCGGGACTGCAGCCGGGTTATGGGCAGGAGCAGCGGCCTTCAGGCCCGGAGATGCCGCATCCGTGGCGGATGGAGCCGAACCGGTTCTGGTGGTAAATCATCGTGGAGGGGGATGCTCCCCTCTCTTTTTTTGTTCATCAAAAATGTTACCGGTGATAGGTGTTCTGCCGCTTCCCGGTTGACCGGACATTTTATCGGAATAAAGGTTGTCGCTATCACATTTTACTCTTATAATATGGTAATACGGTACCATAATAAAGCGAATAAACGGCGAATAGAGGAGCACATCATGAAACGAATAGCGGTCATCGGCAGCAGCGGCGGCAATTTATATAATTTGGGGGGCAAAGACCCGGACAAGCTGGTCGGGGAAATTGCGGCCCAATGCAACGGCGCCGGCATGGAATTGGGCGCAGTGCAATTTATCGCGGCGTCGGAATCGATGGATACGGCCAAAGAAACGACGTCGGCCGTTTTATATGGTTGGAATACGGAAGAACGCCGATTGGCAAAACGCATGGAAGGCACGTTAAAGGAGGTCAACGAGGCCGCCTTTGAGCTGGACGCCGATATGGCTGCGCTGATCGGGTCCGGACAAATCGACGGCTTGATCGTCATGAGCGCCGATCCCGAAGGCGCCAACGGCCAGGCGATCCGGGCAGCGGCGGAGAAGTCCATCCCCGTCGTCGGCACGGGCGGGACCTCCATGGCGCTGATCGGCTCGAAAGGCGCGAAGGTCATCGCCGCTTCGGGTACGACGGGCACGACCAACCGCACGCGAGCGGTGTCGTTTATAACGTCGTTATGCAAGCATTGGGGGATGAAATACGTCCCTGTGCTTGGAAGCCCCGACGGCTACAAGCAGCCTGGGGGCAATCCTTGGCGGAGGATCAATCTGAAAGGGATCATGCAGTCATCCCTTCCCGGTTTTATCGCCATGGCGATCGTGCTTGCGCTCAGCCAAATTCCGGCCCTTAAAGGTTTAAGCGCCGTGTTTGACATCATGCTGAAGGCTTTGCCGGTCGTGCTGGCGGTGATCGCGGCGAAGCAAATATCCGATATGGACGAAGTGTCCATCGTAGCCGGCGTCATCGCCGGAACGCTGTCCATGAACGGCGGGATTATCGGGGGGATTCTCGGCGGAATCGGGGCGGGCCTGCTGGTGCAGTTCCTGTTCGTCAAATGCGTGCAGTGGCGTTTTCCGATGACCACGGTCAATATCGTTGCCGGAGGGTTCGCGGGTCTGGTTTCCGGGCTCATCATGTATTATTTGGTGGCTCCGTTTGCGCTGCAGGCCGGAGAATTCATCAAGTACCTGATCAATCTGGCGATTTCATTCAACCCGATCGTGGCGGGCGTGATCGGAGGCCTGCTGATCTGGCCGGCGATTCTCGGCGGAGTGTACCACGCCGCGATTTTGCCGATCGTACTCCTTGAAATGGAGAAGACGGGCAACAGCTTCCTTGGGGCCATCGATATGGTCGGACTGGTCATGGTATCGGCAGGCATTACATTGGCGAATCTGGTGGCGCCGAGAGACAAAGGCGAAGCGGCGGTGGCTGCCCCGGGTTTCTTGATTAACATGGGCTTCGGCACCTTTGTCGAGGCAGCCTACCCTTTCATGTTTTCGAATAAGTGGGTATTCGGGGGAGCGATTGCGGCAGCCGGGGTCGGCGGCGGTTTGGTCGGCGTGTTTCAAGTCCGCGGCACGGCCTACGTCCCGTCGTTCATGGGGCCGCTCTTGTCCAATAACGTGGTGGGATTTACGGTCTCCATGGCGGCTGCGCTGCTGCTCGCGTTTGCGGTTACGCTGGTGGCGAACAAAACGTCCCGGGGACGCAAAACGGCGGATCGAAACTTGCCCGCCCAGCAATCCGTCTCCTAAACGGAAAGACCCGGGTCGGCTTGGAAAAGGCCGGTCGGGTCTGTTTTTCATATCAACCCGCTCTGGTTTTTCGGGAATTTCGTCGCTAAACCGTCCGGGTTTTTGCCGGGAGCCGGGAAGTCCGGCGAGCGATCCATTTTACGCAAGTTCGCCGGAAGTTATCCGAACCCAAAGAAATCCCCTATGACGGGGGTTTTTGAGTTTTAAGGGCGGTGGCGTACCGCTTATATGATTTAAAGCCTAGATGCAAGACGTCCGTTAACGCCGTTTGGATCCGTCGACTTTTTTTCGGAGCTTGTTGACGGCACGGCCGCCTTTTCTTCCTCCTACGGCCTGCTGCTGCTTGGTGTACGGGCTTTCGATGGCGGCGTTGGTGCCGCCGGTGCTGAATTTGCCGGCTCCGCTGGCCAGCTGCGTGGCGGAAGACGTTCTGCTGCGTCTCGGCAGCTTGGCGACTTGATGGTTGATGACGAAGACGGCTTCCTTACGGCTGCTGCGGGTTTTTCCGGAGTGGGAATACCGATGGTGGCCAGGGGAAGGGGGGATCATTTTGTCTAAAATATTTTTGGCGCGTCCCTCCGGCTAATGTTAAGATGTTGCTAAAAACAATAAAAAGTCGGGAAAAGGAGCGGATGTTCATGAAATATCGCCGTCTTGGAAGCAGCGGGCTTGAAGTGTCTTTGCTTGGTCTCGGGACCAATGCGTTCGGCAAACGCGCGGACCAGGAGACTTCGACCCGGATTCTCCATCATGCCCTCGATCGGGGCATCAACTTTATCGATACGGCCAACATTTACGCTGGCACGGAGTCGGAACGGATCATCGGGGAGGCTCTGGCCGGGAGAAGGCATGAAGTGGTGCTGGCGACGAAAGCAGGCATGGTTCGCGGCGAAGGTCCGAACGAGCGGGGCTCCTCGCGGTATCACTTGATGCGTGAGCTCGATGGCAGCCTGAAACGGCTGCAAACGGATTACGTGGATTTATACCAGATCCATACGTTTGATCCGTACACGCCGCTTGAGGAGACGCTTCGGGCGCTGGACGACATGGTGCGTGCCGGCAAAGTGCGTTACATTGGCGCTTCCAACTATGCAGCCTGGGAGCTCATGAAGGCGCTTGGGATCAGCGAGATGAAAGGGCTCACCCGTTATGTATCCCTTCAAACCAGCTATTCGCTCGCCGATCGTACGCCGGAGCAGGAGATGATCCCCCTCTGCCTGGATCAAGGCGTAGGCATCATTCCGTATTTCCCGCTGGCCGGGGGCATTCTGACCGGCAAATACAGCTTCGCCGACCGGGCGCCGCTGAAGTCTCGCGCGCAAACGGACCCAAGCTTTGGCCGGTTTATCAACGATCAGACGTTGACGCTTTCCGAGCAGGTGAGCCGGATTGCCGGAGAACACGGCTGTACGCCTAGCACGCTATCGCTCGCCTGGCTGATGGAACAACCTGCCGTTTCGACCGTCATCGTCGGGGCGACCCGTCCCGAGCAGCTGGATGAAAACCTGAAGAGCTTGGAGCTGAATCCGGACGCGGAGGCTTTGAGCCGGCTGAACGAGATCAGCGAGCCCTTCCGGTACGGCAAGCCCTTTGCGACGTATCGGTTGACTTAACCCTATTGCCGTTACAGACGGTGCGGATAGACGCGCCTTCCGTGACGGCATATTTTTTTTTGCATTTATGACATTCGGTGACGTAGTTCCCCTGTATGATCAGTATAAACAATGACAATGAAGGAGCTGATACGATGGAAAGACCGCTCGATGGGAAAATCGCTTTAGTTACCGGAGGGAGCCGCGGAGCGGGACGGGGAATCGCGATAGAGCTTGGGAAGGCCGGAGCGGTTGTTTACGTTTCCGGAAGGAGCTTGCGCGGCGAGTCCACCAACGGCTTTCCCGGAAGCATCGACGAAACCGCCGAAGAAATACGCCGTTTAGGAGGCCAGGCGGTGCCATGCCGGTGCGATCATACGCGGGACGAGGATACAAAAGCGCTGATCGGGAGAATCCGCCAAGAGCAAGGGCGGCTTGATATTTTGGTAAACAACGTTTGGGGGCTGCATGATTTCGAAGCAAATTTAAAGCCCCGGGCTTTTTGGGAATACCCGTTAAAGATGTGGGATGCGGTATTTCAGAGCGGCGTGCGTGCGCAAATAGCGACCAATCACTACGCTATTCCGCTGATGCTGGAAACCGGCAGGGGCATCATCGTGCATACCACCTTCCGGGATCAGGACAAGTATTTGTCGACCTTTTATTACGATCTTGCCAAAAATGCAATCCATCGAACCGTGTTCGGCCTTTCTCACGACCTGAAAAATACCGGCATTACGGTGGCGGCGGTTTCTCCCGGTTGGATGAGAACAGAGCTTGTGCTGAAAAACTTCGGCACCGACGAAGATCATTGGCAAGAGGTGGAGGCCCTCGGCCGTACCGAGTCGACCTATTATATCGGGCGGGCCGTATGCGCATTAGCTGCAGACCCTAACAGGCACGATAAACACGGGCAGGTGCTGCAGGTAGGCGACCTTGCGCTGGAGTATGGTTTTACGGATATTGATGGGAGATATATCCCTCCATTTGTAATATAGAATGTTGCTTTTAGCAGTACCCCTGATTTTGCCCAAGCTTGCTTGGACGCCCGAAAAGCCAGGCCATGAACCCATGCCCAGGCCCCTGCATAACATATAACACACTTTGCAGCAGGGGAAGGGAGTGACCCTGACATGGTCATTCATTTAACGGCAATTCATTACGTGTACCTGGCGTTTATCGTGTTGATTATGGCGCTGCTTATCCGGCGGCGGGATACGACGATGATTTGCGTCGCGGGCATTTTTGCGCTCGGCATACTGGCGACGGGCACGATCAGCGGCTCCGTATCCGGGGTGTTCAATTCATTCATTTATGCGACCAAAGAGCTGATGGGGACGATCATGATCATCTCCATTATCGTGGCGATGAGCCGCGTGCTGATCCGAACCGGCATCAATGAGGCGATGGTGGCGCCGCTCACGAGGTTCCTGCGGACGCCGGCATTGGCCTACTGGGGCATCGGGATCATCATGATGGCGACGTCCTTTTTTTTCTGGCCTTCGCCGGCCGTCGCGCTGATCGGCGCGGTGCTGCTTCCGGTTGCGCTTCGGGTCGGCTTGCCCGCCTTGGGCGCGGCGATGGCGATGAATTTGTTCGGCCACGGCATCGCGTTGTCCGGCGACTATATTATCCAGGGAGCGCCGAAGCTCACGGCCGACGCGGCCGGAATTCCGGTGGCGAGCGTCATGGAAGCCAGCGTGCCGCTTGTGATCTGCATGGGGGTCGTCACGACCGTAACGGCATTTTGGATGATGCGAAAGGACCTGAAAAAAGGAACGTGGAGGGACGGATTGGTGACCGTCAAAAGCGCGGGCAACACCCTCGCCGCCAGCGGCGAAGAGGATGAACAAGGCGTGAAGCTGTCCGCCGGAACCAAAAACATGCTGGCCGTCGCGATTTTGCTCCTTTTTCTGGCCGACGTCGCGGCCATGTTCGTGCTTAAGCTCCAAGGCGGCGATGCGACGGCGCTCGTCGGAGGCACGGCAGTGCTCATTCTGGTCGTGATATCGCTTATTGCCCATCAAAACCGGGGGCTGGAGAAAATCACCTCTTATTTGATCGACGGATTCGTCTTTGGTTTTAAGGTGTTCGGCCCGGTCATTCCGATCGCCGCTTTCTTTTACTTGGGCGATTCGGCGTTCACCGACTTGTTCGGGAAGGTTTTGCCTCAGGCGTCGCATGGCATCGTCAACGACCTCGGCGTAGCGCTGGCCGGCTTGGTTCCCCTCAACGGGGCGGTCGGAGCCGTGACGCTGACGATTACGGGCGCGATCACCGGCCTGGACGGCTCGGGCTTCTCCGGCATCTCGCTTGCAGGCTCCATCGCCCAGCTGTTTGCGGCTGCGACGCATACGGGTGCGGCAACGCTGACGGCATTGGGCCAAGTGGCGGCGATTTGGGTCGGAGGCGGCACGCTGATCCCGTGGGCGTTGATCCCGGCGGCCGCCATTTGCGGGGTCAGCCCGTTCGAGCTCGCCCGCCGCAATCTGAAGCCGGTGCTGATCGGACTGCTTGCGACGACGGTTTTAGCGATATTTCTGCTGTGAACGAATATGGCCGAATAGCAACGGCCCCAAGGAGTTTAGGGAATCGGCGTCGAATGATTTGTCAGGGCTTCATCGCCCTGATTTTTTTATGAACGCAGGGCCCATTCAAAGATTGGAGGCGACTCACCATGACCCAGTCCAGAACGGAACATGAATCAGGGAACGGGCAGCAGGCCAAACCGGTCGGTTTGACGGCCGCCGCGGGTTTTCAAATCGGAGTACGAAGAACCTTGCCCTTGTCGGTGCAGGAGGCTTGGTCGCTTTTGGTCTCTCCCGAGGGAATGAAGCTGTGGATCGGCGAGGCGGACGGGCTGGACCTGAAACCGGGAGAAACCTTTGCCGCGGCAGAGGGAGTTACGGGAGAGCTCAGGGTGGTCAAGCCGCCGGAGCAGCTGCGGATGAGATGGCAGCGTCCCGGTTGGAATCATCCGTCCACGCTGCAAATCCGCGTGCTGCCTGCCGCGCAGGGGAAGGCGACCGTCAGTTTTCATCAGGAAAAGCTGGAGGACATGCATGCCAGGGAAACGATGAAAAGCCACTGGGAAGGAGCGCTTGAAGGCCTTCGCGCACTGGCGGACCGCGCCGGAAAATAAGCCGAAATTGATGAGCAAGGAGCCGACATCCCTATGAACAGAACAGACCGGCTGCTGGCGATCGTGCTGGAGCTGCAAAGCCGAAAAATCGTTCGGGCCGAAGAGCTGGCCGAGCGGTTCGAAACAAGCGTCCGCACGATCTACCGCGATATGCAAGCGCTCAGCGAGGCGAACGTGCCGGTTGTGGGCGCTCCCGGGCAAGGCTACTCCCTGATGGAGGGATATTTTTTGCCTCCCGTCAGCTTGACGGCCGCTGAGGCGGTTGCCCTGCTGCTGGGCGCCGAGTTCGTTCAAAAGAAGCTGGAGCCGAATTACGGCATTCATGCCGCATCCGCCAACGCCAAAATCGAAGCCGTTCTCCCCCAACCCGTACGCGCCGAAGCCGGCCGGATCCGGGCTACCATGCGCCTGCTGCAGATCCCGGAAGCGGACGCCGGCAGGATGGAGCGGGAAAACTTGGAGCTGGTGCGCGGGGCGCTCCTGGAGCGGAAGAAAATCCGCTTCCGCTACGCCAAAGCCGGTCCGGGGACGGAGGGGAGCCGGGTGAGCGAACGCACGGCGGCCCCTTATGGCCTGATCTATGACCGGGGAGCCTGGCTGCTGGTCGCGGCCTGCGAGCTGCGCGGGGATATTCGCCATTTCCGGGTATCCCGCATGTCCGAACTTCGCGTGTTGGCCGATGGCTATGAGCTTCAGGACGGATTCGACCTGGAGAAGTACAGGCCGGCCGATGACCGCGAGCTTGTGATTCTCCTGTCGGCCGACCGCGCGATCGAAGGCCGAATCAGAGAGTCGGACAACTACTATATCGACGCTTTGGAGGAACATCCGGACGGACTCCACATCCGGATGCGCGTCCGTCGCATCGAGGAGGTTCTGCAATGGATCATGGGCTGGGGGTCGGCCATGACCGTGCTCGAGCCGCAAGCCCTTCGCGAGCGGATTCGGAATGAAGCCGAAAAACTCCTGAAACGCTACTGACATAACGGTGTCAGTAGCGTTTTGTTATGGTTATTCCAGAACCAATAACCAAGGAGTGATTGCGATGAATACAAAAGAAACGATCCGCAGCCTGGAGAACATCACCGGGCATTACATCGGGGAGCTGGAACGCTTTAGCCTGGAGGAATTGCACCGCAAGCCCGGCGAAGAGGAATGGTCGCTTGGGCAAATGTACATGCATTTGATTCAGGCATCCCTGCATCTGCATTTAAGGAACGTCCGGGCATGCGCCGAGTCCGCGGAGGGCGTCGCCAAGGCCGGAGAGAAGACGGAACGGGGGAAGATTGCCTTCTTAAACGGGGAGTTTCCGAACATCCGGATCCAAGTCCCGCCATCCCCGGCGTATACGCCGCCGCAACCCGCGAGCAAGGAGCAAATGATCAGCGGTTTGCGGTCGGTCCTTGACGGCATGAGAGACGCAGAGCCTTTGGTGCATCAGGCCCCGCTGCAAAACAAGCTGGTCCACCCCGGTTTCGGCGCTTTAAATGCAGCCGAGTGGTTCATGCTGGTTGAAATGCATTTCCGGCATCATTTGCGGCAAAAGGAGCGGCTCGAACGGTTTTTGGCAATTTGACGGTCGAAATCTATGCACCTGCAGCTGGCTGACAGCTGCAGGTTTTCTTTTTCATAAGCCCCATTCGCGGGAATCCCTTTTTCGGCATCCCTATTGGCAAGCAAAGCATCCGTTCCAGGGCAGTTGTATTGCGCCGGGAATTACGGGCAAGGTTGGACAAGCGCAAGGGTTGCCGTAAATCCTGCCTGTCTCCCCTTGTTTTGCTAATGAAATTTTGGGACAATAATGACAGATTTTCGTTCCAATCTGGTAAAGTAGAGAGGGACGAGAATTTTACGCTTTTGGAAAAGAGGAACGTAAACCAATGAGCAAACCATCCATTTATGGACTCACTGTGGACCAGTTGGCCGCTTGGCTGGCTGAGCATGGACATAAAAAATCGCGCGCCCAGCTTGTTTGGGAAGGACTGTACCGCAAACGCGTGACGGCATTTTCCGAGATGCCGGAGCTGAAGCCGGAATGCCGGACGCTGCTGGAGGAGCATTTTGCGATTCAAACGTTGGAGGAGCATACCCGCCAGGAATCCGCAGACGGCACCATTAAGTTTCTGTTCCGCCTGCAGGACGGCAACCTGATCGAAACCGTGCTGATGCGCCATAAATTCGGCCTGTCCGTATGCGTGACGACCCAGGTGGGCTGCAATATCGGATGCAGCTTTTGCGCGAGCGGCCTGCTGAGCAAAAGCCGGGACCTGACCAGCGGCGAAATCGTGGAACAGGTGATGAAGGTCCAGCTTTTCCTGGACGGCCGGCAAAATAACGAGCGGGTCAGCCATATCGTCGTGATGGGCATCGGCGAGCCGTTTGACAATTTCGAGCATATGTCGAATTTCATCCGGGTCATCCGCGACCCTAAAGGTCTGGCGATCGGTCCGCGGCACATTACGGTGTCGACCAGCGGCCTGGTGCCGAAGATCCGCGAATTTGCCGACAGCGATCTCGGAACGAATCTGGCGATTTCCCTGCACGCGCCGAACAACGACATCCGCACGCGAATCATGAAGATCAACCGGGCGTATCCGATCGAGCCGCTGATGGAGGCGATCGATTATTACCTGGAGAAAACGAACCGCCGAATCACGCTGGAATATATCCTGCTGAAGGACGTCAACGACCAGCCGGAGCATGCGCAGGAGCTGGCGGAGCTGGTAGGCAGCCGCCGGAACCTGGCGAACGTGAACCTGATCCCGTATAATCCGGTCGACGAGCACAGCCAGTATCAGCGGAGTTCCAAGGAGACGATTACCGCCTTCTACGATACGCTGAAAAAAAACAATATCAGCGTCAGCGTGCGGCTTGAGCATGGCACGGACATCGATGCGGCCTGCGGCCAGCTGCGCAGCAAGCAGATCCAAAGCGACCGCGCGCGCGGGGCAAAGGCAAACCGGGCAGCAAACGAGTAATCTTGTCGGACGAATCAAAAGAGCGCAATCCCTTACTTCCGGGATGCGCTCTTTTTTCGGTCAAAAACGGCCATGCGTTAAAGCTTTTTTTACCCTTGCGCCGCCGCAACGATAAACAACACCCATCCGGCCAAAAAAGCCACGCCGCCCAGCGGCGTGATGGCCCCAAGCTTCCGGATGCCGGTGAGGCTAAGCGCGTACAGGCTGCCGGAGAACAAAACGATCCCCGCAAAAATAAACCAACCCGCCAGCACGGCCAGGGAAGATTGCTCCGCCATGCCCGCATAAAGACCGATCAGCACAAGGCCAAGCCCGTGGGCCAAATGGTATTGCACTCCCGTCTGGTATGTTTTCTGCTGGCTTTCGTTCAACCGTTCCTTCAGGGCATGCGCTCCGAAAGCGCCAAGCGCTACCGCAAGAAACAGCATGATCCCGCCAAGAATCAGCATCGTGTCCAAGTCATATCACCTCTTAAGCCCATATTACCGATGGCATGGCGCAGGAGTCAATGTTGGGCTCCGCCGCGAATTCGGCCGGGAACGTTTTATAGTCTCCATTTGCCCGAATTATTTGTTAAAATGGTTGAGAAAGGAAACCGGAATACAGGGCAGTTCCAATTTCAACATACACTCCCTCCATGTTGCAAGCGCTTTTATATAATTGGCGCCGGCTTCGATTGGAATCGAAGGCATCAAAATGGAGGCAAGGAGGAAGGACGGGGATCGATATGGAGATCGTTCATCAGCTCGGGCAAAAATTGAAGCAAAATATCGCTAACGTGATCGTCGGCAAGGAACGCGAGGTCGATCTGCTGCTGACGGCGCTGCTGGCGTCGGGGCATGTGCTGCTGGAGGACGTCCCGGGGACGGGCAAAACGCTGCTGGCCAAAAGCCTGGCGGCGTCGCTCAGCCTCAGCTTTCAGCGGATTCAGTTCACGCCGGATTTGCTCCCTTCGGATTTGACGGGGATTCATTATTTCAACCAAAAGGACGGGGAATTCCACTTCCGGCCCGGGCCGCTGTTCGCCCGCATCGTGCTGGCCGACGAGATCAACCGCGCCACGCCCCGGACGCAGTCCAGCCTGCTGGAATGCATGGAGGAGCGGCAGATCAGCATCGAAGGGCGAACGATGCCGCTGGAAAGCCCGTTTATGGTGCTTGCGACGCAAAACCCGGTGGACAACCAAGGGACGTTTCCGCTTCCCGAAGCCCAGATGGACCGCTTTTTAATCCGGATGAAGCTGGGATATCCATCGTCGGCGGAAGGCGTCGAAATTTTAAAAAGAACGGCGGCCGCCGCGGGCAGCCTGAAGCCGGGGGAACCTGCGCGGACGGCAACGGCCGAAGAGGTGCTTGAAGCGCAGCGGCTGTGCGGACAGGTCCGGGTGGCCGACGATTTGCTCGGTTATATCGTCGCTTTGGCCGAAGCGACCCGGAGCCATGACGAAACGGCGCTCGGCATCAGCCCGCGCGGGACGCAGGCGCTGCTTCGCGCCGCCCAGGCTTATGCGGCGCTGCAGGGAAGGGACTACGTGCTGCCGGACGACATTAAGCAGCTTTTGCTGCCGGTATGGTCGCACCGGCTGGTGCTGAGAAAGCGGCATGAAGCCGGAAGCCATGCGGAGCGCATCCTCGCGGGGATTTTGAACGGGATTCCGGTTCCAAGCGAAAAAGAACTCGAAAGCGGCGTGAAGTAGATGGCGGTGTTATGGCTGTTCCTTGCCTGCGGCGCCGTCATGGTGCTGCAGGGACTTGTTCTCGGTAAATATGCGCTCGGCAAACTGAACTACGACCGCCATTTCAGTACCCGGACATGTTACGCAGGGGACTGGATCGAGATGGTGGAGGTCATCGAAAACAAACGACGCGTGCCGATCCCTTGGCTGCGGCTGGAAGCGATGCTGCCCGCATCGCTCGGATTCAAGCGCAGCAAGGAAACGTGGGTCAGCGAAGGCGAGATTTACCAAAACCATACGAGCTTTTTCTCGCTGCCCGCCCGAACGCGGATTACCCGGACGCACCAGATTCAGTGCCGTGGACGGGGCATCTTCCGCATGGATACGGCAACGATGACCGGCAGCGATTTGTTTGCGATGTATACGCCGTCCCTGAAAGTGAACCTGAACAAACGGCTGGTGGTTTACCCGTCGCTGCGCAGGGACGAAGAGCTGCCGTCTTCCTGGAAAACCTGGCAGGGCGAGCTGGCCGTCCGCCGCTGGATCGTCGAGGATCCGTTTCTGTATACGGGAGTCCGAAGTTACGCGCCGGGAGACGCGATGAATCGCATCCATTGGAAAGCCAGCGCCAGAAGCGGGGAACTCCAGGTACATCAGCATGGCTACTCGGCCGATCCGAAGGCGATGATTCTGCTCAATATCGAGGTGTCGGAGCAGATGTGGAACGTGGTGACCAAACCTGAGGTCATCGAAGATGCGCTGTCCTATGCGGCGACTTGCGCCGCGGCACTCATCCGCCAGGGGATGGCTGCCGGGTTTGCGAGCAATGCCTGTCTTTCGCCCCATGCCGACGCCAGCCGGTCGGAGCTGATGCCGGATTACGGCCAAGCGCACCTGGAGGCCGTGCTGGAGGCGATGGCCGCCGTCGAGATGAAAGTCCAAATGCCGTTTCACGAGCTTCTCCGGCTTGAAGCCGAAGCGGAGAGGACGGATGCGATCGACTACTTCCTTGTAACGCCCCATGTCTCCCCCGCGATCCGGGACGCCGTTCGGAAGTTGGAGCAGCGGGGCCATCGCGTATTGATCGCCGATGTATACGATGGGACCAAGGAGGCGGGGGCATGATGAAGCAAGAGAAAGGCACGGCCATGCGGCGCGTGCTGTCCGTGCTCGGGAACTCGCTCCTTGAGACGGCGGCCTGTTATCCGTTTTTGCTGCTTTACATGGCGTTTGCGATGGATCTCGTTCCCGGCTGGCTGCTGCCGCTCATTTGGCTGCTGCATGCTGCGGGGACGCTGACGGGCATCCGGCAGGCCCGGGGAGGAAAAGCGCTGCTGCCTGCCGCGGCCCTGATCGCCGCCGCCTTGATTCCGCTGGCGGCAACCGGCCTTCGGGCGGGCGTTCTGGCGGCGCTCGTTTCGTTCATCGCCGTGTTTCGCGGACTCGTCGTCGGCCGCAAGGAACTGTGGCGGGAAATCGATCTGAAGCTTCCGTTGGCCGGGCTTGGGGCCGCTTTGATCGTGTACGGCTTTTCCTCCAGGGTGGGCGCCCTTGAGCCGTACCGCATCTCGCTTTATTTCATGAGCCTGTTTACGTTGTTTGCCGTTCTGCTGCGCTGGAACGGAGACCGCGTCCGCGATGCCTCCAACGCGCAGGAGACCGACCGTCAGCTTCTCCGCCGGATTGTGGCCAGAAACCGCCGGATGACGTGGCTGACCATTGCCGTTATCGCGCTGCTAAGCTTATGGAACGGCCTCGGCGAGGGGCTGGCTTATGCCAGGCGTTGGCTGGCCGAGTGGCTGCGCGGCTTGGGCGGCGGGGAGAAGCCGCAAGCGGTGCAGGAACCGCCGGCTCAACCCCAGCAGCCCGATCTCGGGCTTCCTCCAGCGTCCCCCACGCCGCATTGGGTACAGGTTGCAAGCCAGCTCCTGTTTTACCTGCTGGCAGCAGCCGTGGCGCTCGTCCTGTTGTTCCTGTTATACCGTCTGCTGCGGCGCTGGCTTCCGGAAAGCCTTCGCGCCTGGCTGGCCCGGCTGGCGCAGCGGCTGCGGCTGATGCGCGAGATCCGGCGGACGACGCTGGATGAAGGGGATTACGTCGACGAGGTGGAGAAAATCGAACCCGTGCAGAAGCGGCCCGGAAGGCGGTGGAGAAGGCGTAACGACGATGCAGCTGGGGCCGGGAGCGGGGACCCGCGCCGGGCTTACGCCAACCTGATCCGCCGTGCCGTCAAGCAGGGATATGCTTTCCGCTCAAGCCTTACCCCGTCCGAAAACGCGGATCTGATCTCCGCCAAAACCGAATATACCAATCTCGCTCCCCATGAGGTGGAGCAGGTGGTCAGACGTTATAACCAGGTCCGGTACGGGGCTGGCACGAAGCCGGAGGATGGTTCAAAACGATAGTCCGTGTATATCCAATGATTTTAAACCGCCATGTACGGGAAATGGCCCGATTCGGATGCGTCCGAGTCGGGTTTCTTGCTGATGCTTGAAAAGGAAAGCTCCGGCAGGCAAACCCCTTTTCAACATGGAAGCCGATTGTCTTCAGCCCGTCATTCCTCGAAACGCCCGTGCGAAGGTTCGGTTTTTGGGGTAAGCTGAGGGTAGGAACGCCTTATGACCTAGATGCCTCAACGGGGGCTTCATAGTCACTAGGGCAGAGAACGTAGGAGGCTGACGGCTTGAAGTTCGCACCGTTTTTTCAGCATTATAAGCAGGCGATCGGATCGCTGCCATCCGGACGGAGCCTGGGGAAAGAGGATCTGCTGACGGATGTTTTTCTCATGGCGACGGAGGGGCAGCTCGAAATGTTTTACGCACCCCATAACGAATGGCTGAACCGTTCCGCGCGAATCGTCATCATCGGGATTACGCCCGGCTGGACGCAAATGAAGACGGCGTTTCAAGCGGCGCGGACGGCCCTCGCCGAAGGTCTGCCGGACGAAGAGGTTTGCCGCCGGGCCAAACAGGCTGCCGGGTTTGCAGGTTCGATGCGCAGCCACCTCCAAGACATGCTGGATCGTCTGGGGCTGCCGGAATATTTGCAGATTTCATCCAGCAGCGCGCTTTTTGGGGAGTCCCGGCATTTGCATACGATCTCCTTGCTGCGTTATCCGGTGTTTGCGGAGAAGCGCAATTATACGGGGGTCCACCCCGACATATGGTCTTCGCCGCTGCTCCGGCAGCAGGCTTTATCCGTATGCGAAGAGCTGGAGGAATTGCGTGAAGCGCTGATGATCCCGCTGGGCAGGGCCGTGGAACGGGTTCTTCGGCGGTTCGCGGAACAGGGAAGGATCAGGGAGGAGCATGTTTTATGGGGATTCCCGCATCCTTCGGGGGCCAACGGGCACAGGCACCGCCAGTTTGCGGAAAATGAAGTGCCGATGCGGCGGAGATTATCGGTTTTTTTCGAAGGCCCGGAAGCAGGGATGACCTAGGAAGGAGCAAAAGCGCATGAAAATAGACCGCGTATTAGCCATGACCGTCCTGCTGCTCAACCGGGGGAGGATCAGCGCCAAAGAACTGGCCGATCGGTTTGAAGTGTCGACCAAAACCATATATAGGGATATGGATACGCTAAGCCGGGCGGGCATCCCGGTCGCGGCCTATCCGGGGGCGAGCGGCGGATTCGAGCTGATGGAGCATTATACGATCTCGAGACAGCACCTGACCTTCGACGAGATCGCCTCCATTTTTGCAGCCGTCAAAGGCGTCAAGGTTGCCCTCGATGACCGCGCGCTGGACGGGCTGCTGGAAAAGGTAGGGGCGCTGCTTCGCAGGCCCGGTTCCGGGCAGGGCGCGGCTTATTCCGAAAAGCTTTTGTTCGATTTGAACCCTTGGGGCCAAGGAAAAGATGCCCGAGGCAAACTGGGCCTGCTGCGGCAGGCGATGGAACAATCCAGGCGGGTCCGGCTGCAGTACATCAACATGAACGGCACGGACAGCGGACGGGTGGTGGAGCCGGGACGGCTGATTTTAAAAGGGAACGTGTGGTACGTACAAGCCTATTGCCTGCTTCGCGGGGATTTCCGGTCCTTCCGCCTGTCGCGCATTCAGGGCATCGAAGTGCTGGATGAACGGTTCGAACCGCGGGAGCTGCCGCCGCAGGAGCAGTATGATTGGAAGCCCGATTGGTCCGAAGCTGCCGCGGTCGGCGTCACCCTCCGTTTTTCCGCTGCGGTGAGGCACCGGGTTGGAGACGCCTTCGACCATCATCAGGTCCATGTCCTGGAGGACGGAAGCCTGCGCGTGCAGGGGGATTTTCCGCTGGATGAATGGTTTTATGGCATGATCCTCAGCTATGGCGGCCACGTCGTCATTGAGGAACCGGCGCAGGCGGCCGAAGAAGTGGTTCGGCGTGCGGAACATATTTTGCGGCTGTATCGGAACGCGGACACCCTGTTGTCCACTTCGGCCGGGTACAATGGGTGCATCTGATCCAAAGGAGATGTAACCAAACCATGCATGAAACCATGACGCATATGCCTGCCATGACGCTGACAGGGGTCGCCGTTCGGACGTCCAACCTGCGGGAAAGCGGTCCGGAAGCGCAAATACCGTCCTTATGGGAGCGATATTTCGCCAGCGGGCTTCAGCAGAAGCCGGGACTTAAAAATCCGTCTGTTCTATACGCCTTATATACGGACTACGAAAGCGACGTAAACGGGGAGTACACGCTGCTGCTTGGCCATGAGACGGAACGGGCCGTAAGCGAACGGGGAGAAAATTCCGCGGCGGTTCCGGAAGCGGCATACATCAAGTTTACGTCGAAGCGGGGACCGGTACAGCGGGTGGTGATCGAACTGTGGCAGGAGATCTGGGCGTTTTTTCAAAACGCGGAGCTGGAGCGGACGTATTCCGGCGATTTCGAGCGGTATGAGGTACGCGATTTTCATTCGGCGGATGCCGTCGTGGACATTTTTGTGGCTGTCAAAGAATCGCGTTGATGTTATGGCGTGCAGGAAGTCTTGCAGACTTTCCGGGCACGCTTTTTATTTTGCTTTTTTAAAATTTACAATTGTAATAGTTTGGGATATCCGTTATATTTACATTTGTAATAGTTAAACTCCATCGGAAAGGAGGTGAAGAGGGTGGAAGCAATGCCGAAAATTTCGGAGTCGGAATGGGAAATCATGAAAATCGTCTGGAAGGAGAACCCGCTGACTGCCGAGCAAATCGCGCACAAGCTGCCGGAAGGCATGGGATGGAGCGATCAGACCGTGAGGACCTTTATCAATCGGCTGGTGAAAAAGAAAGCGCTCGGCTATGAAAAGTCGGGGCGAAGCTACCTGTATTCCCCGCTCATTTCGGAAAAGGAATGCGTAAGGGCGGAAAGCCGGTCTTTTCTCAACCGCGTGTTTAACGGGGCGGCCGGGCTGATGATGACCAATTTTTTGGAGGAAACCCCGCTTTCCGATCAGGAGATCGAACGTTTGCAGCGGATTCTGACGGAAAAGCAGGGAAAAGGTTCGCAGGACGCATCACGGCCAAAACCGTGAAATTTGAAATCAAATGAGGTCATTCCAAATGAGTGTAGCCGAAAGCCTCTTCGGATGGTTCGCCCTATCCACGTTGACGGCAAGTCTCGCCGCTGTGCTGGTCATGGCGGTCCAGCATGTCCTGCGCAGGCGTATTGGCGCCCGTCTAAGGTATGCGTTATGGCTGATCGTTCTGGCCAGGCTGATGCTGCCGGTAGTTCCGGAAAGCCCGGTCAGTTTGTTCAACATGATGCCCGAAGCCGCAGACATAAAAAAGGCTGTTTCCGGGCTTTTGTTTTCGCAGGACGAACCTGCTTCCGAAGCCGAAAACAGCAAACAAAATACATTGATCCAACCACATTATACAACGAAAGCACGTGACGGGAACATCCCGCAAACCTTCGTGCCGCAAGACTCCCCAAAGAGAGCGGCGGCCGCCGGAACCGAATCGCATCCCATGGTGCGCGTATGGTCCGTCGTTTGGCTGGCGGGCGTTGCAGCCTTTTTATCCTATCATTTGATGTATTTGCTGCGAATGAAGGGGAGGCATAGACATTTCCTTCGCGTCGCCGACCCTGACATCCTGAACGTAGTGGAGGAATGCCGCCGTTTATTTTCGATCAAGCGGGAGGTTTCCGTTTATTCGGGAAGGTCGGTTCGCAGTCCGTACATCACGGGAATCCGGCGTCCTGCCGTTTACCTGCCCGAAGGGTTCGGTCATGAACCGGAAGATGCTGCCCGGCTGAAGCATGTCATCGCGCATGAACTGGCCCATTACAAAAGGAAAGATACGGCCTGGAACATGCTGGGCAGCCTGGTCCTTGCCGTTCATTGGATGAACCCGTTTGCGTGGCTGATCATCCGGAGAATGAAGGCCGACCGCGAGCTGGCATGCGATGCCTGCGTCCTCGAGGCGCTGGGCGAAACGGAGGCCGTGGCCTACGGCATGACGATCATCAGTTTTTTGAAACGTTACTCTTCACGGGGAAGCCAGCCTCAGCTGCTGTATTTTAAGGGCTTGACCGGCGAAAAGGACATTGTGAGGAGGATTCGGATGATTCAATCTTTTAAAAAGGGTTCTTATAAATTTTCCATGCTGGCGATCCTGCTTATGCTGCTGATCGGCACCTTAACGCTGACCAACGGAAAGGTAACGGAAGCGGACGGTGCCGAGTGGGTTCATGCCGAAAGGGGCGGGAATGAGGTACTGTTTCCGGAAGAATTTCGCGAATATGATAACCTGGAGAAAGCGGCGCGTATGGCGCCTTTCCCGTTTAAGGTGCCCGCGAAGCTGCCGGAAGGCTATCATTTTGACGCCGTGACGTTTGATTTAAAACCTCACACGTCGTCGGCCGGCTCCGAGATCCGGTTTGATTTCTTAAAAGCGAACGAGACGACGACTTTTGGACATATGATCTTGAACATGACACGCAGCTCCGGTTTGCAGGAAGCCTATGAAAGGATCGCCGAAGGCGAAAAAGGCAACTACGATGAAAAGGCCGGTCTCGTCGTCGAAAAAGAGCCGATTGCGCTCCCGGGCGTAAACGGCCTCAAAATTACCATCCGCATGACCGGGTGGAAAGGGCAGCCGGAGCAGTACTACTACGTCTGGAAGGATCAAGGCGTCATGTATCAAATGGAGTGCTTAGATCGGCTGCCGAGCAGCGACCTAGAGGCGATGATTTCATCCATGAAATCCCCGGATGCGGAGCTGAACCATCGGTATGAAAACAATGACTATCACGGGAAAACCATCAACTTTCTATTTGATACCGAAGATATCCGGCGGGCGCAAAAACTGATCGGTTACAACGCCGTTTTTCCGCGCCGGCTGCCCGGAGGTTTCATCGCCACCGGATCGTATGTTTCGAGAAAAGTAAACTTCAACTATCCGGAAAATCAAGGGGCTGTCCAGAAAGTCAGTGAAAACTGACTTCTGGTCCGCCCATTTTCGTTGAATGCAAAAAATAACACAAAAAAACCGTCTGATCTTGTAAAATGAAAGTTACCAGACAACCATTTTACAGAAGGACGGTTTTTATGCGTAATCAAATGACTACTACAGAACAGTATACCATGCAAATGATACTTCCTCTAGGGGATTTGGAAGAAAAAGCAGTTTCCAAGCGAAGCCTTGCCCCTGCCTTCAAACCCTATGACAACAGACAGGCTCAGATGATTCTTGATCTGGAGATGCGTATCCCTACCCACCATGTGGCGCGTGTGATTGATGAAATGATTGAAGCCATCCCGGATGAGCAATTGTTTGCTCATTACACAGGCGGAGGCCGCAGTTCCTACCATCCCAAAATGATGCTCAAAGTCATCCTTTACGGTTACTCGCAAAAGGTCTACTCTTGTCGCGGGATTGAAAAGCTACTGCAAGAAAACCTCCCGGCTATGTGGCTGGCAGCGATGCAGCAACCCGACTTCCGCACCTTGAACGACTTCCGTGGCGTGCGCATGAAGGCATTTATGGACGAGCTGTTTGAAACGATGATCCGAAAGCTTATCGCAGACAATTACATCACGATGGAGAACTACTTTTTAGACGGCACGAAGATCGAAGCTGATGCTAACAAGTATTCTTTTGTGTGGAAAAAATCCACCCTTCACTTTGAAGAGAAGCTCAAGGAAAAGGTGCAGGCGGCCCTTGCGCATATTCATACGCTCACGCAGCAAGAAGCTGGCGGATACGCGGCGGCAGAACCGGACGAACTCCCTGCAAGACTCGAAAAAGCAGCCGCCATACTGGAAGAAAAGGTGGAGGATTTCACCGAACAAATCGCTCAGGCAAACGACAGCGAAGAACGGAAAGCCTTACGCAAAGAGCGCAGTGCCTTGAAGAAGCCACTGAAACAAATTCGGGAGGACTTTCTTCCTCGGCTCGCCAAGTATGAGCAGCAGAAGGCGTGCTTTGGCGATCGCAATAGCTACTCCAAAACAGATCCGGACGCCACGTTTATGCGTATGAAGGAAGACCACATGAAGAATGGTCAGCTGAAACCGGGTTACAATGTGCAAATGGCGACAGAAAACCAGTTCGTGTTATTTTACAGTATCCACCAGCGCCCCACCGATACGCGCTCTTTCATCCCGCATATGAAGCGATTGGCCGCGTCTTCTTTGCCGATGCCCCAAACGGTGATTGCTGATGCAGGCTATGGTAGCGAAGAGAACTATTTGTATGCGATGGGCGAAGAAAAAGAGTCCCGTTTTGATTTTCTCATTCCTTACGGCAGTTATATGAAAGAGAAAACGCGTCGCTACAAGAAGGACATTCGGCATGCCTCGAACTGGATGTATGAAGAGCGCGATGACCGATTTGTTTGCCCGAATGGCCGGTATGTTCGCTTTAAGAAATACCAAACGAAAAAAAATGCTTCCGGCTTGGAACAAAGCTTTAAGATATATGAATGTGAAGATTGCAGTGATTGTCCATTCAAGGCAAGCTGCACCAAGGCCAAGGGGAACCGCCAGGTACACTGGAATACGATCTGGGAAGAACTAAAAGCAAAGGCCAAAAAAGCCCTTGAGGATGACGAGAAATCCGCGATCTATGCTCGGCGTAAAGTCGAGGTAGAAAGCGTATTCGGTCACATCAAGGGCAATCGGTCGTTCCGGCGGTTCTCCTTGCGAGGGCTGGAGAAGGTTCACACCGAGTTTGGGATTGTGGCTTTGGCCCACAATCTACTGAAGGTGGCAGGCATCCGCCTCGCTACTTTCCTGCAAAAGCGACAGAACAAAAAAAGTTGGACGGAAAACATGACGTTTTTCCGACCAACTTTTTATTTTGGGGACTTATTGGACAGCCCCTTGCAGTAACCTACAACCCGAAGGACCGGGACAAAACGGATAAAGAGAAAAAGACTTCGGGCATTAAGAGCGTCAAATTCACGCAAATGCTGAACGGGCAGATGTACGAGGATATGAAAAAAGGCAATACGGTCTCCTTCACGCGAATCGACGGCGAGCGTAACAAGGTGAAGCTGCAGCCGATTCTCATTGACGGCAGGGAAGTTCTCCGGTCGGACAAATACAAAGTGGACGGTCCGTTAAGCAGCCCGAACGAAACCGATCTGGTCAGCTATTTCTGGTTGGACGAGGGCGTATGCTACCAAGCACAGTTCACGGGCCAGGGTCCGGAGGAACAGAAGATCGTTCAATATTTGATGGAACGGAAATAAGCAAGAGTAAGCGACGCACTCCTATATCGATAAAACTTAGCGGCGGCCCTTGAGGCACATTGGATGTCCCGTCAACCATAAAAAGGAAGCCTTGGCGGTTTGACTTCTTCCAAAGCGGGTACTAGTATAGTTGTATGACAATCAAACTATCAAAAGAAGACGAAAAGCGGGCCAAAATTTTCAAGGCGCTGTCGGAAGTAAAAAGGATTGAAATGATTCGTTACCTGCGTGCCCACCGCAGCAACAACACCTGCGGGACGATCGGGGAAGCGATGGGAATGGACAAGTCCAACGTGTCGTACCATCTCAAAATTTTATACGAAGCCGACTTGATCGACGTGAGCCGTGCGGGCCAAAATCGGCTCAGCCAACTCAAAGAGGATACGTTTAACGAATTTTTGCCGGGTTTCCTGGACACCTTATGATGGACGGGAAACCCTTATTTCCGGCAGATAGTTTTAAAGTTTTAAAACTATCTGACTCAAGACTGTCAAAGCCATGGAGTTTTGCGCGCCATCTGCTGAAGGTTTTCTTTTGAATGAAGGATCTTATACCATCCTTGAACCACAAAATAAGAACATAGGAGATGTTTCTTTTTCATGAGTCAGCTAATGAATAAATCCATCGTTTTTGTATCCCGTCCGGTCGGCATGCCTTCCATGGACAATTTCGAATTCCGCGAAGCGCCCGTTCAGGCTCCAGCCGAGGGGCAAGTCGTGGTCCGTTCCATCTACCTGTCCGTCGATCCCTACATGCGCGGCCGGATGAGCGATGCCAAATCTTATGTCGAGCCGTATCGTCTGAATGAAGTGATTAGCGGAGGCATCGTCGGAGAGATCGTCGAGTCCAAATCCGATCAGTTCAAGCCGGGAGACAAAGTGATCGGCATGCTGGGCTGGCAGCTGTACAACGTGGTGGACGCGAAGCTTGTCCGCAAGGTCGACGAATCCATCGCGCCGTTGTCCGCTTACTTGAGCGTGCTTGGCCTAACGGGGCTCACCGCCTACTTCGGACTGCTCGACATCGGCCAGCCGAAGGCGGGAGAAACCGTCGTCGTCTCCGGCGCCGCCGGCGCCGTCGGCATGCTTGTCGGCCAAATTGCGAAAATCAAAGGCGCGCGCGCCGTCGGCATCGCCGGAACGGACGAAAAATGCGCTTATCTCGTGAACGAGCTTGGCTTTGACGCTGCGGTCAACTACAAGACGGCGGATTTGGACAAAGCGCTGGCGGAAGCCTGCCCGAACGGCGTGGACGTCTATTTCGACAACGTCGGCGGCCCGGTATCGGACGCGGTCATGAACCTGCTGAACGACTATGCGCGGATTCCGCTTTGCGGCGCCATCTCCTCCTACAACACCACGGACGCGGATGTAGGTCCTCGCATTCAAACGAAAATAATCAAGACCCGCTCGCTGATGAAAGGTTTTGTTCTTGGAGACTATGCTTCCCGGCAGCAGGAAGGAATGGTGGAGCTTGGCAAATGGCTGTCTGAAGGCAAGCTGAAATATGAGGAAACGGTCATCGAAGGGTTCGATCATGTCATTGACGCTTTCCTGAAGTTGTTCGAGGGCGCGAACCTCGGCAAAATGCTCGTTAAAGTAGGGTAAGCTGCGCGTCGTGAGCTCGCGGGATGCGGAGAAAACGGCAAGCGTACCGTTAAAATCGATAAGCTCGCGCGAAGGCCTCTTCCGGAAATCCGGGAGGGGCTTTTTGCATTGGCCGGAGGGCAAACCTGCGATACGTGCTACGTTCCCCCCCTTTCCCGGATGGGGGCGGGGGGCTTTTTTTAACGATCGACTTGTGCAGGCACGTCAAATAGGGTTATAGTGAAGACCTGTTCCCATATTCGGGCAGAAAAGAAATCATAGGATAGGGATGTTTCAAACGATGACTGCACAATTTAAAGGCAACAAGATGAACATTGCGCTGTTTGGACTGCTGCTGCTGGCGGCATTGACTCGGCTCCTGCTGCAGTGGTCCTCGGACTATACCTGGACGGAGGGCGTCTGGAACGTGATTCTGATGGCGGCGCTCGTACTGCTGTCTTTCCGGTTCTTGCACGTTTATGCCCGTTATATCCGCATTCAGGACGGCAAGGTCACGATTGCGAATGTTCAAGCAACCCGGACGTTCGAGGTCAAAGACGTGGAGAAGGTACAGATTTACGATCATTGGATCCGAATCATGATGAAGGCCGACCGCGACGTATTTATTCATTTGAAGGATTTGGACGTGCCGGGACGTGTTCCGTTTATGGCTTGGGTAGCGGAACATTTAGATATCGAAAAGGATTAGGGCGGGAGAGTCGCACCTAATCCTTTTTTACATCCTGCATTGGCTATGAAGCCGCAGGCGCCGCTTTACAGGGGCGTTATGTCTAGGCTCTGATATAAAACAGCAGCTCGCGGCCGTTTTTGACCGGCTCCCGTTCCAGCGTGTAGCCGTGTTTGACGACCTCCTCCGGCACGTTGCGGAATGCCGCGGGGCAATCGGCAATGACTTGCAGCAGCTCCCCTTTTTTCATTCCCTGCAGCGTTTCCAGGGTATAAATGACCGGGTAAGGACACGATTCCCCGCGAAGATCAAGCGTATAATCAATGGACATGATGCGTTTCTCCTTTCTTGAAACCGACGCCGAATCGGTAATTTTTTTGCCAAAGGACGGCCGTGACGAAGCCCGCCGCCAGCAGGACAAGCGTAAGGATGAGCGCCCAGGCGGGGCCCATGGCTTCGATCAGGTTGACCGGTTTGCCCATCGACACCAGCGCCTTCTGAATGCCGAGATGATCCCATCCGTACGCCAGCACGGTGGCTCCGGCAATGTTGCCGATAAACACCGGCAGGAACACGACCTGCCCCTCCATCAAACGGTACATCATCCCGGTTTCGCAGCCGCCGGCCATGACGATGCCGATGCCGAACAACAAACCGCCGATCAGCGTGCTTGGCGCCGCTATTTTGGTGACGGGGTCCATCCCGCCGGCGACGATGATGATCAAGGTGACGACCGAGCTGACCGCCATGCCCAGCGTAATCGCTTTGGTCATCGTGGCGCGCCCGCTGATCCACAAATCGCGGAATGCGGAAGTGAAGCAAATTTGCCCTCTTTCAATCAAAATGCCAAAACCCGCGCCGAACAAGGCGGCGGTGCCGAGCATCGTTTTGCCGTCCGCGTAAAAATAGATGATCAGTCCGGCATAAGCCAGCCCGATGAGGCCGCCGATGTAGGGCTGGATTTTTTTGCGTTCCTTGACGATGCGGGCCGTGTTGCCCTTTTGCAGAACCGGCTTGCCCTTCCACCACGACGTGCCGACGATTTTGGCGCCCGCGAAGGTGCCTACGGCCGTCGCCACGATAAACAACCAGGCATGCAGCGAAAACTGCGGCACGCCGGTAAAAAACGCGGCGAGGTTGCAGCCGAGCGCCATGCGGGCCCCGAAGCCGGCCACGAACCCGCCGATCAGCCCCTGCAGCAGGCGGCGCTTTTGGCGGGGCATCCGGATTTTGAAATTGTTGCTGAGCAGCACCATCAGCAGCGCGCCGATGAACATGCCCCAGACGATCCAGCCGTCCGTGCGGGTGAACGTCGTTCCTTCCATATGGACTAGGTTAAAATAGGCCCAGCCCGAAACGTCCACGCCGAACCATTCGAGGATATGTCCTCCCAGACGGGTAAATTCGCCGGTCACGGCCCAGACGGTGCCGGTGATGCCGAAGTACAGCGCGCTCAGCACGCCGGCGATCGCCATCACCAGGTAAGGACTCCAGTATGTATCGATTGCTTTTTTGAACACGATGTTGACTCCTGCCTTCCTCTTGCCGAAATTCTTTTTCTCTTGGATGTTCCCATTTTACATGATTTTTCGGATGATGTGGGCGCTTTTCGCGTTTGCGCGGAATACAAGTCACTGAATGGGAATAGCTCTCTGCCAATCTTATGAACCTCAGGCTGCTTAAAGAAGCGATGAGATGGGAAAACTACAGATTGATGCATTTTCCTCTGCATCGCTGGCGGGTGGGCCGGATTCTCCGCCGGGTGATCTTGTGAGCCGGACGGTCCGGATTCCTGTTAAAGTTTTGTAAATTTTGTAAAAATACTGCATGAAAAAATGGAAACGGACGCTTTTTATGTTACAATGTTCCCTAGGACATGAAATAAGGAGATGAAAAGCCATGAGCGGCACAATCAACGAGCAGGAGCTTGTGCAGTACATAGCGGCTGAGACGGGCGCTGAGCCCGAGAGCATCAGGGTTGTCCTGAAACATGAAAAGACGTACATCAACACTGCCGAAGCGAATGAACATGGCGAAGTGGAAATCGACAGCGACGATTTGGTCGACTATGTCATGAGCCGCAAAGACGTCAAATTGGATGAAATGACCGTCGAAGCCGTGCTCGATGCCGAGATGGATTATCTGATGGATAAAGGAATTGCCGTGGACGAGGATTAATCGCGGCGTTTTTTCGGAAAATGAAGCCCATGCCCCCTTTTGCCGGGAGGCGGGGCTTTTTCTTTTGCCCAAGGCAGCGCTTGTCGCTGATAGAAAAAAATCTCCCATAATAAAATTATTATTGGAGAAAATCTCTAATCGCTGCTATAATGAATGCGAACAAGGTGGAAAAAAGTTCCGCTTTACTTGCGAGTAGAGCGTTAGGAGATGAAGCCATGAGCGATCATTTTTTCGAGAACATTCGGGGCGGACTGATCGTTTCCTGCCAGGCATTGGAGGATGAGCCCCTTCACGGGAGCGACATGATGGCCAAAATGGCGTTGGCCGCCGACCAGGGCGGGGCGGTATGCATCCGCGCCAACAGCGTTCAGGATATCGCCGCCATCAAGAAGGCAACGAAACTTCCGGTCATCGGCATCATTAAACGGGATTATGAAGACAGCGAGATTTATATTACGCCCACCTTGCGCGAGGTGCGCGAACTGATGGACGTCGGCGTGGACGTCATCGCCCTGGACGCGACGGGCCGATCGAGGCCGGGCGGGGAAACGCTGGAGGAACTGGTAACTTTCATGAAGAGCCATGGACAAAAAGTCATGGCCGATATTTCGACGCTGGAGGAAGCGCTTTATGCCGAATCGATCGGCGTGAGCTGCGTTTCAACGACGCTCTCCGGATACACGCCTTATTCGCCGCGGCAAAAGGACCCGGATTTCAAGCTGCTGCAGGAGGCCGTGCGGCAAATCCGCATTCCGGTGATCGCGGAGGGCAGGATCCATACTCCGGAGCAGGCGGCGTACAGCCTGGAACTCGGGGCCCACGCAGTCGTCGTCGGGTCGGCGATCACGAGGCCGAAGCTGATCACGGAGAGGTTTACACACGCGATTCGCGACGTGCGTAAAGGACAAGTGCATTAGCGTGCCATCAAACGCGAAAGGATGGGGAAGGATGAAGGTCATCGGCATCGATATCGGCGGAACTTCCATCAAAGGCATGGTCGTGGATCGTACGGGGCGGCTTTTCGATCAGGGGAAAATCGAAACCGATGCCAGGGAGGGCAAGGATCGGATTTTGGCCAACCTGTTGTCGCTTCTGGATCGGCTGCTCGCTCAACATGCCGACATTCAAGGGATAGGAATCGGCACGGCAGGCCGGGTGAACGTCCGGACGGGCGAAGTCGTCTATGCCACCGATAATTTGCCGGGCTGGCAGGGGACGAACCTCAAGGCTTATTTGGAGGATGCCCGCAGCTTGCCGGTATTCGTGGACAATGACGTCAATGCGGCGCTTGCCGGCGAGGTCTGGCTCGGAGCGGGAAAAGATTTGGACGACGTGTCCATGCTGACGCTCGGAACAGGCGTCGGAGGAGCCAATATGGTCGGCGGCCGGCTGTATCGGGGGGCGCGCTGGAACGGAGGCGAGTTTGGGCACACTATCCTGATGCCGGGAGGACGTCCCTGCAATTGCGGCGTTCGCGGGTGCATGGAGCAGTATTTGTCGGGAACGGCCCTGGTGAGGCTGGCTAGCGAAGCGACCGGTCAATCCTATGCGTCCGGCATGGAGGTGTTGGACGATTTCGTCCAAGGCGTGCCGCAGGTAGCGGACGTGATGAGGCGGTTTGCGGAGCATTTGGCGATTGCGGTCAACCATCTTCATTTGGGCTTGAATCCGCAGGCGGTTATCCTCGGCGGGGGACTGGTCGATTCGAAGCAGGTCTGGTGGCCGCTATTGTCGGATGCAATGGCTGATTTGAGGCTAGACGCGGATGTGCGCCCCGCGCTGCTCGGCAACGAGGCGGGAGCCATCGGAGCGGCCGGGTTGATTTTGGGCCAACTGCAGGCAGAATGACGGTTAATCTTATATGAAACGGCGTTATTGGGTATCTTACGCGTAAGACCAAAAGGGCAGCTTTTGAAGCTGTTCTTTTTTGTGGGGATTATATTTTGCTTTTGGCGCTTCGATTAGCGCTTTCATCCCGGAACTTTAGTTATCACGAAAATAGTTTGTATACATATTATATTTACAAAAACAATTCGTTTGTATACAATATATACAAGAGCAGCAAACGAAAGGAGGGCCGGGCTTCCGGCATGGAGGATAAAGAGCATCTGTACGGGCAAATGGTGTCCAGAACGAGCCGGGCGCTGATTCGTTATTTGACGGCGCATTTCAAGGAAGACGACATTACGCCCGAGCAGTGGACCGTCCTGAAACGACTGGGGGAAGAGGACGGGATCACGCAGAAGGAACTGGCGCTTGTAACGGATAAGGACCAGGCGACGTTGACCAAAATTTTGGATCTCTTGGAGCGCAAAAAGCTCGTAAGAAGGGGCAAAAACAAAGAGGACCGGCGTTCGTTCCTTATTTTTATTACCGATGAAGGCCGAGAGCTGCGGGAGCGGCTGTTTTTTTATGTGAACCGGCTTTTTGCGGAGGAAGTCGTGGCAGGGATTCCGGAAAACGATTTGAAGATTTTCGTGTCGACCCTGCAGAAAATTCAGCATAACGTTGAAGCCAACAAGGATACGCAATAAATGCGGTCGCAGGGGCGTTTTGCTGACAGAGCGCGTTTCCTGAAGCCGCATCGTTAACGATATTTGCAAATGTTTGATTGAAAAAGAGACATACGTTAGATTTTCGACTGGAGAGAAGCTTTATGATCATTGAACCGCATCAACCTGCCTCCATTCGCCGCAAAATCGCGCAAAAGGCGCCTGCGGCGGGGAAGGTAAGCGACGCGTTCCGGATCAAACCTCTGCCGTTGCAGTGGTTCCGGGCCTTCGGGTCTGCCATCAGCGCAGCCCTTCCGGTAGGGATCGGCGCGCTCGCCGGTCATATGGATTACGGACTTTGCGCCTCCATCGGGGGCTTTGCTTTTTTATACGTGTCAAACGAAACCTACAGACAGCGGGCCATCAAGCTGTTGTTCGTCGCTCTTGGGCTGGCTGCTTCATTCGGTCTGGGGACGTTGACGGGGAACCTGCCTTGGCTGATGGTCCTGCTGTTCGGACTCATAGGAGCGGCGGCAGTCTTTTGTTTTGGCGTGTTTCAGGTAGCCGGGCCGTCGGCGATGTTTTTTATTCTGACGTTTTCCGTCGGTACCAGTCTTCCGCATGATCTGGCGGCGGTTCCCCTGCGTACCGGGTTCGTGCTGGCGGGCGGAGCGTGGGCGTGGGTGGTCGGCATGGCCGGCTGGCTGTATCGTCCGCATCATCCGGAAACGAAAGCCGTGGCCGGGGTGTATGCTTCGCTTGCCCGACTGTTGGAATCGCTGGGCACGGAGCATCAAAACGACGCGCAGCATCAGGCTGCCGTCGCCTTGCAGAACGCGGCCAAAACCGTGTCCGGAGGGGAACTGCGGTGGCGCCGTGCTTATGAGCCGGGGCAGCGCCTGCTGCGGCTATCGCAGAAGGCCAACGAGATCTATTCGACGATTTCGGAAATGCTGCTTCAGCATCAAGGCGCTAAAACGGATATGGCCGAGGCCATCCGCCTCATTGCCGCAGGCATCCGGAATCCCGGGCAAATCCGGCCAATCAGGACCGCCGCAACCTCGGGGCCTTTGGAAGGGGATGTGAACGCGCGGCTTGCCGCTCAGATTGAGGAAGCCGAATTCCTGCTCCGCGGCTCCGCGGCGGCTACGGTCCATCCGAGTAAAGACGAGCCCGGAAACCGGCTTCGCCTGATGTTCGCCGGTGCTTTCAACCGCCACTCGACGCTGCTTAGCACGGCATGCCGTTACGGACTTACGATCGCCATCGCGGCGGCGGTTGCCTACGGATTCGGCTTCCATCGTTCTTACTGGGTTCCGCTCTCTTGTGCGGCTGTCATGCTGGGAACGACCGCGATCGGTACCGTCCACCGCGCGCTTCAGCGTACGGCTGGGACGATCATCGGGCTGTTTGTCGGCGGGACCTTGCTGTCCTTGAAGCCGGAAGGCGTATACGTCGCGCTGGCCATGGCAGTGCTGCAGTTTATCGTTGAATTGATTTACCTGCGCAACTACGCGCTGGCCGTCATTTTCATTACGCCCAGCGCGCTGCTGATCGCCGAAAGCAGCCATCCGGATATAGCGATGGGCTATTTTATGTCCGCCCGGATCGTCGACATCATGGTCGGCAGCGCCATCGGCCTTGCAGGCGTGCTGCTGTTATGGCGGCGGGCCTCCTCAAGCAGGCTGCCCGGGGCCATCGCGGACGTCATCCGCAAGGAGGGCGTACTGCTTGGACAAATTCTATCGGGCGGAAGGCCGGAAGGGGAGCGGATATCGCCCGCAGAGCTGGAGACGCTGCTTCTGCGCGTCCGTATGCTCTATAACGCGGCGCTGGCCGAATCGATGCGCAAGCGCGAGCGAATCGGCTTATGGTGGCCGGCCGTGGCGGAAATTCAGCATTTCGGATATGTGCTGATCGCGGCGTCGGAGAAAGGCTCTGAACGCAAAGAGTCGCCGGAAACGCTGCAAAGTCTGAGGCAGTTCTTCGATGAGATGTCGCTGGCGGTCGCGCGTTCGGAGTCTCCTGCACGGGTTCGTGTCCCGGAGATCCCGTCCTCTCCCTCTTTTCGTGATGCACTGATGGAGCTGCAACATGCTCTGCAGGTAGGGGAAGGCACCGCGCCGTTGAAATAAGCTTATGTAACGCAGTATTTTAGATATGTTAGAGGGGCAGCAGACCTCTCACGATAAAAACAAGCCTCGGACAATTCCGAGGCTGTTTTGAATCATGCGGAATTTGCAGGCGAAGCTGATCATGCCTTTCGGTTACCGGCCAAGAAAATCTTAGGCAAATCCCGGTTCATTTTTTTGTAGTAGGATCAATTTCAATGAGAGTTCCTTCTTTTTAACCTTATCTGTGATTTCGAATTTCACAAAATATTGATTATTTACAGTAATGAGCTTGCTTACCCCTTTAGGGATCATAACGCGAGACGAGTCCCGCAGTTTCGTCTGCACACGCAGCGGCCTCAACCCCGATCGAACCGGCCTTCCTCAGCAAAATCCATGCAGATGCCGAACATTTCCCCGCCCTCTTTCAACGCGTCCAGCTTCATGGCCGTTTTCGTTTTGGGCGCACTCCTGCCAAAATGCCGGGATCTCCCTCAAATTGCTTTCATCCTGCGTAGCAACTTCGCGAATTTTTCCCGTTACGGTAAAAGCGTCTTTTTTCAATGATCCGAAATTCCATGCGAAAGCCCTCCATCATTCTAAAGCATTGGGTTCCAGCCGCCAGTTCGCTCAAATCCGGCCAAGTTATGATGTATGCATTCGTGTTTGAACTGAAGTATTCCTTCCTGGGCCAAACCGCGAAAAAACGACCATTTTGATGGAATTTGGCGAGCGTTGTTCTGATTTGTACGACGCTTTTCAAGCCGCGAAAGATTTAAAATATCCGGTCAAGTATCATGGCTGCAGAAAAGAGAAGCGTCGTAATGGCGTAATGCCGCCAATGAGTGCGGCCGAAAAGAATACGCCCATTCATCCAGCGTGACAGCAAAATCATAATCAGACATCCGATAAACCATCGATAGGCAAGCGGGTATAGAGCGTGATAAAGAGCCAGGATCGCCAGAATCAGATGGCATAGCAGGAAGAAGAGCGCAGAACACCAGGCTGCGGCACTGCCAAAACCGCTGCAGGAAACCGGCCTCCGGTAGAGAAGAACAATAGAGGCAGCCAAGCTTACCAGACTGTAAACAAACAGAATAACGCTGAGAACCATGTAGAGAAAACCTCCTTCGTTTTACATATTTGAAGCAGTTATCGCCAAAAGAAGTAAACAATACGGGGTTGACCCCGTGTCAAACTGAATTATGATTCATGGCAGGGAGGGGAAGAACCATGCGGATTGGTGAATTCGTGGTTCAAGCGGGAACGACCAAAGATACGGTTAGGCATTACGAGGACTTGAAGCTGATCGAGTCGTTAAGACCTGATGGGAGGAGAGAGTATACGGAGAGGCACTTAGAAGACTTTAGTGTCATTCAAGAATTAAAAAGTTATGGTCTGGCCTTGAGTGACATTCAGGCTGTGTTTGAATGGAAACGTCATGGTGGCTGCGGCAGCGAAGAATTGATCCTTTTCGCAGAGAAGGTGCTGGAAAGGCAGCTTACCCTCCTTCAGGAAAAGGAGGCAAGATTAAGGGAGAGCCGCCTGAAGCTAGAGGAAACTTTGCGGGAGGTGAAAAAAGCGAAGCGGCTATTCCCGTGACGGATTACCCATTGAAGCTCCGGGCCAGCGCCTCGAAAAAAAGCCGGGCAACGGGGTGAAGAGGCTCCTTGCGGGTATATGCGGAGATCGGGTTGCCCAGCTTGGCTTCCTGCACATGGACCTTGGCCAAGCGTCCCTCCGTTATAAACGATTCGATTTCGAGGGAAGAGAGAAGGGCCGTGCCGTAGCCTTCCATCACGACGCGCAGGGTCTCATGCAGCCCGTTCATCCGCAGCCCGACCGCCGGGGCTGGCAGGCCGCGGACGCTGCACAGCGCCAGAAGCTGCTCCCGGGAGAAGCTTCCCTCTTCGCGGTAAATGAAAGGCTCCCGGAGCATCTCGGCGAGCGGGACATCCTTGCCGGCCAGAGGATGTTCCGGGTGGACGACAAAACACATGTCGTCCTCGAGAAGCGCCGTTTTGTAGAGCTGCGGATGTTCCCCGCGAATGCCGCCGACGACGGCGATGTCCGCTTTGTAATGGAGCAGGAGCTCGAGCGCCCGGGCGGAGTTGGTCGTCGTCCATTCCAGCTCCACGGCGGGGTGCCGTTTTTTAAATTCCGCAACGAGCCTTGGCAGCAAAAAGTTGGCCGGCAAATACGTCGCCGAAAGATGCAATTTGCCTTCTTTGCCTTCTTTTATTCCTTCGAGACGCTCCTCGATCGACCGTTCCAGGTCAAACAGCCTTTGCGCTTCGGAAGCCAGCATTCGCCCGGCATCGGTCAAGGCCACGCCGCGGCCCTGGGGAATCCACAGCCGCATGCCAAGCTCCTGCTCAAGCCTTTTGATTTGTGCCGTTACCGCCGGTTGGCTGACTCGAAGCA
This sequence comes from Paenibacillus sp. FSL M7-1455, assembly GCF_038004655.1. Classification (NCBI taxonomy): domain Bacteria; kingdom Bacillati; phylum Bacillota; class Bacilli; order Caryophanales; family Paenibacillaceae; genus Paenibacillus; species Paenibacillus sp. FSL M7-1455. The sequence continues at coordinate 5,807,509 of NZ_JBBORO010000001.1, read as the reverse complement.
ACTCGGAAGCAAGCGTCACGCTGCCGGTTTCGGCCACTTTGCTAAAAAACCTCAGGGCATGTAAGTTCATCGGGGTTCCCGTCCTTTCCTGCAGTTTGGGTGGTCAATTCATAACAAAATATTATGAAAACGTAAATATAATATATTAGATTTATGGGACGTTTCTGCTTATTCTAATCCTGAGAAGGGCTTGGGGCAAGGGTATCTTGGAGCCAAAGCCCAAAACGGAGAGGATGAACCGGCAAATGAAACTGGAATGCGTTCACTGCGGCCAAACGCGGAATTGGCAGCAATTCATCATCAAATGCCCATGCGGCGGCAGGCTGGAGGTCAAGCAGGACGTGACCGGGCTGGACGGGGAGAAGCTGAAGGGGATTTTCCGGGAACGGTTAGGGGAACGGATGTCGGTATACGCAAGCGGCGTATGGCGGTATAAGGAGCTGATTTTTCCGGAACTCCCGGAGGACCGGATCGTGACGAAATACGAGGGGAATACCGGCCTGTACGCGCCGGAAACGATCCGAAAAAGCCTGGGGATTCGCGGGCTGTACTTCAAAGCCCAAAGCGAGAACCCCAGTGGTTCTTTTAAAGACAACGGAATGACCGTCGCGGTTTCCCATGGCCGGCATCTCGGATATACGCGATTTGCCTGCTCGTCGACCGGCAACACGTCGGCGTCGCTGGCCATGTATGCCGCCATGGGGGAAAGCTCTTCGTACGTATTCGTGCCGGAAAGCGGCATTTCCCAAAATAAGGTGCTGCAAACGTTGGCGTATGGGGCGAGGGTGATCCGTTTTGACGGCACGTATGATGACGGCATTGCTTTTTTGGAGCGGCATGCCAAGGATTTGGGGCTGTATGTCTGCAATTCGATCAATCCGTTCCGGATCGCAGGCCAGAAAAGCATCATCTATGAAGCGGCCCAATATTTGAATTGGGAGCTGCCGGACTGGATCGTCGTGCCCGGCGGCGCGCTCAGCAACGTCACCGCGATCGGCAAAGGGATCGAGGACTTGTGGACGCTCGGGATGATCCCGAAGCGCCCAAGGATCGCGCTGGTTCAGGCCGAAGGGGCGAGCCCCTTTCATAAGATGATGGCGGCGGGGGCCGAGGAGCTGCGCCCCGAACCTCAGCCGCAGACGGTCGCTTCCGCGCTGAATATCGGGAACCCGCCAAGCTGGAAGGCTGCGCGCCGCGTATTGGAATTTTGCCGGGGCGTCACCTGCAGCGTGACGGATGAGGAGATTTTGGCGTCGAAGCAAATCATCGACCGGAGCGGGATCGGCTGCGAACCGGCGTCGGCCGCTTCCTTGGCGGGCCTCCGCAAGCTTATGGCGGAGAAGGTCATCGACAAGGAGGAGACGGCGCTGTGCATATTGACGGGCAACCTACTCAAGGATACGCAGGTGCTGTCCGGGATGATGGAACATGAAAGAATGGTAAGATCGGATCTGACGGTGAAAGGGACGGAAAGATGGTTGTGACGGAGGCTGAACACCGCGTATAATCAAATTAATTTGGGGGCGGTTTGCCAAAAAAGCAAATCATTTTGCTTTTGATGGCAGAGTCCTAATATCAGAGGGGTTCCTGGAATCCCGACAGGAGGTTATTGAAGTGTCTCAAAAACGATATGGAAGCAACGCGCAAACGGAAGCGGTTTTCGAAAAAAACTACAGGCAGCGTGATGCGCACGTCATAGCAGAGGTGTTTTCGATCTTTGAATAATCAAAGATATTCGCGATATGTGTTTACGTGACGCACCGCCTGCCGGAAGGGCGGAGTCTGTCTTGAATTTTAAATCTGCGTCACAAATTTATGTGTTTATGAGTTTTATGATGGCATTGGGCAACAGCATCATGTTTACGACCAGCGGGATTTACCATGTCGCGTCTTTGGGGCTAAACCCGTTCGAATTGGTGCTGATGGGGACGATTCTGGAGTTGACCGTGCTCATTTTCGAGGGCATTACCGGGGTGGTGGCTGACACGTACAGCCGCAAGGTCTCCGTCATCATCGGCATGTTCATTCTTGGCGTCGGTTTTGCCGTGGAAGGGAGCATTCTGTGGCTTCATGGCCTTGTTTCGGTCATTTCCGTTTTTGCTTGGGTGGTCATCTCGCAATTGCTGTTCGGGATCGGCTGGACGTTCGTCAGCGGCGCCAACACCGCTTGGATGGTGGACGAAGCAGGCGAGGAGCGCGCGGGGACCATATTGATGAAGTCGCAGCGCATGTCGCTGGTCGCTTCGCTTATGGGCATCGCATGCAGCGTAGGCCTGTCCACGGCCTCTCCGAACTTGACGTTTTTGGCCGGGGGCTTCCTGTATGCCGCGCTCGGGGTCGCCCTCGTCTTTTGGATGAAGGAAACCAAATTCATGCGAAAACAGCATGCCCTCCAAGAGTCCCATTTCAAACGAATGTTAGGCACTTGGCTTGAAGGGGCCGGCGTAGTGCGCAGGCAGCCGCTGCTCCTGGCGATGGTGGCGGTAACCCTGCTCGGCGGCGCGGCTTCGGAGGGATACGACCGGTTGTGGCAGAGCCTTCTGATCACCGGCATCGGATTGCCGGATCTGCCTGTGTCGCTGGCCGCCTGGTTCGGCATCGTGTCCGCGGCGGCAACGCTGCTCGGATTGGCCGGGGTTCGCCTGGCCGAGAAAAAAATGGACATGGCAAGCCGGCGCATGGTATCGGTCGCGATGTTTTGGTTCACCCTGATCCGCGTAGCGGCGATCCTGTCTCTGGCAGCCGCAACGAATTTCGTTTGGGCGCTCCTATCGGTGCTCGTCGTTAGCGCGGCGCGTTCGGTTAGCGAGCCCGTATACGATACATGGCTGAACATGAACCTGGAAAGCAAAACGCGCGCTACCGTGCTGTCCATGGTCAGCCAATCCGACGCGCTCGGCCAAACCGCGGGCGGCCCCGTGGTCGGATGGATCGGCAGCCGGTTGTCCGTGCGGGCTTCGGTTTTGACCGCGGGCGTGCTGCTGCTCCCGGTTTTGGGCGTCTTCGGACGCATGGCCCGCCGCAAGAAAAGCCATCAACAAAACCAAAGCTAAAATTTTTCAATATTTTTACAATCGGGTAACTTTTTTCGGTTTAAAGCCGTCCTGTTAACAGGATGGCTTTTTTGATGGGCCAAATGGAAGATAAATCAATATTTTAGCATATGTTTCTTAATATTCATCCTTTGGATTGTAAGCGGAGTGTTAAATATTGTATATTGGGAACGGAGGCGATTTGAAAAAAAGTAATAAATAGGAAACGTTAGTCTTGAGCTTTACGGTGTTAAAAAATTCATTTTCATCTTATCAAGAAGCGAGCTGATTATTGCCTGTGCGTCGGTCAAAAAAAACGTGGAAGCTTATGCTCCTGGGCATGGTATCCCTGCTCATCATGACTTTTTTTCTTCCGCGCGGATTGACGCGGATCAGCCAGCCGGAATCCTGCGGGGAAGGCTGCAGCCGTTATGACATCGTCGTCATCGGGAGCGAAATTCAAGGGGTACTCCTCGCCAAGGAAGCCCAAAATCTCGGACGGAGCGTCCTGATCCTCGATCCCCGGGAGAAACCCGGAGGAGAGTTGATCCAGGGTCAAATGCTCTTTCTCGACGAGCCTATGAACAAGGAGCGCAAAAGCCTGGTACAAGGCGAGCTCAAGGCACTGTTTGACGGGTACAACAAGGGCAAAATCCGCGACTTGCACGAATTCCAGGCTTATTACGATAAGCTGATTCAAGATATAACGCTTAAAAGCGGCATTACCATCAGCGGCGTGGAGGAAGATGCCGCAGGCAAAGGCCATCGGATGAAATCGCTCACCTATAAGGACCGGGATCGGAAGACTTATACGGTGGAGGCCGGCTATTGGGTGGAAAACACCGATTTTAATGCCCTGACGGGCCGGCTTAAGCATAAACGGCGGATTCCGGGCATGGAGACGATCGAAAAAAGCCATAAGCCCGACTATATGGGCGCTACTTATATGCTGAACTTTAAAAATGTCGATTGGAAAAAACTCAGCAAAGAGGTGCTGAAGCATTACCCGCTGTCCAACGTCCGGAAGGTTTTTGGCCCCAATACCTACGTAGACTGGAACTTCGCGGTAGGGTTCAGCAACGTCATGGCCCAATACGTTCCCGCCGAAAAGCTCGTCCGGCTGCGTGGCCTCAACATGGCGAACCAGGGGGACGGGAAGGTCATCATTAACGCCTTAATCATGTATAACGTCGATCCGTCCAGCGATGCCTCCGTCAAAGAGGCGATGCGAAAGGGAGAGGCGGAGGCGCCGCGTATCCTGGAATATTTGCGTTCCCGTCTCCCCGGGTTTGAACAGGCCGAATTAAACGGATTTCCAAGCTACCTGTATATCCGCGATTTCAACCGGTTCGAAACGGACTACGTGCTCAAATACGAGGACGTGATGGGCGGCAGGATGTTTTGGGATAACGTCAGCATCGGCGCTTATCCGGTCGACCTGCAGGGAACGGTTCACATCCCGCACGGAATCGGCTTCGGCGTGCCGGATGCCTACGGGATTCCGCTCCGCTCTTTCGAGCTGAAGGAATACGACAACGTGCTCGTCGTCGGAAAAAACATCGGGGCCGACATCAAAGCATACGGTTCGTCGCGGATCATGGCCAACAACGCGCTGGCGGCCCAGACGATCGGAATCATCCTCGGGTACGAAGCAGACCGGAAACGGCTGAAGGAGCTGACGCCGGAAGACTTCAAGCGGATTCACCAGTATCTGAAACGAAGACATCACATCGATGTCGAACATATTTGAAGAAAGTTTATCGGCTGCAAAGGCAATGCCCCGTTTTGGCGGGGCTTTTTTATCGGCTATTGAATCCTCGGGGTACAGGTTTTATAGTGATTAAAATATTGCGTTCAAAATACTGCGAAAAGGCGGGGACTCTAAAAGATGGCTTGGTATCTCGACAGCGCGCTGGAACGCCATAAAAAAGCGCCGTATACGTTTTACGTCCCGTCGCCTTCCGTCATCGAAAAGCTCGGGGAAGGCGATCGGGTCAGACTTCTTTTTATGTCCGGCGCGGAAGAGGACTACGTTTGCGAACGGATGTGGGTCGAAATTACGGAAAGGGACGGGGACCGTTTTGCAGGCACGCTGGTGAACGAGCCGGTAAGCATGGAGCAGCCGGTCCGGGGCGAAACCGTTCATTTTCGCGGCGAGCATGTGTGCGACACCGAATATAAAGACCCCGAGGAGCAGCGGTGGAATTACTATTTTGACAACAGGATCGTGGTAAGCCGCGACGTGCTTGCGAGGAAAGAATTCAACTTTTTGCTGAGGGACTTTCCCAATCGGGACGGCGACACCGGATGGACCGCATCGAGCGGGTATGAAGAAGAAGACTATTGGGAACATGCCGACCATTTGCAGGTCGTTTCCATCGGCGTCGTGCTGAATATGGACGATTCGATCCTCGAGTTCATCGATGACGCGCCGCAATGCGCCTATGAACGGGATCCGGCAACGGGAATGTTCGTGAAGGTCGATGATTTCGATTGGGACGGCTACAACAACGGGTAAGGATCAAAAATCAACAGAAAACGACGTTTTTCATGCCATACCCATCCATAATTATGACCCGGAAAAACGAATTTTGGTGGAAAAATCTAACTTTGGTTAGTTTTTTTTCAAACTTGTTCTTGGTAATCTGATAAGAGAAAGCAAGTCCTTACATCCTCCCAACGAATTCCCCGACATTTCCCCACGCGCATCCTCAAGCAACATCCCTTCCCGGACAGAGGGTTGAACCCGGTAGCTGCCGGGCTTAACCCTCCTTCGTATGTCCATGTGGACCGCGATTTGCCAACCGGCATGCCGGCGCTATATAATAATTTCATCAAAATAATAGTAAACAGGTGTTTATTTATGCAAACGCTAAAGGAAGACGTTCGTCAAAACATATTGCGGGCTGCCTTGGCCGAATTCAAATCCCATGATTACGCGGATGCCTCCATGCGCCGGATTTCGGCGGCGGCGGGCATCACGACGGGCAACATTTACCGCTACTTCAAAAACAAAGAGGAACTGTTCGAAGCGCTCGTCAAACCGGTATACGAGAAACTGCTGGACTATCTTCTGAGTCTGAAAAACGAGCTCGACCGCTCCTATATCGACGGCAACGGCGAAATGAAGTATTTCGGCATGATCGAGGATACGGTCGTCGGGCTGTTTGATGCGTACAGCGCGGAATTGACCATCCTGATGAACCGCAGCACGGGATCGAAGTACAGCGGCGTCAAAGCGGATATGGTGCGGCTTGTCGCCACGATTTTGGAGGATGCGTTTGCTTCCGGCCGCGAACACGCGGCGAAGCTGACGGCCGAGCAGCGCCAAAGCGCGCGGATGCTGGCGGGAACCATCGTCGAAGGCGTCTGCCTGATTTTGCGGGAGCATGAGGATGGGGAGACGGTCAAGCGGCTCGTCAACGAGTTTATTCGTCTGTATCATGCAGGCATGATGTGCGGGCTTCCCGACTAAATCGGGGCCCGGATTTCTTTGCGGATGAATAATTTTTTTCTTATTTTTGTAAGATGCATAGGAAACCCTATTTTTTTGTTTCAAAAATGAACACCTGTTTACTAACAATTCAGCCGAGGAGGAAAAACAAAAGGATGCGGCAAATCATCAAATGGCGCTGGGCGATTCTGGCGCTTTGGCTTGTGGCTACCGTGCTGCTGACCGTGTTTCAGCCGGACGTGAACGCCATTTTGCATGAGCGGGGGCAGGACCCGCTTACGGAAGACAGCCCGTCGAAGGTTGCGGGCAAGCTGCTCAACAAAATGACGGGCACTACCGGCACCAGCGATATCATCGTATTTCATAGGGAAAACAAACTGACGGATCAGGACATGAAGGAGATCGAGGCGGGGATCCGCAACATGATCGAACATCAATCCGAACTCGGCTTCAGCCAATTGATCGATCCGTTTACGACGCCGGATGCGAAGTCGTCCCTTGTCTCCGGGGACAACACGACGCTGATGGTGAGCTTCAGCCTGGATAAAATGGGGCGCAACATCGACGAAATCGACAAACAGTTCAAAGACGCGCTGAAGGATGTGAACGTGCAGTACTACTTCAGCGGCGAGGATTTTATCCAAAACGACTATATCAAAGCGACGACCGCAGGGGTGGAAAAAAGCGCGGCGCTTACCGTCATCTTTATTCTGGTCGTGCTGATCGTCATGTTCCGTTCGATTCTCACGCCGTTCGTGTCCCTGCTGACGGTCGGCATCACATATTTGGTTTCGATGGGGATCGCGGCGCAGATCATCGACAAGCTGGACTTCCCCGTCACCAGCGTGACGCAAATGCTGCTCGTGCTTATCCTGTTCGGGATCGGCACGGACTACAACATTTTGCTGTTCAACCGTTTCAAAGAGGAGTTGTCGCATGGGCGGACCGTGGACGAGGCGATCGTCGCATCGTACAAAACGGCAGGCAAAACGATTATTTACAGCATCGCCACCGTTTTTATCGCCTTTGCGGGATTGAGCTTCTCAAGCTTCGGCATTTACAAGTCCGCCAATGTGGTTGCGATCGGCACCATCGTGCTCGTGCTGCAAATCCTGACGCTGACGCCGTTTATGCTGAAGGTGTTTGGTCCGAAGCTCTTTTGGCCTTCGAAAAAGAATGCGGGGCATAAAGAAAGCAAATTTTGGGCGAAGCTTACGTCCGTCTCGGTCAAGTATCCGGTGGTCGTGACGGTGATCATCGTCATTTTGATGATTCCGGCGCTGCTGACGAGCGCGCAAAAACTTTCCTTCGACCAGCTTAAGGAACTGGGAGACGGCTATCCGTCCACCAAAGGCTTCAGCCTTGTAGCCGAGCATTTCAGCCGGGGGCAGGCGCTGCCGACAAGCGTCGTCATCGAAGACGACAAGGCGATGGACAACAATGAAGCATTGGGCGTCATCGACAAGCTGACCGACAAGCTGAAAGCGATCGACGGGGTAAAAACGGTGGCCAGCGTGACGCAGCCGCAGTCGAAGCCGATCGACGAATTTTATATCAGCAGCCAGTCGGAAACGGTCACGGACGGCATTTCGGCCTCCAAAAAAGGCGTGGATCAAATCAAAAGCGGCCTGGATCAGATCGCGGGCAAACTGGCTGCGCCGGATACGTCGAGCGCCAACCAGCTGGTAGACGGCACGGGGCAGGTCAAAGACGGTTATGACCAAATCACGGACGCCCTGGGCCAGGTTGCCGCGGGCATCGGCAAAGGCGCCGGCGGCGCGGGCGAGCTGAAGAAAGGAATCGCCGGATTAAAAGGCGGCCTGGATGCCGTCAGCGCAAACACGGGCAAAATCAGCGCGGGCCTGTCGGAAATCTCGAAGGGTTACGCGGCGCTGGAGGCAGGTTATAAGCAGCTCGGCGGACAAATTCCGCAAATCGAGCAAGGTTTGGCGGGCATGAACGCTTTGATTGAAGGACTGGGCGCCAAACACGGCGAGCTGGCGGAAGATCCGGATTACGCGAAACTGAAAGCGACCGGCGCAACGCTGGCGTCCTCTTTGGCCCAGCTGAACGGGGGCTTGCAGCAGCTGGAATCCAATTTTGCGAAGCTGAACGGTTCCCTTGGCGAGGCCGCGGGAGGCCTCGGCCAAATCCAGGCGGCCCAGAAGCAGATGTCCGCCGGACTTGCGGCTTTGCAAAAGGGCGCGGCGGAGCTGCAAAAAGGCCTGGAGCAGGGCAGCAGCGGTTCCCGGGAGATCGAGGCGAACATGAAAAAGCTGAATCTGGCGCTCGGAGAAGTGCAAAGCGGCCAGAAACAGCTGATCGACGGGCTTTCCGGTCTTACCGGCGGCATGTCGCAGTTGAAGGAAGGCATCGACAAGAGCGGCAGCGGACTCGGGGACATTTCCGAGGGATTGGGCAAAACCGGCGATTTCCTGACGCAGCTCAGCGGTTCGAAGACGTTCTTTATCCCGCGTGAAGCGCTGGAAAGCGAGGACTTCAAAAAGGCCGAGGACAGCTTTATGTCCAAAGACCGGAAAATCACGAAGCTGCTCGTCATTTTGGACGATGACCCGTATTCCCCGGCGGCGCTGGCCACGATCGAAAAGATCAACGACACGGTCGCCGGCAGCCTGAAAGGAACCGTCCTGGACAACGCAAGTTACGGGGCGGCAGGACCAAGCTCAACCACGTACGACATGAACAAGGAACAGTTGAATTCCTTCAACAGCACGGCCGTGATCGTCATCGTGAGCGTGTTTATCGTATTGTTGTTCGTTATCCGTTCCTTCTGGCCGTCGGTATTTATCGTGCTGTCGCTGATCGCTTCCTATTATGTCGCGATGAGCGCCTCCAATCTGGTGACGACGTATATCATCAAAGCCGACGGGGTGTCCTCGTTCGTGCCGTTTTTCTCCTTTATCGTCATCGTGGCGGTAGGGGTCGACTACAGCATCTTCCTGATGGAACGGTACCGGGAGCATGGCGACATGAACCCTGGCGAAGCGATCGTCAAAGCGGCGAAAAGCGTCGGCGGCGTCATCATTTCGGCGATGGTGATTTTGGGCGGAACGTTTGCGACCCTTATTCCATCCGGCCTGGTGCTGCTCATTGAGCTGGCTACCGCGGTCATCGTGGGGCTGGTCGTGCTCTGCTTTATTCTGCTGCCGATGCTCGTTCCGGCGCTGATCACGATGCCGGAGCGGCTCGGGCAGAAACGCGGACACCAGCTGAAAGCGGTCCATGTCAGCGGCTCGGATGCCGATGGCAAGCCGATGTAAGAAGAAGCTTCATGAAACGCGGCAAAATTGATGGCCATAAAGCAGAAGAACCGGAAGGAGCGCAAGCTCTTTCCGGTTCTTTAATCTATATGGAAGGTGTAAAGGCGATCGCCACAGAGGGGGAGCGGGCTGCCTTACACCAGGGTTTTCAGGGCTTCCGGCGAAAACGGCTTCAGGTCGCCGAAACGGCCTTCGCGGACTTTGGCAGCCCATTCGGGATCGGCCAGCAGCGCCCGTCCGACGGCCACCAGGTCGAATTCCTGTTTTTCCAAGCGGTTCAGCAGCTCGTCGATGTCCTTTTGGCCTGCGCCTTTGCCTTCGGTGAATAGGCTCGTGAACGCTTCGTCCAGGCCGACGGAACCGACGGTGATGACCGTTTTGCCGGTCAGCTTTTTGGCCCATCCGGCGAAGTTGAGGTCGGAGCCTTCAAATTCCGGCTCCCAGAAGCGACGGGTGGAGCAGTGGAAAATATCGACGCCGGCTTCGGCCAATGCCGTCAGCAGCTGCTCCAATTTTTCCGGCGTATCCGCCAGCTTCGCGTCGTAATGGGTCGTCTTCCATTGGGAGAGGCGAAGGGCGATCGGGAAGTCCGGTCCTACCGCCGCGCGGACGGCTGCCACGACTTCGATGGCAAAGCGGGCGCGCTTCATCATGTCGCCGCCGTATTCGTCGGTACGCCGATTGGTTCTTTCCCACAGGAATTGGTCGATCAGGTACCCGTGGGCGCCGTGGATTTCCACGCCGTCAAAGCCGATCCGTTTTGCGTTTGCTGCCGCATCGGCATAAGCCTGGATGACGCGCTTGATTTCCGCCACCGTCATCGGCTCGGTCACGGGGTTGCCGTTCAGGTCGAGTCCGGATGGACCGATGGGCAGCGCCTCGGGATTCGGCCGGGCGCCAACGTGGCGCGTCATGCCGATGTGCCAGATTTGCGGCATGATTTTGCCGCCGGCTTCATGGACCTGTCTGACGACCTCCGCCCAGCCTTTCAAGGCCGCTTCGCCATGGAAGTTCGGCACGTTCGGATCGTCGGTGGCTGCCGGATGGTCGATCAGCGTGCCTTCGGTAATGATGAGGCCGACGCCGTTTTCGGCGCGGCGGCGGTAATAGGCCGCCACATCCGGGCCGGGCACGCCGTTTGGCGAAAAGCTGCGGGTCATCGGCGCCATCACGACCCGCGTCGGAATCGTCAGGCTGCCCAACGTATAAGGCTTAAATAAGGATGCGGTTGAGCGGATGTTTTGCTGCGAGTTGCTCATGTATGGATCCTCTCAAAATCTAGATTTTATTTTTCTGTATTTCTATAAAAATAGATATATATGATCAAAAGAAGGAGCTTTATGCTTATGGCAGACCATGAAAACGAAAGCTCTTAAGCCTAAAGCTCTTTCTTGAGTTGTTCGATAAAGCGGCTGATTCCCTCCTCATTGCGTCTGTAATAAGTCCACTGTCCCGCCCGGCGGGATTCCAGCAAGCCTGCCTTCTGCAATTTGACGAGATAACCCGAAATGACCGATTGGGCCAGCCCCGTTTTCGCGGAAATGGAACCGACGCAAATGCCGCCCTTGAAATCGCAGGATGCAGGCATATGCTCCTGGGGTCCAAAATGCTCCTCCGGATGCTTTAGCCATTCCAAAATGTTAAATCGGGTTTCGTTTGACAATGCTTTGATCGTTAATAATATATCCATGGGTTTAATTATATCTATTTTTATGGAAATGTAAATATCCTTTTTGGGCATGGGACAGGGGTTTGTGTCGGAATGGCTTTATTGTTAGGATAGGAGAGGACTTCGATTCCAATCTTTTCAAGTGAAAGGGTGCTTGACGATGAAGGAAACGCTGGAGCGGTACAAAATTTTCCGCGTCCTGGCATCCATATATAGGATCAAAGCCGTTCGGCTGCTCATCCCGCTTGCGGTGATCGGATTCGTCTACTGGGAAGGGAAAAGGGAGCTGTCCCAGATTTCCATTGGACGCACATTTGGGGAGTTGCGCCGGCTCCCGGCTTCGTCCGTTGCGGAAATTTTCCTGTTTGCCCTTTTTTCCGTTGCGGTGATGAGCCTTTACGATTTTATGATCCGCCGCCATTTTCGGTTAAAGGTTGGATTCTGGAGCACGTTTCGGTATGCGTGGATTGCCAACACGTTTAACAACATCATTGGATTTGCGGGATTGACCGGGGCCGGGCTCCGGACGATTTTATATAAACGAAGCGGGATATCGCCGGTACTGATGGCTTCCGCCGTCGTGTTCCTTTCCCCGGTCGTCGTGACGGGGCTGTCGGTCCTATCCTGGGGGATCATCTTTGGGCTTTTTAACGTGGACGGGCTCCTGCAGGAGCATGGGTGGCTTGTTTTTGCCGTCTGGGGGATGGCTTTGTATTTGCCTTTATTTGTCCTGATGCAGCGGTCTTCGCTGTTTGCGAAGTGGTTTAACCGCGGGGAAGGGAGAACGCCGTGGACGACGGTCGGCGTATCGCTCAGCGCTTCGCTTTTGGAATGGGCCTGCGCGGGCATCACCTTTTGGATGATCGCCGGCAGCGTCCTGCACGACGTATCCTTCCGGGACGTGATCGGCATGTATTCGGTCGCAGCGATCGCCGGCATTCTGAGCATGGCGCCGGGAGGCATCGGGGCGTTCGACTTGATGGTGCTGCTCGGGCTGGAGCAGATGGGTTTCCCTTCCGGCCGGTCCATGGTGGTGCTTGTCCTGTTCCGGCTGTTTTATTACATCGTGCCGTGGCTGATCGGCCTGATCCTGTCGGCCTTTGAGCTGGGCAGCGCGGCCAAGCGGGCCGGGGAAAACGCGACCCCGGAGTTCCCTTTGAACATATGGCAGCGGTTGTGGCGTTGGCCGGGGCAATTCCGGTTCTTAAGCGATCTGGGCGCGTGGGCGCTCGGGAAGCTGGTATTCGTGAGCGGCCTCGCGCTCCTGCTCTCGGCTGCGATGCCCGGCTTGCTCTACCGCCTGAAACTGACGGAGGAATTGCTGTCGATGCCCATCATGCGCATCTCCCATCTGCTGACGGTCGTTATCGGGTTTATGCTCATCATTCTTTCCCGGGGCATTTCGCTGCGGATTCGCCGCGCATATGTCTGGACAGGGGTTCTGCTGCTTGCCGGCGCGATTTTTACGTTTACGAAGGCGTTTGATTTCGAGGAAGCGATTTTTCTGCTGGTCGTCGGCCTTGCGCTTTGGATGTCCCGGTCCAGGTTTTACCGCAAGGGCGCCGTTGTCGACTACCGAAGCTACCTGCTCTGGTATGCATTGTCGGCGGTCATCGCTTTTGCGTACTACTGGATCGGAAGCCATGTCCACCATGGCTGGCTCAGGCATCTGCCGACGGCCGACCGCATCCACTGGATGTTCGGGCCGAAACCGTATGCCATGACGGCATGCATTGGCCTGGCAGGCGCATGGCTGCTGCTGACGATGCTGATGCTGCTGCGCCCGAACCGGAATATCGCGACCGGGGCGGGTCCGGAGGAGCTTGAGAAGCTCCGGCTTTTCCTAAGGGGCACCAAAGGCAATATGCTCACCCACATGCTGTTTGCGGGAGACAAAAGCTTTTTCTGGGCCCAGGACGGTCAGGTGCTGCTTCCTTATGCCAAGTCAAGGGACAAGCTGGTGGTGCTGGGCGACCCGATCGGACCGATGAAGCTGGTGCCGGACGCCATTGCCGAATTCCAGCAGTATGCCGACGAATACGCGATGTCCGTCGTGTTTTACCAGGCGACGCCCGAATTTCTGCCCGTTTACCATGAACACGGCTACCGTTTTATTAAATTGGGGGAAGAAGCGCTCGTTCCTTTGGAGAATTTCACCCTCAGCGGCAAAAAGGCAGCCGACCTGCGGAGCGTCCGCAACCGTTTCGATCGCGAGGGGTATGTTTTCGAAGTGGTGCACCCGCCTTTTGCCGATCCGTTGTTCGAAGAACTTCGGACGGTCTCGGATCAATGGATCAAGGGGCGGAGGGAGAAGGGCTTTTCGCTCGGCTGGTTCGATAAAACCTACTTGGAACAAGCCCCGATCGCGGTTCTCAGGGACGATCAGGGCATGATCTTGGCGTTTGCGTCGCTAGCCCCGGGATACGACGGGGGCCGGACGATGTCGATCGACTTGATGCGCCACCGCAGCGGCACCCCGAACGGCACGATGGATGTTCTGTTTATCCGGCTGTTGGAGTGGTGCAAGGCCCAGGGATACAAGGTTTTCAACCTCGGCAATGCGCCCTTGTCCAGCGTCGGGGAGAGCAAAAGCGCGCTGCGCGAGGAAAAGCTTGCGGCTCTCGTATTCCAATACGGCGGCCATTGGTACGGATTCAAAGGTTTGCGGAGATATAAAGAGAAATTTTCCCCTGAATGGGAGCCGCGTTTCCTGGCTTATCCCGCCTGGGTGTCGCTGCCGGCGCTTACGGTAGATTTGGTGAGGCTGGTGTCGAGAAGGGTGCGGCAAGGCGGAAAAAGGTAGAGGATACGTAGTTACGTTCCTCGGCGTCTCTTCTTAGGGATCGTGCCTGTGGCGCGCATGTCATGACATGGTGCCTTAGGAAAACCATATCCGGCATAACCAATCAGCCCGGCCCGTGAGAGGGACCGAGCTGTTTTTTTTATATCAAAGCCTACTGCTTCGGCAGCCGAATCCGGAAGATGACGCCCTTCGGCTCGTTATGCAGCGCCTGGATCGTCCCATGATGGCTGTGGACGATCCACTGGGCGATGGACAAGCCGAGCCCGGAGCCGCCCTGCTCGCGCGACCGCGCCTGGTCTTCGCGGTAAAAGCGGTCAAAGATGCGGGAAAGCCCTTCCTCGCTGATGCCGATGCCGGTGTCGCTGACTTCGATGAACGCTTTGTTTTCTTTGGCGTACGTGCTGATGGCGATGCTGTCATGTTCGCCGGTATATTTCAGGGCATTGTCCAGCAGGATGACGAGCAGCTGGTGCAGCCGCTCGGGGTCCGCCTTCAGCCGGGTCCGGCTCTGCAGCCTAAGCTGCATGCTTTTTTCGGACAGCTCGGCGATTTCCTTATAGGGGCCGCATACGTTGTTCACGAATTCGTCCAGCTCGATCGTCTGCTTTTCCAGCTGCGTTTCGGTCGAATCGGCTCTCGCCAGCGTCAGCAGGTCGGCCGTCATGCGGGACAGCCGCCGCGTTTCCGAAAGGGAGAGGGCGATATTTTCGAACGTATCGATGATCCGCTTCTCCGGCATCGTCTGCAGCAGCTCCAGCTTGTTCTGGATGACCGTCAGCGGCGTCCGCAGCTCATGCGAGGCATTTTCCACGAACTCCACCTGTTTGTCCCAGGAGCGGATGATCGGTTTCATCATTTTCCGGGACAAAATGTAACTCGCGCTGATCGACAGCAAAATAAATAGGGCCGAACATAAAATGATGATCCGTTTGAAATTGTCGATCAGGTTTTGCTCGGGGTCCACGTTGACCAGCAGCTGCACATAGCTCCCCTCTGCCGCGGGATAGGGAATGGAAACGGTCCGGAAATGGTATTTGCCCTGCACCGTCACGTTGGAAATGACGCCGATGGTGGCGGGATCGAAGCTCATTTCGCTGAAGTAATGATTGTAAGTGAAGCCGATCTGCTCGGCATTGGCGATATGTCCGTCGCTCCACAGGAGCGGAATGACCCGCGGGTTCAATCCCCGGCCTTTGGCAGGGGGGAAGCCGTATTTGTCGCGAACCGGTTCTTTGCCGCGTTCGGCGCCGGCTCCGCCGGTCTCGAGCCATCTTTTGGATGCCGTCAGGTCCGAGTCGGTTTTGGCGTAAAGCGTCGATTGGATCCGGCCGAAAATGATCGCCCCGAACATGCCGAACAGAAGGGTAAAGGCGATCAGCGTATAGACCATGAACCGCAGCTGCTGGCTGCGGATGACTTTGTTTTTATTCATGGCCGTCTCCGTTCTCGGTCAGCATGTATCCCATGCCCCGGATCGTTTTGATGTACTTGTCGTAACCGAAGGGCTTGAATTTTTTGCGCAAATTGCTCACGTACACTTCGATGACGGTGTTGGCGGTGCTGGAGTCCATGCCCCAGACGCGGTCGAAAATTTGCTCTTTCGTCAAAATGATGTTTTTGTTGTTGATCAAATATTCGAGCAGGTCGATTTGTTTGCCGTTGAGCAGGACCGGCGCTTCGCCGATCTGAACCTCGCGGCTTTTCAAATTCAGCTTAAGCTCCTTGAACAGCAGCGTATGCTGCTTGAACCCGCCGACGGAGCGGCGCAGGATCGCCTCCAGGCGCAGCAGCAGCTCCTCGCGGTGGAACGGCTTGACGAGGTAGTCGTCGGCTCCCTGTTGGAAGCCGCGGATTTTGTCGTCGATCCCGTCTTTGGCCGTCAGGATGAGCACCGGCGTCAGAATCCCCTGCTGCCGGAGGCTTCCGAGCACTTCGTAGCCGCTCAGTCCCGGCATCATCACATCCAAAACGATGGCGTCATAAATGTTTTGCTCCGCCAGATACAAGCCCTCTTCGCCGTCAAAAGCCTGCTCCGTCTCGTACAAATCCCGCGTCGTTGCGCAGATCGTATCGGACAAATGCTTATCGTCTTCTATGACCAGGAGCCGCATGGCCTGTTCACCTCTATCGTTTTTCTGCTTCCCGGAGCATGCGTTGTCAGCCTTCATTCGCCGAAGAAGAACGAAAGAAGCATCCGGGAGGCGCGTTATTGTTGCGGTATCAGGATCGCGAGTGATTTCGGATTCGAACGTTGGCGTCCTGATATCTAAACATAAACATTTCTCCCGGAAAGTCAAATGGGGCGTTCGGACAAAATGCGTAAATTAGGCGGTCATCTCCGTCTTCACGGCGCGCTGATGCTTGCGGTGAAGCCCCGGAAGGGCGATCAGGTAATATACGCTGACGATCAGCATGCTGACGGCCAAAATCCAGTACAGCGCCGTAACGTTCACGATCGCGGGAAACGCCACCGAGATGAAGCCGAGCGCAATCGCCTGCCCGGTCGTGTTCAGGGGCTCGATCCAGGCGCTGACGCGGCCCATGCTTTGCGGCTCGACCAGCTCCGGCAGCCAACCGCCGAGCACCACGTTGATGGGAGCCAGGATGATCCCGAGCAGGACCATGACCCCCAAGTAAATTTGAATGTTTCCGGAGAGTCCGGCAGCAAGGGTCAGCGCCATCGTAAGGAACAGTCCGGTGATCAGCACGGCCACCTTGCCGCATTTTTTAATCAACAGGGAACTAAACGCGCTGCCTGCGAGGTAACCGATGCCGAGGAAAACCATGACCAGCGGGGTATACACCTGATAGCGGTCGGGACTGAGCTCGTATTTCATCGTGAACAGGGGGAGGATCGAAAACACGCCGTTGACGATGCCGAAGAAAAAGAAACCGAGAATGATCGCAAGGAGCAGCCGGGAACGGACGATATATTTGAAGCCTGCGCCAAAGTCGGCCGCCATGCTTTTCAGGTTGAGGTCGCGCAGCTTCGCTTTGCCGTTCGGCTGGCGCACTTCGGCCGGAAAATGGCATGTGGCAAGCAGGATGCCCGATATGATGAAGCTTGCGGTATCGATGATGATGGCTCCTTCGATGCCGAGGTAATAGTAAGCGGCGGAGCCCATGCTCATGCCGAACAGCATGAAGATGCCCATGATCGACATATTCAGGCTGGACGCCTTCACATATTGCTCCGGCTTCATAATGCCCTGCATCAAGCTCATCTCGGCAGGGGTGAAAAATTTCGAAATCGCGCTCCGCAGGAACAGGATGGCGAAGGCGGCGATGATCCAATCCTGATGAATGGCAAACAGCAGGACGACGGACAAAACGGCCCGGATCCAGTCGCTTTGCACGGCGATCCGTTTGCGGTCCAGCCGGTCGGCCAGCACGCCGACGAACAGGAAAACGACCAGCGTCGGCAGCGAATACATCAGTTCGGCAACCGAGGCGTAAGCCGGCTGATTGCTGAACCGGTCGACCAAATAGAAGGCGAAAGCCATGCTGCCGACCATCGAGCCGAGCTGGGACGCGAAGGCGGCCAAAAACATTCTGACAAAAATAGCGTTGCGGAAAAGTTCCATACGGGGTTTGCCTCATTTCCTAAAAATTTTATCCGGTACATGCGTCCTGGCGACTTCTCGGGAGTTCTCAGGGCGCGGGAATTGATATGAGTGTACAATATCCTGAATTTTCCGGATAACGGCGCGAGAAGGAAATCGTTCTCCGTCTGTGGACCGAGGCAAGGGTACGAGAGGGCATCGCCGCCGCATAAAAGTAGCGAAGCCGATGGGAGCCCTAGGGCATCCGGGAAGCTTCGCTTGATGGATTTCCGTAACCGCCGACATGCCCGGTTGCCGGGTTGGCATCTTGCAGATGTCCGCGTCTTTTCTGATATAAATTCACGGGCCGATGTTTGGGTTACACCTGTTCCTTCGGAGCATAACGCTGCTTAAGCTGCTCCGCCATCGCGGTAACCTCCCGGGTGCCCGGCAGCGTCAGCCGCGCGGCCGATTCGGCGATGCCTTCGGCGGATTGGCGGCTGCGGACGACGCTTTTGACCGCCTCCGCGAAGCTTGCCGCCGCCCCGGGGCCGAGCCCCGCGAGTTCGGCGAGGGAAGCGGTGCTGCCGCTGTCCACCTGCGGGAAATCGCCGGGGTCCGCCCCTTTGCCCGCCCGGTCGTAAAATTCCCGCACGAGCTGGGCCCGCTCCTGCCCCGAGCCGTCGGCGATGACAAAGGCCTGCACGACGAATGCATGCGCCTGGCGACGCTGCGCAATCCCGCAAAATTTCCGGCCGCCGATGCTCAGGTCGAAATCGCCGGGACAATACGCACCGGCGATTTCCCCTTTGTCGACGGTCACGCCGGTTGAGGCAAGCGCCTCGCGGATCAGCTCATACATCCGCTCGAAATCGCCGCGGAAACGTTCGTCGCCCTTGCCCTGCTTGGGCAGGATGAGCGACAGGTTCACGACGCCCGCGTCAAGCGGCACGGCCGCGCCGCCGGAATTGCGGATGGCCGTTTTGTACCCGAGCGCCTCCAGCCAGGCGCAGGCTTTGGCCGCCCCCGGCAGGCGGCTGTCGCGCAGCCCGATGATAAAGGAGCGGGGTTGGCGCCAAATATGCAGCAAGGGCGGTCCGCCTCTGCCGGTCTCCTTGCACAGCAGTTCGTCGAGCGCGAACGGATACAGCGCATCCTGCTGCGGATCGGGGTTCATCCGGTCCAGAATGAGCATGGAGCTGAATTCGTCGTTGAAATCGGACATCGGGATCACTTCCTTTCGCAAGGGTTATTTATGGCTATCAGCAGGCATGAAAAATTGGATGATGTGCTGAATGGCAACCGTTTCGTAGCCAATGGACCGATAAAGCCGGATGGCGGCTTCATTCTGTTCAAAAACATTCAGGTAAACGTTCGGAGACGCGGCCGCTCCTGCGCGGGTGAGCGCTGCGCAAACCATTTTCCCCAAGCCTTGTCTCCGGAAAGCGGGATCCGTCCCGATATTTCCGAGCTCCACGTAATCCGCGCCGTAAATGTGATACCCTTCTGCGGCGGCAAGCCGCTCGTTGTCCATGACACCATAGAAAGGGTACTGAAGCTCGTCGGCCGAAATGCCATGGTGCCGAGCTTTTTCATCAAGGCCTCAATCCTATCAAAGTGGGATGGCTCCAAACGCTGGACCCGCGGATCCGCGGCGGGCAGCATCTGATGATGTATATGCTTCATGAGAAACAGTTTTTCCGGAGGTTTGGCGAACGCCATTTGTCCGCTAAGAGCGGCCATGTCCTCCTCGTGCACGATGAAATTGCCGATCGCCTCGTCCGGCAGCCGGAGTTCTTTTTTCGTAAACGCCAAAACGGCCGAAAAATCAAACGATGGATGCACGGGGAATACGAAAAAGGCATAAAACGGAAGCCCCTCCAGAAAGGCCAACACGCCAAGCAGCCCGCCTTGGTCTGTAAATTGCCCGTAATGCGTCGTGCGCGGCTTGCGGAACGTCAAATACGAATAATACAAAAGATGTCTTTCGCGGTCGAGCGAAGCGAGGATGGCCTTTAGCTCTTCCGGCGTCAGTTTGCGAATCATGTTTGTTGCTCCTATCCTGGTTTGTCTATTATACTTCTTCGACAACAAGGAGGCATTTCCTTGCCTGTGCCCATGACCCTATATAAGTACAACGCTTACACTTCCTTGGACGTAACGATTGATTTTTGATCGGCCGCTCGTCAAACATTCACAAATACATATTGCCAAAAGGAAATACATGGAATACAATTTATACAGACCGATCAGTCGGTCGCATTAACGGGAAAGGCATTGGGATCATGAAAAAAAGCAAAGACGAAGCGGAACAAACGAAACGGGATATTGTGGAAGCCGCCAAGGGGCTGTTTGCGGTGAAAGGCTACGCGGCAACCTCCATGAGCGATATTTGCAGCGCCGCCGGCTGCAGCAGGGGAGGCCTCTACCACCATTTCGACAGCAAAGAAGATCTGTTTATTTATATCGCCGACCAGGCGTTTACGGCGTCGTGGGAGAACTGGGATCAGGCGATCGACGGGACAATGACGGCCACGGAGCAGCTGTATAAGTACGCGGATTATTTTGTGGACACGCTCGAAAAGCCGCTCAATAAGGCGGGAGAGGAATTCATAAGCCGCGTCGGCGCGGATTCCGAGGCGGGGCAGCGGTTTCTCGGCACAATGATGGCGTATATGCAGCGCTTCGAGCGGCTCGTGCAAGCCGGTCTCGACCGCGGCGAGTGGAAAGGCGGCAACGCGCAGGAGCTGAGCATGATGATTCTAGGCTATTTTTCCGGCCTCAGCGACCACATCCAGATGATGGGCAAGGAAGACGCCAAACGGTTTTACCGCAAAGCAACCAAGCTATTACTCGAAGGGATTCAAAAATAACCTATTCCTTGAGGAGCGATGAATCATGAATAGCCCGTTTGCATCGGGTACCGGTCAACCCATTAAGTTTTCCGTCATTATTCCGGCACGAAACGAGGAGAAATATATCGGCCGCTGCCTCGATTCCATAGCTGCCGCCGCCAAACCCTATCCGGGGCAGGTCGAGGTGATCGTGATGATCAACCGCTGCACGGACCGGACGGCCGATATTGCCCAATCTTACGGCGCTGTCACGCTGCCGGTCGAGCACAAAAACTTGTCGCAGATCCGAAACGCCGGCATTGGGGCCGCCAGAGGGGAAATCATCGTCACGATCGACGCCGACAGCTGGGTGACGGACAATATGCTGACGGAAATCGACCGGATGCTGCAAACGGGCAAATATATCGGCGGCGGCGTCCGCTCGGCTTTTGAACGGAATTCGCTCGGCATCGCCATGTCGGCGCTTGTGCTGATCGTTCCGCTCCTTTTTAAATACGGTCCGTTAACCGTAGGCCTCTTCTGGGGGTACAAAAAGGACTTTGACGCGGTGGGCGGTTTTAACGAACAGATGCTCATGGCCGAGGATATCGAATTTGCCAGCCGCCTGAACAAATGGGGCAAACAGAACGGGAAAAAATACGGTACCGTCACAAAAGCGCTGATGACGACTTCATGCCGCAAATTCGACCAGCATGGGGATTGGTGTTTAGTTAAAAATCCGGGCATCGTGCGGGCGTACCTGAAAGGCAATGACCGGAAGTACGCGGATCAGGCCTATTATGAAATGGAAAAGAAATGATGGGAATTTTTGTGATATACTAAACCAAATAAGACGGGGGTTCGTTTAGGAGAGAACGGAATTGAAGAAAAAAATGATAGCAGGCCTTGCTTCCTCCTTGTTGGCGCTGGTCGTCGTGGTCCTTTGTGCCGGGAGCTTTTATTTTTATCATGTGGCGGTGGCACGCGCCTCGAAAGAGTTTTTGAGCGAGAGCCCCGACTTGAAGACCAGTCCGGAGGTGGAGGAATCCAAGGAAACGACGCTGGCCGACGATGAATGGTGGAATAGCCAGAACTTTGAGCGCAGGGACATGGATTCGGAAGACGGCATTCACCTGAAGGCATATTATTTGCCGGCAACCGGGCCGTCGGACAAAACGGTCATCATTGCCCACGGATATTCCGGCAACGCCACGCAAATGAGCAGCTACGCCAGAATGTACCATGAAAAATGGGGCTACAACGTCCTGCTCCCGGATGCCCGGGGGCATGGGGAAAGCGGAGGCGGTTATATCGGCTTCGGCTGGCCCGAACGCAAGGATTATCTGAAATGGATTGGACGGGTACTGGACGAGAACGGCGCGGATTCGCAAATCGTTTTACACGGCGTGTCGATGGGAGGAGCCACCGTCATGATGACCAGCGGCGAGGATTTGCCGCCGAACGTCAAGGCCGTCGTCGAAGATTGCGGGTACACCTCCGCAAAAGCGGAGCTTTCCTTCCAACTGCGGCGCATGTACCGTCTGCCGGCGTTTCCGATTGTGGAAACGACCAGCCTGTTGACCAAGCTGCGGGCAGGGTACTTTTTCGGCGAGGCTTCGGCGCTGGAGCAGGTGAAAAAGTCGAAAACGCCAACCCTTTTCATCCACGGCGCCAACGACAAGTTCGTGCCTACGGAGATGGTGCATGAGGTATACGAAAGCTGCGCCGCCGAAAAAGAGCTCTATATCGTTCCGAAAGCCGGGCACGGCGAGGCATACCGGATGGATCCCGAAACGTACGAAAAAACGGTCGCCGGATTCATCGGCCGGTTCGTTCAATCAAATCATGGATGATAACCTGACGCCAAAGCGTTTGCAGCATTCGAATTTTGAAAAAGGTGCAATATTAGTCCCGATACGAAATATATATAGTAAGACAGACCATCCCTTTGTAGTGGCGGAGGGCTGGCCGATCCATTCTTTATGCATGGAACATAATTCAGCCCTTCCGGGTCATACTAAGGAAACAGCTGGGATGCTGACGAAAATATAGGATGAGGATGGGATTAAATGTACTTCGGAAAAAAAGTGGTTGAGGAGATTCCTCAAGCGGATACGGCGATTTGGTCCTGCACCAACGAGGACTGCAATGGCTGGATGCGGGATAACTTTGCCTTTGAGCAGGAGCCGGTTTGCGCACACTGCAGCTCGCCCATGGTCAGCGGCACGAAGATGCTGCCTTTGGTCGTCAACGATCATCCTATCAAAATGCTGAAAAAGGGCACCTTGATCTAGGTGCACGCCATCATATGAAAAGGAAAAACAGGGCCGCCGCAAGGGACCCTGTTTTTCGTTGCCGGCATAGGTTAAATCGTCACCTGGCTGAACGCTTTTTCCGCCGGGACGTAGTCGTATCCCAAATCGCGGGCGACCGCTTCATGCGTCACGCGGCCGTTAATGACGTTGGCGCCGCTGCGGATGGCGGGGTTCGCCGCAAGCAGCTGCCGCAGCTCCGTGCCTGCAAGCTTGAGCGCGAAAGGCATCGTCGCATTCGTAAGCGCCAGCGTCGACGTACGGGGCACCGCGCCCGGCATGTTGGCGACGGCGTAATGGACGACGCCGTGTTTGACGTAAGTCGGGTTGTCGTGCGTCGTGATGTGGTCGATCGTTTCGACCACGCCGCCCTGGTCGACCGCGACGTCGACGATCACGGAACCGGGCTTCATCGTTTTGACCATCGCTTCCGTGACGAGACGGGGCGCTTTGGCCCCCGGAATGAGAACGGCGCAGATCAGCAGGTCGGTGTCCGCCACCGCCTTGGCGATGTTGGCCGGGCTGGAGACGAGGGTATGGATCTGGTTGCCGAAAATATCGTCCAGCTGGCGCAGACGGGGAATGCTCAAATCGAGCAGCGTCACGTCAGCGCCCAATCCTACGGCGATTTTGGCTGCGTTCATGCCGACGACGCCTCCGCCGATGATCGTGACCTTGCCTCGGGCGACGCCGGGAACGCCGGACAGCAAAATGCCTTTGCCGCCATGCGGGCGTTCGAGCAGCTGCGCGCCGATCTGCGCGGCCATCCGTCCCGCCACTTCGCTCATCGGCGTCAGGAGCGGCAGCGTGCCGTTCACGTTGACCGTTTCATATGCGATGGCATGCACGCCCGAGGCGACAAGCGCTTTGGCCAGCTCGGGTTCGGCAGCCAGATGCAGGTAGGTGAACAGGATCAGCCCTTTGCGGAAATAACCGTATTCGCTTAACAGCGGCTCCTTAACCTTCATGATCATGTCGGCCTGATCCCATACATCCTTGGCCTCCGCCAACAGGACCGCGCCTGCCTCATGGTATTCCTCGTCCGTGAATCCGCTTCCAAGACCGGCGCCGCGCTCGACGAGGACCTTGTGGCCTTGCTGGACGAACTCCAAGGCGCCTGCCGGGGTAACGGCCACCCGATTTTCATTGTTTTTGATCTCTTTCGGTATTCCGATGTTCATGACAGATCACCTTCTCCTAAAAATAAATGCAAGCTCCGTCAAATCGCGCAAAACCTTGACAGTAAAAGTTTACAATCGATTTTGCGGCGAAGCATCATACGTCTTGTCAAGGGAATAGATCACATGACAGGACATTTTGTTCAGCCGGGCGGGCATGTCGCCCATATTGAAAATGGATCTCCAAACTTCTATAATGACTCCATTAACGAGAGGGGACGTGACGGCTTTGGGCGAATTTACGCTATATATCCGGGACGTTCTGGAACGCCCCGTATTTCGGAAGGCCCGGCTGATCGCAGGCGCGGGCGGAACCGGCCGCAAGGTCGGATGGGTTCACATCCTGGAAATCGCCAACGTGGCCCCATACGTCACGAAAAACGATCTGATCATGACGACCGGGCTTTGGCTCCGCCATTATGAGCAGCAGCGCCTGTCCTACATGCAGCAGCTCATCCGCCAGGAAGCGGCGGGGCTATGCGTGGAGCTCGGCACGAGCATCGAAAACATCCCGGCCGAAATCATCGAACTTGCAGACGTTTCCGATTTTCCCCTGATCGTGTTCGAGCAGCCTGTCCGGTTCGTGGAAATTACCCAGGATATCCACGGCCTGCTCATCAACCAGCAGCACCAGATGCTGAAGGACTTGGAGGCCTTTTCCCGCAGGCTTCAGCAGATCACCCTTCAAAGCACCGACGTGAGCGCCGTCCTCCATGTATTATATGAATACGCCAAGCAGCAGGTTGTGTACTACTCCACCGTGGATACGAATAAATTTATACCCCGCGGCATATCCCCGGCCGCTGCGGACGAAATTGCCCCCTTTTACCGGCAGCGCGTGGAAGGAAACGAATCCGCCCACCAGGAGGCGGGCATGTTCGAGCTGCCGCAGGAGAGGCTGCTGCTGACGCAGCCCGTCATTTGCCTCGGGCAGACGCTGGCCCATGTCGGGCTGGTGCTGCCCCGCCGGCAGGTGCAGGAGAGGCTGACGCTGCTGCTGGATTACACCGCCAAATCGCTGGCTTCGCTCCTCCTTAGAATGCTTTTTCTGGAGGAAAAAATGCTCCGCGACCAGAACCAGCTGATCCAGGACATTTTGAACCACCAGATCGAAGACGAAGAGGAAGCGCGGATGCGCATGGGGCTGCGGCCGCCGAAGCAAAGCGAAATGTGGTTTGCCGGCGGGATGATCGAAACGGAATATGGCGGGGGAGACGAAGAGCCGGACCGGGACAAGGTCGAATCGGATCAGCAGGACTTGCTGGTTCGGCTGCGCGCGCTTTTGAAAAAATACGCCCTTCACAACCTGATCATGCAGAAGGGACGCAGGATTTACGTGCTGTGCGCGCGGGAGAAACCCGCCAAAGAGGATACGCCGGTTTCCCTGCAGCAGACGATCCGCAAAATCGTGGAACGGCTGCAGCATCCGGCTTCGGGGGCGCCTGTATTCCGGCTGCACGCCGGGTTTGGCCTCGTCCGCAACCGGATGACGGATATGCACCGGAGCTTCAAGGAAGCGGAGCAGGTGCTCGAGGTGGCGAGATCAAGGGCTGCCGTTCAGGATGCCCTTTTTTACGACCGGATCGGGGTATACCGGCTGCTGAAGGCGATTCCGGCGGAAGCGCTCGAATCGTTCGTCCAGGACCAGCTCGGCGCCTTGATTGCCTATGATCAGGAGCATCATCTGCATCTGCTGCAGACGCTCGACATGTATTTGAAATGCATGGGTTCCAAAAACGACACCGCCAAAGCGCTGTATATCCACCGGCAGACGCTTTACAACCGGCTCGATAAATTGATGGAGATTCTCGGCGAAGACTATTTGGAGCCCGAGCGGCGCGTCTGCCTGGAAATGGCGCTGCTGGCGCTGCCGCTTTTAACTTAAAACAAAGACACAGCAAAAAAGGATGATTAGACATATGAAAAAAGTCGGACTGGTCATGAGAAAAATCCAGTTTCGCGAAAACCAGGGGCCGCGCGTGTTTGCGGACCGCCTGAAAGCGATCGGGCAGGAGCTGGGCGTGGACATCGTGTTCATTTCCCCGGAGCGCCATGTCAGCGGGTATGATTGGCTGCCGGGATACGAGCATGAGAAAGGGGATCTGGTCAATTACGACATCGTGCTGGACCAGATCCACGAACACGGCATCGAGCATGTCATTTACACGGTGTCCGGTTTTACGTACCTCAAGATGTTCATCGAAAAAAGCGTCCTTTTTCCGCACAGCTTCCCGGATCCGGCTTTGACGGGATACGACATGATGAAGCCTTTTTATCAAATCGTGGACAAAGCCATCGTGCAGACGGAGTTTCTGAAAGAGGAATTTGCCCGGAATTTCGGGATTACCGACGTGGACGTCATTCCGATCGGCTTCAGCGAAAGCCTGGCGCAAAAGCATTTTGACCCTTCGCAGGTCGTGCATAACCGCATTTTATGGATCGGCAGGGACGAGGAGAACCGGCGGCCGGATCTGGTGCTGAAATACGCGAAGCAGAATCCGGACAAGGAAGTGTTCATGGTGTTCGGCGGCGAGCGTTACCGGGAAAGCATGAAAAAATACGACGTTCCCGATAACGTGCGGCTGCGGTTTGCGTTGAGCCAGGACGAGGTGTTTGCGCTGATGAACACCGCCAAGGTGTACTGGAACTGCTCCCGTTTCGATACGTTTGCCATGCCGCTCACGGAGGCGCTCGCGATGGGCAAAATCGTCGTGAAGCCGGAGCATCCGTGCTACCGCCATATCAATGCGCGCCATTCGTTTTCCGGTCATGAGGAAAATTGGTTCGAGCTCGTGAACATGGCGGCCGCGCTGCCGCAGTCCCATTCGATGGACAACCGTTATTATGCGTTCGACCAGTTTTCCAGCCGGGTGATGAAGGAAGGGTACAAAAACTTTTTCGATGCATGGCTGAGAGATTGACGGATGCCGTCCCGATCGGCGAATATGTATGTACATACATAAAGAGTTTGGGCGTTCGGAAAATACGGCCCTAAACCGCGGGAGGTGGGTGTCGCTTTGTCATTTCTACGGAAATATGTCCGGAAATACGGAAAGCTGTTTTGCGTGGCGGTGCTCTTTTTGACGCTGGAGGCGTTTTGCGATTTGCTGCAGCCGACCATCATGTCCAAGGTAATCGACGACGGCGTCGCGAAAGGAAGCATGGACAAGGTATTCGATCTGGGCGGGCTGATGCTGCTCGTGACGGGCATCGGCGCGCTGTCGGCATCGATCCGCAACGTCATTTCCAGCCATGTGTCGCAGCGTTTCGGGGCCGAGGTCAGGTCCGATTTGTTCCGCAAAATCCAGTCGCTTTCGTTTGAGCGGATGGACCGCTTCGACCGGGCCTCGCTGGTCACGCGCCTGACGAACGACGTAACGCAGGTGCAGAACTTCGTGAACGGACTGATGCGGTTTTTCGTCAAAGCGCCTTTGCTGGGGCTCGGCAGTTTGATCATGGCGGTCCGGCTGGACGTCCATTTATCCGTCGTGCTTGCGGTCGTCGTGCCCTTCGTGGCCGTGCTCATCGTGCTGAATATGAAGATCGGCTTCCCGTTTTTCATCCGCGTGCAGCGCGCGCTGGATCGGGTGAACGGCGTCATGAGGGAATATTTGTCCGGCGTGCGCGTCGTCAAGGCGTTCAACCGGTTCGATTACGAGGTGGAGAAGTTTCGTGCCGCCAACGACGAACTTACGGCCCGTTCGGTGACCTCGATGCGCGTCATGTCGGTATTCGGCCCGGGCATTTCGCTTGCGGTCAATTTCGGCATCATCGCGGTGTTATGGCTTGGGGGCCTGCGCGTTGACAACGGGCAAATGCAGGTCGGCAGCATCATCGCATTCATCAATTATATGACGCAAATATTGTTTTCATTGATGATGATTTCGAACGTATTCAACATGTTCGTTCGGGCGAAAGCATCGGCGGGCCGGATCGGCGAAGTGATGTCCGAGGACAGCGGGATGCCGGGCGAAGGAGCGGATGCCGCGCCTGCCTCCGGGGAGCGAGGACGGATCGATTTCGAGCAGGTCAGCTTCGCTTACGCCGGTTCGTCGGGCGATCCGGTCATCCGGAATTTTACGCTGACTTGTTTGCCGGGGCAAACCGTAGGGATCATCGGGTCGACGGGGGCGGGCAAAACGTCGCTGGTTCACCTCATCCCGAGATTCTACGACGCGACGTCCGGCACGGTGAAAGTGAACGGCGTGGACGTTCGGGAAATGGACCCGGCCAAGCTTAGGGAAACGATCGCCATCGTCCCGCAAAAAATCATGCTGTTTACGGGAACGGTCGAGGACAATCTGCGCTGGGGGAAAGAGGATGCGACGGCCGAGGAGCTGGAGCAGGCGGCCCGGACGGCGGAGGCGCATGACTTTATCATGGCCTCCCCGGAAGGATACCGGAGCCGGATCGGCCAGGGCGGCGTCAATTTCTCCGGGGGGCAGAAGCAGCGGCTCTCCATCGCACGGGCGCTTGTCCGAAAACCGGAGATTTTGATTTTGGACGACTGCACCAGCGCGGTGGACGTTGCGACCGAAGGACGGATCAAGCAGGCATTGCGAACGTATGCGAAGGGGTTAACCTGCATTTTGATCGCGCAGCGGATTACGTCGGTGATGGACGCCGACCGGATCGTCGTCATGGACCGCGGGGAAATCGCGGGCAGCGGGACGCATGAGGAACTGATGCAGACTTGCCGCGTATACCAGGAGATTTACAAGTCCCAACTGGGAAAGGAGATGCAGCCGAATGCCGCACAATGATGCCGCACGCGACCAGCAGCAGGCTCCTCCCGCGCCCCAAGGGGCCGGCGCTCCCGGGGGAAGACCGGGTCCCATGCGGGGAATGATGGGCGGGGGGCCCGGCGGAAAGCCGAAAAACTTCGCGGGAACGCTTAAGCGTTTGTGGGGGTATATCGGCCGGGAGCGCGGCCTGTTGTCGCTCATTATGCTGTTTATCGTCTTCGGCGCGGGCGTGACGCTGGTCGGCCCGTATTTGATCGGCCGCTCGATCGACGCGATGTCGCTTGATATTGGCGGCGTCGATTTTCATCTGCTCCGCATCCTGATCGCCGTCCTGGCCGCCGCGTACGTAACCGATGCCGTGCTGAGCTTTCTGCAGGGCTGGCTGATGGCCGGCATATCGCAGCGGATCGTCGCCTCCTTGCGCCGGGCGCTGTTCGGGAAGCTGCAGAAGCTGCCGGTATCGTATTTCGACGCCCGCTCGCACGGCGAAGTGATGAGCCGCCTGACGAACGATATCGACAATGTCAGCTCGACCATTTCCCAATCGACTGTTCAGCTGATGTCGGGCATCATCACCATCATCGGGTCGCTTGCGATGATGATCGTCTTGAGCCCGATCCTGACGCTCGCGAGCCTCATTACCGTGCCTATCCTGTTCTGGCTGACGCGGACCGTCACCCGGAAAACGAAGGTGCTGTTCAAAGAGCAGCAGGTGCAGCTGGGCAGGCTGAACGGACATATCGAAGAAAGCATTTCGGGGATGGAAGTGGTCAAGGCTTTCAACCATGAACACAAAGCGATCGAGGAATTCGAGGGCGTAAACCGGAAGCTGTTCGAGGTGGGCTTAAAGGCGCAGATCCGTTCCGGTTTCATGATGCCGATGATGAACGTGATCAACAATATCGGCTTTGCCGCCGTGGCGCTCGTCGGCGGGGTGCTGGCGGTCAAAAGCCTGATCACCGTCGGCGTCATCGCGAGCTTCATCAGCTATTCGCGGCAGTTCGTCCGGCCGCTGAACGAGCTCGCCAACATTTACAACCTGCTTCAATCAGGGATCGCGGGCGCGGAGCGCGTCTTCGAAGTGCTGGATGAACGCGAAGAGCCGCTTGATGCCGAACATGCCAAAGCGCTGGAACGGATTCAGGGCGAGGTCGTCTTCGATCAGGTAAGCTTCGGGTACAGGCCGGACGTTCCGATCCTGAAAAATATCAGCTTTACCGCGAAGCCCGGCAGCAGCACGGCTCTTGTCGGGCCGACGGGAGCGGGCAAAACGACGATCGTGAACCTGCTGACGCGGTTTTACGACGTGACCGACGGTTCGATCCGCATCGACGGGACGGACATTCGGGATTATACGCGGGACAGCCTCCGGCGCAGCTTCGGATTCGTGCTGCAGGATACGTATTTGTTTTCGGGGACGATCAAGGAAAACATCAAATACGGCAAGCCGGAAGCGACGGACGAGGAGGTCCGGGAGGCCGCGGCCATGGCCAATGCCGACGTGTTTATCCGGCGGCTGCCGGACGGATACGATACCGTGCTGTCCGAGAACGGCGGCAACCTGAGCCAAGGCCAGCGCCAGCTGCTGGCGATCGCCCGCGTGCTGCTTGCGAGGCCGTCCATTCTCATCCTCGACGAGGCGACCAGCAGCATCGATACCCGGACGGAGCTGCATATCCAGGATGCGCTTCTCCAGATGATGCAGGGCCGGACGACTTTCGTTATCGCGCACCGGCTGAACACGATCCGCGATGCCGATACGATCATGGTCATCGACCATGGCGAGATCATCGAGCAGGGCAGCCATGACGAGCTGATGCGGCGGCAGGGCTTTTACGCCCGCATGTTCGAAAGCCAGTTCAAAAACCTCGAAAGCGCGGCGGATGCCGCCGAAACGGCCCAGGATTAACGAAAAAGGCGCAAGGCGCCTGAAATTACAGGCGCCCTTTTGCCGTGCTTCTTTTTTTCTTGAACCAGAACAACGCGGCCACGACAACGGCCAAAATGACCATGGACAGCGCAAAATAACGGGTGGCGACGTGGAGGAGCTCCTCGATGTTCGGGCCGAAGATTTTGCCGATCATGACGTAAACCAGAACCCATACCAATCCGCCGATGTAGTTCAGAATGAAAAAGGTGCGCGGGCGGATTTTGAGCACTCCGGAGACGTACCCCGTAAAATGGCGGAGCCCCGGCACGAAATAACTGATCAGGATCAGCTTGTTGCCGTATTTTCCGAACCATTCCTTGACCTTGGCCAGGCGCGCCTGATTGAGAAACACATATTTGCCGTACTGTTCGAGGAAGGGCGTCCCCAGCCTGTAGCCGACAAAAAAGGTGACGGTCGTGCCGATGATCGCGCCCACGTAGGAATAAAAAATGATGAAGGGGATATGGAAATCCCCGAAAGAGGACATGTGGCCCGATATGGCCATCGCCAATTCGCCCGGAAAAGGGAGCGCCAGCGACTCCGAAAATAATCCGAGGAATAGCACCAGGTAACCGTATTGTTCAAACAGTTGATTCATCCACTCCATCGTTTCAGTCTCCTTTTATCTCTAATCGCCGGAAATGTCCGGATATTTTATTTAAATGGCAATACAAAATCCGCATGTTCAGGAATGAGTTTCCCTCTATTGTCCATTCTATAGGAAACGGAAGAGCGTTCGGAACTGACCGCGGTCCAGTCTAAGCCCTAGACCTTGGTCTGGCCGCGCCCGCGCGTGCCTGTTATTGATTTAGACGACTTAGCCCCGCCGTTCCCTGCAAGTTCTCAGGAAATGGTTCGGTACAAGGAATGGCTAGGGACGGGAAAACGCCCGAAGCATGCGCCGGCGGGAGAGCATGAAAAAAGCACCCGCCTCCGCAAAATGGAAGGTCAGGTGCTTATTTGCGTCTTACTTATTCGTGCTGTGCTGTTTGTTCTGCAGCTGGGCCTGGGGCTGGCCTGCGGCGCGCTGCTTGTTTTTGCGCTGGTTTTCCTGTTGCTCGTGGACCTTGTTTACGAAATCGCGCGTGCTGTCCGTCATGTTGCCTTCACGCTCCCTTCTGTTTCGGAAATGGGGTTCCCTGTTACGATTTCCGAAGAGGGCGAATGGAATTCATGGGATGCGAGGCATGCCTCCACGAAAGCAAGCACTTCTTCCCGGATCGGGGCGAGGCCCTGCTTCGAAGAGGCGGGGTCCCGGCGCAGTTTCCAGAACTTCTCCATCAGCTTCCGGTCGCCGCCGAAGGTCAGCTCGGACAGCCGTTCGATTTCGCCGGCAATCGCCTTTCCCTCGCCGGATTTCGGTCCGCGGCCTTCTCGCAAACACTGCTCGATTCGGGCGATTACACGCACCCAGCCGCGCGTCATTTCATCGCTGCCCTCGAGGCGGGGCAGTTTCGCCTTCAATACTTGCAATTCCTCTTCTTCAAAATAAGCTTCCCAGCTTACGGTGCGGTCTTTTGCTCCTTTCACCAGCGGCTGCAGCGTCTCCCACCGGATCATGCCCTCCGCTTCGAGAAGATTCAGCAAAGCGTTCGTATTGTCCAAGCTTTCTTGCAGATTCTCCAGTTGTGTTTTCAAATGCTTCCGGTGGGCCTCCAAAATCTGCCCGATGGACAGCTCGTCAAGCAGATGCCGGATTTCTTCAAGCGGAAGCGACAAGGACTTCAGCAGCGATATTTTTTCGAGGCGCAATAAATCCTCTTCGGTATAAAGCCGTCTGCCGCCCGCTTCCTTGATCCCGGGGGTGACCAGCCCGATCTGGTCGTAATAGCGGATGGTGCGGATGGATACCCCAAGTTTCGCGGCTGCTTGCCCCGTCGTCCAGGTATGGCCCATGTCGATCAGACCCCGCTTTCTTTAAGGTTGAAATTTGTGCTTGCAGGTGACGTTGCGTCACCTTGTAGACTACATGATAACCGAAGGAAAATATAGGGGGAATCGCAAATGAAAACAACCAACCAACAAGCTTGGCCCAAAGATCCCTGGTCGGTCAAAGAGCTGGCCGCCATCGTATTTTTGGCTTTTGTGCTGGTGCCATGGCTGGTCGAGGTCAAATTATACGCATTTCTTGAAAAGTGGTTTGGCAACACGTTGTATGCGGGTACGCTGATGGGGTTCGTCCTGAGCGTCGTGTACATGGCGAGCCTTTATCTTATTGCGCTCTACCCGCATCAAGCCGGATGGTCCGAGGTGGGTCTCCGTTCTTTTCCGCGCAAATATTGGAGCGCCATTGTGCTGTGGTCGGCTGCGGTTCTTGCGCTTGGTGCGGTTATGCTGCTGGTGATGACGCTGCTTGGAGGCGGCTACGAAAACAGCAAAACCGATAGTTTGCAAAGCCATGCAAACGTTCTAGGCATCCTGATCGCCATTACGGTCGGAGGCGCCATTTCGCCCATCTATGAGGAAATTCTGTATCGCGGTTTTCTGTACCGCTGGTTTCGGACGCGTTTCGGGGCGGGGTGGGCGCTCTTCATCAGCTCTTCACTGTTTACGATCGCCCACATCCCGACGTATAACACGCTGCCCCTCAATTTCGCCAGCGGGCTGATTTTTGCCTGGACCTATGAAAAAACGCGCTCCGTCGTCCCCGGCATGATCGTTCACGGGCTGACCAACACGGTCGCGGTGCTGCTGACGGTGTTTGCATAAATTGTATACAGTTTTGTGCATAAATCCACAAATCGGGCAGGCTGTAATCCTTGGGGTTACGGCCTTTTCGCCGTTCCGTAATTTTGCATTGCTCCTAAAATTCCTTGATTTGATCACGATTTAACGATTGACAAAACCGGTTCAGCTGGTAGAATGATAACAGAATCCATCTAATTGAGAATGAATATCATTCTTATTATATGTAATATGATGACATATAGTCTGGATAGAAAGAGTCTGATTCCTTATGAAAATTTGGTACTTGTGGGCAGCATTCATCGTTTTATCCATCATCTCCCTGTTCGTGGGAGTCAAAGACATCGCGCCGTGGGATTTGTTCCATCTGACTCCGGAGCAGCAGCAGGTACTGTGGATCAGCCGTCTGCCAAGGCTCGTCAGCATTATCATCGCCGGCACCAGCATGAGCATCATCGGCCTGATCATGCAGCAGCTGACGCGCAACAAATTCGTTTCGCCGACGACGGCGGGAACGATGGATTCCGCAAGGTTCGGCATATTGGTCGCGATGATGCTGTTTTCAAACGCGAGCACGCTGGAGAAAATTTTGGTCGCGTCCGTGTTTGCGCTGCTGGGCACGTTCATTTTTATGCGCATTCTGGACCGGGTGAAGTTCAAGGATGCGATTTTCATTCCGTTGGTGGGACTGATGTTCGGCAATATCGTCAGTTCGATCACGACCTTTTTCGCTTACAAAAACGACCTGATCCAGAATATGTCCGCCTGGCTGCAGGGCGATTTCTCGACGGTGCTGAAAGGGCGCTACGAAATGCTGTACGTCAGCATCCCGCTCCTCATCATCGCGTACCTGTTCGCGAACCGCTTCACCATCGCGGGCATGGGCGAGGAATTCGCGGTCAACCTGGGCCTCAACTACAAGGCCGTCGTCAACATCGGGCTGGTGCTGGTCGCGGCGGTGTCGTCGGTCGTCATTTTGACGGTCGGCACGATTCCGTTCCTTGGCCTGGTCGTCCCGAACATCGTGACGATGTACCAGGGCGATCATTTGAAAAAAAACCTGACGCATACCGCCCTGCTCGGAGCCGTGTTCGTCCTGTTCTGCGACATCCTGGGCCGGATCATCATTTATCCGTATGAGATCTCCATCGGCCTGACGGTCGGCGTTTTGGGCAGCGCGATCTTTATTTTCCTACTCCTGAGAAGAAAGGCATATGCGTCATGAAAAAAAAGCTGATATTTCTGGCAGTCATCGCGCTTGCCCTCATCGCCGTGTTCATGCTGATCCAGGCCGGGGGCCACTGGGACTACATCCTTCCGCGCAGGGGCAAAAAGGTGCTGGCCATGATCATTACCGGCGGGGCGATCGCTTTTTCGACCGTCGTGTTCCAGACCATTACGAACAACCGCATCCTGACGCCGAGCATCATGGGACTGGATTCGCTGTATATGCTGTTCCAAACGTTTATGGTGTACATATTCGGTTCGGCAGGGCTTACGGCGATGGGCAAAAACGTGAACTTCATCATTTCGGTCGCACTGATGGGACTTTTTTCGATGGTCTTTTACAAGCTGCTGTTTAAGCGGGAGGGGCAAAACATCTACTTCCTGCTGCTGCTCGGGCTGATTTTCGGGACGTTGTTCCAGAGCTTGTCGACCTTCATGGAGGTATTGATCGACCCGAACGAATTCCAGATCGTCCAGGACAAAATGTTCGCGAGCTTCAACAACATCAACACCGAGCTGCTGATTCTGTCGATCGTGCTGATGGCGGGTACCGCGATTTATTTTGCGCGTTATACCAAGTTTCTGGATGTCATTGCCCTGGGAAAAGACCAGGCCGTGAACCTGGGCGTCGATTACGACCGGGTGGTCAAACGAATGCTCGTGGTCGTGGCGATCCTGATTTCGATTTCGACCGCGCTCGTCGGACCGATTACGTTCCTCGGCCTGCTCGTCGCCAACGTCGGCTACCAGTTCATGAAAACCTACAAACACCATTTTCTCATTCTTGGCTCCATGCTGCTCAGCATCATCGCCCTGGTGGGCGGACAGCTGCTGGTCGAGCGGGTATTTACGTTCTCTACGACGCTGAGCGTCATCATCAATCTGGCCGGAGGGATCTACTTCCTCTACCTGCTGCTAAAGGAGAGTAAATCGTCGTGATCGAGGTCAAAAACGTAACCAAACGATACAACAACAAAACGGTCCTGGACGATGTGTCCGTCACGATCCGCAAGGGAAAAATCACTTCCTTCATCGGCGCGAACGGCGCGGGCAAAAGCACGCTCTTGTCCTTGATCAGCCGCCTGAACAAAAAAGACGAAGGCGACATCCTGATCGAAGGCGATCCGATCGACAAGTGCAAAAGCGGGGATCTCGCGAAAAAAATATCGATTCTCAAGCAGTCCAACCATATCAATGTGCGGCTGACGATCCGCGAGCTGGTGAGCTTCGGGCGCTTCCCGTATTCGCAGGGCAAGCTGAAGCCGGAGGATTGGGAATACGTCGACGAGGCGATCCGCTACATGGAGCTGGAGGACTTGCAGCACCAATACCTGGATCAGCTGAGCGGCGGCCAGCAGCAGCGGGCGTTTATCGCGATGGTCATCGCGCAAAACACGGAATACGTGCTCCTCGACGAGCCGCTGAACAACCTGGACATGAAGCACTCGGTGCAAATCATGAAGGTGCTGCGGCGGATGGTTGACGAGCTCGGCAAAACCGTCATTATCGTCATTCACGACATCAACTTCGCTTCGGTGTATTCCGACGATATCGTCGCCCTCAAAAACGGGCGGGTCGTCAAGGAAGGACCGGCGGCGGAAATCATCGATTCGTCCGTGCTGAAGCAGGTGTACGGCATGGATATCCAGATCGAAACGATCAACGATCACCGGATTTGCGTTTATTTTGCGTAAGACTTGTGTTTCCCGACGTTGGTAATGAGATCGATGCTCGCCAAATTTGCCAGGGCCCGGCAGGACGGCTGTGCATCGCATCATTTTATAAATTTATTTCAATTAAGGTGCAGTGTAGCGGAGGGGACGGAATCGATCTGAAGACAACAGCGATCGGAAGAACGATCCGTCAACGTAGCGGCTACAATGCACAATTTACACTAATATATATAAATGAGGTGACCCCCTTGAAAACAAGAAACATGTTCATGCTGATCCTATCCGCAATGCTGGTGTTCGTGCTGGCGGCTTGCGGCAACAATAACAAGACGGCGGAAACGCCGGTAACGGAAACTTCGGCCAATGCGGCCGGCGGCTCCTCCGATGCCTCCGCTTCGGAAGAATTGACGATCAAACATAAGCTCGGCGAAGCGAAAGTGAAGAAAAACCCGCAGAAGGTCGTCGTATTCGACTTCGGCATCCTGGATACGCTCGACAAGCTGGGCGTGAAGGTAACCGGCGTGCCGCAGGCCAACATTCCTCCGTACCTGTCCAAATACGAAGATAAAGATGCTTATCAAAACGTCGGCAGCCTGAAAGAACCCGATTTCGAAAAAATCAACGCGCTGGATCCGGACCTGATCATCATTTCCGGCAGACAATCCGAAGCGTACGAAGAACTGAACAAAATCGCTCCGACCGTATACCTTGGGCTGGACACGACCCGTTACATGGATTCGTTCAAGGAAAACATGACCACCGTCGGTCAAATCTTCGGCAAGGAAGACGAAATCAAAACCGAACTCGAAGCCATCGACAAATCGATCGCCGAAGTGCATGACAAAGCTGCGGCTTCCGGCAAAAAAGCGCTGATCGTCCTTTCCAACGAAGGCAAACTGAGCGCGTACGGTCCGAAATCCCGTTTCGGCCTGATCCATGACGTTCTCGGATTTGCCGCGGCGGACGACAAAATCGAAGTATCGACGCATGGTCAAAGCGTAACGAGCGAATACGTAGCCGAAAAAAATCCGGATTATCTGTTTGTCGTCGACCGCGACGCCGCTGTGGCAACCGATAAAGACGGGGAAAAAGCGAAGCAAACGGTCGAAAACGACCTCGTGAAAAACACGAATGCATACAAAGAAGGACATATCGTCTATCTTGACCCGAACTACTGGTACCTCTCCGGCGGCGGCCTGCTGTCCGTTCAGGAAATGGTGAAGGAAGTCGGCGACAGTATCAAATAACGGTGCGCAAAGCACGCATGTTATGGCCCAAAAGGCCGCCCCAATTTCCCTTAGGGAATTGCGGGCGGCTTTTTTTGGCATATGAGGATGTTGAACTTCAGAGACGCTGCCTCCTCCTGATCCTGCAAGCATCATTATCTATAAAGGCGGCCTTTCTTCTTAGAGAACGCGTCGATAGACGTTTTTCTTACTGCCGTCGTTAAACGATATCTTGTCTGTCAAATCCTGTATATGATTTAATGGGGTTACTGATAAATACAGGCAACGAGGAGAGGAGAGCGGCATGGCTTATCTGGACTTTCACCCCAACGATTATTCCGTCACTTACAAGTCGGATACCATTGTGCTGCTGGCCAAGGAATACGCGCTGCTTCAGTTTCTGTACCGCCACGCCGGCCGGCCCTTCACGCGGGAGCAGCTGCTCGATCAGGTGTGGGGAGAGGAATATCCCGGCGAACGCACCGTGGACGACCATATATATCGCCTCCGGAAGAAGCTAACGCGGTGGAGCGGGCAGATCCGGCTGGTTACCGTACGGGGACTCGGTTACAGCCTGATCGTGCAGGAAACCCCGGCGATTGCCGTTCCATCGCGGTCGGATGGCGGTCTGCAGCAGCAGATCGCGCAGCTGCTCGAAACGTATCAAAAGCTGGGACAAAGCCAATCGATGCTGGCTCTGGCCAACCATCAGGAGCTGCTTGGCGTAAACATTGATGCGTTTTATTTGATTTTTCTCCGTTTTGTGCAGGCGGACTTGGACTGGTTTCTGCACAGCCCCGACGCGGAGGATCGGGATAAACTGTATTGGCTGCTGGTTTCCTATTACGCTTTTTACAGAGAGCCGCAGAA
The DNA here is from genome assembly GCF_038004655.1 of Paenibacillus sp. FSL M7-1455. Taxonomy (NCBI): domain Bacteria; kingdom Bacillati; phylum Bacillota; class Bacilli; order Caryophanales; family Paenibacillaceae; genus Paenibacillus; species Paenibacillus sp. FSL M7-1455. The sequence goes on along the minus strand of NZ_JBBORO010000001.1, from coordinate 5,769,048 downwards.
ATGCCTGGACTACTTCGAGCGGGCCATCAAAGCCGGAATTTTGCCGTTTCATATGCACCGGGAGCTGGAGATGCTGAACATCATCGGACTTTATACCGACAACGGACGCCTTGAAGAAGACCTGCTCAAGATCGAAGCGGCTTACCGTGTGATTGACGGACTTGCCGGTGAGCTTGACGGTTTTAAGGTGCATGTGGCCACGTCGGAACTGTACGTTCATCTGAAAGCGCGGCATATTTCGGAGGCGGAGCGCTGCTCGGAGCGGATCGAGGGCATGCTGGCCGAAACCCCTTATTTAAGGGAGATTTGCAGCTATCAAGGGTTAAAGGGAAGGCTGCTGCTGCTTCAAGGCCGCCGGACGGAGGCGCTTTCCGCTTTTGAGCATGGCCTCGAAGCCGGGGAAGCCGCGCATAATGTGCCTGTTCTCGTAAGTTCCGTATTGGGCACGCTCGACTTTCTTCAAACGGTGCATCACGATCCTCCTCTCCAGCGGCAGTTTCAGGCGCGTTATGATGAATTCGACCGAAGGTACGGGTTTTTGCCGCATAAACAGCCGCTTGAACGGATGATCGAGCGGATTCTTGATTCCGTCTGATAATCTTCTGATATTCCTCCATTAAAGTAAGCGTATTCTGATTGGTGGAGGAATTCTGATGTCAACCGTATCAACTGCGTCCGGCAACCGCCCGGCATCGGTTTGGGCCAACCGGACGTATTCGAAAATGTTTGCGGCCTACGCCATGGCGTCTTTCGGCGAATGGTTCGACGCCTTTGCGATTGAAATCCTGGTCGCTTACCGCTGGCATGCCGATCCGTTTATGATTGCCCTCATTCCCGTCATGATGGCTCTTCCGGGCATCCTGCTCGGTTCGTTTGCCGGCGTCATCGCCGATCGGTGGAAGAAGGTCAATTTAATGCTGATCGCCGATGCGGCCGAGACGGTCCTTACCGTGCTGCTGCTTTTTGTCCCGGGCATGTACTGGCTGCTGCCGCTTCTTGCGCTCCGCGCCGCCATGGGCGTATTCCGCGTCCCGGCGCATCAGGCGCTGACCCGCCAAGTGGTCCATGAAAACCAGCTGCTGAAGGCGACATCTTACAACGGACTCGTCAACCAGTTTTCCAAAATCGCGGGTCCCCTGCTCGGAGCCGTGGCTTTGACGGTTTTTTCCCCGCAGCTCTGCATTCTGGTCAATGCGGTCACGCGGCTGCTTTCCTGCGTACTCCTGTTTACGCTGCGGCATATCGATCAAAACGAGGCCGTAGAGCGGAAGTCGTACGGCGGCCATTCGGACGATGAGGGGGAGAAACAAGGCTTTGTCAGATCGTGGAAGCAGAGATGGGGCGCGCTGCTGCAGCGCCGGATGTTGCTCAGCAGCTTTCTCGTCAACATGTCCGTGATGCTGGTCATCCTGATGATCGATTTTCAGTTTCCGACGTTATACCGGGAAATCGCACCCCATAATGAATCGCTGCTGGGTTGGGTGCTGTCGGCGACCGGGGTAGGCGCGGTGATCACCATTTTGCTGCTGAACCGTCTCGGCAGAGTAAGATACGGCCTCGGCATCGGGGGAGGCGTAGCGCTGGTTGGAGCCGCCTTCGGCTTCATGGGGCTGCTGGTTCCGGGCTCGCCGGACATATGGAGCATCGCTTTGGGCTTCGTCATCGGCATTGGCAACGGGCTGTTTATCGTAACGTATAACTATGTTCTGCAGAAAGAAACGCCGGAGGGCATGACCGGACGCATTTTCGGCATCCAAAACATGTCCGCCAGCACCCTGATGGTCGCCGCCCCGTTAATTGGCGGGGTACTTATTCATGGATGGGGCGTAAGCATGGCGTTTCTCCTCTTAGGAGCCGTGGTTTTGGCGATCGGGATCGCTTGCCTCGTTTTTCAGGCAGCGTTATGGCCGTCCAAGCAGGCAGCAACGCTGTCGCAGGAAATGCGGGAGGTTTCCGGGTAAATTCTTTATGCATTCCTTGGGAAATTTAGTTGAAATTTCTAATGGAAGAGGGTCGGCAATGATACGTTATCCCATTTTAAAAGAAGGTGCCGTCATCGGCACGACAGCGCCGTCATCCGGCGTCCCGGAAAGCTTGCATGGTTTGATTCGGGAAGCGACCCGGCGTTTGGAGAAGGACGGCTTTCGGGTGGTTGTCGGAGAAAGCGTATGGACTCAAAACAAAGCCAAGTCCGCTCCCGCTAAGGTCCGCGCCGCCGAGCTGAACCGGATGGTCCGGGACGAGGGGGTTGACCTGATCGTGCCGCCTTGGGGCGGAGAGCTGCTGGTTGAGATTCTGGAACATCTCGATTTGGAGATGCTGCCGGAAAAATGGATGCTCGGCTATTCGGACATCAGCGTGCTGCTGCTTGCCGTGACGCTCACAACAGGCTTGGCTACCGCCCATGGCACGAATCTGGTGGACTTAAGGAGTGAATATTCCGACGAGACGACGGCCATGTGGCGAACCGTGCTGTCGACGAAAACAGGGAAATCCGTCGTGCAGCATTCGTCTCCAAAGTTTCAGAAGGAGTGGGACCATGCCAATCCGTCGCCATGCATCTTTCATTTGACGGAACCGACCGATTGGAAAACGGTAACCGGCGGCAAGGTTCATGTTCAGGGCCGCCTGCTCGGCGGCTGCGTCGACGTGATCCGGCATTTGATCGGCACGCCGTTTGGCGATGTCCGCACCTTTCAGCAGGAGCGGATCGGCGGGGAACCGATCCTGTGGTATCTTGAAAACTGCGAGCTGAATACGGCCGATTTGCGCCGGTCGCTCGTGCAGATGAGGCTGGCGGGTTGGTTTGACCATTGCACCGGCCTCATGTTCGGCCGAAGCCCGGCCAACCATCCGGTCGAAAATTACACCGCCGAGGACTTGTATCAGGAGCTTGCGGAAGAGCTGCAGATGCCCGTCATTTACGACATCGACTGCGGCCATGTGCCTCCGCAGATTACCTTCATCAACGGCGCATACGCCGAGGTTGAAGTGGAAGACGGCCGCGGGAAGGTCGTGCAGCATTTTAGGCCGTAAAGATTTCCCCCAACAAAGCCACTTGGATTCCAAGTGGCTTTGTTTTTTTATCCAACATGTAACTTTTTACCTTTTTGGCTGTTTTTATGAATATGTCGCAAATAGGAATAGCTGCCGACTTCTTATTCTCCTTTTCAAAATTAACTTTGCTAAACTAACAAAAAAACTACTGGGGGGGTTCATGTGCGAAAAACAAAACGTTTTCTTATGGCAGTTGCTGCTTTGGCATTGTTTTTAGGTTTCCCGAAGGGCAGCTATGCATCTGCTTCCATGATCGAAAAGAAGGTTCCGGTGCTGCTGCAGATTAATGAATATGATGTATTATACACCTACCCGAAGCAGCCATACCTCGATAAAAACAATAGATTAATGGTACCTTTACGCGCTGTAAGCGAATTAATCGGTGGTAAAGTGAGTTATAATCCAACCCACAAGACAGCATTAATTCAAATGAATAATAAAGATCTCCAGATTACAGCCGGCTCTAAGAGTATCCAAGTGAATAATGTCCCCCGAATGATGGATACGGTCCCGGTTCTGTATCAACAATCTTTTTTTATCCCGGTTCGTGCCTTGATCGATAACTTGAATCTTCCGGTAATTATAGACCCAAATACAGGGCTCGTTCATATAAGCAGCGAATCCATGGACAAAAATCAAATGATTGAATTCATGAAAGAGTCAGATCTTTCCCCTGCCGATATTGCGGATCATAACGCAATTCTTCCACTCTCCTACGACTTGACATTGAATAATAACGGCAGCGGTGAATTGCAAAATGGTAGGCTCCATATCCAATCGAAAAATATAAGCGGAAAAGTCATAGCCGAAGGAAAAGAGGATCTTCATGTAATATTCCTGTTTGATAAAGCATTTCAAATGGAAGCAGACTCGAATACGACGGATCAGAACAATGAACGGCCACGCCCAAAACTCGGGTTGAACGAAATCTTTAATAGAACTGTGGGTTTTACGGCGAGTAATGATGATGAGAAATTGAGGTATATCCTAGCCGTTGGAAGGGTCTTTAAATGATCTGACTTTTTTAACCAGCATATTAAGCAGCTGTATGCTATTATTTGGAAGAGAAACGGCAATCGGAAGGGCGATCTATAACCGAAGCGTTCACTTGCATGTATGAAGATTTCAAAAATACATAAAGCAACACTCAAGGGAGTGATACGGATGATCGAAACGGCAGGAGGCCGGCAGGAGCCGGTCATATCCATCCGCAATTTGGAAATGAGCTACGGAAGCAAGCCGATTTTGCAAGGAATCGATTTGGACGTCTACCAAGGGCAAATCATCGGGTATATCGGCCCGAACGGCGCAGGCAAAAGCACGACGGTCAAAATCATGCTGGGCCTTGTCGAAGGCCACCAGGGCGAGGTGAAGATTTTCGGCAGGGACATCTCGGACGGGGATATCGAATACAAGCGGCGCATCGGCTATGTGCCGGAGGTAGCAGAGCTGTACGACAGCCTGACAGCGCAGGAATATCTGGTTTTCATTGGGGAGCTGTACGGGCTCCCGCAGCGGAAGGCGGATCACAAAGCACGGCGTCTTATGGCCAAATTCGGGCTCGAAGAGGTTTATTTCGACCGGATTTCCTCGTACAGCAAAGGGATGCGGCAGAAAGTGCTTCTCATCTCAAGCCTGCTGCATAACCCGGACATCTTGTTCCTCGACGAGCCGCTGAGCGGGCTGGACGCCAACAGCGTCATGATCGTAAAAGAGATTTTGGCCGCGCTGGCGGCGGAAGGCAAAACGATTTTTTATTCCTCGCATATTATGGACGTCGTCGAAAAGATCAGCAGCCGCATTTTGCTGCTGAACGGGGGGCGGATCGTCGCCGACGGCAGCTTCGAGGAGCTGCGGGAACAGTCGCATGAACGGTCTCTGGAGCAAATTTTCAACGATCTGACCGGATTTCATGAGTACAAGGACGTGGCGGCTTCCTTCGTGTCGATCGTCCAGGAGGTGTAGCGGATGGGAACGGTCAAATGGCTGCAAATCCTTGATCCGCTGCGGAGAGTGTTTGAAAAATCCGGGATCGACTACGATATGATGCGCCGCATTTTGGAGATCAAGCTGCTGATGGACGGCCGCAGGGTGCCGACGCTCATCCAGAAATCCTCCAAAACGGCCGACCCTGACAATCAGTCCAACCAATTTATCAAGTCGCTGTGGATTTACGTCGTCATCAGCGTCGTGCTGGTACCGTTTGTCGTCATGAAGACGAACTACATGTTTCAGATGAGCCTGGTGTTCGGCATCCTCATGTTTATGATTACGACCTCCATGATCTCCGACTTTTCCTCGGTGATGCTCGATGTGCGCGACAGGAACATTTTGTTTTCCAAACCGGTGCAGCGCCGAACGATCAGTATGGCCAAGCTGCTGCATGTGTTGATTTACCTGCTGCTGCTGACCGGATCGCTGACCGTGGTGCCGCTTGTGGTCGGTTTGTTCCGGCATGGCGTCCTGTTTTTCCTGCTCTTTCTCGTAGAAGTCATCCTGATGGATTTCTTTATCGTGGTCCTGACGGCCGTGCTCTATTGGCTTGTGCTGCGGTTTTTCGACGGGGAGAAGCTGAAAGACATCATCAATTACGTCCAGATCGGACTGACCATCGTGATGACGGTAGGTTATCAGTTTATTTCCAGATTATTCAACTTCGTGGATTTAAAGGTCGCATTCAGGCCGCAATGGTGGGAAATTTTCATTTTTCCCGCTTGGTTCGCTTCTCCGTTCGAATGGCTGCTTGGCGAAGGGAAATCGCCGCTGATCGTCGTCTTTTCGGTGCTGTCCGTTGTCGGGCCGCTGGTAGCATGGTGGGTGTATTCCTTGCTGATGCCTTCCTTTGAACGCAATTTGCAAAAGCTCGCCAGCCATCACGGGCGGGGCAAGTCGGGAGGTTTCCGCCTGCAGGAAGGGCTGGGCAAGCTCTTTTGCCGGGGGAAGCTCGAAAGGCTCTTTTTCCGTTTTTCCTGGGACATGATGGGCCGGGAGAGGGACTTCAAGCTCAAGGTGTATCCGCAGCTTGGCTTTTCGATCATCTTTCCGTTCATTTTCATGTTCAACACGCTGCGTTCGGAAGGCGGTTTTGCCGCCATGAGGACGGGCAAAGGGTTCCTGTTCCTGTACTTCTGCGCGCTGATGATCCCGAGCATCATCATGATGCTCAAATACTCGGGCAACTATAAAGGGGCCTGGATCTACCAAACCGCGCCGCTGACGGATACCGCACCCATCTACAAAGGCGCGCTGAAAGCCATGGTCGTCCGGCTGTTTGCTCCGGTGTTTCTTTTGCAGGCCGTGATCTTCCTGATCATTTTCGGAGCAAGGATCGTGCCAAGTCTCATCGTCATTTTACTCGGGGTGCTATTGTACGTGGTCGTCAGCTTTATGGCGCTGGAGAAGGGACTGCCGTTTTCGCAGCCGTTTCAAGGCTCGCAATCCGGCAGCGGGTTCGTCATTTTTGGGCTTTTAGTGCTGCTCGGCGTCTTCGCGGGTGCGCATTTTGGCTTTACATTTTTACCTTACGGCGAGTATTTATATATGCTGCTTCTGCTCGTTCTGAATCTCCTGGCTTGGAAGCTGGCTTTCCGCGAGCTGCCTGCGTCTTAAGTACCTGAATAGGTAAAATTACCCGTTCTTGCACCGGCGAAAAAAATTTGCACTTTCCTGCCTATATTTCACACTTTGATTATGGTACAAAGAAGTAGTACATTAATAGATGAAATCATAAGGAGGTTTCTGAATTAATGTTCTATGAAGACAATGAGAACCTGACCATCATGACCTACACCTTGAATAGTGGCATTAAAGGAACTGTACCTTTATCGAATAAGCAAATTCAGGAATGGATCGAGTGCTATCGCACCGATGCGAAATTCATTACAGCTATTGGCAAGGAGTTTTTCGGCCTTAATCCAGAGCTGGTCGCGGATTTCAAAGTGCACAACCGTTTCTCCAACTACGCCGAAGTCATCAAGCCCGTAGGCAACCGCCCCACGGAATCGGATAATACCGATCAGCTGTCCAAAGCGTATGAAGAGAACCGCGTGTACTTCAAAGTCGACTGCAAATGCGGCACGACTTACACGACCTATTCCCAGTACTACACGACCAAATGGTATTGTTCCAAATGCAACGAGATCGTGTTTTTGGACAAGAAGAAGGGCAAAGTGGCTACGGACAAAGGCGATGCCTGGTACATGACGAACAAGTATTACGTAGCAAGAGACTAGCAGGAATTTGCGCGAAACGCCCCCGTCCGGGCGAGAAGATATAGAGGAAATCCGAACCATTAAGGGACTGCTTTCGGGCCGCGTGCGGCTTGGAACGGTCCCTTTTGTTTGGGGCGATGCCTAAAATTTTTAATATTTTGTGACATAATTCACATAAGTGGGCTTTTGGACCTAAGATTGTGACATTTATCACATTTAGAATCCCGATGCTCTGCCAGAATACAGGAAGAAGGGGATTTTGCAGCCCGGGAGCGCGAAAGCCGGGTTTTGCAAAATGCCGAGGAAAACAAAAGGATGGGGTATTCGAATCCATCGCCCAAGGGTTCTAACTTGAAAACTATGAGAAAGAGGGAAGAACAATGGACGTAATTATGCTGTCGCGGATTCAGTTTGCGGCGACGACGATTTTTCACTTTTTCTTCGTGCCCGTGTCCATCGGCCTGGCGTTTACGATCGCCATCATGGAGACGATGTACGTCGTCAAAGGCAAAGAAGAGTACAAACGGATGGCGAAGTTCTGGGGCAAGCTGTTCCTGATCAACTTCGCGATCGGCGTCGTGACGGGCATTCTGCAGGAATTCCAGTTCGGCATGAACTGGTCGGCGTATTCCCGGTTCGTCGGCGACGTATTTGGCGCTCCGCTGGCGGTAGAGGCGCTGCTTGCCTTTTTTATGGAATCGACGTTTATCGGACTTTGGATTTTCGGCTGGGAACGGCTTTCGAAAAAAGTGCATGCGCTGTGCATCTGGCTGGTTGCCATCGGGACGATCCTGTCCGCGTTTTGGATTTTGGCGGCAAACTCTTTCATGCAGCGTCCCGTCGGTTTTACGATCAACAACGGCCGGGCCGAAATGAACGACTTTTTGGCGCTGATCACGAACGGCCAGCTGCTGCTGGAGTTCCCGCATACGATATTGGCCGCGTTCATGACGGGCGCATTCCTCATTGCCGGGGTCAGCGCGTATAAGCTGCTCAAGAAACAAGACGTGCCGTTTTTCAAAAAATCGTTTGTGATCGCCACCGTCATCGGGCTTGTTTCCTCGATCGGCGTGGCGCTTGTCGGTCACCAGCAGGCCCAATATCTGGTCAAAACCCAACCGATGAAAATGGCTGCAACCGAAGCGCTTTGGGAAAACAGCGGCGACCCGGCGCCTTGGACGGTGACGGCGTTCATCGATACGGAAAACCAGCGGAATACCGGGGAGTTCCAGATCCCTTACCTGCTCAGCTTTTTGTCTTACAGCAAGTTTTCGGGCGAAGTGCAGGGCATGAAAGAGCTGCAAGCGCAATATGAGCAGCAATACGGGCCGGGCGATTATATTCCTCCGGTGCGCACGACCTTCTGGAGCTTCCGGATCATGGTGGCGAGCGGCACGCTGCTCATTCTGCTCAGCATGTACGGGGTATACTTGGCGGCCCGCAAAAAGCTGGAAAACGGCAACAAGTGGTTTATGCGCCTGATGGTTTTTGCGATTTCGCTGCCGATCATCGCCAATACGTCGGGCTGGATCATGACGGAAATCGGGCGCCAGCCATGGACGGTGTTCGGACTGATGACGACCGCCGACGGCGTGTCCCCGAGCGTTACCGCGGGCCAAGTGCTGTTTTCGTTGATCGCCTTCGTAGCCATTTATGCCATACTGGCCGTCGTGATGGCCTACCTGTTTATCCGCGTCATCCAAAAGGGACCGTATGCCGCCGAAACGCAGGCGGAAACGTCCAGCGATCCATTCGATAAGGAGGAATACCGCCATGCTATCTCTTAATGAGCTGTGGTTCGTGCTCGTCGCGGTGCTGTTTACGGGGTTCTTTTTCCTCGAAGGTTTTGATTTCGGCATCGGGATGTCGACGGGCATTTTGGCGAAAACCGATACCGAACGCCGGGTGCTGATCAACTCCATCGGCCCGTTCTGGGATGCCAACGAGGTATGGCTGCTGACGGCCGGAGGCGCGATGTTCGCGGCATTTCCGAACTGGTACGCCACGTTGTTCAGCGGGTTCTACACGCCGCTGGTACTGCTGTTGCTGGCGCTCATCGGGCGGGGGGTGGCCTTTGAATACCGGGGCAAGGTGGAAAAGGCGTCCTGGAAAAAAACATGGGATATCGTCATCCTGCTCGGCAGCCTGCTGCCGCCGCTTCTGCTGGGCGTCGTGTTCGCCGATTTGATTCAAGGCCTGCCGATCGACCGGGCGATGGAAATGAAAGCTTCGTTTTTCGGCGATATCGTCAACTTCTATTCCGTGGTCGGCGGATTGACGATGGTGGTGCTTTGCCTTGTGCACGGCCTGCTGTTCGCGACGCTGCGGGTGACGGGCGACCTTCAGGCCCGCGCGCGCCGCATGGCCCGCAGCCTGATGGTTCCGCTTGCGGTACTCGTTGTCGCGTTCTTTACGCTGACGTATTTCAACACCGGCATTTTTGAAGCCCATGGCGGTATCTTGGTGGGCGTGCTTGCGGCTTTGGCTATCGCGTTCGTGCTCGCGGTCGTGTTTTCCGGCAAGCAAAAAGACGGGTGGGCGTTTGGCATGACCGGCGCGGTGATCGCCATGACGATCGCGACGTTTTTCATCGGATTGTTCCCGAACGTCATGATCAGTTCGATCGACGCCGCCTTCAACCTGACGGTGGACAACGCGGCTTCCGGACATTATTCGCTGAAAGTGATGACGATCGTGGCTTTATCCCTGCTGCCGTTCGTGCTTGGTTACCAGATCTGGAGTTATTTTGTCTTCCATAAGCGGGTTCACGAGAAAGGGCATCTGGAATATTAATGGATCGGAATTTGCTCGGCTATAAAGGGATAAAGCCAATTCTTGCCGCCTCACTTGCATTAACGCTTGCGCAAAGCCTGTCGATCATCCTGCTGGCAAGATGGCTGGCGGAGGCGCTCTCCGCCCTTTTTGCCGGCGAACCGCTTCACAGCCAGTACCTGAAGTTGTCGATGTTTTTCGGAGCGTTCCTGGTCCGGCATCTCATAGGTTTCGTTCAGCAAAAAATGAGCCATGCCTTCGCCGAACGGACCGGAGCCGGCCTGCGGCGGCAAGTGATGGAGAAGCTGTTTCAGCTCGGGCCAAGATTCGCGAAGCAGGAGGGCACGGGCAACCTGGTCACGCTCATACTGGAAGGAACGGCGAAATTCCGGAACTACCTGGAGCTGATCGTGCCGCGGATGGCCGGAATGGCGCTCATTCCATGGGTCGTCCTCGCGTATATTTTCATGCAGGACATCACGTCGGGAATTATTCTGATCCTGGCGATGCCGATCTTGACCGCGTTTTTGATCCTGGTCGGGCTGGCTGCGCGCAAAACGACGGAAAAGCAGCTGGATACGTACCGCACGCTCTCCAACCACTTCGTCGATTCGCTCCGCGGACTGGAGACGCTGAAGCTGCTTGGGCAGAGCCGGGAGCATATCGGCAGCGTCGCCAGGGTCAGCGATCGATACCGGTCGGCGACGATGCGCACGCTGAGGGTGGCGTTTTTGTCTTCCTTTGCGCTTGACTTTTTTACGATGCTGTCGGTCGCCGTCGTTGCCGTCGGACTGGGCTTGCGGCTGATCAGCGGCGATCTGGCGCTGGTGACCGGATTGACGGTGCTCATTCTGGCGCCGGAGTATTTTTTGCCCGTGCGGATGGTGGGCGCCGATTTTCATGCCACGCTGGACGGCAAGGAAGCCGGGGCCGCCATGCGGAGCATCATCGAGGAGCCGCTTCCCGGGACCGCGGATGAGCCGAAGGACGGTCAGGAAAAAAGAGAACTGAACTGGACGGCCCAAAGCCGCCTGTCCTTATCGGAAGTGGCCGTACGGCATGAGCAGGAAGGGCCTTATTCGCTGAGGGACCTTTCGCTGGAACTGCGGGGGACGGGCAAAATCGGTATCATCGGCGCCAGCGGCGCGGGCAAATCCACGTTCATCGACGTGCTTGGCGGATTTTTGCAGCCGTCCGAAGGGTTCATGGCAGTGGATGGACGGCGTTTGGATGCCCCGGCGCTGGGGGAATGGAGAAAGCTGATGGCGTATATTCCGCAGCATCCGTTTATTTTCAGCAGCACGCTTGCGGATAACATTCGTTTTTATGCGCCGGAAGCATCCAGCTCAGACGTGGAGCGCGCCGTCGCTGCGGCCGGGCTCACGGAACTCGTTCGGGGCCTGCCGCACGGCGTGGAGGAGCCGATCGGCGGTGGCGGCCGCCAGCTGAGCGGAGGGCAGGCGCAGCGCGTGGCGCTGGCCCGGGCTTTTCTCAGCGATCGGCCCGTTATTCTTTTGGATGAACCGACGGCGCATCTGGATATCGAGACCGAATATGAACTGAAGCAGACGATGCTGCCGCTGTTCGAAGGGAAGCTGGTATTGCTCGCGACGCACCGGCTGCACTGGATGCCGGACATGGACCTGATCGTCGTGCTGGAACACGGACGTGTCGCCGAAGTCGGCACGCACGAGGAGCTGATCTCCCGCAAGGGAGCTTATTATGGCCTGATCCGGTCGCAAAGGGAGGGAATCGCATGAGGGAAGAAGGCTGGCTTCGGCCTTATGTACGGGCGTATCTCGGCCGTTTTCTGGTCATTATCGCCCTTGGCTGCCTGACGCTCCTGACCGCGGCGATGCTGATGTTTACCTCGGGTTTCCTTATTTCCAAGGCGGCGATGCGGCCGGAAAATATTTTGATGGTGTACGTGCCGATCGTGCTTGTGCGCACGTTCGGGATCGGGCGCGCGGTCGTCCATTACGTGGAGCGCCTGGTCAGCCATGACGCCGTGCTGCGGATCGTCTCCCGGATGCGGACCCGATTGTATCGCGTCCTGGAACCGCAAGCGTTGTTCATTTCATCCCGGTTCCGAACCGGAGACGTGCTGGGCGTGCTCGCGGACGATATCGAATATTTGCAGGACGTATACTTGCGGACGGTATTCCCGAGCGTAGCGGCGTTGGTGCTTTATATAGGATCGATCGCGGCATTGGGGCGGTTCGATCTTCGTTTTGCTTTGGTGATGGCGCTGTACATTTTGGTGCTGATCGTCGTCCTGCCGTGGGCATCGCTGCTCGTCACCAAGGCGAAAAGCCGTTTGGCGAAAAAACAGCGCAGCGGGTTGTACGCCATGCTGACCGACGCCGTGCTCGGCATGAGCGATTGGGTGATCAGCGGCAGGGAGCGGCAGTTTTTGGCTGCATACGATGCGGCGGCGAAAGAGGCTGCGCGGGTGGACGGCCAGCTCAAAAGCTGGGCGCGTTGGCGGCAGCTCGCCGGCCAAATCGTGGTGGGCTTTTGCGTGCTTTCGATGGCGGTATGGGCGGCCGGAGAATACGCCGCCGGGCACATCCCGGCCGTGCTGATCGCGGCTTTTACGCTCGTCGTCTTCCCGATGATGGATGCGTTTCTGCCGGTATCGGAGGCGATCGAAAAAATCCCGGGGTATCAAAGCTCTTTGCAGCGTTTAAACGAAATAAGCACGCATGCGGAGACGGCAGACAGCGAAGGCATGGCCGGGGCAACGGCGAAGGCCGGACCGCTTGGCGGGGAAAACCCGCGAGATGTCCATTTACAGGTGCAGAACCTGTGTTATCGTTATGACGACCGCTCCCCGTGGGCGCTGCAGGATATCTCCCTGGATCTGCCGCAGGGCAAACGGATCGCAATCATCGGGCGCAGCGGCGCAGGCAAATCGACCCTGCTGAAGCTGATCGAAGGAGCTTTGGCGCCGACGTCGGGCAGCGTCCGATTGAACGGAATCGAGGCTTATGCCATCGGCGACCGGATGCCGCAGGTCATTTCCGTGCTGAATCAAAACCCGCATCTGTTCGATACGACGGTGGCAAACAACATCCGCCTCGGCGATAGGGACGCAACCGATGGGGAAATCCGCGGCGCGGCTGCGCAGGTGAAGCTGGATCGGCTGATTGAATCGCTGCCGCTTGACTATCGGACGCCGATGCATGAAACCGGGCAGCGTTTCTCCGGCGGGGAGCGCCAGCGGATCGCGCTGGCCAGGGTGCTGCTGCAGAACAACCCGGTGGTCATTCTGGATGAGCCGACGGTCGGGCTCGATCCGCGCACGGAACATGATCTCATGGCCACGATCCTGGAGACGATGAAGGGCAAATCGCTCATCTGGGTGACGCATCATTTGGCAGGCGCGGAGCAGATGGACGAAATCATTTTCATGGAGAACGGGCGCATCGAGATGAGGGGTTCCCATGCGGAGCTGATGGCGGCGTCGGAGCGGTATCGCCGGTTGTACCGGCTGGATCGGCCGGAGTTTGGATGGTAAAGGAAATGAATAAGATCGCCAAATCCGCGCATCCTATATATGGTTAAAATGGTGCGCGAAGGGGGTGCGATCGAATGGTTGACAACAACAATTCCCAAGAGCCAAGCAAATATGAAGTGCAAAGAACCGAACTGAACAAAATGCCGGTGCCTGACAAGCAAAGAGAGGAATTCGCGAAGGAAATGGTCGAAGACGCGAAGGAAGCGTTCGGCGAGCAGCAATCCGAGTAGTTGGCCGCGAACTTTATGGACAAAACATAGCTAGATTGCCGTTCTGAGGCTCATGTTTTACTAAACATGTGGAATCACGGCTGCAAGGGGTGTCTTTCGGGTCTATGAAATCCGTCGGGACACCCCTGTTTGGCTTTGTAGTTGCTTTCTTCCGCTCTTATTGCAGCCCATTTATCAATCTTCCCCCTGTCCAATACTTGACTTATCGTTCAAGAAATATTATAGTATAAGACACGAAAAGGAGGGCAAAGCCATGGGCAGACATAAAGAATTCGACCAGGAAAAAGCCGTCGACCAAGCGCTGGAGCTATTTTGGGAAAAAGGCTACGAAAGCACCTCCATCCAGGATTTATGCGATCATTTGGGCATTCACCGGGGCAGCCTTTACGATACGTTCGGGGATAAACACGAGCTGTTTTTGGCCTGCCTCGACCGGTTCAGCCAGCGTGCGGACGAAAATTACAATTATATTTTAAAAGAGGACAGCGATTCGCCGCGCGAACAGCTGGAGCGCTTTTTCTCAAAGGTCATCGACGTGTCGATGAACAACGCGGCGCGCGGGCGCGGCTGCCTGATGACGAATACGACGCTCGGGCCGGTGGCGAACGTGCCGAACGTGGCGCGCCGCCTGGAGGCGCATGCGATGAACACGGAATCGTTGTTTTTCAGCTTTCTGATGCGCGCTCAAAATAAAGGCTGCCTGAAAAGCAAGCATAGCCCGCGGGAGCTGGCGCGTTTCCTGTCCGGTATCAAGCAGGGGCTGCACGTGATGGCCCGGAACGCGGCGGACCGCAGCGTGATGGAGGATTTTTGCAAAGTCGCGGTTTCGGCGGTCTTCTAATTTTTTTTTGACTAATTTTTGAATCATCATTCAAGTATTTTTTTCGTCAACAACGCTTTTCTGAAATTTGCAAAAATACGTCTGTCAATCTTTGAAAGTGGGGGCGATAGACGATTTTTTGTCTCGTTTTCTTGAACGAACATTCCAAAAAAGGAGAGAATCTTATGAAACGCATGTTATGGGTTATTCTGATGATGTCCATCGGGACGACGTTTACTTCGCCTTTATTTCCGCTTTATCAGGAGCATTATCGGTTAAGCAGTTTGCAAATCACGGTCCTATTTGCGGTTTATGCGCTGTTTTTGCTCCCGTCCCTGCTCATTTCCGGGTCCAGAGGGAGCGGCTGGGGACTTAAAAGGGTTTTGCGCTTTAGTATGTGGTTATCCATCATTGCCACGCTTGTCTTTATGGGGAGCCAGCAGGCGTGGCTGGTCTATGCCGCCAGAATTTTGGAAGGCATCGCGTACGGCATCTTTACGGGAACGTCCGTGGCCTTCCTGCTGCAGCAAACCCCCAAGGAGCAAACGGGCAAGGCGCTTATGTTATCGGGAATGACGGTGTCCGTCGGATTTGGTCTGGGACCGGCCATAACCGGACTAGTCATTCAATATCTCCATCTGATGCCGCTCAGGGTGCCGTTCTGGATCTTGACTTTGTTTTTGCTCAGCGGGCTGATCACGCTTGAAACGTTAAAAGACCGGGACTTCGAGGCTCGCAAGCAGCTTGCCAAAACGCCCCCGGCACCGGTTTCCCTCGGGGTTCCCGACGATATTCGCCGTCCGTTCTGGTCCTTCAGCGCACTGCCTTTTTTTACGTTGTTTACGCTGAACGGCATCATCCTGTCCTTGATTCCTTCGTTTGTGAAAGGCGTCCTTCATTCGTCGAACTTGTCGGTATCCGGGCTACTGATTTTGCTGCTGCTTGGAGGCGGCGCTCTGCTGCAGCTGCTGCCGTTCGTCAAACACCCGGTCCACCGTCTGCGCGTAGGCATCGCCTTGCTGTCCCTTGGGGCCTGGCTGGTCGTCTTTTCGGGTTCGACCGGAAGCATCGGCTTGCTCTGGGCGGGCGTTTTGATTCAGGCGCTCGGCAGCGGATGGACGTTCCAGGTCAGTTTGCGCCTGGCCGGGGAACTGCCGAACCCGGAAGCCCGGTCGAAGGTCGTTTCGACCTTTTATTTCGCCGGATATTCGGGATTCATCGTTCCGGTCGTCGGCACCGGCGTGCTGACCTATTTCTTCGATATGAACGTGTCGCTGATCGTACTGAATATTCTTGCTTCCTTGCTGGTCGTTTACATGCTGGCATATTCCGTGAAGTTCGCCCGATATTATGCCCAGCGCAGCGGGAAGCCGCTGACGGGAAAGCGCCGAAGCGTATCTGCGTAACCGCGTGCCTGGTGGGCTAGCCGAACCAAAGCGATTCGGAACGAATGGAGGCATGCCCTAGGAGCTTCAAACGCTTAAAGTTGAGCCCAACCACAAAAGCCCGTCCATTCCGGACGGGCTGATTTATTGCTAAATCAAGATTCCTTTATTCTTTCGGATGAATCATTTGTTCCGGACGCACGACGGCGTCAAACTGCTCTTCGGTAAGCAGGTTGCTCTTCAGGGCGGCTTCTTTCAGGGTCAGCCCTTCTTTATGCGCCAGTTTGGCAACCGCTGCGGCATTTTCGTAGCCGATATGCGGGTTCAGCGCCGTGACCAGCATCAGGGACTGGTTCAGGTTGCGCTCGATGACGGCACGGTTCGGTTCGATGCCGACCGCGCAGTGGTCATTGAAGGATACCATCGCATCGGCGAGCAAACGCGCAGACTGCAGGAAGTTATAGATGATAACCGGCTTGAACACGTTCAGCTCGAAATTGCCTTGGCTGGCGGCAAAGCCGATCGCCGCATCGTTGCCCATCACCTGGCAGACGACCATCGTCATCGCTTCGCTTTGGGTCGGATTCACTTTGCCAGGCATGATGGAGCTTCCCGGTTCGTTGGCCGGGATGGTGAGTTCCCCGATGCCGCAGCGCGGACCGCTGGCCAGCCAGCGCACGTCGTTGGCGATTTTCATGAGATCGGCGGCAAGCGCTTTCAGAGCGCCGTGAACATACACGAGCTCGTCATGGCTGGTGAGGGCATGGAATTTGTTTGCGGCGGAGGTGAAGGTTTTGCCCGTCAGCTTGCTGATGTTGGCCGCCGTCATGTCGCCGAATTTCGGATGCGCATTGATGCCCGTGCCGACCGCGGTTCCGCCGATGGCCAGCTCACGCAGCGATTCGATGCTTGTGCGGATCATGCCTTCGCTTTTTTCCAGCATCCGGTGCCAGCCGCTGATTTCTTGGCCGAGCGTAAGCGGAGTGGCGTCCTGCAGATGCGTTCTGCCGATTTTGATGATATCCATAAACTCTTCGCTTTTCGTGCGGAACGTTTCCTTCAGCTTGGCGATTGCGGGGAGGACTTGATCCTCGACGGCAATCAGGGCCGCGATATGCATCGCTGTCGGGAACGTGTCGTTCGAGCTTTGCGATTTGTTGACGTCGTCGTTCGGGTGCACGCGCTGCTCGCTGCCTTTTTCCTGCAGCATTTGGTTGGCGCGGTTCGCGATCACCTCGTTGACGTTCATGTTCGATTGGGTGCCGCTTCCGGTTTGCCATACGGCCAGCGGGAAGTGTTCGTTCAGCTTGCCTTCGATCACCTCGTCGGCCGCCGCCACGATCGCATCGGCTTTTTCGGCGTTCAGCTTGCCCAGCTCTTTATTCGCGAGCGCCGCGCTTTTTTTCAGGATCGCAAATTCGCGGATCAGCTCCAGCGGCATTTTCTCCGTACCGATTTTGAAATTTTCAAAGCTCCGCTGCGTTTGGGCTGCCCACAGCTTGTCCGCGGGAACTTTAATTTCGCCGATGGTGTCTTTTTCGATTCTGAATTCCACTTGCATTTCCTCCTTCACCACTCGTGAGTTCATATTCGATTCCAAGGCTCGTTACCGGGCCGAAACCGGCCGCAAGAAACGGACCTGTCTCCATATGAAATATATCATAATCTCCCGGCCAGTTGAAATTGAAAAAAAGAAAGCGCGCGAGCAAAAGGATGCAATTAAACATTGCGTTTACATTTCTCTTCATTTCTTTTCATAGTTTCCTTCTATACTAACCCTAGCAGGAACGATATGAAGGAGGAATTATGATGAGCAAAAAGAAACGCAGTATCGTGCAAGCCGCGCTGTGCCTGACGGCGGCAGCCAGCCTTATCGTATCCGGGGGAGCCGTTCAAGCGAAAGGGAACGCGGCGCCGCCCGCCAAAGCGAAAAACGTCATTTTGTTCGTCGGCGACGGCATGGGAACGTCCCAGCGCGATGCCATTCGTTTGAACACGGTGGGTCTGAACGGCAAGCTGCAGATGGACGACATGCCTTATTCCGCATTTTTGCGTACCCACTCCACGTCGGCGGTGACCGACTCCGCGGCAGCCGCCACGGCGATCGCCAGCGGCGTGAAGACGTATAACGGCGCGGTCGGCGTCGACGCCAACAAAAAACCGGCCAAAACGCTGCTTGAAGCGGCAAAAGGCCTCGGCAAATCGACGGGCCTCGTGACGACGAGCCAAATTACGGACGCCACGCCGGCCGCATTCGGCGCTCACGTCGAAGACCGTTCGCAGCAAAGCAAAATCGCCAAACAGTATCTGGATAACAGCAAAGTCGACGTGCTGCTCGGCGGCGGAGAAGACTTCTGGTACCCTGCGGGAAATCCGGGCAAATTCCCGGATCATCCGGCCGAAGATCCTAAAGAAGAAAGCAAAGGCACGGAAGGCAATCTCGTCGATCACGCGAAAAAACTCGGCTATCAATACGTAACGAGCAAAGAAGAGCTGCAAAAGGCGAAAAACGGAAAAATCCTCGGGCTGTTCGCCAACGAGGAGATGTTCCAGCAAAATCCGGAAGGCGAAGGGGACGTATACAACCCTGTCGTTTCGCTTAAAGACATGACGCAAAAGGCGCTGGACACGCTGTCCACCAACAAAAAAGGCTTTTTCCTGATGGTTGAAGAGGAAGGAACCGACGAAATGGCGCATGAAAACAACGCGAAGCTGACGATCAAAGCCGGGCAGGAGCTGGACAAAGCGGTAGGCGTCGCCAAAGAATTCGCGAAAAAGCACCCGGACACCCTCGTGCTGGTGCTGGCCGACCATGAAACCGGCGGCTTTTCGCTCGAGCCCGTCGACGAGAAAGACGAATCCGGCGACGGCATTTCGAAAGAGGACGGACCGTTCAGCATTTACGGCTCGAAAGAGCAGTTTTACGTCGATTGGACGACTTCCGGGCATACCGGGGCGGACATTCCGCTGACGGCCATGGGAAGCGGCGCGGAGCTCTTTACGGGCGTGCACGAAAACACGTACGTGCATGACGCGATCCTGAAAGCATGGGGCGTGAAAAAATAAAGAAAACCTGCCGTTCCTTCCCGGAATGCAGGTTCGTATGAGGGGCAAGCGCTACAAACTCGCTTCTTCGCGGGGGCGTTCGGCGCGGACGACGGTCCGGTATTGGATCGGAGTCGGCCCCTCGTTTTTTTTGAACTTGCGGATAAAATTCGTGGCGTCGATGGAGGCATGCCCGGCTTCGTCCTGCCGCTTTGGACAATAAAAACGCTCCAGCACGCGGGGGGTATCCCCATATGCGGGAGCGTTTTTCGTCATCAAGCCTTCCTGGGCGTTCGGATTATTATTTCGCGGGTTTGGTCCTTTTGCCTTTCCGCGCCCGGCGCAGGAAGAAGGACAACACCAATGCGATGACGGCGATCCAGGTCGCCACGATAAAGGCGTCGTTGATCCCTTCGATCGTTGCCTTTTCGGTCACGACGCCAATGACGCTTTGAAGCGCCAGGGCGTATCCGGTTTCGGCAGGCACACCGGCCGCGGCGGAGATGTTTTGGCTGACCGCGGCCAGGTTTTCGGTCAAAAACGGATTGTTTGGCGTATACAGCTCCGCCGACTGCTCAACGTGGATCGTCGTGCGCGTGGACATGACCGTCACGAGCAGCGCGGTCCCGATCGAACCGGCCACCTGCCGCATCGTATTGGACATCGCCGTGCCATGGGCCCCAAGCCGAGGGGGAAGCTGGTTGAGTCCTTCGGTCTGCACGGACATCATGATCAGCGACATGCCGAAGCTGCGCACCGTGTACAGCAGCATCAGGTGGGAGAAGGTGGTGTCCGAGGTCAGCTTGCTTAATTCGAACGTCGTCAGCGCCGTGATGATGAGACCGACGATCGCAAGCGGCCTGGCCCCGGTTTTATCGAAAATCGCGCCGGAGATCGGCGACATGACGCCCATCAGCAAAGCGCCGGGCAGCAATAGCAGCCCCGACTGGAGCGGCGTGAAGCCCCGGATGTTTTGCAGGTAAATCGGGAGCAGCAGCATCGCGCCGAACATCGCCATGTTGACCAGGCCGCCGATAATGGTGGAAAACGTAAAGATATCGTACTGGAACACCCGAAAATCGAGCATCGGAACCTTCATGTTCAGCTCGCGCACGACGAACAACGCGATAAAGACGAGGCCGACGAACAGCGAGCCAAGCACGACCCCGCTTGTCCAGCCTTTGTCTCCCGCCGAGCTGAAGCCGTACAGAAGCACGCCGAAACCAAGCGTGGAAAAGACGACTCCCCAAAAATCGAACTTCGGTTTGGTCAGCTTGTTGACGTTCGTCAGCCACCGGAAAGCGAACAAAATGTCCAACACGGCAAGCGGGATGACCATGATGAACAAAATGCGCCACGTGTAATGCTCCACGATCCAGCCGGAAAGCGTCGGGCCGACCGCGGGGGCGAACATCATGGCGATGCCCATCGTCCCCATCGCGGTTCCCCGTTTTTCCGGGGGAAACACCGTCAGAAACACGTTCATGACGACAGGCATAATGATGCCCGCGCCGCTCGCCTGAATGATCCGCCCGACGAGCATGATCACGAACGAGTTGCTGACGGCGCATATGACCGCCCCGGCGGTAAAAAGGCCCATGGCGGACATGAACAAGGCGCGCGTTCCGTACGATTCGATCAGAAACGCCGTCACCGGCACGAGCACGCCGTTCACGAGCATATACGCGGTGGAGAGCCACTGGACGGTCGTGGCCGACACGTTGAATTCATTCATCAAATGGGGGATGGCCACGTTCAGAAGCGTTTGGTTCAAAATGGAGACAAAGGCTCCCAGCAGCAGGACGGTGAGCGTTCGCCCCATATGAAATTCCTTTGCGTTTGCCATGGCAGGAAAGCCCCCTCGCTAAATGTGGATTCGGACGGTAGCGTTCATGCCGGGAACGAGCCCGAGACCTTTGTAGCCTTCGATCGTGATAATAATCGGAACGACTTGCGTCACTTTCGTGTAGTTGGCGTTGGAATTCGTCGTTGGAAACATCGAAAACGTCGAAGCGGTCGCCAGTCCGATTTGATCGATTTTGCCCGTCAGCGTCGTATCCGGAAAGGCATCGACATAGACGTCGACCGTTTGTCCGACTTTGATTTTGTCCAGCTTCGTTTCTTCAATGTTGGCGGTGATCCACAGATTGTTCAAATTATAAGCCCTTGCCAGCGTCGTGCCGGGCGCGACATACGTATGGGGAAGAGCGTTCTGCTGTACGATCGTGGAACTGAGCGGAAACGTAATGTCCGTGCGGGTTCCTTGCGCGACGATGCTTCCCACCACTTCGCCCGTTTGGTAATAATGCCCGACCTGCCCGTTCCAGCTCGCCAGCTTTCCGGCCGCCGGCGCGTTAATGGAAACGGCCTGTCCCGTCACCTGCGCATTGTCGGTTTTCACGTAATTCGACGTCTGGTTGTAATAGTAGATCGCCGCACCGCCCAACGCGAGCACGATGATGACGACAAGAACATTGACGAGAAGTGCGCGAGAGTTCATACGTGTTAGTCTCCTCCTAATCTTGGGTAGCTGGTTGCAGCCAGATAAAGTGAGCATCCCCTAAATGGGGATAGCATATTCAGCATTGTCGATTTTTGCATCCGGCCGCCATGCCTATGGATAAATGAAAAGGGAATGGGGATAAATAAGGAATCAAAGCATGAGTAAGGGGGATCATCCGCATGAAAATATACGTGGTTTATGACAGCGAAAACGGACATACCGAAGCGCTTGCCCTTTCCGTGGCCGAAGGCGCCCGCGAAGTCGAAGGAGCGGAAACGGAGATTGCCCATGTCAATGAGGCGGATATTTACAAGCTGGAAGGCATGGACGCCATCATCTGGGGCTGCCCGGGGCATTTCGGGACGATCAGCGCCGGGCTGAAGACATGGATCGATCGTCTGGGGTATTTATGGGCCCAGGGCAAGCTGATCGGAAAAGTGGGCGGCGTATTTTGCACGACCGCTACCGTTCACGGCGGCCTGGAGTCGACGTTAATCAACCTGATTACGCCGATGCTTCATAACGGCATGATCATCGTCGGGCTCCCGAGCGACATTCCGGAAAATGCCCTGTACGGCTCTTATTACGGCGTTGGCGTCACCTGCCCCGTCGAGCTGTCCGATGAAGATCCGAAAAACCTGCCAAGCGAAAACGACTTGATCCTTGGGCGCGCTTTGGGCAGACGGGTGGCTGAGGTAACCAAACGGCTGGTTGCTTCATCGGCCTCAAGGTAGGGTGAATGAACGATGGTCATTGCATTCGTGGTGCTCGCCATTGCAGCGCTTGTTTTTCTTTTCGTCTATAACTCCCGTGCCGGCAAACGGGCCGGCAAACGCAAGGAAATAAAGGAACCTGCAAAGCAAGAAGCGGCTGAAACGCCCGAAGCTCCGCCTGCGATGTCCATTCAGGATCTTCCTCCGGAGGTCGGGCCCCCGGCCGCGGCTCCGTCAGAACCTTCAAGGACGGTCGCGCCAAGAGCCGCGGACCGGACGGCGCTGGCGGAAGCCGAATCGGAGGCGCACCGGTCCGCAAGCGAAGGCGACCGGGCTTATCGCGAGGCTCTGCGCAAGTTTGCGGGGTATGCTCCGGAAGAAGTCCGGCAGGAGAAGGCCGAAGCCAAGCCGGACCCCAGCTCCGACGATGCTTACCGCGAAGCGCTGCGGGCCATGGCGCGCAAACAGCAAAATAAAGGAGACTCCTGAAGCGGAACTCCGAGCCTCAAAAAGCAGCCGCAGCGGACATAAGCCGCGGGCTGTTTTTTTGATTGGGTCAATCATTGTGAAAGACCGCGGCAAGTGGTATTTTTAAAAGGTACATATTTACAGTGGCTCGATCGCAATTTCGGTAAGGAGGAAAACATGACCGCGGCAATGATCGTCTTTTTATGCGTGATCGTCATCCTGCTGCTTCTTTTCGGAGCAAGCATATATTTCTATAATGTAGGCATCAAACGAAGCCGGAAAGATTTCCTGGAAACCGATCCGGCACTGGTAAAAATGGATCATCCGTGGGAACATGCGGAGGAATGGCTGAGCAGCCAGCCTGTCGAAACCGTGCATATTCAAGGAGAGGACGGGCTGCCGCTGACGGGATATTACATCCCTGCGCCCCGGCCGTCGAACCGGACGGCGATCGTGGTACACGGATATAACAGCCAAGGACGGGAAATGGGCGCTTTCGCCAAGCTGTACAGCGACATGGGTTTCCATGTCCTGATGCCGGATAACCGCGGACACGGGCAAAGCGGCGGCGATTACATCGGTTTCGGCTGGCATGACCGCAGGGACGTCGTGCAGTGGATCCGTTATATTTTGGAGCGAAGCGGGCCCGACATGCAGATAACGCTGCACGGCGTCTCGATGGGCGGGGCAACGGTGCTGATGGCCAGCGGCGAGCAGCTCCCCGACCAGGTAAAATGCATCGTCTCCGACTGCGCCTACACTTCGATCAAGGACATTTTGACGTACCAGCTGAAGCAGATGTACAAGCTGCCCCCGTTTCCGCTATTGCCTGTAACCAGTCTGGTGTGCAAGCTCCGGGCAGGTTATTTTTTCGGTGAAGGTTCGGCCTTGAAGCAGGTCGCCAAAACGCGCCTTCCCATTTTGTTCATCCATGGGGACAAGGACGCGTTTGTTCCTTTTCCAATGGTCCATCGCCTCGCAGCGGCGGCCGGAGGAGAAACCGATTTGTATGTCGTGCCTGCCGCGGTCCATGCGAATGCCTATTTTGTTGACAAAAAGGAGTATGCGTATCGCATAAGCCGTTTTGTGGAGCGTTATTTGTCCCCTGTGCCGGAAAAAGCGGAAGACCAGCCGGTCGTGTAAGCAAAACCGGAATCGGCGCCGGATCGAAAAAAGAAGCCCCCGAACCGCAAGGACGTTGGACGTCCGGCGCGGTCCCGGGGGCTTTTATGGTTCAAAGGATTATTTGGTTTCGATAATCAGCGGGACAAGCTCCTGCTTGTTGACGTCCACCAAGCCAAGATCGGTAATTTTGGCTGCCGGAATGACCGGGAGCGTGACGACGATCATGCGGTGGATCGGGTTTTTGCCCGGCATGACTTCGGCCTGGATGATCTCGATGAATTCTTTGATTTTCGGCGCGAAGGTTTCGCCTTCCTCCAAGCTCATCAGCCCTGCAAGCGGGAGCGGAAGGAATGCGATCACCTTGCCGTTTTTGACGGCGATCATGCCGCCGTTGCGCTTGCGCAGCTCGTTGGCCGCCATGACCATATCGTCGGTGTTGACGCCAAGGACGGCCAGATGGTGGCTGTCATGGGCAACCGTCGTCGCTACCGCGCCTTCGATAATGCCGAAGCCTGCCGTCAGCCCGAGCGCCTTATTGTTGTTCAGTCCGTGGCGATGCCATACGGCTACGCGGTTCAGAGGCCCTTTATGTCCGTCATATGCTTCCGGGACAAGCTGTCCGTCTTTGACCGGCAGCACGGTTTCGATGAATCCGGTAGGAAGGCCGGGCGCAAAATCGTATTCGATGACGCGTACGCGCGCTTCGGTGGCGTTCGGGTCGTAGACGTCGAGGCGCAAATCGTCGGCGTGGATTTCCGGCAGGTGCACGGTTTGCAAATACGCCTGCGGCGGCTCCAGATGCTGCTGGCGTTTGATCAGCCTGCCTTCTTTGACGATCGCTTCGCCGCCGATGAAAACGTCGGAGACGTTCATCGTTTCAAGCGCGTCGACCAGCACGATGTCGGCAAGGCGTCCCGGAGCGATGGCTCCAACATCCTTGCGGTTCAGGCGGTTTGCGGCGTTCAGCGTCGCATAGCGGATGGCGTCCACGGCCGGAATGCCTTCTTCGATGGCACGGACCACGACGTGGTTGATATGGCCCCGGTCGATCAGGTCGGATGCCAGCACGTCATCGGTGCACAGCGTAACGTTCGGCAGGTACCCTTTGCCGGCGATCGCCTTGGCGACTTCGGCCATATTCAGCGAAAAGGAGCTTTCGCGAATGTCCACGATCATGCCGGCGCGAAGTTTGGCGATCGCTTCTTCCATGGTGCGGCATTCATGGTCGGAGTCCGGTCCGGCGACGAGGTAAGCCGACAGCTCGCGGCCGACGACCGTCGGCGCGTGTCCCTGCGGAATTTTGCCGGCGCGTTCATTGGCTTCGAGGATGCCCATCATGCGCGGGTCTTCGTGAATGACGCCGTGATAGTTCATCACTTCGGCCACGCCGTCGATGCCGTCCCAGGTCAACATGCGTTCGATGACCTCGGGCGTGAAATCCGCCCCGCCCGTTTCGACCGCCGGGGCGGACGGCACGCAGGACGGCGCCAGCGTCATGACGCGCAGGTCCAGCACCTTGCTGGCTTCGACCATGTAACGAACGCCTTCCTCGCCCAGGACGTTGCCGATTTCATGCGGATCGGTCACGATCAGCGTCGTGCCGTGAGGCAGCACGGCTTCCGCGTAATGGGCCGGCGTCAGCATGCTGCTTTCGATGTGCAAATGCGTATCGATCAGTCCGGGAACGGCGAACTTGCCTTGCCCGTCGATGGTTTCGTTGGCTTCAAGCTCCGTTTCGCCCGGCGCGGTGACGTGAACGATGGTGCCGTCCGCGATGCCGATGGCAGCCGGGTAAATTTCGCCGGTAAAAACGTTGACCAGCCGAATGTTGTTGATCGCTAAATCCAGTGGATGATCGCCGCGTGCGGCGGCAATAAGTGTGCGGTTCATGCTGAATCGATCTCCTTATCCCAGATTATTTGAGCCAGAGGTAGTAGATAAGCGGAATGCACAAAATCCATAACCCGATATGGA
The DNA here is from genome assembly GCF_038004655.1 of Paenibacillus sp. FSL M7-1455. Lineage (NCBI taxonomy): Bacteria > Bacillati > Bacillota > Bacilli > Caryophanales > Paenibacillaceae > Paenibacillus > Paenibacillus sp. FSL M7-1455. The sequence goes on along the minus strand of NZ_JBBORO010000001.1, from coordinate 5,743,225 downwards.
TATCGCGGAATTTGCCCAGGAATACTTTGATGACGACGTAAGACAAAATGCCGAATACGATACCGTTCGCCAGGCTGAACGTAAGTCCCGCAGAGATGACGGTGAGCAAAGCGGGAAGGAATTCTTCCCATTCTTCCATGTCGATGTTCTTCAGCGTGGCGAGCATGGACAAGCCGATGACGATCAGGGCCGGAGCCGTAGCCGCGCTAGGAATGAGCAGGATGAGCGGCGTAACGAACAAAGCGAGCAGGAACACAACCCCCGTCGTGACGGCCGTGAGGCCCGTGCGTCCGCCGGCTTCGACGCCGCTCGCGGATTCAATGTAAGTCGTGATGGTCGTTTGTCCGAGCAAGGATCCGCCCACCGTCGCGATCCCGTCGACGATAAACGGCTTTTTGATATCCGGAAGGTTCCCTTCCTTGTCGAGCAGGTTCGCTTTCGCTCCTACGCCGAGCACGGTGCCCATGGTGGAGAAAAATTCCCCCGTGAAAAAGGTAAACATCAGCGGGAAAAACGCAAGCTTCAAGGCACCGGGAATATCGACCTGGAAGATGATCGAAGACGGATCCGGCGGCAGGGAAAATAAATCCCCGAAAGAATGCGGAAGCTTCGTAATGCCCATCGGTATCCCGATGGCGGACGTGATGATGATCCCGATGAAAACGGCCGCCTTTAATTTGCGCGCCATCAGGCCGATGATGATGACCAGCCCGATCAGGGAAAGCAGCACGGTCGGCGAATGCAAGCTGCCGAGCGTGAGCGTTCCGGTTTTGTTTTGTACGATGATGCCTGCATTGGCAAAGCCGGTGCCGATGATGAACAAGCCGACGGCCGCGCCAATGGCATGCTTGATATTTTTAGGAATGATGCGGGATATCGTTTCGCGCAGCCCCAAGAAGGTGAGCAGCAGGAATACCACGCCGGAGATGAACACCATCCCGAGTCCCTGCTGCCATGTCGCGAGGCCCGCGGCCACGATGCTGTAGGCAAAAAATACGTTTCCGCCCATGCCGGGCGCTACGCCAAACGGCCGTTTCGCGTAAAGTCCCATAATAATGCTGAACAGGCCGGATGCCAGCAGCACCGTTACCATGACGGCACCCTGATCCATGCCTGCGGCTTTCATCAAGTCCGGTTGGACGACAATGATGTATGCCATCGTGACGAACGTGGTGAGACCGGCGAGAATTTCGGTTTTCACGTTCGTCTTATAATGGCTGAGCTTAAAAAAGCGGTCTAACCAAGATAATCTCGTGCTGTTCATGATTGCTGGAGGACTCCTTTGTCTGGTTGTGTTTTCGTCTTCTGCCTTGTAACTATACCATGTACATTTTGAACGCGTCAAAGGAAAAAGCGAACTTTGCGCAATATCATAGTCATTAATGTTCGTATTTACAGAAAAAAAGGAGCCGGGCAAACCTGAAAACAGGGCTTTGCGGGTATACATAGAAATTTTGTTGCAGCAGTGATATGGTGTATAGAAGCGAAGAAGAGTATGCAGAAAATCCGGTATGAGCGGGGATATTTTGCATCAGCTTGAAAACCGAGACAGGATTGGAGCAGGAAGACATGCAGATGACCGAACAGCTTATCGAGTGGTTGGGCCGCTACGGGGCGGATGCGGACGGCGGAGTGACCCGTCTTTTATATACGCGTTCCTGGAAGGAAGCGCAGGAGGCATTGGCGGAAAAAATGAAATCGCTTGGGCTTGAACCCGCTTTCGACGATGCCGGCAATTTGTTCGGACGGCTGCAGGGCACGGATGCGGACAGCGAGTGCATTTTGACCGGTTCGCACGTGGACACCGTGCAGCGCGGGGGGAAATACGACGGAGCGTACGGGATCGTGGCCGGAATCGCGGCGCTGGCCCGCCTGCGCGAGAAATACGGAGCGCCGAAAAAAACGATCGAGGTCGTCGCTTTTTGCGAAGAGGAAGGCAGCCGGTTCCCTTATAACTATTGGGGATCGACGTTTCTGACCGGCGCTGCGGGTTACAAGGATGTGGAGCATGCGCGGGACCATCAGGGGATTTCTTTCATGGAGGCGATGAAGGCGGCGGGCTTCGGGCCCGGAAGCCGGGGGCGCGGGGCGCGGACGGATATCGGCGCCTTTATCGAGCTGCATATCGAGCAAGGAGCGATCTTGGAGCAGGAAGGGCAAACGATCGGCATCGTCGAGCAAATCGTCGGTTTGCAGCGTTATACCGTCCGCGTGAAAGGAGAGGCGAACCATGCGGGGACGACGCCGATGCCGTACCGCAGGGATGCGATGCGGGCTGCCGGCGAGATGGTGGCGGCGGTCATGGACGGCGCGGATGAGATCGGTGCGCCGCTTGTGGCGACGGTCGGGCGCATGGAGCTGATTCCCGGCACGCCTAACGTCATCCCGGGGGAAGTCATCTTCACCATGGACGTCCGCCATCCCGACGGGGCCAAGCTGGAAGAGGCTTGCGCCCATTTCGTCGGCCTGCTGCATGAGGTTGCCGGGCGGCGCAACGTCGACATCGAGACCGAACGTTGGATGAATACCGCGCCGATTGCCATGGATGCGGAGCTTACGGATGCCATCGAGCGGATCTGCCAATCGCGGGATTTGCCGTACCGGCGGATGCCGAGCGGCGCAGGCCATGACGCCCAAATCTTGGCGGCCTGCTGCCGGACGGCCATGGCTTTTGTCCCGAGCCGAAAAGGCATCAGCCATTCGCCGCTCGAATATACGGAACCCGAACATTTGGAAGCCGGCGTTCAGGTGCTGACCGATTTGCTGCACCAGCTTGCGTATTAGCCGTAATGATATGAAAAAGCCCCGCCCTGATTGACATCAGGAGCGGGGCTTATTTGCCGCGCGGGGGCTTACTTCAGCGGCTGCTGGTTCACGTAGCTGTCGGAAAGCTTCAGCAGCCGGAGCGCGCGATTGAATTCATCTTTGGTCGTTCCTTTGCCGATCGAATCGTTTCCGCTCAGCGGGTATTGCGTGCCATCCTCATATCCGCTGCCGGACATGAACATCGCGTTGTCGTTCAAGAACGATCCGGAAGGCAGGTAATACCGCTGCGGGAGCAAATTATAGGTCTGGTTCAGCAGGTCCTGCCCGAAATGGACGTGATCCTTCAAGGAAACGCCAAGCAGGTTGGCCACCGTCGGCATAATGTCGGTTTGCCCGCCGACCTCCTCGCGGATTTGCTCGTGCGGAACGCCGCTGCCGGCAATGATCAGCGGAATGTTCAGCATGTCGGTGTACGAATATTCATGCCCGTAAATTTCTTTCATGAGCTCTTTATCGTCATGGTCCAGGGAATAAATCGGCAGTCCCATATGGTCTCCGTATATGACGATCAGGCTGTCGTCCCAGAGCCCTTTTTGCTTCAAATCCTCGATGAAAAGCCCCAAAGCGTAATCGGCATAATTTTGCGCCCGGATATAGTCTCCGACAAAAGTGCCTTGGTAACGTTCAGGCAGCTCCATTTTGTATTTTCGGGCCGGAATCGTAAACGGGTGATGCGCCGACATCGAGATGATTTGGGCGTAAAAAGGTTTGTCCTCCCGGTCGAGCTCCTGCAGCTTCTTGGCCGTCTTCGCGTACAGCACCTCGTCGGAAGCGCCGAAGAATACCAGATCGTCTTCCCCGAAATAAGACTGGTCGTAATAATGCTGGAAGCCAAGCGAGGAATACAGCTCCTCCCGGTTCCAGAAATGCACCTTGTTGGTGTGCAGCGTAAGCGTATTGTAGCCGTTTTGCTCCAACAGACGCGGCAGGCTTGGCAGCTTTTTGTCCACGTAACGTTGGGTGGCGGCTCCGTCCGGCGGAATGTAGAAGGAGGTGTTGACCACGAATTCCGCATCCGACGTATTTCCTTGTCCGACTTGCTGGTTAAAGTTCGAGAAGTAGAGCTGCTCCTTGGCAAGCTTGTTCATGTTCGGCGTAATTTCCTTGCCGTCGATTTTCAGGCCGATCAGGAAATTCTGGAACGATTCCAGCTGAATGATGATCAGGTTTTTCCCCTTGGCATTCCCGAAATATTTGGGATGGTCGGGCACGGTAATGCCCTTCAGTTTGTCGATGTCGGCCTGATGGATGTTTTCCAGCGGAATGAGCGGCTCTTTCTTCTGCGAAAAAATCGTATAAGCCTCATAGTTGAGAATGCCCATTTGCTGGGCTTTTTTGATTTCGTTCATGCTGGCCCGGTTCGGCAAAATGTTAAACAGGCAGACGACCAGGCACAAGATGAAGACAACGGATACGACGCTTTTTTTCGGCTTGCGCTTGATGCTGATTCTCCATTCCTTGACCTTGCGGCTTTTCAGCAAAAGCACGAGCAGCACGATAATATCGGCAAACACAAGCAGATAATACGGGTCCATCAGCGAGAACACGCTGCTTTTGACCTCGGTTACCTGGTTGACCTGCGCCAAGGCATGGTAGTTGACGATGACGCCGTAGTACTTGAAATACATGATGACTGCGAAAAAAACGCCGGTGAGTATGATGTTTACGATCGTATAGGCCATGAGCTTGCGCTTGGAGGCGCACCATTCGATCAGGCAAAACAGCAGCCATATGAAAGGGATTTCCGTGATCAGCACCCTCCAGGGCAGCCAATCTCCAAACGTTACGGCCCAGGCAAGGTACCCCTTCAACAGCAGAATGATCGTAAAGATCGCAAACGGCTTTTTTAAAATTTGGGCAATGGATTCACGTGACACGATACGACTTCCCTCCGTTGAGAAAAACAACTAGCCGCCCAGCGGGCAGCGAAGCAGGTGATGGATGCGGATTTTCGGAGCTTCGTGAGTCAAAAAAACTTGCAAAATTCCGGATCGTAATAAAAATATTATGCCCCTCGCCAGATCAGAAGTCAAAACCGGGGACAAAACATTTCAAGGCAAATTCGGGGTAAAAAGCCGTTTCGCGGCCAACAACAAAAAACATCCGGCCTTCCGGAAGAAAATAGGTTTGCCGCAAGGGGCAAATTTCTTCCGGGAAACCGGATGCTTGTAAAAAATGAATGAGACCGGATTAGATGACGCCTTGGGCGATCATCGCGTCAGCCACTTTGACGAAGCCGGCAATGTTGGCGCCGACCACGAGGTTGCCCGGGTAGCCGTATTGCTCGGCCGCTTGGGCGCTGTTGTTGTAAATGTTGATCATGATTTGATGCAGCTTTTCGTCGACTTCTTCGAACGTCCAGGACGTACGGATGCTGTTTTGGGACATTTCGAGCGCGGACACGGCTACGCCGCCGGCATTGGCCGCTTTGGCCGGTCCGAACAGAACGCCGTTTTCAAGGAATACATCGATGGCGGCCAGCGTCGAAGGCATGTTGGCGCCTTCCGCCACGGCTTTGACGCCGTTGGCTACGAGCAGCTTCGCCGCGTTTTCGTCGATTTCGTTTTGGGTCGCGCAAGGCAGGGCGATGTCGCAAGGGATCGTCCAGATGTCCGAGCAGCCTTCGAAATATTTTGCGCCCGGATGCAGCTTCACGTATTCGCTGATCCGTTTTCTTTCGACTTCCTTCAGCTGTTTCACCGTTTCGAAATCGATGCCTTCCGGATCGTACACGTAACCGGCGGAATCGCTGCATGCCACGACTTTCGCGCCGAATTGGTTCGCTTTCTGGATGGCGTAAATGGCCACGTTGCCGGAGCCGGAAACGACGACCGTTTTGCCTTCGAGGCTGTCGCCCTTCGCTTTCAGCATTTCGTTGACGAAATATACCGTGCCGTAGCCCGTCGCTTCAGGACGAGCCAAGCTTCCGCCGTAAGTGATGCCTTTTCCCGTCAGGACGCCGGCTTCGTTGCCGCTGCGAATGCGCTTGTACTGGCCGAACATAAATCCGATCTCGCGGGCGCCTACCCCGATATCGCCGGCAGGAACGTCAACGTCCGATCCGATGTATTTGTACAGCTCGGTCATGAAGCTTTGGGTAAAGCGCATGACTTCGGCGTCCGATTTGCCTTTCGGGTCAAAATCCGAACCGCCTTTACCGCCGCCGATCGGCTGGCCTGTCAGGGAGTTTTTCAAAATTTGCTCAAAACCGAGAAATTTGATGATGCTGGAGTTTACAGAGGGGTGAAAGCGAAGTCCGCCCTTGTAAGGGCCAATAGCGCTGTTGAATTGGACGCGGTAGCCGCGGTTGACGCGCACGATTCCTTGATCGTCTACCCAAGGAACCCGGAAGGTAATCAGTCTTTCAGGCTCAACCAGTCTTTCCAGAATGCCGTTCTCCATGTATTTGGGCTCTTTGGCCAGCACGGGAACGAGCGAGTCGAGGATTTCCTTGACGGCCTGATGGAATTCGCTTTCGTTCGGGTTCCTTTTACACACCGTTTCGAAGACTTCATTGACATACGATTTGGCTTTCTTTTCCGCAGGCAGTTCTACATGCAAAAATGTCATTGGCTTCTCTCCTTATCCCTGGATTCAAAATTACAGAATGCTGAAGCATTAAGAAAATCTAACTTAAGGCTTACGCATTCTGTAAGCATGAATCTGTATTTAAACAAGAATTATACACGAGAGTGCCGGAAATCTTCAACCCTTTAATACTTTAAACAGGCAATATTTTTTTGGCTTCCGGAAACATTTTGGACAACTTTTTGGAAGGAACACCCTTTTTCTGGGAAGGGGAGGTAGGCTGCGGGAAGAACGATGTGGTATGATATTGAAAAACAACAGGGGAACGGGTGATCCCATTGACTGGCGAAGAAACGAAAAGCAACATCGTACATATTTCGGTTAGGCCGCTCGTGGAATATGTATTCAGCAGCGGGAGCATCGATTCCGGTTTCCGGACCCCGGCCGCGATGCATGAGGGCACCCGGATTCACCAGCAGGTGCAGCGGGCGTACCGGGAAGGGGATCATAAAGAAGTATATCTTAAAACGGAAATCCCGTTTGACGGCATTATATATCAAATCGAAGGAAGATGCGACGGTTTGATCGTCACGGACGAGGGGCTGACCGTCGACGAAATCAAATCGACCTCGGCCGGACTGGACATGCTTGAGGACGGGCGAGCCGTCCATTGGGCCCAAGCGGAGGTATACGCTTATATTGTAGCAAAGGATCAGGGTTTGGAGCGCGTGGGCGTTCAGCTCACTTACGTAGACGCCAAAACGGGGGAGGAAAGGCGGTTCAAGCGCACCCGCACCTTCGCCGAGCTGACGGATTTCGTGACGGACGTCGTCAGGCGGTACGCCCCCTACGCCGCCCTGCGGCTCGAAAATGTACGTCTCAGGGATGAGAGCATCCGGGCGCTGCCGTTTCCTTTTCCCGCATACCGCGAAGGGCAGAGAAAGCTGGCCGGGTCGGTGTACGGGGCGATCATGGAAAAGAAAAAGCTGCTGGCCAAAGCGCCGACCGGGATCGGCAAAACGATGTCCACCCTGTTTCCGTCCGTCAAAGCGATCGGCGAAGGGCTGCTCGGGCAAATTTTTTACCTGACGGCAAGAACCATTACCCGGACCGCCGCGGAGCAGGCGTTAGGCCTGATGCAGGAGAAGGGGCTGCGCCTGCAGTCCGTCACGATCACCGCCAAGGAGAAGGTCTGCTTTCAAGAGGAGACCGTATGCACGAAGGAAGCCTGTCCGTATGCGGACGGTTATTACGACCGGATTAACGGCGCGGTGCTCGACATTCTCGCCAACGAAACGATCATGACGCGGGAGGTGCTTGAGCGGTACGCCCGGAAGCATAGGGTCTGTCCCTTCGAGTTTTCGCTTGATGCGGCATATGCGGCGGATGCGGTCATTTGCGATTACAATTACGTTTTTGATCCGCGCGTGTCGTTCAAAAGGCTGATGGAAGAGCAAAAACGGCGTACGGTGCTGCTGGTGGACGAAGCGCATAACCTGGTCGATCGGGGGCGGGAGATGTTCTCGGCCGACATCGGCAAAGCCGGCTTTCTCCAGCTGAAACGGGATTACAAGCAGCGCAACCGGGCCGTTGCCCAGGCCGCGGACGCCGTGAACAAATACTTCATCGAATTTCGGAAGGCTTGCGGCGACGAACGGACGCATGTGTCCGAAGAAGCTCCCGAAGAGCTGGTTCGTCTCCTGGAGGCCTTTGCAGGCGAGGCCGAACGGGAACTGGCCGCAGGCCCGGGAGAACAGCAGCTTCTGCTGGAAACGTATTTTGCTGCCCAAAACTTCATCCGCACGTCCAAGCTGTACGACGAACGGTACGTGACCTATGCGGAGATTATGCGCAGCGACGTCACGATCCGGATGTTTTGCCTGGACCCTTCCTATTTGCTGGCGCAGGCGGAGAAAGGGTATCGTTCGACGGTGTTTTTCTCGGCGACGTTGACGCCGCTTTCCTATTATCGGGATATGCTGGGGGCGGATGCGGACGATTATGCCGTCTCGATCCCAACGCCTTTCAAGAAGGAGCAGCTTGACGTGCAGATTCACCCGCTGTCCACCAGGTACCGCGACCGGGAGCGGACGCGCGAAGCGCTGGCCGATTTGCTCTACCGGCTGGTTACCGGAAAACGGGGCAATTACATGCTCTTTTTCCCTTCCTACCAATATTTGCAGAGCGTGTATGAAGTTTTCGCCATGAAATATCCGGACGTCGGGACGATCGTGCAGGGACCCGGCATGGCCGAAGAGGAGCGGGAGCGTTTCCTGTCCGCTTTCCGGGCGGATAATCGCGATACGTTGGCCGGGTTTGCCGTGCTCGGAGGCATTTTCTCGGAAGGCATCGACCTGCAGGGAGACCGCCTGATCGGCGTGGCCGTCGTCGGCGTCGGGCTGCCCCAGCTCGGGCTGGAGCGGAACCTGATCCGCGACCATTTTAACCGCGAAGGCAAAAGCGGCTACGATTACGCTTACGTTCTGCCCGGCATGAACAAAGTGCTGCAGGCCGGCGGCAGGCTGATCCGCTCGGAGCGGGATACCGGGGTTTTGATGCTGATCGACGACCGGTTTACGCAGCCGCATTACCGGGCGCTGCTTCCGGAGGAATGGAAGAGCTAGGCGGAACGGATGAAATCCGTAGCCAACCCTTCCGAACGTCCTGTATGATAGGGGATAAATACGGAAGAAGGTGGGATCTGCCATGGCGCTTCAGATCGGAATCATCGGGACAGGCTGGTTCAGCAAGGTACACGCGGATTTGCTGGTCGCAGCCGAGGGCGTAAAGGTTCGGGCTTTTTTGGGGACCAGCAAGGAGAAGGCGGAGCATGCGGCGCAGCCGTACGGGGCCGCCGGATATGGGGACCTGACGGAAATGCTGGAAACGGAGCGGCTGGACGCGGCATACGTTTGCGTGCCCCCGATGTCGCACGGAGCGATCGAACGGGAGCTGATCCTGCGCCGCATCCCGTTTTTGGCGGAGAAACCGCTCGGACTGGATACGGACGTTCCGCGGAGCATCCTGGCAGGGGTGGAGGAAGCCGGTTTGCTCACTTCGGTCGGGTATCATTTCCGCTACCAGTCCAACATGGATAAAATGAAGGAACTTTTGCGTCAGCAGAAGGCGGGCATGGTTCTCGGCCGCTGGATGGACGGCATGCCCGGCGTTTCCTGGTGGAGGAAGCAGAACGGTTCCGGAGGGCAGTTCATCGAACAAACCACGCATCTGGCGGATTTGCTTCGTTACTTGGCCGGCGAGGTGGAGGAAGTGTATGCGCTGTACGGCAGCCGCGTCAAACATGAGCAGGAGGAAGGCGTGGAAGTCTCGGATGTCGGCACGGTCACGCTCAAGCTGAAAAGCGGCCTGGTCGCCAATATTTCCAATACGTGCGTGCTGCCGGCGGGAACCGAAGCGGACGGCGTGGGACTGGCCGTTTATACCGATCAGGGAGTGCTGGATTGGAACCCGCGGCGCTTATCCTGGATCAGGCCGGGCGAGCGGACGGAATACCGGGAGCCTTCGAATCCATACCAAAAAGAAACGGAAGCGTTCCTCCATGCGCTGCGCACGGGTGACCGCTCCCGGATTCGTTCCGATTATGCCGACGCGTACAAGACGCAGGCCGTCACCTGCGCCGCGCTGGAATCGGCGGGTACCGGAAAGCCGGTACGCGTCAATTACGAGTGAAATCGTTCCATCAGATGTCCATCTTACGTGATGGCCGTCATGAAGGTTGCCACGCCGAGCGTAAACAAGGCGGCCAGAATCATCGAAATGCTCGAGATCGTTCCGGACAAGGCGCTCATCTCGAAGGCTTTCGAGGTGCCTGCGCCGTGCGAGCTGGTGCCGTACAAGATGCCTCGGGCGACTTCGCTTTCGATCTTGAACAGGCGAAGCACGAACGGCCCGATCACGGGGCCAAGAAGCCCGGAAATAATGACGAACACGGCGGTGATGTTCGGCACGCCGCCGAGGACCTGCGAAACGTTCATCGCGATCGGCGTCGTGATGGAGCGGGGAATCATGCTCGTGACGAGCGATCCGCTGAGATGAAGCCATTTGGCAAGAAACGCCGATGAGACCATAGCCATGCACGAACCCGCAAGCACGCTGACGATAATTTCGACGGCGTACTTTTTGAGTACCTTGAAGTTTTTGTACAAAGGCACCGCAAACGCGACCGTCGCCGGCTGCAGCATGGTGCTCAGCCATTTGCCGCCAGAATTGTAGGATTCATAAGGAATATTCGCCCAGATCAAAATAAGGACAAGGATGATGGGCGTAACCAGGAGCGGCGATAAATAAATTTTGCGGTATTTGCCGTAAACGCGCTTGGACGCGAAATAAATGCCGAGCGTAACGAGCAGGCAGACAATGCCGATCATCGCGAAGCCCTCCGTTCTTTTTGTTTGGCGATTCGGGATGCAAGCAGCCCCGAACTGGCCATGACGATGAATGTGCTGAAAATGACTACGATCAAGATGCGGACGCCGTCGTTTTCCATCATCGGGATATATTTCATGATGCCGACAGCCGCGGGAATGAAGAACAAAAGCAGCTCCGCAAGCAGCCAATTGGCGCCGAGCTCGATCCATTCCAGGCGGAGGATGCCGGTTTCCAGCAAAACAAACACCACGACAATCCCCAGAATGCTGCCTGGAATCGGCAAATGCAAAAGTCCGGCCAGCTTGTTCATCAGCAGCGAGAATGCCATGAGCGCCGCAACCTGCACCGTTCCTTTGATCATGTTGTTCACAGGGATTCTCTCCTTTCATTTACGTGAAAATTTTACACCCCTTATTTTCATGAGTAAAATGAATTAAAAGAATGATGACCATTCCCTTTTTCTATACATAACAAGATCGCGTCCGAACGCCGGCAATTGGGACATACCGCTGCAGATCAGGCGTTTTGAAAGGAGTTTGAGGCTTGAGATGGACATCAGGCAATTGCAGTACTTTATGGAGGTAGCCCGGCTGCAGAGCTTTACGAAAGCGGCGGAAACGCTGTACATCACGCAGCCGACCATCAGCAAAACGATCCGCAACATCGAGGAGGAACTTGGCGTGACCCTGTTTGACCGCTCCGGCAAAAAGGTGGTTCTAACCGATGCCGGCCGGATTATTTACGAGCAGGCGCAGCCGATCGTGAAGTCGTTTCAAAGCTTGTCCTCCGAGCTCGGAGATTTGAAAAACCTGAAGAAGGGGCATATCCGCCTCGGCCTTCCGCCCATGGTCGGATCGAGCTTTTTCCCGGAGGTGATCGGGCAGTTCCATCAGAAATATCCGCAGGTGACGATGCAGATCTTTGAAGACGGGGCCAAAAAGGTAGAGGTCGACGTGGAGAGCGGTTTGCTCGACATCGGCGTCGTGGTGCTGCCGACCGACGACGCGCTGTTCCACTCGTTTTCGTTCGTCAGGGAAAACCTGATGCTGCTGATGCATCCCTCCCACCGCCTTGCCGATCGGGAGTGCGCCCGCCTTATCGATCTGGCGGAAGAGAACTTCGTGCTGTTCCGGGAGGATTTTGCGCTGCACGACCGGATCATCACCGAATGCGTCAAGGTCGGCTTCCAGCCGCATATCGTTTACGAAAGCTCCCAATGGGACCTGATCAGCGGCATGGTAGCTGCGAATTTGGGCATCGCCTTGCTGCCGGAAACGATCTGCCGGGAAATCAACCGGGAGCGGATCCGGATTATGCCGCTGGTGGAACCGGTCATTCCGTGGCAGCTTGGGATGATCTGGCGCAAGGACCGTTACCTGTCCTATGCCGCGCGGGAATGGATCGCATTTACGCAGGGGATATTGATGGAAGACAAGGGGTAGCGGCTCATCGTATTTTACATATGTTTTAATTGACATAAAAATCGGAACGGATATATAATTAGGTTGCCTATTTAATTGGTGACCTAATTATTTTTTTTGTGCGGGCAAACATTCTTCATAGCACACCTGAGGAAAGGAGGATGATATACGTCATGAACGGCGATAACAACAACCGGCAGGGACCTTGCTGCGAGGATCCCGAGCTGCAGGAGCATGATCGGCATCACGAAACCGTCGTCCAGCTGCTTCAGGCGGTCATGCGGTTTAACAGGGGCGAATTTCGCCACCGGGTGGTCGAAGGATTGAAGCTCAGCGAGATGGGGCTGATGGTTCTGCTCATGCGGCATGTCGAGCCGGGCGCACCGGGACTTAAAGTGTCCGAGATCAGCTCGATGCTGCGGGTCACCTCTCCGACCGTCACCCAGTTTGTCAAAGCGCTGGAGAAGAAAAAATGGATTGAGCGGACTCCGGATGAGGCCGATCGCAGGGTCGTGCGGATCAGGCTCAGCGAGGAGGGGCGGGACGTGATTCTGCAAGCCCGCAAGGCGACGATCCATTCCTTCCGGGGGCTGGTCGATTACCTGGGCATCGAGGAGAGCGAGAAGCTGTCCGAGCTGCTGAACAAGGCCTATAAGTATTATGAAAGCAAAAAGAAGGATGATTCATCGGATGGAGGTGAAGTGCCGACATGCTGAAGCTGTTTCGGAATTTGAAGCCTTACAGAGGGCCGATTCTGTTCGTTTTTTTGCTCGTGTTCATCCAATCGATGTCGGACCTGTATTTGCCTACGCTGATGTCCGACATCGTGGACAAAGGCATCACGCACGGAGATATCCCTTATATTTGGAAAATCGGCGGCTTTATGCTGCTGGTGGCCTTGGGCGGGGCTTTTTGCTCCATCGGAGCCAGTTACCTGTCGGCCAAGGTGGCGGGCGGTTTCGCCAAAAATTTGCGCAGCCGCGTCTTTCGGCATGTCCAGCATTTTTCGCTGCAGGAATTCGATAAGCTGGGCACCGCCTCGCTGATCACGCGCACGACCAACGACATTACGCAAATGCAGCAGGTGCTGACGATGATTCTGCGGATGATGATCAGCGCCCCGATGATGTGCATCGGCGGGATCATTATGGCCGTTTCGAAGGATGCGACGCTGTCGCTCGTGATCGTCGTGATCGTGCCGGTGCTGGCCGGGGCCATTTTCATCATTGCGGGCAAAGGGTTGCCGCTCTTTAAAGCGATGCAGGTCAAGCTGGATAAGCTGAACCGCGTTTTGCGCGAGAACTTGACCGGCATACGCGTCATCCGTTCCTTTAACCGCATCGAACATGAACAGAAGCGTTTTAATGAAGCCAACTACGATTTGACGCAAACGGCGGTCAAAGTCAACAAAATCATGGCGGCCATGATGCCGATCATGATGCTCGTCATGAACTTCTCGACGATCGCCATCGTCTGGTTCGGCGGCATCCGGATCAGCGAGGGCCATATGCAGGTCGGCGCATTAATGGCGTTTATCCAGTACGCGATGCAGATCATGTTTTCGCTGATCATGGTATCGGTCATTTTCGTGATGGTGCCCCGCGCATCCGCGTCGGCGACCCGGATCAACGAAGTGCTGGACATGGAGCCGCAAATCGTCGATCCCGCCGCACCGGCCGCCGAAAGCAAAGAAACGGAGAAACGCGGTTATCTCGAGTTCCGGGATGTGACGTTCAGTTACCCGGGCGCCGAGCAGCCGGCGATTCGCCAAATTTCCTTTAGCGCCGCACCGGGCGAAACGACCGCGATCATTGGGGGCACCGGTTCCGGCAAATCGACGCTGCTCAGCTTGATCCCGCGTTTTTACGATGCGGAAAGCGGCAGCGTGCTGGTGGACGGCCGGGACGTCAAGGAGATGACCCAAGAGGAGCTTCGCGCCAAAATCGGTTATGTCCCGCAAAAGGCGGTCCTGTTTACGGGCACGATCGCGGACAACCTCCGCTACGGCAAAGCCGACGCAACCGACGAGGAGCTGCGCCGGGCCGCGGACATCGCGCAGGCGACCGAGTTTATTTCCAAGATGAAGGACGGTTTCGAGTCCGAGATTTCCCAAGGCGGAACCAACGTGTCCGGCGGGCAGAAGCAGCGTTTGTCCATCGCCCGGGCGCTCGTCCGAAAACCCGAGATTTATTTGTTCGACGACAGCTTCTCCGCGCTTGACTTCAAGACGGACGCCAAGCTGCGCGCAGCGCTGAAGGAAGTGACGGGGGACGCAACCGTTCTGATCGTGGCCCAGCGGGCCAGCACAGTCATGGATGCCGACCGGATCATCGTGCTGGACGAAGGGCGCGTGGCCGGCATCGGCAAACACCGCGAGCTGATGGAAACCTGCGACGTATACCGTGAAATCGTATCCTCGCAGCTGTCGGAGGAGGAGATCGCATGAGCGAACACAGAAAACATCCCGGAAGCCGGCCTCCGGGCCCGCGCCATCCCGGCGGCCACCCCGGACAGATGATGCCGGCCGAAAAGGCCAAAGATTTTAAAGGCACGCTGCGCAGGCTCCTTGGCTATCTGCGGCCGCGCCGCGTTGCGCTGGCGGTCATCTTCCTGATGGCGATCCTCAGCACCGTGTTCAGCATCGTCAGCCCGAAAATTTTGGGAGAGGCGACGACCACGCTGTTTGAAGGCATCCTGGCCAAAACGCAACACGTGCCGGGCGCTTCCATCGATTTCGGCTACATTACGGAAATCTTGCTCTGGCTGATCGGGCTGTATCTGTTCAGCGCCGTGTTCAGTTATGCGCAGCAGTATATGATGGCCGGCGTGGCGCAAAAGGTCGTGTACGACATGCGCGAGCAGATCAACCGCAAGCTGTCGCGGCTGCCGCTCAAATATTTCGATTCGAAAACGCATGGCGAAATTCTCAGCCGGGCGACCAACGACGTGGACAACATCAGCACGACGCTGCAGCAGAGCTTGACGCAGCTGATGACGTCGATCGTCACCCTGGTCGGGGTCATTGTGATGATGCTGACGATCAGCCCTTGGCTGACGCTCATTCTGATCGTAACGCTGCCGCTGAGCTTTATCGTGATCCGGATGATCGCATCGCGGTCCCAGAAGCATTTTATGGGCCAGCAGCGTTCCCTCGGCCAGCTGAACGGGCATGTCGAGGAAATGTACACCGGCCATAAAATCATCAAGGCGTTCGGCCGCGAGGACGAATCCGTGGCGACGTTCAACGAAATCAACGACAAGCTGTACCATTCGGGCTGGAAAGCCCAGTTCATCTCCGGCATGATCATGCCGATGATGTCCTTTATCGGCAACATCGGTTACGTGCTCGTCTGCGTCGTCGGCGGCATTTTCGTCACGCATAAAACGATCACCATCGGGGACGTGCAGGCCTTCATTCAATACGCGAGACAGTTCACGCAGCCGATCATGCAGACGGCGAATATAGCCAACGTCATTCAATCGACGATCGCTTCGGCGGAACGCGTCTTCGAGCTCCTCGACGAGCAGGAGGAGGTGCCGGAAGCGGCCGATGCGGTCGAACTGAAGAACCCTAAAGGCGCGGTCGCCTTCGAGCACGTGAAGTTTGGCTACAATGAAGGCGAAACGCTGATCGAGGACATGAACATCGACGTCAAGCCGGGGCAGACGATTGCGATCGTCGGGCCGACCGGCGCCGGCAAAACGACGCTCATCAACCTGCTGATGCGTTTCTATGAAATCAATGACGGCGCGATTACGATCGACGGTGTCAATATCACGAAGCTGAAGCGCGGCAACCTGCGGAGCATTTTCGGAATGGTGCTGCAGGATACGTGGCTGTTTAACGGCACGATCCGCGAGAATATCGCTTACGGCCGCAGCGGCGCGACCGAGGAGGAAGTGGTGGAGGCGGCGAAAGCGGCCCATGCCGACCACTTTATCCGGACGCTGCCGGACGGCTACGAGACGGTCCTCAACGAGGAAGCTTCGAACATTTCGCAGGGGCAGAAGCAGCTGCTGACGATCGCCCGCGCCATTTTGGCCGATCCGTCCATTCTGATTCTCGACGAAGCGACAAGCAGCGTCGATACCCGGACCGAGGTTTATATCCAAAAAGCGATGAACGAGCTGATGAAAGGCCGCACCAGCTTTGTCATCGCGCACCGCCTGTCCACGATCCGCGACGCCGATTTGATTTTGGTCATGAACGGCGGCAGCGTCATCGAAAAGGGCACGCACGAGGAACTGCTGGCGAAAGGTGGCTTCTACGCCGATCTGTACAACAGCCAGTTTACGGGCGGAAAAGCGCAGCATGTAGGCTGATGCGGTAGAAAGAGATTTCCAGATTTACGCATAATCTATAAATATGAACGCTCCGAATATACGGGGCGTTCTTTTTTGGCGAATTACAAGGGATTCCCATTTTGGGAACCCTGTAAAATAACGGAGTCACCGCCGCAGAATCCAAGGCATGCGGGAGGGAGTTATTTTGCGCATAAAGGTTTACGGATGGTTTTTTTTAGATTAAAATGAGCCTTTGGAAAACTTTTTGATAGCGCTACCATTTTCCGAAAAAAGAATAAAGAGAAAAGGGGACTCCAACATGCTTAACATGAAAAGCCGCTTCAAAAGGCTGACGGGGCTGGCCCTCGCCGCCACGCTCACGTTGTCCGGCGCAGCGGGTTTCCAGCCGGCAAAAGCGAAGGCCGCCGAAGACCAGGAGACGCACATCACGCTGCTGGCGACCTCCGACGTCCATGGACGGTTTATGCCATGGGACTACGCGATGGACACGGCCAACACGAACGGCAGCTTTACCCAGCTGTACACCCTGATCAAAAAGGTTCGCGCCGAAAACCCGAACACGATCCTGCTCGATGCGGGCGACGTCATTCAGGACAACTCCGCGGAGCTGTTCAATGACCAGCCGAAATCGCCGATGATGGTCGCGATGAACGAGATGGGATACGATGCCTGGGCCATGGGCAATCATGAATTCAATTTCGGCCTCGATACCTTCGACAAAGTCGCGGGGCAATTCAAAGCGGCGAAGCTGGCAGGGAACGTATACAAAGAAAACGGGGAGCGGTTCCTTCCGGCCACGACGATCGTCGAAAGAGGCGGCATCAAGGTCGGCATCATCGGGATGACGACGCCGCTCATCACCGACTTCGAGAAAGACACCGATCACCTGAACGGGCTGGTCGTCAAAAATCCGATCGACGAAACGAAAAAAGCCGTCCAAGAGCTGGAAGGCAAAGTCGACGTCATGATCGGCTTGATGCACATGGGATTGGAAAACGAAAATGCACTTCCGGGAACGGGCGTCACCGATATCGCCAATGAAGTGCCGGAGCTGACCGCCATTTTTGCGGGCCATATGCACAAGCTGGTGAAAAGCGCGACGGTCAACGGCGTCTTGATCGGCGAACCCGACAAATACGGAACGCATGTGTCCCGAATCGATCTCACCTTCGTCAATCAAGGCGGCAAAATGGTGCTGAAAGACAAAACGGCCACGGCCATTCCGGTCAAAGGTGAAGACGGCACCCCGGCGGTTTCCGACCCGGATCTGGAAAAAGAGCTGCTGCCTTACCATGAATTCGCCCGCAAGGACGCCAATATCGTGGTCGGCGAACTGGTCGGAAAGCACAATATGGTCCCTGAAAACGAGATCAAGGGCATTCCGGCCGTACAGGTCCAGGAGACGCCGCTGTCCGACTTTTTCAGCGAAGTCATGCTGCATTACAGCAAAGCGGACGTCGTCGCGCACCAGATCGACAATGATAAAGCAAGGCTGGACGTCGGTCCGATCCGCAAAAAGGACATCGCCTACAACTATCAGTTCGCGCTCGGCGAGGTCACCAACTATAAAGTCACCGGCAAGGACTTAAAAGACTACATGGAATGGGCCGCAGGCTATTTCAACAGCACTCGTCCGGGCGACGTGACGGTCAGCTTCGATGAAAAACGCCGATCCTCCAAATACAGCACCAACGATTTCTTCGGGGGCGTCAAATACGTCATCGATTTGTCCAAACCTTACGGCAGCCGGATCACCAACCTGAGACATCTGGACGGCACGCCGATCCATATGGATGAAACGCTCACGCTCGGCATGAACGCTTACCGCATGGACGCCTTGGTGGCCAAAGGCGGAGCGCTGGAAGGGCGCAAGTTCGAAAAGCTGTGGACGTCAAAAGCGGAAAGCGCCTACGGGGAAACCGGCGGTACGATCCGCAACCTTTCCATCCGCTATCTGAAAGAGGTCGCGAACGGCAAATATGAAGCAAAATTGCAAAACAACTGGAACATCATCGGCGTCGACACGACCGCAAAGGAACGCGCGGATGTGGTGGAGCTGATGAACGCAGGCATTTTGAGCGTGCCGACCACGCCGGACGGCAAATATACCAACATCGCTTCCATCAATATCCTTGATCCGGTCAAGGCGGAAGACGCAGCCTCATTGGCTGCAAAAGCGGGCGTCGATCCGGCGCTGCTGGCCGGCGTCAAAACGACCGGCGAGCTGTACCATAAGCTGAACGAGGCGCGCAAAGCGGCTGCGAAGCCGGAGCAACCTGCCGAAAAACCGGGCAAGCCGGCCAAACCGGAGGCGGAAAAGCCATCGACCAAACCGGCGGAGAAACCGGTGCCTGCTAAACCTGTTAAACCTGTAAAACCGGCAAAGCCTGCTGCGAAGCCATCCTCCGGCAAGCAGGCGAAAATTACGGCCGAATATCTGAACATTCGGGCGGGGGCTTCCGCCAAAGCGAAAATTTTGGGTGCGGCTCCGAAAGGAACCGTGCTTGAAGTGACGGGAACGGCGCCGTACGGCTGGGTGAAAGTCGTTTACCAAGGAAAAACGGCCTTTGTTTACGGAAAATACGTCACGCTTCTTTAAAGCGGCATTCCAAGCATCATGTGAAATTTCATCGCCAAAAAGAAGAGAGGGCACTCCCCGCTGAACTGTACCTTGTGTCAAGGAACAGCAACAATCATACGCACCCGCGACTCTAACGGTTGCAGTCGCCGTTATTGAGGGCAAAGCCGATAAATTTGTTTTTTAACGGTTGCAGGTGCGGCTATTTCTTGAAAAAGCTTCTTTTTAGAAGTGTTTCGAAGGAATTAAGCGCAGAGATAACCGTTAGAATTTTAAACCGGCTTTTCTTAGCCACTTAGCGGTTGTAAGGTCCGTTAGAATATTGTGAAGGCTTGGGCCATCGGGACTAGTCAGAAAAATTGGATGTGAAAAAGACGGGGGAAGACCTGAACGGTCCCCTTTGTCAAGGACACTTATAAAAAAGGCTTGTGGTTTTAAGCCGCGGATAAAAGATGATTCCTGTACTGTACAGGGGTCATCTTTTTTACGTCCCCACTGATATTTGTGGTTATTGTAGTACCGTATGTATCGGTATACTTTCTGTTTGAGGCTCTCTAAGGTTGTACAGCTTTGGTGGTCAACATGGTCTTTAAGATGACCGAAGAAGGATTCCTGAGGGGCGTTATCCCGACAGTTACCTCGTCTGGACATCGACTGATCAAGCTTGTACTTCTTGAGCAGTTTCTGAAAGGTCGCTTGTATTAAGTACCCATAGCCCAGACACCTTTTTTCAAAGCGTCCAGTCTATGGGCAGCCGGGAGCCCTCTTTTTTTTCTGAAATATTTTCAGTTCATATTCAGTTCATATAGCTCTTTTATAATCGTGGTACCAAAGGAAAGGAGCTATACAAAATGGAAAATGTGTTAAAGGGCGGTCAGGGGACCCTGGAGAAGAAAAATCACAAAGTCCTTGTCATGATCGGCCTACTCATAGGAATTATATTTTCAGAATTAGACGAAACGGTCGTCAGTACCGCGATGCCGACGATCATCCGCGAGCTCGGCGGACTGTCCCTCTATGGATGGGTAGCCGGGATTTACATGCTGGCGATGTCGGCGTTCATGCCGATTCTAGGGAAATTGGCGGACCTGTATGGCCGAAAAAAGGTTTATTTAATATGCATGGCCTTATTTATCGGAGGCTCCATCGTGTGCGGTTTATCGCATTCGATGACCTTATTATTGGTTGGGCGCGGCATACAGGGGATCGGCGCCGGCGGTTTGATGCCGCTAGCGATGACGATATCAAGCGATCTCTTTCCGGTGGAGCAGCGTGCTAAAGTGCAAGGTTTGATGGGGCCGGTCATGTTTATTCCCATGCTGCTCGGACCATTGATGGGCGGATTTTTCGTCGACCAAGTGAGCTGGCATTGGATCTTTTTCGTGAACATCCCGGTCGGAGTGATTGCGGCGATCTTTTTGGCAAGCGGACTTCGCGAGTCGAAGCAGGCGAAGAAAGTGGCTATCGACTGGGGCGGGGCCATTCTATTGGTCGCTTCGATCGTATCGCTGTTAATCACGCCGGTGCTCGTTCAAAATAACGGATATGCTTGGGACTCACCGCTTATTGTAAGCATACTCGTCGTAGGAGCTGCGTTGTTTGGAATCTTTGTATGGGTTGAGTCCAAGGTAAAGGAACCGATCGTTCCGCTGCATCTATTCAAGAACCGCAATATAGTGGTTTTATCCATGATCGTATTTATCGTGGGTCTTGGGCTCATGGGTGCCTTCTCGTCGTTTCCGTATTTCGGGCAAAATGTGTTAGGGCTCACGCCGACGGAATCCGGCTATTTGCAGCTGCCCATGATGGTTGGCGCCGTCGCTTCGTCCATGGTTTGCGGATTTTTGTTGACGAAGGTTCGCTACCGCGAAATTTTCGGCATCGGATTTATCCTGCCGGTTATCGGCTTCTATTTCTTTTCGCATATCAATATGGATACGACCATCATGCAGATTATCATGTTCTTCGTGATCTCGGGCCTTGGCATGGGCGTCCTGTTCGGCAGCGATAACTTAATTGTACAGGAGTCTGTTGAAAAGGAGCACACAGGGGTTGCCTTGGCAACCGTTCCCTTATTTCAAACGATTGGCGCCACCATCGGGGTAAGTTTGTTCGGCAATCTTTTATCGTCGACGCTCATTTCGAAAATAGGAAGCTTAGGCTCGCAGCTGCCTGAGAGCGTCAAAGGACATATGCACGATTTGGCTGCAGGCGGGATCCCTAAAGATCTTCCGTCAAATCTGGTCACGACGGTAAAAACGATGTTCGTAGAGTCGTTCCAGTATATCTACATGTACTCCTTTGCCGCGATGATCATCGTGTTCATATTGTGCTGGTTTTTGAAGAAAGAGGTCTTGTCCTCCAAACCTAAGGAAGCCGAGGAATTGCAAACCGGGGCATAAAGTGCTTGCTAACTTGTTGCATTCTTGCCGATTCCTCTTATAATGGCTATTGTGTATTTCGATGAAAAAGGGGACAAAGATAGGGAATTGGAGATCTTACGCTTAAATCAGATCGCTAGGCGGCTGCTGGAGCGGTCGAAGGTTGATGTTGCCGTTCGGCTTGAATCCCGTTTTGATGGCGGGCGTCTGGTCGGCGGGAAGTTCGGCATGCATTCCAGAAGCGTTACGATGTATACCGGGGTGATTGAGGAGCAGTGCATGCAGATGTTCGGCTCCCTTGAACGGGTGGAGGAATATTTTGCGATTGTGCTGGCCCATGAGCTTGGACATGCGGCAGATCCGGATCTGTCCTCGTTGAGCGAACTAACGGAGGATATGCGCCTCAGCGAAGGAACGCGAATGCGGGCGGCTCTCCAAATTGAAGAGAATGCGTGGAATTACGCGCTGACCCTGATTCCCGAGGCGGATAGGGTCATGGTTAGCAGCATCATCGACGAATCCCTCGAAGCTTACCGCAGCCGGGTTCAGCAGGCCGAGATGGAGGCCGACATCGCCTAGTGAATGTTGAATGAAAGAGGCTTTCCCGGAGGAAAGCCTCTTTTTCGGTTCCGTCCTAACCCTGATTCATCAGGTACAGGAACCAGACGGCGTGATTTTGTTCATCCATGGCGATACGTCGAAGGGTGTCCTTCAGGGCAGGATCCTGTGCCCGGTCGGACATTTTCAAATAGAAGTCGACGGTTTCCTGCTCATCGAGAAACGAAGATATCAAACCTTCCCTGTACTCCCTCGGGCAGTTCTCCGTTTGAACGGGGGTATGGGTTTGACCGGTCAGGTGCCGGTATGCTTGTTGGAAAAATCGCAGATGCCTCACTTCGTCGTCGCGAATTTCCAAAATGCGTTTTCTGGCATTCTCGGATGGGGCGAGTTTCGCCAATTGCTCGTAACAGGTTACCGAGCTAAATTCGCCATTGATGGCTTTGATCAGATCTCCGGCCAGCGCGGCGTCGGGACTCGTTGAGGGCCGGTAGTAGGCTCCGTATAGATTCAAGGGACTGGTCTCCTCTCCAACTTGATGGGCTAATATACCTTATGCAAGCGAAGAGGAAGAGGTTCGGTTGTGCGGATGCCTTTTATTTAGGGTCGCCGGAGCGGGGTTTGGGCTCCATGCCGACGCCGTTCCAGAACATTTCGATGATGTCGCGGGCAAGCTCCTGGGGCGACGGTTGAATGTCATTGGCCACCTCGCGGTTGCCGAGCATCAGCATCGAGGCCAGCGTATGGGCCATCAGCAGCGGATGCAGCGGTCGGACCTCTTCTTTCCGGATCGCTTCGGTGAAGCTGACCGTCAGAACGTGATGAATGCTTTCCTCGCTCCGGCGGATGCGTTCCAGCTGCTCTTTGGTCAGTGCATCCGACGCTTTGCGCAGGATGGTCTCGAAATCGCCGTGCGGGAAGCGAAGCTTGCGTTCCGCCAACATGACAAGCCGGTCGTATAACGGCAGGTCCCGCTGCTGCATGATTTCCTCCGACGTCTTCCGCGCTCTCTCCATCATGGCCGTGACGGCCGCGGTGAAGAGCTGCGCTTTATTTTCGTAATGGTAGTAGATGGCTGCCTTGGTGATCCCGCATGCTTCGGCAATTTGCTTCAGCGATATCGGTTCATAACCGTATTCCATAAACAGGTCGGAAGCGGTCTTCAAAATAAACTCGCTGGTCGCCTCTTCATGTTCCTGCCGTTTCGGACGGCCGGGAGGACGTTTCGTTTTGGTTGGCTGCTCGGAATGGTTCATGGTTACCTCCGTTGAAAATGCTTGTTCAATAATTAACCTTCCGGTATATTTAATTATTGTAGGAGCGTATGGTTTAAGGGAATGCTCTATGAATCATAACACTTCAAGGTCATACATACACACACTATACCATGTACGCCCGGACCAGGGTGAGGAGGAGATTATGGAACAAAAATCGGGATTTGGGCGGTTCGTTGCCGGAAAACGGAGCAAATGGGTTACGCTGGCGGTTTGGATGATCGTCGTGGGCGTGCTTAGTTCCTTATGGCCGATGGTCAACAAAGAGGTGAAAAACAACGCCGCCAATTTGCGGGAGGACACCCCGTCCGTTCAGGCGGAAAAGATCGCCGCGGAGCAATTCGGCAGCTCAAGCGTTCCGGCCCTGATCGTTTGGCATCGGGAAGGCGGCATCAAAAACGAGGATCTCGAGCTGATCCAGCAGCTGTACGCCGGGCTCGGGGCTTCGCCTGTCCCTTATCAAGAGTTTGTCCCGCCGCTGGATCAGGTCCCTGCACAGGCTCTGACGGCGCAGCTCTCCAAAGATGGAAGCACGCTGGTGACGCCCGTTCTTTTCAGCAGCACCGCGAGCAGCGACCAGCTGAAGGAAGGGGCCGAGCTGCTGAAGGAGCAGGCGGCCAAAACGTTCGGAACCGATCCCTTTGCGGCGGGGGTGGACTCCGGCACCGAGCTCAGCGCCCGCGTGACGGGTCCGGTCGGCATTTCCATCGATGCGTCCGGGCTGTTCAAAAACGCCGACTTTAAGCTGATGATGGCGACCGTTCTGTTGGTCCTGGTCATTTTGCTGCTGATTTACCGTTCTCCGATTTTGGCATTGATCCCGATCGTGGCGGTAGGTTTTGCATACGGAGCGATCAGTCCGCTGCTGGGCCTGATGGCGGCCAAAGGCTGGATTACCGTCGATTCGCAGGCGGTGTCGATCATGACGGTGCTCCTGTTCGGCGCCGGGACGGATTACTGCCTGTTCCTGATCTCTCATTTCCGCCATCTGCTGAAGGAGGAGGCAAGCAAAGGCAAGGCGCTGGTCCGGGCCATTACCGAAACCTCCGGGGCCATCGCCATGAGCGGGTTTACCGTGGTGCTGTCGCTGTTTGCGCTATTGCTGGCCAAATACGGCGCCTATCACCGCTTTGCCGTGCCGTTCAGCGTATCCATCCTGGTGATGGTCATCGCAAGTTTGACGCTGGTTCCCGCGCTGCTGGCGGTCTTTGGCCGCGCTTCGTTTTATCCGTTCGTTCCGCGGACGCCGGAGATGGAGGAAGCACGTGCCCGGCGGAAGGGCAAAGCTATTCCTGCTCCGAAGCCGAAAAAGGAGAGCTTTGCCGGACGCTGGGTCGTCACGAAACCGTGGCTGATCGTCGTCGTCACGCTGGTCGTCCTCGGAGGGCTCGCCGTCTTTTCAAGCCAAGTGAAGTTCACCAACGACATCATGTCTTCTTTCCCGAAAAACATGGCTTCGCGGGAAGGATACGACCTGATCGGCAAACAATTCTCCCCGGGTACGCTTGCTCCCGTTAAGCTGATGGCGAACACCGGCGGCCAAGGGGATGTGCTGGGCGAAAAACTGAAAGGCCTGCCCTTTGTCAGCAGCGTGTCCAAGCCGCAACAAGGAGAAAGAAACGCCGATATACTCGCCTACGATATCGAATTGAACATGAATCCGTATTCGCCGGAGGCGATCGAACTCATCCCCGAGCTTCGCGGCATTGCGGAGCAAGCGCTGCAGGAAGCGGGAATCGCCTCGCCGGCGGACCGCGTGTGGATCAGCGGCCAAACGGCGACCCAATACGACACGAGGGAGACGGGAGACCGGGATACGATGGTCATCATTCCGGTGGTGATCGGCATGATCACGCTGCTTCTGCTGGTCTATTTGCGTTCGGTGACGGCTACCGTTTACCTTGTGCTGACGGTCATTTTGTCTTATTTTTCGGCGCTGGGCCTCGGCTGGATCATTATCCATTACGGCCTTGGAGCCGATGCCATCCAAAGCGCCATTCCGCTTTATTCGTTCGTGTTCCTGGTGGCGCTCGGCGAAGACTATAACATCTTTATGATTTCGAGCATTTGGAAAAAGCGAAAGGAGATGCCTTTCAAGCAGGCGATCAAGGAAGGGGTCGGGGAGACCGGTTCGGTCATCACCTCCGCCGGGCTCATTTTGGCGGGAACGTTTGCGGTGCTGGCGTCGCTGCCGATCCAGGTTCTCGTCCAATTCGGCATCATTACGGCGGTGGGCGTGCTGCTGGATACGTTTATCGTCCGTCCGTTCCTGGTGCCGGCGATTACGGCCCTGCTGGGACGATTTGCGTTTTGGCCGTCCAGACCGGCCGCAGCGAAGGAGCGTTCCGTGCGCACGGAATCTTAAAACGGGGATGCAAGTTCACGAAGATATCAAGTTTGCCGCGGTCCTGCAGCCTTCTTCAAGGCTATAATAGGTACGAACACATAGTAGACGGAGCATAAGGATGATGGAAAATGACGGATCGTAACGTTCTGCTGCAGGAAGCGGAGGATTTTATACGGGTTTGTTATGCCGAACTTGGAAAAACGGAGCAGGAAGCGGACGGCAGGCTGGAGGAAATCAAAAAGGAAATCGGTTTGACCGGTACCTACGGGCATACGTTCGAGGAACTGGAGCATGGGGCCAAAATGGCTTGGCGCAACAGCAACCGCTGCATCGGCCGACTGTTCTGGGATTCGATGGTGGTCCGGGACCGGCGGCATTTGGCCCATGCGGACGACATCCATTCGGCGCTGCTGGAGCATATCGAGACCGCGACCAACGGCGGCAAAATCGTGCCGACGATATCGGTGTTCAAACCTGCGGGGCCGACCGGGAGCGGCGTGCGCATCTGGAATCACCAGCTGATCCGGTATGCGGGGTACCGGACGGAAGGCGGGATCGTCGGCGACCCCGCTTCGGTGCCGTTTACGGACGTATGCCTGAAGATGGGATGGCAGGGCAAAGGCACGCGGTTTGACGTCCTTCCTCTCGTTATCCAGGCGGAGGGCCGGAAGCCGGCACTGTATTCGATCCCGGATGAGCTGGTGCTGGAGGTTCCGCTGACGCATCCGGATTACCCCGCCTTCGGGGAGTTGGGACTGCGCTGGTATGCCGTGCCGCTCATCTCCGATATGGAGCTGGTCATCGGCGGCATTCATTATACGGCGGCGCCTTTTAACGGCTGGTATATGGCGACGGAGATCGGGGCCCGCAATTTTGCGGATACGAACCGCTACGACGTTTTGCCGCAGGTGGCAGAGGTGATGGGGTTAAAAACCGCAAGCGAAACCTCGCTTTGGCGCGACCGCGCGCTGGTCGAAATGAATGTGGCCGTGCTGCATTCGTACAAACGGGCAGGCGTCAGCATGGTGGATCACCATACCGCGGCGGCCCAGTTCCAATTGTTCGAGCAGCGGGAGGCCCAATGCGGCCGGAAGCTGACGGGGTACTGGAATTGGCTCATCCCGCCGGTGTCCCCGGCGACGACCCATATTTTTCACCAATCTTACGACAATACGATCGTATATCCCAATTTCTTTTATCAGGAGCGGCCGTACTAGATCGACACGGGGATGAAACCGGGGCAGATGTATGGGCCGGGAATCTCTTTAATAGGGATCTTTGACGGCCTCGAGCAAGCTATGAACGATTTGCTGTTCGGCCGAAGTCAGTTCGGCGCCGGCTTGCCATGCCTCGATTTCTTTTTGAACCTGTGTGGCATCCTTATAACTTAAGCCATAGGCGATCAAGCCGATGACCGATTGCCGCCGATTCGGATCGTCCATGCCGGACAAAGCTTGGATCGCGGCTTTTTTGTCCGTCCAAAACAGTTCGCTCGCAAGGGCGGCGTAACTTTCGCTCCCTGCGCCGTCCAGATTGCGGGTGGCCGAGAACACCGCCTTGTAATGTTCCGGCTTGATCATGCTGCGGTTTCTATATAGATAGCCCAGCGTTTCGTCCATAAGGGGAACGTCTTTCCGGAGCTCCCGATACGTTTTCCAATCCAAACCGGTGATGCGGCTCATCATGTTTTCGATTTTGTCCCGATCGGACGAGCTTTCCTTATACGCGGCGTAGAAGGCTTCTTCCGGCGTTTCCTGCTTTTTGGCAGCGGTGCCGGCCTCGGTATGGCTGTTTTGCACGGCGACGGGCCGTTCCGAAGATTTGGCGGCGGGCGGTTCGCTTGCGCCTTGACCGGAGCAGGCGGTTAAAGACAGCGCGGCTGCGGTTGCAATGATGCCGAATGCCGTCCGCAACATGAATGGGGTGCTTTTCATCCTATTTCTCCTTTTTGGCAGCATGGAAGGAAACGCTGCTTTTTCTTCTCCTAATCATAAACGAATTTTCCCTAAAAAGGTTGCCTGTGGAAATTAACGCATGCCCGCAGACAGCCCGTCCAATATAAAAAAGCGTTCCCGACCGCCGCGTTTGGCAAGGGAGAACGCTTTTTCTTTACATTGACCGAAATGGCCGCTTATATTCGTTTTTCCAGCTTGTCCAAAGGTTTCGTTGCCGGCCCTTCAATGACTTCGCCCTCATACGTATACCGCGAGCCGTGGCACGGGCAGTCCCAGCTGCGCTCGCCATCGTTCCACTCCACTTCGCAGCCCATATGGGAGCATGTCGTGTCCACGATATACAGATTGCCTTCGTCGTCCCGGTAGCCGCCGGCCCGCCGGCCGTCATAGGAAATGACGCCGCCTTCGCCGGGTTGGAGATCGTCCGCTTTCCGCTGAATCAGGCCGACCTTGCCCGCGATGAAATGTTTGGCCACGTCCGCGTTTTGCACGACCATGTTTTTGACCGACGGATCGGCTTTGAAGCGCGAAGGGTTATAGAGCAGCGCATAAGGATTGGGCTTTCCTACAATGAGATCGGAAAGAATCATGCCCGACAGCGTGCCTTGGGTCATGCCCCATTTATAGAAGCCCGTTGCGACATAAATCCCGTCGTCGCCTTCGGTCAGCTGCCCGATGTACGGCACTTTGTCGAGCGTCTCCAAATCCTGCGCCGACCAGCGGAACGGAATTTCCTTGATGCCGAACAGCTCCGAGCCGAACTTTTCGAGCTGCTCATAGCGCTCATACGTGCGAATGCTTTGACCCGTCTTATGGTTTTCCCCGCCGGCAATGACCAGATCCTCGCCGTTATAGCTTGCGGTACGCAAAGAGCGTTTGGGCGTCGCGTTTCCTACGCTCAGGTACGTGCCGCCGGGAAACGGCCGTTCCGGCCTGAATGCCACGGCATACGAACGGACGGCATGCAGCCGGGCGAAATAGAGCCCTTTTTTGTCCAGAAACGGGAAATGGGAAGCCGACACGATCCGGCGGCAGCGCACCTTGGCTTTGCCGTGATAAGCGCTGAGCGTATACGGAGGCCCGTCGTCTTCAAGCCGGGTAATCGTCGTATGCTCATAAATCTTCGCGCCGTTTTTCACGCTTTCCTCGACCAGCGGCTTTAAGTAATGCAGCGGATGGAATTGGCCCTGGTCAGGCATTTCGATCGCGCCTTTGACCTTCAGCGGAATCGGGAGCTCGTCCCTCCATTGTCCGGGAATGCCGAGTTTGATGTAGGCGTCGAACTCTTTTTGCAACCCTTGGAGGTCATCGGTTTTTTCGACGTAGATATAGGCGCTTTCCGGCCTGAGATCGCATTCGATGCCGAGCTCGTTCGCCGTGTTCAGGATAAACGCTTTGGCATCCATATTGGCTTTGTAATACATTTGCGCATTTTCTTTGCCGAAATGGTTCAGCAGTTCGTCATAAATTTTTCCGTGCTGGGCGGAAATTTTGGCCGTGGTATGTCCGGTCGTGCCGTTTAAAATGACGCCTGCCTCCAGCACGGCCACCTTCACCCCCTGCTTCGACAGCAGGTAGGCGGTCGTTATGCCGACGATCCCCGCGCCGACGATCGCGACATCGACCTCGATATCCTCGTCCAAACGCGGGAAGGAAGGCAATTCGGTCGTTGCTCTCCACAGGGATTCAGGGAACTGCGGCAAATGCCGGGAAAAGGAATCTGATTGACGCATGGCGTATCCTCCTCATCATATTCAACACCATATTTATTTCCATATTTTTCAGAAATGAAACCGGCGTGCTTTCCATCGAAACCGCGGTTGTTTACAATATGGGAGGAAGAATAATCCGACGGGGAGGTTTTGCTTGTGACGATGAAGTATCGGAGACTGGGGAAAAGCGGGCTTAAGGTAAGCGAAATCAGCTTGGGCAGCTGGCTGACGTACGGGGGATACGTGGAGCAGGAGAACGCGGTCAAGGCGATTCAGACGGCTTACGATCTGGGCATCAATTTTTTTGACACGGCCAACGTATACGAACGCGGCGCGGCCGAGGAGCTGCTCGGCAACACGTTGAAAGCGTATC
Organism: Paenibacillus sp. FSL M7-1455; assembly: GCF_038004655.1. NCBI lineage: Bacteria > Bacillati > Bacillota > Bacilli > Caryophanales > Paenibacillaceae > Paenibacillus > Paenibacillus sp. FSL M7-1455. The sequence continues at coordinate 5,713,578 of NZ_JBBORO010000001.1, read as the reverse complement.
CGCGCGAATCCTATGTCCTTGCGACGAAGGTATTCGGCAAAATGGGCGATGGCCCGAACGACATGGGGCTGTCCAGAAAACATATCATGGAGCAATGCCATGCGAGCCTGAAGCGCCTCGGCCATGATTACGTCGACCTGTATTACTGCCACCGTTATCATGAGGAAACGCCGATCGAAGAAACGCTGCGGGCCATGGACGACCTGGTGCGCCAAGGCAAGGTGCTGTATATCGGCGTCAGCATGTGGACGGCGGCTCAAATGGAAGCGGCGCTCGGCACGGCCGATCGTTACCTGCTGGACCGGATCGTCGTGAACCAGCCGGTGTACAATATGTTCAACCGGGACATCGAAAAGGAAGTCATTCCGCTCGGCGAAGCCAAAGGGATCGGCCAAGTCGTGTATTCGCCGCTTGCGCAGGGCCTGCTGACGGGAAAATACAAAACGGCGGGACAAGCGCCGGAAGGCAGCCGCGCCGCCAAGCTCAACTGGAAGGAAGAGCAGATCAGCGAAGCGAAAATCGCGAAGGTGCAGGAACTCGGCGCCATAGCGGACGAGCTTGGCCTCAAGATGAGCCAGCTTGCGCTCGCCTGGGTGCTGCGCCAGCCGAACGTGGCCAGCGCGCTGATCGGCGCGAGCCGTCCGGAACAGGTCGCCGAAAACGTGAAGGCATCGGGTGTGGAAATCCCCGCCGAAGCGCTGGAGCGAATCGAGCAAATACTTTCCAAATAAATCCATTATATAGACGGCTTCACGCGGCTCGGCCGTAAACGTGGATGCAGCGAAAAGGATGGCCTGCGGCGGCCATTCTTTTTTTGTTTTTCGTACCGTTGAGCAGTTGAAAAATTGGCTTTCGCCTCCACGGAACGATATACTTGAAGTATACCTTTACCTAGGGGGAGAACGGCTTGGAATGGCTTAAAATCGACGATGTCGCCAAGGAAACGGGATTAACCAAACGGTCCATCCGCTATTACGAGGAAATCGGCCTCATCAAATCGCCGGAGCGGTCGGATGGAGGAATCCGATTATATACGGAAGAAGATGTCCAGCAGCTTAAAAATATCGTTCTTGCCAAAAAAGTTCTCGGTTTCTCGCTTCAGGAAATCCAAGAGTTTCTGCAGATCCACGACCAGGTGATGAAGCACCGGAGCAACGCCTCCTCGTCCCTGGACGAGGCGCAGCGGCAAGCCGAGCTGGAGCAGATGTCCCAGGCGGTAAGCAAGCAGCTCGAACTTGTCGATTACAAAATCGCGGAGATGACCAAGGTCAGGCAGGAGCTTGCGGATCTCAGCGGACGGATCACGAAGGCGAAGCGCAGCTGAAAAAAGGACAGCCCAACGACGAGGGTTGTCCTTTTTTACGTTTAGGGAAAGCCAAGGGGGGCACAGGTCATGTTATTTTGCGAAATTTTTTTTGGCTTCACATTTTGAAACTGGGCCTCTTTGCCTATGAAGCGGAAGGTGATAGAATATTCTCAATGAACTGGATAATAGTTGAAAAAAATTTGTGTGCTTTTCCGATATATTATGAAGAAGTGCCCAAATAACTATGTCCTTGGTATGTCGTTGTTTACATGCCTTAAGTCCTAATGATGCAGAAAGGAAAATGCCATTGTGAAACGATTTTCAATTTCCATTAAGAGAAAGCTATTCATGACGTATCTTATCGTTTTGCTCGTCCCCAGCTTCATGATCGGCATTCTATCCTACCAATCCGCCAAAAACGCAAATGCGAAGGAATTGATGAACAGCGCGCTCGAAAGCACGAAATCGGCCGACAATATCATCTCCCAGAACATCCAGGCGAAAATGAACGATATCGAATATCTGCTGAAGCAGCCCCATTTGGAACGGGCCATCGGCGATCCGCTCGGAAAGGGAGGGGAACTGAAGCTGCAGCTGCGTGAATACATGGATATGCATTCCGACGTGAAGGACGTCGTTCTGGGCATCGAGGGCGGTTATTTCGTCCGCGCTTCCGAAGATCCTCTGCCGCAGCAATATGACGTCACGAAGCAGAACTGGTATATCCAGTCTTTAAAGCAAGGGGACAAGCCGGTCGTATCGCCGGTATTCCAGGCAGCCAACGGAAAGATGGCCGTGTCGATCTCGCAGGCGGCTCCGTCCGGGAAAGGCGTTCTCTCGATCGAGCTGAATCTCGACAATATCCGGACGCTCACCAATATGAAGCTTGGCAACAAAGGATACATATTCATTACCGACCAGGACCAAAACTACGTCGTCCATCCGAAATATACCGGCAAAAAGGCGGAGGGCGAATTTCTCAAACCGCTTTACGGCAAGTCTGAGGGCAACTTCTCATATACCTTTGAAAATGAGGAACGCCGCCTCGCTTTTACGACGAACAGGCTGACCGGGTGGAAGGTGGCCGGATCGATGTTCGAGGCCGACATTGAAGCGTCCGCGCACGGAATCCGCAATTCGGTGATCATCGTGATGACGGCGTCCATCTTGGCGGCGCTGGCGATCATCTTCTTGAACGTCCGGTCGATCATCCGTCCGATCAGCAAGCTGACGCAGGCGACGGAGCGGATCAGCCAAGGGGATCTGACGGCACGGATCGATACCTCCAGCAGGGACGAGATCGGCCACCTCAGCCGGCATTTCCAAGCGATGGTGGACAACCTTCGGAGCATGATCGTCAACGTCCAGGAAATTACCGGACAGGTAAGCCTGTCCGCCAAAGGATTGTCGACGAGCGCCGACCAGACGACCCAAGCGATCGAAACCGTGACGGAAGCGATACAGGAAGTAGCCGCGGGAAGCGAACAGCAGCTTCGCAGCGTGGAGCTAAGCATGGGCAGCATGGACATCATGTCCACGCAGTCGGAGCGAATCCGCACCCACATGGATGATGCCTCGTCCAAAATGGAGCGGACCACACGGTCGGCCGAGGAAGGCAACGCCGCGGTCGAAGACGTCACGGGCAAAATGGGCGAAATCCATGCCACCGTTCACGAGCTGGACGAAGTCGTCATGCATATGAGCGAACGTACCGGCCGAATCGGGGAAATCGTCACGCTCATGGCGGAAATCGCCAAGCAGACCAATTTGCTTGCGCTGAACGCCTCCATCGAGGCGGCGCGTGCAGGTGAGCACGGGAAAGGCTTTGCGGTCGTGGCCGTCGAGGTCCGCAAGCTGGCGGAACAGTCCGGCCATTCGGCGAAGCGCATCGAAGAATTGGTGGCGGGCATGCGTTCGGAAATGCAGCGGGTGCTTGCGGCGATGGGAGATGCCAAGGGCCGGGTGGCCGAAGGCATGGAAGCCGCAGACATTACGGGCAGATCGTTCACCCGGATCCTCAAAGCGGTTCAAGGCGCGGCGGAAGGCATCCACTCCGCGGCGGAAGCTTCGAGAGAGCTTGCGCGGAACGGTGAAAGCGCCGTGGAGGCGATCCGCCATATCCGGAGCCTGTCGGAGGTGGCGGCCGATAATACGCAGTCGGTATCGGCTTCCGCCCAGGAACAGCTTGCGTCCATCGAAGAAATCGCTTCTTCCGCCGAGCATTTGAGCAGCCTGGCCGAGAAGCTGCAGCATTTGGTGGCCAAATTTAAAATCGAATAAAGGTCTCCCGGCAGGGAAAAGGTCGTGCCCATGACAGGCACGGCTTTTTTTTCGCGCATTTGACCGAATGATATCCTTCGACTTTCCCGCAAAGCAACTCAACCGGCCGAGCGGTCGAGGTCTGCTTTTGCGGGCATGTTCATTTTTTTGGGGTGCCGGCGCCGGCAACACATAATTTATCCAATTTTGGCACAACCTATGGCTCATACGTCCATATTATAGCCGGCATACGAGGGGGTTAGAACATGAGTAAACGCGGAAAGAACCCCGGAAGCAGCGCTCAAGGGCTTGCCTCCGGCACTCCGCTCGGGCTCCCCTCTCCCCCTTGGGAGAAGCTGGAGATCCAGAAAAGCCTCGATCAGAACATCCAGACCTTAAAAACGATTTTTAGAGACTGCTCGGATATGGTATTCCGCTCCATCGAAATCGCTCCGGGCATCAATGCATTCATTGCTTACGTGGAGGGCATCGTGCTCTCGCTGGAGCTTGAAGGGCATATACTTGAGCCGATCGTCGAAGCGTACATGCGGATGAAAAATGAACATCCTCCGGAGCAGATCAAAGCTGCCGATCTGGAACCGCTGGAAAATACCCGCGTTTCCCTGCCGCAGGTGATGAGCGCCACGAAATGGATCGACGCGGTGGAGGGCATCCTCAATTCCAGCGTGGCGGTGTTCGTGGACGGCCTGAGCGAAGCGCATCTGTTCAACATCAAGGGCGGCATCCGGCGCCCGGTCCAAGAGCCGGAGACGGAATCGGTCATCCGGGGCCCGCGCGAAGGATTTACCGAAATGATCCGCATCAATACGGCGCTCGTCCGGTTCAAGGTGAAGACGCCGAATCTCAAGATGTACCGCATGGTGCTGGGGACGGATACCAAGACGGACATCGTCGTTTCTTATATCGAAGGCCTTGCGGATCCAAAGATGGTGAACGACGTCAAAAACAGGCTCAAGGACATTAAAATCGACGGGGTGCTCGAATCGGGCTACATCGAAGAAATGATCGAGGACCACCCGTATTCGCCGTTTCCGCAAATGCTCTATACGGAGCGGCCGGACAGCGTCGCGGCGCAGCTGCTTGAAGGCCGGTGCGCCATTTTCGTGGACGGGACGCCGCTCGTGCTGATCGCGCCCGTGACGTTTTTCCAGTTGATGCAGGCGAACGAGGATTATTACGAACGTTTTTTCATCACGAATTTCATCCGGTGGATCCGGTATATCTTTCTGTTTATCGCATTGTTTCTGCCATCCCTCTACATTGCGGTCACGACGTTCCATCAGGACATGCTGCCGACGACGCTTGTCCTGAGCATCGCCGCGGCGCGGGAGGCCATTCCTTTTCCGGCGCTGGTCGAAGCGTTAATGATGGAAATATCCTTTGAAGCGCTGCGCGAAGCCGGGATTCGATTGCCGAAGACGGTCGGCCAGGCGGTCAGCATCCTCGGTGCGCTGGTCATCGGGCAGGCGGCCGTCCAGGCAGGGATCGTTTCGGCGCCGATGGTTATCATCGTCTCGATGACGGGGATTGCGTCCTTTACGATCCCCCATTTCAATCTGGCGATCACGATTCGCCTGCTGCGTTTTCCGCTGATGCTGCTGGCAGGCGTGCTGGGGCTTTTCGGCATTATCCTCGGCATTACCTGGATTCTCGTTCACGTGACGCAGTTGTCTTCGCTTGGCGTTCCGTACATGTCGGGCGTCAGCCCGTTCCATGGGCAGGACCACAAAGATATTTTCGTTCGCGTCCCATGGTGGAAAATGCGTACGCGGCCGTCCTGGCTGTCGAAGAAAAATTCGGAGCGGGAAAAGCCGGATATCAACGGCAACCCCGTTTCCGACAAGGTATGGTGATGTTGGATGAAAAAAATACGTGCCGCAGGGCTGCTGCTGAGCGTGTCCGTCGCTCTTACCGGCTGCTGGGACCGCACCGAGATTAACGACGTTGCGTTCGTGATCGGCTCCTGCGTGGACAAAGAAGGCGATCAGGTCCGGAGCACGCTGCAAATCGCGCTTCCCGGCAGTTTGGGCGGGAGCGGGAGCGAAGGCGGCGGAGGCGGAACGGCCGGGAACAAAAAGTACTATCTGGAATCGAAGAAGGGAATCACGCTCCGCAACTCCAACCTGGAAATCCAAGCGGGTAACTCGCGGAGACTCTCTTTCGCCCACCGCAGAACGCTGCTGGTCGGAGAGGAATTCGCCAGAGGGGGCATCAGCGAAATGCTCGACCTATTCGCGCGCATTCCGCAAAACCGGCTTTCGTCCCTGGTCGCGATCACGGAAGGGCCCGCCTATAAAATCATGGACGCGGCCGCGCCGATGGAACAGTTCCCGAGCGAAATGATCCGCGAGTTGATGAATGAATTCACGAAAACGCCAGTCACGCTTAAAGTCCTCGCCAACGATCTGCTGACAACCGGCGTTGACGTAGTTTTGCCTTACATTTCGCTGCAGCAGGCCGTTCCCGATAATATCGGGGACCAGAACGAAAAAAAGAACATTCAAATTACCGGTCTCGCCCTGTTCAAAGATGACCGTCTCGTAGGGGTCATGAAGGGACCGGAAATAAAAATGATCAATTTGGCCATGAATCAGTCTACGACATCGGACGTGGCGGTGCCGAGCCCCAGCGGGAAAGGATACATCACGATCACGTTCATCGAAAACCTGGTGACGTTAAGACCCGTAATCCACGGCGACAACATTACGATGCACATAGACATTTTGGCCAAGGGAGGGGTCATCGAGAACAACTCCAACTACATTCTAGGCGATGAAAAACATATGAACCGGCTGGAGCAGGAGGCAAGCAAGGTGATCATCGCCCAGATCAAGACCGGGCTTCATAAACTTCAAGACCAGTACCATACCGATATCCTCGGATTCGGCCGGACGATACACCAAAAAAATCCGAAAGCCTGGGACCGCTTTAAGGACCGCTGGGATGAGCTTTACCCGAACGTCAAGGTCGTGGTCAACACCAATCTGCATATCGAAAACATCGGGGCGGTAAACAAACCGTTCGGCAGAAAGGACGTAAAACTGAAACATGATTAAAATTCTGATTATTTACGTGATTGCCTCCGCGATCATTTTGATTACGGACTTCAAGGTGATTCGCGATCTTCCCAAAATCAACCGCTGGTTCACCTATATTTTCCTGCTGGCGGGGATGGGCATTTTCGCTTATACGCTGCAGATCAGCCGCGTCGTGTATGCTTCCGTATGGTTGCAGAAATGGCTTGGCCCGCTAGTGCCTTTTTAGGATCGGGATTTGCGAAAAACCCCGGACATTAAGTCAGGTGAAGGAGGAACGTTTGACGTGCAAAAAATCACCGCCCGCCAAATCGTGCTGCTCGGCATGATCTACGTGATTAATACAACGGCGCTGAACGTGCCGAACCAGTTGGTTTCCAGGGCCCACCAGCATGCTTTTATCAGTTTTCTGGTATCCGGCGCCCTAATTCTGGTGCTGTTGTATATGCTGACCCGCAGCTCCCTGCGGTTTCCCGGCCAAAATCTGTTCGAGTCGCTCATCAGCCGGTTCCCGGCACTCGGCCGGGTGCTGGTGGTGCTGTACATGCTGTTTTTCTTTATGATTCTCGTACGGGACATCCGGATCGTTTCGGATTTTACGAACGTCGTGCTCCTGCCGATTACTCCGCTCCTCATTACGGCGCTCTGCGTTACCGCGACCGTTATTTACATTGCCCGGGGCGGAGCCAGGACGGTCCTGGGGATCACGGAGCTATACGGCCCGATCATCATTATCGTGTTCGCCTTGATGCCGGTCATCGCCTTGCGGGACTTCAACTTTGGGCTGATGCGGCCCCTGCTGCATGTCGATTGGGGGAGAGTGACCGAGGGGAGCTGGATATCCGTCGCGTACATCGGGCAGATGCTGATTCTTCCGTTCATTTTTTCCGGCAAGGATTTCAGATTCAAGTACGGTTTCTATGCCACGCTGCTCGTCGTCGGGATGTTGGCTGCCGCGGTGATCATGGACATTCTTTTGCTTGGGGTGGAGATTACCGAGCGAATGATGTACCCCACGTACGAACTGGTTCGGCAGCTGCGTATTACAGACTTTCTGGACCGTTTCGACCTGATCGTGGTGGCGTTGTGGTACCCGGGGATGCTGCTGAACCTGGCCATCAGCTTGTATATCATTTGCTACGGCCTGAAACTCGTCATTCCGCCGGTATCGGGAAAAATGATGGCGGCGCCGATCGGCCTGCTTGCCTACAGCTGCGCCTTTTGGTTTTATTCCAACTCGATCGAGCTGTTTAACTTCAACGAGGTATGGACGCTGATTGCCCTTTTCTTCATCCTTGTCCTGCCGATCCTGATTTTTCTCGTTCACCATCCTGCAAAAAACGTGAAGAGAAGGGAACACGGCGGCGACGTATCGTTAGAAAAAGGGGCCCGGAAATGATACAATGGGCATAAGGGCAGGCCATGACGGTACGGCTCTCCATGCGGCTTGACGCCGCCACGGGTTATGAAGGGTGATCGCATGATAAAAAAACAAAAGAAATACAACCTGTTCCATAAATTTTCGCGGAAGCTGCGCTTCAATATGATCAAGCTGTTCCGTTCCCCGGGCGGAGCCAGGAAGGTTTCGCTCGGATTCGCGATCGGGTTCGGGCTCGAAATGATCGTCATTTCGACCGGATCGCTCGTGTATCTTATTTTTTATCCCACCGTCAGACTTGCCGGAGGATCGCTCCCCGCCGCCATTATCGGCAACGTCATCGGCAAGCTGACCTTCCTGCCTATCGTATTGCTTCCTTTTGCCAAAAAAATCGGGGAATGGCTGTTTCCGAAAAAAATGATCGACGTGCCCATGCAGGAGCATGCCTGGCGCAATTTGCTGCAAGGGGATTTTACGATCTTCAAGCATCTGCTGCAGGGAGGCCTGCACGTATTGATCGGCATGTCCGTCTTCGGGCTTGTCCTCGGAGTCGCCTCCTATTTTGTCGTTCGGTATTTGTACAACCAGCGGCTCAAGCACCGCTTGTCCAAGAGGGCGGGCGCGCCGATGTAGGACCGTATTACGACGTGTGCGGCCGAAAGCCATAAAACTCGGAAAACTCCTTTCCCTCGTTCTTCCCGTCAAGTATACTGTTCAAAACAGATTCGCTTCCGGGAGAGGAGAATACGTCAATGGGAAACCGATTGGCTGGTAAAACAATTGCCTTAACGGGTCCGCGCAAAGCGGAGGACATGGTCAAAATCGTTGGAAAAATGGGCGGTGCGGCCCTCGTTCGGCCTGCCCAAGGCACGGTGTTTCTGGATGACGAAAAGGTGCGGGGCGACCTGGCGGATTGGATCGGGTCTCCTCCGGACTGGACGATCCTGACGACCGGCATGGGGCTGGATGCGTTGTTCGCCGTTTCGGCCGAGATGGGCGCGGAAGAGGATTTTCTCGATGCGCTGCGGCGATCGTCGCTGGCCGCGAGAGGGTACAAAACCGTAAACGCCCTGCGCAAAAGAGGGCTCGAAGCTCTCGTCCGCGACGATGACGGCAGCACGTCGGGCCTCATCCGCGGGCTTGCCGAATATCCGCTTCGGGACGCGGAGGTCGTGCTGCAGCTTCACGGCGATCCGGCGCCGAAGCTGGAAGCGTGGCTCGCGGAGCAGGGCGCGAAGGTCCGGAAGGTACTGCCTTATCGGCATACCCCGCCTGAGCCGGAGCAGCTGGAGCGGCTGCTCGGGGACATTTTGACCGGCGCGGTCGACGCCGCCGCCTTCACGAGCGCCCCGCAAATCCGCAATTTGGCGGAATACGCTAGGCGCCAGGGCAAACTTGAGGCGCTGATAGCCGCCTTCGAAGGGCCCGTCGTCGCCGCGGCCGTCGGCAAGCTGACGGCGCAGGCGCTGCGGGAGGAAGGCATCGCGCGGGTCGTGTATCCGTCCGGGGACGAGCGGATGGGCAGCATGCTTGTCGAGCTTGCGCGTTATTTTCAGACGCAGGATGCGTAAAAATCATATTCGGTGTATTGGTTCAGGCATGAAAGCCATAGAGGGATGCGGACGAAAGCGGCATCCCTTTTTAATTAGGTTCCCTGCGAAAGGGCGTCGATCCGCCCGCACGTGATTCATGCATTCAAAATTGTGGAATATGACAATATAAGAATAGCCAAGAATGCGTTTTACCGAAGGAGGAACAGCTTTGTACAATAAAAAAAGCATTTTGCTCGGCGACTATACCCATCCGAAATTCCATCCGCTGCAGGGCGTGGACGCGCAGATCAGCTACATACTGAACGAGGTCATTTCGGTCCAATGCAGCGAAAACAAAAATTTGCTGCTTCTCGAGCATCTGAAGCCGTTTGACCTGTGCATCTGCTATTTCGACCTGTGGGACGATCAGGTTTCAAAGCAGCAAACGTCGGGTCTTCTTTCTTATGTCAGCCAGGGGGGAGGTTTGCTGGTGCTGCATAACGGCCTATCGCTGGGGAACCGCCGTTATGAGCTGGCTCAGCTGATGGGCGGCCGTTTTGACGGGCATCCGCCGATTCAGCCGATCTCCTTCCGCGTGAGCGGGGAACATCCCGTGACGGAAGGCGTCGAACCGTTCGAACTCGAGGAGGAGCCTTACCAAATCCAGTTCGATCCGCTGACGGAAAAAGAGGTGCTGCTTGAATACAAGCTTGGGGAAGATTGGTACCCGGCTGCCTGGACCCATGAATACGGCCTTGGCAGAGTCGTTTATTTCATGCCGGGCCATCATGAGCCGACGTTCCAGCACCCGCAAATCCGCAAGCTCATCCTGCAGGCGGCCCGTTGGGCGGCCCATCTTCCCGGCTAAGTTTCGGAAGGAAACGGATTTTTTGGCGGCGTCAGAATAAAGGTCTTTTAAATACGTAAGGCGATTTCAGGGTATAATAAGGGAAAATGAACCATGGGAGGGAATATGATGAGTGATCTGTTGAAAAAAGCCATCTCGCTCGGATGGGGCCTGACCATCGTCAGCAAGGAAAAAATCGAAAAAACGGTCGAAGAGTTGGTGAAGCGCGGCGAACTGGCGCCCACGGAATCCAAGGACCTGATCGAACGGCTGGTCGAACGCGGCGAGGAGGAGAAGTCCCAGTTCAAAGATTTTCTGAGGGAGCAAGTCCAGCGGATTTTGACAGAGCTTCATGTACCTTCCGGAAAGCAGGTTGCCGATCTGGAGCGGCGCATCGGAGAGCTGGAGCGAAAGCTCGCCGAACGCGAAGGGACCGCCGGGGAGCCGACGCCGGGAACGGGACATTCGTGATATGGCCGTCCGCATCAGGCATACCGGTCGTTACCGGGAAATCGCCATGGCGCTTATGCGTCATGGCTTTGGCTACATGGTGGAGGAATTGGGACTGTTTCAGATGCTGTCCTTGCCGCGGCGCCGGCTGAAGCATGAGCAAACGGAGACGAAAACGCTCGGCGAGCGGATCCGTCTCGTGCTGGAGGATTTGGGGCCGACGTTCGTGAAGCTTGGGCAGCTTGCGAGCACGCGCTCGGATTTGCTGCCGGATACCGTGATCAGGGAGCTGGTGAAGCTGCAGGATCAGGTTCCCCCTTTCCCGGCGAAAGCAGCCCGAAGCATTCTGGAAGAAGAACTGGAGGCGCCGGTTGACGAGGTGTTCGCTCGTTTTGACGACGTTCCGGTTGCCGCCGCTTCCATCGGGCAGGTCCATTTGGGCAAGCTGAAATCGGGGGAAGCGGTGGCCGTCAAAATCCAGCGCCCCGGCGCGCTGCAAACCATTACGCGCGATTTGGCGATTTTGCGGGATCTGTCCCAGATCGCCGAAAAACGGTGGGAATGGGCCAGACGGTACCAGCTGACCAAAATCGTCGAGGAATTTTCCAAATCCCTGCTGGCGGAAATGGATTACAGCCGCGAAGGCCGCAACACGGAAAAAATAGCGCTGCAATTTCAGGACGACCCTTACATTTTCATCCCGCGGATTTTCTGGCAGTATTCTTCTTCGCGGGTCATGACGATGGAGTATGTGGAGGGCATTACGCTCAGCCAGCCCGAGCAATTGGAACCATCGGGATTCGATCCGAAGCTGATCGCCAAACGTTTCGTCAACGCCATGCTGCATCAGATATTCATGGAGGGTTTTTTCCATGCCGACCCGCATCCGGGCAACCTGATCCTCCGGAAGGACGGCAGCCTGGCCTTCCTCGACTTCGGGATGGTCGGACGTCTTAGCAGCGATATGAAGGATCATTTATCCGAACTTATTATTGCTCTTATGCGTAAAAATACGGACAGCATGGTCCGCGCGATCCTGCATCTCGGCCTGCTGCCGGAAGACAATGATCTGGATGCGCTGCGAAGGGACCTGGACACGCTCCGGGACGAATATTACGACATGCCTTTCTCCGAGATCGGCATCGGCAAGGCGCTCAGCGACCTGTTCGGGGTAGCCCAGCGGCATGCGATCATGATGCCCCCGGATCTGACGCTGCTCGGCAAGGCGCTGCTCACGATGGAGGGCGTCATTCAGAAGCTCGATCCGGAGCTGAGCATCATCGACATGGCGGAGCCGTTCGGAAAGAAGCTGATCAAGGATCGGTTCAGCCCCCGCCGTATCCGCGGCAAGCTGCTCGGAAGCGCGGCCGGGCTGGCCGAGGCGCTGCTGGATATGCCTTCCCAGGCGAGACATCTCTCCGCTTTGTTCAGCAAAGGCAAACTGAAGGTGGAGATCAGCATGCCGGAGATGGAATCGCTGATGCGCAAGCTGGACCAAATCAGCAACAGGCTGTCCTTCAGCATCGTGCTGCTGGCCTTCAGCATCATCATGGTCGGGCTGATCATCGGGTCCTCCATGAACCGGCAGTCTTCGATTTTATGGCATTTTCCGGTGATCGGCATCGGTCTGGGCGTCGCGTTCCTGTTGGTCGTATGGCTGCTGTACGCCATTTTCAAATCGGGCAAATTTTAAGTCCGGGCCGTGGCGGCGGATCAAATCGGGATTACCCGGCAAAAGGTGAGTAATGACGGCGGACCGCGGAGGTCACGATGGCCTGCCGGCAAATCCGGCAAATCCGGAATGATTCGGCAAACGGGTTTGGGGGCGGAGTCGCCAACTTGCGGCATATCCGTTACAATAAGTATTTTGAAGATGGATTCGAAACAGGGACAAACGAAAAAGTGAACATAACGAGGTGGATGTTTTGCCAAATTTTTTAGAGCTGGGCATCAAGGAAACATGGGTTTCCGCCCTGAAAGAGAACGGGATTGCCGTGCCGACGCCGGTGCAGGCGGAGACGATTCCGCTGGCGCTGGCCGAACGGGACGTCATCGCCCGCGCCAAAACCGGAACGGGGAAGACGCTGGCTTTCCTGCTGCCGATCATGCAGAAACTGGACCCGGGCCGTCCTTTCCCGCAGGCCCTGATCATTGCGCCGACGAGGGAGCTGGCGCTGCAGATCACGGAGGAAGCGCGGAAGCTGGCGCGGGGCACTGAGATCCGCATCCTTGCGGTATACGGAGGCCAGGACGTGGAGAAGCAGCTGCGCAAGCTGGAAGGCGGGCGGCATCTCATTATCGGTACGCCGGGACGGCTGAACGATCATCTTCGCCGCGGCACGCTGGAGCTGGGCGGGGTCAAAACGCTCGTGCTGGACGAAGCCGACCAGATGCTGCATATGGGCTTCCTGGACGAGGTGGAGACGGTCATCCAGGCGCTCCCGTACCATCGGCAGACGCTGCTGTTTTCCGCCACGATGCCGGCCGAAGTCAAGCGGCTCGCTTCTTTTTATACCCGCGACGCCGAAGACGTCACGATCAAGGTGGAACATTCCCCGGTGCCGCTGAAGTCCATTCGCCAGCTGGTCGTCGAAGTGACGGATCGGACCAAACAGCAGGCGCTGGTCTCGATGATTGAAATGTACCGTCCGTACCTCGCGATCATATTCTGCCGCACCAAACGCCGGGCATCGGCGCTGAACGCGGCGCTGCTGGAGCAGGGGTATGAGTCCGACGAACTGCATGGCGACTTGTCGCAAGCTAAACGGGAGCAGGTCATGAAACGTTTCCGCGAAGCCAAGCTGCAGCTGCTGGTAGCCACGGACGTGGCGGCAAGGGGGCTGGACGTCGAGGGCGTAACCCACGTCTTTAACTACGACATGCCGCATGAGGTCGACAGCTACATCCACCGCATTGGCCGCACGGGCCGTGCCGGCGGAAAAGGGATGGCCATCACGCTGGCATCCCCGAAGGACAAGGGGGACTTGCAGCGCATTGAGCAGGGCATCCAGTACACCATTGAGCGCCGCCGGTATGAAAAGGACGGAGCGATCGTGGAAGCGCGCGGTCCTCGTCCGGCCGAAGGACGGGCCCCCGGCCGCCGGAAAGAGCAGGAAGGCGGGCGCGGCGGCGCCGCCGGTTCGAGCCGGGGCGGGCAAAGCCGTTCCCGCCGCGAGGATAAGCCGGCCCGGGCTTCCTCCCGCAAGGGGGACGTCCGCGGCGGTGCCAAGCGCGGAGCCCCGGGCGGCGGCAAACAGGGTCGCGGCGCATCCCAGGCGCAAGGCCGGAGAGGCCGCGGCGACGCTTCCGGACGCCGGGGCGGAAGAGCGGGACGTTAACATCAACGGATTCATGAACCGAAAAGCGCGGTTTTGCGCTTTTTCGGTTCATTTTTTTTTGCCGGGCGTCGATCCGGGCCGAACGCTTGCCGCGGCTTGCACTCGGCTTCGACTTGTGTATGATGGAATTAGAACGCAAAAACACGGCCCGGTTGGTAGTCCGGGCGCACGAGGCGGCGGCCCGGCGCCGTCCCGTGTCAGTAACCTTCCCCCCTCGGGATGTCCGGCGTTCCCATGTTGAACAGAGGGGGAGTACCATGAAATTAACGGTATTTTTCGAAGAACCATATTGGGTTGGAATCGTGGAAGTGGAGAAGGACGGCAAGCTGCTGGCGGGCAGGCATATTTTCGGCGGGGAGCCTTCGCTTCCGGAAGTATGGGAATTTGTCCTGCACGGGCTTTCTTCCGTGGCGGACCGGTTGTCTTGCGGCGTCGATATCGCCGAGGCAACGCAGCCGAAGGCTAACCCGAAAAGGCTCGCCCGGCTTGCGGCCAGGGAGTCCAGGGGACGCGGAGTCAGCTCGGCAAGCCAGGAAGCCATCAAGCAGGAGCTTGATTTGCGCAAGCGGGAAAAAACGCGTCTCTCCAAAGAGCTGCGGGAAGCCCAGGCGAAGCGCAAACGGGAAATTGCCGTTCAAAAAGCCAAAGCCAAACACCGGGGAAGATAATCCATGAAAGCGGGGGAAGAACATGTCGGTATATACGTATTCAGCCGCCACGCCGGCGGGCAAGGAAGTCTCTCTGGAGGAGTACAAGGGCAAGGTGCTGGTCATTGCCAATACGGCAAGCCAATGCGGTCTGACGCCGCAGTACGGCGACCTGCAAAAGCTGTATGAACGTTACCGGGACCAGGGGCTCGTCATCCTCGGTTTTCCGTGCAACCAATTCGGGGCACAGGAGCCCGGCAGCAGCGAGGAAGCCGCTTCGTTTTGCCAATTGAATTACGGGGTAACGTTCCCCGTATTCGCGAAAATCGACGTCAACGGCGAAGCCGAGCACCCGCTTTTTGCCTATTTGAAGGAGCAGCAGCCCGGAACCGCGGAAAGCAGCGATATCCAGTGGAACTTCACGAAGTTTCTGGTGAACCGCAGCGGCGAGGTCGTCGCACGCTATGAACCGCGCGAAGATCCGGAAGCGATGGCGGGGGCCATCGAACAGCTGCTGTAGACGAACCGAAACGAATCGCAGCCGAACAACGAACATCAGCACGGGGAACCTGCCGCTTTTGCGGCAGGTTTTTCTTTTGGCGAAAACGCCGACGCCCGGTCGGTTTGGCATGGGTGCGGTTTAATTTCTTTTGCGCATTTCCCGCCCGCCCATTAAGATAACTATAGAAGAGCGAACAATCTGGAAGCGACAAGGGGAGTGGAGCGGAAATGATAGACCAAAAAAACGGCGTGTTCCCGGCGGTATGCCCGCTGGATTGCCCCGACACATGCGGCCTGCTGCTGCATAAGGAAGACGGCAAAATCGTCAAGGTTACCGGCAATCCGGAGCATCCGATCACGCAGGGAGCGATTTGCAACAAAGTCCGCAATATGACCGAGCGGATTTATCATAAAGAACGCATTCTGTACCCGCTGAAGCGGACGGGCCCGAAGGGTTCCGGGGAGTTTCAACGGATCTCTTGGGACGAGGCGGTCAGTGAAATCGCGGCGCGGTACCGGGAGCTGATCGACGCATACGGACCGGAGTCCATCTTGCCTTACAGCTTCTACGGCAACATGGGCATCCTCAGCGTCGACGGCATGGACCGCAGGTTTTTCAACGCGCTCGGATCAAGCCGCCTGGACCAAGCGATCTGCAACGCCGCCGGAAACGCCGGCTGGAAATACACGATGGGCTTCAAGGGGGGCACCTCGCCGGAAGATACGGAGCATGCGGATTTGATCATCGTTTGGGGCGGCAATCTGATCAGCACGAACATGCACCAGATCGTCATCGCCGAAAAAGCGCGCAAACGCGGAGCCAAGGTGATCGTCATCGACGTGCACCAAAACCGCACCGCCCAATGGGCGGACTGGTTCATTCCGCTTTATCCGGGGACGGATACGGCGCTTGCGCTGGGCATGATGCACGTCCTGTTCCGCGACGGACTGACGGACGAAGCCTTCCTGAAGCGGTATACCGTAGGGCATGAGGAGCTTCGCGAGCATGTCAGAAGCTACACGCCGGAGCATGTTTCGGCCATCACGGGCGTGCCGGCGGAAGATATCGAGAAGCTGGGGCGCGCGTACGGGGAGGCTTCCGTCTCCTATATCGCGATCGGCAACGGGCTTCAGCACCACGATAACGGGGGCATGAACGTGCGCAGCATCGCCTGCCTGCCGGCGCTGACCGGGCAGTGGCTGAAAAAGGGCGGCGGCGCGGTGAAAACGAACGGCGGTTATCATGCCATGAACAGCGATTATTTGGAGCGGCCGGATTTGCGGCCGAACCCGGGGGCGCGCACCATCAACATGAACCGGATCGGCGAAGCGCTGCATTTGAAGGAGCAGCCGATCAAGGCGGTCTTCGTCTATTGCAGCAATCCGCTGGTCGTTGCCCCCGATACGGAGCGGGTACAGGCCGGCTTCGCCCGCGAGGACCTGTTTACCGTCGTGCACGACCTGTTTATGACCGACACCGCCAAATACGCGGATATCGTGCTGCCAGCGGCCTCGTCGTTCGAGACGACCGATTTGTACGCATCGTATTGGCATCATTACGTACAGCTGCAGGAGCCCGTGATCGAAAGAATCGGGGAAGCCAAAAGCAACGTCGAGCTGTTTGCGATGCTGGGCCGCGCCATGGGGCTGGACGACGAAGCCTTCGCGGAAATGGAAGAAGAGCTGATCGCCGGGGCGCTGAATTACCCGGAGAATCCGTATTTGAACGGTGTGACCCTCGACGCGCTGAAGGAACGGCGCTTCGTGAAGCTCGACATGACGCCGCAAGCAACCTTTTTGGACCGCCTGCCGACGCCTTCCGGAAAAATCGAACTGTATTCGGAAGCGATGAAGGAAGCAGGCCTGCCGCCGCTCCCGGAATATATTCCGCTTCAAGAAGGTTATGACGGCACAAGGCGGCCCGGCGCAAGCGAAGCGTATCCGCTGATGTTCATTTCGCCGCCGAACCATAACTTCCTGAACTCCACTTTTGCCAACGTCGAAAAACACCAGCGGCTGGAGAAGGGGCCAATGCTGCAAATCCACCCGCAGGATGCGGCGGAACGCGGCATCGAAGACGGGGACGACGTCGTCGTTTACAACGACCGCGGACGGCTGGAGCTGAAAGCGCTGGTGACGGACAAGATGCTCCCGGGAACGGTCGTCAGCCAAGGACTGTGGTGGGACGGCAAGGGCCGCAAGCAGCGGGCGAATGCCCTGACTCCGGACCGGCTGGCCGACATGGGGGGCGGAGCGGTATTTTTTTCGACCGTCGTCCAAGTAAAGCGTTAGCAGGCGTCATTGCCAGGGATGCGAAGATCATGGATACTGGTTCTGGGACAAGAAGACCGGATCCGCTTGCGTTTGAAAAAGCCCCTCGGGGCTTTTTTGCATCGGAAAGCCGTCTTCGGGACCGTGGCATCGGAAAGATGCCGGGTGTCCCGCCACAGCTTGTCTAACACGCATTTTGCAAAAGCAGGAGACAAAATACATGAAATTTTTGCAGTCCTATCCGAACGAAGTCAAAATATTTCTCGCCGCCAGCCTGATCAACTCCGCGGGCGGATCGCTGATGTGGCCGCTGACGACGATGTACGTGTTCGACGAGCTTGGGCGCAGCATGGCCGATGCCGGCCTGGTCGTCATGATCCAAGCCTTCGGAGGCATCATCGGCCAGCTTCTGGGCGGGGCGCTGTATCATCGCGTCGGGGTCAAACGGCTGATCGTCGGCTCGCTGGGGTTATGCAGCCTTGGCTTGTTCGCGCTCCCTTTCATCAGCTCGTTTTGGGTCTTGTACATGATCATGATGGGGTTCATCGGGCTGTGCAACGCGGTGTCGATGCCTGCCATCCAGGCCTTCGTCGGCTTTCGGTTCGCGGACCGGCGCGGCGAGCTGTTTAACGTCATTTATGTGGCCAACAACATCGGCGTGGCGCTCGGAACGGCGCTGAGCGGTTTTCTCGCCGACGTGTCGTATCACCTGACCTTTATCCTGAACGGCGCCACCTCTGCCGTGTTTGCTTTGTTTTTCCTGAATTATTTGAACCGGCTCGACAAGCAGGAAGGCCCCGTGCATTTGGCCAAAAAGACCAAAGCCGGCACGGGAGAAAGCGTCCCTGCCCTTCTCGGCAATACGAGGCTTTATTTGTACTTGGGGCTCGGCTCCCTGTTCCTGTGGTTCGGCAACTCGATCTGGAACACGGGGGTTTCGCCGCATATCATTTCCGAAGGGCTGCCGAAACGGGCCTACGGCTTTTTATGGACGCTGAACGGGATCCTCATTTTCGTGGCGCAGCCGGTCACGACCTGGATCAAACGGTGGTTCGCCAAAGAGTCGTCCTCGCAGATGACGGCCAGCGGCCTGTTTTATTTGGCGGCTTACGTGGTCATTCTGATGCTTCCGAGTTATTCCGGGCTCCTGTTTGCGATGGTGCTCGCCACGCTGGGGGAAATGCTCATCTCCCCGGCCGTGCCTGCGTTCATCTCGGATCATGCGCATAAAGCGGCTCCGTTTTACATTGGCGTGACCGGCGGCATGACCGCCCTCGGCCGCATGATCGGCCCCTATTTCATGGGCATCCTGTACGACGGCGGAGGGCTGGCGCCGGTGGCCTGGCTGTCGATCGGCATCGCCGTCGTGGCCGTTCTCTGTTTCGTCGTGCATGCGATGCGCAACAAGGCGGCGGAACGCGCGCTAAGCGAGTCCATCGGCGGATAGGGCAGGAAGATGATTTGCCGGAGAATTTCAACATCACACGTTAGACAAAAAGAGGTGCAATTTCCATGAACCTTGATCAGCAGACGCTTACGATCCGGTTGTCCACGATGAAGGATGCCCAGGCGCTCATGGATATCGATGCGTTGGTATGGACGGAGCGGACCGCGCCTGAGCCGATGCGTTGGACTTCAAGGGAGGCGTTTCTGAGGCACAGCCCTCCGGCGTCGCAGCTCGTGGCCGAGGCGGACGGGATCGTGTGCGGATATGTCGGGTTTCGGGACCCCACCGGCCTTCCGGCCCATTCGCATGTTTGCGAGATCAACATCGCCGTGCACCCGGCGCATCAGCGGGAAGGCATCGGCACGAGGCTGATCGGCGCGGCCAAGGCGTGGGCTGCCGGGCAGGGCAAACGCAAGCTGCGGCTGCGCGTGCTTTCGACCAATCCCGGAGCGGTCCGTTTTTACCTGAAATGCGGGTTCGTGGAAGAGGGCCGGCTTGTTCGTGAATATAGGATCGGAGGCCGGGAGACGGACGAAATTTGGATGGCATATTTTCTGGATGGATAGCCTGAATTTGATATTTTGCCGCGACGGGCTTATTCTTAATAGAATAGAGTAAATCAATGGACTTTCACGAGGTGAAGGTCCTTTGTTTCAAATGGCCGATTCGCCGGGCGTAAAGCCGGGTAATGAAGGCTATATGCGTTTTTTGTCGGCGCTCGAAAGTTCGGAAATTTTGATATATTCGGTGGTAACCAATTTCTAAAAAACGATGGAAAAGGGGTTGTATGATGGATTTACAGCTTCAGGGCAAAAAGGCGTTGGTCATTGCTTCAAGCTCGGGACTCGGCAAGGCGATTGCCGCCGAACTCGTCAAAGAGGGAGCGGACGTCATGCTGAACAGCCGCAGCGACGACAAGCTGCAGGCGGTGCAGCAGGAGCTGCAGCAGCTCGGCAGCGGCAAAGTCGAATACTACGCGGCAGACATTACGATTCCGCACGAAGTGGAGGGGCTCATCCGCTATACGGCCGAAACGTTCGGACGGATCGACATTCTGGTCAACAACGGCGGCGGCCCGCCGTCGGGAACGTTCGAATCTTTTACGGATGAAGATTGGGAAAACGCGTTTCGGCTTAACCTGCTCAGCTATGTCCGGACGACCCGCTGCGCCCTGCCGCATATGAAGGAACGCGGGGGCCACATCGTCAATATAACGTCCAGCTCCATCAAACAGCCGATCCCCGGCCTGATTCTGTCCAATACGTTCCGCACGGGCGTGGCCGGCATGAGCAAAACGCTGTCGCAAGAGCTGGCCCAATACAATATCCTGGTGAATACGGTAGCCCCGGGCCGGATTGCCACGGACCGCATCAAGAAGCTGAATGAAAGCAGCGCGAAGGACAAAGGGATTCCGGTCCAGGCCGTCGCGGAGCAGGCGCAAAAGGAAATTCCGCTGGGCCGTTACGGCGAACCCGAGGAATTCGAGAAAGCGGTCGTGTTTTTGCTGTCGGGAGCAAACACCTACATCACAGGCAGCACGTTGGTGATCGACGGAGGTCTGGTCGAAGCCCTGTAACGGAAGGCCATTGCCGAGAAACCGCTCGGCGTGCCCGGCTCCTGCGACGGGACGCGAAACCGCAGAAAACGGACTTGCACGCCGCAAGACGTCAACGGCGGAAAAATTCCTTTGAGATCTTTCTCCTTTTTTTGGTATGATAAGGGTTAAACATATCGGCAGGGAGATGGATCGAAGTTGAAGGAAAAAAACGCGTACGCCATCGTGTCCGTCAATGTCGGCAAGCCCGTAACGGTGGATTATTTGGGCAAGCCGCTGACGACGGGCATTTATAAACAACCGGTTCATGGCGAAGTGTTTGTGGGACGCACGCAGATGGACGGCGACGGACAGGCCGATACGGTCAATCACGGAGGGCCGGACAAGGCCGTTTGCGTATACCCGTACGAACATTACGCTTATTGGGAGCAGGCGCTGGGCAAGACATTGGACTATTCCGCGTTCGGCGAAAATTTGACGGTAACCGGGCTGCTTGAAACCGGCGTGTGCATCGGGGACGTTTTCGAAATCGGGGAAGTCGTCGTTCAGGTCAGCCAGCCGCGCTTCCCGTGCTTTAAGCTGGCCAGCAAACATGGCGTCAAGGATTTTCCGGCCCGGGTGCTCGATACCGGATTCAGCGGCTTTTATTTGCGGATTTTGGAGGAGGGCCGTTTAAGCCGGGATGCCAAGATCGTCAAGCGCTCTTCGCATCCGATGGGCGTCACGGTAGCGGCCGTGTTGAAGCAGCAGGCGCTCGGACGCCGCGCGGCGGACCGGGAAGAGCTGAAACGCCTGCTGGGCCTGGATGCGCTGGCGGCGACAGTGAAGGAATCCTTTGCGAAATGGCTGCAGGATCAATAAAAACCTCAAAAAGCCGCTTCAGCCGGATCGCGGATCCTGCCGGGGCGGCTTTCCTTGTGCGCTTCGTGTTTATCGCAGCAGCTTCCATTCGCTTTTCAGCATGCCGTAAATCGCATGGTTCACATACCCTTGGGGCAGCAGCTCCGCTTCGCGGACGATCCCCTCGAGGACGAAACCGAGCCTTTCCGGAATGGCGCGGCTGCGATGGTTGCCCGTGGCGCAGCGGATTTCGACCCGGTTCAGATCCAAATCCATGAGGGCGTAATCGACGAAAGCGCGGCAGGCGCTGGTCATGATGCCCTGGCCTACGAAATGTTTGCCGAGCCAGTAGCCGATGCTGACGGAACGGTTATGCCACTGAATCTCATGAAAGCTGATTATTCCCGCAAGTTCCCCATGCACCCAAATGCCCGCGGAGACGGCGCCGTTTTCGGCTCCCTGCTTGATGGCGTTTTTCACGAAGCTCACCGTATGCTCCACGTCCGTGATGGCATCGACCCAAGGAAGCCACTCGCGCAGCGTGTCGCGCGAATCGACCGTCAGCTCGAACAGCGGGCGTGCATGCTGGAGGGCCAGCGGCTTCAGCTCGATATGGTCATCCAGAAGATATGTAAACATATAATTTCAGACCTTCTTTCTATATAAAATGAGGTAAACGGCATTTGCCGCGCTTTTTGGCTTTCGTTTCCATTCTATTTTTCCATGCTACCCTAATCCCCTGCCTTTCGTCAAAGCTCAAAAAGCCGAATCATTGAACTATCCGGTTAATACAGGTATATTTAAATGAAACACGCTTATAAAGAATAGATGTAGGGTAGAGCAGGAAACTGCTGACGGTTCATTCTATGAGGCGGACATAAATCAGGATGAAAGGTTGATTACTGTGGAGAAACCAAGCACCCCCTCCAACTTTATCAAAAACGTAATGATCGATGACCTGGAGTCCGGCAAAGTCCAGAAAGTGATTACCCGCTTTCCGCCGGAGCCCAACGGTTATTTGCATATCGGACATGCCAAGGCCATCTGGATTAACTTTACGCTTGCGCAGGAGTTCGGCGGTTCGACGAACCTCCGCTTTGACGATACAAACCCGCTGAAGGAAGACGTGGAATACGTCAAATCCATTGAAGAAGACGTCAAATGGCTCGGTTACGAATGGGCGGAAAAGCGCTACGCTTCCGATTACTTCGAGGAAATGTACAAACGCGCCGAGCTGCTGATCCAAAAGGGCAAAGCCTACGTGGACGACCAAAGCGCCGATCAAATCCGCGAAACGCGCGGGACGCTCACCGAGCCGGGACAAAACAGCCCGTACCGCGACCGCAGCGTGGAAGAAAACCTGGAGCTGTTCCGCAAAATGCGCGCGGGCGAGTTCAAGGACGGAGAAAAGGTGCTGCGCGCCAAAATCGACATGGCTTCGCCGAACATCAACTTGCGCGACCCGGTCATTTACCGGATTGCCCACGCAACGCACCACAACACGGGAGATAAATGGTGCATTTACCCGATGTACGCTTTTGCCCACCCGCTCGAGGATGCGATCGAAGGCGTGACGCACTCCCTCTGCTCGCTGGAGTTTGAGGATCAGCGCCCGTTTTACGATTGGGTGATCGCGGAATGCGAAATGGAAAACACGCCGCATCAATACGAATTCGGCCGCCTGAACGTGGCGCAAACGCTGACGAGCAAACGGAAGCTGAAGCTCCTGGTGGACGAAAACATCGTGGACGGCTGGGACGACCCGCGCATGCCGACGATTTCCGGGCTTCGCCGCCGCGGTTATACGCCGGAAGCGATCCGCAGCTTCGTTTATGAAACCGGCATTTCCAAAAGCCAAGGCCTCATCGACTTGCAAATGCTCGAGCATTTCGTCCGCGAGGACCTGAAGCTGAAGGCGCCGCGCACGATGGCCGTGCTGAAGCCGTTGAAAGTGGTGATCACGAACTATCCGGAAGGCCAGGTCGAATGGCTCGAAGCGGAGAACAATACGGAAAATCCGGAGATGGGCACCCGCCAAATCCCGTTCTCGCGCGAAATTTACATCGAGCAGGACGACTTTATGGAAAACCCGCCGAATAAGTATTTCCGTCTGTTCCCGGGCAACGAGGTGCGCCTGAAAAATGCGTATTTCATCAAATGCCACGATTTCATCAAGGACGAAAACGGCAACGTGATCGAAATCCACTGCACGTATGACCCCGAAACGAAAAGCGGCACCGGCTTTACCGGCCGCAAAGTGAAGGGCACGATCCATTGGGTGGAGGCTTCCCACGCCGTGCCGGCCGAATTCCGCCTGTATGAGCCGCTGATCAAAGCGAAGGATGACGGCGAGGCCGAAGGCGAGGAAGCGATCGACGAGACGGAAAAGGCCGAAAAAACGTTCCTGGACGAAATCAACCCGAACTCCCTGGAAGTTCTGCACGGGTTCGTGGAGCCGGGCATGAAGGACGCCAAGCCGCAGGACAAGTTCCAATTTTTCCGCCACGGCTATTTTAACGTCGATCCGAAATATTCGAAGCCGGGAGAGCCGGTGTTCAACCTGATCGTTTCGATGAAAAGCTCTTACCAGCTGCCGAAATAAGCGCGGAAGCGTTCCGCTGCCCAATACAAAAGCCAGCCGCAAAGACATGTTCTTTGCGCTGGCTTTTTTCGTTGGTGCCTTAGACGTCTTGCATTTCCTCGAATCCTTCTTCAGGGATGTCCGTTTTCGGGTGATGGCCCTGCGAGCGCAGCCAATACCACATCATGCCGAAGCCGACGGCCCCGACCAAAGCCATCATGAAGCCCATGTTGTACATCGTGGCGCCGCCGAAGTTCTGGTACAGCCATCCGCCGGCCAAGCTGCCGATGACCCCGGAAATGCCGCTCCAGGTGAGCGTGAACAGGGATTGCGCCGATGCGCGATAAGCCGGTGGAACAAGCTGGCTGACGACTTGGATGCCGACGTAAAAATATCCGCCGAACGTGATGCAATGCATAATTTGAATGAACGCGACTTCAAGCGGATGCGAAGCGCCGGCCATCATCAACCACCGTATGCAGAAAAGCACGCTTACCAGTCCCAGACACCCGATCAGGGTAGGAAGGGAGCGTTTCAGGAAACGGTGAAAGAGGATCAGCACGGCCACCTCCAGAAACGACGAGAGAAACACGGCAAACCCGACCATCGTTTTGGAACCGCCAAGCTCCGTAATATAAAGCGACATAAACGTATTATTCATGACATTGGGGACGGAAACGACGATCCCAAGCAGTATGAACGCCACGAAATACCGGTTGATGACAAATTGGGCCAGTCCCCTCAGCCGGATGGGCGGCGTCTCCGAGGCCGCCTTCAGCGGCGGAAGGAGCAGAACCGTACCGATGGCGAGCAGCAAAATGCCCGTGACAAGGAACGACAGCCGGGATATGCCGATCCGGTCGATGAGCATGCCCGCGGTCACGGCGACCACCGCCCAACCGATCGAACCCCAGTTCCGGAACGCGCCGAACCTTTTCGGCTGGCTCGCCGTGTATCCCAGAATCAGCGTGTTGCTTTGGGCGAACAGCGGGCTCTGAAAGAAGAAAAAGAGGATCATCGCCAAATAAACCATTCCGTAGGTGCCGGCATGGAACACCAATTGAAGGAGCAGCAAGGTGCCGGTCATCATGATCAGCAGGATGCGTCTCGTATTATGCAGACGATCGCTCCACTTCATCCAGAACGGATTGGCGAAGAGGGACACGAGCGGGCCAAGCGCCATCAAGCTGCCGATTTCGAATTTGTTCATGCCTGCGTCCTGCAGGTATAATTGAAAAAAGCTGGTGAAGATCACCATGGTTCCGTAAATTAAGAAATTAAATGCCTTAAGCGGCAGCAGCTTGGACTGTTTTTTTACACGATCATGCACGTTGCACATTCCTTTCCGACCGAATGCAAATTGACAGAGGCTAGGTATAGAAGCCGCCACCCTCACTTTATCATTTGTTGAAAAGGGATACAAACCAATAATTGTTAAAGTGTCCACCCCGCGCGGTTTTTAAACGATGAACGGCCGTAATCAGAGGGGGGACGGACCGAATTTTCAGGAGGTGATTCGATGGCGGATGCGAAGCTGACCGGCGTGGTATTGGCAGGCGGTGAATCGAGGCGAATGGGGCAAAATAAAGCGCTGCTGGCCGTCGGCGGGGAAAAGGCGATCGAGGCCATTATCGGAGCCATGTCGGAGGCCGGCCTCGATGTGATCGTCGCCGCAAACGGGCAAAACGCTAGCGCCTACCATATGCTTGGCAGGGAGATCGTCTGCGACCGATATCCGGGGCAGGGGCCTTTGTCCGGCATCCATGCGGCGCTGCATGCGGCCAGGACGCCGTGGATTATCGTCGCAGCCTGCGACATGCCTTTCGTCACGCCGGGGCTGTTCCGTTTTCTGAAAAAGATCGCAGAGGACGCGGAAACCGGTCCGGCTGCCGGCGGATTCCAAGCGGTCATCCCGATGGAGGGAGGCCGGGTGCAGCCGCTGCTGGCGGCTTATCACGCCAGCGTGCTGCCCGCGCTGGAGGATTCGCTCGCAACCGGCCGGCTGCGGATGACCGAATGGCTGGAGCGTCTTCGGGTCCGGTATATCCCCGAAGACGTTTTGGCCAAGGAGACGGGGCTTGAAGCCGGCCATGTGTTTTTTAATATGAACCGTCCGGAGGATTACCGGGCTGCGCTCGCGAAGCGGCGCGAAGAAGAGGCGGGGCGTTAAGGCGCCCCGCCATTTATGGCCATGCTGCGGTGTTTCGGCTGAGCGGCATCAGGGATGAGGGGGCTTCGAGCGTTTCTATGCCACTCTTCTGTAAAATGGGCGGATTTGAATCGCTTGATGTGAATTAAGTCACATAACTGCGGCTGGGTTTCAGGTAAGGTGAAGTTAGGAAGATGCATCATGCTGAACAATATCCGGACCTGGATCAAGGAGGGGCGGCAATGACGACAACGCTGGAACCGCTGCTGGATACGGTGGAAGGAGCCCAATGGCTGCAGGGCAGGGGCTGGGCGTACCAGCTGCTGATCGATTTTTTGGAGAGTCCGCCGGGACTGGCGCAGATCGCGCCGTGGCAGCGCCAAGCCGGGCTGCGGGAGGAGCTGGCGCTTACTGCAGGAGGGCGCCGGCTGCAGGATTATTTGGCAAGCATAACGCCGGATCGGCTGCTGGCGGCTTGCCGGACGGAGACGGAAGAATACGGGCGGCTCTTCGTCGGCCGGAATGCGGTTTTCCCTTGCGTTCGCGAAAGCGCCTATCGGACGGGAGACGCGCGCGGCGCCCGGCGCTGCCTGCGGCAAATCCGGGAGGCTTACGAGGACTGCGGCATCGTCTTTAACAAGCTGCAAAGCGAAACGGACGATCATCTGACGATCGAGCTTGAGTTTATGGCCGTGGCCGGGGAACATATGGCCTTGACGGCAGGGCTGCCGGAATGCAGGCTGACGTGGCTGGATACGCAGGTCGATTTTTTGGAGCGGCATTTGCTGCAGTGGACGCCGCAGTTTGCGAAGGAACTGGCCGCCAGCGCGCGTACTCCGCTTTACCGGGAAATCGGCGGCATTTTGGGCGAGTTTATTCCCTATGATCTATTGATGCTGAAATTGTTGCGAATAGAGCTGACGAAATAAAGAAAGGCGCGTGCCGGTGCGGCATGCGCCTTTTGCTGTCCTCGCAGGTTAGCGGCGTGGGCCGCGACTTTTTAATCGGCGCCGAGGGCGTCCGAAAAGTCATGCGCTATATATCTGCAAAGGGCTTTTTATTGTTGGCCGGTCGCTTTCAGCCGTGTTTGGAGAGAACTTGCTCATACACGCTTTTCGGCCGCAAGCCGACCAGCTTCTCTACGGGCTCTCCGTCCCGGAACACGATCACCGTCGGCACGGACATCACCCGGTACCTGCTTGCCGTCTCCGGGGATTCGTCGCAATCTACTTGCAGAAAGCGGACCTGGCTTCCTTGTTCGTGCGACAGCTCGCCCAGCATGGGCAGCAGCGTTTTGCACGGAGGACACCATTCCGCTCCGAATTCCACAAGCGTGGTTCCTTCCGGTTGGATGCGTGCCGCAAACGTCTCATCGTTGACGGTTTCGATGCTCATCGTTATTCCTCCTGACCAGATATGGACCGCTCGAGCAGGATGGCATCGATCCGGTCGGTCAAGTTCTGCCGGATGTTCGTCAGCAGCTCGATTTGTTCGTCGATGTCCTGAAGCTTCTGCCGGTAGATCGGCAGCACCTCCTCGCAGAAGGCTTCCTTGTTTTTCAGCACGCACTGCAGGATGCCGGCAATCTCATCGGTTGACAGCCCCAGATTCAAATACAGCTGAATCGAGCGCACCTGCTCTACGGCAAACGGGGCGTACTCCCGGTATCCGTTATCTTCCCGGAACGGCGACAGCAGGCCCTTTTGCTCGTAGTAACGAAGGGAGCGGATGCTTGCTCCGGTCAACGACGACAACTCTCCGATATTCACCGTGAACTCCTCCTTCCTGCCCGGGGTATGTTTATTGTAAAGCCTGACATTAATGTGAGGGTCAAGAGGAATCTGTCGCCTTATTTTTTGTAAAACAGCTTTCGAATCCGTTCCGCAAACTCCTGCAGGTTAATGTTGAGCGGGTCCAGGCGGTTGTATGCGGCTTTGACCGCCTCAAGCAGCCATAGCGGGAGCTTTCTTCCCTCCAAAAGCGGATACACGTTGTCGTAAGCCCACAGCAGATGCTCCCAGCGTTTGTCGTTCCCGCTTTGGATATATTCGGACACATCGAGCACTTTCCCCCGGCCATTCTGCATAAGCACGTTTTTGAGGTGAATGTCCCTCGGGTTCAGCCCGTTCCTCCGAACCAGATCGCGTGCCGCCTCCACATCGTCGATCACCTGCCTTGGGACCGGGATGCCGTAGAGCAGGCAGTCGTACAAGGTCGTTCCTTCCTCGCGGCTGATGACGACGTAACGGTCGCCGGCGCCGTAATAGACGGGGAAATACGGAATGCCCGCAAGCTTATGGTATACCTCGGTTTCAGCCTGTTTTTTCGGCAGCGCGGGTTCGGTATAAAGTTTGTAGGCATAAGCGGGAAGAGGCTCGTATACAAACACGGCAGCGTCGGTTCCGACGCCGATGCAGTACAAGTCGTCCGATTCGCCGACGATGGATACGGGATCGTTATCTCCCTGCTTCAGCACTTCCATGCGGGATAATGCCGGTTCCGCCTGTTTCCATTCTTCATTCATCATGGCTGCCTCCTTGGTGCTGCGGATTTTTTTCATTTTACTGCAAGCTGCAGGCCGATACAAACTTGCGGGCCGAAGTTATGGCTCAAGCGGAGGCACGATAAAGGACGCGCCCCTCCCGCTCGGGGAAGAACGCGTCCTTATTGGTTATGCTGCGCTTCTTGAATTTAATCCTCTATTTTGGGTCTGCGGAACTTCATCAGGAATTCGTATACGACCGGCACGATGACCAGCGTCAGCAAGGTGGAGCTGATCAGGCCGCCGATCACGGTAATGCCGAGGCCCCTCGAAATGATGCCTGCGCTGCTTTCCAGCCCGGTGACGAGCGGGAGCAGGGCGCCGATGGTGGCGAGCGCGGTCATCAGAATCGGACGCAGACGGGTTGCTCCTGCTTCCAGCAGCGCTTCGCGCGTCGACAGGCCTTCGCGTTCCTTGTGAATGACCCGGTCGATCAGGACGATCGCGTTGGTGACGACGATACCGATCAGCATGAGCGCACCCATTAGCGAAGATACGTTCAGCGTTTCTCCGCCGAGCCACAGGCCGACCAGCGCGCCGATGATCGTAAACGGCAGGGAGAAGAGGATCGCAAACGGCGCCAGACCGCCGCCGAACGTCACGACGAGCACGAAATACACGATCGCGACGGCCGCCGCCATGGCGAGGCCAAGCTGCGTAAAGGTGTCGTTGATCTGCTCGGTCGTTCCCCCGAATTTGACTTCCACGCCGTCCGGAAGATTGATTTTGTCGATGCCCTTCTGCAAATCGGCGGATGCCTTGCCCACGTTGCTTGATACAATGTTCGCCGTGACGTTGACGACCATTTTGCCGTCCGTGCGCGTAATCGTATCCGGCGAAGAGCCTTTTTCGACTTTCGCGACGTCTTTGATCGGCACGTTCATGCCAAGCGGGGATGCAATCGTTTCTTTTTCGATGTCGCCGATGCTCTTGTAATCTTTGCCGTCGGTTTCGATGTACACTTTGTATTTTTTGTTTTCGACCTCAACCTCGGTCAGCACCGGCTTCTCTCTTTCCGGACTCAGCTTCATGGCGATTTGCCCTGCCGTAAGCCCCAGGGAGCTCAGCTTCTGCTGGTCGGCGATGATCGTGTACTGGTCATAGGCTTTGGACAGGCTCGTTTTTGCTTTTTCGAAATTGGCTTTGTCCGCTTCGACCAGCTTCAGGATTTGATCGGCCACCGGCTTGATGTCCTCCAGGCTGTTGCCGAACACGCTGACGTTCAGCGAGCTTCCGCCCAGGCCGCCCGCCATGTCCATCGTGGCCCATTCGCCCTTGGCGACTTGTTTTTTCAGTCCTTCGATGAGGTTCTTCTTCACGTTTTCGAAATCTTTGGTGTCTTTTTTGTATTCGATATAAAAGAGCCCCGAATTGGAGGAGCCGCCGCCAAGCGGATTGCCGCTGCCGCCGACGGAATACTGCATTTTGTCGACGTCAGGCTGTTGCAAAATGTATTTTTCCGCATCCAAAGCGCGTTTTTCGACCGTTTCCAGCTGAGCGCCAGGCTCCGGAGAGTACGTCACCATGACGTATTTGTCCTCCTGATCCGGCAGGAAGCTTGTTCCGATGAGCGGCGTCAGGAAGCAGCTCGCCACAAGCAGAATCACGGCCAGGCCGAAGGTGAGCAGCTTATGCGAAAGCGACCAGTTCAGGATGCGTTGGTAGCCGCGGGCCATTTTGCCGGGCTTGTCATGGTCATGCTTCTTCGATGCCTTGATGCCTTTGCGGAACAAGGAATGCGCCATCATCGGCACGAGCGTGATCGCCACGAGCAGGGAAGCCAGCAGGGCGAATACCATCGTCAATGCAAACGGCAGGAACAGCTCGCCGACCATGCCGCTGACGAACGCAAGCGGCAGGAAGACCGCGATCGTCACGATCGTCGACGACATGATCGGGATGAACATTTCGCGCGTGGCTTCGCGAATCAACTCGCGTCCGCGAAGTTTCTCGCCGCTGCTGCTCATCCGGCGGTAAATATTTTCGATGACGACGATCGAGTCGTCGACGACGCGCCCGATCGCGACGGTCATGGCGCCGAGCGTCATCACGTTCAGGGTGATGTCCAGTCTCCACAGGATCAACAGCGCGATCAGCAGGGAGAGCGGGATCGACAGGATCGAAATCAGCGTCGAACGGATGTTTCTCAGGAAGATCAGGATGATGATCACCGCGAACAAAGCGCCGAATACCGCTTTGCTCATCATCGTGGACACGGCGTCCTCGATCGGCTTGCCCTGGTCGAGCAGAACCGTCAGGTGCATGCCCTTGAACTCGCTTTCCAGAGCCTTCGCTTTATCTTTGACGGCGTTCACCACTTCGACGGTGTTGGCGTCGTTGTCCTTGACGATCTGCAGGCCGATTGAAGCCTTGCCGTTCGTCCGGGATACCGACTCGGCCTTGCCGATGACCTGGATGTCGGCGATATCGCTCAATTTGACCGTCGGGATGCCGGCCGCCGCAAGTCCTTGCCCGGCTGCGCTGCCGGTCATGCCTGCACTGGCGCCTCCGGCAGGCGGAGCGGCATTGCCCTGCGCACCGGCTGCCGACCCTGCTCCTTGGGCGGGAGCGCCGGCCGCTGCGCCTTGTCCCTGTGCTCCGGCCGCTCCGGAGGCTGCGCCTCCCGCGTTAGGGATGACGGGGATGGCCAGGTTTTTCAGGTCGTCCAGCGTAATGACGTTGCCGTCGACGACAACGGCCTTCGAGGATTGATCCAGCGTGAACAAGCCCAGCGGCACATGGATCGAAGATCCTTGGACGATGCCTTTGACGGTGTCTTCGGAAAGGCCGAGCTGGGCCATTTTTTCTTTGTTAAACTTCAGCTTTACTTCCTTGACGTATTGCCCCGAAATCGAGATGGAGGCGACGCCCGGGATTTTTTCCAGTTCGGGCTCTACCTGATTTTCGATATTGCGGGTCAGCTTCTCCAGATCGTCCGAATCGTCGGAGGCGCTGAGGGACACGACGGGGAGCGAGTTCATGCTGAATTTGGAGATGGTAGGCTTCTGGGCGCCGTCCGGCAGTTTGACCTCGTTCAGCGCTTCGCGCACGGCCGCCGTCGCCTGGTCGAGGTCCGTGCCGTAATCGAATTCCATCGCGATGTTGGCCGCGTTTTCCATCGACGTGGAAGTGACGGTTTTGACGCCGTCGACGTTGCGCAGCCGCTGCTCCAGCGGCACGGTCACGTCCTGGACGACCCCTTCGGGGGCAGCGCCCGGATAAACCGCGGTCACGCTAAGGAACGGGATGTTGATGTTCGGGATGGTTTCCTGTTTCATCGCCAGGCCGCTGTACAATCCGGCTGCCGCGACGATGACGGTCAGAATCCAGATCGCAAACTTGTTGTTCAATGAGAAATTAATGATTCCTTTCATCTCGCAGGTTTCTACTCCTCTCTATTTACCTTCCAAGTATGGGGTGTAGCCAGAATCGTCATGTATTTTCATAGCTGCTCGGCTCGGGAAACAATGTAAAGCTCGTAAATTTCCTTCAGTTCCTTGTTCAGCGGCCCAAGCTCCCGGATTTGTTCCAGGTTGCTCATCATGCCGGTCAGAATGGCTTTGCGCGGCTCGATGTCGAGCAGCTCCTGTTCCATGATTTCTATGGAATCGAGGGCAAATTCCTTTCTGGCCGCGTCGATGTCGGTCTCTTTGAGCCTATCCTTCATTTGTTTCGTCACCATAAGCGGATGGCGCGGACGGTCCGGGCTTGTCATGTACTTATCCAGCCATTGGGACCACACCTCGGTGGCAACCATCGGCTCCATTTGCTTGCGGAGCGTGCTTGCCGCCACGTCGTCCAGCAGCATCACAAGGCGTTCCGCCATCCGGCGGACGTTCAGCGGCAGCCCCGGGATCATGAGCATCCGGATGTATCCGCCGAGCATGCCGGTCACAAACAGCGTCAAATCCATGGCGTGGGGCAGGATGTCCTTCCCATAGATGACGGCCAATTTGTCGTGGAACCACTGCAGCGCGTGGATATGCTTTTCGCGGATGCATGCTTCCAGGGCCGGCTTTTTACCGCCTATATGCTGGTCATGGAGCTGCATGATCGCAAACTCCCTAAGCTCGACCAGACGGTTCAGCAGAACTTCGACCTGCTTTTGAAGCTGTTCCTTCGGAGTCAGAAGATGCTCCTGCTCCACCTGCATGACGCTGTCGCGGATCATCCCTTCGCAATACGAATAAATGCTTTGTTCAAGCTCTTCCTTCGATTTGAAATGCAAATAAAGGCTTCCCTTGGACATCCCGCAATACTCGGCGATTTCCTGCATGGACGTGGACGAGATCCCTTGGGTGGAAAACAGCTGCAGGGCGGTCTTCAAAATCTGTTTCTTTTTGTCCGCCAATTTCTCAGACAAACGAACATTCACTCCTTTCTGAACACTTCGGTTCTTAATCTGACCGTGTAGTCAAAAAAATTATATTACAAAAGGAAGGGGGGATTCAAATTTGCGTCTTTGGTCCCGTTTTCGGGCCGGCGAACATGTCCCATTGAAGAGGCTATTGGAAAGAATTGCGAACTGAGGAATTACGAGGAAACAATAAAAGCGGGGGATTCCCTGGCCGCTAGAAAGAGCAGGCCGATCTAAGAATGAGGCTTCCTGCATCCGCGGAGCAACAATAGCAGCCATGAAGAGCTTCTTCATGGCTTTCTTGTCGCCTGATAAAGGGGCGTTTTTATTACGTTCGCAAGTGAACTAACTTGTACGGGTTTTTGATCATATACACATGCCGCAGCCGATCCCCCGATTCGGTAAAACGGAAGCAAACTGCCGCTTTCGCTCCATGGCCGTCCGTAAACACGATAGCCGTTTCGCCGTTCAGCTCGGTGATTTGCCTGCTCCAGATCCGCATATCCCGGTAAGCCTTCGGAGAGCAAAACAATCTCAGGATGCGGTCGCGGCCGAAAATCGGGCGGATGGCCGTCCGTGCCACGCCTCCGCCGTCGGAAATAAGCACCGCGTCTTCCGCCAGCAGTTCAAGCAGCGCCTTTGAATCGCAGTGAAGAAAAGCGTCCGCAAACCGCTCCACGGCTGCCCTTTGCCGCTCGGTGCCCCGCGGGGATGCAGGCTCTTCGTTTCCCTGAAGCTGCCGTTTGGCCCGGCTGAGTATTTTGCGGCAGTTGGCTTCCGTTTTGCCCGTCATGTCCGCAATTTGCCCATACCCGTATTCGAACACTTCCCGCAGCAGAAATACCGCCCGTTCGATCGGGCTAAGCCGTTCCAGCATGAGCAGATAGGCATAGGAGAGCGTATCTTTTTGCTCCGCTGCAAGCTCGGGCAGCTCGGAGGATGCCGCGATGGGCTCGGGCAGCCATTCGCCGATGTATTCCTCGCGGGTTTTCCTCGCGGAACGCAGCAGGTTCAGGCAACGGTTCGTCACCGATTTGGCGATATAGGATTTCATATGGTGAATTTCCGCCGGATCCTTGTCCGCAAGCTCGGCGAATACGTCCTGGACGATATCCTCGGCATCGGCGTACGTGCCCAGCATACGGTAGGCAATGGACATACCGTAAGTCCGGTAGGTCCGGTAAAGCGTTTCGAATGCCGCCTTATTCGTCATCTCCAGCCTCCCTCTTTTCGTTATTGTACTGGTATGATACATTTCTGCGCCCAAGAGGGATCAACCTTCAACGCAATAAAAAGAAACCCTGCACCTTCGCTAAAAGGGCAGGGTTTTCGATTCCGCGAACCGATTAAGCTTTCGCGTTCTCAGGCTGCGAGAAGCATCCCGGGAACAAGCCCGTCGAAATCGCGACCCGGTTCCAGCCGTTGATCGTGTTGATCGCCAGAATCAGTTCCATGAACTCTTTTTCGTCAAAATGCTTCCGGGCTTCCGCATAGACGTCGTCCGGCACGCCCTGCTTGGAGATCAGCGTCACCGCTTCGGCCAGGGCAAGCGCCGCCCGCTGCCGCTCCGTATAAATCGTCGCCTCGCGCCATGCGTTAAGGAGTACGATATGATTCAAATAGTCCCCGTGTTTCATTAAATCCTTGGCGTGCATATCCAGGCAAAACGCGCAGCCGTTGATTTGCGAGACGCGGATTTTGATCAGCTCCTGCAGGACGATATCGATTGAAGTGTCCGAACTGGCCTTTTGCAGATTTCCCAACGCTTGCAATACATGCGGATTTGCGGTCCGGTAATTTAATCGCATGTTCATTCCAATTCCCTCCTCGTTTTGTCGTTCCATATAGGAAGACAAAGGAGGCCGTTGTTTTGTGACAATATTCAGAAAGTATAAGCTACAGGGCTGTTATTTCCTGATATTGCAAGAAAAACTTCATTTAAACGCGGTTTGTCTACTGAGACAGTACGTCGATAGACGTTTTTCTTGCATCGCTTACGAAATTAATTTCAAACCTACCGCCGAACCGAGAATCATCGCGATAAAAAGCATGCGGCGCCATTCCTTCGGCTCCCCGAACACAAACATGCCCACAAGCGTGCTGCCCACGGTCCCGATTCCGGTCCATACGGCGTACGCCGTCCCCATCGGCAGGGTATTCATCGCGAAAGACAACAGGGAAAAGCTTGTGATGAAAGCGGCGAACAGCACTAAGTAGGCAGTCCAGCCCTTTTTTTGCGTTACGCCCTTGATGCCGATGACGCCGAAAATCTCGCTGATCCCGGCAAGCACGATCGCTGCCCAAGCCATTACGCATCCGCTCCTTTCTTGGCGCCTTCATCCGCCGTAATCAACTTCAATCCGATGACGCCTGCCAGCAGCACGAGAATCAGCAGCGTTTTCGCCCAACTGAACGGCTCCCCGAAGACGAGCATTTCCGTAACGACCGTGCCGGCCGTTCCAAGTCCGGTAAAGACGGCGTATACCGTCCCCACGGGAAGATGATTCGATGCATCGATAATGAGATAAAAGCTGACCGCGATCGCGGCAATCGTCAGAATCCATTCCAACAGGTTGGTGGAGTGTTTCAAGCCCGAAACCCACAGCACCTCGACGACGCCGCCCAAAATAACGTACAACCAATTCCGGTTCATGTTGATCCCCCTCCTCTAATCATTCCTTCTAGGTTTTTGAAGCTTGAATGCCGGCCCAGAAAATAGGCCAGGATGCTTTCAGTCTCCGCTTGGCGCTGGCCATCCCGCTGTACACCA
Source organism: Paenibacillus sp. FSL M7-1455 (assembly GCF_038004655.1). Classification (NCBI taxonomy): domain Bacteria; kingdom Bacillati; phylum Bacillota; class Bacilli; order Caryophanales; family Paenibacillaceae; genus Paenibacillus; species Paenibacillus sp. FSL M7-1455. Next base: position 5,677,752 of record NZ_JBBORO010000001.1, on the reverse strand, counting down.
TCTCGATCATAATGCCGTCCACCAAGGTCATATAGGCCACCGCCGCATCCTCGGGATTGGCGATGGGTGCCGTTCCGTCCGCCTTCGCCTGCTCCATCAGCCGCAAAACGCGCCTTTCCATGGAATCCAAAAACGGATAAATCAGTTTCATGACTTCGTCGTACAAGGAAGAAGGCGGAAAAAAGGACATACGAAGCACGAATTTGCTCTCGCTGCTGCGGTTGTATTCCTCTTGGAGAAAGGCCAGTAGCTCGGACAAACGCCGATCCAGCGGCTGGTCCTTCCGGCTGATGAAAAAGCGGGTAATTCGCCGCTTTTCTTCTTTCAGCGCGTTTTTGAGCGAACAGAGGAACAGGTCGTCCTTTCCCTTAAAATGGGCGTATATGGAAGGCTTTTTGATCCCGACTTCTTCGGCTATTTTCTGCAGCGAGGCCCCTTCGTAACCATCCTCCGCAAAATGCGCCAGCGCGGTTTCCAAAAGCATTCGTTTTGCATTCATAACATCGCCTCCATTTAAACTACCTAACGGTCGTTAGGAACATCATTTCACGAATGCAGCCGGTTGTCAAGGCTGCGACGCATCTTTTTTGATCATTGCCTTGAAGAGGCGTCCTTATCTGCGTCAAATGTTTCTGGTTAAGGAAAGGGATGGCCCTTTTTCAAATCCCGTTTTAAACTGTTTTTTATGGCGGGATCTATAGGAAGATGGCGTCACTTCATGTAGAATAGAATTTGCTGGCTGTACCTGGATTTTCGCCAAATTCCGGAACAGGCCGCGCTTTTGGAAAAGCGGACGAATCGGGGGAAGAGATGAGAAGGGCTATACAGGCTGTACTTATTGCGGCTTTATTATTTGTCTTTTATTACGTCGGATTCGGGTTTTTCGGCAAAACGGCAGGCACGATCGTCAGCATATTTTCGACTCTGACCGTCGTATCGCTCGGATTCATGATATTTATGGAGAACAGAAACCCTTCATCGACGATGGCGTGGATTTTGCTGTTGGCGCTGGTGCCGGTCGTGGGGCTGTTTTTTTACCTGCTGTTCGGGCAAAACTACTTCAAACGCCGCAAATTCGACAAAAAGGCCGAGCAGGATTCGAAAATCTACGAGATGCTCGAGGAAGGAAGCGTCCGCGTCCAGCAGGACCTGTCGGATTTGAATCCGATGCAGCAGCAGCTGCTGAGACTGTCCCAGAGATTGGCGAGGACGCCGATTTCGTTTTCGAGCGAAACCCGCATTTTGACCAACGGCAAAGAAACCTTCTCCACGCTGCTGCAGGAGCTGGAAAAGGCCAAACATCATATTCATATGGAGTATTACATTTACCGGGCGGACGATATCGGGACCCGGATTCAGCGGATTTTGATCGAAAAAGCCAAAGCCGGCGTCCACGTGCGGTTTATGTACGATGCCTGGGGCAGCATGCAGCTGCCGAAGTCGTTTCTGAGGGAAATGGCCAACGCCGGGGTCAAGGTTGCGGCATACGGAAGCTCCAAAGCGTTTTTCCTGTCGAGGGTCAACTTTCGCAATCATCGCAAAATCGTCGTCATCGACGGGAACGTGGGGTTCATCGGCGGCCTGAACGTCGGGGACGAATATTTGAGCCGCAATGCCACCTACGGCTTTTGGCGGGATACGCACATGTCCGTGAAAGGCGAAGCCGTCCGGACGCTGCAGATCATTTTTCTCCAGGACTGGAATTACATGACGGGGGAGCAGGTGCTGGAGGCGGAATACCTTTCGCCGCTTCTGGCGGAACGGAACAGCGGGGCCGTCCAGATCATTCCGAGCGGGCCGGACAACGACCGCCGCGCGCTCAAAAATATTTTTTTCTCCATGATCACTTCCGCGCAAAAATCCGTGTGGCTGGCGACGCCGTATTTCATACCGGATGAGGATATCCTCACCTCCCTGCGGGTGGCGGCCATGTCGGGCCTGGACGTTCGCATCCTGTTCCCGGCAAAACCGGATAAATGGCTGCCGTTTCTGGCATCCCATTCCTATTTCCCGGCACTGCTGGACGTCGGCGTGCAAATTTACGAATACGAAAAAGGGTTCCTGCATTCCAAGCTGCTCATCATCGACGGCGAAGTGGCCACGATCGGCACGGCGAACATGGATATGAGGAGCTTTCATTTGAATTTCGAGGTGAACGCGCTGCTCGTGCAGACGGAAAGCGTGAAGCGGATCGTGTCGGATTTTGAGCGGGATCTCAAATCGACGAAGCAAATCGTCATGGACAAGTTCATGAAAAAGAAAATTCCCGAACGGATTTTGGAGTCGCTCGCCCGCCTGATGTCCCCGCTTTTATAGCGGGGCGGGCAAGCCCGCCGTATTGACATTGGTTACGGGACATTTTATATTTGTGATAATGATTATCATTTGCTGCCTGGCGGAACTTTGGCTTGGATGGCGATCAAAAGAACAGAGAATGGGGAGGTAACCGGCGATGACTCTTTTGCAAACCGAGGCGCTGACACTCAGTTACGGAGATACGGAGATTATTAAGGACCTTAGCCTTCAGATTCCTGAAGGAAAGGTGACCGTGCTGATCGGCAGCAACGGATGCGGCAAATCGACGCTGCTGCGCTCGCTGGCCCGCCTGCTCAGACCGAAAAGCGGATCTGTGCTTCTGGATGGCAAGGAAATCCACCGCACATCAACCAAAGAGGTAGCAAGAAACATGGCGATTTTGCCGCAGGGGCCGACGGCTCCCGAAGGACTGACGGTGCTGCAGCTGGTCAAACAAGGCCGATATCCGCACCAGTCCTGGCTGAAGCAGTGGAGCGAGGAGGACGAACGGCTTGTGCGGGAAGCGCTGGAGATGACCGGGCTTACCGACATCGCGGAACGCACGGTGGATTCGCTATCCGGCGGCCAAAGACAGCGGGCGTGGATCGCCATGACGCTGGCGCAAAATACCGATCTTATTTTGCTCGACGAGCCGACCACCTATTTGGACCTGAACCATCAGATCGAAGTGCTCGATCTTCTATACGAGCTCAACCGCGAACAGGGCCGCACCATCGTGATGGTGCTCCACGATTTGAATCTGGCCTGCCGTTATGCCGACCACATGATCGCGGTCAAAAACCAGGGCGTATTTTGCGCCGGGGCACCCGAGGACGTGCTGACGCCCCAGATGGTCAAGGAAGTGTTTTATATGGACTGCATGATCGCGGAAGACCCGATTTTCGGCACGCCGATGTGCGTACCGCACGGCAAAGGCCGCCTGTGCGGCGACCGCTGCCAGTTTAAGTCCGTTTGCGAGCAACCGTAAAAACGCCATAAAAAAAGGTGTCCCGCCCGGCGGAACGCCTTTTTTGCATGCTTCCATGACGGCGGGTAAATACCGGGGGGAGTACCGTAATACCACCGTCAATAAGTGGTGTAACGGACCGCCTTCTGGACGCGATAGATGAGATTTTCGTACCAGGTGGAGCGGTAGGCGCCGAGATCGAGGCTGAAGGAGCCGTCCCGGTTGTTCCATAAACGGTCGAAATAATGCTGCATCTGCAAATCCAGCGGCGAGCCCGCCGGCATGGAAACCCACAGGTCGTTTTCCAGGTTGTAATCGTCCAGGTTGCGAGGGGTCATGTTTGCGGCGCCGCCGATGATGACGGAATGTCCGGCCGGTTTTTGGATGTACATCATTTTCGTATGGAACTGCTCCTGTGTCGTATGGTACCAGCGGATGGAGATGCCCCCTTTTGAACGTTTGGCCAGCATGGGAGCGACCTGCCGGTTCGGAATCCCGATTTTTTTCTGCCCGAAGGCGTTATTGTTCGGGTCGAGCACCAGGCGGACGTCCACGCCGCGCGCCGCCGCGGACAGCAGGGCGTTCAACACCTTTTTGTCCTCGATGTAAAACATGCCCATCCACAGCGTATCGCCCGGCTTTGCCCCCTCGATCTCCTGCAGCACGTATTTGTACGTTTTGCCTTCCGTTACATACCGGACGCCGATCGGCCCCCGGTTTTTTCCTGCGTGTTCATCCGGAATGTACCGCGGAAGCCGGCCTCCCTTCGATAAGTCGACCGCGCCCTGCTCCGTTGCGAGAATATCCTGAATCACCGGACCCTGCACTTCCAGGGCCACATTGGAATGATAGGCGCTGGCGTCATGGACGTTGCCCGAAAGGACGAGGGCGTTTTTTTCGCTGACGACGACTTTTCGGTGGTTTGCCTTTACGTTTAACAGTTTCAAGTAGGAGCGGACCGTCATTTTCGGAGCTTTGTTCGCCATCAAATTCGGCACCCATCCTTGGCCGGATTCGCCGAACCATTGAATAAACGTGCGCCATACCGCCGAATAGATCGGATTCGGGTCGCGCAGCGGATTCAGTTCCGTCACCACGACCCGGATCCCGGCAGCCTTCAGCCGTTCCAAAAGCGGGTTGGGAGCGGAGCCGTATTCGGTGTTGACCGGATCGGTAATCATGACGATGTCCATGGCGGGGAACGCCTTTTTGTGGCGTATGAGGTGATCGGTCAAATCGTCGCTGACCTTCGGAAAGTTTTGGCCCTTATGGGTGTAGTTGTTGAACAGGAACAAGTCGATCACGAGAAACCGCCGGGACTCGTCCACGATTTCATGGATGCGGTCCTTGATCTGCTGTTCGCTCACCACCCTGCCGGACGGATCGGGGTAGGTCAGGTCATAGAGAAACCGGACGTTGTTCACGTAATAAAGCGGGCTTTCGTGGGAAAGGCCCGGAGGGAGCGGCTTATGGGTCTGATATATGATCACGCATACGAGCCAAAGCACGAGGAGTGCCGACAAAGCCATGGCCCAGCGGCCTTTGCGCCGCTTTCCGCGTCGAAGGCTTTCGGATCGGTTGTCTGAAGAGGGGGGATTCGCCCCGTAAGCCGTGGCACTGTCCGCCTTTTGTCGCATGTGTCATCCTCCGTTTCGGCTGCTTTTTTACGCGTTCCGTCCGTTTTTTTCAAATCCACCTTCTAGTCTGGACTAAAAAGGCGCCGGTCATGAATCGGATTTGAACTAAAGGGTTAGAAATGAGATGATAGGAGAATATTTTGGCGGACGGATGCGTAATCTACGGGTTCATATTCGGCCGGATCACATGTGTATGGCCAAGCGGGATCATGCGGAAGGGGGATCGCGATGAGCGATAATCATACGGGCAAAAAATCGCTTTTGCCGGAAATCGCAACGGGAGAACGAAAAATCGAACATGTGCGGATCAGTTTGACGGAGGATGTCAGCGGCGTAGGCGTGACGTCCGGACTGGAAAAATACCGCTTTCGCCACCGCGCGCTGCCGGAGACGGATTTTGAGGCTATCAGCCTGGAGACCTCCTTTTTGGGCAGGCCGGTGCGTACGCCGCTGCTGATCAGCTCCATGACGGGGGGGAGCCAAGCGACGGGGGCCATAAACGAACGGCTGGCCGCGGCCGTCGAGGCGCGGGGCTGGGCGCTTGGCGTCGGATCGGTGCGCGCGGCCGTAGAGCGGGAAGAGCTTGCATACACCTTCCGTGTGCGTAAACATGCCCCCACGATCCCCGTCATCGCCAACCTGGGAGCGGTACAGCTCAACTACGGCTTCGGGGCGGAGGAGTGCCGCCGTGCGGTCGACATTGCCGGTGCGGACATGCTGGTGCTGCATTTGAACGGATTGCAGGAAGTATTTCAGCCCGAAGGCAATACGAACTTCAGCGGATTGTTGGCCAAAATCGAGCAAGTATGCCGGCAGCTGGAGGTTCCGGTCGGGGTCAAGGAAGTCGGCTGGGGCATCGACGGGGAGACGGCGGCGCTGCTTTTGGAGGCGGGCGTGAAATTCATCGACGTCGCCGGAGCCGGAGGCACCTCCTGGAGCCAGGTCGAAAAGCACCGCAGCCAAGACCCGATGCGCAGAAGAGCGGCCGAGGCCTTTGCCGGGTGGGGCAATCCGACGGCCGAATGCGTCGCGGAGGTCCGGAAAACGTCGGCGGAAGCCGGGCTGATCGGCAGCGGCGGCCTCCAATCCGGCGTGGATGCCGCCAAGGTGCTTGCGCTTGGGGCCGACCTGGCCGGATTCGGGCGAAGCATGCTTGGCCCGGCCGTGGAGTCGGAGGAGACGCTGCATGCGGTGCTGGCCCAAGTCGAGTTTGAGCTGCGCACGGCCATGTTCGGGATCGGCGCGGCCGATATCGCCGCGCTGCGGGCGACCGACAGGCTGGTCCGGATTTCGCCTTGACGGCTGTCAGGACCAGCTCTCCACCCTCTTGCGGAGGGATCAGGGGGGGTGGTACGAACCTCCGCCGCATCGGCGGGGAATCGGTTCCTTATCTTGATGCCCCCAAGGTTCTAATATATAATGGGTAGGATTGAGAGGCTGCGCATTTGCAGCGAAGTAACGAGGATTCGCGTATGTGTTTTTTTAATAGATGAGGGTTTTCAGCATCCTTCAATTCATTCAGGCTTAAGCCTAGTCCAATATGAAATAGGAGTGTCATCATCCATGGCTTTGAAAGCAGGTATCGTGGGACTGCCGAACGTCGGCAAATCCACTTTGTTTAATGCGATTACGCAGGCGGGAGCCGAATCCGCCAACTATCCGTTCTGCACGATCGACCCGAACGTCGGCGTCGTCGAGGTGCCGGACGAGCGCCTGGACAAGCTCACCGAACTTGTGCAGCCGAACAAAACCGTGCCTACCGCATTCGAATTCGTGGATATCGCGGGCCTGGTCCGCGGCGCCAGCAAAGGCGAAGGGCTTGGCAACAAGTTTCTGGCCCATATTCGCGAGGTGGACGCCATCGTCCATGTCGTCAGATGCTTTGAGGACGAAAACATTACGCACGTCGACGGCAAGGTCGATCCCATCAGCGACATCCAGACCATTAATTTGGAGCTGATTTTGGCCGATCTGGAGAGCGTGGACAAACGGATCGACCGCGCCCGCAAAAACATGAAGGGCGGCAACAAGCAATACGAGCAGGAGATCGCCATTCTGGAACGCGTCAAAGAAGCGTTGTACAACGATCAGCCTGCGCGCAGCGTGGAGCTTACCGAAGACGAGAAGGTTGTGCTGCGCGATCTGCATCTCTTGACGATGAAGCCGGTTCTTTATGCGGCCAACGTCAGCGAGGACGGGGTATCCGACGCGGACAACAATCCTTACGTGCAGCAGGTCAAAGATTTCGCGGCGGCGGAACATGCCGAAGTCGTGCCGATCAGCGCGAAAGTCGAAGCGGAAATCGCCGAGCTTGAGGGAGAAGACAAGGCGATGTTCCTGGAAGAGCTGGGCCTTGAGGAATCAGGCCTGAACCGCCTGATTAAAGCGGCTTACCGCCTGCTCGGCCTGTATACGTATTTCACGGCCGGGGTTCAGGAAGTACGGGCGTGGACGATCCGCAAAGGAACCAAAGCGCCGCAGGCTGCAGGCGTTATCCACTCCGACTTTGAACGCGGATTTATCCGGGCCGAAGTCGTTTCCTACGATGACCTGATGGCTGCCGGCAGCATGAACGCGGCCAAAGAGCGCGGCCAGCTCCGCCTCGAAGGCAAAGACTACGTCGTTGCCGACGGCGACGTGATGCATTTCCGGTTTAACGTGTAAGACGAGAGTTCGACATATTAGGCTGTCCCGACAGCGCACTGCACCCGATTGCTAGTCAATTAGCGAAAGAGTTCAGTTTGCCCAGGGGCAGCCTTTTTTACATCCCTTTGCAATCGGTCTCCGGGCAAGGCGACGCCCGAAACGGACGGAATGGGTGCCACGGTGATCGGACACCATAGGAGTACATGGACATCTATTTAAAAAGGGGGAGGATCCGTTGAGCGACGACATCAGTATTTGGACGCTAAAGAAAATGCCCATGCAGGATGTCATTCAATATATCGAGCAGAACAGCACGCCCGCATATCGGGCGCGGATGGCCAAAATAAACCAAGCCGATTATGAGCGGCTGCCGTCCGAACAAGCCCAAGACAAGCTGGCGGCCGCCATTTCGAAGATGAGCGAGCAGGAATACACCGATTACTTGTTGGAGCTGGTCGATGAATAAAGAATGAGCGACGGGGCCCAGGAACAAGAACTCCGTATCCGCAGCGGAGTCGCGGTTTGACGGGGGCCCTGCAAACAAAAAGATCGGCCTAAACGAGATGAACAATCTCGATAGGCCGATTTTAAATTTAACGAACGAATACAATGAACATCTCCTTTAGGGGGGCTAAAGGTTACTCTCCGTAATTGACCTTAATGCTCCCGTTGGATGTCGACAGCACGATTTGGTGGGAGCCGTCCCCGATCACGGCCTGCTTATGGTTATCGCCGCCGTTCTCGCTCCACGGAACGCTGCCGCCGATGGATGAGTTGGTGGTTTTGGCCTTGATTTCGGCGCTTGTGTTTTTGGGAACCTTCAGGTTAATGCTGCCGTTCGTGCTGCTTAAGGTCCAGTCGCCGCCGATGGCGGACGTTCCCCGGATCGCCCCGTTGGTCGTCTTGGCCGTGACCGCGCCGGCGACTCGTTCGATCGTAAGGGACCCGTTGGTCGACTTCGCTTGGGCGGAGCCGCCGATGTCCTTCACGCGAACCGCGCCGTTTGTCGTTGAAGCGGACACGCTGCCTTTGATTTCCTCCAGCGTAATGGACGAGTTGGTGGTTACGGCCGTGAAGCCGGCGTCCATTTGTTTCCCGGTCACCGAGTCGTTTTTGGTATGAACCTCGACCTCAAGCGATTTCGGAACCGATACGTTCAAATAATCATCCGGGATGAAGCCGAAATTAAACCAAATTTCAGGATTGTCTTCGAGCGAAAGGACGAGCGTGTCTCCCGACGAACTGACCTTCCATCTTTCTTTGGCTTTGAGGTCGGCATCTTCCTGGTGTTTGGCGTCCCGGAAACGAAATTTTCCGTCGTAGGTTAACTTGGCATCTTCGGTGCCGGTGACGTTGATCTTCCCGTGATCGACCATGATTTCGACGCGTTTGATGCTGCTCCCTATTTCCTCCTGGCCCCGAATGGCGCTGACATATCCCCGGTTGAACAAGCTGCTCACATCGGGAACCACGGTCTGAACCGTGCTGACCAGCAGCAGCAGAATCAGGATCGTGACGCTGAATCCGCCGAGACGGACCCTTCTTTCGGAGTGGACGATATTGGCGATGACCACCTCGACGCCAAGCAGAATCAGCAGCATGGGCCAAACGTATTTGAGCGCTTCAAACGAAATGATGTTGTTGAATTGCAGCAAAACGATCACGCCGATGCCGATCAGGCCGATGGCAGAAGTCCATCGGCCGACTTTGACGGGCGGGGGCGTTTGATTCACTTGGGGGTTCATAAAGATTCGCTCCCTCTACGATCGGGTTTTTTAAGCAACAGCCGCAGGCCGTAGCCGATTAATGCGACGGCGAGCAGGACGCTGGCCGTGTTTTGCTGAAGCAGCCAGTGCCAGAGCGCGGGGAAGATGGTCATGAGAAGCACCGCTGCCCCTACGATGACGCACCCGATCCCGGTCCAGACCGGATTCAGCTGGTTTTCCCGCGGATATCCGCCCATCGCCTTCAAATCCTGCATCGTCCAAGGATACCCGAAGGTTTCCTGCCCCATCATCATGCGTTCCTGCTCCAGGGCCGCGGCTTTCATCCAGGCGGCTTTTTGCAGCGCGTCGAACAGTTGATAGAACCACAGAATCGCCAGAGCGAACGAGAAAATCATCGGAATGGACGGAATCAGGATGATGCAGGCTGCGGCCCCGATCATCATTTGCAGTCCTTGTTTGGTGAAACCCAGGTACAGGTGTCCGACGCCCGGAATCATCGCGAGCAAAAACGTCAGCCATCTACTTTTTTTAATCATCGTTTACCCTCCTTAAATATATGATCCACGGAATCGGAAAAGATTTGCGTCGCCTGGGTGATGCCCGAGCTTACGTGTTCGAACACGTTGAATTGGAATAGGAAGAAGGCCAGGCAGGCCGCTACCCCAAAATGGGCGATCATCGATCTTCGGGAATCCCTCGGCTTCAAACGCGAAGTTTGGCGCGTATATAGAGGCGGCAACTGCCGGATTTCATCCATGATGTCCGCCGTTAAATCGGGAAAGTCGTTCGTCTCTCCAGGCTGTTGCCAGATGAGGGCCATTTCCTGTACCTCTTTGTGCCATGCTTGACAGGCAGGGCAGGTACGGAGGTGCTGTTCGATGAAAAGGGAGGATTCGTGAGGAAGCTCCCCTGCGGTATAAGCCCCCAGCTGGTATTGGATCAATTCGCATTTCATCGTAGTTCCTCTCCTTTCTTTCGCATCATCGCCCTTGCACGGTACAGCTGCGATTCCACCGTTTTGGCGGTAATCCCGCGCCTCTCGGCAATTTCCTGATAAGAGCATTGTTCAAAATAATACATCCGGACGGCCGACCGGTACGGCTCCGCCAGTTCGTCGACCATCCTTCGGATCCGGCTGCTTTTTTCTTCAGACAGTACGATTTGTTCCGGGGTCTCGCTTGTGACCCAATCGTTTTCGTTGACTTCCCCGGGACTCCGCCGCGCCTGCTCGCGCTGCTGCGCGCGCTTCCAGTCGAGACATTTGCGGACGGCGATCTGGTACAGCCAGGTGGAGAAGGAGGAATCCTCGCGGAAGGCGGGAAGGGCCGAATAAGCCTTCATGAAGATGTCCTGCGACAAATCCTTGGCCGACGTATCGTCGGACGTTATTTTAAGGCACACGTGATATACCATGTTTTGGTACCGCTGCACCAGGTATTTGTAAGCTTCCGGATGGCCGGCCTTGACGGCCCGGACCCATTGCAACTCTTCCAGTCTTCTCCCCTCCTCCCGTTTCATTTCGTTAGACGCCCCGCGCGAAACGAACCCTGCAAGATTTTTAAAAACTTTTTTCATTGTACCTCAAGGTCGAAAGATTCTGTATTTGTTTTGAATGATTTCCATAAAACGGGTGCCAAGAAAGCGGATCGGCATGTTTCCGAACGGTTTAAGGAACGGAATGAATGGGGATGGTGCCGCATGGCGAGCGGGCAGGAATATGGATGGATTCCGAGGCGGAACCTTGAACCGTTGGCACCGCACTCAACCCGGGAAGCTTGAATCCCGGCAATTTCAAAGTTCAGTAGGGCCGCTGTTTTGAAGCTGGAAAAAATGCATGTTCCATGTTATAATAAAAAGTCGTCTGTCCATGGTGTGCTAGCGAAAGGATAAACGGCTTTTTCTTCATATGATACCAAAAAAACAGCCCCACAAAGTGACGCGTGATGTCTGAAGCTTATTCCGATTGCTTTGCGGGGGCCCGGAATATATTAAAAACAGGAGAGGTGACCCCCCTTGTTGGACCGATTGCAAGCCTTGGCAGACCGCTATGAAAAACTGAGCGAGCTGCTGTGCGACCCAGATGTTGTGAACGACAGCAAGCGACTTCGGGAATATTCGAAGGAACAATCCGACTTACAGCCTGCTTACGAGGCTTATACCGAATATAAAACCGTAACGGAAGAGCTGGAGGCCGCCAAAGCGATGCAAGGCGAAAAGCTCGATGACGAGATGCGCGAAATGGTCAAAATGGAAATCGAGGAGCTGTCCTCGCGGCAGACCGAACTGGAAGAACGCATCCGCATCCTGCTGCTTCCGAAAGATCCGAACGACGACAAAAACGTCATCGTCGAAATCCGCGGCGCGGCGGGCGGCGACGAGGCGGCGCTGTTTGCGGCCGACCTGTACCGCATGTACACCCGCTACGCCGATACCCAAGGCTGGCGCGTGGAGCTGATGGAAGCGAACATGAACGATCTCGGCGGCTTCAAAGAGGTCATCTTCATGATCAACGGCCGCGGCGCCTACAGCAAATTGAAATACGAAAGCGGAGCGCACCGCGTGCAGCGCATCCCGGCAACGGAGTCGGGCGGCCGGATCCATACGTCGACGTCGACGGTTGCGGTGATGCCTGAAGTCGAGGATATCGACATCGAGATTCTCGACAAGGATATCCGCGTGGACACGTTCTGTTCCAGCGGCGCGGGCGGACAATCCGTCAACACGACCAAATCCGCCGTGCGGGTTACGCATATCCCGACCGGAATCGTGGCGACCTGCCAGGACGGCAAATCGCAAAACTCCAACAAAGAAAAGGCGCTGCAGGTGCTGCGCGCCCGCATTTTCGATATGAAACGCCAGGAAGAGGAAGCGAAATACGCCGGCGAGCGCAAAAGCAAAGTCGGCACCGGGGACCGCAGCGAGCGGATCCGGACCTACAACTTCCCGCAAAGCCGGGTGACGGACCACCGCATCGGCCTGACGCTGCATAAGCTCGATCAGGTGATGAACGGCGAAATCGAAGAAATCATTTCCGCGCTGAACATCGCCGAACAGGCGGAATTGATGGAAAAAGGGGAATAATGCTTTGCAAGAAACCACATTCGTGATGACGCCAAAGCAAACGATACGGGAAGCCTTCGTTGAGGCTTCCTCTTTTTTAAGCGGGTGCGGCGTGACCGAACCCCAGCGCAGCTCCCAGCTGCTGCTTGAGCATGTGCTGGGGCTGGAAGGGGCCGCCTATTACATGGCGCTGCCCGAGCCGTTCCCGGCGGAGCGCCGCGAAGCTTGGGAGCGCGCGGTGTCGCGCCGCGGGTCCGGGGAGCCGGCGCAATACATTATCGGGATGCAGGAATTTTACGGCATCCCGTTTGAGGTAACGCCGGCCGTGCTCATACCGCGGCCGGAAACGGAGCTGCTCGTGGAGGCCGTGCTGGCGCAGGCCGGACGTTTATGGCCGGAGGGCGCCGCGCACGGCGGCGGCCTTGGCGGCACCGCCGCCCCCGGCGATGGGGCGGCGGGCAAAAACGGCGCCGAGCGGCGGCTCGAGTGCGCCGACATCGGCACGGGCAGCGGAGCCATCGCGGTCACGCTGGCGCTGCACGCCCCGCGCTGGCATGTCCGTGCCAGCGACATTTCGGCAAGCGCGCTGCAGGTGGCCGCGCGCAACGCCGCCGCAAACGGCGCGCAGGTTGACTTTCTGGAAGGCAACCTGCTTGAACCGTTTGCGGGGGCATGGTTGGACATCCTGGTGTCCAACCCGCCGTACATCCCTGCGGCCGACATCGCCGGCCTGCAGCGGGAGGTGCGCGACCACGAGCCGCGCACCGCGCTCGACGGCGGCACGGACGGACTCGCGCCGTACCGCCTCATGATGGAGCAGCTGACGCTGCTCCAGGCCCCGCCCCGGCTCATCGCCTTCGAGCTCGGGCAGGGGCAGGCCCGCGAAGTCGCGCAGCTCCTTCGCGCCGCCGGCCATTGGGACGACATCATCATCGTCCCTGACCTCGCCGGCATCGAGCGCCACGTGATCGGCGTCTCCAACATGCCGCGCCAGAGGTAAATTTTTCTTTGCATCCGGTTTAAACTACAATAGAGGTATTGAGGCTTGGGGAATTTCGCCAAATCCAAAACATATTGGAGGATGCCGCATGCTGCAGAAATTCAAACGCATGGACATGTCCATCATTTTCATCCTGCTTGCGTTGATGGCGTTCAGCTTGCTTTCCATCTACAGCGTCACGGCCGGCAGGCCCAAAATCGGACATTATTCGGAGCGAATGGCCGTTTATTACGTGGTCGGATTCGCGGCTTTTTTGAGTTTCTCGCTGATCAGCTACAAGCTGCTGGTCAGGTATGCCTTATATATCTATTTGTTCGGCCTGATGCTGCTCGTGCTGGTGCTGTTATTCGGCAACGAATATTACGGGGCCAAAGGGTGGATCACGCTTCCGGGCGGGCTCAGCCTGCAGCCCGCGGAATTGTTCAAACTGTTTCTCACCATTTTCATTTCCTTCCTGCTGGTCCGCAAGCGGAAAAACAAACTGCTTTTCTGGCGGGACGTGGTCCCGCTCGGCCTTGTCACGCTGGTTCCCTGGGCGCTGGTGATGCTGCAGAACGACCTGGGCAACGCCCTCAGCTACATGGTCATTTTGGCGGGGCTGCTGTGGGTCGGCAACATCAAATATTCGCATGCGTTTATCGCATTGGCGATCGCCTCTGCCGCGATTTTCGGGGGCATTCAGGCTTACATCCATTATCATGACAAGGCGGTCAAGCTGATTAAAGAGGATCTCGGCAAAAAGCACTGGATCGCCCGTTTCGACCCGTGGCTGGTGCCGGATCTCGCCTCCCGCGACGTCAGCTGGCAGACGTACAACGCGAAGCTGGCCATCGGTTCGGGAGGCATCGAAGGCAAAGGGTACATGAAGGGCACGACTGTCCAATCGGAGCGCGTGCCGCTGGCTTATGCCGACTCGATTTTCGTGCAGATCGCCGAGGAATACGGCTTTATCGGCTCGTCGGTGCTGCTGCTGCTTTATTTTATCCTGATCCACCGGATGGTGCTGATCGCGGCCGATTGCCGCGACCGGGCCGGGCCGTATTTGATCACGGGCATCATCGCGATGTTCGTTTATCAGATATTCGTCAACATCGGGGCTTTTATCGGCCTGATGCCGCTGACCGGGATTACGCTCCCTTTTATCAGTTACGGGGGGACCTCGCTGGTCATCAACATGGTGAGCATCGGGGTAGTCATGAGCATCCGGATTCACGGACAGGAAGAGGAGGAGCCGTTTCCGCTTCCGGAAAGCATGGAGAAAGGCGGCCGGTACGGCCGTTTGCTCCGGCGTCTTCGCGATGGATTTAACAGGAATTGAATATGGGGCTGCTATTCCATTACAATAGTACAGTGAGTTTTCGGCAAGGATCACGGCAAGAAGGGCGGGAGAGGCCCGCATCAGGGGGATAGCAGATGCTTCAGAAGCTAAAAAAAGTGGATTATGTCGTCGTTTTTATACTTATGATTTTCATGGGCGTCAGCATCATGGCAATATACAGCGTTACTACGGATACCAAGTTCGCAGGCTCCCACATCAAAATGCTCCAGTATTACATCTTGGCTTTCGTCGTTTTTTTCGGGCTGGTGTTACTGGATTATAAGTTGCTCGTCAAGTATGCGTTATATATTTATTTGTTCGGCAACGCGTTATTGGTCGCGGTCAACTTTTTGGGATCGGACGTGAACGGGGCCCAGGGCTGGTTCAAATTCGGAGGATTCAGCCTGCAGCCGGCCGAGCTGTTCAAGCTCATTTTGATCATTTTCCTGACGTATTTGTTGATGAAAAGGCCCAAACCCAAGCTTTCCCTATGGAGGGACGTGCTGCCGATCGGGGGGCTGACCTTCATTCCGTTTGCGCTGGTCATGATCCAAAACGACCTTGGGAACGCGCTCAGCTATGTGCTCATTTTGCTCGGGCTGCTGTGGGTCGGCAATATCAAGTTCCTGCATGCTTTTTTGGCCCTCATTATTTTGGGAGCGGTCGCCGTCGGCGGGATTTTCTCTTATATTCACTTTCATGACAATATCGAAAAATTCTTGAAAGACATCGGGCGGGAACATTGGACGGAACGGATCGACCCTTGGCTCGTTCCCGACAAAGCGACGGCCAAAGCCTCGTACCATACGAAAAACGCCAAACTTGCCATCGCTTCCGGCGGCATGATGGGCGAAGGGTACATGCAGGGGACGTCGGTCCAGTCCGGACGCGTGCCTTACACGTATTCCGACTCGATTTTCGTGGAAATCGCGGAGGAGTTCGGGTTTGTCGGGTCGTCGGTCGTTCTGCTGCTGTATTTCATATTGATTCACCGCATGATCCTGATCTGCCTCGAATGCCGGGACCGGGCGGGGCCGCTGCTCATCGTCGGGGTCGTGTCGATGATGCTTTACCAGATTTTCGAAAACATTGGCGCCTTTATCGGGCTCATGCCGCTGACGGGGATTACGCTGCCGTTTATCAGCTACGGCGGTACGTCGCTGCTCATCAATATGGCCAGCATCGGCATCGTGATGAGCGTGCGCGTGCACGGCCACGAGGTGAGCGAGGATATTTTCGCCCCGGCGCCGCAGAAAGCTGCGGCCGCCAAACAGGCCTGACACGGACAAGTGGACCGTTTTCCCTGACCTTCAAAGGTAATGGGAGAACGGTCTTTTGCACTATTTCGCTAGATTCATAGATTGCCAGGTTTAGACTCTATCATTTCCGGCCATACTGGTCAGTATCATAGCAGGATTTGATAGAGGGGGCATGAACGGCATGTGGAATCATAACGAAAAAGGAGACCGTCTCCGGTCTTTGGTGAAGAATACCGCCATTATTTTTTGTATCTTATTGATGCTCGCCATGACTTGGGAAGCGCAAAAAACGGACGCGGCCGTCGCCGGCGGACCGATTCCGGGGGAATCGATCCGGCTGCGCATCCTGGCCAATTCCGATCATCCGGACGACCAGCTCGTCAAACGGCAAATCCGGGATGCGGTGGTGGAACAAATGGATGCCTGGGTACAGGATTTGGAGGATCCGCAAAGTCTGGAGGCGGCTCGCGCAACGATCCGCGAACATTTGCCCGAGCTTCATGACTTGGTAGGCAGAGAGCTGGAAGAGCGGGGAATCGGCTACGGTTACCGCGTGGAACTCGGCGTTGTGCCTTTCCCGACGAAATTGTACGGGGGCACCGTGTATCCTGCGGGAAACTATGAAGCGCTGCGGATCACGCTGGGCGAAGGCAAAGGCCAGAACTGGTGGTGCGTGCTGTTCCCGCCGCTTTGCTTCATCGATGCGGGAAGCGGCGACGCGGCGGCAAAACCCGCTGCGGCGAAAGCGGAATCGTCCAAAGAGTTGTCGGGCAAAACGAAAAAAACGTCCTACAGCCCGGGGGAGCCGGGAAGCCAATCCGCAAAAGCCGCAGATCAAGCGCCGGTCAAAGCATCCGAACCGGAAGTCCGCTTTTTTCTCTGGGACATGCTCGAAGGGATCTTCAGCTGGTTCAAGGCTTTGTTTTGACATTTTCGCATCCGGCGTTTTCCGGACGGCGGCCCGGGCGGGAGATACAACCATCGTTTCAGGTGTGATAAGATAAGGAATGGATAAACCATTTCATCGGTCAAACGGCTCAACTTCATAATCACGGCAATATGCGCGTTAGGGGGCTGCTCGACGGGTCGCTGATCGGCTGAAAAGCCTGAGGCAAAGCCGTGGTTCGAATTTGGGTCTTTTTTAAATATTGGGATGAACATCAGACAGAAAGACAGGGATAAACATGGAACGAACAGATCAAGAGACGGTTTCGGGGACATCGGTCACGCCTTATTGGCGTATCGGTCCGGAGCTTCTCTCCGAGCCCGGCAGGCTGAAAGAAGCGCTTAAACCGGCGGCGGCCATTCTTCGGGAAGGAGGCGTGGTCGCTTTTCCGACCGAAACGGTATACGGCCTTGGCGCAGACGCCCGTTCCACGGCAGCGGTTGAAGCGGTATTCAGGGCGAAAGGCAGACCGTCGGATAATCCGCTGATCGTACATATATCGCGGAAGGATCAGCTGGACGGGCTGGTAAAGGAAGTTAGCCCGGCGGCGCGGCGGCTGATGGAAGCCTTTTGGCCGGGACCGCTCACGATCGTGCTGCCGGTACGGTCCGGCGCGCTTTCGCACCGCGTGACCGCGGGACTGGACACGGTCGGGATTCGGATGCCGGATCATCCGGTCGCGCTGGCGCTCATCGAAGAATCCGGCTGTCCCGTGGCGGCGCCGAGCGCGAACCGCTCGGGACGGCCGAGCCCGACGCTGGCCGGCCACGTGCTGGAGGACCTTGCCGGCGCCATCGGCGGCATCGTCGACGGCGGCGCGACCGGCGTCGGCGTCGAGTCGACCGTCGTTCAGGTGGCGGAGGACGGCATCGTGACCGTCCTTCGGCCGGGCGGCGTGACGCTGGAGCAGCTGTCGCAGGCGGCGGGAGCGCCGGCGCGTTTGGATCCGGCGCTTCTGCCGGAGTCCGGAAGCGAGCCTGTCCAGGCGCCGAGAGCTCCGGGAATGAAATATACGCATTATGCTCCCCAGGGCGCGCTCCGCATCGTCACGGGACCTTCGGCGTCCGAAGTGTCCGATTGGATTGCCCGCCATTTGCGGGAAGCCGCTGCCCGCGGCGAACGGACCGGGGTCCTTGCGTTCGAGGAGCATATCGGCCGCTATCAGGCCGATTGCGTCGAGTCGCTGGGGAGCCTGTCCGATTTGAGCGCCGCTGCGCATCGCCTGTATGCCGCCCTGCGCCGCATGGACGAAGAGGGAGTCGGTTTTATTTTATCCGAGGCTTGCCCGGAAGACGGCATCGGCGCGGCGATCATGAACCGCCTCCGCAAGGCGGCGGGACAGGACGTCGTCAGGCTTGGGCGGGCCGATCGGTAGCTTGGCCGCCACAACGTACAAGTCATGATTGTCCACCTGTCCGCATATGGTTGTACAAGAACCTAACGGACATGGAGGAATGGGAATGTTGGAGACACCCGCCGGTTTGGGTCAGCTGATCGCGATCCTGATGATGGCCGCGGCACTTGGAATGGACGCATTTTCCCTGGGGATCGGAATCGGCATGAAAGGGATTCGCCTGCTGCACGTGCTGAAGATCAGCGTGCTGATCGGCTTGTTTCATATCCTGATGCCCCTGATCGGCATGTATACCGGACAATACATGAGCTCCCTGCTTGGACAGGTAGCCGACTATGTTGCCGGGGGACTGCTCATCCTGCTCGGCGTTCACATGGTATTCGGCTCTTTCAAAAGCGGAGAGACCCGGATGATCGACCACCGGTCGCTGCTGGGCATGTTGTTGTTCGCCTTAAGCGTCAGCGTGGATTCCTTTTCCGTCGGGCTGTCGCTCGGGATGTTCCAGAGCAATTTGATCGTCACCGTGCTTGCCTTCGGCATCAGCGGCGGAGTGATGTCGGTCTTGGGACTCCTGCTGGGCCGGAGGGCAAGCCGCAACCTGGGGGATTTCGGGGAGGCGCTGGGAGGCGTGATCCTGCTGGCATTTGGCCTCGCCTTTATCTTTTGATACAATAATCGCCAAAGAACAATCCGGGAGGTGCGATAGACGTGAAGCATATCTTGTTTGTGTGTACAGGGAACACGTGCCGCAGCCCGATGGCGGAAGCCCTTCTCCGCAAAATGGCCAAGGACCGCGGCATCGACGTGGAAGCCCGTTCCGCCGGCGTCGCGGCCATGGACGGCATGTCGATGTCGCGGCATGCGGAGGCGGTATTGCGCGACCATGAGATCGGCGACCGCCTGACTTCGAAATCGTTGAAGCCGGAAGCGGTCGATTGGTCCGACTTGATCCTTACGCTGACCCAAAGCCACAAGCAGCAGGTCATCCGCAACTTTCCGCATGCGGCGGACAAAGTGTTCACGCTGAAGGAATACGTGGAAGACGACGAAGGCGTGCTGAACGACCTGAAAGAACTGGACGGCCTTTACGCGACCTGGGAGGTCAAACGCTCGCTCGGACAGGAGCTGACCGATGCGGAGCGGGAACGCTTGATCGAAATCCAGCAGCGCGTGCCGAGCTTCGATATTTCCGACCCGTTCGGGGGATCCCGGGAGGATTATGATTTGGCCGCGGCAGAAATCCGGGCCGCGATCGAACGTTTGCTGGATAAGCTGGAAGCTTATCGCGCTTCGTAAGCAAAGCGTGGGGATCGGCTTCGGTTTTGATCCGGGGCGCGTCAACGAACCTCTTCAAGGGATACAGCGGCCCAGGCTGCACGTTTCCCCGGTGCGCCTCCGGCAGGCGGAGCAAGCACCGAAATTGCTTGCTTTTCGCCGTCTAATGATTTATGATGGTTGTGAAAAACCTTGGATCCGGTGTAACTGGCGACAACTGTGGATGAAACCACGATGGAGCACCGGATGATACGGCCGGTCGCCTGGGCAAAAGAGCAATTCTGCGGTTATCCGCGGACTGCTCTTTTTTGTATTCATAGGGAGGATTTTGCAGGCATCCCCATGAAGGTATTTTCATCTTGTGGCTTTGAAATAGGGTATAATGTACAAGAAGTCACAAAAGCACGACATTCAGGGAGGTTTTTCGAAACATGAAGATTGCTGTGGGAACAGATCACGCGGGAGTGCGTTTGAAAGAAGACATCATCGCCGTTATTCAGGAAATGGGCCACGAGGTCGTGGACGTGGGGTGCAGCTGCGCTGACTCCGTGGATTATCCGGACTATGCCCTGCCTGTATGCGAGCAGGTTGCCTCGGGTGAGGCTGATCGCGGCATTCTGATTTGCGGTACGGGGATTGGCATGAGCATCGCGGCCAACAAGGTTCCGGGCATTCGCTGCGCGCTGGTGCATGACGTATTTTCCGCCAAAGCGACCCGGGAGCACAACGATTCGAACGTGCTGGCGATGGGCGAGCGCGTCATCGGCCCCGGCCTGGCGCAGGAAATCGCGAAAATCTGGCTCGATACGCCGTTCAGCAGCGGAGAGCGCCATACGCAGCGCGTCGGCAAAATCAAAGCGATCGAGGACCGTTATCTGCAGCGCTAGGGAGGTATTCGCATGGAATTTTCCGAACAAGGCATTCCGGCGGAAGTTTCGCTAAAGGAGCAAGTGTCGGCCATTTTGCGCGAGCTGGCGGAAGCGGCCGGGCTTGGCCCCGGCAAGGTCGTCGTGGTCGGAACCAGCACGAGCGAAGTGGCGGGCCGGCGGATCGGCACCTCGGGGGCGCTTGAAGTGGCTCAGGAGCTGCTGGAAGGTATCCGGGAAGTCAGCCGCGAGTTCGGTTTCGAGCTTGCGTTCCAGTGCTGCGAGCATTTGAACCGGGCGCTTGTCGTGGAGCGTTCCCTTCTTGCCGCTTTGCGGCTGACCGAAGTGGCGGCCGTACCGGTGCCGAAGGCCGGAGGTTCCATGGCCAGCGCGGCATACCGCTCCATGAAGGAGCCGTGTTTGGCCGAAACGATCGAAGCGGATGCGGGGATCGACATCGGAGAAACATTGATCGGGATGCATTTGCGGCGCGTGGCCGTGCCTTACCGCACCAAGCTTCGGTATGTGGGGGAGGCTCGCGTGAATACCGCCTTTACCCGGCCGAAGCTGATCGGCGGCGAGCGTGCGGTGTACCGCATTTCGCCCGGGCAGGATGCGGGCAACGCCTCCGCTTGCGATTAAACGTCGGGGATTGGACAGCGTTCATGCACAAAAAATAGGAAAGTTTATTTTAAGGGAGGAACAAGAAGATGGATCAATTGCGTAAAAAGGACCCTGCGGTATTGGATGCGATGAATCTGGAGCTGAAGCGCCAGCGAAGCAACATCGAGCTGATCGCTTCCGAAAACATTGTTAGCGAAGCGGTGATGGAGGCCATGGGCTCCGTCCTCACGAACAAATATGCGGAAGGTTATCCGGGCAAACGTTATTACGGCGGATGCGAGCGCGTCGATATCGTCGAGGATATCGCCCGCGACCGCGCGAAGCAGCTGTTCGGCGCCGAACACGTCAACGTGCAGCCGCATTCCGGCGCACAAGCGAACATGGCGGTATATCTTGCCGCGATCAAACCCGGCGACACGGTGCTCGGCATGAACCTGGCCCACGGCGGACATTTGACGCACGGCAGCCCGGTCAACGCCTCCGGCCTTTTGTATAACTTCGTCGCTTACGGCGTTCGCGAAGACAACTTCCTGATCGATTACGACGAAGTGCGCAAAGCCGCGTTCAAACACCGTCCGCGTTTGATCGTTGCCGGCGCCAGCGCGTATCCGCGCACGATCGATTTCGAAGCTTTCGCTTCGATCGCAAACGACGTGGGCGCGTTGTTCATGGTCGACATGGCGCATATCGCCGGCCTGGTCGCCGCGGGCGTTCACCCGAGTCCGGTGCCTCATGCCCAATTCGTCACGACAACGACGCATAAAACGCTTCGCGGTCCGCGCGGCGGCATGATTTTGTGCAAACAGCCGTGGGCGCAGGCCATCGACAAAGCGGTATTCCCTGGCACCCAGGGCGGTCCTTTGATGCACGTCATCGCGTCCAAAGCGGTGGCGCTTGGCGAAGCGCTTGATCCTTCGTTCAAAACCTATGCCCAAAACGTCGTGAAAAACGCCAAAGTTTTGGCCGAAACGCTGGTCGGCGAAGGCCTGAACATCGTATCCGGCGGTACCGACAACCACCTGATGCTGGTGGATACCCGAAGCGTGAACATCACGGGTAAAGACGCCGAGAAGGTGCTGGATTCCATCGGCATTACCGTGAACAAAAACGCGATTCCTTTCGACCCGACCAGCCCGTTCGTCACAAGCGGCATCCGGATCGGCACGCCAGCCGCCACTTCGCGCGGCATGGACGAGGCCGCCATGGAGAAAATCGGCAAAATCATCGCCATGACGCTGAAGCAGCCTCAGGACGAAACCGTCCTGTCCAAAGCGGCTGCCATGGTGAAGGAATTGACGGACCAATATCCGCTGTATCCGGAACTTAACTATTAATTCGCATCCTACTTGAACCTGAAAGGGCTGGAGGCTTGGCCTCCGGCCCCTTTTTTATGCATTCCGCATCAAGACCCTCCGGCCGGCCAAACGGTTTCCGGATTGCAGCCCTTGTCACAAAAGGTTTAATCTTCCGCGGCTTGGGGCGAAAATAAACATGTGAAACGTGGTGCAATTTCATTTCAGGGAATGATATAATAAACAAGATTTGTGTACCTAGACGTCTTTGCACATGGCAAACCGGCACTGGCAGCACTTAGACTTACGATTACCGGAGGGACAATACAATGGGAAAACTGGTGATTTGCGATCACCCTTTAATTCAACACAAGCTGACTTTTATCCGTGATGTGCGGACAAACACAAAAGATTTCCGTGAACTTGTTGACGAGGTTGCTTCTTTGATGGCTTATGAAATTACGCGCGAGGTTCCGCTTGAAACGGTGAAGGTCCAGACGCCTGTCGCCGAGGTCGACGGCAAGGTGCTTGCCGGACGCATGCTCGGACTCATTCCGATCCTGCGTGCGGGCCTTGGCATGCTTGACGGGGTTTTGAAGCTCATTCCGGCGGCGAAGGTGGGCCATGTCGGCTTGTTCCGCGATCCCGAAACGCTGCAGCCCGTCGAATACTACACCAAGCTGCCTACCGACGTGACGGAGCGCGAGCTGATCGTCATCGACCCGATGCTGGCAACGGGCGGCTCCGCGATCGCGGCGATCGACGTGCTCAAAAAACGCGGCTGCACCCAGATCAAAATGATGAATCTGATCGCTGCCCCTGAAGGCGTCAAAGCGGTGCAGGAAGCTCACCCGGACGTAGACATTTACGTGGCGGCCCTCGACGAAAAATTGGACGACCATGGATATATCGTGCCGGGCCTCGGCGATGCCGGCGACCGCCTGTTCGGAACCAAGTAAGCGAAAAGAGGTTAGAGTTCATGTCTAAAATAAAAGTGATGACGATTTTCGGCGTGCGGCCGGAAGCGATCAAGATGGCTCCGCTCATTTTGGAGCTGGAAAAACATCCCGGGCATATCGAATCGGTGGTATGCGTGACCGCGCAGCATCGCCAGATGCTGGATCAGGTGCTTGACGTGTTCAAAATCAAGCCGAATTACGATCTCGATGTCATGAAGGACCGGCAAACGCTGAACGAAATTACCATCCGCGTGCTGGAGGGGCTCGAGCCCGTGCTTCGCGAAGCGCAGCCCGACATCGTGCTGGTGCATGGCGACACGCTGACGACTTTCCTTGCCAGCTATGCGGCATTCCTGCAAAAAATCCAGGTAGGGCACGTGGAGGCGGGACTCCGGACTTGGAACAAGCTTTCCCCGTATCCGGAAGAGATGAACCGCCAATTGACCGGCATCCTCGCGGATCTTCATTTTTCGCCGACGGATTGGTCTGCTGGCAACCTGAAACGGGAGAACAAAAACGAATCAAGCATTTATGTCACAGGCAACACCGTTACCGATGTGTTTCAATATACGGTACAGCCGGATTACACGCACCCGGTCCTTGAATGGGCGGCAGGCAAAAGGCTGATCCTGATGACGGCGCACCGCCGCGAATCGCAAGGGGAACCGCATATGAACATTTTCCGCGCGGTCAAACGGATTGCCGACGAATTCGAGGACGTCGCGATTTGCTATCCGGTGCATCTGAGCCCCGCGGTGAAGGAGCCGGCCCACGCCATCCTTGGCGGCCATCCGCGAATCAAGCTGATCGACCCGCTGGACGTGGTGGACCTGCACAACTTCTATCCTCATACCCATCTGATCCTGACGGACTCGGGCGGGCTTCAGGAAGAGGCTCCTTCTTTCGGCGTGCCGGTTCTCGTGCTCCGCGATACGACCGAACGTCCCGAGGGCATTGAGGCGGGAACGCTCGAACTGGTGGGCACGGACGAGGAAAAAGTGTACGAGCGCACCAAAACGCTGCTGACCGACCAGGCGCTTTACGAATCGATGAGCAAGGCGGCGAATCCTTACGGGGACGGCAAGGCGTCGGAGCGGATCGTTCAAGCGATTTTGCATCATTTTGGCATCCGAAAAGAACGTCCGGAACAATTTCACAGAATGTTCACAAAGGAAAGTTGAACCAACATTCTTGAGGCAAAGAGTACAGCATACAGTTAAACTGTACGGTTTGCACGGTTTTGCGGCGTTTTGCTGTGATGATTTTCATAGTTTCGGGCAAAAATGACATTAATCCGCTCAATTGACAAACTCTTGTGACATTCAGTAAAATGAACAGGGATTATGAGGGTGGACTATAATGAGTAAACCTGAAAAGCCGCGTAAAACCAATAAAAACGTTGCAACCCCAATGAAATATATCGGACTTGCAAGCGCAATCGGAATTGATCTGGCAGCGTGTACTTTAGGGGGCTTTTATTTGGGCTCCTGGCTGGACAAGATCTTGGGAGGGCCCGGACTTTGGATCGCTTTCGGCGTTCTATTCGGACTCCTTATCGGCGGCGTAAGCGTTTTTATAATCACCAAGGCAGTCCTGGGGGAAAGTGATGAATGAAATATGGAAATACCGCAGGGTATTGACCAGAACCACGCTTTATTTTCTTGCCCTATGCTTTTTGGGTGCTGCTTTCTTTCCCGATTACAAGAGCATTGCGCTCGGGATGGTGCTTGGCGCTACCGTCAGCCTGCTGAATAGCTTCTATCTGGGCTATAAGGTGCAGAAGGTGACCGATGCGGTCGCAAACGGAGAAAGCAAAAGAGTGAACATGGGGTTCTTGACCCGCGCAGCGGTAAGCGTGCTGGCCGTCGTACTCGCCTATCAGAAGCCGGAAACGTTTAATTTGTACGCTGTCGCAGCTACCCTGATCTTATCGCAGTTCCTTCTCTTATTTATAGGAATTCGATTGTCTCGCAAAGAAGAGTAGATTGCTCAACTGAGAAAGGGGTGAGAAAAATATGCATGAATCACCGATTATTGAATTGGGCGGCATTCCAATTGACCTTTCCATCGTTCTCATGCTCATTGTGACATGCGTGATCGTGTTTGTCATCGCGAAACTGGCAACTCGAAATTTGTCTGTCGAAAATCCGGGCAAACTGCAAAACTTCATGGAATGGGCAGTTGAATTCGTTCAAAATCTGATTTCAAGCACGATGGACTGGAAAAAAGGGAAGCATTTTCTGTCCCTTGGTCTCACTTTCATCATGTTTATCTTCGTAGCGAACTTGCTAGGCTTGCCGTTTGGTATCGTAACCGACTATCACGGCGCCGAACATGCGCACATTTTCGGCAAGGAGATCGTCTCCGTAAAAGAGGCCTTCGAGAAAAATCCGGAACTGGAGGAAGTTGGAGTCGCTTGGTGGAAATCCCCGACGGCCGACGCTTCCGTGACGATGGCGCTCGCGTTGATCGTTTTCCTGTTGTCGCATTTCCTCGGCATCACGAAAAATACGAAGAATTATTTCAAACACTATTTTCAGCCATACTGGTTCTTCTTCCCGATCAACGTCATCGAACAGTTCGCGAAACTGCTCACGCAGGGCATGCGTCTATTCGGTAACATCTTTGCGGGCGAGGTGCTCATTTCGGTATTGCTGAAACTGACTGCGCTTGGCGCGGCGGGCTGGGTGGCTTCGGCGCTCGGACTCGTGGTATGGCAAGGATTCAGTATTTTCGTCGGCGCGATCCAGGCCTTCGTATTTACGATCCTGACGATGGTGTACATCTCGCAAATGATCGAGTCGCATGACGAACATTAGCTTCAAAGTTAAGCTTGGAGTAAGGCTTCACTTAACTCAACATAAATACAAACAAAATACACATCTCTAAGGAGGATTTACAAATGGGAGTTTGGGCATTTTTGGCAGCTGCTATCGCAGTAGGTTTGGGCGCGCTTGGCGCAGGTATCGGTAACGGTTTGATCGTATCTAAAACGGTTGAAGGGATCGCTCGTCAACCAGAAGCAAAATCCACTCTGCAAACGACGATGTTTATCGGTGTTGGTCTGGTCGAAGCACTTCCAATCATCGGTGTCGTACTCGCGTTCTTGTTCTACGCAGGAGCTTAATTTAACACAAGCAGGGTTTGGCGGGGAAGGCCACGGCCATCCGCGCCTTCTTTTTAGCCGTGAGAATTATGGTCTTTCGTAAACGAGAGTGAACGGCAGTGCACGTGCACCGGAAAGGAGTGACTAAGATTGAGTATTAACATCCCGTCTTTTATACTCGCGTTGATCGCATTTGTGATTTTGTACCTGCTTCTCAACAAATATGCTTTCGGACCGCTCTTTTCCATCATGGAAAAACGCCGTGAGCTGGTGATGTCGCAGATGAACGAAGCTGCGCAAACCCGCGATCAGGCAGTCGCTTACGTAGAGGAGCAGAAGAAAGCCCTCGAGGCGGCTCGCAAGGAAGCATACGAGATTATCGAACAATCCAAGCAAACGAGCAGCAAACAGGCCGACCAGTTGATGGCGCAGGCGAAGGAAGAAGCGGCCCGCATCAAAGAAGAAGCCGTCCGCGATATCGCCAGCGAAAAGAACAAGGCGGTTCAGGAGCTGCGCAACGAAGTGGGCGCCGTTTCCGTGAAGATCGCTTCCAAGCTGCTTGAGAAGGAAGTCAGCAGCGAAGGCGTGCAGGAAGAACTGGTGGACCAATACCTTAAAGAGGTAGGGGGCAGACCATGAGCCGGGAAACGATAGCAGCCAAGCGTTACGCAAAGGCGCTGTTTGAAGTGGCTGCAGGGCAGCAGAAGACGCTGGAAGTGGAGCAGGAGCTGAAAGCCGTCGTGGAAGCCATCGCGCAAGACAACGACGTGCAGCAGTTTATCTCTACACCCAACATTTCCGTGACAGTAAAACTGGATGTGCTGAAAAAAGCCCTTCAAGAAAAAGTATCCCAGCCGGTCATCAATACCGTAGAACTGCTCATTGAGCGGGGCAGAGCTGATATCCTCCCGGATCTTCTGGAAAGCTATATCCGGATCGAAGGTGAAAGCCTCGGAATTGCGGATGCGACAGTGTACTCCACTTATCCGCTGAGTGAGCAGGAAAAAGGGACCGTTGCTGCACAATTTGGAGCTTTGGCCAACAAAAAAATCCGCGTGACGAACGTGATCGATAAAAGCCTGCTCGGCGGCGTAAAAGTCATCATCGGCGACAAGCTGTATGACGGAAGTCTGGCAGGGAAGCTGGAACGGCTTGAAAAGTCTTTTAACAGACTAGCACAGTAGATAGGGGTGAAGACACTTGAGTATCAGACCTGAAGAAATCAGTACGCTGATTAAAAGTCAAATTGAACAATATAAATCAGAGATCGAGGTATCCGAAGTCGGTACCGTTATTCAAGTTAGTGACGGTATTGCCCGCGTTCACGGGATCGACAACGTCATGGCCGGCGAGCTCGTGGAATTCGAGAACGGTGTCGTAGGCCTTGCGCTGAACTTGGAAGAAAGCAACGTAGGTGTCGTCATCCTCGGACCTTACACGGAAATCAAAGAAGGCGACCAAGTGAAACGTACCGGGCGCATCATGCAGGTTCCCGTAGGCGAAGCGCTGCTCGGACGCGTCGTGAACCCGCTTGGTCAACCTCTCGACGGCAAAGGACCTATCGAAGCATCCGAATTCCGTCCTGTAGAAAACAACGCTCCGGGCGTTATCGACCGTAAATCGGTACATGAACCGATGCAAACCGGTATCAAAGCGATCGACGCCATGGTACCGATCGGCCGCGGCCAGCGCGAGCTCATCATCGGCGACCGTCAAACCGGTAAAACGCAAATCGCGATCGACACGATCATCAACCAAAAAGGCAACGGCGTAAAATGTATTTACGTTGCGATCGGCCAAAAGCAATCCACGGTTGCTCACGTCGTAGAAAACCTTCGCCGCCATGGCGCCCTGGAATACACGATCGTCGTTACGGCGTCGGCTTCCGAGCCGTCCCCGCTCTTGTACATCGCTCCTTACGCCGGCTGCGCAATGGGCGAATATTTCATGTACAAAGGCGAGCATGCCCTGATCATCTATGATGACTTGTCCAAACAAGCAGCGGCATACCGCGAACTTTCCTTGCTGCTCAAACGTCCTCCAGGCCGCGAAGCTTATCCTGGTGACGTATTCTACCTGCATTCCCGCTTGCTGGAACGCGCAGCGAAGCTGAGCGACGCGCTCGGCGGCGGTTCCTTGACCGCGCTGCCGTTCATCGAAACGCAAGCTTCCGACGTATCGGCTTACATTCCGACGAACGTCATCTCGATTACGGACGGTCAGATCTTCCTGGAGTCCGAGCTCTTCTATGCCGGCCAACGTCCGGCGATCAACGTGGGTATCTCCGTATCCCGCGTAGGTAGCTCCGCTCAAATCAAAGCGATGAAAAAGGTTGCCGGCGGTATGAAGCTCGACCTTGCCCAATACCGTGAGCTTCAAGCGTTCTCGCAATTTGGTTCCGATTTGGATAAATCCACGCTTGCCCGCCTCAACCGCGGTGCCAGACTGATGGAAATCCTGAAGCAGGGCGTTAACCAGCCGCTCAAAGTCGAGCAGCAGGTAGCGAGCTTGTATACGGCTGTCAGAGGCCATCTGGACGACATTCCGGTGAGCGACATCCGCCGCTTCGAAAAAGAATTCCTGGCGTTCCTGGAAAGCAACCATCCGGAAATTCTGGCGTCCATTCGCGACACCAAAGATCTTGTCGCTGACAACGAAGCAGCCTTGAAGGATGCCATCGCGAAATTCAAGAGAGGCTTTGCTGTGACGGCGTAAGTCATAACATGAACCGGGCCGCAAGGCTCGGATTCATCTTTTTCAATGAATGCGAACATGCTTTGGCACAGGTTCCGAAGGCGCGGGAATACAGCCTCCGGTCCTGGGCCAAAAAACGGATAAATGCTGTTATGATCGGCTTGGCTATAGCTAGCAAAATGCTTACGAAGTAACTTTGGCTCCGCCAAAGTTTAGCTTATGCTTACGAAGTTAGCTTTGGCTTCGCCAAAGCTAAGCAAATGCTTACGAAGTAACTTTGGCTCCGCCAAAGTTTAGCTTATGCTTACGAAGTTAGCTTTGGCTTCGCCAAAGCTTGAAGGTGGTGAAAACATGGCAAGAGGATTGCGTGAAATCAAACGTCAGATCAAGAGTATTCAAGGTACGAAGCAAATCACGAAAGCGATGGAAATGGTTGCCGCCTCCAAGCTGAGAAGAGCCCAGGAGATGGCGCAGCATGCCCGTCCTTACTCCGATAAGCTGAAAGAAGTGGTGTCCAGCATCGCTTCCGGTACGAAAGGCATCAAGCATCCGATGTTCGAAAAACGCCCTGTGAAAAAGACCGGTTATCTGGTAATCACCTCGGATCGCGGTCTTTGCGGCGGGTATAACTCGAACATTTTGAAAGCAGTGATGTCCACGATTAAAGAGAAGCACAAGTCCAAGGACGAATACGTGATTTTCGTTATCGGGCGCAAAGGCCGTGACTACTTCCGCCGCCGCGAAATGCCGGTTGTCGAGGAGGTTACGGATCTGTCCGATACGCCTTCCTTCTCGGATATCAAATCCATCGCTTATGCAGCGGTACGTCAGTTCGAAGAGTCCAAAATCGACGAACTGTTTATCTGCTACAACCGTTTCGTGAACGCACTGACTCAAATCCCTGAAGTAAATCAGCTCCTGCCGATGGAAAACATGGAAACGCAGTCGACCGGCGTAACGGCAAGCTACGAATACGAGCCTTCTCCGGAAGCCGTGCTCGAGGCGCTTCTGCCAAGATATGCCGAAACGCTGATCTTCAGCGCGCTGCTCGACGGTAAGGCGAGTGAGCTCGGATCGAAAATGACGGCGATGGGCGCTGCAACGAAAAACGCAACCAAGCTGATCAACGAACTGACGCTTACGTACAACCGTGCCCGTCAGGCTGCCATTACTCAGGAGATTACCGAGATCGTGGCCGGAGCGAACGCTCAGGCATAAGTAGAACGTTTTTGTACCAAATGACAAACCATGAACGGATTTTGGCGTAAAGCTGCCTGCAGCTTACGATGAAGGTTTGCATAGAAGCAGACTTGTAGGAGGGAACAAAAAAGATGAACAAAGGACGCGTAGTCAGCATTATGGGTGCGGTTGTCGACATCGAGTTCGAAAGAGGTCAACTTCCGGAAATCTACAATGCGATCAAAATTGAGGGCACTGTCGCTGGCGGACGCCAAATCGACCTGACCCTGGAAGCTTCAAACCATCTTGGCGACAACATGGTACGCTGCATCGCCATGTCCTCCACGGATGGTCTGGTTCGCGGCATGGAAGCCGTCGACCTTGGCGCTCCAATTACCGTGCCGGTAGGAAGCGCGACGCTTGGCCGCGTATTTAACGTACTCGGAAAGCCGATCGATGAGGCGGGAGACGTTTCTACGGAAGTAACCAGCCCGATTCACCGTGAAGCTCCAAAATATGATGAATTGTCAACGCAAGCCGAAATGCTTGAAACGGGGATTAAAGTTATCGACTTGTTGGCTCCTTACCAAAAAGGCGGTAAGATCGGTCTCTTCGGAGGCGCGGGCGTAGGTAAAACCGTCGCCATCCAGGAATTGATCCACAACATCGCGCAAGAACACGGCGGTATTTCCGTATTCGCGGGCGTCGGCGAACGTACCCGTGAAGGTAACGACTTGTACCATGAAATGAGCGATTCCGGCGTTATCTCGAAAACGGCGATGGTTTTCGGACAAATGAACGAGCCTCCGGGCGCGCGTCTTCGCGTTGCGTTGACAGGTTTGACGATGGCCGAATATTTCCGTGACCAAGAAGGCAAGGACGTGTTGCTCTTCATCGACAACATTTTCCGCTTTACGCAGGCCGGTTCCGAAGTATCCGCTTTGCTCGGCCGCATGCCTTCGGCCGTAGGTTACCAGCCTACGCTGGCAACGGAAATGGGTCAGCTGCAAGAGCGTATCACATCCACGAAAAAAGGTTCCGTAACGTCCATCCAGGCGATTTACGTTCCTGCGGATGACTATACCGACCCGGCTCCGGCAACGACATTCGCCCACTTGGACGCAACGACCAACCTGGAGCGTAAAATTTCCGAGATGGGTATTTACCCGGCGGTGGATCCGCTCGCTTCGAGCTCCCGGATTTTGACGCCTGAAATCGTAGGCGAAGAGCACTACAACGTTGCTCAAGGCGTTAAGCAGCTTCTTGCCCGCTATAACGAGCTTCAAGATATTATCGCGATCCTCGGTATGGATGAATTGAGCGAAGAAGACAAGCTGATCGTAGCGCGTGCCCGTAAAGTACAACGCTTCTTGTCTCAACCGTTCCACGTTGCGGAAGCATTTAACGGCATGCCGGGTACTTACGTGCCTGTAAAAGAAACGGTCCGCAGTTTCAAAGAAATCCTCGATGGTAAACACGATGATCTTCCTGAAGCAGCTTTCCTCTTTGTAGGAACGATTGAAGAAGCGGTAGAAAAAGCAAAAACACTGGAATAAGTCCTGCGCGGGGGCGTTAAGCTTCCGGTGAGAGCTGTTCAGGAGGGATGAAAGTGAGTACCTTTATATTGGAAATTGTGACGCCGGATCACTTGGCATATTCCGGAGAGGTAGAAAGCCTGACGGTTCGGGGTGTGGAAGGCGATCTCGGCATCTTGCCGGGACACATTCCGATGGTAACCCCACTTCAGGTCGCTCCGCTTACCATCAAAACTGGCAATAAAACCAGTCAAATTGCGGTGAACGGCGGCTTTGTGGAAGTCCGCAAAGACAAAGTGGTTGTGCTGGCGGAAAGTGCCGAAGCAGCCGAAGAAATCGATTTGCAGCGTGCGCAAGCCGCTAAGGAACGTGCGGAACGCCGTTTGGCCAATGCCGACAAGCAGGCCGAAATCGATTATCGCCGTGCGGAATTGGCCTTGCAAAAGGCGATCAACCGGATCAATGTTCATAGCAACAACAAATAAATAAGCTGTTCAGCCCGTCTCATAGGTTTTGAGGCGGGTTTTTAAATGACCGGAGCGTATGATATGCGGGAAAGTTATCGAGGACGCCTGTTTGTAACAGGGCTTACCTTTGCCTATGGGGCCTGTCTAAGACGGATCATATGCCCGATTCTTCCTGTTCAGGTGCCAAAACCAATTTGAGCCTCGCCCTGAATGTTCCTGTTTTAGCTTGGATTGACATGAAAACGGAAATAAGAGGTTGCTTGTTTTGGTGATTTATAGAATGCAAACTTCATATTGGAATTGGATTTAGGAGAAAACGATGCCTCTTGTGTCGAAAAGCGCGAATATATAGGATTTTTTATCCTTTTTCAAATATATTTCCGAGGAAATGACGAATGTGGAGAAGCAAAAGAAAGCCGTTCTCTTTTGATCTAAAAAGGGTATTCCTTTTTTTGGATTGAAAGTTTTCGAAAAATTACGGTTTTGAAGCTGGATTCTTGAACCAAAGCCAAGTATTATATAATAGTTCAGTCGAACCTTTGCGGAAGCAAATCCTACAGGAAAGGTGGAGTAGCCATGGATTCCGATTTTGCAAATAACCTGGTCGGCAGTTTGGGCGTAACGGGCTTGATCTCGATGATTGTCTCGCTGGTCTGCATTGGACTGTCTTGGTGGGCTCTGCAAAATTTAAAGCTGGATTTGTTCATCCGGTTTCCGAAGAGTCCCCAAGGCAAACTGCTGCATTTGCTGCTGGCCATTATTTTGGGACATTTCGTCGCGAAATTCCTGCTGGATTACTTGAACTGGAGCCAAATGATCAAATACATGTTTTAACTTGACGGTATGTGGTTATAACCCCATTAGGTTATCCTGCAAGACAGGAAGTCGAATGAACGGAAAACTTGTCGAATAATAACATTTTTTTATGTCAACAATGAGTATAACGGGATTTATAGCTTGTTCTAACCCCCTTTCGTATCGGCTGCCCGGGGTCTGACATTGCAGATTCGGCGCACATCGGTATCCCTCCGTATTCATGAAATGATTCGGCCAAATTGAAAGTAGGTCTTAAGACACAAACCAAGCTGTGTTCTGGGCCTCATTCGTCAAAAAACGCTTGTATCCTTGAAATGGTCGGTGTTAAGATGGAGGTTAGGGAATTCACAATGTGTTTTCTAATAAATACAGAATTTGCGGAAAAAAATGGACGCGGAGGGAATCATGATGAGCAAATTTATCGTCCGCGGTGGCAATAAACTGACCGGAAGCGTGAAAGTCAGCGGAGCAAAAAATTCAGTTCTTCCGATCATCGCTGCCTCTCTTCTTGGGGAAGAAGGAGTAAGCGTCATTCATGACGCACCTCCTCTTGACGATGTAATTACAATCAGCAAAGTGTTGGAATCCATAGGTGCAGGCATTACATACGACAACAATGTAATGAGGGTTGATGCCCAAGCTATTTCCTCTTGCGAAGCGCCTTACGAATGGGTGCGAAAAATGCGTGCGTCTTTCCTGGTTATGGGTCCCTTGCTTGCTAGAATGGGGCATACGCGGATTTCCTTGCCGGGCGGCTGCGCCATTGGAACGAGACCGATCGACCAGCACTTGAAGGGATTTGAAGCTTTGGGCGCCGAGATCAGTCTCGGGCAAGGTTATATTGAAGCGAAAATCAACAGCAGACTGCGCGGGGCTAAAATCTATTTGGATGTGGCAAGCGTAGGCGCTACTGAAAATATTATGATGGCAGCTACCCTGGCGGAAGGGGTAACCATCATCGAAAATGCGGCAAAAGAGCCGGAAATTGTCGATTTGGCAAACTACCTGAACGGCATGGGCGCCAAAGTTCGCGGCGCGGGTACGGGCGTGATCCGGATCGAAGGCGTCGAGAAGCTGCACGGCACGGAACATACGGTCATTCCGGACCGGATCGAAGCCGGCACGTTTATGGTCGCTGCGGCGATCACCGGCGGCGACGTGTACGTGGAAGGCGCGATTGCGGACCATCTTGGTCCGGTCATCTCCAAAATGGAGGAGATGGGCGTCACGATCGAAACCGACGAAAACGGAATCCGCGTAACGGCGAACCATCCGCTGAAAGCAGTCGACATCAAAACCCTGCCTTATCCAGGCTTCCCTACCGACATGCAGGCGCAAATGATGGCGCTGCTGCTTAAATCGGAAGGAACGAGCGTCGTCACCGAGACGGTGTTCGAGAACCGGTTCATGCATGTGGACGAATTCCAGCTCATGAATGCGGAAATCAAGGTTGAAGGCCGCTCGGCCATCGTAACGGGCGGAGCCAACCTGAAAGGCGCCAAAGTATGCGCAACGGATTTGCGTGCCGGTGCCGCGCTTATCTTGGCGGGCCTCGTTTCCGAGGGGACGACCGAAGTAAGCGGAACGCATCACATTGACCGCGGATACGTGGATCTGGCGGAGAAGCTGTCTGCGCTTGGCGCCGATATTTGGCGCGTTTCCGTCGACGAGCCGGTGCTTGAACCGGCCAAGAAAAAAGTGGAGCTGGAAGAAGAGGTTCCTCTGTTCAAAGTCCAGCCGACTTGGGTATAACTGTTTTTATTTCTTATTAATGAAGTAAAAAATAACATTGTACTGGAATCGAGCAAGAACTTGGACTGGAACAAAACATAAAGTACGTGTTTTTGGGAAGAAGGCCGGGCCCGTGAGGGTTCGGCCTTTTTTGCGTTTCGATCGTTTTGCAGAATTCTCGTCTCCCGTTTCTTCAATATAGAAGAGAAGCTGCAAGCGGAAGAAACCATGTATGCGATGCGTGCGACGATCGGGTGAAGCTGCGGTTTTCTGCATGAACGTGCCGTTATGTTCGGGGCATATGAATCTTCTTTTCTCTTAAAAAGGAGTTCTATCATCCAAATTGGGGTCATAACTATACGTATCGGGATTGTTGAGAGGCGAAATAGCTGGAGGAATCCGACCACAATCCCTTACGCAAGCCGAATGCCGATGACATTCTACCAATAGCGGTTGATCTGAACCAATGGAGGTTGAAAGAATATGAACGATCCTCGCACGCAAATCAGAGTTTCCGTCGGGCAGCGCCGCCAAGCTGCGGAGCCCGATCATGCGATACATCAGGAGGGCTGCCGGGAGCGCAGCCCGGCCGCCAGCTCCCGGCAGCACCTGCGGGTGCTGCCGGCTCCCGAGGCGCAGCCGCCGCAGGCCGCTGCGCCGGAGATGCCGGAGCCGCGCGAAGCGCTCCGGCAAGGGCCGGGCGCGCCCGCAGGCGCCCGGCAGGAGCCCGGGCGGCGGCCATGGGCCCCGCCGCCTCCCGCGCGCGGCCGCGGCAAAGCCTGGGCGGCCGCAGGGACCGGGCAGCGCCCGCAGGCTCCGCCCCGCCGCCATGTGGGCGGGCGGGCTGCTGACGCTGGCGCTGCTCATCCCGGCGCTTGTGGTGGCGACGCACCAAAAGCCGGATCCCGCGCCGGCGCCGATCCCCGCGCCGGCCGCCCCGGTTGTGCCGCAGCAGACGGCACAGCCGCAGGTGTCCGTCTATTTAACGAAGACGGGCCAGGTGGAGAAGCTGTCGCTCGAAGATTACGTCGTTGGCGTCGTCGCGGCGGAAATGCCCGCCGAATTCGACCTTGAAGCGCTTAAGGCGCAAGCGGTCGCGGCCCGCACCTTTATTGTCCGCAGGCTCGCGGACGGGGATAAAAGCGGCGTTCCCGGTTTGCAGGCGGACGTGACCGATACGGTAGCCCACCAGGCTTACATTTCCCAGGCCGAGCTGGCGGCCAAATGGAAGGAAAAACCCGAGGAGCTGGCGAAGCTGAAACGGGCGGTGGAAGAAAGCCGCAACACGATCATGACCTATAACGGCAAACCGATCACCGCTTCGTTTTTCTCTACCGGCAACGGGTACACCGAAAATTCCGAAGACTACTGGAGCCAGAGCATCCCGTACCTGCGCAGCGTCGCCAGTCCATGGGACGAGCAGGCGCCGGGTTACAAAGAGACCGTTCAAATGAGCATCAAGGATTTTTTGACCAAGCTCGGATTGGCGGACAAGGCGGTTCCGGCTTCGGCGACGGGAGAACACCGGCCTTTTATCCACATCCTATCAACGACCGAAGGCCATCGGATCAAAGAGATTTCGATCGGGGGCGAAACGTTCACCGGCCGCGAAGTGAGAGAAAAACTAGGGCTGCGCTCCAGCGAGTTCAGTTGGAAGACTTCCGGCAGCGACGTGTTGATTACGACGTACGGGTACGGCCATGGCGTAGGCATGAGCCAGTGGGGGGCGGAAGGCATGGCGAAGGAAGGATACACCGCCACGCAAATCCTGAAACATTATTATACCGGCGTCCAATTTTCGAAAGCTTCCGATTTTGTAAAATGAGACTCCGAAAATGGGCCGATAGATTTTTTTCAAAAATAATATAAGAGATACGTATAAAAGGTTTGACCCCGGTAACAATGATTACTGAGGTGATAACCATATGAATGAACAAAACAAAAGTAGTCAAAACCATGGAGAAACTCCTAAAAAATCACAGGGAGAGCTGGTAAACCAGCCGTCTGCATGGAAAAAGCTGTTGTCCAAACGGTGGGTATACCCGGCAGCTTACGTGGCCGCAGCAGCAATTATACTAACCTTAGTTTGGGTCTACCAGGATGCCAGCATGAAGAACCTTCCGCAAGACCCTGCTAAAGTGTCGGAAACCGCAAACGCGCCTGCTGCCGGCGAAACCGGCAAGGACGCCAAACAAGACAAAGCCGTTGAAGTGACCGCAACCGTCGAAGACATGGCATGGCCGGTGGCCGATGCCAAGGAAATCAAAGTCGTGAAGCCGTTTTTTGAAGAAGATGGCACGCCGGAAAACAATCAGGCAGCCATGGTGCAGTACAATGACACGTTTATGCCGAACGTCGGCGTCGATCTCGGACGCGAGGACGACAAAGCTTTTGAAGTCAAAGCAGCGCTCGGGGGCAAAGTCACCCGCGTGGAGCTGAATCCGCCGCTCACCGGCACGGTCATCGAAATTACGCATGACAACGACGTCAAAACGGTGTATCAATCCCTTTCCGACGCCAAAGTCAAAGAAGGCGACACGGTGAAGCAGGGCGATACGATCGGTACGGCCGGCCGCAGCGAACTCGAAAAAGACCTGGGCAACCACCTGCACTTCGAAGTGCATGAAAAAGGAGCGCCGGTCAATCCGGAAGAGCTTCTTCCCAAAAAATAATTAAAGCACGAGGAAAGGCAGGGAAATCCCCTGTCTTTTTTTTCGTCCGTTCCTTTGCTTCGCGTTTCATGCCGGTCCTTCATACGGCTCAGTCTTTATTGGGAACCGGGACGATGCATCCTTTTCCGGAGCCCGTCAAAGCGCTCGGTCGGCTCCGAAGCCAAGGTCCCGTTTTCCTTAGGTTTTTTGCATGCAGCGAAAAATAAATAGGCCTAAAGGAGCTTGTCAGCCCTCCAAAGCGCGAATATATAGGCACGCCCCTCATATAATGTACCAAACTATCCACAGTAGGGAGGCGGGAACGTGCACGATTACATCAAGGAACGGACTATTAAGATTGGACGTTGTATCGTGGAAACGAAGCACACGGTCCGGACTATAGCCAAGGAATTTGGCGTATCAAAAAGCACTGTGCATAAGGACTTGACCGAGCGGCTGCCGGAAATCAATCCTGATCTGGCTGACCAGGTCAAACACATACTCGAATACCATAAGTCGATCCGTCATCTACGGGGAGGGGAAGCGACAAAAATCAAATACAAAAAGACGAAAAAACGCGAAGCCGTGGCGTCGGCCAAATCGTAACGATTGGCTGGTCAAATAGCGCCTTAAACCATTGAATCCGTCCCCTGAAGTATGATATGTTAAAAGATGGTATGAGGTCGAAAAATGTGATCCCTGCTTCCCTATATACATAATTCCTGCCGCATCTTGTCGAAAAGGGACTTCTTAAGGCTCAGGGACTCTTTTACCATAAAATATGACTTTGGGGGCTCTTTTCATGATGTTTAGCAAGGATATTGGAATTGATTTAGGTACGGCTAACGTTCTGATCCATGTCAAAGGGAAGGGGGTTATCCTTGACGAACCTTCCGTAGTGACGATTGAAAGCGATACGAAAAAGGTGCTTGCCGTCGGCGAGGACGCCCGCCGGATGGTGGGACGCACGCCGGGCAACATCGTGGCCATCCGTCCGCTTCGCGACGGGGTCATTGCGGATTTTGCCATCACCGAGGCGATGCTGAAATATTTTATCGGACGTGTGGGTGCACGCGGCTGGAGCAGCCGCCCCCGCATCCTGATTTGCGCGCCGACCAACATCACGTCGGTCGAACAGAAGGCCATCCGCGAGGCGGCCGAGCGCAGCGGGGCCAGGGACGTCTTTTTGGAAGAGGAACCGAAGGCCGCGGCGATCGGAGCCGGCATGGACATCTTCGAACCGAGCGGCAATATGGTCGTCGACATCGGCGGCGGCACGACGGATGTGGCCGTGCTTTCCATGGGCGACATCGTAACGGCATCTTCTATTAAAATGGCGGGGGACAAGTTTGACGAGTCCATCGTAAAATATATCAAAAACAAATATAAACTGTTGATCGGCGAACGTACTTCCGAGGATATCAAAATCAAGATCGGCACGGTGCGTCCGGGGGGACGCAAGGATGAAATGGATATTCGAGGGCGCGACATGGTTTCGGGACTTCCGCTCACGGTCACCATTTCGTCGGACGAGGTTCAGGAGGCGCTGTGGGAGCCCGTTTCCTCCATCGTCGCTGCAGCCAAGTCGGTTTTGGAACGGACACCGCCCGAATTGTCGGCGGACATTATCGACCGCGGCGTCATATTGACAGGCGGGGGAGCGCTGCTGAACGGACTGGACGAGCTTCTCTCCGAAGAACTCCGCGTTCCGGTATTGATTGCCGAAGACCCGATGCATTGCGTCGTCAAAGGGACGGGCATCATGCTGGACAATTTGGACAAGGTGGTTAAGAAAACGGTCTGAGCGTCCGATAAAAAAGTATAGGATCGCGGGCCGTCAGGCCCGTTTACGGATATGCACCACCAGGAAAAGGGGGCTCCCGCTCAATGATTAGAGGATTGTACACGGCAGCCGCCGGCATGCTGACCCAGGAAAGCCGGCATGATACGGCGGTTCAAAATTTAGCGAACATCAATACCCCGGGCTACAAACAGGTAAACAGCGTAGCGCGTTCGTTTCCGGAAATGCTGCTGTCGATGGTCGGCGGTGCAAGCGATGTCCCGGCAACCAGGATCGGCAAGCTGAACACGGGGGTTTTTGCGGAAGAGGCGTTGTCGCTATATCAGCAGGGCGTCATTCGGGAAAGCAGCAAACCGACCGATTTTGCGCTCGTGTCCGATATGGAGATGACCGATCCGGCCACCGGGCAACCGATCCGGTTTGACGGCTCCGGCAAATACGTGAACGCGGACGGCGAAGTCTTTTACAAGCCTGAAGCTTTCTTTACGGTGCAGGATCAAAACGGAGAACTGCGGTATACGAAGGACGGCAGCTTTAAAGTCGCCCTTGACGGCAGCCTGCTGACCCAGGAAGGATACCAGGTATTGGATAGCAATAATCGGCCGATCGTATTGACAGGCCCCGCAGACCGTTTTAAAGTGGACGAGCAGGGATACGTCCTGAATCCGGCCACCGGAGCGCGTGGGGCGCGGCTGGGCGTGGCGGTCGTGGGACAACCTTATCAGATGGTCCGCGAAGGAAACGGCGTATTCCGGATCGACGATCCGCAAGAGGCCGGCGTCCGTCCCGTCGGCGGAACCGACCGCGTGGAGGTACGCCAGCACTATATCGAAAGCTCGAACGTCAACGCGTCCGAGGTCATGGTCGATATGAATACGGCGCTGCGCGCGTACGAGGCCAATCAGAAAGTGATTCAGTTTTACGATAAAAGCTTGGAAAAAGCCGTCAACGAGGTTGGCAGGGTATAAAGCGGATATGAGGGTTAAGGGAGGTCTAACATGAACAACTCCATGATCAGCGCGATGGTGTCGATGAACGGGATTCAACGCAAACTGGATGTCATTGCCGACAATATCGCGAACCTGGATACGGTGGGATACAAACAAAAGGATACCACGTTCGAGGATACGCTGACTTCCGTGATGCAGCAGCCGAAGGACTTCAAGCAGCAGGGAAGATTTTCGCCGCTGGGATATACGACCGGCTTCGGCGTCCGTACGGGCGACGTTTTCCGTGATCTGTCGCAAGGACCGCTGGAGCAGACGAACCAGCCGATGGACCTGGCGATCGAAGGGGAAGGCATGTTTGCGGTCGAAGCAGGCGGCAGACGGGCGTACACGCGGGAAGGCGCTTTCCATTTCGTTCCGGATCCGGGCGTTCCGGGGTCGATGGTGCTGGTCAATAACCAAGGCTATTTCGTGTTAAACGAGAAAAACCAGCATATCCGGGTGTCCGATAAGGCGAAAGTGGCCATTGACCCTCAAGGCAAAGTTCTCGTCGATCGGGGCGGCGCCATCACGACGGCAGGCACGCTTAAAGTGCTGAAGCCGCTGCGCGAAGATGAGCTTCAGCAAATGGACGGCAACCTGTTTGTCGTTCCGGCGAGATTAACCGAGAATCAGGTGTTTGAAGTACCGGCAGCAGGAGGCCTGCCGAAGGATACTTCAATCCGTTCCGGATATCTCGAACAATCCAACGTGGATTACATGGGCCAAATTACCGATATGATGCAAATGCAGCGCGCGTATCAGTTGGCGGCCCGGGCCATTGCTTCCAGCGATACGATGATGAGCCTGGCCAATAATATGCGGGGTTAGGTGGAAGCGGCTATGAGCGATACGAATAAGCCAACCGATCGTTTGGCTAGGGTGCGGCATACAAACGATGCCGAAGGCAAGCAGGACGGGAAACCGGATGACGGGACGAAGCCTGCCAGGAAAAAAACGGCACGCTGGAGAATTGTCATACGCTGGATGATTCCGCTGTTTCTGCTGCTTGCGCTGGTCGGCGGGTTGATTGTCGGATACGTCGTCATCGGCAAGCAAAGCTTGTCCGACGTGTTTAAGTGGGAGACATGGCAGCATGTCATCGATTTGGTTTTTGCTCCTTAAAGGGCGAAACATTGCAACAGAGTGACAGAAAACTCCTTCGTTCGTCCGTGGGAGTTTTCTTTTTTTGCTCGGAAAATGTATAATGATGGGGGACTTGAGAACACCCAAAAGGGCCCTCTCCGGGCCGCGCCAATCGACTGCGGCTTGATGGAGAAAGCCCCTTATCTGAACCTTCACTTCTGCAGTTGGTGAAGGATACGTATAGTTTTTTCCGTATATTTATGTTTTTATGCAATGATAGAGGTTAGAAACGCCGTTTAGGCGCAGGCGGTAGCGGCGCCCATCGGCTCAACCCACTTTTGGAAGGAGAATTGATACCCGTGCTTAACGTTAAAGAAATCCAGGAGATTATCCCTCACCGTCCCCCGTTTTTGCTGGTGGATCGGATCGTGGAAATGGAGGTCGGCAAACGTGCGGTCGGCATTAAAAACGTGACGATCAACGAGCCGTTTTTTATTGGCCATTTTCCGGAATATCCGGTGATGCCGGGCGTTCTTATTACCGAAGCGCTCGCCCAAGTAGGGGCTGCGGCGATTTTGCAGGAAGAAAGCAATAAGGGCAAAATCGGTTTTTTGGCCGGCCTTGACGGATTCCGTTTCAGAGGACAAGTCGTTCCGGGCGATACGCTCCGTTTGGAAGTGGAAATCACCCGATTGAAAGGGAGCATCGGCAAAGGCCATGCGGTCGCGAAGGTTGACGACAAGGTGGTTGCCGAAGGCGAAATCATGTTTGCTTTGTCCGATCCAACCAAAGGTTAGACGAAACCAATATTAAAAAGACGGTGAAAGGGGAAACGATATGACGCAACTCAGCTTAACGGCAGAAGAAAACGTACGGCGCTGGTTATCCGATCCTTCGGTCGACGAAGAGACCAAACAGGAGCTGCAACAGCTGCGCGAGCAGCCGCAGGAGCTGGAAGACCGTTTTTATAAGGATCTCGAATTCGGAACCGGCGGCCTCCGCGGCGTGATCGGCGCGGGAAGCAACCGGATGAACCGTTATACCGTGGGCAGGGCCACGCAAGGTTTTGCGCGCTACATTCTTGAGCAGCACGGCCAGGCGGAAGGCACGCCATCGGTCGTGATCGCCCATGATTCCCGCCATTTTTCTCCGGAATTCGCGCTTGAAGCGGCACTGGTGCTTGCCGGCAACGGCATCACCGCCAAACTCTTTCCGTCGCTTCGCCCGACGCCTCAGCTTTCGTTCAGCGTACGCCATTTGAACGCGACCGGAGGCATCGTGGTGACGGCCAGCCATAACCCGCCGGAATATAACGGCTATAAGGTGTATAATGCCGAAGGCGGCCAGCTGGTTCCGGACCAGGCGGAAAAAGTGATCGCTTATATTCAGGAAGTCGATTCTTTTGCGGCGGTCAAACGGCTCGATCGTTCCGAAGCGGAAGCGAAAGGGCTGCTTGTATGGCTCGGGGAAGCCGAAGACGAAGCATTCGAGGATACGGTCGCGGCGGCAAGCGTCAATCGGGACCTGATTGCCTCGAAGCTGGGCAAGGATTTTAACATCGTTTTTACGCCGCTGCACGGCACGGGCAACATCCCGGTGCGGAACGTGCTCAAAAAGGTTGGCTTTACCAACGTGCATGTCGTAACCGAGCAAGAGCAGCCGGATGCGGAATTTTCGACCGTCAAATCGCCGAATCCGGAGGAACGCGAAGCGTTTACGCTGGCGATGAAACTCGGGAAAGAGCTGCAGGCCGATATCCTGATCGGCACCGATCCCGATTGCGACCGCATGGGAGCCGTCGTGCTGAATGACAAGGGCGAATATGAAGTCCTTTCCGGAAACCAATCCGGAGCCATCATGATTCACTATTTGCTGAGCCAGCTGAAGGAAAAAGGAAAACTGCCGGATAACGGCGCGGTCATCAAAACGATCGTGACGAGCGAAATGGGCGCGACGATCGCCCGGCATTACGGGGCGCAAGTCTTCAATACGCTGACCGGCTTCAAATATATCGGCGAAAAAATGACGGAGTTCGAACAATCCGGCTCGCATACGTATTTGTTCGGCTATGAGGAAAGCTATGGATACCTTGCCGGAAACTATGCACGGGACAAGGATGCGGTGCTTGCGTCGCTCCTGATCTGCGAAGCGGGCGCTTACTATAAGGCCCAGGGCAAAACGCTCTACACCGTGCTCCAGGAGCTGTACGAACAGTTCGGATACTTCCGCGAGAAGCTGGAATCCCGCACGCTGAAGGGCAAGGACGGGTTGGCCCAGATCCAGGCGAAAATGACGGATTGGCGCAATCATCCGCCGCAGACCATTGCGGGGGCTTCCGTGAAGGAAGTGCTGGACTATTCCAAAGGGCTGGACGGGTTGCCGCGCGAAAACGTGCTGAAATATATGCTCGATGACGGTTCATGGTTCTGCCTGCGCCCATCCGGCACGGAACCGAAGATTAAGGTGTATTTTGCCGTTCGCGGTACGTCGCTGCAGGATGCCGAGGAGCGGATCAACAAGCTCGCGGCCGAAGTGATGTCGAGGGTGGACGCCTAACACGACAAGACAAGGATAGTCCGCAAAGCCCCGGCCACTGCTGCTGCGGCTTTGCGGAGTGTTATAAACGAGGAGGTACTTTTGGTGCATCAAAAATGGCAGCACTTTAGCACGGCATCGCGCAAATGGCTGTGGATCCTGGTCGTACTGGGCATCGTCGCCGCATTGCCGGTCGCGTACGACCGATACCAAACGGAATCATCAGCGAGCAATGTGGAGTTGGTATTCAACTACCGCGGCTTGGCCGAGGTGGCTTCTTACCATGCCCATCCCGAGCAATTTTTGCAGGAGCAGCTGGATAAATTAAAAGCGGCCGGCATCACAAGCATGGCCATGTTTGAAAGCACGCTGGACGATTTCAAAAAATCGCGGCGGCTGATGGTCTATAACGCCCATGACATTGCGCAAATGACGCAAAGCGTCGTGCCGACCGATGAAAACTTCACGTACATTCTGTTTACCAATGAAGAGAATGCAGGCCGGTTAACGCCTGTCATCGAAGACACGTTCAAGAGCCTGGACATCAACGTGAAACCTTGGGAGTTCCATAACCAGAAAGGTTTGATCATCGAAACGTCGCCGGAGGACGCCGCGCTCAAACCGATGCAGCCGGATCCGATCGCGTTCGAAATGCTGCGCAGCAAAGGATTCCATATCGTGCCGCGCATGTCCGACAGCCTTCCTTACGACCAAGAGGCGATGGAGAAGCTGCTTGCTTATTATGAAGCCAATGACGTCAAACGGATTTTGTTTGAGGGAGACTCGGTCAGAGGGTTTAACGATAACGAAGACAAAAACAGCCTGCAAAGCTTCGCCAACCTGCTGAACCAGCACGGCATCGGCATTGCGGCCATCGAAAACACGAAAAAACCGCAGGCGGGCATGTCCACGCTGGCGTATAACATCCATTATAATGTCGTCCGGCTGTATTCTCTGAGCGAAAAAGACGCGCTCCTGGACGAAGACACGATCGCCGACCGTTTTGCCTTGGCGACCAAAGACCGGAATATCCGGATGCTTTACATCAATACGGCGCCAAGCCGGAGCGCATCCAAAGCGATGGTGACCGATTCGATCGACAACATCATCAAAAGTTTGAAAGAGCCTGGCAACGCCATCGAACAAATGGAGAAAAACGGATTCCATATG
This sequence comes from Paenibacillus sp. FSL M7-1455, assembly GCF_038004655.1. Taxonomy (NCBI): domain Bacteria; kingdom Bacillati; phylum Bacillota; class Bacilli; order Caryophanales; family Paenibacillaceae; genus Paenibacillus; species Paenibacillus sp. FSL M7-1455. The sequence continues at coordinate 5,632,770 of NZ_JBBORO010000001.1, read as the reverse complement.
GGACGCGCAGAAGCCTTCCATATTACCGATTCTTCCTTGCAGCATTATTTGAAAATGGTCGTCGTGCTTGGCGGAGTCGCTTTTGTGGCGCTCATGATTTCTTATTTCCTGCCGCTGCTTACTTTGCCGGCCTTTGTGCTCGGTTTGATCGGCAGCGCGGGACTGTATGTGCTGAAGCCTACGTTGTTTGAACAAGCGCTTGCTTTGCTCGTGGCCATCAGCGGCCCGACGGTGGCGATGATTCTTGCGGTACGCAAACTCAATGCCCTTAACGGCGCGGATTCGGAACTGGCAACGGGACGGCGCGTGACGCATGCCATCGTGTTGTACATCAAAACGGCCATTATTTCCATGGCGGCGATTCCGTTCGTGATCGCGCTGCTCAACAATATTACGTACAGCCTCGTGCTGAACCAGTTCCGCGGTGTCAGCCTGCTGCATGCCGCTCCGATTCTGCTTATCGCCGTGTTCGTCATTTTGTACCGCGGCGGCAAACCGTTCCGGCAGATCGGCAAGCTGTTCAGAACGCCGATTACGCTGCTGTGGGTCGTCGTGGGCGTCGTGATCGCCGGCGCCGGCATGTATTATTTGAGCCGGACAGGCAATGCGGGCAAAGTCAGCTCGATCGAGATGGTGATGCGCACGTTCCTGGAAAATACGTTCCATGTGCGTCCGCGCAACAAGGAAATCGCCATGCATCCGCTCTTCCTGCTTGGCATCTTCCTGTCGATTAGATACCGGAATGCCGTTTACATCATGATTTTCGCCGTCATCGGCCAATTGTCGATGGTGGACACTTTTGCCCATATTCATTCGCCGATGAAAATTTCGCTTGCCCGCGACCTCCTGGGTCTGGGAATCGGATTTATCCTCGGACTGATCGCTATCGTGGTATGGCAAATCGCGGAAGGATGTTGGAAAAAATGGTCACCTCGCCTGAAACAACAGTAGTCATTTCGGGGTATTACGGCTTTAAAAACAGCGGAGACGAGGCCGTGCTGCAGTCCATTCTGACGGCGCTGGAAGAACAGGGGAAGCAAGCGGGGGTCAAAATCACCCCCGTCGTGCTTTCGATCGATCCGGCATGGACGTCGTCGACCTACGGCGTACGGGCGGTTCACCGGATGAAGCTGGGCGAAGTGAGAAACGCTCTGAAGAACAGCAGCGGTTTGATCAGCGGGGGCGGCAGCCTTTTGCAGGACGCCACCGGAACCAAGACCATTCCGTATTACCTCGGGATTATTAAGCTGGCCCAATGGCTGAACAAGCCGGTGTTCATTTACTCCCAAGGGATCGGCCCCGTGAACCGCAAGCTGTTTTATCCGCTGATTAAAGGAACGTTCAAAAAATGCGAATACATTTCCGTTCGCGACGAGCAATCCGCGGAGCTGCTGCAAAGCATGGGGCTGGAGCGGGACCGGATTCAAGTGGTTCCCGACCCCGTGATGGGGCTAACGCCTGAAACGGAAGGCTTGGCTGCGCTTGCCTCGGATGAAGATCCGCAGCTGCCCGTCATCGGCATTTCCGTCCGTTATTGGGATGCGGAGCGCCGGGAGCTGCGGGCGATTGCCGAAGGGCTTCGGGCATTTTGCCAAAAGCAGCCCGCCCACCTGCGCTTTCTGCCGTTTCATTTTCCGGACGACGAAAAGGCGTCGCAGGACATCATCCAGCAGATGGGGGATTTGGTTTCCGCCGGAAGCAAAGTGTCGGTATGCCGGGAGGCGGTTCATCCGCGCAATATGCTAGCCGAAGTGGGGCGCTGCGACCTGGTCATCGGGATGCGGCTTCACAGTTTGATTTACGCCGCTAACCGGCAGGTACCGCTGATCGGCATTTCGTACGACCCGAAGATCGACCATTTCCTGAAAAGGCTCGACGTTGAGCCTGTCGGAACGAGCAGTTCGCTTTCCCCCGCGGCGCTTGCGTCGGAGATCTCCAGGCTGTTGGCCGGCGCGGAGCGGTGGAAGGAAGAGGCCAAACCCCGCATCGACAAGCTGAAGCGGGAGGCGCAGGAGCCTGCGCGGCACATCATTGAGTTTTTGAGCAGTAAAGGATAAGGGGATTTGACCGTGAACCAATTCGAACAGATGCCTACGGTTCCCATCTACGGTTTGCAGATATGCAGATGGGGGATGGAGGACACCGTTAAGTATTTAACCCATAAGTTGCAGTCGGAAGAGCGCAAGCCTATACAGGTAATTACGGCCAACCCGATCATGGTGATGAAAGCTCTGGAAGAGCCGGATTACATGCAGGTGATGAAAAACGCCGAACTGCTCGTGCCGGACGGTACCGGCGTCGTGTGGGCGGCCGCCAAAACGGGAATGCCTGTCCAGGAACGCGTGGCCGGGTTTGACCTTTTACATGAACTGATGAGAGTCGGAGAAGACTACCATTGGAAGGTATACTTGCTCGGCTCGACGCCGGAAGTGATTCAGGCCGCCGCGGAGCGGTTACATCTGCAATATCCGGGCGTCGAAATCGCGGGCTACCGCGACGGTTATTTCAAGGCGGAACAGGATGCGGAGGTCATCGCGGAGATTCGCAAGGCTGCGCCGGATATTTTGTTCGTCGCGCGGGGGGCGGATACGCAGGAACCATGGATTGCCCGTTATAAGGAACAGCTTGGCGTTCCGCTTATGATGGGCGTCGGCGGAAGCTTCGACGTCATCTCGGGCAAGTCCAAACGCGCGCCGAAGCTGTTCCAAAAACTGCGTCTCGAATGGTTCTACCGGCTGCTGAGAGAGCCGACGCGGGCCGCAAGAATGCTTGCGCTGCCGAAATTCGCCCTTAAAGTGATGCGGGATAAAGAAAACGTGACGAAACCCAGATAAAAGACGCTTATGAACTGCAAAAACCCGATTTTTTGCTGAAAAACAGGATTGGTTTTATTTTTTTGATGAGAGTATAATTCAATCCGGTAAAGAAAATGGGGGTTGAACGTACACATGTTAATGATAGCCATCATCGGATGTATCGTGTCATTGGCTTTGGCACTGCTGTTAACGCCGCTGGTGAAAAAACTTGCGATAAAGATCGGCGCCGTCGATGTTCCGAACGCCCGAAAAGTGCACACGAAAATCATGCCCCGGCTTGGCGGATTGGCGATATTTTTGGCATTTATGCTGTCCATGTTTGCCGTCCTTCCATTTGTCGCAGATCAGTTTTCCGCTCGGGATGCGAATTTTATTAAGGCCTTCTTGCTTGGGGGATCGCTGATCGTCCTGACCGGCGCCTTGGACGACCGGTTTGAGCTGTCGGCCAAAGTGAAACTGCTTGGACAAATCATTGCCGCGTGCATCGTCGTTTTCGGCTTTGGCATCACGGTCGATTTTGTGAATATACCTTTTAACGATTCCTACTCGTCGCTCGAAAGCTGGATCGCCATCCCGCTCACGATTTTCTGGATCGTCGGCGTCACGAACGCCATCAACCTGATCGACGGTCTGGACGGGTTGGCCGCCGGAGTATCGGGCATCGCGATCGGAACGATTCTGGTCATGTCCCTGCTCATGGGCAACCTGACCGTTGCGCTGCTCTGCCTGCTGCTGCTTGGCGCGATCATCGGATTCCTGTTCTTCAACTTCCATCCGGCACAAATTTTCATGGGCGATACGGGTTCGCTGTTCCTCGGCTTCTGCCTGGCGATGTTGTCCATGCTCGGATTTAAGCAGATCGCGATCGTTTCGTTTATCACACCGCTGATCATTATCGGCGTGCCGCTGTCGGATACGTTTTTCGCCATCGTGCGCCGCTGGATCCAGAAGAAACCGATTTTCGCCCCGGACAAGGGTCACCTGCATCACTGCTTGCGGGAAATTGGCTTCAGCCACCGCCAGTCTGTCCTCATCGTATACGGCATCGCCGCCTTTTTCGGCGTCCTGGCTGTCATTCAGTCTTCCGCCGCGATGTATGAAGCGAATTGGGTCACCTTCGTCGTCATCTGCGTGATGATGTTCTTCATGCAAATCGGCGCCGAAGTTATCGGACTTGTCGGGAAGACGAAACGGCCGATTCTGGATTTGGTTGCAAGGCTCCGAATGAAAGCAAGCGCGGAGCGCGGTTCGAAGTAAACGTGGATTGTTTATGCGTCATGCCATCATATATTCATATGCAGAACGTCGCACCTTGGGTGCGGCGTTTTTTGATTTCTATTTTGGCGGTGTTTTTCAGGCAAGGGTTTTTTTATTGTTAGGTTTTACTAAATTATCGATTGGCTGGTGCCGATAAAAGAGATAAATGCATAAAACAGGAGGGAAAATGATTTTGAAGAGGATCCTATCCGTATTTTTGGCAGTTGTCCTTGTCATCAGTTTGCTGCCGGCTTCTTTTGCCAATACGGTAAGCGCAGCGCAAGCCGGCACTTTTTTTATTTTTCCGAACGAGCAGTATGACGTCAATTCGGCGCGTCTTGTCAATGAAGACCGCGTTAGTTTGACGGGTACGCTGAACGGGGTCAATGATAAGCAAATTTCTTACAGCGTATTTCAATTGACGAAAAAAGCGGATGGCACGATTTCCATCGTCAATTCGAATGAAGGACAAACCGGCAACATCATCGTCAACAACGGCAAAATCACGGTGTCCAACATCAAGCTTTTTTCCGGATTGAACCGGATTACGTTTAAAGGCCTGCAAGGCACGACGCAAGTCGAAGATTCGATCTATGTCGAGTACCGCAACGGGCCGACGATTTACGATTTGAAAGCGAACCTGGTGGACGGCAGCCAGGCCATTGAATTGAAGGAAGACAGTCCGGCCGTATTGACGGCTTCCCCGGGAAGTCCTGCGTACGGCAAAACCAAAACGGATATCAGCATCTCCGGTTATGCGCCGAGCGCGGATAAAGTGACGGTCGAGGTTAACGGACGCAGTTGGACTTATACGGTGTCGAGCTACAACAACTACAAGTTTTTTGCTTCGCCGATCAATGTCAACAGCGGAAGCAACATCGTCAAAATCAAAGTTTTGAATCAAAACCAGACGCTTGAAACTAGCCGCGAAGTTACGTTTTATAACGGCAAGGTCACCTTTTTTGACGTAAGAGCGACGGACGGTACCGACGTATCGGCAGATCTGTCGTCTTTCCCTAACTTCAATGTAAGCAGCACGAATATTACCGTCAAAGGTAAAGCAATTATCCCGATCAAAAACGGTCAATTGCCGGATGCGGCAGCTCTTTCGACCTATTTGGGGTACGCGTTTGCCAACGGGGCATCCGGCAGCGGAACCGCGCCCGTGACCGTGCTCGAGAGCGCCAACGATTACATGATGATCGAGTTCTCCGGCGTGGCTCCGGTTTCGGCGCAGTTCGACAGCCTGATCAACGTGACGCTGACAGCTGCAGACGGCACGACCGGTGCAGGCATTAGTTCGACGGTCGGTTTAACCTTAAGAGACAAAAACAAGCCTTTTATCCAGGAAGTCAATTATTTGTCCGGTTACAGCAGCGGCATGAGCCCGTCGCAGATCTTGAACCTTTCGGGGACTTCGATGAACGGCGCCAACATTTTCTCCCTGCCGATCGCCATGGAGGTTTTGGTCGCGAACGGGGCAAGCGTCAATAACATCACGATCACCGGCATCACGGATGCCAAAGGCAACGACCTTACGCCATTCAGCCAGCCGGTTGTCCTGGCCTCCGAAAGAGTCGTTAGAAACATTAACGGCAATCAGGTCGAACTGCAGCGCATCATCATCCGGGTAGACAAGCTTCCCGCGGCAGGGTATCAGAAGATTACCTTCCAGGCCAACAATGTGGCCGGGTCTGAGCTGACCGTTCCGGTTACGCTGCTTTACGGCCCTTATGTGCAGTTCACATCGCTGTATGACGACATGAAAATCGAGATGGATACGAATAATCCGAATCTGAAGGACAACGTCATGAAAGACGTGGATTATTTCAAAGGGCAGCTGATGAACGTCGCCAACGACAGCGAAATCAAATACAGCGGCACCGATCAAACGATCTTTTTGTACATCAATAATACGCTTGTGAGCCTTGAGAAGGATCCGACCTCGTCTGAGGTGTCCAAGTTCAGAATCGCTTCAGGCGACGAGAATAAAGCTTACCAAGCGTTGTTCCCAGGCAACAACATCATTAAATTCGTGTTTAAGTCGCCAAAGAACTCGTATGAAAAATCGATTAATATCAGCTACGTGCCTTTGAACGTACCTGTGATTCCGGTACCGGATTCCGTAGGGGTATTCCCTTACAGCATTGACAATACCGACCCGGTTCCTGACAACAACGACAAGAAGTTCGAAAAGACGGGTTCCGTCTATACGACGACCGAGAAAAAGATGAACGTATACGGAACGTTCGATTTCATCGATTTGGGCCAAACCAAAAGCGCGGTGGACAGCAAGCTTCGCACCAATTCAGCAAGCAACTCGAAATATATGCTTAAAATCTCGACTCCAACGACCGATGGCAAAACCCAAGAATATACTTGGTCCATGGATCAAAGATTTTATGCATTAAAAAGCCCGGGCGACGTATTTAACAGCTCGAACGGCAATACGAATCCAAACCTGAACGTTTATTATGATTACGACACCCAAACGTTCAGCTTTAAGCTTTTGAATCAATCCTTGCCGCTGAACGGCAGCCCGATCGTATACAACATCACGGTGTATAACAGCGGGGAAGGCGGTCCGACGGCAACGTTCCGACTCGAAGTCACTTATAAAACGGCACCGTTCCAGATCATTCGTCCGCTTGAAGGCAGAAGACTGGTGAACCAGAACTTCGTCGAGGTCATCGTTTCGTCCGACAACGCATCGAAAGTGATGATCGGAAAGCAGGAAGCGAAGAAGTCCGCTTTTGACGCGGATTACGATCCGTCCAACGGCATCGATTACCCGAACGCTTATCGGGCGATCGTTAAAGATCTCAAGCCGAACAAGGACAACAAAATCGACATTACGGTATTTGTCGGAAACGATCAACTGAAAGACTACATTACCGTCAAATACGTGCCGACAAGCATTCCGGGCGCGCAATATTTGGAAACGATGAAAAGCTCGCACAAAGCTTTTGACGGCAATTTGACGTTAACCTTTCCGAAAGGTGCAAGCCTGATCCGGAGAGATTACAACGTGGCTGACCAGTTCAAAAACCAAGTGTTCTCCGGGCATGATATTTTGTTCGCCATCGCGAACAGCGAGGACGGCGTCGTAGACCGCCGCGAATTCGAAGTGCCGGTTGCCAATTTCGATAATGAAATCGCGCTGGGCAAACAGCTCTTTATCGGCAACTTCCAGCAGCGGTTTGTCAAATCGAGCCCTGTATTCTGGATTGATCCGGGAACGGCCGACGATATCAACACGGACAAGGTATATGACCCGATTACGCATGGTTCCGACCCATACCAGCTTCCGGGGTCCGAAGTGCGAAGCTTCTATAATAGAGAAAGCATGAACGAGCTGGTTCCGTCCAAACGCGGGACGCTGACGCTCACCTATGACGCGAATATTACGCAGGACGCGGGACGGCTCGTAACGGTATTCCGTTTTGATCCGGAGCTGCAGAAATGGGAAAACATCGGCGGCGTCGTGGATCCGAAAAAACATACGGTTAAAGTGCCGTTTGACCGTTTTGGCTACTACGTCGTTGCCAAATTAGGTTATTCCTACAACGATGTCGTGCAGCATCCGTACGGCCGGGATTATATCGAAACCATCTATGCCAAAGGCGTCATGAACGCCTTCGATCCGTCGGAACGTTTTGGAACGGATTTGTATATTTCCCGGGCTGAATTCGTGCGCGCGATCGTCAGAGCGCTGGAGATTCCTTTGAATTACCAGGGACCTAAGCATTTCTCCGATATTCCAAGCTCGCTTACGAGCATTAACGTCGACGGTCTATGGGATTTCAGATATATCGAGACCGCGGCGCGCGAAGGGATCACGAGAGGGGCGCAGCCGCAGTTCTTCGACGCGGAAAGCGCCATTACCCGCCAGGACGCTTCGGTCATGATCGCCAAGGCGCTCAACCTGAAGCTTGAGACCGACCGGGCGAAAATCACGAAGGATCTCCAAAAATATTTTAAAGACTATGCAAGCATCGATTACTACGCGCAGCCTTCGGTTCTGGCCATCGCCAAAAAAGGCTTCATCCAAGGTTCGCCTGTCGATCCGGCCGATCCGAAACGGGGTAACATGTTTAATCCTACCGCCAATATGCTGCGCGGAGATGCCGCCATCATTATGGGCAAAGTCATGGCAGACCTGAAGAAGCTGCCTAAGATGTAAGCATGAAAAAACAAACAGCGGGAGCCGGCAATTCCGGCTCCCGTTCTATTTCCAATTACAATTCTTTGTAATTTGTCGAGGATTAGGATACAATGACGTAGAATACAATTTATAATTTAAAGGGTGAAGGCTATCTTATGAAACCGATCTATTCCAAAGCTCAGTTGGACTATATGAAAGCAAAAACCAAATTTGAGAATAAGGCCAGCACATTGGAAAAAAAGATTGAGATGACTCGCAAAACGAGAGAAATTACTCAAGAAGTCATGGAAGGCCTTGTAATGGAAACGGGCTTTCATGATGCCTATAACGAACTGCTGCAGTCCGAAAACGCACTGATCGAGTGGTCCCACTCCACGATTAAGCACGAAAAAACATACCGCGAGAACAAACAGCCGATCGAACAGATGTATGAGAACCTGAACTCCAGTCCGGAGATGCGGGCTCAGATCATCGAACTGGCCATGAAAATTCGTTAACGTTTTGTAACTATTACATCCATTCATTGATCATAAAGAACGCCAAACGGCGTTCTTTTTTCTTTTTCGGAAGATCCATTTCCAGTTCGCAAAGCCCCTAAATTTCCACATATCTCCTGTACAAGCAGGTAAATATCCCATCATTACGGCACTCGGGTAACAATTTTGAAATTTTTTTAAAAAAGGTGCAACTTTTTATGACGGCGTGCGTCTAAGATGTAGAGTCAATTACGATGGGCGAATCCAACAATGTCCTGTATAAGAAATTTGTCTATAATTTAGAAAAATGTTCTTTACGGCATCTTGACCCCATTGTATAATACTTAGGTAGTATTAGGAATCTACTCTTTTTTTGTCGTATTCCAAGTTTACCAGTTTCTGTGATTTCGTCACAGACATCATTTATATGGAAATTTTGCTCCGACTCGGGAAAGGGGGTGCACGTGACTATGAGTAACAAGAGCTACCCAATTAAAGAAAACTCTATTGTGATGAAAGTTCAAGGAGGAGAACAAAAGGTTATGAAGAAAATTTTGACAGTCGCTTTGTCTACAGCAATGGCATTCTCCATGTTTGCTTCTGTAGCATTCGGTGATTCCGCAGTATCCGTACAAGAGAAATATGATTCCCTGAAAGCTAAAGGAATCTTCAATGGTTACCCAGACCAACAAGCTCACCTGGAAAGAGACATGACTCGCGCTGAGTTCGCGAAAGTCCTGACTAAACTTCTGGGTCTGAAAGAAGTAACTGGCACTCTGTCTTACAAAGACAAAGGCTACAACGCTAAAAACTGGGCCGTTCCTTACATCGAAGCAGTAACTGCTGCCGGCATCATGGAAGGCCAAGACAAAGTAAAACAAATCTTCAACTACAACGGTAAAGTAACCGTTCAAGAAATGGCTACTGCACTGGTTCGTGCACTGAAACTTGAAGTTCCAGCGAACGCTGACAACAGCGCTTCTACTTGGGCTAAAGGATATGTGCAAGCAGCAATCGACAAAGGTCTGATCTCCAAAGATCTGAACTTCCAAGCTAACGCTACTCGCGAACAACTAGTTAACGCTGCTTACCAAGCAGAGCAAATCATCAACCTTTCCGTAAAGGAATATAAAATCGCTGAGAATGGTAAAGACATTGAGTTCACTTTGAGCTCCGGCGAAGTTGTAAAAGTAACTTTGGAAAAAGCCCTCGAGCCTAACAAAGAAACTGAAGTTAAATTCAAAAACTCTGCTGGCCAAGAAATCACCGCTAAAGTGACTTGGGTAGTAACAGCCGCTCAAAAAATCGTTTCTGCTTCCGGTACAAACTACAAAGAAGTAGTAATCAATTTTGATGGCGAGCTTGACCAACAAACAGCTGAAAATGCAGACAACTATAAAGTTGCTGAATTTACAAAACTGGAGTCCGCTACATTGTCTTCCGACAAGAAGAGCGTAACTCTGCTGCTGCAAGAAGACAGCAAATTGTCTTCGCAAAAAACTTACAACCTGAAAGTTAACGGCGTCAAAAATGCTGGCGGCACTAAGACTTTCAATGAAACAGTTCAATTCTCTGCAGTAGATACTCAGCTTCCTCAAGTTAAAGAAGCTAAAGCTTTGGGAACAAAAGCATTCAAAGTTGTGTTCTCTGAGCCAGTAACGCAAACCACTGCAAGAAACTTGGCTAACTACAAAGTTGACGGCAAAAACATTTCCGGACATGTAGATTATACTTATCCGAACATTGCCTTCATTACTACTGATCTGAGTGTTGGTAAACACACTTTGACAGTACAAGATGTTCAAGATTATGCAAACTTCAAAGTAGCTCCGGTTGAGACGGATCTGACGGTTGCTGAAGATACAGCTGCACCAGAAGTTGAATCCGTAAAAGCAACGGACCTTACTAAAGTTGAAATTACTTTCAATGAATCCGTAAAATCGATCAGCAAAGTATATCATACTTCCAGCAGCAAAAATGCTGATTACAAAATTAAAGACAACAAGCTCATTTTGACTTTCGACAAAGATAAGCAATTGAGCTTGGGTGAAAACACGATCTATGTTGATGGTGTAACTGACTACAGCGGTAACTCTGCTAACCGTCAAATTAAAGTAACGCCTGAATTGGATACAACTCGTCCGACTGTAGCTGGCGTAACTAGCGAAGTTGATGGAGATGTTACGAAAATCACTGTTGAATTCTCTAAAGATGTAAATGCTACTGACATCGCTAACAGAGAAAACTTCACGCTGAAAAAAGAAAATGGAGACATTTTCACGGGTAAAGGCTTTGATACTAAAGGTCACCCAGTAAACCAACCAGTTTTCGCAGTAAGCAAGTACAACAATGAAAAACTGAAAAACAAAGTTGTTCTGACGACAATTGGTAAATTGCCTTCTGGCAAATACACCCTTGAAGTTGCAGGTGTCCGTGATAATACGGCAATTGGAAACACAATTGTTCCTCAAAGCGTAAGCTTTACTGCAACTGAAGCAGGTAACATCGAGCTTAACTCGGCTTGGTATACAATTGATGAAGACAACAACTACGTTGTAAATGTTCAGTTTAATAAACCTGTCGTAACTACTGGTAGCGGAGATGCTCTGGATGTAAACAAATACAACTATGTAGTTGGATCGACTTACTATCCATTCCCATCCACATCGACTGAAGTTAAACTTTACAGCTCTAACACTGTACAACTGACTGTGCCTAGAAAAGATGTTAAAGTTGATTTCGGTGCAGGAAATGTTAGCATCCGTGCTATCAACATTTCTGATGCTGACGGAAACTTTGTATCTAATAAAACAGTTAGCTTGAAAGATCGCAATACTTCGAGAATTGAAGTCGACAAAGATAGTGTTCAAGCTACTGCGAAAAACAAAGTCGTTGCTGACTTTAAAGGTGAGTTGACTCGTTTGTATGCTTCCGATTTTGAATTTACAATCGCAGGCAAAAAGTATACTTCTAGCGACTTCTCTGCCACTATTGTAAATGCATCTTCTGGAAAAACATCGGTTGAATTTAAGTTCTACAATGATGTAATTCCTGCTAATTCCGGTGTTACACTTAACACTGTTGCACAAAATGACATTAGATCCGTTGATGGTTACGGACGTAACCTTCAAGAGATTGTAGCGGCACCTGTAGCTGATAAGATTGCTCCTGTATTGAATACAGCAAATAATGCCAATCCTTTGAGTGCTAACATCGGTACTTCCACTGTAGGTGGAGCTACTTACTATGAAGCAGAACTTACATTTGTAGAAAATGTAAAAGTATTCTATACTTCTGCAGCATTCAAAGTTGCTGTGAACGGTGATTCTGCCGATACAGTTGGTGCTCGTGTAGACGGCAACAAACTGTACGTTCAATTCAAATCTGATGTGAAACTCAGCGACATTAGAAACCTTGAAGTTTACCTCAATGGTAACGCAAATGGTAAATTCGTTGTTGACGAAGCAGGCAATGCTGCTGAAGACTTCAGAACTTCGGTAACTCGCTAAGATTTAAGGAATTAAATTCTTCTTTAAGAAAGAGGGGCTAATGAGATGATTCTCATTAGCCTCTTTTTTAACTTATGTTTGAAATCATATGGAGGCAATTTATGAATAAAGTATCTAAGACGTTATTTACGATAGCATTACTATCTGGCGGCATCGCCCTCGGCTCCATCTTCAACATTACCGCACAAGGTGCAGGCTCTGTAGGTCAACCCGGTACAGCCGACGACCCTGTCGTCACCAAAAGCTACGTTGATCAACAAATCCAAAAAGCTTTAGGCGGTGGCGGAAACACAACAACTACGCCGCCGACGAATCCAACCACGCCAACCAATCCAACTACGCCTCCGGCAACGGAAAAGCCATCCAGCGGAAAAGATGAAACCACGACCGTTGAAAACACGGTGTCCGTTGTTACCTTGAAGCCAGGTGAAAAGTTGATTGCCAAAGCCGGTACTGAGTTTATTATTCGCAGCGGCAAAGGCGTTGTATACAGTCAGGACTCGAACGGTGTAGCGGATCTTACCGATGGAAAAGATATTGCCAATGGACAACCTGTAGGGAATAACCATTTGCTTTCTTTTCCTAGAGACGGACGCGGCATCATGGTGCAGGAGGGCAACAAATATAATTTGATTGTCATGGTGCGTGGCGGATATTCGATCCAATAACATCCATAGATAGCGCTTTATATAGCCTTATTTTTGCCAAAAGTAACAATGATTTATACGTCTATTGCGACGTGAAATACAGATACTAATCCTGCAGTACCAACCATGCAGGAGGTGCATTTTCAATGCCTAGATCAAATAACCGGAATCGTAAGCTCGTGCCTGAATCCAGAGATATGCTGAACCAAATGAAATACGAAATTGCCTCGGAGCTGGGGCTGAGTTCGGCCTATGGTTCTTCCGGCGGGTTTGCGGACACCGAGTTTGCGGGAGAATTAGGCGAAGTTGGCGGATTTGCGGGCGGCGGCTCTTATGCCGGTCATTTGACTTCCCGTCAAAATGGATCGGTCGGCGGGGAAATGACCAAACGTCTCGTTCGCCAAGCGCAACAAAGCTTATTGTAATCTTAAAGCATCATTTTGACCGAAAGCGCTGCAATAACAGCACAAAAGTTTCTTTTGGTGGATTGATGTATCCATTATCTGGAACGATTTTTGCAAATGTAGGATTCATTCTCCTTTCGTTGACATAGGTTGACAAATGCGTTAATATGTCCATTGAGGATTGTCATGCAGCCTTTTCCTGCCTGGGAAAAGGTTCATTTTTTGTATAGGGCATACTTAATGATTATTTATAATCAGGACAATAACGCCGCGTTATGCGGCAGAGCTGTAAAAGGAAGTACGTCGGTTGACGTTTTTCTTAATATTTGATCCTTAGGAGGTTGAACCTATGTCTGTAAAAGGACGTCATCTGTTTACTTCAGAGTCCGTTACGGAAGGACATCCGGACAAGATTTGCGACCAAATCTCCGATGCGGTGCTTGATGCATTTCTGGAAAACGATCCTTACGCTCGCGTAGCCTGCGAAGTGTCGGTTGCGACTGGCCTTGTATTGGTTATTGGTGAAATCAGTACCAAATCCGAGTATGTAGATATCCCAGCTATTGTTAGAAATACCGTCAAAGAAATCGGGTATACACGCGCCAAGTTTGGCTTCGACTACAATACGATGGCCGTGCTGACATCCTTGAACGAACAGTCTGCGGATATCGCCCAAGGCGTAAACGCTGCGCTTGAAAGCCGCGATCCTGCCCAAATGGATAAGGAAACGGAAAATATCGGTGCAGGCGACCAAGGTTTGATGTTTGGTTTTGCGACCAACGAAACGCCGGAGCTTATGCCGCTCCCTATCGCGCTTTCTCACCGTATCGCCCGCCGTTTGTCCGAAGTCCGCAAAGACGGCACGCTTGACTATCTCCGTCCGGACGGCAAAACGCAAGTGACGATCGAATACGTGGACGGCAAACCGGTACGCGTGGACACGATCGTGGTGTCGACTCAGCATTCCGAGGATGCAACGCTTGAGCAAATTCAAGCCGATATTAAGGAAAAGGTTATTCTTCCGGTCGTACCGGCAGAATTGCTGGATGAACAAACGAAATATTTCATTAACCCAACCGGACGTTTCGTGATCGGCGGTCCTCAAGGGGATGCCGGCCTGACGGGCCGCAAAATCATCGTCGACACCTACGGCGGTTATGCACGCCATGGCGGCGGCGCATTCTCCGGCAAGGATCCAACGAAAGTGGACCGTTCCGCAGCGTATGCCGCACGTTATGTTGCCAAAAACATCGTTGCAGCAGGACTCGCAGACAAGTGCGAAATCCAGCTTGCTTATGCGATCGGCGTTGCAACGCCGGTGTCCATCAACGTGGATACGTACGGCACGGGCAAAGTAAGCGACGAGAAGCTCGTTGAGCTGATCCGGAACAACTTTGATCTTCGTCCTGCAGGCATTATCCGCATGCTGGACCTGCGTCGCCCAATCTACAAGCAAACCGCCGCTTACGGTCACTTTGGCCGTACGGACGTCGACCTGCCATGGGAACGCGTGGATAAGGCGGAAGAGCTTAAAGCCCAAGCGGGTCTGTAAGCTTTTCTCTTTAACGGATACAAGAGTTATAATTCCCGGGGGTCACCGCTATACGGGGATGCCCTACAAATTAAAACCTCAGTTTGGCTTTGCGCCGGGCTGAGGTTTTTCGTCGTAAAAAAACCTTCCGGCCAAAGTCCTAAACTTCATCCCTTTTTTGACCGAAAAAGAAGTATAAGCGTGTGTTTTGTGACGGGCTCATAAAACATGTCAGGAGAACACGACGCCCGGGAAAGGAAGGATGAGACGAATGAGAAAAAGGCTGTCACTGCTGCTGGCCTTCATCTTAACGATCGAGGTGGTCTTTGGGGGAGTCGGGGCTGTCACTGCTGCCGCCGCTTCTACGCCAGATTTAGCCGCGAAAATTTCGGCCGCTCCGAATTCGTGCAGCACGGAAGGAGTTGGTCTGACGCCGAGCTTCAATTTGGATTTCAATCAACCCATGAAATTAGTCATACTCGGTGGCGGGATCACCCGGATTTATCTGCAGGATTTAACCGACCCGAAGGGGAGCATGGATAGTCTCCCGATTCAAGGAGATCCGGCTCAACCAGGGACGCATTTTGAGGTAAGATTCGACAATCAGAAGCGGCTGCAATATGGCCACAATTATGTTTTGAAAATGAGCGCAGGTGCTTTTGAAACGGCTGACGGACAAAATACGCCTTCGGAAGAGGCGGCATATCCATTTAGTACGGTAAAAAAAGCCGTGCAGTCTTACGAGCCGGCATCGAATGCAACCGGGATCAATCCCGTGCAATTGAAGCTTAAAATGAGATTCAACGAAGACATGGTTGCCGGTACGGGTTCCATTCAGGTCGTCAAACAATCGGACAATGCCGTCGTGGAGACGATTCCAGCCGCCGGCAATCAGGTGAGCGTCAATGGCTGCGATGTTGTCGTTGCATTGAGCCAAACGCTCGCGAACGATACGACGTATTGGGTGAAAGTAGATCCGAATGCTTTTGCAACCAAAACGGGGCTTCCGTTTGATGGCATACATAGCCCTGGTGAATGGTCTTTTAAGACGCAGCCGAAGACGGCCATCGTAAGTACATATCCGCGCAACAATGACGTCAATGTTCCGGCAGCCACAAAATTGACGTTAACGTATAATTTTCCGGTAACCGCAGGAACCGGTGCCATCGAACTTCGGCGGACAAACGGCGCTTTGATCCAGTCCATTCCTGCAAACCATACTTTGGTAACGGGAAGCGGCACCACCCAAATTACGATGGACTTCAGCAATTACATGACCGGCAACTCCGGGTATTATGTGACGGTTGCCGACGATGCTTTTAAAGATTCGCAAGGCAATGCGGTTCAAGGGATCACGTCGCCTAACGGATGGAGATTTACGACTGCTGTCGACAGTTCCTCGGCGCTGACCATCACCAGCTTCAGTCCGTACCATCAAAGCACCGGCGTGGCCGTCGATTCGGATTTGTACGTCACCTTTAATCGGGAAGTGGTCCGGGGCCCTGGCGAAGTGTCGGTACGCAAATCGGGGAGCAGTTCGAATGTTCCGGTCGATGTCAGCGTCAACGGACGCGAAGTGCGGATACGGCTTCAGTCCGGTTATACGTTCGATTATGACTCGACCTATTACGTTACGATCGGAAGAAACGCTTTTTACGACGCGCAAAATGACAACAACCAGTATCCGGGATTAACATCGGGGTGGACGTTCCAGACGCCGGTGACGGACAGGCAGCCTCCGGTGCTTCAAAGCAGCGAGATGTACAACAATACGACGATCCGGCTCGCCTACAACAAACAGCTGTACGCGGATACCTGGCTGCAAACCAGCAGCTTTACGGTAACGGTCAACGATGAAAAACGCAAAATCAGCTATGTTTCCACTTCGGGGAACAGCGTATACATCACGCTGGAAACCGGGGTGGCCGTAGGCCAGAACGTCAAAGTCAGCTACAGCGGAGGTTCGCGTCCGATTCAAGACCTTTACAAAAATCAGGCGGCGACCTTTTCGGGGCGCGACGTGGTGAACGGAATGGACACGGCCCTCCCCAAACCTTCAAGCGGTTATGTTTCATACAGCAATCTAACCTTATCCTTTAATCAGTCGCTTAAATCGGTTTCGTCGTTCGCTTACGAACAATTTACGGTAAAAGCGGATGACACCGCCGTGGACATCAAGTCGATCAGCCAAAGCGGACAAACGGTTTATTTGACGCTGAGCAGTCCCGTTTCGGACGGCCAGGTGGTGAAGGTAAGCTATAAGCCGGGAAATTATCCGCTGCAGGACAGCAGGGGACAAAACATCAGCGCGTTCACCGATTTTTTCGTGCGAAACTATCAGGACACGAAGCCGCCGGTTTTCCAAAAAGCCGAAGGCACGGACAAAAAGGTGACCCTGACGTATAACGAACCTTTAAGCACGACCAATATCCCGATGAAAAGCCAGTTCTCGGTTCTGGTGAACGGGGCGCCGAATTACGTGAGCGCGGTCGAAGTGAAAAACAACCAGGTGATCTTAACCCAGGCGACATCCATAAACAAGCTTTCCAAGGTGACGATTTCCTACGTTCCGGGGACAAGCCGCCTGACGGATCTTAACGGCAATGCCGCAGGGTACGTCAACCTGGAGCCCGTCAAGATCGTGGAAAACGGCGCCTCCGGAGAGGTCAAATCGATCTCGGTGCAAGGGGACGTCGTGCAAATTACGTATTACCGAACGCTTTTGCAGACCAATGTTTCTTCAGGCCTCTTCCAGGTGTATGTGGACGGATTGATCCGCGGCGTGCTGCAGGCGGTTGTTAACGGCAATACCGTTACTTTAAAGCTGAGCAGCCCCGTCTCCAGCGGACAGAGAGTCGAAGTGACGTATCTGACGGGTGCAAACGGCGTGACGGACAGCGACGGCAACAAGATGCCGGCATTCAATAATCTGGTGGCAGGGGAGTTCACCGGGGACAAGGCGGATGCGAACCGGCCGGATTATCTG
This sequence comes from Paenibacillus sp. FSL M7-1455, assembly GCF_038004655.1. Lineage (NCBI taxonomy): Bacteria > Bacillati > Bacillota > Bacilli > Caryophanales > Paenibacillaceae > Paenibacillus > Paenibacillus sp. FSL M7-1455. The sequence continues at coordinate 5,614,979 of NZ_JBBORO010000001.1, read as the reverse complement.
TCGCTGACCGAAGTGAAAAATTTTGGAATATCGGCATTTGCGTTAAGCGAGGCGGCCGCAGTTCCCGCAGCCAATATCCAGTCCCGAAACAATCAAACGATCAAACGCATCGTCGTGGATTCGGAGAAACTTATCAACGCATACGAATACATCGCGAGCAGCAGATCCGGCACGCATTTGACGTTAATCGAAGCCCAGTCAGGCTCAAACGGCGTTTCCGTTAGCCTTTCGCTTAGCGCTTTGGAAAGCATTTATGCCAAGGACAAAAACGCGGCGATTGCGGTAAAAGCGGGGGAATCGATGATGGTTCTCCAGTTGAGCCGGCTCGATATCGCCGGCATTGCCCGAAGCCTGAACACCTCCTCGTCCAACGTGGCTTTAAACATCGCGGTGGAAAAGCTGACGGGAGACTCAGCGGCATTTATGAACGGTAAAATAAGCGCATCCGCGATCACCAAAATGGCCGAACCTGTCGATTTCTATATCACGGCCGTCCATAACAACGCTTCGTCTTATTCGGTGGATGTGCAGGTTGACAATGAGTATTGGATTTCGAACACTTCGACTTCGCTTGTCGATAAAATAAGCGTATTCCGATGGGACCGGGGCGCGGACAAAATGACCTTCGTTCCTTCCATTGTTGTGAACCAAGGTGCAAGGAAAGTTTTTAAAGCCAAAATCAAAGGAAACTATACCGTCGTCATCGGCGTTTCGTACAAATATTATACCGACGTCGTCAGCCACTGGGCTTCCAAAGCGATCCAAGCTTTATCCGGAAAACTGATCATCGAAGGCCGAACGAGCAACAAATTCGAACCGAATAAAATGATCACCCGGGCCGAGTTTGCGGAATACGTAGCCAGAGGGCTCGGCCTTTCCGGCGACGTGCAAACGTCCCAGCGCTTCTACGACATTACCAATACGAAAGAGAATGCGTTTATCGGCGCGGCGGTCAAAGCCGGAATCATCGTCGGCAACAAAGACGGTTCGTTTAAGCCGAACAATCCGATTACCCGCGAAGAAATGGCGATCATGATGATGCGGGCCATGAATTATGCCGGATATCGGGCGACGCTTGCTTATACTCCGGAAACGTATCTGCAGAAGTTCGCCGACTATAAAAAGATTCAAGTCAAGGATACCGTTGCCAAGCTCCTAAAAGAGGGCATCATCCAAGGCGTGAGCGAGAAATCGTTCCAACCGAAAGGCAATGCGACAAGAGCGCAGGCGGCGGTGATGCTCCAAAGAATGCTGGAAAAAATAGAATATATGTAAGTTTTGCAAGCCTGATCCCCCCATTCGGAGGGGACCGGGCTTTTTTTCGACCGAATCTGGCGATTTCGTTAAAAAAAGCATATTTATCCGTAACTTTTCCGGCTTAAAACAGTCTATTAAATAGGACAGAGGTTACAGAAAAGTAATCTCTTAAGCTCGTAAAAGCGAACCGAATGGGCAACATTGGCCAGCGGTGGAACTTTTTTCTAAGCAGAGACGTCAGTAGATTATTAGTTTTATTCCGGTTCATAGGGTTGGAATGTGTTTTAAAAAAAGATGGGAGAGTAACGCTTCATGAAAAGAAACGGAAAGACAAGTGACAGCAAGCAGGGGATGGCGGCAAGCAAAAAGTGGATGGTCGTTTCGCTCGCGGGATTGCTTTTTATCGCCCCCGTCGTCGGCAGCGGGATTCCGCTGAACGGGCATTCCATTTCATCGGTAGCGAGCGCTGCGTCCGCATCGGTCGTCAAGCTGGATGAAAATCCGGTGACGTCGGGCGCGATGTTGACCAAATACAAGTTCACGACGACCCGTTCCGGGAAAAAGGCCACCGCTTTGGCGGACGTGATCCGGATCGATCTGCAAAACCCGTACGTCAAGATCGACGTGATGAACGGCAAAAACGGCCAGTTTACGACGAAACAAAGCACCGGCGGCATGGCCAAAGAAAACGGCGCCGTTGCTGCAGTGAACGGGGACTACTTTAATACCACCGCGGACGGCGCGCCGATCGGCGGCCAAGTGACGGACGGACAGCTTCTGTCGACGCCGTCGGACATTAAAGGGATGTATTCCTTTGCGGTGACGACGGACGGCAAGCCGATCATCGACGAGTTTGCCTTCAGCGGCTCCGTAACGGCAGAGGACGGATCGTCCTTCCCGCTCGCGGGCATCAATAAATCTTCGTATAATCCGGAAAGCAGCAGCGCGACCTACAGCCACGCGGACGCCATGTACATCTACACCAGCGCCTGGAAATCGACGGAGCGTCCGAAAAACAGCGCAACGACGCCGATCGAGGTGCTTGTTCAGAACGACGTCATTACGCAGATTTCCGACGTGGGCGGATTCGTGGGGATGCAGGTGCCGCAGGACGGATATATTTTGCGGACCCACGGCAAAGCCGCCGAATTCGTGAAAAATCATCTGGCCGTCGGCCAAACGCTGAAGACCAGCTACATGCTGAACTCGAAAACGATGGGTCAGTCCGTGGATCCCTCCAAACTGCAGACGATGATCGGCGGGCACACCATTTTGGTGAATAACGGCAAAGCCGCCGCCTTCTCCCGCGACGTGTCCAGCATCGGCGGATACCGGGCGCGGACGGCTCTCGGCTACTCGAAGGACGAGCGTTACGTCTATATCGTGACGGTAGAGAAAAACGACAACAGCTCCGGCATGTCGCTGGGCGAGCTGCAGTCGTTTATGGTCGACATCGGCGTATGGAAGGGCATGAACCTCGACGGAGGCGGTTCGACGACGCTGGTCAGCAGGCCTCTGGGCGAAAATGACGCCACGCTTACCTTTCATACCGAATACGGGACGCAGCAGCGCAGCGTCGTGAACGCCGTGGGCGTGTTCTCCGAAGCGCCGAAGGGCGAACTGAAAGGCCTGAAGATCAGCGGTTCCTCGGCCATCCTGATCGGCCAGCAAGCCTCCTTTAAGTTAAAAGGCTACGACAATTACTACAATCCGGTGGATACGTCCAGCCTTACGCCGACATGGAAATCCAGCAACGGCAACATTAAAGTGAGCGGCCAGACCGTTACCGGGGTGAAGCCGGGAACCTCGACCATTACCGCGGTCAGCGGCCAAGCGAGCACAAGCATGCAAGTGAAGGTGCTGGGGGCAAGCGATTTGACCGCGCTTAACGTCGGTTCCCAAACGGCGCCGCTGCAGGCAGGCAGCACGGTATCCGTGCCGGTGACCGCCGTGACGAAGGACGGGGACAAGGTCGAAGTGCCGGAAAGCGCGCTGAAGTGGGAGTTCGTCGGCTTTAAAGGCAGCGTGAAAAACGGCAAGCTGACCGTGGCCTCCGTTGATCCGGACGTTAAAGTGGGGTATGCGATCGCCCGTTACAACGGCTTCAGCACGGCGGTCATCCTGTCGGCAGCCGGCGAAGACCTGTGGGAGAACTTCGAAAACGTCTCTTATCCGGTCCAGTTTACGAGCAATCATCCGCAAGTGACCGGCACCGCCGCCGTAACGCAAGGAACCGGGGACCATGCAGGTTCGAAAGTGCTTCAATTGACGTATGACATGACCGCGGGCACAGGCAAAATGTACGCGTACGCGGAACTGAACGGCACGGCAGGCAAAACGATTGCGGCTCCGGCCACCCGGATGTCGATCGACGTGATGGGCGACAACAGCCTGAACTGGGCCCGTGCGGAGCTGAAGGACAACAACGGTCAAACCGTCTACGTGGATCTGGCCAAGGCAATCGACTGGGACGGCTGGAAAACGATCGATGTCGACCTCAGCGATAAAGGAATCGCCTTCCCGGCCCAACTTAAGCGCGTCTATGTCGTAAACGTGGAAGAGGGACAGGACGAACGGGCGAAAACAGGCACGGTCGCATTCGACAATATCAAATTCACGATGCCGTCCCTATCCAGCGAGGCCGGCTTGCCGACCGGAAAAGTCGTGATGGCGATCGGCCAGAAGTCCTTTACCGCGAACGGACAGAGCAAAACGATGGAAGTTGCCCCCGTCATGAAGGGAGCAAGTACCTATATTCCTATCAAATACGTGCTGGATACGTTCGGAGGCCGGGCGGTATGGGATGCCGCCAATCAACGAATCACGGTGACGCGTGGTGGAAAAGTCATGGATTTGACGGTAGGAGATACGGACTTTATCCTAAACGGAAAGCGCAAAGGCGCAAATGTTGCTCCATATATTAGTAATGGTCGGACTTTAGTCCCACTTCGTCTCGTATCCGAGCAATTAGGATTAAATGTAAAATGGGAACAAAAAACGAAGACCGTCACTATCGAATCATGATATGGTATGATATGTATAGAAATGAACTAATGACCATGGATCACGGGAGTCAGTCCGGTAGAGTTCTATTTTGCGTGCGATATACAAGTTACTGTGTTCGTCGGACCGACTCGTAGCTCATTCTATATAGAACTGTAATGGTAAGAAATGGAGTAGAACGTACGTGGATTTTCAAGCCGATGCGATAGACCGCGTCATTAAGAACGCCATTCAGGTGATGGAAAACAGCAAGTATCAGATGTTCGAGATTCTTGAGGCGGCCCGGGACGAGCTGGCCTCATTGAATCAGGAGCTGCAATACGTGATGAAGGAAACGATCGAAACGCTGCAAAAGGTGGATCAGCTGGAGCTGAACTACAAGCGTTCGCGCATCCGGCTGACGGAAGTCAGCCGGGACTTCGTCCGCTACAAAGAGGATGACATCAGGCAGGCGTATGAGAAAGCGACGCAGCTGCAGCTCGATGTTATGATTTATCGCGAGAAGGAAATGTACCTGAAGGCAAGACGCGATGAATTGCAAAAAAGGGTCCGAAATGTTGAAAACTCTGTTGAACGTGCTGAATCCATCGGATCACAAATGGGTGTGGTACTGGAGTACTTGTCAGGCGAACTGGGACAGGTGACTCGGATTATCGAAACGGCGAAAAACCGTCAGTTGATCGGTCTGAAAATCATACTGGCTCAGGAAGAGGAACGCAAACGCATTGCCCGCGAAATCCATGATGGTCCCGCACAGCTGCTGGCCAATCTCGTTCTCCGCACGGAAATTGTGGAAAGAATGCTGATGAAGCAGGAATTTAAGATGGTGCAGGACGAAATATTAGATTTGAAGGAACAAGTGCGCTCCAGCCTGGAAGAAATGCGGAAGGTCATCTTTAACCTCAGGCCGATGGCTCTTGATGATTTGGGGCTGATCCCGACGCTCCGGAAATACGTGCATGATTACGAGGAGAAGACGAAAATCCGTACGATTTTCGAAACGCGGGGCAAAGAGCACCGTCTCTCTTCCGCCATGGAAGCAGCCATTTACCGCTTGGTGCAGGAAGCGCTTAGCAACGCGGCCAAGCATGCCTATCCTACTTATGTTTTAGTCGAGATTACATACCAGGCCCAGATGGTGAAAATTGTTGTTCAGGATAATGGACTCGGTTTTAAGGTGGAACTCCTGGAACAGAAATCGAAAGATCATTTTGGGTTGATCGGGATGCGCGAGAGAGTGGAGCTGCTCGAAGGAAGAATGGAACTTGAATCCGCAGAGAACCAGGGTACAAAGATCGTAATCCATATCCCAACGAACGTGGAGAAGGGAAAGGAGTAACAGGATGGAAAACAGGGATTCTGACAAAACAACCATTAAAGTCCTTTTGGCTGACGATCATCAATTGTTTCGCGAGGGTCTGAAGCGCATTTTGAACATGGAGGATGACATTGAAGTCATCGGCGAATGCGGGGACGGCATTCAAGTATTGGAATTTTGCAACGAAGAAAAACCGGACATCGTGCTCATGGACATCAATATGCCGGTCGAAAACGGCGTGGAGGCGACCGAGAAGCTGCGTGAGCTGTTTCCGGACGTGAAGGTCATCATTCTGTCCATTCACGACGACGAAAGTTATGTATTCGAAACGCTCCGCAAAGGCGCTAACGGTTACCTGCTGAAGGACATGGAGGCGGAGTCGCTGATCAATGCGATTCGTTCGGTGCAGGAAGGATACGCTTTTATTCATCCGAAAGTCACCGGTAAATTGATCCAGCAGCTGCGCCGCATGACGTTCCTGAACGAAACGGGAGCCATGGCGGAAAGCGGCGTCAGGGAAGCCGGAGTTAAATTCGTTGCCGGGGAAAATAATCCGTTGACCCGCCGCGAAGCCGAGGTGCTGCGCCTGATGGCAGAGGGCAAGAGCAATAAAATGATCGGGGAATACCTCTTCATTAGCGAAAAAACGGTGAAAAACCATGTCAGCAGCATTTTGCAGAAGATGGAGGTCGACGACCGCACGCAAGCCGTCATCAACTCGATCAAATACGGTTGGGTAACGCTATGACGCTGAGCAGCTTTGGAACTTCTGGTTCCGGCTGCCATTGTTTGTGAAATTTCCCACGGGATATAGGCTATGGACGTGACCGCCCAAAAGGGTGCGGGCTTCTGATGCGCTTTCATTCACCGACCTGCTGCGACCAGCATATATTGTTGGTAACAGGGAGGTGAGTCAGCATGTTGACCCCGTTATTGTCCATCCTTCTGGTGTATATGGCAGCGATTGCGGCGGTTCATGCCTTTCATGCCTGGCAAAAGCGCCGGGAAAGGCGCGCAATTCACTATATTCTCGTCACGTTTAACCATGAACGCCAAATCGAATGGTATGTCCGCGCTCTGGGCTTTTATGCCTGGGTGACGGGCAAAAGAATTCGCCTAACGGTGCTCGATCTCCATTCGGATGATGCCACGATTGGCATTGTCAGACGGCTTAAGGGGTTGGCCGGCATGGAGCTGTCCGTGACGACCGATGAATCGGTCTTAAGCCGTGCTGGCGGTTCCGAAGATTCGGATGTAACGACGATCGATTTGCGAAATCCGCATGAAGCGAGGCAGATTCCCTATGTCTAGGACGAAGCCCGCAAACAGCGGCATAGGGAGTATTCCGATGTGAAGCACACTTCTTAACGGGGAACCGGGGAGGTGTGCTTTTTTGCTTAATTCAACAATATTGACGGTCATGATCGGCGAAATGTTGCGGATCGGACGGATTGGGACAAGCCCGATTGGAACGCGGCGATACATTTGGGCCGAGAATATTTCTAAGGAGGGATGCGCGTGCGGGTGGCAGTTTATGCCGTTGTGCATGAAGGGAAATGGAGAATAAGACGTTCGCTGGATTTGCGGGTGGATGTTCTGTGGTGGGGGCAGCGGTTTTGCGCGACGCCAGGTTCCGCCAGGATGGTATTGTTGTCCGCGGCAACCGCGTTAAGTTCGGCAGTCCGGTTGGAGCAGCGTTTTGAGCCGCGGACGGATATGAACGGATGGGATCCGCGGAAGTGGGGGCTCTGGTTTCGCGAGCGGATGGAAGAGGAAGCGGGCCGGGGGACGAATGGGGATGCAGCCGTTGGTGGACAAGCGCTATTCGGCGGTTCCGGGGAAAGTTTGCATAACGGCAGCGGGGTATGGATGTGGGATTTTCGCCAGTCGGTGCCCGAGCAGGTTTTGCGCCTGCTGGAGCGTCCCGCCGGACCGGGACAGGCTGCCGGTGCTTTGGCCGAGCTTGGCGGAATGTCCGATGCGCTGGTCGCGCAGGTCAGCGGCAGATCGCTGCTCGCAGCGGAGGTCGACGCGCTGCTGCAGGAGATGGCGCCGGGCCTTGCTGGCGCCTGGCACAGCGCCGCCCAGCTGGCCAGCCTGCAGGGCCGGCTGGCGCTGGACGCGGGCCTTGCGGATGCCGGCCCGCGTCGGGGAGGCGGCCTGCTGCGCATGGGCCGCCCGAGGCTCCCCCGGTGCCGGCGCTGCGGCAGCGAAGCCACGGGCCGCACGGCATGCGCCGCGTGCGGCCGCGCGGACTGCGCCTACTGCGAGGCGTGCCTCGCTCTGGGGCGCAGTCGCGCCTGTTCGCTGCTGCTCCGCTCAGCAGCGAGGGACCCGGCCGTGCGCGCAGCGGCCGGGCCGTCCACCGCCGCGGTGCGCGGGCGGTGGGGATTGAGCGCGGCGCAGGGCGATGCCGCCTGCGCCGCGCTGGGGTTCCTGGCGGAGCCGCCCCGCAGGGGCTCCGCGGCCCCGGGCGGCCGAGCGGAGCGGCCGCTGGCCCCCGCCAGACATGCCCGCTTCCTTCTATGGGCCGTCACCGGCGCGGGCAAAACCGAGATGATCTTTCCGCTGCTCGGCGCGATATTGGAGAGGGGCGGCCGCGTGCTGGTGGCCACGCCCCGCCGGGACGTCGTGCTGGAGCTAGCGCCCCGGCTGGCCAAAGCCTTTTCGGACACGCGGATCGTCACCTTGTATGGAGGCAGCGACGAACGTTGGCGTGAAGGCGACCTGACGCTGGCGACAACCCATCAGCTGATGCGTTTTTATCAGGCCTTTGACCTGGTCGTCATCGACGAACTTGACGCTTTTCCTTACCATAACGACCCGATGCTGGCTTATGCGGCCGAGCATGCTTGCAAACCGGACGGAAAGTTCGTTTATCTGTCCGCAACGCCCCCGCGCCCTTTGCAAAAGGAAGCGGCCCGCGGCCGTCTGCCGCATGCGAAAGTGCCCGTCCGGTTTCATGGGCATCCCCTTCCGGTTCCCAAGCGGATCGCGCTCAAAAGCATCGAGCAATGTTTGCGCCAGCCGATGCTTTTAAAGCGGTTGTCGAGCCATCTGAGTCTGTCGTTGGAGCGGGGGGCGCAAATTTTTTTGTTCGTTTCCCGCATTCGGCATATCGATCCCCTTGTCGCCATCCTGCGCAGGATGTTGGGCGGGGTCCGCATCGAAGGCACTTCATCGGAGGACCCCTTCCGCGCGGAGAAAGTGACGCGGTTTCGCCGGCGGGAAATCAGGCTGCTGGTGACGACGACGATTTTGGAACGCGGGGTGACGGTTCCGCGCAGCGACGTTTTTATCGCGGATGCCGACAGCAGCCTTTTTGACGAAGCTTCGCTCGTGCAAATGGCCGGCCGGGCAGGCCGTTCCGCCGAGGACCCGGCAGGCCGGGTCGTGTTTGCCTCGCCGCAGTGGACGATTTCGCAGAAAAGAGCCGTCAACCAAATCAAAAGCATGAATCGCATTGCGCGGAAAAACGGGTATCTTTGAAGGACTCCTGGGCAGATCCTTCTAAGTGACGCGCGGGGGGATTTTCCCGTCCATTGAGCTCACAACGAGAGAATGTCCATGCCGTGCCTGCCTATATTTTTTCAATCATTAGGAGGGGTAATGCGAGATGAGTTCGTTAAGTTCATCCATTTCCCGATTTATTCGCGAGCTTCTGGCTCCGCCGGGAGACGTTTGCCTGACATGCGGCAGCAGGACGAAACTCGTTCGGGAATGGCCGGGGATATGCCGGCGCTGCGCCGGGGCGATCCCGTGGATTTTTCGGCCCCGTTGCGCGTATTGCGGGAGAGCCATCGGCTGTCCGGATTGCCTGCGGCCCGATGCCCGGCTGCGGTCTTTTGTCATGAACCGAAGCGCGGTCAGATACAACGAGATGATGCGGGAATGGCTCGCCCAGTATAAATACCGGGGACATGAGAGATACGCAGCGTTAATCGTAAAAATGCTCAGCCATGCTTTTGTGAGGATGCAGCACGAGATCTCTTCCTTGCAGCGGCAACCCAGCCTGTCCCGAACTGACCAGCTTTGGCGGCCGGATCTCGTGACGTACGTCCCTGTCAGTTCAGCCCGGCTCGCGGAGCGGGGATTCAACCAGGCTCAGGTGTTTGCCGAAGGTTTGGGGCGGCTTCACGGGCTTACGGTCGCCGACCTGCTTGTGCGAAGCAGGCATACCGAAAAACAAAGCTTCAAAACACGGCTCGAGCGAATCCAATCGATGCGAAGCGCTTTTGAGTTTAGCGCAAGGGGTTTTCATATTTGTGAAAACAGCAGCCGGGTTATCCCTCCGTCGGATGCCGTCCCGGGAACGATGCGGATTTTGATCGTAGACGACATTTATACGACCGGCGGCACCCTTAATGCCTGCGCGACCGTGATCCGGCAGGGCGTCAGGCGGGAGACCGGCATGGATCCCGAAATCTATAGTTTGACCTGGGCCCGTTCGTAACGGGCTTTTGCGCATGTCCGGAGTTTGTAGAGAGCAAACGTCTCCGGGATATTTTCATGGAAATCTTTTGGGCTAAATCCGTTAGTTATCAAAATGTCTGGTTTAAATATGTGACGGAATTCGCTCAGAAGATTTGAGGGATAGACGAAGTGCGGGAGAATAAGGTAATCTAGTGGTATATCATATTTGTTGTACTTTAAGGATCCGTCACAATTCGAAACGGTTTTTCGCGAATTTGGCCATCCTTTTGAGGAAACACGGGAGGTCGTAAAACATGAATCTGGCAAATTGTCCCCGCTGCGGCAAATTGTTTGCGGCTAATTTCAGAGACATATGCCCAAACTGCATCAAGGATATTGAACATGAATACGAGATTTGCGTTCAATATTTGCGTGAAGAGAGAGGGGCAACGATTCAGGAGCTTTCCGAGGCGACCGGAGTCTCGGTCAAGCAGATCACCCGGTTTATACGCGAGGGCCGCATTTCCGTCATGAACGCCCCGAATTTGATGTATCCATGCGAGGTATGCGGAACCTTGATTCGCGAGGGGCATATGTGCGACTCTTGTCGCACTCGGCTGACGAAGGAGCTGACCCGGGCCGCGAGCAGCGAGTCAAATAAGACGTTAGGCACGGGGGAAGCAGGCGAAGGAGCCTACCGCGTCGTGGATAAATTTCATAAATGACGTACCAATAGCCTAAAAACAACATAAGCTATTAACAATGTTTCTATGACGACCGATAAACTTAGTAAAGCTTATCGGTTGTCTTTTTAGATACGGAAACTTTTGAGTTTTCATGCAACTAAGGCGAAGTCCGATCCGTATCAAAAGCAACATGTGAAACGCGACCTATCTTCGGAGAAAATACAAACGCCAGACATTTTTCTTTTAGAATATAGCGTCTTCTATTGGCAGCGATGCCGAAGCTAACCTATATTCGCAAGGGAACTTCTGCAAAAGCGGCCTGTCCGCAACAAGTCGCAGCGATAGACGTTTTTTATTCAAAGTGAGGTGAACAAACATGAAAGTGAACGACACAGGACGGTTAGGCGGTATTAATCCATACCAGCGAAATGTGGAATCACGCGAACATCATGTTGAGAAAAAGAAACGGCAAACAGACCAGGTGTCCTTTTCGCCGGAAGCTCTCGAAATGCTGGATGACGCCAAACGGGCCCAGGACCCGGAACGCGCCAAACGAATTCAGCAGCTGAAAGAGTCCGTGGCGACGGGAACCTACCATGTGGATGCGGGCAAGCTCGCCGAGAAGCTGATGCCGTATTTCAAATCCTACAGTAAATCAGGTGACAAAGAGTGAGCGTAGAGCAGGTCATCGTCGCAATGGATCAATTAAACGCTGCGTATAACGAAATGATTCAGGCCGGAGAAGAGAAAAAGCAGGTCATTATCCAAAATGACATCCAAGCCCTCACCCAGATCATGACGCGCGAGACCCGGCTGATGAAGCAGATTGCGGAATACGACGCGAAGCGCGAGGAGGCCATGCTGGCATTTTTGCGCGAGAAGGGAATCCGTTCCAAGCTTCAGCTTACCATCACGGAATTGACGCGTCTCGTGTTCGAGCCGGGAGAAAAGCAGAATTTGATTGATGCCCAAAAACGACTGACGGAAACACTTGTAACCTTAAAAAACATAAATCAGTTAAACAAAGAGCTAATAGATCAATCCTTGGCATTCATCGATTATTCGTTGAATCTGGTCGTCAGTCGTCCCGAGGATGACATGTTATACAAAAATCCAGCGCAGCAAAAAACGACGGGCGGCAATAACCGCGGTTTTTTTGATGCAAGAGCATAAGAAGCGGGGGAAAAAGGATGACGTCAACGTTTCATTCCATAGAAGTTGGGAAAAGGGGGATATTGGCGCAGCAGACGGCACTGAACACGACGGGCCAAAACGTGACGAATGCCAATACTCCGGGATATTCGAGACAAACGGTTCACTTGGAAGCATCCCGGCCGCTGTTTTATCCCGGACTCTTGATGTCGACGGCACCGGGGCAGCTTGGCATGGGGGTCGAAGCAACCAGCATTACGCGCGTCAGGGATTTGCTGCTGGACGTCCAGTACCGCAACCAAAATACGGATCAAGCGACGTGGGCGGTCAAGCAGGAAACCTTGTCCAACATCGAGGGGATCATTAACGAGCCTTCGGAGGACAGCATAGCCACGAGCATCTCGGAATTTTGGAATGCATGGCAGCAGCTCAGCAAAAATCCAAGCGCTACGGACCTGTCTGCGCGTACGGTGGTTCAGCAGAAAGCCATCGCCCTGACCGAAACGTTTAATCATATCGCATCTCAGCTGAGCATGTTAAAAGACAATATTACGGAAAAAATCAACGTCAAGGTGAACGAAGCGAATAACTATATTACGCAGATTTCCGATCTCAGCCTGATGATCGCCCGCATCGAAGGGCTCGGGGACAATGCCAACGATCTTCGCGACAAACGGGATCTGCTTGTGGACCAGCTGTCCAAGCTCGGCAACGTTCAAGTGACCGAAACCGACGATAACTATCAGGTGATTTTCGGGACGACGGCCGTGGTCGACGGGCAAACCTCCACCCAAATCACGGCGGCGGACGCAGCCAACCTGACGAAGGGGGAAATCGCGGGATATTTCCAATCCAGGGACGTACACGTGGCCGAATACGCCAAACAGCTTGACATTATGGCCAATACGCTCGCTACCGGCAAGGTTGAGGTGACGCTGCCCGCAGGTTCGATGATCCCTCCGGGCGTTACCATTCCGAATGCCCAGTTCGATCCTAACGTGCCCGGCAAGCTGGCAGCCGACGTGAAATATACGGTCGACGGGCTGAACGGACTGCATAAACTCGGGTATACGCTTGCCGATCCGGCAACCCCGGGGAAAGATTTTTTCGTGACTTCGGATAACTCCAACGCCTTCACGGCGGCTAACATTCGAGTGAATTCGGATATCCTGGCGGATTTGAAAAACATCGCCGCTTCGATGCGGACGGAAACCGTCACCGCAAACGGGGTTACGCAAACCAAGGTTCTTCAAGGAAACGGAGATTTGGCGCTTCTTATTGCCGGCCTCGCCGAGAAGAAGTTTAATTTTAATCCGAACAATAATAACGGCGCCCTTTCGGCTGAGGGGACGTTCGGCGGATATCTGCAGTCGGTGATCGCCCAGCTTGGAACCGACACGGACCATGCCGCGAAAATGATGGACAACGGCACTCTGCTCGTTCAACACGCGGACAACCTGCGGCAATCGGTCAGCAGCGTTTCCTTGGACGAAGAGATGTCCGACCTCATTAAATTCCAGCATGCTTACAGCGCGTCATCCCGGATCATTACCTCGATGGACGAAATGCTGGACAAGCTGATCAACGGCACCGGCATCGTAGGCAGATAAACCCAGCGTAGATAGGAGATGAACTCATGCGGATTACACAGTCGATGATGAACAGCTCGATGATGAGCAACTTGCAAACCAACTACCGGAGATTGGATAAAACGCAGGAGCAGCTGATGACCCAGCGCCGCCTGAATCGCCCTTCCGACGATCCGGTCGGCGTGTCCAGCGCCCTGAAATATCGAGCCGAAATCAGCTCGACCACGCAATTTAACGAAAACGTCCAGGACGCGGATTCCTGGATGAAGTTCAGCGACACCGTCATGACGGAAGCAACCCAAATCGTGCAAAGACTTTCGGAACTGGCCGTCCAAGGCGGAACGGATACGGTGCCGGCGGATGCGCGGAAGAACATAGCTGCAGAAGTGGACGAATTGTACAAACAGCTCGTTTCGCTCGGGAATTCGCAGTTTAAAGGGAAATATATTTTTAACGGCGAACGTGTAAACGAGCAGCCTTACCCTGACGATCCAGCCAACCAACCTTACAGCCTCGACCAAGGTGAGGTCGAATACCAAATCGGTGCGGGGATTTATGTCGGGGTCAATACGAACGGGGATAAAATTTTCGGTGTTTCAGGCGATCCGAACGGACTGTTTAAAGTCGTCGATAACCTAAAGCAAGCATTGTTGGGAGACAGCACGGCAGGAATCCAAGCTGCAATCCCCGCTTTGCAAAAAAACCTTGAAAATATCATCACAACCCAGGCGGAAGTCGGCGGAAAACAAAACCGTCTTGAATTCACGCTGAATCGCCTAGATGACTTGAATTTGAACTATATCAGTCTTCAATCCAAAGCCGAAGATGTGGACATGCCGTCCGTCATTTCCGACCTGAAGACGGCAGAGAGCATTTATCAGGCTTCCCTGGACACCATGGCGCGCATTATCAGACCAAGCCTGATGGACTTTTTAAGATAGGAGTCAGGTAGCCATGAACATCCCCCGGATACAAATTCAGCAAGGATACAGTAAAATTGGTCTGGAAACGACACGGGGACATTACAGCATCGAGCAGCCACGACCTGAGCTGAACATGAAACAAGAACCCGGACGGCTGGAGATAAACACGGAAAAGTCCAAGCTTGAGATCGATTCCCGGAAAGCCTGGTCTGCACTCGGCGTGTCCCGCATTGCGGAGATGAATGACCGGATTGCCCAAAGCGCATTGCGAATTTCGTATCAAAATATCGGCAATATTGCAAGCGATGGGGACCGCATGATGCAAATTCAGCACAAAGAAAGAGCCTTTGGGGAGATTGCCAGGGATAAGGTTTTTCGTGAATATCCGATCGAGATATGCGGCGAACCGGGGTTTGATAACGTAGACATTACATATACTCCATCTAAAATACACATGAATTACGTTCCGGGATCCGTTACTTTTGACGTCAAAACGAGCAAACCTGTCGTAGATTATTATCCTGGCAAGGTCAATCCTTACCTGATTCAGAAGAACTTTATATCCATAAGTGTCACTGGCCAATCCATGGATGCAGTGATCTAAATGACAGTGATAAGATAGTTGTAATTGGCAACCGCTCAAGTACGACTATCTTTTTATATGGAGGTATTTAACCATGATCATAACTTCGACCCGGTTCGGCGAACTGGATATTCCGCAGCAGCAAGTCTATCGGTTCATCGAACCTTTATTCGGCTTTCCTGAGCTCCGTGAATATATTGTGCTTCACCAGGAATCGGAGGATATTTTTGAATATTTGCAGGCGGTCGGCGAACCTGACCTTACGTTCATTGTGGTCGATCCCTTCACCTTATTTCCGGAATACGAATTTGACTTGAGTGACGTGTGGAAGGAACGCCTCTCCATTGACTCGGCCGAAGACATTGAAGTGAAAGTGATTCTGACGGTCAGGTCCCAAAGCGACATTACCGCGAACCTGAAGGCGCCGATTATATTCAATACCCGTAACAAAAATGCCGTGCAAATCGTATTGGACAACTCCCCGTATTCCATTCAGCATTCCTTGCTAGGGGGGGAGAAGTAAATGCTTGTTCTATCGAGGAGTAAAGGGGAAAAAATCGTCATCAATAACGATATCGTGTTGACTATTTTGGAAGTGTCCGGAGACCATGTGCGTATCGGGATCGACGCTCCTCCTGAGGTAACGGTATACCGCGAGGAAATTTACAAAGCGCTTCAGGACCAAAACCGGAGCGCGGCCGCCATTCAAGACAACGCCCAGCAATTATTAAGCCAGGTTTTAAAAAATAAGAAAAATGAAAAATAATATGCGTTTAGCTATAAAAGAAAATCTTGGTTCGTCCGATATATAAATTAAGAGATGATAGCTAGGTTTTAACGGCCGTAAACCTGAATCTATCAATCTAATAGAGGATGGCGCATGGAAGCGCCGTCGACATTCCAAGGAGGAATTTTAACATGCGTATTAACCACAATATTAGCTCTTACAACACTCAGCGTCAGTTGTCTTTCAACAACACTCAATCTTCGAAATCTTTGGAAAAGCTTTCTTCGGGATACCGGATTAACCGTGCAGCTGACGATGCTGCTGGCCTGGCTATTTCCGAAAAAATGCGCAACCAAATTCGCGGTTTGGAACAGGCAAATAAAAATGCTCTCGACGGCATTTCTTTGATCCAAACGGCTGAAGGTGCGTTGAACGAAACTCATGCCATGCTGCAACGTATGGCTGAACTTTACGTTCAAGGTGCGAACGAAGTTTTGACGACTACGGACGCTGCGAAGATTGACAGCGAAGTACAACAGTTGTCTCAACAAATCGACGCGATCGCCAACCAAACCCAGTTCAACACCAAGAAATTGCTTGATGGAACGGTAACAAACGTAGTATTCCAAGTTGGCGCTAACAGCAACGAAACGATTTCTCTCGGACTGACTGCAGCTCTGGCAACGGCATTGAGCGTTCAATTCGGTGGCGCAGGCTTGACTGCATTGTCTGCTAGTACTGCTCTGAACACGGATGCAGCCGCCAACTTGTCTGCCGTACAAGTGGCTATCAACAAGGTTTCCGAGATCCGTTCGAATCTTGGTGCTGTCCAAAACCGTCTGGAACACACGATCAACAACTTGGGAACTACAGCAGAGAACCTTCAAGCAGCTGAATCCCGTATTCGTGACGTTGATATGGCCAAAGAGATGTCCGAATTCACGAAGAACAACATTCTGCAACAAGCTGCAACGGCAATGTTGGCTCAAGCGAATCAGCAGCCTCAAGGGGTTCTGCAATTGCTTCGTTAATTTCCAATTCAGGCCGGCCGGGAAACCGGTCGGCTTTTTTTCTATATTCGTACGAGAGTGAATGGGAGGGAAAAGGGTGAAGGTTGAGCACAACTCAACATCTGCGTTCCTAATACCAGGGTTGAAAGATATTCACTCCTCCGCTTTGTTGAGTCAGTCTGAATCGGGAAACGCACCAAACAAAGAGAAATATACGGTAGAGGAACTGGCAGATAAATTGAACAAAAATTTAGCTGAAGCCGGAACTCATATTAAAGTGAAGCTCCATGAAAAAACCCACACAATCATGGTTTCGGTTGTCTCGAATGAGACCAATGAGGTCGTGCTCGAAATTCCTCGGGAAAAACTTCTGGACATGATGTATAACATGTGCGTTCAAGTGGGTGTGTTTTTGGATGAGAGAATTTAGAAAGGAGAAAATGCCGTGGCCTCTCCAATTAGATTAACCGGATTTAGCGGAATGCTGGATACGGATAACTTAATCAAAGATTTAATGAAAGCTGAAAGAATTCCTCTTAGCAATATTCAAAAGAAAAAGCAGTTCACCCTTTGGCAGCGCGAAGATTATCGATCGATGAACACAGCATTGTTATCTTTTCGAACCGCAGTTAATGATCTGCGTTTTGAATCGAGTTTCCAAACCGTAAAAGCCAGCTCCTCCAATTCCGGTGTATTAGAGGTAGCGTCCGGTGGAGCAAACCCGAGTTTAAGCAAGGTTAACGTCACGAAATTGGCGACGTCGGCAACAATTATCGGCGGCCAAGTGACACAATCGACGGCTGATCCGGTGAACGTAAGCGGTACAGTGACAATTACCGGCTCATCGGGATCGGCAGATATTACGATAACTTCCGGTACATCAACAATCGACTCCATTGTGAAAGATATCAACGGCAATGCTGCCAAAACCGGAGTAAAGGCTAGTTTTGACAGATCAACCGGAGTGCTGTACCTTAGTTCAAGTTCGACAGGGTCTTCCTCCAAAATCGAAATTACTTCGAACAGCGGCACTAACGCATTGGTTGAGGTTTTTAAATTGGATACTTCCAAGTTGTCAGTCACAGGCGATGATGCCGAATTTACCGTTAACGGCGGGGATCCCATAAAGTCAAGCTCTAATACCGTAACGATTAACGGTGCCCAAGTGACGCTGCGAGGTAGCGGCGAAGCTACCATTAGCGCGGTTACGGATCGTAGCGGAGCGATCGACAAAATCAAGGAATTCGTAAACAAATATAATGAAATAATTGACTTGTTTTCCACTGCTGCTTCCACGAAGCGGAATCGGGATTATCAGCCTCTAACGTCCGAAGAAAAAAGCGCTATGTCGGAGAACGAAATCGAACTGTGGGAGAAAAAAGCAAGAGCCGGTACGTTGTATCAGGATAGCTTGCTAACAGGAGCGCTTGGGTCCTTTCGTTCCGCACTGAATACACCTCTTGAATTGTCTGATAAAAGCCAACTGGATATGTTGTCTGACATAGGGATTAAAGTGAAGTCAGACTGGCGCGAAAACGGAAAGCTGGAAATCGACGAAGCCAAATTAAGCGAAGCTATTAATACTCGTTTTGATGAAGTCGTTCAGTTGTTTGCCAAAACCTCCGATACAAAGGCCGATACCCCGGAAAATGCCAAGAAACGCAGAGGGGAGCTTGGCTTTGCCGAGCGTATCTATGAAGAAATAACAAAACAGTTGACGAGTTTTACTAAAAAGATTGGTTCCGGATCGATTGAAGCCCTCGATGATAGTGTGCTGGGGAAGCAACTAAAGGAATTGGGACAAAGAGAATCGGATTTGGAACGCAGATTGGAAGATATTGAAACGAGATATTACAAAAAGTTTACGGCTATGGAGCAAGCCCTTCAAAAGCTTAACAGCCAAGGTTCATGGCTATCTTCTCAATTAGGATAATGATCTTATCTTATACCTACAACACGCTTAATAGATTAATTACATGGAGAGGTTAACATGCAAAATGCTCAACAACAGCACATGCAATATTTGAAAGTTCAGGTCGAGACGGCAAGTCCGGGAGAATTGACGTTGATGTTGTACCAGGAGGTCGTAAAAACGCTATTAAAAGCCAAAAAGTTGTACTCTCTGGGCATGAATGAGGACTTGAACCAAGCATTGCATAAGGTCAGAAGCATATTTAATGAACTAATTATCACATTAGACCTTAAATATGAGATTTCTCATGAACTAAGGGACTTGTACTTGTTTTACAATCAGCATTTGACTAATTTCATCATTAACAAAGATGAAGCCGTATTAGATGATACATTAGAATTTGCTAGAGGAATGGTCGAAACCTGGAAGCAGGCTTTGACATTGGTGAAAACAGGGGGAAGTATTTCTAATGTATAATTTGGAACTATCTTCTGCTATTGAGCGAGCTTCGGCGATTTACGAAGATCTTTTGACTAACCCTAGTTTTGAAAGATATGAAGAAAAGGCAGGGGATATTGACCAAATTTTTGATTATCTTAGACAACAGGAATTTAGTCATGAGGAACGTAAAAAGCTAGAAAATTTAAAAAAATTGCATGATGAACTCATCAGTAACATCTTACATGAAAAAGCGAGTTTAGGTGAACAGATAGCTGCTTTGGATAAGAAGAGAAGAGTAACGAATCAATACGGAAAGATATCTAATTACTATGGTCAGGATGCCTTTTTTATTGATTACAAAAAATAAATAGGAGGTACGTGAGTGAAAAGGCCCTTGTCTAAGGTAGTGTATTTATTATTGGCGACCATCTTGCTAATCGCTCAATTTCCGCTTTCAGCTAGCGCAGCTGCTACGAGCACGGATACGGTACAAGTATCAAAAACGGTAGAACCGTCAAAGATTTTGTCGGGCGAAGAGGCTGATATTAAGCTTAATGTGCAAGGCTCAGGAGATGTAAGTTTTGTTAAGCCAAATGATATTATATTAATCATAGACCGCTCAGGTAGCATGGCACCGACTTACGCGCCGAATAATGGCGAAGACAAAATGAAAAACGCCAAGGAAGCTGCCAAAGGATTTATCGATTTAGTCGATTTCTCAAAACACAGGGTTGGTGTGGTTGACTTTGCAAGTAATACCAGCTATAAAGATTTGTCAACAGATCCAGCAGCTTTGAAGCAGTATATTGATGGGATTAAAGCTAACGGGGGAACAGGAACCAGGGATGCCATCAAGTTAGCCCAACAATTGTTGGCAAATCATAGAGCGGATGCACAACCAGTTATTATTCTTATGACGGATGGACAAGCTACGGAACCGTCGCCTGACAGTTATGCTCGCCAGGTTGCCCTCGAACAAGCCTCCTCCGCCAAATCGGAAGGGATTGTTTTTTATACGATTGCGCTTTTGTTGAAAAGCGAGAATCCGGATACGAGCGCTCCGAATTTATTGATGAAGGATATGGCTACTACGGCTCACCACCATCATTTCGTACTCGGCTCTGTAGGTTTGGCGGAAATATATAGAGCCATTGTGGATGAGATTGGCGTGGCCAGCGCCTATGATGTCACCATAACGGATACAGTAGCTCCTGAATTCGAGATTGTGCCGGACTCCTATAAAGATAATATTCCGCAGCCAATCGTAACAGGAAACACTTTAGTGTGGAAGTTTAATGAGTTGAAAAAAGAGACTCTTACATTATCCTATAAAATCCGTCATAAGGCGGGTGCTAAAGTAGGGAAACTTTCCGTCGGCGCACAAGACATCAATGTAAAGTATAAAGATTACTCCGGAAATCCTCATGAATATAATACGGCAAATCCAATTATCACTGTAAGCTATCCAGCACCGACGATTACTTCCGTTGTGAAAGACAACGGCAATATTAAAGGCGGAGAAACCGTTGAAATTAATGGACAGTATTTCCGAGACAACGCAAAGGTTTTTTTTGGAGGCACTCCCGCAACTTCTGTTCAATTCGTTGATTCAACAAAATTACTGGTAACGACACCTGCCGGGGCTCAAGGCCAAGTGGAAGTTAAGGTAACGAATGACGATGGCAAGTTTGCGACAGCAACGTATCGTTACTTGGCCGATCCGATTATTACGAGCATTGATCCTAATTACGGACCGCTTGCGGGAGGTAATGAGGTCAAAATCTCAGGGAATTATTTTTTGACAGGGGTTCAAGTGAAATTCGGCGACCAGCCAGCCACCGTAGTCTCGGTAGCTCCGAAGTTAATCGTAGTAAAAGCTCCAGCCTCTGCAGTTGCCGAATCGGTCGACGTTAAGGTGATCAATCCTGATGCTACCGAAGTGACGGTTGAAAAAGGGTATACCTATGTGCTGGGTCCAGAATTATTGTCGCTTACGCCGGATCACGGCTTTACACTGGGCGGCGAGTCGGTAACGTTAAATGGTACAAGATTTATTGACGGTGCCAAAGTTTATTTTAATTCGGTACAAGTGCCGGCGACTTTCGTTTCAGATAAGGAACTGGCAATAACGACTCCGCCATGGGCTGCCAACGAATCGGTAAAAGTTAAAGTGTTGAATCCGGACGGGCAGTATTATGTGCTGGACAAAGGGTACACTTACGTCTATCCACAACCTATTATTACGGGGATTGAGCCCAAAGAAGGCCTTGTTGCCGGAGGAACGGTAGTTAAAATAAGCGGCTCCCATTTTCTTAATGGAGCAAAAGTATATCTAGACAATACATTAGTTTCTGCCGTTTCTTTTATATCGGATAAAGAAATTCAGTTCCGTACGCCTGCATGGGCTCAAGCCGACACGGTTGATTTGAAAGTAGTTAATCCGGATGCGCAGGAAGCTGTATTGGAAAACGCATTTACGTATTTGCTGCCTGCCGCTCCTACATTGAGCGGGGTAACACCTGCGGAAGGACCAACTGCCGGCGGAACATCTGTAACCCTTAAAGGAACCAATTTCCTGACGGGATCAAAATTATATTTTGATACTAAGGAAGTTGCAATCAGCTCTTTAACGGCAACTCAAATCGTAGCTAACACCCCAGCATGGAGCACTGCTGAGAAGGTAGATATCAAGCTTGTTGATCCATATGGCAGGGAATCCGTATTGGCCGACGCATTCCTATATATTGCACCGCCTCCTCCTCCAGGTCCTTCCATTTTGAGCGTAACCCCTGATTCAGGGCCGCAGGCTGGCGGAAACATTGTAAGTATTAAAGGTACTGAATTTGCCAACGGCTTGAAATTGTATTTCAACGATACTCCAATAACGACGTTCAGTTACATGGGCAAAGAACTGATTAGCGTAAAGATGCCTGCATGGTCTACTGCAGGAATCATTAGCATTAAAGTGGTGAATCCGGACGGCCAAGAATCCGTTCTGGCGGATGCATATACTTATATTGCCCCTCCACCTCCTGAGGTAATTTCTCTTTCGCCAAATAAAGGGTTAATCTCAGGCGGGACAACGGTAACGTTAACTGGGGCTAACTTTGTTAATGGAGCAAAAGTTAAACTTGGAGATAAGGAAATGGTAACAACCTTTAATTCCTCTTCTCAATTGACATTTAAAACTGCTGCTTGGACAAATCCAGAAACCGTTGATGTTACGGTTATAAATCCGGATGGGCAGTTGGGGACATTGCAACAAGGGTTCACTTTTGAAACTCCACCACCGCCGCCGGCTCCTGTAGTTCATAGTGTTTCCCCTGATTCCGGGCCGCAAGCAGGTGGCACTATAGTCACTATTAAAGGTGAAAACTTTGTTAACGGAGCTAAAGTTTTGTTGGGGCAAAAGGAATTCGCGGCGACATTTATGAGCGGTACAGAACTTATGATTCGTACACCTTCTTGGACTAGCGGTGAAACTGTGGACGTAGGTGTTGTTAACCCTGATGGACAAAAGGGAGTACTGCAACAAGCCTTTAAGTATATTGCGCCACCTCCGAAACCAGCGCCTTCTATTTCTGCCGTGACGCCTAATAGTGGTGAAACAACCGGAGGAGTCATTGTTTCTATAAAAGGGGCAAACTTCGAATCCGGATCAAAAGTGTATTTCAATGATACGTTGATTGCCTCCACATATTACTCCTCCTCGGAGTTGCAACTAAGATCTCCAAAGTGGAGTACTAGCGGAGCGGTAAATGTTAAGGTCGAAAATCCGGATGGGCAAGTTTCGGTATTGGAAAATGGTTTTACGTATATTCTACCGCCGCCTCCTCCTGCCCCGGTAGTCGAATCCGCTTCGCCGAATAGCGTAGTTACGACCACGCCAACGAATGTAACGATTACCGGTAAAAACTTTGTTAATGGAGCAAAAGTAAGATTGGGAACTGTTGAACTTACAGCAACGTTTTATAGCGCTACCCAGTTAGCGGTCAGGACTCCTGTATGGAACCAACCGGGGGCAGTTGATATTACGGTTATTAATCCGGACGGCCAAACAGGCGTTTTGAGCGGAGGCCTTAATGTTGTGCTCCCTCCACCGCCAACGATTACATCGATCTCGCCTAATAGCGGACTGAATACAGGCGGCACGGTGATAACAATTATAGGAACATCGTTTACTTCAACCAGTAAGGTGCTGATTAATGGCGTTCAAGCACCTGCAACATTTTACAGTTCTACAGATCTTCGGGCAAAAGTGCCGGCAAGTACGGCAGTGGGACCGGTCGATGTTACGGTTCTGAACAGTGACGGCCAATCCGTTGTTCAAACGGGGGGATTCACATACACCGCCCCTGCTCCCAAGCCAGCCCCAACGATTACTTCGGTAACCCCCAATAATGGATCGAAGAGCGGAGGGAATATTATCAGCGTTGTAGGTACGAATTTCGAAAGCGGGTCAAAAGTTTACATTAATGGTGTATTGGCCGGATCGTCGTACTTTAGTTCGACGAATCTACAGGTTCGAGTTCCTGCATCATCCGTAACAGGGCCCGTAGAGGTCAAAGTAGTGAATGTGGATGGTCAGGTAGGCGTATTGGCAAATGCCTACACCTATAATTGATTAGCTGTTTTTTATCATTCAGCAGGTGTCGTGTCGAGTAGACTCGGCCCCTGCTGTTTTTATGATAGGGGGATATTTCATGAATGAGGTTTCGGTTTGCATGATTGTTTTTAATGAAGAGAAGCATATTGAAAAATCGATTTCCTCCGTTAAACCTTACGTTAACGAAGTGATTGTGGTCGATCACCACTCGACGGATCGTACTTTGCAAATTGCGAAGGATCTGGGGGCACGAGTAATATCCAGAGATTGGGGATTCCATTTTGCCGAAGCAAGAAACTATTGTATCAGTTTAGCTAAGAATCCGTTGATTTTAGTAATGGACGCGGATGAGGAAATGGTAACTTCAAAAGAAGAGCTTGAACAATCATGTATAATTCTGGAAAACAATCCAGACAGTGCCGCCAGGATCGAAATTCAAAGTGTCACTTCTCCGAATACGATTTCAACTTCTTGGATTACAAGATTATTTCATAACAGGCCTGGCCATAAATATTATGGCAGAATTCATGAGCAGTTGCTTTATTCGGGTGAAGAACCAAAAATCGTTAACTCTATGATTAAATTTAACCATTCTGGTTATTTACCGGATCAAATAAATGAAAAGAATAAGATCAACCGTAACCTTGAGCTATTACTAACAGATCTTAAAGACTCGCCAGATAATGCATATCTGTTATTTCAAATCGGCCGTTCCTATGAGATAATGCAAGATTGGCCTAGTGCGATCCAATATTACTCGGTGGCAAAAGAAAAGATTGATTACCGTTCTCAGTACTTCAGCAGTCTTTTATATCATATGGCGACAACACATATGAAGTCAGGACGTTGGAGTGACTTCTTTGAAATCGTTCAACAAGCCCTCAATATTTATCCGGATTATACCGATTTATATTATATATATGGGTGCGGGTTAATCGAATCCAGAAACCCCAACTGGTTTAACCAAATCCCTGACGCTTTTCATGCCTGTATACAGTTAGGGGAAGCCGACTCGAAAAAGTATGAAACTGTAATTGGGGTAGGCTCATTCCGTGCACACTTTAATCTGGGGCTTTACTATGAATTGTCCGGATTAAAGGATAGAGCGATTCATCATTACAGGATTAGTTCCGAACAGGGTTTCGACAATGCTTATCAAAGATTGTTAGTACTTACAAACAAGAATTGAGGAATGAAAATGTCTAGCATATCACTTTGTATGATCGTAAAAAATGAGGAACGTTGTCTGGCCAGATGTTTGGAGAGCGTGAAGGATTTTGTTCAAGAGATAATCATTGTTGACACTGGTTCCACGGATCGCACTGTGGAAATCGCTAAAAAGTATACGAGTAAAATTTACTCGTTTGACTGGACGAACAATTTTGCCGAAGCACGGAATTATGCTCTTCAATATGCAACGTGCGAATACATTTTACAACTGGACGCTGATGAATGGATTGGTGAAGGTGGGGAGAATCTGGGCCTTCCTTTGGATCGCGATTACTATTTTCTGCGAATTAGAAACGATATTGGTTCAGGCTTCGCTGAGTTCCATCAATTCGTAAGATTGTTTAAAAATGACCCATTGTTAAAATACGAGGGAGCTCTTCACGAACAGATTAATCTTTTGAAGCATGATAATCTTTCGTTCGATTTTATGAAAGTCCTTATTCATCATGATGGCTATACGACTGCTGTTGTTCAAAGTAAAGACAAGAATGAACGAAACATGAAGATCATAAAAGAAGAGGTAAGGGTCAATCCTTCGGCATTCAATTACCATAACCTCGGCATGCAGCTTTCTTTTGAAAACAGACATGAGGAAGCATTGGAAGCCTTGAAGAAATCGTATTCGATGGCTCCAGACCTTTCCTTTGCACCAAGAGTGCTCGCTTTTATCGTTAAATCGCTTACGGAATTGAATCGTTTTCAAGAAGCCGTTGATGTTTGTAGTGACAGCGCGCTTCTATATCCGACGAAGTCGGATTTCCCTTTCCGACTCGGGTTAATATATGAACATTTAGACTATATAGAAGATGCTATCGATTGCTTTAAAAAGTGTCTGGAAATCGGGGAAAGTCCGGATGTGATCCAGTTTAGCAATCATGAAGGAACAGGTTCATTTATGGCTCATGGCAAACTGGCAGAACTGTACACTAGGAAATCGGATTATGCTTCTGCGAAATTGCACTTTATTGAGGCGGTAAAGGAAGCTCCAGATCTTTTATATTTATTAAAAGTTTTCGTGGATCTTTATCCGAATTTGAGAGGTACCGATTTTGTGGACGCTCTTGTTAAAATATGGCCCTTAGATGAAACGAAAAGACTAGAGCAGATGATTGCCGTCCTCTACCGCCTTAGGCACCCAGGGGCATATGATCTTATCAAATGTTATCGCGTAGAAACTCCTACGGAAGTAGCAGCATGGATTGCAATGGTGGAGAATGATTTCATTCAAGCAAAATTATTATGGAATACAAGTAAAAACATAAATGAAGAGCATAGGAGAGACATTTTGTTACTAAGTTTCCTCCTTCAAGAAAACGATATCTTGCAAAAGCATAAAAATTTATTTAATTGTAGGGAAAAAGAATGGAAGTGGTGGAATCAACTGCTGCTGAGAGATGAACTATCGGAAATTACGATTACCCCTGATCTGGAGAAATACTGGGCATGGCTATGCGAAGATTTGTTAAACCTTAAAAAATATGATGAGTTGGAGTTTTTGTTGCGCCTTACAAAAGAACCCTTATTGCGATACTACATTGCATTCTATTTAAATAAACATGGTTTTAGCGAATTAGCGCTAACGGTTGTCGTAGAGTCGAAAAACAACAAGGAAAATGAAAAAATCTTTTCCTTAGTACGAAATATATTAAGAGATTTGGGGCAAATTGATGATGCGATTTATTACGGCTTAGAAGCCTATAAAATCAACCCACGTTACTCCAACGCATATGAATTGTTTTTGCTTTTAACCAAGAATCAAATGTTTCAAGAAGCAGGGGATCTATTATCTCAAATGAGGAAAATGGAGCCGACCTCTGCTTGGGCGAACCGTATTCATTTAAATGATTTCAGTGCTGTAAACTAGTTTATTTTTAAGTTCTTTAGGAGGGACCATGTTAACTAGCATAGTTATACTAACCTACAATCAATTGGAATATACGAAACAATGCATTGAAAGCATTCGTCAATACACAAGACCGGGCACCTATGAACTTATCATCGTAGATAATGCCTCTTCTGATTCAACGAGAGAGTGGGTAAGGGAGCAGAAAGACATTAGAGCTATATTCAATGACGAGAACTTGGGATTTCCCAAGGGATGTAATCAAGGAATTGAAATTTCAAACGGCGATAACATCCTTTTATTAAATAATGATGTCGTCGTTACAAGTCATTGGCTGGAGAATATGCTCTCAGCTTTGTATAGCGATGAATCCGTTGGGGCGGTTAGCTGCGTGACGAACCATTGTTCATACAAGCAGACTGTTCCCGCCAATTACGAAACCATGGACGAAATGCAAAAGTTTGCAGCAACCTTTAACCATTCCGATCCGGAGAAATGGGAAGAAAGGTTAAAGTTGGTTGGTTTCTGCTTGCTATTCAAAAGAGTCATTGTCCATACAGTCGGACTGCTCGATGAATTGTTTACTCCCGGCAATCATGAAGATGATGATTTTTCGATTAGAATGAGACAGGCAGGGTATAGACTGTTGTTATGCAAAGATACGTTTATCCACCACTACGGCAGCGTATCGTTTAAATCGCAAGAGCAGGATTTAAAATATAGGCAGTTGCTTCAAAAAAACGAGCAAAAGTTCCAAAAAAAATGGGGGTTCGACTCGAATTATTCTCAACATATCAGATATGAGTTAATTGATTTGATTGAGGCCCCCTTGGATGCACCCCTTCGTATTTTAGAAGTTGGATGTGCATGTGGCGGTACCCTTCTGGGGATAAAAAGCATGTACAAAAACAGTAAATTACATGGAATTGAGTTAAATAAAAATAGCGGACGGATTGCTTCGTTGATAGCGGAAATGCTTGATGCCGATGTTGAGAAGGACGATTTAAGCTATCCAGAAGAATATTTTGACTACATTATATGTGCAGATGTACTAGAACATATGAGCGATCCTTGGGCAGCTTTGAAAAATCTACGGAAACATTTAAAATCAAGCGGAAAGATATTAATCAGTCTTCCAAACATTATGCACTATAGTGTAATAAGCAAGCTTGTTATGGGAACCTGGGGATATGAGGAAGCCGGGATTCTAGATAAAACCCATCTAAGATTTTTTACTTTTAATGAAATACAAAAGATGGCGATAACAACAGGTTTCGAAGTAAAAAAAATAGGCGGGACGACTTTGCCTGCAACCGAGGAAACAAAAATCCTTGTCGAGCAGCTAGCTCTGATGGGACAAAAGGAAATTAAAGACCAATTTAATATTTATCAATACATTGCTTTATTCGAAAAGGAAAGCTTATACGATGTGTTGGAAAATATCATGGACTACAAAGATGACCCCCGAAATTTTTATGAAAGGGTAAAATCGTATACTCCTCAGAAGCTAATTGAACATATTCAGCATATTTCCGACGTTGCTCATAAGGTTGATTTGCTCAACGCACTTGGGGTGGTTCATTTTGAAATGGGGGCCTATGATAGGGTCCTTCCATTTTTCGATAAAGCCTATCAGCTTGATTTAGAAAATAAAGAAGTATTGTATAATATTGCATATTTTCTTGAATTTATTGGCGAAGTAGAGGAAGCGGCAACTTTTAAAAATGAGTTGAAGAAGTTGGACCCAAAGGCTTATTCTGAATTGCAATTTGCTCTGGATAATTAAACATGAGTTGCCTAACATACATGACGAAGGGAATGTTTGTGCAGCAAGGAAAAGTTAAATGGTTCAAACCCTGAACTATAACCTTTAACATGAACAGTATAAAAAAGCACTACGCTGCCAGAAGATGATGCCTATTTTCGTTAGGGGTCATCTTCTTTGGCGTCCATTGATATCGCTCGGTGTTGTAAAAATGAATGTACTCGTTAATGCAAGCTCGAAGTTCGTCAATGGTTGTGCAATCTTTGTATTCTAATTCGTTTTTCATATCACCGAAAAATGATTTTTTTGTCATAGCAGTTTCCTCTTCGGGACATGGCTTTTCTAAATCTAGCTTCTCTTATGCGTGTTTGAAATTGGGAAGTGTGTAGTGTGCATGCCTTGATCCAAATGAATAATGGCGTCGGGATGATTTATTGCCATCCAGTCGTTCTAATAGCTTGTCTAATGTTCGATCCACTAGAGACAGTTTAAGCGAAGTCGACAAGTAATGCGCAAGGATCTCGTGCGTGGAACCGTCTTTTACGCAAGAGAGATATCCCTATTGCTGGCCATGCTTCTACTTGAGGTACGTTATATCTGTGAGCAGCACTTTTTCCAGCTCTCCCTGATCAAACTGACGTTTTAGCAGATTGGCGCACGTTTTATGTTCCTGGGTAGCTTGGGCCATCTTCCGATATGGTTTAGCCTGACGATTTTTGCAACGAGATTATATTTGTGCATGAGGCGGCGAATTTTTTATGGTTCATTATCACACGATATCCTCGTTTTCAAGATTCATTTTGATAGAAAGCGCGCCGGCTTTTCTTTTTAGACGATCAAAGTGTGCCTTAATGAGCTGCAGATCCCTCTCGTCGGCCTCTCTACGTTGACGGGTTTCTTCCGTAGAGAGCCATCGTAATAACCGCTAACACTTACTTCAGCAAACTTGCAGAGATGACGAGTCAATCCCTTAATGCCATATTGACGAATGGTTCGATTGATCAGTTCGAAGCGCAATGATATGCTTAATGTTTGTCTTGCTTCGCCTGCCTTTCTAGTGCCTTCAGCTTTTTTTTAACTCATTCTCCACTTCCAGAAGCTTGATCTTCGCCTCAGCACGTCTTAATTTCTCCTCGACTGAAAGCTCCTTACTGGAGGGTCTACCAAAGCCGCTTTTACCTCGCCGTTCCTCAAGAAGACCTGCTTCGCCATGAGCAGCGTAGATAGCCTTCCAATGCTTCAAGCTCTCCTTTGGTTTATGTTGACTAAATATTTCTAGGTCAAAGCCCGCCTTAAAAAACAATAGAAATGCGATTAGTGGGTATGACAACAGCGGCAGTAGCGAAAGAACCGGGGATTGCTGACATCGGTCGATTGAAGGTGTGGGCGGGGAAATACAAGACTAAATTGGCATTTTACTGAGGCACCATTATAGAATAACAATTAAATCAAATTATTGCTATAAAAGTAATAAATATCAAATTATTTCATGGACACATTTTAACATAAATGGTAGATTACTAGTGCAGGGGGACCATATTTATATCCAAAGGAGGATAAAAGTTGAGGAGAATTAGTTATTTTTTACTACTAGCTGTTTTTGTTTTAAGTACAGTATTTGTCAGCCCATCAGGGGCACAGGCGGCATCACAATATACAGGTGGGTTATTGGATGGAGAGCCGATTCAAGTAGGAACCGTAATTGGCCAACCATTAAGTGTGGCTTCACAGTTATCGGACAACAATCCGTCTACTTACATCGATTTAAGTGGTGGAAAGTTTGCTTGGTACACATTTTCTTCGCCGGTAGAAATTTCAGCGGTCGTTGCGAAATCTTTGAACCCAGTAGCGGTTGAATTCTATGATTCAAACAATAACTTGCTGCAAAGGTATGAATTATTGAATAATGATGGGGTTCAGACACTCCCTGCCCCGGCACAGAATGTTTCGACCGTTGCATTAAAGTACACAGGAAGCAGTGGTGCCAGAGTCTACGAATGGAACGTCTTTGCTACTCCATCAACTGCACCGTTACCTACAACGATCAACTGGATCCAAAGTGGTGATCAGATCGTCAAACTGGATTGGGCTGCGACTGGAGCGGAATCGTATAATGTGAAGCGTGCCACTTCTCCTGGCGGGCCATACACATTGCTTGCAAATGTAAAAGACACAACTTATTCCGATAAGACTGTAACTAATGGAACAACATACTATTATGTGATTTCAACGGTGAACCGGGCGGGAGAAAGTGCTAACTCCCCCGAAAAAGGAATTAAGCCGGATGCAACCAAGTATACGGGGGGACTCCTGGATTGGCTTACCCTGCAAGTGGGTAAATCAATTTCCTCTCCGACAAGCACTACTCGGAATTTAACGGATAATAACCCAACCACTCTTACCGATCTAAGCGGTGGGAATTTTGTATGGTATACGTTTTCTTCGCCGGTAGAAATTTCGGCGGTCGTTGCGAAATCTTTGAACCCAGTAGCGGTTGAATTCTATGATTCAAACAATAACTTGCTGCAAAGGTATGAATTATTGAATAATGATGGGGTTCAGACACTCCCTGCCCCGGCACAGAATGTTTCGACCGTTGCATTAAAGTACACAGGAAGCAGTGGTGCCAGAGTCTACGAATGGAACGTCTTTGCTACTCCATCAACTGCACCGTTACCTACAACGATCAACTGGATCCAAAGTGGTGATCAGATCGTCAAACTGGATTGGGCTGCGACTGGAGCGGAATCGTATAATGTGAAGCGTGCCACTTCTCCTGGCGGGCCATACACATTGCTTGCAAATGTAAAAGACACAACTTATTCCGATAAGACTGTAACTAATGGAACAACATACTATTATGTGATTTCAACGGTGAACCGGGCGGGAGAAAGTGCTAACTCCCCCGAAAAAGGAATTAAGCCGGATGCAACCAAGTATACGGGGGGACTCCTGGATTGGCTTACCCTGCAAGTGGGTAAATCAATTTCCTCTCCGACAAGCACTACTCGGAATTTAACGGATAATAACCCAACCACTCTTACCGATCTAAGCGGTGGGAATTTTGTATGGTATACGTTTTCTTCGCCGGTAGAAATTTCGGCGGTCGTTGCGAAATATTTGAACCCAGTAGCGGTTGAATTCTATGATTCAAACAATAACCTGCTGCAGAGGTATGAATTTTCGAAAAGTGATGAGATTCAGACACTCCCTGCTCCAATACAGAATGTCTCAACCGTTGCATTAAAGTACACAGGAAGCAGTGCCAGAGTTTACGAATGGAACGTTTTTGGCAAAGGTGGAGAACTTCCTCCTGAGGCGCCATTAAACTTGACCGCAACGGCTGGTAACAAAACTGTTGCATTGAATTGGAGCAACTCAGGCAATGTCACTACGAGTTTTAATGTAAAACGTGCTACGGTATCCGGTGGTCCTTATATCGTAATTGGCAGCGTTACGGGAGATACTTATAGCTACATAGATAATAATGTAGTCAATGGAACTACCTATTATTATGTCGTCACAGCGGTCTCAGCAGCAGGAGAAAGCGCAAACTCGAACGAAGCTTCCGCTACTCCGAGAGCTGATGTTGTAAATCCTCCTACTCCTGGCCCAGAAGGAGAACGGGCTTTATTGCGTATTATTCTAATCAATGGAATTGAAAAGGAATATGACTTATCCATGTCTGAAGTCGTTTCCTTCATTAAGTGGTATGAAGGACGCGCTAACGGATCTGGAACTACAATGTATGCCATAGATAATGTACCTCTGTCAATAGAGTAGACACAAAGAATCGAGAAAATTATGCGGCAGATCGGTACATACGTTCGCACTCATTGGGCGTAGAATACCCAATCGCGGAATGGATTCGTTTTCCATTGTAGAAGCAGGTAATATATTCAAAAATGCGTTTCTTGGCTTGCTTGCGTGTTTTGAACTTCTCCAAGTAGACAAGTTCTTTCTTAAGCACACTGTGGAACGATTCAATACACGCATTATCGTAGCAGTTCCCTTTGCGGCTCATACTGCCTTTCATCTTGTAGGTGCACAGCCGCGCCTGGTAGTCATGAGAAGCGTACTGGCTGCCGCGATCCGAATGATGCAGAACCTCTTCGCACGGTCGCTGCTGGCTGTGGGCGCGGTCCAGCGCCGTTAACACGAGTTCTTTCGTCATTCGCTCATCCATGTGAAATCCAACGATTTTACGACTGTACAGGTCCATGATGCTTGCCAGGTATAGCCAACCCTCATCGGTCGGGATATACGTAATATCAGCCACCCAGGCCTTGTTTGGAGCGGACGGATTAAACTCGCGGTTCAACACGTTCTCTTGGACAGGCAGGTTGTGCTTCGAGTTGGTTGTGGCCTTGTATTTCTTCACCGTGCGAGAACGTAAACCCAGCTCCTTCATGATCCGAGCGACTGTTTTCTCGGACACTCGTATGCCCTGCTTGTGCAGTTCTTTTGCTACTTTGGGGCTTCCATATAATCGACGGGATTCTAGAAAGATACGACGGATCCGCCGCTCCAGCTTGCGACGTCGCTTTTCACGTTTGCTGGCTTTTCGCTGGGTCCATTTGTAATAGCCGCTTCGGGATACTTCAAAGGCTTCGCACATCTTCGAGACTCGGCACTTGAAGCGATGATCGTGGATGAAGGCATAGATCAGCGCCGGTCTTTGGCGAAGTAGTGCATCGCCTTTTTTAAGATGTCGTTCTCCTCTTCCAGATCACGAAGGCGTTTCTGAAGATCTCTCATTGCTTTATCGTCGGCTTTCAGTTGCCCACTGCCTGGAAAGGCCTGTGCGCCGTCTTTCTTGTATTCCGCCATCCAACGATACAGGGTGTTGTCGCTGATCCCCAGTTCGCGGGCGACCTGCGCCACCGCTTTCCCTTCTTCCTGGATCATCTGAATCGTTTGCAGTTTAAATTCTTTATCGTATTTTTTCGTCATGGTAGCACCTCGAATTTGGATAGATTCATTTTACCCGATTCTCGGTTCTCCATGTCTACTTTTTAGTCTAGCAGCATAAACACAATAATAATAAGGGGCCATTCGTAAATCGCAAAGATTATGTATTCTTTGATAAAATTATTACGTTTGAAGTTAATGGTTATAATACAGGGACAAGTATTCCAGAGACACCTCCCTTTGATCCCGAGGCCCATTAAACTGGGTTAACAATAACGATTCAATAATTTTATTTTTCATTTCAATTAATTTACAATAAACCATTTTCCTTTCCAATTGACAACAAACAAGCCTGAGTGGTATATTCAGGAATGTGGACGAAAGTCACACTTTATTTGATGACGAAGGGAATGTTTGTGCATGCAAGGTAAAGTAAAATGGTTTAACGCAGAAAAAGGGTATGGCTTCATCGAAACTGCTGAAGGCGGCGACGTATTCGTACACTTCTCCGCAATTCAAGCTGAAGGTTTCAAAACTTTGGAAGAAGGTCAAGACGTTGAATTCGACATCGTCGAAGGCGCTCGCGGACCTCAAGCTGCTAACGTAATCAAATTATAATCATCCGGCAAGGCCGACCTACATATACGGTTAGATGGTTAAGTAATTGAAAAACGATAGCATCAAACCCTGGAGCAATCCAGGGTTTTTTTGTGCCCTTCCGTTATCGCTCATTGGGTAAAAAGCGCGCTAGCGCCAACAAACGCGAAGTCCATGGATAAGCGCTTACATCCGCGACGTACACAGAAATGTCTTTTTACTTAGCGTTAACAAATGTGATATAATGGAATTGCAAAGGAGGAGTGCCATATGAATTTAAGTGTTCGAGGTCAACAGATCGACGTGACTGAAGCTTTGAAGGACTACGTTGACAAGAAGCTCCGCAGACTTGAAAAGTATTTTGATGCACCCCTTGCCTCAGAAGGATATGTAACGCTAAGTGTCGTTCGAGGTTTGCACACCGTGGAAGTGACGATTCCGCTCCCGGGCATGATGCTTCGTGCCGAGGACCGCAGCGACGATATGTACGCATCCATTGATGCCGTTGTGGACAAGTTGGAACGTCAAATCCGCAAACACAAAACCAAATTGAACCGCAAACTCCGTCAGGAGGGCAGCTTGAAGACGTTGTTCGCGGATGAAGCGGCCGTTGCGGGCGCAGCGCCATCCGAGCTTCAGACGGAAGAAGACCATGACGATTTCGAAGTGGTACGCATCAAGCGTT
Source organism: Paenibacillus sp. FSL M7-1455 (assembly GCF_038004655.1). NCBI lineage: Bacteria > Bacillati > Bacillota > Bacilli > Caryophanales > Paenibacillaceae > Paenibacillus > Paenibacillus sp. FSL M7-1455. The sequence continues at coordinate 5,580,328 of NZ_JBBORO010000001.1, read as the reverse complement.
TCACGTTCAAACCGATGAATGTGGAAGAGGCCATTTTGCAGATGAACATGGTCGGGCATAATTTCTTTGTGTTTTCCAATGTAGATACCCAGGAAGTGAGTGTTGTCTACAAGCGCAACGACGGCAAATACGGTTTGATCGAACAAACGGAATCCGATCCGTATTAAGCAGCTTCGGGCTTCCAGAGGTACATTTTTCAAAATGATGCAAAAATTAAATCCGAATCCATGAAAAAAAGAGCTCAACTCCTGCAACGGATTGGGCTCTTCTTACGTATATAGATCGTAGGCCTAAAAACCGCGCATGCATTGTCATCCGCACGGTTGCGGCTTTACTTACAAACTGTTACAATTTATGCAAACGCCATTTTCGGGATTTTATATGTAGAGGCTTGAATATGCATCCTAAGGATTTGGCAAAATCCTGTTTGTTCAACGAATTAACTTCAAACCGTAACAACGGTCTGGGTGAAGTCGATTCTGTTTCGCGGATCATTTCATTCAGACAATCACCTGCATTTCTGTATGAATCGGTTCGTCAGCGGATCCTGTCATTCAGCGCATGCCTGTGAGACGGATTCTCCGGATCGATTTCATTTGTTGATAACCCTGAATTCTTGAAGTTAATTTAACATTTGTTTTGCGTGAAAGGGGTTAACCATGCTAGGACTTGTTAAAAAAATCTTTGGTGACACGAATGACCGCGACGTCAAACGTTTGATGAAAACGGTCGATATCATTAACAAACTAGAACCGGATTTCGTAAAGCTGACCGATGAACAGCTGAAAGCCAAAACGGCGGAATTCCGCGCGCGCATCGAAAAGGGCGAAACGCTCGACGAGCTCCTTCCGGAAGCGTTCGCGACCGTGCGTGAAGCCTCGAAGCGCGTTCTCGGCAAAAGACATTACGATGTCCAGCTGATCGGGGGCATGGCGCTTCACGAAGGCCGTATCGCCGAGATGAAAACCGGTGAAGGTAAAACCCTCGTCGGCACGCTGCCGGTATATCTGAACGCCCTCCTCGGCCTAGGCGTGCACGTCGTTACGGTCAACGACTATCTTGCACAGCGCGACAGCCAGGAAATGGGCCAAATTTACGAATTTTTGGGCATGACCGTCGGGGTAAACCTGAACGGCATGGACCATGCCGATAAGCAAGTCGCTTATGCTTGCGATATTACGTACGGCACGAACAACGAGTTCGGCTTCGACTATTTGCGCGACAACATGGTGCTGTACAAAGAGCAGATGGTACAACGTCCGCTGTACTTCTGTACGATCGACGAAGTGGACTCCATTTTGATCGACGAAGCGCGTACGCCGCTGATCATTTCCGGACAAGCTCAGAAGTCGACGCAGCTGTACTACGTGGCTGACCGCTTCGTGAAGACTCTCCAGGCGGAAGAGGATTTCACGGTCGATATTAAGGTCAAATCCGTTGCGCTTACCGAAAAAGGCGTGGCGAAAGCGGAACGCGCCTTTGGCATCGACAACCTGTACGACCACGCCCACGTGACGCTGAACCACCACATCGTGCAGGCGCTCAAAGCGAACGTCATCATGCGCCGCGACGTGGATTACGTCGTCACCGAAGACGAAGTCGTCATCGTCGACGAATTCACGGGCCGTCTGATGGCCGGCCGCCGCTATAGCGACGGGCTGCACCAGGCGATCGAGGCGAAGGAAGGCATCGAGGTTCAGAACGAAAGCATGACGCTGGCCACGATTACGTTCCAGAACTACTTCCGCATGTACCGCAAGCTGGCGGGCATGACCGGTACGGCGAAAACCGAGGAAGAAGAATTCAAGAAAATTTACGGCCTGGAAGTGCTCCAGGTGCCTACGAATAAACCGAACCAGCGGATCGATATGCCTGACGTGGTCTACAAGAGCGTAAACGGGAAGTTCAAGGCCGTCGTGGAGGAAATCGTGGAACGCCACAAAAAGAACCAGCCGGTTCTGGTCGGCACGGTGTCCATCGAGAACTCCGAGCTCATTTCGGATATGCTGAAGCGCAAAGGCGTCAAACACCAGGTGCTGAACGCCAAATACCATGCCGAAGAAGCCGAAATCATCGCGGGCGCCGGTCAACCGGGCGCCGTCACGATCGCCACGAACATGGCGGGCCGCGGTACGGACATTTTGCTGGGCGAAGGCGTGGCCGAGCTGGGCGGTCTGCACATCATCGGTACGGAACGGCATGAATCCCGCCGGATCGATAACCAGCTTCGCGGACGCGCAGGACGCCAGGGCGACCCGGGCTCCACGCAGTTCTACCTTTCGCTGGGCGACGAGCTGATGAAACGCTTCGGCGCGGACAACGTGCTGAACATGATGGAGCGTCTCGGTTTCGAAGAAGACCAGCCGATCGAGAGCAAAATGATCACGCGTGCGATCGAATCCGCGCAAAAACGCGTCGAAGGCAACAACTTCGACCTGCGCAAAATCGTTCTCCAATACGACGACGTCATGAACCAGCAGCGCGAAATCATCTACAAGCAGCGCCGCGAAATTTTGGAATCCGACAACATCAAGGAAATCGTCATGGACATGATCAAGCCGGTCATCGACCGCGTGGTCGAAGCCCACTGCCAAGACGATATTCCGGAGAACTGGGAGCTGCAGGAGGTTGCCGATTACGTCAACAGCAAGCTTCTGGACGAAGGTTCCGTTACCCGCGACGATTTGTGGGGCAAAGAAATTCCGGAGATGGCGGATTTCATCTTCGAGAAAGTCAAAGCCAGATACGACCAACGCGAAGAACGCATCGGCTCCGAACTCGTTCGCGAGTTTGAGAAAGTGATCGTGCTCCGTTCCGTAGACAGCAAGTGGATGGACCATATCGACGCCATGGACCAGCTGCGTCAAGGTATCCACCTTCGCGCTTACGGCGGTACGGATCCGCTTCGCGAGTACCAGTTCGAGGGCTTCGAAATGTTTAATGCCATGACGGCTGCCATTCAGGAAGAAGTGGCCACTTACGTCATGAAGGCCCATATCGAAGCGAACCAGGAGCGCCAGGCGGTGGTGGAAGAAAGCAAAATTACCACCAACAGCGAACCTGCCGAGAAAAAACCGGTGCATGTCGGGGAACAAATCGGGCGCAACGATCCTTGCCCATGCGGCAGCGGCAAAAAATACAAGCACTGCCACGGGCAAGAATAGCCGTATCGGAATAAATTGAACTGGCGGCAAGAGACAATATACAGATCATAAAGCCTGCCTGCGGTCTAACGGCTTGCAGGCGCAAGGATAACAAGCCGGGCCCATTCATTGGATCCGGACCCAGACTCCCTTGAATCGAAGGTTAAGGCGCGGGCGACCCTGCAGGTATCCCGAGCCCCTTTGTTTAAGGGAGTTTATGTCGATAGAAGAGGTGAAGAACAATCATGATCGATGCATCTGTCAAACATGATTTGCGGGAAATCGCAACCAAATTAACCAACCTTAGGGGGTCTCTTTGACTTAGATCTTAAACAGGAAATGATCGCCAACTACGAGGAGAAAATGTCCGCGCCCGATTTTTGGGACGATAACGAAAAGGCGCAGGGCATCATCGCCGAAATGAACGCGGTCAAATCTTCCGTGGACCAATACGAAAAGCTGCAGCAGGAATACGACGACGCGGCCATGATGGCCGAGCTGGCCGAAGAGGAAGGCGACGAATCGCTTGTCGAGGAAATCAGCGAAGCGGTAACGAACCTCAAGAAAAAACTTGAAGAGTTTGAACTGAATCTGCTGCTGAACCAGCCTTACGACAAAATGAATGCGATTCTGGAGCTTCACCCGGGAGCGGGCGGCACGGAATCCCAGGACTGGGGCCAAATGCTGCTGCGGATGTATACGAGATGGGCCGAAAAAAGAGGCTACAAGGTCGAAGTGCTCGACTACCTGCCGGGTGACGAAGCGGGCATCAAAAGCGTCACGCTTCTCATCAAAGGATTTAACGCTTACGGATATTTGAAGGCGGAAAAAGGCGTTCACCGTCTGGTGCGGATTTCGCCATTCGACTCGTCGGGCCGGCGCCATACCTCGTTCGTATCCTGCGACGTCGTGCCGGAAATTACGGATGACGTCGAGATCGAAATCCGGACCGAAGATCTGAAGATCGATACGTACCGGGCCAGCGGCGCGGGCGGCCAGCATATCAACACCACCGACTCGGCCGTGCGGATTACCCACATCCCGACGGGGATCGTGGTCACCTGCCAGAACGAACGGTCGCAGATCAAAAACCGGGAGCGCGCGATGACGATGCTCCGTTCGAAACTGTATGAGCGCAAAATCGAAGAGCAGCAAAAAGAGCTGGATGAAATCCGAGGGGAACAGTCGGATATTGCCTGGGGCAGCCAGATCCGATCCTACGTATTTCATCCCTATAGCATGGTAAAGGACCACCGCACATCAGTAGAGACCGGCAACGTCGGCGCCGTGATGGACGGGGATCTGGACCTGTTCATCGACGGCTATTTGCGCAGCCAAATTAAAGTGGATACCGAATAAAACCTAAAAAATTCCTACACGCTATATAGATTGAACGAGGGATTCGTTTCCCTGAAGTTCACTGTATCGTTGTAGGAATTTTTTTCGTTCATTACCGTTTCGGGCGGACTCATCCACACCGCGGATATTGATCATTTTTAAGCCAAGGAGAGAAAAAAGAAGATGTCGCATGCAGAAGTTTCGGGCCGCAGAAAGGCCCCCATCCTCCCCCCATCCGGACCGCTCCGCCATACGGCGGATATCGCCCTGATCGTCGTGGGTTCGTTTGTGATCGCTTTAGGGTTTAATTTATTTTTCCTGCCTCACGGGATCGCGTCCGGCGGCGTCTCGGGGATTTCCGTGCTGTTTGAGGCATGGTTCGGCCTGGAGCCGGCTTATACGCAATGGGCGCTGAACATTCCGGTGTTTATATTGGGATTTTTGCTGCTGGGGAAAAACTACGCGGTTCGTTCGCTGCTCGGCAGCATCGTTTTGCCGCTGTTCGTCTATGTGACGAAGGATTGGCCGCTGCCGACGGATAACCCGATACTCGCCTCGATCTACGGGGGGATCGCCGTAGGCTTGGGCATCGGCATCGTATACCGGGGCAGAGGATCGACCGGAGGGCTGGCGACCGTGGCCCAGATCATCCAGAAGTACAGCGGGCTCAATTTTTCCCTCTGCGTGGTGATGCTGGACGGCAGCGTCATTCTTTTGGCGGCATGCACGTTGTCCCTCGAAAAAGCGCTGTATGCGCTTGTAGGCCTTTACGTCTCAGGAAAGGTCATCGATGCGGTAGAACTTGGCTTCAGCTACTCCAAGGTGGCGTACATTATATCGGACCATACGGACCGCATCAGCGAAGCGATTTTGCATGAACTTGATCGAGGGTTGACGAAGCTGAATGCCCAGGGCGGTTACACCGGGGATGACCGTACCGTGCTGATGGTCGTCATCGGCCAAAGCGAGGCGACAAGGCTCAAAACGTTGGTGCGTTCCGTCGATCCCAAAGCGTTTGTTATTATCAGCAGTGCGCATGAAGTGCTCGGGGAAGGGTTTAAACTGGAGGCATAGCGAGGTTATAGGGCCCGAAAGAGGCATCCGGCTATCATCGATAGCTTGGGTGTCTCTTTTTTGATATGAATGCTTGTCTAGGCGAAATGGAAATAAACCGGTGGGGACATGCGTAAATTCGGTTTGAAGTGTTGTATTTATATAAATACGGTCGTATAATAATACATATTTGTGAGAGGGATGCAAGTCAGACGGATAGAGAGGAGAACAAAGGGATGCCAGGAGAACAAGGGGAAACGGGGAAAATCAGGATAGCGATCGTCGGCTCGACGGGTTATGGCGGGGTGGAATTGATCCGGCTGCTTCAAGCCCATCCGCTGGCGGAAATTACGTCTGTGATTTCATCATCAAGCGCGGGAGCGCCGATATCGGAAGGTTTTCCGCATTTAACGGATATTATCGTGCATAAGCTGGACGGCGTGAATGCCGCGGAAATCGCCGGAAAAGCCGATGTCGTGTTTACGGCAACGCCATCCGGCGTAAGCTCGAAATTGGTGCCGGAGCTGCTGGAAGCGGGGCTGAAAGTCATTGATTTGTCGGGCGACTTTCGGATTAAGGACGGCGGCACGTACGAACAATGGTATAAACATTCGGCTCCGGAGGAGCGGTATTTGGAAAAAGCGGTGTACGGCTTATGCGAGATTTATGGGGAGGAAGTCGCAAACGTCGATTTCGTCTCGAACCCCGGCTGTTATCCAACGGCAACGCTGCTCGGCCTCATCCCGGCCATCCGTTCCGGCTGGATCGACCCGAAAAGCATCATTATCGATGCCAAATCCGGCGTTTCCGGCTCGGGCCGGGGCACCAGCCTGACTTCGCATTACGCGGAAATCAACGAAAATTTTAAAGCCTATAAGGTCAACAAACACCAGCACATTCCTGAAATCGAACAGGTGCTGGGCCAAGTTGCCGGCGAGCCGGTAACCGTGACCTTTACGACGCATCTCGTTCCGATGACGCGCGGAATCATGAGCACGATGTATGCACGGATGAACGGTACGTATAGCGATGAGGACTTCGTGAAGCTGTACCGGGAGTATTATGAGGGCCGCCCGTTCGTGCGCGTGCGGGATAAAGGCATTTGGCCGGCGACCAAAGAGGTGTACGGCTCCAATTACTGCGACATCGGTTTTGCGGCGGACGAACGGACGGGACGCGTGACGATCATTTCCGTGATCGACAACGTCGTGAAGGGTGCCGCGGGCCAAGCGATACAGAACCTGAATCTGATGATGGGATGGGAGGAGAATCTCGGACTGGGATACACGCCGGTGTATCCGTAAGGAAAGGGATGAAAGCATATGGGACAATCAAAATTTACCGCGGTACAAGGCGGTTCCATCATAACACCAAAGGGCTTTTCCGCAGGCGGCTTGCACTGCGGGCTCAAAAAATCCGGGCGTCATGACCTCGGCGCCATTTTTTGCGAAGTACCGGCCGTCGCGGCGGCCGTCTATACGACCAACTTGATCCAGGCCGCACCGCTGAAGGTGACGCGCGAAAGCCTGCAGGACGGCAGACTGCAGGCTGTTGTCGTTAACAGCGGCAATGCCAATGCCTGCACCGGCAAACAGGGCGAAGAAGATGCCTATACGATGCGGGCGGAAGCTGCCCGCCATCTTGGCGTAGCGGAGCAGGACGTGGCGGTCGCCTCAACGGGCGTAATCGGCGAACTGCTCAAAATGGACCGCGTCACGGAGGGAATTGCCGGCTTGCCGGATCGGCTGAGCGGCGAAGCATCCGGTGCGGAGGATTTTTCGCAGGCGATTTTAACGACCGACCTCGTAAAGAAGGAAGCATGCGTTTCGGTCGTCGTTAACGGCAAGGACGTGACGATTGCCGGGGCGGCCAAAGGGTCGGGAATGATTCATCCGAACATGGCGACGATGCTGGCGTTTATGACGACGGATGCTGCGATCGAGGCAGGAGCGCTGCAGCAGCTTCTGCGTCAGGCCACAGACGTTACCTTTAACATGATCACGGTGGATGGGGATACCAGCACCAATGACATGCTCATTGCGATGGCGAGCGGGTTGGCTGGCAATGAGGCGCTGCATCCGGCGCACCCGGATTGGGAGGCTTTTGCGGCAGGATTCACTTATATCTGCCAAGTATTGGCCCAAGCGATCGCCCGGGACGGCGAAGGGGCAACGAAGCTGGTCGAGGTGCAGGTGAACGGAGCGGTCAGCGACGCGTCAGCGCGCGCCATTGCCAAGACGGTGATTGGATCGAGCCTCGTCAAATCGGCGGTATTCGGCGCCGATGCGAACTGGGGACGGGTGATCGCGGCGGTCGGCCGTGCAGGAGAACCCGTGAATCCGGAAACGGTGGACATTCAAATCGGCCACATTTCGGTTTTGGAAGGCTCCCGGCCGGTCGCGTTTGACGAAGAGGAAGCCTTGCAATATTTGAAGGGCGATACCGTCCGGATTGCGGTGGATCTGCATCAAGGAGAAGGCCGGGCCACGGCCTGGGGCTGTGATTTGACTTACGATTATGTCCGCATCAATGCGGCTTACCGAACCTAACCAAACGGATACGGAGGGAGGAGAGAGCAAGTGGAAACATTGGAGCAGCGGGACGCCCGGGTGGCCGATCATGCAGGCCGGCAAAGCTTCGTGATGAAATGCGGCGGCAGTACGCTGGCGGCGCTGCCGGATTCGTTTTTCGAGGATTTGAAGCAGCTGCAGGCTTCCGGCATCCAAACCGTGATCGTTCACGGCGGCGGACCGGCCATTTCGGAAAATCTGGAGAAGCTTGGGATTGAGACGGAATTCGTGAACGGCTTGCGACGGACGACGGAGGCGGTGCTCGACGTGGTGGAGATGGTGCTCGCGGGCAGCATCAACAAGCAGATCGTCCGGCGCATCCAGCAAAGCGGCGGCAGGGCGCTTGGCATCTCGGGCGTCGACGGCGGTTTGATCCAAGCGCAGCCGGTAGCGAATAGCGATGCGGTAGGCTGGGTCGGGGACGTCACGCATGTAAGGTCCGACATCATTCAAGGGATTGCGGCTATGGGCTACATGCCGGTCATCGCGCCTGTCGGCGTGGATCCGAGCGGGCAGCGGTACAACATCAATGCCGACACGGCCGCGGGAGCGGTCGCTTCGCATCTGGGAACGGACCGGATGATCGTCGTAACCGACGTTCCGGGCATCATGAAAGAGATTGAAGGCGCCAAGCAGGTGCTTCCTGTCGTGACGGTTCAACAGATCGAGGACATGATCGCCAGCGGCGACATTTACGGCGGAATGATCCCGAAAGTCAAAGCGGCGGTCGGCTGCATTCAGGGCGACGTCCGGGAAGTCGTCATCGTGAACGGCAGCGAGCCGATGGTGCTGAGCAGGGTGCTGCAAGGGGAAGCCATCGGGACGAGAATCGTAAAATAAAACACTTCAAATACAGATGTTTGGCTATACCGACCAACGCGGCGGATGAAAAGTACGGCAAAGAAACGATCATATATCGATTCGGATAGGAGTGATTTTATATGAGTATCCCTGAAGGGCAATCCAGTTCGTTGTTTCCCAACTACGCCAGATATCCGATCAGTTTGGTAAAAGGCCAAGGCAGCTGGTTGTGGGACGACCAAGGCAACAAGTATCTCGATTTCATGAGCGGCATCGCAGTAACCAACCTGGGCCATGCCCCGGAGAAAGTGACGGCGAAGCTGAAAGGGCAGCTGGATCAGCTGTGGCATGTGTCGAACCTGTTCCACATTCCGAATCAGGAAAAGGCGGCGGCGCTTCTTACGGCGAACAGCTGTGCCGATGCGGTGTTTTTCTGCAACAGCGGCGCCGAAGCGAATGAAGCGGCGATCAAGCTGGCACGGCGTTATCACCAAAAGGTAAAAGGCACGGATCGTTATGAGATCATCACCTTTTTCCAGTCGTTCCATGGACGGACGCTGGCGACGCTGACGGCGACGGGGCAGGACAAAGTAAAGGACGGTTTCCTGCCGCTTCCTGCCGGCTTTAAAAGCGTGCCGCTGCATGACCTGGATGCGCTCAAAGCGGCCATTACCGACCATACGGCGGCCGTCATGCTGGAGCTGGTGCTTGCCGAAGGCGGCGTGCTTCCGGTGGAAGAAGGATTTGTCCGCGCCATTCAGGAGCTGTGCAAGGAGCATGGCCTGCTGCTGATCATCGACGAAGTGCAGACCGGCATGGGACGTACGGGCAAACTGTTTGCGCATGAGCATTACGGCATTGAACCGGATATTTTTACGCTTGCCAAAGGCATTGCCAGCGGCTTTCCGACCGGCGCGATGCTCGGCAAAGCTTTTCTGCGGGATGCGTTTTCGGCGGGCAGCCACGGCTCGACCTTCGGCGGAACGCCGATTGCGACGGCGGCCGTCATCGCCACGATCGAAACGATGCTGGAGGACCGGCTTCCGCAGCGCGCGGAAGAGATGGGAGCTTATTTGAAAGAGCAGCTGACGGAGAAGCTGGCAGGCAACCCTCACGTCAAAGCCGTCCGAGGCCTCGGTTTGCTGGTTGGCATCGAATGCGCGGAACCTGTGGGCGACCTGGTGCTCGAAGGCCAAAAACGCGGGCTGCTGTTCATTACTGCAGGACCCAACGTCATCCGGCTGCTGCCGAACCTGTACGTGACGAAGGAAGAAATCGATCAGGCGGTAAGCATCATCGCCGGCGTGATCCATGACCATACGGCCGTAAAAAAAGATTAATATATTATAAATATTTTTTATCCTGAATGACCTGTTGCGGGGCGAAGCGGCCTGAGAACGCCGGCCATCGGCAAAACGGCCCGTACCGCAGCGTCATTAGGCGAGATGATAACCAAACGCAAACAAGGAGGAACACCCATGACCCAAACAGAGCAGCTGCAGCATGTCAACCTGAAGGGCCGGGATTTGCTTGAGCTGGACGACTACTCCACGGAAGAGATCCAGTACCTGCTCGATCTGGCGATCGAACTGAAGCGCAAGCAAAAAAACGGCGAGGTTTACCAGCCGCTGAAAGGCAAAACGATCGGACTCATTTTCGAAAAATCTTCCACCCGTACGCGGGTTTCCTTTGAAGTCGGGGCGTTCCAGCTTGGAGCGCACGCGCTCTTTTTAAGCAAAAACGACATCCAGCTCGGACGGGGCGAAATCATCAGCGATACCGCGCAGGTGCTTTCCCGTTACCTCGACGGCATTATGATCCGTACCTTCGGGCACAACAATGTGGTGGATCTGGCCAAATACGCTACCGTGCCGGTCATCAACGGGCTGAGCGATCTGGCGCATCCGTGCCAGGTGCTGGCGGATTACCAAACGATCCTCGAACATAAAGGCAAGCTGAAAGGCCTTAAGCTCGCGTACATCGGCGACGGCAACAACATGGCGCATTCCCTCATGATCGGCGGAGCGAAGCTGGGCGTGCATGTGTCCGTGGCCAGTCCGGAAGGATATGAGCCGGATGCGGAGGTCGTGAAGGCAAGCCGCGAAATCGCGAAGGAGACCGGCGCAGAAATCGTCGTAACGCGCAGCCCGCAGGAAGCGGTCAAAGACGCCGACGTCATCTATACGGACGTATGGGCAAGCATGGGCTTCGAGGAAGAGCAAAAGATCCGCGAGGCCGCTTTTAAGGACTATCAAGTAGACGAAGAGCTGGCGAAAGGCGCAAAAAGCGACTATCTGTTCATGCACTGCCTGCCTGCGCACCGCGGAGAGGAAGTCAGCGAAGGCGTCATCGACGGCAAAAACTCGGTGATTTTCGATCAGGCCGAAAACCGCCTGCACGCGCAGAAAGCATTGATGGCTGCGTTGATGGGGTAGACAACGGCGATCGGAAGAACGATACGTACCCGGAGCGGTCAACACGAGCGAAAATGTTCTATGGGTTAAAGACCCCATCACGATATAATCAAACCATGAAGCATAAACGAAAGGAAGTTCATGATGGCAAAAGAAAAAATCGTGCTCGCCTATTCCGGCGGGCTGGACACATCCATTATCCTCAAATGGCTCAAAGAAACTTACGACGCGGAAATTATCGCCTTTACGGCGGATATCGGCCAGAAGGAAGAACTGGACGGCCTCGAAGCCAAGGCGCTTGCGACCGGTGCTTCCAAAGTATACATCGACGATTTGCGCGAGGAGTTCGCGAAGGACTTTATTTATCCGATGTTCCAAGCAGGCGCGCTGTATGAAGGCCAGTATTTGCTCGGCACAAGCATCGCGCGTCCATTGATCGCTAAACGCATGGTGGAGATCGCCCGCGCCGAAGGCGCCACCGCGATTGCGCACGGGGCAACGGGCAAAGGGAATGACCAGGTCCGTTTTGAGCTCGGCGTTGCCGCACTGGCTCCGGACATCGAAGTGATCGCGCCATGGCGCCTCGAGGAGTTCCGCAACGACTTCCCGGGCCGCGCCGAAATGATCGCTTTTGCAGAAAAACACGGCATTCCGGTTACCGCCTCTGCTGCCAAACCATACTCCATGGACCGCAACCTGCTGCATATCAGCTACGAAAGCGGCGTGCTGGAGGATCCTTGGTTCGATGCCAGCGCACCGGAAAACAAAGACATGTACCTTCTCAGCAACTCCCCCGAGGATGCGCCGGATGAAGCGGAATACCTCGAGCTCGAGTTCGTCCAAGGCAACTGCGTGGCGTTGAACGGCGAGCAGCTGAACCCGCTGCAGGTCATGGAAAAACTGAACGAGCTTGGCGGCAAACACGGCATCGGCCGCGTCGACATGGTGGAAAACCGCTTCGTCGGCATGAAAAGCCGCGGGGTGTACGAAACGCCGGGCGGAACGATTTTGTTCACCGCTCACCGCAAAATGGAATCCATCACGATGGACCGCGAAGTGATGAACCTGCGCGACAGCCTCATTACGCGTTACAGCACGCTCGTATACAACGGTTTCTGGTTTGCGCCGGAACGCCTTGCTTTGCAGGCGCTGGTGACCGAAAGCCAAAAGAACGTCACCGGAACGGTGCGCGTGAAGCTCTATAAAGGCAATATCATCGCCGCGGGCGTCAAAAGTCCGGTCAGCTTGTACAACCCGGATATCGCAACGATGGAAGCCGATCCGACGCAAGCGTACGATCAAGGGGATGCAACGGGCTTTATCCGCTTGAACGCGCTTCGCCTCAAAGTGGGCACGGGCGTGGAGCAGAACAACAAATAGAACCATGAACCGCGCAAGCGTAACGGCGATGACGGCCGCTGCTTTTCATTCATGAGAAGGAGCGGCCCTCTGCCGTATCAGAGAGGAGAGAACATTCGTGAGTAAATTGTGGGGAGGGCGCTTTACGAAGCAAACCAACCATTTGGTGGACGAGTATACCGCTTCGATCGGGTTTGACCAAAAGCTGGCCGAAGAAGACATTCAAGGGAGCCTGGCGCATGTGACGATGCTGGGCAAATGCGGGATTTTGCCGCAGGAAGACGTCGAAACGATCAAAGGCGGCCTGAACAAGGTGCTTGAAAAAATCCGCAAGGGCGAAATCGAGTTTTCGGTGTCGGACGAAGATATCCATATGAACGTGGAAAAAAACCTGATCGCCGAAATCGGCCCGGTTGGGGGCAAGCTGCATACGGGCCGCAGCCGCAACGACCAGGTGGCCACCGATATGCACCTGTACCTGCGCAAACGCGTGGTGGAGCTGTCCGGCATGCTCTATGAGCTGCAAAAATCGCTGATCGGGCAAGCCCGCGACAACCTGGATACGATCGTGCCGGGATATACGCATCTGCAGCGGGCGCAGCCGATCCTGTTCGCCCATCACTTGATGGCATACGTATCGATGTTCCAGCGCGACATTGAGCGCATGATGGACAGCTACAAGCGCATCAACGTGCTGCCGCTCGGCGCCGGGGCGTTGGCCGGAACGACGTTCCCGATCGACCGCCATTTCGTGGCGGAGCAGCTGCAGTTCGACCGCGTCTACGAAAACAGCCTGGACGCCGTCAGCGACCGCGACTTTATTCTGGAGTTTCTGTCCCACGCTTCCATCATCATGATGCATCTGTCCCGCTTGTCGGAGGAGCTTGTGCTGTGGAGCAGCACCGAGTTTAACTTCATCGAGCTGGACGACGCGTTTTGTACCGGCAGCAGCATCATGCCGCAGAAGAAAAATCCCGACGTGCCGGAGCTCGTCCGCGGCAAAACCGGCCGCGTCTACGGCAACCTGATGGGGCTTCTGACGGTGCTGAAGTCGCTGCCGCTTGCCTACAACAAGGATATGCAGGAAGACAAAGAAGGCATGTTCGACACGGTGGCGACGCTCGAAGGCGCCCTGCAGCTGTTCGCGCCGATGATCGCCACGATGAAGGTCAACAAATCGCGGATGCGCGAAGCGGTCAACAAGGATTTCTCCAACGCGACGGACATCGCCGATTTCCTCGTAGGCAAAGGCCTCCCGTTCCGCCAGGCGCATGAAGTGATCGGGAAAACGGTGCTGTACTGCATCCAGAACGGCAAATATTTGCTCGATCTGACGCTGGAAGAATTCAAGCAGTTTTCTCCGCTGTTCGACGATGCGATTTACGAGGTGCTGCAGCCGGAGACGGTCGTGAACGCCCGCAACGTATACGGCGGCACGGCTAAGGAGCAGGTCGCGGATGCCATCAAGCGCAGCGAGGTGCTGCTGCGGATGACGGAGCAGTGGCTGGAAGAACATCAATAAAAGGCATTGGGTAAGGGAAAGCCGTTCTCTCTAATCGTGAGAGCGGCTTTTTTGGCTGTTAAAAAAGGATAAGCTTCACGAAGCGAGCCGCCTTGGATCCTAGGATAAATAACCGTTTACAAATGGATGCGAGTAAGTTATCATCATATCAAATTTAGGAAAAATTGGTGCATATGGTATGAGCGATCTGAATATCAGGCTAAACTATCATAGCTTCCTGGAAGAGATTAAAAACGACTTTGACCCCATTATCAAGAAAATGCGGGAGCAGGACTTCGATGGCTGGAGGGGACAAGCTTGGAAAGGGCCGCTAAAGAAGCTGAAAAACACGTTTAAATCAGCGGGTACCTTGGCCAAAATCAAATGGGCGGGTTTGCCGCTTATCGGGCCTGTTATAGCGGGCGTTGGCGGCTATTTAGCCCATATCCCTCTTTGGGGCATGATCAGTGCAGCGGCGTTCATCATCATGATCACTTACTGGATCCTCGTTTGCAGATTCACGAATGAAATGGCCTCGATTGCCAGCGAACATTTTCATGTGGGCGCCTTTAAAGCCAAAAAACCGAAAGAGTATGCGCTATGGGCCGCCTTTCGTCATAGCGGGGCCACATTTAATGGGCTATATGCCTTCATGACGCCGCTTCTTATCGATGCTTCCAAAACGGATGTAAGCATCGAGCAAATTTTGAACTATGCCAAGGGACAACAGGATTTTTTGCAGGCGAATATCGATACATACAAGGAAGAACGGGCATTTTTGCTGAGCGAAATTGAAAAAAACGAAAAATACGTGTTATATCTTATCGATTTATTGAAGTCGATCAATACGGCGATCTATCGAATCGCAAACGGGGTCATGAATTTTTCGGAGCTTGATTTTATTTCCGCGTATACGATCTACGAAGTAAGGGGAGACAAGCTTTATAAAATCGTCGATAAGGGCACGACCGGCAGCAGCCCTGAGCAATTTGAGATCAACAAGGAAAACGCGCTGCGGTATGCTGTCGTGGATGCGGCGATGTCTTCGGACGGCGACCCTAGATATAATTTGTCTTCTCCAGGCCGAAATGTCGTTTCATATCGGATGAAGATGTTTAATCAAGCCGTATGGATTTGGAATTTTCACTTTGATGACGGCAATGACAGAGCGTTGTCCCTCACACTTTCCCATGATATTATAGATATAAGGGAAGTGTATCGATTGGTTCATGCCTTTTGCTTGATTTTGCAGAAGGAAATGCTTCGGGAGAAGGAGATGACTCAAAGTGGCGACTCCTATGACAAAACCTATCAAAATTGAATTTACGTCCCAAAAGGAGATTACAAAGGCGAATCGCGAGCGTCGACAAGACGTGTTAAAGGCCCTTCAAATCATTCGCAAGGGTCAAAGCGAGGCGGCTGCATCCTTAGCGGCCGAGAAAAACGATAAATAAGATAAATAACTTGATAGAATAGTATAGATTTGATAGATCAAGACCATCCTGATGCTAAAAGAACAAGGATGGTCTTTTTATGATGAAAAACAAAAAGGTAATTCCTTTTCCGGTCAATAAGCCTAAGAAAGTTACTTTTAAAAGCCAAGAGCAGATTACGAACGAAAACAGGATGCGCAGAGAGGCTATATTGAAGGGGTTTTCGAAAAATAATCATCATCGCTAGATGGCATCTGCTCCAAGTATTCCTTCAGCACCACGGCATGGTTAAACTGCCGGTCTTTTGCGGCATACAGCAGCGTGACCGTTCCCGATGCCGCCCAGCCGCGAATCTTTTCCAAAGAAGCATGGGCCGTCTCATCGGATAATTCGGCTTCGTAACGCGCTTTGAATTCTGCGAATCTTTCCGGCCGATGCCCGAACCAGGTGCGCAGGCTTGGGCTTGGCGTAATTTCCTTCATCCAGGCCGCGATTTGCGCTTTTTCCTTCGTTACTCCCCTAGGCCAGATCCGGTCCACCAAAATCCGCTGTCCGTCCGTAGCTTCGGCAGGGTCATAAATCCGTTTGATCTGTATCATGTTCACCATGCTCCCCTTATTGCTTTGCGTTAGCGCTTTAGCGCTGCCCGCGCCTCGGCCTCCGTCGTATGTGTTACTTCATATATATCCCGAAAGCGAAATTTAAGCAAACCCTGCGGGTTTCATTGCGGACGGAAAAAGGCCGATGTCGCTACGATGAAGGGAGGACAGCGGCGAATAGCTTCACGGATCGGTGCAGGGTTATGCTCGGACATCCAGATCGGGAACGCCCCAGCGCACGACCAGTCCCGCGTGGGTCAACCCGCCGCCGAATCCGTATAGAAGGAGCGTGTCGCCGTATTTCAGCTTCTGCTCCCGCACGCCGAGACCGAGCGACAGCGGGATGGATGCCGCGGATGTATTCCCCATATATTCCACGCTGTAGAGCGTTTTTTCGATGAGAATGCCGGTTTTCTCGCAAATGGACTCGATCATTCGAAGGTTGACGCTGTGAGGCACGAACCAGTCGATATCCGCGGTCGTCATGCCGGCATGCGGCAAAAGCTCCGCGATTCCCGAGGAGACCGTTCGCACGGCCCATTTATACACCTCTCGTCCGTTTTGCACGATGTTTCCTTGGCCCGCAAGCGGTTGGCCTTTTAATGTATCGGACATCCCGGCACGGTAGAGGTGGACCCCGCCGCTGCCGTCCGTGCCTTGAAGGGACGCGATGAAGCCGGGACGGGCTTCGTCCGCTTCGACCAGTACCGCGCCCGCGCCGTCCCCGAACAGAATGCATGTCGTCCGATCCGTATAATCCGTCACCTTGGACAGCGTTTCGCCGCCGACGACCAGCACCTTGCGGTGCAGCCCGGCGCTAATAAGCCCGTTTGCCAGATGCAGGCCATAAGCGAACCCTGCGCAAGTCGCGTTCAAGTCGAAGGCCCCGGTGCTTCGGATGTTAAATTGCTCCTGAATCAAACACGCCACGCTGGGGAACGGGTAGTCCGGCGTCGTGGTGGCGACGATGATCAAATCGACATCCTCCACGGTTTTGCCGTAGGTCCGCATTAAGTCATCGACCGCCCGGATGCACAGGCCCGAAGTAAACTCTTGCTCGGCGCTGATCCGGCGCTCCCTCATGCCGGTCCGCTGCACGATCCATTCGTCGTTCGTCTCCACGAGTTTTTCCAAATCCGCATTCGTTAATCTTTTGTCCGGCACATACGTGCCGATGGCCGTAATAGCGGCTTTGGATATTGCGTTACTGATCATGGTTTTTCCTCCTTACGGATAATGGACAAGCCGATAAACCGGGAAAGCGGGTAGAATTAATATCAAGTATTAGGACTTGGTACTAATTATATGCAAAACGAGTTCGAATTCAACCTTTTTATTTCATGGCAAAACAAAAAGACCCTTTTTGAAGGGCCTTTTTTGACAAAGGCAGTCCGATTCGTGACGAGAGCGGCTCGATCAAATGAACGGCGTGCAGAAACCGGTTGAGCATCGCTACGACTTGAGCGCGGGCAGGATCAGCCTGGTAGACGAATGTAAGCATGGGGATGTCGATTTCATGGACGGTAATCTTTCGGACACACGGAGAACTGCTTTTTAAATAGTCTGGAAAAGTGATTGTAGTTGGAAAATCCGACCTCGAGGGCCGCTTCGCCGGCCGTCTTTTTCATATGCCGGATCAGCAGGGCCGCCTGTTGGATTCGCATCCGGTTGCGGTATTCGAGGATGGATAGTCCGGTCTCCTGTTTGAACAGATGGGATAATCGCGAAGGGGATAGCGCAACCGACCGGGCGAGCTCCTCGACGGTGATGTCTTCGGCCATGTTGCGGGTAAGCCAATGCAGTGCCGTCTGCACGCGCGGATCGAGCGGGGAATGCAGGCTTTCGCAGGATAACAGCAGCACTTCCCGAATGGCGTTTTGGCATAAAAATTCCCACATGCCCGCCCGCTCCCTGGAATCATGAAGCAGGTTGCGAAATGCATGGCCGATCCGCACACGGTAATATTCGCTGGAGATGCTTTGATTCCACACCTCAACCTGGGGAAGATAGCCGATCTCGGGCAATCCTTGAAAATGGGACCAGAAAAACCGCCACCGTTGTCCCGGCATCGTTCCGTATTGATGGGGGACGCCGCTCCGCAGAAGCGTCACATCTCCTTCCGCGCATTCTTTTCGGCCTTGGGGCGTCTGAAAATAACCGCCGCCGCTGACGGTATAGAGAAGCAGCCAGTCGGACATGCCGTCGGGGCGTCTCACCATATAAGCGTCGGATTCGTCGTAATATCCACCGAAAATATATCCGGAATCGGCGGTATGATGAGCGAATTTCATATTTTTCCTAACCCTCCTCCGTTGATCGCAAAACAGGAACGGACCGATTCCGGCGGCCATTTGCATGACAGCAGAATCGGATGAGTTTTGAGCAGAAAGCTTACTGTTTTCGTTTGTCTTCGCAAGCTACAATGAACATAGTTCATTTCAATATCCTTGTAAAGGAGCGAACTTATGGGCCCAAGCGGAAAAGGATTGTCGCCGGACCAGATGGCGTTTTTTCAAGCGGAAGGGTATTTGATCGTCAAAGGGTTGTTCGAGCCCGGAGAGCTGGACGACATTCGCAGCACGTTCGAGAGAATCGGCGAAACGACGGTGCAGGGGCATTTTGAGCCCGTGTTCGACCCGGACAACCCGGATCCTCTCAAAAGATATCCGCGCGTCATGCATCCGCATCGATTCAATCCAACGGCCATGAAATACATGCTGCACAAACCGGTGATGGATGTGCTGGAGAATCTGTATGGGGAACCCGCGCTGGCGGCGCAAAGCATGTATTATTACAAACCTCCGGGATCAAGGGGGCAGGCGCTTCACCAGGACAATTTCTATTTGAAGGTGGAACCGGGCAACTGCATTGCCGCATGGACGGCGATTGATGCCGCCGACGAGGAAAACGGCTGTTTGTTGGTCGTTCCGAAAACCAGCGGTTATGAAGTGGTATGCCCCGAACTGGCTGACGAGAAGGAGTCGTTTACCACCCATTACGTCAAACCGCCCAAAGACAAAAAAGCCGTTCCGGCCGTCATGGACGAAGGCGACGTGCTGTTTTTCAACGGGAATCTGATCCACGGGTCGTACCGCAACAAATCCAAGGACCGTTTCCGGCGGGCGTTCATATGCCATTATGCCAATGCATCCGCGGTTCGAATCGGAGCCTTCTACCGCCCGCTGTACGCGGCGGACGGTTCCGAAGTGATGCTGGAGGCGAATCCGGACGGCGGGCCGTGCGGGAACGAGTTCGACGTTTTATACCCGCATTGACGAAGACATTTTGCATACGCAGATAAAGCTGAAGGCTGGCACCGGGTATCCCCCGGCGTCAGCTTTTATTTGGTTTAGCCCCGTTTCGTGCGGGGTCATTTTGCGTCTATTCCGTAAAGCGATGTTTGCCGGAACGCCCTTCCGTGAACTGCGCGCGCCTGAATTTGGCGGGGGATACGCCGAGCTTCTGGGTGAAAATCCGGGTGAAATAGTGGACCGATTGGAAGCCGCACTGGGAGGCGATGTCCTTGATGGACAAATCCCCGTTCAAGAGCATTTGCGCGGCCAACTGAACCCTGCGTTCCTGAATGTAATGGACGAAGGTTTGATTCGTATGCTGCTGAAACAATCTCGTCAGATGCCGGGGCGAAATATGGAGATGGCCCGCTACCCTGGGCAATGTCAGTTCCTCGCTCAGGTTGTCGGCAATGAACAGCTTCGCCTGGCGAAAAAGGCTGTTTTCGTCCCAAGCGGCGTCCGCCTGATGATGCCAAGCTTCTTCCCGGTAGGATCCATGAAGGGCAGGGACCGACAGGAGCAGGGATGTGGAGGCGTGCTGCAGCAAGGCCGGAAAAACAGGTTTTTGATCGTCGAAGATCGATATGAGCGTCTCCCATAAATGGCCCAAAGGTTCGGCATCCGCGCCGTAAATCACGGGCCGGGCCTGTTCCGCAAGGCGATGGTAGTCTTCGGCGCAACTTGGCCCGGTTCGCTCCTCATCCACTTCAAAAGCGACGTAAACCAAGGTTAACCCCGTAAGGCTCCGGATTTGATGCCAGGTCCCCGGCACGGACAAAAAGGAGGTGCCTTTGCCGAGCGGGTATTCCGTGTCGTGTTCGATATAGGAGCCGCTGCCTTCGATGACGTAACAAGCTTCGAAAAACGAATGGCGATGCAGGGCATTGTCGAAATGCGCAGGCATAAACCCCCAATAAAGAATCGAAAGGCTTAAACGATCGGCTTCGATGCGGGTCAGCTGGCGGTTGCATATTTGGTTGGCTTTGCGAAAGCTGGATTCGATGGACATGAGGAAACTCCCCTAAACGGTGTAGTCGGGAAAGGATGCGCATGCGCGTGTCCGTTTTTTGCAAAAGGATGGCCCGTTCATGCAAAGACGCCCGCAAGGTCCTTTTGTACAATGGTACACGAGTTCGTTTTCGTTTGAAATACGGTTATTCCAGCGATCATCCGGGCTCAAAAACAAGCGGCTCGGGATCGCGGGGGTTTCCCGTGGGATGCGGGCTGAATTTCGTTTATAGGCCCGGTTGGAAAGGATGGAGCTTATGTTTGAAAAAAGACCGTTGAATAGGGTCCGGCAAGCCGTGCTTGAACTTGGCATTCTGCAAGGATACGAAGCCGTGCTGGAGCGGGCTTTTTCCCTGGCTCAAGGCCAAAACGGCAACGTCACAACGATCGTGATTGACGGGACGCACGGCGCAGATTTCCAGTCTCTGCTGAAACGTTTGATCCCTTATGCCGAAAAGCAAGGGTTTCGATTCGCCGCTTCGGATACGTACGGTTATTTGAAATCGGGCGCGGAGCTTCGGGAACATTTTCGGCGGAACATAACAAATAACCGCGCTTTCGGATACGTCGCCGAAGGGAATATCGACGAATATTTCAGGGACGGTTCGCAGCGTCGTTTTGAAGAGCATGCAGCGCGACTCGCGGAAACGGCAGCCGAACGGACGGTATTCGTCGTCTTTGGCCCGGGCGCCTTGTGGCTGTGCGGCGGACGCTGCGACGCATCGATGTTTCTCGACGTTTCCCGGGAATATCAGGAGCTTGGCCACAAGCAGGGGTTGTTAAACTTCGGGTTCACGTGGAATGTGGATGCCGTCGAAGCCTATAAAATCGCTTATTTCGTGGAATGGCCGCTGCTGGAGGCTTACCGCAAGGAGCGGCTCGAAGCCTTCGACCTGTATGTCGACATGAACGACCCAAGCCGGCCCGCCCTGCTCGCCACTGGCGATCTGATCGCCGCCATCCGCGATGTCGCGCGTTATCCGCTGCGGGTCAAACCGTTTATGATGCCGGGCGTGTGGGGCGGACAATACATGAAACGGATCGCGGATTTGCCGGAGGATATGGTGAACTGCGCCTGGAACTTCGAGCCGATTGCGCCGGAAAACTCGCTGCTTGTCACGCACGGAGGAGGGGTTGCGGAGATTCCGTTCCTGCTGGTCATGGCGCATGCCCCGATGGAGATCATGGGGGAGCGCAACGTGCGGTTGTTCGGCGATTATTTTCCGGTGCGGTTCGACTACTTGGACACGATGGACGGCGACAACCTCTCCTGCCAGGTTCACCCGAAGCAGCGCTTTGTCCGGGAGAGGTTCAACGAGTTCATGGAGCAGCAGGAATCGTATTACGTCATGGAAAAACAGGGCGATGCCAAAGTTTATCTCGGTTTGACGGAGGGGTGCACGCCCGAGGCTTTTCGCGAAGCGGCGGAACGGTCCCAGGTTACCGGCGAGCCGATCGCCTTCACGGATTACGTGCAGGAATGGGAGAGCGAAAAAGGCGGCCTGTACCTCATTCCGACCGGCACGGTCCACTGCTCCGGAAAGGATAACTTCGTCCTGGAAATTTCCGCGACGACCTGGTGGTTCACGTTCAAGATTTACGATTACGTGCGCAAGGATCTGGACGGCAAGCCGCGGCCGATGAACATCGATTACGCTTTCGACAACATCGATTTCTCCCGCAAAGGGAAATGGGTTCAGGAGAACCTGATCCCAAGCCCAAGGCTGCTGAGGACCCAGGGAAGCAACGAGGAATACGTGCTGGGCGAAAGGGAAGATCTGCTGTTTTACGTCCATCGCATCCATTTGGATGACCGCTGGGAGGATGCGGCCGAAGGCGAGTTCGTCATGCTGAATTTGGTCGAAGGGGAACACGTCGCCGTCGTTTCGCTTGAGGATGGAGCGGTGTACGCCGAGCTCCGTTATGCGGAGTCCTACATCATTCCGGCCGCGTTTGGCGCGTACACGATCGTGAACCGGGGCGGCAGTCCGTGCAAGCTGATTAAAGCAGGCGTTTCGAAGCAATGGAACGTCAGCCTGGTTGATCCGCATGCGTGACGTCGTATTGGCTTTCGACGTGGGAGGCACGTATGTCAAGGCGGGCCTGGTTGGCGTCGATGGAAGCCTGTTAGGGCCTCCGCGGGTTTATCCCGCAAGATCGGGCGAGACGAAGGAGGCGCTGCTGCGGCATTTTACGGATCTCGTCGACATTCAAGGGAAGCAGGTTCCGCCCGAATGCGGCATCCGCGGCGTCGGGCTGGCCTTCCCGGGCCCTTTCGATTATGAACGGGGGATTTGCCTTACCCGCGGCTTGAACAAATTTGAGGCTTTGTACGGCGTAAATCTTCGGGAGGAATTAACGGCAAGAATCGGCGCGATTCCAGGGCTTGCAAGCAGGTGGAGCGGCATCCCGGCGGTTGCCATCGAAAACGACGCGGCTTTGTTCGCGCTGGGCGAATACGCCTTTGGCGCTGGGCGGTCCGGGGAAAAAACGATGTATTTGACGCTTGGTACGGGACTTGGATCCGCTTTCGTTAACCGCGGACGGCTGGTCAAACAGGGCGAAGGGGTTCCGGAGGAAGGCTGGCTGTATCGGCTGCCTTATCGGGACGGGGTGCTGGACGATTACATCTCGCGCAGAGGGATCGTTCGGCTCGCCGAAGAAATGGGAGTGCCGCGAGTGGCGCACGGGGACGAAGACGTGAAATTGTTGGCCGCCAGGTCGCGTGACGGCGAAATGCAGGTTGTGCAATTGTTCCGCCGATTCGGCGAAAGGCTGTCGGAGGCGCTGCTTCCCTGGATCGGCTCTTTTCAGCCGGATGAGATCGTGATCGGCGGGCAAATCGCCAAATCCGCGGACCTGTTCGTCTCCGGCCGGCTGGGAGGCGTTCCGGTTCGAATAGCGGCGGACACGTCGATAAGCGCGCTCAGAGGGGCAAGCCGGCTTTTTGCGGACGTGCAGCGCGAGTGATTTTTCCATGGAACATTGGGTCAATACCGTTTTTATGAAATCTTCATGATGGGAGAGGTACTCATGAATAAACCAAGCCGGAAGTGGCGCATGTTTGTGATCCACCATTCGCATACGGACATCGGTTATACGGAAAGGCAGGAACGGATCGAGCAGTATCATGTGGATTTTATCCGACAGGCCATCCGGATATGCAAAGACATGCGATCCGGAAAACGCGACGAATGGTCAGGTTTCAAATGGACCTGCGAGACGTTTTGGGCGGTGGAGCAGTTTCTGAAGGAGGCGGGCAGCGAAGAACGGCGCGATTTTGCGGAGGCGGTACGGCAGGGCGATATTGAGCTTTCCGGTACCTACCTGAACATGACGGAGCTTGCCGATGAGGATCTGCTGCGGGCCATCCACGCCAAGGCGGCGGAATACGGGCGCTCCATCGGCTGTCCCGTGGACTCGGCGATGACCGCCGACATTAACGGCTACGGCTGGGGGTACGCGCAAAGCCTGCTGGATGCGGGCATTTCGCATCTGTTTTCCTGCATCCACACGCATCACGGCATGTTTGCGCTGGGCCGCAAACAGACCCCGTTCTGGTGGGAAGCGCCGGACGGAAGAAAGCTGCTCGTCTGGAACGGGGAGCATTACATGTTCGGGAACGAGCTGGGCCTTTGTCCGGACGGCGTCGGCAGCTACATGATCCGCGACGAATTCCGGACGCCGGCCATCGTGGACAACCGGGAAGAGATCATGAAAACGCGCATCGAACGGTATTTAAGCAAGCTGGAGGACGAAGGATACCCGTATGATTTTGTGCCGGTCATGGTGTCGGGACTGGCTACCGACAACGGCTCGCCGAACGGGGACATCGCGCGGGCCATTCGCTCCTGGAATGAGCTGCACGGAGACAGGATTACGGTTGAAATGTCCACGTTAAGCCGATTTTTCAGCCATCTGAAGCAGCAGGATGCGGAAATTCCGGTCTATCGCGGCGATTGGCCGGACTGGTGGTCGGACGGCGTAAGCTCCACGCCGATGCACACGCAAATGTTCAGGGATGCCCAGCGAACGCTGCGCAAAGTGAAAAGCTTGGACCCCCGGCAGCAGACTGTAAGCCGCGAGGAGCTATCCGGCATCGAGCAGCAGCTTGTCATGTATGCCGAGCATACGTGGGGATTCCATGCTTCGGTGCATGCGCCGTGGCACTGGAACGTGCAGATGCTTGAGGCGCGCAAGCTGGCTTATGCCGCCAACGCCAGCCGGTTGGCCCATCTGGCCTTGGATAAAGTCCGGCATGCTCTGGGCGGAGCCCTGCTGTATCCCGGACGCCCTTTCCGTTACCGGGTGGCCAATACCGAGCGGCATGCATTAAGGCAGCTGGCGGATTTGGAATGGGACGGCTTCGAAAACGAACGTTTTAAGGACGGGCTGGAAGTGGTCGACGAAAGCACGGGGCAGGCGGTATTGCACCAAATCGGCGTTCAGTGCGCCTCGGTCGAGGTAGACCTGGGGCCGGGGGAACAGAAACAATTCACGGTTCGTCCCGCCAAAACATCGAAGACGGTCACGACGAGCAACGTGAAGCTGGTCGGCGCCGACACGGTATACGACATCGAGGATATGTACCCGTCAGGCGAAGCGAAGGATGCATGCGTATTTTCGCAGCATGGGGCCGAATCCCCTCACGTAAACATTCGCTGGAACGAAGAAGGGATCGTGTCCTGGGTCATCAAGGAAACCGGAGAGGATTTGATCCGCGCGGACCGGAAACATGGGGCGTTTACGCCTGCTTACGAAGTGACCCCTGCGGAAGGGCCTGCGAATTCGGGAAGCATGTATGCCGTGCGCAGCGCGATGGGCCGTAACCGCAAGGGGCTGAACGTGCAGCGCTTTGTCGGGCGGCTTGCGAAGGCCAAGGCCGTCTCGAACGGCCCGTTGTACGGAGTCGTGGAGCTGCAGTTCGAAACGCGCGGCATGAGCTGTTATTCCGTATTTCTGAAGCTTTATGCTGGATCAAGCCGGGTCGACGTCTCCGTCCGTTTCCATAAAGAAAGCGTATGGGAACCGGAAAACGTATATATTTCGCTGCCGTTCACTTCCGGATTGCCGGATGCCGAGGCGCTATGGCTGGATAAAGCGGGCGCGCCCGTCCGTCCCGGGATCGACCAGCTGCCGGGGACGCTGCTGGACTACTACTGCATTCAGGAGGGGCTGGCTTTTGCGGGAGAAAACCGAGCTCTCATGATCGCCACGCCGGATACGCCGCTTGTGCAGTTAGGTTCGCTGGACCACGGAAAACGGCTGCTCCACACCCAGCAAACCGAAGAGACGGAACGGCACCTCTACGTATGGGCCATGAGCAACTATTGGGAAACCAACTTCAAAGCAACCCTGGGCGGATTTTACGAATTCCGCTATTTCATCGATTGGAGAAAGGACGTTGGCACAGCGGAAGAGGCGATCGGCCGTTGCCGGGCGATGAGCTCCGGCGCTGCCGTGTGGCGCGTGCGGGCGGACTCATAAAATCGTTGCAACAAAGTATATTGTAAGAGCAGAATCCGGCATTCTGCTCTTTTTTATTTCCGGGGATCCCGTTCGTATCAGAAATCGTCTGTTCGTAACCGTCTCTGCTGTCTTCAAGTGTATATTGCCGCAATCCCGCAAATCATAAAAATGTTTTAAACCCATTTACAACGTAACAATGTTATGTTACATTATGATGCAAGGAGGCGGTGTCATGAACGAAGAGGATCTGATTTCGAAAAAGGAACTGCTGGAGCTGACGGGGATCTCCTACGGGCAACTGTACCGCTGGAAGCGCAAAAACCTGATTCCCGAGGAGTGGTTTGTCCGTAAGTCGGCCTTTACGGGGCAGGAAACCTTCTTTCCCAAGGATAAAATACTGCAGCGGATCGAACGCATAAAAAATATGAAAGACGGATTGTCGCTGGATGAGCTGGCGGATGTGTTTTCCCCGAGCTCGAACATCCAGTCGATGTCCTCAGCCCAACTTATAGAACGTAACATTGTTACAAGTATTTCGCTGGCATTATTTGAAGAAGTGGCCGGAAGGCAGGAAACGTTATCTTTTGACGATATCCTGACGGTATATGTGCTGCAGAAGCTGTTGCAAGGCGGAGACATGACGCGGGATGAAGGCAGAATGCTGATTGCGGTCATGCGCGAGCACTACGGGGCGTTTGCGTCCAAACCGTGCGAATTAGCCTTGGTCCGGAAAATGGGAGTTCCGCTGCTGTTTTTGGCGGAGTCGGCGGAGCAAATTTATTTTGACAAGGACGCGAAATGGATTTTCCGGCTGCCTTTGGCGGCATCCATCGAGGAATTGAAGCTGAAGCTAAATGAAACGGAGGCGTAAGAATGGAAAGAACAGAAATGAGCATTTCCGGCATCGGCAGGTCTCAAGGCGGCTTGTATTCTCATGTCAGGCTGGACGGCATGGTGAAAATCAACGGGGACACCGACTGCCTTTCCTTCGACAGCAACGGCACGTTGACGTTGGAGGGGGCGCTGCAAAGCGAGGCCGTCACGGTGAACGGCACGGCGACGGTCGAAGGCCGGGTAAACGCAAACCGCATGATGTTGGATGGGCTCGTCACTTTTAAGGATCAGGCGGTCTGCCATGAATCGCTTACGGCCAATGGACGCTTGTCCATCGCCGGCGGGCTGATCGGCGAGAAGGTTGAAATTTTCGGCAGCTTGAAAACAAGGGGCGGCGTGCAGTGCGAATGGTTTCACGTTCACGGCGGATTCAACATCGGCGGTTTGCTGAATGCCGGAATGATCGACGTCAAACTGAGCATGCCCAGCAAGGTCAATGAGATCGGCGGGGATGCGATATCGGTCAAACGGTTCAAAAAGGTCAGCGTCCTCGAGCAGGTCGTTCCGGCATTTTCCGCCCGGCTTCAGGCAGAAGTCATCGAAGGCGACGAGATCGACCTGGAATATACGGAGGCGAATATTGTGCGGGGGAATGTCGTGCGCATCGGCAAAGGCTGCAAAATCGGCCGCGTGGAGTATAAGGACCGGCTGATTCGGGAAGACGATGCCACGATTGAAAAGGCGCAGCAGATTTAATGCAAGGACATTTAAAAGGAGGAACGGAGACATGAATATAAACGGAAATCCGAACGGCACCCGCGGCGATTTGAAAATGACGGGCAACGGCCAATCCGGCGGAGGGGCTTTCCGCAACGTTAAAATCATGGGCGACGCGATCATCCATGCCGACACGGAATGCGAAATGTTCAAATGCCTGGGCAATTCCGAGGTGAAAGGGGTGCTTCAGGCGGGGAGCGTATCCTGCACCGGCACGCTGAAAGTAGCCGGCAGCGCAAGCGGCGGGAGCTTCCGGACGCAAGGGGAGCTGCGGATCGGCGGGGACCTGTCGGCTCAAAGCGTCTCCATTTCCGGCGTCATGTCGGTCGACGGACGGGTGTCGGCGGAAAAAGCGAAAATCACGGGAGAGCTCCGGGCGAACGCGGATTGCCAGATGGAAGAACTGGTTGTCCGGGGAATGGTCGACGTGAACGGCATGCTGAATGCCGAGCAGGCGGATTTCAAGCTGCACGGGCACAGCCGGCTGCGGGAGCTGGTCGGAAGCCGAATTACCGTCAAAAAAGGAAGCGGCATGTCTCTTTTCGGGAAATTGTTCATGGGGCCGGACGGCATGCTTACGGCGGAAACGATCGAAGGAGATACGGTCGAGCTGGAAAATACCAAAGCTGCCGTGGTCCGGGGACGCAGCGTCACCATCGGCGCCGGATGCAGCATCGGCCTTGTGGAATACAAGGATGAATTGAAGCAGGATCCCGAAGCCGTCGTTTCGCAGTCGGCCAAAGCCGAATGGTGAGGAAAGGGGCGATAGGCTTTTATGGCGGTTAAAAAGAACAGGCTGGGATGGATCGTTGCGGGGCTGTTGCTCGGCATCCTGATCGCGGCCATCGATAATACGATCGTGGCGACTGCCATGGGAACGATGATCGGGGAGCTGGGCGGGCTCGACCAATTCGTTTGGGTGACATCGGCGTACATGGTGGCCGAAATGGCGGGCATGCCGATTTTCGGGAAGCTGTCGGATATGTACGGCAGGAAGAAATTTTTTGTCTTCGGCATCGTCGTTTTCCTGATCGGCTCCATGCTGTGCGGCACGGCGCATACGATTACGGAGCTCAGCATCTATCGGGCCATTCAGGGGATTGGCGGCGGCGCGCTCATCCCGATTACGTTTACGATCATTTTTGACATTTTTCCGCCGGAGAAGCGGGGCAAAATGTCAGGGATGTTCGGCGCGGTCTTCGGCATCGCGAATTTGTTCGGTCCTTTGATGGGAGCGTATATTACGGATTATTGGCATTGGCGTTGGATTTTCTATATCAATATCCCGCTGGGGCTGCTCGCGTTTCTGCTCGTCGTGTTCTTTTACAAGGAATCGCATGAGCATTCGCGGCAAAAAATCGACGTCTGGGGAGCGGCAACGCTTGTGGGCGCTGTCGTCAGCCTCATGTTCGCGCTCGAGCTCGGCGGCAACACATATGCATGGGATTCCTTCGTCATTTTAGGTTTGTTTGCGGCGTTTGCCGTGCTGTTCATCGCGTTCCTGCTGATTGAGCGCAAGGCGGCGGAACCGATCATCTCGTACGGCATGTTCCGGAAAAGGCTGTTTGCGGCAAGCAGCGCGGCCGCATTGTTTTACGGGGCGGCTTTTATTACGGCGGCGGTGTACATTCCTATTTTCGTCCAAGGCGTCATGGGTGGAAGTGCGACTAACTCCGGATTGATACTGCTTCCGCTTACACTGAGCTCGGTTGTCGCTTCGCAAGTCGGCGGCATGCTTTCCGCCAAAATGACGTTCCGCAGAATCATGGTTTTTTCGGCCGTCGTGTTTTTGCTCGGCATGTATTTGCTTGCCACGATTACGCCGGAAACGTCCCGGACGGTGCTTTCGCTTTATATGATGATTACCGGCTTTGGCATCGGGTTTTCGTTTTCCGTGCTCAGCATGTCGGCCATCCAAGGGATGGATGTGCGGCAGCGGGGGTCGGCCAACTCGACGATTTCGTTTCTGCGTTCGCTCGGGATGACGATCGGAATTACCGTGTTCGGCATCATTCAGCGCAACGATTTCAATAATCAACTGGCGGAAAGGCTTGGGGGTTCGGGGGAAAACATGCCGGCAAACGCCGACCCGCAGCAGCTCTTATCGCCTGAGATGAGAGCGCTGATTCCGAAGCCCGTCATGGAAAAAATCAGCGCGGCGCTTTCGCTTTCCGTCGAACATGCGTTTCTGTGGGCTCTCCTTCCGGTGTTTTTCGCCTTGCTTTCGGTGTCGATGATGGGCGCGGGGCGGATGCAGTTCGCCCAAGAGCCTTCCCCCGCGCAATCCCGAACGAAGGCTTAATGGGATGATCGAACAGAGCCGTTGCACTCCGGATGCCATTTTGCTGTCGACAAGGGTCCATGATTGGGTAATACTTGAATTAAATACGGTCAACATGAGGAGGCTGGTCGCTCATGAAAGTGATTATTACCCAGGAAGAAGCGGTGGAAAAAGGAATTTGGCCCGAGGTCATGAACATGTTCGGCGTGGACGACGAAGACGAGGTATGGCCGGCCGAGGAATTTATTTTGACCGAAGAGCAGGCGCGCAAGCTCAAACTGATTCCTTGACTTGTGCCATAAACGGCCTTCGATGCAAGGAGCGAGGAAGGGAGAAGGTGAAACGCATCGCGACGATATATGCCGTAAATCTTAACGATTGGCGGGAAGGCGCCGGCGCGGATATGCAGCGGCTGCTCGCTTTTTTGCCTGATGAAGCAAGGTCCCGGGCCGCGAGGCACAGATCGGAGCGGGATGCGGAGCGCGTGATCGTTTCCGATGCCTTGAAGCGGGTGACGGCTTGTCTCGAAAAGGGGCTCCGGCTCCGGAACGTGGAGTTTGCCAGGGATGGTTACGGCAAACCGTTCCTGGCAGGCGTTCCCGACTATTATTTTAACGTGTCCCATGCCAAGGATTGGGTCGTATGCGCCGTGGGCGCCGGGGGACCGATCGGCATCGATGTCGAGCATATCGGCCGGGCGGAGGAGGAAGCAGCCGAGTTGTGTTTTACGCCACGGGAGCTGACTGAATGGAGAAGGCAGCCCGCCGAACGTCGGGATGCCTTTTTTTTCGAGTTGTGGACGCTTAAAGAAAGTTATTCCAAAGCCGTCGGCAAAGGCCTTTCGATCGGCTTGTCCAAGCTGGAGACGGTCAGGCATCCTTCCGGGATTCGCATCGTGCATCAAGGCAGGATCGATCCGGAGCTGCATCTTCAAGTCGTCCCGTTTGACCCCGCCTACAAGTTATCCGTTTGCATGCCGCTGGAGGAGCAAGCGGTCGTTGTCCGGCGCTTTTCTCCGGGGGGGCTGCTGGCTGCGTTACAGTCATGTTCTGAAGCCGGGGATTCAGGGCGAGGGGGGGCTTTTCCAATGATAACCTATGGCAATTCCCATAATTTCGGGATATAGACACTTTTATTGCCTCTTATTGGAAGGATCTAACCTGTACTTTGACTATAAACATGATATATTAAAAGTGTATTTTTCAGATATTTCATTTTCATTTTCTGCAATACCTGAAATATCGCACTTTGAAAACTCAAGCCAAAGGTAAACCTGCCGAAAGGCAGGGGCACAAAGCTAAAGGGGCTTCAGGCGCAAGATCCTCGATCTTTTCGCTATGCCAGCCAGCTGCCGAAAGACGTTTTCGCGATCAAAGGAACTCTACTCTCGGCAAGTAGAGTTTTTTTGTTTTTTAATTTTTTTATATATGAATCCTATGATCTAGCAAAGGAAAGATGAACATGTCGGTGTTAACAACAGGAAAGTCCAACTTGGATGAATGGAATCGGTATGTGAAGCAATTGGAAGAACGGACGATACTGCGCATTCATTCCGGAAAGGCGCCCATTCCAATGCAAAGGGTTATGTATCGCTGGCCGAAGGAAACGGGGCGTCAAATTCGGCAGGCATGCGAGACCGCGCGTATTGAACCAAGCGTGCTGCTGAGTGCGGCATGGGGCATGCTGCTGATCCGGTATTTGCGCCGGGAGGAGGTTGCGTTCGCCGTCGTCGCATCCGCCGAGCAAGCCTATCCGCTCATAACGAAGGCGGACGGGGCAACGGCGCTGCAAAGCCATGTGCTTCAGGTTGCCGCAGCCATGACGGAGCATGCGGCCAAGTCGGCGGCTTTCGATGAAATCGCCGGTATTTGCGCCGGCCTGGACGAAGGATCCCCGGTATGCAACACCGCCATCTGGACGGGAAGCGGCATAGGCCCGGACGAGCTGCAGGGCAAATTTGAACTGGCGGTCTCGCTGCACCTACACGAAGCGGGCGGCTTCGAGGTTTGGCATGCGGACGGCATGTTCCCCGGCGATTTTATTCGCCGCATGTGCCGGCATTTGCAGCATATCATGGCCGCATGGGCGGCAGGTTCAAACATGACGATCGGCGGCTTGAAGCTGCTGACGGAAGAAGAGGAGGCCCAGCTTGCGGGCTGGAACCAAACGGCTGCGCATGCCGAATTGGACCGGACCATCCACGGCTTGTTTGAGGAGCAGGCGCACAAGGCTCCGGATAACGTCGCGGTGGTCTACCAAGGCGAATCGTTGACGTACGGCGAGCTGAACGAAAAAGCGGACAGATTGGCCCGCGAATTGGTACGGAGGGGAGCCGGCCGCGAGCAAATCGTCGGCATCATCGCGACGCCGTCCCTTGAGATGATCGTCGGGACGCTGGCGATCCTGAAAACGGGCGCGGCCTACTTGCCGATCGATCCGGCGTATCCCGCCGACCGCATCACGTATATGCTCGAAGACAGCGGAACGGAGCTGCTTGTCACCGAGCCGAAGGTCAGACTGGACGGAAAAGTCCGCTTCAAAGGCCGGATGGTTTGCGCGGCGGAGTTTTCTGCCGATATTCGCGGCGAATCGGAGGCTGCCGATGCAAAGATGCGGAATGTGCGCGAATCTGCGGAACCGGGCGACATGGCTTACGTCATCTACACTTCCGGTTCGACGGGAAGGCCGAAAGGCGTGATGGTCGAGCACCGATCGCTTGTCAATCTGTGCGCCTGGCACATCCGGGAATTCGGAGTGACCGAGAAGGACCGGGCCACCAAATACGCCGGCTTCGGCTTTGACGCTTCCGTGTGGGAGATGTTTCCGTATCTGGTGTCGGGGGCGGCGATTCACGTCATTCCCGAAGAAATCCGCCTGGATTCGACGCAGCTGCATGCGTACTTTAAGCAGCACGGCATTACGATCAGCTTTTTGCCGACCCAGTTCTGCGAGCATTTCATGACGATGGACCATCCGACGCTGCGCGTTCTTTTGACGGGCGGGGACAAGCTGAAATCGTTCAGCAGGCAGAACTATGATCTGTACAATTGCTACGGCCCGACGGAAAACACCGTAGTCACGACCGCCTATAAGGTCACGGAGTTGACGCCGAACATTCCGATCGGTTATCCGGTCGATAACTCGAGGGTCTACATTTTGGACGCATACGGGCATCCGCAGCCTGTCGGCATTGCCGGCGAATTGTGCATTGCCGGAAGCGGGCTGGCGCGCGGTTATTTGAACCAGCCGGAGCTGACCGGGCAGAAGTTTGTGCCGGGAGGAATAACCGGAGAAGAACGGCTGTACCGGACGGGGGACTTGGCAAGATGGACGGAAGACGGCGTCATCGAATTCCTCGGGCGGATCGACCACCAGGTCAAAATCCGCGGCTTCCGGATCGAAACCGGCGAAATCGAACACCGGCTGCTGCAGCACCCGCAGGTGTCCGAAGCCGTCGTCGTCGATCTCGAGGACGCATCCGGCGCCAAATATTTGTGCGCATACGTTGTGGCGGACGGGGAATTGGCCTACGGCGAAATGAAGGCTTTTTTGGCGGAGCAATTGCCGGATTACATGGTTCCTTCCAAGTTGGTAGGGCTTCAAGAGCTTCCGCTAACGGCCAACGGCAAGGTCGACAGACGTGCGCTTCCCGCCCCCGCGGCTTCGCTCGACGAGGGACGTTACGAAGCCCCGGCCGGCGAATGGGAAGAAAAAGTGGCGGCTATATGGAGTGAAGTGCTGGGCTTGGGCCGCGTGGACGCCTGCGAGTCGTTTTTTACGGCGGGCGGGGATTCGCTGAAGGCCGTCCTGCTGCAGGCCAAGCTTGAGCGGCGTTTCGGCGCATCCGTACCGGTCACGCTGCTGTTCGAACGGCCGACGGTTCGGGAGCAAGCGGAATGGATCGAACAAGCGGCTTCGGAATCGTCTTGCCGCAACGAGCAAGCGGCTGCAACCGAAACCGCCGGGACAGGCCCGGACGTCATTGCGAAAGGCCCGGCAAGGACAAGTTATCCGCTTGCTTCGGCACAAAAAAGGCTTTATTTCATCGAACAGATGGAGCAGGTCGGAACGGCCTATAATGCGCCGTTTGCTTTCCGGATCGAAGGGGAAGTGGATCAGCCGCGGCTGGAACAGGCATTCCGTACGATGATCGCCAGACATGATGCTTTCCGCACGTCCTATCAATGGGAGAACGAAGAAATCGTGCAGCGGCTGCATGACCAGGTTCCGTTCGAGCTTGGGCAGAAGGAAACCAGCGAACCAAACCTGAGCGCCCTGATCCATTCCCTGATCACGCCGTTTGATCTCGCCAAGGCGCCGCTGCTGCGTGCTTGGCTCATCCGCTGCGGGGATGCGGATCTCCAGGTGCTGTTGGTCGATTTCCATCATATTGCGGTCGACGGCATCTCGGCCAACGTCTTTTTCGATGAGCTGTCCCGATTGTATCGCGGGGAAACGCTCGGTGAGCTGCCGATCGGTTTTGCCGATTTTGCCGTCTGGGAAGCGGACTCGGCTGAAAGAAGGGCTAACGGGGGCCATAAAGCTTATTGGGAAAAAACATTGTCCGGCGAGCTTCCGATCCTGCAGCTTCCGGCCGATCGGGAACGCCCGGCCAAGCAGAGCTTTGCGGGGGATACGGTAACGATCAGGCTTCCCGAAGAGACGGCCGACCGGCTTAAAAAGTTCGCGCTCGATTCGGGCGTCACGCCGTTTATGGTGCTGTTTGCGGGTTATCACGCGC
Source organism: Paenibacillus sp. FSL M7-1455 (assembly GCF_038004655.1). Lineage (NCBI taxonomy): Bacteria > Bacillati > Bacillota > Bacilli > Caryophanales > Paenibacillaceae > Paenibacillus > Paenibacillus sp. FSL M7-1455. The sequence continues at coordinate 5,545,714 of NZ_JBBORO010000001.1, read as the reverse complement.
TGCTGTCCCGCTACACGAACCAGGAGGACATCATTACGGGCGTCCCGGTTGCCGGACGGTTGCGCGAAGAGCTTCACGCCGTGATCGGCATGTTCGTCAACACGCTGCCTGTCCGCTGCTATCCCGAAAAGCGCAAATCCTTCATGCAGCTGCTGCAGGAAGTGAAGACGGCGCTGCTCGGCGCTTTCGAACATCAGGATTACGAGCTGGAGGAACTGGTTCGTTCATTGAACATTCCGCGCGATCCAAGCCGCAACCTGCTGTTCGACACGCTGTTCGTCATGCAGAACACGGGCAAACTCGAGCTTCGGCTGGAAGGTGCGGAAACGTCCCTTTATCCTTATGTCCATCCGATCTCGAAATACGACCTGATGGTCGATTTGACGGAGGAAGAAACCGGCATTCGGATCGACCTCCAGTACTGCACGGATTTGTTCGAACGGCAAAGCATCGAGGCGTTCGGCGCCCGTTTCCTGCAGCTGTTGGCCGATGCGCTGGTCCATCCGGGCAAAATGCTGTGCGAACTCGAAATTTTGGACGAAGAGGAGCATGAGTTCCTCGTAAAAGGATTAAACGCGACCGATTCGGCTTACCGGGATCAAATGACGATTCACGGCTTGTTCGAGGAGCAGGCGCGGCGTACGCCGGAGAAAACAGCGCTTGTCTTCGGCCCGCGCAGCATGTCCTACCGCGAATTGAACGAACGCGCCAACCGGCTCGCCTGGACGCTGCGCGACAAAGGCGTCGTGCCGGATCAGGTCGTCGGGCTGATGGTCGACCGCTCGTTCGAGATGATCGTCGGCTTGCTTGCCATCCTGAAGGCGGGCGGAGCCTACGTGCCGATCGATCCCGAATATCCGCAGGACCGCGTCGTCTACATGCTGGAGAACAGCCATACCCGGCTGCTGCTGACGCAGTCGCATCTGGCCGGACAAGTCTCCTTTGGGGGCGAAACGCTGCTGATCGACGGCGAGGACGCTTACGGCGACCGCACGGAAGATTTGCCGCACGTGAACGGACCGTCCGACCTGCTGTACGTCATCTATACGTCGGGGACCACCGGAAAACCGAAGGGCGTCATGATCGAGCACCGGAACATCGTCAACCTGCTTCATTTTGAATACGAGGCTACGAACGTCGATTACGGCGGCAATGTGCTTCAATTCACCACGATCAGCTTCGACGTCTGCTCGCAGGAAATCTGGTCGACGCTGCTGGCGGGCGGCACGCTGCATTTGATCACGAACGATCTGCGGATGAGCGTCGGCGACCTGCTGGAACATATCGAAACCAAGGGCATCGAAATCCTGTTTATGCCGGTATCGTTCCTGAAGTTCATTTTGAACGAAAAAGAATACGCGGACCGTTTCCCGTCTTCCGTAAAACATGTCATCACGGCGGGCGAACAGCTCATCGTGCCGGAAAAATTCCGCGCCCATCTGAAAAAGCACGGCGTCTATTTGCATAACCATTACGGACCGTCGGAAACGCATGTCGTCACGACGCATACGATCGACCCGAACGGGGCGATTCCGGAGCTGCCTCCGATCGGCAAGCCGATTGCCAATACGCAGATTTACATCGTGAACGAAAACCTGCAGCCGCAGCCGGTCGGCGTGGCCGGGGAGCTGTACATTGCCGGGCACAACGTCGGACGCGGTTATTACAACAACGAGGACATGACCCGGGAGCGCTACGTGCCAAACCCGTTCATCCAAGGCGAACGCATGTACAAAACGGGCGACTTGGCAAGATGGACCCGGGAAGGCACCATCGAGTTTTTGGGCCGGCTTGACCACCAGGTCAAAATCCGCGGTTTCCGGATCGAGCTCGGCGAAATCGAAAATTGCCTGCTGAACCATCCGGCGGTGTCGGAAACGATCGTCGTGGCCAAAGAGGACGGCAAAGGCGGCCACTATTTATGCGCTTATTTCACGGCGACGGCCGACATGTCCGTCAGCGAGCTGCGGGAGCATATCGGCAAGGCCTTGCCGGATTACATGATTCCTTCTTATTTCACGCAGCTGCCGGAAATGCCGCTGACGCCGAACGGGAAAATCGACCGCAAGGCTCTGCCGGAGCCCGACGCGTCCCAGGGGCGAAGCAGGGATTACGTAGGTCCGAGAACGGAAACGGAGCAGGCCGTGGCCGAGGTGTGGCAGGCTGTGCTTCAAGTGGACAACGTCGGGATCCATGACAATTTCTTCGAGCTTGGCGGCCACTCGTTGAAAGCGACGGTCGTCGTCGCCCGGCTGCAGAAGCAGTTCGAGATCGGCATGAACGATATTTTCGAGCATCAGACGATTGCGGAGCTGGCAAGCAAGATCAAACCGAAAACAAACCATCTCCACTCCAGGCTCGAGCAGGTGAAAGAACTGTACGCCGGCTTAAAAAATATCGACCTTTCAGCCGATAAAACAATGTATAACGAGCGTAACCGAAATTACGAGCAGCTGGATACGGCAGCCGTGAACGGATACGGAAACGTGCTTCTGACGGGGGCCACGGGGTATCTTGGAGCCCATTTGCTATGGGAAGCGATGACCGAAAAAGATTGGAACGTCATCGCCATCGTCCGGGCAGGGTCGGACGCCGAAGCCGAGGAGCGGCTGAGGCAAAAATGCGCCTATTACTTCGGACCGGATTGGTTCGGGCTATATCGGGAACGCATCCATGCCTATGCCGGCGACATTACCCGGGACCGGTTTGGACTCGATGTTCAGGCGTATGAGAAACTCCTGCAGCAAACGGACGCGATTATCCATTCGGCGGCCAACGTCAAACATTACGGAAGTTATGCCGATTTCGAGCTGCAGAACGTGAAGGCGACGGCCAACCTGCTTGCCTTTGCCGCCGAAGGCCGGCCGAAGCATATGCACCACATCTCCACGCTCGGCGTTGCGACAGGCGTCGTCGAGGGGGAACCGCATGTGTGCTTTACGGAATACGACCTGGAAAAAGGGCAGCGGTTCGAGAATTATTACGCCAGGACGAAATATGAGGCGGAACGCCTCGTATTGGCCGCACGGGAGCGCGGGATCGTCACGAACATCTACCGGCTCGGCAACATCGTGTTCCACTCCGAAACGGGAAGGTTCCAGCAAAACATCGCGGACAACGCGTTTTATACGACGATGAAGTCGTTTTTCGAGCTCGGCATCGCGCCGGGAGAGCACAGCGACTTCGATTTTACCTATGTCGATCAGGCAAGCAAGGCGATTTTGCTGCTGGCCGATTCCCGGGCGCTTCGGAACGAATCGTTCCATATCGCCAATCCGCACGAAGCGAATATCGGCGCCGTTTTGCAAGAAAATCCGTTCGGCCAAACGATCGATCTGCTATCATTCGACAAATTTGTCGATTATCTTGGGAAGCAATACGACGATGAACAATCGAAGCGCGTCATCGAACAAATCATGCTGCATTACGGCTGGATGGAAGAAACGGTGTCTACGACATTTTTTACGATTTTCTCCGGCAAGACGACGCAGATATTGTCGAAATTTGGCTTTTCGTGGAGTTCGCTGGACCGCGAAATGATCCATAAGATGTTTAACCATTGCAGAAAAGAAGGATTTATCTAATTCGGCATAATTCTACATAATTCGGTAAATTCTTCTTTACAAATCTATGATTTTTGCTTATGCTAAAACCAATATATTCTATTCGGGATATTCGTTATCCTGATAAAAAATGGGGGAAAAAGCATGTACACAATTAATTATGATGCCGGATTGAACCGTGTTACCGTCAAAGTGAGCGAAATCAACAAGGACAACGTCAACCAGTACATCGAAGATTTCAAAAAGGCGCTTGAAGGAGTCAAGCCAGGATTTACGGGCCTGACGGATTTGAGCGAAGGCAAGCTGTTTACGATGGACGTCGCCGAAAAACTGAGCCCGCTGGGCGATCTTTCGGTTCAAAAAGGACTGTCCAAATGGGCTTACTACACCGGTTCGGCCGTATCCAAGCTTCAAATGAAACGGATGTTTGGCGAAGTGGTCGATTCCTTTGAAAAGCTGGAAGACGTGGAAGCGTTCTTGAAAAACTAATCCATACAACATGCACCCGATGTCCGCGGACATCGGGTGCAACCGGATAGGTGGGTGAAATGCACCATGAAAGTCGAAAATCCCGACATGCAAAAGCAATACAGAAAAATAGGGCTGGCGGGCGCAGGATATTTTGCGGGAGCTGTTGTCATCATCAATCTGATTTGTCTCTTATGCGGTTTGCCCGGTTGGGCGGGATTGATCGCAAGCCTTGTTTTGACGGTACCGGTCGGTTATTTGATCGCGGTATGGCTGCTGCGTACGGCAGGGGCCGGGAACGTTCGGGGCCAGGCCGTAACCGGCGGCGGAATCTCCGGCGAGCTTGCAGGCGCATCGGAAGATCATATACATAAGATCGGGCTTCAGTACAAGGAATTATCGGAAGAGTTCAATACCCAAATCTCGCAGATGGCGGGTACCATCGAAGAAGTCAAAGCCAGCGCCGAAATGGGCTTTTACGTATCGGACATGATCAAGGAAGCGACGCTGGGCGTATCCCAAGATGCAAGCCAGCAGACCGACATGATCCGGATCAGTTCCAATACGGTGGGAGACGTGGTCAACGCGATCCGGCACATCGCCGGCAGCGCCGACGAGGTGGCTGCGGCGGCAGGCGAATCGTCCGAAAAATCCGCGGAAGGGCAGGAAGCGATTTTGGCAGCCATGAAGCAGATGGACGAAGCCGATACGACGGTTCGCTCCCTGGTCGAGATGATGAACCGGCTGGACGAGAGCTCGCGCGAAGTCGTATCGTTTGTCGCCATGATCCGGGAAATCGCCGAACAGACGCACCTGCTTTCGTTGAATGCGGCCATTGAGGCAGCGCGTTTCGGGGATGAGGGCAGAGGGTTCTCCGTCATTGCCGGCGAGATCCGAAACCTGGCAGAGCAGTCTTCCAATTCCGCCAAGCAAGTGACGAAGGTCGTATCGGCGATCCTGAAGGAAACGGCGCAGGCGGTCGATTCTACCAAGCTGGTGGCAGAACAAGTAGGAAACGGGTTAAAAGTCGTGAACCAAGCCGGAGATTCATTCGAATTCATCAAGCTTTCGGTCGGCGAGGTAGCGGGTCAAATCCAGGAAGTATCCTCGGCCGTCGAAGAAATCGCGGCAGGCGCGGAGCAGCTGGTCGTGACCATGGAAAAAACGGAGCAAATCGCCGTGAAAACGATGTCGGAAATGAACAACGTAACGCAAGCCGTCGAAGAGCATCACTCCATCATGGAGCAAATTTCCGCTGCAACCGAAACGCTGAACCAATATTCGAAAGGGCTGGACCTGGCCATTCAGAAATACCGCGAACAGATCGGCGATCACGAAATATCTTTAAAACCCGTGAGTTAGAGAACAATCGGATGGACGGAGAGCTGCGCAGCATCCGCCTGTTCGTCCATATAAGATTAAGAAGGCGGCCTCTTCGCTTTTGGCGAAGGGCCGCCTTCTGTATTGCGGGCTCCCCGTTTCCCTAGAAATTCGGGCCGCTGATTCCGTCTTCGACGATCTGCTCTTTGGAGCCTTGGGAATCGCTGCCGGCTTCGGCGCTTCCGTTATTAACGGCGATCAGCCTGCTTTGCGGTCGGTACGTATCCCGGGAAACGCGTTTTTTCCCGACGGTCTCGCCGTTCACCTTCTTGATCTGATAGGTTTCCACGACGTAGCCGGGCTTGCCCTCCTGCAGCACCTCTTGCGCGCCTGCCGGAATGTCTTTGTTCTGCACGAATTTTTCCTTCACGGGAAGCGTCTCGACGGTTCGGGTCTCCAGCTCGTATTCGGTGTTTTTCGGAAACGTGCCGAAAAATTTGACGGTCAAATTGTTGCCTTCCACGTAAGCGCGGATCAGCAGCGATTTGCCTGTCGTGTTTTTGAACCGGAAGTTGATGGAGCCCTCGGCGAACGTGGCGTCGAGCCCCTTGGGCAAATAGCTGACCGGCAAGGAGTGGTTGCGCCTTTCCACGATCTCCAGCCCGGTCCGCAGCGCCGCATTGTACACGGTACTGGACACCTGGCAGATGCCGCCGCCGATTCCCGGGACGAGCTTCCCGTTCAGAATGACCGGGGCTTCGCGGAAGCCGTACGTTTTCTCGGCCTTTGCGATGACCTGCCCGTAATCGAATATTTCCCCCGGCTTCAACACCATGCCGTCGATGGCCTTAGCGGCGGAGCTGACGTTGTATACCCTGCCGGAGGCGCTGGAGCCGAGGCCGGTGCTGGACTCGACGATTTTTCGCTCGATGCCTTCTTCCTTCAGGCTGTTCACCGTTACCTTCGGTTTCAGGTTATATAAAGGAAGCTTTATCTTCAGCGGCACGTCCGCGTCTTCGGGCTCGGGGAAGCTTTTGGGAATGAGCGCCGTCATCGTTCGGGTAAAGTTTTCCCAATCGATCCGGGGCACCGATACTTCCGGGGTATAGACCACCTTGTCGTTTTTGGCGATGCGGCGCGAGGCGTTGACGGGGCTGCCGAATTGTTTTTCCTCCCATCCGGGCCCGAACCGCTCCTTCATCAGCGCCCGATTCCAGCGCGGGGACAGCGTCCATTCCCGTTTGAACCGTTGGCGAGCTTTGAGCCGGTCCAGCCAGCTGCCTTCGTCGAGGGCGGCAACCGCTTTTTTGAATTCGGCCGCGTCGAACGTGACGCCCGCCGATTTTAGCGTCATGTTGACGTCCTGGCCGTCGCTCGCGGCAAGCGTCACCGCCAGCGGCTTTTCCTCCAGCTGTTTCAGCCTGGCGTCCAGCTCCCGGAGGACCTCGTCCTTTTTCTTTCCGCCGACGTCCCAGCCGCCGACCGTAATGTAATCCGGAAGCGTGTTTTGGCCGATATAAAGATGTATGCCCCCGGCAGCGACGGAACCGATCAGCACCATGGCGGCGACGATGATCAGCGTCAAATGAACTTTTTTCATGGCTCCCACCTTTTTTCGCTTCATATTAAACGCGGTTGATGCAGTCTTTCATATATATGTAAATAAATTGGAAAAATTTCGGGTACTCAAAAGGTAACAAATTTGTTACAATAAAAAACATCATGGTGATTCCGAAAGATTTTTAAAGGAATTAGCTGGAACATGTCGAAATTATAATGGCTAATTATGTAATGTAGGAAGTGATAATGAAGTGATCGAAATGCAGGATGTGTGGAAGACGTACCCGAACGGAACCCATGCGCTTCAAGGGGTGTCCGTCAAGATTGACCGCAATGAATTCGTATATGTCGTCGGCCCGTCCGGCGCAGGAAAATCGACCTTTATGAAACTTATATACCGCGAAGAGGTGCCTACGAAAGGGCAAATCTCCGTAAACGGGTTTAATATAGGGAAGCTGCAGCAGCGGAAAATTCCTTACGTCAGACGCAACATCGGCGTCATTTTTCAGGATTTCCGCCTTTTGCCGAAGCTTACCGCGTATGAAAACGTTGCGTTTGCCATGGAAGTCATCGAAACCCCGAAACGCCAGATGAAAAAACGGGTCATGGAAGTGCTGGATCTGGTCGGCCTGAAGGCCAAAGCGAACCGCCAGCCCGCCCAGCTTTCCGGCGGAGAGCAGCAGCGCATCGCCATCGCCCGCGCGATCGTCAACAATCCCTCGGTAATCATCGCGGACGAGCCTACCGGTAACCTCGACCCCGAAACGTCCTGGGGCATCATGCAGCTTCTGGACGAAATCAACTTCCGCGGAACGACCATCGTCATGGCCACCCACAACAAGGATATCGTGAACACGATGCGCAAGCGCGTCATCGCGATCGAACACGGCAACATCGTGCGCGACCAGCTGAGAGGAGAGTACGGATATGACTTTTAACACCTTCTTGCGGCATTTGCGGGAAGGGGCGAAAAACATATTCCGCAACGGCTGGATGTCCGTCGCATCGATTGTATCCATTATCGTATCTCTATTCATTTTGGGCGTATTTATTCTGCTTGTACTCAATGTAAACGCCATCGCGGACAAAGCGGACAAGCAGGTGCAGATCCGGGCATACCTGAATTTGAACGTGGACCAGAAGCTGCGCGAAACCGTGCAGAAGGAAATTGCCGCCATGCCGGAAGTCAGCAAGATCGACTTCATCTCCAAGGAGCAAGGGCTCGAGGATTTCCGCAAGAGCATGGGCGATGAAGGCAAGGAGCTGCTCGAAGGGTTCGACAAGGACAACAATCCGCTTCCGGACGCGTTCAAGATCGAAGTATACGAACCGACGACCGTTCCTTTTGTCTCCAAAAAAATCGAAGCGTTAAACGCGAGCCATGCCGACCAGCAGCCGATCATGAAGGTGAAATACGGCAAAGGCACGATTGAAACGCTGTTCAAAGTCACGCGCATGGTGCGCAATATCGGATTCATTTTCGTGGCCGGGCTTGCGGTGATGTCGATGTTCCTCATTTCCAACACGATCCGGGTCACGATTCTTGCGCGGCGCCGGGAAATCGGGATCATGAAGCTGGTGGGCGCGACGAACACGTTTATCCGCTGGCCGTTTTTCGTGGAAGGGACGCTGATCGGCCTGATCGGTTCGATCATCACGGTCGCGATCCTGTTTGCCGGGTACAGCCGTTTGGCGGCAACCGTGGGCTCCGATTTCACGCTGCAGATGTCGCTGCTGCCCGTAAGCGATTTATGGCAGTGGGGCGGCCTCCTGATCGTGCTCGGCGTCCTGATCGGCATGTGGGGAACGACCCTCTCTATTCGCAAATTTTTGAAGGTATAGGTTAATCGCGCGAGGAACGCGCCCGCAGCTAGGGCGACTCCATACGGAAGATTATTTGAAAAGGATGGGGAGCGCAAGTTGAAAAAGATAGCCTCTGTACTTGCCGTTGTCTTGCTGGCGGCGGCCGTTGTCCAGCCCTCCGAGGGCTACGCCAAAAAGAGAACCGTCGATCAAATCGAACATGAGTTAAGAGTGCTGCAGCAGCAGGCGCAGGCGGCCAAAAAGCAAAAGGAAAAGGCCGAATCGCAGAAGCAGGAAGCGCAGCATTATAAAAATAAAACGACGCAAAATTTGCAGTACGTGTTGAACCAGATCGAGCAGGTCAGCAATAAGCTGACCAAGATTTCGGTCCAAATCGACGAAACCCAGGACAAGCTCCGCGAGACGGCCACCGCGCTCGACGCGGCGGAGGACCGGATCGCGTCCCGGGAGAAAATGCTGGAATCCCGCGTCAGGCTGATGTACACGGACGGCAGCGTCTCTTACCTGGAAGTGCTTCTGTCTTCGACGAGCTTTTCCGATTTCCTGGAACGGGCGGACACGCTCAAAAACTTCGTGGACCAGGACAAGGATTTGCTCGAGCAGCATAAGAAGGACAAAGCGCTCGTGCTCGAGAAGAAAAAAGAGCTTGAAGGGCAGTATGCCAAGGCGAAGGATCTGTACGCCGAGATGGAGAACCAAAAAGCCATCCTGGACGAAAATGAAAGACAAAAGCAAATTCTTATCGCCAAATACGATCAGCAGATCGAGGATTCGGACGATCTCAGCGAAGAGCAAAACGCATTGCTCGTCAGCCTGGTCAGCAAACGTTCGGCGCTGCAGCAGGAGAAAAACAAGCTGAAGGCCGAAGAAGCAGCCAGACGCGCGGCGGCAGCGAAGGCCGCGGCTGCGAAAAGGGCCGCCGCGGCGGCCAAGAAAAAGGCCAGCTCGTCGGTCGCAAGCTCCGGAGGATTCTCCGGCAACGGCGGACCGTTATATATGCCGGTTAGCGGCGCCCGGGTGTCTTCGGGATACGGACGAAGAGTCCATCCGGTGACGGGGGAAGTCGGCAAAATGCATACGGGCGTCGATTTGGCCGTTCCGGAAGGAACGCCGATCCACGCGGCGGATGAAGGAACCGTCACGCTTGCCGAATGGTGGAGCGGATACGGCTACTGTGTTATTATCGATCATGGAGGCGGGATGTGGACGCTGTACGGCCACATTCGCAGCGGCGGAATCAAGGTGAAGGTTGGCGAGCACGTCAGCCGCGGCCAGGTGATTGCCGAATCCGGATCGACGGGACGGGTAACGGGCCCGCATTTGCATTTCGAGGTCCGCGAGAACGGCAACCCTGTGAATCCGATGCCTTATTTGTAAGATCATAAATATTCCGTACAAGCCGGACATATACTACAATGGTTAGAACTGGTCCCTACAAGGCTTGGCCGGAAAATAAAAGGCGGTGATCACACATGAAAAAACGTACGGTCGTATTTCTGGTCCTTCTGGCGATGCTTTGCGGAAGCGCGCTGACGTTTGCATTGACAGGTTCCAGCATAGCCAATCAAGCGGCTCTGGGGAAAGGCGTGTTCGCTAGCGCAGCCGGCGGCTTGAAGCCGGATGAAGCGAAAAAATTGGGCACGGCCCTGGACCTCATCCAGTCGAATTATTATCAGGACGTGGACCGCACCAAGTTGCTGGACGGCGCCATTAACGGGATGACCCAATCCCTTGACGACCCGTATTCCTCTTATATGGGCAAAAAGACGGCCGAGGAGTTCGAAGAGTCGATCGAAGGATCGTTCAGCGGCATCGGTGCCGAGGTTTCGTCCGAGAACGGAAACGTCGTCGTGGTGTCGCCGATTAAAGGTTCGCCTGCCGAGAAGGCGGGCATCCGTGCGAAAGACATCATTTTAAGCGTCAACGGCGAATCGCTTCATGGCCTGGAGCTGAACGATGCCGTCGCCAAAATCCGCGGCCCGAAAGGCAGCGAGGCGAAATTGACGATCAAACGCAGCGGCTCGGCCGCGCCGATCGAATATACCATCATCCGCGACGACGTTGACGTCGAGACGGTCAAAGCCCATATGGAACCCGGCAAAATCGGTGTCATCGAGATCACCCAATTCTCGCTGAATACCGGCGAACGCTTCAAACAGGAGCTTTCCACGCTGGAGAAGGAAGGCATGAAGGGGCTGGTCATCGATGTCCGCAACAATCCGGGCGGCGTTCTCTCCGTCGTCATTGACATTGCGCAGCAGTTCGTGCCGAAAGGCAAAGTCATCGTTCAAGTCGAAGACAAAAACAAGAAACGGGAGCAGAACCTTTCCAAGGGAAGCGGCAAGCCTTATCCGGTCACGCTGCTGATGAACAAAGGAAGCGCCAGCGCATCCGAAATTTTGGCAGGGGCGCTGCAGCAGTCGGCCGGAGCGAAACTGATGGGCGAAAACTCCTTCGGCAAAGGCACCGTGCAAACCAGCTTCAGCAAACAATTCGACGACGGCAGCCTGCTGAAAATCACGATTGCCAAATGGCTGACGCCGAACGGAAGCTGGATTCACCAAAAAGGCCTCAAGCCTGACATCGCGGTCGCGCAGCCGGATTATTTCTTGGTGGCGCCGATCAACAAAGAAACCGCGCTGAAACCCAACATGAACAATGCCGACGTCAAAAGCGCGCAGGTCATGCTGGACGGACTCGGCTACAAGCCGGGCCGCAAGGACGGATTTTTCGACGAAAAAACCGTTTCCGCGGTCAAATCGTTCCAGAAAGCGCAGAAGCTGGGCGTAACCGGCGTCATTGACGCCAAAACGGCCGAAGCTTTGGAAAACGAGCTGATCAAACGAATCCGTGATCCGAAATTCGATCATCAGCTCAAAGCGGCGATTGCCGAGGTCCAGAAGGAAATCACGGCAACGGCGTCGAAACATTAAAGAAGGCTCATGAGCCTTCTTTTTTTCTTTCTTGTAGCGTCCGCCGAAATCGCGGACTCGGAAACATCCAGAAAGGGGAGTGGCGTTGTTTGGAAGTCGCTTTGGAATTGCTGTGGAACTTTACGGATGCGATCGTACAGCTGCTGATGCAGCCGTTTTATTATATTTCGATCCTGTTTATCATGCTGATGTACCGCAGGCAGGTGCTGCTGGAGCGCAAGCTTTTTCATGTGAGGCTGCATAGCTGGGGCCTTCAGACGTGGCGTACTTTTATCGGCGGATTGCTGGCAGGCCTTTCCGTGTCCGTCGTTATTCTTTTTCTCGGGATATCGCTGACGCCCGAAGCCGTCGTTTGCATTTGGATCGTCGCGGTCATCCTGCTGCTTTTCCGCGTCAGATTTTTATGTTTTGCCTATTCGATCGGCGTGCTCGGCGTCATTCAGTTCGTGCTTGGCTTTTTCCCCGGGTTTCATCCCGCGGGGATGGCGGGAACGGCCGTCGATACCGTAAGGGAGCTGGACATCCCGGCGCTGCTGGCGCTCGTCGCCGTTTTGCACCTGGCCGAAGCCTTGCTCGTCAAGCTGCAGGGAGCAGGCTTCGCGAACCCGGTATTTATGGAAAGCAAACGCGGCAAGCTGGTCGGAGCGTATCAAATCCAGGCGTTTTGGCCGATCCCGCTGTTCCTCCTGATTCCGGCGCAGACGGGTGGGGAGCTGCTGCCGTGGACGCCGCTGCTTGGGGGAGACGGCTGGAGCGCAGGGTTCAGCATGGCGGCGCTGCCGGTCATCATCGGTTTCAGCGAAATGACCCAAAGCATGCTGCCGCAGGCCAAAGCGGACAAAACCTTTAGACGGCTGCTCATATACGGCATCGTGCTGCTGGGACTCAGCTTGCTGGCGGCGTGGTGGAAGCCGCTGATGATCGCCGCCGCCCTCGTCAGCTTCCTCGTTCATGAGGGGCTGCTGTGGTACAGCCGATTGGAAGAGCAGCAGAACAGTCCGATGTTCGTACACCCGCGGGAGGGAATGAAGGTGCTTGCCGTCATTCCGGGCAGCCCGGCCCAGGAGATTGGGATCAGGGCGGGGGAATCCATCGTCAAAATCAACGGGATCAGCATTCGAACCAAGGAACAAATGCATGCCGCCTTGCGGAAGAATCCGGCCTTCTGCAAGCTTGAGGTCCGGAATTTGCAGGGGGAAAGCAAATTTTTGCAGCGGGCCATCTATGCCGGCGAACACCATCAGCTCGGCGTCATTTTGGCGCCGGATCCGGATGCGGGCGTCGTCCTCGTGATGAAGCCGGTCAGCATCTTTCAGCTGGTCGCCATGAAGGTCCAGGCCAAAACCAAAACAAACGAACTGCAGCTCGGCAAGCCAAGCGAAGGCGAATCGGCCCGGATGCAGTGAGGCGCGAAACAACGCAAAAGGCGGGGAACGATCGGTTCCCCGCCTTTCATGTTTCGGCTATTCTTTTAACTGCCGCAGCACGATGATTTCCACGCGCCGGTTTTTCTGCCGCCCCGCCTCCGTTCGGTTGTCCGCCGCCGGCCGGGTATCGCCGTAGCCCGCATATTGGAACTCCCTGGCATTCAGATGCTTTTGGTCCAGGAAATAACGCAGGACGGAGAGCGCCCGGGCACCGGAAAGCTCCCAGTTGTCTTTATATTTCGAAGCGTACACGATCGGCAGGTTATCCGTATGGCCTTCGATGCTGATGACGGTGTTCAGCTCCTTAAACAAGCTGGCCAGCTTGTCCATGACGGGCATCGCCCCCGGTTTGAGGTCTGCCTTGCCGACGTCGAACAACAACTTGTCGCTCAGCGTGATGGAGATTCCCTGCGGCTGGTCGGCGACGAAAATTTGGTCTTCGAGCTTGTTGTCCTTCACGTATTTGGAGATGACCTTCATCAGGTTTTGCAGCTCCTGCTCCTGTTTGCGGAAGGCAAGCTCGCGGTCCGAGAGCTGGTCCGCCCCCTTTTTTTGCTGATCGGATTTCGACGTAACGTCCGGATTTCTGTGCGTATACTTGTCCGCGGTGCCCGTGATGCCCGAGCCTTGGCTCAGAAGCGAATCGCCGCTGCGGAACGTGTTCTGGAGCGATTGCGTGATTTCTTTATACTTTTCGGTATCCAGCCGGCTCATGGCAAACATCATGACGAAAAAGATGAGCAGCAGCGTGATCAGGTCCGCATAGGTAATCAGCCACCGGTCCTGGCCGCTTTCCCCGCCTTTGTCGCGTTTGCGCCGGTTACTCCGCTGTCTCATGGAATCCCTCCTTCATCGCAGGCGCGGACGCGGAACGGCGTTCCTCCGGCGTGAAGGATAAAAGTTTTTTGCGCACGAGGTTCGGGTGTTCGCCGTTTTGGACGGCCAGAATGCCTTCGACCAGCAGCTCCATCGTTTGAATTTCATCGGCGCTGCGCGACTTAATCTTTGATGCAATGGGTAAAAAGATAATATTGGCGACGGCAACGCCGTATAACGTGGCCGTAAAGGCGACCGCGATGGAAGGGCCGAGTTCGGTCGGCTCCGTCAGGCTGCCGAGCACGTGGATGAGTCCCATGACGGTGCCGATGATCCCCATCGTCGGGGCGTACCCGCCGGCGGATTCGAACATTTTGGCATACCCTTCATGTTTGTGTTCGGCCGCATCGATCTCAAATTCCATGATTTGCCTCAGCAGCGTTTCTTCCGTTCCGTCCACGACCATCTGAATGCCTTCGCGCAAAAACGAGTTGGGATGATCCTGCACGAGCTGCTCGAGGGACAATACGCCGTTGCGCCGGGCGGACGCGGCCATGTTGACCAAATCGTCGATGAGCTGCTCGGGATTGTCCGTCTGCCGGGTAAAGGCGAAACGGAGCGCTTGGGGGATCGTCTTAAGCCGTGCGAGCGGGAAGCTGATGACGACGGCGGCGATGGTGCCTCCGAACACGATGAGCGCCGCCGCTCCCTGCATAAGTCCGTTTATTTGGCCCCCTTCCCATAAAAAGCCTCCCACCAGCGCGGCAAGGCCGGCCAGAATGCCGATGATCGTCGTAATTTCCATGTTGTCGTTACCACTCCTATCCTTGAGTTAGGGTTTGCATAGAGCAGGTGATCAGAGTATAATAGACGGGAACAAGCATTCCTATTTCAACAAAGATTTTCCTATTCATATTATCGGGAAATCTCGACATATAGTTTAGAATATCTATTTTAGATGATAAGGGTGATGTTGGGCAATGAGTGATATTGTCGTCAGTACCAAACCGTTCGAGCTGATCTCGGACTACAAGCCGCAGGGCGACCAGCCCAAGGCGATCGGGGAACTGGTGGAAGGACTTAAGCAAGGGAAAAAACACCAGACTTTGCTTGGGGCGACGGGAACGGGAAAGACGTTTACCATCGCGCAGACGATCGCCAAGGTCAACCGCCCGACGCTGGTGATCGCCCACAACAAGACGCTGGCGGCCCAACTGGCGAGCGAATTCAAGGAGTTTTTTCCGAACAATTCGGTGGACTACTTTGTCAGCTACTATGATTACTACCAACCGGAAGCTTATATCCCATCATCCGATACCTATATCGAAAAAGATTCGAGCATCAACGAGGAAATCGACAAGCTGCGGCACTCCGCGACGAGCTCGCTGTTCGAGCGCCGGGACGTGATCATCGTGGCCAGCGTGTCGTGCATATACGGCCTCGGTTCGCCTTCCGAATATTCCAGCCTCCTGCTGTCGTTGCGCGTCGGCATGGAAAAGCCGCGCAACCAGATCTTGTCCCGCCTTGTCGACATCCAGTACCAACGCAATGACATCAACTTCGTTCGCGGCACGTTCCGCGTCCGCGGCGACGTCCTCGAAATTTTCCCGGCATCGAACGGCGAGAGAGCCATCCGGGTCGAGTTCTTCGGGGACGAGATCGAACGGATCACGGAGATCGACGTCCTTACCGGAGAACTGGTCGGCGAACGCGAACATGTGGCCATCTTCCCGGCCTCCCACTTCGTTACGAAGGAAGAGACGATGCGGGTCGCCCTGCAAAACATCGAACGCGAGCTGGAGGAGCGGCTGGAATATTTCCGTTCCGAAGGCAAACTGCTGGAGGCTCAGCGGCTCGAGCAGCGTACGCGTTACGACATCGAGATGATGAAGGAGATCGGCTTCTGTTCCGGGATCGAGAATTACTCCGGTCCTTTGACCTTCCGCGAGCGCGGCGCAACGCCGTATACGCTGCTCGATTATTTTCCGGACGACTTTTTGATCGTGGTCGACGAATCCCATGTCACGCTGCCGCAAATCCGGGCGATGTACAACGGGGACCGGGCCCGGAAGACGGTGCTGGTGGATCATGGATTCCGGCTTCCTTCGGCCCTCGATAACCGTCCGCTGCAGTTCGAGGAATTCGAGGAAAAGGTGAACCAGATCATATACGTGTCGGCGACGCCGGGTCCGTACGAGATGGAGCATTGCGATACGATGGTCGAGCAGATCATCCGTCCGACGGGACTGCTGGATCCGGTCATCGAGGTTCGCCCGACCGAAGGGCAGATCGACGACCTGATCGGGGAGATCCGGGGACGGATCGATCGCGACGAACGCGTGCTGGTGACGACGCTCACGAAGAAGATGGCGGAGGATTTGACGGATTATTTGAAGGAGATCGGCATCAAGGTCCGGTACCTGCATTCCGATATCAAGACGCTGGAGCGGATGGCGATATTGCGGGATCTCCGGCTGGGCGTGTTCCATGTATTGATCGGCATCAACCTGCTGCGTGAAGGCTTGGACCTGCCGGAGGTATCGCTAGTCGCGATATTGGATGCGGACAAGGAAGGTTTCCTGCGTTCCGAACGCTCGCTGATCCAGACGATCGGCCGCGCGGCGCGGAATTCGGAAGGGTTCGTCGTCATGTACGGCGATCAGATTACCGAGTCGATGGATAAGGCGATCAAGGAAACGGCCCGCCGCCGCGCACTGCAGATCGAATACAACGAGAAACACGGCATTACGCCGCAGACGATCCGCAAAAAGGTCCGCGACGTCATCGAAGCGACGAAGGTCGCCGAATCGAAGGCGGAATACTTGACGGACGCTGCAGGCAAAATGTCGAAGAAGGAACGCCAATCGGTCATTCAGCGCCTGGAGGCGGAGATGAAGGAAGCGGCCAAAAACCTCCAGTTCGAACGCGCCGCCGAACTTCGCGATGCTTTGCTGGAACTGAAGGCGGAATAACTGCAAGTTGAAACAAGAGAAGAGAACGGCCATGGTTCGCAGGTCGTTCTCTTTGTGGATATTAGAAACGTCATCATGGCGTTATCATAAACAAACTCATGCCATAAAGCTCGCAAAGAACGCCGGCTTTATGATCAAAGGAGATGAACGAGCATTGGCAAGCGAAAATATCGTCATCAAAGGCGCACGGGCTCATAATCTGAAAAACATCGATATTACCATTCCGCGGGACAAGTTTGTCGTACTGACGGGATTAAGCGGATCGGGCAAATCCTCCCTGGCCTTTGATACGATTTATGCCGAAGGCCAGCGGCGTTACGTGGAGTCTTTGTCCGCGTACGCGCGCCAATTTTTGGGCCAAATGGAGAAGCCCGACGTGGATTCGATCGACGGCCTGTCCCCGGCCATTTCCATCGACCAAAAAACGACAAGCCGCAACCCCCGGTCAACCGTAGGGACGGTAACGGAAATCTACGATTATCTCCGCCTGCTGTTCGCGAGAATCGGGCATCCCCATTGCCCGGAGCACGGCATCGAGATTACCTCCCAGACCGTGGAACAGATGGTCGACCGGATCATGTCCTACCCGGAAAAAACGAGACTCCAGCTGATGGCTCCGCTCGTGTCCGGACGCAAGGGCGAGCATAAAAGCCTGTTCGCCGACGTGGCCAAACAAGGCTTCGTGCGGGTCCGCGTCGACGGGGAACTGCGGGATCTTTCCGAAAATATCGAGCTTGAGAAAAACAAAAAACACACGATCGAAGTGGTCGTGGACCGGATCGTCATTAAGGAAGGCGTCGAAGCCCGGCTTGCGGATTCGATCGAGACGGCGCTCAAGCTTTCCGGCGGTCAAATTCTCGTAGATATCATCGGCCAGGAGGAGCTGCGTTTCAGCTCCAACTTTGCCTGCCCGATTTGCGGCTTCAGCATGGAAGAGCTGTCTCCGCGCATGTTTTCGTTCAACAGCCCGTTCGGGGCTTGTACGGCTTGCGACGGCCTCGGCGTCAAAATGATCGTGGATCCGGACCTGCTCATCCCGGACATGGAAAAATCCATCGAAGAAGGGGCGTTCCTGGCTTGGACGGGAAGCACCTCCAATTATTATCCGCAGTTCCTCAGCTCCGTATGTGAGCATTACGGCATTCCGCAGGACGTCCCGGTCAGCCAGCTGAAAAAAGAGGACATGGACAAGCTGCTGTACGGAACCGGCAACGAAAAGGTCCGATTCCGTTACGAAAATGACTTCGGGCAGCGGAAGGAAGCGAACGTCGTGTTCGAAGGCATCATTCCGAACCTCGAGCGCCGCTATCGCGAAACCGCTTCGGACGGCATCCGCGAGTTCATCGAAAACTTCATGAGCGCCAAACCATGCGAGGTGTGCAAAGGGCATCGTTTGAAAAAGGAAGTGCTCGCGGTAACGGTATGCGGGCATAATATCGCCGACGTGACCAGCTTGTCGATCGGCGACGCGATGCAGCTGTTCGATTCGCTGGAGCTGAGCGAAAAGGAACGTTCCATCGCCCATTTGATTCTGAAGGAAATCAACAGCCGGCTGGGATTCCTTGTCAACGTCGGTTTGCAGTACCTCACGCTCAGCCGCGCGGCGGGAACCTTGTCCGGCGGTGAAGCCCAGCGGATCCGGCTCGCGACCCAAATCGGCTCCAGCTTGATGGGGGTTCTGTACATTTTGGACGAGCCGAGCATCGGCCTGCACCAGCGCGACAACGACCGGCTGATCGCGACGCTGGAGCACATGCGGGATCTTGGCAACACGCTGATCGTCGTGGAGCATGACGAGGATACGATGCTCGCGGCCGATTATATCATCGACATCGGTCCGGGGGCAGGCATTCATGGCGGACGCGTCATCGCAAAAGGGACGCCGAAGCAAATCATGGAAGATCCGAACTCCTTGACCGGACAATATTTGAGCGGCCGGAAGTTCATTCCCGTCAACCCGAACCGGAGAAAACCGGATGGCCGTTGGCTGGAAATCCGCGGCGCGCGCGAAAACAATCTGAAAAACCTGAACGTCAAAATACCGGTCGGCGTATTCACGGCCGTAACGGGCGTGTCCGGCTCCGGGAAATCGACGCTGGTCAACGAAATTTTGTATAAAACGCTTGCGAAAGAGCTGAACAAAGCCGTGAAAGTGCGTCCGGGGGCGCATAAGGAAATCCGGGGCCTTGAGCATTTGGAAAAGGTCATCGATATCGACCAGTCTCCGATCGGGCGTACGCCGCGTTCGAACCCTGCGACCTATACCGGCGTGTTCGACGATATCCGCGACATTTACGCGCAAACGAACGAAGCGAAAATCCGCGGATACAAAAAGGGACGCTTCAGCTTCAACGTCAAGGGCGGGCGCTGCGAAGCCTGCCGCGGGGACGGCATCATCAAAATCGAAATGCACTTCCTGCCGGACGTGTACGTGCCTTGCGAAGTGTGCAAAGGCAAGCGCTACAATCGCGAAACGCTGGAAGTCAAATACAAAGGCAAAAGCATCGCCGATGTGCTGGAAATGACGGTGGAGGATGCGACGGAGTTTTTCAAAAACATTCCGAAAATCCACCGGAAGTTGCAGACGCTGCTTGACGTGGGCCTCGGGTACATTACGCTGGGCCAGCCGGCCACGACGTTGTCCGGAGGCGAAGCGCAGCGCGTGAAGCTAGCTTCCGAGCTGTACCGCCGCAGCACCGGCAAAACGATGTACATCCTCGATGAGCCGACGACAGGGCTTCACGTGGACGACATCGACCGCTTGTTGACCGTGCTGCATCGTTTGGTCGATTCGGGCGAATCGGTGCTTGTCATCGAGCATAATCTGGACGTCATTAAAACGGCCGATTATTTGATCGATCTCGGGCCGGAAGGCGGCAGCGGCGGCGGAACGATCATCGCGACGGGAACGCCGGAGCAGATCGTCCAGGTTGAGGCTTCCTATACCGGGAAATATCTTAAACCTATATTGGAACGGGACACGGCGCGCACCGAAGCGATGAAAGTTAGCAGCTGATTCTCGTTTCCCAGTCAGCGGAGACATGGCCGCCGGAGGGAAACTCCGGCGGTTTCTTTTTCTATAACATTTGGATAAATTCCGGGGTTCCAGCAAAGTCCTTAAATCGGCTTCGAAGCCATCAGCCCCGTTTTGCGGGGTTATTTTGGTTGTTCCGAACATATTTTGGGACGAATAAACCCATACTATGACAAAGCAGATTCAGGTCTTTTGAAGTACCCCTCTCACGGTATCGTTATCCAAAAATAGGCAAATTCATGACAATTTCAACTTTTTGCAGGCTTTTTGAAGGGAAAGTCTTGCATCTGCCCCGGCGGAAGGATAACATGTAAGGAGATATGTAAAAACGAGCGAACGTTCATAGAGGAGGTCCAATCATGTTGCTTGCAGAAGCTGCTGCATCAGCCGCATCCAAATTCAACACCTTTGATATTTTTATGATACTGTTTACGCTGCTTATTTTGATCGGAACCATTCGTTTGATCAGACAGCCGGTCAAGAACAAGTTTGCAATCGGATTCAGCATCATTTGCTTGCTGGTTTTCCTTGCTTCTGATTATGCCATGGTTCAAAACTGGTTGAGCTAGGCTGACATTTACGCAATGCATGACGAAGACACCTTGCGCCCTGGGGCGTAGAAGGGGTCTTTTTTTATACGCTGATACATGGGAACGTCCTGCGCTTCGCCCGACCCGCAGAGCATTGATCCGCGACGTTCAGGGGTCGGTATCGCTGTCGGTATATGTTCTTTTTCGCCTTTAAAAGATAGGGCTACGGATGAATTGTACACTTTTATATTCTGTGTTACATTTGGCATTAAGGTTCAGGGGAGAAGCACCATTAATGTGTAAAATTAGAAAAATGAGGCTAGGTGAGGACGATGAAGCCTATGGGGAAAAAGAGGGTCATGATACTGTTCTGCAGCCTGCTGCTGCTTAGCGGTGCCGCTCAAGCCGGCGCGCAAACCGCAGCGAAGCAAGGGACTGCAAAAGCCAAAACGGCGACGGCAGCCGCGGCTGTCAAAAATCAAAAAACCGCGGCGCCGAATCAGCTGAAAGTTGCTGCGGATCCGGTTCCGCAAATCGTGAAAAACATTTCGCCGTCCGTCGTCGGCATTATCGGCCGGGCTCCGGCAGGACAAACCACGGCAGACCGCAACAACTTGATGCATGGCACGGGGGTTATCATTCGGTCGAACGGCTGGATCGTAACCAACGCCCATGTCGTGAACGGACTGCAAAGCACCGTCGTTGTCACTGCGGACGGCAAAACGTATAAAATTACGGATACATACGTCGATGAAATCAGCGATTTGGCCTTGATCAAAATCAATGCGTCCAACCTGAAACCTGCCGTGTTCGCCAAGTCGGCGCAAAGCGCCCAGGTCGGGGAAAAGGTCGTGGCGATCGGCACGCCGATTTCGTTCTCTTTTCGCAATTCTGCAACCGTGGGCGTGGTCAGCGGCCTGAACCGGGCCATTAACGCCTCGTACCGGTTGATTCAAAGCGATACGGCGATCAATCCAGGCAACAGCGGCGGACCGCTCGTCAACATGAAAGGCGAAGTGCTGGGCATCAACAGCATGAAGTTTTCGGCGGTCGGCGTGGAAAATATGGGATTTTCGATTCCGTCGGAAACGGTCCAGTACGTGATCAACCAGCTGTTTAAATACGGCGAGGTCAAGCGGCCAAGCCTTGGATTCAGTATGGAGGAGAGCTGGTCCGCGATTGTGGGGCTGCCGACGCAGGATCCTTTGACCATCACGAAGGTCGTCTCCGAAGAAGCGAAGAAGGCCGGCATTCGCGAAAATGACGTCCTGTACAGCATTGACGGCAAACGCGTCACATCGATCGTGGACATCAACGAATTGTTCAAAGCATATATGCCTGGACAAACGGTCAAGCTGCTGATGCAGAGCGACGGCGATATCGTGGTCCGCAAGCTCGTGCTGACGGCGGAGCTCGGGGAGGACGCCATCGGGGAAGCGGCAGCGGGCGATGCCGGAGATGAATTTTAATGGGGAAGGGACATGCACGGATGAAGAGAAACGGGGTTTTGAAATGGGGTTCCGCGTTATTGGCGGGAAGCATCGTATTTTCGGCGGCGATGCCGGCGTGGGCCGACAATGCGGCGGAGAAACTATCGTTTAGGGTAAAGGCCGGAAGCACCTCGGCTTTGCTGAACGGAAAAGACGAAAAGATCGCAAAACCGTATTTGGACCACGGAACGCTGATGGTTCCGCTGGGGTTGTTCAAACGCGCATTCGGCAGCCAGATACGGCTTGAAGGCGAAAACGTCGTGAAAGTGATGTATGGGCCGCATACGGTCTCCATGACGATCGGGAGCCATACCGCTTGGGTCGACGGACGCAAAATAAAGCTGGATGCCGCGCCGGCGATGGTATCGGGAACGTTGATGGCCCCGCTCAGATTGGTGGCCGAAGGCATCGGGGCGGAATTGGCGCCGGGAAGCACGGGAACGCTTGTCGTCAGCCTCGCGCCGTCGGATACCGGTGAACCGGAGGATCCGGGCATCGACACCGATCAGGGCAAAACGAAAATCGGCAACAGCTACTATCAATGGTCGATGAACTACCCGAGCGGCCTGCTTCTGGGCGATTCGGAGCAGGATGAGAGCATCGTGTCGTTCGGGGATGCGGAGAACACCTATTACGTCGAGGTTCACGCCAACGATCAGGACGTCAAGCTCGGAGCGGACGAGCTGCTTGAGATGCTGGTCAGCGACGCGAAGGATGCCGGCGAACTGGTGGTGGACCGGGAAAGCTTCCCGCAGGCCAAAGTGCCGTATGCCCGCATCATCAGCAAAGACGGGGACGGGACGTTCTGGGAAAACCGCAGCTATTACGCGAACGGCCGGGTATACGAGGTGTATTTTGCCGACCTGAAGGCAACGAACTACAAAGATTTGAAACGGTATGCCGGATTCCTGGATTCGTTCAGCATCGGCTACAACGGTTATGATAAAACGGTAAAAGACCTTTCCACCGTCCAAAACGGCATGCGCCGAGAAGGGAACGACGATTACGGCGTTTCTCTGGACGTGCCTGCAGGCTGGAGCGTCGACAATGCCAATATGTATTACGAAAGCAAAAAGGGAAGTTATCTAAAGCTGGACGTCTCCTCCTCGCCGAAAGGCGAAAGCCTGGAGCAGTGGAGCGAGGATTTGAAAACGTGGGTCAAAGAGGCTTTTGTGCAGGATGCTTATCAAATCGTAGGCACGACTCCGATCGAGATTTCCGGCGAGAAGGGGCTCGTCAACGAGGTCCGGTACAACTACGGCGACGGCTGGATGACGGAATACGAAGTGATGGTGCTTCATAACGGCTACCGCTATTATGCCGAATACGCCGTGCCGGAGGCCAACAAAGAGGACTTGAACAAATTCAAGGATTTGATGAAGTCCATGGAGATCGATTTTGGCGTCGTCTCCGACACGTTTGGCAAAATGGAGGAAGACGCCTTCCTGATCAGCAAAACGAAAGCGACGACGAAGCAGTCCAAGGCGTTCGGGTACAAAATCAACATTCCGCAGTACTGGACCGCGATCCAGGATAAATTCGAAAGATCTCCCGTCGAATATCAGTTTGTCGGAGGAAGGTTCCGGATTGCAGCCGAGAAGTCGGGTTCCTTGGATGCGACGGCGAGCCAGCTCAAAGCGTATTACGCGGAGGCCGCGAAATACCAGAAGGACCTGAAGGTCGAAAAGACCGAAAACATCACCTTTGCCGGCGTACCGGCCGTTTTAATCACGGTGCACCAGGTGAAGGACGGCATCCCATACAGCGCGCGCCAGATTTTGCTGCAAAAGGACGACGTCGTCTACACGATCAGCGCGTCCCTCAATGACGCCAATGCGACCGAGCTGCAAAAAGCGGCGTTGGAGCAGACGCTGAATTCGTTTGCGTTTACGGAAAAAGCGAAATAAGGAACGGGCATAGACACTCATAAAATCTATCATTGACTGACTGCAAGCGGCTCCTCAAAGGGGCTGCTTGCGTTTTTTTTGAAGAGGCGGAAGCAGGAGTGGAATCCGATAGACTATGATCCTCATGGCCCGAATGCCCGGCTTCCATTTTGACCAAAATGATAGCGTGCATGTTTGCAGAATCCACCACCCGTTGATCGCTTGGTCGTAGTAGATGGATTGCGGGATGTCTGGTAAACTAGATAAGTTGAAGAGGTTATGAACTCAAAGAGTAGTCAAATGCAGGTACAAAAACTAGAGCAACCGGCAAAAGCCGGTTTGGGAGGATATACATGAGCACAAAAGCATTGCGCAGGGAAGATGTGGAGCTGCTTGCGCCGGCCGGCGATTGGGATTGCATGCGGGCAGCGGTGGCGAACGGGGCGGACGCGATCTTTTTTGGCGTCGAGAAGTTTAACGCCCGGGCGCGCGCCAACAACTTTTTGATGGCCGAACTTCCGGAAATCATGTCGTTTTTGCATAGCTACGGCGTAAAAGGGTTTTTGACGTTTAACATTTTGGTGTTCGAAAACGAGCTGGAAGACGCCAAAGAGCTGATCGATGCTTGCATCGACGCGGGCGTCGACGCCGTGATCGTCCAAGACCTGGGGCTCGTGAAAATGATCCGCGAAATTTCCCCGGACTTTCCGATTCACGGCTCCACGCAGATGACGATCACGTCCCCGGAAGCGGTCGAATTTACGAAACCTTGGGGCATGGAGCGGGTCGTTCTCGGCCGCGAAAACAATTTGAAGCAGATTCAGAAAATCGGGGAGCAGGCGAAGCTGCCGATGGAGGTTTTCGTGCACGGCGCGCTTTGCGTTTCCTATTCGGGTCAGTGCTTGACCTCGGAAATGTGGGGCGGCCGCTCGGCGAACCGCGGCGAATGCGCGCAGGCATGCCGCCTGCCGTACGACCTGATGGTTGACGGCGAGCAAAAGCCGATGGGCGACGTTGCGTATTTGCTTTCGCCGAAGGATTTGGCGGCGATCGATTTGATGCCGGAGCTGATCGAAGCAGGGGTGACTTCGTTTAAAATCGAAGGGCGCCTGAAAAGCCCGGAATACGTCGCGAACGTGGTCAGCAAATATCGCAAGGCAATCGACCGTTATTTCGAAGGAGACAACACGAAGCCAAGCAAGGAGGAGATGCGGGAGCTGCAGCAGAGCTTTTCGCGCGGGTTTACGCATGGTTTCCTGGAAGGCACGAACAATAAAAAGCTGGTAGACGGCACGTTCCCGAAAAGCCGCGGCGTATATGTCGGACGGGTAGAGAAAATTCTGCGCGACGGCGTCGTATGCAAAATCGAAGCGCCGCTGAAGCGCGGCGACGGCATCGTGTTTGACGCCGGGGACCCGACCAAGCCGGAAGAAGGCGGACGCATTTACGATTTGCGGCGCAAAGGCGTTAAAATCGAAGGCGAGGCGGACGAAGGCTGGATCGTCGACATCGTTCCCGGCCGCAGCGACGTGGATCTGCATAAGGTGCATGTCGGCGACCGCATCTGGAAAACGAACGACCCGGCGCTGGACAAACGCCTGCGCCAAACGTTCGAGACGGATAAGCCGTACCGGGTCTTTCCGGTGCATGTGAGAGCATTCGGCCATGCGGGCGGCCTGCTGACGACGATCTGGACCGATGTGCAGAAAGGCACGACGGTCCAGGTGGATTCGGAGCTGGAACTGGAAGTCGCCAAGAAACGGCCGATGGATTACGCACTGCTCGAAGAGCAGTTCGGCCGTTTGGGCGGCACCGTGTTCCAGCTGGAGAAGCTGGACGTCGACCTGCAAGGCGACGTCATCTTGCCCATGCGCGAGCTGAACAGCATCCGCCGCCGTGCGGTGGAGCTGCTCGCCGGCGAGCGCCCGAAGCCGCCCGTGTACGTGAAACGGGCGGTGGACGTGTTCGGCGATGCGGCGCGCAGCGCATCGCCGGTGGCGCGCGGTGAGGCGGAGCTCACCGCGCTGTGCCGCAGCCTCCCGCAGGTGGAGGCTGCGCTGGAAGCCGGCATCGAATTCATCTACGCCGACTTCGAATTCATCAAGCAGTTCAAGGAAGCGGTGGAACTCGTTCATGCGGCCGGCAAGCGGATTGCGCTCGTGACGCCGCGCATCCATATGCCGATCGAGAACGGCATCCACAAAAACATCCTGCGCCTCCAGCCGGACGCCGTGCTGGTGCGCAACACCGGCGCGCTCTATTTCTACCTGCGCGAACGGATGCAGAACCCGGATGCCAAACATCCGCAGCTGATCGGCGATTTCTCGCTGAACATCGCCAACCATAAAGCGGTGAACCTGTTCCTGGAAGCCGGCTGCGACATCGTTACGCCGTCGTACGACCTGAACATCCAGCAGATGGTCGATCTGCTCGAGCGTTCGAACACGTCGCGGATGGAAATCGTCATCCATCAGCATTTGCCGATGTTCCATACCGAGCACTGCGTATACTGCACCTTCCTGAGCGAAGGCACCGACTACACCAACTGCGGCCGCCCGTGCGAAGCGCACCGGGTATCGCTGCAGGACCGCATCGGCATGTCCCATCCGGTCCGGGTGGACGAAGGCTGCCGCAATACGGTCTACAACGCCATCGAGCAATCCGGCGCCGAATACTTGACGAACTTTATGGACCTGGGCGTAGCGCGCTACCGCGTCGAGTTCCTCGAGGAAACGAAAGAGCAGGTGCATGAGGTCATCGACCTCTACAACCGCGCCCTGCGCGGCGAAATCAGCGGCACCCAGGTATGGAAAACGCTGAAAGCCACCAATCAGCTCGGAGTAACCCGGGGGCAGTTGGTGAAGTAAAGGATCTAAACGATATCGCCCCTGCATTGATCATTTGTCTCTGATCAAGCAGGGGCTTTTTTTACATTCAAGCGAATTCGGGTAAAGTCCGATATAATAGGGTAATAGATCGTGTATAAATCGTGCATTAACCGTGTATTACATAGAACTTCCGGATAAGGAGCATATAGATGAGAATTCGTAAGGCCATCATTCCCGCGGCTGGGCTGGGGACGCGTTTTCTTCCGGCGACCAAAGCGATGCCCAAAGAAATGCTGCCGATCGTCGATAAACCTACCATCCAATATATCATTGAAGAAGCCGTTGCTTCCGGGATTGAGGATATCATCATCGTTACCGGTAAAGGCAAGCGGGCCATCGAGGACCATTTCGACTATTCATTCGAGCTCGAACATAATTTGACGGCAAAAAGGAAATGGGATCTCCTGAATGAAGTCCGAAAGTCCTCCGAAATGGCAGACATCCACTACATTCGGCAAAAGGAGCCCAAGGGCCTGGGCCACGCGATCTGGTGCGCACGCAAATTCATTGGCGATGAGCCTTTTGCCGTTCTGCTCGGGGACGATATCGTAGAGTCCGACATTCCTTGCTTAAAACAGATGATGGATATTTACAATGAACCTCAATCCTCCATCGTCGGCGTGCAGCCCGTGGAATGGTCCGAGGTTTCCCGCTACGGCGTTGTGGATGCAACGAGGGTGAATGATCGGGTATACCGGGCAAACGCCCTGGTAGAGAAGCCACAGCCTTCCGAGGCGCCTTCCAATTTGGCCATCATGGGAAGATATATTCTGACGCCCCAAATTTTTACGATCCTCGAAGAACAGCCTGTTGGTGTTAATGGCGAAATCCAATTAACGGACGCGCTCTCGAAACTGAGCGAAACCGAATCGATTTTTGCCTACCATTTTGATGGCTTACGGCATGACGTCGGCGAGAAGTTCGGATTCATCAAAACGACGATTCACTATGCGCTGCAGCATGAGGAGCTGAAAGAGGATTTGCTGGAGTTTATTAGGGAGGTTATGGAGAGGGAGCGGAAGTATTCGGTTTAGTCAGATAGGCAAACGTAGGAAAATTTATATTGTCCAGTATGCCCTTCAACCTGTTAGTAAGACCCCGAACTGTATTGCGTTATATACGCCTGCTTGGACTTGGATTATTCTCATAAAAAGAGCAGCTCACTATTGAATGATATGCTCCCATCATAGTAGACAGTAGAAAAAATAAAAACTTCTACTACTACAACGATGGGAGTATTTCTATGTCTAGAAGAAGTTCAACTTCAATTGAAACGAAACTGCATGCCATACAGCGATGCCTGGATCACAGGTCAAATCCAAACTATGAAGCGAGACAACTAGGGGTTAGTTCCCACACAGTTAGAGAGTGGATAAGAAAATACAGAGCAGATGGTTTGGATGGATTGGGGGAATCGAGAACATGGAAAACGTATTCAAGGGAATTGAAAATTGCTGCTGTTCAGGATGTGTTATCTGGACATTGCTCCCTTGAAGAGGCGACAAGGAAGCATCGTATTTCCAGCAACAGTGTGTTGCGGAAATGGATTAACAAGTATACTAAGGAGATAGAATTAAAACCTACTCTTAAAGGAAGAGGACTATCTCAAATGAACAAAGGACGTAAAACAACTTACGAGGAACGTATTGAAATTGCGCAATATACAATCGCTAATGGTTTGGATTATCAGAAAGCCATCGAAAAGTACGGTGTATCTTATCAGCAAGTGTATGCCTGGGTTCGGAAGTATCAAGCAGGCAGTGAAGATGCTCTTAAGGACAATCGCGGTCGAAAGAAGCCTGTAGAGGAACTGGATGAGCATGAACGTCTCAAGCTGCGGATCAAGGAATTAGAAGCTCGAAACGAATACCTGGAGATGGAGAATGCCTTCGCAAAAAAGTTGGCGGAGATCAAGCGACGAAATACACGCTAACCCTTGTTCGACAAGTAAACTTGTATCAAGCGATTCAAGAACTGAACAAAGAAAAAGGTTACGCAATTAAGAAGTTGTGTGCGTTAGCAGGGGTTGCTCGATCTGCCTATTACAAGTGGTTAGGTTGGACGCCATCTACCAAGGAACTTGAAATTCAAGTGCTAGCCAAAGAAGTAAAGCTTCGTTATGACAAGCGAAACGGAATACTTGGCTACCGCCAAATGCGTACTCAATTAAACCGAAAGCTCAAAAAGCAGTACAACAAAAAGCGCTATTACCGAATTATGCGTGCGCTTGGCCTCAAAGCAGTCATTCGTAAGAAACGACCAAGCTATATGAAAGCCCCAGAGACCCATGTCGTTGAAAATGTAATGAACCGTAACTTTGAGGCCCAGTCTCCAAATACAAAGTGGTGTACAGATGTGACAGAACTGAAGTATGGAAATGGCCGCAAAGCCTATTTAAGCGCCATTATCGATGTATATGATAACTCCATTGTTTCATGGGTATTAAGCCATTCCAACAACACTAAACTCGTGGTGGATACGCTGAAGCAGGCTTATGAGAAGAATCCCGGTGTAACCCCACTCCTACACAGCGACAGAGGTTTCCAGTACACGTCCCACGAGTATAATCGGCTCCAACTAAAGTATGGATTTATGAAAAGCATGTCTCGTGTGAGCCGATGCTTGGACAACCAACCTATTGAGCGCTTTTGGGGTACTTATAAATCGGAAAGTTATTATCTTACAAAGCATGATACCTATGAAGACGTCCTGAAAGATGTTAGCAATTATATTCGCTATTACAATAACCATCGCTATACAGAACGTTTAGAGGGTCTGTCACCCAACGAATACAGGCGAGTTGCATAAGGAAGATCCCTCAGTTCCGTTAAACAAACTGAGGGATCTAGATAAACTATTTTTGTTTTTTTACACTGTCCACTTGACAGGGGGCACTTCAGAAGTGAACTGCTCTTTTTCGATCATAATTAGGGCTTGCTGAACGATTCTTTAACCGAAACTCATGGCTAGGCGACTGCGAGATAGCAGCGTAAAAATGAGGCAAAAAAGAACGCGGAGCCTGCGCTCCAGGTTCATCACCAGAAGTTGCAGCGTAATCACGGATTCACTTGTCTTTGCGAGGCGTGCTCGAATACAGCCAAGCCCGTACTTGCGCTTGCCTTCTCCGAACTTGCCTTCGATTGCGTTTCGTTCTCCGGTATCCTGTTTGGCCACTTGCCTATCTTCGCTTGTCGGGCCGTTTTTCGGCTTGCGTCCCAGTGCCGGTCCGCTGAGCCGAATCCCATGCTGTTTGCAGAATCTCCGGTTTTCGCGTGTGCGGTAGATCTGATCCGCTTGGACGACAGCCGGATAGAATCCCATGCGGCTGCGATACTTCTCGATCACGTCCATGAGCGTCGTGCTCTCGTTGAAGTTATCCCAAGATAGCCGATCAAGGAACGCGTAGCCCTTCGTCATGCTTACCGCGATCTTGGCTCCGAACTCGACGCGCGCCTTGGCTTTCCCGCGCACGATCGGCCTGACATGCGGCTGATGAATGCTGACGACCCGGTCTTCCATCTGGTGGGAACGCTCGTTGTACATGTGAAGCTGCTGACGGTACAGTTCGTGAATCACCAGCAGGTCGCGATAGGCTTTGCGGCCAAGTAGCGTGAGCGGTTGCGACTTGGCTTGCTCGGCGATGATGGAGAGGTTCCGTCCAACGTAACCGAGTTGCCTCCTGATCGCTTTGCGAATCACTTTCGGCCCCGGTCTGCGTTGCTTGGAAACGGCCAGAAACTGTTTGCGCGCTTTTTCCCGGTACGTGCGCGGTTTCGCCATTTGTCCGATGACCGGCTCATGCAGCGTATCGATGATCGCTTCGAGCTTCTCCCGCGCTTCATTCAACAGATTCAGATCGGTCGGATACGCCACATCCGCCGGCGCACAGGTGGCATCCACCAGCACGGTCCCTTGATTCGGCTGCTCAGGGGCTTCCCATTCTGCGGTCGATTTCGGATGCGCTTCGCAAACAAGTTTATTCGTTTCAGGAACCTCTGACTCTGTAGCCATCGACTCCACGGGAGACGCTGCTTCTGACGATGCGACTTGCGATTGTGCAAACATGGTTTGCTGCTCGACTTCTTCATCAGAGGCGCGCTTCTTCGAGCGCTTCCCTTGGCCTTTACCGCCGCCGGTCGCGTCGTTGCTGTCATCATCATCTTTCGTTTCCTTCGCACCTTCGGTGGCGACGATCTCATTCAACTCTGCCAGCACGTCCGTCAGACGCTTGCGGAAATGCGTCATCATGGAGTGATGGAACGGTGGCTTCATGACGAATCCAGGCAGACCAATGAAGTATTGCATGTAAGGATTTTCGCTGATCGACTCCAACGTTTCTCTGTCGGTCAGTTGCATTCGCTCCTGAATGATGAGCGCACCGAGCCCCATCCGAAGACTGATCGTTTGCTGGCCGCGAAAGGTGTCTTTGAAAAATTGACCGTATGTTTTCTCAGCCTCCGCCCACGGCACCAACCGCGCCAACTGGACCCAGCGATTGTCCTCGTCCAGCTTTCCGCCAAAGGGCAGAAAGAAATCGCCGGGCAGGATCAATTGATTATCGAGGTGCGCGGTCGGCTTAAACATCTTCGTCACTCCATCTGCAAAGGTTTTAGGTGGTTTTCAAACATTTCCTTTGCATATGATTTCGACAAATGGGCCTTAGAATCCTTGTTGTTATGCGGTTTTTGTTGTTTTTTTAAGTGTTCAGCAAGCCCTAATTAAAAATTGATTTGCACTAATTTTTCAATCGACTCTTTTTCTGTCGGATCGGCTTTAACGAGTTGGTCATACACAGCCTGGTCGTTCGAACCTTGCTTCATCAATGCCGCTATATACCAATGGGCAATTTCGCGGTTTGTCGGATCGCTGAAATCCTGAGCGATACCCATTTTTAACGTCTCAGCAGCTTTATCCAGTTGGTTGGTCATGTAGTACATTTTTCCGGCGTCAAGGATCATAACCGGCGAGTTGGAGAACGGACGTCCAGCCATTTGCCCTTTGGGCAATGTAGCCAGATGCTTGAGACCGGCTTGAACCTTTTCAAAGGCTGCAATCCCCGCTTTAAAGTACTTCTCTTTCGCAGCAGTATCGCCTTGGCCAAGCGCCGTATAACCCAGCTCATAACCTTGCGTAATCATTTTTTCATACCATTCGATATCCCAGTTGAATTTCGGTGCGTTTGCAACCAGCGTTTCAAAGGCTTTATCATTTTCATTTTTCAGCTGGTAGTTGGTAATGAGGCGGTTGATCATGCTTTTGTTATAAGGTTCTTTTTTGAGCGCGTCCGTCAGGAGAGAATTCGCCGCATTGTAAAAATCGTCGTTTTGGGTCTGTTTATACACCGATTGATACAGCGAAGACATCAACAGTACGGAATCCGGATGAGTGTGGCGAATCTTCAAGTCTTTATCCAAGGCGGCTTTGATTTCCTCATAAGAGGTGCTCGTTTGCGCTATTTTTCGGGCTTCCAGACCGGCATTGCTTGCCTGCACAAAGCGAACCGAAGTAATCAGCACGACGATTCCGCAAATGCCGACTACCAAACTATAAATCCATCCTGCGCCCTCTGTTTTCCAGGCAATCTTCTTCAAAGGTTTGCTGTCCATGGCAGCGGCCATGCCTCCAAGACCAATGAACACCAGCATCCCGATAAATACGTAACTCATGTTAAAGTCTAGAATACTGTGAATAAGAATGGACAAAGTCAGTATGAGGTACAGAAAATATGAATCTTTTCTTTCAGCATCCGATTGGATATATCCGCGAATATATTTATAGAAAATAAACAGGACAAATGCCATGAAAATAACGAAACCGACAATCCCTACTTCCAACAAGTACTGAACGAAGAAGTTATGCGCCTGACGGCTTGTGTACGGGTTATTCTGATACTTCTCGTACAATGCAGCCCAAGCGCCGCCGCCGGCACCGAGAACCGGGTAATCTTTCACGACCTTCATGCCGTCTTTATAGAACGTAATCCGCTCCAGCACGCTGTGCTGATTGAAGTTAATGTTCTCAAGTCGCGTGCTGACGTTTTCCGGCAAAATATTGCGTACGCTGGTTCCGATAAGCAAAAAGGCTACAACGCCAACCACGATCACCGATCCGACCGGAATCCACAGATTGGCAAGCTTTTTG
This sequence comes from Paenibacillus sp. FSL M7-1455, assembly GCF_038004655.1. Lineage (NCBI taxonomy): Bacteria > Bacillati > Bacillota > Bacilli > Caryophanales > Paenibacillaceae > Paenibacillus > Paenibacillus sp. FSL M7-1455. The sequence continues at coordinate 5,512,862 of NZ_JBBORO010000001.1, read as the reverse complement.
GCTGAAGCCTTGGCCAAGCCCTGCTCCATTTTAGGTGCAAGAAATGCTTGAATGGCCCAGCCGATCACTGCCACCACAACGGATGTTATTAAGAGGAATGCCCATGCTTTGGCTGCTCCGCCAGCCTCGAATTTTTGGTTCAGTTGAAGTCCCAGATCGGTAACCTCTTTGGAGATGGCGAGGGAAGCTATGCCAGCGATTGCACAATATACGACCCAAAGAATTTGCTTCGCCGGCTTCAGGAATAGCAGTAAAAGAACAAATACGACTGGCAGCATAACCAGACCGCCGCGGGAAAGCGTGAGCAATATCGACACGATAATCGGTACCAGCATAAATCCGTGAATGGCTTGCCCGTACCATTTTTTCGAGCGAATCAGACAGAATACGGCAGCAAACAAAAATGCCATGAGGAATGCCGCATATGTATTGGCATACTGGAAGACGGAGGTCAGACGCAACCCGTTGGAGTCCGTCATCACCGCATCCGTATATTTTCCGTTCAGCACACCATTCGAAAACCAGACGATAAGCGTTCCTGCAAATTTTCCATGACCGAACCAGTTTAGAAAACCGAACCATACAATAATATACGCGACCGTCATGATCGTCGTTTGAATGATCTTATTGGCTCTCTGGTCCTGGAGCAGATAGATGCTAATAATGAACATGATGGCATACAGACATTCGACAAGCACCATATTCATCGCCAAATAATGCGAAGCGGCCCCAAAATACGACAATAGATATGTAATAGGCAGCAATAGTACTGCTAAGGGGAGCCAGTCTCGCTGCTCATTAAGTTTAAAGCTCTTGTAATAGTTGGCGATCCATAGGAACAGCAATACTGAACCGAAGGCAATTGCCCAAAATAAGGGCTTTTCGAACTCTAACATCTGACCATTAAAAAGCGCTACTTGAAAGGGAGTCCAAAATAAATATGCTATCATGGCAACAATTAACACCCAAAGAAGCGCAGGCTTTTTCTCGACGTTACTCGACCTTTTAGCCTGTTTACCGTATACTGGATTAGACAAAGTTTCCATTCTCCTTTTTGTGAAGATACGACAATATTTTAACATAAAATAAACTAAGGAGAACATTATTTTAGACTAGACATATCAATGAGGTGGAATATAGTGATTAGGAAGCTAGTTATTTCCTATAGAAGCAATCAGTATTTAGTAAAAAACATGTTAATTCGTGATATCAAACAAAGATACGTCGGCTCTATGTTTGGGTTGTTTTGGTTCTTTTTTCAGCCAATCATGACTGTTTTGATCTATACATTTGTTTTTTCTTTTGTTTTAAAAGCAAAACTAGGCCCTGAATTTGGTGGAATGAATTTTTCTATTTGGCTGATATCTGGCTTAGTTCCTTGGATGTTTTTTAATGAGGTATTGGTTAGGGGGACTAATTCCCTCTTAGATAACTCGTCTTTGATAAAGAAAACAATAGTTGATACTCGTTGGATTATTCTCTCAAACACATTGTCGAGTCTGTTTTCGTTCCTAGTATTTTTAGTTATTGTTTTTATTTTACTTGGAGTTTTCGGTATAGCATTAAGTTTAAAAGTAATTCTGCTACCATGCTATATCCTAATGATGGGGATCTTCGCATTTGGTCTTGCACTTAGTTTATCTGCTTTAAATGTATATCTAAGAGATATTGCCCAATTTGTTTCAATTTTTTTAAACATTTGGTTTTATCTCACACCGATCGTGTATCCTATATCAATTATTCCCGAGAAATATAGATTCTTTCTTGAAATTAACCCTGTATACCACTTCATTAGTGGTTTTCGATTTGCTTTATTATCTACAAATGAACCAATGAATATTTCAAGTTTTCTATATGTTGCATTTTTTTCAATACTAACTCTAGTTATGGGATTGAAAATATTTAATAGACTAAAGGATGGTTTCGCTGATGTTCTTTAAATTGGTAAAAAACAGCAGATTACAACTGTGCCTAGTTTTGGTACTCGGTTTTATCTTTAGGCTCTTTCATTTTATAAGTACACCGATTCCATTAAATGCAAGTGATTTAATTAGGTATTATCCAGACGAAAATGTATATTACAACATGTCTGAACTGATAAAAACAAAAGGCTTATTTGGAGCATTTATTAGTGAACAATCCTTATGGACAGCACCACTTAACTCTTTTTATATTTATCTTTTATCAGGTGTTACTAGTCAACCAATTTTATTTATAAGACTAGTGAACATAGTCATCTCAGTATTGACAATATTTATAGTTTACAAAATTGGCGTAAAAACCTTTAATGTCAGAGTTGGTGTTTTTGCTGCCTTTTTTGTTGCTATTTACTATCCTATTATCGAGATTTCACCTACTTTACTAACTGAACCATTATATATGTTTCTTTTATTTCTAGGTATATATTACTTACTTAAAGAGAGGGACTCGCAAAGCATAAAACAGCTAATACTATCCGCACTATTATTGGGATTGTCCACATTAACTAGATCAATGTTATTGATAGCTCCATTATTTATTTGTCTAACTTTTTATGATAATAGACTCGGAAAAAAGATTTTTGTGAAAAAAAGCTTAATTTATCTATTTGTTTTTTTTATAGTAATTTCACCAGTGATTACCAAAAACTACTTGCTGTTTAACAAGTTAAGTATAAGCAATGGCAGTGGGGCCGCACTTTATTTAGGATCTCGGCCTGACACCGAGGGGGACGAGCCGCCTTATAGAGGGAAGGATTATCAAACCCTTGAAATCACCACCCCCTATACTCATCTTGAAAGTGAGGGGGATACTAGACTGCAAAAAGTCGCCATGAATAATATCCGCAACAATTTTATGGAGTACATCTATTGGGATGTGAAAAAAGTAGGAAGATTATTGGTGGGGAATCAGTATTATTGGTTTTTTCCTTATGGAGACCTAATCGGTTTTTCTAAATCAGAAGGACTGACAGCTACATTTTTTAAGGTGTTTAATATGCTTCTGGCAATAGTAGTAGCAGTATTTGGTCTTTTTAATTTGATTAAATTAGTTCTGAAAAAGAATTTAACCCACCCATTAATTTTACTTATAATGTACCATATTGTATTCTCATTGCCTTTCTTGGTAAATCCTCGATATGGTTTACCTGTTGTATGTTTGTTAAGTGTGTTTATGGCAGCGTATTTTTTGAATCGGAATAAGGAGAGACTATGAGCATAAAGAGAAAAAGTTTTTTTTACCTCATCGTATTAGTCCTTATTATCTTAGTCTGGAATACAGGAATAGCGGGTACGATAAAGGACTTGGTTAAGAGAGAAACGGTAAGTTATCAATATATTAAACCGCAACTAAAGGATTTTGAAATAGTTAATGTCATAGATGCCAATTTTAATAACGGTAAGTTATCCGCTGAAGGGCAAAATAATGATCCATCTATGATTCTTAACTTTCCAGGGACACAAATCTTTATAAATAAAGTTAGCTTCATTATTAAAGCAGAACACTCGACAGTATCTCAGTTATTTTTTCAAACTATAGAAGACAATGGATTTAACGAAATTCATTCTATAAGAGTTCCGATAAAAGAAGGAGAAAATAATCTTAACATTAAGCTTCCATTAAAGTATGCTATTACACCAATTCAAGCTATCAGAATTGATCCAGTAGAAGATAATCAAAAATTCACTCTGTCTAATGTTGTAATAAATTAATCTTTGATAATTAGGAGATTTTCATGTTAGATAAAATTTATAGAGTGCTTAAGAGATTCAATAAAAGAGCGAACATTGGACATCCCGATGATGCTGAAACTTATAATAAATGGTTAGCAAATAAAACAACTGCGATCCAAGAAAAAAAAATTCAATATCGACCATTAATTTCAGTAATTATGCCTGTTTATAATGTTTCAATAGAATGGTTGGAAAAAGCCATTAATTCAGTTGAAAAACAAAGTTATACTAATTGGGAGTTATGTATCGTTGATGATGCCTCTACTAATAAAAAAATACAAGATTACTTATTAAGCAAAAAAAGTGAGAAAATAAAGGTTGTTTTATTAGAAAAAAATGCTCATATATCAGAAGCTTCTAATGCTGCTTTAAAACAAGCAGAGGGTGAATTCATTGCTTTATTAGATCACGACGATGAACTAACTGAAGACGCTTTATACGAGGTTGTGAAATTACTTAATAGAGACCCGAAACTTGACTTGATTTACTCAGATGAAGATAAAAAATTGCTTGATGGAAGAAGAATTTATCCGGCTTTTAAAGGCGGATGGAATCCAGAAATGATATTTTCTTTTATGTATATAGGTCACCTTGGAGTATACAGAAAAGAAATTGTCGATTTAATTGGAGGTTTTCGAAAAGGATTTGAAGGGGCTCAGGATTATGATCTCTTATTGCGATTCACTGAAAGAACAAATCGGATCGCTCATATTCCTAGGATACTTTACCATTGGAGAATGATACCGGGTTCAACGGCTGTTGAAGTAGACAGTAAAGGTTATGCATATGATCGTGGACGATTAGCAGTTCTGCAATCATTACAACGAAGAAACTTGCCATGCATACATGTGGATGAGGATCCTAATATCAGAGGTAACTACATTCCTATATTCAAGGTCAACAACTCCTCTAGAATTTTTTTGGCTGTGTTTTTTAATGGTGATAACAATGATAGCTTGCAAAAAAAAATCAGGAAATTAGAAAAAACAATTACTTATACTAATTATCAGATGGTCATTTTTACTAGCCATGAGAGTTTAGCCCAAAACAATTCAGATGTTGTATTAATTAATGATAACAACATTTTACAATGTGTACTATCAGAAGCAGTGAAATGCCGGGCTTCTTTAATAACTATTTTAGATTTGGATTTAAGTCCTATCACCGAAAAGTGGTTAGAAAAAATGATTCCTTATGCCAACCGCCATGATATTGCAGGTGTGTGCGGGCAGGTGGTTTCTGAGAATAATAAAATAGTATACAGTGGTGGTTACTATTGTTTTACAGGTAAGAACTTATCAATTATGTATGCCGACTATGGTGATGAACATGATGCAACTGGATATTTAGGAAGAGTAAGAAGAATTCAAAATACTAGTATTTGGTTTGATAAAAGTCTTATGATCAAAACGGAACTTCTTGCTGAATATTTAAAAAGTGAAAGTGAAGAATATAGTATGAGAGACTTTTTATTCTACGTACTGTATAAGGGAAAATTCAATATATATCATCCTTTTATTAAATTTATATCAACCAATCATTATAGTAGTGCATGTACTTATATAGATGCCCCTTTTGTTGAAAAGTGGAAAGGAAGAATACCTAAAACAGACCAATTCATTAATCCAAATATAACGTACCGAGATGGAAAGATTACACTTAATGATTAAAGGGGAATTTTTATGCATACTTTAGATGCAAAGCGATATTACGATGTAATCATACCTATTTATAATGCTTATGATGAGTTAGTAGCTTGTGTAGAGTCAATAATTAAAAATACAACAGATTATGAGAATTATAGATTAATATTGATAGATGACTGCAGTCCTGACCAAAGAGTTCGTGATTATATCGGCTTTTTAAATGATAAATATGATCATGTTCATGCGTTATATAATGAAAGTAATATGGGCTTCGTTTCAACTGTAAATAGAGGCATGAAATACTCTAATAATGACGTAATTCTTCTTAACAGTGATACTGAAGTTACTCCTAGATGGTTATCGAAATTAGATCAGTGCGCTTACTCTTCTCATAGAATAGCTACAGTAACCCCATTTACAAACAACGGAACAATTTGTTCGGTACCTTTGTTTGGACAAGATAATGATATACCTGAGGGTTATTCAGTAAGTAGTTTTTCCGAATTTATCGAGAAGATATCCTTTAAAGAATATCCCATTATACCTACAGCAGTTGGATTTTGCATGTTAATAAAAAGAAGCATTATCAAGGAAATAGGATTATTTGACGACGTGAACTTTAATATGGGTTATGGGGAAGAAAATGATTTTTGTTGTCGGGTCATTGAACATGGATATATTAATGTATTGGCTGATGACGTCTTTATTTATCATAAAGGATCAATGTCGTTTAAAGCTGAAAAGGCGGAACTTATTACCAAAAATTCAGAAGTACTTAGAAAAAAATATCCTTATTATTTTGATCGAGTAGATCAATTTTTAAAAGCTAATGATGTGTTCAGATTAGTTGATAATATTCAACGACGAATGAAAACGAATCCTACAAAGAAAAATAGAATATTATATGTTACACATAATACTATCGATGAAGATTGGCTCTTTAAAAGAGGAGGGACAGAGTATCATGTTGCGGATTTATCTCAGTCTTTAAACAGCCAATATGATATTTATACACTTACAACTAACGGTAGAAGAGTGTTGTTAAAAGAGTTCTGCAATGGCTCGGTCTTGAATTATAATTTTTATTTGAAAAATCCTATAGAGACCCATACTTTTTATTCAGATGAATATCGTATTTTGTTTGAAAAAATAGTAAATAGTTTTGAAATAAATATTGTACATGTACATCATTTTCAAAGACATACCTTTGACTTATTAGATGTGTGTGTGAAGTATGATATTCCAGTGCTTTTTACAGCCCATGACTACCATCTTATATGCCCCTCAATTCTATTAATGGATGAAAAAGGAGACTATTGTTTTAATAAGAAGAATGAAGTAATATGTCAAAATTGTCTTCACTTTAAGATGGGTTACGGTACAAATTTTCGTGAAACATGGAAACAACATGTTGAACAAAATCTAAAAAAAATGAGTTTGATTATTTTCCCTTCAAAATCAGTATATGAATTTTTCAGCAAAGAATATGATCTTATATCGAACGATATAAAATATACAATTATTGAGCATGGGATTGAAAAGTATAACGGAACTAAGTCTCATGCTTTACCGGAGGATTCATTCAATATAGCTTTTGTGGGTAACTTTGCAAAACATAAAGGCAGCAATATTATTGCGGACGTCATTAATAAAACTAATTCTTCACTTGGTATTAACTATTTTTTATTCGGTGAAATACATGATCCTATAATAAATGAGCTGAAAAAGGGAAATTTATATAAAATGGGACAGTATAACCGTTCCAATATAACTGAGTTGCTAAACCAAGCAAATATTCATTTAGTTTGTTTGCTTTCGGTAGTACCGGAAACATTTTCATTTACATTATCAGAAGCTTGGTCAGCAGGAATTCCAGTACTAGTTAATGATAGGGGCGCATTAGGCTCAAGAGTCGAAGAAGAAATAAATGGTTGGAAAGTCCAAAATTTGAATTCAAATGAGTTAATACAAGTCATTACAAATATAATTAGTGATAAAAACAATTATAAGATAGTTAAAGATAATGTAATGAAAATGCAGGTTAATGAGATAAGCCGCATGAGTTATGAATATGATATGCTCTATAAAAAACATATTAACAATAATTCTTATACGTATAATAAGAACCGTATTCGGTTTTCTAATTTTGAAATTTATGAAAGTATTAACAAAAATAACAGTGCGAATCAACATCTAGAGCGAGAGCTTCAATTAAGAGAGCATGAGCTGCAATTGATTTATAATACCTTAGGATGGAGATTTATAAATTATGTAAAGAGAAATGAATTTGTTTCAAAATTAGCCAAAAGGGCTTTGTTATTTTTGTTGAAATTGAAAAATAGGTAAGGTGTTTTTATATGAGCTATGCAGTAGAACTTACAAATGTAAGTAAAATATTCAAGACGTATAGTAAGCCTCTAGATAGAATGAAAGAGCTCTTTTTTGATGGGGGGAAATTTTACGAAGAGTATCATGCATTGAATGATGTAAGCCTGAAGATACCAAATGGAGTAACTATAGGACTCGTAGGACAAAATGGAAGTGGAAAAAGCACTCTTTTGCAAGTGATTTGTGGAATTCTCAAACCCAATGTAGGAGAAGTAAAAGTAAACGGAAGAATCTCTGCATTGTTAGAGTTAGGAGCAGGATTTAATCCTGAGTTTACAGGTATAGAGAATGTTTATATGAATGGTGCTATCCAAGGTTTTACTAAGGAAGAGATGGACCAGCGTTTACCACTAATTCAGGAATTTGCTGAAATAGGGGAGTTCATTAATAAACCGGTAAAAACCTACTCCTCGGGTATGTTTGTCAGATTGGCTTTTGCAGCCGCAATTAACATTGACCCTGATATATTGATAGTAGATGAGGCTCTTGCCGTTGGTGATCTCTATTTTCAATTAAAATGTATTGAAAAAATCAGAAGTTTTAAAGAAAGTGGTAAAACTATTATTTATGTAACACATGATACGTACTCAGTTAAAAATATTTGTGATTATGCTGTATGGTTAGATCACGGGAAAATTATACAGCAGGGGGACCCGCTTCATGTTGTATCCGAGTTTGAAGATTTCATGAAGAAGAAAAGTGATCTTGACATTTCTGATATAGATAATAAAGATTCTATAAATAGGGAAACCGAAGATATTCAAGTTGAACAACCACTTATTATACTTAAGGCTAGCTTTTTTGAGTATAAAGGCCATAAGAAAAAGCAACAGTTTGAAGTATTAGAACCCATGACTATAGAAGTTGAATATGAGCTTCTGAAAGAAATAAGAGATATTGTAGCAGGGGTTGCAATATATACCCCAGCGGGTGCTTATATTTGTGGTTTAAATACCAAGTTAGATGGGTATAAAATATCCTCGTGTATGGGGATAAACAAACTGAGAATACATTATGATAATTTAAGACTTCTTCCAGGCACATATCATATACATGTCGGTTTTTTTGAAAAAGAGGCAATTGGGAGATTAGACTATAAATCAAATATTTCATCTTTTAATGTAGTTAGTAGTTCATACAAGGGTGAAGGGTTATTTTTACTTGATCATACTTGGGAGGGGTAAAGGATGTTCAAATATGGTTACGATGTGAATCAAAATTCGAACAACTCGGCTTCTCATGTTATTGAGCTTATAAAGTCAGGTTCAAAGGTATTAGAGTTCGGATGTGCTACTGGTTATATGTCAAAAATATTAGTAGAAGAGAAAAATTGTACAGTTATTGGTATTGAAATAGATGAGTGGGCAGCAGAACAAGCAAGACGCTATTGTAGCGAAGTTATCGTAGGCGATATTGAGAACTTAGATCTTTTGAACCTCTTTCCTAGTGAAGATTTTGACTATATAGTATTTGCAGATGTTTTGGAACATTTAAAAAGGCCAGAACTTGTATTGGAGAAATGTAAGTATTTAATAAAGTCAGATGGACAAGTTTTAGCTTCTATTCCAAACATAGCTCATATGTCAATTGTCCTTAATTTGATTAATGGAGTTTTCGAATATCAAAAAATAGGGTTACTCGATAACACGCATTTGAAATTCTTCACAAAGGAAACAGCTCTGGAGCTCTTTGAGAAAAGTGGTTTCTTGCCTAAAGTAGTTTCTAGAGTTACGATTCTACCACAAAATACCGAATTTTCTTCAGTATTGCATAAATATCCGGAGAATCTAATAAATTTTATCAATACAACTAACAAGGAGTCTAACACCTATCAATTTATTATTAAAGCGGTGTTACTAAATGAAGAAAACCGTTTTAAAAATATCTATGATACTTTAGAAAGTGTAAAAAAAGAGAAAATTGACTTGCAGAGAGAAGTAAATCAATTAAAGGAATCATTGGTTCTGCAACAACAATACTCTACAGATCTTGAAAAAATAATAGAAAAAAAGGATAAGCAATTTCAAGAATTAGAGAGTCATATAGATTATATGAAAAATGAAAATGATAATAATAATCGTCAATTTGAACAAGAGATGACTAAGATAAAGAACTTATACAGCCAATTAGAAGAAAGTTATAAACAACAAAAAGCAATGTTTGATAACTTAAATATAGAGTTGGAAAACAAAAAAATAGAGTGCAATAATAAACAAAGGAAAATAAGGGATTTAGAGGAGGAAATTGAATCGCTCTTACCTGAAGTAGAAGTAGTTAAAAAAATACGTAATTCAAAGATTCTTAGCAAATATCTTGAATGGAAAAGTTGATATGAAAAATATATTAATCATTTCCCCTACCCCTATTGGAAAAAGGATGGCTGGCCCATCAATCAGATATTGGGAGATTTCATGCCAGTTAGCAAAAAAAAATCAAGTTGTTCTTCTGGCTCCTAAATATATAGAACTTTATAACCAGAATTTAACGACGGATACATTGAATTTTAGAAATATTGTTAAATATGGGAAAAAGGCCGATGTAATTATACTACAAGGCATGACTTTATGGAAATATCCTGTAATTAAATATCTTAAAAAATTAATTGCTGTAGATCTCTATGACCCTTTTCATTTGGAAAATTTGGAAGTGTACAAAGATAATAGTATGAAAAGCGGGATTCTTTATAAAACAACCCTAATCATGTTGAGCGAACAATTAAAAATTGGGGATTATTTTTTTTGTGCCTCTGAAAAACAGGTGGATTACTGGTTAGGAATGCTTACCTCTGTAGGGCGAATTAATGTTAAAAGGTATCATCAAATTCAGGGTAAAATTGATAACTTAATCGGAATTGTCCCTTTTGGCATTCCAGAAGAAGAACCAGTAAGATCAGAGACCCCAATTAGTCAAAAACATCCTGAAATTAAGGAAGACGATGTTTTAATAGTTTGGGGTGGAGGAATCTGGGATTGGTTAGATCCTGAGACTTTACTAAAAGCAGTTAGACTATTAAAAAATAAAATAAGTAATATTAAATGTATTTTTATCGGAGTAAAGCCTCCTAACGGAAGAGAACCTAGCAAGCTTAAGTTATTAAAGCAGATGGCAAGGGATTTGGATTTAGAAGGAACCGTCATATTTAATGAATGGGTTGAATACGAAAAAAGAAGTCATTATTTACTTGAAGCAAGTGTTGGTGTCTCGCTTCATGAAAACCATTTGGAAACTAGGTTTTCTTATAGAACTAGAATTTTAGATTATATTTGGTGTAATCTTCCAATTGTTGCATCTGAAGGTGATGTGTTCTCGCAAATAGTAAAAGAACATGGTCTAGGTATTACAGTACCTACTAATGATGCCCAAGCAGTAGCAGAAGCTATAGAAAAGTTAATTTTAAGAAAACCACAGAATTATAATAAATCTAGATATTATTGGTCTAATGCCGTTAAAGATTTAGAACTATTTATTAAGTCAGCTAATCATCCTCACATGAAGGTGAATTTATTGAATGAGATTAAATGGTTCTTTTGGAGAGGAATTTATTATTCTGTAAGGATTATGGAGAGAATTGTAAAAACATCAACTTCTGGTATATAACTTTTAATATTATGCGTATATGGACTTTTCCGGGACCCAAGAATGATAGTCTTTGGATATCTCACGATTAAAGAGAATCAGAACTGTAAAAAATTTCTTGTTGGAATTTATTATTTATATAGTAAGGAAAGTGACCTATGAAGATATTAGTTATTATTCCAGCGTATAATGAGGAAGAAAATTTAGGTTTATTATTAGAAAGTATAAAAAATTATGACTATGTTGATGTATTAGTAATAAACGACTGCTCCACGGACAAAACAGTTGATGTGTGTAAAAGGCATTCTGTTAAGTTTATTGATTTGCCGAATAATTTGGGGATTGGAGGAGCAGTTCAAACTGGTTATCAGTATGCAGAAATGAATGACTATGACATAGCTATACAAGTAGATGGGGATGGTCAACACAAACCTGAATTTATTCCTCATTTAATTAAACCCATAATTGAACAAAGGGCTGACATGGTAATAGGTTCAAGATATCTAAACAAAGAGGGGTTTCAATCCAGCAAAATTAGAAGAGTCGGTATACGGCATTTTAGTAGACTCATAAAGATATTGCTGAAAAGGAAAGTTACTGACCCTACTTCTGGATTCAGAGCATGTAATAAATCAGTAATTTGTTTTTTTTCGAAGAATTATCCTGCAGATTATCCAGAACCAGAAACAATAGTTACTCTACTACGGAATAAATTAAATGTGGTAGAGATTCCTGTTGTTATGAATAGTAGAGAGTATGGTACTTCGTCAATTAGTAAATTTAAGTCAATCTATTATATGGTTAAAGTATCATTAGCTATTCTTATAGATTTCTTCAGGGAAGATAATAAGGAGATTGCATAGAAATGATTTCAACGAATTTGCAATATCTGTTAATAATACTGACTTTGGGACTAATAATAATTTTGCTTAACAATATTCGTAAATATAAGCTTGAACTTAGATATACATTGTTATGGATCGTACTGAGTTCAGTATCCTTATTGCTGACTGTTTTCCCTAATTTGTTGTTTGTGCTTTCGAAAAGTATCTATATAGAAACTCCTGTTAATGCACTTTACCTAGTATCTTTTATAGTTGTATATATTATTCTTTACAACATGACAGTATTGGTCTCAAGACTTTCAAATCAAAATAAAAAATTGACCCAAGAAATTGGACTATTAAAAAATAAATTGAATCAAGTCATGGAAGAAAACATTAAAAAAGCAGGAAATATCAAATGATAAAAAAATTGATCATAAATCATTTTGGGGAAAGGGATATTGTTAATTTTTTTAAGTATGGCATTGTAGGTATAATAGGTACTGCAATTCACACTGGAGTATTAGCCTTTGCCGTAGAACAGCTTAGTTTCTCGCCATTATTTGGAACAATTCTTGGTTTTGTTTTTTCTCTAATCACCTCATACTTTTTAAATTTAAGTTGGACATTTAAACTTAAAACAAAAAGTAAAAATAGTTTTGTTAAATATGCTATAGTGTGTTCATTAGGTCTAATAATAAATGTACTGATTATGTTTGTTATCGTTAATTTATTTGAACTTTGGTACCTTATTGGACAATTAGTTTCAATACTAGTTGTGCCATTGTTCAACTTTGTTTTATCCCAAATTTGGGTTTTTACTAAATCAGATGTTGACTTATCATAGGAGGTTACAAATGAAAGGCATAATTCTAGCAGGTGGGACAGGTTCACGCCTATATCCACTAACTAAAGTCACAAATAAACACTTGCTCCCAGTCGGTAAATACCCAATGATATTTCATTCTGTACATCGACTTAAACAGGCAGAAATTACTGACATCCTTATCGTCACCGGTAAAGACCATATGGGCGATGTCGTCAATCTCCTCGGAAGTGGAAGGGAGATGGGCGTAACCTTTACATATAAGGTGCAAGACGAAGCGGGGGGAATTGCTCAGGCGCTTGGTCTTGCAGAACATTTCGTCGGCGAGGATCAAATGGTCGTTATTCTTGGGGATAACGTTTTTGAGGACGATCTATCTCCGTTTGTTCAAAACTTCCGTCAGCAACAATATGGCGCGAAAATTTTAATACAAGAAGTTCAAGATCCGAAACGGTTCGGAGTGCCGGAAATTGACGGGGATCGTATCGTGTCGATTGAGGAAAAGCCTACCAATCCAAAATCCAACTACGCTGTCACAGGAATTTATATGTTCGATCATCACGTGTTTGAAATTATTAAAACCCTAAAACCTTCCGCTCGAGGCGAATTAGAGATCACGGATGTAAATAATGCATATATTGAACGTAACCAGCTCTCATTCGACATCCTAAAAGGATGGTGGACCGATGCAGGTACGCACCCATCCCTGGCGAGGGCAAACGAACTAGCAAAGGACCTTACTTTTAGCGAAGAGTTTGGAAAACTGAAAATATAGAGAGTATGGAGGGAATCCATCATGAAAGTCACTCCTTTACACCTGCAAGGCGCATGCCTGATTGAACCGGTTGTCCATGGAGATAACCGGGGTTTTTTTATGGAGAGTTACAACGAAGCCGTCTTGGAAAAGCAGGGCGTCAAATTTAACTTCATCCAAGACAATCAATCCCTTTCGGCTGAACCGGGCGTGATTCGCGGACTACATTACCAACTGAATCCTAAAGCCCAAACTAAGCTGATCCGCGTCCTCACCGGCGCAATTTACGACGTCATCGTTGACGTTCGCAAAAGCTCGCCTACCTTCGGTCAATGGGTGGGGGTTATTCTGAGTGAACATAATCACCGTCAGCTGCTTGTGCCTAAAGGCTTCGCGCACGGATTTTGCACGCTTGTACCGAACACCCAAGTGTTGTACAAGGTAGACGAATATTATTCCCCGGAGAATGACCGCGGCATATTGTGGAATGACCCGGCATTGGGAATCGACTGGCCGACATCGAGGCCCATTCTATCGGACAAAGACCAGCGCCATCCGCTTCTGAAGGATGCAGAACTGAATTTTGATTAGGAGGCCGCTTTTTACATGAAACTTCTCGTTACCGGCGGAGCCGGATTTATTGGCAGTAATTTCGTTTTATATATGCTCCAGCAGCATCCGGAGTATCAGATCATTAATGTGGACTCGCTAACGTATGCGGGCAATTTGGAAAACCTGAAATCGATTGAAAATCATCCGAACTATACGTTCTCTAAAACTGATATTACCGACGCTAAAGCAATTGACGCCTTGTTCCAGCAAGGTATTGACGTTGTGGTCAACTTTGCTGCCGAATCGCATGTGGACCGCAGCATTTTGGATCCGGAAGTGTTTGTGAAGACTAACGTTTTGGGGACGCAGGTCCTTTTGGACGCAGCCAAAAAATACGGCGTGACGAAATACGTTCAAGTATCTACGGACGAGGTGTATGGTACGTTAGGGGAAACCGGCCTATTTACGGAGGAAACGCCGCTAACGCCAAACAGTCCTTATTCTGCGAGCAAAGCGGGCGGGGATCTTCTTGTACGTGCCTACCACGAGACTTTTGGTCTACCGGTGAACATCACCCGCTGCTCTAATAACTACGGACCGTATCAATTTCCGGAAAAGCTGATTCCGCTGATGATATCCCGCGCTTTGAACGACCAGGCGCTTCCGATTTACGGAGACGGGCTTAACATTCGCGATTGGCTGTATGTGGAAGACCACTGCAGCGCCATTGACCTGGTTATTCATAAGGGTCGTGTCGGCGAGGTATACAACATTGGAGGCAATAACGAGCGGACGAACCTCCATATCGTAAAAACCATTTTGGCGGAGCTGAATAAACCGGAGTCGCTGATTACCTATGTACAGGATCGTCCCGGGCATGACCGCCGTTACGGCATCGATCCGACGAAGATTACGCAGGAGCTTGGATGGAAGCCGAAGCATAACTTCGAAACAGGCATCAAGGAAACGATTCAATGGTATTTGAACAACAAAGAATGGTGGACCCGGATTCAATCTGGTGAGTACCAAGACTATTACGCTAAACAATACGGCGAACGGCTGGGCGATTCCGTATGAGAGTCTTAGTTACCGGAGCCTCAGGACAATTAGGCAAGGATGTAGTCGCTTTTTTTCAACAAAAAGGGCACGAAGTCATGGGGTGCAGCCGCTCTGAATTGGACATTACGAGTTTGGAGCAATGCCAGCAAGTGATGGGCGAATTCCAGCCGGATTCAATCATCCATTGTGCCGCTTATACCGCGGTGGATGCCGCCGAGACGGATGTTGACGGAGCCTACAAGGTAAATGCAGTGGGCACAAGAAACGTAGCTGTTGCAGCCGAAAAAGTTGGCGCAAAGCTGGTCTACATCAGTACGGATTACGTGTTTAACGGGCGTTCCGCAGCCCCTTACCAGGAATATGACAATACGGATCCGCAAAGCGTGTATGGCAAATCGAAAAGAGCCGGCGAAATACTTGCGCAAAGCTTATCTTCAAGATATTTCATTGTCCGCACATCCTGGGTCTACGGGCTGCACGGGAACAATTTTGTGAAAACGATGCTTCGCCTGGGTCAGGAGAAACCCCAGCTGCAAGTCGTTCATGACCAAAAAGGTTCTCCTACCTACACGGTTGATCTGGCCCGTTTTCTGGAGGAATTGGTTCACACCGAAAAATACGGCATCTACCATGCATCGAATAGCGGAGATTGCACTTGGTTTGAATTTACCCAAGCAATATTTGAGGAAGCTCGGAAACTTGGCTTTAAAATTACGGCGCAGGTTGAGCCATGTACCACCGAGCAGTTTCCGCGCCCGGCTCCAAGACCGGCCAACTCCGTCATGGATCACTTGTCGATTCGTACGAATGGCTTAATGGATCTTAGACCATGGCGGGAAGGTTTAAGGGATTTTTTAAATCAGTTAAAAGAAGCGAATAACCTGCAATAAGTTTAAAGTGTAAAATAATCTCTCGCCAATACGCATTTGGTTGAGAGATTATTTGCTATAATAGAACCAAAATAAAGATTGGAAACCATATGTTATGATCAAAAAAGTTAGCGTACATATAGTTACTTTTAATAGCGAGGAAGACATTCAGGAGTGCCTGAATGCTGTTATAGCCCAAACATATCCGGTTCAGCAAATCGTTGTTGTCGATAATCATTCTTCGGATCGGACGTTAGAGAAGGTCTTTTCAATGGAGGCAGCTTTACAGGACAAACTGATAGTTATCCCCAATGAGGAAAACACCGGTTTTGCACCGGGCCATAACCAGGCAATCGCCGCAACGGATAGCGAATACGTGCTTGTGTTAAACCCGGACGTAACGCTAGATCCACGGTATATAGAAATTCTTGTCGACTATCTTGAATTGCATCCAGAGGTTGGCAGCGCCACCGGAAAACTATTGCTTAAATCCAACCCGGAAGTTGTCGATAGTACCGGTCTTGTTATGAATAAAGCTTGCAGAGCTTTTGATCGCGGGGCAGGGGAATCAGCTTCCTTATGGAGCGAATCCGGTTTGGTTTTTGGAGTTTCGGGGGCAGCGGCGTTTTATTCAAGGAAAATGATCGAAGATATCAGCATCGACGGCGAATTTTTCGACAGCGATTTTTTTGCCTACAAGGAAGATGTCGACGTGGCTTGGAGGGCGCAGATTTTAGGCTGGAAATCATTCTACCATTCGGAAGCGATCGGCTATCATGCAAGAGGCTGGAAAAAAGGAAGCCGCCATCGGCAGCCCCTATTTATTCGGAGGTCTTCATATATTAACCGTTATAAAATGATGTACAAAAACGGGAATCGGCGACGTTGGTTTCAGTGCTTGTTTCATTTGATTCCTTACGAGGTGGCTAGTAATGCATATTTTATTTTGAGGGAACCCAAGGTTTTGGGAGCATGGAAGTCTTTTGGAAGGGAATTTAAACGTTTAAAAAGTAAGCGGAAAGCGATTGTAGCGAAAATAGATTCCCGGTAACCTTTTGAACCTAGTTTCCCCTCTCATTTCTTCCATATTCCCCCTGCCAACGCTGCCGCGATATGCTATAATGATGTCGATAGATAGAACGAACGATAACGTATTTTGTCATATGGTCAATCTTACCCGATAAAAATTTGTCAGGATGTGCTTCAATTGGATTTAAGCATTCTCATCGTGAATTACAATACATGTCAGCTTACCACGGACTGTCTTCGTTCGGTTTACGCTTCGGAGACGGTGTACGAATATGAAGTCATCGTGATCGACAACCATTCCTCGGACGGCTCGGTCGAGTCGATTCGCGAGGAATTCCCGCACGTAACGCTTATCGCGAACACGGAGAATACCGGATTTGCCAAAGCCAACAACCAAGGGATGGCGGCGGCGAAGGGCCGGTACGTTTTGCTGCTTAATTCGGATACGGTCGTGCAGAAGGATACGCTGCAGACGATGATCGCCTTTATGGATGAGCATCCGAAGGTGGGGGCATCGGGGTGCAAGGTCATTTTGCCTGACGGCTCGCTCGACAAAGCTTGCAAGCGCGGATTTCCGACGCCGTCCGCTTCGTTTTATTACGCCTTTGGGTTTTCGAAGCTCTTTCCGGACAACCCGAAGTTTAACCAGTACCAACTGGGCCATCTCGATCCGGATCAGGAATACCCTGTGGACTGTTTGGTCGGGGCTTTTATGCTGGTGCGGCGGGAGACGATCGAGCAGATTGGCGGACTGGACGAGACGTTTTTCATGTACGGCGAGGACATCGACTGGTGTTACCGGATCAAGCAGGCGGGCTGGGACATTCATTACTACCCGAAAACGAGGATTGTCCACTACAAAGGCGGGAGCGCCCGCAGACGCCCGGTTCGGATCATCTATGAATTTCACCGGGCAATGATCGTGTTTCACCGCAAGCATTATCGCAAGCGGTACAATATTCTGACGAATGCGCTCATATACCTGGGGGTAGGGCTTAAATTTGCCATGGCTCTTTTGAAAAGCAGGCTGGCTCCGGCAGGGCCGGCACCCCAAACCAAAGAATCGAACATGGAGGTGGGCATGTGATCCGCAAAAATCAGGAGTTTTTGACGCAAATGTATGTTTTGACGGATTTTGTGTTCATCCAGTTCTCTTTTCTGTTAGCCTGGTGGCTGAGATTTAAAAGCGGCTGGATACCCTACGAAGCTCCCTTGCCGATCGAGACGTATGCCATGTGGAGCTTTATTTACGGGGCGATTGCCGTTTTGACCGGCATGTTGATCGCCTTATATTCCCCGAAGCGAAAAAAGCGCTTTGCGGATGAATTCATCAAAATCGTGCAGGTGCATGCCATCAGCATCTTCGTTTTGCTCAGCTTGATGTTTTTCGTGAAGGAAATCAACATTTCCCGGTCGTATTTGGCCATCTACATGGTTTCCCTCGTCATGTTTATCCTGTTTTACCGGTACATACTGAAAGTATCCCTCAAGGTCATCCGGGAAAAGGGCTATAACCGCCAGTTCGTGCTGATCGTCGGCGCAGGTTCGCTCGGCAAAAGATTTTACCAGAATCTGAAGCAATACCCGGAGATGGGGTATGAGGTGGTCGGTTTCCTTGATGATTTTCAGCAGTGGGATTCGCTTGAAGAGAAGCGGTATAAACCTATTTTAGGAACGGTAGACGATCTTGAAAAGGTGCTTGAGGAAGTACTGATCGACGAAGTCATTATGGCGCTTCCGCTGGATGCGCACTCGAAGTACCCGAAGATCATCAACCTGTGCGAAAAAGCGGGCGTACGTACGCTCATCATTCCCGACTTTTTCGATTATCTTCCGGCCCGGCCGTATTTCGACAATTTCGCCGGGATGCCGATGATCAACGTCCGCGACATTCCGCTCGATTTGGCAGGCAACCGGATGTTTAAACGGCTGTTCGACATCGCGTTTTCCTTGTTTGCCATCCTGCTGACGTCGCCCATTATGCTTGCGATCGCCATCGGCGTGAAATTGACGTCGCCCGGGCCGATTATTTTTAAGCAGGAGCGGGTCGGGCTGAACAGGCGCAACTTCATGATGTACAAATTCCGCTCGATGAAGCAGCTGCCGCCGGGCACCGAAGACACGGGCTGGACGGTCGAAAACGACCCCCGTCGGACGAAGTTCGGTTCCTTCCTGCGCAAAACAAGCCTGGATGAGCTGCCGCAGTTTTTTAACGTGTTGTTCGGGCATATGAGCGTGGTCGGCCCGCGGCCGGAACGTCCGTATTTCGTGGATCAGTTCCGGGAAGAAATCCCGAAATACATGGTAAAGCATCATGTCCGTCCGGGCATTACCGGCTGGGCGCAGAGCAACGGCTTACGCGGGGACACTTCCATCGAAGAGCGCATCAACCATGACATTTTTTACATTGAAAACTGGTCTCTTTTATTCGATATTAAAATCATTTTCAAAACGATCCGCAATGGATTCGTGAACAAAAACGCATATTAGAGCATTTTCAGATGCGAAGAGCGGCGTGGTCGACACGTCGCTTTTTTATGTTTGCCGTTCGTTTCTTCCCATCCTTGTCCGGGTAATTTTCCACATGACGGTACATCGTTCATAAATACATAACCCGACGCCAAAGGATGTGAACCGCTATGCGAAAATGGATCGCCCTGCTGCTGCTGGCCGGAACCGCCGCGATCCTGTTCTGGACGCCCCGGGGCAATTCGCAGGAAACGACCGGAGGTTTTACGGATTATAAGGTGATTTCCCACGCGATGGGAGGCATCCGCGATCATGCGTATACGAATTCTTATGAAGCTTTTATCGCCAATTATGAAAAAGGGAATCGGGTATTCGAAGTGGATTTGCTGCTGACCGAAGACGGCAATCTGGTGGCAAGGCATGAATGGACGCAGGCGATGACCGAGCTGCTGCAGCAGGAAGGCCAGCTCCCCGAAGCCCGCCAGGCGGCACGTTTAACCTACAATGAGTTCAAAAACAGCAAAATTCTCGGCGCTTACGCTCCGCTCGATTGGCAGGACATCATGGACCTGATGGAGCGTTATCCGGACATTTATATCGTGACGGACATGAAGGAGCAGGATTCGGAAGATAGGAAGCGTCAGCTTTCGCTGCTGGTCAGGTCGGCGCAAGCGCGCGATCCGCAGCTGCTGGAGCGGGTGGTGCCGCAAATTTATAACCGGCCGATGCTGGAAACGGTCAAGGCCGTTTACGACTTTCCATCGATCATCTATACGTTGTATGCAACCCAAGATACGGACGACGAGGTCGTTGATTTCGTAGCGGAAAATGACATCGAAGCGGTGACGATCCCGGAACAACGCGTGACCCGTTCCTTTTTGTCGAAGCTGAAAAAAGCCGGGGCGGCCGCTTACGTCAACACGATCAACGAACCCGCTGATGCGAATAGGTTTAAGCGGATGGGGGCGAACGGCGTATACTCGGACTTTTTAACGGAAAAAGAGGTGGAATCCGCAGGATGGCTGTACGCGCTGGGAAAATAGAACAAAAGGGAGTCGCAAGCCGCTGGCATATCGTCGGTGGCTTTTTTGCGCTTGAAATATCTGAATTTCCCGGAGCCCCCATAAAGAGCCTGAAACGGACCTTAAGCCGCGGCTGATTCGTCTTTTGCCGTCTTATTTAACGCTTGCTGGAAATTCCATAAAAATGTTCGCATTGAATGCGAACAAGAAATTGACACTACTCCCGTGCTGACATAGACTAGATTTAAGAGAAAAAGTCGTGGAGGAATGAAGTTTGAAGCAGATGATCAAACCATGGAGACATGTTTTTAAGCTGGACCCGGACCGGGAGATCGACGACGCGTCACTGGAAGCGGTATGTATGTCCGGAACGGATGCCATCATGATTGGCGGCTCGAGCGGCGTAACGTTCGACAATACGGTCGATTTGCTGTCGCGGGTGCGCCGATTTGAGCTTCCGTGCGTGCTGGAGGTTTCCAATCTGGAGATGATTGTGCCGGGTTTTGATTTGTACATGATTCCTATGGTGATGAATACCGCGGATTCGGCGTGGATTACCGGCCAGCACAAGCGGGCCATCGAGGAGTACGGCTATATGATTCCGTGGGATCTGCTCGTTCCCGAAGGCTACATTATATTGAATCCGGATTCGACCGTAGCCCGGCTGACCGGCGCCCAAACCGATTTGGACGCGGACGCGGCGGCTGCTTATGCGCAGGTGGCGGACAAGCTGATGTCCCTGCCGGTCGTTTACGTCGAATACAGCGGACGCTTCGGCGACATGGACACGGTCAGAAAAATCCACCAGTCGGTCCATGGCGCCAAGGTGTTTTACGGGGGAGGCATTCACGATCCGGAAACCGCGGCGGCTGCGGCGGCAGTTTGCGATACGATCGTCGTCGGCAATGCGGTTTATAGCGATTTGAAACAGGCGCTGCTTACCGTCAAGGCCGTGAAGTAGCTTTTGCCGGATTACAACGACATGAAGGAAGGAGCATGCCTGCATGCAACCGATAGATATACATCAAGCGATTCAAAAGTTAAACCCGCAGCAGCGGCAGGCCGTCGAGGCGACGGAAGGACCGCTGCTCATTTTGGCCGGGGCGGGAAGCGGCAAGACCCGGGTGCTGACGCACCGGATTGCGTACCTGATCGCCACCCGCAAAGCGCCCCCTTGGAGCATTTTGGCGATTACGTTTACGAACAAGGCGGCACGCGAGATGCAGGAACGCGTCACCAAGCTTGTCGGCCATGAAGGCCGCGACATTTGGGTATCGACGTTCCACTCGATGTGCGTGCGCATTCTCCGCAAGGATATCGAACGGATCGGCTTTAATTCCAATTTTACGATTTTGGATTCGACGGACCAGTTATCCTTGGTGCGGAACTGCATGAAGGACCTGAACCTGGACACGAAAAAATTCGAGCCGAAAGCCGTGCTTTCCCTGATCAGCGCCGCGAAAAACGAACTGATCACGCCCGCTCAATACGAGCAGAAGGCCGGAGACTTCATGGAAAGCATCGCCGCCAAGGTATACACCATGTACCAGCGCCGCCTGAAAAGCAACAACTCGCTGGATTTCGACGACCTGATCATGGCGACGATCCAGTTGTTTAAAGAAGTGCCTGAGGTGCTGGATTTTTATCAGAAAAAGTTCCAATACATCCACGTCGACGAATACCAGGATACGAACCGGGCGCAGTACATGCTGTGCCGGATGCTGGCCGACGGCCATCACCGCATTTGCGTCGTGGGCGACAGCGACCAGTCGATCTACCGCTGGCGCGGGGCGGACATCAGCAACATCCTCAATTTCGAGGAGGATTATCCGGAAGCCCGCACCATCCTGCTCGAGCAGAATTACCGGTCGACGGCCACCATTTTGAACGCGGCCAACGCAGTCATCAAGCAAAACAGCGGACGCAAGTCGAAAAATCTGTGGACCGATAAAGGCGAAGGCGCAAAGATCAAAATCTACAGAGCCGATTCGGAACATGATGAAGGGTATTTCGTGACCTCTGAAATCAGCAATAACGTGAAGCAGGGCAAGTCGTACCAGGATCACGCCATTTTGTACCGCACCAACGCGCAATCCCGGGTGATCGAGGAAATTTTGATCAAATCCGATATTCCGTACCAAATCGTGGGCGGCATCAAGTTCTATGACCGCAAAGAGATTAAGGATATCCTCGCTTATTTGCGGCTCATATCCAATCCCGACGACGACCTCAGCTTGGCGCGCGTCATCAACGTGCCGAAAAGAGGCATCGGCGACACCTCGGTGGCCAAACTGACGGCAGCCGCGGCCGAACGCGGCGTGTCGATTTTCCAGGTGCTTGCGGTCGTGGACGATCTCGGGTTTGCCGGCAAAACGCGCAACGCGCTGGTGGAATTTTACGATATGATCGCCGCGCTGAATCAAATGGTAGAATATTTATCCGTCACGGAGCTCACCGAAAAAATGCTGGAGATGAGCGAATACCGCGTCGAAATGCAGCGCGAAAACACGATCGAATCGCGGTCGCGCCTCGAGAACATCGACGAGTTCCTGTCCGTTACGATGGAATTCGAAAAAAACAACGAAGACAAGTCGCTGGTGTCCTTCCTCACGGACCTGGCGCTCATTGCCGACATCGATTCGATGAACGACGAAGACGAGGATCAATCCGATGCCGTCATTCTTATGACGATGCACAGCGCAAAAGGATTGGAGTTCCCGATCGTGTTTATCGTCGGCATGGAGGAAGGCGTGTTCCCGCACAGCCGGGCGTTTTTGGACAACGAAGAATTGGAAGAGGAGCGCCGCTTGGCGTATGTCGGCATTACCCGGGCGGAGCAGCAGCTGTACCTCTCCTGCGCGCAGATGCGGACGCTTTTCGGGCGGACGACGGCGAACCAGCCATCGCGTTTCCTGGATGAAATCCCGGAAGAGCTGAAAGAGGAGACCGGCGTCGCCCGCGACCGGTACCGCCGCGGCGGCAACATCGGCGGCTCGTACGGCGGACGGGGCTTCGGCAGCGGCGGAAGCAATTTCGGACGCAGCAACCAGACCCAGACCTCATCGCTTAGCGGTTCAACAGCACGGGCCACCGGATCGTCTAGCAAAGTGACGGTCACGACTTCCGCGCCGCAGCCGGCGGCATCGGGAGACAAATCCGACCTGACGACCTTGAAGGCCGGCGATAAGGTTGCCCACGGCAAATGGGGCACGGGCACGGTCGTTTCGGTCAAAGGGACCGGGAACGATACAGAGCTGCAAATCGCGTTTCCGGCGCCTGTCGGCGTAAAACGGCTTCTGGCCGGGTTTGCGCCGATTACGAGAGTGGAAGGCTAAAAAAGTAGAATCCAACTTCATTAGTTCTGGGCTAGATGCTGGATTAGCGGAGGGGACGGAATCGATTCTTTTCGAAGCTAAAAGCTTTTTGAAAAAAATAATTATATATGACGGAGGGATGGTCCGCGCATGGATCCGATGTCTACGATGGAGCAGCTCGTCGCCGAGCTGAACAAATTGAATTACCATTATTATACGCTCGACAAGCCGCTGATCAGCGATAAAGAGTATGATGCCTTATACGATCGGCTGGTCGCTTTGGAGAAGGAGAGCGGCGTCGTTTTGCCGGATTCCCCGACCCAACGCGTCGGCGGCGAGCTGCTGAAAGGATTCGTTCAGCATCGTCATCTGGCGCCGCTGTGGAGCCTGGACAAGGCGCAAAACGCGGACCAGCTGCAAAGCTGGAACGCGCGCGTCACCAAGCTTGTGGCGGACTATAACAGCAAAAATCCGGACAATCCTTTGCCCCAGCCAAGCTACGCGGTCGAACTGAAATTCGACGGCTTAACGCTCAATCTGACGTATAAGGACGGCAGGCTGGTGCAGGCCGCGACCCGCGGCAACGGCGTCGTTGGCGAAGGCATTTTGGCCCAAGTCAAAACGATCAAATCCGTCCCGCTCACCATCCCTTACACAGAAGGCACGATCGAAGTACAAGGCGAAGGCATCATGAACCTGTCGGTGCTGGAGAAATATAACCAGACGGCGGCCGAACCGCTCAAAAACGCCCGCAATGCGGCGGCCGGCGCCCTCCGCAACCTGAATCCGAAGGTCACGGCCGAGCGCAAGCTCAGCGCATTCTTTTACAACGTCGGGTACTCCGACAATATCCGTTTCGAATCCCACAAGGAAATGATGGATTTTTTGCGCGACAATCATTTCAAGGTAAACCCGTATATTTTCTATTTCGAAAATTTCGACGACGTGACGAAACAGCTGGAGGACATCCAGGAGCGCCGTGCGGGACTCGATTACCTGATCGACGGCGCCGTCGTGAAAATCGTCGATATGCGTACGCGGGAGGCGCTGGGATACACGGATAAGTTCCCGCGTTGGGCCGTCGCCTACAAGTTTGAGGCGGAAGAAACGACGACCGTGCTCGAGTCCGTCTCCTGGGAAGTGGGACGCACGGGCAAAATCACGCCGGTGGCGCGCGTCGAACCTGTCGAACTGGCGGGCGTGACGGTGCAGAACTGCACGCTCAACAACATCGGCGACATCGAACGGAAAAACCTGAAGCATGCGCTTGGCACACGCGTCTTTATCCGCCGCTCGAACGACGTCATCCCGGAAATTTTGGGGAAAGTGACCGAAGAGAGCGACGGCGAAGAGATCGTGTACCCGGAGCATTGCCCTGCTTGTGGATTCCCGCTGGAGCAGCGCGGAGCGCATCTGTTCTGCAACAACCGTTTGGACTGCAAACCGCAGATCATTGGCCGGATCACCCATTTTGCCTCGCGGGATGCGATGGACATCGAGACGTTCAGCGTCATGACCGCCGAGCAGCTGTACAATGAGCTGAATGTGCGCGAGCCTGCCGATTTGTACACGCTCGCGTTCGAGGACCTGATCAAGCTGGACCGTTTTGGAGAGAAGAAGGCGAACAACCTGCTTGCCGCGCTGGAAAAAAGCAAAGACCGGGATCTTGCGTCGTTCCTGTTTGCCTTGGGCATCCCGAATACCGGCAAATCGACGACCAAAATGCTGGCCGACCATTTCCGCGACCTGCATGCGATCATGAACGCAACCGTGGAAGAATTGATTGCCCTCCCGGACGTGGGCGGCATCGTCGCCGAAAGCATCGTAAGCTTTTTCGCGGATCCGTTCATGAAATCGGGCATCGAAAAAATGCTGGCCTTGGGCGTCAAAGCCCAAGCGCCGGAAGCGCCGCAGGTCATTAACACCGATTCCTTCTTCAGCGGCAAAACGGTCGTCCTGACCGGAACGCTGCACCAGCTGACCCGCGACGAAGCGGCCAAAAGGCTGGAGGCGTTGGGAGCCAAAGTCACCGGCAGCGTATCCTCGAAGACGGATCTGGTCATCGCGGGCGAAAAAGCCGGTAGCAAATTGACCAAAGCCCAGCAGCTTGGCATCCAGGTGATCGAAGACGAAGACGAGTTTATCCGTTTATTGGATATGGAAAGTTAATTGAATATACCCGCATAGGAAAAGTCCTGATTCAGCTTATGAATCGGGACTTTTTGCATGAAAAGGAAATATAAGCATGGAATCTTTGTTAAGATGAAATGAGAAAAATCACTTGGATAGAGAGGACGCTTGTTAGTGAAAAAGGAAACGATATTGCTCGTAGACGACGAACAGGAAATCGTGAAGCTGCTTGATATTTATTTTACGAACGAAGGATACCGGCTCCTCAAAGCCTATAACGGGGCAGAAGCGCTGGAGTGGCTGCAGAAGGAGGACGTCGATCTGATCATTCTGGACGTGATGATGCCGCAAATGGACGGGATCGCCGCCTGCATGAAAATTCGAGAGGAGCGCCGCATGCCGATCATCATGTTGTCCGCCAAAAACACCGACATGGACAAAATATACGGCCTCAGCATCGGCGCCGATGATTACGTCGGCAAACCGTTTAATCCGCTTGAACTGATTGCAAGAGTCAAATCCCAGCTGAGGCGTTATCACCGTTTTAATAAAGAAGCGCCTCCCCAGGCCGACGAAGGCGTGCTTGCGTTCGAGGATTTGGTGGTGGATACGGTAAAACATGAAGTGCGCGTCGATGGCCGACTGGTTAAGCTGACTCCCCGGGAATTCGCGATTCTCGAGCTGCTGGCGCGGCATCAGGGAAAAGTGCTCAGCATGGAACAAATTTATAACAGCGTGTGGAACGAGCCTTTTCTCGATGGGGGCAACACCGTCATGGTGCATGTACGGAAAATCCGCGAAAAAATCGAGATCGATCCGAAACGCCCGCGTTACGTGCAAACGGTTTGGGGCGTAGGTTATAAACTGGATACGCCGACATCCTGATGGGGAGGTAGACCGATTCATGAATGCAAAATACATCAGCACGATCCGTTGGAAGTTCATTTGGGCTTTTTTGTTAAGCATGGTATCGGGCGCGGCCGTATTGATGGCAGGATATCAGCTCGTCAACTTCATGGTGTACTCGAATTCGGCCCCGCCCTCGGCTCCGTATACGCGCATCCTGAGATGGATCATTAACCATATCGGCTCGGGGCCTTTGATGGCCGTTGCCGGCATTGTGAGCTTTTTGATTTTCTTTTTTATTTTTACCCGAAAGGTCATTTCTTATCTCGAGGAAATTACCGCAGGCATTCAGCAGATCACCAAGCTGGGCGAATCCCACCGGATCGAAGTCCGAACGACGGACGAGCTGGGAGTGCTGGCGGAAAACATCAACGTGATGTCCGAGCGGCTGCAGCATTCCTTGATGGAGGAGAGGGCCGCCGTCCAGGCGAAAAACGATTTGATTACGGGCGTATCCCATGATTTGCGGACCCCTTTGACGTCGATTCTCGGTTTTTTGGAAGTGATCGAGCAGGACCGCTGCCGGGACGAACTCGAGATGCGCTATTACGTCGATATTGCGTACCAGAAAACGCTCGTGCTGCGCAAGCTGATCGACGATTTGTTCGAATATACGCGCGTGAGCGGCGGCGGGCCTCCGCTGGTGTTGGAACGGCTGGATCTGAAGGCTTTTGTCCGGCAATTGGCCGAGGAGGCGGTTCCGGAGCTGAACCTGGCCGGCATGACGTACACGGTCCATGACCAGACGAACGAAACGCTTTGGATTGAGGCTGCGCCATACGAGCTGGTAAGGGCTTATGAAAATTTGATCACCAACGCGATCCGGTACGGCAAATCGGGAAAAAAGCTGGAGATCTCTTTTGCCCGCGAAAAGGACGAGGCGGTGGTGCGGATCAGCAACTTCGGGGACATGATTGCGGAAAAAGACCTTCCGCATATTTTTGAGCGGTTTTACCGGGCGGAACGTTCGCGGTCGCAGCATACCGGGGGTTCGGGTTTGGGGCTGGCGATTGCGAAAGGAATCGTCGACCGGCATCATGGGACCATTTCGGCGCAGAGCGATACTTACCGGACGGATTTTATCACGCGGTTTCCGCTGTGCAGGGAGCAAAAGGAATCGGCTTAAACGAAAGTTTTCGGACTTGGTGCACGACGATCTCCCGCCAAAAGTACGGCCGTGTTGGCCGCAATGATCTGCCCTGTAGGTTGTTTTTAAGAGAATGTTAAGAATTTATGGGCTGTTTTTTAAGAATTGGCCGTTATCCTTTATTTGCGAAAGGCATCGTTTGCCTGCGGTTGCAAGGAGGGATGGAAATGGCAAACAAGCTTTTGACGGTACGCGCCGCGTACCTGTACATTTTTATGGGAAGCATGCTTCTCAGCGGCCTTTTTGTTTTTATTACATATAAAATGTTTGGACTGCTGTATTCCCATTATGCGTCGCATCCTGAAGCATTTGTGGTGCGGGCCGTCCACTGGCTCATCAATCATATCGGAAAAACGCCGATTGCCGTCCTGCTCTTTTTGGCGGTATTCGTCTTGTTTTTTATGCTGCGGTCGCAGAAGACGGCCGATGATGTCAAGGCGCTGTTAGCGGCGACGGAAGAGCTGGCCCGAAAAGGATCGTTCAAAAAGCTCGAAGTCGCTTCGGCTGGCGAACTGCGGGAGTTGGCCGGATATTTGCGGCGCTTGAACGAACAGGCCGGATCCAGGCCTAAGCGGGATGCTGCTGCGGAGGATCGCAACATACGGGAAAAACAGGATCGCCGGCTGGAGAATGAAGAGCTCAAGGCGCTCGTCTTAAGAATCAAATCTTTGCGGCGGATCATCGATAAGGCCGATCAGGCCCACAGCGGGCAGGAACGGGACGAACGTTTGGACGTGGATGCCTTGAGGCGGGAAGCGCTCGGAATGGAAAGGCTTTTGGAAAGCCTGATCGCCGCGCCATGATCGGAATTCATGTGGAAGCAAGAAGGAAGCTGCTAAAAGGGGCTTATATCGCGTTTGATTTGGCCGTTCTTGTTTCGGTAATGCTGCTTGCCGGTTTGTTTTACGTCCATGTTTATGGTCAACATACCGTATCCCGCCATCCGGAAAAACTCGTGCTGCAGGAATCGAGCGTCGTTGCGGCATCGGACGGAACGGTTTTGCGGAAAATCCCGCTGCCCGGGTCGGGTTACCGGAAACTGGCCACGCTCGAGGAAATGCCGAAGCGGCTCGTCGATACTTTTTTGGCGGTGGAGGACCGGCGGTTTTATCGCCATCAGGGTCTGGATTATCAGGGGATCGCCCGCGCTTTGTTGAATAATACGCTTCATATGCGCGTCTCGGAAGGCGGGAGCAGCATCACGCAGCAGCTCGCCCGCAATTTGTATTTGAACCGGAAGCAGACCCTGCTGCGCAAGCTGAACGAGGCGTCCATCGCGCTGGCGTTGGAAAAGCGGTTGTCCAAACATGACATTTTGGAGATGTATCTCAATCAGATTTATATGGGGGAAGGGCAATACGGGGTGAAGGCGGCGGCGGAGCACTATTTTGGCGTCACGAATTTGAAAGAGCTTGATGTCGCGCAGATCGCTTCCCTGGCCGCCATTCCGAAGGGGCCGTCCATATATCATCCGGGCGATGACGCCGGGCTTTCCGTCGAGCGGCGGAACCTGGTACTCGGAATCATGCGGGAGCAGGGGCTGATTACGCAGGAAGAAATGGCGGCCGCCCAGCGGAAGGAATACCGACCCCCGGAGCGGGCAATGGAAAGGCGAATCGGCGCTTCGTACATCGATGCGGCTTTGGAGGAAGCTTCAAGGCTGACGGGCAAATCGCAAACGGAGCTGCTGACGGGCGGATACACGATCGTGACCGGCATGAATGCTTCGGTGCAGCAAGCGCTGGAGGATACGTTTTCGAATCCCGACCTGTTTCCGCCGGACGGCAAGGATCAGCAGGTTGAGGCTGCGATGGCCATTATCGATCACCGCACCGGCGAGATTGCCGCATTGACCGGGGGAAGAAATCCGGTTCGCGGCGGCCTGAACAGGGCGACCGTCGACGCACGGCAGCCGGGGTCCGCCTTTAAGCCGATCATTGATTACGGGCCTGCCCTCGAAAGCGGGAGGTTTACGCCGGAGAGCCTGCTTCCGGACCGGAAAGCTTCTTATGGAAGTTATGCGCCGGAAAATTTGAACGGAGTTTATCGCGGGCAAGTGACGATGAGGACGGCCCTGCAGCAATCGATGAATGCCCCTGCCGTGTGGCTGCTTTCGCAGGTAGGCATTTCGCAAGCGACGGCGTTTGCCGCAAAACTGGGGATCGACCTGCCGAAGGAAGACCGCAACCTGTCCATAGCGCTTGGGGGACTTCATGCCGGAATCTCCCCATTAAAAATGGCGCAGGCGTACAGCGTGTTTGCAAGCGGCGGCGTGTTTCGCGAAGCTCATATGGTGCGCCGGATCCAAGACTCCAAAGGGAACGTGGTGTACGAATATGTTCACCGGGATCAGCAAGTAATTTCGCCGCAGACGGCTGAACGAATGACAGGGATGCTGCGAAACGTCGTGACGGAAGGGACGGGGAAAAAGGCCCGGCTCGGCCGGCCCGTCGCAGGCAAAACGGGAACCACCCAGCTCGATCTCCCGGGCGTCAGCCGAAAAGCGAACCGCGACCTCTGGTTTGTCGGTTATACTTCCGAATGGACGGCGGCGGTATGGATGGGTTTTGACCGGACGGACCACAATAATTACATGACCGAAGGAAGCGGGAAAGCTGCCGCTCTATTTGCCGCAGTCATGAGAAAAGCGTATAAGGAATAGCAAAGGGGCGGTCCGTAGCAATAACGGAACACGCCCCTGCTTCTGCAGCTGCATATGGATGAGAACCGTTTCATGTTCTTTTTGCCCCCGGCAGCCAGGCGTCCTTATCGTAGCCCCGCGCTTCCCAGTACCCGATATGATCTGCGGCGATCAGCTCGATCCGGTTCAGCCATTTTACGGACTTATAGGTGTACATTTGGGGAACGACCAGACGGACGGGGCCGCCAAGCTCGCTCGGAATCGGTTTGCCGTCAAGCAGGACGGCGACCATGATGTCTTTCATTTGAGCCTGTTCCAAGGTTAAGGCATCGGTGTATACCCCGTCTCCCGAATAAAATTTGACGGTTGTGGCCGAAGGCTGGACGCGGGCTTTTTCAAGAAGCCGGTAAAGCGGGATGCCCTCCCAAGTGTTGTCGTATACGGACCAGCCGGTCACGCAGTGAAAGTCGCTGACTTGGACCGTCCGCGGCAGTTTGACGAACTCTTCCCAATTCCATTTCAACGCATGGTCCACGAGGCCATCAACCGCAAAGGACCAGTTGCTGTTGTCGAAGGTCGGAATGGGAGTAACGGTGTAGATCCGGAAGCTGCCTTTGGAGCCGCCGCCGACCGGGGGAAGCGAATCCGCCGCAGGCTGGGGGGCGGGGACAAGGTCGTTTTGGCCCTTTTGAACAAGCGCTTCGACATTGGCCTCGGAGTTGAGGCTGGAAGACAGCCATTTTACGAAGGAAGGTCCAAGAGCGACCGTCAGGCCCAGGCCGATCGCTGAACGCAAAAAAGCTCTGCGCGTATACAGCGGTTCCGTTCCCGAACGCGGGGAGTCAACGTTGGCCGGTGGGGAATCCGTACGGACGGTTCGGCGATGGGATTCTTTCAACCAGCGGGTGCGGGCCAGGGAATGGTAGATGATATAGGGCAGGCCGATCCAGGTAAATACATCGTGAACCGTCAGCGCGACATTGGTCCAGGCAGGGCCGAAAAAACGAAGCTGCCAGAGCACCACGCCGGAAAGGAACCAGCCAGCCAGGATGCCTAGAACGAGCACGACGTTCCATTTTTGTGCGGGTCGGCCCTTGAGCAGGCTCCAATGTTTGCCGGCAAGCAGCAGGTAATAGAGCACGGGGACCAGCAGAGCCAAACCTAAACCGGTGTGGAGCCATTTTAGCCATACCCTGCCTGCCCCGAGCCATTCCCTCCACACGCCCAAGGGCAAAATCAATCCGCTAAAGGCCAGAAAGGCGATCATCCATGCATTCCATCGGTGGACGGCAGCCAGCTTTTTGCCTATACCTTTGCGTATGCGGTTCAGCCAATCGTTCATATTCATCCCCCTAACACCGGATTGGATCTCAGAGTCACTGAAAAGCAGAGTTTTGATTACTTTGTTCTTATGTTCTTAGGAAATTCGCGATCGTCTGGCCGGTTTCCTTTTTAAAAGAAGTAGAGTGGCTGCTGATGTTTAAATTAGAGCAGAGCTAAAAGGCGGGGACGTTTATTCATCCAGGTGAGAAGTGTCCAGTATCATGTTTTCTAGGCTGACGTCAGCAAAACGAGGTCAATGAATTAGGAAGAATTCTATAATTACATAAGCTATGAATGGACAGGAGAATATTAACATATTTAATCTTTAAAAAAACAGTTGCATGATACATGTTATCCGTGGTATATTATTTCTTGTCGCTGATGCGGCGGGCTTTCAAAACGATAAACACTTTCGAAACTCTCGAAAAAAAGTGTTGACTTGATTGAAAGAAAATGATATAATAAGATCCTGTTGCGGTGATGAAAATTGTCGAAACAGACCGAAACAAGTTCCTTGAAAACTGAACAAATAGATGATGTTTAAATGAAGATGAATTAATGAGATTTTTGATTTGGCTTTGGTCAATCGAAAGTCCGTTATTTCTCGTCAGATTCAAAATGAGCTAAGAGCTCTTTCGAAGATATGGATTGAAAATGATCGACTCAGCCGAGTTTGACCCATTTTCAATCGTCGGTCGAACGAAGTTCGACCTTTCGATGAATCACCCGTCGCTGCAAAGCCGACGAATGATTCATCTTTCTTGGAGAGTTTGATCCTGGCTCAGGACGAACGCTGGCGGCGTGCCTAATACATGCAAGTCGAGCGGACCTTAGCGATCTTCGGATCGCTCTTGGTTAGCGGCGGACGGGTGAGTAACACGTAGGCAACCTGCCCGTAAGACCGGGATAACTACCGGAAACGGTAGCTAATACCGGATAATTTATCGCTTCGCATGGAGCGGTAATGAAAGACGGAGCAATCTGTCACTTACGGATGGGCCTGCGGCGCATTAGCTAGTTGGTGAGGTAACGGCTCACCAAGGCGACGATGCGTAGCCGACCTGAGAGGGTGAACGGCCACACTGGGACTGAGACACGGCCCAGACTCCTACGGGAGGCAGCAGTAGGGAATCTTCCGCAATGGGCGAAAGCCTGACGGAGCAACGCCGCGTGAGTGATGAAGGTTTTCGGATCGTAAAGCTCTGTTGCCAGGGAAGAACGTCGGGTAGAGTAACTGCTATCCGAGTGACGGTACCTGAGAAGAAAGCCCCGGCTAACTACGTGCCAGCAGCCGCGGTAATACGTAGGGGGCAAGCGTTGTCCGGAATTATTGGGCGTAAAGCGCGCGCAGGCGGTCACTTAAGTCTGGTGTTTAAGGCTAGGGCTCAACTCTAGTTCGCACTGGAAACTGGGTGACTTGAGTGCAGAAGAGGAAAGTGGAATTCCACGTGTAGCGGTGAAATGCGTAGAGATGTGGAGGAACACCAGTGGCGAAGGCGACTTTCTGGGCTGTAACTGACGCTGAGGCGCGAAAGCGTGGGGAGCAAACAGGATTAGATACCCTGGTAGTCCACGCCGTAAACGATGAATGCTAGGTGTTAGGGGTTTCGATACCCTTGGTGCCGAAGTTAACACATTAAGCATTCCGCCTGGGGAGTACGGTCGCAAGACTGAAACTCAAAGGAATTGACGGGGACCCGCACAAGCAGTGGAGTATGTGGTTTAATTCGAAGCAACGCGAAGAACCTTACCAGGTCTTGACATCCCTCTGAATCCTCTAGAGATAGAGGCGGCCTTCGGGACAGAGGAGACAGGTGGTGCATGGTTGTCGTCAGCTCGTGTCGTGAGATGTTGGGTTAAGTCCCGCAACGAGCGCAACCCTTGATTTTAGTTGCCAGCACATTAAGGTGGGCACTCTAGAATGACTGCCGGTGACAAACCGGAG
Organism: Paenibacillus sp. FSL M7-1455; assembly: GCF_038004655.1. Lineage (NCBI taxonomy): Bacteria > Bacillati > Bacillota > Bacilli > Caryophanales > Paenibacillaceae > Paenibacillus > Paenibacillus sp. FSL M7-1455. The sequence continues at coordinate 5,478,729 of NZ_JBBORO010000001.1, read as the reverse complement.
GAAGGCGGGGATGACGTCAAATCATCATGCCCCTTATGACCTGGGCTACACACGTACTACAATGGCCAGTACAACGGGAAGCGAAGTCGCGAGATGGAGCCAATCCTATCAAAGCTGGTCTCAGTTCGGATTGCAGGCTGCAACCCGCCTGCATGAAGTCGGAATTGCTAGTAATCGCGGATCAGCATGCCGCGGTGAATACGTTCCCGGGTCTTGTACACACCGCCCGTCACACCACGAGAGTTTACAACACCCGAAGTCGGTGGGGTAACCGCAAGGAGCCAGCCGCCGAAGGTGGGGTAGATGATTGGGGTGAAGTCGTAACAAGGTAGCCGTATCGGAAGGTGCGGCTGGATCACCTCCTTTCTATGGAGTACCTCGCTTCTGAGTGAAGCGGTACAAATCAGCAACACCAACATCATTCTATTTGTTCAGTTTTGATGGAATTTGTTATGGGGCCATAGCTCAGCTGGGAGAGCGCCTGCCTTGCAAGCAGGAGGTCAGCGGTTCGATCCCGCTTGGCTCCACCAATATTTCATCTATAACTTAATCAAATTTTCATTCACACATCCGTGATGAACCGAAAAATTGATTGTTGATCCTTGAAAACTAGATAACGAAACGAATTTGCGTTTTAGAAATATCCTTTTCGTACTGAAATGAAATTTCGCTTTGCGCAAAATTGAATTTCAGTATAGCTGAACTTGTGTCAAAACAAGTTAGTAAAAGAGTAGCAGACGAGTGTTTGAATCGAAGAGCGACTTTGGCTTTGTGCGAAGCACAAAACAACGGAGCGAAGCGAGACAAACAGGAGTCAAAGGTTAAGCTACTAAGAGCACACGGAGGATGCCTAGGCGCTAGGAGCCGATGAAGGACGTGGCGAACAACGATACTGCCTCGGGGAGCTGTAAGCAAGCTTTGATCCGGGGATGTCCGAATGGGGAAACCCGGCTGATGTAATAGTCAGTCACTCGCATCTGAATACATAGGATGTGAAGAGGCATACCAGGGGAACTGAAACATCTAAGTACCCTGAGGAAGAGAAAACAATAGTGATTCCGTCAGTAGCGGCGAGCGAACGCGGATTAGCCTAAACCGGTCAGCTTGCTGGCCGGGGTTGTGGGACGTCTCACATGGAGTTACAAAGGAACTGGTTAGGCGAAGAGGTCTGGAAAGGCCCGGCATAGAAGGTAAAAGCCCTGTAGCCGAAAGTCAGTTCCCTCCGAGAC
>NZ_JBBORO010000001.1:5407500-5475000 GCF_038004655.1 Paenibacillus sp. FSL M7-1455 | reverse complement strand
TCTAAGCGTGAAGCCCCCCTCAAGATGAGATTTCCCAGTATGTAAGACCCCTTGAAGACGACGAGGTAGATAGGTTGGAGGTGGAAGTGCAGCAATGCATGGAGCTGACCAATACTAATCGGTCGAGGGCTTATCCTAAAAAGTACCCCAAAAAGTGAAGCTTAGGCTTCGCGGTTCAATCCGAATACTTTTCGGGGGCCCCGGATTTAAAACCGGGAAATGCTACGGAAAATAAAACGCAAACGTTTCGTATCTAGTTTTCAGGTGATCAAACCACTTGAATCGTTTGGTGGCGATAGCGGAGGGGTTCCACGCGTACCCATCCCGAACACGACCGTTAAGCCCTCCAGCGCCGATGGTACTTGGACCGAAGGGTCCTGGGAGAGTAGGACGCTGCCAAGCGAAGGACCACTGTTGATGAACAATCGACGGTGGTTTTTTTATTTGCTGTGGATAAAGAAGCGAGATTTACGATTACACAGTGGATAAGGCACCAATATTCCCGTTTTCGCGCAGTTTTCATGCACATATTCCCGATTGCGCTGTGGATGATCCCTAACGCATTTGGGCCATCCACAGAAAAAGCGACAATACGATCATTTATTTTCATTTTGTGCACATACTTATCCCACTCGCACACACCCCGTCTGCTTTTCCTTAAAATTTCGTCCACAAATTCACAAATTCATCCCCATCATTCACAGGTTTTGTTCTAATTTATGCAATAAAGCCCCGCCGTCGTTTTTAGAATTCCTGATCTTGTGGGTAATTCATTGACTTTGCCAGGCCTGTTTGACATACTCGATGTGTAATCCACAGAAAGTCGCAATTGCTTTGTTAATTTATCGTTTTACGAATACATAGCGAGGTGAAACGGGATGGAGATCAGAACATTAAAACCGGAAGAATTCGATGCCGCGATGGAGCTGGGCGAGTACGCCTTTCAATACAAGATGACCGCGGAGGCGAAAGAGAAAGCCAGGAAACGATTCAAGCCCGAAAATACATGGGGCATGTTTGATGAAGAGGGGCGCCTAAGCGCCAAGCTGGGTCTGCTCAACGTGGACATTTTCGTCAACGGCAAAAAAATGCCGATGTCCGGGGTAGCCGGCGTGGCCACATGGCCCGAATACCGTAGACAGGGCTTGGTGAAGCAGTTGCTTACCCATTCGCTGCAAGTGATGAACGAATCCGGAAAGCTGATCTCTATGCTGCATCCGTTTTCGTTTGCGTTTTACCGTAAATTTGGCTGGGAAATGTTCAGCGATTTTATAAAATACGTCATTTCTACGGAAAAACTGCCCGCCAAACAAGTTACGGAGGGTACCGTTCGCCGCGGCGTGACGGATATCTCGGTTTTAAACCGTGTCTATGAAGCTTACGCCAGCCGTTACAACGGCATGATGGTTCGGGATGAAGACCGCTGGAAGCATGCGATCCTGAACGACGAAGAGGACCAAACGGCCGTATATTACGATTCAGCGGGCGAACCGCAAGGTTTCCTCTTATATAAAGTCCAGAAGCAAGAAATGCAGGTGTACGAGTTTATTTACCTGACGGAAGAAGCCAGACAGGCGTTATGGACGTTTATCGGCAATCACGATTCCATGATCAAACAAACGGTGCTCGATCATATGCCGGTGGATGACGGTTTGACATACATGCTGGCGGATCCGCGAATCACGCAGGAAATCGTTCCGTTCGGGATGGCCCGGATCGTAAACGTTCCCGGCTTCATTGAGGCATATGCCTTCCAAAGCGACGGAAAGGAGCAGGCATGGACGGTTCAGATTCAGGACCCTTACGCCCCTTGGAACGAAGGAAAGTGGAAAATCGCGTTGTCTCCGGAGGGAACAGCAGCCGTAACGGCCGCAGATCCGTCGGAACCGGTACAGCTAAGCTTGGATATCCAGACCTTGACGACGATGATGCTCGGTTACAAACGTCCCGGCGAGTTGTTGAACATGGGAAGATTGGCAGGCGAGCCGGAAGCGGTCGCATACTTGGAACGGGTGATCCCCCTTGGCCGAACCTTTTTGTTGGACTTTTTCTAAAACATTTCCGGGCCGCCGGATGCCCGACTCTCCTGCATGAATGCAGGGGAGTTTTTTATTCGCGAAATGAGGCATAAAAGCACGGAAACAAGGGACGGATGCCTGTCTTTAAAGCAATTCTCACTAAATGCGATATTCTTGTACGCTTATAGGGATGGAATAAAGCAAAAAGGTCAAAAATGATAAAAGATGCTGGGAAAGGCAAAACGGCGTACATACCGATTGCGGAGCAATTTTACGGGCGCCCCTTGGCAAAATGCGAGAATGTGTTATAATATAGTCAAAGAAAGTCAAAGTCAATTATTGATCAAACATGCATATACTGTTGGAATCCTGCAGATTATGTATGATCCGAATGGTCTGAAGTTACACTAACCATGCGCTGCTGAAGACCCTGCCGCCGTCTGTTGCGGCTTGTAGGGTTACGGTTCGCATGACGGCTCTTTGGTTAATGTCCATAGTAAATACCGGGATCATCGGCCGCGAATATGGGGTAACTCGGCTTGGCTTTCTGCAAGCAATACGCGGATTTTGCGCGAAGTCCGGAACCGGGCGGAAGCAAAATCCTGAACCAAGTGGAGGATGAACGATGCGTAATATCTCTGATGTTATTGAACAATATCTGAAGAGTATTTTGCATGAGAGTCCCAACGGTTTGATCGAAATACAGCGTAATGATTTGGCGGACCATTTTTCTTGCGTGCCTTCCCAAATCAATTATGTCATAAGCACCCGTTTTACGCTGGAAAAAGGTTATCTCGTGGAAAGCAAGCGCGGAGGCGGCGGATACATCCGGATTCGGCGCATCGATCTTCCGCAATATTCGGCGCTTCATACTCATCTGCATCAGACGATTGGCGATACCATCGACCAGACGGTCGCGGAAGGGCTCATCTACCAGCTGGAGGAGGCCCGGGTTCTCACCAAACGTGAAGCGAACATGATGCGGGCGGCCGTTTCCAGGGAGGCTTTGATGGTCAAACTTCCGTACAGGGATGAATTACGTGCAAGAATGATGAAGGCGATGCTGATTTCTTTGTTAGGCAAATAAGTCTACAGGGAAAAGGAGGTACAGCAATATGTTATGCCAAGAATGCGGTAAAAGACCCGCGACGCTGCATTTCACCAAAATCGTAAACGGCGAAAAAAATGAATTTCACATTTGCGAAACTTGCGCAAGGGAAAGAGGAGAGATGCTTCCCGGCACCTCGGGAGGGTTCTCCATACACAGCTTGCTATCGGGGCTGCTCGATTTTGAAACCGCGGGCAAAGGGATGGCCAGCAGCGTCAAAACCCCCCAATCCCTGCGGTGCGAGGAATGCGGAATGACGTATACCCAGTTCAGCAAAATCGGCCGGTTCGGCTGCAGCTCCTGTTATAAATATTTTGGCGACCGCCTCGATCCTTTGTTCAAAAGGGTGCACGGGAACACCGTCCACGTCGGTAAAGTACCGAAAAGAAGCGGCAGCCGGATTCAATTGAAACGTCAAATCGACGATTTGAAGCTCGAGCTTCAGCGGCGGATCCAACAGGAGGAATTCGAGGAAGCCGCCCAGCTTCGGGATCGAATCAGAACGCTTGAAAAAGAAATGGCAGGACAGTAAAGTATTCGCTTAAGGAGGAATGCGTGATGCCCAATCTCCGGTTTACCGAGAAAGCGCTGAGCGAATGGATGCGGGGGACGGCAAGCGACTCCGACATCGTGATCAGCAGCCGGGTACGGATCGCACGGAACCTGCAGCACATGCCTTTTCCCCTTTTGGCCACGCGCCAGCAGTCGGAGGAAGTGCTCAATCGTCTGGCCCAAGTGGCGGAGACTCCGAATCTTAAGTCTTTAGGGACGTTTTATACCGTCAAGCTGGATGAAATCGAGCCGATCGACAAAAGGGTGCTGGTCGAAAAGCACTTGATCAGCCCAAGCCTCGCAGGCGAGTCCCAAAACGGAGCCGTCATGATCAGCGAGGACGAATCGGTCAGCATTATGATTAACGAAGAGGATCATCTTCGCATCCAATGTCTGTACCCGGGTTTCCAGGTCCGCGAAGCGTGGGAAAAGGCGACCGCCATCGACGACCTGTTCGAAGCCGAGGTGGATTACGCTTTTGACGATAAGCGCGGTTACCTGACCAGCTGTCCGACCAATGTGGGAACAGGACTCCGGGCATCGGTGATGATGCATCTGCCGGCCCTTGTGATGACGCAGCAGATTAACCGGATTTTGTCCGCGGTCTCGCAAGTCGGCCTGACCGTAAGAGGAATTTACGGGGAAGGCAGCGAAGCAATAGGTAACCTGTTTCAAATCTCCAACCAGATCACGCTCGGGCAAACCGAATACGAAATCATCGATAACCTGCACAGCGTCGTATTGCAGATCATCGAACACGAAAAAAACGCGCGGGCACGCCTTATGAACGATTCGCGACTGCGCATTACGGATCGGATCAAACGGTCTTACGGCATTTTGTCGTATGCGGAGGTCATGGATTCCAAGGAGGCCGGGCAGCGGTTATCGGACGTGCGTCTGGGGATAGACCTGGGGATCGTGCAGGGACCTTCCATTCCGGTGATGAACGAACTGAACGTCATGACGCAGCCGGGTTTTTTGCAAAAAAAATACGGCCACGACATGAACAGCGAGGAACGCGACATTTACCGGGCAAGGTTGATTCGCGAGACTCTGGCGAAAGCCTGAGCCGAAGTTTTAGACTGAAAGCAAACGAGAATTCGATGGAAACGAGAATGCAAAAATTCTTGAAATCATATTTCAAACTCATGGAGGTGCAGGAGAATGATGTTCGGAAGATTTACGGAACGCGCTCAGAAAGTGCTGGCACTCGCTCAGGAGGAAGCCGTCCGTTTAGGACACAACAACATCGGTACGGAGCATATTTTGCTTGGGCTGATTCGCGAGGGTGACGGCATTGCCGCGAAGGCATTGATCGGGCTAGGACTCGGACTCGAAAAAATCCAGGATGAAGTGGAAACGCTCATCGGCAGAGGTCAGGAGCAGCCGACCAATATCGCCTACACTCCGCGCGCCAAAAAAGTCATCGAGCTGTCCATGGACGAAGCCCGCAAGCTGGGACATACCTACGTGGGGACGGAGCATATCCTGCTCGGACTGATCCGCGAAGGGGAAGGCGTTGCGGCCCGCGTATTGAACAATTTGGGCATCAGCCTGAACAAAGCGCGCCAGCAAGTGCTGCAGCTGCTTGGCAGCAGCGAGGCCGTATCCAGCCACCACGGTTCCCAGGCCAACGTCAGCACGCCGACGCTGGATTCTCTGGCCCGTGACCTGACGGCCATTGCCAAAGAGGGCAACCTGGATCCGGTCATCGGACGGAGCAATGAAATCGAGCGCGTCATTCAAGTGCTCAGCCGCCGTACCAAAAACAACCCGGTACTGATCGGCGAGCCCGGGGTAGGTAAAACCGCGATCGCGGAAGGACTCGCCCAAAAAATCATCAACAACGAAATTCCGGAAACGCTTCGCGACAAACGCGTCATGACCCTCGATATGGGTTCGGTCGTGGCCGGCACCAAATACCGCGGCGAATTCGAAGACCGCCTGAAAAAAATCATGGATGAAATCCGCCAAGCCGGCAATATCATCCTGTTCATCGACGAGCTGCATACGCTGATCGGCGCAGGCGGAGCGGAAGGCGCAATCGACGCCTCGAACATTCTGAAGCCGTCGCTGGCCCGCGGCGAGCTGCAATGCATCGGCGCCACGACGCTCGACGAATACCGGAAATACATCGAAAAAGATGCCGCCTTGGAACGCCGCTTCCAGCCGATTACGGTGGATCAGCCTTCCCCGGAAGAAGCGATCCAAATCCTGTTCGGCCTGCGCGACCGTTACGAAGCCCATCACCGCGTGAAAATTACGGATGAAGCGATCGTGGAAGCCGTGAAGCTGTCCGACCGCTACATTTCCGACCGGTTCCTGCCGGATAAAGCGATCGACCTGATCGACGAGGCGGGTTCGAAAGTAAGGCTTCACACGTACACGATCCCGCCAAACCTGAAAGAGCTGGAAAGCCGTCTCGAAGACATCCGCAAGGAAAAGGATTCGGCGGTGCAAAGCCAGGAATTCGAAAAAGCGGCGGCGCTTCGCGACACCGAGCAAAAAATCCGCGAAGAGCTTGAAATCACCAAAAACCAATGGAAAGAAAAACAAGGCCGCACCGATTCCGAGGTAACGCCGGAGGATATCGCGCAAGTGGTATCCAGCTGGACCGGAATTCCGGTACGCAAGCTGAAGGAAGAAGAAACCGAACGCCTGCTGAACATGGAGAACATTCTCCATGAACGCGTCATCGGCCAGGAAGAGGCGGTCAAAGCCGTCAGCCGCGCCGTTCGCCGCTCCCGCGCCGGCCTGAAGGATCCGAAACGTCCGATCGGTTCGTTTATTTTCCTCGGTCCTACCGGCGTAGGTAAAACCGAGCTGGCACGCGCCCTTGCGGAAGCGATGTTCGGCGACGAAAATGCGGTCATCCGCATCGACATGTCCGAATACATGGAGAAACACTCCACGTCGAGACTGGTCGGAGCGCCTCCGGGATACGTCGGTTACGAGGAAGGTGGCCAGCTGACCGAGAAGGTTCGCCGCAAACCGTATTCCGTCGTGCTCCTCGACGAAATCGAAAAGGCGCATCCGGAAGTATTCAACATCCTGCTGCAGGTGCTTGAAGACGGACGCTTGACCGACTCCAAAGGCCGCGTGGTCGATTTCCGCAACACGCTGATCATTCTGACGTCCAACGTCGGGGCGGAAGCGATCAAACGGAACTCCACGCTCGGCTTTACGGCGGTCAACGATGCCGGCGCCGACTACAACAACATGAAAGACAAAGTCATGGGCGAGCTGAAGAAAAGCTTCCGTCCGGAGTTCCTGAACCGGATCGACGAAATCATCGTCTTCCACTCGCTGGAAGAGAAGCACATCGCCGAAATCGTCTCGCTGATGGCCGAAGAACTCCGCAAACGGCTGCGCGAATACGACGTGGACTTTACGCTGACAGACAAGGCCAAAGCGTTCCTGGCGAAGGAAGGCTACGACCCTGCTTTCGGTGCCCGTCCGCTGCGCCGCGCGATTCAGAAGCATATCGAGGACCGTTTGTCCGAAGAGCTTCTGACCGGCAAGGTGGCCAAAGGCGACTCGCTGGTAATCGATGAGGAAAACGGCGAGTTGACGGTAAAAAAGGCGGATAACGTATCCGCAACGTCCGAAGCGTAATGAAAGCTACAGCTTAGTTTAATGAAAAGGATTGACCCGCTGCTGCTGGTTTAGCGGCGGGCCAGTCCTTTTTTTGTGTGACCGGATACGGATGGAACGATGCAAGCCATAAAACCGTTTTTCTATTCTTTATGTAAACTTTTTTCAAATACTTTACGATAAAACTTAATAAATGGTAAAATTATAATAATGCCAATTTTCTGAGTGATCGACAAATTTAGACAAAATCCATTACCTCTAAGGAGAGATCATGGCTAAAACGAAAACGAAATTTTATTGCACAGAATGCGGCTATGAGGCTGCCAAATGGTATGGCAAATGTCCGGGTTGTCAAGCTTGGAATACCATGATCGAAGAAACCGAAAGCGTCATTAAAACGCAGGGGATGAATTCTCCGCTCTTTCATAGTAAAGAAAAGGCGCTTTCGATCATAAATATAGAAAGCAGCAATGAAGCGCGCGTGCATACCGGCATCGGCGAGCTGAACCGCGTGCTCGGCGGAGGGATCGTGCCGGGGTCGCTCATTTTGGTCGGCGGCGATCCGGGGATCGGGAAGTCGACGCTGCTGCTGCAAACCTCGCATGCGTTGACCGTGTCGGGCCTGCGCGTCCTGTATATCTCCGGGGAGGAATCGGTACGCCAGACCAAACTTCGCGCCGACCGGCTCGGAGCCTTGTCTCCGGAGCTGTACGTGCTTTGCGAAACGAACATGGATCTGATCGAGGAAGCGATCAACAGCATTCAACCGCAGTTTCTCGTGATCGACTCCATCCAGACCGTATACATTCCGGAAGTGACGAGCGCTCCGGGCAGCGTGGCCCAGGTCAGGGAGTGCACGGCCCGGTTCATGCGCGTAGCGAAAGGCATGGGCATTGCAACCGTTCTTGTCGGGCATGTTACGAAGGAAGGAGCCATCGCGGGTCCGCGACTGCTTGAACATATGGTGGACTGCGTGCTCTATTTTGAAGGTGAACGGCATCATACATACCGTTTGCTGCGCGCGGTGAAAAACCGCTTCGGGTCCACGAACGAGATCGGCATTTTCGAAATGAACGAATCCGGACTGGTGGAAGTGGAGAATCCGTCCGAACTGTTTCTGTCCGAACGTCCGCTTGGGGTGGCCGGCTCGACGGTGGTGGCCAGCATGGAAGGAACCCGGCCGGTTTTGGTCGAGCTCCAGGCGCTTGTATCCGCCACGCATTTTCCGTCGCCGCGGCGGATGTGCACGGGCGTCGACCATCACCGGATGGGGCTCATTATCGCCGTGCTGGAAAAACGGATGGGCATGTTCCTCCAGAACCAGGACGCCTATTTGAATGTAGCCGGAGGCGTGAAGCTGGATGAACCGGCGGTCGATTTGGCGATTGCTGTCAGCATCGCCTCCAGCTTTCGAGATATTCCGACAAAACCGTATGACGTGATGTTCGGCGAAGTAGGCTTGACCGGCGAAGTCCGGGCCGTCTCGCGTGCCGAGCAGCGGGTAAGGGAAGCCGAGAAGCTCGGCTTCAAACGGATCATCATGCCGGAAAAAAGCTTGAAGGGGTGGAAGCACCCCAAAGGAATCGAAATCATTGGCATCAATACCGTGGCAGATGCGCTAGCGGTCGCGTTAGATTAGGGGGCATAAGAGATGAAGGAACCGAGCCAATTGGATAAAATGAATGACCTGCTCAAGCTGGTTGCACCAGGCACCCCGTTTCGGGACGGCCTGGAAAACGTGCTGCGAGCCAAAACCGGCGGGCTGCTTGTCGTCGGCTACAGTCCGGAAGTGATGGAGGTGGTCGACGGCGGTTTTTCGATCAACTGCGATTTTTCGCCGAACTACCTCTACGAGCTTGCCAAGATGGACGGAGCGATCATTTTGAGCGAGGACCTGAAGCGGATTCTGTACGCCAATACCCAGCTGATTCCGGATTCCTCCATTTCCTCGACCGAAACGGGCATCCGCCACCGTACCGCGGAGCGCGTCGCCAAGCAGACCGGAAAGCTGGTCGTGTCGATTTCGCAACGCCGCAACATTATCACTTTATATCAAGGCACGCTTCGATATGCGCTGAAGGAAATCGGCGTTATTCTGACGAAGGCGAACCAGGCGCTGCAAACGCTGGAAAAATACCGGGCGGTGCTGAACCAGTCGCTTACCAACCTCTCGGCATCAGAATTCGAAGAGCTGGTGACGGTACCGGAGGTCGTCAATGTCATTCAGCGGGTCGAAATGGTGCTGCGCATCAAAATGGAGATTAAGCGCTATATCAATGAGCTGGGCAACGAAGGCCGGCTGATCAGCATGCAGATGGAAGAGCTCGTCAGCAACATGGAAGAGGAAGCATGGCTTCTGTACAAGGATTACGCCCGCGAAGACAACGACGACAAAATCCGCGAGATGATATCCGGACTGAAGCGGGCTACCGACGATGAACTGCTGGATATCCATTACGTCATGCGGCTTCTCGGCTATCCGATCTCGGCGGCGAATTCGGAGGAATCGATCGCTCCGCGCGGATACCGCATCCTGAACAAAATTCCGCGGCTGCCGAACGTTATCATCCATAATTTGGTCGAGCGTTTCGGCCGGCTTCCGCATATCATGATGGCAACCATCGAGGAATTGGATGAAGTGGATGGAATTGGCGAAGTCAGAGCCCGCAACATCAAGGAAGGTTTGAAGCGGTTGCAGGAGCAAGTGTTCATTGACAGACAAATTTAAATGCCATACAATCAAGTGATGATACGGGGGTACTAAAAAAATTCGAGGTGAAATAATGTTTACGAAATCAATTCCGAACATGTTTACGTTAGGTAACTTGTTTCTCGGAATGGTAGGAATTATGCTGGCCTTTGACAACAAATTCAGCTTGGCAGCCATCATGATCATTATTGCGATGCTTTGCGACGGATTGGACGGCCGGGTGGCCCGGGCGCTCAATGCACAAAGTGAATTCGGCAAGGAACTGGATTCTCTCTCGGATGTCATTTCTTTTGGAGTTGCACCCGCACTTATCATGTACGTTACTTCTTTTCATGGCATGCACCATGCGCTCATCTGGGCCGTGACGGCCATATTCCCGATTTGCGGCGCTTTGCGCCTCGCAAGGTTTAACGTTCAATCCGGGATTCCGGGCTATTTCATTGGTTTGCCTATACCGGCTGCAGGTGGCGTTTTGGCCACGTTGTCGCTGTTCCATAAAGAAATTTCGGCTCCTTACATGATTTTTGCCATGTTGGTCCTGTCGTATTTGATGGTTAGCACGGTGAAGTATCCGAATTTCAAGAAAGTGGGGCTCCCGAAAAAAGCCGTGATGTACGCCCCCGTCGTGATTATCGCGGGAGTCGCCGTCGCCGTGATTTTTCCGGATCAGATATCCAAGCTTATTTTCGTTCCGCTGGTGCTGTATGCGGCCTACGGATTAAAGCAAAACGTGGAGAAGCTGACCCGCAGACGGAATCATGACCAATCGGCGGATCAAAACGTGTTTAACGATCATTCCTAGCCGGAAAAATAAAAAGCATTTATTTCTCGCTGTCCGCAGCGGAAATAAATGCTTTTTTTGTTGCCGTTTATTCGAATGCGCGGGATTGCTTTCGTTCTATGACAGATTAAACAAGCCAAGCGTGGAGCATTTCTGGGACTCCTTCTGGACGACTTCATCCATGTTGATGCCGAGGAGGTTGCACAAGGCCGACATGTAAAAAATATTGCGTCCCAGTTCGGCGCTGATGATTTCCTTGCAGTTTTCGCATAACTCTCCGCGTACGTGAGTCCGGGCCACGTCTTTCGCTTCCTCCAGGCTCACTTCGGGTTCAAAGGACTGTTTGGTGGCGTGGAGTTCGATACAGCCGCAGTCCGTAACGGCCTTGGCAACAGCCCGGTTGACGGATGCGCTGCTTTGCCCGTTTTTGGACAAGACATCCAGCAGACTGCGGTGACGGAGCAACAATTCGGAAACCTGATCCTGAAAAGCCTGTAAACTTGGTGCGCTCATTTTTCCTTTTCACCTCTAGCTTAAGAATTGAGTTCATTATATGCCAGGCATTTGCCCATTTTCAACCAAAATTGAGACTCCTAACGAAAGGACCTTTTGCAGATCCGATAGAAAAATTTGGGCTGCGAAGGATTATGTGCTCCAAAATTGGACCATACTGCTAAGGAAATATGTATGACTGATACAATCAAGGAGGTGTGGGAACTTATGCTGAGAAAATTCATCGTGGCGTTTGCCGGTCTGTGCGGCGCTTGGACAGGTTATACCCTTCATCAATCAGCCGGATGGACGTTCCCGAGTTTAGGTATTGATCAATCCGTATGGGGCAGCTTGATGTTTGCAGGACTTGGAGCAATTTTATTTTTGTTGATAGGTTCCCTGTGCGCTCAGGCGCTCGCGGCACGCTTTCAATCGATGATCCAGATGTTTGCGGGAATGCCGATGAATGAACTGGCGGCGGGAGCGGCCGGTTTGACGGGAGGTTTGCTGTTATCCCTGCTGATCTATCCGAGCCTTGCTTGGGCGGGAAAAGCGGGTGAGATTGCAGCCGTGGGGCTGACGTTGTTTTGCGGCTACATCGGATTCCGGGTCGGTTTGGACAAAAAAGACGAGCTGGCGACGCTGTGGACCTCGGGACGGTGGAGCAAGGCCGATGCGTACGAGGACCGGAAAATCGAAGAGCATAAAATTTTGGACACCAGCGTCATTATCGACGGCCGCATCGCGGATATTTGCAAAACCGGGTTTATCGAAGGAACGATCGTCATTCCCGAGTTCGTGCTCGAAGAGCTGCAGCATATCGCGGATTCGTCGGATTTGCTCAAACGCAACCGCGGCCGCAGAGGGCTCGATATTTTGAACAAAATCCAGAAGGAGCTGGACGTTCGGGTCCTGATCTACGAAGGGGATTTCGAGGAAATTTCCGAAGTCGACAGCAAGCTGGTCAAGCTGGCCAAGGTGCTGCAGGGGAAAGTCGTCACCAACGATTTTAACCTGAACAAGGTGTGCGAGCTGCAGGGCGTGTCGGTGCTTAACATCAATGATCTGGCAAACGCCGTAAAGCCGGTCGTGCTGCCGGGAGAAGAGATCATGGTACAGGTCATCAAGGACGGCAAAGAACACGGCCAAGGCGTGGCCTATCTGGATGACGGCACGATGATCGTGGTCGAGGGCGGGCGCGATTACATCGGCAGCATGATGGAAGTGCTGGTGACAAGCGTGCTTCAAACTTCGGCCGGACGGATGATCTTCGCCAAACCGAAACTGTTGGAAAAAGCCCAGTAAAAGGGGTATGATGGGGGTATACATTTTTTCTTACGGTGGTTGAGGAGGCAAATCTCGTTTTGGACAATCAAAATAGCGTGGGCGTCGTGGTGGTTTCCGCGGGCAAGGGTTCAAGAATGGGGACCCGCGAAAGCAAGCAGTACCTGCTAATGGACGACAAGCCCATCGTGATCCATACATTGGAGGTCTTCGACCGGATGCCGCTGGTTCGGGAAATCGTCCTGGTGACCGGAGCGGAAGACATCGAACGATGCGCCGGGTGGATTGACCGGTACGGGCTTCGCAAAGTGGCGAAAATCGTGCCGGGCGGCAAGGAAAGACAGCAGTCCGTATATAAAGGCTTGTTAGAGATCAGCACGGAATGGGTAATGGTTCATGACGGCGTCAGACCGTTTGTCGAACCGGAAAGAATCGAGGCATGCCATCAAAAAGCCCTGCTCACCGGGGCGGCGGTGCTGGCGGTTCCCGTGAAGGATACCATCAAGTGGGTGAGCGGTTCGGGAATGATCGAAGGAACCCCCGACCGCCGAAGTCTGTGGGCGATCCATACCCCACAGGCTTTTCGTCTTTCCGATTTGAAAAAAGCGCATGAGCTGGCCGAGGCCGACGGCTTCGTCGGCACGGACGATTCCATGCTCGTGGAACGAATGGGCATTCCCGTTGCGGTCGTCGAAGGCAGTTACACCAACATCAAAATCACGACGCCGGAAGATCTGGAGTATGCCGCATTCATGTTAAAACGCAGGGGAGAGAAGAGTAGATGATACGAGTAGGACAAGGATTTGACGTGCATCAGCTGGTGGAAGGCAGGCCGTGCATCATCGGGGGCGTCACCGTTCCTTACGAAAAAGGCTTGCTTGGCCATTCCGACGCGGACGTGCTTTTGCACGCGGTGACCGATGCGATTCTCGGCGCGCTGGGGCTTGGCGATATCGGCAAGCATTTTCCCGATACCGATCCGAAATTCAAGGACGCAGATAGTTTGAAGCTGCTGCTGCATGTATGGGAGATGGCCAAGGAGCGGGGATACCGCCTGGGGAACATCGACTCCACCATCATCGCGCAGAAGCCGAAAATGGCGCCGTACATCCCGCAGATGGCCGAGGTGATCGCCCGCGCCCTTGATGCGGACCTGGAACAGGTGAACGTCAAGGCGACGACGACTGAACAGCTCGGCTTCACCGGCAGAGGCGAAGGAATCGCGGCGCAATCGGTTGTCTGCCTTGTCAAAGATGTGCTATCATCTTGAAGGATTTGAGCGGTAGAAACGTAAGTAAACACAATGCGGAGGGGTATGACCATGACTGATAAAGTTCGCGTACGGTACGCACCGAGTCCTACGGGACATTTACATATCGGAAACGCCAGAACGGCGCTGTTCAACTATTTGTATGCCCGCAATCAGGGCGGGGACTTCGTGATCCGGATCGAGGATACCGACGTCAAGCGCAACATCGCCGGGGGCGAAGAAAGCCAACTGAAATATTTGAAATGGCTCGGCCTCGATTGGGACGAAAGCATCGATATCGGCGGGGAGTACGGACCTTACCGTCAGACCGAACGTCTCGACATTTACAACAAATACACGCAGGAGCTGCTGGACAGAGGGCTTGCTTATTACTGCTACTGCACGGAAGAAGAGCTTGAAAAGGAACGGGAAGAGCAGCTTGCGCGCGGCGAAACCCCGCGTTATTCCGGCAAGCACCGCAATCTGACCGAAGAGCAGCGCAAGGCGTACGAAGCGGAAGGGCGCGTGGCAAGCATCCGTTTCCGCGTTCCCGAAAACAAAACGTATACGTTCGACGATATGGTCAAAGGAACGATTTCGTTTAATACCCAGGATACCGGCGACTTCGTCATCGTCAAAAAAGACGGCATTCCGACATACAACTACGCGGTCGTCATCGACGATCACCTGATGCAAATCAGCCACGTGCTGCGCGGGGAAGACCATATTTCCAACACGCCGCGGCAGCTGATGATTTATGAAGCGCTCGGCTGGGAGCCGCCGCGTTTCGGCCATATGACGCTGATCGTGAACGAAAACCACAAAAAGCTCAGCAAACGGGATGAATCGATCATCCAGTTCATCGAGCAATACGACCAGCTCGGATATTTGCCCGAAGCGCTCGTCAACTTCATCGCCCTGCTCGGCTGGTCGCCCGAAGGGGAAGAGGAGATCTACAGCCTGGAGGAATTGATCAAAATCTTCAATCCGGACCGTCTGTCGAAAAGCCCGGCGGTGTTTGACCAGAACAAGCTGGCGCACCTGAACAACGCATACATTAAAAAAGCCGACCCGGAACGTATCGCCAAGCTTGCGATTCCGCATTTGCAAAAAGCGGGCCGCCTTCCTGCCGAGCTTTCCGCCGAACAGGAAGCGTGGGCGAAAAAACTGGTTGCCCTGTACCAAGAGCAAATGGTCGCCGCTTCGGACATCGTCGAATTATCGGCCATGTTTTTCCGGACCCATCTGGAAGTGGACGCCGAAGCCCTGCCGATTTTGGGCGAGGAGCATGTGCCGGCCGTGCTGAAAGCCTTGCTTGAAAAAATCGAAGCTTCCGCCGAATATTCGGCGCCGCAGATCGCGGCCATGATCAAAGAGGTGCAAAAGGAAACGGGCTTTAAAGGCAAACAGCTCTTTATGCCGATCCGCGTGGCGCTGACGGGCCAGATGCACGGGCGCGACCTGAACGAAACGATCTATTTGCTCGGCAAGGACCGGGTCATCGAACGGCTGAGATCGCAGATCAAGGGAGCTTGACCGGGAAGGCTGCGCCCAAATCCCGAAAACTTTCTTGTCAGCCCGATGTATTTTCGGATATAATAACTACCAAAATAAGATCTATAGAGCCTGTCTATAAGAACAGGCCGGATATTATAGACGAAGTGATCGAAAGAGCGATGAGCAGGAGAAGTACGCTTTAGCCTCAGGCATTTACCAGAGAGGATAACCTCATGGAGAATTTGCTTTCCATGCTGGCTGGAAGTTATCCATATGCCGGCTGCGGAAATGCGCCTGTGAGCTGCATGGATGAGCGGTTCCGTCCGGAGCCGTTAGACTATGCCGGAAGGTCCCCCGTTATCAGGGCAATCGAGTGGAATCCAGCCGTGCGCATCAGAAAGAACGACGCGCCGATCAGGCCGGATTCAAGCAGAGTGGAACCGCGTATCATAACGCCTCTGCAGCGTAAGCTGCCGAGGCGTTTTTTGGTTTTCAGGCGAGCCGCCGGACGGCGGCAGCCTGCGCTTATGGGAGCGAAGGAAGAGAAGAGCACAAAGAGGGGAACGGACATGTTTAAAAGAATCAGATCGGACATCCAGACGGTATTTGAAAACGATCCGGCCGCCAGAAGCCTGTTCGAAGTGGTATTCACCTACTCGGGATTGCACGCCATCTGGGCTCACCGGATCGCGCACAAGCTGTACACCCGCCGATGGTTCACCCTTGCCCGCGTCATTTCGCAGTTCAGCCGTTTCATGACGGGAATCGAAATCCACCCCGGCGCGAAAATCGGCAACAGGCTCTTTATCGACCACGGCATGGGCGTCGTGATTGGGGAAACCTGCGAGATCGGCGACGACGTCGTCATTTACCAGGGCGTAACGCTTGGCGGTACGGGGAAGGAAAAAGGCAAACGCCATCCGACGATCGGCAACAACGTCGTCATCGCTTCCGGCGCAAAGGTTCTGGGTTCTTTTAAGGTGGGCGACCAAAGCAACATTGGAGCCAACTCCGTCGTGCTCAAGGAAGTACCGCCGAACAGTACGGTCGTCGGCATTCCGGGCCGGATCGTGAAGCAGGACGGCCGCCGCGTCGACCGGCTCAGCCACCAGCTGCCCGACCCGATCGTCGATTCGCTTCGCAGCATGCAGCAGGAGATCGACCGGCTTCGCAGCGAACTGGAAAACCTGAAAGGCGAACGCGGCGAGCTGGTCCGAATCCATGCCGCGCGGGAACCGGAGCAGGGGGAATAAAGCCCGTTCCGGACAAGGGCGTTGCACGCGGGAAGCGAAGCCGGCGCCGATGATTCGCCTGAATCGCGATTGGATAAGAAAGATAAGAAAAACCGAGGATTTTGGCTGAAAATCCCGAACGAAAGGAAAAGTGACTATGGCGCTTCAAATATATAATACGTTGACACGCTCCAAAGAAGAGTTTGTACCGATGGAACCGGGAAAGGTAAAAATGTATGTGTGCGGGCCGACCGTGTATGACTACATTCATATCGGCAACGCCCGTCCCATGATCTTTTTCGATGTGGTCCGCACGTACCTGGAGCAAATCGGCAACGAGGTCAATTACGTCGTCAACTTCACGGACGTGGACGACAAGCTGATCCGGAAGGCAGAGCAAATGGGCAGCACCGTGCCGGAGGTTGCCGATACGTTCATCAAGGCTTATTACGAGGATCTGGAAGGACTGGGCATCGAAAAAGCAACGGTCAATCCGCGAGTCACCGAGAACATGGACAATATCATCGCTTTCATTCGGGAGCTGGAGGAGAAAGGCTTCGCATACGAAAAAGGCGGCGACGTCTTCTACCGTACGAACAAATTCCCGGATTACGGCAAGCTGTCGCACCAAAAGCTGGATGAACTCCAGTTCGGGATCCGGATCAACGTCGACGAGCGAAAGGAAAATCCGGAGGATTTCGTGCTTTGGAAAGCGGCGAAACCCGGCGAAATTTATTGGTCCAGCCCGTGGGGAGACGGACGTCCGGGTTGGCATATCGAATGCTCGGCCATGGCCCGCCGTTATTTGGGGGACACGATCGACATCCACGGGGGCGGGCAGGATTTGCAGTTCCCGCACCATGAATGCGAAGTGGCCCAATCCGAAGCGCTGACGGGCGAGCCGTTGGCGCGCTACTGGATGCATAACGGCTACATCAAAATCAACAACGAAAAAATGTCGAAATCGCTCGGCAACGGCATACTCGTCAAAGATTTGCGCAAGGAATTCAAAAAAGAAGCGATCCGCTATTTCATGCTTTCGACGCATTACCGCAACCCGCTGAACTTCAACGCCGAAACGATGAATCAGGCGACGAACAGCGTGGAGCGCATCGCGAACGCCGTCTCCAACCTGAAGCACCGCCTGGAAACGGTGACGCCCGACGGGCATGGAGCGGTCCGCGAGGAGCTGAAGCAGAAGCTGGACGGCATTTTGAGTCAGTATTACGAGAAAATGAACGACGACTTCAACACGCCGGATGCGATTACCTCGGTTTTCGAATGGGTCAACGAAACGAATTCGCTGCTGCAGCAGCCTGTCGTCAATCCGGAAGAGCTGAAGCTGATGCTGTCCGCCTTCGAACAACTGAACGCCGTGCTTCGCCTGTATGGCGGGGAAGACGCCGTGCTTTTGGATGAAGAAGTCGAACAACTGATCGTGGAGCGCGCGCAGGCCCGCAAGGATAAAAACTGGAGCCGTGCCGACGAAATCCGCGACCAGCTGGCGGCGCAGGGGATCGTGCTGGAGGATACGGCGCAAGGCATGCGCTGGCGGCGCAAATGAGCGGCCGGGACAATGCAGGGCTGCCGCCGGAAGCGGGGGATGAATGGAACGGCTGGTTCGAATACCCGCCTTCCAGGCAGCCTCGGCTGATTCCCCCGATCGTGCTTGCGTACATCGGGGATGCCATTTATGAAGTGGCGGTCAGGCAGTACCTGATTTCCAAACGGAACCTGAAGCCGAACCAGCTTCACCACCAAGCGACCGGCATCGTATCCGCGAAAGCGCAAAGCCGGATTCTGGCGGCGCTCGAGCCCGTCTTGACCGACGAGGAGAAGGACGTCGTCAGGCAAGGGCGCAACGCCAAATCCGGCAGCATTCCGAAAAACGCGAACGTGCTCGAATATCGTCATGCCACGGCGTTCGAGAGTTTGATCGGGTATTTGTATTACGCGCAGCGGCACGACCGGATGCGGGAGCTCATCGGCATGGGAATCGATTACATGCTGCAGCAGAGTCATATCAAATAAAGCTAGTGGAGGATATCATGGAGGAAGAAATTATCGGCGGGAAGCATTCGGTCATCGAAGCGCTGAAATCCGGCCGCACGATCAATAAAATCTGGGTTGCCGAAAATGCGCAAAAGCATTTGACGCAGCCGATCGTCGTCGAGGCGAAAAAACTCGGCGTCGTCATCCAGCACGTAGACAAGCGCAAGCTCGACCAGCTGGCGCCGGGCGTTCAGCATCAAGGCGTCGTGGCTCAGGCCGCCCCTTACGCTTACGCCGAAGTGGAGGACATCTTGCAGGCTGCCGAACAGAAAGGGGAGCCGCCGTTCATTTTGCTTTTGGACGAAATCGAGGATCCGCATAACCTGGGGTCGATCCTTCGTACGGCGGATTGCACCGGCGTGCACGGCGTCATCGTTCCGAAGCGCCGTTCGGCGCAGGTGACCGCCACCGTGTCCAAAACTTCGGCCGGCGCGGCCGAATACGTGCCGGTAGCCAGAGTCACCAACCTGGGGCAAACGATCGATTCTTTGAAGGAAAAAGGGATCTGGGTCGTAGGTACCGATGTGTCGGCCGCTGCGGGGATCTACGAAACGAATGTTTTCGACGGGCCCGTAGCCATCGTCATCGGCAACGAAGGCAAAGGCATGGGGCGGCTGATCCGGGAAAAATGCGACGTTCTGGTCAAGCTGCCGATGAACGGGCGGATCAACTCGCTGAACGCCTCCGTGGCCGCCGGCGTGGTCATGTACGAAGTATTGCGGCGCCGCACCCAAGGTTAGATCGGGATGGCGGATTTGCGGGACGTGCTCCTGGTGGACGGCTACAATATGATCGGTGCTTGGCCGTCTCTTGCGAAGCTGTCGCAAATCAGCATGCAGGAGGCGCGCGACAATCTGCTAAGCAAACTGGCCGATTACCAGGCTTTTACCGGCCGGAAGGTGATCGCCGTCTTTGATGCGTATCGGGTGCCGGGGCTTGGCAAAGCCTTTTCCCAAAGCAAAGTTCAGGTTTACTTCACGAAAGAGAAGGAAACTGCCGATGAATGCATAGAGCGGCTGGTCGGGGAACTCAGCCTCCGCAGCCGCAAAATCTATGTGGCCACCAGCGACTTCATCGAGCAGCATGTCATCTTCGCTCGCGGCGCGCTGCGGCTTTCCGCCCGCGAACTGCTTATCGAAGTGGAAAACTGCGAAAAGGCGATTCAGCAACGGATTCAGCGCGAGCATGCGCCGAAGACGAGAAATACGCTGGACGGCAAGCTGAAGCCGGAGCTTAGGGAGTTATTCGAGAAATGGCGCAGGGAATGACAGAAATTGGAACCAGTTACAAATTTGCATCTCTTGACAATTTTGTTAGCGGTGTTCTTTTTTAGGTAATACGTGGTTGACGGTGTCAACTGCCATCATTTATACTGTTCGTATATTTCACAGAGTAACGGGTACCTTGCGTTGCAGCCGGGGGGATTCTTGGTGAGTGTAGACCTCAAAGAATTAACGTTGTCGGATTACGAGTACAAGTCGGATGAGGACGTCGTCGAATATTTTCGTGAAGGCGATAGCGAAGCGCTCGAGTTTTTGATTAACAAGTACCGGAATTTCGTGCGCGCCAAAGCCAGGTCTTACTTTCTGATCGGCGCCGACCGGGAGGATATCATTCAGGAAGGCATGATCGGATTATACAAATCGATCCGTGATTTTCGGGTGGACAAGCAGTCTTCGTTCAAGGCTTTCGCCGAGCTCTGCATCACGCGGCAGATTATTACGGCGATCAAGACGGCGACGAGACAGAAGCATATTCCACTGAATTCTTATGTCTCTTTGGACAAGCCGATTTACGATGAAGATTCCGACCGGACGCTCCTGGACGTCATTTGCGGTTCGCAGGTGTCGGACCCGGAGGAATTGATCATCAACCAGGAAGAGTTCGTGGGTCTGGAGGACAAGATGTCCGAGATTTTAAGCGACCTGGAACGCAAAGTGCTGATGCTGTATTTGGACGGCCGTTCCTATCAGGAGATTGCGGTCGACCTCAAGCGGCATGTGAAATCGATTGACAACGCCTTGCAGCGTGTCAAACGCAAATTGGAACGTTATTTGGAAGTTCGCGACAATTAGACGCTCGGTAACGAAAAGGCTCTTAACGGAGTCTTTTTTTCACAATTGGACATGACAAGGTTTAAGCGCCACAGGAATGAATCATAATGGTAAATGAATGCAGGCGGCTTTCAGTAGAGGAAAAAGGCTTGAAAACACTAGGGATGTAGCGATCCCGGCATGCCGGAAACAGGGCTATTCTTTCGTTGACACGGTTTAACCCTTATGATAAAGTGTTTTAGGTAGGCCTAAATTCGCGTGTTTTAATGGATGAGCAGGCAAAGACCGCAAGGTTTTTGTTTCTTATTCATTTCGCAAGAACGGTTTTTTCTTTTCAGCAATGAAGGGCTTGGGCTGTTCTGCTAGGGAAATATAGAGCCTTCTGAAAAGAAGGACGTCTTCGGGAGGTGCACAGCATGCGGGTAATTATCACTTTGGCTTGTACGAACTGCAAACAAAGAAACTACACAACTACCAAAAACAAGCGAAATCACCCCGACCGCATGGAGATGAAGAAATTTTGCAAGTTCTGTAACGAGCAAACTCCTCATCGCGAAACCAGATAGTTTTTTGGAGGTGTAGTCGGCGTGAAAAGTAGTTTCAAGTCTCTGTTTTCCTTTTTCTCTGAAAGCTGGGCGGAGCTCAAAAAAGTTCGCTGGCCTAATCGTAAAGAGCTGACGAATTATACTCTGATCGTCCTCGGCACCATTGTATTCGTCACGATTTATTTTTGGGTTCTGGATATCGGCATTTCCGCTGTGATCGAAGCGATTATTTAAGAAGGGTCCCGGGTGGCTTGATATGGAAACTATGGAAAAAAGATGGTACGTTGTTCATACCTATTCCGGGTATGAGAACAAGGTCAAGGCCAATTTGGAGAAACGCGTCGAGTCCATGGGCATGGAGGACAAGATATTCCGCGTTCTTGTTCCGATGGAAGAAGAAGTGGTAAACAAGGACGGCAAGAAAAAAACCGTCATGAGAAAAGTTTACCCGGGGTATGTCTTGGTTGAAATGATCCAAACCGACGACTCCTGGTATGTTGTCCGCAACACGCCGGGGGTGACGGGCTTCGTTGGTTCGACGGGGTCGGGTTCCAAACCTACGCCTTTGCTTCCGGAAGAAGTAGATCAAATCCTGAAGCATATGGGCATGGAAGAACCTAAACCAAAAATCGAATTCGACATTAAGGAATCCGTACGGATCAAGGTTGGTCCATTTGCGAATTTTGTGGGCTCTGTAGAGGAAATTCTCGCCGACAAGAGCAAACTCAAAGTTCACGTCAACATGTTTGGACGGGAAACCCCGCTTGAGCTGGATTATACTCAGGTGGAGAAAATATAAATATTTTCTTCAGGTTTCTTGTGGGAGGGGCGCAAACGTCCCGTTAACCACTTTTGAAGGAGGTGTCTTACATGGCAAAAAAGGTAATCAAAATGGTAAAACTGCAAATTCCTGCAGGTAAAGCGAATCCGGCTCCGCCAGTAGGTCCTGCATTGGGTCAAGCAGGTGTCAACATCATGGCATTCTGTAAAGAATTCAACGCTCGTACCGCTGACCAGGCTGGTCTGATCATTCCGGTTGAAATCTCGGTATTTGAAGACCGTTCCTTTACGTTTATCACGAAAACTCCACCGGCTGCAGTTCTGCTTCGCGTAGCTGCAAAAATCGAGAAAGGTTCCGGCGAACCTAACAAGAAAAAGGTGGCAACGGTTAAACGCGACAAGGTCCGTGAAATCGCTGAAACAAAAATGCCTGACCTGAACGCTGCTTCCGTCGAAGCTGCTATGCGTATGGTTGAAGGTACTGCCCGCAGCATGGGTATCACGATCGAAGACTAATTTTATTTTCGGTTTTTCTGCGACAACCGGTCGATTGGGACCGGCATATGTGGGAGGAATTTCCGTTAAAACCACAAAGGAGGAACAAACATGGCGAAACATGGTAAGAAATATGTTGAAGCTGCCAAGCTGATTGACAGCGAAGCATTTTACGAGCCAGCAGAAGCCGTTGAGCTTGTGAAAAAGGCTGCGACTGCCAAATTCGACGAAACCGTTGAAGTTGCAGTTCGTTTGGGCGTAGACCCACGTAAACAAGACCAAGCCGTTCGCGGCGTCGTTGTCCTGCCTCACGGCACGGGTAAAACGCAACGCGTATTGGTATTTGCGAAAGGTGACAAAGCGAAAGAAGCGGAAGCGGCTGGCGCGGATTATGTTGGCGATCAGGACATGATCAACAAAATCCAACAAGGCTGGTTCGAATTCGACGTCTGCGTAGCTACACCTGACATGATGAGCGAAGTCGGTAAACTGGGTCGTCTGCTCGGCGGTAAAGGCCTCATGCCTAACCCTAAAGCAGGCACGGTTACATTCGATGTTGCCAAAGCGGTTCAAGAGATCAAAGCGGGTAAAATCGAATACCGTCTGGATAAAGCAGGTCAAATTCACGCTCCGATCGGTAAAGTATCCTTTGATGCGGCGAAACTGAATGAGAACCTCAAAGCTCTCATCGACGCCCTCAACCGTGCTAAACCGGCAGCTGCGAAAGGCGTTTATCTGAAAGGGATCGCAGTATCCTCGACGATGGGCCCAAGCGCTCGCGTGAACACAGCTTCTTTCAGATAAGAAATTAACGTTGACTTCCGTCGCGTTATCTGATAATCTGTAAAAGTTGTTGTGAAAGAACTGACCATTAAAGTTGAATATGCTTACCGTAGACAGTAGGTGCCCCGCAAAGGCTTAATTTCCTACCGAGGTGTTGTGATAGAATGAGGATGGTTGCTCCTGACGTTCGTGTGGACAATCATCATTTATCAGGCCTTCGTGATTCTACGGAGGCTTTTTACATGCCTAGAATCATTAGGAACGGGAAGCAAGTCAGACTTTTCATCCAAACGATAGCAGTACATGTTCCGGCCGTTTAGGTACCGGACAGCGAAACTTTCAGGAGGTGTGAACATTGGCAAACGCAAAAGTGATTCAAGCGAAACAAGAAGCAGTGGAAGCAATCACGGCTAAGCTGCGCGAAAGCGCATCTACCGTTGTTGCCGACTACCGTGGATTGAACGTTGCCCAAGTGACCGAACTGCGTAAGCAGCTTCGCGAAGCCGGCATCGAATTCCAGGTTCTGAAAAACTCATTGCTGCGTCGCGCTACCGCTGCTGCCGAGCTGACAGAACTGGACGAAGTATTGACCGGTCCTACAGCGATTGCATTCAGTGGTGAAGATGCCGTAGCCCCAGCGAAAATCCTTAACGATTTTGCTAAGAAAAACGATGCATTGAAATTGAAAGGTGGCGTGGTCGAAGGTCGTGTCGTCGGCGTTGACCAAGTCAAAGCGCTGGCAGAACTGCCATCCCGCGAAGGTCTCCTTTCCATGCTCCTCAGCGTGCTTCAAGCTCCTGTGCGCAACTTCGCGCTTGCAGTTAAAGCCGTTGCAGAGAAAGAAGAACAAGGCGCGTAAGCACCTGTTCCTCGATGCAGTATTGAAAGACAAACACAAAAACTTTAATTATAAAATGGAGGTTTAACCATGAGTAAAGAGCAAATCTTGGAAGCAATCAAAGGCATGACTGTATTGGAACTGAACGATCTGGTTAAAGCAATCGAAGAAGAATTCGGCGTAACTGCTGCAGCTCCAGTTGCTGTAGTAGGCGGCGCTGCTGGCGCTTCCGAAGCTGCTGAGCAAACTGAATTCGACGTAATTCTGGCTAGCGCTGGCGCTTCCAAAATCAACGTTATCAAAGCGGTTCGCGAAATCACTGGCCTCGGCTTGAAAGAAGCTAAAGACCTGGTTGACAACGCACCAAAACCACTCAAAGAAAAAGTGGGTAAAGAAGAAGCTGATTCCATCAAAGCTAAATTGGAAGAAGCAGGCGCTACTGTAGAAGTGAAGTAATTCCTTCTTACGAGTGATTAAACATAACAAACCCCTTGAAAATTCAAGGGGTTTGTTTTTGTAAACGGGATTCCCCGTTTGGGTGGATTGAAATGAAACTGATCGGGACAATCTGTAAAAGGAAGACGAAACGAGACGGAGGGACGGCATGTCACAGCATTATTATTCGAATCAGCCTGAAGCCGGCCATGACCGGCGGGAGCTGGAGGAACGGTTGCGGGGACAGACCTTCAGGTTTATCAGCGACGCGGGCGTATTCTCCAAAAAAGGTATAGACTACGGCAGCAAGGTGCTGATCGAAGCGATGGATATTCCGCAGCATGCCGAAGTTTTGGACGTGGGCTGCGGGTACGGCCCGATCGGTTTTGCGGCCGCCAAACTTGCCGCCAGCGGTCATGTGACCATGCTTGACGTGAACTCCCGTGCAGTCGCCCTGGCGAAGGAAAACGCAAAGCTGAACGGCATTCAAAACGTAACCATTCTGGAGAGCGATTTGTTTGCGGCCGTGCAGGGAAAAACCTTCGATGTCGTGCTGACCAACCCGCCGATCCGTGCCGGCAAAGAAACCGTGCATGCGATTTTCGAACAGGCCTACGCGCACTTGAAAAACGGAGGTTCCTTGTGGATCGTCATTCAGAAAAAGCAGGGAGCGCCTTCGGCGAAAGCCAAGCTGGAGAGCTTGTTTGGACAGGTCGAGGAAGTGACGAAGGATAAAGGGTACCGGATTTTTAAGGCAACAAAAACTTTTCGGTAATTTGCAATAGGACTATTGACTTGAAAATACTGATGTGATATTATTATAAAATGTCAGTATTAGGATAGGCTTCTTGTCTTTAGTTGACTGAAATGTCAATAGTTTTTATGCGGAGAGATGCATAAACAAGAGCATGTTCACGTATAATATGTACATTTTGGGCAAATCTACAGGATATGAAGCCACTTCCGTGTTGAGCTAGGAAGACCATGGATAAGTTGCTCTTTGTTCGAAAGCATTCGGGTAAGGGCTTTTCTTTATTTGTGGATGGAATCCTCTGCATGAATCCATTATAAGGTTCCAAACAGAGGTTCGCAATCAATTTTTGAAGTGAGTAGACATGAGGGGTGAGTTAAAGTTGGCAGGACATCTTGTTCAGTATGGTCGACGCACTCGGCGAAGTTATGCGCGAATTAATGAAGTACTTGAGGTTCCGAACCTGATCGAAATCCAACAAAAATCATACGAATGGTTTTTGGAGGAAGGATTGCGCGAAATGTTCCAGGATATCTCGCCAATTCAGGATTTTACGGGAAATTTGGTGCTGGAGTTCATTGACTACAGCCTTGGTGAACCGAAATACACCGTCGATGACGCGAAGGAACGCGACGTGACGTATGCGGCGCCTTTGCGGGTGAAGGTGCGGCTCATCAACAAAGAAACCGGAGAAGTCAAAGAACAGGAAGTATTCATGGGTGATTTCCCTCTGATGACGGAAACCGGTACGTTTATCATCAATGGCGCAGAACGGGTCATTGTCAGCCAGTTGGTACGCTCTCCTAGCGTCTACTTCAGCACGAAAGTCGATAAAAACGGCAAAAAGACGTACACCGCGACGGTCATTCCGAACCGCGGGGCATGGCTTGAACTGGAGACGGATGCGAAGGACATCATGTATGTCCGCATTGACCGTACCCGTAAAATTCCGGTTACCGTTTTGCTGAGAGCGCTTGGTTTCGGCAGCGACGCCGAAATTTTGGACCTGCTCGGTAACGACGAATATATCCGCAACACGCTTGATAAAGACAACACCGATTCGACGGAAAAAGCGCTCATCGAAATCTATGAACGCCTTCGTCCGGGCGAACCGCCTACGCTGGATAACGCGAAAAGCCTCCTCGTAGCGCGCTTCTTTGATCCGAAAAGATATGATCTGGCCAATGTCGGCCGTTATAAAATCAATAAAAAGCTTCACATCAAAAACCGTCTGTTCAACCAGCGCCTTGCCGAAACGCTGATCGACACCCAAACGGGCGAAATCATCGCGGAAGCCGGCCAAATGGTTGACCGTCGTTTGCTGGACGAGATCATGCCGCATCTGGATACGATGGTGGGCCACAAAACCTATCATGTCTCCAACGGCGTGCTCGACGCCAACGACATTCCGCTGCAAACGATCGACGTATTCTCGCCGATCGAAGACGGCAAAGTGGTCAAGGTGATCGCGAACGGCAACATCGACAAGTCGGTGAAGCACATTACGCCTGCTGATATTATTTCCTCGATCAGCTACTTTATTAATTTGCTGCACGGCATCGGGAACACCGACGACATCGACCATCTGGGCAACCGTCGTCTGCGTTCCGTCGGCGAATTGCTGCAGAACCAGTTCCGTATCGGTTTGTCCCGTATGGAACGCGTGGTCCGCGAAAGAATGTCGATTCAGGATGCCAACGTCATTACGCCGCAGGCGCTGATCAACATCCGTCCGGTCATCGCGTCGATCAAAGAGTTCTTCGGAAGCTCCCAGCTTTCGCAGTTCATGGACCAAACGAACCCGCTGGCGGAACTGACGCATAAACGTCGTCTGTCCGCGCTCGGACCGGGCGGTTTGACGCGTGAACGCGCAGGCTTCGAAGTCCGCGACGTTCACCACAGTCACTACGGCCGGATGTGTCCGATCGAAACGCCGGAAGGTCCGAACATCGGTCTGATCAACTCCTTGTCCACGTTCGCCCGCATCAACGAGTACGGCTTCATCGAAGCTCCTTACCGTTGGGTCGATCCGAAGACGGGCGTCGTTACCGATCATATCGACTACCTGACGGCCGATGAGGAAGACAACTACGTCGTCGCCCAGGCGAACGCGAAGCTGAATGAAGACGGAACGTTTGCGGAAGATATGGTTATCGTCCGTTACAACAAACAGTCCGACAACATTTTGCCGATGCCGAGCGATCGGGTAGACTACATGGACGTTTCGCCTAAACAGGTCGTATCCGTCGCGACGGCGCTCATTCCGTTCCTCGAGAACGACGACTCCAACCGCGCGCTGATGGGATCGAACATGCAGCGGCAGGCGGTGCCTCTGCTCGTGCCTAAAGCTCCGCTGGTCGGAACCGGCATGGAGCATAAGGCTGCGAAGGACTCGGGCGTATGTATCGTTTCCAAGCACGACGGCATCGTGGAGCGCTCCAGCGCCGACGAGATCTGGGTGCGCCGGATCGAAAACGTGGACGGAAAAGAAGTCAAAGGCGACATCGTTAAACATAAATTGCACAAATTCATGCGTTCCAACCAAGGAACGTGCATCAACCAGCGTCCGATCGTCAAAAAAGGCGACATCGTCAAAAAAGGCGATATCCTGGCCGACGGACCTTCCACGGAGATGGGCGAACTTGCCCTCGGCCGCAACGTCGTCGTTGCGTTCATGACGTGGGAAGGTTACAACTACGAGGATGCCATCTTGCTGAGCGAAAAGCTGGTTAAAGAGGACGTGTACACTTCGATCCACATCGAAGAGTACGAATCCGAAGCGCGCGATACCAAACTCGGACCTGAGGAAATCACCCGCGATATTCCTAACGTAGGTGAAGATGCGCTTAAGAACCTCGACGAGCGCGGCATCATCCGCATCGGTGCGGAAATCAGCGCCGGCGACATCCTGGTCGGCAAAGTAACGCCGAAAGGCGTAACGGAACTGACGGCGGAAGAGCGTCTCCTGCACGCGATTTTCGGCGAAAAAGCCCGCGAAGTGCGTGACACCTCACTGCGCGTACCGCATGGCAGCGACGGCATTATCGTCGACGTCAAAGTGTTTACCCGCGAGAACGGCGACGAGCTGCCTCCAGGCGTAAACCAGCTGGTTCGCGTGTACATCGCCCAGAAGCGTAAAATCTCCGAGGGCGACAAAATGGCCGGACGTCACGGCAACAAAGGGGTCGTGGCCCGCATTCTTCCGGAAGAAGATATGCCGTTCCTGCCGGACGGCACGCCTGTACAGGTCGTGCTGAACCCGCTCGGCGTACCTTCGCGGATGAACATCGGGCAGGTGCTCGAAGTCCATCTGGGCTTCGCGGCCATGCAGCTCGGCATTCACGTGGCAACGCCGGTATTCGACGGAGCCAACGAATACGACGTATTCGATACGATGGAAGAAGCAGGCATGCAGCGCAACGGTAAGACCGTGCTGTATGACGGCCGTACCGGCGAGCGTTTCGAACGCGAAGTGACCGTCGGCGTCATGCACATGATCAAACTCGCGCACATGGTTGACGATAAAATCCATGCCCGTTCCACGGGTCCTTACTCCCTCGTTACGCAGCAGCCTCTGGGCGGTAAAGCCCAGTTCGGCGGTCAGCGCTTCGGGGAGATGGAAGTGTGGGCGCTCGAAGCCTACGGCGCGGCGTACACGCTCCAGGAAATCCTCACCGTCAAATCCGACGACGTGGTTGGCCGGGTGAAGACGTACGAATCCATCGTCAAGGGCGAAAACGTTCCGGAACCTGGCGTTCCGGAGTCGTTCAAAGTCTTGATCAAAGAGCTTCAGTCTCTCGGCATGGACGTAAAAATCCTGAGCGGCGACGAGCAGGAAATCGAGATGAAAGAGCTCGATGACGACGATGATACTGCAGGCGATAAACTGAGCCTCAATTTGGAAGGCGCGGAAGTCGGAGTGGAATAAGTTCGCGGATGGACGGCGGACGGGGTTAACCCGTCTGCCTCATTCGCGGATTAAAACAATAGGACTAGGAGGGTTGCTCCTTGTTGGACGTAAACAATTTCGAATTCATGAAAATCGGGCTTGCATCCCCGGAAAAAATTCGTTCATGGTCCCGCGGAGAAGTAAAAAAACCGGAAACCATCAATTACCGTACGCTGAAACCGGAGAAGGAAGGCTTGTTCTGCGAACGGATTTTTGGACCGCAAAAAGACTGGGAATGCCATTGCGGCAAATATAAGCGTGTCCGTTACAAAGGCGTCGTCTGCGACCGCTGCGGCGTAGAAGTTACCCGCTCGAAGGTGCGCCGCGAACGGATGGGCCATATTGAGCTGGCAGCTCCCGTTTCCCATATCTGGTACTTTAAAGGCATTCCGAGCCGTATGGGTCTCGCTTTGGATATGTCTCCAAGATCTCTCGAAGAGATCATCTACTTTGCATCTTATGTCGTGACCGACCCAGGAGATACGCCTCTGGAGAAGAAACAGCTTTTGTCCGAAAAAGAATACCGCAGCTACCGTGAAAAATACGGCTACGGATTCCAGGCGGGCATGGGTGCCGAAGCCATCAAAAAGCTTCTTCAGGATCTCGACGTGGAAAAAGAGCTGGAATTCCTGAAAGAAGAGCTTCGCACCGCTCAAGGCCAACGCCGCAACCGCGCGATCAAACGCCTTGAAGTGATCGAAGCGTTCCGCAATTCCGGCAATAAGCCTGAATGGATGATCATGGACGTCCTTCCGGTCATTCCTCCGGAACTTCGCCCGATGGTACAGCTGGACGGCGGACGTTTTGCGACGTCTGACCTGAACGACTTGTACCGCCGCGTCATCAACCGTAACAACCGTCTGAAACGCCTGCTTGACCTGGGCGCTCCGGACATCATCGTGCAAAACGAAAAACGGATGCTGCAGGAAGCGGTAGACGCCTTGATCGACAACGGCCGCCGCGGCCGTCCCGTAACGGGTCCGGGCAACCGTCCGCTCAAATCCCTCAGCCACATGCTGAAAGGTAAGCAAGGACGTTTCCGCCAAAACCTGCTCGGTAAACGCGTCGACTACTCCGGCCGTTCCGTTATCGTCGTTGGACCGTACCTGAAAATGTACCAATGCGGTCTGCCGAAAAAAATGGCGCTTGAACTGTTCAAGCCATTCGTCATGAAAGAATTGGTCAACAAAGGCCTTGCCCATAACATCAAGAGCGCGAAACGCAAGGTTGAGCGCGTAAGTCCGGAAGTCTGGGACGTTCTTGAAGAAGTCATTAAAGAGCATCCGGTTCTGCTGAACCGTGCCCCTACGCTTCACCGTCTCGGTATCCAGGCGTTCGAACCGATTCTGGTCGAAGGCCATGCGATCCGTTTGCATCCGCTCGTATGTACGGCGTACAACGCCGACTTCGACGGCGACCAAATGGCGGTGCACGTTCCGTTGTCCGCCGAAGCTCAGGCTGAAGCGCGCCTTCTGATGCTCGCTTCCGGCAACATCTTGAACCCTAAAGACGGCAAGCCGGTCGTAACTCCGTCCCAGGATATGGTCCTCGGTTCCTTCTATCTGACGATGGACAACAAGGAAGAAAAAGGTTCCGGCATGATTTTGGGCTCGGTCAACGAAGCGGTGTCCGCTTACCAACGCGGCACGGCAGGATTGCATGCGCGCGTGGCCATCCCGGTTAAAGCGCTCGGCAAAACCAGCTTTACCGAAAAACAGCAAGACGCGATGCTCCTGACCACGGTCGGACGCATCATTTTCAACGAAATTTTCCCAAGCAGCTTCCCGTACATCAACGAAGCGACCCGCGACAATCTTTTGAACGGTACGCCTGAGAAATATTTCGTTTACGAAAAAGGCGTGGATATCCGCGAACGTATGAATGAACTGCCTGTCAGCAGCGCTGTCGGCAAAGAGTACCTGGGCCAAATCATCGCCCGGTGCTTCGAGATCTACCATACGACGGAAACATCCATCATTTTGG
This sequence comes from Paenibacillus sp. FSL M7-1455, assembly GCF_038004655.1. NCBI lineage: Bacteria > Bacillati > Bacillota > Bacilli > Caryophanales > Paenibacillaceae > Paenibacillus > Paenibacillus sp. FSL M7-1455. The sequence continues at coordinate 5,443,818 of NZ_JBBORO010000001.1, read as the reverse complement.
ATAAAATCAAACAGCTCGGATTCACGTACTCCACCCGTGCCGGCGTAACCGTTGCGGTGGCGGACGTTATCGTTCCTGAAGAAAAACAGGCGATCCTGAAAGAATCCGAAGAGAAGGTTGCGGTCGTTACCAACCAGTACCGCCGCGGTCTGATCACCAACGAAGAACGTTACGACCGGGTTATCGACATTTGGTCCAAGGCCAAAGACGATATTACGGACGTCCTCATGAAATCGATGGACCGTTTCAACTCCATCATGCTCATGGTCGACTCCAAAGCGCGGGGTAACAAATCGCAGATTACGCAGCTCGGCGGTATGCGCGGTCTGATGGCGAACCCGTCCGGCCGGATCATCGAGCTCCCGATCAAGTCGAACTTCCGCGAAGGTTTGACGGTCCTCGAGTACTTCCTGTCCACGCACGGCGCGCGGAAAGGTCTCGCGGATACGGCGCTTCGTACGGCGGACTCCGGTTACCTGACCCGCCGTCTGGTCGACGTTGCGCAGGATGTCATCGTGCGCGAGGAAGACTGCGGAACGGACAAAGGCTTTACGGTTAGCAGAATCCAGGACGGCAAAGAGGTCATCGAGGATCTGTACGACCGTATCGAAGGCCGGTACTGCTTCGAAACCGTTCGTCATCCGGAAACCAACGAAATTTTGGTTAACCGCAACGAACTGATCGATTCGGACAAAGCGAACCTGATCGTGAAATCCGGAATTACGAAACTGCAAATCCGCTCCGTGCTCAGCTGCCGCGCCCGCCATGGCGTGTGCAAGAAGTGCTACGGACGCAACCTGGCGACGGGCAAACATGTCGAAATCGGGGAAGCAGTCGGCATCATCGCCGCGCAATCCATCGGTGAACCGGGAACCCAGCTCACGATGCGTACGTTCCATACCGGTGGCGTAGCGGGCGACGATATCACGCAAGGTCTCCCGCGTATCCAGGAGCTGTTTGAAGCCCGGAATCCGAAAGGTCAGGCGACCATCAGTGAAATCGACGGCGTCGTCAAAGAAATTCGCGAAGCAAAAGACCGCCGCGAAATCGAAATCCAAGGGGAAGCCGAAACCAAGGTTTACTCCGTCACTTACGGTTCCCGGCTGCGCGTGACCGAAGGCATGGAAATCGAAGCCGGCGACGAGCTGACCGAAGGTTCGATCGACCCTAAAGAAATGCTGCGCATCAAAGGGATCCGCGGCGTGCAGAACTACATCCTTCAGGAAGTTCAGCGCGTATACCGGAACCAGGGCGTAGAAATCAACGACAAACACGTCGAAGTCATGATCAAGCAGATGCTGCGCAAAATCCGCATCGTCGATGCGGGAGATACGCCGCTGCTGCCGGGATCTTTCGTCGATATTTACGAATACGAAACAGCCAACAAGGAAGCGATCCTTTCCGGCAAGGAACCGGCCGTTGCCAAGCCAGTCCTGCTCGGGATCACGAAAGCTTCCCTCGAAACCGACTCGTTCTTGTCTGCGGCTTCCTTCCAGGAAACGACGCGGGTGCTCACCGACGCAGCCATCAAAGGCAAAGTCGACCAGCTGCTCGGCCTGAAGGAAAATGTCATCATCGGTAAGCTGATTCCTGCGGGTACCGGTATGAACCGTTACCGCAACGTCAGATTCGATGACCCGAACGCGGAAGAAGACGGTTCGAAAGAGTTGGAAACGGCAAACGTGGAGTAACTTCAAACGGAAAGCGGCTTGCGGGGGCGGGCGATTGAACGCCTGCTCTCGCAAAAAGCTTTTTTACAATGATTTTCCTAGCGAAAATTAATAGCCGTTTTTCTTGACATCGGCGAATGCAGGTGCTAATATATCAAAGGTGCGTGAGTAGCAACATCCCTGTGCTTTTGGAGGAATCGTAAAGATGTCTAATGATAAAGGATTACAGGATGCTCATGTCAAAATCGGGGCCAAACAGACCATGAAACTTGTGGAGTCAGGCCAAGCCGCAGAAGTTTATGTGGCAGAGGATGCGGAATTCCGGCTCATTTCCAAGATCGAAGGGCTGTGCAACAAGCACGGCGTGAAGATCACCTATGTGGACACCATGCAGCATTTGGGAAAAGCATGCGGGATTGAAGTGGGCGCAGCGATGGCTGCCATCGTGAAACCATAGCAATATGGGATGCAAGTTAATACGGTAAGAAACGTTTTTGTTAGGGAAGCCAGGCTTCTCTCGGCAAAAACTTTTCATTTGTTCTTTTATGAACCGCCTGGGTCTGTGGACTTAAAAAAGAGGTTTGTAAGGAGAATGAACATATTGGAAGGAGGTGGCTAACAATGCCAACAATTAACCAACTGGTTCGCAAAGGACGTCAAGCTAAAATCTACAAATCGAAGTCCCCTGCTCTGCAGAAAGGATACAACGCTTTGAAGCGTGAAGATACGGATTTGAGCGCTCCTCAAAAACGTGGGGTTTGCACCCGTGTAGGTACGATGACTCCGAAAAAACCGAACTCCGCACTTCGTAAGTATGCCCGTGTTCGCTTGACGAACCGCATCGAGGTTACTGCTTACATTCCGGGGATCGGACACAACCTGCAAGAGCACAGCGTGGTATTGGTTCGCGGCGGACGGGTAAAAGACCTTCCGGGTGTACGTTACCATATCGTTCGCGGCGCGCTTGATACGGCTGGCGTAAACAACCGCATGCAGGCTCGTTCCAAATACGGCGCTAAGCGTCCGAAAGCTAAAAAATAAGCGGCTAACCGCTTTGTAAGAACCAAGACGTAAGAAAGGGGGATATCCATGCCACGCAAAGGTCCAGTTGCCAAAAGAGACGTGCTGCCAGATCCGGTGTACAACAGCAAGCTGGTTACTCGTCTGATCAACCGCATCATGCTGGATGGTAAGAGAGGTGTTGCTCAAAGCATTCTTTACAACGCGTTCAACCTGATTCAAGAACGTACGGGTAAAGATCCTATGGAAGTATTTGAAGCAGCCATCAAAAACATCATGCCAGTACTGGAAGTTAAAGCTCGCCGTGTCGGTGGTGCGAACTACCAGGTGCCTATCGAAGTAAAACCAGAGAGACGTACAGCTCTCGGACTTCGTTGGCTCGTAAACTACTCCCGCAGCCGCGGTGAGAAAACGATGGAAGAGCGTTTGGCTGCAGAGATCATCGATGCATCCAACAACACAGGCGCTTCCGTCAAGAAACGCGAAGACACGCACAAAATGGCTGAGGCGAACAAAGCGTTTGCTCACTACCGCTGGTAGGATTCAGTTCATCATATATTACACTTCAATTTTGAAGGGAGACTATTTTCATGGCAAGAGAGTTCTCCTTGAAAAATACACGTAATATCGGGATCATGGCGCATATTGACGCTGGTAAAACGACCACCACAGAGCGGATCTTGTTCTATACAGGCCGTACGCACAAAATCGGTGAAGTTCACGAGGGTGCAGCTACGATGGACTGGATGGAGCAGGAACAGGAGCGCGGGATCACGATTACTTCCGCTGCGACGACCGCTTCTTGGAAAGGTCACCGCGTCAATATCATTGATACCCCAGGGCACGTTGACTTCACTGTTGAAGTTGAACGTTCCCTTCGTGTATTGGATGGGGCAGTAGGCGTTTTCAGTGCGAAAGAGGGCGTTGAGCCTCAGTCTGAAACCGTATGGAGACAGGCTGACCGTTACGGCGTACCACGGATCGCATATGTAAACAAAATGGATATCATCGGTGCCGACTACCTGAACGTCGTAAAAGACATGCGTGAACGTCTGCAAGCGAACGCGGTTGCGATTCAATTGCCGATCGGCGCGGAAAACGACTTCACTGGCATCATCGACCTGGTCGAACAAAAAGCTTACATGTACAAAGACGACCTGGGTCAAAACATCGAGGAAGCTGAAATTCCTGCAGAGTTCAAAGACCAAGTCGAAGAACTTCGCGCGGAATTGATCGAAAAGGTTGCGGAACTCGACGAAGAATTAACGATGAAGTATCTGGAAGGCGAAGAAATCACCGTTCCGGAACTGAAAGCTGCACTCCGCAAAGGGGTCTGCGAAGTTAAGATCTTCCCGGTTGTCTGCGGCTCCTCGTACCGCAACAAAGGGGTTCAGCTGATGCTGGACGCCGTTATCGATTACTTGCCATCTCCAGTCGACGTGCCGTCGATCCAAGGTCACCTTGAGGACGGATCCGAGGTAGAACGCCACTCTTCCGACGAAGAGCCGTTTGCGGCTTTGGCATTTAAAATCATGACTGACCCTTATGTCGGTAAATTGACATTCTTCCGCGTATACTCCGGTATCCTTCAATCCGGATCTTACGTATTGAATGCCACCAAAGGCAAACGCGAACGTATCGGACGTATCCTTCAGATGCACGCGAACAGCCGTCAAGAGATCAGCGAAGTTTACGCTGGTGATATCGCGGCTGCCGTAGGTTTGAAAGATACGGGTACGGGCGACACGCTTTGCGACGAAAAAGCTCCGGTAATCCTCGAATCGATGAACTTCCCTGAACCGGTTATCGAGATTGCCGTTGAACCTAAGACCAAAGCCGACCAAGACAAAATGGGCGTTGCTTTGAGCAAATTGACGGAAGAAGATCCTACGCTGCGTGCTCATACGGATGAAGAAACCGGTCAAACGATTTTGGCTGGTATGGGTGAGCTTCACCTCGACATCATCATCGACCGCATGCGTCGCGAGTTCAAGGTAGAAACCAACGTGGGTAAACCGCAGGTTGCTTACCGTGAAACCTTCCGTACACCGGCTCGCGTCGAAGGTAAATTCGTACGTCAATCCGGTGGTCGTGGTCAATACGGTCACGTATGGGTTGAATTCGAACCTTTGGAGCCAGGTACTGGCAGCCAGTTCGACAGCAGAATCGTCGGCGGCGCCGTACCGAGAGAATATATTCAGCCTGCACTGAATGGTATCGAAGAAGCCATGAAAAATGGCGTACTCGCCGGCTTCCCGATCGTGGACATCAAAGCTACGATCGTAGACGGTTCCTACCATGATGTCGACTCCAACGAAATGGCGTTTAAGATTGCCGGTTCCATGGCGCTTAAAGCAGCAAAAGACAAGTGTAATCCTGTCCTGCTCGAGCCAATCATGAAAGTCGAAGTTACCGTGCCTGAAGAATACATGGGCGACGTAATGGGTATGCTGAACTCCCGCCGCGGACGAATCGAAGGTATGGATTCCCGTTCCGGTGCTCAAATCATTCGTGCGAAGGTGCCTCTCTCCGAAATGTTCGGATACTCGACCACACTTCGTTCCGGTACCCAAGGACGCGGCGTGTTCTCGATGGAAATCTCTCACTATGAGGAAGTTCCTCGCAACATCGCCGAAGAGATCATCTCGAAGTCCAAAGGCTCTGCCGAATAAGTTTTACGTTTTAAAGACTGGCCGGAACATTAACATCCAAGAAACCCTGCATAAATGCCGGCCGGCATAAACATACAACATTTATTCCATTTAAGGAGGAATTGTTCAAAATGGCAAAGGCTAAATTTGAACGTACTAAACCGCACGTTAACATTGGCACGATTGGTCACGTCGACCATGGTAAAACTACTTTGACTGCAGCAATCACAACTGTATTGTCCAAAAAATACGGTGGCGCTGCCGTAGCATTCGACCAAATCGACAAAGCTCCAGAAGAGCGCGAACGCGGTATCACGATCTCTACTGCACACGTAGAATACGAAACTCCTGCTCGTCACTATGCACACGTTGACTGCCCAGGACACGCCGACTACGTTAAAAACATGATCACTGGCGCAGCTCAAATGGACGGCGCAATCCTGGTTGTATCCGCAGCTGACGGCCCAATGCCGCAAACTCGCGAACACATCCTGTTGTCCCGTCAGGTAGGCGTTCCTTACATCGTCGTATTCCTGAACAAATGCGACATGGTTGAAGACGACGAACTGCTTGAACTGGTTGAAATGGAAGTGCGCGATCTCCTGAGCGAATATGAATTCCCAGGCGACGACACTCCAATCATCCGCGGTTCCGCTCGTGAAGCTCTGCAAAACCCAGACGGCGAGTGGGCTGAAAAAATCGTTGAAATGTTCAACATCATCGACGAGTACATCCCAACTCCAGAACGCGACACTGACAAACCTTTCCTTATGCCAGTCGAAGACGTATTCTCCATCACTGGCCGCGGTACCGTTGCTACTGGCCGCGTAGAGCGTGGAACAGTTAAAGTCGGCGACGAAGTTGAAATCGTCGGTATTGCTGAAGAAACTAAAAAATCCGTCGTTACCGGCGTTGAAATGTTCCGCAAATTGCTTGACTCCGCTCAAGCCGGCGACAACATCGGTGCTCTTCTTCGCGGTGTAGACCGTAAAGAAATCGAACGCGGTCAAGTACTTGCTAAACCAGCTTCCGTAAACCCACACACTGAGTTTACTGCTCAAGTTTACGTACTGACTAAAGAAGAAGGCGGACGTCATAAGCCTTTCTTCACTGGATACCGTCCTCAGTTCTACTTCCGTACAACTGACGTAACAGGTATCATCAACCTGCCAGAAGGAACTGAAATGGTTATGCCTGGCGACAACATCACTGTAACTGTACAACTGATCTCCCCAATCGCGATCGAAGAAGGAACGAAGTTCTCCATTCGCGAAGGCGGACGTACAGTTGGTGCAGGTGCGGTAGCTAGCATCATCAAGTAATGATTTTGGAATGAAGCAGCTTCGGTAACGAAGCTTCAAATTCCGGAGTCTGAACGATATATTATATGCAACATTGTGCTGGAACGAGTAACGTTGTGACGTAAACGCAAGGAATGCAAAAGGTACTTCTTTTTCCGGGAAGTGCCTTTTGCTTTTTTTCTTATTAAAGCTTGCATTACGCCCAATCTTTCTATATAATAGTGAATGTTGTTCTGAGACGTTGCGATGATGTGAGAGGTTACTGACACACCCGGCCCCTTTGCCATGGAGCAGGATGTCAGAAAATTTTCACGGAGTATGTCCGATACCAAATTGGGCGATAGAAGGAGGGACTAAAATGGCAAAGCAAAAAATTCGTATTCGTTTGAAAGCTTACGATCACAGAATTCTTGATCAATCCGCTGAGAAAATCGTTGAAACTGCGAAACGTTCTGGTGCTGGTGTATCCGGACCGATTCCGCTTCCAACTGAAAAACAAATCATTACCATTCTCCGTGCGGTACACAAGTATAAGGATTCTCGGGAGCAATTCGAAATGCGCACTCATAAGCGTCTGATCGACATTGTGAACCCAACTCCACAAACTGTGGATGCTCTTATGCGCTTGGACCTGCCGTCCGGTGTAGATATCGAAATCAAATTGTAATTTCCGTCAAGGAATCAAGAAGGGAAAAGAGGTGTCAACATGAAAGGTATCTTAGGAAAAAAACTCGGAATGACTCAAGTATTTACCGCTGAAGGTAATGTAATTCCTGTAACTGTAGTGGAAGCAGGTCCTTGCGTTGTTCTGCAAAAGAAAGATATCGAGAACGATGGATACGAAGCGATCCAAATCGGTTTCTCCGATAAAAAAGAGAAAAGTGCCAATAAACCGGAAGCAGGACATGCCAAAAAGGCTAACACTGCACCTAAGCGCTACGTTCGCGAAATCCGCGGTGTTGACCTCGGAGCATACGAGGTTGGCCAAGAGCTGAAAGCTGACATTTTTGCGGAAGGCGAGTATGTTGACGTAACCGGCACGTCCAAAGGTAAAGGTTTCCAAGGCGTTATCAAACGTTGGGGACAAAGCCGCGGACCAATGGCTCACGGTTCCCGTTACCATCGCGGACCAGGTTCCATGGGTTCCATCCAAGCAAACCGCGTTCCTAAAGGCAAACACCTTCCAGGACAGATGGGTCATGTGACCGTAACGGTTCAAAAGCTTGAGGTTGTTAAAGTTGACGCAGAACGCAACGTGCTGCTGATCAAAGGCGCCATCCCAGGCCCTAAAAACAGCTTCGTGAAAATTAGTGAAACGGTGAAGAAATAATCACCTAAGGAAAGGAGGAACAATAAATGCCAAAAGTATCCGTGTTTAACGTTAGCGGAAGCCAAGTAGAAGAATTGGAACTGAACGATGCGGTATTCGGTATTACGCCGAACGTTCATGTCATGAACCAAGCCGTATTGCTGCAAAGAGCATCTTTGCGTCGCGGTACGCATAAAGTGAAAGGTCGTTCTGAAGTACGCGGCGGCGGACGTAAGCCTTGGAAACAAAAAGGCACAGGCCGTGCTCGTCAAGGTTCGATCCGTGCACCACAATGGAAAGGCGGCGGTACTGTGTTTGGCCCAACGCCACGCAGCTACACGTTCAAGCTTCCTAAGAAAGTTCGTCGTTTGGCGATCAAATCCGCGTTGTCTTCCAAAGTGATCGACAACAACATCATCGTTCTGGATGCACTTGCGTTGAACGCTCCTAAAACCAAGGAATTCGCAGCCATTTTGAACAACCTGAAAGTGGAACGCAAAGCCCTGATCGTGGCTCCTAGCTATGATGATAATGTGGCTCTTTCCGCACGTAATATTCCTGGCGTGAAATTCGTAGCGGCAGACGGCATTAATGTTCTTGACGTACTTCTGTACGACAAGCTGATCATTACGAAAGAAGCAGTTCAGAAGGTAGAGGAGGTGCTCGCGTAATGAAAGACCCTCGTGATATTATCAAACGTCCGGTGATTACGGAACGTACGGCCGAATACATGAGCGACATGAAATACGCTTTTGAGGTTGACATTCGTGCCAACAAAACCGAGATCAAACAAGCCGTTGAGTCTATTTTCAAAGTGAAAGTGACTAACGTTAATACGATGCGCGTCCCAGCGAAGCCGAAACGTTATGGCCGCTACAACGGTTATACGACCGAGTGGAAAAAAGCCATCGTAACGCTGAGCCAAGACAGCAAACCGCTTGAGTTTTTTGAATCTGTAGAGTAAGGAGGAGTAAACGTGCCTATTAAAAAGTATAAACCGACTTCCCCGGCCAGACGTAACATGTCCGTCTCTACGTTTGAAGAGATCACGACAAACCAGCCGGAGAAATCGTTGCTTGCGCCGCTCAGCAAAAAAGCCGGCCGCAACAACCAAGGTAAAATTACAGTTCGTCACCACGGCGGCGGACATAAACGTAAATACCGTATCATCGATTTCAAACGTACGAAAGACGGCATACCAGGTACCGTTGCTACAATCGAGTATGACCCGAACCGTACTTCCAATATCGCTCTGATCCACTATGCAGACGGAGAGAAACGTTACATCATCGCTCCAAAAGGTCTGAAAGTCGGAGACAAGATCGAATCCGGCCCTAACGCCGACATCAAAATCGGTAACGCGCTTCCGCTGGAAAACATTCCGGTAGGTACCGTTATCCACAACATCGAACTGAAGCCTGGCAAAGGCGGACAATTGGTTCGCGCTGCCGGTACCGAAGCTCAGCTTCTCGGTAAAGAAGAGAAGTACGTATCCGTACGTTTGTCTTCCGGCGAAGTTCGCAAGCTCCTGAAAGTTTGCCGCGCGACGATCGGTTCCGTAGGCAACGAAGATCATGAATTGATCAAAATCGGTAAAGCAGGCCGCAGCCGCTGGCTCGGACAACGTCCTGAAGTTCGCGGTGTCGTCATGAACCCTAACGATCACCCTCACGGTGGTGGTGAAGGCCGCGCTCCAATCGGACGCAAATCGCCTATGTCTCCATGGGGCAAACCAACCCTTGGTTACAAAACGCGTAAAAAAGGAAAAGCTTCTGACAAGTATATCGTTCGCCGCCGCACAAAATAATGCACGCTGTGCATAACTTTGTGAAGTGCCGAAAGTAACGAGAGATTGGACGAAGGGAGGATTTTATAGATGAGTCGCAGTTTGAAAAAAGGACCTTTCGTTGATGGGTACCTGCTGAAAAAAGTAGAAGCGATGAACGAATCGAACAAGAAAGCCGTTATCAAAACTTGGTCCCGCCGCTCTACGATTTTCCCGCAATTTATCGGTCACACGTTCGGTGTATATGATGGACGCAAGCACGTTCCTGTATACGTAACGGAAGACATGGTAGGTCACAAGTTGGGCGAGTTCGCGCCAACGCGTACTTACAAAGGTCATACGGACGATGACAAGAAAACAAGAAGATAAAACTGAAGCTCTTTGTTTGAGAGGAGGTAAAACAAATGGAAGCAAAAGCACATGCCAGATCGATCCGGATTGCTCCTCGTAAAGTCAAGCTCGTGGTTGACTTGATCCGCGGTAAGCAAGTTGGTGAGGCCATCGCCATTCTTCGCCACACTCCGAAATCGGCTTCCCTGGTCGTAGAGAAGCTGCTGAACTCGGCGATCGCCAATGCTGAGCATAACTACTCGATGGATATTAACAATTTGGTTGTGAGCCAGGTTTACGTAAACCAAGGGCCGACCATGAAGAGATTCCGTCCACGTGCCATGGGTCGTGCGAGCCGAATCAACAAACGCACCAGCCACATTACTTTGGTGGTATCTGAAAAATAAGGAGGGATAACGTGTGGGCCAAAAGGTAAATCCAGTCGGACTCCGGATCGGTATTATCCGTGATTGGGAATCGAAATGGTATGCAGGCAAAGATTTCGGAAATCTTTTGCTGGAAGACGTTAAAATTCGTGAATACCTTAAAAATAAATTGAAAGACTCTGCCGTATCTCGCATCGAAATCGAAAGAGCGGCTAACCGTGTGAACGTAACGATCCACACTGCGAAACCAGGCATGGTTATCGGTAAAGGTGGTTCTGAAGTCGAAGTACTGCGGAACCAAGTAACGAAAATTGCAGGCGGTAAAAAAGTTCACATCAACATTTCTGAAATCAAACAAGCGGACATGGACGCGATCTTGGTTGCAGAAAGCATTGCACAACAATTGGAACGCCGCGTTTCTTTCCGTCGTGCATTGAAACAAGCAATCCAAAGAACGATGCGTGCAGGCGCTAAAGGTATCAAAACTCAAGTCAGCGGACGTCTTGGCGGCGCTGAAATCGCTCGTACGGAAGGCTACAGTGAAGGAACTGTTCCACTTCATACGCTTCGTGCTGACATCGACTACGGTACAGCTGAAGCACATACGACTTACGGCCGTCTTGGCGTGAAAGTATGGATCTATCGTGGAGAGGTTCTTCCTACGGCTAAGAAACAAGTAGCTCAGGAAGGAGGCAACTAATCATGTTGGTACCAAAACGTGTAAAACACCGCAAGCAGCAACGCGGTCACATGAAGGGTATGGCAAAAGGCGGCACTGAGCTCAACTTCGGCGAATTCGGTCTGCAGGCTCTGGAGCCAACTTGGATCACGAACCGCCAAATCGAAGCAGCGCGTATCGCGATGACTCGTTACATCCGCCGCGGCGGTAAAGTTTGGATTAAAATTTTCCCAGATAAGCCGATCACTCAAAAACCTCTTGAGGTTCGTATGGGTAGCGGTAAAGGTAACGTTGAAAAATGGGTCGCAGTTGTCAAACCAGGCAAGATTATGTTTGAACTTGGAGGCGTGCCAGAGGAAGTTGCTCGCGAAGCGATGCGTCTCGCCGCTCACAAGCTGCCGATCAAAACGAAGTTTGTGAAACGTGAAGAATTGGGTGGTGAAGCAAATGAAAGCTAATGATCTGCGTAACTTGACCACTGCAGAAATTGAGCAAAAGATTGCGGGCTTTAAAGAAGAACTCTTTAACCTCCGTTTTCAATTGGCTACCGGACAGCTTGATAACCCGACTCGGATCCGTGATGTGCGCAGGGAAATAGCTCGTGCTAAAACCGTCATCCGTGAAAGAGAACTTGGGATTAGTTAATTGATGCAGTCATTATTGCCTGTATTCAGGAAGGAGGCTAACGATGAGCGAAGAACGCAATGCTCGTAAAGTGCAAATCGGTAAAGTTGTCAGCGATAAAATGGATAAAACCATTGTCGTAGCTGTTGAAACTTACAAGAAGCATGATCTCTATCACAAACGCATTAAATACACCAAAAAATTTAAAGCGCATGATGAGAACAACACTGCACAAATCGGAGATACCGTTAAAATCATGGAAACTCGTCCACTCTCCAAAGATAAGCGCTGGAGACTGGTAGAAGTCGTTGAAAAAGCGGTTATCATCTAAAGATATAGCGACAGTTTTTCCGAAAGGAGGAAATTTCAATGATTCAACCATTTACACGTCTGCAAGTAGCTGACAATTCCGGTGCGAAGGAACTGATGTGTATCCGCGTATTGGGAGGAACAGGACGTCGTACTGCAGCGATTGGCGATTTGATCGTTTGTTCCGTAAAACAAGCAACACCAGGCGGCGTTGTCAAAAAGGGTGACGTAGTCAAGGCTGTTGTCGTTCGTACGAAACGTTCCGTACGTCGTAAGGACGGATCTTACATCGCATTTGACGAAAACGCAGCGGTTGTTGTTAAAGAAGACAAGAGCCCGCGCGGAACTCGTATTTTCGGACCAGTGGCACGCGAACTTCGTGATAAAGACTTCATGAAAATCGTTTCCTTGGCACCGGAAGTTATCTAAGTCTTCAATTGAATCGGATAACCGATTGAATAAATCGTTCCAAGTTACTTGCCATGGGCAAGCCCGCAGGAGGTGTAACGAATGCCAAAAGTGAAAAAGGTTCTGGAATCCTACAACAACAAGCTCCACGTTAAAAAGGACGACACGGTTATGGTGATCAGCGGTAAAGACAAAGGCAAAAAAGGCCGCGTCATTGCAGCTTATCCTCGTGAAAACCGCGTACTGGTGGAAGGCGTGAACATGGTGAAAAAACACCAAAAGCCTAACCAAATGAATCCGCAAGGCGGAATCATCGAACAGGAATCGCCAATCCATGTATCCAACGTGATGCATATCGATCCGAAGAGCGGCAAAGTAACCCGCATTGGTTATAAAGTGCTCGATAACGGTAAGAAAGTTCGCGTAGCGAAAAGATCCGGAGAAGTTATCGACTAATCGAGAGCTAAAGAAAGGAGGTTTATGATTCATGGCAGCAAGATTGAAAGAACGTTTTTTGAATGAAGTTACTCCTGCTTTGATGCAGAAGTTCAACTATTCTACTGTTATGCAAGTACCTAAAATCGAGAAGGTTGTCATCAACATGGGTGTGGGTGATGCCGTATCCAACTCGAAAGTGCTTGATTCCGCAGTTAACGACATGCAGCTGATCGCTGGTCAAAAACCGGTAATCACTCGTGCTAAAAAATCCATCGCAGGATTCAAATTGCGTGAGAATATGCCGATCGGTGTGAAAGTAACGCTGCGCGGTGAGCGCATGTATTACTTCTTGGACAAATTGTTCAACATCACTCTTCCACGCGTGCGTGACTTCCACGGCGTGTCCACGAAAGCATTCGACGGACGCGGAAACTATACGCTTGGCCTCAAGGAGCAACTGATCTTCCCTGAGATCGAGTACGATAAAGTGGATAAAGTCCGCGGTATGGATATCGTTATCGTAACGACGGCTAAAACTGACGAAGAGTCCCGCGAGCTGCTCGCTCAATTGGGAATGCCTTTCGCGAAGTAAGATCGCGAATCCATTTCTCCGAAAATTTTTAGGAGGTGTCAGGCTAAGTGGCAAAAACTTCGATGAAAGTAAAACAACAACGTACGCCTAAGTTCAAAGTACGTGCTTACACGCGTTGCGAACGTTGTGGTCGTCCACATTCGGTACTGCAAAAGTTCAAAATTTGCAGAATTTGTTTCCGTGAATTAGCTTATAAAGGCCAGATCCCTGGCGTGAAAAAAGCAAGCTGGTAAGAAGTTTATAATCGGGAAGGAGGTTTACACACATGACTATGTCTGATCCAATTGCAGATATGCTTACTCGTATTCGTAACGCGAACACTGTGCGTCACGAAACAGTTGAGATGCCTGCTTCGACGATGAAAAAACAAATCGCTGAAATCCTGAAGCGTGAAGGTTTCATCCGTGATGCAGAATATATCGAAGATAACAAACAAGGGATTATCCGTGTTTTCCTGAAATACGGTCCTAACAACGAACGCGTTATCTCCGGCTTGAAGAGAATCAGTAAACCAGGTCTGCGCGTTTACACGAAGAGCAACGAAATCCCTCGTGTACTCGGCGGTCTCGGAATTGCGATTATCTCCACTTCGAAGGGGATTATGACCGACAAAGAAGCTCGTCAATCCAAAGCTGGCGGAGAAGTTGTCTGCTACGTTTGGTAATACACGTCACAGAACAAGGAGGTGCAACAAATGTCCCGTATTGGTCGCAAACCAATCGCAGTACCTAGCGGTGTGGATGTCACACTGAACAATACTACAATCACGGTTAAAGGACCGAAAGGATCTTTGACTCGTGAACTTCACAAGGATATGAAAGTAACGGTTGAGAACAACGAAATCATCGTTGAACGCCCATCCGACAACAAATTGCATCGTTCCCTTCACGGCACGACCCGCAGCGTTGTCAGCAACATGGTGAGCGGCGTAACCGAAGGATTCTCGAAATCTCTCGAACTCGTTGGGGTCGGATATCGTGCAAACAAGTCCGGAGACAAGATCGTCCTGAACGTTGGTTACTCTCATCCGGTTGAAATCACTCCAGAACCGGGTATTGAATTCGAAGTGCCTGCAAATACGAAAATCATCGTTCGCGGTATCGATAAAGAGCGCGTAGGTGCATACGCCGCTAAAATTCGTTCCGTTCGCGAACCTGAACCGTACAAAGGCAAAGGGATTAAGTACGAAGGCGAACGCATTATCCGTAAGGAAGGTAAAGCTGGTAAGAAGAAATAAGCTTTCTAAGCTTACCGGTCTTTTGCCTTGTGCGTCTTAGTGAAGCTGTAATGGCAAACTGAAAGGAGTGAAAAGGAAGTCATGATTACAAAACAGGATAAGAACAAGGCACGTGTCAAACGTCATTTGCGTGTACGCAAGAAAATCCAAGGTACTGCAGCTCGTCCGCGTTTGAACGTATTCCGTTCTTCTAAACATATCTATGCTCAACTGATCGATGACGTAGCAGGCGTAACCCTGGTATCCGCATCTACGGTTGACAAAGAACTGAGCGGTTCCGTGAAAAACGGCGGCAGCGTGGAAGCAGCTCGTCAAGTAGGCGAACTGGTAGCAAAACGCGCGAAGGAAAAAGGACACACAGCGGTTGTATTCGACCGTGGAGGATATCTGTATCATGGACGGATTCAAGCCCTGGCTGAAGCAGCACGCGAAGCAGGCTTGGAATTCTAAGAATTTCTAAAAAGGAGGTTAACGACTTGCGTGTAGATCCGAACACTTTAGAACTGACTGAAAGAGTTGTAAATATTAACCGCGTAGCTAAAGTTGTAAAAGGCGGACGCCGTTTCAGCTTCAGCGCACTGGTTGTTGTCGGCGACGGCAAAGGCTGGGTCGGTGCAGGTATCGGTAAAGCCGGTGAAGTACCTGACGCGATCCGCAAAGGCATCGAAGATGCGAAGAAAAACTTGATCCACGTTCCGATCGTAGGAACAACCATTCCTCACCTGGTTACTGGTCACTTTGGCGCTGGACGCGTTCTGTTGAAACCAGCTTCCGAAGGTACTGGAGTAATCGCCGGCGGTCCTGTTCGCGCAGTACTCGAGCTGGCTGGTGTAGGTGACATCTTGACAAAATCTTTGGGTTCTTCGAACTCCATGAACATGGTCAACGCGACTCTGGAGGGCTTGTCCCGTCTGAAACGCGTTGAAGAGGTTGCCAAACTTCGTGGCAAATCTGTCGAAGAGCTGCTCGGTTAAGGAGGGAATGTCATGGCTAAACTTCAAATTACCCTCGTCCGCAGTGTGATCGGTCGTCCTGAAACTCAGCGTACTACCGTGAAAACTCTCGGCTTGCGTAAACTTAACTCCAGCGTGGTCCACAACGACAATCCCGCGATTCGCGGTATGATCAACAAAGTGAGCCATCTGGTATCCGTTAAAGAAATTGAAGGTTAATTCCAGCGTTGAATTAACTTACAAATATTAAGGAGGTGCAACGAACGATGAAGTTACATGAACTTACTTCAGCTGCGGGTTCCCGTAAAGACCGCAAGCGTGTAGGTCGCGGTACAAGTAGCGGTACGGGCAAAACATCCGGTCGCGGTCATAAAGGTCAAAACGCTCGTTCCGGCGGCGGTGTACGTCCTGGATTCGAGGGTGGCCAAAACCCGCTGTATCGTCGTTTGCCAAAACGTGGTTTTGTAAATCCTACCCGGAAAGAGTATGCGATTGTTAACATCGAGGAACTGAACAGCTTTGCAGAGGGCACAGAAGTTACTCCTGAAATTTTGGTGGAGAGCGGCGTAGTGAAAAACACGAAAAGCGGCATCAAAATTCTTGGCAACGGTGAAGTGACCGTGAAGTTGACTGTAAAAGCAAATAAGTTCTCTCAATCTGCGGTAGAGAAGATCGAGGCTGCCGGCGGTAAAACCGAGGTGATCTAATGTTTAAGACCCTGAAGAATATATGGCGGGTTGAGGACCTTCGTAAAAGAATTTTGTTTACCTTGTTCGTGCTGATCATTTACCGTATTGGCTCATTCGTTCCTGTTCCTGGCGTCAATAAAGATGTCCTGGAACAGACGAATCAACAAGGTTCAGAATTGTTTGGTCTCTTAAACACGTTCTCAGGGGGCGCGCTCCATCAGTTCTCTATTTTTGCCCTCGGGATCGTGCCGTATATTACCGCGTCCATTATCGTGCAATTGCTTTCGATGGACGTTATTCCGAAGCTGGCCGAGTGGGCAAAACAAGGCGAGCACGGGAAAAAGAAATCGGCGCAATTGACTCGATATGGTACGATCGTGTTGGGTCTCATCCAGGCATTTGCGATGTCCGTCGGTTTTAACCGTTTGTACGGTACGCAGATGATTCCCAACGCCACGTTCGCGGACTACTTGGTGATTGCGATCGTGTTGACCGCAGGTACCGCGTTCTTGATGTGGCTCGGCGAGCAGATTACGGAAAAGGGAATCGGCAACGGTATTTCCATCTTGATCTTCTCCGGGATTATCGCCAACATTCCGACATATATCCGTACAACGGCTCAGTCCAGTTTCATTCAAGAAGGTCAGGCCTTTATGAATACGCTGAAATCTCTGATCGTCCTGATTGTTATTGTGGCGGTTATTGTGGGTGTCATCTACATCCAACAGGCGATTCGTAAAATTCCTGTCCAATATGCCAAACGTGTGGTTGGCAACAAGATGTACGGTGGACAGAATACGCATATTCCGCTGAAAATCAATGCGGCAGGCGTCATTCCGGTCATCTTCGCCGTATCCCTGCTGCAGTTCCCTACCATTATCGCGGGATTCTTTAACACGTATGCTTGGGCCCAATGGATCCAAACAAACTTGAGATATGATTACCCTCTTGGTATGGTACTGTATGTCCTGATGATTATCGGTTTCACGTTCTTCTACACCTTCGTGCAGATGAACCCGAACCAGATGGCAGACAACATGAAGAAAAACGGCGGCTATATTCCGGGCATCCGCCCTGGTAAAGCTACCGAGAAATATCTGACCCGGGTCATGTCCCGTCTAACCATGACAGGCGCCATCTTCCTGGCTGTTATTTCCTTGCTGCCGATCGGCTTGGGTACGCTGGCTGGCTTGCCTAGTTCGGTCAAAATCGGAGGCACTTCACTGCTGATCGTCGTCGGGGTTGCGCTCGATACGATGAAGACCATCGAAAGTCAGTTGATCAAACGCCACTATAAAGGTTTTATCAATAAATAGTGATAGGTTCCGGTGAAGTGATTCCAAAGCTTCCCGGCAACTTATTGCGTTGTTTCTTGTAAAGAGGCAAGTCGGAGGGAGAGAGAAACGTGAACATACTATTCATGGGCCCTCCTGGGGCAGGGAAAGGAACGCAGGCAGAAGTCATTGTCAATGAATTCGGCATTCCCCACATTTCCACCGGCGATGCATTTCGTCTGGCGATTAAACAGGGAACTCCCATTGGGATCAAAGCCAAAGAATACATGGATCAAGGGCTTTTGGTACCGGATGATGTCACGATCGGCATCGTGGAGGAACGTCTGCAGCAGTCCGATTGCGAAAAAGGTTTTTTATTGGATGGTTTTCCAAGAACTCTTTCGCAAGCGGAAGCGCTGGATGATATCCTTAGCAGACTGAACACCAAGCTGGATCATGTCATCAACCTGAAAGTGGACCGCGACAAACTGCTCGCCCGCTTGACGGGGCGGCGGATTTGCAAAAGCTGCGGCGCCACGTACCATGTGATCTTCAACCCGCCTAAACAGGAAGGTGTTTGTGATAAATGCGGAGGCGAGCTGTATCAGCGCTCGGATGACAACGAAGAGAGCGTCGGTACCCGTCTGGACGAATATATCAACAAAACAGCACCACTCCTTGCATTTTATGAGAACAAAGGTCTTTTGCGTCAGATCGATGGTGATCAAGAAATCGATACGGTATCGAAAGAGATCGTGTCGGTGCTGCGAGGTTAGTCGTAATGATCATTTGTAAGTCCGAAACGGAACTCGGCTTTATGCGGGAAGCAGGGCGAATTGTGGCGGAAACGCACCGTCTTATGGCAAAGCATATCGAACCGGGCATCACGACCGGGGAACTGGACGCTATCGCTGACCACTACATTCGCAGTCAAAAAGCACTGCCGTCTTTTAAGGGCTACAATGGTTTTCCTGCCAGCATTTGCGCTTCAGTCAATGATCAGTTGGTACACGGATTTCCCGGCAAACGCAAATTAAACGAAGGCGACATTGTTACGCTAGACATCGGTGCGCAGTACCGTGGTTACCATGGAGACTCCGCTTGGACCTATCCTGTAGGCAAGATCTCGGAAGAAGCCCAGCGATTGCTGGACGTTACCGAAGCATCCTTGTATGCAGGCTTGGAGCTTGTCAAACCAGATGTGCGCCTGTTCACGATCTCACATGCCATCCAGCGCGTCATCGAAGACGCCGGCTTCTCGGTTGTTCGCGAGTATGTCGGACACGGAGTTGGGGCAGAACTGCATGAAGAACCGCAAATTCCGAACTTTGGCGTTCCGGATCGGGGCCCGCGGCTCAAACCCGGCATGGTGCTGGCGATTGAACCGATGGTGAATGCCGGATCCCGTTATGTCAAAACGCTTGAAGACAACTGGACGGTCGTTACGGTCGACGGTTCCTTGTGTGCCCATTTTGAGCATACGGTTGCCGTTACAGCCGAAGGCCATGAAATTCTCACAAAACTCGATATGTAGGTGATGGTTCTTGAGTAATCCAGGCAGCCTGCAAATCGGCCAGATTGTGAAGATCCTGAAAGGCAAAGACGCCGGACAGGTGGCCGTGGTCGTATCCATTGAGGACAGCAGGTTCGTGTATATAGCGGACGGGAACAAACGAAAGTTTGACCAGAAAAAGAAGAAAAACTTTCTCCATCTGGAGCCCCAGTCCTTCATAAGCAGCGAGGTCGCAAACAGTTTAAATGAAAGCGGTCGGGTCACGAACGGAAAACTGCGTTATGCAGTCATGAAGTTTATGAAGTCCACCGAATCCCATGCTGAAGAGAAAGGAGACTAACTGTGGCTAAAGAGGATGTAATTGAAGTGGAAGGCACGGTCATCGAACCGCTGCCGAATGCAACGTTCAAAGTCGAGCTTGAGAACGGTCATCAAATTCTTGCCCATGTTTCCGGTAAGCTGCGGATGCACTTTATCCGTATTCTGACAGGCGACAAAGTGGTCGTGCAGTTATCGCCTTATGATTTAACCAAAGGCCGTATAACGTACCGTAAGTAATTTTTACCGTTTCTTTCAATAGGACGCCCGGGATGTTATGATCCTATAGGGCACTTGAAAATATTCGATCGAGGGTTTACATTTGTAAAGTCCGGTTGATCCTTAAATATGAATTTGCTTCCTTCATGATGGGAGTGAATTCTCTGAAGAAGGTTTTGCGTAAAAGCAAGACTTTAGTCAATCCTTACGAAGCGAGTTTTGTTTTTTGCAAAACTTGAGGGAGGTAATTAACATGAAGGTAAGACCTTCTGTAAAGCCTATTTGCGAAAAATGCAAAGTCATTCGCCGCAAAGGGACTGTAATGGTTATCTGTGAAAATCCGAAGCACAAACAAAAACAAGGTTAATAGAAGGGGGTGTAGCGTAAAATGGCTCGTATAGCTGGTGTGGATTTGCCACGTGACAAACGCGTTGAGATCGCCTTGACTTATATTTTCGGAATCGGTAAAACGACTTCCCAGAAAATTCTGAGCACTACAGGCATCAATCCGGACACTCGTGTTCGTGATTTGACGGAAGATGAAGTCAGCAAACTGCGTGAAACGATCGACAAAACGGTTAAGGTTGAAGGTGACCTGCGTCGTGAAATTTCCTTGAATATTAAACGTCTCATTGAGATCGGCTGCTATCGTGGAGTGCGTCATCGCCGCGGTCTGCCGGTTCGTGGACAACGTACTAAAACGAATGCTCGTACACGGAAAGGCCCTCGTCGTACTGTAGCGAACAAGAAGAAATAAGAAGGGGGGATAAAAGACAATGGCTAAACCGAAAAAAGTCGTACGTACTAAACGTCGTGACCGCAAAAATATTGAATCCGGAGTGGCTCATATCCGTTCCACGTTCAATAACACTATCGTAACGATTACGGATCCTCATGGAAACGCGATTTCTTGGGCAAGCTCCGGCGGCCTTGGATTCAAAGGTTCCCGTAAGTCGACTCCGTTCGCAGCGCAAATGGCTGCCGAATCCGCGGCTAAAGCTGCGATGGAACATGGCATGAAGTCGGTAGAGGTTATGGTTAAAGGTCCAGGTGCAGGCCGTGAAGCAGCGATCCGCTCTTTGCAAGCTGCTGGTCTGGAAGTCAACCTGATCAAAGACGTAACTCCAGTTCCGCATAACGGTTGCCGCCCACCTAAGCGTCGTCGTGTCTAATTGAAGCAAACCTGTAAAATGTGGTATATTTCCGGCACAATCTGCTAATAATGGTTGTTTAGGCATACTACATGAGTACACAAGGGTAATGACAGTTTCAAATAGGAGCGACGCTTGAAGGAGGGGTACTTGCGTGATTGAAATCGAAAAGCCGAAAATTGAGACCGTAGACGTCAGTGAAGACGGTGCCTATGGCAAGTTTGTAGTAGAACCGCTTGAGCGCGGATATGGAACGACCCTGGGGAATTCCCTTCGCCGGATCCTGTTGTCCTCGCTGCCAGGCGCAGCCGTAACGTCCGTTCAAATCGATGGCGTACTGCACGAGTTCTCAACGGTTCCGGGTGTAATGGAAGACGTGACGGAAATTATTCTGAACCTGAAGGCTCTTTCCCTGAAAATTCATTCCGACGAGGAGAAAGTCCTTGAGATTGATGCTGAGGGCGAAGGAGTCGTGACGGCAGGAGATATCCGGGCGGACAGCGATGTTGAAATTCTCAACCCAGACCTGCATATTGCTACCATGGGACCAGGTTCGAGACTTCACATGCGTATTTTTGCTAACCGCGGTCGTGGCTATGTCCAAGCAGATAAGAATAAACGTGATGATCAACCGATTGGCGTCATCCCGGTCGATTCTATCTATACCCCGATTAGCCGCGTGAATTATGGCGTGGAGAATACGCGGGTTGGTCAAGTGACCAACTACGACAAATTGACGCTTGAAATCTGGACTGATGGAAGCATCCGTCCGGAAGAGGCCGTAAGCCTCGGCGCCAAAATTTTGACCGAGCATTTGATGCTGTTCGTCGGCTTGACCGATGAGGCGAAAGATGCGGAAATCATGGTCGAAAAAGAAGAAGACAAAAAAGAAAAAGTGCTTGAAATGACGATCGAAGAGCTGGATCTCTCTGTTCGTTCCTACAACTGCCTCAAGCGTGCCGGCATCAACACGGTACAAGAGCTGACCACGAAGACCGAAGAAGATATGATGAAAGTCCGCAACCTGGGCCGCAAGTCTTTGGAGGAAGTTCAAGAGAAGCTCGAAGAGCTCGGTTTGGGACTCCGTACAGAAGAATAGCATCTTAGGATTGTTAGCGAAGGAGGGGAAAACATGGCATACCAAAAGTTGGGCCGCGATTCCAGCGCACGTAAAGCTTTGTTCCGTGACCTGGTAACCGACCTGTTCTTATATGAGCGCATTCAAACAACGGAAGCGAAAGCGAAGGAAGTTCGTTCCATCGCTGAGAAGCTGATCACGAAAGCGAAGAAGGGTGACCTTCATGCTCGCCGCCAAGTGGCAGCATTCGTACGTCGTGAAACGGTTGACGGAGAGCAAGACGCGATCCAAAAACTGTTCAGCGAGTTGGCTACCCGTTACGCTGAGCGTCCAGGCGGATACACTCGTATCCTGAAGCTCGGACCTCGCCGCGGTGACTCCGCGCCTATGGTTTATCTGGAACTGGTTGACCGCGCGTAAACAGGTGAGGATGGGGAAAGGGGGGAAGGAATCGCATGATTCTGATCGAACCCTTTTTTCACGTCCGGGGCCTGTATACGGAATAAGATTTTTCTTATCCGGATAAGAGGCCCCGTTTCGTGTTCCTTTTGAATTACCTTGGAACGGCTTCGCCGTGAATTACGGCGGAGCCGTTTTATGTTTGCGGCATGAAGCGCGTCATCGAAGCAGGAAGCAAGAGGTCAGGAGGATTTGGGGAATGCGCAACATTTGCATGAAAGTCAGTTATGACGGTACGAATTACAGCGGGTTTCAGACGCAGCCGGACGGAAACGCCATTCAGGATTATTTGGAGAAGGCCATTAAGCTGCTGACGGGCGAGCAGGTGAAAATCCATGCCTCGGGCCGGACGGACGCCGGCGTTCACGCGATCGGGCAGGTGTTTCATTTTCATACCGCCTCCCAAATTCCCGTGGAACGATGGTGCCTGGCGCTGAATTCGAGACTTCCCAAAGATATTTTGGTGACCGAAGCCCGGGAGGTTTCCCTGGATTTTCACTCCAGAAGAAACGCGAAGCGAAAAACGTACCGTTACACCATCAATGCCAATCAATATCCGGATCTGTTCCGCAGAAATACGGAGCTTCATCATCCCGGCAAGCTCGATGTAGAAGCGATGTCCGAAGGGCTGAAGCATTTGATCGGTACCCATGACTTTACTTCCTTTGCTTCCCGTCATTCCACCAAGCCTTCCCATGTTCGCACCGTATATGATGCCCATATCGAAAGGGATCAATCCATGTGCCGCCCGGGAACCCGGGATCAGGGCTTGATCCATGTCTATATCACCGGAAACGGCTTTTTGCAGCATATGGTCCGCATTATCGTGGGCACGCTGCTGGAAGTGGGCAAAGGCCGTAGACGTCCTGAGGACATTGCGTCGATCCTGAAGGCCAAAGACCGGATGAAAGCAGGTCCGACGGCCGAATCGAAGGGTCTCATGTTATGGAATGTGGAGTATGAGAATTTCAATTAAAAACATTGAAAATCGGCTTGCGATTTATCTGCCTATACTGTAAAATAAAAGTTGTGTTTTCTTATGGCTCTCCCACAGCCCCCAGTAAGAAAACGACAAACCTAACATTACAAATGACTTTCTTTTCATAACAAAGATGAACGAAGATAAATGATTTTCGGACGATTACAAGGAGGAACTATTCATGCGTACCACCTATATGGCGAAGCCAAATGAAGTTGAGCGCAATTGGCACATCATCGATGCCGAAGGCAAAACGCTTGGTCGTTTGGCGAGCGAAGCAGCTGCTTTGATCCGCGGCAAACACAAGCCACAATTTACACCTCATGTTGACGGCGGCGATTTCGTTGTCATCATCAACGCTGAGAAGATCCATCTGACAGGCAAAAAACTGCAAAACAAAAAATACTACCGTCACTCCCTGCATCCAGGCGGTCTGAAAGTGACCAACGCTCAAGACCTCTTGAACAGCAAACCTGAACGTGTATTGGAATCCGCTGTTCACGGCATGCTTCCTAAAACCCGCATGGGCGAAAAAATGAAGCTGAGACTGAAAGTATATGCAGGTTCCGAACATCCACATGCAGCACAAAAACCAGAAGTTTACGAACTTCGCGGATAATTAAAAGGAGGACAAGTTTCATGGCACAAGTACAATACTATGGGACAGGTCGTCGTAAACATTCGGTAGCACGTGTTCGCCTTGTACCGGGTGAAGGACGCATCGTCATCAATAAACGCGACATCAACGAATATTTCGGTTTGGAAACCCTCAAACTGATCGTGAAGCAACCGCTGGCTCTGACTGAAACGCTCGGACAATACGACGTACTCGTTATCGCTAACGGCGGCGGCATCTCCGGTCAAGCAGGCGCAATCCGTCACGGTATCTCCCGTGCGTTGCTGAAAGCTGACCCAGAGTTCCGTCCGGCTTTGAAAAAAGCGGGCTTCCTGACTCGTGACCCACGCATGAAAGAACGTAAAAAATACGGTCTCAAAGCGGCTCGTCGCGCGCCACAATTCTCGAAACGTTAATATTTCCTGGATTTCAGGATACAAGCCTCTGGCCTTTACCGGTCAGGGGCTTTTTATTTTGCCCGTTCCAGAAAAAAACTGCCTTGCGGCAGTTGGATTAAACCCCCAAAAAGCGGAGTTATTCATTTTGCAAAATATGTAATGCATCATCGACAGAGCCGATTTCCCCGTACGCATGTTTTTTCATGAGCTGGGCATGGCAGGCCGGGCACTCGGCAAAAACCTCGCTGTAACCCAATCCGTCGTCATTCCGTCCGTCTTTCCACCATACGTTGATCTGTTCGTTTTCCTTGCCGCATTGGCTGCAATACAACGATTGGCCAAGCTGGTTGGAGGAAACAATCATGCTTTTTCACCTCATCGGAATTTTGAAAGGAAATAGACCGGACTGCTCGATCTATTTCCCGTTTGGATGATTATTGACGCTGAAAGCCTTGGTAGTTGGTGCCCATTCCGTATTGCTGTTGGCCAAAGCCGGTGTAGGAATGGCTGACGTTTTCCATTTGGTGAGCCATATTGGAAATTTGCTGCAGCTGTTGAATCGCGGTTTGGTGTCCTTGCAGCGCGTTTTGGATCACCTGGGCTGCATGGCGCTCACGCTGAGCGAGCTGCTCGAGCTGCATCGCGTTGCTTTCTTCTTGTCTCAACAGCTGTTGGTAAGCTTGCGAAGCCTGTTGGGTTTGCTGAATCAACTGCTGGACGAGCTGGGTAATTTGCTGCGTTTGGTTGAACTGGTTCAAAGGGAATGCCTCCTTCGGTAGTCTGGTATGGTTTTGATCCCTTACGTATTGTTCCTTTGAAGGGCGGATTCTTATTCTTTTTGGTAAGACAATGTGCCCATTGGGCGGATTCATCATATGCTGTAGCATAACTCGAACGGAGGGATTTGATTTTGCAACCTAACGCACAGCATAAACATTTGGCATGGCATGAAACGATGGAGCTGCATGAACTTACCGCTTCGCAGTCCAACACTTTGATGGGGCTTAAAATGCACGTCCATGACGTGGCGGATCCGAAGCTGCGGGGCCTTTATGAGGAGACGATCCGCTCCACGGAGTCCAACCTGAAGGAGCTGCTGCAATTTTATCCGATGGCCCCCATGGAAGCGAGAAACAACAAAAGCAAGCCGCATCACGAAGACCTGACCGCCTTTTATGCCGGCCATCTGCTCGGGATAGCCAAAAACTGCGTCAAAAACTACGCGGCAGCCGTTACGGAGGCAGCTACTCCGCAGCTTAAAGATACATTCGTCAAACATCTGAACCATGCGATCAAACTGCATACGAAAGTGTTTAACTTCATGCATGAACGCGGGTTTTATCCGGCATACGATTTGCATCAGCTGCTCGAAAACGATAAGAAAACCGCTAAAAAAGCGCTGGAGATGTAAGGGCCCGGCCAAGAAAAAGATCTTTCGCAGCGAAAGGTCTTTTTCTTCTTCGCAGGTTTCAGGACCTTTTATAGGATTGACAACTAAAGATATTGCTTTATACTGGTTTTAAATCATATTAAACCGCTTGGTATTCACTGATTATTATTGCAATGATTATGATACGAATTATTGGAAGGGGAGACATTCGCATGAATTTGCTTGAAAAAGAAAAGTGGATCGAGGTTCAAGCCGCCGAGCTGGAGCATGCTTCCGCCGAAGAGGTCATTCGGGTTGCCGTCGAGAAATTCCCGAATATTACGTTTGCGTGCAGTTTTGGGGCCGAGGACGTGGTTTTGGTTGATATTTTGCAAAAGGTGAGTCCGTCCACCGATATTTTTTATTTGGATACGGACTTCCACTTTAAGGAAACGTACGAAACGAGAGACCGGCTGGAATCCAAATACGGCATCCAGTTCGTGCGCGTGTCTCCCAAATTGACGCCGGAGGAGCAAGCGGCCAGCCATGGCGAGGAATTGTGGAAAATCGACCCGAACCAGTGCTGCAACATCCGCAAAGTCGAGCCGCTCACCCGGATTCTTTCCCAATACGACGCCTGGATCACGGGGATCCGCAGAGACCAGGCTCCGACCCGCGCCAATGCCAAGAAAGTGGAATATGATCATAAGTTCGGGCTGGTCAAATTCAACCCGATTGCCGATTGGACATCCGACGATGTCTGGACATATATTCGCGATAACCAAGTGCTGTACAATCCTCTCCATGACCGGAACTATCCGAGCATCGGTTGCGAACACTGCACCCGTCCGGTGCAGCCGGGCGAAGACCCAAGAGCCGGCCGCTGGTCCGGAACGGAAAAAACGGAATGCGGACTGCATCAATAAATTTCGAAATAGGAGGAATGAACGGCATGACTGGAATACTTCCGCATGGCGGCAAGCTGGTTAACAGGTTCGCAGAAGGAAACGAACGCGATGAGCTTCTGAAGGCTTCGCCGTTTTTGAAGCAGATCCGGGTGAACAATTGGACCATTTCCGATCTTGATTTAATCGGGAACGGAGCATTTTCTCCGCTTGAAGGATTTTTGAACGAAGAGGATTACCGTTCGGTAGTCAGCACGATGCGGCTTGCCGATGGAACGGTATGGAGCATACCGGTGACGTTATCCGTCGATGAAACGACGGCCCAAGGGCTTAACCTGGGGGATCAAGTGGCGTTGACCGGAGCCGAGGACGGCGTCGTGTATGCCGTTTTGACCGTGGAAAGCGTGTACGAAGCCGATCAGGAGGAAGAAGCGCTGAAGGTGTTCAAAACGAGCGATCTGGAGCATCCCGGCGTGAAAAAGCTGTTCGAGCGTTCCCCG
This sequence comes from Paenibacillus sp. FSL M7-1455, assembly GCF_038004655.1. Taxonomy (NCBI): domain Bacteria; kingdom Bacillati; phylum Bacillota; class Bacilli; order Caryophanales; family Paenibacillaceae; genus Paenibacillus; species Paenibacillus sp. FSL M7-1455. The sequence continues at coordinate 5,416,657 of NZ_JBBORO010000001.1, read as the reverse complement.
ATCTATGTCGGCGGAAGCGTCAAGGTCCTTAACCGCCCGCAGCCTGCAAGGTTCCGCGAATTTTATTTCGACCCGGCGCAAACCCGGGAGCTGTTCCGGGAAAAGGGCTGGAAAACGGTTGTCGGCTTCCAAACCCGCAATCCCGTGCACCGGGCCCACGAGTACATTCAGAAGACGGCGCTAGAGATCGTTGACGGCCTATTCCTGAATCCGCTTGTCGGCGAGACGAAATCGGACGACGTTCCGGCGGACGTACGAATGAAGAGCTACCTGGTTCTTCTGGAAAACTATTATCCGCAGGACCGGACGTTTTTGGGCGTGTTTCCTGCCGCCATGCGTTATGCGGGTCCTAGAGAGGCTATTTTCCATGCGATGGTCCGCAAAAATTACGGCTGCACCCATTTCATCGTCGGACGCGACCATGCCGGGGTAGGCGACTATTACGGCACTTATGAAGCGCAGGAGATATTCTCGAACTTTACGCCTGAAGAGCTCGGCATTACGCCGCTGTTTTTCGAGCATAGCTTCTTCTGCAAAACATGCGGCAACATGGCGTCCAGCAAAACCTGCCCGCATCCGAAGGAAGATCACCTGACCCTGTCCGGCACCAAGGTACGCGGATTGCTCCGCGACGGGCAGTGTCCGCCGCCGGAATTCACCCGTCCGGAAGTCGCTGAAGTGCTGATCGCAGGCATGCGCGCGCAAGTAACGCCTTAAAGGTACTATTTGTCCACCTTCGCCCATATAGATGAGTAGAGTCGATATGGGAACGGAGGTGGATTTTTGATGTCCAAGCCTGGCAAGCAGGTGCTGTGGATCCGGCTGAGCTCCATCAAGAAGCTTTTCATCGGCATATGTCTGGCCATCGTGTTTGTCACCGTAGCCACGCTGAATATTCCTGCGGTTAAAACGACGGGGCAATGGGGCCTCCCGTTATCGGGAAAGGTCATCGTGCTCGATGCGGGCCACGGCGGCCCCGACGGCGGAGCCGTAAGCAAGCAGGGCCTGATCGAAAAGGATGTGAATCTGGCGATCGCCTTGTATTTGCGCGATTATTTGCAGCAGGCGGGGGCTGTCGTGTACATGACGCGGGAAGGCGACTACGATTTGGCAGGGAAGGATACGAAAGGATACTCCAAACGCAAAACGGAGGATTTGAAACAGCGCGCCAAGATGATCGAAAACTCCAACGCCGACCTGTTTCTGAGCATCCATTTGAACAGCTTCCCCGGCAGATGGAGCGGAGCCCAGACCTTTTATTATCCCAATCATCCCGACAATAAGACGCTGGCCGTATTCATCCAGGAGGAAATCAAGCGCAACCTGGAAAATACCGATCGCGTCGCCAAAACCGTAAACCACGTGTACCTTCTTAAAGCCGTGAAAATGCCCGCGGCATTGGTCGAAGTCGGTTTTTTGTCCCATCCGGAGGAGTCTCAGCTCTTAAGGGACGAAGGATACCAGCGGAAGGTCGCGGCTGCGGTGTATAAAGGGATGCTGCGGTATTTATCGGGGGAAAAGGCGAATTTGTCGCCAGAAATGTAAGCGTTGATGGTATAATGGCTTCTGGGGCGCATTCGCCTCGTGCGGATGCACAATATACAAAGCAGAGGTGCTGCCATCATGTTGTCACGTGAGCAAGTACAAGAGGTGCTACAGCCCGTAAGCGAGCCTGTTACCGGTAGAAGCCTTATGGAGCTGCAAATGATAAGAGATATCGTCGTGAAAGACGCCAGGGTGTCACTATCCGTGATTACGCTGGACGATTATGGACAAGCGCTGGAAAAAGAAATCCGCGAGCGTCTGCAAGCTGCCGGAGCGGGAGATGTGCACATCCGCATCCGTCCGGCCAACGAGCATGAGCGCGGCAAGATTTTGGGCGACCACGAACGAAAAACGGATAAAGACAAGCTGGTGAAGGGGCATGCGGCCGGCCTTGAAAGAAACGAGCTGCTGAACGATCCGGACGTCCATTTTATCGCGGTGGCGAGCGGTAAAGGGGGAGTCGGCAAATCCACGGTAACCGTCAACCTTGCTGCGGCGCTGGCCCGCCAAGGCAAGCGGGTCGGATTGATCGATGCCGATATTTACGGCTTCAGCGTTCCGGACATGATGGGAATCGAGGAAGGCCCCGTCGTCGAGAACGAATTGATCATTCCCGTCGAACGGTTTGGCGTGAAGGTGATGTCGATGGGCTTTTTCATCCGCGAAAACAGCCCGGTCGTATGGCGCGGCCCGATGCTCGGCAAAATGCTCCATCAATTTTTCGGCGACGTCAACTGGGGCAAGCTGGATTACCTGCTGCTCGATTTGCCGCCGGGAACCGGGGACATTGCGCTGGACGTTCACCAAATGCTTCCGCAAAGCAAGGAAATCATCGTGACGACCCCGCATGCCACGGCCGCTTTTGTGGCTGCCCGGGCAGGGGCCATGGCCATTCAGACGAATCATGAAATACTGGGCGTCGTGGAAAACATGGCATACTACGAATGCTCCCATTGCGGAGAAAAGGATTTCGTGTTCGGCCGGGGCGGCGGCGGACAGCTGGCGGAAACGCTTCACACCGAACTTTTGGCCCAGCTTCCGCTCGGAGCGCCGGACAACCATATTTCAGAGCCGGATTTTTCGCCATCGGTATATAAATCCGAATCCGCGAGCGGACGAATTTACAATGAGCTGGCGGCGAGCATTATCGCCAAATGCGAAAAATAGACCGTTTGGTTCAAAGAAAAAAAGCCCCGTCGCGAGGGCTTTTTTTCTTGTGCCATTCGATTTTAGGAAGCGTTGCCGCCACCGCCTTCTTCGCCTTCTCCGCCGCCACCGCCTTCTTTTTCTTTATCGCCTTTTTCCCCGCCTTCCTTCTGTTTGCCGCCTTCTCCGCCTTGGCCGCCTTCCTTTTCGACCTTCGGCTGAAGTTCCTGGGTCACCACGTTTCGCAGGAGCGACATCACTTCCATTTTGAACATCGGATTTTGCATCGCTTCCTGCATGACCGTCATCGATTGCTTGCGGTATTCCGGCGTTTTGGTCAAATCGAGGAACATCTTCATGACCTCGGGCGACTTCATGATATCGGAAATCGCCTTTTGATACGTCGGATCCTTGATCAGCTGCATGTGAAGCTGCTTGTTTTGGGTGCTGATCGCCTTGGCAAAGTCGCCGGCGAACTGCGGATCGGTCATGATTTTTTCGAATTCCTTTTTATATTCCGGCGAGGTGATGGTATCCTTGACCGCCGTTCGGATCTGATCGGTAGCCTGCATCGTCATCATTTGCATGCCGGGACCGCCGCTGCCGCCCGAAGAGCCACCGCCGCCCTGTTTCAGCGCATCTTCGACGGCTTTTTTGCCTTCGTCGCTCTTCAGGATGTCGACCACCATCGTCTTCATTTCTTTATAATCGCCTTGAGGCGGTGCATAGCTCGGTTCGGATCCGCAGCCTGAGAGTACGGTGGTAAGTCCGAATATGATTCCCCAAATGCCTAAAACAGGCCACTTCATGAGCGTCACTCCTTTTGCTTATCATCCTGCATGTAGTATGCCGAAGTGGATTTCGAAATATGTCGTTTCCGGGCATGGTTTTTTAATGTGAACGTTGGTAAAATAAAGTCTTGGGGGTGCAGGCGATTTGAACTTAAAAAATTGGTCCAAGTTATTTTTGCAAACATTGCTGGTGGGAGCCGCCGTCTCCATCATCACCGGTTTTCTGCTGCCGTTCAGCAGGGAATCCATTTCCTTCAAGGATGTAAGCGATGTATTGTTTTACTTGCTTATTCTTTTCGGTTTTGGAGCACTGACGAGCGTTTACTCGCAGCTTGGTTTTTTTGCTTATATGATCCTGAATTATACGGCTATCGGCGTATTCCCAAAAAAGGCTTGGCAATACATACAGCTTGTTTTAGCAATATTGGCGCTGCTGGAAGTGATGTTCTTCCGTTCCTTCGTCGGCAAGGAAAACAGCCAAATGGCGGATTTGCTCCTGGGATTGGCGATTTTGGTCGTGGCTGTTGCCGTTGCCTATTTTAAAGCGAAAGCCACCAACGTTACCGCATGGGTGCCGACCCTCTTTTTCATGATCGCGGTGACCATCGTCGAAATGGTGGGCGGTCTGAAAATCAATGAGAACAATGCCACGATCTTTATTGTGGTTCCACTCCTCGCATGCAATGCATACCAGATTTTAATACTGCATAAAGTGCTGAAACCAAAAAAGAGCTAAGAAACTTAGCTCTTTTTTCTTTAAATTTACGTATGCTACATGCCTGCCGCATCTTCAAGGGCTTGCTGCAGCGTCGCCTGATCCTGCACTTCTTTTCCTTTGGTATCGGCTTGCGACAATAAATCGGAGACCGTGACGAATTCATAACCTTGTTTCCGCAGTTCGTCGATAATGATCGGGAGCGCCTGGTGGGTTTGTTTGACCGAATCGCTTGCATGGAGGAGAACGATATCGCCCGGATGGGCGCTGCTTACGACGCGGTTCACGATATTGTCGACCCCGATGTTTTTCCAATCCTGCGAGTCGGTATCCCATTGGATGACCTTGTAATTCATGCTGTCGGCGATTTTAAGCACGCGTTTATCGAAGTCGCCGTTCGGCAGGCGGAGCAGGGTAGGTTCCTTACCCGTCAGATCGGTTAATATAGAGTTAGCCGTCATGAGCTGGGTTTTGATCTCCTCGTCGCTTAAGCTGCTGTAGTTGACGTGCTTATGGCCATGGCTTCCGATCTCGAAGCCCGCGGTTTTGATTTTATTGACGATATCCGGATGGCTTTTGCTCCAAGGGGAAGAGAGGAAGAAGGTGGCTTTGGTTACGCCTTTCTCTTTCAGAACGTTCAGGATAGGCTCGGTGCGCTTTTCTCCCCAGCTGATATCAAAGGTCAGGGCGATCACTTTCTTTTCGGTAGGAACGCTGTAAATGGCGGCTGGAGCCCCTTCGGAGAATACCGTGACATTGTCTGACTCTACATAAATGATGCCGATCGCAAACAGTGCCGCGGCGAGCACGAAGAAGGTGCGTTTGATTTTGCGGCCGTTCAGCACATAAAAAAATGAACTCATTTGCGTTTGTCGCTCCTTTCCCACAATGGAAATGCTTGTTTACTTTACATAGTATGCTCGTACCAGCGAGTTATACCAGGAGGAGGTTAACTATGCTTCGCCCTTCGGTTTTTCTGAAAGATTTGGGTTCGATCCGCAAAACCCTGCTGTTCGTTACGGTCCTGTTCGTTTTGGGCATCGTCGCAGGATGGTACAGCACCGGCGTATTGGCGCAGTTCATCGATCAGCAGATGGGAGGAATCCGCGACATCGGGGAAAGCCTGAGCAGGTCGTCCAACCCGAAGTGGAATTTTTTCGTGTTCATCTTTTTCAATAACAGCATCAAGGCCGTATTGATGATCTTTTTGGGGTTGTTTTTGGGCATCCTTCGATTTTGTTTTTGCTTGTGAACGGCATGGTTGTCGGGTTCCTGGTTCATACCTCTATGGAGCAGGGAAACAGCTTGTTCGATCTGGTCGTGAAAGGTCTGCTGCCTCATGGGATCATCGAAATTCCCGCGATTATCATCGCTTGCGCTTTTGGGGTTCGGATGGGGATGCTTGTCATTGCGAGCCTTGGCGGAAGCGGGAAGGAAGGATTAAAGGGGAAATGGAAAGAGGGTTTCCGGAAGGCATGGACGGCATCGATATGGATCGTCATTTTATTGTTTGTGGCCGCCATTATCGAAAGCACGATTACTTACACGCTGATGAAGGGGTAAATAGGCATAGCGCCTATTTGCCTTTTTTCGGCATACCGCATTCATAAATTTCCCAAAAACTGTGCATAACATTAAGGCGGCATATCGAGCCACATTTTAGAATGTTGCAAATTCCGATAATTTCAGAAAATATGCTCTAGTCGACAAGGAGGCCAAGCAACCATGCTGGGTATGCTTTTTAACGATAAGGAATGCAAGGAACTGGATTATGTACTGCGTAAAGAGCTGGATGAAATGCTGTTTGACTTAAGCGACCATAGATTGGACCTGGAAGTGAGAAACGCGATCGCGAGCCGATATCGCACGGTGTTCCGCATGTATGCCAGATTCGCGCCCCCGAAGGAGCTCTCCAAATATGCGCGTAACAGCAAGCTGTCTCAATTCAAACAATAGATGCGAAAAAAGTGCTTGACGGTCAGCGGGGATCTATGATAAATTTATTTTCGCTTCGGTTTTAGTCAAATAAAACGGAAAGCTGCGAGATGTTGACGAATTTAAAACTTCGAAAAAAAAGTTTTAAAAAAAGCCTTGCAAAACATCGAGCATGTATGATATATTATAAAAGTCGCCGCTGAGATGCGGTGATGAATGAAAACGAAAGAATTTGATCTTTGAAAACTGAACAACGAGTGAGATATGAGGTTTCGGCAACGAAACCGAAACGCGAAGCAAATCGGTTCAAGCCTATGGCTGGATGGTTTGTGGAGCACAAATGAGAATTTATTTCTCGTCAGATTCAAAATGAGTCACAAACTTTTTGTTGGAACGCTACTCTCCTTCGGGTGAGCAGATTCTTCCAACTTTCATGGAGAGTTTGATCCTGGCTCAGGACGAACGCTGGCGGCGTGCCTAATACATGCAAGTCGAGCGGACCTTAGCGATCTTCGGATCGCTCTTGGTTAGCGGCGGACGGGTGAGTAACACGTAGGCAACCTGCCCGTAAGATCGGGATAACTACCGGAAACGGTAGCTAATACCGGATAATTTATCGCTTCGCATGGAGCGGTAATGAAAGACGGAGCAATCTGTCACTTACGGATGGGCCTGCGGCGCATTAGCTAGTTGGTGAGGTAACGGCTCACCAAGGCGACGATGCGTAGCCGACCTGAGAGGGTGAACGGCCACACTGGGACTGAGACACGGCCCAGACTCCTACGGGAGGCAGCAGTAGGGAATCTTCCGCAATGGGCGAAAGCCTGACGGAGCAACGCCGCGTGAGTGATGAAGGTTTTCGGATCGTAAAGCTCTGTTGCCAGGGAAGAACGTCGGGTAGAGTAACTGCTATCCGAGTGACGGTACCTGAGAAGAAAGCCCCGGCTAACTACGTGCCAGCAGCCGCGGTAATACGTAGGGGGCAAGCGTTGTCCGGAATTATTGGGCGTAAAGCGCGCGCAGGCGGTCACTTAAGTCTGGTGTTTAAGGCTAGGGCTCAACTCTAGTTCGCACTGGAAACTGGGTGACTTGAGTGCAGAAGAGGAAAGTGGAATTCCACGTGTAGCGGTGAAATGCGTAGAGATGTGGAGGAACACCAGTGGCGAAGGCGACTTTCTGGGCTGTAACTGACGCTGAGGCGCGAAAGCGTGGGGAGCAAACAGGATTAGATACCCTGGTAGTCCACGCCGTAAACGATGAATGCTAGGTGTTAGGGGTTTCGATACCCTTGGTGCCGAAGTTAACACATTAAGCATTCCGCCTGGGGAGTACGGTCGCAAGACTGAAACTCAAAGGAATTGACGGGGACCCGCACAAGCAGTGGAGTATGTGGTTTAATTCGAAGCAACGCGAAGAACCTTACCAGGTCTTGACATCCCTCTGAATCCTCTAGAGATAGAGGCGGCCTTCGGGACAGAGGAGACAGGTGGTGCATGGTTGTCGTCAGCTCGTGTCGTGAGATGTTGGGTTAAGTCCCGCAACGAGCGCAACCCTTGATTTTAGTTGCCAGCACATTAAGGTGGGCACTCTAGAATGACTGCCGGTGACAAACCGGAGGAAGGCGGGGATGACGTCAAATCATCATGCCCCTTATGACCTGGGCTACACACGTACTACAATGGCCAGTACAACGGGAAGCGAAGTCGCGAGATGGAGCCAATCCTATCAAAGCTGGTCTCAGTTCGGATTGCAGGCTGCAACCCGCCTGCATGAAGTCGGAATTGCTAGTAATCGCGGATCAGCATGCCGCGGTGAATACGTTCCCGGGTCTTGTACACACCGCCCGTCACACCACGAGAGTTTACAACACCCGAAGTCGGTGGGGTAACCGCAAGGAGCCAGCCGCCGAAGGTGGGGTAGATGATTGGGGTGAAGTCGTAACAAGGTAGCCGTATCGGAAGGTGCGGCTGGATCACCTCCTTTCTATGGAGAATCGTTTCCTGCAACGGAAACATTCAAATATGCCGCAAGGCAAAACAATCTCACTCGTTGTCAGTTTTGAAAGAGCAAACCTCTTTCGAAATGCGTTTGGTGGCGATAGCGGAGGGGTTCCACGCGTACCCATCCCGAACACGACCGTTAAGCCCTCCAGCGCCGATGGTACTTGGACCGAAGGGTCCTGGGAGAGTAGGACGCTGCCAAGCGCAAACCTTTATGGGTTTACTCATCAAGAGTATATTAGGAAATGAATATGGGCCCTTAGCTCAGCTGGTTAGAGCGCACCCCTGATAAGGGTGAGGTCGGTGGTTCGAGTCCACTAGGGCCCACCATATATAATTAAATAAGCATATTTCCTATTATGGGGCCATAGCTCAGCTGGGAGAGCGCCTGCCTTGCAAGCAGGAGGTCAGCGGTTCGATCCCGCTTGGCTCCACCAATTATTCAATTTGATCCTTGAAAACTAGATAACGAAACGAATTTGCGTTTTAGAAATATCCTTTTCTGATGATTTTGAATTTGGCTTCGCGTCAAATTGAAATTCATCATAGCTGCTTGTGTCTTCATTGAAAGACCAAGTAATAAAGGTAGCAGACGAGTGTTTGAATCGAAGAGCGACTTTGGCTTTGTGCGAAGCACAAAACAACGGAGCGAAACGAGGCAAACAGGAGTCAAAGGTTAAGCTACTAAGAGCACACGGAGGATGCCTAGGCGCTAGGAGCCGATGAAGGACGTGGCGAACAACGATACTGCCTCGGGGAGCTGTAAGCAAGCTTTGATCCGGGGATGTCCGAATGGGGAAACCCGGCTGATGTAATAGTCAGTCACTCGCATCTGAATACATAGGATGTGAAGAGGCATACCAGGGGAACTGAAACATCTAAGTACCCTGAGGAAGAGAAAACAATAGTGATTCCGTCAGTAGCGGCGAGCGAACGCGGATTAGCCTAAACCGGTCAGCTTGCTGGCCGGGGTTGTGGGACGTCTCACATGGAGTTACAAAGGAACTGGTTAGGCGAAGAGGTCT
>NZ_JBBORO010000001.1:5370000-5405000 GCF_038004655.1 Paenibacillus sp. FSL M7-1455 | reverse complement strand
TGTTCCGCCAGGAGCATGGCTGGGTAGCTACGTACGGACGGGATAAGCGCTGAAAGCATCTAAGCGTGAAGCCCCCCTCAAGATGAGATTTCCCAGTATGTAAGACCCCTTGAAGACGACGAGGTAGATAGGTTGGAGGTGGAAGTGCAGCAATGCATGGAGCTGACCAATACTAATCGGTCGAGGGCTTATCCTAAAAGCTTTCTGAAAGAAAGCTCGCTACGGAAGCATGAACAAACCCACCAAAGTGAAGAGCAGCCTCGTAGCTGATTCCGAGTACTTTGGCGGGGCCCGGATCAAAAACCGGGAAATGCTACGGAAACATTAAAACGCAAACGTTTCGTATCTAGTTTTCAGGTGATCAAACATCTGAATGATTTTGAAGCTGCAAGTCCTTTTAGAGGATGGATATTTTGCTGGTGAGTGATCATCGAAGCAAAAGCAGCGCAAAAATCCTGTTTGGTGGCGATAGCGGAGGGGTTCCACGCGTACCCATCCCGAACACGACCGTTAAGCCCTCCAGCGCCGATGGTACTTGGACCGAAGGGTCCTGGGAGAGTAGGACGCTGCCAAGCGGTACATTCCCTGATAGCTCAGTCGGTAGAGCACTCGACTGTTAATCGAGTTGTCACAGGTTCGAGTCCTGTTCGGGGAGCCATTTGCTCTCATAGCTCAGTAGGTAGAGTGCATCCATGGTAAGGATGAGGTCACCGGTTCGATCCCGGTTGAGAGCTCCATTTCTTTTCTAAGTGGCCCGTTGGTCAAGGGGTTAAGACACCTCCCTTTCACGGAGGTAACAGGGGTTCGAATCCCCTACGGGTCACCACTTATTATTTTTTATACATAATCTCAGGGAGGCTTAGCTCAGCTGGGAGAGCATCTGCCTTACAAGCAGAGGGTCGGGGGTTCGATCCCCTCAGCCTCCACCATGATTTTTCATAATTGGTTTGAAAAATGGACAAGATATACTTATCGATTGTTGGGGATTAGCCAAGCGGTAAGGCAACGGACTTTGACTCCGTCATGCATAGGTTCGAATCCTATATCCCCAGCCATTTTCTTATTTATGCATTTTTGTTGGGAGCCATTAGCTCAGTTGGTAGAGCACCTGACTTTTAATCAGGGTGTCGAAGGTTCGAGTCCTTCATGGCTCACTCTTATATAGGATTTAGAGGCTATCTATGGAAAATAGATGGTTTTTTTGTTTTATCGGGGAGTTCTTGACAATGGAATGTTTGATCTCATGGGTCGCATCAGAAGGTCTATACGCCCCTATACAAAGCCAATAAAATGGATGAGAGCAATTTCGTTATCCGCTACGGTTAAAGGCACTTATAGGGCCTTATTTTTGGCTTGAACGCGTTTTTGGGGCACAGGTAATACTTCGATGCTTCTCAAAGGAAATATGGGGTTATACGCGGATTTCGTGGCTCTGTATGGATAAGATAACAGTCAGCAAGTTTAAAGGTCATAGGGCGGTTTTATTCGGTGTTATGAAGATGATCCCAATATACTCATATCATTTGCGTTTGGAAGGCCATCCCTGGCCATCATTATCCATGATATGTGAACGCATCGTCATGGCTTGATGAACTCCATTCTAGGTTTAAATTTCCCTTCATTATGGGAATGAATGTGGTTACCGTTGAATGACTTGAATCTGATTCATAAAGGGAAAGAATCATGCATCGTAAACGAGGAGAAGCCTGAATATCCATGGTTTATTGAGCTAAAGAAAAAGGGATAGGGTTTGATTTTAAAATTCCAAAAAAATATTTTGTAAAAATGCTTGACTCTTTATTGAGATGTATGGTAAGATCATTCTTGTCGCTACGAGATACGGTTTGATAAAACAAGCCGAATCACGATGCAAACAGCGACGATTCAGTCGAAGATTCGCGCGTGTGGCGGAATTGGCAGACGCACTAGACTTAGGATCTAGCGTCTTTGACGTGGGGGTTCAAGTCCCTCCACGCGCACCATGAATATGCGGACGTGGCTCAGCGGTAGAGCATCGCCTTGCCAAGGCGAGGGTCGCGGGTTCGATTCCCGTCGTCCGCTCCATTATAGATGCGCCCTTAGCTCAGCTGGATAGAGCGTTTGACTACGAATCAAAAGGTCAGGAGTTCGAATCTCTTAGGGCGCGCCATTTTCATGTCATATCGGGATGTAGCTCAGCTTGGTAGAGCACCTGGTTTGGGACCAGGGGGTCGCATGTTCGAATCGTGTCATCCCGATATTTTCATTCCGTATATGCGGGTGTAGTTCAATGGTAGAACTCCAGCCTTCCAAGCTGGTAGCGTGGGTTCGATTCCCATCACCCGCTCCATATAGATTTAAAACAAACACGCCGAAGGGCGTTTTTTTTGTTATATGAAGATTTGTGAGGAAGAGAGCCCGTGCATTGGGGTGAACTGCCTCTGGAGGCATCTTCGTGATCCCCCGATCAGGACGCGCGTCGATTATTTTTCTTCCTCGACAGGATGCTTAACTTTTGCTGTTTCAGAACGGCCCTTTTTGGGGTAAATAAATCGAGTGGACCCTTCATCCTCCCTAAGCATCTCCTCAACGAATGCCATCCTTTTACGATGTTCTCAAAAACAAGTCTAGTCCCGAGCCGGAAATCCGTTACTCATTGTAGAGAACTATATCGTCGGCAAGATTGTATCCAATCAGGCTTCGGTCCCCGCAAGCCTAGGAAATTGTTGGGCGCCATAAAAGCCCGCTGAATAAATACCCGGAAATTGGAATGGTTATTATCGAGGGAGGCAATTACTGCTCTTTATTATCAAAGTCAATGCTTGAAACACTATGTTTTATTTCTGCATATAAATGCACTGTCCTTTTTAATAATTTACATAATAAATTTTCGCTTTATCGCAGAAAAGTGCAGATTTTCGATGTATTTTGTTGTATGATGTTTAAAAAGCATAGCTAAGAGAGAGCAATACAAACGGAATGGAATGGGAGGAGTAGCATGACTGAACTTACGGTAACCGCAAACAAAAGCAATTCAAACAACCTTCTGCGGCGTGATGTACGTTTCTTGGGAAACATTCTCGGCGAAGTGCTTGTCCATCAGGGCGGCAACGAGCTTCTGGATATTGTTGAAAAGATTCGCGAGACCAGCAAGTCATTACGCTCTGTGTTTTTGCCTGAATTGTATGAAGATTTCAAACAAATCATCAAAACGCTTGAACCAGACATTCGCCATCAGGTCATCCGGGCCTTTGCGATCTATTTCCAATTGGTCAACATTGCCGAGCAGAATCACCGGATTCGCCGCAAACGCGATTATGAACGGTCGGCAGGGGAAACGGTACAGCCCGGCTCGATCGAAAGCGCCGTTCAGGACCTAAAGGATCGCCGGTTCACGTACGAGGAAGTGCAGGAGATCATCGAAAGCCTTTCGCTTGAGCTGGTTATGACCGCACACCCGACGGAAGCGATGCGCAGAGCCATTCTCGATATTCATAAACGGATCTCCGAGGATGTCATGCTGCTGGATAATCCGACTCTTACTTTCCGTGAACGGGAACAGCTCCGTGAAAAGCTGCTGAACGAAGTCATTACGCTGTGGCAAACGGACGAACTGAGAGCGGGCAAGCCGACGGTTCTGGATGAAGTCAGAAACGGCATGTATTATTTCCACGAAACGCTGTTCCACGTGCTCCCTGAAGTATATCAGGAGCTGGAGCGCTGCTTGAACAAGTACTACCCAGGCCATAACTGGCACGTGCCTACGTACCTGCGTTTCGGTTCCTGGATCGGCGGCGACCGCGACGGAAACCCGTCCGTGACGGCCGAGATTACTTGGGAGACGCTGCGCTTGCAGCGTAAGCTGGCCATTCGCGAGTATCAGCGGATTTTGAACGAGTACATGCAATATTTGAGCTTCAGCACTTCGATCGTGGATGTGTCGGGCGAGCTTCTGAAGTCGATTGCCGACGACCGCGAACTTGTCGAAATTACGAGACGGACCATTTGGCATAACGAAAAAGAGCCTTACCGGATCAAACTCGTTTACATGATGGAGAAAATCAGCAATGTTCTGGACGACAGCAAAAAGGGAACGCCGCAAGCATACGGCACGCCGCTCGATTTTATCGAGGATTTGAAAATCATCGACCGCAGCTTGCGTTTCCACTATGCCGATTACGTCGCCGATACTTATATACAAAAATTAATACGGCAGGTTGAGCTGTTTGGGTTCCATACGGCTGCTTTGGATATCCGCCAGCACAGCCAAGAGCATGAAAATGCGATGAAAGAGATTTTGGCGCAGATTAACGTCACGCCGGATTATTCGAAATTGTCCGAAGAGGAAAAAATATCGCTTTTGGCCCAGCTGCTTAGCGAGCCTAGACCGATTACGTCCAATTATCATCAATACAGCGCCAGCACGAAAGAGTGCCTTGACGTGTTCCGCACGGTCTATAAGGCCCAGCAGGAATACGGCACACATTGCATCACGAGCTATTTGATCAGCATGGCCGAAGGCGCAAGCGACATCATGGAAGTCATGGTATTCGCCAAAGAGGTCGGATTGTTCCGCCAAAACGCCGACGGTACCGTGCACTGCACGCTGCAGGCCGTACCGCTGTTTGAGACGATCGAGGACCTTCATGCCGCTCCGGCCATCATGAACCGATTGTTTAAGCTGCCGATCTATCGTGAGAGCATTAAGGCAAGAAACGATCTGCAGGAAATCATGCTAGGTTACTCCGACAGCAACAAAGACGGGGGAGCCGTCACCGCAAACTATGAGCTGCGCGTAGCCTTGAAGGAACTTACGAAGGTTGCCAATGAGGCAGGAATCAAGCTGAAGTTCTTCCACGGACGCGGCGGCGCGCTTGGACGCGGCGGCATGCCGCTCAACCGTTCGATCCTCGCTCAGCCGGCTTCCACGATTGGCGGCGGCATCAAAATCACGGAACAAGGCGAAGTCATTTCGTCCCGTTATTCCCTCAAAGGGATTGCGTACCGCAGTTTGGAGCAGGCAACGTCGGCTTTGATCACCGCGGCGATCAACAAACGTGCTCCGCAGGAAGATGACGAGCGCGAAGCGTATTGGGATAACATCGTTAAAGAGATGTCGGAGGTATCCCGTAAAAAGTACCAGGATCTCATCTTTCGCGATCCGGACTTCCTAACCTTCTTCAAGGAGTCGACGCCGCTGCCGGAGGTGGGAGAGCTGAATATCGGCTCCCGTCCTTCCAAACGGAAAAACAGCGACCGTTTCGAGGATCTGCGCGCGATTCCGTGGGTATTTTCCTGGACGCAAAGCCGTTTCCTGCTGCCGGCATGGTATGCTGCGGGAACGGGGCTCCAAAGCTTTTATCAAAATAAAGAAGAGAACCTGAAAATCATGCAGGAAATGTACGAGAAATTCTCGTTTTTCACTTCCTTGATCGATTCTCTTCAAATGGCCATCGCCAAGGCGGACATGGTGATTGCCCATGAATACGCGAATATGTCCAAAAACGAAGAAGCCCGTCAGCGGATCTTCAAATTAATTGAAGAGGAATTTAAGCTGACTTCGGATCTGATCCTGAAAATCACCGGGCAAAAGGAAATCCTGGACAATGTTCCTGTCATTCAGGAATCCATTCGTTTGCGCAATCCGTACGTCGATCCGCTCAGCTATCTTCAGGTGCAGCTTCTGAGCGAGCTTCGCGGCCTTCGCGAGAAAGACGAGGACGACGCCGAGCTGCTCCGCGAGGTGCTTCTCACCATCAACGGCATTGCCGCAGGTCTCCGGAATACGGGCTGATGTGCCGCTGAACTGATCCGTAAGACGCATTCATGATGCCTTATTTTTGGAAAGCCGGGATTCAATTCGTTGAACCTCGGCTTTCCTTTTTTTGTTTGGCAAAAACCTCTTTGTATATCTTTACAAAGTTGTCTTGCATTTTGCAGGGAGTTGAATTACGATTTGAATGATGTGAAAAAAAGCTCGTTACCCATCAGCAAGTCTGGGGGAATTCATTGGTGGATAATATAGAAAATAGGTTGACCAAGCTGGCCCTGAAAGGGGATCAGCGCGCATTTGCCGAAATTGTGGAGCTCTACAAAGATAAAATATACCATTTGGCCTACAGGATGCTGAGCAACCGCCATGAGGCGGAGGATATCGTTCAGGAGACTTTTTTGCGCGTGTACCGAAACCTGGACCGTTATGACCAGAACCAAAAGTTTTCGACCTGGATCTACCGGATCGCAACCAACTTATGCATTGACCGTTTGCGGAAGAAAAAACCGACGTATTCGCTGGATGCGGAAATGAACGATCAGGAAGGCATGGATGGTTATTCGATGATCCCAAGTGATAACCGCACGCCCGAAAGCGAAGCGTTGTTATCGGAGACGCAGCAGATCATCTATCAGGCGATCGACTCGCTTCCGGCCAAATATAAGTCGGTCATGATACTCAGGTATTTGCAGGACTTGTCCTTGCAGGAAATCAGCGACGTTCTTGGCATGCCTGTAACAACTATTAAAACGCGGGTACACCGGGGACGGGAATTTTTGCGCAAAAAACTGGAGCCCAAAATGTAATTTTCCTGTTTTTTATTGAAACATTATAAACGGCCCTACGTATTACAAATTAAACAAGTCTTGTGCCCTTTGGCAGAAAAGGGTTCGAATACATCTACTTGAATGAAAGGATTGGCTCATATGGAATGCAACTTGGCCGTCTCTTTAATGCATGACTACCTAGATGACGACTTGTCCAAGGAACAGCAGATGGAGCTAAAGGCCCATTTGTTGTCCTGCCCTGCTTGTCGGATGCAGTTTAAAGAGCTGGAACAGACGGATATGCTGATGTTTTCCTTGTCCCATCATGCCCCGTCTGCACCTCTTGAGCTGACCCAGCGGATCATGAGCGCGTTGCCTCAGGAAAAGAAACAGCAGCCTTGGCTGGGATGGATTCGGAGACATCCTGCGGTGACGGCTGCGGCAATTTTTCTGATCGTGATGTTCATCAGCTCCGTCAGTTTCTGGGACCAGGACTCGCAGTTGGTAGTGAAGGGGAATGACCTGGATCAAGTCGTCATTGAAGGAGACACGGTAATAGTCCCCGAAGGAAAAAGCATCGCCGGCAATTTGACGGTGGAAAACGGAAAAACGAAAATTTACGGTGAAGTGAACGGGAATCTGACGGTCATCGACGGATCTTTATACCAAGCTTCAACGGCGCATATTTCCGGAAGGGTCAAAAACATTGACCAGGCTTTGGATTGGCTGTGGTATAAAATTACAAACGCGTTTTCCGATGTCGCCTACCGTTAAAACCATGCTGGAACTGAACATTGATGGCGCCTCTTTACAGAAAGAAGGCGCCTTTTTGCTGGAAAAATGTTTAAATGCATCCAATCCGGAGCTTGCGCCGCTTGCAACCTGCACTTGATCGTTATAACCTAGAAGATATAGGGGAAAGTATATTACATAGAGACCCATTTTACATTCAAGGGGTAGTACGGGGGCCTAAGTATGAATTATTTTACGGATCTGACATGGAAAGAATCCATTAAAGATATTATCGATATCGCTATCGTTACCTACATCATTTATCAGGTCATTCTACTCGTCAGAGGTACCAGGGCCGTTCAGCTTTTGAAGGGGATCCTGGTTCTCGTGATTATATGGGCATTAAGCACGTGGTTCGATCTGTTTACGCTGCGATGGCTGATGAACCAGATTTTTAACTTCGGCATTTTCGCCATCTTCATCATCTTCCAGCCGGAGCTGCGGCGGGCGCTGGAACAGCTGGGCCGGGGAAAGATCTTCGGCCGATCATCGGCGGAAGACGAGGAGTTCAACAAACTGATCGGGGAAGTCATTAAAGCCGTGAATTATTTAGCGCGTAGAAAAATAGGCGCGTTAATCGTTTTTGAGCGGCAGACGGGACTTAACGAATACACCGAGTCAGGCATTCCGATGCAGTCGATGGTCAGTTCGCAGCTGCTCATCAACATTTTTATCCCGAATACCCCTCTACATGATGGAGCCGTCATCATCCAAAACAACCAGATTGCCGCCGCCGCGTGCTACCTGCCGCTTTCGGAGAATCCTTTTATCAGCAAGGAACTCGGTACGCGGCACCGTGCAGCGATCGGGATCAGCGAGGTCGGGGACGCGGTGTCGGTCGTCGTGTCCGAAGAAACGGGCCAAATTTCGCTTGCGATCAATGGACAAGTCGTTCGCGACATCAAGGAAGAGTCCTTGATCTCGAAGCTGTATGAGGAGCTCCGCCCGAACTCAACCCCTAAAGACAAACGCCCGATGTTCTGGCGCCGGAAGGGGACGGATAAACATGAATAAATGGATCAATAACAACACTTTCGCCAAAGTGTTGGCGCTGGCGGTCAGCGTATTGTTATGGAGCATGGTTCACTGGAACAACGACACCCCGACCCCAATCGCCAAAATCGATACGAGAATCATCGAAAACGTCAAGGTCCAGCCTTTTGGATTGGACGAGAAAAAATACATCTTAAGCGCGATGGATACGGATCGGGTTCGCATTGAAATCAAAGGAAAAAAGATGGATTTGATCTCGGCGTTTTCCGATGAATACAAAATCCGGCTGGATCTGTCGAAAGCCAAGGTGGGGACCAGCACATTGCCTTTGAGCGTGGATCTTCCCAAAGGGTTGGAACTTGTCAACATTCAGCCTTCCACGGTAACCGTCAATATTGAAGAAAGAAATACGGCGACGTTCCCGGTTACGATCGTGACGAAGGGCACGCCTGCAGAAGGGTATACGCTTGGGCAGATTACGCCGCAGCCAGCAACCGTAAAGGTGACGCTCCCCGAAAGCGAGCTTCGCGAAGTCGCAAAGGTGCAAGGCTCCGTTTCCATCGACGGCGAAGACGGCACCCTGAAGGAAAAAAGGGTAAAGCTGGCGGCTTATGACAAACAGGGGCAGGAAATCCAAGGCGCCGTGCTTGAACCGTCCTCCGTAACGGTGGATATCGTCATATCGCCTCCTTATAAGGAAGTGCCGATCGAACTGCAATATATCGGAAAACTACCGGAGGGGCTTGTTATTTCCAAAGCACTGCCTAGCGTGACCAAAGTGAAGCTGTACGGCCCGCAGGATGAATTGGCGGGAATAAAGTCCTACAGCGAAATCAACGTGGATCTAAGCAAGATCACCGCAGCCGGAACGGTAGTTCTTCCTGTGGACTTGACGCCGCCGCCGGGTTTTGAGAAAATCGAGCCTAGCTCCCTGCAGGTGGAAATTACGACGGTTTCCAATTCGCAGCGAGTCATAGACGATATCCCGATCATGATCAAAAACGATAACGCGGGCGGATTATCGGCCGACATCGTGAACCCGGCGAGCAAAACGATGTCATTGGCGCTCAACGGAGCTCCCGGCTTGCTGGATAGTCTGACGAAAAACGACATCCAACTCATCGCAAGCATCGACGGACTGAGCCCGGGAACCCACGAGGTGACGCTGCAAGTGATTCTCCCTCGGTATGTTTCCCGAGCGGATCCGGGGACGCCTCTGACCGCGACGGTTGAAATTAAAGATAAATCGAAGCCTGCCGTTACCCATCCTGATCCCGGAACCGACGATAAGGGAAAGGAGCCGGGAAATGATGCCGGAACCCAAACCAACGAGAAAACGGAGGAGCCATTGCCGCCGGACTCCTCTTCCTCAACCGATAATCCTCCGGACGGCAGCACCAACGAAACGGGCGAAACCGAAAACAACTAACGTTATTTCGGAACTAAAGATCATATGAATGGGGTCTCTAAAAGGAATAGTACGGATCGGGGATCGAGGAGAACCCTGCTTTAGTTCGACGCCGCTAAAGTGATAATGACTTCCGAGAATGGACTGAAATGAGAAATTTATGGGTTGTTGATTTAAAGCATAGTATTCGAAAAAGGAGAAGGAACATGGGGAAATATTTTGGAACTGACGGCGTACGCGGTGTCGCAAACAAGGAACTGACGGCTGAAATGGCATACAGCATCGGCCGCTGCGGCGGTTATGTGCTCACGGGCGATGTAGAGAAACCGACGGTCGTGATTGGCATGGATACCCGCGTATCCGGCGTGATGCTCGAATCCGCCTTGGTAGCGGGCCTGCTCTCGATCGGAGCGCATGTCGTCCGTCTTGGCGTCGTTACGACGCCTGCGGTTGCCTACATTACGAGATTGCTGAAAGCCGACGCGGGCGTCATGATTTCCGCTTCGCACAATCCGGTGCAGGATAACGGCATCAAGTTTTTTGGCGGGGACGGATTTAAGCTCTCCGATGAGACGGAGCTCAAAATCGAAGCTTTGATGGATGCCGAAACCGACGAGCTGCCACGCCCGATCGGGAAAGATCTCGGCAACGTCATTGTCGACAACGATTCGAAATATAAATATTTGGACTATTTGAAATCCACGATCAGCCACAGCTTCAAAGGCATGAAAATCGTGCTGGACTGCGCGAATGGAGCGGCCTACGAACTGGCGCCGAAGCTGTTTGAAGAACTGGGTGCCGAAGTCATCAAAATCGGCGCGGAGCCGAACGGCTTGAACATCAACGACCAATGCGGCTCGACGCATCCGGAAAAGCTTAGAGAAACGGTTCTGGCAACCAAAGCCGACCTTGGCCTTGCATTCGACGGGGATGCGGACCGTCTGATCGCCATCGACAACGAAGGAGAGGAAGTCGACGGCGACTTTATCCTTTGCATTTGCGGGGATGCGCTCAACAAACAAGGCAAGCTGAACAAAGGTACGATCGTGTCGACGGTCATGAGCAACATCGGTTTTTACAAAGCTGCCGAACAGCTGGGCCTGAACACGGCAAAGACCGCCGTAGGCGACCGTTACGTGATGGAAGAGATGCGCAAAGGCGGATATAACCTGGGCGGCGAACAGTCCGGCCACGTTATTTTCCTAGACTATAACACGACCGGGGATGGCATACTAACGGCGATTCAACTCGTCGACATTGTGGCGGGCTCCGGCAAAAAATTGAGCGAGCTCAGAACGATGATGCGCAAATATCCGCAGGTGCTCGTCAACGTGCGCGTGGAAGACAAAAGCAAATACGAAGGGAACGCGGCAATCGAATCCGCGATCAAGGAAGTGGAAGGCATCCTCGGCGACAACGGCCGCGTTTTGGTTCGCCCTTCGGGTACGGAATCTTTGATCCGCGTAATGGCCGAAGGTCCGGATAAGGACCAACTGGATCAATACGTCAGCCAAATCGTTGACGTCGTGAAACGGGAACTTGCGTAAGACCTCGGATTTATTTTTACAGTAAAATACAGGAACTTTCATCATGGGCCGGTGAAACTAAAGTTCAGGTTTCATCGGCTTTCATATAGGGTGAACAGGGAAGATGCAATAAAGCATGGGAATGATGCCGGATTGCAAAAGCGGGTCGGTATGAATATAATTAAAACTACGTTTGTCGAACCATCACAAAAACGACAAGCGGGTTAAGAAGCAATTGTCATTCCGAAATAGAAAGCGAGGATCGTGAGGTTTATCCATTAAGCGCCAGAACTTGGGTTTTGTACGGAGAAAGAATCGGGCCGGCAGACGGCTTGATTCGCGAAGCACCAAGTTGACGAGGTGAAGGTGTTCGAATGATTCGGCGGGGACCTTCCGGTGATTCACCAAAGCCGTAAACCGAAAACGGAAAATGAATGGGCGACCGTTCACACAACGCTTCCGGGGGTGAAAGAGAAAATCATCATTTTCATGAGTGTGCGGGCATGAGAACCTAATAAAGCGGCAGCAGCCGGATGTACATTCGTGAAATCGTACCTTGTAAACTTCATACAAAGTTTGTTTTCCCGTACATTTGGCACATGCCGCACGGTTTGTTCCCGTATGCTCTCTAAAACCCAATTTGGAGAAGTGAACGGAGGAAAATAGATTATGTGTGGTATTGTCGGATATATTGGTCAAAAGAATACGCAGGAAGTATTGATCGAGGGATTGAAAAAGCTGGAGTATCGCGGTTATGATTCCGCGGGAATTGCGGTTTTTACCGATCAGGGATTGCAAATTGCCAAGGCTAAGGGCCGGATCGCGAATCTGGAGTCGAAGCTGGAGGAAACGCCGCTGGTGGGAAGCGCAGGGATCGGACATACACGCTGGGCTACCCATGGCAAACCTTCGGACGCCAACTCCCATCCTCATACGGACAACAGCCATAAATTTTCGGTCGTGCATAACGGAATCGTCGAAAATTATTTGGAACTGAAGGATGAGCTGATCGCGGAAGGACATCATTTTGTGTCGGAAACCGATACGGAAGTCATTTCCCATCTGATTGCGCGTGAATACCAAGGCGATATTGTCAAAGCCGTACAAAAAGCGATTTCCCAAATGCGCGGCGCGTTTGCGTTGGGCGTATTGACCGAATACGAGCCGAATAAGCTGGTTGCCGTTCGTCAGGCCAGCCCGCTTATTATCGGGATCGGGGAAGGCGAGAATTTTATCGGTTCGGACATTCCGGCGATTCTGCAATATACGCGCAACGTGTATATTTTGAACGACGGCGAGATGGCCGTTTTGACGAAGGACTCTGTCGAATTGATGACGATTGAAGGGAATTTTATTTCTCGGGAAATGATTCATGTCGACTGGGATGCCGTTACTGCGGAAAAAGGCGGCTTTGAGCATTTTATGCTTAAAGAGATTCATGAGCAGCCGAAGGCATATCGCGACACGATGCGCGGACGGATCGACGAATCCGGCAAAAAAGTCGTTCTGCCTGAGCTGAAGCTGACGCCGGAGCAAATCAAAGGCATCAGCAAAATCCAAATCGTTGCTTGCGGCACGGCATACCATGCCGGTCTTGTCGGACGCCATGCCATCGAATCGCTGGTACGGATTCCGGTCGAAACGGATGTCGCTTCCGAATACCGTTACCGTTCGCCGATCGTGACGAAAGATACGCTGGTTATTGTAGTCAGCCAATCGGGCGAAACGGCGGATACGCTGGCCGCTTTGCGCGAAGCGCAATCCCACGGGGCACATGTGCTTGCCATTACGAACGTGGTCGGCAGCTCCATTGCCCGGGATGCGGATGACGTCATCGTAACCCTGGCCGGACCGGAAATTGCCGTCGCTTCGACCAAAGCATATACTTCCCAATTGATCGCTTTTTACCTGTTGGCTCTCTACCTGGCGGAGGTGCGCGGCACGCAAACGCCGGAAGAGGTTGCACGCATTATCGCTGCCATGCAGGCGCTGCCTGAGCAGCTCGAAAGCATGCTGGAGAAACCGGATGCGATCAAAGCCTATGCAGAACAGATCTCCAAGCATGAGCACTTATTCTTTATCGGACGGGGATTGGATTATGCGGTGGCACAGGAAGGCTCTTTGAAGCTGAAAGAGATTTCCTACATCCATTCCGAAGCGTATGCGGCCGGTGAACTGAAACACGGCACGCTGGCCTTGATCGAGGAAGGCATTCCGGTGATTGCCCTGGCAACCCAGGAAGCCGTTCTTGAAAAAACGGTGAGCAACATCAAGGAAGTCAGCGCACGCGGCGCCGACATTATGGCGATTACGCACGAAGAGCATGTCGCAAGCCTGCTCAAGTCCGTGAACCAGGCCTTCGCCATTCCTAAAACCTTGCCGCTGCTGACGCCGGCCCTGTCGGTCGTACCGCTGCAGCTGCTGTCCTACTACGCTTCCCTCGCGAGAGGAAACGACGTGGATAAGCCGCGGAATTTGGCGAAAAGCGTGACGGTGGAGTAAGGAATCAAGACGAAACGACATTGCTGTTCAGTGAAAATAAAGTATTAGACTGAAAAATAAAGTGTTAGACCGTGAAAATAAAGTTTTAGACTGAGTAAATAAAGTATTAGACTGCTGGGTGCTTCAGCATTTACTCCGATAAAACAGACATCATGAGCATGAACCCCGTAAATGGAAAATATTTGCGGGGTTATTTTCTTTTTTTGGAGTTGATCCGGTTTGAATCTGGGTGAGAAGGTCAGAACTATCCGAAAATCGCATGAGTTGAATCAGAAAGAATTTGCACTGAAAATCGGCGTTTCGCAAGGAACGCTTAGTGATATTGAACGCGGGGTTTGTTTGCCATCGTGTGAAACGATCATTGCGCTTAAAAACACGTTCCAATGTGATCTTAATTGGCTGCTTTCAGATGACGAATCTTTCTCTCAAACTCCAACCTATATATCAAGCGAGGAATTAAAGCTGCTTACCAGTATTCGTGCACTCCCTGCTCAAGAGAAAAATGAGCTCTACGAAATTATAGAAATCAAAATGAGAAAAAATAAATATCCGAAAACGGATTAAAATATCCGGAAAGTGTAAATATGGTAATATCACCAAAACATATTGGGGTGTTACCAAGTGAAAGAAAAGTCGGGTATTGGAATCGTGACTCAAAATGGAATTTGGTTTAACGGGAGCCTCTACTCCTGTTCGCTAGCCATTCATGAGAAATGGTTTGAGCGAGCACGTCAAGTCGGGGGTTGGCCGGTGGCGGTTAAGTCCCAAGATAATGAAGATCAGATTGTAATCATTAATGAGGATGGCTTAAAGATCAACTGCTATCGAGTTGAATTTTTACCATGTGATTCAAAGAAAGTCAGGGCGTATTATTCAGAGTTCCAAAGATTGATGACGTTGAGAAAAGAGCTTGCAGATAGTACACGAAACAGTCTGCCGGACAAGCATTTGAGGTGATCCAGTGGCCAAGCGGAAACGGCAATTCACAGAAGCAAAAATTGAAAGGATGATCCAAGAAGGCAGAGGACAGGGTTCCGGCAAGGACTATCTTCCTTGGCTTACCATTCAAGACGTTCCTTCAGAAGGCAGGGCAACTCGTGGTGTTGGATGGACGACCGGTCGAAGACACCAACTCTTGTCGGATATTGAGCGTGATTATTTCTACCTTCTGGATTACTGCGACGATGTAACGGATATTCGTGAACAATTTCCTCTTCTGCCTTTAGAAGAAACGCAGATGATCGCGGAAAAAATCGGTGTGGAACATCCCAAAGATCCGAAAACAGGCATACCGGTTGTGATGACCACGGATTTTCTTATTACTTATCGGGATAAAACATTAGCCAGAACAGTGAAACCATCCGCTGAATTGGAAAATGAACGAACCATAGCAAAATTTGAAATTGAGCGGATTTACTGGGATTCCCGACATGTAGATTGGGGTATCATCACCGATTCAGATCTGCCGGATGCACTTATACGAAATATCGAATGGGTGCATAAAGAGTTCCACAATGAGGACGTTCCGGCGCTTGGAATATTTACGATTCGAAATCTGCAACAGATGTTATCCGCTAGATTACATAACGGTGAAGTCGTATCGAGAGCATGCTTGGCTTGCGATGAACAGTTAGGACTTGATGCAGGTACTTCACTTGCGCTATTCCGTCATTTTATTGCGCGCAAAATCTGGTCCGTCGATATGACCGAACGAATCATACCTACTCTTCCAGCTAAGGACTTCTCTGAGAAGCATTCGGATATAAGGCTTGAAGCGAAAGGTGGATGAATACAATGCCATCAAGGTCTATTTTTGAAAATCAGGTGATAGAATGGATTTCATCCGAAACGGATGACCGCGCTGTAGAGCGAATCCTGTGGATTTCCCAGGCAAATGACGTGGTATTCAGCATCGCGCTTGAGGACGATAAGGCGTTTCCGGTCATGAAAACATATACGGAGATCATTGCTGGCATAGAGGCTAATCTATGTAAGCCCATTGACTGGATCAACTCAAACATTCCGTTACTGGAGCATTCCATTGATCATGATCATCTCCTCCTCCGTGATAAGGCGTGGGATGCGATTAGAGATATCGTGTCTGATGAACCAGACTGTTTCGATAAAAAATGGCGAGGAATACGTGTACGAGAAGTTCAGGAAAAGACAGGCCTTCATAAAAGTACAATCTATCGATATTTGCGGAGATTCTGGCAAGGCGGAAAGTTGAAAAATGCGCTTCTCCCCCATTATTACAATTGTGGAGATTATGGGACGGATCGGGCGCCCGGAAAAGCAAAACGCGGCCGTCCCAGAAAGTTCGAGGATGGACCGACAGGCATCAATATTGACGAAGAAACAAAACAACTGCTTCGGTCGGGCATTCGGCTATTTTACAACAACAGGGAGAAAGCCCCACTCAAACATGCCTACCAAAAAACGCTTGAAAAGTTTTTTGCCACGGGCTTTCGACAAGATGGGAAAGCACTCGTACCTATTCTCCCTCCTCCGGATAAATTGCCGACGTTCGGACAATATCGTTATTGGTTCAAGAAAGAATTAGACTTGGAAGATTCCTTAAAAAGCCGGCTTGGAAAGAAACAATATGCTCTCAAGTACAGGCCTATTCTTGGCAGTTCTACTCATGAAAGCTTCGGTCCAGGTTCCAGATTCCAGATCGATGCGACTGTAGCGGATGTCTTCCTGGTCAGTGAATATCGTCGAGATTGGATTATCGGAAGACCGATTATTTACATCGTAATCGATGTATTCAGCCGATATATCGTCGGATTATACATCGGGCTCGAAGGACCGAGCTGGATCGGAGCGATGATGGCTCTGGCCAATACGACAATGGATAAAGTGAGATTTTGTGCTCAATATGGCATCGATATTGAACCGGAGGAATGGATTTGCAGTCACTTGCCTCAAAAGTTAACAGCTGACCGCGGGGAACTGGAAGGACACAAGCCAAGCCATCTTCAAGCCATCTTATTGATGTTTTGGGTGTAGATGTGGAGAACGCTTCCCCATACCGGGCAGATTGGAAGGGCATTGTTGAGCAGCAATTCCGATTAATCAATCTTCGAAGTATTCGGTTTATACCGGGAGCAATCAAAGAGCGTCAACGGGAGCGAGGTGAACGAGATTACCGTCTGGATGCCAAATTAACGCTTCGGGAGTTTACCCAGATTATGATTCGCAATGTGCTTTACCATAATAATCATCACCACATGCAATGGTACGATCGGAATGAGTTTATGATCGCCGATGATATTCTCCCTATTCCACGCGAGCTGTGGCAATGGGGCATCATTAACCGAAACGGACGGCTCAAGAAGCAGCCGGAACACATTGTCAAGCTAAACTTAATGTATCACGGGGAAGCGACCGTCACAGCGGCTGGAATTCAGTTCAAAGACATGCATTACGGTTGTGACCTGGCATTGCGCGAGCAGTGGTTTGTAAAAGCAAGGGCAGGCAAAACGTGGCGTGTTCAAGTATGCTACGATCCCCGTTCCACCGACGAAATTTATTTGTGGTTGGACGAAGGACACCGATTTGAAACATGTACTTTGCTTGAACGGGAAGAACGTTATATGAACAAACGATTCGAAGAAGTAGAGGATTTGCTTGAGATTGAAAAGTATCAAGGCCGCCATCAAGAATTCAACAATATGTTGTCCAAAATCGAACTGGACGCTCATACGAAGGCGATTGTAGAAGAAGCGGCTAAAAAGACTGATGAAGCGATGAAGCAAAATCAAGAAAGCAGTAACCAGCGAATAAAAGGAACGAGACAACATCGCTCCAACGAAAAAATGCTCAATCGTGAACAAGAAGCTTTTAAATTATCAGAGCAACCTCAAGTACCTAACATCCCAACAAATAATGTTGTTCCAATGAGGCGTGAAGATAGTGATGACGGAAAGGCACTGTCATATATTCCGCCGGCAGACAAACTGTCCAAAATTAAAGCCTATATGATCGAAGATGGTGAAGAGGAATGAGTGAATTTGATGTCCCCTTATTTCATTTCAGCCGCGGCACATTTGTTGAAGCAGACTATCAGGATCCGTTAATTGAGGATTATCGCAACAATCCCTTGCTTGAGGCACTGCCGCCGATATGGGACGAGAAAACCGTCGTACAGAAACTAGCTTCGAGACCGAAGTTTCATGCTTCTGAACGAGAGTTGCCTGTTCATCTTCGCTTACATTGCGTTCAACGGATTTCTCGCGATTTCTTTCAACCATTATCTCGACATCTGGAGTTGGAACAAAGCATTTCCCGACTGATTAGAGACGGTTATGTCGGCCGAAATCCGCTAACCCCGAATTATGCTTTCCGAGCCCGCAAGGACGCATATGAGCTCATCATGAAGGGGGCTACAAGCGGATATCCAGTGAATACACCCACATCAGCCGGGTTTGCTTTAGTGGGAATTTCGGGAATCGGGAAGTCCAGCAGCTTGCTTCGAATCTTGCAAATGTATCCGCAAGTGATTTTGCATCGGAAATATCAAGGCAAAGATATGCCTGCCCCCTATCAAATTGTGTGGTTAAAGATGGATTGCCCGCATGACGGTTCCATCAGAGGGCTCTGCCTGAATTTTTTGCTTGCGGTCGATAGTCTCGTTGGGACAAAGTACTACAAAAAGAATGTCACGAAAAATCCGGATGAATTGTTGCCGCTCATGGCGCAGGCGGCTGCGGTGCATTGTCTGGGCGTTCTTGTGATTGACGAAATCCAAAACCTTCAGGAAGCCAAGGACGATCGTGCAGCTCAAATGCTGAACTTCTTCGTTCAATTGGTCAACACGATCGGATTGCCGGTCATACTTGTCGGAACCTATAAGGCGCTCCCCGCATTAAATGGAGAATTTCGCAACGCGCGGCGCAATAGCGGCCAAGGGGACGCTACGTGGCATCATTTTAAGAAAGATGAGGAATGGACGTGGCTGCTGCAAGGTTTGTGGAAATATCAGTGGACAGACAAGAAGGCTGAACTGAATCAGGAGTTCATTGATATGATGTACGACGAATCCCAGGGTATTTCCGACATTGGGATAAAACTGTTCATGCTGACCCAATGGAGAGCATTGGATAAAGAAATGGAGCAAATTACTCCCGAATTGATTCGTTCCGTTGCAAAGGATCGGTTGACATTGATTCGCCCGGCTCTCGAGGCTTTGCGCTCCGGAAAAAAGAGACAGATACAGAAGTTTGCTGACATTTATGACAGTGTTTCCATTGATGATTACCTGGACCGAATTGAAGCCGAACAGCGGCAATCGGAACGATTGGAATTGATTCGGAATGAACTCGGTTACGACGTTGTGGAACAAACCGTGAACGAAGTCTGCGCATGGCTTGTAGAGGCGGGAATTGATCGCCAGTCAGCGAAGAGATCAGCCGAGCAGGTTGTAAAGGCTCACTTAAACGAACTGGATCGTGTAGACCTGCATAAAGAGGCCTTAAAGCTGGCTTTACAAACACAGCCTGTTCCATCAAGTGCTGCCACAAAGCAACGCGGAAGAAGCAATTCAAAAGTGATTCCGACTGAGCCTAACAAATTTGAGAGTAATCGTTTCACAAGGAAGAAAGAAAAAGTTGTCCGCTTACGAGGCGTTGAAAGCAGCCGGATATATTAAAAATCCTTTGGAATTCCTTGGATGAGGCATTGAACCCATGAATGAACGTTATGCAATCCCTGTTCCGTATCCTGATGAGCTTTTATATAGCGTGATTACTCGTTATCACCTGAGAGCGAATAACACAACCTCAAAGTGGTCATATAAAGAACTATTTGGCACGGAGAACATTATCCCGACAATTGACCTGCCAAGTCATATCGAGGCATTTTCGCGCAGAAGTATGCTGCATGGAATGACAGCCGATGATTGGATGAAAGGCCACACTTGTTATCCGTTTTATGCTCCGTTCTTGCCTAAGGATCGCGCTAATCGTTTAAAGCAACTCATGAAAGGGCCGGATGGTTCGGGGATACATGCTCTTGTCGGGATTACCGCCAGTATAGTGGATAGGAACAGTGATTTGCGGTTCTGTTCTCAATGCTATGAAGAAGATATAAACCAATATGGAGAACCGTATTGGCACCGCATTCACCAGCTTCCGGGAGTATGGGTTTGTCCGGTTCATCGGGATGTTCTGCATCGGATTACGTATCCGGTTTCAGACAGATATGGGTTGACCGTTCTCCCTATTTCGAAGAAGATGTTCGGATCTATACCGCTTGCCGCAAACTTATCGGCTAAAACAATCGATCAGCTTTCAGACATCGCTAGAGACATTCAGGCATTAATGAAAACCAACGACATGCCAGTTCTTTATGAATCCAGGAACATATTTCTTCAACGCTTACGGAAGCAAGGGTATGTAACAGCAGGCGGGCGTATTCGCCAGCAAAAACTTGAGGAACAGTTCGTCATTTGCTATGGGAAAGAACTGCTGGAGATGCTGGGCAGCCTTCCATACGGTAAAGACTACACATGGTTGAATCTGGCGACAAGGTCCGCCCGGCGGGCGATTCATCCGCTGCGGCAGATGCTGCTGATCCGTTTTTTGTACGGGTCATTCAATGGATTTTTAGAACAATCCGAGGTGGATGACGCACCCTTCGGCAGAGGGCCATGGCCATGTCTGAACAAAGCAGCGGAACATTATCGAACCTCAATAATAACGGACCTCCGGATTACGCGTTGTACAGATACCGGTCGGCCTGTAGGAACCTTTACTTGTGAATGCGGCTTCGCCTATTCAAGACGAGGACCGGATCAATCCGAAAACGATAAATACCGCAGAGGGCGTATAAAATCGTTTGGGCCTGTTTGGATGGATAAGCTTCAGGTACATTTGCGACAGGGCATTTCCTTTCGTTCCATGGCAGCGTTATTGGGGGTTGATACGAATACAGTCATGAAGTACGCCAAAGGTACCGTGACAACTCGCAATTTGGAACCTGCATTATTAAAGAGACCAAGAAAATCTTCCAAACCTGTCCGGTCCAAGGGATCTAAACATACACGAGTCGACTGGGAAAAACGTGATCTGGAGCTGAGTTGGATTGTCGAGGAAGCATGCAGAAGGATATTATCCGATTGCAAAAATAAACCTGTCAGAATTACGATTGCAGCGATAGGCAAACGAGTCGGGAAACTGAGTTTGCTAGAAAAGCAAAAACAAAAGCTCCCTGTAACGACGAAAGTATTATCTGATTACCTTGAGTCTACATCCCAATTTCAAATTAGGAGAGTTCGATGGACTGCTGAGCAAATGGCCGGCGAATGGCCTTTAAAACGGTGGAAACTTGTGAAAAAAGCCGGACTGAGGCCAGGGTATGCCCAAGAGGTATCGGATGAAATTGATCGTTGTATTGGACAAGGGGCTGTAATGAATCGAATTGCATCTGCTGAGGTGACTCCATTATGGCTGCATTGACACTGCGTACCTGGCCGTTTCCGAATAATCAGGGGGTTGAGTTATTTTGGTTCGGGTCCCCTTTCATGGACTACAAAGGGAATTGGAGAGTTCGAGTCGCATTTCGAACGGAAACTGGGGACTTGAAAGTTGTATCCTACCCATGGGGAACAGTACCCTATTTGCGCATGGGACAAATCTACACCAATGGAGTATCTGATCAAGTTAAGCCCTTGCAAGGAATTGTACGGAAGAAATCGTCTTTTGGCACCCATCGAAGAAGCGTCGTGAGTCGATTTCAGGGGATAAACAAGTTCGAGTTACGTCCGGATCCGAAAATAAAGACTACATATTGAATGATCAAAGCGAAAATGCCAGGGAAAATGCGAGGCAAGATGTATTGGAGACCCCTCCTACGTTTATGCGATTCTCCAATTTTCCTAGGGTTACTGCTCGTCGAGAGGATGTGAAGCATTCCCATACCGGCAATGACGTGATCGTCGCCTCCGGGAGAGGCGGGAAGAACTCAGGAGGATTAGAGGAAGTAAGTACACAGGATTCGATGGTCGGCGGCGATACGCCTCCTATCGATTTTCAGACGCTTGAAACCATGCCAATCACAGAGGCCATCGGTCTTGAATCGTTTTTCGAGATGATTCAAATCTTGAAGCATATCTTTCCCGGTCATATCCGGATGTCTGTGCTCAGGGTTCCTCCCGGCAAAAGATTTTCTGTATGTCCAAACGGCTCCTGACGAACATGCGCGATCGTTCAGGCGGATCATGGTATCACGACTAAGTTTGTTATCGAAGTGGCCCGGCCGGATGATTGGTCTATTTCGACATTGATCCTCCACCCAACTCAGCAGACTGCACTAAAGACGGTTGAGCGTGATATTAAGTTGCTTCTTGAAGGGCTTGTTCAAAAAGGCGGCCACTGGGATCAGAACATTTTAAACCAATGCAACGGCTTCAATATCGAAAAGGTTAAGCATTATCAAAGCGATTCAATTAGGGATTGGGCGTATCGGATAAACGGGAAATTATCCGGCTAGACAGTCCAACTTTGAATTTATTTTTGGTATTGAAATACTCAATTCTTGGATGGTATAATTTAGTTGGCTATTGGCAGTGGAAGAAGGTGATAAATTGATTGAATCGTTCTGGAATATCTGTCTGCTCCACGATATATCAACACGTGATCAGTTGCTTCGCGAGGCCATTCGAGTAAAGCGGACGCAACAACTTCTGAAACAGCAACAGTTGGCCGAAACGGAGCTAATGACGGAACCTGAGAAGCTGTTTCAGTGGATGAAGGAACGCGCCTTAGACAAAGAATTAGGCCATTTTCCCGGCGATCGGGATTTATTTTATAAATTATACCATGCAGGCAAGGATATGGACTTGTTGGAATACGCCATGCTCACCATCCAACAAGATCGTGTTACAGGGAGCATTGTCGTCCATCCAGGAATCGTCGAGCGGTTTGTCGATCAGTGTGAGCGACATGGTTGCAAGAACATTCTGTTTGCAGAAGCTGAAAAGTATATCAAAGGACTCATCGAAACGAAATGTTACCATCGACCATGGACAATCACATTGTTAACGGAAAACTACATCATAGGCAGATTGTTCAAAACGTATTTCGAGCCCTATTCCAATATCCGCATCGTTCAAGGGTCCATTTATCAACCGTTGCCTGCAGAACATCAATTCGACGCGATCCTGGCGATGCCGAATTTCGGGATGAAAATGAACGATGACGATGTCGCGGTTCGGGAATCCGAAGGCGCAGCGGCCAGCTACCTCCTTCCACTCTTGCAAGACGGCGGGAGATTGAGCGTGACCTTTCCTGCACGGATGCTGTTTCAATCCGGCGCGATCGCCAGCTGGCGGAAGAAAATGAATGAACAGGCGCCGGTGCAAACGATCTATTCGCTTCCGGACGGCTTGTTTCGTCCCTACACTTCTATCAAGACCTATCAGGTTGACTTCGGCAAAGCGCCTTTGGAAGAAGTGATCCTCGGACGACTCCATATGGAGAAGTCAAAGCTTGTGGCGGAACGGGAGATTACCATCCATCCGGATCGGTTCCGAGAGCTGGATCATTGGCGAATCGAACTGCTGCTGGATGAAGATCAGGATATACTTCGTTCGTTCCAGCAAGCGGCAACCCCGAAAGTGAAGTTGCGCGATGTGGCAGAAATTTTTCGGGGAAAATCGATTCTTAAGCAGGATCTAAAGCCCGGGAACATTAAGGTGCTGAATATATCCAATCTGGATGACGGCGAAGTGCTATTGGATCAGCTTGAAACGATTGACGAGGAAGAGAGGAAAGTGAAACGTTACGAGATTCTCCCGGGTGACCTGGTCATGACGTGCCGCGGCACCGTGAACAAGCTGGCTGTATTTCCGGAGGCTCAAGGGATGGTCATCGCTTCCTCGAATATGATCGTGATCCGATTTAAGTCGGCCATCAAGAGTCATTTTGCCAAAATGTTCCTGGAAAGTCCGGTCGGGACGGCCCTTATTCAAAGCTTCCAGCGGGGGACGACTGTAATGAATCTGAACCCGGCGGATGTGGCGGAATTGGAATTGCCTCTGGTACCGGAAGATAAGCAGCACGAGTTAATAGAGCAATATATACGGGAAAAAGAACGATATAAAGAAGTTGTTCGGGAAGCGACGAATCGCTGGGAACAAGTGAAGAGCCAGTTATACGAGGAACTCTACTGAGGAGGAATTAGGATCATGGCAACAGCGAACATTGGATTCGAGGAAAAATTATGGAGCATGGCCGATAAACTGCGCGGCAGTATGGATGCAGCGGAGTATAAGCATGTAGTGCTTGGCCTTCTATTTCTGAAATATGTGTCGGATGCATTTGAAGAAAAATATGAAGCATTGAAACATGAACCGTATGCTGATCCGGAGGACCGGGACGAATACGTGGCAGAAAATATCTTCTGGGTACCGAAGGAAGCGCGCTGGAGCCATATCAAGGATAACGCGAAAAAGCCGGAAATCGGGCAGATCATTGATAATGCCATGATTGCCATCGAGAAGGAAAATCCGTCGCTGAAAGGCGTGCTGCCGAAGGATTATGCAAGGCCAGCGCTGGATAAAACCCGCCTTGGCGAAGTAATCGACCTGTTCTCGTTCAAGGTCGGCGATGAAGAGAGCCGTTCGAAGGATGTTTTGGGTCGGGTATATGAGTATTTCCTTAGCAAATTTGCTAGCGCGGAAGGCAAGAATGGCGGCGAATTCTACACCCCGAACAGCGTCGTGCGCCTGCTCGTTGAGATGATTCAGCCGTTCAAGGGCCGCGTATACGACCCCTGCTGCGGGTCCGGCGGCATGTTCGTTCAAAGCGAGAAGTTTGTAGAGGAACATCAGGGGCGCATTGGTGATATTGCGGTATACGGGCAAGAGTCGAATCCGACAACGTGGAAGTTGTGCAAAATGAACCTCGCCATTCGTGGCATCGACGGCAACCTTGGGGAGCATCATGCAGATACGTTCCATAATGATTTACATAAAAATCTGAAGGCCGATTACATCTTGGCGAATCCGCCATTCAATATCAGCGATTGGGGCGGTGAACGGCTGACAGATGACACTCGCTGGACGTATGGGGTACCTCCTGCGGGTAACGCAAACTATGCGTGGATTCAGCATATCGTGAACAAGCTTGCGCCCAGCGGTGTTGCAGGCTTTGTACTTGCGAACGGCTCCATGTCGACAAGTACGACGGCGGAGTTTGAGATTCGCAGCAAGCTGGTTAATGCCGATCTGGTCGATTGTATCGTCACCTTGCCGGGTCAATTGTTCTATTCCACGCAAATTCCGGTTTGTCTTTGGTTCATTGCCAAAAATAAAGCGTCAAAGGGCCTTCGGGACCGCCGCGGCGAAATCCTGTTCATCGATGCCCGCAAAATGGGTCACATGATAGATCGGACACATCGCGAGTTGAGCGCAGAGGACATCCGGAAGATCACCGATACATACCATGCATGGCGTGGACAGCCAGAAGCGGGTGCATATGAAGATATGAAGGGCTTCTGCAAAGCGGCGAAGCTTGCAGAGGTGCAGGAGCATGAATACATCCTGACGCCGGGGCGTTATGTCGGCATTGAAGAAGTAGAAGAAGACAGCGAACCGTTCGAAGATAAAATGGCGCGGCTGACATCGGAGCTGGCGGAGCAGTTCGCCAAGTCCCGACAACTGGAGGATGAAATTCGCAAGCGGCTTGGGGGGATCGGATTTGAGTTTTGAGCCATTTAATGGGATTACGCCTCCTAATGAATGGAAGACTAGGTTGGTGAAAGATATTGCAGTTGTGAATGAAAGGTCGATCAAGAAAAGTGATCGTATTGATACAATACAGTATATTGATATTGCGGCGGTCAACCATCGTAATATAGATCAACTACAAACATTCAAACTGAACGACGCCCCTAGTCGCGCTCGTCGGATCGTGCAGGATAACGATATTTTGATTTCCACGGTTCGCCCGAATTTGAAGCACTATACCATGATTCGTAAGGCTGAACCCGATATGATTGCATCGACAGGGTTTGCAGTGGTATCACCAAAGAGGGTTCATCCGGATTTTCTGTACTATTATTTGACATCGGACTCTTATACAAGATATTTGACTCAGATCGCCGAAGGGCAGACATCCGCATACCCGGCTTTTAATTCAGATATTATAGAGAACACTGTGATCTATTTGCCTCCTGAAAATGAACAATGCGAGATTGGAGAAATGCTGGCATCAGTAGACAAAAAAATCGAGCTCAACAACGCCATCAACAAAAACCTTGAAGAAATGGCTCAAGCCCTTTTTAAACGATGGTTTGTGGACTTCGAGTTTCCGAATGAAAACGGCGAACCGTATAAGTCCAGCGGCGGCGAGTTTGAGGAAAGTGAGCTGGGGTTGATTCCGAAGGGGTGGAAGGTAGGGAGAATCGGCGATATTGCTTCCAACAGGACACAGACAGTAAGACCGGAAGAAATACCAAGTGGAACAAAATATATAGGATTAGAGCATATTCCCCGGAAAAAGCTCGCGATTTCCCATTTTGGTGTTTCCGATGAATTAGTGAGCAACAAACTGTGGTTCTATAAAGGCGATATTCTTTTTGGGAAACTTCGACCTTATTTTCATAAAGTCTCAATCGCACCTTTCGATGGAGTCTGTTCAACAGATATTCTATCAATACATTCTAAGAGAGATGAATTCTATGGATATCTTGTCTTTCAGCTTTTTAGTGAAAGATTGGTCGATTATGTTACTCAGAGTTCTAACGGTACTAAAATGCCAAGGACAAATTGGCGAGATATGAGTAACTATGCCATAGTAATTCCACCGAAGGAAATCGCAGAGAAATTTACAACAGTAGTACGCGGATTCGTATCCATGATGACTAATAATATTTATGAGAACATGAACTTGTCGAACATAAGGGACACCCTTCTCCCCAAACTGATGTCTGGCGAGATCCGTGTCCCTGTCGAGCGGGATAACAGCGCTACCGATCTGCCTAAGGTTGCGGAGAGCAATGCAATCTATCAACCCTAATCCAAAGGAGGTGCAACGATGGCCTACTATACGACGTCCTACACCGAAAGCGACCTTGAACAGGCCGCGCTGGAATGGTTCGAAGAACTGAACTACGAGAAAGCTTACGGTCCGGATATTTCTCCCGAAGGGGAGTACCCCGAACGGCAATTTTACCATGACGTCATCCTGAAAGACCGGCTGCGCGAGGCGCTTATTCGCATCAACAAGCATGTGCCGCGCGAAGCCATCGAGGAAGCGATTCGGGTCGTTGAAGTGCCGCGCAGTCCCAGCTTGTTGATCAATAACAAGGCGTTCCAGAAGATGATTACCGATGGAATCGATGTGCAGTATCAAGCCGCCAACGGCGAATATCCGACAGAGAAAGTATGGCTGTTCGACACCGACCCGGACCGGATCGACAACAACGACTTTCTGGTCGTCAACCAGTTTACCGTCGTTGAAAATCAGGGAGAGAAGCGCCCGGATATCGTCGTGTTCGTAAATGGATTGCCGATCGCCGTATTTGAATTGAAAAGCGCCTCCAACGAAGAAGTCGGGATCAGCGATGCCTACAATCAGATGCAGACGTATAAAGGAGCGATACCGTCCCTGTTCACGTACAACTCGTTCCTGGTCATCAGTGACGGTGTGAATGCGCGGGTAGGCACGTTGACCGCCAATGAAGATCGGTTTATGATGTGGCGCACGATCGACGGCGATGACGTGGCGCCCTCCTCCCTGCCCCAGCTTGAAGTGCTTGTGAAAGGGATGTTCGAGAAAAGTCGGTTGCTCGACATTATCAAGCATTTCGTGCTGTTTCAGACCGATGGGGAGCATCTGTTCAAAATATTGGCGGGATACCACCAATACCATGCCACCAACAAGGCAATTGCAAGTACGGAACGTGCGACGATGGACGAAGGTGATCGCAAAATCGGCGTCATCTGGCATACGCAAGGCTCCGGTAAAAGCTTGTCCATGGTTTTCTACGCGGGAAAACTTGTTCTGACGCTGAACAACCCGACGATCGTCGTGGTGACGGACCGGAACGATCTGGACGATCAGTTGTTCAGCACGTTCAGCAAGTCGAAGGACTTGCTCAGGCAAACGCCTCAGCAAGCGGAAAATCGGACTCATTTGCGTGAGCTTTTGTCGGTGGAGTCGGGCGGGATCATTTTCACAACGGTTCACAAGTTCACTCCTGATGAAAATGAAGACAAGTATCCTGTACTTACGGAACGCCGCAATGTGATCGTGATCGCAGACGAGGCGCATCGCAGCCAGTACGGGTTTCAGGCGGAAATGGTCGCCGGGGAAGACGAAGCGGCCATTAAGTATGGCTACGCCAAGTATATGCGCGATGCGTTGCCGAACGCTTCTTATATTGGCTTTACCGGAACGCCGGTTGAATTGACAGATAAAAATACGCCTGCTGTTTTCGGTGACTACATCGATATTTACGATATGACCCGAGCTGTAGAAGACGGAACGACGGTCAAAATCTATTACGAAAGTCGAATTGCCCGCCTGGAGTTGTCGGAGGCGGAGCGCCCAGTCATCGACAGCGAGTATGAGGAAATTACGGAGTATCAGGAATATACGCAGCGGGAGCGTTTGAAGTCGCGTTGGGCTCGGCTAGAAGCGTTGGCCGGTACGGAGAAGCGGGTTAAGAAAGTCGCTCAGGATGTTGTCGAACATTTCGAGCAGCGGCAGAAAGCCGGCTTCGGCAAAGCGATGATCGTTGTGATGTCGAGGCGGATTGCCATCGATATGTACAAAGCGATTGTTGCTCTCCGACCGGATTGGCATAGTGATGACGACAATGAAGGCAAGATCAAGATCGTCATGACCGGTAGTTCCAGCGATCCGGAGGAGTGGCAACCTTTTATCGGCAACAAGCGGCGCCGTGAACATCTTGCGAAACGTATGAAGGATGTGAACGATCCGCTTCAGATCGTCATTGTCCGTGATATGTGGCTGACCGGGTTTGACGTGCCGAGCATGAATACCATGTACATCGACAAGCCGATGAAAGGCCATAACCTGATGCAGGCGATCGCCCGTGTGAATCGGGTATTCCGCGACAAGCCGGGTGGTTTGATCGTCGATTACATCGGAATAGCGGATTTGCTGAAATCGGCGCTGCAACAATATACGGAAAACGACCGCAAAACTGCCGGCATCGACACGGACCAAGCCGTTGACTTTATGCTGGAAAAACTGCAACTTATCCGTGAATTGCTTCATGGGTATGACTACAGCAAATTTGCTTCGGAGAAAGCATCCGAACGGATGAAGGCCATTGTTGAGACGGTCGATTACGTACTTGGATTGGGTGAAGAGAGCAAGCGGAACTTCCTAAATTGGACGACGGAATTGGCAAGAGCCTTCTCACTCTGCGCGACGACTCCCGCCGCGGAGGAAGTCAATGTCGAACTTGGCTTCTTTAAAGCGGTAAAATCCGGTATAATCAAGCTAATCACAGTCGAAAACAAAAAGAAAACGACGAATGAACTCGACGCCGAATTGAATCAACTGATCTCGAAATCGGTCGTA
Source organism: Paenibacillus sp. FSL M7-1455 (assembly GCF_038004655.1). Taxonomy (NCBI): domain Bacteria; kingdom Bacillati; phylum Bacillota; class Bacilli; order Caryophanales; family Paenibacillaceae; genus Paenibacillus; species Paenibacillus sp. FSL M7-1455. Next base: position 5,375,700 of record NZ_JBBORO010000001.1, on the reverse strand, counting down.
TCCGATGAAGTCGTCGATATTTTGGACGCGGTAGGTTTACAGAAACCGAACATCGCGATTCTTTCGGACGAATTTTTGGAGCACGTGCGCGGATTGAAGCAGAAAAACCTGGCGGTGGAACTGCTTCGCAGGCTGCTTCAGGGGAAAGTGAAGGCCGTTTCCCGGACGAGTATCGTGCAATCGAAGAAATTTTCAGAGATGCTGGAGGAAGCCATCCGGAAATACAACAACCGCACCATTGAGACGACTCAGGTCATCGAAGAACTGATTCAAATGGCCAAAGAAATGAACGAGGCTGTCAAGCGTGGCGAAGATCTCGGTCTGGTCAAGGAAGAACTGGCTTTCTACGAAGCTTTAGCTTCGAACGAATCGGCCAAAGAACTGATGGGCGATCTGATGCTGAAGCAGATCGCACATGAACTGACCCAAGCGATCAAGAGCAACATTAAGGTCGACTGGACGCTTCGTGAGAATGTACGGGCGCAAATGCGGATTACCGTCAAGCGGCTGTTGAAGAAGTACGGTTACCCGCCGGATCTGGAGAAGATGGCCATTGATCTGGTGCTTCAGCAAGCTGAATTGATGGCGCAGGCGGAGACGGAAGAGTTTAAATATTAACTTACAACAAGGCGTAGCAACGTGAGTCAATGGGGCTATGCCTTTTAATATTCATGAATATCTTTGTTGTTAGGAGAATTATTATTTGATATATTTGGAATGAGAATATGTGTTCCCGTTTTTTGGGTAATGACTACATTAAAGGAGATGAATATTGTGACAGTTGAACTTAGACAAAATTATAATAAAGTTTTAGAAAATCTAGCAGCGGAACTTGATATATCACCCAGCAAATATCAACAAGCCGTTCAGCGATATACTTCGGTGGGTAATTGGATTGCGGACGGAGAGTATGATGGTGTTCAGGGTGAACTTCACATTTATACTCAAGGCTCTTTTAGACTTGGTACTGTAGTTAGACCACTAAAAGAAGGAGCGGAGTCAGATTACGATATTGACTTAGTGTGTGAACTACCACTGAAAAAGTCTAGTACAACCCCTGCATCATTAAAAAAGTCTATCGGCGAGAGAATAAAGGAAAACGCTATGTATCAAAAGATGCTTGATAAAGAAAAGAAGCGTTGCTGGACATTAAATTATGCAGAACAAGACGGTATAGGATTTCATCTTGATATATTGCCTTCCGTTCCCGAATCTGTTGACCTGATTGCTGATTTAATTGGGCATGGCATTCCGGGAGATATAGCCAAAAAGTCGATATCGATTACGAATAGAGAAAGAGAAAATGTTTATTCATGGTCATCTAGTAACCCAAACGGGTACGCTGAATGGTTCGAAACAATCAAGAGGCCAGTATTTGAAAAGATGAAAATAGTACAAAAACAATATATTTTCGAGAACAACAAAGCAATATTCAATCAAATAGATGAGGTTCCAGACCAACTAGTCAAGACACCTTTACAGAGGGCCATTCAGATTTTAAAACGTCATCGTGATGTTCGATTTGCTGGTCACGAATGGGAAGAGGATAAGCCTATTTCTATGATAATTACTACTTTATCTGCAAGAGCATACCAACATGAAATGGATTTATATTCAACCATTAAAAATATCGTTGAAAAGCTATCTACGTTAGAACAACTTCTTAATCCAGGAATTAAGTTCAGCGGAGATATATCAATGCTTCAACTAATAAATAGAAACAAGGATGGGTATTGGATAATTCCTAACCCTGTTAATCCAGCAGAAAATTTTGCTGATCGTTGGCACGAAAACGGTAATCGGAAAGCTAAAGCGTTTTTTCAATGGATTACCTGGGTTAAGGAAGACTTAGTTGACATTCTTCAACTTTCTGATGTTGGTAAGATTACAAAAACGCTTGAACAAAGATTCGGTGATAGGATTGTTTCTAAAGCAACGCAAGGTGTTTGGTTATCAATGTCGGAAATTGCCGCAGCAAATGCTGGAATACCTCATATAGATATTGATAATCCGAGTAAACCATGGAGTTATTAATTTTATGGAGTACAATCTTAGCGATAATATTGAAGTTCAATCACTTGAATTATTCAAGGTTCATAAAGGCTTACAGCTTATAGAAGAAGATGGGAGTATTTGCATAAAAGGGTCACTCCCATTTTCTGCTACACTTTATGGAACTTGTCCAATTGTTGATTGCTATAATATAAAAATCCACATTCCAACTGACTACCCTAATAAACCGCCAACAACGACAGAGTGTGACGGAAGGATTCCAAGAACATTTCATACCAATCCCGATGGAACATTATGTTTGGGTTCACCATTAGAAGTGCGTATGAAATTCAAAGGTAGTTTGCTGAACTATGTTCAGAAACTAATCATTCCTTTCCTTTATTCTTTTTCATTTTATGAAAAGTATGGAAAATTGCCGTACGGTGAGCTTTCCCATGGTTCATTAGGTATTGTTGAGAGTTATAAAGAACTTTTCGGTGTTTCGGATAGCAAAATTGTATTGGGTTTATTAAACATTCTAGCAAGAGGGAAATATAGGGGGCATCATGATTGTCCATGTGGAAGCAAAAAAAGACTGAGAAACTGCCATGGGAGCCAGCTTCTTGATTTAATGAATTATCAAAGTAAGGACGAATTTATGTTTGACTTGAACCAATGCTTTAGTGTAATTCGAAAAGGAAGGGATAGGAGTGTCAGTAACCAATATTCCCGAAAAAGTTAAAATTCGGTTATGGGGTTTAGCGGCAGGGCGATGTCAATATGAAGGTTGTAATGAACCGTTGTGGTTGGATACTCTTACTCAACATGAATTCAATGGTGCATATATTGCCCACATAATCGCAGATAGTCCAAATGGTCCACGAGGGGATGCAATTCTTTCCGAACAACTGGAAAAAGATATTTCAAATCTCATGTTAATGTGTGATAAACACCATAGACTTATCGATAGAGAGGATGTTGAAGGACATCCTGTTGAAAGACTCCGTGAAATGAAAAGAAAACATGAGCAAAGAATACAACTCGTAACATCTATTCTGGATAACATGCAAAGTCATGTATTACTATACGGTTCTAATATTGGTCAACATAGCTTCCCGTTAAATTGGGATAGAACTACTCCTGCAATGTTATCGATAAGATACCCTGCTGAAAAACCCGCAATTGAGATCAGTTTAGGTAATAGTTCCATTCATGATGGAGATGAATTATTTTGGGTTGTAGAACGAGAACAATTGAGGAGGCAGTTTTCCGATAAAGTAAAACGTAGAATTGCTCTAGGAGATATTTGTCATCTTTCAGTGTTTGCATTGGCTCCTCAGCCGTTACTTATCGAGTTAGGGACATTAATTTCTGATATTTGTCCTGCTGATGTCTATCAGTTACATCGTGAACCTGCGGACTGGGTATGGCAGGAAGACCCCGCGGATTTCAAATACATAATAAATGAACCAGATGAAATTCACCAAGTTGCAGCATTAAATCTGTCTTTGAGTGCAACCATCGACAATACCCGTATCTTTAAAGTTTTGGGGTCTGAAACCTCAGTATGGACTGTGACTATACAAACTCCTCATAATGATTTTATGAAGAGTAAGCAACAGTTATCTATGTTTAGGGAAATAATGAGACGATTACTCGATAAAATAAAGGCTGTTCACGGACATGATAATATGTTGCATGTGTTCCCAGCTATGCCTGTGTCGGCTGCAGTTGAATTAGGTCGAATATGGATGCCTAAGGCTGACTTACCGTTATGTATATATGATGAAAATCGCCAACTCGGAGGATTTAAACACACATTAAGCGTAGGCATTGACAGTGGTACCGGAAAGAAATACGCACAGGTTGGATACATGCGCGGTTGATTTTTTAAGTCTACCTTAGTAATAATTTTATTCCATAAACTGATTATGGCGTGAAAGCAAAATAAGAGTCTAATACTTAATTTTTCTATTTTCATTTTTTGATCTTAAGGGATTCCAACACAGTCTAAAACTTATTTCTCAAAAGTTGACGAAGTTCAAATTCAAAAACCGCGCCAAATCAACTATTCCAGTCTAATACTTTATTTTCTTCGAACAATTGCTGATGATACATTACAATAAAGTATCGTAAAAAGAAACAAAGTTGCATACTAGAAAACAAAGTCACGTACTAAGAAACAAAGCTGCGTACTACGTTTAACTGAGCCCCCAAAATTCCCGGGGGCTTTTTTCTTAAGGCTAGTTAAACGCGCGCCACAACAAAAACTGGGGTTGTTGAATTTAGCGTTAAAATAATCTGTAAGTCACTGAAATCTTAGTGGGTTCCAAGATCGACCTGTTTCGATAAAGTATGAAAATGATTAATTTCGATCACAGAGTTTGAAAAACTTTTATCTAAAATCACAGGGGCTGGAAAGCATCGGTTAACCGGCAGTTTAGGGAAGCACCCTAAGGCTGCCGGTTTTATTTTTTTCGCATCTTTTCCTGTGGATGGCGGGAAAACGCACTGGTATTAGTCGTCATCAGGATTGGATGGTGTGCGCCGTCAAAAATACATATCTAACGGAACAGCTTACGACAACAAGTGGATGAGTAGAGACGTCACTATATAAGGAGGTGATCTGTTACAGATGGCGTTGAAATTGGGTTACTTAGTGATGATTTAAACGTCAATTTAAACCAAACGAGAAATTAAAGGGCTTTGAAATAGCGAGCAGGCAGAAATAACTGCATGGAATCGAAAATAATTATTGTTATGAAGCGTCGTTAAAAATTATTATCGGTAGAGGGGAAGTGCTGAATGGCAATCAAACGATCTCTCGTTGCAATATGTACGGTTTTATTGATTATCTCAATAATCATTATATTTTTGCAGTTTAAGGAAAACCAGAGCTATGAAAGATATATTTCCGCTAAACTAAGTCAATCATTATCGGATTTTTTGACAGCCATACTGGTTAGCGAAGAAACCCTTCATCAATACATTAACAGCGGCAATAAAGAAATGTTACCCAATCAGGCGACCATGCTTTGTTACAACTTTAAAACAATCGGCACGGAATATGAAGAATTGCTTCATACCGCAAAATCTTTAAAAAAGGTGAACGGCGTACAAACGGACCAAATAACAGCAAACGCTGCTCAGGATATTCATTTTTTTCTGGCTCGGCAACTGATCGGAAACGGAGTCCTCGGGGATTGCACACCCGCTATGTCAACTCTTACGCTTAACGATAAACAATTCGAAAAGATAAAGGGCATCTATGAGATAAGTAAACAATGGTCCGCGATTGCAAAGAATCTAGTTCCCGAAGCTACGCCAAACGGTGTCGAAAATGTCAATTGGGACCTCGTTGTTAACGATAAAGTGTGGGTGCAGTTATTAAAAGATTACTCAACTTACGCACATGAATCGGGGATGACGGGGACCAATCAATTTTTCAACTAACGGAGACCTGTAGTTCAACACTACAGGGGGTGTCGATCTATACGAGCATCCTGCAGATTCGTATATTACTCCTTTGCATGTCCCGATGATGAACTTCATCGGGACATTTTTTTAGAAATGAAAGGAGAGAGGGGAAGCTGCGAAGAAGTTCAGGGGATCGAATCAGGATCATTCGTAAAAACTAATCGATCGAATCAACATGAATTCTCAAACATGATTGGAATTTCGCAAGCAACATTAAGTGAATTGGAGCAA
>NZ_JBBORO010000001.1:4435000-5365000 GCF_038004655.1 Paenibacillus sp. FSL M7-1455 | reverse complement strand
CGCAAACCGACACAGGTAGGCGAGAAGAGAATTCTAAGGCGCGCGGAAGAACTCTCGTTAAGGAACTCGGCAAAATGACCCCGTAACTTCGGGAGAAGGGGTGCCCCGGTAGTGTGAATAGCACGAGGGGGCCGCAGTGAAAAGGCCCAAGCGACTGTTTAGCAAAAACACAGGTCTGTGCGAAGCCGTAAGGCGAAGTATACGGGCTGACGCCTGCCCGGTGCTGGAAGGTTAAGGGGAGCGGTTAGGGAGTAATCCCGAAGCTGTGAACCGAAGCCCCAGTAAACGGCGGCCGTAACTATAACGGTCCTAAGGTAGCGAAATTCCTTGTCAGGTAAATTCTGACCCGCACGAATGGCGTAACGACTTGGGCGCTGTCTCAACGAGAGATCCGGTGAAATTTTAATACCTGTGAAGATGCAGGTTACCCGCGACAAGACGGAAAGACCCCATGGAGCTTTACTGCAGCTTGATATTGGATTTGGGTACGATCTGTACAGGATAGGTGGGAGCCTTTGAAGCATGAGCGCCAGCTTGTGTGGAGGCGACGTTGGGATACCACCCTGATCGTATCTAGGTTCTAACCTGGTACCGTGATCCGGTACGGGGACAGTGTCAGGCGGGCAGTTTGACTGGGGCGGTCGCCTCCTAAAGAGTAACGGAGGCGCCCCAAGGTTCCCTCAGAATGGTTGGAAATCATTCGAAGAGTGCAAAGGCAGAAGGGAGCTTGACTGCGAGACCTACAAGTCGAGCAGGGACGAAAGTCGGGCTTAGTGATCCGGTGGTACCGCATGGAAGGGCCATCGCTCAACGGATAAAAGCTACCCTGGGGATAACAGGCTTATCTCCCCCAAGAGTCCACATCGACGGGGAGGTTTGGCACCTCGATGTCGGCTCATCGCATCCTGGGGCTGAAGTAGGTCCCAAGGGTTGGGCTGTTCGCCCATTAAAGCGGTACGCGAGCTGGGTTCAGAACGTCGTGAGACAGTTCGGTCCCTATCTGTCGTGGGCGTAGGAAATTTGAGAGGAGCTGTCCTTAGTACGAGAGGACCGGGATGGACGTACCGCTGGTGCACCAGTTGTTCCGCCAGGAGCATGGCTGGGTAGCTACGTACGGACGGGATAAGCGCTGAAAGCATCTAAGCGTGAAGCCCCCCTCAAGATGAGATTTCCCAGTATGTAAGACCCCTTGAAGACGACGAGGTAGATAGGTTGGAGGTGGAAGTGCAGCAATGCATGGAGCTGACCAATACTAATCGGTCGAGGGCTTATCCTAAATTACCCACCAAAGTGAAGAGCAGCTTCGTAGCTGATTCCGAGTACTTTGGCGGGGCCCGGAACAAAAACCGGGAAATGCTACGGAAAATAAAACGCAAAACGTTTCGTATCTAGTTTTCAGGTGATCAAACCACTTGAATCGTTTGGTGGCGATAGCGGAGGGGTTCCACGCGTACCCATCCCGAACACGACCGTTAAGCCCTCCAGCGCCGATGGTACTTGGACCGAAGGGTCCTGGGAGAGTAGGACGCTGCCAAGCGAAGGACCACTGTTGATGAAAATCGACAGTGGTTTTTTTATTAGCGTATGCGAACGACGGATCCGGTTGCTGCGATTTCAATGAACCGACCAGTAAAGAAACCAAGGGCAGATTCCTGCTCTTGGTTTCTTTGATCCAGCGGACGGAGCTTCTTCATATTTAACTCTTCATATTTAACTGTTCACTACCGGCGAGCGTTTGCGAAGGCCGAGAGCGGTGATGCCGATCCCGAGAAGGGAGGCGGCAATCGGAACGATCATCGCTGTGCGGTAGCCGTCGAGCATCGCTTGCGGGGAATTGTCCAAACCTGTAGCGCCAATCTGCACAGCGGTCACGACCGCCAAACCGAGTGCGGCGCCAAACTGGAAGGAGGTATTCAATAAACCGCTGGCGAGGCCCTGTTCTTCTTCCGCTATTCCGTCCGTAGCGGCGATGGTTAAAGGTCCGTAAGTCAGCGAAAAGGCGAGGCCCGTCAGGATCATCGTCGGGAACATCGCTGCATAGGTCCAGTCCAAACCGATGGGAAGAAAAAGGACGTAGGCTAACGCAGCGAGGCAGAACCCGCCGAAAATCACCGGAATATTGCCGAAACGGTTTACCAGCTTGGGGGTCAGCGTAGGTGCGAGTATGGAATCGACACCGACGGCGAGCAGGGCAAGCCCCGTTTCAAGGGATGACCAGCCGCGCAGTTCTTGGAGGTAGAGTACCGTCACGAATTGGAACCCGAAAAAGGAGCCGGCAAATAACATGGCACCCAGGTTTGCCCGTACGAGCGAGCTGGCTGAAAAAATGCCAAGGCGTACCAAAGGGGATGCCGAGCGTCGCTCAATCGTTGCGAAGAGACCAAAAAGCAGAACACTGCAGGCTAATATTCCGGTGGTCCAGCTCCAGCCCAGGTTGGAGGATTCCACGACACCGTAAACCAGAAGCAGCATGGCTGCCGTGACGCTGATTGCCCCGGCCAGATCGAAGCCTTTGGAGGATGCCTCCGGCCGACCGGAGGCCGGTATGAGGCGAATCGCGGCTAGAAGAATCACGAACGCCAATAAAACCGGTCCAAAGAAAACCCACCGCCAGCTGATCTCACTTAAGATACCTCCGACCACAAGACCGAGTGAAAACCCGGCGGCTGCCGTCCCGGCATAAACGAGCAATGCCTTGTTGCGTGCAGTTCCCTCCGCAAAGCTCGTCGTGATGATGGATAAGCCGGCCGGAGTCATGAACGCAGCGCTAATGCCTGTAACAAACCGGGCGGTGATCAGCATCCAGCCTTCGGTCGATAGTCCGCCTAGCCCGGAGAACGCAAAGAAAACCGTGAGCCATACCAGAAACATTTTTTTTCGCCCGAACAGGTCGGATGCCCGGCCTCCGAGCAGCATGAAGCCGCCATACCCCAGTACATAGGCGCTGACTACCCATTGCAGCGAACCGGTCGACATGCCCAGTTCAGCACGGATCGCGGGCAGAGCCACGCCCATCATCGACACGTCGATCCCTTCCAGAAAAATGGCGCCGCACAAAACGAACAATAAGCCCCAGGAAAGCTTGCCGGAACTTTGAAATGTTTGACCGTTTGCCTTCATTCGATATGTCCTCCTCATTATGAATAATCATCCATTCCGGAACCGGCTGGATTAGGTCTGCCGATTTCCTTATTGGCACAAGGAGATTATGTATCATATAATCGAGGAACAGAAGTACGCACTTTTTTGTGTCATTTTCACCAAAAGGTAATATAGGAACCAAAAAGTACCTATTTGGATCGGGGGAAGACATGCCATGAAAACGAGTATGCCGCAAGCTTTTAATATACCTATAGAAGCGACCCTGGAGGTCATCGGGGGAAAATGGAAAACGCTTATTTTATGCCATTTAACCTATGGAGCGAAACGAACGGGCGAGCTGAAAAAGTTGACCCCGGGCATCACGCAGAAAATGCTGACTCAGCAGCTTAGGGAGTTGGAAGAGGATGGGGTCATCATCCGGACGGTATACAACCAGGTCCCGCCGAAAGTCGTGTACGAACTGAGCGAGCTGGGTCAATCCCTCCGGCCGGTCATCGATGTGATGTGCGAATGGGGAGAGCGGTACATCCAGGGATCAACCGAGAACCAGGCAAGCTCAAATATGTGACGTAAGCCGCTGATTTACGAATTTTAAGAATCCGTCCGTCAGGCACACTTTGATCGGAAGGAATATTCGTATAAGGAATGATCATTGACGCCCATTCATATGCAAAGGCCTTTTTATAAAAAGGAGAGTTGCAGAGCGATTGCAGCCGTCCTTTTTTTACCATTGGGCAAGTAGAGACCAGCTATAAATCATGCTCTTATGAGCGCGCCTCGTACAAAGAATTCACCCCAAAAAGGTTGTTTTAGTTCGTTCGAATGATTAAACTAACGGATAACAGCAGGCTCAAGAAAATCGATAAGACGAAGTGGGGGAAACCGAAATGAAGACGATCAAGAGCATGATGGACCACCTGTACTGGGCGGACGGACGCATTTTGGACGCGCTTGAGGAAAGCGGGACGAAGAACAAGGAACTTCTGAAGCTGGTTCAGCACGTCGCGGTCGCGGAACGGGTCTGGTTGTCCCGATTGCAGGGCAAGGGCAGCGCTCAATATTCGTTGTGGGAGGATGCGGAAGACCTGGCGGCGATCCGGAGGATGTTCGAAGAAAACGCCGAGGAATATCGCGTCTATATCGAGGGGCTCGAGGAATCCGGGTTGGACGAGATGATCGACTATGCGAATCAGAGCGGGGATCCGTTCCGAACATCCGTCCGGGACATCCTGTTGCAGGTCCTCTTGCATGGGCAATATCACCGGGGACAGATCAACCGGGCCCTTCGGATGGAATCGGCAGAGCCTGTCCAAGTCGATTACATCACGTTCGCGAGGCTCTAACCGGGCCAAAGATCACCATGACCCACGGTATGGGGTTAGCATTAAATGAACGGGAAACGTTCGTACCAATAAGCAACAACATACACAGGCGTACAAACCTTCAATCTCTTGCCGAGATGGCAGCTGCTGCCGGTCTGTCGAAAACCCGTCATAGGGGAGGCAGTGGATTCGCCGGGCGGATAGCCGGCTCCACAATCCTATACCCTCGTGAGTCCTGCATCCGTTCCTCCCCTTGATGAACGACGACCAGGGCATACCCCAAATCCTGCAATACAGAACTACTTCGTTTCCTTCCCGTTTCGGCTGATCAGCCCCCGCAGGCGCTTCATGACAGACTGAATTTCGGCATCGGTCAACAAATAATACGTATTCACGCTCCAGGTCTCCCTGTTTTTCAAATGAAAAATCAGCGCAGGAAATTTCGGAAGCAGCCACTTCCGAATGGAAGGGCCGCTGTAGCTGATGCTTGCAATCTCCGCCCAGGCAACGGTCCGCGTACCGTCTGAAACGGAATTTTGATCGTAGTTCAGCAGCTGCGTGTCTGATTTGAGCGCCTTTGGCAAGCTGACAACCAAATATCCTCCAAAAAACGGAATCCCTATAATGGCCGATGTGATACAAAAGAACTTACGAATAATAGAGGTATCCATAAAAAAAGCCGCATACAGCAGAAACAGGCAGGCCAGCACAAACAGTAAGCTGCCGAGCGTTTTGGCCCATGCCACGGATTTTCGATAAGATATCGCGTTCATGATCCAGCGCCTTCCTGAAATGATTTGAATATTCTGTTCATCCGGCGGGTTCCCTTTTCGACGACTTTTAGCTGCGCCATCACCGGCAAAGGCTCCAACCATCGCCTACTTTGAATTGTACCGTTTTGGATCAAATGAAGGAAGCGCCCGCAGTGCGGTGAAGGAGTGTTTCTGCTCATTCCTTGAAGCACGGCCATTTTTTTCTTAGAAATAAAAAAGGAGCGGGGAGATATCACCCAACCGCTCCGATAAACGATATATAAACTTGTATTAATGGTGATGATGGGCATGTGCATCCGGTGCGCCCGCTTTTACGTTACATAAAACAGATTCGTCGTGTCCATGTTTTTCCGATTCGATTTGTAGAGTAGAGTGGGGAATATGTTTATGCTCCAGCATATGCTGGATTTTTTGCAAAAGGGCGTTGACCTCATAAACCGTTCTGTTCCCGTCGACCACAATATGGGCCGTGAGCATGTTTAAGTTGCTCGTGATGGTCCATATATGCACATCATGCACGGCCTTCACGCCTTCAAACTGCGAAATGGCTTGCACAACTTCCTCTACATCAATGTTACGCGGCGTTCCTTCCATAAGTACATGCAGGGAAGATTTGCTGACATAGTAACCACTCCGGAGAACGAGTACTGCGACGATGACACTGGCAACCGGGTCTGCCCATCCCCAGCCGAAAAACATCATCAGCAGAGCGGCAATAATGGCCCCGATCGATCCGAGCATATCACTGATTACGTGCAGGTAAGCGCCTCTCATGTTCAGGTTGTGCTCCGTATCGCTGCCACGCATCATGATCCACGCAACCAGTATATTAATGAGCAGGCCGATGGAACTAATGACCAGCATTCCCACGGTAGCGACTTCCGGCGGGTTCACAAATCGGTCGATCGCTTCGTAAAAAATGTATAAGGCAATCACAATCAGGGTAACGCCGTTTAGCATCGCAGCCAATATTTCAAATCTCCGGTAACCAAACGTGTTTCCCTTATCGACCGCTTTTTCTCCAAACTTAAACGCAAGTAAAGCGATCGCTAACGCAAGAGAGTCCGACAGCATATGACCGGCATCCGATAGCAGGGCAAGACTATTCGTAAAAAATCCCCCAAATGCCTCGACCAGCATATAAGCGGTTATGATGATAAAAGAGAACAGCAACACTTTTTTGTTGTTTTGTCCATGTCCGTGACTATCATCATGGGCGTGATTGTGATCATGTCCTGCCATACCTATACCTACTTCCTATATGATTGTATTCATATGAACAGTTGCTCATATGTTCTATTGATGTTAATTATATGTGGATAGCCAAAACACGTCAAGGGCAAATCGGTACAAATATAAAAGCCACATCCTCATTGCGAAAGTGGCTTGTTAGGTCAATGTATTGGAAAAGCGGGGGCTTTGATGCAGCCTAGACGCCGGCTTAGGCAACATCTGAAAGGATATCCTTAATCAAGATCCGGGGAAATGCGATGTTCATGCTCCTGGCGCAAGACTTCGTCGAAGAGATTCCCGTTTGGTTGGGTCTGCTGTTGTGGCAGCTTCAATTGCAGCTGTGCCAACGCCTGTTCGAACTCCCCGATCGTTACCGGTTTGGCATGCCGCATCAATTCGTAACCGATTTGGCCGCTCATTTCGATGGTAGCGGTCTTGACGTCGGCAAAAGAGGAGATTCCCTTCGCTCGCAATTTTGCCTCCAATTGATCGGCGGATAAGCGCAGCTTTTTCAAGTTTTGCGGTATAATCTTTCCATCCTGAATGACAAGCGTTGCTTTGCCCATAAACCATCTCTCGACCCAATCCAATTTTATCGCCAGTACTTGAACCGTAATCAAAAGCGCCACGAAAATGCACAAAGTTACGATGGTTTTCCATAATCCGTGCCCGGAAATAGCGTGCCCGATCATAGAGGCCATAGCCAGCAGGGTAATGATTTCGAGACCCGTCATTTCCGCTGCCGTTTTTTTGCCCAATATGCGCAGCAAACAGAATCCTACGAACAGCACGGCCAAAGCTTCCCAGATAAAACTAAGGTTCATTTGGGCCCCTCCCATACCAGATGGATGTATTGGGTCATTTTACTTTCATAATCAGGGATTCATCCACTTCTTCAATCCGGCTTCGCCCGGATATAGCCAGCTGCAGTTCGGTTTCCGCCATAAGATGTTTGATCACTTCTTCTACTCCGGTTTGTCCCGCAACGGCTAACGCGTAAGCATACGGGCGTCCGACCAAAACGGCCGTGGCCCCAAGAGCGATCGCTTTTAAGATATCCGCCCCTCTGCGAATGCCGCTGTCCATAATAATCGGGATTTTGCCCTGTATCGATTCGCTGATCGAAGGCAAGGCATCCAACGTCGCCACGGCTCCATCAAGCTGTCGTCCTCCATGGTTTGAAACGATGATGCCGTCGACGCCATGTTCTAAGGCCAGCAGGGCATCGTCAGGATGCGTAATTCCTTTAATCAGCAAAGGCAGACGGGTTTGTTCCCGAATATATTCAAGCTCTTTCCAAGTAAAACAGGTGTTATTCCCTTCCTCCAGAGCCTTCAAGGCGGCCTCCTTCACGTTTTTATCGGGAGATTCCTTGAGTTGCGAACAAAAGACGGGATCGGAAAAATAATTGCCCATTCCTTGTCCCGTAAGGAAAGGCAAGTAGGCATTCCTGAGATCGGTTTCGCGCCATCCAAGAAGGGTCGAATCCACCGTGACGACGATGGCCTTGAATCCGGCCGCCTCCGCACGTTTCAGAAAGCTTTTTGTCAGCTCATGATCTTTGGGAGGATAGAGTTGGAACCATCTAACGGCGTCTCCCATTGCTTCGGCTACCTCCTCCATGGAGACGCTGGAAACGTTGCTAAGGATATAAGGAACGCCCAGTTTCGCCGCGGCTTTGGCAGGTGCCAGTTCGCCATCGGGATGAAGAATCGTATTGACCCCGATCGGTGCCAATAGAAAGGGAACCGGGAATCGGTCGCCGAAAATCGATACCGAAAGATCACGCTTGGAAATATCGCTGCAAACGCGAGGCCGGATCCGGTATTTTTGGAAGGCATCCACATTGCCGCGATGCGTATCTCCGGCTCCTGCCGCTCCATAAACGTAGCCGAACGGGGCAGCAGCAAGAACTTCTTTGGCTCGGTTTTCCCATTCGTCGAACGATACCGGTAAAAGCTTCGCAGCCTCGTCGCCGCATTGGTAGATATCCATTTGTATCGTTTCGCTCTGAAATGCCATTCATATACCTCCACATTTTCTGAAAAATTCCGCTTCATCGATTCTTAGCTTGGACAAATGGCAGGAAGGTTAGTCAACATAAATGGATTTTTCTCTCCTTGCTTTAACCACAGTGAACGGCGAACGAAAGTCTAAGGGGAGGGGCAGAAGGGTTCGTTTTTTTCGTCTGTTGCACAAAAAAAGCCTTGGCTTCAGGCCAAGGCTTTTTCTCCTGCTCCTTACGCATGATCGATAGCTGTACCCGCACCCGTCTTTGCCTCTGAGTTACCCGGACTGAGCGAGAGCGTACCATCATCGACCCGGTTACTGCGTTTCAGGATAATATATCGTCATGCTTGCCCGCACCAAGGAATCCCCAGTATTACGGTAAGAATGGGATCGGTCCGCTTTGAATCTGATCGAATCGCCACGCTTGATCGTAAATTTCGATTGGTTCACTTCGATGGTCATTTCGCCGTCAAAAACGGTGATGTATTCTTCCGTGCCTTCAATATGCGGATCGGCGTGATGGTACCCGCCTGGTTCGATTTCGATAAAATAAAGCTCAAACCGCTGATCCTCATGATAAGGAAAGCAGGGGTACACTCTATATTTTCCGTCGTCTTCCGACAATACGTTGATTTCATCCCGGAGCACGATTTTGGTTTCAGGCTGAGGCTCATGGATCAATGAAGTAAAAGATACCTTCAAACCCGTCGCTATTTTCCAAATGGTCGTGATGGTCGGGCTCGATTCCCCTCTTTCGATTTGTCCGATCATCGTTTTGCTGACTCCCGTTAATTCGGATACTTTATCCAGGCTTAGTTTTTTGCGCTCACGGATGTCCTTTACATTTTTGGCGATGACGAGATGAATTTCTTCGGCCATAGAAATACGCTCCTCGAGGGTTGTTTTAAGAAAAGTATAACATACGATCCAAAAACAAATGGAGGAGAAAAGGGGAGCATCCTGTTCCAACCTACATTTACAATATAGCGTTCATCTTGTATCATTATAGGCGTTATAAAGCACAAAATAGATTATATAACGTCCAATAAAAGGAGGGAGAGGGATGCTGTTATCGTCGATGCTGCTGTACGCGTTTATTTCGAGTTTTACGCCCGGTCCCAATAACATCATGGCCATGTATCTGGCGCAAAAGCATGGTTTTCGCAAAACCTTTAAATTTTGTCTCGGCGTGGGGACCGGTTTTTGGGCGATCCTTTTGTTATGCTGTTATTTCGATCTGTGGCTGAAGGATGTCATTCCTAAAATCGAGTATTGGATGTCGATCATCGGTTCCGTGTACATGGTATATCTGGCCCTGAAGATCATTCGGAGCAAAGACGAAAACGCTGTCGGGGAGCGGGAGGGGGAACAACGTTTTTTTACAGGCATGCTGCTGCAGTTCATCAACCCCAAAGTCATATTGTTCGGTTTATCGGTCGTTTCGGTATTTATTGTTCCGTATTGCCGTTCAACCGCCAGCCTTTGGCTGTATTCGATTCTTCTCGGTTGCATCGGATTTGCGGGGACATTAAGCTGGAGTTTGTTCGGGGCCGTTTTTAGCAGGTTTCTGTCGAAGCATAGCAGACCATTTAACCTGCTGATGTTTCTGTTATTGATATACTGCGCCTACACGATTCTTAAATATTAAAAAACTCAGAAAAAGGACGGCTCCTCTGCGGCGAAACGCTGCAAGGACCGTCCTTTAACCGCTCATGCCGATTTAACTTTCAGGCACGAGTCCAGCCTATTCGAGATACATTTTTTTCAGCTTGGCCTGCTCGGCTGCGCTCAGACCGATTCCCTTTTCCAAGAAGCCTTGGATGGAGCCGTATTTTTTGGCCATTTCGTCGAAAGCGGCGTTCATGTATTCCGGGCGAACGTCCATCAGCGCCTGGATGATCCCGATGGCGTTTTCGTCCTTCAGTTGGAACTGTTTCACCATGGCATCCACGGCTGCTTTGTTGTACGCTGCGCGGTATTGGTTGCTGAGCAGAAAATCCTGCATGACCGTTTCCTTCGGAACGCCAAGCGCGAGGAGTATGAGCGCCGAGCCGAGTCCGGTACGATCTTTGCCGGCGGTGCAATGCTGAACGAAAGCGGTTGCGTCAGGGTCCAGCATCATGTCAAAAAGCTTCGCGTAAGCTTCAGGGTGGTCCACCATGTCCCGGTTTGCCGCGATCAGCACGTCGCCGGGTTTGCCCATTTTGTCAAATTCGCCTGCAGCCATATATGCGAAAATATCGGTTCCGCTGCCGGATTGCCCAAAAACCGGATTCCGGACGTAGGCAACGCCTTGGATGGCGGGATCGGGCTTTTGCTTCACTTCATCGTCGGTGCGGTAATCGATGATCGTTTTCAGTCCGCTTTTCTGAAGAAAAGTAATGTCGGCTTTGGTCAAGCCGGCCAGCTCGTCCGAACGGAACAGCTTGCCCCATTGGACGGTTTTGCCGTCCGCCGTTCGGTAACCGCCAAGATCACGGAAGTTCGTCGCGCCCTGGAGGGGGAGCAGACGTTCAGCGGTTTTGATTTCGGAGCCGTTGCCGCCCTTGATTTTAAAATATACCCGGCTTCCCGGATTCGGGTCGGCCGTATGCAAGCCGCCATAAGAAGCATAGGTGCGCGCGAGTTCTTTCCAGCCTCCGTCGGGTTTGGTGCTCCAATACACTTTGACCGGGCCAAGGTCGGCCGACGTTTTCCAATGAATCGTAAGGGCTCCGTTTTTTGCTCTCTCGACGGTCGCTCCCGTAAAAGCACCCTGCTTCGCCGGATGCTGGACAACCGCCGTATTTTTATGGGGAACCGCACCGGCCTCGGCCATGGCAGCGCCCAGCGGCGATACGGTCAAAAAGAATGCAGCGCCCAGAAGTGTGGTTTTTTTCATGATTGCAGTCATGTCTCCCTCTATTTAAATGAAGTTCAAGATGTCCTTTTTATCATGAGGGATGCATGTTTATTCTTCGTCAAGCCTGCGTAAACCGAACGTAAAAGTTTTTCGTCGTTCACTTATTCGATGCCGCTTCGGCTGGAAGCAAGTCTTTCATAATCCGCTTGAGGGATGCCGCCAGGGACTACTCGGTGTTTTTGTGGCCGTTGTATCGTGGAAAGGATTGGCCGGCATGGAAGGGTGAAATCAAACGTCTGGCAGACGAGGAGACTTTAGAACGGATGGAGCTTTACTTTAGAGCAAAGCTTTTTGATGATGTCATTGACATGCTTGCCGATTACGTCGAAGCGGAGAGCGTGCCGGACGTGAAGGAAACGACCCAGCAGCGGGCCAAGGAAATCCATCTTCGGGCGTATCCGAAATATGTAAGGCTTTATGGTTGAAAGCCAGTCCATACACATTTGTTCTGAATGGAGCTGAACCTATTCGCTCGAATATGCAGCTGATGTATGCATTCTCTTATGTTTCCCCACAAAACCTTATGACTTCCAGCAGATTGTTAAATAGGCCCCTCCTGAACTTCGGCAGAAAAGGAAGAACGATATTCGCTTTACTATGTAATTTCATCCATATTGACTTGTCCTACTCAACTAAGTTATTGTAAGTTTATATAAATATCACAAATTTTATGTAATAAATTACATAAAATTCCAATATTGTGTTTGCTGCACCAAGGAAGGGGATTGAAATATGGAGGACACTCATATCAGTTCCAGTGACCAAAATGGGTTACGTCTTCACCTATGCAATACAGACAAATTTAAAACGATGAGCATAATGTTGATGATGCAAGCACCGCTTGAAGAGGATTTGATTACCGCGAGATCGTTAATTCCCCATATTCTGAATGGAGGTTCAACGAACTACCCGAATCGCAAGCGAATAAAACAAAAGCTTGATGGAATGTATGGAGCAACTCTTTTCCCATATGTCTTAAAAAAGGGAGAGAGCCATATTATTGCTTTTAGAATGGAAATCCCAGCAGATCGATTCCTTAATGAATCTGACTCTTTATTGAAATCATCTCTTGATTTATTGCACGAAATTGTTTATTCTCCAATGCTTGAAAATGGAGTATTTCATGCTTCAATTGTTGAACAAGAGAAGCGATCGTTAAAGCAACGATTAGCTTCGATGTTTAATGACAAAATGCTCTACGCCCATGTCCGTTTGATAGAAGAGATGTTTAAAGGTGAACCGTATCAGTATTCTCCATACGGGAGAGAAGGAGATATCGATTCCCTTCATGCTCCATCTCTTTATCAAGTATATGAAAAATTACTTCAACACGATCAGTTTGATTTATTCATCGTAGGTGCCTTTAATGAGAATGACGTTAAATCAATGGTACGGGATGTTTTTTCTGAACGACATAACGACAACCCCGTAAAGGCAATGATTCCAGATAAAAGATGTGCAAATAACGTTAAAGTTGTTCAAGATCAAATGGACGTAAAGCAAGGGAAGCTCCTTTTGGGTTATAGGACTTATTCTACAATAAAAGATGAAGACTATGAAGCTACAAGGGTAGCAAATGCGATTTTTGGTAGATTCCCTTCTTCCAAATTGTTCGCCAATTTACGGAAAAAGGAGAGTCTTGCTTATTTTGCTCATTCACAAATAGAAAGCAATAAGGGGTTATTGCTAACGATGGCGGGAATCGATTTTGATAATTATGAACGTGCAGTCGCAATTATAAGGGAACAAGAGAAGGCGATGAAAGAAGGCGACTTTACTGAGGACGAGGTTGAACAAGGCAAAGCTATGTTGATTAATCTATTGCTGGAATCGCATGATACCCCTCTAGGAATCATGGATATATCTATTCAAGCGGTTGATAGCGGATTATCTCATAAATTAAATGATCAAATGAAAAGAATCGGTGCGGTTTCAAAAAACGACGTTATTTGTGCCGCCAATCAATGGGAGCTTGATACAATCTATTTCTTAAATAGAAAGGGTCAAACCGAATGGAGCCAATAATCTACAAAACATTAGAGGAAACAATTTATTATGAAAAGCTCGCTAATGGGCTTGACGTTTTCGTGCTTCCCAAAAAAGGCTTTCATAAAACATTTGCGACATTCACAACAAAATATGGTTCAGTAGATAACCACTTCATGCCTTCAGGGAAAGAATGCCCCACTCGGGTTCCGGATGGAACTGCGCATTTTTTGGAGCATAAAATGTTTGATAGCGAAACGGGCGATGTCTTTCATACATTCGCAAAGCAAGGAGCTTTTGCTAATGCATTTACAAGCTTTACTCGTACGGCCTATACATTATCAGCGACAACGAACATAAACCAAAACCTCACAACTCTTCTGGACTGTGTTCAAGATCCGTATTTTACGGACGAAACGGTAGAAAAAGAAAAAGGGATTATTGAACAGGAAATAAAAATGCATGACGATAATCCAGACTGGCGTGCTCGATTTGGAATCTTAGAAAATATGTATAAGAGTCATCCGGTAAAAATTGATATAGCAGGAACGATTCATTCTATTAATCAAATTACTAAAGAGGACTTATACTCTTGCTATAATACCTTCTATCACCCTAGTAATATGTTGTATTTTGTTGTTGGACCTGTTGATCCTGATGAAGTAATAGGGCTCATCCGAAACAATCAAGAGCAAAAAACATTTCGAGATCCTGAAGAGATTCGCCGTATATTCCCTGACGAAGTCGCCGAAGTAAGCAAGAGATCAAGTGTTATCATGTTGCCGGTCCAGACGCCTAAAGTTTTTATTGGCTATAAAGAACCGAATCCTGTAAGACAAGGTCAAGAGCTGCTTAAATATGAACTGTCCCTAAATGTCCTGCTTGAGCTAATGTTTGGTAAAAGCTCTGAAACGTACGAAACGATGTACGATAATGGTTATGTGGATGAGTCATTTACTTTTGACTATACAAATGAAAAGGATTTTGGTTTTTCAGTCATTGGCGGAGATAGTCGTAAGCCCGAAGAAGTCATGAAAATTGTAAGCGAAACCATTGATAGGTTTAAGAGTAAACCAATCCAGAAAGAAGATGCGCAACGAATCGTTAAGAAGGAGATTGGTAACTTCTTAAGCGCCATAAACTCACCTCAATTTATTGCTAACCAATTTACACGTTATCGTTTTAATGGGATGGATTTATTTGATGTCCTGCCCACACTAGAAAATCTAACGGAAAAGGATCTTGAAGAAGTGCTGCATTTACATTTTTCCAATGAATCGAGCACAACTTTAATTGTAAAAGGGGAATGAATCAACTAACTTATAATTTCATTTTATGGTAAAAGAATCCATATGGATGTTTTTACATACTTTCCAAATTATAATAAAATTTGGTACAATTGTTACAGGGTTAGGCACAACCCAACATACCTTAGATTCGGTAATCTAATAATTCATCATATTTCAGTTTTTCCATGACTGCCATATTTCTGGCTCCGACTGGCTTTACTTTAAAGATGAAAAGCCGTCGGGGAATGGACTCCTTCCACCTTCATGAAATGAACATATCAAGACTGCGCACCAGAAAGCATAAAACCAATCATCCATCATGAGCGCCATGTTTACTTCTTTTACAGTATTGCAGCCAGTTGCATTCCCTGTCCTCTGTTATTTTTTAAATTTGTAAAACCTACATTTCCGACGATGATTCCATACCATCATGTTTATAAATGGACAAAAACCCCAAATGCTAGCCCCTGACTTTAATGAAATTAAAGGGAGGGAGCTTTAAACCGATCGTCTCGAATTTCTCCAATGTAAGGACGACTTCATAATAGGAGTGAAACGATGCCACACCTTCTGGAAATTAAAAACATTACAAAATCATTTGGTCATAAAGTTGTTTTAAAAGAAGTTACGTTCAACGTGCCGTTCGGATCAATTGTTGCTTTCATTGGTGATAATGGGGCAGGTAAATCAACAACATTCAAGGCAATACTAGGATTAATTACTAAAGATAGCGGTACAGTTAAAATATTCGGCGAAGAAAATATAGATAAGCATGCCAAGTTAAAGGAAAAAATAGGGGTCGTATTTGATGCTATGAATTTACCGGCTCATCTTACAATAAAGCAACTGAACAAAGTTTTTGAAAAACTGTTTAAATCTTGGGATCAAGCCCAATTTTATCGGCTGGTTCATGCATTCTCTTTACCGACTGATCAGAAAGTAAATAAACTCTCGCGCGGGATGTCCATGAAGCTGTCCGTAGCTGTTGCGTTGTCACATAATGCAAAATTATTAATTTTAGATGAAGCGACGGGAGGGCTTGATCCTTCATCAAGGGAAGAATTGTTAGATGAATTAAAGAATTTTGTGAGTACAAGTAATGGGGGGATATTGCTTTCTTCCCATATTATGAGCGATGTCGAGAAAATAGCCAGCCATGTTGTCTTTATAAAAGATGGCGAAATTTTATTAAACGAAGAGAAGGATAAAATTTTTGAAAGTTACGCTATTGTAGATATTGATGAGAAACAACTAACCTTGCTCGACAAGGATATAGTTGTAGCGAAAAGGAACAGTGGTTCTTATTTCAGTGTACTTATATCGGATAAACAGGCCTTGCCAAAAGGAATTCCAGCTAAAACCATCTCCATGGAGGAAATCAGTGTCTTATTAACAAGGAGTGAAAAATAATTGACAGGTCTATTACTGACAAATTATTACCTGGTTTATCGAAGTTTTTTTGCTTACGCAGGAATAGCGGTATTGGTGTCTGGACTCATGTTTTATTTTGGAGATGCTTCGATGCACCGTTTTGTTGCTATGTTAATTATCTTGCTTATAGCGATGCCTGCACTTGAAATTATAAAATATGAAGGCAAGTCTGGTTATGATAAGTACGTGCTTACTCTGCCGGTTACTAGAAACAATATTGTTCAAAGCCACTACCTTTTCTATTTTTTTGTGGCAATGATCGGAGCTTTATTATCGTATGGCATCTTTTATATATATGGTCTGATCTCAGATACGCCAATGGATGATATATTCAAAATCGTCTCTTTTGGGACTTTCATCGTTCTCTTTGCCGGTGCGATAGCTTATCCGCTCCTCTATATGATTGGCCCGGAAAAATCGGATGCTATTGTCATTGGCGGTGCAATTGGGGGACTTTTTGCTGCTATTGGATTACAAGGAGTGGTTGGATATCTGATAGAACAATCGCCACTGTCAAATTTAAGTATTGATCCATCTTTATCCGTTCCGATCATATACATCATATTTGGTGTTATCATGTACATCCTTTCCTTTTTCATTTCTGTCTTTATATACCTCAGAAAAGAATTTTAGTGGACACACAATCACTCCTAACGTTGTAAAGATGAACTTTTAAATATCTAGAAATGTTATAGGCCAATATTAGGGCGTAATAACAGGAAGTTCAGTGCAAAACTTAGTTCAATCTATATAAATGGAGGGATTTTGTATGGAAGGTAACATGCTTTATCATCAGTATTTGAAACCGAAGTCGGAATATTACGGAAAATCGAAGATGGGCGAAGAGGGTGATTCATATGAGCTAAATGAAATTCCTGATACATATTCCGTTATTTCAGAAAGTGACTCAGTGTGGAAGCAATACCATGTTAAGGGTTCAATCCTGCCAGAGCAGGGGTGGAAAATTCACGTAACTTCGTTATTAGAAGATTCTCAGAGTGTGTTAGATAAGGTTGGACGGTTTTGCATAGACAGGAAGATTGAGTTCAAGCATCTTAAGGATCGGCATAGTTATATAAAAGTAAATTCGAAAAATGCAAATCGCGCCTCTTCCGGGAAATTTATCACAATATATCCAATGAATAACGAAGTTTTTGTTGAATTGTTGGAATCTATTTCTTTAATCACTCAAGGGTTTAAAAAAGGACCGTATATTCTTAGTGATAAACGATGGAAAAATAGCAATGTATTTTATAGATATGGAGGATTTAGACGTATCTATAATGAACTTGGCGAGCATTGCATTAGGGACGAGAAAGGGAATTTAATTAAGGATCAGAGAACTCCCTTTTACCAGGTTCCTGACTTTGTGAAAGAGTTCGACGATTATCTTAATACGATTAATAATTCCGGTGACTTGGAAGATAAAGGGGGAGGCCATTTAGGTCGGTACCAGATTGAATCTGCAATTAGCTATAGTAATGCCGGCGGGGTATACCTCGCAACTCGAAAGAAAGATAACTTGAAAGTAATCATTAAGGAAGCAAGGCCAAATGCTGGTTTAGACGGGGCAGCTCAAGACGCCTTAACAAGGCAAACAAAGGAATATGAGGCTTTAAAAAAACTAAAAGATGTGCCGGGGGTTGTTAATTTAATCGAGTATTTCCAAGAGTGGGAACATTATTTTTTAGTAGAGGAATTCATTGAAGGGCGAGACATAAGGCAATGGCTTGCTCAAGATTTTCCATTCTTTAGAGGCCGTGACAGTATGAGCAATCATGCTAGAAACGTTAAAAAGATTCTGCTCCAGCTTTTTGCTCTCGTAGATAAAATCCATCATCAGGGTGTAGCTATGGGTGACTTGCAACCGGCAAATGTAATGGTAACGGAAGACTTAACCGTTAGGATGATAGACTTTGAAACTGCCATGCCCGTAAACTCCGAAGACAAACCTAATATGGCCACAATTGGATTTGTTTCGCAGGAAATGAAGGTTGCTGCTGCAAGAGATTGGTTTGGACTGAAGAGATTGGTAAGGTATTTGGCGCTTCCAGTCTTGTCTTCGGAAGATTTAGAAGGGTATTTGCAATACAACCACCTTAAATGGATAAAAGAAAATTATGAAGACTCATTTTACGATTTTATTGTAGATTTACAAGAAAAATGCGATAAGCGAATCAATGCTTACCAAGAGTATATTCCTAAAGCAATTAACCTTGGCGATCAGACAAGTGACTTTAACTTGGCTTCCATCATGAATAAGTTAATAAAAGGCGTTGAGAATCATTTAACGAAGGATGAAAGGTTTATTAACGGCGACATTCGTCAGTTTGAGATGAGTGGAGGGGGATTCAACTTTTTAACGGGTGGAAGCGGTGCAGCTTTTACACTTACTAAAAATAATTCTGGTATTTCAGAAGTAAATGAATGGATTCAAAATTATTTATTAGATCAATTCACTCGCATGGATGACAATGGGTTATTAACTGGGAAAACAGGAATAATGGCTTTGCTTTATGAAAACGGCTACAAGGAAATTGTCTTCAATGAAATGACGACTTTAATGGGAAATATTAACGAAACTAATGTTTCATTACGCTCGGGTCTTTCAGGAATAGGATTATTCGTTATTAGTTTGTACCTTGAGACAAACAATGAAGCATACTTGCGGTTTGCAAAGAAACTAGAAGAGTTAATTGAATTGAATAGAGTTAAGGATGAGTCGTTAAGAGCCAATGACTGGATGGCGGTTGAGATAGGTGCAATTGATGGATTATCCGGCGTATCCCTGTTTTATTCGGCACTTTATTCAGCTACCAGTAATGAACAGTATCTAGAAAAGGCCAAACTGCTACTAAATCAAGATTTAGAAAAGACAAAAAAAGACGATATCACCGGCGTAATACAAACATTGGATGACAGAAATCGCCTATTGCCGTACCTGTCCGGAGGATCTATCGGAATTGCTGTCTCCATTTGGTTTTTAAACCATGTTAGCGGACAAGATCTTTACAGGGAAGAGATGGATGCGATATTAAATTTATCAAAGATGTGTTCCACCATTAGTGGAGGTTTATTTGATGGCGCCGGCAGCTTCCTTTTACTTCCTTCGATGGTTGAGCAGGAAGAAAAGCGTGAAGAAATTCTTAGTGACGTATTGAATTTGCTTCACATCTTTTTAATAAAGAAAAATGGTTATTATGTATATCCAGGACAATTTTCTTATCGATTAGCCGATGATGTTTATTCAGGAAGTTCAGGAATAATTCTGGCATTGATGGGGGTAATCAACAATCATCCGCTCTATTGGCTGCCACTAGTAAATTCAGACGAATTTCTAACAAGAACAAAAGCCAAGGATCTACCAGTAACTACTGAACAAATTTAATATGCTGACCTCAGCGGCAGGTATAACTCAACAATAATCTCTTCAGTAAGCCATCGTTTGCCGACGGCATGCTCTTAATTATGTAAAGGGGGTGAAAAAATGAACGCGGTATTGGAATTGCAAAAATTGGCGCATGATGCAGATGGTAAAGGCCAAGCAGCAGATGCAACGATTACAACAACATGGACTGTAACAACAACCACCGGCTTCATCTCTTCAGTAAGCAATCACTGCTAAATGAATGTCCTTAATCAGTAAAGGAGGTGAAAAAATGAACGCGGTATTGGAATTGCAAAAATTGGCGCATGACGCTGATGGTAAAGGCCAAGCAGCAGATGCAACGATTACAACAACATGGACTGTAACAACAACCAGCAGTTTCATCTCTTCAGTAAGCAATCATTGCTAATTTAATTTGTAAAAATTGTCGGTACAAATCAATGCTCTTCGGTTGCTTAGCTGATTATCAGCTAAGCAACTCCATTATTCTAGTGTACCCATAAATATATCAAAATTCAATTGAGGGGTAATGAAAATGGAAAAGTTGTTAGAAATTGCAAAAAATCCCGAACCATTTGAAGAAGGAACGCAAGAAATTTGGCTTGATCCAGATCTAGCCGATTTTGTTCTGAAAGCTCATTTTGATGAAAATATACCTGGGGGTAGCAGGGAGAGCCGTTTTATTGATGAAACTATTGATTTTATAAATAAAATTGCACCAGTAGAGAAGTATAAAAAAGTTATCGACTTAGGTTGTGGTCCAGGGCTTTATTCTCAGTACTTAGCCATGAAGGGATACAACGTTGTTGGTATTGATTTTAATAAAACATCCATTGAATACGCTATTAATGAAGCGAGAAAAAAGGATTTATCAATTGATTACAGGAATGAAGATATGATGCACATTGAGTTTGAAAATGAGTTTGATTTAGCTTTACTAATTTACCAGATTTATGGTGTATTTAGTCCAGAGAATAGAAAAAAAATACTTAGCAAAGTCCACCGTAGTTTAAAAACCGGGGGATTTGTTCTATTAGATGTGTTATCAGAGACTAGCTATGAAAAATTTCAACAAAATTTGATGTGGGGCCTATCCAGAAAAGATAACCCATTGTCGGATAGGAAGCATTTAACATTATACGCCTCGCTTAAATACCCGGATAACGTTACTTTGGCAAAAAATGTTTTGGTTTTCGGCGATGGTAAGATCATAAATTATAATTATTGGAATCAACATTACACCGTTGAAAGTTTGGAAAAAGAAGTAAATGATGCTGGATTTATTCTCGAAGAAGTATATGCAGATGTCAACGGTGGAGATTATGTACCGGGCAGCGAGTCCTTTGCCGCTGTTTTAAAGAAAAAATAAAGATAAGCAAAAACGGTTTAACAAATAATGAGAACCAGATCAAGTTACAAATTGGACTTCAGCTCCATTAGGATTCGGTGTTAACCATAATAGTTGAATAATTCACCCCTTATGGCTGACACTGAATCCTGAAGCAGTATGTATTACATGGGTATATATAGATTATTGATCACTCCTCATTCCATTCAAGCGAAAAAACCTCCAGACAAAAAGCCTGGAGGTTATTCGTGCATAGGCATTCAGGTTTTGCAGCCAAGTCTGGGATTACATAATGATCAGGGTTACCTTGCCGTTCAGGAAGGAAACGAAATCGTAGCTTGCATAACCCCAGGTTTCAATGGTGCTCCCTTGTACCTTTTGGATATCTTTGGCGATCGGCGCTCCCCACGAAAGGAGAACTTGCTCCTTGGTCATGCCCAGCGCCACGTTTCCTGCTTTGATCTGCTTCCAGGTGGAGGCGGACCATTTATATTTTTTGTACGGATCGTAGTTCAAAAAGTAACTGGAATCGGTCAACGTCTTGATGACTTCGGAGGAACTCATGGAATAGCTTTTGAGCGTTTTTCCCGCAGGCGTTTTGAAGACGATGACGAAGCTTCCGGTATCGGTAGGAAGAACGTCGGCGACGGTCACCTTCGAGAATCGCTCCCAGCCTTCGAAGTCGTTCACCCAGTAGGATTTTCCGATGAATTTGGCCAAGCTGCCCTGCATCGCTTTTTTGATCAGGCCCGCGGTTTCCGTTGAAACGACGGTCATTTTGGCGCTGCCGAAGCTGATGTCCGCCTGTTTCCACTTCGAGTCCCAGCTTACCTTCGCTCCCAGCGTGTCGGCCAACAAGGAAGCGGGGATGTACGTTTCTCCTTTTTCGGTAAACGGAGCGGCTTTAAGCTGGACGTCCTTGCCTCCGAATTGCGCTGCTAAACTGCCGGCTTTGAACGACAGGGAAGCATCCCCGAACGCCACGTTCCATCCGTCGCCCGAAGGGGTTGCGGTTCCGCCCAAGGCTTTGGATACGGTCTTTACCGGAAGGAAGACGGTGCCGTTCACCTGTTTGGCGTATTTCAACGAATCGCGGAGACTGGTGGATACGGTCACGCTCGCGGACACGCCGCCGGAAGTCACCGTCAGTTTCGTTTGGCCCACGCCCGCCGTTTTGAACTTGCCGTCGGCCTGCTGCTTGAGCAGGTACGGCTTGTCCAACTCGAGATTGGCTTCGCTCACCGGGACTTTGATTTTGGCTCCGTTCGTATACGTTTCCTGGATATGGACTTCGACGGCATCGCCGACGAAAGGCTCCTGGTCGGAAAGCGAGACGGAGACCGCCTTGACCGTCGGCACATCGATCGGTTTGATTTCATCATCCTTGCTGAACACCCATGTTCCGTCGCTGCGTTGGGCGTAAATGCCCTCGGAAAGCTTGTCCGCATAGGCGTCCACCGCGGTTTTTACGACATTGCTCAAGCCTTGAACCTGATGCGTAAGTTTCCAGCGGTTGGAGTATTCACCCGTCAACCAAACGGATCCGTCTTTCCGGGTGACGATAAGCACGTCGGTGGGATCGGCAGATACATACGTGATGTGGACCGCATCCTGCGCAACGGTGACCGGGATGATTTTTCCATTGTCGTCAAAATTCGAGCCTTCGTACAGGACGACTTCGCCGCTGTTGAACAGCAGGGCGACGCGGTCGTCGTGCACCGCCATGGACTTGACCGAGGAAGGATCGGCGACGGTACCGAATTTTTTGTAAGTATCCTGCTTGCGCGAATCTTCGAATAATAGGTCCCCGTTCTGGGCCAGCGCCGCGAAATCTTTTTCCCCATAAGCGATTTGCACGATGCCGCTGAGGTTTTTCAGCTTCTTGTTGCCGATCCAAACCGTTCCGTCCGACTTCAGCCAGTAGGAGCCGGATACCTGCTTGACTCCCGCCGCGCCTTCCACCGGATGGGGGGCCAACCCCGTGTCCCATTCCACCAGGCGCCCGTCCTTCGTGATTCCCAGTCCGTCGTATAGATCCCCGGAAATGGTCTCAATGTTTCCTTTGGTATGGAGGACACGCGTTCCTTCAATCTGCATGACGGTCGTCCACATGGAACCGTCGCTCATCAAATACGTGTTTTTTCCCGCGATGTCTTTGATTTGAAGCTGTTCTTCGCCGGCGGCAGAGGCTTCATGGGCACCGAAGGCCGGGCTTAAGCCGAGCGCGAAGGCGCCTAAAGCCATGACCAATAATGACTTTTTCCAGTTCAAGTTCATAACCCCTCTTTTGTGTTCGATTTTGTTTTACAAATCCTTATTCCATTCGACACCATGGGAAATTTATCCTCCAAAGTGGACGCAAAAAAAATACGCCGTTTTACGGCGTATTTTGGCATAACCTCGAGTCTGGTTTGTTCATGACGGCCGGCAGCAACGGCCCGGATGTTTTCGAACCCGTCCCGAAACGACGGGCTGGGGGAGGATGACGCGATAGTCGATGATATTGCCGTAACGGTCGGTTTGGATCTCGCAGCAACTGTTCATCAATTCCCGGACCATGTCCCTGCCGCGTTGGACTCTGGATTTGGCGCCCGAATAAGAAAGGCCGAGGCGCTCGCTAAGCTCCTTTTGGGACACTCCCTTCAGTTCGGATAACTCCACGGCTTCCCGGTATTTATCGGGCAAATAACAAAATACGCCCTTCATGCCGGCAATGGCTTCTTCCGAATAATCCTCGGTCGCTGACAGCTCTGGACCGGGCATATGGTCAGGCAATTCGTCGGTCGGCTTTTCCTTGCGGAAATGGTCCGCGATCGCGTTGCGCGCAATCTGAAACAGCCAAGCCCGGAGTTTGGTTTCGTCCTGAAGCTGCGGCAAATGGCGATAGGCTTTCATAAACACCGTTTGCACAATATCTTCAGCATCCGGATGGCGATTCGTTTTCTGTTTGACGTAGCCGGAAATCGGGCCGTGATATTGTTCCCACAGCAGTTCCGGCGTGATTGATTCTGCCGTGCCGGCCGGGCTTTTGGTTTCCATGCGATTGGTCATATGTTCACCCCTTTATCCATCGGGAAATTTTTTTGTATGAATCGCTTATTTTTTGCGTCTTTTGATTTTGGCCTCCGTCTCCATCAATATAAAACAAATTTTGGAGGGAATAAAGATGAAATATAACTTGCTTGGAAATACGGGCGTGCTGGTTTCGGAGATCGGGCTGGGGGCCATGACATTCGGCGGCGGGGAGCAATGGGGCGTCTTCGGCTCGCTCGGCGAAAAGGAGGCTTCCGTGCTCGTCGGGCAGGCGCTGGAAGCGGGCGTCAATTTTTTTGATACGTCGAATATTTATGCCGGCGGTCGATCCGAAGAGATCCTCGGCAAAGCGCTCGGCAAAAAACGTCAGGACGTGATTATCGCCACCAAGGTGAGGGGACGTACGGGAAGCGGCCCGAACGATATCGGCCTATCCCGCCTTCATATCATGCGCCAAGTGGAGGAGAGCCTGAAACGCCTCGGGACCGATTATATCGACCTGTACCAAATCCACAATCCGGACCAGTTGACCGATTGGGAGGATACGCTGCGGGCCTTGGACGATTTGGTGCGCAGCGGCAAAGTGCGCTACATCGGCGCTTCCAATATGACGGGGTGGGAAACGATGAAAACGCGCGGCATTTCCCGGCAGCTTGGCCTTCATGAATTCAAGAGCAGCCAATTGTACTACTCGCTGGCCGGCCGGGAGATCGAAAGGGAAATCATTCCCGTCCTGAAGGATCAGAACATGGGGCTATTGGTCTGGAGTCCGCTGGCGGGCGGATTCCTGTCGGGCAAATACTCCCGCAGCCGCCAGGGGGGCGGGGACGATCGGCATACCAAAATGATGTTTCCGCCGGTTGACCTGGACAAATCCTATCGCATCATCGACGTGCTGGAGGAAATTGCGAAAGAGCGGGAATCCACCGTTGCCCGGATCGCTTTGGCCTGGGTGCTCCATCAGCCTGCGGTGACCAGCGTCATCGTCGGCGCGAAGCGGCCGGATCAGCTTCAAGACAATCTTGCGGCCAGCGACATCGAGTTGACGCAGGACGAATTGGCCCGCCTCGACGAGGTCAGCAAGCTGCCTGCCGAGTATTTGACTTGGCCGTTTCTGCAGGAGGATGAATCGATTACCCGGAAGCATCCATGAAGAATAAGATTTTTTTCAATGTGACCGTTCCCGTAACTTTTGTTTGAAAATATAGCGCCCGCACCACCCGCCTTTATAAATTCTTTAGAAGCGCCCGTTACGATGAGGGAGTGAAAACCAATCGATAAGGAGGAAAAACAATGAAAACATTCAAGCGATTGACGGGCATGGTCGCAGCGGGGCTGGCCATTGCCGTGGCGCTTTCGCCGGTTGGCGCGTCCGCGGCGGCTGGCCATGGTGCGGGAACGAAGGCGAACATTCGGGAGATCAAATCCCTGACTTCGGAGGACTATAAAGATCTGGCTTTTCTAAAGCCGATATTAAAGGATAAAACCGTCGTCAGCCTGGGCGAGAACTTTCACCGGGTCGCGGAATACAGCAGCATGAAAACGAGGCTGATCAAATATTTGCACGAAGAGCTCGGTTTTGACGTCATTGCCTTCGAGTCGGGGTTAGGCGATTCTTTTATGACCTATGAAAACGCAGGGACGCTTTCGTCCAAAGAAATGATGGAGCGCTCGATTTTTCCGGTCTGGCATTCCAAAGAAACGCTGGCGTTGTTCGATTACATCAAACAGCAGCGCAGCAAGGGCAAACCGCTGTACCTTGCCGGTTACGACATGCAGTTCACGTCCGCCTATTTGACGCAGTGGATCGCGGAGTGGATTGCCGAGGTGGATCCGCAGCGGGGCCGGGATTATTTCCAATTCGAGCTGCAGGCGATGACCGATTATTATAAAGTCATAAACGAATATGGCCTCGATAACGGCAACACCCCAAAGGCCAAGCAGGAAATCCAAAAGGTAAAAGATCAGTACGAACCCCAATACAAGGCATTGATCCAGTTCATCAAAGAGAACAAAAAACAGCTTGCGGCCGCCTATCCGGAAAATCCGCGAATCGTCGACGTCGCCGTCAAAACGCTGGAAGACCGCATCAAGTTCATCGAAATGGGATTGTACGACACGAAAGAAAGCTACGAATTCAGGGACCGGATCATGGCGGACAACGTCGAGTGGTTAACGAAAGTGATGTACCCCGGGAAAAAAGTGATTTTGTGGGCGCATAACGACCATCTTGCGAAAAACACGTCGAAAATGAGCGTCAAAGAGCAGGGGAAATGGATCAACAGCTTTACGAGCATGGGAGAGCTGCTTCACAAAAAGCTGAAGGACAAGGAATACGTCATCGGCCTGTACATGAACAGCGGCAGGGCCAGCACGATTACGACGCAGCAAATTTTCCAGATCAAGCCGATGCCGAAGGGAAGTTTGGAGCAGCTGATGATGGGAAGCGGGTATAAGATCGCCTTCGCCGACCTATCCAAGCACCAAACGCCGAACAAAAACAATGCCTGGATGTTCAAGCCCATCTATGCCGCGGAGGACGGCATGACATCCGAGATCATCGAACCGATGGCGATGAGGTTTGTGCCGAAGGAGCAATACGACGGCATTATCGTCTTCGATAAAGTCAAGGAACCGACGACGAAATATTAATCCGATCGATGCCGGAATCAAGGTGCGAGAAGAATGCTTATGCATCGGACAAACGCCCGAAAAGGGCAGAGCAGGATGCTTCGCCGAGAGGAACAGCAAAAACCAGTCTCCATTCCGAACGGATGGGGGACTGGTTTTTCTGTACGCCCAGCATGGGCGTCATCTCTAGGGTGAAAGTCCCGAACGGGGGCTGGCGAGCGCCTACCGTTAGCCAAGGGCAAGGGTGTCTGCCGCGAGGCAGAATCTGAAGGAAGCCGGAGGCAAAAGCACGGGCCAAGGTACACGAACTGGATTTGAGGCAGGGATAGCCGGATGAGCTGCCCGAACACAGCGAAATCCCAAGCCGCCAAGAGCTATTTCTGTAAACTCCAGTGGTCGCGGGCGGAAAGATGACGTTCTTATCTGGGGAGGCCTGCGGGAGGAAAAAAAATGCGAAGTCACTTCGTAACCGTAACCGAGAGGTTGCGCTGAACCCGCAGGAGTCAGCAGAGGTCATAGTACGTGAGTACGGGACGCCGGAAAGCGGAAGGACCGAACCGAAAGGAGAGAGGAAACCGATGCGTTCGAGTGAGGAGCAAAGAAAGCCGAATATCCCGCAAGGGAGCTGCCGACAAAGAGGAGCGGTGAAGCCGCAAGGGTATGTTGGAGCGCCGAGCTCTTCACCGGCACAAGTCGCCCCTTCCCCTCGCGGAGATCAAAACGACTTGCTGGAGAAGATGCTCGAAGGAAATAACCTTCGGCTCGCCTACAAACGAGTGGTTCAAAACGGGGGAGCTCCTGGTGTGGACGGCGTAACGGTAGCCGAGCTACAAGCTTACCTGAAAACCCACTGGGAAACGGTGAAAGCCGAACTTCTGGCGGGAACCTACCGGCCGGCGCCAGTCAAACGGGTGGAAATCCCCAAACCCGGAGGCGGCGTACGGCTGCTGGGCATCCCGACCGTGATGGACCGTTTCCTCCAGCAAGCGCTTCTGCAAGTGATGAATCCGATATTCGACGCAGACTTCTCGTGGTACAGCTACGGCTTCAGACCCGGAAAGCGGGCGCATGACGCGGTGAAGCAAGCGCAGCGGTACATCCAAAGCGGCCGAAGATGGGTCGTAGATCTGGACCTGGAGAAGTTCTTTGACCAAGTGAATCACGACATGCTCATGGCAAGGGTGGCGCGGAAGGTGAAGGACAAGCGAGTACTGAAGCTGATCCGAGCCTACCTGAGTGCCGGAGCGATGGAAAACGGAGTTTGCCAAAAGACAGAGGAAGGAACCCCCCAAGGCGGTCCGCTGAGCCCGCTGCTGGCAAACATTCTGCTGGATGATCTGGATAAAGAACTCACCAAGCGAGGCTTGTGTTTCGTCCGCTATGCGGACGACTGCAATATCTTTGTCGCAAGCAAACGGGCAGGTGAACGTGTCATGAGATCGATAACTCACTATGTAGAAGGAAAGTTGAAACTGAAGGTGAATCGGGACAAAAGTGCCGTAGACAGGCCGTGGAATCGGAGATTTCTTGGTTTTAGCTTTCTGAGGAATAGACAGGCGACGATTCGTCTGTCCCCTAAGACGATCTCCCGATTGAAGGAGAAAGTCCGGGAGCTAACGAATCGTTCCCGGTCCATATCGATGGAAGAGCGAATTTTAAAATTGAACCGCTACCTCATGGGATGGATTGGATACTTCCGGATAGCTTCTGCCAAGGGCCACTGCGAGAGATTCGACAAATGGATTCGAAGAAGACTGCGCATGTGCTTATGGAAACAATGGAAGCGAGTGCGTACACGTATTCGAGAACTCCGCGCCCTGGGCGTGCCAGAATGGGCCGCTTTTATGATGGCCAACTCCCGCAAAGGAGCTTGGGAAATGTCCCGAAACATAAATAACGCCCTTCCGACAACCTATTGGGAAGCGAAAGGGCTGAAAAGTTTGCTTTCTCGTTACTTGGAACTTCGTTAACCTTTTGGAACCGCCGTATGCGGACCCGCATGTACGGTGGTGTGAGAGGACGGGGGTTTGCCGCCCCCTTCTACTCGATTTCCATAAATTTTTCCAAACTTTTAGCGATACGGCTATTGCATGAGTGTGCTTCACCCTGTATACTGTGTATAAAGATATATACAGTGAGCACAGTAAACGTGGCATATGCACACCTGAGAAAATGGAACAATTTTAACCTGACGGATAAGTCTTGACGGGAGCGGGGGAGAGCCGTTTTGGAAAACGCGAGAAAAGCTTGGTTCATCATGCAAAAGGACCTGAGATGCGAGAAAAGATATCTGGTTTGGACCGTTGTTTATGCGGTATATATGGCGGTGATGATCGGGATGGCCGTTCGGGGGCAGATGGAAGCGCCGGAATACGTAAGCCCGGTCACCGACGGGATGTTTTTGCTGCTCATTCCGATGCTGGGTTTTTATTTCAGCCGAAGATCCTTCAAATATTTGAGCGAGGATTCGTATACGCAAATGCTGGCGTATTTCCGGGCGCTGCCGATATCGGATCATGTCATTATCAGCTATCGCCTGCTGCAGATGTTTATCGCTTTTAGCATCAATGGCATCGTATTTTTCGGGATCATGTTCTGGACCGCCGAACCGATGCGAAGCGGCATGTCGTTGGCCGGTTATGCGGCTTTTGCGCTGACATGGATCGGTTATGGGCTGGCGATTTCGGGACCTTATATGTATTTTGAATTAGCCAACCACGGCAAAGCGTATTTCAGATCGACGCTGATCCTGTTTGGTGGAGCGATTGCGGCGACGGTCGTCATTAAAATATGCGGCGGGAACATGCTGCTATATTCGATCGAGGCGGGGGCCCGGTGGAAGCTGCTTTCCCCTCTGATGTGGGGCATGCTTGCGGCAGCGGCCGCGAGTTTGACGGTGTTTACGAGGTTAACCCGGCTTAAACTGAGAAGCAGAGACTTGGTGTAACCCGACCGGAATAAGGATTGGATTAAAGGCTGACCTCTGGCAGAATAGCCGAAAGCGGCGTACTGACCGGGAAAGCAAGAGGTGAGGTGCGAAAGGTGTGGATTCCAATACAACTGAATGAAAATAGCGCTGAACCGCTTTATCATCAGATCGAATCCCAGTTAAGGTCGCTGATCATCAGCGGGCAAATCAAGGAGGGGACTCTATTGCCGTCCATCAGGGAATTTGCTGGAGGTTTGAACTGCAGCGTCATTACCGTCCGCCGGGTGTATCAGGACCTGGAAAGCGAAGGGCTGCTGCGAAC
This sequence comes from Paenibacillus sp. FSL M7-1455, assembly GCF_038004655.1. Taxonomy (NCBI): domain Bacteria; kingdom Bacillati; phylum Bacillota; class Bacilli; order Caryophanales; family Paenibacillaceae; genus Paenibacillus; species Paenibacillus sp. FSL M7-1455. The sequence continues at coordinate 5,335,301 of NZ_JBBORO010000001.1, read as the reverse complement.
GAAGCAGGGCACCGGAACGTTTGTCGCCAAGGTCGGCGATACGGAACGGGAGACCTTCCGGCGCGAAGCGGTAGAGGAAGCGCTGCGTTCGGCGGTGGATGTCGGCATGTCCGTGAAATACGAAGAGGAAGAGCTGAAGCGGCTGTTTCTGGCCATTTTGCATAAAAAATATCATCCGGAGGAGAAGGAAGGTGAGTCGTAATGGAGCAAACGGCCATCGAAATGAAGGGCGTCGAGAAAAAAATGCGGCAAAAGCTGATCGGCCCCATCAACCTGAAACTGCCTAAAGGATACGTCATCGGATTGATCGGGGAAAACGGTTCGGGCAAAAGCACGCTCATCCATATGATTTTGAAAATCGTCTTTCCCGACCGGGGCGACATTGCCTGGTTCGGCGAAAGTTATCCCCACGAGATTCCGCAGCAGGTGCGGCGCCAAATCGGGTTCGTGTCGGAAAAGTCCAGCGTCGAAGAGGACAATTTGACCGCGGAGGAAGCGGCCGAGTTCCGGGCGGAATGGTATCCGGAGTGGGACCAGGCGTATTTTGAGGAGCTGCTCGGAAAATTCAAGGTCCCCAGAAACATCAAGTTGAAAAAAATGTCCAAGGGAGAGCGGCGCAAATACGAAATTTCCGCCGCGCTGGCGCATCGGCCAAAGCTGCTGCTGCTCGACGAACCTTCCTCGGGGCTCGATCCGTTCGCTTGGAAGCTGATGATCGACGAGCTTCGCGAGTACATGGAATCCGGGGAGGCAACCATTTTGCTTTCGACCCATATCGTCGAGGAAGTGAAAAGGCTGGCCGATTACGTCGTGCTCCTGCATCACGGCAAGCTCCACGGCATGGCGGAAAAGGACGGCCTGATGGACAATTGGAAAGAGCTTTGGATCAGCGGCGGCATGGACCTGGCCGAGGATTTGCCCGGCATCATTCAGGTTCAGCAGGAATTCCATGGCGTGGTGCGCATGATTACGACGGAGTGTTTGCAAGCGGAACGGATTTTGCACGACTCGGGCATTTCGGTGTTAAAGACGAGGACGCTTGAGTTGGATGAAATATTAAGCCTGTGGCTAAAAGGCCATCTGCCTGCAGGAATGCAGTCAGGGAAAGGAGATTAAACGCATGGTATCGTTGCAATTGGATCACGTGTTTAAGCAGTATGGGGAGAAAACGGCGGTGAACAACATATCGCTCCAGGTAGAGCAGGGCGAAATCTACGGCCTTTTGGGCGCAAACGGCGCCGGCAAAACGACGACGATGCGGATGGTGCTGGGGCTCATTTATCCGGACGGGGGCGAAATCCGTTACCACGGCAAGCCCTACAGCAATGAACTGACGCGGGTGATGGGATATCTGCCCGAGGAACGGGGCTTGTATCCGAAGATCAAGGTCAGCGAGCAGATCGTTTATCTGGCGCGGCTGCGCGGGATGTCCAAACAGGACGCGGACAAAAGCCTGCGTTATTGGCTCGACCGGTTCGAAGTGCCGGAGTATTACGATAAGCGGATCGAGGAGCTGTCCAAGGGCAATCAGCAAAAAATGGGTTTTATCGCCGCCGTCGTGCACAGACCGCAAATTTTGATTTTGGATGAAGCCTTCAGCGGCCTGGATCCGGTCAACGTGGAACTGCTCAAGGCGACGGTCAAAGAGCTCCGGGACAACGGAACAAGCATTTTGTTCTCCACGCACCGGATGGAACATGTCGAGGAGCTGTGCCGCCGCATCACGATTCTTCATCGCTCTAATACGGTAGTGCAGGGGGATATCAAGGAAATCAAAAGCCGTTACCCGCGGGAAGAGGTCGTGCTGCATACCGTGGGAGTGGTGGAACGGCTGGAATCCATCCCGGGCGTCAAATCGGTGGAACGCAACGAGCGGGGTTACCAGATCAAGATCGGCACGCCGGATACGGCTCAGCTGATTTTGCAGCATGCGATGGCGCAAACGGCCGTTGAACGCTTCGAAATCAAGGAGCCGACGTTGAACCAAATCTTCATTCAAGAGGTGGGTGAATCCAATGAGTAATAATCTGGGGACGATTATCGGTTTTACGTTCAAAAATAAAGTCAAAACGAAATCATTTCTTATTACGACGCTGGTGCTGGCCATTCTGATCACGATCGGGATGAACGTGCCGTATTTCATCAAACAATTCAGCGGCGGGGACGACGGCCCGGATCGAATCGGTCTTTTGACCGGCAGCGGGCAGGCCGTGGCGTCCGAACTGGAAAAGTATGCGGCGGCTTCGGGTAACAAGGATTATACGTTTGTGAAATATGAAGGAAATGCCGAAGAGCCGTTGAAGCAGGACGTGAAGGACGGCAAGCTTGAAGGGTATTTGAAGTTCGAGGAGGATCCGGCCGATTCGTCTTTTCCGAAAGTCGTCTATGCCGGCGAAGGCGGAATGGGGCAAGGGCTGAGCACGTATCTGCAAGGAGCGCTGCAAAACGTCAAAACGGCGATGATCGCCAAGGATGCCTTGACCGCGGAGCAAATCGCGGCCCTGAATAAACCGGTAAGCCTGGATTCGCTTGACTTATCCGAAGAGGCGAAGGCCAATGCCGGAGGGGACACGGAAAAGGAAAGAAACCAGAAAATCATGAATTACGTCACGGTCTATTTTCTCATGATTTTGTTCTTCAGCTCCAATATGATGACGGGCAACATGATCGCCGCGGAAGTCACCGCCGAAAAAAGCTCGCGCATTATGGAAATTCTCATTACGAGCGTGAAACCTCTGAACCAAATGTTCGGCAAAATCATCGGGATTTTCCTCGTAGGGCTTGTTCAAATCGCCGTGTTTGGCGTGGTGGTGGTAGCGAACCTCATGCTGCCGAACAACGTGGGCATGCTTCAGGAGTTCCACCTGAGCCTGACGGATCTCAATATTTCCGTGCTAGTGTACGGTCTGGCGTTCTACATTGTCGGCTACTTCCTGTTTGCGGTGCTGTATGCCGCCGTCGGTTCCATCGTCAGCCGCACCGAAGAGCTGGGGCAGGCGGTCATGCCGATTACGATGCTTGGGCTTGCCGCGTTCTACATCGGCATTTTCAGCATCAGCTCGCCGGGAACGATGCTGATCAAAGTCACGAGTTTCATCCCGTTCACGGCTCCTACCGCGATGCTGGTGCGGATCGGAATGGGCACCGTGCCGACTTGGCAAATTTTGATATCCCTGGCGCTGCTCGTCGTGTCGATCATCGTGTTCGGCTGGTTGTCGGCCAAGATCTACCGCACCGGCGTCCTGATGTACGGCAAACGTCCGTCGTTCAAAGAGCTTCGCAAAGCCATGAAGGCTTACAAGATTTGAATCTCATCCAAATACTCATTTAATTTTAAGGAGAATCCAACATGAAACATTGGAAACGAATGCTCTTATCCATCACGATCTCGGCGGGACTCATGGCCACGGCCGCGCCTGCCATGGCCGCTCCGCAGCAGCCGGCAGTCAAAGTGAATAACCACGCCGTTCAATATGCCGGAGGCGCGCCGATCATCGAGCAGGGTACCACGTATGTTCCGCTGAAATCGACGCTCCAGGCGATGGATGCCACGCTGACGGGCGCTGCGAATGATACGATTCACGCCGTCGTGAACGGCAAAACGATTACGCTGAAAGGCAAGCTCAAACGGATCAACGGCGTGACGTATGCACCTATTCGGGTGGTTGGCGACGCAGCGGGCTACGAAGTTCGCTGGGATGCCAAAACGCGCACGGTGCTGCTCATTTCCAAGGGAACCGAAACCGCCAAGACCGGCGGCAAGGGCTTCATGTGGGAAGTGGAGAACAACGGGAACACGGTGTATTTGGTAGGCTCGATCCATATTGCGGATAACAGCTTTTACCCGCTGCGTCCGGAGTTTGAAGAAGCGTTTGCCGAGGCCGACTATCTCGGCGTCGAGATCGATCTGAGCAAAGCGGCCGACGAAGCGCAGCAGAAGATGGTCATGGATATGGGCATGTATCAGGACGGAACGACGCTGAAGGATCATATTTCCGGCGAGACCTACGCCAAGCTTGGCAAAATCCTGCAGCAAAGCGGCATGAAGCCGGACGCCTTGGATGCCTTCAAACCGTGGGTCGTCGAAACGACGATCAGCAGCCTGAAATCGGTGAAGGCCGGATACGAAGCGGCTGCAGGGATCGACCTGTATTTCATCCAAAAAGCGATCGAACGCAAAATCCCGGTGGTCGAGCTGGAATCCTACGAATCCCAATTGAGCATGTTCAATGGCTTCTCCAAGGAATTGCAGGAGAAAAACCTGAACAACGCGCTGGACAATTTCGACGTGCTGGATGACGGCGTAGACAAGATGGCCCAGATGTGGAAAACGGGCAATGACGAGCAGCTGCTCGAACTGACCAACAGCATGGCTGCCGAGCCGGAATACAACAAAGCGATGCTGATCGACCGCAACGAGAAAATGGCCGAAAAAATCGACGGATACTTGAAAAACGGCAAAAAAGAAGAGTATTTCATCGTGGTTGGGGCGGCTCATTATTTGGGCGAGCACGGCATCATCAAGCTGCTGCAGGACAAAGGATACGCTGTCGTTCGGAAGTAAACCGCCCCGCAAAAGTTGAGGCCCAAACACCAGGTTTGAAGAAAATGTAGTAAGATGCTTGAACAATTTGCTGCCTAACGGCGGGTTTCGCTTAGATTCATCCTTTGCGCGCCGTGGGTTCCACAGCCTTTTGTCCCCCGAGCCTTTGCCGTTACTGCGGCAAAGGCTCTTTTTAGAAGGGGAGTATGAATCCATCGTGATCCGTTTCGCCTCGCTTTATTTCCCATCCATTCCAATGATCATCCATTTACTCCTGCATAGTCGATGTATGAAGAATAAACGGTTGTGGCTTAGACCATAATGGAATTACAGGGACGCATGCCTAAACGACGCAAATGTTGCCTTGGACAGGGGGCCGACATGTGGAAAATGGTGCTTTTCTACCTTCCGGACTGGAAGGTTTTTATGCAGGGATTCATTGCATTTGTGGTTCCGTATGTCCTCTCAAGGTTCTTTAAATGGATTCATCACTCCAAGGAAGACGAAGGAAAATAACATGGCAGGTATCTACGATGAAACAACATGAGAATAAAGAAAACAACACATGGAATGCTGCCCAAGCCTCATTAGAGCCATTTACGGGGAATTTTGCCTTAGATCTTGAACGGGTGAGAAAAGAAATCGGCCATAATTCGGATGTGCACTTTAGGGAGTTTCAGATCGGAGGCACAGGCATTTGTGCGGCCATCATTTTTGTGGATGGACTGTCGGATAAAGAACTTATCGACAAACACATTATGAAATCGCTGATGATGAGTTTCTCGGAAAACCATCATCAGGAGCCATCTATTGTGCAAGGAGCCGTTTCTAAAGAGTATATTAAAAATCAAGTTCTTACCATTGGTGAAGTAACGGAAGCACGTCATGCAAAAGAGTTGGCGTCCAAGATATTGACGGGTTCGACCGCCCTGTTAATGGACGGCGTGCAGAATGCGCTCATTCTCGGTACAACCAAAGGGAAGTCGCGCAATATGGAAGAACCGTCATCGGAGCCGTTGGTTCGAGGCCCGCGGTTAGGTTTCACGGAATCGTTAAGAGATAATACCGCCCTTTTACGACAGCAAGGCGGCAACAGCAACTTATCCATCCTCAAGTTTCAAGTAGGAGAGCGTTCAAAAAAAGAACTCGTCATCGCCTATATCAAAGATCTGGCTGATCCTGCTTTGGTGGAAGAGGTCCGGGAAAGAATCAAAAAAATCAATATCGATGATGTGCCGGAATCAGGCTATGTAGAGCAGCTGATCGAGGACAATTACCTCAGTCCTTTTCCGCAGGTACAGAATACGGAGCGCCCCGACCGCGTATACAGTGCCTTGATGGAAGGACGAGTTGCCATCTTGTTGGACGGGACGCCTTTCGCTTTGATAGTTCCGGTTTCATTAAGTATGATGCTGCACTCACCGGAAGACTATTATGATCGTTGGATACCGAGTTTTCTTATCCGCTTATTACGTTATTTTGCAGCTATTATCTCGCTTTTTGGACCCTCTTTGTATATTTCGTTCGTCTCGTTTCACCAAGGGTTGATCCCTACCAAACTGGCCTTATCCATCATGGGCACGAGGGAAGGGGTACCGTTTCCCGCCATCATCGAAGCGCTGATCATGGAAGTTTCGATCGAAATCCTGCGGGAGGGCGGTCTGCGATTGCCTAGACCTATTGGTCCGGCCATGGGGATCGTTGGCGGATTAGTCATCGGGGAAGCAGCCGTGCAAGCGGGAATCATCAGTCCTATTATGGTGATCGTGGTGGCGCTGACGGCCATTTCTTCCTTTGCCGTCCCTCAATACAGCGCCGGAATTTCGTTTCGCATGCTTCGGTTTGTAGCCATGTTTTTCGCGGCGGTGTATGGATTGTACGGGGTGGTTCTGTTTTTCCTTTTCCTTTGCAGCCATTTAGTGAGGCTGAAGAGTTTTGGCGTTCCCTTTATCACGCCGGTCGTTCCTTATCGAGTAAGTGATTGGAAAGACTTGATGATTCGAATGCCGCTTGTGAAGATGAGACGCTTTCGGAAGGCGATACAAAAGAAAGATTCCATGCGTAAAGGATAGCTCTTTTATGAAAGGAAATAAAACCAGCATGAGAAGTCCAAAAGGTCAAATTACGAATTCGCAAGCGGCGGTTATCCTCGTCAATTACATTCTTGCAGCCGGGATCCTCACCCTCCCCCGAACATCCGTGGAGAAGGTGAAAACACCCGATGTGTGGATCACCGTTATTTTGGGCGGGATCATCGCCATGATCATAGGGCTGATCATCGTGAAATTAAACCAGCGATACCCCGAAAAAACCTTCTATCAATACAGCCAGGAAATTGTGGGGAAATGGATCGGCGGGTTCCTCAGTTTGCTTATTATAGGTTACTTTTTTACTCTTTCTGCATATGAAGTCAGAACGATGGCAGAAGTAACCGGGCTTTTTTTGCTGGAAGGCACCCCCACCTGGGCCATCATCCTTCCTTTTATATGGATAGGTCTTTATCTGATCACAGGCGGAATCAACGCGATCGCCCGTTTGTTTGAAATTATATTCCCTATTACGATCATCATTTTTTTACTGGTTGCCTTTTTGAGTTTAGGCATATTTGAAATAGATAATCTCCGTCCCGTATTGGGATTGGGAGTTGTCCCTACGCTCAAGGGAATCAAGACAACTACGCTCGCTTTTTTTAGGCTCTGAAATTATGCTGCTCCTTGTTGCGTTTATGAAACAGCCGGACAAAGCCGCCAAAGTCGTTTTGGTTGGCGTATTCATCCCTTTGCTTTTTTACGTCATCACCGTTGTCATGGTCATCGGAGCCCTGTCAATCGATGGAGTGGTCATGAGTACGTGGCCTACGCTGGAGCTGATGCGAAGTTTTGAGATCCCCGGTTTGATCTTTGAACGGTTTGAATCTTGGCTGCTTGTCATATGGATTATGCAAATATTCACGACCTTTACGATTACCTACTATGCGGCTGCTTTAGGGATGGCCCAACTCTTCAAAAAAAGGATTCGCCCGTTTGTTTATGGCTTGGTTCCGATTATTTATCTCATTGCCATGGTTCCAAAAGATATCAATGACCTGTTTAAATTCGGGGATATGGTTGGCAATGCCGCGTTATTATTATTTGCCGTACTGCCAGTCATTTTGCTTCTGGTATCGAGCGTGAGAGGTGGAAAAGCTTGAAGCGCGTTACGGTACGAAACCTTTTGATTTCGCTGTTGGTTCTTTCCCTCTTATCTCTTACAGGATGCTGGAGCAGTAAAGAAATTGAAGATTTGGGCCTGGTTGTAGGCACTTCTTTGGATCTGGACACACAGGAGGAGTCCCGGGAAGAATCTGCGGGACAAGCAGGCGGGCCTCCCCGCCGGGATCGAATTACGATAACCAATCAGTTTGTCACCGCAGAGACGACAGGCAAAGGCACCAAAAACGCTTCTTCACAACCCAAGGCTTATAACAACGTTTCCGAAACCGGAGATGCGATCCTCCCGACCTTGCGCAATATGATATTAAGAATCGAAAAGCGCGCCTTTGCCGAGCATTCAAAAGTGATTATTATTGGCGGGGATCTTGCACGTGCCTTGGATCTGCAAAAGATCTTGGATTTTTTTATTAGGGAACAGGAAATGAGACCAAGCTGCCTCCTTCTCAGCGCTCAGAACCGGGCGAGCCAAACGCTGGATTCGAAAAAGCCGATGGAGGTTCCGGCGTTTAAACTGGTTGAAATGACACATGGCCACGGCAGAACCACCAAGATTTTACCACCGGCTACGCTGACCAAGATCGAGGGGAAGCTGCATTCCGGGACCAGCTTTCTTTTGCAAAATGTCGTCTCGTCGGCGAATGGGGACATAAAATTTGAAGGAGCCGCCGTCATTGAAGGGAAAACCAGAAAACTGCGCGGTTTTTTGAATGAAAAGGAATTGGAAGGCTTAACGTGGATAACCGGGGAGGGGAAGGGCGGTTTGGTTAAAAGCGTGGACAAAAAGACAGGTGAGCCCATAATATACGAGGTGTTGTCCATGAAAAGCAAAATTAAGCCCCGCGTTGATGGAAACACCATCTCTTTTAAAATAGAAATCGAGTCTGAAGGAAGAATTGCCGAGCATTGGGTGGTTTCGGAGAAAACCATCGAAACGGACTTTTTGAAAAGAGCGGAAAAAGCGGCCGAAGAAGAGGTGGAGCGTTTAGTAGAGCATGTATTGGATAAAATTCAGCATGAATACAAAACGGACGTTGCCGGCTTCGGAAACAAATTGAGAATTGCGTATCCTCATGTATGGAAGGCAGTCAAAAAAGATTGGGACCAAACCTTTAGCGAGGTTCCGATCCGGTATGAGGTCAACCTAACGATCAAAGATTATGGGACGGCCGATGAATAAGTTGGGTGCTGAAACTGGTGAAGGCCGGGGACGAAGCGGCTGGGAGGATCAGCCTGTATTTCATCCACAAAGCGATCGAACACAAAACCGGTCCTGCGTTATTGCAAAATCCAGATCGGAATTGCACAAACAAAACAGATTAGGCTAAAAAAAGTACCAAAGCCCCGGGCATTCCTGCCCGGGGCTTCTTTGCGGTACATGGATACGTCGTGCGGCTATGGCATGGTAACGCCCGGAAGGCGGCCGGCAACCTCCTCGATGGAGGGACCGGGATTTCCCTTGACGTAACGATCGAAAAATGCAACGGTGAGCGCGTTGATCGAAGCTTGCATCTGCCTCGGTTCGGCTCCTTTCGGGTGAAGCAGCGGCGAGAACAGATAAAAATCGGTAAAGCTCATATGGTTCGCGTGGGCAAAAGTGACCGAATACGCCTCGCTCGAGGCAGCGGCCCGTTGGCGTCGTTTCGCGGACTCGTCCCAAAATTGTTCGTAATCCTCCCGGCTGCGGCCGGATTGTTGGATCGCCTGATCCAGCGATTTGTCGAAGACGTCCCGGCTGATGCTCAGTTCCGCGTTCATTTGCAGATAGGGTTTGCCGAAGCCGCCTTCCGGCACGGGCTTGCCGTAAAGCGTACCGTCCATGTTCAGGGCTGCTTTGACCCGTCCATCCGCCAGCAGCATTTGCGCTGCTGTGGCGCCGCCGAAGGAATGGCCGAACATGCCGACCTTGTTTAGATCGAGCCTGCCGGAAAACATCCCTTTTTGGCTCGGATCGTTCAAACGCTGCAATTGATCCAACACGAATTTGGCGTCCTGGACCCATAATCTGCTTTTTTCCTCATAAGCATCGAAGCCGGAAGCATGTTCAAGCTTGAGCATGGCCGTATGGTCCGGAAAAACGACGGCGGCCGCATCGTAGGCATGGTCGATGCCGACCACGACATATCCGCGGCTGGCGAGCTCCGCCACCTGGAACGTGTTTTGGTTCCGGAAGCCGGTTAATCCGTGGGAAAACAGCAGCACCGGGTAACGTTCCTGTTCCCTGGATGGTTCCGCATTTTGCATCGCATCGGTATGCACGTATTTAAGCTGGCCCAGCAGGAACGGGGGAAGGGTGATCGCCTGGCGCAAGCCGTCCAATATTTCCGGCAGGTGCTCGATGTAGGGGGCCGGCCCCGTTCCGGTACCGGCTTGGGCCGGATACCAGATTTGAATCATGAGCTTACGGCGATCGGCAGGGTCCGCGGTGGCCGGTTCTTCCCTGCTTGGATCTTCAAGCATCATCGTCGTGGTTCCCACCGGGTACGGCCCTTGGGGTTTGACGAAACTGAAGACGGGCAGAAGGGTCGGCAGCGCGACCGACACTCCCGCATATACGAGAAACAGGAACGCCACGATTCCGCGGCGGAGTCCTTTTGCTGCGGCACGCGGTTTTTCCGGCAGCGTATCTGTCCGGGCCTCCGCTTTTCGCGACGGATGCCGGCGGCGCAGGGCCAAGCCCCCGGTGACAAGACTGGCTGCATAGACCGGAAGCATCTGCCAGCGATATCCTTCGGCGATGATTTGAACCAAGCTAAGAACTGCCGTTACGGCGGTGGCCCAGGCATACCCATAAAACGAGCGTCCCCGTTTCCTTGTAACCAGAACACTGCCGAGAATCAGCGTAAAGTTTGCGATGAATAAGGCAATTTCCCCAATTCGCATGTTTTTCCTCCTGTCTTGGATGTATGCCATCAGCGTATCAATCGAAACTGTAACCCATCTGTAGCCAACCTTACATTATCCTTACAATTGACATTCGTTGCGCATGGGACGATCATAGCAATGTATATTTTTATATGAATAGGGCGGACAAGCCGCCAACATACAAGTGGAGGAAGAAATCATATTGATGCATGAACGAAGAGAGATCGAGGAGCGTACGATTCTTGTCGCGGATGATGAGCCGGAAATCGCGGAGCTGCTGAAACTGTTTCTGGAGCGGGAGCGTTGCCGCGTGATCGTGGCGGGAAACGGGCAGGAGGCATGGAGGATCATTCAGCAGGAACAGGTGGACCTGGCCGTGGTCGATATTATGATGCCGGAGCTGGACGGTTACCAGCTGATCGGGCGGATCCGGGAAAAACATACGATCCCCGTCATCATTTTGTCGGCCAAGGGCGGTGACGTCGATAAGGTGACCGGGCTTGGGATCGGGGCGGACGATTACATCTCCAAACCGTTTAGCCCAATCGAGGTGGTGGCGAGAATCAAAGCCCAGCTTCGCCGTTATTATGAGCTGAAAGGGGCCGGCGGAGACGGTGCTTCGCCGAAGCTTGCCACCGTCTGCGGGCCGCTGAAGCTGGATCACGAAGCCTGCATGCTGTACAAACGGGGCCAAGAGATTGCGCTTGGGCCGCTCGAATATAAGCTGCTCAAGCTTTTGATGGAATCGCCGGGAAGGATATTCACGAAACGCCAAATATACGAAAACGTATGGAACGAGCCTTATCTGGAGGACAGCAACACCGTCATGGTTCAGATCAGCAGGCTGAGGGACAAGCTGGAGGACGACCCGAGGGAACCGCGGTTTCTCGTGACCATTAAAGGGCTGGGATACAAACTGGATCCAAGGGACGTGGCGCCATGAGGAACATGCGAAGCGTCCATGCGGGCTTAATGCTTAACTACGTCCTTTTTTCCGTCATTCTCGGCATCATTGGTTTCATGGTGTACAAAGGCATGTATGATGCGCGGGACCAGTACTTGAACCAAACGCTGCCCATGGTGGAAGCCAGCCATTTGATCCGGGACGATTGGGAAAAGATTCCCTATGAAACCGTTCAATCCTTGGGCGGTTACATTCAGGTGCTGGATTCCGATTTGCGCGTCGTTTTTTCGCGCGGCAGCGGCAAGGAAAAAGCCAAATCCGCTTATACGGAGGAGGAGGTGTACGCGATGTTTTATGACGGAAACCGTTCGGCCTACTATTCTTTGGCGCCTTTCGTTGCGCCTGACGGCCGGCCATACCGATTGCTTGTCGCGATCCCGGGCGGGGCCGTTCAGAAAGAAAGCCGGTTGGCCAAGACGAACGCCGAAATCACCGGCGTATTTGCCGGTCTTCTGCTGCGGGGTTTGTTGTGGTTCGCCGCCGCGTTTTTGGCAAGCGTATGGCTGTACAGCCGGATCACGGCCAAACGGATTACGAAGCCGCTCGCCGCGGTAACCCGCGGACTCGACCGCATCGCCGAAGGCAGGGAAGACGAGAGGCTTTTTTATCGGGCCGACCGGGAGCTGATGGACCTCCAGTTTCGCTTCAACCGCATGGCCGACAGGCTCAAGCAGGCCGAGGCGGCAAAACGGAAGCTTGAAGAAGGGCGCCGCCGGATGATGATGGATATTTCCCATGACATTAAAACGCCGATTACGACGATCCAAGGTTATGCGGAAGTGCTGCGGCTCGGCATGGAGCAGGACAAAACGCAAAGGTTCGAATTCGCAAACCGCATCTATTTGAAAGCCAAGTTCATCGCTTCGCTTGTCGATGACTTGTTCGAACTGACCAAGCTTGAAAGCTTGGAGCCGGCGTACGAGCGCAGGACCGAAGATTTGGCGGAGCTGTGCCGTACCGCGGCGGCCGATCTATATGATTCGTTCGCGCAAAAAGGCATCGCCTTCGATGTCCGGATTCCGGAAACGCCGGTCAGGGTATGCTGCCACGAGGGGCTGATACGCCGGGCGGTCACGAATTTGTTGGCCAATGCGCTGAAGTACAATACGGAGGGCGCCCGCGTATGGCTATCGCTGGAGGTTACGGCCAAAAATGTTCGGGTGACGGTAGGAGATAACGGGCCGGGGATCGCGGATCAAGTGAAAGAAACCGTGTTCGAGCCGTTCGTTCGAGGCGACCGGGCCCGCCGGAGCGACGGCGGGAGCGGGCTGGGACTATCCATCGCCAAAGGCGCCGTCGAGCGGCATGACGGGCGGATTTGGCTCGATCCGGAAGCGAAAGGCACCGTCATTCACATCCTCCTCCCGACTCAACATTGCACGGAAGCCGCCAAGGTTGAAGGGCGAACGAAAATGACAATTTGAGCCATGCCTACGCACACGCCGGAATGTTCCGGCGTTTTTTTTTCATTTCGAACAAACCTTTGGGGACTCCCGCGTATCTAAAAGATATGCCAATGAACGATAGGGTGAATACGGTCAAAGGAGCAGAGAAACGTGAACGTAAAACAAGAAGTGAAAAAAGCGAGGAAGGGGGACCATGAAGCATTCATCCGGCTTGTGGTTGACATCAAAATGAAGATGTACGGGCTGGCTTTCTCGATTCTCCGCAGCGACGAGGATTGCGCCGACGCCATGCAGGAGACGATCCTGAAAGCGTACAAATCGCTTCATACGCTGAAAAAAGCGGAGTTTTTCCATACCTGGATCTGCAGAATACTGATCAATGAATGCCACCAGGTATTGAGAAACAAGAAACGGCTGGTCCCCGTGGACAATATGGAAGACATGGAACAAGCAAAGCCCGCATCCGATTATGATTCGCTGGATATCCGGGATGCCGTCGAACAACTGGACGAGCCGCTGCAGACCGTCATCCAGCTGTTTTATTTTCGGGATATGCCTCTGTTGTCCGTCGCCGAATTGCTGGGCATAACGGAAAATGCGGTCAAAGGGCGCTTGTTCAGGGCACGCCGGAGGCTGCTTCAAATATTGGGCGATACGCCGGAGAGGAAGGCAAAAAAGCATGGATCTGAACGATATCGAGATGAAGCTTAAGGACAGTCGGGTGCCGATCCCGGACGAACTGCCGCACATTGTCGGCGAACGCATGGCTGCGGCGTTTGAGGAATTGCCGTCTTTAACCGTAAAGCGCAGGAACAAGTGGTTATACGTTTGCGGTTCGGCAGCCGCTGCTTTTGCGGTGTGCCTCGCTTTGCTGGGTTCGGCGTTCGTTTCGCCGGCTATGGCCAAATCGCTGAAAGGGATTCCCTTTATCCAGGATTTATTCCAATTGACTCACCAGATCGGTTTGCAAACCGCCGACGAAAAAGGCATGATGGACGAGCTGAATGCCAGCGTGACGCATCACGGGGTGACGCTTCGGATTCCGAAACTGGTTTATTCCGGGTCAAATATTTATTTCGTATTGGAACAGGATACCGACGACCATCTGTTCACCAATCGTGATTTCAGCGTCAATGGCATGGTCAACGGGGAAGTGGTCGATATGACCGTAAGACAAGGGACGATGAAGAATTGGGGGCGTACAGGCACCCCTTCGGCCTCAATAGTGACGATCAGCCATCAGGAATTCAGCTCTAAGGACCATACCCCTTACCGATTCCCGGACGAATTTACGTTAAACCTGAAAATCACTTTGGCGGGGATGGAGAAGGATCCGTTCATGTTCGACATTCCCGTCAAGAAAAATGAAACGGCGACCAAAATCGTAACCTCGAACGATCCGCCGAAGGAATGGAAACAATTCAAAATTTCGCTGGGGAAAATCGAACTCACGCCGTTGATGACCAAACTGACGATTAATGAAGATTATGCGAAGCAAGATCTGACTAAGCGGAGAGAGAGACTGCGATACGTCCTTGAGGATCAGGACGGCAATCAGTTGGATTCCTCCGGCAGCGGATATGGAGGCGGCATTCCCGGCACGACCATGGTGGCGATGCACATGGATATGGACCCTTTCGAACGGATGCCCAAACGACTCAAAATCAAGCCGTACCTCATTTCGCATGAAACGCGAAAAAAGATGTTCATTCCGGAGCTGGAGATGACGGTGACGGTCGACGAATAACGAAGCCCGGATTCGACAAAAGCCTTAAGATCGTATGGGGAAGCTTAACGAGGGGAGGAATCGTTCCTGCCGTATAACATTTCCGGTACCCGGTCCATCTAATCCTATAGAGGGCCCTCGAACGATACTGAAATGTTTAGGAGGAACTATACATGAAGTCGATATATAAAGTGATGAGCGCCGCCGTCTTGGCCAGCTGCTTATTGGGAGGAGCCGCATGGGGGACAGCTTTCGCAGCCCAGGCTCAGGCAACCAAATCCGTTTCCGGCACCGTGACCCAGCAAGACATTTCCCTGCGCATCTCCAAGGCGACATACGACGGCAACGTCGTTCAGCTGGAAGTCGAACGTAACGGAAAGGGCCTCGTCGGAGGCATGACCGACTGGAAATGGGATGATCAAAAACAAGATAGCGTTCAGGAAAAAGGAGCGATTACATCCCTGGAACTCTTTATTAACGGCATCTCCGCCAATGCGTACGGCGGGTCCAAGCTATGGGAGCGCCCCAACGTTACTTGGCAAGCGGGTTCCAGCCCGGACAAAGCGCTCATCACGATGGCCGATGCGACTTATCTCGGAGATAAAGCCAGCCTGAAGGCTTTGCCGGACAACTTCAAACTCACGGCGAAGATTACGCTGAAAGGCGTCAACAAGCCGTATACGCTGAACGTTCCCGTACAAAAAAATGCAGGCACGGTGAAGAAGCTGAATCCGAACATCACGAAAAAATCGGGTAAAACCTCC
Organism: Paenibacillus sp. FSL M7-1455; assembly: GCF_038004655.1. Lineage (NCBI taxonomy): Bacteria > Bacillati > Bacillota > Bacilli > Caryophanales > Paenibacillaceae > Paenibacillus > Paenibacillus sp. FSL M7-1455. Next base: position 5,319,824 of record NZ_JBBORO010000001.1, on the reverse strand, counting down.
ATCACATTCAAAAAGGCAAACGTGACTTCGCATTCCGCGAGACTGCAGCTGATCGTTACGGGGGTGGACGCGAACACGACGATGCTGTACGATTTTTTTGACGATCAAGGCCGGAAAATCGAGCAGTTATCGGGCGGAAGAGGCACCGACGAAAACGGGGCCAAAGGGGTCATGTACCACGACATTTTCCTGGATATGCAGGGGAAAAACATCAAGTCCATTACGATTAAGCCGGCCAAACCCGTCTTTGAGGAACCGGGCGCCACATCCGGCGCATTCAAGGTAGATGACCAAGGCGAAGTGGTGATGGAATACTTGAAAGATCTCGAAATGACTGCCAAGATAAAATAGAAGCAGCAGCATAAAAGGCTTATCCTGCACTTTTTCTAGGGTTCAATGAATTTTGGAAACATCGCGGTCCCTTTCCGGCAGGCACCTGTTCGCCGGGAAGGGATTCTTCGTTCTGCAGAAATTTTTTCCATATAACATTTCGCGCCTCCGGACCATCTAATCCATAGAGGGCCTTTAAAAGGAGATGAAAGCAACGTGGTAACCATGGCACTTGAAGTCAAGAAGGCGCAGAAGGGAGACCTGGATGCGTTCGTCCGCATCATGCGCGATCTGGAGCCCCGGCTGTACAGCTTGGCTAAGTCCATTCTGAGAAGAGACGAAGACTGCGCGGATGCGATGCAGGAGGCAACGCTGAAAGCCTATAAATCGCTGTCGACATTAAGAAAACCTGAATATTTCAAGACATGGATGATCCGGATTCTCATCAACGAATGCAATCAATTGCTGCGAAACAGGCAGCGGACCGTGGTGATGGACGAGCTTCCGGAAGCGAAAACCTCGGATGCTTATTATGGCAGCTATCAGAAGGTGGATCTTCAGGAGGCGGTGAGCCGGTTGGACGAGTCGCTCCGAATCGTCATTCACCTGTTTTATTATCAGGATCTTCCGATTAAGCATATTTCAGAAATTCTCGGCATTTCGAACGGTGCCGTCCGGGCGCGCCTGCACCGGGCAAGGGGCATTTTGGCGGATCAAATGAAAAACGGAAAGGAGGGGGATTTATCGTATGAGCCTGTTTGATTTGGAACGTGAACTGACGCAATCCGGCAAGAAGCAAATCGCCGCGGAGGTTCCGGAGCTGATACGCCGCAAGCAGGATGAAATCTACGCCGCTTTGGCCGAAATGGAAGGGGGCGCGCGGCCGGGAAGAGACCGTCAACGAAAGAAAGCCGGCAAAATCGCTGCAGCGGCGTCGGCTGCCGCCTTGATCGCGGTTTTGGGAAGCGGCTTCGTTTCTCCGGCGATGGCTCAAACGATGAAACAGATCCCTGTCGTCGGCGGCATTTTTAAGCTTGCGGACGAATTGGGACTGCGGACGGCGGAAGAACAGGGGCTTGTATCGAATCCCGAGGCCTACGACGAACATGACGGAACGGTTCTTAAAATACGCGAGGTCGTATTCGACGGCACGCTTCTGTCGTTTTCCCTTCAACGGGAGGGCGGAGATTTTCACGGAGGAATATCCGATTATAAAGAAGTTCGTTCGGGCGGCGAATCAAAAATCGTCTACGAAAAGGGAGCGATCAAAGATGCCGAAATGTTCGTGGACGGCGTTGCGATGAAAAGTTTTCCGGGAGCGTACCGTCCGGATTTGACGTGGGAACCGTCGGCCGATGACGACGCGGTGTTGTTCCATGTCTTTAACAACAGCAATGGCTCGGTCCCGAATTCCACGCATTTGCCGGACGAGTTTTCGCTCACATTGAAGATTACCTTAGAAGGCTTCAAGGATCCTTTCGTGATCACGCTCCCGGTCCATAAACAGGCGGATCGCGTGACCGTTACATCCGGTGAACAGAAAACGTGGAACGGGCTATCCATGACGGTCAAAGAATTGGAATTCTCGCCGGTTTCAACGATCTTGAGGCTGGAAGTCCATGCCGACCATGAATGGACCGATGCCGAGAAGGGCAACCTGCTTTTTGAGGTGGTCGGAAGCAACGGCGAAAAGGGAAATCAAATCGGCGGCAAAGGGATTTATCCGGACCGAAAGACGGTAGCGTTCGATATCGTGCTGGATCGCTTCAAGGAAGCGCCCGAATCCGTCACCATCAAGCCGTTTATGCCCGTCTTTACCAATCCGGACGCGACCTTTGGCGGGTATGCGCTGGACGAGAACGGGGAGATTCGGAAACATTTCATGCAGGAATTGAACTTGACGGTTCCCGTCGACCGGTCGCGCATCGACCAATTGTATCGCCTTCAATGAGCTGTTGCCGCATCCGGGAATAACCGGGTAAAAGACTAAGTCGATCGCTTCCTAGATTCAGGGGGCGGTCGATTTTCATTCTCCGGTACCTATATGTTCTATACTCATCCATGTGATCACACCATCATCGCCGTAGCTCGTTGAAGCCCTGCGGACGGGTTGCTATCCGTCATCACGCCAATTTCTTGAGCGTCATATAGACAATTGAGCGAACCGAAATAAAAACCAAAACGAACCCAATAAAGCTCCATGAATAATTCCATGGATGGTGAGGCCGGTACATATCGGCTGCTTTGAAAATAGGTTCGATCATATACGAAAATACAGCCGCAGCTACTATGGCAATGATGATAAATGACCTTCTGTTTTTTGCAAACTGATTCATAAACATAAATGTGACCGGAAATACGGCACAATCGCCGGGGATAAATTGCACAGTTAAAGGAACTAATTTGATCGGATATCCCCACAAACCGTAGAACGTACCCAAATTATCCAGAAATATCGCAACAATTGAAAATGCCAATCCCAAAATCAAAAGTTCTTTGCCTCTTTTTCTATCGAAAAAGATCCACCATATGATCCAAGGAGCAATGGCTGAGAATAACAATAGCCACCATTGCCATGATCCCAATGAATGCTGCAACCAGTCCGTTGTGCTTATTTGTTCGAGGGATTCCCTAACGTCTCTGATGTCCTTGTATGAACTCATGGATATCTCCTTACCTAACCAATCGAATTGTGCAGCAAACCAGTTAACATAATTGAGCATATTTTAAGCCTGCAAAGGTGGAATTATGCAATAGACGGTCCGATAACGAACGAATTCGAGCCGGGAGGAGAGGAATAGACTGCGAAGGAAGGATGAAACGGCGACTTGCCCAAGCCGCCGTAAGAATTCAATGCCTAAGGAATGCTGTAAAAAAGAAGCCGGGACAATGGCATCCTCTGATCATTTGTTGTTGGAGTTTATGCCTAATCATGTCGCGAAGGCTGCTTGCGGGGATGACTTGAGCAAACGTACCCTGCAGCGATGCCATAAAAACATCATGGACGGTTTGGGCCGGAATCACGGTACCGTTCCATTCCAAGTCCCTGGTGGCACACGCATCGTCCAGCAGCACCACTTCATATCCCAAGCGGCTTGCGCTTCGAACCGTCGAATCGATGCATATGTGGCTCATCATGCCGCAAATGACCAACCGCTTTGCTTGGATCGATTCAAGATGCGCTTGCAATTCGGTTTGAAAAAAGCTGTCCGGCGTATGTTTGACGATCACTTTTTCGTCGGATCGAGGTTTTACGCCTTCATGAATGTGGATTCCTTCGGTGCCGGGGAGGAAAAACGCGGCCTGCTCATCCAGAAGAATGCACTGAATATGAATGATGGGCAGGTTTTTTTCCCGGAACAGCGCCAATGCTTCTTGGGCATGGGTTAACGCCTGATCGGGATGGTATAACTCGTTTCGGCCTCCTTTGAAATAATCGTTCTGAATGTCTACCGATATAAATGCAGTATTCATGGTACATGGCTCCTTTGCTCGTAGAAAAGTTGGTTTCTACACGCATTATAGTACCGGTATGACGTACGGTGAATTACCCACTTTTTTGTGGGTATGGAATGCCTTTGCGGTCGAGAAGTTCGGTTTGCCCCATCTCCACCATGTAATCAATGCCTATTTCCTGCATGATCAGCACCGCGTCCAGCAGCCTTTTTCCGCGCTCGGTAAGGTAATATTCGACATGCAGCGGATAACCCTCCGTTTTGATTTTATCGACGATTCCGGAAGACCTGAGTTCTCTTAAATGCTGCAGCAGCATCTTTTGGGTGATCTGGTCGATATCCCTCTCCAGTTGGGCCAAGGACATACTCCCGTCTTTTAATTGATAAATGATCATGGTTTTCCATTTGCCCTTTATAATGTCATGTACAACCTCTAAAGGGCAGGTACATTGCTCTCGGATAATCATCGGACTCACCTCTATGCCATCATATCAAAAACAGGAAAATTCTTCATTTGTTCGTTTTCTCCGCTTTTTTCGTCCGCCGCTTGTTTTTACCATAAAAAAACTGGCAAGCATCCCAAAATGATTTACACTAGAGTTACATTTTCTGACAAACGCCGCGTATGTGGAAATGCCCATGATGATCGTAGAAATGCACATACTGGCCCGATTTTAGAACTGTTATATTGAAAGGGCGGAGGTGTTGGCCGATGAAGCTGCGGAACCCGTTAACGAAAATGAACGTCAAGCAGCAGATGATCCTGCTGTTTCTGGTGCTCGTCATTCCGCTTTTTATCCTGAACAGTTACGGCAACGGCAAGGCGGGGCAAGTGTTGAAACGCCACGTGACCAATGCGTACATCGAGTTGAACAAGCAAAACTTCAAGCTCATCAGCCGGGATATCGAAACGATCAACAAGGTGACGTCCACCGTGCTGCAAAATGCGATGATTCAGCAGCTCAGCACGGCCGGGGACGAAACGATTCTGACCCGGGTGAAAAATTACGAAAAAATCGAGGTCATGCTCAATACCTATTCGCAGGAGACCGATGAGCGGGAGCCGCTCTATTATTCGCTGTACGTGTACGATCCGGATAACGCTTATTTTTTCGCCCCTTATTACCCGGAATCGAAAAAGTCGGGGCTGTATTTCTTTTCGAGCGAGAAGGAAAAGCCGGAATGGTTCGACGAAGCCGTCTCCCGCAAAGGGAACGGTTATTTGAGGCTGACGGATCATCTTTCGCCTCCCGTGAAGGGACAGAAGGATCAGCAGACGCTTCTTTACGTGCGGGCGATCAACAACATCTACAAAGGCGGGACGATCGGCGTGCTGGCGGTGTCCAACGTCGATGCCCGGATCGGCGAATCCTTGAAAACGGTGTCACTGCCGGAAGGCGAGATTTATTTCACGGATTGGAACAACCATATTTTGACGACGACGGAACAAGGGAGAACGGGCGTGCTCGACCTGCCGCCGGAGCTTGACCCCGGCAATTCCGCCATTGGCGTCAAGGACGTGATCACAAAGGATTTCATCTACGTGGCGGATTACAATTACGTGCTTCAGCAGAAGCTGATCTACAAAGTGCCCGTCAAAGCCCTGCTTCAGCAGCAGAACGAAATCAAGCGGGTCATTCTGGTCATTTCGATTGCTTATTTTATCGTCGGCCTGATCATCATTTTGTATTTCTGGCGGTCGCTGATGACGCCGCTGCAAAAGCTGGTGTTTTTCGTCCGCAGGTACGAACCCGGCCAGATCGTGCCGCAGACCCCGCTGCGCAAACGAAACGACGAGGTCAGCGTGCTGATCTCCACGATCTATGACATGGCGCGAAGGCTGAACGATCTTATCCATTATCAATACGCGATGGACCTGAAGCAGAAGGAATTCCAGCTTTCGCTTTTATACCAGCAGATCAACCCGCATTTGCTGTACAACACCCTGGAGAGCATTTATTGGAAAAGCATGATGGAAGGGAACACGACTTCCGCCGAAATGATCAAGGATTTGTCCAAGCTGATGAAAATCAGCCTCAGCCGCGGACGGGAGCTGATTACGCTGGAAGAGGAACTCGAGCATGCCACGGCTTACATCAAGCTGCAGCAGAACCGGTACGATTATGCTTTCCGCGTCGAAATGGACGTTCCGGAGCATTTGTATTCCGTCCACATTCCGAAAATCACGCTCCAGCCCCTGATCGAAAACGCGATTATTCATGGCATTAAAAATATGGGCGAAGACGGAGAAATCCGGATTGCCGCCGAAGAGCGCCGGGGCGTGCTGTACATCCGCATTTCGGACAACGGCTTCAAACCCGTGGATTACGAAACGATCCGCAAAGTGCTCGGCGACGATTCGCCGAATCCCGCGAAAGGGTACGGCATCCGCAACATTCACCAGCGCCTGCAGCTGCATTTCGGGCCCGAATACGGACTGGCTTACGAGGCGCGGGAAGGCGGAGGCACGACGGTCACCGTATCGCTGCAGATCACGAGGCAAGAGGACTAAAAGGAGGCACTAAAGCGATGTACAACATTTTGGTCGTGGATGACGAACCGCTGATTTGCAAAGGGCTGGCCGGGCTTTTGAACGCTTCGGGCCTTGGCATCGGCAAAATCATGACGGCGGCGAGCGGTGAAGAAGCGCTGGACTACATTCGCATGGAGGATATCGATCTGCTCATCACGGATATCCAAATGGGAGAAATGAGCGGGATCGAGCTGATGCACCAAGCCAAAATCGTCAAACCATGGGTGCAGACGATCATCATTTCCGCGCACGAGACGTTTCAGTATGCCCAGATGGCCATCCGCCTGGGGGCGCGGGATTATTTGATCAAGCCGCTGAACAGCGAGCAGTTTCTCGACTCGGTGCGCAGCGTGCTGCTCAAGATGGATAAGCCGCTGCCGCGCACGGAAGAGGTGCTGTCGGGCGGCCAAGGGGATTTTCGCATGGAGGAACCGCAGCCGGAGGTTAACGAGCCGCTGAACCGTCTGCTCGCGGAAAGCGTCGAACATCCGGATGAGCCGTATCCGGAGCAGCCGTATTACGAAAGCATCGGGATAACCGGACCGTATTTCGCCGTCATCAAGGTGAAGCTTGCCTTGAACGGGGCGGACGGGGAAAGGCCGTTTCCGGTAAGGGACATTCCGCTCATGCAGTACGCTTCGCTGAACATCATCCAGGAGCTGCTGGATCGGGAGTTGGATGCGCGGGTGTTTTATGCGCCCGACCGCAGCATCAATATTTTGGCGCAATGGAGCGAGGAGGCGTACGCGGAGCAGCATGCGAACCGGATCAGCCAGCTGGAGATGATCGGCCGGAGCATGCACCATCATATCGGCAAATATTTGAAAATGGACTGCACGGTCGGCATCAGCCAGATCCTGAAAGGGCTGCAGTTCGTCCACGTACTCAGCCGCCAGGCCGACAAGGCGATGCTTTGGGCCCGGGAGCACGGCGATTACCACGTTTTTTATTACGGCGATTTCAGCTGGCATAACTATGCCCGCGACCCGAACCCCGACGAGCTTTCCACGCAGAGCAACCGCATCGTGGATCAGGCCAAAGCCTACATCGAAGAGAATTACTGCCAAAAGGGGCTTACGATCCAAGAGGTCGCAAGGCGCAACCATGTCAGCCCGAACTATTTGAGCTATTTATTCAAAAAAATGACCGGCTTCAACCTGTGGGAATACGTGGTGAAGCTGCGGATGGAGGAAAGCCGGTCGCTGCTGCTGCACACCGATCTGCGCCGCTACGAAATCGCCGAGCGGGTCGGCTACGAATCGCCGGAGCACTTCAGCAAAATTTTCAAAAAGTACTACGGCGTCAGCCCGAGCGACCTGAAGAAATAGAAGAAGTAAGATCAACCATAATTCACATAGAACTAGACATGTTCCGAGGCGGCTCCCTTTCCTACAATGAACGTAAGCTGGAAATCAACAAGGAATGAGGGAGAACCATGGGGGAGCCAGGTTTGGTGAGGCAGCCGGCCAGCGAGAGCCAATCGTCCAAAAGAAGAGGCGTTTTTAAAAAGCACTTTTGGGGATACATGTTTTTGCTGCCGGCTGTCGTGATTTTTATTTTGTTTTTATGGGTGCCGATCGCCAAAGGGGCATTGTACAGCTTTTACGAGATCGATTTCGTCAATGGCAACACCTTTGTCGGCTTGGACAACTACGTCCGGGTGTTCCATGATCCTGACGTATGGACGGCGATCAAAAATACGCTGTACTACATGCTGTTGACGGTCATTATCGGATTTTGGGTGCCGATCGTCGCTTCCATCGCGATTTCGGAGCTGCGCCGTTTCCAAGGCTTCGCGCGCATCGCCGCCTATTTGCCGTTCGTCGTGCCCGGCGTCGTGCTGTACGGCATGTGGAGATGGATGTACGATCCGGTCGGGCCGATCAACGGGCTTTTGAGCTCGCTCGGCGTCGATCCGGTGTCGTTCATTTCGGACAGCCGCTGGTCGATGGTCGCGATCGTGTTCATGGAGACGTGGCAGCAGTTCGGGTCGGCGATGCTGATTTACCTGGCCGGTGTCCTGAGCATCCCGAGGGACTGGTACGAAGCGGCCGAGATCGACGGCGCCGGCGTATGGAGCCGGATTCGGCACATCACGCTTCCTTCGATGCGCAGCCTGATCATCCTGATGTTCATTTTGCAGGTGATCGGCACGTCCCAGGCTTACCAGTCGCAGCTTGCCTTGCTGGACGGCGGACCGAACAACGCGACGCTGACGTATGCGCTGCTCATCGTCAAATACGCCTTTACGCGGCTGGACTACGGCACGGCGACGGCGCTCGGCATGCTGATGTTCATCGTGCTCAGCCTGGTGGGCCTGCTTCAATACAAGCTCAACAAGGAGGAGTATGAAAGATGAGCAAGCAGCCTGAACGCGGCATCCTGTCGGATTCCGACCTGAAAAAGCCGTTGAACCGGGTCGTGTACGGCCTCATGGTGTTCGGCATCCTCGTCATGATCGTGACGATGCTGTATCCGATTTTGATGACGATGTTCAACGGCCTGAAAACGAATCAGGAAGTCAACATGTTTCCGCCGCATTTTTTCCCGGAGACGTGGAACTGGAGCAACTTCAAGGAAGGCTGGGAATACATCGATCTGCCGATGTTCCTGAAAAACACGCTGTTTGTGTTCGTCGGCAACCTGGTGATGACGATTTTCGTGCTCGGCCTTGCATCCTTCAGCATTTCGCGCCTGAAGGTGCCTTATCACCGGGCGATCTACTTTTTTATTTTGATGACGTTGTTTATTCCGGCTTCGAGTTACATGATTCCGAACTTCGTCAACCTGAAGGACCTCGGGCTGCTTAACACCTTCTGGGCGTTCTGGCTTCCGGCGGGGGCAAGCGCGTATTATTTCCTGCTGATGAAAAATTTTTTTGACGGCATCCATCCGGAGATCTTCGAGGCCGCGCGCATCGACGGAGCTTCGGAGATCAACAGCTACATCCGCATTGCGGTCCCGCTGTCCGTGCCGATTTTTGCGACGCTGGCGATCTTTATTTTTTCGGGCGCCTGGAACGATTGGTTCTGGCCGTCCCTGGTGCTGCACAGCGAAGAGAAATACACCTTGGCGACGGCGATCTACAAATACGTCATCAACGCGCGCAGCATGGACAACAGCATCAAATTCGCGATCCTGTTCATGGTCATGGTGCCGCCGATTTTCGTGTTCCTCGTGTTCCAGCGGTTCATTATGCGGAGCGTCAGCCTGTCCGCGGTGAAGGGATAAAATCCGGCAACATCGTAGGCCTGCACACGAAGGGCATATGATTGCACATCGTTAGAACGAATCATCTCTTTTATGATAAAAGGGCAAGTATAACTTTGAAACGAAAAGGGGAGTTTCCATGCGCAAGTTTTCCATGTTGCTGCTCAGCCTGATGCTGTCGGCCGCCATGCTGGCAGCCTGCAGCGGCAATAAAACGGCGGAAGAAAACAAAACCGGTACCGGTTCCCAGGGCACGGGCGAAACGGGGAGCAAAACCGAAGAGCCGGCCAAAACGGACGACATCTCGCAGAAAAAGATCACGATCAAGATCCACTATCCGCTGCCGGACCAGAAGGAAGCCAGAGCCCAGGAAGACGATAAAATCAAACGGTTTACGGAGAAATATCCGAACGTGACGATCGTCAAGGACGACTGGCAGTACAACGTGAACGAAATCGGCATCAAAATGGCTTCGAACGAGGCGCCGACGTTCTACAACACCTTCGCGACGGAAGCCCAAATGCTCGTCGAGCACGGCTGGGTGGCGGATATCAGCGATCTCTACAACAGCTGGGAATACAAGGACGAGATGAACCCGCTCCTGCAAAACCAGTTTATCGTGGACGGCAAAGTGTACGGCATCACGCAAAACGGTTACGTGACCTCCACCGTCATCAACAAAGGCCTTTTGGATGCCAAGCAGGTTCCATTGCCGGACATGGACTGGACGTGGGATGACATGTACAACACCGCCAAAGGCGCCACGGACGCCAAGAAGGGCATTTCGGGCATCGCGCCGATGGGCAAAGGCAACGAGGCCGGCTGGAACTGGACCAATTTCCTGTTTGAAGCCGGGGGCGAAATCCAAAACATCGAAGGCGAAAAATATACGGCGGCCTTCAACTCCGACGCCGGCGTCAAAGCGCTCGACTTCTACAAAAAGCTGAGATGGGAAGCGAACGCGATTCCGCAGGACTGGGCGCTAGGCTGGAGCGATGCGATTAACGCGTTCCAGCAGGGACGGACGGCCATGGTCATCGCCGGCGCATACGACATCATCGACTCCGCCTTGAACCAAGGCGGCCTCAAGCCTGAAAACGTCATTGCCTATCCGATGCCTGCGGCGGAAAAAGGCGGCAAGCATATCGGCATTTTGGGCGGCAACTATTTGGTCATCAACCCGAACGCGACGAAAGAAGAGCAGGAAATGGCTTTCCGTTACATCACGTTCGATTACTTCACGGATAAAGGCCTCGAAGCCCTCGACGCCAATATTCAGGAGCGCAAGGGCAAGAACAAATATTACGTGCCTGCTCCGCTGAACTACTTCAGCGACAACTCCGAATACGCGAAAAAGGTCAATGCCATCTACGCCAAATACGACAACGTCTACCATTACGACGAAAAAATGCTGAGCCTCATCGACGGCAAACCTGAGGCGCAGTACGGAACGCAGGACTATTACGGCGCCATGTCCAACGTCGTGCAGGAGTCCTTCTCGAAGAAAGGAACGGATTCGAAAGCGCAGCTGGACGCAGCGGCCAAACTCGTGCAGACGAAGTTTTTCGACCAGATCAAAGCGCAATAATCGATAACGCGATGAAAAAAGAGGTTCCACCGGGTCAAACACGGGCCGGTGGAACCTCTTTTTGGCATTCGGAATGCCGGGGCACTGTTAGAGAGCGCGCTTAAGAAGCACGGATGAACAACAGAAACGGAGGACGGCCGCGGTTAGGATTCCGCCTCCAGTCCTCCGTAACAATTGTTTTTTATTTAGGGGCTTCGGCGTGAAGGGACAATCTTCATCCCGCCGAAACCCGCGCGATCACCAGTTGTTGCCCGACGCCCGGATCACATGGAAATTCGGGCTTTTGTCTTCGCCGTAAATGGCTTTGATTCCGGGATTGTTCACTTTAACGTTGGTGAAGCTCGCCGTGCCGACGACCGGTCCTTGCCCGTCCTCCGCTTTGGCTACGAGCTTGATCCCGTAGCGGGTCGGTTGATTGATGTTGATGTTTTCCAGGCGAACGTTTTCCATCGGCAGATTTTCCGGAGATTTGGATTGGAACATGAGCCCAAAGTACACCGGTTGATTGATATCGACGTTTTTCACGAGAATGTTCTTGAAGCTCCGGTCGCCGCCATGGAACCAAATGGCTCCGAAGTTTTGATAATCATTGATTTTATCGTCAGCTCCGACGCTGGTCCAGAAATCCCCGCCCGTGCGATCCAGCGTGACGCCGTCGATGACGGTGTCCTGATCGCCGAAACCTAACGTGTTGTATCCGAAGCTTAGGCTGCTGATCGTGACGCCCGGGTAAGTCAGAGTGTCCGCCCCGTACAAATTCTGGAACAGGTTGCCTTGGCCGCCATACACGGCAAAAGCGGCGGCACGTCTGACGTTGGTGGCGGTAAGATTCGTGTACTTGTTGCCTACGTTGTAGGAGCCGCCCGCATCGATCGCGCTGAACAAGGCAAACGAATCGTCGCCGGTGCCGCGGGCATAGTTGTTGTCGATGACGTTGTAGGACGAACCGTTCGTCATGTTAATCCCGTCCGCAAACATGTTCTTGATCCGGTTGTTTTTGAACGTGTTGTGGGAGGAGTTCACGCCCCAATAGAGGCAGACGAAGTGCTCCGCCCAAACGTTCTCGATGGTGACGTTTTTCATGCCGTTTCCGTCGATGAATTTGCCCGGGCCGTCCTGCCGGTAGACATAGTTGCCCCAAGCGGATAAGTTTTTGATGGTTGAACCGTTGGCTTCCGATCCGATATTAAATCCGACATCGGTATTCGTTTGGTTTTGGGGAGCCATAAGCTTGGTATGCCATGGTCCGGCCCCGATGATTTCGGTCGCCCGGCCGTACAAATGGATTTTGGATGGAATCGTCCATTCGCCGGCAGGAATAAAGATTCCTTTTTTGGTGGGATCTTGCCTGAACTCGTTCAGCGCTTGCTCAATCGATTTGGTGTTCGACACCTGGACGTATTTGCTCGGATCCGGATTCGAAGCCGGCGGGGCGACGTTTTCCGTTTCGATCATATCCACGTAAATCCACGGCACGTCACCTGCGTCTTTTTGAATCTTGATTTTGGTTCCTTTCGGATAGACTTGGTCCAGCATGAGTTGGGCATCTTCATACAGCCAGTAAGCTTTGGAGCCCGAGTTGTCGTATCCCAGCCGTCCAAGCGTGGTTGGCGTAGCATATACGTACGAGTACTTGGAGGAGACGTTAAAGTTGCCTTTATCCACGCCGTCAACGTAAACGCTGATCGTTCCGCTGGTGTTTTCCGCTACGGCATTGCGAAGCACAAAGGCGTTAGCCGGCGAGGTAAGGGTAAACTCTACGTATTCCCCGTTGGCATCGAGATAAACGGCCGAACGCCCGGAAGCTTCGCCCGCAAAATCGCCCGGGATAAAGTTGGGGGCCAATTTCGTGCCGTTCGTCGGGTTGGAGGAAGATTCGGCTTCAAGAATGGTAAAAGGCATGTTTGCGCCCCGTCCGGCCTGATTGTCCCCCGAACCGAACCGGGTTACGGTGTTGCTTGGCTCGGAAGAATTGCCGGCGGCGTCTTTGGCAATGACGTAGTAGGCAACGGTTGCGTTTGCGGGTTGATTGTCCGTATAGGCGAGCGTCGATCCGCTTACGCTGCCGCGAAGCTGACCGTTCGCGAAGATGTCGTAACCGGTGACGCCCACGTTATCCGTTGACGCGTTCCAGGTGAGTTGGATGGTGTCTGCGGCGGGCTCAGTGAAGGTTAAATTTGTCGGGGCGGCAGGAGGTTCATGATCTCCGTCATCCGATGCGAAACGGATCCAGTTGATATTAAAATCATAGCCGCTGGCATAAATGCGGAGCGTTTGCGGTCCTGCGCTTAGCGTCACGTATGCGGTGACGGTTTGCCAATTTTGCCATCCGCCGGTGTTGGGCACCTTCGTGGAGGCAAGCGTCGTCGAGCCGGATTGAAGCTGAAGCTCGCCGGTGGAGACATTGCTGGCCACCCGATACTCTACGGCGTACGTGCCGGCAGTCTGCACGTCGACATCGTAATCCAGCCAGTCGCCGACATGAATCCATCCGACGTTCAGGCCGCCGCCCGCATCCGTCGTCGGTTCGGTTTGGATGCCGTTCATGGCGCTGTAGTTTTCCGCTTCGATTTTGCCCGGAATGGCCCAGGTTTCGCTAGCGGAAGTGCCATAAATTTCGACTTCCGAAAACTGTGCGGCCGGCCAGCCGGTATTGGCGGTGACGTTGATCCGGACAAAACGCGCATTGGCGGCGGGGATGTCGATCGTTACCGCATTGGAGGCATTCGGATCGAAAAGATAAGCAGCGGGTGCTTTCATCTCCGAGAAGTTGGTTCCGTCCGTGCTTCCTTGAACGGACAACGTCTGCGACCGGCTCTCCCATCCGGACGGCAGCTTCAATACGACTTGGTTGATCGAGGATTCTTTGCCGAGGTCGACCTGAACCCATTGCGGAAAGGCATTGTTGGTGCTTTCCCAATAGGTGCCCTGATTGCCGTCCGTGACATTGGACGCAACATATACGTCGGCATAACCCGACACCGTCGCAGGTTTGCCGGCGGCCAAATTTTGCGGTCCGGCGGCTTCGGCAGGACGAGGGGGTTCAGCAGCGATCAGGAACGTTCCTAATAACATGGTCAGGATGCAAACGCAGGCAATGATTCGTTTTTTGCTTCTCACGTTTTTCATTCTCCCTTACAATAGTTTTTTTCGAGCGGCTCTTAGTCCCTGTTGTGCCATTCTCGCGCTCCCGAAATGGAAGAAAAGTTCCTTTTATGCAAATGTAAGCGCTGCCTTAAACCGGGGGACACCTCCTTTTTTTTCATGATAATCAAGTACTGCATTATGATCATAAGGCAGTCTTTGCTTCGAATTGAAGTCGCATTTCTATCGACATTGTGTGCGGTATTATGAAATGCGGGCTGCTCCCAGATTAAGCGCAAGGCCCTCAATCCCGCCTGATCGCGGGGTTGAGGGCCTTGTTGTCCGCATCGGACGTGATTGAAGTTTCTCGTCCTGGACCATTTCACCGGTCCGTTCCCAGGGCTGCACCCGTCCGCCGTCCACCGTTTCGTAGTGGGTTATTCCGGCTTAGTGCTGCCTCGGTACGCGCCAATCGCTTGACTGCCGGAACATCGGTTCAAACGGCAGCAAAATTTTGACAGGCAGCGGATACGGGGAGTGAATGCATTGGAGCATCGTTTTTGCCGCAACGACCCCGAGCTCGAATGCCGGGATGTGGATGGTCGACAGCGGCGGCACCGTGTACCGCGACGGTTCGTTATCGTCAAAGCCGACAACGGCGAAGTCCTGCGGGATCCGGTAGCCCTTCTCCGATATGGCTCGCATCGCGGCCATGGCCATAATGTCGCTGGCTGCGAACACGGCCGTCGGCAGCTGCCCGGGCGGCTGTTCAAGGAATTTCAGCATCAGCCGGTAAGCATTGTCGGGCTCCCACTCGGCATTCAGGACATGCTGCCTTTGGACGGCGAGACCGGCCTGCTCCAGCGCGGTTTTGTAGCCGCGGTAACGCTTTTCCCGCTCAAAGTTGCCGGAAAGGCCGGTGCCGCCGATGAAAATGATATCGCGGTGGCCTTGGTCGATCAGATGCGCAACGGCCATGCGTGCAGCTTCGACCCGGTCGTAGGAGATCGTCGGGATGCTCGGGTCGGACACGTCGATGCCGACGATCTGTTTGACGTGCTTTTTCATATGGTTGTACATTTTTCCGTCGAGGCCTTCGATCAAAATGATTCCCTCGATCTGCGGATCGTCCGTCACTTCCCGCATAATTTCCGGCCGCTTCAGCTCCTCTTGCGTATGGGTAAAGGCGAGCTTATAGCCGTTTCTGGCCAATTCCTTGTCGATGCCTTCGCATATCACCGAAAAGTAGGGATGGTAATGGCGGTCCTGCATCGTCGATACGATGCAGCCGATTCCCTTGACCGTCGGAGACGGATCTTGTGAGGTCGGCTTGACGGGGTAGCCAAGGTCCCGTGCGGCATCCCAAATTTTTTGCTTGGTTTGGCTGTTGACCGAGCGGTTGGATTCGTTGGCCAGCACGCGGGAGACGGTGGAGATGGAGACGCCGACGCGTTCGGCTATATCTTTTAATGTGGGCATAACGTATAACCTGCCTTTTTTCGTTATGTCAGTCATGTTATTGCTTCTATTTTTGCGGCAAAATCCCACATTCTATGTTAAGTAAAAAGAGATACGAGGTCAACTGCATTTAGCGCAAATACAGAAAAAACACGCAAAAAATTTGCCGCAAAAAGTGAAAATTAAACCATTGACGTAATCCGATGAATGCGCTATATTTTCCATATGGATTGAGGCTCATTGCCATAGGTATTTGAATAAAGGTTGAAAGGAGGAGGAATGTGCGATCTTCTAGAATTGCGGCAATTTTATTATGTTTTTGCATGTATTTTGCAATATCGGGGTGCTCGGCAGGAGCGGGGTCGAACTCAAGCGTTGACGGCAAGGTAAAGCTGGTTTTCTGGGCGCATCAGGAAGACGCTTTCGTTGCGGCTTATGAGAAGCAGATCGAAGCCTACCAAAACGAGCACCCCAACGTCGAAATCAAATTTCAAACATTTCCTTACGAAATTTACAACCAGAAATTAAAAGCCTCTTTTTCGGCGAGGACCCCTCCCGACATTGCTGAAATGTTCGGTACATGGGTGCCGGAATATTCCCGTCACGGCGCGCTTGCCGAGCTTCCGGACGGGGAAACGCTGAGCAAGGAGTATTACCCGGCGCCTGTCGGCGGCTATATGCTGAACGGCAAACTGTACGGGCTGCCGATGGAGTACAACATCGAAAACGGCGGCATGCTCATTCACCCGCAGATGTTGAAGGAGAAGGGAATCGACCGCCCGCCGGCCACATGGGACGAACTCGTCGATGCCGCGAAGAAGCTGACCGTGCGGGACGGCAAAGGCATAAAAGTAAAGGGCTTCGATTTCGTATCCACCGATAACATCACCTTTTCGTTTCTTTCGCTCATTTTGCAGCAGAAGGGCCATTTCTGGGGCGAAAACGAGCACGTGAATTTCCAGACCCCCGAAGCGGTCAAAGCGATGGCGGCGCTTAAGGCGCTCGTCGCCGACGATAAAGTGGCGGATTTGACGACCTTTGGCAGCCAGCTGGATATCTCGGATTATTTTTTTCAAGGCAATTCCGCCATGACCTACCGCGGACCTTGGACGATCGCAGCGGGGCTGGATAACTACCAGGTGAAGGATTTCGATTATGTGCCCGTGCCCTCGTTCACCTCAGAGAAACCATTTTTTGCGGCGGAATCCGGTTGGGGAACCGTCGTCGCCCAGAAGAGCAGGGCGAAAGCGGAAGCGCTCGATTTCATTCAATTCATGGCGCAGAAGGATCGTCTGAAAGCATGGAATCTCGACACTTTTACCGTTCCGGCCAAGAAGGAAGTTGCGGCTGACCCGGAATTCGTCAAGGAAAACCCATATATGAAAACACCGCTCTCCGTCCTTCAGTACGGACAATGGATCGGTCCGATCGCGGACCGCGATTATTTCTTCAAGCAGGTGAATGATCATTTTCAACTGATCGCAGCGGGGAAAGAGAGCGTGGAAGACGGTCTCAAAACGATGGAGAGAGCGATAAACGATAGTCAGGACAACCATAAATGATCGGAGTGTCTGGATAATGAACGAAGCGACCGTAATAAGCGATAACAAGCGGGCAGGAATGCGAAAGAAGCCTGGCCGTTACCGCAACGAGCGGCGATTTGTATTCGCATTCTTAACGCCTGTGCTGCTGTTGTTCGGCCTGTTTGCCTTCCTTCCCATTGCGTGGAGCCTGATTTTGTCCTTGTTTCAATACAACCCGATGAGCGATCATGCCCGCTACGTCGGCGCGGCGAATTATTTGCGCATGTTTACGGACGGGGTTGTCCTTAAATCGCTGTGGGTCACGTTCAAATTCGTCTTCTTTACGGTGATTTCCAATCTCGTCATTACGCTAGCGATCGCGACGGCGATTCAGCGGGTGCGGGTACGCTGGCTTAAGGATTTGTTCCGCACCGTGTTTTTCCTCCCGACCATTGCTCCGCTTGCCGGAACGGCCATCGTCTGGAGCACGATGTTCAATTACCAGAACGGCTTGTTCAACATGATCCTCGGCGAGCTTCACATCGCGCCCGTACAATGGCTGAGCGATCCGCATTACGCGTTGCTGTCGGTCATCATGATGACGTTGTGGGCCGATATCGGATACAACATCGTCCTGTTCATGGCGGGCCTTGATTCGATTCCGGAAATGTACTATGAAGCCGCCATTTTGGACGGGGCGAACCGATGGCATTTATTCCGCCATGTGACGCTGCCGTTGTTAAGCAGATCGACGCTGTTCGTCACGATTACAACCGTTATTTCTTATTTTCAAGCATTTCCGCAGTTCCAGATCATGACCAAGGGCGAGCCTTTCAACGAAACGAGGGTACTTGCGCTGCAAATTTACGACCAGGCCTTTTCCAATTCGAATATGGGCTATGCGTCGGCTTTGGCCACCTTGTTCCTCGTGATTATATTAATCGTCACTGTGCTGCAATTGAGATTGGGCCGTACGCAGTGGGAATATTGAAAGGAGTCTGAAAACGTATGCGTCGCAAAAATGTCTGGCTTGATACTGCCGTCACGGCCTTGCTCGCGGTAGCAGCCTGTGTCATGCTGGTCCCCTATCTGTGGATGGTGCTTTCGTCGTTCAAGAGCAACATGGACATCATTTCGGGCTCAGGCGGCTTTTGGCCCAAGCATCCCAGCCTGGACGGCTATCGTACGGTGTTTGCGGACGCTCCCTTCGGCCTCTGGCTCTTGAACAGCGCCGTCACTTCGGTCATCATCACGGCCGCCACCCTGTTCACCAGCGCGCTTGCCGGATACGTATTCGCCAAACATCAGTTTCGCGGCAAACGGATTTGGTTTCTGCTGATCCTGGCTACGATGATGATTCCGTTCCAGGTCATCATGATTCCGACGTATTTGATTACGGCCAAGCTGGGGCTCGTCAACAATCTGGCCGCGATCGTTTTGCCGAATCTTGTCAGTTCTTACGGCGTGTTTCTGGCAAAGCAGTTTATCGAGGAGATTCCGAACGACTTGCTCGAGGCTGCGAGAATCGATGGGGCGGGCGAACTGAAGCTGATGGTCCGCATCATCGCGCCGCTAATTTTTCCGATGTTGTCCGCACTGGGGATCTTTACGTTCATGAATGCATGGAACAACTACTTATGGCCGCTCATCGTGCTGAACGATACCGAAAAAATGACGGTTCCGCTTGCGCTGGTCTATTTTAACGGCACCCACGTCGTCAATTACAATGTCGTCATGTCGGCGGCCGTCTTAATCACGATTCCCGTCATCGTCGTGTTCCTGATTTTCCAAAAGCAGTTCGTTAAAGGTTTGACGATGACCGGCATGAAATAAACAAAATGGAGAGAGAACTTATGACAAAAATAACGATTATCGGCGCAGGCAGCGCTTTTACGCAAGAGATTGCCGTGGATATTTTGAACATCGAAGGCGTGGAGGGCGGTACGATCGCGCTTGTCGACATCGATGCGGACCGGCTGGAAATTGCCCGGAAGCTCGTTCTCAAAATCATCGAAATGACCGGGAAACGATGGGACGTCATCGCCTCCGTCGACCGCAGAGAGGTGCTCTCCGGATCCCGTTTTGTCATCAATCAGATCGAAGTCGGCGGACTGCAGACCGTTCGGTATGAATACGAAATTCCGTTGAAATACGGCGTGAATCAATGCATCGGCGATACGCTGGGCCCCGGCGGTTTGTTCAAAACGCTGCGAACGCTGCCGAGCTGGATGGACATCGTGCGGGATATCGAGGAGTTGTGCCCGGATTGTATCATTTTGAACTATACCAACCCGATGTCGGCCGTTACGCTGCTCACTTCCCGGATCACCGAGATCCCGGTCGTCGGCTTGTGCCACTCGATCCAGAATACATCGCGACAGCTTGCCAAATACGCCGGTGTTCCTTACGAAGAGATGCAGTGGAGAGCCGGGGGCATCAACCATATGTCCTGGTTCGTGGAGCTGACGCATCAAGGCAAAGATTTATATCCGGTGCTTCGCGAAAAAATCAAGGACCCCGATCTGCTGAAAAAAGATCCCGTGCGTTTTGACGCGATGAAGTACTTGGGGGCATTCGTCTCGGAATCGAGCGGACATTTCTCCGAATATATTCCGTATTACCGCAAACGGCAGGATTTGATCGACCAGCATTGCAGTTCCGGTTATAATGGAGCGACCGGTTTTTATGCCAATAACTGGCCGATCTGGCGCAAGGAAAACGACGAGCAGATCTTGCAGAAGCTTGAAGGAAAGCTTCCGATCAGCCTGGAATCCAGCAATGAATATGCGGCGATCATCATCGAAGCGATGCTGAAGAACGAACCGAAAGTGATTTACGGCAACGTGCCGAACGAGGGGCTTATTCATAATTTGCCGCAAAACGGCGTCGTCGAGGTGGCATGCATGATCGACCGGAACGGCATAAACCCTTGCCGGTTCGGCGAGCTGCCGGAGCATTTGGCCGCGCTCTGCCGCTCCAATATGGCATTTTTCGAACTGGCCGTCGGCGCCGTGCTCGAAAACGACAAGGACATGGCGCGGCATGCGCTTATGGTGGATCCATTGTCCGCCGCCGTATGTTCCCTTAAAGAAATCAGCGACATGTTCGAGGAACTCTACGAAGCGGAGCGGGATTTCATCCCGGATTTGCGATGAGCGGAGCGGGAAATGGGGGGACCGCCCCTACTGTCGTCATCGTCGGTGAATTGAACGTGGATGTCATCGTTACGGGCAGCGACGTTATACCGGAATGGAACCGGGAGAAAATCGTCGACGGCTTTCGGGTCGTCCTCGGTTCTTCCTCGGCCATCACCGCCTGCGCTCTTGCCAGCCTCGGGGCGGACGTCAGGTTCGTCAGCGTCGTTGGCGACGACGATTTCGGGACGTTCTGCGTTTCGGAATTAAAGCGGATGGGAGTGGATACGGAACATGTCGTCCGTTTGCCCGGCGTGCAAACGGGCGTGACGATGTCCTTTTCGACGCCGTCGGACCGCGGCCTGCTTACTTACCCGGGAAGCATCCCGCTGGTCGGGCCGGATCACATCCCGGAGTCGCTCCTGAAGGAAGCAAACCACCTTCACTTCGGTTCCTATTATCTGCAGGACGCCATGAGGCCGCATTGGCCGCAACTGTTTCAGCGGGCGCAGCGCCGCGGCGTCAGCACTTCGTTCGACACGGGGTGGGACGTAAGGAATGCATGGGATCGGGAAGGAATATGCGCGTTGTTGGCCCATACCGATTTGTTTATTCCGAGCGAGGAAGAGATTCTGCATATTTTCGAGGCAGCGTCTCTCGGCCAAGCGTTCGCGAAAATCCCTCCGACTACAGGCCGCATTGCCGTTAAGCAAGGGTCCAAAGGAGCTTCGCTGCGCGAACCGGACGGTTCGGTGATCCTTGCGGAGCCATACCGCGTGTCGCCCGTCGATACGACGGGGGCGGGGGATTGCTTTAATGCCGGCATCATTTACGGATACTTGCATGGAAAAACGGCCAAACCGCTGCTCCGATATGCCAATGCGTGCGGCGCTTTGTCGACGCTCAGCGTGGGCGGCACCGGCTGCTTGCCGACGGCGGAGGGCGTCGCCCGTTTGCAGGAGGAAGGATAGTGTGCAGCTTTTATGATGCACTAATTTCGGTTTCATGGATATGAAATGAACTGCAGCCGATATAAAAAAGGAGCGGTTCTGCAAACTTGTTTTTAAAAAACTATATTGAAGGAGCTGACTGAAATCATGTTGAAATTCGGTAAACGTATAATCATGGGTCTGAGTATTGCCGCCTTGGCGTTCTCTCTTGGGAATGCGGCACCATCCAAAGCTGCGGCGGATGGAGCCGAGTATTACGTATCTCCAAGCGGCAGCGATGCGAATGCAGGAACGCTGAGTTCTCCATGGAAAACGCTGCAGCACGCAGCCGACGTTGCCGAGCCCGGCAGCACGGTCTACGTCCGCGGCGGCGTGTATAACCAAAAGCTGAAAATCACCCGTTCCGGGTCCGCGGAGCAAGGCGCGATCACGTTTTCGAATTATGCGTCTGAGGTACCGATTATCGACGGCACCGGACTTTCGGTGAGCGGCAAGGAAGGAATCGTTGACCTGACCGACGCCAATTACATCACGATCAACGGCTTTGAAATCCGGAATTATGCGACCGCCAAAAACGGCGTCATGCCGGTCGGCATCTATGTGCACGGCTCGGGCAGCTACATAACCTTATCGAACAATAAGGTCCATGACATCAAAAATACCGCTACCCCGAAAGGGGAGGACTTGGAAGGCAGGGATGCGCACGGGATCGCCGTATACGGCACGAAAGCGCCGGATTCCATCCACAACATTACGATCGACGGCAACGAGCTTTACGATCTCGTGCTCGGCTCCAGCGAATCGCTGGTGGTGAACGGCAACGTCGATACGTTCCATATTACGAACAATGTGATCCACGACAACGATAACATCGGGATCGATGTCATCGGATTTGAAGGCAAGTCCCCGAACGCCGCCTACGACCAGGCGCGAAACGGACTTATCAAAGGCAACAGAATCTACAATATCACGTCCGCCGACAATCCGTCCTACGAGAAAGGCAGCACCGAAGCGGGCGGCATTTACGTCGATGGCGGCAAAGACAGCATCATCGAGCAGAACTACAGCTACAACAACGACATCGGCGTCGAAATCGCATCCGAACATGCCGGCAGGTCGACCAGCAACATTACGGTGCGCAGCAATATGATTTACCAAAATCGCTTGACCGGCATTGCCATGGGCGGATATGACACGGAACGCGGCTCCACCAAGAATTGCAACATCGTCAACAATACGCTTTATAAAAACGATTCCTTGGGCGAAGGAAACGGCCAACTATACGTTCAGTACGATACGGAAAACAACGTTATCAAAAACAACATCATGGTGGCCAGCTCCTCCGATGTCCTCATCTATAACGAGTACACGAAAAATACGGGGAATATCGTCGATTATAACCTTTACTTCGCGCCAGGGGGCAGTTCCGACGCATCGTGGACATGGAAAAACAAAGAGTACACCGGCTTCTCGGCGTATAAATCCAAAACAGGCAACGACGCGCACTCCATTTTTGCCGATCCGAAGTTCCTGAACGTTTCGAATAACGATTTTCATCTTCAGCCTACGTCGCCGGCGATCGATGCCGGCTCGACGGATACGGCCATCATTGGGGAATATGATATCGACGGCCAAGCCAGAGTGCAAGGTTCAGCCGTGAATATCGGGGCGGATGAATAGGGATAGATCGCATATTTTCTAATTGCGATTGCGGCCCCATTCGGCTCAAGACGACTTGCGTCGAACCTTTATGCTCATTGAGCATAAAGGTTCTTTTTTTTGCTGTGGATGAAACGCGCTTTGTTAGATCCCGCCTTGAACTCTTTGTTATTTTGTATTATGTTTGCTTGGACATTCCGTAATAAATAGGCGTGGCGCAAACCCCAACAATCGAGAACGAAGGGAGAACGTTTAATTTGGTCATCAAAATTTCCAGGGAACAAAAAGCGGCTATTGCCGATAAAGTGCAGGCCTACTTCGAGGAGGAGCGTTCCGAAAGCATCGGGCAGCTGGCAGCGGAACAGATCATCGATTTTATGATCGGCGAGCTTGGACCGTTCATATATAATCAGGGCATCGCGGATGCCAGGGCCATGATTGCCGAGAAAATGGCTCAAATCGACGACGAGCTGTATGCGCTCGAGAAGCCGGTCATGCATCGGAGAAGCTAGAAGCTGCACGTTACCGGAACATTTTTGTGATCCTGAAACGCTGCAAGCAGGCGGCCGCCGATCGTTCGGATAAAATGGGACCGGTCGGTTCGGTTGACTTTATCCGCCGATGAAATTATGATGTAGTGGTTGTACTTTGTCCATCAAACTAAGGAGGGTTGTTGAATTATGGGTGTAATTAATCGTTCCCGTGCTTTGAACAAGTAATTAAATACGTTCAAAGGCTCTGTTTTTCGCTTACAGAGTAAACGGGATTCGTCTGCCCATTTTTAACGATCTTCATCTTTCATATGTTGTTCATGCGTTGAAGAAAGACGGGATATCCTTGTCTTTCTTTTTGTTTTTTTGTCGTGTTAAAGATGCTGCTTCTTCCTGAAACGAAGACGGCTTTTCTTTGTCATCTTGTTTTTTTAGGAGCGTTGAGATCTTTTTGACCCCAATGCGATCCCGTTTACCGTAAGCCGCGAGACGTCCGTGTCAGCGGCTTTTTGTGTTGCGATCAGAGCCGGCGGCGAATTCGTTCAGCGAAGGGATCGTGAAAACAATGACGAAAAGAAAAATGAACAAGTATGCGGAACATAGAACATGGCCATCAGAAGCTCCGAATTTCAGCGGGCAGCATTTCATTCACAACAAGCGTTTATTAAAGGAACTGGTACGTCTGGCTCAACTTTCCGACGATGATTTCGTGTTGGAATTGGGCGCCGGGAAGGGGGCCATCACCACCGTGTTAAGCGAGCAAGCAGGGAAAGTGATCGCCGTGGAATACGATCCGAAGCTGGCAAACAAGCTGGAACAGCTTCGAATGCGGAACGTAAAGGTGGTCCGGCAGGATATATTGCGCGTCCCGCTGCCTAAATTGCCGTTTGTCGTCGTTTCCAACATACCTTTCGCCATCACGACAAGCATTATGAAAATGCTCTTTGACAATCCCAAAAATCAGGTCCAAAGGGCGGTTATCATCATGGAGAAGGGGGCGGCGAAACGGTTTGCTTCCAGTCATGTCAAAGATCCATATGTGGCCGCGTGGAAAATGTTCTTTGACATCCGTTACGTTAAAGGGGTTTCAAGAGAAAATTTCTCTCCTCCCCCGAAAGTGGACTGTGCCATCATAACGGTTAGCCGGAAGAAGGTGCCCATGGTTCCAATAAAAGATTTTTCCGTTTTTCGGGGGTTGGCCGATTACATGCTTAAAAAACCTCAATTACCGGTGGATTGGGCTTTGAGAGGGATTTTTACGCCGCCGCAAATCAAAAATATAAAGCGCAATCTCGGCATAAAACAGGAGGCTCCCGTCGCATTCTTATCCGAGTCGCAATGGGCGGGCATTTTCGAGGCCATGATCAAACATGCGCCAAGATTCAGATGGCCGAAGGTTCAAAAGGCAAAATAGGAACGGTACCATACCGATTCGGCGGCAAGCTGCTGCGTTTTGTATTCTGGATAAAGTAGTAATGAGTGAGGGCTTAGGGATCAATACATTCGGCCATTGTTTTTACGGTCCTTTTTTTGGGTAAAAACTACCTGATGCAGCATTGGTCAGCAGGCTGCAAGTTTTACGTGGAAGGTAGGTCGATCGATATGATGTCCCATGAGCAAATTCAGCAATGTATGGATTCGTGTCTGCAATGCATGGTCGCCTGCAGCATCTGTTATGATGCCTGCCTGAAAGAAAACGACATCGGCATGATGAGGGATTGCATCCGTTTGGACCGCGAGTGCGCGGATGTGTGCGAGTTGGCGGCCAAATCCATTTCCCAGGGCAGTCCCTTCGTAAGGGAAATATGCGCATTATGCGCCGACGTTTGCGAAGCATGCGGGAAAGAGTGCGGAAAACATATGCATGAGCATTGCAAACGATGCGCGGAAGCGTGTTTTGCTTGCGCTAAGGCATGCCGGAATATGGCGGCTTAACGGGCAGGAAGAAAGCGAGATCGGCTTGGCAGCGCAGCGCTCCATGGTTACGAAATAGTGTTTATATGACATGAAAGTGCGTACTTCGCAAAGCGGCGTTTTCGTTGCACAATGGGAGCATATCAAGAACAGCCAAAAAGGAGCCGAGTTGCCACGCATCACCCGTCTGTCCACCAAGAACGAAAAGTCGCGCTGGCCGTTGGCGCCAACGGCGTCAGCGGCCGCTCCGGGCTTGCGGCATATTAGTTTGATGCAGGGATACAAAGTGTACGGAGCGCATTTGGGTCCGTTCAAAACCCCGGCGCGGGAGACGGACGCCGGCCATATGCCGCCCGAGTTTAGCGCGGATCAGCAAAATTACCCAGGCCGAAAATCGCCGGTTACTTCGGTCTCGAGACGTTCCCCCGCTGCAGATGTCGCTGGAAGTCATCATGGCGGACAAAAAACCGCTGTGGAATGAAATGGTGAAGAAATACGGACTTGAGCCGCATTCTTATCAGAAGGTGTCCTCCTAGCGGTTTGGCGACTGCGTTTTTTCCTGGGACTATGACTTTTTCGCCGACGGCTCCAAAGCCCGCCGTTTCGGCTTTCATGAATTCGTGGATAAGGAAGAGATTTTTATGGGCATTTTTGACGAATTGCGCTGTCTTAAAGTCATACCCTAACGGCAGGGCGTAACAAAAAAGGCTGTTCCCAAGCTGGCTTCAACGGGAACGGCCTTTATGCGTTTTTACCGGGAGGCTTCGAGCTCGCGGCTTTGCAGCACGGCGGCTTTGCCGTCGTATTTTTGTTCGATATGGGTGTCACCCCATCTGCACATCATGTACAGGATCTCTTTGAGCGTCCAACCGTAATCGGTTAGCTCGTATTCGACTTTGGGCAGCACCTCGTTATAGACGATGCGGGATATCACGCCTTCGTCCTCCAATTCCCGAAGATGCTGCGTCAGCGTTTTTTGGGTGATGGACGGAATCAATTTCATGAGCTCGTTATTGCGCTTTTTTCCGACTGTCAGATGAAAAAGGATCACTGGTTTCCACTTGCCGCCGATCACCTCAAGCGTTGCTTACACTGCCGTATTGAACACTTTTACGGGTTCTTCCATACTTAACGCCTCCCACTCGATCGGAGCATGATAAATCCAATATAGCATGAAAAAAACTTTTTATGGCAGGATCCCCTTACCGGGATCGCGTTTTTTATCGCGTCGAGGCTCTCTGCCCCCTTTGTCCCTTTTTGGATCAGGCGCGCGGGCCGTCCGTTGTTTTAGTTTCGGCTTGACCGCTGCCCGTTTTCCCGCCGTCTTTTTTATTTTTTTTGAAGCATCCTCAAAATTTCGAGCAGCAAGAGGTTTAAACTGATCCATACCCCTCCAAAAATTCAGTTCTCAATTTGGAATTATGCAAAATTCTCACTCATCAATCCAAGAGTTTTTTATGATTGTTAGTTCATTGTTTTGATGGCTTGCTTCCAATTACTGTGAACGTTAAACACCAATATATCAGAATATTAGGTAAATAGACCCATTTAAAGGTACTATATGGATATTACAAAAATATGGAATTATATCGATAAAATAGGTGTGTGTATTTTTTCCAAAGAAGATAAATTCAAGAAACATCGAATGAAATCTTCTTTAATGGTAAAGGAGGAGTATTATACTCAATGAAGTGGAAAAAAGTATTTATCCTGAATTTCGAAAGTAACATCGTCTGAAAAACAAGAAAAGGGCTCCAATTCTTTGGTAGAATGGTGTTTGTCCAGAACATCACCTACAAAGAAAGGAGCACCTTTTAGATGAAGTCTACCACACCCGTCAGCAAAATCAAGACCGAATTTACCTTGCAAAACGCCTCAAATGTTGGAGGAAGCAAAATCTTTCTGGAATATCTCGAAAAAATCAAGCTCGGTAAGGCTTTGCAGAATTTAAATTGTACCAAGCAAGGCAATTCCCTGTTCCCTGTTTTCCGCATCCTGCTCTATCTCATTGTCGGCTGGATACTCGGATGCGAACGCCTCTTTCATTTCCGCAGGCTGCAACATGACGCGCTCATCCGGCGGTTTCTCGGCGGGCGCTGTCCGCATCACACCCTGCTGTATAAGGAACTGGATCGACTCAGCAAGACCCGCCCAACCTTAACGCTGGATTTGCGAAAGCTGAATCAGCAGATTATTGCACCCTGTCTGCCTTCTGAACTCATCGTGGACCTAGACTCCACGGTAGAAACGGTATACGGTCACCAAGAGGGGGCGGCAGTCGGCACGAATCCCCACAAACCCGGACGTAAAAGTTACCATCCGCTGATGGCGTTTGAGGGCCAGTCGCGCCTGTGCCTGAATGCAGTACTGCGTGCTGGGAATACGCACGCTTCCACCGATGCAGCCGCCTTCCTCCGTCAGATCTTTGAGTTGCTTGGTGACCGTCCGGTAAAGTACGCCCGGTTTGACAAGGGATTTGGCGGCGAAGACTTCTACAGCCTATGGGAAGCCAAGCGAATCGGGTATGTCGGGAAATTGAAATGGACGCAGCGACTTCAGGCCGAAGTAGGGCGATGCCGCTACTGGAAGCGGTTTGTCGATGAGGATTGGGTCATCGAGGGGATCACCCTGATCTACCAAGCCACCTCATGGAAGAAACCGCGCCGCGTTGTGGTGATTCGTAAAGCGCAGGTGTTTGACGGCGATCAAGCTCGGCTTCTCCTCGATACGGACTGGCATTACGAAGCGATCGTCACCAATCTCGAGTGGGAGCCGATCGACCTTTGGCGCTTTTACAACCAGCGTTGCTGCATGGAGAACTATATCAAAGAAGCCAAACGCGGCTTTTCCATCGATCGAATCGCTACCGGTGACTTTACCGCTAATGAAATCGACCTGCTCATCAAGCTGCTCGCCTACAATCTCTACGAGAGATTCAAGCGAGACTGTTGCGAACCGGTCCATCAAGGGTATACGATTGCCCGGTTCCGTCTAGAGTTTTTCCACTGTGCAGCTACGATGATTCAGCATAGCCGACAAGTCGTTCTGAAACTGGCTAAAGATTTCGCGAACCGCTGCGCCTGGCAACGTATCGCCGCCAAAGTCGCTGCCTTAGAATGACGTTTACCACAAATTAACATGGAAACCGTTTAGCCCTGTCTTATGGGGAGGGGGAAAGACTACCCTCTTTTCAGAATCGTCGCGTAATCCACTGGGTATTTCCCTGTTTATTACAGTTGTTGCCTACTAATCCTGCTACAAACTGGCCACCATTATGGGCTTTCGAAATTCAGGATAAGTTTTCTTTTGATGGAATTCCCTCACCAGAAACACCTTGTTTAATCAAAATTGTCCATCCTGTCCTTGACCCTAAACAAAACTTAAACCTGAATTTCGAAAGTGCATAAGATCAATGCAAGATGCTAAAGCAATGGCGACTTAAGAAGTGAAAAGGTGGGAGTTTCCCATGTTTTAGTGGAGACGGAAGCTTGCGGCAGATGGTCTTTCCCCCTCCCCAATGAAGAGGCAGTCCTGATTTCCATGTAAAATTTTGCTTATCATTATTCTAACTGCGCCACTCGAACCTCGATTCGTTTCCAGACATAACGGCTGGGAAAGTCCCTCGCAAGCTTGAGTAGGATAGAGCGACCATGCCGAATGAGCGTTGCGGCGCAATAAAAGAATTCCAGACGGAACCGGGCAATCGTATAGCCTTGATGGACTGGCTCACAGCAGTCACGTTTGAAGCGCTCGAACAAATTGTAGGCCAGCAGCTTGATCAGCAGATCCAGACCATTGGCTTTGAAATCACCTGTCGCAATGCGATCGATGGAAAACCCGTTCTTGGCTTCCTTAATGTAATTTTCCATGCAGCAGCGCTGATTGTAGAATCGCCACAAATCGATCGGTTCCCATTCCAGATTAGTCACCATGGCTTCGTACTGCCAGTCCGAATCGAATACAATGCGGCCTTGGCCCTCCTCGAACACTTGCGCCTTACGGATGATCGCTACACGACGCGCCTTGTTCCAGGAGGTCGCTTGGTAGATCAAGCAAATACCTTCGATGATCCACTCTTCGTCGACATATCGCGTCCAGTAACGACAAGCCCCAACTTCCTTGGCCAGCCGCTGGGTCCATTTCAGCTTGCCGACATAGCCGATGTGGTGCTGCTCCCACAAGCTGTAAAAATCTTCACCGCCAAAGCCTTTGTCGAACCTTGCGTACTTCACTTTGTGTTCGTCGAGCAGTCTAAAGGTTTGCCGCAGGAAGTCGGCCGCATCGGTGGAAGAGTGCGTATTGCCCGGTCGAAGCACGGCGTTCAAGTTTAGTCGGCTCTGGCCTTCAAAGGCAAGCAGGGGATGATAGCTCTTACGCCCGGGCTTGTGTGGATTTGTGCCTTTGGCCGCGCCGGACTGATCGCCATACACGGTCTCTACCGTGGAATCCAGATCGAGAATCAGCTCAGGTGGCAAGCAGGGTCGAATGATCTCTTGATTCAGCCTCCGCAGTTCGTTAACCAGAGAGGGACAGAAACGACCAAGCCGGATCAATTCCTTGTACAACAGACTGTGATGCGGGCAGCGGCCGCCGAGAAAGCGCCTCAGCAGCACGTCGCTTTGCAAACGACGGAAATGAAAAATCCGTTCGCAGCCAAGCATCCAGCCAACGATGAGATAGAGCAGAATACGGTAAACGGGGAAGAGGGAGTTGCGCGCTTTGCCGCCGGAGAGGCTGCACATCGCCTCCGGCAGTTTGATTTTTTCGAGAAAGGCCAGGAAGATTTTGATGCCGCCGCAGCTCGTTGCGTTTTGTAGTGAAAATTCTGTTTTAATTTTGCTGATCGTTGTGGTAGACTTCACCTATAAGGTGCTCCTCTCTTTGGGTGTAGTGTTCCAAGTAAACACCATTCTACCAAAGATTCGGAGCCCTTTTCATATTTTCAAGAAGCGATACTTTCGAAATTCAGGCTTATTTTATTTTTGCATTCATCGCTTGACGGGTTTGTAGAGGGGCCAAACGGCGAAATGGACATTGGCTGGGTTTCTTACGATGCCGATTTGGAAAAACACGCGAAAGAAATTCTGAGTACTGCCGACACGGTCATTTGGGGACGCGGGACTTATCAGATGATGTACGGTTACTGGCCGTCCGTGCCATCGAACCCGTCAGCTTCGCAGCATGAACTGGAACATGCCGAGTGGATCGATAAGACACATAAAATCGTTTTCTCCACAACGCTGGAGAAAGTCGAGTGGAACAATTCCAGGCTGGTGAAACATAATGTAAAAGAAGAGATCATGAACCTTAAACAGCAGCCAGGCAGAGATATGGTCATCCTCGGCAGTCCTAGGTTTGCCCACTACCTTATGGGGCTGGATATAATTGATGAGTACAAAATCACGGTTTCTCCTGTCCTGGTCGGCAGCGGATTGCGGTTATTCCAAGGCATCAAAGAGAAGATCAATCTTAAACTTATCGAAAACAAAACTTTTGATTCCGGGGCCATTGGTCTCGTTTACCAGACGGTTAGATGACCTTGTTTCGTAGATTAAAATGCCGTCGCGAACGATAATGAAACGCCCCTGAGAATCACCCGTATGCGGCATGAGGCTCACGGGAACGATAACGCAACGACGATAACGCACTATAGAGAGTTGAAGGCAGCCGGCCCTATTTTTTGGCCGGCTGCCTTTCTTAATTTACGGACGGCGTGAGTTCCCCTATATAAAAATTTCGCCCAATATTCAATACACGAGTAAGAAAAAGACGTGACTGCCGCGACGGGGCGACTTGTTTACGGCACCATTTCGATGAATTTGGTTGCCGCCGCGGAAATCGGGAGGTTGCGCATGACCATGATCCCGACTTTGGAGGGCGGGATTTCGACGTCCAGCTTGACCTCGAACAGCGAACCTTCCTTCAACTCCTTGGCGACGAATTCCCGCGTGACGTAAGAAATGCCGAGCCCCCTGCGGGCAAACTCGATGAGCAGGTCGACGCTGCCGACCTCGATGTCTGGCTTCAGCTCGTGGCCGTATTTTTCGAACAACTCGTTGATCGCCATTCGGACCCGGCTGTTGCGCGAAAATAAAATGATCGGATATTTCATCAGTTCTTCCATCGTCAACGTCTGCCCGCTCAGCTCCGCATACCGTTCGCCGGCGACGAAGCAGTCCTGAAGTTCGGTGCTTTCGGTCACCTCCAGTTGAGCGTCCACGATCGGCATCCGCACGACCCCGAGGTCGATGCGGCCCTCCTTCAGGTAGGAGATGACCTCCGGCGTCGTGCCGTGCTTCAAATGCAGCTTGATGCCCGGATAACGCACGTGAAAGTCTTCCAGATACGGGAGGAGGTAATGCTTGAACAACGAATCGCTGCCGCCGATGCGAAGCTCGCCGCTTTCGAGGCTTTTGAGCGCTTCCATTTTTTCTTCGGCCAACGAAATGAGAATTTGGGACTGCTCGATATACGAAAAAAGAATTTTGCCTTCCTGCGTCAGCGACACGCCTTTGGCGTTGCGGTAAAAAAGCGTGAGGCCGACCCGCTCCTCCAGCTGCTTGATGGCATGGCTGACGCTGGGCTGGGTCAAGTACAGCGCCTTGGCCGCTTGCGTCAGGCTCCCCGTTTTGGCCGCCCAATAAAATACCTTATACAGCTCATAATTATTAGTCATAGACATGATCTATATCTCCTCAGAAATATATCAATTACGTGTATGGTACTTATTTGTATTATAGTGAATCCAAGACATAGAAACCAGAGTGGAACCGGCGAAGTCTTCACCCTCGTCCCAAAGCTCTGAAGGAGGGAGAAAATCGAAATGAATCCTACCACTTTCGTATTGTTTGGAGCCACCGGGGATTTGGCCAAGCGCAAAATCTACCCGGCTTTATATCATTTATATATCCATGGAAAACTGCCTGCGTCTTTTTCCGTGATTGGACTTGGGCGAAAAGAGCTGAACGACGAGACGTTCCGCGCGCACGTCCAGCAGTCGCTGCATGATTTTTACCGTCTGGAGGTCCAAGAAGGCGACACGCTGCAAGCCTTTTTGGGTTTGTTCGGCTTTCATGTCCTGCATATCGACCGCGGGGAGCATTTTGTTCAGTTGAAAGAACGGGTGGAGCGCTGGGAGAAGGAACAGGAAGGAGCGGCAAACCGCTTGTTTTATTTGTCCGTTGCCCCGGACTTCTTCGGCACGGTCGCGTCCCAAATCGAGCAGAGCGGCCTAGGCAGCGTCACGGGCTGGAAAAGGCTCGTCATCGAGAAGCCCTTCGGGCATGACCTGGCTTCGGCGCGGGAGCTCGACAGCCAACTCAGCCAGGCGTTTACCGAGGACGAGATTTACCGGATCGACCATTACCTCGGCAAACCGATGGTCCAGCGGCTTGAAGCGCTCAAACAGGCGAATCCCGTCATTCAGGCGCTGTGGACCAGCCGCTACATCGCGAACGTCCAGATCACGGCCGACGAAACGGTCGGTGTGGAAGACCGCGCCGGTTATTACGACAAGGCGGGGGCCATTCGGGACATGTTCCAAAACCATATGCTCCAGCTGCTTATGATGTTGTCGATTCATGTTTCGAACAGCAACGCGACGGCCGAAGATATCCGACTGAAGAAAAAGAACGTGCTGGAAGCTTTGGAGCCGCTGGCCAGACAGGACGTGCACACGCGCATCGTGCGCGGCCAATATACGGCGGGATCCATCCAGGGCAAGCCGGTGCCAGGGTATACTTCCGAGCCCGGCATTTCGCCCGATTCGACGAACGATACGTTTATCGCGGCCAAGCTGAACATCGACAATTATTACTGGAGGGGCGTGCCGTTTTATATCCGGACGGGCAAACGCCTGAAATCGAAAAACACGCGGATCGTGATCGAATTCAAGGAGCCGCTCCGCTCCTCGGCTTCTGCGGAGGATTCGAGCGTGCCGAACCTGCTGGTGTTCGAGATCGGCCCGAACGAAGGCATCACGCTGCAGCTGAATACGAAAGACCCGCATCATAAAGGCGAATTCAAGCCGGTTCATATCGACATGTTCCCGGACCGCGCAGAAGCGCAGGAGGCTTACGAAACGCTGATTCATGACGCGCTGAACGGCGATTCCACGTTTTTCGTGCATTCGGATGAGGTCGATTTGTCCTGGCAGTGGGTTCAGCCGATCCTTGAAGCGTTTGAAGCGGGGGAAGTGCCGCTTTATCCGTATCCCGCAGGTTCCCACGGTCCGGAGGCCGCCAACGAGCTGCTTGCCCAGGACGGTTTCCACTGGTGGTTCGACGAACCGTCCGAACAGGAGGCGGCAAATGCCGCAGAGGCGCGGAAGCAGCCCGTTGAGCATGTCACGGCCAGCTGATTAAGGCAAAACGGATCACCTAATCCAACAAAAAACGATGAAAAAACATTTTCGGGAGGTTGCATTTCATGAAGTTTTTTATTGATACCGCCAATTTGCAGGACATCCAATCCGCCTACAAAATCGGGGTGTTGTCCGGCGTGACGACGAACCCGTCCCTGGTCGCCAAAGAAGGCGTCAAATTCGAGGACCGCATCGCCGAAATTTGCCAGGCCGTTCCTGAGGTCGAATCGGTGTCCGCCGAAGTGACGCCGGATGCGGAAACCGCCGAAGAGATGATCGCGCAGGCCAACGAATTGATCAAAATCAACGGCAACGATCCGAAAATCACGATCAAGCTGCCGATGACCCTGGCGGGTCTGGAAGCCTGCCGTTATCTGTCCCGGAAAGGCGTCAAAACGAACGTTACCCTGATCTTTACGGTCAATCAGGCGCTGCTTGCGGCCCGTGCCGGAGCAACGTACGTATCGCCTTTCCTGGGCCGGCTCGATGACATTTCGGAAGACGGCGTGCTGCTGGTGGACAAAATCGCGCAGTTGTTCCGCACCCATAACCTCGACACGCAAATCATCGCCGCATCGGTCCGTCATCCGGACCATGTTACCCGCGTAGCGATGGCGGGCGCCCACATCGCGACGGTGCCGTTCTCCGTCATTGCGCAGCTGGCGAAACATCCGCTGACCGACCAAGGCCTCGTCAAATTTGCGGCCGACTGGAAAAGCAGCGTGAAGTAATTCTACAAATGAAAAAAAGGCAATCTCCGCGGTGCTGTCCAAGACAGACCGGGAGATTGCCTTCTTTTTTACCCTTGTTATGCGATACGCATGCGAAGATGGTATCTCGAGAGACGTTCCCTTATTTGAACTTGATGACGCCGGTCGTGTGCAGAAGCACGAGAACGACAAGGATCGGCGCGATGTACCGGAGCGTGAACAGCCATACCCGGAACCATCCGGCTTTGAGTCCGGCCGCCTCCGCGGCGTTTTTCCAGAAGTATCCCGCAAACAGCGTGGTGATCAATCCGCCTACCGGAAGCAGGATGTTGGAGGCGATAAAATCGAGCCAGTCGAAAAAGTTCTTGCTGCCCATGTGCGTAAAGGCAGGCACGATGCCGAAGGACAAGGCCGAAGGAAGGCCGACCAGCAGCACGAGCACCGAGATGATCAGCACCGACTTCATGCGGCTCCAGCCCCAGCGGTCCATCGCAAACAAGACGGGAACCTCCAGCAGCGATACCGCCGACGTCAGCGCCGCGATCGCCAGCAGAATGAAAAACAGTCCCCCGAAAAACGCGCCGAACGGCATGGCCGAAAAGGCGGCCGGCAGGGCGATAAATACGAGGCTTGGCCCGGAGTTGGGCGCGATCCCAAAGGAAGCGGTCGTCGGGAAAATGATGAGCCCGGCAACGAAGGCGTAAATCAGGTCGCCTGCCCCGATCGCGATCGTCGCCGCCCCGAGCGATTGACGCTTGTCCACGTAAGCGCCGTACGTCAGCAAAATCCCCATGCCCAGCGACAAAGAGAAGAAGGCATGTCCAAGCGCGACCAAAGCGGATTCGGTCGTTAATTTGGAAAAATCGGGTTTCAGGAAAAATTCCACGCCTTCGCCCGCACCCGGCAGGGTGACGGCCCGGATCATCATCACGATCAGCAAAATGATCATGCCGGGAATGAGGATTTTGTTGAATTTTTCGATGCCTCCGGAAATCCCTTTAACCACGACAAAACCCGTGATCGCAATGGCGATGATCTGCCAGATGACCGGCATATAACCGCCGATGAAGCCGCTAAATTCCCCTTCGAAATCCGTGCTGTTGTACAATTGCCCGCTGAACGATTGTACCGCGTAATGAAGCGTCCAACCCGCCACGATGACGTAGAAGGTCAGGATCAGGAACGGGGCGATGATTTGCAGCAGGCCGAGACGGCCGAAGATTTTGGAGCCGCCGGCATTGACGAAGGAGGTCGCCGCGCTGCCCCTGCCGGCCCGTCCGATGGCCAATTCAGCCAACAGTACGGGCAAGCCGATGATGATCAAGCAAACGATAAAAAGCAGAAAAAAGGCTGCGCCGCCATTTTGGCCCGTGATGTACGGAAACTTCCACATGTTCCCGAGACCCACGGAGCTGCCGATGGCGGCTAGAATAAACCCCGCCGAAGAAAAACGGTCGTTTTTTCCCGGTGCCGCTGGTTTTTTTTGCGGTGTTGTCATAGATGTTCCCCCAGTTTATTTTTGAAAGTTCCTTTTATTATATTTCATTTTCCCGGCAAAGCCATATGAAAATCTTCCTAAAAAGCAAAAAAGGGGATGCCATAGGGCTTTGCCGGCGACACGATGCATGAAATAAACACCCGCTAACCCGGCATTTTTTGTGAAGAGGTCATGGGAAAAGATCGGGCAGGATCAAAAGCAAAACTGCCCTGGGGAGTCTCCCAGGGGCAGTTTTTTTATACTCTGGAAAAAATCGACTCAACCGATGCCGGCAAAGGTGCCGTAGACCAGGAACACGTTCAGCACCGTCAGCACGATCGCGATGGCCCAGGTCAAATATTTGATCCAGGAGCGGTTCGCGAACTCGCCCATCCGCTTCTTGTCGCTGGTGAAGATGACCAGCGGGATGATCGCAAACGGAAGCTGGACGCTCAGGAATACTTGCGTGTACAGGAGCAGCTGTTCGACCGCGTTTTCCCGGCCGCCGTACAAAACGACGCAGACGATGACCGGAATGACGGCGAGGAGCCGCGTAATGATGCGGCGCAGCCAGCCGGGCATTTTCATCCGGATAAAACCTTCCATGACGATCTGGCCGGACAACGTGCCCGTAATGGTCGAGTTTTGGCCCGAAGCCAGCAGCGCGACCGCAAACAGGGTGCTCAGCAGCGGGCTGGCGATGGCGCCGACGATGGCGTTATCGGATAGCGCGTTGTACAAATCGGTGAACCGGCCCAAATCGCTGGTCGAACCGAAAAACATGGCGGCCCCCAGCACCAGCAGCAAACAGTTGATCACGAATGCGATGCTGAGCTGGATGTTGGAATCGATCGTCGCGAAACGAACGGCTTCCTTTTTGCCTGCGGAGGTGCGTTCGAATTGGCGCGATTGCACCAGCGACGAGTGCAAATAGAGGTTATGCGGCATGACGGTCGCTCCGACGATTCCCAGCGCGATCAGCAGCATGCCGTTGTTGGTCGCGATTTCCGGACTCGGGATAAAGCCTTGGAGCAGCGGCCCGATGCTTGGGCTGGACAATAACACTTCGTAAAAGAACACGATAAAAATGGTGGCGATCAGCGTTGCGACGATGGCTTCGATTTTACGGAAACCGACTTTGGCGAGCAGCAGCAGCAGCAACACGTCCAGCGTCGTAATCAGCACGCCGACCAAAAGCGGAATTTTGAATAACAGCTGCAGCGCCACCGCGCCGCCGATCACTTCGGCGATATCGGTAGCCATGATCGCAAGTTCGGTCAAAATCCACAAGACGATGGCGACCGGTTTGCTTGTCGCTTGGCGCGTCGCCTGCGCCAAATCCATGCCCGTCACGATGCCGAGCTTGGCGCACATGCTCTGTAGCAGCATGGCGATGAGGCTGGAAAGCAAAATGATGCTTAGAAGTGTATATCCATATTGTGCTCCGCCTTGTATGGAAGTAATCCAGTTTCCCGGGTCCATGTATCCGACGGCGACCAGGACGCCGGGTCCGCTATAGGCGGCAAGCTTTTTCCAGAACCCCGCGTTTTTCGGGAGCGAAACGGTATTGTTGATTTCGCTGAGGCTGAGCCCGTTCGTGGAGCTGAATACCTGATGTTTCCGGTTATGTTTTGGGGTTGGGTCAATAGAAGTCATGTTTTCCATCGTTATCCCTTCAATCTATTTATGAGTTTAATGATTCATGATATAGAACGTTCCGTCGTCTTGATACCTCTATTTTGCCCCTGGTAAACTTTTTTGTCAATGGCAAATATAATTTGATCCGATTAACTTAATTGTTGTTGTACAAGTCTTGGAGGATGACGAAAAAAGGAGGGTCTTGCGGGCGCCTGCCTATTAAAAATATAAACGACAAAAAACCGCCCGATAAACCCGAGGCGATTTTTTGGATAGGCGTAAATTCTGTTTTTCAGTGCGTTTCTCTCGGCTTTCCGGAGCCGAATCCGCGTTTGAACAACATCGTCGTCGACAGCTTGGCGCAGCATAAGGAGACCGCAACGAACACGAGACACCAGACGACGGCCGGAACATACGTCGCTTCGGCCAGATTGGCGGCATCGCCCGCGGAACCGGGACGCGTCACCGACCGGAACAAAATGACGAACGGGCTGATCACGGACTCGACCAAGCAGATAAAGGCAATGAGCATATAATAGCATCTTTGCAGCAGAGGCGGAGCCGCAAAAGCGACGAGCCCGCTCAAAACCGCAAAACCGATGCACCAGATGACCCCGTAGCCGTTGCGCACGAAAAGCGCGGCCGCGACGATGGCCAGAATCATGGCGGTGATCAGTCCGGCGCGCTCTTGTCGTCTGGCATAAAGGTAAAAGAGCAGCACCGCAAACAGCGCGGAACCGACGTATCCGGCAAGCGAGATCGGAATGGCCATCCAGTTGCGGTCAAACGTGGAGAGCGTGACTCCGCCCTGGTTGCTGTACAAATGGATGACATTGACCCGGCCCGATAAGGCCAGCGTCATCAGGGCATGCGACAGCTCGTGGACAAGGGTATCCACGTTGCGGAAAAACGCCGAAAACGGAAGAAAACGCGTTAAAATG
Source organism: Paenibacillus sp. FSL M7-1455 (assembly GCF_038004655.1). NCBI lineage: Bacteria > Bacillati > Bacillota > Bacilli > Caryophanales > Paenibacillaceae > Paenibacillus > Paenibacillus sp. FSL M7-1455. Next base: position 5,281,367 of record NZ_JBBORO010000001.1, on the reverse strand, counting down.
CTGGTCAACACGACGACCGCGATCATTTTTAACCAAGCTTGAATGGCGGTTCCCTCATTTCAGTATGATTTGCTTCTATCTTACATGCGGCTGAAGGGAAATGCCAGCGCGAATCCGGAGAAAGCGGATGCCGAACGTGTCTTTTCCTGCAGATCAGGTCTCGCTCCGGAACGTCTTCCCGAGAAAATCGCCCAGCGCGAAATAATGCCTGAAATTATAGATCAGCGGGCTCCATTTGGCGGGATCGACGTGGTTTTCGCGAATCAAAATGTCTTCATGGGCGTGAACGCGAACGGCCTTCGTTTCGATCACCGCAAAAAAGTCGGCGTATTCCGGCAGGCGGATGTTCACCGCTTCCGCTTCGATTTGCAGCGGACACTCGAGAATGCGACTCGGGCGGACGGCTTCGGACGGAATCGGCGTCAGGCCGCTGACGGCGTATTTGTCTTTGGCGCAGGTGAAGCCTAACGCTTGTTTGAACGCCGGGACGGGGTCTTTGCCCGTAAAAGGGGCAAGTTGTTCGACATGCTTCCATAAGGACGGATCGGGGATATTCAACACGCACTCCGGATGGCGCATCAAATTGTCGTACGCCTTGCTGCTTGTCCCCAGCCCCAGGACGATGTAATCGCCGAGCGCCCAGGAGGACGAGATCGGGCTGATATTGACCGTTTCGTCCTCGTTCAACGTATTCAGCAGCAGGACAGGGGTGCCGTAATATAATATTTTGGGCTCTATCGTGGCGATTCGAACATCGGATGTTTTCTTTTGCGTATGAGGCATGAAATCACATTCCTTTCTGCGATGGGTTGCAAGGAATAGTTTAATCGAGAAAAAATTCGATGCTCATCGAAATGTGAATGTTAGTTTCGGAGCTGCCCCTTCCGGCATGTTAGCGTTCTGATCCGGCCCTTGCTCAAAAATAATGTACAGGAAAAAATTTAACCAAATCATATTGCGTATCGATACGTTACATGATATTATGATTTCAGCGAAGGGCATATCGATGAGATGGCCTTCGGGTTGGTTCGGGAATGACCCGGGATGTCCGGACGTCCGCGATGTTCCCGCCAATCAGACCAAGGTATCGATACAGGAAAGGAATGATTTTTTTTAATCATTCATATAGCGTTACGTAACGTCATATACTATTTTGAATCGAAAAGGAGATGTATTTATGAAAAAAGTTTTGTATGTGCCTCTGGACGATCGCCCTTGCAATCTTGACGACGTGGTCGTGCAGGCCCGGGCGGCAGGGATCCAGGTCATCACTCCGGATGCGGAAGACGTGAAAAACAGGCTCGACACCGAAGCGGACGCCGAAGGGAACACGCTGCTCGACACGCATTCCCCGGTCTTTGGAGACACGGATCGGATCCGGCGGTTTATTCAGAAACATATTTTGGCGGTCGACGGATTCATCATCTCGTCCGATATGCTGGCCTACGGAGGGCTCATTGGCAGCCGGCGCTTCCGCACCAGCGGGGGCGGCACTTATCCGGACTATGATCCGGAAACGACCGGATTGCTTGACGTCATTCGCGAAATTAAGCAGACCTGCCCCCATAAGCCCGTGTACGTACTCGATACGATTATGCGGCTTGCCACGACCGTATTCGTCGAGGGACTGACCCAAAGCGCGTACGACGAGGCCCGCGCCTTTGCGCAGCAGCCTCGCGCGGCCGCTTCGGAATTCGAAGCGATTTTGGACGGCTACGACATCAAGCCGGACGGCACGCATTTCGGGACGCCGGTACACTTCGACAAGGAGCAGTATTACAATGCGCGGCGCCATAAGTTCAAATCGAATTATTACATTTTGGACCAGCTCGTCCGCTCGGGAGCGATCGATTTTCTTGCCATCGGCGTCGACGATTCGTATACGCAGGGCGTGCAGTCGAATGAAATCGACTTTCTTGAGGCTTATGTAGACCAGCATTTGAACGGCCATGACGGCCAAAATCCGGACCGCGTCATCCTTCTACCGGATGCGGACGGCCTGGGCCACTCCCTGATGGGGCGCATGGCACTCCATTTGCACCGCTGCGGCTTCAAACCGCGATACAGCGTCCGGTATTTCGGGCCCGACGGTTCGACGATCGTGAATCCCTATGAGTATATGAGCGTGCACGATAATATCCGGTATCATGTGGACATGATCGGCGGACGTTTCGTAGACTCGGGGCCTTGCGACATCGAAATCGTTGCGATCACGGGAGCCGACAAGGCTATAGAAGCCGCGAGCCATATCGCGGGCAATGCCGATCAGCAGCTCCCAACGATCGCGATCGATTTCGTGGGGGGCGGCGCGGCGAACGAAACCGTGACGCAGGCGCTGCTGGACGATGCAGCCATCGGAATGCTGCTTGGGTACAGCGGTTGGAATACGGCCGGAAACAAAATCGGGCTTGCGCTCGGAATGGCCCAATCCCGGTATGCGTATCTGATCACGGAACGCCGGCCCCATGCGTTGGGGGATGCCGCCAATGCGCATGGTTCGCTGCTCTTCAAACGTTTCCTGAAGGATTATTATTATAAAAAGCTGACGATTGCCGAAGTTCGGACCTACTCCCGGGCGCATTCCCTGTACGAGAACGTTCCTTATGCAGACCAGAATATGCTTCTGTTCAACTCGCCGGAAGACTATGAAGTTCTCGTGAAGCTGCTGCGGGACCGGATGCAGGAAAATACGAAAGCTCTTGCGGAACGTAAAGCGTTCCAGGCCTGCGCTTCGCGGGCGATCCGCCAGATCAAACGATCCGGCAGCTGGATTTGTTCGGCTTATGCCGGCGCATCGTTAGCGTATGATAATCCGGCATTCATTTGGGGACGCGCGTTTGAAATTACCCTCGGGCCAAGCGTTACGTTGGAGTGAATAAAGATATCCATAACCGCCACAGGAACTTATAAGGAATTATAGATCGTAAAAATCATGAGAGCAGTCCGTTTCCTAACGGGCTGCTCTTTTAGGGATGACGGCATGCCGGATGGATGCCTTATATTGCGTAACGTTACAAGGCATACTATAATACAACCGTGAGAAAGGAGAGGTGGCATGAAATACGCCCTCAATTTATTCGGATATACGGTTGACTGCCGGATCGATTTTCCGGACGGAACGATGCGGATCGACATTGACGATGAGGATCAGGCCGCACTGCGGGCATATCTGCTGCGGGTATTGGTAAAATACGGACGGCAGCCGGGGCCGCAGGACAGCCTCGAAAGCCTGGTTCAGGCCGCGATCGAAATCGAAAAAGGCATGAGCGGACACTTAAGCGAGCCGAAGCTGAAGCTTCCTTATGAGTTTCAGCCCGAGATCAAGGAAAAGCTGATCGAAGCCGCCGAGCTCCAGGACATGTCCGCAACGCAGCTTTTGATTCGCCTGATCGAAAGAAAACACCAAAGCGTATTCGGGAAGGAAGGCTGAAGATGGCATACGGAAACAAGGTGAAATTCCATTACGACGTTCCTGTGTACATTAAGCAAATGCTGGCGGATACGGCCAAAAAATTGAACATGACCGCAACCGAGCTGCTGTCGAGAACGATCGAAGAGGAATATGCCCGCGTCAAGGCTTTGAAGGAAGGGACTAAACAAGATTAAGCTTGTCCGCCATATCGGCAAACACCCGGACGTCGGAAAGCGGCAGGCTTTCATACGCGTACCCGGGGTCGCCCATGTCCGTCGAAAAGCAGTGGCACTGGGCGTAATTTTCCTTACGGTTCCTTTCGATCAGCAAAAGCTGAATCTGGGCACGATCCGTCAGCAGCTTATAGAAATAATCCGAACCGGAATCGGCTTCGATCAGGTCCATCACCGCTTGCCTGATTTGTTTGGGCAGCCGGCATCTTAAATCGGCGGCTCCCGTTTCCGGATCCATTTTTTGAACGATCGTCGTCAAGCCCATCAACTCCGTTTCTTTCGTTCCTATGTTTTCGCTAAAAACATAAACGGTCCTTTATTTCAAATTATACCAAACATATGTTCCCGTGTTAAGTGGATTTTTGATTCCGTTCCACGCAAAATAAGGGATTCGAGCTCTCCGATAAGGAGCGATCGAATCCCTGTTTATGTTGGGAGAGCCATGGATTCGGCAGTTTTGGCGTCCCGCTTAATGGGTTAAAGGGGTTTCGGTCTGCGCTTTCTTGTTCATCGGCTTTCCGGTCAATAGAAGGTAAATGCCGAATACAAGCTTGACGCCGATATCGGCATATGCGAGCAGATGGAAGCTAATGTTCGAATCGAGAAAGCCCAGAAGCGCATCCGCGATCAGCAGCACGGCGAGCACAAACATCGAAGGCCCGTGAACCCAAGCCATCGGGATAAAATGAATGCCGATCGCCAAAAACGCCCCAAGCCAAATCAGCCGGTAATTTTCGTCCGCAAAATGCGGCCCGCCGATCAGCACCATCAGTACGAACATGAGGATGATCGAAAAGAAAAGCATCCGGTTTTGCCCTTGCGTCGGCTTTCCGTACGATAATTTGCGGCTTAAGGATTTGTTGGCCAAAATGCCGAAAATCCCGATGACATAGCCGAAAGAAAAAACGGGCATCATGATCAGCTGCTTTCCTCCCGCCATCAGCCCGGCGAAAATGACCACAGCGACCCAGATCAGCCATAACCCGCAAACCCGTTTATTCAAAAAGTTTGATTTGTTCCATATTCCCCCAGACAAAGCCTTTTCCGTCACTTGTTTCCCTCCCTAACAACTGGTTCAGTAACCATTATAGACCAGTATGTTCGGCTTGAAACCCTGCCCATACACCTAAAAATGCTGATTCTTTAGCCTCTTGCGGCTGCTCGTAACGACCGTAACGGGCTCCGCAAAACCGGCCGCAAGACAATTGTGGAGAACCCTAAACACGTATTCGGTGAAGCCGGATAAAACCTGTGTTAGTCTGTTTACAGGAAGCAATTAACAAATGCACCAAGAACTTTTGAAGGGAGACATTCCTTTGGGAAACTGCTTGAACGTTAACTTGCCCCGTACCCAATCGTCGTAAAAAGGAGGTGAACGTCATGAGCAACCTGAACATGGAATTGAACAAAGAACTGGAAAATCTCGACCTGGAGCTGATCGAGCTTGATCAAGCGGAAGCGATCCCTTCCACTGCGGCATCGAGCGGAAGCGGCAGCAGCTCCACCTGCGGATCTTCGTCCTGCTCCTCTTGCTCTTCATCTTGTGCATAAGCTTGAAGCGAGTCCATCCGATCGAACTCATTAAAAATGTTAAAGGAGATGTTAAACATGAACCAATTGAACAAGGAATTGAACAAAGAACTGGAAAATCTCGATCTGGAGCTGATCGAACTTGATCAAGCGGAAGCGATCCCTTCCACCGCGGCATCGAGCGGAAGCGGCAGCCACTCCACCTGCGGATCTTCTTCCTGTTCTTCCTGCTCTTCTTCCTGTGCTTGATCACATTCAGCCGAGCAAATCAAACGCCTGCGCAAGACTTACTTTCCTAAGATGGATTCAAAAACCTTGGATGGGGCGGTAACGGCCGCTTCATCCAAGGGATTTTCCGGAGGAGGAGCATTGGTGACGGAACCCCACGTATTCATCCGCCAAAATCATCTGTCTTCACATTCTATTCAGCGACTGAAGGATCATTTCTACCTACGATTCGCCAACTATCGGAAAGAGCGCGCTGCCTATGCAACGCAGCGGCAGAAGCTGCGCCAACAATTATCCGGATTCATTGAACGTGAGCCGGGAGCCAGAATTGCATACATACGCCTCCAGCAGGGGATGAAAAGAGGCAAGATACAGTTCGAAAAGATCCCCAAGCTTGAATTCGTAGATCCGCTTCTGTTGGAAAACATCCGGTCCCATCTAATCCGTGGACAGGAGCTTCAGCAGCATGAGGAACTTTTGCGGGAACAATTTGAAAAAGCATATAAAAGACAAGCGGAAGAGCTTTATGAGCTGTTCCGGGAGCAGTCAAACGTACAAAATGCCTTGCTGTTCACCAACTTTGAAATGTATTGTTCGATGAACAATTCCTATAGCCCCAAAAAAACAGGAAAGGTTTGGAAAATTATGATGCGTTCATTTGCCAAAACCGCCCCGTTATCCACGTTTACCTCCATCGGCAGGACAGGTGACCGGACATCGACTAGCCGGATCCGTTTGGCCCAGTGGATATTGCTTGCATGGTTTGATTATTTTCTCCTGCTGCCGGAAGTCATCCGAGCAAGCCGTTTTCGAATTAAATATGAGGCCGATCCGTTCGGAGAAGCAGTTTGGACCGTCGGCGCCGGGGAGCCGTTAGAGGTCCGGCCCGGTCTATATCAGCGTCAAAAACGGCGATTCATGTTACAGGAACCCAGGCTGCGAAATCTCCCTTCCGGCAGCATCGTTACATGGGAAGAACTTGCCTCCCGCTTGGGTGTCGGAACGGATTGGGTTGAGAGCCGGACCGCGAAGCTGTTGGCCGCCGGCTATCTTCGAAATGTGCTGGAGCGCAAGGCGGAGACCCTTACCTTAAACACTCTGATTGACGAAGCGTCTTCTTTCCGGAACGTTTCCGGGAGAGTCGACGGCTTCGTCAGGCATCTGGAGGCACTGCATCTCATCGCTTCCCGGCTGGAGAACACCTCGGATCTTCATATACGGGAGTCGCTGATCCTTTCCGCGCAGAAGCATGCGTCAGCATGCTGCGATGCGGTGTTGTGGAAAGGAAAACGCCCCTTGGACCTTTTTCATGAAGACAGCTATATTCCTGCGGGCCCCCATGAGATTCGGGCTTCCGCCAGAAGAACGATCGACAAATGGGCAGATATTCTTCCGTTATTCGATCACAGATTAAAGTTCAGGCTGTTCATGAAAGAATTGCTTCAGGACCGGCTCCCTGCTTCCTATGAGTCGCTTCGCCAGTCTCTTTCGGAATACGCCGGCATGTACGAAAAAGAGGTAGCTCTGCGCCGGACCAGCCGAAATACAGTGTTTGCCGCATCGCCCCAGGTAACCCGCCTTGAAGATTTGAAGGACGTTTATCGGGAACGGATCAAACCGGCTGAAAACGGCGAGGACGTGCATATCGGGGAAGATGAACTTATGGATCTTAAAGCGCAGCTTGAGGAGGTCGGCATCAAGCCGCAGCGGACGCTGCAGCTGTTAATTCAGCCGGCGATGAACGGGAAATACGTCGTCAATGATTGCAAAAACGGTTACCTGGCGTATTCCATCTACCATGACCCGGGGCGCCATGAGCAGGTGCTCCATAAAATAAGATCCGCTTTGGGATGCAAAGAGGCGTTGCTGCTGACGTATTCGCCGTCCTGCGGATTTAATCCGAACACGAACGATTTTACGGAAACGTATTCCTTGACGGAAGAAATATACGACCCGGAGGAAGGGGGACAACCGGAAACATCCCGTTTGATTGCCCTAAACAGCTGCACATTGGAGTGGAACGCGGACGTGAACCGGTTTGAGCTGCGGGCCGGAGATGTCCGGGGGATCGCGCTTTACACGGGCAGCCTTGCGCCGGCATATCTTCCGGAAGATTACAGGAATATTGCCCTTCTAAGTCAATCGGGCTTTTTAAACGGAATTGGATTCGAGTATAACGAGATTTCCATCGGGGAGAGCAGGAAGCTGGGAAGAATCAGCTTCGGTGATCTTATTTTGCAGCGCCGCAGAAACATATTGCACTCCAGCCTTTTCTCAAGTCTGACCTTCGACCTGGAAGGATACGGCTCTTTCCATGAGCTTCTAGAATCCCATGATATTCCGCTGCGTTCTTTCGTCAGGCTTTTTCCAGTCCGCGAAGGAAAGCTCCAGATCGAATATGGAGCGACGGCCATTCTCAAGCCGATTTTTTTTGATGCGGAAGAGCCGCTCTATGTTATCGAAATGCTGAAGCACATCCAGCGGAGCCGGCAGCAATATGGGGACATCGCCGTTGTGTTTGAAGAAGCGCTGCCGGATCCGTACCAGACGGATTATACGGCTGAATATGTGTACGAAATGTAATGCCGGAAAGGAGGAAGAAGCGATGGATAAAAGTCCCGTGCGGATCATTGGCGGCCCCGGAAGGGTTGAATTGCTCGGACGCAGCCGGATCATCAGTGTTGCAGCTGCCAGTTATGACGATATCGTCCATCTTTTTGCAAAGCCTGATCCGAACCCGCAGGAAGCGGAGTGGGTGGCCCGCGTTCGCAGCCTGCTGCGGGAGCCGGAAACGCCCCGGCCGAAGGAACGTTACGAGTTGGGAGACCGGATCATATTCGCCGATGGGGTGTGCATGAGCTGTCTTGGGCGGCAATATCCGGTGTCTTCTTTGAACAGGTTTCCTCTTCCCAAGCTGTTGGAAACGCAGTTATGGGAGGGAGATCGCATCATCACGATGGATGCCGACGGCCTTGCGGCCATTGCTCCGCTGCCCGAAACCGCACATGCGGAATGCTGCCCGCTGGTCCGAAGCCCGCTTCTGAAGTTGGGAGAAGAAACACGCGATGAAAGCGTGCTTGAACAGGAATTGGTTCAGGAGCGGGTGCGGCAAATAGAGATCGATTTCGAAACGTACTGGACGTTAACGGCGGATTTCGGAGATCACGTCCGCAAATTTGACGGTCCGAGCAAACGCCGTGTGCTGGAGGATATGTATGCATACATGCTTACCCATTATTGCAGCTACCGCACGCTTTCTCCCGGATTAACCGTTCGGGCCGCTTATCTGAATCATCTCAACCGTTACGGATTGAATGGCGGGGGAGAGAAAGAGCAGCGGATTTTCGATCCCGGACAATTTTCGTTTTGGATGCCTGGCCCCGTGTTATTCCCGCCGGTCATGAGTTACAAGGTCATTGAAGCCTTGATGCCGGTATACGGCGTTGAATGGAAAAGCGGCGGAGTTCTTTTGCGGGCTTTCGGAGAGGATCTGGAGGATGCCTTGTTCCGGTTATGGAACAGACTTCGCGCGAAGGAAGGATCCACGGAGGCTAATGCAGGAGCTTTTAGGGATGAAAATAGGCTGGCGGGGGCCTATCATACACGGGACCGGCAGAATGGCGAGCTTCCTCTTTTTCGATATGAAGACGGGTTTTCCCGCAAATACGGGTTTGCTTTATTGGGGGGAGGTGATGATTCATGTTCGCAACGCACGCGTTGAACGAGGTACTGAACCGGAGAGAGCCTAGGACGCTTTTGGAGGTCGAGGGGGAACGGCTGCCCTGTTTTATCACGTACGGCGACCGTCCGGAAACAAACGGATATTTGGAACGGAAGCCTCCGAAATTTGCCCTGCTGCACGTGGACGCGCATGAATGCATCGTCGGGCCGGTTTTTTACCGTGAAGAATTAGGCTGCCCTTCCTGCTTCCTGAAACGAAGGACTTTCAATCTTCGGGAGCATGAATATCGGCTTGAAGGGGCGCCCAGCAGGCTGGTCGGAGACCTGCGGGTACCCGAGGATCTCGTGATGGAATGCTTCGGCATGCTGCTCCGCAAGCGCAGGCGGCCGGGACTGCTGGACTATTACCGGATGAACGGAAACGGATTGTTGAAACGGCTAACCTTTTGGCCGGCGGAACGATGCTCCAATTGCTCGGAAGGCGGGAATCCGGATGACGCCGAAGCGTTTGCGGCGGCTTTTAGGGAGAAGGCGGTGTACCCGTATGGAGACAGTTACCGCCCGAAGGAGGCCTCCATTCCGAGCGATGTTTTCAGGGCGGATAATACCGACTCGAATTTTATCGTTTATAAAGACCGGAATACGCGATCCTTCTTTTCCGTCTCCACCTTTTTCCGGGTAAATAGGGAAGAAAAATATGGAATGGGAATCGGAAGCACGACCGATTATCGGGCAAGCGAGCGCAAGTCTTTGTTTGAAGCCCTCGAAAGGTATGCGGGCATGCATCCGCGAGGCCGGGAGCGAACGGTTGCCCGCGCCAGTTTTAACGCCATGCGGCAGTCAGGGCATGTGACGGATCCCCGGATCTTTATCAGGGATGTTGCAGGTTCAAGCGAGAGTCTGATTCCCTTTGACGAAGATGGCGAGTTGCCATGGATCCCCGCCTATTCCTGGAGCTCAAAAGCGCTAACGTATGTTCCCGAAAGCTTGGCTTACTACAAAATGGATCAGAATTATTCGGGCGGCGCGCTGCGGGTTTATAAAGGGAACTCCAACGGCAACGCGTTGGGTACCGGCCTTCTGGACAGCGTGTATTATGCCTGCCTCGAATTAATCGAACGGGATGCTTTTCTGAATCATTGGTATTTACGGCATGCGCCCCCGGAAATTCGACCGGAATCCGTTACGAACGGCAAAGCCCGGTACATGTGCGGAAGGCTGGAGCAACTGGACTACGATGTCAGGTTGTTCGACATCACCATGGATACCGGAATCCCGGTCATCTGGGCGCTTTGCTTCGGCAGGACGCCGGAAAAGTTTGCGGCGTATTCGACGTCCGCGGCGCATCCCGATCCGGAGAAAGCCATTCAGAACGCGCTCGAGGAAATGCTGCTCGCCCTTGAATTTTACGACACGCATACCGGCGAAATCCGTGAGAAGGCCAAACGCATCAAGCGCCAGGGCGTTCGGGAAGTCGAAGACCACCCGATCCTCTACTTCTTGCCGGAGGAAAGGCATCATTTCGATTTTTTGTTCGGGGGCGGCGACGTGGATCTCATGGAACGCTTTGCAGATTATTACGAAAAACTCAGATATACCGCCATTGATATGGCCAGCGAAACTTCGGGGCTTCTTGACCGGCTGACAGCCATTTTCGGCGACGTCATTCTGGTTCGTCAGACGCCGGAGGGATACACGCATCTGGGCCTGGAGGTCGTCAAAGTGCTGATCCCCCATTTGCAGCAGCTCTGGTTTGGAGAGGAACATCGGATGTTAAGCCGGAAGCGGCTGGAGCAAGCAGCCCGGCTCTGGGGCGTTGCGCCGGGAGACATTCAGCATGCGCCTCATCCTTTTCCATAAAGGAAAGGGCTCCAAAGTTTCTATTAAGCTCCTCGTACGAAGCCCGAAACAGAGACATGGCATATTTTACGAAGGCCAAATTTTAAAGGGAAGAAGGAGATTGTTGATGCTGTTGAAATTTAACCAGGTTGAAAAGCGCTTTAAGGAAAAACAGGTATTGTCCGGAGTAAGCTTCGAGATCGACGAAGGGGAGAGCATCGCGCTGATCGGACCGAATGGAGCCGGAAAAACGACGATGATCCGTTCGGTATTAGGCCTTACATCGATTGATGGCGGCGAGATCGTCCGGAACTTTGATACGCGGCAAGATGTAGGCGTCATGCTTCAGCACGATTTGTTTCCGGATCATTTGCGGGTCAGGGAAGTGATCGAATTGCACAAAAGCTACAGCAAATCAAACGTAAGCACCCATGCCCTGCTCGAGGCCGGCGATCTTGTCAAAGAAGCGCGCTCATTGGTTCAAAACCTTTCCGGCGGCCAGAAACGGAGACTGTCTTTTGCACTTTCGCTGGCGGCGGATCCCAAGCTGCTGTTCCTGGACGAACCGACGGTAGGGATGGATGTGACGGCCTCCCGAATGTTCTGGAATAAAATCCGGGAAATTCAGGAGCAGGGCAAGTCGATTTTCGTAACCTCCCATCATCTCGACGAGCTGAATGACTACTGCCGCCGGTTTATTTTCCTGAAGAACGGCGAGATTATCGCCGATGTGCGCAAAGAGGATTTGAACACCCAAAAGGTGATCGTCGTTTATCTGGAGACGGCGGAGGAAGCACTCGATCTTCAGCGCCAATTCGGCGGCCTGATGGAAGACCGCAAGCTGTATGTCACCGACAAGAATAAACATTCCGTGCTTTGCGCGTATTTGCAGCAGCGGGGCATGACGTTTGAGGAAAGGCTGAAGGAAGTCAGGGATTGTTACCGGGAAATTTATGATCTGAATCCGGAAGAAGGAGTGAAGCAGGCATGATCACGATCATTCGTTATGAAATATTGAAGGTGCTGCGCAACAAACGTTTCGTATTTTTTACGTTGGTGCTGCCGCTGGTGTTTTTGGTGGTTTTGAACGCTTTTGCCAAGCCGGAAGGCGACCAAGGGCAATACATTACTTATCTTGCCGTATTTTGCACGTTGTTCGGAACGGCGGGGAGCGGACTGAACACGCTTAGCACGCGCGTCGCCAAGGAAAAGTCCTACATTGGCAGCATCTATGCCGTCACGCCGTATTCGCCGGGAAAATTCATTTTTGTGACGGCGTTTGTCCAGCTGCTGCTCAACGTGTTGATCGCCGCCGTCATCATTGTATTCGGCCTTGCCGTTTTCAGATTGAACATCGACGGAATGCTGCTGAAAATGGAGCTGCTTGCGGTCTACTCCAGCCTCTACTACATTTTCATCGGGCTGAGCCTGGGATTCTTGCTGGATGTCGTTTCGCTTCAATCCCTCTCCTTCCCGCTCTACATGGGATTTATGGCAATGAATCTGACGAACGATCTCGGACTTCATATGCCGGAGTTCATGGTCCATATTCAGAAGTTTTTCCCCGGATTTTATTTGAACAAGGCCGTCGGAGCGATATCGGCCGGCAGTAACGCGATCCAGGACATCGGGATGCTGACGCTTAACATCGTGGCTCTGCTCGTGGTCACGTTGTTCGTGTACCGATACAAAAGAAGCGCGATGATGGGGTAGCCGCCATGCCGGACGTATTCGAAGAACTGCGGAGAATTCGGAGAGAACTTCACCGGATTCCGGAGCCGGCAGGGAAGGAAATCAAAACGAGGGCTTATGTCGAGCATTACATCCGTCAGCATACCCGGCGGATTCGCATCGACCATCATTCCGACAAAGGCTTGATTGCGTCTTATGACGGCGGGTCGAAACTACCGGCCATAGCGTTTCGGGCTGAGCTGGACGGACTGCCGATCCGGGACGATAAGGAGCTCGACTATAGAAGCCGCCATGCCGGCATGAATCATGCCTGCGGCCACGACGCCCACATGTCGATTTTATTGCAGCTGCTGCGATGGGCGGATGAGGTCGGTCCCCGCAGAAATCTGGTCTTCATCTTTCAGGCGGCCGAGGAAGTGCTGGGAGGCGCGCGGGAGCTTGTTCCGCTCCTGCGGGGCCGGGATATCGGTTATATGTTCGCGGTCCATGTCACGCCTGATTTGTATCCGGGATACTTCGCGCTGCGGGGCGGCACGGCGCTTGCCGGCGCCCTGACGGCCGAGCTCGGATTGGAGCTCGCCTCCGGCCATGCGGCGGACCAACAGGATGTTATGGAGCTGTTGGCCGAAGTCCATGCGTTCCAGCGGGAATATAACGATAAGCGCCGCATCTGTAAAGTTACGCATATCGAAACGAACGGCTACTACAATGCGGTTCCTGACCGGATAACGTTTTTCCTATCGTTCCGATCGGCGGATGAGGAAGCGAACCGCAGCGGATACGCCCAGCTGCTCCACCGGATGCAGCACAACGGTTCCGTGCGCAGCGTTTTGTGGAACCGGGTCGTCTCGGAGTATCCTGCGTATGCCAATGACCCCATATTGGCGGAACGGATCCGGGGCTTGCTCGGCAAGAGATTCGGTCAGGAGTCGGTGTTGAACTCGCCCTTTTTATTTTCAAGCGATGATTTTGCTTTCTATGCCAGGGATTTGCCGGGCCTTCGGACCTGTTATTTCTTTATAGGCGCCTATATAAGGGAACATAACGCGGTGCATACGGCGTCGTTCGATATTGGCGAAGAGGCCCTTCTGTACGGATATGAAAGCCTGCGGGCGATTGTCCGGATGTTCGAGCAGGCTGAAAAACGGGCCGAAAGAACACGACTTTACGAAACCGGGAGTGAAAACGATGAAAGTATCCCCCCTTTATATCTATAGGGAAACCCATTTTCCGCTGCGGCGGGTCTCTCATTATCTGGGCGATTTGGCCGAAAGGTATGCGGAAGCCAAAGCGCGGGCAACCCGGCTCGAGCCCCGGGTCAAAGAAGTTATCGAAGAAATGGAGCATGAAATTGCCGGCATCGCGGAGGATCATGACCGCATGGAGGCGATCCGCTTCAAGCGTGATTTTTTTAATACCCGGCCTTCGGCCCAAGGCCGTTACGAGCGGGTGAAGCATTGGTTTCCTGCAGGTTTGCGGGAAAAGGTGGAGGGCGTATTTGCCGCCCGTGAAGCCGCGCAGTCCGATATGACAGCGATTGAAGCAGAGTTTGGCGAGCTTTCCAGCGCCGACCGGCAATGGCTGCACGACGTCTACCGGGAAGATCCGGAACTATGCGATGCCGTCATGTTCATGAACAGCGCCATCGTGCCCAAATTGGAAAAATATTTGCAGACGCCGGTGGAGCAGCATGACCGCAGCTTGCGAAAGCTCGACTATACCTTAATCAAATTTTTAACCCGGGCCAGCATGAAGACGAGCCCTTTCGCCAATCTGACGTACTCCGGGATGGGCAGCTTCGACGGCGCGGGAAAGGAAGGATGCAAAAAATTGTATCCCCGGATCAACGATTCGCTGATCCTTCAAGTATTCGACAGGCTGTGCCTGGAGCCCGAGCTTATGACCCGCCTGCATTACCGGCTGAACGCCACATGCGTGGAGCTGGAAGGCAAATATTACATTACGGTGCTGCAAAATGCGAAGGGGGAGCGGCAGCTTTACAAATCCAGACAGGGTCTTGTGACGCTGCGTTCGGGCGGAGCTCTCAGGGCTCTTTTTGGCAAATTGTCGGATCGCGGCTCGCTTTCGTACGACGAATTGAAATCAACCCTTACCGGTCTCGGCATTGAAGGGGATCAAGCGGACGGCACGCTTCGCCACCTGATCGGAAGCGGCGTTCTTGAACGCACCGACGTGCTCAACGAACAATCCGGCGAGCTGTTGGCTGAACTCATCCGAAAACTTGAGCATTACGGCATCGTACACCCGTGCCTGAACGCGTTTCGGCAATTGCGCAAGCTGACCGCAGAACTGGAGGCGTCCTTTGACCGTACCAAAGCGGAACGGCTGTATGAAGCCCTTGAGGAACTGTCCGCGATGTTCGGCATGGATCCGATCCCGCGGCGGAGCATGCTGTATATTGACGGCATCGACGAAAAGGTGACCGCTCGCAGCTACCGCGAGCAACAGCATAAGCTGAATCGGCTGTCGCAATACCAATGGCTGATGATGTGTTTTGACACCGTCGTCAAAATGCAGTTTGCCGCAGGCGAATTTTTCCGGCAGCGTTACGGCAGATCCTTTGTACCAAGCAATTCGCAGGAAGCTTCGAGAATGCTCAGGGATATGGCCCAGGTGATCTTTTCGGATACCGAACTGATGAAAGAGACCTACGGCTTTTTCAACTGGAATAAAGCATATATGCATCCGCGCATTCGCAGCCTGCATGACATTGCCGGAGAGTTGGCATCTTTTCTGACCGGGGCAGGGGATCGACAGGAAATCGTTATTCCGGACGACCACATTTCCCGGTGGCTGCGGCAAATCGAGAAGGTGCTCGGCGAGCGGCTGCTTTCCCATTCCTTTTTCGTGCAGGAAGACGGTGAACGTATGGTCGTTAACCATATGTATAAAGGCTTCTCGATCTATTTTGCGAGATTCCTCAAATATTTGAAAGATACGGGAACCGCCTATGGCGAATACTTGAGCGAATGCTTCGACGGCAACCGGGTGGCGGATATACGGAACACGTTTGGCTTTAACGCGAACATCCGGAAAAAAACGGTCGAAAGGGAGATCGCGCTGCCGATCCAATCGATGACGGAATCCGAGCGGTTCCTTTCCTGGTTGGATTTGGGCCTGAGATACAATGCTTCCACAGGGAGCGTGGAGTTTTTTGAGAAGGAGACCGGAGAGGTTGTGCGCCCGCAATTTTTGGGTACGCTTGTCCTGGTCGCCGCACCGGCTATTTTAACCACTTTTGACGTGTTGTCTTCCCATGGAACAAGTTATTTTGACCTTGGGGAGCTGGTCATCCGCGAACGGCTGAAACATTGGGAGGGGCATGATGATGCAACCATTCGCGTCCCGCGGATCAGCTTCGGGGATTCCGAGTTAATCGTTTCCCGCGCCAAATGGCTGATTCCTGCCAAAACTTTGCTTGAGCTGTATAAAGAAAAGGATCGGTTCGGCTCCTGGAAGCGGGTGCTTGATTTCATGGAGGAACATGGCGTGCCCAGCCGGTTTTATGTCCGCGCATTCATGGCGGAGATGGAGGAAGTCACGGAAGGGGGCGAACGCAAGCCGCAATTCATTAACCTCTCATCGCCTTTGTTGTTCCACCTGCTGATTCAACTGGCGGGTAAGACCGGGTACCTGATGCTCGAAGAAGAGTTTCCCGTGGCGGATCCGAAACAGGAATGCGTCAGGGAGTACACTTACGAAATTACTTGCGGGGAGGTGTACGGCGATGCGGCTGCGAACCATTAGCTGCTTTTTGTACGACAGCGAGGCGTCGGCGTCGTTGCTTCGAGGCATCGTCCGGTATATCCAGGCGGGGAGCCTGAAAAATGCCATATTGCAAAAAAGCTGGGTGAACGGCTTCCATGTCAAGACGACGCTCCCCGTGTCCGAGGCCGACCAAGGGCTTGAACGGATGATCCGGCGGACCGCGGAACGTTATGCTAAACCGCGCAGTGCGGAGGAATATGAAAAATACGAGAAGATGCTCCATAAGCTTGCCGGTATGGAGAGGTACTCCGGGGATTATTTACCCTTGTGCCGGGACGGCGAAGTGGTTGTGAAGGAGGAAGAGCGGCTGACCGGCGGAAATCCGCTGTGCAGCCCCAGGATCAATTACGGGATGGAGCTGCTGAAAAGCCAGCTGCTTGCGGACATTTACGAGGATTGGAACAAGCTTTCGGAAGACAGGCAGAACGTGGAATTCGCCAAAATATTTCTCATTACAGGCAGCGGCAGTCCGGGAGGGCTCAAAGTCGGCTATTTATCCCTGCGTTCGAATTTCGAATACTTTAAAACCCAGATCGAAGCCATGAAAAAGAATCCGGCCATCGAAGCGAAAATCCGGGCGGCGCTATTGGGCCGGTCGGAAGTCGAAAAGGAATTTATCGCGGACGGCGTTCAGAAATTTTCGAACGGGATCTTTGAGCGGGAGTTCCTCTTCGGGCGGTTCAAAATCTTCGTCCATTCGCTTTCGGCGATGCTGGCGCAGGCTTATGACGGGGGAGAGCTGGAGGTGGAGAAGCTGACGCATGGCGATGATTTTTTCGAACGTCATGACGAAGTGAGCGAATTTCACCGGACATTTTATTCGAATCCGCAATTTTTACGGCATTACCACGATAAAGGGTTTATTGTATACCGGTTCGTGGCTTCCGCTTTGTACTCGCTGATGCCGCTGCTGGGCATCTCTTCGCTGCGGAGGCAGCGGATTACGGGACTGGTGGCGGAATGCGTGGAGAGCGGCTTCGACATGGACTGGCGGGCTGCATATCGATATTTGGAAATGAAGATGGCAGGTGATACCGATTATGGCAAACTGGCTGATTAAGCAGGAAGACCGGCTTTATCTGTATGAAAAGAAGGGGCTTCACCGCCTGCAAATGCCGCCGGAAACCCAGCGGATATTGGAAGAAGCCGTGCTTGGAGGCAAGCCGGGCAGAATGGCCGAGATCGACCAGACTTTGGCGGATCGTCTTCTAAAAAGGAAAACATCCGGGAGCCCCGTTCAGCAACCGGCCTCTGCTGCGGCCGGCACCAGAATATTGGAAACGGAGTTTCCTCCGGCTTCCGGCCAGTGGCAGATGCTGCATCTTGACGGCGCAACGTCGGTGCTGTTCCGAAACGTGACTCCACAAAACTATGCGGAGCTGATGGCAGCTGCCGAAGCCGGCCCGCAGGAAAAGGACGATCTTTTGCTCAATATTTACGCAGGGCATTTGGCAGCCGCAAGCCGGGCCCGTGCGGGGGATGCAGGAAATGAAGAAGCCAAGACCGTTCTTGCGATTGCCATGGACGCCAAACGGATCGTGGAAGAAAAAGAACTGTTAAGCGACTACGCATTGGAAGAACTAGATTTGCGGGAACTGTTCCCCGGAGAGGACCGTTTCGAATGGACCGCAATGATCGATGCGATGGAGCGCCTCGAAAGCCGCATCATTCCGAGCTTTCTATTCCGCCGGAATGAATGGATCCAGGTCCCTTACAAGCTCGCGAGTGCGGATGACGGCAGTTTCTTTGCCGGGGAATCGGGCGCGGAGCAGATCGTATACGCATCCTGCCGCAATCTGGAACTCCGATTGGAGAAGATGGATCCGGAGGCAGCCTGGTTGGTGGTGGCCGGATCCCGGCACGGGCTCCATCGGCTCGCCCAATTTCTGATGACGACCTATGCCTTGGAGCAGGGACCGGTGGAAAGACAGGTCATTCCTTATGCAGAACTTGCCCGGAATGGGCGAATAGATGCCATGATCAACCGTTTCGTAAAGGAGAAGGAGCAGCTGTATCTCCATGTGGACCATATTCCTGGAACCTCGCTGTGGAGCGCGGCCGCAGGCCCTAAAGAGGAGACGTGGACGGACAGGGTATACGGCACCGCGTCCAGACGGGTGATTGAGGATGCTCTGATCCGTTATTATGCCTTAGTCCGCCAAAACGGAATCCGGGCCGCGGGTCCGGAAAGTTTCCGGATGATCGAAACGCAATCCCCCGGAAACTTGGACCGTCCGGAGACTTGCCGGGCGGAGGATCTGTATCGGCTGATCACCCGGATATACGAGGTACGGGCGATGCGGATTCCGCTGCTTCAGGACAGCGGAATATCCGTGATTCAATTGCGCCGCAAAGGAGGGAAGCAAGCATGAAAGAGCTGTTGTTATATGAAACGGGCGGCATGCTGCTCCAGCAAGTTCTGGGCGAGATGGACCGGCGCGGCATGTTGTACCGACTGACCCAAGAGAGGTCCGGCAAGCCGGGCATGCCCCTTCACGTCATCTCCGACGGCCTCAAGGAAGAGGAATTCGCGCCGTTTTTCCAACCGGCTCCCCAGCCCGCCGGGGGCGTATTTTTCTATCATCAATTGCTGAATACGCTCCTGGTAGGCCCGTATGTCGCAGACCGGTCCGGCGTATGCTTCGCCTGCTTGAAGAGGAGGCTGCAGGCGAATGGCAGGGAAAATATCGTTTCGCTCGCATACGGGGAGCCGGGGCTGTCTTCGCCGCATCCCCAAGCGGCCGAATTTGTCGTCGATATGATGGAGGCGTTTCAGCTCTCAGGAGAACTGCTTGCACGTTATGACCAGCGGGCGGAGCATATCCAGTTTGATGCATTGCGGGCCGATTCCTATGTGTTGAGCCGAAGCGGATATTGCCCTATATGTTCGCCGGACGTAAAACGCGAAAATCCATTCATCCATGGTTTTCAAAGCGGATTTAAGCCAGACCCCCGGACATACCGCCTGAATTCCGGCCCGGATACCGACGCGGTCCTAGAGCGTTGGTTCGACAGGGAGAGCGGGACGGCGACGCACAGCTATCGTGAGCTTCGCTCTTCCATGATCGAAGCAGGCGGCGTCGAAATTCGGGTGAGTCCGGCATATGTCGAGACCGGGTTCGGAAGAGCCTATCGTCGGACGGATGCCGAGAAGGTGGCCGTTCTGGAGGCTGTCGAGCGGTATTGCGGCATGTGCGCTCACGAGGCGCCTTCGGCCGAGAAGAAAAGTTATGCCCAAGTGCGCGCCATCGCGGCGAATCCGGTGGATTTCGGCTTGCATACCGAAGCCGATCAGAAACATCCGGAATTCCGGCTGAAACATTACACGGAGGAGCTGCCTATATACTGGACGCCGGCCTATTCGCTGAAGGAGAAGCGGGAGGTTCTGGTCCCCGAGCAGCTCGTTTATTACGCCGACGGGCATTTCAGAGACCAGACCAATCGGTTTGTGTACGACAGCTCGAACGGACTTGCGTTAGGAAGCTCCCGTGAAGAAGCGGTGCTCCACGGATTGTTCGAACTGATCGAACGGGATCATTTCCTCTGCGCCTGGTATAACCGGCTCCCGTTGCAGGAGCTTGACATCGAGGATACCGGCCTGGACGAGTTGAAACAGCTCCTTTACTTCCTGGAGCTGGTAGGGATCCAAGTCCGATTTTTCGATATTACGATGGAGCTTCGGGTGCCGAGCGTATGGGCCGTGGCTTACGATACCCGAAAGAATGCTCTGATGAAGTCCTATAATGCGGCGGCGGCCCATTTTATTCCCGAAAAAGCCATTGAATCGGCCGCCATGGAGGTCATTACGTCGCTTCCGATTTATGAAGATGCGCTTCGCCGGGATGAGGCGATGCGCGAGCGGGTGCGGCAGCTGGTAGGCCGGCCGGAAGCCGTAACGGAATTTGAGGACCATGTGCTTTATTATGCAAGCAAGGAAAACTGCAGGAGAGGTCTGGGATTCTTGCTGAACCAGGACGCATCCGCCAAACTTCCGGTCCGGCAAGCGTATAGGGAAATATTTTATGAAAGTTCCCGCTTTACCCATGAGGATTTGGCGGAGGATTTGGAACAGTTGGCGTCGGAAGTGCTTCAGCATTACGAAAATATATACGTGGCAGACGTGACGCCCGGCGAGGTTGCAAAATTCGGCCTTTATGCGGCCAAGGTGCTTGTGCCCGGCATGCTCCCGATGACTTTCGGTCATCAGCATCGGCGCGTTATTCCCGAGCGGCTAAGCCGCGAGCGGATGCGGCGGGGCTTTTGCGGGGAGTTTGAAGTGAATCCCGAGCCGCATCCTTTTCCTTGATAGGAGGAGATATTCGATGGAAACCTGGAAAAGTTATCGGATTTATTATCAAAATTACGCCATGTACGACGGGCTTATCCTGCTGCTTGCCGATCTTATGGAGAGATGGATGGCCGAAGGGAACATTTCAAAATGGTTTTTTCTCAGATATTGGGAGGACGGACCGCATATCCGCATTCGTTATCTCGGTCCGGAAGGGCAGGATGCGGAAGAACTGTTCGAAAAGGCCCGATCGTGGATACGGCAGCATCCCGCCGGCAGCCGGCTCACCAAGCAGGAGTACTTCCGCAATCATAAATTCGACGGGGTGCCGTTGCCGCTTGAACAGCTGGGCTGGTACGAGGAAGGGGAGATCGTGGCAAAGCCTTATGAGCCGGAATACGAGCGGTATGGCGGAGTGCGGCTGATGCCGCTGACGGAGACGCTTTTTCTTGAATCGAGCCGGATGGCCGTTCGGCTTCTCCGACTTACGCAGCAATCTTCGTTTACGGCACGTTTTTTGGTAGCCATGACGGCCGTGGAGGAGCTGGCGAATCTCTTTTTCGCCGGGAACGTCCGGCTTGGAGGCGTGGTTTCCTATTACCGCAAAAGCGCGGACAGCTGGAAACGCCTCTATCAATTGGAACGGATGCCGATTCCGGACCGTTTCGTTCAAGCAGGGAAGGATTATCTCCGGCTGAAAGAAGCGGCCTCCCGCCTGATCCGTTCCGATGAGGAGTACGGCAGGTTGCGCGAAAGGCTGATCGCCGGCTGCTCCGCGATTGCGGATGCGATCGAAGACGATCAAAAGGTCAGGTCGATATTCTACTCGCATCTTCATATGCTGAACAACCGTCTCGGGATGGGCCCGGAATATGAATACGCGCTTTATGAAGTCTTATGGAGATTCCATACCGGTCAGGAGGCGAACGTAAATGCAACCGTCTCATAACGAGCTTTCCGAATTTTATGATTATGACGTGCTGTTCGAGGAGTTGGCGAATCAGGAACCGCGGTCCGTCGCATGGCGTTTTAACCAGCGGCCGCTGGACGATTACGTTTTTTCCAAGCATGAAGTGCCCCTGCCTGAATATTTGGAGAAAATTGCGCTGGAGCGGGGAGCGGCGTTTCCCGAAAACGCGGAGGCCGAATTGGCCCGGCTGCTGCTTAAACGAAGATCAACCTTTATTAACGGCATGGGGCAGACGTGGACCTTATCCGACGTGAACGCTTTGTTGACCTGGTCGGCGGGAATCCGCGATACTCACCGCCATATGGGCAGCCGGGGAACGGAAGAAGTGATTGCGATGCGTACATATCCCTCGGGCGGCGCCATGTATCCGATTAAGCTGTACATGTATATCCGCGGCGTGGAGGGGCTGGAGGAGGGCGTGTACTATTACGCGCCGGTACAGCAGGAGCTCTACCGGTATCGGGGTTCTCTTGAAATAGGCGAGCTTGAACGGATGCTTCCGATGACGCTATACAAAACGGATGCCCGCAGTTCCATGCTGGAAGGCGTTTCGATTTTGCTGTTTTTCATTGCAGACCTGCAGTACAGTTTCCGGAAATACGGGCGGTTGTCTTACAAGCTTGCATTGATCGAGGCAGGCCACATCGCCCAGAACATCCAGCTGATCAGCACCGCGCTCGATAAACGAACGCTGCCCATCTGCGGCTTTTTTGCCGATAAAGTGGAGGAAATGCTGCAGGTGCGTGAACAAAAATACCAGCACTGCGTGTACGCCATGCTGCTGGGGTAAAGGAGGAGGACATTCAAATGATTAATGCCTTTTTCGAACTAGAGCCGGCCGAAAAGGCTTTGCGGGTGATGAACCGTTACCGCCGCGACCATCCGCTTTACACGATTCCCCATCAAGAGCCCGAGAAGCTGAAGCGGATTTTGGAGAACCAAGACCTGCCTGCGGGCGCCCAGGGGGTCCAAAACTTGTACCATAAAGGGATTTTGGTGGACCGGGTCCGCTCGGAAGGGCTGGAAAGGTTCAAACGGTTCTTTTCGCAGGTTGGCCCCGACGTGGATCTCTATTCATTGTCGCTGGTCGTCGCCAGGGAATATTTGCGGTCGGAGTTTGCCGTCATCGCATACGCGGACGCGGACTTGGACCTTCGGTTGTGGCAGACCCCGCCGCCTAAAGACACTGACGCTCCGAGAAACTATCTGGTCTTGTACCGCGAGCCCGGACAGCTTCGGCAGCTGAAGCAGGAGATGGATGCCAAGCGGGGAGATACCCTGTTTCTGTGCCGTGTCATGCAAGGCCGGATCGCCGAGATTGGGCCGATGTACGTCACTCACCCAACCTTTTGCCTGGATTGCATGGTCCGCAAGCTCGAAGCTTATCATATCCGTTGGTCGAGTCCGTTGTCGGTGCCTGCCGGACAGCTCCTGGAAGAGGAGTTCCTTAAATCGCTGATCGACCACTACAGCTCCTATATTACATTGCTCTCTACCGTCCATGAGCGGAAAATGGTGCTTCGCGATCGGGAGATCGGTTTTACGAGTTTGATCACCCCGCGTTATTCCCGCTGCCATTGCCTAATAAGCTGAATAAAAGCGTCTGCCGGCCGATCCAGGGCCTGCAGATGCTTTTTTTCAATATTATAGGGTTTATCAATTTCGGGGCTCCCCGCTAAGTACCTGAATCCGCTTCGAAGCCAAGGCCCCGCTTTGCGGGGCAGTTTTAGGAAAACTATGGAAACGAGTTGTATCATCCATTAAAATAAGAGTTAAATATTGGTGGAAATCGCGAAATTTCGGGAGGGGAGTTCGTGGAGCAATTTGAACCCAGGATCATGTCCGAATTGGAAGGCCAAGCAAAGGCGTTTTTTAGAGTCGAAATGCTGCTTGAGGCTGCTTTGGCGTCTTTGCGGGTGAAGCAAGCCGAATCCCTGTTGTTCGGCAAAATGACCGTTTTGCATTACCGGATGTTCGGCGGGGAAGGCGACGCCGTCTACAGGGCTGCGGCAGCGGTGGAGCTGATGATTCTTGGCCTGGACATCATCGACGATTTGCAGGATGAAGACCATGGAGGAATGCCCTGGCACCGGCTTTCGAAGGATATTGCGCTAAACCTCGCCATCGGCTTTTTGACCTTATCCCAGGAGACGCTGCTTTACAGCGACTTTCCGCTGGAGAGGGTGCATGAGTCCGCAGCCTTTTTAAACCGTCAAATGCTGGTGGCCATTAACGGCCAAACGTTGGATCTGCTGAATGCCGCCCGCGACGAGGATGAATACCTGAAGATGGTGGAGCAAAAGTCGGCGGCCTTATTGGTATGCGCCTGCATGATTGGAGTCATTTTGGCTACCGGACAGGCCGACGAACGGGTGGCCGAATATGCCAGGGAGGTCGGCATCGCCGCTCAGATTAAAAACGATTATAGGGATTTGCTGGATTGGGGAAACAAAAATGATTTTTTGCGGCGCAAAAAAACGCTCCCGGTACTGTTTTTGCTTTCTACTGCCGAGGAACAGGATGAACGCTGGATCGTGGACTATTTCGCGGGCCGCCTCCAACCGGAGGAGGTGCTGCATCGCGAAGAGGAGTTTTGCGCCGTGGTGCAGCGGACAGGCACCGCATTATATACTTCCGTTCGGATGAGATCCCACTATTACCGGTTTCTGAACATCATCGAGGGCATGGATATGGACGCGAAATGGCGTGACTTAATGATCGAAGCCGCGCGCTAACAAGCCGATAAACTTGTTCGGGGTACCGCAATGATGCCGCAAACTCCCACGCAATCGATTTGCGGGAAATACGTGATACGTTGTCGTTTTGCAATGGATGCTGCCTTGATATATTGAAATCAAAGGAAGCAAATTGATCCATTGGGAGGAAACGACAATGTTGAAAGAAATGATTCGCAAAATCGTAACGGAACCTGAATTTATGGCCCGGATTCAAAACGGACAGCTGCAGCTGGCCGGCATGTCGGCATTCGAACAGCGCGCATTTTTGGATGTCATGCAAGAGCGCAAACCGGATGACTCCCTCCGCAAAAGCGCATATTGGGCTTAAATTCTCAAGTTGCTTAAACCCCCATACAACATTAAGTGATCTGGAGGCCTACTTCATTGTCGAAATGGACGAACAACATCAAACTTGCTGCAGGATGGATTGCACTCATCGTATTGGTCGCATATTTGGCAGGCGTCATCATCAACCAGCGGGACATGGGGATCGACGTCGCTCCGAACGCGGACGGCCGCATGGCCGTGACGGCCATCGAGCCCGACAGCTGGGCCAAAGGCATCATTAAGCCCGGCGACATCGTGGTCAATGTGGACGGAGCCGATCCCCTTCAATCGGAAGCGATCCGGACGTATGGAGTCATTGTAGGCGCAGACCACATCGAGATCGAACGTCAAGCCCCGGACGGTTCTTCGTATACGATGACGCTGCCCGTTGATCATGGCGTTTCGGCGTACGGCACGTTATTTTATCTGGTCATCCCCGGCTTATCTCTGGTGCTGCTGCTGATTTTCTCGGTTTATGTATACAAGAAGGAAAAGGAAGACCGGGCTGCCAAGCTCTTGATCCTGTTTTTTCTGAGCATTGGTCTAAGTTATTTCAGCTCGGCGGCTTCGGGGCTGCTGAACCCCGTCGGAAGAATTACGCTCGGAATCAGTTTCGCCAGCATACCGGTCTTCTTTATCCACTTCATGGAGGCCTATCTTCGGAACTATCAAGAACGATTTATTACCAGGGCGGGGCTTAGAGCGTTTTACCTGTTCGCCTCGTTGGTCGGCATGATGATGGTGCTGAGCGTCATTCCCGGAATCCCGATCCATCCGTACGAGACGACGGCGCTGCTTGTGTTTTTCGTGTACGCCAATGTGGTCATCGTTTACAAATTGATTAGCAAATTCATAAAGCACCGTTCCGGGGAGCTCCGCTCGCTTTTCAAAATTACGTTAACCGGACATACGGTTGCTTTTCTGCCATTTTTGCTGTTTGACGCGATTCCCGGTTTTTTCGGCCTGTCCTTTGCCCCGGCAAAGCTGACGGCGATTTTTCTGGTGGCCATTCCGGTCGTGTATTTTTATCTCTTTATCACGAAAAGGCTGTTTGATATCGACTTTGTGCTGAACCGCTTCTTTTATTATACGTCGATTTCTTTTATTCCGGCTTTGGTCATCATCGGTTTGATGGCCGTAATTATGCATCAGGATCAATATACCTGGGTCAAGTGGATTCAGATTTTTTTATTGGTCTACCTCATGATTACGCTGTTTTTGTTCGCCAAGGAATTTATGGACTATAGGCTCAGGCCTCACTTTCTTAAGGAAACTCATGATTTTCAAGGAAGCATCGACCGCTTTTCCAAGCGGATTTCGAAGGTGATGAAACGTTCCGATCTGGAGAAGCTGCTGGAGCGGGAGGTCTGCATGATTTTGCCCGTTCGGAATGTCTCCTTTCTGAAAATCGTTCAGGATAAAAGCATGGACCGACCTGCGGTTTCGGGGGACGGGAAAGCCGCTCCGGAGATCGAAGCCGCGCTGCAAAAACTGGGCCATAAGCCGGCGGTAGGAGATATGATTCGCCTGCCGGTCGGCACCGGGCTGGTGACGGGCAATTACGGAACAACGCAGCACGTATTGTGGATCGACGAAAAGGTTAACCATACGAGCCTCAACATGGACGAAAAAAACTGGCTCAAAACGATTGCCCATTACAGCGGGATCGTATACGAAAACCTGTATTTGATCGAAGGGTTGATCGAGAACCTGGAAATGGAGATGAAAAGCCAGAGGGAGGCGCCATCCTGGGTGCTCCGCCTGATTTTTACCCTTTCCGAAAACGAGCGCAGACGGCTTGCTTCGGATCTGCATGATGCGGCTTTGCAGGATCAGCTCATCTGGTACCGGAAGCTGGAGTCGCTGATGCTGGATTACCCGATGGAAGACGGCTTGCTGGAACAGCTGGACCAGATCAAAGAAGGACTTCTCGACGTTATACATCAGATCAGGCAGACATGCAACGAGCTGCGCCCGCCCCTCCTGAAAGAGATGGGGATCGTGGAGGCGCTGGAACAGCTGATTCAGCAGGAGCAGATCCGCTCCAATTATGCCGTGACGCTTCGGGCGGAACCGACCGTCATCGAGCTTAACGACGTGCAAATATTGGCGGTTTACCGTATCGTGCAGGAATTGCTGCGAAACGCCGACAAGCATGCGGGGGCGTCCCAAATCCTGATCGAGCTGGAGCAGCGCGACAGCGAATTGTATTTTTACTATAAGGATGACGGCCGCGGGCTTCAGCTGACGGAACTTACCGATTCGTTCAAACATATGGGGATTTCGGGTATCAAGGAACGCGTGCGCAGCCTTGACGGGGATATTGTTTTTCATTCGGAACCGGGCAAAGGCTTTGAAGTTCAGTTGACGCTGCCGATGAATCCCCACAGTGAAGAAGGAGGAGAGAACGATGATTCGTATTTTGCTAGTTGACGACCATCCTTCGGTTTGTGAGGGTACGAAAACGATGATCGAACAGGACCCCGATATGGAAGTAACGGTTTCCTATCATTCGCCGGAGGCGCTGGAAATAGCCAAAACCCAGGAATTTGACGTCATGCTGTTTGATCTTAACATTCCGGTGATCAGCGGTCTGGAGCTTACCAAACGATTGATGGGCATCAATCCGGATTTTCGGATTCTGATCTATACGGGCTACGAGATCAGCTCGAATTTCAATTTGCTGGTGGAGGCGGGGGTTTCGGGCATCATAAGCAAAACGGCCAGCCGGGAGCAGCTGTTAAATGCGATCCGCTGCGCGCTCCGCGGGGAAGCGGTAATACCTGTTTCGCTTTTGAGGCAGCTGCGGCGAAGCGAGGTACGGCTCTCTTCCATCCGCAACGATAAGACGATGGAGGACGTCTCCATTAATGAGCGGGAGCAGGAAATTTTGCAGGAGGTCGCAGGCGGCAGCAGCAACAAGGATATCGCCGCGAAGCTGCTTATGAGCCAGCGTACGGTCGAGTACAATTTGACCCGGATCTTCGAAAAACTGGGCGTGCGTTCACGCTCGGAGGCGATTGTAGAGGCTAAAAGGCTCGGGCTGATCCACAATGGGGAATTCGTGTAATTCCGGGGTTCTTGGATGTGAGTGCCGCGAGGCATTGATGAATTGGGGTGGTAACACGTGAGCAATCAGGCTCTCGTCCCTTATGGGGATGAGGGCTTTTTTGTATTTTCAAGAGGAGTCAACGATGGGCGGTGTGGGTTCCCGGCCTGCTTGCGCGGTACGAGCCGGATTCCATCCGGCATTTCCTGATTGCAAACGGACCGGAACGCCGGGATGCGGATTTTTTCGTGGCGCAAACTGACCGGTCTCGCGCTCTTGTTCGAGCGAATCGAACCCTCCCGGATCGCGGAGGAAACGGAGCGTCTTCGGCAAAGCTGGCATAAGGAGTGAAAATGCTTCGAATAACAACCATTTTAACGCACTATGATTTTTGTGAATTCCCGTATGAAAATATTGACAATCCAAATTTGGGCGGGTAAATTAAACGATGTATTAAACATTGTTTAAAAACGGCCGGAAAGGGGGACGGAACCCGCTTTGATGAAGGAAGACAGCTCGGTAAACGCAGCAGGGAACGATACCAAATTAGACTTGTTAAACGCCACCGTCGAGCTGATCCGGGAGGAAGGGATCGCATGCGTTACGCTGCGCAGAATTGCGGATAAGGCGGCAACGAATTTGGCGCTGGTCAACTACCATTTCGGCTCGAAGGAGAAACTGATCGCACAAGCCATCGGCAGCATCGTAGGCACTTTTGGGGACGCCTTCGCCCTGCTTGACGAACATGACCTGGAGCCGATTGAGCGGCTGAAGCAGTTTTTTTGCCGGTATATTTCGCATCTTCAGGAGTATCCGGGCCTAGCCAAGGAGCTGCTTGACCAGAGCCGGCTGATCCTCTGCTCCCAAAACGAATATGTCCGGTACAGCAAAGTGATGAAGACGGAAAAGCTGATGGACACGTTAATGGAGATCACGGGCGAAACGGACGAATCGGTTGTGCGCGGCATGATGGCCCAGCTTTACGGAGCATTGTTTTACCCGGTCATCATGAACTCTTACCTCGGCATGGGCGGGGAAGAGCCTGCGCCGGAGATTCGCCTGCCTGATCTGGAAGATCAGGTCGACATGCTGTTCAGTCACTATTTTCACCGGTACAAAACAGATTAAAGAGATGTTAGAGACGAATCCAACTATAGAAATGAGTGGAGAAACCTATGTCTAAACCGCTGTCGGGCCATACTGCCGCCGAAGAGGCGCCTTTTTCGCTCAAGGCGATCCTTCCGCCTCTTTTGGCGATCATCGTCGGGATGATTATGGTTATTTTGGACGGTACGGTCGTGAATGTCGCCGTTCCGAACCTGGTAGACTTTTTCAATTCCGATCTAAAAACGATCCAGTGGGCCATAACCGGCTACACGCTGGCGCTTTCGGCCGTCATTCCCCTTGCCGGCTGGATGACCGACCGCTTTGGGGCAAAGCAGGTTTTCGTCACGACGGTCGTCTTGTTCGTGCTGGGATCGGCTTTGTGTTCGATCGCCCAAAATGCAACGCAGCTGATCATCTACCGCGTCATTCAGGGGTTCGGGGGCGGCATGGTCGCGCCGATCGGGATGGCGATGGTGTTCAAGCTGGCGCCGCCGGAACGCCGGGGCGCGATCATGGGGATGCTCGGGGTGCCGATGCTGCTGGCCCCGGCCCTCGGACCGGTATTGTCCGGATGGCTCGTGGAATACGCCAACTGGCGCTGGATCTTCCTGATCAACGTGCCGATCGGCGTCGTTGCCGTCATTCTCGGCATCGCTTATTTGCCGAAGGCGGACCGCTTCGCGCCGAAGCAGCTGGATCTGCTGGGCATTCTTCTGGCGCCGATCGCGTTTGCGATGCTGGCCTACGGCGTCAACGAGGGCGGGAGCGTATCCTGGACCTCGCGCGGAGCCGAGCTTGGCCTCGCGATTGGCGGCGTGGCTTTGGTGTTGTTCATCATCGTGGAGCTGCTTCATAAAAATCCGCTGCTCGAGCTGCGGGTATTCCGCTCGTCGGATTTTACGCGCGGGATCATTTTGACGTGGATCATGCAGGCCTCGCTGTTCGGCTGCATGCTGTTCGTGCCGCTGTACCTGCAAACCATCCGCCAATTTACGCCGCTGGAGACCGGCCTGATCCTGCTGCCGCAGGCGCTTTGCTCCGCCATTGCGATGCCGATCGGCGGCAAATTTTTCGATCAATACGGCGCCCGTCCGGTCTCCTTCGTCGGACTCGTCATCATTGCCGTATCCTTGTTTTTGCTGAGCGGAATCCATGCCGACACGTCGCTTTACGTCATCATGCCGCTGCTTGGGGCCATGGGCTTCGGCATGGGCTTGTCGATGATGCCGCTGAACACGCATGTGCTGAATGCGGCGCCCCGCCAGTGGGTGAACCGCGTGACGCCGCTTACGTCGGCGCTGCAGCAGGTGGTCGTGTCCTTTGCCGTAGCCGGCATGACCGGATATATGACGAGCCGCATCAACCATCATGTCGGAGCGGCCGGAAAAGGAGGCAACCCGCTGGAGGCCACGGTGCTTGGCTTCGACGACGTCTTTTTGCTGTCGGCCTGGATGGCCGTCGCAGGCGTCGCGCTTTGCCTCATTTTGCGCAAACCGAAGGAAATGATCGTGGGGTCGGGGCCGGAAGGCGAAGGCAAGCCGGATCCGTCGCTCATGATCGGACACTGATTCGGACAGCCGCGCCCTAATGCCGCATAGAGCCTGAAGCCTGTTTGCTTGCATGAATCCGGCTTCGGGCTCTTTTCCTCCATAACGATACGCCGGCGGGAATCTTCGGATTCGCGCGCAAGAGCTTTGAACGTCCGGCATGCGGCGGCATATCGCAGAAAGTGGAATGTTCGCGCCCATTCAGGATATGATGTAAGATAGACGTTTTCTTTTTGGAGGAAACAGGCAAAAATTTTTTAGGCTGCAGTTGAAACCTTAGCAGCTGAATTATCGTATTAGCATTTTATATAGATTGATTAATCTTATTTTGCAAAGGAGAAGATGAGCTTTACATGGACAGTGACAGGTATGTATTAAATTTGGTTTTGGTTGCACTCATGATTGGATTGTCGGCCTTTTTCGTAGCAGTGGAATTTGCGGTGATCCGCGTCCGCGCCAGCCGCGTGGACCAGCTGATCGCCGAAGGGCGCAAAGGCGCGAATGCCGTGAAAAAGGTGCTTGGAGACCTGGACGGCTATTTATCGGCCTGCCAGCTCGGAATTACGATTACGTCGCTTGTGCTGGGCTTTCTCGGAGAGCCGACGGTGGAGAAAATTTTGCATCCGCTGTTTGAAAAATGGAATGTTTCCGAAGGGTTAAGTTCTTTCTTGTCCCTCCTGATCGCTTTTGTCGTCATTACGTACCTTCATGTGGTCATCGGCGAACTGGCGCCGAAAACGGTGGCGATCCGCAAAGCGGAAACCATTGCGCTCTGGTTCTCGGCCCCCATTATCTGGTTTAAGAAAATCATGTACCCGTTTATCTGGCTGCTTAACGGTTCGGCCAATCAGCTTGTCCGTTTGTTCGGCGTCAAGCCGGCTTCGGAGCATGAGGAAGCCCATACCGAAGAAGAACTGCAAATCATCTTGAATGAAAGTTACGAAAGCGGAAAAATCAACGACAACGAATTCGGATACGTAAGCCGGATCTTTGCGTTTGACAATATGCTGGCCAAGGAAATTATGGTGCCGCGGACCGATATGGTCTGTCTCGACAAAAACAAGCCGCGCAGCGAAAACGTGGAAATCATCAAACATCAGCAGTACACCCGTTTCCCGCTGATCGACGGCAGCAAAGACAACGTCATCGGCATCATCAATACGAAGCAATTTTTCCTTGCCTACGAGGATGACCCTAACGTCGACGTGTCCACGTTGATTCATCCGGTCATGGCCGTGTCGGAAGTGACGCCGGTCAGCGTGCTCCTGCAGCGGATGCAGAAGGAGGGCACGCATATGGCGATTTTGATCGACGAATACGGCGGCACGTCCGGGCTCGTGACGATCGAGGATATCATCGAGGAAATCGTGGGCGAGATCCGCGACGAATTTGATGCGGACGAAGAAGAAGAAGTTCAGGAAGTGGAGAAAAACCACCTGATCGTTGACGGCATGGTCTCTGTTTCCCAAATCAACGACTACTTCCATCTCGAACTGGACACGAAGGAATGGGATACGATCGGCGGCTGGCTGTACAGCCAGAGCAATGAAATGGAAGAAAACGAGTCCTTCGAGCATGAAGGGGTGACGTTCAAGCTGCTGGAACGGGAGAACAACCGTTTCTGCAAGCTGGAAATTATTAAGGAAACGCAAAGCGAGGAATAAAAGATGGACAACTCCGTGAATTGGGCGAGCCGCTTTAAAAAGTTTTTTCTGAACAACCGTTTCGTATTGTTTTTGCTGGTGCTGCTCCTGATCGGCCTCAATATTATGGTGCTCAGCAAAATATCGTTTATCTTCCATCCGGTGGCCGTTCTGTTGAAAACCGTCATTTTGCCCATTATCCTCACGGGGATTGTGTATTATCTGCTGAATCCGATCGTCGATTTTCTTGAGCGGCACAAGGTGGGGCGGCTGCAGTCCATATTGCTGCTGTACGTGCTCATCATCGGCATCATTGCGGTGCTGCTGACGCTTGTCATTCCGGTCATCCGGCAGCAAATCATGGACCTGGTCACGAACTTTCCGGCATACAGCGAGATGATCCGGGTGCAAGTCGAACATCTGATGGGCAGCAAATTGATCAATCAAATCCAGGAGTCCATCAATTTCGACCCGCAGGAAATGATTCGCACCGTTTCCGAAAAAGCATCGACCTTCCTGAACAAAACGTGGACGGGGATCGGCGGGGTTCTCGGCAATATCATTGAAGTGGTGCTGGCCATCGTGACGGTGCCGTTCATCCTGTTCTATTTGCTGAAGGACGGGAAGAAGCTGCCGGGTTTCATCCTCGGCTTCGTCCCTACCAAGCTGCGCGGGGAAACAAGCCGCGTCATGAACGAGATGAACCATCAGATCAGCTCCTACATTCGCGGGCAGATCATCGTCAGCTTCTGCATCGGCGTGCTGTTGTTCATCGGCTATATTATTATCGGGCTGAAATATTCGCTCATTTTGGCCGTCATCGCCGCCTTCACCAGCGTCGTGCCGTATTTGGGGCCGGCCATCGCGATTACGCCCGCGCTGATCGTCGCCGCGGTTACGTCCCCGATGATGCTGCTGAAAATGATCATCGTTTGGACGGTGGTGCAGCTGATCGAAGGCAAGTTCATTTCGCCGCAGGTGATGGGCAAGACGCTGAAAATCCACCCGATTACGATCATTTTCGTCATCTTGACGAGCGGCAACCTGTTCGGCATCGTCGGCGTTTTGCTGGCCGTGCCGGGGTACGCCGTGTTGAAGGTCGTCGTTTCCCACATCTACCGGTGGTTTAAAGTCCGCTCCGGTTTATACGAACCGGTGAAGCCGGAGCAATCATAAACGCTAAAATCCGCAGGCATGTCCTGCGGATTTTTTTGTGTTTCATAAGGGAGCTATTAGGCAGGAGAAGCAGTGGGGATTGAGGTATATCTATTAGCTCGCAAATGATATCATTTAGAGGAATTAAAAAGCCGATCAGGGGGAGTGTGGCAGGTGCAAACGAAGATTTAACCCAATGGCATGCCTGCTTGCGGGACCGGAAAATGCTGTCGCAGAAGACGTATGCCAGGTTTTTTAATGTGAACAAAAACAACTATTGTTATGGGCTGGAACATCATCAAATGTACGGAACGGACCGTCATTCCCATGGGGGAGATCACCTTGGCGTAAGTGCTTTTGTGCAGCATTATTTTGAAGAAGATATTTGCATTATCATTCTTTCGAATAACGAAGCGATGAATCAGTATAGATTAGGCAATGCCGTTTCGGATATTCTGCATGGCGTTGAAGTCGGCGTTCCCGGCAAACCCGAAGAATTCTTCATGGGCGAAAACAAGCTTAAGCAGTATTGCGGTACATACTTCAAAGATAAAATCCAAGTGGAACTCATTCACGGCAAGTTATACTTTACGAGGTTCGCCGGCAATCTCCACATCGAAATCTATCCGGTGGACGAGGGGAAATTCGTTCGCAGGCATTCCGATCAGATCCATCCTTATAACATTCATGAGAACGAAGCTGGACAGATGACGTTTTTCGGGTATGCCAAGGAGGAAGACGCCAAGAAATAATCCGTCTGCAGCCGGTTGGCAATAAAAAAGCTTTCTATAGCCACCCCATCGGGTGATTATAAAAAGCCGGTCAGCTTTGCAGCGTCGATCGCATCTATTTAAAATTTTCCGGGGAATTGTTTGACAATGCCTTCCGTCAGGATGTCCGCCAAATGAATCATATGGATCTCGTTTTTGTCGGTTGCCGCAATATCGGCTTTCCAGTCCCCTTTGAGACAGTCGAGGACGATTTCCGTAATCAACTGAAGGTGGGTATACAGCATGTCCTGCAGCGTTTTAAACGGCCAGTTCGGATTCGCCGCGCTTAAAAATTTGGCGATATCGTCGGCGTTCCGATGCCAGTCCGCCTCCAACCTTTGCACATCCGCCTGATTGCCCGCTTTGGCCGCATCGACAATTTTTCCTGCGATCAGAATATGCTCTCTCAGAAGATCGGCCAGCTTATTGCCGGCGGCTTCTCCATAATAAGGTTTGATCACATTGCCTATATCCTGCTGGTTCCGCAACAGCCGGTCCAACACGTCCTTTTGATCCGGGCGATTGGAAATGGCGCTGACAATATAGCTGCGGGTCCATATCGTACGGTCAATCCAGACCTTCTGCATATCGGTTTTCAACTGGACCATTTTCGGACTTAGGCAGGTCTTATCCAGATTCTTTTCCTCTGCCGCCTTCGCTTGCGCAAATGCCTGCGGAGTCATGTTAAACAAAAGCGCCAAAGTTAACGGCAGCGCCAGTAACCATTTGTTTTTCACTTTATCTGCTCCTCTGTGCTTTGGATAAAACAGGCTGTCTTATTATGGGTGGATTTTCCGATTTTATGCAGCGGCTGGTTGCGGTTGATATGATGAGCAGCTTATTCGGGGAATTCTCACGTTCAGCCTTTTGGTTGGCAATAAGATCACGCTCCTTGGAGCCATTTTATTTTTGATTGGGTTCGCAGTCAACTCATCGTTTGCGGCGCTTAAAAATTGAACAAACCAGCGTTATCGATGAGGGAAACATCGGTAAGCGCGGGGTAAAAGAGATTAAGGTACTGACAGGGAAAGGCAATGTCGCCGCAATTTGCACGTATGAACATAGCGGTTATGTCGTCGACGATGAACTTTTGCTGATAAAAACGTTGGGGGACTGAATGTGCGACAGATTACTCACGGGTTACCACAAACCAAAACATTTTGTCTTTAGAGAATAGCCGGTTTGGCCGACTTCAGAAGGCGCAAAAATCCCTTCGCATGATCGAAGGGATTTTTGCCGCAGGGAATTCAATTGAACCCGCCGTTGACGCGAATCGTCTGTCCCGTAATCCAACGGGCTTGATCGCTGACGAACAGCTCGACGGCATTCGCAATGTCCTCCGGTTCGCCAAGCCGTCCGAACGCGTTCATTCGGCGGTACGAATCGACCAGCTCCGGCGATTTGCCGTTCAGAAACAGCTCGGTCGCGACTTGCCCGGGCGCGATGCAGTTGATGGTGATGTCCCGGGGACCGAATTCCTTGGCCAATTGCCGTGTCAGCTGCTCAACCGCGCCTTTTGTTGCGGCATATAGACTGTACGTCTGGAGCATTGCACCCGCAATGGACGTCGAGAAGTTAATGATTGTTCCGCCCGGCGCCATATGTTTCATCGCTTGCTGACAAGCGAAATACGTACCTTTGACGTTGAGCGCGAAATGCTGGTCGAAGATCTCTTCCGTCACGTCCGAGATCGTAACGTTTGCCATAACCCCTGCATTGTTGATCAAAATGTCCACGCGTCCGAACCGCTCCAACGTTTCCGAGAACAAGGCTTCGACTTCGGCCACCTTGCTCACGTCGGCCCGGATGGCCGCCGCTTGGCCGCCAAATTGCTCAATCGTCTTGACAACCTCGTCCGCTTTGTCCCGGCTCGAAGAATAATTGACAACCACCTTTGCTCCCGCTTTCGCCAATTGAAGGGCTACTTGCCGTCCGATCCCCCGCGACGCTCCGGTCACCAGTGCAACTTTTCCATTCAAACTCATTTCTTCTCCACTCCTTCATCCGATATGGGCCGATCGGTCGTTCGCCGAATTCGACCTTGCCAATTCATTATAGGAAGGATCGCTGCCTTGCCGTTAGATCATTTCTGTCCGATCCTTGCCTAATTCTCTTCCGTCTCCATATAATAGATGTAACATCCTGCCTGGAAAGGGGAACGGCCTCTATGGACAAAACGGATGAACCGCAGCGCCTGGAACATGCTTTGAAGCAACTGGCGCTTTTAATACGCCGCCATGCTCCGGAGGGAGGGATTCATCGGACCGAGATCCCTTCGTTGACGCTGATGCATGCTACACGCTTGTCGGAACCGCTGGAATCCATCTACAAGCCATCCATTTGCGTTGTGGCGCAGGGGGCTAAAGTAGCCGCGCTGGCAGAGGAATCCTACCGGTACGATCCTTCGACTTACCTGGTCACTTCCGTCGAATTGCCGATTATGGGCCGAATTGTCGAGGCTTCGCCCGAGATTCCCTATTTAAGTTTGAAGCTCGGCTTCGATATCGACGTCATCCTGGAGATCATGGAAAAGGCGAACCGCACCGCTCCCGCGCCCGCGGAAGCCGCCCGCGGGATCGCCGTGAACCAAACGTCTCCCGCGCTTCTCGAAGTCCTCGTGCGGCTGGTGCAGCTGCTTGACGCGCCTGAGGACATTCCGGTGCTGGCGCCGCTTGCCATCCGCGAAGTGCTGTACCGCATGCTTCAGGGCGAGCAAGCCGAGCTTCTTTGCCAATTTGCGATCAGCGGCAGCCATGGCTACAACATCGCCCAAGCCATCCGGTTGATCAATCGGGAATATGACCACCCGCTGGCGGTTGAGCAGCTTGCAAAGACCGTGAACATGAGCGTGTCGGCGTTCCATAAGCATTTCAAGCGCGTCACGGCGATGAGTCCGCTGCAATACCAGAAAACGGTGCGTTTGCAGGAAGCCCGGCGGTTAATGCTGACGGAATCGATGCAAGCCTCCGATGCGGCGTTTCAGGTCGGCTACGAAAGCCCGTCCCAATTCAGCCGGGAATACGCCCGGATGTACGGAAAGCCGCCGGCACGGGACGTTCAGGAACTTCACGGCTTGGCCGCCGACGGCAAAAGGATTGCCCATTGAAAATCGGATAAAAAGATTTTTGATATGCTCCCGTTATGGTAGACAGGCGAAAAAAGAAAACTGGCTAGCGCAAGGGGGCTTTTTCATGCTTAACAAACATTAATACACCAGTGAAACTCGCTATGCTTGATGAACCTTAAGTGGTGAAAAATCGTCATCCGGCATACGACACAAAACTCTGTCTTTAACATGGCCGGGGGGATCTATACCAACTACCGCTTGTAAAGGAGTCTAAAAAAATGGCTATTGAAGAGATCATTCAAATGTTAGAACAGGCAGGGCTGGGAGCCTACAAGCAGGCTATCGCCAGGTGGATTTATCCGACGGCATATCTGAATTTGCAGCCTGCGCATGATTCTTCGATCCCTGTTGGGAGCAGCAAAGTCGGCGGTCGTCCGGATCTGCCTGAAGATGTGGAATGGCCGACGTGGAAGGACTACGAAATGACCTTTATCGCCCAAATCAACCTGGCGGAATGTCCCCGGGATCTGTCTCTTCCGGAGAGCGGCCTTCTATCTTTTTTCTATGCCGTTGAGCCGATGTTCGACGATGAGGACTTTTATGGCGACCCAAATACTTGCCGTGTCCTCTATTTCGAAGCCGAACGGCTTGATCAAATTTCGCGCAGAAATATCCCTGTTAGTTTGAAAGAGGCTTCGACGATGAAATCCAACCGTATTTCGTTTGAATCTTCCCTATCTGTCCCGGATTCGGAATCCGCCTTCCTGGAAAGCTTGGACCTGGGCTGGAGCGGCAACCGTGAGCATTTTGATCAATACTGGGAGGTATTTTTGCCGGAGTTTGAACGGGCATGGGGGAAGGATGGCTATATGAACCGTCTGATGGGACATCCGGATCAAATTCAAGGGGATATGCAAGTCGGCTGTGAGATAGCCCGCGGCGCGTACGGCTGGGATGACATGGCGAATTCCGAAAAACGCAAGCAGATCGTGAATTCGGCCGTAAAATGGCGTTTGCTGCTGCAAATCGATTCCGAGGAGGACAAGACGGGAATGATGTGGGGGGACGTCGGCCGGATTTATTTTTGGATTCATGAGGACGATCTTGCGGCGCTGCGCTTTGACCGGGTGGTTTGCGAGATGCAGTGTACATAGTTAAAGAAGGAGTTGGCCGATATTGCTTTTCAAGGCATTTCCCGCCACCCCATTGTAATTGCGCATGGAGCATGTGATAATGGGATGTTCGTTATAAAAATGAGCGGTAGAACGATTTTGATTGGAAAGCTGAGGTTATTCGAACGTGGAACGGTACCCATTTGCATATGATCCTTCCCGGCCTTTTATCCAGCAGGCGTCGGATTGGGTGGCGGATGTATTTTATGAGTTGCTGCCCGAAGCGGGCTTTGAAGTCCGGGACGAACAGATTTACATGGCCTTTCAACTGGAAAAGGCGTTTGCCGAGAAAAAAACGATTTTTGCCGAAGCCGGCGTCGGCACGGGCAAAACGTTGGTGTATCTTTTGTA
This sequence comes from Paenibacillus sp. FSL M7-1455, assembly GCF_038004655.1. NCBI lineage: Bacteria > Bacillati > Bacillota > Bacilli > Caryophanales > Paenibacillaceae > Paenibacillus > Paenibacillus sp. FSL M7-1455. The sequence goes on along the minus strand of NZ_JBBORO010000001.1, from coordinate 5,242,779 downwards.
TGCCGTGTGTTACGCGCGTTATACGCGGAAGCCGGCGGTCATCGCCTGCGCGGACGAGTCCTTGATCGAGCAGTTGGTCAAGCCGGAGGGCGATATCGCCAAGCTGGCCCGCCATTTGGATCTCGTGATCGACGCGCGGCTCGGCAAGTCGCCGGATCAATATCTTTGCCTCAAAAAGCTGGATCAGGCGCGGATTCAAGGCGATGAAGAGATGGTCTGGGAAGACATCGCGGCCGGTTTGCCGGATTTCGTGTATTCTTCTGCGCCGATGCAAACCTTCCACGCCTACGGCGACCGGCGGGACTATCCGCAGCTTGGCGACGAGGAGTGGAAGAAAATCAGCTGGGATCCCTTCCAGGACTGCTTCACCTGCGACCGCCGCCACCGCTGCGGGCAGACTTTGTCGCGGGACCATTACCGCCGCGCCGCCGACGTGATCATCTGCTCGCATGACTATTACCTGGAGCATGTGTGGACGTACGACGGCCGCAAACGGGAGGGACAGCTGCCGCTGCTTCCGGAACATTCCTCCGTCGTTTTGGACGAGGGGCATTTGCTGGAGTCGGCGGCCATGAAGGCGCTTGGCTACAAAATGAAGCATACGGTCTTCGAGGACCTGATTACGCGCCTGCTGCAAAACGAAATCCGCGAATCGCTGGCCGTCCTGATCGACGACGCCATCGTGCAAAGCGAAGCGATGTTTGCCTTGTTCGGGCGAAACAGCCGCCCGATTCCCGGGTCGGACCGCAAAGAAATCCTGCTGACGGACGAGCTGCTCGGCGAAGTGCACCGGTTCCGGGGGCTGCTGACGGCGATTGAAGAAGAGCTGGTATTCGAAGGCGAGCTGTACACGCTGGACGAATATCAGCTCCGCATCGTGGAGGAGCATTTGGATATGATGCAGCAGGCGCTGATGCTGTTCGAGCGTTCCGAAGCGCTGATTTGCTGGGTAGAGGACAGCCCCGAAGGACTTACGCTTTCCATTATGCCGGGAACGGTCAAGGATGTGCTGAAGACGCATGTCTTCGGCCTGCGCATGCCGATCGTGTTTTCGTCGGCGACCATGTCGGTGGACGGTTCGTTCCGTTACCTGGCGGACAGCCTCGGCATCGAAAGCTTCCTGTCTTTTTCGGTCGCTTCGCCGTACGCGTATCCGGAGCAGATGGAAGTGCTGGCCCCGGCATGGAATCTTGCGGAAGGCTTTGAAGGCAAAATGAAGGAAGCGGTACGGCTGCTGCAGGAAAGCGGCGGCAGGGCGCTGATCCTGTTCCGTACGCGGGAGGAGCTGCGGCAGTTCAAGCAAGCAGCGAAGGACGAGCCTTTGCTGGCGGGAATACCGTTTTACTTTGAAGGGGACGGGGAAATCAGCCACCTGATTTCGTCCTTCCAGCGCGAAGAAGAAAGCGTTCTGTGCGCGGTCAGCCTATGGGAAGGCCTCGATGTGCCGGGGCCGTCGCTGTCGAACGTCATCATCTGGTCGCTGCCGTTCCCGCCGCATGATCCGGTGTTTATCGCCAAACGGAAGGCCGCCGCCGACCCGTTCAACGAAGTGGACCTGCCGTATATGCTGCTCCGTCTCCGCCAAGGCATCGGGCGGCTGATCCGTTCCCGGGACGACCGGGGGATCGCCGTGCTGCTGGGCGAAGAGCTGCGGACGAATCCCGAGGTCAAAGATAAGGTGCTGTCCGTGCTGCCGGAAGGCGTGGAGCTTCGGGAGCAGCTTTAAATGTTGCCATGGCTTGCGGATGCAGCTGAAAAAATACATCGTAGAATCGGCAAAAGCCGCGCTAAATGCGCGGCTTCAGGCTGTCGAGAAACCCCCTGTTTTTTTGCAGGGGGTTTAAAATTGCCTCGTCGGTCACTGAAGTAGGGTTCTCAGAGCGCTTTAAATCGATTTTTATTTTAAAAGATATGATTCCCCATATAAAAAATAGAGTGTCGAAAAGTCCGTTGGACTTTCTCGACACTCTGAAGCCGCGCTAAATGCGCGGCTTTTTGTTATGGAAGCGTCCGGCGGAGCCATTACTGTAACTCCGTATTTGCACTCGATGATAAGTTGAACGTTGGTTATGTTCTGTTTTACGCCGGATTTTCAACCGTCCCCATGAACAGCCAAAGCCCGGTTTGGCCGTCTTCGATGCAGAAGAAAAAAGGATGGTCCACGTTCATCTCGAACCGGCCCGCCGGCGGAGCCGAACCTGCCATGGCCATTTCGGTGACGGCAGCGGCTTCCGTGCCTTCCTCGTTTACGTCAAGCACCATCTTATGCAGCACCGAAGATACAAAAAGCGGCTTCGCGCCAGTCATGGCCGTGAAATCGGCGGCCGCCGGATCAAACGCCTGCTTCATGCCCATCGCGATCAGCGCCTCTCTTAACTCCAGCGACGATTCGGCTTTGAAGCGGGGGAGCCGGATTTCGCCGGAGGCATGATCGAACCGGGCTTGCCATATGGACGGGGCCTTGCGGATGGTGTTCATGACATCGGCGAGCGAATGCCCGCCTGCGGGAAGCACGATCAGCATGTTCAGCCGACCGTCCCCATAAGGCAGGCGAATTGCCTGAGCTTCGGGCGTTTGCTTGTATTCGAACATACCGGACCGCCTCATCATCGGCACTTGTTTGGTCGTTTGGTCGCCTAGCGTAAACTTGCCGTCTTGGGTGTCCTTCGGATCGAATGGACTTTGCCAGGCGCCGTTAAAGTAGACGGTATTCAGCAGAATCGCCAGCGTATCCGGGGTGGGAGCTTGATCGAGAACTCCCGGGATTTTACCGCGCGTATGCCGGCTTACCCAATCGTTGATCTTTTTTACCGTTCCCTTTTCGGTAAAGTCAACGGCTTGAACGTCGGCATGGTAGCTGTCTTTTGCCGTGAGAATAAAAGAGTCTTTGATCTCCATGCCCTTGCGGTACCAGACCGAATTGGCGGAATTCAGCCGGACGCCCGACCCCGCATCCCCAAGAAGCGTGTACAGCGTCCGGACCGAGGCGTTCGCCTGCTCCTTGCCGATGGTTTCGATTCCGAGCATCCGCGCCATTTCTTCTGCGGTGTTTCCGCCGCTGCCCTGATAGGCTAACGCTAATGCGATAAAAATACTATAGGGAGACAATAGGGTATTCCCCCCCGGCTTTGCCGTCTTCGCGAGCTCTTCGTGAAGACGCAGCCCGAAACGATTTTGCGCGCGGACCATGTCCGGATGGAGTTTTTCGGCGACCTGCTGCCTTTCGGCGAGGGAGAGGACCTGCGCCTGCTTTTTCGACGATTCCGGGGAATTCGGCTGCCGGCCGTCACAGGACGCCGTCAGCAGCAGCGAAGCGCAAAGCATAAGAAGGAGCGAGCCTTTTTTCCGAACCATTGCGGTTTAACCTGCCTTCCGTGTTCACATGATATTCATAGACGCTTCCAGAACTTAGGAAGTTGCGCCTCGAAAATCCTATCCCGATTTGATTCTGCTTGATCCGGGGCGGTATAATGAATATGAAGTCAATTAAACTGACCAATTTTTAACTTTTACACCTAACAAGGAGTTGTGCTACTTATGCCCAAAACACCCCGTCGACACCAAGAGGATTTGGCATCATTGTTTTCGCTCGGATTCAGCGCGTTGAACGAGGAACTGCATGAGCGGCTGAACGAGCTTGGATTCGGAGATTTCCGGCCCATGCACGGTTTTTTGTTTCAAGGGCTGATTCCGGACGGGGCCACGGCGAAAACGCTGGTTGAGCTTTTGGGTATTTCCAAGCAGGCGGTGAGCCAGATGCTGGATTACCTGGAGGAGCGCGGCTACGTCGTCAGAAAACCGCATCCTTCGGACGGCAGAGGCAAGCTGGTGGTGCTCACGGAGCGCGGCCAGGCGCTGATGAAGGCCAAAGAAAGCATCTACAGCACCATTGAAAGCCGGTGGGGAGCCATCATCGGGAATGACCGCCTGCAAATGATGCGTTCCGATTTGAAACGGATCATCGAGAGCGTTAGCGAAGGGGATGCGCCGAAAAAACTGCGGCCTTCCTGGTAAAGTACCCGTTCGCGAAAAGATTAAGTTTGAAAATATGATGCCAAAGGACCGAAAAACGCATGGAACCCTCTCTAATCATAAAAGCTTTATCGAATGAAACACGCCGTCAAATATTAACGTGGTTAAAACATCCGGAGCGGCATTTTGACGAAACGCCTTACGTTCAGCATGGAGTGCCCCAGCGAATCGGCGCCTGCGTCAGCGATATTCAGGAAAAGGCAGGGCTTGCCCAGTCCGTCATTTCCAGCTATTTGCTCATGATGCAAAACGCCGGATTGCTCGAAATGGAGCGGGTAGGCAAGTGGACCTTTTACCGCCGCAACGAAAAGACCATTCAGGCTTTTGCCGATTATATCCGGAATGAATTGTAGTGCCGTAAATAAAGGAGGAGACTCCTTTTTTTACGCCTATACGTATTTACATATCTAGATAATTGGATGTATAATGGCTGAGGATTGCGGTGTTACGTATTGAGTGAAAAACTTTTTGGGCGAAAAGAGAAAAATGAAAGGAAGACGGCAAGGCTATTTTTTGGGATTACATATCCATATATCCAGATGTGTAGTTATAAACGATAGGATAGGAGAGAGGATTACGACATATGAAGAACAAAATAACGATGCTGATCATGATGTTGTCTTTGGGCGTTTTCGGCATCATTGCGACCGAAATGGGAATCGTCGGCGTTTTGCCCCAGGTGACGGAGAAATTCCATGTTTCCGCGGCGCATGCGGGGCTGGCGGTCAGCGTTTTTGCGCTGGTCGTCGCCGTTTCGGGTCCTTTTGCCACGCTGCTTGCATCCGGTTTGAACCGCAAGATGATTTTAAGTTTGGCGGTATTGATGTTTGCCGTTTCCAACGTTTGTTACGTCATGACAAGCCGTTTTGAAGTGCTGATGGCATTCCGCATCATCCCGGCGATCTTCCATCCGGTGTTCTTTTCGATTGCGCTCGTTACGGCTTCGCAGCTGGTTTCTCCGGAAAAAAGCGGACAGGCGGCGACGAAGGTTTTTGCCGGCATCACCGTCGGTTTTGCGTTCGGCGTACCGTTGACCTCGTATTTGGCGGAACGAATTTCGCTGGACACGGCTTTTGGGTTTGCGGCCGCCGTCAATTTGGTCGCGTTCATCGGCATTTTGGCGCTTCATTTTTTCCGATGCTGCCGATCGTTTTTTTGTGGGGAATCATTCACTCCGGCGGGCTGATCGTAAGCCAGACGTGGCTCATGAGCGAGGTGGAAGAGGCGCCCGAATTCGGCAACAGCCTATTCGTCTCTTTTTCCAACCTGGGCATTACGCTCGGTTCTTCTTTGGGCGGCTGGTTTATTTCCTCTTTCGGCATTCAGCAGCTCATTTGGAGCGGCATGTTGTTTGCGGCGTTGGCTTTCGTTTTGATCGCGGCTAAAGTGAAATTATTCAGCGTATCCCGGGAAACGCCGGTAGCGTCCGTCGATAAAATGTAACGCCGGGGCTCGCCGGTATGAACCGGAAAAAAGCTGTACCCGTTTTGAAGCGGGTGCAGCTTTGCTCTTGCCGAAGCGATCGATCTTTATGTTAATAAGCAAACGTTCCGTACAACAGATATATGTTAAGCACCGCGATGAGGATCGCGATGAACCAGGACAGCAGTCGAAGCCACCGGGGGGCGGCATGCGGGCCCATTTTCTTCCGGTCCGAGGTGAACATGACGAGCGGGATGACGGCAAAAGAGAGCTGAAGGGACAGGATGACCTGGCTCAGGATCAACAGGCTGCCGGTTGCCTGTTCGCCGACGATCCCGATCACCAGCACGGCCGGAATGACGGCGATGGCGCGGGTAATAAGCCTGCGAATCCAAGGTTTGAGCCGGATGTTAAGAAAACCCTCCATGACGATCTGGCCGGCCAGCGTCCCGGTCAGGGTGGAGTTTTGGCCGGAAGCGAGCAGCGCGACGGCAAAAAGCACGCTGGCGATGCCGGTGCCGAGCAGCGGCGTCAGCAGCTGGTACGCATCCTGAATTTCGGCGACTTCCGTGTGACCCGTCGCATGGAACGTGGCGGCGGATAAAATCAGGATCGCCGCATTCACGAACAGGGCCAGCATAAGCGCCACGGTCGAGTCGATCGTCGCGAAACGGATCGCCGATTTTTTGCCCTGCACCGTATCCTCGTAATTCCGCGTCTGCACGATCGACGAATGGAGGTACAAGTTATGCGGCATGACCGTCGCGCCCAAAATGCCGAGGGCAATGTACAGCATGGCCGGATTTTGGACGATTTCCGCCTTGGGCACGAAACCGGACAACACGCCGCCAAGATCGGGCCTCGACAGCACCATTTCGGCGACGAAGCAAAGCATGATCATGGCGATGAGCGAGATGACGATCGCTTCGATGTAGCGAAAGCCTTTGTTTTGCAGGAAAAGCACGAGCAAGACGTCAAGCACCGTCAGCAGCACGCCGTAGATGAGCGGCATGCCGAACAAGAGCTGAAGGGCGATGGCGGAGCCGATCACTTCGGCCAAATCGCAGGCTGCGATCGCCAGCTCGCACAGTATCCACAGGCCGAAATTGACCGGTTTGCTGTAATGGTCGCGGCAGGCCTGCGCCAGATCCCTTCCGGTGGCAATGCCCAGCCGGGCGGAAAGCGATTGAAGCACGATCGCCATCAGGTTGGAGATGAGGATGACCGACAGCAGCGTATAGCCGAACATGGCTCCGCCCGCCAAATCGGTAGCCCAGTTTCCCGGATCCATGTACCCGACCGCGACGAGGTATCCCGGACCGACAAAGGCGAGCAGCTTCCGAAAAAAGCTGCCTTTCGTCGGCACCTTCATCGACTTGTAAACTTCGGGCAGGCTGGGGGCATCCCGCTTGGAGCGCCAGCCCTGCTCGGACTGCGATTCCTTTACGCGTGGTGCGGACATGTTCATGTGTACAACCTTCTTTCTTACAGGAAATTATTTTGCCTCCGGACAACTTTTGATGTAAAAAAAATCTCTCCTTTCCGAAGTAAGATATGAACCTACCGCTTTTCTATGTGCATGGATGTTCCAAAGCGATCCGCAGGCAAAACAGTGGATTGAAACCCGACTCCTTGTCAAGGCGCTTCATGGCGAAACGCCCTACCGCAGGAAATGGGTGAGCCCAATCATGGTCAGCAGGCCGAAAATGAAGGAAAACGTCGCGGCCCGTTCATTGCCGTCCCCGTGGCTTTCGGGGATCAGCTCCTTGTAGACGACGAACAGCATGGCTCCGGCCGCAAAGGCAAGTCCGTAAGGGATGACCGCATGGAAGGTTTCGGCGAAGCGAAGCCCGGCCCAGCAGGCGGCAAACTCCAGCACGCCGGTAAACGCGGCCAGCACCAGCGCCCAGCGCCGGCGCATGCCATGGGTAATCAGGAACAAAGCGGTGAGGAACCCCTCCGGAATGTTTTGCAGGCCGATGCTGAGCGCGACGATCGTTCCGAGATCCTGGCTGCTGCTCCCGTAGCTGACCCCGACCGAAAGCCCCTCAGGTAAGTTATGCAGCGCCATCGCGGAAAGGAACATGAGCGAGCTCGTCCGGCCGTTTTTTTCGATGCGCAGATTATGGGCGGGATCCTGATGGGGGATGATCAGCTCCAATATGGTTAGAACCGCCGTTCCCAGCAGCGTGCCGATCGTAAGAATCCACAGGTTCGACAACTTCAGCGCCGCCGGGATGAGGCCGTAGGTCGAAGCCGCAACCATGATGCCGGCGGTGAACGCCAGCAATATATCCCGCCTCCGATGCGTGACATTGTTGAACAGGAGCGCGGGCAGCGCGCCCAAAGCGGTGCAAAGCGAAGTCGCCAGACTTCCCAGCAAAATGGCGTTCATAGGATCCTCCTTACCCAGTAGATTGCAGTCGCATGTTTCGCTTGTACAACCATATGAGCAAGTTCGGGACTCTATTCGCAAAATAAACTTCGGCGGCCCCACCCGCGTACGGCCCGTTCCGCCGATCGTCCCGACTAAAGAAACGCCCCGCGGCATTTGGCCGCGGGGCGCTTGTCGTGTCCTTATTTTTCTTTGATGGTGATGCTATCGATCGTTACTTTTTCAGTCGGTTTGCTCAGCTCGTCCGTGTCCGGATTCGCTTCGACCGGCGTGGCGGCGATTTTTTTCACGACGTCCATGCCGCCGGTGATTTTGCCGAAAATGGTGTAGTTCGGGATCTGGTTCAGATCCTTGCTGTCCTCGCCCGTGCAGATGAAAAACTGGCTGCCGTTCGTGTTCGGTCCGGCGTTGGCCATCGCGACGATGCCCGGCTCGTATTTGTAGTTCGTTTTTTCATCCTCGAAGGTATATCCAGGGCTGCCCGTGCCGGTTCCCGTCGGGTCGCCGGTTTGAATCATAAACGGTTCGATGATGCGGTGGAAAATGACGCCGTCGTAGAAGCCTTGCTTGGACAGAAACACGAAGTTGTTGACGGTTTTCGGCGCGTCTTTCGCAAACAGCTGGATCGTAAACGTGCCTTTGGACGTTTTGACCTCGGCTTCGTAGGTTTTCTTCGTATCGATTTGCATGGCCGGCGGGCTTGTCCAGCTTTTCGCCCCCTGCGATGCATTCGTGCCGTTATCCTTCGTATCGGTATCGTTGGCATCCGTACCCTTCGTGTCCTGCGGCTGCTGCGTTTCCTGGGACTGGTTCGGGTTGGCCTGCTCGGCGGACGATTCCGGTTTTTTGCCGCAGCCGCCGAGAACGAGGGCAACCACGATCATGATCATCAACGGAAGTAAATACGCTTTTTTCAGTTTCATGAGTCGGTTGTTCACTCCTTATGCATTTTCGCTATGTCTAATGATAGCGGCTTTTCGCTCCAAAATCTAGCGCACCTCCGGTTTGTCCCGTCCTTGCAGAAAAAACCGGTTTTTTGCAGGTATTCTTGAAACTTCTCCATTCGCTGCAACGTTTAAACAGGTAATGAATGTAAATTTTGACATGGGGGGATGCCGATGTTCGATGCGGAAAATGCCCGTCTGACGGAGCTGAAGGAGAGCATGAGGAACAAAGTCAAATGGGAAAAACACCTTCAGGAGCTGGAAAAAGAGCGGGAGGAACGACGGCGGGAAGCGGATCGCTGGAAACAGCGGCTGGCGGACGAGGAAAAGGACGTAGAACGGCTGGCTGGCGCCTCTTTGTCCGCGTTGTTTTTCGGCTTGATCGGCAAAAAGGAAGAAAAAATGGAACGCGAACAGCTCGAAGTGCTGGAGGCGAAAGCAAAATACGATGCGGCGGTCCGGGCGGCAGAGGACATTCAGAAGCAATGCGAGGAAACGGACCGGCTGCTCCGCGACGTGCGATATTCGGAATCCGAATATGAACGGATATTGAAGGAAAAGGAAACCATCCTTTTGCGGCAGCCCGGGGAACTGGCGGAACTGGCGGAGCGGCAGGCGGATCTCGCCGTGCAGCTGAAGGAAATGAAGGAAGCGGTGCAAGCGGGCCGCTCGGTGCTTCATGATTTGGAGCAGGCCCGGGATTACCTGCAGTCCGCCCGCAGTTGGGGCACTTACGACATGCTTGGCGGCGGCATGCTGTCCACGCACCTCAAGCATAACAAAATCGACGAGGCCATGGATTATATCCATGACGCGCAAACCAGCTTGCGGAGGTTCGGCAAAGAACTGAAGGATGTGGAGATGCATTTGGCCGTCGAGATCGACATCGGCAGTTTTTTGCGTTTTTCGGATTATTTTTTCGACGGGTTTATTGCCGACTGGATGGTGCAGGGACGGATCAACGACACGCTTTCGCAGGTGGAAGAAAAGCTGGATGCAATCAAGCGGGTGGTGCGCCGGATCGAGTCGGAGCAGCGCAGCCTGGAAACACGCTTGGCAGACGTAAAAAGAAGGTACGAGTACGTGGTCGAGTCGGCCGAATGAGATTTGAAGGAGCCTCCCGATGTCGCTTGGACCCCGGGCAGCTCACGACTAGTCCAGTTCCGACCCGGGTCGGCCCGGAAAGCATGATTGCGGCAGCTTATTCGGATTGATGAGTCAATTTTTGATGGAGAAAGTTAGTGAGAAATAAAGTCGTTCATGTGCACGAAAAGGGGATTTACCGAATGGAGGCAGATTACGGCCGTAGGTAAGAGGCAAATAAAAAGGAGGGCGTTGGCCCTCCTTTAAATATGCTTCCTATGCTTCGTTCTTCTTCCATTCGACGCTGCGGAGCAGGCCGTGCTTCATCAGCGCCAGCACGAAATCCACGTAGTAATCTTTCCGCACGATGGCGGCGTATTCATGGTTTTTATAGGCGTAAAACAGCGCGTCGGTGTAAACGTCGTTATCCTCGAAATGTTTCCGGATTTCCCGCAAACGGTTCAAATACGGCTCCTCCTGGAGGAGATGGATGCGAAATTCGACATCGTCTCCGTTGACGGTTTCCGTGATGCGGGCAACGTCCTCGTTGCAGCGGTAAGTCAGCATGGCGGGCGCCTCTATTCCGGTCAAAATGTTTTCCTTTGCTTATTCCTTCCCACGATTCCTGCCGGTTAACAACCGTCCGGTATTCTCCTGGTCACATCAAATATCTGAGATATACATATGCGCTGGACAATAGGACGGACAAAATCATGATCGGGAAGCCGTATTTCAAGAACGTCGTGAATTTCAGCGGATACCCCTCCTTGGCGGCCATGCCGGCCACGATCAGGTTGGCGCTGGCGCCGATCAGGGTACCGTTACCGCCGAGGCAAGCGCCCAGGGCGAGCGACCACCAGAGCGGTTCCAGATTGCTGATCCCCATGCTGCCCATGTCTTGAATCATCGGAATCATCGTGGCCACAAACGGGATGTTGTCGACAAACGCCGAAGCGATGGCGCTTAACCATAAAATGAGCATCGAGGTCGATGCGACGTTGCCCCCGGTAAGGCTTACCGCCTTTTCGGCCAGGGTGGAAATGACCCCGGTTTCGATCAAGCCGGCCACGAGCACGAACAGCCCCACGAAGAAAAAGATCGTCGGCCATTCGACCTTGGCGAACGCTTCTTCAAGCATATGTTCCCCCGTCAACAGCAAAAGCAGGAAAGCGCCGGCCAAGGCCACGGTAGCCGATTCGATATGGACGAGCTGGTGGATGAAAAATCCGACGATGGTCAGCCCGAGCACGGTTACGCATTTGACCAGCAGCTTTTTGTCCGTCAGCAGCTCTTTTTCGTCCAGATCCATGATGCTTTGCATCAGTTCGGGCGTCGTCTGGATCTGTTTCCGGAAAAGCAGGATGAAGATCGGAATCAGAACCAGCATAATGATGAGCGCCATCGGCATCAGGTTTTGAATGAAAGCCATAAACGTCAGCTCTTTGACCGCGCTGCCGATCATGATGTTCGGCGGATCGCCGATCAAGGTCGCCGTGCCGCCGACGTTGGAGGCGATGATCTGCGTGATCAGGAAAGGCAGCGGATTGACCCGCAGCTGGCGTGTAATACTAAACGTAACCGGCACCATCAGCAGGACGGTGGTGACGTTGTCCAAAAACGCCGACCCGAGCGCCGTCAGCAGCATCAGCGCGATCAGGATGGCGAGCGGACGGCCTTTCGCTTTTTTCGCAGCCCAGACGGCCACGTATTTGAACAGCCCCGTTTCGGCCGTAATATTGACGATGATCATCATGCCGATGAGCAGCCCGAGCGTGTTGAAGTCGATATGGTGTATGGCCGTCTCCTGGCTCACGATCCCGAACACGACCATCAGCACGCCGCCGATCATCGCGATGACCGTCCGGTGGATTTTTTCGGAAATAATCAGTGCATACGCAATCAAAAAAATAACGATAGCCAAAATCGCTTGTTGTTCCATATGGTTCCTCCCCGTTTGTCTCTATGTCGAAGTCCGCAAGATTAGATTGATCATCATGGCATGATCCGATTCCTCCTTTTGCCGAAGGAGAAGAGTGCCCATGCGGACCCGCCATCGGGACGAGTAGGCTGAAAAAGACAAAAGGAGCCCGCACGTGGCAGGCTCCTCCGAATGTTATTCTATGCGATTGAAAAAACAGTCGCCCCTCATGTGAAAGGGGATCTGAAAAACAGTTTACATGTATTATAAATGGATTCTCCCGGGTTGTAAAGACAAGCCGGCTTAACCTGCAAGGAAGGAGACGGACATGAACAAAACATGGTGGAAGGAAAGCGTCGTATACCAAATTTATCCGATCAGCTTTTTGGATTCGAACGGCGACGGCATCGGCGACCTGCGCGGCATTCTGTCGAAGCTCGATTACTTGAAGGAGCTCGGGGTGGACGTCGTCTGGCTGTGCCCGATCTATAAATCCCCCAACCACGATAACGGGTACGACATCAGCGATTACAAGGACATCATGGAGCAGTTCGGAACGATGGAGGATTTTGACGAGCTGCTGCGGGAAGCCCATGCAAGGGGGCTTAAAATCATGATGGACCTGGTGCTCAACCATACATCGGACGAGCATCCGTGGTTTATCGAATCGCGGTCGTCGAAGGACAATCCGAAACGGGATTTTTACATATGGCGCAAAGGGAAAGACGGCGGCCCGCCGAACAACTGGGAGTCGTATTTCAGCGGTTCGGTATGGGAATACGACGACACGACCGGCGAATATTACCTTCATCTGTATTCGAAACATCAGCCGGACCTGAACTGGGAAAATCCAGATGTCGTCGACTGCATGCACGAGATGATCGAATGGTGGCTGAAAAAAGGAGTGGACGGCTTCCGCCTGGACGCGATCGCGCATATCGCCAAGGCCGTCGGCCTGCCGGACGGGGATAATCCGCATCACCTGCCGACGGTCCGTGCCTATGACCTGTTTTCCAATCTGGAGCATGTGCACACGCTGCTGCATCAGCTGTATACCGAGCTGCTGTTCCACTACGACATCATGACGGTGGGCGAAACGTCGGGACTGGGACCGGAAGAGGCGCTCAGTTACGTCGGGGATACGCGCGGGGAGCTGAACATGGTGTTTCAATTCGAGCATATGCAGCTGGATGCCGTATCCGGCGGTTCGGGAAAATGGGACATTCGGCCATGGAACCTTCTTGAGCTGAAAAAGGTGATGAGCAACTGGCAGACGGTGCTGCACGGCCGGGGCTGGAACGCCAACTATTGGTGCAACCATGACCAGCCGCGCCCCGTGTCCCGGTTCGGGGATGACGGTCGGTACCGGGTGGAATCGGCCAAAATGCTCGCCACCTTCATGCACATGCTCGAAGGTACGCCGTACATCTACCAAGGCGAGGAAATCGGCATGACCAACATCGCCTTCGATTCGATCGAGGACTACCGGGACGTGGAGACGCACAATTTTTACCGGGACCAGCTGAAGCAGGGGGCGTCCGAGGAAAAAGTGATGCAGGCGATCCGCCAAAAAAGCAGGGATAACGCCAGAACGCCGATGCAGTGGGACGGAACGAAAGAAGCGGGGTTTACCACGGGAACGCCGTGGATCGCCGTGAACCCGAACTACCGCGAAATCAACGTCGAAGCGGCGCTGAGAGACCCGGATTCCATCCTTCACTACTACAAAAAGCTGATCGCGCTGCGCAAAGAGCACGAGGTTATCGTGTACGGGAAATACGAGCTGTTGCTTCCGGACGATCCGGAAATCTATGTCTTCACCCGGACGCTGGGCGAAGCCAAGCTATTGGTTATTCTGAATTTCTTCGGGAGGGAGCCGGAGCTCCAGCTTCCGCCGGAACTGGATCTTTCGGCAAAGGAGCTGCTGATCTCCAACTATGCGGTTGCGGGGGACGACGATCTCGGCGGCACCGTCCGGCTCCGCCCTCATGAAGCCAGGGTGTACATGCTTCAGGCATAAAGGCTTGACATGGATGAACAAAATTGTTAAATTTAGCTCATCCTATACCAAAGGAGAGATTTTGATGTCGGTGGTTGTTCTTAACTAATCCAATTCCATACGAAGACCGTACGAAGAGACCAGGTCAAGCTTGCCTAGGAGGGCAGCTTTGTTTCCTTGCGCCTTTTCGGGACTTGAACATCGGACGAAGCCTGGGCTTGAAGTCCGCAAGGTTCGCGCGCGGTCATGGAAAATAGTTAAGAACACGCGAAGCATCAAACGGTACTTTGGCGCCGTTTCATTCTTTGTTATTCAATCAATGTTCCTTCGTGAGCGGCTTCTCCGCCAGCGGGGACTTTGTTGGAGACCGTGCTCTTGCAGCACGGTTTTTTTGCGTCCATAGGATAAGCAAACATAGCTATAGCCTCGGCCGTCTCCGGGATTCCCCAGGGGAGGGCCGGATTTAAGGCTATCCAAGACGCAAAAAAACAAAAGAAGAATGGAGCGGCCGAAAACCAAAGGGACAGAGAACTCGCATGCGCGTTCTTTGTCCCTTTTTTGCGTTTTTTTAAAACAACGAAAAAGGAGAATCAAGCGATGGATCACATGACCATGAGCATGCTGGAGTATGACAAAGTGAAGGAAAATCTGCGGGAATACGCAGTATCGTACGCAGGGAGGAAACAGATCGACGACCTGATGCCGGGAAGCCACCTGCGGGCGATCGAAGCGGCGCTGAGGGAAACGGCCGAGGCCAAAGCGATACTGGAAAAAGGGGCGAGCGTGCCGCTGCCGTCGCTGGAAGGCATCGAACACATCGTGTCGCTGCTGCATACGGGATACCTGTTTACCGAACAGGATTTTGCGGCGGTGCAGACGTTTTTGCACAGCTGCGGGCAGCTGAAGAAATATATGGCGGGCAAAAGGGACATGGCGCCGACCGTCAGCAGTTATGCCTTATCGATGCAGGAGCTGCCGCGGCTGAAAAGCGAAATCGAGCGCTGCATCCGCTTCGGCAAGGTCGATGACCAAGCGAGCAAGCAGCTGGAGAAAACCCGGAAAAAAATCGCCGTGGTCAAGGAGCGGATCCAGAAAAAAATGAGCTCCATCCTGTCCCGGCACGGCTCGATTCTGCAGGAGCATCTGATCAGCGTCCGGGGAGGACGGTATGTCGTCCCGGTCAAACGGGAATACCACAAACAGATCAAAGGGGCCGTGCTTGACCAGTCCACCAGCGGCCAGACGATATTCGTCGAGCCGGAGGAAATCTCCCAGCTTCAGACCGAACTCGGGATGCTGGAAGCGGACGAAGCCCGGGAGGAGGCCGTCGTGCTCAGCATGCTGACGGGCCTGCTCGAAGCGTCCAGCGCCGATTTGCTGCTTAACATCGACATTACGGGCAATTACGACTTCATTTTCGCCAAAGCCAAATACGGGCGCTCCATCGAAGGGCGCATGGTCCAGCTAAACGATCAGGGACGCATCCGGCTGCGGGGCGCCAAACATCCGCTCATGCTGAAAACGATGGTGCCGCTGCAGCTGGAGATGGGTAACGGCTACCGCTCGCTGATCATCACCGGGCCGAACACGGGCGGCAAAACCGTCGCGCTGAAGACGCTGGGGCTGCTGACTTTGATGATTCAGTCCGGTTTGCTCGTGCCCGTTGAGGAGGGCAGCGTGTTTGCGGTGTACGGCAAGGTCATGACGGCAATCGGCGACGGGCAAAGCATCGAGCAATCGCTCAGCACCTTTTCGGCCCAAATCCGCCGGCTGATCGCGATGGTGGAGGAGTCCGACCGATCGACGCTGCTTCTTATCGACGAACTTGCCGCCGGGACCGATCCCGGGGAAGGGATGTCGCTTTCGATCGCCATTTTGGAGGAATTGAACCGGCGCGGAGCGATGATGATGGTCACGACCCATTTTAACGAGCTGAAGGGTTTCGCTTCATCCGCTCCGGGCTTTCAGAACGCGCGCATGGAATTCGACGTCGAGACGCTCGAACCGCTGTACCGCTTGACCATCGGCGAGTCGGGCCAAAGCTACGCGATCGAAATCGCCACCAAACTCGGCATGCCCTCAGGCATTACGCAGCGGTCCAGGGAGATTTTGCACAACCATAAGCCTATGGCGGGGGGCGCAAAGGCCGAGACGATGTTTTCGGATGGGGCAACGGCAATGGAAAACGGGAGCAACGCGGACTTCGGCCAAGACCCGTTGGAGTCCGAATACGAGCAATCCGGGGCGGGAACGCTGCCGGAAGAAGCCGGACGACGCCAACCGGACAGCGGGGAACCTGGGCGCAGGCACCGCCACGATCGGGAAGAATCCATGGAAAGCGACGAGGGAGCGGAACCCGAAGAAACGGCAAAACCGCAAAAGCTGGAGGTGGGCGACGCCGTATTCGTCAGTTCCCTGCAGCGCGTCGGAATCGTGTATCAGGAGGAAGATGCCAAAGGCATGGTCGGGGTCATGGTCCAGAAGCAGAAGCTGAAAATCAATCAGAAGCGGCTGAAGCTGTATATCGAGAAAGGCAATCTTTATCCGGAGGATTACGACTTCGACATCGTTTTCGAGAGCAAGGAAAACCGGAAAAAAAGCAAGATGATGCAGCGGAAGCATGTCGAAGGGCTATCGATCATCCGGAGACCGGAGGATGTTTGAACGCGGCTTGCGGGGATGAAACAGATTTCTGATCGGGAAGGAAGCGAACAACGCCCGTGACCCATAAAAAAGAAGCGGCATTCGTTTTGGGCGAACGACCGCTTCTTTTACATAAAATTACAATTTGGAGCTGATAATTTCGGCGAACTGCTCCAAAAATTGCTTCTCCTCATGATCAAAGCGTCCTTTGAGCGGGCTGTCGATGTCGAGCACGCCGCGCAGTTCTCCATCCTTGACGAGCGGAACGACGATTTCGCTGTTGGAAGCCGCGTCGCAGGCGATATGTCCGGGAAACTCATGCACGTCATCCACGACGATCGTTTGTCGTTCGGCCGCCGCCGTGCCGCATACGCCGCGGCCCAAAGGAATGCGGATGCATGCCGGAAGACCCTGGAATGGACCGAGCACCAGCTCTTGCCCGTCGTAAAGATAAAAGCCTACCCAGTTGATATCCGGCAAAAAGCTGTTCAGCAGCGCCGATGCATTGGCCAGATTGGCGATGGAGCTGGGTTCATCGTGAATGAGGGATTTCAGTTGTTCCAGAACGGCGGCAAACTGCTCGCTCCGGTTACCTTCATAAGGAAGTGCTTGAAACATCATACTCCACCTTTCTTTTAACCGTTGGTTAATTATAACGATAGTATACAGGAATGACCTCCGAGTCAAGCAAAAGATGATGCCGGCGAGGCTGTTTTCCCGGGATTTGGTTTTAGCCGGATGGAGACAGGAACGGTCAAAAGAAAACCCCCGGCCGGCCGCCGAGGGGATGATGCGGTTATTCAAGAAAGGAACGGGCTAAACACCGACCCGTCTTAGGCATTTGGCACGCCGGTCAGTCCAAATCCGCTAAACTCCTCCTTTTCCGGCGGCGACAGCTCCGCGGCTTGCTCCACGGATTCCGCCGGGCTGCCTGCGAACGCCTCGCGGACGAACTCCTGCACGGACCGTTTGTACAGGGCCGGGTCGGCGTCCAGCGCAAAGCCGTGCGTCGCGTCTTGAATGAGCAACAGCCTTTTGGCCCCGGTTTTGGCCGCAAACAACTCCTCGCTCATGGACGGCGGAATATAGTTGTCCTTGGCGCCGTGGATAAACATGACGGGAATTTTGCTGCTTTGCACGGAACGGACGGGGCTGACCTGATCGAGCGTGAAACCGGCCCTTTTGCGCATCCGGGCGTTGACCAGCGGAAGAAAAAGCGCCGCGGGAAGATGGTTCAAGCGCTGCAACTGATGATGCATCAGGCGCGTCAAATCGGAATAAGGACAGTCGGCGATGACGAATTTCGCGTCGGCTTCCGGCAGCGACAAATATTCCAGCACGGTGCCGCCGCCGAGCGAAACGCCGTGAAGGCCGACGACGCAGTTTTCGCCGTAAGCGTCTTTGATGTATCTGACCCAAGCAGCCACGTCATGTTTCTCGTGATAACCGTACGTCGTATATTTGCCTTCGCTTTTTCCGTGCCGGCGCTGGTCGACCAGCAGGACGTTAAACCCTTCCTCGCGAAACATATCCATAAAAGGAATGGATGCCGGAAGGGAAGTAGTATATCCGTGCACGAGAATGACCCATTTGGGCGAAGGCTGCTCCGCTTTGACGACGACCCCGTGCAGGCGGAGGCCGTCATGGCTCGCGATCCGGACCTCCTCCTTCCGCAGCGGCTCGTACATTTCCCGGAAGCGGGCTCCGGCCCGTTCAAAAGCGTCAAAAACCTGCTGATAATTTAAGGCTTTCATCTGCGTCATTTGTATGAATGCGTAATGGGTGATCCCTGCGACCGCAAGCGCTGCGGCGGCAGCGACGAGGACGACGGCCCACCAGTCCAATTCCGCTCACCTCCCGGATGATTATTCATAGGCAAGGTTTAGTATATGCATCTATAACCAAATTTAACCGCATGATGCGACATGCAGCTACCAACTTTTGGAGAAATTCTGACGAATTGGGGAAATGGTTGTCTGAAATCGTGAGATCCTTTCTCTCCGATATAGCCTTTCAAAGATCAAGATGCTAAAATAAAGTGGACAAGTAGCGCTTTCTTGCGGCTATTTATGGAAGAAAACAAAAAATCATGCCAAGGCGCCTCGAACTGAAGTTCGAAGAGAGGAGAGGGTCGGCAATTTATGAAAGCAAAGAAAAAGCCGGTGAATAAAATCGCGCAGAAAAAAGCCCAGAGGGAACAGCAGGAAAAGCGGATGAAACGGGTGATGTGGATCACGGGGGCCTGCATCGTCGTTTTGGTGGTGCTGCTGCTGGCCATCCGACCGTCGTCCCAAAAGGGGGATTTTGACTACAGCTCGCTCCCGGTGCTCGGCAATCCGGATGCGCCGGTCAAAATCGTGGAGATGGGCGACTACAAGTGTCCAATCTGCCAATACTTCACGCAAGAGATTTCGCCTCAACTGAAGAAGGATTTCATCGACACGGGCAAAGCCGCCTTGTATTTCAGCAATTATCTGATCATCAGTCCAAAAGGGGATTCCAATACCGCCGCTTTGGCCGCCCAGTCGGTGTTCCATCAGAACAAGGATGAATTTTGGAAGTATTACGAGGCGATTTACAGAAACCAAGGGGACGAGGCCACCGAATGGGCCACGCCGGATTTCCTCGTGAACCTCGCCCGCACGGAGAACATTAAGGTCGATTATGACCAACTGCGCAAAGATATCGACGAAAAAACGTACCAAGAAGAAATCGACAGCCAAAACGCTTTGGCGCGGAAGCTCAACGTCATGAGCACGCCGACCGTGTTCGTCAACGGGGAAAAAGCGACCGAAGAAGCTTCCATGAACTATCCGGTGCTGAAACCGTTCATCGAGAAAAAGCTGGCCGAACAAAATAAAGAATGACGAATCTTTGAAGAAAAAGGAGTTAGAGCGATGGGAGGCAATCGTTTCTTGGCGTCTATTCGCCCGTATGCCCTGTACATGGCGTGGATTGTATCCATCGTGGCTGCCGGCGGAAGCTTGTACTTAAGCGAAATCATGCATTACGAGCCATGCAAGCTGTGCTGGTTCCAGCGGATTTTCATGTATCCGGAGGTCATTCTGCTCGGGATCGCAAGCTACAAGAACGACCGCAAAATCATTCCCTATGCCATGACGCTCAGCATCATCGGGGGCTGCATCTCCATCTACCATTACCTGGAGCAGAAAATCCCTGCGCTGGCCAAAGCCCTTCCGTGCACCGTCGGGATACCGTGCAATTTCGATTACCTGAACTGGTTCGGATTCATCACGATTCCGCTCCTGGCATTGATCGCATTTATCCTGATCGTCCTGCTGCTGCTGGCTGGACGCGAGCCCAAGGAGGAAATGCAAGAAGCATAAGCATCCGTCAAAAGCGCTTGCCCGAAACCGGAGATCCGGAAGGGGCAAGCGCTTTTTGCGTGCGGAGAATGCGGGCATGCCGTCATGGGAGGCGGGTATTAATCGGCCTGCCAAGGATGGAACGACGGCTTGGAATTTTGCGCCCGATCGATTTGGTTCGAATGGTTGGGGCTCGCTTGCCGCAATAAGGCATCTTGATCGATATGGGGCTCAAGGTGTACAGTGGATGGTGATATTTTGCGTGTAAGGAGGAAATGCCGTGCCATACAGCTGCGAAGGAAACATCCCTGAGCTGGAGGGGGAACGGGTCGTGTTGCGCCGCCTTGCCGCGCGGGACGCGCAGGCGATGTTCGAATGCTGGTCCGATCCGGAAGTCAGGCGTTTTGCGGATCTTCCCCGCATGCCGGACGCCGCGGCGGCGGCGGAACTGATCGGCCTCCTCAACCGCCTGGCCTTGACGGACGACAGCTTGCGGTGGGGGATTCAGGCGCCGGACGGCAGCATCATCGGCAGCTGCGGGTTGAACTGGTGGCAGCTTGAAGGAGCCTACCGCGGAGAAATCGGCTGCGAGCTGTCCCGGCCTTTTTGGGGCGGGGGTTACATGCGGGAGGCGATCGGCCTTGTCATCGATTATGCTATGGAGGAGATGGGCCTGAACCGGCTCGAAGCGCTGACCGATCCCCGCAATGACCGTGCCGGGCGGCTGTTCCGCGCCCTCGGATTTACGCTGGAGGGGCGGCTCCGCCAGTATCGCCATACGGACCAGGGCTTCGTCGATGCCGATATGCATGCCATGCTGCGCCGGGATTGGGAGAAGTTCCGGACAGGACCGGCATCAAGGGGAAATCGGGGGGACAAACAAGATGATCGCATTTCATAAACAACCGTCGCTGCTGCACCGTACCGATCCGCTAGGCAAGCTGGTGCTGCTGTTCTGCATCGCGCTGCTGACGATGAGGTTTCACTCTTCGCTCGGACAAGCGCTGCTGCTTGCTGCCGTGTTCGCATTGGCGAGATGGGCGGGAGGCATGCCATGGAAGAAGCAGGCGAAAGCGCTGGCGATCCTGCTGGGTTTCGCGGTTCCGTATTTTATCGTGACGCTGCTTACGGCTGCGGGAGAACATGTGTTTATACAGTTTGGGCCGCTTGGGCTCACAACGGAGGCTTTGGATTCGGCAGGATCGGTTACGGTGCGCATGTTTACCGTCTTTCTGTCGTCATACGTCTTCATGTTTACGACCGA
Organism: Paenibacillus sp. FSL M7-1455; assembly: GCF_038004655.1. Classification (NCBI taxonomy): domain Bacteria; kingdom Bacillati; phylum Bacillota; class Bacilli; order Caryophanales; family Paenibacillaceae; genus Paenibacillus; species Paenibacillus sp. FSL M7-1455. Next base: position 5,221,753 of record NZ_JBBORO010000001.1, on the reverse strand, counting down.
TCCGCGCGACATGGTGGTATCGTTGACGACGCGGCTGCGGATTCCGTACCGGTTTGCGTTCGGATTATCGATGGCGCTAACCTTTTTGCCTCTGCTGCAGGAGGAAGGAAGAAGCATTTCCGCAGCCCATCAAGTCAGGGGCGGGGGAACGCCGGAAGGCCTTCGGGGGCGGCTGCGCTGGTGGCTGACGTTTATTTCGGCGGTCATGCACAACGCGCTGCGGCGGATTCAGCAGACGGCCGGGGCGATGGAGGCCAAAGGCTTCGGGGCATATCCCGACCGGACGTTTGTCCGGGAAAGCATGCCGCTCGGACGGGGGATCGTCCTTGCGGGGACGGCGGTCGCGCTTACTGCGTTTTTATGGTGGTTTATTCATATTGTTAACCTTTAACGAAAATTGTGGTTGACGTTAACGGGCGGACAAGGCAAAATAACAAGGTAAAGCCATTTTTAGATTAGGAGTTGACACGGAATGGAAACCTCATCAAAATCAAAGAGAAACCGCCTTTCTTTTACCACATTGGATATCGTGCTCATGGCCATGCTGGCTACAGCCAATGCTGTATTGACCTTTTATTTGTCTTATATCAATAAAATGCTGAACAGCCTGGGCGGCCCTGTAGCGACATCGACCATCGTCGGGGTGTACATGGTTTACGGCCTGCTCGCGTATTATATTATCCGCAAGCCGGGCACGGCTGCCATAACCTACGGCATCGGCGGAGCCATCCAGTGCTTTGTGGGAACGACTTACGGCATCGCGTCCGCGATCGTGGCGGCGCTTTGCTACATGGTGGCGGCGGAGGCCGTTTTTGCGCTTTCGCGCTACAAACGCTGGGGGACGGGCATGATGATGCTTGCCGGCGGAGCGATGGTTCCTTTGTGGTTCGTATGCGCAGCCAATATGTTCGGTTACACGGCGTGGAGCTGGCAGGTGCTGGCGCTGACGCTCGTGATGCGTCTTATAAGCGGTATCGTGCTTTGCGGTTTGTTGACCAAAATGCTTGGGGACATGCTTCAGCGCAGCGGACTTCTGCGGCGGTTTGCCATCGGAGGGAAGAGAGCCGAGCATGCGCCCGATATCCATTAATTGTTCGAATCTAACCTACTATTATGATGACGAGCGGGAACCCGCGCTGCGGGAGGTGACCCTGTCGATTCCGGAAGGGGAATGGACGGCGGTCGTCGGACCCGGCGGCAGCGGCAAGTCCACGCTGTGCCAGCTGCTGAGCGGATATTTGCCGCGAAGCGGCGGGGGCACGAGAAAAGGGCGGCTGGAGCTGGCCGGGCTGGACCCGGCCGAAGCGGCCATCGCCGACGTCGCGCAGCTGTGCGGCATCGTGTTCCAGGACCCGGACGCGCAGCTGGTCCAGGGGACGCCCGGGGATGAAGCCGCCTTCGGCCCGGAGAATCTGCGGGTGCCGCCGCTGGAAATCGAGCGGCGGGTAGAGGAGGCGCTGGCGGCGGTGGAGCTGTCGGAACGCCGCCACTCGCCGGTGCGCGAGCTGTCCGGGGGACAGCGCCAGCGCACGGCCATCGCCGCGGTGCTTGCCCTGCGCCCCCGCATCGTCGTGTTCGACGACGCCGGGGCCAGCCTGGATCCCGCGGCGCAGAAGCAGTTCGTGCAGCTTTGCCGCAAGCTGCACGCGGAAGGCCGGACGCTCGTGACCGCGTCCGGTCGCTTCGACGATGCCGCGCGCTCCGCAGGGCGCGTCATCGTCCTGGACGGCGGCCGCGTCGTGCTGGACGGGCCGCCGCGGCAGCTGCTGCGCGAGAGCCGGGAGCGGCTCGCGCAGCTCGGGCTGCTGCCCCCTTGGGAGGGGGCAGCGACGCAGGCGGGTCCGGCCATCGGCCCGGACCCGCGGGGCGCGGCGCCTCGCAGCGCGGCGCCGCCCGGGGCTGCCGCGGGCTCCGGCAGCCTGCTCCAGATCGACCGGCTGAGCTACGCCTATGCCGGCGCCGCAGCCCCGGCGCTTCATGAGACCAGCTTCGTCATGAAGCCGGGGGAATGGGGCATCGTCACCGGGGAGAACGGCTCCGGCAAGACGACGTTGACGCGCCTGCTGATGGGACTGCTGCCGGTGCCGCCGGGCTCGGTGTACTGGGAAGGCGAAGATGTCGCTGCATGGCGCGTGTCGCAGCGGGCGGCCCGGATCGGCTACGTGTTTCAGCAGCCGGAGCATCAGTTTGTCGCCCATACGGTATGGGACGAGCTGGTGTACGGACTTGGCCGGACAAAAGGCGAACCGTCCGAGCCGACCGCCGCTCAGCGTGAAACGGCCGAAGCGCTGCTTAGGACCGCGGGATTGGAAGGAAAACGCGGCGCCTCCCCTTACATGCTGAGCCAAGGGGAAAAAAAGCTGCTCAGCATCATCGGCCAATTCGTCCATCCCAAGGCGTTGTACATTTTGGACGAACCGACGTCCGGGATCGACTTTGGGGCCGCCGAACGGGTGCTCAGGTTATGCCGGGAGAAAACGGCGGCCGGCGCGGCCGTGCTGATGATCACGCATGATCCCGATTTGGCGGAGAGGGAAGCCTCGTTTATGCTCAGGCTTTCTCCGCATCAAGCCGCCGATTTCCGGCGGCCCGGGCCGGCGTAAGGCCCTTCCGGCGGTTTCTGCCTCGTCATCTGGAAAGGAAACCCATGTCTGATAACGCTGGCGTTCAACTTGCCAAACGCAAATATATTCTGATCGGTATTTTGGTATCGACGTTTCTGTCGGCGATCGAAGGAACGGTGACGGGTCCGGCAGGCCCGGCGATCATCGGCAGCTTCGGAGGCATGAAGCTCCTCAGCTGGATTTTTACCGCCTTCCTGCTGACGATGGCCGTTTCGACGCCGATTTTCGGCAAAGTCAGCGACCTGTACGGACGCAAGCCGGTATTCCAAATCGGCTCGCTGCTGTTCGTGCTCGGTTCGCTGCTTTGCAGCTTTTCGCAAAACATGGAGCAGCTCATCCTGTTCCGGGCGATCCAGGGGATCGGAGCCGGAGCCATCGTTCCGGTCACGTTCACCATCATCGGCGACGTGTACCGGATCGAGGAGCGCGCCAAAATCCAAGGGCTGATCAGCTCGGTGTGGGGCATTTCCTCGCTGATCGGCCCGCTTGTCGGCGGCTATTTCGTCGACTATTTGAACTGGCGCTGGATATTCGGCTTTAACGTTCCGTTCGGCATCGTTTCCATGTGGCTTATCGCCCGTTATTTCCATGAAAGCCGGGACAAGCGGGAGAAGGTGTCCGTCGACGTGGCCGGCGCGGCGGCATTTACGGTCGGCATGACCGCGTTGTTGTTTGCGCTCGCAACGGGCGGGCAATATTTCAGCTGGAGCTCGCCGCTGCTCATCGGATGTTTTGTTTTGGCGGCCGTGCTTCTTGTCGCCTTCGTTTGGATTGAAAACCGCGCGGCCGAACCGATGCTGCCCCTCAAGCTGTTCCGCATCCGCGACATTTCGGTGTCCACGGTGGCCAGCATTTTGACCAGCGCGCTCCTGATCGGGTTAACCACCTATACTCCGCTCTGGATCCAGGGCGTCATGGGCAAAAACGCGACGCTGTCGGGGCTGACGATGGCTCCGATGTCGATCGGCTGGCTGTTCGGCTCGGTGTTCGGAAGCCGGCTGATCCTGACGGCAGGCTCGCGCAAAACGAGCGCCATCGGCCTTGCCGGCATCGTGATCGGCGCAGCGGGACTGGCTTGGATGAACGGACAAACCCCGCATTACGTGCTGCTGATCTTTACCTTTATCTATGGTTTGGGCTTCGGTTACTCGACCACCGTGTTTACGATCATCGCCCAATCCTCGGTCGGATATTCGCTGCGCGGCGCTTCGACGGCGCTGAACACGTTCGTCCGTTCCTTGGGACAGACGGTCGGCGTTGCCGTGTTCGGAACGTTTATCAATCTGAGCATGGCCAGCCGGATTGCGAGTCAGCCGGGTCTCGAGCATGTAGGCCAGGAGGACGTGAACCGGCTGCTGACGCCGGAAGGCGGCGCCGATATGCCGCAGGAAATATGGAATCAGCTGAAGCATGTGTTGGAAGGAAGCCTTCATTCGCTGTACATCGTGATGGGAGTCATTGCGGTGATCAGCCTGATTTCCGTCCTGGCGCTGCGCAATACGGTGCCATCGCCGGAAGAGGATGCGGAAACGGAAAAAGCCTGATTGTCAAGATCGGATGATCAACTAAAAGGCACGGCACCCCATGGGAGATGTTTTTTAACCCAGGGGTGTTTTTTTATGTTTTCAGGTTAGGTTTGCCCTCCGGACATCAGCTTTTCGGCTTGCATCCCCATCTTCTTAAGCAGGCGGATCAGCTCCGCCTTTTCTTCGCCGTTCAGGCCGCTAAAGGCGTGGTCGATCCGGCCGGCGTATCGGGGATACAGCTCGCGCATCAACGCTTCGCCTTCCGGCGTGAGCTCCACGTAGATGACGCGGCGGTCGTTTGAGCAAGGTCTGCGGTAAATGCATCCGCGTTTTTCGAGCTTGTCGATGACATACGTGACGTTGCCGCTTTGAAGGAGGAGGCTGGAGCCGATTTGCTGGATGGGATGCGCTCCTTTGCAGTACAGCATTTCCATGACGGCAAAGGCAGTAGGATGGAACCCTTCGGACTTTGCGCCGATCGCGGCATGTTCGCTGACGCTTTTGAAGCTTTTGGCGAACGCCCGGTACAGCTGCATGGATAACTCGGTATCGCGTTCCTGTGCGTGAATCATGATACAATCCCGCCTTTTGTTTTATATTTTTATGAAACATAACCGCAGTCTGATCCGTATTGTAGTTACATCATACCTTTCGGATTGTGCGAAAAACATGTCATTTGTCACAATCCATCAACTTTGAAACGTTAAAATTTACGGTAAATCCTGTTTCAGCCGGAGGAGGGTCCGGATCAAGGAGTACGGAAGGGCAGATCCGGCCAAGTTTCCGTTTGGAGCGAGGTCGTTGCGGCCGTCTTTCGGGGCGGCGGAGGAATGTGCGGAAGCTGCTTTTTTTGGGGGAGGAGAGAAACGGCATGGACATGGAAAGCGTGGAACAACCGCTGCTGGACGTTGAAATAGAGGAAGCGGGATACGAGGAAGGACATCCGAAGATCCGCCGTATCGCTTTTCGGGTGTATGCCGGCGAGCTGCTCGGGCTGATCGGCCCGAACGGGGCCGGCAAAAGCACGACGATCAAAACGCTGCTGGGGCTGCTGAAATACGCCAAAAGCCGGGTATCGTTTCTCGGCGGTTCGGGAAGGTATGCTTACATCCCCGAGCAGCCGGTGTTTCACGACGATTTGACGCTGTGGGAGCATATGGATTTGGCTGCGGCCGTTTACGGTCTCGACTACGAAAGGTTTTGCGGGGAAGCGGACAGGCTGCTGCGCCAATTCGGCATGGAGGAGGTCAAACATGACCTGCCGGGAGGCTTCTCCAAAGGGATGAAGCAGAAAATGATGCTGATGCTCGGATTTTTGAGCGAACCGGACGTGTACATCGTGGACGAGCCGTTTATCGGGCTGGATCCGCGCGCGACCAAGGATTTTCTGCGGTTGCTGGACGAGGAGCGCGCACGCGGCGCGGCGGTGCTGATGTCCACGCATGTGCTGGATACGGCCGAAAGAATCTGCGACAGATTCGTCATGATCGCCGGCGGCAGGACGGTAGCCGAAGGGACGCTGGCGGACATCCGCGATGCGGCCGGGCTGCCCGATGCGTCGCTGTTCGACTGCTTCGATTCGCTGACGTAACGCTTCGTTTCCGGGAAGAGGGGCCATGGGGGCCATTTTATCGGAAAGAAAGGACTATACGATAATGACGAGGGAAAAAGAAGGATATCTGTTTCCGAATCCCGCAAGTTTGTTCCGGCGGCGGCTTCGGAGCCATTTCAAAGAAACGGCGGCCGCCTTGCGGTCCGTCGTCGACGACTGGACGGTCTTGTTGTACATTCTCGTCCCGGGGCTTTTGCTTGCCGGCCGGTTTTATTACGGGTTTTGGAAGGAGCCGCTGCCGGAATGGGCCGGCATGCTGTCGTTCCCGATGGTGCCGTTATCGCTTTTGCTGATCGCCTTGACGGGGGACATCCTGCTGCTGGTCCGGGAAGGAGATGCGCTGTTTTTGGTGCAGCGCCGCGAATGGCTGCGGGGCATCATGCTTCGGAGCGGTTGGTACAGCATGGCTGCGGCGGCCGTAAAAACGTCGCTTTGTTTCCTCGTTTTGCTGCCGTTCCTGGTCCGGCGGTTTCATGCGGACGGCTTGTACGCGGGGGGACTGCTCGCTTTTACGGTCGCTTTCGAATGGGTGCTGATGTGGTCCAGGCATCTGGTCAAGGTGCAGGCCAAAGGCATGCGGAGATGGCTGCTTTATGTTCCGTTCGCGGTTGTGCCTTGCGCCGTTTATGCGGGTGTTGTTCTGATGTTTAGCCAGCAGGCCGCCATGCTTTGGGCGGGTGCGCTGGGGCTGGCTTTGCTCAGCCTGCTGCTGCTGAGGGCGAGGCTTGGCCTGCGCGGCACGTTCATGGCCGACGTCCAGGAGGACCTTGCAAGACGCACCCGATTGACGGGGCTGCTGCTCAGCCAGTCGGTCGATCAACCGCGCCGGGTCCGCAGCAAAACATGGATATTCCGGAAATCGCGGCATGTGTTCCGCTCGCGGGAGCCCGCCAAACGCATCGCCGGGGCGATGGTCAAATCGCTGCTGCGCCATCCGGGACAACGCTCCCTTTATCTGCGATTTGCCGGAATCAGCACGATGGTGCTCGTTACGCTCCCGGTGAAGATGCAGATCGTGGCGTTTGCGGCCCTGCATGCCTTAATCGCGTACTGGCTGTTCCTGCAGTGGTCCGCTTTCAGGAAAGATCCCTTTATCGCACTGCTGCCCTGGCCGGAAGCGGACGGCGTGCAGGCAGGCTTCGCGGCCGTCCGGACGCTGCTGCTTCCGTTTTCGGTATGGGCCTCCGCTCTTGTCATGTTTTCCAGCTTGAGTCCGTGGCTGGCGGCCATTGGCTTCATTCCGCTGGGCATGGCGGCCGGCTGGGCGGTGCCTTATCTCATGCGCATGTTTTTTCTTCATAAAAAGATGTAGCCTTCGCGGCCCTGCCCGTTTTCCGATTCTAAAAAAACCTCCCGCGGTTTCGTTATGAAACGCGGGAGGTTTTTGAATGCCGCCCCGGATAATCGGGGAAGCGGATCGCTCGAAAACAAGGCGGGATTATGAAAGGCCGGACGAAGCGGAGCGGGCCGCCTCCGCCGCATGCATGCCTGCCGTGTAACCGGTGGAGAAGGCGGCGGTAATGTTATACCCTCCGGTATAGCCGTGAATGTCGAGAATCTCTCCGCAGAAAAACAGACCCGGCATCAGCTTGGATTCCATCGTTTTCGGATTGATTTCCTTCAGGTTCACCCCTCCGCCGGTCACAAAAGCTTCCTCGATCGATTTGGTTCCGGTCACCCGGATGACAAACTTTTTCAAGATGTCGATGAAGGATGCCCATTGCTGCTTCGGCAGGTGGGCGAACGTGGCGTCGCCGTCAAGGCCGGCCTTGTTCATGAGCAGCGGAAGCATGCGTTCCGGGATTTGGGCTTTCAGCACGTTTTTGATCGCCTTTTTCGGCTCGGCCCCGAGCTTGTCCCGCAGCATGCGGTCCAAGTCGTGGGGAGGCAGGTCGGGGAACAAATCGACCGCCATGTCGACCTCGCTCACCTTGAATTTCTTTTTCACCTGGCGGATGAACTGGCTGCACCGCAGCGCAATCGGGCCCGATAGCCCGAAATGGGTGAAAATCATGTCTCCGCGGTGACCGATCACTTTTTTTCCTTTCGGCGTCCATACCGATAATTCAACGTCGCGAAGCGACAATCCCTGCAGTTCCTTCGACGCGATCCAGCTTTCGCGCGAAACGATGGGAACCTCCGTCGGATAGAGCTCGGTGATGGTATGCCCCGCGGCCTGCGCCCACGGATATCCGTCGCCGGTCGAGCCGGTATGCGGCACCGATTTGCCTCCGGTCGCCACGATGACCGCGTTTCCCCGCAACATGTCCCCCGAAGCGAGTTTTACGCCCGATACGCGGTGTTCCGAATAGAGGACCTCCGATACGGGAGTGTCGGTTTTGATGTCCACGCCGAGCCGGCGGACCTCCCCGATCAGCGTATTGACGACGCTTGCGGCTTTGTCGGACACCGGGAACATTCTGCCGTTGTCTTCTTCCTTCAGGGCGATTCCCAAGCCTTCGAAAAACGCCATGATATCGCGGTTGTTGAAATGCTGAAAAGCGCTGTACAGAAAGCGGCCGTTGCCCGGGATATGGGCGATCAGATCCTCGGTTTCCTTGGCGTTGGTCACATTGCAGCGCCCGCCCCCGGAAATGCCCAGTTTGCGCCCAAGCTTGGCGCCCTTGTCGAGCAGCAGCACGGACGCGCCGAACCTTGCGGCCGCGACGGAGGCCATCAGCCCGGCCGACCCGCCTCCGATAACAATGACATCGTATGACTTCAATTTATTCTCTCCTTTTGACTCCAAACGTGAAGAATCGATGGTTTTCATCATGCTCCACAGGATATTTCAGGGTATATTGTAATATAGTGTAGGCTGTGATTTAATCTACATGTATATTACTTTCGAAAGTACCATCCATCTTCCAAAAAAGCACGAATTTAGTCGTTTCCTCTATAATAAAACATCATGATTTTCACAAAATTCTGATTTATACTTTATTAAACCAATAAACTTTGTCGCCATTTCATTGAATGGTGGAGCAGAAGGATGCCCGGTCCAAGCGACGAATGGGTATTTGCCACCCCGAAGGGAGGATGGATTGCGATTATCGATGCGCTGAAAAATATTATAACACAGGTGCTCATGGCAGGTTCCTTCGCGTTTTTGTTTCCGCTGAGCCTGGACAAATACGTCCGGCTGATCAGCCGGAACAAAAAATTGCGGGCTTCCGGTTTTGAAGTCGTTATCATTATATCCAGCGCCCTGAGCATTTTAATGTGTTCTTTTTTCTCTTCCTCGTTGTTTCATCTGATCCCTTTGAATCTGGGCATTTTACCGCTGTTTATCGGCATGCTGTACGGAGGCTACAAAAGCGGGCTTCCCTTGGCCGGGTTGTACCTGCTATGCGATTATTTGTCGAATGAAAGCTGGTCGCTATCAAGCCTGTTCCTACATACGGGGTTATTGTTTTATCCGCTTCTGGTTTGGATGTCGCCGAGATTCCGGACGGATACCCTGACCGACAAAATCAATAAGCTGTGGGTTTGCCTCTTGCCCGCAATGCTTCTGTTTACGTCGTCCCCGATCATTGAAGATCCGAACCTGGATTTTTCCGATGCCGGTCCGATTCTCATGCTTTTGTTTTATATTTTGATCACCGTGTTCGCCGGCGGGGCCTTGATCTACATGATCGAATTTGCGCTGGAGAAGCTGCTTTTGACCGAGCAAGTCAAAGGCATCTCCGAAAAATACCTCCGCGAAGAGGAAAAACTCCAGCAGGTGATGGACGTGGCGCCGCTGTGCATGGTGTCGGTCGATACCGAGGGGCGCATTACCAGCGTCAACGAAATGATGATGGGGCTGTTCAAAAACCGCTCGCCCGAGCTGACCAAAACCGATGTTTTGGGACAGCCGCTCAGCGTATTCGTCGACATGGTCGAAGAGGATTACATCGACCGCCGAATCGCCCAGGCTTTGAACGGCGTCAAGATGGACAACGAACTGATCCGGATCGGCTCCCAGATCCACTATACGAGCACTTCGCCGCTGACGAACAGCTATACCGGCGAAATTCTCGGGGCCGTGCTGGTCATCCAGGATATTACGGAGCTGGAGAGGCTGCGGACCGAATTGGTCAATGTGGAACGGCTGAGCCTGGTCGGGCAGATGGCGGCCAGCATTACGCATGAAATCCGGAACCCGATGGCGGTGGTGCGCGGTTTTTTGCAGCTGATGAAGGAAAAAAGCCCCGATTCGCTGGACCATTACTATCGGATCGTGATGGAGGAGCTGGACCGGGCCAACGGCATCATCAACGATTTTTTATCCCTTGCCCAAAACCGGATATCCGAAAAGGAGCAGTGGCATCTTCATCAGATCATCAACGATCTCAGCCCGCTGCTGTGGGCGGACGCGAACCTCCGCGGCCAGACGATCGAGCTTCTGCTGGACGAACGGGTGCCGAAGCTCCACCTGAACGCCAAGGAAATCAAACAGGTGCTGCTGAACCTGGCGCGCAACGGGATGGAGGCGATGGAGGAAAAAGGAAAGCTGACCATCCAAACCCGGTTCAGGGAAAGCGACAACATGGTGGAGCTGATCGTCAGGGATACCGGCGTCGGCATGTCCGAAAGCCGGCTGGAGCGGCTCTTCGAGCCGTTTTTTACGACGAAGGCCAAAGGCACGGGTCTGGGGCTTGCCCTTTGCCTGAGCATCGTGGAGCGCCACGGGGGCAAAATCGACGTGGAATCGGAAGAGGGGAAAGGGACGACGTTCATCATTTCCCTGCCGCTTCACGAATCCTGACGGCAGCAGGGTCCGGACGTCCGGCGCGGGGCTTTATCTTGATTTCGAACCTTGGGAAGGTATAATAGTATTGAATGCAGTCTGATATTTTGCGGATCGAGGAGTGATGAAAGAAATGTCGATGTCTTTTGACAGATATATGAGAGATATGATTCAACCGATGAGAGACGAGCTGACCAGCCTGGGCATCAAAGAGCTCAGAACGCCGGAAGAAGTGGAAACCCATTTGCAGGATGCGCCCGGCACGACGCTGGTGGTCGTCAACTCGGTATGCGGATGCGCAGCAGGCCAATGCCGTCCGGGCGTAGCCCTGGCGCTGCAAAACGAATTGGTGCCTGACAATCTGTACACCGTATTTGCCGGACAGGATAAAGAAGCAACGGCCAAAGCAAGGGAATATTTCGCTCCGTATCCGCCGTCTTCGCCTTCCATCGCTCTGTTGAAGGATGGAGAGCTCGTTCATTTCATCGAGCGCCACCAGATCGAAGACCGTTCCGCCCAAGAAATCGCGGAAGATTTGATCGAAGCCTTTGACCGCGTGTGCCGTTAACCGGTTCCGCGTTCGGATTTGCCCCGGATTTTCGGCGTCAGCCGATGTCGGGGCTTTCGTGTTTTGATGCGGGCGTTTCGCGGTACATGGAACACATGCCGGTTCGTTACGCGCGACGTCCATGACACTAGGAAAAGAGGTGGCCGGCGATGAGTCTGCAGGAAGAAATCATTGCAGCATTAGGCGTTAAACCCGTGATCGACGAAGAAACGGAAGTCAGAAAAAGAGTGGACTTTCTGAAAGCGCATGTAAAAGAGGCCGGAGCGACAGGCCTGTTGATCGCCATCAGCGGCGGAATCGACAGCGCCGTGGCCGCGGGATTGTGCAAACAGGCGACCGACGAGCTGTCGGCGGAAACCGGCCGGGAATACATGACGCTTGGCGTTTTCCAGCCTTACGGGACGCAGGAGGACATCGAACACAGCTATGCCGTGGCCCGGGCTTTTGACCTGAAGCATACCGCGGAGACGAACATCGAAGACGCGGTCGGCGAGATTGCGCTTGAAGCCGAGCAGGGACTGAAGCAAATCGGGTTGTACCGCCATTTGTCCCCGCAGGGAAAAGGCAACGTCAAAGCCCGGACCCGCATGGTGATGCAATATGCCCTGGCGTTCGAATTGAAGCTGCTTGTGGTGGGCACGGACCACGCCTCCGAAGCCGTGACCGGATTTTATACGAAATGGGGCGACGGCGCGGTGGACCTTGCCCCGCTCAGCACGCTGAACAAACGCCAGGTTCGTCGGCTCGCGCGTTATTTGGGCGTGCCGCAGGCCATTTTGGACAAGGCTCCGACCGCCGGGCTGTGGGAAGGGCAGACCGACGAAGGCGAGCTGGGCATTACCTATGAGGAAAACAGCGATTACCTCGAAGGCAAGGAAATCAGCCCGGAGGCGCAAAAGCGTCTTGAAAGCTTTTATAAACGAACCGCGCACAAGCGCAGTCCGATTCCGGGCATTTGAGCGATATCGGGAAGTGAACAGCAGGGACAGGCCGCGGCTGCGGCCTGTCTTTTTAGGTTCGGTCATCTCCGGGTCCGCGTACGGCCTGAATGCGCTTGCCGTTTTGCGGAAGGTCTTTGGGCGGCCGAGATGCCGGAGACATGCCAAGGGGTTGCGAAAAGTGCAGAAATGTTGCAGGGGCATCCCTTTTCGCCCTCGCGCCTGCCCGTTACAATGGAGAGAAAGATGCGTCGGCTGCCACTTTGTATATGAAAGCGCGTTCAGCTTGAGCTCGCATCGGCCCCGATAACCAACGCGGCATGGCGAAGCTGCCGGTTTCCGGCGGCTTCCTTTTCGCGTTTTTTTGCAGCCTGTCCCGGCTTTGCCGAAACGGATCTGCTGGATTCCGCCGGCATACCGTATAATGATGTTGCTTTTGGCACCGTGAGGCTTGGCAAACGATTCATCAGATAAAATATGGACGTAAGGTGTGAATTTCCCGTGCCCAGACATACGTTGTTCCGAAAAATGGTCCTTCTTCTCGTCATGATGCTCGTCCCGATCGTAGGGCTTTACTATTACTCCAACCGTACGAGCACGGAAGTGCTGGGAACGGAGCTCAACCAATCGAACGCAAACCAATTGAGTTTTTTCCAGTCGCAGGTCAATACGAACATCGACCTGTTTTCGCTGTGGCCGAACCTGCTGATCCAGGATCCCGACATTTTCGGGTTCAAAGACATTTTTTTAAGCAGCGAATATTTTAACCTCGATATCATTAACGTGGTGAAACGAATCCAGACCAAGCTCAACATCCAGGAAAGCTCCTCCAACTGGAAAACGAAGCTTTACATATTTTCCCCGTCGCTTGGCAGGGTGGTATCCGACAACGATGTGGACCACTATGACAACGACGATCTCAAGAAGCGGATGAAGCCCGGCTGGCAGGTGAAAAAAATGGGGCAGGGAGACGAGGCGTATTACGTGTTTTCGTTGTTTACGGCTTATCCCTACTCCTCGTTCAGTCATCCGGAGGACGCGAACCTGATCATTGAGCTTCAGTTCGAAAGCGGCAACATCCAGGATATGCTCGATAAATTCAAAAGCGACGGGCGCAGGGATCCCGTATACTTCAAGCCGGGTCTGGGCGTCATTTACAACCGGTCTGCGGACAAGCCGCTGACGGAACGGATTTTGCGCCAGCTGCAGAAGGAAACGCTCCAGGCCGAGGAGAACCGCACGCTCGAGCTCGACGGGCAGACCTACCTGGTCAATGTGGCTGGTCCGGACGGCAAGGCCGGGCGCCACGGGACGCTGTTTACCAACGGCGTGACGCTGATCAACAAGGACATGAAGCATCCGGAAGCGTTTTTTACGTACCAGAACTACATGTATGACAATCTGGCCGATTCCAAACCGGGCGGCATATTCGAAAACGGCTTGTTCAAAGGCTACGACTACGATTTCGACGCGAGCGGAAAACCGCTGCGGTACGACCAAATTCCGGGAGGTTACGTCAACAGCCTGCGCTACCTGCTCGTTCGGGACGGCGCGCGCATTCCGGACGCCCAGATAAAGGCGCTCCTGAATCTGGCGGACGGCAAGGAAGCGACGACCCGCCTGGAAAAAGAAGTGAAGCTTAACTACGGCCTGGAAACGCCGGCGGCGGCCAAAGTGCTGATGTCCCAGGAAGGCATCGCTTATCCGAACATGTACACCGGCCCTACGACGGCCACCATGAAATCCAAGCTGGATTACCTCAATAAAATCGAGAACCAGACCTTCAACGAAATCATCTATGGGAAGCAGGGCGTAGAGGCCTTCGACAAGTTCGTCGAGCAGTGGAAAGCCTCTGGCGGCGATCAGATGACGAATGAAGTGAACGACTGGTATTCCAAGCTGGGCAAATAACCGGCAAAAGGCAAACGGGCGGCATGCGATGGCATGCCGCTTTTTGATGTGCAGCCGATTCCCTTTCGCAATTGGTTGCAATAGTGCCATTTATGTTGGTTTTATGGGCTACAGGCCGCTTCGGGCCCCTTGCTATAATGTCGGTACCTAGAAGGAGATAAGCAATCATGAGGGGGAAAACGCGCATGAACCGTTTAAAAAGAAACTGGCCGCTGCACGCGATGGTGCTGCCGGCGCTCGTGTTTCTCATTATTTTCAGCTACGTGCCGATGGCAGGGATCGTCATGGCCTTTCAAAATTTCAAGCCGTGGCTCGGATTTGCGCATTCCGAGTGGGTCGGGCTGGACAACTTCCGGACCTTGTTCGCGCGGCAGGACAGCATCGAGGTCATTTGGAACACGCTGATCATCTCGGCGCTCAAAATCGTCCTGAACCTGGTGGCGCCGTTTACGTTTGCGCTGCTGCTCAACGAGGTGAGAAGGGCGTTTTTCAAACGTTTCGTCCAGACGCTCGTCTATTTGCCGCATTTTCTGTCCTGGGTCATCCTCGGCGGCATTTTGCTGGACTTCCTGTCCACGGACGGCGGCTTCCTGAACCGGATTTTAAGCTCCTGGTTCGGCATGGATCCGATCTTTTTCCTCGGCGACAACAACTGGTTCCGCTTTACCGTGATCGCTTCGGACGTTTGGAAGGAATTCGGCTTCGGGACGATCGTCTTTCTGGCGGCGCTGGCGAACGTCAACCCGTCGCTTTATGAGGCTGCCGAAGTGGACGGCGCGTCCCGCTGGAAGCAGACGCTGCACATCACCATCCCGTCGATGCTGCCGATCGCGGTCGTCGTCGGCACGCTGGCCCTCGGCAACATTTTGAATGCGGGCTTCGACCAGATTTTCAACCTGTACAACCCGCTTGTGTACCAAAAAGGGGACATCATCGACACCTTCGTGTACCGCACGGCGATATTGAACGGGGAAATGGGGCTCGGAACGGCGATCGGATTGTTCAAGTCCGTCATTTCGATGGTGCTGATCCTGATCTCGTACCGATTGGCGTATAAGCTGGCGAACTACCGGATTTTCTAAGAGGGGGACATAAACGCATGTATCATAAAACCGCTTCATACCGCTTGTTTACCATTTTCAACACGATCCTGCTGCTGTTCCTGTCGCTCGCGTGCATCATTCCGCTGCTGCATGTGCTGGCGGTTTCGTTCAGCGCCAAGTCGGCGGCGGACGCCAACCTGGTCGGCCTTTGGCCGGTTCAATTTTCGACCGAAGCCTATAAAAAAACGATCGATAACCCGATCTTTTTGCATTCCATTTGGGTGTCCGTCAAACGGACGGTCATCGGGACCGGCTTGACGCTGCTGCTTGCCTTTCTGGCGGCATATCCGCTGTCCAAGGAATCGCGCGTGTTTAAGGCGAGGACCGCTTATTCGTGGATCTTCGTGTTCACGATGATTTTCAGCGGGGGGCTGGTGCCTTTTTATATCGTCATCCAAAAGCTTCATCTGATCAATTCCTTTTGGGTGCTGGTGCTGCCGGGAGCGGTCAACGTTTATCTGACGATTTTGCTGCTCAACTTTTTCCGGGGCATCCCGAAGGAGCTGGAGGAAGCTGCCTTTATCGACGGGGCCGGACATTTTCGTACGCTTTTTGCGATTTATCTTCCGGTTTCGCTTCCGTCCATCGCGACGCTGGCTTTGTTCAGCATGGTGTTTCATTGGAATTCCTGGTTCGACGGGCTGTTGTACCTGAACAATTCCAAGTCGTTTCCGCTGGCCACCTTTCTGCAGACGGTCATTGTGCAGAAGGACATGAGCTCGATGAGCATCGATCCGAAGGAAGTGGCGCTGCTGTCGCAAAAGACGGTCAACGCGGCGCAAATTTTCATCGGAGCGCTGCCGGTGCTGCTCGTCTATCCGTTTCTGCAGAAATATTTCGTTAAAGGCCTGGTTTTGGGATCGGTTAAAGAATAAGGAGGATGGGCATGGAATCAGCATGGATCAAGGGCATGGACGTATCCTTTCTCGACGAGATCGAGCAGGGAGGGGGCGTGTTTCATGACGCAACCGAAAGCGGGGATGCGCTGCGCATCCTCCGGGATGGCGGCGTCAATTCCATCCGGCTGCGGATCTGGAACGACCCGCCCGGAACGTATTGCAATCTGGAACGGACTCTTCTGATGGCCAAAAGGGTGAAGGCGCTCGGGATGCAGCTTCTGCTTGACTTCCATTATTCGGACCGCTGGGCCGATCCGGCGAACCAATGGAAGCCAGCGTTATGGACGGATCTCCAAGGCCGGGAACTGGAGCAGGCCGTTTACGACTACACGTACGAGGTACTTGCCGTGCTGCGGGCGGGAGGCGCGCTGCCGGACATGGTGCAGATCGGGAACGAAATCACGTACGGCATGCTGTGGCCGGACGGCAGGATCGGCGCTGAAGGGGATCCTGTCGCGGCCGACGGACAGTGGGCCCGATTGTGCGGCCTGCTGAAGGCGGCCATCGGCGCCGTACGGGATACGGATGAGTCCGTCCGGATCATGCTGCATATCGACCGGGGCGGCGATCCGGAAGGGAGCAGGTCGTTCTTCGACCGGATGGAAGCGGAAGGAATCGATTATGACGTCATCGGTCTGTCTTATTATCCTTGGTGGCACGGCCCGTTGGAGCAGCTAAGCCGCAATCTGGACGAGCTGGCGGAGCGGTACGGCCGGGACCTGATCGTCGTGGAGACGGCTTACCCGTGGACTTTCCGTGCCAGAGAGGGTTTTCCCCTCATCGTAGAGAATGATGAGGCATTGCCCGCCGCGTATCCGGCCACGCCGGAGGGGCAGGCGGCGTACATGAAGGCGTTCGCGGACGTGATCCGCCGGACGCCGGGCGGCCGGGGGATCGGGTTTTATTATTGGGAGCCGTGCTGGATCCCGTCGCAGAGGGAGTGGTCGGTCGGCCACGCGAACAATTGGAGCAATCTTACGCTGTTCGATCACGACGGCAGCCCGCTGCCTGCGCTGTACATTCCATAACTGAAACGAGGTAGTTATACATGGTGAAAACTTATCCGCCCATCAGCCCGAAAATTACCGGGTTCATGCATGGGGCCGATTATAATCCGGACCAGTGGCAGCATAGCCCGGAAGTGCTCGAGGAAGATATCCGGCTGATGAAGCTGGCAAAATGCAACGTGATGGCCGTGGGCATCTTTGCCTGGGCCGCCCTGGAACCCGAAGAGGGGACGTTTACGTTCGAATGGCTGGACCGGGTGCTGGACCGGTTTGCCGCGAACGGGATCTACGCGTGGCTTGCAACGCCAAGCGGCGCTCGGCCGGCATGGCTGTCGCAGCGGTATCCCGAGGTGCTGCGGGTTTCCGAGAACCGCGTGCGCAATTTGCATGGAGGACGGCACAACCACTGCTACACTTCGCCGGCCTACCGGGAGAAAACCCGGATCATCAACACGAAGCTGGCGGAGCGGTACGCCAACCATCCGGCCGTGGTCGGCTGGCACATCTCCAACGAATACGGCGGGGACTGCCACTGCGATAATTGCCAGGAAGCGTTCCGCGAATGGCTGAAAAAGCGCTACGGCACGCTTGAAGCGCTGAACCGCGCCTGGTGGACGGCGTTCTGGAGCCATACGTACACGGACTGGTCGCAAATCGAATCTCCAGCCCCGCACGGGGAGAAGATGGTCCATGGGCATAATTTGGACTGGAAACGGTTCGTGACGGACCAAACGGCGGATTTCTGCAGGGCCGAAATCGCTCCGCTCAAGGCGATCCGGCCGGATTTGCCGGTGACGACCAACATGATGGACTGGTTCGAGGGCCTGGATTACCGCAAATTTGCCGACATGCTGGACGTCATCTCCTGGGACGCGTACCCGACCTGGCATGATACGCAGGAGCCGGGCAAGCTTGCCGCCTGGTTCTCGTTCAATCACGACCTGTTCCGTTCGCTGAAGGGCGGACGGCCGTTCATGCTGATGGAAAGCACGCCGAGCCTGACGAACTGGCAGCCGGTCAGCAAGCTGAAACGGCCGGGCATGCACCTGTTGTCGTCGCTGCAGGCGGTGGCGCACGGTTCGGACACCGTGCAGTATTTTCAGTGGCGGAAAAGCCGCGGTTCGAGCGAGAAATTTCACGGAGCGGTCGTGGACCACGTGGGTCACGAGCATACGCGCGTATTTCAGGATGTGGCCGAGCTGGGCGGGTTGCTGGAAACGATCGCCGAGGTGACCGGCTCCGGCGTTCCGGCGGAGACGGCGATCATCGCCGACTGGGACAACCGCTGGGCCGTGAAGGATGCGCAAGGACCGCTGAACCGGGGCATCGACTACGAAAACACGGTGATGCAGCACTACCGGGCCTTGTGGAACATGGGCGTACCCGTGGACGTCATCTGCTCCGAAGACGATTTTTCCAGGTATAAACTGATCGTGGCACCGATGATGTATCTGTGCACGGAGCAAGCCGGCGCCGGCCTGGAGGCGTTTGTCGCGGGGGGAGGCACGCTTGTCGCCACGTACTGGTCGGGGATCGTCAATGAAAGCGACCTGTGCCATTTGGGCGGATTCCCCGGGCCGCTGCGGCAGGTGCTCGGCATCTGGTCCGAGGAGATGGACGGTCTGCATGAAGGCGAGCGCAACGAGATGGTATGCCTCAAAGACAACGCGTTGGGGCTTGAAGGATCGTACGGGTTATATGACCTGTGCGATTTGATCCACCCGGAAGGCGCCCGGGTGCTTGCCGAATACGGCGACGATTTTTATGCCGGGCGTCCGGCGCTGACGGTTCATGCTTACGGGGAAGGCAAAGCGTATTATTTGGCATCGCGGGCGAAGGAGCCGTTTTACGCCGATTTTTATGCCCGGTTGATCCGGGAGGCCGGTGTCCGTCAAGCGATCGATACGGAGCTTCCCGAAGGGGTCACGGCACAGCTGAGATCGGACGGCGGCACGGATTACGTGTTCGTGCTGAACTTCAGCGGCCGGGTGCAGCAGGTAAAGCTCGATTCCAGGCAGTACACCGACGTGTTGAGCGGGGAAACCGTAAAGGGCGGAATGGAGCTGAATAAGCACGGTTTCCGGATTTTGAAAAGGAACGCGATGCAAATCTCATCATAACTAAGGCGGAGCCAGCGGCTCCGCTTTTTTTCATAGGGTCACATACCTCTGGGCCAAGTGACTTCTAAACACAGATCATTGTTGTCGAAAAACACAAATGTCCCCAATTCGGGAATGTCCGTGACGGGAACGCCGGCATTGCTCAAACGCGCGCGCAAAGCGACCGCGGCGGTTGCGTCCGGGAGCCGCAGGGCAACATGGGGGGCCAAACTCTGTGGATGAGTATCTGAAGGGCCCAGCGTTGTCTTAATTATCGGGCGTTCAAAGAAATGAAAGCCCAATACGTTGTCGTCGTTTGGTTTAACCAAAATAAGACAGTGCCTGCCGCGACCTTCCTGGGACAGGGCGATATCACCGGCTTGCATCCCCAACACGTCCCGGTAGAAGCGAATCGTCGCGTCCAGATCCGCTGTAAGCAAGGCGATGTGGTGGATACCCTGCCAGGGAATTTGAAATGATCCTTCAGTAAGAGACATACTTCTTCTTCTCCTTTTTTTTTAGACGATATATAAAGGTTCAGGAATACATCGAGGTTTGTTAACGATAGGCCTTCCCATCTCCCGCTGCTTAGCTCGTGCGATAAACGCCGTTGGCGTGCAGCCTGCCCATGTTTTGAATTCATGGATGACATGGGCTTGATCATGATAGCCAAGACGGGAAGAGACGTCAGTGAAAGAAATGGCCGGCCCTTGTATTAATGAGCCAAGCAGTGCCTCGAAGCGGAGGAGACGAGCGAACACCTTCGGCGATACGCCTATGCACTGCTTAAAACGTCGTTCGAATTGGCGCAATGAAAGAAAGCACTCAGCGGCAAGTGTACTTATACGGATTCGGCCCTGTGTATTGTACAGCAGCTCTAGTGCGGATTGCAGAAAAGTCAAATCGGCAGGAGTCCAGCGCGTTCGCGCGGCGTTAAATTGCTCTGAGCAAAGGATTTGTTTGGCATACGCGCTGCGGCGCACCGTTCCTTCCAATGTGAGGGCAAGCCTGAGCCAAACTCCATCACGCGGGATCTGGAGCGGCATAGTCTTCTGATCAAGCAACGGCATCTGTTTTGGATAAATTGTACGGAGGGTTTCCATCGTGCAAACTCACCTCTTCGTGTGTTCTACGGGAACAGGTTTTGGAAAGAGCTTCACACACCCGTGTTTTCTCGTATTTGGGCATCCTCATTTACGCAGGTTCCACAGAAATTATAACAGAGCACACCACCATGGGTATTGTGAAAAACCGACGCTTTCTGTGCGTTCCTTCTCCGGTGATTTTATCGCTTGAAGGCAGTACGAAAACGATTGAACTATTCAGCCCGTTCGTATGATGAGGTGACCGGAACTGCGGTTTGGACCGGCTGACGGGGGCAATGATCGAATTGGATACGGTTGGTCCATGATATATTGAATGTACAAAGAAGCTCTCCGTGGCTGCGCTTAGGCCCGACGCATGTCCGGCCCATGCGGGACGGGGAAATAGGATGCGGCCGACGGCCCGTGCGCTTTTCATAGAAATTTTCCGAAGGTTACCGCTTGAATGATGGCCGGCATGGACTCGCTTCCCGGGATGTCTCCTGCTACAATAGAGTTTGTATGTCACGGAAGGAAGGTGTGGTCCATTGATTCACGGAATCGGGCATGACGTGCTGGAAATCAAGCGGCTTGCGCTTTTGCTAAGCGGACAGCTTGGATTCAGGTTCATGGAGCGGGTGCTTACCGAAAAAGAGCGGGAGGAAGCCAGAAAAAGAGGCGGGAAGCTGACGGAGTTCGTTGCCGGCCGTTTTGCCGCCAAAGAGGCGATTTCCAAAGCTTTCGGCTGCGGCATCGGGAGTAAAATCGGCTTTGGAGACATCGAAATTTTGCCGGATTCCAGCGGGAAACCCGTGGCCGCCCTGAGCCGGGGGGCATGGGAACGCCTGAATCTTCCGGGCGAACCGGAGTATACGATCCATTTGACCATATCCCACCAAACCGAGCTGGCTTCGGCGTTTGCGGTGGTCGAAAAAAGATTGTAAAGCGTGAGGGAGAAGAAAGCGGAAGGATTTGAAGCAGCGTTATGGATCAAACGGAACAAAAAGAGTATTTCAGCGGGCACCTGCTGGAATGGTACATGGAAAATAAACGGGATTTGCCGTGGCGCCGCCACCGGGATCCTTATTATATTTGGGTATCGGAAATCATGCTGCAGCAGACGCGCGTCGATACCGTGATCCCTTATTTCAAACGGTTTATCGAAAGGTTTCCGACCGTCGAGGCTTTGGCGGACGCGCCGGAGCAGGACGTGCTGAAATGCTGGGAGGGCCTTGGGTATTATTCGCGCGCACGAAATCTTCAGGCGGCCGCCAAGCAGGTAAAGGAGCTTCACGGCGGACAGGTGCCGGATGACAGGGCGGCGGTATTTGCGCTCAAAGGCGTCGGCCCGTACACGGCGGGGGCGATTCTCAGCATTGCCTTCAACAAACCGGAACCGGCGGTGGACGGCAACGTGATGCGCGTGCTGTCGCGCTATTTTTTGATCGAAGAAGACATCATGAAAGGAAGCACGAGGGCGCTCATGGAAGGGCTTGTCACGGAATTGATCCCGGAGGGGCGGGCTTCCGATTTTAACCAGGCGCTCATGGAGCTTGGCGCGCTCGTATGCACGCCGAAATCGCCGCATTGCCTGACTTGTCCGGTCATGGAGCATTGCGCCGGAAGGATCGCAGGTGTGGAAGAGTCGCTCCCGGTGAAAACCAAAGCGAAACCGCCGCGTCCGGAGTATCGGATGGTCGCCCTGGTCGAAGGATCGGGTCCGCACGAAGGCAAGGTTCTGATCCGTCAGCGTCCGCAGGAAGGTTTGCTCGCCCGCATGTGGGAGCTGCCGCATGTGCAGGTTCCGCAAAGCCGCAAGGGAAGGCTCCCGGACGAGCCGGCCATGGATATCGTGGCGGACATGCTGCTGGAAGAGGGGATTCACGCACGGCCGGAAGGGTTCATGATGGATGCGGAGCATACGTTCAGCCATATTCATTGGAACCTTCAGGTGTACCGCTGCCGCGAGGAGGATTTGCTTTCCGTGGCCGAATCCCGGGCGGTTTATGCGCCTGATGCTGACCCTGATGCTGGCGCGCAACGCACGCAGTATCGCTGGATCAACGAAGAGGATATGGAGCTGTACGCTTTTCCGAACGTGTTCCTGAGAATCCTGAAGGAGCATTTTAAGGGGAAGCGGCCGTAAACCCGACATGGGAAGTTTAGAGTTGAATCATGCGGACAGCAAAAAGGCTGCATTATAAGGTGAAAATCAAAATGGATAGAGGTTTCAGAGCAGATCTGAGCCATATCCATTTTTTGTTGTTCACAATTTCTTTCGCGCCGTTACAATGGGCTGGTAATAACCCGATTCTGACGGCATGCACCACTCGATATCCGAGAACCCGGCCGCACTCAACATATGGGTGAATTCATCCCGCAATAAAGCTCTGTACCTTGTTTTGCTATGCTTCGTTATCCATTGTCCATTCTCTTGCTGCAATAAAAAGTGCTTTTTCGCTCTTTCAACAGATACCGGGCTTAAATCGGTAGCGGTTACTTTGAATCCATGGTTAGCCAGACCGATTGCTTGTGTGCCGATCCCACAGGAACAGTCTAATAGGGACATAACCTCGTTGCCCGGACTCCCGACTTTAGAACAAATGATTCCGTTTAAAACTTCGCCTTGCACCGAAACCGCATGTTTCCAATCATGAAAAATAAGATGGTAATCTTCTGCCAGGTTATCATAAAAAACAAGAACTGACTGATCCACGATATTCACCGCCTATTTGGGCTTGTACTCTCCTAACTGAATTTCGACGGTTCTGATTCCATCCCTTCCTTGTTCCACCTTGAATTTGCTTTTTCGATGATAGGAATGCAAGGCTGAATAAGAGGCACGATGACGGGACTCATGGGCTTTTGCAGGCGTGCTGCAGACGCATTTTACTGCAGGCTAAAATAAAAAAAGCGGTTCAAGCCTAGGCTTGAACCGCTTTTCAAAGGATCGGACGGCAACGGAACGGCCCGTCACCTCATAACCCTTATTATTTTTTGGCAGCGTCGTAACGTTTGCCGACTTCGTCCCAGTTTACAACGTTCCAGAAAGCGGCGATGTAATCAGGGCGTTTGTTTTGGTATTTCAGGTAGTAAGCATGCTCCCAAACGTCCAGGCCGAGAACCGGAGTTTGGCCTTCCATGATCGGGTTGTCTTGGTTCGGCGTGCTGGTGATGGCGAGTTTGCCGTCTTTGCCGACGACGAGCCAAGCCCAGCCGCTTCCGAAACGGCCAGCAGCCGCTTTGGCGAAGTCTTCTTTGAATTTATCGAAGCCGCCAAGCTCGCTGTCGATCGCTTGAGCCAAAGCGCCGGTCGGAGCGCCGCCGCCGTTTGGTCCGATGATTTCCCAGAACATGCTGTGGTTGGCATGGCCGCCGCCGTTGTTGCGTACTGCGGTACGGATGCTTTCAGGCACGCTGTCCAGGTTGGTCAGCAGCTCTTCCAAGCTTTTATTTTGCAGTTCAGGAGCGTTTTCCAACGCTGCATTCAAGTTCGTTACATAGGTGTTATGGTGACGGTCGTGGTGGATCTCCATCGTTTGGGCGTCGATATGCGGCTCGAGCGCATCGTTGGAGTAAGGAAGTGCAGGTAATTGAAATGCCATGATAAATACCTCCTGTATTGTTTTCTTTTATTCAAGGAATCAATGAACATTGATCCTCTTCATAAAGGAAACGCCGCGGTTGGCGGGATCTCCTTTATTGACCGGTTTCAAACAGTAATGCTTCCAAGTACAATTAAACCGTATTTTTTCAATTAAATCAACATTTATGTTTAAAAAGTCTGCGTGACCGTGCGATTAGGTTATAAAGGCCTATAACCCATATTAACCATTACCCGTTTTACGGATATTTATGCGCGGACAAATAACCAATATCTGGTTTTATAAACTTATATTACATTGAAAACGTTTGCTATAAAGCGCTTTCAAAAGAAAAAGCGTGTTTTTTAAAGAAAACTATGCTTTAATGGATGATAAAGCAGGAATTTAACGTTTTTTGTCGTAATATTTATTCTGGATTATAAGAGGAGCTTGATCTTCCGAGGATCCAAACAAGCTGACGAAAAAGGGAGATTTAATCATGCGTGTTCGTTCCTTTCAGTTAAGTGATTGTACCGATGTGACCGAATTGATGAAGATTGCCTTGTCCGAAGAATGTTACCGGAATACGATGGGGCCGTTCTCCAGGCAGCTGTCCTGGGATTCGGAGCTGATTTTGGTCGCAGAGGAAGACGATGAAATCGTGGGCGCGTTGATCGGCACGATCGAGCACAACCACGGCTGCTATTACCGCATTGCCATTCATCCCGACTACCGCCGCCAAGGCGTCGGCAAAGCCCTTGTGTCGGCGATGGAGCAGCGTTTCCAGAACCGGAAGGTGAGCCGGATATGGATCGCGGGCGACGAGCATAACAAAGCAGCGATGCCTCTTTACGAAGCGATGGGTTACGGTGCCAACAAGGTGCTGGAAGCATTCCAGAAGCTGAGCATCATAAGCCCGCAGCACTAATTTAGTTTTATAACTGAAAATAACCTTTGCGTGTGTGCGGCCGCCGTCCGGACATGCCCAAAACGCCAGAAATTACAAAAAGTACATCCATTATTGTTGTCAATAAACAATATTTTCTATATTGAGCATATCTTTGCTGCCGTTGCAAAACCGCGCAAGATATGCTTTTCTGTATATAAGGGGAATTTGTCTAAAAATGAGGTGTGGCATGAATCAAGCTCGACTGCAAGAGCAGGGGCGCTCCGGGAACGATCCGGGACGGCCGCCCGAAGCGGAACCGAAAAAGCGCAGTTTTGCCGCCGAAGCGTGGGACTGGGCGAAAACGATCGTCATTGCGTTCGTGATCATGATGCTGCTGAATTTGTTCGTGTTTAACCTGTCGATGGTCAAAGGCCAATCCATGCAGCCCACGCTGCATGAGAAGGAACGGCTGTTTATCGATAAAATCGTGTACGATTTCAAATCGCCGAGCCGGGGCGAAATCGTGGTGCTGCATGATCCGAGCAACGGGCCGGATAAAAAGGAATATCTGGTCAAACGGATCATCGGCGTTCCCGGCGATACGGTGGAAGTCAAAGACCACAAGCTTTACGTGAACGGCGAGGTCCAGACGGAGCCGTATACCGAGGTCGAAATTCAGGATCCGGATTTCGGTCCGGTCAAGCTGGACAAGGATCATTATTTCGTGATGGGGGATAACCGGCATGCCCGCGCCAGCAAAGACAGCCGCTCTTTCGGCAGCGTCAGCGCCAAAGCGATCGTCGGCAGGGCCGAATTCATTTTTTGGCCGATCTCCGAAATCAAGGGCTTGTAACATCGGTTTGAATGCATGCTGTGAAGGAGGCGCAAGCTTTTGATAACCATGAATCCATCCGCTTATGCTCCTCCGCCTTCCCGGTGGGAGCAGCTGAAGCAGGAAATCAAGGAGGCTGCGGCCGATTTCGGCATCGACGAGATCGGCTTCGCTTCCGCGGACCCTTTCGTATCGTTAAAAGCCATTTTGCAAAATCACCGGGACCTTGGGTATGAGTCCGGCTTCGAGGAGCCGGATTTGGATAAACGAATCACCCCCGCATTGCCTTCCGCAGAACCAGCCTCGCTCATCTCCATCGCCGTCGCGTATTCCTCCAAAATGCCAAACCCGCCAAAAAACGAACCCGGCAAATACCGGGGCGTCTTGTCGCGTTCATCTTGGGGCAAGGATTATCATCAGGTGCTGCGCGAGGCGATGGGAAAGCTGGAGGCTTTTATCCGCGAACGGGTGCCGGATGCGGTCATGGAAAGCATGGTGGATACCGGGGCGCTTGTGGACAGGGCGGTCGCGGAGCGGGCCGGAATCGGCTTCAGCGGCAAAAACTGCTGCATCATTTCGCCGAAATGGGGCTCCTGGATTTTTCTCGGCGAGATGGTCACGAACATCCCGTTCCCGCCGGATACGCCGGTGACGGAGGATTGCGGGGATTGCACGCTATGCATCGACGCTTGTCCGACGGGCGCGCTGGTCGGTCCGGGGCAGCTGAACGCGCAGCGCTGCATTTCCTTTTTGACGCAAACGAAAGGATTTCTGACGGACGAGGTCATGCGCAAAATCGGCAACCGGCTGTACGGCTGCGATACGTGCCAGGTGATTTGCCCGAAAAACAAAGGCAAGCATTGGACGCATCATCCGGACCTGTTGCCGGTGCCCGACAAAGACCGGCCGCTATTGCTGCCGATTCTGGACATGAGCAACCGGGAGTTCAAAGAAAAGTTCGGCGAAAGCGCCGCCGCCTGGCGGGGCCGGAAGCCGATCCAGCGCAACGCGGTCATCGCGCTCGGTAATTACAAAGACAAATCTGCGGTGCCCAAACTCGGAGAGGTGCTGCTGAAAGATCCACGGCCGGAGCTGCGGGGAACCGCCGCCTGGTCGCTGGGACGCATAGGAGGCGAAGAGGCATTGGACATCATGAATAAAGCCTTGGCGGAAGAGCAGGACGAGAAAGTAAGGGAAATGCTCACGGACGCCAAAGCGCAACTTCAATCGCAAACGAAAGCGGAAGCAGCGGAAAACAAAAACGAGGCATCGGAATTTTCGCCGGCGCTCGGCGGAGAACCGGAAACGATTTATTACGACGAAATGCAGTCGATCATCGGGCCGTTAACGTTATGCGCCACCGACAAAGGGCTGTGCCTGATCGAATTCGGCAGCTTCAGCGTCAAGGAAGCCGTCCTGCAAAAATGGTCCCGCACCTGGTGCGGAGGCGGCGAATTGGAGCACGACGATGCACGACTGGAAGAGGCCAAACGCCAGCTTGGCGAATACTTCGCGGGCAAACGGCAGACGTTTGACGTTCCGCTCGATTTGCGCGGCACATCGTTCCAGCTTCAGGTTTGGGACGCAGTTGCCGATATTCCTTATGGAGAGATCCGCACTTACGGGACGATCGCAGAGACCATAGGGAGACCGAAAGCGATGCGGGCCGTCAGCGGAGCCGTGAACAAAAATCCCGTTCCGGTCATCATTCCCTGCCATCGCGTGCTTGAGGAAGGCGGAGGCCTGACGGGCTACAGCGGCGGGCTTGAAACGAAACGGAAGCTTTTGAACCACGAAAATGCGCTCCCCGAAAGAAACAAGCGGATCGAAGAGTAAAGCGGCGAAGGGTTCTTTTTTCGGCCGCTCCGAAATCGGGGGAAGACGATGAGGTATGTGAGCATAGACCATGTGGAGCCCGGGCAGTATTTGGGCAAAACGATCTACTCCGCGAACGGGACGGTGCTTTTGGGCGCCGGCGTTCAATTGACGGTGTACATGATCAGCACGCTCAACCGGATCGGCGTGACGATGCTGTACATCCAGGATCCGATGTTCGAGGACGTCGAGACGGACGATATGCTCAGCGAAGCGACGAAGCAGGGCATGATCCAAGCCATGAACAGCACGTTCGAGGCGATCCGTTCCGGCAAGGATTGGAACACCCAGATGATCGGGAGCAGCGTGGACAGCTTGTTGACGGACGTGATGAGCAACAAGGAAGTGTTGGTCCAATTGACCGATATCCGGACGAAAGACAACGGCCAATATATACATGCCATCAACGTATGCCTGTTATCCAGCGTCATGGGCATCAACATGGGCCTCAACTATCAACAGCTGAAGGAACTTGCGACGGGGGCCCTCCTGCACGACATCGGCAAAACGGGCATAAGGGAGGAAGATCTGCTCATTCCCGACCTTAAAGGGCATCACACCTGGAGAGGATACGAAAAGCTGAAAAGCAGAAGGGAATTCAGCCTCCTGATCGCGCACGTGGCCTTGCAGCACCATGAACGGGTGGACGGTCTGGGCCTTCCGCGGGGACTTGCGGGGGATGAAATTCATCTGTACGCCAAAATCGTGTCGGCGGCGGATACCTACGAACGGCTCGTTCATCCGCTGCCTCCGCAGGCCAAAAAGCTGCTGCCGCACGAAGCCTGCGAGGAAATGATGGCGATGTCGGAAAAGCAGCTGGACCATGAAGTGCTGCTGCAGTTCAACCGGATCGTATCCGTTTATCCGAACGGCACGGCGGTACGTTTGTCCAACAAGCAAACGGGCGTCGTCGTCCGCCAGCATCGCGGCCTGCCCGGGCGTCCGGTCATCCGGATCGTTCAGGGGGAGGCCAGCCGGTTCGACGTCAAAGAACTGGATTTGGCGAAGGAGACGACGGTATTCATCGAGGCGGTTTTATCGTAGAAATCCATTTGCGAGCCACACGGGGACATGCTATGATAGGTTCGTGTTGCTATGCACGCAAAGTATTGATTTATAACGATGAGGTGGCGGAACATGCAATATGTCATTCCTGTGATTACGCTGATCGTCGGCTTGGTCGGCGGCTTTTTCATCGGCGTGTTTTATTTGCGCAAGCAAATGGAGAAAATGCAGAGTGATCCACAAATGCTGCAAAAAATGGCCAAACAGATGGGGTATAATCTAAACAATCGTCAAATGCAGAAAGCGCAGCAAATGATGAAAAACAATCCGCAGTTCAGCGGCAAAAAGAAGCCTGGCGGAGGCAAACGCAAATAAGCCGGATTGTCGATAAATCCGTGAAGCGAAAAAAAAGAAGCCGCGAGAGGAGGGAAGTGCCGTGGCCGGCGTTAAAGATTACGTAAACAACAAGGTTCGGGAAAACCGTGAACAGGTGGAACACCACATCGCGGAAATTTTGAAATTGATCGGCGAAGACCCGCAGCGGGAGGGCCTGCTTGAAACCCCTGCGCGCGTGGCGCGGATGTACGAGGAAATTTTTGCGGGGTACGAAGTGGACCCGAGGGATGTGCTGGGCGTTACCTTCGATGAAAACCACGAGGAGCTCGTGATCGTCAAGGATATCGTTTATTACAGCCAATGCGAGCATCATATGGCGCCGTTTTTCGGGAAAGTCCATATCGGGTACATTCCGAGCGGCAAAATCGCGGGACTGAGCAAGCTGGCCCGTTTGGTGGAGGCGATCACGCGCCGTTTGCAGGTCCAGGAACGCATCACGTCGCAAATTGCCGACATCATGGTCGAAGTTCTGCAGCCTCATGGCGTCATGGTGGTCGTGGAAGGCGAACATCTGTGCATGTGCGCCCGCGGCGTGAAAAAGCCGGGCAGCAAAACGGTGACATCCGCGGTCCGCGGCATTTTCCGCGAGGACCCGGCTTCCAGAGCCGAGTTTTTGTCTTTGATCAAAGAATAATCGGAACATCATAAAAAAGGCATCATGGAAGACCCGAATCGGATCTTCGATGATGCCTTTTTGTATGCCCGGGCTTCGGAAGCGCCTTGGCCTAATTGGGCGAAAGGCTGTTTACCGTTTGTTTTGGATCACGGGCGCATTGTCGATGTCCTTCCGTTCGGCAAGCTTCACGTTGGCGAGGAAGGAGGAGACGCGGCGAAGATACTCGCGCGGATGCTCGCGGAAAATGAGCTCATGATGGCTGTTTTTGACGATCCAAACGTCCGAATACGGATTCGACTGGTTGGATGCCAATTTTTCGGCAATCGGGTAAGGGGCCTTCTCGTCATCCGTGCCGTGAACGAAAAAGATCGGGAACGGGTAATCTTCCTTTTTGACCTGCTGGTAAGGAATTTGGTGGAGGCTCGTTCCGTTAAGCACCGGGAACAGCAGCTCCAAAATTTCGAGCGACGGATGGCGCGGAAGGTCGATTTGGTTTTTGATATTATGGTACAACGTGTCCGGCTCCAGCAAAAAAGTGCTGTCCAAAATCATCGCGTCGATATCCTTGGTTTGCAGCCCGGCTTGAAGCGCCGTCCCGGCTCCCATCGAAAAGCCCCACACGACGATCTGTTTCGCGCCGCGTTGTTTGGCCAGCTCGATCGCCCCGAGCAGCTGCTGAGATTCGGCTTTGCCGCCGGTGGCCACCGCCTTGCTGGTCTGGGACGCGAAGCCGTAATCGAACATGATGACGTTAAAATTCATCCGGTGCGCGTAATGGGCCAGATCGTACATCGGAATCCACGTTTCCTCGCGGTTTGCGCCGTAGCCGTGGCTGAACACGATCGTTTTTTTCGATCCGGCGGCGGGAATGTACCAGCCCTGCATCATCCGGCTGCCGTCCAAGGCGGGGAAGGTCACGTTTTCATAGGCCATGTTTTTTGCCTGCTTCGGATTCGAATACAGCGGCGCAACGGTCGGGTTCGAAAGCACCCAAGCGATGTACGCGTGCAAGGCGATAAAACAAAAGAGAAGGAAAAACACGACCGACAGCAGCAAGGCAACGAGAATATGCTTCACGCGGATCAGCCGCGGGGTGAGTGGAATGGGTGTCTCGGTCAGGGGGGGAGAAATTTGGGCGTCGTTTCGGGTTGCCATATTCATGAGAGCCCCTCCTTTATATCAAAATTTCAGGATTCTACAAATTTCGAGCCTGTCTCTAGTTTACCTATTATACACCCGATTCGGAAACAGAAAAAATTTTACTCTATATCCTATGCGGTAGATCGCCTAAAGTCAATCGGCCTGGCCCAAAAAAACGGTTTCTTTTTTTAGCGCCGCCAAAACAGATTTTTAGCGAAAAAGTAGACTTTGGGGGCTGAATTTTTTATAATTATTGTAACCATGTTTCATTTGGTGAAACATTAAGAGGGGCGGGAACAGGAATGGAAGACCGCAAATTAACCGTACGCGCCGTCGAGCGCGCGCTTGACATATTGATGTGTTTTACCAAAAGCAGCGAGCTCGGGCTGACCGAAATCGCCGGGCAGATCGGCCTGCACAAAAGCACGGTGCATCGTTTGATGACGACGCTCGAGGAGAAGGGATTCGTCGCGCGGGATGCGGCAACGGAAAAATACCGCCTGGGCCTGAAGGTATGGGAGCTGTCCACGCATCTGTCCAAAAGCGACGATCCGGCCGTGCTGCTTCTTCCGGCGATGGAGCGGTTGCGCGACCGGCTCGGGGAAACGGTGAGCTTGTATTTGCGGGACGGAAAAGACCGCTTGCGGATCCAGGCGGTGCAGAGCAACCAGGCGATCCGCCGCGTGGCTCAGGTCGGCGCCCGCCTGCCGCTGTACGTCGGAGCTTCGAGCAAGGTGCTTGTCGCTTTTGCTTCGGAGGAAGACCGGCGGGAGTTGTTCGGCGATCCGGAATGGCCGGAGATGCCCGATCCGGAAGGTTACCTCCGCATGCTGGCGGAGATCCGGGAGCGCGGATACGCGACCAGCTTCGAAGAGCGCGAGCCGGGAGCGGCCGCGGTTGCCGTGCCGATCGTGAACCGGAGGGGGGAAGTGGCTGCGGCGCTTTCCGTATCCGGTCCGATCAGCCGGATCGGCGAGGATACGCTGCATGAGTTTGCGCCGGTACTGATGGAAGCGGCCCATGAAATGGGACTGATGATCTAGACGGCAAAAAGCCCGCGTCGACCGTAAACGTTACGGCCGGCGCGGGCTTTGTTTGATTTTATGCCTCGATATGCTCTTTGAACCAGCGGACGATATGGGTGAGGCGTCTTGTGCGAAGATACGGATTGCCGCTCCGGGACAGATTGTGATCCGCTCCCGGGAAACGGATCAGCTGCGTTTCTTTGCCCAGCCGCTTCAGCGCGACGAACATCTGCTCGCCCTGCTCGATTGGACAGCGCATGTCCTGCTCGCCGTGAAGGATGAGCAGCGGGGTGCTTACGTTTTTGACATAAGCAAGCGGGGAATGCTTCCACAGCTTTTCGACGTCATCCCACGCATTGCCCCAGATTTGGTCCTCCGTGAAGTGGTAGCCGATATCGCTCACGCCGTAGAACGAAAGCCAGTTGCAGATGGAACGCTGGGTGACGGCCGCCTGGAAGCGGTTCGTATGGCCGACGATCCAGTTGGTCATAAATCCTCCGTAGCTTCCGCCGGTCACGCCGAGACGGGAGCCGTCCACGAAAGGATAGTGGTCCAGCACGTAGTCCGTAAATTCCATCAGGTCGAGGTAATCCCGTCCGCCATAGTCCCCGCGGACCGTGTTGACATGGACCTGTCCGTAGCCGTGCCCGCCGCGCGGATTCGTGTAGAATACCGCATAACCGGCGGCGGCCAGCAGCTGGAACTCATGCATGAACGTATGGCCGTACATGGCTTGCGGTCCGCCGTGGATTTCGAGAACGGCCGGTACCTTGGAGCCTTCCTTGAAGCCGATCGGCTTCATGATCCAGCCCTGCATCGGCCAGCCGTCTCCGGCCGCGTACCGGAACTCTTCCGGCTCGCTCAGCGTCAGCTCGCTCCATAGCTCTTTGTTGCATTCGGTCAAGCGGGTTTCCGTTCGGCCCGGCAGTTCCAGCCGGTACAAATCGCCGGGGTGCAAAGGATCGGCAGCGGCAAATACGAGGCTGCCTTCCGGCGTCAGGGCGAACTGGTAGATCTCGCGGTCCCCGCCGGCGACGATTTCGAATTCGGAGCCGTCGAGGGCATAACGGGCGATCTCGACGCGCCCCAGCTGGCTCACCTGAAGGTATACATGCGCTCCGTCCGGGCTGAAGACCGGCGGCGTTCCGGCGCCTGCGCGCATATCGCTGACGCAGCTGTGGCCGATCTGGATGTCGAGATCGGTATAGAGGGCGCGGTATTCGCCGCCTTCCGCCGGGATGAGATATATGCGGGTCAGCGTGGCGTAACCGCAGGACAGATCATCCGCAAGCATCAGGATGGATCCGCCGTCCGGCGTATAGCTGACGGAACCGATGCTGATTTTGCCGTCCGTCAGCCGGCGCGTTTCGCTTCCCGTACGATCCGTTACATACAGATCGTTCGTCGGTCTCAGATCGGCGTCGGCATACTCGTCCGTAGGCAGCTCCGCCGTATACGCGATGCGGCTGCCGTCCGGCGACCAGGCGAAAGCCCCGACGTCAAACGCGCCCGACGTTATCTGGACGCTGCTTGCGCCCGCGATGTCGAATACGAATAAATGCGATCTGCGGCCGCTTCGCAAACCGACGCCGTCGGCTTTGTAACGGATGCGGTCCACGATTTTTTCCTCGGGCAGCGCAGGTTCGTCCTTGGCTTTGGCGTCCAATTGCTCTTCCTTGTCGTCCGGCGCTTCGGCTTTAAGAAGCAGGGCGGAACCGTCCGGCGACCATTTGAATGCGCTTACCCCATGCTTCAATTCGGTCACGGCCCGGGCTTCGCCGCCATGCGCGGGCATGATCCACACCTGGCGCGCATCGCCTTTTTTCCGGAGAAAAGCCAGCTGCGCACCGTCAGGGGACCACTGCGGCGCTCCGTCCTGCTCGCCGGCCGTAAACGGAACGTCCGCGCCGCCGGGCTGAATCAGGCGAATTTGGGTCACGTACCCGTCATGTTTGTCGTTGACCGATTTCAGTATGTACGCAGTCGCGCCGTTTTCGGGCGAAACTGCAGGATCGCTTACCCAGCGGATGCGGTACAGGTCCTCGGCTGTCATTACGCGTTTCTCACTCATCGAAAAAGACCTCCCATATAAAAGATGAACCATTTCATGAGTTCATTATCCCAGAGAATGGGCGTAAATTCCATCCCGATTCCTTCGGAAGCCGAGAACCCCGCAGCCCGTTACTTTTTCCGAATCCACGCCGCGATATCGGAGATCAGCGCGGAAGATACGTTGGACGGCATCGCATATTCGGCACCGATCGAGATGCCGTCGTATTCCGCGAGCAGATGGTTCATTTTCGGATACGATTTGAATTCGACGCCGCTCCGGCCTTGAAGCGCCTTTTTCCACTCGTTGAACTGGTTCATCGTCACCTGCCAATCGTTTTCGCCTTGCAGGACGAGCATCGGCGTTTGTTGCTTGACGGCCAGATCGACGGGTTTATAGTTTTTCTGCTCAAACCACCAATACGCCGGGGAGAGCGGGAATTTTTCAGGCATATGGTCCACGGTATACTGCGGATCGTTCACCAGCTGAGCGATTTGGGTCCATGCAGCCGCCTGCTGTTCGTACGGGGCAGGGTCCTGGCCCAGCTTTTTGACGCGCGCAACCAGCTCCTGCTGCTGCTCGATCAGCGTATCGGCAAACTTCAGGCTAGGGCCCGAGAGCACGATCGCGCCCGCGATGTCCTTGCCTTGGTCCGCATCGATGATCAGCGGCATCGCAAAACCGCCTTGGCTGTGGCCTGCGACGAAGATCCGGCCCGGATCGATCTTAGGCGTTTGTTTGAGCAGCTTGACGGCGGTGACGGCGTCATCCACGGTTTCTTTCTTCAGCGTGAACTTCGGATCGGCCGCAACCTTGAAGGTATGCTCGTAGGTCACCTTGTCATAGCGAAGAACGGCGATGCCTTTGGCCGCCAAACCGACGGCCAGGTCGCGGAACGGCTTGGCCGCGCCCATCGAGGAATCGCGGTCATGAGGCCCGGAGCCGTGGACAAGCACGACGGCAGGGAACGGTCCTTCGCCTTGCGGAAGGGTCAACGTGGCGGGCAAGGCCCACTGGCCTTCACCGATGCGCACTTCCTGTTCCGTATAGGCGGCCGGGTTGTCATAAGCGGGCTTTTGGTATCCGCCGGAGCTGACAGGGCCGATATACATGTCATCCACCCGGCCTTCGCCATTCAGCCTGAGCGTTACGTTCACCGGCATTTGTCCCCACTGAAGCAGATAGGAAACGTTGCGGTAGACGGCATTCGTTTGCTCCGTTCTGGCAGAGGGTTTCGAAGGCGCCTTTCCATACAGCTGCTCGTAATTGCTCCACAAGCCGTTGATGGCTTGAACAGGCAGCGCTTTTTGGAAAGCGGGGCTCATGTATTCGGCGGCTTTGGCGCCGTTGCCCGCTTGCAGCTCCTTCAGGAACAAATCGGCTGTGTCTTGGGAAGCTTCCGGGTTGGTACTTTCCCCCGGGGTTGCCGGTTGGCCGAAAATGCCGGTAAGGAAACCGGCAGGCACAAGCGTTTTGCCGGAAACGAGCTGAACCGGACCTCCTACGTTTACGGCTTTGCCGTTGAATACGCCTTGGGCTTTGCCCGGGGTCAGCACGAGGGTTTGGCCTCCTTTGACCAGCGTGACCGTGCGGGCGGCCTGATCCCAGCGAACCTCCACGCCCAGCTTGGACGCGGCTTCGCGCACCGGCGCGTACGCCGTCCCGGCCTTGGACGATTCCGCTGCGGCGGAAGCTGCGGGCACGGACAGCGCAAGCGCGAGGGATGCGGCGGCAAATTTGCGTAGTTTCTTCGAATTTTTTTTCATGACGGTTCCTCCTCTGGAGCGGTTAGCTCCTTTTTATATAATGAAAGGCATCGTATGAAGGCGGAGGTTGGATTCTAGGATGGCCGATGCCGATGAAGCTGCGAATGCTCCAATTTCGATTATCAGCCTGCAAAATGACCGGCGGCAAATATGAGGAGCAGAATCCCCGCAAAAATCATCCATGCCGCGGGTCTGGCGAAATTGATCGTCCAGCCGATGCCCATTCGCTTCTCCACGAACATGGCCGGATCGTCCGGATTGTAATAAATAAAGCCGAGTTTCCAGAAACGGTCGTCATTCACGGCGGTCGCGCTGGCGGCCCCGGAAGGGCGGCCGATGCGGCGGCCTCCTTGTCCGGTCGTAAACGAGAGGACAAGGGCCATCACGATGATGATGGCCGGCATCAACAGCGTGATGGGAAACACGACGTTGCCGGGCAGATTGTAGCGCATATTGAGCTGAATAAACGACAGCAACAGCGTGATCAACATCCCCGAGACGACGTTAAACATCGACCACCGGAGGCGGAAAAGCGCATTCCGCTGCGCCGAAAGCTCGGGATGGTCGGGATGGATCTGCTGCTTGCTTTTCAGGATCATCCAGTTCATGAACATAAACAGGAAAATCATGACCAGCTGCATCAGGTTCGGACCGAGCACCGCTTGAAGCGATTTGTCGACGGAGCGGGTGACTTCGCCATGCCAGTCGTATTTCATCGCGATCGTCTCAGGGAACTGGTCGTAGTACGTAATCGCAAGAATGGCGCTGATCAGCATGACGGCAATATGCAGGATGAACCAGCGGTTGGAGACCGTGATCTTTTTGCTGCGGAACCGGGTGTCGATCGCGATTTTTCCGCTTTGCTGCGCCGCGGTCGGCAGGGAGGCCTTCGTTTTTTTCATTCTCAGATAAAAGGCGAAGTTCATCGCTGCCGAGCAAACAATCACGGCGGTAATAAAGATGGATATTACGGTGGCCTGGCCTTCTTCGCCGGCGTTCATCAGCGAATACAAGCAGCCGAGAAGCAGGAGGGCATACAACGTGCCGCTAATCCAGGCAAATTGTTGTCTCATCCGCCGCAGCTGCGGGCTGTGATACATCTCTTCGCTGACCGAAACGCCGAAACTGACGGTTTCCCTGCTGAGAAACGGTATGGAAATCAGCGCGATGATGATGGGGATGAAGAGGGCGACAATCATGAAAGCAGAAATCCAGTACATTATGCATTCTCCTTTTTGCCATGTGAGATGTCTTCATAAATGGATTCGACGATTTGCAGCAGGCTCGCCTTATCCATGCTCCGGCATATGGCTTCGGCGATCAGCGGCCTGAATTGCTCCGCCTGCTTCTGCTCAAACTCCGGCGTAGCGGGAGGCATGCCGTCCGGATTGACGACGACGCCTTTTTGCCTGTGGATCTGAATGTAACCTTCCTGTTTGAGCAGCGTGTACGCTTTGTTGATGGTATGCAGGTTGACGCCGATATCCGCGGCAAGGCTCCGGACGGACGGGAGGTCTTCTCCCGGCTGCAGGCTGCCGCTCGCGATGCCTTCGATAATCTGATTAATCAGCTGCGTATAAATGGGAAGTTCCGACTGCATATCCAGACGGATGATCATAAGAAGCCCTTCTTTCGCAAACAAAATGTCAAAAGTGCAACTGTTATACTACAAATATAACAGATAGAATTTTGGGTGTAAATAAGGATTTTGACCAAAGCCGCAGCTCAAAAAGGCCGCGAACGGCGGCCGGGCTTGCGCAAAAAAAGCGCCTGCTTAAGCAGACGCTTTGGTTCGCGAAGCGACAGGTTTATTCACGTTGTTGTTTTTGCTTCATTTTTTTCATGAGCAGCTCTTTGAAGGTTGCGTTTTGCTCCAGGTTTTCCTTTTTCCTCGATGCGATGATCTGTGGTCTTGGATACGAATGGTGAAGAGGCGCAATGCGCGGCACATTCATCATGATCTCTCCTTCCGAAGGTTTGCTAACCCTGCATGCGTCATGGCGGCTGCAAACCGGAAGCGCCCTTATGTTTCGGCGCGGCATGTGTAGAACCATTACCCGTTTCATGGCGGTTATAAACATCATATTTCGAAACGCTCCATTTTGCAAAGAAGCGAAAGCGGAAACTGTTACGACATTTTATGTCGCATCACATCTCCTATAATGGGCATGTAACGCGGAAAAATGAATGAAAAGAGGTTATATGTTCATGGCAAAAACGAAACGGGGACGCGTATTATGGAATTTGCCGTCCAGAGGCCGGGGGACATGTCCGGTTTGCGGCAGCGGGAGGATCAAGCTTTTATATACCCGCACGAGTACGGAAGGCGCATCCATGAAAGTCTGCAAAAAATGCTTTAAAGCCACGCAAGAAAGGGTTGACGCCGCCAGCCGAAATCCGGAACCGGCCGCTCGTACGGAGTAAGGATCAAAAATCTTCGGCAGGAAAAAGATTCAAAAACCGCTTGTATCCCAGAGCCTGCAAATGCTTCAATATAGCTGAAGGGCATGATCTTCTGACAAGGAGAAGCAAGATATGAGCAATATGCACAGGATCCACTGGTTTGACCAGCGGATTAGGGGAGGGCATTATCCGAGCAGCAGGGATCTTGCCCTTCAATTCGAAATTTCCAGAAGGCAGGCGCAGCGCGACATCGAATACCTTGCGGTTTCACTGCGGGCGCCGCTCGTTTATATAGCCAAACACCGTGGATACGGCTACGAGGATAAAACGTACATGCTGCCGCATTTGTACATGACGGAAGAAGAAAAGTCGGTGCTGAAATTTTTGGCCCGAAAATACGGGGAGTACAGCACCGATGCCCCGTCCGGCGTTCAGCGGGTCGCACACCTGCTGGGCAGGTTTGCGGGCGAGGAAGAAGGGGAGGGAGCCGGGAGGCTTCCTTATTTCGATGCCGATCCCCGGCTTATCCATATCAGCGGGCAGCTGGCGTTTGCGATCGAGCAGCGAAGGACCGTGCATCTCCATTACCGGTCCGAAAACGGAGAGTTCCGGGAGGACGTATGTCCGGTGCGTCTGTTGTCCCGATACAACGCCGATTATGTTGCAGCGTACCAAGAACATGAGGGGAAAACGCGCCTGTACCGGCTGGACGCCATCGAAAGCCTGCATGTGACGAATCGCATGTTCGAGATAAACGAAGCGGGGGACGTTCCTTTTGTAAAGGGCAGACCTCCCGCGATCCAACCTTTTACGGCCAGGCTTAGGCTGGATCGGGAGCTTCAGGGGGAGGCCTGGCATGGTTATCCGGCAAGACCCGCCGGGGACGGCTTTTACGACATCGACTTTTATGACGACGACGCGTTCCTGCAGCAGCTTATGCTGGGCGGATGGCTGAACCTGGTATCTCCCAAATGGCTGAAAACCAAGCTGCGGAACCGGTGCGGACAAATTTTAAAATGCTTGGATGGAGAGGAATGATGCCGATGGCCGAAGTGATTCTGCGCGGACTGGAGATGAAAAGGGAATCGAAGTCTTTTACCGACAGCCTGTACGCTGTCCTGACGGGAGCCGGGTTATTCTCCGGACCGAAATACAGGCTTTCCGCGGTGAGCGGCATGGCTTTCATCTTTTCCGTACATGAACGGCTGCTGCCGCTTTCGGTAACGGCTTACGGGGAGTGGGGGACGGTTCATAAGCGGGCCGCCGACAGCCTCGGCATTTTTACGGTGACGGATGCAGGCAGGACGCGGCATCCCACGTTTAAGAAATATCAGCAGGATGCCGTCAAGTGGATCAAATCCAGCCTGGACCGCGGACTCGGAGCGGTGTATTGGCTTCCCGAATTCGGCGTCATCCACGGATATGACGATGCCGACCGGATTTTTTACGTGCAGGACGGGTACTCCGCGGAAAGCAAAATCGTGTTGTACGATAATTTCGGCATCAACTTCACCCCGTTTTGGTATGCGCAAATGTTTGGCGGGAAAGTGGACATCGGGGAGAAAGACATGGTTCTGGAGGCACTCCGCATGGCGCTGGACGATTGGGAGAACCCGCATCCGGTTCCCCCGAACCGCAGCATCGCTTCCGGAAGGAAGGCTTATTCGTATTTTATCCATGCGCTGGAGCAAGGGGACTTTGACTCGTTTGGCGCCGTTTATGTTTGGGATGCCTTTCGGGGCTCGAGGACGGAAATCATGTTTTTTTTGCAGGAGGCGGTGCTCATGTTTCCGGAATTGCAGGAAGCGGCGACATGTTACGAGCAGCTTGCGGGCATGATGGAGCCGCCGGAGCGTTGGACCGTTTCCGCGAACGGGGGCCGAACGCTCAGCCAGGAGAGCATTCCGGCCCTGATCGGGGTGCTGAAGGAGGCGGAGAAGCTGGAGGAGCGGGCGATGGGCGTTTTCGGAAGCATCTCCGTCCAATATCCGGATTTGAAACGGTCGACGGTTCCGCGATGGGGACTGCATACCGCAAGATAAACGGAAGGGAGAAGTTATGGCCAAAATCATCCTGAAAGATTTGCGCATGACCACGGAGTCCAGATCCTACATCGATGCGATGCATGCGGTGTTGACCCATGCCGGTTGGACGTCCTGTTCCAAGGCGATGCTTGCCGGCATGACCGTTACCGGCTTCCGGTTTGCGGTCCATCGGCATTTAACCGCCGAGTCGCCGACGGCATACAATTGGGTGGCGGAAAACTTTCTCGCCGCGGATTTTATGGGAGTTACCGCTTCGTCATCCGCGGGGTTTGCCTTTCACCCGACGTTTCCGTTATATCGGCAGGAGGCGGTTGCCGAAATTAAGGCGTCGCTGGACCGGGGGATCGGAGCCGTGTTCTGGAAGGACTGCTTTGCCGTTGCAGCCGGATATGACGACGAAGAAGGCATCCTGTATTACGACGACGGCTCCGGACATGGGCTGCAGCGATTGCCGTACGGGGAATTCGGACAGAATCGTTCCCCCTACTGGTATTATCAGATACTCGAAGATACGGTCGAACTCGATCCGATCGAAATTTATAAGGAATCCCTTATGCAAGCAATCTACAAATGGGAGACGCATGACCGGATGCTCCCCGAAGCGGATTATGCCTGCGGCTCTAAGGCTTATGATGCGATCAAGCAGGCACTCCATGGAGGTGCATTCGATCCCGTTCAGGCCGGCGAGGTTTTCGAATGTTATGCCGCCGCCAAACGGGACGTCGGCGAATATATAGGCGTGCTGGCGTCTCTATGGCCGCAGCTTGAACCGGCGGCTCAAGCTTACCGAAAGACCGCACAAGCGTTTCGCGAGGTGCTGGGCCTCATTGCCGAGGATCCAAGCATGAAACGACAGGCCCGAAATCTCGTTCGATTATTCGATGAAGCGCAGCGTGCGGAACAGGAGGCGATCGGATTGATCAAGTCGTTTATGCATGAACGGATCCGGAACCGCTTTGACCATGTCGGGCTGAGATAGAGTTTCCGGTTGCCGGCATCTTATTGAAGATAAGCACGATTCACCTCCATACACGAAAGAAAAAAGGCGTCCCCGAGCCATGCACATGGCTGGGGAACGCCTTTTTCATTAAGCTTATTATTGGTTTGCGATCATTTGGCGAAGCACGGTTTGCAGAATGCCGCCGTTGTGATAGTAATCCACGTCCACCATGCTGTCCAGACGGGCCGTAACCGGGAATTCGAAGCTCGTGCCGTCCTCGCGCGTCGCTTTTACGGTCAGCGTCTGGCCAGGTTGCACGTCGTTGCTCAGACCCACGATGTCGAATGTCTCTCTGCCGGTCAGGCCAAGGCTCTTCCAGCCGGTTCCTTCTTGGAACTGCAGCGGAAGCACGCCCATGCCGACGAGGTTGCTGCGGTGAATCCGTTCGAAGCTTTCGGCGATAACGGCTTTGACGCCAAGCAGGAACGTGCCTTTGGCCGCCCAGTCGCGGGAGCTTCCCGTACCGTATTCCTTGCCTGCGATGACGACAAGGTTGCGGTCTTCGTTTTGATACTTCATGGATGCATCATAAATGGACATCACTTCATTCGTCGGCAGGTACGTCGTAACGCCGCCTTCCGTTCCAGGCGCAACCTGGTTGCGGATCCGGATGTTGGCGAACGTGCCGCGCATCATGACTTCATGGTTGCCGCGGCGGGAGCCGTAGGAGTTGAAGTTTTTGCGTTCAACGCCGTGCTCCTTCAGGTACAGGCCTGCAGGGCTTGTCGGCGAGATGTTGCCGGCAGGGGAGATATGGTCGGTCGTGACGGAATCTCCGAGCAGTGCCAGTACGTTAGCGGTGTTGATGTCCTTAATGTCATCCAGCTGCGTGCCGAGGTTCTTGAAGAACGGCGGATTCTGGATGTAAGTGGATTTTTCGTCCCACTCGTACAGTTCGCCTTCCGGAACCGGAATCGCGTTCCAGCGTTCGTTGGCGGTAAAGACGTTCGCGTATTTTTTGCGGAACATTTCCGCGTTCATGGATTGGTTCATGGCTTCCTTGATTTCCGCGGAAGTCGGCCAGATATCCTTCAGATAGACAGGCTCGCCTTCCTGGTCATGGCCGATCGGATCGTTTTGCAGATCGATGTTGACCGTTCCGGCCAGCGCGTAGGCTACGACGAGCGGAGGCGAAGCCAGGTAGTTGGCTTTGACCTGCGCATGGACGCGGCCTTCGAAGTTCCGGTTGCCGGACAATACGGCGGCTACGGTCATGTCGTTGTCGGCAATCGCCTGGCTGACTTCGTCCGGCAGCGGGCCGGAGTTGCCGATGCAAGTCGCGCAGCCATAACCTGCAACGTAGAAGCCGAGGGCTTCCAGGGATTCAAGCAGGCCTGCTTTTTCCAAATATTCGGTAACGACCAGGGAGCCCGGCGTCAAGCTGCTTTTTACGTAGCCCGGTTTTTTCAGGCCGCGTTCAACCGCTTTTTTCGCCAAGATGCCCGCGCCCAGCATAACGCTTGGGTTGGACGTATTGGTACAGCTCGTGATCGCGGCGATGACGACGGCGCCGGTTCCCATTTGGCTGGTGGTACCGTCCGCATGTTTCACGGTCACTTTCTCTTCGATTTTAGCATCGCTGAGACCGTATCCGCCTTTTTCGATCGGCGTGCGCACGATATCGTTGAAGGCTTTTTTCATGTTCGTCAGCTCGATGCGGTCCTGCGGACGTTTAGGTCCGGCAAGGCTCGGTACGACGGAAGCCAGGTCGAGCTCGATGATGTCCGTGAACTCAGGGTCTTCCGTGTCGGCCGTACGGAACATGTTTTGTGCTTTATAGTAA
Organism: Paenibacillus sp. FSL M7-1455; assembly: GCF_038004655.1. Classification (NCBI taxonomy): domain Bacteria; kingdom Bacillati; phylum Bacillota; class Bacilli; order Caryophanales; family Paenibacillaceae; genus Paenibacillus; species Paenibacillus sp. FSL M7-1455. Next base: position 5,179,243 of record NZ_JBBORO010000001.1, on the reverse strand, counting down.
GCTTCCACCAGCTCGACTTGTTCGTCGGAGCGGCCGGTGTTGCGCAGGTAGGACAACGTTTCGCCGTCGACCGGGAAGAAGCCGATGGTCGCGCCGTATTCCGGTGCCATGTTGGCTACGGTCGCGCGGTCCGCCAGGCTGATGTTGGCAAGCCCAGGGCCGAAGAATTCGACGAATTTGCCGACGACGCCTTTTTTGCGCAGCATTTCGGTGACCGTCAGGGCCAGGTCGGTCGCGGTTGCGCCTTCCGTCAGGCTGCCCGTCAGCTTAAAGCCGATGACGTCCGGCGTGACGAAATAAAGCGGCTGTCCGAGCATGCCGGCTTCGGCTTCGATGCCGCCGACGCCCCAGCCCACGACGCCGAGACCGTTGATCATCGTCGTATGGGAGTCCGTTCCGACGAGGGAGTCAGGGTAGACGACGGTTTCGCCGTCAACCGTTTTGGTGGCTGCCACGGACGCAAGGTATTCCAGGTTGACCTGGTGAACGATCCCCGTTGCCGGCGGAACCGCGCGGAAGTTATTGAACGCCGTTTGCGCCCAGCGCAGGAAGCGGTAGCGCTCTTCGTTGCGCTCGAATTCGACTTCCATGTTATAGTTCAGCGCCTGGGGTGTGCCGAAGGCGTCAACCATAACGGAGTGGTCGATAACGAGGTCGACCGGTACGAGCGGGTTGATCTTCTTCGGATCGCCGCCGGCTTTTTTCACGGTGTCGCGCATCGCGGCCAAGTCGACGACGACCGGAACGCCGGTAAAGTCCTGAAGCACGATCCGCGCAGGGATAAACGGAATTTCTTTGTTGCGGCCTACGCCTTCGTTCCATTTTGCCAGCTGTTTGATATGCTCCTCGGTAATCGCGCGGCCGTCAAATTGGCGGACGGCGGCTTCCAGAAGCACTCTGATCGAGAACGGGAGCTTGGAAATGCTGCCGAGTCCCTGTTCTTCAAGCGCCTTCAGGCTGTAGTAGCGGTATGTTTTGCCGCCGACTTCCAGGCTGCGGGCTGTGGAGAATTGATCCTTTGCTGTCATACATGTACCTCCTTAAGAATGTGCTCTCGTGAACATTTTCGGTGGGATGCGGTAAGCGATAAGGGCAATCACTTTGCCGTTCCTGTTTCACTAGATGAAACATAATTTCAAAATAGTGAGGTTTGCTTTTAGTATACCGTTTACAAGCCGGGGAGTAAAGAACTTTTTGCGTCTATTTATATGAAACGAAAGGTGGGATAAAAGGAAGAAGGACGACTGTCCGGGAGGCCTCCCGATCCTTGCGGCGCCAAGGAATTCGCATGCCCCAAAAACCGCCGAATATCATTCTTTCCCCGGGCCGCCCCTTTCAACCGCGGATGAACTGAAGTTCATAGCGGCTCGTTTCGGTTCATATACGTTATATTAGGAAGCCGTTTCATGGCTTGTTCAGGCCTGAAGCCCGTTCAGGGTTTGAAAACGGCTGCAAGTAACGGAAACGAGAGGGGATTAGAGCGGATGGAGAAGGAATGGAAACAGACACTCTACACCTATGTGAACCAATATAATCAGCTGCAGATCGATTACCGGTCGCAGCAAGGGGAGCAGGTCGTCACCGACCCGGGTTATCTGATGGCCAAGGCGGAGCGTTCCTTCCGGCTTTCGCAATGGTACGAAGAACGCGGGGCCCGGCCGCTTCGCAGCGAAACAAGGGCCAAGCTGCTGCGGACGATCCAGGACGCCCCGGATCAAGCGGTCGTCGACGTGCAGCTCCATGTGCAGCTTTTTTATGAAAAAGGAGGGGTGACCCATGCGGAGGAAACGATCCAGAGGGAGCGCCTGACGCTGATCCGCGACGGCGACGATTGGGTCATCGTGTCCGTGGAACATCTCACGCCGGAAAAGCATCCGTCGGCGGCGGGCATCGACGTCTTGGCGGAACCGCAGCAGTCCGGTTACCCGTCCTACGGCAGCAGTCCCCAGCCTTACCTGAACCCGTACATCCTGGGCGGGGGAATCAACCGGAAGTCCGTCCGGTACCGCCGGGAGGAAGCGGCTGCGTATGCCGACCGCTGGTGGAATTCCTACAATCCCGAGTTTGCGGTTTTCGACGTGGATTGCACGAATTACATCTCCCAATGTCTCTTTGCAGGCGGTGCGCCAATCAACTATACTGGTAGAAGAGAAACGGGCTGGTGGTACAAGGGATATGTCGGCGGCAAGGAATGGTGGAGCTACAGTTGGGCCGTGTCCAACGCGTTGTCCGCTTTTCTTGCGGCAAGCACTTGGGGAACCCGGGGGGAACTGGTGGAACGTCCGGAGCAGCTGATGCTCGGCGACGTCATTTTTTATGATTGGGACGGGGACGGCTCCTTCCAGCATTCGACGATCGTCACCGCTTTCGATGCCGGCGGGCAGCCGCTGGTGAACGCGCACACGGTCAGCAGCCGGCACCGTTACTGGGATTACAGGGATTCCTATGCGTGGACCGAAAATACCGCGTACCGTTTTTTGCATATCCCGGACTACTTCTAGAGCGTTATAATGATAAGGTACGACAGCAGGAGCAGCCTGCAATACAGTAAAAAAGAGAGAGGTTAGGCATGGGGAACAACAAAACAACCGTAGGGCTGGTATACGGCGGCAAATCAGGCGAACACGAGGTGTCGCTGCAAACGGCTTTTGCGGTCATGAACGCCTTTGATTACGATAAATACGAGCTGATTCCGTTTTACATCACGAAGCAGGGGGAATGGAAAAAGGGACCCGCGCTGTCCGCTCCGCTTGACAAGGTGGAAAAGCTGAAGCTGGAGGAAGGCGGGGAAGGCACCGAAGCGGCGCTTGGCGCGATTTTCAGCCGATTGTACGGCGGCGATCCGGCCGTGGATCTGATGTTTCCGCTCCTTCACGGAACGTTCGGCGAGGACGGCACCATCCAGGGGCTGTTCGAAATGGCGAATATCCCTTACGTCGGGGCGGGCGTGCTGGCATCGGCGGCCGGGATGGATAAGGTCGTGATGAAGAAGCTCTTCGCGCAGGCCGGCCTTCCGCAGTGCAAGTTCTGCCATTTCACCAAACATCAATGGGAACAAGGCAGCTTTAATCTGATCCGAGGCGTAGAAGACGATCTGGGGTACCCATGCTTCGTCAAGCCGGCCAATCTCGGTTCGAGCGTCGGCATTTCCAAAGCGAGAAACCGCGAGGAGCTGGAGCGTGCGGTCGAGCTTGCTTTCCGTTACGACCTGAAGGTCATCGTGGAGGAATTCGTCGATGCCCGCGAGGTGGAGGTGGCCGTTCTCGGCAACCAGGAGCCGATGGCTTCGGTTCCGGGGGAAATCGTATCCTCCGCCGATTATTACGATTACGCCGCCAAGTACACCGACGGCCAGTCGGAGATGATCATTCCGGCTCCGGTGGATCCGGACGTGGCGGACCGCCTGCGCGAAGCGGCTTTGATCGCGTTCCAGGCGATCGAAGGCAGCGGCATTACCCGGGCGGACTTTTTCCTCCGCAAGTCGGACGGCGCGATTTTGATCAACGAAGTCAACACGATGCCGGGCTTTACGCCGTACAGCATGTATCCGCTGCTCTGGAGGGAAACGGGGCTCGGCTATCAGGCGCTTCTCGACCGGATGATCGAGCTGGCGTTCGAACGCTACGAAAACAAGCAGGCGCTGAGCTACACGAACGAACCGTAAGCGGCTGCCCCGCTCGAAGATGAAGAAACGTTTCATAAGGTGTCCGGCCGGCGCAGTCAAAGGCCCGGGCACCTTTTATGCATGAGGGAACGCCATTTTATGGGGAAAGGGAAGGTGCATGGATGGGATTTCAAACGGAATTCAACTCGGTATGCAAGTTCAAGAGCGACCAGGAGCTGTACGAACTGATGGAATACGGGCGCGGCAAAATGGTGAAGCAGGGCTTCCGCGTTTTTCCGACGGGGCAGAAAGTGATCGCGTATACGCCGGACAACGTCGCGGTGGCCATCGTAAAAATCGTGGGCTGCATCGCCGAAATCAACTTTCAGGGGCAAGAGGTGACCGAGGTCGAAATGGAGCTGATCCGCAAGCTGAATGACGAGGAATCGCGGATTCAAACGGCTTTGGCTTACGAAATGTTTTTTGGGGAACATAATCCTTAAGGTATAATCATTTACTAAGACCCTAAGGAGCGGAATGATGATCGTAAGGTTCGGCTACGTGGCCATGTCGATGGAGGTTCAGGACGCTTCCCCGTCCAAAACGATGACGATGACGAGTTTTCGCAAGCTGAGCGACCGGGATGCGGCCATCCGCAAGCTGGAGAGGATCGCGGAAGGGAATCTGCACAACACGCTGCGGCTACTGAAGCATAACCATGCCCATGACATCCGGGTATACCGCTTTTCCTCCAAGCTGATCCCGCTGTCGACCCACGAGGACTTGCAGGACTGGGACCCGTTTGCGGCGCTGCACGGCGCTTTCGGGGAAGTGGGGCAGTACGTCCGCGACCATGGGATGAGGGTGTCTTTTCATCCCGATCACTTTACGGTGCTTAGCACGCCGAGGCCGGAGGTATTGCGCAATTCGGTGCGGGATCTGAAGCATCACGTCGCGATGCTGAAGGCTATGGGACTGAATGCTACCGCGAAAAACAACATCCACATCGGAGGGGCCTACAAAGACAAGCCGTCCGCCGCCGAACGCTTCAAAGAGCATGTCGCTATGCTGGACCGGGAAATCCAGGAGCGTTTGACGCTCGAAAACGACGACAAAACCTTTACCGCGGCCGAAACGCTGGAGGTCTGCCGGGCGACGGGCCTGCCCATGGTGCTCGATCTGCATCATCAATGGGTCAACAACGACGGCGAACAGCCGTGGGAGCTTTGGCCGGGCATTCAGGAAACGTGGGCCGGAGCGCTTGCGCAAAAAGACGCGGATCCGGAACGGCCGCTGCCGCCGAAAATTCATGTATCCAGCCCGAAAAGCGAAAGCGATCCGCGCAGCCATGCCGACCTGGTGGAGCCGGGCCCGCTGCTCGCCTTTTTGCGGCATATCGCAGGCAGCACGCCCGCAATCGACGTGATGATCGAAGCCAAACGGAAGGATGCCGCCCTTTTTGACCTGATGAATCGTTTAGCTAATTACGAATCGGAGGGAGTCCGGATGCTGGACGGGGCGAGCATCGAAATTTCGGGTTGAATCCCGAAGGAGCGAAGCGGCGATTTTGGGCTGTCGCCAAGGCCTTTCCAGGCTGCCGCCGGATTTGAACCGCCTTGTGAAAAAGGGCGAAACTTTAAATCTTTCATCACGTATATTTTTAAAGATGATAACTGCAAGAATCGGTCTGTCTTCAAGGAATCACATCGATCAGATGTCTGACTTACGATAACACGGAAAGTAGAGTGAGCGCTTTGAACCAAAAGGAAACAACTCCTTATGTCGTGACGAGCAAAAGCTATACCGCTGTGGCGATCAATGCCGCTTCCAAAGCGGGGGAATGGATTAAAACCAGATTGGGCACCGTAAAACAATTAAATACCAAGTCCGCGGTGAGCGATCTGGTCACGGAAGTGGACAAGGGTGCGGAATCGATGATCCGCAAGCTGATTTTCACCCATTTCCCGGATCACGCCATTCTCGGCGAAGAGGGCGTGGAGCCCGGCCCGGAGGCTTCGGCCCAAGCGCTCGAGAAATATGCGGAAGAAGAATACTTGTGGATCGTCGATCCCGTGGACGGCACGACCAATTTCGTGCACGGCTTCCCGTTTTTTTCCGTATCCATTGCGCTTGCGCATAAAGGCGAGGTGATCGTCGGCGTCATTTACGATCCTTCGCGGGATGAAATGTTTGTCGCCGAAAAAGGCAAGGGAGCTTACGTCCACGGCAAACGCATGCAGGTATCCGGCGAGGCCAAGCTGGAGGAAAGCCTGCTGGCGACGGGATTCCCCGTAGGCCGCGAGAGCACGCTTCCGGTCAACATGGCGGGGCTGATGCATTTGGCTCCGAAGGTCCGCAATATCCGCTCCGGCGGTTCGGCGGCGCTGCATCTGGCTTATGTCGCCGCGGGCCGGCTGACGGGATTCTGGGAAATCGGCCTGAACGCCTGGGATACGGCCGCGGGCGCGCTGATGGTTACCGAATCCGGCGGACAAATCACCGATACGGCAGGGAACCCTTATTCCCTTCGTACGCGCCATGTTGCCGCCACGAACAAAGCGGTGCATGCGGAGCTCGTTCAGGCTTTGAAGGAAGCCGCGGCCACCGGACTGGAAAACGCGTGATCATGCCGGAAGGCGTTTCATTTCCCGATTGACGGGATAACACATATCGTAAGCACCTAGCCCGGTGCGGAATCTATCGCAAGGAGTGTCTTTGCTATGAGTGAAAAACATGAACTGGAGCGTCAGCTTAGTGAGATGCTAACCGAAGGCGAAATGGAAGATCGGGGTCACCGCAAGGAGCAGGAGCGGGAGCTTATTTCCCCCCGATATGAAATCCGGATTCAGACGAAAATGGATCCGATCGTGGAAGAAACGTTGAAATACCGCAGCATCGCGCGCGAGCTGGACGACCGGTACGACCGGTACCTGGAACGGGCGAAGAAATGGGAACACACGCCCGATCACGAGGCGAATCAGGAATAAGAGGCAAAGCGGACGGAGTGGATATGTCACTTCGTCCGCTTTTTTTGCGTCGTTCAGAACTTGATTGTACCTTCAGGCACGTTCAGTCAAACATCCGCCAAAATTTTGCGACATGCAGTCCGCTTTGACGGCTCAAACGTCGCTTTTAGTGAACCAGGACGCGGTAAGGCATCCGGATATGCTCCGCATACCGCCGCCCTTCTTGCTGCAATCGGGAACCGTCTGCCCGATTGGCATCGTAAACGACGAATGGGGGGAGAAACACGCCGCTGCATTTGTTGATCGTCCCCTGAATCGGTTTCAGATATTCGCTCATCGCATACCAGTTGTCTCCGCCGGCTTGGAAGGATTTCTCCGTTCCGCCCGCCGTGGTGGCTACCATGAATTCCTTCCCCTTCAAACGGTACCCGCCGGGGCCGTAAGCCCAGCCGGACAGGATCACGTCGTCGAACCACTTTTTGAGGAGGGGCGGCGTGCTGTACCAATAAAAAGGAAATTGCAGCACGATCCGGTCATGTTCGGTCAACAGCCGATGCTCGCGGGCGACGTCGATGTTCCAGTCGGGATATTCCGCGTAAAGGTCGTGGACGAAAATGCCCTGCTCTCCTTTCACCGCGTCAATGAGCGCTCGATTGGCTTGGGAGACGCCAAGATCGGGATGTGCCGCAATAATCAATGTTTTCATATGGAATCATCCTTTCGTCGGTTCACGAGGGTTTAAAAATGATGCATGCGTTGGATTCATCTCCAGTATGGTTCCGATTCCGTTTTCTGAAAAGTACGCTTTTTTTTCATACCAGGTCTCTCAAACCGTACCATCCGTTCGGATGCGGGTTGCGGAATGGTACCAAAAAACGTACTATGTCCGAGAAATGAGAGTACTGTAAGATAACGGTGTGTTTTGGTAAAATGGCAAAAAAGCCGAAACCGCATCAAAGGGAAGGGGGACGAAAGAACGTGAGCACGGACGAACGCCGCCCCGGGAACACGGAAGGAATCATGGCGACGCTGCATGCGATCGGAGGGAAATGGAAGCCGTTAATATTGTTCATTTTGCTCCACGAGGGGACGAAACGGTTCGGGGAATTGCGGAGGCAGCTTCCCAACATAACGCAGGGCATGCTCACAAACCAGCTTCGCGAACTGGAGCGCGACAAGCTGATCACCCGGAAGATTTATCAGGAAATTCCGCCCAAGGTCGAATATTCCCTGACGGAGCACGGCAAGTCGTTAAGCTCGGTGCTTAAAGATATGTGCTCCTGGAGATTTAAGCATCGGGATTACGTGGAAGGTTATGAGGAGGAGCGGGCAAGCAGGTAACCCGTCATGCCTGATTCAGCCCCGCCCGGTTTCGACATGAACTGAATATGGAGGCGCCGGGGGGGAATCCTTCGGCGTTTTTTTGCGCCGTAATAATTTCAACCTCGAATCGAAATATTGTCTCCTCAAAATTTATGGCCCCCTCGATTAGACTAAACCTTAGACGACGTCAAACTTATTTTCGAGAGGGGCAAAAGAAAAATGAAACGAGGCAAAAAATGGCCGCTGCTGCTGCTGTCGCTGCTGCTTACGGCATCGCTCGCGGCATGCGGCGGGAACGGCGGCAAGCAAGAAACCCAAACGACGCCCGGAAACACGACGGACAACAACACCGCGCCATCCGGCGATGCAAAAGGGGACTCCGGCGAAAAAGTGGAGCTGACCTTCTGGTCGCTCGGAACGACCAACTACGAGGAACTGGGCAAGGAATACACGAAGGAACATCCGAACGTCACGATCAAGTTTCAAAATACGTCGGACCAGACGGCCCATCACAACAACCTGACGACGGCGCTGTCCGCAGGCTCCGGGGCGCCCGACATCTTCATGCTTGAAATCGGATTCATGGAGCGGTTCATCACCGCCGAGGACAAATTTTACAACCTGAACGAATTGGGCGCCAAAGATATCGCCGGCAACTATCTGGACTGGAAATGGAAACAGGGGTCTTCCAAGGACGGCAGCTTCCAGATCGGCCTGCCGACCGACATCGGCCCGACCGTCGTCTATTTCCGCACCGATTTGGCGGAGCAGGCCGGGCTCCCGACCGACCCGGAGGCATTCGGCCAAACGATCGATACATGGGATAAATTCGCCGCTACGGCGAAGCAATTCAAAGAAAAGACGGGTAAACCGTTCGCGGATCTGACCGACCTGGTATACAACGCCATCCGCGACCAATCCGAAGGGGAAATCTACTTCAGCAAAGAAGACGGCTCTTTCATCGGCGACAAAAACCCGCAGGTGAAAAAAGCTTACGACTTTACCGTCAAAGGCATCCAGGAAGGCTGGATCGGCAATACGCTGCTGTGGTCTCCGGAGTGGGGACAGGCGACCAATGACGGCGGGTTCGGCGTGATGCTCGGCCCGGCTTGGATGGCGGGCAACATCAAAAGCAATGGTCCGGACTCCGCGGGCAAATGGCGGATCGCCCAGCTTCCGGAGGGCGCCGGCAACTGGGGCGGTTCGTTCCTGACGCTGCCGAAGCAGGGCAAACATCCGAAGGAAGCGTACGAATTCATCGCATGGCTCGACAGCAAGGAAAACCAGCTGGAATCGTTCAAGACGAAAGGGCTGATGCCGTCCATCCCGGCCTTGTATACGGATGAGGCGTTTACGGGCTTCAAGGACGACTTCTTCGGCGGCCAGGCGACGGCGGTGGAATACGGCAAGGCGGCGCAGCGCGTCAAACCGATCTATTACGGTCCGCTGCACGACCAAACCGATACCTACTTCAAGGACGCGCTCAAAAACGTGCTGGAGAAAAAAGCAGATCCTGCGAAAGAATGGGACGCGGCGGTGGAGAAGGCGAAGACGCTGGCGGCCCGCAGCTAAGCAGGCAGCCGGCAGACCCGGCATGACTGGCAACCGGCAGACCGCTCAAAGAGGCGTTGACGCTTCGGGAATCGGCGGTTCGCGCCGCGGTTGCCGTCAGGCCCGAAGGACTCTCCCGGAGCAGGCCGGATGCAGGCACGAGCCTCATTCCGGTCTGCTCCGGGCATATCAAAAGCGACTTCATGGAGGTGCGTCATGGCAGAACCCGTCACCGCCGCGCGGCCCGTTTCGGCAGGCAAGCGGCCGTTCTGGACCGAGCAAAGGCGAAGCCGGTTAACGGCTTATACGTTCATATCGCCTTTTTTTATTTTGTTTGCGATTTTCGGCTTGTACCCGATTTTCTTCACGATCTATTTGTCTTTTTTCAAGTGGGATGCGCTCGGGCCGATGACCTATGTCGGCATGAAAAATTACGACCTGGTCACCGGCGATCCCTTGTTTTGGACTTCGTTCACGAACACGCTCATCATGGGCGTCATGGGCACCGTTCCGCAGCTGATTATAGCCCTGCTGTTGGCGGTTATGCTGAATTCGGCGATGACCCGGTTCAAGAAAACGTTCCGCGTCCTTTTTTTCATGCCCAACATTACGTCCATCGTGGCCGTCACCCTCGTGTTCAGCACGCTGTTCGGCAACAACGGCATGATCAATTGGCTGCTGAACCATATGGGCATGGAGAGCATGGCGTTCAACTCCGGGTGGTGGGGCGTCAAAATCGCCATTTCCACGATGGTCATGTGGCGCTGGACGGGCTACAACGCGATCATTTTCCTGTCGGGCCTGCAGAGCATCCCGCTGGACCTGTATGAAGCGGCGCGCATCGACGGCGCCAATCGGCGCCAGCAGCTGCTGTACATTACGATGCCGCTTCTGAAGCCGTTCATCGTGTTCGTTACCCTCATTTCGACCATCGGAGCGCTGCAGCTCTTTACGGAGCCGTACGTGTATCTCGGACAGTCGGGAACGGGCTCCACGCGCGAGGAAGGCATCACCATGGTAACCTATCTGTACAGCGAAGCGTTCCGCAACGGCTTTTTCGGCACGGCGGCCGCGACCGCGGTCATGCTGTTTATCATTACGATCATCTTTTCGATGATCAATATGTGGGTATCGAACCGCATGGAAGGCAGTACGGGAGGTGGCAAAGCATGAGCTCGAGCAGCTGGTCCCAACCTTCGAAGGCCCCCGGCGGAGCCGGAATTTTCGGCAAAACCGCATTTTACGTCCTGCTCATCGCAGGTGCCCTGATCTCGATCTTTCCGTTCTATTGGATGTTCGTCATCGCCACGAACGACCGCGGCGCGGTTTTCCACATTCCGCCGCTCTTGACGATCGGAGGCGAGTTTTTCAACAATTTTCAGCGCGTGCTGGAGCGGACGGATTTTTTCCAAGCGCTGCTGAATTCCCTGTTCGTCTCGTCGATGGTGACGGTATCCGTCGTTTTTTTCTGCACGCTGGCGGGGTATGCTTTTGCCAAATATGAATTCCCGTTCAAAAACGCGCTTTTTTATTTCGTCATCGCCACCTTGTTCGTGCCGTCGCAGCTCAGCGTCCTTCCGACGTACATCATCATGGCGAAGCTGCAGTGGATCGACACGTACCGCGCCTTGATCGTTCCGGCCATGGTCAACGCGTTCGGCATTTTCTGGATGCGGCAGTATGCGGCCACGGCGGTGCATTCCGAGCTGATCGAGTCGGGGCGCATCGACGGGGGCGGGCATTTCCGGATTTTCTGGAACATCGCGGTTCCGGTCATTACGCCGGCCATGGCGACGTTAGGCATCCTGAATTTCATGAACGTATGGAACGACTTTTTCTGGCCGCTCGTGGTGCTGAAAAACAGCGAGCATTTTACGATCCAAATCGCGCTGCAGCAGCTTTTTGCCAACCGGGACGGCCTCGATTACGGCATGATCATGTCCGCGACCTTTACGGCGACGCTTCCGCTGTTGATCGTGTTCCTGCTGTTCAGCCGCTGGGTCATCGCCGGCCTGACCTCCGGCGCGGTCAAAAGTTGAAGTTTCCCGCTTGGTGCCGGCAAGCCCGGCACTGCTTGCGGCGGGACCTTCGCCCGAAAACGTGTCATGCAAGGAATATTCAACCTGATGAAGAATAATAGAGTGAAGCCACAGATCAAGGCGCAGGAGGGACTGCCATGAAGCTCCGCCGCAAAATCTTGCTTGCTATTATTCTTCTTGTGTTTATCCCGGTTATCGTCATGGGCGTCGTCTCCTATTACAATTTTTCGAGCGCGATGGAAAAGAAGTCGAGCAATTTTTATTGGATCTCCCTCCTGGAGACCGACCGGAAGCTGAAATTCGCCCTCAGCGAAATCAACTCCATCTCGAATGCGGCGATCACGCAGCCGGCCATCCAGCAGGCGCTTAAAAATGACGGCTCCGGGTTGACCTATGACCGCAAGCAGGAAATCAACAATCTGCTCATCAACCATCCGATGATCGCTTCGTTCAGCCTGTATTCCAAAACGGATCTCGTCTACCAATACAACGCGCCGTTGCCCTACGGGGACATGAAGCGTCAGGCATGGTTCGCCGACATGGAAAAGGCCGAAGGCAGGCCGGTCTGGTCCGGTCCGGGAGAAAACGGCTCCGCCGCAGGGGGAAAGCCGGTCATGATCCATGCCCGCGTCATCAAAGACTACTACTCGCTGGAGGATATCGGGTATTTGGTCATTTACGTGAAGCCGGACATTTTGGACCAGGTATTTTGGGAGTCCGCCACGCTCAAAAGCGGGGATATTTTGCTCGTGAACAAAGCGGGCAGCATCGTGTTCAACAAATCCGGGGGCCATGTGGGCGAAAAGGTGCAATTTCCGTTTTTGTCGGACGGTTACCGCCAGGAGAAGGATTACTACGTCGATACATACCAGCATGAAAAATCGCTCATTACCTTTTTGCCGTCCCATAACGAGCAGTGGTACCTGGTCGCCGTTACCCCGCTGAAGCTGATCCGCTCCGAGTCGGTGTCGATCCGCAACATCGCGGTCATTTTGGTGCTGTTTTCGCTCCTGTCGGCGTTATGGTTCGACCAGTTTTTCATCCGCAGGCTCGTGCGCAGCATCATCAGCGCGGTCAACGGCATGAAGCGGGTGAAGCAGGGCATTTTCGTGCCGATCCAGGCGCATGTGGAACGCTTCGACGAGACCGATCTGCTGATCGACGGCTTCAACCGCATGAGCAGCCAAATCCAGGAGCTGCTTCAGCAGGTGGAAACCGAACAGACCCGCAAAAAAGAAGCGGAAATGCAGGCGCTGGTCGCCCAGATCAACCCGCATTTCATATACAATTCGCTGGAGTCCATCAACTCGATGGCCGTCCTGGCCGGCAACCGGGATATCAGCAAAATGGTCGTCTCGCTCGGCAAGCTGCTCCGCATCAGCATCAGCGAGAACCAGGAGCTCATCACGATGAACATGGAGTTTGAGCATGTCCGCCATTACATGAACATCCAAAAATACCGCTTCGAGGACCGCTTCGAATACGAGCTCGTGCTGCCGGAACCGCTGAAGCTGTTCATGACGCAAAAGCTGATCGTCCAGCCGATCGTCGAAAACGCGCTGTACCATGCGATCGAGCCGATGGAAGGCAAAGGACTTATCCGGATCGAAGCCAGGGATGCGGGCGGGGACATCATCATCGACGTGACCGATAACGGCCCGGGTTTCGATGAGCATACGCTGCGGCATTTGGAGGACGACAAAGCGGGCGGCACGAAAAAATACCGCGACAGCGGCGTGGGGCTGAAAAACGTGCATGAACGGCTGCGCATCCGGTTCGGCGGACGTTACGGCATTCTCGTCTGCTCATCACCGGGCTGGGGTTCGGTCATCCGGATCCGGCTGCCCAAAATCACGCCATGAGATGGGATACCGGAAGCGGAAGGGGGGAGCGGGACGTGAAGCGAGCGCACTTTAAAAAATGGCTGAACTGGAGCTGGGCCCTGCTGTACGCGGCGGTGCTCACCGTCACGGTTACGCTGGTGGCCAGGAGCAACCACGGCGGGATCGAGGAGCAGACCGAAGAAAAAACGACGTTGACCTTCCGCCATTTCTGGATCGCCGAGCATGACCGCCCGATGCTGGATATTTTCGAGGATGTCGTCCGGCAATACGAAAGCAGCCATCCCAACGTCAAGGTGAATTTCGAGGGCATGGACCAGACGATCCACCGGGAACAAAAGCTGAAAAGCGAAATGGTGACCGGCGCGCCGCCGGATATGTTCGTCCTGTTCGGCGGGGCGGAGATCGAGCCGTACATCCGTTCCAACCGCCTGATGGACCTGACGGCGTTCGTCCAAGAAAACGGCCTGGAGAAGGAATTCAAAGATTTGAAGTTATGGACCTACGATCAGCGCATTTACGGCCTGCCGATCGAGGGAAATGCCGAGCCGCTGTACGTGAACACGGAAATTTTCAACAAGCTGGGCTTGGCGCTTCCGGAAACGCTTTCCCAGCTGAACGAAGCCGTGACGGTGCTGAAAGCAAGCGGGTATATCCCGTTTGCGCTCGGGAACGAGGACCGGTGGCCGGCGGCGGTGTTTGCCCATTATTTGATGGACCGCTACAGCGGCCCGGAGCAAATCGACGGGATCGTCCAAGGGAACGCCGGAGCGGTATTCGACAACGACGGATATTTGAAAGCGTTTGAACAGTTGGCGGAATGGGGCAAGGAAGGAGCCTTCGGGCCGGACCCGAACGGTTTGTCCACCGAGGAAGCGATCGGCCTGTTCACGCACGGCAAAGCCGCCATGTACCTGAACGGGAACTGGGACATCACCTTGTTCCACAACGAGAAGGCGCCGCCGGACTTTCAAAACAAGGTGGGCGTCCTCCCGTTTCCCGCGCTGCATCCGGGAGGGGAGCGATCGATCGCGGGAGGTTACACGTTCGGCATCGGCCTTTCCTCGAACTTGACGGCGGCGCAGCAGAAAGCGGCCTTAGAGCTGATGAAGGCTTTTTATTCGGAGGACGTGCAGAAACGAATCGTGTACGAAGGGCTGCGCATCCCGTCCATGCGGATCGACTTCGATGCGCAAAAGACCGGTCCGGTGTTCACCCAGGTGACGGGACTCATGGAACAGGAGGCGCAGACTTTTGCGCCGTACGACAACATCCTTTCGCCCGAGGTCAAATGGTCGTTCCTGGCCGCGGTGGAGGAGACGATCAGCCGGCGGATCGCTCCCGATGAGGCGCTCCGCCGCATGGATGATTCGCTGCGCCGGTATTGGAGCCTGCGCAGCAGCTCCGGGTTGAAATGAGCAGGAGGTGAGGGAGTTGGGGGGATCCGGAAAATATAAAGTCATTCTCGTCGACGACGAACCGATCATTCTCCGCAGCCTGCAGGCGGCCATCGGCTGGGAGGAGCTGGGGCTTGAGGTCGCCGGAACGGCACGCAACGGGGAAGCTGCGCTGAAGCTGATCGAAGCGCATGCGCCGGATATCGTCATCAGCGACATCCGCATGCCGGGCATGGACGGGATCGCGCTGATGAAGGAAGTGCTGGCAGGCGGTCCGAAGCGGATCTTTATCGTCATCAGCGGCTACGGCGAGTTCGAATATGCGAGGGAGGCGCTGCGCCAAGGGGCGTTCGACTACCTGCTGAAACCGATCGACCATGAGGAACTGACAGGCATGCTTGAACGGGCGGCGGCGCAGCTGGATGCGCGGATGGAAAACGAGCGGCTGCTGCACTCGGCCAAGGCGTTGTCCGTCATGGCGCGCGAACGGTTGTTTGCGGAATGGATCGAAGGCAACGACCGGCCGCTCGGGCATATGCAGTGGATGGAAAACAGCGAGCTGGAGCAGGAATACGTGATGGCCGTCGTGCAGCTTGACCGTTATCTCCGCCTGAACGAGCAATGGATGATGGACGAGAAACGCCTGTGGCTGTTTGCCATCCGCAACATTTTGGAGGAATGGTCCCTGCAGCATGGCGCGCTGACGATGTTTCCTTTCCACAGCGGCGAATGGATCCTTTTGTTCCCGTCGAGAGGGCAAGCGGATGCCGCGGCGCTTGGCCATGACCTGATCAGCCAGATCAAGAAATACGCCAAGCTGGGTTGTTCCGTCGGCTTAAGCCGGCCCTGTACGGGGATCAGGCAGCTGAGCGCGGCTTATCAGAGCGCCACGCGGGCGTTGTACCGCCGTTTTTATTCCGAACGGGAGGGAGTGTTTGCCGACGAAGAGGGGCAGCAGTCTGAGGCCCGGCCTTCGGACCTGAAGTATCCCCGGCAGCTGGAGAGCGTTTTGGCGGAAAGCGTTCGTACGCTGGACCTGCAGCGGATGGAGGCGGCTTTTGACGATTTGAAGCGGTACATCGAACGCCATGCAGCCGCTAAAGATGCAGCCGAACGGCTGCTTGTGGAAATCGCGGTCGTTTTGTATAGGCAGCTGGAGTACGCAAGCGTGCTTGCGGACTGGCCGCTGGACGGGCTGATTCAGGCCCTTCACGAGGCGGAACATTTGCAGGAAGCGATCGACCTGCTGAAAAAGGCTTTTGCGGGACAAATGGAAGAGAGCATGAAAAGCCAGACGAAGGAGGACGCCCGCTCCTTGATCGAAAAGGCCAAGCTGTACATGATGAACCATTACCATAAGGATCTCGGCATCGAAGAGGTAGCGGAAGTGGCGGGGCTGAGCATCAGCCATTTTTGCACGCTGTTCAAGCAGGCGACGGGATACACGTTTTTGGAATATTTGACCGAATGCCGGATGGAAAAAGCGAAGTACATGCTCAAGCATACGAGCGTCAAAGTCTACCAAATCGCGCCGATGGTCGGCTACCAGGACCCGAAATATTTTACGCAGGTGTTCAAAAAAGCGACGGGACGCACGCCGTCCAAATTCCGCGAAGAAAGCAGTTACTCCGTCTAGCAGAAGATGGTAAAATGGGAGAAAGCCCTGCGTCGCCAAGGTGGAAAGGGCTTTCATAGGCGAAAAGAGGAGTGATGGATCGGATGCGAAAATCTATTCAAAAGTACATATCGGCCGTTTCGGCGGCGGTGCTGATGTCTTCGCTGCTGCTGGGAGCGGCGTCGGCCGCGCCGGAATCGGCGAAAGCTGGCGCGAAGCAGCCTTACCGCATCGTGGCGCTTGGCGATTCGTTGACGGTGGGTTACGAACCGGGCAAAGGCGAAAAGGAACGCCCTTACGGGTTCGTCGACCGCCTGCAGGAACAAGCGCTGCTGCACGGGCGCGCGGAAACGGTGAACGTCGGCATCGCCGGGCTGAAGAGCAAGGGGCTGGAAAACTTCGTGGAAGCCGTCAAAAACGGCCAAGCGATTTCGGCCGACGACATCCAGCCGAAGCTGCCCGACCCGCGCGCGTCCCAGATCGGGGCCGCGGCGCCAGAGACGAAGGAAGCGCTTGAAACCGCGGATGCCGTTACGATCACGATCGGTGGCAACGACATGTCCGAGCTGCTGACGACGGCTGGAAAAATGTCCGATGCCGATCTGCAAGCCCGCGTTCAGGAGCTTTTCAAGCTGTACACCGACAGCGTCGGCGCGGTCATCACGGATCTGCATGAATTGAACCCGGATGCGCTGATCGTCGTCGCGGACCAATACCAGCCCCTGCCGGAAATCGCCGACAAAGCGCTGTATCCGAAGCTCGGCAAAGCGGCCGAAGCCTTCACCGGCGTGATCGACCAGATGGCCGCCGGTTTCGCGGCGCAAGGGGTCGAGGTCAAAGTCGCCCATGTCGCCAAGGAATTCGTCGGCGGGGAAGGCACGATGACCCATATGATCAAGGATCATGATTTCCACCCGAACCAGCTCGGCTACGAAGCGATGGCCAAGGTATTCTCCGAAACGATTTGGGGCAGCTATACGAAGCTGGCGGTGCATGAAGCAGGAACGCCCATGGGCATTTACGTGGGCGGCAAAGAGCTGAACACGCCTTACAAGCCGGTCATCCGGCAAAACCTGAACTTCGTGGCGATCAAGGATATCGTGGACGCGGTCGGCGCCACGTCGACATGGGACAATAAAACCTCCAGCGCAACGATCACGCACGAAGGGCACAAGGTCGTAATTACGATCGGATCCAAAACGGTGAAAGTGGACGGCAAGGACGTTCCGATCGATGCCGCGGCTTTCCTGAACAAAGCGGGCAAAGAGTCGAAAACCTACGTGCCGGTTGCGGCCCTGGCGCAAGGCCTGGGGCTGGACGTACAGTACGTAAACAAACTTAGAACGGTATTCATCAATCCATAATCAGAGGTCAAAAAAACCAGCTGCTTCGGCCATCATCCGGCCAAGCAGCTGGTTTTTTTGTAATGCAGGGAAACGCCAAACGTCCGGCGGCTTTGAGCACGGTTATCCGACGGTAAGAACGATCTTTCCGCGGCCATGGCCCTGCTCGATTTCGCGATGGGCGTCCGCCGCCTGCTCCAGCGGGAACGTTTGCCGGACATGAACGCGGAATTTTCCTTGTTCGTACCAGTCGGTTAGCTCCGCCAACCGCTGGGCCGAACGCTGGTTGCGGATCATGCGGACTCCGAGCTGGGCCGCGAGCTCGAAGGAGACGATCGTGCCGATCCGGTTTTTATCGGGGACAAGATCGACGGAAGCTCTCAGCGCGTCTTCCCCGGCGGCATCCAGCGCCGCATCCACGCCGTCCGGAGCAAGGGCCCGGACCCGTTTGGCCAGACCTTCCCCATAGGCGACGGGGATGGCGCCAAGCGAGCGGAGATAATCGTGGTTTTGCGGGCTGGCGGTGCCGATCGGGGTCGCCCCCCACAAGGCGGCCAGCTGTACCGCGGCCGAACCGACGCCTCCCGCGGCCGCATGAATGAGGACGGTATCCCCCGGGCCGACGCCGAGCTCCTTTAAGGCCGTGTACGCGGTCAACCCGCCGGCCGTTAAAGCCCCGGCTTCCTCCCATGGCATATTCCGGGGCTTGCGGACGATCTGATCGGCTGGGACGGTCACATATTCGGCATAACAGGAAAGGAGCGCCCAGCCCAGCACTTCGTCGCCGGCGGCGAATGCCGTGACGCCTTCGCCGACCTGGTCGATGACGCCGGCGAATTCATTGCCAAGGATTTGCGGATAGACGATCCGGCGCCCGGACGGCGCCCAGCCGTTTTTCCGTACGGCCACATCGAAAGGCTGAACGCCTGCCGCCTTGACCCGCACCCTCACTTCTCCCGGCCCGGCTTCCGGCAAGTCGAAATGGACGACTTGCAGCACATCCGGCGCTCCGGCTGAATAAAATGCCGCAGCTTTCATTTGTCGCTTCATGGTTTCATCGGCCTTTCTGTCTGTTCTATGTCTGAGCCGTGTTTCACACGATTGCGTTTTTTAAGCATCGCATTGCTTCAGGGATTATTTTATAATGAACTCTAGATAATGAATAATATATATATCCGTATTTATTAATATACTGAAGTGTATCAATGAGGTGGGAAAAATGGAGTTTCTGCAGTTGCAGTATTTTCGGAAAGTGGCGGAGCTGGAGCATATGACCAAAGCGGCTGAGGAGCTGCATATAGCCCAGCCCGCTTTAAGCAAAACGATTTCCAGGCTTGAAGAGGACGTAGGCGTGCCGTTGTTCGACCGCAAAGGACGGCAAATCCGTTTGAACGCTTACGGCAAAGCGTTTTTGCGGAAAGTCGACACGGCCCTGCAGGCGCTGGAAGACGGGCGGAAGGAAGTACAGGATATGGCGGGGCTTGAGCGCGGCCGCATTTTTGTGGCAACCACGACGCATAAATGTTTCTCCGATGCGATCGGCGATTTTATCGCCCGGCATCCCGGGGCAAGGCTGCACATATCCCAGGCTTCGGAGACGGAAAAAATCGGAAAGCTGCGCAAGGGAGAGTTGGATTTGTGCATTACGTTCCCGCCGATCCGGCAGCCGGACATCGAAGGGATTCCGTTTTTGACGGAACGGATATTGCTGGCCGTCCCGCATGGGCACCCTTTTGCGGGCCGCAGCAGCATTCGTTTGGCGGAAGCGGCAGCGGAGCCGTTTATCTGCCTAAAGTCGGAAAACCCGTTTCGGACGATGACGGATGATTTTTGCAGGCAGGCCGGCTTTGCGCCGAACATCGTCTGCGAGGTGGATGAGCATTCCGCGGTCGGGCATTTTCTGCGCGCCGGGATCGGCATCGCTTTTCTGCCGGAGACGCTGCTCGAGAAGTTCGATGCTCCGTTTCACGTGCTGGAAATCGTTGAGCCTGAATGCATCCGCACCTACCAAATCGCCTGGATGCGGAACCGTTACCTCTCGGCAGCGGCCTGCGAGTTTCGCGATTTTATTGTGCGGCGTTTTGCGTCGATCAGCATTTAAGCGGACAATAGGCCAATGACTTCATGTCTAATTTTTACATGAAAACTGATCTAATTATTAGGGTGTTTTTTAGGGAAACAGTCCCCTTAAGGTGTTTTTTAGGGAAACAGTCCCCTTAAAATGAATATACCGTTCTTCAGAAACCGCTTACATAAGGAGCGTTGCAGCTAGGTCGTCGGAAGGACCGAAGGACGAATGCAAGGCGTTGGAACCCGGAACGATGTCGGAAGGATGGGACCGGCCGGCAAAAGAAGCTGGGACCCATTCTTTCTCACAGCGGTTTCAAACTGGCGAATTCATGTTTAAGGAGGGAGATTCATGTTCAAGAAGACGTTAAGTTTGGTGCTTGCGGCGGCCCTGACGGCGCCGCTTGCGGCGATGGGCGGACCGTCCGTTTCGGCCAAGCCGGAAGGAGGCGGCAAAGGCTCGGCGCCTTCCGGGCAGGGTTACAGCTGGGACCGGGTGAAGGTCGTCGGCGGAGGCTTTGTCCCGGGCATTGTTTTTAACCCGAGCGAAAAGGATCTGATCTACGCCCGGACCGATATTGGAGGAGCTTACCGGTGGGATCCGGCCTTGAAAAAGTGGAAGCAGCTGCTCGATTTTGTCGGGGCCAAGGAATGGAACATGCTTGGCGTCGATACGCTCGCGACCGATCCGGTGGAGACGAATCGCCTGTACGTGGCGGCCGGCACGTATACCAACGACTTTACCGACATGAACGGGGTGCTGCTGCGTTCGGCGGACAAAGGAGAGACGTGGCAGCGCACGGAGCTTCCTTTCAAACTCGGCGGGAATATGCCGGGACGCTCCATGGGCGAGCGGCTGGCGATCGATCCGAACGATAACCGCATCCTGTACATGGGCACCCGCAGCGGCAACGGGCTGTGGCGGAGCACGGATTACGGGGCGACCTGGCAGAAGGTGGAGAGCTTTACGGCGGTCGGCAACGTTCGAGATCCGTATAACGACCTGGTGGGCGTCGTATGGGTCACGTTTGATCCTTCCACGGGGAGCAGGGGAAAAGCGACCCGGACGATTTATGCCGGGGTAGCCGATACCGAACATAGCTTGTATCGCAGCACCGACGGCGGCCAGACGTGGGAACCTGTGCCTGGACAGCCGGCTCAAGGTTTCATCCAGCATCACGGCATCCTGTCCGCGAACGGAAACCTGTACGTGACGTATACCAAGGAAGTGGGGCCGTATAACGGAGGCGAAGGTTCCGTATGGAAATACGAGACCGTTTCCGGCAAGTGGACCGACATTAGCCCGACGGGGGCGGGGAAGACCGACAGCCCTTACGGCGGCTTGGCCGTGGATGCGCAGCATCCCGATACCGTCATGGTCGCAACGATGAACAAATGGTGGCCGGACGAGTTCATCTACCGAAGCACCGACGGCGGCAAGACATGGAAGCCGTTTTGGACGCTTGATGATGCCAAGGACCCGGTCCGGACCAATCAATATACGATCGATTATTCGCTGGCTCCCTGGCTGGATTGGGGAGAGAAAAAGAACCTGCCGGAGCAGAATCCGAAGCTGGGCTGGATGATCGGCGACCTCGAAATCGATCCGTTCGATCCGGACCGGATCATGTACGGCACGGGAGCGACGCTGTACGGCTCCAATAACGTGACGGCGCTGGACAAAGGGCAGAACGTCAACATTTCCGTTATGGCCGACGGGATAGAAGAAACGGCGGTAATGGGCCTGATCAGCCCGCCGTCGGGGGCGCATCTGCTGAGCGCCATGGGGGATATCGGCGGCTTCCGCCACGAGGATCTGACCCAGGCGCCGCCGATGATCACCAATCCGTATCTGGGAACCAGCACGGATATCGACTACGCCGAGCTGAACCCGAACATCGTCGTTCGCGTCGGCAACAGCGAGGGCTCGAATCCGAGAATGGGCGTCTCCATGGACAACGGCAAAACGTGGAGACCGGCTGCCAACGCCTGGGTTTCGCCGTCCAATGACGCGACGCAGGGCGGTTATGTTGCGGTCGGTGCCGACGGCTCATCCATGGTCTGGAGCCCGTCCAATGCGGCGGACCCCAAGCCGGTGAGCTACTCGAAAGACCTGGGCGCGACCTGGAAGGCTTCGTCCGGCATCCCAAGCGGCGCCAGAGTCTCCTCCGATCGGGTGAATCCGAAGAAATTTTACGGCATCGCGGACGGCGTATTCTACGTCAGCGTGGACGGCGGGGCGACCTTTGCGAAGGCGGCAACCGGATTGCCGACGTATTTGACCAGCAATTTCAAGGCGATGCCGGGAGTGGAAGGGGACATTTGGGTAGCCGCGGCAGAGGATAACACCGATCGGGACAGCCCGTATGGACTTTGGCATTCCACCGATTCCGGAAAGACGTTTAAGAAATTGGATCAGGTTCAGGCCGCCGCGGCCATCGGGTTCGGCAAAGCCGCGCCGGGCCAAAGTTACATGGCGCTGTACGCCCATGCCTCCATCGGCGGCCGGGACGGCATTTACCGCTCGGACGATGCGGGCAGAACGTGGATTCGCATCAATGACGACCGGCATCAATTCGGCGCGGCGAACACGGCGATCACCGGTGACCCGAGAGTGTACGGACGGGTGTATTTGGCCACGAACGGCCTGGGGATCGTGCTCGGCGAGATGGCTGGGACTCCGGGGACGGCAGCGCCCGTGATCACGGTGGACGGCAAAAATAAAAAGCAAAACAACAGGAACTACATGCTTTCCGGCCATGTCAGCAAGCCGGTGGCCGATGCCCGGATCAGCGTTCGCTTGAATGGCGGCGAGCCGATGTATCTCAAGGTAAACAACGGCAAATTCAACGGGAAGCTCACCTTGGCAAGCGGCACGAACCGTATCGTGCTCGAAGCCGTCGATAGCGACGGGAACAAGGCAAGCGTTGAAATGACGGTAGAATATAACGCTAAAAAGTAGGAGCAAAACGAAAGGGATAGAACAAAAAGGGATGCCCCGGTCCACCGGCCGGAAGGCATCCCTTTACTATTTTGCAAGAATCAGGCGGGTTGCCGTCCGATTCCATCCTATTTGAAATAATGGATCCCCATAGCCTCGCGTACCTCGCCCATCGTCTGCCGGGCAGCGCTCCGAGCTTTGGCCGTGCCCGCCATCAGCACTTCGTCGATATATCGCGGACGATGTTTGTATGTTTCGCGCCGTTCGCGGATCGGCTGCATTACGTCCTCGATCGCATCCGTTACCATGCCTTTGCAGGCGGCGCAACCTATGGCGCCTTTTTGGCAGTTTTCCCGGATGTCTTCGCTGCCTTCAGGGCGGAAAATGCAGTGGTAGCCGAACACCGTGCATCGATCGGGATGGCCCGGATCGGTTTTATGAATGCGCGCGGGATCGGTCTTCGCCTTTCGGATTTGCATGCTCACTTCCTCGGGAGAAGCGTCCAGCGTGATGGCATTGCCGAGGCTTTTGCTCATTTTGCTGCCGCCGTCGAGTCCGTCCAGACGTTCGCCGACGAGAATGTCCGGCTCCACCAGCACGGGGGCGTATAATTCGTTGAATCGGCGCACGATTTTCCGGGCCTGCTCGATATGCGGAATCTGATCTTCCCCGGCCGGGACAAGCGTCGCCTTAAAGGCGGTAATGTCGGCCGCCTGGCTGACCGGATACCCGAGAAAGCCGTAATAGAGATCTTCGTAGCCGCGTTCTTTGGCTTCATGTTTGACGGTGGGATTATGCCGCAGCGAGCTGACCGTGACGAACATCGAAAAGATAACGGTCAGCTCGGCGATTTCGGGGATCATCGACTGCACGAAGATGGTGGAGCGCTCCGGATCGATCCCGACGGACAAGTAGTCCAGCGCGACTTGGCGCACGCTTTCGGCAAGCAGTTCAGGCCGATGGAAATGGGTCGTCAGCGCCTGCACATCCGCGAGCATGATATAGGTCTCATATTGCCGCTGCAGCTGCAAGCGGTTTTTGAGGCTGCCGACGTAATGGCCAAGGTGCAGCTTTCCGGTCGTGCGGTCTCCGGTCAATACGATCTCCCGTTTGGTTTGCGTTGTCATTTGGGTTGTCATTAGAATTCCTCCTAAGGGTGAAGTTGTTCCTTTTCGTTCCGACGTTGAGCCGCCACCAACCGTCCTCCATGGCCATCACCTCCCATAAAAATCATATGAACCCTAAGCCCGAATTCCAAAGCGGCCATCCGTGAAACCTGCTCGGCGAAAAAAAGGACTGCGGTTGCGACGGACGCATTCCATGCCCTCCCCGATGTTCCCGAAATCAAAAAAGGCCCCGTCCTGCGAAAAGCGGCATGCCGGGATTTCCGGTCATATCGCTTTCCAAGGACGAAGCCGTCAGCTTCGCGGTGCCACCTTGTTTGGCCGCTCTTTTCCATGGGAAAAGGCCGCCCTGCTCATCAGGTACGGAAGCGGCAGCCCTTTAAGCTCCTCTTCGATACCCTGCCCCGGTTAACGGTGGGGACACGCCGCCCGTCCTACTAATCGCCGCCGAAAATCGCGGTTTACGTTCAGACCGGTCGCTCCGAAGCCCACTTCCGCCAACGCAGCCACCGGCTTGCACCACCCGCCGGCTCTCTTGAGGCTCGCTGTCCGCGTACTCTTCTTCATCATCGCGAATATGGGGTTCATTGTACCGCATTTGCCGGCAAAAGGGAATAGGCTTTCGATCGAACGCATCTTCTTTAAGTTTCTTTAGGTTTTTTTGAAAAATAGCAAAGACCTGCAGGGTATCCTGAAATCAGGAACGGCGAAAATGCCTGAATCGAGACATAGCTTAGGATAGGAAGCATGCTAAGGAGGACTATTTCCATGTATGACCAACAACTGCGAGATGAACGATATCATCAGCAAAATAACGATGCCGGGGCCCGCCCAGCCGATTCGAATCCGGCCCATGCGGCGATCAAGCTGGGCGTGATCCTGCTGTTCGTCGTGTACCTGTACGCGCTCGTCAAAATCATCCTGTTCAAATTCGGCAGCATTAGCCCGGTGTATTACTTGCGGGAGCTGATCGATCATATCCTGCATCCCGGGATGATCGCCGACCGGCTTCGGATGGTCAGCAATCTTATGCCGCTCCGGGAGATCGAGGGCTACCTCCGCGACCTGGGAGACGGGGTCAGCTTCATGAACTTTTTCGGAAACATCGCCGCGTTTATGCCGCTCGGCTTTTTGCTGCCGATGGTGTGCGGCGTCCGCTCGATGACGCTTCCCAAAGTCCTATTGTTATCCTTTGGCGTCAGCCTGGCGTTGGAATCGCTGCAGCTCGTCCTTTTTATCGGCACCTTTGACGTCGACGACATCATCATGAATACCGCCGGGGGGCTGCTGGGATACGCGGCATACCTCGTGCTGTATTTTCTTTTGAAGCAAGGGGAGCAAGGAAGGAGCAGAAATCAACCGTTTTAAACGGCAAAAGCCGTCCCGGGTCGATCATTAGACCTTTCGGGACGGCTTTTTTATAGTCATGGCATCGCGAACTCGAATTGTGCGTTGCCTTTGGCGCCTTATCTTATTTTTTGCTCATTTCGCGGAAGGAGGCGTCGGCCGCTTCGAGCGTGTCGATGATATCCTGCTCGGTATGGGCCGTCGTCAGGAACCAGGCTTCATATTTGGATGGCGCCAGGTTGACGTTGCGGTTCAGCATGTTGCGGAAGAACGCGGCAAATGCTTCGCCGTCCGTATCCTGCGCCTCGTCGTAATTGGTGACCGGATGGTCGCAGAAATGCGTGGACAACGAACCCCGGATCCGGTTGATCGTCAGCGGCACGCCGTATCGGTCGGCCGATGCCTGCAGTCCGTCCGCAAGCTTGGCGGCCAGGCGGTCCATCTCTTCATAGACGCCTTCGCCCTGCAGCACTTCCAGGCAGGCGATGCCCGCCGCGATCGAAGCCGGGTTGCCGGCCATCGTGCCTGCTTGGTATGCCGGGCCGAGCGGCGCGACCTGCTCCATGACTTCCTTGCTGCCGCCATAAGCGCCGATCGGCAGCCCGCCGCCGATGATTTTGCCGAGCGCGGTCAGGTCGGGCTTGATCGCCTCATGGTTGGCCAGGCCCGCAAACGTTTGGGTCGATCCGTAATGGAAACGGAAGGCGGTGATGACTTCGTCGTAAATGACGAGCGAGCCGTTATCGCGGGCCAGCCGGCAGAGCCCTTCAAGGAATCCGGGCTTCGGCATGACCATGCCGAAGTTGCCGACGATCGGCTCGACCATGACGGCGGCGACGTCTTTGCCCCAGGTATCCAGCGCTTGTGCGAGGCCGTCCAAATCGTTGAACGGAACGGTGATCACTTCCTGCGCGATGCTGGACGGCACGCCCGCGCTGTCGGGGGTTCCGAGCGTGGAAGGCCCGGATCCCGCCGCAACCAGCACGAGATCGGAGTGGCCGTGGTAACAGCCGGCAAATTTGATGATCTTGCTCCGGCCCGTATACGCGCGGGCGACGCGGATCGTCGTCATGACCGCTTCGGTGCCGGAGTTGACGAAACGGACCTTGTCCATGGAAGGGATGGCTTCTTTGAGCATCCGGGCCATGCGGATTTCAAGTTCGGTCGGCGTGCCGTACAGCGTGCCGTTTTCCGCGGCCTGCGTTATCGCCGCCGTGATGTGGGGATGGGCATGTCCGGTAATGATCGGGCCGTAGGCCGCCAAATAATCGATGTAGCGGTTGCCGTCTTCATCCCAGAAGTAAGCGCCTTTGGCTCTCTTCATAAAGACGGGCGCCCCGCCGCCTACCGCCTTAAACGAACGGGAAGGGCTGTTGACGCCGCCGACGATGTGCTGAAGTGCTTCCTGGTAAAGCTGTTCGGAACGAGAACGATTCATTGAATTTCAACTTCCTTTCGATGTATGTGACAATCCTCCATTTAGAAACACAGGCGGGCAGCCGTCAATCGCTGCTGCCCGTACTGCCGCTTTTGCCGGACGTGGCGTCCTGCGATTCGGTATTGGTTGTTCCGGACCCGGCGGTTCCGTCGCTGGAAACCGGTACCGTGGCCGGTTTGTTGAAAACGTCTTGAATATAATCCTTCAATTTGGATTCGCTCGATACGGTAAGCACCGCCGCTCCGCCGATGGTTCTTTCTTTGAGCAGCTTCATGGGCGGAATTTGCTCGCTGCCGGCCATCTGGCTTTTGTAGCCGACCGTCGCCAGCTTCCACATGTCGTTCACCGATAAATTCGTATCGATGTATGGACTGACCTCCTCCAAAATATCCGGAAGTTTCATGATGGAGGTGGTGGACTGCATTTTTGCGGCGACGGCTTTCAGGAAAGCGCGCTGGCGCTCGGTCCGGGAGAAGTCCGAAGTCGCGTCGTGGCGGAAACGGACATATTGCAGCGCCGTTTTTCCGTCGAGATGCTGCATGCCTTTTTTCAGGTCGATGTCGTATTCGTGTTTATCCGCGGCGCTGGGATAATACATGTCTTTTTCCACGTAAAAATCGACGCCGCCGACCGCATCCACCAGCTTGATAAAGCCTTGGAAGTCGGTGTAAACGTAATATTGGATCGGAATGCCGAGCAAATCGCCGACCGCTTTCATGGCCGTGTTCGGACCGTGGGTGATCGCGGTGTTGATTCGGTCCTTTCCGTGCTCAGGAATGTCCGTGTACGTATCTCGCAAGATGGAAAACAGATGAATCCGCTTTTTGACCGGGTCGAGGGAGGCGACCATCATGCTGTCCGACCTGGGAATCTCGCCTTCGGAGATGCCGCGGGCATCCACGCCCATGAGGAGGATATTGACGGGTTCGGTGCCTTCCCATTTGGGAGGCTCGGGGACTTTGGCTTCGACGGGAGTCACGTTTTTAAAAGGAGAGGCTTCGCCGGTTTTTTGCAGGCCCTGCAAACCGTTGTATATCGAAGTAAAATAATATACCGCGTAGCCGATGACGGCTACCAAGATGATGGCTATAATCCATAATATCGTTTTTTTCCTTGAAGTCATTCCTTCTCTTCCTTTCAAGTTATGCTGATAAAGGAGGCTTTTGCTGTATCATTCGACAATTTGTAGGATAAGGATTCATTTATTATAATTTTTTTTGACAATACAATCAATTTTACCTTGGGATATTGCATTTGATGGCACCCGATGTTGGCATGGATTGCCTGCCGAAAGGAGCACGAAGAATATGACAGAACTGGCGATCGGACAAGAGGTTCCGGATTTTACCCTCCCGGCATCCAGCGGCGCGGACGTTACGCTGAGCAGTTTCCGCGGACGAAAGGTCGTTTTGTATTTTTATCCAAAAGACATGACGGAAGCCTGCACCAAGGAGGCTTGCAGCTTCCGGGACGCGCACCCGTTGCTGGAAGAGAAGGGGGCGGTGGTGCTTGGCATCAGTCCCGACCCGATCAAATCCCACGGCAAGTTTACGGAGAAATACGGCCTGCCGTTTCTGCTGCTGTCGGACGAGGATCACCGGGTGAGCGAGATGTACGGCGTCTGGCAGCTGAAAAAGATGTACGGCCGCGAATATATGGGCATCGTCCGCTCGACCTTCCTCATCGATGAAGACGGCAAGCTGCTGAAGGAATGGCGCAAGGTGAAGGTCAAGGGCCATACCGAGGACGTCCTGTCCGCTTTATCGTAAACTGCAATCCAAAGATCCCGGCGCTGTGCAGCCCACGGCGGACGCCGGGATTTTTGGCGTTTCGCTCAGCCTGCTCCGGCTGTTTCCGCAGTGAGTTCCTAAGAATATAAGTTAGAATATTCTAAGCAAACCATGGTGAAATTTCAGTGAAAACAAATGTAAACACATCATTATCCATTTACAATTTAGAATATTCGAAGTATAATGGTGATTATCCGGTAAGGAAAGAGGAGAATTACATGGATAAGCAGCCTGAAATTACGGTAGATATGTTATTTGATGTATACAGCGAGCTGTCCCGAAAAATGACTGGCCAGCGCATTCGTGCCTTGATGGATCATCTGCGCAAGCACGAATTGTCCCTGAACCAGTTTTTTATATTGAATATCATCGAACGGGGCGGCGCATGCCTGTCGAGCCATCTGGCGAGCCATTTGAAGCTGAAGGCGGCGTCCATTACGTATTTGGTCGATTCGCTGGAGAAAAAGGGGCTTGTGGCCCGGACGGAAAATCCCAGCGACCTGCGAAGCCATTTCATCAGCTTGACGGACGAAGGGCATGAAATCTCCTCTTTCCCGTTCGAGCATTCTTTTGCCGCTGACTTTTTCAAAAAGCTCAGCCAGGATGACCTCGAGGTTCTGTACGTGATGATGCGGATCATGAACCGTAAATTGGACTCGGAATCAAGCGATATGCAAAAAATATGAATCATAACTTAAGGGAAGTGTTATTTTGAAAAGGTTACTGAAGGTTAAAATCGCCTGGTTCCCGGTGTGGTGCACGGCCTTTCTCATGCTTTGCATGCTAAGCATATATTTGCCCGTATTCGGCGGGCAGTCGCAAAGATTGACGGATTTTCCGCTGATCGTGGTGAATGAGGATCAAGGCGCCGCCTCGGTGAACATGGGCCAAAAGATCATGGACAATCTGATCCAAACGCAGGACGGACATTCCTTTAAATGGACGATCGAGTCCAGCAGGGAAAGAGCCGTCGAACAAATCAAAAACAACAAGGCATACGGGGCGCTCGTCATTCCGGCCGACTATTCCGCTTCGCTGTCCGGCGTGCAGAAATCGCTGATGACCGGACAAACCGGCGGCAAACCTGCACGGATGGAGATATTGGTTAACGAAGCGGGCGGACAGCTCGCCTCCTCGGTCGCTACCACCGCGCTTCAGACGGTCGCCTCGACCGTGAACGCCGGCGTCAGCCAGCAAATCAAGGCGGGCATGACGAAGCTCGGCCTGGAGGTATCGCCGCAAGCGGCAACGCTGCTGGATAACCCGGTACAGGCGAAGACCACCAATGCCTTGGGCTTGACGGGGAACATCAACAAAGGGATGACGCCTTTCGTGGTCGTCATGATCTCGTCGATCAGCGGACTGCTCGGGGTCAACATGATCCACGGATATGTGGAAAAAATCGCCGAAAACATGAGACGCAAAGGTCATCGCCTAAGCCATGCCAAACAACTGCTGACCGAAATATTGCTTGGAGTCATTACGTCGGTGCTCGTGACTTCGGTGATCATGATTTTCGTGTTCGGCGTTTTCGATAGCGCGCATACGACGGCCGTTTGGCGCATTTATCTGTTCCTGCTGTTAAGTTCCCTCACGATGTTTTTCTTATTCAAAATGCTCAGCCTGTTCCTCGGCAAATGGGGGATGCTTGCGATGTTCCCGGTCAACATTATGGGGATCTTCGGGAGCGGCGGCGCTTTTCCCGTCACGACGCTGCCCGAGTTTCACCGCGCGCTCAGCTCGTTTTTGCCGACGCGGTACATGGTGGACGGGTTCCGCGCCTTGTTTTATTACGGCGGCCATATGGAAGCCGGGCTCGGCACGGCGCTGCAATACATCGTTACCTATTTGATCATGTTCCTGTTCCTTTGCGGAGCAAAGGTCATCATGGCGCATCATCAGGATAAAAAGGGCGCTGCCGCCGAGGCGGTACAAGAAACTTCCGCATCCAAAGGAAACGAAATGGGCGCTTTGGCCGCGGAATAATGCCAATTTTCTTTATCGTATTTGTGATCCTTCAAAAGCCGGTTTCCGTACCCGCTGCTTAAGCGGCGGCGGAGACCGGCTTTTTTGCTTTTCCGGGGATCTTGTTCGTGCTAAGGGGACATGTCTAATCCAAAATAGTTGTTTTCAGATAATTTATGAAATAAAATTGTAAAAACATATGTAAATTTGTTCGTATATTTTTATTGACATGGAAACAGGTAGGCATTAAACTAATTCGTATGCGAAATATTAGGTTGTGAAACAGGGGGGGCAAGTTTTGGAATCCCAGGAACAGGAACAAATCGTTGAATTGCTGTATTCTTTTCGCCAAGTGCATTTAAGCTTTTACCAGCTGTTCTGGAAGAGAGCGGAATCGCTTGGGACCACCTGGATTCAATATCTAGTGCTGCGAACGCTCCGTGACCATCCGGACATCGGACTCACCGAGCTCGCGGATTTCATTCTAATAGGCAACAGTACGACCAGCGGCGTCGTGAACCGGCTCGTCAAGGCGGGGATGGTGGAACGCAAACGCTCCGAGACGGACCGGAGATCGATTACGCTGAGAAACACGAAGGAAGGGGATGAACTGCGGAAACGCACCGAGGCCATTTGCCAAGACTATCTTGAACCTCTTTTACATATCAAGGAAGAGGACCGGCGTCACATGTTAAGGACGCACAAGCAGATTATCGACATATTATCCGAAAAAGGGAGAGAGAGAAATCTATTATGAATAGCAGCGAAGCTCAGTCCATCGAGCACATAAAAAAAGGGCCGATTATCGCCGCCCTGCTCATCGGCGCTTTCGTGGCGTTTTTGAACCAGACGCTCATGAACGTGGCCCTGCCCAAAATCATGGCCGACCTCGGGATTACCCAAGCCGCGACGGGACAATGGCTGACCACCGGCTATATGCTTGTCAACGGCGTGTTGATCCCGGTCACCGCCTTTTTGATCGCCCGTTTTACGACACGCCAGTTGTTCATTTCGGCGATGTCCCTGTTTTCGATCGGCACGCTCATATGCGCCTTGGCTCCGTCATTCGGCGTATTGATGGTCGGACGGTTGATCCAGGCCGGGGGAGCCGGCATTTTGATGCCGCTGATGACCGTCGTGTTCCTGAACATTTTCCCGATTGAAAAACGCGGATCCGCGATGGGGATGATGGGGATCGCAATGATTCTCGCTCCGGCGATCGGACCGACGCTTTCCGGTTACCTTGTGGAGCATTACAGCTGGCGCGTCCTGTTCTACATCATTCTTCCGTTTGCCATTATCGCGACGTTGATCGGAATTTTCTTCTTGAAAAACGTCACGAAAGTCACCAAGCCGAAATTCGACGCCGTCTCGGTCATTTTGTCCACGATCGGCTTCGGCGGCCTATTGTACGGCTTCAGCGACGCGGGTACGGACGGCTGGGGAAGCCGGGAGGTCGTCTGGTCGCTGGCGGTCGGCACCGTGGCTTTGATCGCGTTCGTGTGGATGCAGCTTAAGTCCAAAAACCCGATGCTCGAATTCCGCATTTTTAAATACAACATGTTTACGCTGACGACGCTCATCAACGTGATCGTCACGATGGCGATGTATGCCGGCATGATCCTGATGCCGTTGTTCCTGCAGAATATCCGCGGCTTTACGCCGCTGGAGTCCGGCCTCATGATGCTGCCGGGGGCGATTTTGATGGGGATCATGTCGCCGATTACGGGGGCGATCTTCGATAAAATCGGCGCGAGATGGCTTTCGGTCATCGGCCTGGCCATCACGACTTACATGACTTATGAGTTCAGCCGCTTGAGCGTTGAAACGACTTATGCGCATTTGATCACGATTTACACGATCCGCATGTTCGGCATGTCGCTGATGATGATGCCGATCCAGACGGCGGGCCTCAACCAACTGCCGCGCAGCTTGAACGCGCACGGTACGGCGATGTCCAATACGCTGCGGACGATTTCCGGTTCGATCGGTACGGCGATTCTGGTGACGGTCATGACTTCGCAAACGAAACATTACGTGACCGAAGGCCTGAAAGCAGGCGCCGCCAAAGCGACCGACAAAGCGCAAATGGCGGCTCTATCGGCCCAATCGATGGTGCACGGCATCAACGACGCGTTCGTGATCGCCACTTGGCTGAGCGCCGTCTCGCTGGTGTTGGCGTTTTTCATCAAAAAGACCAAACCGCAGGACGAAAACATGAAATCGGAAAAGGCGGAGATGCCGAACGTCGGCAAAGCCGTGAACGCGAAAGGTTAATGGATCGCACGCAAAAAAAAGGGTTTCCCGACAGGTTTGAACAACCTGGAGGGATACCCTTTTGTTTTATTTCAATGGACCTTGCACGTTTTTCAAACGTTGCCATTCGATCAACGCGTCTTCGACACGGTCTTTGCTTTATTTTTGCGGAAAAGCTTGTGCATCAGCGCCGAGAGAGGTTTCCGGTAACGAACGGCCAGCAGGACGATCGCGAGCAGCAGGATGGCGCCGACGATCCAAACCGAATATTTCTCCACCATATGAAAGGCCATGTTCCACTGAGGACCGAACACCTTGCCGATGCTGATGAAGAGCACCACCCAGAACAGCGCCCCGCTGTATGCATACAAAGCGAACTTCCGGAAGGGAACGGAGATGATTCCCGCAAAATACCCGGTAAAATGGCGCACGCCGGGGATGAAATACCCGATGAAAATGAGGCCTTGCCCGTACTTGTTGAACCATTTTTGCACGTGATCGAGTTTGCTTTCGGAAAGCAGCACCCATTTGCCGTACCGGTGAATGAAGGGAAGACCTGCCTTGAGGCCGATAAAATACGTGATGGTTATGCCGATGGTCGTCCCGAGGAAAGCAAGCACGATCAGCCAGCCGAAATTCAGATTCCCCGCGTAGGATAAATACCCCGCATAAGCCATGGTCGTCTCACCCGGAAACGGGAGCGCAATAAACTCCAGAACCAGTCCCAAAAACAAAACGATATAACCGTAATCTCCAAACAATAGCTGTATCCACTTCAGCAGTTCCAACATTCTCACTCCAAACCAGATCCAAGATGTTCTTGCCAAAAGACTGATCCGTAAAGTCTATTTTCGAACCTCCCACCATATAATCTACCAGAAAGCAGAATTCATAGAAATAGTGGAGGTTTTCCCGATGGTAAAACGATTATTGATTGCTTTGCTGCTCCTCATGATCCTACCGTTCATCAGCAGACAGGAACTGGTCCGGCAGCCTCAAACCGCGGAAGCTTCGGTGCAGGAACGGGTTCTGCAGCAAATTCCGCCGATGTACGCAACAACATCCGCATCCCCGAAATCCAAAAATCCAACTTCAGCCGGAAAAACAGTCTTCCTTACGTTTGACGACGGACCCAGCGCTTTAACCGGCAAAGTTCTCGATATTTTGAAAAAAAATAATATCCGCGCCACGTTTTTCGTTCTGGGCGAGCAGGTGAAACGGTATCCCGAGCTGCTGCAGCGCATCCACGAAGAAGGGCACGCGATAGGCAATCATTCCTATGATCATCATTATACCGAACTTTATAGCGGATTTCCCGCCTTCTGGAACCAGATCAAACGGACCGAAGAAGAAGTTTATGCCGTCACCGGCGTTCGGCCGCAATTGGTCAGGGCCCCG
This sequence comes from Paenibacillus sp. FSL M7-1455, assembly GCF_038004655.1. Classification (NCBI taxonomy): domain Bacteria; kingdom Bacillati; phylum Bacillota; class Bacilli; order Caryophanales; family Paenibacillaceae; genus Paenibacillus; species Paenibacillus sp. FSL M7-1455. The sequence continues at coordinate 5,145,238 of NZ_JBBORO010000001.1, read as the reverse complement.
GGCGGTACGGCCGGCCATTTCGATGATACCTATTTTCGCCTGATGAAGCTGGGCGGATACGTCGTGACCGACTGGAACGTGGACAGCGGCGATTCGAAGCGGCGGGGAGTGCCCGCGGCGGAAATCGTAAAAGGGGCCAAGGCCCCGGCGAACTCGGACCGCGTCGTGCTCCTGCTGCATGACGGCAGCGGCCATGAGGAAAGCGTGAAGGCTTTGCCTGAAATCATTGCGCATTACAAAAAGCAAGGGTATCGTTTTGACGTCCTGTCGCCGGACGAGGAACCCGTGCAGTTCAAAGTGAACGAAAAGGCGAAAAAGCTGAAGCGCGCCGCGCCAAGCGAGTCGTGGGTGCAGTCGCATGTCGCCGGCAACGGCGCCTTGTTCGCGAACGGCAAACCGCTGCGCCTCGAAGTCGGACCGATGGAAACGACGCTGAATCCCGGAGAATACCTGTATAAGGACGGGCATTATCTGGTTCCGGTCCGTGCCGTAGCCGAAAGGCTGGGCGGGAACGCCGCTTGGGATCCGAAAACGCAGACCGCCAAAGTGACCTTGTCGGCGGATTCGGATACCGTGCTGAACATCCAGGTCCGGACCGGACGGCTGACGGTGACCAAAGCCGGGAAAAACGTCTCTTCGGTCACGACGTCCGTCAGCATGATCAACGATGCGGTTTGGATTCCGCTGCGGGACTTGTTCGCCAACGCCGGATATGCCCGCGCGGAGGCTTCCGAAAACCGGGAGGAGCGGCGGGTCAAGGTGTCCTGACCGTTTCTCGAGAGGCTGCTCAAGAAAAACAACCCGGGCGATCATGTCTACTTCCTTTCGTTTGTGGAAAAGCTATATTCATAGATTCCGTTTATAGACGGCCACTCCACAATGAATCGGAGGTTTTGACATTGTCCACTTCTTCCTTACCTCATCGGGATTTTGCTCCCGAGCTGCTTGAAAGGGTCATTCACCGCGTCGGCACGGTCATTGTCGGCAAAGAGGAACAAATCCGGCTGACGCTGATGTCGATGCTCTGCGGCGGGCATCTGTTGCTTGAGGACATTCCCGGCGTCGGCAAAACGATGCTGGTCCGCTCGCTGGCCGCCTGTCTCGGCGCGAGCTTCGGGCGAATCCAATTTACGTACGACCTCATGCCGGCGGACATCACGGGAACGTCGGTATTCCGCCAGCAAAGCGGCGAATTCGAATACCGTCCGGGTCCCCTCATGAACAATCTGGTGCTGGCCGACGAGTTGAACCGGGCTTCGCCCCGGACGCAGTCGGCGCTGCTTGAAGCGATGGAGGAACGAAAAGTAACGGTTGACGGCCATATGCATCTCTTGCCTCGTCCGTTTTTGCTGCTCGCGACCCAAAATCCGCTGGAGTTCGAAGGAACCTACCGTCTTCCCGAAGCGCAGCTTGACCGTTTCCTAATGCGGATTCAGCTCGGATACCCGGATCCGGCCCAGGAGATCGAGCTGCTGACGCGAATGGCCGGGAACGACCCGCTGGACCGGATCAAGCCGGTAATGCTGGCCGAAGAGATGGTCAACATGCAGCGGGAGGCCAAAAGCGTCTTCGTGGACGACGCGATTAAGCTGATGCTGGTCCAGACCGCGGACGCTTCGAGACGGCATGCGAAGCTTCAGCTCGGCATCAGCCCGCGCGGGACGCTTGCATGGATGCAGGCTTCGCAGGCTGCCGCCTACATGTCCGGCCGTTCCTACGTCATCCCCGACGACGTGAAGCATGTGGCGGTGCCGGTGCTTGCCCACAGGCTGGTGCTCAGCCATGAGGCCGTGCTCTCCGGGACGCAAAGCGAGGACGTCGTGCGGGAGCTGTTATCCGGCCTGACGATGCCGGTCGCCGCCCGCAAAGGAGCAAAGCCATGAAAAGGCGGATTGCAGAGTGGTCGGCCGGGATTTGCGTGTTCGGCGCGTTATGCGCCTTGTACGTTTGGCATGGGGGCGCCTCGGCGCTGTATTTGATGCTGCTCGCGGGATGGATCGTGTCGTCCGGCATCCTGCTGCAATGGCTCGGGCCGAGGAACGTCACGGTCCAGCGCCGGATGTCCGCCCCCGTCGTGACTTCCGGCGAAACCGCCGTCATGGAGGTGGAGATCGGGTTCCGATCGTTTCTCCCCGTGCCTTGGCTTGCCGTCGAAGACTATTACACCGGCGGCAGCAGCCGGCATATCCTGTTCCCGGGATTCCGGCGCCGCCTGGCATACCGCTGCGAGCTGCGCAGCCTGCCGCGCGGCGTATATTCCTTCGATGCCTGCCGGCTGGAATGGGGCGGGCTTTTCGGCTGGTTTAAAGGGGAGCGGGTGCAAAAATCGGAGGGAAACCTTCTGGTGCTGCCCAAGCCGCTGCCCGTCGCCGGCTTGTCGGAATCCCCGGCCGCCGTTGCTTATGGGGCGGCGCAGCCGGCCCAAACGATGGAACGGAGGCAGGGAGTCAAAGGCCCTGAGGTTCGGCCCTACTTGCCGACGGATCCCATGAACCGGATCCATTGGAAAAGTTATGCCAAACGCGGCAGCCTGAACACCTTTTTGCCGGAAGACGAACGCGATCCGCATTGCCTCGTTGTCCTGGACCGTTCCTACGCCGGATATGTTGCGTGGGAAGGAACGGACGAGGAGCGGGTGAAACGGGCAAAGCGGGATTTTGAGCAGGCGGTATCGGCAGCGGCAGGAATCGTAAGCGAGATGAGACGCTCCGGAGCCAAAGGCAAGCTGGTCTGCGGCGCATCGGACCCGCTCGCGGCGTTTGCCGCCGCACCGGCGGAGGATCGGATGTCAGGCAGCGGCGGTTATTCGCGAATGCTTGCCGCCCTGTCTTCGGTTGAACTGGCCGAGGGCCCGGCCCTGGGCTCCTTGCTGGAAACGGAAATCAGGCATGCGGCCCCAGGGACGCGAGTCCTGCTCATCACCGGGACGCTCAGCGAGCCGACGTCCGAGGCGGCAGCCCGGCTGCTGGCAAGGGGCATCCAGGTTCATTTGTATTGCACGGCCCTGAATGCCGGGATGGGGGAGGCCGACGGGAAACGCGAGAAGCGAGCAGGTTCGGCTTTTGCGGCGGCCGTACGCCTTTCCCGGATGGGTGCCGGGATCTATGCCGTTCATCCCGAAGGCGTGACGAAGGTCGGCTTGACCGGTCCGTTTCGCGCCGGAGAGGGGGCGGTGTAAATGGAAACCGGCAAAGATCCGTTATGGTTCCGGCTCGGCATCTCCGCTCTCTTGATGGGGTTGTTCATGGAATGGATCGTTCCGCTGCAACCGCTGGATGTGCTGTCCGTCAGCCGGGAATGGTTCGGCGTCATGTACGGCTTTACGGCCATGCTTTTGCTGCTCGGGGCCTTTTGTCCGCGGCTGCCCCTTTTGGCGCCTTTGTACGGACTTTGCACGCTTCTTTTTTGGGCGGATGTCATCGCGAAAAGCGGGGAGAAAGCCGGCCTGGCTTCCATGCTTTCCGTGCTGCGCCAAGATGCCGAACAGCTTGCCGCCACCGGCAGATTTTCGGCATTAAGCCAAGATGCGCGCATGCTCGTGCTCATGGTCGGCTGGGCGCTGCTGGTCTATTCGGTCCAGTCCCTGGCCCTGCTCCGAAGCAGCATCCTCCTGTTCGCGGGAGCCACGCTGCTGTATTTGTTCTGCCTTGAAACGCTGCTCGGCCTGTCCGTGTACGGAGACGTGATTCGGACCAGCGCCTTGGTGCTTCTGCTGCAGGGCATGGTTCATTTCTCGCGTTTAAGGGAACGCTCGCTTCCTGGCAGCCGCCGCATGGCGAAACCGGAGTACGGCAGATGGGGGGGCTCCCTTGCCGCGGTCGTGCTGACGGTCGTTGCCGGCAGCTGGATGCTGGGGAGCCTGGCGGAGCCGAAACCGGCTGCGGGTTTTTCGCTCCAGCAAGCCGCGAACCGTCTGGCGAATTGGGTTCAATCCGAATATGGGGCCAAAGAAGCGGCAGCGATGACGGGCTATAATTTATCCGGCGAAGAGGAGGACATGGGCCTTCCGCTTCAGCAAAGCAGCCGGATCTATTTCACGGCCCAAACCCCGGTCCCGACCTATTGGCGCGGCGAAACCTTCAGCGAATATAATGGAAGGAAATGGTCGGAACCCGACGCTGACGTCAAAACGGGGTATGCCCCCGGCGTGATCGCGGAGCAAGGGGGAGACGCTTCGGCGGGGCTGGCGACAATCACCCAGCATGTCTCGTTCGAGCAACCGCTGCGGCAAAGCTTTCCGCTGTTTGGCGGGGGCAGGGTCGCCGAAATCGTGGACATGCGGCTGTCCCCGGGAGGTTCGGCGCTGCCTGCCGCCATCGAAAGAAACGTTGGCGCCGGCACGGTCAAAGTCGTGCTCGACGGAGGGCAGACGCAAATTGAAGGTTATACCGTGAAAGTCGCCATACCGGACAAAAACCCCGAGCGGCTGAAGCGGGAGTCGGGCCCGGATCCGCTCGCCGTACGCGAACGGTATTTGCAGCTTCCCGAGGAGCTGCCGCAGCGGGTGAGGGATCTGGCGAAGGAAATGACGGCCGGGGCCGGCAGCCGTTACGACCGGGTTCAAGCAGTCCTGAATTACTTGAAGGAGCACGAAAAGTATACGCTGGACACGAGGGTTCCCCCGGCCGGCACGGATTTCGTCGATGACTTCCTTTTCGAGACCCGCGCCGGATATTGCAATCATTTTTCGACCGCCATGGCCGTGCTTTTGCGCAGCGAGGGCATCCCGGCGCGGTACGTGAAAGGATTTGCGCCGGGAAAACAAGAAGTCGGCCAAGAGGGTACGTATCTGGTCAGCGAAGGCGATGCGCATTCCTGGGTGGAGGTTTATTTTCCGGAGTCCGGCTGGATTCCGTTCGATCCTACGCCAGGCATTGCGTTGACCGGCGGCGCGTCGGAAACGGCATCGGCGTTCCGTCCGGCCGCGGCAGGCGGGCATGTTCTGAAAGCGTTGGCAGGCACGGCCGTTGACGGTTTGCGTTCGACGCTGGCTTTCATGCTCCGTCACGCGGCATGGTTCGCCGTCGGAGCCGCTTTGGCGGGAGCGCTTGCCCTGGCGGTTGTCCGGGCGCTGCCATGGCTGGGGCTTTTGCCTTTATGGCTTCGCCTCTACGCGACACGACGGCGGTTTCCGGGAAGAGACGAGCTCATCCAAAGCGCGCGCCCGGTCTGGCGGGCCCTGGCGCGACGCTTCGGCGCCGCCCCCGCAGGCTGCACGGTTCGGGAGTATATACGGTCCCTCCCTGTTGAACAAGATGAAATACGCAGGATGTTGTACGATTTTGCCGCCGATTGGGAAATGATAGCTTATGACGAAGGTCCGATGGAACGGGGCAGATGCATCGCGTATTTGCGCCGCTGCCTCCGGATCTCCAAAAAAGTGGCATAAGCTTGCCGCCCCGGTTTCCTTGACGGTATGAATTATCGTTGCGTATAATTAATTTCAACAATTGAGGGAGGCACGTTCATGAACAAACCAAATGAAATCATCGTCGTCTTGGACTTCGGTGGACAATACAATCAACTTATTGCACGACGCATTCGCGATTTGGGAGTATACAGCGAACTGCTGCCATACAATACGCCGATCGACAAAATCCGCGAGCTTTCTCCGAAAGGGATCGTATTTTCCGGCGGACCGATGAGCGTATATGCTGAAGACGCACCCCATGTGGATCCGGCGATTTATGACCTGGGCGTGCCGATCTTCGGCATTTGCTACGGCATGCAGCTGATGGCCCATCAGCTGAACGGTAAAGTGGAACGCGCGGCCAAACGCGAATACGGCAAAGCGGACCTGGAATTCAACCCGGGCACGACTTTGATCAAAGGTCTGGATGCCAAACAAACCGTATGGATGAGCCACGGGGACCATGTCGTCGAGCTGCCTGAAGGCTTCAAGCTGGATGCTGGCACGGAATCGGCGCCGATTGCGGCCATGAGCAACCTGGACAAGCAGCTTTACGCGGTTCAGTTCCATCCGGAAGTGCGCCACTCGGTGAACGGCAACGAAATGATCCGCAACTTCCTGTACGAAGTGTGCCATTGCGAGGGCAACTGGAGCATGGAAACCTTCATTGATGACGCGGTGCGCGACATCCGCGAACAGGTCGGAGACCGCAAAGTGCTTTGCGCGCTCAGCGGCGGGGTAGATTCTTCCGTCGTGGCCATGCTCGTCCACAAAGCGATCGGCGACCAGCTGACATGCATGTTCATCGACCACGGTTTGCTGCGTAAGGGCGAAGCCGAAAGCGTCATGGAAACCTTTGTCGGCAAATTCGACATGAAGGTCGTCAAAATCGACGCCCGCGACCGTTTCCTCGGCAAATTGGCCGGCGTGGAAGATCCGGAGAAAAAACGGAAAATCATCGGCAACGAATTCATTTACGTCTTTGACGAAGAATCCGCCAAGTTCGATGACTTCGATTTCCTTGCCCAAGGCACGCTGTATACGGATATCGTCGAAAGCGGCACGGCGACGGCGCAAACGATCAAATCGCACCACAACGTCGGCGGCTTGCCTGAAGACATGAAATTCAAGCTGATCGAACCGCTGAAAACTCTGTTTAAAGACGAAGTGCGCAAGGTCGGTTTGGAATGCGGCCTGCCGGAAGCCATCGTATGGCGCCAGCCGTTCCCGGGTCCTGGACTTGCGATCCGCGTGCTCGGCGAAGTAACGGAAGAGAAGCTGACGATCGTGCGCGATTCCGACTACATTTTGCGCGAAGAAATCGCCAAAGCCGGTCTGGACCGCGAAATCTGGCAGTACTTTACGGCCTTGCCGAACATGAAGAGCGTTGGGGTCATGGGCGATGCGCGTACGTACTCCTACACCGTCGGCATCCGCGCCGTAACGTCCATCGACGGCATGACCGCGGACTGGGCGCGCATTCCTTGGGACGTGCTCGAGAAGATCTCGGTGCGCATCGTGAACGAGGTGGAGAACGTCAACCGCGTCGTGTACGACATTACCTCCAAGCCGCCTGCAACGATCGAATGGGAGTAAGCCGGGTGAATGTCCGTCCATGCTTGCCCCCCTTGGAAGTGAGAGGGGACGGCATGGACGGTACAGCTGTTTTTTACCTGCGGGCGATCATCTGAAACAACAACTCTCTTTTATCTGCTTTTTTCGGCAAATAAAAGGGAGTTTTTTTATCGTTCAGGTTCATGCGTTTTTTTCCGCTTTGAAAGGGTTAAGATATATTTGACATTTTGAAAAAATACATAAAAATTGAGGTTTGATTAACATGCTTGCAGCCCTTGGACTGACTTCTCTTGCGTTGTTTATGGTGTTCCTGGCCTTTTATTTGACGGATCCGAGACGAATGTTAAACGGTTTTTTGTTTAACGTGTTTTTTTGTTCGTTTCTTCTTTTTTGCGGTTATTTGGGGTATCAGTCGAATCTCTTGATTTTTGGGATCTTTGCCTTCGCTGCGCTCGTTTTTGTATTTATTATCTCTTCGTTCGGGTTATTGGCTTTAAGTATCGGTCTTTTCCTAAATGCGAAAATTTTGCTGAAAAAAGAAGGCCGGAAATTCTCCAACTGCCTGACGCTGATCTTAGGGATCGCCCTTCTCGTGTTGTCGTTGATCCAAATCATTAACCCGGAGCGTTTTCTATCCGTTCACTTTAAACCTTTATACGCCGGAGTGACCCTCATTGTGGTGTATTTCTTTTTGCACCTCACCAATTTTCTGACCGCATATTTGCTGTATCAATTTAACAGGCCTAAATATAATCAGGATTTTATTATCGTTCTTGGCAGCGGATTGATTAACGACAAGGTACCGCCGCTTTTGGCCAGCAGAATTCAAAAAGCCATTGATTTTTACCGGAAGCAAGCGGCGGCGGCTTTTCCGCCAACGATCATTTTTTCAGGCGGAAAAGGCTCGGATGAGAATATTTCAGAGGCGGAAGCGATGCAAAAATTTGCACTCGAGCGCGGCATTCCCTTGGAGCACACGATAACGGAAACGGAATCCGTAAATACATACCAGAATATGCTTTTTTCGAAACGGATCATGGAGTCGTTAAAGGGACGCGAATATAACAGCATTTTTGCGACGAACAATTTCCACCTGTTCAGAGCCAGCTTGTACGCGAAAAAGGTAGGTTTGAAGAGCCAGGGAATCGGTTCGAAGACAGCGTTCTATTACTGGCCGAATGCCATGATTCGCGAATACATCGCCATCGTCGTCATGCAGCGGAAACGTCATACCCTTGTGGCGGGAAGCATTTTCGGGGTTTCGCTCCTCGTCACGCTTATTTATTTGTTCATTGAATAATCGGTTCGAAAAGTCATTCATCGTTAACGGCGAATGGCTTTTTCTTTTTGGTTTTTCTGCCGCGCAAGGCTGTACATGACAAAGCTCCCTCAAAGCAGCTGGACTTATGCATGTCCCGTCTACCTTAAGGGAGCGTCACTTTGGGCATGCCGCCGGTTATTCGCCGTTTTCGCGCTCGTTTTGTTCGTCCGTCATCAAATCTTCGGCCGGATAGTCCCGGCCCGAACCTTCATGGAGCTGCAGGTTTTCGTAACCGTACGGGCGCGGGCCGTTTTGTCCTTTTCCCCAAGGGGCGCTTTTGCCGATCGATTCGGCTTCCAGGCCCGAGCCGTAAGGGCCCTCCGGAAACTCCTCGGCCGTCAGGTCGTTGCGCTGGGACTCGACGTTGGAAAAGTCGCTGTATTCGGGTTCGGATTTCGATGTCGCCATGTTCTTTCGCACCTGCCTTTCGATGTATAAAAAGTAATGTCTCCGCCTCGTGAAGATTTCATCCCTTTTCGTCGGGTCATTCGGCGATTCCGCCAACCGATTTCGTTGAATTTTATCATTTCCTTCCTTTCCTCCTATTGTTTATCCTATATAATGGGCTTATGTTAGGAATTGCAAAATACAGGCGTACGCGAGAGGGGAGAGGTTTAAGGCATGGTAACGAAAGAGCTGCTGGAGACGCCCTGCATCCTGATCGACGAACAGGTTATGCAGAGCAATATCGGCCGCATGGCCGACATCGCCGCGCGGAACGGGGTACAGCTTCGCCCGCATATCAAAACCCACAAAGTTCCCGAGTTTGCGCTCAGACAGCTTGCTGAGGGGGCATCCGGCATCACGGCGGCCAAAGTGGGGGAAGCGGAGATGATGGCGGCACACGGCATTGACGATATTTTTATCGCCTACCCGATCGTATCCCCGTCCAAAATCAAGCGGATCATTGCTTTGGCGGAAAAAATCCGCATGATCGTCGGCGTCGAAAGCATCGAAGGCGCACGGAATCTCTCCCAAGAGGCTGCGCGGGCGGGAATCACCTTGTCGGTCCGGCTTGAAATCGACACGGGTCTGGCGCGCACGGGGGTGCGTCCGGATGAGGCCGTAGAGCTGGCCAAACGGATTGCGGAGCTGCCGGGGCTCGATTTGAGCGGTATTTTTACGTTTAAAGGCGCGGTGTTCGAAGGAGCAGGGACGCTGGATCTCGAAGCGGCAGGACAGGAAGAGGGTCGCATCATGGTCGAAACGGCGGAGAGGCTGCGCGCCGCGGGCATCGCCATCCGGGACGTCAGCGTCGGCTCCACGCCAACCGCCCCTTATGCGGCAGCCGTGGAGGGCATCACGGAAGTGCGGCCCGGCACCTATATTTTTTATGACCGGATGCTCGCCGTGATGGGAGCCTGCTCCAGAGAAGATTGGGCAGCCAAAGTGCTGGTTACGGTTGTAAGCGTTCCCGCGGAAGATCGGCTGGTCGTCGACGGCGGCAGCAAAACCTTTGCGACCGACGTGCAGCCCGGGCAACCGCCGCTGCATCTGAAGGGTTTTGGCGAAATCGTCGGCCATCCGGATGCCGTGTTCGAAAAAATGAATGAAGAGCACGGCATGATCCGGACGCAAGGCCCGCACGGCCTGCATGTCGGCGACATTCTCGAAATCGTCCCTAACCATATTTGTTCGACGGTCAATTTGCATAACGAGGTTTTTGCGTCGAAAGACGGCAGCATTCGGGCCATCCCGGTCTTGGCAAGAGGGAAACTGGCCTAGCGCAGCGGGAGGGAGAAGAAGATGCTTGATATCGTCATCGAAAACGGAAGGATTGTGGACGGCAGCGGAAATCCGTGGTATTTTGGACAACTGGGCATCAAGGACGGGAAAATCACGCATGTCGGCAGAACCGAAGCCGAAGCTTTGGAGCGGATCGACGCGCGCGGGCAGGTGGTTGCTCCCGGTTTTATCGACGGGCATTGCCACTCCGATCTGCTCGTGTTGGACCAGCCGGACAGCGAGTTCAAGATGCAGCAGGGCGTCACGACGGAAGTCGTCGGCAACTGCGGCCTGGCGCCTGCCCCCTACGTGAACAACCGGGCTGCCGAGCTGAAAAGCTATATCGAGCCCGTCATCGGACGCACGGATTGGCCCTGGTCTTGGGAAAGGATCGAGGAATACATGCAGCATTTGGCGAAGTCTCCCGCGTCCGAAAACGTCTCCACTTACGTGGCGCACGGCGCGCTTCGCATCTCCGTCATGGGGTTCGAAAACCGCCCGGCCACCAAGGATGAGCTCGACCGGATGAAACGGCTGCTGGAAAACGGCTTGAAGGCCGGTGCGATCGGCTTGTCCATCGGTCTGTTATACGCTCCGGGAAGTTATACGCCAAAAGAAGAGCTGGCTGAGCTGTGCAAGGTCGTTGCCGCGTACGGCGGCTTGTTCTCCACCCATATTCGCGGCGAAGGCAACAACCTGCTGGCATCCGTGCGCGAAGTGATCTGGATCGCGGAGCAAAGCGGCGTTTCGCTCCATGTCAGCCATTTGAAGGCGGCGGGCCGGATCAATTGGGGCCAAACCGGGGCCGCGATGGAGCTGATCGACGAAGCCAGAAGCCGCGGGATGGACGTCACTTGCGACGTGTACCCGTATTCCGCGGGCTCGACGACGCTGACGACGGTGCTCCCCCCATGGGTCCTCGAAGGCGGAATCGAAGCGACGCTGGAGCGGATCGCCGATCCGGCCATCCGGGCCCAAATCAAGCAGGAGCTCCGGGAAGAACAGACGACTTGGGACAACCTCGTATGCTCGACCGGCTGGCAAAGCGTGTTCGTGTCCTCCGTGCCTTCCGCGGCAGGCAGGCTGCTCGAAGGGAAGCATATGCAAGAGATCGGCGAGCTGTGGGGCATGGATCCGGAAGATGCGGCGCTGGAGCTGCTCCGGAGGGAAAACGGGCAGGTATCGATCGTGTATTTCCATATGTCGGAGGAAGACGTGCGGGAAGTTATCCGTTACGATTATTCCCTGGTGGCGTCGGACAGCTTAGGCTGCGTCACCGGCAAACCGCACCCCCGTTCCTACGGCACATTTCCGAGGCTGTTCGCGGAGTACGTCCGAAAGAACAAAATACTTACGCTTGAGCAGGCGGTACGCAAAGTAACATCGTTCCCGGCCCAGCGGTTCAAGCTTGGCAAACGCGGGCTCCTCGTTCCGGGGTATGCCGCGGACATCGTCATTTTTGACCCGAACCGCATTTCCGACACGGCGACTTACCAGGACCCCATCCGGCATCCCGAGGGGATTTCCGCGGTGCTCGTCAACGGCCGCAAAACGATGGAGCATCGGCATCATACGCATGAACGGCCGGGCGTTTTTATCCCCGTCCAGCATTGCTGCCGGCATGAATTGGAACGGTAAATGCAAACAGGTTCGTATCGAAGCGCAAGCTAAATTTAAAAGGGAGATGACCATCATGGCAAAAATCGAAAAAATTCTCGAAGAAAAAGGGATCGTCTTAGAAAAGGTTCCGACTCCGGTAGCGGAATACGTTCCGGCCAAAACCGTCGGCAACCTCGTGTATACCTCCGGCAACGACTGCCGCGTCAACGGCAAGCTGAAATATACGGGGAAAGTGGGCAGCGACCTGACGGTGGAGCAGGGGTATGATGCGGCGCGCCAGGTGATGATCAACCTGATTTCCGTGCTGAAAGAGCATTTGGGCGATTTGGACCGGATCAAACAGGTGGTAAAAATGCTGGCCTTCGTCAATTCCGCGGACGGATTCGTCGAACAGCCGTACGTCATTAACGGGGCTTCCGAGCTTCTGGTCGAAATTTTCGGTGAAAAGGGCAAACACGCGCGTTCCGCGATTTCCGCGAATGAGCTGCCTTTTAATACGCCGGTAGAGATCGAATTGATCGTCGAAATCGAATAGAATTTAGATAAAAATGTTAATTCCGAACAATGGACATTATTTGGCGATTTAATATTCGTTTTTTATATTGACAATTTTCGCGCGTCTCCCTAGAATAAATGATGTAAGAAACGACAATACATCATCATTTTTTTCGTATAATCCCGGGAATCGGCCCGGGAGTCTCTACGAGATCACCGTAATGATCTGGCTACGAAAAAGAAGGGATGCGGATAACCTGCATGCGCTTGGCACACCTTATTCGTAAGGCTGTTTGTCAGGACGTGCACGGGTAGCGATCTCTTCCTTTTGCATAATGCCTGCGGATCTGTAACGGTCTGCGGGCCTTTTTTTGTCGTCCTGACACATTTTCTAAGGGGGATTCTGTAAAAATGGAGCGTTTCTTTAAGTTAAAGGAACACGGAACCAATGTAAGGACAGAAATCATTGCCGGTCTGACGACCTTTATGGCCATGGCATACATCCTGTTCGTCAACGGGCTGTTTTTGGGCGAAGGCGGAGCCGGCATCCCGAATGAGGGAGTATTTTTTGCGACGGCTGTGGGAGCGGGCTTGGTAACGATCCTGATGGGATTGTTCGTCAACATTCCGATCGCTTTGGCGCCGGGCATGGGGCTTAACGCTTATTTTATGACGGTGGTGCTCAGCTCGAACGGCGCGATCACTTGGCAGGCGGCACTGGGCGCCGTATTTATCTCGGGTATCGTATTTCTCATTTTGACCGTGACGAAGGTTCGGCAGATGCTGATGACGGCCGTTCCGCAAAACCTGAAAAACGCGATTACGGTCGGCATCGGTTTGTTTATCGCGATCGTCGGCTTTAAGCTGAGCAACCTGATTTCCATTTCGGTCAATGCGGGCACGGATGCCAGCAAGCCGGTCGGCGGCGCGAACTTCAACTTGATGCTTAGCGACTTCTTTACGCATAAAGATGCTCTTCTAGCTTTGATCGGTCTGTTGTTTATCGCCGTCCTGATGGTGCTGCGCGTGAAAGGCGCCTTGCTCATCGGGATCGTCGTAACGACGTTGATCGGCATTCCGATGGGCGTGACGGACCTGAGCGGCCTGGCGCATGCCAATTGGATTCCTTCCTTTACGAATCTGGCCGTAGGTCAATTGGACCTTAAGGGCGCTCTTCACATCGGTTTGTTTGATATCGTATTTATTTTCACGTTTGTCGAATTGTTTGATACGTTCGGAACATTGGTCGGTACGGCGACTCGCGCCGGTCTGATGAAAAACAAGGAAAAAGGCGAAAAAACGATCGGGAAAGCCATGCTGGTCGACGCCGTCGGCGTCAGCGCAGGCGCGGTTTTGGGTACGAGCACGGTGACGGCTTTCGTCGAAAGCACCGCCGGCGTCGAAGCAGGCGGACGGACAGGCCTGACGGCGGTCACGACGGGCGTGCTGTTCATTTTGTCCCTGTTTATCGCTCCGCTTGCCCTGGTGGTTCCTTCGGCGGCAACGGCACCGGCGCTGATCGTCGTAGGCGTGCTTATGATGAGCCAAGTCCGCAACATCGAGTGGGATGATTTCTTTGAAGCTTTCCCTGCGTTTTTGACGATCATTTTGATGCCGTTCACCGGCGGGATTGCGAACGGTATTTCGGCCGGGATTTTGTCCTACGTCATTTTGGCGATCTTCGCGAACATCGCGATGAAGCGCAAAGTGAAAATCCATTGGCTGATGTGGGTGCTTGCGGTCATCGTTATTTTCCGTTTCGTGTTCCTGGGAACAGAATAAATATTATATAGTAGAAAAAGGGTTGCTTTCCTTCGAGTGGAGAGCGGCCCTTTTGTTTGTTTTGCTCATCTTGCCGTTATCGAATGTCCTTTGGGTTTCTTTTCGATCGGGCAGCTGCTTAAAAATTTTACCTGGCTCATTGCGTCTGGCTTTGGACGTACCGGGGTGATGTCGGTTACAGCACGGTTTTGGAGAATGAAAAGTAAAATGAATCATTTAGTTTTTTTTAAAAAAGGTTGCATTATGTTTCTGTACATGGTATATTCTAATTCCGGCCAAGAAAACATGATGTTGCGACCACGAAATGGGATGAACAACATTGATGAATTCGAAGCAAGCAGTGCTTCAAAAAAAGATTTTAAAAAGAGCTTGCATAAAACAGTCGGACATGTTATAATATAAAAGTTGTCGCCGATAAGAACTTCGACGATGGCGAGTGAAGTTTGATCTTTGAAAACTGAACAACGAGTGAGATATGAGGTTTCGGCAACGAAACCGAAACGCGAGATCATCGGGTTCGTGACAACTGTCCGGATCGGTGGTCGAGCATAAATGAGAATTAATATAATGAAATTTCCGATTAGGCTTTGCTCAATCGAAAAATTCATTATTTCTCGTCAGATTCAAAATGAGCTAAGAGCTCTTTCGAAGATGCGGATTGAAAATGATCGACTCAGCCGAGTTTGACCCATTTTCAATCGTCGGTCGAACGAAGTTCGACCTTTCTTGGAGAGTTTGATCCTGGCTCAGGACGAACGCTGGCGGCGTGCCTAATACATGCAAGTCGAGCGGACTTGATGAGGAGCTTGCTCCTCTGATGGTTAGCGGCGGACGGGTGAGTAACACGTAGGCAACCTGCCCGTAAGACCGGGATAACTACCGGAAACGGTAGCTAATACCGGATAATTTATCGCTTCGCATGGAGTGGTAATGAAAGACGGAGCAATCTGTCACTTACGGATGGGCCTGCGGCGCATTAGCTAGTTGGTGGGGTAACGGCTCACCAAGGCGACGATGCGTAGCCGACCTGAGAGGGTGAACGGCCACACTGGGACTGAGACACGGCCCAGACTCCTACGGGAGGCAGCAGTAGGGAATCTTCCGCAATGGGCGAAAGCCTGACGGAGCAACGCCGCGTGAGTGATGAAGGTTTTCGGATCGTAAAGCTCTGTTGCCAGGGAAGAACGTCGGGTAGAGTAACTGCTATCCGAGTGACGGTACCTGAGAAGAAAGCCCCGGCTAACTACGTGCCAGCAGCCGCGGTAATACGTAGGGGGCAAGCGTTGTCCGGAATTATTGGGCGTAAAGCGCGCGCAGGCGGTCACTTAAGTCTGGTGTTTAAGGCTAGGGCTCAACTCTAGTTCGCACTGGAAACTGGGTGACTTGAGTGCAGAAGAGGAAAGTGGAATTCCACGTGTAGCGGTGAAATGCGTAGAGATGTGGAGGAACACCAGTGGCGAAGGCGACTTTCTGGGCTGTAACTGACGCTGAGGCGCGAAAGCGTGGGGAGCAAACAGGATTAGATACCCTGGTAGTCCACGCCGTAAACGATGAATGCTAGGTGTTAGGGGTTTCGATACCCTTGGTGCCGAAGTTAACACATTAAGCATTCCGCCTGGGGAGTACGGTCGCAAGACTGAAACTCAAAGGAATTGACGGGGACCCGCACAAGCAGTGGAGTATGTGGTTTAATTCGAAGCAACGCGAAGAACCTTACCAGGTCTTGACATCCCTCTGAATCCTCTAGAGATAGAGGCGGCCTTCGGGACAGAGGAGACAGGTGGTGCATGGTTGTCGTCAGCTCGTGTCGTGAGATGTTGGGTTAAGTCCCGCAACGAGCGCAACCCTTGATTTTAGTTGCCAGCACTTTAAGGTGGGCACTCTAGAATGACTGCCGGTGACAAACCGGAGGAAGGCGGGGATGACGTCAAATCATCATGCCCCTTATGACCTGGGCTACACACGTACTACAATGGCCAGTACAACGGGAAGCGAAGTCGCGAGACGGAGCCAATCCTATCAAAGCTGGTCTCAGTTCGGATTGCAGGCTGCAACCCGCCTGCATGAAGTCGGAATTGCTAGTAATCGCGGATCAGCATGCCGCGGTGAATACGTTCCCGGGTCTTGTACACACCGCCCGTCACACCACGAGAGTTTACAACACCCGAAGTCGGTGGGGTAACCGCAAGGAGCCAGCCGCCGAAGGTGGGGTAGATGATTGGGGTGAAGTCGTAACAAGGTAGCCGTATCGGAAGGTGCGGCTGGATCACCTCCTTTCTATGGAGTACCTCGCTTCTGAGCGAAGCGGTACAAATATGATCTCACTCGTTGGTCAGTTTTGAGAGTTCAAACTCTCGCATACGATTTCCAGAACTTGCTTGGTGACAAGAAGTGCTGTGGATGGTATGATATAAGTCCGGTTGAAAAACCGGAATTTGAATCAAATTTTCATTCACACATCCGTGATGAACCGAAAAATTGATTGTTGATCCTTGAAAACTAGATAACGAAACGAATTTGCGTTTTAGAAATATCCTTTTCTGATGATTTTAAATTTGGCTTCGCGTCAAATTGAAATTCATCATAGCTGCTTGTGTCTTACATGTAAGACCAAGTAATGAAGGTAGCAGACGAGTGTTTGAATCGAAGAGCGACTTTGGCTTTGTGCGAAGCACAAAACAACGGAGCGAAGCGAGGCAAACAGGAGTCGAAGGTTAAGCTACTAAGAGCACACGGAGGATGCCTAGGCGCTAGGAGCCGATGAAGGACGTGGCGAACAACGATACTGCCTCGGGGAGCTGTAAGCAAGCTTTGATCCGGGGATGTCCGAATGGGGAAACCCGGCTGATGTAATAGTCAGTCACTCGCATCTGAATACATAGGATGTGAAGAGGCATACCAGGGGAACTGAAACATCTAAGTACCCTGAGGAAGAGAAAACAATAGTGATTCCGTCAGTAGCGGCGAGCGAACGCGGATTAGCCTAAACCGGTCAGCTTGCTGGCCGGGGTTGTGGGACGTCTCACATGGAGTTACAAAGGAACTGGTTAGGCGAAGAGGTCTGGAAAGGCCCGGCATAGAAGGTAAAAGCCCTGTAGCCGAAAGTCAGTTCCCTCCGAGACGGATCCCGAGTAGTGCGGGGCACGTGAAACCCCGTATGAATCTGCCAGGACCATCTGGTAAGGCTAAATACTCCCTAGCGACCGATAGTGAAACAGTACCGTGAGGGAAAGGTGAAAAGCACCCCGGAAGGGGAGTGAAATAGAACCTGAAACCGTGTGCTTACAAGAAGTCAGAGCCCGTTTTAGGGGTGATGGCGTGCCTTTTGTAGAATGAACCGGCGAGTTACGTTCCCGTGCAAGGTTAAGGTGAGAAGCCGTAGCCGCAGCGAAAGCGAGTCTGAATAGGGCGAATAAGTACGTGGGCGTAGACCCGAAACCGTGTGATCTACCCCTGTCCAGGGTGAAGGTGCGGTAACACGCACTGGAGGCCCGAACCCACGAATGTTGAAAAATTCGGGGATGAGGTGGGGGTAGCGGAGAAATTCCAATCGAACTCGGAGATAGCTGGTTCTCCCCGAAATAGCTTTAGGGCTAGCCTCGGTTGTACAGTCGTGGAGGTAGAGCACTGATTGGGTGCGGGGCCCGCAAGGGTTACCAAGTTCAGTCAAACTCCGAATGCCATAGACTGATTGACCGGGAGTCAGACAGTGAGTGCTAAGATCCATTGTCAAAAGGGAAACAGCCCAGACCATCAGCTAAGGTCCCCAAGTGTGTGTTAAGTGGGAAAGGATGTGGAGTTGCACAGACAACCAGGATGTTGGCTTAGAAGCAGCCACCATTTAAAGAGTGCGTAATAGCTCACTGGTCGAGTGACTCTGCGCCGAAAATGTAACGGGGCTAAACACACCACCGAAGCTATGGCTTGAATCGACTTCACTGCTTCTTTGAGGTAGTGAGCCTGAGATGAACATTTATGTCAGACTTGAGATGAAATCAAGGATGACCAAATGCTCTCAGGGGTTAAACACACTTCGAAGGCGGAGTGAAGTCGATTCAGGGGTAGGGGAGCGTTGTATGCAGCGTTGAAGGTGTACCGTAAGGAGCGCTGGAGCGTATACAAGTGAGAATGCCGGTATGAGTAACGAAAAGATCAGTGAGAATCTGATCCGCCGAAAGCCCAAGGTTTCCTGAGGAAGGCTCGTCCGCTCAGGGTAAGTCGGGACCTAAGGCGAGGCCGAAAGGCGTAGTCGAAGGACAACAGGTTGAAATTCCTGTACCACCGTAAACCGCTATGAGCGATGGGGTGACGCAGGAGGGTAGTGACGCAGACTGATGGATGTCTGTCCAAGCAGTGAGGCTGATGTGTAGGCAAATCCGCACATCGTTAAGGCTGGGCTGTGACGGGGAGGGAAAATTATAGTACCGAAGGTCATGATCTCACACTGCCAAGAAAAGCCTCTAGCCAGGTGAAGGTGCCCGTACCGCAAACCGACACAGGTAGGCGAGAAGAGAATTCTAAGGCGCGCGGAAGAACTCTCGTTAAGGAACTCGGCAAAATGACCCCGTAACTTCGGGAGAAGGGGTGCCCCGGTAGTGTGAATAGCACGAGGGGGCCGCAGTGAAAAGGCCCAAGCGACTGTTTAGCAAAAACACAGGTCTGTGCGAAGCCGTAAGGCGAAGTATACGGGCTGACGCCTGCCCGGTGCTGGAAGGTTAAGGGGAGCGGTTAGGGAGTAATCCCGAAGCTGTGAACCGAAGCCCCAGTAAACGGCGGCCGTAACTATAACGGTCCTAAGGTAGCGAAATTCCTTGTCAGGTAAATTCTGACCCGCACGAATGGCGTAACGACTTGGGCGCTGTCTCAACGAGAGATCCGGTGAAATTTTAATACCTGTGAAGATGCAGGTTACCCGCGACAAGACGGAAAGACCCCATGGAGCTTTACTGCAGCTTGATATTGGATTTGGGTACGATCTGTACAGGATAGGTGGGAGCCTAAGAAGCATGAGCGCCAGCTTGTGTGGAGGCGACGTTGGGATACCACCCTGATCGTATCTAGGTTCTAACCTGGTACCGTGATCCGGTACGGGGACAGTGTCAGGCGGGCAGTTTGACTGGGGCGGTCGCCTCCTAAAGAGTAACGGAGGCGCCCCAAGGTTCCCTCAGAATGGTTGGAAATCATTCGAAGAGTGCAAAGGCAGAAGGGAGCTTGACTGCGAGACCTACAAGTCGAGCAGGGACGAAAGTCGGGCTTAGTGATCCGGTGGTACCGCATGGAAGGGCCATCGCTCAACGGATAAAAGCTACCCTGGGGATAACAGGCTTATCTCCCCCAAGAGTCCACATCGACGGGGAGGTTTGGCACCTCGATGTCGGCTCATCGCATCCTGGGGCTGAAGTAGGTCCCAAGGGTTGGGCTGTTCGCCCATTAAAGCGGTACGCGAGCTGGGTTCAGAACGTCGTGAGACAGTTCGGTCCCTATCTGTCGTGGGCGTAGGAAATTTGAGAGGAGCTGTCCTTAGTACGAGAGGACCGGGATGGACGTACCGCTGGTGCACCAGTTGTTCCGCCAGGAGCATGGCTGGGTAGCTACGTACGGACGGGATAAGCGCTGAAAGCATCTAAGCGTGAAGCCCCCCTCAAGATGAGATTTCCCAGTATGTAAGACCCCTTGAAGACGACGAGGTAGATAGGTTGGAGGTGGAAGTGCAGCAATGCATGGAGCTGACCAATACTAATCGGTCGAGGGCTTATCCTAAAAGCTTTCTGAAAGAAAGCTCGCTACGGAAGCATATGCTTTATTAAAACGCAAACGTTTCGTATCTAGTTTTCAGGTGATCAAACATCTGAATGATTTTGAAGCTGCAAATCCTTTTAGAGGATGGATATTTTGCTGGTGAGTGATCTCCGAAGCAAAAGCAGCGCAAAAATCCTGTTTGGTGGCGATAGCGGAGGGGTTCCACGCGTACCCATCCCGAACACGACCGTTAAGCCCTCCAGCGCCGATGGTACTTGGACCGAAGGGTCCTGGGAGAGTAGGACGCTGCCAAGCGAAGGACCACTGTTGATGAAACATTGACAGTGGTTTTTTTGTCCCCATCTGTGGATATCTTTGCGAAATTGGAAATTTTCATCCACAAGCTCATCCGAGTTTTGTTCTGGAAAATGGACTTATGCACAGAAAAATAAATCGAATTTTGTAAATTTGGAGATTCTCACAAAAAGTTCTCCACAAATTCACAAATTCATCCCCATAATACACAGATTCATGGCATGAAAGGTTCAAAACGTCGATATTCTCAAATTTTTATTCACATTATGAATAACGAACTTTTGAAAGCGTTTAAAGGTCGTCCTGTAAGTTTGCGAACTATCCTTTGAAGCTAAGCAGTAGCGGAAATACCGATATCCACATAAAGCCTAGAAGCCCGTCAAAGCATATAGTTTTGGCGGGCTTTTCTATCCTCGCCATCCTCACGAACTTCCTTGCATGCTTGAATTCCGTCTATTTGGGGCATCATGACATCGAGCATGATCGGATCTGACCGGATGGCCCAGCAAGGGAACTTCCCTGAACATGACGGCGATTACGCCGCTTTGAATAAAATAAAAACTAGGAGTATGCTTTATGTATGGGATTACAACCCCCGAACCCTTAACATGAAGGCCATGAAATCCGTAATATTCGCTTCGTTACCCTGTTGATGGATTACCTTTAGGATGAGCATTCCCGAGCTTTTAATACATAAGAGGATGTGCGCAGGCTGCAATTCATGGGAAGTTCGGACAACGAAAAAGGTACGCGCCGGGACGATCAATTTTTACTCGAAAAGGGAGAGAGCTATGGGCAACAAATGGACTGAAACCTACCTGATACATTCCAACGATATCGATTATAAATCCGAAGCAAGGCTGTCGGTGCTGCTGTCGCTCGCCCAAAGAACGGCGGATGCCGATTTGGAGCAGCTAGGGGCGACGAGAGACCAGATGATCGAAGCGGGTATGGGCTGGATGCTGATGACGATGGATTTGCGTATCGGCCGGATGCCGAAGGCGCTGGAGGAAATCGCGATCGAAACCTGGAACAAAGGACCGAAGGGAGCGCTGTGGCAGCGGGATTTCCGGATCTATTCCGGCGGGGATATCATTGCCGAAGCGTGCAGCATTTGGGCGCTGGTCGACATTCAAAAACGGAGAATGCTAAGGCCGTCCAAATTCCCGTTTGACGTCTACATCAACGAAGAGGACTCGGCGGGCGAAACGCCGGATAAAGTCACCATCCCGGAGGACGTCCCTCTTCGGGACGCGTACCGATCCGTGGTGCGATACAGCGGGATCGACGCCAACGGCCATCTGAACAATTCGCGTTATGCCGATTTATGCATGGATACGTTGACCCCGGACGAGCTTGCCGGCCTTACGTACGCCGGATTCCGAATCACGTATCATCACGAAGCCCGCTTGGGCGATGAAATTCAGGTCAAAAGGTCCGAGGTGACGGACGGCCGCATTTACGTAAGCGGACAAGCCGGGGACGGGACGCATTATTTTGATGCTTATCTTCTATTAAAAGAAACCGAACGCAGTCATGGATAATTCGGCGCGGATCAGGGGATGGCTAAACGGTAAGGGGGGATAAGCATGCCGCATCATAAACCGCTCAAAATCAACAACCAGCAAAACCGAGCGAGCAGGAAAGAGGAAAACGTAACGCTGCATCCGGATAAAGCTGCTAAATTTCCGCCGAGCCTGAACGAGATTCCGAAGCAGGAACAGGATTAGGCGAACACCGCACCACCTGAAATCCCTTCAGAAAGGTACCGTCATCGGACGTGATGCCCACTGAGGGGATTTTGTCGTTTTCACGATTTGAACCAAATCGGTCGGGTTTCATCGTCCTTTGCATTCGCAGCCGCAATCAATGTTATAATAGGACGGAAGAAAGGGTGGATACATAATGAAATCGCTCGTTTTAGCCGAAAAACCGTCCGTTGCACGCGAAATCGCGCGGGTCATGGGCAGCAGGGAAAAGCATAAGGGATATTTTGAAGGCCCACAATATATCGTGACTTGGGCGCTTGGGCATTTGGTCGGCCTGGCCGAACCCGAAGATTACGACCACAAATACGCAACCTGGAATCTGGAGGATTTGCCGATTTTGCCGAAAACGATGAAGCTGAAGGTGCTCCGTGAAACCGGGCATCAGTTCAAAATCGTGCAGTCGCTGACCAGACGCCAGGATATCAACAAGCTGATCATCGCCACCGACGCGGCGCGCGAAGGGGAGCTTCTGGCCCGGTGGATCATGAAAATGGCCCATTGGAACAAACCGTTCCAGCGCCTGTGGATTTCCTCGCAAACCGACAAAGCGATCAAGGAGGGTTTTGCTTCGCTGCGTCCGGGCAACCAGTTCGACCGACTGTACGAATCGGCGCGCTGCCGGGCCGAAGCCGACTGGATGATCGGGCTGAACGTCACCCGGGCATTGACCGTCAAATTCGGGGCGCAGCTGTCCGCAGGGCGGGTGCAGACCCCGACGCTCGGCATGATCATGAACCGGGAAAATGAAATCGTGAATTTCCGGTCCCAGGAATACGAGACGCTGAAGGCCGATTTTGGCAGCTTCACGGCAACCTGGCGCGGCAAAAACGGGGATGCGCGCATCTTCGAGCGCCAGCAAACCGACACGGTGAAAAAGAAACTCGAAGGACAATACGGCAAAGTCACGCAGGTGAAAAAATCGGAGAAGGTCGAGCCGCATCCGCTCGCTTACGACCTTACCGAACTTCAGCGGGACGCCAACCGCAAATACGGATTTTCCGCCAAGCAGACGTCCAACGTGCTGCAGCGCCTGTATGAGCAGCATAAGCTTGTCACCTATCCGCGCACGGACAGCCGTTATTTAACGTCGGATATGGTTCATACGCTGAAGGAACGCCTGGAGAGCGTGGCCGTCGGCCCGTATGCGCAGCTGGCCCGTCCGCTTTTGCGCAAAAACCTGCCTACGTCCAAACGAATCGTCGACGACTCCAAGGTCAGCGATCACCACGCGATCATTCCGACGGAAGAGACGGTGCTGCTGAACCAGCTAAGCACGGAAGAGCGCAAGCTGTACGATTTGATCGTGCGGCGGTTTATCAGCCTGTTTTATCCGCCTGCCCGTTATGACAACGTGAGCGTCGTCGTGCAGGTCGAAGGCGAGCAGCTTCACGTCAAAGGCACCACGATCAAGGATGCCGGCTGGCGGGAAGTGTACGGCGCGGATGCGGACGATTTGTCCGACGACGACAACGACGGGGATGACGACGACAGTCCGGTGCTGCTCCCCGAACTTCGCGAAGGCGACTCGGTCAAAGTGCAGCGCGTGCACGTCCAGAAAGGAAGAACGCTTCCGCCGAAGCGTTACACCGAAGCCAGCCTCCTCTCGCAGATGGAAAAGCATGGACTCGGGACGCCTGCGACGCGGGCCGACATCATTGAAAAATTGATCAATTCCGATACGATCGAGCGCCAAGGCAACCTGCTGCATCCGACCGGAAAAGGAAAACAGCTGATCGAGCTGGTGGCGCCCGAGCTGCGTACACCGGAACTGACCGCCCGTTGGGAAGCCGAACTCGAAAAAATCGCCCGCGGCCAAGGCAAGCCGGAGCCGTTTATCGAGGGCATTCGCCAAATGTCCAAGGAGCTCGTGGCCGAGGTCAAAAACAGCTCAGCAGGGTACAAACCGCATAACGTCTCGAACAGCCACTGCCCGCAGTGCGGAACCCGGCTCCTCGAGAAAAAGGGCAGACGCGGCAAAATGCTGGTATGCCCGAGCGATGACTGCGGCTACCGCCGTTCGGACGAAAAAAGGCTGTCCAATCGCCGCTGCCCGACATGCCACAAAAAGATGGAGCTCAAGGAAGGCAAAGCCGGCTTGTACGTGCAGTGCCTGCCATGCGGTTTTACCGAAACGCTCAATAAGGATCATAACCACGTCAACAAAAGGGAAGCGCGCAAACTGGTCGAAAAATATGCCAAACAGGAATCGGCTGCCGTATCCAACCTGGGCGAGCTGTTAAAAGCGGCCTTGGAGCAGAAAAACGACAAGTAACGACGAATATCGACGCTACCCGATCTTTTGCGGGCGTATCTTCCGTTATGGTTTGGAGTTTGTCCATTGTTTCCGCCGGGATGCGGATTTATAATGAAGGTAGGCAGTAAGAACGGAGGTGGTTCTCCGGGTGAGGACAGCCCTTTGGGTATGGTTTATTTTTATCAATGCAGTGGGCTACCTGGTCATGTCGGAAGATAAGAAAAGGGCAAGAAACAGGCGCGACCGCGTGCCGGAAAAAACGCTGTTTTTGCTGGCGGCCATCGGCGGGGCGCTGGGCGTATGGATCGCCATGTACCGCAAGCGCCACAAAACGCGCCACTTGAGCTTCCGGATCGGCATCCCGGTGCTGCTGTTCATCAATGCCGTTCTGTATGCCTATTTTTTGAGGTAAGGCTTTTCGCATCGACCTGAGGCAAGACCCTGTTGACGGGCATCATCGGATTTCTTTCTTTATACGACGGTTTGTTTCCTGTGGCTCCGAGGCTTTGACTAGAAGTTTCTTCCTTTATCTTTGCGTGTAATAAAAAGAGAAGGTTGCCGGCTTCTGCAAAGTTGCGGCGGTCCAACAAAACAGAGAAAGAAGAGGTGGGTTCACATGTTATTTTCCAACATCCTTCTGGCTTACGACGGTTCCAAAGCTTCCAACCGGGCGCTCGACAGAGCGGTTCAGCTTGCCCAAGCGGCTCCAGGCTCGGTCATTCAAGTCGTGCATGCGTTCGATTTTCCGCGCGTGTTTATCGGTGAAGGATTGGCGCCGATCCCTGCTTCGGTCAACAAAGATTATTATGATCTTGCGGAACAGACGGTGGAGGAAGCGAAAAAACGCTTGGACGATGCGGGCGTGAGCTACAATGCGGAGTTGATTCAAGGGGCGCCGGCGGAAACGATTTTGAAATATGCCCAGGAACATGGCTCGGACGTGATCGTCATCGGCAGCCGGGGACTTGGCGGAATCCGTGAATTCGTGCTCGGCAGCGTCAGCCATAACGTGGTGCAGCATGCGCGCATACCTGTTCTTGTGATCAAATAAAGCGAAAATATGAAAATGTAAGCCAGTGTGCCGGAATCGAAAGGCATGCTGGCTTGCTTTTTAATTGGATGGAGCTAAAAAGCGAACATTAATTACATATCTATTTTAATTGTTCGTGTTTGAGTTGACATGTGATGTAGGGGATTGTTAAACTGTAGATGTAAGTCGCCATACCACGGGGGCTTTCGCTATTCACGAACAATTTCCAACTGAAAACGACTCGTATAATGCCGGGAATAAGGCCCGGAAGTTTCTACCCGGGAACCGTAAATTTCCGGACTACGAGGGAATACTGCCAGGAGAGGCTAAAGCGGCCTCTTTCGGGCTTGGCGTCTGCCTGTTTGCCGCGGGAAGCTTTCGAGCGCGCCATGCGTATTCCTGACATGGTCCGGTATCCTGAAAATCGCCATTTTCTTGGGACCGGGCCTTTTGGTCTTATTTCAGGCTCTCACTAAAATAAGCTCAACCAAAGCAGAACTCAATTTCGCTAAAACCACAAGGAAAGTAGGTAGGAAGCATGTCAGCATTGGTCGCAGTGATTATGGGCAGCAAATCCGATTGGGAAACGATGCAGCACGCATGCAAAGTCCTTGATGAATTAAACATTCCTTATGAGAAAAAGGTCGTATCCGCGCATCGTACGCCGGATCTGATGTTTTCCTTTGCGGAAGAAGCCGCGCAGCGGGGCATTAAAGTCATCATCGCAGGTGCGGGCGGTGCCGCGCATTTGCCGGGGATGGTCGCCTCCAAAACGGTGCTGCCGGTGATCGGCGTGCCGGTGCAGACGAAAGCGCTGAACGGGCTGGATTCGCTGTTGTCCATCGTGCAGATGCCTGGGGGCATTCCGGTGGCGACGGTGGCCATCGGCCAGGCCGGCGCGACAAACGCGGGACTGTTGGCGGCCCAAATTTTGGGGGCTTCGGACCCTGTCATCCAGAACCGGGTGCAAGCGCGCCGGGATCACATCCGCAACGAAGTGATGGAAAGCAGTGATTCGCTATGAGTAACGTACAGCCAAGCCAGCTCCAAGCAAAAACGCTCCTCCCGGGAGCGACGATCGGCGTTTTGGGCGGAGGCCAGCTCGGGCGGATGATGGCGCTTGCCGGGACGGCCATGGGATACCGGTTCGTCACGCTCGATCCGACGCCCGGGTCGCCGTGCGGACAAGTGACGCCGCAGATCGAAGCGGCCTACGGCGATGAAGAAGCGGCGCGGAAACTGGCAGAACGGTCGGACGTCATCACGTACGAATTCGAAAATGTCGACGCCGGCGTTGCCGCCTTGCTGGAGCGGGAATCCTATGTGCCGCAGGGCAGCGCCCTGCTGTACACCACCCAGCACCGATTGCGCGAAAAGCGAGCGATCGAAGCGGCGGGCGTTCCCGTTGCCCCGTACCGCGAAGTGACGGATTTGCAAAGCCTGGTCGTCGCGGCCGGCGAGCTTGGTCTTCCCTGCGTGCTGAAAACGGCAACCGGAGGATATGACGGCAAGGGGCAGGCGGTTATTCGCGAAGCGGACGAACTGGAAACGGCATACCGGGAGCTGGCGGCATCCGGCAGCGAGCTGGTTCTGGAGAAATTCATTCCGTTCCGCGCCGAAGTTTCCGTCATCGCCGCCCGCAGCCCGAAAGGGGAAATCAAAAGCTTTCCGGTGTCGGAAAACATTCACGTGAACGGCATTTTGCATCTGTCGATCGTCCCTGCCCGGGTCGAGGAAAGCATCCAGCGGGAGGCGCGGAAGCTGGCGGAACGGCTGGCGGAAAGCCTGAACGTAGCCGGACTTCTGGCCGTCGAGATGTTCGTGACGGAGGACGGCGGACTGTACGTCAACGAAGTCGCGCCGCGTCCCCACAACTCCGGGCATTACACGATGGAGGCTTGCGCCACCTCGCAGTTCGAGCAGCATATCCGGGCGATTTGCAATCTTCCGCTGGGGGATACGACGCTGCTCAGCCCGGTCGTCATGGTGAACGTATTAGGGCAGCATTTGGATGAAGCCGTGAAGCGGGCAGGGGTGCCGGATCCTTCGCTGAATGAATTCGGCATCGTGCCTAAGCTTCATTTATATGGAAAAACTGAAAGCAAGACCGGCCGCAAAATGGGCCATATCAATTTGTTGTGCAAAGACGTCCAGCATGCGCTGGATTGGGTCGAACAAACTCATATTTGGAGGCAAGGATAATTCATGATCGAACGT
The DNA here is from genome assembly GCF_038004655.1 of Paenibacillus sp. FSL M7-1455. Taxonomy (NCBI): domain Bacteria; kingdom Bacillati; phylum Bacillota; class Bacilli; order Caryophanales; family Paenibacillaceae; genus Paenibacillus; species Paenibacillus sp. FSL M7-1455. The sequence goes on along the minus strand of NZ_JBBORO010000001.1, from coordinate 5,117,986 downwards.
TACAGCAGACCGGAAATGCGGGCCATTTGGACCGAAGAAAACAAGTTTAAGGCTTGGCTCGAAGTCGAGATTTGCGCTTGCGAGGCATGGGCGGAGCTCGGGGTCATTCCGAAAGAAGACGCCGAGCTGCTGCGGGAGAAGGCGTCCTTTGACATCGACCGCATTTACGAAATCGAGCAGGAGACGCGCCATGACGTCATCGCTTTTACGCGTACCGTGTCCGAAAGCCTCGGGCAGGAACGCAAATGGGTGCATTACGGCCTGACGTCGACCGACGTGGTGGATACGGCGCTCGGTTACCTGCTGCGCCAGGCGAACGAAATCATCGAGCAGGATTTGATCCGCTTCATCGACATTTTGAAAGACAAAGCGATTGCTTACAAAGACACGCCGATGATGGGACGCACGCACGGCGTTCATGCCGAACCGACGACGTTCGGACTCAAAATGGCGTTGTGGCATGAAGAAATGAAACGGAACCTCGAGCGTTTCCGCCATGCGGCCAAAGGCGTGGAATTCGGCAAAATTTCCGGCGCCGTCGGCACGTACGCGAACATCGATCCGTTCGTCGAAGAATTCGTGTGCCGCAAGCTCGGCATCAGCCCGGCTCCGATTTCGACGCAAACGCTGCAGCGCGACCGCCATGCCGAATATATGGCGACGCTGGCGCTGATCGCGACGTCGATGGACAAATTCGCGACGGAAATCCGCGCCCTGCAAAAGAGCGAGGTCCGCGAGGTGGAAGAAGCCTTTGCGAAGGGCCAAAAGGGTTCGTCGGCCATGCCGCATAAACGCAACCCGATCGGCTGCGAGAACATTTCCGGCCTGTCCCGCGTCATCCGCGGCCATATGGTCACGGCGTACGAAGACGTGGCGCTTTGGCATGAACGCGACATTTCGCATTCCTCGGTGGAGCGTGTCATTTTGCCGGATGCGACGATGCTGATCAACTACATGCTGAACCGCTTCGGAAATATCGTGAAAAACTTGACGGTGTTCCCGGAAAACATGAAGCGCAACATGAGCCGCACCTTCGGCGTGCCGTTCTCCGGACGCGTCATGACCAAGCTGATAGACAAAGGCTTCAGCCGCGAGCAGGCGTACGATACCGTGCAGCCGCGGGCAATGCAGGCATGGGAGGAGCAGCGCCAGTTCCGCGAGATCATCGAGGCCACGCCGGAAATTACAAGCGTGCTGAGCCCGGAAGACATCGAAGACGCGTTTAACCCATCCTGGCATTTGAAGCATGTGGATACGATTTTCAAAAGACTTGGTTTGATATAAAGAAAAAAAGTGGATCAACATTGAACAGGGATTAAACGAAGTTAGCGTTCTAAAACTGATTTTCAGTGTTGATCCACAACATGGGGAGGATTCACATGACATCACCGGCCGTATCCACCGCTGTGGAACTTGTTGATGCGCCGCTGCTTTACAAAGGCAAGGTTCGCGAGCTGTACGATCTGGGGGAACATACGCTGATCGTCGTCACGGACCGGATATCCGCTTTTGATTATGTGCTGGAGCCCGCCGTGCCGGAAAAAGGAAACGTCCTGAACCGGCTCAGCGCCTTCTGGTTCGACCAAACGCGGGAGCTGATGGACAATCACGTGGTGCATACCGACGTGGAGCGCCTCGGACCTATCGCGAAGGACAAAACGCTTTTGAAGGACCGGATCATGGTCGTCCGCAAAGCGAAACGCATCGACATCGAATGCGTGGTCCGGGGTTATATTACCGGAGGCGGTTGGAAGCAGTATCAAGCTTCGGGCGAAGTCAACGGGATCAAGCTTCCCGAGGGCATGCGGAAAAACGAGGCCTTTCCGGAGCCGATCTTCACGCCGGCCGCGAAAAACGACGTCGGGCACGACGAAGACATTTCGATGGATCAAATGAAGGCGATGATCGGCGAGGAGCTTGCCCTTGAGCTTCAGGAGAAAAGCTTGAAGCTGTATGGGTTTGCCAGGGACTACTGCGCGGAGCGCGGCATCATTCTGGCGGACTGCAAGTTCGAATTCGGCATCCTGGACGGCCGGGTCATCCTCATCGACGAAATTTTCACTCCGGATTGTTCCCGGTTCTGGGCCAAAGAAAAATATGCGCTGGACATCGAAATCGACAGCATGGACAAACAGCCTGTCCGCACGTATCTGGCGTCGACGACATGGGACCAAAACAGCCAACCGGATCCGCTTCCGGCGGAAGTGGTGGAAGAAACCACCCGCCGCTATCAGGACATTTATCATCGGTTGACCGAGCGGGCGTAAGGCCGCTTAGGAAAAATATTTTCTTCAGTTCAATTTAAGAAGTGGAAGTAGCGGAGGGGACGGAATCGATCTGAAGAAGCGGCAGCGGTCGCCTTTGTCTCCGTAATTATACCTTTGAATCTTAATTCCAATAATTTTGGAGACAACAGCGATCGGAAGAACGATCCGTAACCGCAGCGGTCAACGCCGCGTAATGTCACATACTTCTAAGATTGAAATAAAGCATTTATCATCAGCTCATTCTATCGATCTAACCTGAGGAGGAACTAGAGGAATATGTTGAAAGCTACGGTCTATGTCACGATTAAGCAGGGCGTACTCGATCCGCAAGGCGTTGCGGTGCAGGGAGCGCTGCATTCGATGGGGTTTCAGGAAGTAGAGAGTGTGCGCATCGGCAAATATATGGAGCTTAGCCTGGACACGGATGACCGTGCCGAGGCCGAGCGCCGCGTCAAAGAGATGTGCGAAAAGCTTTTGGCAAACACGGTGGTTGAGGATTACCGTTACGAATTGGAGGGCTAACATCCATGAAATTTGCAGTTCTCGTTTTTCCTGGCTCCAACTGCGACATCGACTGCTACAAAGCGGTGCAGGAAACGGTTGGAGAGCCTGTCGATTACGTGTGGCATACGGCTACCGATCTTTCCGCATATGACTGCATTCTGGTTCCGGGCGGTTTTTCGTACGGCGACTACCTGCGCTGCGGGGCGATTTCCCGGTTTGCGCCGGTCATGAGCGAAGTGGCGAAAGCGGCGGAAGAAGGCAAATACATTCTTGGCATCTGCAACGGGTTTCAGATTTTGACGGAAGCGGGCTTGCTGCCCGGCGTGCTGCTCCGCAACACGTCCCTGAAATTCCGCTGCCATGACACGGTGCTTCAGGTCGTGAACAATAAAACGCCGTTTACGAACGATTTTGCGCCGAACGAAGAAATCGTCATCCCGATCGCCCATGGCGAAGGCAATTATTATTGCGACGAAGAGACGTTAAAAGAGCTTCAGCAAAATAACCAGATCGTGTTTACGTACAAGGACAATCCGAACGGCTCCCTGGCCGACATTGCCGGCATTTCCAACAAACGGGGCAACGTCGTCGGCATGATGCCGCATCCGGAGCGGGCGGTCAGCGAATTGCTCGGCTCTGCGGACGGAAAACGCATGTTTACATCAATCCTGAAGGCTTGGAGGGATACCCATGGCACAGCAAGTGTCCGCTAAGGAACCGACCGCACAGCAGATTGCGGAACAGAAAATTTATCAGCAGTTTGGCGTATCGGACAGCGAATATGAACTGATTTGCTCGTTTATGGGCCGCCTCCCGAACTATACGGAAATCGGCGTTTTTAGCGTCATGTGGTCCGAGCACTGCGCGTACAAAAACTCGAAGCCGCTTTTGCGCCGCTTCCCGACCAGCGGACCTCGCGTCCTGATGGGTCCTGGCGAAGGCGCGGGCATCGTCGACATCGGCGACAACCAGGCCGTCGTATTCAAAATCGAAAGCCATAACCATCCATCGGCCGTCGAGCCTTACCAAGGCGCGGCGACCGGGGTGGGCGGCATCATCCGCGACATTTTCTCCATGGGCGCAAGACCGGTGGCCCTCTTGAATTCCCTCCGTTTCGGCAAGCTGGAGAGCGAACGCGTCAAATACTTGTTTGAACATGTCGTTTCCGGCATCGCGGGATACGGCAACTGCATCGGCATTCCGACCGTGGCGGGCGAAGTGATGTTCGACAACAGCTACGACGGCAATCCGCTCGTCAATGCGATGTGCGTCGGACTCATCGATCATGACAAAATCCAGCGCGGCGTCGCCAAAGGCGTCGGCAACCCGGTATTTTACGTCGGACCTCCGACGGGCCGCGACGGCATCCATGGCGCGACATTCGCGTCCGTGGAGCTGAGCGAAGAGTCGGAAGCCAAAAAAACGGCCGTTCAGGTCGGCGATCCGTTCATGGAAAAACTCGTGATGGAAGCCTGCCTCGAACTGATCGACACCGGCATCGTGCTGGGGATTCAGGATATGGGCGCAGCGGGCCTCACCTGCTCCAGCGCGGAAATGGCGAGCAAGGCGGGCAACGGCCTCGAGCTGTACCTGGACCAGGTGCCGCAGCGCGAGGAAGGCATGACGCCGTATGAAATGATGCTTTCCGAATCGCAGGAACGGATGCTGTTCGTCGTTGAACCGAAGGACGAAGCCCAAGCCATGGAAATTTTCGAGCGTTGGGGCGTCATCTGCGCCAAAGTCGGCAAAGTGACGGACGACGGACGTTTGAAGCTGTTCCATCATGGCGAGCTGGTCGGCGACATGCCGGTACAGGCGCTGGTCGACGAGTGCCCGGTATACGAGAAGCCATCGAGCGTGCCTGCTTATTATGTAGAAAACGAAAACGTAGATACGCTGCGTTATGAAGAAGTCAAAGATCTGGGCGGCGCCCTGAAAAAGGTACTGGCTTCTCCGACCGTCGCCAGCAAAGCGTGGGTGTACAACCAATACGACTATATGGTCCGCACCAGCACGGCGGTGCGCCCGGGTTCTGATGCGGCGGTGATCACGATCGACGGCACGCGCAAAGGGCTCGCCATGACGACGGACTGCAACGGCCGTTACGTGTACCTCGATCCGGAAGTCGGCGGCAAAATCGCCGTCAGCGAGGCGGCCCGCAACATCGTCTGCTCCGGCGCGGAGCCGCTGGCGATTACGGACAACCTGAACTTCGGCAGCCCGGAAAAGCCGGACATCTTCTGGCAAATGGAACGTGCGGTCGACGGCATGGCCGAAGCCTGCCGCGTGCTCGACACGCCGGTTATCGGCGGCAACGTCAGCTTGTACAACGAAAACGCGAGCGGCGCGATTTACCCGACGCCGGTGGTCGGCATGGTCGGTCTGCTGCATGACACGGACCATATCACGACCCAAGGCTTCAAACAGGAAGGGGACGTCATCTTCCTGCTCGGCGAAACGAAAGCCGAACTCGGCGGCAGCGAATTCCAGTATGCCGTTCACGGCCTGACGGAAGGACGTCCGCCGGCGCTTGATTTGGATACGGAGAAAACATTGCTTGCCGGCGTGCTCGGCGCAATCCAGAGCGGGCTTGTCCAATCCGCGCATGACCTGTCCGAAGGCGGGCTCGCGGTCGCATTGGCGGAATCCTGCATCAGCGGTTCCATCGGCGCCCAAGTTTCGCTCAGCACGCAGCTGCGCAGCGACGTGGCGCTCTTCAGCGAATCGCAGTCGCGGATTCTGCTGTCCGCAAGCCGGGAGCAAGCCGACAAGCTGGAAGCCTATCTGTCCGAACGCGGAGTGCCCGTGACGCGGATCGGTTCCGTCGGCGGCGAAAGCCTGGCCGTGACGATCAACGACGCGCAGGCCGTGAACGAACCGGTGGAAGGTTTGCGCCAGGTCTGGGAGGATGCGATTCCATGTCTCATGAAATAGCATCCCAGCCGCTGTGGACCGGAGACTATTATAATGAAGGGGCGGGCAAGGAAGGCCTGTTCGACAAATTAAAGGAAGAATGCGGCGTATTCGGGGTATACGGACACCCCGATGCCGCATCCCTTTCCTATTACGGGCTGCATGCCCTGCAGCACCGGGGGGAAGAAAGCGCCGGGATTTGCGTCAGCGACGGTCAGGAGTTTCATTTTCACCGCGGCATGGGGCTGGTGAAGGAGGTCTTCGACAAAGACTTGCTGTCGTCTCTTGCCGGCTCCATCTCCATCGGCCATGTCCGGTATTCGACCAGCGGCGACAGCAAGCTGGCGAACGCGCAGCCGCTCGTGTTCAAATACCGCGCGGGGGATCTCGCCGTGGCAACCAACGGCAATATCGTCAATGCGCCGCAAATCCGCCGCGAGCTGGAGGAAAGCGGCTCGATTTTCCAAACGACAAGCGACACCGAGGTGATCGCGCATTTGATCGCCCGTTCCCCGAAGGATTTGGTTGAAGCGGCGAAAGATGCGTTTAACCGGATCGTCGGCGGCTATGCGTTCCTGATCATGACGAACGACAAGCTGTTGGTGGCTTCCGACCCTCACGGCCTGCGCCCGCTCAGCATGGGCAAACTCGGCGATGCGTATATTTTCGCTTCCGAGACGTGCGCGTTCGAGACGATCGGCGCGGAATTCGTGCGCGACATCGAGCCGGGCGAACTGCTGGTGCTGGACCGCGAAGGGCTGCATGAAGGCCACTTTGACGAGAAAAAACACCGCAAAGCGCTGTGCGCGATGGAATACATCTACTTTGCGCGCCCCGACAGCGACATGAACGGCTCGAACCAGCACGCGGCGCGGAAGCGCATGGGCAGCCAGATGGCGATCGAATCGTTTGTCGATGCGGACATCGTGACCGGCGTGCCGGATTCCAGCATTTCGGCGGCCATCGGCTATGCCGAACAGACCGGGATTCCGTATGAGCTGGGTCTCATCAAAAACAAATACACCGGCCGGACGTTCATCCAGCCGAGCCAGGAGCTGCGCGAGCAGGGCGTCAATATGAAGCTGAGCGCCGTGCGCCGCGTGGTGGAAGGGCAGCGGGTCGTCATGATCGACGATTCGATCGTCCGCGGCACGACTTCGAGACGGATCGTCAATCTGCTCCGCGATGCGGGCGCCGTCGAGGTGCATGTGCGGATTACGTCGCCGCCGTTCAAAAACCCTTGTTTTTACGGCATCGACACGCCGGACCGGCGCGAGCTGATCGCTTCGTCACGGACCGTGGAAGAAATTTGTCGCGAGATCAATGCGGATTCGTTGGCATTTTTAAGCCCCGAGGGGTTGATCGCGGCAATCGCGGGAAATAACGAGGCGGATTATAAAGGCGGTCTTTGCCTGGCCTGCTTCGACAACGATTACCCGACGCGCCTCGATTTCGACGGCGAAGAGAAGTTCGGCTGCGGCTGTTAAGCGTTTGACCGTGATGACAGCCGTGAAAGTTCATCAGATAAAAATTTTATCACGTATACGTTAACGCTCGTTTTCATCAATCATTGATATAAAATGGAAGGGAAGTGTCGTGGGAAGTGTCTGAGGCCTACAAAAACGCCGGCGTCGATATCGCGGCAGGGAATGAAGCGGTAGAACGCATGAAAAAGCACGTGAAACGGACGTTCCGTCCCGAAGTGATGACCGATCTCGGCGGCTTCGGTGCATTGTTCGGATTAAACAAGGAGAAATACGAGGAACCGGTGCTCGTGTCGGGCACGGACGGAGTCGGCACGAAGCTGAAAATCGCCTTTGCGATGGACCGCCACGATACGATCGGGATCGATGCCGTTGCCATGTGCGTCAACGATATCGTCGTGCAGGGCGCCGAACCGCTGTTTTTCCTGGATTATCTCGCGTGCGACAAAATCGTGCCTGAAAAAATCGAAGCCATCGTGGCCGGCATCGCGGAAGGCTGCCATCAAGCCGGCTGCGCGCTGATCGGCGGCGAAACGGCTGAGATGCCCGGCATGTACGCCGAAGGCGAATACGACATTGCCGGCTTCACCGTCGGCGTCGTCGACAAAAGCAAAATCATTAACGGCGCGGACATTGCCCCGGGCGACGCGGTGATCGGACTCTCGTCCAGCGGCGTGCACAGCAACGGTTTTTCCCTCGTCCGCAAGCTTCTCCTGGAGCAGGAGGGCTACAGCCTGCAGGATTCGGTTCCGGAGCTGGGAGACACCTTGGGAGACGCGCTTCTCGCGCCTACGAAAATCTACGTCAAACCGCTGCTGGCCCTCCTGGAGCAGCTGCCGGTCAAAGGCATGGCGCACATCACCGGCGGCGGGTTCATCGAAAATATTCCGCGGATGCTGCCGGATCACGTCAACGTCGACATCGAATACGGCTCCTGGCCGATTCTGCCGATCTTTGAGCTGCTGCAGCGCAAAGGCTCCATTTCAAACCGCGATATGTTTACGACGTTTAATATGGGCATCGGGCTGGTTCTTGTCGTCAAGGCTGAAGACGCGGAAAAAGCCGTCGGCTTTTTGAAGGGACAAGGGGAAGAGGCCTACATCATCGGCAAAGTGACGGCGGGCGAATCGATCGTGACGTTTACGGGGGCTGACGTTTAATGGGCGTTTACCGTATCGCCGTATTTGCTTCGGGCGAAGGCAGCAATTTCCAAGCGTTGGCCGAAGCGGCAGATGCAGGCAGGCTGGGCAAAGCCGAAATCGCGCTGCTCGTTTGCGACAAACCGTCGGCGCCTGTCGTGGGACGTGCCGGGCGGCTGGGCATCCCCGCCTTCCTGTTCCAACCGAAGGATTACGAGTCCCGGGAAGCTTACGAACGCGAAATCGTCGAACAGCTTGAGGCGCATGGCGTGGATCTTGTCGTGCTTGCGGGATACATGCGGCTGCTGACGCCCGTGATCGTCGAAAAATTCAGCGGGCGCCTTATCAACATCCACCCGTCGCTGCTGCCGGCATTTCCCGGGAAAGACGCGATCGGACAAGCTTTGGCATACGGCGTAAAAGTAAGCGGCGTGACGGTTCATTTTGTCGACGAAGGGATGGACACGGGGCCGATTATCGCTCAGGCGGCGATTCCGATCGCATCGGGCGAAACGCCGGAGTCTTTTGCGCAAGCGGTCCATGCGGTGGAGCGAGAACTGTATCCCGAGGTCGTATCCTGGTTTGCCCAAGGACGGGTCAAGCTGGAAGGCAGACAGGTTACAATCGGGGAATGATTTAGATGCGTTTTTCGCTGAAGGAGACGACAAGTTCGGCTAAGGAATGTGAATATTCCGATGTTTTGTCATGACCGGCATGTTGAGGGAGAGAAACACGGAGACCATTCGATATTTCTCGGGAAATAAAAAACGATCACCCGAATGTTAGCGTATTAACGCGAGGATGATGGAAAAGCGGCCCGCAAAGCCGTGATCGAGGATTTTCCACCATCCTCTACGACAAAGGAGGAGCATATTGTGGGTATAAAAAGAGCGCTGGTAAGCGTTTCGGATAAAACAGGCATCGTAGATTTTTGCCGCGAGCTGTCTGCACTGGGCGTGGAAATCATTTCGACGGGCGGAACCAAAAGCCTTTTGGCAAAAGAAGGCGTGCCGGTGATCGGCATTTCCGACGTGACGGGGTTTCCCGAAATTTTGGACGGGCGCGTCAAAACGCTTCATCCCGCGGTTCACAGCGGCCTGCTGGCCATTCGCGACAGCGCGGATCATCAGCAGCAGATGAAGGATTTGGGGCTGGGCTATATCGATCTCGTTGTCGTCAACCTGTATCCGTTCCAGGAAACGATCGCAAAACCGGATGTGACGTATGAAGACGCCATCGAAAACATCGACATCGGCGGACCGACCATGCTCCGTTCGGCTGCCAAAAACCATGCGTTCGTAACGGTCGTCGTGGATTCGGGCGATTACGGCACCGTGATCGAGCAAATCCGCGAGCAAGGGGACACCACCCTGGAGACGCGCAAACAGCTTGCAGCCAAAGTCTTCCGCCATACCGGCGCATACGACGCCCTGATCGCCGATTATTTGTCGAACGTGACCGGCGATCCGCTGCCGGAACGTTTTACCGTTACCTACGAAAAAATCCAGAACCTCCGCTATGGGGAAAATCCGCATCAAAAAGCGGCCTTTTACCGCAAACCGCTGGCTCCATCCGGCACGCTGACGACGGCGGAGCAGCTTCATGGCAAAGAATTGTCGTATAACAACATCAATGATGCCAATGCAGCGCTGCAAATCGTGAAAGAATTCGACGAACCGGCGGTCGTCGCCGTGAAGCACATGAACCCTTGCGGCGTAGGCGTGGGCGAAAGCATTTTGGAAGCTTACGAAAAAGCGTACAGCGCGGATCCGACATCGATTTTCGGCGGCATCGTCGCGGCGAACCGGATCATCGACAGCGATACCGCGAAGCTGCTGAGCGAAATTTTCCTCGAAATCATCCTCGCGCCGGGCTTCACCGAGGAAGCGCTCGACATTTTGACGAAAAAGAAAAACATCCGTCTCCTCAAAATGGGCGAATTCGGATCCTCCAGGGAACGCAAAAGCAGCTTTGTCGTTACGTCCATCGACGGCGGCATGGTCGTACAGGAAAGCGACGTGCACGCCCTGGATGAGGCGGACCTTAAGGTCGTGACCGACCGTCAGCCGACGCCGGAAGAACTGAAGCAGCTGCTGTTCGGATGGAAAGTCGTGAAGCACGTCAAATCCAATGCGATCGTGCTTGCCGCGGACAACATGACCGTCGGCGTCGGCGCCGGGCAAATGAACCGCGTCGGTGCGGCGAAAATCGCCATTGAGCAAGCCGGAGAAAAAGCAAAAGGCGCCGTCTTGGCTTCCGATGCCTTTTTCCCGATGGGCGACACGCTGGAGCTTGCGGCCAAAGCTGGCATCACGGCCGTAATACAGCCGGGCGGCTCCGTCCGCGACGAAGAGTCGATCAAAGTCGCAAACGAGCATGGCATCGCCATGGTGTTTACGGGCGTTAGACATTTTAAACATTAAACTTCATTGGGCGAACGGCCAAAGTTATATGCACATTGCGACTAAAAGCCGGACCCGGCATATCAGAAACGACATATGAAACTTGAGATCGGGCTCCGCCTGCTGCCGTTTTAAAGCGAATGCGGGCGGGGCCTGAATAATACATGGGAACTACAGGAGGCGAAACATGGATATTTTGGTCATTGGCGGCGGGGGCCGGGAGCATGCGATCGTCTGGGCGCTGCGGAAAAGCCCCAAAGCGGGAACGATTTACTGCGCGCCGGGAAATGCCGGCATCGGGCAAATCGCGGAGTGCGTGCCGATTGCCGTACATGAATTCGACAAGCTGACGGCTTTTGCAGCCGACAAAAACGTAGGCCTGGTCGTTGTCGGACCGGATGATCCGCTGGCGGACGGCATCGTCGATGCGTTTGAAGCGAAAAACATTCCGGTGTTCGGACCGCGCAAAAACGCGGCGGAAATCGAAGGCAGCAAAACGTTCATGAAAGATCTGCTCCATAAATACGGCATCCCGACGGCTTCTTACGAAAAGTTCGACAACCATGAAGCCGCGTTGGCTTATTTGAATACGCAGCAGGCGCCGATCGTCATTAAAGCGGACGGGCTTGCAGCCGGCAAAGGCGTGACGGTCGCCCGCACGATGGAGGAAGCGCGGCAGGCCCTTCATGACATCATGGTCGCCAAAGTGTTCGGCGAGTCGGGCGCACAGGTGGTCATCGAGCAGTTCCTCGAAGGCCAGGAAATGTCGATCCTGTCCTTTGTCGACGGGGAGACGGTACGTCCGATGCCGGCGGCCCAGGATCACAAGCCGATCTTCGACGGCGACCGCGGGCCGAATACCGGCGGCATGGGCACCTATTCGCCGCTGCCGCATATCGATCCGGCCATCGTGGAGAAGGCGATCGAGACCATCGTCAAACCGACCGCCAAAGCGTTGGTGGCCGAAGGCCGTCCGTTCCGCGGCGTCCTGTTCGCGGGGCTGATGATTCAGCCGGACGGCACGCCGACGACGGTGGAGTTCAACGCCCGTTTCGGCGATCCCGAAACGCAAGTCGTGCTGCCGCGGCTGAAAAGCGATCTGCTCGACATCTTCCTCGCGGCCGTAAACGGCACGCTGGCCGATGTCGACATCGAATGGAGCGACCGCGCCGCCGTTTGCGTCATCCTCGCTTCCGAAGGGTACCCGGGTTCTTACCCGAAAGGGCGGCCGATCAACGGTCTGGAAATGTCGACGGACGTAGAAGACGCAGTCGTGTTCCACGCCGGCACGGCTTTGAATGAGCAGGGGCAATACGTCACAAGCGGCGGACGTGTGCTCGGCGTTGTCGGATTGGGCGCCGATATCGCCGAAGCCCGCCAAAAAGCTTACGAAAAAGCGGAGCGGATTACGTTCGAGGGCAAGCAAAACCGCACGGACATTGCCGCCAAAGCGTTGGTATAAAGGATTAACCCCGTTAAATGAAGAGGAATATGGGAAATTTGTAAAAGGAGTCTTCGTCAACGAAGGCTCCTTTTTGCGCGCAGAAAGGATGGGTGTTTGAATCATGTTCATCGTTTGATTGCTGCCGAAACAAACGCTAACGACAAATTTCCTCTTTCTTCCTTTTTCGTTATATAATACTTGTATTGGCCGATCCGCAAACGGATGATCCGGGCAATCGGCCAAATACGATGTCGAACCAAAAGGAACTCAGAGTGATGGAGAAAAACTTTATCGATCAAATTTCCATATTGCTGGTGGACGATGAGCAGGGGTTGTGCGACATGCTGACCGCCGTGTTGAAAAAGGAAGGTTTTCGGCAGATCCGCAGCGTGGGGACCGGGAGCGAAGCGCTGCAAATGTTGGCCGTGCTCACGGTCGATGTCATCGTGCTGGATGTGATGCTTCCGGATGAAGACGGCTTCGAGGTGTGCCGGAAAATGCGCAAAATGACCGAAGCGCCGATTCTTTTTTTGACCGCCAGGGACACCGATTTGGACAAGCTGATGGGGTTTGGGATCGGCGGGGACGATTATATCACCAAACCGTTTAACCCTTTGGAGGTTGTCGCCCGCATTAAAGCCCGTTTGAAATACAAGATGCGGGAAGAAAAGGCGGCGGCCCAGTCAGCGATATTGGATTACAACTATTTCCGGGTTGAGCCTGAGGCCGGGGAGCTTATCGTAGACGGGAAGCGGATGGAATGCCCGGCCCGCGAATGGGAACTGCTCGTATTTTTATGCCGTCATCCGAATCGTATTTTCAGCACGCGCCACTTATACGAAGCGGTCTGGAACGAGCCTTATCTCGGAGATGAGAAGACCGTTGTGATCCATATCTCCCGGCTGCGGAAAAAGATTGAACCCGACCCGGGCCATCCCCGCTTTCTTGTGAACGTCAGGGGGCTTGGCTACAAAATGGTAGCCCCGAGGAAAGGGGCAGGAATGTAGCCATGATCAAAATGGCGATTCGTTTTATTCAGTTCACCCTCGTGCTGGTGGCGGCTTCCGTTGCTTGCTTTATCATACTTGCGATTGTCCTTATTTATCTTCGGGAGATCATAACTCCGCTGCAGTTCATATCCACAAGAACATTACTCTTTTCATTAGGGATCATTCTAATCGTCTTCATTATTTTGGCTTGCGGCTGGAGCGTTGGCAAACCCCTGATCTATTTCATTCGTTGGATCCACCGTTTATACGATGGGAACTACCAACAGCCCGAAGACCATGTTCGGAAGCAATCCAAGGGTGCCGTACAAGAAAAAAGCTATCGTTATCCTTATGCGTTATACAAGGAATTGTTCGAGGAGATGAGCCAGTTATCGGAGCAGCTGCGTCAGAGCGAAGCGGAGCGGCTGAATATGGAAGCCAAAAAGCAGGAATGGATTTCTTCCATCAGTCACGACCTGAAAACGCCGCTGTCCTATATTGAGGGTTACGCCCACATGTTAACCGCAGCCGAGTATCATTGGACCGATGAAGAAAAGTCGAATTTCAGCAGGCAGATCAGCGATAAGACGGCCGACATCAAAAGGCTGATCCAGGATTTGAATCATACGAACCGCTGGCCGGTAGAGACATTTCCCATGGACCGCAAAAGGGAAGATATGGTGAATTTTCTGCGCGATGTGGTCATCGATATCGCAAACCATCCTTTGGCGGAGCATACCCTGTTTACTTTTACGGCTTCGGAAAGCATGTATAGGATGGATTTTGACAGCAAGCTGCTCGGGAGAGCCATTCAAAACGTACTGATGAACGCCGTGATCCATAATCCTCCCGGAACTCAGGTTACATGCGAATTTGCAGTTCGAGATAACAGCGGGTTCATTGTGATCGAGGACAATGGAGTCGGGATCGGCGAGGGCGTGCTGAAGGAGGGGATGGTTCATTCCGGCAAAGGGATCGCGATCGCCAGAGCCTTTGTCGAAGCGCATTCCGGACGGATGAACATCATGAAGGCTGACGGCGGGGGCACCCGGGTTGAGATCACATTGCCGAATTAGGCCGATGAATTAGGCTGCCGTTTATTCCTTGTTTACCTGTTATTTACCCTGCATTGCTACACTTGAGATGTTCGTTAAGATGCAAGCAGGAGGAATAAACAATGACGGATTATGCAATCGACACCCATCAGCTAACGCGAAGGTTTGGACAACGGGAGACGGTGAAGCGGATTGACCTGAAGGTTCCGAAGCGAGAGATCTATGGATTTTTGGGGCCGAACGGAGCCGGGAAAACAACCACGATCCGGATGCTCCTTGGTTTGATCCGCGCTTCGTCCGGAGATATCCGCATTTTGGGCAAAGATCTGAACAAAAACCGAATGGAGATATTAAAAGATGTGGGATCGCTCGTCGAATCTCCGTCTTACTATGCCCATCTTTCAGGCTATAAAAATCTGAAAATCGTAACGCTGATGCACGGGATTCCGGAATCCAGAATCAACGAGGTTTTGCAATGGGTCCGGCTGGAGCAAGCCGCCCATCGTCCGGTGAAGGGGTATTCCCTTGGCATGAAACAGCGGCTGGGCATTGCGATGGCGCTGATTACAAAGCCCAAGCTGCTGATTCTGGACGAGCCGACGAACGGTTTGGACCCATCCGGCATTCAAGAAATCCGCGAGCTGATTACGCGGCTGCCCCGTGACTTTGACATCACGGTTTTGCTCTCCAGCCACCTCTTGAGTGAAATTGAGCAAGTGGCCACCTATGTAGGGATTATTAACCATGGAGAATTGATCTTCCAAGGGCCGCTTCAGGAATTAACCGAACGAAGCAGGCCTTATGTATGGATGGAAATCGACCGGCCTATGGAAGCAGCGGCTGCCTTGAACGACAACGGATGGGATGCGGAGCCGGATGCAGCGACAGGTCAGCTTAGAACCTCCGTAACCGGTCGGAAGGAATCGGCCGAAATGATCCGATATCTTGTTGGACGGCGGCATGATGTCTACAGGGTAACGGAGAAGAAAAAGACCCTTGAAGAAATTTTCCTTGAATTGACCGGGCAGGAGCAAAGCTTATGAATATGGAGCTGATCCGTGCCGAAGGCCTCAAACTGAAGAGGTTATGCCGCTTGATCCCTTTTTTGCAGGGCATCATTTTGATCAGCATGACGGCGCTGGAGTGGTATCTCTATTTTCGTCAAGGACCCGGGGGAGTCTATGCGGGTTTTGCCGTCATGTATATGTTTATCTCGTTTGTTTTTTTATTGGGCATTACGATTCTTGCCAGCATAATGGCAGGTACGGAGCACGAAACGAAGGCTTGGAAGCAGCTGCTGGCCATGCCGATCCCCAAAGGATCGATTTATCTGACGAAATTGCTGTGGATTTTCATTTTGCAGCTGTGCACTGTAGCGATTACGGTCGTTGGCATGTGTATCATTTGGTTTTTATATACGAGCGAACCGCTGCCGTGGAAAATCTTGATCTTACAGCCGCTTTTCGTCTGCTTGTCTTCCCTGCCGATGATGGCGATCCAGCTGTGGTTTTCCACCGTGTTTTCCAACCAGGCGTTGCCGCTGGCTATAGGAATATTCGGTTCCATTTCCAGCCTGTTTTTGGCCCGAAGCAGTTCTTCCATCATTCATCTTCTTCCTTGGTCATATCCCGCTTTATCGAGTCCGCTTATTCCCGGTCATGTACAGTGGATTTGGATATCGCTTGGCGTGGGATTATCGTTGTCCATCCTGGGAGCTTTCATGTTCGCCAGAAGAGAGTTTGAATAGGAGGAACAGAAGACATGAAAATGCTTTTGCGTGCCGAAGCGATGAAAATCCAATGGAAAATCGTTTTTTTGCTGGCTTTGCTCGATACGCTGATCAATGCAGCCATGGGCGTAGGGCAGCTCCAAAGTTTGAAGGAATTTTTTGCGCCGAGCTGGACGACCCTTTATATCCACAGCGTGAATCTTCACTCGATGTTTTTCTTTCCTCTCTATTGCGGGATTCTGGCTTCCTTATTGTGTATGTACGAGCACCGGGATGGGGGCTGGAAGATCGTGCTTGGATCTCCCGGTCCGCGGCATAACGTATTCTATGCCAAATACTTGGTGTTAATCGGGATTCTGGCATTGGTGCAACTTGTATTCATGTTGGGCTACCTTGCCGCAGGAAAGCTGGCGGGCGCTCCGGGAAGCATTCCTTGGGGAACGTTGCTGTATACCGGACTTGGGGGATGGATCGGCATTCTACCGCTCGCCGCCCTGCAGCTGATCGTTTCCATTAAAGTGCGCAATTTCGGCGCTTCCCTGGCGTTGTCCGTAGGTTATGTCGTGCCGAACATCGTGCTGACCGGGTTTCATTCCGCGATCGGAGCCTGGCTTCCGTTTACGATTCCCTATTACGTGATGATGCCGCAGGCGGCCATCTATGCCCCAAGGGTCGAACCATACAGTTTATGGGCGATTACGTTGGTTACGGGAGCGGCTTATTTGCTTCTCGGGCAGCGCTTTTTTGAAAAAAGAGACTGGTTATAAATGATCGATTGCGGCATGATCAGGGGGCGTAACCTTTCGGGGCATGCTCATGGTAATGCCTTTTCGCATTCATCGTTTTTTCCACCAGGCAGCTTACTCTTGTTGCCGCGAAAAAAACACCTTCAAAGATGCTTCCATACCTTACGAGATGGTTGCATGTTCTTGAAGGTGTTTTATTTTGCCTTTTTATATTGCCACTAATCTATAACGGATTTCGGTAAAGGCGGCGCTTTGAAGGCATCGTCTGTTATAGATTGTCAAGCAGGTTGTCCGCAGTGAGTTGGATATGCGTTCTAAAGATGTCGACGGCACGATCGCTGTCGCGGCTAAGAACGGCATCGGTTAATGCTTTATGTTCGGCGCGGCCATCGCGGGTCGGCTGCTGTTGGAACGACCAATGTCGATAAAATTCGCTCAAATCCCAAAGGCGTCTGCAGAAATCCAGGAGAAGCGCATTGGGGCATGCGGCGATAAGCTGGTAATGAAATTGACGGTGGATGTCGGACCACTCTTCGCGAATGGCAAGCTTTTGATCCGCTTCCTCGTATTCGGCCGTTTGCGATAATTTGTGGTGAAGGGCGATTACATTGGATTCCCATGTGAGATCGCCATGGGCGATGGACAGGCGTAATGCTGCGGATTCATTGATCAACCGCGCTTCGATGATGCTTTTCAATTCTTCTTCCGACGCCGTTTTCACGGAAAAGCCGTGATTCGGATTTTGCAAAACGAGGCCTTGGGTTGCTAACCGGGTCAGTGCTTCCCGAACGACGGCAACCGAGACATCAAAACTTTTGGCTAGTTCCGAAACGGTTAATGGAGAGCCTGGTTCATATTGCCCGGCCAAAATATCATGCCGCAGTTTCTTTGTAACATTTTCACTTAATGTGGACGAACCGTTTCTTTTCGCCATGAAGCCGACACCATCCTTTATAACATCGGGATAATCCACGTTTAAATAATTTACACTGAAACTTATAAAAAAACAAGATGAAATTCGAAAATTTAATCACAAAAATATTTATGTTTACAGAATCGATTCTGGAATATATAATCGAATCGTACAAAAAAGGAGGAGTTTACAGTGAACAACAACCCATTTGCCAAATTGCCGGAAGTCGCGGCCTTTCAGGTAACGAGTAACGATATTGTAGAGGGCTTTCCCTTGCCTCCCCAGCAATACGCGTCTGGAGTGGAGGGGGGCAAAGATCTTTCGCCCCATTTGAAATGGTCGGGTGCGCCCGAAGGCACGAAGAGTTTCGCCGTCACCGCGTATGACCCGGATGCCCCGACCGGATCGGGCCTGTGGCACTGGGCGGTCATCAACATCCCTGCCGGCGTCACCGAACTGCCTGCCGGCGCAGGCGACGAACATGGCAGCGGCTTGCCGGAAGGCGCCTTGCAACTGCCGAACGATTTGCGGCTTGAACGGTTTATCGGTGCGGCGCCTCCAGCGGGACACGGTCCTCATCGGTATTATTTTGTCGTTCACGCGCTGGATGTCGAGTAGATCGGCGTTGACCCAAGCGCCACGCCGGCTCTCCTGGGATTCACCATGCTGGGCCATACGCTGGGGAGAGCAATCCTCATGGCAACAGGTGAAGTGAAGTAACCCGAGTGTTCGCATGCTGCAAAGGGGGAGAAACGCCAGATGCTTCAACCGAAGCATCGTCATATAAGGGAGGAGAGGTGAAGCAAAACGGTTCGTCATCGAATTGTATGTCCCGTATGCCGCCAACCGATTAAAAATTTGAAGCATACGATCATTTGCGGCTGTGGGAGCAAAATCAAAAACAAAATTGCCATTAAGAAGGCGGGAGCATCATGAAGCCGATCCATGAACAAACGATTCTTGTTACGGGAGCGACGGACGGCATCGGTAAACAGACCGCGATCGATTTGGCGTCGCGGGGAGCGACCGTTATCGTGCACGGGAGAAATGACGAGCGGGGAAGGGCTGCGGTAGAGCAGATCGTCCGGTTAACGGGAAACGAAAACATTCGTTTTCATAAGGCGGACTTTTCGTCGCTTGCCGAAGTGCAGCGGTTCGCAGCGGAGGTACAGGCCGAGTATGCAGGTCTCGATGCGCTGATCAACAACGCGGGTACCGGTGGAACAGGAGCGCGCGCCTTAAGCCGGGACGGATATGAGCTTATGCTTGCCGTCAATTATTTGGCCCCGTATCTGCTGACCGGTTTGCTGCTGCCCATGTTGAAAGCCAATTCGGCGCGGGTCGTGAATGTTGCGTCCGCAAGTCAGAAACGGATCGATTTATCCGACTTGATGCTGGAACGAGGTTATTCGCCGTTAGCGGCCTATCAGCAAAGCAAGCTTGCACTCGTAGCGTTCACGTTCGAGTTGGCCGAAACGTTCCGGAGTACCGGGATCACCAGCAACTGCTTGCATCCCGGAACGTACCTCGATACGAAAATGGTGCGCGAAAGCGGAGTTACTCCGCTGGGCAGCGTCCGTTCCGGAGCAGATGCGGTCGTCCATCTGGCTGTTTCGGCCGAACTCGAAGGAGTGACGGGGAAATACTTCGATCGAAAGAGGGAAGCAACTGCCGACAAGCAAGCCTATGACGGCCCATTTCGCCGCAGGCTGTGGGAGCTCAGCGCGCGCTTGACTGGTTTGGATCTGCAATGATAGCCCAGTGGAACAAGTGACCCTGCGGACTTCGAACGATATACGAATATTTTGGAGAATCGAAAGACCGGGATTCCTTGATGAACAAGGAGTTCCGGTCTTTTACTTTATGATTCGTGGGCAACGGTTCACTTCACATAGGTTTTTCACTTATTGTTGGCAGGCTCGAAATCAAACCCCTTGCTATTTATCTTCAAATCACATATTATATAATTAATAATCTTAAATTAGAGATTTTGTAAAAGGAGGCATCGCATCATGACCATGCTGAAAACAGCAGGCATTCACCATATAACGGCATTCGTGAACAACGCGCAGCAAAACGTCGATTTTCACGCCGGCGTCCTCGGGTTGAGACTGGTCAAAAAGACGATTAACTTTGACGCACCCGAAGTATATCATTTGTATTTTGGCAACGAAAACGGCAGCCCCGGCACGATCATCACGTTTTTTCCGCAGGACAATGCGAGAACGGGCGTCATCGGCGGCGGGCAAGTAAGCATGACGGTATATGCCATTCCGGCCGGCAGCATGGACTTTTGGGCGAAACGCCTCGATTCCTTTGGAATCCGTCATGAAACAACTTCCCGGTTCGGGGAGAGCTACCTGCGTTTCTTCGATCCATCGGGATTGCAAATCGAGCTCGTGGAACGCGAGGAAGGAGCGCCAAGCCGCTGGTCCTTTAACGGCATTCCGGCGGAACATGCGATCAAAGGATTTGGAGGCGCGATGCTCAGCAGCATCTCCTCGAAAAATACGATGCTCGTGCTGGAAAAAGTGCTAGGTCTCGGGCGCGTGGCCGAAGAAAACGGCCTTGTTCGCTTTAAAGGATTCGGGGACATCGGCAACATCATCGACGTCAATGCCGAAAACGCCCCGTGGGGCGATCCCGGCGCAGGCACGGTGCATCACATCGCATGGCGGGCCAAAGACTATGAAGAACATGAGCAATGGCGCGCGCTGTTGGCGGAAATCGGCTTCCAGCCGACGCCGGTCATTGACCGCCAGTATTTTAATGCGATATACTTCCGTGAACCGGGAGGTATTTTGTTCGAAATCGCGACCGATCCTCCGGGCTTTGCCCGCGACGAAACTTTCGAGGAACTGGGCACGCATTTGATGCTGCCGGAATGGTACGAGCCGCAGCGCGAATTGATCGAACAAATATTGACCAAGCTTGAAGTACGTGAAGTGAAGGGAGAATTCCAATGAGCAATTTAAGCATGAAACATGTATTCAAACAAGGTTCCGATCCGGCTGCGCCGGTGCTGGTCCTTTTGCATGGCACCGGGGGCAACGAGCATGACCTGCTGCCGCTGGCCGAGATGCTTTCGCCGGAATCGTCCGTGCTGGGCGTGCGCGGCAACGTGCTCGAAAACGGCATGCCGCGCTTTTTCCGCCGGTTGGCGGAAGGCGTGTTCGACGAAGAAGACTTGGTGTTCCGCACGAAAGAGCTGAACGATTTTCTCGACGAAGCGGCGAAGGCATACGGCCTGCAGCGCGAGCGCATGATCGCCGTCGGCTTCTCGAACGGCGCCAACATCGCCGCCAGCCTGCTGTTCCATTACGAGCATGCGCTGTGGGGAGCGGTGCTGCTCAATCCGATGGTGCCGCTGCGCGGCAAGCAGCTGCCGGATTTGACCGGGGTTCCGGTCTTTATCGGCGCAGGCAAAAACGACCCGCTCTGCTCCGTGTCCGAAACGGAAGAGCTCCAGTCGCTATTGTCCGGAGCGGGAGCCGAGGTTCAAGTGCATTGGGACAACCAGGGCCATCAGCTGAGCAAAAGGGAGCTGTACGCCGCCTCCGACTGGCTGGATAACCGCTTCTAAATCTATAAGGGAGAACCTCCTGTCCTGACATGGGACGGGAGGTTTTTTGCGTTGTGGCGATCCGCGACCCGAAATCGATTTTTCCGAAATTCCTCTTGAAAAAACGCCGCAAAAAAGGTACGGTACTGAGTAATAAACTTTTAAGGCGAGAATCAAAGCCCGGAAGCGATAAATGCGGGCTGATGGAGTGAGGGGAACAAAATGAAGGAACATGTGCAAGAAACGGCTGCGGGCGTTGCCAATCCGGCGCCGGAAGTCAGCGACCAATCGGTTTCGATGGAGGATATCGTGCGAGCCCATCACGTGCTGCGCGAGGTGATCGTGCGCACGCCGCTTCAGCACGATGCCGTGCTGTCGGCGAAATACAAATGCAACGTCTATTTGAAAAGGGAAGATTTGCAGGTCGTGCGGTCCTTTAAAATCCGCGGCGCTTACAACATGATTCGCAACTTAACGGATGAAGAGCGGGCAAGGGGCATCGTGTGCGCAAGCGCGGGCAACCATGCCCAAGGCGTCGCATTCTCCTGCAATGCCCTTGGCATCCAAGGCAAAATATATATGCCGAGCACGACGCCGAACCAGAAGGTGAAGCAGGTCAAGCGTTTCGGCGGCAGCAACGTCGAAGTCGTCCTGATCGGCGATACGTTCGACGACGCTTTCGAGCAGGCGATGAAGGCTTGCAAAGAGCAGGGCATGACGTTTATCCACCCGTTCGACGCCCCGAAAATTATCGCGGGCAACGGCACGGTCGGAATGGAAATCATGGAGAGCCTGGACGTGCCGGCGGATTACGTATTCGTAACGATCGGAGGCGGCGGCCTGGCGGCGGGAGTGGGCTTGTACATCAAAGCCGTCAGCCCTTCGACGAAGGTGATCGGCGTGGAGCCGTCGGGAGCGGCTTCGATGAGCGAAGCTTTGCTGCGCCGTGAAGTGGTGACGCTGGAGGAGATCGACAAATTCGTCGACGGGGCCGCGGTCAAACGGGTAGGGGACATGCCGTACGCGATTTGCGCGAGCAAGCTCGACGACATCGTGAAGGTGCCGGAAGGCAAAGCGTGCACGACCATCCTTGACCTGTACAACGAAAACGCGATCGTCGTGGAGCCGGCGGGCGCCCTGCCGGTCGCCGCGCTGGACCTGTACAGCGAGCAGATCCAAGGCAAAAACGTCGTCTGCATCATCAGCGGCGGCAACAACGATATCGACCGGATGCAGGAAATCAAGGAGCGTTCCTTGATGTACGAAGGCATCAAACATTATTTCATGATCAATTTCCCGCAGCGTTCCGGCGCGCTCCGCGAGTTTCTCGAGGACGTGCTCGGCCCCGGCGACGACATCACCAACTTCGAATATACGAAAAAGCATAACAAGGAAAACGGCCCGGCGCTGGTCGGCATCGAGCTCAACAGCAAAGAGGACTACCTGCCGCTGATCGAGCGCATGAACCGCAAAGGGCTGCAGTATACCGAGCTGAACAAGGACTCGAATTTGTACAATATTCTGATTTAATTGTTCTTCTATCCCCCGCGTAAGCCGGCTTGACGGCTAGCGCGGGGTTTTTTGCATGAGCATCGGAACGGTCGGTAATAGGGGATTTTTATGTTGCCGCCGTCATGCGCGTTTTCTGTTTTTTCCGTTTCCCCGGCCTTTCGCTGTCCCATCGGAAGGTGAACACCGCGAGCGCGACGCAAACGACGGTAAAGCCTAAGAGAATGCCGAGCGGGAGCCAGAGCGCAGAGACCGCTTCCCCCGGGGATACCGCGATTCGCATCGCTTCGACGAGGTAGTGGAAAGGCTGCAATTTCCCGATGACGACGACCCACTTGGGCGCATGCGCCAGCGAATAAAAGGTTTCGCTCGTAAACAGCATCGGAAAGCCGATCAGATTGGAAATCATGTTCACGTTGCTTTCGTCGCGGGACAAATTCGCCGCGATAAAACCGATGGCCGTGAAGCAGACCGTTCCGACGAGCAGCACGACGAGCACGAGCAGAAGAGAGAGCAGGCCCAAACGCGTACCGAGAAGAACGGCGCCCACCAGCAGCACGCATCCGCTTACCACCAGCATGAGAACCGTTCTGGCACCCGTTGAAAAGGCCGCCTTCCGGGATGATCCGGAAAACGGCCGCAAACGTTACAAGAAATAATTCGTGATCGCCTGATCGCTGGCCAGCACGGCCTCGCTGTCGAGCTTTTTTTTCAAATAGGCCTTGTCCGAAGAGATGAAGATGCTCATGAGCAGATCGACGACGAACAGGAAGGTGATATGATTGGATAAAAGCGCGCTGTTGCTCACCGAGATTTTGTCCGGCACGATGATGTTTACGTCCGCGTTTTCGGTAATCGGCGACGAATCGTAACAGGTGATCGCGACGGTTTTGGCTTGCTTGACCTGCGCGATCGCAACGGTGTCCGCCACTTCCTTCGTGGAACCGGAGCGGGAGAAGGCGACGACGGCGTCTTCCTTGCCGCATTGGGAGGCGGCGATTTTCATGGCGCGGCTGTCGTTCAGCGCTTCGGCATGGATGCCGATAATCGCCAGGCGGTTCTTCAGGGCGATGGCTGCCAGATAGGAATCGAAGAGGCCGATCACGTAAATCCGCCGTGCCCCTTTCAGAATGTCAACGACGCGGAGGAGCTGCTCTTCGGTGACAAGCGCGGACGTATTGACGATCAATTCGTTGTAATCGAGGGCCAGCGCGTCGATCGGGTTGATTTCCCGCCGTTCTTTTTTCTTGGCCTGCATATCGCGGTAAAAAGCGTCCTGGGCAAAAGCGATTTTAAAATCGTTAAAGCCCTTGAAGCCTATTTTTTTGCAAAATCGGTTGATGCTCGTTTCCGATACGCCGATTTCATTGGCAATGGCCGTGATCGTGTTGCGCGTAATAAAATCCGGATTGTGTATGACGAAATTGGCGATCTGGTTTTCGCCGAAGGTCAATTTTTGGGTTTGGGACACGATTTTTGCGATGACGGCCGGAATCTGTGAAGACATGATACCTCCTCCTGATCTAACGCTGGAAATGACGAATCCGGTAAATTTTCGTTAGCTTTCCTCATTATATCACACCGGGTGAGGGATGCAGAGGCCGCGACATCCAACATTTGCAGGCTTCGATCCGCCGTTGGAATTGTTCCGCCGTCATCAGCCCTTCCTTGATCAGGTAAACGTAATCCAGCAGGTTCGGGAGGCAGGGAAGGTTCAGCAGCGTTTTGCAAAAGGCATGGGCCGCGATTTCGCTGCATTGTGCCACGCTTGCCTTTTTCGTATACGGTCCGAGCCTAAAAACCTCGATTCGCTCCAGCCTTTCGTTCGTAAAAGCTCCGTCCCGATACTCCAAAAAATGAAAAAACTCGTGCGCCAAATGAATGTCGATCAGCAGGTTCAAATCCGCTTCGGGATTGGATGGCCGGGACGTTTCGCGCGGCTCCGCCAGCACTTCCCGGGACACGCGCCGCATCCCCTCCAAAGAATCCGCGTACACGATGATTTCGGGCGGATTCGCGGCAAAATCGATTTGCGCCCGAAAAGCGACGCCGTGAAACGTGCCGGAGGCATGCGTGACCGCGTAGCGGAGCCCGGCTTCCCTGCACATTTCCCGGATGCTTTTCCCCCGGTATGGCGCTGCCGCAAGGCGGCCGGCCCGAAGCGAGGCATGAACGTAATACGGAATGTCGGCTTCCGGGATTTTATGAAAAAGCAGGTCGCGCCCGAGCTCCAGGCAGCCCATGATTTCATCGGATAAAGCGCAGAGGGGGAAGGGAAGGACAGGCATCCGGACGAACCTCCTTTTTGATGTCGAAATCCCGAAGCTTTACTGATAGGCGACAACCAGCATCTCATCTTCGTCCAGCAGCATTTCGGTTTCGATGTCCAGAATCGAGAGCAGCTGCTCTTTGGTCTGCATGCCGGTCAAATCCAGCATCTTTTCCTTGTAAAATACGAACACCTTCGGAATGGTGGCATTGGCGTCGGAATAAACGGTGTTTTCGTCCAGAAAATCGTTCAATGCACCGCGGTCGGACTTGGGCACCGCTTTATAATGGGCGTTGTTTTTCTTGAAGCGGACGACGCCTTCGCGGTCCAGGACGCTGACGCCGCTCGTTTTCTTTTTCATCAGCCCGAAAAAGGACTTTTTGACGCTTTCGCTGGCAAACAGGCTCCAGCGCCCCGTTTGTGCCGCAAGCACGGTGGCTTCGGCCGGCTGATCGATCGAGCTCGCGGCGATCTCCTGCATCTGCCGGACCGGCATCGCCTCCTGGGCAAGATCCTTGGAGCGAAGTTCGGTGGAGCCGGTGGCGACGGCCCGCAGAATGTTTTTCTGGCTGTCGATTTCGATCGTCACCTCCACGGTCTCCTCGGAGGCTCCGGACTTGACGATCCGCTCGACGATATCGGCCCGGATGCGTTTGATGTCCTCTTCGGTCGGATTTACGACGGTGCGCTCCAGCTGTTCCTTGACCATGGCCAGCGCGACGCCGATCGTGG
Source organism: Paenibacillus sp. FSL M7-1455 (assembly GCF_038004655.1). Taxonomy (NCBI): domain Bacteria; kingdom Bacillati; phylum Bacillota; class Bacilli; order Caryophanales; family Paenibacillaceae; genus Paenibacillus; species Paenibacillus sp. FSL M7-1455. Next base: position 5,092,329 of record NZ_JBBORO010000001.1, on the reverse strand, counting down.
AGACGTAAGGGGCGTTGTTCGCGATCCGGCATTTGAAGCCTTCGCGTTCGGCCATGGCGGGCACGAGCACCGCGCCGCTGCCCCCGCCGCCGACGAGCGTAACGAAGCTTCGGTCCAACTCGTAGTCGTCGATCATTGCGTTGACGGTTTTCATCGTTTTATCGATGGCGATGTCCATCGCCTGTCTGGCCGCCTCCTCCACGCTAACCCCGACGGCTCCCGCCAGCGCCTCCCAGGCTTTCAGCGCCGCTTCTTTATTGCCTTTCGCATAGTCCCCTTCCGGAACGTATCCGAGAATGTTGGCGGCCCCGGCAAGGGTGTAGGCATATTCCTTTCCGTTCGCGCATCCGCAGACCGCGTATTCGGCCGGGTCGCCCGCCCTTGGGCTGATGAAGCGGACCCCGGGGCTGACGATATCGTCGGCGGATGCAAAAGCTTCGTATTCCTTGCCGGCAATATGCGCGCTGCGCGGACCGACGTCGGCGATGCGCCCGCCCGAGACCTTGATCATGCTGCCGCCGGCGATGCCGAGCGTGCGGACGTCCAGGGACTGCAGGTATGTGCGGTGTCCGCCGACCTCGGCGTTTTTGATCATGACCTTGCCGTTTTTAATGACGGAAATGTCGACGCTGGTGCCGCCGACCTCAAAGAAGATGCCGTCCGAAATTTTTTCGTACATCAGCGCCCCCGCAACCCCGGCGGCCAGGCCGGACAACATCGTCAGAATCGGCCGCTTCCGCACCTCGTCGATGCTCATGACGCCGCCGTCGCAGCGCATAATCATGAGCTGGGACGAAATGTTCGCGTCTTTGACGGACTTTTCGGTCATATTGGCGGTCTCCATCATTTTCGGGATAAGCGAGGCGTTGATCACGGCGGTGCGTGTCCGGGTTTTTAGGCCGTAGAGCTGGCTGATTTCGTGGCCGCCCGTTGCATACACGCCTTTGCGGGCCGCAAGCTCGATGACGCGGAGCTCGTTGGCAGGATCGTCGACGCTGTAGGCTTCGGAAGCGACGATGACTTCGGCGCCCTGCCGGATGAGCTCGTCGATGGCGGCTTCGATCTGATCGTCCGTCAAGTTTTTCGAATCGAGATAGGTGTGGTAGGTTTGCAGATATTTCCCCGGCGCAAGCTCGATATCCCCGGGATTGGATTCGGAGCGGGCGCTGAGGCCGTCCAGGCCGGAGCCCATGCCGATGATGCCGACGCGGGCCACGTCGCCTTCCAGCAAAGCGTTAGTCGCCTGTGTGGTGCCGTGGGCGATAAAGACGACGTCTTCGGGATCGATGCCTTTGCTGCTCAGAATGCGATTCAGAATTTGCACGATCCCTTTCGCCACGCCGTCCGGGTCATGGTGCGTGGTCGGGATTTTCATTTTTTCGATGACTTCGAACGTTTCGTTGTCGATCAAGGCCGCGTCGGTGAACGTGCCGCCGACGTCGATGCCTACTCGAACCTTTCGTCTGTGCATAATGTCCTCCTGAGATGACGGGCAAAGAACCTTTTGCGGGGCCCTTCGCCCGGTTTTGTCGATGTCGGGAAGCATCGGTCCAGATGCCGGTTAACCGCGGTTAAAACACCATAAACGATCCGATGATCACCGAGATCAGCACGGACGCCATCGTCCAAGACAGCGTCTTTTTCAAAATTTCGTTGATGTCGCTTTTCGTGAAATCGGCGACCCACACGTTATGGGAGTTGGTCGGGTCGGACACGGACTGTACGTTGCTGACCGCGCGCAGGGCAAGCATGGCCGCGACCGGCGACATACCCGCCGTCACGAAAAGGGCGGCGATGCCGCTGCCGAGTCCCCACACATTCAGCGGTCCGCGGTAAATCGCCAGCGGCGACAAAATCGTAAAGAACAGGATGTACGTAAGCGGGCTGCCCGGCAGCACGGTTTCGATCAGCGGCGAAATGACGGCCGATACCTGCGGCGACATGACGGAGCTGAGCAGGATGCCGATCCCGATCATCAGCGCCATCGCCCCGGCGACGTCCTGGATGCCCTCCACCAATGCGCTGGAGAGGATGTGGATCGGACGTTTGGGCCAAGTGAGCAGCAGGGTGACGATCGCGCCGACGATGACGGCCGGGACGATGTCGATCTTGAAGATAAAGACGAGAATGACCGGCACGAGCGGGCTGATCAGCGCAAACGCCGGCACCTTGTTGTTGTCGCCGGGTGTGGCGGCAGGCATCGACCAGGCTTTGCGGCCTTTGCCGTCCTTTTGCACGTAGAAGACGATCATGATGAGCGAAATGACGATCAGCGGGAGGGCCACCACCAACGTATAATTGGCGATTTTATCGACCGAAAGCCCGAGCACATCCACGTAGACGGCCCAGTTGGAAACGTTGAAGAGGGAGCCCACGCCGACGGCCAACAGGACGACGATGGAGGCGACGAATTGGGAGATGCCTGCCGTGAGCATGATCGGAATGACGATGGTACCGACGAGGATGACCATGCCGAGCCCGCCGGCGGCGGAAAAAATGATGGATGCGGTAATAAAAAACAGAATAGCTATAAGTACGGGTTTGTCTCCGGCCAGCTCGGCCGCCTTGCGGATAATCGCTTTGGTAATGCCGACCTTGTTCAGGATTTGGCCGAACCAGGCGCCGAACACGAGGCCGGCGATGGCGCCGGACAGCTTCATGGAGCCGCCGGCCAGAACGGTTTTGGCGATGGTAACGGTGTCCGGATTGCCCGAAACCCACGGCACGCCGGCGATGACGGCGAACAGGATCGCCATGCAGGGCAGCGCCAGAATGGTCGGCAGCTTGCGCGCCATCATGAGTCCGACGAACACCAAAAAGACGAGCAGAATACCGATTGCTTGAAACCACATTGCCGTTGTCATCCAAATTTCCCCTCTCGAAATGGGCTTGAAATTCAGGCTCAAACTTTAAAGCTAGTAGTTGATAGTGCGAGGTGGCCGCTTCGGTTACGGATCGTTCTTCCGATCGCTGTTGCTCACAGATTTCTATGATTTTAACGATTCATGGTTGAAATCTGCTCACAAAGCATATGCTTCCGATGCTAGCTTTCCGTAGGAAAGCTTTTAGGCGACCGCAACCTATGCTTCCGAAGCAGTTATTTCGTAAACAGCCTTAGCTCCGCAAGAATCGATTCCGTCCCCTTCGCTGCCTTTGCTTTTAAGAACTAATTATGATAAGCGGTCCTTTCTTTAGTACAACTTTTAAACTTCCTAAACTTCCAGGTAAGCTCCTTGCTCTTTTAAAATGGTTTGCACCTTCTTGATGTCGACCTCCTGTACATTTTTACCCTCCAGCGCCGCAAGCGCTGCGGCAACGCCGCCGCCGTGGCCGATGGCGCCCGTCGTCGGCGTCGTTCTCATGGCGGCCTGCGCCTCGAAGGTGGCCGAGATGCAGCGGCCAATGACGATCAGATTTTTCACCGAACTCGTGATCATGCAGGAGTAGGGGATGCTGTACATGCCGCCCCATTCCAGCTTCTGATGTTTCGTGCCCTCGCCGTCGGGGCTGTGGATATCGATCGGGTACCCCGAATGGGCGATCGTGTCGTCGAACGTGCGCTGCTGCAAAATATCGTCCGCCGTCAGCGTGTACACGCCTTTGATTTGGCGCGAGCCGCGGACGCCGATGTTTGGGCCTGTAGACTCAACGACTGCATGTTCGAAACCTGGAATGTATTTACGGACAAAAAGTTCGAGCTCCCGGCATTGCTTGCGGCCTTCCATCTCGGCGCGGCTCACGCTGAGCGCATCGGTGGCGTCATGGCCGATGATGCGGGTCGTGTTGAGAATGACTTCGCCGGGGTTGTTCGTTTCGAAGAAGAGGATATTTTCGCGCGGGATGGAGATTTCGCCGCGTTCCTTCGCTTTTTTGAAGAGGCTGTCGAAACCGCCGACCGACAGGCGCGGCGCTTTTTCGATGATGGAGGTGTCCCCGTTGTACAGCGGAAAGTCCTCCGGATGGCTGTGAATGTATTCCTTCACCTTGGGAATGTCGACATTGTACATTTTCATTTTTAAGGTCATCGGCTGCGTTGCGCCGTCGGATTCGCGGCCTTTCGTGTATTCCGCGCCGGCCCCGGCGGAGAGGTCGCCGTCTCCCGTCGCGTCGATGAAAACGGAAGCGTGTATGTCGCTGAGCCCGGATTTGTTGCAAACCTTGATGCCGGTAATGCGCCCGTTTTCCGTCTCGACGCCGGCCAGCATCGTGTGATACAAAATTTCGCCGCCGGCTTCCGTCACCATCAGCTCAAGCTCATGTTTCATCGCTTCGGCGTCAAACGGGGTAACGGAGTAGGTGAAACCCACCGTATCGAAAATATGCCCCGGTGATTTGCCGATCCGTTTCAGCCGCTCGATCAGCTCGTTCGTAAAACCCTGGATGGCCAGCTTGTCGCCGGCATGGAACGTCATCATCGGGCCGACGCCGTTCGCCGTCAGCGTACCGCCCAAAAACCCGTGCGATTCGACGATCAGCGTCTTGGCTCCCGTTTTGGACGCGGCGATGGCCGCCATGGACCCCGAGATGCCGCCGCCCATCACGACTACGTCATATTGCTGCATGTCTAAACCCCTCTTTCCTCAAGATGGTATTCCTTGGATTGCCTTTAGGCTAACAAAATTAATTCATTTTGTAAACGCTTTTAGAAAATTATTTTCTGAATATGCGGAAATATAGAAAATCATTTACTGGGGGTGGAGTGTTTTATATATCCCTCAAAATCGAGGGAGAGTACGCATCCTGAAAGAGGAGAAATGCCCGAGGGGGCTGCTTTTCTGTAATTTAATAATCAATCAATATACAGTGTTCGCATAAAATTCAATTTGGCGGTGAGTCTGAGGTAAACTAGGCGGGGGGAGTGGAGTTACACATTTTCCAATTCCCTACTTTATAAATACTCGTGTGGGAGCAAATGAAGAATATAATAGAAGAATTATATTACGGTAACTTGAATCCTGGAGAGCAGATTATCCCCGCAGATCCTGAATATCGGCCGGTTAACAGAAAACTAACGGAATTGATCGAGGTTAATCGTTTTTGATTACAAAAGCAGGGAAATAATAATAAATTGAACCAAAATAAAAAAATATGGTAAATAATAGATTAAGATGAAATAAAAAGAAGGAGGGTTACTATGAAAAAAATCAGTTCCATTCTAGCTTCATTTGTTGTTTTTGGTTTTCTTGTGAATAGTGTCTCAGCTGAACCACTTACGGAAACGTTTCAAAATGATACCGTTGCTTCTTTAATCTCCAACGAGAAAGCAGTTATTCAATACATTGAGCCCTTTATGAAGGATTTAAAAGAACATGGCACTCTTTATTTCGAAAGTAGCCAAAATAGTCAATCTTTAGATAATAGTAAAAAGCTAGTTATCTCTCTACCAAAAGATTCGGTGGCATCAATGACGCTTGCTAATGCCTTAACAAATCTTAGCTCCACCACCTATTCAGATATGTTAGAGGTGAGGGAAGTAGAAGGAAATATATACAGTTCAAATGAATTGCAACAAGCGAATATTGGGCTTTATAATCGATGGAATGAGTTTGTCAAGCTGGGTGCAGAAATTACCCTGAATTTCGAAAGTATCGCTTCTTGAAAATATGAAAAGGGCTCCGAATCTTTGGTAGAATGGTGTTTACTTGGAACACTACACCCAAAGAGAGGAGCACCTTATAGGTGAAGTCTACCACAACGATCAGCAAAATTAAAACAGAATTTTCACTACAAAACGCAACGAGCTGCGGCGGCATCAAAATCTTCCTGGCCTTTCTCGAAAAAATCAAACTGCCGGAGGCGATGTGCAGCCTCTCCGGCGGCAAAGCGCGCAACTCCCTCTTCCCCGTTTACCGTATTCTGCTCTATCTCATCGTTGGCTGGATGCTTGGCTGCGAACGGATTTTTCATTTCCGTCGTTTGCAAAGCGACGTGCTGCTGAGGCGCTTTCTCGGCGGCCGCTGCCCGCATCACAGTCTGTTGTACAAGGAATTGATCCGGCTTGGTCGTTTCTGTCCCTCTCTGGTTAACGAACTGCGGAGGCTGAATCAAGAGATCATTCGACCCTGCTTGCCACCTGAGCTGATTCTCGATCTGGATTCCACGGTAGAGACCGTGTATGGCGATCAGTCCGGCGCGGCCAAAGGCACAAATCCACACAAGCCCGGGCGTAAGAGCTATCATCCCCTGCTTGCCTTTGAAGGCCAGAGCCGACTAAACTTGAACGCCGTGCTTCGACCGGGCAATACGCACTCTTCCACCGATGCGGCCGACTTCCTGCGGCAAACCTTTAGACTGCTCGACGAACACAAAGTGAAGTACGCAAGGTTCGACAAAGGCTTTGGCGGTGAAGATTTTTACAGCTTGTGGGAGCAGCACCACATCGGCTATGTCGGCAAGCTGAAATGGACCCAGCGGCTGGCCAAGGAAGTTGGGGCTTGTCGTTACTGGACGCGATATGTCGACGAAGAGTGGATCATCGAAGGTATTTGCTTGATCTACCAAGCGACCTCCTGGAACAAGGCGCGTCGTGTAGCGATCATCCGTAAGGCGCAAGTGTTCGAGGAGGGCCAAGGCCGCATTGTATTCGATTCGGACTGGCAGTACGAAGCCATGGTGACTAATCTGGAATGGGAACCGATCGATTTGTGGCGATTCTACAATCAGCGCTGCTGCATGGAAAATTACATTAAGGAAGCCAAGAACGGGTTTTCCATCGATCGCATTGCGACAGGTGATTTCAAAGCCAATGGTCTGGATCTGCTGATCAAGCTGCTGGCCTACAATTTGTTCGAGCGCTTCAAACGTGACTGCTGTGAGCCAGTCCATCAAGGCTATACGATTGCCCGGTTCCGTCTGGAATTCTTTTATTGCGCCGCAACGCTCATTCGGCATGGTCGCTCTATCCTACTCAAGCTTGCGAGGGACTTTCCCAGCCGTTATGTCTGGAAACGAATCGAGGTTCGAGTGGCGCAGTTAGAATAATGATAAGCAAAATTTTACATGGAAATCAGGACTGCCTCTTCATTGGGGAGGGGGAAAGACCATCTGCCGCAAGCTTCCGTCTCCACTAAAACATGGGAAACTCCCACCTTTTCACTTCTTAAGTCGCCATTGCTTTAGCATCTTGCATTGATCTTATGCACTTTCGAAATTCAGGATTACATCAACTTATACTGATGAAGAAATTGATAAGGTCATTGTTGAGGCTACGAATATTTCTGAGCAAGCGAAAAGTGCTCTTGATGAAGCATATGGAGATATTATCGAATTAAGAGTAAGTCCAGAATATAAAGGTGGAGTTCATACCATATCTAGAACTGGTAATAACTCGATTATCGGTGGTGGTGTAGCCATTAATAATAGTAGTTGCACAGTGGCCGCTACAGCTAAAAAAGGTACAGAAAGATATATTATTACAGCTGAACATTGTTTATCATCAGGCGGCGATGGAAAAACAGCCGTTAACCAAAACACCTCTAAAGTTGGAGTTGAGTGGTCTACTGCCGGAAATGGACAAGATATCGGGCTTATCAAAATTACTGAATCTGGTCGACAAATTAGTAATGGAGTAATCAAATCATCAACAACCAGTTATGATGGGTACTTTAATGGTGATGCTGGTGTCATTCAAGGCCAAAGCGTATGTAAATCTGGTATTACTACTGGATACACATGTAGCACAGTAACAAGTACAAGCTTTACTCCTACAATCAGTGGAGTAATCAGACCCGACCAGATTAAAATTTCCAACCCTAATTACTCTTTTCAGAATAATGGAGATAGCGGAGCTCCATTATTTAGTCTCAATACACTTCATGGGGTTATGTCAGGAAAGTCTAGCGTAACTGGAACAGATGCATGGGCTTCAGCTACAAAAATCTCCACATTTCATACCTATTGGTCAGATTTGACGTTGTTCACGTATGGCACCCCATATTAAAATAATAGTTGTAGCCGGTTATATTTATAACCGGCTGCAGCTAATTTAGGAGGTTTGAATGAGAATAAAGTATTTTATTATGTTTCAGTTATTACTTATTTTTATTTCCGGATGTTCTAATAGTGAATCTGACACAGAAAAAGGTGATTTTATAAATACTACTTTTTCCGGTTATATTGTAAAAAAAGAAATCGGGAGAGTACTAGTCACAAATTATATTGCTGATTCAGAAAATAAAAGTGAAGCTATATGGGTCATAACATCTATGGAATTAGACATTGGGGATAGAATATCAGTCGAATTTGACGGTGGGCTTGAAACTTCAAATCCGGCCCAGGGAAAAGCAAAGAAAATTGGAGTTACCCATGACGAACAACAAAATGAAAAATCTAAGAAAGAAGCAATAGTAAAAGCAATCAATGAATGCAAGGACATGGATGTGCCTGTTATAAAAACGATCGATTATAACATAACAGAAAATAAATGGGCCGTTGTACTATTTGATAGCAAAAAAAACTTCGAAGAAAAGGAAATCACTATTGATTTGAGTGTTTTGCATAATTCCGTTTCAGAGAAGAAGCGATAGCATATTCACTGTCGTTAAGGGGTAATTTTCGAAAATGGTATTATATGGATGAAGAAAAGGGCAGACTTGCAGAATTTTAGAACAGCTCGTTTTTTAAGCGGCAGCCCGTTTTGAATGATGAGAAACGGCGAGCGCAGATGCAAGCAGAACAATGGCATTCAAATACTGGTGAGTTGTGACTTTCTGAATGCCCCGGACATGTGCGGCGTCTGCCGTCAAATAGGTTTTCAATCGGGAGTTGCAGCGTTCTACGCTGGTTCGTTCATTGTAAAGTTCCTTCCAACGCTTTGTATCCCGATGAGGGATGCTGTATCGCCGGAGATCATCCTTCGCATTTACTTTGACGACCATTCCATAGTTTGAAGACGAGCAGGCAGCCATGCCAAGCGGACAGTCGACTTTACCCGTGGCATGCGGGCAGCGAAATTTATGCATATCGCCGTCAACTCCCCAGTATGTCATCGCATAACCCATGGAACAGCACGGTGTTCCGTTCGAGGTCATGCCAGCAGGCGGTTCCTTCTCCCCCCGAAGATTAAGGGGAATGATGGCTTGTGCCTTGACGTTGCGGGCGGCCTCATAAACTTTCATTTGGTCGTAGCCCGCATCGAGTATGAAAAATCGTGTGCTCGTCCTGGACGCTGTTTTCTCGATCAGGCCCGGCGCCATTTCTCCATCATTGACATGCGCCGGCGTTACTTCCAAGGCGATCGGCAATTCACTTTTCGTATCGACCGCCAGATGAATTTTGTAACCAAACCATGTGATTTTATTGCCGAAGGAATCAATTTTTGCGCCCCAGTTCGCATTACCCGTTTGCTCGCTTTTGCGTTTGGGCTGCTTTTTCTCGTAAGCGCGGAGAGCGGCGCTGTCTATGGCGACGTTACTGCCTTCTATGATACCTTCCTGCTGACAGCGTGTGACCAAATCCTCAAAAAGCCGTTTTGCCAAGTCCTTTCTCGTCAGTTCTGAGAAAACTCGGCTTAATGTGGATATGGAAGGAGCTTCTCGATCCAGCGGAAGACCACACTGATAACGAAACCGGAGATCCGTATCCAAACGCTTATGCAACCCTGAAAAGGTACTTATTCCTTCAAGCGGCGCAGCCAAGAGTGCTCGTAGAATACCTTGTCTGCAGTATCCCTCAGCGCCTCGGGGTGAACGGCTTCTCAGTTCCTTGGCATACGGTCTCAGATCGAGAGAGCTGAAGAAGATCGGCAATCTCTCCTTGGGTTGAATTTTTAAAAGTTCTTCGAAGGAAAACAGACATTCTTGGAGAATATACAAAGTGACTTCCTCCATCCTTGAGGTTTTTGGGTTTGGTCACTTGAAAACTTCTCCAAGTTGGGGTGAAGTCCCTTTTTTATGTCCGAAAATCCTTACGGCTCAAGGCCTCAGATTACTGCAAAACGCTCATTTAAATCATAATTGAGCAATGAATAAAGCGATAACGGAGACCATCCGCATGTACGTAGAGGAACAATGGTGGCATATTCGAGCAAGGGTTTAGGATGGGGGTTTTGGTGATGGTGGAGGTGTTTTTGTGGGGAGGGGAAGGATGTTGGGGAGTAGGTGGTGGTATAGAGCCTGATGCTAGACTAAATAGTGGACACCGAGAATCGAGAATGCGACAATAAACCTAGCAAAATCGAGGTGTCCGAAGATGAGTCAGAAATATGACAAAGAGTTTAAAATCCAAACCGTAAAAATGATTCAGGAACAGGGGAAGCCGGTGGCGCAGGTCGCCCGAGAATTGGGCGTATCCGACAATACTCTGTACCGCTGGATCAACGAATTCAAACAGGATCCGGTCAATGCGTTTCGCGGCAGCGGCAACCTGAAAATCGAGGAAAAAAACCTTCTCGAAATGCAGAAACGAATCCGCCAACTCGAGATGGAGAACGAAATTTTAAAAAAGGCGATGCACATCTTCGCAAAAGACCGGAACTGATCTTTGCGTTTATCCACAAACACCGCTCCAAGTATCCGGTATCGGAGATGTGCAAGGTTTTGAACGTATCCCGGAGTGGTTATTATCAATGGACCAGGCGCCAGGAAAGCGAGCAAAATAAACGTCGCCGAGAACTGGAACAACAGATTAGCCGTATCTTTGTGGACTCGCGTCGCCTGTACGGCAGCCCGAAGATCGCTCAAGTCTTGCGCCAGCAAGGTGTTCGGGTATCCGAAAAAACGGTCGCCCGCATCATGAAGGAACTGGGGCTTAAGTCGCGCACCGTCAAGAAATACAAGGCGACGACGAACTCGAACCACAATCTGCCAGTGCATGACAATGTGCTGAACCAGCAGTTCAGGGCACAAGCTCCCAATCAAGTCTGGATGGCGGACATCACTTACGTTCCGACAGACGAGGGATGGCTCTATGTCGCGAGCGTGATGGACTTGTACACGCGCAAAATCGTAGGCTGGCACGCCGATGAGCGAATGACCAAGGAATTGGTCCTGCAAGCTCTGGATCAGGCTTACAACCGTCAACGGCCGAAAGGCGAAGTCCTGCATCATTCCGATCGCGGCAGCCAATACGCATCTCATGAGTACCAAAAACGGCTCTTGAAATACGGGATGAAATGCAGCATGAGCCGCAAGGGCAACTGCTATGACAATGCCTGCATCGAATCGTTCCACAGCGTGCTCAAAAAGGAACTCGTCTATCTGGAGAAGTTCAGAACCCGCAAGGAAGCCCAAAGTCGGATTTTTGAATACATCGAGTTTTTCTACAACCGGAAACGCGTACATTCCGCTATCGGGTATCTTACACCTTTTCAATACGAACAAATGTACGGTCAAATTGCGTAATTTTCTCGATTCTGGCTGTCCAATCTATTGACAGAGGTCCAGTCGAGCAGCAAACCATGTTTGCACAATCGCAAGTCGCATCGTCAGAAGCAGCGTCTCCCGTGGAGTCGATGGCTACAGAGTCAGAGGTTCCTGAAACGAATAAACTTGTTTGCGAAGCGCATCCGAAATCGACCGCAGAATGGGAAGCCCCTGAGCAGCCGAATCAAGGGACCGTGCTGGTGGATGCCACCTGTGCGCCGGCGGATGTGGCGTATCCGACCGATCTGAATCTGTTGAATGAAGCGCGGGAGAAGCTCGAAGCGATCATCGATACGCTGCATGAGCCGGTCATCGGACAAATGGCGAAACCGCGCACGTACCGGGAAAAAGCGCGCAAACAGTTTCTGGCCGTTTCCAAGCAACGCAGACCGGGGCCGAAAGTGATTCGCAAAGCGATCAGGAGGCAACTCGGTTACGTTGGACGGAACCTCTCCATCATCGCCGAGCAAGCCAAGTCGCAACCGCTCACGCTACTTGGCCGCAAAGCCTATCGCGACCTGCTGGTGATTCACGAACTGTACCGTCAGCAGCTTCACATGTACAACGAGCGTTCCCACCAGATGGAAGACCGGGTCGTCAGCATTCATCAGCCGCATGTCAGGCCGATCGTGCGCGGGAAAGCCAAGGCGCGCGTCGAGTTCGGAGCCAAGATCGCGGTAAGCATGACGAAGGGCTACGCGTTCCTTGATCGGCTATCTTGGGATAACTTCAACGAGAGCACGACGCTCATGGACGTGATCGAGAAGTATCGCAGCCGCATGGGATTCTATCCGGCTGTCGTCCAAGCGGATCAGATCTACCGCACACGCGAAAACCGGAGATTCTGCAAACAGCATGGGATTCGGCTCAGCGGACCGGCACTGGGACGCAAGCCGAAAAACGGCCCGACAAGCGAAGATAGGCAAGTGGCCAAACAGGATACCGGAGAACGAAACGCAATCGAAGGCAAGTTCGGAGAAGGCAAGCGCAAGTACGGGCTTGGCTGTATTCGAGCACGCCTCGCAAAGACAAGTGAATCCGTGATTACGCTGCAACTTCTGGTGATGAACCTGGAGCGCAGGCTCCGCGTTCTTTTTTGCCTCATTTTTACGCTGCTATCTCGCAGTCGCCTAGCCATGAGTTTCGGTTAAAGAATCGTTCAGCAAGCCCTAATTAGCAGAAAATATTCCGGCCCAGTAGGCGTTACAGAAAAATAAGAACCCACCCCAAGTTTAGCACCAAAGGTGGGTTCTTTTCCGCACTTTAGAAGGGATCGTCCCATCCAAGCTGCGCTATCGGCCGATCTTTTTCAAGAATTTACGAATTCCCCGTCGCCGCTTTCCGATACTTCTCAACCTCCGGCGTCAGCACGTCATGGCTTTTTTCGAGTACGTCCAGGAATCCTTTAATCTTTTTCAGGTAAGCGCTCTTGGAAGGGTCCCCTTTTTGAACGGCTGCCTGCAGGGCTGCTTTTCCCTCCGGATCAACCTTTTTGGTGTCATAGTCGAACATCGGCGTGTTGTTGAGGCCGTACATGGAAACGCCCAGGTACAGGTTATACAACGATTTGACTTGCGTCGCCCGGTTGGATGTCGGGTAGGACTTCAGGAACGCCTCATCCGACAAAGCGCGTTTCGTTGCTTCCGTCCAGCCGACCGACAAAGCGGCATCGCGCGCAAACGGGGATTTCGTTTCGGCCGTCATGATGTCGATGTAGCTTTTGATGTCGTTGGTGACGTAGGGGCGTACCTTTTGCAGGCGCGGGTAATCGAGCACGAGATAGAACATGCCCTCGGCCGTATCGATGCGGTAACCGCTGTCTCGCGCCCCTGCGAACAGGGTCTTCAAGTTTTTATCGTTTGTTTTGCTGATCAGGGAAGTGAGGTCGTCGCCCTGCTTCATCAGCTTGATGAGCTTTTGCTGCACGTTGTCCCTGTAAAATTTGTCGTTCCAAGCGTCGAGGTTCGCCTTTTCGGCGTTTTCGAGCTTCAGCACCATGATGGTGGCCTGCCAAGGCGTTACTTGATAGATGTTTTTCTCCATGTAAGCAACGGCCTCGGCTTGTTTGGGAGGAGATTTGAGCAATCTCATCATTTGGTTGAACACCGCATTGGCATGCGCCGTTTTGGCGGAAGCGGCAGCAGGTGCCGTTGTCGGCCCGCCTGCAGGGGCGGCTTGTGGCACGGCTTCGGCCGCATGAACGGCTGGGGCGCCGGTTTGCAAACTGATGGCGGCGATTAAAGCAGCGGCCGCGGCTGCGGATTTGGTCCATTTTTTCATGTAAAAGCACCTCCAAGGTTTCGTTACTCCCATATTAACCGCATCTTGTTTCATGATCGCGTCCGCTTGTTTCGGACTTGTAAACTTTTTTGCGGAAAAATAAAAACATCTTTGCCCGAACGCTTCTTACGTTGTTCAGTCCAAAGATGTTTGAGGGATTATTTGGTTTTGCGCAAAAAGATAAACCGCAGCCCGAGAAAGCCGATAACGCACAGGATCAGGCTCACCCACGGCGGTACCGTCCACACCGGTAGCACGCCGCGCAGCGAAAATCCGGCGACCATCACGACGACCATGATCACCAAATAAATGCCGATCGCCTTCAGGTTGATTCCGGGTTTTTGCGGACCGGTATCCGCCGTTTTGCCCAGCGAATTCATGATGATTTCCGTCAGCGCGACCGAACCTGCGGCGACCAGGATGACGGCCAGCAGGCTGATGCGGTTAAGCTGATCCCCGCCATGCCCGGCAAGCTGCGCGCCGAAACCGATGACCGCTTCCGCCAGGAACAAAATCGTCAAAGCGGTCCACGCGATCATGAGATAGTAGGCGGAACCTTCGAGCTTTCGGACCTGCGGCAGCGTTTCAACCACCGATTGGGCGAAGGCCTCCGCATCGCCGCCAAACAGCGTGGAAGCCGGAATTCCTTTTTGCTGGGCTTCCAGCACTTCCCGGGCCAGTTCCAGCAGCCGCTGCTCGCCCCGTTGACGGTCCGCCCGGCTGTCTCTTACATAAACGACGATATCTTCGTAAAAATCCCTGTTCGCCGGCGTCATTTGCTCCCGCAGACGGTTGTTTTCTTGTACCATTTCTCTCGTTGTCATGTCCGTTCCTCCGTATACATCAAGTATAGGAACTGGCATTGCCGGATTCAAGTCCGCTCGGAGCATGGGGGCTTCATTCGAGATGAAAAAGCTGCTCGCGATGGACAAACACGTATATGACGGCCGCGATGACGCAAACGACCAGCACCCAGGACAGCGGATGCTCGCGAATATGAGCTAGACATTGCTGCCACATAACGACACGTCCCTTTCTGCATTCGGTTTTGAACCTAGTTTCTGTCATGCTGCCCGGTTCCATACCACGCCGGCTTCCATAAAAACGATCTATTTGACACAGCCGAACGAGCGGTGCTAATATGGTTGTATCTAAAACATATTAAACTTATCGGAATTATAAGTTAAGGGATAGAAAGACCACATATCTTTGGTTTTCAGTCTTGGGTCGATCGGAATTAAAGGGGGAGTGACGCGATGGAAAGACAAATCGGCATACGTTACGGGCAGGAAGAGCTGACCGCAAGCTTGCATTATCCGGCGGCGCAGCCGGAAGGGAAAAACGGACCTAAAGGGGAACGGGTTCCGCTCGTCGTCATATGCCACGGCTTCGTCGGCAGCCGAATCGGGGTAGACCGTTTATTCGTGAAAACCGCGCGCGAGTTGGCGGGTGCCGGGTATATGGTGCTGCGCTTCGATTTTGCGGGATGCGGGGAAAGCACCGGCTCGTACGGCAAAGAGGGGCTCGAATCGATGATCGCCCAGACGCGGACGGTGCTCGATTACGCGCTGGAATGCGGGAACGTCGATCCGTCGCAAGTCACTTTGATCGGGCACAGCCTTGGCGGGGCGGTGGCGATCCTGACGGCGGTGCGCGACCGCAGGGTCAAAAATTTGGTGCTGTGGTCGGCGGTCGGTTACCCGCTGAGCGACATCGTGAAAATCACCGGCCGGGACGTATATGACCAAGCGGTAAAGGAAGGCAGCGCGGATTATCTCGGCTTCGGGCTGACGCCGGCCTTTTTCGACTCGCTGGGCATGTTCCAGCCTTTCCAGGAAGCGGTCAAATTCAGCGGCAACGTGCTGGTCATGCACGGAACGTCGGATGATACGATCCCGGTGGATTACGCGTTTTTGTATCAAAAAGTGTTTTGGATGCGGTCCGAGGGGCGCTGCGACAAGGAAATCATTTTTCAGGGCAACCATACGTATTCGTCGGGGCCGCACTGCAACCAGCTGATTCACCGGACCAAAGAATGGCTGAACGAGCAAATTTCCCAGCAGCAGGACTGGCAGCATTGGTCGATCTAAAGCTTTGAAAAAAAGCGCTTGGGCGCACCCGCGGCATGTTCGGATCGGCGCGGCGGCAGAGGGTGGAAAAGACACGGTGTACAGAAGTTGGAATTATCCTGATCTACGCGGTAAAATATAAGTAGCAACTTATACTGGCGTGTGGAGGTTGACATCGATGACAATACCATCTCTATTTGTAGCGCACGGTTCACCCATGCTCGCCCTGGAGGATAACGGCTACACGCGTTTTTTGGAAAATCTCGGACGGGAGCTGCCCGTGCCGGAAGCCATCGCCGTCTTTTCCGCGCATTGGGATGAAGCCGACCAGTCGGTAAGCGTGGACGAGACCAACGGGACGATGCATGACTTTTACGGTTTCCCCGACGCGATGTACGAGCTGCGTTATCCGGCTCCGGGTTCCCCGGCGCTTGCCGGACGGATCCGGGAGCTGTTCGAGGCAGGCAACCTGCCGCATCAGACCGTTTCCGGCCGGGGGCTCGACCATGGCGCATGGGTCATTTTGCAGAAAATGTATCCGGATGCCGGCATTCCCGTTGTCGAGCTGTCAGTCGACTCCAAACGTTCTCCATCGGAACAATACGCGATCGGCGCGATGCTGAAGGAGCTTCGCCAGGAAAACGTGCTGATCATCGGCAGCGGCGGCCTCGTGCACAATTTGCGGATGCTGGGGCAGACGGAGACGCCGGACGAGTGGGCGGTGGAGTTCGATGATTGGGTTGCGGAAAAGCTTGAAGGCTGGAAGCTTGGCGAGCTTTTCGAATACGACAAAAAAGCCCCCCATGTCCGCCAGGCGGTGCCGTCTTACGGCGTGGAGCATTTTATCCCGCTGTTTTACGCCATGGGCGCGGCGGACGACGACCGCCGGGCCAAGCGGCTGTTCCAGGACTATCAGTACGGCAATTTGAGCCTGAACTGCTGGATGTTCGGTTCCTAATGACACGTGACAAAAATAAAATCAAGAGCCGGGCTGAAGATTCAGTCCGGCTCTTTTGGGTTCTCCCGCGGGGGAGGGATCGCTTGTTTACCGTTTTAGGCGGCGCCTTTCGTTTTCGTCATCCCGCCTTGCGGGAATGGCGTGTTGCCTTCGCCGTTCCGGCGGAAGAGGTTCCGCAGGTAAGGGATCACCCAGCGGTCCAGCCCGATGCGTCCGGCATTGGCGGCGGCCACGACGACGAACATTTCAAGCAGCAGCATTTGGGCGTTGGTGCTTACGGTGCCCGAGAAGAGGAAGGCGAAGTTCATCACCATGCCCATCAGGGCGGCGAAGGTGGTGAAGGTGCCCAGGATCAGGCCCAGTCCGACCAGCGTTTCCCCGACGGGGATCAGGAAGTTGAACAGCTTCACGCCGGGCAATGCGCCATGTTCCAGGAAGGCGGCCCACCAGCCCTGCACGGCGGGATGATCGCCGCCCGCTTTGGCGATGGCTCCTTTGAGGAACCCTCCGGCATCGAATCCGCCGGTTAATTTTCCGATCCCGCCCATGAACCACGTATATCCCAGGTAAATCCGGACGACCGTCAGCAGCCACATCGCCGCTTTGTTGTTTCTCAGCCAATTGTTGAACATATTGAACCACTCCTTTTTCGGGTTTCGTATTTTTTGGAAGAAGCGTTTGGTCTGCTTGAGCCTTGGTGTTTCGCTTCTTTGTTTTGTTGGAGGATGATCATCTCTTTCATGTCTTTATTATATGTGATAATTTTCACAATATATGTGATAAAAATCACAATATAAATAAAATTTAAAATTATTTTTTCGGGAATCCCTCTCTCCGGCAGGCAGCCATGCGAAAACGGAGCCGAACGGAAATCCGGCCCGGCTCCGTACGAGAAATTCATGCAGGTTTGAATAGGCTTAGCTGTTGCAGACGTTATATGCTTTCGTGCGGCGTTGAGGCGGAGGGCGTTGGCTTTTTGGAGAACAAAGTGCGCAGATAAGGCATGATCCAATAATCCAGCCCGATGCGTCCGGCATTGGCGGCAGCGGCTACGAGGATCATCTCGAGCAGGATCATTTGAGGGTTGACGCTAACGCTGTCCGAGAAGAGGAAAGCAAAGTTCATGACCATGCCCATCAAGGCGGCCAGAGTGGCGAAGGTGCCCAGCAGAAGTCCCAAGCCGACGAGCGTTTCGCCGAGCGGGATCAGAACGTTGAACAGTTTGACGCCAGGGAGCGCCCCGTGTTTCAGAAAAGCCGCCCACCAGTGCTGCACCGCAGGATGTTCGCCCGACGCTTTGGCGATTGCGCCTTTCAGGAACCCTCCGGCATCGAAACCTCCGGTCAACTTTTTGATCCCGCCCTTTAACCAGGTGTACCCCAAATAAATCCGGACGACCGTCAGCAAACACATGGCGATTTGATTTTTTCTCAGCCAATTGTTGAACAATTTTCCCACTCCTTCATTTTTATATGGCAGGGTGCTTTCTTTGTCATTCCTTTACTGCTTCAAATTTTAGTATTTAATGGAATAACATCCTTAAATTATAAGTTACAGTCCTTCACCGGCAAGTAGCGTAATCAACGATTTATAATACAATCGCCATATTTCCCCAAGCAGTCGAAAGCGAAGGCCAAAAAATTTCGGTTTTTCAAAGACAAAGCCTGCCGTTTGTGATTAAATGGTGAAAAAAGGAAGCACGGAGAGAGGAAAAGGAGGATCCATTCATCGATGAAGAAGCAGGGCCATGGGGAAACGCGCAGATGGTACAAGCTGGGGAGCGGACTGCTCTGCCTGATGATGCTCGGGACGGCGCTTGGCGCATGCGGGCAGCCGAAGGCGGAAGCGCCCCAGGCGCCGGTTGTGGAAGAAGCGACGCCGCCGGAGGAGCCGGCACCGGCCCAGAACGAACCAGTCGTTCCGGAGGAACCGGCGAAGATCGCCTACACCGCGCCGCTGACGGGGCTGCCCGTGGACAAGCCCGCTTCGGCACGCCCGCTTGCGGTCATGATCAACAACGCGCCGGCCGCGCGTCCGCAGTCGGGGCTGTCCCAGGCCGATATCGTATACGAGGTGCTGGCCGAAGGCGGCATCACGCGGCTCATCGGCATTTTCCAAAGCCGGGGCACGAACGAAAAAATCGGCCCGATCCGCAGCATCCGCCCGTATTTGATCGATATCGGGGAAAGCTACGGCGGCGTGCTGGTGCATGCCGGAGGCAGCAACGACGCGTACGCCATTTTGCAGAAGCAGCATAAGGAAGACCTCGATGAAATCGGCAACGCAGGGGCATACTTTTGGAGAGACAAGTCGCGCAAAGCTCCGCATAACCTGTATTCGGACGCAGACACGCTCCGGAAGGGCGCAGACAAGCGCGGTTACAAAAAGGAAGCGGATATCCCGGCGTACGCGTTCCGGGCCGAGGAGGACCTTCCAGAGGGCGAGGACGCATCAGGGGCGGAGGTAACCTTCCTGCTGAAAAGCTACAAGGTCGAATACCGGTACGACGAAGCGAGCAAGCTGTACAAGCGATCCATCAACGGCAAACCGCATATCGACCTGAACACGGGAGAGCAGCTGACCGCGGCCAACGTCATCATTCTCGGCGCCAGCCACAAGACCCTCGACGACGTGGGCCGATTGGCCGTGGATACCGTCTCCGGCGGGGAAGCCGTGCTGCTGCAGCGGGGCAAAGTGCTCCAAGGGCGCTGGGCGCGCGCCAAGGGGGATGCGATCCGGTTCGTCAAGGACGGCAAGGAAGTGCCGCTGTACCCGGGAACGACGTATTTCAACATCGTGCCGAACGCGCCGGCCTTCGGGAGCCATGTCGAAATTTTACGTTCAAAGTGAGCTCCGGTTTAAAGCATAAAGGGACGAACTTCGACGTCATTATGTAAATACTGGCAGGGGTAATATCCAGCGCTTGGATAATTTTACGGGAGATTGGGTATTTTGAAGGTAAGACAACCGGCAAACCCTTGCGATTACGCGAAAATTGAAAGCCGTTATCTTTACAAAATACGCCGTGGATTGATAAGATAACTAGGGTTGTCTTTTTTCCGTTTTCGCGCGTTCTTTATAAATTGGACGAAAGCAAAGGAGCATCGTTTCATTAAATCGGCAGGACCGGGATATGGAAGATTAAACTTTTGTTCAATTTATACAAGCAATTTTAAGTAAAGGGGTTATCGTATGAAATTGAAGAAAAAGGACATATTCTTCCAGACGTTGGAAAATATGGCCGATACGATTGTGCAGGCTGCCGATTATTTCGCACAGCATGTGGCCAATCTTCAAGATGTGGTTCTTTTTGCCAACGAAATGAAAAAGTTTGAGTCGCAGTGTGACGAATTTACACACACCATTATTACCGAGCTCAACAAAACGTTTATAACGCCAATCGAACGCGACGACATCATGGATCTGACAACCAGCATGGATGATGTAATGGACGGACTGGAGGCCTGCGCTTCCCGCTTCGATATGTATCATCTGCCAGACCCTGACGAGTATATCATTCAGTTTGCGGAAATTTTGCGGCAGTCGGCCTATGAGATTCAAAAGGCGGTTCATTTGCTGTCCCAGAAAAAGCTCCTTGCCATCCGCGAATATACGATTCGTCTGAACGATCTGGAAAACCAAGCGGACGAGCTGCTTCGCATTTCCATCAAAGCCCTGTTCGCCAAAGTATCCGATCCGATCGAGCTGATCAAACGCAAGGAAATTTACGAACGTCTCGAAACGACCACGGATACGTGCGAAGATGTGGCCAATATGTTGGAATCGATTATTATGAGCAACTCGTAAGGGGTTTACAAACACATGGAGACACCAATCATTGTATTAGGCATTGTCATCTTCCTGGCGCTGGCGTTTGATTTCATTAACGGTTTCCATGATACGGCGAATGCCATCGCAACCTCGGTATCGACCCGGGCGCTCAAGCCGCGTACGGCGATCATCCTGGCGGCCATCATGAACTTCGTCGGGGCCATCATGTTTACGGGCGTCGCGAAAAAAATCGGCGGAAGCGTCGCGGATCCGTCCACGCTCGATAACGGGATCGAAGTGGTCATTGCCACGCTGCTGGCCGCGATTATCTGGAACCTTCTCACCTGGTGGCTGGGGATTCCGTCCTCCTCCTCGCACGCGCTGATCGGCGCTTTGGCCGGAGCGGTATTTGTCGGAGCCGGCTCGAACCATGTCAAATGGAGCGGATTCATCGAAATCGTCGAAGGACTTTTGCTTTCCCCGTTGATCGCGTTTGTGGTCGGTTACATCATCATGACGATCCTGAAATGGATTTTTGCGAAAAAAAGCCCGCATACCGTGAACAAAGGCTTCCGGATGATGCAGATCGTCACGGCAGCCGCGCAGTCTTTCACGCACGGCACGAACGACGCGCAGAAGGCGATGGGGATCATCACGTTCGCGCTGGTGGCGTCCGGCCGTCTGGATCATCTCGAAGTTCCGCTTTGGGTAAAAATCGCTGCCGCCACATCGATGGCGCTCGGTACTTCCGTCGGCGGTTGGAAGATCATCAAGACGATGGGGACGAAAATATTCAAAATCGAGCCGATCAACGGCTTTGCCGCGGACTTTACTTCGGCTTCGGTTATCTTCGGCGCAACGCTGCTGCATTTGCCGGTCAGTACGACCCATGCGGTTACCTCCGCGATTCTCGGGGTAGGCAGCGCCAAGCGTTTTTCCGAAGTGAAATGGTCGCTGGCCGGACGGATCGTGGTCACGTGGTTTATTACCATCCCGATCTCCGCGATTCTGGCAGGCATTATTTATAAGATTTTATTCTAGACAAATCAAATATGGATATGAAGTGGGGGCCAATCGATGAGGTTGGCTTTTTTGTATGCCCGAAATCGGCCGGCCCGGCGTTTGGGTGAGGAGTACGGCGCGTCGTTCTAATGGCTGACGTTGGCGCTTGTCCCCTTGCCCCGGGAAACGGTCCCCCTCCCGAATTTCGCGTACGGCTGTCTTTGCTGTACAATAAAAGGAATAACGCAAGGGACGGATTTGGGCTTGTGCATCCCGCTCTCGAAAGGAGTCTGTCGATAACCGATGATACGCACGCTGGCTGTGACGCATACGCATGAGGTGGTGACGAATTTTCCGCTGGAGGACACCCGTCCGGGGGATTACGCCTGGATGTGGGTGGACTTTAACGCGCCGACCGAAGAGGAATCGGCCTTGCTGACGACTTATTTCCATTTTCACCCGCTTGCGGTGGAGGACTGCCTCCATGTGCTGCAGCGCCCGAAGCTGGACAATTACGACGAACTGCAATTTTACGTGCTTCATGCCATCGATCCCGATACGCTCCATGTGGAAGAGGTGGATCTGTTTCTCGGGCAGGATTTGCTCGTATCGTTCCACGAAAAAGAGCTGGAGGAAGTGGACGAAGCGTGGAAGGAAATCATCCAGCATGCCCATGACCGGAAAATCTGGTCCCGCGGGCCGGTGTCCTGCGCCTACAACGTGATGGACAAGCTGGTGGACAAATATTTTCCGTGCGTGTTTACGATCGAAGACGAGCTGGCGGAGCTTGAAACGCGGGGCAGCAGGGAATCGGTCGAGGAGCTGATGAAGCAGGTGTTCGAGCTGCGGGGGCGGCTGCTGAAGCTGCGGCGCACGATCGTGCCGATGCGCGACTTGCTGTACCGGGTCGTGAACTCCCAGCATGTCCAAAGCAGCAGCGAGCATAAGGTGTATTTCGGCGACATTTACGACCATTTGCTGAAGCTGACCGACATGATCGAAGCGGACCGGGAAATGACGGCCGATCTGCGGGACAGCTACATCTCGCTCAACTCCAACCGGATGAACTCGATCATGAAGACGCTGACGGTCATCACGACCGTGTTCATGCCTTTGACGCTGATTGCCGGTATTTATGGGATGAACTTTACGAACATGCCGGAGCTCGGCTGGAAATACGGTTACCCTGCGGTGATGGTGCTTATGTTCGCTCTGGCGGCGGGCATGGTGCTGTGGTTTCAGCGGCGGGGCTGGTTTAAGTAAATATGCTGCGGGAAGCCGCGTGAGGGCGGCTTTTTTGGGAGCGCGAACCACGGGGAAGAGGGGACCTTCCGGTCCCCTGGATGTAAATTTAAGCATCTTTGTATCGTCCTGCGGGCTGGCGGGCGCGATGGCGGCATGAAACGGCCCGGGATCGGATGGGTTCGGGGGACCGATGTCCGGGCTGGGAAGGATGGGAGATTGTATGCTCCTATGTGTCTGGTCAGCGCCGCTTTTTGCGGGAGGATTTCGAGGATTTGCCGGGGCGATAGGCGTTGTTCGAACGTTTGCGGGAAGAGGATTTTTTGCGCGTGTTTCTTCTGCGGCGGGGCCGGTATTCGGCCGGCTCCTCGGCGGCGTTCGTTTTGCCTTTTCCGAACAGCAGTTTGAACATCGGCGCCACCTGCTGCACGCCGGTCATCACCTTTTGCACCTTCCCGATGGAATTGACGATGCCGTCAATCCCGCCCATCCGGTCGATCAATCCTTTCAGCTCCCCGATATTGGCCAGGGAAAATCCCGATTTGGCGGCAGCAGCCGCAGGCGCGGCTGCAGCTGCCACGGAGGTCGCTTCGGCGGCTCCCGTCAGCACTTCGGCGCTTGGCAGCACTTCGCCCCCCGGCATCGGAACAAGGCCCGTGCCCGGACCGGCGCCAAAATCGTTATAAGGGATACCCGGATAGGGTGAATAGGATGGGTAAGGAGAGAAAGGACCGCCGTTCAGCGAGCGATGATCGTTGCGGGGCTTGCGGTGATAGTAATGCTCAGGCATGGATATCACTTTCCTTTTTGGAATGTTTTATTATACTGTATGTCATGGGCGAACATAAGGTATGGACGAATGCCCGGTAGACAGGGATAGGTGCGGAATCGGGCGAATACCCAGAAGCGGCGTCGGGCGAGCGGGTTTGGGGTGTCCTGCCAGAGTGTGGGGCTGCGGCAGCGTAGAAATTGCAGGTCTGGGAGGATTATCATCAGGAGAAAAATTCACGGGCCAAGGAAGGATCGAGTCCGGAGTGAACGGGCACGACACCAACAGCGACGGGCCATGCAGCCATATAGGGCGGTTTTTCTTTTGCGCCAAATCCGCGTTCAAGGATCGCAGAGCCCGTATCCTAAAAGATTCAGCGGCGTCCCGGTTGGTGCAGGTACGGAGATGGATAAAGAGCCGAATAACCGGAATTGGAAATGATCCACCAAAACATCATGTACAAGCCCGCATGGATGATGTATAATTTAAGCGCTTTCAAGTGGAAGGTGGTGTTTGATGCATTTTAACGATGGAAAGGCATCGGGGGACCGGGCGGCTGATCCGAGTCGCTTTATTCAGCCTGCTGCCATGCAACTCTTCAGTGCGTGAATTCGTTAACGCTTGAAAATTTTATACCGGCTCGGTACAATGAGAGTACATAGAGGACTATCATTTGAATATGGATTGACCGATATTATAATGTGGAAAGACCCTGTGACGGGAGCACAATCCTGAATAGGCAATAGTAATAGTAGGGGATGATGATTCAGTGCAACTGAAGAAACTTAATGATAAAAGTATTGACCAATTATTTGAAGCTATTTTAACGCTGGAAAATATTGAAGAATGTTACGTGTTCTTCGATGACCTGTGCACTGTGAACGAAATCCAGTCCCTGTCCCAGCGTCTGGAAGTGGCGCGCATGCTCGGCAAAGGCTGCACGTACAACCAGATCGAGGCTGAAACGGGAGCGAGCACCGCGACCATTTCCCGCGTAAAACGGTGTTTGAATTACGGCAACGAAGGGTATAAAATGACGTTAGACCGTCTTGGACGATAAGATGCGCAAACGGGGCGTACTAATCATCAGCCACGGCTCAAGGGAACAGGCTTGGGTCGATCTGGTCGATGAAGCCATTCATCAGCTGCCGCTGCGGGGAGACCTCCCTGTGGCGGCTTCGTTCTTGGAACTCGTGGAAGGACGGCTCATTCAGGATGGCATCGACCGGCTTGAAGGCCAGGGAGTCACGGACATTCTGGTCATTCCGCTGTTCGTTTCTTCCGGGAGCACGCATGTGAACGAAATTGCATACGCGCTCGGCGTGCTGGATGCTCCTTCTTTCGACAGCGACCTGGAGCCGTTTCGGGTCGGCGCGACCATTCACTACGGCTCGCCGATCGAGCATGGGCCTTACGTGGCGGAAATGTTGTGGGATAAAATACGGCCGGTATCCCGGGAACCGGAGCGGGAAGTCCTTGTCCTGATCGGACATGGAAGCAGTTATGAAAGTTTTCGCAAACGCTGGGAGGAAGGCCTCCGGCGGCTGGCGGACCAGGTGCGGGAGATCGGCGGCTTTGCATGCAGCGATGTTGCGCTGCTGCGGCCGGACAACGTTCGCGAGAAAGTGGCATATTGGCAAAAGGACCGGGGAATGCAGGTCATTGCGGCTCCGCTTTTTTTGAGTGAGGGTTATTTTATCCGCGAAGTGATTCCGAAACGTCTGGAAGGCTTGAGTTACCTGTATCCGGGCAAGGCGCTGCTGCCGCATCCGCTGCTGACCGCGTGGATTGACCAGCAGGTTCAAGACTGGTTAAAAGTGGAATAATGGGCTATATTCTTCTAAGGGGCGTATGGCCTTAAGGTTGCGTGCTTTTGGCGACACCGACATGCGACATCCCTTAGAGCAATCATAACGGTGTGAATTCCTAAAATGGGTGGCGTTTGGTAATGAAAAGAGCAAGATTGATTTATAATCCCACTTCCGGCCGGGAGGAAATGAGGCGGCGTCTGCCTGACGTGCTGCAGCGGCTTGATCTGGGCGGCATCGAAACCTCCTGCCATGCGACGACCGGCGAAGGCGACGCGACGGCCGCGGCTGCGGATGCCGTGGAACGCGGATATGACATGATCATCGCCGCGGGCGGCGACGGCACGCTGAACGAGGTCATCAACGGCATGGCCGGCAAGGACAATGTGCCTCCGCTCGGCATTTTTCCGGTGGGAACGACGAATGATTTTGCGCGCGGGCTGGGCATCCCGAGAAGCTGGGAGGACTACTGCGATCTCGTGATCCGGCAGCAGACCCGTCCGATCGACGTCGGGAAAGCCAATGACCGGTATTTTATCAACATCGCGGGCGGAGGGACGTTGACGGAACTGACTTATGACGTGCCCAGCCGCCTCAAGACGATGATCGGGCAGCTCGCGTATTACATTAAAGGGGTCGAAAAAATGGTCAGCCTGTCGCCGCAGGAGCTGATCATCGAAGCCGAAGGGCAGGAGACGATCCACGACGAATTCATGATTTTCCTCATCACCAACACGAACTCGGTCGGCGGCTTCGAGAAGCTTGCGCCCGGCGCGCGGATCGACGACGGCCTGCTCGACGTGATCGCCCTCAAAAAATGCAACCTGGCCGAATTCGTCCGGGTCGTCACGTTGGCGCTGCGCGGCGAGCATTTTAACGACAAAAAGGTCGTGTATTTCCGCACCCGCTCGATGGAGGTCACTTCCCCGGGCAAGGTGCTGCTCAACCTCGACGGCGAGCTGGGCGGAACGCTTCCGGGCCAGTTTTCGGTGCTGCATCAGCATTTGAGGATTTTTGCGTAAGGAATGGTTTTTTTAGCAAGACCAGCGTTGCGGTTTGCAAGACGGCCCAAGCGGCCGTAAACCGATACATACCGGCAGTTCACGCAGGTTAAGATGTCCAGTCGCTGCCCATCGCACCGGGAAGGGGAGCGGGACATCTTGATCTTTTTTGCGTTGGGGAGATGTTTGGTATAATAGGATGGATGTCATGCAGGGAAGGTTCATTGCCTTTTTAAAAATAAAGACGTTAGGCGAATGCATACGAAAAATGGTGTCTGCAATAGGGCCTCCATTTTACGATTGAATATATAAGGAAAGAAGTGACGTAAGCAGCATGAACAAGCGACAAAGCCGCCGGAACGCCGGCCGCCGCAGCACGCCTGCACCCATCACCGGACTGCCGGTGGCCAAAAACGACGAGGTCGTCATCGACATCATCGGAATGAACCATGACGGTGAAGGCGTGGGCCGGGCCGAAGGATATACGTTATTCGTCGCGGGCGCTTTGCCCGGCGAAAAAGTGCGCGTGAAAGTGCTGAAGACCAAAAAGCAGTACGGCTACGCCAAACTGCTCGAGCTGGTCGAAGCCAGCCCGGACCGCATCGCCGCGCCCTGCCCGATCTTCGACAAATGCGGCGGCTGCCAGCTGCAGCATATGGATTATGCCGCGCAGCTGGCCTGGAAACGTCAGCTTGTCGTGGACAACCTGACGCGGATCGGGAAGCTGCAGGTGCTCGGGGAGCCGGAACTGCGGCGCGGGGACCCGGGAGAGCCTGTTGAGGCGGCACCTTCGGAAGCAGGGAACTCCCGGGGGATCCAGGTTCATGCCACGCTTGGCATGGACGAACCATGGCGCTACCGCAACAAGGCCCAGGTGCCGATCGGCGTCACCGAAGGCGGCCTGGTCGGCGGCTTCTACGCCCGCGGCAGCCACCGCATCATCGACATGGAAGCCTGCCTCATCCAGCACGAAAGCAACGACGAGGTCGTTGCCCGGGTGAAGGCAATCGGCCGCAAGCTCGGCATCTCCGCGTACGATGAAGAAACCGGCCAAGGTCTGCTTCGTCACGTTGTGGTGAAGGTCGCCTTCCGTACCGGCGAGATGATGATCGTTCTGGTCACCAACGGGGACAAGATCCCGCACGCGGACGAATGGATCGGCGCGATTCGCGAACAGCTGCCGTCGGTGGTCAGCATCTGCCAGAACGTGAACACGAAGCAGACGAACGTGATTTTCGGGGACGTCACCCGTGTCCTGTGGGGCCGCGAAGTGATTTATGACTATATCGGCGACGTGAAGTTCGCCATCTCGGCGCGGTCGTTCTATCAGGTGAACCCGGCGCAGACCGAAGTGCTGTACGGCAAAACGGTGGAATACGCCCGGTTGACCGGAAAAGAGACGGTCATTGACGCGTACTGCGGCATCGGAACGATTTCGCTGTTCCTGGCGCAGCATGCGGGCAAGGTGTACGGCGTCGAGATCGTGCCGGAGGCGATTGAGGATGCGCGCCGCAACGCAGAACTGAATGGGATGAGCAACGTTACTTTCGAGGTTGGCGCGTCCGAGGATGTCATTCCTGCCTGGAAAGAGCAGGGCATCGAAGCGGACGTTATCGTCGTCGACCCGCCGCGCAAGGGCTGCGATCCGAAGCTGCTGGAGACGATTTTGGAGATGAAGCCGGAGCGGGTGGTCTATGTAAGCTGTAATCCTTCTACGCTGGCGCGGGATTTGCGCGTATTGGAGGATGGCGGGTATCGCACGGTGGAAGTGACGCCGGTGGATATGTTCCCGCATACAACACATGTGGAGTGTGTCGTATTGATGTCAAGGGTTGATGAATAGTAGGGCTGAAAAAGCTTATAAACAAAGGGTTTCCAGACATTGAGTTTTTCTCACGGCTATTTTGCCGGAGGAGACAATGTCGAGAAACCCTTATTTTTATTGTTTGCGGTAACATATCAACTGCCCTGAAGGATATGGGGTTGAGTTGACAGTTTAGATAACGCCTATTTTCATAGGGGTTGAGGAGACAGGATAGATGTAAAATTTAGTCTTCTCGCACTCCATCAGTATCGAAAATTCTATCAAGCTCCTCGTTTGATGTTATACCACGAACCTTATTCCTGACTGTCGTTTTTCCCATATCCAATCGATAGAAATGTTCGCGACCATCTACACCTTTTTTTAGACGGATGAGTTGAATTCTTCCAAATTTATCCCAGTGCTTCTCTGCAAATTTCGCTAAGCCCACTGCTTTGGGGTAATTGTCCTTACGGCTGGGGTCATGAGGTTCCAGTATATCGAAAACGTAACCCTGTGCATCGGCGCGGACAATCACTAAATCCGGGAACATGGAAGTGGTTACACCACTGATTTCATACGGGATTTCAAGTGACCACTTTTTACGGTCGAGGTTGCGTAACCAGCAGACAGCGCCATTTTTAAGTTCTTCTGCAATAACTCCGCTTTCCCAAGGGTTCAGTGATGTTTGGAATGTCCCGTCCTCAGAACAATAGAGGTGCTGTTCAAACTTCTTACTATCATCCGGTACAGAAAAATCGATTGAATCCGGTAATACCCATGGTACAGATATCGGTTGCGCTGAAGCATTAGTTAATCTTTCATAGACATTCTTTCGTGCCTCGTTCAGTCTAGCAATGGATCGCTTGTTGTTCTCGTAGAGCGTAATGAATTCTTTCTCTGCATAGGCATTAATCCTCTCCATTGCGTCCGTATCACTTGTGAGAACGATGATTTCTTTTTTTACATCGATATGATCACGGGTACTGTGGCGAATCCAATATTCCTTGTGTAAACCCTCTCCCAACAACTTCCCGGCTTGCTCAAAATGTCGGGAAATATCAAATTCGGACACGGTCATGGTCTGTGTTGTTTCATCAAAGGAATAGGCATTGTCTCCATACTCAAATATCAGTGTGCCAAGAGCAAATCCGGTGATTGACGCCCCTCGGATGTCAAAGTCTCCACTTTCTTTTATCCGTGCAATCTCCTCATCCATTTTTGATAAAACTGCATTTTTAACAGCCTTTTGTGCTCCCAAGTCAATGCCGTCCATCGTCAGCGCACGGGAAAGCTGTATTAACAACTTGAGAGGTGCCTGCTTACGGGATGAATCTACCCGATAGGTGATGAGGTTATACATTGCCTCAAACACATCAGAATAGGCAAGGTTGCGCCCAAGTGTAACAAGCTCTTTGCTGGTGCCTGTTTCGGTGGGCATAACCGCTTCACTGTCTCGTAGAGCATTAACAACATTCTTCACTGTATCTTCATCAAAGTACGGTAGAAACAGACTGACACTGTTTAGCTCAGCATCGGAGGAAATCCTTCTTGCCAAAGGAGTACGAATCATACGTCCCAAAAGCTGCGCAATATAAGTGTAGTCTTGCGCGCTGCGGAATGACATCATCGTTTCAGCACGGGGGCAGTCCCAGCCTGTGGAAAGGTTCATTTTGAAAAACACAACCTTCACATTTTCCTCGTTCTCAATTCGGGAGGCTTCAATTTGCTGTATTTCAACGTCACGGACTTTAATCGTGCCGCGGTCATTGAATGTATGTACCACTTCGCCGGGCAGTAATTTGCGTCCCAGTGATTCCTCCAGTAAATCGATGCAAGCCCCCAAATCAGTATGGGTTACTTCACGCTCGTTGCCGTCCTCAACCTGAACAACAAGAATAGGATTTACCATTTTTTCGTCTTCGCGCTCACAGTAGGATTTCCAGTGAGAGCATTTTTTTAGCCAATTATCCACTGCGCCTTTGAACATTGTCATATCGGCACTCAGCTGAATATCTGGGTAGTGAATGATGATTCTGTCTTTCAATAGCCCTGATTCACGCACCTGCTCAGGCGGAACGATGACTTTTTGAACTGTCGATGTCGTTCCAGCAATTAAATTATCAAATCTCTGTGGTGTCGCGGTCACACCGATAACTAGGGGCATGACACAAAGCCCGTCGTCCTCGCTCCCTTTGATGAATTTCTGCATAATAGACTGCGCCTTGTTCTCCGCCTGGACGGATGTGTAGGTGCCTCTATGTGCCTCATCAATCACCACATAAAACTGCTTTGGATTACGTTTGGCAGTGTTAGTGAGTGTCTCCCAAATAGAATACTGCCGCGTGTCAGATGTTCCTGTCAGCAGCTTGTCAGAACCGAGTTTTTGTGTGTTCAGAAAATAGATGCGGCCGCCTTCAAAATACTCGGCGCTAAATGTTGAATCGATAGTCACTAAGTCCCGCACACGGATTTTATCAGACTTGCTTTCGATTTTTAGCCGCGTTTGTTCATTAAGCTCCGGTGAATCGGAAAGCCAAATAAATATCGAATCTGGCTCGCTGATGTTATCAGCATTTCCATACAGAATTTCCTCAAAAAGCGTGGTCATGATGATGGTTTTTCCCGAACCTGTAGGCGCGGAAAAGGAAATCACTTGCGGGTCACGTTCGCTCCACATCAAGTGTGCCTTATTGATTTTTTCATGCAATTCGGCAAGAGCCGTTTCCTGAAACGGAAATAATATATCTCTCATTTATGAATCCCTCCTGCTTCCCAACACAAAGTTATCAATGTAATCGCGGTATAGTTGATATGTGTTATTTACTTTTATCCCAGCGGTCATTTCGCGGAAAGCTTCCTCGGAGTTGGTCACGAAATAGACAACTCTGATATTATCTTCTTCTGAGAGCTTTTCGGCAAACTCGGCATACTTTGTTTCATCAATTAGAATAGCGAAGCCGTTCTGCGGGAGAATTAGCATTTCCGGTTCCTCATCGCTGCTTACTTCGGGCCGCCTACCGATTGCACCCGATTTGAGCCAAAGCAATGGTAATATTTCGTGGAACTGTTGACCCAGTGACACGCTATTTTTATCTAAAAAACCCAGCTTGAAGTATTCGACGTTGGCAGGAAAGCCTTCGCTCATGGGACGTTTAACTTGCGATGCTACATTGATGGGGCCAAGCAAGTCGGAAACTCGTGCTTTGATTTCCTTGAATACCGCCGCTTCCTTTACCACTATGTAAAAGTCAGTGATGTGATCTTGATCTTCCAGCGCATCCAACCACTCATCAGCAGCATTTACATCAAAAAGAATCGACGCTGAATGTTTATCCGAAACAATAAATTTGCTATCCGTTTTTACCAACGTTTGCGGTATTTGTGTTTTTCCTTCCTTACTGCGAAGCAAAGAAACAAGCTGCTTTTTGGCATTGCTCGTTAGGATTGCGGGGTTTTCGACAAAGCCAAGTTGATAGAATGAGCGTTCAATTTCTTTTGTCTCAGTCAGGGTTGTGAAGTAATCGCCTGTCAAGACCGTACCGTCGTCGCGCTTACCAAGGATGCTATATTTTGTCCTCGGCCAAGTTACTGCGCGACATATTCCAAGCTTTTCCCATTCTGGATCACCAGGCTGATATCCATTACTTTGCAAGTTTTTTGATTCGGCGTCCGATACCTCGTTATTTGTCACCAAAATACAGCGACGGTTTCCGTTATCCTCTGCGTTAAGCAGGTTTACTGCATGCAACGTGGTTCCGCTACCGGCAAAAAAATCTACGATAAGGGCATTTTTCTTATTGCGCACTATTGCTGCAATAGCATCCTTTGTAGAATAGAGTGATTTTGGGAAAGAAAAAGCTCTTGACTGTCCAATTATGCTTGAAACCATGTCAGAACCATATGCACCTGCATCATGTAAACTCCTATGCCAAACAGTCATAATCTGTTTGGATTGTAAATTTGCAAACTCCACATCAACAACGTTTCTTTGTTCATCGCGTCCAGTAATTATAATTTCGCCATTTTCAATTTGTTGTTGAAATTTCTGACTGAGGTAGGATACTCCCCATGTTTTTCGTTTAGAATCATATCTGCCGAGTGCGGCATATCCTTTTTCTATGAGATCGTTAAGTGTAGAATTACTTAGCATCCATCGACCTTCTGACAAGTCACTCCTTATCGGCCAGACTACATCATAGCCATCAATTTTTGCATCTAAGTCTGGTTTTTCTGGATATGGCAATGGTTCAAGAGCCTTAATTAATTTATGTTTTTCTGCATCTATCAAAATTGGGTAGAACTGGTTTTTACTATCTTCACGACGAGAATCAGCACCAGAACGCAGTAGTCCTTTCCAACGCGGTTTCGTTGAAGGAGTTTTTTCGCCTAACAAAGGGTCAGATCCACCAACAACATAAGCATTTGGCATAAAACAAAAAATAGCGTATTCTTCTACTCTTGAAAATCTACCTTGTGTTCCTCCCTTTGGATTAATTACAATGGTTACCATTTGAATGTATGCTTCGGGAAAGAGATCCTCAAGCAAAGTACGAAGGTGATGAACCTCGTGTTCATCAATCGTAACAATTAATACACCAGTATCGGGGTTCAAGATTCTTTTTGCAATCCTAAGCCGTTTTTGCATCATAGACAACCACTTGCTGTGGCGCCAGCTATCAGTGGAATCCACATAGTTGTTGTTGTACTTCCAATCCCGCGCACCTGTGTTGTACGGCGGGTCAATATAAATGCAATCCACCTGTTTTGGATAGAGGTATTCCAATAGTTGAAGTGCGTGATAATTGTCTGCTTCGATGAGTGTATGCCATAAGCTATTATCAGTTGCATTCTCTACTGATGCGATAGGTTGGAGCATAGGAAATATTGGTTCGCCAAACTGAGCAACTGAAACTAGCTCCGCAAGTGGGATGTTCATTGTATCACCTGTTGATTTGTTATGGCAAAGAGCAGAATCACCGTCTAATTTCAATACAGTATATACATCATTAATGTGGCCAGTTTTTAATGCGACAGTCGAGCCACGTTTGATAGGAACATCGTAAAGTGGAGTGCATTCGGGGATATGCTCCTCGAATACTAGTCCAAATTTTTTATTTTTAGATATGCGAGCAAATTCCTGCTCCAAGCGACTACGCAGAGTCGTGTCAGGGATTTGTCGCAGTAAATCATTGATTGCAGCCATATTTTAGATCCTCCTAAGCTTAATCATTCAATTCGTACTTGCTCCACGAACGACCAAAAAGTTCATTTCCGTCCGACAAGCGTAAAATTGCCGTGTCCTCTAAAATCTTATACGCCTTCTCAGTTGTAGAGTCAGCTTTATCAAATGCAATGAAAATCTGTCGTCCACTATCCTGATAACGTTCCAATATGTGTTCAAGGTGTGTATCCTCAATACGCTTAAGAATATTGGAATCGTGAATGAGCGCAGGAATTGGACGTAATTCAAGTATACTCAAATCGTACACCACAAGGCTCTTAAACGCAGTACCTTCACTGGTGTTACCGGGCGTTTCAAAGATAATTTCCTTTTGGGGTGTGATTTGCAAAAGAGGCGCTGTTTCCTGTCGTTCAGTCACCACGCCGTTTATTGTTGCCATACGCAGATTGATGTCGTCTTGTATCTCTTCCAGCTTTTCGGTTTGCTGTAGTAATAGTTTTGCCAGCCTGCGCTCTGCTTCGGCGCGGGCTTCCTGCAATTCTTTCTGGTGAATCAACTCAGCTGTTTCTTCCTCAAGTCTATCAATGTTTTTTGACACGTTGACGCACTGAGAGAGCACTCGTTCCGACATCTCCTTTGCCAAACCAGACTCTTCGATTTTTTGATGCAGCCGTTTGATTTCTTTGTCGCAATGATCAATAAGGGGTTGTAAACGTTCGATTTCCTGGGCCATCTCTTCACCTAGAATTTCCCTGATTTTCTTATGAAAATGTTCAATCTCCTCGAAGGCTTTTATATTAGTATTTGGGAAGAAACGCACCAAGGAGTTAAATTCACTGGCGGTTTCGGGATTACTGTCAGCGATATTACTCTTAATCGCATTTAGCTGCGACTGCAGACGATTGCGTTTGCGGATGAAACTATTCAACTCTTTTTGAGCTGCTGTTACTCGTTCAAATGTCTGTGTGTCAAAACCAAACATTGCTAACTGGGCTTCTTCACTGTTTTTCATCAGCTTTTGGAGCCTTTTCTTCAGCGACTCTATAGTTTTCTGATTCATTTCGATTTTCTCGGTGTCCACCTGCTGACGCTGGCGCGATTTGAGCTGCGAGGATTTGATACCAAGTTCTTCCTCCATGCTCTTGATGGCAGCGAGAATTTGGTAGTGGCCGAACAGCTTCATCAGAAAATCAACGGCTTTTTCATCCTGTTCGCGGGGCTTTACGAGCAGAGGATACTTTTCCAGTGTGTTTTCGCGCCCATAAATACGGAAATAACGCTCTGTGATTTCTGAAAATGTGAGGGCTGGCAATCCAATCTTGTATTCCTGAAAGAGAAAGCTTCTAAATTCATCCAGCGTCAATTTCGTAATGAAATGGTGATCCTTATCACAGCGGCACACATTCTTTGGATCATCAGTACTTCTGTAGAAGTAGTGTGGCTGCCCTTCAAACTGGAAAGTGAAATAGATGGTATGGGGACCGATTTCCTTTTTAATGTCATCCGACATGGAGTAGTAGCTTTCGCCGCCGAATGCATAGTCGATAATCCACAGAAACGTTGACTTGCCGATGGCATTGCTTCCTCCTGCGCTGCCTAAAACAGTGTTAAGTCCTGGATTGAATCGAACTGTTTGATGCTCTGCTGCGAATTTATCACATCGAATTTCTGTCAACATAGCGTAGTACCCTCCCTTCCTCGATTAGTTCAATTTTCCCCAATGCAAACAGGCAGTCTAAAGCGCTCAAAAAATCGCCCATACCCTTTTTGCCTGATGTGGTTAATTCAAACAGCTCTTTGGGGGACATATCCCGCTGCGTCAATGCCTCTAAGATATCTGGGAAACGGGCAATGACGCTGTTTGAATAGGGTGTAACTTTACTCGGCAATCTCATCGAACACTTCACACCTTTGCACGAAGTAGGAGATTATTATCTCGCAGGCTTCTCTGTATTTGCGGCCGGTCTTTTCAAATAACGTCTCAACAAGCATATAGTAAATATCGCTTTGGGATGTAAGCGATTCACTCGCATCTTCATACATCCGCTTAATATTCTTAGCAAACTTATCAACGTTCAGTTTATTTTCTCCAGCCAATCGATCTAATGCATTATTGACGCCTTCATACAACTGCCTGACATCAGAAAGCACTCTCTCTTTCAATCGCTTTTCAGTAACTTTTTTTTCAACCTTGACAGGTTCAATTTTAAGTCGTGTATCGTCAGTTACATCCATCAAGTGGACTTCACGAAGCACCTCTTCAATTTGCTTTTCTAACATATATCGTGACGTTGCATCTCTTGCTACCATAAGATTTTCCAAGTAATGTTTGTCCGAAAGCAAAGCCAATTTATCCTCTTCGGAAGCACTTTGTATTTCGCGTTCACAGTCAACACAAAGAACTACGTCATCGGTTTCGGAAAGGTGAACGACCTTAGCGTAGTTAACGTCGTTGCCTTCTTTTTTTATGCCCAACAATCTACCGCATTTTTGACACTTGCCGCCAGTCTCTGTTAGTAGCACCAAGGAGTGAGTGTCAATTGCAATTTCATCAGCGGTATCCTTAGAGAATTTACTGTATGTAGTAAGGAAGCTTATGTCTGTTTTTTTAGAGTCAAAAGACTTTATGTACTCGTCAGTTATCTCTTTTACACTTTCTTCACAATTTCGGTTTTCAACATTGACCGCCGTATAAAGAAAAATTCCAGCGAGAAAGTCTTCCAAAACAAAAGCATCACGTACTGCAATAGTTGCCTTTGTCATGTCGTTCACTTTTTCAACGATTGTGTCAGGTTTTATTGTGCCATCAGAGGCGATGATATCCTTCAACGCAAGAACGATAAGGCTCCTTTTATTGCCATCCAACAGTGGAAGGATGTTCTGCTTAAAGTAATTTGAGGTAGCACGAGCATCTGCTGTCGGTGCAACATCGGTCACATTGGGGGATAGATTTTTTTTGCCAAGTATCAAATCTGAAACGGTGCCATCATCGTTACGAATGTCATAAGTAGGCGCAATAGAAAGCAGTATGGTACCACACAGCCCCTTTTGTGTAACGCTTTTTGCCTTGCAAAGCTTCAAGATCGTTGCAAAAGTACCAAAACACAGCTTTTTCAAAGATTGCGCCCCCTTTCAATCAATGAGTATCGTCGTCAACGTAGTCAACAATATCGCCAATGTTGACGTCAAGTGCTTTACAGATTCTGGCTAACACATCCATGCTTACCGGCAAGTCTTTGCTCAGCTTCGCCATCGTTGTCGATGTCAAATTCGTCTTCGCCATTAAATCTTTTTTCATCATCTTTTTATCAATCAAAAGCTTCCAAAGTTTGTTATAACTGAATGCCATTCTATCGCCTCCAAGCATTACTGGACGGTATTCAAAAGACGTGTTTTTACTATTATAACAAATTACTAAGCAAATCACAATTAAAAATTTGAATGTGCTGATTTAACCTTTGCAAATGCTTATTTTTTTGGAGATAAAAACGATTGGAATTTGCTGAGTCACAGCGGAGTGACAGCGGAGTTGTGGCTGAGGACTTATTGTGTTCGTATAAATAAAATTTACTTAGACGGTTAGACAAGCCATATTTTTTGCAAAAGGAGGACAATCCATGGAGGAGATTCGTGATTGTAAGGGTCGCATAGCCTGCAAAGGTAACGCAACCACAGGTCTCGTAGAAGTTTTATACAAACGATGCAAAACCAGTACACAAATTCCTATTGGGGGAACGTTGAGGATTGAACGTGAAGGAGTTGTGACGATAGTCACTCGATTAAATGATTCGGCTTTCCATGTAGAAAGCCATGTTTATGCAGCGTAAGACGTTAATCAATTGAATAGAAAATCCGCAGAGCTGCACGACGGCTAGGATTAGTTCTCATACCAGAGGACTATCCCGGCCGTCGTTTTTTTGTTCTACGGATTGTTTCGGCTCCTGCGGATTTCAAAGCCAAATTTTGAAAACCAAAGGAGTCAAAACATGTCAAGAGAGTACAAAACAAGTAAAAAGAACAGAACAAATTATATTTATTACACCGCTGAAGGAACAAAGATTGTTATTACCCCTGGTGAAGATGGAGTCACCGTAGCCGACATCGAGCTTTTACATTCTATGGATGATAACGAAGTGGACGAGCAGCGCCGCTACAACTACCGCGTTACATCTCATTTGGATGCTTATCACGATGGTGAGAGTGAAGCGGCAACAGATCGGAATAAGTATTTGGCAGATGAAAGTGCAAATCCAGAACAGATTTACATAGAAGCCGAAGATAAAGCTGAACATCTGGATGCGCTGGACAAGCTTGCCGAGGCTATGGGTTGTCTCTTGCCTCAGCAAAAAGAGCTTTTCAAAAAGGTTTATTTGGACAAACGTACCAACACAGATATAGCTGCTGAAGAAGGAGTGACGGAAGCGGCTATCCGTAACCGCCTGAAAAAGATACACGAAAAATTAAGAAAAATTCTTTCCTGATGGGGGTTCGAATGAACTCTCTTTTTCGCTTATCGGTGAGGGGCAGAAAAACCGCCCCCGGAAAGGAGACGAAATATGAGCCTAAAACACAAAGTCACAATCAATGTGGCTAAACCCGGTGGCGGACGAAGCCCTGTAATTCAAAGCAGCAGACAGACAATCCGAAGTAAACTCCTCGATTTGTTGTTCGGTAAAAAAGTGAGCCTGCTTGTAATTACGCCCGGTGACTCAGTTGAAACGGTAGAAATCAAGGAAATCAGGGAAGGAGGTGTGGAGCATGAGCAAAATCAAGCTTCTTCTCGATGTGGTCTCAGATCTTAGATCGCTGGCAGACAGCGTTCAGGCTGTTGCAGACGCAATAGCAAGTAACGCGCCTGAAGAGGTTTCAAAACCGGAGCAGCCTGAAGAAAAGCGGGTTACCTTGGAAGAAGTAAGGGCTGTGCTTGCGGAAAAGAGTCATGACGGATTTACAGCTGAAGTAAGAGCGCTGCTACAAAAGTATGGAGCATCTAAACTTAGCGAGATTGATCCAAGCAAGTACGACGCGCTTCTTGCAGATGCGGAGGGGTTGAAATGAGCAAACATGCAATTCTCTCCGCATCGGGAGCCCATCGCTGGATGAACTGTACACCGTCAGCCAGATTGGAACTAGAGTTTGATGATAACAGCGGTGAAGCTGCAGCCGAAGGAACTGCAGCTCATGCATTAAGTGAACACAAGCTTCGCAGGGCACTAAAGATGCGGTCAAAAAAGCCGGTTTCGCCTTATGACTCCGATGAAATGGATACCTTCACTGACGGATATGTGGAGTTCGTACTCGAAACCATCGAACAGGCAAAACAGTCATGCAATGACCCTCTTGTCTTAATTGAACAGCGATTGGACTTCTCAAAATATGTACCCGATGGTTTTGGGACGGGTGACTGCTTGATTATCTCTGATGGAACCCTTCATATAATTGATTTCAAGTATGGTCAGGGTGTTTTGGTAAACGCAGAGGAGAACCCGCAGATGAAGCTCTATGCCCTTGGTGCACTGGAGTTATTCGATGGCATCTATGACATCGATACGGTTTCCATGATAATCTATCAACCACGCCGGGAAAATGTCAGCACATACACAGTAATGAAGGAAAGCTTGTATCAGTGGGCAGAGGAAGTTTTAAAGCCAAAAGCGGAGTTAGCTTTTGCAGGTGACGGCAATTACTGCCCTGGAGAATGGTGCCAATTTTGCCGAGCAGCAGTAAAATGCCGGGCCAGAGCGGAAGCAAAAATAAAACTGGCTGCGTTCGAGTTTGCTTTGCCGCCATTACTGTCAGATGAGGAAATCGCAGAGATTCTTTCATCAATCGGAGATCTCACCAGCTGGGCAAATGAGATTATGGCCTACGCAACAGATGCAGCGGTTAATCATGGAAAGCAATGGCCTGGCTTTAAGGTAGTCGAAGGCCGCTCCAACCGTAAATACACAGATGAAGAAGCAGTCGCTGAAGCGGCGAAAAATGCAGGCTATCGCGATATTTACAAGCAAAGTCTCATCAGCATTACTGAAATGGAAAAATTGATGGGCAAACCCAAGTTTAATGAAATCCTTGGTGGTCTGGTCATGAAGCCACCGGGAAAACCGACGCTAGTGCCTGTTTCAGACAAGCGTCCTGAAATGAATACATCATCAGTAAAAAATGATTTTATGGAGGTTTAATACTATGTCAAACACAGCAAAAAGAACAATCCCTACGAAAGTAATCACTGGAATTGTACGTCTTTCTTATGCCAACGTCTGGGAACCAAAGTCTATTAACGGCGGCGCTGAAAAATACAGCGTGAGCTTGATTATCCCTAAGAGCGATACAAAGACGCTCTCTGCAATTAACGCAGCGGTGAATGCCGCAATTGAAGAAGGCAAAGGTAAGTTTGGTGGCAAGATTCCTAATAAAGCTGCCCTTAAACTCCCTCTGCGTGATGGAGATATCGATCGTCCAGACGACGAGCCTTACGCAAACAGTTATTTCATCAATGCCAATAGCAACACTGCTCCACAAATTGTAGATAGAAACGTTAATCCGATTCTTGACCGTTCCGAAGTTTACTCTGGTGTGTACGCAAGAGTAAGTATCAACTTCTATGCCTTCAACTCCAACGGAAATAAAGGTATTGCATGTGGCCTTGGCAATATTCAGAAAATCCGTGACGGTGAGCCACTAGGTGGTAGAACGAATGCCGCTGATGATTTTGCCACCGATGTGGATGACGATTTCTTGTCATGAGAACACTCAGCATTGACCTAGAGACCTTTAGTAGTGTAGACCTCGCCAAAAGCGGGGTCTATCGCTATGCTGAAGCTCCAGATTTTGAAATTTTGCTTTTCGGATATAGCGTTGATGGAGGGCCAGTACGGGTTATTGACATAGCAAACGGAGAAACGCTTCCAGAAGATATTCAATGCGCGATTTTAAATCGGAATATCACGAAGTGGGCATTCAATGCACAGTTTGAACGCATCTGTTTGTCCCGGTACCTTGGCATCTGGCTGGAACCTAATTCGTGGCGTTGCACGATGGTTTGGTCTGCGTATCTTGGACTTCCGCTTTCTTTAGAGGGTGCAGCCTTGGTAACCGGTGTTGATAAACAAAAACTGACTGAAGGCAAGGAACTGATTCGGTATTTCTCCGTCCCATGTAAACCAACTCAGACAAATGGCGGTCGTACCCGAAATTTACCGGAGCATGCTCAGGATAAATGGGAACGGTTCAAGGCATATAACGCCCGAGATGTAGAAACGGAACTGGCGATACAGTCGCGACTTGAAAAGTTCCCGATGCCTGAACATGAGTGGCAGAACTATATTCTAGACCAGCAGATTAATGATAGGGGCATCCAGTTAGATTTGGAATTAGTAAAGCGAGCCATCCGATGTGATGATCAGACGAGAGAAGAGATTACGAACCGAATGCGTGTCCTTACTAAATTAGAAAACCCAAACTCAGTCGCCCAGATGAAAAAATGGCTTTCTGAGAACGGTCTGGAAACAGAAAGCCTAGATAAGGCATCAGTAAAAACATTACTACGGACAGCACCGAATCAGCTAAGTGAAGTGCTGGAACTGCGGCAGCTACTGGCCAAGTCCAGCGTAAAGAAATACACAGCCATGGAAAATGTCGTTTGTGCTGATGGGCGAGCACGCGGTCTATTGCAGTTTTATGGAGCTAATCGTACAGGTCGATTTGCAGGAAGACTCATTCAGGTACAAAACCTTCCGCAGAATCACTTGTCTGACTTGGAACAAGCACGAAGCCTTGTTCGCAGCGGACAGTTTGAAGCATTAGAGATGCTGTATAATTCTGTCCCAGGCGTATTGTCTGAACTAATCCGTACTGCATTCATCCCTAAAGAAGGATTCAAGTTTATCGTGGCTGATTTCAGTGCCATTGAAGCGAGGGTTATTGCCTGGCTTGCAGGTGAAGCATGGCGAAATGAAGTGTTTGCTACCCATGGAAAAATATATGAAGCATCAGCTGCTCAAATGTTTCGAGTTCCCATTGAAGAAGTGACAAAAGGAAGTCCGCTAAGGCAAAAAGGCAAGATTGCAGAACTGGCCTTAGGTTACGGTGGCTCTGTTGGCGCACTGAAAGCAATGGGCGCTCTGGATATGGGTCTTTCCGAGGAAGAACTAAAACCGCTGGTAGCTGCATGGCGAAATGCTAACCCCAATATTGTACGGCTGTGGTGGGATGTTGATAGCTCCGTGAAAGAAGCGGTAAAAGAGAGAACCAGAACTGAAACTCATAGAATCCAGTTTGAATATCGAAGTGGAATGCTTCTGATATGGCTTCCATCAGGAAGACAACTGACCTATGTAAAGCCCCGAATTGGAATAAACAGTTTTGGAAGTGAGTCGGTGACATATGAAGGCATAGGTACAACAAAAAAATGGGAGCGCATCGAAAGCTATGGACCAAAGTTTGTGGAAAACATTGTGCAGGCAATCTCAAGAGATATTCTGTGTTTTGCTATGCAAAATCTAGATAAAGCAGGTTTTCAAATCGTGATGCATGTCCACGACGAGACTGTGTTAGAAGTGCCATTAGGAGTATCCTTACAGGATGTTTGTACTCTTATGGGTAAAACTCCGCCTTGGGCAAAGGGACTTTTACTTCGTGCTGATGGTTATGAATGCAACTTTTATAAAAAAGATTGATTTTTAGGGGGTTCGATTAGCCCCCTTTTTTTGCTTATAGCTGAGGGCAGTTCATGCCGCCCTACAACGATAAGCTGGAGGTTCTATATGAACGAATTAACTATTTTTAACTACGAGGGAAGCACAGTCAGAACAGTTCTGAAGAATGGGAATCCTTGGTGGGTGCTAAAAGATGTATGTGCTGTATTAGATATCGGGAACAGCCGCGATGTTATGGCCCGTTTGGACAGTGATGAAAAGGGAGTCGATATTATCGACACCCCTGGAGGCAAACAGGAAGTATCTATTATCAACGAAAGCGGCCTGTATAGCGTGATATTGGTTTCTCGAAAGCCAGAAGCCAAAAAGTTCAAACGGTGGGTAACCCACGAGGTTCTTCCCTCTATTCGAAAGCATGGACTATATGCTGCGGATGAACTGCTAGCTAACCCTGATCTTTGGATCAAGGCGTTACAAGAGCTTAAAGCAGAGCGTGCAAAAAATGCTAAGCTATCTGCCACCATCAGTATTCAGGAACAGCAGATAGCTGAAATGAAACCTAAAGCAAGCTATTACGACGTGGTTCTTAATTGTAAGGATGCGGTGGCCATAACAACGATCGCGAAGGATTATGGAAAATCGGGTCGCTGGCTTAATGAATATCTTCATGATCTGGGTGTTCAATTCCGTCAGGGGAAAATATGGCTCCTGTATCAGAAACACGCCCAGCATGGCTATACTGTAACCAAAACTCATAGCTACCCCGGAAATGATGGGACGATGCATTCGAAGGTCCATACTTATTGGACTCAGAAAGGCCGCTTGTTTATCTATGAATTGCTGAAAGCGCAGGGCATTCTTCCGCTAATAGAGCAAGGGCAGGAATTTGAGGTGGTATAGCGATGGACAAATATAATTCTGAAGGATATCCGGACCCAACTGCAGCAGAAGCATTGGAGAATGTAATGCGCGAAGAAAAAGCCAAAAAATATAAGCCTTTCGTTTTCATCTGCTCGCCTTTCGCTGGAGATACAGTTAGAAACCTGGAGAATGCCAGAAGATACCTAAAATTTGCAGTGGAGCAAGGAGCCATTCCCTTCGCTCCTCATCTGCTATATCCACAGGTGATGGATGACTGCAATCCTGACCAGAGAAAGCTAGGTTTGTTTTTTGGCATGGCCTGGCTCAGAAAATGTGATGAACTATGGGTATTTGGTAGCTACATCTCAGATGGAATGCAAGCAGAAATCGACAAAGCTTCAAAGCATCGCATCCCTGTCAGATATTTTACTGAAAAATGCGAGGAGGTGCAGTAGATATGAAAATAGCGGTTGGCAACAGCCGTATGGATAGAAAGTGGAAGAACAAGGACATATCTTGGAACGACTTTATCTCCCGAGTGAGTACAACCATCCGCACTACTGAAACGGTTTCTGAGTTCCGCAAGATGAGCAGGGCTCAGCAAGATACCATCAAAGACGTTGGCGGCTTTGTAGGCGGAGCACTACGTGAAGGAAAACGCAGAAACGGTTATGTTCTCTGCCGTTCCCTTCTGACTCTTGACATGGACTATGCAAAGCCTGGCATATGGGAGCAGATTGAGACGCTGCACGATTTCAAATGCTGCATTTACTCCACCCATAAACACACGTCGGACGCTCCAAGGTTAAGGCTTTTGATTCCGCTGAAACGAGAAGTTACGGAAGATGAATACCCGGCGCTTGGTCGCATGGTAGCAAAGGAAATCGGAATCGACTTCTTCGATGACACTACCTATGAACCATCAAGGCTAATGTATTGGCCATCAACTTCCTCTGATGGTGAGTTTGTTTTCAAGGAAAAAGACGGAGAGCTTTTAGACCCGGATATGTACCTTGCTAAATACACGGACTGGCGCGATACCTCTATGTGGCCGGTATCTTCCAGACAATCAGAGGTGGTTCAACGAAAGATTACTAAACAGGCAGATCCGCTTTCAAAAGAAGGCGTAGTCGGTGCATTTTGCAGAGCTTATACGATTGAAGAAGCTATCGACACTTTCTTGCAGGACGTGTATGAGCC
This sequence comes from Paenibacillus sp. FSL M7-1455, assembly GCF_038004655.1. NCBI lineage: Bacteria > Bacillati > Bacillota > Bacilli > Caryophanales > Paenibacillaceae > Paenibacillus > Paenibacillus sp. FSL M7-1455. The sequence goes on along the minus strand of NZ_JBBORO010000001.1, from coordinate 5,048,365 downwards.
AAGCACCATGAATGGACGTTACGATTACATTCCAGCAGACTCATCAGCGGGCTTGGTGATATATGATGGGAAGTTTGCTTATAGCCATCACGCTACCGACCCCGCCTGCGGAATGCTGCTGAATGCTTTTGATCTTGTCCGCGTGCATAAATTTCGAGATTTGGACGAGAAGACTACTGAAAATACAGCGCCAAGCAAACTGCCTTCTTTTAGAGCGATGACGGATTTGGCTCTTAAAGATGAACGAGTCAAGGAGCAATTTGCCGAGGAACGCAGGGTACAAGCTGAAAGTGAATTTATCGATGAGGATTGGGAAAAGCAGCTTGAACTGGATAAGACCGGTGCAGTTAAGAATACATTGAGAAACTTAATTTTAATATTGGAAAATGACCCAAACCTGAAAAGCATTGTCTTTAATCAACTCTCAGACAGTCTTGAGATCAAAGGCGATGTTCCATGGCCGCATCCGTCAAGGTTCTGGAGAGATGCTGATGATGCTCAGTTGATCAGCTACATTGATACGCACTATGGAACTTTCTCTGCAAGAAATTATGATGTGGCTGTAGCAAAAGTGGCCGATGATCGTTCCTATCATCCTATTCGTGAATTTATAGAAGCCCTCCCTGAATGGGATAAGGTGCCACGTGTAGACAGCCTTTTAATCGATTATCTTGGAGCATCGGATAATCCGTATGTACGGGCAGTTACTAGAAAAAACCTATGTGCGGCCATCGCACGTGTACTCACACCCGGTATCAAGTTCGATTCCATGCTGGTTCTAAATGGACCACAGGGTGTAGGAAAAAGTACACTCATCGCTAAGCTGGGCGGTGACTGGTTTTCAGATAGCTTAAGTTTATCTGATACAAAGGATAAGACTGCTGCTGAAAAACTGCAGGGATATTGGATTTTAGAAATTGGAGAACTTGCCGGACTTAAAAAGGCTGAAGTAGAGACGCTTCGTAGTTTCCTCTCCCGCCAGAATGATATTTACCGAGCTAGTTTTGGCAGAAGAGCAACTCCCCACCTAAGACAATGTGTATTTTTTGGTACTACCAATGCTGAGAAAGGATATTTGCGAGATACAACTGGTAATCGTAGGTTCTGGCCGGTAAAGACTCCAGGTAATGGTACAAAAAAGTCATGGCAGTTGACACAAGATGAAATATTGCAAATATGGGCAGAAGCTCTCACCTTTGTTAAGGCGGGCGAGAAATTGTATCTGGATGCCAGCTTAGAAAAACTTGCGAAAGACGAACAAAGAGAAGCGATGGAATCGGATGAGCGAGAAGGTTTAGTGCGCGAGTACCTTGACATGCTTTTACCTGAAGATTGGGACACCATGGATTTATACGAGCGCCGTGCATTCATCAATGGTACTGAATTTGGAGAGAGCCAGCGGGTTGGCGTGAAAAAGCGTACATCCGTTTCCAACATGGAGATCTGGTGCGAATGCTTTGGTAAGGATCGCGCCAATTTGCGAAGGATGGATGGTAATGAAATATCCGCGATCATGGCGGGTATTGGCGGCTGGAGCGGTCTTGTTAAAAAGGAACGCATTTCGCTTTATGGGCCGCAATGGGTTTATGTTCCCAAACCATGATGAAGATTGGAACATTTGGAACAAATTCAGCCGTGGGAACAGTTATCACCTGTTCCGGTGAAACAAAAACACCTCTTCGGTACACCACATCGGAACAGGCAGAAGCCCCTTACAAACTAGGCTACTTAATATCCTGTGTTCCATTGTTCCATAAATTACTATTAAAAATAATCCCTAAGATTAAAAGTAAAAATCGCACACAGACGCGTATTTACGCGCGTATAGAGATTTTTTGGATTTAGGGAACATGGAGGACATATGAGAGAAAAAAATATAGAGCAGAAATTAGTTCTGATGACAAAAGACTTGGGTGGCCTAGCCTTAAAGCTTGTCTCACCGGGTTTTGATGGAATGCCAGACCGACTGATTTTACTGCCAGAAAGAAAAATCGCTTTTTGGACCTCTGTCAATAGATTGGACAGCCAGAATCGAGAAAATTACGCAATTTGACCGTACATTTGTTCGTATTGAAAAGGTGTAAGATACCCGATAGCGGAATGTACGCGTTTCCGGTTGTAGAAAAACTCGATGTATTCAAAAATCCGACTTTGGGCTTCCTTGCGGGTTCTGAACTTCTCCAGATAGACGAGTTCCTTTTTGAGCACGCTGTGGAACGATTCGATGCAGGCATTGTCATAGCAGTTGCCCTTGCGGCTCATGCTGCATTTCATCCCGTATTTCAAGAGCCGTTTTTGGTACTCATGAGATGCGTATTGGCTGCCGCGATCGGAATGATGCAGGACTTCGCCTTTCGGCCGTTGACGGTTGTAAGCCTGATCCAGAGCTTGCAGGACCAATTCCTTGGTCATTCGCTCATCGGCGTGCCAGCCTACGATTTTGCGCGTGTACAAGTCCATCACGCTCGCGACATAGAGCCATCCCTCGTCTGTCGGAACGTAAGTGATGTCCGCCATCCAGACTTGATTGGGAGCTTGTGCCCTGAACTGCTGGTTCAGCACATTGTCATGCACTGGCAGATTGTGGTTCGAGTTCGTCGTCGCCTTGTATTTCTTGACGGTGCGCGACTTAAGCCCCAGTTCCTTCATGATGCGGGCGACCGTTTTTTCGGATACCCGAACACCTTGCTGGCGCAAGACTTGAGCGATCTTCGGGCTGCCGTACAGGCGACGCGAGTCCACAAAGATACGGCTAATCTGTTGTTCCAGTTCTCGGCGACGTTTCTTTTGCTTGCTTTCCTGGCGCCTGGTCCATTGATAATAACCACTCCGGGATACGTTCAAAACCTTGCACATCTCCGATACCGGATACTTGGAGCGGTGTTTGTGGATAAACGCAAAGATCAGTTCCGGTCTTTTGCGAAGATGTGCATCGCCTTTTTTAAAATTTCGTTCTCCATCTCGAGTTGGCGGATTCGTTTCTGCATTTCGAGAAGGGTTTTTTCCTCGATTTTCAGGTTGCCGCTGCCGCGAAACGCATTGACCGGATCCTGTTTGAATTCGTTGATCCAGCGGTACAGAGTATTGTCGGATACGCCCAATTCTCGGGCGACCTGCGCCACCGGCTTCCCCTGTTCCTGAATCATTTTTACGGTTTGGATTTTAAACTCTTTGTCATATTTCTGACTCATCTTCGGACACCTCGATTTTGCTAGGTTTATTGTCGCATTCTCGATTCTCGGTGTCCACTATTTAGTCTAGCATCATTGTTTAATTTACGCTGTGGTCGTCTTCGGTTGTAAAAACGTATGTATTTCTCAATTCGTCTTTGTGCCTCTGCCAGATTTCGTATATCATAGGGATAGAGTCCTTCCGTTTTGAGATGCGAGAAGAAACTCTCCAGGGCATGAAAAAAGCACCCTCGCCTTAGCGTGAGTGCTTCATTTCTCTTCCTTTTCATCCTTCAAAACGCCGATTTTCCGCAGATGATCACGGAAACGTTTCTTGTCGACTTCGCGTTCCTCTTCGGTCCTTTCGATATGGCCGATGATCTTCGGTTTGGACGTATCATTCCACCGCGGATCCGAAAATGGTTTTTTACCTTCGCTCATTTATCCAACTCCACAATCAGAATATGGTACACTCCGTTGATCAATTCCACCTGTGCGATCTCAAATGGGAAGTTACGGCCATAGAGGACTTCCATTTCCCCGGGATTCAACTCTATCATATCGGCCCCGGAATTCGCATCCAGAATGTAGAATTGAACTTGTCCGTCGGGATTATAGATTGCTCCAGCCGTTGTTGAAATATATTGAGGATATTGTACCACAGCCCCGATCGGGAGCAAAGATAAATGCGAACGTTGCGGATCAGAATATACAGTCGAGAGCGGTCTACAGCGTTTCTGTCCGCTTTTGCCGATCGATTACGTGGCAAACCTATCTCGGGCTGTACTCGGCGATGACCTGCAGACGGTAACCAAGATAGAGGATCTGCAGCCGAACGCATTTATTGATTGGTCCGGTACCGGCACGCTGACGCCGACAGCAGGCGTAAAGCTGACGGGAGGGGCAGACGGTACGGCCAGCGGTTCGGACTTCTCGGCGGCGCTTAGCGCCTTTGAGGCGTACCAGTTTAACATCCTGGACCCGGGGCTGCTGAGCCCATCGGCAACGGGTTCGACCTTTGAATTTCGGCTTACTGCTGTCTTCCGGGACAAACAAAAAAGCCTTGCTCTCCTGCAGGGCTTTGATTTGGTCGTTTTGCCCAAGCCCAACCACATCGTACGTACTCCCTTGACCGGACTCGCTGACCTCGATCTCAGAGGGATTGATCGGGAGCCGCAGGACCTCGGCTTTATTGTTAAAGCTCAGCTCGACACCATAAACGCGCACCATTCATCCCTCCTTATCCATAAACGGCATCCGCGGAGGATGCGATATCTTGCTCCAGTTTTTCGGTGATATGGGCGACTATTGTATCAATGTCGCTTTCGTGCCGGACGTGCGTATCGCCAAAGTTTACCGATGGTGTACGAAGAGAATGTGGATCCGGTATCCACATGGACCAAAGCAGTAGCGACCGCGCTGCCAAGCTTCCCACTGGCCGATGAAGTATTCCAGGAAAAGCGGATCACCCGAAGCGCAAACCAATAATACCGCCAGTCCGGCTCGCCTTGATCTCACCGGCGAAAAATACGGGATGCTAACGGTGATTTCGGAGACGTCCCGAATCGGAAAGCACCGCAGGTATATATGTAGATGCGACTGCGGGAACGAGGTAACCGTCAAAGTGGACAGCCTGCGGAGTGGAAATACAAAATCATGCGGGTGCTTAAAGTCAAAGACTCCTCCCCCGAAATTTAAGGATTTAACTGGTAAGCGATACGGTCGCTTGGTTGTAATCGAGAGATCATACGAAAAAGCACGTAATAATCATTCGTTTTGGTTATGTAAATGTGACTGTGGCAATACCCGGATCGCTGACAGTGCGGATCTACATAACGGAGTCACCACAAATTGCGGGAGACGATGCCCGCTCGGGAAGCGACCGATCATTAATCCAGAGCGCCATTTAAAACAGCAAAAGTATCGAAAAGAATACAATCGCAAAAAGAAAAAAGACCCTGCCAGCACGTAGCCAGCAGGGTCTTCGCTTCATTCCTTCGTTCCACCGTTCCTCTTATTAAACGCGAGCTCAAACAGCCCCGTAGACCCGATCCCCAGCCCAGGCTGTCGATTCTAAGCCCGGCATATGGAAGTTCTCTGCGCTACGGTTTGGCGCCGCATCATGGCCTTGTCAAAAAACTGGCTTAGCAGATCGTAATATGCCGGCTTGGCCGTCTGAATGCCAAAGGGCTTCCCGAGCAGATACCCAACCTTTTGATCGACCAGTTTCCGGACAAACGCATCACGCTGCAAGAACGTCTCTTTGATCGTTTCAAGCTGCTGTTCATGTTCCTGCTGTTTCTGCTCGATCTGTAATTGACGATGTTCCATTGCGATTAGTAGCTGGAGTTGTGGGCTTAAGCCGGTGAGGTCGATGCCGGTCTTAATCTGATCTCGCATCCTTTCAAACTCTGCAATGTACATTTCTTTGAAACGCATAGACCTATACGAGTGGATCATTGAGCAAGATGCGGATTAGAATTCCGCACTCCCTCCGGGTGTTAAGAACAATTTGTTCCGAGTTTAGTATTATTCCAATCTGATGACCACCTCCACACAATAATTGTCGAATTGTGTCATACGCCATCCTGGTGATTGTCAGGCGTATTGGTAAACTCAATGACATCGATAAAAACCTTTTGTCAAAGAGGCTGACGGCTCGCTACGGGTTTGCACCAAGGAGTCATTGCACATCGCCGACAATGTGCGTTTTCTTGAGCCGAAAGGGCAACAGCAAGAACGAACGGAGAGTAAAAAACAAGATCCATTTATGGATGACGGTCAGCCAATCGATATCAATGACGACGATTTGCCGTTTTGAGGTGACGCATGGAGATAACAGAAATCAGTAAAGAAATCCATGCCGCTGCACAACGCCTTAGCAAGTCTGCTGACGCTCTTTTCGAATTGGGAAGGGCTAAGGCTGAGACTGAACGCGAGTACCGTTCTATGCTTGCTCAGGAGATGCTAAAGCTAAAAGCGGAGGGATGCAGACTACTCTCATCCCCGATATAGCGAAGGGTAACGTATCGGAATATTTATTCCAACGTGATTTGGCCGAAGCTCGCTTTAAAGCCGGGATTGAGGCAGCAGATGCAATTAAAGTACAGGTATCAGCACTCCAAACCATTATGAAATACCAATCGGATATATAGGAGGCGATCCTATGGAGTTTGGGTATAACCCCGCGCCTAAGCCGCGTAGCCGCCGCTTGAAGCCCACAACTAATGGTATGTCATGTTCAATCGACGTTTCCGGCGAATGCTGGCTTGAAGACCGAGCTTTTGCATAAGGCGCAGTACCTTCTTGTGATTCATCCATACACCTTCATCCTGCCACAAGAACAACTGGATCTGCCGGTAGCCATACCTTCCTTCGTAGCGTTTATACACCGTGTGGATGAGTCGTTTAGCCTCGGCGTCTCGGTCGTTGTTCTTCCGCTTCAAATATGCGTAGTAACCACTTTCCAAACACTTTTTTAGCATCGAATTCTCCCGTTTCAGCTGCTGAACATATCGCTCCTGATCTAAATATTCCTTCCGCCTTCCTCGTTGATCCAGTAGACCAAATTCACCCTGCTCACGGTATTTACGCATCCATCGCTTCATTCGATCCTTATCTTGTATTCCTAAGTGTTCGTTGATTTGCCGATATGTCCATTTTTCCTCTACGTGCAGGCGGACGGCCTCTATTTTGATTTCCTCAGAATATGTCTTAAACTTTTGACCTTTAGTCGCCATAAAAAAATACACCCCCTAGAAATTCATCGGTTAAACCAAGGGGTTTTTCCAATGTCTGTTCTAAGGGGTGCACTTCATATAGCCAGTAGGGCCTTTTTATCTTATTTTAAATTATCTATGGCTTTTAAATTATCTATGGCGTTTTGCATCTTCCTTAGTAAATTTTTCTCCGTATTCTGAAATCAATTGATCGTAAATAGCCGAATTCGACATATTCATAGACTCTGCATATTGCTCGGCCTTTTCTTTGGATTTTCTTTCCAACCCCATTTAATCTGGATCCCTAAGTTCCGATATGATCTTCACGTGGACTCCCGGTTAATCAAAATTGTAGCGAGGTATGCCGCATTGAACTTGATACAGCAACTTTCCGGATGGATTTTTTTGTTTTGGGCTACTACTTTACGATTCTACCTCCTTTTAAGGCGTGTATCACACTTTATGAGACTTCAATAACTCAGTTGTCCCAATCAAAGAGATTCTAATCAGGAGCTTCTCTTGTGTTATAATCAGATTAAAAGCCAATACTGGTGTAACAGGATGGTGAGCCGAATGAATCAATTCAAAGATCTCCAGAAGTTGATTAAACTAACGGGTGATCGAGCGAAGTTGGATGCCAAGGCCAATGAAACGTACATTGTATACAAGACGGCTGAAGGCCAAATAGTAAAAGAATACAGTGACGGAAATATTATTCCAATAACCGAACGTGATAGCAGTCATGCATGAATCAATGCCAATCATGTATGTTTTCGCCGGGAACAATGGCAGTGGAAAAAGCACGATCCGTAATCTAATTGTTGACCGGCTTGGGATCAGTATAAACATTGACCCCGATGCTTTGGCTCGAGGACTGGATTCTAATCATCCAGAGAGACGAAGGGTATCTGCTGGGAAAGAGGCCATAAAATTAGCAAGAGATTGCATTCATAATAGCCGCGACTTTTCAATCGAAACAACATTGGCCGGAAGTAACGCCATACGTCTTATGCAGGGTGCCAAAGCAAGCGGATTCGAAGTAACCATGTTTTACGTTGGCCTAGGAGATTATTGCTTGAATATTGAGAGGGTAGCAGTGCGTGTTAAAAATGGTGGACATCACATTCCAGCTGAGGATATTGTTAGACGACATGATACCTCAATGCAAAATTTAATTTCACATCTTCATTTGCTTGATCACCTTATTGTTGTTGATAATAGCCGATCTGAAGGTGAAACTGCTCTTGTCATACGAAATGGTTTGATTACACATCGTGCGGAGTCGCTTCCACGCTGGGTTGAAATTATTGAACAGCAATATTTAACGTAAAAAGAACAGCCAAGGATCTGGGTTGTTCTTCTTTTCATTTATGATGGAATGCGATCTGAGTAATTTCCTGTTTTTTACAATATTACCGCGGTATCGCGTTGCATAATTTGGAGATAAAAATAGTTGTTGAGGACTTTCTTGACATCCTGAAGATGAACTGTGCATATCTTGCTGGCAGCTTTAATCAATGCTTGTGGTAGATGGATAATCACTGCTCCACTCCTGTTTTTCCATCATGACATTTCAGATTCAAATCAAGTCGTGATACAATAAGTGGGGTCGAACATTGAGTAAATGACTGTTTTGCAAGTTTATATATTGAGGCAACGGTGGAATGCAGGGTTCAGCGTTGTTTCAAAACGATTTTATTAAGGAGTGAACACCATGCAAACAATCCAAGGCAAAGTGGCGTTAATTACAGGAGCAGGGCGCGGAATTGGACGTGCAACAGCAATAGCTTTTGCCAAAGAAGGTATTCACGTAGGTCTTGTCGGACGCACGCTTGAAAATTTGCAACGCGTAGCAGAGGAACTTAAACAGTATGATGTGAAGGTGGCCATCGCCGCGGCAAACGTAGCGGATCTAGACTCGATCACTGCAGCGGTTGAATCCATTCGCGGTGAGCTTGGCGCGATCGACATTTTGGTCAACAATGCCGGCATCTCCAAATTCGGCAACTTCATGGACTTAACGCCTGAGGAATGGACCAATATTATCGATGTCAACGTAAAAGGCGTGTACTACACAACTCGTGCAGTACTCCCGGAAATGATTGAGCGCAAAACAGGCGACATCATTAATATCTCCTCGACGGCCGGCCAAAAAGGCGCACCGGTTACAAGTGCATACTCGGCTTCAAAAGCTGCGGTGATCGGATTAAGCGAGTCATTAATGCTTGAAGTGCGTAAGCACAATATCCGTGTGACCACGTTAACGCCAAGTACGGTGGCAACAGATATGGCTGTTGAACTCAACTTAACAGACGGCAATCCGGATAAAGTGATGCAGGCAGAAGACTTGGCAGACTTAATGGTTGCACAGCTGAAACTTCATCCGCGTGTTTTACTAAAACATGCCGGACTCTGGTCAACCAACCCTTAATGATAGTTGAAATATCAAGACGCTGCCCTATGTATGTGGGGTGGCGTCTTCCTTTTTATATCATACAAAGCTCCAATATGGGTGTAAGCCATTAGGGGCACGGCATCAATCTGCCCAAACGATCTACTCAACATAATTAGCATCTGCGTTCACCCAAAGTCTAAGAAGTCTGACTAAAGGACAAAAAGTTTGCATGAGAGCCGTCCGAGAGGGTATCTACTCCCGTTTCTCCTCGGTTTTTGTGTCTTCTAAAAAAGGATTGTATGATTTCCGGTCGCACCGAAAATTTCTGGTTGGGGAATTGGTTCTTTTTTCTTAAAGGCTGACAAGATAAAAAATTCTTTTAATTTGATATATAATATTGTCAGTAAGCACTAAGCAGTTGCTTGGTTGGATCTCTCAAGAGTACTATTGTTTAATCATTAAGTGATTAAGCATGATATAAGCGGATAAGAAAAACATTAGGCGTAATATGTTGGGACAACGTTTGAAGCTGCATCATAACGAAAGGATTTGAGTTTGAAGTGAACAACAATTTTTGGCTTGATTTACCCCGGCCTTTTTTTGTGCTTGCACCGATGGAAGATGTGACGCACGTTGTTTTTCGTCATGTCGTGAGTAAAGCGGGAAGACCGGATGTATTTTTTACGGAGTTTACGAATACGGAGAGCTATTGTCACCCGGAAGGCAATCATAGCGTGCGCGGCCGGCTGCTCTTTACCGAGGATGAACAACCCATGATCGCGCATATATGGGGCGATAAGCCGGAGTATTTTGAAAAAATGAGTATCGATATGGCGAAGATGGGATTTAAAGGGATCGATATCAATATGGGTTGTCCTGTCCATAATGTTGCATGCAACGGGAAGGGAAGCGGCCTCATTCTCCGGCCGGAGGTTGCGGCTGACATCATCCAAGCGGCCAAGGCAGGAGGATTGCCTGTAAGCGTGAAGACCAGACTTGGTTTCACAAGAGTGGATGAATGGCAGGACTGGTTGACCCATATTTTGAAGCAAGATATCGCTAATCTTTCGATCCACTTGCGGACGAGAGAGGAAATGAGCCAAGTCGATGCGCATTGGGAACTGATTCCTGAAATCAAGGAGCTTCGGGATCGTGTGGCGCCGCATACGCTGCTGACGATTAACGGAGATATTCCTGACCGTCAAACGGGCTTGAAGCTGGCTGAACAATATGGCGTGGACGGGATCATGATCGGGCGCGGTATTTTTAAAAATCCATTTGCCTTTGAAAAAGAGCCGAGGGAGCATAGTAGCAGCGAATACCTTGATCTTTTAAGATTGCAGCTGGATCTCCATGATCAGTACTCCCAAAAGTTAGAGGCCCGTCCATTCAAAGCTCTTCACCGCTTTTTCAAGATTTATGTCAAAGGGTTCCGAGGGGCAAGCGAACTAAGGAATCAATTGATGAGCACGACGTCTACCGATGAAGTGCGCGCGCTTCTGGACGAATTTACGCAACATATGGATGAGGGCGCAGAAAATTAAATAAGGTATGCGGAGCAACTCCGTCCCTTAGGGGATGGAGTTTCTTTGCGTTGACCTGTTGTATGGCAGGGCAGATTATGAGCATTCAGCAGTCCGTTTCAACCAGCGTTTTAGAATTCCAACCAGTGATTAAGTTCTAAAATTACGCCTCGATATCATCAAGATACAGATCGGATATAATCAATTTATAAATTAAGGGAGGTGTGGTAAACCATGGTACAGGATGCGAATCGTTTTGGTGAAAGAATCAGTCAGCTGCGTCATAGCAAAAGCATGACCCAAGAAAAATTAGGGCTGCTTCTTAATGTTTCGGCACAAGCCGTTTCCAAATGGGAAAAAGGGGACTCCTTGCCCGATATTTCTCTTTTAACGGAGTTGGCAAACGTTTTTGACTGCACTACAGACTACCTGCTCGGAAGAGGCAGCCATTTGCAAGCCATGTTACCTCAAATCAGAATGGAACTCCGGAAGACGACGCAAGAGGAACAGATTAATTTTTTGGGCGAGGTGATTGCTGCTACATCTCATCATGTGCAGACACCGGCATCACACCCATCACTAACTCAAATCCATCTAGGTCCAACTGGATTAGGTTTGTGGGCTAAAGACAGATTGGTTTGTATCGCAACATCGCTTTTCTTAAACGAAGCTACAGATGCAATGCATGAATCCGTAGAATTTCCAATGAACGTTTTACCTGCCGATATGATTACGGTTCTGTATGAGTTATTGGTTAACAATGAGAACCTGCAGCCAGACTTCACTCCAGTAGAAGAATCGATCCTTCGCTCCCGGCTGCCCTCGGACATGAATTTTGACAAGGTAATCGTGGATTGCATTGAACTGGGCTTCGTGGATAGGGTCCGAGGTGGGTATAGACTTAATGTTAAAGGTGATCTTGCAACCCGTTTATTTTCAATCGTTCATAGGGTTGTAAGTAAACCAAGCTCGTTTTCCTTTGATTATTCGTTAAAATAATGGTTCCTGCCCCGTGGTTTAGATACGCAACCTGTTGCTACGCTGACAGGATGACAGCAGTCAAGTAATTGGCTGCTGTTTTTTGTTATACGAAAGGGCAGATCATTATAATTGTACTTTACCTATATTTTAACGGTAACTCCATGCTATGCTTTTCATACACGTTGTATATGCAGGAAAAAGACGAAGATAAAAAGGATGAAATAGATGGCGGCGTATAATAAACCAACAGTGGAAATTTCCGAAGTGCGAGCTGTATTGCGCAAGCATTTTCGATCAGATGTAACCGCAATAACGCCATTGGAAGGCGGGAATATAAGCGCGGTATTCTCCTTCGCATGTTTGGATCAGGAATACATCATTAAATTTTGCGATTTAACCGGGAGTTTTGAAACGGAAAAATTGATTTCAAACCTTTTATCCTCGCAGGGAGTTCCGTTTGCCCGCTGCATGGAGCTAGGAAAATTTAAATCAATGAACTACCTGATTTCGGAAAAGATCGCGGGACGGATTCTGAACGACTTCTCTTATGAGCAGCAACAGCGAATGCTTCCGGAGGTCGTTCAAATTTTAACGCAAATGAACCAGGTAAAGCCAGAAACAACCAAAGGATATGGGACGATAAATGCTAGTGGTGATGGTACTTATAGTTCCTGGAGGGAGCATATTATTGCGACCTTCGCTGAGGAACAAGCGGATAGCTTATGGGAAGGCTGGCACAGCTTGTTCGAAACATCCTGTCTGGAGAAAGACGTGTTTGATGAATGTTACAGCAGATTGTTAGCCTATGCTACGTACAATGAACCGCATCGATTTTTTATTCACGGCGATTTTCACCAGTACAACATTTTATCTGACGGGCAACGAATAACCGGGATCATTGATAGCAACGGCAAATATGGAGATTTTCTGATCGACCTTGCCACATTGGACTGGCACATCAAAACACACTTGAAGCTCGATGTGGTCCAAATATACCAAGATTATCAGCAAGAAATAGGCATGGACATACCGAATTTTAAAGAGAGGTTCATGGGTGCAACCTATTATAATGGATTGATCGGATTACGCTTTTATGCAAAGATGGGATGGAATGATGCTTATTACGAACTCCGTGATGAGCTATTGAGTTTAAGATGATCCTTACATCGTAACTCATGATTAAAAAATAGTATTTCTGAGGACATCGGCATCGTGCTGTTGACCGAAATGGGAGATGAGCTGTTGAAGCGGCTGGATCTAACCCGATTTACCGTTGTACGCGGCACGAACTATTCCCCTATGGCGGGTGCTAAACCTGCAGCCACGACCACCAACACTTCTCGCGCCATGTCTTCCGCCGATTTAGATTCCGGATGTCTGCTCCACTCGACGGCTGATCCAAATATCCCCCAGCTTGCAATCCGGGCTGCAGCCTCCACCGTCTCTTGCGAAACGGATGGTTCCGATTGTTCGCTTAACCAGGTAAATAACAGGGCATATAGCTCCTTTTGCATTGCGACCTCAAATAACGATTCATACTGACGATCAGCTAAAGTCATATACGGACGAGTACAGTACAGGAAATCGAAAACGATTAAAATAAGCGTTCGCAGGCTCCCTATATCGGATAAAGCAGCATTAGGCAGCTCATTCTTCAGCTTCTCCAAAAATTTTTCCCTCATCCAGCTCTCAAGAAATGCGAATTTGTCTTCAAAATGCGCATAGAACGTGGAGCGATTTACGGTCGCGTAAGACGTAATATCTTGTACGGTAATAGAAGAGACATTCTTCTTCTGCTCAAGCAATTCCATAAAAGCGTGCATCAATAGTTGACGCGTCCGTTTCACGCGAGGATCGTTTGTGTTAGTGAGCATCTGCTTCTCCCTCTTTCTCAGGATCTATTGGTTATCATGCGTTTTGGAAAGCCAAAGGACAACAAATAAGCACCTCTGTTGTTTAAGCCACAAATACGGTTTTTTACTGGTTGTACAGCCCAAACCTCTTGGATAAGATTAGCACAAACAGTTTAGTTTTTACTACATTGTTGGGTCAATCGTTGGTACAACTGAGACCGTTTGTTTAGCAAGATGATACCGGATAAACCAAGGGAGGAAGATGAAGATGGGGAACAATGCAGGAAGTAAATACGCAGGCAAGAAAGTGGTGATTACGGGAGGCAGCAGCGGGATCGGCCTCGCAACAGCAAAGCTGCTGGCGGATGAAGGAGCACGCGTCCTTATTACCGGTCGTACCCAGGCCAAGCTTGACTCAGCCCGTGAAAAAATTGGCAACGACGCAGTCGCAGTGCTGAGCGACGCAGCAATGTTAACAGATATCGACGAGTTGGCCGAACGGATAAAGGCCGAGTTCGGAACGATCGATGCCCTGTTCGTAAACGCCGGCATCACGCGCTTTATCCCCTTCGAGTCGATGACCGAGGAAGTGTACGACGAGCTGCTTACCATCAATACCAAAGGTCCGTACTTTACCGTGCAGAGACTGACACCGTTGCTAAACACAGGAAGCAGCGTGGTATTCACCACGTCGATCGCGAACGCAGTGGGTATCCCGATGCTCAATGCGTATGCGGCCAGTAAAGGAGCGCTGCGCTCCATGACTCGCAGTCTGGCCCGTGAGCTGTTGCCGCGGAAGATTCGCGTCAACGCGGTCAGCCCCGGCCCCATCGACACCGGCATCATGGACAAGTCGATGCCGAAGGAAGCTGCAGAACAGACCAAAGCGGAGATGAGTCAGCAGATCCCCATGCTGCGTTTCGGTGACCCCCTCGAGGTTGCCAAAGCAGCCGCGTTCCTTGCGTTCGACGCGACTTACACAACCGGAGCCGAGTTCCCCGTGGATGGAGGAGGCTCTCAGATCTAAGTTCGTGCCCGGGCTCGCAGTTGGCTATAAGCCGTTTGCGAGGAGTTTTTTTACCCGGCATTTGAATAGGAACACTGACTCTAGTTTTCGGATTGAACGGAGGAAGGACGGAACCACATGACAACACCATGGACAGAAGACCACATGCCGGATCAGACCGGACGGGTGGCGATTGTGACTGGATCAAACAGCGGGATTGGTTGGGAGGCGGCGCGGGCGTTAGCCAACAAGGGAGCGACGGTCATTATGGCCTGCCGCAGTATCGCCAAAGCCAACCCTGCCGCTAACCGGATTAGAGCACTTAAGCCGTCGGGCAAGGTCGTAGTCATGGCGCTCGATCTGGGTGATCTGGAGAGCGTCCGCGCTTTTGCGACGGCCTTCCGTCAGAACTACCATCGGCTTGATCTCCTGATCAACAACGCCGGCGTGGCGAAGCCGCCTTACAGGAAAACAGCGCAGGGTTTCGAGCAGCAATTCGGGGTCATTCACCTGGGGCACTTCGCGCTGACCGGTTTGCTGCTGGATAGGCTCGGCGCAACGCCGGGCGCTCGGATTGTGACCGTAAGCAGTTTGTCGCATCGGTCGGGAATCATTCACTTTGATGACCTGAACCTGGAGCGGAATTACAAGCCAGCGCGCGGCTATGCTCAGAGCAAGCTGGCGAATCTGCTGTTCACCTATGAGTTGCAGCGCCGGCTTGTTGCGGCAGGCCAATCCACGCTGGCAGCAGCTGCGCATCCGGGCTGGTCAGCGACCAATGCGCTGCGGCATTCCAGCATGATGCGACGCCTGAATCCCCTTTTCGCGCAGCCCTCGAAAATGGGTGTATTGCCGACCCTTTATGCAGCCACTGCGCCAAACGTCCAAGGCGGAGATTACTTTGGGCCAACACGTCTCGAATTGCGCGGATATCCTAAAAAGGTAGATTCAAATACGCGCTCGCATGACGAAGCAGCCGCGTGGCGGTTGTGGACGGTTTCCGAGGAGCTGACACAAGTGAAGTATGCGTTTCGCTGATCTCGGGCATAGGAGAGGGGATGTTTGCTAAAACAAACCTCAAATTGGAGAATTTAGATACGTCTAACAAAGAGGTGAACAATCAGACATATCCAGTCCTGCTACTATGCGGACGATCCGCTTCCACCGATACGGCGAACCAGCAAGTTGTCCTGCGCATGGAATAGGTCAAGATCCCTTCCCCATGCCCAGAACGCATTTGATTAATGGTGCGAGCTTAGCTTGACGATAGTTGAATAAACGAAAAGGAAGAGCTGCCGGTGCTGACCGGCAGTTCTATTACGCTAATGGGCAATTTATTTGATTTGTTATACTTGGTCTATATAGTTAGGAGGCGAAAAGGAATGGGAATAAGATTAGCAACTAAAAATGAACTCCAATGGGTAAATGAACAGTATCAGAAAATAGGCTTTTTGCCGAGTAATTTAGAAAGTGAAAAAATTGCAATAGTTACACATCAGGATGAATTTGCAGGGGTTGGAAGGATTGTTTATCTGAATGCAGAAGAGGCTGAAATTGGCGGTATATATATATTGGATGAGTTCAGAGGACTATCGCTTGCAAATGAGTTGGTTGATTACTTGGTAAAGGAAGCTAAAAAAAATAATTTAAAAGAAGTGTATTGTCTGCCATTTGAAGAGTTAAAACATTTTTATGAAAAATTTGGTTTTAAAGAATTTGACTATGAGGGCAAACCAATTAATAATCAGATACTAAAGAAGTTTCAATGGTGTTTAGACAACTATGAAAAAAAGGTTTTATTGCTTAAGTTATAAGACTTCTTCAAGAATTGACCGCAAATTCCGGTTGCGTGGTGGATGGGCAATCGATGTTTTAGCCGGGAAGATTACCCGTCCACATGACGATATAGACTTGATAACATGGATACGGAACAGAGAGCAGTTAGAATTCGCTCTTGCTGAAGCTGGTTATGAGCAAAGTCAGAACCAGTGAGCCGTTCTGAAGATACTGACACGATTCCACAGCGCAAAGCGATCTTGAACCCGTACAAGGAAGATTTATCTCACCGCCAGAACGAATTGGCCAAAGCGCTCGACGCCGTCAATAACAAACTAACCAGAAGAAGCAATGGTCCACGGGCTCCGTGAACTTGATACACAAGCTATTTTGCTTCATCGGCGGCTCTGGTTTATTCATGAAATGGCTTCTTATTATTGCGGTATTCATTAATAAACCTGAAATGTACAATGCTGGAATGCCATTTTCCCTATTGACGGGTGGTTTTCTTCCCTATATCCATAGTCTTTCCCCAGTACATCGTGATTCGACCACATACGTTTAAAATCAGGGCTAACCGCTTGCAGCTTCTCAGCCAATTCCTCGAATAACGAATCCCCTGCATACCTATCATATGTCCTTTGAAATTGAGCCAAGGATTTGTGAGCAATTTCCTCCCAATTCTCAATTCGTTTCTGCATTTCCGGAAGTTTAAAAAATCTCCATAGGCAATTGCGTTCTTCCGGCGGCATAGAATCAAATTCTCCGGGAAGGGCGGAAGCCGCTTCATTCCAAACTAAAATCATTCATTTATCATCATGTCCGCACAATACAAAATGTTGTCTCATTAGTTCAAAGAATAATATGGTTTGGGCGTTTATCATATCAGATAACACGATCTAACTTCATGTTCTCGTCGGTAGATATTCACGACGCATGATGACTAAGAAAGGCGTGATGATAGAGATGAAAAAAATCTATGTGGTAAACAAAACTCATTTGGACATTGGTTTTACCGATTTGGCAGAAAATGTCCTGCACAAGTATTGCCATGAATACATTCAAAACGCAATCACGTTAGCTGAAGACTTAAGAAAAGAGGGCAAAGACTTTGTTTGGACAACAGGCAGCTTTATCATTGAATATTACTTCAAAAACATGGATGAAGAAGCTTGTCAAAAGCTGGATGACGCCATAAAGAAAGGTTACATACGCTGGCACGCGATCCCATGTACGTTTCACTCTGAAGCGATGACATCTCAAACGTTGCATTACATCATTTCCATCTCCAAGAAGTTAGATGCTCGGTATGGATACACAACAACAAGCGCAAAGATGACGGACGTCCCAGGACATACGATCGGGATTGTCGATGAGTTATATCGTCAAGGAATTAAATTCCTGCACATCGGTGTAAATGGCTCAAGCTCCATTCCGGAAGTTCCAGATACATTTCTATGGAAGCATGGCGAAAGCGAGATCATTGTCTCTTATTCAGACGACTATGGCGGCGTCATCGGAGTGGATTGCATGGATAACAAGTTGGCGTTTATGCATACGCATGATAATAGTGGTCCAGGAACAAAGGAGAAAATTAACGCGTATTTGTCAAAAATGGCCAATGAGTATCCAGACTATGAGCTTGAAATGACTTCCATGGATCAGTTTGCCAATGAACTTTGGGAAGTACGCGACCAACTGCCGGTGATTACAGAGGAGATTGGGGATACCTGGATTCACGGAACGATGTCTGATCCGAAAATCATTCGTGATTACCGGATTTTAACGAATTATATGTTGGATCACCAAATAGAAAATGATGATGCTAATTTCTATGCAATGTTAGTTCCAGAGCATACGTGGGGAATGGATATCAAACGCTATTTCAGTGACTATACGAATTATGAAAAGAAAGATTTCCAGCGGGCGCGCAGTTTAGACCAAATTACGGATGCTGATTTAACCTACGCTTATGGCATTGTTAAAGATGCAACGGTTGGCGAAATGAAATTCACTTATAATGAGTGGACGGACCGTTCGTACAAATTTTATGAGTCTTCCTGGAAAGAACAACGCAAGAACGTTGATCGTGCAATCGCTTGTTTGGAGCCTGAAGATCAACATAACATTAAAAAAATGATCGAAGTCCCCTATCATATCTTTGATAACCAAGGGACTGAATGTGGTTTGGAAGAATTGATTTCGATCAACGGGTATCAAGTGATGTTTGCTAGCGATGGTTCTATTAACCACTTAGAGAAGGATGGGGTCCTTTACTTTGATCAGGACAACAAACTCGGGGTGCTGAGCTATACCATTGCCGGGCAAAATGACTATGATAACCTGCGTTACAACTATTTGCGTGAGCTGCAGCATAATTGGTGGGCCATTGACTTCTTAAAGCCAGGAATGGAGATTCAAAAACGCATTCAATGGAATGAAAATTTCACACCACATGTTATTAAACTAGTTAAGGAAAATGATTCGATGATTGCAACGTTAAAATATAGCCAAAGAGCTGTGGAGGAGTATGGTGCTCCAAGAGTGGTAAAGGTTAAATATCAATTTGGGGATAAAGTTGAAATTGCACTTTTATTACAGGATAAAGATGCCATTCGTTATCCGGAAATTTATTCTTTTGACATGACACCACGTTTGAATTCGCCGTATTTAACGAAGATTCGTAAAATCGATACCGTGATTTCACCTTTTGCAGTAGTAGGTCACGGAAATAAGCTGCAGCACATGATTGAAGAGTTAATTTACGATGGCAGCGATAAAAAAATCAATATTAAACCTATTGATGCCCCTCTGTTGGGAATCGGAACCAATAACAATCTAAGTTATAACAACAAGTACCATCCAGACAACCATAAATTTACGTTTACACTATTGAACACCACATGGGGAACGAACTTCACGATGTGGTATGAAGAAGATATTTTCGCTCGGTTTGAGTTAGTACTGGGATAAAAAGTCTAAAAGAAAAGAAGACAACAGGGTCCTCCTGTGTGTCTTCTTTTTGGTTCAGAAGCAGAAATCAGGCACCCAGGAACATGCTCATGTCATCTTCCACATTGGTAATGCCGCCGATCCCGAAGTTATCCACGAGGACTTTCGTCACGTTAGGCGACAGGAATGCAGGAAGCGTGGGGCCCAGATGGATATTTTTGACGCCAAGATACAGCAGGGCAAGCAGCACGATCACCGCTTTTTGCTCGTACCAGGCAATGTTGTAGGAAATCGGCAGATCGTTGATATCCTCAAGGCCGAATACTTCCTTCAGCTTCAATGCAATGACGACCAGGGAGTAGGAATCATTGCATTGCCCGGCGTCCAGAACCCGCGGAATTCCGCCGATGTCGCCCAAATCCAGCTTATTGTATTTGTATTTGGCACAGCCTGCGGTCAGGATGACCGTGTCCTTTGGAAGCTGAGCCGCAAAATCGGTGTAATAGCTGCGGGATTTCATCCGTCCGTCGCAGCCGGCCATGACGAAGAATCGGCGGATCGCGCCGGATTTCACGGCATCGACGACTTGATCGGCCACGTTCATCACAGCGGCATGGGCGAAGCCGCCAATGATCTCACCGGTTTCAAGTTCCGTTGGGGGCGGGCACCCTTTCGCCTGCTCGATCAGGGCGGAGAAGTCCTTGGCAGCGCCGTTCATTCCTTCCGGAATATGGCGTACGCCCGGAAAGCCGGTGTTGCCGGTCGTATAAATACGGTTCTTGTAACTGTCCTTCGGCGGAATGATACAGTTGGTCGTCATCAGAATCGGCCCGTTAAAGGAGGCGAATTCGCTGTTCTGCTTCCACCAGGCATTGCCGTAATTGCCTACAAAATGCTCATATTTCTTGAAAGCCGGATAATAATGGGCAGGCAGCATTTCACTGTGCGTGTACACGTCCACGCCGGTTCCTTCCGTCTGCTTCAGCAGCTCCTCCAAATCCTTCAAGTCGTGGCCGCTGATGAGAATGCCGGGCCGGTTCCGAACCCCGATATTGACCTTCGTGATTTCCGGATTTCCGTACACGGATGTGTTCGCTTCGTCCAGCATCGCCATGGCGGTTACCCCGTATTTGCCGGCTTCCATCGCCAAAGCGACCAATTCCTGCACCTCAAGGCTGTCGTCCAGCGTAGCCGCAAGCGCGCGGCGCATAAACCGGTTCAATTCGATGTCGTCCCGCTCCAGATGAAGCGCATGGTACGTATAGGCAGCCATCCCCTTCAAGCCGTACGTAATCAATTCGCGCAGCGAGCGGATGTCTTCGCTCTGGGTCGAGAGGACACCAACCGTACGGGCTTTTTCATCCATTGCGGTTTCATGATCCGCTTCCCAGACGGTAGCATCAGGGAGATGAGCCGTTCCTTCCGGATGTTGTTCGTTATAATAGGCGCGCACCTCACCGCGGAGCGCGATCGCTTCCCGGATTCTCCCCACAAAAACCCCGCGGTCAAAGTTAGCGTTCGTAATGGTTGCAAACAAGGAGTCCATGATAAACATCGATACGCGCCGTTCCAGCCCTTCCGGCAGCCGGACATCCAGACTGAGAAAAGAGATCCCTTTCAGCAGATAAATCAGCAAATCCTGCAGGTTCGCCACGTCATGCGGTTTGCCGCATACGCCGACAAGGGTGCAGCCTGTTCCTTTGGACGCTTCCTGGCATTGAAAGCAGAACATGGACGGCCGTTGACTCAAGGACGGCTCTGCCGCGTTGTTGTTCATGATATCTCCTCCCCGGTTTCGTAGTTATTTGTTGCCTAAGGTCAATCTACCTCCGCGTTGTCGTTGGACTGTCAGCAACAGTATACTCCGCTGCGACAGCTGGAAAAGTGATAAAAATCACCAAGGGACAACCGCGCAAGACGTACGATCCGGGGGCGAACGGACCCTGATGGAGTCCCTGAACTATCCTCCAGGGGATCATCCAAAGCATGAAAAGGTGAAGGTTAATCCGGATACAGAAAAGTGGATTTACGTCGGAACCGGGACCGCACCGGTCCGGGACAACCAGTAGTCTTCCGGAACAATCGCGGATCCCAAGACCATACCCAAAACATGTTTTTGATACAGAAAATCCGGTTATTCCTTGACGTAGGAAAAACCGGATCTGTGGTAAAAAATGTACTTTGGTTTGCTCGACAGCCTGAGAAGAACAGCCCGAATGGATGGGCTGTTCTTTTTTTGTGAGTGCATGCATCTTGTCAAATGTGCAGAACGTAGGAGCCGCCCCCGGTTACTCGATAGGCGTCCTGGATTACATGCTGCTTCATAGTTATCTTTCCTCTGCTCTTCCTGGAGGCGGTGCTGTGGATTCCCGGACCAGCAGCTGCGTCGGCAGCAAAATTTCCGTATAAGGCTGATCCGGATTCTCCAAGCGGGAGAAAAGCTGCTTAATGGCATATGTCGCAAATAACCTGCGATTCACATCCAGCGTTGTGGTCGGGGGCGTACAAACCTGCGACAGATACCCGTTGTCGAAGCTGACCACAGAAGCCTCTTGGGGCACCTTCACGCCCAGATGCTGCAAAGCGGACGTAATCATAAAGCCGAAGCCGTCGTTGACGCAGAACCAGGCGGTCGGGCGTTCCTGCATTTGTGCAATGGCACCGTGTACATAGCTGCTGTCTTCGACGGCGTCTTGAATAAGCCAGTCTTCGCGAAGCCGGATGCCGGCTTCGAAGGCGGCGAGACGCATGCCTTCAAGCCGCTCGTAATGGCTGGGAGAATAGTCGATATCGCCCATGAAACCGATGTCCTTATGGCCTAATTCGATCAGATGTCGCACCCCCTCGTACGCGCTGAAACGGTTGTTCGTAAGGATGCTGTCGGCTTGCAGCGAGGGATGGTGGTGGTCAATCAGGACGGCAGGAATGCCTGTATCCAGCACGGCTTGTACATAGGGCGTCGTAATGTGGCTCAGGATCAAAATGCCGTCTACCGACCGGTTTTCAACAAAAGCGGGCAGGCGAAGCGCTTCTGCGTCCTCCGGGCTGATGGACTGAATGACAAGTTCATAGCCGTACTTTTTCAATTCTTTATCTACACTTAAATAAATGTCTCCAAAAAACGATTTTCTGGAGAAAGCATAATCCGAAGCAATGAGGGCGATGGTGCCGCCGTCTTGAAGGACCGCAGAAGGATCGATGGAAGCAGGGGGAGCGGCAGCTTCGCTTTGCCGGCCGCGGCGGCTTTTCCTATAGACGTAGCCCAGCCGTTCAGCGGTTTCCTTCACCAGGGCGCGCGTCGCTTCGCTGACCCCGTCCTTCCCCGTCAGAGCCTGGGAGACGGAATTTTTGGATATCTGAAGATGGTCTGCGATGTCCTGCATGGTAACTTTATTTTTCAAAATGAATTCAACCTCCGTCGAGCAACAACCGGAAGGGCATTAAACCGGTCTTGCATTCGATTTCATTTTTTCAGTTCCGGAGACGACTGTCAAGCATTCGAGGGTCTGAATCCGTACCTTATCCAAGCTTAGTTATATGATAAGATTGTAACGTTACAAAATAGAAAAGTAAACTGATTTTTCGTTGTGTACAATAGAGTGTAATCATTATTATGAGTTGACAAGCATCCGAATCAAGGTAATAATAAGGTGCATAAGCGCTTACATGGGATAAAAAATAATGTTTTGTAATGTTATTTTGCGGATTTTGGTTTGACTTTGAAATTACATTCTATTGGAGGTCATGTTCGAATGATGAGAAAATCACTTGGTGCACTACTGCTGGCCGCCGTAGCTTCCACGATGTTGTCCGCATGCTCCACCGGTCAAGGCTCGACGGAAAGCAGTGGGAATGGAGGGGCTTCGGGCGGAGTGACAACCATCGAATTCTGGGCAGCTCCTAACCCGACGCAGCAGGCCTACTGGCAGGAAATGGCCAAAGCCTATGAATCGGAACACTCCAACGTCAAAATTAATGTCAGTGCCATCAAAGAATCGCCGACATCCGAAGCGAGCATTCAATCCGCGATTGCGGCGAAGAGCGCTCCGACCATGTCCGAGAACATTAACCGGGGCTTCGGCGCACAGCTGGCGGACAGCAAAGCGCTGGTTCCGCTCGATACGCTGGACGGATTCCAAGATATCGTCAAGGAACGCAACATGAACAGCACCATCGAACCTTGGAAATTCGCGGATGGACACCAATACGTGCTGCCGATCTATTCCAACGCCATGCTGTTCGGCTGGAGACTGGATGTCCTGAAAGAGCTTGGCTATAACGAACCGCCGCAAACCTACAGCGAAATCGTGGAGCTGACCAAGAAGCTGAAAGACAAATACGGCGACCAAAAATATCTGTGGGCGAAAGCCGACTTGGCCGATCCTACGGCCTGGAAACGCTGGTTTGACTTCTACATGCTGTATAATGCGGCGTCCGGCGGCAACAAGTTCATTGAAGGCAGCCGGTTTACCGGCGATCGGAAAGCCGGCGAAGAAGTCCTTGCTTTCATGGATGATTTGCGGAAGGCCAACGGACTCCTGGCCCGCCAGGTGACGGATCCGTTTGAAAATGGCGTCGGCGTCTTTACGGACGTAGGTCCGTGGACGTTCACAACTTGGAAAGAGAAATATCCGAATCTGAAATACGGCGACAACTTTGCGCTGACCATGCCTCCGGTGCCGGACGGGATGGATCCTAAAGACAGCAAAACCTTTGCGGATACCAAAGGGCTGGTCATTTATGCCTCCGCTACGAAAGAGCAGCAGGCAGCCGCGATTGACTTCATAAAATGGGTATATTCCGATGCGGCTAACGACGCGAAGTGGTTTGAGCAGACCAATCTGCCGCCAGCGAGAGACGATTTGAAAACCAACGATTCCTTCAAAGCTATTTTGGATAAACAGCCGGAACTGAAGCCTTATGCGGAGAATGTTCCCAATGCCATTCCGCCGATGGATAACGCAAAATACAACGATTTGCAAACCATCATCGGAACCGAAGCTTTTAATAAAGTTGTCAAAGGGCAAATTTCTCCGGCCGAAGGTTGGGCTAACATGCAGAAAGCGATTGAAGGCGCCCTTCAATAAGGGAGGATGACCGATGATGGACCATAGAAACAATAAAATGGGCTGGTTATTTACCAGCCCCTACCTTCTCTATTCGCTTATTTTCTTTTTCGGACCGCTGATCTGGTCGTTTTTCCTGTCCGTCACGGATTGGAATCTGATCGCTCCGACTTTCAATCTGGTCGGGATCGAGAACTTTGCGAATGCCCTAAAATCGCCAAGCGTACATTCGGCCTTCTGGGTGACTTATAAGTTCATGATTATTTTCGTACCGATTGTAACGGTGCTGGCGACGGCCGTCGCCGTGCTGGTGCACGGGCTGCCGCGCTTTAAAAGCCTGTTCCTGATCGGTTTTTTTCTGCCCTACCTGTCCTCGGGCGTTGTTTCATCGCTTATCGCCAAGGGCCTTCTTTCTTACACCAGCCCGATGAACGTATTTTTGCGAAAAATGGGGCTCGATATCGACTGGCTGGGCACGCCGTTATCTGCGCTAGGTATTGTCGGCCTGATTCTGGCCTGGAAATTCACCGGCTATTATGCGCTGATCCTTACCTCGGGTCTGGAAAGCATTGACAAGGAAGTGTACGAGGCAGCCGCCATCGACGGCGTTACCGACCGTCAGCGTTTCTGGCGCATTACGCTGCCGCTGCTGTATCCGTCGCTCTATACAACGCTGATTCTGGCATTCGGCGTCACGTTCGGCATTTTCACCGAGGTGTATCAGTTGACGGGCGGCGGCCCCAACAATGCGACCAACACCTGGCAGATGGAAATCTTCAAACAGGCATTTACGAACCTGCAGGCCGGTTATGCGTCGGCCGTAGCCTTGCTCGCTTCGGTCGCCACCTTTATTTCGATCTTTATCATTCGCAAATTACTGGAGATATGGGGGAAGAGAAATGGTTGGGTCTAATCGAAATCGCGGCATCAGACGCACGGTCCGGTATGCGCTCGCCATGATCCTGCTCCTCGTGATGGTTTATCCGTACCTGTATATGGTGCTGAACTCTTTTGCCGACTGGGCGCACATCGATAAGCAGCTGCTCCCGACGAAATACAGCCTGAAATCGTACGAATGGCTGTTTACCGGCGGGGAAACGGGGATCCCCCGTCCTTGGCTGCATGCTTTTCTGAACAGCGTCATGGTTTCGCTTGCTTCCACGGTACTGATGATGATCTTCGGCGTGATGGTTGCTTACGCGCTGTCCAAGCTGAATTTCTTCGGACGGAACGCCATCAACAATTTCGTTTTGTTCCATATGTTTTTCCCGGCGATTATTCTATTGATTCCGACGTTCCTGATCATTCAGAGAGTAGGTCTATATGACAGTTATTTGGGATTGATTCTGCCTAAAGCCGTCAGTTTATGGGCGATTTTTATGTATACCAATTTCTTTAAAGCCGTACCGACCGTCTTTATCGAAGCCGCCCGCCTGGACGGGGCCTCGGACCTTAAGATCATGTATAAGATCATGCTGCCGATGTCCAAGTCGATCACCACCGTCATTTTCCTGTTCCTCCTGATGGAGCGGTGGACGGAGCTGCTGTGGGATATGATCGTCGTCAAAAGCGATCGGATGCTCACGCTGAACGTGCTCATTTCGCAAATGTTCGGCCCTTACGGCTCCTATCCGGGTCCGCTTTATGCGGCATCCGCGCTGCTGACGCTGCCGATTATCATCATGTTTATTATTTTCGGCAAGAAGTTTCAGGAGGGCATGCAGTTCAGTTTGAAGTAAGTAGATAGAAGAGGTTATTGGAAACCGGATTTGGAGGAAGAAACCATGAGTATACCAAGAGAAGCATTGACCTGCTCGGCCCTGTTGGCCTCTTATAACAGCAAGCAGGCGAGAGCTGAACAGGCCGAAAGGCTAGTGTTTGAAGGGATAGGAAACAAGGATGTCTACAATATTGCGGCTCCTTTTGAGGATGATGGGGAACTGGTGCTTCCCGGACGCGTGGAACCGCGGGACAGCGAGCATTCCCAGGTGATGTTTTTTGTGGAGCGGGACGGAAAATGGCTGCCGCGCGCCGGCGCGCCGGTATTCGATCTGCAGGATCCGTTTCATACCCGGATCGGCGGAAAGCTGATCGTCGGCGGCGTGCAGATTTATCCGCATCCCGAGAAAGAAAATGCGCTGATGTGGCGCACCGTATTTTACCAAGGGAGCTCCGTTAACGGGCTGAAGGAATTTTTCAAAGGACCGGACGGCATGAAGGATCTCCGCCTGGTGGAGCTGAAGGACGGCAGCATCGGCATTTTTACAAGACCGCAGGGCAAGAAGGGCGGACGCGGTAAAATCGGGTTTGCCAAGGTTCCATCCCTGGAAAAGCTGACCCTTCAGGTCATTAACGATGCTCCGCTGCTGGAAGGGCAATTTACCGACGAAGAATGGGGAGGAGCGAATGAGGTCCATCTTCTCAAAGACGGACGGATAGGCGTGCTTGGGCATGCGGCTTGCTACGATCCAAGCGGTGACCGTCATTATTACCCGATGGCATTTGTGTTCAGCCCGAGCGACTTGACCTTTACGGACATGGAGCTCATCGCGGTACGCGACCGTTTTCTGCCTGGACCGTCCAAACGCCCGGATCTGCAGGACGTTGTGTTTAGCGGCGGGCTTATCCGCAAGGAGGACGGAACTGCCGTGCTTTACGCGGGGATCGGCGACGCCGACGCGCAGCGTATCGTGATTGACGATCCTTTTGCCAAATTCGAATAAGGCCGGAATGAACCCCCGGACTTTATTTCATGAACTAAAGTGACTACAAGGAGCTAAATGCCATGAATATATACCGTTATGAACAGAATCCGCTGATTACGCCGGCTGACGTCCATCCCCATCGTGAAGGTTTTGAAGTGATCGGTACGTTTAACGCCGGGGTGGCCGAATATAACGGCGAAACGATCCTGCTGCTCCGCGTTGCGGAGCGCCCGGTCAGCCCTGACCCGAGCATTGTGCTGGCACCGGTTTACAACCCGGAGACACAGGATCTGGATCTCATGGAAATCCGTCTGGATGATGAAAGCTATGATTTTTCCGACCCCCGGGTCATCGTGAAGAAAGCCAACGCTCCGGCGTTTGAATACCTCACGTCCTTGTCTTATTTGCGGATCGCTCGCAGCAAGGACGGACATCATTTCACTATTGAGGATAAGCCATTCATCTACCCTTCCAACCCGCTGGAGGTGTTCGGCATCGAAGACCCGCGGATTACGCAAATCGGGGACACTTATTACATTTATTTCTCGGCCGTATCGCCGGTAGGCATCGGGGAAGCGATGGTATCAACGAAGGATTTTCGGACCTGGACCCATCATGGCCTTATCTTTGGACCGGACAATAAGGACGTGATCATTTTTCCCGAGCAAATCAACGGCAAGTATTACGCACTGCACCGTCCGACAACCAAAAGCGTAGGCCGCCCCGAAATCTGGATCGCCGAATCGGACAATTTATTGTATTGGGGCAACCACAAACATCTGATCGGCCTGCGTCAAGGCATGTGGGACAGCGGCCGTATCGGCGGCGGAGCCGTTCCGATCAAAACCGAACAGGGCTGGCTGGAACTGTACCACGGAGCGACGCGGGATCACCGGTACTGCATGGGGGCCGTCCTGCTGGACCTGAATGATCCGTCCAAAGTCATCGCCCGTTCCGGCAAGCCGGTGATGGAGCCCGAAGCGGATTATGAAACCAATGGATTCTTTGGCGAGGTGGTGTTCTCCTGCGGCGCGACTGTTCACGGGGACGTCGTCCGGATGTATTACGGAGTGGCCGACACGTCCATGGCGTGCGCCGAGCTGAGCCTTAGCGAAATATTGGAGAGTCTTGAACCCGTAGGGGAATGACCGGCATAAGTGCAAGGAAGGAGGACTTCGGATAGGATCCGGAGTCCTCCTTTTTTAACGTCTCCTAGAAAAAACACTACCATTTAGCTTCACAGGAAGCATGTAGATGTAATTAAAAATCAGACCGCAAGCTAAGCCTAAGCCAGTCCCGCAATTTGGCTGCCGCTATCCGTCGACTACATTCGGACGTGTTTCTAAAAAAACATGAAACGTAAAGCGTCCAGGTTAGGGTTCTGATTTCACATTTTTAGCCTGATGTTTGGTTATGCCCAAGTCGCAATGGTTTCAACTGGCAGGCGGTAAGACGGATAGCCTTCTTTGGCTGCTTTTCCGATCGAGATCAACATGACCGGTTGGAACCTGTCTTTATCAAGACCAAAAACTTCAGCAATCCGTTCCTTATCATATCCGGCCATCGGGTTCGTGTCATATCCATGGGCGCGGGCGACAAGCATGAGTTGCATGGATACGATGCCCGAGTCGATCAAGTTCATGTCTCGCAGGTCAGATGGAGATATATTCGCATAGTAGGATTTCGCTTGTTGCAAATTCGACTCCATGATGTCCGGCGGCATGTATCCAAGTTCTACGGCTTTACCATAAATCTCGTCAATATATTCAATGTTGTTGGCATCGTAAAAAACCGCGATGACAGCCGATGAAGTCAGAACTTGCGACTGGTTGAAGGATGCCAGAGGTGCAAGTTTTTCTTTGCCTTCAGCGCTATCTATAACAAGGAAACGCCATGGCTGCATGTTAATCGCAGAAGGGGCGCGGGTAGCTTCCGTTAAAATTTCAGTCATTTCCTCCCGGCTAATTTTCACTTCGGGATCGTACACTTTTACCGAACGGCGTCCCAAGACAATTTCATTGAAATTGTTAGTGGCATGGAATTTTCCAGTCAATGTGCTCATTTTTGCTCTCTCCTTCATCTATATTTGTTGTGAGATTCGGGCCGCTTCACCTCACTAGGAGGATTGTAAACTATGAAGTATACTTTATAGCAAGAGAAGGAATCGGGGTGATTCATATGAAGATTAGTGAAGTCGCAAAAATGGCAGACCTTCCAATATCAACGATCCGATACTATGAGAAAATAGGTATTATCACTAATGATTACATTCGGAGAGAACAGAATAATTACCGGGATTATGCTTCAGAAATCATTCCTTATTTAGAAGTTGTTAAAAAATGTTTAGCTGTGGGATTTTCAATTAACGATATAAAAGCGATGATCTCGAAAAATGGATTGTCCCATGAGGATCAATCCCAACTTATTTTGGAGAAAATATCTGAAATCGAACATGCTCAAAAAAAGTTGGAGGAATCCAAAAAAGAGCTTTACGACATTCTTGAAACGGATATTATATGCGAAAAAGGGTTCGGAAAATATTGACGCATTCGGAACTGGCCTCATGAATCTGAGCTTATGGATTACCGTGTGGCATAACCAGAAAAAAGGGCTCCTATTTCACATAAGAGCCTTAATAAAATCTACTCAATTTTTAGTTGTTATGGATGCTATTTTCTCAACGTTATTCCATTCAACAGTAGCACCAATGGATTCAGCAACAACACGCGTATTAACATAAAACTTGTTTTCTGTTTCATCTAAAAAAGGAGCTTGGGTTAGTTGGACCTCCCTTTTGTTAATAATCGCCTTTAATATCCCATTTGTCAGTTTTATTTCAAGATCATCCTTAGAAGCTGTTACTGTTTTGGTTTTTTGATCCCAATTAACAGACATACCCAAAGCTTCAAAAAAATTACGGAATGGTATCATTGTATTCCCGTTAATAACAGTAGCTTTGTCATCTAAAGCTTTACCGTTTAATACCACTGTACCCGTAACGCGTTTTTGCTCAGCATGAGCCAATGAGAGCGGAACTAAACTTGTTGCAAACAATGTAAATATCACAGCCATACGCAGAACCCAAAAGCTTTTTTTCATTTACTCCGCCTCCATTCGGTGTTTTGTGTTTTACATATTATTAGACGTGTTTAACCGAAGAATTGTTGCTTTTCCCTGCCGGCCGGAGCCTGGTATGATCTTGGCGAATGGTTAGACATCCTTGAACTAACGGAAAGCAACTAGTCAATTCTCTATACAGAATATGACGAGTTGTTGTAAAACGAAAAGATAGAAGCCGCATAGCACCGTTAAGGGTTGAAAAACTCTACGTATTTTATAAATTAGAGTACGGTGATTTTTATATTCTTAAGAATTTCTCTCCCATTTAAATGATAAGGGATATGGGACCAGACGATCTTGAATTATATGACAAGTTTGAAGAGATTCATAAAGTGGCTAAGGTAAGAGCAATCTCGATATGTAAAGGACGTTAATCCGATATTTCCGGCCCAAAAGGATATTGCGGATTTCAAACGCTATCTGACAACAACGGAGGAGGCGCGGTGGCCAACCGACCAAACCAGGTACGCTGCAGCTAACATTTGTCCAATGCAACATTCCGTTTTTATGCCGTTCTCCCTCGTACTGAAAGATGTGTGCCACAAAAACGACAATAGTAACGACAGTGCAAACTTTGTGGGTTGTTTTTTGGCAGAGGGTTATTCATACTGAACAAGACGGCGCAGAATAATACCGTGCCTTCTTAAGAGCATCATTTTTTAAAAAAAAGAAAGCCTGACAACCGCACATACGGATCGGCAGGGTTTGAGCATATAGGAGGCACCATGTCCTGGAGTAAATTGAAGCAGCAGCTGGAGAGTTTTCTCTGTCCTGCGTTAAACGGAAGGGTTGAATACCGAGCAACGGGTTATCGTTATTTGCCTGACAAAGCAGGGCTTTGTTATATTTCGGTAGATAAAAAGGACGTACTCCGAATGAATGATAAAGCGAGTTCAATAAGGTGGTATCAGACGGAGCTGGAAATTAAAAATGATCCCGATATCCAAATCCCGGTCAGCGATGAAGAAATGGAAGCGGTCAGAAAGGATACCAAAGGAAACGTTCCGGAGGATCGTCTGAAAGTCATTGCCAGAAACCGAAAAATATCAGGATATGCCAAGGAGCTTTTGGCGGCGCAGGCTTCATTAAGCAAATCCAATTTTGTCGCTGTCGCTACTCAATTTTTATCGACTTCTATCGAAGAAAGCATCGAGAGCAAGGATATTTTATTGAATGTTCTGGCTTTGGTGGACAGACGGGTCGGGAAAAAGCGGATTTTGAACATGTCCGAGAAGATGAAGTTAAAGCATCCCGTTGTGCAGTATTTTTATGAATTGCGGCGCAGTACATGTTGAGGAAAATAGTTTTCGTTGCGGCAGTGCAGATCGCTATAAAATAGAGAAAAGAAGCAAGACGCGTAACCCTTCTAGCGGAGGGTTTTTGTATCGTTTATACTATATAGATTGAATGAAAGTAAGTCACATCTTTGAAACGGATATTCCCTGTGGATCAAGGAATGACAAGAAAAAACATAAATTCATTCTATATGGTAAAGCCAATTTACTTTCTAGGAGTTGTCTGACGAACCATGAACAAGAAAGAAGTCGCGCACATACGCAAGCAGTTTAAGCTGGACAATCATTTGATGCAAATTTACGATATTCTGAACGTGTACATTATGAAGGAAACGAACGAAATTTATCACTGGGAGCGGAGTCCTTTTGGGTTAGTGGACCGGGAGAAGCAGGAGCTGTACATGGGCAACTTCAAAAAGCTGCTGACCGGCGAATTGGATCATAAGCTGTTCGAGCTTAAGTTTACGGAGGAGACGGAGGACCAGAAAGACCCTTCGCGGGTGCTGCTTCATCAAGCGATCCAGACGGGCGATCCGGAGGAGTGGCAGGATCTGATGCTGCTGCTCGTAGAGAAAATGATGGCGGACACGACCTATGAACGGGATACGGTCATTACGTTCGTGCGCGGACAATACTACCGGCCGACCAAGGCGAGGAATGATGAGGCCGAGGAGACAGGGAACGACGAGGTGTTCGGGCATCCGTTCATTCTATGCAGCGTGAACTCTACGGAGAAGCAGCGGAAGGCGCTTTTGTTCGACTATGTGGAGAAAGAGTTTAAGTACAATATCATTGTAGATCCGATTATCAAGCTCAGCACGCCGGAGGAAGGGTTCTTCTATCCCAGCGTGACGGACAATTATTCCGACGTGAACCGGGTTCTGTATTGTACGGGGAAATCGAATGATCCGAATGAGCGTTTCATCTCCGAGGTGTTGAATGCGGAACGCTCTGTGACAGCGCTGGAAGAGCGAGCGATCTTTGAAGACATCGTGAAGGAAGTGGCGGGCGAACAGCTGGACTCGGCCACGATCGCACACGTGTACGAGGAAATTCATCATGTGATCGAATCCCACCAGG
Organism: Paenibacillus sp. FSL M7-1455; assembly: GCF_038004655.1. Taxonomy (NCBI): domain Bacteria; kingdom Bacillati; phylum Bacillota; class Bacilli; order Caryophanales; family Paenibacillaceae; genus Paenibacillus; species Paenibacillus sp. FSL M7-1455. Next base: position 5,015,724 of record NZ_JBBORO010000001.1, on the reverse strand, counting down.
ACGAGGAAGAACCTCCGAAGCTGGATTATACCGATGTCGAACGCGTGCTGACCGCAAGCGGCGTAGAAAACGTGACCAAGGAAGCCGTGGAACGGGCGTTTGAAACCATCGTTGACGATAAGAACTATGAACTGAAGGCGAAAAGCGTGATCCCGAAATTCACGTCCAAATCGATCAAGATCGATACCAAGGTAGCCACGATTACCATCAGTCCACAGGATTTAAGGTATATTAAACAGGTGAGCTTTCAAGGCAAACGCTGCATTATGATTGAGGTTGACGAAGATGCTGTTATTGAGGGCTTTACGCTTACGACAGAGACGTTATTGGAGAAGGCGGAATGAAGCGATAGCAGTTTTTGAGATGCTCCCCTTGCGAAGACAGGTTTTATGATTTCTCCTGTCTATCGTAAGGGGAGTATTATGCTTGGAGCTCCTTCTGAATCACTCCCCCTCTCCTAATAAGTAAAAATATCAAAGTCCCATATCAACCATTTAAAATTGCGCCGCCTTCAGCATTTTATAACAGATTCCCCGTATTCACCCGTTGATAGGTAGACGATCATAACTTTTAAAAAGAAGGCCAATGATTTTTGAAAAAGGGGTTATTCGGAATTTGTGTGGAACAGTCTTAGATAACATTATTTCATAAAATCGAATCTTTTATATAAACTTTCATTTATATAAAAAATGAATATTTATAATAGTGGGTGAAAGTGAGGTGATTGCCCTGCAAGACATTTATGCTGTAATTGCAGAGCCTTCCCGGCGGCGTATTCTAGATCGGTTGCTGCGTTCTGATTCCACCGTCAATGATTTGACCGAAGAGTTGGGCCTGTCGCAGCCGCTGATCTCCAGCCATCTGCGATTGTTGCGTGAGAGCGGACTCGTCCGAGTCAAGGCAGTGGCCCAACGTCGTATCTATTCACTGGATGCCGGTCTCCTAGCTGGGGTGGACGATTGGTTGAGCGCCTACCGCGAGCGATGGAACCAACATGTCGATGCGCTAGAGGCTCATCTCGATCGGAAAAAATCCGAATGATACGAATCAGCCCAGCCTTACTGAGACATTGGAGGGTATCTAAACAGGGCGTTTTGTTTTAGTTTTATTCCTGCTTTCAATAGGAATAATGAAAAAGTTGGTATTGTGAACCAAGGACATAGTTTTATGGGTCACTCAGAGTTGAAGCACCCAAATTCTCGTAGCAATTAGTAAAGATGGATAAAAACAGAAATAAATACCAACAATGCAAAATAACTATGATTTGGCTAACGAACAGTATATTATTTATAGAGCGAAGAATGCTAAATTGTAAAAGAATACAGTAAGTGTAACATCATCTTTACGGAGATACCGTGAAAAAGGATGCTCGCAAAAAGCGGGCATCCTTTTGACGCTTTAATTTAAACGTAAACAAATCAATGCAACAATAAGCATCTGTTGAATTATAAAATATTGTGTACACAGTAACGGTCGATTATTTTAATTTTGAGTTCTCTAATTCATTTGCAATTTTTGGGGATAACATGTCGGGGCGTTTATCAAGAAGCGGTTGGGCTTCTTCCAGTGCAGTGATCGGTAATTTTCCGGTGTTCACGTCCGAAATAATAGATGACATACGCAAAAATTCCTTTTTACTAATCTTAATATTAGATGTAGGTGCAGCATTATCTGACTTTGCCGCTTGCACTCCCACAGATGCACCAATTGTTAATGCAACAGCTCCGATACAAAGTAATAATGTTCTTTTCTTCATTATAATCCTCCCTTACGAAACAAATTCCATACATTACTTAAGACGTTTCTGGATATCAAAAAGTTATGCTTTTAAAAAGAAAAAAAGGGGTTCCGATTGATACCAATTTGAAACCCCTTTTAAATTTTTACCACACTACATTATATTTACCCGGTAACCAAGGATAATTAAAGTTCCCACACCATATTTTATGATATCCGTAGTAACCTGAGAACGTCACGTTATCATTATTATATGCATTTAAAATTTCAGAATCCATGAGGTAATTTTCTCCGTTATCTTTTTTATAGATATTTGCTACTACGAAATTATACTCGTCTTTTTTCTCATCATTTGTACCAGGCATAGACTCTACGCGAAGAGAACCTGGAGAGTATATATCTGCTGAGTAGGAATTAAATGTATAAGTTTCCCAGGACTTGGTTGAAATTTCATCTGTTTCCAATATCTTTCCGACTACAAAGTTTTCGTTTTCACTAACTACATTACTGTAGGGAACGTAAGATGGTCTTATGCTTTTTACAGATTTGTCAACCACATCTTTAGGAGAAATCACAATATTTGAAGGATCAAATTTCCAAGTTCCATTCTCTAAGACAACGTCGTATGGAATTACTGGATATTGAATACCGTTCTGAATCTTGGAAATTTCTACTTCATATTTGAAATCATTAACCTTTTCAATATCTAAGATTTTGTAACTTATCTTTTGATCCTCGAGATGTGCAGCATTATATTGAGTTGCTTCACTTTCAGGATCTGCAATAGATTTCAAAAACAAATCACTATCTTGGCGATTTAAACTGTCGTAAAAGTTATTAACAACTTTTTCAACTTTACTTACTTCAGACTCAGGTGCAGTATTGGAAGCAAATGAAAAACCTGGCGCAACGCTTACACATAATAGAGCAACTGAAAATACTAGTTTTTTCAACATTGAGTTATCACTCCTAATTTAGAATATTCAAAACTTAGATTTGTCAAACAGTCACTATTGATTTCTTCTTTTATAACCAACCTTTTGTTCCTCGAGTGAGCTAAATCTTGTGACAATTACTTATTCAATCCTCATTTTGGTTCCCGCAAATAAAATCATAGAGAGAAGCGTCATAATTTTTAAAGTATTGGCCTACAGCATAAACATCATCCTCTCTTGTAAATTTTAAGGGAAACTACCCTTCTATAAATATCTAACGTTCCTCGAACTGGTTTTGTTATGGAATTTAAATCAAAATATTTATTTTTTTTAACAATAAATAGTATTTATACATTATATTAATGATATTATATGTAAATTGGTAAGTAATCAATTGCGTTCCTATAGTCTAAAAGAGCGAGAGAAATTTTTAGCTTCCGGTTTGTGCGGCGGTTGCTGATTCTAGTAGATGGAATGGCTAAGGATAAGATATGGGAGCAAACAAGTTCAAACACTATAATCGAAAAGCGTTGAATCATCCATTTGGGACTGATACTTACATACTGGCGGAATAACGGTTGAGGCTGTCTTGTTGGAATGGGAATGAATTGGATCATAAGCTGTTCGAGCTTAAGTTTACGGAGGAGACGGAGGACCAGAAAGACCCTTCGCGGGTGCTGCTTCATCAAGCGATCCAGACGGGCGATCCGGAGGAGTGGCAGGATCTGATGCTGCTGCTCGTAGAGAAAATGATGGCGGACACGACCTATGAACGGGATACGGTCATTACGTTCGTGCGCGGACAATACTACCGGCCGACCAAGGCGAGGAATGATGAGGCCGAGGAGACAGGGAACGACGAGGTGTTCGGGCATCCGTTCATTCTATGCAGCGTGAACTCTACGGAGAAGCAGCGGAAGGCGCTTTTGTTCGACTATGTGGAGAAAGAGTTTAAGTACAATATCATTGTAGATCCGATTATCAAGCTCAGCACGCCGGAGGAAGGGTTCTTCTATCCCAGCGTGACGGACAATTATTCCGACGTGAACCGGGTTCTGTATTGTACGGGGAAATCGAATGATCCGAATGAGCGTTTCATCTCCGAGGTGTTGAATGCGGAACGGTCCGTGACGGCGCTGGAAGAGCGAGCGATCTTTGAAGACATCGTGAAGGAAGTGGCGGGCGAACAGCTGGACTCGGCCACGATCGCACACGTGTACGAGGAAATTCATCATGTGATCGAATCCCACCAGGACGAGGAAGAACCTCCGAAGCTGGATTATACCGATGTGGAACGCGTGCTGACCGCAAGCGGCGTAGAAAACGTGACCAAGGAAGCCGTGGAACGGGCGTTTGAAACCATCGTGGACGATAAAAACTATGAACTGAAGGCCAACAGCGTGATCCCGAAATTCACATCCAAATCGATCAAGATCGATACCAAGGTAGCGACGATTACGATCAGCCCACAGGATTTAAGGTATATTAAGCAGGTGAGCTTCCAAGGCAAACGCTGCATTATGATTGAGGTTGACGAAGATGCCGTTATCGAGGGCTTTACGCTAACCACGGAGACGTTGTTGGAGAAGGCGGAGTGAAGCGGTAAGAGCTTTTGAGATGCTCCCCTTACGGAGACAGGTTTCTATGATTCACCTGTCTAACGTGAGGGGAGCATTTCTTAAAGCCTTAGTATTAACCCAGATCTAAATTTAGAGCTATTACTCTCTATACGCTGATACTGATATTGCTAAAGTATTTCGATCAAATCAATACAGTTAATGTTGTTAAAAAGCGAAGACTATTGAGGACGAAAAAACCGCCCATTGAGAGGCGGTTATTGACCTTTTGTTATTTAAGGCCGATGAGGTGATTACCCTTCCGCAGGTCGCCGAAGCGCGGCGTAATCCATTTATATTCTTTTCCTAAAGATAAGTACAGGCTGCTCTGCGGTAGAGAGATTCATTACTGTAAAGCAGCCTTTTTGCGATCAATCTCCGGTAATCAATCTACCGATTCCCCGTTCCTTTTTATGATTGTTTAACAATTTTATAAGTAAGGAAGTATAAATTTCAATATGACTAGGCTGATAAAGACGGCAAATAGCACTATAATAGGTACAATTATTATTTTGTTTGGTAGAATGATGAATTTTTGCATTATTTCAATAGACATTGATACCATTAGTAAAAATAAGAGAAAGCAAGGAATGAACAATTTGCTTTTTTTGCTAAGGAAAATATAAGTAAGATACTCTGTTCCACAAAAAGCGATGATCATTACTGAAAATATGCCAATAAGAGCGCTTATTTTTTTTACCATATTCCACCACCTTAATGTGAAAAAGGGGTATGAAATTTTTATACCCCTTTTTTTCAACCATAAAGTTATATAAATATCCAAATTTATTATCTTTCCAATCGCCCCACATTCCAGGGAATGGATTGGGAACACTACTGGTTTTAGAAATAAGAGAGTATAACTTACTTATCTTATGGTTCGAATACATGAACTCTACTTTCATGTATTGATTTTTGCTTTTATTCATAGTCATAAAAGTATCGTACATTCTCGAACGGTCAATTTTACTTAGCCAGTCCCAACCTAGCGCAACAACTGTACCCACCGCGAACGAAGCAACTGTAGCAGGAACGCCTGTAAGACCTAAAGCTTTGACAATAACGTTACCTAATACGGTACCGCTAGCACCAGAAGCAACTAATGAAAGTAAATCTGAAAAAGTACTATATTGAGCACTTGCTGCTAAAATGGTTGCCGCGGTATCCCAAGTAATGTAGTCTACTTCTAAAGTATATGTGTCGAAAAAAGCCGCTTAGTTGCGGCTTTTAATCATGCTATGTTTCTGCTTGATTCCCGGACGCTGGAGCTAATGCAAGGGCCTCGGTTTACTTGGCAGTATATTAATTTTGAGGAAAATTAATATATATTGATGAATCATTAGCTGTTTTTTTCCATTCGACATTTGCTCCTAATGTCTCAGCGATAAATCTGAGGTTTACATAAAAAGTACTGTTGTCTGGATTAAAACTAGGGACCTGATTCAAAACTTGAACTTTTCCATTTACGTAAGCCTCATTGGAATTATGAATAAGTTTGATTGATGTTCCACCTTTTGTCGCGGTAGCTGACTTCGTCTTATTATCCCAAACTACAGTCATACCGAATTTTTCAAAAATAGGCCTCATCGGGACTAAGGTGGTTCCACTATATGTTACGCTTGCGTAAATATCCATTTTCTCATTATTTACGAAGATTGAAGGTTTTTCTCGGGAAGCAAGGGCCGCATTTACCCCAAGTATCATGGAAATCGCTATAGTCGAAATTAATAATTTTACCGTAGTTTTCATTTTGCAAATTCCTCCTTTGATGTTTAATAGACAATAGATATCATTGTATCCATTGCCTATTAAATACGTTATTTATATAACGAACTATCTACAATAATTGTTACAGTGTTATTACTGTCGCGAGTAACATAAGCATGATCTAATTGAGGACTCGAAAATGAACTACTAGGTACAGTAGTACCATTAACTACCATCGTTGACGATAAGAACTATGACCTGAAGGCAAACAGCGTGATCCCGAAATTCACGTCAAAATCGATCAAGATCCGATACCAAGGTAGCCACAATTACCATCAGTCCACAGGATTTAAGGTATATTAAGCAGGTGAGCTTTCAAGGCAAATGCTGCATTATGATTGAGGTTGACGAAGATGCAGTTATTGAGGGCTTTACGCTCACTACGGAAACGTTGTTGGAGAAGGCGGAGTGAAGCGGTAAGAGATTTTGAGATGCTCCCCTTACGGAGACAGGTTTTATGATTTTGCCTGTCTAGCGTGAGGGGGTATTTTTATGTTTGGTTTATTTCGGATGAATGTGGCAATCGGTTGGTGGCGAAGGGGGCGCTATTGGGTCGGAAAGTAGACCATCAGCGACGCGCTGGGCGGATCTGACGGAAGGAGCAGTTCCATGACGCTAACTGATAGGCTGCTGAAACACCTGAAAGCTGAAGTGCCATTTACCGTGAGTTTATAGGGGGAGTGCCGCAAAAAAATTCTTTTTTTTGTGAATGAGGACGATCACCAGGCTGCCGATGGCGAAAATGACTCCAATTCTACGAGTATCGAAGAATTGGATTGTACCATACAATTTGAATACTATCCTGATGATTTAAGACGCTGTATGATTAGGTGGATTGGGTATGGCAACTGACGGAATATATATCAAAAGTGAGGAGGGATCGTATGAGTATCACCGACAAACAAATGGCTTACCTAGCATTGGTCAATCAACGGAAGAATTGCACGATGTGTGATCCTGCGCAGTGTGAACTAATAAATCCGAGCCAAGCGCTGAACGGGCGATTCGATACGAATGAAATCGGGCACTGGACAGAGTGGCAGGGCAGCTTGGATGCAAAAATGATGGTTGTCGGCCAGGATTGGGGGGATTTCAATACGCTGGAGAAACAAGAAGGGGTATGTAATGTAGACAATAGCTCAACCAATCGCGCATTGATTCAATTATTAAATATTGCCGGCGTGGACATTGACGAAAGTACCGCTAAAAACAAACACGCTGTGCTGCTAGACTAAAAAGTAGACATGGAGAACCGAGAATCGGGTAAAATGAATCTATCCAAATTCGAGGTGCTACCATGACGAAAAAATACGATAAAGAATTTAAACTGCAAACGATTCAGATGATCCAGGAAGAAGGAAAGGCGGTAGCGCAGGTCGCCCGCGAACTGGGGATCAGCGACAACACCCTGTATCGTTGGATGGCGGAATACAAGAAAGACGGCGCACAGGCCTTTCCAGGCAGTGGGCAACTGAAAGCCGACGATAAAGCAATGAGAGATCTTCAGAAACGCCTTCGTGATCTGGAAGAGGAGAACGACATCTTAAAAAAGGCGATGCACTACTTCGCCAAAGACCGGCGCTGATCTATGCCTTCATCCACGATCATCGCTTCAAGTGCCGCGTCTCGAAGATGTGCGAAGCCTTTGAAGTATCCCGAAGCGGCTATTACAAATGGACCCAGCGAAAAGCCAGCAAACGTGAAAAGCGACGTCGCAAGCTGGAGCGGCGGATCCGTCGTATCTTTCTGGAATCCCGTCGATTATATGGAAGCCCCAAAGTAGCAAAAGAACTGCACAAGCAGGGCCTACGAGTGTCCGAGAAAACAGTCGCTCGGATCATGAAGGAGCTAGGTTTACGTTCTCGCACGGTGAAGAAATACAAGGCCACAACCAACTCGAAGCACAACCTGCCTGTTCAAGACAACGTGTTGAACCGCGAGTTTAATCCATCCGCTCCGAACGAGGCCTGGGTGGCTGATATTACGTATATCCCGACCGATGAGGGGTGGCTATACCTGGCAAGCATCATGGACCTGTACAGTCGTAAAATCGTTGGATTTCACATGGATGAGCGAATGACGAAAGAACTCGTGTTAACGGCGCTGGACCGCGCCCACAGCCAGCAGCGACCGCGCGGAGAGGTTCTGCATCACTCGGATCGCGGCAGCCAGTACGCTTCCCATGACTACCAGGCGCGGCTGCGCACCTACAGGATGAAAGGCAGTATGAGCCGCAAAGGGAACTGCTACGATAATGCGTGTATCGAATCGTTTCACAGTGTGCTCAAGAAAGAACTTGTCTACTTGGAGAAGTTCAAAACACGCAAGCAAGCCAAGAAACGCATTTTTGAATATATTACCTGCTTCTACAATGGAAAACGAATCCATTCTGCGATTGGGTATTCTACGCCCAATGAGTACGAACGTATGTACCGATCTGCCGCATAATTTTCTCGATTCTTTGTGTCTACTCTATTGACAGAGGTACACTGATTTATTTTTCACCAATGCTATCTTGTGCATGAAAACAGAAGGCGGACTAGCAGGTAAAGTGAGAGGATCGTGGCTTCGAAATTGCGTGTCCTCATTTCTTAAACCTCTCATTGAGGAGATCGTTCAACCCAAAGTTGTTGTCACATTGGGAGAAAAGGCTACCAAGTCATTATTACGTGAGTATGGTTATAAAGGTATAAACTTCAAAAAATTGGTTGAAAGGGAATCACCGATTATCGTTGGCAGGAATACAGCAGTATTTCCGGTCTTCCACTGCGGCAGTTTAGGACGGAGAAACAGACCTTTTGAACAGCAAAAGTCCGACTGGTTGCGAATCAAGGCATATTTGGAACGGGCAGATGATGGAAGTATGCCTAATTTAATCTCTGTCACAAATTAATCATATGGTAAGGAGGAAGGGCGAAATGAAAATTAACCCTTATGGGAGAAGCAGTCCAATCATTAAAGCGGCTACTAACTGAAGAGAAGATCAGATATTTACTTCAAGGATTGCAGCAGTCGTCTCAGCCAACGAGTCAAAATGATCGAGGCTTTTGGTATAGATTGAACATTAACAGACCGGGAGCACTACAAATTCATATGGGCTAGAAGCATGTCATTGATGCTAGTTTTGGGGTATTTCTACGGAATAAGGTGACTTGCTAGAACTGAAAAAGAGCATATTAGAATTCTTTAAGTACGTTCAAGAAAGCCATATTGAAATTTATAATGAGTTCAGCCTGCAACATGAGTTGGGGATTTTTCTAAGAGAATGTCTCCCCCAATAAAAAGTTCAGTTTGAGCGTAAGGTTCACTAAAACGGCTTGCGTTGTTCTTGTATCTGACAAACCATTTTACCATGGGAAAAATAATAAAGGCATCTACAAATTTTCAGAGAAGAATATGTGGTTTACGGAGATATATACAAACCGACAGGCTCCGGTAAAAATGAAGAATATATTACTTTAGAGGGCAACTATAAGGTTGAATGGAATGACTTAAATGCTCAAAGCAAATTCTATGTTATAGAAATAGAATAACGGTGTAACATCTTGTCGACCCCAAGACCCCATCAGGAATGATGGGGTCTTAATTGTAGAATTCTATTCTTTCGGTATCACAAACTCCGATAAATTTATTCCTTTATTTACTTCCTTAGCATAAGAAGGATTTATACCGGAGAAGCCAACAATCTCCTTAATACTCAGATGGTTAGTAAGAATAACATCCGCATATTTAATTCCAAAGAGATGAATCATGGTCACCTGTCTTCCATGCGGGGCGCGATTATACATATCGCTTAATATTTCTCCTAATTTTCGTACGTCCAATTCAGTCACTCCTATCAGCAATAGTGAATTGTCGAATAATGTATAATTCTAGAACACTAGTATTGAATCCTCTTATACAGCAAAATCCTGACCAGATCTTCACACGACTGGCGTGTGAAGATTTTTTCATTAGAACATGTATTCGCTGACAAACATCTGTTCATTCCGAAATATAGAATAAGATCATCAATGATATTATGAATAATACGAAGTTATATTTCCCGATACATAAAGTATGATTTTCAGTTAGAAGTGGAGAGATGGGATGCATGGAACAGATTTTTGTTGCAATTACCGGTACCTCACACTATTTCGGCTCAAGTTTTTTGAAGCCAGGAATGGTCGTACGGCTCGTTAAAGATCCTGACAATCCGTATGACGAGGAGGCGATCCAGGCGGTTATTTCTCCGATTGGCAAGATCGGTTACGTTGCGAACAGCACGCATACGGTACCAAAAGGATGTCGGAGCGCTGGTCGGATCTATGATTCATTTGAACAACAAGTTTACGGCGTGATCCGGTTTGTTGTGAAGGATCTGGCTATTGTTGAGCTTATGGAAGGAATAGCATCACTCGATATATTTCTCCAAACAGAACATCAATCTTTTCCCTGGAAATGAGGAAAATTGGCGTATTTTGTTTTTTGTTGCGGATTTAGGAAGGGGGCAATGGAAAATTTGGCGAATGTAGGTATATAGAATTACAAGGGAGGAGGATTGGCATGGACCTAATAGATCGATTGTATCAGAAAATAAAAGAAGATCCGCTGTCCCCTAAGATGCTGATTGTCCCGTCCTATTCGCAAGGCCACCAATTGCTAGAGCGAATTTGCGAACGTTTCGGTTCTGTTTTTAATGTGGAAGTTGGGACACTTCAGGGCATGGTGCATGCCAATACGGCATTCGAGCTGTCGCGTCGAAAGATACGTTTTCTTGAGGACGAGGAAGCGTTCTGGGTGATTCGACAGCTAATGCTGCATCAGGCCGAAGCAGATCCGCATAGTTATATTACGCACCAATCAATGCTAAACCCCGGGGTGGTCCGTAAAGTTCATCAGTCCCTCGTTGAATTACGGTTGGCTGGGGTTCGTTCCGGAGACATACATCCGAAGGACTTTTCGAACGAGAGCAAGGGCTTGTATCTCCAACAATTGCTTGATCGTTATGAGGCTTACCTCAAGGAGCAGGCGCTGACGGACTTTGCGGGTTTGGCCGAGTATTGTAGTCCAACTGCGGATAACACAAGATTTTTACTTCTGCAGCCTGCCGGATGGTCGAGAATGGAATGGGATCTAATCGAGAAAATAGCCGGGAGCCAGCTGGACATTATCAATTTCGATGAGCCTTTTTATTCTCATGCAAGATTCTCTAACAATCGACTAATGATGTTTCGCGCCGCTGGAAGTTTAGCTGAAGTTCGCGAAGGGTTTCGCAGAATGATTGCAGAGCCCGAGCCGCTGGATCAGATGGAAATCATGTTGTCGGATTACGAACGATATGCGCCTGTACTTTACTCGCAGGCCGAGGCATCGGGGGTCCCGTGTACCTTCTCCAATGGGCTTCCGATCTCCTACTGTACGGCAGGTAAGGCTGCTCTAGCCATTCTTGCTTGGATTAAGGAAGGGTTCCCCGTGGCTCGCCTTACGGAGATGCTTCGCAGCGGATGCCTGCAAATCGCTGACCAGCAAGCATCCGCCGGGGGTTGGATTCGCCTGCTGGAGCAGAGCGGAATCGGCTGGGGCAGACATCGCTATGCCGGAATACTTGATTCCCGACAACGCATGGGGGACGGTCAGCAGGAGCTTGGAATGAAGCTGCATGAGGTGCTTCAAGGCTGGTTCGACAAGCTTCCGGAAGGAAGCGAGTGGAGGCCCAATCTGTTGCTCGAATGGTTGGGGGATTTTGTTGAGAAGCATGTACCTCTTCATTCGAGCGACGACCAGAACGTAAAAACCGCCATTCAAGCTTGGAGCACACGTCTATCGGGAATCCGAGTTGGGTCCATGACGCCCGAGTGGGCGGTACGATATGTAACTGAAATCTTGAACGGCATACGGATCCGGGTCGGTGCAACACCGAAGCCTGGGGCAGTTCATGTTACTTCCATCCACAACGGCGGCTTTAGCGGAAGATACCGAACATGGATCGTCGGCATGGATGAGCGGGCCTGGAGCATGCCGATCATGCAGGATCCTCTGTTGCTGGATGAAGAGCGGACGGCGGTATCTACACATTTACAACTGGTCCGTGAACAAGCCAAACAAATCAGAAACCTTCGTGATGCACGGTTATCACTCATACGCGGGGAATTGTGGCTTAGTTATACTTCGTACGATCCGGGGGAGCGGGAAGGCCGAAGTCCTGCATTCGAGATGCTGCAAATAATGAGGCTGCAATCTGGGGATGACACGCAGGATTTCAGCGCTTTAGAGAGGGTATTAGGGCAGCCGTACAGCGTAATGGATGTGCTGCATCCGGAAGAACGAAGAAGTACATATGATGAGATCGATGTATGGGCGCAATATCTTCGGGATTCAAGCGGAACAAGAGATGGATGGAAGGCCGTATCACATGCTTATCCGGCTTTGGCGCAGGGATATCTGGCACAGGTGAATCGCCAAGATGAAAGGCTGTCGGTTTATGACGGGTGGCTGAGCACGAACAAAGAGGGTTCGGATGGCATACTGGGGCAACAAGCCATCAGTGTGAGTCAACTGGAGAAATATGCGGCATGCGGACTGCAATACTACTTTTATTCCGTGTTAAGACTGCGTCCTAAAGAAATTCCTGTCTTTGACCGTGCCCGTTGGCTGCAGGCCGATGAACGGGGAACGCTCCTGCATCATATTTACAGGCTGTATTTAGAGGAGGTTACGGAGTTCGGTACGAATCCGCCGCAGCATGACAGACGCAAGCTGCATAGGATTGTAGACCAAGCACTTGATGATGCCGCGAAGTCCATACCGGCTCCCAGCCTGCATATACAGAAGAAGGAATGCGATGAGATCCGGCGCGATGCAGAGGTTTTTTACAGGAAGGAAGAAGGGAAGACCGAACAGCCCTGCTATTTCGAATTGGAGCTAGGTACAGCTGAGGGTGAGCCGATGGAGCTGACATTGCCGGACGGCATGCAAGTGAAATTGAAAGGGTTCGTCGATCGGGTGGACCGCATCGGCCCTCATGAATATCGAATCATTGATTATAAAACAGGCAATATGAAGAAATATGCCTCAGCCGAATATTTCAGCGGAGGAACACAGCTTCAGCATGCCCTGTACTCCATCGCGGTTGAACAGTGGCTTCACGTAACAGGCAAAGATATTGAGGCCAGGGTAACCGAAGCGGAATATGCTTTTCCAACCGTACGGGGAAGAGGAGAGTATATCAGGAGGAAGCAAGACCGCAGGGAGGAATTAGGCGACATCATCTCTAAACTTCTGGATTCCATGAATCAAGGTCTGTTTATTCCAGCTAAAGATGTTAAGACATGTACGTGGTGCAAGTACCAATCCGTGTGCGGCTCGCACGCCGAGTGGATGGGGAATAAACGGGATGCTGCTGTCAATGCAGCTGTACTAGGTTCACTGCGGGAGGTGGAAGGCATTGATTGAATCCAGTTTATTAAACTTGCCGGCGGATCAAGCAGACCGTCATCGAGTCCTTCATGATTTAGATACGACGCTGCTTGTGGAGGCAGGGGCCGGATCGGGTAAAACGACCAGCTTGGTAGGCAGGCTTCTTGCCTTAATTGATCATGGTGTGGAGGCAGAACAAATCGCAGCGATCACATTTACGAATAAAGCTGCCGGGGAGCTCAAGGAACGATTCCGGGTCGCGTTGGAAAACGCTAATCGAACAGCTGAACTCGGTTCAACGAGCCGCCGTCGATATTCGGATGCTCTAAGCAAGCTGGACCTCATGTTTATTGGAACGATCCATTCCTTCTGCGCATTGCTGCTGCGGGAGCGTCCAATTGAAGCAGGGCTGGATCCGTATTTTGAGGAGATGGCCGAAGAAGAGGACAAGCTCTTTCGGGATGCCTGTTGGGATGAGTATATTACGGAATTGAATGAAGCGCAGCTGCGGCTCTTGGACGAGCTATCGTTGCTCGGCGTTGATGTGAATACACTGCGGGATGTTTATGATCGGGTAACCACATTCTCCGATGTCGAGCTGCCTTGTCAAGAACGACTGTATCCAGACTTCGACCGCATTCGGGATACGCTCTTTCCACTGCTTGAGGCGGCAGCGCCGTATATACCATCGACTGAGCCTGACCAAGGATGGGACAAGCTTCAAACGCTTGTACGTACAAATTGTCAAAAACTGCGGCTGATCGACGTGAAGGATGATATGCGCATTCTTGAGATTGCAGAGCAGTTCGAGAGCAAGATCCATGTAACGCAGAAGCGATGGACATCCAAAGAGCAGGCAGCCCAGCTGAAGACCAGATTTATCGATTGGCAGGAAACCGTGTTATTTCCCTTTCTTAAGGAATGGCGAGAATATTTATACCCGAAGCTGATTGCGTTCGTTCGCCCGGCTATTCTCTATTGCCAGGAACGCCGCTTATCTGCAGGACGGTTGAATTTTCAGGACCTGCTCGTAGAAACTGCCAGGCTGCTTCGCGACCATCTTGAAGTTCGGAATTACTTTGCACAAAAATACCAACGGATCCTCGTTGATGAATTTCAGGACACAGATCCGGTGCAAGCTGAGCTTATTTTCCTACTCACAGGCGTTACCGAGTTGGGAATGGAGAATCTGCACTGGAGGCGGCTGAAACCGCGTCCCGGCTCGTTATTTCTGGTGGGAGATCCGAAGCAGTCAATCTATCGTTTTCGCAGGGCAGATATCTCGATTTATAACGAGGTCAAAGCGCGAATCCGCGAGTGCGGGGGTGTGCTTAAATTAACGTCTAATTTCCGTTCCGTTCCATCGATCGGCGAATATATCAACAGTCGGTTTATAGACAAATTTCCTTCTGTTGAGACGGAATATCAAGCAGCGTTCGCGAAGATGGAGATGGACTGGGAGCTCTCGTCCCAAGCAGCAGGGCAAGGTGTATACGTGTTGAACTATCCCAAGATTATCGGGGGAAAAGCAGCGGCTGCCCTGGAAGATGCCAAGCGTATCGCAAGTTATATTTCATGGGCTTGCACCGACGGCAACCTGCAGATCATCCAGAGGGACGGCACAAGCCGGAATGCAGTTCCGGGGGACTTCCTGATTCTCACCAAGACGAAAACATTCATTCATGTCTATGCGGAACAGCTGGACCTAAGCGGTATTCCTGCCGATACTTCCGGAAGTACGGCCGCTTATGAAGAAATGCTGATGCTATGGCAGCTGGTCCGCTGTCTTGAAGACGCCTCCGATCAGCCTGCATTGCTCGCGGTTCTGCGCGGCATGTTATTTGGATTAAGCGACCAGCAGTTGTGGGTCTATAAGCAGGAGGGCAGCCGGATATCCATACACGAATCGATATCGCAGGCAGAACTGAGTGAAAATGCGCAGCCGGTTGGCGCAGCGCTGGCCAGATTGCGCATGTATTCGGAATGGGTCCGTACATTACATGCAGCGGCAGCCTTCAGTCTTATCGTCGAAGATTTAGGGATCATACCGTATGTATCGGCATTGCCCGCTGGTTCGGTACGCGCGGGAACCTTGGTCGGATTGATGCAGCTTGTGCACAGCGATGCGAGGGCTGCTTCAAGCTGGAGTGAACTATGCGGATTGATGGAAAGAGCATGCCAAGGGATGGAAACCTCGAGTCTGTATGTCGGAGGCGATCAAGCCGTCCGTGTGATGAATCTGCATAAAGCCAAAGGGCTGGAGGCGGCTGTCGTCATTCTTGCGGGTCCATGCGAAGAATCCGAACACGAGCCTGCGCAATATATCGATCGGTCTTCTGACCCGGCAGCCGGGTATTTTACGATCCATAAGAAAACAGGGGGATTTCATCCGAAAATAGCTGCGCAGCCTCCCGGTTGGGACGTAATGAGTGAGCGGGAGCGGACATTTGCAAAGGCAGAGAAAGATCGGTTGCTGTATGTAGCAGCCACGCGGCCCAAGCAAATGCTGGTGATCAGTTTATATCCCGAGCAGCCGGCCAAATGCCCTTGGACCCCGCTCGTTGAAGGAATGCCAGAGCTTCCGGAGCTTCAGGTTCCTGAACGCATACAATTGTCAAAAACGGAGTTAACCGAAGGACCGGATATCCTCGGCATTCGGGCTGCTCGTCAGCGCCAATTGGATGATATAAGCCGCCCTACCTATTCGCTGCTGTCGGTAACGGAACAGACCAAGACGCTCCATGACCGTCCGGAATGGTCCTCGGAGGGGAAAGGGATGGCATTCGGCAGCGTTGTCCATCGCACGCTGGAAATGCTCGGCAAGGGATTGGCGGAGTCGGATCTGGATGAGGCCGTACATTGGCTTGCGAGCGAAGAAGGATTGGCAGCAGAGTACATCCCCGAAGCCGCACGGGTTGCGCAAAGCATCCTGGTCAGCGAACTGTGGCAGCGAAGCTTGCGTGCACGCCGCCGGTTATTCGAGCTGCCCCTGTTACTTAGGAAGAACGCCGCGGAGCTTAAGTCATTCAACAACATGGCAATGGAAGACATAAAGCTCGAAGCGGCCCCGGCTTCGGCAATCGGGGATGATGCTGTGAAGCATGCTTATTTGCGAGGCGTCATCGATTTTCTGTTCGAAGAAGAAGACGGCTGGGTCATAGTTGACTTCAAGACCGATCACGTCGAGGAGGGTGCTCTGGAGACGTTCGTTAATTTTTATCGTCCTCAGGTCCTTGTCTACGCTTCGGAATGGGAACGCACCTTTGGCTTCAAAGTGAAAGAAGCAGGGCTATATTTTGCAGGGATCGGGCGATATGTAGTGCTGTGACACTAGCTCCATCGTGCTAGCAACTTCGTAATTCTTCCCGGTCTTACATAATACTGCGGGCGAGTTGCGTAGGACTCTAAGTTCGCTATTTGATTTGGGGAGGCTTTTTTAGTTCTATGGAAGGATATGGGCGGATATTGTCGAAGTGTGTATTTACCATAAATGAATAGATAACAGGAGAATTGAACTATGTCCGATAAGTTGTTCAGATGGTTCAAAATTATTTATGCCATCCAAGCAAGGCCGGGGATCAGCGCCAAGGAATTGGCGGAACGATGTGAAGCGGAGGAAAGAACGATATACCGGGATTTACGTTCACTAGACCTCGTAGCGCCGATTACCAACGAAGGGTACGGTAAAGGCTACACGTTCGCCGGGGATTTTGCCATGTTTCCATTCAATTGGACGCAGCAGGAGGCGTTGGTCTTCTCCATGCTCCCTTCCTTTGTCGACCAGAGCAATATGCCGCCGGGATTCGACACGGCGTATGACAAGGTTATGGCCGCTCATTTTCGGCAGAAGAAGCGGGATCGGGAAATTCTGAAACATGTCACGGATATTATCCAGATGGGGTCTCCCGCATATCGGGAGGATGCTCCCAACTATCTATATCAAGTCATTCAGGCCATTGTGGAAGAAAAGACGATCACCGTTGTATATCATACGCAGAGCCGGAACCAACAAACGGAACGGGAGATCGATCCGTACTACCTCGTCCCGAGGGACCAACGATTCTATCTGATTGGGTATTGCCATCAGGCGAAGGATATTCGGACCTTTCGTCTGAGCCGTTTCCGCTCTATGGAGATGACCAGCCGCACTTTCGAGCGCGGGGACTTTAACCTGAAGAATTATATGAAGAACACCTGGTCGATTGAACGCGGCGAGGAACAAATCCATTTCAAAGTGAAATTCTCGCCGGATGTCGCACGATACATCAAGGAAGAGGAGATGTTCGTCAGACCAAGAATGAAGGACTTGCCGGACGGCAGTTTGTTGTTCGAGGTTACCTTGAATCACGACCGGGAGTTTATAAACTGGGTAAGTCAGTACGGGCCGGATGCTGAAATTCTGGCTCCGCTATCTTACCGGGAACGAATGAAGGAACGGCTTGAACGATGGCGCAAGCTGTATGAGGGGGAATAAGGAACGGCACTATTGCGCCATTCCCAGCATTTCCGCCAGTTTACTGAATGGGCGGTTCTCCTCCGAGCCTGTGGAATATACCATTTCCGAGACGCACAGTTGATCTTCTGCGGCATTATTCGTAACCAACTGGATGTTAGGGAAGATCGAAAGAAAGACTTTGGCGGTGTTATAGGCATCATCGGTGGCTCGATGCGGCTCTCCGATGAATGGGAGCTGCAACAGGTCTAGCGCCCGTTTCAATCCGATCCTCTGTCGATGATCCGATTGGTGAAGTCGAGTAAACGCCAGCTGAAGATCGTTATAATTTTGCAGCCAATCCAAGGAGATCTGATGATACCGGCAATGCTGGATGAACTGATATTTATCGTCCATACCCCACGCGCATAAATAATAGGGCGCTTCGCCGATCCACTCTTGAAAAGCCTTTAGCGCTTCGGGAAAAGACGGTGCTTGATCGACTTGATCCTGTGTAATCCCCGTAAACGGCGTCGTTTCCGGTGTTAATTTGTACTGTCTCGAAGGCTTTACATAGGAATGAAACACATCGGTCATGACCAGTGTTCCTTCTTGCTCGGTCATTTTAATCGCACCGATTTCGATGATGTCGGCAAGATGTTGATATTTACGAACCACCATGAATTCAAGATCGAAGATGATATAAGTTGGCATTGGAATGCTCCTCTCTGCATTGGTTGTTACTAGTTTAGCAGGGAGGAGTGGCTGGAGTTGTCAGGGAATGGGTGTTCGGGGATGGAGAAAAAGCAAAATAAATTTTATAGGAACATATGTTTTGTGACAGAAAGGGTACGGAAGATTGGGTTATCATCTAGGAGTTAGCAGGGACCGAATCGGTGGTTACTTTTCTGATGAAAAATAAAAACAATGCGGATAACGGAAGTAAAAATCAATCTGTTATTCAGGATGGGAATTAAAGGAAGTGCAATATCAATGTCATCAATTTTTACCTTTTTAGGTGAGGTTAATGAACCATTAGCAGCGTTGGTTATCCAAGCTGAAGCAGATATATGGTCAAACCCGCGTGCAACACTCATTCAAGGCAGATTATTTAGTGAAGAACTAGCCGCTACAGTTTCAAAGATGGAGAAAGTAGAACCAGTTTATGCAATAAAACCAAATGAACGAATGCAACTACTTGTTCGTAGAGGTATTGTTTCAGAAGAAATTAAAGAAAGTTTTGAGTGGCTTCGCCGAAATGGAAATATAGCGGCTCATGATGTAAAACCGATCCCCAGGGATCTGGCACTAACCGCACATCGTCATTTATTTACGCTTGCTCAATGGTTTGTAGAATCTTACGGTCCACTAGATATTAGTACGCCAGTTTACTCGATGCCAGTGATAACGTCAGAACGCGAGTCAGAAGGCAGTGAGCTGAACCCCAGTGTAAGTGACCAACTGGAGCAGTTGTTGAGCGCTCAATTGGAAGCCAAGATATTACCCGCCTTAACGGAGCAATTCAAACAGTTGCAGGATACAATTACCCAGGTAACTGTCGCTAATGCAATTGATTCACAGAGGAATACTCATGATCCAAGCATGGGTTCAAAGGAAGGCAACAGCGAAATAGACATCTCCTTATCAGGGTCGAATAAAGTAACCGATTACCGTGCGGATCGCAGTTCAATTGAAGTGAGGGAGTATCTGAAGGAGAAGGGAATGACAATTGTTGACAAGCGAAAACATGGTGGGGCCATGTGGATTGTTGGCGGTTGGGAACTAAAAGAAGAGTTGTTAGCACTTAAAGAACAAAAAATCTATTTCAAGTTTGCCAAGAACGGAAGCCAATCCACAAAAAGAAAACCTGCCTGGTTTATGATGGGCAAGGATCCCACTGAGTTACGTTGGATTACACTGGAGAATGAAAGCTTACCTCTGATTGAACCAGCTCAACATATGGTTCCGACTAATCTTCCTACGGCCGTTAATGCTTTTACAAATTTAGGGGACTCAGAAACAGTGATGAGCAAGTCGGATTTATTAGGATCAACAGATGATCAAATTATAGAACCTACGGTGGAGCCTATTGTAACCACTGAAGAGTCTAGACTCGGAACAGAAATACGCAAGTCGTTTTTGAATAAGGAATTGGTATTTCCGCAATCTATGGCTGACATGAAACTTGATGATATTAATATCAATGGCTGTGGAGCTTTGTTAGCGTATCTTAAAGAAAAATGCAGGGCTACTACAATTCAAGAGATTCCTGAAGATTTACCGAATTTAGCGAACCAGATCAATGGTGTTGGTCCTAAAGGCATTGAACGCTTTGTCAAACAGCTAGAAGAAGCAATTACTGCAGAAAAGAGACTAATTGGTTCAGGAAAACGTAAAGAGCAGGCTGTGATGGCTTATCGACGCCTTAAGAAACGACTTGGTCGACGTCCTTCATATTTGGAGATTTATCAACAGGGGGGGATAGATAGTCAAGAGTATCGTCTCTTGTTCGATTCTTATTATAATTTTTTACTTGAAGCCAAAGAACTGGACAAAACAGAATCGGCAGTCGCCAAACGTTATTCTGGCTGGATAGTTGAAATCGAAAACACAATTATCCGTAAAAGCTATAAGATGGTACTGCTGCTTGCAATGCTTGACCGGGGTATTCATGATTGGAAGCGTCCTATTACTCCTGAAGAAGCAGCTCCATTTTTCTATGAATATTATATGAGTATTCCTAAAAGAAAGGAGATTGACTTCTCAGATAATGAAACTCGAAAGCTCTGGGATGCTCCGTTAGAACGGACCGCGCAGCTTATCGCAAGAATGCCTATGACACATCTTGCAAAAAGCGCTAAAAGACTCGTTAGATATACAGAAGAGGGCTTTAGCATTGGATTTCAAATCAGGGAGTCCGACAATCTAACGTTATATGAATGGACTCGAGAGATTTGTGAGTATCGGTTGATGGAGTATTTTGAAAGGAAAGTATAAGAATTCTCGATAGATCATGTTGCAATAGAAAAAATGAAATGGGTGAATCTTTTTGGAAAGTTTAATTGAGGTATTACTGGAGATCCGAAATGGAATCTATGCTATGAACGCTAATATTGAAGAACTAAAGAACTCTGTCGAAGAACTTAAAGGAAATGGATTATATAATTCTATTACTGATGTTTGTGACAAGTTGGATTCAATGTCAGAGGACATCGTGGGGAACGGGCTATTTAACTCTCTGTCCGATGTTTATAATAAGCTCGATGAAATTTCTTCAACATTAGATTCTATCGATGCAAACACCATGTGATCAATCTCAAAATATGGATAATAAGGGAGCGAAGTAAATCTCAACACATTTTTGAGCCTTCTTGGGGTTCATTTTTTATAAGAGAATCCTCGCTTTGTGATTTGTGAATAAACAAGTAAGTATACCTGAGGAGGAAGAGGAATGAATGCCTCATTAACAGGCCCTATTTTTGCTGCACTTATTGTTTTATTATTCATTGGGCTGTTATTTCGCCAAATCCAAAAGACTAGGGAATCAAATAGAGATGCTGCTAATATAAGGAACATACTGAAAGAGCTGCAGAATGAGATGGATATACCTGAGCGTTTTAACAAAATGAATGATTGGATACTTCAACGAGAAGGCGAGTATCTCAAGAAATTTGTGCGACCAGGATGGGATGCCTTTTATAGGAAATATATACATCAGGAAAATGGAATGAGGATCCCTGATGTTTACGATTATATTCAAGAAGAAAAGTTAGTGAACGACTTCGGTAAGAGGAGATTTGTTGAACTAGTTCCGGGAATGTTTCTTTCGATAGGTATACTTGGAACCTTTTGGGGAATTGCTTCAGGTGTTCAGGGCCTTGATCCAAATGGCGATTCAGAGGCAATGAAGTCAGGGATTGGCATTTTACTTCATGGAATGCAGACTAAATTTATTTCTTCAATGGTTGGTATTTTTGCTTCTTTAATATGGCAAGCCATTGATAAAAATATCGTTCTACCCAAATTGCAATCCGCTTTTCTCGATATCCGTGAATCATTTGACGAGGCATTTCCTACTCAAGACCAAAATAGCCTTCTTCAACAAATGCTAGAAAATCAAAAAAGTCAAATGAACGACTTTCAAATTTTTATGTCTGAGCAATTAATTCCGCAGATGATAACAGGCTTTAACGATACTTTAAAGCAGTCATTATTACCACCAATGGAACAGACTCAAGTGTTGATGAATGAATTAATTACAAGTGCCAGTGTAAACCAGATGGATGGAGTGAAGCAACTGACCGCTGAGGTTATGAATTCTTTGAATGAGCTCACGGGTGAGCAAATGAAGAATCTAAGCGAATCAATAAATAAAACCGTAGAATGGCAAGAGCGAGTTCATGAAGAAATGAGTAACTTGGTCGAATCTATGCAGCAATCTGCGCGGAATCAATCCGAAATGGTTGAAAAAACGACAGTTTTGACACAAGAAATTCATCAATATACTGACAACATTACGGATTATCAGAAGGTTCTTGAAGGTACCGTATCTCAGTTAAATGATACTACATCTAAGAACAGCGAGCTTCAGTCTGTCGTGAGCGGTCTACTGGACCGAATGGTTGAGGAACGTAATGTCTTTAATCAATATTTCGACGAGCATCTTGCTAAATTACAAAGTAATGTGGAATCCATCATCATACAGACCGAATATCAGGTGAAAGTGCAGACCTTACTGGAACAGAATCTAGAACGAATTACGGACATGGCTGATAGTCAACAAGTTCTGGCCACATCGTTATCAGATCAGGCCGTTCTCTCTAAAAAGTCCAGTGAAGAGCTTGGCCATTTAGTAGAACAATTTGAGAATAACGCCACTCTTTTTACGGAACTTCAAGGCCGAGTGGGAGGTATGCTAGAACAGTCATTGGAAGAGCAGAGTCGCTTAGATAAGCTCATTGAGAAAGTGAACTTTGAGTTGGTGGATCAAGTCGAAGCTATGGATGAACGAACGGAAAAGATGATCTCGGTATGGGAAGAGAACAGCCAGTTAATGAAGGACTTAAACAGACAATTGAGTACCTCCATCAATCAGTTTGCAGATGATATGCATCGTGGGATCATGCGTACCTTTGAACAATTTGATGAGGAGTTAACAAAGTCTGTGAACCTATTAACCAGAGGCGTTGACTCCATGCGGGATGGTCTCGTAGAAATGCCGGAAGTCATTCAAGAGTTAAAACAGTCAGTTAATGAAATCAATAGACTGGCCAAGCGTGCCACATTAAATACATAAGGTAAGGAGGGTTAAAATGTGGCACGTGGAAGTCGTAATTTAGGACGGTCAAAGGGCCTAATAGGTGAGGAAAAAGAAAGTTCATGGATATCTTATACAGACCTAATGTCTGCTTTGTTGATTATTTTTGCTCTGGTAATCATGGTGACCATGTATGATACACAAAATGCTTATGAACAGCAAAAGAAAGCAATGGATGAGGCTACTGAGGCTATTAAGCAAAAAGAGGAGGCCATCGCCCAAAATAATAAGCTCATCGAGGATGTTATTGGAGTCAAATCTAAAATTATTGAGGAACTCATGATTGCATTCAAAGATTCGAATCTGGACCTCCAAATCGATAAGCAAACAGGGGCGATCCGTTTTTCGGGCGGCGTGTTCTTTGATAAAAATAGTAGTACAGTATCTGCAAAGGGCGTTGATTATCTTGAGGATTTTATTCCGAAATATATCGAGATCTTAATGTCAGATCAATTTCGAGATGAGATAGCTCAGATTATCGTAGAAGGTCACACGGATAGTGATGGCGGATATCTATATAATCTTCAATTATCGCAGGATCGTGCGCTAGCCGTGGCTCAGCAAGTCTTTGCACCTAATTTCCCTAAGTTTAAATACCAGGAGGAGCTTAAGACGGTTATTACAGCCAACGGTCGATCATTTAGTGTTCCGATCCTTGATAAAAATGGGGAGATGGACCCGGACAAATCAAGGCGTGTGGAATTTAAATTTCGATTGAAAGACGAGCAGTTACTAGAGAAGCTTCAGGGAATGATGGTGGATGATGGACGATAAGACATATATATTTACTTTTTCGTTTCGACCACAGAAGTTATCCCAAGCCAGACAGGATATAGAGAATAAGTATGGGGATATAGATAAGCTTACAGCCTCGCAATTGAGCGCGGTACGATTACCCAAATTATTGGAACTCATACGTCAAACGCCCGAGGATGAAATAGAACAACTTGCACACACTCTTAAGAAAAGAGATGTGTACCTCTGTCAATAGAGTAGACACAAAGAATCGAGAAAATTATGCGGCAGATCGGTACATACGTTCGTACTCATTGGGCGTAGAATACCCAATCGCAGAATGGATTCGTTTTCCATTGTAGAAGCAGGTAATATATTCAAAAATGCGTTTCTTGGCTTGCTTGCGTGTTTTGAACTTCTCCAAGTAGACAAGTTCTTTCTTGAGCACACTGTGAAACGATTCGATACACGCATTATCGTAGCAGTTCCCTTTGCGGCTCATACTGCCTTTCATCCTGTAGGTGCGCAGCCGCGCCTGGTAGTCATGGGAAGCGTACTGGCTGCCGCGATCCGAGTGATGCAGAACCTCTCCGCGCGGTCGCTGCTGGCTGTGGGCGCGGTCCAGCGCCGTTAACACGAGTTCTTTCGTCATTCGCTCATCCATGTGAAATCCAACGATTTTACGACTGTACAGGTCCATGATGCTTGCCAGGTATAGCCACCCCTCATCGGTCGGGATATACGTAATATCAGCCACCCAGGCCTCGTTCGGAGCGGATGGATTAAACTCGCGGTTCAACACGTTGTCTTGAACAGGCAGGTTGTGCTTCGAGTTGGTTGTGGCCTTGTATTTCTTCACCGTGCGAGAACGTAAACCTAGCTCCTTCATGATCCGAGCGACTGTTTTCTCGGACACTCGTAGGCCCTGCTTGTGCAGTTCTTTTGCTACTTTGGGGCTTCCATATAATCGACGGGATTCCAGAAAGATACGACGGATCCGCCGCTCCAGCTTGCGACGTCGCTTTTCACGTTTGCTGGCTTTTCGCTGGGTCCATTTGTAATAGCCGCTTCGGGATACTTCAAAGGCTTCGCACATCTTCGAGACGCGGCACTTGAAGCGATGATCGTGGATGAAGGCATAGATCAGCGCCGGTCTTTGGCGAAGTAGTGCATCGCCTTTTTTAAGATGTCGTTCTCCTCTTCCAGATCACGAAGGCGTTTCTGAAGATCTCTCATTGCTTTATCGTCGGCTTTCAGTTGCCCACTGCCTGGAAAGGCCTGTGCGCCGTCTTTCTTGTATTCCGCCATCCAACGATACAGGGTGTTGTCGCTGATCCCCAGTTCGCGGGCGACCTGCGCTACCGCCTTTCCTTCTTCCTGGATCATCTGAATCGTTTGCAGTTTAAATTCTTTATCGTATTTTTTCGTCATGGTAGCACCTCGAATTTGGATAGATTCATTTTACCCGATTCTCGGTTCTCCATGTCTACTTTTTAGTCTAGCAGCAATGTAATGGTTTTGGTCTATGAGTATCCATTCAATCAGGAATCCTACAGCGTTCAGAAGAAAATCAATTTAGTTTTATATCATCACTATTCTCCATCTATCGGTTCCATGATATGGGGGGGATTTCAAGGGGAATATAACAACGTATATATCCAGGATTTATTGCGTCGATTTTATTCAAAAGACGGAACTAGTTTCTTGTATTCCGAGTATGAAGAGGAAAAACTTACGAAACAGCTAATGCCAGTGTTTATGAACAAAAATGGTATCGCACAAGGCTTGGCCGAACTCATGGCTAATGAAAAGATGAAATCCATCGAGTTTATGAGAATGGTGAAAATCAAGCCCGAATCTGAACTTGAAGATTATCTTGTGTTCCAGACATTGCAACGAAGCCTACACCAAGATGAAATAATTAGTCGAGATGGAGAAACTTTCGTTGTTCGAATGCTTGAAAAATATCCGATGCAATCCTATCAAGAGCTTATGAAAATTTATCTGGAGGCCAGAAATCATGAACAATTTCACGCTCGGATTATGGAACAAGCGATCAGGAGACTTCATGACCCTAGAGAACGTGATGAGGACTGGGCTTTCTTAACTGAGGAAGGTCGTGAGGAGGTCAATCGTTGGCTTATTGTAGCTAGGCTGAAAACGATTAATGATGAATATAGAAGATTTGAATTCTGGAAAAGGTATCTCTTGGACATTCAGGACGTCAGTCAATTAGATGGGGAAAACGACCCTGCTGTGTTGTTTATTTATTTCAAAGAATTTGTGGTCGTGGAGTTTGGAGAAATAGGAGCCGCTTATTTCTATCATAAAAAAGGGTTTAATAAGTTCATATTGAGTCGAATTACGGGAACAGAGTTTAGAAGAAAAGGAAAAGCAGCCAAAGAAAAGGCATTGAAAGATACAGAGAAAATCAAAAGAGGAGAGCCTCTGTATATAACTTCTTTGGGACATTACGGTGCCTTTGAGACTTGGACAGAAAAATTCAGAAAACATATAAGCGAGTTCATGTATGGACATTATGATTACTCGGAGTGACAAATAGAATGAGTTGGTGGAACAGATTATCTAAACGAACAAAAGAACCTGAATATAAACCTATACAATGGGAGTTTATAAAAGATCAAAGAGGATTACTCGTTCATCTATTTCAAGGCCAAGATAATATCCCTATCAGCCTCCCGTTAAATATGTCTGTAGCAGAAATTCGGCATCAGCCCAATGTAGAAACATTAGAGCTCTTAGAGTCGATGTGGTATGAAGAATTGCTGAAGGAGACAGATGACGGATATTTACTTCCTTATGACTTGCTTATTGAAGCTCCTCCGGAAGTCCGAGAGCAATTTGAACTACCCGAGACAACGAGTCTTGAGTTGGAGCTCGGACATGTGGGGATCATTGGTGGGTCTAATTTCAAATTATTTCTCGAAAAGCACTGGGGTAACCGGAAACATATAGAGAGAACAGCGAGACAAATTGGTCCTTGGATCCGACTTCCTGATCGTACATGGCTCCTAATGGAACCAGAGCAGTATCAATTTGAACAATTAGTTAACCAACAGCCGAACGTCCTTGATAAGGACCAGATTTTTGCGTATGTAGCCAAGATTCGTTCTCAAGCTAGAAAACTAAATATACCCATGGATGATTATCTTTCGAAGCAAGATTTCAAGTTCGCAAATGATGTGGATATTGATCTGAAGTATGATTCGGACCAAATTGAACTGATACCTAAATATCGATCGAGTGATCCTATTCCCCAAGAAATTCTTGATGAAATGGGGGGGGCTGGGAGCCGATATTACTCCCACCCTGTACATGGTAAAATTTTTGTTTCAACTGATGTCGTGACCAAGTCTGATGAAATTCGAAAACAGGATCCCATCCGTGGCCAAGACATTCCTCGTTTCGCTGAGAATCCGGAAGCCTTTCTACCCGAAATTGAGGGTTTGGATTTATCTATGTTCGGGGAAAGAGTCAAATCATTAGGGATACGAGTATATAAAGCCCAGCCCTATGTCCATGCGAATGATAGGGGACGTGGTTGGTTTGAGCTCCATGCAGGGGTTCATATCATGGATTCTGAGGGCGAAGTTAATCAGACATTCGATGCAAGTGGGCTAGAGGAAGTATTCAGGGAGGCAACTACAAACGGGGAAGAATATGTCGAACATAATGGGGAATGGATTAGAATCCCCCATGATATCAGCGCTTTCCAAGAAGCCGTAACTCAGATGGAACAGATATGGGGGGATAACGCGCGAGTAGATGTTACCAAGCTTCCATATGTACTTGAAATATTCGAGAATATTAGCCAACTGGAGTATAACCAGCCTATTCTAACCGTGCATCAGGAGATGTTGGATAACGGTATTTTGGATCGCAAGCCACCGGCAAGTTTTGGCGCCAGCCT
Organism: Paenibacillus sp. FSL M7-1455; assembly: GCF_038004655.1. NCBI lineage: Bacteria > Bacillati > Bacillota > Bacilli > Caryophanales > Paenibacillaceae > Paenibacillus > Paenibacillus sp. FSL M7-1455. The sequence continues at coordinate 4,987,856 of NZ_JBBORO010000001.1, read as the reverse complement.
CAAGCCTTTTCAGGAGGAAGGTTACGTATGGATGAAGTCCCTTCATTATCGTAAACTGGGTGGGTTATTGGCAGACGATATGGGATTGGGGAAAACCATTCAGGTTGTCTCCTTTCTTACATACTTGCATGAAATAGGAAAGTTAACTCCAACATTAATCGTTGTGCCGAAATCTCTGATCGAAAACTGGGTTGCTGAAATTCATAAATTTGCATCCCCGATTGCTCATCTGATTCATGTCCATAGTGGCGGGAATCGTGTTAAAGATCCAGAAATTCTTCAGAAATATGCCATAACTCTTACAACTTATCAAACATTGGTGCGAGATCAACTGGCATTTGGGCAAGTCGAATGGCAGACCATTATTTGCGATGAAGCTCAAGCGATTAAGAACCCAACTACTGCTGCAAGCAAGGTTATTAAGGCCATGAATGCAAAATTTAGAGTTGCGATGACTGGAACTCCGGTGGAGAACGGGCTAAGCGAGCTCTGGTCTATTATGGATTATGTTCAACCTGGTTTGCTGGGGAGCTTGCATGAATTTAAAAGAGAATTTATGGATAAGCTCGAAGCTGAAGAACGGGATCATGAAACAGAGCAAAAACTGCTGGCTCGAATATCAATGGTTTACAAACGCAGAACAAAGTCCGAGGAGCTGGCGGGACAATTGCCTGCCAAGCTATCTGTAGAAATTCCTGTTCCTTTAGGATCTGAACAACAGCAAGCATATGCTGCCGTTATTTCACAAGTTAAAATGAAAACATTGTCTGGTTTGCAAGCCATACAGCAGCTTAGAGAGCTATGCTCTCACCCAGCCTTGGTGAATGAGTCATATCGGAACCTGCCTATCCAGTCCGTTCCAAAATTGGCCAAAACACTGGATCTAATTAGAGAAATTCAGTCAAAAGGCGAGAAAGTCCTAATATTTACAGAGCTTAGACATATGCAAGAGATTCTGCGGGATGCTATTCGTGATCAATTCAATATTAATCCACAGATTATTAACGGCGTGACGGAAAGAAGACAGAGTTACATCGATCAATTTAACAATCGTCCAGGGTTTGATGTGATGATTCTCTCTCCTAAGGCAGCCGGTACTGGACTGACGATAACATCGGCTAACCATGTCATTCATTACACGCGATGGTGGAACCCAGCGGTGGAGAATCAGGCAACGGATCGTGTGTATCGAATTGGACAGAACAAACCTGTTCAAGTATATTATCCGATCGTAACAGCTGAAAAGTCATTCCTGACCTCTGGCACAGTTGAAGAAATTGTCCACCGCATATTAACTGAGAAACAGGAGCTTGCTTCGTCCATTATTGTGTCTAGCCGGAAACTGGAGATTGAGAACGAGGTTTTGGAGAGCGTGTTTAAATAGAGATTTTTACATCATTTAAATTAAACCTGAATTTCGAAAGTAACATCGTCTGAAAAACAAGAAAAGGGCTCCAATTCTTTGGTAGAATGGTGTTTGTCCAGAACATCACCTACAAAGAAAGGAGCACCTTTTAGATGAAGTCTACCACACCCGTCAGCAAAATCAAGACCGAATTTACCTTGCAAAACGCCTCAAATGTTGGAGGAAGCAAAATCTTTCTGGAATATCTCGAAAAAATCAAGCTCGGTAAGGCTTTGCAGAATTTAAATTGTACCAAGCAAGGCAATTCCCTGTTCCCTGTTTTCCGCATCCTGCTCTATCTCATTGTCGGCTGGATACTCGGATGCGAACGCCTCTTTCATTTCCGCAGGCTGCAACATGACGCGCTCATCCGGCGGTTTCTCGGCGGGCGCTGTCCGCATCACACCCTGCTGTATAAGGAACTGGATCGACTCAGCAAGACCCGCCCAACCTTAACGCTGGATTTGCGAAAGCTGAATCAGCAGATTATTGCACCCTGTCTGCCTTCTGAACTCATCGTGGACCTAGACTCCACGGTAGAAACGGTATACGGTCACCAAGAGGGGGCGGCAGTCGGCACGAATCCCCACAAACCCGGACGTAAAAGTTACCATCCGCTGATGGCGTTTGAGGGCCAGTCGCGCCTGTGCCTGAATGCAGTACTGCGTGCTGGGAATACGCACGCTTCCACCGATGCAGCCGCCTTCCTCCGTCAGATCTTTGAGTTGCTTGGTGACCGTCCGGTAAAGTACGCCCGGTTTGACAAGGGATTTGGCGGCGAAGACTTCTACAGCCTATGGGAAGCCAAGCGAATCGGGTATGTCGGGAAATTGAAATGGACGCAGCGACTTCAGGCCGAAGTAGGGCGATGCCGCTACTGGAAGCGGTTTGTCGATGAGGATTGGGTCATCGAGGGGATCACCCTGATCTACCAAGCCACCTCATGGAAGAAACCGCGCCGCGTTGTGGTGATTCGTAAAGCGCAGGTGTTTGACGGCGATCAAGCTCGGCTTCTCCTCGATACGGACTGGCATTACGAAGCGATCGTCACCAATCTCGAGTGGGAGCCGATCGACCTTTGGCGCTTTTACAACCAGCGTTGCTGCATGGAGAACTATATCAAAGAAGCCAAACGCGGCTTTTCCATCGATCGAATCGCTACCGGTGACTTTACCGCTAATGAAATCGACCTGCTCATCAAGCTGCTCGCCTACAATCTCTACGAGAGATTCAAGCGAGACTGTTGCGAACCGGTCCATCAAGGGTATACGATTGCCCGGTTCCGTCTAGAGTTTTTCCACTGTGCAGCTACGATGATTCAGCATAGCCGACAAGTCGTTCTGAAACTGGCTAAAGATTTCGCGAACCGCTGCGCCTGGCAACGTATCGCCGCCAAAGTCGCTGCCTTAGAATGACGTTTACCACAAATTAACATGGAAACCGTTTAGCCCTGTCTTATGGGGAGGGGGAAAGACTACCCTCTTTTCAGAATCGTCGCGTAATCCACTGGGTATTTCCCTGTTTATTACAGTTGTTGCCTACTAATCCTGCTACAAACTGGCCACCATTATGGGCTTTCGAAATTCAGGTTAAATATTTCAACAAGGGAAGACTTCCACAAAAGAAGAGATACCGGTAAACTTAGAAGGTATACTAGCATTGTTTTGCCATAAGAGGAGATGCATGATGATTAACTTTCAGGATAAAGTCAGTTTTATTTGGTCTATAGCTGAGGTCTTACGTGGCCCATACAAACCTGAGGATTATGGAAAGGTCATTTTACCCTTAGCCGTATTGCGTCGGTTTGATTGCGTACTGGAAAGCACGAAAGAGGAAGTACTAGAGAATTTCGAAAAATTTAAAGCAATGAATGAAGACGCGCGCGAACCGATCTTGAACCGTATTGCCAAGCAGAACTTCCATAATACAAGTAAATATAACTTTGCCAACTTGCTAACTGACGCGGATAACATTGCAGATAACTTGCGTGATTATATTAATGGCTTTTCCAAAACAGCCCGAGATATCATGGATCATTTTGATTTCGACCGTCAGATCGACAAGATGGATCAGAACGACTTGTTGTACCTAACCATTAAACGGTTCAGCGAATTGGATTTGCATCCTGAAGTGGTTACTAACGTTGAGATGGGGTACATTTTTGAGGAATTAATCCGCCGCTTCTCGGAGCATGCGGAAGCAGGGGATCACTACACCCCTCGTGAAGTGGTACGGCTTATGGTTAGCTTACTTTTCCTTCATGATGACGACATTCTAACCAAACATGGAATAACTCAGACATTATACGACTGTGCTGCGGGTACAGGCGGCATGGGGTCTGTTGCACAAGAATACTTACATGAGCTAAACCCTACAGCTGATCTTGAATTTTTTGCCCAAGAAATTAATGGTGAGTCCTACGCGATCTGTAAAGCAGATATTCTGATTAAAGGCGCCGATGCGAAAAATATTCGCCTAGGTAATACCCTATCGAACGATCAGTTCAAGGGGGAGAAGTTCGACTATCTTATTACGAACCCTCCATACGGTGTAGACTGGAAATCGTACGAGAAACCGATTAAAGCAGAGCATGAAGAGCTTGGTTATAACGGACGATTCGGCCCTGGAACTCCGCGTACAAGCGATGGGCAGCTCCTGTTTTTGCTTCACTTAATTTCGAAAATGAAACCAGTAACACCGGAAAATCCGCAGGGTTCACGGCTTGCCATTATCATGAACGGTTCTCCTTTATTTACAGGGGATGCAGGTTCAGGCGAAAGTGAGATCCGCCGTTATGTGCTTGAGAACGACTTGGTAGAAGGAATTGTAGCAATGCCAAATGACCTATTCTACAACACCGGTATTGCAACTTATATTTGGATTTTGACAAACAATAAGTCTGCTAATCGTAAAGGAAAAGTACAACTGGTAAACGCAGTTGATTTCTCCAGGAAAATGAAAAAAAGCTTGGGGAGTAAGCGGAACGAGATTTCTCAAGAGCAAATTGATGAGATTGTTCGTATGTATGGTGACTTTAAAGAAAGTGAGTATGTCAAAATCTTCGATAATGAAGACTTTGGTTATCACAAGATTACAGTAGAACGCCCGCTTCGTCTGAATTTCGTAATTTCAGAAGAGCGTATTCAGCGAATTCAAGAAGAAAAAGCCTTCCAGAACCTTGCTACATCCAAGAAAAAAGGAGAGAGTGGATTAGCTGAGATCGAAGCGGGCAAGTCGCAGCAAGACAAAATAATAGAGACATTACGTAGTATGACCAGTGAACAAGTGTATAAAAATCGGGATGAGTTTACCAAGATCCTGAAAGAGGCTGTTAAACAAGCTGATTTAACTGTAGCAGCACCTCTATTAAAAGCTGTTTTGAATGCTCTGTCTGAGAAGGATGAAACTGCGGATATTTGTATGAAAAATAAAACTGAAGCCGAACCAGATGTTGATTTACGAGATACTGAAAATGTGCCGCTTAAAGAAGATATCAGTAAGTATTTCGAGAGAGAAGTTCTTCCGCATGTACCTGATGCATGGATTGATGAATCGAAGACAAAGGTTGGGTATGAGATTCCATTCACACAACAATTTTATAAATTTACAGCACTACGGAGTTCAGAAGAAATTATGTTTGAAATTAAAGAGCTTGAGGTGGGTATTGCTGAGCAGTTAAAGAAGGTGTTCGGATGAATAATCAGGTATTAAAACAATCCAATGTTAAGTGGTTAGATAAAATTCCGGCTTCATGGACTACTATTAAGATTAAATGGCTTACTAGCGTTAAGCGAGGTGCATCTCCTAGACCTATTGACGATCCTAAATATTTTGATGAAAATGGAGAATACGCATGGGTACGTATTGCAGATGTTACGAAAGCCAAAATGTACTTGAAGAATACACAACAGAGAATGTCAAAACTAGGTAGTTCATTGAGTGTTAAGAGAGAACCAGGTGACTTATTTTTAAGTATTGCTGGGACAGTAGGAAAACCGTGCATTACTCACATTAAATGCTGTATCCATGATGGTTTTGTATATTTTCCAGATTTTAAAGGGGATACAAGATATTTATATTATATTTTTGATTCAGGCGAGCCCTATAAAGGGTTGGGGAAAATGGGGACACAGTTAAATTTAAATACTGATACTGTTGGTTCTATCGAATTACCTAATATTCCCTTATACTTGCAAACACTAATAAGTGATTACTTAGATAAAAAAACAGGTCAAGTAAACAATCTGATTGAACAAAAAGAAAAATTAATAGGTCTACTAGAAGAAAGACGCCAATCCATAATCACAGAAGCAGTAACAAAAGGATTAAACCCAAATGTAAAAATGAAAGATTCAGGTGTGGAATGGATTGGTGATATACCTGAGCAATGGGGTATCCATAAAATAAAACATGTAGCAGAAATCACGTCTAGCAATGTTGATAAAAAAAGTATTGAAGGAGAATCTGATGTACTCCTTTGTAATTATGTTGATGTTTACTATAATGATGAAATTACTGGAAGAATTGAATTTATGAAAGCTACTGCAAAACCAGAGCAAATTGAGAAATTTACTTTGAAACGAAACGATGTATTAATCACCAAAGATTCTGAAGCTCCGAATGATATAGCGATTCCAACATGGGTTGCAGAGGATTTAAATAATGTAGTATGTGGGTATCATTTATCCTTAATAAGACCTGATCCCACGATAATAGAGGGTAAATACTTATATTATGCATTTAGAAGTGATTCTATACGTGAACAATTTTATTCAAGGGCTAATGGTGTTACTAGATTTGGGTTGCCTAAGGAAGCAATTAAAAATGGATTAGTTCCTCTTCCCCCCTTAAATGAGCAAAATGAAATAATTGCGTATTTAAATGAAGTTAATCTAACTACAATTTCACTTGTGAACAAAATAAACTTACAAATCCAAAAATTAAAAGAATACCGCCAATCCCTCATCTACGAAGCAGTTACAGGCAAGATCGATGTGCGTGACTTTGAAGTCGTTTCATAATGGAGGTGACAACATGGCTATCGATGCCACTGAAAAAGGTTTGGAGACTAATATTGAGGAATCATTCTTAATGAGCGGCTACCGGAAGCGCATATTAGAAGGTGAAGCCAGCCGTCTATTTAAGCAGTATGCCATTGATGTAGAACAACTCTTTATGTTTTTGGAAGACACCCAGAGTAAGTCACTTCAAGCTCTAGAAAAATCATATGGGGCAGATTACAGACAGAAAGTACTGAACCGAATTTGTGATCAGTTGAAGAGCCAAGGGCTAATTCATTGTTTACGCCACGGGGTTAAAGACCGTGGTGTAACACTAAAGCTGATTTACAATAAGCCTTTTACTACGATGAACCAGCTTATGAATGAGTTATATCGCAAAAATAGATTTGCTGTGAGCCGTCAGGTTTACTACAGCGATAAACATAATAACAGTCTGGATATGGTACTGTTCGTGAATGGTTTACCGCTCGTTGTTATGGAACTTAAGAATCAGTTTACAGGCCAAACTGTAGAGCATGCGGTGAAGCAGTTAAGTAAAGATCGGGATCCTCGCGAAACGTTGTTTAAATTCAATGAACGAGTCGTTGTGTATTTTGCGGTAGATCCTGATGAAGTTTATATGACTACCGAGCTGAAAAAGGAAAAAACAAAGTTTTTGCCGTTTAACCGAGGCAATAATGGAGGCAAAGGCAACGCTGTTGTCTATAATAATTATCGAACGTACTATTTATGGGAAGAGATTTTGCAGCCTGACAGTCTGCTCGATATTGTGTTCCGATTTGTATTTGTTAAGAAAGATGAAATTGTAGACTCCAACGGCGAGACTATTGGGGAACGCAAGATGCTTATTTTCCCACGGTTTCATCAACTGGATGTCGTTCGCAAACTTGAGGAAGACGTGCGTATGAAATCCGTTGGCCACAACTATCTAATTCAGCATAGTGCAGGCAGTGGGAAGACGAATTCAATTTCTTGGTTGGCGCACCGGCTTGCAAAACTCCATGATGAAGATAATCAGGCTGTCTTTAGCAGTGTAATCGTCATTACAGACCGTCGAGTTCTAGATAAACAGCTACAGGATGCGGTTTATCAACTGGAGCATAAGGCTGGAATGGTGGAACGAATTAATAAAGATTCGAATCAACTTGCCCAAGCTATTAATGGTGAGACACGTATTATAATTACAACCCTTCAGAAGTTTCCGTTTATTATGGAAAAAGTAGCCGATCTTGATCGCAAAAAATACGCAGTCATTATCGATGAAGCTCACTCTTCTCAAGGTGGTAAAACCTCAACCGCTTTAACGAATATTTTGTCCGACAAAACCTTAGAGGATGCTTATGAAGAAGATCGCATTGCGGAAGAAAACATGGACAACTTGGATGAGCAAATCGTAGAGACGATCATGAAAAGTGGGAAACAAGATAATATTTCCTTCTTTGCATTTACCGCAACACCCAAGCCTAAAACAATCGAAAAGTTCGGGACGTTGGGGACGGATGGTAAACCGCATGCCTTTCATGAGTATACGATGCGTCAAGCTATTGAGGAAGGATTTATTCTAGACGTGCTGAGCAATTACACTACATATAAGACCTTCTATCAAATAGCTAAAAAAGTCGATGATGATCCGTTGGTTTCTAAGAAGCAAGCTACGAAGAAGTTAGCCCAATACGTCTCCCTGCACCCTCATAATATTGCACAGAAGACAGAAATTATAGTGGAGCATTACCGTAATTTTATTCGAAAAAAAATTGGTGGTCGAGCTAAAGCGATGGTTGTCACAGCCAGTCGATTGCATGCAGTACGTTATAAAATAGCTTTTGACCAATATATCAATAAAATGGGATACGATGACTTGAAAACGGTCGTTGCCTTCTCCGGTATAGTTAAAGATGGCGAAATTCCATACTCAGAGCCAGATATGAATGGATTTAGTGAAAAGGAATTACCTGATAAATTTAATTCGGATGAGTACAAGGTGTTATTGGTTGCAGAGAAATATCAAACGGGCTTTGATGAGCCACTACTGCATACGATGTACGTAGACAAGCCGTTGAGTGGGATTAAAGCGGTTCAAACCCTATCACGCTTAAATCGTACTTGCCCTGGGAAAGACGATACGTTCGTTCTTGATTTTGTCAATAACCATGAAGAGATTAAAGCTTCTTTCCAACCGTATTACGAAACCACTGGCTTGGAAGAAGTAACGGACCCCAATATCTTATATGATCTTCAGGCAGAAATTGAACCCTATCAAATCTTTACTGAAGAAGAAGTACAAGCGGTTAACGAACTTGAGATTAAAGGGGGATTCAAGAAATCCACCAAAGCTCAAATGCAGTTGAACGCTTGGGTGGATAAAGGCGTTGAGCGCTTTAAGCAATTAACCAAGGAAGAGAAGGAAGCGTTTAAAGCGGCGGCTACCAAATATGTAAGAACTTACTCATTTATATTACAGATTGCCACATTTATTGATGTTGGTCTGCATAAACAATATATCTATCTGAGTTATCTCCTGCGGAAGCTCCCTCGCAGCAATACAGATAAGGATGTGTATTTGGCAGATGACGTGGCACTTCAGTACTACCGCAATCAATTGATAGCAGAGGGAGGCATCGAACTAGAAATAACAGGCGGTGTTGATTTAAAGCCGACCTCCCACGGTACTGGTGGAGCTGCAGAGGATGAGAAGGTGCGCTTATCGTCCGTTCTGGATAAATTAAATGAACGATTTGGTACCGATTTTACAGAAACAGATTTTCTCTCGAGAGAACAAGTGAAAGAAGACATGCTTAATAGCGAAGATATTCAACAAAAAGCAAAAAATAATACGAGAGATAACTTTAAATTTGCATTTGAAAAAACATTCATGAACTTTGTTATTGATCGTATGAATAGTAATGAAAAATTCTTTATGAAGATCCTGGAAAATGATGATTTTAGAAATTTCATTATGGATGATATGATGAATGAGGTTTATGACGAAGTAAATCGATAGGTGTGGTTGTATGGTAGGAGACAACCTCATTCCATATGAGTAAATAATTATTGAGGTTCTGCATTTTTAACGGCCATGGTTTATTACCTTGGCCGTTATATTTGTTGTTGGCCTCTTTTTATGTTTTTTACGAATAGAACATACATTCCCTGACAACCTCCGAACACCCCGATAGTGTATCCTATATTTATCTACTGTAATAAGGAATGGTGATCATATGGCCCAATTGGAAACGGTCAAGAGACTAGATATGCTCTTTCACTTAATTACGAGCGTTTTGCAGTAATCTGAGGCCTTGAGCCGTAAGGATTTTCGGACATAAAAAAGGGACTTCACCCCAACTTGGAGAAGTTTTCAAGTGACCAAACCCAAAAACCTCAAGGATGGAGGAAGTCACTTTGTATATTCTCCAAGAATGTCTGTTTTCCTTCGAAGAACTTTTAAACCTGAATTTCGAAAGTAACATCGTCTGAAAAACAAGAAAAGGGCTCCAATTCTTTGGTAGAATGGTGTTTGTCCAGAACATCACCTACAAAGAAAGGAGCACCTTTTAGATGAAGTCTACCACACCCGTCAGCAAAATCAAGACCGAATTTACCTTGCAAAACGCCTCAAATGTTGGAGGAAGCAAAATCTTTCTGGAATATCTCGAAAAAATCAAGCTCGGTAAGGCTTTGCAGAATTTAAATTGTACCAAGCAAGGCAATTCCCTGTTCCCTGTTTTCCGCATCCTGCTCTATCTCATTGTCGGCTGGATACTCGGATGCGAACGCCTCTTTCATTTCCGCAGGCTGCAACATGACGCGCTCATCCGGCGGTTTCTCGGCGGGCGCTGTCCGCATCACACCCTGCTGTATAAGGAACTGGATCGACTCAGCAAGACCCGCCCAACCTTAACGCTGGATTTGCGAAAGCTGAATCAGCAGATTATTGCACCCTGTCTGCCTTCTGAACTCATCGTGGACCTAGACTCCACGGTAGAAACGGTATACGGTCACCAAGAGGGGGCGGCAGTCGGCACGAATCCCCACAAACCCGGACGTAAAAGTTACCATCCGCTGATGGCGTTTGAGGGCCAGTCGCGCCTGTGCCTGAATGCAGTACTGCGTGCTGGGAATACGCACGCTTCCACCGATGCAGCCGCCTTCCTCCGTCAGATCTTTGAGTTGCTTGGTGACCGTCCGGTAAAGTACGCCCGGTTTGACAAGGGATTTGGCGGCGAAGACTTCTACAGCCTATGGGAAGCCAAGCGAATCGGGTATGTCGGGAAATTGAAATGGACGCAGCGACTTCAGGCCGAAGTAGGGCGATGCCGCTACTGGAAGCGGTTTGTCGATGAGGATTGGGTCATCGAGGGGATCACCCTGATCTACCAAGCCACCTCATGGAAGAAACCGCGCCGCGTTGTGGTGATTCGTAAAGCGCAGGTGTTTGACGGCGATCAAGCTCGGCTTCTCCTCGATACGGACTGGCATTACGAAGCGATCGTCACCAATCTCGAGTGGGAGCCGATCGACCTTTGGCGCTTTTACAACCAGCGTTGCTGCATGGAGAACTATATCAAAGAAGCCAAACGCGGCTTTTCCATCGATCGAATCGCTACCGGTGACTTTACCGCTAATGAAATCGACCTGCTCATCAAGCTGCTCGCCTACAATCTCTACGAGAGATTCAAGCGAGACTGTTGCGAACCGGTCCATCAAGGGTATACGATTGCCCGGTTCCGTCTAGAGTTTTTCCACTGTGCAGCTACGATGATTCAGCATAGCCGACAAGTCGTTCTGAAACTGGCTAAAGATTTCGCGAACCGCTGCGCCTGGCAACGTATCGCCGCCAAAGTCGCTGCCTTAGAATGACGTTTACCACAAATTAACATGGAAACCGTTTAGCCCTGTCTTATGGGGAGGGGGAAAGACTACCCTCTTTTCAGAATCGTCGCGTAATCCACTGGGTATTTCCCTGTTTATTACAGTTGTTGCCTACTAATCCTGCTACAAACTGGCCACCATTATGGGCTTTCGAAATTCAGGTTAAAAATTCAACCCAAGGAGAGATTGCCGATCTTCTTCAGCTCTCTCGATCTGAGACCGTATGCCAAGGAACTGAGAAGCCGTTCACCCCGAGGCGCTGAGGGATACTGCAGACAAGGTATTCTACGAGCACTCTTGGCTGCGCCGCTTGAAGGAATAAGTACCTTTTCAGGGTTGCATAAGCGTTTGGATACGGATCTCCGGTTTCGTTATCAGTGTGGTCTTCCGCTGGATCGAGAAGCTCCTTCCATATCCACATTAAGCCGAGTTTTCTCAGAACTGACGAGAAAGGACTTGGCAAAACGGCTTTTTGAGGATTTGGTCACACGCTGTCAGCAGGAAGGTATCATAGAAGGCAGTAACGTCGCCATAGACAGCACCGCTCTCCGCGCTTACGAGAAAAAGCAGCCCAAACGCAAAAGCGAGCAAACGGGTAATGCGAACTGGGGCGCAAAAATTGATTCCTTCGGCAATAAAATCACATGGTTTGGTTACAAAATTCATCTGGCGGTCGATACGAAAAGTGAATTGCCGATCGCCTTGGAAGTAACGCCGGCGCATGTCAATGATGGAGAAATGGCGCCGGGCCTGATCGAGAAAACAGCGTCCAGGACGAGCACACGATTTTTCATACTCGATGCGGGCTACGACCAAATGAAAGTTTATGAGGCCGCCCGCAACGTCAAGGCACAAGCCATCATTCCCCTTAATCTTCGGGGGGAGAAGGAACCGCCTGCTGGCATGACCTCGAACGGAACACCGTGCTGTTCCATGGGTTATGCGATGACATACTGGGGAGTTGACGGCGATATGCATAAATTTCGCTGCCCGCATGCCACGGGTAAAGTCGACTGTCCGCTTGGCATGGCTGCCTGCTCGTCTTCAAACTATGGAATGGTCGTCAAAGTAAATGCGAAGGATGATCTCCGGCGATACAGCATCCCTCATCGGGATACAAAGCGTTGGAAGGAACTTTACAATGAACGAACCAGCGTAGAACGCTGCAACTCCCGATTGAAAACCTATTTGACGGCAGACGCCGCACATGTCCGGGGCATTCAGAAAGTCACAACTCACCAGTATTTGAATGCCATTGTTCTGCTTGCATCTGCGCTCGCCGTTTCTCATCATTCAAAACGGGCTGCCGCTTAAAAAACGAGCTGTTCTAAAATTCTGCAAGTCTGCCCTTTTCTTCATCCATATAATACCATTTTCGAAAATTACCCCTTAACGACAGTGAATATGCTATCGCTTCTTCTCTGAAACGGAATTATGCAAAACACTCAATTAACATTTTGAACCCTTAAGTTATAGTCTTTTTTCATTTCACTATTACCATTTATGAAATTTAAAGTGGCGATTGAAAGTGTAACCAATACGCCTAATACTGCTAATCCAATAGTTAACACTAATTTTATAAAAGCATCGACTGTTTGTTGAAAGGGGCTATTTTGGATCGTCTACACTTAGTTGGACAATAAAAATGAGGGCTTGTAGAATAAACCTATCATCCTAAGGAGCGGATCTCTACAATGCCAAAACAACAACGACGTACCTTTACAGCAGAATTCAAAAAACAAATGGTAGAACTCTATGAAAACGGAAAATCCAGAGCAGCGATCGTGGAGGAATATGACCTCACAGCCTCCGCTTTAGACCGCTGGATCAAACAAGCCCAAACAACGGGTTCCTTCAAGGAGAAGGACAATCGCTCCTCCGAAGACAATGAGCTGATTGCCTTGCGAAAGGAGAACCAGCGTCTGAAAATGGAGGTGGATATTTTAAAGCAAGCCGCGCTGATCATGGGACGAAAGTAGCTATCATCCAGAACAACCGTGATAAATACTCGGTATCAGCAATGTGCGACGTCCTGCAAATCGCAAGAAGTACGTTTTACTATGAAGCGAAAGAACAAACGAGCGAAGACGATGTCGCCGAAGCGATTGCGGACATTTTCCATAAGAATCGAAAAGCTTACGGTACACGCAAGATTAAAGTCAAGCTCCAGGAACGTGGTTTCGTCGTCTCCAGACGTCGAATTGGCCGGATCATGAAAGAGCAGGGACTTGTTTCTACGTACACCGTGTCGCAATATAAACCCCTTAAGTCCGCGTGTAATGAAGCGTCTACAGCCAATACGCTGAATCGCGAATTCGATCAAACGGAGGCTAAACGAGTCGTTGTCAGCGATCTGACGTATGTGAAAGTTCAGAACCGGTGGCATTACATTTGTGTACTTATCGACCTGTTCAATCGAGAGATCATCGGCCATAGTGTAGGCCCTCATAAGGATGCCGTGTTGGTTTCTCGTGCCTTTGCAACGGTTCAGGGTGATTTATCTCAGATTCAATGGTTCCATACCGACCGTGGCAGTGAGTTTAAAAATCAAAAGATGGATGCACTTTTGGAGACATTTGAAATTGGCCGATCCCTGAGCATGAAAGGCTGCCCCTACGACAACGCTGTGGCGGAAGCGACCTACAAGATTATGAAAACAGAGTTCGTGAACCAGATGAACTTCCAGAGTCTTCGTCATCTGGAACTGGAATTATACGATTATGTTAACTGGTTTAACAAGCATCGGATTCATGGAACACTAGGATACATGACACCGGTTCAGTATCGCCATGCAGCCCTTAAAAATGCTGTCTGATTTACTGTTGACAATCCATTTTTAACATCATGTGACATAACACGCATTTTCACTAATTTAAATTTACCAGAAGGCAGTTTTTTATAGGACTGATAAAGCCTATCTGTCAATGCCCACTCATTAAGAAAAGACCATTTCTTGCTAACTACAAGCCCGGGTAGAGGCATAATCAAGGCCTTTTTAAATTTTGAATAATTGAACCATTCAGAACCAATCATTAATACGGCAGCGGCAATGATGATAATAATGACCTCAAATGGAACGATACGAATCGACCTCTTTCTTGTTTTTTGATTCTTTATTACTTTATCGGCAAAAAGACTGCATTATTTGGAGGTGCTGATGGTGATGGTGTAGCATGGCGAGAAGGAGGTCCTGAGAGGGACAAGGCGCACACAAATATAACGGGAGAGCGGCTGAACGATGAAGCTACAGAACATCGCTGCCGCTTTTTCTATTGCGGATAACAAGGCCCGGAAGTGGAAGGCGCGGGCCATAAACTGCGAGGGAATAAGCCCATCCGTTGGTGCATAATTTTTTTAAAATGACGGCGCATATGCCTGATCCGCTTCCGTTCCCGGGCGAGCTCGGCCGCGGGCGAAACGGATACGATAATCCTATTTTCATATACGATTTTGAAGTCAAATAAACCGCTTTCATGTTAACATGTCAGTAATTGGCCGTAACGGGTCACGAATGAAAAAGCTGCCGGCTTCAGCGGAGGATGGGGCTATTTTCGGATCACGTTGCCGGTCAATACTATACGCAATCCGGAGCTGCCTTTGCCGGGTTCAAAAATCGGAGGGGAAAAAAGCGATGACAAAAACGATGGTGGCCGTGATCGGCTGCGGAACGATCGCCAACGGCGCGCACATTCCGGCTTATATGGCCAATAAGGACGCCGAGATCAAGTATTTCTGCGACATTCGCAAGGAACGGGCCGAACAGGCGGTCGAGAAGTACGGCTGCGGCACGGCGGTGGAGGATTACCGCGTCATTTTGGAGGATCCGGACGTGGTGGCGGTATCGATTTGCACGCCGAACAATGTCCATGCCCCGATCGCGATCGACTGCATGCGCGCGGGCAAACACGTCCTGTGCGAAAAGCCGGCGGCCAGAACGTACAAGGAAGCGCTGGAGATGCAGAAGGTGCAGCACGAAACCGGCAAAACGCTGAACATCGGCGTCGTGAACCGCTTCAACAAAGGCGTCAACATTATCAAGCAGATGATCGAAAGCGGCGAGCTTGGCGAGCTGTACCACGTCGTCGTCAGCTTCCGCGCGCATCGCTCGATTCCCGGGCTTGGGGGCGATTTTACGACCAAGGCGGTTGCCGGGGGCGGGGCGCTGATCGACTGGGGCGTTCATTTCCTGGATATCGTCATGTATTGCGCGGGCGATCCGCGGCCGAAAACGGTGACGGGACAGGCGTACTCCAAGCTGGGCACGGACATGCAGAATTACGCTTACCTGAACATGTGGGCCGGCCCTCCGAATTACGAAGGCAGCTATGACGTGGATGATTTCGTGACGGCCATGATCCGCACGGAAGGACCGTCGATCACGGTCAACGGCGCATGGGCGCAAAATATCGGCGTAGAAGAAATGTACATCGATTTTCTCGGGGACAAGGCAGGCATCCGCCTGAAGTACGGCAAGGAGTTCACGCTTTATTCGGCAAAGCATGGCGCTTTGCTCGAAAGCACGCCGAACTATCCGAAAAGCGATGCCTTCCAGGAGGAGATCGACGCCTTTATCGCCGCGATCCATTCCGGGGAAAAGCTGCCGTCGCATATTGACACGGTGATCGTGACCGCCCAAA
The DNA here is from genome assembly GCF_038004655.1 of Paenibacillus sp. FSL M7-1455. Taxonomy (NCBI): domain Bacteria; kingdom Bacillati; phylum Bacillota; class Bacilli; order Caryophanales; family Paenibacillaceae; genus Paenibacillus; species Paenibacillus sp. FSL M7-1455. Next base: position 4,971,924 of record NZ_JBBORO010000001.1, on the reverse strand, counting down.
TGATCGAGGCCATTTACCGTTCCTCGGAAGAAGGCCGCGAGATTTCCCTGCTGGAAGCGGGAGCGCTGGCATGAAGAAAGTCGGCTTTATCGATTATTACCTGGACGAATGGCATGCCAATCAATATCCCGCATGGATTCGGGATGCCACCGGAGGCGCGATGGAGGTCGCCTTCGCATACGGCATGAAGGACGCCGGGCATGGGTTGAGCAACAAGGAGTGGTGCGCCAAAAACGGCGTGACGCCATGCGGAACGATCGAAGAGGTGGTTGCCCGAAGCGACTATCTGATCGTGCTGTCGCCCGACAACCCGGAGCAGCATGAGGCCCTTGCCGAGCTGCCGCTCGCTTCGGGGAAGCCGACCTACATCGACAAAACGTTCGCCCCGGACCGGGCGGCGGCCTTGCGTTTGTTCGAGCGGGCCGCGCGGCACCGGACGCCGCTGTATTCTTCATCCGCGCTGCGGTATGCCGCCGAATACGCGGAGGTCGAAAGGGAAGGCATCCAGGTGATCTCCAGCTGGGGCCCGGGTTTGCTGGAAAACTACTCGATTCACCAGATCGAGCCGATCGTGGCCTTGATGGGAACGGAAGCCAAACGCGTCATGTACACCGGCACGGCGGCCGCGCCGGCCCTGCTGATCGAGTTCTCGGGCGGCCGGCAGGCGACGATCCAGCAGCCGGGACCGGGCTGTCCGTTTACGATGGCCGTCAACTACGCCTCGGGAGCCTGCCGCGTCGTGCAGCCGGCATCGGATTTTTTCCAGAGCTTTATACGGGACTTGGCCAGGTTTTTCGAGACCGGGGAAGCGGCCGTGCCGCCCGCCGAGACGATTGCGGTCATCAGTATCATCGAAAACGGGCTTATCGCCGCAAAGCAGCCATATCAATGGATCGAGCTGCCGGAAAGCGGATAAGCGCGAATCATAGAAAGCAGCCATTTCCGGGAAGACCCGGGGATGGCTGCTTATTTTGCTTGGGACGCGTCTTCTTTTGGATCGTTCCGATGTAAGCCTTGGCATGGGAAAGTGCGCCGGAAAGCGCCGCTTTTTTTCTACATGCTTTCGGTTTTTTCCGCCTTCACAGCACGCGCCTTTTTCCGAACCATCGGCTCGAAGATACGCTTGCTCCACCGGCCGAGCACGGAAAGGGTAACGGCATCGACGAATCGATAAAACCAATGGGCAAAAGCAAACATGATCGGGGTGGTTAGCAGAACGGTGAGCGCCACGCTAAAGCCGTAAGGAAAACGGGGGTGAAGCCGATCGAAGATAAAAGCTCCCAAGGAGCAGAGGATCGTAAAGTGGAGCAGATACAAGGAGAAGGAAAGGTCGCCGAGGTAGGAGAACGGTTTTCGGCTAAAAAACGATTGCAGGCGCGGCGAGATCAGCAGGGCCGTCAGGGTTAAACAGGCGCCTAGCGTGTGGTAAAACACACAAAACGAAAAGTTGGACGAGTTCGGCCAGGTGAGGATCGAATAGATGGTGCCCTCGACGCCAACGTAGGGGTAGGAACCGAGATATAAGCCGGCGCACAGCAGAAAGGGGGTGGTCCAAGGCCGCCGGAGGAAGGCCAGCCGATCCCGGCCGCTATACTTCAGGTCGCTAAGCGCCATGCCGAAAACGAAACCCAGGTAATACGAGTCGATAAAAATCACGGCCAGGACCGCATAGGCGGCGACCCGAAGTCTGAACCGGCCGACGGCCAGGAGAAATCCGAAGATGAGGAAGGAACCGAGCAGCTCATAGGTCATGGTCCACAATACGGGATTGTAAGCGGACCCGTAACTAAAAAACGTATGGAACAAGGCCTCTTGAACCATGACGAGGACGTCCGGGCTGGCCGCAAACGGATCGGGCATCGAAGACGACGTCGTTTGGCGAATATCGTCGAAATAGGCTAAGCCCAGCACCATGACAACGTAGGCGAGGAAAACGGACAAGGCCGCCGGAACGGCCAGGCGAAAATATCTGCGCAGCGCGGAGGAGTAAATATGTATCCGGTCTTTCGTGTGAAAAAACCGCCAGCTGAGCACAAAACCGCTCAAGACGAAAAAGACGCAGACGGAAAAGTTGCCGTTGAACAGCAGGTTGAGCGGCGTCCGCGCGGCAAACCCTTCGAAAGCAAAGTGGGCGATTTCCGGTTTTCCTTCAAACACCGACGGCGCAAACACCTGGAAAAAATGAGAAACGACGACCACGCAAGCCGCCAAACCTCTAACCCCATCCAAATAAGCGATTTTTGACGTCATACCGATTCAACTCCCCCGATTGTTCATTTTCAGGGCTCCATTGTATTCGATTTTCGAGAGGAATGATTGTACTAACGTATCGGGTTGCAAAACGGGAAAACCGATTGAAAACCATGAGGCTGCCGTTACCGGGAAGGATCTATGCGGAGAGGAGTGATGACCGGATGAACAAGTCCGATATCGACCAATTGACCCGCGCAGGGGTCATTTATTTCAACTCCAAGCTGGAGATGCTGGAAGATTTGCATTGCAAGCTGTATCGGATGGATTCCCTCGTCAGCTTGTCCACCCATTTTCACGATTATTTTCAAATCTGGTACGTATCCAAAGGCGAATTTCTGCACACGTTCGGCTCCCGGCAGTACCGGATCAAAAAAGGGGACCTGTTTCTCGTGCCTCCTTTTAAGCTGCACCGCATCCAGGCTTTCGAGGAAGAGGCCGAAATTTTCGGCTGCGAATTCATGCCGGCGTTCATCAACGAGCGTTTCGACGATCCGTCCGCGGATCGGGCGTTTTTTGACGCGAACTACCTGAAGCATTTCCTGCATTCGGATTCCTCCGCCCATTCGCAGATCGCGTTCGACGGCGTGACGGACGGGAAAATCCGCGCGTTGCTTCAGGACATGCTCCACGAATACGAGGAACGCGCGCCGTTTTTTCAAATCGTGCTGAAAGCGAATCTGCTGCAGCTGTTGTCGATGATCATTCGCCAGGTGAACGGGGAGATGGTCCGGGCCGGATTCCAAAAGATCGAAAGGTACCGGGACACGATGAATCAAGTCGTCGAATACATCGAACGAAACGCGCATGAGGACATCAAGCTGGAGCATGTGTGCGCCGTATCCAATTTGTCGAAGCCGACGTTCTGCAGGCTGTTCAAAGAGTGGACGGGCAAGACGTTTAACCGCTATCTCGTCGATTTGCGCATTTCCAACGCGCTTGTCCTGCTGCAGCGTCCGTCGATGTCGGTCACGGATGTCTGTTATGCCACGGGGTTCAACGAGCTCGCTTATTTTTGCAGGATTTTCAAAAAATACACGGGCATATCGCCGAACCAGTACCGAAAACAGGCGACGAACAAGCCGGTTTGATTTTAACGATAATCCAACTTATCGATACAATAGTGAAATTAACTAAAGCGCTTACATGCTACCATTAGGGTAACTGATCGCAGCAGGCGTTATTCGCTGGTGTTGCTGTCATAAGACTCAAGGAGGGAAGAGACATGAAGCGAAAAGGGAGTATATGGGGGCTTGTGTTCGTTTTGTTGCTTGCGATTTTATCCGGCTGCGGCAGCAAAAAACCTGCGGGCTCCGGCAGCGAAAGCGGCGAGCCGGCGGGCGGGGATGCCAAAAAAGAACCGGTGGAGCTTAGCTTTTGGTACGGATGGACCGGAACGGAAGCCGCAGCGCTTGAAAAGTTGATCCAAAAATGGAATGACATCCGTCCCGATATCCGGGTCAAGGGGCTGTCGCAAAGCGATTACCAAAAGCAGCTGACGGCCATCACGGGCGGCAATCCGCCCGATATCGCGTCCAACTTCGGCCAGGATGTCGTGCCGTGGGGCGAGCGGGGCGCCATGATGCCGCTGGACGATTACATCAAGAAGGACAACGTCGATTTGGGCGATTTTGTGCCCGCTGCCCTCAGCTCTTCCCAGTCCAACGGAAAAACGTACGCGCTTCCGATTGCGATGCACGTCTCGATGCTGTTTTACAACAAGGAGCTGCTGGAAAAAGCAGGCCTGAACGGTCCGCCGGAAACGATGGGCCAGCTTAAAGAATACATCGCGAAGCTGAGCGTCAAGGAGAATGGAGGCAAACTTCAGCGGCTCGGCCTGTGGCCGGGGGTGGACGCCTTCACGTTCAGCTACGCTTATGGCGGTTCTTATTACGATGCCGAGAACAAGCAGGTCACGCCGGACAACGCGGGCGTCAAAGCGGCCGTCGAGTTCGGCAAAGGGATTTGGGATCAATTCGGATCGAAGGAGCTGGACCGGTTTGCGTCCGGACTGGGGCAATACATGTCGCCGCAAAATCCGTTTTTCACCGGCAAATACGCGATGACGATCGACGGCGAATGGCTGCCGACGTTCATCAAACAATACGCCCCGAACTTGCAGTACGGCATCGCGCCGATTCCTTACGACGAAAACAACCCGAGCCTTAAACATCCGGGCAACGTGACCACCAGCGTGTTTTATATTCCAAAAGGCATCAAACATCCGGACGAATCCTGGAAGTTCCTGAAATGGCTCACGGAGCCGGAGCAAATGGCGGAGTTTACCGCGGCCATCGGCAACCTCCCGACCCGAACCTCGCTGCAGCAGCATGAAATCTATAAGGATGTGCCGGGTTTCCAGGAATTTTTGCAATATTCGTCGAGCCCGAACCTGCACTCCTTCCCGGCGACGTCGTTTTCGGCGGAGTACATGACGGAGTTCACGACGCAATACAATGCGATTCTGCGCGGAGAAGTTGGCGTGGACGAAGGGTTAAAAAGGGTGAAGGACAAAATTCAGCCGCTAGTCAAATAATCCGGAATCAGGATCTAACTCAGCCCTGCATGGCCGGGTTAGATCCCATTCGAATCACGAGGAGGACGGGTAGATGATAGACTCCATCTCCGGCAAAACGCCTTCAAGGAAAAAGGGATGGACGAGAAGGGAGTGGCGTTACTTTTGGCTCGGGCTCGTCTTCGCTTCCCCATGGATCATCGGTTTCCTGGTTTTTACCGTATATCCTTTCTTCACTTCCCTGTACTTCAGTTTGACGGAATATGACCTGTTTAACCCCCCGAGATGGGTGGGCATCGACAATTACAAAGCGATCATGGAGGATCGGAATTTCTATAAATCCATCACGAATACGCTGTTCATGGCGTTTATATCCGTGCCGATCACGCTGTTCAGCTCTTTGCTCATCGCCATGCTGCTGAATTTCAAGGTTAGAGGAATCAACTATTACCGCACGATGTTTTATCTTCCGGCGGTCATTCCCGGCGTGGCCAGCGCCTTGCTCTGGACCTGGATGCTGAACCCGGATTTCGGCCTGGCCAACATTTTCCTCCGTTGGGTCGGCCTTCCCGATCCCGCTTGGCTGCTGGACCCCCGGTTCACGAAGCCTTCCCTCGTTCTGATGGGGCTTTGGGGTTCGGGAGCAGGCGCGCTCATTTTTCTGGCCGCGCTGCAAGGCGTTCCGCAAACCTATTACGAAGCGGCCCAAGTCGACGGCGCCAACTGGTGGCATCGGTTTTGGAAAATTACGGTACCGGCGCTGTCGCCGATTATTCTGTTCCAGCTCATTATGGGCCTGATCGGCGCGTTCCAAATTTTTACGGAATCCTATATTCTGGCGGGCGGAAAAGCGGGCAGCGGCAGCTCGCTCGGCGGGCCCGGGCAGTCGCTGCTGTTTTACGCCGTCAATTTGTACCAGGAAGCGTTCATCCATTTGAAAATGGGTTATGCTTCGGCGCTGGCCTGGATTTTGTTCATCATCGTCATGCTGATTACGCTGCTGGTGCTGAAAACCTCAAAACGCTGGGTTTATTATGGAGGTGAATGACGGATGGGCGCTGCCAAGCTTTTTCGTACGAAGATTTTTCCGCATGCAATGCTGATCCTGTTCGCGATATTTTTTCTGTTTCCTTTCGTGTGGCTCGTGTTCACCTCGCTGAAGTCGTCCAATGAAATTTTCGAGCTGCCGCCGCGGATCATCCCGGAATCCTTTCAATGGGGAAATTATAAGGCCGCGTTCGAAACCGTGCCGTTTGGCCGGTACATGCTGAATACGCTGGTGATCTGCGTGGTATGTATCATCGGGCAGTTGTTTGCCGCGCCGCTTGTCGCGTATTCCATTTCCCGGATTCCATGGGCGGGAAGCAAAATCATTTTTGCGATCGTCCTCGCCACGATGATTTTGCCGTCGCAGGTGCAGCTGATCCCGCAATACATCATTTTTGCGAAGCTCGGGTGGATCAACACGATTCTGCCGCTGACGATCGGGGCGTTTTTCGGGGCGCCGTTTTATATTTTCTTGTTGAGGCAGTTTCTCCTGGGCGTCCCCAAAGAGCTGTCCGAGGCGGCGAAAATGGACGGGGCGTCGGAATTCCGGATTTACGCGCAAATCATTTTGCCGACGTTGAAGCCGGCGTTAGCGACGGTGGCGTTGTTTACCTTCGTGGGTGCCTACACGGATTTTATGGGGCCGCTCATTTATTTGAACGACGCCGCCAAATGGACGCTGACGCTCGGCCTGCAGGGCTTCCAGCAGGATCACGGGGCCCAGTGGGAAAAGCTGATGGCCGCGTCGACGATTATGGCGATACCGATGATTTTGCTTTATTTTTTCGGGCAGAAGTATTATATGCAGTCGGGATCGGCTTTTACGGGGTTTAAGTGAAAGGCGGGAATTTGTGATTTACATGCAATGCGGTTAGAAAGGCGAAAAATGACGAAGCCTTCTTCCCCCTCGGGAAGTCGGCTTCTTTTGCTATAGAAGGGATTTATTTGAAAATAGAGAATTGATTCCTTAGTAATCTTTTTAGCATATCGATCGAGTAAGGGGACCGGTGGGGGAGAGCAATGAAAGTTTATAACAAACATTACCTCAAAGCATGTGAAAGCTACTTGTACATGACCAAGGATGAAATTATCACCAGGCAGCTCCGAAGCGAGAACAGGCTGCTTTTTAATGAAACGATCGTCAAAGTAGGGTTCATCGTCTTTCTGTGGGCTATATTTTGGACATCAAGATTGGCGCTTGTTCATCAGCTTTCTTTTAGGTCATGGAGCTTGTATGTCATCATCGTTTATATTGGCCTGATGTATTATACCGGCCGGAGTTCGAAACGTTGTCGGGCATATAGCGATGCGGCTGAAGTTATGCTACAGTTTGACAGCGAAGAAGCCCGCCGCACCTACTTTGATGAAATGCTGAAGCCGCAGTTTCGGTAGGGAAACCGTATCTATATTTGCACATCGGACCACTATAATATGAGGCATAATCCCGGATAAAAGGAGCTGGCCTAAGTATGCATAAATCAGGCTTCTCCGCCAGAGCAAAAAAGTCAATATATCGTGCATAAAAAAGGCTGCCGAGAACCTTCTCGACAGCCTGCGGGTGCGTGCTTCAGGCAAACGTCCGTTTTTAATCCATTTGGTTTATCATAGCCCCTCGTCTTCACCGGGAGGAACATTTTCTTGGCTCGTGCCGCTTTCTTCTCCTGCTGGCTTTTCCTGAACGGGTGGTTCCGTGTGGCCGGTTGGTTCCTCCCCGGCTGCTCTCTCTTCAGGAAGGCTTGTTTCGTCCGTTCCGGCAGCCGGCTCCTTTTCGTCCAGGGTCACGTCATCCACGTACACCGTCATTTTGCCTTGCCCGTTCGGCGAGGAGATTTGCAGGCCGACCGCTTTGATCAGCGTCTTGTCGATGGCTTCGCCATTGAAATCCTTGCCGTTCAGGCTGAGCGTGATCCACTGGTATTCGCCGGTCAGCTCCACTTCATCGGTTGAAGCCCAGGCCCAGTTCGCTCCCGCTTTGATGAACAGCTTGGCTTTGGCGGTGCCGCCGGCGACCCGGGCGCGAACCTTTAACGTGTTGCCTTGGCTGAGGTCTTGGTCGCTCATGTAGGCAAGCTCGAAATGCTGGCCGCCGGCAGCCGTGGCCGGGAAATCTGCGCTGAGCACCTTGCTGCCGCCGTCCTCGGGGTTCGCGAGGTTGTCCGCGCCCAGCGTGTTGTCGTTCAACGTCCAGCCCGCAATGTTGTCGTTAAAATCGAACAGCACGCCCGGCGCGATGCCGCCGCTTTCGCTGCCGCTGGGCACGGTGCCGGCGTTCGGATCTAGCAGCGCATGGATGTCGTCAAAATACATGGACGACGTCAGCCGATGGCCGTCCGGCACGGCGTTGGTGTAAATCGAAAAGGCCTGGACGTTCTTCAGGTTCGTTTTCGTCAGCGTGCCGGTTGCGCCGTTGGCGGGCTTGAATTCATTGAACGGCGCGGTGATCAGTGCGGGTTCGGTCGTTTTCGTGTCCGGGTAATATTCGTACGTTTTGCCGCCCACGTTGATTTGCATCACCAGCTTCTGTCCTTGGCCGTCCGGCTGGTACCAGAACTGCAGGGCGTTGAAGCCGGACCAATCGGCGCCGTTCATCGCTTTCGTGATGCCGGCGTAACCGCTGCCCGCCAAAGTGTACGTGTATTTCAGCCCGTAGCTGCCGCCATGCTTATGCGTGCCGTCCAGTGCAGCGCTCGCCGGGTCGCCGCCGGCATGCACGAACTTGCCGGCCAGGGCGTCGCTGCTTCCCAGATATCCCTCGAAGTCGTCGACCATTGCCGGGTCTCCCGATGTCTCGTGATAAGCGTTGTAAAGGCGGATGTTATCGACATAGACCGGCAGCGCTTCGCCGCCCGCATCCAGCCCGCTGCCCACGATGGACAAGGCGATGTCGTCGGCTGCCGCCAAGGCGTCCGCATTCGTAAAATCGATCGTCGGGCTGAATTTGACGTATTCCACGCCGTCGATCGTCTCCTTTGGCAGGGAAGCGAGCGGGACATACGTCGTATCCATGCCGTATTTATTGCTCCAATCCGGCGGCAGTTGTCCGACCGCGCGCAGGCTGGCGTTTACGCTGGTCTCCCCGGCGGACGCCGGCACCCACACGTCCATTTTGACCCGTTTGATATCCGCGAGCGAGCTTGCCCCCGCTCTGGCCTTGGCATTTTTCAGCTCCAGCTTCAGCTCCTGCCACGAATCGGTTCCGTTCAAATGCGGGGCCCGGATCACCAGGGAGCCCCCGTTAAAATCGCTGTGCCCCACGCTTCCGTCATGCGTTTCCGTAAGCGAATCGGTATATTCGCCGTTGTATTGAACGCCTTCGACGTCGGCGGCCGCATCGAAGGTGTAGGCTCCGGCGAGCACCTCGCCGATTTTTACGAACACGGTGTTCGTTTGCTGATGCAGGACGGCGCCGTTTTGGCCGTAGACTTTGACGGTAATGTCCGCGGTTTTGCCGTTCAGGCCAGCCGCCGGCGTCCACTCCGCTTCGTAGTAGCCGCTGTCCGGGTTCAGCGCCATCGGGTATTCGGCGTCAGAGCCCTGGATGTTGTACGCGACGCGTTCCGGCGTTTCATTCAGGACGCGGGCGCGAAGCAATGTCGAGGCGTCTTTGATCGTGCTTTGGTTGGTTGGGGAGGCGATGTGCATGAAACCCCGCTCGGACGCAGTGTTGACCTTTTTATCGTAAGCTCCGGTCACGCCGTCGCTGAACAGCGTATACGCATCCTGGTAAAATTTCCGGAAGTCCGGCAGCATTTCATGCTCCTGGTTCGGATCGCCGGTCGGATATGGGACGTAAACCGAATCCGGCCCGAAGTTGGCCCAGGTTTGCATGTACGCCATCTTTTTCGCGTCCGGATCGGATTTGAGCGTGTTTGCCAGCTTCGTGTAGAAGTCGGGCGTCGTATTGCCGGAGACCTTCATTTTCTGATAGCCGAACTCGGTGAAGGCAGCGACCTTGCCGCGGCTGTCGGCGATTCGGGACACCGTTTTGGCCTCCGTCTTCACGCCGTTGAACCAGGAGTCGCCTTCGCCGTTGTAATAGCTGTCGAAGCCGAGGATGTCGACGTAGTCGTCGCCCGGGTAGGTTTTTAAGTAGGTATCCACGGAGTCGCCAAAACCGCCGCCCGGCGAGTAGGCGTAGAGGAAGTTGTGGACACCTTTCTTGTCGCGGAGATACTCGACCGTGTAGCGGTAGATTTCCTTATACTCGTCGGTCGTTGTAAAAGCAGCCCCCCACCAGAACCAGCTTCCGCTCTGCTCATGGAACGGCCGGAAGATGACTGGAATCGGCCTTCCGTCATCGGTTTTGAGGTGAAGGGCGAAGTCGGCGATTTGGTCCAGAAAAGCGTTATACGCCGCGTGTTTGTCGCCGCCCGGCAGGATGTGGGACACGACGTTGCCTTTGGTATCGTAAAAATCCCCGCCCGTGACGAAGTTCGGCATATGCGAGCTGAGCGTCAGCACGCCGCCGTCGGCATAGGCTTTTTTCATCACCGCGACAAGATTGTCCCGGCTTTGCTCGGCGTTGCCGGCTACGCCCGGTTTTTCCTTGCCTTCCAGGCTCAGCGTATCCCAACCGAAAAGCCCCGGGTAGGCGCCCACGCTGTTGAAGGTATCCGACTGCGTCCCGTCCTTCGCCGTAATGGACAGGCCTTCCGTCGTAGCGTGCTGCTGGCCGAACAGAATGTTTTTCCCGCGGAGCCCGTTCAAATAGACGAACAGCGATTTGGTGCGGTCGGTCGCGGCGACGTCCACCAGATTGACGGTCGGGACGTTCTCCGCCGGGCTGCCTCCGTTGTCCCCGCCGCTTCCGCTTCCGCCGGAACTGGAACTGCCGCCTGTGCTGCCCGAGGAGCTGCCGCCTGCGCCTGTGGTGCCTGTGCTTCCGGAAGGCGCAGGGCTTGCATTGACGGCTCCACCTGAGATGCTGGTCGTTCCAGGCGGAAGCGCCTTGCCGTTCAGCGTGACGCCGATGCCCTGGATCACCGCCTGCTTGATGCTGCCCGTGCCTGTGATTGCGGTGCCTGCGGCCGACGGGTCCACGGTCAGGGAAGCGATGGAGGCGCCAGCGCCGAGGCTCAGCTGCACCGGCTGGTTGAACTCGGCACTGTCGATGCTCGAGCTGTCACCTGCGTCCAGCTTGGACGGGCTGTTTGCGGCCAGCTGCACATGCACCTGGCCGTCGCGGCGGTTGACGAGAACGCTGCCGAGGTCGGAGTCCTTCACGATGACCGTGTGGGCGCCGCCGCCTTCGATGAAAGTGGTGCCCTGAACCGTGACATGATCCAGGGTGACCTCGCCGTCGCCAATTCCTGGCGCCAGATATAAATTGCCCTGGATGACAGCGTCCTTCAGGACGACACCCCCGTGGTTCACCACGGCACTGCCTTGAATCTTCCCGGCGGTATAAGTACCCGCAGCAGGATAGTATGCGCTGACCAGCTTATCGATCAGGGTAACTATTTCTGCGCGGGTAATAGGTTCCTCGGGACGGAGGGTCCCGTTCGGGTAGCCTTGGAAGTAAACGGAGAGCACCCGGACCGCTTCGCGGGCGTACACTCCGATGTGCTCTTGGTCTGGATAGTTAAGGGTAGAGGCTGCTTCGTTTCCGCTGAATTCAAACGCCCGTGCCAGCAGCACCGCAGCGTCCTGACGGGTTAGCGGTTCACCTGGCTTGGCCGCGTTGCCGGGATATCCGGTATAGTAGCCGGCTTCCCTGGCTATGGAGAAAGCGTTTGCAAACCAGGAGTCGGCGGGGACATCCGTATAAGCTTCCTTCGACTGGGCCGTAAAGCCGAACAAATGATTTATGAGCGAGACGAACTCTGCACGCGTGATTTCTGCATTAGGGCGGAAGGTGTGATCCGGATAGCCCTGAATCAGCCCGCTGCTCAGCCATTTTTGCACGCTGGCCTGTGCCCAGTGCCCCGTAAGGTCCTTGGCGATTATTCCGCTGAGGTCCGTTTGGGCAGCTGCCGATCCGTAGGCGGGAGACAGCAGTGAAGCGATCAATACCGCCGATAGGGTAGTGCCCAGCCATTTGGATGACTTTTTCATGAAAACTCCCCTTGATTGATAGAAGATAAAGGGCTAACAAAGCGGTTGTTAAGCTAACAGAGTATCATATTTGAAAAGTATGTAACCGCTTTATTTATCCCTTTTCGAGTCAATATACTATCATAACGGGGTGTGGATGGCAATAATCAAGTTATATTATTTTGCTAATTAAATAATAACAAATATAAAAATGTTATTTTTTGCCTGGATCATCGTTCAAAGGAAAAAGCCCCCGCATTCGAAAAGAATGAGGAGGCCGAGGGGGTATGCGCTTTTCAATGGAGGGGAGGGAGCGAGAATCAGCGTTTTGAGGTTCTCTTCCTGATATTTGTCCAAGCCTACAAAGACTGCAGTATAGCAGATTCCGTCAAATCAAATCAGGGCACCCCAAACGGGCCCCCTTCATCTATTGGAAGAATCATATCCTTACCAGTATTCATATGAATCAGGTTTGGCGAAGGCAGTTGCCGAAGACAACACCCTTAGTATTTCGATTGATGAATATAGTGACTAAAACTCCAAGTAACGCTCCGTTACTTGGAGTTTTAGATGTGCATTTGCTAGAGATCGCTTTAAAATTCGGTGCTCGCGGGCCCAGCTAGAACCCTCTCGATTTTCCCACTTCTTCTTCCGGTACGCATACCCGGGTGTATTGGATTTGGCGCAATGCAGCAGCCTTTGTCAATGGCCTTTTTTAATAATCAACGGCACGATCCAGCTCTGACGTCAAAATGCAAAACGTGTTCCAGAACAAAGTAGGGTTACCTCCCCAATCACAGCATTTGTCGAACACTTGCGTATAACATCGGCCGCATGGCGTAATCATTGTTCAAACCGTATTTTTCATGGTCTACCGTAATAAACATTCCCGTTGATAAATCCCCCTCTGTTTGTCCTTTTCTATTTTATTTGCTTATACGAATAAGAGAAAATACATCCTGACTAGTAAATGCTCGGTAATCAGCAGTGAGTTTGCATAAGTATGAGGAGCCATTTTAGATAAATTATATATACATATATTTACAAATAATCTTATATATCCTATAATAACACGGTGCAATAACTGGAGGGGTTACCCTCGGTACAATTACAGTATTGGAGTTAATAAGTAAAAGAATGGGGATTAAAGTCCCAGCAAGAGTTGAAACATCAATTACTACTTTTGTAGGTGCAGTTACAAGCTATGGCATCACTACTTTTTATAGAAATTTTAAAGATACTGGAGTATTATTCAAACAAAATTGGTTGGGTGAGTTTTGGTTTGAACGTCCATAAATACAATCGATAGGAGATGGTATCTATTGAACCTTCGACTAAAGGAATTATTCAAAATGTACAAGGTTCGAAAAAGATATCTCTTGGATTTTGTCGCCTTACCGTTCATTATTACTTTTGCAACGTTCACATCAAATCCTCAATCGCCACTTACAAAGTATATAATCACCTATATAACGTTACTTTTTTTATCCTTATTAATCTATGCGATAATTCATCGAGATACCAAGTAATGGACAAAACTCCAGGTAACAAACTGTTACTTGGAGTTTTAGCTTTGCATTCTCTAAAGCCCGCTTCAAAACTCTGCTCTAACTTGCCCAACCAGAACACCTCGATTTCCCCTCAACTGCCCGGCACCAGGTACGAATAACAAGGAGTATCGGACTTATTACGTAACCAGCCAGACTTGGCTGAGGCTGGACTAAAGCAAATCTCGTTTGACGGTTTGGAAGGCTTGTATGCGACAGGACAGGACGGTTACGGCGTCAACCGGTTCGTGAATATGTGCTACGAGCGCTGGGGCAGCGAAGTCATCAATGATGCGAGTATTGTTGTGCCGAATTATTTATGGCATATATTTACCCGCTTCAATTGGGGTGAACCGTGGGGTGCTCGTACCCGCGAAGGCCAGCTTGAACTTCGGCTCAGCAACCAGCGCTATTTCAAACGAAATTTCATACCGCCCATGCTTGGCTGGTTCCTGATCCGTTCTGCTTCGGAGCGCTTCGAAGCGACTGCTCTGGATGAAATTGAATGGGTGCTGTCGAAAGCGGCAGGATTTAACGCCGGCTTCTCACTGGTGGCCGACATGGCTGTACTTGAGCGTAACGGCAATATCAATATATTGCTCGATAGCGTGCGTGTCTGGGAGGAAGCCCGGCATGCGCAGGTTTTTACCGCGGAGCAGCGTCAACGGCTTTGCGATGCGAAAAGCGACTGGCATCTGGAGGAAGCGGGAAGGGGGAGATGGAAGCTGTATCCGATTGCTATTTCCAAACCGTTCGTTTGCAGTACGGAAGAGCTGCAGCCCGGCCAGCCGGGCGGTGCTGACTGGGCCTTTTACAACAAGTATGCGGCTCAGCCGCTCCGTTTCTGCCTGCGCGTGATGCCTTCTTACGGCAATGAAGATGCAACAGTGGAGCGTCCGACGATTTATACGAACGGCACGTATATGACTTTTGAAACTGAAGTTGCCGTCAATGAGTATCTGGTCTGCGAGGGCGCCTCCGAAGGCAAAGTCTATGATCGGAACTGGAATCTCCTGAGAACCGTCAAGACATCCGCCGAGGCGCCGACTGTAGCCGCAGGCGGGCAGACATTGTCGTTCAGTTGCAAATTCAAGGGAGATCCGAAGCCGGTTGTCAGCGTTAAAGTGTTCACCCGGGGGGAACCGGAGCAGATCGGAGCGAATTAGCAGCACCGATAGAACAATATATGTTTGAATGCAGCGCCCCCATTGGCAAAAGTATTTTACCGATCCATTGAAATGGGCGAGTTTCCTCGATCGCTGCGCGATATGCGTTTTAGGAATTTTATGGAGGACTGGGCCGTTTTCGCAACCTTGTCTGCATGTATTGCCCCTTGTCCGAATAAGCTTAAAAAATAGAACAGGACAAACAGTAGGTGGGGATGCGACCAATGGGACTAAAAAAGCAAAGTTTTATTCGCGGAACGTTTGTGTTGACCGTATCGTCGTTTTTTACCAAAGGGCTCGGTTTTGTGAACGGCATTTTGCTGGCGCGTTTTTTGGGGGCGGAAGGGGTCGGGCTGCTCATGATCGCCCATCCGCTGCTGCCGTTGTTTATTACGATGACGGAGCTCGGGCTTCCGGTCGCCATTTCGAAGCTCGTGTCGGAGGCGGAGGCCAAGGGGGATGAAGCGCGGATCAAACGGATTTTGGCCGTATCTTTATCGGTCACGGGCACGCTGAGCGTCGTATTGACCTTGGCGGCCCTTTTCGGCTCCAAATGGATCGCTTCGATCGTTTTGGCCGATCAGCGGGCGTATTACGCGATGGTTGCGATTACGCCGATCATTCCGATCATCGCCATGTCCGCCGTGTTGAAGGGGTATTTTCGCGGCAGGCAAAACATGAACCCGCTCGCCCTATCCGACATCATCGAAAACCTGGCGCAGATCGTCGTCATTATCGGCGTCGTGAACATCCTGATTCCTTACGGGATCGCATACGCCGCCGCGGGGGCGATGGCCGCTTCCGTCGTTGGCGAAGGCGTCGGGCTGCTTTATCTGTTTTCAGTGTTCAAATGGGCGCACAGGGGAAAAGCCAAAGAAAAACCTGTGCTTATTCCGGCAAAAGCGCCTAAAGGGGACCGCACGCTGAGAGACCTGCTGCGCATCGGCCTGCCGATGACGGGCAGCGGCTTCATCCATTCCTTGTACCACGCGTTTCTGCCGCTGGTCATTACGAAAAGCCTGGTGCTGTTCGGGGTCGGCGTCGAGATGGCAACCAAGCAGTTCGGCCTGCTGGCCGGGTACGCCATTCCGCTGCTGTTTCTCCCCGGCTTTTTTACCCAATCGCTTTCGACCGCGTTGATCCCGGCCATCAGCGAAGCGAGCGTCGACAACAACAGCCAGCTCGTGCACAGCAGAATGGACATGGCCATGCGCACCGCGCTTCTCGTCGGCGTGCCTTGCACCCTGATCCTGTACTTATGGGCCGAACCGTTAACGACCGTGATCTATCACGCCCCCGAAGCAGGCGTTTTGCTGCAGCTGTTGGCCCCGCTGTTTTTTCTCCATTATTTCGAAAAGCCGCTGCAGGCCATTTTGCTCGGGTTGGGCAAAGCGTCCACGGTCATGTGGAACCACGTGATGACGAACATTTTCGAAATGAGCCTCATTTTCGTGCTGGGCTCCAACATCGGAATCAAAGGGGTGGCGGTGGCCTTCGGGCTGGGCACGCTGCTGCTGACCGTGCTGAATTTTTTTGCCGTGGCCCAAACGATCGGATTTTATTTCGATTTTCGCGTGTTGCTGAAAGCGGGAGCGGGCGGAATCGTCATGACGGTAACCAGCCTGGCGGCCCACCGTTTTCTCGAACGCATGGAGCTGGGGCAGACGATCGCGTTGATCGGGGCGCTGCTCGTTTCGATCCTCGCCTATCTCGGAACATTGCAGCTTACCCGCGCTTTGCGAAGCGGACCGAAGACGCCGACGATCACGCCGGTTTCTTAAGAGGGCCAACATAAACGCTGACATACAGGCATCAGCCATGTTTCGTTATCCTACCCATCGAGAAGGATATCCAATGAATTTTGGGAGGAACGAAAAATGAAAAAACAAACTTTGCGCGGATTTGCGACGATCAGTTACTGGGCGGATGACGTGGAGGCGGCAAAAAAGTGGTATGCGGAGCTGCTTGGCATGCAGCCTTATTTTGAACGGCAAGGACCGGACGGGCGGCTCGTCTACGCCGAATTCCGCGTCGGGGACTATCAGCATGAATTGGGCCTGATCGACCGGCGTTTTGCTCCCGCGCGTTCCACGGCAGCTCCCGGGGGCGCCATCATGTACTGGCATGTTGACGATATCGAAGCGGCACAGGAGCAATTAAAGAGCATGGGCGCTGAAGAATACGAACCGGTCACGCATCGTGGGCAAGGGTTTGTTACGGCTTCGGTGACGGATCCGTTCGGCAACGTCCTGGGGATCATGTACAATCCGCATTATTTGGATATGCTGAATCCCTGAATTTGACGCACGTACTCCTTAGCAAGTCGCCTAATCGGCGGCTTTTTTCTTTTCAGAAAAGAACCATGCCGCGCAACGCGAAATATAGTATTAAAACTTCCCGGCAAAGGGCAAAAAAGCAATGAGCGAGCTGATGTCCAAAATAGGGATCGACTTCCCGAAACGGTTCGTTCATAATAACGGTAATCGATCGGAGTATACATCGAATGCCGGCCATACCTTTGGTCTATGGTTAAAATACTCGCAAAGGATGTGAAAATCCATGAATCGAATCGACGCTGCCATCGAATTTGCGGCCTACGCCCATCGGAACCAGTTCAGAAAAGGAAGCGAAATCCCTTATATCAGCCATCCTTTCGGCGTGGCGATGATTCTGCTTGAAGCCCAATGCAAGGAGGAGGTCGTCATGGCCGGCCTGCTTCACGACACGCTCGAGGATACCGACACCACGGACGAAGACATCCGCAGCCGATTCGGCGAGGAGGTGCTGCGCCTGGTGCAGGGCGCGTCCGAACCGGACAAAAGCCTGTCATGGGAAGCGCGCAAGGAACATACGCTGGAATTTTTGAAAAGCGCCGACCTGTCCACCAGGCAGCTGTCCTGCGCGGACAAACTTCATAATTTGCGCTCCGTCCGCAGGGATTTTGCTGACCTTGGCGACGAGGTATGGAATAAATTCAAACGGGGTTACGACAAGCAGAAATGGTATTACGTGAACCTGGTGGAAAGCCTCGGGTACGCCTCGCGTTTTCCGCTGCTGGGTACGTTCCAGGACGAGGTCGAGTCCTTTTTCATGGGGCTGGAGTTTTCCGAAGAGGAGAAAAGCTGCCGCAGAAACCCCAAGTTTTTCGATGCGATGTTTGCGTGTTTATTCGCCTCCCCCGAGCGGGTGGCCCAAATCGAAGGCGAGTTGGAGAAAAAGGGGCTGCTCGCCTGCAAGCGGTCCGTCTTCGAGCGGATCGGGCGCTGCAGGCAAGGGGATGGGGAATGCGCGGAGAAAAAAGTTGAGATGTTTCGCTATTTGACTTCGCGCGGCTTCGACTTCGAACCCGATTCGGAGGGCACGGATATCATCATTTCGGCCTGCGCGGCCATGCAGGAGGCGTTCCGGCTGTACCCGCATGAAGTGTACCATCATCTTCTCCGCAGTTTGAAGAAGGGCCTTTTATAGACCGCCGCGAGGGTTGCTATGGAGCATTTTTTCGAAAAAAACGAATCCATCCCATCCATTCCGCCCAAACCGTGCTATAATACGGTGAACGCTTTAAACCACACGGAAGAAGAGATGACATTTTGGGTACGCCAGCTCCATATTACAAACAGAAAACGAATGTATTCCTGAATAAGTATTTTACCGGAAGCAAGCTTGATTACAGGCAAATTATCGCGATCATCATCCCGATATTTGTGGATCAAGCTTTTATTATTTTAATGAGCCTGTTGAACACGGCAATGATTGCCTCCTCCGGGGTGGCGGCCGTCAGCGCGGTCAGCATGGTGGATTCGCTGAACATTTTCCTCGTGAACGTCTTTATTGCCGTCGCGACGGGCGGGACCGTCATCGTGGCGCAGTACAAGGGCAGCGGGAACGACAGCATGGTATCGAAAACGGCCGCGCAGGCCATTACGGCGGTGGCGTTCATTTCGGTCCTGCTGTGCGTGCTCGTGATCGCTTTTCACACCCCTTTGCTAAATTTGCTGTTCGGGCAGGCGGAAGCCGACGTCTTCCAAAATGCAAGGCTGTATCTGATCGGCAGCTGCCTTTCATACCCGTTTATCGCGGTGTTCCAAGCCGTGACCGGAGCGCTCCGAGGCGTGGCGGAGACGAAAGCGTGCCTCGGGTTGTCCCTGATTTTGAACCTGTCCTATTTATTGCTGAACATTTTATTCATTACCGTGCTCGATATGGGCATCATGGGACTTATTATTTCGCTGATCATTGCCAGGGTGCTTGGCATGGGCATTGCGCTGTTTTATTTGATCCGCATGAACCATACGCTTCGCTACCGCCTCAAGGACGCGCTGAAGATCGATTTTTCCCTGCTGAAAAAGATCATGATCATCGGCATTCCGTTTGCCGCGGAGCAGATGTTTTTTAACGGCGGCAAACTGCTGACGCAGACGTTTATCGTGCAGCTCGGCACGCTGGCGATTACGGTGAACGCGATCGGCGGTTCGATTTCGCTCCTGTTCCAGATCGGGGGCAGTGCGCTCAGCATCGCCGTCGTCACGGTGGTCGGCCAGTGCATCGGGAACGGAAACATTCCCGACGCCCGGAAATTCATCAAGTCCTTTATCGGGCTGTCGACGGTGTTTTTTATCGTGATCGCGGCCATCATTTTGCCGCTGTTCCCGTGGATCGTCAATCTGTTTTCGCCGCCGGCCGAAATCGTTCCGGACATTTTTAACCTCACGCTTCTCATCGCCATCACGCAGCCGATTTTCTGGTCCGCCAGCTTCATCATGCCGTCGGCGCTGCGCGCGGCCGGGGATTCGAACTTTACCTCGATCACGTCGCTGCTGTCGATGTGGGTGCTGCGCGTCATTTTGGGTTATGTGCTTGCCATCCCGCTGAAATTCGGCATCATGGGCGTCTGGGTGGCGATGGTCACCGAATGGGGCGTGCGCGGCGCGATTTTCTGGTGGCGCTTCAGGGGCGAGAAGTGGTACCGGCGGAAGTTGATCTGATATCGAATCGCAACGAACAAGCGGGCAGCAATAGAGAGACCCCCTGGAATAAACATTGGAACGTTTAAGTCGATCCGATGGATTCCAGGGGGTGTTTTGTTATGTAGGTATCTTGATCGTGACTTACGCAAACGAAGAGATCACCGCCCCGCCGGCTGCGGAAAACAAAACGACGGCCCACGGAGGGAGCTTCCATAACATGAGCAAGCCGAATGCGGCGAGGGCCAGGCCAAAGTCGTAAGGCGTATGGATCGCTTTCGTCCACACCGGATCGTACAGCGCGGCAAGCAAAATGCCGACCACGGCGGCGTTGATCCCTTGGAACACCGACTGGAAATGAGGACGGTTGCGAATCGTATCCCAGAACGGCAGCGCACCGGTAACCAGCAGAAAAGAAGGAAGGAACATCGCGATTAAGGCGATGCCCGCTCCGGCCCAGCCGTTCATGACGGTGCCCAAATATGCGGAGAAGGTGAACAAGGGTCCCGGGATCGCTTGAGCCGCCCCGTATCCGGCAAGAAACTGGGCTTTCGTGACCCAGCCAGCGGGAACCACTTCGGCTTGGAGCATCGGAAGCACGACGTGGCCGCCGCCGAAAACAAGCGAACCGACGCGGAAAAAGGAGTCGAACAGCGCCAAGCCTTGGGAAGGGGAGACGGACCGCAGCAGCGGCAATCCCAGCAGCAGGCCGACAAACACGGCCCAGGCGGCAACCGCCGTACGGCGGCGGATCGCTATGCCCAGACGAGGCGTTTCCGGAACGTTGGATGCGGTCAAAAACCATCGGCCGACGAGCCCCGCGGCAGCAATAAGGATCAACTGCGTGTAAGCAGAAGGCCATACCAAGACGATGACCGCGGTCAACATGGCGATGGTGCCCCGGTTCCGGTCGGGTGCCAGGCTCCGGGCCATGCCCCAGACGGCTTGGGCGACGACGGCGACGGCGGCGATCATCAGCCCGTGCAGCCAACCGGCGCCGCTGACGTCGGCATGGTCAAGCAGATAAGCGAAGAGCATTAAAGCGAGAGCGGAGGGCAGCGTAAAACCGATCCAGGACGCGATCCCGCCCGGCAGTCCGCCGCGCATCATGCCGATGGCGATCCCGACTTGGCTGCTGGCCGGTCCCGGCAGGAACTGGCATAAGGCGACCAGGTCGGCATAACTTTTTTCGTCCAGCCATTTCCGGCGCTTGACGTATTCATTGCGAAAATAGCCCAAATGGGCGATCGGCCCGCCAAACGACGTCAATCCGAGTTTCGCCGATGCTCCCAGGATTTCGAGGATCGTACCTTTGGGACGTTTCGCGGCTTCCGTTTCGGCATGCGGTGCTGCATCCGTCTGTTTCGTCATTTTTACTTTCGACCTCGCCCTCGTGTTTTTTTGGAATTTGCACGTTCCACATCGATAGCGCCTCGTCTGTAACGCGTCACTGAGGTTTGTTAAAGTCTCTGTAATACTGGAGAAGAAAATCGCGGAAAGTTTGCGCCGCTTGCGACAAATAGCGCTTTTTCAGCCAAATTAGCCGGAAAGAACGCCGGCAATAGGGTTGACGGATCGGAACTAGCGTTAAAGAAGGGTCTTTCTCTTTGGCGGTTTCCGTCAAAAAACCAACGCCCATCCCGTTTTGCACAAAGTTGCTAATCACCGCGAATTCATCCACGGCGCATATCGTCGCCGGTTCAAACCCCGCTTCCCTGCAAAAGCCGTTCGTTAATTCCCGGAAGCTGTTTCCTTCCTTCAAACTGATGAAAGGCTCCGCCGCCGCTTCGATCAAGTCAATGCTCTGCCGACCGGCGAAGCGATGGCCGGGAGGTACGGCCAAAAAGATTTCCTCCGTCAGAAACGGCATGCTGTCGACTTCCTCATGTTCCACGGGCAAAGAGGTAATGCAAAAATCCGCTTCCCCGTTAAGAAGGAGATCCAATTTCTCTTCTTCCGTCGGAATTTGCGTCAGGCGAAGGTTAATGTTGGGGTACATCGATAAAAACGAACCGATCACTTCGGCGTCGCATTTGTGATTGGTTGTCGCCAAAAACAGGCGCCCGCGTTCCAGCCCGGCTTGCTCCAACACTTGGCGTTTCCCTTCTTCCAACGATAAGAGGGCCGACTCTACATGCTCCAAAAAGATTTTGCCGAATTGGTTCAGCCGAATTTGCCGGTTCTGGCGGTCGAAAAGAGGGACGCCTACGTCCTGTTCCAAACGAGAGATCGTTTTGCTGAGGGCCGGCTGAGCAATATGAAGCTCTTCGGCAGCTTTGGTCATATGTTGCAGCCGGGCGACCGTTTGAAAATATTTCAGCTGCAGCAATTCCACGTGTATCCCTCCTATCCATATACTCGAGTATATCATTACATAAATAAATATATATTTTCATTTATTTTATCGCAATCATACAATGGGAAACAAAGGCAGACGCGGGTCAAATTTGATAGATCGATCCAGGTTTAAATGTTTGACATGTCCATGAGGGAGGGGGTGGTACAAGTGGATGCCTCTTTGAAGAAAACGGAAAAAACGGCGGAAAAACTGCTTCGAATCATGTTTTTTACGCTGATCATATCCGTGATGAATGCAACGATCTTTAATGTGGCCCTTCCTTCGATTAGCGAAGAATTTTCCCTCTCCGCCTCGAACGTCAGCTGGATGACGACCGGATACGGCATCGTGTATGCGATCGGAACGGTCACGTATGGCAAATTGGCGGATCGATATCGATTGAAAAATGTGCTGACATTCGGATTGATTCTGATGTCTCTAGGTTCGCTTGCAGGGCTCGCAGCGACGCAATATGGGATGCTGGTTGCCGGGCGAATGCTGCAGGCGGCAGGAGCCGCCGTGATTCCCTCCATCTCGATGCTGATCCCGGTAAAGTATTTTACTTCCGAAAAGCGCGGCCGCGCAATAGGCACGTTGGTCAGCGGGTTAGCGCTCGGGAATGCGTTGAGCCCCATTGCGGCCGGTTTGGTGGCAGGCATGCTGCATTGGCGTTTGCTGTTCTGTTTTTCGTTCCTGATCTGGCTGACGCTGCCTTTTTTCCGAAAACATTTGGACGATCAACCGATCAAAACGGCAAGCAAGCTCGATGTGATCGGCGGCGTTCTCCTTGCGGGTACGGTCGCTTGCGTGCTTTTGTCGCTTACCCGTTCGCTCATTTTCCTGCCGGTCGGCTTGCTTTCATTCGTTTTATTGCTCCTTCGCATCCGGTTTGCTGCCGAACCCTTTATCGAGCCCTCGTTGTTTCGAAGTAAAAATTATTCGCTAGCCGTTCTCGTTGCCTTGCTGGCCGCCGGTTTGGGTGCGGGAGTGCCGTTTATCGCGCCGCAGCTGCTTTCCAACGTGAACCATGTCTCTTCCGCGTATATTGGCTTTGTTCTGTTCCCGGGGGCGGTTGCTGCCGCGCTGTTAGGGAGGGCGGCCGGCAAACTGGCTGACCGGAAGGGGAATTCGTTTCTTTTTTATGCGGCGGCCATTCCTTTGTTCATGAGCTTTTGCGTTTTATCGACGTTGTCGGGGATGTCCCCGGCGTGGCTGTGGATCGTTTTGGCCTTGGCGAACATAGGGCAGACCTTCATTCAGGTGGCGATGTCCAATAACGTATCCCGCACCTTGTCGAAGGAACAGGCAGGAATCGGGATGGGTTTTTATACGATGATGACGTTTATGGCGGGAGCGGCTTCCACTGCTATGATCGGCAAGGTACTCGATGCTTTGGCGACCGTTCGGTTGAATCCTTGGCAAATCTATGAGCAGGCCGCCGCGTATAGCAATGCCTTTTTTATGCTTGCCTGCGTTTCTCTTTTGGCGATTGCGTTATATTTCGTCCTGTTCGGCACCAAAAGCGTCCAAGCTTCTTCCTTTCGTCCAGACCCGAAAAAACGCGCCAAGGCAGGCTAAGTTTTGAAATATGACGATACATGTAAAGGAGAATCAGGATGACCAGACCCATGATGCAAGCCGTCCGTGTTCATCGATATGGAGGGCCGGAGGTTTTAACGCTTGAGAGGATCCCGGTACCGACGCCGGCGTCCGACGAGATATTGATTCGCGTGCACGCCGTGGGCGTATTGCCCGTCGATTGGGCTTACCGCCAAGGGTTGATGTAAAAACACGTCCCGCTGCAGTTTCCCTTTATTCCCGGATCGGCTGTGGCCGGAGTCGTCGAAGAGTCGAACGTAAAAGGATTCGAAAAAGGGCAGGCCGTTTTCGGCCGGGCCAGTCACGGAGCCTGCGCGGAATATGTGACAACGACCGTGAAAACGATCGCCCATAAACCAGAGCAGCTTTCTTTTGCCGAAGCAGCGGCGATATCGGGCGGGGCCACGACGGCCTGGATGGCGCTTTTTGCCCATGGCGGCCTGGAACCGGGACAACGCGTGTTGGTTCATGCCGCCGCAGGAGGCGTCGGCTCGTTTGCGGTTCAATTTGCCAAATGGAAAGGCGCCGAGGTGATCGGAACGTGTTCGACGGCCAATGTAGACTATGTGAAGTCGCTTGGCGCGGATACCGTGATCGATTACAAAACGACGTCGTTCGAAGAGGTCGTTCAAGACGTCGATTTGGTGCTTGACGCTGTCGGGGGAGAAACGCTTGAACGTTCATGGTCCGTTTTAAAACGCGGAGGAACGCTGCTCTCGCTTGTCGACGTCCCTTCCGAAAAGAAAGCCGAAGAACTGGGCATTCATGCGCGATTCAGCAATGAACTTGCGCCCAATGAGGTATTTCAAGCGATTGCCCAGTTGATGGCGGAAGGAAAAGCGAAAGCGACGATTGGGAAGGAATTTCCGCTTCAAGACCTTCGGCAGGCCCACGAGCTTTGCCAAACCGGGCACGGGAGAGGGCGGATCATCGTCCGAATTGCGGAGTAACTTCGCTAGTTCACCTGAAAAATGCCAGCTATTAAAGTTGGCGATCGTAAAATAGAGGAGGATATAACATGGAAAAGTTGAACATCGGCATCATTTTGGGAAGCACGCGCCAAGGACGTTTAAGCCCGCAAGTCGGAAATTGGGTGAAAGAAATCGGGGATCAACGGGGAGACGCCAATTATGAAATCGTAGACATCGCAGACTATAAATTGCCGTTTTATGGAGAGGGTTCCGGCGACGAGTCCGGATTGGCGGCGTGGTCGGAAAAGCTTTCCCGCTTGGACGGTTTTGTATTTATTGTTCAAGAGTACAATCACAGCATTACGGGAGCCTTAAAAAATGCGCTGGATTCCGCACGCGACGAATGGAACAATAAGGCGGCGGGAATCGTCAGCTACGGTTCGACGGGCGGAGCCCGCGCGGCCGAGCATTTGCGGGGAATCCTGGGCGAATTGCTGGTTGCGGACGTTCGCGTGCATCCGACCTTATCGCTGTATACGGATTTTGAAAACTTCAGAACATTCAAACCGGCCGAATTGCATCTTCAAAATGTAAACGCGATGCTGGATCAAACGATCGCCTGGAGCGGTGCTTTAAAAACGTTGCGGTGAGCACGGCTGATGTTTTGCAAAAGCGTGTTGAGAGCCTTTGCCGTTCGCGGCAAAGGCTCTTTTTGTATCCCTCATCTCTCATTTACGTCAATTCATGTCATAATTGGGGCTTATACTGATGGTAAAGTTAGGTGAAATGAGGGAAACAGCCATGAACGAATATATCGAAATCCGAGGCGCGAGGGAGCATAATTTAAAAAACATCTCCCTGCGGATTCCCAAACGCAAGCTGATCGTGTTAACCGGACTTTCGGGTTCGGGAAAATCATCCCTTGCGATGGATACGCTGCAAAAGGAATGCCAAAGACAATATATGGAGTCCATGGGGATGGTCACGGACTTCATCAGCAAACCGCGGGTGGATTCCATTCGCGGCCTGTCCCCGTCCATCAGCGTCAGCCAGCACCGTTCAAACCGGAATCCCCGGTCGACGGTCGGCACGGTTACCGAGGTATACACCTACTTGCGCGTTCTCTATGCCAAGCTTGGCGTTCGCGTTTGTCCGACATGCGGCAAGACGGTTCCCCCCGATTTTGAAAGCGATCCGGCCATCATGGATATGGATCAGGAAGACCTCGAAGAGCAGAATTCAAAAACGCCCGGCGTGAAATGCCCCCACTGCAAAACGCAAATGCCGAAATTAAAAATGGCCCATTTCTCCTTCAACAAACCCGAAGGAGCATGCGAGGCATGCACCGGACTTGGGGTGATAACCACCGTCGATATCGGACAACTGCTCGATGAAGACAAGAGCATTCCCGAAGGCGGCGTCCTGATGTGGGAAAATTGGGTCCGCGACTATTATTCGGATGTTTTGTCCGCCGCCGCCAAGCATTACGGCTTTGCATTCGAGCCGAACATGCCTATTCGGCGGTTTGACGCGAACACGCGGGATTTTCTGTTGTACGGAGCCGCCAGCGAGGAGTTTAAGGCGCATTTTCCGGATATACGGCCCCCGAAATCCGTCGGCAAAGGCAATTTTGAAGGCATCGTAACCCAGCTGTTAAGGAGACATCGCGAGAAAGACGGCGAACTCCATTCTTCCGGCAAAATGGACCGTTATTTCGTTCAACAAACCTGCACCCATTGCAAGGGAACGCGGCTTCGGCAGGAAAGCCGGCAAGTGACCATCCATGGCGTGTCCATCGTCGAAGTTGCCTCTTATTCTCTGCGCAGACTTCTTGCCTGGCTTGAGAAGATGGAGGAGCAGCTTACAGAAGCGGGCCGAGTGATCCTGGAGCCCGTCTTGAACGATCTGACAGAACGGATCCGCCGCCAGATCCATGTCGGTCTGGATTATTTGACGCTGGACCGCCAGGCCAATTCGCTTTCCGGCGGCGAAGCCCAGCGTCTCCGGCTTGCGTCGCTTCTCGGTTCCGGCCTGACCGGTGTCCTGTATGTGCTCGACGAACCCACCACCGGGCTTCACCCGCGGGATACGGGCAAATTGGTCAGCGTATTGAAGCAGCTGCGCGATTTGGGGAACACCGTGCTCGTCATCGAGCATGATACGGAGGTGATGAGAGCGGCGGACCACATCATCGACATCGGGCCGGGCTCCGGCAAACGCGGGGGCGCCGTTGTCGGCTCCGGAACCTTGGATCAGCTGAAAGCCAGTCCCGAGTCCGTAACCGGCCGATTTTTGCGCGAAGAGGAACAGGGGCGCCCCGAACGGCAACGACGCACCGGAAATCAAAAACGCATCACGATACGAAATGCATCCGCCCATAATTTGAAAAATATGACCGTCTCATTTCCTCTGGGCTGTCTGATCACCGTCACGGGGGTGTCCGGATCCGGCAAGTCCACCCTTCTCTTCGATATATTGGAGCCTGCGGCCAGGGCGCATCTTCACGGAACGAACGAAATGCCGGGCAAACATGAGCGCATTGACGGATTGGAGCATATCGACAAAATCATAGCCGTTGACCAGTCCCCCATCGGACGAATATCGCGTTCCAACATTGCGACATACACCGATCTTTTTACACCGATCCGCAGCTTGTTCGCCAGCCTTCCGGAGGCGAGGAAGAGAAAATTGTCGTCCAAGCATTTTTCCTTCAATACCCCGGGCGGCAGATGCGAGAAATGCCAGGGCATGGGCACCCTGCAGCTGGAAATGCATTTTTTGCCTGACGTGGAAGTAAGGTGCCCGGCCTGCCGGGGGAAACGGTTCACGGATGAAGTGCTCGAAGTGAAGTACAACGGTTACAGCATATCGGACGTTCTGGACGGGACGGTCCGGGAGAACGCTTCGGTTTTCGTGGAGCCGGAAATTGCCGGGAAGCTGGAGCTGCTGTGCGAGGTCGGCCTAGACTACTTGCAGCTGGGACAACCGACATCCACCTTGTCGGGCGGAGAAGCCCAGCGCATCAAACTGGCGAAGGAACTGGGCAAAAAAAACCGGGGACATACCCTCTATTTGTTGGATGAGCCGACGACGGGGCTCCATCCCTGGGACGTACGCCAGCTTTGCTCCCTGTTGAACCGTCTGGTAGACGCCGGCAATACGGTGATCGTGATCGAGCATAATCTCGACCTTATTGCGGAATCGGACTGGGTGGCCGATTACGGGCCGGAGGGCGGCGAAGAGGGAGGACGCTTGATCGCTCAGGGCACGCCGGAAGAAGTCGCCGCCATCAAAGGCTCCCACACCGGAACCTACTTGGCGGCCCATCTCTCGCGCGCTCGGAAATGATCAAAGCCGGGAGGAGCCTTTACGCCATACCGTTCACCGGAAAATGATAAGGCAGCTCCAAAGAAATCTTGGGGCTGCCTTTAGCGTTTTATCTAAGATTTTTATTATAAAGTCATTCCGTTACCTCAACCGTTTGGGGATCGGCTTCCATTTTATAGTCCTTGATGCTTCCATCTTTATTTATTTTAAATTCCGCGACTGCTGAAATCATATAGACGCCCGGTTCCTTTATCTTATAGTGATATACCTCTGAAATTGTCTCTTTGCCGGAAAGCGTCCGGACCTTTCCTGCATCATGAACCCCAAAAGAGTTGATTTGCTTCCCGTTTCTATCTTTAATCAAAAATACGAACACGTTCTCCCTGCTCATCATCGTCATTTTTTGTTCCGTGTTTACTAGAAGCTCGGCTTTTACCGCAAAGGCCTTGCCCGTTTTCAGTTTTTTGGGGACGGTGACGCGGGCCGTAAAATCCTTCATATCCGTTTTCTTGGATTCCATCCCTGTGTTTGTCGACGGAAGTTGCCCGGGATTAAAGGACGGAGCGACGAACAAGCTCAAAAGAATGATAACGACAATAATGATCTTCATGGATAAACACCTCCATTTAAAAGACGATGGAAAAATACCAACTGTTGCTGCTTTATCTATATTATTTTTCTAAAAGGGTGGTCTGTGAATTCGGGTCTGCACCGGACTGCTTAACGGCACGCCCCGACATAAGCGGCCTATTGTAGTATAATCATAGCCAAATAAGCATTGCCGGGATTTCTATCTCCAAATCAGGAAACGAGGTGCCTTATGGAAAATCAATTATTCGACCGCATGAAGGGCGGGCTGTATGGCGTGGCCGTGGGCGACGCGCTGGGCGGAACGACGGAGTTTATGAGCGCAAAAGAGGTCGAGGCGAAACACGGCTATTTGACGGAGATCGTCGGTGGGGGCGTGTGGAGCCTGGAACCGGGGGAAGTGACCGACGATACGATGATGACGCTTTGCGTGGCGGAAGGGATTCTCGAACATCCGAAGGAGCCGATGGAGGCGATCGGGTGCCGTTTTATGGCCTGGTATGAATCGCGGCCCAAAGATATCGGGAACATCATCCGTCACGTGTTTGAAAAATACGAGGGGGACTGGTTCGAAGCAGCCTTTGTTGCGCATATGGATATGGGGCAAAGCGGCGGAAACGGATCCCTGATGCGGTGCCTGCCGGCGGCGCTGGCCTACAGCGACCCGGCGGACATGGAGCGGGTGACAACCATGCAGTCGCGGATGACGCATTACGATCCAAGGTGCGCGGAAGCCTGTATCCTGTACAACCGGATTGCCGAGCGTCTTTTGCAGGGCGAAAACTTAAGAGCAGCGATTTTGGCCGAGGTGACAGGTAGCGAATACGAAGGCCTCATCGAAGCGGAGCCGGATTGCCCGCCGAGCGGTTTTGTCGTACATACCTTCCGGTGGGTACTGCATATTTTGCTCCATGCGCCGGATTTTGCGGGCGTCGTGCAGCAGGCGGCAAATCTGGGAGGAGACTCCGACACGATCGGCGCCATCGCCGGCGGTTTGGCCGGTATCCACTACGGTTATGAAGGCATTCCCGCCCGATATGCGGAGGCAATTCTAGTTAAAGAGAGGCTTGACCGGGTCATTTCGGGGTTGTATGCACTTAGAACTTAAATGACGGAAATTTAAACAATGAAATACATTTTATAAACTTTTTGGATGGATTCGGCGTGTACAATGAAGGAAACGCATGGTAAGCGAAAACGGGAGAATTCATATGAACACGAAGGTTTTATTTTCTGCGTCCCTTTTATGGTTTGGACTGCTAATAGGCTGCACGCCTCAGGCGGCGGTAGAGCTTGATCGCTCCACGGATCTTTCCGCGTCGAATCCCGCCGATCCAGCCGTTGAAAAAACCGAAGTTTCACCGAGGGGGGAAACCCCAAGCAAGCTCACCAGCCGGTTTCCAAAATCGATTCTTTCGGCTTCCACCGAACTCGACTCGGTGAAAGATACTCCATCCATTCGTGCCGAGACGGTCACGGAGCAAGGAACGTTAGTGATGATGTCGAACGGTTGGGAGGAGCTGGGGCATTTGGCCGTGTCGAGCAATTACGGACGGGAAGGCGACAAAACGTTCCAAAGCGACTATTCCGTTATATACCGGCAGGGAGAAGAAAACCGGGTATTGCTGGAGCTGCCCGCGTTGATGTTTGCCCGGCCCGATGACGAAAAGCTGTCTTTCGAGAGGGTCCGTTTCAAAGATGCGGACGTTTACGTGCTTACCCCGCAGTACAAAACGGGTCATGGGGTGGAAGGCTATTTGTTTGCGGTCGATCAACGCAGCGGCGAAGCATTTCCTTTGCAAATCGTTAGCAACGGGCATGTGTTCCATACGCTGGTTTATTCCGAAATCAATCCGTTTCCTTATGTTGAAAACGACAAATTGATCGTGCATCCGCCTGTTGGAGCTGGCGGCGACCCCATCGGGAAAATACAATACCGGCTGGATTTGGACAAGAAGCGGTTGGTATCCGAATGAATGAAGAGGCTCTCCAGCCTGCCATCCTTTTCGGATACAGGCCGAAGAGCCGGGCGGAATAATAGGTCACATGTTACCTTCCACATAGGACAAATATTCGAAAGCCGTCGTGCCGTATACCTGTTTAAAATGCCGGTTCAGATGGGCCAGATCCACAAAACCGCAGCTGCTGACGCCAGATAAATGTCCTTATGCTGCTCGATCACCTGTTTTGCCTGCTCCACCCGGCAGTTCACGAAATACTGGTAAGGCGAGATGCCGGTGTTGGCTTTAAAAGCGCGGATGAATTGGTATTTGGACATCCCGAAGGCAAGGCTGATTTCATCCAGGCGAAGCACATGCTGCAGGTCGCTGCGCATCATTTCCTTGGCTTTT
Source organism: Paenibacillus sp. FSL M7-1455 (assembly GCF_038004655.1). Lineage (NCBI taxonomy): Bacteria > Bacillati > Bacillota > Bacilli > Caryophanales > Paenibacillaceae > Paenibacillus > Paenibacillus sp. FSL M7-1455. Next base: position 4,941,288 of record NZ_JBBORO010000001.1, on the reverse strand, counting down.
TCCGTAAAAGCCCGGTCCTTGATGTTCATCGGCTCCAAAATATCCTGGGATACATGCCCCGCGACTTTAAAAAGCAGATCGCTGCATAACGCTTCGTCCCGACCTTCGGAAATAGCCTGCGATAATTCCAGCAAGCTTTGCCTTAACCCGGCATGATACACGATCGGTTCTTTGAAGCGCAGCACGTCCTTTTTTCCGAGCGCCTGAGATCCGGATGAACGTAGACCATGACGTAGTCGATGCCCGTCCGGTCGTGGGCTTTTCCGTCATGGGTCTGCTCCGGATGAAACAACATCACGCCGCCCCGGACGGACGACTGCATGCTGCCTTCCAGATGGTATTGTTGGACCCCGCGCAGGGTAACCCCCATGGCGTATTCCTCGTGGCAGTGTTTTTTATAGGTAAAATCCGACAAGCTGGCGGACAGAGCCGTCATGCCTGCGGACTGTCTGTAGGTAAACCGATCTTCCAATGTCATGTCACCCCTTTGCAAGCTCCACGATCCCGGACACCATGACCGCAGAATAGACCAGAGACGATGCGAGGATGATATTGGTCGCTTTTTGGTATTTTTGGAGCAGTGTTTTTAACAGCTTACCAAAAACCGCCCAGGTTAGGTAGGCCAAAATCCCGATGAGCGAAACCAGCGCCACAAAGGCCGAAAGGACGAAGCCCGATGTATAGTAAGGCATGACGTAGATCGGGATCACCGTAACGGTAAACAAGACCACCTTGGGATTGAGAAACTGCATGCAAAATCCGGACATGAACGACGTTGCCTGTTTGGCAGCCGAACGGGACACATCCATCCGAAGGATTTTATAAGCCAGGTAAAGGATGAACAGGCTCCCGGCGATTCGAAGTCCGGCGAGCAGCACCGGCATGCGGGTCAGCAATTCCCGGTTTACCGTTACCGAGGCTGCGATCAGCAGCACAAAAGCCAAAGAAGATCCGGAAATGAACTTTAAGGCGTGTTTGAAACCGTTTTGATTCACCGTGGCCAAAATAACGATATTCGAGGGTCCCGGCGTGAAGGTGACGACGACGCAGTATAAGAGAAACGACATGATGTTCATGCTCCAAGGCTCCTTCAAGAATAAGTTTCTTGCATTATAGAGCCGAAAAGCCGATGGGGAATAGTACATTATTGCAAGGAGCTCAGGAGATAGATTTTTCGGGGATCAGCATGGTTTGGAGAAGGCACAATAGCTGTCCCGTACGGGTTATGCTAAGATAAAGAAGGAAGTGGTACCTTTTTACAGAGCGGTTTGGGAAGGTCTTTGGTGCGAATGTGAAGTGAACATGAATTCCCTGGGGGGTTCGCACCTAAAATATCTTGATACTACCCCTTTTCTGTAAATAAATGTTTATTCTATGGGGCGGGAAATGTTGTTTAATGAAATAAAGAGCCTATTTTGAGGGAAGTTCGCCTGAAAATCGGAGTCGCATCCTGTGTGGATGCGTGGATTGAAATGAAACTATTTACGTCCTTTGACCAGTTTTTAGACGTCGCATCCTGTGTGGATGCGTGGATTGAAATGATTTGGAGAATGCGTTTATTTTACATTCGAAACGAGTCGCATCCTGTGTGGATGCGTGGATTGAAATTTTGCAACCGCGATAACGGATATCCCGGCTAATAGTCGCATCCTGTGTGGATGCGTGGATTGAAATTGCTGACGTGCATTGGTTATGTTCCAGGCGTAATCCGTCGCATCCTGTGTGGATGCGTGGATTGAAATCGACCAGTCCTGCAACATTTACTCCTGCTCTTAGAGTCGCATCCCGTGTGGATGCGTGGATTGAAATGGTAGAGTATCTTACCAAGTTAGGGTTTAGTTACGTCGCATCCCGTGTGGATGCGTGGATTGAAATTATGGTACTACCGAGATATGTAAATTTCAAGACTTGTCGCATCCCGTGTGGATGCGTGGATTGAAATAAGTGGGCCGCCCGGATCCGCAAAGGCAATCGTCGTCGCATCCCGTGTGGATGCGTGGATTGAAATAATGATGACCCAATACCATCCGTACCCCTCCATGCGTCGCATCCCGTGTGGATGCGTGGATTGAAATTAACCGATCCGAAGGGAGAGCTCTACGATCGGAGTCGCATCCCGTGTGGATGCGTGGATTGAAATAACCTAAACTATTTACCGAGACAAGCAAAGAACTTGGTCGCATCCCGTGTGGATGCGTGGATTGAAATATTCAGATCAATTCTCAAGTCCCTGCCAAACACAGGTCGCATCCCGTGTGGATGCGTGGATTGAAATTAATAACTTCTAACCCTCCAACAGTATCGAATAGTCGCATCCCGTGTGGATGCGTGGATTGAAATACATGGGACCAAATCGAAGAAGCATACATGTCTAGTCGCATCCCGTGTGGATGCGTGGATTGAAATCTTGATTTCTCCGAGTTGACTTTGGAAAAATTCCACGTCGCATCCCGTGTGGATGCGTGGATTGAAATTCCATCTGCTTGTATTGTTTTAAGGCCTTGTCATCGTCGCATCCCGTGTGGATGCGTGGATTGAAATGTAGAGCGGACGACGAGGGTGTCCGCGGGTCTTGGTCGCATCCCGTGTGGATGCGTGGATTGAAATGAAAGCTGCGTCGCCACACCGACCGCGTGATTGAGTCGCATCCCGTGTGGATGCGTGGATTGAAATAGTCGATCCAACTCCGCCGCGACCGCCGGAATAAAGTCGCATCCTGTGTGGATGCGTGGATTGAAATTGGCCGAAATGAGCCGGACAAGCCCGGATCAGAAGTTGCGTCCTGTGTGGATACGGTGGATTGAAACATGGCAAAACGCCTTCCTACCGACCCGAATGGCGTCGCATCCCATCCGGACGCGTGGTTCAAAAAAATAAGCCGTCGTAGCTATTACCTCCCGTCCGGCCGCATTTTATACACGGGAAGATCACGCGAAACGGGTACGCTAAGAAATTTACGGAAGCCCCAACGGCCACGTACCTTGAGGTATATTTCTCCATATGCTAAGATAACAATAAAGAAGGGACCGTGCTGGAACACGATCCCTTGGTACAACAGCCGCTAAAAGAGCGGTCGGCTTCGGAGTTAAGTCGTGAAATAGACCGTTGTCCTCACCAAGGGCGGTCTATTTCTTTTTCATGTAGGTGAGCAGCGCCAAAATGAACATGCCAAACATGAACATTAAGGAGAGTGCATCTTTTACCTCCATGGGCATCACCTCCCTTCCGGGAGATTAGCCGACCGCCCTTAAAGCCGAAATGTTGCACAATCCATATTATACCATAGGACTCTCTTCGGAGGGTCTTTTTCTATTAAGGTAGGGTCCTTATTTTGTCTCGTATTTCAAATCACGCCCGCTATGATTTACAATACATGGTATGAAAGGGGACGGTACACCGATGGATATGAACATTTTTATCGTCGAAGACGACGCTCACATCTTTGAAGCCCTGAAGGACAGGCTGGAAAAATGGTCTTTGCGCGTGACGGGACCGGAATCGTTTGACGATGTGATGGGTTCTTTTGCCGATGCGCAGCCCCATCTGGTCGTCTTGGATATTCAGCTTCCGAAATACGACGGTTTTCACTGGTGCCGGGAAATTCGAGCGGTATCGAAGGTGCCCATCCTGTTCCTGTCCTCGCGGGACCATCCGATGGATATGGTGATGGCGATGAACATGGGTGCGGACGACTACGTCCAGAAGCCGTTCCATATGGACGTGCTGCTGGCCAAAATCCAGGCGATCCTCCGCCGGACGTACGCATACGGGGAAGAGGCGTCGGATATTATCGAGTGGAACGGCGCGGTCATCGACATGAAACGCGGCGTCATCCGCAAGGACGGCCAGGAGGCTGATCTGACGAAAAACGAATTTTTTATTCTTGCCGTTCTCGTCCAAGCGAAAAATGAAATCGTGTCCCGCCACGATCTGATCCGGAAGCTGTGGGAGGACGAGCATTTCGTGAATGACAACACCCTCACGGCCAACATGACGCGATTGCGCCAAAAGCTGGCGGTACTCGGGCTGGAAGAAGCGATCGTCACGAAAAAAGGGCTTGGCTACATGGCCATCACGTTATAAAGGAGGCGCGTCGGAGGGGTGTTTTTACGTTACGTGGCTTATAAGAAAAGCTGGATTTTTCTGTTTTTGGCGCTGCTCGTGTTTACCGATGTGCTGATTCTGCTCGACCATGGCATCGCGGTCCATGCCAGCTCCGTGATCTATTTGAACGTGTTGTTCCTGCTCGTCTTTGCCGTGTTTTTGATTTGGCGTTACAAAACGGAAACGAAGTATGCGGCGGCGCTGGCGGCACGAAGCCAAGAGATGCACGAGGATTGGCTGGAAACGTTGCCGAAACCAGCCTTTTATCCGGATGAGGTAACGAACGACATTTTGCGTGCGGCGGATCTTTTTTACAGGAGAAAGCTATCCGACGTGAAGCAGGCGCAGCTGATCGAAAATGATTTTACCTCCTCCTGGATTCACGAAGTGAAAGCGCCGCTGACCGCGATGAAACTTACGATCGACGCCAACCGCAGCGATCCGGCGATCCGGAAAATCGAAGCGGAGTGGCTGCGGATCCATTTGCTGATCGACCGGCAGCTCCATATGGCGCGCCTTCCGTCCCTTGAGTCGGATTACGTGCTGGAGCCGGCGTCCGTGCGGCGGCTTGCCGCGGAGGAGGTGCGCGACCTGGCTTCCTGGTGCATGGAGAAAAACATCGCGGTCGAATTCGAAGGCGAAGACGCCGAGGTCGTGACCGACCGGAAATGGTGCCGGTTCATCCTCCGCCAGCTGCTGACGAACGCCGTCAAATACAGCCCGGAGGGCGGGATCATCGTCATCGGGACAAGCGTCACGGAGAACGGGAACGCCGTCCTGAACATGAAGGACGAAGGGCCGGGCATTGCATCGCACGACCTGCCGCGCATTTTCGATAAAGGCTTCACGGGCGGGAACGGCCGAATCCAAAACGCGGCGACGGGCCTCGGGCTGTATCTCGCGCAAACCGTCGCGTCCAAAATCGGAATTACGCTTCAGGCGCAGTCGGAGCCGCCAAACGGGACGAACATGCGCATGATTTTTGCGGCTAAAAACGAGTTTGAGGCGATCCGGAGAGGGATGCTGACATAGCCCCAATCCGTGTTTCTTTCGAAGGGAATATCCCCTTCCGATGTTCCCCATAATGGAATCTATACGAGACAAGACAAGCAGCCGGGTACGTCCTGACTGCTTTTTTTGATTGTGCCGCAGCGCAACATGACGATATTGTCACCTTGCCCTGCCGGCCTGTCATCCAAAACGTGCGACAAGACCCGGCGGTCGAAAGTACAATGAGGATACAGCCAAACATGGAGGTTCGCTATGAATGACATAAATTCGCAAAAAACGGTGCTGCACGCGCAGAACGTCCGCAAAACCTACGGTTCCAAAGGCAGCGCCCAACAAGTGTTAAAAGGCATCGATCTTCGCGTCCTGGAAGGGGAATTCGTGGGCATCATGGGTCCTTCCGGGTCGGGGAAAACCACCCTGCTGAACGTGCTGGCGACCATCGACCGCGCGACGGAGGGGACCATTCGGATCGACGACGCCGACGTTTCGAAAATGAAGGATGCCGAGCTTTCGGCTTTTCGCCGCCAAAAACTCGGATTCATTTTTCAGGATTACAACCTGCTCGACACGCTCACCGTGAAGGAAAACATTCTGCTTCCCATTTCCCTCAGCAAAATGGACAAACGAATGGCGGAAGAGGAGTTCAACATCATCGCCGACATTTTGGGCATCAAGGAGCTGGCGCATAAATATCCGCATGAATTATCGGGCGGGCAAAAACAGCGCACGTCCGCCGGCCGCGCCCTGATCCACCGGCCCTCGATGGTGTTTGCGGACGAGCCGACGGGGGCGCTGGATTCCAAATCGGCTTCCTCCCTTTTGGGAACGATGGAAGACCTGAACCGGAAACGGGACGTCACCATCGTCATGGTCACGCATGATCCTGTCGCTTCCAGCTACTGCAGCCGGGTCGTGTTCCTGAAAGACGGACAAATTTACTCCGAGCTGTACCGCGGGGACAAAACGAGGCCGTCGTTTTTCAAGGAAATCATGGACGTGCAGGCCGTGCTTGGGGGGGACAACGTTGACGTTATTTGAACTGGTCATCCGCAGCATTCGGAAAAACATCAAACATTATTACCTGTACTTTTTTGCGCTCATTTTCAGCATGAGCCTGTATTTCGTCTTTGCGACGCTGCAGCATGATTCGTCGATCGTGGAGCGGATGGGCGCGGACGTGAATTTTGCAACGTCGTTCCGGGTGGCGGGAATTTTGCTGCTCGTCATCGTCGCCATCTTTACCATATACGCCAATAGCATTTTTCTGAAGCGGCGCAGCAAGGAGATCGGTTTATACCAATTGATCGGCCTGTCGAAGCTGGGCGTGGCCCGGTTTTTGATCATCGAAAACATGCTGCTCGGCCTGGGCGCCCTTCTGCTCGGTATCGGGTGCGGCGCGCTCGTATCGCGGCTGTTTCTGCTGATTCTGATGAAGCTGCTCGGCTTCGACGTCATCGTCGGGATCGCCTTTTCGGCCGCGGCGGCGGTGCAGACGGTGATCGTTTTTGCCGCCTTGATCATTTTCACTTCCATCCAGATGACGCTTACGGTTTACCGCAACACGCTGCTTGAATTGTTTAACGCGGAACGCCAAGGCGACCATCCCAAAAAGCCGAAAACCGTCGTCGCCGCGTTTCTTGCCCTGCTTGGCATCGCGCTGATCATTTACGGCTATGACCTGTCGGGGCATATGGTGAACGACATGCTGTTTTTTAACATGCTGTTGGTGCTTCTTTCGACGATCCTGGGCACGTATCTGCTGTTCCGGGTGACGATCGGGTGGCTGTTTTACCAGTTTCGGAAAAGAAAAAACGGGCATCTCGGGCTGCTGAACAGCTTGTCCCTTGCACCGCTCATGCACCGGATGAAAGCCAACGCCAACTCGCTCACGTTGATCACGGTGTTGTCGGCGATGACGCTTACGATGGTGGCGCTGGCCTACTCGCTTTATTTTTCGGCGGAAAGCGATACGCGCATCTCGCTGCCGTACGATTTTGTGTTCGAAAACAAAGAAAAAGACGCCAAGTCGTTCGGCGCGGAGCTGGAGAAGGCGGGCATCCGGTTCGATCATCAACCGGTTGACGCGGTGCGGCTGAAGGGAACGATCCGTGATTTGCAAGGCAAGCCGGAAGAATCGACGCAAGGCATGTTGTTCCTGCCGGCGGAGCAGCTGCAAAAAGCAGGCATGAAGGTGAAAGTGCCGCCGAAAGGCGAGGCCGTGCTGTATGATGCCCGGGTGAACCTCGAAGGAAGAACCGATAAGGAAGGCATGGGGTTCCCGAAGGAAATCGTGCTGGGCAAACGCGGGGAAACGAAAATGCGGCTGACGAACCTCGTCGTGCAATACGTCATGAACTTCAACGTTTACGGCGCCCAGCTCGTGACCTCAGAAAACACCGTGCAGGAGCTGGCGAACAACATGCCGGGATCTCCCGGATACGAAAAAGTCCGCTTGGATACGTACCAGGTCCCGGGCAAAGCGGAGCGTGCCAAGGCATCGGCCCTTTACGCCAAATACGTGTCGAAGGACGATTTCGAACCCGATTTTCATACGCAATACGAGGGGGCGCTTCATTCGCTCGGGTTGTTGATGTTCATCTCGGCCTTCCTCGGCCTTGTGTTCCTCATTTCGACGGGCAGCATCCTGTACTTCAAGCAAATGACCGAAGCGGAGCAGGAGAAAAGAAGCTTCAAGACCTTGCGGCAGCTCGGCTTTGACGTGAAGGACATCATGAGGGGCATCGTACGCAAGCAGCTGTTCGTGTTCGCGATACCGCTCCTGATCGGCATCCTGCATTCGATCTTTGCCGTCAAAGCGGCGTCCATCCTGGTGCTGTCCGACATCACCGTACCTTCGGTGATTGCGATGGCCATGTACGCCTTGATCTATTTTGTGTTTGCGGTCCTGACCATCGGCTATTATAGGAAAATCGTCAAAAACGCCATGTCCTGACAGACTGAAATCAAGCAGATCCATGATTCAACCATGGGAAAAGAGGAGGAACCATCATGAAAAAATTCGGCGCAGTTGCCGCTTTTATCATCGTCATTTTCGCAGCATTTTTCGTTTTTTCGTACAAAGACGTCGTCGATCGCTTCAACCCGTTCATCACCAAAGAATATGTCTACGTCCAGGTCAACAAACCTTCGGAACCGGACGACGGCCGATTCAAGTACAACCTGACCGGGTACAATGCCGAGGGCAAAAAGAAAGACGTGACGTTTACGTCCAGCGTCGATTTAAAGCAGGGGGTCTATTTGAAGGTGATGGCGAAAGGAGCGTACGTGCAGGAATGGGAGCAGGTGAAGAAGGAGGATTTGCCGAAGGGCATCGGGTTGTAAGGTAAATGAAGATTAGATCCAAACAAGATTAGATAAAAAAAGGTTAGAACAGCAGAAATAGCGTGGAAAGCACTCGGCGGGTTGCCGGGTGTTTTTTGCGTTGGAGCGGAATAACCGGGAGCCGCAGCCGCAGGTCCCGGCGTATCGATCGTGATCATAAAAGGTTCATGATGCCGTCCGCATTCATAAGGGTTACAACGACGATAAGCGCAAGGAACACGACGGGCTGCACCGTTTTGCCGAACGAATCTTTAACCCTGATATGCGCAAAAAACGCGACCAGCATCGTAATACCAAGCCAAATGCCGCCCCATGCAACGGCCTCTGCATACCAATAGCCGATGATAAGCACGGCCGCTCCGGCCAACTGAACCAGGCCCGTGATGACGCGGAACCATTGAGGCAGCTTCAAACCGTTGAACACATCCACCCAGTATTTGGCCCCCGCGATCTTCGCGGATCCCGAAAAGACATAATAGGCGATCAGCAAGCTTTGAAGAACAATCGATAAGACGGTCATGGGAATTCCTCCATTGTTTGTTTTTTTAAATCCATTTTGGCCACCCGAATATCGCTCCCTTGCACCATGCAAATTCGGGATGAACCGATTAAAAATCGGTTCCTTCTATTTCGCATTGATGTTCGCGTTGACCGCGGAGTTTGCAACGCTCTAGCGCATCACAGCCCCTTTCAAGACCATTCGGATTTTCCCTGCCTTTAGCGAAGCTACGCGTTTGTTCCCATCGCCACCTTGTAGCAAATATTGGTTACTGACTACATGGTAAGTTATAATTTTACTCTCGTCAATTATAATTTTATATTTGTCAAATTAAATTTGACAGCAGTTCAGTAAGAGGGTAGGATGATATTAACAGACTTGGGATGGAGGTACAGCCGAGTGGGAGAAATACGCAACGCGGAACGTACGCAAAAGAACATTCTTGAAGCCGCAAAACGCGAGTTTTTCGACAAGGGCTTCAAGGGGGCGCGGATCGAGGCGATCGCGGAAAACGCCGGGGTGAAGAAGCAGCTGATCTATCATTACTTCAAAGGGAAAGCGGAACTGTTGGAAGCCGTTTTGGCGTATTCGGCGACGAGCGAACCGGAGTGGGTAGCCCAGGTTCCAGACGATCCGCTCCATATTGCGGAGCACCGTTTCAGAGTCAACAGCCAGGCGAGGGCGGACTTCATTAAGTTCAGCGCTTGGGAAGCGCTTGAGGCGCGAGCCGAGCAGACCTCATGGAATAAGGGCGGGGAAATCGCCCTGCAATCCTATGCGTCGTACTGGAAGGCCCAACAAGAAAAGGGGATGGTGCCGCCGGATCTCGACCCTGAATTTGTGGCGTTGGCGCTGACCGCATTAACGACGTATCCGATCATTTTCAGCAGCATCACGCAGATCATGACCGGCCTGGAGTCGAGCGACCCCGAATTTCAAGAGAGATGGTCGGCGTTTCTTACCAAGGTAAGCGGGCGTTTGTTGGAGTCGTCTGAGCAGACGGAAGCGTAAACGTGCTGAATCGTCAAAGCTTTATCTATTCTTCGCGATAGATAAGGCTTTATTTTTGCTTGTTTCCATGCGTAGAGCCCTCATCGGCCCTCCCCCTTCATGGATTATTTTTTCCGGAATCGGTACAGGATGTAAAAAACCATATTGACGGTAAAAAACAACAGGCTTACGGCCGATCGGAGAGCCGACGACGCCAGGCCGATGTGCGCCAGAAAGGCATCCAATGGAGCATGGAGAAAGGGAATCAGCACCAGAAACAGCGAGACTTTAAACAAGTGCCCGATGGAAAATGCACCTTTGCACTGTTTACGTAAAACGATGGCATTCCAAAACAATGGAACAAGTTCGAATAGGAAGATGCCGATGGCCGCGCCGGCGTAACCGAACCCGGGAATGGCCGTTAAGAAGTATGCGGCAATCACGGAACAGGCAAGGCCGAAAAGAGAGCCGATAAAGGGCCCTTTCTTTTGGTCGGTCGTCCATAAAATCGTCGTCGTCAGCTCCCTCATCCCCGCAATGATCGGGGCAAAGGACATCCAACGAATGGCCGCGGCCGCAACTTCGTTCCCAAAAATGAGCCTGGAGAGCTCGTCCGCATGAAAGAAAAGGATGATGGCAGAGCTGATCCCCCATAACCACCCGATTTCCAGGCATATGTTCGAGCGTTCTATAAAATCTTTCCTGTTGTTGCTTTGCCAACCGGCTGACAGCTTCGAGGCAACTGTATAGGATAAAGCAGCGGTCACAATGGTAGGCAGGTACACGATGATCGATGCCATGCCGAATATTTCCCCGTAAACGGCGAGTGCACCCGAGTGGGTAAGTCCCGCGATCTGCAGTCGCCGAGGGATAATCAGCGCATCCAGAAGATCGGCTGCCGGGGAAATTAAACGGGTGAACATAATGGCAAGGGATGACTTCACGAAAAGAAAGGCTTCCGGCCCAAGGACGAACCAGCGTAACGTGGACGTTTTCCCCGCATTGATCGGCGCCCCCTCTTGATTTTTGTATCGCAAAACCCAAAGAAAACATACTGCGGCCACGCCGCCTGTAAAGGCTCCGAACGCCGCTCCGCCGGCCGCTGCATGAATGCCGTATTTCAGCCATAAAACCGCCAATAATAACATCGTACCGGCGCGCACCGCTTGTTCGACGAGTTCGGAAACGGACGCTTGCAGGTAAGACTCGATCCCTTGCAAATAACCGCGGTACAGCTGCAGTAACGGAATCACCGCGAGCGCCGGCGCAATGCAGCGGATGGGAAACGCCAGACGGCTGTCCCCGAGATAATAAGCAACATATGGGGCTATGGCGTAGTGCAGGGAACCGGAACATACACCCAGGATCAAAAACGGGACAACCAGCCGGTTGAAAAGTTGCAGGCCGCGCGCCGCGTTTTTCGCCGTCATGAGCGCCAGCGATGTAGGGAAGCCGCCCACGGTGAGCGTAAGCGCGAATCCGAAGATGGAGTACACGATCTGATAAATCCCTGTTCCTTCCGAGCCGAGCAGCCGAAACAACGGGATGCGGGCCGCAAGCCCGATGGCTTTCACCAGAAAAATGATGCTTGTGCGCATCACGGTTTGTTTAAGGACGGAAGGAAGCGGCATCTTTTCACCCCAAAAAACGTTGTCCCAAAATTATATGAGCGAAACGGCGAAGGTAGTCCCCATGGGTGGCCGAAACTTGTCTGAAACCAGGATATGGAATTCGAACCTCAAAGGATATTTCCATTCTTCATGGGAAGCATAAAGGTTGATTCTCAAAAGGACATTCAAGGATTTTTAATAAAGCCCTGACGCTTAAATAACCTTGATAAGGGAGATTTCCGCTGTGTTACGACTGTTTTTGCTGATTGGCATGTCTTTGATCCTTTGTTTATCGCCATCGGATGCTTATGCCCTTTCCCCCGAGCAGGACGATGATAAAGAAAAGATGATGCCGTTTTTGGAGCAATTGTACCAAGACCGCAACCGCTTGCTCATTGATCAGCAGCCGACGACGATCGAGAAATATTACGACCTGTCCGAGTCCGGGGGCCGCTACGCTTACCAAATGGAATTAAAACGCGCAAAATACGTTCACGCATGGATTGAAAAACGCGGACTTCGGCTGATCGCCGCAGACCCCCGCATCCGAATCGCCCGTTTGAAGGAAGTCGGGGATCAAGCCGTGCTTTCTTTGGTCCAATCCACCAAAATTTCTTACGGCTACAAGACGTCGTCCGTTCCCCCGCAATCCTTTGGAATCGGTACCCGGCATGCCCTTATCCTGAAAAAAACGAGCGACGGATGGATCGTTAAAAAGGAGTGGTACCTCGATCCGCTTGAAGAAAATCCGGATTTGATCCCGGATTCCCCTCCCGGCTTTCCGCATCTGTCGCCCGAACCCGAGGCGGCCAAAAAAGAAGGCAGATACAAGCGGGAACGCGCCGTCGCTTACGCCAACAAATATGCGGGACTGGCTTGGGGAGCCGGCAATAACAATCGGTACAACCGGAATTATAGGGATTATACGTCTCTGGGAGGAGACTGCACGAACTTCGCATCCCAGGTGCTTGGCGATAAAAAGGAAGGCGGCGGATTGCCGATGTCCGGCATTTGGGGATATCGGGGAGGCGGAAGCCAGGCCTGGGTGCAGACGGATGCCTTCCAGCGCTTCTTGTTTTACTCCGGATACGGCCGCCAGATTGCCAAAGGGACATTTGAAGAAATTACGCGATCCGGCGACAAGCATCCCCATGGCGCGATTGCCAAGCTGCAGCCGGGCGATCTGATCGGCTACGAGCTGAAAGGGGACACGGACCACTTTTCGGTCGTCGTCGGGAAGGACGCGAACGGCTATCCCCTCGTGAACTCCCATACCGCCGACCGTTATCGCGTACCATTCGATTTGGGATGGGATCAAACGACGAAGTATATTTTGATTCATGTTAGGGATTAGGGGGATTGCTGGGGTTAGGGATGGCGGTGGCTTGAGTGGAACTGCATTTAGTTTTTTACGAGATACAAAAACAGGCTCAGGAACCGATAATTAATCACTTCGTCCAGAGCCTTTTTTAACATCATTCCCCGTGAGGGTCTTTAAAGGACTTTAACGGCTTCTTTTGATTTCATCCAGCGTTTTCCCGTTTTTATCCTATTCTTATTCCTCTTGGTGACCCGTCAGGTAAAATATAAAATTGTAAGCTCTGAAATAGACGCTTTGACAATATGGGATAATAATATAATAGTTGTTAGGAGAAAGATGAATTGAGCTATTAACCAAGGAGGTCCCCCCTTTGATCCAAGTCGCCGCAGCCATCATCGAAAACGAGCAAGGACAAGTCCTTATCGCCAGAAAAAAGCCCGGCAAACCGCAGGCAGGCCTGTGGGAGTTCCCGGGAGGCAAGCTGGAGTCCGGAGAATCGCCAATCGACTGTCTGAAACGCGAGCTCCGAGAGGAAATGCAAATCACAATCGAGCCTTCATCCATCAAATCAACGCTGAAACAAGCATATGACAATCATGCTGACCTCAGAAACGCTGCGGAGCTGGAGGGTGGAAGGCCGAGGAGCGGGACAATGTGCTGAATGCGTTCCAGTCGAATGATGTGCACAGCGTTCTAGAAATCGGCGCGGGTCCGGGGCGGGACAGCTTGTTTTTTTAAAAGCATGGGTTTGATGTCATAGCCGTAGACTTATCCGAAGAAATGGTCCGTTTATGCAAGCAAAAAGGGCTGAGAGCAAGGGTGATGGACTTTTATCATCTGGATTTTACGGATCGCTCCTTTGATGCGGTGTACGCCATGAATTGCTTGCTGCATGTGCCGAAAGCGCAGCTGCCCGGCGTGCTCGCGGAAATCAAACGCGTTTTGAAGCCCGGCGGATTGTTTTATTTAGGGCTTTATGGAGGGATGTCCACGGACGGCATTTGGGAGCAAGATACGTTTGAGCCGAAGCGATATTTTGCCATGTACCCGGATGAGGACATCAGCGGATCATCCAAATCTATTTTCAAATGGAAAACTTCCATACCCGTGATAGCGGCGAAGGAAGCCCTCATTTTCAAGGGATGACTCGACTATGATCATGACGAAGGCTTGTTTATCGTCGGCTGGTCCAACATATCGCTTTCGTCCTTCAAAATGGGCTTCGAATGGAATTTGGCCATGAATGAAAAATTCATTGGTATCACTGTCGTTAATTAGTAGCTACCCGATATTTCCCGCCTGAAAGGGCGGGGTTCTTATTTTCCAGATATCCTCCCGCCTCATTTCCTTCACTATGCTACAATTAAAATAAATTACATTTATAAAGGTTCGTTGTTTATGATCATAAATCAATTTGAAGAAATTAAAAAATTCATTGAAAAATACATCTTAAAGAAAGGCGAGCAGATCGAACCCGTTGGCCTGGATACGGCTGAAAGTATTACAGAAGGTAATCTTCATGAATTAACTATCGTAAAAAGAACCGTTAAAACCTATCGAAAGACGGGGATGTTGATTGTTGCTGTTAGTTATGAGGATGAGTCACAGTTACCCTCAGAGAAATTGCTTGAATGGAGCGTCGGAAGGAAAGCTGATCTTAAGGAAGATTCGAATACCTTCACTTGGTTAGAGCAGGGTTGGATTATGAAAGAGTATCGTTTCAAACAAGACGGCAGAACTGCGGAAAGAATCAGTTACCGTATGGGGCTTCGTTTGTTTCAATATAAGCAGGGGGTTATTGACAATAAAAGAGAGGCTGAAGACCGGCAGTGGTCTGAATTGCGGCAAGCGCTTAGGAACGAACTTGATATCCTTAAAACTCTTGAACCTGCTCATTCAGATACTTCTTCTTGGCTTCCGGAGCGAAAGGAAAATATAACGTCTTTAATTTCAGTGTTGGATGCGCTATTTCAACATCATCTCTTGGATGACTTCAGTTCTTCTCCTGAATTTCCGGCGAGTTGGACAAGAAAAAAACGCTTCGTGTTCATGCATTTCTTACAGGCTTTTATCCACTTGTCTGTTCGTAAGCAATTTTTTGACTGGAAAGAGATCGGAGCTTCCTATGAGCGGGGCATCGGGGGGTCTAAAACCTTTGATTCCCACAAGCAGGATTTTCTAGGTCTGGTCGAAACCTGGGCATCCTGTCCGTTACCTTTGCTAGGGTTGAATAGTCTTGGACAGATCACGCCTATTTATTTTACAGGTCCGATATCGGGCAGGTACTCGAATTATTTGGCTGGGCCCGTCTACGCTTTAACAGACCTGGCTGTATATAAAGATGACTATTCGACCTCAGCCGGTACACTCTGGCTTGCGGAGAACAGAGCAATTCTGACCAGATTTGCAGCTGCAGAGGAATTTGTCCAAGACAGCGGCTTATTGGTTATCGGAGTAGACGGTCAACTCAGAAGCGCGCATGCCCGTCTGATTCGGCAGTTGCTTCAAGGAGATTCCATCCAGCAAGTGATCATATGGACTGATTATGATGAATCCGGTCTTGTCATTGCCAGTCATCTGACATCGGTTGTAAAAGGGGCGAGTAAAGAACGAATCACAATGAAATGGATATGCCATGATCACTCGATCCTGACCCGGTTTGAAGAATACGAGAATTATATGAACGAACTGCTGATGAATGGTGAGCGTACAGAACAAGAGCTGATTTTGGGGAGTGAGACGGATTGGAAGAAATGGATCGAATGCTGATCTCGGTATTCGACAAAGACGAAACGGTTCCCGAGCTATATCAATCGATGCGGGATATCAGTTATCTTGCAGGTGTATTCAACGATCTCGGTACGCATCAATGGTTGACGCCGGGAGGGATATTCCGATTTCTGCGCATCATACAGCTTCTAAATGAGGAAGCTTTGGGCCTGGCTGAGCCAATTGAAAATACAGATACATTATTCTATCGTTACAGAAATAAATACACAGATCCAAATCCTCCAACCCAAAAGCAGATGGAGCAAATCATCAATATTTTGGTGAAATACAACTGGTTATCCAAACAGTCTAGGCAGATCAAGCTGCGCGATGCAGGGAAACGGATGATGGATGCTTTGGTGCGGCTTGCCAATGACTCATTGGCCTATTATATGCACGACGAGATTGGACGTTCTTTGTTTCAAGCAAGGCGAGACGCAGAAATCAGCGAAGCCTACGATGATCATGGCATTTCCGGCGGGAACAAGATTGCCAGCATGATTCGTAATGTCGAGAATGCCATCCAGTTGCTCAAAGAACGAGAGCTTGAAATGCTGGCCGATCGTAATGCATTGCCACAGTTAGAGCTGATTCACGAGTTGATGAAGGAGCTGCAGGGCAAGCTGGAGGAGCGTTACCGGCAATTTCAGACGTTGGAAGATAGTCTGGTGTTGACTACTTTGATGCAAAAGGGAACCTCTGTATTAGCGGAAGGCACAAGTCTTAGTCTTGGGATGACGAATAAATATTTAAAATTTGCCACGATGCGGGAAACAGTGCTTTCATCTTATATTCAGCCTGAGAAGGTACGTGAATTCATTATCAAAATGTATAATCCGCCTGTTGATTCTGACATTCCAAATCCTTACCAAATGCTAAGCTTCATGGAACAGGATCAGTACGAGGGCGAGGCATTGGATGGGCTATGGATTCCAATCAAGTTTGCAGCTCCTATTTCTGCGGCTGATATTTCGGATTCGGTTCATTACTTGGAGAACTATGAGCCCAAGGTGAAACCTCTGGAAGAAGAGGGAGAAATGATCGAATACAAACTTGAGCAAATTTCTGCAGATGAGCTGCAGCAGTATATAGGAGACACCACCTGGCTGATGACGAAATCCATGATCCGCACCGAAGAGGTCGAACAATATCTCGATCAATATGATGAGGCGGGGATGGAGCAAATCATGATCGAAGCCGCGGGCCCGCGCTGGTCAGACGCCATCAATTCCTTGGCGGCTGTTTCAGCTCTTATTGGCAACGACAAGGTTTGGATGAATAGAGCTGGATCAGAACTTCAGCAGTGGCCCGACAAGGTCTGGAATTGGATCAATCCGAAGGATCGGGAATGGACGATTAAAAAAAGAAAGCCGGGAGATTTGCATGATGAATCATGAGGAAATGAGGAAACAGAAGGAAGATCGGGTAGAGCCTGCGGAGAATCAGGCGGCAGAGAGTCAAACATTGCAGGCTTTACAGGGATTAAAGGGAGTTCTGACACCGCAGGAAGAGCTGGTATTTATGAATATTTTGTTCTCCTCATCTGCAACTTTACGAGGGGGCAACTTTGGTTTGTCCAGAAAGGAAGCCGAGAAACAATTGGGCACTGCAAGTGATAATGATGCTCTTGATTCTTACATTATTAGGGTTAACCAGGCAGTAGGGAGATATTTCAAATTGATTTATGACGACCGACGGGATCAACTGATTGTTATGATGAGGGTTCCTGCTAGAACTGCAAGAACCACTTTGTCTGAAGAAAGTCTGGCGCTGCTGCTATATATCTTTTATCAGCAAGAGGTGCTGCAGCATGAGTACACCCTGTTTGATCAGCTGCTGCATGCACTTGGACATGAAACGACGAAAGCCAATCAGAAGCTGCTGAATAATCTGGATGCACTAAAAAAAATCGGAGCCATTGAGGAATATAGCGACAATGAATTTTCGAATGAACGAGCATATCAGTTGACGGCTATCGGAGCAAATCTTTTCTCGGATTCATTCCTACGGCGAACAGCTGAATTTAGTCAGTCCAATCAGCTGAGCAAAGAGGAAGTGCTCAAGTTCTTCAGACGTTACAATTTACACACCGGAGGGGAATAAGATGATTCCATGGAAGCTAACCTTTTCAGGCATTCGAGATTATGATCCTGCTTATCTGGATTTGTCCGGTCATACGGATCATATTATGGTCACCGGTCCCAATGGAGCAGGAAAATCGACGATTACGTACTGTATGGGTGCTGTCCTCTACTCCTCTAAAGTAGAAGTTGAAGGGCTGAAATCACGAAATTTACCTCCCGATGAAACTTGGAGAGCACGTATTGCGCTGCTGTTTTTGAATGAAGGATCGATGAAAATCGACGCTCCGCGCTATATCGAATTTACGCTGCTGATCAAACAGGAGCCCGGTGAGCCGATCAAGAAGGAATTTATTATCGAAGCAGGTGATGAACAAGATCATTATACAGATAGAAAGCATTATACTTCAGGAGATCGGGAAAACAGCTTTACCAAGTATAAAAGAGACTTGCAATATGTCTATAGAATTGACCCTGACCTGTTTTATTTAATCTGGTACCAGCAGGAAGTAAACCAATTTGCGACGATGTCGCCGGAAGAACGATTCCGTATTTTTAGCGAAATGCATGGCATTACGGATGCGCAGAGAAATTGGGAAGAAAGCATGGTCAAGTTGAAGGAAACACGGGAATCATTGTCTATGGCACAGACGAGACTGGCCGGTACGAAGCAAAATTTAAAGATTATGAAGTCTGAACTGGATCGATATGAGCTAAACCGCAAAAGGCTTCGAGATGGCGGAATACTGCGCTCCGTATCGCTGCTTCGTCTTGAGAAATATTTCAAGCAGGAAAGGGCTATGTATCTCGGACAGGCAGAGCAGCTGTTAATAGACCAAGAGGAACAACTGGAAAAAGAGAATGTATTGATCGAAGAAAAACAGAATCTTGATGCTCAGCGGATCCGATGTGATGAAGATAAGGAGCGTGTTGCCGGAGAGATCTCTGATCTCGAACAGAAGCTTCAGAACTTGCAAGAGGACAAGGATGTGCTTAAGACAGAGATTGCTGGACTGAAGCAGGAGCTTGCCATGCTCGAGGAAGAAAGAAAGTATATTCAGCGAACAGAAGCTCAGGTGAGTAAAGGGCTGGAGGACGTTTATAGAAGATTGGCTGAACTGACAGAGCAGGAACAAAGCAACACGGAACTAGTTTCACAAGTCGGGCTAAGCCTTACCGACCTTCGGAACAGATCAAGCGAGCTTAAGGCGGCTCTTGAACAGGATGAGAAGGAAGAATCCTTGCACCGTGATATTTTAAGTCAGCATTCTTCCAGTCATGAGGTACAGCTTGAAATGAATCGACTCGAGGAGAAGATCAGGACAGGCAGAAACCACGGTTATGACCTTGATCGGGAATTGAAAGTGCTGGAGAGGGAATTAGAAAACTTGCGGATGGATCGGAATATCTCGGTCAGGCAGCAAGCATCGCTTCAATATTTTCAGAGGCTGGGCAGAAAGGCGTATACGCTGAGTGACTTGATTGAACTGGATGAGGCGGCACATCCAAAGTATGAGGATTCATTTAATACGATCAAATATACGATTTTTTTCGGCGGAAGCGTTGACGGGATCAAACCTCCGAACGACTTGTATCATGTCTCTTTGCATTCGGTTGTTCCAGATCGCTCGGTTACTGTTTTGCCGGCGCTTCATCTCAAGGTAAAACGTGATTTGTCTGAGGAGATGACGAATGACGCCAGCAAGGCGCTCTGGTGGGTAGAACAGTTCTTTCTGCAGAATTCGGTCCGAATCGAGGAGGAAGTGCTTCGGGATGCCGCCGGACTTCGGGGGAACCAGGAGCAGCCGCGGTATATTCTAAGTGCACGAGCACTTGAGGTTCGTAAAAAACAAGTCGAGTCCAATATAACCAAACTTTCCACAGAACTGGAACAGATCTATCAGTTGGTCGAGGAAGATACACAGAAAAGTCAGATTCTGGGGGGGATCATTCAGCAGGTTCGTATGGCTGAAGCTTTTATGACGAGACAACACGAGCGAATGCAGCGTCAGGAACAGTTAAAGCTGATGACTCTAAAGTTGTCCAAGTTGGAAGAAGAGCAGAATCATTTATCGCAACTGTTTCGGAAATTGGTGCGAGTCCGGGCCAAGCTTGAAAATGAGCAGGAAAGTTTAGAACGAGAAGCGGCATTTTATGAGAAGCTAGGTGCGCAGAGGGAACAATTTGAGCAGCTGCATGACAAAGAAGCCCAGCTTCAGTCATTGGAAAGTGAAACGCAGGAGAAAGAAGATGAATTACAGACATTAGAAGACCGTTTGGAGCAACTGGAGAAGAAAGGAAGAAAGCTGGACCGGGAGATTGGCGATGTAGGGCATCGACTGCAGCTTACGAAGCAGCTGGTGAATCAACTTCACAATCAACACCACAAAGCGGAAGAAGGAAAGCAGAACGCGGAATCAGAAATGACGGTACTCGCTAGGAAGATTGAAGACATGAAGGGAATAGTGCCTGAAATCTTTAACGAGGCTAAACAAATTTATGCGGAGAAATATGCCAAGGAAGAGAAACCGGCAATTAGGGCGCTTCGGACAGATGCGGAAAAAGGGGAAGTTACCTTTGAAGAAGCAAGAAAAGAAGAAGTAGATCCTGCGGCTCCTGAAAATTACCGAATTGCCAAGGAAAACTATGAGCAACTGGAGGATGAATATAAGCGGACCAAAATTCTGCTGGAGGCGGATGAGCAGCGGACGGTCGAATTGCAGGATCTTTTGGAAACAACGATTAGCATGCGCGTAAGCGAAATTCAGCAAAAATTCAGGTCCTATATGTCTTTGTTTCAATTTGAGGGCCAGGTAGACTGGGATTCTCATGAGGACAAGCAGGGAAGAACTCACTTCCATTTGTATATTAGAGCTCGAAAAGAAGGACACCGGGGCAAGCTGGAGGATGTGAGCATCAAAGCGCGCGGCGGAAGGGTAGGTAAAGGTGTATCCGGAGGAGAGGAATCGCTGAGTTCCTTGCTGTTTGCGCTCTCCCTTTTGCAGAATTTACAGTCGAGTCCCGGATTTATCGTGCTTGACGAATTTGACAGCGCACTGGATGAGCAGCGCAAAAATATGGTCTTTGACCTTTATGTTCGCGAACTTAAACGAAAAATGATCATCCTAACTCCTAAATCGCATGAGCCAAGCTATTTCGAGCGATTTAACAAGGCTTATGTCGTGTATCATAATCCGCTAATTCCACAGAGTCAGGTCATTGGATTGAAAAAGAAGGAGCAAACGAACCTTCAAGTGGGAAACGCATAACTCATAAAGGCAAGGGACCAAAATTTGACTTTTAGCCATATTGGGTATATACTTTGTATATACATTTTCAGGGGGCGGTTCCATGTTTCATGTGCAAAAGTGGGGCAATAGTCTAGGCATTCGCATCCCGAAATCCCTTGCTTTGAAGGTTGGGCTGGAGGAAGGGTCGGAGATCGATCTTGATGTGGAAAACGGCCACTTGGTTATCAAGCCGAAGTCCACTACACTGGAGGAGCTTCTTACTCAAGTTACACCTGAGAACCTTCATGAAGAGGTGTCAACAGGCGAGCCGGAAGGTCGGGAAGCATGGTAAAAACCGAATATATACCGGATCGCGGCGACTTGGTTTGGTTGCAGTTCAACCCGCAGGCGGGGCATGAACAGGCAGGCAGGCGTCCGGCACTAGTGGTTTCTCCTGCAGCTTATAATGGAAAGGTTGGACTTTCCTTGTTATGTCCGATAACCTCAAGGAGAAAAAGCTACCCCTTTGAAGTTATTATTCCGCAAGATTTGCCGATTGATGGAGTAATCCTTGCCGATCAGGTTAGGAGCCTTGACTGGCAGTCCCGTCAAGCGATGTTCATCTGCAAAGTTCCGCCCAAAATCCTCTCCGAAGTTATTTCAAAGCTGAGCTTGCTAATCCTCTGACAAAATAATGCTTCCGAGACCTTGGGCAAGACCCCATTTAGTGGACAACGAAAAAAACTCCAGGATACAAGCTGGCTTCGGTATTCTACCGGCGTCAGCTTGTTTATGATCGTGCTGCTCGTCATGCTGGACCGGGGACTGGACGAGTGGTTCAAGCCGATTCTCCCCGAGGAAGCCGCCCCATTTTTCTGTGAATATTTGACGGACAAGGAATACCGGAAGCTAACCCCGCCCACGCATCCATAAACTCCACCGCCTTTACCCGCTCCTGCCACGTCCGGTCTATTGTACGCAGCATTTGCCGGCTGCCGGCGCGGGAAGGGAAACGGAAAGCGGACCAAACTTCGAGCGGGAGCGCATAAAGGGCGGCGATGGTTTTTCGTGCAGCCTTGCCTAATGGCCGGTGTTGTTCGTACCCTGTCAGAAACGATTGGATGAACTCGGGATTGAACTGGGTCGTGTTTTGGATCGCCTTGGCCGTATCGATAAAGGCCGAGCCCAGCCGAATCCGGTCCCAGTCGATGAGAAAGAGACGCCCGTCGCCGGAAAGGATGACATTCGGCATCGTGACGTCGTTGTGAACGAATGAGGGACGAGCGGCTTCGTTCTTGATGAGCCGGAGCGTCCCCGGGGTGGCGAGCTCGCTCCATGCCCGTTCCGAAAGCGATGTGCAGGCTTTGCCGTACGTTTCGATCCATCTTCGGTATCTCCCTTTTTGATGCAAACGCGCCGTCGTTTTGCGGAAAAAGGAATCCTTTGTTTCCATAACCGAATTTGTTCAAGGGCGGGAGCCCGTTTGAGACCGGCCTTTCCCGGGGGGATGGCATGAAGCGCGGCTAAAGCCTGCCCGAGCTGCTCAAAGTCCTGCGCCGTTTGCATGGGATGCCCTTCGATCCATGCCGTGACGTAGAAAGGCCTTCCCCGATCCAGAATCCACAGCTTGCCTGAATTCGCGGCATCGGCGCCGAGGAAATCATGTTCAATCCGAATTGGCGGGCGATGCCGCGAATTTGCGAGCGTGGATATGGAGCGGGCATGGAAAGCACTCCCTTCAGCGATCACGGCCATGCTGCCCCGAGGAGCGACGATGGACGTTCGATCCTATCCTATTCGTCCCAACAGGGAGTGTATGGATGCACGCCCGTAACTCTTCCCATGAACAGCCCATTTTTCATGCAATCATCCGCAAAGGGGATATGGCGGCAAGTCAAGCGTTCACATCCGCTTTTTAATATTTTTCGAAAGCACCTTTTAAAGGCGAAGCAGGAACCCAAGCATCAGTTCATCCGGCACGCTTCTTAAGGGGTGCATTTTTTGTGTTCATGAAATTTACGCTTCTGTTCATATCCAGTTCTTAACCAGATTTGCCGATAAATAAGAAAGCAGGAATCGTAAACGGTTTCGAGATGGGCGCATTGTCTCGGCAACCAGTTCCTACGCAAGCCGGCGGCAGCCTTCTACAATGCCGGAAAGCGGCGTCAGGGATAAATCGAGAGAGGTTAATAGGCTGCAGCGCTGGCATGATCAACAAGAACCAAACACATCAGGAGGGGATCAGATGTTTTTTCAAAAGAAGAGTCGGAGCGATGATGACGGACCCTTGCAGGCTTCGACGGACGTTGCGGCGGCGGGCCATTTGAAGCATAAGCTGGAATTTTTGCAAATTCATCAGGCTGACTTGGAGAACGTGCGCCGGTTAACGGCGCTGATCGATGCGCACGCGGAGCGGATTACCCATCGGCATTACGAGATTTTGGCGCAGGTTCGGGAGATGCGGGATATCATCGAAGAACACAGTACCCGGGAGCGCCTGACCGGCACGTTTATCGCTTATCTGAAATCCATTCCGCGCGTGGAGCTGGACGAGTCCTATTTTGAGTCGCGGATGCGGATCGGGCATATCCACAGCCGTATCAAGCTTGCGCCGGAGTGGTTCATCGGGGCGTTCACCCGGATTTATGAGGAGCTTGTTCCGCTCATTTTAGAGGAATTCCCGAATCGGCACAAAGCGGCGGCGATCATCACGTCGCTGAACCGAATCATCACGCTGGACACGCAGCTGGTGCTGGAAGCGTACGATGAAGCACATCATTACCAGGTGATCGAAACGAACAGCCAAATCGTCGAAACGTTGATCGAAATGGACAAAATCAAACCGCTCCTCGATTCGGTCGCGCAATCGTTGGAGGAGACGAACAACGTTAGTACGGGGGCGCAGCAGCTGTCCGCGTCGGTTCAGGAAGTGGCCGAACACGCGGCGCGCATGGCGGCGAGCAGCAACGGGATGCTGGAGCAGGCACAGCAGGGACAGGAGGTGATCGCCTCGGCGCTGAACGGATTTCTGGCGATCACCGAACGCTTTGCCGACACCCGCAGTTGTTTCGAAGAACTGCATGAGACGGTGCAAAACGTGACTCAGGTCGTCGGTCTCATCCGCGAGGTGGCGGAGCAAACGAATCTGCTGGCCTTGAATGCATCCATTGAAGCGGCGAGAGCCGGGGAGGACGGCAAAGGTTTCGCCGTCGTCGCAAGCGAGGTGCGGAAGCTGGCCGAACAGACGAAGGGCTCGGTGGAGCAGGTGACAAGCAGCATCGCCCGGATGGATCAGACGACGTTCGACGTCCGGCGCCAAACCGAAGAGATGGAGCAGGACATCTTCGGGCACATAAACCGCGCCCAGGAAGCGATCGGCAGTCTGGGCCACATGATGCAGCTGATCAAAGGGATCGGCGAGTCCACCTCCGGCATCGCGGCGGTCGTACAGGAGCAAGCCGCGGCAACGAAGGACATATCGGCGCGCACGGCGGTCATGCTGGAGCATCAGGAACGGATTCAGCAGCATGCGCTGGCGACCGGCAAAGACATTTACGAAGCGAGCAAAAAAGTAAACGGGCTGCGGCTGCAAACTCTCGGGCTGTTTCCGCGCCTGAGCGAAGAGCAGACCCTTCGCACCGTGAAAACCGACCATCTGCTGTGGCGCTGGTGGGTATACAACAGCCTGCTCGGTTTTCATCGGCTCGACCTCGAAGCCGCGGGGGACCATCACGCATGCCGGTTGGGCAAGTGGTACGATGAACGCCGAACAAGCGAGGCCCTCGCCAAGCTGCCGTCCTTTCAGGCGCTCGATGAACCGCATGCGCGAATCCACCGGCTGGCGAAGGAGGCCGCCCGGTTGATGGACGGCAAGACCGCGGCCTCCGAGTCCTACAACGTGCTGAAACCGATTGAAGAAGCATCGCGCGAGGTGCTGGGGCATTTGGACGAACTCCGCCAGGAGCTGTTTGGCCGCAAACGCAAGCAAGCCTGAGATTTTTCTCCAAGGCAGTTCGCGCTTTGAACGAATCCCTATAAGGAACATGCAACCGCCTCTTCTCCACCCCAGGAGATGAGGCTTTTTTATGCCCGCGAGCGGCACCCGGCCGTTTCATTCTCCAAGCAACGCCTCCTTCCGATCCATCCCTTTTTTCCACCTTAAAAAATCACCAGCCCACAAAGAATCCAGCCATGGAGCATCCCGCCTTCCGCCGTTAGTATGAAAGTAGAGGATTTGGCAAAATCCGAAAACTTTTGAGTTTCTAACCTATTCCCATACGGCAGAAGGAGGATCGATATGTCAATGAAACCCGAAGCGGCCGAGGCGCTGCCCCCGGGCATGGGGCGTAGACGCGCCAAGAGCGGCGGCATCGCCCAGCTGATGTGGAAGTATAAGGCGCTGTACATCATTTCGCTTCCCGGCATTTTGTATTTTCTCATTTTCAAGTACATCCCGCTTGGCGGCTCGATCATCGCGTTTCAGGACTACAACATTTTTAAAGGGTTTACCGGCAGCGAGTGGGTAGGCTTTGCGCATTTCAAGACGATGTTCGAACATTACGACTTTTTGCGGATTTTGAAAAACACGGTGCTGATCGGGCTGTACGACCTCGTCATCGCGTTTCCGGCGCCGATCATTTTGGCCATTTTGCTCAATGAACTGCGGCTTGTCATTTTCAAAAGAGTGGTCCAAACCGTCGTGTACATGCCCCACTTCCTGTCCTGGGTCGTCATCGCCGGCATGTCCGTCGCCATTTTGTCTCCGACTACGGGCATTCTCAACCAACTGCTCGGGCTGTTCGGCATCGATCCGCTGTATTTTTTAGGCGATAACCATTACATCCGCAGCGTGCTGGTCGGCTCGGGCATTTGGCGCGATACGGGGTACGGCACGATTTTGTATCTGGCGGCATTGGCGGGGATCAACCCGGAGCTGTACGAGGCGGCGGAAATCGACGGGGCGAACCGCTGGAAGCAGACGCTGAAAATCACGCTCCCGGCGCTGCTCCCGACCATCATGATTTTGTTCCTGCTGCATATCGGCAAGTTCCTGGATTTCGGGTTTGAACGGGTATGGGTGTTCCTCAACGCGCTGAACACGGAAAACGGCGAAATTTTGGATACGTACATTTACCGGGCAGGCCTGTTGTCCCAGCAGTACAGCTACACGACGGCGGTCGGGCTGTTCAAGTCCGTGGTCGGCCTGGTGCTCGTGATGGCAGGGAACTTCTTCAGCAAAAAGACGACGGGCGAAAGCCTGTATTAGAGGATTTTACACAACATCCGATGAAGAGGAGGAGGACCCATGAACCGGAAAATGTCCGGCGGCTACAAAACGTTTAACGCGTTTAATATTTTGTTTTTGTCGATACTCGGGCTGGTCATGTTCCTGCCGTTCCTGAACGTGATCGCGCAGTCCTTCAGCTCCTCGGCGGCGATTACGTCGGGAAAAGTGACCTTTTGGCCGATCGAATTCACGCTGATCAACTACGAGTACGTGTTCAGCGACGCGTCCATTTGGCGTTCCTTTGCCGTCTCGGTGTTCATCACGGCGGCCGGGACGCTGGTCAATCTGGTCGCCACGGCAACGCTCGCTTATCCGGTATCGCGGCAGGAATACGTGGGCAGGCGGATCGTCGTGCTGCTGGTGCTGGTGACGATGATTTTCAGCGCGCCGCTCATTCCGAACTTCATTTTGATCAAAAACCTGCACCTGATGAACACGCCATGGGCGCTGATTCTGCCGGGAGCGATCAGTGCGTTCAACTTTTTCGTGATGCATTCGTTTTTCAAGCAGCTTCCGGCCGAGGTGATCGATTCCGCGCGCATCGACGGATGCGGCGAATTGAGAATCATGACGAGCATGGTCGTGCCGTTGTCCAAGCCGGTGATGGCGTCGCTCGGCATTTTTTACGCGGTAGGGCATTGGAACGCCTACATGAGCGCGCTGTATTACATCGATCAGCCGAAATGGTGGCCGCTGCAGGTGAAGCTGAAAAAAATGTTCGAAACGGACGATATCAGTATTGACCCCGGCGCCTCGCAGTTCAGCGATTTGGCGTTTACGTCCCCGGAAGGCATCAAAATGGCGACGATCATCATCGCGACGCTGCCGATCATTTTAATTTACCCGTTTTTGCAAAGGCATTTCGTGAAAGGGCTTACGCTCGGAGCGGTCAAATCTTAAAAAATGCCCAGCGCACATGAAGTTGCTCCCTCACGGTTGCTGGGGCTTTAACGATACAATCTGGCTAGCGAAAATCATCCATGACCTGCAAACATCATTTTTTTGAGAAGAGGGGATAACATGAAAAAATGGGCAAGCTTGCTGCTGGCGGGCGTTATGGCTGCAGGGCTGCTGGCAGGATGCTCGGGTAAACAGGAGACGTCCGGCGGGCAGGGGGAAAGCAAGGAAGAAACGAAGCAGGCGGCAGCGGATGAGGTCACGAAGTTTTCGATTTCCTTGCGGACGCTCAACTTCGGACATGTCGAGAAATCGCCCGATATCAACCAGGACAAATGGGTGAAACGGCTCGAAGAGCTGACCAAAACGGATTTGGATATCCGTCTCGTGCCTCACAAGGAATACGAGCAGAAAATGGCGCAAATGTTCGCGACGAACGACATTCCGGACGTGGTGCAGGGCCAGGGCGGCGTGACGGGAAAAGAAATGGCGGGTTCCGTGGAGGCCGGCGTGTTCATGCCGCTCGACGATTTGCTGAAGGAGCACGGGCAGAACCTTTTGAAGAAAATTCCAAAGGAAGCTTGGAATCGCATGACCTATCAAGGTAAAATTTATGGTATCCCGGAATGGCTGTCCAATCCTTCCCGCCGGGCGACGTGGATTCGCAAGGATTTGCTGGATCAGACGGGGCTGCCCGTGCCGAAGACGGTCGACGAGTATTTGAGCGTGCTGCGCGCCTTCAAAAAGCTCGGCGTGGAGAACCCGTACATGGGAAGGCAGGATTTCAAATATGCGGATACGTTTTTCGGCGCGTATGACGTATTCCCGTACTTAAGCCAGTTTGAAGAAGTGAACGGTGAAGTGCAGCCGAAGTTTTTTGATTCGGAAAACATGATGAAAGCGCTCTCCACGTATAAAACGATGTACGATGAAGGGCTGATCAATAAAGAGTTCGCGACGATCAATCCGACGACGTTCAAAAACACGATCCTGGCGGGCAAAGCCGGCATGTGGTCGATGAACGCCAACGAGCTGATCCAATGGGAAACCCAGCTGAAGGAGTCGGTGCCGAACGCGAAGCTGGAAATCATTCCGTCCCCGGTCGGACCCGACGGCAAAGGCGGATATTACTTGTACGGCGACGTCAACCGCTCCTACTTCATCAACGCCAAATACAAACATCCGGAGAAGGTCATTCAATTCCTTGACTGGATGGTGTCCGACGAAGCGGAGAAGTTCTTCACGTTCGGGGTGGAGGGCGAGAACTACACGATGAACGGCGACAAAATCGACTACAAGCAGCCGACCGATTCCCAGGGCGTCGACGAGGAGCGTTACCGCCAGTCGTTTTTGTGGCTCGTGCAGGATACGACCTATAACAAAGGTTCGCTCAGCCTGACGGAAGAAGGCCGCAACCTGATGAGCGTGTTCGATAACATTCTTGCGAATGAAGGCCGCGACGGCATGGAATTCGAGCCCAGATTGGAAGCGCTTAAAAAGAACCCGGACATTACGCCGCTGTCGGATACGCCGCCGCCGGTCCTCATCACGCATATGGTGAAAATGGTGTACGGACAGGAGCCGATCGAAAATTGGCCGAAGGTGATCGAGGAGTGGAAATCGAAAGGCGGCAAGGACGTGCTGGCCGAAGCAAACGAGCGGTTCCAGAAAAAAGAAGGCGTGTTCCTGCCGCGCAAATAAACCGGCTTCAGCCGGCAGCCTTTGGACGAAGCAGGTGTCTTAGCTAAACCCCGGCGTCTACCGGATGAACGAAATCGAAAGGAGCTGTTCCATCGGATGTATCGCATTCTCATTGTTGATGACGAACCCATGATTTTGAAAGGCCTGACCGTATTCATTCGGCAATCCGGGGTTCCGGTTTCATCCATCCGCGAGGCCGCCAACGGAGCGGAAGCGCTGGAGGCCGTCCGGGAAGAGCTCCCCGATTTCGTGTTCACGGATATCCGCATGCCCGTCATGGACGGTCTGGCGTTATGCGAAAAACTAGCCGAAATGGACGCTCCCGTGCAGACGGTCGTCATTTCGGGGTACGACGACTTTACGTATGCCCAGACCTGCATGAGCTACGGGGTGAGGGAGTACCTGCTGAAGCCGATCGGCAAAAGGCAGCTGCATGATACGCTGGGTCGGCTCGTGCAGCGCGCGTCCAAACTCGGACGCTCCGCCTATCTGTCCGTGGCCAAAATCGACGAATGGCTGGAACGCTTCGAGCAGGCGATTTATTACGTGGACCGGGCGCAGGCGCAGGAGCTGCTTCGTACATGGGGAGAAGAGATGGCGGCTTACGGGCTGTCTGATCTGCAAAAGACCGAAGTGCTGGAAGAGTTTTATGCGCTGCTGATGAAAAAGCTGAAGGCAAAGGATGTCCACATTCCGCTTGTGGAATGCCTGAATCTGGAGCGGGGGCTGTCGTTTGCGGATGCCTGGAAGCGGTTCGAGGACAGCGTCGGGCAGACGCTGGAAAACCTGCACCGGCGCAGAAAAGGCAAGCTGAAGGACCCGATCGAAGAGGCCAAGGCGTATATCGAACGCAACCTCGCCAGCGAGGTTTCGCTGGAGGAGGTGGCCGAACTGCTCGGGCTGCATCCGAATTATTTCAGCGTCATGTTCAAGCAGACGACCGGCGAAACGTTCGTCCAATACCGCACGAAACGGCGCATGGAATACGCCAAACGGATGCTCGGCGAAGAGCGGCACCGGATCACGGACATTTCTTACGCGGTTGGATACGCCGACCACTCCAACTTCACGAAAACCTTCAAAAAATACGAGGGCATCTCGCCCTCCGAATACCGGCAGAAGCTGGGGATCTCCTCTTGATGTTCGGCAAAAGCATATCGCACCGCATCTTCTTTTATTTTACGGTGCTTATCGTCATTTCGTTGTCGGTGGTCGGCGCCATCACGTACGTCCAATCCTCGAAGCTGCTGGATCGCCAGCTGGAACGGTATTTGTCGCAAATGATCGCGCATGCCGCGTACCATACGGACTTGTATTTGCAGACCTTTGACAATGCGAGCAAAACGATTTTGTCCGACCGCGACGTGCTCCAGTTCATGGAGATGGACCCGGGCAACAGCTTCCAGTATTACGAATTGTCCGAGCGGATTCAAAAAAAGTTCGATCAGGCGTTTATCATCTACCCGCAGATCGATTTGATTTATGTCATCAATCAGGACGGCAAAGCGATCACGACCAAAGACATCATTCAGGACGAAGTGAAGGATTACAAAGCGTATTATGAATTGATCGAAGGGCAAATCCCGAAGGACGGGCTCGGGGCGCTGATCAACTCGGCTTCGGTGGCCCCGGGAGACGCCCAGTACATTACGTTCATCCGCCGCGTGCGCGGGATCGTCTCCCACCAGCCCCGGGGCATTCTCGGGATGAAGCTGAACACGAAGGAAATCTCGAAGCTGTGGGGCCGGATGGATCTCGGGAAAAAGGGATATTCCTTCATCGTGGACGGACAGGGCCAATTCGTGGATCAGCCGGATCAGGTTGCCGCGGATGAATATATGAATGAAGAGATCAAGCGGCAGCTGCTGGCGGGAGACCGGGACACGTTTACGGCGAAGGTGAACGGCGAGCGGCGGATGTACGTGTCGCAGCGGCTGCATGCGGCCGATTGGCGGATGGTCATCTCGGTGCCGGTGTCCGAGCTGCGCGAGCCGATCATGAGCATCCGGTACACGACGGTGATCGCCGGCGCGTTTACGCTCATGATCGCGTTGTGGTTCGCCGGCCGGTTCGGCAATTCGCTCGTGCAGCCGCTGAAGAAGCTGGTGCGGAACATGCGCATGATGGATAAAGGCGAATGGAAAACGATCGACGATGACGGGCGCCAGGACGAATTCGGCTTTTTGATCCGCAGCTACAACATGATGCTGACGCGGTTATCCGAGATGATCGAGCGGGTGTACGAAGCCGAAATCCGTTCCAACAAAACGGAGCTGAATTTGCAGCGGATCGCGCTGGAGCAGCACAAAGCGGAGTTCCAAGCTTTGCAGCTGCAGATGAACCCGCATTTCCTGTACAACACGCTGGAGACGATCAAATGTTACGCCGTCGTCCAGGACTCGGAAGAAATCATGGAGATCGTCGAAGCGATGGCCCACATGCTGCGGTATGCGCTCCAGACGAATTTGGCGGAAATTACGGTCGTCAACGAATTGAAGCATGTGCTCAGCTATATGACGATCCTGAAATACCGGACGCAGCGCGAATTCGAGCTGGACGTGGCGATCCCGCCGGAGCTGCTGCTGCACAAAATGGTGCGCCTGACCTTGCAGCCGCTCATCGAGAACATGTTCCAGCATGCGTTCCCCGACGGCGTGCAGGATCACCACCGGATTCGCATCGGCGCGTTCATAGAGGAGGAACGTTTCCACGTCGTCGTGGAAGACAACGGGGCCGGCATGACGGCGGAACGGCTGCGTTCCGTGCGGGAGAAGCTGCGGCTGAACCGGCTGGCCGAATCCGATACGGGTTCGCTCTATCATAAAGGCGGACTTGGACTAATGAACGTGCACCGCCGCATTCAAATGGTGTACGGCGAAGCTTACGGGCTTGCGATCGACAGCGTCCCGGCCCAAGGGACGGTCATTACGATGTCGCTGCCGCTGGACGGCAACATGGCATGCATATACGAAGAGAGGGTGGGATGACAGTGGATTTGCACGGCAAAATCGCGCTTGTGACAGGGGCCAGCTCGGGAATCGGGCGGGAGATCGCGAAGACGCTGGCAGCAAGCGGCGCCGCGGTAGGAGTACATTACCGCAGCGGCCGGGAGCAGGCGGAAACATTGGTCGCGGAAATCGCGGAAGCCGGCGGCCAAGCGGCCGGGTTCGGTGCGGACGTGACCGATACAAGGCAGCTGGAGGCCATGGTTGAGGCCGTTCAGGCGGAGTTTGGCGGCCCGGTCGATATTTTGGTGAACAACGCGGGCCACTTGGTGAAACGCGTGCCGAACGTCGACATGACGGAGGAGCATTACGACCGGGTCATGGACGTGAACTTCAAGTCCTGCGTGTTCTTGAGCAAGCTGGTCATTCCCGGCATGATCCGCCGGGGCGGGAAAATCGTCAACGTGACGTCCGTCGCGGCGCATGACGGCGGCGGCCCGGGCGCATCGATTTATGCGGCGAGCAAGGCGGCGGTCATATCCTATTCGAAAGGGTTGGCTAAAGAACTGGCCGGACACCGCATCAACGTCAACTGCGTATCGCCGGGGTTTATCGGGCAGACGGCTTTTCATGCGACCTTCACTTCCGATGAAGGCCGGGCCGCGACCGTCGCCAAAATCCCGCTGGGGCGGGAAGGCACGCCGCAGGACGTGGCAAACGCGGTGTTGTTCCTGGCGTCGCCGTTATCGGGTTACCTGACCGGGGAGACGATCGAAGTGAACGGCGGATTGTTTATGCGTTAACGACGACATGGCACATGGAGGGGAAAAGCATGAATGCAGTAAATGCGTTGTTTCAGCCCGTAAGCGGGGAACTGACCGTTCAGTATGCGCCGCGGGAAGACACCGTGCTGTACGAGAATCCGCCGCGTTTCACATGGATTCCGGCCAAGCTGGAGGAGGACCGGTACGTCCTGGAGGTTTCGTCTTCCACGGACTTCCGGCAGGAAACGACGAGAAGATACGAGCCTATAGGGTACAACTTTTTCACGCCGGACGAGGCCTTGGAGCCGGGCGATTATTATTGGCGGTACGCGCTGCTTGAATCGGAAGGAGACGCGGCGGGAGGGCAATTCGAATGGAGCGTCGTGCGCGCCTTCCATGTACCGGCGGGACTGCCCGAGACGCCGCTGGCACCGGCGGCGGACCGTTACCGCCGGGTGCAGGGCGGCCACCCGAGGCTGTGGCTGCAGCCGGGCGAGATCGGCGCGTACCGCGGCAGCATCGCGGAGGATGCGGAAGGCACCGGGTGGCGCGCGTTTTACGAGCATTCCGTCAAGCCATGGCTGACGCGCGAGCTGATCGCGGAACCGCAGCCCTATCCGGGCCATCGCCGCACGGCCGCGTTATGGCGGGAAAGCTACCTGGCTTGCCAGGAAGTGCTGTACGCCATCCGGCATCTGAGCATCGCGGGCGTCGTGCTGCAGGATGCCGATGTGCTTGCCAAAGCGAAAGCGTGGCTGCTGCACGCCGCCTCCTGGGACCCGGAAGGGCCGACAAGCCGGGATTATAACGATGAAGCCGCGTTTCGGATCGCGGGGGCGCTTGCCTGGGGATATGACTGGCTGCACGATCAGCTGACCGAAAGCGAACGGGAGACGGTACGCGGGCGGCTGCTGCGCCGAACGGAGCAGGTGGCCGACCATGTGATCAAACGCTCCAAAATCCATCATATCCCGTACGACAGCCATGCGGTCCGTTCCTTGTCTTCGGTGCTTGTCCCCTGCTGCATCGCGTTGTTCGACGACGAGCCGCAAGCGAGGGCGTGGCTGGATTATACGGTCGAATATTATTACACGCTGTTTTCCCCCTGGGGCGGCGCCGACGGCGGCTGGGCAGAGGGCCCGCATTACTGGACGACGGGCATGGCTTATTTGACCGAAGCGCTGGACCTGCTGAAAAATTTCGCCGGAATCAACATGTTCGAGCGTCCTTTTTTCCGGCATACCGGCGATTTTCCGCTCTACTGCTACAGCCCGACGACATCGACCCGCACCTCGTTCGGCGACAACTCGACGCTCGGGGACGACATCATCAAAAAGGTCGGCTACAACATGCGCCAATACGCCGGGATTACGGGGAACGGCTGGTACCAGTGGTATTACGAGCAGCTGAAGGACCGGAATCCGGAAGCGGACCGGATGTTCTACAATTACGGCTGGTGGGATTTTCATTTCGACGATTTGCTTTATTACCGCAATTATCCCCGGGTTCAAGCCGTAGAGCCGTCCGACATCGAGCCGGTCAAATGGTTTCGGGACGTCGGCTGGGTAGCGATGCATCACCGGATGCACGACCCGCAGGAGCAGATTTCGTTGGTGGCCAAAAGCAGCCGTTACGGCTCGGTCAGCCACAGCCACGGGGACCAGGGTGCGTTCATGCTGCATGCTTACGGCGAACCGCTGGCGGTGGAAAGCGGCTATTACGTCGCGTTCAACAGCTCCATGCATTTAAATTGGCGCAGGCAGACGAGATCGAAAAACGCGATTTTGATCGACGGCCAAGGGCAGTTCGCCGACATGAACAAGGCGCTGAACATCGCGGCCAAAGGCGAAGTCGAAGACGCGCACCGGGGCAAGGATTACGCGTACGTCCGCATGAACCCGGCGCAGGCGTACCAGGAGCATGTCCCTTATTTGAAGCAATACAAACGGGAAATTTATTTCGTGCAAAATGCGTATTTCGTCGTCGTCGACGCCGTCGATCTGGAGCGGCCGGGCCGGGTGCAGTGGCTGTTCCACACGTTATACGAGATGGATTTGCGCGGGCAGTCGTTTCACGTCAACGGCAAACGGGCGCTGATGGAGGGGCGGTTTATCTTCAGCTCGTCGGGCGAGCTGGCGCTCAGCCAAACGAATGAATTTGCCGGCGTCGATCCGGCGGAAATCGAAGGGCTCGGCAAGCACTGGCATCTGACGGCCGAAACGAAGGAAGCGTCGTCGCACCGGATCGCCACGCTTTTATTGCCGAAACGTCTCGATGAGCGCGGCAAATACGTTTCATATTTTATGGACGACCAAGGGTTCAGCTATAACCTGTATTTGACCGATCAGGGCAAAACGCAAAAAATCGAAATCCCGAAGGCGTTTTAGACGGCTCCCGCGAAGGGACGGCCGCGTCCGATTTGCCGCGAGCAAACTTGAAGGAGGAGGTATTCTTTATGAGCAATATCGGCGTATGGGAAGACGCGGAGCCTGGCGTTAGACGCAAAATCATGCCGCCCGGCGCTTCGCTGATGATGATGGAGGTTCATTTTGAGGAAGGGGCCGAAGGCTACGAGCATGCCCACCCGCATGAACAGCTGTCCTACTGCCTGAAAGGACGGGTCGAATTTACGATCGACGGGGAAAAACGCATCATTTCCGCCGGCGAAACGATCGTCATTCCCGGCGGCGCAAGGCACGGCGCCAAAGCGCTGGAGCCAAGCGCGCTGCTCGATTGCTTCACCCCGCTGCGGGAGGATTTGATCAAATCCTAGGAAATCCGCAGAAGCTGCACCGGATCGCGAAACAAATCCCCGCCGGCGAACAGGCCGCGGGGATTTTTGGGCTTAAACCGCCGCGTCTGAATCATCGCTTTAGGGACGGTCATTGTCGAGGAAGCCGGATCTGGTTTAAAATATGGAAAATCATGATAAATATTCAAAACGGGGTGATGGCGTGGCGAAAGAGGTAACAGACGACTATTCAGGAATCGACGAAGTCATTGCCTATATTCACAAGCATATCGACGAACCGCTTCAGCTTTCGCGCCTGGCCGACATTGCGCTATACAGCCCGTTTCATTTTACGCGCATCTTCAAAGAGAAGATCGGGCTTTCGCCCATGTATTATGTCTCGGCTCTCCGCTTGCAGAAAGCCAAAGACCTGCTGCTGCAGACGAACCTGACCATTCGCGATATCGGACTCGAGATCGGGCAGCAGAGCCTGGGCACGTTCACGACCCGGTTTACCGAGCGGGTAGGCGTGACGCCGTCCGAATTTCGCCGGTCGGCGCAAGAAGCGGAAGCGCACTTCAAGTCGTTGCGGAATCTGAGCGACTGGGGAACGATGTCTTCTGTTCTGCTCTCCGGCAACTCCACGATCGAAGGCGAGATCTGTTCGGCCGTTCCGTTCGACGGCTTCATCCTGATTGGCTTGTTTGCCAAGCCCATTCCCGAAGGATTCCCGTTATACGGGACGCTGCTTCCTTCCTTGGGACGCTTTCGTTTTACGGATGTCAGGCCCGGCACTTATTATTTGATGGCAACGTCCGTCTCTTGGGAGATGCAGACGAAGGATTTCCTGCTGCCGCATGCGACCTTGCGTACCAGAGCGCACGCGCCGATTACCGTTCAACCTTACACGCCTGTCCGTTACCAGGAAGTCATGCTTCATCCCGCCCGGCAAGACGATCCCCCGATTCTGGTATCTTTGCCGCTCCTTATGCGGAACTTTCTTCATCTAAAGAATCAATCCGGGCAGCGGAAGTAGGGTTTACGGTCCCGTTTACTTTAACGCGGAAGGCTTGCCGGCGTCGACCCTCCGCTTCCTTGCACCCGCAATAAGCATAGGAACGGAGAACAGAAGACTGATTGCAACCGGAACAATAGAGCCCTCAAGTCCAAAATCGCCCCCTGTGAGAAGTGCGTCCCCGTTCATCTTGACGGTAAATAGACCGGCCGCGGCGTGCCCGGAAACCGGAATTCCAAGCAAGCCTTCCATGGTATTCCAAGCCAAATGCAGCCCCATCGTAAACCACAAGTTCCGCCGCCACAAGAAAGCGGCTCCGAGCAGAACGCCTGCCTCCAGGACGATGGCGAACGCGCTCCATACCGTCGCCCCTGTATTTCCAAGATGGGAGGCGCCGAAGAATAGGGAGGTCACGGCAAGCGCGAGCGGTTTTCCTCCCCATGTATCCATGGCTTGAAACATCAGTCCGCGAAAAATAAGCTCCTCGATCACGGCCCCTTCTAAAGCTGGTTTCACGGAGGATATTAGAACAGTACTCGGATCCGCGGAACTTGCCCACTGGAAGGAGTATCCTCCCAGAGCCGCAATGATAAGAACGGACCCTGTGATAAAAATCGTCCCGGTCAATACGCCCAGAATAGCTTCCGTCCCTGCGCGCTGTCCGGATATCTCCGGAGTGGACCGCCGGGCCAGGAACGTCAGCGTGAGCTTATAGACCAGGATGGCCAGAAAGCCCATCACCAGTGTAAAAATAAGGGAAACGGCCCCCTCCGCTTGGGCTGTCAGCTGCCTGAATACCGTATCGATGAGAATGATGCCGACGGCTCCCGCAATCATCCAGACGATGGGAAAACGCCAAAATGAGCTCCAAGCACTTAACTTCCGGCCACGCTGCCGCAGCTCTTTCCCGTACACTTTTTTCTTCATGACTTATATCGCCTCTTTTGTGGTTTGATGTTATGAGTATAGGCTGAAAAAGTCATAAAGAGGCAGTGCGCTTTAGTCATAATTAATGATCCATGATTCCCGAATCCCGGGCTTTACGGGCGGCCTCACGCCTGCTTTTTACATGCAGCTTCGAATAAATCGATGAGATGTAATTTTTAACCGTCCCTTCGCTCAGATACAACATCTCGGCGATTTCCTGGTTGCGCAGGCCTGCGGCCAGCTTTTGCAGCACTTCGATTTCACGGGCGGTGAGCCCGAACTCATTATTTTTCGCAAGGGAGGGGTTGTTCATGTTCTTGATCAGTTTACCCGCCATTTCCTGCGAAATTAAAGTCCCTCCTGCCTGAACCACCCGTATCCCTGCAGCCAGGTCTTTGGGATGAATGGCTTTGAGCAGATACCCTTCCGCTCCGTGGCTCAAAGCCGCTAATACATATTCCACCTCTTTATAGGAGGTCAGCATGATGATTTTGGTTGCGGGCATTCGCTCTTTAATCAGGGCCGTTGCGGCAACGCCGTCCATGACCGGCATGTTGACATCCATCAACACCATATCCGGCATAAACTGCTCGCAGCCCTTTACGGCTTCTTCCCCATTTCTGGCTAAACCGACGATTTCCAAATCCTCTTCCATGGACAGCACGATATGTAAGCTCTCAAGAATCAACTCTTGATCGTCGGCAAGCAGCACTTTAATTTTCGCCATGCGGCATCGCTCCTTTCAGCGGAATTTCGCATCTGACTTCGGTGATCGCTGGAGTTCCCTCCCCGGATGACAGGCGCAGGCTGCCTCCCAACCGCTCAACCCGATGTTTCATCGCGGTCAGGCCGAAGCCGTCATTGAGTTTGCCGATCGGCTTGCCGTTATTGCGAACGGACAATTGCAGATGGTTCTCGGAAAAACCGAGCTCCAGATGCAGTTGAGATGCTTTTCCGTGTTTGAGCGCATTCGTACAGGATTCCTGGATGACCCGAAGGATCGTTTGCCGTACTTCAAAACGTATGGACCGCTCTGTCCCCGGCAGACTCAAAGTCAGGGCCACACCCGTGTGCTCCCGGA
Organism: Paenibacillus sp. FSL M7-1455; assembly: GCF_038004655.1. Classification (NCBI taxonomy): domain Bacteria; kingdom Bacillati; phylum Bacillota; class Bacilli; order Caryophanales; family Paenibacillaceae; genus Paenibacillus; species Paenibacillus sp. FSL M7-1455. The sequence continues at coordinate 4,902,983 of NZ_JBBORO010000001.1, read as the reverse complement.
AACGGGCCGCAAGGGCTTCGACCTGCCGGACCAGGCTGGTTTCCTCTTCTTCCCCCATCTCGTGTACGATGTTTCTCATATCGTCCAGATTTTGCTCAGCCAATGCCCTTAAGCGGATTAACCGTTCTTTGGCCTCGGCAGGCTTGTTATCCATAAGGGCGATAGAAGCATCCAGGCTCAGAATGAGCGAGATAAAGGAATGCCCCAGCGTATCATGAAGCTCCTTGGACATGCGGTTGCGCTCTTCAAGCAAAGTCATTTTCTCGATCTCGGCCGTGTAGTGCGTTAACAGCTTATTTTGCTGCTCCACTTCGGCTGCCAGTTTATTTTTCTGATCATACGCATTGGCGACCAGGCTTGCCCACATCCCGATGAAGCAGAACAGCAGGTTGTCCGTGCCGATGCCCAGGGTGTGCTCCCAAGACAATCCTAAGTAAGACTGGAAGGCAAAAGGAACGACAGCAAGCAAGGGGATGATCCAGAAGGTTTGCTTCGTTAATAAGTACCCCATTGCAAGACTCGGCAGCAAATAGTCCGCTTTGGAGGTCAGATCCGGATGGATGACGGAATTCACATAATAAGAACCGCCAAGCAACAGCTCCAGAACGCAAAACCAGGCTTTGTTCATCCGGCGCCCGGGAAACCAGAACAGCAGAGGAACGACAAGGGCTATGCTCAACCAGGTTGCGTTAAGTAATGTCCGGCCTGAAAACTCGCTTGCTGCCAGAACCCGGGACAACAGCAACATGTAATGGTATAAACGAAGAGCGAATATGCCCCAATCCATGAAGGATAATATTTTTTTCATAGCATCATCATACAGGAAATTGAAAAACTTGGGTGAGAAAAAACAGCAGGTTCCGTTAAGTTCATGAGATTTGGCTGAGGTGATCTCCGGCATCGGAATTGGAAGGAAGACGAACCGTGATTTTTTTGGCGGAGAAGCAGAGACGGCAGAAGAACACTGACAGACTGCTGTCACATTTTAGGCCTTATACTTCAAGGTATCACAAGAAGGAGGTATTGCTTTATGTCCGCTATTGCCTATTTAAACTTTGACGGGGTTGCAGAACAAGCGATTGATTTTTATGCGGAGGCTTTAAACGCTACGGAAGTCAAAAAAGCGAAATTTGGGGATATCCCGCAAGATCCAAACCATCCACTGCCGGAAAACGAGTTAAATATGATCATGGAATCTTCGATCGAATTCGCAGGCGGGAAAATCATGATGTCCGACATTTTGCCTTCCATGAAGGCGGTAACCGGAGAGCTGGTAAAAGGGAATCATATTCTGATTAGTCTAGTCTTCGATGACAAGCAAAAACTGCAACAATACTTCTCTAGTTTATCTGAAGGTGGTTATGTCATCATGCCGTTATCCAATACGCCTTGGTCTTCGTGCTTTGGAATGCTGGTCGATCAATTTGGAGTTCACTGGAAATTTAACAGCGACGCAGATCAGTTTCTTGATCAGGTCATAGCCAACAAACAGTAACTTATTTTTGAAAAATGGTCTTGCAGCAGAAGGCCATTTTTTTGTGCGCAGATGGAGGCTTTCGGCAAGCAGTTTGGCAACAATTTGGTTATTCCAGAGACCTCGGCTTCCGCTAACTGATAAGTAAGTTTCGGTTGTGTCCTCAAAAATCATTGACAAACAAAGAAGGACCCCCTTAATATAACGTTGTAAAATAAATCTAACTTAGTTAAAGGATGATCAAACGACATGACATCATTATCTGTAGTCATTATCGGCGGCGGTCTCGGCGGACTTGCATTGGCACAAAGCTTGAAAAAACATCATATTGATTTCCATGTGTGCGAACGTGAGCGTGCAGACCATTTTGTCCAAACAGGCTATCGAATCAAAATCAATGGGAATGGATCAACGGCACTGCGGTTTTGTCTTCCGGAAAAGCTGTACGATCTCTATCTTGAAACATCCGTTTTAGGGCCGGCACACCCCGTTTTCTTAGATCCGGTTTCTTTGGAGCCCGAGGAAGAACAGCATCCCATGTACAATCAAGCGGAAGCCACGCCATCCGTGAACCGGTTTACCTTTCGTGAAGTGCTGCTTGGCGAACTGGGTGACAGGATCAGCTTCGGCTACCGGTTCACCCATTATGAAAGGTTGGAAAACGGACGCTTAAGAGCGTGGTTCGACAACGGGGAGCATATGGATGCGGATGTCCTGGTTGGGGCTGACGGGGGAGGCTCCAAAGTCCGGCAACAATACAAACCTGGGGTGAAAATTTTCGATACGGGGGGCAGGGCCCTTTATACCAAGGTATTTCTGGATGATGAGCGGAGAAAGGAACTGCATATGCTCATTGGAGACCGCAGCATGAGATGCCTTACAAATCCGGAAGGAGATGCTCCGGTGTCCCTTCTTCTTGAAGACATGGCATTCAAGCCTAATATGGAACGGCTGCCGGAATCCATGTCCCTTCATGTGAAGATTTCCCCTCAACAGGATTACCTGTACGCTGTATTTGCGTGCTCGCCCGGGTGGTTCGGTATGCCTGACGAGCAGCTCTTCCGCTTGAACGGTTTTGAATTGTTGTCTGTGGCCCAAGCGAAAACCAAACACTGGCATCCACAAGTAAAGCGGATGTTGGAACTCGCGGCTCCGGAGAAAACGGCGGTTTATCACCTCCGCAATGTTTTGCCGTATAAGCCTTGGAAAGAAACAACCCCTCTGGTTTTGCTGGGAGACGCGCTGCATCCCATGACACCGGCAGGGATCGGGGGAAACGCGGCACTTTTTGATGCCTATCAGCTCTCGAAGGAACTCATCCGCGTGAAAAACGGGGAAAAGGAACTTTTGGCCGCTTTGCGCGATTATGAGGTGAGTGCCATTGAACGTGGGATGAGGGATGTCCGGCTTTCCTCGAAAGCAGGGGAAAGTATGTTCAACCAGAAGCCCTTGCCTGCTGAAGATGCAGAGTTGGAGGAATAACGGTATAGAGTATAATAGGCATATCAGAATTTTTGGAATGGAGTTGGATTGTCTTTTATGCCTAAACGCAGGCCACATATCAGCGAAGAGAAAATCATTGCAGCCTCCTGGAAGCTTCTCTCCGACCAGGGCATCGAACATTTTACGATGAGAAACCTCTCCAAGGAATTGAACGTTCAAGCCCCCACGATCTACTGGTATTTCGAGAGTAAGCAAGTGCTTTATCAAACGTTGGCCAACCTGGTTTCAAGAGAAATCATCAGCGATCTACCCAAGCAAGGAGACTGGCGGGAACGGCTCCGCATTAGCGCTACGGTGATTCGGAGCAAGCTTCGGCAATTCCCTTGTTCCGGCCAGCTTCTGATGAAGTCAAGGCCGGAGGCGGACTTTATGGAACTGTTCGAATGTCTGTTGCAGATGATCGAACCTACTTCATTGACGGATACGCAGAAATTTTCATATACGACCCATTTCTTTAACTACGTCATCCATTTTGCCGTTGAGGAATACGAACAACGTATGCTGCAGATATCGCTGCAGGAGGATCCTAACGGGAATCCCCATGTGGATCTATCGCAATTTAAAGTACTTCAACGGATGCATGAAGAAGGCCGGTTTGAATTGCTGGGTTCCGATGAACTGTTTCATTCCGGAATTGCTTTATTGCTGGATGGAATAGAGCAGAGGGTTAAGCCGGCTTGACGAAACACCGAAACGATTTTTCATAAAGCCATGGTCGCTGTTTAATGTTTGCATTCGTTCTATGGCTTGTATAATATGATGGTCAAAGATACTTTGAATGAGGGGGATCGGGAGTATGCCAGGGGACAACAGCCGAAACGAACAGGTGAAAATTATTTGTGCCGAAGATTGCGGGAACGCACCCAAAAAGGAATTTCTTAGAGCGTTTAATGTTGCCTTCGTTTCCAACGATAGCGGCTTTATCATGGAGAAGATCATTGACGATATCCAATGGAATTTTATCGGCAACAACGTATTGCAAGGTAAAGATGAAGTCCTCCGCATGCTTGAAAAACTGATCAGCAAAAAGCCCACGGAGTTAGTGATCAGCAATATAATAACGCACGGATATTCCGGTTCCTTAAACGGCATCCTGAAGCTCGGGGACCATACCAGCTACGCCTTCTGTCATGTTTATCGTTTCAATAGCAGTTTAAACAAAACAAAAATCAAGGAAATCACCTCTTATATCGTAGACATTTCAAAAACATCAAACGCGGATAGCTGAATAAGATGAAAGCGGTAGAGCGGCCACGGAACAACATACGCCGGAAGGAGGGGGCCATGGCCCTGATAAGCCGGTCCCGGACAGGATGTTGGCCTGCCGATATCGAAATAGTACGGTGCCAGGCATGAACGTTTCATGCCGTGGGACTTTGGTGTAGGAGGCATGGTACGACTTTATGAAACTGGAAACCGAAAGGTTAATCCTGCAGACGCTCGATCTGGATCTCATTGATGCGGCAGCCGGGCGCGATGCGCGGGCCATTGAAGCGTTAGGGTACAAAACCAACGGCGAATGGCCCGGACAAGACTTCTACGAAGCGCTGCCGTTTTTTCGGGAGCTGCTGGTCAAAAATAACGGCACTCGCGGATTCGATTCGTGGATCATCGCAACGAAGGCGGAGCGGGAAATCGTGGGCGGGATCGGCTTTTTGGGCGAACCGGATGAAAACGGCATGATCGAGATCGGTTTTGCGACGAACGAAAGCCAGCAGCGGAAGGGCTACTGCTTCGAAGCCGCATCGGGTTTGCTGGCATGGGCGACAAGCCGGGACGGGGTCAAAAAAGTGACCGCCAGATGCGAGCCGGGGAACGGCGCGTCCCGCAAGGTGCTCGAAAAATTGGGATTCGGCATCGACCGCGAGGACGACGAGTTTCTCTACTGGACGTACCGCGGGAGCAACTAAAGGGCGCAACACAGCAGTACAAAATAAAACAAGAAAAACCGGACCCATTCAGGTACCGGTTTTTTTGCTTTTTCGGCGACATGCCTCTATTTTCAAATGTTCAAGATGGGGGCGAAATGATGCTCAACAATTTTTCAGGGATTTTAAACTGCTCGTTATCGATCAACAGCTGAAACTCCCCTTTGCCGTCCGCTTGGTTGGACCGTTTGATATCCTCCATCTCGTGGTGAAGCTGCTCCATCGTCGTGTCCAGCGCATAGGCGGTGTCCGCGGCTTTTTTCAGATCGTCGACTAATCGCTGCGGCACGGATTCGTAGTATTTGTAGAAAATTTTATGTTCCAGGCTTGCCCAGAAGTCCATGGCGATGGTGCGGATTTGGATCTCCACGCAGACGGATTCCTCGTGATCGGACATGAACACCGGGACTTCGACGATCATATGAAGGCTTTTGTAGCCGTTTGGTTTCGGGTTTTTGATATAGTCCTTGACGGAAAGGGTCTTCAGATCGTTTTGGCTCTGCAGCATGTCGCTGATTCGGTAAATGTCCGAAATGAAAGAACAGGTAATCCGAATGCCTGCGATGTCCCGGATCGTTTTCTTAATTTCCTCGAGGGAGCTTGCCCCGCCTTTGCGCATCAGCTTTTTCAAAATGCTTTCCGGCGACTTCAAGCGGGATTTGGTATGTTCGATCGGATTGTAATCGTGGAGCATTTGGAATTCTTCCTGCAAAATTTTGATTTTCGTTTCGACTTCCTGCAAGGCAAACTTATATGTCATCATAAAACGTTTCAGCTCTTTTTGGATGACTCTCATTTGTTCGATCGGATTGTCTGACATGGAATGACTCCTTCTGTACATAGTTTCACATATTCATAGTATGAAGCCTTTTGGAGAAGTCTGTCAAATGATGGATGGCAAGTGTAGGACCGCATCAGCCACTTCTATTCCTCCTTAAAATAGCCTACTGTGCACACCGATCCGATGTCCCTCACCTGAAATTGTCCCCTGACCCAACCCCGTCCCTAAATAAGGGCAAGATCCGGCGTTCAGCGAAATCGGGCAATCGATGACCGGAAATGTTGAATTTCGGAAAAGGGTGACGCCAAGCCGCAAATAGCATAGCCCCTTGTCCCTAGGAAAAAAGTTCCTTAAATTCTATGAAATTAAATTTTATAGTAAAGGCAGCTAGATTTAGATTAATTTCAAAATAATATTTTACAATGCGTTTACGAAAGGACGGGAGGAGGCTTAACAAGGGGCCGCTATACTTTTCTGAAATGGTTCTACGCAAGGCTCGAAATGCTGGCGGAAGAATGGGAGGAAAGATAGAATGATGAGGAAAAGGACGAAAAAGATTTGGTCCTCGCTGCTAAGCGGCACGTTGATGCTGTCGATGCTGCTTCCGGGGCAGCAGGCGCGGGCGGAGGTTGCGGGGGCGGCGGCGTTCGGGACCGTCATCGACGAAAGGCAGGCCGAGATCGGGCCGGGCGCGACCTATACGTGGAGGGATATGAAGCTGGACCGCGGGCTGGAAAAGCTCCATATGGTCGAGTTTGATCCGAAGAATGCGGCGTTAACGCTTGAGCCGGGCCTGACGGACGGCAAGGTCTACGGCATGCAGGGCGTCAGCAAAATGGCCGGCGACGCGGACAAGCCGGGAAACCGGGTCATCGCGGGGATTAACGGCGATTTTTACGATATGTCCAGCGGCGTTCCGCTGGGGATGTTTATGGGCGGCGGCAAGATGCTGGTCAGCCCGCCGAAGGACTGGTATGCTTTCGGATTAAAGGCGGACGGCACGACGTTGTACGGCCCAAGCCCCAGCCTGGCCAAAACGTTGACGATCGGCGGCAAAACGGCGGAACTGAGCGCGATCAACCGGATCCGCGGCAACAACGATCTGGTGCTGTATACCCCGGATTTCCACGCGTCCACGATGACCAACGATTTGGGGGATGAGGTCGTTCTTGGCGTGCTGAAGGGCGAAGTCAAAAGCGGGCAGACGCTGCAGCTGAAAGTGGAGAGCATCCACGGCAACAAAGGGAATACGCCGATCGCGGACGGCAAAGTCGTCTTGTCCGCTTCGGGCACGCAGCGGGATCGCCTCGCCGGGCTTCAAGTCGGGGACGAGGTCAGCGTCAGCCTGCAGCTGAGCGGCGAATGGAGCGACGTTACGATGGCGATCGGCGGTTCGGCGCTGCTTGTCAAAGACGGGCAGGTCCAGCCGAATTCCGATCCGGCGGCCCATCCCCGCACGGCGGTCGGGACGAAAGCGGACGGCTCGGTCGTGCTGCTCGAAATCGACGGGCGCCAGCCGGGGTTCAGCGAAGGCGTGACGCTGGCCGAACTTGCGCAGATCCTGAAGGACATGGGCGTCGTCAACGCGCTGAATCTCGATGGCGGAGGGTCTTCCACCTTCATTGCGCGGATGCCGGGCGAAACCCAGCGGAAGCTGCTGAATTCCCCTTCGGACGGCGGGGAGCGCAAGACGGCAAACGGAATATTGCTCGTAAACAAAGCGCCGGAAGAAGCGGCGGACAAGCTTGTCGTTCAGCCGCAGCTGCAGCGCGTGCTCGCAGGGTCGTCGGCTTCCTTCAAAGCGGCGGCGGTGGATGCGAACCTGCATCCGGCGGCCTTTAGCGGTTCCCTGCAATGGAGCGTAAACCCGCAGATCGGCAAGATCGACGACCAAGGCGCGTTTACGGCCGGACCGGGAGCCGGCATGGCGGATATTGCCGTGACCTCGGGCGCGCTGCGCGGAGAAGCGAAAGTGGAGGTCGTGGATACGCTGACCGAGCTTTCTTTCGGGGATGCGGTCAAAAGCTTCGCGCCGGGCAAGTCGGAAAAGCTCAAGGTGACCGCGCTGCGCAACGGCCAGGTCATTCAGGCCGATAACGGCCAGCTGAATTGGCGCGTGGAAGGGCCGATCGGATCGATCGACTCCAACGGGGTCTTTACGGCGACGGACCAAACGGAACAAAGCGGCAAAATTATTGTCGGCTATAAAGGGGTTGAGGCATCGGTGGACGTAAACATCGGATTGCCGCCGGTCATATTGGAGGATTTCGAAAACGGATTGGATGATTACCAGCCATCGGCCGGGGCCCAGTTCAAAACGTCCAAGGTCAGCATTGAAACGAATGAGGACCTGGTGCGGTTCGGCACGGGTTCGCTGAAGCTGGAATATGATTTTACCGGCATGCCGGGCACGTCGGGCGCTTACCTGCAAACGAAAAACGCCCCGATCGCGATTCCGGGGTATCCGGAGAAAATCAGCATGTGGGTGTACGGGGACGGCAAAGCCCACTGGCTGCGTGCGCAGCTGCGCGACGGCAAAGGAGCGATCCCGCTCGATTTGACTCCTCAAGACACCGGGGTGAACTGGGTAGGTTGGAAGTACGTCGAAGCCGATGTACCTAAGGGCAGAACGCTGCCGCTGACGATGGACATGCCCGTGCGTTACATGGAGACTTCGGGAGCGAAAAAAGACGCCGGCGTCATCTACGTGGACCAAATCCGCGCGCTGTACGGCCCGGCGGAAGACGATCTGGAGCCTCCGGTGCTCCGAAACTTCTCCCCGGCCGAGGGAGAAACGGTTCGTACGAACCAGCCGGTCATCAAGGTGTACGCCGAGGATGCCGGATACGATCCGGCGCAGCATCCCGGAACGACCTTGATCGATCCCGATTCGATCCGTTTCGACGTGGACGGGGTCCGGGTGCAGCATACGCTGTATCCGCCGGAAGGGCGAATTTATTACACGCCGGCCACGCCGCTTGCGGACGGGGTTCATCAGGCGCGGGTGACGGTAAAGGACCGGTCCGGCAACCGGACGACCGAAGCATGGACGTTCAACGTGGATACCGGCGCTTCCAAGATCACCTATGACACGCCAAAAAGGATTTATACCGGAAATACGTATTCGGTCGATTTTAAAGGCGTCAAAGCATCGGAATTGAAGGACGCGCAAATCAAGCTTGCTTTTGATCCTACGAAAGTGGAAAACCTGCGGTTCGTCCCGGGGCATAAGCTGGATGCTTCCCAGGCTCAGGCAGGCATCGACGGCAATGCGGGCACGGTCGTCCTGACGATGAGCAGGCTGAACGAAGCCGCGTTGACCGACCAGGATTTGATCGGACAAATTCAATACGACGTCAAAAAGGATGCGACGGGCGAGCATGTCATTCGTTTCGAGTCGGGCAGCGTTTCGTTCGTCGGCACGGGCGACGTGAAATACACCTTCTTTGGGCTGCCGCTGTCCTCCGCGATCCAAAGCGGCCTGACGTTATCGTGGAACGAGGACGGAAACATTCAAGGATACGAGACGGTGTTCCAGGTGAAAGAGGAGTCCGGGGCTCCCGTGGAAGGGGCGCAAATTTTGGCCGATGAAGCGGCCATCGGCATGACCGACGCGCAGGGGCAGCTGAAAACAAAATCCCTGACGTCGAGCGTGCAAACGTACAAGGTACAAGCGGCTAAAGGCGGCATGTACAGTCCGGTAGCCGAATTCAAGGTGTCCCCGCTATCCGGAACGGAAACGCCGTACAACATCAACGTCAGCATGGGCGCGGACCCGGCCGCCTCCAGAGGGTTCACCTGGCATACCCATCCCGGCACGGAGCCGACCGTCGTGGAAGTTGCCAAGCAGTCGGAGTTTAGCGGATTCGATCAGGCCAACGTCAAAAAAGTAGACGGCACGAGTTACTTGTACCAAACGCTGGACCTCGGAACCGTGCGCGTGCATAAAGCGACCGTCGACGGACTGGAACCGGGAACGGCATACGTGTATCGCGTAGGGGACGGTCAAGGCCGTTACAGCGAGCAAGGGACGTTCAAAACCGCCGAAGCGTCCGGGGACCGTACGAGTTTTCTGTATTTTGCCGATTCCCAGGCAGGCGACCTGAAAGGGTTCCAGCTGTGGGGGAACACGGTTAAAAAAGCGCTTGAAAATACGCCGGACGCCGAATTTATGGTCCATGTCGGGGATATGGTCGACAAAGGCTTCAACGAGCAGGAATGGAAATGGTGGTTCAGCGAAGCGCAGGAGGCGTTCCTGAACACGACGCTCGTCGCCGCGATCGGCAACCACGAGGTGATGGGCACGAAGGAAAACAACGATTTCCTGGCCCATTTCAATCAGCCGGGGAACGGACTGGACAGCTTGAAGGGAAGCCATTTCGCCTTCGATTACAAAAACATCCACTTTGTGGTGCTGAACAGCGAATATCAGTATGAAGATCAGCAGAAATGGCTCGAAAAAGATTTGTCAGCCACGACGAAACCGTGGAAAATCGCGATTTTCCACCGCGGCCCGTACGGAAGCATCTACGATACGGCCGAAATTCGCCAGTTATGGGCGCCGGTACTTGAAAAGCACGGGGTCGATCTCGTCCTGAACGGCCATGATCATATTTATTTGCGGACGTACCCGATGCTGGACAACCAAATCGTCGGCGACGGCCAAGGCACGACGTACGTCGTTGCCGGTTCGACGGGGCCGAAGTTTTATTCGCTGACGAAGCGGGATTGGCAGCGCGTGACAGACGATGAAGCGACGCAAATGTACGCCTCGGTCGAAGTCGACGGGGACCTGCTCAAGTTCGTGACGAAAACGGTAGGAGGGCGCATCGTCGATCAGTTTACGTTGTCCAAACAGATGACGGCTCCGGAAAGCGTGGAAATCAAGGAGCAGGACGTTAAGCTCGCCGTCGGCGAAACGCGCCAGCTTACCGCGACGGTGAAGCCGGAGCAGACGACGGATAAGCGCGTGACTTGGTCCGTGTACAGCTCCGACCCTGCGGATCCAGAGGTGGTCAGCGTGTCGGCCGAGGGACTGGTCACGGCCCGGGGGCTGGGCACGGCGGTCGTCAGGGCAACAAGCGCCGCCAACCCGAACTTGTACGGAGAAACAACGATTACCGTGGACCGGGTTCCTGATGGCAAGATGGATTCATTGCATTTGAAGGGAAAAGGCAGCCTGAAAGTCGGCGAAACCGACCAGACCGTCACGGAAGCGGTCTATCAGGACGGGACCCGCATTCCGCTGCTGGAAGGCGTCATCTATGACAGCAGCAGCAAGGACGTCGCATCCGTCGATGAACGGGGGCTGGTCACCGCTTTGGCGGAAGGAACCACCGTTATTTCGGCAACCTACGAGGCGTTCCAAGCGGAATATGTGTTGAACGTTCAAGCACCGGGCAATCCGGGTGGAGATAACGGCAATGGGGGAGGAAATCCTGGCGGAACTAACGGCAATGAGGGCAGCGGCCATAACGGAGGCAGCGGTAAGCCAGCTCCGGTGACGCCTCCGAAACATGAAGGAACGTGGAGCGTATCGGAAAGCGAGCTGTCCGCGCTTGCCAAAGGCGACGTTTCCTTCAAAACGGATCAACCGTTCGCGGAATTGGTTGTGCCCGGCAGTGCCGCTTCGATTCTGCAAAACAAGCCGGTACACATTCAGGCCGGCCAGGTCTCGCTGACGATTCCGGCGGCCGTGTTCCAGGCTGTAAGCGAACGGGTCCCTGAAGGACAACGTGCGGGAAGCCGAATCCGATTCAGCGTGAACCCGATTGGCGGCAGCGAACAAGCGCAGCGGATGGGGGCAGCCGGGAATAAAGCGGGGGCTTCGCTCCGCACGGGCAGCGATTTCCTGAGGTTCAGCCTCAGCATCACGGCAAAGGACGGCCAAGTATATTCGCTGACCGATTTGAAGCAGCCGATCATGCTGACGCTGCCGATCTCGACGGACGTCAATGCGAGGCTGTCCGGAATCTACGGCCTGACCGGCACGGGCGTGCTCGATTATGTCGGGGGCCCGCTTTCCGGCGGCAAGCTGACCTCCGAAATCTTCGATCTTGATCCTGCCTATGGCGTGTTGGAATACCGCAAAAACTTTGCGGATACGGAACATCACTGGGCTGCGGAGGTCATTCGGGAGCTGGCGGCGAAACATCTGATCGAAGGGATCGACGCCGGCCGGTTTGCGCCGAACCAGCCGGTGACCCGCGCGGAAATGGCCGCCATGCTGGTACGCCTGCTGAATCTGAAGGGCGGCGGCACGACGCCGTTTGCCGACGTGGCAGCGGACCAGTGGTATGCGGATGCCGTATCGGCGGCGGTGCAGGCCGGGATCGTGCAGGGCGTCAGCGAAAACAGCTTCGCGCCGAACGCTTTGATCAAACGCCAGGAAGCGGCGGCCATGATCGCCCGCGCGTATAAGCTGGCGGGTGGCGCATCCGGAATCGGCGGTTCCGCCGGCAAGGCCGCGTTTACCGACGTCGCCTCTTCGCCGGCCTGGGTACAGGAGGCGGTGCAGGCCGCATACGCTACGGGACTGATGCAAGGTCAATCGCCGCAGCGCTTCCATCCGACGGGAGCGGCGACGCGGGCGGAAAGCGCCCAAATGATCTATAATTTCATGAGCAAATTGACGCAAGCCAAGCCATAATGGCAAGCAGCATAAGCGGCAGAACCCGCCGGTTCGGGTTCTGCCGTTTTTTTTATGATCCAAGAAATAAAAAGTTTCGGAGTTGCAGTTTGCCTTCAGGATTTGGCGGTTTGGCGGATAGGATTTTTCAAATGGCCTGTCCGGAAATGGCGGGTTTTTGCGTTGTTTTCTCCCTGTTCTTTGTTGCAATGCGATAGACACTGATAAAAATGTAAAAAAACGGCATCTTTTTGTAGAGTTTTTGTATATTTCTCTATGATAAAGTAAGTAGGTTATAGCCGTCCTAGTGCGATGGTTATAAATGTTACAGCACGTATTTTGGTCAGAAGGATGTGTTGCTTCAATGGCAAGAGTCATTTGTATTACTTCGGGCAAGGGCGGGGTAGGCAAAACGACGGTCACCGCCAATTTAGGGACATCCCTTGCTTGGGACAAAAGGTCTGTTTGATCGATGCGGACTTCGGCCTCCGGAATTTGGACATTCCGCTCGGGCTGAGCAGCAGATTGAATTATGATATTTCCGATTTTATGGCGGGCAGATGCGGCCTGCATCAAGTAACCATCCAAGACAAGCGCCTGTCCAACCTATCGTTCATCTCCTGCAGCGGGAGTGCCGACCATGATGAGGACCCGGGGTTGTTTCGGGACGTGGTTCATTTTATCGCCCAAGACTATGATTATGTGTTGATCGATTCCCCGGCAGGGATCGAAAACGGGTTCCGTAATGCCGTATACGCCGCCGACGAGGCGATTATCGTCACGACGCCGAACCGGACGGCGATTCAGGATGCGGACCGCGTCATCGGGTTGATGAGCGATATGATCGATGCTCCCCCGCAGCTTATCGTCAACATGGCGGATGATCCGGCCGATCGGGTCCTAAAGCTTGAAGACATCATGAATATTCTCAATATCGGTTTAATTGGGGTCATACATATGGACATGGATATTATGCGTTCGGTAGCCAAAGGGATTCCCATCGCGCTGGATCCCGAGCTGGAGAGCGGCCGACGCTTCCGGCATATTGCGCATAATGTCGTACAAAACGAGCAGGAGTACGTATTCGCGGAAAAACCCAAAAAGAAACGCAATCGCCTATTTTCTTTTTCCAAAGGGCTGCGGTGGGGACAAAGCAACTCGGTTTAAAAGGAAAAACGGGAGAATGCAAGCATTCATGATTTAAAAATGGTGTGTGGATTCATGGGAGGTTTTGGAGGATTTTTGTCGAAACCATAAAGTGAAAATATGGAAGAAATGAACTGGTGCGAACGTGTAGTGAACATGGATTTTCAGGGGGGTTCGCACCTGTAAAATCTTGATATTTTTACAACAATGTAAATAAATTCAATTTATTGTTGGGGAATGGAGTGTCATAAACCGCTTTTTCGGGCTTTTTGCTTGAAAAAGCGGTGTCGCACCCTGTGTGTGTGCGTGGATTGAAATTTCGGCTGGTTCTTGTACTCCACCTGATTGCCTGGTCGCACCCTGTGTGGGTGCGTGGATTGAAATATCCCTTCGCCCCAAGGGAAGTAAAATACCTCCAGTCGCACCCTGTGTGGGTGCGTGGATTGAAATTCCTGCAAGGCGAGGATAGTGACGAGTCACCTTGGTCGCACCCTGTGTGGGTGCGTGGATTGAAATGTCAGCTGGTCTTGTATACGACCAATCCGTACATGGGTCGCACCCTGTGTGGGTGCGTGGATTGAAATCTGGAATTTATCGAGCGCGAAGACCTGGGGCCGTTGTCGCACCCTGTGTGGGTGCGTGGATTGAAATCCACGGGTGATTTTTGGACGACGATTACCACCCCCGTCGCACCCTGTGTGGGTGCGTGGATTGAAATCGGATAGTAGTAGCCGTTGTCGACCATGTATTGGGTCGCACCCTGTGTGGGTGCGTGGATTGAAATTATGGCAAGCATACGTAAGAGGGGACAAAATTCGTCGCACCCTGTGTGGGTGCGTGGATTGAAATGCGTATAGTAGAGCGACTTGAGGCCGCGTTTGTGGTCGCACCCTGTGTGGGTGCGTGGATTGAAATGCCGAGATTAGAGATTTCGATGTCTTCGTAGCCAGTCGCACCCTGTGTGGGTGCGTGGATTGAAATGGGCACGACAACGCCGCAGCTAATGCAGTGTGTGGTCGCACCCTGTGTGGGTGCGTGGATTGAAATTGGAATCAGAGTATCGCACACTGATTTAAAATTTAGTCGCACCCTGTGTGGGTGCGTGGATTGAAATACATTGCCTGGATACCGGTGTTCCTCGTATTTCCTGTCGCACCCTGTGTGGGTGCGTGGATTGAAATATGCAAGACCTGCCTGAATTAATTGAGGATTTGAGTCGCACCCTGTGTGGGTGCGTGGATTGAAATTAGGAGTGGGTAGCTGACGTGTTCAAATGGGCCGCCCGTCGCACCCTGTGTGGGTGCGTGGATTGAAATCTCATCAAGGGATTATATACTCTTGCTTGCTCTTTAAGTCGCACCCTGTGTGGGTGCGTGGATTGAAATAGTAAGATCGAACCTGACGCGGATTCCTTGAAGTCTAGTCGAACCCTGTATGGGTGAATGGATTGAAATAGATTTTTCAAATAAAACAAAATTTTACATACAAATTGGAAGGATATCTCAAATTTCTGTCGAATCTCGTTAAAATAAGGAAAATTGTCGCAGGCACATCGGACTATACGAGGGCTTGAACGACTCTATATTTCGAGGAGGAGACTGTTTGAATTATATAGCACATATTCGCGAAGCTGACAGGCAGCACCAAACAGTGGAGGAGCACTTATTAGGCGTACAGGCATTAGCTGAATCGTTCGGAAAGAAATTGGGAGTTTCGCACATCGCCGGATTGGCAGGGATGCTGCACGATATGGGGAAATACACAGATGCTTTCAGGAATTATATTTTAGCAGCTGTAAACAACCCAGACTTCCCGCCGAAAAGAGGAAGCGTCGATCATTCAACGGCAGGTGGGAAATTTCTGTATAACCTTTTTCATGCTGGCGAAATCCACCCAATCAAAGGATTGTTGGCTGAAATCGTAGGTAATGCAATCATTTCACATCATTCTTACCTCGAGGACTTTCTCAATCCCGAATTAGAGTCGAACTATTTGAAGCGTGTACGTGACAAAAGGGACAACTCGTTAGAAGAGTTTGAGCGGACGCATATCTACTAACCGATTAGGAAGAAGGGGGATGGGACTAACATTTTGGTCATCACTCAAATGTCGCGGATTGATTCCGATGATAGAATGAAAACCTATCCTGAAGGGAAAGATAGGTTTTCTTGAGTAGATACTATATTTTTCAATCCACGCTTGCTTAGCGACAGTTTATTATACCACAGGAATCAATAGGTGTACCGGATATTATTCGTAATAAAATCATAATATTGTTCATATAATATCTACTTAAACGTAATTTACAAAGTGAAATATTTGATGGTATAATATGGTATATAAAAAAGAAGGTGAGTCCTTGTTTTTCTACGCACACAGTAAAAAATCAGGCGATTTTCAATATTTAAAGGAGCATCTCGAAGGAGTAGCGGCTCTGACTCGTACGTTTGCGGGATTATTTGGTATGAGTGAGCTAGGTTACTTAGCGGGTTTAATTCATGATGTTGGAAAGTATTCAGAGTTGTTTCAACAACGAGTTCGTGGCTCTCAGATCCCGGTCGATCACTCGACTGCCGGGGCACAGTGGATTATGAAGCCTGAGGTAGTTATTAAGTATATTGGTAAGTTTGGATTCGCACCGTATTTAGCCCGGCTGATTGCATATGTGGTAGCCGGACATCATGGTGGGCTGAGCAACTATGGCTCAATTGATGAGGAGGGATCATTAAAACATCGCTTGTCTAAACCGAAAGAAGAAGTGCCTGATTGGTCTATAGCGTGGTCGGAGTTATCCATCTGCTCGCAACCTCTCGAAAGTAACCCCATGCTTCGCTTCGGAAATCTAACGACCAGTAACATTGCTTGGAAATATAGCATTTTGGGCAGAATGCTTTATTCTTGCCTGGTAGATGCCGATTCTACTGATACCCGGGACTACTGCAATGATGAGGATCGGCGTTTAATGTATAAAAGAAGCTTACCTTCAATTTCTCAATTGTTGGAACGAATTGATAATTTTATATCTGAGCTAGAGAAGAAGGCAGAAAAAACGATAATCAACAACAAAAGACATCAGATCCTTGAAAATTGCAGGATAAGGGCAAGAGATGGCCAGGGGATATTCACATTATCTATACCTACAGGCGGCGGGAAAACGTTATCTTCGTTATGTTTTGCTCTTCATCATGCACAAAGGCATGAGTTACAGAGGGTAATTTACGTGATTCCTTTCTTAAGTATTATTGACCAGACAGTAGAGATTTTTCGAAATGCGCTAGGTAACGAGGCAGTTTTAGAGCATCATAGCAACTTTGATGAACAAGAATATCGGGAGAATTATGGTGTAGAAGAAGTGAGAAAACAGAAATTGGCTGCGGAAAATTGGGATGTCCCCGTTGTGGTTACGACTTCGGTACAATTTTTCGAGTCGTTGTTTTCTAATAAAAGAAGTAGGTGCAGGAAACTCCACAATATCGTGAAATCTGTCATCGTTATTGATGAAGCCCAAAGTATCCCTAGGGGGTTCCTTACCCCTTGTTTAAGAGTGCTTGAGGAATTAGTGGAATCGTACGGCTGTACCGTCGTATTGTGTACTGCAACACATCCATCCTGGGAAGCGCTAGGGATTCGTCCGACTGCAATTATACAAGATCAACTGTCTCAGCAATTGGTTGATACATTTAAAAGAGTCCGGGTTACAATGCATGGGGGAGCAACGAAAAGTATTCCTGATTCAATGACAATAGATTGGATGTCACAAGTTAAGCAAGCGTTAACCATTGTGAATACCCGAAAGCATGCCAAGATGTTGTTCGATCTATCTATTAAAAAACAATTAATTGGGGTTTATCATCTAAGCGGTCGCATGTGCTCCAAACATTGTATGGAAATATTAAAAGAAATCAAAGACAGACTTATTCACGAAAAACCGTGTCACGTTATCTCTACACAATTAGTCGAAGCAGGTGTGGATTTGGACTTTCCAATAGTCATCAGAGCGTTTGCCGGACTTGATTCCATTGCTCAAGCCGCTGGTCGGTGCAACCGGGAGGGAAAGCAATCTGTTGGGGAAGTACATGTGTTTTATCCTGAGTCGCACGGCATGCCTTTCTATGGGTGGATGAAAGAGACAGCTATTGAAGCACAAAACGTGTTGAAATATCAACAGGTAGATCCGTTGTCACCGGAAGCTATGAAGCAGTATTTTGATAGAATATACGGGGTTGCTGATGGCAGGGTCAGGGAAATAACAGATAGCAAAAGGATTATGGAATTATCAAGGGACAAAAACAAAAATTTGGAAATCCCATATGAAGAGATTGCTAGTCGGTTTGAAATGATCGAGGGGGAAATGTTTTCGATTGTTATTCCCTTTGATGAGTTTGCTCGTAATTTAATTCATTTACATGCCAAAAGCAAAGTCCATCGTTCGGATATATTTCGCCAGTTGCAATCTTATTCAGTTTCAGTTTATAAGCGAGAATATACTGAGTGGATGAATAAAGGTTTATTAAGTGATGCTGGAGGTATTTGGTATTTAAATGATATGAACTATTATGATCAAGCAACAGGGCTTCGAGAACCAATGCGACATTAAGGAGGAGTTATATGTATGGCATATGGGATTAAACTGCGCGTGTGGGGGGATTATGCCTGTTTTACGCGTCCAGAGATGAAAGTTGAACGCGTGAGTTATGATGTCATGACGCCTTCGGCAGCACGAGGAATTTTGGAAGCACTTCATTGGAAACCGGCTATCCGGTGGGTTATTGACCGTATCCATGTGAAAAAACCAATTCGGTTTGAAAGTATTCGAAGAAACGAAGTAGAATCTCTCGCATCGCGCAAAAAAAAGTTTATCAACGTTTCGGAAGAGCGACAACTGCGATCGTCTCTTGTCCTTCGTGACGTCGAGTACATAATAGAAGGGCACTTTGAAATGACGGATCGTAAAGGCGAGGAAGATCATCCTGAGAAGCACTATAATATTTTCTTACGACGTGCAAGAAAGGGGCAATGCTTTCATCAGCCTTATTTTGGCACGAGGGAGTTTCCCGTTCATTTTGAGCTGGTTGAAGATGAAATAGAAGTAAAGGAAACTGTTCATCCTGGAATCGTTGATTTGGGCTATATGTTGCTCGACCAGACCTTCATTTTAAATTCAAAAGGGGAGGTAAAGGAGGTTATTCCGCATTTTTTTAGAGCCCAAATGGTCGACGGAATCATTGAAGTCCCGCAATTAAGGGAGGTGACTGGATGATTTTACAGGCGCTTTATTCCTACTACAAGACCTTACAGGACCAAGAAGACAATTGTTTACCGAGAGAAGAGTATTCGTCTGCTGAGGTGTCTTTTGAAATTTATTTAAGTGAATCTGGAGAAGTTACTTCGGTCAGGCCTTATACGGATGAAAAAGGGAAAAACATTAGGCTTACATTTAATGTCCCGAAACAGGCGAAACGTTCCGGAACTGGAGCCAAGCCGTATTTTTTATGCGATAAAGCGGATTATTTATTCGGATCGGCATTATCTATGCGTGAACAAAGCCGAATTGGGATGCAACAATTGTGTCATCATGTCCTGCAATATTGTACATCACACTCACCAGAGGTTCGGGCATTACATGCTTTTGTGAGTCAGTCTTCGGAACAGTTGGCAGCTCAACTAGATGCTGTAACCAACGAAGAAATTAGGGATATGTTGCGCAAAGGAGGACTTTGTGTTCTGAAATATGCCCCAACAGGACGATTTTTGCATGATGACGGTCTGATTAAACGAACGTGGGAGCGTTATTACCATGGTCAAAAAAATGAAGGCACAAATGATGAGAAGCAAATGTGCCTTATCTCAGGTGAGATGATACCGAAACACGAAATCGCAAGGCTGCATCCCAGCATAAAAAATGTACTCGGTGCTCAGTCATCAGGGGCAGCTATTGTTTCTTTTAATAAAGACTCTTTTTGCTCCTATGGTAGAAAACAATCCTACAATGCTCCAGCGTCCCAAGAGGCAGCCGATGCTTATGGGTATGTTTTGAATAAATTCTTGGCGGATCCGGATCATCGCATTCGAATGAATGACACGACGGTAGTTTTTTGGGCAGAGACAGCGCCAGAGCGAGAACAGAGCTTGTTTGCATTGTTGTTCCAAGGAGAAATGGACGAAGCTTCGGAGTATGAACAGGAGGATGCTGAAAATGTACGTACGCGTGTGAAAAATGCTTTAGTACGTATTCAGCACGGGCAGACGTTTAAAGAGACATTTAAAGATATGGATATGAATACGAGATTTTATGTCTTGGGTCTTTCGCCAAATGCTGCAAGATTGTCGGTTCGTTTCTGGTATACAGGCACCCTCGGTGAAATTGGTGAGCGAATGTGGCAACATTATAAAGATTTAAGCATTACCGGGTTAGACCGGGCACCAACTGTACGGCAATTACTTCGGGAAATCGCAGTCGGACATGATTGGGGGAAAATCCCTCCTAATATGGAAGGACAATTGGTTAGATCTATTCTACACGGACTTCCATATTCCAGTGCAATATTTGCCCAATTGATCAATCGTATTCGTTCAGAGACGGATGATCCTAAAAAAAATCAATATAAAATAGGACCACTTCGTGCAGCCATGATAAAAGCATACCTTATCCGTAAAGCCCGCCACAATGATGATCAAAGTTTAGAAGGAGAGTTAACGATGTCCCTAAATGAAAATTCCACCAGTACCCCCTACCATCTGGGAAGATTATTTGCATGTTTGGAAAAAACACAGCTAAACGCATTGGGACAAGGCATTAATGCATCCATTCGTGACCGATTTTGGGGAGCGGCTTCAGCCTCACCTGCAACCGTTTTTCCGCGGTTGATCAGTTTGTCCAGGCATCACATCGCAAAAGATGATAAGTGGGGACGTTATAACGATGACCAGATTCAGAAAGTGATGAATGCATTACCTGAAGTCTTTCCACGTCGATTGACGCTAGAAGAGCAGGGAATGTTCGCGTTAGGTTACTATCATCAACGGCAAAGTTTTTATAATCCAAATCAATCAAAACAAGTGAAAGAGGGAACAGAACATGAGTGAAAATACAGCTTTAACGAAGAGATATGAGTTTGTGTTATTATTCGATGTTGAAAACGGAAACCCAAATGGAGATCCGGATGCGGGAAATTTGCCCCGTATTGATCCGGAGACCGGATGCGGACTGGTTACTGACGTGTGCATGAAACGTAAAGTTCGAAATTATGTTGAATTAGCAAAAGAGAATGAGAATGGCTATGAAATCTATGTAAAAGAAGGTGCTATATTAAATCAACTGAATAAAGAAGCGTTTGATCATCATCCGGATATTGAACTAAAAGATAAAAAATCAGACAAGATCGAAGCCAAGAAGAAAGAAGATCAAATGACTCTGGCTCAATGGATGTGCGATAAGTATTACGATATTCGTACATTTGGTGCGGTCATGACAACCGGCGTAAATTGCGGACAGGTTCGGGGGCCAGTACAGTTTGGTTTCGCAAAAAGTATTGATCCTATTTCTCCGTTAGATGTAACAATTACTCGAATGGCTGTCACGAATGAAAAAGATGCTGAAAAGGAACGGACGATGGGCCGTAAGAGTATTGTTCCATATGGATTGTATCGAATGGAAGGTTTTGTATCGGCCTCTCTTGCAAACCAGACGAATTTTAGTGAAGAGGACTTGGAATTATTGTGGTCGGCACTTGTAAATATGTTTGATCATGATCGTTCTGCAGCAAGAGGAAAAATGTCTGCACAAAAACTAATTGTTTTTGAACATGAAAGCAAATTAGGTAATGCGCCAGCACATAAATTGTTTAACCTTGTTCATATAGAGCGAAAGAGTGAGGTTGAGGTTGCTCGGTCTTATGCAGATTATGTATGTTCTATTGGCGAAGCTCCACAAGGTGTCACGATACATGAATTGTTGTAATAATTGAAGACCAAAGAATTAAAAAAATCCCCAATTCGATAACCAACGCTAGGGCTCGTGTTGGAAACTGTTATGGATAATTCAATAGGATGTGAATTGCCAGACAATGAAGGCCCCCTTATTTTATGGTGCGAATCCCAAGCGAACATGATTTGCCAGGGAGGTTCGCACCAAAAAATCCTTGACTAAAACCATTTATTTTTGTGGAAATTGTTTTTTGATTATTAAAATACTTTTTTTACGGCATTTTGGTTTAAAAATCGGTGTCGCACCCTATGCGGGTGCGTGGATTGAAATATAAGGTGTATTGGTGGGAGCATCAATCAAAGCTGGGGCAATATTCTTCGGCCAAGGTACATCGTTCATTATCAGTTAAACCACGGATAGACCAACCTAAAGCTTTTGAAGACTATGTAATTGAATTAACCGAACTGGAAGGGCTAAAGGTTGAGATAGTAGATGGCCTTTAATGACGAAGATGACTACCTTATGTTGTCTGGTATTTCTTAACGATGAATGGCAGATTTCTTGCAAGAGTAATCGGTCCGAGCAAAGGGAACGTCGTCCTGAGAAAGAAGCAATCTCTGGTATCCGAAGACGAAATGCTTTCGGCGAGAATTGCCCGGAATTTTATCATTGGTAAAATATTTAACCATAAATGGATGCTAGAAAGAATGACCCGAGATTACCCATTACGCATAAATGTTGAAGAATTTAAGGAAGCTTCTCGGCAATTGTCATCCATCATGGCAGAGATCAGAGCATGTGAAAACTTGGAACGGCTTAGGGGGCTGGAAGGACAAGCTGCTCTAATTTATAATCAGCGCTTTGACCAAATGATTTTGCAGCAAAAGGAGCATTTCTTTTTTCGTTCTCGATCCCGCAGGCCTCCACTAGATCCTGTGAACGCGATGCTCTCACTCGCATATACTCTGCTCTCGAATGATATGATGTCAGCTCTGGAGGGAGTCGGGCTTGATGCTTATATCGGATTTTTGCATCGGGACCGTCCTGGTAGAGCTTCGCTTGCATTGGATGTAATGGAGGAGTTACGAGGCATTTATGCGGATAGGTTTGTTCTGTCGTTAATTAATACGAAAGTGGTCAATCCCAGTGATTTCGTCTTTAAGGAAAACGGAGCCGTAATCATGACGGATGATGCCAGGAAAAAATTTCTGACAGCATGGCAGAATAAAAAACAAGATAAGATCACCCATCCGTTTTTAGGCGAGAAAATATCATGGGGGTTATTGCCGCATGTTCAATCCCTGTTTTTAGCACGTTTTCTGCGAGGAGATCTGGACGAGTACCCTCCATTTCTATGGAAGTAGGTGTATCCTATGCTTGTTTTAGTTACTTACGATGTAAGTACAATGGATAGCGAAGGACAAAGAAGATTACGCAATGTATCAAAAACATGTCAAAACTACGGTCAACGCGTCCAAAATTCTGTGTTTGAGTGCATTGTAGATGCTACGCAGTTTGCGGCACTAAAGATGAAGCTTGCAGATGAGATTGATCAAAATCAGGACAGCCTTCGGTTCTACCAACTCGGTAATAATTATAAAAACAAAGTTGAGCATATAGGCGTAAAAGAGTCGCTTGATCTTGAAGGCCCCCTTATTTTATAGTGCGAATGCCAAGTGAACATGATTTCTCAGGGAGGTTCGCACCAAAAAAACCTTAGATAAAACCCATTAATGTAAAATAATTGAAATTTATTTTTGTGAAAATTGATTTTTGATTATTAAAATACTGTTTTTACGGCATTTTGGCTTAAAAATCGGTGTCGCACCCTATGCGGGTGCGTGGATTGAAATTCACTCCGCGACCGCCTCCATTATCGTGTCAATCGTCGCACCCTATGCGGGTGCGTGGATTGAAATAATAAAGTTGAGCAAATCCAAAAAATGAACGTACCGTCGCACCCTATGCGGGTGCGTGGATTGAAATCTGCAGGGCCTCACAACCAGCAAGGTTGACGCAATTGTCGCACCCTATGCGGGTGCGTGGATTGAAATATCTCTCCTTTTGGTTTTTGTTTGGTGGCCGAGTGGGTCGCACCCTATGCGGGTGCGTGGATTGAAATAAGGATCGCCGGGCGAACCGGTACCGATTATCGCGTCGCACCCTATGCGGGTGCGTGGATTGAAATTTGTTTGTGGTCATTTGTTGGTCATTTGATGGTCGTCGCACCCTATGCGGGTGCGTGGATTGAAATTTGTTGGACTAGGTCGATCAGCGCCTTATTGTCGGTCGCACCCTATGCGGGTGCGTGGATTGAAATTTCGGCGTCGCAGGTCTGTCCTCTTGCTGCTTAGGTCGCACCCTATGCGGGTGCGTGGATTGAAATAACTTGGCCGCTCAAATTGTTGTCGACTTCCTGTGTCGCACCCTATGCGGGTGCGTGGATTGAAATTTTTTCGAGCCATCCAAATTCGATTGGTTCGTCCGTCGCACCCTATGCGGGTGCGTGGATTGAAATAGACGTCAACTCACGACACCCTGACTTGTTGCGTCGCACCCTATGCGGGTGCGTGGATTGAAATCTTCGATGTTATTTCCATCGTGTCAATTATGTTTGTCGCACCCTATGCGGGTGCGTGGATTGAAATTTTGTTTGTTTTTGGCAATGGTTGCACGTCTGTGTCGCACCCTATGCGGGTGCGTGGATTGAAATACATTAAGGCCGCAGCAGCCCCTCAGGCGAATAAATCGTCGCACCCTATGCGGGTGCGTGGATTGAAATCAGATACGAAGGACGAATATTTGCGGATCATTAGTCGCACCCTATGCGGGTGCGTGGATTGAAATAACCCTTACACTAACTATGTTGCCGATGGTTAAACGGTCGCACCCTATGCGGGTGCGTGGATTGAAATTCTCAAACCGTCCCTAAAGCCCATGCAGCCCTTCCGTCGCACCCTATGCGGGTGCGTGGATTGAAATTCATAAAATCGCCTCCACTTCCGTAACGAAATCCCGTCGCACCCTATGCGGGTGCGTGGATTGAAATGGCTGAGATGCCAGGTGTGGATGTTGCCGAGAGGTCGCACCCTATGCGGGTGCGTGGATTGAAATAAGCAGCTGCTCGATCACTTTCCGATCACAAGTCGTCGCACCCTATGCGGGTGCGTGGATTGAAATCATCGAACACTGGCAAGAAGTCGTTATCATGGCGGTCGCACCCTATGCGGGTGCGTGGATTGAAATAAAAGCTTCCCACTTCATAGTCATCCGCCTCCCAAGTCGCACCCTATGCGGGTGCGTGGATTGAAATCCTCGACTGACCAACAGCGAGACGATCGCGGCCCTGTCGCACCCTATGCGGGTGCGTGGATTGAAATTTGCCCACGCGCTCGAATACGCCAGTATGGCTGCCGGTCGCACCCTATGCGGGTGCGTGGATTGAAATTCTTCTCTAAGTCCTGTTCTTTAAAGAGGCTTACAGTCGCACCCTATGCGGGTGCGTGGATTGAAATCTCCCGATCAATCGGACGACAGCCTACAAAATCCTGTCGCACCCTATGCGGGTGCGTGGATTGAAATCGTTGGCCTTCTACGTGGCACATCGCGTCAAAGGGTCGCACCCTATGCGGGTGCGTGGATTGAAATCATGTCTATGCGGTGGATACAGAGCACCGGAAAAGTCGCACCCTATGCGGGTGCGTGGATTGAAATGCATAGTGCCATATCTGCTTGCCAGTCCCGCTTATTGTCGCACCCTATGCGGGTGCGTGGATTGAAATATAAACTCGCGGCGCTTACCGTTATTGTACTCGTGGTCGCACCCTATGCGGGTGCGTGGATTGAAATGTTTAATTTTTATTTGTCGTCCCTTGCTGTTGAGTCGCACCCTATGCGGGTGCGTGGATTGAAATTTGAACAATGAAGGTGAAAAAGGAGCGATTGAATGGTCGCACCCTATGCGGGTGCGTGGATTGAAATCCGACGGGCGGCCAACGATTTATCGTCGACCCCTTGTCGCACCCTATGCGGGTGCGTGGATTGAAATTGCACGTCTCGTTGCTGCGGATTCCCGAAAAATAGTCGCACCCTATGCGGGTGCGTGGATTGAAATTCGCTGGTCGTCCGGCGATTTACGCCGCGGCTAGTCGCACCCTATGCGGGTGCGTGGATTGAAATTGGGTTATATATCTTTGCGGTCAGCACCTTCGGCAGGTCGCACCCTACGCAGGTGCGTGGATTAAATGCCCTACCGACTGGGGCAATGCTAACTTCAATTTCGCACCCTATGTAATCCGATGGATTGGCTACGGTGATAAACCCTGTAGTTTAGCATCCTTAAGCTTTACCTTTGGTACGCAAAAAAGCTTGGAAACAAGCGAACAACCACCGTTAAGCAGGCTGGGGGCCTAAACGGTGGTAGTTTTCGCTTGAACAGCCAATATTATCGCGCCGTGGCATCCACAGCCTTTAAAAGTCCCGGGCCTTTACCGTTGCAGCGGTAGAGGCCCTTCTTCATGCCAACCTCCCATCAATACGGATTATTTTTAAGCAGCTCCGACAAAAACGCGAGCGTTAGTCCCTGTCCCCAGCCTTGAATTCGCTTGTCGGGCACGCCTTTGTATCCGGCGGCGTCTTTCATGACGGCGGTGCCGGCGGACACGCCGGTAACGGTGCCGTCGCTTGTAATTTTGGACAGGATGCCGTCGATTGATTTTTGCGTGTATTTATTGTAAATCCGGCCTTTGGTCAAAACCGCGGCGGCGATCCCGGCGGAGCCGGATGTTTCGAGCGGGGAATCCGGATCGTTCACGATCGTGTGCCACAGCCCCGATTCGTCCTGCAGCCGGACGAGGCTGCTGAGCTGGTCGCGCAGCGAACCTTCGATGACCATGAAGGACGGGTGCGTCACCGGCACCAGCTCCAGCGCCCGGGCCATCGTCAAGGCCGCCCACGCGTTGCCGCGCGCCCAGAATACGCCGGACATATGGTTGCCCGCGATGTTGTCCCATCCGTGGTAGTACAGATTCGTGGCCGGGTCCTGCAGCACGTTTTCATGGCCGTGGTATTGCTTCAGGCCGTCCTCGAAATAGTCGTCCCGCTGCAGTGCCGCCCCGATCCGGAGCAGGAAATAACCGGCCATAAACATCGTGTCGACCCACGCCTGCTCGGGGAAATTGTACGTCTCCGAGTTGACCGTGTGCTGAAAAATCCCGTCGCCGAAGCGGACGGCTTCATGCGTCAAATAGTCGGCCATCTCCTGCGCCGTCTTGATGTACCGGTCATCGTTGTATACCTCGTACAAGGTGAGCAGCGAATGCCCGATGGAGACGCCGTTCACCGACAGTTTGGGCAATCCGTCCTCCATGTTTTCGTCGACCCAGGCTTTAAGCGGCTCCAGGTATTCGATTTTGCCCGTTGCCTGATAAGCTTCGCAGACGCCGTAAAAGGCGACGCCCCCCGGCCAGTCCCAGCTGAAGTCCATCCGGAACGTGCGGTCGACCACGCGGTCGATCGTTTCAAGAATCTGTTTTTCGTCAAATACGAGTGCTGGCATATGGTTCGTGCCCCTTTCGAGATTGGTTTCGTCGCTTGGAGAATAGATTCGCTTTTCCATTCGGCGCTCCCTGCCGGATCAGCCTTTCAGCCCGGTGGTGCTGATGCCTTCGACGATGTATTTTTGGAAAACGAAGAAGACGATGACGACCGGCAGCAGCGACAGCGTCGCCATGGCGAACATGCCGCCCCAGTTGTTCAGGGATTCGCCGTCCAGGAACAGCTTAAGCGCGAGCGACACCGGATATTTGTCCGGGCTGTTCAAATAAATGAGCGGGTTGATGAAATCGTCCCAGCGCCAGTAAAAGGAGAAGATCGAGCTTGTGATGAGCGCCGGCCCGATCAGCGGCAGGACCACGCGGTAAAACACGCCGTATTTGCTGCAGCCGTCGATTTTGGCGGCTTCGTCGAGCTCCTTCGGAATCGTCCGGATAAACTGCATGATCAGGAAGATAAAAAACGGCGTCCCGAAAAAATGCGGGATGATCAGCGGTTTGAACGAAGACAGCCAGCCGAACTTGGCGAACATGACGTATTGCGGCACGATGACGACGTCATGGGGCAGCATCATGGTGGCCATCATGCAGGCGAACCAGAACTTTTGCCCGAAAAATTTCGTCCTGGCCAGCCCGAAGGCGACGAGGGCGGAAGAAGCCACCGCGCCGATGGTCGAAATGACGACGATGATAAAGGAATTTTTGAAAAAGGTCGCAAACGTCGTGCCGCCGAACCCCTGGAAGCCGGTCGCATAGTTGGAAAATTCGAGGCGGCTGGGAATGAGGCTGTAGGACGTCGCAAAAATTTCGTCGTTCGGCTTCAGGGAGCTGGCCACCAGCCACAGGATCGGGTAGATCATCAGCAGAGCGAACACCGTGACCAGCACGTGGTAGAGGATGCGTTTCGGTTTCGACATGGCCATGGGGTTAATCTCCCTTCGTCTCGTAATGAACCCAGCGGGTCGATGATTTGAAGATCAGCAGCGTCAGCGCGCCGACGATGAGCAGCATGATCCAGGCCAGCGCCGAGGCGTAACCCATCTCAAAATGCGAAAACGCTTTGCGGTACAAATAAAGGGAATACAGCAGCGTCTGATCGAGCGGACCGCCTTCCCCGCGGGAAATGATGTACGCCGGCGTAAACGTCATAAACGCGGAGATCGTCTGCAGCGTCAGGTTAAACAGGATGATCGGGCTCAGCATCGGGAGCGTGATGTGGAAGAAGCGGCGGACCGCATTGGCTCCGTCCACGCTGGCCGCCTCGTAATAATCCTTCGGGATGTTTTTCAGCCCCGCCAAAAAAATGATCATCGACGAGCCGAACTGCCAGGTGGATAAGGCGATCAGCGTCCACAGCGCGGTGCTCGGATTGCCGATCCACGAGGTCGAGGAAGGGATGCCGATCAGCGTCAGGAAGGAATTGACCAGCCCCTGGTCCCCGAAAATTTGCTGCCACATGATCGACACCGCCACGCTTCCCCCGATCAGGGACGGCAGGTAAAAGGCGGAGCGGTACAGCCCGACGGCCCGGGTGGCCGTGTTCAGCACCATCGCCACGAACAGGGCGAAAATGAGACGCAGCGGCACGCTGCCCAGGACGTACGTAAACGTGACTTGAAACGATTTGGCGACTTTTTCGTCGTCCATGAACATCCGTTGGTAGTTGTCGAAGCCGAGCCATCTCGGCGCCTCCATCAGGTTGTAATCCGTGAAGGAGTAATACAGCGAGGACAACACCGGATACAGCGTAAAGATCAGAAAGCCAAGCACGAACGGGGCGGTAAAAATATAACCGGTGATGTGCTCGTTATCCCGCAGCTTTTTCATAACGTCAACTCCTAGGCTCAACATGGTTCAGGATTTAGCGAAAATCCTTGGTATATCTCGATTATAGAAACGGGCGGCGGATGGAGTAATGGATAAAACCGGGCTCTTTGTTCAAAAAGCAGAGGTGTGGAATCACGGAAAATGCATATTTCCGCACAACAAAAGAGAGCCCGTCAACCGCCACCGGTTTTCGGCTCTCTTTGTCAGGCTGCTGGGTTATTTCTGGCTTCGGGCCAAAATGGCGTTCGCTTCTTTGCGGAATTCGGCGGCCGCCTCGTCGATCGCGATTTTCTTGAACAAAATCTTTTCGCTCAGATCGCGCAGCAGCTTTTCGATTTCCACCGCTCCGATCGGATTCGGAGGATCCATCGGGCTGCTGTTGGATTCGACCCAAGTGACGTAATCGAAAATTTTGGCTTCGTTTTCCGTCAAATTCGGCTTCAGCGCTTCTTTTACCTTGGAGGAGACCGGTACGCCGCGTTCGCCTTTGATGAGCTGGTTCGCCTCGATGTCGTTGATGAAAAAGCTGATGAATTTCGCCGCTTCTTCCTTCTGTTTGGACGTCTCCGCGATGGAGAAATACATGGAGGGCTTCAGGAACAGGCCTTCTTTCGTTCCGGGGCCCGGCATCGGATTCAGCTCCAGCGGACGGTCCTTCACCAGGTTGGCGACGGCCAGGAACTGGTTGGACCAGCCGGTGCCGGAGACGGAGTGGCCGAGCAGGATTTCGTCCTCTTCGGCGACGCCTTTTTTCTGGGCTTCTTTATCCAGGGACAAAATGTAGCCGTTGTCGTACCATTTTTGGTAGCGGGTGAAATAATCGATAAACGGCTTGTCGTCGGCGTATCCGAGCGTTTTGCCGTCTTCGCTGTACATTTTTTGGCCGATCGTTCTCAGGTAATAAGGGAAAAAGACGTCGTGGCGGAACGCAAAGCCGCCGATTTGCAACCCTTTGGCTTTCGCCTGGGCGCCCATCTTGTCCATATCGTCCCATGTCCATTCTTTGGACGGGATATCGATGCCGTTTTTCTTCATCGTTTCCACGTCGAACGTCGTTTGCAGCGCATTGACCCCGAGGTTCATGGCTACGAGCTTGCCGCCCACTTCCCCGCCTTTCAGCGCGTTTTCGCTCACGTCTTTGACGTCCAGCACGCCGCTGTCCGTAAAAGGCTTCAAATCCGCCAGCTGGTTGCGCCCGGCATATTGGCTCAAATACGAGATGTCCATCTGGATGATATCGGGCAGGCCGCCGGCCACCGCCTGAGGCGCGAGCTTTTTCCAATAGTCGTCGAATGGCGCGTATTCCGGCTCGATCGTGACGTTCGGATGTTTTTCCTCGTACATTTTGATGACCTTCAGGGTGTAATCGTGCCGGGACTGGCCGCCCCACCAAGCGATGCGGAGCTTGACCGGCTCCTTGTTATCGCCGCTTTTATCGCCGGAAGCTTCCTGCTTCGCCGGTTCCGGCGTCGACGCCGTGCCGCCCGATTTATCCGCCGTTCCTCCCCCCGAACAACCGATGAGGCTGGCCATCAAGGAAAACAGCAATACGGCAGTGAACGTTTTTCTCATCGTATTTCCTCCCCTTATCGTGAACCGTTTCCTAAACTGATTGTGCTTACAAGTTCATTATCGATATTTGCCTCCATCGGGGTAAGGAAAAAAACCGACCTGTTTGTTTAAAAAGCAGAGGTGTCGCCTGGCGGGGCCTCCACGGTTTTTTGCAAGCCGCTAGGGAAAAAAGGGCGGGACAGGGCCTGACAGGTTGTATGTACAACTTCAAGCCGAGCCCGGTCCTTATACGGGTCACGCGTTGGCGCGGCCCCAATCCAAGGCGGCTTTGCGGATATACTCCGACGGCGTGCAGCCCACCTGTTTTTTGAACACTTGGCTGAAATATTGGGGATTGTCGCCGAAGCCGAGCCTTTCGGCCATTTCGAAGATTTTGACGTCCGGATCGGCGGCCATCAGCTCGGTTGCCCGCTGAATCCGGATCCGCATGACGTAATTGGAAAATTTCTCGCCGGTTTCTTTTTTGAACAGCTTGCCGAGATAATCGGCGTTCATGTAAAGCATTTCATGGGCGACCATGTTCAGGGACAACGCGGAGTTTCCCAGATGCTCCTCCACGATGTCGATCACCTTCCGGACGATGGCGTTATATTTGCACGTGCTCCGCTTCATCGTGCGGCGCGAGATTTCTTGGACCGCATGTTCGAGAAAAGAATGGATCGCCTGCAGCGATTCCATTTCGGCGATTTCGGGGATGCGTTTATACGCTTCGTCCATCCGTTCCGGATCGGCCAGCCGGATCAGGGAAGCGTACTGCCGGATCGCGTGCGACTTGGCCATGTCGATGCCGAGCTGGGCGCGTTTCATTTCGGCGATGAACTCGGATAAGGCCAGCGCCGCTTCTTCGGCACGGCCGGAGCGAACCGGAAGGATGAGCCGTTCTTCGTCGAAATCAAATTCGGCGTCTTGGCTGCCCGGGGAGAGCGCATCTTGTCTTGTAATGATGCCGCTTTCGTCCAGGTAGAACCGGTAATCCAGGCACCGCAGCGTTTCGCGGTACAGCCTTCTGGCCTGCGCCATGGGGCCGGGATCGCTGACGGCAATGGTCACGTTCGTTTTGTAGTAGAGGCTGAAGGTGCTGCGGACGTCTTGAAGGCGGAGGTAAAAAGACTCCTGATCCTGCGGATCGGCAATCAAAATCAGCACGTGGTCGCCGATCGTCGTGCTCAATAACGTCGTCTGCAGCACGTCTTCGGCAATGTTTTTGACGGCAAACCGGTGTTCGAAATCCGTTTCGCCCTCAAGCTGGCAGAGCAGAAGCCGGATCGGCTGATCGAAGGGATAAGGGAACAGCCCGCGGTATTCCTCCAGGTCGCGCGTTCCGTAGGTTTTGTTGGTGACAAATTCCTTGAGCACCTGTTCTTTCGCGTGGGGGATAACTTTCTCGAAACGCCGCTTCATGTCGCGGATGAACGTCTCCCTGCTTTGCTGCCGGTCGAGCTCTTCCGTGACCTCCCTGAGCGCTTCGGCTATTTTGACCTCGTCGGTCGGTTTCAGCAAATAATGCTTCACGCCGTATTGCATGGCGCGGTTCGCATATTCGAATTCCCCGTAACCGGAGAGCAGCACGAATTTGACGGCGGGGTGGGTGCCATGGGTTTTGGCGACCAGCTCCAGACCGTCCAGGCCCGGCATCCGGATGTCGCTGACGACGATATCCGGCGCCGCCTCGACGATTTTGTCGTAAGCCTGAATCCCGTTTTGCGCCGTTCCGATCAGCTCCGTCCGGAATGCGGACCAATCGACCATTTGGGAGATGCCGTCCAAAATAATCCTTTCGTCGTCTACCAGAAGAACTTTATACATTGCTTATCCCTCCAATTCTTTTGGCAACTTGATGATGACGCGGGTTCCTCGGCCGGGGGCGCTGTCGATATCCACGCCGCACCGCTCCCCGAAGGCAAACCGGATCCGCTCGTCAATATTCAACAGCCCGATCCCGTTTCCTGCCGCAACGAGTTTTCCTTCCCGCAGCAGTTCGAGCGTTTCGGGAGGCATGCCCGGCCCGTCGTCCTCGACGATCAGGCAAAACGCATCCGCTTCGTACCGGCTGTAAATGGCGATGGTGCAGGTGTTCACCGAAGGCTCGAGCGCGTAGTGGATTGCGTTTTCGAGCAGCGGCTGCAGGGTCAGCTTCGGGATTTTGCGCGCATACTCCCGTTCCTCGAGCTCCATGCGGAAGGACAACCGATCCTCGAACCGGAATTTCTGGATCGTCACGTAATTCCGCACCATCTCCAGTTCTTCCCCCAGCGTCAGGATCGGTTTCTTTAAGCTGACGGCGTTGCGCAGCAAAAAGGCCAGCGCCTGAACCATTTGCGAGATGCGGGTTTGTTTGTTGACCTTTGCCATCCAGTTGATGGATTCCAGCGTGTTGTACAGAAAGTGGGGATTGATTTGGGCCTGCAGCGCCTTGAATTCGGTCTCCTTGATGAGCAGCCGGCTGGCATAGTTTTCGGTAATGAGCGCGTTGATTCGTTCGACCATCAGGCGGAACGTCCGGTGCAGCAGTCCAAGCTCATCCATGGCCGGCGGCTCCTGATCCGAGGCCAGCACGTTCGCTTCGGCGAAATTGCCCTTTTCCGCAAGTTTCATGCGGGCGATCAAATTTTCGATCGGACGGGTCAGGCTGCGGGAGAAGCGGATTCCGCAAAGGATGGCCACGGCGAAAATGAAAACGAACACGATGACGACAAGCTCTTTGATAAACACGATTTGTTTGAAAATCCGGTTGAAAGGCGTGACGTTCAAGTAGGTCCATCCGGTATCCGCCGAACGGTTGTAAGCGACGAAATAGGTTTGATGGTCGATTTCCTTGATAAAATACCCGGCTCCCGCGAAGAGCGCGTCCTGCAAGGCGGACGGGTCGAAATCAAGCCTGGAGGGGTAAATCACGACGGTGCCCGCCGTCATCATGAAGACGCCTTCCTCGGCCGCCAGCTCCTGGATGATCCGGTCCATGTTGATCCGCATAAAAATCGTGCCGATTTCCTTCAGGTCAAACAGCGTTCCGGAGTAGGAGCGGATATCCCGCGACAGGATGAGGGCAGGGTCGGAAGCGTCGGGATAGGTCCACCGGGCTTCGCCTTTGGCCTCCGCGGCCAGCTTTAAGATGGAGGCCCGTTTGTCCGGGGCGATCGGGATGATGCTGCCGAGATCCTGCTGGGCCCCGTAGGCATCCACGACATGGATGGAATATAGGGAAGGCTCGGAGCCGACGTAATTGAGCAGCCGATCGACCAAGCGCTGGCGCAGGGTCAGGCGGTCGTAGTCGGAATCGCTGTCGGCGATGGAACGGAGCAGGGACTGGATTTGCGTGTCGGTCGCGACGCTGAAGGACAGCTGCTCGATGCGCTCCAGCTCCTTTTCGATCGCGGAGGAAGACAAATGCAGCACCTGCGAGGACTTTTGGTACAGCTGCTCGTCATACACGGAAAAGGCGTACTGGAGAACAACCAGCGCAAAAGCGAACGTCGTCGCGACGATCAAGGCGATCAGCAGGGAAAGTTTGTTTTTGATCTTCATATGCTTGAATGAGACAAACCATTTTTGCACGCGACTCCTCCCATGGATGTGGAATTTAGTACACATTATGTCACCGCCATGTAAACGCTGTCAATATTAGGGTGAACCTGATAAGGGGGGGGTTTTGAACAAGGAGGATGGTCTTGCGCCTTCCATTGGCTGCGGGTGCCGGGGGTCGGGGCATAAGGATCAGCTCATGCGGAAAGGATGAATAAAGGAGGGATGTCACGTGAGGAAAAGCGGAACTGCGGGCCGGGAATTGAATACAATGAAGATAGGAAGCAAATCGCTGCTTGATGCTTTTTTCGCGCCACCCGGATTTGACATAGCTAACTGTGTTTAGTATTATTACAGTAATCTTCTTTTTGTTATATACGCAGTTACAGTTTGTATACCAATTTAAGGTAAGGCGGTGGAAGAATGAAATTCGAAATTGGCGATTGGGTTCAAGGGAAGACGGTAGACGGAGAGTTTATTCACGGATATATCGAGACGCTGGATGCCCAGCAGGAGATCGTTCGAGTACGCATCGTTCAATCGGATCATGAAGAAGCGGTCGGCAAAACGGTCGCGGTGCGCAGCTCGTGGCTGAAGCAGCTTCCGGCAGCCCCCCTTACAGACCGGCAGAATCTCGAAAGCTTGATCGACCTTGCCTTGTCCACGTGGGATGAAGCCTGGTTCGACGAACTGACGGGACTTCTGGAGGGCTTAAGCAGCGAAGAAGAACAAGGCAAACAGCGTGCCCGGCTTCAAGGTTCCTTCCGGAACCGGCTCGGTTTGTTTGAAAATAAATGACGGCAAGGCCCGGATCATTGTCCGGGTCTTTGTTTTTTATAAGGAACGGTTTCGCGGCTAAACGGTGGCGGCATGAGCCGGGCTTTTGAGTCTGGCAAGCTTGTTCGCTCATTGTTCCCCGCCGGCCCCGCCCGTATAATGGATAGTACATGCAGCACCGAAAAAGACATAACGGGAGGCAAACGGATGGCGCTTGAGATTGAACGCAAATTTTTGCTGCCGGAATTTCCGGCGGCGCTGCTGGACGAACAGGGGCTGCGGATCGAAAAGGAGCAGATGATCGAGCAGACGTATCTGGCGATCCATGAAGACCAGGAGCTGCGGGTTCGGAAAATCTCCGACGTGAAGACCGGCCTGACGGAATACACCCATACGTTCAAAAAAGGCCACGGCATTGCCCGGGAGGAAGTGGAATATTCCATCTCCGCAGGGCTCTATGAGCAAATGATCGCCAAACACGGCGCGGTGCCGCTGATCAAAAAGCGCACGACGGCCGCTTGGGGAAACCGCCTGATCGAAATCGACGAATACGAGCAAATCGAACTGCGGGTATTGGAAGTGGAATTCGCTTCCGTTTCGGAGGCGGAACGTTTCGTTCCGCCGGCGTGGTTCGGCCGGGATATCAGCTCCGACAAAAGGTACAGCAACAAAAAGGTGTGGAAGCAGCTGCAAAGCCGTTAAGGACAAAGCGGACGCGCGAAGAGGTACGGGGGCAGTTCGTTTGTTCACGGATATAAAGGTATGGACAAATCCGCCGACCGGTGCCTATTATCTTAATAAGCGCATTTCGGCGCGCACAGCAGCGCTATTTTACCTGCTCCAAGCAGCGTCCGCTTCTTGGGGCTTACCGGAAAACGGCGATCCGTTGACGCGGGTATCCGCATGAACGAGGCAAAAGACGGGCGGTAAGCGCCCCTCTTTGCGCCCCGCCGACATACAATTGAAAGCGCATACGGCGGCAAATCTCCGCTTCCGATGAAGGAAATGGCCATGGTTTTTTCGCGAGGATGAGGCCGAAAGCCGTGAAGGTTTGCTTCAAACCATGAATGAACTTGAAAAGGAGAATCAACGGACGATGTGGCAAAAGGCGATTGAAGATGCAGCGGGAAAAATCAAACGTAATGCGGTTCGCCATCCGGGGCTGTTCCCTCATATTGTCGGGCAGAGCGCAAACGGAGAGAAACGTTACGAGTGGGGCGCGAACGAGGACTGGATCGAAGGCTTTTATACCGGGATGATGTGGCTTTGTTACGAATACGACGGAGACGGGTTTTTTCGTGAGTCGGCGGCGGCGCAGCTGGAGCAATACCGCCACCGTCTGGAAAAGCATATCAGCCTCGACCATCATGACATCGGGTTTTTGTATTCCCTATCCGCGGTTGCCCAGTGGCGCGTGCTGAAGGACGAAAAAGCCCGGGAGCTGGCGCTGCAGGCGGCGGATAAGCTGCTTCTGCGCTGGCGCCCGCGAATCGGGGCGATTCAGGCCTGGGGACCCGAAGGCGATCCGGAAAACGGGGGACGGATCATCATCGACTGCCTGCTGAACCTGCCGCTGTTGTATTGGGCCCATTTGCAGACGGGCGACGAAAAATATTACGATATCGCATACCGCCACGCGCTCCTCAGCCGGCGTTTCCTCGTTCGCGGCGACGGCTCGTCGTACCATACGTTTTATTTCAACCAGGAAAACGGCAATGCCATCCGCGGTGGTACCCATCAAGGGTATCAGGACGGCTCGACGTGGACTCGGGGGCAAGCCTGGGGAATATACGGCTTTGCGTTGTCCTACCGGTACACGCGGGATGAGCGTTTTTTGGATACGTCCAAGCGCATGGCCCGCTATTTTATCGAACATTTGCCGGAGGACGACGTGGCGTATTGGGATTTCGACGCGCCGGCCGAACCGGGAACGTCGCGCGACAGCTCCGCTTCGGCCATCGTGGCCTGCGGTTTGCTGGAGCTGCTTGAGCTGATGGACGAACGCGATCCGCAGCGCGCATATTTCGCGGACGCTTTGCAGCGGATGATGGCGTCGCTCGTCGAAAACTATTCTACGATCGGCATGCCGGACGCGGAGGGCTTGCTCCAGCATGGCTCTTATCATGTCCGCGGCGGCATCGGCCCCGACGATTACATGATTTGGGGAGATTATTATTACCTGGAGGCGCTGGTAAGGATGTCGAAGGGGATTCAGGGATATTGGTACGAATAAGGCATGAAGCAGGGCGCATCTTGAGCGATGCCCCTGCTTTTTTGATCCGCCTTATTTCAGCTCCCAATCGGTGACCTTTTGGATCGCCGCATCGGCATTTTTCAAATCGGTTTCGCCCATGTTCAGGAGCGTGCTCCATTGTTTGACGCGGTTTTTCCCGTTTGGCGGCTGGTTGTAGTCGTTCGTGTCGACGATTTTGGTGCGTTCGGCGTAAAATTTCGTCATAAACGTCTTTTCGTCCTTACTGCTTCCCGAGCGGGACAGGATGCCTTGAAGGCTGCCGGAGTCGCCCGTGGCGCCTTGGTTAAGAGCGGTGTCGACGAAAGAGCCGATCGTCAGCGCCGACGTGAAGCCGCGTTTTTTCGCCTGCTCGACGCTGTATTTGATGTATACGTTATAGAAGGTGCGCCACATCGCTTCCCGCCAGGCCGCGTCATTCTGCAGGCTGTTGATTTTTTTGACGAATTTGCTTTCGCTGTCCGAGATGACCAGGATGCCGTTTTTCATTTTGCCGTTGATGCCAAGACGCTTCAGGGCGCCTTCGACGCTTGGATTGCTTGCGCCCTTGGCGCGGTCGTACTCTTTAAAAAGTTCGGGACCGTCCGGCCCTTCGTCGTTCGGCCCCCCGGTTGTCGCGCCGAAAATACCGATGGTATACCCGCGGTCATCTCCGATATCCTCGCAATATCCGTAATATTTCGTCCAGTTGAGGTCGTCCTGCTCCGGTTTGTTGACGAGCTTCATGATGTTGTCCCACTGCTCGCCGTCAAGGCCGGTGTTGGCTTTCAGAAATTGCAGCGTTTCCGGCGAAAAGTTGGCGTCATGGCTTCCCGCCGCAGCGGCGAAGGCTTGGACGTCCGCCTCGGAGGCTCCGGCCGAAGGGCTTGCGTTGAGTTCAGCATTGATATCCGTTTCTATGGGGATGGAGATCTCCGTCGGTTCAAGCTGCTCCGCATCCGAAACCTGCTCGTCGGCAAAAGCCTTCACCGGAACGGGGCCCGACATGGCGATCATGGAACCCAGCAGCGTAAAGCTGAGCAGAAATACGGTTAACTTTTTTCTTGCGGTGGCTTGTTTGTTGGCGTTGTTCATGGATTATCCCTCCAAAAGTGATGAATGGCAAAAACGGCGGTCGATTTTTTCGATAAAAGTAAAAACGCTTTAACTTTAGATGTATAAAAAACGACCACAGTAAAAATAAATGCTTGGTGTCAATCCCTTCTTTCGGTTTTCTCTTAAAGTTTAAGTGCTTAAACTTTTGGGTGGGAAAAGCATTCCATTTCCGATTCGCTGCTTCGAGGCTCCGGAGCCACGGGTCTTGATCCAGTGTCGTGTGGATGCAGCAAGAGCATACTTGAGATCGCGGCGGTCGAACAAGGGTCCTAACGACTATTTCGTTTAGCGGACTTCTGTGTAGATATTTTATCCTAATCGGGGATTTGACACGACAGGATACTGCATCGTTCGAGCAGAGCCGTCTTCTGGCGCAAAATGAAGTCGAATTACCGCTTGTGCCTGATTATAGTTTTTCGGAAACGAAGTCGTTTTTTGGCTGCCGGCTGTGCGCTTCATTTGGCGTAGCCGGCAGGGTCTTTGCATTAAATCATACAACGTAAATAAACAAAAAAAGTTATGACAAAAAAGAAAAAAATAATTACTTTATTTACATTAAAACCATTTATATACATTTAGTTTTGTGGTATATTTTCATTGGTACCCAAGGTGGTTCATTTTCTGCTACAATAAGTGGCGAAGTACTAACAAATAAAGGTGTAGCAATGGTAGTTCCATCAAACAAATCAGTTTACTTTAAAATAGTTTAAAGTATGATTGTACTTATTTGTGAGAGTAACACAACAATGTGCCATTTGTTGTGTTACTCTTTTTACTAAATACTGCAGGTTGAAAGAAGGGATATTAAATGGAGTTATTTACTGAGGTACAAGCTAATCAAGTAATTGGTGATGTTCGGCGGCCTATATTAGGGCTTGCTGAACAAGATTCGTTCCATCTACACCCAACGCAAGTCTCTAAACCCAAGCAGTCTGAAAAAATGCAAAAAGAGAACACGCAGTCGCCGCTCCAGATTCATGACCAGAAACTGAAGGGCGATGACGGTCAAACTGGTTTCGGCGCCACGCGCCCGAATGCGACCTAGGCCCAATTTGCGCTTGCCTTCTCCAAATTTTCCTTCGATCGCATTACGCTGTACAGCGTCCTGGCGCTCTTGCCGACGATCGGCGACTTCACTTTGCTCTTTCGAGGGTCTGCCGAGCTTCGGGCCACTAAGGCGAATCCCTAGCGTTTTGCAATAGTTCAGGTTGTCTCGATTGCGGTAGATTTTATCGGCTAGAATGACGGCGGGATAATACCCGAATCGCTGTTTGTACGCTTCCACCGATGCTTGCAGCGTGGTTGCCTCGTTGAAGCTGTCCCATTGTGCCGTTTCGATCCAAGCGTAACCGTCCACCAGACTGGCGGCGATTTTGGCGCCGAACTCCACGTTCGCTCCAGCTTTGCCTCGAACCATCGGACGTACATGCGGCTGTTCGATACTCACGATGCGATCGGCGACGACATGCGTATTCTTCTCTAGCATTTCGCGCTGCTGACGGTAGAGCTCCGAGATGATCAGAAGCTGGCGATAGTGTCTTTTGCTCAGTTCCGTGAGAGGCGTATACTTTACGAGGGCTTCAATAATCCGCAGATTCCGTCCCACGTAGCCAAGTTGCTTTTTGATCGCTTTGCGGATCACCTTGCCCGATGCCTTGCGTTGCTTGGAAACACTCAGGTACGATTTTCTGGCTTTCTCGCGGTACGTGCGCGGCTTCTCCATCGCTCCGACATGGGGACGGTGCAGCACGTCGATGATGTCTTCCAGGATTTCACGGGCGTGATTCAGCAGCCCCAAGTCAGTCGGATACTTGATGTCCGCAGGCGCGCATGTCGCATCCAGCATGAGGGTGCCCTTGTTCATGACTTCCGCTGTCGGTGCGGCTGTAGATGGCAGGGCGTGTAGCTTTTTCGCCATGTTGCGGGGGTTCTTCGCCACAACAGGGGGCTCCTCGGGAATAGAGAAAGCGTCCCCTACCTCCATGGTGAGCTGCGAGCCGCCCGCGTCGTTGTCGTCGTCATCGCGATCCCGCTTGGACGATTTCGGTTTCGCCTCGACCTCTCGCTCTGCTTGCAGCGCGGCTTGGGCGATCCAGTCGTTGACTTCAGCTAGGATTTCCAAGCCGAGCCGTTCCCGAAAATGCGTGAGCAGGGAGTGATGAAACGGCACTTTATCGACATACGCGGTGTAGCCCAAGAAGAACTGCAAATATGGATTTTCCTGGATTTGTAAGGTGGTCTCGCGGTCACTTAAACCAAGGCGCTCTTTGATGATGAGCGAGCCGAGGGCGATACGTGCCGAGTACGCCTTTTGGCCGATGGCTGGGGACTTGAACGAGCTCACATATTTCTCTTCTACTTTGTCCCAAGGGATGATCGCCGCAAGCTGCACCCACCGATTGGTTGGATTTAATTTTCCGCCAAAGGGCAAATAGAAGTTTTCCAACAAGTCTGCCATATCTCGATTCAGCACGAACACTTTCGCTCACTCCATCTGCAAGGTTTTTTACCGATTTTCCGTGTTTTCTTTGCAGATGAATTCGACAATAGTGCCTCTAAACCCTTGTGAGATAAGGATTTTTTGATTATTCAGCAAGCCCTATATTAAGTCATACAGAAAAAAAACGGCCAAAAATCGATAAATTACCTGTAGATCCAGTAGATCACGAACTAACAACCCTGGGGCTTTTTTTCACGGCACCTTATGTTTTAAATTACAGCAATACCCTTATCAGCTTACCTATCAAAAAAAAGACTGACTATAGAATTGTTGTTTCTGAGATTGCCCCGCATTTCGAGGATGTCCTAAAAATTTCTTATCCAAGTATAACTTATATTAATATTGAGCGTTTTGCAGTAATCTGAGGCCTTGAGCCGTAAGGATTTTCGGACATAAAAAAGGGACTTCACCCCAACTTGGAGAAGTTTTCAAGTGACCAAACCCAAAAACCTCAAGGATGGAGGAAGTCACTTTGTATATTCTCCAAGAATGTCTGTTTTCCTTCGAAGAACTTTTAAAAATTCAACCCAAGGAGAGATTGCCGATCTTCTTCAGCTCTCTCGATCTGAGACCGTATGCCAAGGAACTGAGAAGCCGTTCACCCCGAGGCGCTGAGGGATACTGCAGACAAGGTATTCTACGAGCACTCTTGGCTGCGCCGCTTGAAGGAATAAGTACCTTTTCAGGGTTGCATAAGCGTTTGGATACGGATCTCCGGTTTCGTTATCAGTGTGGTCTTCCGCTGGATCGAGAAGCTCCTTCCATATCCACATTAAGCCGAGTTTTCTCAGAACTGACGAGAAAGGACTTGGCAAAACGGCTTTTTGAGGATTTGGTCACACGCTGTCAGCAGGAAGGTATCATAGAAGGCAGTAACGTCGCCATAGACAGCGCCGCTCTCCGCGCTTACGAGAAAAAGCAGCCCAAACGCAAAAGCGAGCAAACGGGTAATGCGAACTGGGGCGCAAAAATTGATTCCTTCGGCAATAAAATCACATGGTTTGGTTACAAAATTCATCTGGCGGTCGATACGAAAAGTGAATTGCCGATCGCCTTGGAAGTAACGCCGGCGCATGTCAATGATGGAGAAATGGCGCCGGGCCTGATCGAGAAAACAGCGTCCAGGACGAGCACACGATTTTTCATACTCGATGC
The DNA here is from genome assembly GCF_038004655.1 of Paenibacillus sp. FSL M7-1455. NCBI lineage: Bacteria > Bacillati > Bacillota > Bacilli > Caryophanales > Paenibacillaceae > Paenibacillus > Paenibacillus sp. FSL M7-1455. The sequence continues at coordinate 4,861,345 of NZ_JBBORO010000001.1, read as the reverse complement.
GGGCTACGACCAAATGAAAGTTTATGAGGCCGCCCGCAACGTCAAGGCACAAGCCATCATTCCCCTTAATCTTCGGGGGGAGAAGGAACCGCCTGCTGGCATGACCTCGAACGGAACACCGTGCTGTTCCATGGGTTATGCGATGACATACTGGGGAGTTGACGGCGATATGCATAAATTTCGCTGCCCGCATGCCACGGGTAAAGTCGACTGTCCGCTTGGCATGGCTGCCTGCTCGTCTTCAAACTATGGAATGGTCGTCAAAGTAAATGCGAAGGATGATCTCCGGCGATACAGCATCCCTCATCGGGATACAAAGCGTTGGAAGGAACTTTACAATGAACGAACCAGCGTAGAACGCTGCAACTCCCGATTGAAAACCTATTTGACGGCAGACGCCGCACATGTCCGGGGCATTCAGAAAGTCACAACTCACCAGTATTTGAATGCCATTGTTCTGCTTGCATCTGCGCTCGCCGTTTCTCATCATTCAAAACGGGCTGCCGCTTAAAAAACGAGCTGTTCTAAAATTCTGCAAGTCTGCCCTTTTATTCATCCATATAATACCATTTTCGAAAATTACCCCTTAACGACAGTGAATATGCTATCGCTTCTTCTCTGAAACGGAATTATGCAAAACACTCAATATTGAAAAAATACGCCAGGAATCAAGGGAAACGTTTATAAAATCCTTATATAATAATGAACTTACCGACTTTCTGATTGATATCTATGGATCAGACTGCCAAGAGAAAATTATCACTAATTTTCCACAATACGATTCCCAAGTGTATAATGTTAATCTATCTTTAATTTCAAAAACATATAATCGAGAAGTAGAACTGGCTTGGAAGTTTATTAAATCAACGTATTTAAGCACACAGAACTTTTTTAATATAAGCCCCAAGGAGTGGATTTTTAACGATGATTTTCGAGAGCATGTATCTGTACAATCCTTAGCAGCAGTGTGTGAATCAATGTGGATTACAGTAAATACGAATTTAAATAAAATAACCCATTTAACAGTTTGTTGAATACCAACTCAGAGCTCTGTTGCCGAAATTAGCAACCAGCCCAAAGGGTGTCAGCAAGACAGCGTTTGAGGTGGCACTCATCATATGGTCCTTTGCTGTGGTCCTAACCGGAAAGTGATTTGTACTAGCTATGTGCTGGAACCCTGGGCGGCGTGTGTGACCTGCTGCAGGCTTGAAGAGATTTTGGCGGACAAGGGATAGGGCGATTTCTTTTGCGGCAAGGGTTTTCTGCCTTGACTGCGTTTCCGATATGGTGAAGAGGCAGGGAATTTATGGGCCTCCCGGCGAGTAAACGGCTTTAAAATCCATATGCTATACAATTAAGGGTCAGATACATAAAGATCGGATCGGCGGCATCTTGGCATCAAAGGGGGACTGATCGGCAATGTGGATTGCCTTTGCATTTGGGGCGGCGCTGTTCGCCGGCATCACATCGATTCTTGCCAAAATCGGGATCCGCAACGTGGATTCTAACTTGGCCACCGCGCTGCGCACGTGGGTCGTTTTGATTTTCTCCTGGCTGATGGTTTTTGTGGTCGGGTCGCAGAACACGATCGCGGCTTTAAGCGGAAAAAGCTTGCTGTTTCTCCTGTTGTCCGGCCTGACGACGGGAGCTTCTTGGATTTGTTATTTCCGGGCTTTGCAGCTCGGGGACGTCAACAAGGTCGTGCCGGTGGATAAATCAAGCAACGTGCTTACGATGATTTTGGCGTTTATGTTTCTCGGCGAGCGGCTGACCTGGGCGAACGCGATCGGGATGGTCGTCATTGCGGCCGGAACGTACCTGATGATCCAGAAAAGCAAATCGGAAAAGGCCGCGGCCGCCGTCCGCGGAAGCTGGCTCATTTACGCCTGTTTGTCGGCGCTGTTTGCCGCCCTGACTTCGATTTTGGGCAAAATCGGGATCGAAGGCGTCGAATCCAACCTCGGGACGGCGATCCGGACCGTCGTTGTGCTCATCATGGCCTGGCTGATCGTGTTTATCCAGAAAAAGCAGGGCGACATGAAGCGGATCGACCGGAAAAGCTGGCTGTTTATCATTTTGTCCGGACTGGCGACGGGGCTGTCGTGGTTATGCTTTTACAAAGCGCTGCAGGACGGCCCGGCAAGCGTCGTGGTACCGATCGACAAGCTCAGCATTTTGCTTACGGTGCTGTTTGCCTTCGTGTTCCTGAGGGAAAAGCTGTCGATCAAAGCGACGGCCGGACTCGTGCTGCTGACGGCAGGAACGCTTCTTTTGCTGCTCAAAGGATAGCGGAATAAGCCCGCAAAAGTCGGGCCGACGGCCTCGAAGCCGATTCAGGTACTTTGCGGGGGCGCCGGAGAGTCTAAATTCTTATGGAAGGAAAAAGGAGCTGTCCCAAAGGTCGCTTTGGACCCGGGCAGCTCCTTTTAATTATGAGAAGGCGGTCACGTCTCGAACAAAACTTCCCCCGTGCGCGACAAGTCGTACCCCGCGATCGTTTGCAGCTCCTTCCGGAACTCCTCCGAACGCAAAATGTCCAGCAGCGCCCCGATCCATGCCCTATTCTCCGGCTTTTTCAGCATCACCAGATCGTAGCGCTCCTGAATGAGCGGGATAAAATCGACCTGCCCGACGATGGCCGCGGCTTTTTCGATGCCGACGCCGACGTCGGCTTCGCCGGAAGCGACCTTGCCCGCCACCCCGAGATGATTGGTCTGCTCTTCTTCGTACCCTTCAATCTGCTGCGGCCGGATGCTGTGCAGGCGGAGCTGCTCGTCCAGCAGGACGCGCGCGCCGGAGCCTTTTTCGCGGTTCATCAGCCGCAGGCCGGGGCGGCCCAGGTCGGCCCAGCCGCCGAGACCGAGCGGATTGCCTTTTTGCACGTACAGCCCGGCTTGCCTCGACAGCAGGTTCACGACCATGTAGGAAGAGCCGACAAGCAGCTTGCGGATGTACGGGATGTTGTATTCGCCGGTATCCCCGTCCAGCAAATGGGTGCTGACGATGTCCGACTCCCCGCGGTACATGGCGATCAAGCTGTCCAGGCTTCCGACGTAGGCGCGCAGCGGGCGGACGCCGGGAATGCCCTTTTCCATATATTTGACCAAAATGTCGAGGCTGATATCCTGTCCCGTCACGACCAGCGGGCGAACTCCGTTCATGGCCGGCGCGGCGGAAAGGGGAAGGTTGTCGGCCGCTTGGACGGGGATTGACGCCGTTCGGGTGCCTTTGGCCCGCTGCTTGTAAGCTTCGAGATCCGCCGCGTCCACGCGCATCTGTTTGCCGACGCGGTAGGACGGAAGCTCTCCTTTTTTGATCAGATCGTAAACGGTGAGCTTGGATATTTTCAGCATTTTGGCGATTTCTTCGGTTGTATAGGATATATCGCTGGACATGGAAATCCTCCTCGTTCAAAACAAACGCTCGTTTGGCAAAAGCCTTATGATCCTTGTTCCATTGTAACATGCCGATTTTGCAAAAAGCCAAGAAACATACTGCTTCTTGATCATCAAGCGGAGTGCGGCCCAACGGATTTGTTGTCCGATTGTGAAACATTTCTGAAATAGGTTTACAATGCGTGTAACGCCCCATATAATTTATATCAATTATAACTATTTATAACTAAATATAATGATCTGGAGTGCTAACATGCGAAAAATGTATCGAAACAGTATGGTTTGGTTTGTTTTTGCGCTGATTCTGGCGTTGGCGACAGGCTGCGGAAACGCGACAAAAACGGATGCCAACCCTCAAGCAGCGTCAGGTTCGAATCCAGCGGCACCGGATGCGAAGCCGTCTTCCAAAGTGGACTTGACGATTTCCGCGGCCGCAAGCATGACCGGTGCGCTTGAGGAAATCAAGGCCGCCTACGAGAAGTCCCATCCCGACGTGGAGCTGAATTTCAATTTCGGCGGCTCCGGCGCGCTGCAAAAGCAAATCGAGCAGGGAGCCCCGGCAGACCTGTTTCTCTCCGCCGCCGTCAAAAACATGAAGCCGCTTGTCGAGCAGGGACTCATCGGGGAAGGCAAGGAGACGACCCTCCTGAAAAACGAGCTGGTCGCCGTCGTGCCGGCGGATTCCGCCAGTCCGGTCGGCAGCATCGGAGACTTGGGCAAAGCTGAGGTCAAAAGGATCGCGATCGGCATTCCGGAAAGCGTGCCCGCAGGCAATTACGCGAAGGAAGCGCTGACGAACGCGAAGCTGTGGGAGCCGCTTCAGCCGAAGCTGGTCCAGGCCAAAGACGTGCGGCAGGTGCTTCAATACGTCGAAACGGGCAATGCCGACGCCGGGTTCGTCTATAAAACGGACGCGTTGTCTTCTTCGAAAATCAGCATCGCGTTTACGGTGGACCAGGCCTCCTATTCGGCGGTGGAATATCCGGTCGGGATCGTCAAAGCCACCAAACATGCGCGGGAAGCGGAGGATTTTTACGAATATTTGCAGTCGCAAGCTGCGCTTGACGTCTTTGTCAAATACGGCTTTTCCGTTCCGGAGTAAAAAGGATGTGTGGATATGAACTGGCATGATTTTTGGCCCCCCGTCCGCATTTCGCTTCAGGTGGCGGCGTTGTCGAGCGTGATCGTGCTGATCCTGGGCACGGCTGCGGCCTGGTGGATGTCCCGAAGAAGATTCAAGGGCAAAATCGTGCTCGAAACCGTCCTGATGCTGCCGCTGGTGCTTCCTCCGACGGTCGTCGGCTTTTTGCTTTTGGTGCTGCTCGGACGGAAAAGCTGGATCGGACAGGCCGCCGAACGGCTGTTTGACGCGCCGGTGATTTTCTCCTGGTGGGCAGCGGTGATCGCCGCCGTGGTCGTATCTTTTCCGCTGGTATACCAAACGATGAAAAACGGCTTTGCCACCGTCGATCCCGAACTCGAAAACGCCGGGCGCGCGAACGGCGCTAGCGAATGGCAGGTGTTTCGATACATTACGCTGCCGCTTGCAATCCATGCGGTCGGTACCGCCTTTATCCTCGGCTTCGCGCGCGGGCTCGGGGAATTCGGGGCGACGCTCATGATCGCGGGCAACATCCCGGGCAAAACCCAAACCATCCCGACGGCGATCTACGTGGCGGTGGATGCGGGCAATACGCCGATGGCATGGGCATGGACGGCGGCCATTGTCGCGATTTCGTTCCTGATGCTGTTACTGACGGGACGCCGAAATCCGCCGGAATCCACCCGGGCGGCCGTCCAGCCCCGAAAATCTTTATAGGCGCGCTTTTGGCAAAGATACTGCGCAGAAATGAACAAAAGCTTGATTTGGTGCTTGCACCGGGTCAAGCTTTTTTGGCGATTGGGGATGCCAGGTCATTTCGAAAAAAATTTTTTAAAGCATTTCTTTTTATGTTTTCGGCATGTTTTTTGCGGCCGCCCTGAACCTGTTTCTTTGGTCCTAGCGTTCATTTTTCAGAATATATTCAGAGCCCTATGCTTAAATAGCCTTATACTCGCTGAAATGGGAGGGGGGCGTAATGATTCCATCGATTGTCTTGGCAGCAAATAACGTAAAAGATTTGTGTGGTGATCAATTAATGTTATCTGAAATACAGCAGGAGGCGCTGAACAAGGCGCAGCAGCATGGGGGAAAATTGGTCCGCTGGAGGCAAGGCGGATACTGGACGTATGAGGAAGCCGTATCGAAATTAAGGGATCGTTCTCCAAGCGTGTCCGATTTGGAATGGTATTGCACGACCAACACCATTTTCGCGCTCGTCCGGCGCGGGTACATGGCAATGGACGATTGGGAAAATTGTTCGGTCGTCCAAGAGGAAACAGAGGATCGCATCCTGCAAAAAGAATCATAGAAGAGTCGGGTTTCTCGGTTCAACTGGACACGTTTTGCTGTTAAAATGAAAGTAAGAGAATGCAGCGCTGCCCAGGAGGAGAGAAGCCTTGAAGGTAATAATCGTCGATGATGAAAAACTGGCTTTATTGAAGTTGGAAAAACTTCTGCATTCACAGATCGGGGCAAACCTTCATTTGGAACTGGTGGGAGCTTATCAGGATCCTTACGCTGCACTTGCCGCCGCCCGGGAAGTGCGGCCCGATGTCGCTTTTTTGGATATCGAAATGCCGGAGGTTTCCGGTTTTGAACTGGCGGAGAAGCTGCTGGAGATCCAGCCGCAAATGCAGATCGTTTTTGTTACCGCCTATCAGGATTTTGCGATTAAAGCTTTCGAGGTCAACGCACTCGATTATTTGCTGAAGCCCGTGAACGCGTCGCGCTTGAACGTGACGTTGAACAGGGTCGTCCGATTTTCGCTTCTGAACGCTGCGGGCGCAAATCAGGATCAAGCTGCAAAGACAATGCTTTGCTGCCTGCAAAGTTTGCATTACCGCGACCCGGACGGCCAACCGAAATACTTCCAATGGAAGACGCTGAAAGCGCCGGAATTGTTTGCGTATCTGATTTATTACCGGGACAAGATGGTGAGCAAACAGGCTCTGATCGATTTGCTGTGGCCGGAGCAAGACATGAAAAAAGCAACAACTCAGTTACATACGGCAATCTATCAGATTAGGCAAATGATCAAAACAAGCGGGCTGGATCTTCAAATCAAGTACCATGATGAGGGATACCGCCTGGTTTGGGGCCAAGTAGAACTCGACGTCGAGGCGTGGGAGAACAGCCTTCGCGACGCGCCGCCGGTAACCCCGGATACGCTTCACCGCCATCTAGGAACACTGGACAAGTACACCGGCGATTTTCTGGAGGAGCACCGCTATATATGGGCAGAACCGGAACAGGAACGGATCCGGCTGCTGTGGCTCAATTATGCCAAACCCGTCGCCGAGTGCCACGTCGGGCTTGGGCAGTATGCCGAAGCTGCAAAGCTGTATCAGCAGATGATCGAAAGACTGCCTTTTATGGAGGACGGCTATGCCGGCTTGATGAAGATGTATGCCGGTTTGCATAATTACGCAGAAGTAAGAAGGCTGTATCAACAGCTGAGGGACGTGTTCGACGGCGAATATGCCATGTCCCCAAGCGCGGGTATCACGTCCTGGTACCTGGAATGGGAACAAGGCGTCGCCAGCGGCGCATAAAGTCAATCAAATAGAAAAAGCAGCCTGAACGGATCAGGCTGCTTTTTCCTATTCGTCGAAAAATTCCGGGTTTCGGCCCGGCTCGGAGCTAGGATTCGGTATGACGAATGACATGACCGTGCCTTGCCCCAGCTTGCTCTCAATATGCAGGCCTTTGCCGTAATGCTGCATCAGCCTGCGGTTCGTATTCAGCAATCCGATCCCGCGGGATGCCTGAATGCTGTCGGGGTCGAGGTGAAGCAGCCGCCCGGCTTCCTCTTCGGACATGCCTTTTCCGTTATCCCGAACCTCGAACCTTGTCCCATCCTCCTGGCGGCGGATGCGGATTTCAAGCGTGCCGCCCTGCAGCCTGCTCAGCAGTCCGTGTTTGACCGCATTTTCGACCAGGGGCTGCAGCGTCAGCGGAGGAATGAACAGCGATATTTCCGGATCAATGTCCCATACGACCTCAAGCCGTTCTCCAAAACGTTCTTTTTCGATGTAAAGGTACGCTTCGACCAGATCCAGTTCGTGGGTCAGAGGGACGATTTGTTCCGAATTCAGGAAGTCGATGCTGATCCGCAAATACGAGGTGAACGCGTCGGCCAAATCCCGCATTTTGTCCAAGTCGATTTCGCTTAGGGACATGATCGAATTGATCGTATTAAACAGGAAATGCGGCTGAATTTGCGCCTGCAAATAAGCGGCCTCGATCCTGAGCCTTTCTTCCGCGGATTTTTTTAACGTGCCCAAGGCAAGCACCCGGTATTTCAGCTCCATCGCATCCACCGGTTTGGCGACGTAATCGTTGGCACCGGCGATAAAACCTGCATAAATGTCCTCCGGCCGGCTTCTTGCCGTCAGGAGCAGGATCGGCAGCTCGAAGCTGCTGTAACGTTCCCGGACGATCCGCGTCAGCTCATATCCGGACATATGCGGCATCATGACGTCGGAAACGAGCAGGTCCCAAGACGCGGATTCCAGCAGATTCAGCGCCTCCTTCGCCGACAAGGCCGTTTGGATTTCATAATGTTCCTCCGCAAAAATGCCCGTAAGGACCCGCAGATTGACGGGATCGTCTTCCACGATCAAAATTTTTAATCCTTTGGAGAAACGTTCCGTCATATCGGCCGTTTCGGTGATCAGGCCCGGTTCTGCGGCTGCCGCGGTTTCCTGCATCGGCAGGTTGTCCGGCACGCGTTCGGCCGGGTTCGGTTCGTCGCGTTGTTCCTCCCGGATTTCGGAGGCTTCTTCCGTGCGGCTTTCCGCGATCGGCAGGGAAAAGCTGAACGTTGTCCCCTTTCCAAGGGTGGACTCGGCCGTCAGGCATCCGCCATGCAGTTCGACGAGCTGCCTGCTGATGCTGAGGCCCAAGCCGATGCCGCCGTTTTCATCGTCGCCATGCCCCTGCTCGTAAGGAAGGAAAATCCGTTCAAGCGCTTCCTTCGTGATCCCCCGCCCGGTATCCGACACGTGGATGACGACCTGCTCTCCGTTCAGGCTGGCCGTGACTTCAATGACGCCTTCGTCGGTGAACTTGATGGCATTGTGAAGCAAATTGAATAAAATTTGGGTCAGTCTCTGTTCATCGGCATATACCGAAGGAATCTCCTGCAATGCCATCTTCACTTGGACGGGTTTGCCCTCTGTCATATGGGCAAGCATGCTGATGACGCCGGATACGACCGGTTCAACCTGCAGCGCCTGCCGGCGGAGCATGATCCTTTGATCCTTCAATCGGACGGCATCGAGCAGGTCGCTGAGCAGGTAAGCCATCCGGCGGCTGATCGTGACGAGGAGCTCCATGTTTTTGTGGCCTTCCTCCGTCATCGTATGCTGCTCGCGGGACAGCACCGATTGGGCGATATTGATAATGCCGTGCAGCGGCGTCCGAAGCTCGTGCGAAGTGTTCACCAGGAACTGGTCCTTCCGTTCATCCGCCTCTCGGAGCTGCTTGTTCAGCTTGGCGTTTTCCGCCGCGTTCCGGAAATACCGTTTGAACCAGTAGGCTGAAAATCCGACGATGGCAGCCAGAATATCGACCGGATAATAAATCGGCGTAAAATTCCAATCGAAATTCACGAATCCCCATAGAATGTTCGACATGACGCTCGTTGCCGCCAGGAGGATGATAAACGCATCCTTTTGCTTCCGGCGCACCATTTGGCCGATAAGATAGAAAAACCAGAAGCTCGGCAGCAGGTAGAACAAGCCAAAAACATGATAGGCCCTGGACAGATGGACCAAGTTGGCGGGCGCGATGAGCACGAATAAGACGTACAGGGCGGCAGCGCCTGCAAATCCGATAAACAAAGGCCCCTTCCGGGTTCGTCCGACAAAACTCCTGCCCATCAGCAGCATGCAGAACGTAATGCCCAGATAGGAAAGAATGCGGATTTTCAACATCCACGTGTAATTGAGGGGGAACCAGCGCAAAAGCACGTATTCATGGTCCGAGACGATCGTCAGGCCTGCGAAGACGAGCAGCAGAACGAAGGCAAGCAGCATGTTCTCCCTCGGGTTGATGAGGTACATAATGCCGGCATACAGCGCATGCAGAAGCAGGATCATGAAAACGGAAAGCTGAAAGCCGATCGAATACCACCACTGAAAATCGATCGCCGCCTGCGTGCCGAACCGCAGGGATTGGATGATCCCCCCGCTCGTGGGATCGCTGTAATTGGCGGATTGGATCATGATGTCGATCACGTTTTGCTTGTCCGGGACAAAGGTATTAATGAAAGATACCAGCTCCGGAGTGTACTCCTGTTCAGTCGCTGCCGGGTTTCCGAATTTGCCCACGGTTTTTCCGTTGACGATCACCGTTGAAGCGGCCTTAATTTCCTTGACCCATAATTCATAAGGCTGGTTCAGCGGCTGGTCCACGAGGATGCGAAGCCTGTAAGTGCCGTATCCGAACGATGAGCCGTTTGTGTCGGGCCAAGCCGTACTCCAATCGCCGGGAACCTGAATGTAGCGGCGACCGTCTTTTGCCTGGTCGGCCTGCCTGTTGCCGGAGATCAGCATGTCCGGGTAAAACTCCCACTCTCCGTCCAGCACGATGGAATGCCTGTCGTCCAGATGGATTCCGCGCAGGTCAAGCACGCCATTCTCCACTTTGGGCTGTTGTTCCGTCCCGAACGTATCGGACCAGAACCATCTCACGCAAAGGAGCAGGGCTATGTATATCAGTAATATGGCTGCTTTCTTCATGAAACTACCGTCCCCGTTATTAGAGTAGTTGTCAGCGGATCCTGTTGTTGTCGAGCACCATCTATTATACGACAGGATTCGCCCAGCGTCTGTCCATTCGAAAATTTCGTTTTCGCGAATATGAACTCCTGCGAAACCTTCGACTTCTACATTTCATGCAATCTTCGGGATTGGCGCGGACGGGGGCGTTTGGCAGGTATTTACGCATTCTTTTATTGCGGTATGGACGGATTGGTCCTTACGGTGAATAAGGTTTAAAAAGGCAAGAACGAATGCGAGAGGCATCGGCTTTTTTGCTAAACAGTTCGGTCAAGATGCGGGTGTGAAAAGGAGGAGCAGAGAAGAAACTAATCACATTCAGGTCTCGGCTGGATAGGAAGCCGTTTGGATGAATGGCATATTCCCGGTTTGCTGCATTGTGAAAAGGATACATAACTGCACCGCCGGTCTGAAGAGGTTCGGGAGGGCATGAGGTTAACGCAACTTTTATGAAAAACAACTTACTGTGAACCGTGTTGGTTTGGAATCCGTTTGGTTATCAAGCCAAAGTGGAGTTTAGCGTCCCTGATTGCTGGGTTGGGCAGACTCGCTTCGAGGCGGCTTCACGGATGCTTTGGGAGGCTGCTCGGCCCGTTTGGCTTCTGCGCAACCGACGATCAGAATGCTGAAGGTCATGACTGCCGCGACGACGGAATGCATCTGCCTTGTTGTCATCATTTCACCCCCTTTGGTTTCGCGTCATGGGTCGTTTTGTAACCGCTATCTTATATAACGTTTTTCGTTGGATTCGGTTCCGGCTTTCAAAAAACGTTCACAAGTTCGCAATTGAAAGCGTTCACGTTCTGTTCACAAATACCCGCTGCGGGATTTTGCGAAACAAACATTTTGTTGTTGAAATCGATGGAAGAGGTTGCATATAATGAGATTGTAAGGAGCCGACAAAGGTTCCCGCGATCATCGGGGTATGGCGCAGTCTGGTAGCGCGCACCCTTGGGGTGGGTGAGGCCGTGGGTTCAAATCCCGCTACTCCGATCGTTGTTTATGTATCAAGCTGTTTGTCGTTTTATTCCTTTTGGAAAAGGTAGTAGCAGCCGCAATTAAAAAAATAAAAAACTATACAGATGCTGGAGACCACTTCCCACTCAGCACCCTTTATAAAGTGAAGGAAGTGGTTTTTTGTTGCTAAAATATGCAATTGAGGACTTTATGAAGGATAGGGAGTTAAATGACATTTCCGAATTTACCGCTGATTGGTACTCAAGGGTGTTGAATGAATTTCAAACGTTTTTATCGCATAGAAGAAACTCAAAACGTTGAGGATATTACAACAATAACTATTAAATAGTAGTATTTATTATATTGTCAAAATGAGATAACAAAACATTACGATATCACCCATTTATTATATTATGAACGAACGGGTGGCTGTTTTTACGAAATATTCTGATAGATCACCAAAGAGCCTGATTAAATCGGATGTTTCTAAGCCCAGTACCTATCGTTAAAATCATAGACGAAGGTAGGGAGCAAATTGTAGGAGCATCAAGGAATTTTATTGATTTTATTAGTGATAAAGTCTATAAGATGTGGTTTATAAAAATTTTGAGCAGATAGGAGAAAGAAGTGAAAATCAAAGTTATATCAATAATTATGGTGCTAGTAATATTATTAACAGCTTGTGTCAGCAATAAAAATAAGCCTGAGAACAATGCCGAAAACGATGATAGACAAAAAGAGGTTACCACAAATATAAAAGAAACAGAGTTAGAAAGATTTCCGGTGTGTAATCAAGAAAATTTATCAGAACGAGCATTTTGTTTGATTGAAAATAAACTTTATTCTCAAGTGGAGGAACTGCTATCAGCCAATGATAAGGAAAAAGATAAAGTTATATCGGTATTAAGTACATATGCTTCATGTATGAGCACTTCAGCATTGCCAGATGAATGTGGTAAAGTTTCAGAAAGTGTCCTTTATCTGCACGATAAGAATATCCTCGATAACAACCAAAAGTTGCTATTAATTACAACACTAGAAAATAAAAGAATTGCAGAATTAGAAGAGAAACAAAATAGGTCATTGAAGGAGTATAATGATAAATACTTTGTTCCCGAAATTGGAATGTCTGCCGAAAAAGTCCTTGAGTCAACTTGGGGAAACCACAGAAGATAAATAAAACTACAACCCGATATGGTGTTTATGAACAATGGGTCTATTACGGTGGGAGATATGTATATTTGGAGGACGGGATTGTGAGCAGTATTCAAGAATGAAATATTTTGTCGATTAATGAGTCCATGACGCTTGTCATGGGCTTTACTGTCTGGTTCTAAATTTGCGAGTGAAGTGTAATGAAATTTTAATTTTCATAATTTGGATAAATTATATTACATTCTTTTGGAAATATACTGTGTGTGTCCTGATTTTAATCGTAATGATATTTTAGAACACGTTATAGATGTATTTATTAGATTAGGGATATAATGAATTTTAGATTGATTGTTCTTATATATTTGAGGAAAGGTGAATTGACGTGTTTCGAACTGAAGCAGAGTTAGTCGATAGATTAGTTCAGTATTATCAGAAGTATTTTATAGTTAAAGAACTTGGCGTTGGGTATGGGATATCGGATTTAGTAATAGTTCGAAATAAAGCAGACCTGTTTCGGTTTCTTGAAGCAAGAAATGGAGTTCATTTAAAACATATTGACGAAATCAAAGTATTTGAATATATAAGGAAACGAAATGGAGTTGATTTAGAAGAACTAATCTCTAAACACTATATATCCAAAACAAAAATGAAATACTCTATTATAAAGAACCTTGAAGACGTGGGGGCAATAAAAAGAGGTGATTCTAAATATTATAGAATCCCCTCATTTAAGTTATTTTCACCAACAGTTACCGCTATAGAAGCAAAGCTTGAAGATTGGAACAAGGGTTTAGCACAAGCAATAAGGTATCAACGATTTGCTAATAAGACCTACGTAGCAATGGACGAAAAATATGTTCATAGGGCTGACAAGAGTGAGTTTAGTAAATATAATGTTGGATTGCTATCAGTTGGGACAAAAATAAAAGAACTTGTCAAGCCTTCCGATCAAAAGCCATCTGACTCGATAATGCGATATAAAGTGTCAGAAGAAATCATTTTGAAAAATAAGAAAGCTGCTAAAACTGAGAAACATTATTTAGTTTAACTTTGGAAACTTCTAAAATTACATCTCTCCACGTTTCTATATGTGCATATCCAAAGTTTTTAATTCTTTTCTCACGATTAATATCTTTAATTAATTGAATAGCTGAAGAAGTGCTTTCAATGAATTTATTTAATCTTTCCTGTGGTTCTAAAGCTGAAAGTCGCTCCATTTGTTGGAGTTTTGTATATAAGTGGTGATTAATTGCATTGCTGAACTGACTTAGTTGCTCAGGATTGACAGAACCATTACAGTACATGCAGTTACATATGCATTTCTTTCCTGCATTAGTCGAAAGAATATCTTGGAGGATGTTTTTATTAAATAGTCCCATTAAAGTCTCAACATAATATCTCCTTACAGCCCCACCAGCTGTTTTTTCAGCTTTATTTAGCAACTCTTCACGGAAATTATCGCTTTGGCCCAAGCCAGTAGCTATTGTATTGGCTCCCAAGGCTAATAAGCCTAGTGAGAAATCATTAATTCGAGTTAAAATAATTTCTTTTTTTGTTTCAGCAAGCAATTTTACGAGAAAAGCATAGGAGTAATAATGATTGCTATTCGTTGAATCAAAGCTTCCTGCGATTTGTAGGTAATATCCGTCTGGATTCGCCGAAGTAATTAGATTAACCAGATCCTTTATTTTGTCGGTCTCCTCATACTGTTCAATATCGAGTGAAATACCATAATATAAAGGTAATTTAATGTTCTTGTCCAATAAGTATGATTTACTTTCTTTAAACGTGTTATAGTCCACGTTTATCCAACCGCTGTCGTCCTTATTTATGAAGTGAAAAGGAGACAATAGCAAAGTTGCGCCGAATTTCATTTGGTAATCTAGAGCCCCCTTAACTCGTTGCTGAATGGCTGTTGAAGTTAGGAAATCTTTAGGTGTTTCCTTTCTTAATGTGTTAATTAAGTATGGAAGTTTCCTATAAGTTGTCTTTTGTGTGAAAGCTGAGTAACCTAATGTTTGTGTAGAAGGGTCAATTATCAGCTTTAAATTTTGTTCCTTAGCTAGTATTTGAAAGTTCTTGGGTGACTGTATTAGTTGAGGAGCACTAAAAATAGCTCCTTTTATTTTGTTCTGATTATGGTAGGTGACTACTGACTTTGCATCATTATGAATCGTCATAGGGAGAAATTCTAAGTTAGTATTAAAATAAACAGAGGTGATTTTAGAAGATGTTCTGTTTGTAAAACGTCTATGTCTATCCAGTCTAAGAATTATTTCCTCAAATGAAATAGAACGTTCGTACGGTTCTTTTTTTAGTAAGACTTCAACCATTTCAGAAATATCGATTGGAACAGTAGGGGTTAATTTAGCCAATGGTTCAGGAATCTCGGTAAGAATTTTCCTGATCGCCTCTAACTGGTTGCTCATTTTTAAAGGTCTCTCCCCAGCAATTGCTTCATACAAAATTACAGCAGCTGAGTAATAATCTGCTCTGTAATCAATCTCTTTTGCAGAATTAAGTTGCTCAGGAGGCATATAAGCATATGTACCCATCATATGTCCTGTGACTGTTAGAGTACTTGCATCGATTAGCTTTGATATGCCAAAATCTAATATTTTTATATCGTGATGTTTATTGGTCACCATTATATTCGCAGGTTTCAAATCACGATGAATTACATTTTCCTTATGAAGAGCGTTTATACCGAGGAAAAGGTTTTTTGCTAATAAGCAGGCATCTTGTATAGTAAGAGTGTTTTTTGCTAAATACTCCTCTAGTGTATCCCCTTGAGCGTACTCCATTACGATATAGCGGTACTTTTGAAGTCCATCACTAATAAAACCATCGTCTATATATTTCACCACATATGGATTATCTATTTCTTTAAGGATTCTAATCTCCCTTTCAATTCTTCTAGAATCTATAGCTTCTTTGTTCATAATGTTTTCCCGAATTAATTTCAAAGCGTAATAGATTCCGTTTTTTTCAACTTGATAAGTAGTACCAAAGGTTCCCCCACCTAAATTTCGGATAATCTCATAGCCGTTGATATTCTGCACTAGACAATTCCTCCGTAAAATAGATATATTTTCCTATAGACATATTGAATCATATTTTTGCTTGTAGTTAAAGTGCTGCTTGTTAATTGTTTTATGTACAATTTAAAAGAGACGGCTTCACTCGTTTGTTTTAATAACTGTACTTAGGAAGACATGGAAAAATTAAAGGAGGTTGGCATCCATTCTTTCTTAGTTTGATCTTTTTTTGTTTTCCGTATCATTTTATATTTCGTCCGTAAGCTAAAAATCATAATCGTATCTATTTATTTTCCTCCTCAAAGTGTCTTCTAATTTAATTAAGTGTTAATGAATTAAAAAGTTAAGCGTTTTAGCAGAAGAGGGGATGGAGGCGATACTCTAATGATTTTTCGTCCTCTTTACACATAAATACGATCATTTTATAATAGTAAATAATTACAGCAAGTGAGAAGTGGTCATATGCCTGGAATCGTTGAAATACAAAGGGCAGATGCATAACAGCACTGAATCATACATTCCTCTTTCATCGGGGTATGGCGCAGTCTGGTAGCGCGCACCCTTGGGGTGGGTGAGGCCGTGGGTTCAAATCCCGCTACTCCGATCGAGTTCCATTCATCAAACAGGAAAAAGCGTGCACGAAAAGTCTCGGCTTTCGGTGGACGCTTTTTTTGTCCTCTCTCGAAATAAAAACGAAAATATCCCCGGCTAAACGATAGGGGAAAGCAGGATTCGTGTCAGACCGTTACGGTCGATGGCCGTCTGCCGCCAGCCTCAAACTGCGACAAGAGGGCGCGCTTATGGTAGAATTTAGGGAAGCATATGCGAGGTGATCGAAATGAGCCGTTTTATGAAGCCGCTGACCTCTTCGCTGCACCTGTATACCGCGATGGCTGAACGCGTGCCGATCGTCGTTTTTATCGGGAATGAACTCGTCGGCGCCGGGCGGATCGCAGAGATTTCGGAAGATAGCGTGAAAATCGGCGGAGAGCGGTACATGCGTGGAGTATGTACGTTTAAATATGCCAGTTAAAAATACCGCCTCTTTTTCATGATGCAAACGCAAAATGGATTGGAGGCGGTATGTATTTGGATGTGATTTATGCACCATTCTCCCGTTCCAAATCATCTTTCAGCGCTTCAACCCACAGCTTGTTCCCGCCCGCCTGGATCAGATGCTTCAGCAGCCACGCCTTCGATCGGCGATCATCGATCCGCTCCAAATAGACGCGAAAGTCATGCTCGTCTTCCGGCCGCGTGCCCAGGCTTTTGAACAGCAGCTGCCACGCCGGATTGACGTAAGGCCGGGGCAAGTCTCCCATCGCAAAGTCGTCGAGTAGCATGGTGATGTTCCGGTTTTTACGGAAAATGACTTGCTCTTGGTTTCGTTCGGTCAGGAGAATTTCGAGAAATTGCGGGCCTTTGAACAGGTGCAGACAATATCGCGGCAGTTCGACATCTCCCAAATGACGGACCGGATCCAGCCTGTGTTCCCCGGGAATGGCTACGTTGATGTCCCAATCTTTGAAGAAGTAGAGCGCATACTCCAAATCCTCTCTAAAAATGCAAATATCCATATCTTTATGGCTTCGAGTCGCTTCTCCGACGGCCAAATCGATCGTCCAGCCCCCGGCAATGAACCAGGGCTTTGCGAATGAGGCCATGAGCGACTCGATCTGGTCGAGCTCTTGTGCACGGATCATGCTTCCTCCTCCCAGGCATGTTATGCCAGCGTATTTTTGGAATGCAGCTCTTTTAAGGTGGTCATGAATCTATAACAGGCTTCCGTTGAAATTAGCAACCAGTTCCGTTGCTGCCCTATGATGCGAACCAGCGGTTGGCAATTTTCGCTTCACTGGCGCCTCTTTGGTTACATCCTGCATGAACAAACATCATACATTATATGCTTCTTACAATCGAAAAGAGAAAAAGAAAAATGCAGACGATGATCGGCGTTTTTAGCTAAACGCTTGCGGAACATCGTTCGTAACCGTTTTGCAGAAAATTTCTACACGATCGTCGCGCAGTACCCCGTCTTTTTTCCTTCCTCCACGGCTTTGACATATCCGTCAAAATAAAAAGGGATATCGTCCTCGCTGCCGTTGACGATTCTTCCCCTCACTTTGTCGAAAGCGAAGATCGAGACCGAAAAAGCAGGCTCCCCGGTAACCAGAACGGGTTGCTCCTTTTCCGCCGCCCAATAATATTTCCCGCCGTAATTCCGCCGGGCCACCTCGAAAATATAACATCCTGCCATGGAACATACGGAATCCAAGGGATCGTCGTCCGTCACAAAATCGCGGATTTCGTCCAACAGATCGTCCAGCAGGCGCAGGCTTTCCACGCCGAAATCAAAATTCCCCCGGTCCGCGAAATTGGCGGCAAAACTTTCGGCCGTAGAAATCACGTCGTCTTGCAAGCTTCTTTGCATGTGGTTTAAGCTCCTTTTTTCTTTTTTTTGCTGGGTTTCAAAAAAATGCTTTTCCAGGATTGACGCGGCAAGAAACAGCGGATCTGCCAAATGGTTCAATCTATTATAGCAATTCCTTCGGGTCTCTGTACGTTGGGTCCATTTTGCAGCCGAAAAACCTCTTTCTGCAACTCCGAAGGCGGGATGCATGACATGGTTTTGACTTTGGCGCGCCGCTGGTTTATCTTGGGTTGTACCGGGTGTCTTTGGACATCCCTCACTGAATCATCCGAAGGAGGCGTCTTTTCATGAAAAATCTTCAATCGAAGGCAACCTTGAACAGCGGCCATGCCATGCCATGGTTTGGGCTGGGCGTATACAAGGTGCAGGAAGGCCAGGAAGTGGTCGATTCCGTCAAAACGGCGATAGCCCACGGCTACCGGAGCATCGACACGGCTGCGCTTTACGGCAATGAGGAAGGCGTTGGGCAAGCGGTTCGGGAATCGGGCGTTCCGCGCGAGGAATTGTTTATTACGACCAAAGTGTGGAACTCGGATCAGGGATACGAGAGCACGTTGAAGGCTTTTGAAACAAGCATCCATAAACTGGGACTGGATTACGTGGATCTTTACTTGGTGCACTGGCCGGTCAAAGGAAAATACAAAGACACGTGGCGGGCGCTCGAGAAGCTGCAGCAGGACGGAAAAGTCCGTTCGATCGGGGTATCCAACTTCCATATCCACCACCTGGAGGATTTGATGAAGGATGCGAGCGTGAAGCCTGCCGTCAACCAGGTGGAGCTGCATCCGCTGCTGAACCAGGCCGAGCTGCGCGAATACTGCAAATCGCAAGGCATCCAGATCGAAGCCTGGGCTCCGTTGGCGCAAGGGCATCTGCTAGATAACGAAGTGCTGAAAACGATCGGCGCGAAATACGGCAAATCCACGGCGCAGGTCATCCTTCGCTGGGACATTCAAAATGAAATCGTGACGATTCCGAAATCGGTCAATCCGAAGCGGATCGTCGAAAATGCCGACATTTTCGATTTCGAATTGACGGCGGACGAAATGGAGCAAATCAACGGGTTGAACGAAAACCGCCGTTTTGGGGCCGATCCGGACAATTTTAACTTCTAATTTCGTTTTGGGTGCAAAAAATCGCGCATGTCTGCTTCCGGGCAGGATGCGCGATTTTTTTATATGAAAAATAGGAGTGCTCTCTCGGACCGCGTCATTTCAAAATCACCGGCAGCTCCTTGAGCGCAAACATCATCGTGCTTTCCTGGCGGACAAGCTCCGCGGAACGGTCGCGGCGGAAATCCGGGAAGCGTCTTAGCAGCGTTTCGATGGCGATTTTCGATTCCAGCCGGGCGAGCTGGGAACCGAGGCAATAATGGATGCCGCTGCCCAGTCCCAGATGCGGATTCGGATTCCGGTGAATGTCGAATTGTTCCGGGTGCTCGAACACTTCTTCATCATGGTTCGCCGATGCCATCCAGATGTGGACGAATTGTCCCTGCTTCAGCTTTTGCCCGCGCAGTTCGGTATCCTGCTTGACATGGCGGAACATGAGCTGCACCGGGGAGAAATAACGGAACGTTTCCTCGATGGCGCCCGGAATCAATCCGGGGTCTTCAAGCAGCTGCGAACGGACCTCCGGCAGACTGTCGACGGCCAGCATGGCGGAGGCGATCAGGTTGGTCGTCGTTTCGTTGCCGGCCACGAGCAGCAGGATGCAAAACCCGATGATTTCCAAATCGGTCAAATGTTCGTTTTCGATGCGGGCCTGCACCAGCTTGGTGATCAAATCGTCCTGCGGATGCCGCCTGCGGTCTTCGGCGATGTCCGCAAAATAGGCGCTCATCTCCCGCTGGCAGGCGTAATAGGCTTCGGGATGGTCGCCGACGAGGGCGTCCGACCATTCCTTGAACTTTTCCCTGTGTTCCATCGATACCCCGAGCATTTCGGCGATGACGGTGATCGGGAGCGGGCTGGCCAAATCCGCGATCGCATCCATCCGGCCCCTTTGTTCGGCTTCGTCAAGAAGGGCGTCGGTGATCGCTTGGATTTTCGGGGCAAGGGATTCGACCACGCGCGGGGTGAACGCCTGCGAGACCAGCTTGCGGAGCTGACGGTGCTTCGGCGGGTCCTGGCGCAAGATGCTCGATTCGAGCGGATCTTCCGACGACGGGGACCCTTGGGAAGAGAAGATGTCGTAATTCGTGAAGACGTATTTAACGTCCTCGTACTTAAAAACGCTCCAAAGTCCAGTCCCTTCGGATTGAACGACAGGAGAGCCGTTGCGCATTTGCTTAAACCAATCCAAAGGCAGCAGACCGTTTTCATTCCATTCCATGCGTAACACCGTCGCTTTCTTTTGAAGATTTTTTTGAACTGACTGGTCAGTTTTAACTCCTTAAAAAAAGAAGGCCTGGTTAATCGATCGAAGCGGAAGAAGCCGGGGCGCAAGCCTGAAGGAAAGGAACGGCCGTCCGGGCAGGAACCCGAAGAGAATCCGCCGCGCGGCGATGCGGACGATTACGTTCACTGGAGCAAAGCGAAATACCGCGGCGTTGAGCTGTACGACAGCCGGAATTCTCCGCTTGGGGAAATCGACGGGATCGATTTGGATAGGGGCGTTTTCTATGAAGCGAAGTCGGCCGAGGGGCTCGACCGCATCCACCCGAAAACGGGCAAACCGCAGCAGACGCCGCAGCAGTTTACGGATAAACAGCTGTACCAGAAAACGAAGGTGCGGATCCACAATCTTCAAAAAGCGGCGGGAACGCGGGCGACGCCGGACGGAACGGCGGAAATCCCGACGCTTGAGCAAATCAGGGGCATCCGGCGTTTCGAGTTTCAGCTGGACGGGGACTCGCCGGCGCTGCGGGAGGCGGCGGAGAACAGCTTGAACCGGCTACGGCAGGAATTTCCGGATTATACATTTTCGATACGGTTTGGAGTGAAATAAAATGTCGATCGCGGTTTTTATCGTGGATCCCGTGGACGATTTCGAGCGTTCCTTTACGATTCCGGTCGCGACGGAGTCGTTTTATCGGCAATATTGGTTGCCGGCCATCGCGGATCTGGACCTTCAGTGGCTGGCGTTGTTCGAGAACGGCGTGGATGTGGAGCAGGAGGACGTTCCCGCGGTTTTGGGCGAAGTCTCCCGGTTAAAGGAATGGGCGCGGGCCAACATGCACGGGGATGATCTGGAGCATATGCTGCGCAGGCTGGAGCTGCTTGAAGCGGAACTGCCGAAGGCATACAGGCGCGGCGGAGCCGTTGTATATATTGGATAGCCAAAGCCCGGAAGGCGTACCTTCCGGGCTTTTTGACGAGGGGCGTCGACGTCCCCTTTGACCATGGGCCAACCGTGCGGAGGCAGGACGCCCCTCAAACGTTGGCTTTTTTCGCGATCCGCTCCCCGAGCCTTAAGTTTTTGCCTGCCAACGTTTACAAAACGATGAGCCTCATTTTACCTTAAGGAAACCTTTAACGCGTACGATGGATGGGAAGGGACAAGGACTGAAAAAAGCCGTCGACAAGCGAAATGATGACGCTAATTGCAAATGGAACCAAGGAGGCTGCAGCAATGAAGGATGCGATCACCAAGGAGGATTTTTGCCGGGGGCTCGAAAAACATAAACGCATCGCTTCCATCAAAGATCCTCGGCATATCGAGCTGGCCCTTCGCCGGCGGGATCAGCTGAGCGGCGTTTTTCTGCTGATGGGGCATATCGGCGTCGTCAAAGGGTACGTCAACGTATTCAAGGAGCACGGCCTGCCCGTGTTTATGCATCTGGAGAAAATCGGCGGTCTCAGCACCGACCGCTACGGCCTGGAATATTTGGCTAAAAGCATCCGGCCGTCCGGGGTGATTTCTACCAAAACGAACATCGTCAAAAACGCGAAAAAAATGGGGCTGATCACCATCCAGCGTTTTTTTCTCGTCGACAGCGAAGGGCTGGACAACATCGCCAAAAGCCTCTCGCAAACCGAACCGGATATCATCGAACTGATGCCTGCCCGGATTCCGGACATCATCTGCAAGGTGAAGTCTTTTACGTCGCTCCCCATCATTACGGGAGGCTTATTGTACGAAGAAGCGCACGCCGAAGCCTGCCTGAACCATGGCGCAACCGCCATTTCTTCTTCCCGGCCGGAGCTGTGGGGCATACCGGAACGAAATTTGACCGAAAATTAATGCATCGCGGGAACAGATTTAACAGTTGTCCATTAATCTGGTATCGACAAGTAAATAAACCGGTTGGAGTCTTGGAGAAACCTGATCTGCTGCGGCTGACGCATGTTGCCGTTCGTTTTTCGGGTTTCTTTTTGCTACTTCCGGCCTTATTTTACAAAAAAAGGGTGGAGGAATGACTGTGTTCAAGAAGAAGGTAACGGCTTTTACGCTTGCGGCGTTGATGGCGGTGTCTTTGGCGGGCTGCGGTTCGGGCGGAGGCGATGCGGCCGAAGTCGAAGGGAAAGCTGAAGCGGCTGCGCCGGCCAAAAAGGTGGTCATCAAATACTGGTACGCCTACGGGGACAAAATCGAGGAAGCGAAGCTGCACATGGTCAAAACCTTTAACGAATCGCAGGACAAATACGAGGTCGTGGCCGAACATCAAGGCAAATACGACGATCTTCATGCCAAAGTGCAGGCCGCGTTTGCCGCGGGCAACGCCCCGGCCGTGACGGATCTCGAGATCGCTTCGACCGGCGTGTTCGCCAATTCCGGCATGCTGGAAGAGCTGACGCCGTACGTGGAAAAGGATAAGGATCAGGTCAAGCTGGACGATTTTATTCCGGGTTTGATGGGGAACGCCTACGTCAACGGCAAGCTGTACGGGCTTCCTTTTATGCGCAGCACCCCGATTATGTATAAAAACGTGACGATGCTGAAAGACGCCGGGTTGGACCCTGCCGGCCCGAAAACGTGGCAGGAGCTGGAGGAATACTCGCGCGTGCTGAAGGCAAAAGGCAAGTTCGGCATGACGGTTCCGGTGGATATCTGGTTTTACGAAGCGCTGGTGGCCCAAAGCGGCGGACAGATGCTAAGCGAGGACGGCAAAAAGGCGGCTTTCAACGAAGCGCCGGGAGTCGCGGCGGTCGAGTTTTGGAAAAAGCTCTCCAGCGAAGGCCTGATCAAAATGCCGGTCGGCGATGAGGCCGGAGCGACCGCGGACAAGGATTGGGCGAACCAAATTTCCGCCTTCAAGTTCGGTTCGACCGCAGGCGTGGCGGAGAGCCTGGAAATCGCCCAGGGCAACGGCTTTGAGCTGCAAACGGCGTTCATGCCTGCCAACAAGGATTACGGCGTTCCGACCGGCGGCTGTCAGCTTGTCATGACCTCGAAGAGCAAACCCGAAGAGAAGGAAGCGGCATGGGAGTTTATCAAGTGGATGACCTCCAAAGAAAACACGATTTACCAGCACAAACACGTCGGTTACTTGCCGACGCGCACGTCCGCGGTCGAAAGCGAAGAGCTGCAGGAACACTTTAAGCAATATCCGCAGTACAAGGTAGCCGTCGACCAGCTTCAATACGCAAGACCGCGCCCGATGGAGAACGCTTATCCGGAAGTGGCGGACATTTTGGGTGATGCGATCGAAAAGGCGATCATCGATCCGAAGACGACCCCGCAGGACGCGCTCAATGAAGCGGCTGAAAAAGCCAACAAACTGCTCGGCAAATAGAAAGGAACATGTCCGGTATGACGGAAGACAACTGGTTGGGAAAGATCAAGGTCGTTATTTTCGATATGGACGGCACGTTGTATCAGGAAGATACCTTCATGGAGCGGTATATCCGATATCTGCTCGAAGGAACGGAGCATGAAGCGGATACGGAGGCGGCCATAAGCATGGGAAAAGCGATCCGGTCCGGGGAGCATTTTTTCGGGCTCGGCCACTTTTACCATCTGAAAGACGATCTCCTGGTCGTTCGGCTGGAGGATGGATTAGCGAGGGGATATGCCTGGGACGGTTCATCCGTCCCGATGCGCAAAAAGGTGTATAAATTCGATTCGATCCTGGACGGGGAACTGCTTCATATCGGCGATCCGTGGTGCATTGCGGCCATGTTCAGCCATAAATACAAGCTGCCGGCCATGAAGCTGGACGAAGCTTTTAACAGAGTGCGTCGAGAAATGCTGGCTGCTCCGCACCGCTTCGAGGTTCACGGCGGTTTGATGCAGGCGATCGGAGAGCTCGGCGTGAAAAAAAGGGTGCTCATGACCAATACCCATCAGGCATCGGGCGCCGAATTTCTGGAGTTTATGCGAATCGGGCATGTTTTCGATGAAATTTGCTGCGGGGCGGGAAAGCCGGCGGGGTTGGACGCTTATTTGGCTTCCTTGCTGCGGCAGGGATACCAAGCGGATGAGATTTTGTCGGTCGGCGACAACCCGTGGAACGATTTGCATCCGGCGAAGCGGATCGGGGGCAGAACCTGCTTCATTTCCCCGTATCCAAGCCGCGACGCCGAGGCATGGGATTTGCGGCTGACGACGCTTGACGAACTGGAATGGCTCTTGCGTGCCCTGAACAAGCGGAAAACGAAGGAGGAGATGCATGTATGGCACGAATCCTGCTAAAAGGAATCAGCAAAACATTCAAGGATGAAACGGTGATTCAGGATTTGAACCTGGAGATCAAAGACGGCTCTTTTACGGTGCTGGTCGGACCCTCGGGCTGCGGCAAATCGACCACGCTGCGCATGGTTGCCGGTCTGGAGAAGCAAAGCGGGGGAGAAATTTGGATCGACGATACGTGCGTGAACGATACGCCGCCCGGCATGCGGGACGTCGCCATGGTATTCCAAAACTATGCGCTGTATCCGACCATGACCGTCCGCGGCAACATCGAGTTCGGACTGAAAAACAGGGGCGTGCCCCGAAACGAGCGCGATAAGCTGGTCAAGGACATTTCGGAGATCGTCGGGCTCGCCCCTTTCCTGGACAAAAAGCCGCAAAGCCTTTCCGGCGGGCAGCGCCAACGGGTCGCGCTCGCGCGCGCCATGGTCAAAAAGCCGAAGGTATTCATTCTCGACGAGCCGCTTTCCAATCTGGACGCCAAGCTGCGCAATCAGATGCGGACGGAGCTGATCCAGCTTCACAAGCGGCTGGGCACGACATTCGTCTACGTGACCCACGATCAGGTAGAGGCGATGTCGATGGGAGACGAAATCGTCGTCATGAACAAGGGAGCGATCCAGCAGGCGGATTCGCCGATGAAGCTTTACCAGGACCCGGCCAACCTGTTTACCGCCCAATTTATCGGCACGCCCGCGATGAATATCATCGACATGCAGGGCATGAAAGGTCTGAATATCCGCTCGGACCGTCCGGTCGGTTTCATCGGTTTCCGGCCCGAACAGGGGCTGCTGAACCCCGATCGCCCGGTGGAAGGGCTTGTCTTGAAAGGGGATATCCTGACCCGCGAGAGCCTGGGCGCGGAGAACATTTACCAAATCCGTTCGGATGCCGGAACGTTTTTCGTCAAAACCTTTCTGAAGCCGCTGGAGCCTGCGGACGCGGTGACCGTAGCGGTTCCGCATGACCAGCTTTATTATTTCGGTCCGGACGGCGGCAGAATATACGGGGCCGGGATGCAGGAGAGGGCACTTATTGCCGGGGGCGCGATCGTATGACGGTTTGGCATAAACTTCGTCCCTACGGCATGGTTGCTCCGGCCATCATCATTTTTTCGCTGTTTTTTATTTATCCGATCTTCTACATGATTTATTTGAGCTTCTACGACTGGAATTTCATCAGTCCGACGAAAACGTTCGTCGGGATTCAAAATTTCGTGGATTTGTTGTCCGAACCGGAATTCATGCAGGTGCTTTCCAATACGACCGTTTACACGGTTTTGACGGTTACGCTGACGACGGCGTTGTCGCTGCTGCTGGCCTTGTGGCTCAACCGCGGCAATTTCTTTTACGGCATCGTGCAGGGGGCGATTTTCAGCCCGCATATCATTTCGCTCGTGTCCATTTCGCTGCTGTGGAGCTGGCTGATGGACCCGGAATACGGGCTGCTCAATTGGGTGATCGGCTTGTTCGGCTTCGGAAAGCTGCAATGGCTGTCGCACCCGAGCACCTCGCTCGTCTCGCTGGTCATCGTCGCGGTATGGAAAGGCATCGGGTACAACACGCTGGTGTTTATCGCCGGTCTGCAGAGCATTCCCGCCGATATTTACGAGGCGGCTTCCCTGGACCGCTCCCGGCCGTGGACGACGTTTACGAAGCTGATTTTGCCGATGCTGTCGCCGACGATCTTTTTCCTGGTCATCATCAACATGATCGGTTCCTTCCAGGTGTTCGAAACGATCGCCATCATGACCCAGGGCGGGCCGGTCAATTCCACGAACACGCTCGTGTACTACATTTACGAATACGGCTTCCGGTTCTTTAAAATCGGGTATGCTTCCGCGGCAGGCGTCATTTTGCTGGTCATTGTCGGCATCCTGACGATCATCTACTTCAAACTGCTGTCGAACCGGGTTCATTACCGTTAAGAAAGAGGTGTAACGCTTGAAAGCCGCAAACCGCGCCATCGAAGGCCCGATCCGGGCTGCCGCCGGCACGCCCATGAACGGGATCCGGTCGAAACGGGCTCTGCTGCGCACGATCATGAACGTCGTGCTCCGCCTTGCGAACGCTGCCGGACTTCTGCTGCTGGTGCTCATTTTTGCCCTGCCGTTTGTCTGGATGCTGTCCACGTCGCTCAAAACGCTGCCGGAGACGATGATATTTCCGCCGGAATGGATTCCGCGGAATCCCGTCTGGAAAAACTACGTCGACGCCTGGAACACGGGGCCGTTCCTGCATTACATTACGAACAGCGTCATCATCGCCGTAAGCATCCTTTTGCTGCAAATGCTGACGATCATTCCGGCTTCCTATGCGTTTGCCAGATATAAGTTTGCCGGATCGGGCTTTTTGTTCAGCATCGTCATGGTGACGCTGATGATTCCGAGTCAATTGATCTTCCTGCCCGTCTATTTGGAGCTGAGCGCCTTCAAGCTGCTCAACACCCATCTGGGCCTCATTTTGCCATTCGCGTCAAGCGCCTTCGGCATCTTCCTGCTGCGGCAGGCGTTCCGGCAAATTTCCGACGAGCTGATCGAAGCCGCAAGGCTGGATCAGGCGGCGGAGTGGAAAATCATCGTCCGGATCATGGTGCCGATGGTGAAGCCGGTGCTTGTCACGTTCGCCTTGTTCAGCTTTATCGCCCACTGGAACGATTATTTCTGGCCGCTGGTCATGACGACAAACGAAACCGCCAGAACGCTGCCGATCGGCATTGCCAAAATCCGCGAGGTCGAAGGCGTGGGCACCTGGAATATTTTGATGGCGGGCAACCTGATTCTCGTGGCGCCGATTCTCGTCGTGTTTTTCTTGTCGCAGCGCCAAATTATCAAAGCTTTCGTCTATAATGGCGTCAAATAAGCGCAGTTTCATGGAAGCTTGAAAGCCGATGCCGCCTGCAAAAGCTGCCTGCACCGCCGTTTCCGGCGGTATAGGGCGGCTTTTTTGGCGTTTTTGCATCCCTGCCGGGGCTGCCGCTATCGCATTAAGCGATATCCGCCGCGAGCACCGTAAGCGGTCCTTCTTCGGCAGCGATGTTCTGCAGGTCGTAGACCGACACCGGAAACATCGGAAACCCCGCATAATAGGGCGCAATCGAATACAGCGGGTAAAACACGACGAGTGCTTTATCGGCCACATAATAATCCTGGGTCGGCTGGACCGTTACCGTCGTTCCTTCCAGCATGGGGAGGTTCCTTTTGCGAATCTGGGCGTTGATCTCCGACGTCAGCTTCGCTTGATAGTTCGAGCCGGGCTGGAACAGGTCGGCCAGCGCGTAAGAAGCGCCGGTGCGGGTATTGAAGGTCAATCCCTTGGCAACGGTATAGCCGTGGGCCATGGGAGCGGAGTATGTGTAGTTGCTGAGCACCAGGCTGAGAATGCCGCGCTCGTTCGTTTTGATTTCGAAATTTCCGGTCGTTTGCGGGTGGCTTCCGGTCTGGACATGCTGCTGAATTCGCTGCATTTCCTGGATCTGCCCGATGATCGCGCGGTTGATTCGCTCCTCGGCTTGGGGGCTCGCCAGTCCGGCGACCTGGGGATATTGGATCCGGATGCCGGGGGCGTCATAAGCAAGGGTTCGCACTTGAACGGGAGGCTCGTAAAGAGGCATTGCAATCGCTCCTAATCAGGTTCGTATGTTTGCTGCAATAGCCTATTCGCAAGCCCTCTTCTTCGTGACTTCCGGGCGGCCGGTGCCGGGCGGGAAGCACGCGAAAAGAACCGATTGCCCGCATTCTCCTTTTCAGCTAAAATAAGGATAATTTACATGCCTCAAGAATCATTTTCGCTTCCACATGACCGCTTGATCGATCGACCTCAATTTTCGACGACTCCGCAAGCCTATTTTCCAGTTAACGAACATATCGTTTAGATACCCTTAATAAGACGTAGCAGCCCATACCGTTCCTTTAAAATGACAGCGCTTTCTCTGTTTCGATCCGCGCCTCACGTTTGTTTCCATTCATTCGTTCCATTTTCCGGCTTTATTGCCCGCAACGGCAGACGTTTCAGAAGGAGGGAGAAGATGGATCGCGGTTATGCCTATTATAAAAAGGCGTTTGAGGGCATTCCCAAACCTTTCGCTTACGTGGACCTGGATTTGTTTGACGAAAATATCCGGAACATCCTGAAGCGGGCAGGCTCCAAAAACCTGCGCATCGCCACCAAGTCGGTCCGAAGCGTCGCTTTGCTGAAGCGGATACTTCATCGGAGCCCGGTTTTTTGCGGAGTGATGTGTTTTTCGCCGCAGGAGGCCATATATCTGGTAAAGCAGGGACTGGACGATATCGTGATGGGTTATCCCGTGTGGGAGCCGTCCGCGCTGTCCGGCCTGGCCGAGCTCATCCGCCGGGGCAAATCGGTTACGCTGATGGTCGATTCGATCGCGCATATCGAGCATCTCGAACGCATCGCGGCGAGGCATGGCGTACGTTTCCCCGTATGTCTCGACATGGACATGTCGATGGACGTACCGGGGCTGCATTTCGGCGTGTGGCGCTCGCCGATCCGCACCGTTGCCGAGGCGGAGCCGGTCGTGGAGAGAATCCTCTCCTCCCGCATGGTGATGCTGGACGGCGTCATGGGGTACGAAGCCCAAATTGCCGGGGTAGGCGACCATTATCCGAACAGCGGCCCGAAAAACAGGCTGGTGCAAACGCTGAAGCGGCGCTCCATTCGGCAGATTGCCGAGAAAAGGGCTGCGCTTGTCGCCATGATCGAAGACGCGATGGGGGCGCCTTTGCGTTTCGTAAACGGCGGCGGCACGGGGAGCTTGCATTCGACCGTTCAGGAGGAAGCGGTGACGGAAGTGACGGTCGGCTCCGGGTTCTTTGCGCCGGCGTTATTCGACAATTACAAAGATTTCCGTTATCTGCCCGCGGCTGGTTTCGCCGTTGAAATCGTGCGCCAGCCTAGTGAACAGTTGTATACCTGTCTCGGGGGCGGATATGCGGCTTCGGGAGCCGCCGGCAAAGATAAGCTGCCGAAACCTTATTTGCCGGCAGGGGCGTCCCTGATGCCGCTGGAAGGCGCGGGGGAAGTGCAAACCCCCGTAAAGTACGAAGGAGAGGAGCCACTCACGCTGGGCGATCCGATCTTTTTCCGGCATGCGAAGGCCGGGGAGTTATGCGAACGGTTCAATCATCTGTACGGCGTATCGAAAGGCAAGATCGTTGAAAAAATCACGACGTACCGGGGGGATGGACAATGCTTTCTTTGAACGAAAACCGGAAGGTATGGAGGAACTGGTCGGGAACCGTCCGCACCATGCCGAGGCATGTCGCATATCCGACCGGGGTCGATGAAATCGCGGCTTTGGTCCAGTCCTGCGCCAAGGAAGGCAAAGGCATCCGCGTCATCGGGGCCGGGCATTCCTTTACGCCGCTGGTCGAGACCGGAGACGTCCTGCTTTCGCTGGACCACCTGGCCGGCGTCGAGCCGGTGGACGAAAGCACGCGCAGCGTCTGGATTTGGGCGGGGACGAGATTAAAGGACATCAGCGAAGCGCTGCACAAGCAGGGCTGGGCGCAGGAAAACCTCGGCGACATCGACGTCCAGTCGATCGGGGGCGCGATCGGAACCGGAACGCACGGAACGGGAATAAGGTTCGGTTCTCTATCGACGCAGCTGCTGGAAGCCCAGGTAGTGACGGCGTCCGGCGAGCTGCTGACATGCAGCGAGGAACAGAACCGCGAGCTGTTCAAGGCGCTTCAGGTTTCGCTCGGGATGTTGGGGATCGTGGTGAAGGTCCGCATCCGCGTCGTTCCCCGGACGGTGCTTCACTATAGAAGCATGCGCCTGTCCATGGACGAATGTTTCGATAGGCTGGCGGAGCTCCGGGACCATCACGACCATTTCGAATTTTTTTGGTTCCCCCATACCGATACCGTCCAGGTGAAGCTGTTGGATGAAACGGATGAAAAGCCGTCCGAAAACCGGTTTTGGCAGCAGGTCAATCAGCTGGTGATGGAAAACGCCTTTTTCGGCATGATGTCGGAAGGCTGCCGCATCCTGCCGGGACTGTGCAAGCCGGTCAGCCAGTTGTCGGCGTGGTTCGTCCCTACGGGCGAGAACGTGGCGTACAGCCATGAGCTTTTTGCCACACAGCGGCTCGTGCGTTTCAATGAAATGGAATGCAGCGTGCCGGCGGAGCGGATGGAGGAAGTTGTCCGCGAAATCCGGGCCAAGGTGGCGGCGGAAAAACATGCGGTGCATTTCCCGGTCGAATGCCGCTACGTCAAAGGCGACGATATTTGGCTCAGCCCGGCCTACGGCCGTGATTCCGCGTACATTGCCGTTCATATGTACAAGGGAATGGCGCATGAGACGTATTTCCGCGACGTCGAGGACATTTTCCGGAAGCACGGCGGCCGACCGCATTGGGGGAAAATGCATACCCGCACGGCGGAGGAGCTTGCCGGCCTGTACCCGATGTGGGAGGCGTTCCGGAAGGTACGCCAGCAGGTGGACCCGGCAGGCCTATTTTTGAACGATTATTTAAGGAGGCTGTTTGCGGCGGAGTAGAGACGGCACAAAAGCCCGCGAGGATTCGCGGGTTTTTATATTGGCACCGTCATTTTGCGCAGGCCGGCCCGTTTCGCGCCGGATGGGCGCAGTTCGGGGGGACGTATCGGCGAAAGCCAGGATCACCGGCTTTGAAATCGTCTTCATGTATTGACTTCGAAATTCAAGGTGTGATATATAAAAATAAGAATTAGCACTCATTGTGCGAGAGTGCTAACATACCCATCGAGCCGAAAGGAGCACTGACTCATGATCAAAAAGGAGTTCAAAGCCGAATCGAAACGGCTGCTGGACATGATGATCCACTCGATCTACACGCAGAAGGAAATCTTTTTGAGGGAATTGATCTCCAACGCCAGCGACGCGATCGACAAGATTTATTACAAAGCTCTCACCGACGACAACATCGTCTTCAATAAAGATGATTATTATATCCGCATTACTCCCGATAAGGAAAACCGCACGCTGACCATTACGGATACGGGGATCGGCATGACCCAGGAGGAACTGGAAAACAACCTCGGGATCATCGCCAAAAGCGGTTCGCTTGCCTTCAAGAGCGAAAACGAAGCGAAGGACGGACACAACATCATCGGTCAATTCGGCGTAGGCTTTTATTCCGCGTTCATGGTTGCCGACAAGGTGACGGTGACCAGCAAAGCGCTGGGCAGCGACCAGGCTTACCGCTGGGAATCCGAAGGCGCGGACGGCTACACGATCGAACCTTGCGAGAAGGATTCGGTAGGAACCGAAATCGTTCTGAAAATCAAAGAAAACACCGAGGACGACCGGTATGACGAATTCCTTGAGGAATACCGCCTGAGAACGATCATCAAGAAGTATTCGGACTTCATCCGTTATCCGATCAAAATGGAAGTGAGCGGAAGCCGTCCGAAGGAAGGCGGCGAGGGCGAATTCGAGGAATACAAGGAAGAGCAAACGATCAACAGCATGGTGCCGATCTGGCGCCGAAACAAAAGCGAGCTGACGAAGGAAGATTACGAGAACTTCTACGCGGAAAAACGCTACGGCTTCGACAAACCGCTCAGCTACGTGCACGTCAAGGCGGACGGCGCCGTCGTGTACAACGCCATTTTGTTCATTCCGGAACGCACGCCTTTCGATTATTACACGAAGGAATACGAAAAAGGCCTCGAGCTGTATTCCAACGGCGTCCTGATCATGGACAAATGCGCGGACCTGCTGCCGGATTACTTCAGCTTCGTCAAAGGGATGGTCGATTCCGAGGATCTGTCCTTGAACATCTCCCGCGAAATGCTGCAGCATGACCGTCAGCTGACGCTCATCGCCAAAAACATCAAAAACAAAATCAAATCCCAGCTCCTGTCCCTCCTGAAGGACGAACGCGAGAAATACGAAACGTTCTACAAAGCGTTCGGCCGGCAGCTTAAATTCGGGGTATACAACGATTACGGCATGAACAAGGACATGTTGTCCGATCTTCTGATGTTCACGTCCTCGAAGGAGAAAAAGCTGGTTACGCTCGATGAATACGTGTCGAGAATGCCTGAGGATCAAAAATATATCTATTACGCTACCGGAACCTCCGTCGAACGGATCGAGAAGCTGCCGCAAACGGAGCTTGTCCTTGACAAAGGTTACGAAATTCTGTACTTTACCGACGACATCGACGAATTTGCGATCAAGATGCTGATGAACTACAAGGAGAAGGAGTTCAAATCGGTATCGAGCGGCGATCTCGGCATCGAGTCCGAAGCGGACGAAGAGGCGTCCAAAGCCGAAGCGGAAGAGAACAAAGAGCTGTTCGAAGCGATGAAGGAACTGCTTGCCGGCAAAGTGAAGGACGTCAAGGCATCCAAACGCCTGAAGTCCCATCCGGTATGCTTGTCCGCCGAAGGCGAGCTTTCGATCGAAATGGAAAAAGTGCTGAACGCGATGCCGAGCAGCGAAGGCATCAAGGCCGACAAAATATTGGAGATCAACGTGCAGCACGACGTGTTCAAATCCTTGAAGGAAGCCTTCGACAAAGACCGCGAAAAGCTCGGCTTGTATACGAACCTGCTGTACAACCAGGCGCTGCTGATCGAAGGGCTTCCGATCCAGGATCCGGTCGAATTTACGAACGATATTTGTAAAATCATGGTGTAGCTTTCGTTTCATGAATAGCAGCGAATATTGCCCGGCCTTCCGGAGGCCGGGCGCTTTTGTTGCTTTTCTCCTTGCCGGCATGTTGTAAAATTTTCGGTATGGAAGATGAAACGGCTCGAATAGTGTATAATGTTTAAAGATGCGGCTAAATTCACATGCCTCGGATGCCGCGGCATGGATTTAGACGCTCCAGGGTGCGATCTATAAACGAATGAAACGTTTTCGGCCGCTCGATGCCGAAGAGGGTTCTTTGGATTTGCAAAATCGTTGCCTGCATGCTTATCAATCTGGAAGAGGTGTAAATGTTGGAAGACCCAAGGTTACAAATGGAAGAACGTAATATACAGCACGCCATCATCGGAGACGTGATGAACCGTTTGCCGGAAATTCTGCAAAGCTTGACCAAATCAAGACTTTCTTCGCTTGCTGCCGCCAATCAAATTTCCGGACGTTCCAAGATGAAGAAGGAAGAGCTTGCAGATGCTCTTTCAGCATATTTGACCGATCCGGAGCAGCTGCGGCCGATCGTGATGGCGACGGATGCCGATGAATGGGCCCTTCTGGAAAAAGTGATGAACGAGCCGTCCATTCAGGATAATACGCTGCCTTTCGGACATTATGCGAATTTTCTGGAGCGCGGGCTGGTATTCAGCTTCTTTAACGAAGGCAAGCTGCATGTGCTGATGCCGGAGGAAATCAAAGCGGCCGCATCGCAAATCGGCTTGTCCGAATTGAAAAAAGAGCACGGCTCGAAGCAGGAAGTTTACGATTATATCGCCGCCGCGGCTCATTTGTATGGCGTTATCAAGCTGGACAAGCTTGTTCAAGTATATAATTCGCAGCATGAAGAGTCGATCACCAAAGAGGAGCTTGCGGCTTGCGCAGGCGAGATGGGCGATCGCGGACAAAACATCCTTTTGGCGGGCGACGTTCTGTACAACGGACTGATCGCAGGCAGCGCGGATGAAAACAAGCTGGCCGAGCTGGCGGAAGGATTGGACGATAAACCGTTTTACGTTCCGGAAAAAGAAGAGCTGCTCCGCTACGCGGATATGGGTTACTTCGAGATGACGCCGCAGCTTGAAGAACTGCAGGCTTTTGTGCTGAACAACATGAGCAAGGACGCGGAGCGGGTGGAACATCTGCTTGACGACATTCAATGGGCTTGCGTGCAGAAGTCCCCGATGCAGGAGCTGATCAATCAGTTTGACCGCCATAAAATCCCGTTCAAAACGCCTGTGCATGCGCAGCGCGTCATTTCCCTGCTGGCGGAAGTGTACAACAACACGAGAATGTGGGCCAACGCCGGTCATACGCTGGTGGAGCTGAGCGCGATGAATGCCATCGATCCGGAGAAAGGGCTCGTCCGACTTGTGGACGAAAGCGACAATACCGTTCCCAAAGTCGGAAGAAACGAACCTTGCCCATGCGGAAGCGGATTGAAATACAAGAAGTGTCACGGGAAATAACAAGATCATCATAAGTTTTGACCAGGCCTTATCCACGCCCTGCAGACCTCGGACCGCCCTTCGGTTGTCCGGCTGCAGGGTGTTTTTCGTGTTCATAGGGTTTGTTGATGGACGAAGCGGATTCCGTTCCGGCCACCGGCAACGACGCGAGCCATTCCAAGCCGAACGCTCAATAACGAATCTCGGAAGGCGGCGGAGACCGGCCTAACATTTGTGCCCCGCATGGTCGAACAAAAAGACACCTTTTATGAGGTGGCCCCCGTTTTTCCAACAAAATGGCCGCCACTCGAAAACAACTGGCCGTTTCGGCCCTTCCCGATCAAGGGTACAATGAAAGCGTTATGATTCCTCTTGACGAAGGAGAACAGCCATGAAATTCGACCTGAGCATCGTGCCCTTCAGCCGGAGAGAAACGTTTCTTGCGGTTTCGC
Source organism: Paenibacillus sp. FSL M7-1455 (assembly GCF_038004655.1). Lineage (NCBI taxonomy): Bacteria > Bacillati > Bacillota > Bacilli > Caryophanales > Paenibacillaceae > Paenibacillus > Paenibacillus sp. FSL M7-1455. Next base: position 4,826,357 of record NZ_JBBORO010000001.1, on the reverse strand, counting down.
TCCTGCCCGAAGGAAAAAATAGACAGGAAGGCCTCTACCTCCGGACGGTACGGGGCGGAGACGACAAGTTCGGAGAAGCCTTCCGCATCGAACCGGTGGATGCCCTCGGCAGGCTGATTCCGTTTACGGCTGAGGCATCGCCGGAGGCGGTCAAGCTTCAGTCGCCCGCGTCCGAAATCTACGCCGACATTTGCATTTCGGACAAACGTACGGTCCGCTTCCGTTCGAAGGGCTGCGGCATCCGGCTGACCTTCATGCCGGCCGCTTACGATTATGCTTACGAAGTGAACGAAAACAGCTGGGAGATGAACAGCTTTACCCATGAATGCCGCTTTATGCTGACCCGGCTTGCGGGCGCCATGAAGATGGAAGTGCCGTGGGACAAAATCAAAAGCTCCCGCGTCGTCGCCGAGTTCGTTCCGGATCCGGACACGAACGAAGCGGAGTTTGCCGTCGAGGAATTCCGCACGGTCTGGGAGCCGCGGGCCGCATGGGAGCCGTTTGACGAAGCGGTTCAGTCGGCAAAGGAAGACTTTGCTTCTTGGCTCGATCGAAGTTTGCCCGTGTCCGAGGCTTTCGCCGAGGGAAGGGAGCTTGCGGCCTATATAACCTGGTCCTGCCTCGTCCCGGCGGAAGGCTTGCTGACGCGGCCGGCCATGTACATGTCGAAAAACTGGATGACGAATATATGGAGCTGGGACCATTGCTTTAACGCGATGGCTTTGGTCCGCCATGATCCGAAGCTGGCCTGGGACCAGTTCATGATCTTTTTCGACCGGCAGGACGAAAGCGGGCTGATTCCCGACTTCGTCAACGACAAATACGAGCTGTGGAACTGCAACAAACCGCCGATTCACGGCTGGACGCTCGCCTGGATGATGCAGCGGACGGATTACATCCGGGAGACTCAGCTGCGCGAAGTATACGGCCCATTGTCCAAATGGACGAAATGGTGGTACCGGTACCGCGACGGGGACGGCGACGGCATTCCGCAGTACAACCACGGCAACGATTCGGGCTGGGACAACAGCACGGCGTTTAATAACGGGATTCCGGTGGAAAGCCCGGATTTGGCGGCGTTCCTGATCCTTCAGGCCGAGCTGCTTGCCGAAATCGCCGGCTTGCTCGGACTTCCGGAAGAATCCTCGGCATGGCGCCGTTTGGCGGAGGATACGCTCGATAACATGATCGCCCATTTTTGGCGGGACGGAACGTTTATTTCCTGCCGCTCGGGCACGCATGAGCCGTCCGACGGCGACAGCCTGCTGCTGTTCGTGCCGATCGTGCTCGGCAAACGGCTTCCCGAGCCGATCCGCACCGCGCTGCTGGAGGGCTTGCGCGACGAAAGCCGCTTCCTGACGGCCAACGGCTGGGCGACCGAAAGCGTCAGCAGCCCGTATTATACGCCGGACGGATATTGGCGCGGCCCGATTTGGGCGCCGTCGACGATGCTGCTGGTGGAAGGCGTCGCCGCGGCCGGCGATGCCGAGCTGGCCCGCGAAGTATCGCGCCGCTTCTGCCGCATGCTGAACAAAAGCGGCATGGCGGAAAATTTCGACGCCCTGACCGGCGAAGGTCTCCGCGACAGAGCGTTTACCTGGACGTCGAGCGTGTTCCTCATTTTGGGGCATGAATACGCATTGTAACGCAATACAACGCACTTCTCCCGCTTTTTAAAAGCGTCAAGGGGAAGTGCTTTTCCCGTTTGTCCGGCATGATATGCCGGCTGGTTTCCGCGCCGGATCCGCGTCAAAGCAAGCTTATCCGCAACTGGAAAAATGTAAGCGGTTCCATCGGAAGCTTTATTTTATCATCTGCGTGTTCGTCCATGCTAGAATGTTGTTATACGCTACATGCAGGCAAGGGGGGAAATCGTGATGAAAGGCCAGCGGCTTCGGCAGCTGTACCGCCGTCTCGTGTCGGGCTCGTACCGCAGCATCCGCACCAAGCTGCTTGTTTGTTTTCTCATCGTGGCCCTGATTCCTTTGCTTTCGCTCGGCGCGGTGTCGTATTACCAGTCGGCGAAAATGATCAATTCGCAGTTCGGCAAATACGGGGAAAACGCCGTGGCCCAGCTTGAGCAGCAGACCAATTCGTCATTGGGCCGCATGAAACAAACAAGCGAAACCATCTATTCGTATTTGTTAGACCCGGCCCGTACCGGTTTAGGGAACCGGGTTCCTGTTACCTATAGCGAAATTATCGAAAAAAACGATTTTGAAGCGCTGCTGAAGTCGCTTCGGACGGACCGGACGGCAGGCATTTATATCATTACGCCTTCGGGGTATTATTACGGGGAAAGCAATCTGGACGTGGCCAAGCTGGATAACATTCCCGCATGGAAGTCCAGGCCGGCATCTTATCAAGGCACGTACTGGCTCGGTTTTTACGAGCAAAACCATGCGATGAGAGGGGAGGATTCCCATCTCCCGGTATTGGGGCTGGCGGTGCCCATCCATCACCCGAACGGTGCGCAGGACGGAAGCACGATCCTGATCGAGGAAAATGCGGGGGAGCTGCTCCACATGTTCCGTCTGTTCGAAGAAGACACGAAGGCCCATCTGACGATCAAGTCCCCGGATGGAAGACTCATATACGAGAGCGCTTCCAAGTTTGCGCCGAAAAAAAACGACGTCATCTGGGACCGGACGTTGGCGGTGAATCAATGGACCATCGAAGCCCGGCTGCCGGCCAAAGCGTTTTATAAATCGTCCGGAGTCATTCGCTCCAACACCGTCGTCGTTGCCGTCATTTCCTGCGTGCTTGCGTTCGGGCTGGCTTACGTTTTCTCCTCCCGCTTTACGGCCCGGATTCGGACGCTCAAGGATTCGATGCAGAAGGTTAGCTTCGGCAAGCTCGATACCCGGCTGCCCGTTGAGGGCCGCGACGAGCTGGGAAGCCTCGACATGAGCTTCAACCGGATGGTGAGCGGCGTGCAGACGCTGATCGAGGAAGTGGAGCAAAGCGAACGGCTGAAAAAGGAAGCGGAGCTGCGGGCGTTCCATTACCAGATCAATCCGCATCTATTGTTCAACACGCTGAATTCGATCCAATGGAAAGCCCGGCTGGAGGGAGCGGAGGAGATCCGCCACATGCTTTACCATTTGACGATGGTGCTGGAGGGGAATCTCGACATTTCGCAGGAACTGATTACGCTCGGCAGAGAGCTGCGCATGATCGATCACTTTTTGAAAATCCAGGAAATCCGGTACGGCGAGGTTTTCCGTTACGACCTGCACTGCGGGGAATCGCTGAAACGGTACCTGATCCCGCGGATGACGCTGCAGCCGCTTTTCGAGAATATATTTTTCCACGGCTTTACCGACGGCGTCGGCTCCATCGAACTGGACGTGAGGGAGGACAACGACGAGCTGGTGCTGACGCTGAAGGACGACGGCGCGGGCATCGCGGCGGAGAAGCTGGAGCAGTTGTTCAAGCCGAAGCCGGAGAGCCGCGGGCGCGGCGGGCTCGGCGTGCAAAACGCGGACCAGAAGTTCAAGCTGCATTTTGGCCCGCCGTACGGGCTTACGGTACATTCGACGAAAGGCGAAGGCACGACGATCCTCATTCGTTGGCCGAAAAAGGAGGAGGGTTCGGATGGAGACGGCAAAAAAAATTAAGGTGCTGATTGCGGATGACGAAAGCATCGTTCGCAAAGGTTTGCGTTCCACGATCGCATGGGAGCGGTTCGGCATGGAGGTCGTTGCGGATGCGCCGAACGGGCTGAAGGCTTGGGAAGCTTTTCTCGAATACCGCCCGGAAGTCGTCATTACCGACATCGTCATGCCGGAAATGGACGGGATCGAGCTGTCGCGCAAGGTGAAGGAAACGGAACAGCGGACGAAAATCGTTCTGCTGAGCTGCCACCGCGATTTCGAATACGCCCAGCAGGGCATCCGCCTGGGAGCATCCGGTTACCTGCTCAAGACCGCGTTCGAAGATGAAGAGCTGGAGGCGATGCTGGAGCAATTCCGGCAGGAGCTGCAGTCCCCGCCTCCGGCGGACGGTCAGGACGGCGAACGGCTGGAGGCGATGCTTTTCGCTTGGCTGAGCGGGCATCACGAAAAATTTCCGGCCGAGCTTGCCAGGCTGCGCGGGGGAACGTGGCATTTCAACGGTGAGCCGCTGCATCTTTATTTGATCCGTACGGCCGATTGCGGTTCGAGCTGGAGCGGGCTGCTCCTCGGCACTGGCCAGGACGTCAGGCACTTATGCGAAGGCACCGTGATCCCTTACGGCGGGGAATACTGCTATTGGGCCGTTCCCGAATCGCGGCGGGGGACCGCGGAGGGCTTGCTGGTCGAATGCAAAAGCCGGTGCGGGAAGCTGAAATGGAGCCGAAAGGGAGCATTGCAGGATGCCGTGGAACTGAAAGAGGCGTTCCAATCCCTGCATAAAGAAGCGGAGCTGGAACGAATATACGGCGTATCGGGAGAGGACTGGCCGGAGCCGATCTGGAAAGCGGTCCGCCTGCTGCACGAAAATCCGGCGGCGGACTGGTCGGCAAGCCAGCTGGCGGAAAGGGTCGGCCTGAGCCGCAGCCATTTTTCCATCCTGTTCAAGAAGGCGGTCGGAGACAGCTTTATCGCTTTCCAATACAAGCGGAAGCTGCGGCTCGCATCGGCGCTGCTGCGCGATACGGGGTTGACGATGCAGGAAATCGCCGAGCGCACCGGCCTCGGGGACAGCAAATATTTCAGCAAATGGTTCAAGCGCTGCACCGGCCAAACGCCGAGCCATTACCGTTCCCAACAAAAAGGGGAGGCGTCCCGAACAGATTGACACCCGCCCGGCGACATTCGAACAAAAACGCAACAACATTCGAATAGATGCACGTTTTGAACCGCTTTCATAAGAGTTACGATGAAAGCGGTTCAATTATTATACACCTCATTGACAGGGGAGCTGACAAGATGAAAAAGAGAATTTCACTCATTGTCCTTGCAACAACGGTGATGGTATCCGTATTGTCCGCCTGCGGCGGAAGCGGCGGAAACGCCGAAACGTCCGGCCAGGGGGAAGGCGGCTCCAAACAAACGAAAACGCTGCGTTTTGCGACCTGGGATACCGGGGATGCGCTTAAGATCGAACAGGATATCGCCAAAAAGTTCGAAGCGGCGCATCCGGGCACGAAGGTGCAGGTCGAGGCTTACGCGGACGGATTCGACCAGAAGCTGGCCGCCGGCTTCGGCGCGGCGAACCCGCCGGACGTGATGTACATGTGGGACTTCCCGACGTACCATCAATCGCTTGAGCCGCTGGACGGCTATGCGGACAAGGACCCGGACCTCAACATAGATGATTTTTACAAAGGATTGTTCAACTACGGCAAAATCGGCGATACGCTTTACGGCATCCCGGCCGGGTTTACGACCCGCGTCGTGTACTACAACAAGAAGCTGTTCGACGAGGCGGGCGTCCCGTATCCGAAAGACGGCTGGACCTGGGCCGAATTCCAGGACATCGCCCGGAAGCTTACCGACAAGTCGAAAAAGCAGTACGGCTTCGGGGTGCGCGCCGAAAACGACACGTACGATCTCCAGGGATTCGTTTGGAGCAACGGCAGCTCCTTCATTTCCCCGGACGGCAAAGCGATCGACGGATACATGAACAGCAAGGAGACGGCCGAAGCGATCCAAATGTTCGGGGACATGGTGAAAAACGGCTCCGCCGTGCTGACGGGCGGCAAAGGCCAGCAGAGCGGCGACGACATCTTCAAAGCCGGCAAAATCGCCATGTGGGAAAGCGGCATTTGGCCGCTGGAGTCGTTTAAGCAGGCGGGCGTCGACGTAGGCACCGTGGAAATGCCGGCCTTCCCGGGCAAACCGGTCAAAGGCGTGCTCGCCGAATCCGCGCTGTCCATCGCCAAAGACTCCAAGCAAAAAGATCTGGCGTGGGAGTTCGTCAAATTTTACGTATCCAACGATTCGATCAAAATGCGCGTAGCCGACCTGCCTGTCCGCCAAAGCGTCGTGACCGAGCTGAAGAAGGACCAGGATCCGCTTTACAAGCCGTTTTACGCGATGCTTGAACGTTCGAGCGATACGCCGGCGTTCCTGCTGAACCCGAAATGGAACGAAGTGAACCGTCAGCTGTCGGCAGCGGTCGAAGCGGTGATGCACGGCGCGAGCGCCCAGGAAGTGCTGAACCAGGCGGTCAAAGACAGCGAGCGGTATTTGAAATAAACGCTTAAACAACCTCTAAAGAAAGAAGGTTAGGAGATGGCTCAGACCTACCTGCACAACGCACGGGAACAGACAGCCGCCCTTAAGCCCTTGAGAAAACGCAGATGGGGTGGGGCTGCTCCCTACCTCTTCATCTTTCCTTGGATATTCGGATTCGTCGTCTTTACGCTCGGCCCGTTGCTGTTTTCGCTGATCATATCGTTTTTCGATTGGCTGATCGTCGGCAAAGTGACGTTTATCGGTTTCGACAACTATATCGAAATGTTTACGGACGATCCGATGTTCTGGACATCGTTATTCGTCACCTTGAAATTCGCGGCCCTGTTCGTCCCGCTCAACATCATCATCGCGCTGGGACTCGCCATGCTGCTGAACCAAAAGGTGCGGGGCAGCGCGATATTCCGCACCGCCTTCTACCTGCCGTCCGTCATTTCGGGCGTGGCGCTCGCCATGATCTGGTCCTGGGTGTACAGCGGGGATTACGGGATCCTGAACTACTTTCTGTCGCTGTTCGGGATTCAGGGTCCGGACTGGCTGAACGACACGAAATGGTCGCTGGTGGCGATGGTCGTCGCCAGCCTGTGGGGACAAGGTTCGATGATGCTGATTTTCCTGGCGGGATTGAAGGGCATCCCGAAGGATTTGTACGAATCGGCTTCGATCGACGGGGCCGGCAAAATCCGGCAGTTTTTCAGCGTGACCATTCCGATGATCACCCCGACGATTTTGTTCAACCTCATTACGTCCATCATCGCGGCGTTCCAGCAGCTGACCCTGGCTTTGCTCCTGACGGGGGGCGGACCGCTGAAGTCTACGTATTTTTACGCGATGTACATGTACGAAAACGCCTTTAAATATTTCAAAATGGGATATTCCGCGGCCAACGCCTGGTTCATGTTCCTGATCGTGCTGGTGCTGACGTTCCTCGTCTTCAAGTCGTCGGAAGCATGGGTGTTCTACGAAGGCGAAATGAAAAAAAATTCGCGGGATGAACGGAAATCGAAAAAAGGGGGGCAGGCCGGATGAAAAAGATGCTGACGTACGCGCTGCTGATCGTTTTTTCGCTCCTGTTCATCGCGCCCTTGTTCTGGGCGGTGACGACGGCGCTCAAATCGCAGCAGGAGCTGTATCTGTTCCCGCCCAAATGGATTCCTTCCGTCTGGAAATTCAGCAATTTTGCCGAAGCCTGGAACAGCCAGCCGTTTAACCTGTTTTTGAAAAACACGGTGATCATTACGGCCCTGTCCACGCTCGGCCAGCTGATCTCCTGCACCCTGGTCGCTTACGGCTTCGCCCGGTTCCAGTTCAAGGGACGCGACTTCCTGTTTCTGGTCGTTCTGGCGACGATGATGATTCCGTGGGAAGTGACGATGATTCCGCAATACATGGAATTCAACTATTTGGGCTGGATCAATACGCTGAAGCCGCTGATCGTGCCTTCGTGGTTCGGATCCGCCTATTATATCTTTTTGCTGCGGCAGTTTATTTTGACCCTGCCCAGGGAGCTGGACGAAGCGGCCACGATCGACGGCGCCAGCAAAGTGACGGTGCTGTTCCGGATCATCGTGCCGCTGATGGGGCCTTCGCTCATCCTGGTGGCCGTATTCCAGGTGATGAGCTGCTGGAACGACTATCTCGGACCGCTCATTTTCCTGAACGACCAGACGAAGTATACGCTGACGCTCGGCTTGTCCCAATTTAAGGGGATGTACGGCGTCGACATGCAGTCGATTATGGCGATTACATGCCTGATCTCCATCCCGCCGCTGGCCATTTTCTTCTTCGCGCAGCGTTATATCGTGGGCGGGATCGCAACGACGGGCATCAAAGGATAGATCGCAGAGAAAGGAAGAGGACCATGAATGACATCATGAAGCAGCGGGATTGGGATAACCTCGGCGTGCTGGAGCGTAACCGCACGAAGAGCCGGGCTTATTTCATTCCGTTCCCCGATCGGGAAGGCGCTTTGAGTTACGACCGGGGGAGTTCCCCGTGGTTCAAATCGCTGAACGGGATATGGAAATTCGATTTTGCGGAGGGGCCGGAGCTGGCTCCGCGGCATTTTTACGAGCAGGAATTCGACGTTTCGGGATGGGACGACATCCGCGTGCCGGGCCACTGGCAGCTGCAGGGCTACGGGCACCCGCATTACACGGACCTGTATTACCCGTTTCCGGTCGATCCGCCGCATGTGCCGAACGACAATCCGACGGGGAGTTACGTCAGGGACTTCGAGCTTCCCGCCCGATGGGACGGACGGCATGTGTCCATTAAATTCGACGGCGTGGACAGCGCCTTCCATCTGTGGCTGAACGGGGCGTTTGTCGGTTACAGCCAAGGGAGCCGTCTGACTTCGGAGTTCGATTTGACCCCTTATTTGAAATCCGGCGTGAACCGATTGGCCGTTCGCGTATATCAGTGGTCGGACGGCAGTTATCTGGAGGATCAGGACATGTGGTGGATGAGCGGCATTTTCCGGGACGTGTACCTGGTGGCCGAACCGTCCTCCGTGCGCATGGCCGATTTCCGGGTGGTAACGGAGCTGGACGCCGAGCTGACGAACGCGGTGCTGTCGGTGCGCACGGACATGGCTGGAAAGGACGCCGGAGGCAAAGTTTCCCTCCAGCTGCTGGATCGGACGGGAGCCGAGCTGCTCTTCGCCGAAAAAACATGGTCCGGGGAGGCGCATGCCGAGTTTAACCTGCCCGTCGCCAAACCGGTTTTATGGAACGCGGAATCGCCGTATTTGTACCATTTGGTGTTGACCGTATACGATGCGCAGGGGCAGGTAACCGAAACCGTCGCCCAGCGGGTCGGCTTCCGCCGCATCGAGGTGAAGGACGGCCAGTTTTTGGTGAACGGCAAGGCGATCCTGCTCAAAGGCGTCAACCGGCATGACCATCATCCGGATACGGGCCGGACGGTGACGTTGTCGACGATGCTGGAGGACATCAAGCTGATGAAGCGGCATAACATCAACGCGGTCCGTACGGCGCATTATCCGAACGACCCGCGCTTTTACGACCTGTGCGACGAATACGGGCTGTACGTCATGGAAGAAACGGACTTGGAAACGCACGGCTTCGAGCCGCTTGGTAACATATCGCGGCTAAGCGACGATCCGGCCTGGAAGGAAGCTTACGTGGACCGGGTGCGCCGCATGGTGGAACGCGACAAAAACCATCCGTCGGTCATCTTCTGGTCGCTGGGGAACGAATCGGGCTTCGGCTGCAACTTCCGCGCGATGTCCGCATGGTGCAAGGAACATGATCCGACCCGCCTCGTGCATTACGAGGAAGACCGGGAAGCGGAGGTATGCGACGTCGTCAGCACGATGTATTCTTCCGTGGAGAAAATGGAAGGCTTCGGCCGAATGGAGGATCATCCGAAACCGCATGTGTTGTGCGAATTTGCCCATGCCATGGGCAACGGCCCCGGGGGACTGCGCGCGTATTTCGACGTCTTCGACAAGTATCGGCGCTTGCAGGGCGGTTTCGTCTGGGAATGGATCGACCACGGCCTCAGCCGCAGGACGGCGGACGGCAAGGCCGATTACGCTTACGGCGGCGATTACGGCGATGTGCCAAGCAACGGCAACTTCGTGATCGACGGACTGGTTTTCCCGGATCGGACGCCATCGCCGGGCCTCCTTGAATATAAGAAAATCATCGAACCCGTCCGGGTGGAAATGGCCGATGAAGGCCGCATCCGCGTGACGAACCGCTACGATTTTATCGGCCTGGATCACTTGCGGGCGCATTACAGCGTCACGGCGGACGGACGGGTTTTGGACAGCGGCGTGCTTGAGCTGCCGGAGATCGGGGCGGGCGAAAGCCACGAGGTGGAGATTCCGCTGCGGGATGACCCGATACGGAACGTCGGTGCGGAACGCTGGCTGAACATCGGCTTCACGCTGGCGGCCGATTGCGATTGGGCTTCCCAAGGCTATGAGGTGGCCTGGGCCCAGTTTGCGTTGCCAATCGCACCCGCCTCCATTGAACCGGGAGCCGCGGCCGTCTCCGCCGAACCTCGGGCCTTGTCGGCAAACGAGGAGGACCGGAGGCTTGCCGTTGGTAACGATGCGTTCCGGATGACCTTTGACCGGCTGCAGCCGGGAATCGCTTCGCTGCGCTTCGGCGGCAAGGAGCTGATTCGTCGCGGTCCGCGCCTGAACTTCTGGCGGGCGCCGATCGACAACGACATGTACGTGCTCGCGGATTGGCGCAAAGCCCATCTCGACCGGCTGTCGGAACGGATCGACGGTTTCCGTTGGGAACGGCTGGACGATAGCGCGGTACGGATCACCTGGAATTCGCGGATTGCGCCGCCGGTCCATGATTGGGGTTTCCGCTGCGAGGTTTCGTATACGGTGAGCGGCAGCGGGCTGGTCGTCATCGACGTGAACGGGACGCCGGAAGGAACGCCGCCTTCCATGCTGCCGAAAATCGGCCTCCAGCTCGAAATGCCGGGCGATATGGAGCATGTCCGGTGGTACGGGCGCGGGCCGGGGGAAAGTTATTCGGACAGCAAGGAAGCAGGAAGGTTCGGCGTCTACAGGAATACGGTCGACGGTTTATTTACGCCGTACGTGTATCCGCAAGAGAACGGCAACCGGACGGATGTCCGCTGGGTGTCCGTCTCGGATGGAACGGGCATCGGCCTGATGGCGGCCGGCGCGCCGGTGCTTGAATTCAGCGCAAGGCGGTATGCGGACGCCGATCTGGAAGCGGCTCGGCATTTGAGCGACCTGAAGCCGCGGGATTATATCACCCTTAATTTGGATTACCGGCAAAACGGCCTTGGCAGCAACAGCTGCGGACCGGCGCAGTCGCCGGAACATGCCGTCAAGCCTGAGCCTTTCCGGTTCCGCATCCTGCAGGCGTATATGGCCGAAAACGGCTCGCCTGAACGGCTGTGGCGGAGCATGGCGGCGGAAGCGGACAACATGAAGCTGGAGGAGGAGAACGATGCTTAAATCACAGGATGTTTTGAACTTATCGGGTAAAGTGGCGGTCGTCACGGGGGGCGCTTCAGGGATCGGCCTGGCCGCCGCCGAGCTGCTCGCCGAATTCGGAGCGCATGCGGTGCTGGTCGACATCAATGAAACGGCGGGGGAACAAGCGGCCGCCGGCATCCGCGAAAAGGGAGGACAGGCCAGCTTCTACCGCTGCAACGTCACTTCCGCCGCGGATTGCGAGCGCGTCGCCGGAGAGGTCGCATCGGCGCTTGGGGGCATCCACATCCTGTTTAACAACGCGGGCGTCATCCGCCGTAAAACGGTGACCGAGCTCGAGGAGCGGGATTGGGATCTGGTGCTGGACGTTTCGCTGAAAGGCGTGTACCTGCTCTCCAAGTACGTCATCCCGATCATGGAGCAAGGCGGCGGAGGCAGCATCATCAATACGGGCTCCGGCTGGGGGCTGAAAGGCGGGGACCGCGCCGCGGCTTACTGCGCGGCCAAAGCCGGTGTCGTCAATCTGACCAAAGCGATGGCCATCGACCACGGCCCGGCCAACATCCGCGTCAACTGCGTGTCGCCGGGCGACACCGACACGCCGCTCCTTCGCGACGAAGCCAGGCAGCTTCAGCAGGACGAAGCGTCGTTCCTCGTCGCTTCGGCGGGCGGTCGGCCGCTGGAGAGGCTCGGCACGCCGCGGGATATCGCAAACGCCGTATTGTTCCTGGCCAGCGACCTTTCTTCCTGGGTGACGGGCAGCGTGCTTGTCGTCGACGGAGGCGGCATTGCTTAGGACGGATCTTTGTTTTGCTTTTCCAATACGAACGGAGGCGATTCATTTGGCAGAAAGAACCTATGCCCATCCTTATATTCCGAATACCGTACCGGAGGTCCGGGACGCGATGCTGAAGGAAATCGGCCTGACATCCTTGGACCAGCTGCATGAAGCGATTCCGGACAGCCTCAAGCTGAAGCGGGAGATGAACCTGCCGCCGGCGATGAACGAATACGAGCTGCGCCGCCATATCGAAGGCCTGCTGGCCAAAAACAAGGACGGCGCCGATTATCTCAATTTCCTCGGAGCCGGCTGTTGGCAGCATTTCATTCCGGCGGTATGCGACGAAATCAACCAGCGTTCCGAATTCGTGACCGCCTATGCCGGAGAACCTTACGAAGACCATGGGCGTTTCCAGGCGTTGTTCGAATACCAAAGCCTGGTGGCCGAGCTTGTCGACATGGACGTCGTCAACGTGCCTACGTTCGACTGGGCGCAGGCGGCATCGACGTCCATCCGGATGGCCGGCCGCATGACGGGCCGCAAGACCGCTTTGCTTCCGCGTTCCGTCGATCCCGATAAGGCCGCGATCATTCGCAATTACTGCGTACCGGTCATGGACATCGCATACGTGGAGATCGACCCGGCGACGGGAAAAATGGACCTGGACGACCTGCAAAGCAAACTCGGCCCCGACGTGGCGGCCGTTTATTTCGAAAACCCGGGGTATCTCGGCATCATCGAGGACCGGGGAGCGGAAATCTCGAAGCTTGCCCATGACGCCGGGGCCGTATCGATCGTCGGCGTCGACCCGATTTCCCTCGGGGTGCTCGAAGCTCCGCCGCGTTACGGCGCGGACATCGTCTGCGGGGATTTGCAGCCGCTGGGCATGCATATGAACTACGGCGGCGGCCAGGCGGGATTCATCGCGACGCGCGACGAGGAGAAATTCGTGATGGAATATCCTTCCCGCCTGTTCGGCATCGTACCGACGGAGGTAGAAGGCGAATACGGCTTCGGGGACGTCGCTTACGAGCGCACGTCCTTTGCCCTCCGCGAGAAGGGCAAGGAATCCGTAGGCACCCAAACCGCCTTGTGGGGAATTACGGCCGGCGTATATTTGGCGCTGCTCGGTCCGCACGGCATGAAGGAGGTCGGCAGCACCATCATCCAGAAGTCGCATTATGCCGCGAAGAAGCTGGCGGAGATTCCGGGCGTTGCCCTTCGGTTCGAAGGCGCCTTTTTCAAGGAATTCGTCGTCGACTTTAACGCCACGGGCCTGACCGTTGCCGAGATCAACCGCCGCCTGATGGAGGAAGGCATTTTCGGCGGCAAGGATTTGTCCGCGGGGTATCCGGCGTGGGGACAATGCGCGCTCTACTGCGTGACGGAAATCCATACGCAGTCCGACCTGGACCGCCTTGCGGCCGCGATCCGCGCGATTGTCGGCACGTCATCGACTACAAGAACCTAAGAGGGGGAGACAGACGCCATGAAACGGATTAAGAGAGACCGCAAGGTCCGTCAGTTCCACCAAGCCAAATGGGATGAACCGGTTATTTTTGAACTTCACCGCCCAGGAGAGCGGGGCGTCATCCCTCCGGGAAGCGAAGCCGCCGTGGCGGCAACGGTCGGCAGCGCCGAGGACAGCATCCCGGCCTCCATGCGTCGCAGCTCGGCTCCCGCGCTTCCGGAAATCGGGCAGGCCAAAGTGCTCCGGCATTATTTAAGACTGTCCCAGGAGACGCTGGGATCCGATTTGAACGTCGAAATCGGGCAGGGCACCTGCACGATGAAATACATTCCGCGCATCAATGAAATGCTGATCCGTAACCCGCGTTTAACGGAGCTGCATCCGCTCCAGGATGCCGGCACCGTGCAGGGCATGCTGGAGATTTACCATCGACTCGACCTTGCGATGCGCGAAATTTCCGGCATGGACGCTTTTTCGTTCCAGCCGAGCAGCGGCACCCAAGCATTGCTGGCCATGGCCTCCATCGTCCGGGCTTACCATGATTCCCGCGGCGAAGGCGACCGGCGGGACGAGATCATCACGACGATTTTCTCGCATCCGTCCCAGGCGGCGACCGCTGCGGTCAAAGGCTACAAGATCATCACGCTGCATCCGGACGAGGACGGGTTCCCGGATCTCGAAAAGCTGAAAAACGCCGTTTCGGAACGGACGGCCGGATTTGTCGTCGCGAACCCGGAGGACACGGGCATTTACAATCACCGCATCCGGGAATTTACGGACGTGGTGCATGCCGCCGGCGGCATTTGCTACTACGATCAGGCCAACGCCAACGGCCTGCTTGGCATTACCCGGGCGAAGGAAGCCGGCTTCGACATGTGCTTTTTTAACCTGCACAAAACCTTCGCCGCCCCGCATATGTGCGGAGGACCGGCGACGGGCGCGCTCGGCGTGACCGAAGAGCTGAAGCCGTTCCTGCCGGGGCCGCTCGTGGAACGCGAAGAAGGCGGGCGTTACGTACTGAAGGGGCAGGGCGACCTCAGCATCGGCAAGGTCCGCAGCTTCCACGGCGTCGCCCAAACCGTGCTGCGGGCATACGCCTGGATTCTGAGCCTTGGCGCCGAAGGATTGAAGGACGTGGCCCAAATCGCCGTGCTGAACAACAATTACCTGTACCATAAGATTTTGCAGATCCGCGGCGCAAGCGCTCCGTACATCAAGGGCCGCCGCCTGGAGCAGGTCCGGTACAGCTGGAAGCAGCTGACGGACGAAACGGGCGTCACGACCGAGGACATCACGCGCCGGATGTGCGATTTCGGCCTCCATTATTGGACGTCCCACCATCCGTACATCGTGCCGCAGCCGTTTACGCTCGAGCCGACCGAGTCCTATTCCAAGGAAGATCTGGACGAATACATTCGGGCGCTGGAGCATATTTCGAATGAAGCTTATACGAACCCGGACATCGTCAAAACCGCTCCGCACAACAGCACAGTTCACCGCAACGACGAGTCGTCCCTCGACGATCCGAAGCAGTGGTGCATTACGTGGCGCGCGTATTTGAAGAAAACGAAGGCTCAACTGCAGGAGCAGAAATAGGCACGCGCCCGATGTAAAAAAGGCATCCTCCACTGGCTTGAAACGCCTGGGGGATGCCTTTTTCGTTTGTTTCTTAAAGCTGCCGCAGGCGGCCATCCTTCCAAAAAACCAAGCCGAATGACGGTTAGCGAATATCACTCCGGCACCCTTGGGCGTATATTTATTAGGTGGGAGTTGCTTGGGGAATAGGGCTGCAGCCTGCGGGCCGGGCATGGCCGAAAGCGGCTCTCCTCCAACGTTGCTTCAGCCGTCGTAAACGGGATCGCCTGTATCCAGGCAGAGCGCCTTACGATTCTAGCCGGCGGCGCGACAGGCTTGGCGGCGATCGTACAACGCCGTAACGCTGGCTGTAAATCCGCGAATCTTAAACGTCAGGAGGAACTTCTTTTGTTCGACAACAAGGAATTTTTCAAAACTGCGTTCAAGGAGCAATTGGTTAGCCGTTTGGGAAAAAGCATGGAGGAGGCGACGGCAGGCGACATTTACAAAATACTCGGAAATTTGATCCGCGAAAACATTGGGCGCGAGTGGGCCGAAACGAATCAGGCCTATAAGGCGGACCGGGAAAAGCAGGTGTATTATTTTTCAATGGAGTTTCTCGTCGGCCGCCTGCTCGGGAACAATCTGCTGAACCTGGGCATGTACGACACGGTCCGCGAGGGACTGAAGGAGCTGGGCTGGGATTTGGAAACGATCGAGGAGCAGGAGCCGGATGCCGGTCTCGGCAACGGGGGGCTCGGACGCCTCGCCGCCTGTTTTCTCGATTCGCTCGCGTCCTTGGGGTATGCGGGCCACGGCTGCGGCATCCGCTATAAATACGGCTTGTTTGAACAAAAAATCGTCGACGGCCACCAGGTCGAGCTCCCCGATCCGTGGCTGCAAAAAGGGTATGTATGGGAGGAACGCCGGGAGGATAAGCGGGTTCCGGTCAGCTTTTGGGGACGGGTGGAGGTGTCCGAAAAAAACGGCAGGACCGTGTTCGAAACGGTCGGCGACGAAAAAATTTGGGCGGTGCCCTATGACGTCCCCGTCATCGGTTACGGCAGCCCGCATGTCAACACCCTCCGGCTGTGGAGCGCCGAGTCCGCGGTCGATCCGGCCATCCTGCGGTCCGGCGCCCAGAGCGGTCCCGCGAATAAAGGATATTATCAATTTTTGGACTATAATCGTTCGGTGGAATCCATCTCCGAATTTTTATATCCGGATGATTCGGGGTACGAGGGAAAGCTGCTTCGCCTGAAACAGCAGTACTTTTTGTGCTCGGCAGGACTGAGAAGCGTGCTGCGGACCTTCGAGAAGCTGGGATTGCCTTTTTCCGAGCTTCCCCGGAAGGTGGCCGTCCATATCAACGATACGCATCCGACGCTGGTCATTCCGGAGCTGATGCGGATTTTGATCGACGAGAAGGGGTTCGGCTGGGATGAGGCGTGGAGCCTGACGATCCGTACCGTGTCGTATACGAATCATACGCTGATGAGCGAAGCGCTGGAAAAATGGCCGGTCAACATGGTGCGCGAGCTTCTGCCGCGCGTGTACATGATCATCGAAGAAATCAACAAACGTTTTTGCGGCATGCTGCTGGAACGTTTTCCGGGCAGGCAGGACCTCGTCTCCCGGATGGCCATCATCGAAAGCGGCCAGGTGAAGATGGCCCATTTGGCCGTCGTCGGCAGCTACAGCGTGAACGGCGTGGCCCGGCTGCATACGGAGCTGTTGAAAAACGACGTCATGAAACCCTTTTACGGCTTGTTCCCGGAACGGTTCAACAACAAAACGAACGGCATCGCCCACCGCCGCTGGCTGATGCATGCCAATCCGGAGCTCAGCCGCCTTGTTTGCGACGGCATCGGCACCGGCTGGATCGAAAATCCCGAACGGCTGCAGGAATTGGAACGTTTCAAAAACGATTCGTTGTTCCGGGAAGAAATCCTCCGGATCAAACATGGAAACAAGCAGCGCCTTTCCGGTGAAATCCGGCAGAAGCAGGGCATTGCCGTCGATCCGGAGTCGCTGTTTGACGTACAGGTCAAACGGCTTCACGGATATAAGCGGCAGCTCCTGAACGCGCTGCACATCATGCATTTATATCATGCGATCAAAGACGATCCGACCGCCGAACGCCTTCCCCGCACGTTTATTTTTGCCGCGAAGGCGGCGCCGGCCTATTTTTTGGCGAAATGCATCATCAAACTGATCCATGCCGTCATGGATACCGTCAACCGGGATCCGCAAATGGAGGGCAGGCTGAAGGTCGTGTTCCTCGAAAATTATTCGGTTTCCCTCGCCGAGAAAATCATCCCCGCCGCCAACGTCAGCGAACAAATATCGACGGCAGGCAAAGAAGCTTCCGGCACGGGCAACATGAAATTCATGATGAACGGGGCGTTGACGGTCGGCACGCTCGACGGGGCCAACGTTGAAATGCATGAACGCATCGGGGCGGAGAACATGTTCCTGTTCGGCCTGCGTTCGGAGGAAGTCATGGATTATTACAAGCATGGAGGATACTGGGCGAGAGAAATCTATGAACGCGACCCAAGGGTCAAACGGGTGCTGGACGATTTGATCGTTCCCGGTCCTTTTTGCCGGCATGACCGCGAATTCGAGGTGATCTACCAATCGCTTCTCGACCATAACGACGAGTTTTTCGTGCTCCGCGATTTTGCGGATTACGCCGATACGCATGCCGCGGTTGAACGGGCGTATTGGGACGCGCAGGACTGGGCAGCCAAATCGATCGTCAATATCGCCCACTCGGGGCATTTTTCCAGCGATTGTACTGTCAAGCGTTACGCGTCCGAAATCTGGAAGATCCATCCCGTGCGAAACGCGTTCGAAATCAGGTAAATGCTGCAAACGTGTTTTCCCATTAACGCCCAGACCCTCATCGGGGCTCATGGAATCGGGAATCCCTTCGCAAGCGGCAAAAATCCCCTCCATACGCCGGCACGGGCACCGCGGTTCAAGGTTTTGGCCGCTGCAGCCCGGCGCCGGTCGCGCCGAGGGGATTTTTTTCGTAGGGCATGCTGCTTATTATCCTTCGCAAGCGGCGTTGGTACCGCCGTCCCGCAGCAGATGCCGGTAATTCGATTTGACGAACTCCACCACTTTGTCGAAAATGATGCGGTGTCCCGCCTCGTTCGGATGAATGCCGTCGGAGCAGAGGAACTTCGTGAAGTCGGGTTGCTGGAGAAATGCGCCGCGCACGTCGATCAATTTTGTTTTGGTCAGCTCGGACACTTTGAGAATCGTCGAATTGTAGCGCTCCTGCCACCAATAGATTTTCGTGACGCTGCCGAGCCATTCCAGGACGTTTTGCTGCGCTTCCGGATCGTTTTGGGTGACCCATTTGAAGTAATTGTCCGCGTTCAGCGGAGGCAGGCTCATCAGAATCGGGATGATCTGCTGGCTTTTCAGGTCGTTGACCGTTTCCATCAGCACTTTTTCGAACGTATGGAAATCCGTTTTCGGGTGATGCTCGCGGCCGGGGTCTTTCGCAATTTCGTTCCAGTTATAATCGCAATCGTTCCCGCCGTATTCGATCAGCACGATGTTCGGCTTTTCCTTCATGACATCCCTTTTCAGGTTGCTAATACCCTTGAGCAGCGTATTTCCGAATCTTGCGGTATTGCGGACCGCGCCTTTCAGCTTGTTTTGGAGCAGCGAGACGTAGTTGTCCTCCAAAATCACGTATTTGTTGCGAACCTCGTCATAAATGACGCCTTTGGAGATGGAATCTCCGGATACGATGTATTTGGCGCCGTCATTTCCGAATTCATGTTGAAAACCGCTCACAGCATCACCCCGTTTCCACTATTATTTCTTATAACTTCTATTGTAATGCAGCTTCTTCCCGCAAAGCAAATAACGGCGTTCGGCCGAGGGCTCAAGCTGCCTGCATCCCTTCGGGGAATCATCGGCCTCCGGCTTAAAAAAGGAAGCTCCTGCATCGGATCGCCGCAGCCCGTAAGTTCGGGAATGCAAGGATCGATGCAGGAGCTTTTCCGTGGCATAACATAAATTTTACTGTGATTTCGTCAGCACGGCGTTTGCCGGAGGAAACCGCAGCCCTTGGCCGCTCCGGGTCCGTTCGTACAGCGCTTCGATCAGATGCAGCGCCTTGATGCCTTCCTCCCCGTTAATCCAGAACGGACGATCCTCCCGGACATGCGCGTAAAAGTCGGCAATCAGCTTCCGGTGGCTCGGCCCCCAATACGATTTGCCTCCGAAGTTCGATCGGGGCGGCTCGCTTAGAAGCGTTTCCCTGCCGTCTTTCCATAAGTACAGCGAATCCCGGCGCTGGGTTAACACGCCATGCTCGAATACGACCTCCAGCTCCACGGGCGAATCGGCGCCGTATCCGTTCGTTCCGTAAAACAACGCCCTGGCGCCGCTAACGAAATCGATGCAGGCATGCGCGGAATCTTCCACCTCGACGGCATCCTCCAGCGTATCGCATGTCACGCTCCCTTTGACCGAGGTGATTTCACCCCCGAACCATTGCAGCAAATCAAGGGTATGGATGGCCTGGTTGATCAGCATCCCGCCGCCTTCGGTGCTCCATTTGCCTCGCCACGCTCCGCTTTCGTAGTAGGCACGGCCGCGATGCCAGGTGACGATGCCTTTCATGCAGACCAGCCGGCCCAGCTCGCCGGAGACGATATGTTCATGGATGATCCGCGAAGCGTCATTATAACGGTTTTGGAACGAAACGCCCAGCTGGCGCCGGTTTTTTTTCGCTGCTTCGATCATGGCTTGGGCGGCCGCGGCATTTTCCGCGATCGGTTTTTCCGTCAGGACGTGTTTGCCGGCCGCGAACAGTTCAAGCGCCATCTCGGCGTGCAGATGATGGGGGGTGCACAGGTGAACGATTTGAATGTCTTCCCGTTCAAGCAGCACTTTGTAATCCGTGGCGGCTTCGCATCCGTAACGGCTTGCCGCCCCTTGGGCTTTCTCCGGATCGGCGTCGATGACGACCCGCAGTTCGGCGTCTTCCAGTTCCGCAATCGAGCCGGCATGAAGGGGATGGATGGCCCCGCAGCCGATGATGGCTGCTCCTAACTTTTGCATGACGATCCCGTCCTGTCCGTTGAAATTTGGCATGGCCGCCTTGCATTACGAAATGCGGACGGCCATTTCCTGCGCCTTCAGGCATAATTCCGCAGCCTTAAAGGCATGCTCCTGCGTCATCGCATGTTCGGTCCGGTTCAGGCAGTCGAGGATGAGCTCGCCGAAAAACGGATAGCCGACCTGCCCGTTCACGTCGAAGCGGCGTTCCCCGTCTTTATTGACCAAATATACATGGTCCCCGGCCGAATCCCTGGCGATGTCGATGTACTTTCGCAGCTCGATGTACCCGTCCGTGCCGAGGATAAACGTTCTGCCGTCGCCCCATGTGCCGAGCCCGTCCGGCGTAAACCAGTCGACCCGGAAATATTGGGTGGCCCCGTTCTCTCCTACCAGCGTGGCGTCGCCGTAATCCTCAAGCTCCGGATAGTCCGGATGGTTGTAATTGGCCACTTTGCTGTGCAGCACTTTCGCGTCTTTGTTTCCGGTATAAAAAAGGAACTGCTCGATTTGATGGCTGCCGATGTCGCATAATATGCCGCCGTATTTGTCTTTTTGGAAAAACCAATCCGGACGGGAGGACGCGCTCAGGCGATGCGGGCCGAACCCGGTGACCTGCAGCACGCGGCCGATTGCCCCTTCGCGGATCAGCTGTCCCGCATATACGGCGGATTCGACGTGAAGGCGCTCGCTGTAATACACCATATATTTTTGGCCGGTTTCCCGGACTTTTGCCCGGGCCGCCTCCAGCTGCTCCAATGACGTAAACGGCGTTTTGTCCGTGAAGTAGTCTTTGCCCGCATCCATGACCCGCAGCCCAAGCGCGCAGCGTTCGGATGGCACGGCCGCCGCCGCGACCAGGCGCACTTCGGGATCTTCCAAAATCCGCTCGAGGCTGTCCACGGCTTTGGCCCCGGGAAACTTGGAGGCGAAACTTTCGGCTTTGGCATAGTCCCGGTCGTACACCCATTTCAAGGCAGCCCCGGCTTCGATGAGCCCTTTGCTCATGCCGTGAATATGGCCGTGGTCCAGCGCGGCCGCCGCGAACGCGAATTCGCCGGGCTGAACGACATGGTTCGGTTTGCCCTGCGGAGCGTAGTTCATTCCGTCCTGCTTCGAAGCTGTCATTCGTTTACATCCTTTCGCGCATAAATTCGCCGAACTGCTTCAGCAGCTCGCGGGAGGGGTATTGTCCGCTGAAGTCCTCTATGCCGAGGTATCCGTCGTATCCAACGCTTTTCAAGTCCTCCACGAACGCGGCAAAATCGATGATGCCGTCCCGGAGCGGAGCCCACTCGGAGCGCCATTTGGCGGTTCCGTCCTCGCGGCTGCCGTCCTGCACGAAACGCGCGTTTTTGACATGCACATGCGCAAGGTAGGGACCCAGCAGCTGCATGCCCATGCGGTAATGCTCGAAACCTTCGTGCACCATGTTGCCCGGATCAAGCAGCACGCCGATATAGTCCGGGTCGCAGTGGCTGACCAGGCGATGCGCCAGTCCGGCGCTTGGCGCGATCGTCCCGTGATGCGTTTCGACGACGCCTTTGACGCCGTATTGCTTCGCGAGCCGTTCGGCTTCTTTTAAGTAGCTCACGTTTTTTTCGTACAAATCCGGGTAGGATAACGTCTTATTGTAAGGGGCTACGCCGATCCGGATCATGCTTGCCCCGAGCAGGCGGGCCGTATGGAAGGCATGTTCCGTTTCGTCGAGCTTCATTTCGTTCAAGTAGGGGGTTACGCTCACGACCTCGAGTCCTTCGGCCTCGGTTACTTCCTTGAATTTCAGCATTTCCGGTTCCGGGAGCGACGGATCGATGGAGCACAGGTTGTTTCCCCAGAAGGAAGGCTGCTCTCCGGCTATGGCTTTCGGCACTTCCTTGAATCGCCATTCGACGCCGTGAAGTCCGGCTTCTTTGGCGGCTTGAACCAGCTCTTCGGGCGTCAGGTCCGGGGTGGCTACGGTAAATACGGAAAGTTTCATGGGTTCATGCCTCCTCGCAAGGGATCAATGCGTTCCTTTGACGTCCAATACCGCGGCTGCGGACGGATCTTTGCGGAACGTGGAATTCGCTATTTTTTCCTGAAGCTTTTCGTAAAAAAGGTCCTCGTCCAGCGGCAGATCGACCCAATCGTCGGTCCAGGCGGACAGGTGCATCGCGTTCGAAATGGTCAAGCCGAGAATGCCTTCTTCGCCGGGGGCAAGCAGCTTTTCGCCATGCAGGAGCGCATTCGTGAAGTTTTGCAAAATGCCCTTATGCTGCGGTCCGCCGCCGCCGGCTACCGGGATATCGCATACCCAGCATTCCGGCTGTCCGAACCCGCCCTTATAGTTGCGGTTAAACTCCGGTTCGGGGACGCGCAGGCGCCAGAAGGTCAATTTATCGTTTTCGATGACGATTTTGCCGTTGTCGCCGCTGATTTCGAAACGGTTCGTGCCGGGGCTTTCCCCGACGGTGGTCACAAACACGCCCGTGGCTCCGTTCTCGTATTCGACGTAAGCGGTCACGTCGTCTTCGACTTCAATGTTGCGGTATTTGCCGAAATGGCAAAATGCCCGGACCCGTTTTGGCATCATGCCGGTGGTCCACTGCCATAGATCCAGCTGATGGGGGTCCTGGTTCAGCAGCACGCCGCCGCCTTCGCCGGCCCAAGTGGCGCGCCAGCCGCCGGAATCGTAGTAGCTTTGCGAGCGGTACCAGTTCGTGATGATCCAGTTCGTTCTGCGGACTTCGCCGAGCTCGCCGGATTGGATGAGGTCGCGGAGTTTGATGTAGAGCGGGTTCGTGCGCTGATTGTACATGATGCCGAATTGCTTGCCGCTTTTCGCCGCCGCGTCGTTCATTTCCCTTACCGCTTTCGTATACACGCCTGCCGGTTTTTCCACCAGCACATGGTAACCGTCTTCAAACGCCTGAATGGCCATCCCCGGATGGTCGTAATGCGGGACCGCGATCAGTACGGCATCCATCGCCTGGGAAGCCCAAAACGCTTCCGGCGTATCATACAGCTGCACCGACGCCGGTAAATGCTCCTTCGCCCATTTCAGTCTTTCGGGATTCGTGTCGCAGACGGCCGTGAGTTCGGCGCCGCGAATTTCCCCGCACAGGTTTTGGGCATGAGAGACGCCCATATTTCCAATTCCGATAATGCCATAGCGAACCTTTTCCATGCCGGAATTTCACCCTTTCTCTCTGCTATTCCCCCTAAGCTTAGCCCGAATCCGAAAAGATGAGAATGACCTGGATTAAGAGTGTTTTGCACAAAATTAAGGTGTTTTGGATAAATGGCCAATGGTACAATAAGGGAGAAGAAAAGGGGGAATGCGCTCGTGGAACTCGCGCCGGACATGGCCGGAAGAATGCCGGAAGGATTGACGTTGAACATCAGCTACGCCCAATACCGAAAAGGGTTTCCCGGATGGAACCGGACGGAAATCGCCCCGTCGTTTCACCGGCTCTATTTTATCGCGGAAGGGCGGGGGTCGGTCACGCTCAACGGGGTCAAATACGAACCGAAACCCAATCAGATGATGATCATGCCGGCGGGCACGAATCAGATGGCACTGACCGATCAGGAAGATCCGTATTCGCGCTATTTTTGCCATTTTGACGCCCAGGTGGGGGAATGGCCCCTTTTTCCGGCGGACGGCAGCCTGTATATTTGCGACGCCCGCGACCCTGCTTTTATCGAACGGACTTTTCAAGAGTTGGTGGAGCTTTTCCATCGGGGAGGGCCTTTTGCCGTGCTGCGAACACAGTCCTGCTTGCTGACGATGCTGGCGTGCTGCCTGGAGGACGGGGGATACACCGATTTTTGGAAAAAATTTATGCAGCAGACGGAACGGAGCAAGCTCGGAAACGTATTAAGCTATATCCAAACGCATTTGCATGAACCGATGGAAATCGAACAGTTGGCGGAAATCGTACATTTGCATCCGAACTATTTCATCCCTTATTTCAAAAAAATCATGGGCGTCACGCCGATGCATTACGTGCAGCGCAAACGGATGGAGGAAGCCAAAAGGCTGCTGACCTACACCGATACCGCCATTTCGGACATCGCCGACCAGATCGGCATGCAGCTGGCCTATTTTTCGCGGCAGTTCAAAGGTTATACGGGCCTATCGCCTTCGGCCTACCGGGCCTGCATTCGTTGAAATCGGCTTGCTTTGATGCGAAGCGGAGTTTCCTTACCTAAGTATCGATTTCATGGTTCCAAAGTAAGTTTTTGCAAAACGCGTATTGGAAGGTATCCCTTGATTGGGTAAGATATGGATGGTTTACGCCCTAAAACAAACGAAAGGTGAGATGCGAATGAAACGCGCCATCGTCAAACCTCTGCTGACGGTTTTAAGCCTGGCGGTTGCCTTGGTCATGATTGTCCCTGCCGGTTCGGCCAGCGCGGCCGATTCCAAGTGGATCAACAAGGTGCTGGCCGATTACAAGGCCTATAACCAGAAAGTGACCTCTTCCTATAAAAACTATCAGGAGCAGATCGATGCCAGCTATAATCAGTATTTGACCCAATACACGGCGACCATGACCGAGCTCGAAACCAAGGTACTGTCGGATCTGAAGCAATGGGACGAGAAGCTGGAAGCGGACTATAACGAGTTGAAGGAAAAATACGGGGATGACCGGAGTAAAACTTCAGCCCTGAGAACCTATGACAGATACATTAACCAGAATTTCCGGGGCAGCCCGATGAACCTTTATGCCACCGAGGCCAACCGCAATTACCGGGACAGCACCATGTGGGTCTACAACAAGGCGCTGAACGAAAATTTCATCGACAGCAAAACGTGGAGATACAGTAAGGCGATCAATCCCAACTATCTGGACAGCGCGGCATTCAAATACAGCAAGGCGGTCAATGAAAACTATTACGACAGTCCGATGCAGAGGCTGAAGCACGCTTCAAGCAAAAACTTTTACGGCAGCCCGATTTATCAATACTCCCGCGGCAAGATCAGCAAAACGAAGGCCCAGCAGGAATACGCGAAAATCTATAAGAAGCAGACCGAAAGGCTGAACGCCATTGTCGCGAAAAGCAAGCAGGATATTGCGAACAGGGCGGCGGTTACGCGGCAAGAGCTTGATCTGCTGCATGCCAAATCCGTTGACGTTCTTGAACAGCGGCGGGAAGAAGCGCTGAAAAAGATTTCGGATCTGCGCATCGAAATTTGCGGGGAAGGGCTTACCTGGCAGCCTTTGCTGAAGAATTCCGCCCAATAAGGTCTGATCCGTTATTTTTCCCTAATAATGAAGAAACGAGGCGAACCTCCGCGATGGGGGATTGGCCTCGTTTTTATGTTTACGCAGGGTTTGCCGCATTTCAAGCGACTGCCTCTATCCGTTTTCTAAGGATCTCATTTTATCGGACTCCAAAATATCTTCGACGACTTCGGCAAGGGTAACGCCGGCAAGCGATTGCTCCATTGCGTTTTGGGCTGCCGAAAATTGTTTGGTCAACGATTGTTGGATATTGCGGCCGACGATACATTCCGGGTTCGGGTGTTCATGGGAGTTGAATAAATCGTTTTCGGCCACGACGTTCACCGCCTTGTATACATCGAGAAGCGTTATGTTTGGCAGTTCTTTGGCCAGTTCGGCCCCGGCCACCCCGGCACGAACGTGTACGAGGCCGGCGCTTTTCAACATGCTCATGACTTTGCGGATCACGACGGGATTCGTGTTGACGCTGGCGGCGATATACTCGGAAGTATTGGTTGCCTTGTCTTTGCTGACGGCCAGCAAGCACAAAATGTGTATCGCTACGGAAAATCTGCTGCTGATGGACACCTTGACCCCTTCTTTCTTCCTTAACGAATATAATCATTTATAACATGACCATACTATCGTTACAAGTAAAGCTCCGGATGGAAAATACGCTCAAAATGTGACGGTTGACAAAGCGTTAAGTTGTAACTAAAATAATTACATGTAATATATTCGATTACAGGTAATGATACCATACGGGAGGAAGACATATTATGAAAATCGCAGTCATCGGAGCCAGCGGGAAAGCAGGCAAACTGATCGCCCAAGAGGCCGCCAAGCGAGGACATGAAGTAACGGCCATCGTAAGAAACGCATCCAAGCTGCAAGGCGGATATGCTTCGGTCATCGAAAAAGATTTGTTTGATTTGTCGGCAGCCGATTTGCAGCCGTTCGACGTCGTGGTGAACGCTTTTTCGGCCCCACCGGGCAGCGAGCATCTGCACGTGGAAGCGGGAAGAGCGCTCATCGACGCTTTGAAAGGGGCACCGAATACGAAGTTGTTTGTCGTTGGCGGGGCCGGAAGCTTATTTGCCGACGAAGCCAAAACATTAAAAGTGATGGATACGCCGGACTTCCCGAGCATTTACTATCCGACGGCATCCAATCAGGGGAAAAACCTGGAGGACCTGCAGCAATCGGAAGGGATCACGTGGACATTCCTCAGCCCATCGGCATTTTTTGATGCGGAAGGAAAAAGAACGGGCTCTTACAAAACGGGAAAAGACCATCTGCTTGTGAATTCCAAGGGCGAAAGCTACATTAGCTATGCAGACTATGCGATCGCCGTGCTGGACGAGATCGAAAATCCGAAGCATATCAATGAACGGTTTACGGTCGTAGCCGAGCATCTATAATATAGAACGAATAAAATCGATTTAAGTTGAGGAGAGCGGGTCTGCCTGAGCATAAGCGGCTCGGCAGACTTCTTTCATCTATTGAAAAGAAGAAGCGACAATAGATTCGAATTGTAAAATTTTTCTGCTTGCCGCAGGCGTTGAATCCATGGTACATTATAAATCCGGCCGACGGAAACGAAGGCAGGGCCAAGAAATCAAAAAAAGAACTTCAAAAAAAGTTCTTGCAATCTTAAAAAGAACGTGATATTATATAAGAGTTGCTGCTGAGCACAACGGCGGCGACGAAAACGAAATGTTTGATCTTTGAAAACTGAACAACGAGTGAGATATGAGGTTTCGGCAACGAAACCGAAACGCGAAGCAAATCGGTCCAAGCCTATGGCTGGATGGTTTGCGGAGCAAACAATGAGAATTAATATAATGAAATTTCCGATTAGGCTTTGCTCAATCGAAAAATTCATTATTTCTCGTCAGATTCAAAATGAGTCACAAACTTTTTTGGAGAGTTTGATCCTGGCTCAGGACGAACGCTGGCGGCGTGCCTAATACATGCAAGTCGAGCGGACCTTAGCGATCTTCGGATCGCTCTTGGTTAGCGGCGGACGGGTGAGTAACACGTAGGCAACCTGCCCGTAAGATCGGGATAACTACCGGAAACGGTAGCTAATACCGGATAATTTATCGCTTCGCATGGAGCGGTAATGAAAGACGGAGCAATCTGTCACTTACGGATGGGCCTGCGGCGCATTAGCTAGTTGGTGAGGTAACGGCTCACCAAGGCGACGATGCGTAGCCGACCTGAGAGGGTGAACGGCCACACTGGGACTGAGACACGGCCCAGACTCCTACGGGAGGCAGCAGTAGGGAATCTTCCGCAATGGGCGAAAGCCTGACGGAGCAACGCCGCGTGAGTGATGAAGGTTTTCGGATCGTAAAGCTCTGTTGCCAGGGAAGAACGTCGGGTAGAGTAACTGCTATCCGAGTGACGGTACCTGAGAAGAAAGCCCCGGCTAACTACGTGCCAGCAGCCGCGGTAATACGTAGGGGGCAAGCGTTGTCCGGAATTATTGGGCGTAAAGCGCGCGCAGGCGGTCACTTAAGTCTGGTGTTTAAGGCTAGGGCTCAACTCTAGTTCGCACTGGAAACTGGGTGACTTGAGTGCAGAAGAGGAAAGTGGAATTCCACGTGTAGCGGTGAAATGCGTAGAGATGTGGAGGAACACCAGTGGCGAAGGCGACTTTCTGGGCTGTAACTGACGCTGAGGCGCGAAAGCGTGGGGAGCAAACAGGATTAGATACCCTGGTAGTCCACGCCGTAAACGATGAATGCTAGGTGTTAGGGGTTTCGATACCCTTGGTGCCGAAGTTAACACATTAAGCATTCCGCCTGGGGAGTACGGTCGCAAGACTGAAACTCAAAGGAATTGACGGGGACCCGCACAAGCAGTGGAGTATGTGGTTTAATTCGAAGCAACGCGAAGAACCTTACCAGGTCTTGACATCCCTCTGAATCCTCTAGAGATAGAGGCGGCCTTCGGGACAGAGGAGACAGGTGGTGCATGGTTGTCGTCAGCTCGTGTCGTGAGATGTTGGGTTAAGTCCCGCAACGAGCGCAACCCTTGATTTTAGTTGCCAGCACATTAAGGTGGGCACTCTAGAATGACTGCCGGTGACAAACCGGAGGAAGGCGGGGATGACGTCAAATCATCATGCCCCTTATGACCTGGGCTACACACGTACTACAATGGCCAGTACAACGGGAAGCGAAGTCGCGAGACGGAGCCAATCCTATCAAAGCTGGTCTCAGTTCGGATTGCAGGCTGCAACCCGCCTGCATGAAGTCGGAATTGCTAGTAATCGCGGATCAGCATGCCGCGGTGAATACGTTCCCGGGTCTTGTACACACCGCCCGTCACACCACGAGAGTTTACAACACCCGAAGTCGGTGGGGTAACCGCAAGGAGCCAGCCGCCGAAGGTGGGGTAGATGATTGGGGTGAAGTCGTAACAAGGTAGCCGTATCGGAAGGTGCGGCTGGATCACCTCCTTTCTATGGAGAATCGTTTCCTGCAACGGAAACATTCAAATATTAAATCTAGCCGGTCGGCTAGTTACTCACTCATTGCTCAGTTTTGAGAGAGCAAACTCTCACTTGATCCTTGAAAACTAGATAACGAAACGAATTTGCGTTTTAGAAATATCCTTTTCTGATGATTTTGAATTTGGCTTCGCGTCAAATTGAAATTCATCATAGCTGCTTGTGTCTTCATTGAAAGACCAAGTAATAAAGGTAGCAGACGAGTGTTTGAATCGGAGAGCGACTTTGGCTTTGTGCGAAGCACAAAACAACGGAGCGAAGCGAGGCAAACAGGAGTCAAAGGTTAAGCTACTAAGAGCACACGGAGGATGCCTAGGCGCTAGGAGCCGATGAAGGACGTGGCGAACAACGATACTGCCTCGGGGAGCTGTAAGCAAGCTTTGATCCGGGGATGTCCGAATGGGGAAACCCGGCTGATGTAATAGTCAGTCACTCGCATCTGAATACATAGGATGTGAAGAGGCATACCAGGGGAACTGAAACATCTAAGTACCCTGAGGAAGAGAAAACAATAGTGATTCCGTCAGTAGCGGCGAGCGAACGCGGATTAGCCTAAACCGGTCAGCTTGCTGGCCGGGGTTGTGGGACGTCTCACATGGAGTTACAAAGGAACTGGTTAGGCGAAGAGGTCTGGAAAGGCCCGGCATAGAAGGTAAAAGCCCTGTAGCCGAAAGTCAGTTCCCTCCGAGACGGATCCCGAGTAGTGCGGGGCACGTGAAACCCCGTATGAATCTGCCAGGACCATCTGGTAAGGCTAAATACTCCCTAGCGACCGATAGTGAAACAGTACCGTGAGGGAAAGGTGAAAAGCACCCCGGAAGGGGAGTGAAATAGAACCTGAAACCGTGTGCTTACAAGAAGTCAGAGCCCGTTTTAGGGGTGATGGCGTGCCTTTTGTAGAATGAACCGGCGAGTTACGTTCCCGTGCAAGGTTAAGGTGAGAAGCCGTAGCCGCAGCGAAAGCGAGTCTGAATAGGGCGACGAAGTACGTGGGCGTAGACCCGAAACCGTGTGATCTACCCCTGTCCAGGGTGAAGGTGCGGTAACACGCACTGGAGGCCCGAACCCACGAATGTTGAAAAATTCGGGGATGAGGTGGGGGTAGCGGAGAAATTCCAATCGAACTCGGAGATAGCTGGTTCTCCCCGAAATAGCTTTAGGGCTAGCCTCGGTTGTACAGTCGTGGAGGTAGAGCACTGATTGGGTGCGGGGCCCGCAAGGGTTACCAAGTTCAGTCAAACTCCGAATGCCATAGACTGATTGACCGGGAGTCAGACAGTGAGTGCTAAGATCCATTGTCAAAAGGGAAACAGCCCAGACCATCAGCTAAGGTCCCCAAGTGTGTGTTAAGTGGGAAAGGATGTGGAGTTGCACAGACAACCAGGATGTTGGCTTAGAAGCAGCCACCATTTAAAGAGTGCGTAATAGCTCACTGGTCGAGTGACTCTGCGCCGAAAATGTAACGGGGCTAAACACACCACCGAAGCTATGGCTTGAATCGACTTCACTGCTTCTTTGAGGTAGTGAGCCTGAGATGAACATTTATGTCAGACTTGAGATGAAATCAAGGATGACCAAATGCTCTCAGGGGTTAAACACACTTCGAAGGCGGAGTGAAGTCGATTCAGGGGTAGGGGAGCGTTGTATGCAGCGTTGAAGGTGTACCGTAAGGAGCGCTGGAGCGTATACAAGTGAGAATGCCGGTATGAGTAACGAAAAGATCAGTGAGAATCTGATCCGCCGAAAGCCCAAGGTTTCCTGAGGAAGGCTCGTCCGCTCAGGGTAAGTCGGGACCTAAGGCGAGGCCGAAAGGCGTAGTCGAAGGACAACAGGTTGAAATTCCTGTACCACCGTAAACCGCTATGAGCGATGGGGTGACGCAGGAGGGTAGTGACGCAGACTGATGGATGTCTGTCCAAGCAGTGAGGCTGATGTGTAGGCAAATCCGCACATCGTTAAGGCTAGGCTGTGACGGGGAGGGAAAATTGCAGTACCGAAGGTCATGATCTCACACTGCCAAGAAAAGCCTCTAGCCAGGTGAAGGTGCCCGTACCGCAAACCGACACAGGTAGGCGAGAAGAGAATTCTAAGGCGCGCGGAAGAACTCTCGTTAAGGAACTCGGCAAAATGACCCCGTAACTTCGGGAGAAGGGGTGCCCCGGTAGTGTGAATAGCACGAGGGGGCCGCAGTGAAAAGGCCCAAGCGACTGTTTAGCAAAAACACAGGTCTGTGCGAAGCCGTAAGGCGAAGTATACGGGCTGACGCCTGCCCGGTGCTGGAAGGTTAAGGGGAGCGGTTAGGGAGTAATCCCGAAGCTGTGAACCGAAGCCCCAGTAAACGGCGGCCGTAACTATAACGGTCCTAAGGTAGCGAAATTCCTTGTCAGGTAAATTCTGACCCGCACGAATGGCGTAACGACTTGGGCGCTGTCTCAACGAGAGATCCGGTGAAATTTTAATACCTGTGAAGATGCAGGTTACCCGCGACAAGACGGAAAGACCCCATGGAGCTTTACTGCAGCTTGATATTGGATTTGGGTACGATCTGTACAGGATAGGTGGGAGCCTTTGAAGCATGAGCGCCAGCTTGTGTGGAGGCGACGTTGGGATACCACCCTGATCGTATCTAGGTTCTAACCTGGTACCGTGATCCGGTACGGGGACAGTGTCAGGCGGGCAGTTTGACTGGGGCGGTCGCCTCCTAAAGAGTAACGGAGGCGCCCCAAGGTTCCCTCAGAATGGTTGGAAATCATTCGAAGAGTGCAAAGGCAGAAGGGAGCTTGACTGCGAGACCTACAAGTCGAGCAGGGACGAAAGTCGGGCTTAGTGATCCGGTGGTACCGCATGGAAGGGCCATCGCTCAACGGATAAAAGCTACCCTGGGGATAACAGGCTTATCTCCCCCAAGAGTCCACATCGACGGGGAGGTTTGGCACCTCGATGTCGGCTCATCGCATCCTGGGGCTGAAGTAGGTCCCAAGGGTTGGGCTGTTCGCCCATTAAAGCGGTACGCGAGCTGGGTTCAGAACGTCGTGAGACAGTTCGGTCCCTATCTGTCGTGGGCGTAGGAAATTTGAGAGGAGCTGTCCTTAGTACGAGAGGACCGGGATGGACGTACCGCTGGTGCACCAGTTGTTCCGCCAGGAGCATGGCTGGGTAGCTACGTACGGACGGGATAAGCGCTGAAAGCATCTAAGCGTGAAGCCCCCCTCAAGATGAGATTTCCCAGTATGTAAGACCCCTTGAAGACGACGAGGTAGATAGGTTGGAGGTGGAAGTGCAGCAATGCATGGAGCTGACCAATACTAATCGGTCGAGGGCTTATCCTAAATTACCCACC
This sequence comes from Paenibacillus sp. FSL M7-1455, assembly GCF_038004655.1. Classification (NCBI taxonomy): domain Bacteria; kingdom Bacillati; phylum Bacillota; class Bacilli; order Caryophanales; family Paenibacillaceae; genus Paenibacillus; species Paenibacillus sp. FSL M7-1455. The sequence continues at coordinate 4,794,230 of NZ_JBBORO010000001.1, read as the reverse complement.
AAAGTGAAGAGCAGCTTCGTAGCTGATTCCGAGTACTTTGGCGGGGCCCGGAACAAAAACCGGGAAATGCTACGGAAAATAAAACGCAAACGTTTCGTATCTAGTTTTCAGGGAGTCAAAACAACTTTTTGAAGCTCAAGTGGTTTCGAAGGACAAGTATGACTTTCGGCATTTGGCGATGCCGATTCCTGTACATATCGTATTGGAATTCAATCGTCAATCAAGATGAAGCGAATTTCACAAACGATTTTGAAGCTGCGATGTTGCAGCGAAAAATCCCGTTTGGTGGCGATGGCGGAGGGGTTCCACGCGTACCCATCCCGAACACGACCGTTAAGCCCTCCAGCGCCGATGGTACTTGGACCGAAGGGTCCTGGGAGAGTAGGACGCTGCCAAGCGGAAACCACATCCTTTGTGGTTATTTTTTTGCGAAACGTTCCCCGATAGCTCAGTCGGTAGAGCACTCGACTGTTAATCGAGTTGTCACAGGTTCGAGTCCTGTTCGGGGAGTTGAATTCCAATAAAATGTTTGAATGCTGAAAGCAATCATCATTTTTGGACAAGACGCGGAGAGGTGTCCGAGCTGGCCGAAGGAGCACGATTGGAAATCGTGTAGGCGTCACAAGCGTCTCGAGGGTTCGAATCCCTCTCTCTCCGCCAGCATTTCAAACTTTACATATTAAGGCCCGTTGGTCAAGGGGTTAAGACACCTCCCTTTCACGGAGGTAACAGGGGTTCGAATCCCCTACGGGTCACCATTACTTTCCCTTGATTGGGACGAGAATCCAGTCGGGTTCATAGAAAATTTAAGGAGACTTAGCTCAGCTGGGAGAGCATCTGCCTTACAAGCAGAGGGTCGGGGGTTCGATCCCCTCAGTCTCCACCATTATTCCTCAAAGCGAAAAGCTTTCAGGATTCATAAAGGCCTGGAACCGTGGTGTAGAGGCCTAACATGCCTGCCTGTCACGCAGGAGATCGCGGGTTCGAATCCCGTCGGTTCCGCCATTATTGTTCTCTAGCATCATCTTACTCAATCATTGCGCCGGTGTAGCTCAATTGGTAGAGCAACTGACTTGTAATCAGTAGGTTGGGGGTTCAAGTCCTCTCGCCGGCACCAGAATTGCATATGGCGGTCGTGGCGAAGGGGTTAACGCACCGGATTGTGGCTCCGGCATTCGTGGGTTCAAGTCCCATCGATCGCCCCATTTATCCTAACTATTGGGGATTAGCCAAGCGGTAAGGCAACGGACTTTGACTCCGTCATGCATAGGTTCGAATCCTATATCCCCAGCCATTTTACTCAAGGCAATTACGAGCCATTAGCTCAGTTGGTAGAGCACCTGACTTTTAATCAGGGTGTCGAAGGTTCGAGTCCTTCATGGCTCACCAGTTTTTCAATTGCGCGTGTGGCGGAATTGGCAGACGCACTAGACTTAGGATCTAGCGTCTTTGACGTGGGGGTTCAAGTCCCTCCACGCGCACCATGAATATGCGGACGTGGCTCAGCGGTAGAGCATCGCCTTGCCAAGGCGAGGGTCGCGGGTTCGATTCCCGTCGTCCGCTCCATTTAACTGTTTACCTTCTTTTCGGGATGTAGCTCAGCTTGGTAGAGCACCTGGTTTGGGACCAGGGGGTCGCATGTTCGAATCGTGTCATCCCGATCTCTTTCTTTTTTCACGCGGGTGTAGTTCAATGGTAGAACTCCAGCCTTCCAAGCTGGTAGCGTGGGTTCGATTCCCATCACCCGCTCCATATAGATTTAAAACAATCACGCCGAAGGGCGTTTTTTTGTTATATGGAGGCGTGTGGGGAAGAGAAGCCATGCAGCGTGGGTGCGACCGTCCGTGAAAGCTTCTTTAAGAATGTCCCGATCAGGACGCGCGTCAACATCAACCTCTAGGTGCGAGCCGCAGGCTCGCCTTTTAAATCGAGATGTTGAGTATTCCCATCACCCGCACCATATAGATTTAAAACAAACACGCCGAAGGGCGTTTTTTTGTTATATAGCAATCCATTCAGGTTCTCCCGGTTTTTGGATATTTCCTGGTGCAACCGCCGCCTCAAAAAATGATGACCGGAATAATCATATAAAAGGAAGGGTATGATTTTCGAAAACAGAACGGCCTGGCCTGAGAAATTCTGAGGATAGTAAGCGGTTTGCACGAAAAGGAGGTCATCCGAATGAAAAAAGTGTGGATCGATGCCGGACATGGCGGCAAAGATTCGGGGGCTACCGGAAATGGTTTGCAGGAAAAGGATGTTGTTCTTGCGCTAGCATTAGCCATTAAAAAGCGTTTGGATTCGGAATATGAGGATGTACAGGCATTGTTATCCCGAAGCACGGACGTGTTTGTCGAACTGAAGGACCGGACCGGCCAGGCTAACGCCGCGGGCGCAGATCTTCTGATTAGCGTTCATTGCAATGCGGGAGGCGGCTCGGGCGGTTTTGAATCTTATCGTTATACGTCGGCATCGGCAGCGACGGTGAAGCTCCAAAACCTGCTCCATACGGAAATCATGGCTGGGTTGAAACCTTTTGGCGTCGCGGATCGAGGGCAAAAGACCGGGAACCTGCACATGTGCCGCGAGAGCCGGATGCCGGCCGTTTTGACGGAAAACTTATTCATCGATGTCGCGTCCGATGCCGCCAAGCTTAAACAGCCGGCCGTGATGGAGGCGATCGTAAGCGGGCATGTCCTCGGAATCGCAAAATATTTGGGGCTGAAAAAGAAAGAGACTCCCGCCCCGGACGGCCCCGAAGTAACCGTAATCGCCAATGGCAAAACGCTGAGCGGCGCCAAGCTGGAGGATGGGGTAGTCACGGTGCCTCTGCGTGCAATTGCCGAAGCCTTAGGGGCGAACCTTACATGGGACAATCAGACGAAAACGGCTACCATTACGAAATAAATTCATACGTTTAATGCCTCGAATATAAAAAAGGGCCGCTTTCCAAGCGCCCTTTTTTGCTTCTGAACCTATCCTGCCCCACTGCTATCCTGTTATAAACATTAACCTTGTTCTAACCCGTTTTTTTCACGAATTGCTTTTGTTTGGCCATCCCTTTGGCGGACAGCTGGTACACCGTGACGTCATAAACCCCGGTATGTCTTGCCGCATTCGGATCCCGGTCAGGGTTCCATTTTAGATTTTCCCGCTCGATTTCCACCTGGATGGTGTTGGCCGAAAGAAATGTCGCATTGACGCCTACGCCGCCAAACGATTTTCTAAGAAAAACCTTTCCGTTCTTGTGCACCCCGACCACCTGGACCATGCTTCCGCCGGTAGCGCCCGACAGATACAGCAAAAATGTGTCTCCGCCGGATGCAACGGTAAATTGAACGGCGCCGCCCGTGTTGATCCAGGATTCGTCGGCTTCGCGCCATACTTTTTTTCCGTTCAGCTTGATGACCGGCAGGAATCCCAAGCCGTCCACGTGTTCTTTGTCAACGACGAGCCCGTTCAAAAGCTTCATGGGAAGCTTGGAGGCGTCCATGCCCAAATAAAGCTTGGGATACGTTTTGGCCGCAGGCGGGTTCGATTTTGCCGAAACGCTGGCAGCAGCAGGCAAAATATCAATACAATTGATAAGAGCTTTTTCATCTGTGTTTCTCCATCCTTCTCACGATGTTGTCGTTCATGAACCTCAGTCCCAAATTATACCATACCCATCCATCATTCATCTACCAAATATCATCAAATGATCACAGGGTAAAAATATGAATATTGACAGATCATAGGAAACGGGGGAATATCAGAGTGAAAAGAATCATAGATTCATAATCAAAACATAGATTCATATCCTTGGGGAGGCTGCGATGAAAAACAAAGTGAAAGTCGGCGTAATCGGTCTCGGTGCCCGCGGCATGGGATTATTGACGGGCGTTATTTTGCATATGGACGACGTCGAGGTCGTGGCGGTTTGCGACAAATACGAGGACCGCGGCGAAGCCGCAGCGAAAGCGGTTGCAGAAAAGGGCGGCGCACGTCCTTTCGTGACGCGGGATTACCGGGACGTGATGGCGCTTGGCGATATCGACGCGGTCGTCATCGGCGCTTCGTGGGCCGACCATATCGATATTGCGGTGGCCGCGATGGAAGCCGGCATTTATGCGGCATGCGAGGTAGGCGGGGCTTATTCCGTCCAGGAATGCTGGAAGCTTGTCGAAGCGTACGAACGCACCCGGGTGCCCTGCATGATCATGGAAAACTGCTGCTACGGCCGGGACGAAATGATGGTGCTCAACATGGTGAAGCAGGGCGTGCTGGGCGACATCGTACATTGCGCCGGCGGCTACCATCACGATCTGCGAAGCGAAATTGCCTTTGGAAAAGAAAACCGCCATTACCGCTTGAACAATTACATCCATCGCAATTGCGAAAACTATCCTACGCATGAAATCGGGCCGATCGCCCGCATTCTGAACATCAACCACGGGAACCGCATGGTTTCGCTGGTATCGATGGCTTCCAAGGCAAAAGGCATGCAGGAGTATGTCCGCAAGGAAAAAAGCGATGATGCCGAGCTGATGCAAACGGAATTCCTGCAGGGCGATATCGTGACGACCGTCATTAAATGCGCGCATGGCGAAACGATCACGATTACGCTCGATACGACGCTGCCGCGTTATTATTCCCGGGGATTCACCGTCCGCGGTACGAAAGGCATGTACATGGAGGACAACCATTCGATTTATTTGGACGGCGTGCATGACGACTTCCATATGGGATGGAAACCCCAGTGGGGCAACGCGGAGCAATTCAGGGAACAATACGAGCATCCGGTATGGAAAAAATATATCGAAGAAGGCGTCAAAGGCGGTCATGACGGCATGGACTGGCTTGTGTTCAAAGATTTTTTCGAAAGCGTGAAACAAGGGACCGAGACGCCGCTGGACGTGTACGACATGGCCGCTTGGATGTGCATCTCCGCTTTGTCCGAAGAATCGATCGCTTTGGGAGGACATCCGGTGGCGATTCCGGACTTCACCAACGGCAAATGGATGAATCGTTAATCCCCGGCAACATGAACCGTGAACGTTAGGCGGAGAATACTTTAATTCCTTCTTTGGCAGAATAAAACCTATCCATATTCCACGAAAAAGGGGAAATTCGAGATGGCAAACGTAAACACGGCCATAATTTATTACAGCTCCGGCGGCACCAACTACCAGCTGGCGCAATGGGCTGCCGAAGGCGCAAAACAAGCGGGTTCCGAGGTCAAAGTGCTGAAAGTGGCCGAAACGGCGCCGCAATCGGCGATCGATTGCAATCCGGCCTGGAAAGCCAACCTGGAAGCGACGCAGCATATTCCGGAAGCCAGCCTGGCCGACCTGGAATGGGCGGACGCGATCATTTTCAGCATCCCTACCCGTTTTGGCAACATGCCGGTGCAAATGAAACAATTTCTGGACCTGACCGGCGGGCTCTGGTTCCACGGCAAGCTGGTAAACAAGGTCGTCAGCGCCATGGCTTCGGCGCAAAACCCGCATGGCGGCCAGGAAGAAACGATCCTTTCCTTGTACACGAGCATGTACCACTGGGGAGCGATCATCGCGGCGCCGGGATATACCGATCCATCGCTTTTTGCGGCAGGCGGCAACCCCTACGGCACATCGGTTACGGTCGGCCAGGACGGAAAAATGATCGAGGACGTCAAGGAAGCCGTGATGCATCAGGCAAAACGCACCGTAACCGTCGCCGATTGGGTGAAAACGGGTTTGGGCAAACCGTAATCCTAAACGCCGGATTCTTCGTTTTCCCCGAAAATTCGCAGCAAAAAAGGCTGGAACTTGGGATTGCAAATCTCAAGGCCAGCCTTTTTGTCGAGTATCGGAGCTCAGTTAAGAGACTCTCATTATTGCACTTTTACGACGAGGGCATTGCTGATGAGGCGTCCGGGAGCCGTCAAATATTTGCCGTTGTAGTACAGGCCGCTGGATGCGCCGCCGTCCAAATTCATCGCTTGGTAAGCGCCCGCTTGGCGCATGATTTCCGCGAGCTGCGGAATCGTCGCCCCGCCCGTCGTCAGCAAAATCAATTTATGGTCCTTGGTAATGCCGAGTGCGCTGCGTGCCCCGCCGCCCGTCAGTATCTTCGGATCTTTGAACCCTTCCTGCTTCACGTTCAGCGACACTTTGCCGTTAAGCAGCAGGCGCGGGCCGGCCTGAAGTCCTCCCTCGATGCGCCCTTGGTCGTACGCCGTCTTGAAAGACAAGCCGGAAATCAAGCTTGGAAGCTGGTTTTTGTCGTAAGCAAAAATGACCCGCTTGTCGCCCGGGCTTGCCATCTTAATGGCGCCTTTGCTTAAAATGTAGCCGTAGGGGGCTTTGTAGCTGCCATTCGTGTAAGCGTCAAAAAAGGTGCCGTTGATCGCGACGGCCGCGCCGCTGCGTTTGGCGATGCTGCCGAGCGCTTCGACCTTGCCGGGCGTATTGCCCGCCAGCACCACGTCCAAATGAACTTTGGGATTCATCAGGTCGACGGTAACCATCTGCGCGGCGATGGAACGGGAGCCGATTTTAAAAGTCTTCTTTTCGCTTACGACCGGCTTGGCTTCGGCTTTGCCGTTATTGCGGATGACGACGGGCAGAACTTCCGACGAGCCGTTTGCGGCGATGGTGACGGCATTGCTGTCTTTCAGCCAGGCAAGCTTGTAGCCAAGCTCTTGGCTTACGAGCTGGGCAGGCACGTAGACGACCCCGTTGTCCCTGTACGGCGCATCCTGAAGGGAGACGGAGCGGCCATTGACGTCAGCTGTTTTTTGACCAAGGGTCATCGCTATTTTCGTGGAGCCGTGCGTGATTTCAAGCCGTTTTGCGGCGTCGTTCCACAGGATCTGATTCCCGTCAAAACCGTTAAGGAAACGGACGGGCAAAAAAGAATGGCTGGTTTTCGCATCCATGACGACGACGTTCCGCGGCGGCGCCGATGCCAGCGCGGCAGGCATCATGCAGACGAATGCGAGCAGCAAAAACGCGATTGATCTTTTGAACATATGTGCTGTAATCCCCTTTTGTATGATCTATTCCTGCATGTGTAATATCGGAATAATCATGCTTTTGTTGAATAGGGGATAGGACTTTGTTTATATTAGCCGGAGGTTATTCCGCTACCCGTACGTAAAAGCGTTCTCCATGCCTGTCCACGACGACGGGCGATTCGAAAAATCCGCTCAGGTTTTCCGCCGTCAAAATGTCTTCCGTTTTGCCGCTGCCGACCGCTTCCCCGCGTCTCATGAGCAGCACATGGCTGAAGGCAGGCAAAATCTCCTCCGTATGATGCGTGACATAAATCAAGGTCGGGGCGTTCGGCTGGCGCACGAGCTCCGCAATGCTCTCGAGCAGGCGCTCCCGCGAAAAAATATCCAGCCCGTTGCAAGGCTCATCCAAAATCAAAATGCGGGGGTCCGCCATCAGCGCGCGGGCGATGAGGAGCTTCTGCTTTTCGCCCTGGGAGCAGGTCCGGTATTCGCGGTCCCACAAATGCCCGCAGCTAAGCGTCTCCATCAGTTCGCGGGCCCGCTCGAAATCTTCGTCGCTCGTTTTATCGTACAGGCCGATCGTGGCGTGTTTGCCGCTGATCACGATATGCTGCGTGCGGTCCGAAGCGTACAGCCGCTCTTGGAACGAATTGCTGACCCAGCCGATCGATTTGCGCAATTCGCGCAGGTCGACTTCGCCGAACAGATGGCCAAGGACGCGCACCGAGCCCTCCGAAGGCCAGATATAGCCGTTGACGATATTAAGCAGCGTCGTTTTTCCCGAACCGTTCAGGCCAAGCAGCGCCCAATGCTCCCCCGGTTTAACCTGCCAGCTGACATCCTTCATGAGCGTATGCTGCCCGCTTCTCCAAGTAATGTTTTGAATATCGATGATCATGTTCGTATCTCCTCTCTCCAGTCCTGATTAGAAATGTCGTTCTCCACATGTTAAAACAAATCCGCGCGCTGTCAATACCGCCGCCCGGCCCGGCAAAGGCGGGAAGCGGCCGGCATTAACGGATTTCCCTTCATCTTACCCGGGTTATGGAGGCGTTGTCGCCGCGATAATTGCTGGCCTTGAAAGCTTTTTTTGCTATAATGTCAACAGGTGAAGCGATGATGGAGATGAGTATTCGAACAGAACGGATGGAGCTTTTTAAGGGCGCCGACCGGTTTTCGAACCGGTCCCACCGCCACGGGCATTGGTATCAGGTGACCGTTCCGGTTCAAGGCGTATGCCATGTTATGATGGAAAATAAGCCTTACCGGCTGAACGGGGGCGAGGGATTGATCCAGCATCCGGGAACGGAGCATTTTTTGCGGCTTGATGCGGATTCCAGCGTGATCATCATCAAAATCCGCGAGGATGCGCTGGGGCTCGAGCAGGCTTCCGGCAGTCTGCCGGAATTTGCGGTCCGTCAGCGGATGGATCCGGGGGAGCTGTCCCGCCTGTTCCGGCATTGGACGTCGGAGCTGATGTTCGGCGATGCGCCGGACCCGCTTGCGGCGCAGGAGACGGAAATCCGGGTGCTCCATTATTTGCGGGCAACGCTGAACGGCTCCATCCCGGAACGCGGGCTTGAAAGCAAGGTTCGCGATGTGCATATCCATCAGGTGCTCGAATATATGCACGCTTATTATGCGGAGGCTGTTTCGGTCGATGACCTGGCCGCCGTCGCCAAGCAAAGCCGGTTTCATTTCATCCGGAATTTTCGCGAATGCACGGGCGTTACCCCGTACCAGTATCTGCTGATGCTGAGGGTGGACAAAGCCAAGCAGCTGCTCAAAAGCTCCGGCGATTCGGTGGCGGACATCAGCTGCAGCCTCGGCTTTTCCTGCACGAGCCAGTTCCACAGGGCATTCCGGAAATTCGCCGGCATGACGCCGGGCGAGTTCAGGCAAAGCTGAAACTGGGAAGGAAAAACGGCGGATTTGAAAGTGCTTGAAAACGGGCCGCGGCTCGTTTTTTGTTCAAACTGTTCTTTTTTGAAGAAGAGAGGGGATAAACGATGCGCAAAGAAAGCTTTATCAAACCCGATCCGGCCGGCTGGCTTCAAAAGTTTCGTTTTTCGATTCCGATCAAGGTGCGCTACTGCGAAACCGACATGCTGGGACATGTCAACAATGTGAGCTATTTTATGTATTTCGAGCAGGGGCGCATCGAATATTTCGAAAATTTGGGCTTGTTCGATTCGATGTTCGGCACGGAAAAGGTTGCCGTCGTCGCCGATCTCGAATGCCAATACCTGGAGCAAATGTACCGGAGCGACAAGGTTCAGCTTCATGTGCGGGTTGCTTCGATGGGAAGATCGTCCCTGGACGTGGAGTATGCGGTGGTGGCGAACGACCGGCTCAAGGCGGCGGGACGCGGAGCGATCGTGCTGATTGATACGGGGAGCGGCAAAAGCACGCCGATTCCGGATGTTGTCCGCGGGGCGATTGCCGCTTTTGAGCAAGAAGGCTTGAGCGGGGTTTAAGGTTTGGGCTGCAGCTTATTTTTTACTTAAGGAGTTTTTACGCATATGGCGAAATCGAAGTTTTACGTCGTTTGGGAAGGGAAAAAGCCGGGGGTTTACGCCACTTGGGCGGAGTGTCAGGCCCAGGTAAACGGCTATCCGGACGCCAAATATAAATCGTACGAATCCCGCGCGGAAGCGGAGGCCGCATTCAAAGACGGATGGAAAGGCAACTGGGGGCAAGGCAAGTCCACGTCCTCCAAAACGGCCGGAGGCGGGAAAGCCGGAGCCGGTAAACCTTCGCCTGCCGGCGAAAAAGAGATCGTGTACGACAGCATTTCGGTGGACGTGGGCACCCGCGGCAATCCCGGCCCGGTCGAATACAAAGGCGTCGATACGAGAACGGGGGAAATTTTGTTCTACGTCGGGCCGATCGAAAACGGCACGAACAATTTGGGGGAGTTTATCGCCATCGTGCATGCATTGGCTTACCTGAAGAAGCTGGGCAGCAGCAAAACGGTGTACACCGATTCCCAAACCGCTTTGGCCTGGGTTCGCAAGAAAAAGCCCGCAACGACGCTCGCCAGGAACGAGTCCACGCGCAAAATTTGGGAGCTCACCGACCGTGCGGTGCAGTGGCTTGAAAACAACACCTACGAAAACAAAGTTTTAAAGTGGAACACGGAGAAATGGGGCGAAATCAAGGCGGATTTCGGGCGGAAGTAAGCCGCGGGGCATGCATGGGCATGGACAAGCCAAACAGCGATACGATCGTATCCGCTGAAAGCGAAGGACGTTTCTCGCCCCCGCGAACCCGATCGATAACAGGAAAGCCGTCCCAAGGCCGACATGACCGGCAGGGACGGCTTTTTTGCTTTCGGACGGCCCGATCCTTGCAGCGAACAGAAGCAAACATGGACGGGTCGTGCCGCCGTTACTCCGGTTCCCCGTATTCCAGCACGACCATCTGGTGGCATTCCAGCTCAGGGATGACGTACGTTAATTTCTCGCCGTCTTGCTTAAAATCGAGCGGCTTCCTTTGCGGAGCCATGTATACGGCGTTGACGGCTTCGGGAATGCGGAGCTCCATGGATACGTGATAGACCGGCAGGATGTCCTCGATCACTTCGACGCCTTTCCCCCGCCTTACCGGCGAGGCGTACAGCGCATGCTGCACGTATCGGGATTTCGACGCCTGCTTCTGCAGGGTGACGGTGCCTTGGGCCTTCAAGGTAGTGCGCAGCGTAGGCTCCGGCAGCAGGCGGCTCAGCGCGTACAACACCGTTTCTTTCAGCACAAGGCTCCCTTTCACGGCATAATCTTCGAAGACGTTCCAGGCGATATAGATGCCATTGCGGCTTTCGACCATGCCCGGACCGCCGTCCCTGCCGCTGCTTGGCGTATGCTGATGGGAGCAGAAGGCGAACGCGTCCCGGTTGAAATACGGGTCTTCCCTCCGTCCGAGCTCCGTGCCGGTCTCGGTCAGTTCGATGCGCTGGCCTTCCGAATAGAAGACAAACGCCGCCTCGCCCAGGCTTGCGAGCGGGTGGAGCGGGCGGTAATAATCCGGACGGTAGGGATTCGCTCCGGCATGCCGAATGCCCAAATCCAGCGCAAAACCGTCCCGGTCCGCCCACAGTCCCGATTCTCCCGTCGCCAGCAGGCGTCCGCCCTGGGCGAGATAGGCCGACAGCTTGGCATGCAGAGGTTCGTCGATGCGGATCCGGTCGGGCAAAATGACCACTTGATAGGCGTCAAAATCGCTTTCAAGGTCCACCACGTCAAACAGGATATGGCCTTCGGTCAGCATGCGGACAGCCCCTGCATCGGCTTGGCCGGTAAAGCTGTCATGCCCGCCGTCCGCTGCATGCGAGCCGGCGGCTTCGACGGAAAGCAGGGCCACGTCGGCGACATTCGCCGCATCGCGGCACCATTCTTCTTTCGCCTTTACCTCCGCGTAAGCGCTGCCGATAAGCCCGTAGGTCGCTTCGTCCATCCGTCCCAGGGGATGAAGCTGGTCGCCGATCGAGCAGGCCGCCCCATGGGCAAGGCTGAGCGCCGTCTCGTAGCGGAGCGCGTTCGGATGTTTGTACCCCCCGAATTCCCCCCAGGTGGTGTGGAACTTTCCGGTCATGCCGAGGAAAGGCGTCCCGAGCGGCTGCACGTAACGCGCCGACAGCGGAAAATGGTCGTAGCCCCAGCCGCCGGTAGGGAGCGACTCCAGCTCCAGGTGCGTGTTCATCCCGGCCAGATCGCGGCGGCCGCGCCGGATATGGCCGCCGTTGTGGAACACCGGCAGGCCGGGGTTGTGGGCATCCACCGTTTCCCGGACGCGCCGGGTGTAGTTGGCGTAGGTTCGCTCCCATAACGGTTTCATGCCTTCCGCGTCGCGCGGGTCGAGCCCCTCGGCCCTTGCTTCGGCGACGCAGCTCGCGCAATAGCATTCCCTCACGCCGACGATGTCCAAAAAGATGCCGTCGGCCTCGTAGTTTCTAACGACCTCGGCGATTTGCGACAGCAGAATGTCGAGATACGGGGTATTCAGGCACAGCAGGTGATATCCGGGCCTGAACAAATCCTCGCTGCCGCCGTAACGCGGGCGCACCCACCACTCGGGATGGCTGACGGCCAGCCTCTCGTCGAATCCGGCGGATAAGTAGACGGGCGTTTTAACGTCGATGTCATGGGCCGCCTCGATCATTGCCCCGAGAAGGTCAAAAGTAAGCCCCGGATGGATGCGGTTGGCTTCGGACGGGTGATAGGCCCATCCGTGATGGCATTTGGAAAAGACGGTGATGGAATCTACATGCCCAAGCTTCAGCATCTGTTGGAACTGTTCTTTTTCGAACCTGCTGCCAATACGGTCGATCGCTTCCGACGTATGAAAATCGAGGTGTACCTGGCGAAAACGCATCGTGAATGTCCTCCTTTGGTTTGGAAAGGGATTTCTTTTCCTAAAGGTAACGGAAACGCAGCCGGCGAACTACGCAAAATAGCGACTTCATATCGCACGATATCGACCTTCGCACCATGACCGGAGTGATGGGGGATGTTAATATAGAACATAATGGATCCGTTTTCAGAAGTACCGGTTTTATTGGGTTTAAAACGATATCGATTTGAACAAGGGAGGGGAGCCCGTTGAAATGCCTGGAGCTTGCGATCCCGCCGCTGCCGTCGCTGGTGACCGTCGGACATGCGATGTGGTTGCCGGGGAACTGCCATTTTGAAAGGTCATTTGACGTGTATGACGTCATCTTCGTCAAAAGCGGCGCCATGTATATGCGGGAGGATCGGGAGGAATACGTAATCCGGGGCGGGCAATTGCTGGTGCTGGAACCGGGGAAAACCCATGCGGGCAGCGCCCCGTGCACGGAAGAAACGGAGGTCTACTGGGTGCATTTCAAGCATGCCGCGGCGCTCAGAAGGCTGGACGCAAAGGACATTCCGTGGTCTGCCGTCCTTCCGCAGGGGCGCGACAGCGATACGAAGCCATCCGATCAGACAATGTACCTTCCGAAGCATGGCGACGTGCCCTTCGCCAAACTGCTGCCGGCCTTAAACCGCATGGTCAAGCTGAATGCGCAGCTGTCCGTGGAGGAGGCGCTGCAGCTGCAGACGTTGTTCGGCGAGCTGCTGGGCACGCTGCAAACGGAAGCGAAAGCGAGGCCCGCCCCGCGTTCGTCCGAGCTGGCGAAGGAAGCGGTCCTGTATTTGCAAAACCATTGGAGCGAGCCGTTCCATTCCAAAAGCATGGAGGACGCGCTCCATTTTCAATTCGACTATATTACGCGCTGCATGAAAAAATATTCGGGCATGACGCCGCTTCAATACGTGCACCATCTTCGGATTTCCCATGCGGTCACGATGCTGGCGCAGACCAGCTTGTCCGTGCAGGAAATCGCCGAAAGGGTCGGCATCCCGAACGCCAGCTTTTTCGGCAGGCTGTTCCGCGAGCGTATGGGAATCACGCCCGGGCAATACCGTCTTCAACGGCAGCGCCAATTATAAGGCAAGAAGAGGGCGTCTGAAAGGGGCCTCGATTTTCAGCGCCGCCTCGTTCCAGCCTGGAGGAGCGGGCCATCCGAAGGGCGAAGCAGCAAACGACGAAACACAAATCAGCAAACAGGCCTCAATGTACAACAGAGCTCTATTATCACTTTGAATTAAGAGCTCATCGTGGATCCGAGCGGTTATCATGGAACCGATATGTTTCATAGGGGGGAGCAGGGTGACGCACTAAAGTCCAAACTGATTGATTTTGTTAAAAAGGTATTTCATTAAAATAAACTCGAAAAAGCCCCGCACTCCCGAATCGTTCATGCCATTCCGGGGAGGACGGGGTTTTTTGAAGAGGTTCGAATGTATAAGTTCTCAGGCTAGCCGACATCGACATCACGTTAAAAATCTAAAGATCCGCCGCGACGCGAAAACCGGTATTGCCCGTCGAGCTGTCCGGGGTATTGCCGCTTCGGGCCGCCACGCGGTAACGGTTGCAGTAGGAATGATGGCAAAGGTAAGAGCCGCCCTTAAGCACGCGCGCTTCGCCCTCGACGGGTCCTGCCGGGCGCTCCGTCGAGCCGCGCTGCCCGGGATCGCGCGTAAACCAGTCGGCGCACCATTCCCAGACGTTGCCCGAAACGTTATAGAGGCCGTACCCGTTCGGTTCATAAGCGTCAACCGGGGCGGTGGCGAGATATCCGTCGCTGGCATGGTTTTTCGTCGGAAATACGCCCTGCCAAATGTTGCACCGGTGCTCCCCGTTGGGACGGAGGACGTCGCCCCACGGGTAACGTTTGCCTTCGAGCCCTCCGCGGGCCGCCGCCTCCCATTCGACTTCGGTCGGCAGGCGTACGCCGGCCCATCGGCAGTAGGCCTGGGCATCGTTCCATGAGACGTGCACGACCGGATGGTTCAGCCGATCGGCAATGCTGCTTCCCGGCCCTTCGGGCGCTCTCCAGCAGGCGCCTTCAACCCCGTGCCACCACGGCGTTTGCTGAGGCGACCCGACGATGGCGACCTTCCCGGGTTCGGGCAGCAGCAGGTGAAACACGTACGACCAGCCGAATTGTTCCGCTTCCGTCACATACCCCGTGCTGTCGACGAACGCCGCAAAATCGGCATTCGTTACGGCGTAGGGCGACATGCGGAACGATTGGACGCGCACCCGTCTGGCCGGCCCTTCGGCATCGGAAGGGAACCCTTCCTGATCATCGGTGCCAAGCCAATATTCGCCCTCCGGAATGACGGGCCATGAAGAGGGATCCGGGCGCAAAGCTCCGGGTGCCTGCGATTCGCTTGCGGGAGCCGCTGCCGCGGCGGTTTGGGCTTCGGCTGGTATTCGTGCCGACTCCATGGCAGGGGTGCCGCAGCCGGCCGATCCGGCGACGGCCTTCCTTTTTGCCGCGCAGCAGGGAGAAACGTTGCGGTCTTGATGCGGTTCGTGGTCAGGTTTGTCGGGCATTCCAAACGTGGATGCGGCTGACATGGCGAAAACTCCTCTCTGGGTGGAAGGTTCAAACCGATTAGACGGTCAACTGGCTCAGCATCATTAACGCGGCTCCGATGGCGATGGCTTCGTCGCCGTACGTGCCTCTGCTGAAAATCACCTGGTATTTCGGATAATGGTAGGTTTTGCGGATGGCCGTTTGGGTGGCCGTATAAAAAAACAGATTCGATTCGGTCATGAGCGGGCCGCCCAAAATAACCTTTTCCGGATTCAAAATGTTCAGCAGATTCGCAAGGCCGACGCCGAAATACGCCGCCGCTTGCGTCACGATTTCGGTCACCATCGGGTCCATTTGCTTCAGCGCCTCCATAATGTCCGGATATTTGGCCGGCTCCCCCGGCGGCAGCCATTGCCGCAAAACGCTGCCGCGGCCGAGGCGCAGCCTTGAGTTCACTTCGCGTTCAATGGCATAGACCGACGCATACGAATCAAGCGCCCCGTAATTGCCCTGCGGCGTGCGGTAGGGGTGGCCGTCCGCCTGGATGATCATTTGGCCGAAGGAACCCTCCATATCGACGGCGCCGTGGATGAGCTTGTTGTCCGTCATCATGCCGAGGCGAAGGCCCGTGCCGGCATGGACGTATAACATGTGGCGGAAATTTTTGGTGCGGTTCGCCCAGGATTCCGCGATGAGCGCCGTATTGGCGCCGTTATCCAGCATGACGGGACAGCCGAGCCGTTCCTCCAGCAGCTTCACGATCGGCACATGGTTCCAGCCGGGAGCGGCAAACCATTCGGGTTCTTCGATGATGCCGTCCTCCCTGCTCAGCGGCCCGACGGCGCCGATGCCCATCCCGATGATCCGCTCCCGGGCGATCCGGTGTTTGTCCATCCATTCGCCGGCTTGCCCGGACACCTGCTGCAGAAGGGCCAAGGGCGTGGTTTCTTCGGTCATGCGCCATTCTATGGCATCGATTTTGTTGCCTGCTAGATCAAGCAGCACAAGCCGGGAGGACACCCGGGATATGTCGAGCCCGAAGGCATAACCGTAGCTGGCGTTCACCCGATAAAGAATCGGGCGCCGTCCGCCGGTGGAGGCTCCAAGACCGCTTTCGGTGATGACCCCGATGGAGACGAGCTCATCCAGTACGCGCGTTAAGGTGCTGACCGTAAGCCCGCTTGCGGCGAGCAAATCGTTTTTGGCGATCTCTTGCATCCGGCGGATGTCCTGGAACAGCTCCTTCGCCTTGGGCGACGGGATGCGGCTTTGCGCATCGATTCGTTGGTTCTTTTCATTAGGCATATTAGGCATAAATCACAATCCCCACAATCCCTGAAACGATAATCATGGCCAGCGGATGCACGCGGAAACGAATCATGGCGGTCAGGGCAGCGATAAAAATGGCGATGCTGGCAAACGTGCTGAAGGAAAATCCGGTAATAAAACTGGAGTGGATCGTCATCGTGTAAGCGGCGTATGCAATCAAGGCGATCACGGCCGGCTTCATGCCGTTCAGCGCCGCCTGTATCCACTGATTATCATACACACGGTAAAAAACGGTAGCAACCAGGAACATGACGATGACGGAAGGCAGCACGATGCCCAGCGAAGCGACCAGGCTGCCGATCCATCCGCCCGCGGCATAACCGACATAGACGGCGCTGTTCATGGCCACCGGCCCCGGCGCCATGCCGGCAATGGCGATCGCTTCCGTATATTGCTCCGCCGTCATCCAGCCTTCCTTCAGCGCGGCGTGTTCGATGACCGGAAGCATGGCGTACCCTCCGCCGAAAGACATAAATCCAATTTTGAAAAAAGTCCATAATAACTCCAGCAGCATGATTTCTTCCTCTTCTCCCCAAGCGGGTATCTATTCTCGGACTTCCGGACGTTCCGGAAGCTGCCGTTTAATCCGAAATATAAAAATTGAATATTCATGGTCCATATGGGCCCGGCCCGACGCGATCCTCACGGAATTTACATGGGAGGATGGTCGCCCTTGTTCTCGGGGGAGGCTTTTTGCGGATCCCCCACGGGGGACGCTGCCTTGGCAACGATGCCGATCACGACGCCGACCGCCAGGACGAAAAGGGGCGGAATCGGAAAAAAGAGCAGCAGGACGAGGCAGGCGGCGGCGACGCCCCATGCCAAAGGATGGTTCAGCGCCTGTTTGCGCATCCGGACCGCCGCGTAGATGATCAAGGCGACGACGGTGGGTTTGATGCCGTGCAGCGCGGCCTGCACGTAACGGTTATGGCTGAAGCCCGCCGCAGCTGCGCATAAGACGAGCATGATAAGGATCGTCGGCAGGGAAATGCCGGCAACGGCGGCAAGGAGGCCGGGAATGCCGGCCACGCGGTAGCCGACCAGCGCGGCGACGTTGACTCCGATGCCCCCGGGAGCCGCGCCGGAAAGCGCGGTCATCTCGCTCATTTCCTTGGAGCCCAGCCATCCGCGGCGTTCCGTGACTTCCTTATCGATGACGGGAAGGATGGCGTAGCCGCCGCCAAAGGTGGTGGGTCCGATTTTCAAAAAAGAAACAAAAAGCTTTCCGCATAAGCGAAGCTTGCGTTCTCGGTTGGCTTCCATGATTTTTGCTTCCTTCTTTCCTTGACTTCCTGAGGTGTTCGCTTCCAGTATATCGTACTTTAATTCTTTTTGGAATAAAGAAAGGCCCTTATTTGCTGGAAAAGAGGAACAAACCGGGATCGAAATCAAGATAACGAAGGAAAATCCATTTACTTTCGATCAAAATGGAGGTTAAATGGAAATAATTTCGAAACCATGTTTTTGAATTCATCTCCTGGGGAGGGGAACGTCCTTGAATCGGAACAAACCGAATGTTTTGCTGATTACCGTGGACCAAATGCGTTACGATTGCCTGAGCATCGCAGGCCATCCCGTGGTGGAGACGCCGAATTTGGATGAGCTGGCCCGCACCGGCGTGCGTTTCGACCGCGCCTACTCCGCGACGCCGTCCTGCATCCCGGCGCGGGCGGCGATTTTTACCGGGAAGTCCCAGACGGGCCACGGGCGCGTCGGGTATCAAGACCGCGTGCCGTGGCGTTACGACCGCACGATGCCGGAGGAATTTGCGAAGGCCGGATACCACACGCAATGCGTCGGCAAAATGCACGTATACCCGGCCAGAAACCTGATGGGTTTTCACCATGTCGTGCTGCACGACGGGTATCTGCATCATAACCGGAATAAGTACAGCATTCCGGTCTCCGAACATTACGACGAAGTGGACGATTACTTGCATTGGCTGCGCCGGCAGGAACCCGGCGCGGACCTGATCGATTCCGGATTGGACTGCAACGCCTCGGCGGTGGCACGCCCGTGGCATCTTCCGGAAAAGCTCCACCCGACGAATTGGGTCGTCACCGAATCGATCGATTTCCTGCGCCGCCGCGACCCGGGCAAGCCGTTTTTCTTGTGGATGTCTTTCGTCCGGCCCCATTCGCCGCTGGATCCGCCGCAGGCGTATCTCGATTTGTACGAAGACGCGGAAATCCCCGATCCGCCGGTCGGCGATTGGGCGATGACGTCCGATCCCGGTTTGGAAGGGTACAATCCGACGACAAGCCGAGGCATCGTCCCGAAACGCCGGCTCAAAAAAGCGACGGCCGCCTATTACGCGCTCATCACGCATATCGATCATCAAATCGGCCGCTTTATGCAGGCGCTGGCGGAATACGGCGAGATGAACGACACGGTCATTTTGTTTACCTCGGATCATGGGGAACTGATGGGCGACCATCATCTGTTCCGCAAGTCGCTGCCTTATGAAGGAAGCGCGCGGGTGCCGTTTATCGTCAATGATCCGGGAAACCGCCTGGGCCTTCAAAGGGGCAAAGTGGTGAAGGAGGTCGTGGAAATGCGGGACATTATGCCGACGTTGCTGGATGCCGCAGGCGTGCCGATCCCCGATTCGGTGGAGGGGGGCAGCGTGCTACAGCTGGCTTCACGGGCTGCCGAACGTCAAGGCGTTGCTTGGCGTTCCTACCTGCACGGAGAACATTCGCAAGGCAGCCAGTCCAATCATTGGGTTACGGACGGCAAGGAAAAATATGTCTGGTTCTCCCAAACCGGCGAGGAACAGTTTTTCCTGCTCGGCGAAGATCCGCAGGAGCTGCATAACGCCATCCGCGACGAGTCCTGCCGGGAACGGATCCGGCACTGGCGATCGGTGTTGGTTCAGGAGCTGAAGGATCGCGAAGAGGGATACTCGGACGGCGAACGGCTGATCGTCGGGCGAACTCCGGCCGCCGTGCTTTCGCACGTCCGCGGATGACCGCAATGGCTGCCTTAACGGCAGCATCCGGCGACCGGCAGGTCGATCCAATGAAGGAGGGGGATTCGGTGATCCTCGAAGAAGCCGTCGATACGGTCGTCTCCAGTTTGACGAAAGAAGAATACGTGCAGGCGATATTTTTAAAAGGTTCGATGGGCAGAAACGAACATGACGAATTTTCCGATATCGATTTGTATTGTCTTGTGAATGCGGAGGATCTGGATTTGTTTCTTCCGAACCGCATGCGGCATATAAGGGCGTACAAAGAACTGCTGTTTTATGACGAAATCTTTATCGTTGCGCCGCAAATATTGGCCGTATACGAAAACCTGGTTCATCTCGACCTGTTCACCGTGACGGAAGAAAACTACGTCGCCAAAGATTTTATCAAGGTGCTGCATGACCCGGACGGAAGGCTGGCTCCATTGGCCGCCAAGCAAAACCTGGCTTTGGAGCCGGCGGAGTTTCAGGATGCCGTCGACGACGCGGTATGGTTTTTGTATCAATATCACGCCGCCTCCCGCAGAGGAAACGATCTGTGGAGCATTCAAACGCTTCACAACGCGATGACGAATCTCTCCAAAGCGTTATTGCATAAATACAAGCCGGAGCGGGCGCAGCTTGGCATGAAGGATATGGAACGCTCCTTGCCCGAAGAACCGTTGGCCGCGGTCAAACGGATCTATGCCCACATGACGCCGGAACATCATAAACAAGCTTGCAGGTTCATGGTTGATTTGATGCTGCGGGAAGAAGCCTGGATCTTTGCCCATGTGCCCTTCCCTTTGAAGATCAAGCCATTATGGGACGCGATGAAAAAAATAGGATCGGCCGACCCGCGAACGAACGCGTGACACCCGGAATCCGGCCCTGAAGCGCAAAAAAGAACCCTGTTTCCTTCAGCTGGAAGCAACAGGGTTCTTGGCGTTCGTTTCACGGTTTCAGGCATCCCGTTACCGATGCCGTTATGATTTGGCGCGGATATCCAGGACTTCGTACTGGATGACTCCCATCGGCGCCGTCACGCTGATGACGTCGCCGACGGACTTGCCGATCAGCTCTTTGCCGAGCGGGCTTTCGTAGGAGATTTTGTTGCTTTGCACGTCGGCTTCCGCCGGACTGACGATCCGGTATTCCACGACTTCGTTGAATTCCCGGTCGTTCAGCTTGACGTAGGCGCCCACGCTGACGATCGAAGCATCGGTGCTTTTGACGACCCGGGCTTTGGTCAGCATTTTCTCCAGCATGATGATCCGGGTTTCCATGAACGACTGGTCGTTTTTAGCGGAATGGTATTCGCTGTTTTCCTTCAGGTCGCCGTAACTGATCGCTACCTTCAGACGTTCCGCAAGCTCTTTGCGTTTTACGGTTTTTAACTCCTCCAGCTCGGCCTTCAGTTCTTCCAGCCCTTCGGGAGTCAAAATGATTTCTTCATTTTCATTGGACATATCGCAACACCTCTCTCTCTTAAATTGTACACGAAATGCCGGCTAAAACGAAATATCCGGAAACAATCGGTATCATCAAACTCCCTGGGGGCGACGCGGTTCCCGCTGATCCTGCCGATAGGGGGATGTTTTTCCGAGTATCCCCGCATCTAAGGAAGAATGCAGGCTGTCCTGGCCGGCTTGTCGGCCAGCTGTCGGTATGGTCGCGGGAATTCGGAAGAAAACCCGTGTCGGCCCATCTGATCGGAGGCGGCCCGGCTCCCGGGACCACCGGCTGATTTCGGCACCCGTCCGCCTGTATGTTATACTGGTTCTGACGCTTTTTGGCATGGAAACCGGGCAGTATAAGGAGGCGGATGACGGAAAATGGATGCTCCGATTCATTTGATCGAATACGAAATCGCTTTGCTGGTGAGGCTTACGACGGCACACAGCCCCAAGCTTGGAAGTCTTGACCGCTCTGAATATCTTTTGCTTAGCGAGCTGGAAAAATTCAGCCCGCTGGCCATTAACGCGCTGGCCGACCAGCTGCTGCTGAATTTGTCCACGGCGAGCCGCCAGGTGGCTGCGCTTGAGGGGAAAGGTTATATCCGGCGTTATCCGGATTCGAACAACGGCAGGATCAGTTTGGTGGAAATCACGCCCGAAGGACGGGACATTCTCCGCAAGGTTCAACAAGCGCGTTACGCGGCCTATGCCGACATGCTTTCCGGCTGGTCTCCGGCCGAGCTTGAGCAGCTGCGGGATCATTTGACCCGGCTGAACCGGGATTTCAAAGCATGGAACAAATAAGGGCCATATGAATATGGCGGTATTTGGCTAAAGGAGGCGGAAGATATGTTGAAAGCGCTAAAATATCCGATCGTACAAGCTCCGATGGCAGGCGGCGTGTCGACCCCCGCATTGGCTGCGGCGGTGTCGGAAGCCGGCGGACTCGGTTTTTTGGCCGGAGGTTACAAGACGAGCGAAGAGCTTGAAAAAGAAATCAGGGAGCTTCGCGGGCGAACCGCGGCGGGCTTCGGCGTCAACCTGTTCGTGCCCGGTCCGGATACCGCGGATCCCCAAGCCCTGGAAGCGTATCGGGCAAAGCTTCTGAAAGAAGCGGAAACGCTGAACGTATCCCTTGGAGCCCCGGACTTCGACGACGATGATTACGCCCGCAAAATCGCCTTGGTGCAAGCCGAACGGGTGCCGGTCGTCAGCTTTACGTTCGGGTGCCCTGCCAAAGAAACTGTGCAAACGCTTCAGGAGAAGGGCATCGAGGTGGCAGTCACCGTTACGAATCCGGCGGAAGCGGCGTTGGCTCTTGATGCCGGAGCGGATGTGTTATGCCTCCAAGGGGCCGAAGCCGGGGGCCATCGGGGGACTTTTTCGAACGATCCGGACCTGCGGGAGGATATTGGGCTGCTGGTTTTGATCCGGCTCGTCCGAACGTTGACGGACAAACCGGTCATCGCGGCCGGAGGCATCATGGACGGAGCGGGCGTAAGGGCGGCGCTTGCTGCCGGCGCGGACGCGGCCCAATTGGGGACGGCGTTTTTGTTGTGCCCCGAAAGCGGAACGAACGCCGCTTACCGGAAAGCGTTAACCGATCCCGAATTTACCGCTACCCGCATCACGCGTGCATTTACGGGCAGAAGGGCGAGGGGGCTCGTGAACAGGTTCATGGAAACCTATGACGCGGAGGCCCCGGCCGCATATCCCCAAGTGCATCATCTGACGCAGCGCCTCCGAAAAGAAGCCGCCGCGCGCGGTCAAGCCGACTACATGTCGCTGTGGGCCGGTCAGGGGTACCGGATGGCCCGGGCGATTCCGGCAGCGCAATTGATCCATGAACTCATGACGGAATTTCACGGGAAACAGAACTTATAGCTCATCAACAAACGAGATATGCCGCCTTCGGGCGGTTTTTCCTTTTCCAAACAAAAATTGGCTATTGCATGTTCAAAATTACATATTGTATAATACAACTTGCTGTTTGCAATATGTAATCATTTCCGAAAGAAATCGCTGAGACAGCGGATCATTTCCCGCGGATCCCAACAAGAAAGGAGGAGTCCGATGAAAACGACGTCGGGCCGTCTAGCGGCCATCTCGGAATCGGTCAACATACCGCTGCCGCCGTATTTGATCATTTCGATTTTGACGATCTTTGCGATCGGTCCGCAGTATTTTATCAATTTGTCTTACATTATGAACCAGGCCATCATTCAGAACGGGCTCGATCTGGGTTCGAACGATCTGTTGCTTCCCTCCACTCTGTCCAACATCGCCTTTGCCTTAGGCGTCCCTTTGGGCCCGGCATTCACCCGGAAATGGGGGCTGCGGAGCAATTATCTCCTGTTCGTCGCGATATTTTTCGTCGGTTCCGTGATCAACGCGTTCGCGGGGGATTCGGTTTCCTTAACGATCGGGAGAACCATTCAGGGGTTAAGCGCGGGATGTTTGTTTCTGACCATTTTGCCCGTCAGCTTAAAATCGTTTCCCAATAAAATCCGCAACTATTTCCTGCTGATGGTCATCACCGGTTTGTTCGGGGCAAGCGCCGTCGGGGCCATCTTCGGCTCCGTATCGCTGAGCGTGGGCGCATGGCGCTGGCTGTTCTTGCTGAACATCGTTTCCGCGGCCTTGTGCTTGCTCGTCGGCTTTATCGGCTTGCCGCACGGCAAAGAGGCCGCCGGCGAGGCGCGGCCGGGAAGCAGGGTCAACCTGTTCCTGCTCGTGGCGCTGATGCTTTCGCTGACGGTGCCGCTGTGCAATTTGGTGGACAAAGGCTTTGCCTCGCTGTACGTTTGGCCGTTTTTGGCCGTCGCAGGCATACTTCTGGTTCTGTTTATCATCATGGATCTCAAATCCCCGGCGCCGCTTGTTCCGTTCCGAACGCTGAAGGCGCCAAAACCGGTCTCGGGAACGGTCATGGCGATCGCCTCGCATGTCTGCCTCATATTGGCCATCGCGGGAATCAACGGCTTTTTGCGGAACAACCTGAACCTGCCGTACCGGTATCTCGTTCATTTTTACGTTTGGTTTTTCGTCGGCATCGTCGTGACCGCCATGCTGAAAACGTGGCTGTTTGACCGTTTGGGGGCGGGGATTCTCGGTTTTGCCGGCTCGCTTGCCGTCATTTACGTCAGCCTGCAGTGGCGCGCGATGGGTCCGGACGTTTCCTTGCAGACGCTGTATTTCCAAATCGCGCTGCTCGGCGCCGGCGTCAGCATGGTGCTTGTCGGCGGGGCGCTGGGGACGGCGCTTGCGGGCGATATCCACCAGGCTTCGATGCGATCGGTTACCTTGCATTCGATCCGCAATTTTGCGGGGGCAATCGCCACGCCGCTGCTCGGATGGTATTTGACGCGGCAAAACGCCGTCAATTATGAAGAAATCCGCGGCCGTCTCGGCTTGTTCGGCGGGGAGGCCAGGGCGGAAATCGCCGGATGGACCCGCAGCTTCATGAATGAAGGGCTTCCGGCCGCCAAAGCTCAGAGCATGGCCTCGTATGAGCTGATCGTGCAAACGAAAAAGGCGGCCATTTTGGGCGCGTACCATAACCTGTTTACGATCATGGCCTGCGTCGGCGCGATCATGCTGCTGGCTTCGGCAGGGAAAATCGTCACCGGCAAAGGAAGATCGCTGGTCCAGAAAGAAAAGCGGCTCATGATGCCGAAGCCGGAACAAACGGATCTGGCGCCGAGCGCCGCACGTTTTACGAAATAAGAAATAAGGAGAACGATGGATATGATTAGCCGTAGCCGATTAATCATCGCAAATATTGCAGGGGTGCTCGTCATCTGCTTTTTTATTGCGGCAGGCGCCTACTTCTATTACGAAAAAAGCAATTTCATCAAAACGGAGGATGCCGTCGTGGCTGCCGACATGATGCCCGTCGTTGCTCCCGCCCCGGGGGTGCTGGCCAGCTGGAACATACAGGAGGGGGTCGACGTAAGCGACAAAAGCATCGTCGGCGGCGTTTCCGACGGCACGAAGACGATCCCCGTCAGCTCGCGGATGAAGGGCAAAATCATCAAAAACGACGCGCGCGCGGGACAGCCGGTGCAAGCCGGCCAGGTGCTTGCGCAGGAAGCGGACATGGATCATCTGTATATCATCGCCAACATTAAAGAAAACCGGCTGAAGGACATTAAAATCGGCCAAAGCGTGGACGTTACGGTCGACGGCGACCCGGGCGCCAAATTCGAAGGCGTGGTCAAAACGATCGGATATGCGACCAATTCGGTGTTTTCGGTCCTTCCGCAGCAGGGCTCGACGGGCAGCTATACGAAAGTGACGCAGAAGATTCCCGTCAAAATCTCGATCAATCAAGTTTCGTCCAAAGTGCTGCCGGGCATGAACGCCGAAGTGAAAATCTCGATCTGATCTTTCAAGAACCTTGCGTTTCCATAGGGAAATGCAGGGCTCTTTTTGCTTCATTCTCCGATATACCAGTGGAAATCACCAAAAGAATCGGGGTATGATAGGAGGAAAGCAATCATAGAGGATTTTGCAGAAATCCCGCAGCAAGGCAGAATTTACGCGGAAATTAAGGGGTTTATGATGAAAAATGTGCTGGTTACGGGATATCGCGCGCATGAGCTGAACATTTTCGGGCAAAAGCATCCGGGAATCGCGTATATCCAAAAAGCCGTAACCGCCAAGCTCGTCCAGCTGGCCGAGGAAGGGTTGGAATGGGTCATTTCGCCCGGGCAATACGGCGTCGATTTATGGGCCTGCGAAGCGGCGATTGGCTTGAAGCGGGACTACCCCGACCTGAAAGTGGCCATCATAACGGCTTTTGAACATCCCGAAGAGAACTGGAAGGAAGACAAAAAGGAATACTACAACCGGATTTTGCAGGGAATCGATTACTATGGGGCGGTCAGCCGCCAGCCTTACAGCGGGCCATGGCAATTCAGGGCCCGGGACGACCTGCTGTTCCGCAAAACCGACGGCATCCTTCTGGTCTACGACGAGGAGACGGGCGAAGGCAGCAGCGCCAGGTTTTACAAGGAACGCGCTTTAAAGCTGCAGCAGGAGGAAGGATACGGTTTCCTGAGCATCAGCACCGAAAATATTCAAAGCCTGGCGGACGAGGAAACGTCCGGCTGGGACGATGCGGGGGGCCCGGAGATCGGCGGAGGCTTTACCTAAGGCTGCTAAAGGGAATGATTCATGCAATATCCTGATATATTTTGGGGAAAGGAATGATTGGATTGATCCGATTCGGAACGATTGGCACCAACTGGATTACGGAACGTTTTCTTCATGCGGCGGCGGAGAACGACGATTTCGAATTGACGGCGGTATATTCCCGCACGGAGGAAAAGGGGCGCGAGTTTGCGGCCCAGTTCGGCGAACCGAAGGTGTATACCGATTTGAAGGCCATGGCGACAAGCGATTGCATCGACGCGGTTTATATCGCCAGCCCGAATTCGTTGCATGCGGAGCAGGCGATTTTATTCATGAACCACGGCAAACATGTGCTGTGCGAAAAACCGCTTGCCTCGAACAGCGACGAGGTACGGCGGATGATTGCGGCGGCCGAGGCCAATAACGTGGTGCTGATGGAAGCGATGAAATCCACGCTCATGCCGAATTTCAGAATCATGAAAGACAATCTGTACAAAATCGGCCAAGTGCGCCGTTATTTTGCCAGCTACTGCCAATACTCTTCGCGTTACGACGCGTTTAAGCAGGGAACGGTGCTGAACGCGTTTAATCCGGAATTTTCGAACGGCGCGTTGATGGATTTGGGCATTTACTGCATTTATCCGCTGGTGTCCTTGTTCGGCAAACCGGAAGAAGTCAAAGCGTTCGGCGTCATGCTTTCTTCCGGCGCGGACGGGGAAGGCAGCGTCATTATGCGTTATCCGGAAATGGATGCGGTCGTCATGTATTCGAAAATTTCGGACTCGTTCCTGCCTGCGGAAATCCAAGGGGAAAACGGAACGATGGTGATCGACCGGATCAACCAGCCGTACGACGTCAAAATCCAGTACCGGGACGGCAGCGTGGAGAACCTGACCCAGCAGCAAATCCATGAATCGATGTATTACGAGCTGGAGGAGTTCATCCGCATAATTTGCCGCGGCAAGCGCAGCAGCAAAATCAATTCCCACGAAACGTCGCTTGCGGTCGCCGAGGTGATGGAGGAAGCGCGTAAGCAGATTGGACTGAAATACGCGGCCGACCAATGGTAATGTTCGACCCGACGATTTTCGAGAATCTTAAGGTGGCCCTTGAAAACCAGCTGTACGATCTCGATAACATCGACGGCCTGATCCGGATCATCGGCCGCGACGACCGGCTTGAAATGTCCGTCATGTCCCGGGAGTTTGCCATCAGGTTCGAATTGGCGGGAAGGCCGGAGGTTTGTGCGGAGATCCGCCTGGAAGCTTCCCTTGCCGATTTGTCCGCCGAAATTTTGGAGATCGAAGACGCCCGGCCGGGATGCCGGCTAAAGATCCGCTTCGGGATGAACGTCACGGAAGCGGAGACGGAATGCGGGGAGATCGAACGGATTTTGAAAACGATCTGGCCGGATATTCCGCTCGTGCAAACCTTGACCCGCGTTTACGGGGATGCTGACCGCGGCTATGAAAATAAGGCGGAATTGAGGTTCCAGCGGAAAATCGACGAGGAGCAGATGGGAGATTTGCCTGAGCTGATCCAATACGTGCTCCGGTCTTTGGCGGAACTTTGCGAACGTTCGTCCTGAATCGTCGCGCGGGAGCGTTTTTTTCGTCATGCGTCATTCGCTAGCTGTCTCAATGGCAATGGGAATCTATGGGAAAAGGTGGTTCCGATGATGCGATTTAAGCCTTTGAAGCTGTTGGCCGGCGCTGCGGTGCTGGCCGTATCTTCCGCGCTGCTGCCGGGCGTGCCGGGCCGTGCGGGTTGGTGGGCATCGTCTCAAGCCTATGCGGCAACGCAGGATCAGCCTGCCGTCAAGCTGTTTTTTCGGTATAAAACGCCTTATTTTGACGCGAAGCCGACCTCTGCTTCCCGGTGGGAGGATCTGAAAGCGGCCGATTACGGGCTCGCCGGAGAATGGGTATACGTCGAACCCGCGGAAAGCCGCGACGGCCAACCGGCCGACTCCCTGGGCGGGGATCTGGTTGCGGCAGCCACGGATTCCGAGAACAGCCGCTGGATTCCCCGCTGGTACACGACCGACGCGGCCAAGTCCATCGTGGAAACGGAGCCGGCTTACGTCGCCCTGCATCCCGATGCCAAGCTGTCGCTCGCCCCGGGGAGCAGCCTGAAATGGGCGCCTCCCGGACAAGGCGCGCGGTTCATTGCGCTGGCCGGGTGGAAGGATTGGACGGCCGTGATGGCCAGTCCCCGGGCATGGCATGGGGAAGATCAGATGTACAGACCCGTGCTTCTATGGGTGAACGCGAAAGCGGTTGCTTCCAAAAGCGCGATCCCGAAAGGGATTTTAAGCCGGGGGTCCGCCGTGCCGGTTGACCTTGCAAGGAATTTGACCGAAATGCTGCTGAAAGAAGGCGATGACGCCTCCAAAGTTCAGCAGCTGCTGGGGACACCCGACGTGAGGGAGCGTTCGGCCAATCTCGCGGAAACGCACGAACCGATGCGGCTGGGAACGACCTGGCGCTACGAGCTTCCGCAGGCCAGGTTCACGGTCACCTTCTCTCCCGAGGGCAAGCTTGCGGCTTGGAAGTGGATGCTCCCGGCAAACGGGAGGCTGGAGCTCAACAGGACGGCGGGCAGCGACTACCGGTTTACATACGATTTCCTGACGATGCCGATTCCGTCGACGATGGACGTCAAGCCGACATGGCGCAACCAAGGGAATTTGAATTATGCCTATCTGATCGGCGCAACCGGCGACGTGCTGCTTGTCAACGGCGACGACGGCGGATTCAGCGGCATGCATTATGCATCGTCCATTTATGCCGTTGACCGGGACACGGGGGAGAAGCTGTGGCAAGCGGATGCGGGATTCGGGATGTTTGGAGCATCGCTTGACGCCTCCCGCGGCACGGCTGCGGTGTATACCGAATACGACCCCGGACGGGAAAAGTATGAAGGCCGCATCCGTGAATTCCGTTTGCGGGATGGGAAGGTCGTATGGGAGAAAAGCCTGCCGAAGGAACGCCAGATTCGGATGCATGCAGTCAAAGGCGCCATTCTGTTGCAGCAGACAGCTTCGAACGGAGCTTCCGAGGTGCTCAGCGTGCTTGATCGCGCGACAGGCAAACAGCGATGGAACCGAACGCTGACGGGCAAACGGCAAGTCCTTGAAACCGGTGCGGAAGATCCCTACATTTTGCTGCAGGACGGTTCGAAACTGAAGGCGCTGGATCCGCTGAGCGGAAAAGAAAAGTGGAGCGTGCAGGGAGCCGGAGCCGTGCAGCAGGATCCTCAGGGGAATCCGTACTTCGGTTACGGAAATCTCCGGCAGCCGCTGCGGCATGAAGCGAGCCGCTGGTTCCTGATCGGCAGCGAGTGGATGCTGCTGAATACCGAAAACGGGAAGGTGCTCGGCAAATATCCGTGGAAACCGCAGGAGCGCTTCGAAGCAACCAGTGACTCAAGATATCTTTTGGTGCAGCGTTCGGAGGGCACCGGGGATTTCGACCATTCCAAAGTCAAGGAAACCGTTTTTTATGACGCTGTCCTGCGGCGCAGCTTATGGACGTTGCCCGGCAAGGCGGCAAACGGCATGATCGACGGAAACCGGCTGTACGTCGTGCTGGACGGAAGGCCTGCGGCCGTCGACCGGGAGAAAGGGACGCTTTTGTGGCAGATGCCCGTCACCTCCCGCGAATCCTCAAGCCCCTACGCGATGGATGAGATGGCCAAAACCCGCTTTGCCGTGCTTTCGGAGCATCTCCTGCTTGGTTACGGCTCCGATGTGCTCGTGCTGCGCAAAGAGGATGGCGGCGTGCTGGGCCGGCTGCCGAACCAGCGCGTCGATTTCGCCGAAGCCCGCTACCGGAACGGAATCGAAGGACTTGTCAATCAAAGCGCCGGGGGCGAGCTCTATATCGGTTCCTCCAATGGGGGATTGTCACGATACGAGCAGGCCGAGCTGGAGCGACAATTGGAACGGATCGATTCCGGCCAGAGACCTTAGATGGGACGAAAGAAAGGCCCTGTGCGCTGCACGGGGCCTTTCGTGCATTCAGAACGGGAAGCTGAGCTGTTCCACTTCAGGCCCGGGCAGCGGCGAGCCTGGCATCCGTGAAGAAGCCGGGACGGCCGCTTCGGCCGCAGGGGAAGACGCGCCCCGCTTCTCCGGCTCATCGTCGTACAGCTGAAGTTTTTGCTTGAGCTCCCTTGCGAGCAGCTTGATCTTATCCGCATAGCGGGGATCGGGATAGGCGCCTTGAAACAAGCTTTTGTAGCGGGGGACCAGCTCCGG
Organism: Paenibacillus sp. FSL M7-1455; assembly: GCF_038004655.1. Lineage (NCBI taxonomy): Bacteria > Bacillati > Bacillota > Bacilli > Caryophanales > Paenibacillaceae > Paenibacillus > Paenibacillus sp. FSL M7-1455. The sequence goes on along the minus strand of NZ_JBBORO010000001.1, from coordinate 4,764,215 downwards.
TTCATGTTTTTGCAGCATGTGCAGAAACCAGCCTTTCACGTCCGGGGACAACCGAAGAAGCGAGGTCATCGCAAACGAGGCGCGGTGATCCTTGGCCGCCGTCATCAATTGCTCGAGGCTTTCCCGGGAATCCGTCAGGAAGGGAAGGATGGGGGCGATAAACAGCCCGGCGCGCACGCCGGCGGCGGACAGCTTTTGCATCGCTTCCAGCCTTTTATAGGGCAGCGGGGCTCCGGGTTCCATCATCCGGATGACCGCCGGGTCCAGCGAATTCAAGCTGATGTTGACCGAATCGATATTCATTCGGCTGAGCAGGTCAAGATCGCGCAAAATGAGCGGCGAACGCGTGGTGATGCTGGTGCGGATCCGGTATTTGGCCAGGACCTCGAGGCAAGCCCGCGTAATTTTCGCCTTGATTTCCACCGGCTGATATGGGTCCGTCGCCGTCCCTAACACGACGAGGCCGACATGGTTTTGCAGCTGGCCGATATCGTAGCTGAAACGTTGGGCCAGTTTGGACAGCTGGGCCTCCAGAGCTTCGGCCGCGTTGGTTTTTAACATGATCCGGTTTTGGAAATCATCGTCCGCTTCCCGTCCGATAAAGGACTGGAAAGCTCTGGCGTAGCAAAAGCTGCAGCCGTGGGCGCAGCCGCGATAAGGATTGATGGACCAGTCGAAGGGCATGCTTTTTGCCTGCACCTTGTTCAGCGTTTGTTTGACGGTTTGGGTTTCGTATATTTTTTTGGCCAAGGATATCCACCTCCCGATTGCGAACGTTTGTTCTTGTCTTATATAATATACTATACCTCAACCCGTTTTGAAAATGTTATGGAAAATGGAGGAACCGGGCCATCGGCGCCCGGGGTTTGTGAAAGCCTGCCCCCGGTGGTATTCTGTAACCGAAGAGCGGCCGGCGCCTTAAAGCGGGAGCGCGGCGGTACGCAACGGCTGAAGCCCCGTTTTCACGGGGGGACGGCAATGAAAATACATCGAAAAAGGCAGTGATCAAACATGCATCCGCAAATGATAGATATCGGAGTCAATTTGACGAACCGCTCGTTCCATAAGGATCGCGAGGAAGTCGTCGCACGGGCGGAGGAGGCGGGGGTTTTCCCGCTTATCATCACCGGAACCAGCGTCAGAAGCAGCGAGGAAGCCGCGCGGTATGCGGGACTTCGTCCCGGGAAGCTGTATGCGACGGCGGGCGTCCATCCCCACGACGTGAAGGAATGCGGAAGCGGCACGCTGGACCGGCTGCGCGAGCTGGCGGCGCTGCCCCAAGTGGTGGCCATCGGCGAATGCGGCCTGGATTACAACCGGGATTTTTCGCCGCGGGACGTGCAGCGCGAGTGGTTCCGAAAGCAGGTCGAACTGGCGGAAGAGCTGGGAATGCCGCTGTTTTTGCATGAACGGGATGCGCATGCCGATTTTGCCGCCATCATGCGGGATTATCCGGACATGATCGCCAAATCGGTGGTGCACTGTTTTACCGGCTCGGGGGAAGAGCTTGAGGCTTATCTTGATATGGGCTTCCATATCGGGATTACCGGCTGGATTTGCGACGAGCGGCGCGGCCGGCATCTGCGCGACCTTGTGCAGCGAATTCCGCTGAATCGCCTCATGATCGAAACCGATGCGCCTTATCTTACGCCGCGGGACCTCAGACCGAAGCCGAAGGACGGAAGGAACGAACCCGCTTTTCTTGCCCATATTGCCCAGGTGATCGCCTCCTGCATGGGAAAGGACGTGGAAGAGGTCGCCAGCGGCACGCTCCAGACGACCAAAGCTTTTTTCCGTATCCCGTAAAGCAATTTCCGATTCTTATATATTCGCGCCGCCGCTCTGTTGTATAATGTGCTTTAGGACACGGAAGACCGGATCTTCCACATTTAAGAAGCAGGCGGGATGAGACACTTTGAGGCATGTTATCAAAAAAGGAATCACACTTCGGTTTACCATTTCGCTGCTGGTCATCACGGCGATTCTGCTTACGATGCTGACAAGCATTACGTCTGCCGTGCAGGTTAACCGTACTTCCTTGATCGACAATTATTTGAGCAAAAACGAAGCGTATTCGAAGAAGCTTGCGTCCAATACGAGCGAGCTGCTGAATACGATGCAGGAAAACATCCGGGCGATTGCCGACATTTCCGGCCGCGATGGCAGCATCACTCCCCAGATGTTCGATGATCTGTTCCAGGAAAACACCCAATATTTCAACTCGATCCTCATTGCCGACCACAACCGGGTGGTCCGGGCCATCAGTCCGCACACGACGGGAGTCATCGTGGGGGACAAGCTTACCTCCGAACAGAGCATGAAGGCCGTAACCATGAAAAAAACTTTCGTTTCCGAACCTTACCGCGCAACGACGGGGCGGCTGATCATTCTCATATCGGCCCCGATCATTGATAAGAACGGGAACTATAAAGGATTCGTGGGAGGAACCATCTACCTGGAGGAAAAAAACGTGCTGAGCACGATGCTCAAGGAGCATTTTTTCGGCGACGGTACTTACGTGTACGTCGTGGAGGAAAACGGGGATTTGATTTTCCATCCGGAACAAAGGCGCGTCGGGCAGCAGGTCCTTCAAAATGAAGTCGTGCGGAAAGTGGTGTCGGGCGAGAGCGGCTCCCAAAAGGTCACGAATACCTTGGGCCGGGTTTTTCTGGCGGGGTATGCACACGAGCCAAGCAGCTCCTGGGGGATCATTTCGCAAACGCCGTATGAAGTCATCGACAAGCCGCTGCGTTATTTGGTCAACCGAATGCTGCTGTTTTCGCTGCCTTTCCTGATTTTGATTCTGGTCCTCGCTTGGTGGGTCGCTAGCCGGATTGCCAAGCCGCTTCATACGCTGGCGAAATTTTCGGATGAGGCGACCTTGAAGCCGGTGCCTGCCGAAGACATTCCCGATATAGATTCATCTTATTACGAGGTCAGGTTGTTATCGCAAAGCGTCAAGATTGCGCTGCAAAACATGAACCAGGATTTGACGCATTTGCGGCATGAGGTCAACATCGATGAATTGACCGGTCTTGTCAACCGCAGGGGATTTGATAGCGTGATGGCCGGCTGGCTGAAGAGCAACGTGCCGTTTGCGCTCATTTTGATCGATATCGACCATTTCAAGCAGGTGAACGATACATACGGACATGTCATAGGGGATGAAGTGCTCCGCTATTTGGCGCGCCTGATGCAGCTGGTCGCCTCCGAAGAAGACGTTTGCTTCCGCTACGGCGGCGAGGAGTTCGGCATCCTGATCAGGCATTGCGGCCTGGGCCGGGCCAAAATTTTGGCGGACCGGCTGCGGGAGCAGCTGGCCATGACGAAAAGCCCGACCGGACAACCGATTACGATATCCGCCGGCATTTCGGCATCTCCGGCCCATGGCCATTCGGCCGAACAGCTTGTGATGCGGGCGGATGAGGCGCTGTACCATTCCAAAGAAAACGGCAGGGACCGGACCACGGTGAGCCGGGGGGCGTAGGCCCGGCTTACCTGCCGCAAAACTTTGTGATTGTGAAAACGGCCATCATGTGTTAAGATGGAAACAATTACAATGATCGGAGGGTTCGCGAAGTTATGATTAATATTAAATTCCGTTTTTTCTCTTTGTGCCGCTAATTGAATAGTGCTCAAAGGCTCTGCGCTGTGCAGGGCGAACGGGATTGGTATGCATATCTTCGGATGAACCCAATATCTTCATACGCGTGCCGTCTAGGCTGTTTCAGGCTGAGGCGCGCAAGGGTTGCAAAGGAGAGGCTTCGAAAGCCCCTCCTTTGCTGTTTTCAGGTACGCTTTACGGCTGCATTCGCGGCTGTTTTCCTGAACTTAACGGATCGATGCGAATCCAAGGCCTTTTAGGCTTTTTTAGGCATGCGGCAGACCGCCGGGCAGCCGCTTGTTTCTCCGTTCGTCCCAAACCACAGGCAGCAGCCTGCGGTTTTTTGCGTTTTTTCGCCAATAATAATCACTTGGAGGGATTCCTATATGAAACAACCTGAACTGCTTGAAACGATCGATCAACGCGCCGTGCTCGTCGGCGTCAATTTGAACAACCAGCGGGATTTCGACTATTCGATGGAAGAGCTCGGCAACCTGGCCGAAGCCTGCGGCGTCGAGGTCGTGGGCCAACTGACGCAAAACATGGAGCGGGTCAACAAATCCCATTACATCGGCACGGGCAAAGTGGAGGAGCTCGCGGGTTTGTATAAAGGGCTCGAAGCCAACCTGATCATTTTTAACGACGAACTTTCCCCTTCCCAGTTGCGCAACCTCGAAGCCGACCTGGAATGCAAGGTCATCGACCGGACGATCCTCATTCTGGACATATTCGAAAAACGCGCCAAAACGCGCGAAGCTCAGCTTCAGGTCGAGGTGGCCCAGCTGCAGTACATGCTGCCGCGGCTTGTGGGTCTGCGCGAATCGCTGGGGCGGCAAAGCGGCGGCGTCGGCCTGAAAAACAGAGGTGCGGGGGAAACGAAGCTGGAGCTGGACCGCCGCCGGATCGAGGAAAAAATAACGGCGCTGAACAAAGAACTCGAGTCTTTGGTGTTCCAGCGCCAGACGCAGCGCAAAAAGCGCAAGAAAAACGAGCTGCCGGTCGTCTCGCTTGTCGGTTACACCAACGCGGGCAAATCGACGATCATGAACGCCATGATCGAGCGGTTCGGGGCGGCGGGAAGCGCCGAAGAAAAAAGCGTGTTCGAAAAGGATATGCTGTTCGCCACGCTCGAAACCTCCGTGCGGAACATTCAGCTTGAGGACAACAAAAGCTTTCTGCTCACCGACACCGTCGGTTTTGTCAGCAAGCTGCCGCATCATCTCGTCAAAGCTTTCCGTTCGACGCTCGAGGAGGTCGCCGAGGCGGATTTGGTGATCCATGTCGTGGATTATGCCAACGAAAAATACGAGCAGCTGATCGAGATCACGGAAAATACGCTGAAGGACATCGGCGTTACGGATATTCCGACCGTTTTTGCCTACAACAAATGCGATTTGGCAGGCCGGGACATTCCGGAGGTGCAGGAAAACGGGATATATCTGGCGGCCAAACCGCGAATCGGCATCGACGAGCTGGTCGATCTTATCAAAAGCTTCATTTTCAAGGATTACGTCCGGTGCGAAATGCTGATTCCTTACGACCAAGGCCAAGTGGTGTCTTATCTAAACGAGCACGCGGACATTCAAGCGACCGAATATGAAAACGAGGGGACCCGCCTCACGCTTGAATGCAGACAAAAGGATTATGATCGCTACCGCGAATACGTGATCGGCTAAAAATATGAAGGCCCGGATCGAGCGTTGCTCGAACCGGGCCTTTTTTATGGAAAACGAAGCGAAAATCCTTTATTTGTTGATCGTAAATTTTCTAATATTTTCTTCAAGGTCGCGGGACAGGCCCTTAAGCTGGGTCAGATAGCCGGCGACATCCTCGATCGTGGCAAGCTGCTCTTCGGCCGCGGCGGATACGTCCTGCGTAATGGCCGCGTTTTCTTCGGTAATGGCCGAAATATTGGTGAAGACGTCGGTCAATTCGTGGCGTTTTTCCACCATGACCTGGATATGTTCGTCCACTTCCGTCGTTTTATTCATCTGGCTGTTGACCGAAACCATGATTTCATGAAAGATCGATTCGGTTTCCCTCACGGCCTGCTCTTGATCGGAAAACAGCTCGCGCGAGGTGCCGATGGCTTCCACCGCATTCGAGATTTGACCGTTTACGCTCGAAATGATATGGCTTATATTTTTGACGGCTGCGGCGGACTGCTCCGCAAGCTTGCGGATTTCCGCGGCGACCACCGAAAAACCCCGGCCGTGTTCGCCGGCTCTTGAAGCTTCGATGGCCGCGTTCAGCGCCAGCAGATTCGTTTGCGCCGAGATTTCCAGGATCGTGTCGAGGATCGTGCTGATTTCGCCGGCGCTGCCGCTGACCTGGGAAATGGCTAGGGCCGTTTCCTCCGAAGACTGGAGCGTGCTGTTGAATTTGCCGACAAGCTCCTGAACAATAACGATGCCGCGCTGATTCAGTTCTCCGGTCCGGCGGGATAATTCGAGAATCTCTTGAGTCGAGGCGGTGACCCGATCGATGGCACCCCCGAGCTCTTCGACTTTTTCGGATCCCATCATTACCGTATTCGCCTCGTCGCTTGCCGCGGAAGAGAGCTGGATGATCGATTCGGTAATTTGCGCAGAGGCTTTTTGCGTCTGGTCCATGCTGTCCTTCAGGTTGAGCGCCGATTGAGAAACGATGTGCGCCGAACCTGAAATTTTGCCGATCATCTCTTGAATGTCCGTTTTCATCGCATTGATTGCCCTGAGCATGGCCCCCGTTTCGTTGCCTTTTTTCAGCATCGACTCCGGAATTTCGGTCGCCAGGTTGCCGCTGCCGATTTGCTGCAAATAATGCATCGACGCATTCAGCGGTTTAGCGATCGCCCTCGAAATAAACAGCGAAATCGCAATGACGATGACCACGATGATGAGCATGACCAGATAAATGATGCGCTGGATCTCCTTCGTGGATTCGGCGATCTCGCTTTTGTCCATCATTGCGATGTATTTCCAGTGCGTTTCCGGCGAAACGTAGACGTTGACGGTGTAGCTTTTGCCATTCAACGAGACTTCGAAATGCTTGTCCGCCATCTTGTCGATATCGGCGAACGCTTTGACGTTCAAATCCTTCAGCGTTTTGAAATTGGTTTCCGGGTTTTTAGGATTCGCCAGAATCGTTCCGGTTTCATCCGTTAGAATGACGTAGCCGGTTTCACCGATTTTAATGTTGTTGATCGTTTGGGTGAGCGCCTCCAGGCTGACGTCCACGCCTTGAACGCCCACGACGTTGCCCGCTTTGTCTTTAATGGTCACCGAAGAGCTGACGATCGGCACGTTGCCTGTGAACGAAGCGTATGCGCCCGTACGTTTGACCTTATCCGGATTTTCGATCGCCTGCGTATACCATGCTCTCGTTCTCGGATCGTATTTGTCTTTGGAGGTCCCTTCCGGCCATTGGATGTATCCGCCCTCCTTCGTGCCCAGATAAATGTAGGAGATGCTCGGATGCGTCTTGGCGTAGTTCACATACAGATTGTATATTTCCGATTCAATCCCGGGCTTTTGCGAAGGCGTCATCTGGATCGTTCCGTCTTTGCCTACGGCGTTGACGTATGAAGTGATCGAACCGTCGATTTGCTGCACGAGCGGGTTCTTGGCGAAATATTCGACCGATTCGTTGACGGTGCTGAAATAAAGGTTCATGGCCCCGCTGACCTGCATGATTTCCTTCCGGGTCGCGTCGTAGAAATTCTTCTCCATGTCCCCCGTGACTTTCTGGTTGATGGCAAAACCCAGCGACAACGTGGACAGCAGGACAAGCGCCACCATCGTGACCAGGAACTGCATCTTTAAATTCCACTGCAATTTCTTTCTCAAGTTGTTTCTCTCCTCCATGTGCAGGAAGCCGCAAATTTCGAATCTTGCAACATCCCTGTGTTTTAAGCATAAATATTTTTCTCTCTGGGATATATATCGGCAGGCATCGAAGTTTTGTTAAATTTTGTCGAAATAGCATCGGATAATCGGGACTTTTGTCTATTGCTATTCAATAAACGTAGGTAAATAACGATAAATAGGTTGGGAGAGAAATCATGCTGTAAGAACTACGGCCAATGACAAAAGACATCAGGAGGTATGACAACGTGAGAAAAAAGCATTTTCATTTCAAAGCGCTGCTGGCCATTTTGCTCGTGGCGGCCCTGCTGCCATGGAACCAAGCACATGCGGAAGCTTCAGAAAAACCGGCGTTTGATCCGTTCGAAAAAAGCATCGACGAAATCGCAAACGCTTTGGATACGAACCAAATCACTTCCGAGGAGCTAGTCGAATACTATCTGAAACGCATCGAGGCCTTCGACAAGCAAGGTCCCGCCATCAACTCCATCATTACGGTCAACGACAAAGCCTTGGAGACCGCCAAAAAGCTGGATGCGGAGCGCAAAACGAAAGGGCCGAGAAGCCAGCTTCACGGCATTCCGTTCGTCGTCAAAGACAATTTCGACGTGGTCGGCATGCCGACGACGGCCGGATCGGTAGCGCTGAAAAACGACTACCCGTCCAAAAACGCGTTTACCGTGCAAAAATTGATCGACGCAGGGGCGATCGTCATCGCCAAAACGAACATGTCCGAGCTTGCCGCTTCCTACGGCCGATTGGGATACAGCTCGATGGGAGGCTTGACGCTCAACCCGTATAACCTGAACCGCGACGCTTCCGGTTCCAGCAGCGGCAGCGCCGCGGCGGTCGCGGCCAACTTTGCCGTTTTCGGTCTGGGAACCGATACGTCCGGTTCGGTTCGCGGCCCGGCCAACGTTACCGGTCTTGTGGGCATTCGTCCGACGCTTGGGCTGACCAGCCGCAGCGGCGTCGTGCCGTCCGCCCTGTCGCTTGACGTGACGGGACCGCTGGCGCGAAGCGTGAAGGACGCCGGCATCGTGCTGAGCGTCATGGCGGGAACGGACAAAAACGACAAAGCAACCCAAACCGCCCATCGTGCCGTGCAGGATTACGCGAAGTCCCTGGATGCTTCCTCGCTGAAGCATGCGCGCATCGGCGTAGCCACCGATTTCTTCGGCGACAATGCCGAGGTCGATTCCATCACGAAACAAGCGATCGCCAAAATGCAAAGCATGGGAGCCGTCGCCGTGCCGGTATCGTATTCCGCCCAGACGAAATATTTGTGGACGCCGATTCTCGGGCCTGTAGGCGATGCGGAATTCAAAACCCAATTCGAAAAATATTTGGGCATGCTGCCTGCCGGCGGGCCGAAAACGCTGCAGGAAGTCATCGCCATCAGCGAGTCGCCCGAAGTGATGAATTCGGCGACGCCGGTCAACCCGGCACGTCTTGAAGGCCTCAAAACGGCGCTTGCCAAAGCCGACACGCTGAATTCGAAAGAATACAAAAAGATCGTGCACCAAGAAATTCCCAAAACGCGCAAAGAAATCATGGACATCATGAAAAAGAACAAGCTGGATGCGATCGTATTCCCGACGATGTCCTGCCCGGCATCCAACCGGTTCGACAAAGAAGACCCGACCTACGTATGTACGGCGTACGACACCTACGCTGCAAGTTACGTCGCGTCGGCAACCGGATTCCCTGAAGTCACCGTCCCTGCGGGTACCGTGGAAGCGGGCGTGCCGGTAGGCATTTCATTCTTCGGACCGGCATACAGCGAGCAAAAGCTGCTGAACCTGGCTTATGCCTTCGAACAAGCAACGAAAGCAAGAACGGTTCCGAAAAACACGCCGAAACTGCCGTAACGAAAAGAGCAGCCCTTGCATTCCGTCCTTCTCTCCCGTCGATGAAGCAGGCGGATGCAATGCACCTGCCCCGTAATACGGCGCCATCGAAGCCGTCCCGCGAACTGCGGGGCGGTTTTTGGCGTTGGACGAGACGGCCGGAAGGGTTGAAACGGAGGAATTCGGGTAATGAAATGTAATAGAAGGACCATCCATCACGGATATCCGGGCTGGATCAGGGAATATTAGGCATTGAAAAGAAACAGCGAGGTGAATGATGCATGGCAGCACCGGAGCAGCACGTCAAGCTGCATGGATTCAACAATCTGACGAAGTCGTTGGCCTTCAACATGTACGATATCTGCTATACCCGGACCAAGGATGAGCGGGAAGCGTACCTCGAATATATCGACGAGCAGTATAACGCGGAACGTTTGACGGCCATTTTAAAACAGGTTTCGGACATTATCGGCGCCCATGTGCTGAACATCGCCAAACAGGATTACGTCCCTCAAGGCGCGAGCGTCACGATTCTCGTATCGGAGGGGCCCGTGGTGGAGGTGCCGAAGGAGTCGTATGCGGAATCGCCGGGGCCGCTGCCCGAATCGGTCGTCATGTCGCTCGACAAAAGCCATATTACGGTCCACACGTACCCCGAATATCATCCGGATGACGGGATCAGCACGTTCCGTGCCGATATCGACGTATCCACCTGCGGGGAAATTTCCCCGCTGAAGGCGCTGAATTATTTGATCCATTCCTTCGACACCGACATCATGACGATCGATTACCGGGTGCGGGGGTTTACGAGGGATATTACGGGGCATAAGCTGTTTATCGACCACGACATCAATTCGATCCAGAATTACATCCCGGACAACGTCAAAGACCTCTACCACATGATCGACGTCAACGTCTACCCGGAGCATATATTTCATACCAAATGCAAGCTGAAAAAGTTCGACCTGGACAACTATTTGTTCGGATATACCAAAGGCGCATTAAGCGAACGGGAGCAGAAGGAAATCACGGAACGGATCACGCAGGAGATGGATGAAATCTATTACGGAAAAAACATGAGCTGAGGAATCGTTTCCTCGGCTTTTTTGTGCGGAAGCGGGAGCGCTGCAAGCAAAACCTGCTTTACGGTTTGCCCGATCGGCGGCTTTGGGCCTTGCGCAAGGGGTTTTACGAAATGTCATCCGGCCGCCCATAGGTTCATATTATGGAAATTAGGCCGATTTTAATATGGACTTTAGGTCATGTTTTTCGGTTGCGAGTGGTCATAATTTCCTGATTTTTTCAAGAAACTGGATTAATGGTAGGGAATCATGTTTAATTTTTAGAAAAAGGGTTAGAGGGGACTGATGGTTATTTCTCGCTTATTCCGGTCTATCGCTCTTATGCTGTTTACGATCGTTTTATTGGGAGGTTGTCAAAGCGTGAACAAATCGGAAAACGACGGGCAAATGCAGGAGGCCAAAAATCTCGCCATCCAGTATTTCAAGGATGAATACGGACTGGACGTGGAAATCACGGATCAGGAAAAATTGGACGAATACATAACGCCAAAAATTACGATGAAAGGCCACGTCAAAGGCAAGCCGGAGGAAAGCTTCAACATCGCGGTCGATTACGAGGACAAAAAAACGACCAACTTCGTCATGAGCCCGGAGCTTGAAAAGGCCATTCGCGCCAAAGGGATCGATCCCTTCGCGAAAAAGGATGCGTCCAACTAGGACGCGGGCACGTTCGGATGAACCGAGGGGGGAGGAGCACGTTTGAGCAAAGGATCTGAAATCACGGACGAAATGTATAAAACCATGTCGGATCTCGCCTACTCCGATTTGAAAAAAGGGAGCAAGCCGCAGGAGCTGCCGGGCTGGGAAGTGCTGGAGGATGCGGCCAACGACGATTCTTCGGGTTTTGACGCGGTCACGTTTTACAACCCGGAAACGAAGCAGGCAGTCATCGCTTACCGCGGAACGGAAGGCGGCAAACCGTTAAAGGATGCGTTGCCTGACTACGTGACCGACGGGGGCATCGGCCTGCGGGAGCTGGATCGGAAATTGGACAAAAGCTTCGAGGTGAAAATGCCGTGGGACGACAAGGTGCAGCAAATCGAAGATAATCTGGGCATTACCAAGGCCAAAGATTGGTTGGGCGACGCCGGCAAAGCCGTGGACAAATTTTTTGACGGCGACAAGCAGCTGTATCAGGCCGAAGATTACGCCAATGAAATGAAAAGCAAATACAAAGACTTGAATTTTTCGTTGACGGGACATTCGCTTGGAGGCGCCAATGCGCAGTACGCCGCAGCTTATACCGGATTATCGGCGGTTACGTTCAGCGCGCCTTCCGTCATGGGAAGCTTGACCAGCAGCGCCAGACGCAAAGCGGAAAACGGGGAATTCGATTCGCAAATCATCAATTACGCCCATCCCGGCGATATCATCGCCAGCGGCACCTTGGGAGGTTACGACCGGCACGTCGGCTCGACGTATTACATCGACTCCAACTACGAGGATGCCAACGAGGGGGTCGGCGTCATCGACAAGATCAAAAACACGCTGGGCGGTCCTTATTACCATGGCCTGAAACGCTACAAATTCGACGAGAACGGATATATCGAAAACAAGCTGTATGACGGAGAAACCGGAGAATATGTCGGAGGGTCGCCGCGGGCGCCGCTGTCTTTGGCCGAGGCGCTCGGGATTCCAAGCGCCTTTATGGCGCCGATCGGGCTTGCGATGCAAACGGGACTCGCGGCGGCCATGAGCGCGGGCAAAGGCATGATCCGCCTGACGCCGGAGGAGCTGAAAAGCGTCGCCGAAAAATGGAGCCAAAACGCCCAGCAGATCAGCTCCGACATGCAGGCGGTCAGGGCAAAGCTGATGAAATATACCCAGTCCAGCCACAGCCGCAGGCTGCAGCCGATCGTGGCGCAGCTGGACGCTTCGGTCAGCGGGCTGACGAAATGGCATGTCGAGCAGACGACGCAGTTTCTCACGTTCATCAAATCGAAGGCCGAGCAATTCCACCAGGCCGATGCTTCCGGCCCGCAATTGATGCAATAAGCTTTCGAAGCGGAGGGATAACATGAGCGAAATCCTTGTAGAGCTGGCCGATCTGGAGCAGGCGGAGCGGGAACTGAGCTGGCTGCTTGCCCGTATTCAGGCCGACGAGCAGGAAGCCCGGAGCCTGTACGCCAGGCTAAGCGATTGGAACGGGCAATCGGCGAACGTGACGCGCGAATACGTGGAAGCCTTTTTTACCGGTTTGGCCACCCGGGTCCGGGCGATCGAGCAGCAAAAAGCGGAGCTGATCCGGTACATGCAGGTCATGAAGCAAACGGATCAAATGAGATAACGGGAAGAGGGGGCGTCGTATTCCATTGGGAGTGCGGCGTTCGTTTTTTTATTCGGGTGGATAAAATTGTAAAAGTCCCCCGGTATATATCCCTTATTCCATCCGAATTGCGCACGGGAACATTCCCGAAGCCTTACTGCGCAGGACAATAAATGACGTTCGGAATAGGTTACGAGACGCGAAAAAGGACTGCTCCGGAGATTTTCCTTGGAACAGTCCTTTTTAGGGCCGGGATTTCGGGGATTGCCCTATGATTGCAAAAAACGTGCGGATGCGGGCTCACGTAATCCGTTTTCGGAGCCAGCCCGATACCAGATCCGTCAGTACGACAAGCGCGATAATGCCGAGCAATATGATGCCGACCCGGTTCCAGTTCCGAACCTGGAGCGCAAAGATCAGCGGCGTCCCGATGCCGCCCGCGCCGACCAGGCCAAGCGTCGTGGCCGAGCGGATGTTGATTTCGAACCGGTACAGCGAATAAGAAAGAAACTGCGGGATCACCTGCGGCAGCACCGCGTAACGAAGGACCTGAAGGCGGTTGGCGCCCGAGGCGATCAACGCTTCCTGCGGCCCGCGGTCGATGTTTTCGATCGTTTCCGAATACAGCTTGCCGAGCATGCCCACCGAGTGGATGCCCAGCGCGAGGACGCCGGCAAAGGAGCCGGGGCCGACCGCTTTGATGAACAAAATCGCGACGATGATCTCCGGAAACACGCGGATGACGCTCAGCGCGATTTTGCCGCTGCCGGAGACGGCAAGCCGCCTGCTCATGTTGGTGGACGCCCAAAAGGCGAACGGAATGCAAACGACGGCGGCGACCACCGTCCCGAGAATGGAAATGACCAGCGTATCCAGCAGCCCCCGAAGCAAATCCTCCCCCTCCGGGATATAGACGAAGGACCAGTCCGGGTGCAGGAAACCCTGCAGGATGGACTTGGACACGGTCCCCGCCGTACCCTGAATACCTTCAAAACGAATTCCTTGAATCGACCAGTAATAAACCGCGATGACGATCAAGGCGGTCAGCGCGAAACGAATCCGCGCACGGAACGCGGAGCCGGAAGCTTTTCCGGTCACGGGCGTCGTGTTTGATTTCATAGCAGTTTCCTCCGGATCATCGTACTTCCGTAATCGATGACGAGCACGATCGCAAGCGTCAGCAAAATAATGATCGCGGCCCGGTCATAACGGAACAAGCCGAGCGAACGGTCGAGCAGCAGGCCGATGCCTCCGGCCCCGACAAGTCCGAGAACGGCTGCCGCCCGCACGTTGACTTCAAAGGTATAAAGCAGGTAGGACATGAAATAAGGCAGAGCCTGGGGCACGACGCCGTACATGATGATCTGCAGCCGGTTGGCGCCCGCGGCGGTCATCGCTTCAAGCGGGCCGGGATCGATGGCTTCGATCGCCTCGAAGGTCAGCTTGGCGATGATTCCGAACGAGAAAAACACGAGCGCCAGCATGCCTGCAAACGGCCCGATGCCAAATACCGCAACGAATATGGCGGCAAACAGCAAATCGGGAATGGTACGGACCAAGTTGAGCACCATCCGCGTCGGCAGGGAAACCCAGCGGCTGACGCCCAAATTGGAAGCGCAGAGCAGGGCAACCGGAACGGCGAGCAAAGCGCCAAGCGTCGTGCCCAGAATGGCGATCTGCAAGGTTTCCATCATCGGTCCCCAGATCGTGGGCAGGTAGCTCCAGTCCGGCGGAAACATTTCCTGCAGGAGGCTCCCCATTTGGGGCAAGCCGACGATCAGCTGATACGGGGTCGCTTCCGTCCGCACCGAACAGGCGACGATGACGGCGACGAGAATGATCCATCCGGCAATTTGCTTGTATTTGCGCGGCGGCTCCATGCCGGAAGCGGCCGGATTCAGCGAAGCGGGAGAAACGGTCGTTTTCATCATGCTCCTCCCAGCAGCTCGTCCTGCTGCACGGGACGGCCGTAAATTTCGGCAAAGGCTTCGTCGGTCGCTTCTTCCGGCGTGCCGTCGAACACTACTTCCCCCGCGCGAAGGCCGATGATCCGCGTCGCGTATTCCCGGGCGAGGTCGATGAAATGCAAATTGATGACCGTGGTGATGTTCATGTCCCGGTTGATCCGCTTCAAGTCTTCCATGACCTGGCGCGTGGTGAGCGGGTCTAGCGAAGCGACGGGTTCGTCCGCCAAAATGACCCGGGCTTCCTGCGCAAGCGCCCGCGCGATCGAGACGCGCTGCTGCTGCCCGCCCGACAGCTGATCGGAGCGCACGTATGCTTTTTCCCGGATATTGACCCGCTGCAGCGCGTCGAGGGACAACTCCACGTCTTGTTTCGGGAACCAGCCGAGCAGGGTGCGGAGCGTGGAATGGTAACCGACCCGGCCGGACAAGACGTTCCGGATGACGGTCGACCGTTTGACCAGATTGAAGCTTTGGAAAATCATGCCGATGTCGCGCCGGATGCGGCGGAGCTGGCTGCCGGAGGCGCGGGTCACCGATTGGCCGTTCACCCGGATGTCTCCCGAGGTAATATCCGTCAGACGGTTGATGCTCCGCAAAAAGGTGGATTTGCCCGCGCCGGACAGGCCGACGATGACGACAAGTTCTCCTTCGCGGATGGTGAGGTTGATATTGCGGAGTCCAACCGTTCCGTTGGCATAAACCTTCGTTACGTTATCGAATTCGATCATGGCGAACCAACTTTCTGTAATGGGTTTGAATGGAAATGCGTTCCGGCGTCTGCAATGGGAAACAACACCGCCATCGACTTCATGGACGGTGCTGCCCGATAGAAAGGTATGGATATGCCGGAACAGTCGGCGTTACTTGATTTCCTGGCCTACGACCTCGGCGTATTCGCGGACCGGTTCGAAGTTTTTGTCGTCGCCCGGGGCGTAACCTACATGCGTATAGATGTCCTTGATGATTTTGGCGCCTTCTGCATCGTTCGTAATATCGATAAATGCCTGGCTGATTTTATCCCTCCAGCTTTGGTCCATGTCGCTGCGGACGCTGACGGTATCGTTCGGGATTTTGGCGGTGTAATGGAGGACGCGGGTTTTCTCGAATACGTCGGGAACGTCCTTTTTCACCGTATTGCGGGCATCCTGGAAGACGGCGACGGCGTCTACCTGACCGTTCAAAAGCGCCATGATGGCTGCGTCATGCCCTTTGATCGTTACGCCCTGCACGTCCTTGTCCGGGTCGATGCCTTCTTTTTTCAGCTCGGCCGCCGGGAAGACGTAACCTGCGGAGGAAGTGACGTTCTGCCAGCCGATTTTTTTGCCTTTCAGGTCTTTCAGGCTTTGGATCGGGGAATCTTTTTTCACGACGATCATCGCTTTGTAGAAATCGACTTTTTCGGTCGTGTCCTCGCCGGTTTCGTCCTTGATGCCGTAGCGCTGCGCTTGCAGCAGAAGGTCGGCCGCTTTTTTGTTGTCATGGGCCAGCACGTAAGCGTTCGGCGGCAGGAAGCCGACGTCGACCTGCTTGGAAGCCATCGCTTCGACGATGGTGTTGTAATCCGGCGATACGGTAACGTGAACCGGAATGCCCAGCTTGTCCCCGAGCAGTTTCTCGAGCGGTTTGGTTTTGGCTTCAAGCGTATCGGCATTTTGGGACGGCACGAACTGAACGTTCAGCTCTTTCGGCACGTAGCCGGAAGAGGCCGCTTCCGCGGTGCCGGAAGCCGCGTCTCCGCTGCCGTTGCCGGCGCTTTTGGAGCCGCATGCGGCAAGGCTGGCTGCAAGCGCCAGCGTCATGCCGATCGAAAGTACTTTTTTAAACATGATGGTCCCCTCCAGAATTTTTCTATGGTTTTTCGGCCGGAGCATGCCGTCCGACAGGAATGAGCGTAACATAGGCGCGGGAAACAAGGGTTAACGGAAAGGGCGACTTTTGTTGATTGGCCGTAAAATATCCGTCCGATCCGCCGCATTTCCGGTCTCGGGGCGGTTGCGAATCTGTCCCTATATATGGTAGAAAACCGGAAGCGGCGATTTTACCCCCGTTTAATATGCGGACGGTATAATGGGCGTAGCCAGGATCAAATGGAGAGGCGAAAAGGAGTGGTGAACGTGAATGGCATTCCGAATGCGCAGGCGGACGGCTTAGGGAGAAACGCCGAGCCGTCCATCGAGCTGCGGATTATGTCCACGACGGACGTGCATGCTTGTTTGATGGATTACGATTATTACCGGGACCGGAAGGATGCAGCGGTCGGATTGGTCCGGACGGCGACCTTGGTGAAGCGGGCCAGGGCGGAAGCAGCAAACGCGCTGCTGGCAGACAACGGGGATTTGATTCAAGGCACGCCGCTCGGCACGTTTGCCGCACGGGTCGATCCGGACCGGCTCAAGGCGGGGGACTGGATTCACCCGGCGATTCGCGCCATGAACGCGATGGGATATGATGCGGCCACGTTCGGCAACCATGAATTCAATTACGGGTTGGAATATTTGGATCAAGTGGTCGCGGGAGCTTCCTTTCCTTACGTCAACGCCAATATATACGTGCATGAAGCGGAAGCGGGAAGGAAATTTGCCGTCAACCGCTACCGGCCGTACGTCATTTTGACGAAAACCTGCGTCGACGGGATGGGGCGGCCGCATGAGATCCGGATCGGCTTCATCGGATTCGCGCCGACGCAAATTCTGGACTGGGACCAGGGCCACTTGGCCGGAAAAGTGCAGGTCAAAGACATGGTCCTGTCCGCGCTTGAATGGGTTCCGGCCATGAAAGAGGAGGGAGCGGACGTCATTGTTGCGCTGGCGCATACCGGCTTTGACGCCGGCGTATCCTTGAAGGATCACGATGCCGAAAACGCGGTGCTGCCCCTCAGCCTGGTGCCGGGGATTGACGCCATCGCGTTTTCCCATACGCACCGGACGTTCCCGGCAAGGGATTTCGCTTCCTTGGACGCTTCCTTTAAACATGCGGACGGAACGCCGCTGCCGGCGGTCGACTGGCAGGAGGGGACCATCAACGGATTGCCGGCGGTGCAGGCCGGCTATAGCGGGGCGATGCTCGGAATCATCGATTTGACGCTCCGGCGGCTGGACGGAAAATGGCAGGCGGTGCATGGAAAAGCGATGGTACGGGAGATCTGCGACGGGAAGGTGGGCAGCGAGTTCGCGGAACCCGATGCCGAAATTGCCGCGCTGCTGCAGCAGGCGCATCAACAAACGGTTGCTTATGCCAACGCCCCCATCGGCCGGACCGAGGTTCCCCTGCATACGTATTTTTCCTTGGTGCATGCGGATGCTTCCGTGCAACTGCTGAATCATGCCCAAAGGGATTACGCCCGCCGGTGGATCGCTTCGTTTGCGCCGGATCTGCGGCATCTCCCCGTGCTTGCGGCCTCGTCGCCGTTCAAAGCCGGACGGAACGGCCCGAACGATTATGCGGAGATTCCGCCCGGACCGATTGCCATCCGCAGCGCTTCGGAGCTGTATTTGTTCGAAAATACCGTCAAAGCCGTCAAATTGAGCGGAGCCGCCCTGAAAGAATGGCTTGAGTTCTCGGTAGGGATCTACAATCGCATCGACCCGGACGAAACCTCCGAGCAGCCTCTTTTGAACCCGGCGTTTCCCGCCTTCAACTTTGACGTGATCGGCGGCGTTACGTATCGCGTAAACGTCGCCCGGCCGGCAAAATACGGCCCCGACGGCACGCTGCTGAACCCGGGCGCGAGCCGGATCGAAGACTTGCGGCATGAAGGGGTCCCGGTGGACCCGGGGCAGCCGTTGATCGTGGTCACAAGCAATTACCGCGTGTCCAGCGGCATCGTGCCGGGCCTGCGCGAAGCGGAGCTGGTGCTGGACTCGGCGGACGAAAACCGTCAGGCGCTGATCGATTATATTGCGGAGCAAGGCAGTCTCGTCGCGGAACCGGAGGAAAACTGGAGTTTCAGCCCTATCGGGAAACCGGTCAACGTCATCTTCGCAGGTTCGCCCGAGGCGGCCCGATACGTGAAGGACTTCCCGGGGATCGCGCATACGGGGCGGACCGACGCTCGCGGGTACGGCATATACCGCATCGATTTGGCCGCGGATCCGTCGGAAACGTCCATGCCTGCCGGGCCAAAGCCGGTTCGCCAACAACATACGAAATCCGACGGATTGCGCCGCTTTTCATATTTGCCATAGTGATCCCCTCCCAGATTTCATCGACATGCTGAGGTTTCGGATGTCCCGAGACCTCTGTATTTTTTTTGCAAAGATAAGGATTAAGGCGCTTATGCGGCGTTCATTTTTAATATAAAATCCAACTACCAATCGGTTGGGGGCGATGTTATGAATGAGGTGTAAAATTTTACAGTTTCAGCAAATTGCAATAATACAGGGGTGCTACGTTTAAGGGGAAAACGATTTTGACAAGAAAACATGGGGAGGTAAGGAAAATGAAAACGGCCATTCCGTTCCAATTCCGGAGCAGGCAGCTTGCCGGTGCGTTTTTTGCATTGATACTGACGTTGTCCGCCCTTTTTGGCAGTCTGCCTGCGCAGGCGGCATCATCCGTTCTTACCGTGGCCGAGGCCATCGCCAAAAACAACAGCGGCGAAACCGCCACGGTCGAAGGGTATATCGTCGGCGAGGTCTACAATTCGAAGCTCCTTTTTTCGGGTTTTCAGGACGACTTAAACGTGCTGATCGCGGATTCCCCCGGCGAAACGGGCAAGGACAAGCTGATCGACGTCCAGGTGACGGCGAGCTACCGCCCGCAGATCGGCCTCAAAACCAATCCCGGCAATCTCGGCAAAAAGATTCAGGTCACCGGAACGCTGACGGCATACAGCGGCATGTTCGGCGTCAAAAGCCCGACGGCCATCACGTTATCGGGCGGGTCCGGCGGCGGGGATCCCGGAAGCGGGGGCGGAACGCCAAATCCGTCCGATCCCGGCAGCGAAAATATCGGCGTGCCTACGACGCTTCCCGACGGAACCGGCAAAAAGGTGCTGTTTGACCAAAGCCACGGGCAGACGGCCGGCGCCGCCGATTGGGTGATCGACGGAGCCTTTTCCGATTTTGCGGACGGCTTAAGGGAAGCGAACTTTCAGGTGGATGCGCTGGAACGGACGCTCCCGATGAGTGCCCAAGCCTACGATGAACCGACCGTTACGTTGAACAAATTGAAGCCGTACGACGTGTTCATCATCGGCGAAGCCAACATTCCTTTTAAAGCTTCGGAGCAAGCCGCGATGCTGCAATACGTCAAGGAAGGCGGCAGCATTTTCTTCATCTCTGACCATTACAATTCCGACCGGAACCTGAACCGTTGGGATTCCTCCGAAGTGATGAACGGATACCGCCGCGGAGCTTTCGGCGACCCGATCAAAGGCATGGCTGCCGCCGAAGCCGCGTCGGGAGCGATGAGGGACGTAACCAGCACGGATTGGCTGGGGCAAAACTTCGGGGTCCGTTTCCGCTATAATTCGGTCGGCGACGTGACCAAAACGGATGCGGTCAAATACGACCAATCCTTCGGCATCACGGCAGGCGTCAACGACGTCGAAATGCACAGCGGCTCGACGCTGGTCATCCTCGATCCGAAGCGGGTCAAAGGGATCGTATACCTGCCGCAAAACGTGCCCGGCTGGAACAACGCGGTCGAAAACAGCGACAAGAAAAATTTCCCGACCGGGGGCGTATACAAAAACGGCGGCAAAGCCGAAGGACCGTATGCGGCCATCGCCAAGCTGGGAAAAGGCAAAGCCGCGTTCATCGGCGACTCTTCGCCGGTGGAGGACGCGAGCCCGAAATACGTCCGCGAAGACAACGGCAGCAAGAAAAAAACCTATGACGGATTCAAAGGCGAAGCACAGGACGGCGTCTTCCTCGTGCAAACCGTAAAATGGCTGGCCGTTCACGAGGATTACGAGACGTTTGAAAACCGGGGCATTACGCTGGACGAGCCGACGCCGCTGCTCGGAGCGCTCGAGGAACCGGCGACTTCGGCCGAAATCCCCGGCACGGAGCCCTGGACGACACCGGCGGCAGGCTATAAATGGTACGATCCTACAACCTATAAAGCAGGCTCTTACGGTTCCGGCGGTAGCGGTCCGGTGGTGACGATTCCGGAGCTGACCACGATCCGAAACGCCAGGTCCGCTGCGGACAACAGCTACGTGACGGTACAAGGCGTCATCACGTCCGAACCGGGCGTATTCGGCGGATCGGGATTTTACCTGCAGGACGGAACCGCCGGCATCTATGTCTATCCAAGCGCGGCAACGGGATTCCACGCAGGCGACAAAATCAAAATAACCGCCCAGAAAACGGTCTTCAACTCCGAGGCCGAGCTGATGAACGAAGTTCAGGTTGCCAAGCTGGACGATTCGGCGGGCATTCCGGCGCCGGCCCCCATCGTTCAAGATACGGTGAACGACAGCAATCAAGGGCAGCTGATTACCCTGAAAAATATGACTGTACGGAATTACCAGACCGTTACCGGTTCGCTGGAATTCGACCTGGTCAACGGAAGCGTGACCAACCGTGTGCGCGTGGACAGCCGCACGGGGGTTCAAGCGGATAGGCTGAAGCAGTCGTTTCCGGAAGGAACGAAGGTCGACATCACCGGCATTTCGTCCATCTTCAAAAACAATTACCAGCTGAAGCTGCTGAAACTGGAAGATATCCGGCCGGCGGGAGCGGGCCCGGAGAAAAGCAATGCGGCAACGATGACGGGGCCGGCTTCCGCTTATGCGGGGGCTCCCGTCGACGTGGCGGTTGGCGTCAGCGCGTTGACGTATTCCTTTACCGCAATGGACGTCACGATCCAATACGATCCGTCCAAGATGGCGTTTGAAACGCAAACCGATCAGGAAGGCCGTCCCGTTCTCGCCGAGGGGGCGGTCGCTTCTTCCAGGGAAGGCTTGAATTTGCTGGCGGCGGGCATCAAGCCGGAAGCGGGACAAATCCGGCTGCTGCTGGCAAGCACCGGGGAGGCGAATGCGGTCAAAGAAAGCGGCGAATTGTTTCAACTGCATGGCAAGCTGAGGGAGGATGCGGCCGGCAGCGCGGAATTGTCGGTGACGGCATTTACGGTATCCTCGGACGGCGCTTCGCAGGACATCGACACGGGCGGCGCAGCCGTTCAGATCCAAGTGGCAACGGCTGACCGCAGCGCGCTTCATGCAGCCATCCAGGATGCGCAAAAACTTGCGGACCAAGCCGTAACGGGCACCGAACCGGGGCAATATCCGCCTGCGGCCAAGTCCGACCTGCTTGCGGCCATTCAAGCGGCGACCGCGGTTTACAACGATGCATCCGCTACCCAAACGCAAATCAATGCGGCATTGGCCGCTTTGACGAGCGCCGTCAATGCTTTCAAAAACGCTGTCATTCCGGTGCCGTCCGTTCCTGTGGACAAGTCCGCCTTAAACGCGGCCATCGCTTCGGCTCAGAACGTATACGACCGCGCCGCCGCAGGCGAAAAGATCGGACAGTATCCGGCTTCGTCCAAGTCGGCGCTTCTAACCGCGATCCAGTCCGCCGTTTCGGTGAAAAACAGCTCCGGGGTTTCCCAGGCACAGGTTGACGCAGCGACAACGGCGCTCGGCAATGCCGTGGCGGTCTTCAAAACGAAGCTGATCACGCTGGTGCCGGGAACGGGCAACATTACGGTGCAGGACCTGTCGATCATGGCCAAATATTTCGGCATCACATCGGCCGACGGCAACTGGAGCCGCGTGGCCTCCGCCGATCTTTTCAATGAAGGGGAAATCACGATCCGCGCGCTGGCCGGCGTCGCCCAAATGATTATCGGCGATTGGTACGGCAAATAAACCAACGAAGGATGAATCCAACACCCATCGCAGGAGGCGGCCGTATGCCGTTTTCTGCGATTGGCATGTTCGAAAGGATGAAGCCCATTGCTGAAAAAGTTAGCCTCTATTCTCGGACTCGTGCTCGTATTCGGGTGGTTTGCCGCACAAACGCAGGCGTCGGCGGATGACGCCGCCACCCCCTTCGTCTCTCTGCAATCAACGTCCAGCGGGAATCAGATTACGGTCGTCGTGACGGGGGAACATCTTAAAGATCTGTACGCTTACGATTTCACGCTGAAATACGATGCGCAGAAGCTTTCCTATCAAAGCGCATCAGCAGGCCCGAACGGTTTTTCCGTCGATCCGATCGTCCGCAACGGGACGGTCCGGATCGCGCATACCAAGGTAGGCAAAACGGCCGGCGACAACGGCACCGTTCAATTGGCCGCCGTTGATTTCGCGAGGCTGCAGAAGGGAAGCGCCGCCGTTTCGCTGCATGACGTCAAACTGGTGGACTCCAGGCTGAATGCTGCCGCAAGCCAGGTCGTTGCCGCGTCCATTTCGATCAAGGAAGGAAGCGTCCCCGCACCGGCTGCCCTGAAAGATATCGGCGGGCACTGGGCCAAGGACGCCATCGAGCAGGCCGTGCAGCAAGGCTGGGTGACGGGTTACGCGAACGGGACGTTCCAACCGGGCAAGGAAGTGACGCGGATCGAATGGGCCGCCATGCTGATCCGGGCCCTGGGGGCGGACGACGCTGCCCGCCAGCCTGTCCAATTTAAGGATGCGAAGAACATTCCGGCATGGGGACTGCCTTTCGTGGAAGAGGCGGTAGTCCGGGGGATTATGAACGGTTACGCCGATGGATCGTTCGGGCCGGCGAGGAAGATGACGCGGGCGGAAATGGCAGCTATGGCCGTCCGTTCGCTGCCTTCGAGCGAAGCGCCGGCGGGCGGCGGCAATCCTGCTTTTGCCGACGGCGCGCAAATCCCCGCCTGGGCCAAGCCTTACGCCGAGACGGCGGCACAGCGGGGCATCATGAGCGGGCGAAGCGGCGGCTTATTTGCGCCGAACGCCCATGCGACCCGCGCCGAGGCGGTGGTCGTCATTTCGGCATTGCTGCAGCAGAAATAATGCTATTGAAAATATCGATAGCATGGAAAAAATTCTTTATCGAAAGAAGCTTCCGCTAAATCGAAGATATGTGCTATACTTATGTAAGTAACCATTCGGGTTGCTTTTTCATACGATGACGCAGTATCATGGTATGAACGAACTTAAACCAATACTAAAAATATGAATATGGATCTTCGGGGTAAGGTGAAATTCCTGACCGGCGGTGAACGTCCTTGAACGCCAAAGCGACGTCAAGCCCGCGACTCCTGCTTTTCAAGCGATTGAAAGGCAGCGACTGACCTGGTGGGATTCCAGGGCCGACGGTAAAGTCCGGATG
The DNA here is from genome assembly GCF_038004655.1 of Paenibacillus sp. FSL M7-1455. Taxonomy (NCBI): domain Bacteria; kingdom Bacillati; phylum Bacillota; class Bacilli; order Caryophanales; family Paenibacillaceae; genus Paenibacillus; species Paenibacillus sp. FSL M7-1455. Next base: position 4,740,344 of record NZ_JBBORO010000001.1, on the reverse strand, counting down.
GGAGAAGATCAATAGAGCAGGTTTGCCGGAATTGTTTTTTCGTAACATTTCCGCAGGCTTATTTGATCAGCCCCCGTTTTGTCGATTTCGGTCGATATACGGGGGTTTTCCAATGTTGACTCCGTATTCAGGCAAGGGGATTAGGAATATGGAAAACGTAAGCAACAAGTATAAGCTGAATCCCGCCATGCGCAAGCAGGCGGTCCGTCCGAAAACCGGCTTTTGGCTGGTCGTGCTCGGGGCGGCATTGTGGGGAGCGGATCCGCTCTTCCGGATCATTTTGCTGCGCGAGCAGATCACGCCGACGCAGATCGTTTTGCTCGAACATATCATCATCGCGCTGTTCGTGGGGCCGATGCTTTGGAAGCACCGCTCCGAATTAAAAGGGCTCAAGCTGCGCCATATCGGCGCGCTGCTGTTCCTGTCCTGGGGCGGCTCGGCAATCGCGACCATTTTGTTTACGCTGGGGCTGACCCACGGCAATTTGAACGCGGTATTGCTGCTGTAGAAGCTGCAGCCGATTTTCGCCATCCTTATGGCGCGTGTGCTGCTGAAGGAAAAGCTGCCGAAGAAGTTCGGCTGGCTGATGATCATGGCGCTGGCAGGCACGTATCTGCTCACCTTCGGGTTTACGTTCCCATTCGGCCATGTCAACGACTTCGTCAAAGTAGGAAGCCTGCTTTCCCTCGGCGCGGCGGCTTTGTGGGGCGGCTCGACCGTTATGGGACGTTTGATGGTCGGCAAAATGGAGTACGAAACCGTCACTTCGCTTCGTTTCATTTTGGCGCTGCCGCTCCTGATCGCCATTACGATCAATCAAGGGGATCCTTGGCACGTCCCTACCGGCGCAGGCACGATTACGGCCGTATCGATCAACCTGCTTGGCCAAGCGCTGCTGCCCGGCTTGTTCAGCCTCATGGTGTATTATAAGGGCCTGACAACGACCAAAGCGTCGGTGGCGACCCTCGCGGAGCTGAGCTTCCCGATGGTGGGTGTACTCATCAACTGGATCGCGTTCCAGGAGGTCGTGAAATTCCACCAAATTTGCGGGTTTGTCCTGATCTGGGCCGTCCTGTTCATCATATCGCGCCGAAGCGAGGCGTAATCTATTTACAATGTTCTCCTGAAGATAAATACAGGCTGCTCTGCGGTAAAGATATTCTTTACTGCAAAGCAGCCTTTTTGCGATCCATCTTCGGCAATAAAGGATGTTTGGAAAACGTTTGAATAATCTACCGATTCCCCGTTCCTTTTTATGATTGTTTAACAATTTTATAAGTAAGGAAGCGTAACTCTCAATATGACTAGACTGATTAAGACGGCTAAAAACACTATACTGGGTGTAATTATTTTGTTTGCTAGATTGAATTTATTCATTATTCCTATAAACAGTGACATCATTGATAAAAATAAGATAAAGCAAGGAATGTACAAATTGTTTCCTATCTTTTTCCCCATATTCCACCACCCGTATTACAACCATAAATAAAACTTCATTAACTGTCAATTGTTACATAAATAACCGTATTTATCCTATACCAGTCGGTATAAGTTCCAGGGATGTATTGGATTTTTGCAAAATCCTCATCTAAAAAACAATCGTACATTCTCGAAGGTCAAAACTTCCTGAGAATTTTGATAATAAGATGGAATGAACCTGATCCCTTCGATCATAGGTTTTAGAAAGCGCTTGCAGAATACGTTTTAGAAACGGTCGGTGCAATTTAAGATTCAAGATCCAACGTGTCAATGTGACGAATGGGGGAATGTTCATGAGGCTGAAATTCGCTTCGAAACCGCTGATGGCGCTTTTGATGGCGGGAGTTCTCATCGCAGGCTGCCAAACCGTGCAGCCGCCGTCCGCTTCGGAAACGCCGAAAACGCAGGAAGGAAACAAACCGCCTTCGGGCAATCAGACGGAGCCTTCCAAAGAACCCGCGACCGGAACCTCCAAAGGCGACGCCAAGGAAACGCCGCGAAACGAAACGTTGTACGTCAACGGCCTGCAGTGGGGAGCACCGACGAACTTCAACCTGCTGAGCGGCAATCCGGCTTTTCCGATCAATTACGGCAATTCCCGGGAGCTGGTGTACGAAACGTTGTTCATGATCAACCAGCTGGACGGGGCGCTTGAGCCGCTGCTCGGAACCAAATACGAATGGAAGGACGATACGCTGCATGTCGAACTGAACAAGGACGCGAAATGGAACGACGGCAAGCCGTTCACTTCGGAGGACGTCGTTTATACTTACGAGCTCGGCAAAAAATACGACATCAACTGGAGCAGCTATTGGACGAATATTTCCGAAGTAACGGCCGACGGGGCGAATGCCGTCAACATCAAGCTGAACAAGGATAATCCCAACCGGCTGAGGGTGCTGGACAGCATTGAACTGATCCCGATGCTTCCGAAGCATATTTGGGAGGAAATCGAAAAGAAAGCGGGCAACGACCTGTCCGCCATCCGGAAAGAAGTCAACGATAACCCGGTCGGCACGGGCCCATACAAGCTGTATTTCTACAACGACCAGAAAATCACGATCGAACGCGACGACAATTATTGGGGCAAATCGCTGTTCGGCAAACTGCCGGCCCCGAAATACATCACGCACGTCATTTACAAGGATAACGCGGCCGGCGACCTGGCGTTCAAGAGCGGCCAAGTGGACGTATCGCAGCAGTTCATTCCGCAGGTCTGGAACATGTGGGAAAAGGGAGCGCCGATCAAGACGTTCCTGGAGGACGCTCCGTATTACGTGCCGGGTTCCATGCCGTCCATCTTCTTCAACATGTCGAAAAAAGGGCTCGACAACGCCGACGTCCGCCGCGCCATCGCGATGGCCATCGACTACAAAAAAATATCGGATCTGGCGATGAGCGGCTACTCGGCGGCGATGGAACCTTCCTTGACGCTGAATACCGACGCCGAATCCAAATACGTCGACAAAGACGCGATCAAACCGCTCCAGTGGACGACGGACGTCAAAGCGGCCAATGAACTGCTCGACAAAATCGGGGCCCAAAAAGGCAAGGACGGCATCCGCGTCCTGAACGGCACCCGCCTCGGTCCGTATGAAATCGAATGCCCGTACGGCTGGTCCGACTGGAACGCGGCGCTCGAAATCGTCGCGCAAAGCGCGAAGGCGATCGGCATCGAAATCCGCACGAAATTCCCGGAAGCTCCGGTATGGACGAACGACCTGCAAACAGGCAAATTCGACATCATCATGAACACGCCGGCCGGCGGCGTCAATCCGAGCCAGCCTTGGAGCCGGGCCCATGACATCATGTACTCGAAAGGCGTGGCGCCTGCCGGAGAAATGGCGTTCTGGAACTGGGGACGCTACAAAAACGACAAGGCCGACCAAATCATCGACCAAATCCCGACCGTCACCGACGAAGCGCAGCTGAAAAACCTGTATACCGAGCTGACGAAAATCTGGCTGACGGATATCCCTTCCGTTCCGCTGATGTACCGCCCGTGGGTGTTCCACACCGTCAACGAATCCGTATGGAAGGGGTTCCCCGTCGACGGGGACGGCAGCAACATTCCGCCGCAAATCGCCATGGACGGCGCGGGCATCCGGGCCTTGTACCAGATTCATAACTGAGGATACCGCGCATCCGGAACCCGATCATGTTCGGGCGACGGACAAAAGCAAACATGCACGCAGCCTGCATAAGGACGGCTTTCCGGGCCGTTCCTATGCGGGCTCTCCGTCACCGGCAGCATGATATTCCGCCGCGCAAGTCCGAAGGGGGGAGCTTTTCGTGAACGCCTATTCGAGATATTTCGTGAAAAAGCTGTTTTGGTACGTGCTGACGCTCGCGATCGCCATCGCGCTGAACTTTTTCCTGCCGCGGATGATCGAAGGCAATCCCGTAAGCATGATCGTTTCGCAAATGTCCCAGGGCATGACGGACAGCGACACGATCAAACGCGTCTATGAGACGTTTATGGCCGAATTCGGGATCGACAAGCCGATTTGGATGCAGTTTCTCATCTACGTCAAAAACCTGTTCACCGGGGACTGGGGAACCTCCTTCGGACTGTACCCGAAAAAGGTGACCGACATTTTGGCTTCCGCCGTGCCGTGGACGGTCGGGCTTCAGCTTCCCGCCATTTTGGTCGGCTGGATTTTGGGCAACGTCCTCGGGGCGGTAGCCGCTTATAAAAAAGGCGTCTTCGACAAAGCGATTTTTCCGGTGGCCTTGTTTATCAACTCGATCCCGTTTTTTACGCTTGCCATCATCATGTTGTACCTGTTTGCGCTCACCCTGGGGTGGTTTCCGCTCTCCGGCGGTTACGATTTTCAGATGGTGCCAAGCCTTAGCTTCGAATTTATCGGCTCGGTGCTCCGCCATCATACGCTGCCGTTTTTGTCCATCGTGCTCGTGACGATCGGCGGGCAGGCCATCGGGATGCGCGAAATGTCCATTTACGAGCTGAACGCCGATTACGTGCTGTACGCGAAGCTGCTGGGCATCCGGGATTCGAAAATCGCCAGGTACGTGTTCCGCAACGCCATGCTTCCGCAAATTACGGGACTGGCTCTGTCCCTCGGGACGATGGTCGGCGGCTCCCTGATCTGCGAAATCGTGTTCAGTTACCCGGGACTTGGCACATGGATGTTCACGGCGATCCGCCAATTGGATTATCCGCTGATCTCCGGCTGCACGCTGCTGATCGCCATCACCGTGCTGCTCGCCAATTTTACGATCGACATGGTTTACGGATTGATCGACCCGAGAATCAAAGCCTCGCAAATGGAGGAACAGTGAGATGAAAAATTCGTTCGCTATTCTTCTGAAATCGCCGAAGTTCATGATCGGCGCCGTATTGTTCCTGCTGATGCTTGCGCTCGTGCTGATCTACCCGCAAATCAACCGCAAGGACCCGCTGGAGATGATCGCCCTCGCCTTCCAGCCCCCGGACGCAAACTTGTGGCTTGGCTCGGACAATTTCGGGCGCGATTTGTTTCTCGAGCTGATGTACGGCATCCGGACCTCCATCCGCGTCGGGCTGATCGCCGGCGTGTTCGCCACCGTCATCGGCCTTTTCATCGGTCTGGTTTCCGGCTACGTCGGCGGCATGATCGATAACCTGCTGACCGCCGTCACGAACATTTTTATCGTCATCCCGTCATTCGTCATTCTGATCCTCATTTCGGTCAGTATCAATTCGCGCAGCTCGCTCGTGACCGCAATCATCATCGGCATGACGAGCTGGCCGTGGACCGCGAGGGCGGTCAGGGCGCAGACCACGTCGCTGCGAAACCGGGATCACGTCCATATCGCCAAAATATCCGGCCACAGCACGCCCAAAATCATCGTTTTCGAAATTCTCCCGTATATCGCTTCGTACGTCGTCATGGCGTTTGTGTTGCAAACCGCCTCGGGCATCCTGTCGGAGGCGTCGATCTCCATGCTCGGCCTGGGGCCGTACAACACCATTTCGCTCGGCATCATCATGAACTGGGCGCTCGTGTTCGAGGCGCCGGTGGCGGGGGCTTGGTGGGCTTTTATCCCGGCGGCGTTATCGATCGCGCTGATTACGTTCTCCCTCTACATGATGAACACGGGCATGGACGAGATCTTTAATCCGAAAATAAGGAGCTAAGGCGTATGAGCACGAACATTTTGGAGGTCGGCGGCCTGAAGACCTATTATAAAACCCGCCTGAAGGAAAAGGTGTTTGCGGTGGACGGCGTCGATTTTAATCTGGAGGAGGGGAAGACGCTCGGCATCGCGGGAGAATCGGGCTGCGGAAAATCGACGCTTGCGCTCAGCCTGATGGGCTTTTATTTCCCGCCCCTTCATTACGGCAGCGGTTCCATCCGAATCTCCGGCAACGACATTATGAAGCTGAGCAAGGAGCAGCTGAGGTCGAAAGTATCCGGGCGCGAAATTGCCTATATCCCGCAGGCGGCGATGAACGCGCTTAATCCGACGCTGCGAATCATCCGGTTTATCGAAGACATCATGAAGGAGCACCGGCCCGAATTGTCCAAAAAGCAGGTATGGGAGCTGGCGGCGGATCGGTTTAAGACGCTGAATCTGCCGGAAAAGGTGCTGAAATCGTATCCGAGCGAGCTGTCGGGAGGGATGAAGCAGCGGACGGTCATCGCCATTTCCACCATCCTGAATCCGAAAGTGCTGATCGCCGACGAGCCGACTTCCGCGCTGGACGTCACTTCGCAGAAAGCGGTCATCAAGCTGCTGAAGGATCTGCTGGACAAAAAGTATATCCGGTCGCTCGTTTTTATCACGCATGAGCTGCCGCTGCTTTATCATGTCACGGACGAAATCATGGTCATGTACGCGGGCGAAATCGTCGAGCGGGGCACGGCGGAGCAGATGATTTTTGATCCCGTCCATCCGTATACGAAAAAATTGATGGGTTCCATCCTCGTTCCGGAGGAAGGCATGAAAGGCCAAAAGCTGGCCGCGATTCCCGGAGCTCCGCCGAATCTGAAGCAGGTGCCGCCCGGCTGCCGGTTTGCGGAACGCTGTTCCTTTGCGCAAAGCGAATGCAAAACCGGCAAGGTGCCGATTCGCGCGAGCGGGAACCATCTGTACCGCTGCCTGTTTGAAACGGAAACGCTGAAGGAGTGGTATGCGAATGAACCATCGTGATCTGTTGATCCGCGGCAGAGGCCTCACAAAAGTGTTCGGTTATGGCAGCCAAAAGACGACCGCCGTGGATGCGGTGGATTTCGATTTTCATAAAGGGGAAATCATTTCGATCGTCGGCGAAAGCGGAAGCGGCAAAACGACGCTGGCCAAAATGATCATGGGCCTTCTGAAGGAATCCTCCGGGGTCATCGAATATAAAGGGCAGCCCCGCCGTTTGAAGTCCCATGCCGACCGGAAACGGTATTGGAAAGATATCCAGGCGATTTTTCAGGATCCGTTTTCGTCGTTTAACCTGTTTTACCGGGTGGAAAAATTGCTGCTCGATTGCATTAAGCTGCAGGGGCTCAAGCTGACGAAGGAAGAGCGGTACCGCAAAATGCAGGAAGCCTGTTCCTTCGTCAATCTCAAATTCGAGGAGCTGCACAACAAATACCCGTTCGAGCTGTCCGGCGGCCAGATGCAGCGGCTGATGATCGCCCGGATTTTCATGCTGCACCCGAAGGTGCTCATCGCCGACGAGCCGACGTCCATGGTGGACGCGTGCTCCCGTTCGACGATTCTCGATATGCTGCTGAAGCTGCGGGACGAAAACGAAATGACGATCATCTTCATTACGCATGACGTAGGGCTGGCTTATTACGTAAGCGATACGATCTACATTATGGAAAAGGGGAAAATCGTCGAAAGCGGCCCCGCCGAGGACATGATCCTGAATCCGCAGCACGGGTATACCCGGCAGCTCATCAACGACGTCCCGAAAATCCACTCGGCCTGGGATTTGGGGTCGTAGGAAGGAGCTTGGCTTTGCGCGAACCAAGGATGGAGCCGGAGCAAATCTCCGGGCTCTATCCCTGCATATAACGGCTGCCTGGACTGCGAATCATTTCCGTTTTTATGCGATCAATTCCTTGAAAACAGCTATGAAAACGAAACGTAAAATAATTTTTTTAGCAGCTTTCTTTTTGATGACGGCTAAAATATTCCAGCTAAAAGCATGCATGAAAGGAGGGGGACGAAGCCCGAACCCGGCGCAGATCAAGAAACGGAAGGAAATTTCATGGTCAAAATAGCTGGAAAACATTGCTTTGAAGCGCTTTCAAAATAAGGTTTACAGATGCCGGGTTCTGATTTAAAATAAAAAAGGTTCTAAGTTGTCGACAAGTATACTTGTGATATTGAAAATCGGTTCAGGATGAAAAACTGCGAAAGGTTGGAACGGCACTGCGCGGATATGATAAAATCCTATTAGTATGCTTACGAATCGGGATTGATAAACAATCCTTGAAATAGGAGAGTTGTCTGATGTTGCAGTATCCTTCAGCCTGGCTGCAGAACGCATCCCTTGGGGAAACCATCGCGTGCGAGCTGAGGCTTCGAATCATCAACGGAACGATCAAGACGGGCGAGACCATTTCGGAAAATTGGGTGGCTTCCGAGTTCGGCACAAGCCGTTCCCCGGTGCGGGAGGCTTTAAAAACGCTCTCAAGCGAAGGACTGATCCGGCTTGAGCGCATGGGGGCCGTCGTGGTCGGTCTGGATGTCACGGATGTCGAAGAGCTGTACGACGTTCGTTTTTTGATTGAAAGCTTCGCCCAGCAGCGGCTGGCCCAATCGGATGTGACCGGTTTGCTCGGCTGCCTCCAGCGGATCGTGGACAAAATGGAGCTGGCGATGAAACATAACGACGCCGTGGAATTTTCTTACCAGGATTTATCCTTTCATGAAACGATCATTACGGCCGCGAACCATAACCGGATTTTGCATCTTTGGAAGAGCATCCGGCCGATCGTCATGACCGTCATGCTGCTCACGACCGACGAAATTTTTTCGAAAGGCGAACAAAAGCTGCACTCGGTCATCGACAAACATTATACGATCATGAAAGGCTTGGAATCCCGCAAAAGAGACGTCATCGAACAGGTGGTCAGGGAATATTTCGCGGATTCCAGGAAAACGCTTCACAGCAGCATCCCCGGCCGTACATCCTGAAGCGGTCGGCACATGTCCCTACGCGGACGTTGCCGCTCAAAGTTGTCGACAAGTATACCAATACTTAAATTAAATGCTGGCAAATGGGCATGATAATTTGAAGGGAATTCATAAATCATCCAGAAAAACCAGGTGAAGAAAGGTAGGTTGTCTTGATGTCCAGTATTTTCGGTATGAGCCATAATTGGACGCTGATCGTTTGGACGCTTGTCGCGATTGCGTTTTTGATCGTATTTATCGCCAAATTCAAGTGGAACCCGTTCGTTACGCTGCTGCTGTCGGCGCTGATCCTCGGCTTTTTGACGGGCATGAAACCGCTTGATATCGTCGACTCGGTAACGAAAGGGCTTGGCGGAACGTTAAGCACGATCGCCATCGTCATCGGCCTCGGCACGATGCTCGGCAAGATGATGGCCGAGTCCGGCGGTGCCGAGCAAATCGCCACGACGCTGGTTAACCGCTTCGGCGAAAAACGCGTGCACTGGGCGATGATGATCGTCGGCTTTATCGTCGGGATTCCGGTGTTTTTTGAAGTGGGCGTCATTCTGCTCATTCCAATCGTGTTTACGGTCGCGCGGAAAACCAAAATGTCGCTCCTGCAAATCGGGATTCCGATTTTGGCGGGGCTTTCCACCGTGCACGGTCTGGTTCCGCCGCATCCGGCACCCATGATCGCGATTGATGCATACAAAGCCGATTTGGGTAGAACCATATTATATTCCTTGATCGTCGGCCTGCCGTCGGCGATCGTGGCAGGACCTCTTTTCGGCAAATGGATCGGCAAACGGATCAAGGTCGAGCCGCCGGCGGAGCTGGCGGAGCAGTTTTCGTCCAGCGGCGAGCGCAAGCTGCCGGGCTTCGGCATTACCTTGTTTACGATCCTGCTTCCTGTTATTCTGATGCTGATCGGTTCGATCGCCACCATTATCGATCCGAATGCCAAGTATGGATTTACCGTATTTTGCGAGTTTATCGGGCATGAAGTGATCGCGCTTTTGATCGCGGTCGTCTTTTCCTTCTTTTCGCTCGGCTTCTCGCGCGGTTTCACCAAAGACCAGATTTCCAAATTCACGAGCGAATGCCTGGCTCCGACGGCAACGATCATTTTGATCATCGGCGGAGGCGGCGCGTTCAAGCAGGTGCTCATTAACAGCGGCGTCGGCGACGCGATCGCGCAAATCGCCACTTCCGCGAATATCAACATCATTTTGTTCGCATGGTTCGTAGCGGCGTTGATCCGCGTGGCGACCGGTTCGGCTACCGTGGCCATGACGACGGCCGCAGGCATCGTCGCTCCGGTGCTGGCGCTGAATCCCGGGGCGAGCCCTGAACTTGTCGCGCTGGCAACGGGCGCGGGTTCCCTCGTTCTGTCCCATGTCAACGACGCCGGTTTCTGGATGGTCAAAGAGTTCTTCAACATGTCCGTTCCGCAGACGCTGAAATCTTGGACCGTGATGGAAACGCTGCTGTCGGTGGCGGGGCTTGCGTTCATTCTCGTCATCAGTATGTTTGTATAATAATGAAACAAGAAGTTTCATCGATTCAAGAAAGAAGGTTAAAGCATGAGCAATAACATGATGATCGGCATCGATATCGGCACGACAAGCACCAAGGCCGTCATTTTCGAGGAGAACGGCAAGGTCGTGGCCAAGGGCAGCGAAGGCTATCCGCTCCATACCCCGACGTCATCGATTGCCGAGCAGGATCCGGACCTGATTTTCGCCGCCGTCATTCATTCGGTGAAGCAGGCGATGGAAAAAAGCGGGGCAGCCCCCGAGCAGATCATGTTCGTGTCCTTCAGCTCGGCGATGCACAGCGTGATCCCCGTCGGCGCGGACGGCAAGCCGCTGATGAACTGCATTACGTGGGCGGACAACCGCAGCGCGGAATGGGCGGAGAAGCTGAAGAAGGACATGAACGGGCATGAGATTTATTTGCGCACGGGTACGCCCATTCATCCCATGTCGCCGCTGTCGAAGCTGATTTGGCTGCGTCATGACGAACCTGATATTTATAACAAAGCGGACAAATTCATTTCGATCAAGGAATATGTCTTCGCGAAGCTGTTCAACCAGTACATCATCGATTATTCGATCGCATCTTCGACTGGCATGTTCAATTTGGAGCAGCTCGATTGGGACAAGGAGGCGCTGGAGCTTGCCGGCGTCAAGCCGGACAATCTTTCCGTTCCCGTTCCGACGACCCATGCCGTCTCGGGGCTGAATCCCGTTTACGCCGAGGAGATGGGGCTTTTGGCCTCCACTCCTTTTATCGTGGGAGCAAGCGACGGCGTGCTGTCGAATCTCGGCGTGGATGCCACCCAGCCGGGCGTCGTCGCGGCGACGATCGGCACAAGCGGCGCGATCCGCACCGTCGTGGACCGGCCCGTGACCGATCCGAAGGGCCGTATTTTCTGTTACGCGTTGACCGACAAGAAGTGGGTCATCGGAGGACCGGTCAACAACGGAGGCATGCTGTTCCAGTGGGTACGGGACGAGTTTGCCGCCTCCGAAGTGGAGACGGCGAAACGCCTCGGCCTTGATTCGTACGACCTGCTGACCCGGATCGCGGAGCAGGTGAAGCCGGGGGCGGACGGGCTGTTGTTCCATCCATACTTAACGGGCGAAAGGGCGCCGCTGTGGAACCCGGACGCGCGCGGCTCGTTTTTCGGGCTGACGATGCATCACCGCAAGGAGCACATGATCCGCGCCGTGCTGGAAGGCGTTATTTTCAATATGTACACGGTGCTGCTGGCGATGGAGGAAATCATCGGGCGTCCGACCAAAATCCACGCCACCGGTGGATTTTCGCGTTCCCCGCTTTGGCGCCAAATGATGGCGGACATTTTCGATCAGGAAGTCGTCATTCCCGAAAGCTACGAAAGTTCCTGCCTCGGCGCCGTGGTCCTTGGCCTGTACGCGCTCGGCAAAACCGATACGCTGGACATCGTTTCCGGCATGATCGGGTCCACCCACCAGCACAAGCCGATCAAGGAACACGCGCAAATTTACCACCGGCTGCTGCCGATTTTCATTAAAATTTCGCGGAACCTGGAAGAAGAATATAAAGCCATCGCCGAATTCCAGCGGCAATTGTTCTAGTTCGGGCGCACGCATTAACCCCCGCATGACATGTGGTCATACGGGGGTTTTATTTTGGGAGGCGCAGTAAAATAAATACACTGCATGTCGCCCGGCATTCCGGATCCTTTGTAGGGGAAGGGACTTAACCTGTTGAAGCCGGTTTAATGAAAAGCGGGCCTTTTATTCTGCTTGAATTTTCCGAAAAACGTCGTAGCTTCTGCGGGCGCATTCCGAGATGGCGATCGGGTGGAAGCCGCTGACATCCGCATACAACGTATCGTTCAGCGGCGCGGTCCATGACTCGGGCAGCTCTGCCGCTCCATGCAATGCGCCTAGAATCGAGCCGACCGTGGCACCGTTGCAATCCGTATCCCAGCCGCCAAGCACGGCGGTCGTAATCCCCTTTTCGAAATCGCCTCCGGAATGGATGAGCGCCGCCGCGCATAAGGCTGCATTATTGTTGGTATGAACGGCGTGATAGTGCTTGAAGGACTCCCATATTTTGGCGACCAGCTCCAAGGTGTCTTCCGTTTCCTCTGCGATCTGTACCGCCAAGGCCACATCTTCCGCCAAACGGCAGTTTTTCGGAATTTCGCTTAATCCGATCTCAACGATCCGTTTCACGTCGTTCTCTACGAATGCGGCAGCAATCATAGCCGAACAGAACATCGCGCCATAAATACCGTTCTTCTCATGAGAGAAGGAGGCATCCCTCCAAGCCAGCTCAGCCGCAAGCTCGGGCCGGCCGGCGGCCCCGTAAGCATAGCCGTCGACACGGATTTGGGCGCCGATCCATTCGCGGAACGGATTCAAATAGGAACGGCACCAGCGGATATGTTTTTCCCAATCCTCCGGCTGCTCTCCGTTAATATACGCAGTGACGCGGGCAAAATTCAAGTAGGATTGCGCTTCGGCCGTAAACACCTGACCAAATGTCAAATGCCGGTGCCACAGCTTGCCGACGTCCCATGAATTAAAATCCAGACCGTGCCGCTCAAGCATAAGCAGGCCAAGCACCGTATAACGAATGTCGTCATCGGTTTCCATGAAACGGATGCGGTCCCCGCAGCTGCCCAGACTGCTCCAGCGGGCAATTTCGAGACCGTACTGCTCTTTGGCGGCAGATTCACTCGGCGTATAATGGCGAATCGGCCATTGTCCGGCACCTTCAAACCACAGTTTAATATTGTGCCAGCCCGGTCTGCCGCCCGACCCGTTCATGAAGACGGGAGCCTCCAGCGGCTTGCCCAGGGCGCATCCTGCCGCGCGGCCGAGCCAAGCCCCGTAAAACTTGTCCTGCCATTCTCCTTCGCCCCTGTTGGCGGCAAGCATTCGCGGGCCTGTCGGGCGTTCGTTTCGAATCGATTCCAGATCGTTCGGCTCATCATATTTAAAATCCGTGCTTGGTTCTAATTTCGCGAGCTCGCGGTAGACATCCATCAACCGCGTTTCATCGGTGCCTGCAGCGTCAAGATGCTCCGGGAACCCTGCGACGTCGCATCCCTCTTCCCGGCGCTGCGTTATTTCCGCCGAGGCCAATTCCCGTAATCCATGCCACTTCGTCATGGGCGTGCTCCTCCTTCATTGGCGGCCAGCCAAATCGAAATTTGCACTCATTATAACTTACATCCGGAAGCCGTGACTTCTCAAATTGTGCAGCCGCCCCTCTCATTTTTTGCTTTCGGAAAAGTTTCCGCCCGATTGCCGGTAAGCATTCGGGGACATGCCGACCTTTTCGTTGAAAATCCGGTAAAAGGTTGCCAAGCTTTGAAAGCCGCAGTCGAATGCGATCTCGGCGACGGTTTTGTCCGTGCCGGCCAAATCCCGTTTGGCCGACTGAACGCGCAGCAGCGACACGTATTCCGAAAAATGATAACCCGTTGCTTCCAGGAACGCCCGGCTCACACGCGAGACGCTCAGTCCGAGTACAGCGGCCAGTTCCTTCAGGCTGACCGGTTCGCGATAACGCTGCTCGACCAAAGCGGCCAGCGCTTGCGCATGGCGCGCAGACTGAACCATGCCGCTCCGCTCCTCATCCGTAAGCTGGTCGTTATAATGGCGCAGAAGGCGGCCGCATAACTGAATCAGCGCGCTTTTTGCCATTGCCTGATAGCCCGGGGCTTTCTCCTGAAATTCTTCCGCAACGGCAAGCATCCAGGGGGCAAGCTGCCGCGCTAGCGCCGACCCGCCTGGGATATGATTGCAAAAATGCGCGGCACGATAAGAAAAAGGAAGCAGCAAGCAGGGTTCTTCCTGCAGCAGCAATGCAGCGTCAAAGTTAATGAAAAGATAGCGGCTCGGGTCCGCCGGATCCGCCTGGGCGATGTGCGGTTCCTCGCCATTGACCAGAAACAAATCGCCGGGGCCGGCCTCATACCGTTTATTGCCGAAGAAAAAGATGCCCTTGCCCGACAAGCAGAGGCCGATTTCCAGGCTTTCATGCACATGGGGCGGCTGCCTGTGCGCCGCGGGCGTCCATTCGAAAGCATTGATGGGAATGGGGTTGTCGTACGTGATATGAAGTTTCATCGGGACCAACGCCTCCTGACGGGGATCGCTTTCCAGTAACCACTGAAACGGGCGGTGTCTTGCCTCTCCCGTTTTAACTTGCATATATACATTTTGAAGCATTTTCCACTCAGCCTCAAGCTTCCTTCCATTCAACCAAAAGTTGACAATGAATGTAAATCCGTTAAAATGAAGCTGATGTCTATTTGAACTAACATGGGAGAAATATACATGAGTTATAAATCAGATCGTCCGACGTTCCAGGAACGGTTGGACCATTTCGTGAACGTGATCCGGACGGATATATTAAACGGAATTCGTCAGGAAGGGACGTATCTTCCTTCGGAAAGCGCGCTCGCGAAGCAGTTCCAGCTCAGCAACAAATCGATCCGCAAAGGGCTGGACCAGCTTGTAGAGGAGGGGCTGATCGTCAAAATCGACCGTGTCGGAAGCATGGTCACGCCGCACTCGAAGGAAACCATCACCATCCATTTCGGCTGTCCGCTGTCGCTGACGACCGATTTTATGATCGACGACCTGATTGCCGAATTCAGCCGAAACAATCCGGGCATTCATGTGCGGAGAATCACGCTGAATCCGTTAAATTACGTCCGTTCCGCGGAAGAAATGATCCAGAACGGGCTGCTGGACGTCGTGGCGCTGAACAGCCCGCAGTTTCAGGAGTGGCATGAGCTTGGGCTGACGCCGCTGCTGGAGGGGCTGGCGCCCGACAAAGGGCTGTACCCGATCACGGAAGCGGCCTTTGTCGCAGACGGCAAGGTATATGCACGGCCCGTGTCTTTTTCGCCGGTCGTCCTCTGCTATAATAAGCGGCATTTCCGCGAAGCGGGCATTCCCGAACCCGACAGCTACTGGAGCTGGGACGACCTGATCGGCGTCACGTCGCTGCTCGCCGAAAAACGCGGACGGCACGGCATTTACTTTTTGCCCGCCTCCGAAAACCGCTACTCCATTTTCCTGCTGCAGGGGGGGAAGGGAAGGCAGGAGCTGCCGGACGGCACCAGCCGGCTGCATATGCTTGAAGGTTTGGATAAGCTTCACGAGCTGATCGACAACCGCCTGATCTTCCCGAATTACTGGGCGCAGGGAAACGACGAAACGATCCGTCTCTTCGCGGAAGAGCAAGTATCCGCAATCCTCGCGACGTATTTTAACCTGAACGAATTTGCGCACATGGATTTGGAATACGATATTTGTCCGCTCCCGACGCTCCGTCTGGGCGATCCGCAAAAAACGCTCATGCTGACCATCGGCACCGCCGTGGTCCGCCATTCCCCGGCGAAGGAAGCGGCGATTCGGTTCATGGAGTTTTTATCCTCGTCCGATGCGCAGAGGCTGATCAGGCAAAAAACGATCAGCATCCCGGCCCGCAAGGAAGCGGCCGAAACCGCGGACGGCGCCGGCGGTTTGAATCGCCCGTCCCGGTACTCCATGTACCGCGAAATGTTTCCGTCTTTTGCCTATCACCAGGAAATCGGGCTGAAAATCCATGAGTTAAAAACGTTCAGCCGGTTCCTGAAGGAGTATTGGTCGGGCATGATCGACGTGCGGGAGCTGTACGGCAAACT
The DNA here is from genome assembly GCF_038004655.1 of Paenibacillus sp. FSL M7-1455. Taxonomy (NCBI): domain Bacteria; kingdom Bacillati; phylum Bacillota; class Bacilli; order Caryophanales; family Paenibacillaceae; genus Paenibacillus; species Paenibacillus sp. FSL M7-1455. The sequence continues at coordinate 4,724,539 of NZ_JBBORO010000001.1, read as the reverse complement.
GGAACAATGGTTGGGCTCCGCGGCCGATCACGAGAGGATCAGGAATGCTGCCGTGAAGCAGCGATAGGCCCAAAAACCGGACTAACGCAGGAGACATCGCGTTTGTGCCCCTTGCCTACGAGGCAAGGGGCATTTTTTGCTGATCCGGAGGGATTCGTTCGCGGTCAACTGGCTAGCGCTTCTGCCGAGCTCTTTTCGTTTGGTTCGTTGAAGGCGGCTTTTTATCCCATGCCAAAACCAACATCAGTCCGATGATGCATGCCGCCCCCAACCATTGGAAACGTCCAAAGGGCTCTTTCAGCCAAAACACCGTCGTTAAAACCGCGGCCAGCGGTTCCAAACTGCCTAGCAGGCTTGTTTCCTTGGGCGAAAGACTTTGCAGGCTTTCGATATAAAACCAAAAGGCGATCATGGTGCCGAACAGGATCACGAATACCAGGCATGCATAGGTTTCCGGCGTAAAGCTGTTCAAATCGATCTGCCAAGGGGGATGGATCACGCTTAGTCCCAAACCGCCGATGACCATCGCCCAGCCGACGATGACGAGGGAATCGTATTGCTTCAAAAGGGGACCGGCGTACAAGGTATAAAAAGCCAGCGCCGCTCCCGACAAAACACCCCAAAAGACGGCAGCGGCCGGCACGGATAATCGGGAAACGGAGCCGTCGGTCAACAAGAAGAAACAGCCGGCTAAAGCGAGGAGGACGGTCAGCAAATCCTTTCGCGTGAAATCCGTTTGTTTTCGCAGAATTAAATAGATGATAATCATGACCGGCGCTAAATACTGCAACAGCGTAGCGACCGCAGCATTGCCGTATTTAATCGATGCCATGTACGTATATTGAACCGCAAGCATGCCCAGCAATCCGAAGGCAACGAGCTGGAGGGCCGTCTTTTTATTTTTCCATACGACAAATAGTTGCGAGCGGTCTTTCGCCAACCATTGAACGGCCAAAAGCAGCACGCCGGCGATGAGCAAACGCGTCGTTACAAGCCAATCGATATCGACCGCCGTTTGTTGGAAGAGTTTTTGGGAAACGGTGCCGCTGATCCCCCAAAATACCGCTCCCGTGGTCACGAGAAACAATCCTTTTTTTCCTGATGATTTGTCCATGAACGGGATTCTCCACCTTAAATATAATGATAGTGATATAATAGGTGGAAAATCTGTTTAAATATATCGATATTGAATGAAAAAATATAAATATATTGAGGTTGTGGTCGTTTGCAGATCAAAAATTTCAAGATTGGCCAAAACTTAAAGGAACTCACCGAGCATCGGACGGTCGTATTGCCGGTTGCCTGTTACGAAACGACGATCCATCAAAATATACACGGATATATTCCGCTTCATTGGCACGATGAACTTCAATTTGTCAGGATGGTCCAAGGGGAAGCAAGCTTTCAAATCAATGAAGAGAAATTGGTCGTTCGACAAGGCGACGGGCTCTTTATCAATAGCGGCTGCCTGCACATGGCGGAGGAGCTGAATGAATCGGGCTGCGTTTATATCTGTTTGAACGTGTCCCCCGATTTCGTCGTATCGCCAGAGCTTTACGCCACGTATGTAGTCCCTTATATTCAAGCGACCAATTTGCCCTACTTATATATTGATTCCAAGACGTCTTGGGGAAAAAACATTTTGGATGCCGTATGGAACATTCATCAGTGGCTTCAACAAAAGCCGCCTTACTTTGAAATCGATATGACGCTAAATCTGGCGCTCATTTGGAAAAACCTTGTCATGAACGGCTTTCAACTCGAGCACGACCCGATGGAAGCGGCAAAGAATCGGCGGATGAAGGAAATGTTAAGCTGGATCGATACGCATTACGCCGAAAAAGTCACATTGGATGAGATCGCAAGAGCTGGCCGATTGAGCCGTTCGGAATGCTGCCGGTATTTCAAACGAATGTTGAATACGACTCCGCTGAATTACGTGATCGATTACAGGATTCAAAAAAGCTTAGTCTTGCTGCAGCAAACGGAATCCAACGTAACGGAAGTCGCCTATAAGGTCGGATTTAACAGCACGAGTTATTTTATCGAAAGATTCAGGAAGTTGAAGAAGGTCACCCCGTTAGCCTACAAAAAATTAAAAATGGATGGTGGGAGCATCCCGGCGAACAAGGGATAAACGTCATCAGAACTTTCTGATTTCATATTGACATCCCAAAAATTGGGTGTGTATAATCGATACATCAGAAATACATCAATAGAAAACGAGGTAACGTGACTTTTCTGTATTTGTCGATCAGACGGGAATCAGGAGGCCGATCATGAAAGCGGCCAAAAGCTCGAACGGGGAAGCGGTGTTTGCGGAGCTGCCGGAACCCGGCGCACAACCGCAGCACGTCAAGGTCCGCATCGATGATTCTCTATGATGCGGTGCTGATCGATGCGAGCATTCGCAGCGAAAGCTTGATCAATCAAGGCATCCGTTTCCTGCGGAAACGTGGAAGCGTTATCATCCACGGCGACACCGGCTGCGAATAAGGCCGCGACATGTTGCTCAGCAAGAAAGCGGGCGTGCACCTCTCCCGCGCGGGCGGCCTTGGACGGTAAGATCCGGATTACGAGCCTGGGCGCGGAGCGGCCAAAGCAGGGGAAACGGCTGCGAATAAGGCGAGGAAAACGAGGCAATCCGGCATGCGCTGCGCCGTCTGCTCTTGCGATGACGGGTTCAGGCACGGCCCGAATCCGAGAACGAAACGGAAACCGACGATGAAAGGAAGGTGGGCAAGAATGAGCATCCATTCGATCGAAGAATTGGAAAACAAGCTGGCGGAACCGTCGGACGAATTGATCGCCGATCTAAGCAAGGTCGACGGAGACATCATGCTGCTTGGGGTGGGCGGAAAAATGGGGCCCAGCATGGCGAGGCTGGCGGTGAACGCCATCCGCAAAGGCGGGCTCAACAAAAAGGTGATCGGCGTATCCCGTTTTTCCAGCGGCGATTTGAAGCGGCAGCTCGAGGACATGGGCGTCCGGACCATCTCTGCCGACTTGCTGAACGAGGAGGAGCTTAAGGCGCTGCCTGACGTCAAAAACGTCATTTTTATGGCGGGCAACAAATTCGGGACGACCGGCAACGAGCATTTTACCTGGGCGATGAATGCGTATTTGCCCGGCCGGGTCGCCGAGAAATTCAAACATTCCCGTTTCGTCGTCTTTTCGACCGGCAATGTGTACCCGTTTACGCCGGTGGGCGGGGGAGGCGCGACCGAGGAAACCGCCCCTAACCCCAACGGGGAATACGGGCAGTCCTGCCTCGGACGCGAGCGCGTATTCGAGCATTTTTCCAGAACATATGGCATCCCGATGTTCATTTACCGTTTGAATTATGCGATCGATTTAAGGTACGGGGTTTTGCTTGAGCTCGCCAAATCGGTCAAGGAAGGCCGGTCGATCGATTTGACCATGGGGCACGCCAACGTCATCTGGCAGGGGGATGCCAATGAAATCGCGTTAAGGGCGTTAAACGTATGCAGCTCGCCTCCGGTAACGATGAACGTGACCGGGCCGGAGACGCTGTCGCTGCGCTGGGTCGGCGAGGAGTTCGGGCGCAGGCTCGGCGTCAAGCCGGTGTTCGCGGGGCAAGAGGCGCCGACGGCCTTGCTAAGCAACGCCTCGAAGGCGATGCAAACGTTCGGCTATCCAAAAGTGTCGGTGCTGCAGATGATCGACTGGATCGCGGACTGGGTGCGTCAGGACGGGGCGACCTGGAACAAGCCGACGCACTTTCAGGAGCGGGAGGGAAAATATTGATATGAACACGACGCCACAACGTTTGAACCCGGAGCTGGCCGCGGCGCTGCATGACGGGCTGGCCATTCCGGCGCATCCCCTCGCCCTCGACGGGCGCCGCCGGCTCGATGAAAGGCGCCAACGCGCCTTAACCCGGTACTATATCGCTGCCGGGGCGGGCGGGATCGCCGTCGCCGTGCACTCCACGCAGTTCGAGATCCGGGACAAGGACGTCGGCTTGCTGGAACCCGTGCTGCGCCTGGCCGCCGAAGAGGCGGCAAACGCCAACCTGAGCCGCCCGTTCATGAAAATCGCCGGCATTTGCGGGCCGGCGGAGCAGGCGGTGGCGGAAGCGGAGCTGGCCTCGCGGCTGGGGTACGATGCAGGGCTTCTGAGCATGGGAGGACTGGGGGAGCTGACCGAGGAACAGCTGCTGGACCGGACGCGGCGCGTGGCCGACGTTTTGCCGGTGTTCGGCTTTTATCTGCAGCCTTCCGTGGGCGGGAGAACGCTCAGCTTCGATTTTTGGCGGGCTTTCGCGGAAATCGACGGGGTTATCGCGATCAAAATGGCGCCGTTTAACCGCTACCAATCCCTCGACGTGGTGCGGGCGGTCATGGAGTCGGATCGCCGGGACGAAATCGCCTTATACACGGGCAACGACGATAACATCGTGATCGACCTGCTGACGAAATTCCGCTTTGAGGTCGGCGGCCGAGTCGTCGAGAAGCGCATCGCAGGTGGACTCCTGGGGCATTGGGCCGTTTGGACGCGGCAGGCGGTAACCATGCTGGAAGAGATCAAGAAGGTGCGCGAGGCGGAGCTTGTTCCGGCCGAATGGCTGACGCGCGCCGCCGAGGTGACGGACAGCAACGCCGCCTTTTTCGATCCGGCCCATCAATTCCGCGGCTGCATTCCGGGCATCCATGAAGTGCTGCGGCGGCAGGGGCTGCTGGAGGGGCGATGGTGCCTGAACCCGCAGGAGGAATTGTCGCCGGGGCAAATGGAAGAAATCGACCGCGTATACCGCCAGTATCCGCATTTGAATGACGACGCGTTCGTCAAGGCCCGGTTGGACGGATGGCTGGGACCGGCAAACATCCATTCATGATCGGCGAAACGAAAGGCTTCAGCCAAACGGCTGAGGTCTTTTTTTGCGTGAAACGTTTGTTGGGGTCATCTGCTCCCATTCTCGCAAATACGCTTGGAAAATAGTAATTTTTCAGGGCAATCCGCCCGGATCGGCCTATGCCATCCCGGGCCGAATGCCGATGATTGACATTAGTAGATTTTGAGAGAACCGTGGCGTTGGCCATGTCGAAGCTCGTTTACTTCACGTATACATACAGTATCACCAGTGACATCCATTTGACGAAACCTAAGGAGGGGGGCGGATGGAGTTTTAATAGAAAACGAGATTCCAGATTTCGAAGCAAAGGAGAGTTGTGCACTGGAAATAATATTTTTAAGTTAGAGATGAGGGTTTAACATGCATGATTTCATGGTGTTGATTACGGTCTGTTCCTTCCTGTTCACCATCGGTTTTATCTTTTGGCGTCCCCAAGTCAACGAAGCGATTCCGGCAACGATCGGCGCGGCCTTGGTTCTGATCAGCGGCAGCGTCACGCTGGCCGACCTGGGGAACATCACGGAAACGATCAGCGGCGCGGCGGTTACGATCATGGCGACCATCGTCATGGCCATCGTTCTGGAAAGCTTCGGTTTTTTCCATTGGGCGACGGAGCTGCTCACCAGGCAGGCCAAAGGCTCCGGAATCCGGCTGTTTTGGCTGACGAACCTGTTCTGTTTTTTGATGACGCTGTTCGTGAACAATGACGGCAGCATTTTGATCACGACGCCGATCCTGCTGATGATGCTGAAAAACATGGGGCTCAAAAACCATCAAAAAATACCCTACCTAATCTCGGGCGCCCTTATAGCCACCGCTTCCAGCGCTCCGATCGGCGTCAGCAACATCGTCAACCTGATCGCCCTCAAAATCGTGAACATGGATTTGTACATGCATACGGCCATGGTGTTCGTCCCCGCAACGCTCGGCCTCCTCCTGCTCACCGTCATCCTGTTTCTCATCTTTTACCGGACCCTGCCGAAAAGGATTCCTTCCCAACCGAAATGGATCTTAAAACCCGGACAGCATCCGCTGCAGCAGCCGCTTCAGCAGGAAGACCGCACCAAATTCATGAGAAATATTTTGATTTTCGTTTTCTGCGTCCGCATCAGTTTGTTCGTCGCTTCCTTCGTTCATTTCCCGGTATCCTTGATGGCCGTTATCGGTTCGGCGTTTCTGCTCGCCTGGCGCTGGTACCGCCTTAAAATCCCCCCTACCGACATGCTGAAAAAAACGCCGTGGTACATTCTAGTCTTCGCCTTTAGCATGTACGTCATCATCTACGGCTTGAACAATATCGGTCTGACGGATTGGCTGATCCGGTTGCTGCAGCCGCTCGTGTCGGGAAGCCTGCTGTACGCCAGCGTGCTGATGGGCGGCCTGCTCAGCGTTTTATCCAACATATTCAACAATCACCCGGCATTGATGGTCGGGACGATCACTTTGACGAATATGGGGCTTGACCCGCTCACGTTAAAAATATCATACTTGGCCAGCGTCATCGGAAGCGATATCGGTTCCCTGCTACTGCCGATCGGCACGCTCGCAACCTTGATGTGGCTGCATATCGTGCGCAAAGGCGGCGTTAAGATCGGTTGGGGCCAATACCTGAAGGTGACAGCCATTGCTATCCCCGTCACCGTGCTGTTTACGCTCATCGTCCTTTCGTATTGGGTCAGCTGGATTTTTTGATCATATCAGAGAGTATAAACGACAGAGCCGTTGCACCCTGATATTGCAAGAAAAACTTCATCCAAAAGCGGTCTGTCTTCTGTGAAGGTGCGTCGGTAATGAACATCACTGAAAAACGAGACGAAAAAGGACCTACGTTTTCGGGCAGGTCCATAATAGAGATGATGGATATAGCATAATCTATGCCGGTACGGCCGAAAAGGAATAGGCAAATTTCCGTATCAGGCACGGGACCATCCGTGACGAATCGAAAAAAAACGGGACTTCAGGCGCTATAGGGCCGGAAGTCCCGTTTTGGTTTGGAAGGAAAATGATGGATTTTGTCGAATATAGAGAACATCCGAAGGAAAGGAAGGAAGATTATTCGATGAATATGAAAAAAAGCGGGCAGTCGTCCTTACGGGACGTTGGAGTGCCGAAGAGAAACGCACAACAGGGAACGCGCGCAGGAAACGGAGGGCTCCGCAAATGGGCGATCATGCCGCTCGTTGCCGCGGGGCTGCTGCTGGGAACGGGGGCGATAGCGACGCCGGCGTTTGCCGCGCAGGCGCTTTCGGCAGGGACGGACCAAGATCAAAGCGAGGCGCTCTCCCATTTGAACGGCGTCCGGGCGAAGGCCGGACTGCAGCCGTTGCAGCTGAGCGGCGTGATATCCAAGGCGGCAAGCCTTCATGCGGCGTATTACAACGCCAATCACGGGAAGAAAACCGAGGGCGCCCATAACGAAACCAAAGGGATGCCCGGGTATACGGGAGCAACCGTAACGGACCGGTTGAAAGCCGCCGGCTGGACGTTTGGTTCGAAGGGGTATTCCACCGGGGAGGTCATGCATTACAAGCAGGCGAGCAGCAAGGATTCGATCGACGGCTGGCTGGACACCGCCTATCACCGCAAAATCATTCTCAGCCCGAAATACAGGGAAGTCGGCTTCGGTTTGGCGGACGGAACGGCCGTGGCCGACTTTGCCGGTTTTTCGGAGCCTGGTCCGATCCAAGGAGGCATCTCGGTGTATCCCTATGACGGCATGACGAACGTCGGGGTCGGTTTTGACGGTCTTGAATCTCCGAACCCGTTGAGCCAATTTAACGTGGATCATTCCGGTTACATCATTTCGGCTACGACGGAACGGGATATGGTTTGGCATGAAGCGCAAATCGCGGACGAAAGCGGCGCGGCGGTGCCGTATTATGAGGAGCTTTACGGCGGGGATACGCTGTTTCTGTATCCCAAACAGATTCTGAAAGGCAATCATACATACAAAATATCGCTTTCCTATCAGATGAAAGGAACGTCCGGGAAGCTGCAAAAGACATGGTCTTTTACCACCGGAAAAGGACATCAATTGGTCTCCGTCCAATCCCGATATTCCGAGCTTGTTCTCAATGAAGGCGGGGAACTGCCGATCGAAGCCGAGGGGATGTATGACGACGGGGTGACGGAACCGCTCCAAACCGGAGTCGGCTACGCCAGCAGCGAGCCCAAAGGGCTGGCCGTCTCGCCGGGGGGCATGTTAAAAGGCGTTAAACCCGGCGATTATACGGTAACGATGACATCGGGGAGCGTTCAAAACCGGATCAAGGTCAAAGTGCTGCCGAAGCTCAAGCTAAAGGAATATCCGGGAACGAATCCCGCCGCGATAACGGATATCGCCGGGCACGCGGGCCGATCCGCGATCGAATGGGCCCTTCGGTCGGGAGTGATGACCGCATCGGACCGCAATCAGTTTCGGCCCGATGCGGCGGTAACGGAGGCCGAATTTTGGACGGCGCTGCTTCGGATGTACCGAGTCGATGATGAGGCTTATGCGCCTGCAAAAAAAACGCATTGGGCGGACGGAGCTTATAAAGCCGCGGCCGATCGGAACATTCCGCTTGCCGGAATCGCTAATAAAACCGCAAGGGACCGGGCGATTACACGTCAAAAAGCGGCCGAAATCATTGCTGCGGCGGATGGGGTGAACTACCCGGAAAGCCAAGCGGTCTGGTACGTCCTTGCGCTCGACTATGTAAAGGGCGTCACGGAGCGCTCGCTGGAAGGCTTCAAGGGAAGCGAGGAACTTACGCGGGGGGAAGCCGCGGAGCTGCTGCAGTATTTGCGGCCGAAGCTGAAAGAGCTTCGCGGCAGACCGGCGGCCGTAACGCCGTCAACCGCGCTGCCGCCGCTGCCGAAACGGGAAGTGTACCGGAAGCCGGATCGGTTGGAGGACTACATGTTCGTCGCGGATTTCCGTGCCGACCGTACGCTTGCTCTTGACGGAAAGTTTGCGGGCCACGCGGGGGAAACGTTGAAAATCATGGTGCAGACCGGGGGAGAGCGGCCGCAGCAGATCGAGGACCTTCACGTTACGCTCGACAAGGACGGCGTTTTCCACCTGGCTGGCGCGGTACCCTATAACGAGGATGCCTTGAACTTGTACCTGGTTACGCCCGAGGCTTATTATTGGATCGATGTCGCTGCCGGAAGCTTGAACGTGAGCCAATATAAATAATGACGGCATGTTGGAAAAGCCGCTCCTTGAAACAAAGGGGCGGCTTTTCCGTATTTTTTGCCGGATTCAATTCGGGCTTTACATCACCGTTGTTCTAGTGTACTATCTAACTATAACACTAATACAAAGGAGATGTGAACGTGACGCAATCTCAAAACATACATGAAGAAACCGCCGTGCTTTCGTTAAGGGGCGTGTCCAAAAAAATCGGAGGGAAAACAATCGTCGATCAGCTTTCATTCGACGTGCGCGAAGGGGAGATCGTCGGGCTGCTCGGGCCCAATGGCGCCGGAAAAACGACCACCATCCGGATGATTGCCGGACTGATCCAAATGACCGAGGGCGACGTGTTCGTCCGCGGCAGCAGCATCCGGCACGAATGGAAGAAGGCGATCCGACATATCGGGGCCATTATCGAGAACCCGGAATTTTATCCTTACATGACGGGTTACGACAATCTGAAGCAATATCAGCGGATGAACGAATGGATCAGCAACGAACGGATCGACGAGGTGGTCCGGCTGGTGGGACTCGAACAGGCGATGAAAAAGAAAGTGAAAGCTTACTCGCTCGGCATGCGCCAGCGTCTCGGCATTGCGCAAGCGCTGCTGCACGAGCCGTCGGTGCTTATCTTGGATGAGCCGACCAACGGTCTCGATCCGGCAGGCATCCGCGAAATGCGCGATTACCTTAAAACGATTGCCCGCGAGGAAGGCATTTCGATCCTGGTATCCAGCCATTTGCTGCTGGAAATGGAGCAGCTGTGCAGCCGCGTCGTCGTCATACAGGACGGCAAGCTCGTGACGGTTCGCGCCATCGGCGAAAGCGGAGCATCCGCGGCGGAAGAGAAAAACTTCGTGCGCGTCATGTTCCGGGTCGGACGTTTCGATGAAGCGAAGCAAGTGCTGGGAAGCCAGGAGCATGCCGAAATTTTGCAGGTCGCGGAGGAGCAAAGCGAACTGCTCGTGGCGCTTCGATACAAGGATATTCCGGAGACGGTTACCGCGCTGGGCGCCGCCGGGGTTCCGATTTATCAGATCACGGAGCTGAAGCAGTCGCTGGAAGACGAATTTTTGAAATGGACGGGAGGAAACCGCATTGCTTAGTTTTAACAGGCTTGTCTTAAACGAATGGCTGAAAATGTCCAAAAAACGCAGCTTTTTTATTCCTTACGCGATCATCGCCGTTGCGCTCGTAGCGCTGTCCTGGGCCTTTAAACGCTGGGGAGGGGATATGATCGGTTCCGCCTCCGAATTTACGGCCATGATGTCATCGACGAGCTTCTTCGGTCAATTTACCGCCATGCTGGCTGTCATCTTTACCGCCGGGATGGTTGCAAGCGAGCACAGCCTGGGAACGATCAAGTTCCTGATGATCCGCGGGCAAAGCCGGGGGAAAGTGCTTGCTTCGAAATATGCAGCGGCATTGCTCTTTACGCTATCGCTATTCGTATGGCTGATGGCGGTCGGATTCGCTTCCGGCGCGGCGTTTTTCGGAATGGAAGCTGGTGCCGGCGCTTGGCGGGATCTGTGGATCGCGGGCGGCAGCTCTTTTGTGTACAGCATCGTTTACGTGACGCTGGGCTTCATGATGGGCGTGCTCACCCGTTCAACGGGCGCGGCGATGGGCGTCGGCATGGCGGCGGTCGTGTTCAGCAGCTTAACGATTCCAAAAAGCTTTTACAAATACGTGCTGTTCCCGAACGCCGATCTGTCGGTGTACAGCCACGGAGGGCAGCCGCCGATCGAAGGGATGACGCTTCCTTTTTCCATTGCGGTACTGGCGGTATATATGGTCTTGTTTCTTGGCGCCAGCTTTGTTACGTTTAAGAAACGTGATATAGCCTGATGCGGCGAAGGAGCTAAGCTGACGGCGAAAGGAGTCTGTCCACTTGAGCATCGAATTCGACAACAATTTGCCGATCTATCTTCAAATCATGAACCATATCAAAAGACAGATCGTATCCGGCCTGCTCCAGCCCGGCGACAAAATCCCGTCGGTAAGGGAGCTGGCGGCGGATTTGCAAATCAACCCCAACACGATTCAGCGGACGTTTCAGGAACTCGAACGCGAGGAGGTCGTTGAGACGAAACGGGGTCTGGGAAGATATGTGACAAGCGAGGAATCCAAAATTATGGCGATCAAAAAAGAAATGGCCGGAGAACTGCTTCACCAATTCATCCATGGCATGCAGGAGCTGGGGTTCAAAAATCAGGACATCGTGACGATCGTTAAAGAGGCCGTGGCGGCTGAAAGCGGCAAGGACCGGAAGGAGGGGCATCCGGATGGACGCACTTCTGAAGGTTAACGGCGTGTCGAAAAAATACGGAAAAAAACAGGTGCTGGACGGCGTCAGCTTCGATATCGGGCCGGGCCGGCTGATCGGCCTGCTCGGCTCGAACGGCAGCGGCAAAAGCACGCTGATGCAAATTATTGCGGGGCTGACCCCGGCCTCGGCCGGCGACATTTCTGTGATGGGCCGACCGACCGGCAGAGAGACGAAAAGCCTCATTTCCTACATGCCCGACCGCCCGATGACGGAAAGCTGGATGAAGGTGAGGGATGCCATCGCCTTCTACAACGATTTTTATGCGGATTTCGATATGGAAAAAGCCCGCGAGATGCTCGATTTCATGAAACTGGACGAGAAAAGCGGCGTCAGCATCCTCTCCAAAGGGATGAATGAACGGCTGCAGCTGACGCTGGCCCTCTCCCGGAACGTCAGCCTGTATTTGCTCGATGAGCCGATCGGCGGCGTCGATCCGGTGGCCCGCGGCAAAATTTTGGATGCGATCGTCCGTTTTTACCGCGAAGACAGCAGCCTGATCATCTCCACCCATCTGGTAGGGGACATGGAACGGATTTTCGATGAAGTGATGTTTTTGCGGGACGGCCGCATCGTGCTGCATGAGGAAGTGGAAAACATCCGCATGAAGCATGGAAGGAGCGTGGACGACATGTTCAAAGAGGTGTTCGGCGAATGATGAAGCTGCTTAAATACGACCTGAGACGGAACGCGAATTTGCTGCTGGCCGTTTGCGCCGTGCTGATTTTATGCGAACTAGGAATGATCTTGTCTCCCGCGATGCTGGAAGTCAAAATGGTCGTCATCCTTATTGCCAACTTTACGGCCGCCGTTATTTTCATGATCAACAACCTGAGGGTGTTCGACTACAACATCAAATCGGTGAGCCGCAGGCTATTGCCGGTAAACACCCTCTCCTACGTTTGGGCGTCCCTCGTCTACGCCATCTTGAACACGCTCGCAGTCCTGGTGGTTGCTGCCGGGGCGGGAATGTATTTTCTAGGCCGCTTCGATACGTCTTTTTGGGGAGATGCGCTTCATCTTCCCGTATACGTGTGGATCGGATTGGTGCTGGAGGCCGTGATTACGACCGTTTACGGATTTTTGTTTTTTTACGTCGTGATTGCGCTGGCCCGCAGCATCACGAAAAAAGGCGCGTTTTGGGTCGGCCTGCTGCTGTTCCTGGTCCTGTCGGCCGTCATGGACTGGCTGGAAAACCTGCTGTTCGGCCAGGATTCCACTCAGGCGTTCAATCTGGTGACTTTCCATTATGAAAACGGGACCGGCACGATTACGCATGATTCGCTGACCGCCATGGCCGGCTGGAACTGGCTAGGATCGTTCGTTTTCGAGCTGCTGCTTAGCATCGCGTTTCTGTTTGTCATCAAGTGGTGCGTGGAAAAGCGCATCGAAGCAAGATAACCCCATATCGTCAGAGCCTGCCGCGGACGTATTCGCGCGGGCTTTATTTTTTTATGAAAAAATACCGGCTGTGGGCTTCTGCGCTCATTCGCCGTGATTCTGAAAATAGACGTCGATCATGATCAGCGCATCAGCTTGCCCGTTGGAATCGAACATCGTTGAAAACACTACCGTGTCCTTGGTTTTTTCATCCGTTACGGAGGGGTATTCGTCAAGGAACTCCCCTTTGTTAAAATCGTAAATATAATTCAGGTTTGCGCCCGACGGATCGGGGATGTCGTTTTCGCCGTAGAGGCTTCTGATTTGTTCGAGCCGCATGCCGATTTCGGCGCCGCGGGTCGTTTGGTATTGGCCCTGGGTCTTTTCCTCCAGCGTGATCATGGCGACGGAGTCGTTCCTATAGAACACGAGGATGCCCGGTTCGTATTCCCATCGGCCTTTTCCGGCGTCTTTGCCTTTCCCCAGCACCTTTTCGGCATCCGCCCGTTTCATGCCGAAATGCACTTTTTCGCCGCTGGCGGTTTTGACGATGCCCATGTCTTCTTGGGCGAACTTCTCGTCTTCTTTTTCAGTGCCTCCACCGCATCCGCTTAACGCAAAAATCAACAACAGAATCCAACCAAGGCTTTTCAAACTATCCACCACCCGAGCTTTTTTCTAGATTTTACTATATTTAGTTCGATTCGCAACTTGTTTTTTTGGGATGAGGAAAGGGTCCGTTTCAGGGCTGGGGATACGCGCCTCCGCTTGCCAACCGCGTTTGCGACCGGGTACAATAAGATTGACTTAGAGGCGGAATTCACCTTTATATGCACAATAGATGAACATATTCCGGGCGAGCCGTTTTGGAAACGTTGACATGGTACGGGAAGGGGAGGAAAACATGCCGGGCGCACAGGAAATGGGGAAAACGCTGCTGAGCATCCGCAGCCACTTGAACGGCCTGACGAAAACCGAGCAGAAGGTCGCGCATTATATTTTGGAAAACGCCCAGGATTTGATTTACGATTCGGTGACGGAGCTGGCGGAGAAGGCGGAAGTAGGCGAGACGACGGTGCTGCGTTTTTGCCGGAAAATGAAATTCCAGGGCTTTCAGGACTTCAAGCTGTCTTTGGCCCAGGACTTGGTGAAGCCGACCGATCATATTCATGAGGAAATCGCCGAGGATGACGACCCGCTGACGCTGAGCCAAAAGATAATCGGCACGCATCTGCGGACGCTGGAGCAGACGAGGGAGCTTGTCAGCGAGGAGCAGCTGACCCAAGCGATCGACGCGCTGGCGGAAGCCGCGAACGTTCATTTTTTCGGCGTCGGTTCGTCGGGATTGACTGCGGCCCAGGGAGCGCACAGCTTTGCCCGAATCGGCAAAAACAGCATGGCGAGCAGCGACACCCATTTTCAGGCGATGCAGGCTTCCCTGATGAACAAAGGCGACGTCGCCGTTGGCTTGTCCATTTCGGGCAGCACCAAGGACACGATCGACAACCTGAACATCGCCAAAAAGGCGGGTGCCCGCATCATTGCCGTCACAAGCAACGCCCGTTCGCCGATCACGAAAATCGCGGATATCGTCCTGATCGTGGTGGGCAGGGAAAATCCGCTGCAGGGCAGCTCGCTCGCGGCCAAAATGTCGCAGCTTGCGATCATCGACATCCTGAACGTCGCCGTATCGTTAAGAATGAAAGACCAAGCGATCAAATACAGGGAAATTACCGCCAAGGCAACTTCGGACAAGCTGTATTGACTTGCAGGTTTGTCGGGGCTGTTGTCGGCCCCAGGGTTCTCCGGCGTTCAGACAGGCATGAAATAACAAGGCTGTTCCTTCGTAGCTCAAGACTACGGACGGAACAGCCGTTTTTGGTTTGGTCCGCCTTTCGAGGCGCGCAAATCATGACGGGAAATCGATTTGCCTAAGGCGCATACGCCGATACCGCTTCCAGCAGCCGCCGGTAAGCCCGGTCAAAAGCGGCGGGGTCCGTGTCGACTTCCGTAAAACTTTTCATGCAGGAGGCAAGGATGTCTTCGGCAAGCTCGGGGTCATGATCCCGAAGAGTCCGCAGCAGCTCGTAATCCTCCACGCCGGCGCGCATGGCTTCCAGCCTCATGCTGAGAAGCGGGCCGTTGGGACCGGGATACACGATGTGGGTATCTCCGGCAGGTACGCGCCGATCGTGGACGTCGGGGGCAAGCAGCGGATTCGTCAGCTCGAACGGATCTTGGTTTTGGAAATAATAATTGAATCCCCAATGCAAATATCCGTCCAGCCCGTACTTCGCGTTGCCCCAATGAAGGTAACGCGTCTTCAAAAGCGGAATGTCGAGGAAGCGGTTCAAATAAACGCCGCCCGGATTCCAACACGTATAAAACCACAGCGCATCCCCGCAGCTCCGGTAGCGCTCGTAATCTTCCCGGCGGAGCTCGTATTCCTTATTGGTAGGAACCCAGACATCCACGGCTCCGGCAACGCCCGTATCGATGACGGCGTCGATGAGCGGCACCCCGGGCAGCCATTTGCGCACGATCCCCGACAGGATGCGATAGTCCGCGGCCGAAGGCGCGATCGGCTCATCCGCAACGTGTTGAACGAGCAGCGAAAGCCACCCTTTCTTTTCAAGCCAGTCCCGCCATGCGCTCAAATATTGCGACAGAAAGGCGTACCCTTCTCTTGAGGTGGCTTGGATGCCCGGAACTGCATTCAAAACGAAGGTCGGATCTTCCCAATTCACACGTCCGGCCACGTGTCCGCCTTCGATATGGGTAAATCCAAGCTTGAGGAACAGCGTGATCAGCCGTTCCGCTTTTGAGAAGTCAAAGGCATAACGTCCATCGCCAAGGGCTGTGACGTCGATAAAAGAGCCGTTCACCATGAAATGGGTCTGACGGCAGCGCCTCATCGCCAGCCCGTATTGTTCGAGCATCGACCAAAATGCTTCGGACCAGGGCTCAAGGCCATGCCGCTCGGCGATGTTGCGCGACGAAAACCAATTGGCGACGTGGAGCCGCCCTTGGGCAGGAATCACGGCCTTAAATACCTCGATGTGAACGGGGATGACACAGGTTTGACCATCGACCGTCAGGGTGACGTCCCCGCCGTAAATGCCCGGTGCAGCCTCTTCCGGAATGTGCCAGCATAGGTAGTAGGCTTCGGCGGCGTTCCTTGCGGCACACGGCTTCTCGACCGGAAGCAGCGCATCGTACACGCGGAACGGGGCTTGGCGCGTCACGTAAGGAGGAGCCGGCGTCCCGACGGGCACGGTAGATACGTCGATATCGGTATTTTCGTTCACTTGCACGTCCAGCAGCCGGTAGATCTTAAAGCCCGATGCAAGGGCGGAAAGGCTCCGCAGCCCTTTTCCGTTGTCATGAACCGCCCAGTTTAAAACCTTATGAACCGGCAAATCGTTCAAGAGAACCTGACAGCCTGCATAAGAGCCCCGGGCTCCCGCGATTCGAATCTGAAGCTCATGTTCGGAGGGATGCGTGACGGATTGATCGGGATACAGCCATTCGTTGGCGCTAAATACCTGGTATTTCAAGCAGGATTCACCTCTTTATGCTTGAGTTTGCTTAAGCCGAAAGCCGCATCATTCCTTTTGTTTTTTGGCTTCTTTGATCTTGATTTCGGATTCCTCTTTAAGCTGGCGCAAAAACGATGCAATGTCCATGTCCGATTGGGAAAACTTCAACATGGAGCCCCCGATGTCGACGTATGGGTCCCAGGTGCTGATTTTCGCCGGAGGCAAAGCAGGGGACGTCTCGTAAAAGGCGGCAACGTTTTTTCCTTGGAACACCTCCACGTTTTCGCCGAAGTGGCTGATTACGTCTTTATTATTGAACAACGGGGGTGCATCCCCGATTTTGGCGAGCTCCGTCTGATGCTCTGGGGACAGGTAAGCCGCCAGCACTTTGAAGGCCGCGTCCTTATGCTCGCTGTATTTGTTAATGACAAGCAGATTGCTTCCCGCCGGCGGAGCGGATTCTTCCCCGTCCCCCCATACCGGCAGCGGGGCCGCCTCCATGTTCGCGGCAACTTCGGGGTCGCCGACGCCCCAACGCAAATATTCGATCCAAGAGACGATCATGCCTACGTTTTTCTTTGGAAATTCATAATCCTTGCGGGCTTCCGGGTCTTCGTTCACAATGCCGGGAATGCCGTAAATCTTTTTCATCAGTTCAAAATACCGCGTCACGGCCGGCTCTTTGTCGATCAGCACTTCGCCCGTGTCCGGATCGGTCAAGTTTACCGCAAGCTGGGACAACGGAACGGTGACCTCGCCCGAGGCGAGCCCGGGTCCCATCTCCAATCCGCGGTATTGAACCCCGTCGCGTTCCGCGGTCATCTGCTTCGCAAGCTCGACCACCTCGTCCCAGGTCAAACGTTCCGTGGGATATTCGATGCCGAATTTGTCGAACACTTCTTTGTTGTACCAAATACCGTATGGACTGTATTGAATGGGGAATCCGAGAATCCGTCCTTGGCCCGTGCGATCCATCGCGCGAATGGAAGCGACGAGCGAAGGGTCCAGCGCCTTCAGGTCAAACTGGTGTTTTTGAATCAGGTCGTCCAGCGGCTCGATCATGTCCAGCTCGTATAAGGCATCGAGCCCCCAGTTTGCAAAAATGATGTCGGGAACGATTTTCTGGGCATTCAGCTCCTGGAGGGGATCCATCTGGGCCTGGGAATCGACCAGTTCGATCGTCACGTTCGGAAGCAGCTTTTCGATTCCGCGGTACCGCTGCTCGAAGGCATCGGCCCCCCAAGGATACAAAATTTTAATGGTGACCGGTTCATCGGTTGTTTCTTTGGGCGTTTCCGCAGGGCTTGGCGTTGCTTCGGCGCTGTCTTTTGCGGTTTCCGTGGGCGGAGGAGCGCTGCCGGTTGAGCTTGACGAGGAGCAGGCGGACAACGCCGTGGAGAAGAGGAGGAAAAAGGCGGCAAGTATCATTTGATAGCGCTTTCTTTGTTTCATAATCAGGTTACCCCTTTCTGATAAAATCAGAGAGTATAAACTGCAGAGCCATTGCTTCCTGATATTGCAGGAAAACCTTCATCTAAACGCGGTCTGTCTACTGAGAACGTACGTCGGTAGATGTTTTTCTTCATTCAATTCGCATGGCCCTGGACTTTGGCGATAACTTCATTATAGGGAGGGGGATGTTAATTTAGTGTTAAAGGTTCGGATGATCTGGTTGCAGGTCGCTGCTCCGGGGTATACCATGATCATAAGCCTAAGGCTTGCGGGGCGGGGGACCGGGCAACAGCCGAACGGCGGGAATAAACCGGTCCTCCGGTCGATGCCTTTCCGAATCCAACGTATCCAAAGGAGGTGAGCGCGATGCCGGAAATACCGGATCACCTGGACATGGGGTTGTCCATCCTGTTTATCGGCTTTAATCCGAGCCTGCGGTCCGGAGAGACCGGGCATCATTACGCCAATCCGCGCAACCATTTTTACCGAATATTGTACCGGGCGGGATTAACGCCGCGGCTTTACGAGGCCTCGGAGGACCGGGACCTGCTGAAAATGGGGTACGGCTTTACCAATATCGTTGCGAGACCGACGCGCGGAATCGATGACATCGATCGCAGCGAATATGCCGAGGGCAGAGAAATTCTCCGCGCGAAGCTCCGGAAGTATCACCCGAAGGTCGCTTGCTTTGTCGGCAAAGGCGTCTATACCGAATACAGCCAGAAAAGCAAAGTGGACTGGGGATTTCAACCGGACCCGGTCATCCCGGAAATCCACGAGTTCGTGGCTCCGTCGTCCAGCGGTCTTGTGCGGATGCCGATGGAGGAGATCGTGGGGATCTACCGCCGATTGGCGGAATATATCGCGGAGCACGGGGAGTAAGGGCGTGGCTTGCTCAAGGTTCAACGTACACGACAGACAGGACATGTAAAACGACAAGGACGCACACGCTTAATTAGCCGCGAACTGCGGCTTTTTTTCGTTTGCCGAACGTGTAATACATAATATTTTTTGTATGTACGTGGCTTTTTGGCTCCCTCTGGTGTCTAATTCATTGTAAATCAAGAGGAGGTTTTCACCATGTCAGGAGCTCATGACACAAAACCTGTTTATCCGGATGAACAGGCGATCACCACAAGCTTTGAAAGAGCGTATGAGCAGCATCGTCAACGAATCCGCCAATATTTCTCGCTGAAATTAAACCCACGGGTTGCGGAAGACATGACTCAACAGGTTTTTTTAAAGGCTGCCGAAAATATTCACAGCTTTAAAGGTACCTCTAATTTATTCACGTGGATTTTTAAGATTGCTCAGAATACAGTAAAAAACGAATATCGGAAGTTATCCCGAAAAAAAGAATCTCCTTTTGATTTTAAAGATTACGAATCACAGTCGATCTCTCTTGAATTTACGAAGTATGTTGATTTTCGGATTGATATCGGAGCGGCGCTAAAAAAATTAGATGAGGTAGACCAAGAAATTATTGCCCTGCGTTTTTTTGTGGACTGCACGTTGTCTGAAATCTCCAAGATCGTTGGGATGCGTGAGAGTGCAGTAAAGAACAGATTGTACAGGTCACTGGAACGACTAAAAAAAGAACTCAAAGAATGGGGAGATATTACCATCATGTCTATTCAAGATTTGATTTCAATTGTAGATAAGGGTGGCAACGAGGACTCGAGTAATCGTTTGAAGAAGGTACAACATGACTTGTTCGCCGAACTCAGCAATAATGTAGAACGTATCTCGACAAAATACAATCACCGTCCATCACGAAAAGTCGTTATTGAAATATACCCTGACCTGCCGACGTTTCATCAAGCTGTAGGAGAAGCCGATGCACCCAATTGGTTTATGGGCACATATGAAGGACATATTCTTAAGATCGTATCTCCGTTGAATCCAGGACCCGAACATACGTACCAATCCATCCTAAAAAGCACGGTCCATTTGTTCACCATGTGGCTAATCAATGACATTAATCCAATGGCTCCCAAATGGATCAGGCAGGGGATAGGCGGATTCGAAGCCAAACAGATGACTCAGGACTTTATAAAAGGTTCGACGGAAGATGCGATCCGCAATCTGGCGATCCCATCCTTTGATGAATTAAATAACGATACCTGGGATTTCGAAACGATGAAAGGATTCCAGTTCTCCTATATGTTCGTGGAATTTGTATGTGAACAATACGGAATTGATGCATTAAACAAAGTGATTCGTAATCCTCATGATTTTCATGGGATCTTCAAATGTTCCGAGCTGGAACTGCATAAGGAAATGGTTGAGTATATAAAGAAATAATACTTCTACGACAGTGTTTTTGGACGGGAGAACTCATATATGGCGGCTGGCCGCATACGATTAGGCGAAGGAGCTTGTTGAATAAGGGAGGTTATCCCAAGATGCCCGTACACGATCATCCGATCCAGATCGCCAGGCGGCATTTGCCGCAAGGCGCCGAACTGGCGAACATCGGCGGTCCCGCGCCCCGTCCGGCCGTTCTTGCCGCCGATATGACCGGAGACCGAATTCCCGAAATCACGGCGGTTTACCGTTTGCAAGGCGAACTATTTGTTATGGTGCTTGTTTACCGGGAAGGGCGCTACGAGGCTGCCGCCCGGATGAAGGGACCGGGATACGGCGTCACTTACATGGCTGCCGCGCCGGTCCTGCAGCCTGGAACGAACCATGTAGTCATCGGTTGGCAGATCGGTTCTATTTGGTCAAAGTTGTCCGTTTATGCCTGGTCGGGTGAAATCCTGACCGATGCCGCCCCGCCTGGCATGAGCTGCAGCTTCGTCCATGTCGAGGATATGCCCGGGACGAACGGACGGGACGGACAGGCCGAAATCGCCCTCTGGATTCATGATACGGGGGACGCATACCGGGTGGATGTGGTTCGGTGGAGCCGGGGCGCGTTTGTTCCCGCGCCGGATGCGTACCGGTACTATTTTCCGACCGTGGTACGGTATTACGAAGGGCTGACGCGGAAGCATCCGGATTATTCCTTTTACTGGTATTACCTGGCGGACGCCCAGTATCGGGCCGGGATGCCGGAACCCGCGCTGGCTTCGGTACGCCGGGCCCTTTCCTTTCCGGATCCCTATCCGTCCAAGGAAACGCTCCGCGAACTCGAGCGGAACATCGAGCAGGCGCTGCACGGAAGCGGACGCTTTCCGCGGCCTTCCGGGTTGTTTCCCGCTTCCCTGAAAACGACGCACGGAACGAAGTGGGGATATATCGATGCCGAAGATAAATTGGTGATTCCGGCCCAGTTCGACGATGCCCGGGATTTTCAACAGAACGGTCTTGCCGTTGCCGCGGCAGGAGGGAAATACGGGGTGATCGATTCGGCGGGGCGTTTTGTCGTTCAACCAAGGTACCAGTGGATCAATCCCTTTTCGGAGGGCCGGGCCGTCGCGAACGACGAACAAGGCTTCACGCTGATCAATCAAGAGGGCCGGGTGCTTACCCGCAAAACATATGCGTTTATTGCGGATATGCATGAAGGCCGGGCCGTCTTCAATGACCCGGCCGGCGGGAATGGAAGCAGCCGGTACGGCTATCTGGATCCGGAGGGCCATGAAGCCATTGCTGCGCAATTTGCGGAAGCCGGCGATTATTCCGGCGGCAAGGCCGTCGTCAAAATCCGAGAGAACGAATACGCCTTGATCGACCGGAACGGCCGCAGGCTGGCGACGTACCCTTATGCTTACGTCGGCCCGATTGGAGAGGGGCTGCTTGCATTCCAAAAGGTAGCCGGCGGGAAGTACGGGTACATCGACGAGAAGGGCAGCGTCGCGATCCCGGCCGCTTTCGCCTCGGCGTTCCCGTTCCATCAAGGCCGTGCCATCGTTAATACCGCCGAGGATTACCAATCCAGATTCGGCGTTATCGACCGGCAAGGGGAATGGGTGATCCGCCCGGAATACGACGATATCCGGGATTTGAACGAAGGGCGGTTTGCGCTCGGCCGTGCCGTCGATCCGCAGCAGCCCTACATCGGTTCGCTATATGCGATTGCGGACGAGAACGGCAGGAGGCTGACCGATTTTCTCTATCGCGACGTAACCAATTACGAAGGCGGATTGGCGTCGGCCTCCGACGGGCGATACACTTTTTTCATCGACTTGACCGGAAACCCGGCACCGGGATATCCTCGCGTCGGCGGCAGCGGAACCCTGGAGCGGGAAAACGAAGGGCTGATCAAGGCATTCGTCGACCAGCGGTTGTCCTATATCGACCGCAGCGGGCGGGTCATTTGGCGGCAAAACACCGTCATTCCGCTGCAGCCGCCCTACCTCGTGAAAGAAGAGAAATATAAGCCGAATCCGGATTACCTGGTTTATGATCCGGTCGTGGAAGGAATCAAAGACCCGGCGGCCCAGCGGTCGGTGAATGCCAGATTGAAGGAGCTGTCGCAGGTAAAGCCCGTTCCTGCGGATCAGACGCTGGACTACACCTATACGGGCGACTTTGAGGTTCTGTTTTATAAACAAAACCTGCTTGTGCTGGAGCTGGACGGATACCGGTATCCCCTTGGCGCGGCACATGGCATGCCGACAAAGGCATTTGCTTTGATCGATCTGGCGACGGGGCGGATGTTCCGTCTCAACGATTTGTTTAAGCCCGGCAGCGATTACGTAAAGCGGCTGAGCGACATCGTCGGCAGGCAAATTGAGGAGGACCCGCAATATGCTTACGTATTTCCCGGAAGTTATCAAGGAATTTCGCCGGATCAATCCTTTTACATGACGGAAGACGCCCTTCATCTTGTTTTCGATCCGTACGAAATCGCCCCGTATGCCGCAGGTTTCCCAACCTTTATGATCCCCTTTGCCCAAATCCGCGATTTGATCGATACGACAGGGGCGTTTTGGAAGGCGTTTCATTGACGGGACGGGGGCATCCATACCGGTGCAAGGCCGTTCCGGGGCGCTTGTGACCGGCAATACGGGGGAGGGGAAACGAACCGGCTTGTCCATCGTCAATAACGCAAAAAAAAGCTGTCCGCAAAGGACAGCTTTTTTCGATTTCAGGTGTATCAGTATCCCCAGATCATCGCAAAGAGCGTACCGAAAATCGTGGCAACGCCGACGAATACCGCATAAGCGATGTTGAGGTAGAGCGTCTTTTTCGAGGACGTTTCGCCGATGTGCATGAACAGAACCAGCTGCAGCGAAGCCTGAATCAATGCGCTGATGATCAGAATGACCATGGCGGCCGAAAACGTCAGATCCCAGTAAATCACGCCAAGTGCCACGAGTGAAAGGACCAGCGAAAAGATATATCCCATCACGTGACGTATCGGGAACAATCGTGCCATATTACATCAATCCTTTCAGGTAGACAAAGCTGAAGATAAAGATCCAGACGACGTCAAGGAAGTGCCAGTACAGCGAGAAGATGAACGATTTGTTCGCGGTCTCGTCCGTAAAGCCTTGGCGACCCACTTGAATCAGGATGCCTGCGCCCCACAGGATCCCCATGGTCACGTGAAGACCGTGGGTTCCGAGCAGGACGAACAAGCTGGACAGGAATGCGCTCGTTTGCAGCGTCGCGCCTTCATGCACGTAGTTGACGAATTCCGTAATCTCGATGCCGAGGAACCCGAGGCCCATCAGCAACGTGACGACGAAGAAAATCATCATCGGTTTTTTCAAGCCGAGGCGCATGGCATGAATGCCAAGGCCGCAGGTAAAGCTGCTTGTGAGCAGCAGGAACGTTTCCCAGATAACACCGCCGACCTCGAAAAGCTCTTTGCCGGTCGGGCCGTTGCCCGTACGGTTCCAAAGCGTGAAGTATACGGCGAACAACGTGGAAAACAAGACGATCTCTGCTCCAAGGAAGAGCCAGAAGCCGAAGATTTTGTTGCTGTTCTCCTCGGTTCTGTACTCCAGCGGAAGCGTGTCATTTATTTTCATACGGTATCACCCCGCAGTTTCTGTTCGGTAGCGGCGATTTCCTTCGGTGGAATATGATAGCCGTGATCGCGTTCGAAGGAACGCACCGCCAGCATGATGATCACGCCGACGCCTGCGATGATCGCAGGAATGAACCAGCTGAACACGAGGAAAAAGCCCAGGAAAAACATGATTACGCCGAGAATGAACGGTTGCCCGCTGTTGTTTGGCATATGAATCTCTTCGTAAGGTCCTTCTTCATAAAGCGGAACGTTATGCTTTTTGGCATGCCAGAAAGCATCTTCGGAGTGCACGACAGGCACTTTCGCAAAGTTGTAAACCGGAACCGGGCTTGGCGTGCTCCATTCCAGCGTACGTGCATCCCATGGATCCCCGCCCTCGTTGCGTGGGCTGTGGCGGAAGCTGTAGAAGAAGTTGTAACACAGGACCACGAAGCCGACCGCAAGAATGAGAGCGCCGATCGTCGCGATCATGTTCAGCGGACCGTAGCCGGTGCTGGCCGAATAGGTGTACATCCGGCGCGTCATGCCGTTAAGTCCAAGGAAGAACAGCGGCATGAAAGCCACGTTGAAGCCGACGATGATCAGCCAGAAGGCCGTTTTGGCCAGACGTTCGTTCAGGCGGAAGCCGAACATTTTAGGGAACCAGTAATGCATGCCGGCCAGTACCCCGAATACCGTACCCGGAATAAGCACATAGTGGAAGTGGGCCACCAGGAACATCGTATTGTGATACTGATAGTCGGCGCTTGCCATCGCAAGCATGACGCCGGTTACGCCGCCGATCGTAAAGATCGGGATAAAGCCCATCGCGTACAGCATCGGAGACGTGAACGAGATTTTGCCTTTGCGGAGCGTAAACAGCCAGTTGAAAATTTTGACCCCGGTCGGAACCGCGATCGCCATCGTCGTGATGGAGAAAAAGCCGTTGACCATGGCGCCTTGGCCCATCGTATAGAAATGGTGCGCCCATACGAGAAAGGACAGGACCGAGATGGCGACCATGCTGACAACCATCGATTTGTAGCCGTACAAATTCTTTTTCGAGAATGTGGAAATAATATCGCTGAAAATACCGAAAGCAGGCAAGATAACGATATATACTTCAGGGTGTCCCCAAACCCAGAACAAGTTGGCCCAGAGCATATCCATACCGCCGTTGGCCATCGTAAAGAACTGGCTTCCGAACACGCGGTCGAACATCATCAGGGCAAGCGCTACGGTGAGCACAGGGAAAGCAAACAAAATAATGACGTTCGTAATCAGTACCGACCAGGTGAACATCGGCATACGCATCAGTTTCATGCCTGGAGCACGCATCTTCAGGATCGTCACGATAAAGTTGACGCCCGTCATCAGCGTACCGATACCGGATATTTGCAGCGCGAGCGAGTAGTAGTTATTGCCTACCGTCGGGCTGAATTCAAGGCTTGCGAGCGGGAAGTACGCGGACCAGCCGGCATCCGGCGATCCCCCGATCACAAACGAAATGTTAAACAGCATCGCTCCCATAAAGAACATCCAGAAGCTGACGGCGTTAAGTCTAGGGAAAGCGACGTCGCGGGCCCCGATTTGCAGCGGAACGACCACGTTCATCATCCCGATGACAAACGGCATCGCCATGAACAAAATCATGATAACCCCGTGCGTCGTAAATATCTCATTGTAGTGCTGGGCGTCCAAAAATTTGGAGTCCGGCGTCGCGAGCTGCGCCCGCATCAACAGGGCGTCGACGCCGCCGCGGAACAGCATGATCAACGCCGACAAAATATACATAATGCCGATTTTTTTGTGGTCCACGGTGGTGAGCCACTCACGCCACAGATAGCCCCATTTTTTGAAATAGGTCAATCCGATCACGATGGCGAGCGATACGAGCACGATGCTGACATCGGCCGCGTAGATCATCGGCTCGCCGGTAACAAAAAATTCGTCCCATTTCATGCAGTTTGTTCTCCTTTCTCCATGATGTTAGTGACCGTGTTCCATGGAAGAATGATCGTTCATGTCTTTCATGTCACCCATGTCCTGCATATGATCCGCTGAATCCTTGCCGGATTCCTTGCTGTCTGTCGAATTGTCCCCGCCATGGCCGTGTTCGGACATATCCATAGGCGGAGCCGAGAATTTCAGGTGCGTGGAGCTGTAAGACTTGCGTCCGACGAAGTCCGTATGCAATACGGAGTTGAATTCCTGCTCGGTCAGCTTCGGAGCGGTTTGCTGCACCTCTTTGACCCATTTCGTGTAATCGGCAGGAGATTGGGCAAGCACCTCGAATTCCATTTGGGCGAAACCTTTACCGGAGAAGTTCGAGTTTTTACCCATGTACGAACCTTCATGTTCGGCGACGAGATTCAGCTTGGTGATCATGTCGCTCATCGCGTATTTCTGTCCGCCGAGCTGCGGAACCCAGAAGCTTGAAATCGGACCGTACGAGTAGAGACGGAACTCGACCGGACGGTGCGTAGGGATGTTGACGTAGTTTACCGTTTCGATGCCTTCCTCCGGATAGCTGAAATGCCATTTCCAGTTGGAAGAGGAGGCGTAGATGACAAGCGGCTTTTGATCCTCATAGCCGGCCGGCACCTTTTCTACGGCATAAGTCGTACGTACGGTAACGACGGACAAAATGGCTACGATGATAATCGGAATGGCAGTCCAAATAAATTCGAGCCATTTGCTTCCTTCCATATGAGGCGGTTCATAATCGTCCGGCGTTTTGCTGGCCCGGTATTTGGTCAACATGAAAATGTACAGGATGTACACGACGATTAACACGAGCGCCATCATCAGAATGGAGAAGATAATTGTATTGGATTGTGTTTTCGCTACCGGCCCTTTCGGATCCAGGACCATCAGTTTCGTATCGCATCCGCTGAGCAGCATGACGACGGAAATAAAAATGAGTGAAAACAACCATCTTTTTTTCTTCACGGGAAACTCCTTTCTAGCATGCCTTAATCGCTGAGTGTTTGGATAATTCGCGAATCCTTATAGCCATAGCATAGTAACTTGTGAAAAAGAAAACAAATACAGTAGAATACATAACTGTAAATAAAATACAATTATTCTGTGATAATCTTCACATTCTTCGCAAAAAAAGGCCAAAAAATCCGATTAAGCTTTGAAAAAGGCTAAATTCGGCGATTTTCATTTTTGTTCAAAATTGAACGGGCGGGGAACGGTTGTGCCAGTTCTGTCACAATTGAAAGGGTTTTAAGCCCGGGGTAAGTCTTTTTTACCCGTGTCCGGCGGTCGCTGAAACCTGCTTGTACCGCGGCATAATGTGCTAAAATAGACATAAATTCGTTTGCCGTAACAAACATCACAATAAGGATTTTGCAATCCTGACCATAGGAGAGGAAGCGCAATGGGAGAGAAACGGACGAACGCAAAAGGGATATTTTTTGACGTGGATGATACGCTTTACGATCATTTGCAGCCGCTAAGGGAGGCGCTTCGGCATGTGCTCGGCACCGGAGAGGACTTTCCGTATGAGGCGGTATATCACCGATTCAGATATTACAGCGACAAGCTTTCCGCCAGCCATGGCGCGGTCAATGCCGCCGGAGCGGAACGGGATTTGCAGGAGATGAGGATCCAAAGGGCCAAGCTGGCTTTGGCGGAATTCGGGATCGCGGTGACGGATGGGGAGGCGGCCCGGATCCAGGAACAATACCTGGAGCGCCAGTTCCGGATCAGCCCGTTTCCGGGGGCAACGGAGCTGATCGGCGATTTGCAGGCGGCCGGTCATGTCGTCGGGCTGATCACGAACGGACCGGCGGAGCACCAGATGGCCAAAATCAAGGCGCTGGCGCTGGATGCCGCCATCCCTTCCGGCCATATTTTCGTATCGGGGGCGGTCGGTTACGACAAACCGGACCCGCGCCTGTTTGCCCGCGTCAATGAACAAACGGGGACGGATCCTTCGCGCTGCTTCTACATCGGCGATTCGTGGCGAAATGACGTGATCGGGGCGCTGGATGCGGGCTGGACCGCGATCTGGTTCAACCACAGGCAGGTTGAGCCCGAAACGGAACATCAGCCGCAGTATACGGCAGGCAGTTACCGGGAGCTTGCCGACCTGCTGCTGGCTTAAAGGATTCAGGGATGAACGAACGAAAACAAAGCAGCCGCATTCCCGCTACGGGGTCGCGACTGCTTTGTTTGCATTTACATCCTATAAACGATTTCTCGTATAAGTTCAGGCAGGTACCGACGCGTCGGCATTAACGTTCCACGGCCGCATCATCAGGCGGCGATTGCGGCGGAACCTGTTTGCGTTTGTACATGAGCCTGGAGACGATGATGCCGATCGCGCCGAGTCCGATGAACAAAATCGCTCTGACCGCAACGGATACGTCCGGCAGGTCGGCGACGATGACTTTGACCAGCGTGAGGAACAGCAAGCCGATGCCCGCAAGCCGGACCATCCGGCGCTGAAGCATGACGCCGCATACGATGACGGCGATGGCGTACACCGCCCACACCGCGGACAACACCAAATGCCGCAGGTCTTTCGTCAGCCCGCCGGTCAGCACGTTGGTCGCCTCGGTAATAAAAATGATCGCAAGCCCGGCATCGATCCACATGAGAATATCCGGCCAGCGGTTGGACAACATCCGTTGCGGCATACGCCGCAGCGCGTACGACAGAACCGCAAGGGAGGCCAGCAGCACGAGCCAGGAAAGGGTTTCGGCGGAAAAGATGCGATGGATGGCCAAAAACAGCGTGCCCGCCGCGCCGTACAGCAATACGATGGCTGCCGTGATTTGCTGCATATAACTTTTCAGCACCATGCCTAGGACGATGCCCGCGGTTCCAATGACGATCGCGGAAGCCGGCGCATAATGCTGGTTCGAAATATCGAATGCCCACAGGAACCAGGCGACGGTTGCGATGGAGACGAACACGGGGGAACGCTGTTCCTTCATGTATTTGCCCCATGCGGCCAGGGTGTAAACCAGCGCCCACACGAGCAGCATCAACGGCCGCCAATGGACGGAACCTTCCCACAGCGGGTACAAGGCATACATCCATAATGCCATGACGCCGAATCCGGGGAATAACGACAACGTTTCGTCAAGCTTGCGGCGTCCGGGCCCGAAGAAGGCGTAGGCGAGCAATGCCGCATGCTGAATGAATACCGCTCCGATGAAAACGTGGCGGCTTTCATCGAAGTCGCCTGCCGCGTAAGCGATCAGAAGCGGCAGATGAAGCACCCCGGCCGCGACGAAATAGGCGGCTCGGAAATCGAATTTCAAGGCGACGGCGATCATCGCCAGCGAAAACGCGGTCTCGTATCCCGCCAGCACCCAAGCATTCGGCTCGGCGGAATGCACGAGGAAAGGAACGAGATACCCGGCCATCGTCGCGATGATGATCAGCGTTTGCGAGCGGCGTCTGAGCGCCGTAAACACGCATAGCGCAATCGAAATGACGTAAAGCGCAAACGCGATGCCCGAAGGGATCAGGTCATACAGCTGATGGGCCGCAAACACGGACAAGATGAGGATGCCGATCGAACCTCCCAAAAGCACCTGTCCGAGCGCCTCCCGTTTGCTGCGGAGCTGCCGTTCGCCCAGCCAATACATGACGGCGGCTGCGACGACGCCCAGCAGGCAGCGAACGGGTTCGGTCAAATATCCGGCTTTGACCACTGCCGTAAATCCCCATAACACGCCGAGCAGCAGGACCACGATAAAGACCCGCGGAAGCCATACCCTGGCGATGAGATGTTCCCAGTCCTTCGGCGGCTTGGGTTCGCGTGGAACCTGCGCCTGCTGCCCGGGGTAAGCATACGGATTCATCCCCGGCGGATAAGGCCGGCCGGCCTCCTGCATCCGGGGCTGTTGCGGCGGAACCTGGCCCTGATAACCTTGGCCCGGGACGCCTGCAGGAGGATATCCCGGCATGCCCTGCGGTCCGGGCCGGTAACCCGGCCCCCCTTGTCCCGGAGCCGGGGGGCCATACATGCCCTGGCCCGGAGGGGCCTGATGCCCCGGCATGCCCTGCGGGGGAACGGCCTGGTTCGGGACCCGCGGCTGACCGTAAGGCGGATGAGCCTGCGGAGGATGCCCGGCATGCCCCGGAGCGCCCGCGTGCGGAGGCGTTACCCCCGGCGCCGGCCCCTGAACGGGCTGGTCCGCCCCGCGCCTGGCATGGCGCAGTTCCGTCAGCTCAAGCTCCATTTGTTTCATTTTGGCTTCTAGCTGTTCAATCCTTTTTTCCAACTCCAATGGTTAACCACTCCTGAATTCCCAATATTAAGCTCTATTGCCGTATATCCATCTTACCACAGAATGACGGCGAATTTAGCACGGAATATGCTCGGGATTCGATTCGAATTCGCTCAGAACATCTTTGCGAGGGAGATCAATCCCGTAATGGTCACGACATTAAACAGGGTGGAGAGCAGCACGGTTTGGGCGGCGAAGTCGGGTTCGTTCCTATATTCTTCGGCCAGGATCGACGTATTGACGCCCGTCGGCATGCCGGATGCGATCAGCAGCGCCTGCGCGGGTATTCCTTTGAGTCCCAGCGCGAAGACGAGCGCGCATCCGATGGCCGGACCGATGATCAGCTTCAGGAACATGCTGACGTATACGTCCAAGCGGTAAAGCTTGAGCGGGTATTTGACGATCTGCGCCCCCAGGGTCAGCAGCGCGATGGCAACCATCGATTGCTGCGCGTAGGTTAAAGGCTGGGATACGAACAAAGGCAGCGGCGCCTTCAGCACATGCAGCAGCAGCCCCAAAACCAAAGCATACGGCACGGGCATCTTCAAAAAGCCGATCAGCATGCTCCGGTAGTTGCCTTTCATCTTCGCTCCCTGGATCGCGATGACGCCGTACGTGAAGGTCAGCAGGCTTTGCAGGGACATGATCAGCGCCTGCATCGACGAAGCGAGCATATCCCCCTTAAAGACGAGCGCGTTGATCGGCATCCCGTAATTCCCGGAATTGTCGAGCATGATGCTGTTGTTAAAGGCCGCTTTCATGCTGCTTTCGAATTTGAACAGGCGCCCCGTCACGGTCCCCAGCAGCCATAAAATGAGGACGTACAAGGCGTAAAACATAACGACGGTCCCCAGCAGCTCGCCGGACATATCGGAATGGTACATGCTCATAAAAACCGCGGCCGGCGTGATGAAATAAAAGTTGATTTTGGATAAAGTGTATAAATCCAGTTGGAAAAGCCGCTGCATCAGCGAGCCGAACGCGATCAGCACAAACACCGGCAGCACGACTTCAAGCAATATGGTAGCAATCATACATTCAGCTTCCTTTCTCTTCATGATGTAAAATGGCGGGCTTATTCATTATAGCACCACGTCAAAGCGGCGGGGCCCCAAAATCAGGCTCTTTCGCAAAAGTCGCGCATTTTTTGTTGGAATAATATTCATTTTTTAGTAAGAAAGGCCGACATATATAGCATACACGCAATAAGGGATCACACTGGGTATCCAGACGCATGAACTTGGAGGTCCTTAGTACCATTCATAGCAGCGCAGGGCATAAAGCTCGAGTGTCCCAAGGTAGAAGTTTAAATGGTGTAACGGGGATTTTGTCGAATTACATGCAGTGTCTTTCATCGGATCCGTTTTCCATTCGGCTGTCGAAAGCATGGAAGGCGTCAGGCATCGCAACATTTGCAAGATCCTGAACGGGAGGTTATTTACATGCTGCCTTTTTCGGTACAATCGCAAAGAAGCATCCGTAACGGCCTTTTTGAAAAGGATGTGTACGAGCTGTATGCCAAAGCCCGCAGCTGGAACGATTTGTCTCGAAGTTATATGAACTTTGCGCGCCCCCTGCTGGAAGCGGGCTTCTGCAAAGCGGCGCTGGTCGTGGCCCACATGAGCGTCAAAGCGAAGCTGAAGCAAATTTATTTGCAATCGGAAGGCAGGTTTCCGCCGGAGGATCTGTATTATGACGAATTAATCGGTACGCTTCGGGATGTCGCCGAGATCGATTTGGAAACGGAGCTGTTTTTGAACACGCTGCAATATATCGCGGAGTCCGAAGATTCGGCTTTTCTGCCCGGCAACGACGGCGACCATCTGGCGAAAATGATCGAGCGGGTGGAGCAGACGCTGGAAGGGCTGGACCGATGCGCGGTCGGGAGCGGCGTGGTCATCAGGCTCGAAAATTAGCAGCGAAAAAAAGAAGCCGGTTTACGTCATCCGCAGATGATGGTCCCCGGCTTTTTTCTCGTTCAGCACCTGCTCGACTTTCGAAATATGCAAATCCATGCGGGCGGACGCCTCCCCGGCATCCTGCTTGGCGATGGCTTCGCAGATCCGGATATGTTCCTGCAGCAATCGCTCGGCCGAAGAACGCTCGGCGTAAAACCAAAGCGCGCGCATATCCTTCATGTTTTCATGCAGACGGCTCGACAGCGATTCCATCAGTTCAAGCAGCAGCGGGTTGCGGGTTGCGGCCGCGATCTGCTGGTGAAATTTGACGTCGGCCTGTTCGATGAAATGCTCGTCATCGGAATTTTCCATCTCTTCGAGCAGCTTTTCGAGGACGGTCAGGTCCTCTTCCGTTCGATGCAGCGCGGCAAGCGCGGCGCATCCGGTCTCAAGAACGCGGCGCACCTCCAGAAGGTGGCGGAGCGATGCGGCCCGTCCTTCCCATAAATCGTCGTAACGCTGCATCGGGTGGGCCGGCGCGGCTTCCGAAGGAACAGCTTTGACGAACGTTCCCCCGCCCTGTTTAATGTTAAGCAATCCCATCGCTTTCAGCGCGCTCAGCGCCTCCCGGATCGTCGATCTGCCCACGTTGTATTGGGCCGCCAGGTCGACGACGGAAGCAAGCCGGTCCCCGGGCGCAAGGCGCCCGTCGAGCATCCGTTCCTTCAAATCGTTCATGACCCATTCGTACTGCTTAAGCGGTCTCTGCTGGTTGGTCATCTTCCTCAACGTCCTTCCCGAATTCCTGATCCTGATCCGTCTCTATAGTTTCATTATCGTTATTGGCATTCAACTGGCCCGTCATGCAGCATGTTTCGCGAGTCCATAACATCTGAAGCAATTTTATCATCGGCAGCGGACAAGTCTGAAAAAAATTTCGACACGTCTATTTTCGATTCATCTATTCTAGTGTATACTTGTTCCCAAGAAAAGTCATCAGATGACCTGATTAATTTAAATATTCCATCGATACCGAATGAATCCCAAGGAGGGACTTTCCTTGCTGCAAGAAGAAGTCAAACGCGAACTGATCTCGATCCTCGGCAGCGCATACGTCAAGGACGATCCGCAGTCGCTCGTCACCCATTCCTATGACGGCACGCCGATGCTGCAATCCTTGCCGGACGGCGTTGTTTACCCGTCCAGCACCGAGGAGGTGTCGCGGATCATGAAGGTGCTGAGCCGCTACAAAATCCCGGTCGTGGGCAGAGGTTCCGGCACCAATTTATGCGGGGGCACGGTGCCCGTGCAGGGCGGCATCGTCATGGTCATGCACCGGATGAACCGCATTTTGGAAATCGACCTGGAAAATTTGACGGCCACGGTACAGCCCGGATTGAACACGAAACAGTTCAGCACGCATGTCGAAAGCCTCGGCTTGTTTTACCCGCCGGATCCGAGCAGCATGGCCATTTCCACGATCGGGGGAAACATTGCCGAATGCTCCGGAGGGCTGCGCGGCCTGAAATACGGGACGACCAAAGATTACGTGATCGGCCTGGAAGCGGTGCTTGCAAGCGGCGACGTGATCCGCACGGGAGGCAAGCTGATGAAGGACGTGGCGGGGTACGACCTGACCAAGCTGCTGGTCGGCTCGGAAGGGACGCTGGCCATCATTACGGAGGCCACGCTGAAACTGATTCCGCCTCCAAGATACAAGAAAACGATGCTGGCCATGTACAAGGACTTGTACGGCGCCGCCCGCACCGTATCGAAAATCATCGAAAACCGCATCATCCCGGCCACGCTTGAAATTCTGGATAACGCCACCATCCGCGTCGTGGATGATTTCGCGAAGCTGGGGCTGCCGCTCGACATGGAGGCGATCCTGATCATCGAGCAGGACGGCGATCAAGAAGCCGTGGAACGGGATATCGCCATCATCACCGAGGTTTGCCGAAGCGAACATGCCGACCAGGTCAGCATCGCAGCCAGCCCGGAAGAGGCCGAGAAGCTATTGACCGCGCGCCGCAGCGCGTTTACGGCGCTCGCCCGGCTGCGCCCGACGACCATACTGGAGGACGCGACCGTGCCGCGCTCGAAAATCGCCGACATGGTGATCGAAATCAACCGGATCGCGAAAAAGCACCAGGTGCAGATCAGCACGTTCGGGCATGCGGGGGACGGCAACCTCCATCCGACGGCAACGACCGATGCCCGGAACAAGGAAGAGATCGCGCGGGTGGAAGAAGCCTTCGAGGAAATATTCGAAGCGGCGATCCGGCTGGGCGGAACCATCACGGGCGAGCATGGCGTCGGGATGGTCAAGTCCCCGTATCTGGAATGGAAGGTAGGCCCGGCGGGGATGGACGTGATGAAAGCGATCAAAAACTCCTTCGATCCGGATCATCTGCTGAATCCGGGCAAAGTATTCGCGAAAGAAACGCGGAAACGGGTGGTGATCCAACGTGGCTAACGGGCAAACGCAACCGATGAATCCGCTGACGGAAAAGCTCCGGTTACGCCTTGACGAAGATCAGCTGACCAACTGCATGCGCTGCGGCTTCTGCCTTCCGGCCTGCCCGACGTTTGCGGAAACCGGGCTGGAGGCCGAATCCCCGCGGGGACGGATCGCCCTCATGAAAGCGGTGACGGACGGCCTGATGGCGCCGGATCAGGCTTTCGAAGACCAGATGAACCATTGCCTCGGCTGCCGCGCCTGCGAGCCGGCGTGCCCGGCGGGCGTCAAATACGGCCAGCTGATCGAGCAGGCACGGGACGCGATCGAAGACCATAAACGGCATAAGCCGCTTGTGAGAGCCGCCCGCCACGCGGCCTTCAAGACGGTATTCCCGCATCAGAACCGGATGAAATGGGTCGGGCGCGGCTTGCGGTTTTACCAGAAATCCGGGCTCCGTGCCGCAGCCCATGCCACGGGAGCGATGAAGCTGTTTCCGAAACATCTGCGCGATATGGAGAAAATTTTGCCGGATGCAGCCGGGCGCGGCGTCGTGGAGCAAATCGGCGACCGCCATCCGGCGAAAGGCGAAAAAATCGCGACGGTGGCCTTGTTCAGGGGCTGCATCATGGACGTGCTGTTTACCGACACGAACATCCACACGGTCGATTTGTTGACGGCCGCCGGTTTTGAGGTGGTTATCCCGCGCGAGCAGAACTGCTGCGGCGCGCTGCATGCCCATAGCGGGGAAGCGGAGGGAGCGCGCGAGCTGGCCAGACGCAATATTCAAACGTTCAAGGCGGCCGGCGTGGATTATATCGTGTCCAATGCGGGCGGATGCGGCGCGATTCTGACCGAATACGACCATCTGCTGCATGAGGATCCGCAGTGGCGGGACGATGCCGTTTGGTTTGCGGAACGGGTCGTCGATATCAGCGATTTGCTGGTACGCTTCGGAAGAAAACTGGACTTCGGCCGGGACGATGCGGCCGGCGGTACGGAACCGGTTCGGATCACGTATCAGGATTCGTGCCACCTCCGCAACGTCATGCGCTCATCGGACGCTCCGCGCAAATTGATGCGACAGGTGGAGGGAGCGCAGTACGTGGAGATGACGGGCGCCGACCGCTGCTGCGGCTCGGCAGGCATCTACAACATTACCCAGCCGGCGATGGCCGGGCAAATTCTGGACCATAAGATGGAGCATGCCGAAGCTACTCAGGCTTCCTATCTTCTGACCAGCAATCCGGGCTGCCTGCTGCAAATGAAGCACGGCATCGAGGAACACGGGCTCAGCGGGCGGATGGAGGCGGTCCACATCGTGGATTTCCTGCATGAACGGCTGAACAAATAAGCGCCCCTCTCGTGGCCTCAATAGATGAAAAGGCCGCCTTTTCAAGCTGACGCAGCTTGAAAGGCGGCCTATTTTCTTATTCATCCAGCTTGAAGCGGTCGATCATGGCTTGCATGTCCGTCGCCATCCGGGCGAGGCCCGCCGCGGAGGAGCTGATTTCCTCCATGGACGCGAGCTGTTCCTGGCTTGCCGCGGAGACCTGCTCGAGCGAGGAGACGGTTTGGCGGGAGATGCCGGCAACCTCGTGGACCGCAGCCGAAATTTGCTGGCTGCTGGCCGACATCTGTTCCGTGATGGCCGAGATGTCCTGCACCTGGTCCGAAATCCGTTTGGCGGAGCGTTCGATGTTCACGAACGCTTCGAGCGCTTCCGCGGTGACGTCGAGCCCATGGCTGACGTCGGCTTGCACCTTGTTTTTCATGACGTCGAAGGCGCTCGAGATCAGCTCGGTCATCTTGACGATCGTTTGCCGGATTTCGTCGGCCGTGATGCTGGACTGATCGGCCAGCTTGCGAACCTCATAGGCGACGACCGCAAACCCCCGGCCATGTTCGCCGGCGCGGGCCGCTTCGATGGCCGCATTCAGCGACAGCAGGTTCGTTTGCTTGGAGATTTCGGCAATGGCGGTGCTCATCGCGGCGATGCTCGCGCTGTGGTTATGCAGCTGATCCATCAGCTCCGCGGATTCCACCGTGGATTGGCGGATCGTATCCATCTGGGCGCTGACCTGGCGGATTTTTTGGCTGCCGGCCTCGACGTCTTCTTCCGTGCGGCCGGACGAGTCCACGATCGCTCCTGCCGACTCGGCGATTTTCTGGATTCCGCGCGTCATTTCTTCCAGCGTACGGGCGCTTTCTTCGGTGGCCAGAGCCTGGGTTGCGGCGCCCTCGGACGACTCGGAGACGAGGCGGGAAACCGATTCGACCGTCTGCGCATTCATTTCGGTGCTGGCGGTCAGCTCTTCGCTGGACGCCGCCAATTGGCTGGAGGTGTTGCCCATGTCCATGACCATGTTGCGGAGGGAAGCGACCATGCCGTTATAATTTTCGGCGAGCGTTCCGATTTCATCCGTGCGTTTGGTGCTGACCCGCTCGTTCAGATGTCCGTTGCTGACCCGGATGGCCGAGCGGTTGAGCTGCTCGATCGGTTTGGTCATGCCGCGGATGATGAAGAACATGATGACAAGAATAGCGGCAACGGCAATAACGAGCACGCCCACGGAAGTGTACAGGATCGGGCGCGTCGCGTCGGCGTATTCGCTGTCGGGAAGGATGCCCACGATTTTGAAGGAGGTCGTTCCGTTGGTCGTGAAATACCCCTGCTGCGGCACGTGGGTGTCAGGGTTGGCATAGTGGACGAAGCCTTCCTTCCGGCTGTGGATGATCGCCAGCTGCGGCCCGGTCGCCACATCGCCGATTTTTTTGGTCGGATGGGCCATCATGCGGTCGTTGCGGTCCATGATGTACAGGTATCCCTTGTTGCCAAGGTGAAGGTTATTGACGACCTTGTCCATGCTGAAGTCGACCGTGATCGCCCCTTCTCCATCAGGCAGCATTTTGGAAATGGAAAGCACGTAATTGCCGGTCGTGTACGATATGGACGGATCGGCGACCATCGCCTGATTCGGATATTGTTTGGCGAGATTGTACCACTCGCGGGTGCGCGGATCGTAGTCGTTCTGCTTGCCGGGATCCGGCGCTTTCATCCAGGCTCCCCGGTCATTGCCGACCGAGACCAATTCGACCTCCGGGTGTTGGGATTTGTAGTCGTTGATCAGTTTCCGGACCTTGATCGAGTTCACGCTGATGTCCTCGGACGTGATTTGGCCCGCGAGCATTTTTACGTTGGATACCTGCATTTGAATCATGCTGTCCACAAGGTTGTCCAGCAGCGTGACGCTGGATTTCGTCGTTTCCTCCATTTTGTCCTGCAGCTCCGTTTTCGCGCTGTTCACGGAAAATAACGCCACGAAAATGTTGGGAATGATGACCATGAGACTGACAATGATCATGAGTCTGGTGCGCAGTCTTTTGATCTTAAAGAGGCGCAAAACTCCCTTGAGTTGTTTTTTCAAAAAGATTCCCCAAAAAATATATGTATGTTGTGGTCCCTTGAAGAGTTCACCTCCTATATTTCGACAAAAACAGTGCTAATTTTCATAGCGCAAATAAAAAAAGAGAATTCGGTTTTGACCGAATTCTCCAACGCCCCTTTGATCAGGCAGGGTTCTTCTATTGCAATTGCCGCCATTCCTTCATCGCCGCGTTCAGCCGTTCCATCGCTTCGGCGACGGTCGCTTTCGGGCAAGCGACGTTCATGCGCATGAATCCTTCCCCGCCTTGGCCAAAAGCTCCGCCGTTGTTCAGAGCCAGCTTCGCTTTGGCAAGCAGGAAAGCGGAAAGCTCGTCCTGATCCATGCCGAGGGCACGGAAATCGAGCCATAGCAGATAGGTCGCTTCCGGTTTCCGTACCTTAATTTCCGGCATATGCGTTTCGACGTAGTTTATCACGTAATCCATGTTCTGCTGCAGGTAAACCAAAACCTCGTCCAGCCATTCGCGTCCCCCGGTGTAGGCCGCTTGCGCCGCCGTGCTGCCGAGGGCGCTGATCGATCCCACATGGTAAAGCCGGAGCGCGCTTTGGAAGGCGCTGCGGATGTCCGGATCCGGAATGATGATGTTGGACGTGTTCAATCCGGCAATGTTAAAGGTTTTGCTTGGCGACGTACAGATGATGGATCTCTTTTTGGCGTCTTCGGAGATCAGGGCGATCGGCGTGTGGGCCTTCGCTTCGAAAACCAGGTCCGCATGGATCTCGTCGGAGACGATCAGCACGTCATGGCGCACGCAAAGCGTCACCAACGCTTCCAGCTCTTCGCGCGTCCATACCCGTCCGACCGGATTGTGGGGGCTGCACAGAATGAGCATTTTGATTTGCCCGCCTTGCAAAATCTCTTCCAGGCCCTTCAAATCCATGGAATAATGGCCGTTTTCGGATCGGAGCGGGTTGATGACCAGCTCGCGTCCATGCTCTTCCACGACGCTGTGAAACGGAGGGTAAACGGGCGGCTGAATCACCACTTTGTCTCCCGGAGCGGTAAAGGCCTGGACCGCAAAGCTTAACGCAGGCACGACGCCCGGGCAAAAGACGATCCAATCGGTGTCGATTTCCCAGCCATGGCGCTCTTTCATCCATCCGGCCACGGCCCCCTTATATTCGTCCGTTTGCATGGTATAACCGAATACCCCATGCTCGACGCGCTCCTTAAGCGCGGAGATGACGGATGGCGGGGATTCGAAATCCATGTCCGCCACCCACATCGGCAGCGCGTCCGCCGTACCGAAAATATGTTTCATGCCGTCCCACTTTTCGCAGCCGGTCATGTGTCGCGATATCGGTTTGTCAAAATTCAAAATGTTGCCCTCCTCGAAGATAAGTAGAAGAAAATAAAACGTTCATGCCTATATTATATCAGAGGGGAACTTGGAGAAAGAGCCGCAGCCAAGTAAAATAGGTTTAGATTCAAACTTTGTCCGGCAAGGGAGAGGAGTCGTCTTGCAGCTGATTGCCATGCTGACCATGCTCATGGATCATATCGGCATCGTATTTTTCGGAGACCGGCTTTGGCTGCGGATGGTCGGCCGGGCGGCATTTCCGATTTATGCCTACGCCCTCGTTCAAGGGCATCGCTATACGAAGTCGCCATCCCGATATTTGGTCAGGCTGTTCGTGCTGGCCTTATTGTCGCAAGTGCCTTACCAGCTGGCCCTGAATCCGGGAGGGATGAACGTCGTCGCTACCCTGTTCATGGCTGCGGCCGTGATGCAGGCGCTTGACCGCACGTCCCGGGTTTGGGCCAAGGTTGGCATCGTGCTTGGCGCCGGGGCGGTCATGCAGCTTTTTCCGTTTGATTACGGTTGTTACGGGCTGCTACTTGTCTTGTCCTTCCGCTATTTTGCATCCGAACGCCTTCTTTTTATCCATTTGCTGCTGAATTTGGTTTACATGCTCGTTTACGGGCTCGGCGGCATGCTGCAGATGCTGAGCATCGTGCCGACGCTGGTTCTCGTCTATGGGCCGGCCGCATGGAAGAGGCTTGAGGAATTCCGGGTGCGCAAATGGGTGTGGCGTTCCTTTTATCCCCTTCATTTGCTGACGCTAGCCGCCTTGGAAGGGGCCGCATGGTAGCCGACCGGAAAAATGCCTTCGATTTTATTCAGCGGGAACAGAATCCGGGAAGGAAACTTCCCTTTGGCCTGTACTTCGACAAAATCGGTCCCGATTTGCACCAGGCGGATGCTGGAGAAAGCTTTCCCCGTTTTAAAGGTCGTCCTAAGGCCGACCCGGACGGTCCGGGCAGCGGGTTTAACGTCGAAGACCCGGATCGACTGCAGGCTTAGCGGGACGAACAATTCGCCCGAAACCTGGATGAAATTTCTTTTGAAGACGCGCTGCAATTTTCCGGGCTCAAGCCCCAAACCTTCGCCGTTGATTTCCGCCAGATGGCCCGTCAATTGGGCAAGCCGCTGCTGGAGCGTGATGTTTTTCCTCCGTTTGAGTATCGACAAGGAAATCCCCCCTCCGTTACGTGTTTGTTCTATTGTATGTGCTCCTTTTTGGGCGGGTGAGGGGTGAAGAGGCTCCCGGGGAAAAAAGACGAAGGGTGAAATTTTCCATTTCCGGCAATGCTACTACGGGAAGGCGCAGCTAGCGAAGCCGGGAGGGAAGGAGAACAACGTGAAAAAGGATTCCGAGAACCTGAAACTTTGGGCTTTGGAAGGCCCCAGCATTCAAATCGACCCGACGTTTCCGTACTATCAGAACCGCTCCAGGGACAGCGTCGCCGAGGAAATCGAGCTTGCCGGTTACCGGACGGTCCATTACTTCGTCGTGAAGGAAACGGCGGTCGACGGCGAACTGATCGATTGCCTGCACCGGCGGGGCATCGCCGTCTGGGCGCTTGTGATCGGCAACGGGACGTTTTCGACCGCGGGTTTGCCTCCGGAATGGCCGTCCTGGAAAATGGGGCTGATGAAGGAGTTGAACGACGGGTTCGTACGGTTTTCCCCGTTTTCGGAAGCGTACGTGCAGTGGAAAAAAGAAGCCGTGGCGCGGATGCTCCGCGACTATCCGTTTGACGGCATCGAAGTCGCGGAGCCGTATTTCCCCGAATGGGACGGCCTCCGCCGCGGGGTCTACGGGGACATCGGGCCAGCGGCGCAGCAGGCTTTCAAAGAAAAATACGGTTTTGACGTTCCCGAGTTCGCGAACAGGTTCGCGGCCAATTATTATAAAAAAACGCCGGACATTTACGCCAAATGGATCGATTTCCGCGTGGACGCCGTCAATGCACTCATCGATGAAATCATTAACGGCCGCGGCGGGGCGCGCGATTCCCGTCCCGATGCCCTGGTGGCCACCTGGTCGCTTGCCGTGGACGGCGGAGCCGTCTCCACGTTAAGGCTGAAGGAATGGCAGGGGCTCGACGCCATTTCCATGATCGGCAAGGTCAAACCGGACCTGCACATGCTGCAGACGCATTGGCCGGATTGGATGAAACGCGGGCTCAAAGCGGAATACGTCCGGTCGTACGAAAGTTTTGCCGCGCCGATCCGCGCCGCGTATCCCGAGCTTCCGCTCGGCATCCAGGCGGATGTCGGCTCCAGGGCCAATATGGTTAAAAGCCGGAAGTGGCTGAACGCGTTCCAAAACACGGTCTACGATCTGGGATACCATACCTGGACGGCCTATGAATATCATTTGGGCGGGTACATGTACGAGGAACCTCCCGAGCCTCTGACGGCGGTCGTCCATGGCGCCGCGGACGTGACCGTATCCTTCAACAAACGGCTCGATCCCGAATCCTCCGGCGTCATCGTGCTGGATGAACACGAAGGGCAATGGGGCGAGATCCAGCCCGCGGAAAGCCATGTCGACGGGAACAGGCTGCGGCTGCGATTTCCCCGGCTGCCCGAGCGGCGGCCTTTTCAGATCGAGCTGCGGCAGGTAAAGGATACGCCGTCGCTGTGGCACGTCAAAGGCAAACGGCCGAACGAAACGCCGCCGGGGACCCGAATCCTCGTCAAATGAAAACGAAACGCTTGGCGCCATGAATCCTGAACATGAAAAAGCGCCGGGAATCGACCGATTCCCGGCGCTTTTATTCGTTTATTGGGCGGTATATCCGCCGTCCACCAGCAGGCTGGCGCCCGTTACGAACGAGGCGTCGTCGCTGGCAAGGAACAGGACGGCTTTGGCCACCTCTTCCGGCGTTCCGAGACGGCCGATCGGATGCAGATCGACCAGCTTCTGCTTCTCCTCCGGCGGCAGCACTTTAAGCAGCGGCGTTTCGATATAGCCGGGGCATACCGCGTTGACGCGGATACCTCTGGAGGCATATTGGATGCCGAGGGTTTGGGTCAGCATGACCACGCCGCCTTTCGACGAGCCGTAGGCGGTGACCCCGGCTTTCGCGGCATGGCCGTGTATGGAGGCGGTGTTGACGATCGCGCCGCCGGTTCCCTGCTTCAGCATTTGAATGAGAGCATATTTGTCGGAGAGAAAAACGCCCGTCAAATTGACGTCGATCGTCTTCTGCCACTTTTCCAGCGATAGCCGGTCGGCGGGATCGTCATTGGCGACGCCGGCATTCGCGAACATGATGTCCAGCTTGCCGAAGGCGTGCACCGTGTGATCGATGAGCTCCTGGATCTGGTCTTCCTTCGTGACGTCGACCTTGAAGAAGATGGCCTGATGGCCGTCGTCCCGCAGCCGCTTGGCATGTTCTTCCCCCGCTTCGGAAAAATCGGCGATCACGACGCTGGCGCCTTCCTCCGCGAACAATCTCGACGTCGCCTGGCCGATCCCGCTGGCGCCGCCGGTAACAATGGCCGATTTGCCGGATAGTTTCATACGCTAAACGCTCCTTTGCAGACATGGATATCAGTATTTTTCCTCCCTTATCATGGCCTGCTTTTGAAATAATATCCTGCCGGGGCCCTCCGGCCAGCAACAGTTGTATACGGAAGTAAAGACCGGGATATAGCCCCTGCCCGGCGGCGCTACCTATAATAAGGATAGAAACAATCATGAAAGGCATCATCAAGGGATTTCAACAAAATCGGTAATTTCCAAACATGGGAGGGTCATTTGTGCAAAAAATACGTAAAATCGGGCTGGCGCTGACGCTGATCCTGAGCCTGGGCGTCACGGCCTGCAGCAGCAAAACGGCGGATACCGGATCGGCGGAGCCAAAAGCGGCCGGGCAGCCGGCGGCTTCCAAGGAAGGCGGAGTCATCGAAATTTCGACCGTGCGCGCGCAAGACCCGTATCTGAAGTTTGACGAAGGGGAGAATTTCGACAAAAACGCCGTGTACGACGCGTATGAAAAAGACATCGGCGTCCGCATCAAAAACCAATGGGTCGTCGACGGCACCGTGGACGGGCCGCAGTTCCAGGAAAAGCTGAAGATGGCCATCACCACCAACGACATTCCCGATTTCTTCCCGGCGACCCCGGCTCAAGTGCAGCAGCTGATCGAGGCGGACATGATCCAGGATCTGACGAGCGTATACGATCAATACGCCAGCGACGAAACGAAGGAGTTCATGCAAAAGGACGGCGGCCTGCAGATGAAGTCCGGCACCTTCGACGGCAAGCTGATGGCGATCCCGCAGACGGGCAACCCGTTTGCTCCGCAGCTCGTATGGGTGCGTTCGGACTGGCTCAAAAAGCTGAACCTGCCTGAACCGAAGACGATGCAGGATTTGATGAACATCATGGAAGCTTTCGCGACCAAAGATCCGGGCGGTACGGGAAAATCCTACGGCATCGCCCTGAACAAAAAATTCGACGAGGGCGCGCTGGGACTGGTCGGTTTCCTGAACGGCTACCATGCGTATTTGAACCAATGGATCGACGACGGGAACGGCGGATTGATGTACAGCGACATCCAGCCCCAGATGAAGGAGGCGCTGCGCGGCCTGCAGGACATGTTCAAAAAAGGCCTGATCGATCCGGAATTCGCCGTCAAGGATATGCAAAAGGAGTCCGAACTGATCTTCAGCAACAAAATCGGCGTGCTGTA
Organism: Paenibacillus sp. FSL M7-1455; assembly: GCF_038004655.1. Lineage (NCBI taxonomy): Bacteria > Bacillati > Bacillota > Bacilli > Caryophanales > Paenibacillaceae > Paenibacillus > Paenibacillus sp. FSL M7-1455. Next base: position 4,680,825 of record NZ_JBBORO010000001.1, on the reverse strand, counting down.
CGGCGCGGAATGGACGCCGGCCCATCTGGCCCAAGGCGCCGTCAAAGACGGGAAAGTCGTTCAGGAATGGAGCGTATACCGCTTGCCTTCCATTGACGGCACGGAAGCTTCCACGCAGATCGAGCTTGGCACGAACAGCTATTACGTCGTATCCAAAAAGGCCAAACATCCGGAAGCGCTGATCAAGCTGCTGAATCAGTGGATCGCTATAGACAATCATCAAACGACTCCGGAGCAAAAGGTGTATGAATTTGGTAAAGATCTGAAGGAAAAAGGGAACAACTACTGGCTGCTGAATCCGGTCATGGCGTTCAACCTGACGAGCGACAACGGCGACGTGCTGTCGAAAGCGATCGAAACGAAGGATGCCGGCCTGCCGAAAACGAAGGACCAAAAAACGCGCTTCGAGCGCGCGATGAAATACGTCAACGGCGAAGATATCAGCATGTGGTGGGAATATCTGATTTCCGGACCTAAAGGAGCGGTATCAAACATCCCGTACCTCAAGGAGCATAACCTCTTCCATCAGAACAAGTTCTACGGCGCGCCGACGCCGACGATGGTGGAAAAACGGGAAATTTTGAACCGCAAGCGCGACGAAATTTTCCTGAAAATCATTATGAACCAAGTGCCGATCGACGAATTCGACAAGTTCGTCGAAGAGTGGAAAAAGCTTGGCGGCGATGACATCACGAAAGAAGTCAACGAGTGGTACGCGAAAAACAAGTAATCGGCTTGGAAGCTTGAAGGAGTCAATCAATTCGACAACGACGACGGTAAGATCATTCGCGGGGAATCGGAAATCGATTCCCCCCTTTTTCTAATTCGACTTGAAGCAGGTGACGCATGTATGAATCAACTCGCACGCAGATGGAAGCGCGAATGGCCGCTGCATTTCATGGTGGTTCCCGCATTGATTTTCCTTGTCCTATTCAGTTACATCCCGATGGCCGGCGTCCTGATGGCATTTCAGAAATACATCCCGACCAAAGGCCTGTTCGGCTCCCCGATGGTGGGTTTGAAGCATTTTAAGTATTTGCTCGATTACCCGGATATCGGCCGGATCGTGTTTAATACCCTGTATATCGCGACGATGAAAATCATCGCGGGGCTTGTCGTGCCGATCACGATCGCGATTTTGCTGAACGAGCTGCGCCAGGAATGGATGAAGCGTACGTTCCAAACGATGGTCTATTTGCCGCATTTTTTGTCCTGGGTCCTGCTGAGCGGGATCATCATCGACGTGTTGTCCCCGTCGACGGGCATTGTCAATCAAATTTTGGGGCTGTTCGGCGCCAAGCCGATTTTTTTCCTCGGGGACAACAAATGGTTTCCTTACGTGATGGTCATTACCGATGTGTGGAAGGAGTTCGGCTTCGGCACGATCATTTACCTGGCGGCGCTGACGAACATCAATCCGTCGCTTTACGAAGCAGCCGAAATCGACGGAGCCGGCCGCTGGAAGCAGACCATAAACGTTACGCTGCCCGGCATGATGCCGATCATCATATTGATGCTGACGCTGAATATCGGCAACGTGCTGAACGCAGGTTTCGATCAAATTTTCAACCTGTACAGCCCGCAAGTGTACGAAAGCGGGGACGTGATCGACACCTTCGTGTACCGGATGGGGATCGAGCAGGCGCAGTACGGGTTTGCGACCGCCGTCGGACTGCTCAAATCGGTCGTGTCCTTCATCCTGATCTCGGTATCGTACGTCATGGCTTACCGCTTCGCCAATTACCGCATTTTCTAGAAAAGGAGAACAGTCATACTTATGAAAAAGTCATTGGGCAGACGGCTGTTTCTGGGCTGCAACCTCGTTTTTCTCGCGCTGCTGTCGCTGATGTGCCTCATGCCGATCCTTCATATTTTGTCCATTTCGTTCAGCTCGGGTTCGGCCGCTTCGGCCGGCAAGGTGCTTCTCTGGCCCGTGGAATTCACGCCGGCGGCTTACCAGAACGTATTCGGCAAACCCGAATACCTGCGGGCGTTTTGGGTTACGATTCAGCGGGTCGTGCTGGGCACGGCGATCAGCATGTTCCTGACCATTCTGACGGCGTACCCGCTCTCCAAAGAAACGCATCAATTCGGGATGCGCACCTTTTACGCCTGGATTTTCGTGTTTACGATCCTGTTCAACGGCGGATTGATTCCGTGGTACATGACGATCAAAGCCGTGGGCCTCATCGATTCGATCTGGGCGCTGGTGCTGCCGGGCGCGGTACAGGTGTTTAATATCATTTTGCTGCTGAATTTCTACCGCAACCTGCCGAAGGAATTGGAGGAGTCGTCCCGAATCGACGGCGCGGGCCACTTCACGACGCTGTGGAAAATCTATGCGCCGCTGTCGCTTCCCGCACTGGCCACCACCGGGCTGTTTACGATCGTCTGGCATTGGAACAGCTGGTTCGACGGCATGATTTTGATGAATCATCCCGATCATTATCCGCTGCAAACTTTTTTGCAATCGATTATCATCAAGATGGACCTCCGCTTCTTGAAGTCCCAGGACATCGAGCTGATGCAGAAGCTGTCCGACCGGACGAGCAAGGCCGCGCAAATTTTCGTCGCCGCTTTTCCGATCCTGGTCATCTATCCGGTGCTTCAAAGGTTTTTCATTAAAGGAATTGTGATGGGGAGCGTCAAAGAATAATAGTTCCGGCAATCTCAACTAACGGGGGACGACCGATGAAGCTGTTATTCCGAATGAAAGATTCCTTGATTTTTATGAAAATGATGGCGGTGTTCCTGATCGTTCTGCTCCCCCTCATGATGGTTACCTGGTTTATCAACGAGCGGGGGGCGAGCAGCATCCAGACGGAAATTTCCCGCTCCACCTTGAATACGGCCGGCTTTTACCTCGATTCGCTCGATAAAGAGGTTGAGCGCATCATGCAGTATTTGCCCAATTACGTCATGGACAACGATTTGATGGAGCTTGCGGCCATCGGGACGGATATGACGGATTACGAGCGAGCCCAAAGCATCACGCTGATCCAAAAACGCCTCGACCTGATGAAAAACTCGAGCCCGTTCATTCGGGAATCCAAGGCCTACGTGCCGATGATCGGGCGAACGCTGCTCAGCGTGAAATACGAGACGGGGATCAATGAAGCGGAATACGCGGCGATGCAGCATGACGGGCCGTTTTACGTCGAGCCGTTCGTCTATTGGAACGACCGCTTGTTCCTCACGATGTCCTACCCTACGAACACGTTCCAGGATCCTTTATATATGGTGGGCATCGAATTATCCACGGCCAAAATCAAGGAAGCGCTGCAGCAAATCGCGGGTTCGCCCGGCGGCGAAAGCATGCTCCTGAACGTGGAGCGGGGCTGGGTGATCGGCAGCGACGAAAAACCCGAACTGCAGGATGCGCTCAAAGACTTTATTTTTCAGAAGCAGTCGAAAGGAACCAAGCAGGGTTATGAGATGGTCCGGTTCAACGACGGGCGTTACCTTACCGTTTTCAAATACTCCGACGTGTGGAAGTCCTATTCCGTCACCTGCATTCCCGAATCGGCGGTACTCGGACCGATCCAGACGTACAGACGATGGTTTTTATGGGCATGCGGCCTTGCGGTCGGGGTAGGGGCGTTTTTCTCCTATTCGCTTATCAAGCTGATGTACCGTCCGTTAATGAGGCTGATCCACGGTTTCAAACGGGTGCAAAAGCTGGAGCTTATCCCGCTGACCATCGATCGAAGGCGGGACGAATTCGGTTATTTGTACCAGGCCTTCAACGACACGGTCCATTCGCTGAAGACGCTGATCGAGCAAAATTACGAGCAGCAGATCCGGAATCAGCGCTCGGAGCTGAAGCGGCTGCAATCGCAGATCAATCCGCATTTTTTGTACAACTGTTTTTTTGTGCTGTGCAGGCTGATCAAGTCCGACAAAAAGGAGAGAGCTTACCAGTTTTGCCTTTATATCGGTGAATATTTCCAATTTATTACGCGGGATGACGAAGATATTATTCCGCTTGAGCTCGAGATCCATCATTCGCGCACTTACGTCGACATGCAAACCGTTTGCTACGGCGATCGCATCCAGGTCCGTTTCGAAGCAGCGGCGCTTCCGCTGCGGGTTCCGCGCCTCATTCTCCAGCCGATTATCGAAAACGCCTATAAACATGGCATCGGCGGGATGGCGGGCAGAGGCGATCTCCGCGTTTACAGCGAGCAGGGGAAAGACCGATTCACGATCTGCGTCGAGGATAACGGAAACAGCCTGGACGAGGAGAAGCTGGAACAACTGCGGATCCGGTTGGCCCATGCCGGGGACCGCATGGATGAAACGACGGGGCTGATCAACGTGCATCGGCGAATTCAGCTTCATTACGGAAAGGAATACGGGCTTGAAGTATCACGATCTTCGCTGGGCGGACTGAAGGTGCTTATACATCTTGGCATGGAATAAGGAGGAATCGGTTATGCGTAGGCTTTTGGTCGTAGACGATTTGCCGATCATCGTTGACGGTTTGTTGGAATTGTTCCAATCGACGGAGCATTTGGAGCTCGACGTGTTGAAAGCGTATTCGGGCGAAGAAGCGCTCCGGTTGATGCGGGAGGGGCCGGTCGACATCGTCATTTCCGACATTAAAATGCCCGGACTGGAAGGCATCGAGATGCTGCAGATCATTCAGGCCGATTGGCCTGCCTGCAAGGTGATTTTCCTGACGGGATACAACGACTTTCATTATATCCGGAGCGCGATGGCTTACGGAGGGTTCGATTATATCCTGAAGGTGGAAAGCGACGACAAGATCATCGCATCCGTGGAGCGGGCCCTCGAAAAGCTGGAGGAGGAGGGAAAACACCTTCGGATGCTGGAGCGGGCCAACAGGCGGATGCGCGAGGCGCTCCCCCTGCTCCAAAAAGAGTATATCTGGGACCTGCTTCAAGGCAAGCAGGAGACTCCCGAGGAGCTTGCGCGCCATTTCGAGGAGCTTGGCATTTTGCTTCGGGCGGACCGGCCCGTCCTGCTGCTGCTTGGAAGGGTGGATACGTGGAAGGAATCGTATACGCCCATGGACAAAGCGCTGCTGCTTTACGGCATTCAAAACATTGCGGAAGAATACGCCGGAGCCGGCATGACATGTTATTCCTGCGTTTACGAAAACTCCCGCATCATATGGCTGCTGCAGCCTTGGGAGGAGGAAGGCGCCGGGGAGCCGGATGCCTGGAAGGCGGGGTACGGCCATATCAGCGGGTTGCTGGACACCATTCAGCAGACCTGCCGGCGCCTGCTGCGCGTGTCGGTATCTTTTGCGATCAGCAGCGAGCCGACGGCGCTGCCTTCCATCTCGGAGCGCTTCCATTTGCTGAAATATTGTTTCGTCTACGGGCTCGGCCTGTCCCCTTCCGTCATCGTCTCCGACGTGGATTTGCTGAAGATGCAGGAAGGCGGGGAAGGCAAAAACGATTACTGCCACCATGCCCGGCTGCAGCTGCTGCAGCGCTGCCTCGAAAACAAGCACAGGGAAGAGTTCAACAAGCTGTATCTTCATCTGACGTCCGTCTGGACCGACGATGCCCATGCCTATGGACGCAAGATGGAGTTGTATCACTCGATGGCGGCGATGTTTCTGTCGATGATGGACCAGAATGAAGAGTTCAAGCAGGAAGCGTCAATAACCCTGGACACGATGCTGCTCTACCGGAAGGATGAAGGCATCGCCTGGCCGGACGTCAAGCAGTATTTTTGGAATTTGGCCGACTGTTATTTTGCGAAGCAGGAGAATCAGGGCGAGGAAGTGCCAAGCGATCTGGTCAAACGGGTGCACCGTTACATCGAGGAGCATTTGGCGCGCGACATCTCGCTGATTGCGATCGCGGAGCATGTCGGGCTCAACCCTTCCTATCTTTCGCGGTTGTATAAGCAGCTGACGGGAATCGGCTTGTCCGACTATATCAACGAATACCGCAACCTGAAAGCCAAGGAATGGCTGCTGAACAGCACGATGAAGGTGGGCGAAATCGCCGGGGAGCTCGGCTACAATTCGGCTTTGGCGTTCATCCGCTTTTTCAAAAAGCAGAACCAGGCGACGCCCCAGGAATACCGTCTGCAGCGCCAGGCAAGGGAAGTCAACAATAGTATATGAATGTACGGAAATGTCTCTTTCGGGCCTTGCGCATGGTGGCGTACAATCAGGGCATTGCATCACCATAACGAGGAGGAACCCGCGTGAAGACATTAACAGCCGTATTGCTTGGAGCAGGGAGCCGGGGACGGTATATTTACGGGCCTTATGCCGAGAAACATCCGGAGGAATTAAAAATCGTAGCGGTCGCGGAGCCACACGAGGAGCGCCGGCGGCGAATCGCGGAAATCCATGGTATCGCGCCCGAAAACGTTTATGCGTCATGGGAGCATGCTTTCGAAAACGGGCGGATCGCGGACGTCATGATCATCAGCACGCTGGACCACCTGCATTTTGAGCCGGCGATGAAGGCGCTTGAACTGGGTTATCATATTTTGCTGGAGAAGCCGATGTCGCCCGTGCCTGAAGAATGCATCCGGATCGAGCAGGCGGCCATCGCCCGCAAGCGGGTGCTGACGGTCAGCCACGTGCTGCGCTATTCGCCGTTTTGGTCCGGCATCAAGCGCTGCATCGAAGCCGGGGAAATCGGCGCCGTCGCGACGATCCAGCATGCGGAATTCGTCGGCTACCGGCATATGACGCACAGCTACGTGCGCGGCAACTGGCGGAATTCGGCCGAAACGAGCCCGATGATTCTGGCCAAGTCCTGCCATGACCTGGACATCATTTCCTGGCTGATCGACCAGCCGTGCATCAGCGTCAGCTCCTTCGGATCGCTGCTGCATTTCCGCAAGGAGCATGCGCCCGCCGGTTCGACCGACCGGTGCACGGACGGCTGCCGGGTGGAAAAGGAGTGCCCGTTCTCGGCGCTGAAGCTGTATAACCAGCCTCCGGAACATCCATGGGCGCGGTACATTACGCATGACCTGTCCCCCGAAGGGATCATGAAGGCTTTAAAGGAGGGGCCGTTCGGGCGCTGCGTTTACCGCTGCGATAACAACGTCGTCGACCACCAGGTCGTCAACATGGAGTTCGCGGGCGGGGCCAACGCGACGTTTACGCTGTCGGGCTTTACCGAAAGGGAAGTGCGCAGCGTACGGATCATGGGCACGAAAGGCGAGATCTACGGCGACATGGAGGAAGGAACCTATACGCTTCGCCGCTTTGCCGGCGGGGAGAAGATCGTGTTCCATTGCGGCGTTGCCGGGGACGGCCACGGCGGGGGAGACGAGCGGATGGTCGCGGATTTCCTTCGCCAGGTGCGGGAGCACGGGGACGGCTCCGGCGCGGCGCTCACTTCGGCGACGGCTTCGCTGCAGAGCCATTTGATCGCGTTTGCCGCGGAGGAATCGCGTTTGCCGCGGAGGAATCGCGGCTTCACGAAGGGAAATCCGTCAAACTGGCGGAACTCGTTCAGCGGGCGGCGGCCGGTGCCGATGAGATGTTAGGCCTTCCGTCATAAAATTTTAAGGAAACTTGAAGGTTATTTTCATCTAATTTTAAGAATCGGCTTCTATAATGAAGCCATACCCCTTTTATAAATATATTTCTTGTGCCCTGGAGTCCGCTGCTCCGGGGTATGTTTTTATATGCGCGGCAACAAAAAAGAGCCTCCGATTCGGTCGAAGGCTCTTTTTCTATTTATTTTGCAAATCGATTTCAGCTCTGTCTAATCGCCAAGCTCCTTGCCCATCCCTTTCAGGAAGCGCAGGCCGAAGCCGATGGCGCGGTTGACGTCGGGATCCTTCAAGGCGCTCATCATGGAAAATACGGTCACCTTTTTGTCCTGCGGCTTGCTTGCTTCCTCGAGCCCTTTGGCCACGCTGCCGAGCAGCTTGGAGGTCTGTTCCGGGTCGATCTGGGCCAACGCTCCGGCCGCCGCCATCCCGTTGTTGATCATGTTCGTCACTTCGGGACGCTTCAATTGATGCAGAGCGATTTCGGCGACCTTGGCTTTCGCTTTCAGAAGCGCCTCGGCCGCCTCCAGCACGCCGCTGCCGTACAGCTCGCTGAGAACGTCGATCGCTTTGTCGATCGCCTGTTCATGCTCCGCCAGGGAGTCCTTGAGCTGGTCGAGAGACTGCTGTTTGACTTCTTCTTCGGTTAAAACTTTCTTTTTGATAAACGATATAGGTTCGGCCATGTTCGTTCCCCCTTCCTTTAGTCCACAAGAGAAACATAATCCGGACGGCTCCATTTGCGGTGCACTTCGACGCCGTTTTGCGGATGCCGCTTTTTGTTGCGCGGATTGCTGAGCGGCAGCGGGCTCGCTCCTTTGACGTTCAGGATTTGCATCCGGACTCTCGTCTGCTTGTAGGCAGGCGTATGCGTGCGGACGTCGACGGCACCGCCCGTCAGCAGGTTGACCGCCGTCTCATGGCTGGTGGAATGCATCGGAACGTACACTTCGTTGCGGTGCACGCGGTCCGTCACGAGGGCCTTCAGCTTGATCGATCCGTACGGCGATTCGAGACGCACGAGCGATCCGCTTTCGACGCCGCGTTCTGCGGCAAGCTCCGGCGAAATTTCCACGAACACCTCCGGCAGCTTCGCGTTGATGCCATGCGATTTGTTGGTCATGTTGCCTTCATGGAACTGCTCCAGCAGGCGGCCGTTGTTCAGCACGAGATCGTATTCGGCCGGGAATTCCACCGGCGGGATGTAATCGACCAGCGAGAAGCGCGCTTTTTTGTCCGGGAAATGGAATCCGTCGGTATACAGCAGCGGCGTGTCTTCGCCGGTCGGCGAACCCCAGGTGAAGCTGCCCCAGCCTTCCAGCACTTCGTAGCTGGCTTTGGCGAAAAACGGCGTCAGGCTGGCCATTTCCGCGAAAATTTCGCTCGGGTGGGTGTATCCCCAATCAAAGCCGAGGCGTTTGGCGATTTGCGTCGTGATCCACCAGTCCGGCTTGGAGTCGCCGAGCGGCTCGAGCGCCTGATACAGACGCTGGACGCGGCGTTCGGTATTCGTGAAGGTGCCGTCCTTCTCCAGGGAAGGGGTGGCAGGCAAAATGACATCGGCAAACTGCGCGGTTTGGGACAGGAACACGTCCTGCACGACAAAAAAGTCGAGTTTGCTGAGGAGATCCTGCACATGGTTGGCGTTCGAATCCACCCAAGCCATGTCCTCCCCGACCAGGTACATCCCTTTCAGCTCGCCGCGCTCCACCGCGTCAAGCATTTGAATGTTGTCCATGCCCGGTTTCGGCGAAATTTTGACGCCGTACGCCTGCTCGAAACGTCCGCGGGCTTCGTCGTTCGATACATGCTGGTAGCCCGGCAGCCATGGCGGAAGCGTGCCCATGTCGCAGGCGCCCTGCACGTTGTTGTGTCCGCGGAGCGGATACGCGCCGGCACCCGGACGCATGTAGTTGCCCGTCGCCAGCAGCAGGTTGGAAATCGCGGCGGACGTATGCGAACCGGCAACGTTTTGGGTAACGCCCATGCCCCAGCAGATCGCGGTTCCGTCGGCTTGATGGATCATGGTCGCGATCGAAATGAGCGTCTCTTTGGAGATGCCGGTTTCTTGTTCCGCGAATTCCAGCGTGAATTTCTCAAGCAGCTGCTTGTATTCGCCGAACTGATGCACATGCTGCTGCACGAAAGCTTCATCATGCCAGCCTTGGTCGATCATGTATTTCGTGACGGCGCTCAGCCAGACGAAATCCGTGCCTTGTTTCGGACGGATGAACAAATCGGAGCGTTCCGCCATTTCATGCTTGCGCAGATCGGCTACGATCAGCTTCTGGCCATGCAGCTTGTGGGCGCGTTTGATCCGCGTCGCCAGCACGGGATGGCCTTCCGCCGGCGCGCAGCCGATCAGGATGACCAGCCCGGCCGAAGCGATATCTTTGATCGATCCGGCATCGCCGCCGATGCCGACGGTGGACATCAGGCCGTCCGAGGCGGGCGACTGGCAATAGCGGGAGCAGTTGTCGATATTGTTCGTTTCGAACACCTGGCGCGCCAGCTTTTGAATGACGTAATTTTCTTCGTTCGTGATTTTGGAGGACGAGATGAAGCCGAGCGCATTGGAACCGTATTCTTTTTTGATCCCGCCGAGCCGTTCCGCAACGAGCGACAACGCTTCGTCCCAGGTCGCTTCCACGAAAGCGTCCCCTTGGCGGATGAGCGGCGTCGTGATGCGCTCTTCGCTGTTGACGAAATCCCAGCCGAATTTGCCTTTGACGCAGGTCGAAATCGCGTTGACCGGCGCGTCGTGGGACGGCTGGATTTTCAGGATTTTGCGGCCTTTGGTCCACACTTCGAACGAGCAGCCGACGCCGCAGAACGTGCATACCGTTTTCGTTTTGCGCGTTCTCGTGTCGCGCATCGCGGCCTCGATTTCGGAGATGGCGAAAATGCCGCTGTATCCCGGTTCCACCTCTTTGACCAGGTCGATCATCGGATCGAGGATCGGCTTGTCGATCGCGGTCATGAACCCGGCTTCGCCCAGCATCGATTTTTCCATCAAGGCGTTGCACGGGCAAATCGTGACGCATTGTCCGCAGCTGACGCAGGAGGAATCGTTGATGGATACGCCATCGTCCCATTTGACGCGCGGAATGTCCGCTTCCCAATCGATCGACAGCGTCTCGTTGACCTGAAGGCTTTGGCAGACCTCGACGCATTGTCCGCAGGCGATGCACTGGTTCGGGTCATACCGGTAAAACGGATGGGACATATCGACCTCGGAAGGGTCGACCTTCGGCCGGTAAGGGTATTTTTGATGCTCGATTTCCATCATTTCCGCCGTGTTGTGCAGCTTGCAGTTGCCGTTGTTGTTGTCGCACACCGTGCAGTACAGCAAATGGTTTTCGAGGATGCGGTCCATCGCTTCGGTTTGCGCTTCTTTTGCTCGTTCCGAGGATAGCCGGACGTCCATGCCGTCCTCGGCTTTGGTCGAGCAGGCGCGTTTCAGCCGGCCGTTGATCTCGACGATGCACGTATCGCAGGTCTGGATCGGATCGACCTCGGGAACGTAACAGATTTGGGGATGCGACAGGCCGGCCAGGTTAATGGCTTCGAGCACCGTCATTCCTTCTTTGACTTCGACCTGTTGTCCGTTCAAAGCAATGCTTACCGTTTGTTTGCTCACGAAAATAACCTCTCTTCCCAACATTTTTTCCTGGAGTTAACGGAAGACTTCGGGCGCTTGTATATGCATACAAAAACATGCAGAATTTTGTCTCAAAAGTTCCGCAAACAAAAAACTCCACTAAACCCGGTCCGCTAGTTCTGGTGCGGCAGGTTGTAGTGGAGTAACCGATTAGCAATGGCCTACTAAACTGATCATTCCGTTATGAAATTAACATGCAATGAAAAAACTCACGTCTCGCCATGATTATACTACTTCCGCCCGAAAAAACAAGGTTGAAATATTCTGTACAATGTCCCTAAGATTTAGTATAGTGTTAAACTTGTGATGAGGTGATTGAGGGATGAAAAAGGAAGTTGCGTTTAACGACATCATCCGGAAAGTCCGGAAAGACACGTTTGGCAAAGGGCCTGAACGCATTCATACGACCTTCGTCGAAAACATGGCGATCACCCGGATGTACGGGAATTTTACCCCTACCGAGAAGTTTATCGCGCAGACGCCGGAAGGCAAAAAGATGGTGCACAGCGCCAGAACGCACATGATCAAGGATTTGTACAAAGACCAGGTGCCCGAAGGGCTCGAAGAGCTTTGCGGCTCCCGGCTCGTGCATCTGTTCACGGATATCAAGGTCGATGAAGACGTGGCGATTTCCGTGTTCATGTTCGAAAAAAATATAGTGTGAGGAAGTGGCCGGCATGAATGCTGTGACGAAAGAACGGGGGAGCATCATCCGCTTCGAGCAGGGCCGGATCGCGCAAAAATCCGATCTCGTCGTCGCCGAGCATCCCGTCACGATCAAAATCAACGGCGAGGAATTCGCCACGCTCGTGTGTTCGCCCGAATACATGGAGGATATGGCCGTCGGTTACTTGGCGTCCGAAGGCGTCATTGCCGGCATCGACGAATTGCAGGAGTTATGGGTGCAGGAGGAGGAAGGGTTCGTCCACGCGACCGTCAGCCGCTGGAGTCCGCTTCACCGCCAGCTGTACAGCAAACGTTACGTCACGTCCTGCTGCGGCGCCAGCCGGCAGGGATTCGTTTTTTTCAACGACGCCAAAACCGCCAAGCGGCTGCACGACGTACCGGTCGAGCTGTCTTTTGACGACGTTTTCAGGCTGGTGCGGCAGATGCAGGAAGGATCGGAGACGTTCAGCCGAACGGGAGGCGTCCATAATGCTGCCCTTTGCGACAGGCAGGGCATTTTGCTGGACCGGATGGACATCGGCCGCCATAACGCGCTCGATAAAATTTACGGTTACTGCCTCAGACGGAACATTCCCGTGAACGATAAAATCATCGTGTTCAGCGGGCGGATTTCCTCGGAAATTTTGCTTAAGGTCGCCAAAATCGGCTGCGGCGTCATCCTGTCCAAATCGGCGCCGACGGCGCTTGCGCTGGAATTGGCGGAGAATCTGGGCATTACAACGGTCGGCTTCGTGCGCGGACAATCATGCAACGTGTATACGCACCCGCAGCGCATCATCGAATGCCGGCCGGCGCCGAACCCAAATACGGCAGATGCAGAGCGGCCGGACGCGTAAGTCCGGCTGCCCCTGGCACGCGAAATGGAGTGAGAGCATCATGGAAACCAGTGATTATTTCAAACGAGCGCTCCGGGACCTGCGGATTTCCGTGACGGACCGCTGCAATTTCCGGTGCCGTTACTGCATGCCGGAGGAGGTATTCGGCAAGGATTATCCGTTCCTGCCCCGGGAATCCGTGCTTTCGGTCGACGAGACGGTAAGGATCGCCAGGATTTTCGCCCGGCTCGGCGTGCGGAAAATGCGGATCACGGGCGGCGAGCCGATCCTGCGCAAGGAGCTGCCGGAGATCATTCGCGGCATTGCCGCCATCGAAGGGGTGCAGGATATCGCCCTGACGACCAACGGAAGCCTTCTGGCCAAACAAGCCGCGAAGCTGCGCGAGGAGGGGCTGATGCGGGTGGCGGTCAGCCTCGACGCGCTGGACGACGAGACCTTCATGGCCATGAACGGCGGCAAAGCAAGCGTGCGCCAGGTGCTTGAAGGGATCGATGCGGCAGCGGATGCGGGTTTGGCCGTCAAAGTGAACATGGTGGTCCAAAAAGGCGTCAATGAGCATGCCCTGCTGCCGATGGTCCGCTATTTCCGCGAAAAAGGCCATATTTTGCGCATGATCGAATATATGGACGTCGGCAACACGAACGGCTGGGACTTGAAGCATGTCGTGAGCAAAAAGGAAATGCTGGAGCGGATCGGCGCGGAATTCCCGCTGGAGCCTGCCGCCCCCAATTACGCGGGGGAAGTGGCTTCCCGCTACCGCTTTGCGGACGGCAAAGGCGAGATCGGGATCATTTCCTCCGTCAGCGACGCCTTCTGCCAGTCCTGCACGAGAGGCCGATTGTCGGCGGACGGCATGTTCTACACCTGCCTGTTTGCCACGAAGGGGCATGACCTGCGGACGCTGCTGCGTTCGGACGTTTCGGACGAGACGATCGCCAAGGAGATCGGTTCGATCTGGGAAGGACGCCATGACCGTTATTCCCTGGAGCGGGACGAGGCCAGGCAGAAGCGCGACGGGGCCAAGGTGGAAATGTCCCGGATCGGCGGCTAAAACGTTTAGAGGACAAAAAATCTTGAAGTTCACATTGTTGACAAAAATAAAACGTATGTTATCATGTGTTATGTCAAGCAAATGAAGGGGTTGTAGGCATTGCAGCCGCTTTATTTGAACGATTGGACGTGTGATTGATGCTCCTATAGGTTACGTGTAGGAGGATTAACCGGCACAAATCTTTCTTTTCGGTTCTGGCGAGAAGAAAGGTTCGTGGCGGTTTTTTTGGTTTTCCCGTTAACGCTGCTCTGGTAAGCGTTTTCGGACAACGAAATGATATTCAGTTCAACGAAATGGTATGGAGGTATGCAGCATGTCGTTTTACACACCGCAACAAATAAAGGAAATCGCGGCCGAAAACGGGGAAAAGAAAGCCAAAATCCCCGTCTCCTCGGTGCTTGTCCTTGGATTTTTGGCCGGGGCTTTTATTGCTTTGGGATTTCTGCTGGATATTCGCGTCATCGGCACGGCGCCGAAAGAATGGGGTTCGGTCGCGGGCTTTTTGGGAGCGGCGGTGTTCCCGGTGGGGCTCATCTTGACCGTGCTCGCGGGCGGGGAATTGCTGACGGGCAATATGATGACGCTGCCGATGGCTTGGTTTTCCCGTAAAATCGGGTTCGGTGCCGTGCTGAAAAACTGGGTTCTCGTCACGGTCGCCAATTTTATCGGGGCGGTATTCGTCGCTTATTTTTTCGGCCATGTCGTCGGTTTGACCGAAGGCGCTTTCCTGGCTAAAACGGTGGCCATCGCCACCGGGAAAGTGCATGACAGCTTTGCGCAAGCGTTCGTATCCGCCATCGGCTGCAACTGGCTCGTATGCCTTGCGGTATGGCTCGCTTACGGCGCAAAGGACTTCGCGGGCAAAATCGCCGGCATCTGGTTCCCGGTCATGGCCTTCGTCGCCATCGGCTTCCAGCACGTCGTCGCCAACATGTTCGTCATTCCGGCAGCCATTTTTGCCGGGCAAATGACATGGAGCCAATACTTCCCGAACTTCGCCGCCGTATTCCTCGGCAATCTGGTCGGCGGCATCGCGTTCGTGGCCGGCGCCTACTTTATTGCTTACCGCCAGCCTGCAGGCGCGGAGGCGCTGACGATGAAGGAAGCTCAAAAATCGGCGTAAAGCGACTTCACGTTCAGCTTTAAGGTTTGAATAAACTTCAGCACCGCCATCACAGCCGGTTCTTCCTTGCTTTGCAGCAGGGACAGATCCCGGCTGATTTTTGTTCCCCGGATCGGAATTTCCTGCAGTTCCCCGCTTTCCAGCTCCTTGCGGACGACCCAGCGCGACAAAAGGGCGATGCCCAACCCGCAGGCGACCGCTTCCTTGACCCCTTGGCTGCTGTTGAACACGAAGCTGCGTTTCACGGCAAGCCCCCCGTCCTGGATCAGCCTGTCGCTGTAGGCGCGCGTGCCGGAACCCGTCTCCCGCATGACCCATACCTGATTTTGCAGCCGGCCGAAATCAACGCTTTTTTCGGAAGCGATGGGGTGGTCCGGCGCGGCGATCAGCACCATTTCGTCTTTCATGAAAGCCGTCACCTTCAGGTCTTTCGCATCCACCTTGCCTTCGACCAGGCCGATGTGGAATCGGCCTGCGCGGATATCCTGCAAAATATTGCCCGTATTGCTGATATGGACCTGCACGTCCACCAGCGGGTACAGCTGCGCATATTCCGCCAGCACCCTCGGCAAAATGTATTCGCCGATCGTAAAACTCGCTCCCATGGAAAGGGAACCCGTCACTTCGTCCCGGAGCATATGGATATCTTCCTTCGCTTCGTCGTACAAAGCCAATATTTGCTGCGCCTTGAGAAATAAAATTTCTCCGGCCTCGGTTAGCTTCACGAGCTTCGGGGAACGGTGCATCAGTTTGGCTCCCAGCTCGTTTTCGAGGTTGCGGATATGAAGGCTGACGCCCGGCTGGGACAAGTTCAGCAGCTTGGCGGCCTGCGAGAAGTTCCTCTGCTCGGCCACCGTCACAAACACTTTTAATGTATCGGTAATCATCGGGATCTTCCTCCAGTGCGGTTCGGGATGATCGGCCATCCCTGATCTATGTATCGTCTTCGTCTTTTTTGGTTCTTCCCATAAATCGTAATACATAGTTTGCATTTTGCAATAAATAAATTGCGATGTATCAGGTCATGAGTTTGCAAAACCCCCAGGTATAAACTTCATTTCGCGGATGAACAATACCAAAAGAATTCCGCATCTTCCCAATGATAAGTTTTCCTCATGATAGGGATAGCAAATCGGTATTTCCCTTCCCCGCCGGCCGACTTTATAGTGAGCGTATGAGAACACCGAGTGAAAACAAAGGGGATGCAATGCCATGATTTCAAGGGAATCTGCGGCTCCGCGCAGAAAAAGGAACACAAACGCATTGATGTTGGGGATCGGCTTGACGCTCATTTTATCTTTGCTTGCCAAGGGGCTGTCGCTGCTTCCGTTTCTGAGCATTATGGGTCAGCTCGTTCTGGCCATTATACTGGGCATGATCTACAAGGCGGCGGTCGGCGTGCCGGAATCGATGATGCCGGGTGTAGGCTTTTCCAACAAAAAGCTGCTTCGTTTCGGTATCATCCTGCTGGGGATGCGGCTGAATTTGGTGGATATCGCCCATGCCGGGCCAAGGGTCGTATTGATTGCCGCCATAAATATTACGGTAACGATCTTCGTTGTATACGGACTGGCGAGACTGTTTAAAGTGGACCGCCCGCTGGCGCTTTTGACGGCATGCGGGACGGCCATTTGCGGCGCAGCCGCGGTTGTGGCCATCGCGCCGCTGATCAAAGCGAGGGAGCAGGAAACCGCCGTCGGCGCGGCGACCGTCGCGATCCTCGGCACGTTGTTTACGCTGCTATATGTCGGGCTTTACCCGTTCCTCGGACTGACGCCTTCGGCATACGGCGCGTTTGCGGGCGGCACGCTGCACGAGGTGGCGCACGCCATCGCGGCAGCGGCTCCCGGCGGCAAGGAGGCGGAAGATATGTCCGTCATCGTCAAGCTGACCCGGGTCGCGCTGCTGGTTCCCATCTCCCTGTGCGTCGGATATTGGGCAAGCCGCAAGCAGGAGGGGACGGCGCAAAAAAGCAAAATACAAATCCCATGGTTCGTCCTCGGCTTCCTGCTGATGAGCGGCGTCAATTCGCTCGGCATCATTCCGCATGCGGTGACCGCGCAAATCATCAACCTCGCGTATATCCTGATCGCCATGGCGATGGCAGGGCTTGGCCTGAACGTGGATTTTGCCTTCTTCCGCCGCAACGGGGTCAAACCGTTTGCCGCCGGAGCATTGGGATCCGTCGTGCTCGCCGGCCTCGGTTTATTGCTGGTTCATGTGCTGGGGTTCGCATAAAAAAGCAGCATAAAAAACATCAAAACGGCCGCCGTGATCCGGGGCCGTTTTTTCATGTCCTGCGCAAGCTATCATTTCTATTTGAAGAACGTTTCGCAAGTTACTCCGTCTCGTCGCCGTCAAAGCCGTTGATCAGGTCGGTTCCATGCATATCCTCGATGGTCGCCACGGGGTCGATGGGGCTGTCCATTTGGATGTCGTCCGCATCGGGCACGTCTTCCAGCTCGGTATATTCATCCCCGCTTTCTTCGCCGCTTTCATCGGCGCCTGACTCGACGGCTTGCCCGGAGGTTGTCTCCCGACGGCCGCCGAGCTCGTCGCTCATGTCCGAACGGACATAAAATTCCACGTCGGCCGCGTCAGGTTCCGCGGAAATGCTTTGGGCCGTTTCGGTGTTCACGTCGCGCAAATCGTCCGCGGGCAGGCCGTCCTCGGCGGGATGGTCCCCGGCATTTTGATAACGTTCATAGGTCCATTCGGCTTCGGATTTGTAGGGTTCGGGCATTCGCTTCATCTCCTTTTCATGGAATGGTTTCATGGGATGGTCTGGGATTCATATTTACCCTTACCCGAAACGGACGGAAATAAACCTTAAATTGGGTTCGGGCTGAAAAATGCCGCATGCCTGCCGGACTTCCGAACCATTTCGGTGTCGGGAAATTGCGCAAAGTTTTGGAATCGAACATAATGGACCCAAAGAGATGTTGCGGAATGCCCGGCGATTTTGTCGGTTGGCCTCACATCATTCGAACCAATTTGGGGTGTGTCCTATGAAAATCTCGTTGCAAAAAGTCATCATTCTACTGGTTCTCGTCATAGGAAATTTCCTCGGCGCCATTTCTTTTTCGGCTGTGCCGGCTTCGGCCTCGGGGGAGGGGGATGCCCGGTGGGAGTGGGAGTTCAAATGGAGCCCGCCGCTTTCGGAGCCGGACCAGAAAGACGGGGGCTGGCAGCGGCTTGATTCGCTGCGGGAGCTTCCCCGGCCCGCCCATCATGACAAAGAGGCATGGTACCGGACGGTCGTGCCGGGACTGCCGGAAGGCACTCCGGCATTGCTGCTGAAAAAGGTTTACGGCGAACGGATCGTGATTTATCTAAACGAACGAAAAATTTACGAGCAGGCCCGCAGCTATATGTATGACGTCCATAAAATTTTGCTTCCGTTACGTCCCGAAGACGAAGGGAAAACGCTGCGGGTCCAAATCGTGTCGGAGAAGGAACGGAACCGGATCGGAATCGGGGGGGAAGTTCTTTCGGGGGATTACGCGTCGCTGCTTAAGCAGTACGTCCAATCCAATATGGACGACTTGATTTTGGGCAGCTCCATGGTTTTCCTCGGCGTCATGATGCTGATTCCCGCTTTGTTTATGCGCAAAAGCCATTTGGTCTCCTGGTTGGCGTTAACGGCCGTGTTGACGTCGATCGGCGTTTTGATTTTGACCTATTCGCCGCTGTTGTACAGCCTGTTTAACCGATACGGACAATGTTTTCTGGTCATTTACGACATGGCGCTGCTGACGCTGCTGCCCGCAACGACTTTTTTCTTCGAAAAAACGGTCGGCACGGGATATAAACATCTGATCCGGCATTTCCGGAAATTCCAAGTCGTTTATTCGGCTTTTTGTCTCGTTTTACTGGCCATTAACGTTGCGCTCCACGACCGGCTTATCGCCATTTACGACCTGTTTTCGGTCAAAACGCTCGGTTACCTGATCATTCTGCAGGTCGTTCTGCTGATCGGGAGCTCCATCGGGTATGCGGTCAAGGGGAACCGGAACGCGTTGATTTTTACGCTGGGGTTTGCCGTGTTCGGCCTCACCGTCATGGTTGAAATGGCCTGCTATTTGGGCAGCGGGGGAAAATACGAGCTGTTTTGGTGGAAATGGGGGGTGCTCGGGTTTGCGATCGCGCTGATCGCCGTGCTTGGCCAACGGTTTGCGCAAAACCACCGTCAGATTCTCATCTATTCGAAGGAACTGGAAAGGTTCAATACGGAGCTGCAGCGCTCGGAGAAAATGGAGATCATCAGCGAGCTTGCGGCGTCCGTCGCGCATGAGGTGCGCAATCCGCTTCAGGTGACGCGCGGGTTCCTGCAATTGCTGGAAAAAAAGTCGGGAAGCAAGGAAAAGGAATATCTGAACCTCGCTTTGGAGGAGCTAGACCGCGCTTCGGGCATCATCACCGATTTTCTGACCTTCGCAAAACCGGAAATCGACCAGGTTCAGCTGCTGGACCTGGCCGACGAGTTCCGTCATATTGAAGGGATTCTGATTCCGATGGCGAACTTCCAAGGGAGCAAAATTACGTCAAGAATTCCGCCAGGCTTATATGTTCAAGGGAATTCTTCGAAATTCAAGCAGGCCTTTATCAATATCGTCAAAAACAGCATTGAAGCGCTGCGGGAGGAAGGACAAATCCTGATTTGGGCTTACGCCCAAAAGCATGAAATCGTCATCCATATCCAGGACAACGGCGAAGGCATGGAGCCCGCCGAACTTGCAAGGCTTGGCGAGCCTTATTTTTCGAACAAAACGAAAGGCACCGGCCTCGGGCTCATGGTCACGTTCCGAATCATTGAAGCGATGCAGGGGCGGATCGAATTCAAGAGCGGCAAAGGAATCGGAACCGAGGTCGTCGTCCGTTTCCCGAAAGCAGACGGGCCAAAAGGGTGAAGCAGGGGCCGGGACCGCCTTGGAGCTTACACCAGAATTTCCTCCGTGCCGCCTCCCCGCAAGTCCAGCCATGCCAGATAAAGGCTGATCGTGGCCGCGATCAAAAACAAAACCGCCGCAACCAGGGCAAGCTCTTTGGTAGCGCGTTGACTAAGGAAGTTATTGCGTTGGCTGGGGGAGCCGTTACGTTGATTGAGGGAGTTATTGCGTTGATTAAGGGAAGGGTTTCGCTGGCTATTAGAGGCGTTGCGCTGACTGACGGAGGCATTGCAGTTCTTTCCACGCATGGGTACAGAACACTCCTTTCATAAACCTTGATTCAACCGGATAAAACGCATAACGTACTCACAGTAGATTATGTTCGGCAAGGGGATGCAGTTCCCGCAGCGGCTTAAAATGGACGAAGAAAAGCAAAAAAGCAGAAGAGTTCCTTCTGCTTTTTTGCATGGCATCACGGAAGCATCCGATAGATAGAAGCCTCCTGCTCACGCTGTCTGCTCCTTCCATCAGGCTTTGCCAAGCGCAAAGCTGACGATCAGAATGATCAAAACGATGGACGTGATAACGACGTACAACTTATCGCCTTCCCGGACAAAAACCCAAATCGAAATCGCGACCCGCAGCACCGGCGTAAGGATCAGCAGCATCAATCCCACCGTGATCACGGCATAGGGCTTAAGCTCGATCAGGCCGCGGAAAATGTCCGGCAGGTCGTGCGGGTAAGTGTCTCCGGGGTACCCGCTTCCGCCTTGAATAAAAAGCAGGATGAGGCCAAGGATGATGACGGCGGCGCTGATGATAACGCCGATCCGGAGCCAGCGGCTGACGGCAAGTTCGACGTCTTGAATTTCGCTGTTTTCGTTCATGCTACAATGCCACTCCTTCATAAATCATTTGAAACGCGACATAAAGGAGCACCGGGATAAACAGCATGCGAATCGTTTTGCTCTTCATCCGCTGCATAATCTGCGCCCCGATCGTAGCCCCCGCAAGGACGCCAAGGGCGACGGGCCCGGCGATATGCGGATCGATATCCCCGCGCAGCAGGTACACGCCCGCGCTGGCGGCGGCGGTGACTCCCATCATGAAGTTGCTCGTCGCGGTCGAAACCTTCAGCGGCAGTTTCATGAACACGTCCATCGCCATGACTTTAAAGCTGCCGCTGCCGATGCCAAGCAACCCGGATACGACGCCCGCGCCGTACATGACGCCGAACCCTCCATACACATTTCCTACATTATAAGAGATTTGCTCTTGCGCCGCTTTGTCGTAATAGCTTCCCCCGAGCCTCAGCTTGGCGGCGGCGGGGTGCATGGCGATCTGCTCCTGCTGGCCGCCTTTTTTTCTTTTGATCATATTGACCGCCGAATAGACCAGCAGCAGGCCGAAAATGATATACAGAAGATTGGGGGCGATCAGTCCTCCGATAAAGGCGCCGGTGATGGCGCCGACGGTCGTGGCGATCTCAAGGAACATGCCGACGCGAAGATTGGTGATGCGGTCGCGTATATAAGCGATCGCCGATCCGCTCGACGTCGCGATGACGGAAATGATGCTGGCGCCGATGGCATGCTCGATGCTGACGCCGAAAAGCAGCGTCAAGGCCGGCGTCACGATGATGCCCCCTCCCAGCCCCAGAACGGATCCGACGATGCCGGCCAAAATGGAGATCAGAAGGATTTCCAATGAATACATGACCAAGGTAGAACACCTTCCTCTCGATAAAAATGAACCCGATTGCTTTTTCCTCCGTAGTACTTGTAAACTAGGAAGTAGATTGACTTGACAATCGAATCGATTACCGGTTTATTATACAACGATTGTAAAATAATTAATATACAATCGGATGTTTTCATTGCGATTTTAATTACATTGTAAAATACCGGCAGCCGTTCCGAAGGAGGCTCGCTACATGGAAGAGGAGGAAGACCCATGCGATTTAAACAATTGGACGAAAAAGACGAGATGATCCTCAAACATTTGCTGGATAACGGCAGACTGAGCCACGCCGAGCTCGGCAGGCTTGTCAATCTGACGCGCGCGGCCGTCCGGGAACGGGTGAATCATCTGATGGAACAGGGGATCATCGACAAATTTACCGTGACGGTCAATCCGATCAAAGCAGGCAAAAACATGTCCGTATATTTTAACATCGACGTGGAATGGAGCCGCCTGGAAACCGTCGCCGAACAGCTGCTTGGCGACGAGGAAATTACGAGCGTATATCAGATGAGCGGCGGCCCGCACCTGCACGTTCATGCCTTGATGGACGATCAGGAGCACGTCGAGCGCTATCTCGCAAGGCTTCGGAAGCTGGAAGGCATCACGGGCGTCCATAGCGAATTTTTGATCAAAAGGTTCAAGGAGCGGGAAGGCCTATTGATTTAATTTCCCTTGGTCTTCAGTATTTCCGAATTGCAGGGGGGATACCCGAAGAATGATTTTCGTTTGCCGAAAGGCGGGTTCATGAGAGGAGCGTATAAAATATGAGAGAAAATTGGGATAAAGACATGGATCTGCAAAAGGAACTGCAGAACATCGAAGCATGGGAGAAGGAACAGAAGCAGGTCTTTTTCTGGGAGAAGCTGAGCCGCCTTCCTTTTATGCTGCTGGACAAAGTCACGCCGAAGCTGATCCGCGATAAGCTTGGGGATTTGCTCGGGGAAATGGGAAGGTTTCTGCAGAGCGGCGGGCAATATCTCGTTCAGCCCAAAAGCGTGCTCAAGCTGCTTGAGCAAAATCGGCAGCAACATAGCGGAACTTTGGCGGCAGGGGAAACGATTGACGAACCCCAAGGCGGGCTTACGCTAGAACAGGCGCGGGAGCTGCCGCTTGCGATCATGGACCGGACGGTGGAGGAGCTGATCCGCGGACGCGTCAAATTCGCAGCGGTGCAGGGCGCGACGACGGGCGTCGGCGGCGTGTTTACGCTGGCCGCGGACATTCCCATGGTATTGGGCTTGTCGCTGAAGGTGCTGCAGGAAATCGCGGTTTGTTACGGTTATGATCCCCGCACGGAGCAGGAACGGATTTTTATCGTAAAATGCCTTCAGTTCGCTTCCGCCGACGTCGTCGGAAAAAAAGCGGTGCTGGAAGAGCTGGCGCTGTTCGAGCGCGAGGACAAGGAACTCCAGGTCTTTTCCCAAATCCAGGGATGGCGCGAGGTCGTGCAAACGTACCGGGACAGCTTCGGCACGAAAAAGCTGTTTCAGCTCATTCCGGTAGCCGGCATGATTTTCGGCTCCATCAGCAATAAAGGGACGATCGAGGACGTGGCGGAGGCGGGGAAAATGCTGTACCGCAAGCGCAGGATTTTGGCGCGGCTGAACCAAAAAAACATGGCCATGAACGATTCGGATCGTTGATGGCCATGCCCGCGGGATCAGGATTTCGTTTCGTCGCTTTCGCCGGACCACCGGTTCAGCTGCTGGTCGGAAGGAAGCAGGAACGTCAGGATGCCCAGGAGCGGCAGGAAGCTGCAAATGGCCATGACCGTATTGACGCCGGCCAGGTCGATCCATTTGCCGAGCACTAGCGCCCCGAGGCCGCCCAGCCCGAACGCAAGACCGGTAATCAGACCCGATACGGTGCCGATTTTGCCCGGAAACAGCATCTGGGCATATACGACGGTGACCGAAAAGCTGGAGAAGACGATCAGCCCAAGCAGCGCAAGGAGGACGCCGACGCCCCATAACCCGACATGCGGCAGGAGCAGCGCCAGCGGCGCGGCAAGCACCATGGAAGCAAAAATGACGTTTCGCTTGCCGATCCGGTCCGCGACCGGACCGCCGAAGAAGGTGCCCACGGCTCCCGCGCCAAGGAACAGGAATATGAATATTTGCGCGTCGTCGACGCTGAGTCCGAAATGATCGATCAAATAAAACGGAAAAAAGGTACTGATCGAAGAGCTGTACCAGGAACGGACGAAAACCAGCACGACAAGCATGACGATCGCAAATCTGACCTTGGTGCGCACCTCGGGTTTCAACCGGCGCGACTGCGCCTTTTTCTTTACCTGGGCTCCGCTTTGGAGCTTGCGGCCGTACCATCTGGCGATATACATCTGGACGGCGATGCCCGCTCCGGCGACAAGAGTGAACCAGATCGACCCGAACAATCCGAGCGGAATGAAAATCCACATCGTCAGCATCGGAGCGAGGGACTGGCCGGCGTTGCCGCCGACCTGGAAGATGGACTGGGCCAAACCTCTGCGCGAGCCGGAAGCCATATGGGCGACTCTCGACCCTTCGGGGTGGAAGGCCGCCGAACCAAGGCCGACGAAGACGACGGCGATCAGCACCGCCGGATACGATTCCGCGAAGGCAAGGAGAAGCATGCCCGTAAAGGTAAATCCCATGCCGATCGGCAGCAGCGCCGGCTTCGGCTTGCGGTCCGCAAACCAGCCCACCACGGGCTGCATGATGGAAGAAGTGAAATTTATGGCAAAGGAAATCCAGCCGATTTGCGTGTAGTTCAAATGCATCGAGCTGCGCAAAATCGGGAAGATCGCCGGTATGACCGACTGAATCGAATCGTTGAACAAATGAACGAGGCTGATCGCAATCAGGATGCGGAAGACGGTGGCGCCGGCGTCGGTGCCGGCCAGAGGCTGCCGTCCTTTTTGCGGCGCGGCGGTATTGACGGTTGGAACTGACATGTGGACCTCCTGCTCTCATCGAATGGATAAGGAGATTATATGACAGATAATGGGTAGGCGTATACCCCTTACTTGATGATTTACTTGATGATTTACTTGATGATGACCCCTCCGAAAGGAATCACCTCGCGCAAAATCCGCTTGAAGATATTGTCCTGATCCATCTCTTTTTGCAGACGGCTTCCTTTGGGCCCCGCATGGAACAGCACCGTTCCGCTGCCCGTCATTTTCCATTGGTAGTTCATGTGCTGGCTGGCCAGCGTGTTGCCGTATACGGTCAATTCCAGCTTGGCGTTTTCGGGATAAGCGACGAGGCTGCGGGCATCCACGTAAAGCGGTTCGTCGGGGCGAAGTTCGGCTTCGTACACCGCGCCTTCCGTCAACAGCCCGATCGTGCCCGTGCCCGAAAATTTCATTTTGACCGCGTCTTTCGTGATCAGCATGTTTTTAATGTGCAGAATCCGCGCCTGCATTTCGATGCCCGAACTGTAAAAGAAAATGTTGCGGAAATCGTACAGCAAATCGCTGCCTTCCCGAAGCTCCACCGCTTTGACGGCAAACCCGGGAGGCAGGGCGGCGGTAAACTCGCACGGTCCGCTTAGATCCGCCTGAATCAGCTTCTTTTTGCGGTACATGCCCTTGACGTTCATCAAACGGTCGCTGCGGCCGTCGGAAGGTCCGCGGTACGTGATGATTTGCTCCGGATGAAGAATATGCACGGTTTCGCCGGGACGAAGCGCAAAATCAACGGCTTGGCCGACTTCTCCCCCGGATTCCCGGATATCGATATTCAAAAACGCTTTCCCCTTTCTGGTGCGATCCGAGGCTACCGCCGCACTCGACGGTTCGAACGCCGCATCAAGAACCTCAGTACGCGTATCCCGATAAAATACCCTGCCACAAGCAAAATAACGGCAATCAGCATCGTTTTGAATTTTCGGGCTTTGGCGTCCTTCAGATCGCTTTGTTTCTTCAGCTCGTTGACGGTTTCGGCCAGCTGACGGTTTTGCTGCACGAGCTCCGCGTTTTGCTCCTCGAATGCCTTGGCGCTTTCTTTGGCCCGGTCCAGCTCGTCCAGCGTTTGCCGATAGCTTTCCTTCAGTTCGTTGACTTCCCCCGGCAGGCCGGAAAACTTCTCCACGCCGTTATAGAAATCGTTAAAATAATTGGCGCTGGCGGGAGGCGGAGAAAGAGCCGGGCCGAACAAGAGAATCAGAAATAGGACGGCTACTTGCGGCAAAGCGAAATCGTTGCGCCGTTTTCTTTTGGTCATGATAACACCACCTGATGCATAAAATGGAACAAGCCCGGGTTGTTTCATTCCAGGTTCGCCCGTTTAAAAAAATATCGTAAAGAAGCGGATACCTTCCCTTCCAGGATGGATCCCGCTTCCCATTCCAATGTTAAAAAAGCTTGTACATGTTTGTACATAGACAGCCGATATCCCGCAAGGCCTGCAGGCGCTGCGCGAAAGGTTCGCTAAGAAGAAAAATCGTCAAACGCAAAAGGAGAGATCGTTATGGAAAAAGAACACCAATACAAAAAAATGCTGATCACGGTAAACGGCAAACCTGTCGGCAGGGAGATCTGGATCGACAAGGTCACTTACGCGCCGGTAGCGGCGAACCCGCTAGCCGACAAGGCGTCCGGTACCGGAACCGGACCGGTGGCGGGCTGAAAGCCTGCCTTCGTTTATAGGAATGATCCAGCCCTTTTTTACATCATATCATAACCGTGCGTAAAAGTCCGAAATCCGAAGGGTTTCGGGCTTTTTTCGGTGTTTTTGCCGAAATGGGCCGAAAGTGTGAAGTTTGCTGCGCGCCCGGCAAAATAATATTTTTATTTCAACCCATAGTTACACAATTCGACATTTATTTTTGTGTAGTTCTTATATACTATAATGGGTATTGAGTAGGTCTTTTTGCGCATCTGAGCAAGGATGGGGGGGAATTAAAAATCGCCAAATATCTTCGCTGGCTGTTGAAAATATGCTAACATGAAAGAAATATATCATGCGAACATACGTTCCATGACATAATGATGTCAGCCGATCTTGGTACGATAGAAAGATGACATGAAAAGGGGTGAAATCCTTGCATTCAGGTATTCAGGAAAATTTCACATGGAACCGGAGTCATATTCTTGCAAGCGGCTCCAATACAGTCATTTTGTTGGTTGAGTGGTACGGGGGATCTTTCCGCCAATCCAGAAGAAGAAACACGCCCAAACTGATCGCCCAAGACGTGCAGCTGCACTTATGGCTTGAACCGCAAGTTGCTTTGGTCCGCATCCACGGAGCGAAGGCGATGAAAAACCTGGGTCAATCACTCATGATTCCTCTTGGTCATCTGTATGACGGCGTGAAGCAGTTTCTGGCCATCGAGCTTGCTCTTCAGCCCCAAAGCGCCGGCATGCATGGCGTTTTGTCCGCCCAGTGGAAATTCAAAGAAAAAAACAAGGAACGGATCAAGGAACTTCCTGTGAAGGAATTATATATGAACTACACGTACCATACCGGATTGCTGCAACAGCCGGAGAGCTTTCATGTCAGGAAACACGTCATGCTGCTGGAAACCCAAAGCATTTTGAAGGAAGCCATCCATTTGTTCGAAAACGGCGACATCGAACGCGGGGAATGGCTGCTGCGCCGAAAAGGGGACGAGATGCTGATCGAAGCGGCGCGCCATACGGACGAACGTTTGCTGGAAGAGGCGGACATGCTTTATCAGCTTAGCGAACATTATATCGGGACGTACCGGAATCATAAGGTTCTGAAAATCAAAAATGGCTAGCCCCCTGTTTTCGAAGCGCCTGCGGTTGACGTCATTTGCCGTAAGCGGGATCGGATTTATCAGGCAGGATTCACTTTGCTGCAAGTCGAATGGACTACATTACGCAAAATGGATATGGGTCTAATTTACTATACGAGCTAGGAGAATCCACATGACTGACAGATTGATTCGATTGATGCGTATCATTACTCTCGTTCAAGCCAAACCGGGCATTTTGGCCAGAGAGCTGGCGGAGAGATGCAGTACCACCGAACGTACCATTTATCGCGATATGGAAGCGTTAAGCGCCATGCATATACCTATCACTCATCTCGGATACGGAAAAGGTTACCGGTTTATCGGCAGCTTCGCCTTGTATCCGTTCGATTGGACCGAAGAGGAGCTTCAATCCTTTACGGCGCTGGCCAAGGTGATGCACCAGGTCAAGCCGCTGCTCCCCGGCGGATTTGAAGGAGCTTACGAAAAGGTGATGGCAGCCCATCACAAACAACGGGCGGAACGACTGGAGACCGAGCTTGACGATCAGGACAGTCTCATGGCAAAAGGGGCCTGGAACGAGGAAACGGAGGAACAATCGCAATATCTTATCCCGATCTTGTTTGCGACGTTATCGCAGCAAATCATTCAAGCGGAATATTACGTTCCCGAGCGAAACGAGCTTCTGTACGGCAAAATCGATCCCTATATCCTTGTTCCTTGGCAGCACCGATTTTACCTCGTGGGACGAAATCATAATACGGGAAAACTGTATACCTATAGGTTAAAATATTTTGCGCGGGTCGTCGTGCTGGATGACGTTTTTATCAAAGTACATACCAATATGCAGCAAGAATGGCACCCACATTTCCGAGGAAATGAAGAGAAAGAAACGGTAGATTTTAAGATAAGACTCACCGCTGCGGCGATCCCCAAATACAAGGAAAAGGAATCGATCATTCCTCTGGCGGAGTCGGAGGAGAAAGACGGGAGCGTCATCATCGACGTCACCGTCGAAGATGTTCCAGGTTTTATGAGCTGGCTGTCCCAATTCGGATCCGAGGCGGAGATTATCGAGCCCGCGCAGTATCGCGAAATGATGAAACGCGAATTGAAAAAATGGCTTGCGGTATATGGCTGAATGACGATGATAGGCTTTTTGGCGTGAACGATCGGGGACATGCCGGCATTTAAAACCGCCACAGCCGACAGGCTGGCCCCAGTCTCTGGCTGACTCCCTCCATTCCATGCTCCTGCAAGGGCCGACTCAATGCCCCCCACGTCTACTTCGCGTCCTTCTTCCCGCAGCTTTGGACGGTTCTTTCTCCTTCAATGAGACTCACGGCCGCTAAACGGGGCTTTCTTCCATAAGGAAGCATGCCGCCGAAGGTGTGTTTTATGGCCCGGGAAATAGGATGGGGTTGGAGCCTTCGTTGGGGCTTTGTTTGGCTGCGAAGACGCAAAAAGAGATGGCAGCGGGTTTTCCTTTTAATGGTTTTATATGTTAAAATTTATAAGAGCAGGACATCGGGATACATAAAGCTTGATTCGGTAAACGTGCAGGAAAAAGGGGGAGAGGAACTTGCGTTTTTTCTTGTCCGGGAAATCGCCGGAGGAAATGGAACAGGAAAGCAAAAACAGTTTGAATCTGCGCATTAACATGTTTTTTTTCAGCACGTTCATCATTTTTTGCGTCGTCATCGTCCGGCTTGCGGTCATCCAATTCGTGGAAGCGCCGACGCTGACCGAAAAAGAAGCGAACCAGAATACGAAAAACATTCCGCTCCCGCCGGACCGCGGGAACATCCGCGACGCCGCCGGGGTGAAGCTGGCTTATTCACAGCCGGTCCAATCGCTGTATATTACGCTGATGAAGGATTACAACGCCAATTCGGATAAGGGAAAGAAAAACCGTCCCGAAATCGAGGATATGGCGAAACGGATGGCGGCCGCGTTTAAAACATTCGGAAACCCGGGCACCAAGCCGATGGCCCCGGAAGACGTGATCGAAGCGATGGATCTCGAATCCAAACGGGACAGCGGTTATACGCCTCGGCGGATAAAATCGGATCTCAATAAAAAAGAAATCCAATATTTCATGGAGCATAAATCCGAGTTTCCGGGCATCGAAATCATCGAAGAAACGCTGCGGCATTACGATCCGGAGACGGTGGCCGTGCAGACCGTGGGTTACGTCAAATCGTTCAAGCGCACGGAAAGCCTGAAAGCGTACGACAAGGCGCGGCAGGATAGCAAAGACGGCACGAAACCCGACGAAACGTACACGAAAGACGAGCTTGTCGGGTTCGACGGGGTCGAGCTCTCGTTTCAGGACGAATTGAGAGGGAAAAACGGCTATAAGGTCGTATCGGTCAGCTCCGCCAACATTCCGGAAGAAGTGGTGGACATCGTGCCGCCGGTCAAAGGAAATGACGTATGGCTGACGATCAATAAAGAGGTTCAGCTGAAAACGGAACAGGCGATCAAGGACCAGCTGGAGTGGCTCCATACCCACCAGGTATCCGGTAAAACGCATCCCGAGGCCGTGACCGGCTACGCGGTGGCGATGGAGGTCGATACCGGCAACGTCGTGGCCATGGCCAGCATTCCCGATTACGACACGAACATTTGGAAGACGGGGGCGTCCTCCACGGAGGACTTCAAGAAACTGAACAACAATTATCAAAACGGCGCCATCACGCCGCTGAGCTCCGGCAAATCGAAGCATGAATTCGATTCGGCCGTCCTGCTCGGCTCGACGATCAAGCCGCTGAGCGTGCTGATCGGGTTAAAGGAAAATCTGTTTAAGACGACGACGCCTTATACGGATACCGGAGAAGCCTTTTTCGGGAAAGAGGGACATCAGGCGCGCGTCCAAAACTCCCAGGGGCATGCCTACGGTTATTTCCGTACCCCTGCCGACGCCATTGAACATTCCTCCAATGTGTTTATGGTCGATATGGTCGGCAACGCCCTGTACAAAAAGTACGGCAAAAAAGGCGTCGACGTATGGAACAGATATATGGAGGAATTCGGATTGGGCGTCGCTACGGGGATCGATTTGCCGAACGAATGGCTCGGAAAAAAAGAATACGGCACCTCGGAGGACATCCCCAAATCCGTCGGCAGCGCCCAAGCCGCGCTTGTGTACGCCTCCTTCGGCCAAGGCGGGAAATATACGCCGCTGCAGCTTGCTCAATATACCGTCATGCTGGCGAACGAGGGGGAGCGCATCAAGCCGCAGATCGTCAAAAAAATTACCGACGCAAACGGGAAAGTCGTGAAACAGACCCAACGCGAAGTGTTGAGCCGGGTTCAATTCGATCCTTCGTATTGGAAGCTCATCCGCAGAGGGATGAATACGAACGTCAGCGCCGCCTTCGCCGGTTTCCCGTACGATTTTGCCCGGAAAACCGGTACCTCGCAGCAGGACGCGGGGAAAGACGGGCTGCTCGACAACGGCGTGTTTATCGCTTACGCCCCGCGCAACAACCCGAAACTGGCGGTCGCGGTCGTCGTTCCGGAGGGCGGATTCGGCTCGCAAAGCGCGGCGCCGATCGCCCGTAAAATATTCGACGCCTATGATGAGGTGTACGGCCTTGACGGCGTGCCGAAAAAGCAGCTGAAAAACCAAACCGGTTTGGATACCGCAGGAAAACAAGACAACAACAAACAGCAGTAAGTTTGCGCGAGGCAGCCCGGAACGTCCGGGCTGCCGTTTTTTCTTGCGTATGTATGCATCTCCCCTAGAGCAGCGGGGCTCCCTGGCTTCAATTCACGGGGATATGTCCCTTGAAAAAAGGCATTCCGGCTTGCGTAAAAAGGCCGTCCTTGTCGAACGGTAGGGAAAGATGCCGAGCACCCTCCATCTGTGCTAAAATATGAATGTTATTTTCAGACGAGGATTTTTCGAAATCCGAACCGATCATGTTCAGGCAGAGAGGAGGGAGGCCGGTGACCGAATATACACCGGACAATCCGGAACAGGAGGAAACGAAGAAAAAAGGAAATTTGAACTTAAGGATCAACCTGTTTTTTTTCAGCACGTTCATCATTTTTTGCGTCATCATTATCAGACTCGCCATTTTGCAGTTTGTCGAAGGGCCTACGCTCACGGAGAAGGAATCCAGCAACATCGTCAAGGACGTACCGCTTCCGCCGATTCGGGGCACCATCTATGATGCGGCAGGCGTGCCGCTGGCTTACTCGACCCCGACGCAATCGCTTTACATTACGTTAATGAAGGATTACAGCCAAAAAAACGGCAGCAAAAACCGTCCCGAAGCGGAGCAGATCGCGCAGCGACTGCTGGACGTATTCGATAAATACGGGGATCCTGCCGCTGAAAAGATGACGAAGCAGGACATCATCGACGCCATGGACTTGGATTACAAAAAATACGCCGGTTATTCCCCGCGGCGGATCAAAATGGATTTGAGCCAAAAGGAAATCGCTTATTTCAGCGAGCATAAATCCGAGTTTCCCGGCATTTCGATCGAAGAGGAAAGCGTCCGCCATTACGATCCGGAGACCGTTGCGGTCCAAACGATCGGGTATATCCGCACGTTCAGCGGTTCGAAGAGCCTGAGCAAATATAAGGAAATCGACGAAAAGCAGCGGAGCAGCGACGTCACGACCGATCCCGGCCTGGTGTACACGGAACCCGAATTCGTCGGCTTCGACGGACTCGAGCTGATGTACCAGGACGAGCTTCGCGGCAAAAACGGCTATAAAAAAGTGCCGATCAATCCGCGAAACATGCCGGAAGGCGTGGACGAAGTCGTTCCGCCGGTCAAAGGCAACAACATTTACAGCACGATCAACAAACAAGTGCAACTGGCCACGGAGCAGGCGATCATGGATCAGCTGAGCTGGCTGCATACCCATCCGGTGTCCGGACGGACCCACCCGAACGCCACGACCGGTTTTGCGGTCGCGATGGAAGTGAAGACGGGGAATGTCGTCGCCATGGCCAGCATGCCGGATTACGATGCAAACGTCTGGCAGACGGGCAGCGTCACGCCGGACAACTGGAAAAAAATCCAGAACATTTACTTGAACGGAACGATCCGTTCGTTTAATCCGGGAAAAAAAGGCGATCATCCGGAGTCGGTCGTCCTGCTCGGTTCGACCCAAAAGCCGCTCAGCGTGCTGGTTGGCCTAAATGAGGGTTTGATTACGCCAAATACGTATTATCAAGATAAAGGCGCCGCTTACTTCGGTAAGGAAGGTCATCAGACTCGCGTGCAAAATTCTCAGGGACATGTTTATGGTGGAATGGATCCGGCTCGAGCCATCGAGAAATCCTCAAATGCATTTATGGTTGATATGATAGGAAACAAACTTTATAAAAAATATCAGGACAGAAGCATTGGGGTTTGGGACAAATACATGACCGAGTTTGGGCTTGGCGTCCTGACGGAGAGCGGCTTGCCGGGCGAATGGAAAGGGCGCAAGGAATATACGAACGTCAAACAGGCGGGAAGTACCCAATCCGCGATGGCGTATGCGTCGTTCGGGCAGCAGGGGAAATATACGACCTTGCAGCTGGCGCAATACACGGTCATGCTGGCGAACGAAGGCAAACGGTTGAAACCGCAGCTGGTCAGCAAAATTACCGACGAGAAGGGCAACGTTGTCAAAACCTTCAAGCCTGAGGTGCTTAACTCAGTAAGTTTCCCCAAATCGTACTGGAATGTGATTAAACGAGGCATGAACAGTGACGTATCAGCCTTCGGTGATTTCCCTTACGATTTTGCCCGGAAGACGGGGACCTCGACACAGCAAGTGGGTCACAGACCAGTTGATAACGGCGTATTCATTGCTTATGCGCCGCGTGAAAATCCGGTCTTGGCCGTCGCGGTCATGATCCCGGAAGGCGGCTTCGGTTCGCAAAGCGCCGCGCCGGTCGCGCGGAAAATATTCGACGCCTACGACCAGGTTTACGGCCTGGACGGCGTGCCGAAAGGAAATGCAAACAACCAGGCGGCAAACGGAACGACCGGAACGACGAACGGCGTCCAATAAGCCGGCATTCGATCTTTTTTGAACTCATCGGATCGTTATGATCTCGAGGGCAGGATTCGGGGCACCCGGACCTGCCCTTTTGCATGCCTGCCGCTTGCAGCTTTCGGAAGGGCCCGGGCAGAGCCTTTAAAAACACTTTTGTGGCCCCAAGCGGCTTATGGTAAAATGTCCGTATGTGTGTGTGAAACGTGAAAATGCGTACAAATAGGAGGAGCGGTATGAACACGAAATATAAAATGCTGGCGCTGGACATGGACGGGACGCTGCTGACGAGCGACCAGACCATTTCGCCGGACACGGCCGAGTGGATCAAGCGGGCGAAAGAAGAAGGCGTCCACGTATGCCTCTCGACGGGAAGAAGCTTCGAGAGCGCGCTTCCTTACGGGGAGGAACTCGGACTTTCGACGCCGATGATCACGGTCAACGGCAGCGAAGTGTGGCGCGCCCCGCATCGGCTGCACCAGCGCTCGCTGATGGACCCGAAGCTGATCTCGGATATGCATGCCATCGCGGTCGCCGAGGACTGCTGGTTTTGGGCCTACTCCGTGGAAAGAGTCTATAACAAGGATCACTGGACGGATTCCATCGAAGGGAAGGAGTGGCTTAAGTTCGGCTACCATACGGAGGATGACGAAGCCCGGCACCGCATCCTGATGCGGCTGCAGGATATGGGCGGCCTTGAAATCACGAATTCTTCCCCTCATAACCTAGAGGTGAACCCGCAGGGAATCAACAAAGCGTCGGGGATTCGAACGGTGTGCGGCTTGCTCGACATCGACATGAGCGAGGTCATCGCCGTCGGGGACAGCATGAACGATTTGGCCGCCATCCAGGCGGCCGGGCTTGGCGTCGCCATGGAAAATGCCCAGGAGGTCGTCCGGGAAGCCGCCGATTTTGTCACGTCGAGCAACGATAAGGACGGCATCGCGGAAGTCATTCGGAAATTCATTTTTCATATGTAAGGATTCCGCAGCACTCTGATACATCAATTCCAAAGTATCCGGGCGGATACGAATGTCAAAAGGAGATCAAGCAATGGCTGTACTCGGATGGATTCTTATCATCGCCTTGTTTGCCGTCGGGATGGCCGGGACGATCGTTCCCGTGCTGCCCGGGGCAATCGCCATATTCGCAGCCTTTTTCGTTTACGGATGGTTTTTTACGTTCGAGCATTTTGGCGTGTGGTTTTGGATCATCGAAACGCTGATCATCGTCGTGCTGTTTGTCGCCGACTATGCCGTCGGCGCCTGGGGGACGAAAAAGTACGGGGGCGGAAAGCTGTCCGTCATATTAAGCACGATCGGCGCCATTATCGGACCGTTTGTCATCCCGGCGTTCGGGCTGGTCATCGGTCCGTTTCTCGGGGCCTTCGTGGGCGAGCTGATCGACGGTTCCTCGGTATCGAAGGCGACGAAGGTCGGCTTCGGCACGCTCGTGGGGCTGTTCAGCAGCATGGTCATGAAAATCATTTTGCAAATCGTCATGATCGTCGTGTTTATTATTTGGATTGTATGGGCCTAGGGGACAGGCTTTTATTTTTGTTCCATGGCCGTTTGCATTGCGGTTATTGGCAATCAGGGATTTCGCTAATCCCGGCAATCTGCTCCATGGGGGTTGCTCGCTGGGGGAAAGAAGGGGAAACAGTTTGGCTAAAAAAGAATCGTTTATCAAAGGTACGCTGATCCTTGCCGCCGCGGCTCTGGTGGCGAGGGTGCTGGGGCTCGTGCAAAGGGTGCCCCTGGAACATCTGCTCGACGAAGTCGGCAACGCTTCGTTTTCGATTGCCAACAACGTCTATCTGATGCTGCTCACCGTGGCGACGGCGGGCATTCCGAGCACGCTGAGCAAAATGGTGTCGGAACGTTACGCGCTGAAGCGGCCCGGCGAAGCCCGCCAGGTCTATCATGCGGCGCTTTGGTTTGCGGTGGCTGCCGGCGTGATCATTACGGCGCTGCTTTATATTTTGGCTCCGTATTACGCGACGTACGTCTCCAAACAGCCCGAAGCGACGCTGGCGATCCGGGCCTTGGCGCCCGCGCTGCTCCTGTTTCCCGCCATCGCCATGATGCGCGGTTATTTCCAGGGGCGGAACAACATGACCGCAGGCGGCGTTTCGCAAATCGTCGAGCAGTTTGCCCGCGTCGGGGCCGCCATCATTATCGCTTATATCATGCTCAAAGCCGGGTACAGCGGAAGCTGGATCGCCGCAGGCGCTTCCTTCGGAGGCGTTCTCGGAAGCATCGGGGCGTTTGCCATCATGCTGTATTACACGGTGAAAATGCGCCGGCAGGACAAGGTGCTGATGCTCCAGGAAACCGTCGATCCTAAGCTGCCGCTTATGAGGATTTATCGGGATATTTTTACGTTGTCCATTCCGATCGTTTTATCGTCGCTGACGGTGCCTGCCGTGAATTTCATCGATTCGTCGATCGTCAACCCGCTGCTGATCGGGCAGATCGGGGAAGCCAAGGCGACGCAGGTGCTCGGGATTCTCGGCCAGCGCGCGCAAAGCATCGCCGGCATCCCGCCGATCCTGGCGATCGCGCTCAGCACGTCGCTGATTCCGATCATTTCGTCGGCTTTTGCCCGCAAGGATCAGGAGCATTTGCAGCAGCAGATGACGCTGGCGCTGCGCATTTCGATTTTGACGGGGATGCCGATCGTCATCGCGCTTTGCACGGCTGCCTATTCCATTAACGGGCTGCTTTTCAGCAGCCTCGACGGCAGCTGGATCATCATGCTGCTGACGTTCGGCACGATTTTTCAAATCACGATGATGACCACGAACTCCATCCTGCTTGGCGTCAACAAAGCGAAGCTGTCGATGGTGAACGTGATGGTCGGGATTTTGGTGAAGCTGGCCGGCAGCTTCCTGCTGGCGCTCGTTATCGGCATTTACGGCATCATCGCCGCTACCGGGCTTTGTTTCCTGGTCATTACGCTGCTGAACCTCCGCCAATTGAAGACGATCGTGCCGTTTTCCATCCTCGGCCAACGGTGGCCTGGCTTTTTGGCGGCCGTCATTCTGACCGCGGCGGTCGGTTACGGCCTGAACGAAACAGGAATTCAGCTGACCCGCATCATGCCGGACCGGCTGGCGTTCCTGATTACCTGCATCATCGTCGGCGGGGCGGTCGTCCTGTTGTACCTGGGGCTGCTGATCATGCTCGGCGTGCTGCGGCAGCACGAGCTTGCCGGCTACCCGCGCAAAGTGCAGAAGCTGCTGCGGCCGCTGATGCGCCTGCAGCCGGCCAGGTACAAGTCCGCCGATTCCCAGGGACAGTAAGCCGAGGCCTGACGGTCATTGCGTCGCGTCCGGCCGCCCCGGAGCGGCATCGGCGGAAACCGCGCGTTCCGTATCATGCGTTAGCGCCGCCTTTTGTACGGCAAACCGGTGCGCATGCGACATTTCGATCAGCACCGGCCGTTTCGGCCGCGTGAGATGATCGAGCGCTTCATTGGATTTGAACCAGTCGTAACGGGTAATCGGCTCGTACGGCATATCATGCCATACCTCGGCAAGCGAAGGGCTGTACAACCGCTTGTCCGGCGGCAGCCATTCCCGTTTCAGCAGCTCTGCGCTCTCCTGGGGAGAGTTCAGGGCTGTTTTTTTGTCGTCCGTAAACAGCTTCGGCCAATATTCCTGGCGGGAGCCCCTGTGGACCACGTTGGCGGCAAACGCCTCGACGCCCGCGAGCACGTCTTGGTAACCGAACAGCATGGCATACAGCGCCTTGCCGAATTCGATCCGTTCGTCCAGGTCGGCAAAATGCTCCAAAATCAGCCCGACCATGCCGCGGCAGCCCTGCTCCCCATCGGTGCTGCCTTCGCCTTCGCCGGAAGGGGGGAGGGGCGCCTCCTCCGACGATTCGGCTTCGGCCGGGGGCGCAACAAGCATCGGAAAAAGGACCTGATTCATCTGGAAGGCGCTGTTCATCGCAAAAAAAGGATGCCGCAAAACCCGCTGCTTAAAATAACGGTTTTGGACGACCCGGCCTTCGATGTAGTTTTGCTCGTTGATGATCAGGCCGACGGCGAGCAGGGCGCTGTCCCGCTCGATCCAAAAGCGTTCCCAGAACGGGCGCATGAAAGCCGAAACGCGAAACTCGCGCAGCAGGTAGAACAGGCTTCTTCCGAGCTTCCGGCTGCGGGCGTAGAGCATCAGCTGGGGGTAGGCATCCAGAAAAATGAGCGCGTTGCTGCGCTCCAGCATTTGATAAATATCTTCCTGAAGCTCCGCCGGAATCACGTCGGAAAACAGTCCGCCCTTCAGGTCGGTCATGTTCCAGCCCGCATTGCGGGATACCATATGGGCCAAAAAGGACCAATGCAGCTCCGGGTACTCGCGGTAGCACTCGTAGTACGCCCTCGTCCGGGTTACGTTGCTGCGCGAGGCCTCCAGGGCAGCTCCACGGATCGATTGGACGGTTTCAAGATCCTCCGCCGACAACGGGGCCGGCGCCTCTTCCTTGCCGAAATCGCCGCTGTGCATCCGATTCCGGTCGGCAAGCTGCCGCTTGAGCTGATCGCGGATGCTGTGGGCGGCCGATTCCCTCCAGCCCAGCGGCCTGCGGACCTTAATCAGCTCCTGCGACGCTTTCCAGCAAACATATTTGCCTTTGACCGCTTCAGCCGCCGTTTGAGGCAGCGTTTTGGCCAGCCGGATGAACCCTTTGAACGTTTGTCCGTCCACCTTTTCCGACACGGGTAGCCTCCTCCTTTCTTCATGAAATCCCTTATTCCCAGTATGTCTCAAAAATTTGACTTCCACTCCATATTTTGATTCACTAAGGGTAGGATTTTGCAAAATCCGGAAGAAAAAACGAATCGATGTTCAGGAAAGGACTGATTATAGATGCAAAAAATTACGTCCAAAGCCGAATTTCAAGTCGCGACCCAGTCTCCCCGTTTGACGGTGGCCGTGTTCAAAGCCGATTGGTGCGGGGACTGCAAATTCATGGATCCGTTTATGCCCGATGTGGAAGAGAAATTCAAAAACGAATTGACTTTGGTCGAGGTGGACGTCGATAAAGTGGACGATGTCAGCCAGGAGCTGAACATTCTTGGGATTCCGAGCTTCGTGGCGTTTACGGATGGACGCGAGCTCGTCCGCCTCGTCAACAAGCTGCGCAAGTCGCGGGAGGAAATCGAAACCTTCCTGCAGCGGGCCGTCGAGGTATATCAAGCGATTCATAAGTAACAACCATTACGGCACCGCTTTTGCCTTCACGCAAAAGCGGTGCGGGTTTTTCTGCCGAATCCGTAAGCCTTAAGGGCGGCTTTGTCTTTTTGTCACAAAATGGCTATATTTCGCGATGGTATATCAGGTATAATAAATAGGATTGGTAATATACGGGCGCTTCAGGGAAATGAGGCGTTTTTACTTTGATTCTTGCGGGTGAGATATTTTGAATACAAAACAATTGAAATGGCTGAGCTACCTGACTTTTATCGTCATGTTTTTCGCAACGTTCGGAGGGACGGTCGTCACCAAAACCGATTCCGGGCTTGGATGCGGCCACGAATGGCCTTTATGCCACGGGCAATTCATTCCCGCGCACACGATCGCTTCGCTGATCGAATATTCGCACCGCCTGGTCAGCGGCCTGGCAGGGCTTACAGCGGTGGCCGTCGTGGCGGCCTTTTGGCTTTACGCCAAAAACCGCAAAGATCTGCGCGTCTATTCCGTGCTGACGCTTATTTTTGTGATCGTGCAAGCATTGATGGGGGCGCTCGCCGTCATTTATGACCAATCGTCCGCCGTGTTAGCGCTTCATTTTGGATTTTCGCTCATTGCTTTCGCCAGTTCGCTTATGCTTGCCCTCGGGGCCCGAAAAATGGACCGGGAAAAGCAAACGGATTCTCCCGAGGATCAACCGGCCGTTTCGCCCGGCTTCCGTACTTTTGTATGGTCGATTACGATCTATTCGTACCTAGTGGTCTACGTCGGGGCTTACGTCAGCCATACAAGCTCGGCCGGGGGTTGTTCCGGCTGGCCGCTGTGCAACGGGCAATTCATTCCGACGCTCACGGGAAGCGTGGCCATCGCGTTTGTTCACCGGTTAGCGGCATTGCTGCTGTTGATCGCCGTCGTGGTCATGGCTGTTTGCGCGTTTAAGCTGCACCGGAACAGCAGGGAGATTCGAACGCTCGGAGGCGCCGCCGCCGTATTGTGCCTTCTGCAGGTGTTCAGCGGCGCGGGCATCGTGTACACGCTGGGCAACCCCGAGGTTTACATTTTTGCGGCGCTGCTTCATAACCTGCTCATTTCCTCGTTGTTCGGCGTCCTGTGTTATTTGAGCGTACGGGTATGGCAGCTCGGCAAAGAGCCCGTCGAACAACTGAAGCCTGCATCAAATGTGTAAGTGCAAGGCATCATAAACATTTGCCTACAGCAAAGTCCGCGAGTTTCGTCTTCGAGGGCTTTGTTTGGTCTTATCAAGAATGTACGTTATCCGAAACTATACGCCGGGAGAGAAGCCCATGCTGCGAACACTGCTTGGAGAAATGCCGCGCCAGAACAAGGGACGGATTGGGGAAGCCATGGATGCGATGCACCGCACCATCGGGCTGCTTCAAAAGGAAATGGACAAAAACGACGACCCGAGCCATGATTTCCGGAAGCTGGACATATGGACGCGGGGGCTGGTTTCCTCATTGGACGAGCTGGAACAAAGCTTGTTTGCCGCCGCCTTTTTCCGCAAATCGGTCAAGGCCGGATACGTCGACGACATGAACGTTCAAGAGCAGACCGAATATGCAAGATACGCCTATTTTTATAAAAACGGCTTTATCCGCGTCTTTTCGGTTTTGGATAAGCTCGGCACGGTGCTGAATGAACTTTTTGACTTGAATACGGCCAAAGTGAAGGAGCATTACTCGTATTTCACCGTCCTCCGCAGGCTCCGGGAACTGGAGCGCAGTCCTGAACTGGAGGGCGAACTGAATTCCGTCAAAAACGAATACCGCGACGCGCTGAACGTGCTGCGCAAACGGAGGAACGCGGAGATTCATTACATGAACGCGGAGATGCAGGACGACCTGTGGCAGCGGCATCAGGGCCTGCATGCCAAAGTGGAGCTGGAGGACCTGGATCAGCATTTGGAGGATCTGCGGCAGGGGCTTGACATGGTCTGCAAATCGTTGATCGCGGTATACCGGTATGCAGGGAGACTGTGGTCCTAAAATCCAACAAATTTCCTTTTGACAAGAAGCGGAAAAGTGATTATACTGAATCACGTGAAAAAATAATATTGTTTGCATACATTTTTTTCTTATCGAGAGAGGCGGAGGGACAGGCCCGATGAAGCCCGGCAACCGATTCGAGAAGCGGCCCCGCGAGGCCAAAGTCCCGAATGACATGGTGCTAATTCCTACAACTGCAGGCATGCGCTGCAGATTGGCAGATGAGAAGAGGAAGCGACTTCGAATAGAAGAGCCCTTTTTGATTCCGTCAAGAGGGCTTTTTATTTTGTCTACTTATGTCGAAGAGCGGCATTTCATTGATAGATAGGACGCAAGGCTTAAGCTTTAAGAAAGCAAGGAAGGAGAGCTTCGGATTGATTGAATTGAAACAAGTAACCAAAAGATACGGCAAAGGCACGAAGACGACGGAAGCTCTATCCGGCCTTAACCTTTCCATTAAAAAAGGAGAGATCTTCGGGGTCATCGGACATTCCGGCGCCGGCAAAAGCACGCTGATCCGCTGCATGAACCTGTTGGAGCGGCCGACGTCCGGCGAGGTATGGGTCGATGGCGTGGATTTGACCAAGCTCGGCAAGCAGCAGCTGCAGACCAAGCGCAGGGAAATCGGCATGATTTTTCAACATTTCAATCTGCTGAGCTCGGCGACCGTCTACGACAACATCGCGTTTCCGCTGCGGCTCGCCCATGTGGATAAAGCCAAAATGGCGAACAAAGTGAACGAACTCCTTCAGCTTGTCGGGCTGGAGGATCACCGCGACAAATATCCGGCGCAGCTGTCCGGCGGCCAGAAGCAAAGGGTCGGCATTGCCCGCGCGCTGGCCAGCGACCCGCAGGTGCTGCTGTGCGACGAAGCCACATCGGCTTTGGATCCGCAGACGACCGATTCCATACTCAAGCTGCTGCTTGACATCAACCAAAAATTCAACCTGACCATCGTTCTCATCACGCATGAGATGCATGTCATCCAAAGCATTTGCGACCGCGTCGCCGTCATTCATCAAGGCGGCATCGTGGAGGAGGGGGCCGTGGCCGAAGTGTTCCTGAAGCCGCAGCATCCGGTGACCCGCGAGTTTATCCTCGGCGAGGTGGGAGAATCCGCCCAGCTTGCGCTGCAGGCGCCGCATGACGGTTCGTCCAAGCTATGCAAGCTGACGTTCCTGGGGGAAAAAACGTACGACTCGATTTTATCCCGGACGGCAAGGGAAACCGGCGTCGATTTCGCGATTTTGCAGGGGACGATTTCGAAGATCAAGGACATCCCTTACGGCCAGCTGATCGTTCGGCTGGAAGGCGAGTCCGGGCCGATCGAGGAAACGATCCGGAAGGTTCGGGACGAAGGTTTGGACGTGGAGGTGTATGACTGATGTTCGGTATTGATTTTTCGCTGCTGGATTGGAACGAAATCGGCGTAGCCAGCGCGGATACGTTGAAAATGCTCGTTTCCTCCGCGGTGTTTACGTTTATTCTCGGCCTGCCGCTTGGCGTGCTGCTGTACCAGACGTCGCGATCGAACACCGGCTGGGTGCGGATCGTCTACAACGTGCTGTCGGTCATCGTCAACATTTTGCGTTCCGTGCCGTTTATCATCCTGATCGTTGCTTTGATCCCGTTTACGACATGGATCGTGGGCGTATCCTATGGAGTGCTCGGGACGATTCCGCCGCTGGTGATCGCGGCCGCGCCGTTTTTTGCCAGACTGGTGGAGACCTCGCTGCGCGAGGTGGACCGGGGCGTGCTGGAAGCCGCGCAGTCGATGGGCGCTTCCACGTGGCAGATCATCATGAAGGTGCTGCTGCCGGAAGCCGGACCGGGCCTGCTTGCAGGCATTACGATCACGGTCGTCACGCTGGTATCCTATACGGCCATGTCCGGCATGGTCGGCGGCGGCGGGCTTGGAGACCTTGCGATCCGTTACGGTTATTACCGGTATCAGAAGGAAGTCATGATCATTTCCGTGCTGTTTATGATCGTTTTGGTGCAGGTGCTGCAGATGGCCGGTGACCGGCTCGTCAAGCATTTTACGCGCAAATGATAGAAGGGTAATTCCATCCGAACCTTCGGATGTCGGGAGAGCTTTGGCGCCTGCATGTGGTTTCCGCTTCAAAGGAAAGACATGCGCCAAGTTCTCCAATCATAAATCTTATTAAGTTGATCAATTAAAGGGGGATTTACAATGAAAAAAGGATTG
Source organism: Paenibacillus sp. FSL M7-1455 (assembly GCF_038004655.1). Classification (NCBI taxonomy): domain Bacteria; kingdom Bacillati; phylum Bacillota; class Bacilli; order Caryophanales; family Paenibacillaceae; genus Paenibacillus; species Paenibacillus sp. FSL M7-1455. The sequence goes on along the minus strand of NZ_JBBORO010000001.1, from coordinate 4,638,208 downwards.
TTTGCATTGCTCAGCCTCATTCTCGTGGTGGCGCTTGCCGCTTGCGGAAACAAAAACGCCGAGGTGAAACCGGCGGCAGGCGGGGAAAACAAAGGGACGGAAGCCAAAACCGTCACGTTGACGGTGGGAGCTACGGCCGTACCGCATGCGGAAATTTTGAAGCACATTCAGCCGGCGCTTGAAAAAGAAGGCGTAAAACTGGAAATCAAGGAATTTTCCGATTACGTGCAGCCGAACGTTCAAACGTTCCAAAAGCAGCTTGACGCAAACTTCTTCCAGCATAAACCGTATCTTGACGACGAAAACAAAACCCGCAACATGGATCTCGTCCCTGTCGTAGCCGTGCACGTGGAGCCGCTTGGCGCGTATTCCAAAAAGGTGAAATCCGTGGACGAAATCAAAGACGGCGCAGTCGTCGGCATTCCGAACGACAAAACGAACGGCGGCCGCGCGCTGAGCCTGCTGGCGAAAAACGGGCTGATCAAACTGAAACAAGACAACATGATTCAAGCCACCGTCAAAGACATCGTCGAAAATCCGAAAAACATCAAAATCAAAGAGCTTGACGCCGCCATGCTTCCACGCCAATTGGACCAATTCGACCTGGCGGTCATCAACACGAACTACGCGCTGGATTCCGGCATCGATCCCGTGAAAGAAGCGCTGTTCATGGAAGACAAAGATAATCCTTACGCGAACATTCTCGTAGCCCGCCCGGACAACAAAGATTCCGACGCGATCAAAAAACTGGCTGCGGCGCTGACTTCCGACGACGTCAAAAAATTCATCGAAGACCAATACAAAGGGGCCGTCATTCCGGCATTTTAATCGCTTAAGCCGATGACCCGTCCATTTGAGCATACCGTAAGACGAAGATCCGCGGAGGCGTTCATGCCTTCGCGGATTTTTTTATGCTTCTTCCTATGGGCTGCGAACCTTTGCAGAAATTCCGAACGCTGCCGCCTTCAAGTTGCTGGGAAGCCGTCCAATCTTCTATACTAGAAGAGCAGGGAATACATAACGAATCGATGAAATACGGTTATAAATATGAGGATTTCGCAAAAATCCGGATACATATTGAAACTTGGAACGGGTTTCCGATGCCCATGGAGGAGGAGCAATGTTGAAGGATAAAATCGCCTTGATTACCGGAAGCGCAAAAGGGCTTGGAAAAATGACGGCGCTCACGCTGGCCGAGCAGGGTTGCGACATCGCGCTCAACTACGTGCACAGCCGGCAGGAGGCGGAAGAGCTCAAACAGCGGATCGAGGAGCTTGGAGTACGGTGCATTGCCGTCCAGGCGGACATTTCGGAGGCGGCCCAGATTGAAGAGCTGGTGCGTCAGGTGGAATCCCGGCTGGGAAGCGCGGATATCGTCGTCAACAACGCCGGACCGTTCATCCGCGAGAGGAGATTGTTTGCCGAATACGCGAAGGAAGAAATTCTGTCGCTCGTCCAGGGGAACCTGGTCGGCACGATGCTGCTGGATCATCTCGTCTTGCCGGCCATGCGGCATAAAAAATGGGGAAGGATCATCCATTTCGGCTATGGCCATGCGTCGGAAGCAAGGGCCTGGCCGCACCGGGCGGTATATGCCGCGGCGAAAACGGGCCTGGTTTCGTTCACGAAGACGCTTGCGGTGGAAGAAGCACCGTTCGGCATTACCGTCAACATGGTCTGTCCCGGCGACATTCGCGGAGACAACAAGGAAAAAACGATTGCGGAGGTATCCGGCCTTTCGGACGGAGAAACGCCCCGGGGAAGGCCGGGAAGCGGGGAAGACATCGCCCGCGTCATCCGTTATTTATGCCATGAGGACTCGGATTTCATCACGGGCAACATCATGGACGTTTCCGGCGGGCTGGACCCGATCCGTCCTTGGATCGAACCGGCCGGCCCCAAATCATGAACAAAAAAGAGTCCTGCGCTTCCGGTTAGAAGGCAGGACTCTTTGCGTTTGAAGATATGAAATGGGATTAGAATACTTGAATAACGTCGTTGATTCCGTCGACTTCCTCAACGAGGGCGCGTTCAATCCCGGCTTTGAGTGTAATGGTGGAGCTTGGGCAGCTTCCGCATGCACCCATCAATTTCAATTTCACGATGCCGTCTTCCACGTCAACCAGTTCCACGTCACCGCCATCGCGCTGAAGGAACGGACGAAGCTTATCCAGCACTTCCGCTACCTCATCGTACATGGTGCTTTGTGCGTTTTCGCTCATTAGTTTCAACTCCTTTCCTGTAATGATTATTATATTACAAAACGAGCCAAAATAAAATGGCTATATCTGCTCGGAACGCATGAACGGCATTGATATTTTGTTTTTGCCCCGCTAAACTAAGGGAAGTTCATTATTCCAAGGATTAATACACAATCCTGATATTCATTCATGAAGCAGGTGATGTCAATTGAGACCCATTATCGAGTTTTGCACGAACAACATGCATTTCGGAACCGATGAAGTCATGGAAAAGCTGGAAGAAAATCCGGACTATGATGTGATAGAGTACGGCTGCTTAAGCAATTGCGGCCAATGCGCCATGATGCCGTTCGCCATGGTCAACGGCGAAATCGTCGACGCCGACAGCGCGGACGAGCTTTACGAGGCGATCATGGCCAAAATAAAAGAGCTCGAGGCTTGGGACAGCCTCGAGCTGGACTAGCCGAAATGGCGTTTGGACAACCAGAGTACCCCGCTCTTCAGGATGCGGGGTACTCTTCCTTTTACGGAGGTTTTCCCCATCAATCCGAAGCCCGCTTTGCTGCCGAGCGAACCGAGCGTGCCCTTCAGGCGGATTTTATGGATTTTCGGCGTATCTCCCCGCCAAAGGGCGTGGATCACTTCCGCCACCTGCTCGGCTTGGGCGCCGGCAGCCTGCGCGCTTGGGGCAAAAGGAATGCTCGCGCAGTCCCCGATCACGTAAACCTCCGGATAATCCGGAAGCTGCGAATATTCGTTGATCAGAAGCCGCCCGCCGCGGTCTTTCGGCAAATCGAGATCCTGGACGACCTTGACCGGCTGAATGCCTCCGGTCCAGACGGCCGCGTCGGTATAAATCGCCTCGTCGCCGTTGTATACCGCTCCCTGCTCGACGCGCGATACCGAGATATGGGATCTCGTATTGACGTCATGATCGCGGAACCACTGCTCCACGTAAGCGGAAAGCGTGGAAGGGAAGGCCGACAGCACCCGGCTGCCCCGGTCAAGAATCGTGATGTTCAGGTCGGGACGGCTCTCGCGAAGCTCCGCGGCCGTTTCGACGCCGCTCAAGCCTCCACCGATGATATGAACCTGGCCGTACGGCCTGATGTCGTTCAAGCGCTGATACGTTTTGCGGGTGCTGGAAAAGGTCTGGATGCTGTCCGTATACTCCTCGGCGCCCGGAATGCCGTGATAACGGTCCGTGCAGCCGAGGGCGATCGCAAGATAGTCGTATTCGATCGGTTCGTCCTGATCCATATGAACCAGCTTCTTCTCCAGATCAATGGACGTCACTTCGCCGTATCTTTTGGTCAGCTGGTTATGCTGCGGGAACTGGATCCGAAGATCGAAATCCGAAGCCGTTCCGGCCGCAAGCGCGTAGTATTCCGTTTTGATGCCTTGGAACGGCATCCGGTCGACCAGCACGATTTCGATATCCGCCGGAAGATTGCCGTTCACCAGGCCTTCGATCATCGCCAGGCCGCCGTAACCTCCACCAAGGATGACAAATTTTCTCATTAAGTCCGTCTTTCCTTTCTTTTGCATCGGGATTAAGGATTGGCGCGTTTGCCCACAATTGCCCTACTCATATACTTTGATTTCATTGTAGAAAGTATCCCGTTCCACCGGAATCCGTCCTGCGCCTTTGATCAGCCACACCAGTTCGTTCCGGGTCAGGCCTTCAGGCGTCAGGGCTCCCGCCGCATGGCTGATGCGTTCCTTGAGGATCGTGCCGTGCACGTCGGAGGCGCCGAAGGAAAGCGATACCTGCGTCAGCTGCGGGCCGATGTTGATGAAGTAAGCTTTGATGTGATCGAAGTTATCCAGCATCAGGCGGCTGATGGCGATGGTTTTCAAATCCTCGTAGGCCGAGTTGCGGCGCATGATGCCGGCGTTTTTGTTTCTAGGCTGCATGGAAAGCGGAATGAACACCAGGAAACCGTTCGTTTCATCCTGAAGCTCGCGGATCTGCATCATATGGCGGATGCGGTCTTCGTGCGTTTCGATGGCGCCGTACAGCATCGTCGTATGGGTTTTCATGCCCAGATTGTGCGCCGTTCTGTGCACTTCAAGGTAACGATCGACGTTGGCTTTGTCGACCTTCATTTTTTTGCGGTATTCATCGGACAAAATTTCGGCTCCGCCGCCCGTCAGCGACTTCAGTCCGGCCTTTTGCAGCTCTTTCAGCACTTCTTCGATGCTCAGCCCGCTGATCCGCGTGTAAAAATCGATTTCCGCCGCGGTATAGGCTTTCAGGGTCACGTCCGGGAAGCGGTCGGTGAGCGCCTGCAGCGAGTCGACGTAGTATTGGAACGGCATATGGTGGTTATGGCCGCCGACGATATGGAATTCGCGGACGCCCGGATGGATGTGCTGCTCCACGTATTCGATCATTTCCTGGCCGGTCAGCGTATAAGCGCCTTCGTCGCCGAGGTCTTTGCGGAAGTTGCAGAATGCGCATCTGGCTTCGCACACGTTGGTGAAATAAAGGCTCATGTTTTCGATGAAATAGACCTTTTTGCCGTTTTTGCGCAGGTTGACCTCATTCGCCAATTGGCCGAGCGTCAGCAGGTCATCCGTTTCATAAAGAAATACGCCATCCTCGAGGTTCAGGCGCTCCCCGTGGCGTACTTTTTCGGCGATTTCTTGCATTCTCTTGCTGGTATTCGATGTTACGATCATGGACATATCCATTCCTCCTGTTCATGTAATGGGTTGCGGCTTTGCGTCAAAAAACACAAAAAAATCCGCTCGTCGGAAGGTGTCCGGCTTCATTCAATCAAGTCTTGAAATAACGGCTTGTCAATGCGCTCGAAAGGAGCAAAGGCCGGTTAAGTATGGGCGGCAGATCTGCTTGCCTGCGTCATGGATGTAAATGTTTTTTGTGAAAAAAATAACAAAAAAATATGGCAGACCATTGTCCTGTTGGTGACAAAATTCCGACAAATGCCTTTCCCCTGTCACCCACCCTATTATAAACCGCACATTCAGGCTCCGCAATACGGTAGGGAGGAAAAAAAAGGTCGGTATTTCCTGGGATGAAGGCTGGGGTCACTTGAGAGGATACCGTTTGTGGAGTATACTGAGCTTAAGTAAGCGTCTGCTTACGATACCGGTTTTGCTAAAAAGAAAGATCCGAGGGGCATGGCTCCGCAAAACTTTTAGGAGGGTGACTTATGATTCAAATCAGCGATTCCGCTTCCGATAAGCTAAAAGAAATGCTCGCCGAGCAAGAAGTGCCGGATATGTTCCTTCGTTTGGGCGTGCAGGAGGGCGGCTGCAGCGGCTTTTCCTACGCGATGGGATTTGACGACGAAGAAACGGAAAACGATGTATATATGAACGTCAACGACCTGAAGGTCGTCATCGATAAGCAAAGCCTGCCTTTGATCAACGGCCTTGAAATCGATTATGAGGATGCAGGAATGAGCGGCGGCTTCACGATGCACAACCCGAACGCCACGGCTACCTGCGGCTGCGGAGCTTCGTTCCGCACGGCCACGAACGCTGGCAAGCCGGCACCGGAAGAATGCTGATCCACAAACCACCGCTCGTCCAAAAGGGCCCGCACCGCTTCGTATGAAGCATGGCGCGAGCCCTTTTTTGCGTTGTCCGTTCGTTTTCGGGTAGTGTCTTGCGTCAGGATGCCGGGACGATGAAGGTGTGGTTAACCATCAGCACGATCATCGCTGCCGCGAGGATGGAGAATACGATGCAGCCGGTGCCCAGTCCCTTGCGTTTATCTTTAATGAACTTGAATCCAATGGCGAAAATGCCCACGGTAACGGCAACCAGCGTAATCGACATGCCGATCATGGCAACCCAGTACAATATCTTGAAAAATTCAGCCACGGCGTTAGCTTCCTCCCTTTGTCACATTCAAATCCCATTATATCCGATAAAACGATAGACGCCAATAGAACTATTATGGCTCCATGCTTCCGTTTTTACTCCGCAATCCCCCGTTTTCCTCCCATATGCACCGTTTATGTACAAACATACAGGAGAGGAACGCCTCCGGCGAGTATGCTAAAAGATAAGAGTGAGAAAGGAGGCGGTACAAGTGGGGGGAAGACAGCTGGCTAGCAAGTGGCTGAAAACCGAAGCACTGCTGACAGATCCCGAAGTAGCCCCTTATATACCGCAAACCAGAGGACTAAATAGGGAAAATCTTTATTCGATGTTGGAATCCTATGAATTTGTCGTCGTTAAACCGATCGTAGGGGGCGGCGGATACGGCGTGATCAAAATAAACCGGTCCGGCATGGGTTACAGCATTACGAAATCCTTGCAAACGAGCCGGTATGCCAATTTTAACGACATGTACCAAGCGCTGCTTCGGGTCAAGGTAAGGCGGAAATATTTGATCCAGCAGGGCATTCATCTGGCGCGCATCCAAGGCCGCCCGATCGATTACCGCGTGAAATATGTCAAATCCGGAGACCATTGGGAGTTCAGGGCGATGGTAGGGCGATTGGCCAGACAAGGGCTGTTCGTTACCAACCTGTGCAAAGGCGGGCGTTTGCTGAGCTGCAGTGAAGGGCTGCGCAGATCGCTGCCCCACATCTCCTCGGCGGCCAAACGGAATGAAATGCGCCATCTGACGCGAAAATGCACGGCCATTCTGGAACGCCATTTTCCCGGCATCGGCCAGTTGGGTTTCGATTACGGGCTGGATTACAGCGGGAAGATATGGATTTTCGAAGTTAATACCAGACCCCAGTAAACCTATGAAACGGAAGACCGCCGATCATAGATTCAGAAAAAATATTTTTAGGGTTGTTGATAATTCATCCTCCTGTGTATAAGTGTTATCCCCAAAATCCACTGCATTTTTATTGGTATTACGACACTTGCTAACAAATTATACACAGGATTTCCACAATAACCTGTGGATATTGCGAACGCTTGTTCCGATGTGGAATGTTTGATATGATAGATTCGAGGAAAATAAAGGAAAGGATGTGAAAGGAATGGCTATCTTGACGGATGAAATGCTCCTTGATTCTTATCATGCAGCTGTTGAATTGATGCTTGACCGGGACTTCATCACGCTGCTCCTGGCTGAGATTCATAAACGGAATCTTGAGGCTGATCCTCCGGGCATCGTTCACTAAGCGACGGGAATCCCATGCACATCCATCGTTATTTCCTTTGACATGCAGCACAGTTGTACCATTTGACGGCGTTGTGGAGGTGTACATTCTATTATCGAAATACATAGAGACGACATGAAAAAAAATGAGGGTACCCTTACCGATTGGAAGTTGAAGCGTTCCAAACGTAAGGATACCCTTTTTTGTATATCTATTTTGGTAAAAAGGCTTCTACAGCTTCATGTTGCTGCTGTGTCCAGGGGACAGCTTGGCGTCCGGATCGATGTATACCTTGGCATTGTTGACGGCCGTCGGCGCCTCGCCGAAACCGACGGCGATCAGCTTGATTTTGCCCGGGTAGGTCGTAATGTCGCCGGCAGCGAAAATGCCCGGAATGTTCGTTTCCATTCTCGAATCGACGACGATCGAGTTGGATTCGATCTGGATGCCCCATTCGGCGATCGGGCCGAGCGTCGACACGAACCCGAAATTGACGATCACGTCATCCACTTCGATCTCTTGCGTTTCCTTGGTTTTGACGTGGGTCAGCGTGACCTTCGTAATGGCGTCTTCGCCGTGCAGCGCCGTGATTTCCGTCGGCGTCACGACGCGCACCTTGGATTTCAGCAAATTCTCGACGCTGTGCTCATGGGCGCGGAATTTGTCGCGGCGATGAACGAGCGTCACTTCCTCGGCAATCGGCTCCAGCATGAGGGCCCAGTCAACGGCCGAGTCGCCGCCACCGGTCAGAAGCACTTTTTTGCCCTTGAATTGCTGCAGATCGTTCACGAAATAATGGAGGTTCGCTTTTTCGAATTTCTCCGCGCCTTCGACTTCAAGCCGGCGCGGCTGGAATGCGCCGACGCCGGCCGTAATGATGACCGCCTTGGCGTGGTATTCCCCTTTATCCGTCGTCACGACGAAATGACGCTCGTCCCGTTTGACGAGGGAAGTGACCTTCTCCTCCAAGCGCACGTTCGTTTGGAACAACTCCATTTGCTTGGATAAATTGTCCACCAGTTCCTGTGCCGTTACCTTCGGAAATCCGGCCACGTCGTAGATGTATTTTTCAGGATATAACGCCGTCAGCTGCCCGCCAAGCTGCGGCATGCTTTCGATCAGCGTGACCGAAGCCTGACGCATCCCGCAATAAAAGGAAGCGAACATTCCCGTAGGACCTCCCCCAATAATGAGCAGGTCGGATATTTCAACACCATCGGTATGTGATGTCATGTTTTATATTGCACCTCCGCGTTGTTATCGAATGATATAATCTATGAATATCGAAAAGAAATCATCTTCAAAGAGATCAGCAACCCCAATCGCAATTCGAACTTGGACAAGCGGCCAGCCTGCTTCGAAGCGCTTCAATCGACGCTTTTCTTATTATAATATATCCCGGCCGCCGCTGGAAAGTGAATTCGTCTGCCTTGGCCATGGCGAACAGAGAATGGGAGGATTCGCGGAGGCCGTTCGTTCCCGTCCGGAAAAAGCGGCTTCGGACGCGGATTTCAGGCCCAAATAAGACTTGATCTTTTGCCTGAAACTAGCTATCATTTCAATTGTGCATTACCATCTTTTTGTCGAATTTCGGACATTTTTTTCCTGCTTTTTCTGCTTTTCTAATTGACCGCTGATTAACGTTTCCCGCAGCCGTCAGAATCAGGCGGAATCCATATCCCATTCGATAACCGGGATCGCGATACATCACGACAATAAAAGTGTATAATTTCACAATAAGTTTTGTAATGTATCACAAATATAGATATAAGAATCAATTTCATAAACTTAACAGCGGCTCTAATCCCGAACGATATATAGATCGAAGCAGTTGAACCGTCTATATATCGTTTCATTATTGCGCTTTTAACCATGTGGAATTGATTCATACAACAAAGGATTTGGAAGGAGCAAGATGATGAGCAACATTCCCAAGATCGTAATCCTCGGCGCGGGATACGCAGGTATTCTGACAGCACAGCGGCTCCAGAAAGAATTGAATTATAACGAAGCCGACGTCACGCTCGTGAACCGTCACGATTACCATTATATTACGACCCATTTGCATATGCCTGCCGCAGGCACGGACAGCGTTGAAAATACACGGGTTCCCATTTCGAAGCTGATCGACGAATTTAAGATCGACCTGGTCAAGTCTTCCGTGCAGGAAATCCGCCCGCATGAAAAAAAGGTCATTTTGGAGGACGGAACCCTTTCTTATGATTATTTGGTCATTTCCCTGGGCGGCGAATCCGAGACCTTCGGCATTCCGGGATTGGCCGATTATGCGATGACGATCCGCAGCATCAACTCGGTGCGCCTGATCCGCAAGCATATCGAATACCAGTTTGCGCTTTACAAAAACGAAAGGCATCCGCAGCATCGCCTGAACTTCGTCATCGGCGGAGCGGGCTTCAGCGGGATCGAATTCGCGGCGGAGCTTGCGGACCGGATTCCGGCGCTGTGCAAAGAATACGACGTCGATCCGGCCCAGGTGAACATCTATAACGTGGAAGCCTCGCCGACCGCGCTGCCCGGATTTGCCCCTGAGCTCGTCGAATACGCGATGGACGTGCTGAAGAGAAAAGGCGTGACGTTCAAACTGGGCGTTGCCATCCAGGAATGCACGCCTGACGGCGTTCTGCTGGCTACCGGCGAAGAAATCAAAGCCGCGACCGTCGTTTGGACCGGCGGCATCCGCGGCAACCATATGATCGAAGCAGCGGGATTCGAAACCGCCCGCGGCCGGGTGAAGGTCGACGAATATCTTCACGCCCCCGGCCATGACAACATCTATATTATCGGTGACAATGCCCTCGTCTTTAATCCGGAAGGGCGGCCTTATCCGCCGACGGCGCAAATCGCCATGCAGCAGGGCGTATGCTGCGCGCATAACATCGTCGCGGCCATCCGCAACCAGCAGCCGCGCAGATTCGTGTTCCAGAACAAGGGCACCGTCGCTTCCCTGGGCAAAGGGGAAGGCATCGGGGTCGTGGGCGACAAGCATTACAAAGGCTGGAAAGCCGCGCAGCTGAAAAAGCTCGTCGATTTGCGCTATTTGTTCATCATCGGGGGCATTCCGCTCGTGCTGAGGAAAGGAAGGTTCTTGTAAGGATGCGACACTGCAGTGTTCAAGTCCGCTCGCTTTTGACGAGGGAGGAGCTGGACCGGTATAACGCGCTGATGGAAGTGGGAGGTTATTTGGAGGACCAAAACCGCTATGACCTGGCATACGCCGTGCAGAAGGAAATCGATATTTTGATTTTGCCTGCCATCGAAAGGCTGAAGGAAAAAAGCCGCGACCGCGACCGGGCTACCGCCGAATTTCTCGAATCCCTCAAAAACGCCGGGCACGAATCCGAATGATGCTCTTTTTTCATAATAAAAAAGCTTGCTTCCGAGTAAAGGAAGCAAGCTTTTTGCCGTTGTTTATACTTTGAGCATGTCATCAAACGATTCGGGCGTGAGCAGCGGACCGACAAAAAAGCTGCCGAATTCGCCGAACCGCGCGCTGACCTCGTCAAAACGCATTTCATACACGAGCTTCTTGAATTGAAGCGCGTCGTCCGCGAACAGCGTAACGCCCCATTCCCAATCGTCGAAGCCGACCGAACCGGTAATGATTTGCTTCACTTTGCCGGCATAGGAGCGGCCGATGAGCCCGTGGCTGCGCATCATGTTCCGGCGTTCTTCCATGTCGAGCATATACCAGTTGTCGCTTAGATCGCGTTTTTTGTTCATCGGGTAGAAGCAGATATATTTCGTTTTCGGAAGGATCGGCTTCAAACGCGCGACGACATGCGGATTTTCCATCGGATCGCCGCCGCCTTCCCCTGCCAGATAGTTGCTCAGCTCGACCACGCTTACGTAAGAGTAGGCTTTGGTGGTGAAGCGGGCGAAGAGCGTTTTATTGAATGCGGTTTCCACCGCGTTGAGTTCTTCCAGCGTTTCGCGCAGATGCATCAGGACAAAGTCCGCTTTTTGTCCCACGATGCCGTAAACGGCCGTGCTGCCTTGTTTCGCGGATTCGACCTCGGACCATTCCTTGAAAAATTCCTGGAGCTCGTCGAGCGCCATAGCGCGTTCTTCGTCGTCCGCGGACTTCCAGGCCGTCCAGTTGATGGAACGAAAATCGTGAAGAGCGTACCAGCCTTCTAAAGTGGATGCTGCTTCGTTCATTTTATCGATCACTCCCAAGTTTAGTTGCTTTAACACCTTCTTCTCATTGTATCCCAACCGCAACGGAAAGAGCAAATGAAGTCACAATCTATTCACGTATTGTTCGTTGCTTCGTGACAAATTTTCTAGTAAACTTACTATCATAAAATAAGAAGCGTTTTTTCGTTAGCCATATCCGCGCACCGCGAGCGGGTCATAGAGAAGAAGAGGTGAACAGGTTAGCATGCAGTTTATCCCTGTATTGGTGCTGATGGTTTTGTTTTTTATGATGATGTTCGGGATCGGCTTCATCTTAAATATGCTTATGAAGACCACTTGGTTTCCATCCTATTTGTTTATTATCGTGATTTTGCCGATCGTCGTTTATTCGCTTTGGGACCGGGGAGACACTTCGTTTCTCCATTACCTGGGCTCCTTCCGCATCGTCGATTATTTGACGGGAGTGGCGGGGCTCGTAGGGGCGATCGTCAGCGGCGTATCGATCCAAAAGCTGCGCAAAAGCGGATTTAAAATGTTTTAAAGCAAACGTAAGGCAGACAGCTCTCCGGCAGGGGGGCTGTTTTGCTTCATTTAGAGCTGGCTTGCTCCGCATCCCTGATCAAAACTTGCTCGTCGTCAGCTCCATGCATGAACCGGGAAGGGGAAGGGAAGTTGAAAGGAAAATCCTGTCTTGCGCTGTTTGCAGCGATTGTCATGTTGTGCGTTTGGATCCCGGAAAAGGGGGAGGCCGAACCGGATGCCGTACCGGTCCGCGACGCGGTCGAAGCCTTGGGAGGAACCGTGCTGTGGGTGAAGGAGGAAAAGGCGGCCAAGGTGTTGTTGGGAAACCGGAAATGGAACATCACGCCGGGCAGCGCCCGGTCCGAAATCGACGGCCTTCCGCTGGACCTTCCGAAGCTTGCTGTCCTGAACAGGATGGGCAGGCTGTATGTCCCCGTGTCCGCTTTTCATGAGGCGCTGGGCGTCCAAATGAATTTTCGCGACGGACGGTGGAGGGCGTCGGAAGCCGATCCGGCCGGCCTGGGGATGTACTGGATGCGGCTTTTGCAGCTGGGGGAATACGGCGAGGCCAGGGACATGATGAGCCCCGGTTTGGCGAAGCTGTTTTCGGCCGATGTCCTGGAGCGGTACAAAAGGCATCTGGAGGAAAGCTACGGCTCCTGGACGCTGATCCAAGCCGGCTCAACCGAAAACCGGGTGCACCGGAACGCGGTTTTGTCCTACCAAACGCCGCGCGGCCGAAGCTTCCGGATGGAACTGCGCTTCGGCCGGGACGGGAAGCTGGACGATCTGGCGCTGCTTCCGAACGTTTCCGATCGGTACCGTCCCCCCTCCTATGACGCTCATGGCCGATACATAACCGAAAACGTGATCGTCGGGACCGCAAGCCTCCCGCTTCCCGGAACGTTGACGCTACCTGCCGGGGCCGGGGAGAAGGTGCCTGCCGTCGTCCTCGTCCACGGTTCGGGCCCGAACGACGCGGACGAATCGTCGGGAGGCGGCAAAATGTTCCGCGACATCGCCGTCGGGCTCGCCCGCGAGGGAATTGCGGTTCTGCGTTATGCCAAACGGACATATGAATATCCCAACCGTTCCTTGACGCCTCATTTTACCGTCCGGGAGGAAACGGTCGAAGACGCTCTGTCGGCGGTCGGGCTGCTGCGGCAGGACAAGCGGATCGATCCGGACCGGATATTCGTGCTGGGTCACAGCCAAGGCGGCATGCTCCTCCCTGCGATCATCGAAGAAGACCGGGGCGGCTCCATCGCCGGCGGGATGCTTTTGTCCGCTCCCTCGGGAGCGCTGGAGGATTTGATGCTTTCCCAATACGAAGGCATTTTGAAGCGGGCGGGAGAAGCGGGCGAAACCGGGGCGGAGCTGGAGCGCAAGCAAGCGAACCTGCATACGTGGCGGCGGGCGGTGGACATGCTGCACGACGACCGTTATTCCAAGGCGCGTTTGCCGGCCGATTTTCCGCTGCCTAACGCTTATTGGTGGTTCGATATACGGGAATACAGCGGCCCGATGATCGCCCGCGGACAGGACGTGCCCCTTTTCATTCTCCAGGGGGGCAATGACGTGCAGGTTCCTCCCTCCAGTTTGAAGGTATGGAAGCAGGCGCTGGGGACACGGACGGACGTCAGCTGCAAATTATATCCCGGGCTGAACCATATGTACGCATTGTACGACCGGCCTTCGACGGGCGACGAATATCGATTCGCCTCGAACGTTCCCGAATTCGTCATCCGGGATTTGGCAGACTGGATTCATTTGGGGATAAAATAATCGTCGAAATATATCGGAGCGGGGATTCCTTTTATGATAGAATAGAGAAAGTCTACGTTACGATGGGAGGAGCCAAAATATGCACATGAAGAGCCTGCTGCATTTTACGGAAAATCACAGGTTTTGCGTTTATCGTGATTTTTGTTTAAGCAGTCTGGACAGCAGGATGCTCAGCTCGGTTTATCAGCCCATGGTCGGAGCCTTCGCCATCAGTTTGTACCATCTGCTGTTTCAGCAGATTCCTATAGAGAAATTGGGTTATTCTCCGCTTGAACAGCAGCGGCGCCTGTTTTTGACCCTGGGACTCGAGCCCAGCGAAAAAGGCCGCCGGTACCTGATCGAGCAGGCCTCGCTTCTGGAAGCGGTCGGGCTGCTTCAAACCTGCCGCATCTATATGCCGGAGCAGGAGGATTACGTTTACGAATACGAGCTTCAGCAGCCTTTGTCGCCGGCCGAATTTTTTAATACCCAGCACCTGACGCTGCTGCTTCGGGACAAAATCGGCAAGTTTGCGGTGCTGGCGCTCCGCGAGGAGCTTTGGGCGCGCGAACCGGAGGAACTGTCGGGACCGAGGGGAGGACATAAGGAAAACATCTCGCTCGCGTTTTACGACATTTTCGAGCTGAACACGCATGTGATCGATTACGAGCTGGAGCAGGCGCTTTCCGAGGTGTCTTCGGCAAGGCAGCCGGGGGTTAGGGTTCACGAGGACGAAAATGCGCTGAATTATGCCGACATCATTCTCCGTTTTCCGAAAGATTCGGTCAACCGGACCCATGTCGAAAAGCTCCGCTTCAACCATGAGCAGATGGGGGTCCTGAATTACGTCGTGCATAAATACGACCTGAGCGTGCAGGATTTATGCCGGCTGCTGGACGAAGACGGGGCGTTCGCTCCCGACGGCAGCGTCGCGCTTGAAGAGCTGGAGCGCAGGGCCAACCTGCAATTCCGTCAGGATAAACGGCGCCAGGAGCAGCGCGAGGTGTATGCCGGGAAGGTGGTAGCGCTCAGGCAGCTCGAGGATCCGGCGGAGCCGGCGCCGATGGAACATGCGGTCGAAATGGAATATTACGTGGACGTTCCGGTCCAGTTCCAATCCAAATGCGACATCCACCAATACAACATGATGCTGCGCAATGAACCGTACACGCGTCTGCTGAAGACGTTTTTTCCGGGGGCGGTGCCGGACAACTTTTTTGATATTTTCGAAAAGATCGACCACAGCTACAAGCTTCCCGGGGAAGTCATCAACGTTCTGATCCATTATTTAATGTCCTTGTTGACCTCGGGAGGCAACGAGCAGCGCATCAACCGCAATTTCGTCGAAGCGATCGCTTCCAACATGCTGCTGAAGCAGGTGAACACGTACGAAAAAGCCGTTCAATACATCCGCGACCAATCCAAGGTGAAAGGCAAGCAGGCGGCCGCTTCCGGGGGCGGAAGGACCCGTACATACGGCAGCAAGGCGGCCAGGTTAAAGCCTGATATTCCGATTGCCCAGGAGAGCGGGGCCGCAAACGCCGTCAGCGAGGAAGAATTCGAAGAGATGCTGCGGATGGCCGCCGAAATGCAGGCGAGCAAAAACAAGTGACGGCATCGTGCATCACTTGACGGGAAGGAGGAGCATACAAGTTGGAATCATTAGGCCAAGTGTTAAAACAAATGAACGGACCGTCGTTTTTGCAAAGATCGCAGGCGATTTTCGAGGACCTGCTTCGCGATCCGATCGTCAAGGAGCTGCGCGCCGAACATCCGGAGATGGACGAAGACCGGCTGCGCGCCAATTTGCCGCGGCTGTACCAATACGTCAACGACCGGCGCAACTGCCAAAACTGTCCGGGGCTCGACAGATGCCCCAACGATTTCGAAGGCCACTACTCCAAGCTGGAGATGGCCGAGCAAAACGGGCGGCGGGAATTGGTCGAGCGCAAAGCCCCGTGCGCGCTGCACATCGCGAGACAAAACGAAGAGAGAATCAGGAAGCGGATCCGCAGCTTTTACGTCGATGAACGGGCGCTTGCGGAAGGGTACAACGAAGTGGAGATCATGGGGAAAGACCGGCTGCGCGCGCCGGCGGTCAGCCATGTTTTCCGCTATATCCGCGAAGTGAAGGAGCAGGGGCTCACGCCGAAAGGACTGTATTTGTTCGGCTCCTTCGGGACGGGAAAAACGTTCCTGATGAGCTATCTGCTCCATGAGCTGGCGATCGCGGGTTACACCGGCGTCATCGTCTACATGCCCGACTTCGTGGAAGACCTGAAATCGATGCTCCAGGACAGCCAAAAGCTGAAAGAAACGGTGGAGGTCATGAAAAACTGCGACCTGCTTATTTTCGACGACATCGGAGCGGAAAATTTGAGCCCGTGGGTACGCGATCATGTACTCGGAGCGATCCTCAATTACCGGATGAACCGCAAGCCGACCTTTTATACGTCCAATTACGATCTGGCGGGCCTGGAAAAGCATCTCAGCTTTACAAGCAAGGACGGAGAGGAATTGTACAAAGGACAGCGGCTGATGGACCGGATTTTGCCTTTTGTCGACGTGGTGCATCTGCATGGGGAAAACCAGCGCCGGGTTCGTTCCTGAACGTGAATCACCAAGAAATTGAAAAAAGCCTGACCTTCTGCCGAAGCGGCGGAAAGGCCAGGCTTTTTGCTATCGCTTCAGCGATGAGCATGTTAGCCGGAGATCACGAACTTGATGATGACCATGATCGCGAAAATCAGAGTCATGAACAAAGCCATGCCCCCGAAGCCGTTCATCAGATCCATCAAGTCATTGCGCGGCTCTTCGTTTACGTGTTCCCGCGGGTCGTTAGCGTGCACGTTTGCATCCATGAATACAATGCCTCCTCAGGATGGTTTCACTTTATGTAAATGAGCGCGGTCATTGACACAGAAACCCGAGTTAACCTTAGTATACCCAAAGTCCAAAGAATTTGTAAAGAATATATGGCGAATACTTTAGGGTACAATAAGCTGGTTCACGCCGGTCAGGACAGCCGAAGCAAGATCTGTAATTAAGGAATTTACATTTCTGAAAAAATTGTGGTATACTAAAACTGTCCGCTAAGACATTTCAGTTGAGGATTTTCACAAATCCTGAAGTTTCGATGAAATTCAGCTTTTTATAAGGAGGAGAAATATTATGGCTATTGTAAACGTAACTGACCAATCCTTTAATGCTGAAATTGAAGGCCAAGGTACAGTATTGGTTGATTTCTGGGCACCATGGTGCGGCCCTTGCAAAATGATCGCTCCGATTCTGGATGAGCTCGCAAACGAAATGGGCGACTCCGTCAAAATCGCGAAGTTGAACGTGGATGAAAATCCGGAAACGGCTTCCCGTTTCGGCGTGATGAGCATCCCGACGCTGATCTTCTTCAAAGACGGCCAGCCGGTTGACAAAGTGGTTGGATTGAATTCCAAGGAAAACCTGAAAAACATCATCTCCAAACACCAGTAATTCAAGCCATATGCATGATCAGCCATAAGATGCGCCTCCGGAACTTCCGGGGGCGCTTTGCTGCGTTCACATAGCCGCCTTTTTTCAGGCATGTCGTACATTCTCCCATAAAATGCGCTTTGGATTTTGGAGAATTCCCCATATAATAAAAGTTATATTTCCGATTCTTGTTACATGTTATGGAGAGGGGGAGAGCGGAATATATGGACGAAAAAAAGACCGAAACGTTAGCCGAGCTGGAAAAAGCGCAGGAAAACATCCGCAACAAGCTGGCGCTGCTGCCGGATTTGCCCGGATGCTACCTCATGAAAAACGCGGCAGGCACCATTATCTACGTCGGCAAGGCCAAAGTGCTGAAAAACCGGGTCCGATCCTATTTTACCGGCAGCCATAACGGAAAAACCCAGCGGCTTGTAGCGGATATCCGCGATTTCGAATATATCGTCACCGGCAGCAATATCGAGGCGCTCATTTTGGAATGCAACCTGATCAAAATGCACCAGCCCAAATATAACGTGCTGCTGAAGGACGACAAGACGTTCCCTTACATCAAGATCACTTACGAGGCGCATCCCCGCCTGGAAGTCACGCGGCGCGTGCTGAAGGACAAGGCCAAATATTTCGGGCCTTACCCGAACGCGTACGCCGCCCAGCAGACCAAAAAGCTGCTCGACCGGATGTATCCGCTCCGCAAATGCGGCGTCATGCCGAAGGAGGTTTGCCTGTATTACCATATGGGCCAATGCCTCGCGCCTTGCGAAAAAGAAGTCGACCCTGCGGAATACGAACGGATTACCCAGGAAATACAGTCGTTTCTGAGCGGCGGGCATGAAGAGATCAAAAAAGAGCTGCAGCGGAAGATGGAAGAGGCGGCCGAAGAGTTGTATTTCGAACGGGCCAAGGAACTTCGCGACCAAATCATGAACATCGACGCCATCATGCAGAAACAAAAAATCACGACGTCCGACGCAAAAGACCGCGACGTGCTTGGTTTCGCCGTCGACAAAGGCTGGATGTGCGTACAAATTTTGTACATGCGCCAAGGAAAGATGGTTCAGCGCCATGCTTCGGCTTTTCCGTTTTACGGCGAGGCGTACAGCGATTTTATGTCGTTCGTGACCCAATATTACAGCGACAACCCGGCCCTGCCGCAGGAAATACTGCTGCCCGATTCCGGGAAGGATGCCGAAGGCTCGGACAAGGCGGCGGGGGAAACGGAAAACGGCGGCGACGTTTTGGATGCGCACAGCGCGGCTGCCTCCCTCCAGGAATGGCTGGGCGTCAAAGTGCTCGTGCCGCAGCGCGGCCAAAAACGGCAGATGGTCGGCATGGCCGTGGAAAACGCGAAGGTGTCCCTGGACGAAAAATTCCGGCTGATCGAGCGGGACGAGGAAAGAACGCTGAAAGCGGCAGCGAACCTGGGCCAATATATCGGCATCGAACATCTTCACCGTATCGAAGCTTTCGACAACTCGAATATCCAAGGGGCCAATCCCGTGTCCGCCATGGTCGTTTTCATCGACGGGAAGCCGGATAAAAAGGAATACCGCAAATATAAGGTCCGCACCGTGCAAGGACCGGACGATTACGAAACGATGCGCGAGGTCATCCGCCGCCGGTATGAACGCGTGCTGAAGGAGAACCTGGAAATGCCCGATCTCATCGTCGTAGACGGGGGCAAGGGCCAAATTTCGGCAGCGGTCGACGTGCTTGAAAACGAGCTCGGTTTGTTCATCCCCGTATGCGGACTCGTCAAGGACGCCAAACATAGAACGGCGCAGCTTATGGTCGGCGACCCGCCCGAGCCGGTCGACCTGCCGCGCGACAGCCAGGAGTTTTATTTGCTGCAGCGGATTCAGGACGAGGTTCACCGTTT
The DNA here is from genome assembly GCF_038004655.1 of Paenibacillus sp. FSL M7-1455. NCBI lineage: Bacteria > Bacillati > Bacillota > Bacilli > Caryophanales > Paenibacillaceae > Paenibacillus > Paenibacillus sp. FSL M7-1455. The sequence continues at coordinate 4,619,099 of NZ_JBBORO010000001.1, read as the reverse complement.
TGCCATTTCGTTCCACCGGGAACAGCGGGGCAAGTCGATGGTCGCGTCCAAGCTCGATTCGATCCCGGGCATCGGCGAGAAGCGGCGCAAGCTGCTGCTGAAGCATTTCGGATCGCTGAAAAAAATAAAAGAGGCCAGCATCGAAGATTTCCGGCCTCTTTCCATCGGAGACAAGCTCGCCAAACAAATTATTGCAGCCCTCCGGGATGAGGAGTCATGACATATGGCTCCTCTTTCTTTTTGTTGCGGTTGTACAGGTAAACGATATAAGCGACGACGGCAGGCATCACGATCGTGACGATTCCCGCGATGATGTCCGGCACGTCGCCCAGCGCGAACAGGCTGAAGCTCATCAGGACGCTGTCGAAGACGACGTGGCTGAACATGGCGGCGATGTAGCCGTGCTTCAGGAAAATGAAGCTGAACAGCAGCCCGATGACCGTCAGTTCGATCGGACGCGTAATGACGGGGTAAATCGGATAAAGCGTGTGTCCGAGCGCCCAAATCAGCGTCGTGATCAGGCAGGCGGCAAACGTGCTGCGCAGCAGCTTTTTCAGCATCGGAATGCCGAACAGGCGGTAGACCGCTTCCTCGGAAATGCCCGCCATCCACGCCATAATCGGCAGAAGCCAAGGATATAGCATGTTGTACGGCGATTGCGTGGCATCGGTCGTCGACCAGCTGTGGATCGTTTTGTCGAGTACGATGTAAATGACGGACTGGACGCCCATCAGAATAAACGCCCATAGGTACCCGGTGTACATGCTGTGCAGCACGTAAGGCCCGTAGCCGGGTTCTTTGGCTTTGGCCCAGGCATTGATGCCGGCTTTGCGCCATAATCCGTCCCCGCCCACGAGCGAGAAGTACAAAAGGGCAGCCATCACCAGGTTAAAGAAAGTCTGAAAACCGAGCATGAAGACGAGGCCGAAATTCGAAACCCCCTCGCCTTGGAATACCGGCAGCATGTTGTACGTGCTGAACGTGGCGACCGCAAAATAAAACACGCTCAGGAAAATGCCCCTCTTGAACGACGTATGGGCCCGGGTCAACGCGCTGTATACGATGGCCAGCACGCCCAGGACGAACGTCAGCAGCCCGTAGCCCAAGATGGTCAGCCATTTGGCTTTGGACGTTTCCTTTTCGACGTAGGCCGCATGCGCCTCCGGCACGCTAAAGGTCTGTTCGAAGGAATGAACGTTCCCTTCCTCGAACGTCAATTTGACTTGAAGGCTTGAACGGCCGATCGCCCGGTTCGGGTCGGTGTATACGAGCCCCGCCTCGTTCTCCTTGGTCGACAGCTCCAGCTTGCCCGGGTCGTAACCCATTTGCTGCAGCCAAGGTGCGGCAAGCTCTTCTTTTTTCTCCAGCGACAGGCCGCCTTCCACGATTTTCAGCTTGGTTTCGCGTTTGGATTTATTCGGGTCCGCCATGGCCGCGGCATAATTCGAATAACGGGGCGTAACGGAAAAAGCGACGACCTTGCCCGAATTCATATGTACGTCGATATTGGCGTAACCTTCGTTTTGGCGTTCGGCCAAACGGACGCGGAACACGTCGTAGGGATAACTTTTTTCAAACGTTTTGTTGTATTCGTTCAGCAGTTTTTCCCGCGACAAATAGCCGTATAAATCCGAGTTGGACTGGTACGTGATGACCGCGTCCTTGCTCGGGTCCGCCTCCAAATGCAGCGTGTTTTGCATGAAGGCCTCCGCGGCGCGTTGGGCCTCCGCCTTGCTGATGACCTTCGTGTTTTGCTGCTCCAGCGTTTCCGAGGCGGTGGAAGGGAGAATCTGGAACAAGACGAATAAAACGAGTCCGATGACCGCAAAAATGCCCAGCCATTTGTAATTGGCTTTGAGCCGCAGCGGTTGTCCGACGGGATTCATGAAATGCCCCCTTTGTTTGGATTCTAAAGATATATACCTAGTATAAACGTAAACATAGCATACGATGTCCCTCGAAAGCCAGTTTTCTCCCCCATTGGCCGTGAAAAAATGATGAAAATCGTGGAAAGTGATTGTAAACGCGAGAGAAAGGCAGACTTTTATGAGATTTGCGATGCAATCGGGCCGTATTCCCACGTATTCATTCGAATAATGGCTTTGTGATGTAAAACGAATAGGATTATAATCTTTGAAGCAAATGAATAATCCGTACGCCGAATTTCGATATGAAAACGGGGGAACCATTATTTTGGGGTGAATTTCGCTTTATCCATAGCGAATAGGGCAACCTGTGCATGCCCGAATCCGTCAGCTAACCTCGTAGGCGTTATGCAGCAGGAACCAAACCGAAAGGCATTGGATTTCCGATGCTTTTTTTCTTTTGACTTTTTTAAAGAGGTGACTATGTTGACAGCAAAAATCAGGTGGTTTCGATTGGCTCCCCCGCAAATTCTTGTATTGGGGTTCGCCGGCATTATATTGATCGGAGCCATACTCCTCACCTTGCCGATTTCGAACACGACGGGCAAGCCGCTCCGGTTCATCGATGCTTTGTTTACGGCGACTTCGGCGACTTGCGTTACCGGTTTGGTTGTTAAGGATACGGGAACGTTTTTCAGCACCTTCGGACAAGTCGTTATTATGCTGCTGATTCAGGTCGGGGGGCTCGGCTTCATGACGATGGCCACCTTGTTTTCCCTCGTGCTGAAGCGGAAGATTTCGCTGCGCGACCGCCTGATCCTTCAGGAAGCGATGAACCAGAACACGATGGAGGGCATCGTGCGGCTGATCCGGAAGGTGCTTATCTTTTCGCTCGTGATCGAAGGCTGCGGAGCGGTTTTGTTCGCCATCCGCTGGTCCTTTGACATGCCTGTCGGCCGGGCGGTATACTTCGGGATATTTCACGGGGTATCGATGTTCAACAACGCGGGCTTCGACCTTTTCGGCCATTTCAACAGCCTGACGGGGTATGTGTACGATCCGCTCGTGAATATCGTCGTCATGTTTTTGATCGTTTCGGGCGGGATCGGATTTATCGTCATGTCGGACCTGGTGGATTACCGGCACAAACGGAAGCTTTCGCTGCATACGAAAATCGTGCTGTCCATGACCGGGGCGCTGATTCTGGTCGGGGCGATCGTCATCTTCGTTTTCGAATTCACGAACCCGAAAACGCTCGGTTCCTTGAATTGGGGCGGCAAAATTCTTGCGTCGTTTTTCCAATCGGTTTCGCCGCGGACCGCGGGGGCCAACACGCTGGATCTCGCAAGCATGCGGCAAGCGTCCCAATTTTTCATGGTCATCCTGATGTTTATCGGCGCATCGCCGGGATCCACCGGAGGCGGGATCAAAACGACCACCTTCACCATTCTGGTCGGCGCGGTCATCGCCATGATCCGCGGACGCGACGATATCGTGCTCTACCGCTACCGCCTGGCGCAGGACCGCATCTTTAAGGCGCTGACGATCACCTTCCTCGCGTTGTTTCTGGTGGTCGGGGTGTCGATGGTGCTTTCGACGACGGAGGACAGCAACTTTTTGACCATTTTGTATGAAACGACTTCGGCTTTCGGGACGGTCGGGCTTTCGCTTGGACTTACGCAGCATTTGACGCTGGTCGGGAAAATATTGATCTGCCTCACGATGTTTGCGGGACGGCTTGGGCCGCTGACTTTGGCTTACGCACTCGGCCCGAAAAAAGGCAAAGAGCTGTACCGGCATCCGGAAGGCAAAATCATTATCGGCTAGTTTCAAAGAAAACAGAAATTGATTAAATAAGGAGTATCAGGAGAGAATGAAAACACAGCAGTTTGTCGTCATCGGTCTGGGACGTTTCGGCTCCAGCCTTGCACTCGAGCTCGTCGATTTGGGATACGAGGTGCTCGGGGTCGATAAAAACGAGGAAGTCGTCAGCGACATGAGCGAATATTTGACGCATGCCGTCGTGGCCGACGCCACGGACGAGGAAGTCCTCAAATCGCTCGGAATCCGCAATTTCGACTGCGGAATCGTCGCGATCGGCGACGATATCCAGATGAGCATCCTGGCCGCGATTTTGCTGAAGGATTTGGGCGTGCGCACGGTCGTGGCCAAGGCGATTTCTGTGCTTCACGGGCGCGCGCTGGAGAAGCTGGGCGTCGACCGGGTCATTTTTCCGGAAAAGGACATGGGGATCCGGGTTGCCCACCAGCTCGTGACGCCGAACCTGCTCGACTACATCGAGCTGTCCAAGGAATACAGCATCGTCGAAATGAAGGTGCCTGAAAAACTGGACTGCAAAACGTTAAACGAAATCAACACCCGCGCCAAATTCGGTTGCAGCATCGTGGCGATCCACCGCCAGGGAAAAGTGATCGTCGCTCCGACGGCAATGGATCAGCTCCGCGCCGGCGACATTATGGTGATCATCGGCGCGAACGACAACATCGACCGGTTCGAAAGCGAAGCCGTCAATGCAGACTAGATGGGAGTAAGTTAACGTGGAAACCCAGACGACCGAAATCATTCATCATATTTTAATCCTGCTGCTCTTTATCATTACCGTCGGGATGTTGGCCGGAAGGCTGGCATCCTGGCTTCGTTTGCCGGACGTAGCCGTGTTTATCATCGCCGGCATGGTGCTGGGGAGAGGTCTGCACCTGATCCATGCGGAAAGCAGCTCGCTGATCAATCAGTTTATTTTGACCGCCGGCTCGGCTTTGATCCTGTTCGATGGCGGCCGGAACCTGAGCTTTGGCGGGCTGCGGAAGGTTTGGATCACCCTGTCGCTGCTGAGCGTCCCCGGCGTCATTATTACGACAGGCATCGTGGGCGCCGCGGTGCATTTTTTGTTTGGGCTCGATTGGATCGTTTCGTTTCTCGCGGCCGCCGTCATTGCCTCGACCGATCCGGCTTCGATCATTCCCGTCTTTAAACAGGTGAAAATCAAGGAGCGGGTCAGGGAAACGGTCGAAAGCGAATCGGCGTTTAACGACGCGACCGGTTCCATACTGACGTTTTCGCTGCTCGCGGCGGTTACGGGAGGAAAGGCGCTGCAAGCGGGGGACATGGCTTGGGATTTCGTCAAAACGGCTGTCGGCGGGATTGCCGTCGGAGCGGTCGTTTCGATCATTCTCACCTATTTGGTCGCCCATTTCCGCCTCGGCGTGTTAAAGGATTATACGACGATCGCGATGATCGTCGTTGCACTTTCTTCCTATTTAATAGGGGACATGCTGCACGTCAGCGGATTTATGGCGACGTTTGTCGCCGGGCTGGTCTGGGGGAATGCGGACACGATGGGATTGTCGATGAACGACAAACTGGAGGAAACCGGGTCCTTTGCCGACAATACGAGCATCATGATGCGGATGCTGATTTTCATTTTGCTCGGCAGCCAGGTGGATTTTCAGGCGCTCGGCGACTATTTTTGGCCAAGCTTTGCGGCGGTCCTGGTGCTCATGTTCGTGGCCCGTCCGCTTACCGTCCTGCTCTGCGCGCTGCCTGACCGGAAGGTCAAATGGACTTGGCGCGAGCTTCTGTTCATGATGTGGGTACGCGAGACGGGGGTCATTCCCGCGGCTTTGTCCGGCATGATCGCGGGCATGGGCGTGGCGCATGCCGGGGCGATTTCGGCGATGACGTTCATGGCGATCATGCTCACGATTTTGCTTCAGGCAAGCACGACCGGCCTTGTCGCCCGCAAATTGGGGCTCGAAATCACACCTGACGGCCAACCCGCATCCGCCGGGGCAAAAGCATAGAACGAGAGGTTCGCCGCTCAAAAAAGCTGCTTCCGGCCGTAACGATACGACGGCGGAGAGCAGCTTTTTGGCGTGCAACAGAGGTTTGTTTTTCATGAATGATGCTGCCGGGCAAGTTGGCCGAAGATCGATTTCGTTTCTTCCACCCAGCGTTTGGCGCCGGCGCTGAGCCCGCCGTTGTCCGGATAAATGAGCGAGGTCGTGCGCCGCGTTTCCTTCAAATCCGGGACATGGATCGTGGCGAGATCGTTATCCTCGAGCAGCTGGCTCCGCAAATACGATTTCGGCAGCAGCGCGGCGGCCTTGCAGGCCGGAAGCAGCCGGACGATCGCTTCGAACGAGTCTATCTCCATCCGGATGTCCGGCACGACGCCGGCGCGATGAAAAAGATCGTCGGTCAGTTTACGGTACCAGGTTCCGGTTGAGAATATGATCATAGGAAGACCGTGAAGCATGTCCATGCTTACGTCATCCTTTTCGAGCAGCGGATGGCTTTTCGGAAGCACCAGCTCCAGATGGTCGTCGAACAATGCGGTGCAGCGCAGCCCGGGTTCCTCGATGGAAGAGGCGACGATGCCCGCGTCAAGCTTTTTGTCGCGCACGGCGGAGACGATTTCATGCGTTTTGCCCGTGATCAGCTTCAGCTCGGCCGTCGGGTGTTTTTCCATGAACGCGGTCACGAGCGGCGGCAGGGTCGTCTGCAGGGTGGTGAGGCTGGCGCCGAGCGTAACGGAAATTTGGTCGTCGCCTTTGTATTTGGAGATCATTTGCATGAATTTGAGCTTTTGCTGCCGCTGCTCCAATGCGAAGTTGTAGGCGGTTTGCCCGAAAGCGGTAAGCTCCAGCCTTTTGCCGCGCCGATTGAACAGGCTGACGCCCAGCTCGTCCTCCAGCTTTGAAATTTTGCGGGACAGGGCCGGCTGCGACAAATTCAATATCCGGGATGCTTTGTTCAGGCTGGACTGTTCGACAATCGTCGCAAAGACGTCCAAATCCTCGAACATCGGATTCACCTTCCTTACCATGGAATCGGGGTCAACGTTTATTACATATGCATCTAAATTATAATGATTAATAATTATATTGCAATTCCATTATAAGAAAAAAAAGAGTAACATGAAAAGTGCCACAAGTTGTTCACACTTTCGTGTGCGAACTTCCGTGAAATGTCGGAAAATGAAAAATTGAAAACGTTATAATGTGAGAAAGGGGCACGTCAATCTATGAATGGTTATTATTCCAGAAAGCTGCATTCGCTTCTTGGAGTCATTCCGCTCGGCTTGTTTTTCATCGAGCATGCGCTGACGAACTTCGGCGCATTCGAAGGAGGGCTCGCGCGTTTTAACGCCGGCGTCAAGCTGATCAATGATCTTCCGCTTCTCTGGTTGCTCGAGTGGGGGCTGATCTACCTGCCGCTGATTTACCACGGCGTGTTCGGTTTGTATATCGCCTACCAAGCCAAGCCGAATAACGGGCGCTTTCAGTATTCGCGCAACTGGCGTTACCTGTTCCAGCGGATAACAGGTGTCATCACGTTCGTGTACATCATCTGGCACGTATACGAAACGCGCATCCAGTTGGCCCTCGGCAACATTACCCATGAACAGCTGGGAAGCACGATGCACGACATCTTCGTCCAACCGGGACTGTTCATCCTGTACCTGATCGGCGTCGTATCGGCTTCGTTCCACTTCGCCAACGGCCTCTGGTCTTTCTTCGTCAGCTGGGGCATCACGGTCGGGCCTCGCGCGCAGCGCGTATCGTCTTACATCTGCATGACGTTGTTCGTCCTTGTAAGCGTGATGCTCGTGTTGTCCATGATCGCGTTCCGCGGCGCGGAATTCCAGGAAGCAACCGCTTGGCTTGATACCGTAAAGTCAGTTCTTAGTTAAGGAGAGTGAGCAAAAATGGCATCAAACAACATCATTATCGTGGGCGGCGGTCTGGCCGGCTTGATGGCTACCATCAAAGCGGCGGAAGCGGGCGTCCATGTTCACCTGTTTTCGCTTGTCCCTGTTAAAAGATCGCACTCCGTATGCGCGCAGGGCGGCATCAACGGAGCCGTCAACACGAAAGGCGAAGGCGACTCGCCATGGATCCATTTTGACGACACCGTCTACGGCGGGGACTTCCTTGCCAACCAGCCTCCGGTAAAAGCGATGTGCGAAGCGGCTCCGGGCATCATTCACCTCATGGACCGGATGGGCGTCATGTTCAACCGGACCCCTGAAGGTTTGCTCGATTTCCGCCGTTTCGGCGGAACGAAGCACCACCGTACGGCCTATGCCGGCGCAACGACGGGCCAGCAGCTGCTGTACGCGCTGGATGAGCAGGTTCGCCGCCACGAGACGGCCGGACTGGTCACGAAGCATGAAAACTGGGAATTCCTTCAGGCCGTCATCGATGACGAAGGCGTTTGCCGCGGCATCGTCGCGCAGGACCTGCGCTCGATGGAAATCCATACGTTCGCAGCCGATGCGGTGATCCTCGCCAGCGGCGGTCCCGGCATCATTTTCGGCAAAACGACCAACTCGGTCATCAACACGGGGACGGCGGCAAGCGCCGTTTACCAGCAGGGCGTATATTACGCCAACGGCGAATTCATCCAAATTCACCCGACGGCCATTCCAGGGGATGACAAGCTGCGCCTGATGTCCGAATCCGCGCGCGGCGAAGGCGGCCGGATCTGGACTTACAAGGACGGCAAACCTTGGTACTTCCTGGAGGAAAAATATCCGGCGTACGGCAACCTCGTTCCGCGGGATATCGCGACCCGGGAAATTTTCGACGTGTGCGTCAACCAAGGCCTCGGGGTCAACGGCGAAAACACCGTCTATCTCGATCTGTCGCATAAAGATCCGAAGGAATTGGACGTCAAGCTCGGCGGCATCATTGAAATCTATGAAAAATTCGTCGGCGACGATCCTCGCAAAATCCCGATGAAAATTTTCCCTGCCGTTCACTATTCCATGGGCGGCATGTGGGTCGACTACAACCAAATGACCAACATTCCGGGCCTGTTTGCGGCCGGGGAATGCGAATACCAATACCACGGCGCCAACCGCCTCGGAGCGAATTCGCTCGTATCCGCGATTTTCGGCGGCATGGTGGCAGGACCAAAAGCGGTCGAATATATCAAAGGCTTGAAAAAGTCCGCGGCGGACGTATCCTCGACCGTCTTCGACCAGTACAAAAAGAAGCAGGAAGACAAATACGAAAACATCCTCAAGATGGACGGAAACGAAAACGCCTATGTGCTGCATAAAGAACTGGGCGAATGGATGACCGCCAACATGACGGTGGTTCGCTACAACGACAAGCTGGAAAAAACGATCGGCAAAATCAAGGAATTGAAAGAACGCTACAAAAACATCAACATCAACGATAAATCGCGCTGGAACAATCCGGGGGCATCCTTTACCCGCCAGCTGTGGAACATGCTTGAGCTGGCCGAAGCGATGACGCTGGGAGCGCTGCTGCGCAACGAAAGCCGCGGCGCGCACTACAAGCCGGAATTCCCGGACCGCAACGACGAGGAGTTCCTGAAAACGACCAAGGCGGCCTGGACGCCGGACGGTCCGGAAATTTCCTATGAGGCGGTCGACGTGTCGCTCATCCCGCCGCGGATTCGCGACTATTCCAAAGACAAGTAAGAAGGGGGATTTGACATGGCGGAACAAACTGCTTCTACCAAAAAAGTGAAGTTTATCATTACCCGTCAGGACAGCCCGGAATCGGCGCCGTACGCCGAGGAATTCGAGCTTCCTTATCGCCCGGGGATGAACGTAATCAGCGCGCTGATGGAAATTCAGCGCAACCCTCAGAATGCCAAAGGCGAAAAAGTCGCCCCGGTATGCTGGGAATCCAACTGCCTCGAAGAGGTTTGCGGCGCCTGCTCCATGGTGATCAACGGCAAGCCGCGACAGGCGTGCGCGGCGCTGGTCGATAAGCTGGAGCAGCCGATCCGCGTGCAGCCGATGCGGACCTTCCCGGTCGTTCGCGACCTGGTCATCGACCGCAGCCGGATGTTCAACGCTTTGAAACGCGTCAAAGCGTGGATTCCGATCGACGGCACGTACGATCTGGGTCCCGGACCGCGCATGGCCGAGAAAAAACGCCAATGGGCATACGAGCTGTCCAAGTGCATGACCTGCGGCGTTTGCCTCGAAGCCTGCCCGAACGTCAACGACAAATCCGACTTCATCGGGCCGGCGGCTATTTCCCAGGTTCGCTTGTTCAACGCCCATCCGACGGGCGAAATGAACGCGGACGAACGGCTGGACGCCCTGATGGACGACGGCGGCATCGAAGGCTGCGGCAACTCGCAGAACTGCGTGCGTTCCTGTCCGAAAGGCATTCCGCTCACGACGTCCATCGCGGAAATCAACAAACAGACGACCAAGCATTTGTTCAAAAAATGGCTTAGCGTATAACGTTCAGCCCAAGCGTAAGGCCCCTCCCATCGCTGCAGTGAACTGCAGGGCGGAGGGGCTTTTTGCTGCGGAATCGCTCAAGGATCAGCCGCACGGACGAAATATGTGACGAAATGCCCGCCCGGGGGTAATGCAAATTAAAGAAATTTTTATAAATCCAAGGCTTACGGTACCGGGCCGCAAGGACAAAAAGGCAACCGGGACTCCGTAACGGGCGGGAGCGTGTTCGATCATGACGTGGTGGATGTGGCTTTTGAATATCGCGGGCTTATTGGCGTTGATGGCCGTTTTTTACCGGCTGGAGAAAAAATGGACGAGCAAGGCGGTGCTGCTGGCGCCCGTCATCATTTACGTGCTGGTGTCGCTGGAGGATTTGTTCGGCCTGATCGACCTGATGAGCATCGTGCCGGGACGCGGGGGCATGCGGGCGCTAATCCTGCTGTTTTGCCTTGCCTCCGTCATTTTTTACATATTGTACATTTTTAACGGCATTGCCGAGTCCGCGCTGAAAAAAAGGAAGTTTTACATGAAGACGCTGCTGATTCGGATCAGCGCGGCCGCACTTATGTGCGTGTGCTTTTTTACGATCATTTATACGTCGATTTACAAGCTGTTCGGACAAAACGCGTTTGACGGGGAAAACATCGGCAGCGATCTTGTCAGCCAGCTGGTTTCTTTCCTCTATTTCAGCGTGGCGACCTTTGCGACCGTCGGATATGGCGACATATCGCCCGTGGACAGCACGTCCCGGCTGGCGGTCATCATGGAAATATGCTTCAGCTTCATTACCGTGGCGTACGCTTTGTCGATGCTGACCGAATTCCGGCGGATTTTTAGCCCGGGACCCGACGACAAGCTGCCGGAGGAGCTGTAGCGAGGGTCCAGGCTTTACGGCTTCATCAGCTTGCGCAACAGTTTGAGCCCGTTTTTGGAGGACGGGTAACGGAAGGCGATATCAAAACGGGTCGTCTGCTTCAGGACGCTTTTGTAATGCGTGAAGGTGTCGAAGCTCCCTTTCCCGTGATAGGCCCCCATGCCGCTTTCGCCGACGCCGCCGAACGGCAGGTAGGGGGTGGCGATATGCATCAGCGTGTCGTTGACGCAGCCGCCGCCGTAGGAGACGCTGCCGACAACCGCCTTCTCGGTCCCGGCATCCCGGGTGAACAGATACAAAGCAAGCGGCTTGGGACGGGCGTTAATCATGTCCACGGTTTCCTGGATGTCGTCGTATTCCAGTATCGGCAAAATCGGGCCGAAGATTTCCTCCTGCATGACGGGCATATCCCATGTCGCTTGATCCAGAAGCGTAGGCTCGATGCGGAGCCGGTCCGGATCCGTCCGGCCGCCTGCGGCGATGCTGCCGTTCCCCAGGAAGGATACAAGCCTTTTGAAATGTTTTTCGGAAACGATGCGGCCATACGACGGGTTAAATAACGGATCGGGTCCGTAAAGCTCCCGGATGGCTTCCCGCAGGTGCGGGATCAGCTTGTTTTTGATGCTGCGGTGCGCCAGCACATAGTCCGGGGCGATGCAGGTCTGGCCGGCGTTCGTGAATTTGCCGAAAGCGATGCGACGGGCCGCAAGCTTAAGCTCGGCATCTTCGTGGACGATGCAGGGGCTTTTGCCGCCGAGCTCGAGCGTCAGCGGAATAAGCCGTTCGGCGGCTGCCTGCATGACGATTTTGCCGACGTTGACGCTGCCGGTAAAAAAGATGTAGTCCACGGGCTGGGCCAGCAGCTCCTGGCTGACATCCGGCCCGCCTTGCACCACGGCCACGTATTCCTCGCCGTAGATGCCGCCGAGCATGTCGGCCAACAGCGCCGACGTGGCGGGGGTGAGCTCCGAAGGCTTCAGCAGCGCGGTGTTTCCGGCCGCCAATGCCCCGATAAGCGGGGATACGGCGAGCTGGAACGGGTAATTCCACGGGGCTATAATCAGCGCGGTACCGTAAGGTTCGGGAATGATTCGGCCTCGGCTTCCGATATGCGTCAATGCGGTTCGGACCCTTTTGGGCGCCATCCAGCGGCGCAGATGTTTGAGCGTAAAGGCCAATTCTTCGTACACGATGCCGATCTCCGTGGAAAAGGCTTCGAACTCGCTTTTGTTCAAATCGTTGTTCAGGGCTTCGATGATCCTTTTCTCGTTTGCGGTCAGCGCGTCCCGCAGCTTTTTGAGCTGCTCCAAACGATAAGCCAAGGGGCGCGTTATGCCGCTTTTGTAAAAATGTTTTTGTTTCTGAATGAGGCTTGACATGGTATCGTTAGACATAGGGAATCATCCCTTTCCTTTGATCTATTTGGATTGATGGAGAACGGATAAGTTTTTTGGCAAATGCCGTTCTTTCTGGAAACGGTCTCAGGGTTCGAATCATCAACGTAAAAAGACGCTTTTCTTATCATTATTATACAGGGAGCGGCCAGACGATGAAAAACAGTCCAAAGTCCGGCAGGATGACGCGCAGGGCATTTTTGAAGCGCTCGGGGGCGGCTATGTTGGGCGCCGGCATGCTGGCCGGGGGATACGCCTCGTTTTGGGAGCCCGTGCAGCTGGACATCGTCCGCCCGTCCTTCCGCTGCCCCAGGCTTCCGGCCGCATTTGACGGGATTCGGATTGCGCATTTCAGCGACCTCCATCTGGGTTTCTACTCCAGGAAAAGCGTGATTGCCAGGCTGGCCGAAGCGATCGGAAGCGAAACGCCCGATCTGGTCCTTTTTACCGGGGATGCGGTAGATTCGGAGGCGGACGCTTTGCGCGAGTATCTTCCGCTGCTGGCTTCCATGAACGGGACGCTCGGCAAGTTTGCGATCCTCGGCAACCATGATTACATGACCCGCCCGGATTTGGTCGCCGACATGCTGAAGGTCGCAGGCTTTCAAGTCTTGAGAAACGGAAGCGCCCTTGTGGAGCGGCGAGGAGAGGCGATCGCCATCGTGGGCCTGGATGACGGGTTAAAGGGTTTCCCGGACCCCGCAAAGGGGCTTGGCGGCGTTCCCGACGGCCTGTTTACGCTGCTGATGATGCATGAGCCGGATTACGCGGACACGGCGGCCGCGTACCCGTTCGACATGCAAATATCCGGACACAGCCATGGAGGACAGGTCCGGGTTCCGCTCATCGGAGCGATGCTCACGCCGCCGGGAGCAAGACGTTACGTGATGGGAGCCTACGCGGTCGGGGAGCGGGCAATGCCGCTTTACGTCAACCGCGGCATCGGCGAAACCCATTTGCCGATACGATTCCTGTGCACGCCGGAGCTGACCATGATGACGCTGAGGTCGGGAAACGCCTGAATCATGTAGCGATGCAAAGGAGAGGAAGCGGATGTTCGCGGAAAAGTTTCGGTTTTCGCCCGAATTGACGGGGGAGCGCCTGGCGCTCCGGCAGGTCGAGAAAAAGGATGCCCCCGCTTTGCTTGGCATCCTCTCCGATCCGCAGGTCATGAAATACGTCACGCAAGGATCGCTGTTCAGCTTCGGGCGGTCGCGCCGCGTGGCCGCGGAGCTATTGAACGACAGCCGTCCGGATTCGATGCATTACGGCATTTGGATTCCGGGGACGAACGTTCCCGTCGGGGTCGTGTCGCTGCAAAACTGGAGGCAGGAGCAAAAGGACGCCATGATCGGCTACATGCTCGACCGGAAGTTTTGGCAGCAGGGATTGGCGACCGAAGCGGTAGGCGTGCTGCTGCAGTATGTTTTTGCCGGGCTGCGGCTGCATCGGGTAGAAGGGCGGTGCCATGCGGTCAACACCGCTTCGGAACGCGTCATGCAAAAAAACGGGATGGTGCTGGAGCGTACGTTCTCCCATAAAAGGATGTTTTTTGCGGCACCGCTCGAGATGAAAATTTACAGCCTTACGAACCTGCAATACCAGGCCCTTCAGGACAAGGGCATGACAAGCGACGGTAAGGATTTGAAGGGAGATTCAGCACAGCAAAGTGAAGGCAGAAACATGGTTTAAACATCCGGCAGGCATTTTGATCAGCTCTGCGGGGGCAACCCTGTTGTGGGGCAGCGCGCTGCCGGTCATCAAGATCAGCTATGGGCATTTTCATATCGATTCCAAGGACGTGTTCGGGGAATGGGTGTTTGCAGGCTACCGGTTTGCGCTGGCGGGGTTGATTTTGATCCTTCTGGCCATGCTGACGGGACAGACCCGAAGTCCGGGGCGCAAGCCGCTTTCCATGCCCCGCCTCGCACGGCTCGGTTTCATCCAGACCTTTTTGCAGTACCTCGTGTTGTACGCGGGGCTCAGCTACAGTTCCGGCATCGAAGGCTCCATTTTGGTGGGCTCCACCTCGCTGTTTCAAATTTTGTCGGCACGGCTTCTGGACAAGTCGGAAGGGTTGAACCCGGCGAAATGGATGGGGCTGCTGCTCGGATTTCTCGGCATTCTGGTCATGGGGTTTGCGCAGCAGGGCGTGCAGTTCCATTTCGGCATCGGCGCCGTCCTGCTCTTGGCATCGGCCGCTTTCGGCGGATTCGGGAACGTGCTTTTCCGCAAGGAAAGCGTGAGCGAATCCGTCATGGCGCTGACGGGAAAGCAGATGCTCGCCGGCGGCCTGGGGCTTCTCGCCGTAGGGGCCGTCCGAAGCGGCATCGCGCCGTTTTCTTTTGACGCCAAAGGGTGGCTGCTCCTGATCTACCTGTCCGTGCTTTCCGCCGCAGGGTTTGCGCTGTGGAACACGGTCATGAAATATAACGCGGTCGGCAAAGTATCCTTATACCTGTTCCTGATTCCGGTTTTCGGCGTCCTGCTGTCGGCAGTGCTGCTGGATGAACGCGTGTCGGCCTGGATCGGGCTGTCGCTTGGCCTGGTCGTTGCCGGCATCGTGATCGTGAACCGTTCCGGTCAAGCAGGGAATCAGAAGCGGATCGTTAAAAAAGGGGGCGAAAGAAGCCTGTAACGGAAGCTTGCAACGGGGGAATGGTTTTGTAACATAAATGAAATATTGCTGTTATGCGTCTCTAACAGAGACGGGGTACACTTATTGCATGACCCCCTTTTTGAAAATATAAATGATGTTTTGAGGACCCGCTCGTGACGGGTCCATTTTTTTTGCGTTAGAAAGCAGCAGATTACAGCGGCACGCTGATCTTTTGCTTGTTTTTGAAATACACCCATTCTTTGAAGCCGATTTCCTTCAGCCGCGCGGCCACTTGGTTCAGCTCGTCGCCCACCCGGGAAGGTTTGTGCGCGTCCGAGCCGAACGTCACGTCGACGCCGAAATGCAAGGCGCGCTCCAGAATCGCGTCGGAAGGGTACCACCCCCCGCTCAGCTTCGTTTTGCCGGAAGTGTTGATTTCGATCGCTACCCCGTTTTCCGCGATGACCTGCAGCGTTTCGTCCAACATCCGTTCGGCGGGAATATCGGAAAAAGCGGGATAATTTCCTTTCATGGCGTCGATGTGGCCCAAAAATTGAAAGAGGCCGCTTCGCGCCGAATCCTGGATCAGCCGGTAATAGTCTTCCTTGACTTCGATTTGTTGCTGATCGCTTAGCTTTTTCCACCGGTTTTTATTGAAAATGCTGACGCCCCCCACGTTGTGCACCGACCCGATGATGTAGTCGAACGGGTAATTGGACAGCACTTTGCGGTAGGTTTCGAAATGCTCGGGAAAATAGTCGGATTCGATGCCGAGCAGCACGTCGATTTTGCCCGCGTATTCTTTTTTCAGCTCCAGCACTTCTTCGACGTAGTTGGCGATTTCGGATTTCCCCATGGCGATTCCCGGAAAAGCCTGCTCCGCTTTTTCCCCGAAATAAGGGGTGTGATCGGAAATGCCGATGGCCTGCAGCCCGGCGGAAATGGCGGCTTCGACGTAATCGCGGATCGTGCCGTCCGCATGGCCGCAGCGGAAATGGTGGGTATGAAGATCGAATTTCATCCTGCAGTCTCCCTTCGCTATAATAGATGCCCGAATTTATTCGGAGCTGATGAACTGGGTTTCCGGCATGCCTTTGAGATCGCTTAAAAACTGCTGCATGGCGGAGTTCAAATATTTTCCGGATTTATAGATCACGCCGACGGGATGGCTGACCTCGAGCTCCCTGAGCGGGATGATTTTGAGGGTGCCGTGGCGGAGCTCGCTTGCGACCGATTGTTTGGACATGATGGCCGCGCCAAGGTCGATTTCGACCATCCGTTTGATTTCCTCGCTGCTGGACAGCTCCATGACCACGTTGGGGACGATGCCGTGTTTTTTGAATATGTCGTCGCTGAACTTTCTGCCGACCGTATCCTGGGACAGCAGGATCAGCGGCGTATCCCGAAGAACGTCCATCGATACCGTCGTTTTGCGGGCAAGGGGATGCCTCGGGGACACGATCAGCTCGAAAGTGTCGTAATAAAGCACGGATGTAATCAAATTGGGATTGCGTTCAATCAAGTATCCGATGCCGACATCGATCTGGCCGTTTTCCACGCTCGTATAAATTTGGGAGGAGGCCATGGACTGGATCGACGTTTTGATCAGCGGGAACTGGTTCTGAAAATAGGAAAGCACCCGGGGCAGGATTTGGATCGCGATGGAGGTCGTCGTGCCCAGCACGATATGTCCCTGCGGGATCTGATCCAGATCGGACAGCCGCTGTTTCAACTCCTCCACGACGGCCAAAATCCGCTCGGCATGTTCAAGGAACACTTGCCCCCGGTCGGTAAGGGTTACCGGCTGATTCCGGTCGACCAGAACGGTTTTGAACTCGTCCTCCAAGCTTTTGATTTGGGCGGATACCGCAGGCTGGGTCAAATTGAGCAGTTCTCCGGCTTTGCGGAAACTCATCGTCTTCGAGATGGTAATCAGTGTCTCCAGTTGACTGATGTTCATGCAGTTCCTCCTTAGACTCTTATTTGTACCCTCAGGATTTTGCAAATCCTCACCTTAACTGAGCCTCGACCCAATGTATATCCTTTAATTATATGGGATTCGGAAAGTGACGGCAATGCCGCTCGGCTTATGGCTTCGGGCTTTGCCCGGAAAGCAGGGCCTGCCGGGGAAGGAAAAAATGCATCTACAAAATTCGCCAAGGCCTTCAAAATTATGCCTAAAGGACCGATATACATATCAGGATTCGGCCTCTTACAATTCTTAAATAGGAAAAAGGGATTAATCATAAGGGTAATTATACCCTAGTTATTAAACCGGATATGAATTTTTCGAGATTTGTGAAGGGGTTTCACGTATAATTGGTTCAAACGGGAATGGGACTTTTGGAGCGTAGTGCTGTCATCTATCTGGAAGGGGTGTTAAACATTAATGAAAGCGGAGGTTATTAATCCTTTTCTGGAATCCGCGCGGCTTGTCATTGAGCAGGTGATACAGGTATCCCCTTCGACGGGAAACCTGGGGGTCAAGACGGTCGAGTTTATTCAGGACCATATATGGATTCAAATCGGAATGACCGGACAGTTGAACGGAAACATCATGTTCGGCATCCATGAGCGCGTGGCGCTACGCATGGTTTCCGTCATGATGGGAGGCTACGTGCTGACGGAAATGGACGAGATGGGGCAAAGCGCCATTTCCGAGCTTGGCAACATGATCAGCGGCAACGCGAGCACCATTTTGTCCAATCAAGGCGTCAGCGTCGACATTACGCCGCCGAAGGTGGTCAAAAGCGAGCATGTTACGTCGATTCTTCCGCAAAAAGCGCTCAGCATCCCTCTTGTCATGGACGGAATCGGGGAGCTGGACATTCAGGTCATGATTTCCTAGAAAAAGGCAGTCCTAAGCGGGTCCCGGCCGGTTCGTTCCGGTGGATTTTCTCCCGGCGGCAGTTTCTGCTATCTTTAGAGGAGAGGCAAAAAGCGCATCGCGGGCATGGCCCGTTAGGATGCATCGCTTAGGAGGAGGTCGGGAACATGTTAAAGGATAAAGTCGTTTTCATTACCGGGGCTTCCAGCGGAATCGGCCTGTTGACGGCGCAAATGCTCAGCGAAAAGGGAGCGGTACCGGTCCTCGCGGCGCGCTCCGGGCGCAAGCTGGCCGAAGCTTCCGCCGGCATTGCCGGGAAACACGGGGTCAAGACGCTTGACGTGACCCGGGAAGACGAAGTGAAGCGGGCAGTCGAAGAAGTGATACGGGAGTACGGGCGAATCGATATTTTGCTGAACAACGCGGGGTACGGCAAATTCGAGCCTGCGACGGATATGCCTTCCGCGGAATTCGAGCGGATGATGGACGTCAATTATATGGGAACGGTGCGCTGCGCCAAGGCGGTGCTTCCCCATATGCTTGAACGCCGGAGCGGGCAAATCGTCAACGTCACTTCCATGGCCGGAAAAATCGGCACGGCGAAGTCGACCGCCTATACGGCGACGAAACATGCGGTGCTCGGCTTCAGCAACGCCCTGCGCCAGGAGCTGCGCGGCACGGGAATTACGGTGTCTACCGTCAACCCGGGCCCCATCGACACGCCTTTTTTCGATATCGCGGATCCTTCGGGAGGCTACGTAAGCAACGTCAAATGGCTGATGATGAAGCCGGAGCACGTGGCCCGCAAAATGGTGCGCCTGATGGATACCCGAAAGGAAGAGCTGAACCTGCCGCTCAAAGCAGCCGCGGCCATGCGTTTGTACCAGCTGTTCCCGCGCCTGTCGGATCGGCTTACCTATCGGATGATGAATAAAAAATGACAGGCCGGCTCGGCATAGAGCCGGTTTTTTCGCGTCCTCCGCCGTACGCGCAAATTAATTTTTTGGTGTGGCGGCCCTTTTATCATATAATGGTTAAGAATGACTTCTATAAAAGGATGGAATGGAATGAACCCAACTTCGTTTACAGCGCTGGGCATTGAACAATCTTTGATGGACAGCTTATCGGAATACGGCATTACGGATCCGACGCCGGTGCAGGCGGAAGCGATTCCCGCGATTTTGAAAGGGGCGGACGTGCTTGCCCGTTCCCAGACCGGGACAGGCAAAACGCTCGCCTATCTGCTGCCGGTCCTGCAGGGCATCGACGCCCAGCGGAAATCGGCGCAAAAGCTCGTGATCGCGCCGACGCAGGAGCTTGCCATGCAAATCGTCAGGGAAGGCGAAAAATACGGACAAAACCTTGGCATCAACGTGCTTGGATTGATCGGGGGCGCGGCCCTGAAACGCCAGGTGGAAAAGCTGAAGCAGCACCCCCAGCTTCTCGTCGGAACCCCGGGAAGAATCCGGGAACTGATCGAAATGCGCAAGGTGAAAATGCATGAAGTAAACACGATCGTCGTGGATGAAGTCGATCAGGTGTTTCAGCTTGGCGGCGCGGCCGATGTCGACCGCATCCTCCGGAGCGCGCTCCGGGACCGGCAGCTCGTGTTTTTGTCGGCGACCGTCAGCGAGGAAACGGCGGCGCTCGTCAAACGCGAGATGAACGCTCCGGTCGAAATCGGCATCGATCCCGACCAGTCGACCGCCAAAGGGCTTGAGCATTATTATTTTGCCGGCGACGAGCGGGATAAAATCGAGACGCTGCGCCGGGTGATCCGCCATTACGATCCGAAAAAGGCGATCGTGTTCGTCAATCAGACGGAAACCATCGCCGAAGTGCAGGGCAAATTGAATTATATGGGGCTTTCGGCAGAGGGGTTGTACGCGGATGCGGATAAACTGACCCGAAGCAGGGTGCTCTCCGGTTTCCGCAGCGGCAAGTTCAAGGTGCTGGTCGCGAGCGACGTCGCCGCCCGCGGTCTCGACATCGAAGGGCTCGAGATGGTGGTCAACTACGATCCGCCTGCGGATTCCGAGCACTATGTACACCGTGCCGGCCGTACCGGGCGCATGGGTCGCAGCGGCCTCGTTCTCTCCCTGGTGACGCACCGTCAAATTTTCATCATGAACAAATTTGCCAGGGAGCTCGGCATTTCGCTGGAAGAGCGCAGGCTGTACGGCGGCAAAGTGCTGAAACCCGGGGCGCTGCCCGGCGGGCGCGGCCCGTCCGGAACGCGAAAGCCTTCGGACAAGAAAGCGACGGCGGACGTGTCGGGGGGCGGGGAAGGCAGAAACCGCACAGCCAAGGAAGAAACGCGCCGGGCGCCGGGCCCGGCCAAAGGCAAAAACGAATGGGTCCGCGGCGGCAAGCAGCCGGAACGAAAAGGCAGCGAGCGGGACCGCGACCGGAAAAACAAAGGGGCTCCCAAATGGCTGAAAGACAAAAAACGTCCATAAGCGGATGAGCCGGGTATTTTTTGGAGGTGATGCAATGAACGGAAATACGGTGCTGGATATTCAAGGCTTGAGCGGCGGATACAGCTTGAACCGCCCCGTGCTGCATGATGTGTCCTTTCAGGTGAATCCGGGCGAAATGGTCGGCTTGATCGGGCTGAACGGCGCGGGAAAAAGCACGACCATGAAGCATATCCTTGGGCTGATGACTCCCCAAAAAGGAGAGATTCGCGTCAGGGGGAAAAAACGGGACGAAGATTCCGAAACCTATCACGGCTCCCTGGCATTCGTACCGGAGTCTCCGCTGTTATACGATGATATGACCGTCCGCGAGCATCTCGAATTCACGGCGAGGGCCTACAACGTTCCGCGCGGCGATTACGAAGAACGCGCGGACAGGCTTTCCCGGATTTTCCGGATGCAGGACAAGATGGACAGTCTTTCGACGCAGCTGTCCAAAGGCATGCGGCAGAAGGTCATGATCATGTGCGCCTTCGTCGCCCGCCCGTCTCTGTACATTATCGACGAGCCGTTTCTCGGGCTCGATCCGCTCGGCATCCGGTCTTTGCTTGATTTTATGGTTGAGTTGAAGGAAGGGGGCTCTTCCATTCTGCTGAGCTCCCATATCCTGTCGACGATCGAAAACTACTGCGACCGGTTTGTCGTGCTGCATCAGGGAAGCATCATTGCGCAGGGGACGCTGGAAGCGATCGAAGCGCAGGCCGGAACGACCGGGGCAGGGCTGGAAGATATGTTTTATACCCTCGTGCAAGGCAGGGATTGACGATGGACTTGATGAAGTTAAGGGCCGAGCGCCGGAGCCGCTTCTGGGGGAAGGAAGTGCTGCCGTATCTCGGTTATGTACTGCAAAGCGGGGTCGCGGCGCTGATGCTGTTCGCGCTGATCGTTTTTTCGGCTTGGTATACGTCCCTGGTGCAGCATATTCCGGCGGGGCTCCCGATTCGCTGGATCATGCTCGTATTATTCGTGCCGCTGACGGTCAACAGCAGCTTCAGAACCTATCTCGCGCCGGCGGACACCGTGTTCCTGCTGCCGCAGGAATCCCGGATGAAAAGCTATTTTCAAGGAAGCTGGACCAGCGGGGTCGTGTACAAACTGCTGGGACTCGCCCTCATCTTTCTCATTTCGTGGCCGATTTACGTCCGGAGCGACGGACAGCCCAAGCCGTTTTGGCTGTTCCTGCTCGTGCTGATCGCACTGAAGCTGCTCGCCAGCTACGGCTGCTGGAAGGAACTGCGCATGGTTTCCCGGCGCGCCGCGTTTGCCTATAGGGTGCTGCGCTACGTCGTGCTTGCGCTTTGCGTCGCGGCATGGATCTGGCAGCCGGCAGGCCGGAGCCTGATATTTATCGTGCTGCTTGCGGCCACGTATACCGCCGCGCTTCGACTTCCCGCCAAACACCCCGTCGCATGGGAAAGACTTATTGCCCAGGAGAAAGTCCACAGCGGGCGGGTGCTGATGGTCCTGGGGTGGTTCGTCAACGTTCCGGGACGGGAGCAGCGCGTTTATGCCAGAAAGTGGCTTTCGTGGGCGGGAAACAACATTCCTTGGAAGCCGGAAGCGGCTTACCGGTATTTGCTGATGAAAAGCTTTGTGCGCAGCGACATTCTCGGCATCGTGCTCAGGGTCGGCATTTTGGCGGCGTTTTTGGCTTGGTGGCAGCGCGGAAGCAACGTCGGCATCGGCATCTATTGGTTTTTCGTGTTTCTGGCAGGCATCCAGCTGTCGTCGCTGCTGCGTTTTCACAGCGAATCTTTCTGGCTTCACGTCTATCCGATCGCGCCGGGCAGCCGGCGGAGGAATGCCATCAAACTCGCGTTTCAGATTCAACTGACGTTTGCGGCAGTCACATGGCTTCCGTTGCTCGGGGCCGGGCTCGAACGAATGGGGACCGTGCTCATGGCGCTGCTTGGCGGGATCGTTCTTTGCCTGTTGTCCCGATTCTTTGCAAGCAGGAAAAAGACGGAAGACGATGAGGACGACGAATAACGCGCAAGTATCGAAAACAAAAAGGCAGAAGGCCGGAATTCCGGCCTTCTGCCTTTTTTAGCGGTGCTTATCGATGCCTGTAAGTCAAGGGTATGCGATTATACCCAGAAAGAACGAGTGATGATAACCAGGAGGATGAAGAGAACCAGGATAGCACCCGTGTTACCGAATAATCCAGGTCCACAACCGTATCCGTATCCGCCTCTTACTTCTTCGCTCATTGTTCATTCCCCTTTACTTTGGATTGTTTTGCGTTACACGGTATCTTATGTCTCGGGGAAAGACTGTGCTTGGGCAATCACCCGTTCCTGACTAAAAAAATCTATTCCAGGCGCCTTATTTCCGTAGATCGGCAATGCCTTTGTACACGAGGTCAAACAGGTCCTCCAGGTATTCCTCTTCGATGCAGGAAAACGCGATGCGAAGGTCATGTTCGCCGAGCGCGATCGTTCCGACGCCGTACTGATGGAGGATATGCGTGCGGAGCTCTTCGGCGGAAACGTCCTTCAGCTTCAGGCACATGAAGTAACCCGAGTTGAACGGGTAATATTCCCACACGTCGCCGTATTTTCCGCTGTCGAGCAGCGCCTTGACCTTGTTGGCGCGGCCTTTCATGATTTGGAATTTTTCTTCCTTCTGGGCGTTGAACTCCGGCGATTTAAGCGCATCGAGCACGAACGTCTGGGAAGGATGGGAGCAGCTGGAGACGGTGGCGCGGATGATGCCGAGCGTTTTTTGTTCCAGCGCGTTCAGCACGTCTTTGCTTTCGGATGCATAGGTAATGAAGCCGACGCGGAAGCCCCAGACGAATTCTTCTTTGGTCGCGCCGTCGACCTTGACGGCCAGGACGCGCGGATGAAGATCGGCCAGCTTGCCGAACAACGATTCCTTCAAGGAATCCTCGAAAAAGAGTCCGAAATAAGCGTCGTCCGTGACCACGACCACGTTGATGCCCGCTTCCGCCGCTTCCTTGACGGCCGCAACGATTTCATCGCCTTCCTTAAGGCCCGGCGTATATCCCGTCGGGTTGTTCGGGAAGTTGAGGATGACGATCGCTTTGCCTTTGTCTTTTTGCGCTAACAGTGCCTCGCGCAGGCCTTGGCTGTTGAACGTCATTTCGTCCGTAAAAAGCGGATAATTGACGATCTCCGCGTGGCGGCGGATGCCGAAGGTCAGCTCATAGTTCTCCCAGTTTTTGTCCGGGAAAATGACGGCGTCCCCTTCATCGACGAACAGGTCGGCAACGATGCTCAGCCCGTGCGTCAGCGCGTTGGTCACGATCGGGCTGCTGAGCGATTTTCCTTCCAGCGAAGGATTTTCCTCCTTCATCTTGGCAAGCCAGGCGGTCCGGAGCTCCGGTTTGCCGGCAGGCGGCGCGTACGGATAAAGGTCCTTCGGCTGATAGGCGGACAGCTTGTTTTGGATGACGTCCAAATGCATCGGAATGCCGCCTTCGGTCGCAATGCCGATCGTCGCGTTGTACTTTTTGGCATGGCCGGCAGCTTCGGCGGATTGGCTCAGAATGCCTTCTTTCGGAAAGTAGATCTCCTTGCCCAGCGTGGACAGCATGTCGTATACATGCGGATTGCCGGATTTGATGCTTTCGTTCAATTGTTCAGCAGGTCGGTTTACCATGTCTTCCATCCTTCCAAATCGGTTGTAAGTTCGGAAATGCCGTGGGATTTCCATGTCAGGTTTCCGTTTTCACTGCCTTACATTATATCATTTGCCGCCGGAACCGTCACGGACAAAACCGCTTTGGACAGGGATATCATTCGATATTTTCCATGGATTGGCACGGCGATTCGTTTTTCTTCCGGGGGCGTTCCGGAACGCTGCTGCGGACGAGCTCTGCCGTTTCAAGGTCGCGTTCCCGGTTCCGGGCTTCCAGCCCGCAGAGGATTTGGCGTCTTTCGCCTTCTTCCAGGTTTTGGCCGAATTTGAATTTGGCGGTGAGGCGTTCCGGAACGATTTTGACGACGGCCACGTTGCGCAGTCTCGGAGCATATACCGGATGGTCGGCATCGATCGGATCATAGCCGCCTTCCGGCTGGAGTTTGTGCATCAGCAGCGTGAACACCGCCGCTTTTTCGC
Organism: Paenibacillus sp. FSL M7-1455; assembly: GCF_038004655.1. Lineage (NCBI taxonomy): Bacteria > Bacillati > Bacillota > Bacilli > Caryophanales > Paenibacillaceae > Paenibacillus > Paenibacillus sp. FSL M7-1455. The sequence continues at coordinate 4,594,726 of NZ_JBBORO010000001.1, read as the reverse complement.
GCACGTCGGTCACGATTTCGGCCCGTCCGCTTACCGTGACGCTTTTGAAATACGTCGTGGCCGGACAGGCAAGATTGGGATCCGTGAAGTAGGACGGGATGAGGGCGTATTCGTCGGCGACGCTGAAGCTGACCATGGGACTCGCTTTCAAATGGTTCATTTTTTCGCCGATCCGGCTGCCGTGAAAATAAAATATCCCCTGATCGTATACGAAGTTGAGCGGCGTCACCCGCGGACGTCCGTCCTCCCCGACCGTGCCGAGAAAGCCGAAACTCATCCCGGACAAAAATGCTTCGATTTCCTTTTCTTCGTCAACGCTGAATTCATCTCTTCTCATCTGGTTTCCCTCCAATATTTCTATTGCCGGTATCGCAGCCCTTCAAGCCGCGAAAGCTTGTTGTCAGCATAATGGAGACATTGACAATAAAAAAGATCCAATTTAGATTAATTTTAATAGTCCAATTTTGCCTTTCGAACAAAGGAGACGACGGGGATGGAATTGACGCTCCATATGGAGGCATATCTCGACCGACACCGATTCAAATACTTGGCGCTGTATCATGCGTTAAGGGAGGCCATCCAGGAGGGCCGCTTGCCCGGCGGCATGAAGCTGCCGTCGACCCGCGAGATGGCGGAGCGGTACGGCTTGTCCCGCGGGGCGGTGGCCCAAAGCTATGACATGCTGATGGCCGAAGGATACGTATATGCCGAAACGGGCCGGGGGACCTTCGTCACGGATGCGGGCTATTCCCCGCCGTCGATGGAAAAAATAAAGGAAACGCCGATCAAGCTTTCCCAATGGGGGGAACGGCTGCTCCGCATCCCGGACATGCCGCTCGATGCCGCGAAGCGGGCGGAGATCAGCTTCATCAACCAGCCGCTCGAGATGAGCCGTTTCCCGTACGAAGAGTGGCGGAGCGCCTTGTCATTTGCCGGGGGGCGCAAAGGAGTCGGCCTGCAGCATAAAGCGCCCCCGGAAGGGGACGGACAGCTGCGCGAGGCGATCGCTTCCCATTTGCGCGTGACGCGGGGCATCATGGCCCGTCCGGAGCATGTCGTCCTTTTTAACGGTTCGATGCAGGCCATCGTTTTGCTTTTTCAGCTGCTGATGAACGAAGGGGAGGCCGCCGTCGTCGAAAATCCGGGATTCCACGGCATCCGGCGGGCGGTCGAGGCCTGCGGCGGCAACATCATTCCGGCGGCGGTCGACCGGCAGGGAGTGCGGCCGCAGGAGTGGGATGCGGGCATTTTGTTCGTGACGCCGAGCAGGCAGTACCCCACGGGGGCCGTGCTCAGCCTGAAGCGGCGGCGGCAGCTTCTCGACTGGGCGCAGCGGCATGATGCGGTCATCATCGAGGACGATTACGACAGCGAATTCCGTTTTGGCGGGCGTCCGATCGAGCCGCTGAAAACGCTCGATACCCAGGAGCGGGTCATTTATATCGGCTCCTTCTCCCAGACGATGTTTCCCGGCCTGAGGCTGGGGTTTGCGGTTCTGCCGGAAGGGCTGGTCGAGGCCGCCGTGCGCGCCAAATCGCTGTATGAGCCGATGTCGCCGGGGCTGCTGGAACAGCGGGCGCTCGCCAGGTTCATGTCCAAAGGAAGCTACATGCGCCATTTGCGCCGTCTAACCCGGTTGTATGGGGCGCGGCACGGACATTTCTGGGGGCTGATGCATGCGCTCGCCGGGGATCTTTTCGAACTGATGCCCGGCGATGCCGGGCTGCATGTGTATGCGAACTGGCTGAAGTCCGCGGATGAATACGAGGCGTTTCGCGGCGCAGCGGTCCGCCGGGGCGTTGTATTCCGGGATGCGCAGGCGTATTGGATGGGACAGGGGCCTCCGGCGGCCTGTTTCGGGTTCGCCCATCTGACGGAGGAACAGATCGCGGACGGCGTCCGAAGGCTGGTGCTTGCGTGGCAGGATGTGCAAAATTTCTCGTGAAAGGGTATCATGATAGATGGATTTGCGCTTTTGCTGCATTGCGGCATTCGCTTTTGCGTACACGGCGATCGACTTGATTCATGTTCAGTAAATATCATAAGGGGGAATGACGCCATGCTGCATGCGTCGCCGTCTTCTTTTCAAATACTGCCTTCGCTGGCGAAAATCGTATGCGAGCCGGGATGGAAATGGCAGAAACGCGAAAAAGCGCTGGAGAACTACGATTTGTTTTATGTATGGAGCGGGGAAGGAACGGTGATCCGCAACGACGAGCCGTTTGAGGTCGGCAAAGGCAGCTGCTTTTTGTTCAGGCCGGGGGATCATACGAGCGCAACCCATAATCCGCAAAAACCGCTCGTGCTGACGTACAGCCATTTCAGGATCAACGAGCCGGTGACCGACATTCCGCAGCCTTACCGGAGGCTCACGGACACGGTTGATTTCGAGTACATGCTTTCCCGGTACGTGAGGCTGTTTCTGGTGAACACGTTCGCCGCGCAGGAGGAAGGACAGCTGATCCTGAAGCAGCTCATGATCCATCTGCTGCGGCATGACCGCGAACAGCCGGAGGAGAAAAAGGCCAGCAACCAGCTGACCGAGGCCATCCACGAAATCGCGAACTACGTCCAGCAGCATCCGGGCAAACCTCACCGGGTAGAGGATCTTGCCGCCCGCGCGGGATTGTCGCCGCGCTATTTTTCGATCAAATTCAAGGAGCTGATCGGGACGCCGGTCCAGTCCTACATCATCCGGACGCGAATCGAGCGCGCGCAGCATCTTTTGCTTCATGCGGGCATGAACGTAACGGAGGTGGCGGACGCCCTCGGCTATCGCGACATCTTTTTCTTCAGCAGGCAGTTTAAGCAATATACGGGAAAAAAACCTTCCGAAATCCGTTGAATCCTTATCGGAGCCTTCCTCCGATGATCGCGGGCGGACAGGCAACGGTCCCGTAAAGGAACAAACATACGCATGGCGGGCGGGTCGGGTCGACTCCGTACCGCCATTTTTGCTGCAATGAGTTTTTTTTGGGAAGGGCAAGCGATGGGCCGGAGGCCTGCAAGAGGGGATGGCGAGGACCGGAGCAGGCGGCACGGCGGCGATGGCTATCGAAATTTCCGGGCCCGGTATGCTATGCTGGCTATATGGAATTTTGTAATGATAGAACAGAAAAAAACGGCAAAAGAGCGAAAACAAGGGGGGGATACCCATGAACGAAGCGTTTCATGCGGATTCGGAGGACAGCAGAAGACTGCTGCTCGTTCAGGCGGAGGCGGCTCTGACGGCTGCCCTGGAGCAGTACGGTATTCAGGAAAAACATCTGGATTTCATTCAGGTGTCGGAGCATGTCACCTATAAAATCGAAGATGAAGCGGGAAGGTTGTATTTGCTCCGCGTTCATCCCGCAGCGGCATCCTCAGGGGAAACCGTTTCGGAAATGGAGTGGCTCGAATATTTGGCGCGGGTCGAGGGGCTTGTGGTCCCCACGGGCGTTCCGAACCGCGAAGGCTCGTACGTCACCGAGGTGGAGACGGGTCGGGGGCAAAGCTGGAAGGTGTCGGTGCTTCGCTGGATCGATGGCGACCATTGGGAGGGACAGTACAGCGAAGAGCAGCTCCTTCTCATGGGCGGTCTGCTGGCGAAGATGCACCGGGCGGCCCTCCGTTTCAAACCTGCCGAGGGCTTTGTCCGCCCGGTATGGGACGGGGAGCCGTTCGCGCGGGAGACGGCCAGGCTCAAGCAGCATCATGGGAGTTTTCTAACCTCGGACGAATACGCGATTTATGAGCAGGCGGCCGCCAAAGTGACGGCCCATATGTCCGGCATGCGGCGGGATCGCGAGAGTTTCGGCCTCATTCACGGCGATTTCCACGAAGGAAACATGGTGTTCAAAGGCGGGGAGCCTTATCCGATCGATTTCGGGCGCTGCGGTTTCGGCTTCTATTTGTATGATTTGGCGCAGTCGTTTATCGGCTTGTACCCTGTGCAGCGTCAATGGTTCATGGAAGGATACGAGCGGCTGCGGCCCGTTTCCGGCCAGCCGGGCTGCATTCCTGCGCTCGAAACGTTTTTTGTCAAAGCGCTGATCGAAAACCAGAGCTTCCATGCCCCGCATCCGTGGGAAGCGGCGGAGCTGAGGGAAAGCAAGCCGTATTCGTTGGCGCTCCTTCGGCATTATTTGGACGGGAATCCGTTTCTGTTCGAAGCGATTCCCGTATAAGGTGGGGTAACATGAAAACAATGCAAGGGGAGCCGGTAGCCCTGGTCACGGGCGGTTCAAGCGGCTTCGGGCTGCTGACGGCGGTTGAGCTTGCCCGGCGGGGATTCGCCGTCATCGCGGGCATCCGGAGGATGGAGGCGCAGGCAGGGCTGATGGACGCGGCGGCGGAGGCCGGGGTGCAGGGAAAAATCGTTGCCGTGCGGCTGGACGTTACCGACCCGGCCGGCGTGGCGGACGCTGCGGCATACATACGCCGGCAGTACGGCCGGTTGGACGTGCTGGTCAACAATGCCGGAACGGCCTACGGAGGTTTCGTCGAGGAGGTGCCTGCCGCGATTTGGCAGGAACAGATGGATACGAACTTTCACGGCATGGTGCGGGTGACGCAGGCGGTGCTGCCGATCATGCGGGAGCGGGGGAAAGGCCGGATCATCCAGATGAGCAGCATCAGCGGCCGCATCGGATTTCCGGGATATGCGCCGTATGCTTCCTCGAAATTCGCCATGGAGGGTTTCAGCGAATGCCTTGCGCTCGAAGCCAAACCCTTCGGCATCGATGTGGTCCTGGTAGAGCCCGGTGCCTACGGCACCCCGATTTGGGACAAGGGGTTCGCGCAAATGAGCGCTCCCGAAGGTTCGCCTTACCGGGCCATGATGGACAAGGTGCTGGCGTTTTCGCGAAAAAGCGCACGACAAGGAGGCGACCCGAAGGAGGTAGCCGAACTCGTTGCGCGTATCGCATGCATGAAGCGGCCCGCGTTCCGGTACGCCCTGCCGGGAAGCACGCGGTTGACGCTCCGGGCCAAAGCGATCCTGCCGGGGCGTTTGCTGCAAAAGATGATCGCTTCCGTCATGGGACGGGACGAAAGCGGATCTTAGCCCTTGTCCCGCGGGACCGGAGGGTGAAGCGTTCCGAGAAGCTGGCCCATCCGGACGTGGTCCCCGGGCTTCAGGCCGGCCCTTGGCGTAAACGTTCCGTCCTGCGTCAGCAGCACGACGGTCGAGCCGAATTCGAAATAGGCCAGGTCGTCGCCGTTGTTCCAGCGGGACACGGATTCGTCGTCGTAACGGATGCTGCTGACGTTCATGGCGCCGACCTTCACGACGGCCACCTCGCCGTATTCCCCGGCGATGTAGGTGATCAGCCGCTCGTTCCGGCACAGCACCGATTTCATCCGGGTCATGCCGAATTCGTTGACCGGATAAGCCCGGCCCTTGATGTGCTCGCTTTCCGTACGCACCCCCGTAATGGGGGAATGGATGCGGTGGTAGTCGGTCGGGCTTAAATAAAGCACAAAAAAATAGCCGTGTTTGTACAGCTCCAAATGGGGGGAGAAGTTCAGCAGCTCCGCCACGGAATAATCCTGGCCTTTGACGTTTAATATCGTCCCCGCGGAAATGTCGCCCATGGCCGTTATTTTGGCGTCGACCGGGCTTGTCAGCACGTTCGGCCCTTCCTCGACCGGGCGCATGCCCGGCTTCAGCCGGCGCGAAAAAAACTCGTTCAGCGTCCTGTATTCGTGGATTTCCTTTTCGGCTTCGTCGGCTGGAATCTGATAGCTTTTTATAAAATAAGGGATGACGCCCCTGCTGAGCCTGCTATGGGAAAAACGCCCCATCAATGCGGATAGCCACTTTCTTGAGGAGAGCTCCGTCATCAGCCTTAACAATCGTTTTGCCATGCTATTTCTCCCTTCGGATGGTGCTTCGAGTCGATTTATAGAGTTAACGTGCGCGGCCGCCTTTTGGTTTCACCGAATTTCGGCCGGATCCGAAATGCGCAGCATACTATTTTTGGAACACTCTGAAATATATTGACATAGAATAGCGGTTAAATCAATAACGTCTAACGCAAGACGGACGGCCGCATGCAGGGGGAGGAAGTAGGGCAGGGGCTGCCGAGGAAAAATTTTTTCTGTTGCCAACCGGCACGGAATTGGTGTATTTTGGAACCAGGAACCGGACGCTTTCGCATGCTTCGTTTTTTTGGCGAAGGGCGGTCCGTTACATATGGGATGCGGGAGCTTGAGTGAATCAGGCTGAGATTGCAGCTGTATCCGCTGCTGACCGGGAATCTGATCTGGATAATGCCAGCGTAGAGAATTCGCGATAGAAGCCCATGGACCGGGCTTATTTAACCGTCTCTCTTTGCGTATCCAGGGCGGTTTTTTTCATGCCTATTTTTGCGCATTCCCGCTCACCGAAGAAGAGAGGAAGATGTAGGATGAATCACGTGCTTCAGGCGGAAAAAAGGAAAGGGCTGCGGCTGAGCGACCTGCTGGTCACGATTTTGCTGTCGCTTGCGCTTGGCGTCGTCTATCATTTTTGGAGCTCGGTGTACGATCTGTTCAAGCCGCTGTTTTTTCAGGCTGATGAGCTGGTGTACGGGGTCTGGTTTTTGGCGCCGACGCTCGCCATGCTCCTGATTCGCAAACCCGGCGTTGCCCTGTTGGCGGAGGTGGCGGCGGCACACGTGGAAATTTTGTTCGGCAGCGAATGGGGCGTTCAGCTGGTGCTGTACAGCGTCGCGCAGGGCCTTGCGGCGGAACTGGTTTTTGCCTTGCTGCGCTACCGCAGCTTCAAGATGGGGACGGCGGCATTTGCGGGCGCGGCCGCTGCGCTCGGTTCGTTTGCGGTCGATGTTTATTTCGGTTACGTGACGGACTATACGCTCGGGATGATGCTGTTCAAATACGTGCTTAGAATCATCAGCTCCGCGATTTTGGCGGGATATTTGGCGTTTGCGCTGGCGAAGGCATTGGAGGCTACCGGCGTGACGCAGCTGCTGCGGCCCGTGACCCAAAAGGATTATGAAGCGCTTGACCATGATTGAGCCGTTGGATTTAGAACCGTTCGGGCCGGAGACCGTGGCGGGAGTCAGCAAGCTCAGGCTTAAATTTCCGGGAGAGCCGTCTTTCGTGTTCAAGGATTTGTCCCTGTCCGTTCGTCGCGGCGAGAAAGTGCTGCTGCTCGGGCCCAGCGGCTGCGGCAAATCGACGCTGCTGCAGGTGCTCGGCGGGCTGATTCCGCAAGTGATCGAGGTGCCGATCAAAGCGGAAGGCATCGTGGCGCCGGATTCCAGAGGGTACGTGTTCCAGGATCCGGATACGCAGTTTTGCATGCCATACGTCGACGAAGAGCTGGCGTTCGTATTGGAGAACCGCGGCATTCCGCGGGAACGGATGGTGCCCGAAATGCGCCGGGCCCTTGAAGCGGTCGGTTTGCGTCCGGATCTGCTGCATGTTCCGGTAGACAGCCTGTCCCAAGGCATGAAGCAGCGGCTGGCGCTGGCCTCCGTGCTGCTGCTGGAGCCCGAGGTCATTTTTCTGGACGAACCGTCCGCCCTCCTGGATCCCGAGGGAAGAAAACAGATGTGGGAGTCCGTCTGGAAAGCGGCGGAAGGGCGGACTTTAATCGTCGTGGAGCACCGGATCGAAGAGATCGCGGACCGGATGGACCGGATCGTCCTGCTGGCTCCGGACGGGAGCATTCTCGGCGACGGCCCTCCCGCATGGGTTTTCGGCGCCTTCCGGCGGGAGCTGCAGCAGTACGGCATCTGGTATCCGGGCGTATGGGCGGATTTTTTCAAGGTGCTTGACCTGAGGCGGGGCGGAGCGGCGAAACCGTTGGAACCGGACGCATCCGCTCCGCTTCTCACGCTGCGGCGGTTTTCGGGATTCCGGGCCGGCCGGCCCGTGGTGCGGGCAGACGAGGCGCGGGTCGATCCCGGGGATTTTATCGCGGTCGTCGGTCCGAACGGGGCGGGCAAAAGCTCGTTGTTGCTCAGCCTGATGTCGCTGCTGCGCTTTCGGGGGGAATACCGGTTATGCGGGGAGGCCATGCCGGAAACGGAGGGCGCTTCCCGGAGAGCGCGCCGGGCGATTCGTCCGCCCACGGACCGGATCGGTTACGTGTTCCAAAACCCGGAATTCCAGTTCGTCGCGGAATCGGTGCTGGGGGAAGCCGGCTTTTCCGCGAAAGCGAAACAAGCGGGGAAGGCCGAGGCCGAAGCGAAAGCGCGAAGGTTGCTGCGATTCTTTCATTTGGAAGGGCTGGAACGCCGCCATCCGTACCAGCTTTCCACCGGCCAAAAACGGAGGCTTAGCATGGCGGCCGCCGTCGTGGGCGAGCAGCCCGTCCTTTTGCTGGATGAACCGACTTTCGGCCAGGATGCCCGGAATACGTTTGCGATCCTCGAATACTGCCTGGAGATGCAGGAAAAGGGCGCAGCCATCGTAATGGTCACCCATGAAGAGAATATCGCCCGGCGTGTTGCCACGAAGGTGTGGGAGGTGCTGGACGGCGCGGTTACCGAACGTCCGGCGATCGAGGCCGATCTGGCAGAAAGGCGGGCGGGCACATGATCGAATTGCTGAAACCTACGCGGCAAACGGTGCTGCTGCGCACCAATCCGGCCATCAAGCTCGTCCTGTTTGTCGCGTTGTGCCTGGTCACGGTGCTGACGCGGAACATCGACTTCGCGGCGTACCAGGCGCTGACTTATACCGTTCTATTGTTCGCGTTCGGCGGGTTTCCGGTCCGGAAGACGCTGCTGTTGGTTCTGCCGTTTGGTTTTCTTTTCGTCTCCTCTTCGATGACGATGATCCTGTTCGGGAAGGGGGACACGTTGTGGTGGCAGTGGGGGCTCTTTCGCATTTCGGAGGAAAGCTTTTACCGCGGGCTGCATCTGGGATTCCGCTCGATTGCGTTTGCGGCCGAAGGGTTGCTTTTTGTCAGCACGACGCCGTCCGTGAAGCTGTTTTACGCCCTGATGCAAAATTTCAGGCTGGCCCCACGGTTTGCTTACAGCTTTATGGCCTCGATCCGCCTGCTGCCGATGGTGTGGGAGGAATTTTTGATCCGCAGGCAGGCGCTTCAGGTACGGGGGATCACGGTTCGCGGAAAAGGGTTGCGGGGGATGGCGGAGCATGTCCGGCTGTACGCCGTGCCGCTCCTGTCCCAAAGCATCCGCCGGGCCCACCGGGTAGCCGTTGCGATGGAAGCGAAGCAGTTTGACGGCGGGGGAAAACGAACCTATTATTACCCGTCGAACGTTTCATGGACCGACGCGGCCGCCGTCCTGCTGCTTGCCCTCGCTCCATGCGCGGCTTATGCCGCCGCGGTCGTCTTCCCGTGGTTCGGCATCGCCGATGTCCGCTATCATTCCTAAACATGAGGGAACGAGGGAGCGGGCATCAGTCCCCAAGAAGATAACGTGCATAGGCCATGGGTTTGCGGTACGTTTCCATCCACAGCCCGTTCAGGCCGGCCTTGCGGAAGCCGTAACGCTGATCGCGTCCGTTGCATTCGATAAAATAAGGTTTCCCCGTTTTCGACAAGCCGATGTCGAGCCCGAAGTCGGCCGCCCAGGGGAGATGCAGCTCCAATCTTGCGGCGATCCGCAGGGCAAGCTGTTTTACGTCCGTCAAGACGACATCGGGCGCCAATCCGGGAAGGCTTTCGGCAAGGACGGTTTCGGCGGGAAAAGCCCTGCCTCCTTGCGCCACGTTCGAGACGAAGGTGCGGGAGGAGGCCGCCTTCGCGTACAACCCCGTGATTTCCCATTGTCCGCTGATGCCCCGCTGCACGGAAACGCGCAGGTCGTACGGCCGGTCCTTGTACTCCGCCAGGGCGATGCGTTCCTGCACGAGGTAAGGCATGCGCGCGAGCCGTCTCCGCAGCATGGCCGGCAGCTGGTTTTGATGCAGCGTTACCGTTTTCCAGCCGGAGGATCGGCCGCTGGGGGAATAGGTAAGCTTCCAGGCCGCTCCGGCCCGGCGGAGCCGCCATATGCCGCGGCCGACGCTGCCGACGCAGGGCTTCATGACCAAATCGTCGTAATGCCGCATCATGTCCGTGATGGATGAGGATGTGGCATTTTGCGTTTCCGGGAGGTGGGGCGCAAGCAGCGGGTCTTTTTTGAGCAGATGGTGTATTTCATCTTTTCCATAGCGGTTAAAAGCATTAAAGATAACGTAACCCTGGCGGAGCAGGTATTCGACTTTTTGCCGCGACCCAGCGTCCAAATAGATCGCCCGGTTATGAATGACGCGCGGGATCGGCATGCGCACGAGCGTCCAAGCATCGTCCCTGAGCACGTAAGCGCTGCACTGCCCGTTGTCCGGGTCAAGATCCTGAAGCCGCATATAGCAGGGGATCAGACCGTAAACCCGCGCGGCCTCCTCATAGTTCGATAGGGATTCCTGCCCGGTTGTTCCATGCGGAATTCCCCGGTGCACAGCCGCATTCAACAGAATCCCGACATAAGAAAACCACACATTTCATCCCTCCTGTATCTTTATCGTCGTTTTTTTAACTCTCGCCATAGATGCCCGTGATCTTAGGATGCGGAAACTTGGCCGGTGCCTTCCGGATGGCGTTCCCCCCGGTCGATATAGTTTATGCCGCTGGTTTCGTGACAGCAAGGGACGTTTGTCCGTTTGTTTTCAGCCTATTTTGGCTTCGGGTCTTCCCCGTTTGTCACCGCCCTCCCCCGTGGTTGTATAGGCTAGAGAAGGGAAGGTTCAGTCGCATGTTTATGCCGAACAGGCACTTCCACCTGGTGGGAAGGAGGGGACAGCAAATGGAAAAGCAAAAAGCCGCCGTCGTAACGCCGGGTTCGTTTTATATTCCTTCGGGCCGGAGCAGTTCCGTGGAGCGGGTGGTGGAACAGATGATCCCTATGGTGCCAGCAGGTTTCGATACGAGAATTTACGGAGTCCGGGAGCCGGGACGCCCTGTCGTCGGGTCGATCGACGGCGGGATTCCGGTTCATCGCCTTCCCGGAGGCGCCCGTTATGCTTCGGCCGTGATCCAAGCCCTGTCGGCGTGGAGGCCGCGGGTGGTCGACGTGCAGAACCGTCCGCTTCTGGCCTGCAAGATTAAAGAAGCTTTGCCTGACAGCAAGGTGGTGGCATCCATTCATTCGCTTACCTATATTTCGCCGCCTTATATGGATCGGGAGTCGGCAGGCCGGGTCCTGCAGCCGCTGGACGGAATCGTCGTCAACAGCATGTATTTGAAGCATGAGGTGACCGCGCGCCATCCCGCGCTCCGGGACAAAATAAGCGTCAACCCGCTTGGAGTCAGGCTCCAGGACTTTACCCCGCGCTGGAATCCGTCCTCCGAGGCGCTTCGGGAAGCCAAACTGAGGGACAGGGGCTGGCAGGGAAGGCGGATCGTCATGTATGCCGGAAGGCTGCTGCCGATCAAGGGCGTGCATCATCTGCTTGCCGCTCTTCCTGAGCTGGTGCGGGCCGTGCCGGACGTCATGGTGCTGATCGTCGGCAGCCCGTATTACCAATCCGGCAGGCCTCATCCTTATGAACGGTATCTTCACGATCTGGCAGAACCTTACCTTGGGCATGTGACCTTCATCCCCTTCGTCTCGTACCCCGCGATATCGTATTGGTACCATCTGGCCGATGTCGTGGCGGTTCCTTCCGCGGAAGGCGAAGCCTTCGGCCTGGTGAACGTGGAAGCGATGGCATCGGCGGTTCCGGTGGTGGCTTCGGATGCGGGCGGGATCCCGGAAATCGTAGAGAACGGGAAAAGCGGGATCGTGCTGCCGCTTCCCTCCCTTGGAAAACAGCTTGGCGCTGCCGTGATCCGGCTTTTAAACGATGAACCGCTGCGGAGGGAATTGGGGCAAGCGGGGCGCTTGCGGGCCGCCCGGTCCTTCCAATGGCAGCAGACGGCCGCCAGATGGCATGAACTGATGCAAAAGCTCGCCTCGTTGTGACAAAGGCCCATCCGGGCGCATATGATGCCAAAGGATGTTACGGCCAGGAAGGGAGCGAGGGTACTTGAAAAAGAAGGGTAAAAAACAGCCCGACAGAAACGGCAGACGCCGCTATTTCGTGGATAACCCGAATATTCATGAGTTGGAAATGATACCTAAACCAAAACTGGATCTTATGCCGAAAGTCCAGGAAACGCATGCTCAAATCAAATCGGTCGTTGCGGAGGCACCGCCGGAGCCGGCGATCCCCGTGGAACCGGAGGCAGAAGAACAGCAATATGAAGCTGAGCAGCAAGAAGTCCCGGCAGAGCCGGATGCAGGGGCAGAGACCCTTGGGATCAGCGTTCTTGAGCCCCAGGAGACGATCGAGGAATGGATTGCGGAGAAAAAGCTGCCGGAGTCGGCGAAGCCCTTTATTTATGCCGAGGATTTGAGCGACGGATCCGTCGTCACTTCCAAAATCGCATTCCGCGCGGTCGACTCGTCCAGACTGAAGCCCGGCGCGGTCGATGGCGAAGCGATCGCCGATTATGCCGTCACCCATGTCCATTTGGCCGACGGGGCGGTAACGACCTCCAAAATCGCGGCGTATTCGATCATCGAAGACCATGTGGCGGACGGCGCATTCGGCGGAAGCAAGCTGCGGGACCAATCGATCGGCGGAGAAAAAATCCGCGCTGGCAGCATCACCTCCGACAAACTGCAGGATCAAGCGATCGCATCGGAAAAAATCGCCGACGGCTCGATCAAAACGCGCCATCTCGCGGAGCTTGTCGTCTCGAGCCGGCTGATCCAGGATGAGGCCGTCACCGAGGAAAAAATCGCCGGCTCCAGCATCCAATCCCGCCATCTCGCAAGCGGTGCGGTAGATACCTCAAAGCTGGCGGACGGCGCGGTCACGGCCTCCAAATTGCGCGACGGCGGAATTACCGGGGAAAAGATCAAGGAACGAACGCTTGAAGGCATCCACATCCGGGAACGGTCGCTGACGGGCGACCTGATTGCGGACGGTGCGATCTCAAGCGGACAGATCGCGGCCGGAAGCATCGGCACGGCCCAGCTGGCCGAGGGATCCGTAACCTCGAGCCATATTCAGCCGGGGTCCATCGGCGGCGGCAGCATAGCTCCGTCATCCATTTTCGGCATCCATTTCGCGGACGGCACCATTCAAGGCCGGCATATCGGGACGGGGGAAATTACCGCAGCACACATTGCCGACCAGAGCATCAGCTCCTCGAAGCTGGAGGAGCAGTCCGTCAGCACGGCCCATATCGTGGATCAGACCGTTACGTCCTCCAAAATCGCCGATCAGAGCATTTTGCCGAGCAAAATCGCAAGCGAAGCGGTCCAAACACGCCATTTGGGGCAGGGGGCCGTACAGGAAGGACAGATTGCGCCTGATTCCGTTTCCGGCCGCCATATTCGGCAGGGAGCCGTTACCGCGGGGCATTTGGCAGATAACAGCGTAGGGTCCGGACAATTGCAGCCGGCTTCCGTTCAGGACATCCATCTGGGCGGGCAGGCCGTGAAACAACACCATATTACGGCAGGAGCCGTCGGAACGGGACAACTGGAGTCCGCTTCCGTTACGTCCGAGAAGCTGGCCGATGCGAGCGTTACCGCAAGCAAGCTCGCGCCCCGCTCCGTCGGAGGGGAAATCATCGCGGCAGAGGGCGTCGGGTCGGAGCACATCCGCGCAGGAGCGGTCGGCAGCCGCCATCTTGCCGGGCTTAGCGTGGAATCCGGTGCGATTGCAGACAAAGCCGTCGAGACCCGCCATATCGGCCCCGGCGCGATTTCGGCCGAACATCTCCAGCCCGGCATCGTCGGCACGGATATACTCGGCAGGGAAGCGGTCACGTCCGACCGTCTGGCTGCAGGCAGCATCCAGATGAGACATCTGAATCCGTCCATCGTGACCCATGTCCATCTCGCCGATCATGCGGTCACTTCATTAAAGCTGTCGCCCGAAAGCATCGCCACGGACAAAATTCAAGACTTGGCCATCACGGCCAACAAACTGGCGGACGGCAGCATCCTCTCCGCCAAAATCCGCCAGGGTGCGGTTGGCGGGGAACATTTGGCGGAAAACAGCGTGGAGTCAAGGCATTTGCGGCAGGCCTCCGTCCAGAACACCCATTTAGGCGACCAGGCCGTGGAACAAAAGCATATTTCGGAAGGAGCCGTCGGAGCCGGCCAACTGCAGTCCGCTTCCGTAACGACCGAGAAGCTGGCGGATGCGAGCGTTACCGCAAGCAAGCTTGCCCCGAACTCCGTCGGCGGGGAAACGATCGCGGCAGAGAGCATCGGGTCGGAACATATCCGCGCAGGAGCCGTGGGCAGCCGCCATCTCGCAGGCCGGAGCGTCTCGCCCGATGCCCTTGCGGATGAAGCGATCCAATCCCGCCATATCGGCGCGGGAGCGATTGCGGCCGAACATCTCCAGGCCGGGATCGTCAACACGGACATTCTCGGCAGGGAAGCGGTCACGTCGGACCGATTGGCCCCGGGCAGCATCCAGACGAGACATTTGAATCCCGCCATCGTGACCCATGTCCATCTCACCGATTATGCGGTCACTTCGCTAAAGCTGGCGCCCGAAAGCGTCGCCACGGATAAACTCCAAGATTCGGCTGTCACGCCGGAGAAGCTGGCGGACGGCAGCATCCTCTCTTCCAAAATTGCCAAGGGCGCGGTCGGAAGGGAACATGTGGCCGAAGGGGCCGTCCATTCCCTGGCGATCGAAAACAGCGCGGTGGAATACCGGCATTTGGCGGCGGAGTCAGTCGGATCGGAGCAGCTGCAGCCGGGGATCGTGCAGGAACGTCACCTTAGCGTCGGTTCGGTCGGATCAGAAGCGATCGAAGACGGCGCGGTGGAATACCGGCATTTGGCGGCGGAGTCAGTCGGATCGGAACAGCTGCAGCCGGGGATCGTGCAGGAACGTCACCTTAGCGTCGGTTCGGTCGGATCAGAAGCGATCCAAGGCGGTTCCGTTGCCGCCCAGCATTTGTCGCCGGAGTCGGTAGCAAGCGTGCATTTGCAGCAGGAGGCCGTTCGTTCCATCCATCTTCACGAAAAAAGCATCCAGCAGCGGCATATCGCGCCGAATGCCGTCGTATCGCGCCATTTGGCCGAGGATTCCGTCGGACCGGAGCAGCTCCAAAACGGATGCGTCGGAGCGGAGCATCTGACCGAAGGCTCCGTTTACGGCGGGGCGATCCAGGACGGTGCCGTAACGCGAAGCAAAATTGCCTTCGAGTCGATCGGAAGCCATCAGCTGGCAGAGGAGTCGGTTGGGGCTTACCATCTGCAGTCCGGCTCTATACAAGAACGGCATTTGGGGGACGGCATCGTCAGTTTCTCCCATCTCGCGCCGGAAGCCGTCGGCGGCGGCCATCTGCAGGAGGGAATCATCACGGAGCGGCATCTTGCTTACGGGGCCGTATCGGGTGATGCTTTGCAGGAGGAAGCCGTCACCGGGGATAAAATCGCGCCCGGTTCGATCGGGCACGGGCACATCCTGCCAGGGTCGGTATCCGCGGCTCAGCTTCAGGAAAAATCGGTACAAAAGTGGCATCTCGCACCGGGGGCGGTCGACTACATGCATTTGGCCGCCGAATCGGTCGGCGAAGACCAACTGCAGCCGGGCGTCGTCAGCGAGCGGCATCTCGCCAGCGGGGCAGTGAGCACGGAGATTTTGGGCAACGAGGCGGTCACGTTCGAAAAACTGGCGGAATCTTCGGTCGGAAGCGTCCATATCCAATCCGGAGCGATCGGTGCCCGGCATTTGGTCCCCGGCGCCGTGCACGGCGAAGCGCTCCGCGACGGCGCGGTGCATTCGGCCAAGGTCGCGCCCGGCGCGATATCCGCCACCCATATTCAGCCGGAGTCGATCCGTTCGCTTCATTTGCAGGCCGAAAGCGTTGAGGAATGGCATTTGCAGCCGGGGGCCGTGAACGGAAACCATCTCCAGGACCAATCCGTTGAGGCAAGGCATTTGGCCGATCAATCGGTGACGGCCGCCCATTTGGCCTTCGCTCCGGTCCGAAGCGCATCGCGGGTGCCGACCGTGCAGCAGTGCGGAATGACCTCTTTCCGCATCGGGGAAGGCGAGACGAAGGTCGAAGTCCCCGTCATGCTGCAGGAGCCGTACCCAAGCAACCAGTACGTCATCGTGGCGATGTGCAACCACCCAGATTTTTATGCCGTATTGAAAACCCAACGGGAGGATACCGCGTTCATTGAAGTGGTTCGCCGCCAAAACGGGGCCGAAACGTTCGGATTCCTTTCCTGGATTGCCGTCGGCAGCGCCCCGATGTAATCAAAGCCGGACATGATGCGAGCCGGGTCAAGGTTGGAAGGACCTTGATCCCGGCTCGTTTTGCGTTTGAAGCCACGCGAGCCGTTGCCGCTCAAACCGCTGCGGAGCGAAGCAAACATGCACAAACGCCGCGTCCGCTCTTGTGGCCGCCGCATAGGATACTTAAGGAATATCAGCCGACTCGAACAGGGGGGAGTATGCCCGCATGCACAAGCCATCTGGACGAATACGAACTACAAATCGGTCGCGGCGGAGGAGAAGCAACCGCACCGTTGCAAGCTTTTTGGCGCGCAGGACATGCGGGAGCCCGGTCGTATCGGTCATTATCCCGGCAATGAACGAGGAAAGGACAATCGGCCACGTCATCAGGGAAGCCTGGAAAGTCCACGAGTCCTGCGAAGTGATCGTCGTCGCTAACGGTTGTACCGACCGAACGGAGGAGATTGCCGCAGCGATGGGAGCCCGGGTCCTGCATTACGACGAGCCGCTTGGACACGACGCGGGCCGGGCCGTTGGCGCCGCCGCGGCCGCGGGTCGGGCGTTGTTGTTTGTCGATGCCGACATCAGGATCGGCGGTTCGGATCTTAAACCGTTTGTGTCCGCGGTGTTAAACGGGACGGATGTCGCGTTGAACCGTTACGGCGGGCCGATCCGCCTGCGACACCCCCATCCCGTCGTATTAGCCAAGCATACGCTGAACACGTTTTTGGGGCGCCCCGATTTGTCCGGAGCCTCGATGACCACCGTTCCGCATGCGATCAGCCGCAAAGCCGCCGATTGCATCGAAACAAGCAATCTTTCCGTCCCCCCGCTTGCCCAGGCGATCGCCGTACGGAGCGGCCTTAAGGTAGCTGCCGTTCACGAGGTTCCTGTCGGAAGGATGAACCGGCGCAGGGGCAAACATAACGGGCAGGATCTGCTGCAGCAGGTCGTCATCGACGACCATTTGCGGGCGATGGAATGGTATATATCCCATACGGATTCCAGGGCAGGATTCACCGATCTGGGCCGGGATAGAGACAGGGTGGGGAGGTGAAGGGTATGGGTGCAGGAACGGGCCGGTCGGCAAGAAAACGCCGGAATAGCGGGCGGTCCCGCCGCCCCGAAAGGAAACATCGCGTATCAACAACGAAAAAGCGTTCATCGGTTTACCGCGGAGGAACCTGGAGGGACCCGTGGCTGCGCCGCGCGGCGAGCGCCGGATGGGAAGCCGGAAACGCCGCCCCGCCGGATTCCGGAGCCTCGGCGTTCCATGCTTCCGCGCTTCAGCAATCGTTTGCGGAATGGATGAACGAAAGCATAAAAGAAAAACCGGGTTACGCCAGAATGAAACGTTTGTCGGAAGCTTACGCTCAAGGGTACTCCGATGCCGCCGGGCGCAAGGACAGGGGGATTCCGCTTCCGCTGCGCGGCAGCGCGGCTGCGGTGGTGTGCGCGAGCAGCGAGGAGGACAGCATCGATGCCGTGCTGCGCGAGCTGGAAAGGCTGCCGCTCCGGCAGATCATCGTCGTGCTGAACGGATGCCGGGACCGCAGTTACGCGCTTGCCCGGAAGCACCGCCGGGTAACGGTCGCGTATTATCCGGACCTGTTGGGGCACGACGTAGGCCGGAGCCTCGGCGCCAAGCTCGCCGAAGCGGACATCGTGTTGTTCTGCGACGGGGACATGGCCATCGCCGCGGAGGATCTGGCGCCCTTTTTATATGCCGTTGACGCAGGGTGCGACGTGGCCTTGAATGACCTTAACGGATTTTTGCCCTTGTTCGCCGATCAGGATGAGGTCACGCGCTGCAAAAGCTTTTTGAATGCCGTTCTTTCCCGGGGGGATTTGGGCGCAAATTCCATGACCGCCGTGCCGCATGCCCTGTCCGGGCGGCTTCTCCGGCAGTTGGATCTACGCCATTTGTCCGTTCCGCCGAAAGCGCAAGCGATAGCGGTGCTTGAAGGGTACCGCGTGGAGGCGGTGCATGCCGTAGACGTCTTTTCGGGCAACCGGAGGCGGGCAGGCAACACGGGCAGGGGCAACAGCGTTGCAGGCATGATTATCGGCGACCATGCGGAAGCGCTTGGAGAAGTGCTGAGACGGAGGGGAGTTTCCGGCCTGAAGCCTCCTTTGTCCCGCAAGGACGTCGCGATGCGGAGGAATGCGATGTGAAAAGGAAACGGGGTTTGACCAGCATTATCATTCCCACCTTCAACGGCTTGGATATGCTCGTCTCGTGCATCGAGTCGATCCGCGAATACACCGATGTTCCTTACGAAATTATCGTCGTGGATAACGCGTCCACCGACGGCACGGATGAATATTGCGTCCGGGAAGGCGTCGTTTTTATATCCCTGCCGGCCAACGAAGGATTTCCCAAGGCTTGCAATCTCGGGATGAAGGCAGCCCGCGGGGAGTATCTCCTCCTGTTGAACAACGACGTGACCGTTACGAAAAACTGGCTCGGCAATTTGCTTGCCGCCGCCGACAGCCGCCCGGACATCGGGCTCGTCGGGCCGGTCACCAACGAGGCAAGCGGCATTCAAAAGGTGGAGATTGCCTTTCAGGACCTGTCCGAATTTCAGCGGATCGCCTTCGAAAACAACCGTCCGGATCCGGGGCGTTGGCTCGAAGTAAAGCGGATCATCGGCATGTGCCTGCTTATCAAGAGGGAAGTGGTGAACCGGATCGGCTATTTTGACGAAGCGTTTTCCCCCGGCCACTATGAAGACGACGATTATTGTCACCGGGCCCGGCTTGCGGGCTACCGTTTGCTGATTTGCGGGGACGTGCTCGTGCATCACCGGGGAAGCGTCAGCTTCAGACAAGCGCAGCCGGAGCAGCTGCAGGCATTGATCGAACGAAATTACCGGTTGTTTATCGAAAAATGGCATTTTGATCCGCGCCAGTTTATCGAAGAACACTAAAACCGAACCCGAAGGAGGGAAAGTGCAGTGAAAGGCGTCGTATTGGCAGGCGGCACAGGAACCAGATTGTACCCGCTGACCCGGCTGATCAACAAGCATTTGCTTCCGGTAGGGAAGTACCCGATGATCCTCTACGGCTTGGAGAGGCTTCGCCAAGCAGGGATTACCGATATATTGATGGTGATAGGCAAGCAGTCCGCCGGGTTGTACACGGACTTTTTGGGCAGCGGCAAGGAATTCGGGGTCCATCTCACCTACCGGATTCAAGAAGAGGCGGGCGGCATCGCCGAGGCGTTGGAATTGGCCCGGGGATTTGTGGCGGAAGGAGAACGTTTTGTCGTGCTGCTCGGCGACAATCTGTTTATGGATGATTTGAAGCCGTTCGTTGACGGTTTTGTTCGCCAGCCGGAGGGAACGGCCAAAGTCCTCTTAAAGCAGGTGAAAGATGCGAGACGTTACGGAGTCCCCGTTTTCGACGAAAAAAACAAGGAACTGATCGCCAAAATCGAAGAAAAGCCCGCGCAGCCCAAGTCCTCTTATTGCGTCACCGGAATATATATGTACGATACGGCCGTATTCGATATCATCTCGCAAATTCATCCCTCGGAACGCGGGGAGCTTGAAATTACGGATGTGAATAACGTGTATGCAGCGGAAGGAAAGTTGGAATACGACATTCTCCAAAAATGGTGGAGCGACGCAGGCACCTTCGAATCGCTGCAGGAAGCCGGGCGGCGCATGAAGGGGATGATTCCATGACACGGCCATATCATACCACGGCAGCCTTCGTTCCTTTACGGAAGAAGGCTGCTCTTGTCAGGAGCGCCAAAAGGCGAAGAAACGGCGTACGGGCGGCCGCCCGATCCGGCAAGCGGCATGCAAGACGCGGACGCAGCCCCTGGAGAAAAGCGGCCCCGGTCTCTCATCGGCGCAGGCGAATGGCCGATTTTTCAGCAGCGCACACTCAAGAACTCAACTTGCCCGACACGGGAGAGATTCGGGATTCGCGAACGGACCAAGCCGAAGAGTCGGCGTATGCCAAAGGATTTGACGCAGGTTACAAGGCGGGCGCCGCGACCGGAGCGGAAGAGGAGATGGCGTCGCTGCTTCCGCCGTACACGATTCTCCCGGGCGTCTCGGCCAAAGAGGTGATGGAGGCTGGATTACAGCGTTTTTTGCCCCGGCTTCAGCCGTTGTTGAAACCGGAGGAGGTTCATGTTCGCCTCGAACAATCGTTAGCCTTAAAAAAACCGTTGTCGGTCGTTCGGCTGGGGGACGGGGAACTGCTTGCTTTGGCCCACGACACCGTGCTTCCGCTGGCGCATGCCAAGGCGGCGGGGCCGTTCCTGACCCGCGCCGGGATCACCCTCCCGGATTACGAGGCGAGGGAGCGGCTGGCGGAAGCCGTCCGGGGAGCGGACATCATCGGCATTCCGGCGTCGCGGTTGCCTACGTATCAGGGCCTGCTGTTTCCGGTACTCCGTTATTACGGCATCGGCCATGACCCGCATCGTTTCACCATCTCAACCATAAATTATGCGCTTCACGAGCACAGGCTGCTTCAACCGCTGCTGCGAAACAGGCAAGTGCTGGTCATCGGCAACAAGGCAGAACCGTTGGCTGAAGTCCTTTCCGCCTCAGGCGTGCATATTACGGGGACGGTCGCCCCCGTCAACGGGTTCAGGGACGTTCCTGGCGCGCTTGCGGCGACGGCGCAGCATACGTTCGATATCGCGCTGGTCGCAAGCGGGATTCCCGCGGTCGTGATCTGCCAAACCATCGCCGCGGAGCTTGGCAAAGTAGCGCTCGATTTCGGCCATTTGGCCGATAAGCTCATTTCCGGCGAGCTGACCTACGATGACGACGCATCGTAAGACGGCCGGTGCCCGGCACCGGCGGACATCATGCCAGGCGAGGAGGGTTGATCTATGAACAGGAAAAAAACCGGCGTCCGGGCGAAGGATGCCGCCCTGCGTTACCAAGCCGGGTTCGAGCGGGGCTACGAACAGGGGCTTGCCCAAGGCCGAGAAGCGTTCGGACGCCCGTTCCACGGCACAAGCATCGTCATTCCCAGCTATAACCAGCTGGATTACCTGTCCCGCTGCATCGACAGCATCGAAACGCACACGGCCGAACCATACGAAATCATCGTCGTCGATAACGGTTCGACGGACGGGACGGAAGCCTACTTGAATCGAAAAGCGGGCCGGCTGCGGTACAAACGTTTGGAAACGAACCGGGGGTTCGCCGGCGGCGTGAATCAAGGGCTCATGATGGCCAAAGGCGACACCATCGTCATTTTGAACAACGATACGCTGGTCACGGGCGGCTGGCTTACCCATATGCTGCGCTGCCTGGAAAGCGACCCCCGAATCGGCGCCGTAGGACCGGTGACGAATTACATCAGCGGCGAGCAGCAGATCCCGGTGCCGTATAACGACGTGGAGCAGATGTGGGAGTTCGCGGCTGCCTTCTGCCGGCCGGATGCGTCCAAATGGCGGCAAACCGACAGGATCGTCGGATTTTGCGTGCTTTTCCGGAAGGAACTGCTGGAGCGGGTCGGTTATTTCGATGAAGGCTTCCGCGTCGGAAATTACGAGGATGACGACTGGATGATCCGGATCCGGCTGTGCGGCCTTAAGCTCGTCATTGCGGGCGACGCGTTCATCCATCATTTCGGCAGCGTCAGCATGAAGAATCTGGGACGGGAACGGTTCGAAACGGTTCAAGGATACAACGAGCGGTATTATGCGGAGAAATGGGGGAATCCCCATGCGTGGGTAGAGGAGGCACGGCAGCTTGGATACCGCGGTGCCGACGGGGAGGCTGAGCCTTGCGGCTCGCCCGCCGACTTTTTCCCCACCCAAGTGCTGATCCGGGATCAAGGGGGGCGTCAGTATGTTCTCTGCGAAGGCAAAAAACATCCGTGCAACGGGATGGAAGAGAAGGCGGGAATCCGGTCGGTTGTGTTGTCCAGGCTGGATCTCCGCAGCATCCCGGCGGCAGAGGCGCCGATGGGGGAACAGGAGATGCTGGCTTTGCTTAGGCCCGCCGAAGGCGGGCTGAGCGACGGGCAAATCGTCAGCTGCGGCGACGGAACCGTCTATCAGTGGCGCCAAGGTTCGGTTCGGCCCTTCGTTTCGGACTATGCCCTGAAGCGCTGGAACCTGAAAGAGCGGAACATCGTTCATCTCCCGCCTGAAAAGCTGCGCTTGATCCCCCGCGGATTGCCGATCATCGCTCCCCCGGTGCTCGAAAATCCCGTGCTGTAATAAATTTCTGACTGCGGGCCGGGTTACCCGTAACTGTATGTAGGCGGCCGGCATAAGATATAGCAGGCAGAAGCGGATCAGGAGGGGCGGGCCTTCGCGGCTTTTCGCGGAACATCTACAGGAGGAATCGACCATGCAGAATAAAATCGATGAAATGTTAATCCATATGTCCCATTCCCATCAACAGATGGCCAGGGTTCTGGATGCCGAGCGGCAAATGGCCGTCCGGATGTCCCAGATCATTCACGACCTTCCGGACGCCGATCCCGAATTCGACGGGATTAGCGGATTGATCGAGAACTCCGGGCAAATCAATAAGAGCATCATCGCCTATCTGGGAAGTATCGCGGATCTTCAGGAAGCGCTCGCGGAGACTCTGAATCATGTCGTGAAAGAGCTCGGCAGCAATGAGGAAGAGTAATTGGAGACTTGATATAGGAGAGTGCTGCAGATGAGCAGGGAGCAGGCATTTTTGCATATGCTGGACGCCGCATCCAAAATTCAGTGGAACATTGCGATGATTTTGGAGGCTAAGGCGGTTGAGGCGGAGAAAGTCCGGAACTGGGCGATCAACCACTTGACCCCGGATGCATTTGAAACGCATGATCATCAGCTTAACGAACCGCTGCAAATTCACGGCCAAATCGTCGAGCTGCTCGAAGGTTTGACCAAACTCGAAAACGGGCTTTGCAGCAATTTGAAAGCCGTGCTCGTTCAGGATGAAGGAGGCTTCGGCGGCGAGGACGGCATGTTCGGCCCGGGATTCGATATGGGAGACATCGAAAAATGAGTCTTTTCGTGAGAGAACAGGAAGCAAAGCTTGAGCTGATCGCCTCCATCGCGCGCAGCCAGCAGGCGCTTGCCCGGATTCTCGGCAGCATTGCGGATATTTCCTCCCATTCGGAATTGTCCGCGCGGAGTTTGAGCGAAAACATCCGTCTTCTCACGCAGTATCAAGCCGCCATGTGCGAGATGCTGCAAGGAATCACGTTATGCCACCCCCGCAGCGGTACTCCTGCGCCGCCCTGGTTAAACGCATCCCGACTGCCGCATGCACGATGACCGAACTAACAGGAGGAATAACGGATGAAGACCAAGAAACGTGTTTCCCGGTCCGCGAGATCCGGCACCCGGAGGCGGAAGCTTCTCGTTGCCCGAAAGGCCCGAGTGCAAAGAACGGGAAGGCTCCGTGCGAACAAAACCAGGCCGCGCCGGCTTGTCAAGGGCAGAAAAGGACGGCTTTCCCGGCTTGGCGCCCTTCGCAGGAAGCGCAGACGCGGGTGGGGTAACCCCGTCCTTCCGGCTCCGGTAGAGCAGGGCTCGCTGCCGCAATCGCCGGACGTCGCTTATAACGAAGGATACGACGAAGCTTACAACGAAGGTTTTAATGCCGGATTCGCCAAAGGTTATGAAGACGGGCATCAGCTCGCTTATCAATCGAAATGAGGATTTGGCCAAAATCCTGAAATAAATTAGCAGGGATAGGAACACAGTCAAGCCTTCGCTCCATGGGAAACCTATGGGGTTGAAGGCTTTTTCGCGCCCTTAAAACGTGATACGCGCCAATTTCCCGCCCGAAAGGCAGCCGTCCATGATGCATGTGCCTCTTCCGCATATATTTATCATTATAGAATGATATAAGCCTTCGGCGAATGCCGAGCCGGCTTAGATCAGCTGCAAATAGGAACACTTTTCCCGCATGTTATATGCGGCCGGAATTCTACCTTATTTTACGACAGGCAGGGTGAGAGCTGTGGAAAAAAATGTTGCAGAACAAAGCGAAGGTTACCGAAGCGGTTACGGTGCCGGCTACCGGCTCGGCATTTGTCAAGCCGTCGAGAAAAGAGTCCCGCCGCCGCCGCCCTATTTCCGGGATATGAAAATACTTTACGTTCCCCAAGGCTTTCATGCCATTGATCAGGGAGTTGCGTCGGCGCTTCGCAGCCTGGTAAAGGAATGCATCGTCGGGGAAGCCCCGAAAATGCTGGAGCTGGCCGTCAAGGAACGGCCCGATCTCGTCCTTGTCATGAACGGGCTGCACATATTCCCCGACAATCACCTGGAGGATGTGGCCAGAATCCGGGGGATGGGGATCAAAACGGCAATTTGGTTCGTGGATGATCCGTATTTTACGGAAGATACGGCCCCCATGTGCACGGGCTACGATATCGTGTTTACCCATGAACTCAGCTGCGTCCCGTTTTACCGCGGACTTGGCGCGGCGAAGGTGCATTATTTGCCCTTGGCCGTCAACACCGCCATGTTCAAGCCCCAACGTCCGGCCCCCCAGCATTTGTACGACATTTGCTTTATCGGCAACGCCTTTTGGAACAGGGTCGCGATCTTCGACGAAATGGCCCCGTTTTTGGAAGACAAAAAGGTGCTGATCGCCGGCGGTTTTTGGGAAAGGCTGAAGGAGACCCGAATCCTCGGGCGGTTCCTGCACCTGGGGTTCATTCCGCCGGAGGAGACCGTGAACTATTACAACGGGGCAAAAATCGTCATCAATATCCATCGCCCGGACGAGTATGGGCAGGACAACCGGAACACCCACCGCATCCGCGCCAAATCCATCAATCCGCGCACGTACGAAATCAGCGCCTGCGGCACGATGCAAATTACGGACATCCGGGAGGATACGCATTCGCATTACCGGCCGGGCTACGACATCGAAACCTTCGGTTCGGTCAAAGAGCTGCAGGACAAAATCAGCCATTACCTGGCACATGACGACGAGCGCTTACAATTGGCATGGCGCGGTTTATGGACGACGCGAAAAGAGCATTCCTTCGTTTCGAGAATCAAAACGCTGCTGGAGCATGTTTAACCCAACTTATTCAAAGACGGGGCACCGAACCCCGAAGTCGATAGGTCTGGAGATTGTCGAAAAAAAAAGAAAGAGGAGCGGGTTGTCACATGTCAATCGTAAAACACCGGAAAATGGTGCACCACTATCAGCCGAGTCCGGCTGAAGAAGCGCGGGCGCGCGGACGCGAGGCGGGGTATTCGGGGGGATACGAAGAGGGATATTTAAAGGGCCGGGCCGACTATATCGTCAAAAGCCACACGGAATCGTTCCCTTTCCGCCAGCTTCACGTCCTGTACGTCGCCTCGGGGAAAGGGTTCCCGTATTCTCCGATGGACGAAGCCATTTCGACGACGCTGCGCGGGCTGGTTGCCCAAGTCACCGTCATTGAGCCTGGCCAGCCGGTCAGCGAAATCGCTTATCAACTGATGCCGGACCTCGTTCTCGTGCTGGACGGCATGTTTGTTCAAAACGAGCAGCTGGACGATATCCGCCGCCAAGGGATCAAAACGGCCGTCTGGCTGACGGATGATCCGTATTACACGGATATGACCACGGAAAACGTCAACCATTACGATTACGTATTCACATTGGAATCCAACTGCATTCCATATTACCAGCAGCTTGGCTGCAAGCAGGTTTATCATCTGCCTTTCGCCGCTTTTCCGGATTATTACAAACCGGCAAGAACGCCTTCCCCGCAGCGCAGGGACGTCAGCTTCATCGGTTCCGCTTACTGGAACCGGATCGAATTCCTGAGTCCGATCATGGACCGGTTAATGCAGTATAATACGCTCATCAACGGCATTTGGTGGGACCGCCTGCCCAATTTTGCCGCTTACCGGGACCGGATCGAAGTCAATAAATGGATGGGACCGCAGGAAACGTCGGATGCTTACAACGCCTCGAAAATCGTCATCAATCTTCACCGTTCCCACGAAGATGATTCCGTCAACAACAATGCCGTAAAAATTCCCGCCGCATCCCCGAATCCGCGCACGTTCGAAATTTCCGCCTGCGCCACGCTGCAGCTCACCGATTCCCGAAGCGACCTTGCCAAACTTTATACGCCCGGCAAGGAGATCGAAACGTACAACTCGCCGGAAGAGTTGTTAGACAAAATCCAATATTATCTCCATCACGAGCAGGAGCGCAGGGAGATCGCCCTGAACGCGCTGGACCGCACGCTCCGCGAGCATACGTACGGCCATCGCTTGAACCAATTGCTGTCCATCGTATTTCCGTAAACGGGGAGGTTCCCCTCCACTTTTGGACATCTGGAGGGGAGCATATGTCGTGCCGGTACAGATTCACTTCTAATATATTGTATTACTTGGGTGAAAGGAGGTGCGAATCGTACCCTGTGCTTTTTTGCAGCGGTCTCAACGCCCATGATGACGTATAAGCCTAAGATGATGCTGTTCTCCCATGTCAGCAATACAAGCAGCATCACGGGGGCCGAAAAGCTCCTGCTGATGTTCTGCCTTCAAATCGCGCCTTATTTCGAGTGCATTCTGGTCGCTCCGCAGGAAGGCAAGCTGACGGCTTCTGCCCGTAAACAAGGCATGACGGTACGAATCCAATCCTGCCCCTTGCTTTTTGGCATGTATCAGCCCGGCGAACGGCTCGAACAGGAAGCGGAGGGGCTTCGGCACCATCCGGATTTTGCTTCGGTTGTCCGCTGCATGGCGGAGACGGCTCCCGACATCGTCCTCACCAATACCATCGTGAACGTGATGCCCGCCATGGCTGCCAAATTGCTTGGCATTCCGGTCTTATGGAAAATAACCGAAACGATGCAAACGACGGCATACACGTCTGCGGCCACGGCCGTGGTAGAGAAGTACAGCGATTGCCTGATCGCGATTTCGGAGGCGTCGGCCCGCGTCTTTCGCGGAACGGTCTCCAAACCGATCACGCTGCTTCCCCCGTCCGCGGACAATGAGCTTTTGCAGCCTTCCCAAATGCTGATCCGGAACGGCTATCGTAAAATTCTCCGCCTGAAGGACTCCCATATCTGCATCGGCTATATCTCTTCTTTTATCCATCCCGAAAAGGGGCTGCTTGAGTTCATCCGCATGGCGAAAATTCTGGCGGCGTCGTACCCGAATTGCCGGTTTGTCGTGATCGGGAAACCCGCCGACCAGTCCTATTACGACCGCTGCGTTCAGGAAGTGAATGATTCCGGCCACCGAAATTCTTTCCGCTTCATCCCATTTGTGGAATCGGTGCATTCGGCTTACAGCGCCATGGATATCCTTGTCGTTCCGAGCATGGTGCAGGAAGGTTTCGGGATGACGGCGCTGGAAGGCATGCTTTGCGGCAAGCCGGTCGTATCCTTCGATTCCGGTGGTCTCGGCGAGCTGATGAAAAATACGGGCAACGGTCACTTTGCGGTTCCGACGGGCGACTATGGAGCGCTGGCGGCCAAGGTATCCGAACTGGTCAATCAACCGGAGTTCCTGCAGTATACCGGAAGCATGAACGCAAACGCCGCGAGGACGGCATACGGCATGGAGACCTACCGGCAGCGGGTTCACGGATTCGTTCAGGAGCTGCAGCGGGGATGCCCCGATTGGATGAGCGGGGACGTTTCCCGCCGCGTATCCGCCGCAGGCGTCCCTGCGTTGAACGTTCCGCCGCCTCCGGTTGGGCAAGCTGCCCCGGCAAAAAGGAGGGCGGGCAGGAGAAGGAAACATGCAAGGAAAGCAAGAAGGCCGGCGGCCGCGGTTCGAGCACGCCGGATCCAAAGAAAGGCAGGAGCAGGCAAACGTTCCAAACGTCGCTCCAAGTCCATTAAACGAAAGTAGGGGACGGACGCTATGAGAATCATGACGATTTTGGGCACCCGGCCCGAAATTATCCGCCTCAGCCTCATCCTTCCCAAGCTGGACCGGTATGCAGAGCGGCATGTGCTGGTGCATACCGGGCAAAATTTTGCAGAAAGGCTGAGCGGCATTTTTTTTAAGCAGATGGGCTTGCGCTCACCGGATTACGTTTTGCAGGATGCAGCCGCAACGCTTGGGGAACAGCTGTCGTCCATGTTCCTTCAAATGGAGCGGATTCTGGATAAGGAGAAGCCCGATACCATCCTTCTGCTTGGCGATACCAACAGCGCGCTGTGCGCGGTGCTTGCCGAAAGGCTCGGATATCCCGTGGTTCATATGGAAGCCGGCAACCGCTGCTTTGACCTGGGCGTGCCCGAAGAGAAAAACCGGCGGGTCATCGACGCGATCTCTTCGATCAACATGCCGTATACGGAACAGAGCAAAAAACATTTGCTTGCCGAAGGTTTTCCCAGCTCGCGCATCGTGCTGACGGGAAATCCGATCTATGAAGTGATGGAGCACTACAAGGATTCGATCGAAGCAAGCCGCATTTTGAACAGCCTCTCCCTGAAGCCGAAGGAATATTTTTTGGTTACGGCCCACCGCGCGGAGAACGTGGATCATCCGGAACGGCTGCGGCAAATCGTCGAAGGGCTGAACATGATCGCGGAAAAATACGGCCGCCGGCTCATCTGCAGCATTCATCCGCGAACGGCCTCCCGCATTGCGGGGCTGAAAGATTTGCGCACGCACCCGCTGGTGGAATTCCACGAGCCTTTCGGATTTTTCGATTTCGTCAAGCTGGAAAGGCACGCCTGCTGCGCATTGACGGACAGCGGAACGGTCCAGGAGGAATGCTGCATCATGCAGGTCCCCACCGTCACGATGCGGCATACGACCGAACGCCCGGAAACCGTCGACTGCGGCAGCAACATCGTATCAGGCCTTGAAGCGAAGCATATCGCGCGCGCGGCGGACCTGATGATCAGCTTGAACCGGGAATGGGTCTGCCCGGAAGGGTATTTGGCCAAAAACGTCTCGGATAAGGTAGTCAAATTTCTGCTTGGAGGGAAAGTGCATGTTTGAAAATCAACGTATTATGGTGACTGGGGGGACCGGATCCTGGGGGTATGAATTGGTTGCCCAGCTGCTTATGCAAAATCCGAGGGAGGTGATCGTGTTCTCCCGCAACGAATCGTCGCAAGTGGCGATGAGCCGGACGTTCGAAGACAAGCGCCTGAGCTTCCGGATCGGGGACATCCGTGACAAAGAGGCGCTGACCGCCGTTTGCCAAGGCATCGACTACGTGTTCCATCTTGCCGCGCTCAAGCATGTTCCGGTGTGCGAGGACCAGCCGTACGAAGCGCTTAAAACCAACGTCATCGGCACCCAAAACGTGATCGAAGCAGCCATCGACAACAAGGTCAAGAAAGTGTTTTACATCTCGACCGACAAGGCGGCCAATCCTTCGAATTTTTACGGCATGACCAAAGCCATCGGCGAAAAGCTGGTCGTGTACGCGAATCTGCTCAACAGCGAAACCCGCTTTGTTACCGTTCGCGGCGGCAACGTGCTTGGGACAAACGGCTCCGTGGTGCACGTGTTCAAGGACCAAATCCGGAGCAAAGGCCAGGTGCTGATTACGGACATGGAGATGACCCGGTTTTTCCTGACGCTGCCGGACGCGATCAAACTGCTGTTCAAGGCCGCGGAGGAAAGCTACGGCGGGGAAATCTTCGTCATGACGATGCCTGCTTGCAGAATCGTGGACCTGGCGGAGGTGCTGATCGAAGCCTCCGGCAAAGAAAACGTAAGCATCGTGGAATCCGGCATCCGCCCCGGAGAGAAGATCCACGAAATCCTGATGAGCGATTTCGAAAGCATGACGACGGTGGTATACGACGAAGAGTACCTCGTCATCCTGCCGACGCTTCATATGCCCGAGCTCAAGGAACGTTACAAACACTGCAGACCGGTAGAATTCAGCAGCTTCAGCTCCAACCATCACTTGATGAATAAAGAGGAGATCAAAAACATTCTCCAGCGCGGAGGGTTTCTGTGATGAAATTGCTTATTCTTGGCGGAAACGGAATGGCGGGCCATATGCTGGTTCATTACTTTCGGCGTCAGGAAAAACATCGCGTCTTCTACACCACCCGGGAAGCCCGAAGTCCCGGGGGACTTTACCTTGACGCCTCCGAACCGTGCATGGTCGACCGGCTGCTGGACATCGTCCGGCCCGATGTCGTGATCAATGCCATCGGCGTCCTGAACCATCATGCCGATGAAGACCGGATCAATGCGTATCATATCAACGGCTTTTTGCCCCACCGGCTCTGCCGGGCCGCGGACCGGATCGGTGCCCGCCTCATTCATATCAGCACGGACTGCGTCTTCGAAGGAACCCGGGGCGGCTATACGGAGGAAGACCAGCCGGACGGAACGAGCATGTACGCGATGACCAAAGCGCTGGGCGAAGTGCGGGCTCCAGGGCATCTGACCATCCGGACGTCGATTATCGGTCCGGAGATCCGAAGCCATGGCATCGGGCTCATGCATTGGTTCATGTCGCAAAAAGGAACGGTTACCGGCTACCGCAACGTCATGTGGAACGGCGTGACGACGCTGGAGCTGGCGAAGGCCGTCGATCGCTTCATGAATTCTTCCGTGTCGGGTTTGATCCATCTGGCCCACCCGGTCCCGATCTGCAAACATGACCTGCTGCTGCTGTTTCAGGAAATATGGGATCTTCGCGACGTCGTGGTTTTGCCTGTCGACCAGCCGGTGCAGGACCGCACGCTGGTGTCGACGCGGGCCGACATCGATTATGCCGTCCCCCATTACCGAGACATGCTGAAGGAGTTGAAGATATGGATGAACGAGCTTCCCTCCGCAAGCGCGTCATTATGATTACCGGAGCTTCGGGATTTACCGGCGGCCATGCCTGCCGGTATTTTGCCGGGCTCGGCATGCGGGTCGCCGGCATCGTGCGGCAAACGCAGGCACTTCCGGCCATCGAAGGGGTAAGATACTACACCTGCGATCTGATGGATAAGCAGAAGCTTGACGAGCTTGCCCGGAAGATCGCTCCCGACTATGTCCTTCATCTCGGCGGGAAAAACTCGGTCCCCGAATCCTGGGCCGATCCGCTGCTCTACATGGAAACCAACGTGCTTCCGACGCTTTATTTGCTGAATGCCCTTCGCCCGTTTCCGGCGTGCCGGGTACTGATTGCCGGAACGAAAGCCGTGTTCAGCCTCACTCCTCCTTACCGGCCGCCCCATCCGTACAGCTTAAGCAAAAGCTTGCAGAAGGCGGCCGTCATGTCCTGGAGCTGCCTGTTCGGGCAGCCGGTCATGCTGGCGGAGCCGTCGAATTTGATCGGACCCGGGCCGTCGACGGGCTTTTGCGCTTTGCTGGGCCGCTACATCGCGGCATGCGAAAGAGGAGAGGCGATGAAGGCTTTCCGCATTTCGTCGCGAGCCTCGCGGCGCGATTTTCTGGATGTCAGGGATGCCGTCCGGGCTTACGGCATCATGCTTGAAAAGGGAACGCCGGGAGAGGTCTACACCGTCACGTCGGGCAAAGAACGCACGCTTGAGGAAATTGCCGTTTTGTTCATGAAGGCTTCGGGGAGCGATGTCCCGGTCGAGTGGGGGGATGAGGACGATTCCATCAAGGAGCGGGATTCGCAGGTTCCCATGGGCTTGGAATCGCTCGGCTGGAAGCCGTCCATTCCGATCGAGAGGTCGATATCGGACATTCTTCAATATTTCCGCACCGGAGGGGGAGTATCCAAATGAAACCGCTTGTTACGATCGTCATTCCTTTTTACAACGATCCTTACGTGGATCAAGCGGTGCAAAGCGCGCTGACGCAATCGTACAGGCCGATCGAAATTATCGTCGTCGACGACGGTTCGACGATGCATGCCGACCGGTTAGGTCCGTACATGCCGTATATCCATTATCTAGGAAAGGCCAACGGCGGCACCGCTAGCGCATTAAATCACGGAATCCGGTATGCTTCGGGGGAATATGTCGCATGGCTCAGCTCCGACGATATATTTTACCACGATAAAATCAACCGCCAGATCCAGTTTATGCTGGAACGGGGGGCGTGGATATCCCATACCAACTTCGATTATATCGATAGGCAAAGCCAGATCGTACAGCATCGTGCCGGCTTCGCTTTTCACGGGACGGCGGACTTTTACCGCACTTTTCTGATCAACAATCCGGTCAACGGCTGCACGGTGATCATGAAAAAGGAACTGTTTTACCATATCGGATTGTTTAACGAGTCCCTCCCTTATACGCATGATCTGGATTTATGGATCAGGGCGATTCAGGCAGGCATATCGTTCCCGTACCTCGATGAGGCGCTGGTCGGGTACCGTTGGCACGAAGCGATGGGCACGCTTCGGTATCAGGATCTCATTCGGCAGGAATATGCCATGACGCAGGAACGCGTCCGGAACGCGATTCATCCAATTTTGTCGATTATAGGGTAATATGGAATTCTACCACTTCTCCCTTCTTCCGGTTTTGTATGAATAGACTGGATGGTTCGTCCATGCATGATGCGAAACTCTAGCATAATCTATGGATGAAAGGAGGGAGAATTCCTTATGCCAAACCGTTTGATAGATAGCCAGATTTCCCAAAACGTCTCTCCACCGCAGGCGCAGTTAACATCCCCGCAAGCTCCACCCCCGCTTTGTTCGGCACGCTTGGCTTGAACACAGCCGCGGCAGGGCCGAATCTTTCCGTTCATTTCACGGCAACCGTTACGCTGAGCGCTATCGTTTCCGTCCTGGTCCCTATAACCATTACGATTTTCCGGGTCGTTGGCGGGGTATCCACTCTCGTCTATTCCGCTACGCAGTCGCTGCCGGTAGGGACGTTGCTTCTGACGACCGAGGTCATTACCGTAACGGGCATCGATTTGTTGACGACGAACCCTGGATTCGTCGTTTATCAGGCTTTCGTCAGCATTCCTGGAGGACTGGCGGTCATTCCGACCCGGGTAGGGCCCGAAAGCTTCGAAGCCGTGGCTTACTCCGACTAATTCAAAGGCGCTTAAACGAACTGGGATCACCGGAACTGATGTTCCGGTGATTTTTTTGTCCGAAATTTCCGAACATTCGGCGTGAGGGGGTTCAAGAGTCGTGTCCCGCCGCATCGTTTTCCAATATAGTATATTGTCGGCATCGTCCATTAAACCATCAATGAGTCCGGCTCCCGTCGCCGGATCCCATGGGAAGGAGAAGGCATGAAGATACTGCTAGCGACATACTGGCTGATTCCCCATGTCGGCGGAGTATGGAAATACATGACGCAAATCCAGCAGCGGCTGGAAGCCATGGGACATCAGGTGGATCTGCTCGGAAACAGCCCGGATTACGCCAAATTCCATATTATTAACCGCGGCCGCGAAATCTCCAAGGAATGGATCCGCCCGCTTGTGGTCACCAAGCTGGCCAGGGAATACGCGCCCTTGCTGCATGCGGATCCCCTCATTCACTATTATGAGATGGACCGCTATATGCTGGAGCTTTCGGCCGCGTGTTTCGGGCTGGATCAATATGACATCATCCACACCCAGGATATATTTGCGGCCCGCTCGCTCGCCAGGGTGAAGCCGGCACACGTTCCGTTGATTTCGCAGGTTCACGGCTCCGTCACGGGAGAACTTCACAACCATTTCCGGATGAACCCGCAGCTCGGCATCAACGAGCATTCGCCGGCCTGGAAGTATTTCCCTTCCGTTGAATCTCGCGGCGCTGCGTCCGGAAACGTCACGATCACGTCGACGCAGTGGCAGAAAAACCTGCTCGTCCGCGATTTCGGCATTCCGGAACATCGCATCAGCGTTTTCCAATACGGCCTGGATGCCCAGGAATTTTGGCATAAAGCCCATATGGGAACGGATGTCAGCCGGCCGCCGGATAAAAAGGTGATCATCTGTCCGGCAAGGCTGTCGTTCGTCAAGGGGATCGATGTATTGATCTCGGCGCTCAGCATCCTGAAAAGCATGAGGCAGCAGGATTGGGTGTGCTGGATCGTCGGAGACGGCGATAAAAGGGAGGAGCTGTGGGACCAAACCCAAGCTCTGGCATTGCAAAATGATGTGGTGTTTTTCGGCGAGCGCCATGATATTCCGGCCCTGCTTCTGCAATCGGACATTTTCGTCCATTCCTGCATCCAGGATAATCAGCCGTTTTCGGTGATGGAGGCACAGTTCGCCGGCTTGCCGGCATGCGTGTCGAATGCCGGAGGACTGCCGGAGATGGTGGAACATGGCGTGACCGGACTGGTTTCCCCGGTGAAAGATCCGCTTACGCTGGCACAGCATCTGAATACGCTGCTAGGAAACGATGAATACCGGCGCATGCTCGGCCAAAATGCGGCGCGCTGGGGACAGCAGCACTGGTCGCTCGATCAGATGATTTCCAGGCTATTGAACGAATATGCGAGGGTAGCTTCAGGAGCATAAACGGCCGAACCATGAGCCACGGAAGGGAGGAGACGACGTGTCTGAGCCTTATATGGTCATCGGCGATTTGTATAACCGGATTTTTGCCGTGCAATCGTCCCATGTCGATCTGATGGTCAATTATGCGGTGTGGAACCGGATTTTCGAGCAGCTTCCAAAAGATTACACGCTTCCGGACTTGGAGGTTTTGACTTTCTAAACGATCGAACAAACAGGAATCCGGAGCCAAAAAAAAGGGCCGCCCAATTCGGCATGTCACGTGTCCGGATCGGCGGCCTTCATCGATTCTTCAACGAGTGGATATATGAATTCCGCTTAAAATTTGTCCCCATAAGTGATCATTTCCCGACCATTTATCGGCGTTCGGCAATTGGATGGAGCAGACCTTTTCAAGCGGCCAGTCCAGTTCCACGATGTCGTTGACAGGGGTATGGTTGATCAGCAGCACCCGAAAATCATGCGCGACAAGACTCGATAAAACCTCCTGGAGTTCTTTGGCTTGTTCGAACGTGCCTTCCGTGCGAATGAACAAAATTTTACGGCTGGTTAGCATTTTTTCCATGAAACGCTGCACGCGGCGGTCGTATTTGGCTTTTACGTAAGGATAAGCTTCAAGATTGGGCGGGAAGTTGTTGTGGGTAAAAAAGTCGTGATTCGACAGAAAATCGTAATAAGTGTCGCGCACCAAATAAAGCTGCTCGCTGACTTTATCTTCAACGACGAGGTTGTTGTAGACCATAAAATGGGCGAATCGGTTCCTTAAAAGGCGGTTCACGTCGGATAGATTGTAAGTCGCCATCCAATCGATCGGACCGGCATAATTTCGCAGGCCGAATTTTTCGAGCTTCATCGCGGCGAGGCATAAGTCTCCCAAACTGAAAATCGCGTCGTAGGATCCTTTGAGATCGGCAACCCTCATATTCTTTCATCCTTTCTTCCTAAATTGCGATTCGCAATATAGTAGATGCGAGAGCCGCTTCTTTCGCTTGTATTCTCGCTTATTCCCGGAAGAATAGGTTTGCGGCGGGCGTTAAACGCCCTTCCACTTGGAGCGCAGTCACATAGGATAGGATTAAGACTTGACTTTCAGGAGGAAAGGTTATGTCCATATTACGGCTCGAAGCCGCTCCTTTTGCCCCGATCGACTCTACGTACATCCAGTCCGTCGATCTTGAAATATGCAATGTCGGTACGGAAGGTTTTGAGATGCTTGTGCATGGCTACGGCGAACAGGGACTGTTTTACGTTCAGTTGATCCATGTCGGTTCGGGCAGCACGGTTCCCCTCTATCATATGATGACGGAGCATAAGCCTTTTCAGCTGGTGCTGGTGACGAACGTGAACGATTATACGCATACCGCAGTGACCGTTAGAGTCCGCAACCAAGGCAACCTTGTCGCTTTGTTTACCCAGGAGGACATGTTTCGAATGATCTGACCGTTAAGACGCAAAGGAGGGGATGCCATGAACGTGCTGTTTGTGTTTTACGTGCCGAGCGGCGGCATGGATACGTTGAATCGGCTTCGCTGCAAAGCCCTTGCCAGATACGGAATCCAAGCTTCCTGCCTTTACTTCCATTGGGGGGCGGGGGTGCAAAATAACGACGGGGTCCCTATGTACATTACGAACAACGATGAAGAGATCCGGGGAATTCTGGCCGCCGGGAATTACGATGTCATCGTCGTCACGACGGATCACAAAAGCTTTCCCCGCTTCAGGCAGCTGGGATATACGGGAAAGCTCGTACTGGAAATTCAGGGGTACGGCGCCAAGGAATATGCCCGCCAGCAGCTGATCGAAGCCATTCCTTACGTGAACACGTACGCAAGCGCGCTGCTGAATCCGAGCACTCCGCATATTGCCGCTTTGTTTCGGGAACTGTTTCCGAATATTCCTCAGTATAATTTCCCCAATTTTTTTGATTCCGAAAGCTTTACCTACCGGCCGGGACCGATTCCGGAACACCCGGTGATCGCATGGCTTGGACGCATGGAAGACAATAAAAACTGGAGGGAATTCCTTCATATCGGCTATCAGCTGTCTTTCTACGTGCCCGATTTGAAACTTTGGGTTTTCGAAGACCCCAACTTGTCGATTCCCCATGAACGCGAACAGTTCAATTCCGTGGTGCATCAATTGGGGCTTCATTCGCGTTTAATCATGCATTCGAACGTGCCAAACCATCAGATGCAGCATTATTTCTCGGCCATAGGCGATTCGGGCGGTTTCGTGTGCAATACGTCCAAGGTGGAAGGCGGCCCGTTATCGGTCCTCGAAGCCATGAGCTGCCGCTGTCCGGTGCTGGCGACGAATTCCGACGGGGTCGCGCTTTGCATCCGTCATAACGAAACCGGCAAAAATTATACGCTAGGCAATATTGCGCAAGCCGTGCAGGAAGGGCTGGACTTGATGCATAACGCTCCGCTGAGGGAAAACATCCGGAGCGGCGCGTTAAAACGGGTGCAAACGGAATTCAACCCGCATCTGTACTGCGTGCGCTTTATTGATATGCTGTATCATATTTGATGGGAGGAAGTCGCATGACGGCAAAATACAACACCAGGGTGGGGGCTGCAGCGGGAACCTTCATGCCGTTTACGGTCGGTCCCGATGAGATGGTCCTGACGGGAGTCACATTGGAAGGAATCGCCGAGGGGGACCGCGTGATTTTGGATATCGACGTATCCTGGCTGAAACCGATGTGCGATCTGGGAGAGCTCGAACTGATGATTCGGAGGGACGCCCCGGACGGACCCATCATCTATTGGACGATGGAAACCTGCTATGCCCAGGCCCGTACGAGAGAAGAATGCGTGTTGGCGGGAG
This sequence comes from Paenibacillus sp. FSL M7-1455, assembly GCF_038004655.1. Lineage (NCBI taxonomy): Bacteria > Bacillati > Bacillota > Bacilli > Caryophanales > Paenibacillaceae > Paenibacillus > Paenibacillus sp. FSL M7-1455. The sequence continues at coordinate 4,557,357 of NZ_JBBORO010000001.1, read as the reverse complement.
ACGGCGCTATGCGCCATTTTTTCCTGACGGCCCGCTCGATCGAACACAAAGCGCAGCTTGCCGCGTATTATTTGGAAGGAACGGTGGATACTCCGTAAAAACGAATCGAATCATGCGGATCAAGCCGACTCCGGCTGCCATCAGCCGGGGATCGGCTTTTTTTGCATTCCTTTTACCGAAAATAGCTTTGGTACGTCAGCTGGAGTCCTTCCTCGATGCCGTATGCCGGCCGCCAATTTAAATGCGCCAAGGCTCGTGCATTGGACAAGCGGCTGTGGCGGATGTCTCCGGCCCGGTCCGGACGATGGACGCAAACGGTATGTTGGCCATGGTGCAGCCGAAGAAGCTCAACCAACCGATTGACGGAGGTCGCTTGGCCGGTGCTGACATGAAGGATTTTCCGTTCTCCTGACGTTTGGGCCGCTGCCAGGGCGGCGACGACATCTTGAACGTAAATAAAATCCCTCGTTTGTTCCCCGTCCCCATTGACCGTTAAGGGCATGCCTTGCCGGAGCTGGTTCAGGAAAATGGACACGACGCCGCCTTCCCCTTTCGAAGTTTGTCCGGGACCGTAGACGTTCGCGAACCGCAGGACGGTCCAATCCAGATCGAACAATTCGCCGTACAGCCGGACATCATGCTCCGCCGCATATTTGGATAATCCGTAAAACGAGATGGGAACGGCGGGGTCCGTTTCCTCCAGCACATCCTTTTGCAGATTTCCGTAAACGCCCGAGGTGGATGCAAACACGAATTTGCGGATTCCGCCTTGGCGGCAGGCCTCCAGCATGTTCAGCGTACCAAGCACATTGATTTCGGTGTCTTCCCGCGGATGCTGGATGGAATGCTGCACATCCGCTTGGGCAGCTAGATGAAACACGGTATCCGGCTGGAGCGCAACGATCGTCTCCAAAGCGGCAGGCAAGCGAACATCCTCCTGATGCAAGGTCGCGCCTTGAGGAACGTTCTCCGCCTTGCCGGCCGACAAATCATCGATGACATGTACCCGATGCCCCATACCGATCAAATGACGTACCAGATGCGATCCGATAAATCCGGCACCGCCCGTCACTACCACCGTCGTCATGTCATGACCTCCTTAAAAGGCTATAATCATGAGATATCGTATGTGGCAGCGGCAACATTGGCATTAGGCATTGTCCCGATTTCGATCCGGCGCCGGGCATCTTGGAGAAAGAGGTAGTAAAAAGCTTCCAACGGGGTAATATGTGAATGACATCTTTTTGGCGGGGCCGAATCGTTCATGCATGCAAAATACGCCATGCGAAAGGGGAAGGTGTTAGATGAAAAAAAGGGTTTTGGCGCTTATCGTTGCGATTGCAGCCATTCTGATCGTCGGCATTGCGTATTTCTTTCTCCCTGATCAAAGCGAAGCGCCGGGTAAGCCGGATTCTGCGGCCGGGCGATCCGATCCCCTTCCGGCCTGGGTAGATCCGCAAGACGTGACGGCGGTCGAATGGGAGGGGAAAAGAACGTCATGGCTCCTGCAGCGTACCGATTCAAACGATGGGGCAGGGGAAGGGGGATGGTCGCTTAACGGCAAGCCCGCAGCGGAATCCGATGCCATGCGGGTGCTGTCCCAGATGAACTTGCTTTGGGCCAAAGGGGCGGCACAAAAGCAACCGGTTTCTTATTTAAAAGATGAAATAATCGACTCGACCGTGACCGTTGCCGGCATGGCTAACACGGAAGAAACCGTGTATTTGATCGCAGCCGCACCGTCAGACCCGGACAGGGTATGGATCATTCCGTCGGGGGCATCTTTTGCTTACCCTGTATTTGTCAAGGATTTGGAGTTGCTGGAAGGGGACGTCGACAGGCTCAAATCAGCTCCTTCGGCCTGATGCTGCCGCGAAAAGGCCTTCAGGATGCCAAATCCTTTCAGCATAGCGCGTTAAGCGCGAGGTCATCCTAAACGATGTTACTACATTAATTATAACGGAGGATGAACTCATGATACGATCCAAAGCCATTAGTCTTTCCGTATCCGCCGCACTGATCGTCAGCATGGCCGGATTGGCCGGCTGCGGCACGAGAGAACCTGCCAATACGAACGTGCGCACCCGCAACGTTCATGACGGGCGGATGCTGGATACCCGGGACGGCAGACTGAACGTCAACTCTTTGAGAAACGGCAACCGTTTTTCCACCTACAATACGGACGGCAACTTCGGTACGCGAAACGCAAGACATGACCTGTCGAACCTGACTTCGGCCCAGGACGTCGCGGATAAAGTGGCTGCATTGAAGGAAGTGCGCACCGCCAACGTCCTAAAGGCAGGCAACAGCGCGTACGTGGCAGTCTCCCTGGAGCACGGCGCACAAGCCAATCATGCCACGGACGGCACCCACGGCCGTTTCCGCAATAACAGCTTCGGCACGATGAACCACGGCGCCAGCGGCAGCAACAGCAGCTTTAACACCGGCGCGGCAGGCGTGAATACCCGCGGTTTCAACGGAGCGGCAGGAACTAACGGCACGGGCGCAACAGGCACCGGCACAACCGGTACGGCAGGAACCGGAACCGGCGGCAACTTCCGCGGATATACGACGAGCGCCGGCGAACCGATCACGAGAAACAACGGTTTTAACGCCACCACGCCGGGAACGGCTGGCACAAGCGAAACCTATTCGCAAAATTATAAGGTAAGCAACGACGTAAAAGACAAAATCACGAAGATCGTTCAAAAAGCCGATCCAAACATCACCAATGTTTACGTATCTGCTAATCCTGATTTTGTCCAACGCGTCAGCAATTATGCAACCGATGTGAGAAACGGCCATCCGATCAGCGGCATGGTGAATGAGCTTTCGACGATGATCGAACGGATTTTCCCGACGAATACAAGCACGACCGACCATCGCGTAACCCCGATGGGCACGACGCACAACGCTCCCGGCAAAACGCCTGCAGGCAGACACATGACGCAGTAAAAACAAACACAAAAAGCAGCTTTGCGCATTATTGCGGGCTGCTTTTTGGTGTTTTAGCGTATCACGTCTTTTTTATGACAAGAAGCCGTTTGACCGTTAAGCCGAATAAAATGCAGCAAGTAAGAGCGGCTAAAGTATCCGCAATGGGTTCGGCCAAAATGACGCCGCCCGTTTTCGGGCGAATGAATGCCGGCAGGGCGTAAACGAGCGGTATCAGCAAAATGATTTTGCGCAACACGGCGATAAAGATGGAAACCTTCGCTTGGCCAAGTGCGATGAAAATTTGCTGAAACGCCAATTGGAAGCCGTAAATGCAGGTGCCCATAAAAAATATGTTCATCAGCGCCGAAGTCAGAGCGATCAGTTCGGCATTGTTCGTAAAAATCAGGACGGGAAGCCGAGGAAGAAAAACGGCCTATGCTCCACATCGCCAGACCGAAGACTGCGCAAAACAAGCTGCAGTATATGATCGTGGATTTCACCCGCGCAAAGTCGCCCGATCCGAAATTGTAACCGATGATCGGCTGCGCTCCTTGCGCGAAGCTTTGCAGCAGCAGCGTGAAAATTTGCATCAAACTGCTCATGATGCCCATGGCGGCAACGTACAGATCCCCGCCGTATTTGGCAAGGGAGGTGTTGAACACGATCTGAATCAGGCTTTCGGTGGACTGCATAATAAAGGGAGACAGCCCCAAGGCGAGCACGCTCCAGACGATCCGAACGTTGATGCGCATATGTTTGATTCGCAAACGCAGATGGGATCGTTTCGATGCGAGGAATCCAAGCACCCATACCGCCGAGATCGTTTGCGAAATGACCGTCGCAAGGGCAGCGCCCCTGACGCCCATATGCATCCCGAAAATAAAAACAGGGTCAAGGATCGTATTGACGGCCGCGCCTACGCATACCGTAACCATGGCCGTTTTGGCAAATCCTTGCGCCGCGATGAATTGGTTCAATCCTAACGATAGCAGCACGGTTACCGTACCCGTCAGGTAGATCCCCATATAATCGTCGGCATAAGGCAGGGTATCCGGACTTGCCCCGAACAAGGTCAGCAGCGGGGACTTCAACGTTAGCAATGAAATAGTCAACAGCATGGAAACGATCAGCAGCATCACAAAACTTGCGCCAAGCAATCGTTCGGCTTTTTCATGATTCCCTTCTCCCATCCGAATGGAAGCAAGCGGCGCGCCGCCAAAACCGATGAGAGCAGCAAAGGCCGAAATCACCATGATGATCGGAAAGCTTACCCCAATGCCGGTTAGAGCAAGGGTCCCCGTACCCGGCATCCTTCCGATAAACATGCGGTCGACTACATTGTACAGGGCATTGATAACCTGTGCTACGACGGCAGGAGCAGCCAAAGAGAGTATCAATTTGGGGATTTTTTCGCTGGCGAATCGGTTGCTCATTGGATTGTTCATTGGACGTCCATCCTTGTTTATTAATTTTCGTTATTTGAGCATCATAACATAGGATAAACGGGTGTGAAATACGTTGTTTAACGCTCTATAAATGCCTTATTTGCGGTTTTTTAGGGGGTAGTAATAGGAGGGTACTTTAATTGGGTAAAAAAGTCTTAAAAAGCGAATCTGATGACGCTTTGATTGGCGCTTTTTTTGATGCGTAAGACGCTTTCCATTCGGAAGGGCGGCATAAAAAAACGACGCCGGCGATCCAGCGTCATTTTTGTTATAGGATGGAATTCATTAAAAGACCTGGCGTCCGCGTACCCAAACGCCCTGAATGTTCAAACGCTCATCCAGCATCAGGACATCCGCCTGCTTGCCGGCTTCGAGCGTCCCGGTCCGGTCTTCGATGCGAAGGCGTTTCGCCGGGTTGTAGCTGGCGATGCGCGAGGCATGCTCGACGGTCAATCCTATGGTTTCGACGAGGTAACGGAAACCTTTGATCATCGTAAGCGTGCTGCCGGCCAGGCTGTTCGACTCGCCTTTCAATATCGCAATGCCGTCCTTTACTTCCACGGGCAAATCGCCGATCGTATATTCGCCGTCCGGCATGCCCGCTGCGGACATCGCGTCCGTAATCAGGATCAAGTTATCGTTTGTTTTAACTTTCGTCAAAATCGAAATGCACGCCGGATGCACATGGATGCCGTCGGCAATGATTTCGGCATGAATCCGGTCGTCGCTGAGCACCGCCCCGGCCGTGCCCGGCTTGCGGTGATGGATCGGCGTCATGGCGTTGAAGGTATGGACGGCTTGGCGGAGACCGGCTTCTACCGCCGCTTCGACTTCCTCGTAAGATGCATCGGTATGGCCGAGAGCGGCGTTGATGCCGTGTTCGCTCATCCAGGCGATGGCCTCAAGCGCGCCTTCGCGTTCTGGAGCAAGCGTAACCTGTTTGATAAGTCCCGGATACTGTGCCTCCCAGGCTTCGAGCCATTCCACGTTCGGATGGACGATATGCTCGGGATTTTGGGCTCCGGGCCATTTCGGGCTGATGAAAGGCCCTTCCATGTGAACGCCTTCAATCACGGCATATGGCATATCCTGCTGCCTGTACTCGTGGACTTCCTTCAGCACCTTGTCGATGGATGCTTTAGGAGCCGTCATCGTGGTGGCAAGCATGGCGGTCGTTCCTTGGGAACAGTGGAAGGAGGTGATTTTGTCGAGCTCCTCTTTGCCGGAATACATAAAGTCTTCGCCGTTGCCGCCGTGAACGTGGACATCGATGAAACCCGGCACGAGATATCCTTCCGTTTTTTTGCCGGGATTCAGATGATGCAGGTGGTCCGGCAAATGCTGCACCTCGCCGGCATAAAGAATGGTGCCTTCATGGATGGCGACGACGCCGTCCTCGATGACGTTGCCCGGCACGACGACTTTACCGTACAACAATTGTCCTGAAGTTTCGCTCATCCTAATAACCCTCCTGCTCCTTGATCCAGCAACACGACGACGTTCGGATGGCATTGCAGAAGCGATGCCGGGCATTGGGACGTGATCGGCCCTTTTAAGGCGCGTTTGACGATTTCCGCCTTGTCTTCGCCGCGGACCAGCAGCAGGATTTGTTTGGCTTTCAAAATGCTCCCGACGCCCATCGTGATCGCTTGCGTCGGCACGTCGGCCAAAGACGGGAAAAAGCGGGCATTGGCCGTGCGCGTTTTTTCCTGGAGCTCGACGACATGGGTGCCGCCGATCAGGCTTTCACCCGGTTCATTGAAACCGATGTGACCGTTGTGCCCGAGTCCAAGAATCTGCAGATCGACCGGGCCGTTTTCTTCGAGCATGGCGTCGTATTTCCGGCATTCCTCCTCGAGGTCGGCGGCGTTGCCGTCAGGCACGTGCGTATTCTCCATTTTGATGTCGATGTGGTTAAAAAGCTTTTCGTTCATAAAGCTGCGGTAGCTCTCCGGATGCCCTTCAGGCAGGCCGACGTATTCGTCCAGGTTGTAGGTGGACGCTTTGGCGAAGCTGACCAGCCCTTGCCGGTTCATTTCAATCAGGCGCTGGTAGATGCCGATCGGCGAACTGCCCGTCGCCATGCCGAGAACGGACCTTGGTTTCGTATGAAGCAGGCTGGCGATGAGACCCGCACCGGTCGCGTTGAAGTCGGCCTCATGCTTGAAAGTATAGATGTTCATGCTTTTGAATACCCTCCTCTTGTTTTGCGGTAGTTCCGGACGTTTTGATAGGACTGCTCCAGCTTGGGAACGTATTGTCCGAACTGCTCGCTGCTCATGCCCATGAAAAGAATGTCAATGATATGAAGCTGGGCGATCCTGGAAGCCATGTCGCCTCTTCGCATGCCTTCCTCCAGGGAAGAAACGAAGAGGGGGATATCGGCCATGGATGCCAGCGTGTTGCTGCCGTAAGAAGTGAGCGTGATCGTTGCGGCGCCGCTGTCTTTGGCGCAGGACAACGCGCTGATCGTCTCTTCGGTCTCCCCGGAATAGGAGATGGCGATCGCCACGTCCCGGTCCGTCAGGGTCGACGCCGAAGTGATTTGCATGTGGGGATCGGCGAAGGCGGTGCAGTTTTTCCCGATCCGGATCAGCTTCTGGTAAAAATCGAGCGCCACGACCGACGACGTCGCCACGCCGTACAAATCGATCCGCTGCGCATCGCACAGCAGCCGAATGGCTTGCGATAGCCGGTTCATGTCCAGAAGCTGCGTCGTATCCCGGATGGAGGTCAAATGGTTGGCTTCCATCGCTTCCACGATTTTGGATAACGGATTGTTGGCCACGATGTCCTGGTAAGAGGAAGCCTGGTTTCGTTCCTGCAGCCCCGTGTGGGCGAGTTCCGCCGACAGCTTGACCTTCAAATCGGGGTATCCCTTAAGATGGAACACCTTGCAGAAACGGGTGACCGTGGCCGGACTGGTTCCGCATTGCTCGGCCAATTCCTTGATCCCCATATGGACCACCTGGGCCGGGGAAGAGAGAATAAAATCGGCGATCCGGCGTTCCTGCGGGGACAGCTTATCCTTTTCCTGCGCCAGCGCATATAAGAACGGAGCCACGAAAGGACCTCCCTTTACGACTTCATCCGAAGATGAGGTGTGAAAATTATTTTAATATTTATTTTGGATTGCAAGAAAATTATTTTTATCTCCCTCCCATCATAGGTCAAAAGTCTTCCGGTGACAAGGGGGAACGGGATTTTTCAGGGCCGGTATTGTTTAAGAAAAAGAAAAAACCCGCGTTCGCGCGGAACTCGGGCAATAAAGCGGGTAATGTTGTTGTTATTGAACGTTTCCGGCGCTGACGCGGGAATTTTTCGATCTGCCGATTTCCTGCCGCAGCACCTGCCAGATGATGTAGGCCAAAGTGACCATTTGCGGGATGAACGTTTCCCACGTCGGATACATGCCGAGCCAGGAAACGGAAGGCAGCGACGGATCCGAATGGGCCGCCAGCCTGCCTGCGACCTGCAGCGAATGAATGCTGTCCCCAAGAAAGCGGAACACGAGGTAATAAATCAGCAGCGTCGCGACCAGGAAAAAGGCCCGGATCGGCAGCGCAGCGCTGAGCGCGATGATGGCATAACCCACTACCGCGAGGATGGCCAGCGCTATGACGACGCCGAGGATCAGCTGAAACATCGGCATCGACGGTGCCATGCCGACGTAAAAAATCGTCGTTTCGGCACCCTCCCTTACAATGGCCAGCAGGGCTACGGCAAACAGGGACCAGAGGCTGCCTTTCGCCAGCGCCTGGTCCATTTGCTTGCCGACATAGCGGTTCCAGGCTTTGGTGTTCGATTTGTTGTGCAGCCATTGCCCGACGGTGATCATCATGACGACGGCGACCAGTCCGGTAATGCCTTCGATCAGCTCACGGGCGCTGCCGGAAGCGGCTTTGGATATCGTATAGGTCAACACGCCGGCGAGCAGCAGCGACAGCGCCAAACCGGTTCCCGCGCCCGACCAGATGAATTTCCGCCCTTCGGCGTGATCGCTTCGTTTCAGGTAGGAAAGCAGCGCGGCAATGACGAGAATGGCTTCCAGCCCTTCGCGGAGCAGGACGAGCGCGGCGTCCCAGGCGGTATAGCTGTGGTTGCCGGCAACTTCCGCCAGGGAGGACTGCATGTCTTCGATAATTTGGAGCGCTTCCTGACTGCGCGGAGGCGTCGAAAGAAGGTAACCGGACACCTCGGACATCTGATTTTCCACTTGGGTATACAAAGACGGGGACGACACCCGGACCTCGCCTTCCACGGCGGGCCAAGACGCGATGAATTGGTTCATGCTGTCCGCGGCTTGGGCGGTTTGGCCGTCCGCGGTTTGCTTGCGTGCCGTCTCCAGCACGCCCAGCAGGTCGGACAACGAATGGATGCTTTCGTTGCCGTCGCCGGCCAGCTGGACTTTTCCGTTTGCATAATCCGTCAACAGCGCAACCAGCTTGTTCATTTGCTGGACGGCCTGGTCTTCGCGGACGGGATCCGCTTGCAGCGCGATGCGCACCAGGCTGATTTGGGTTTCAAGCTGCCCGTAGACGGCAAAGTTGTCGCTGCGGATCGGCGTCTCGCTTTTTGGCCAGGCATCGACGATGTTTTGATAGCTCGACTTGGCTTTGGCCCAATCCTTTTGCTCCATGGCGGCAAGGCTTTCCTTGGCAAAAGGAAGCAGCTTTGCGGCCGATTCCGCACCGCCGGAAGTTTGGCGGCCGCCTTGCCGCTGGCCGGAAGCGGCCTCGACGTAAGCGTTGACGGCTTTGGCTAGTGCCGACAACGCCTGCTTGGCCCCGGCATCCTCCTGCCGGAGCTTCGACTCGGCCTCGGCCAGGGCCGCATCGACCCGTGCCGTTTGTCCGGCCAAATCTTTGCCGCCGTTTTGCTTCAAGGCGGTCCAATCCGTTTTAAACTGTTCCAAATCTGCGGCTGCTTCTTTCCACTGTTGTTGACCGCTTTCCACCAGCGCGCTGCCGACGGCGGGGAGGAGCCGGTCCAGGGAGGAGGATTGACCGGTTTCGGCAAATGCCGGGGCCGCCGCCAGATGGAAAAACATCAGGATGGCGAGCGCCAAAATGGCCGTCATGCCGGGTTTGCTTCGGCGGCTGCGTTTTATGTTCGTCTGGTCGTCATGGCGTATGGACCGCATTGGCATTAGTCTCCTTCAAAATCAATTGTTAAAACAAGGTATCCCCGATATACCCTCCTTGGGCGGCTCCGGGGAAGCAGGCGAACGCGGCGCTGCCCACGTGCAGAATGTATTCGTTCAAGCGGTCGCTTTTCGCCAGTTTTTGCTGCAGGGGGACGAATTGCTTGAACAGGTCCCGCTGATAGCTGATAAACAAAAGCCCGGCGTCGAGCTGACCGGTTTTGATGTCCATGCCTCCGGAATAAGAGTAGGAGCGGCGGAGAATCTGAACGGAGCCGTCGCCCCGCGCCAGCGCGACATGGGAATCCCGGGGGATGTACGGTTTGCCGCTTTCGTCCGCGGCATTCAGATCGACCGGATCGAATTCGTTTTTCGCGCCAAGCGGAGCCCCGCTGGAACGGTAACGGCCAAACGTCTCCTCCTGGTCTTTCAAGGTGGATCGGTCCCATACCTCGATGCGCATGCGGATCCGGCGGACGGCCATATAACTTCCTCCGGCCATCCATGGGGCTCCGTCGCCGCTTTGCGCCCATACGATCCGGTTCATTTCCTTTTCGTTTGCCACTTGGGGATTGGCGGTTCCGTCCTTGAAGCCGAGCAGGTTGCGCGGCGTGCTTCCCGACGGGTCGGCCTGGTTCGTCCGCTGAAAGCCTTCCTGCACCCAGCGCAGGACCGCTTTTCCGCGCGCGATTCTGGCCAGGTTGCGCACAGCATGGAATGCGACCTGCATATCGTCCGCGCATACCTGCACGCCAATGTCGCCACCGCACCACTCGGGTTCAAGCTGATCCCCGTTAAATGCGGGCAGTTCTTTGAAGGTCGGCGGCTTTTTCGCGGCCAGGCCGAACCGGTCGTCAAACAGCGAAGGCCCGGCGCCGAACGTGATCGTAAGCCGGGAAGGGCTGAGCCCGGCCGATTCGCCGGTGTCGGTCGGCGGAAGGTTGCCATTGCCGCTTTCCTCGCCCACCGGTCGGCCTACGGCCATCGCCGCGGCGGCGGCGGTCCAGGCCTGGAACAGCTTTTTCAGCGATGGCGCGCCGCTAGCGGTCACGTCAAAGGCTGCAAAGCAGACGAAGTTTTGCGCAGGCGTGATGATGCCGGCTTGGTGCGCTCCGTAAAAAGGAATGGAGTCCTCCTCCGTGGAGACGGATCCGGCGGCTTTCGTCTTGCGCTTGTTCTCCGTCGTCAGCAGCGTTCCGATCGCGCCGCCGCCGAGAAGAAGGCCAAGACCGCCGGTACCCGCCAAACGAAGGACATCGCGGCGGGTCATCGGTTTTTTTAGGATAGAATCGTCGTTTGATGGCTGGTGCTTTTCCGGCATGTCGCTACACTCCCAAAATCTTGCCCATGTTGGACAACGGTTCGGCCAATGCGTCAAGGTTCTGGCTGAGCTTGCGGATTTCGTCCTGTTTTAATGCCGTGTAATCGACGTAACCGTCGCCTTTTTTGAACGCATTCAGCTCTTTCTGCAAGGCGGCAAAACGCGTTTCGATTTCTTTTTCCAGCTCCGCGTCTTTTTTCGCCAGTTCGGGCTTCAATATTTCATAGATTTTCTGCGCGCCTTCGACGTTGGCGGCAAAATCGTACAGGTCGGTATGCGAATAAAGCTCTTCCTCGCCGGTGACCTTGGAGGAGGACACTTCGTTCAGAAGCTCCACCGCGCCGGTGACCATCAGGCTGGCATCCAGATCGATCGTTTCGATTTTGGCGCGCAGCAATTGGGCGTCCTTCAGCAGCTGGTCGGCGAACCCTTCCGTTCCGGCCGTCGTTTTGTCTTCCCACAGCGCCTTTTCGATCCGGTGGAAACCGCGCCAGTCGGCGGCGTCGACGTCATTCACCCGCGCATCGATATTCGGGTCCAAATCGCCGAGCGCTTCGGCTACCGGTTCGATCCGTTCATAATAAGCGCGCGCAGGGGCGTACAGCTTTTTCGCCTCTTCCAGCTTGCCGGCTTTGACCGCTGCCGTGAATTTTTCGGTCTCCTTGACGAAAAGATCGCACTGTTCCACCGCAAAAGTCCGGTATTGTTCGACGCTGGCGGAAAAGTCGGCCGCAGGGGCCGTTTTCGTTTCAGCGGCCGCAGGCGGAGCAGGCGTCGCGGACGCGGCATCGGCGTCCTGGTTTTTTTGCTGCCCGCATCCGCTGAAGAGAAGGGAAGCGGCGAGAATGCCGGTTGGAAGAATGACGTTGTACTTCAAGAAAAAGCAGCTCCTTTTATATGGAAGTTTTGATGTCGGTTATAATTGATAATGATTCTCAGTCATATGCATGGATTAATAATATAGAGGCGCGGGATTGCTGTCAATACATATTTTTTGGCTAAACAAACATGCGGCAGGCCGGCAAAAAAAACGCCCTCACTGCAAACGCGCAGTCAGGGCGGGCGGGAGCCGATCATCGGCGGCGCATATGGACCCATAACCCGGCAAGCATCCGGTAGGGGACGTATAACCCGAGATAAGCGCCCGCAACGAGAAACCACGGGTTAAGCAGCAAATGGTGGACGTCCGTGGTCAGAACGGTCCCATGGAGGATGTTCCGGTACACATCGGCCGCGAGGATGGAACCGGTGATATAAAAAGATAGCAGCGCAAGCAAACCCCATATCCAACGGAACCCGCGGTTTAACGCAGCCAGGACCGCCATAACAAACGGAACCGCAATAAAGCCGGCGATCAGCCAAAACAGCAATGCCGTGCACCTCCTTCAGAGTCTATTCTCGGCAGGCGCGCAGCGGTTTAAACTCCCGGCTCCCGGGAGAGAAGCCCGCTCGATCACGGCATATTCTATGAAAACAGAGTTAAAAATATGAAAAAACCATCATTTTCACTGGATCGTTTGTCTTATACCGATTTATGAAGCCGGCATAGAATATATCAATCTTTGAAAAGGAGTTGATATATTTGGCAAACCGTGATGTACGCCTTGCCCTTTGGTCCGGCATCAATTTTTCGGGCCGCAGAATTGTATTGAGACGTGGAGGAGTGGCAATCCGGGATCTTGGAGCATTTCGTTTTGACAACGTGCTTTCCAGCTTCCGTCTAAGAAACCGTGTGCAGCCTGCTCAAGTTACGCTTGTTTTGTTCTCGCAGGTGAATTTCCGGGGAGCATTCCGCGTGTTCCGCGGCAGCCAAAACGTAGCCAATCTGGGTTCCTTCAACTTTGATAACGTCACGTCTTCGCTCATTTTGGTCGGCCGCAACCTGACGAACGCCGAGATTGCCGAAATCCAAAGAACAGGCAGACCGCCTCAAGACATTCTCATCGTAAGACAGTAATTGCAGCACAAAAAAAGGGTGCCCTTGCGGCACCCTTCCTTGCGTGAAATGAACCGGATGATGTTCGTTTTTTCGACGTTTGAGCGGATCCCTTTCGGCCCATTCCGCTTATGGTCGTTCCCATCAAAGGCAAGAACGAATCCCTGCTTTTGGGCTGGTCCCGCAGCCTTGTATCGAATGGGAACGACAAAATAAAGAACCTCCTGTCATTCCTTCCCCAAAAGGAAGACATGCTACAGAAGGCCAAGGCATTTGAGGGCTCGATCAGATCTTTAATTCCCCGAGCTTGATCAGCTCGACGACGGCTTGAGAACGGCCTTTCACGTTCAGTTTCTGCATAACGTTGGAGATATGGTTCCGCACCGTTTTCTCACTGATAAACAGTTGACCGGCGATGTCACGGGTCGTTTTATCCTGAACAAGCAGTTCGAACACTTCACGTTCACGGTGAGTCAATAAAAATTTGCTCTTATGATCGTTCCCCTTCAATGGTGTCACCCCTCCTTGCTCGGGTTTGTATGGTATAACAAGGTAAAGGGATACAGTCAACTCATATTATGTAAGGTCCGGGGCAATGGTGTCGTTGCGGCCAAAAAATGGGCTAGCGCCGTTTAATACCGCCGCAAGCTGCGATAAGACGATTCTCAATATTTAAAGCAAGATCAGAAATCCCCCGAAACATAAAGAAAAAATAGAAAATACTGTAAAAAAACGATTTACTAAAAAGACGTGTTATGTAATAATATGGATACCAAAAATACCCTGCTTTTTGGAAAGCCAGGGTATTTTAGTCTTTTATATGATTTCAGCGGACGTTGTTCGGATGCCGGCAGGATGGCGTCACGCGAATTACGCAAGCACTCGGAGCATGGCGTTGATCATGCCGTAATGGTAGTTTTCGTGCCCGAGGTTCACGATGAACGCTTCGCGGACGGTTTCGGCTTTGGCGAAATTTTCTTTGACCGCCAGCGGCTCGTCAAGTTTCCCTTCGAAGGTGTCGGCCACAAGCTTGCATTGTGCCGTCAGCTCTTGAACCAGCGTATCCCAAGCGGGAGGTTCGCCGTTCCAATCGGCCGGTTTCGTTCCATTGCCGAAAAAGGATTGGTAATTTTCAGGCACGACGGCATCCTTGCCGGCAAAACGGAACAAAATGCCGCTTGTGACGGTCAGCAGATGCCCGAGCTGCCAATGAATGTTGTTGTTGAAGCCTTGCGGGACAAGCGTGCGTTTGTCTTCCGGAAGTTGTTCAACCTTGCTGATGATCGTGTTGCGGTTTTTCTCCATCAGCGCGAATAAGTAAGCGTCTCTCATCTGATGTTCCTCCTTACGATATGTAACCTCCATTCAATTTTACGGTAGGCGGGCATCCAGGGCAACCGAGGGTCCCGCGGGAGGAAATAACCTTTTTTAAACGGATTTTTTGGATAGGAAGGAAGAAGCGATTTGGATCAGAAAAACAATGTATTTATGTTGGTATTAAGCGGCATCATGATGATTGTCGTCATTTGCCTGGTCATTATGATCGTCAAGCCGCAGCCGGACGCTACGTCCCATTTTACGGGAAGCATGGAAACCTACGCGCATGGCATCGAAATTCCCAGCTTTCCCGACGAGATGAACATCACGACGAACGGGGAGCAAATCGTATCCCTCGGCGCCAACCGTTTCGCCGTCATCGACAACAATCCCGATTCGAGCAATCACGGGACGATTCTCATTTACGAATATGACGAAAAGGCGCGCAAGATCCATTTTCTCGCCTCCGAGAATTACGTCGCCCGCATGAATCAAAGAACCGAATAATGGTTAAATAATGAAGATGGCCCCTCACGGCCCATTGCAGCGAATCACCGCTGCGTCAGCAAGGGAGGCATGCTTGAGATGTACAAAGTCGTATTGGTAAGGCACGGGGAAAGCGAATGGAACCGGGAAAACCGGTTCACGGGTTGGACGGACGTCGACCTGACGGAAAAAGGCGTCCGCGAGGCGATCAAAGCGGGGGAACTGCTCAAAGAACTTCCGTACGAAATCGACATTGCATTTACGTCGGTTCTCAAAAGAGCCATTAAAACGCTGGATTACATATTGGAGGCAAACGATCTGCTTTGGGTTCCCGTCCGCAAAAGCTGGAAGCTCAATGAACGGCATTACGGCGCGCTTCAGGGGTTGAACAAGGACGAAACCGCCCAGAAATACGGGGAGGAGCAGGTGCGGCTGTGGCGCAGAAGTTATGACGTGCCCCCGCTGAAAATCACCGCCGAAGACGAACGTTATCCGAAAAACGACCGGCGATACGGGAAACTCACCGACAAGGAAATTCCGCTCGGGGAAAGCCTCAAGGATACGATCGCCAGGGTCGTGCCCTATTGGGAAGCGGAGATCGTCCCGCGCATCAAAGCCGGGGAGCACGTGCTTGTCGTGGCCCACGGCAACAGCCTGCGGGCGCTCATGAAAGTGCTGGAAAACATCGGCGACGAGGAGATCGTCGACCTGAACATTCCGACCGCCGTGCCGATCCTGTATGAGCTGGATGACGATTTAAAGCCGCTGAACCGGACGTTTCTCGGCGACCGGGAACGCGTGCAGGAGAAAATCGACGTGGTGGCCAACCCGTCCAAAATTATGGAATAACGTTGGCAAGGAGGGGTCCCCCCGTGCGGGAGGTGACTCCTCCGGTGTTTTTGTGTTACGGTATATAGTGCCTAATGCGCAGTAACACCAACTTCAGGAAAGAAGGGAAATGCAGTGCCTTTTGTCAGATTTACGGGGTTCGAAAAAAACGTGGTGGAGGCCCTCTCGCCCATGATCGTCGAAGAAATGGCAGCCATCGCCAACATTCCGCAGGAGATCGTCAAAATCGAGCTTTTGCATGTGGAAAAAATCACAAACAGCCCGCAGTCGGTTGAAATCTATATGTTTCCGAGAGAACAGGAAAAGCATGACGCCATCGCCAAGATGATCGACGGGCATTTGAAGCGCCGCGGCTTCGACCGCGCGCATATTTTTTTCGTTTTGCTGCAGCATTCGCTTTATTATAAGGAAGGCGTGCCGTTAAGCGATATTCCGAAAAAGACCGTTCCCGAAGCCTGACCCGCCGATTTGAAATAAATCTCTGTAAAGGAATTGGAATATTAACGAATTACCGCTATAATCGAATGTAGAAACGAAGACATTTCTGGAATGTCTGTGCTTTATTACATCAATAATCAATAAGGAGCAATGAAACTCATGGCCAAAACTTTGATTTTCGGACATAAAAATCCGGATACGGACACGATTACTTCAGCGATTGTTTACTCCTATTTGAAAAACCAGCTCGGATTCGACACGGAAGCCGTGCGTTTGGGCAATGTGAACGGCGAAACCCAGTACGCGCTCGATACGTTCAAGGTCGAAGCTCCGCGCCTTGTGGACAAAGTGGCGGGCGAAGCCGGCGAAGTCATTCTCGTCGACCATAACGAACGCCAGCAAAGCGCCGACGACATCGACCAAGTACGCGTGACGGAAGTCATCGACCACCACCGCATCGCGAACTTCGAGACAAGCCATCCGCTTTATTACCGCGCGGAGCCTGTCGGCTGCACGGCCACCATCCTGAACAAGCTGTTCAAGGAAAAAAATGTCGCGGTTCCGAAAGAAATCGCGGGACTGATGGTATCGGCGATCATATCCGATACGCTCCTGCTGAAATCGCCGACCTGCACGGACGAAGACGTGGCTGCTGCCCGCGAGCTTGCCGACATCGCCGGCGTCAAACTGGAAGAATACGGCCTTGACATGCTGAAAGCCGGTGCGGACATGAGCAGCAAAACGATTGCCGAACTCATCTCCCTCGATGCGAAAGAATTCCAAATGGGCAGCCACAAGGTGGAAATCGCTCAGGTGAACGTCGTGGACACGAACGATGTCCTTGGCCGCCAAGCCGAGCTGGAAGACGCCCTGAACGGCATCATCGCCCAAAAAGGCCTCGATCTGTTCGTCTTTGTCGTCACCGACATCCTGAACAACGACTCCGTCGCCCTGGCGCTCGGCAAAGCCGCTTCCGCCGTGGAAACGGCGTACAACGTGAAGCTGGAAAACAATACGGCCGTGCTGAAAGGCGTCGTATCCCGCAAATCGCAAATCGTGCCGGTTTTGACCGAAACGCTCAGCAAATAATCAAGATTGAATCATGGCAGGCGCTTGTCCCATCGGCGGGACGGGCGCCTTTTTCAAGTGCCCGGGCTCCCGCGCAATGCACCCGCAAAGGGCCGTGGCCAAGATCCCTTATCGGAATTTTTCCGTGAAAAAACCTGTTCATGGCTGAACAGGTTGGTTTGATAAGTTCTGCCGTTCTGGTTGAAGGGATTGGCATTAGGGTTACTGGTCTTCGTCTTCCTCGGAATCTTCTTCGGAATCTTCGTCCTCATCGTCGGAATCGAATTCGATTTCGGATTCTTCTTCCTCTTCTTCGTCGTCTTCCTCGACGTCTTCGATTTGAGACTCTACCTCTTCGTCGGACAGCAGCAGTTCTTGTTCAAAGTTTTCCATTGATTAATCCCTCCATTTTATACACTTGAATCGTAAGTGCACTTTCAATATATCATTTGTCTCTCAAAACGTTTGTCGGAAGGTGTGGCCGCAAACGGATTATTTTCCGCTATTTTCTGCCAGAAATCGGGTCGCTTTTAACCCTTGTCGAAATTGAAAACTTTCTCTTGACGGGGAGGAAGCGAACGGTTAAAATCTCGATAAAACTATATCGTTCAGTTGCAAAACCGTATAGTTTTTTCGAGGGTGGCAAGAAACCAAGAGGAAGTGAAATCAAGCCATGTCCATTGACCGTAAACAGGAGATTATGGATGCAGCCATCCATATTTTCGCCCGGAAGGGATTCAACGGTTCAACCATGCAGGATATCGCCGAGGGTTGCGGCATGTCCAAAGCGACGCTGTACCAGCACTACAAATCGAAAGACCAGCTATTGCTGTCCATTTTCCATATGATCAACGACCGGCTTTACGTCAAACTTCAGGCCAGCATGAACCGGGAACACGGCGATTCGGCGGACAGCCTGAGACAGCAGATCGAGCTGCAGCTTCGCGAATCCTTGGCGAACCGGGATTTGATCCGGATGCTGATCACGGAAAACCCGAATGCGTATACCGAAGAGGTCGTGAAAGCGTCGGGCGCGATGCGCGCGCGGATGATCCGGCACTTCGAGCAGATGTTCAAACGGGTGTACGGGCCGGAGATCGAGCCGTATGCGGTGGAATTGGTCTTTTCGATGTTCGCTCTGCTGGAGCAGTTCAGCGTGCTGATCATTTTGGAAAACGTGGCGATCGACATTACCGAGCTGTCCCGTTATATATTGAAGCTGCTGGGATATATGGCGGAAGGGTTGATGGGCGATAACGGCGTCAAACCGATCCTTGGCGTGCATAACTACCCCGAATATTTGCTGTGCGAAATGCCGGAGCCCGAGACGGACAATGTGGAAAACCTGATTTGCCGGTTGTACCGCAAAGCCGATTGCCTAGGGGAATCGGGAAAAAAAGAACAGGATATCCGCAATTCGATCCTGATGCTCGACCATGAGCTGAAAAGCTCCTCGCCGCGGCGCATTATCGTGCAGGGGATGCTGCATAACCTGCTGCAGGTCGGGGCGCTGACGGAGCTTGCCGGCCGCTTGGCCGCGCTGCCCGGCATCAAACGTTATTTAGATTAGAGATGCAAGGATGTAGAAAGAAAAATCCGTAACGAGGAAAAGGAGAACTATACTTCATGTCATCCGGTTCAAAAATAAACAGGTCGTTGTACGTACTGATGATTAATATGTTTATAGCCATGCTGGGCATCGGGCTGGTCATTCCGATTTTGCCCAAACTGCTGGAGGATTTCCACGCCGGGGGAACGGCCGCGGGATATTTGATCGCCGCCTCGGGACTCACGCAGTTTCTGTTTTCGCCGCTGGCCGGCGAATGGGCCGACAAATACGGCCGCAAGCTGATGATCGTATTGGGTTTGGGCTTGTTTACGGTCTCCCAATTTATGTTTGCCGTCGCCAACGTCATGTGGATGCTTTACGCATCCCGCTTTTTGGGCGGCATCGGCGCCGCGATGATGATTCCGGCCATGATGGCTTACGTCGCGGACAGCACGACGGAGGAGACGCGCGGCAAAGGTTTGGGGCTGCTTGGGGCAGCGATGTCGCTCGGCTTCGTGATCGGCCCGGGCATCGGCGGTTTTTTGGCGGATCTCGGCCTGCGCGCGCCGTTTTACATTTCGGCTCTCGTGGCGGCGGTCGCCACCGTCCTGTCTTTTTTCATGCTGAAAGAAACGCTGTCGGCGGAACGCCGTCAGGCAGCCAAAGCGTCGCAGCAAAAACGCGAAAGCATCTTGAAACAACTGGTCGCTTCCGTGAAGGCGCCGTATTTTATCTACTTGATTCTCGTATTTACGCTGACCTTCGGTCTCGTCAATTTTGAGGCGGTCTTCAGCCTGTACGTCGACAACAAATATGCGTATACCACGAAGGAAATTTCCGTCATCATCACGGTCGGATCGCTCGTCGGCGTCGTCATTCAAGGCGCGGTGATCAACAAGCTGCTGCTTCGTTTCGGCGAAAACAAGCTGATCAACGTGTCCTTCCTGGTGTCGGCATTGATGATGGTATTGATGCTGCTTTCGGGCAATTTCTGGTACAACATGCTGCTGATCCTCATCTTCTTCACGTTTACGTCCATCATGAGACCGGCGATCAACACCGCTTTGTCCAAAATGGCCGGGCCTGAGGAGCAGGGATTCGTCATGGGGATGAACAACGCCTACATGAGCCTTGGCAATATTTTTGGGCCGGCGCTCGCCGGCATTTTGTTCGACGTTCACATGAATCTGCCGTATTCCTTCGGGGCCGTCATTTTGGTGCTGAGCCTCGTGTTGTCTCTAACCTGGGGCAAAAAACTTTCGAGCATGCGCAAGCAAAAGCTGGAAACGGCCGGCACGCAGGGGTAACAACGAATAGAGAGCTTAAGTCAAAACGCCCGGAGGGATCCGGGCGTTTTGTGCTTTGGAAGGGATTACTCCCAAATGCTTTTGGATTCGATCGTTTTAAAAATTTTGGAGTACGCGCTTTTGATATTCGTTTCGTTTTCGGTGTCGTTATAAAGGCGAATAGCACCTGCGTCTCTTCTCCTGTTGGCGATCGGTAATTGCCGGCGGCAAACCGAAGGTCGTTTGCGCTTGGAGCGTCATCGTAAGATACGTCCTCTTCCATGTACATCGGAAGCAGTTTGTCGATCTGAATGAAGATAAAGGGGAGGCCTGCTTCTTGATATGCTTTCTTATACTGCGGGGCATACGCCTCGCGAAAATAATCCTTCGTAATAAAGACGGCGTCGAACCGCGATGACAGCTTCTCCGGATTTTTGGCCATCTCCTCCAGCCCTAAAGGCACAAAAGAGACGTTTGTTTCCCTCACCTCAGGCGCTTATCCGATGACGCCGATGGTTAAGGGCTTTCCTTCGTAAAGCGGTCCGTTCCACGTATTGCGGTCGGCGCATCCGGCGAACAGAAGCGCGCAAAAAATCAAAAGGGGCAGCCAACATTTTTTCGTTCGAATAAATATCCCTCCGAAAATTCATCGATATGTATCTATAACGATTTTTGTCGCCCGATGCTCGAACGGCCAGCAGAACGAGCCGTTTTTGCCTTGGCAAGATCGGGTAGATGCATTAAGCTGAATGGTAGGATGCAAGCGGGAGCCATTTTTTGAAGATCCGGCCGCCTGGGTACAATAGGATCAACCGCGGTTAAGTAATACATAAACCGCTATCGTCTCAGGAGGCCGCCATGATCAAAGACTGGTACGAAAAAAGTTTCGGAGAAGACTATCTGCTCGTTTATAAACACCGGGATGCGGAGGGCGCGGCCCGGGAGGTCAAAAAAATGATCTCCTGGCTGAATTTGCCTTCAGGCGCCCGGGTGCTTGATTTATGCTGCGGAACCGGCCGCCATGCGCTTGCTTTGGCGGACAGCGGCTACCGCGTGAGCGGCGTCGACCTGTCGGACGTGCTGCTCCGCGAAGCGCGGAAATCCGACGACCGCGGGCGCGTCGAGTGGCATCAGGCCGATATGCGCAGCCTTCCGCTTGACGGAGGCTTTGACGCGGTGCTGAATTTGTTTACGTCCTTCGGCTACTTCCGCGAGGACGGGGAGCAGCTGAAAGTGCTGCGGGAAATTTACCGGATGCTGAAGCCCGGAGGCCGGTTCATCATTGATTTTATGAATTCCCCGTATGTCCGCTCCCATCTGGTGCCGGAATCACGGCGGGAGGCGGAGGGGCAGCGGATCGTCGAAAAACGCCGCATCGAACGCGATTTCGTCATCAAAGACATCACGATTACTCCCCTGCAAGGGGATGGCGAACAGCGCCAGTACCACGAACGCGTCAAGCTGTATACGCTGGAGCAGATGAAGCAAATGCTCGCGGATGCCGGTCTGGCCGTGGACGAAGTCCATGGCGGATACGACGAAGACGAAGGCTACGAGGAGCGAACATCCGAGCGGATGATCTTCGTCGGACACCGCCCGCAAAGCTCCAAGCAAGCGTGGAAAGAGGTTTAATCCAAAGTGAACATGCCGGAGATAACGGATCATTTAAACGGAATCATTCAAGTCAAAATAACGATGTCCTTTCCGCTGCGATGGGTAAACAGTTATTTGTTGCCCGGACCTGATGGGGTGACGATCGTCGATCCGGGGCCGCGGACCCCCGGGAACGAGGAAGAATGGAAAAAAGCCTTTGCGGAGCTGGGGATCGGGCCGGCCGACATCCGGCAAATCGTGCTGACGCATCACCATCCGGATCATCTCGGCTGTGCCGGGTGGCTGCAGGAGCAGTCCGGTTGCCGGGTATGGATGTCGGAACGTTCTTACCGGGAGGCGCAGCTGATGTGGGGACCGGGTTCGACGATGAACCGGGATTTGCCGGCGCTGTTCCGCGGCCACGGCATGCCGGAAGAATGGGCCGGCCAGCTGGAAGCCCATCTGAACGGATTTATCCCGCAGGTTACCCCGATACCGGAGGTCGCTTTTATCGATGCAAATCGGCCTTTGGCCATGGGCGGGCGCCGGTGGCTGCCGATGGAAACGGCGGGCCATGCTCCGGGGCATCTTTCCTTTTACCACCCGGAGACCGGCCATCTTCTTTGCGGGGATGCCGTTCTGCCGCAAATTTCCCCCAACGTCAGCCTGATGCCGGGCAGCGATCCGGAGCCGCTTCAATCGTTTATGCAAGGGCTGTTGAAGCTGAAAACATTGGAGGTCTCAACCGCTTACCCGGGGCACCGCAACCCTTTTACGCATTTCGAAGAGCGGTTGGAGGCGCTGCTGCTGCATCATGAAGAGAGGCTTGCCAAGATGGAGCGTCTGCTGGAGGAAGCTCCCGCCACGGGGTTCGGGCTTTGCGTTTCGTTGTTTGGCACGAAGCTCGGCATTCACCAGATGCGTTTTGCGATGTGCGAAACGTTGGCGCATGCCCGGGAGCTTGAACGCAGAGGACGGATCGAATCATGGACGTGCGAAGGCGGCAGGGTCTATTTCCGCCTTGCGTGATCCATGCATCGAAAGGAGCCGCCCCGGGGTCCAAGACCTTTCGGGACGGCTCTTTCTCGTTCGCTCCGGCAGCGCCGGCTTGGTTTTAATCCTCGGGAAGCTCCGGTTCGGGCTCTCCGTTTTGGCGTTCGCGTTCGGCCTGTTTCCGGTGCGCGATCCGGCTGCTTGCCGCCGCGGCAATCGCGCCGACGATGTCATCCAGGAACGTGTTCGTTTCGCCGGTGCTTTTGTCGTTCAAACGTTCCAGGATGCCCGGCTTCAGTTTGTCGATGTAACCGTAGTTGGTGAAACCGATGCTGCCGTACACGTTAACGATGGAAAATGCCAATATTTCGTCCACTCCGTACAAACCTTCGTCATTGACCAGCATTTCCTGCAGCGGGGAAATCAGCTTGCCTTCTTCGGCGAGCACGTCCAGCTGGATGCCGGTCAGCACCGCGTTTTGCACCTCGCGTTTGGCAAGAACCTTTTCCACGTTGTCCAAGCATTCCTGCATCGTCAGATCAGGGTAATATTTGTTTTGCAGGAGCATGACAAGCTCCGCGATTTCTTCCACTTTGACGCCCCTTTTATGCAGCCATTCCCGGGTAGCGCTGGCTACCTTCCGGCTGTTCAGGCTGTAAGGTATTTTTTCGTTGTTCGGATCACTCATCTTATCCCCCCGCAATATGCTCATCGTAATAGTTCGATTGTACGTCCCTCCCCTAGGGTTTGTCCAGTTTTAACCAATTATGTATTCGGTCCCGGGCTTTTTTTATACTTTTCCGGCCTTTGTCGGGGCACTCGCAAATCCTTAGAGGAAGGCCCCGTTTTGCCGCGGATTTTTATTTGGACCGGCTGTTATTTTTTGCGGCAGGGGCTCGTATACATGGTAGTACAAACTGTACAAAATGATTAGGAGGAACCATCAATATGACGAAGGCTAAAAAAATTCGCGGCATTTCGGTTGCCGGATTGCTGGCTGTACCTGTGTTGTTGTCCGGATGCAGCCTCTTTGGTTCACAATCTTCCATGGACATCGACAAGCCGCCGGTCGACATCGAGCAGCAAATGCTGAACATGGCGAACGGCCCGGCCTCGACGAACAACGGGGAGCAAACCGGTCCCAAAACGACGGTATATTTGGCCAACGATAAAGGGCTGCTCGCCCCCGTGTCGCTCGGGATTCCCGAAGCCAAAGACCAGGACGGCCTGAAGCAGGCGCTTACGGCGCTTGTCTCGGGAGGAGCCTATTCCAAATACGTGCCTAAGGGATTTGCGGGCATCCTGCCGAAAGGGACGGAGATTACGCAATTGTCGGTGGACAAGGAGCAGAAAACGGCGGTCGTGGAATTCAACGGCGCGTTTAACCAATATAATCCGCAGGATGAGCGCAAAATATTGGAGGCCGTCGTTTGGACGGCAACCGGATTCCCGGGCGTGCAAAAAGTGGAGCTGTGGGTCGAAGGCCAGCGGTTGACGGAAATGCCGCAGAACAAAACGCCACTCAATCAGCCGCTCACGCGGAGCTTCGGCATCAATCTGCAAAAATCCGACGGCGCCAGCCTGACGAATTCGACGCCGGTGACGGTCTATTTTTCGACCATTACGCCGGACGGCACCTATTCTTATTACGTCCCCGTCACGCGGCTCGTGCAGCCCGGGCAAGACAAGGTAAGCGCGGCGCTGCATGAGCTGATTGCCGGCCCGCAGCAAAACGACGGCCTCGAGATGGTCATGACGCAAGGCACTTCCGTGGATTCGGTGAAAACTGAAAAAGACGGCACGGTGACCGTTTCGCTGAAGGACGACATGTTCGAAAAAGAGGATCCGATTCCGGATGAGCTGCTCCAATCCGTCGTGCTGACCGTGTCCGAAAACGCCAACAACGCCAAGGTCAAAATCGACATGAACGGACAGACCCGCATTACAGGCATCAGCGATACCCGGGATTACAGCAAGCCCGTTTCCAAACCCGAGTACATCAATGAGATTCCGCTGTAAGCGCCTTTCCGGGGTGCTTTTATGCCGACACTTTGATAAAATAAAACTTGCTATCGTATAGATGGGCTGAAAAACGGCCGAAAAGCCGTCTTCAGCCCGTTCTATATCACAGGACGCGCAAATGTAGGAGGCAGAAAACATGAGATCAAACGGACGCGGCGAAAGCCAGCTGAGGCCGATGAATTTAACAGTAAACGTGAACAAGTACGCCGAAGGCTCCGTGTTCATCGAAATGGGAGACACGAAAGTATTATGTACCGCAACGGTAGACGAGAAGGTGCCCCCGTTTTTGAAGGGACAAGGCAAAGGCTGGGTAACGGCGGAATATTCGATGCTCCCCCGCGCGACGCAATCCCGGAACCAGCGGGAAAGCGCCCGCGGCAAGCTCACCGGCCGGACGATGGAAATTCAGCGGCTGATCGGCCGGGCCCTTCGCTCCGTCGTTGATCTTCGCGCGCTCGGCGAGCGGACCATTACGCTGGATTGCGACGTGATTCAGGCCGACGGCGGCACCCGGACGACTTCCATCACCGGCTCCTTCGTGGCGCTGGCCATCGCCGTAAGCAAGATCGCGGAGCAGCACAGGCTGCCGGCGTTTCCGATTACGGATTTTTTGGCTTCGGTCAGCGTCGGCATCGTCAACGGCGAGCCGATGTTGGATCTGAATTATGAGGAAGACTCGACGGCCAAGGTGGACATGAACATCGTGATGACGGGCGGCGGCGCTTTTGTCGAGCTGCAGGGGACCGGCGAGGAAAGCCCGTTCACCCGCCAGGAGCTTAACCAGCTGCTGGAGCTTGGGGAACGGGGGATATTGCAGTTGATCGAGAAACAAAAGGAAGCGCTTGGACCGATCGCCCTCATGATTGGCTCGGGCCAATCGGGAAGAGAGGTTTAGGAATGAAGCTGGATCAAGATCTGATTATCGTCGCGACCCGGAACCAGGGGAAGGTCAAGGAATTTGAGCATGCTTTCGCGAAACTCGGCAAAAAAGTCCAAAGCATGTTCGACTATCCGGAGCTGCCGGAGGTCGTGGAGGACGGCGAAACCTTTGCCGACAACGCGCTGAAAAAAGCGAAGACGGTCGGGGACGCGCTGGGCCTGCCGGTACTCGCGGACGACTCCGGCCTGTGCGTGGACGAGCTGGACGGGCGCCCGGGCGTCTATTCGGCGCGTTTTGCCGGGGAACATGCGACGGATCAGGAAAATAACGAAAAGCTGCTGCGGATGTTGGAGGAGAAAAAAATGGGCGACGATACGCAGCAGCCGCTGCTCAGCACGGCACGTTTCGTCTGTACCCTCGTCCTGTACGACCCGGCAACCGGCGCCCACCTCGAAGCGAGCGGGGACGTCAACGGCTGGATTACGGACGAGCCTGCCGGATGCGGCGGATTCGGGTATGACCCGCTTTTTTACCTGCCGGAATACGAAAAAACGATGGCTGAGCTTTCCGTGGAGGAAAAGCAGGCAATCAGCCACCGGGGGGCCGCTTTGCGGAAATTGATCGGCATGCTGCAGGAGCGGGAATCGAAGGTTTAAGTCGGCGTCATATAAGCTTTAGCACACAATGAACCACGGCGAGCCGGATATGCGGCTGCCGTGGTTTTTTTCGCATGGACATGGCCGGCAAGATATGATTTGATTGGGTTACAAGAGCTTTTTCAAAGCAGGGGAGGTTTAAGAAGCATGAACGAAGAAGCGCAAGCGTATTGGAATGAATATTGGGACAAGCGGGGCGGGGAAAAACCGGAATCGGTAAGCGCCTGGCCGTTCGGGGCCGACCCGGATCAGCTGGCCCGGCTGGTCGTCGACGGGATCAAAACGGCAACCTGTTCCGCGCTCGCCTGTTATGAAGCCGAAGGGGAGCCGCTTCCCGCGGTCGGCGATTACAGCATTATTTTGAATGCCAAGGATCTGCCCGTCGCCATCATCCAAACGGTCGAAGTCAACGTGATGCCGATGAACGAAGTTCCGGAGGATTTTGCCGTGGCGGAAGGCGAAGGGGATCGGTCTTACCGGTACTGGCGGGAGGTCCATGAACAATTTTTTACGAAAGAGCTGAACCGGCTTGGTTTGGCATTCTCGGACGACATTCCGCTCGTATGCGAACGTTTCCGGCTGGTTGACGCCAAAAGCTAATGTCCCTATGATGGGGAAGATTGGAATCAAAAATTGACATCGATTGGAGTGAGGGGAATGTCTGCAGAGAAAGCGAACCTGGAACTTGACCTGCGCTGCATGTCCTATAACATCAAAAACGCGTACGATAGGGAAGGCGAAAACGTATGGGGCAGCCGCAAGGAGCTGGTGGCGGGGATCATCCGTTTTCACCGGCCGGATCTGGTGGGCATGCAGGAGGTGCTGTACGAACAGCTGGAGGATTTGCAGGCGCTGCTGCCCGAATACGGCTGGATTGGCGTAGGCAGGGAGGACGGCGACAAAGACGGCGAGTTTTCCTGCATCTTTTATCGCAAACAAAGGCTCAAGCCGCTGCGCCAGGATACCTTCTGGCTGTCGGAGCGTCCGGAGGAACCGGGTTCGCTTGGCTGGGACGCCGCTTGCAGAAGGATCGTGACATGGGCTGAATTTCAGGATGGTTATAGCGGCAAGACCTTCCTGCATTTGAATACCCACTTTGACCATATCGGCAAGGTGGCCGTCGAACGAAGCGCCCATTTGATCGTGGACCGGATCAAGGAGCTGGCGGCGGATCGGCCGGCCGTGCTGACGGGCGACTTCAACGTGACTTCCGATTCGGTGCCATACCGCGTCCTCACCGGCCAGGGGCAGACGGAACCGGCTATGCTGCGGGATGCAAGCAAAGAGGCGGATTATCGGCATTTCGGGCCTGCGTTTACGTTTCAGGGGTTCGATTCCAGGGAAGTGGCCGCCCGCATGTTTCCCAAGTTTTTGCAGCCGCTGGCTGAACATGGGATCGAATTTGAAAGCCCGATCGATTTTATTTTCGTAGCCGGCCCGGTGCGCGTGTTGAATTACGGGGCGATCGCGGATCATCGGAACGGGAAAATGCCGTCGGACCATTATCCGGTCGTGGCCGACGTGCGCATTTAATACGGCTGGAATGGGCAAGGCGTGCCGCAGGGGCACGCCTTTTCGGTTTTCGCTTACCGTTCCAACGGCAGCATGATGCGCTTGCGTTTTTTGAACACGGCCCATTCCCGGTAACCGATGTCGTAGAGCTGCCGGGCGACGGCTTCAAAATGTTCGCCGACGCGCGCCGGTTCATGGGCGTCGGAACCGAAGGTGACTTTGACGCCGTAATAAAACGCCCGTTCCAGCAGGTCGGGGCCCGGAACCCACAGGTCGTCCGACGAATTGATCTCCATGGCGACGTCGTGGGCGGCGATGGTGCGCAGCGTGTGTTCGGCGGCTTCCGTATACAGGTTGGAATACCCCGGGAAGTACCGGTTCAAGGCGTCCACATGTCCCAAAATATCGTACAATCCCGTTTGGGCTGAGCGGGAGATGTAGTCGTAGTAGCTGTTTTTCAGTTCAAGCTTGCCCGCTTCCGTCAGCCACTCCCAATGTTCGGCATCGTACAGGCTGACCCCGGCGAAATCATGGACGGAGCCGATGATGTAATCCAGGGAATAATCGTTCAGCACCTTCCGGTATACGTCCACCGAGCCGGGAATAAAGTCGGCTTCTACGCCGAGAAGCACCTCGATTTGCCCGGCAAATTCCCGTTTCAGCTCCAGCACTTCGCGAACGTATGCGGGAAACTCCGATGTTGCCATGGATGCTTCCGGGGCAGGGTGATCTTCCTTTTCGGCGAAAAACGGCGTATGGTCCGAGATGCCGATGCAGGATAAACCGTTGCCGACGGCAGCCGCGATGTAATCGCGAATATGCCCATGGGCATGTCCGCACCGGGCGTGATGCGTATGAAGGTCGAATTTCATGATGATACCTCCGTTCCTGGGTTTGTTCGTCTTGCCACCTACCATAGCGCATGATACGATCATTTTCATTACAAATCTTCGCCTTGATTAGGTTTTTTCTACATATCTTGTCATCGACGCGGGAAAGGGGGGCAGCGGCCGACATGGAATTTTACGAAGCTTCGCGGTTTTACATCGACAGGGAACGGAAAAAGCGCTCCAGCATGCCGTCCCGGCATTACCATAACGGATACGAAATTTTTTACCTGGTTTCCGGCGACATCTGTTATTTCATCGGCGATCGGGCCTATCAGGCCGTCAGCGGCGCGCTGTTCGTCATCGATATGAACGAGATTCATAAACTGGTGAATGCCGGCGGGGCAAGCTTCGAGCGGGTAACGCTGGAGTTCAAAAAGGAGTTTTTGGATGATCTGTTTGCGGGAGGAATGCCCGTCGACGTCATGTCGGTTTTTAGCCGCGGACTGCCGTTCATTAAGCTTTCCGTGCAGGAGCGGGGGCTGGTTGAACGTCTTTTTGACCACATGATCCGTGAATTTACGGAAAAGCCCGAAGGATACGAGTCCTGCTTGAAGACGCTGCTGTATCAGCTGCTGCTGCTCATCCGCCGAAAAACGAACGCCGTATCCGGGGAGCAGCCGCTGGTCCATTCCGTCCGCAATAAAACGTTCGAGATCGTCGATTATATCAACCGCCATTATCAGGACAAGCTGACGATCGCGGACATGGCGCGGCGTTACGGCATCAGTCCGTCTTATTTTTGCAAAACGTTCCGCCAAAGCACGGGATATACCTTTACCGAATACGTGAACCATGTGCGCATCAAGGAAGCGAAGGGGCTGCTGATGACGGGGAACGACAAAGTGGCGGCGGTGGCCGGCCAGGTCGGTTTCGAGAGCCTGACGCATTTCGGAAGGGTATTCAAGGAAGTGACGGGCATGTCCCCGCTGAAATACCGCCGGCAATATTGTTCCATCCGGGGAGGATTGCCCGGTTCGATGTCGTAATTAGTAGGGGATGTGATGTGAAGGACATAAAGGAGGCTTCCTCATGCTGAAAGGGATATCCCCGCTGCTTTCCCCCGAGCTGCTGAAAGTTTTATGCGAGATGGGACACGGCGACGAAATTGTGTTTGCGGACGCGAATTTTCCCGCCGTCTCGACGGCCAAACGCCTGGTCCGCGCGGACGGGCACGGCATTCCCGAGCTGCTGGCGGCGACGCTTGAGCTTTTTCCGCTGAACCGCTATTTGACCCATCCGGTCATGCTGATGCAGGTGACCCCCGGCGATCCGGTGGAAACCCCCGTGTGGGACGTGTACCGGGGACTGGTGGATCGGGTCGAACAGGGCATCGAATTTGCTGAAATCGAACGTTTCGAATTTTACGAACGCGCCAAAAAGGCTTATGCGGTGGTGGCCACCGGGGAAAAGGCGCTTTACGGCAATTTGATTTTGTCCAAAGGGGTTATCGGTTAAAGCTTTTCTTTCCTATGCAAGTCACTTTCACATCTTAGAAACGGCAAAACGGCAAAAAAGCCCGTTCCGGCGAACGGGCTTTTTTTGCATGGATTGCCATGGAGGCGTAACCTCCGATCCCAAACGGATACGATGGTCGAATGAAGCCTGGTGGCGTCGGCGTTATTTATTTGATCGATACATGATAGGTTTTCAGCCAATGGTTGACTTGGGCCAAATAAGCGAACAATTGCGGGCCGGACATCAGCTGGCCGAACCAGGGCAAATGCGTTGACGCTTCGGGGGAAGCGGCGATTTCGCGGATTTTATTCCGGTCGATGAGGGGAAGGATCGGCGATGACGGGTCGTCGAGAATGTCGAGCACCTGCTGTTTGACGGCGGCCAGGAAATCGGGGTTATGGGTTTTCGGGTATGGGCTTTTTTTGCGGTACAGCACGTCTTCCGGCAGAACGCCTTCCAGCGCTTTGCGCAAAATGCCTTTTTCGCGGCCTCCGGTCATTTTCATGTCCCACGGGATATTCCACACATATTGAACCAGCCGGTGGTCGCAATACGGTACGCGGACCTCCAAGCCAACCCCCATGCTCATGCGGTCTTTGCGGTCAAGCAGCGTCGGCATGAAGCGGGTAATGTTCAAATAGGACATCACGCGCATTTGCGCCTGTTTGCCGGTTTCGCCGCGCAGCTTGGGCACTTCCCGCACGGCTTCGGCGTAACGGTCTCCGAGGTATTCGAGCGGCCGCGTCCACTCGCGGATTTCGGGGGAAAGCAGGCTTGCGCGCATGTCGGAGGCGACGGCCCACGGAAAAGTGCCCGAATTCAGCATGTCATCGCGGTGAAACCACGGGTATCCGCCGAAAATTTCGTCCGCGGCTTCCCCGGAGACGGCGACGGTGGCGCCTTTTTTGATTTCCCGGCAAAACAGGTACAGGGAACCGTCCACGTCCGCCATGCCGGGCAAATCCCGCGTCAAGGTGGAGTTGTTCAGCGACTCGATCAGCTCCGGCGTGTCGAATTCGATGAAATGATGCCTTGTACCGAGCTCTTCAACCATGCGCTGAATCCACGGAGCATCGGCTCCCGGCTGAAAGGCGTGGGATTTGAAATGTTTGTCGTTGCCGACGTAGTCCACCGAATAGGTATCCATCCGTCCTTGCCCCGTCCGGTTGTAATACTGCACGGCAAGCGCCGTCAGCGCGCTGGAATCGAGGCCGCCGGAAAGCAGCGTGCATACCGGCACGTCGGAGACAAGCTGCCGCTCCAGCGTATCTTGAAGGAGCTCGCGCAGCCGCGCGGCGGTCGTTTCGGTATCTTCTTCGTGCCGGTAACTGTCCAGCTTCCAGTACGGATACGTGCGTAAGCCTTGGCGGCTGAATATCATCGCGTGCCCCGCGCGCAGCTCCTGGATGTCGCGGTATACGCCTTGCCCCGGCGTACGCGCCGGTCCGATGATGAAAATTTCCGCCAAACCTTCCGGCCCGACGACCGGTTCGACTTTGGGATGCTGAAGCAGCGCTTTGGGTTCGGAGCCGAAGATGAAGGTGCCGCCGATCAGGCTGTAGAAAAAGGGCTTGACGCCCAGCCGGTCGCGGGCCATGAAGACCTGTTCCCGCACGCTGTCCCAGATGGCAAAAGCAAAAATGCCGTTAAACTTGTCGACGCAAGCAGGCCCCCATTCGATGTAGGAGACCAAAAGAACTTCCGTGTCGCAATTCGTCCGGAAGTGATGTCCTCTTTTTCGCAGTTCCTGCTTGAGCTCGGCAGCGTTGTACAATTCCCCGTTATATACTATGGTGTATAAATCCTCATCATCGTATACAAGCATGGGCTGTGCCCCGTTTTCCGGATCGATGACGCTGAGCCTCCGATGCCCGAAGGCGCAGGGGCCCGAAATCCAGGTTCCCGAGGCATCCGGTCCCCTTGGTGTCAAGGTTTCCGTCATTTTTACGAGAGTCTGCGAATGCTGCGTCAAATCGCCGCTCCATTCAATAAAACCGGTTATTCCGCACATGACGGATCATCCTTTCTTTTGCAAATTCCTCATTTTCTGAAAGTGATACAGTTATATGCCGAAGAAGGGCATAAAATGTCTGTCCGGGCGCAGGTCGCCGCCAGAACTTGTCACAAGAAGCGGGATGATGTCGCGGGATGGAACGGTTCTTTTCGCTGCCGCTTGCCCAAGAAGAGCTGTAAGGCGAGCCAGATATTGAAGGTCATAGCGGCTTGCATCGCATCCCATACTATGCTTAGGGGGGTGAGCGAAAGTGGCAACGACGTACAAAAAGACGAAAGGCAACAAGTATGCCCACCAGACTGAATTTGCTGACGAAGTCCTGAGTAAAAACGACAGAAATTTGGCTGTTCCGCAAAACCCAAGACGATTTGGCAATAAGTAGGTACCCCTGAAAACGCAAAAACCTCCGGGCGATCGGAGGTTTTTGGGTTGGATAATGTTACATATAATGGAAGGAATTTTTCGGCTACGCGTATTCGCGAAGGACTTGAATGCCTTTGACGATGTTGTAGATGAACGTTCCGAAGTAGATGATGATGAACAAAATGATATATCCAAGCACCGAGCCTAAATGCTCCGCGCCGAACGTAAGAAAAAGCAGCGGTAAGGCCGCGACGAAAGGAAGGATGTGCGAGATCAGCGCCCGTTTCGAATGCATGGCGACATACGAATCTTCCCTGCATGCGATCCAGATGATCAGGGGGAGGAGAAACGGTGCGAAAAAGATGCTGAAATACGATAAGGCCGACAGCAATTGACGCATTGCAAAAACTCCTTTGACGTGGGTTTGCTGTTATCATATTACCCCGCGAAGATGGCGATGATTCATTTTTAAAAATTTCCCTTTGAATTTTCCGGAAAATGCGCTATAATAATAAACGCATCGCTTTTCTATTACATAACAAGTCCCAGTAGCTCAGCAGGATAGAGCAACGGCCTTCTAAGCCGTCGGTCGGGGGTTCGAATCCCTCCTGGGACGTACAAAGCCACTCGTGAGAGTGGTTTTTTAATTTATAAAGGGATGAGAACCCAACAGGGTTCGTCGAAGCATCAACATCGGGAGCATAAGCTTCGCAGTCAGCCCGGAGGGGTGTATCCCGACCTGGGACGGGTGCCAACTCGAAGCAGCGGTTCCTATTCCTTGAGGTATAATTCCCCATATGCTAAGATAACAATAAGCGAGGAGCAGCCGGCCCAGGCTGCCCCTTGTACAAACATCTTGAGCGGGATTCCCCTCCAGATCATGTCAATGATACGTGAAGTAACCCACTTAGGCGCGAACCTTAGGAGTGGGTTACTTTCGTTTATCGATGTAAATCAGCAAAGCCAACAGGAATAATCCGAAGGTAAGCACTTCACCGAACGAAATGTTCATCGCACCACCCCCTTTCGGGAGGGTGCGCCCACTCAAGGCGTGTATGTACGTCCCATATTATACCATATCCCGCTTATCTATTGCCGCATCCGCAAAGGAGCCAGCCGAAAATCCGGCTGGCTCCTTTGCAATCCGCTGCAAAATTCTCGTTTTTCCATTACAGCTGCGGCAAAATCTCCGCCCAAACCGCATCAAGAATCCCTTGAATGTCGTCTTCCTCGCTGTTGACCGCGATCACGGCGTTTTTGCCGGGGATGACCACGCACAGCTGCCCGTGCGCGCCGTCGGCACGGTAAGCGTCATGCCTGCACATCCAGAACTGGCAGCCGTAACCCTGGCTCCAATCCGGGCTGCCCTCGTTGTCGATCTGCTTGCGGGTCGCAAATTCGATCCATTCCGCGGGCACCAGCTGCTTGCCTTCCCACATCCCTTTTTGCAAAAGAAGCTGCCCGAACCGGCTGAGCTCCTCGTTGCTGATGGAAAGTCCCGCGCATCCGAGCGTTACGCCAAGCGGGGAAGTCTCCCAACTGACGTCCTTTATGCAAAGCGGCTCGAACAGGCGGGGCGTCAAATAATCTTTGACGGTTTCGCCGACAGCGGCTTGCACCAGGGCGGAGACCACGAACGTGTCGCCGCTGCTGTACGTGAATTTTTCCCCTTGAGGCCTGTCCAGCGGCAAGGACATATAATATTTCACCCAATCCTTTTCCTGGAGGGACGCTCTTTCTTCGGCCCACAGCGGGGGCGAATCATGGCCCGAAGACATCCGAAGCAGATTGTAAAGCGTCAGTTCCCCGGGCTGCATGTCCGGGGGCGCGCCAACATGCCCTCCGGCATGCTGCGGAAAAAAATCTTTCAGCTTCGTGTCAAGGGACAGCTTGCCTTCGGCAATCGCGAGCCCGACGGCCATGCATGTAAAGGATTTGCTCACCGAATGCTGCAGCCGGCGCTCATCCCGGGTCAAGTCCCATGCCGCGGCAGGCGCTCCATGTTGAAGCACGCGCGCCGAAAGCACGTTTAAACGTTGGCTCGATATGCGATCCACGAAACCGGATAACGATATGGACATGTTAAGCCTTCTTTCTTCTTCATAGAAACGTTTCCATGATATTCTTTTAAACTAGAATTTATTACAAGAGAATGCCCCTGTCAACTTCCCTCGGCAATCGCTTTCCTGCTGAAATCAAGACCAGAAATGGATCGTTTTAGTAGAATGATGAACATTCCATGTCATGGAAAGAGGTTTTAGAAAAAGATAGTTGACATGAGGTGACAAGAGGATTATGATGTTATCGAAACGATTCGAATGAATCGCTTACAAACCAAAAAACGGTCTATATGAAATATCTGGAATGATGGATTGCCAGAGGCTCTAAGGTCGAACATTACAGGGAAATAGGCATTATTTGGACGTTTGTGGGAGAGGTTTGAGCATAAAAGAAACGTTTCGCCAAGCCGTCCGAGATTTTTGTCGAATTTTGCAAGTTTAATCAAAGACGAAAGACAATAAAGCCGATTTTGCAACTGTATGTTATAAAACGACGCGATTGAAAGGGGTTACATATGGCGCATATAACGATGGATACCGGCTCGCCTGCCTTGCGGATGACCACCAACATTCATGTCATCTCGCCCGTCGATGCCGGCGTTCCGGCAAGCAGCACGCTTTATCTTCTTCACGGGGCCGGAGACAACGCCAGTACATGGCACCGCCTGACGACGATCGAGCTGTATGCGGCCAAATACGGCTGCACGGTCATCATGCCGGAAGCCAACCGAAGCTACTACACGGACATGGAATACGGTCTCGAGTATTTCCGCTACGTGACGCAGGAGCTTCCGGACCTTTGCGGCCGGCTGCTCCGGCTGAACGAGGATCCCGGGAAAACCTACGTGGCCGGCTTGTCGATGGGCGGGTACGGTGCTTTGAAATGCGCCCTGACCTATCCGGACCGGTATGCGAAAGCGGTATCCTTATCCGGCGTTACCGATATCCAAAAGC
The DNA here is from genome assembly GCF_038004655.1 of Paenibacillus sp. FSL M7-1455. NCBI lineage: Bacteria > Bacillati > Bacillota > Bacilli > Caryophanales > Paenibacillaceae > Paenibacillus > Paenibacillus sp. FSL M7-1455. Next base: position 4,522,190 of record NZ_JBBORO010000001.1, on the reverse strand, counting down.
GACTCCGCGATCCGAACATGGAAGCGGGGATGGCGAAGGAGATGCAGGCGGTATTCGGACCGGACCTTCAGGTCAAGCCGGACCAGGACTTGTACGCGCTGGCTGCGAAACGTATCGATGAAGGCGGGCCGCTCCCTTCGGTCCTTTGCTGCTGCGGAACCGAAGATCCTTTTATCGGGATGAACCGGGAGTTCGCCGATTACATGCGGAACACGCCGTTCGAATTCGCGTACGTGGAAGGCCCGGGAGCCCATGATTGGCTTTTCTGGGAAAGGCACCTGAAAACGGCTTTCGACTTCCTGTTCAACGAAAAGAAATAAGTAGAGTGAGGCGATGCAAATTGAAACCCGCAGCCTTAGGGCCTGACAAAAAATTACGAGCGCGTTCCGCGACTCCTTGGTACAAGGAAATCTGGAAGCACCGAATGACCTATACCCTGCTGATTCCCGGCCTGGTTTGGTTGATTTTGTTCGCTTACCTGCCGATGGGCGGCCTGTCGCTGGCGTTCAAGCACTACAAGGCCAACGAGGGCATTTGGGGAAGCCCTTGGGTCGGCTTCGAAAACTTCAAATACGTCTTCCGCGATCCAACCTTCGCGCAGGCCGTGTGGAGAACGCTGTACGTCAACATCATCAAGCTGGTCATCACGTTCCCGTTCCCGATCCTTCTTGCGCTGCTGCTGAACGAGCTGCGGATGCGCAAAACCAAAAAGCTGTTCCAAACGGTATTTACGTTTCCGCAGTTTTTGTCCTGGATCATCGTTTCCGGGATCGTCATCAACGTGCTGTCCTATGACGGATTGCTGAACAGCGCGCTGCAGCTGATGGGGCTGCCGACGATCAACTTCCTGGGTTCGGAAAAAATGTTCCTGCCGATGCTGATTCTAACCGACATCTGGAAGTCGACCGGCTGGGGCGCGATCATCTTCCTGGCGGCTATTTCCGGCATCGACCAGGACCAGTACGAATCGGCCCAAATCGACGGCGCTTCGCGGATGCAGCAAATTTTCAAAATTACGCTGCCGAACATTCTTCCGACCGTTACCGTCATGTTCATTCTTAACGTGGGCGGTTTGATGTCCGCGGGCTTCGACCAGATCTTCAACTTGGCGAACGCAGCCACGCAAAACGTGTCCCAGGTGCTCGACGTATACATTTACCGCATTACGTTCCAGTCCTCGACGGACTTCTCGTTCTCGACCGCCGTCAGCTTGTTCCGTTCCCTGGTGAACATGATCCTGTTGCTGGCCGCCGACCGAGTGGCAAAAATGATGGGCGGAGACGGCTTGTTCCGCTAGGAAAGGAGTGAATAACAGATGAGTACCGCTACCGCAAAACGGCATAAATACCGGATCGGCAAAATGACCTTTCTCGACTATGCGCTGCTGGTCGTCCTGATCATTTTGTCCTTGATGATCCTCATCCCGTTCATCAACGTGATCGCGATTTCGTTCGCTTCGCAAAAAGAATACGCCGATAACCCGATGATGCTGTTTCCGAAGCATCCGACGCTGGACGCTTATAAGGCGTTGTTGAATGACGGAAGGATTTTGACGGGCTTCTGGAATACGATCAAAATTCTCGTCGTCGGGCTGCCGCTCAGCTTGTTCCTGACAAGCACGATGGCCTACGGCCTTAGCCGGGACAAGTTTCCGGGCAAAAAGCTGATCTTTTTCCTGGTCCTGTTCACCATGATTTTCAACGGCGGCATCGTACCGCTTTACCTGGTCATGAAGTCGCTTCACCTGACCGGTACCTTGTGGTCCGTCATCCTGGTGGGGAGCTTCAGCGCCTTCAACATGATCCTGATGATGAACTATTTCCAAGGCCTCCCGGAATCGCTGATGGAATCCGCCAGACTCGACGGAGCCGGGGAATGGAAGATCCTGTTCTCCATCGTGCTGCCGCTGGCCGCGCCGATCATGGCAACGATTACGCTGTTCTACGGCGTCGCCTTCTGGAACGGATGGTACGACGCGATGATTTTCCTGCGAAAGGCGGAGATGCTGCCGCTGCAAAACGTCCTAAGAACGATCATCGTCGAATCCTCGACAAACGTTTCGAACGCGTCCAGCGTGGACGCCCTGAACAAATCCGGTTTTTCCACGGGAATGAAGATGGCTTCGGTTTTCGTATCGATGGTGCCGATTATGTGCTTCTTCCCGATGCTGCAAAAGCACTTCGCCAAAGGGGTGTTGACAGGGGCTATCAAGACCTGATTACACAATAGATTTTTAACTGAGGATTTTGCAAAAGTTCAAAAAGAGCACTTCCTATCAGCAATATATAGAGCGAAACGGTTTCATTCCTCCATATATTGTACTCTGGAGCGGCCGGAATCGAATTTTGCAAAAGCCTGAACTGCAAAAATCTGATCAAAGTGGGGGAAAAACATGAACACCAAAAAGCTGCTTAAACCTCTCCTGGCCGTCGCGCTGTCGGCGGTTATGGTGACGGTCACTGCCTGCTCGAAAGACTCGGCATCATCCGGCGGCAACGAAAAAGACGCGGACGGCAACTACAAGGACAAGCTGAAAATCTCCGTCGCGCAGACGACCGAAGTGAAGGACGGCGTGCTGGACAACGAATTCCACAAATATTGGATGGACAAGTTCAACGTCGAGTGGGATTACAACTACGTGCAATGGGATTCCTGGCCGGAAAAACTCCGCCTGTGGATCAACTCCGGCGACCTGCCTGACGTGGCAAGCTGGAACTACGTGCACGGCGATTTCATGAATTACGTGGACCAAGGACTTTTGTACAAATTTCCGGATGACTGGAAGGAACGCTGGCCGAACGTAGCCGCAGCCTACAAGCTGACGGGCCTTGGCGACAAACTGGAAGAGCTGACGGGCGGCACGTACATCCTGCCGAAACCGGTCTACTACCAAAACAAACCGGCCGACCCGCTCGTGAACCAAATCGGCGTCATCGCGCTGCGCAAGGACTGGGCGAAAGCCGTCGGATTCGAGTTGAAGGACGCATACACGACAAGCGAGCTGATCCATTATGCCGAGCTGATCAAAGAGAAGGATCCGGGGAAACTGGGCTCCAAGCTGGTTCCGATGTCTTATAACGCGGACGATGCCCTGACGAACATCATCATGGCCAACAGCGAACACTCCCGCGTGGAATCCGCATTCTACAGAGGCGAAGACGGCAAATTCCATTGGGGTCCGGCGGATCCGGAAACGTTGACCGGCCTGAAGCTGATGCAAAAGGCGTATAAAGAAGGCCTGCTGAATCCTGAGTTTTACACATGGAAAAACAACGAAGGCACCGACAACTTCAGAGTCAAAGGCGTAGCCGGCATCATGTCCCTCGGCGGCCTGGCATCGTACAGACAAGATCTGGACAAAAACATGCAGAAAAACCTGGGCGTCAGCAGCGACGATCTGGTCCACACGGCCATCGTTCTCGGCGATGACGGCAAATACCGCAACCTGGAGCAGGTTAATTTCTGGTCGTCCCTGATCTTCTCGCCGAACATCAGCCAAGAGAAGTTTGAACGCATCATGGACATCCTCGATTACTCGACAAGCAAAGAAGGACAATTGCTCGTCAACATGGGCTTCGAGGGCAAAGACTGGAAATACGACGACAAAAACGAGCTGGTGAGCCTGCTTCCGGAAGGAACGACGCTCGAAGACAAATATCCTGCACGTTTTGAAGGCCTGTATGTCCTGGGCGACGACTTCAGCGTCGTGAACCCGGCGATCAAAAAGGAATACCGCGACCGTGCCGTGCAGCTTTTCCAAGAAAAAGCGAAACTCGGCAAAGAAGGCGGCAAGCTGGCGACTTACGATTGGGACGTACAGCTGTATGATTCCAAGGCAAAAAGCCAAGCAACGTTCGAATATCAAAACGAGTATGCCAACCTGATTCTGCAAAGCGGCGATCTGGAAACCAACTGGAAGAAATGGGTGCAAAGCAAGCAATCCCTCGTTCAACCGGTGCTGGATGAATTGAACAGCAAATTCGCCAAGTAAAGATATCTCTAAAAAGGACGATGGGCGAGGGGTTTTACCCAAACCCCCGTCCGTGAACCCGGTGTGCAGCATTAGGGTGCAGCCGGGTTCTTCTCTTCATGACGGCCGGAAAGACCTCTATTTTCCAGCTGGGACGGCAGGCTTCCGGCCTCGTGAAAGAGACGAAGTTATCCCCTCTCTTCTGATTGAGGAGTTTGCACAAGCGGATGGAAACAAAAAGCGATCCGTCCTGCCCGCTTCCGGGGCGACGGATGTTGCGCAAGCTCCTGAGAAAGAAGAAAGAATGCCGGAGTCTTCAAGCGGCTCGCGGCGTTCTATAAATCTTTCATATATAATGAAGCAATTTTCGGCCCAGGCGCCTGTACAGCAAAAAAAGAGAAAAAACCCGCTTGAATGTTTGAGCAGGTAGTGGAGGGAACTGTATGGATATTCAGCAATTAAAAGGCCTTATACAACAAATGACGCTGGAAGAGAAAATCGCTCAATTGCTTCAGCTTACCGCCCATTTTCACGAAGGCACGGACAACGAAAGTCAAGTGACCGGACCGATGGAGGAAATGGGAATTACCGAGCCGATGGTTACCGGCAGCGGTTCCGTGCTTGGCCTTTCCGGGGCGCAGGCGGTCATCGACGTGCAGCAATCGTACCTGAAAAAAAGCCGGCTGGGAATCCCGCTGATGTTTATGGCGGACGTCGTGCATGGTTTTAAAACCATTTTCCCGATCCCGCTCGCCATCGGCTGCTCCTGGGATTTGGAGCTGGCGGAGAAAAGCGCGGAAATCGCCGCCAAAGAGTCGGCCGTATCCGGCATTCACGTGACGTTTGCGCCGATGGTCGATCTGGTGCGCGATCCGCGCTGGGGAAGAGTCATGGAAACGACCGGAGAGGATCCTTATCTCAACGGAATGTTTGCCCGCGCCTTCGTCAGAGGTTATCAGGGAAGCAATCTGAAAGAGGAAACCGACCGACTGGCGGCTTGCGTGAAACACTTTGCGGCTTACGGCGCGCCGGAGGGCGGACGGGACTACAATACGGTCAACATGTCCGAGCGGCAGCTGCGCGAGCAATATTTGCCGGCCTATAAAGCGGCGCTTGACGAAGGCTGCGAAATGGTCATGACATCGTTTAACACGGTGGACGGCATTCCGGCGACCGGCAACGAAAAACTGATGCGCGGCATTTTGCGCGACGAATGGGGATTCGACGGCGTGCTGATCTCCGACTGGGCGTCCATTCGGGAGATGATCGCGCACGGCGCGGCCGAAGACGACCGCGAAGCGGCATACCGGGCGATCCGGGCCGGCGTCGACATTGAGATGATGACCCCTTGTTACGTCCGCCATTTGCCGGAGCTCGTGGAGAGCGGCAAGGTGGACGAAGCGCTCATCGACGAAGCCGTATTGCGCATCCTGCGCCTGAAAGACAAACTCGGACTTTTTGAGAATCCGCTTCGCGCGGCAGACCCGGAGCGCGAGAAGGAAATTCTTTTCTGCGAGGAACATCGCCGGGTTTCCTATGAGCTGGCTGCCAAATCGAGCGTTCTCCTCAAAAACGACGGCGTGCTGCCGCTGCGAAAGGATGCCCGCGTTGCATTGATCGGCCCGTACGCGGAGAGCAACGATATTCTCGGCTGGTGGTCCTGCGTAGGGGAGAAGGAAGATGCGGCTCCGCTCGCTTCGGCGCTCAAGGAACGTTTCACCGGAACCCTTGTCGTCAGCGAAGGTTGCGGCATCGACAGCATGACGCCGGAGCAGCTGGAGGCGGCGCTCGAAACGGCCCGCAGCGCCGACATCGTCGTGTTGGCCCTGGGCGAAGAATCCGCGATGAGCGGCGAAGGCGGCTCCAGAACGAACATCCGCCTGCCTCAGGCGCAGCTCGAGCTGGTGAAATGGCTGAAGAAGCTTGGCAAGCCGATGGCAGCCGTCATTTTCAACGGCCGTCCGCTTGATTTGCACGGCATATTCGACGAGGCCGATGCGGTGCTTGAAGCCTGGTTCCCGGGCAGCGAAGGCGGGGCGGCGATCGCCGACATTTTGACCGGCCGCGTGAACCCGTCCGGGCGTCTGACGATGTCCTTCCCGCAATCGGTGGGCCAAGTGCCTGTTTACTACAACCATTTTAATACGGGACGCCCGATGGATCCTTCCAAATCGGACGAACGTTACGTATCCAAATATATCGACAGCCCTAACGATCCGCTGCTGCCGTTCGGGTTCGGCCTTTCGTACACGAGCTTCGAATACAGCGATTTGACCCTGTCGAGCCCGGAAATGAAGGCGGATGAACCGATCACGGTGCAAGTGAAGGTAACCAATACGGGAGAACGGGCCGGAATCGAAACGGTTCAATTGTACGTTCGCGACGTGGCGGGAGAGGTCGTCCGTCCGCTCCGCGAGCTTAAAGGATTCGAACGATTGGAGCTTCAGCCGGGCGAGAGCCAAACCGCAACCTTCACATTGACGGAAGAGCAGCTGCGGTACCATCATTCCGATCTCGGTTTCGCAAGCGATCCCGGTTCCTTCCGGGTATTCGTGGGGGCGAACAGCCGCGACACGCTGGAAGCGTCCTTTAAGCTGGTTTAATCGAAACAGGTGAACGTGAATGAAGGCGGACCGTGCGAGGGGCCTGACGGCCTCTCCGGCACGATCCGGACACCGCGCTCGCAGGTTTATTTCAAGGGTTAGGAGGAATTAACAACATATGACAGCCACGATTACGAACTCTAAGCTAAACATCCAAGCGGGTGATTTGAGCTTTACCTTTTGGGAAAGCGGCGATTTGCACCAGGCTCTAAGCGGCCAAACCATGATAAACCAACTGGTGGCAAGCCCGATCGAAGGAGCTTTGAATAACCTGTACCTGCGTATTCACCGCGAGTCGGGCATTTCGTTTTACCCTCTGCTCGGCATCCGTTCCCAAAGCAAAGTCAGCGCCGGGCAACGCCGGATTCTTTGGGAAGGCAGCGCCGACGGCGTCGAATACCGCGTGACTTTTGCCGTGTCTCCGCTCGGCGTCTGGTTCTGGGACGTGGTGGCCCGGGGCGAAGGGGCAAGCATCGACATCATCTACGGACAGGATCTCGGCAATGCCGACATCGGGGCGGTGCGCAGCAACGAAGCCTATTTGTCCCAATATATCGACCATACCGTTTTCGAGGACGATGATTTCGGTTACGTCGTTTGCTCCAGACAAAACATGCCGCAAAGCGGCGGAGCGTTCCCATATATCCAGCAAGGCGCCTTGACGCGCGCTGCCGGCTATTCGACGGACGGCTTCCAATTTTTCGGTTTGTCCTACAAGGAAACAAACGTGCCTTCCTGCCTGAGCAAGGCCGGGCTGGCCAATGAAATCTATCAATACGAGTTTGCGTACACGGCGCTGCAATCCGAGCGGGTGACGCTTGACGGCGAAGCGCGTTTCGTATTTTACGGCCTGTTCAAAGAAAACCATCCGGCCGCGGTAACCGAGCTCGAGTATAAAGCCGAGGTTCGGCAGGCTTGGGAGGCTTATTTGGTCGAAGGCGACAAGGAAACGCTGCGGCAGCTGCCCGCCGTTCGGTTTAACGGAACCATCGGCGAACCGCTGCAAACCCTCTCCATGTCGGCGGAGGAAATCGATGCGCGTTTCCCGGAACATAAGAGACAACAGGAAGAACGCGAAGGCGGACAACTCCTTTCGTTTTTCACGGATTCCTACGAACATATCGTATGCAAAGAAAAAGAATTGCTGGTTGAACGTCCGCACGGCCATATTTTGATGAGCGGGAACAACGTTGAATTCGGGGCGACGGTCATCACGACCACGTCTTACATGTACGGCATTTTCAACTCGCATCTGGTCGTGGGCAACACGAACTTCAACAAAATGATGAGCAACGCCCGAAACGCGCTAAACGTGCCGAAAACGGCCGGACAGCGGATTTACGTGGAAGTGGACGGGCAATACCGGCTGCTGACGATGCCATCGCTGTTCGAAATCGGTTTTAACTATGTGCGCTGGTATTACAAAACGGCCGACGACATGCTGGTCATTACGAACTTTACGACCGTGGACACGCCGGAAGTGCGGCTGAACGTTCGTTCCGAAAGCGGAAAGGCGTACCGTTTCCTCGTGACAAGCCAAGTGACGATGAACGTCAACGAATACGAAGCGCCGGTTCGCATGACGAACGAAAACGGCGTCCTTACCTTCTTCGGCGGGCAGGATGACCTCCGCAAGGAAGCCTACCCGAACTTGCAATACCGCATGTGGCTGGATGGCGCCGCGGCCGAGATCGGCGACGAGACCGTGCTTGCGGAAGGCGTACCGGCCGGCTGCGCGTCGCTCTACACGATGCAAATCGAGGCAACCCGCGAGTGGACCCTGACGGTGCAAGGTTTGCTGAACGGCGAACACTTGCCGGCCGAAGACAAAAACGTCGAGGAAGAGATCGCCAAATATCGCGAATTCTATCGGGAGGTCATGAACGGATTCCGCCTTACCGGCGGGGACGGAGCCGAGGGCGCCGACTTCTTCAAGGTGAACGCGCTGGCTTGGTGGTACACGCATAACATGCTCGTCCATTATTCGGTTCCGCATGGCCTGGAGCAATACGGCGGCGCGGCATGGGGAACGCGCGACGTGTGCCAGGGACCGTCGGAGTACTTCATGGCCACGCAAAAATTCGGTCAGGTCCGGGATATTTTGCTTACGGTATATTCCCATCAATACGAGGATGACGGAAACTGGCCGCAATGGTTCATGTTCGACCGGTATGCCCCGGTGCAGCAGGAGGAAAGCCACGGCGACATTATCGTCTGGCCGCTCAAGGTGCTCAGCGATTATTTGACGGCTACGCGGGATTACAGTATTTTGAAGGAAAAGGTTTCCTATACCGTTAAAGGAAGCTTCAAGTTCACGGAACAAACATACACGCTGCTCGAGCATGTGCATAAGGAAATCGGCTACATCCGCAGCCACTTCCTGCATGATACGTACTTGTCGTCTTACGGCGACGGGGACTGGGACGATACGCTGCAGCCGGCGAACGCCCAGCTCAAGAAATACATGGTCAGCAGCTGGACGGTGGCCCTGACGTACCAGACGTTTACCCAGCTGTCCGCTGCGCTGCTGGCGGAAGAACCGTCCTTTGCGGCGGAGCTGCAGGAAATGGCGGACGGCATCAAACGCGATTACCGCCGGTATATGCTGCAAACCGACGTTATTCCGGGCTTCCTCTATATGGAAGACCCTGCTAACGCCAAGCTGATGCTGCATCCGACGGACACCGAAACGGGTATCCAATACCGCCTGCTGCCGATGACGCGCAGCATGATCGCGGAACTGCTCGATCCGGAGCGCGCGAAATCGCATTACGCATTGATCAAGGAAAAGCTGTTCTTCCCTGACGGCGTTCGTTTGATGAACCGTCCCGCCCAGTACGCCGGAGGCGTCAGCACGCATTTCAAACGGGCGGAGCAGGCTTCGAATTTCGGACGCGAGGTCGGGCTTCAATATGTCCATGCCCACATCCGGTTCATCGAAGCGATGGCGAAGCTGGGACATGCGGACGACGTATGGAACGGGCTTAACGTCATTAACCCGGTCGGCATCCGCGACGTCGTGCCGAATGCGGAAATGCGGCAGAGCAACGCGTATTTCAGCAGCTCGGACGGCAAGTTCAACAACCGCTACGAGGCGCAGACGCAGTTTGACGACCTCCGCAGCGGCAAGGTGCAGGTGAAAGGCGGATGGCGGATTTATTCCAGCGGTCCGGGGATTTACATGAACCAGCTGATTTCGAACGCCCTCGGCATTCGCCAGGACCAAGGCGGACTGACGATCGACCCGGTCCTGCCGGCGTCGCTGAACGGAATGCATTTCGATTTCGAATACGACGGGGTCAAGGTTACCTTCGTTTATCATATAACCGGCGCTTCCGTCAGCCGCGTGACGCTAAACGGCAATCCGCTCCAGGCGGAGCGGGTGGCCAATCCTTACCGCGAGGGCGGCTTGCGCATCAACAAGGAAGCCTTTGAGCAGGCGATGAAGGACGATCATAACGTCGTTGAAATTTTTATGTAAATTTTTAGGCGATCTTAACGGATCGCCATTTTCCATAGGATCCGATTCATCCAAGAATGAACGGGATTTTGCGGGAAAGGGGCGCCAGCAAGCGCCTCGCCTGCAAAATTCCCCGGCGAACAACGATAAGGAGCGAGGACAAATTGGTAAGTATAAAGGATATCGCTAAAAAAGCCGGAGTCTCCATTTCAACGGTATCTTATGCCCTGAACGGCAGCAGCAAGGTGACGGACGAAACCAGCGCGAAAATACTGGCGATCGCCAAAGAGCTGAACTATGTTCCGAACGCCGCTGCCAGAACGCTGAAAAAACGGGAGACGAAAATTCTCGGCGTATTCCTGACGGACTTCAAAGGGGATGTGTACGGGGAACTGCTGGACGGCATGAAGGAGGTCTGCAACTCGCAGGGTTACGACCTCATCGTCTGCAGCGGCAAGCAGTCCCACCGCATGCTGCCGGAGCGCCTGATCGACGGCGCGGTCATACTGGATCATACGTTCTCCAGCGAGGAACTGCTGAAGTACGCGGACCGCAACCATAAAATCGTCGTGCTCGACCGCGAGCTGGATCATCCGAACATCAATCAGGTTTTGCTCGACAATAAGGCCGGGGCGACCTTGGCCACCGAATATTTGGTGGAGCAAGGCCATAAAAAGATCTATATCGTATCCGGGCCCGAAGGGTCCTTCGACTCGATCCAGCGCATGAAAGCCGTCAAAATGGTTGCGGACCGGCGCAGCGACATCGAATGGATCGAAATTCAAGGCGATTTCAAAAAAAGCGGGGGCGAGAAGGCCGCCGAACAAATCATGCGGGAGTATACGGAACCCGTCGCGGTGTTTTGCCTGAACGACGAGATGGCGATCGGCCTGTGCAACCGGCTGGCCGATACGGAGTTCCGGATCGGCGAGCAGATCCATTTGATCGGTTTCGATAATATCGAGCTGACCCGGTATATGCAGCCGAGGCTGGCCACCATCGACTATTCCAAACGGAAATGGGGGGCGCTCGCGTCGGAGCAGCTCATCAAAATCATTTCCGGCGAAAAAGTCGAGCATGAGCGCATCTACGTAACGCTCATCCAAGGCGAATCCGTGGGGAAGCCTTCCGTCAAGGGCGCATCCCGTTAACATTAAAATGACCCGAATCGAGGCAAACCGTCCATGGTCCTCGTATTCGGGTCATTTTGCTATGGCTATTCGTTCAAAACATAAAGCTGAGCTGTTTGGCATAGGCGCCGACGGCGGGATTGTTTTCGAAAAAAGAGACGTACACGTGCAGCAGCATCATCGGCAAAGAGGCCGGAGCCGATCTGTCGGTTGTCATTTGCTATCGGCTGTTGAGGACATTGTTTATCTTCCTGGCGGTTCCGCCGCTGCTGAAGGCGATTTTCCGGTCGATGCTGCGCAAGCGGTCGCCTGCGTAACACGAAAAAAAGCTCCATGCCTGTTTGCAGGCATGGAGCTTTTGGCTGTTTACGAAGATTTGCTCAGCAGCATTAGAATGATGGACGAAAGCGACAGGCAGGCGCTGATCAAATAGATGAACAAGACGGCCTGCTTCGGGCTCAGCCCCCAGGACAACAGCCGGTAGTGAATCTGGCTTCGGTCGGCCTTGTATACCGGTTTTCCGTTCAAATAACGTTTGATGATCACGTAAATGTTGTCGAAGATCGGCACGCCGAGCGCCAGCACCGGAACCAGGATCGAGATGACGGTAACCTGCTTGAAGGCACCGTCCAGCGCGATGATGCCGAGCATGAAGCCGATAAACGTGGCACCCGCGTCCCCCATATAAATTTTGGCCGGCGGCTTGTTGTACTTCAAGTAGCCGAGCGCCACCCCCACGAGGATGATCGCCATGATCGCCGACTGCGTCTGGCCTTTGGAAATCGCGACGATAAACAAGGTCAGCGCGGAAATGCCGGCTACGCCTCCCGACAACCCGTCCAGTCCGTCCATAAAGTTGATGACGGTCGTAACGCCGAAAATCCAAAGGATGGTCAGGATGAACTGGAGCCACTCAGGGAATACGATCATATGCCCGGCAAACGGAATCGTCACCCCGACGAAGGAGATGCCGGAAAAGTAGACGATCACGGCCGCTCCCACCTGCACCACCGTTTTCGGCAGCGCCGGAAAGTCTTTGCCGCGCGTTTTGTACCAGTCGTCCACCATGCCGATGCCGAGAATGAGGAGCGAACCGGCGATGATGCCGGCCATTTCCGAATCCCAATGACGGCTCAGGATGAGGTACGGAATCATGAATCCCAGGAAAATGGCGATGCTCGCCAAATGGGGGACAGGTTCTTTATGGATTTTCCGGCTTGTCGGCCTGTCAACGAAATCGACCCGGATGGCCAGCTTTCGCAGGGGTGGAATCAATGCCAGCACGATGACAAGCGATAAAATAAATGCGATTACATACACGTTTTTGGCCTCCATCACTTCAGTTAACAATGGGTTAATACATAAAGTCCCATCATTAGCCATGTTTCTTGGAAAAGCTTTATTTTTAACTAGGATAATACCTATTTTTCCAAATGACAACGGTAAATATTTTATGTTTCCATAACATACCAAACAAACCAATCTAACAAATCTATATGAAAATAGACCTAGATTCACCGAAGCGAAGAAAAAAGGGAAGAAAAGGGTGAGCGATTTGAAAACCAATAAAATGCTGCAGACCATTGCCGCAGCGGCTTTCGTGACGGCCGCGCTGTCGGCGGGAGCGCCGGAGGCCAAAGCATTGCGGGCGCAGGACCAAAGTACTGCATCCCAAGTCTCACCGGCCAAATTCGCGGTAGCGAGCGAAAGCATCCGCGTCAACGGCCAAAACATGACCGTCTCCATGCTGAAAGCCGGGAACGGGAAGCTGATCGCGCTGGGCGATCTCGCTAAAATGTACGGCGCGGCCGCAACTTCCACCAAGGGCCTCATCACGGTAAAGACCGGCAAAAACGGGCATACCCTGCAGCTGCAATCGGGTTCCAAAACCTTCAAGCTTGACGGCGAAGCACAGACCTTTACGGCCGCTCCTGTCATTCAGGACAATCGTGCTTTCGTTGAGCTGAAGCCCGTCGTAGCCGCTCTGGGAGGCGAAGTCATCGCTGCCGGGGATTCGCTGCAAATCCTGACGGCGGGGAGAATCGAGGGAAGTTTCGCTTCCGTTTCTTTCGACGCCAAAGGCCGACTCGTCGCCGTGAAGGAGGATGCCGATCCGGCCCAATTGTACAGCCTTGGCTCAGACTACAGCTCACGTTTATTATTTTCAAATCCGAACGCGTCGAATATGACAATTTCTCCGAACGGCGACCTCGCCGCGTACACCGACGAAACCGGACAGCTGTACCTCGTCAGCCTGAACGGCGGAGAGCCGTACAAACTGGGTGCGGACACCTCCGTGAAGACGGATCTGGCCTGGACGGCCGACGGCAAAAAAATCTATTTCATTCAGGGCGACAAACAGGAAAAAATCTCGTGCGTCTCCGTGGACACGGGTCAAATCACCGAAATTTTGGCTGACAAGGTCGAAAATAAATCCGAGGTCCGCGTTTCGGCCGACGAGAAGAAAATCGCTTATATCGTCACCGCGACGGGCGTTGCGCAAAACGACAAAGACAGCACGGAAGATTCCCTCAAAATCGATTATTCCGGCGCCGGGGAGCAGATCTATACGTTGGATCTCGGCGTGAAGGACGCCAAACCCGCAGCGCTGACGGCCTCCGGGGACAACAAACTGTATCCCGCCTTCCTGGGCAATGGCAGCTTGGCGTATTTGAGCGCCGATCCGGAACAAGCGAATGCCAAAGGAACGATCAAAGTCGTTTCCGCAAGCGGCGGTACCCGGGATTTGATCGCGGACGCGGACTTCTTGCTCAGCGCTTCGAGCCCAAGCGGCCATTTGGCTGCCGCCGGCGTGGCTGCCGACGGAAGCTGCAAGGTCTACGCCCTGGTATCAGGCGTCAAAACCGAAGTGTACGCCGCCCAGGCGGACGTTACCGGCCTGGCCATTTCGGAAGACGGCACCCGCGTGGCCGTCGTCGCGGACGGCAAAGTGATCCTGGTTCAAAACGGTAAAACCGACCAGCTTACCAAATAATTTGCGTCATATCGAGAGGAGATTATACGTATGAAATGGTTCAAAAAAATGTCGCTTGTGGCCGCAGCCTCGCTTGTGGCCGTATCCACCCTCGTCGGCTCCGCTTCGGCGGCTTCGGGATTGTCGGGCAAAATTACGATCAACGGGTCGACGGCGCTTCTTCCTTTGACGCTGCAAGCAGCCAAGGAATTTCAAAAGCTGAACCCTAAAGTCAGAATCGCCGCCTCCGGCAAAGGCTCCGTGACCGGACCTCAGGCCGTGAAAAAAGGCATCGCTGACATCGGCGCCTGCGATTGGGACGCCAGCATGGACGTCCCCGGTTTCAAAGCATTTGACGGCCAAGTCGCCAACAAAGTTGCAGTCATTCCGTTCGCAACGATCGTGAACAAAAACGTGAAGGTCAACAACCTGACGACCGAGCAGCTGAAAGGCATTTATTCCGGCAAAATCACCAACTGGAAGGAAGTCGGCGGAGACAATGCGGACATCGTCGTCATCACCCGCGCTTTCGGCTCCGGCACGCGCGTCAACTACCAGGCCAAGGCGCTGGGAGGCGGCGACATCGTGAAAAAGGACAAAAACTACAAGGAAGTCGGCTCCAGCGGCGACATGAAAACAGCCGTGGCGACGACGCCGAACGCCATCGGCTACATCGACCTGGTATACGTGAACAGCGACTTAAAAGCCGTCAGCTTCAACGGCGTGGCCCCGACGACCGACAACGTCATCAACGGCACGTACAAAATTTGGGCGTACGGTTATTACATGACCAAAGGACAACCGACAGGCGCGACGAAAGCGTTCATCGAATACGTGCAAAGCCCGAAGTTTCAGCAGGGATCGCTCAAAAAGCTGAAATTCATTCCGATTTCGGCGATGCGCTAATACCGTAAGCGGTACGTGATTGATGCCTTAACAAGGAATAGCGAGCGGCCAGCCCTGATCACGGGGCTGGCCGCTTTATGGGAGGAAACCTGAGTGAGCATCTCTGCCCGGCCAACGATGCCCGATAAATCGGGTTCGCTCGCGAAGCCGGCGGACGGACGGTTCGGCCGTTACGTTCGCGCCCGTTTCGCGGATCGGTTGTTTAAGTATTATTTCCTGTTCAGCATTTTGGCCCTTTGCTTCGTGCTCGGGCTCGTCATCTTTTTTATCGGCAAAACGGCGTTATTGACCTTCGCCCATATTTCCCTGGCCGACTTTTTCCTGTCGTTCGATTGGACGCCGGAAAACGAAAGCTTCGGGGCGGCCGGCATCATCGTCAATACGTTATCTTTGACGGCGCTGACGTTGGCCATGGCGGTGCCGGTTGCGGTCGGCATGGCCGTGCTGATCGCCGAAATCGCTCCGAAATGGCTGCGGAACATGATGCGTCCGGTGCTGGATCTGCTGGTCGGCATTCCGTCCATCGTTTACGGCTATCTCGGCCTCACGGTATTGATTCCGGTCCTGCGCCGGATGAGCGGGGAAAATTTGGGCGACGGGCTGCTTGCCGCGGCTCTGGTGCTTGCGCTGATGGTGCTTCCGACCATTTGCCGGATCAGCGACGAAGCGATTTCGATGGTGCCGAAGAAGTACCGCGAAGCGGCGTATGCGCTTGGATCGACGCGCCTTCAGGTGACGATGAGGGGCGTGATTCCGGCGGCGGGACGGGGAATCGTCGCGGCTGTGATTATGGGGATGACCCGGGCGATCGGGGAAACGATGGCGGTCGTCATGGTCATCGGGAATACCGCGCAGCTTGCCACGACGTTATTCACTCCGGCATCCGTCCTGACGAGCAACATCGTCATGCAAATCTCCAACGTCGAATTCGATACGACCTGGAACTACGCGCTTCATATGATGGCTTTGCTGCTGCTGGCCATTTCGTTCCTGCTCATCCTGTTGATCCGTTATCTTGGACGGAAGGGAAGTGACCAAACATGACGCCGACGGCCCAAAGCCGAAAAATGCAAGGGTCGCTTGCGTATAACAAGCTTGCCACGGCCGCCTTTTATGGATTGGGGGCGCTCGTGCTGCTGCTGATTGTCTGGCTGTTGCTTACGATTCTCGGCAAAGGGCTCCCCGGCCTGACGCTGGATTTTTTGACGAAAGTGCCGGAGGATATCGACCCGGGGGGCGGCATCGGCCCGGTGTTGTTCAACTCCTTCTACATTTTGTTTTTGTCGCTGGTCGTTTCGATCCCCATCGGGGTCGGAGCCGGCATTTACATGGCCGAATACGCGCCCGAAAACAAGCTGACCGAGGTGCTCCGCATCTGCGTGGAGAGCTTGTCATCCGTTCCGTCGATCGTTTTCGGCATGCTCGGTCTCGCGATTTTCGCCGAGTATTTCCAAATCGGCTTGACGATCCTGGGCGGGGCGGTCAGCCTTGCCTTCCTCAATTTGCCCATGCTGGCCAGGGTGACCGAAGAAGCGGTCCGCGCCGTGCCCCATGACGTTAAAAATGCTTCCTATGCGCTCGGAATGACCCGGTTCCAATGCATCCGCACCGTCGTGCTGCCGATCGCGCTGCAGGGCATCATAACGGGCATCTGCCTGGTGGCGGGCCGCGCCTTCGGCGAATCGGCCGTCATTCTGCTCACGTCGGGCCTCAGCACGTCGGGCGAAATGTGGGATTTCAACCTGTTTGCGCCCGGCGAAACGCTTGCCGTCCATCTGTGGTACGTGCAGTCGGAAGCGATCGTGGAAGATGCCGCATCGATCGCGCAGCGGTCCGCGGCCGTGCTGGTCGTCGTCGTTTTGCTCATCAACCTGCTTTTCCGCATTCCGCTGTGGATCAACAACCGCAAACTAAAACGTTAGGAAACATTCAGGAAGCCTTCGTGCCTGCAAGGTACGGGGGCTTTTTTGCGTTTTGCGCGCGATAATCTTTCGGAACCGCCGAAAAGCACGAAAACTTCACGAAATATCTACATTTATCGGTGTTGAATGATGGCGGATGGCGGAGTACAATGAATCAGTGAGTTTTGGATAAAAGCGGTTGTCCGATGACCCGATTTCGAAATTGGAAAGGTATTGATCCCATGTCTTGGCTAAAAAACTGGATCCCTAGGCCGATGCAACACTGGGCTCCTCTTTTATTGATGCTTGTTTTTCCCGTGCTCGGGAGCCTTTATCAACTGGTCAACCAGCCGACGGACAACGTCTATTCGCTTGTCACGCCATTGGACCAGGCAACGCCGTTCATTAAATATTTTGCGCTCCCGTACGGAGTCTGGATTTTTTACATCTATGTGTGCATCGTGTATTTCTTTTTCAAGGACCGGCCGTCGTTTTACCGTTCCATCTTGTTGTACACGGTCTGCGCCCTTACGTGTTACGTCATTTATCTGGTGTTTCAAACGACCGTGCCGCGGCCCGTCGTCGTCGGAGACGATCCGTTTGCGATGCTTATGCGGTTCATTTACAAACGGGACCAACCGTTTAACTGTTTTCCGAGCATTCACTGCTTCTCCAGCTACATGGTGATGCGGATGATATGGCAAAGCCCGGCGCGCAACCGCAAAAACGTCTCTTTGATCACCGGCATGTCGCTGCTTATTATTTTATCGACCTTGTTTATCAAACAGCACGTCATCATGGACGTCATCGGCGCGATCGCTCTTGTCGAAATTTACAATTTCCTGTTCATCAAGCTTCCTGCCCTGCATAAAAACAAAGTGGCGGCGGAACGCCGAGAATTCCAGGCATAATAGGACCCATTTCTTTGAAAAAGGCTGCTTTGAAAAGCGGTCTTTTTTTTGTTATTTACATCGTATTTTTGAAATTTTTTCTGAAATATAGCATGGATATGAAAATAGTGTTATAATCGAACCAAACATCCGATGTTTGGAGGATTTGCCGATGACACTTCAACGCCCGACGAAACAAACGTTGGTCGAACAAATCGCCGCCCAGCTTGAGCAGCTTATCGAAGACGGGACATGGCCGGTCGGCGAACGCATTCCCGCGGAACCCGAGCTCGTCAAGGAGCTTGGCGTCAGCCGGAACACGATCCGCGAAGCGATTCACGCGCTGATCCATGCGGGCATGCTCCGGACAAGGCAGGGGGATGGAACCTATGTGTGCTCTGCCAGCAGCCTGGCGCCGGCATTGACGCGGAGATTGGAACGGTCGAAGCTGAGCGATACGCTCGAAGTCCGGTCGGCTTTGGAGCAGGAGGGAGCCCGTTTGGCGGCGCTCCGGCGTACGCCCGAGGATATCGTCCGAATCCGTTCGGCTTATGAGGCATGCATCCGTGCCGAAGCTGCCGGGGATATCGAAGGTTACATCCGGGCGGATTACGAATTTCACAAAGAGATGATCGCGGCCGCGCATAATCCGATTTTGAGCGACCTGTACGATTCCATCAGCGAATCCGTCCGGCAGGTGGTGAGTTACGGCAGCGGCCACCTGTGCTTGTTGGAGCTTCATTCGGAGCTGAACGCCCGGCTGATCGAAGCCATCGTCGCACAGGACGAAAGCCGATCGGCGGAGGCGGTCCGCGACTATCTTGACGCTTCGCGCACCGTATTGCTAAAAGAGATACAAGGGGGAGACAAAACACATCATGAATAACGCAACCGAAACGAAATTTCAACAAAACACCGATCCTGCCGCATCCACCGGCGTGAAGGCGGCGGTGCTGCTGCTCGGGATCGTCATGATCGCCACGACGCTCCGGTCGCCGATCACGGCGGTGGGACCGCTGATCGAAACGATCCGCAGCGATATGGGCATGTCCCACACGCTTGCCGGATTGCTGACCACGTTTCCGCTGCTGGCCTTTGCGGTCATTTCTCCGCTCGCGCCCAAAATTTCGCGCAGCTGGGGGATGGAGCGGACGTTGTTTCTCGGCGTGTTCGCCGTGACTGCGGGCGTGTTATTACGCTTTATCCCGTCGCTGGCCGCGTTGTTTGCGGGGACCATTTTGCTTGGCGTCGGCATCGCGCTCAGCAACGTCCTGCTTCCAAGCTTGATCAAACGGGACTTCCCGCTGCGGACGGGCGTCATGACGGGGATTTATTCGGTATCGATGAACATTTTTGCGGCGGTGGCTTCGGGGATCAGCGTCCCGGTCGCTTCCCATCTGCATTCGGGGTGGCGGGGATCGCTTGTCATGTGGGGCATCTTTTCCGCCGTCGCGATGCTGGTCTGGCTGCCGCAGCTGCGCTCCCGCCATCAGGCGGGCGAGGCGCAGGTTTCGGGCAAAAGCGGCGTTTGGGGCTCCAAGCTCGCTTGGCAGGTCACGATCGTCATGGGACTGCAATCTTTCGTATTTTATTCCGTGGTCGCCTGGCTGCCCGAAATTTTGACCGAACGAGGCATGAGTCCTTCGACGGCAGGCTGGATGCTGTCCCTGCTGCAGTTGTTCAGCGTGCCGGTTACGTTTATCGTGCCCGTACTGGCAGCCAAACTCAAGAACCAGCGTTTGCTTGTGTTCCTTACGTTCCTATGCTTCATGATCGGATTCTCGCTGCTTATGACCGGCGTCGCGGCGCTGGTGCCTGCCGCCGTCATTCCGATCGGCATGGCGACGGGGTCCGCTTTTGGCCTGGCCACGATGTTTTTCGTGCTTCGCACCCACCATTCGCAGCAGGCAGCCGAGCTGTCCGGAATGGCGCAATCGATCGGCTATTTATTGGCCGCGGTCGGCCCGCTGCTGTTCGGATTCGTCCACGACGTAACCGGAAGCTGGACGGTAGCCATCATCTTGCTGATGGCGGCCGGCATCATCTATATGCTTGCGGGTTGGGGAGCCGGAAGCAATCGTTATATCGGAGATAAGTAATGAACGACGGCAGCCCGGAAGAGGTAACATCTTCATAGGGGCTGCCGTTTATTTTAGAGACAAACGCAGGTCTCTGCTGACCAGGAGCCCCTGCAAAACGGTGCATGGATTGTCGGATGCCCGTTTCTTGATCCTGTTAGGATGAGATTAAAGGAGGTCATAACCAATGGATATGCTGCAAAACTTGAACCGGGCGCTCCGGTACATCGAAGAGAACCTGGACGGCGAGATCGACTATCAAGAAGCGGCACGGCTGGCGTTGTGCTCGGAATATCATTTTAAAAGAATGTTTTCGTTCCTGGCCGGGATTTCGTTGTCCGAATACATTCGGCGCAGGCGCCTGACTTTGGCCGCGATCGACCTGGCCGCCGGAGCAATGAAGGTGATCGATGCCGCCGTCAAATACGGGTATCATTCGCCGGATTCGTTCGCCAGGGCGTTCCAGCAGCTGCATGGAATCACGCCGTCCGAAGCGCGAAATCAAGGACGTTCGTTAAAAGCATTTCCCCCCATGACCTTCCGTTTATCCATTGAAGGAGGAGAAGAAATGAACTATCGTTTGGAGGAAAAAGAGGCGTTTCGCATCGTGGGGCTCAAGAAAAGGGTCCCGATCCAATTCAGCGGCGTCAATCCGGAAATCGCCTCCATGTGGGCCGGCTTGGACGAAAAGACGATTACCCTGCTGAAAAGGCTGTCCAACGTTGAACCTCAGGGGCTGATCAGCGCCTCCGCCAATTTTTCGGAGGGCCGCATGGAAGAGCAGGGCGAGCTTGATCATTACATCGGGGCGGCCACAACCGCCGAATGCCCGGAGCATCTGTCGATGCTGGAGGTGCCGGCCATGACGTGGGCCGTGTTCGAAGCGGTCGGTCCTTTTCCCGAAACGCTTCAATCGGTATGGGGGCGGATTTATTCCGAATGGTTCCCGTCTTCGGGGTATGAAGCCGTTGAAGGCCCGGAACTGCTGTGGAACGAAAGCAAGGACACTTCCTCGCCGGCATTCCGGAGCGAAATCTGGATTCCCGTCGCCAAAAAAACGGCGGTGTAATCCCCGATCGTCACCTTGAAACCCTGTGATGGAAAAAGGACTTCCCCTGCATGGAAGGGATGGGCATGCGCCCACTTCCTTTCCTGCGGAGCGCGGGTCCTTTTTTGTTTATTCGTTGCCGCTATCCAATTTGAGTCGCACACGAATTCCGGCTGCGGCCGTATGCAAGCGGTGCCCTCGTTTCCTTTTCTAAGAACAGCGAGAATAGAGCGTTTTCATAAGCCGCAAATTTTTTTTGCCGCGAAAAAACCGAGCCGCATCAACGGTTTGCGGCCGCGTCGCCGGCTTGGCGGCGGCCCGGATTTTTTTAATTGTGCTATATTTTAGGTGAAGAATCGATAAGGGAACATAACACATCCAGCATGAGGAGGGACGATCATTTTGAACAACTTTGAACTTCTCACCCGCTATCTGAAGGAAAACAAGCTGCTCTACTTGACCGCCGTGCTTCTGATCATTTTATCCAACGTAGACCAGTCCTTGCTTCCCCAGATGCTGGGAAAGGTAACGGATGGACTGAAGGACGGGACGCTGGGACGGGACGGAATCATTCAGTACAGCCTGATCCTGCTGGCCATCGCGGTATCCTACGGGGTGATGTTCGGGCTGGGGCAGTATACGATCATGAGGCTCGGACGGCGGTTCGAGTTTATGACCCGCGGACGCATTTTTGCCCAGTTTTCCAGGTTGAGCGAGGATTTTTTCTCCAGGCAGGGAACCGGGAAGCTGCTCAGTTACGTGATGAACGACGTCACCTCGGTGCGCGAGGCGATCTCCTTCGGCGTGACGCAAACGACCAACGCGGTGTTTATGGTGATTTCCTGCGTGGCGATGATGCTCATTACGGGCATACCGATCACGTTGATCCTGGTCAGCGTCGGTCCGCTGGTGGCGATCCCGTTTCTGGTCATCTATTTCGGCCCGCGAATCCGGGAACGGTCGATGAGGGTTCAGGAGAATCTGGCGACGATGACCGAATCGGCCGATGAGCAGATCGGCGGAATCCGGGTCACGAAAACGTTCGCCATCGAGGAGACCGCCCAGCGGAGGTTTGACGGCACCGTGGACGGCGTCCGGGAAGCGCAGCTGCGCTTGGTGCGGATGTCTTCGTTGTTTCAGGCGATATTGCCGTTTCTCGGGGCATTGTCCCTGGTCGTGTCGCTGCTGGTCGGCGGGTACATGACGATTCGGCATCAGCTGTCGCTCGGCAGCTTCGTGGCGCTGACGTTTTATTTAAGGATGCTGATGGGACCGCTCCAGCAAATCGGCAACGTCATTAATATGATGCAGCGTTCGGGCGCGTCGCTGGAACGGGTGAACCGCCTGCTGGCGGAGGTGCCGAGCGTCCGGGACCATGATTCGGCGGTCGAGCTCAGCTCCATCGGCGATATCGAAATCAGACATTTGGATTTTGCGTATCCCGGCGCTTCGGACAAAGCGCTGAAGGATGTCAGCTTTACGATTCCCAAAGGACGCACGATCGGCCTGATCGGCCGGACCGGCAGCGGCAAGTCCACCCTTGCCAAGCTGCTGCTTCGGATCTACGAACCTCCCGCAGGCAGCATCCGCGTGAGCGGCGAGGATATCAGGGAAGTATCCCTGGACACGCTCCGGCGCAAAATCGGCTATGTTCCGCAGGACGGCTTTTTGTTCAGCACCGACATCGCGGACAACATCGCGTTCAGCGACCGCTCGGCGAATATGCAGCAAATCCGCAGCGCAGCGGATCAGGCTTTGCTGCTGGACAGCGTGAATACATTCAAGGAGGGGTTTCAGACCAAACTGGGCGAACGCGGGTTGACCCTTTCGGGCGGACAAAGGCAGCGGGCCAGCCTGGCGCGGGGCCTGATGAAAAAGCCGGAGCTGCTTATTCTCGACGACAGCATGAGCGCGGTGGATACGCTCACCGAGTCGGGGATTTTGAGGAATTTGATCCGGGAACGGCGGGGGAAAACGACCCTGATCATCGCCCACCGGATCAGCAGCGTGCAGCACGCGGACGAAATCATCGTACTGGACGAGGGGCGCATCGTGCAGCGCGGCAGCCATGAGCAGCTGATGGCCCGCCGCGACGGATTGTACGCCTCCTTGTACCGGATGCAGCAGGAGGGATTGCAGCATGCCTAATTCTTCGGCTGCCGCGACGGCCGGCAGAACGACCTCCCATGAACAGAAAGGCAAGTCGCTGGATGCGTTTAAACATGTCTTCAAATATGCCAGGCCGCATAAGCTGACGTTTGCCGCCATTTTCGTTTGCGCCCTGCTGGGGATTTCGGCGGATTTGGTGCAGCCGTATCTCGTCAAAATCGTCATTGACGACCATTTGGCCAAAGGCCAGGCGGAATTCGGATACATCGCGATGATGGCAAGCATATACCTGGGAATCTCGATCGTCAGCTTTTTGTTTTCCTATTTGCAAAACAACCTGCTGCAGTTTGCGGGACAAAGCATCGTGGCGAAACTCCGGAAAGATTTGTTCCATCATATCTCCAAAATGTCGATGTCGTATTTCGATAAGGTCCACCGCGGCAGTCTGGTCACGAACGTATCCAGCGATACGGAGACGATCAGCCAATTTTTCACGCAGGTGCTTCTCAGCCTGATCCGCGACGGCATGACGCTTGTCCTCATCATTTACTTCATGTTCCGCCTCGACGCGACGCTGGCATGGTATTCGCTGACGATCCTTCCGGTCATCGGCCTCGTGGCCTTCCTGTTCCGGCGCTATCTCCGCGAAGCTTACCAGGTGACCCGCAGCCGCCTGTCGCGTCTGATCGGCTTTATCGCCGAAAACCTGTCCGGCATGGGGCTGATCCAGGCCTTCCGGCAGGAAGAAGAGCAGACGCGCCGGTTCGATGAGCATAATCAGAGCTATTGGGAAGGCAATATGCGAGAGGTGCGGGCCAACGTCCTTTTTAACCGGACCTTCGATATTTTGGGCAACCTGGCTTTGGTGCTGGTCGTCTGGCTCGGCGGCATGGCCGTGTTCGACCATGCGGTCGAGGTGGGCGTTTTATACGCTTTTACAAGCTATATCCGCCAGTTTTTCCAGCCGATCAACCAGATTACGATGCAATGGAACACGTTTCAATCGACGATGGTGTCCATGGACCGGATTTGGAAAATATTCAGCACCGAGCCGGAGGTCAAAGATCCGCGGCCCGAGCGCAAAGCGGATTTGAAAGCCGGTACGGCGCTCGGCAAGGTGGATTTTAACCATGTGACTTTCGGATATAACCCGGCGGACCCGGTGATTCCCGACTTGGATCTTCATTTGACCGCAGGCGAGATGGTCGGCATCGTCGGAACGACGGGGGCCGGCAAAAGCACGCTGATCAGCCTGCTGAACCGTTTTTACGACGTCAACCGGGGCAGCATCCGGATCGACGGCGTCGATATCCGCGACATCCCGCAGCGGCAGCTGCACCGTCTGGTCGGTTTGATCCAGCAGGAGCCGTTTCTGTTTTCGGGCAGCGTGCTGGATAACGTAAGGCTTTTCCAAGATGACATCACCCGGGAGCAGGTCATGGAGGCCTGCCGGCAGGTCGGCGTTCACGACATGATCATGCGGATGCCCCAAGGTTACGATTCGAAGCTGTCCGAAAGGGGAAGCGGGTTGTCGGCCGGCGAGCGGCAGCTGATCTCCTTTGCCCGGATCATGGTTTTTGAGCCGAAAATTCTCATTCTGGACGAGGCCACGGCGCATCTGGATTCCCAGACCGAACAGCTGGTGCAAAACGCCCTGCAAACCGTATCCGAAGGCCGGACGACGCTGATCATCGCGCACCGGTTATCGACGGTCATGCACGCCGACCGCATCCTGGTCATGAAAAACGGCCGGGCGGTGGAGGAGGGCACGCATGAGGAGCTGATCGCCATGCACGGCTATTACGAGCAGCTGTACCACCACGCAAGGCAGGCGTCGGAGGAGGAATGATGCGGGACACTTTTCGTTTTTCCTTCAAAAAGAGAAGCCGTTTCCGGTACGACCGGAAGCGGCTTTTATGTTGGATCGGGCCCGGTTAGCAGCTTAGGGAAGGCTTGCTATGCATCACTGCTTCGGGCCTTTGACATGATCGTTACCTCAAGTCCAGGAAGGGAGGGGCAGGCATTTTGGAAGACCAAAGAATATGGTTCGGGCCTTGTTTTTTGCTTCGAATACGCCCGTGGTAGATCCGGGGAGCCATTGCCGTTCTTTTCGATTTTCGGCGTGTACCCGGAGCCTGGGCATTCAAGGAAAAGCGTATCGTTTTAAGACGTTTCGTTCCCGCAGGTTTGATTTTTCTTACCCGTTTGGTTTTTTGCATCGGTCGGCGTCTTTCCAAACGCTTCTTCCGGTTTCCGGGTTTTGCCAAGTAATATCTTCCATGGGCGCCAACCCTTCTTTTTTTGATTGTTCTAGGTGTTGCCGGCGGGACAACCGGCGTTTTCCAAGGGGTCAGACCGAGGAGCTCCTGATACAGGCCATATCCTTCGGATAGGGGATCCCACATTTTTGTATCGCCGGCAAAGTGGACGATTTTGTTGTTTAAGTCCTGCCCGCTGCCCGGGAGACAGAACGAGTTAAAGCGCTCATCCAGCAGGAGGGAATTTCCTCCGAACACATGATTCAATGCATCCTGATCCGGCATGGTCGTTCCGGGATAGCTCCGCCAAAAATGTAACGTCTCTTCATACCAGTTCATTTTTTGGCGTATATTGTTCAGCGCGAATACAATGACCCCGGAATTAAAATAGGTTTCCGGATTTAGCCCGTAGGTCATGACGAGTCCTGCAATGCCCAGGATCCCCTGGTCGCGGACCGCCGCCAAATAATAGCCGTTCAAATCAATATTCCACAGCTCCGCAATGTCCATATTCACTAAAACATCGCAGTCCAGGTAAATAACCTTATCCGCTTGGATCAAGGACGGCAACAGCAGCCGGTACAAGCTTCCCCATGTCCACCGGTCCAGCGAACCTGTTCCCGATAATGCCTCAGCCATTTCCGGAGGAATAGTCACCGGATAAAAATGAATATTGTTGTTGAATCCGGAAACCAACTCCGTCAGCCGGTTCTTGTTTTCTTCCGTTAAGGTCTCGTCGTGGAGGATATGAACGTTGACCGGAGAACCCGTATGGCGGAAAACCGATGCGAGAACCACGCCGGCATGCTCCGAGTAGCTTCCATCTTTATCATTAAAAGCTAAAGCCAATTCGATCATTTGGTCCCTCACCTCTCCCTAAATCATTTTTAATCAGTGCTTTTCGCAGGTGTTTATTCCGGATGGTTGTCTTTCAAAAGCCGGGTGATTTCGTCCTGAAGGTCATGCTTCAGGTTTTCCCGTTGTCCCGTCATGTTCAATATCGCTTTTACATAACCAAGCGGATCCCCTACGTCATGCCAACGGCCGTCGATTTCGCAGGTGTATAAAGCCTCCTTGGCCAACAGCCGGTTCAAAGCGTCGGTGAGCTGGATTTCGCCTCCGACTCCCGGCGCTTGTATCTCCAAAACATGAAAGATGGATGGGGTTAAAATATACCGGCCGACAATGGCCAGCCGCGAGGGCGTAGTACCGACCGGAGGCTTTTCGACTAACCGGTTCACGTAAGCAAACGATTCGATCAACGGCTTGGCATCCGCGATTCCGTAGCTCGAAACCTTGTCTGCCGCCACGGTCTGCACCCCCAAAATCGAGGTTTGAAACCTTTCAAATCCTTTGATGAGCTGTTTTAAGGCCGGGGGCTCCGCCTCGAAGAAGGTATCTCCGAGCATAACGGCAAAAGGCTCATCTCCGACAAATTTTCTGCCGACGCTGATGGCATGCCCAAGTCCTTTGCGTTCCGATTGGCGGATATAGTGAATGTCTGCTTTCCCCATGAATTCCCTTACCTTGCGAAGGTCCTCGAATTTTCCTTTTTGCTCCAAATAATATTCGAGCTCATGGGCAAAGTCGAAATGATCTTCAATGACCTTCTTTCCTTTTCCGGTGACGACCAAAATTTCCTCAATTCCGGAAGCGGCGGCTTCTTCGATGATAAATTGGATGGTGGGTTTATCGATGATCGGAAGCATTTCCTTGGGAATTGCTTTTGTGGCCGGAAGAAACCGCGTTCCAAAACCTGCTGCCGGAATGATCGCTTTGCGTATCTTCAAGCGGTCCTCCTCCTTTGACGCAGTGATATTTGATCCATTATATTCTCAAAGGCACTTAGAATAATGGACACTTGTCTAGTTGCGCAAATAATATTGAATGGCGCGTCCTTTTCAATGAAAAAAGCCACTCCAATGAGTGGCTATCGTCCCAGGTCGGGATACAGCCCACCGGGCTGACTGCGAAGCGGAAGCTTACGAAGATTACGCTCCGACGAACCCGGGTTCGAATCCCCCGGAAACTAAAAAAAGCCACTCCAATGAGTGGCTTTGTACGTCCCAGGAGGGATTCGAACCCCCGACCGACGGCTTAGAAGGCCGTTGCTCTATCCTGCTGAGCTACTGGGACATAAAAAATTTCAAGCAAGAAATATCATAACATATGGACGAGAGTTTTACAATATGAAATTGATATAAATTAGCAAAAAAATTTAGGGTTAAAATCATTATAGAAGAGATTTTTCCATAACAGGGCATGATCATTATGTTCTATAATATGTTCAGTCCATCCAAAAAGAACGGCACCTTAAGCCCGGCATCGATTTGGAACGCAATTCTTTTATATTCCGGCATCCTGTTACCCGGCATGATGAAAAATCGCATCGATTTCCGGCCGTTTTTTTCATGTGCGGCAGGGTTATGCTATAATCAACAATTAATTGAGGCTAAACGGACAGAAAGGAGGAATCCCCTATCAACGAATCCGAATTCCCCGTAAAAGACAACATCATCCTCTTTCCAAAGACGCTCGACTTCTATCAGATTCAGCTGACGGTCATGCTGGAAAACGAACGGTACGGGGAAGCCATGGATCTTTTGCGTTTTCTGCTCCAGTGTCAGGGGCAGGATCAGCGGCATTACGACGAATGGCGCGCGCTGCTGGAATGGCTCGAAGCCGCCTTTCCCCATTCGGGGCAAGGAAAAAAAGGACCCGGAGATGCGGAAGAGGCCGCAGAAGAACCGAGCGAGGACGACATGAAACGGCAGAACGTCCGGGCCAAGCTTGCGGAAGACCGCTTTTATGCCGATAAGCTGCTGCATACGGCCCAGCAGGAACCGTTCAGCGAGCAAAATCTGCTTGCCCTTGAGCAGCTTTCCTATCTCGAAGGCGCAGATATCGACCAAGCGCTCGTGGATTGGCTGCAGAGCCGGCCCTTGCATCCGCTGCTGCAATTCCGCGTCCTGCAGACGCTGCGCAAACGCGGGACGCAGGGAAGCATCGAACTGCTCCGCGGGCAGGAGCGGGCCGACATCGACCTCGAAGCCGTGCCGCTGAGTCCCGAAGAGTTTCCGCCACAAATCGGGCTTATTACGGAACGGGTAGCCGAACAAACGGAAGTACAGGAGCCCACGCTCTATTATTTTGCGCAGGAGATGTGGACGCAGTTTATTATGGCCATATACGGAACGGACGACTACTATTCCATCGTCGACGAACATGATGACGAAACGATCGACATCTGGGCGGCCGCGCTGCACCAGATCGTATCCGAAACGCTGACGGGCAGCCGCAGCGACGAGGACATCAGGCATTTGTACGGCGTGACCGACACGATGCGCTTTCGTTTTGAACAGGCATATCGCACGATGAGACAGTTTGCGGCCGCAGGAACCGATACATAGAAAAAACAGGAAGCCCTGCCTGAAGACTTTGCCTTAGGGATGCCCTTGAAAAAGGGTACAATCTTGTTTATACTATAGTGGTTATTCTGTGCGTGTTAAACCAATGACCATGTGAAATATTTTTGGAGGGGAAAGCATAAAATGAAAGCAACCTGGGAAAAAATAGAGAAGAACCTTGGCGTTCTTGAAGTCGAAGTCGAAGCGGAACGCGTATCCGAGGCTCTTGACAAAGCCTTTAATAAAGTAGTCAAAAAAGCGAGCGTGCCTGGATTCCGCAAAGGCAAAGTGCCGCGCCCGATTTTCGAAGCGCGCTACGGCGTGGAAGCTTTGTACCAAGACGCCATCGACATCCTTCTTCCGGAAGTTTACACGGAAGCCGTTAACGAAACGGACATCTTCCCTGTAGACCGCCCTGAAGTCGAAATCGACCAATTCGCCAAAGGACAAGCCTTCAAGTTCAAAGCCAAAGTAACGGTTAAACCTGAAGTTACGCTTGGCGCATACAAAGGCGTAGAAGTGCCTGTGGAAAAAGTCGAAGTAACCGACGAAGAAGTGAACGAAGAATTGAAACGCCTGCAAGAGCGTCATGCGGAACTCGTCGTGATCGACGAAGGCGCGGCTCAAAACGGCGACATCGCCGTTATCGACTTTGACGGTTACGTGGACGGCAATCCGTTCGAAGGCGGCAAAGCAGAACGTTATTCCCTCGAGCTTGGAAGCGGCACGTTCATTCCTGGATTCGAAGAGCAGGTTGTCGGCATGGCAACGGGCGACTTCAAGGACGTTGAAGTCACGTTCCCTGAAACCTACCATGCGGAAGAACTGGCCGGCAAACAAGCCGTGTTCAAAGTGAAAGTTCACGAAATCAAACGCAAACAGCTGCCTGAGCTGGACGACGAATTTGCCAAAGACGTCAGTGAATTCGAAACGCTGAACGAATACAAAGAAGATCTGAAAAAAGAACTTCTTTCCCGCAAGGAACAAGAAGCTAAAGGCAAAAAAGAAGCTGCAGTCGTAGACAAAGTTTCCGAAAACGCCGAAGTGGACATTCCGCAAGCGATGATCGACAGCGAAATTCAAAACATGATGCGCGATTTTGACAACCGTCTCCGCAGCCAGGGCATGAACCTTGAAATGTTCCTGAGCTTCTCCGGCCAAACAACGGCCGATCTGCAAGAGCAAATGAAGGACGACGCCGAAAAACGCGTTCGCAACAACCTCGTTCTCGAGCAAATCGCCAAAGAAGAGAACATCGAAGTGACCGAAGAAGACATCAATAAAGAACTCGAAACGATGGCTGAAGCCTACAAACGTTCCGCCGACGAAATCCGCAACATTTTGACGGCAAACGGAACGCTGGGCAGCCTGCGTGAAGAAATTTCGCTTCGCAAAACGGTGGACCTCCTCGTTGAAAACAGCAAGGAAGTCGAAGCAAGCGAAGCGCCTGCTGAAGAAAAAGCAGAATAATTTCCGCAAAGAGCATAACCTATCTGAAGGCATGACATCTTGTCGATACGCTTTCGGATGGATCCATAGAGATAAGGCACGTATATTCCATTGCGTGCCTTATTTTTAACTAGGATTATCCATTTTATTCATAAACGATGTATAAAATGGATATTATTCACTCTTCGGCCGGAATTATGAGGAGATGCATGGAGGCGGATCATGCAACATCCTGATACATACAAGCGTCAAAACCTTTGGAAGGGCTATTTTTCCTGAACGGGTTCATACACTGTACTGCGGGTTATAAAGTGAAAAATGACATCAAGCTTTGAACATGTTAGAATAATGCTGTAAGCCTGAATGGATGCACGCATTACATCTTTAAACGGAAAAGAGGTTGGACACATGAGTCTGATACCTATGGTTGTAGAGCAAACCAGTCGGGGCGAGAGATCTTACGATATTTACTCCAGATTGCTGAAGGACCGCATCATTTTCCTCAGCAATGCGATCGACGATGATGTAGCCAATCTCGTCATAGCACAGCTATTGTTCCTTGCTGCCGAAGATCCTGAGAAGGATATCCATTTGTATATCAATTCTCCCGGTGGTTCGGTTACTGCAGGGATGGGTATATACGATACGATGCAATACATTAAACCTGACGTATCCACCATCTGCGTAGGCATGGCGGCGAGCATGGGCTCCCTTCTGCTGACAGCGGGTGCGCCGGGCAAACGTTATGCTTTGGCCAACAGCGAAGTGATGATTCACCAGCCGCTGGGCGGAGTTCAAGGGCAGGCAGCCGACATCCAGATTCACGCGAGCTGGATCATTAAAACGAGACAAAAGCTCAATCAAATATACGTGGAACGCACAGGTCAGCCCCTTGAAAAAATTGAACGCGACACGGATCGTGACTTTTTCATGAGCGCGGAGGAAGCGAAAGCGTACGGTATCGTCGACGAGGTTCTCACTTCACCGATTAAATCTTAAAGGGGTGTTTACATGTTTAAATTTAACGATGAAAAAGGGCAGCTGAAATGCTCTTTTTGCGGGAAATCCCAGGAACAAGTCCGCAAACTTGTTGCGGGACCCGGTGTTTATATATGCGACGAATGCATCGAGCTGTGCACGGAGATCGTGGAAGAGGAGCTCGGTCATGACGAAGAGCTGGATTTGAAGGACATTCCGAAACCGAAGGAAATTTGCGATATCCTCGACCAATACGTCATCGGCCAGGAACAAGCGAAAAAGTCGCTGTCCGTTGCCGTTTATAACCACTACAAACGGATCAATACCGGCAGCAAAATCGAGGACGTCGAGCTGCAAAAGAGCAACATTCTCCTGCTTGGTCCTACCGGTTCCGGTAAAACGCTGCTTGCGCAGACGATGGCCAAAATTTTGAACGTGCCGTTTGCGATCGCGGACGCGACGTCTCTGACGGAAGCCGGTTATGTCGGCGAAGACGTGGAGAACATTTTGCTGAAGCTGATCCAAGCTGCGGATTACGACGTGGAAAAAGCCGAACGTGGCATTATTTATATTGATGAAATCGATAAAGTCGCCCGCAAATCCGAGAATCCTTCGATTACGCGCGACGTTTCCGGAGAAGGCGTGCAGCAGGCCCTCCTCAAAATTCTTGAAGGCACGGTCGCTTCCGTTCCGCCGCAAGGAGGACGCAAGCATCCGCATCAGGAATTCATCCAAATCGATACGACGAACATTTTGTTCATCTGCGGCGGTGCCTTTGACGGCCTGGAGCAAATGATCAAACGCCGGATCGGCAAAAAAGTCATCGGCTTCAATGCGATGGGCGAAAACCAGAAGGACCTGAAACCCGGGGAATACCTCGGCCTGGTGCTTCCGGAAGACCTGCTGAAATTCGGCCTCATTCCGGAATTCGTCGGACGTCTTCCCGTCATCTCCACGCTGGAGCCGCTGGATGAAAAGACGCTCGTGCGCATCCTTTCCGAGCCGAAAAACGCGCTGACGAAGCAGTACCAAAAGCTGCTTGAAATGGATAACGTCAAGCTGACCTTTGAGCCGGAAGCCCTCGAAGCCATCGCCAGGGAAGCGATCAAGCGCAATACCGGCGCCCGCGGCCTCCGAGCGATCATCGAAGGCATCATGCTGGACGTCATGTACGAGGTTCCTTCCCGCGACGATATCAAAGACTGCGTCATTACGGAGCAGGTCGTGAAGGAAAAAATCGTGCCTGAACTGCTCAGCAAGAAAGAGAATAAACAAGAGGAAAGCGCCTAAGCCCGCAGGGCTGCAACGCACCGTTTTCCGAAATTCATTGCCGGTTCTCCACTTCCGCCCCTTAGGCTTCCAAAGCCAAAAGGGGCAGGGGTGGAGTCTTGGCGTTATGGGAGAGAACAAACCATGTTTTTGAGACAAGATACAAGACCCGTAAAAGTCGGTAATTTGACGATCGGCGGCAGCAATGAAGTCGTCATTCAAAGCATGTGCACCACCAAAACCGCAAACGTCGAAGCGACGGTTGCCGAAATTCTCCGCCTGGAGGAAGCCGGCTGCCAGCTCGTGCGCGTGACGGTCAACAATAACGAAGCTGCCGAAGCGATCAAGGAAATCAAAAAACGGATTCATATCCCGCTTGTCGCGGATATTCATTTTAACTACCAGCTCGCGCTTAAAGCGATCGAAAACGGCATCGACAAAGTCCGGATCAATCCGGGCAACATCGGCAGCCGCGACAAAGTCGAAGCGGTGGTGAAGGCGTGCAAGGAGCGCGGCATTCCGATCCGCATCGGCGTCAACGCCGGCTCGCTCGAAAGCCATCTGCTGGAGAAATACGGCTACCCTACGCCGGAAGCGATGGTGGAAAGCGCCTTGTACCATATTCAAATTTTGGAGGAGCTCGATTTCCACGACATCATCGTTTCGCTGAAGGCATCCGACGTGCCGATGGCGATCGAGGCTTACCGCCGGGCGGCGGAAGTCATTCCGTATCCGCTGCATCTGGGCATCACCGAATCGGGAACGTTGTTCTCCGGTACGATCAAAAGCTCGGCCGGCCTCGGCGCGCTCCTGGCGATGGGGATCGGCAGCACGATCCGCATTTCGCTTAGCGCAGACCCCGTCGAGGAAATAAAAGTCGCCCGGGAGCTGCTTAAAGCGTTCGGTCTCATCTCCAATGCGGCGACGCTCGTTTCCTGCCCGACCTGCGGCAGACTCGACATCGATCTGTTTTCGATCGCCAACGAAGTCGAGGCTTACATTTCGAAGCTGAAAGTGCCGATCAAAGTTTCGGTGCTCGGCTGCGCGGTAAACGGTCCGGGGGAAGCGCGCGAGGCGGACATCGGCATCGCCGGCGGGCGCGGGGAAGGACTCCTATTCCGCTACGGGGAAATGATCCGCAAAGTTCCGGAAGCGGAAATGGTGGACGAATTGAAGAAAGAGATCGACGAAATCGTAAGAGTATACGAGGAAACCGGAAAAATTCCGGGACGCAAGCATTAAAGCCAGAACCAGGAAGCCGCATGGCCTTTTTTCGAAAAGGCATGCGGCTTTTTTTTGCGGACATTTTGCGAGAATATAAAAATATCCCCATAAATCCGCCCGATTTGCGTTTACGCAGGTGTGAAACGGCTATACTACCATGTATCAGGCCAACCCGTAGGAACAAAAAAGATGGGGAATCTGGCCATGGAAGAGAAACGGGAGGGTTTTGGACATGAATTTAAGCATGATCATGATGTTGGTTCAATTTTTCTTTGCCGTCATCATCGGCATCTATTTTTGGAATTTGCTGCGCGGACAAAAGACCAACCGCACCGCCGTCGACCGGGAATCCCGCAAAGAAATGGATAAGCTGCGGAAGCTGCGTTCCATCTCGCTGACGAAACCGCTGGCCGAAAAAACGAGACCGCAGTCGCTTCAGGACATCGTCGGGCAAAAGGACGGTTTGCGCGCACTAAAAGCCGCCCTGTGCAGCGGCAATCCGCAGCATGTCATTATATATGGACCGCCGGGGGTCGGCAAAACCGCCGCCGCGCGCGTCGTGATGGAAGAAGCGAAACGCAATCCGGCATCGCCTTTTAAAGCCGACGCCAAATTCACGGAAATCGATGCGACGACGGCCCGCTTTGACGAGCGGGGCATTGCCGATCCTTTGATCGGTTCCGTGCATGATCCGATATACCAAGGGGCCGGCTCGATGGGGGTGGCGGGCATTCCGCAGCCGAAACCTGGAGCCGTCACGAAAGCCCATGGCGGGATTTTGTTCGTCGACGAAATCGGGGAATTGCATCCGATCCAAATGAATAAGTTGTTAAAAGTCCTCGAGGACCGTAAAGTGCTGCTCGAGAGCGCATACTACAATTCGGAGGACAGCAATACGCCTGCGTATGTCCACGACATTTTCCAAAACGGGCTTCCTGCCGATTTCCGTCTCGTGGGCGCAACGACGCGCTCTCCGCATGAACTCCCGCCGGCGCTTCGCTCGCGCTGCATGGAAATTTATTTCCGTCCGCTGCTGCCGGACGAAATCGGACGGATCGCGGAGGACGCCATTCAGAAAATCGGGCTCAAGCCTTGCCCGGAGGCGGTCGAAGTCGTGAAGCAGTACGCTACGAACGGCCGCGAAGCCGTCAATATCATACAGCTTGCCGCCGGCCTTGCCCTGACCGAAAAAAGGGATTCGCTGGCCGCTTCCGATGTCGAGTGGGTAGCCAGCAGCAGCCAGCTTCAGCCGCGTCCGGACCGCAAAGTGCCCGACCGGCCGCAGGTCGGCCTCGTTAACGGCCTTGCCGTATACGGCCCGAACATGGGGGCGCTGCTTGAAATCGAAGTGACCGCCGTGCCGGTTACTCCGGGAAAAGGCACGTACAATATTACCGGCGTCGTCGAGGAAGAGGAGATCGGGAGCAATTCCCGCACGCTGCGCCGGAAGAGCATGGCCAAAGGTTCGGTCGAAAACGTGCTGACCGTGCTTCGTTCGATGGGGCTGAGACCAAGCGACTACGACTTGCACATCAACTTCCCGGGCGGCACGCCGATCGACGGGCCGTCCGCGGGGATCGCCATGGCTACGGCCATCATGTCGGCGATCAAAGGCGTGCCGGTCGACAACCGGGTCGCCATGACCGGAGAAATCAGCATCCACGGCCGGGTCAAACCGATCGGCGGCGTCATCGCCAAAGTCGAAGCGGCGTTCCAGGCCGGGGCGACGACCGTCATCATACCGAAAGAAAACTGGCAGACGCTGTTTGAAGATCTGGAAGACTATCGCGTCATCCCGGTCGAAAACGTACAAGAAGTGTTCCTCCACGTATTCGGCACGGAACTGAAGCCGGCGGCTGCCGAAGCAACCGCGCAGGCGCAGGAAGAGCCGGCCGAAGCCTTGGAAAAAAGCGCATCCCCCGAAATTTTCCCGCAAGCCCCCGCCGCGTCGTTTTTGCAGGCCAAGCCGGGCCGTCAGGGACAAATCAGCGATGCGGGCAGCTGTTAAACATGCCGAATGATTGGTGTTTTCTGTGAACATTTGCTAAAATAAAACCGGATGTGTATAACCTGAGAACGGCTGGAGGTGCAAAAGCAAATGGGGCTTAGTAAAGCGAAAGGCCGCCGTTTTCCGTTATTGCCTTTGCGTGGCCTTCTGGTCTACCCGAGCATGGTACTGCATCTCGATGTAGGCCGGGAGAAATCGGTCAAGGCTCTGGAAAAAGCGATGGTGGACGATAACTTGATTCTCCTTTGTTCTCAGTCCGAGGTGAACATAGAAGAACCAACGCATGACGATATTTTTCGCATCGGCACGGTTGCCAATGTGAGACAAATGCTCAAGCTCCCGAACGGCACGATCCGTGTCCTTGTGGAAGGCATGGAGCGCGCCGAAATTATACAGTATACCGACAACGAGGAATATTACGAGGTCCTTGCGCGGGAGCTGCATGAGGAAGAAAGCGGCAATCCGGAAGTGGATGCTTTGATGCGCACCGTCCTGAGCCAATTCGAGCATTATATCAATTTATCGAAAAAGGTGACGCCCGAGACGCTTGCCGCCGTAAGCGATATCGAGGAGCCGGGACGTCTCGCCGACGTGATTACCAGCCATCTGTCGCTGAAGATCAAGGACAAACAGGAAATTCTGGAGACGATCGACGTCGGGAAACGGCTTGAAAAGCTGCTGGATATCCTGAACAACGAGCGGGAAGTGCTGGAGCTCGAACGCAAGATCAATCAGCGGGTCAAAAAGCAGATGGAAAAGACCCAAAAGGAATATTATTTGCGCGAGCAGATGAAGGCGATCCAGAAGGAGCTCGGCGAAAAGGAAGGGCGCGCCGGAGAAGTCGAGGAGCTGCGCGAGCAGATGGCGAAGCAGGAGCTTCCCGAGCGGGTGAAAGAGAAGGTCGAGAAGGAAATCGACCGGCTGGAGAAAATGCCCGCTAGCTCGGCCGAAGGCGGCGTCATCCGCAACTACGTCGATTGGCTGCTGGCGCTCCCTTGGAGCACCAAAACCGAAGACGATCTCGATATCCATAAAGCGGAGCAGGTGCTGAACGAAGACCATTACAGCCTGGATAAGCCAAAGGAGCGGGTGCTCGAATATTTGGCCGTGCAGCAGCTGGTGAAAAAAATGAAAGGGCCGATCCTTTGCTTGGTGGGTCCTCCGGGCGTCGGCAAAACGTCGCTTGCCCGTTCCATCGCCAGATCGCTGAATCGGAAGTTCGTCCGCATCTCGCTGGGCGGCGTCCGCGACGAAGCGGAGATCCGCGGCCATCGCCGGACTTATGTCGGCGCCATGCCGGGGCGGATCATCCAAGGAATGAAAACGGCAGGCGCGTTGAATCCGGTCTTTTTGCTGGATGAAATCGACAAGATGGCGTCCGATTTCCGGGGAGACCCTTCGGCCGCGCTGCTGGAGGTGCTGGATCCGGAACAAAACAACACGTTCAGCGACCATTTCATCGAAATTCCTTTCGACCTGTCGCAGGTGATGTTCATTACGACCGCCAACGCGATTCACAACATTCCGCGGCCGCTGCTCGACCGGATGGAAGTGCTGAACATTCCGGGGTATACCGAGCTTGAAAAATTGCAGATCGCCAAACGGTACCTGCTGCCGAAGCAAAAGAAGGAGCACGGCTTGCAGGATGAGCAGCTGCAAATCGGCGAAGATGCGCTGCTGAAAGTCGTCAGGGAGTATACCCGCGAATCGGGCGTCCGCAACTTGGAGCAGCAAGTGGCAGCCCTTTGCCGGAAAGCGGCCAAAAAAATCGTGTCGGGCGAATCGGATGCGATAACGATCGGGGCGGACGATGTCAAGGAATACCTTGGCGCACCGAAGTTCCGCCACGGCGTAGCCGACCTGGAAGACCAGATCGGCGCCGTCACCGGACTTGCTTGGACCGAGGTGGGCGGCGATACGCTGGTGATCGAGGTCACGGTGGTGCCGGGTTCCGGCAAGCTGACGCTTACGGGCAAACTCGGCGACGTGATGAAGGAATCGGCCCAGGCTGCATTCAGCTACACGCGCAGCAAGGCGGCGGAGCTCGGGATCGACCCCGACTTCCATGAGAAAAACGACATTCACATTCACATTCCTGAAGGAGCCATCCCGAAAGACGGCCCGTCAGCCGGCATTACGATCGCGACCGCCCTCATTTCGGCTCTTACCAAAAAACATGTTTCCAAGCATGTGGCCATGACCGGAGAAATCACGCTGCGCGGCCGGGTGCTTCCGATCGGCGGGCTGAAGGAGAAATCGCTTGCCGCGCACCGCGCCGGCTACAAAAAAATACTGCTCCCGAAAGACAACGAACGGGATCTTCGCGATATTCCGGAAAGCGTCCGCGACGAAGTGGAGTTCGTTCCCGTGTCCCATATGGACCAAGTGCTGAAACATGCGCTCGTGGAGCAGACGGAAGTGCATTAGAGAGGAACTAATATACGATGAAAGTAACCCAAGCTGAATTTGTGATCAGTGCCGTCGGCCCTGACCAATATCCAGTGGACGCCTTGCCGGAGATTGCTCTGGCAGGGCGTTCCAATGTAGGCAAGTCTTCATTGATCAACCGCATGATCAACCGCAAAAATTTGGCCAGAACAAGCTCGACCCCGGGCAAAACCCAGCATTTAAACTATTACCGCATCAACGAGGAACTGTATTTCGTCGATTTCCCGGGTTACGGGTACGCCAAGGTCTCGAAAACCCAGCGGCAGGTATGGGGGAAAATGATCGAAAAGTATTTGCTTGAGCGGGAGACGCTGAAGCTGGCGCTGCTTGTGGTGGATCTCCGCCATCCGCCGACCAAGGACGACGAGCTGATGTACGACTGGCTTAAGCATTATGACATTCCGGTCTGCGTCGTCGCCACAAAGGCCGACAAAATCCCGAAAACGCGCTGGCAAAAACATGTGAAACAAATGAAAGACGCGTTGTTGCTGCGCAAAACGGATGCCTTTATCATGTTTTCATCGGAAACGGGAGTCGGACGGGACGAGTTGTGGGCGCAT
Organism: Paenibacillus sp. FSL M7-1455; assembly: GCF_038004655.1. Classification (NCBI taxonomy): domain Bacteria; kingdom Bacillati; phylum Bacillota; class Bacilli; order Caryophanales; family Paenibacillaceae; genus Paenibacillus; species Paenibacillus sp. FSL M7-1455. The sequence continues at coordinate 4,483,520 of NZ_JBBORO010000001.1, read as the reverse complement.
ATTGCATCCGCGGCCGGCCTGGGGCAAGAAAAAGCCGAGGCGCCGAAAACGGAGGAAACTTCCGAATAACGGAAAATGCGAAAGCGGGTTAAACCAGATATTTTAGGCGCATGGCGTAGGGATTGGGACCTTATCCGGCAGGAAAGTGAGCATCCCGTAAAAAGTCTGCCCAAAAATCCGGTTTAATCCGTTTTTTAATGAAATATGAAGAAAATTCATGGTTCCGCCTGCAAGCAATCGTTTTGCGATGTGCTGTATAATAATACTAAGGAATGGATTCGACGGAAAAAATTCCGGGATTCGAAACCATGACGGAAGCCGTTTTTGACGGAAATTTTTGTTCGGATTATGGAATCCTCCGTTCATTTCGATTTGAAGGATTCTATGGTCGTTGACAAAGAATTGAGGAGATTTTTATGGCTCAGCGGTTAGCCACGGAGTATGTCAAAGCCACTCTGCAAATGACGGAGCTTCAATTGAACCAGTTTATGCGTTCGGCTGAATGTTGCCACATGCACGCCATCGTGAAAGTGCTCGGCAGCGGAGGACAAGAAATCGTGCTGGTGGACGAAAGCGGCGAGGAGGTTCATTTCCCTCTCGAAAGTAAGAATGGCCTGTACTTCTGCGTGCTGTCATGCCGCTTGGTGAATCCCCGTTTGACGAACCTGGTGCGCAAGCTGTTCACCTCATGCAAAGGGAGCGGCATCGTCAACCGGATTTATAGAGGATTCACAATGATGTATTATTATGAACAGGGTTCCGTCCGCAAGATCGAGGAAGTGACCGCTTCCCATCGCAAGCTGGTGTATGAATACAAACATACCGCAGGCGAACTGCAGCGGGTGTATCAGCTGAACGATGTCGAGCAGGAAATTACGCGGCTGTATCAGGACATCGATTACTGGCTGGATCAACGGAACAAGGCGGAGACAGGCGAGGAGATCGCCCGCATCGACGAAAAGCTGCGGCTCGGAGCCGCAAAATGGTTTGCATTAGAAGCTTGATCCCATACACAGAAACCGGGAACCCTTTCGCATAAGAAGGGGTTCTTTTTTTGGCTTTGATTCTGGTTTGCGCCGGGCGGGAGAGTGAAAGGATTGTCCGGTATTACCCTTGAAAAATAAGGAAAAAATAAAACGTTCTGGAGCGAAAAAAAGTATTGCAATTCGCCCGGAGAGATGTTATTTTTAATCTCGTTGAAAAGAATATATTAGGAACCAGGATTCACTCAGGACATTGAATGTTGCGAGAGATTATTCCCTCGGGAAGTGAATGACGTAGGTCCTAGCGGATGAAATTTTCAAACATTTTATTCCTAGGAAGGGGGAAACCGGAAGATGGAATATTCAACTTTCGGAAGACACGTTGCTGTTGATACTTGGGGAGTCGACTTCGACATGCTGAACGACGCAGAGTTTTTGCAAGCCCAGCTGGTTGAAGCTGCGGAAACATGCGGCGCGACCGTGATGTCGGTACAATCCAAGCAGTTTGAGCCTCAAGGAGCGACAGTGCTTGTTTTGCTGTCAGAAAGCCACCTCTCGATTCATACGTACCCCGAGAGAGGATTTGCAGCGATCGATTGCTACACCTGTGGCGAAACCGTCGATCCGCAATTGGCAATCGATTACCTGGTATCCGTATTGAAGCCCGAAAAAACGTATGCGAAAAAGCTTGTGCGCGGTCTGGGCGAATTGAAGGTGGAAACGCCGGAATTCAAACAAGCCGAGCTGGTGTAACAGGCCGCTGCGCTACCGAACGATAATGATCATAACCATGGAGCCGTCCTCCATGGTTATTTGTTTTGCGCGTCCCCAATATACTTTAAAGTATGGAACAAGCTTCATATGATGCTTTAAGGGGGCTTTGCGACCAATGAGAAGACGGAATGCAAGGGATTTGTTGTTTATGGGCCTGACGGCGCTGCTGCTCCTGGTTCTTGTGATTCAGGGTTACCGGATGATGCGGCCGCAAACGGAACATGCGGATGCGGAGCGAATGCTGTACGAGGTGGCGCTGTTTCAGATGCAGGTCCTGAACACTTCGCTTTTGGACGCCGCGGACAGCGGCGGTACGAACGACCTGAACGCGCTGAAGCTGGCGGCTTATTCGGCTGCCTTTACCCATGACAGGCTTGTCAACGCGGTCGGCAAGGACCGTCTTTACGCGTTCCCGGCCATTGGCGGCCTTGTGGACGCCATCACGTCCTGGCAGATCGGAGGCAACCGGCCGCTGCGGGAAGAGGAGAAGGAGCTGCTTAAGGAATACAGCGGGATTTTTTCGGGAGCGGTCCAGTCCTATCAGCAGCTGCTGAGCGACGGCGGGCAAGTCATTTCCTCGAAAAACGACGATCTGAAGAAAGCGGGCAAACAGCTCGCCGACCTGATCGACGGGAAATAAAGGGCTTGTCGTATAATCCCGTGCAGTTTTTGGCAAGATAGTAAAATGCTTTAGGGTTACGCCGTGCATTTTCATAAACATTTCATAAAATGATGCAGGGGCACTAGACAACTGTGCTATACTTAATATAGCAACTCGACAAAAACAGCAACATTGGATTGCTGATGATTTAAACGGTTTGCGCGGGTTTCGAAGGGATTTTATGGCCTGACCTGCGCAAAATTTGGTGTTTGAAACGAAAGCTTAGGCAGGTGAACATGTTAATGCATATCGTCGTTGTCGGATTGAACTATCGTACAGCGCCTGTAGAAGTGAGGGAACGTTTCACGTTCGAACCGAACGAACTGCCGGAAGCGCTCAGCCAGCTTATGCAGACGAAAAGCGTCATGGAAGGCGTCATCGTTGCTACGTGCAACCGTACCGAAATATATGTCGTGGTGGACCGCCTGCACATGTGCGGACATTTTATCCGCAGTTTCATGGAGCAGTGGTTCGACATTCCGCGCGAGGAATTTACCCGGCATTTATATATATATGAAGATGAACAGGCCATCTCGCATCTGTTCCGCGTGACCTGCGGACTGGACTCGATGGTGATTGGCGAAACGCAAATTTTGGGCCAGGTCCGTTCGGCGTTTTTGCTCAGCCAGCAGGAGAAAGCGACGGGCACATGGTTTAACATGCTCTTCAAGCAGGCGGTCACGCTGGGCAAAAGAGCGCATTCCGAAACCTCCATCGGGGAAAGCGCCGTTTCCGTCAGCTATGCGGCCGTAGAGCTGGGCAAACGGATTTTTGGCATGTTCGACGACAAAAAAGTCATGATCCTCGGGGCCGGGAAAATGAGCGAACTTACGGTGAAACATCTGTACGCGAACGGAGCGGAAGAGGTCATCGTCGCCAATCGCACGCTTGCCCGGGCGGAGGAACTCGCCAGCAAGTTCAAGGGAACGCCGTGCACGATGGAGCAGGCTTTGGGGCGGCTGCAGGAGGTCGATATCCTGATCAGCTCTACGGGAGCCAAGGATTACGTCCTGGATCGCGCGCAGGTCAGCGAAAGCATGAAAAAACGCCAGTCCCGACCGTTGTTCATTATCGATATCGCGGTTCCGCGGGACATTGATCCGGCGATTGCCGATCTTGACAATGTCTTCCTGTATGATATCGACGACCTGGAAGGGATCGTGGAAAGCAACCTGGAAATGCGGAAGGCCGAAGCGGCCAAAATCGAAGTGATGATCCGCCATGAGATGGACGAATTCCAGCAATGGCTGAAAACGCTGGGCGTAAGACCGGTGATTCGGGCCTTGCAGGAAAAATCTTCGGCGATTCACGAAGAAACGCTCCAAAGCTTGTTCAACAAGCTGCCGGAGCTGGATGAGCGCCAGCGCAAGGTGATCCACCGTCTGACCAAAAGCATCGTCAACCAGATGATGCACGACCCGATCAACCGGATCAAGGAAATGACGGCAGGGAAAAACGGAAACGAGGCGCTGGAGTATTTCACGCAAATTTTCGCGCTCGAAAACGAGCTTGACGATGCCGGACAAACGAAGGAAGGCCTTCAGAACAAGCCCGGAACAACAAACGATTACAGCAGAGAAAAGCATGAACACAAACCGTTTGCCATTAAAGGAACGCTGACGCCAGCTGGCCTATAACCGGGTGTCAGGGGGAGTGGACATGCTCACTGGATTTTATGATGCAGCAATTTATATTTATGCCCTGAGCCTTCTGTTTTTTATCTCGGATTGCATTCGACGCAATCGGGCCGCGAAGCGGATGGGTACAGGGCTTCTTGCCGTTGTCGGCGTTTTGCAGGCGGGAGCGTTGTTTGTTCGTGCTTTCGAGGAACATGCGCTTCCGATTTTTACGCCGTTCGATTTTTTGCTTCTGCTTGCGTTCAGCCTTGTGGTCGCCGCTTTGATCATGAACTTGCTGCAGCGGGCGGAATTTGCCGTTTTGCTGCTGGGGATCATCGGTTTTGGCGTGCAGGTGCTGAACCGGCTGTGGTTTTCGCCCGGGAACAACCCGCTTAAGCATTGGGAAACCGTGCACGGGCTGCTGATCCTTCACATCACGCTCGCCAATCTCAGCTTCGTTGTATACACCATCGCGGCCGTGTTTGCGCTGATGTATCTTTTCCTTCACCGAAAATTGAAAGGAAAGAAATGGACGGACGCGGTCCGGCGTCTCCCCAGCCTCGAAATGCTCGACAAATACGCCTATTCGCTTGCGTTTGTCGGCACGCCCGTGCTGACGGTTTCGTTTATCGTGGCGGTGCTGTCGGTCGTTTCGGAGGGAAGGATCAATTTGCTGTTGGATTTGAAGGTGCTTGCGACGCTGGCGGGACTCTCGTTCTATTATTTTTACCTGTTCAAAAAACGGTCGCAGCAGCATACGGGCACGCTGATGGCCAAATGGCTTTTGGCGGGGTACGTATTTATCATCATCATTTTCGTGTTGAATTCATGGTCTGATTTCCATCGCTGGGGCGGGGAGTGAAGCTGACGTGAAAACGTACATGCCGGTCATGCTCGATTGCGGGGGCCGGGTCTGCGTGGTGATTGGCGGCGGGCGCGTCGCCGAAAGAAAGGTGGGCGAACTGCTCGCCTGCTCGGCGCTGGTGAAGGTCGTCAGCCCGGAGGTGACGCCGGTTTTGCGGCGGCATCATGAGCAAGGGGAGCTGGAATGGATTCCCCGGGGATACGAAGCGGGAGATCTGGCGGGGGCGTTTATGGCCCATGCCGCCGCCGACGATCCCGAAGTGAACCGCCGCGTGGCGGAGGAAGCGAGGGCCAGGGGGATTTTGGCCAACGTCGCCGACCGTCCGGAAGCGGGGAACTTCATCCATCCGAGCGTGCTTCGGCGGGGGCGGCTTGTCATCGCCGTCTCGGCTTCGGGAGCCGGGCCGTTTGCCGCGAGCGCGATCCGGAAAAGGCTTGAGCAGGAATTCGGAGCAGAATACGAAACCTATCTCGATTGCTTATATGAAATACGAAAAACGGTCAAGGAACAGGTTTGCGATCCGGCAGCACGGCAAAAGCTGTTAAAAAAGGCTGGCGGACCTGAGATGCTTGAATCCCTGCGGCAGGATGGTTTCGGCCTGTGGAGCGCGGAGAGGATCAGGCAGTGGATCCACGACAACCAGGAGGAATAGGAATGCGGACAATCGTAGTAGGCAGCAGACAAAGTGCGCTGGCACTGACACAAACGGGACAGGTGATCGACGACCTGAAACGGCTATGCAAGGAGCATGGCTTCGAATTTGATTTCGAGGTAAAAAAAATCGTAACGAAAGGCGACCGCATTTTGGACGTCACGCTGTCCAAAGTCGGGGGCAAAGGACTGTTCGTCAAGGAAATCGAGCAGGCGATGCTGGACGGCGAAATCGACATGGCGGTGCACAGCATGAAGGACATGCCTTCCGTCTTGCCGGAAGGGCTGGTCAACGGCGCCGTGCCGCGCCGCGTGGATCCGCGCGACTGCCTCATTACGCTGGACGGCAAAAACATCGACGAGCTGCCGCAGGGCGCAAAGGTGGGAACAAGCAGCCTTCGCCGCTCGAGCCAGCTTAAGGCATACCGTCCGGACCTGACGCTTGAGCCGGTGCGGGGCAATATCGATTCCCGGCTGAAGAAGCTGGAGACGGAAGGGTTCCAGGCGATCTTGCTGGCGGCGGCCGGTTTGCACCGGATGGGTTGGGAGGACCGCATTACTGCCTATATCCCGGTTGAAACCTGCTTGCCTGCGGTCGGGCAGGGTGCGCTCGGCATCGAATGCCGCGGGGATGACGAAGAGCTGCTGAAGCTGCTGGCCCTGTACAACGACAAGGAATCCGAGCTGACGGTCGCGGCGGAACGCAAATTTTTGGGCGTCCTGAACGGCGGCTGCCAGGTTCCGATCGGAGCGCATGCCGTATTGGCCAAGGCGCCGGAAGGTCATTCCCCTGCCGGACCAAACGTTATACAATTGACGGGCATGGTCGGATCCCCGGAAGGTGACGTTATCCTGAAGGAAACGATGTCCGGCACCGATCCGCTGCAGCTTGGGGAAGACGTAGCGCGGAAGCTGATTGAGCGGGGAGCAGAGAAAATTCTCGAACAAGCCAGGGAATAAGGGGATGAGGAGATGGCGGGAAAAGTATATCTGGTTGGTGCAGGCCCCGGCCACGCCAAGCTGATTACGGTAAAAGGGCTGGAGTGCCTGCAAAAAGCGGATGTGGTTGTCTATGACCGTCTCGCCGCCCCGCAGCTGCTGGGGGCCGTAAAGCCGGGAACGAGGAAAATATACGTCGGCAAGCTGCCGGACCGGCATACGATGAAACAGGAAGAAATCAACCAGCTGCTGGTGGATTTGGCGAAAGAAGGCCAGACAGTCGTCCGGCTCAAAGGCGGTGATCCGACGATTTTCGGACGCGTCGGGGAAGAAGCCGGACTGCTGAAGAAAAACGGAATACCTTACGAAATCGTGCCCGGCGTCACCGCTGCCATCAGCGTTCCCGCTTATGCCGGCATCCCCGTCACCCACAGGGAAATGGCTTCGTCGCTGTCGATCATTACCGGCCATGAAAGCCCGGACAAGCTGGACCGCATGATCGATTGGGAGCGGGTCACCCATGCGACGGGGACGCTCGTATTTATGATGGGCGTGTCCAAAATCGGCTATATCGCGGACCAGCTCATGCGGCACGGGCGGCCCGGCACCACGCCGGTAGCCTTGGTGCGATGGGGGACGCGAGCCGAGCAGGAGACGCTGACCGGGACGCTTGCGGATATCGAGCAGCGGGTGCGCGAAGCCGGCTTCCAGCCGCCGGCCGTGATCGTCGTCGGCGATGTCGTCCTGCAGCGGGAGCAGCTGAAATGGGCGGAGTTTCTTCCGCTTTTCGGCAAACGGATCCTCGTCACCCGCGCCAGATCCCAGGCCTCCAGGCTGTCGGAACGCATCGACGAACTCGGCGGCGAATCGTACGAGTTTCCGGTCATCGAAACGGCGTATCCGGACGATCCGAAACGGCTTGATGAGATTCGGGACGCCCTCTCCCGGCTCGGAAGCTACGACTGGGTATTTTTTACGAGCGTGAACGGCGTCGAATATTTCTACCGCCATCTGCAGGAGCAAGGCCGGGATATCCGGGAACTGCACCGTGCGCAAATCGCCGCGGTCGGGCCGGCGACGGCCGATGCGCTGAAGCAGCGCGGGCTCGTTCCGGTAGAACTTCCCGGGCGCTTTCAGGCCGAAGGTTTGATCGAAACCCTCGGCAGCCGTTTGCAGCCGGGGGAGCGGGTGCTGCTGCCGCGCGGGGACTTGGCGCGGGCCTGGCTGCCCGGGAAGCTGGCCGAAATGGGGCTTGAGGTTACCGCCATAGATACTTACCAGACCGTCATGAGCCAAGATGAGGACGGGGAGCTCCTGAAGCTGCTTGAGGAAGGGGCCATTCACGTGGTGACCTTTACCAGCTCCTCGACCGTAACGAATCTGATCGCCAAGCTGAAGCAGATGGGCGCACAGGATCCGGTTCGGCTGCTGAACAAGGCGGAGGCTGCCTGCATTGGGGAAATCACGGCCAAGACGGCCGCCGAAGCAGGGCTGCGCGTCAGCGTCGTAGCCGAACAGGCGACGATCGACGGTCTGCTCGAATCGCTTTGCTCATACCTGAACGCTTCGCATGAGCAAGCGCAATAAACTTCAAGAATAAACGACACAGGAGGTCATGAATCATGAGTTTTCCGATAGTAAGACACCGCCGTCTGCGCCAATCCGCAGGCATGCGCAACCTGGTACGCGAAACCGTGCTGAACGTCAACGATTTGATCATGCCGATCTTCGTCACATACGGCCAAGGAGTGAAAAACGAAATTTCCTCCATGCCGGGGATTTACCATTTTTCGCTGGACATGCTGAAGGCCGAAGTGGATGAAATCGTGTCTCTCGGCATTCCGGCCGTGCTTTTATTCGGCATTCCGGAGACGAAGGACAGCGTGGGCACGTCGGCGTTCGTGGAAGACGGCATCGTGCAGGAAGCGACCCGTCTGATCAAATCGTGGTATCCCGATCTGCTTGTCGTAGCGGATACCTGCCTATGCGAATTTACCGACCACGGCCATTGCGGCATGGTTCATACGTTCGAAGTGGACGGGAAAGTCCACGGCGACGTGATGAATGACGAATCGCTCGAACTGCTTACGAAAACCGCCGTATCCCAGGCGAAAGCGGGCGCGGACATCATCGCTCCGTCGAACATGATGGACGGATTCGTGCAGGCGATCCGCGCCGGACTGGACGAAGCCGGATTCGAGCATGTGCCGATCATGTCTTATTCGGTCAAATACGCTTCCGCCTTCTACGGACCGTTCCGGGAAGCGGCGGATTCAGCCCCGCAGTTCGGGGACCGCAAAACGTACCAGATGGACCCGGCCAACGCCCGCGAAGCGCTGCGCGAAGCCGAAACGGACGTGCTGGAGGGCGCGGACATGCTGATGGTCAAACCGGCGCTTGCTTACATGGACGTCATTCGGACGCTGAAGGACCAGTTTGATCTGCCTCTGGTCGCTTACAACGTGAGCGGAGAATATTCCATGGTGAAAGCCGCCGCGCTTCAAGGCTGGATCAGCGAAAAGGCGATCGTCGAGGAAATGCTGACCGGCATGAAACGCGCCGGCGCCGACATCATTATTACGTATTTCGCCAAAGACGTTGCCCGCTGGATGCAGGAGCGCTAATTACTTAAGAAACGGGAGTGACTTTCATGAGTATGACTGGTAGACGGAAAGAAGAGGCTTCCCGCACTGCGTTTGAAGAAGCCAAACAGTATCTTCCCGGCGGGGTGAACAGCCCCGTGCGGGCATTCAAATCGGTGGGCCTGACGCCGATTTACGTGGACCATGCCCAAGGCTCGCGGATTTACGATATCGACGGCAACAGCTTTATCGATTATGTCGGCTCTTGGGGTCCTCTCATTATGGGGCATGCCCATCCCGAAGTCATTTCGGCCATCCAGGAAACGGCGGCGAAAGGCACCAGCTTCGGCGCTCCGACGCTGATCGAAACGGAAATGGCCAAGCTGGTATGCGAGCGCGTTCCGTCGATCGACGTCGTGCGGATGGTCAACTCCGGCACCGAAGCGACGATGAGCGCGATCCGGCTTGCCCGCGGATATACGGGGCGCGGCAAAATCGTGAAGTTCGAAGGCTCCTATCACGGCCACGCCGACAGCTTGCTGATCAAAGCGGGTTCGGGCGTAGCGACGCTCGGCCTGCCCGACAGCCCCGGCGTGCCGGAAAGCGTGGCAACGAACACCATTACCGTCCCTTATAACGATCTGGAGTCGGTAAAGGTGGCTTTTGAACGTTTCGGCGAGGAAATCGCCTGCGTCATCGTCGAGCCGATTGCCGGCAACATGGGGGTCGTGCCTCCGCTTCCGGGCTTCCTGCAAGGACTCCGCGACATTACGACCCGTTACGGCAGCCTGCTGATTTTCGACGAAGTCATGACGGGCTTCCGCGTGCACATCAACTGCGCGCAAGGGTTGTTCGGCATTACGCCTGACCTGACCTGCCTCGGCAAAGTCATCGGCGGCGGACTGCCTGTCGGCGCTTACGGCGGCAAACGCGAAATCATGGAGCAGGTCGCTCCGTCCGGGCCGATCTACCAAGCGGGAACGCTCAGCGGCAATCCGTTGGCGATGGTGGCCGGTTACACCACGCTGAAGCTGTTGACGCCTGCGGTTTACGACCAGCTCGAGGAACGCGCGGCGCGGCTTGCGGCCGGGTTCGAGGCAAACGCCAAGGAGCTGGGTGTTCCGGTCACGTTGAACCGGGTCGGCTCGATGGTATGCCCGTTCTTCACGGAAGGACCCGTCGTGAACTACGATACGGCCAAAGCAAGCGACATCCAGCGTTTCACGAAATATTTCGGCAATCTCGTGGAGGAAGGCATCAGCGTGGCTCCTTCCCAGTTCGAGGGCATGTTCGTGTCGGCGGCCCACAGCGTCGAGGATATCGATGCAACCATCGCCGCCAACTACAATGCCCTGAAAAACCTGTGACAGCGTGGAGGCGCCGCGGCGAGTGGCTGGAGCTGACCCCGGGGAAAGCCCTGACCGGGGCGGCGGACCGGAATGAAGCGACCGCCCGTTGGCTGCTCGAAACGCTGGGGATGCCGGAAAAGCTGTTCCGGCAGCTGCAAGCGAACCGTGGAATCGAATGGAGGGGGGACCGGCTGCGGCTGGCCCTCTTTCCCGTTAGTACGGCTGGCATCGAACCCGTATGGCAGGATTTGGGAGTGCTCTACGAGGACGACTTTTGCCTGGTCGTCCATAAGCCGGCGGGCATGAACATTCACCCGGACGGCCGGAAGGGCGAATCGGAGCCGACGCTCGATCATGCCGTCGCCGCCCATTACGAGATGCAGGGCGCAGAGATTGCCGTCCGTCATATTCACAGGCTGGACCAATACACGTCAGGTCCGGTGCTGTATGCCAAAAACGATTGGGCCCAGCTTAAATTGGACGAAGATATGCGCCATAAGCGCATCGCCCGCAGCTACGCGGCATTCGTGCACGGGGCGGTGCCCGCCGATTTGCATGTGATCGATTTGCCGATCGGCAAGGACCGCCATCACAAGCAGCGCAGACGCGTATCGCCAACGGGCCAACACGCCGTGACCCGCGTGCGCTTGGGCAGGGCGTACCGGAACGCTTCGCTGGTCCATTTGGAGCTGGAGACGGGCCGCACGCACCAAATCCGGGTGCATCTGAGCCATCTGGGACACCCCCTGCTCGGCGATGCGCTGTATGGAGGCAGCACCGCGCTCATCGGACGGCAGGCGCTTCACGGGGAACGGCTTGCCTTTACGCATCCGTTTACGGGCGAGCGCATCGAAGTCGCCGATCCTTGGCCAAGCGATATCCGGCAGCTCGAGCAAAAGCTGTTGAGCCCCACAATATAAAATGTCGGCGCAAACCGCCGGACGCGCGCAAAAATGGAATGCCCTCCTGTTTGGAGCATATAGATAAAATGAGTAACGATTTTTGGGGCTCATGCCGTGAGCAGGCTCGCGGTTAGAAATATGCCGAAAGGAGGACATGATTCTAGTGTTTGACCAGTCCTACGGTTTGCGTTTTGATATTTATGAACGGATTCATTTGACGGAAGAATTGCCGGGCATTGCCGAGCTGGAAGAAGTGGAGCTCCTGCCCAATATCCAGGTCATCAGCCAGGATGAGCAGGTCGCGCTGCGCGGCCACCTGCTGCTTACCGGCTTGTACCGGGGGGACGGGGAAGAAGACGGGACGCAGCGGCTTGAGCATTTCATTCCCGTGGAGATTACGGTCCCTGCGAACCGCGTCACTTCGCTGGACGAAATATCGGTCGAAATCGAAAACTTCGACGTGGATCTTTTGTCCAAACGAAGCATGAACATTACCGGCGTCCTTTCGCTTCGCGGGATCGAGACCGCGGCGAGCGAACCGGAATCTTCATGGAATGCCGATGAATTTACCGTTGTACATGCGTCCGAGGATCCCGCGGAGGATCCGGTGCTTGCCGCTTTTTTGGAGGAAGGGGAGCTTGATGCCGATGAAGCGAAGGCCAGGGAACCGCACGATGAAGCAGCCGCGGACGAACAGGATGCGGAGGCATTTGCGACGGAAGGATTCGCTGCCGCTCCGAAGGCTGCGGGAAGCCCCGGCGATGCCGAAGCGGAGGCGGCTGAAAACGAACCGGCAGCCGTTAAGCGTCCTTCCGAAGAGGTGGCGCAGACGGAAGAAGAACCTGCGCTTGCCGCGTTACATACGGACAAGGAATCCGGGGAGCGCGGCGGAAAGGGCAAAAACCAGCCGAACGTTTGGCATTTCGAGCATGAAGACGAGTCGGAACTGCTGCATCCCGAAAAAACGGCGATCCAAGCGGATGAGGATACGGAAAAGGATCTCTACCTGACTTCCGTGGGTCAGGATCAGCCGTTTGAGCCTGCCTTCCCGTTCAGCGCTTTCCATAGCGAGTCGGTTGCGCAGGAAGAAGCGCCGGATGAGCGGGAAATGCGGGTCGCGCTCGGCAGCAAGAAGGAAGCGGAGTCCGGCGAAAAAGAAGCGATCGGATTTTCCTCGTTGCTATCCTCCAGCCGCTCCCAGAATCAGCAGGAGCAGCAGGCCGCCCCGGAAGAGCCGAAAGCGGAGGAGGCGGAACGCGAGTCGTCCGTGAGCGATGATATTCAGTGGCAGAATCTCTTTCTCGGCAGCAGCACCGAGAAAAACCAGTTCCGCAAGGTGCGCCTTTGCATCGTGCAGCGGGAAGAAACGCTGGAGACGATCGCCAGCCGCTACCAGCTCACCGCGCGCGAAATTTTGCTGTATAACCGTCTGTCCGAACAGACCGTCGAGGAAGGACAGATTCTCTACATCCCATAAATTCGCGTTGACGACGCCCGGTGCCCGAATAAGCGCCGGGCGGTTCTTTTTGTGCCTTCGCCGAAGGACCTTGTTTAAGAAAGATACATATGTTAATAATAAACGTTATAACGCGGAATCGACTTTAGGCAACGGCACCGGTTATGTTGACTAAAATCCGCAACCAAGTTATGATGTGTATATATTTTGTTGAAGAACGATGAACGGGAATAGTAGGATGACATGCCCTTCAGAGAGTGGAATTGCTGCGCTGAGAGATTCCGCAGGATGCTGTTTCAACCGAAGTCGCCCGGGAGTTGCCTGCTTGATCCCGTCCGCTTTTTGCGCCGGGTTAGGGCATGGCCGGCTGCAGCCGTTATCTGCATGAAGTGTCGCGTGCATGAAGGCATCCGTCCCCGGAGGACGGCCGCCGGAGAGATCTGGCGTAGAAGGTTGACCATGGCGCGAAACAAAGGTGGTACCGCGAAAGAACAGCCTTTCGTCCTTTGAGGACGGAAGGCTTTTTTGTTTTTCTTGCCAAGGATTGCCAAAATCCCGAAGAAAGCTGATCTTGTGATGGAGGAGTTAGAAAATGACAGAGCAGGACAACAAATTAACGACGGAAATGCCGACGACTTACGATCCGAAGGCTGCCGAGCAAAAATGGTACAAATATTGGATCGACGGCGAATTCTTTAAGGCGGGACAGCGCAAAGACGCAAAGCCTTACACCATCGTGATTCCGCCGCCGAACGTAACCGGCATGCTGCATATCGGGCACGCGCTCGATTTTACGCTGCAGGACATTTTGATCCGCACCAAGCGGATGCAGGGATATGACGCGCTGTGGCTTCCGGGCTCGGACCATGCCGGCATCGCCACCCAGACGAAAGTGGAGCAGAAGCTGCGCGAGGAAGGCGTTAGCCGTTATGACCTGGGCCGGGAGAAGTTCCTGGAAAAGGTATGGGAATGGAAGGAAAAATACGCCGAAACCATTCATGAGCAATGGGCGAAAATGGGCTTTTCCCTCGATTACTCCAGGGAGCGGTTCACGCTGGACGAGGGATTGTCCAAAGCGGTGCGCGAAGTTTTCGTCAAGCTGCATGAAAAAGGGCTCATATACCGCGGCAAACGCATCATCAACTGGGATCCGGCCGCCCGTACGGCGCTGTCGGACATCGAAGTCGAATATAAAGAGGTTCAAGGACATCTGTATCATCTTGCCTATCCGTTGAAAGACGGCAGCGGGCATATCACGGTCGCGACGACGCGTCCGGAAACGATGCTGGGCGATACCGCCGTCGCGGTTCATCCGAAAGACGAACGTTACAAGGACATGATCGGCAAAATGCTCGTGCTGCCGATCGTGGGCCGCGAAATCCCGGTCATCGCCGACGAGTACGTCGACAAGGAATTCGGAAGCGGGGCCGTTAAAATTACGCCTGCCCACGACCCGAACGACTTCGAGGTCGGCCTGCGCCATAACCTGCCGCAAATTACGGTGATGGACGAGACGGGCACGATGAACGACCAGGCCGGCAAATACGAAGGGCTTGACCGCAGCGAATGCCGGAAGCAAATCGTTCAGGACTTGAAGGAGCAGGGCGTTCTGATCCGGATCGAAGACCATGTCCATCAAGTCGGGCACAGCGAGCGCACCGGCGCCGTCGTAGAGCCGTATTTGTCCACGCAATGGTTCGTCAAAATGCAGCCGCTGGCCGAAGCGGCCATCGAAGCCCAGAAATCGGGCAAAGGCGTTAACTTCGTACCCGAACGTTTCGAAAAAACCTATTTGAACTGGATCGAAAACGTTCGCGACTGGTGCATTTCCCGCCAGCTCTGGTGGGGCCACCGCATTCCGGCTTGGTACTGCGACGACTGCGGCGAAGTTCACGTGGCATATGAAGAGGTCGCTACATGCTCCAAGTGCGGTTCCGCAAACCTCCATCAGGACGAGGACGTGCTTGATACCTGGTTCAGCTCCGGGCTGTGGCCGTTTTCGACGCTGGGCTGGCCGGACCAAACCGACGATTTGAAACGCTACTATCCGACGGACGTATTGGTGACCGGTTACGACATCATTTATTTCTGGGTAGCCCGGATGATCTTTACCGCGCTTGAATTCACCGGCGAAATTCCGTTCAAGGACGTGCTGATGCACGGACTGGTGCGCGATCCGGAAGGCAAAAAGATGTCCAAATCGCTCGGCAACGGCGTCGACCCGCTGGATGTCATCGAGAAGTACGGTGCGGACGCCATGCGCTACATGATTTCGACGGGCAGCACGCCGGGACAGGATCTGCGCTTCCGCTGGGAACGCGTCGAGCAGGCCCGGAACTTCGCCAACAAGATCTGGAACGCTTCGCGTTTCGCGCTTATGAACCTTGAAGGCTTCACGTACGGCGACATCGACATCAGCGGCAACCTGAGCACGGCCGACCGCTGGATTTTGCACCGTCTGAACGAAACTTCCCGGGACATCACGCGTCTAATAGATGCCTATGAATTTGGCGAAACCGGCCGCTTGCTGTATAACTTCATCTGGGATGACCTCTGCGACTGGTATATCGAATTTTCCAAGCTGTCGTTGTATGGGGAGGATGAAGCGGCGAAAAAGACGACGCAATCGGTGCTTGCCTATGTGCTCGACCGTACGCTCCGGATGATTCATCCGTTCATGCCGTTCATCTCCGAGGAAATTTGGCAGCATCTTCCGCATCAGGGCGACACGATCACGCTGGCGGCTTGGCCGGAATATGATCCGGCCCTCGAAAATGCCGATGCGGCCCGCGAAATGTCCCTGCTTATGGACGTGATCCGCGCGGTGCGCAACATTCGTGCCGAAGTGAACGTGCCGATGAGCAAAAAGGTCGAGCTCATGCTGAATGCCGGAGACGACCAGGTGCTGCAAATCGTCCGCCGCAACGAAATTTATGTACAGCGCTTCTGCAACACGTCGAGCTTCACGGCGGGAACCGGGCTTGAAGCGCCGGACAAGGCGATGACCGCCGTCGTCACCGGAGCCGAGCTTTACCTGCCGCTGGCGGGGCTGATCGATATCGATCAGGAAATCGCCCGCCTCGAAAAAGAGCTCAAGCACCTGAACAGCGAAGTGGAGCGCGTTGAAAAGAAACTTGGCAATCCGGGCTTCGTATCCAAAGCGCCAGCCAAAGTCATCGACGAAGAAAAGGCGAAAATGGCGGACTACGCCGAAAAACGGAGCAAGGTATTGGCTCGGATCGAGGAACTGAAGGGTTAAGTTGCTGAAGGAACCTGCCCCCGGGTGCGCCGGCATCCGGGGATCAAATAAATTTCAGAAGGTGAAATGGGAAATGGGAGATCGATTTGAAGGCTTCTCTTCTTTGCGCACTTACGCGGAAGCCGCCGACTGGATTAACGGGCTGATCCCTTTCGGAATACGCCCCGGCATGGCCAGAATTGAAAAAATGATGGAAATGCTGGGCCATCCGCACCGGCGGCTGAAATTCATTCATGTCGCGGGTACGAACGGCAAAGGCTCGACCTGCGCGTTTTTGACCCGGGTGCTTCTGCAAAGCGGCTATACCGTGGGAACATACACTTCCCCTTACATCACCAAGTTCACGAACCGTTTTCAATACAACGGCGAGGATATTCCCGAAGAAACGCTTCTGATGCTTGCGAATCGGCTGTACCCGATCGTTGAGGAAATTGCGGCGACCGAGCTCGGATCTCCGACGATGTTCGAGGTTTCGACGGCGCTTGCGATTTTGTATTACGCCGAGGAATGCGTGCCCGATATCGTCGTATGGGAGACCGGTCTGGGGGGAAGGCTGGATGTAACCAATATCGTATACCCGGTCGTGTCGGTCATCACGAACATCGGTATGGACCATACCGACATTCTTGGCGATACGGTCGAGCAAATCGCTTTTGAAAAAGCGGGGATCATCAAACCGGGCGTACCGGTGGTCAGCTGCGTGCAGCAGCCGGAAGCCATCGAGGTTTTGCGCAAAAAGGCGGAGGAATGCCGCACAACGCTGTATTTGGCCGGGGAAAAATTCACGTTCGAATACACGGGCGACCACGGTTCGCATCAATCCTTCCATTTCAACGGCCCGTTTCGGGAATACGATATTGAAATCGGCATGAAGGGCGAGTACCAGATTGCCAATGCGGCCGGGGCGCTGATGGCCCTGGAGGTTTTGCGCCAGTACATGGCTTTCGTCATGGAGGAAGAAGATATGTTGAAAGGGTTCCGGGATACGGTATGGGCCGGGCGGATGGAAGAAATCTCTTCGAATTCCGCGCCGCGCATCGTGCTGGACGGAGCCCACAATCCGGAAGGTGCGGAATCCTTGCGGAAAAGCATCGAGCGGCACTATCCGCACAAACGGTTAAATTTGATGATGGGAATGCTGGCGAATAAGCATCATGAATCCTATTTGAAGCATATACTTCCTATAGTGGATACGCTTATCCTGACCGAACCGGACTTCCGGAAAAAAATGGACGCTGCGGCGCTGCGCGATATCGCGGAGGGGCTGAAGCATTCCTACGGCAAACCGGATTTGCAGATCATCGTCGAACCGGATTGGAAAAACGCGCTGGAACTACTTAAGTCACGGACAGAAGCGGAGGATTTGGCGGTAGTATCCGGCACGCTTTATTTGATTTCGGATGTGCGGGCCGCTCTGCTGGGTCAATCCGATTCTGAAAAAGGTTGGTGAAAATCTGTTGAATTCTGAACATGTTCATTTTATCGGTATTGGTGGCTACGGGATGAGCGCCATTGCACGGGTTATGCTTGAAATGGGATACAAGATCACGGGTTCGGACGTGGCTTCCCAGGAATTAACGGAAAAATTGGCGGCCAAAGGCGCCAAAATTTATATCGGACATACGGCCGAGCAGGTTCACGGAGCGGATTTGGTCGTATATTCGACGGCTTTGCCGAAAGACAACGTGGAACGCGTCGAAGCGGAACATCTGAACATTCCGATTCTGCACCGGTCGCAAATGCTGGCAAGACTGCTGAACGAACGCAAGGGCGTGGCGGTCGCCGGCGCTCACGGCAAGACGACCACGTCCTCCATGATCGCTTTGGTGATGGAAGAATGCGGCATCGACCCGACGTATATCATCGGCGGGGAAATCATGAACGTCGGTACGAACGCAAAAGCCGGAAAAGGGGATTTCGTCGTCGCCGAAGCGGACGAAAGCGACGGCTCGTTCCTGCAGTATCATCCTTGGCTCGGCATCGTGACCAACATCGAAGCCGACCATCTGGAAAACTATGACGGCGATTTTGAAAAGCTGAAAAAAGCTTACGTTCAATTTCTGAATCAGATCCGCGAAGACGGCACGGCCGTCGTATGCGCGGACGACGATAACATCCAGGCGATCATTCCGGGCATCCGCTGCCAAGTGGCGACGTACGGCATCGACGCCAAGGACGCGGAATACACCGCAACCGATCTGGCGCTCGGAGACCGCCAGGTATCCTTTACGATGAACCATAAGGGCGAACCGCTCGGAACGGTGCAATTGTCGGTGCCGGGCCGCCATAACGTATACAATGCGATGGCAACGGTCATCTCCTGCCTGAAGGCGGGAATTTCGTTTGAGCAAATCGCCGGCGCCATCTCCAAATTCCATGGGGCGAAACGCCGGTTCCAAGTGCTGGGCGAAAAAGACGATATCCTCATTATCGACGACTACGCTCACCATCCAACGGAGATCGAAGCCACGATCAGTGCGGCCAAAGCGACGGGAAAACGGATCATCGCCGTATTCCAGCCGCAGCGCTACAGCCGTACCTTTTTCCTGCTGGATGCGTTTAGCCGCGCGTTCGGCGATGCGGACGAGGTCATCATTACCGATATCTATTCGCCGGCAGGGGAAAAGCAAATCGAGGGGGTACACTCCGCCAAGCTGGTCGAGCTGATCGTGCAAAACAGCAACAGCGGGGCCCGATACCTCCCGACAAAAGAGGATGTGCTGGCCGACCTGAAGCAAAGAATCAAGCCGGGTACCCTCGTGCTTACGATGGGTGCCGGGGACATATGGAAAGTCGGCTACCAGCTGGCCAAGGAGCTGTAGCCCTTCCAGGGCCGCGGCTTACATAGAAACAAAGCGAAGAGGTCTTCCCGGAATGCGCCCAGGCTGCGTACGGGAGGCCTCTTTCTTTTGGGCTTCGATAACTTGCCCGAATTCATGATCCCCAGGCGGCATAAGTCCGGACAATCCGTCATATATTCCTTGTAATAGAGACAAGGGTGAGGTGTATGACCGTGAACAAGGCGAGAATGACATTTCGCTTTAATCAGGACCCGCCGCGAGGACTCGATTCCGGGCAGGAAACGACGAAAAAAGCGGAGCAAACGTTCAAACCGATGCCCGGGAGGGAAGCCGCGCCGGTTCAGGCCGAAAACGGCATGCCTCCGCGGCACGAGCCTATAGAGGACAGGCCCGAAAAAAAACTGCATGTCGTATCGGGACAAATGCAGGGGTGGTCGGATCCTTTTCATAAAGACGAGCCTTGGGATGAAATGATCTCGGGCTGGCCGCGGGAGGACGCAAAAGAGGAGCATCGGCGCGAGAAAACGGATGACGTCGAATTATATGATTCAGGGAGCAGCGACGATCTTTCGGGAGAATGGCGGAATCTGGCGGACGAAGTGTATCCGGAGCTGGGGAACGTGTCCTACCGGCCGAGACGTCCGGCATCGCCCTGGAAAGTCATCGGCACGATTACGGGCGCCGTGGTTACGGGGGCATTGTTCGGCTTCGTGATTCTGTCGTTTTTCAAGGATGGCTCAGGCGGTTCGATCGTCCCGGCCAAGCCGGGTACGGAAAACGTGGCGGAAAGCTCCGGGGAGCCGGTGAAGGCTGCACCCGTCGCCGTTTCGGTGCAGGGGCGGTCGTATTACGTCCTTCAGTACGGCTTGTTCAGCACGAAGGAAGGGGCCGAGCAGGCCAAAAAGGAACTGGAGCAATACGGGCTTGCGGCGGGCAACGACCCGGATGAGGAGTACCGCGTGTATGCCGGCATCTCGACCGACCGCGAACAGGCCAAGCTGCTCAGCAGCCAGCTTAAAGACAAGGGAATGGACCTGTACGTTAAGGAAATCACGCTGCCGGCGGTCAGCGAGCTGAAATTCGCCGGGGATGCGAACACGGCGGGCCGCTATTTCGAAACAAGCTCCGAATTGGCGTCGAAGCTGAGCACGCTGTCGGCTGCGCTGCTCAGCCAAGAAAAACCCGGGGCTTTAAACGCAAGCGAGCAGGCCGCCGTCACGGACATCCACAGCCGCTGGACCGAAGCGATGAAATCGTTCCAGACGGGATTAAGCCGGGAGGATGAGCAGCTGGGGGCCCAAATCGAACAAACGATGAACAGCGCGGTTTCGGCTTTGACGGAATACAACCGGAACGCGAGCAAGGCGCTGCTTTGGGAAATTCAGTCCCGCATGATGCAATACGTCATGCAGCAAAAGGAACTGATTTCCAAACTAGGAAAAGCGTAAAGTTTTTTTCCTAAAGAGAATGCAGTGTCCGACGACCGAAAATTCAAGTAACAGAGCCTATCCGGTATGGAACTGGAAATAGTTCCCCATGCCGGATTTCTGTTTGTATTGACGTACAAATAACCGTATAATAAATTGGGTGTCAAATTATGGCGAGGGAAGAGAAGGATGAAAAAGAACGTAGGTATACTGCTCTTGTTTTTGCTGCTTGGCTGGCTGGCGGGTGCCTGGATCGCAAAGGCCCTGGAACCTGTACAAGCCCTTTCCTTTCTGACTGCTGCAACACCGATCGAGTGGTCACCGCAAGCTAATTTGGACATTATCAGCTACGACATCACCATTAAATTTAAACTGAGCCTGCTGAGTTTGATCGGCATCATTGTCTCCGTGTGGCTGTATCGCAGGCTGTGAACTACAAGAAAAAGGAGATCCTTCCATTGAAATCGAACCATTCGCGCCGGGTCGTACTGGCATCAACCTCACCCAGAAGGCAGGAGCTGATCGCTTCTCTACATATTCCGTACGAGATCCGTCCGAGCTACGCCGATGAACATACGCCAAGCGACTGGACTCCCCGGGAAATCGTCGAAGGTTTGGCGCTGCGCAAGGCGCAGGCCGTATACGAAGAAATCGGCGATCCGTCGGAAAATGCCGTCGTCGTCGGCAGCGATACGATCGTTGTTCTGGAGGATCAGGTGCTGGGAAAACCGGCGGATGATGCGGACGCTTTTCGAATGCTGAAATCATTACAAGGCAGATCCCATCAAGTGTTTACGGGAGTCGCATGCATCGATGCGGCAACGGGGCAAACGCTGGTCCGTCACCGCATGACGCGGGTCGCCATGAAAACATTGTCGGATGCAACGATCCAAGCTTACGTCAAAAGCGGCGAGCCTCGCGATAAAGCGGGGGCTTACGGGATTCAAGGCCTCGGCTCCACGCTCGTGGAAGGCATCGAAGGCTGTTACTTTACCGTCGTCGGTTTGCCCCTTTCGCTGCTGAGCGACATGCTGTCGGAATTCGGGATCGACGTTCTTTGAATTTTGGATGAGATATGAGTGAAAGGAAAGTAGGGGAACTATGGAGCCGCAAACGTACATGTTGCGCGACATCCCCCATCAGGAACGACCGAGAGAACGCATGCTGCAGTATGGGGCGAGCGCCTTAAGCAACGCTGAACTGCTTGCCATTTTGCTTCGGACGGGAACAACGCAGGAGTCTGCCATCCATTTGGCGCAGCGTATTTTGCAGCAGGTCGGCAGCATGCGCCGGCTTGTTGATATGAGCGCCGAGGAGTTGATGGCCATCAAGGGCATCGGCAGCGCCAAAGCGGTTCAGCTCAAAGCCGGAATCGAGCTTGGGCAGCGCCTGGCCCGAACCCGCATGGACGAACCCGTCGTCATCCGCAGCCCGCGTGATGCGGCGGACGTGCTCATGGAGCAGCTGCGTTATTTGCAAAAAGAACATTTTGTCTGTCTGTTTTTAAATACGAAAAATCACATTATTGCTCAAGAGACGCTTTCAATCGGGAGTTTGAATGCCTCCATCGTCCATCCGCGCGAGGTGTTCCGCGCCGCCATCAAGCGCAGCAGCGCTTCGATCCTATGCGCGCACAACCATCCGAGCGGAGATCCGGCCCCAAGCCCCGAAGACATCTCGCTGACGTCAAGGTTGAAGGAAGCGGGAGAAATCGTAGGGATTGAAGTGCTGGATCATCTCATTATCGGCGACGGGGAATTCGTCAGTTTGAAGGAGCAAGGCTTGATGTAATATAATAGTTGAGATTGACGAAGAAAGGGAGATTACAGCATGTTAGGGAGCTTCACGAAAGATTTGGGAATTGATTTGGGGACGGCGAATACGCTTGTTTATGTCCGTGGAAAAGGTATTGTCGTAAGGGAACCTTCGGTTGTTGCGATCCGTACGGATACGAAAAGCATCGAGGCCGTCGGCGAGTCCGCGAAAAAAATGATCGGGCGCACGCCGGGCAACATCCGTGCCATCCGTCCGATGAAAGACGGCGTTATCGCCGATTTCGACACGACGGCAACCATGATTAAATATTTTATCCGTCAAGCTCAAAAACAGCGCTCGATGTTCCAGCGCCATCCGAACGTGATGGTGTGCGTGCCGTCCGGCATTACGGCCGTCGAACAGCGCGCGGTCGAAGATGCGACGAAGCAGGCCGGAGCCCGCGAGGCCTACACGATCGAAGAACCGTTTGCGGCGGCGATCGGCGCCGATCTTCCGGTCTGGGAACCGACCGGCAGCATGGTCGTCGATATCGGCGGCGGCACGACCGAAGTGGCCGTCATCTCGCTCGGCGGCATCGTGACGAGCCGTTCCGTGCGCGTGGCCGGCGACGAAATGGATGAATCGATCATCCAGTACATTAAACGCCAGTACAATTTGATGATCGGCGAAAGAACGTCCGAACAGCTTAAAATGGAAATCGGCTCCGCCCTGCCTCTGGAGCAGGTAGAGACGAGCGAAATCCGCGGCCGCGACCTGGTGACCGGCTTGCCGAAGACGATCACGATTACGTCCGACGAAATCAGTGAAGCTCTCTCCGATACGGTCAACGCGATCGTGGAAGCCGTGAAGGTGACTTTGGAGAAATGCCCGCCGGAGCTGGCAGCGGACATTATGGACCGCGGCATCGTGCTTACGGGAGGCGGGGCGCTGCTGCGCAACCTGGACAAGCTGCTTGCGGAAGAAACCGGCATGCCTGTCATCGTTGCCGAAAATCCGCTCGACTGCGTCGCCATCGGCACGGGCAAAGCGCTTGAAAACATTCATTTGTTCAAATCCCGCAGCAGCTCGGCCGTGCGTTCGAAGCGCTAAGCCGGAAATTGTGGGTCAACCCCTGATATTGGGAGAGAAATCAGTAGAGTAAGAGGGTGTTGAAACTGTTTAAGCTGCTTGGAAACAAACGCTTATTTGTCATTTTAATCGCCCTTGTTATGTTTATCGCACTGATGGGTTTCACGCTCGGACCCAGGGCAACGTTGTCCTGGCCCGAGAAGTTTTTGAGGGATACTGTCGGCTTTGTCCAAAACATCATTTATAAGCCCGCTGGATACGTAGCGGGCTTGTTTAAAGATATCGGCAATATGCGAGAGATATACAAGGAAAATGAACAATTGAAAATTGCGTTGGCCCAATATACGCGGGAAAAAGCGAATTATAATTTTATCGAGAAGCAGAATAAAGAGCTTATGGAAGATTTGCATTTCACGGAGCAGCAAAAAAATAAATTCAATTATTCCTATCATATCGCTCAAGTCATCAGCGTAAACGCGGATCCGGTCAATAAGACGTTGGTTATCGATCTTGGCGAAAGGGACGGCGTCAAAGTAGGACAGTCGGTGATATCCATAAAAGGCATGGTGGGCGTGATCAGCCATGTCAGCAATTTTACGTCGACGGTGAAGCTGATTACGGCCATGGACGCCAAGGACCCGAATTCGAACGGGATAGCCGTCACATCGATGAACAATCATCAAACCTTCGGCATCGTGGAAAGTTATGACGAGGCGACGCAGACGCTGCTCATGACCCAGATTAAGCAGGATGATCCGATCAAACGCGGGGATACGATCGTATCGTTGGGCGATACCGACAAGTATCCGCGGGGGTTGATCATTGGAGAAGTAGTTAACGTGCAGGAAAGCAAGTTCGGCAAAACCAAAACGGCAACGATTAAGCCAGCGGCCGAATTCCAGGATTGGAAGCAGCTGTTCGTCGTCTTTACGCCGGAGGCACCGAAGTAATGAATGTGCGCAAGCAAGTTCTTCTTCTGCTGCTGTTTCTGTTGTTTATCCTGGAAGGTACCCTGATCCCGTGGATCCTGCCGGGTTCCTGGCAAAATATCCTTTCGCCGAATCTGGTATTTATCGTTTTGCTGTTTGTTTCGATTTATCATAACCGTCATACGGCTTTGGTTCTCGGCATCATTTTCGGCATGCTCCATGACGTCGTTTTTTACGGCGATATGATCGGCACTTATTCTTTGGTGATGGGTTTTTCAACTTATATTATGGGCTTCATTTTCCGCGTACGGCGCGCCCCGATGCCCGTCATGATGACGGTCGTCATTCTGGGCAGCCTGCTGTTCGACAGCATGCTGTACGCCATCTACCGGCTGTTTTCGCTGACGCAGTTGACCTACGACTGGAATTTGCTGCATCACATTCTCCCCGATCTCGTGCTTCATTTCGTGTTCGGGCTTATCATTTACGTTCCTTTGCGCAAGCAGCTTGAAAAAATTGCTAGGCGGGAGACAAAAGAAAAGGCGGCATAAGTCTCGCCGCCATTTTTCTTTTCCGGCAGGAACTTTGCCTCGCGAAGGCGAAATGTAATGAGATAGGGGGGACAGGCATGGCAGTCAAATCGAATCATGTCACGATTAAGGGCATCAAAGATGGCCTGGTATTCCTGCTTGACGATGAATGCGAATATGAGGAACTGCTTGGCGAACTCCGCTATAAGCTGGAGCACAGCCATCAAAATATTTTAACCGGTCCGATCATCCATGTGGACGTAAAATTAGGATCAAGGCGGATTACGGAAGAACAGAAGCAGCGCATGCTCGACATTTTGAAACAAAAGGGGAACCTGCTCATCCGCTCGGTCGAATTTCCGGAACCGGAGCAGGCGCAAGTTCCGCCTTACAAAATCATGTGCGGCATGGTAAGGTCCGGCCAAGTGCTTCACCATGACGGGGACCTGCTTTTTTTGGGGGACGTGAACCCCGGAGGCAGCATCTTGTGCACGGGGGATATTTACATATTGGGGGCCTTGCGCGGCATGGCACATGCAGGGGTCGACGGCAACGAGGATTCGATTATCGCCGCATCCCATTTTGCCCCGACGCAGCTTCGGATCGCGGAACAAATCAGCCGTCCTCCCGATGAATGGGAGACGCGCGAAACCAGTATGGAATTCGCTTTTTTGCAAAACGGCGCCATGCAAATCGACAAAATCAGCAACATTGTACGCTTGCGGCCTGATTTTAACGTGTTTAAAGGGGTGTAGCACATATGGGAGAGGCTATTGTCGTTACTTCCGGTAAAGGCGGTGTCGGAAAAACCACCACTTCGGCCAACATCGGGACTGCGCTTGCACTGCTCGGCAAAAAGGTATGTCTGGTGGACACGGACATCGGCCTCCGCAATTTGGACGTGGTCATGGGCCTGGAAAACCGGATCATTTACGATTTGGTCGACGTGGCGGAAGGGCGCTGCCGTTTGAATCAAGCGCTTGTAAAAGACAAACGTTTCGATGAGCTGTATATGCTGCCGGCCGCCCAGACGAAGGACAAAAACGCCGTGTCGCCGGAACAGGTCAAAGACATTGTTTTAGAGCTGAAAAAAGAGTATGAATACGTCATCATCGACTGTCCGGCAGGAATCGAGCAAGGATTCAAAAACGCCATCGCCGGCGCGGACAAAGCGATCGTCGTCACGACGCCGGAAAACGCCGCCGTCCGCGACGCGGACCGGGTGATCGGTCTCCTCGAGAGCTCCGAGATCGCATCTCCGAAGCTGATCGTCAACCGCATCCGCCCGAATCTCGTGAAATCGGGGGATATGCTCGATATCGAGGACGTCATCCAGGTGCTGAACATCGATCTGATCGGGATCGTGCCCGATGACGAACTTGTGATCAAAGCGGCGAACAGCGGCGAGCCGACGGTGATGAATCCCGATTCCCGGGCAGCGATCGCCTACCGCAACATTGCCCGCCGCATTTTGGGGGATACGGTACCACTGATGCATTTGGATCAGAAAAAAGGCATGTTTTCGAAATTCAAAAAGATTTTCGGCATAGGCTAATTGTCGCTATGCTCCAACTCTCTCGTTGTATGCGGGAGAGTTTTTTGTTATTTCAACAGATATGGACCGGAGTAAGGAGCGAATGCCCGTTTCCCGGTCTTTTTTTACTTCAGCGGGATGAGGGCGCGGCTTTTTTTTCGGGACAAAAAATGAAAAAGAGGTATAACCGGGCTCCGAAAGAGGTTAAGTTACTTGAATAGGAGAATATTTCGGGATAGCGGCCTCCCGGTCATCCGGCTTTTGAAAGGAGTGATCCGCCATGCTTGGCATATTGGCAGCCATTTTTATCATTCAAATCGTGTACGTCTCGTTTTTTACGCTGCGCATGATCCTGACGCTGAAAGGGCAAAAATATTTGGCGGCGGTGCTCAGCATGTTCGAAATTACCATTTACGTCCTGGGTCTCAGCATCGTCCTGAAATACGTCAACCAGCCGCTCAGCCTCATCGTTTATGCCGTCGGCTACGGGCTGGGCGTGCTTGTCGGTTCCTGGATCGAGGGACGGATCGCGCTCGGATACATCACGATGAAAGTCATCGTCAACGATCCGCAAAGCAACATGGCCAACGCGCTGCGGGACAACGGGTACGGGGTGACTTCGTGGATCGGAAGCGGCCGCGACGGGCACCGGCTCGTATTTGAAGTGCTGGCCAAGCGGAAAAATCAGAAGAAATTGTACAATTCCATTCTGGAGCTCGACCCGAAAGCCTTTATCGTCGTGACCGAACCGGTGATGCTTCACGGAGGATTTTGGACCCGCGGCACTAAAAAATAAACCGGCGAAAACTTGTTTCACCTTGGATTGAATAGGGTAATGAATGAAACATAAGACTGCGGATGCGCCTTCCTTTTTTTCGTAGGAATGTACGGTGAATTCGTTATCCGTTTCGGGTCGGGGGAGAAGCACCAGATCTCGTGGAAGGCCGGAAAGCTGCGCCTTTTGCGCATGCTTTTCGTTTTCGAGCGACATTTACATAGCCGAGTCACAAGGTGGAATGTTAAGGTATGCATTTCGAATGCCGTAACGAAGATTTTTAGGTTTGTTCATAAAGATAATGACCTCACGGTTTCCTCTTTGTTTTCCACCCCATCCATACATGCGCTTGACCTCTGTTTCGTTTTGGTTTTGTCTCTTGGCTTCCTACGGCTCCTCGATTTCCGGGGAGTTTTGCAAACTGGGAAAGCCTTAGTCCAGCCTTCCTAACCGTTTTTTGCGTCCCCCGACGGATGATATGCCGAATGCTCCGCATAATATGGATAATGCTTGCAAAGGGGCGATTGAATGATAGTACTGGATCATGTGAACAAGGTTTACGACAATGGCTTTCACGCATTGAAAGACATTAACCTGGAATTCAAAAAAGGAGAGATTACCGTTCTGATCGGACCGAGCGGCTGCGGCAAATCGACGACGATGAAGCTGATCAACGCGTTGAACACGCCGTCCTCGGGCAGGGTGCTGATCGACGGCAAGGACATCTCGGGAATGAATCCGGTGGAACTGCGGCGCAATATCGGTTATGTCATTCAAAGCGTCGGTTTGTTTCCCCATATGAACATTTCCAGAAACGTGGGCGTGGTACCCCGCTTGAAAAAATGGGACAAAGATAAAATCGAACGCACGGTAAACGAACTGCTGGACATGGTCGGCCTCGACCATACGATCTACGGCTCGCGTTATCCGTCGGAGCTTAGCGGCGGGCAGCAGCAGCGGGTCGGCGTCGTACGTGCCTTGGCGGCGGATCCGGACATCATCTTGATGGACGAACCGTTTTCGGCCCTGGACCCGATCAGCCGCGAGCAGCTGCAGGACGAGCTGATCCGGCTTCAGCAGGAGCTTCATAAAACGATCATTTTCGTGACCCATGACATGGACGAAGCGATCAAAATCGCCGATACCATCGTGCTGATGAAAGCGGGCGAGGTAGTGCAGACCGGCAAGCCGGACGCGATTTTGCGCCATCCGGCCAACGACTTCGTGCGGAATTTTATCGGGCAAAAACGTCTTCAGGACGAAGGCGGAAGCGAAAGCACTTATCAAATCCCGCTCGTCGACGAAGTGATGATCACGAACCCGGTAACCGTATTCCCGAGCCGGGGGCTGGCCGAGGCCATCAAAGTGATGGAGATGAAGCGGGTCGATTCCCTGCTCATCGTGGACCGGAACAAACAGCTCCAAGGGGCGGTGTCCATTTACCGGGTGCTCGACCAATACGGCGAAGAAGGCAAAACGGTGGCCGACGTCATGCAGCCGGTCCGTTATTCGGTCGCGTCCGGAAGCACGCTTGCGCAGGCGGTTGAACTGATGGACAGCCATCAGCTCAGCAATCTTCCCGTCGTGGACAGCAGCAACCGTTTTCTCGGATTGATTACGAGGGGCAGCGTCGTAAAACATTTGGCCGAGGTTTACCCAGGGGTCGACCGCTCTGCCGCCGGCGGAGAGGGTGAGTGATATGAACGCGTTTTGGAGTTTTATCACGGAGCGGTATCCCGACATTTTAAAGGCGCTGCAGGAGCATTTGGCCATTTCGTTTTCGGCGGTCATCCTGGGGACGATCATTGCGGTACCGCTGGGGATTATCCTCGTATACAGCCGGGTCGGCTGGATCAACAGCATCGTGTTTTTCGTCGCCAACCTGTTCCAGACGGTGCCGAGCCTGGCGCTGCTGGCGATTTTGATCCCGCTGCTCGGCATCGGGATGCGACCTGCCATACTGGCGCTGCTTCTGTATTCGTTGATGCCGATCCTGCGGAACACGTACGACGGTTTTCATTCGGTCGATAAAGGCGTGCTGAATTCCGCCAAAGGGATGGGGTACAGCACCGCGCAAACCATCATGAGAATTCAGCTCCCGTTATCCCTTCCCTATATCATGTCGGGCATCCGGATTACGACGGTGTACATCATCAGTTGGGCGACGCTTGCCTCCCTGATCGGCGCCGGCGGTTTGGGACAACTGATCGTATCCGGCCTTGGCGTCAACAAACCCGAGATGATCTTTATCGGCGGAATCGGCGCGATCCTTTTGGCCTTGGTCGCCGACGCGCTGCTTGGCCTGCTGGAGGGCTGGCTCGGCAGGCATTACCACCAGACAAGGGAGTCTGCGATATGATGCGCCGGATCAAAGATTCGAGCCGGAACAAGGGGGGGCGTGACGTGATGAGACTGAAACGGATGAAAAAAACAACGCTGCTTTTTTTGTCTTGCATATTGGCCGGTTTGCTGTCTTCATGCGGGATTCAGGCCGACGTGACGATCGGGGCGCAGACGTTTACCGAAACGAAAATTTTGGCGGAAATGTACAAGGCGCTGATTGAGGACCGTACGAACTTGAAAGTGGACATTATTCCCGATCTAGCATCCAGTCCGCTGGTGTTAAACGCGATCACCAGAAACGACGTGCAAATGGGAACGCTCTACTCCGGAGAAATTTTTAATAACCATTTTCCGATCAGCGGTTCGAAGGAACGCGCCCAGGTTCTGAAGGAGGCCCAGGAAGGCTTCCAAAAATACTACAACCTGACGTGGATGAACCCGCTCGGCTTTGAAAATACGTATGCTTTTACGGTGCGCAAGGATCTGGCCGAATCCAAAGGTTACGCGAACATTTCCGACGTCAAAAAGGATATGGCGAGCATGAAGCTCGGCGTCGACACGACCTGGCTGGAACGGAGCACCGACGGTTATCCCGCGTTCTCCAAAGCCTACGGCATCAAGTTCGGCCAGGTGTTCCCGATGGAGATCAGCCTGGTGTACAGCGCGGTCGCGGGCAAGCAGGTCGACATCGTGCTGGCTTATTCCACGGATTCGAGGTTAAAGGCGTACAACTTGAAGACGCTGAAGGACGACAAGCAGTTTTTCCCTCCTTACGACGCGAGCCCCGTGCTGCGTACGGACCTGCTGAAAAAACATCCCGAAATCGAAGACGCGATCGCGCCGCTCATCGGCCATCTGGACGCGGATACGATGATCTCGCTGAATTACCAGGTGGACATCGAGAAAAAAAGCGAGCGGGAGGTTGCCATCGCGTATTTGAAGCAGCAGGGACTACTGAAAAGCTAAAGGAGGGGAAGAAGCAATGGAAAACAAACATTTGACTTTCATGGATTTTCTGTCCTACGTGTCCCGCAACAGCGGTTTGCTGTGGGAATATTTCATCCAGCACATCCTTATGGTGGTCATCGGCCTGGGACTGGCGGTCATCGTCGGCGTGCCGCTCGGTATCCTTTGTTCGAGAAGCCGCTGGGCGGCCAAAATCGTCTTGTTCATCACAAACATTCTGCAGGTGGTTCCGAGCCTGGCCATGCTCGTCGTGCTGATGCTTTGGCTGGGACTTGGGATGAAGACGGTGATGGTGGGGCTTTTCCTGTATTCGCTCAACCCGATCGCGCGCAACACGTACGTCGGGCTGAAGCAGGTCCCCGCAAGTTATCTCGAATCGGGAAAAGGCATCGGCATGAGTCCGCTGCAGCTGCTTCTCAAAGTCCGGTTTCCGTTGTCGCTGACGTATATCATGTCTGGTCTGCGGATCGCTGCCGTCATCGCCATCGGCGTCGTCACGATCGCTCCGCTTGTCGGCGGCGGCGGCCTTGGGCGGGAAATTTACGCCGGCCTGAACAGCAACAACTCGCTGCGCATTTTTGCGGGTGCCATTCCCGCCGCCGTGCTGGCCATCGTGGCCGATCTCGTGCTCGGCTATCTGCAGCGCAAAATGGATTTAGCGAAACGAAAATCGGCGGCGCCGCCGGCACCAGCCAAGGCTCAGAACATCGGGTGACGGCTTTATAGCCGCCGAGTCTTCAGAAGGAATCCCCTCGCGTCGAGGGGGTTCCTTTTTCGCTGGACCCCTGCCGTCGAACCCAGGACTGGAATACCCTTCCGGCGCGCTTTCAGGCTTGTTCTAAATTCGGGACATCCCCTCATAAAATAGAATAAAAACAAGCCTCGAAAGGGGAACGCAAACCATGGACATCAAATCTTCCATCAAACAGCGCAGGGAAGAGCGCATCCGGGATCTTCTGCTTCGCGAGGAACCGGCCCCCCCGTCGCCGCAGCCCGTTCAGGAACAACCGTTATGGAACAAAGGCCGGCTGCCGGAGCCGCTTGCGCCGGAGCCCGATCCCGAGAAGGTCTGGAAAAAAGAGCATGCCAAAGGCGGCGGCCCGTCTTACCATAAATCCCGTTTCGTTTCAGGTTTTATGTGGCGCGTGTTTTTCAGCGTTATTTTGTTTGGCCTGATCTGGGGCCTTTTCCAATATCCTCAGCCTTGGAGCACGAAAATCCAGGATTACGTCATGCAGTCGCTGAACCGCGAGATGGACTTCCAGGCGGTCGAAGCCTGGTACGAATCCCACTTCGGCGAAGCGCCGGCGTTTATCCCGATTTTCAAGCAAAACCAGACATCGCCGCTCAAAGTCAATGCTTCCAAATCGCTGTATCCGCCGATGGAAGGCGATATCGTCCAATCGTTCGCCGTGAACTTGAAGGGCGTGGAGATTGCCCCGAAAAACGGAACCGGCTTGCCGCCTGACGTCAAAAGCGTGGAGACGGGCCGCGTCATCGACATCTCCGGCAGCGCCGAATCCGGCATCACCGTGACGATCCAGCATACCGGCAAGTTGGTGGTATCCTATGGGCATTTGGCCAAAACGCGTTTGCAAAAAAACGACTGGGTCGAAGGCGGGGACGTGATCGGCCAATTGCAGGCCGCAGCGGAAGGGGAGACGCCGACCTTGTTTTTGTCCATGAAGGAGGATGGCGACTACGTGGACCCGGCGGACGTGATTCCCATTGATTAACATCCGGGGCATCACGTTGTCGCTGCATCCTTTTTTTGTCATTCTGATGCTGTTTTCCGTCATGACGGGGCATTTTCTCGAGCTGATCGTCTTATTTGCGATCGTGTTCATCCATGAGCTGGGCCATCTTGCCGCCGCGCTGCTGAGCGGCGTCCGCATCCGCTCGGTTCAGATGCTTCCGTTCGGCGGGGTGGTCGAAATCGAGGACCATGGCCAGCTGACGGCCTGGAAGGAGATCGGCATCGCCCTCGCCGGACCGGCGATGAACGCGGCGATGATCGGCGGCGTGCTCCTGCTGCGCGAGGCCGGCTGGGGAAACGGCGCCTTTTTGTCTTATGTCGTTTACGGCAACGCCATGATCGCCATCTTCAACCTGCTGCCGATCCTTCCGCTGGACGGGGGGAAAATCCTGCATGCCGCCGCCAGCCTGCTGTTTCCTTACCACCAAACGCTGCTCTGGTCCTCCCGAATCAGCCTTGCGGGCAGCGCAGCCGTTGTGCTGGTCTCGGTTTTTCCGCTTTTGCAGGGCGAAGCGAAGGTCCAGCTTAATCTGTTGATGATCGGCGTATTTCTTCTCTATTCCAACTGGGTGGATTACCGCCATATTCCCTTCCGTTTTACGCGATTTCTCATGAACCGGGAGAGGGGGTACGACGCGGCCGCCAGGAAAGGCGGGTTTGCCCAGCCGATCATTGCCGATCAGGCGAAACATTTGGACAGCATTTTGCGTCTATTTAAAAGAGGGAAGTACCATGTCGTTTATGTGATGAACAAACAAGGGGGCGTGATCGCCATGCTTCCCGAACAGCGCCTGATTTCGGCTTATTTTGCCACGGAGCGCCCAACGCTGCCGCGGTGAACCGGTCGGGCTGCTGGAAACATGCGGCGAGACTAAAATGGGGGCAATCCCGAAATAGAGCTTTGGAGCTAAAAAGGAGATTTCATGGTAATATGGGATGTAAATGTCTTCTGGCAGGGGTGAAGCCATGAAACAAATGATTGTTCATTGTGAACCGAAACTGACGCAGATGGCCCTCTTGGAGGAAGGCAAGCTGGTGGAGTTTGCGGCCGAACGCAGCCAAAACCACGGACTGGTGGGCAGCTTTTATAAAGGACGCGTCGTCAATGTGCTTCCCGGCATGCAGGCGGCGTTTGTGGATATCGGGCATAAAAAAAACGCGTTTTTATATGTCGATGACGTGCTGCATCCGAACCTGGAAAAGCAGCCGAAGGAGAAACCGCCGATCGAGACGCTGCTGCGGGTAGGTCAGGAAATCGTCGTCCAGGTGATGAAGGAGCCGCTTGGCAGCAAGGGGCCCCGCGTGACCACGCATTATTCGCTTCCGGGCCGGTGGGTTGTTTTTATGCCCAATGCGGACTATGTCGCCGTTTCGAAAAAGGTAAGCAAGGACCAGGAGCGCAGCCGCCTTAAAATGCTGGGGGAAGAGATCCGTCAGAAGGGCGAAGGCGTTATCATGCGGACGGTATCCGAGGAAGAACATCCGGACGCGATCTTCGGCGATCTCGCCCTGCTGCGCGAGCAGTGGGCCGCCATTCAGAAGCGCGCCGAGGCTGCTGCAGCGCCCGCGCTTTTGCACCGCGATTTGAGCATCGTGCAGCGGTTTATCCGGGACGTGTTTGACCCGCAGCATGACCAGCTTCAGATCGACAACGCCAAGGAAGCGAAGGAAGCGGAGGCGTTCCTGGAGGAAATCGCCCACGGCAGCCACTTGCCCGTGAACGTGTACCAAGGGCAGGAGCATATTTTTAAAGCGTTTGGCATCCAGGAACAGATCGAGCGGGATTTTTCGCGCAAAGTCATTTTGGAAAGCGGCGGTTCGATCATATGGGATCAGACGGAGGCGCTCACCGTCGTCGACGTGAATACGGGCAAGTATACCGGCGGGGAAAGCCTTGAGGATACGGTGACGAGGATCAACCTGCAGGCCGCCGAGGAGATTGCCAGGCTGATCCGGCTCCGCGACGCCGGCGGCATCATCATCGTCGACTTTATCGACATGGAGCAGGAAAAACACCGGCAAGAGGTCGTGGACAGGCTTGAAGCCGGCATGAGCAAGGACCGCACGAAAAGCCACGTGGTCGGCTGGACCAAGCTCGGCCTGCTTGAATTGACGCGCAAGAAGGTCAGGGACGACACGGCGATGCTTCAGGCGAAGCCTTGTGACCACTGCGACGGCACGGGGCGGATCAGCCTTCTGGGCATCCATTGACTTGGTTCCGTTGTTATGTTAATATCTATGAGTATGTGTCCAGTGTTTCTCTCAAATGCTTGTCACATGCTGTAACCGCTCCGGTCGGGTCAACAAGCGCAGCCTTCGGGAGGCCACCTGGATCAGGCGAGTCTGAGACATGAGGAGGTGCAAGCAATGTACGCAATTATCGAAACTGGCGGCAAACAATACAAAGTTCAAGAGGGCGACGTATTGTACATCGAAAAACTGAATGCAGGCGACGGCGAAAGCGTGACTTTCGACCGTGTTCTGGCTGTATCCGGTGACAACGGTTTGGTAGCTGGTACGCCAGTCGTATCCGGCGCATCCGTAACCGCAAAAGTGGAGAGACATGGCAAAGGTCAAAAGGTTGTTGTATACAAATACAAACCTAAAAAGAACTACCACAAGAAACAAGGCCATCGTCAACCTTACACTAAAGTAACCATCGAAAAAATCCAAGCGTAAGAAGGTGCGCTCCTTTGATACAAGTGCGCATACTACGACGCAAGGATGGAAGCATCCATGGCTTCGAGGTGAAAGGTCATGCGAACTTTGCGAAACACGGAGAGGATATCGTGTGCGCCGGCGTATCGGCGGTCACCGTCGGAACCGTGAACTCGCTTGAGGAACTGACCGGAACCGTGATGGACAGCAGAATGAAAGACGGGTTTCTGAGCGCTTATTTTCCGGTTGACAGAGAACAAGGCACGGATCCGCGGTCGCAGCTGCTGCTCGAGTCCATGGTCGTCATGCTGAATTCGATCGCAGAATCATACGGGACGTATATTCAAATAAAAGAAGTGACTAATTAAAGAAGGAGGTAGACAACATGTTAAAGTTGAATCTTCAATTGTTCGCATCGAAAAAAGGTGTGGGTTCCACGAAAAACGGACGTGACAGTGAAGCGAAACGCCTTGGCGTAAAGCGTGCTGACGGACAAACCGTTACCGGCGGAAGCATCTTGGTTCGCCAACGCGGAACGAAAATTCATCCTGGTACGAACGTGGGCATCGGTAAAGACGATACTTTGTTTGCAAAAGTGGACGGCGTCGTGAAATTCGAACGTTGGGGCCGCGACCGCAAAAAAGTGAGCGTCTACCCTGTTGATGCTGCTCCGGTAGCGGCAGCAGTGGAAGCGTAAGTGTCTTCGCGGATCACGGGTTGATACACAAGAAGAGCCTTCGGCAGTGCTTGCCGAGGGCTTTTTTTTAACAGTTGGGATTTATGCCGATACGATTCCGCCAAGGGCAGATGCGTCGGCATCGGAGCGAAGGCCGGCCGGATTTGCGTGGAACGCCTTCCGGATTTACGGATCGGGTCGTTTAAGTTTTGAACGGGTGGATGAACAACCGAGGATTGCTGTGGTATACTGGTAATTGATGTAAGGATGATCGGTGATCAGGAATGGGGAGAGGCCATTTGAAATCCTGGAAATGCATATTGGCTATAATCGCCGCATCTGTAGTCGTTCCTTTGTATTTCGTGGTGCGGGACAAGTCGTTCATCTGGAGCATCGTGCTGATGTTGTGGGTGGCTGCGGCTTTGGCCGGAGGTTTCGTCATCATGAGCCGCAGGCAGGAGGAGGAGCGGCAAACGCTGCTTCGAGGCTTCGAAGAAAGCGCCATAAGGACGCTGAACCACCATCGCCATGATTGGATGAACGACCTGCAGATTTTGTATGGTTATATCCGGCTCGGAAAAATTGATAAAGCTGTGGAGTGTGTGGAAAGAATAAAGGTACGGATGAACCGGGAAAGCAAAATTTCGAAGCTGGGCATCCCGTCTCTCGTGTTCTTTCTGCAGTCGTTCCGGACTGCAAACAGCGACTTGGAGCTTGAGGTCGACGTGGATCAGGACATTCAGCTCGATAAATTGAGCCCGAGGGACGGCGCCGATCTGGCGGCCGTCATCATGGAGACCGTCCGGGCTTACCAGGCCGGGGGGAAGGCGTCTTGGGCGGACACCCGCAAACTGTATCTGAGCCTGCGCCAGAACGGTCCGGAAATCGTCGTAGGTTTTGAAGGGGAAGGCCCCATGGGGGACCCGGAATTATTGAAGCAGCAAATTTATAATGTGGTACAAGGCAAACGAATGAAAGCGGAGCAGCTTCATCCCTCCCAGGCTTCGTTTCTGTTACGCGTGCCGTGTGAGTCATGAGGAAGGTGAAGTCATGTTTGTAGATAAAGCGAAAGTTTACGTAAAAGGCGGCGATGGGGGCGACGGTTTGATCGCTTTCCGCCGGGAGAAATACGTGCCTGAAGGCGGGCCTGCCGGCGGCGACGGCGGAAAGGGCGGGGACGTCATTTTCCGCGTCGACGAAGGTTTGCGCACGTTGATGGATTTCCGTTACCAGCGGCATTTCAAGGCCAAACGCGGGGAAAAAGGACGGAACAAAAGCCAGCATGGCGCCAATGCGGAAAATTTGATCGTGCGCATCCCTCCGGGGACCGTGCTGATCGATGATGATACGGGCGAAGTGCTCGCCGACATGGTCCGCCATGGACAGCAAGTCGTGGTAGCCCGCGGCGGACGGGGCGGACGGGGCAACATCCGGTTCGCCACGCCGAACAATCCGGCTCCGGAGCTTGCCGAGCATGGAGAAGAGGGCGAGGAGCGTTACCTCGTGATGGAGCTGAAGGTGATGGCCGACGTAGGGCTTGTCGGGTTTCCGAGCGTGGGCAAATCCACGCTGCTTTCCGTCGTATCCGCTGCCCAGCCGAAAATCGGCGCATACCATTTTACGACGATCACGCCGAATCTCGGGATGGTGGAGGTCGGCGACGGCCGCAGTTTCGTGATGGCGGACTTGCCGGGCCTGATCGAAGGCGCTCACCAAGGCGTCGGACTGGGGCATGAGTTTTTGCGCCATGTGGAACGTACGCGGATCATCATCCATGTGGTGGACATGGCGGGATCCGAAGGGCGCGACCCGTTTGAGGACTGGGTGAAAATCAACGACGAGTTGAAGCTGTACAACGCGACCCTGGCCGAACGGCCGCAAATCGTCGCCGCGAACAAAATGGACATGCCGGATGCGGAGGCCAACCTGAAAAACTTCCGCGAGCAGGTGGGCAAGCTGAGACCGGACATCGAAATCATGCCGATCTCTTCCTTGACCCGTCAAGGGGTGCAGGAGCTTCTTTACCGGGCGGCCGATATCCTGGATGCGATCCCGCAGGAGGTTCACGTCGAGGAAGTCGCCGAGACGGCCGAAAGAAAAGTGTACAAGCTGAACAGGAAAGACGACGACAACGCGTTTACGATTACGCGGGATAACGAAGCCTTTGTCGTTCACAGCGAAAAAATCGAACGCATGCTGAAGCGGCTGCAGATGAATTCGCATGAGGCGATTCTGAAGCTTGCCCGGACGATGCGCCATATGGGCATCGACGACGAGCTGCGCAAACGCGGAGCGGTGGAAGGGACGATCGTCCGGATCGCCGATTTCGAATTCGAATTCGTCGAAGGCAGCAGCTACTATTAAAGGCGGACTCCGCAACAGATGGGCGGCCCCCGGGGCTGCCTGGGACAATTTCGAACCAAAGCCGTTAAAGGGCGCGCGACGCGCTCTTGAGCGGCTTTTTTCATACCCGAGTGTTACCGCGATCGGGGTACATAAAACATCCTTCTTGCCAAGTAAGCGCTATTATTGTATTCTTCTGGACAAAAAGGCGCAAATCTATTGACCCTCTGGATGCAATTCTTTATAATGTCCACTATATGAATACATCAGTCTTTGAGGAGAGGACGTTCGTGAAAGAACGCTATTATTTGGTCCGGGAAGATATTTTGCCTGAAGCGGTGGTCAAAACGATGCAGGTAAAGCAGCTCCTTGCCGCCGGCGACGCAAAGACGGTGCATGAGGCTGTGGAGCAGGTCGGCATGAGCCGCAGCGCATTTTACAAATACAAGGACGGCATCCACATGATCAACCAGCTGGAAAGGGAGCGGATCGTAACGATCTCGATGGACATGGAGCACCGCTCCGGGATGTTGTCGAAGGTGCTGAGCCTCGTGGCGGGTTTTGGCGGCAACGTCTTGACGATCAATCAGAGCATTCCGCTGCAGGGAATCGCCAACGTCGTCATTTCCGTCGAGGTTTCCCGCATTAGCGAAGAGCTCGGGGATTTGCTCGAAAGCTTGCGGGACTGCGCCGGCGTTAAACGCGCGAACCTGATCGGTCAAGGCTGATTTTCGGATTCGCCTAAATGGAACGTCGCTTGACATGCAAAAACCTAGGTTAACAGTAAAAAAAGAAATGCACGCATGTAACAGGAGGAGAGGGAATGAAGCCGGTTAAAGTGGGTTTATTGGGTCTCGGCACCGTGGGGACGGGCGTCGTCAGAATCGTGGAGGGCCATCAAGAGGATTTGAGCAGTCAGGTGGGTTCCCCGATCATCATTGAAAAAATCGCCGTAAAAAACAGCGACAAAACCCGCAGCATTACCGTGGACAAAAACAAGCTGACCGAAGATCCATGGGAGGTGATCCGGGACCCCGAAATCGACGTCGTCGTGGAGGTCATGGGAGGCATCGATCATACGAAGGATTACATCCTCGAAGCTTTGGACCGCGGCAAGCATATCGTCACGGCCAACAAGGATCTGATGGCGCTGCACGGCTCGGAGATTTTGGCCAAGGCCCAGGAAAAGCAGTGCGACGTGTTTTACGAAGCAAGCGTTGCCGGGGGCATTCCGATTATCCGGACGCTGATCGAAGGTTTTTCGTCCGACCGCATTCTGAAGATTATGGGGATCGTAAACGGAACGACGAACTTTATTTTATCGAAAATGAGCCAGGAAGGGGCATCCTACGAAGCCGTGCTGGAAGAAGCCCAGAAGCTCGGGTACGCGGAAGCGGATCCGACCTCGGACGTGGAAGGCTTGGACGCGGCCCGCAAGATGGCCATCCTGGGAACGCTTGGCTTCCGTACCAACGTGGAGCTGAAAGACGTCAGCGTGCGCGGAATTTCCCAGGTCTCGAAGGAAGACATCGCATACGCAAAACGGCTGGGATACGAAATGAAATTGCTCGGCATCGCCGACCGGGAAGACGATCATGTAAGCATCAGCGTACAGCCGACGATGGTTCGGAAGGGACATCCCATTGCATCCGTGGGCGGCGTGTTTAACGCGGTGTACGTTTACGGCGAAGCCGTGGGCGAGACGATGTTTTACGGGGCCGGCGCGGGAGAAATGCCGACGGCGACTTCCGTCGTGGCGGATTTGGTGGCCGTGATCAAAAACCTGAAGCTTGGCGTCAACGGCCTGAAAGCGATCGTGCCGTACAAACCGAAAAAGCTGAAAAACGACGAGCAAATCGCATTCAAAAATTTCATTCTGCTTCATGTGGACGACAAAGCCGGCGTGCTGGCGAAAATCACCCAAGTATTCGCGGAGTTCGGCGTCAGCCTGGAGTCCGTGGTCCAGCAGCCGAACGAACTGAACCCGGAAGCGGAAATCATTATCGTTACCCACAATGCCAGCAAAGCAAGCATGGACAAGGTGCTTCAGCATTTTGAAGGACTTGACGTCATCCGCAAGATCAAAAGCGTGTACCGCGTGGAAGGGTAAAACCTTCTGCGGCATTCGTACCAGCGCTTCATGATCCGCTTATATATAAAGGATTTTTCGCAAATCCTGAACAAAGAACAAAGGAGCCATA
Organism: Paenibacillus sp. FSL M7-1455; assembly: GCF_038004655.1. Taxonomy (NCBI): domain Bacteria; kingdom Bacillati; phylum Bacillota; class Bacilli; order Caryophanales; family Paenibacillaceae; genus Paenibacillus; species Paenibacillus sp. FSL M7-1455. The sequence goes on along the minus strand of NZ_JBBORO010000001.1, from coordinate 4,443,697 downwards.
CCAAAATGTCATACCAAGGACTGCTTCAAACGTACAAACCATACCTGCCCGTCAATGAAAACACGCCGTTGCTTACGCTGAAGGAAGGCAACACGCCGCTCATCCGCGCGGTGAATCTGTCGGAGGAGCTCGGGCTGGATCTGCATTTCAAATACGAAGGCTTGAACCCTACCGGCTCGTTTAAGGACCGCGGCATGGTCATGGCCGTTGCCAAGGCGGTGGAAGAGGGCAGCCGCACCATCATGTGCGCCTCGACCGGCAATACGTCCGCGGCTGCGGCAGCATACGCCGCTCGCGCCGGGCTCAACTGCATCGTGCTCATTCCGAACAACAACATCGCCCTGGGCAAACTGGCGCAGGCGATGATTTACGGGGCGAAGGTCATCGCCATCGAGGGCAACTTCGACCGCGCGCTGGAAATCGTGCGCGAAATTACGGCCAAACATCCGATCACGCTCGTCAACTCGGTGAACCCGTACCGCATCGAAGGGCAGAAAACGGCTGCGTTCGAGGTGGTCGACCAGCTCGGGAAAGCGCCTGACGTGCTGGCCATTCCCGTCGGCAACGCGGGCAACATTTCGGCTTATTGGAAAGGGTTCAAAGAATACCATGCCGCAGGCAAAGCGTCCTCCCTGCCGAAAATGGTCGGTTTCGAAGCGGAAGGCGCCATGGCGATCGTGAAGGGCGAACCGATTCTCGAGCCGGAAACGATCGCGACGGCGATCCGGATCGGCAACCCGGCAAGCTGGAAAACGGCGGTCGCCGCGGCGGAAGAATCCGGCGGACAAATCAACTACGTGACGGACGACGAAATTTTGGAAGCTTACCGTCTGATCGCCTCCCGCGAAGGCGTATTTGCCGAACCGGCATCCGCCGCATCGGTAGCCGGCGTGCTGAAGCTGAAACGGGAAGGATATTTCCAAGGCGGCGAAACCGTCGTCTGCGTCCTGACAGGCAACGGCCTGAAAGATCCGAACGTCGCCCTCCAAACCGTCAACGCCGATCCGCTTGTTGTGCCCGACACCGAAGAAGCCGTCATGGAAGCCATCGCGAAGCTGGAAGAGGCTACGGCATGATCAGACCGGAAGGCGTATACGTAAGGATTCCTGCCAGCACCGCAAATCTCGGTCCGGGGTTTGACACGTTGGGCATGGCCTTGTCATTGTACGCATGGATCGGGATGAAGGAAGCGGACGAAACGGCGATTCGGTTGTACGGTAACGAAATGGAAGGGATCCCGAAGGATAAAAACAATCTCGTCTATCAGGTCGCCCAAATGGTGTTCCGCGAAGCGGGCGTCCATTTGCCCGAGCTGGAAATATCGATGTATTCGGACATTCCGCTGACCCGGGGGCTCGGCAGCAGCGCATCCGCCATCGTCGGCGCGCTTTATGCCGCGAATGCCTTGATCGGATCGCCATTGCCGGACGCAAGGCTTCTGGATATGGCGACGGCGATCGAGGATCATCCGGACAATGTCGGAGCGTCGCTATTCGGCGGGTTCATTACGGCGGTTTGGGACGGCGAACATGCCGATTACGTCCGGATGGAGCCGCATGAGGATCTGGAGGTCCTCGTCGTCATTCCGGATTTTCAATTGAAGACGTCCGAGGCGAGAAAAGTGCTTCCCGAAAAGATCGGCCGGAAGGATGCGGTCTACAATATCAGCAGGTCTTCGCTGCTGGTGGCCGCTTTGGCCCAGGGCAGGCTCGACCTGATCGGCCGGGCGATGTCCGACCGCCTTCATCAGCCGTACCGGGCGGGGCTCGTCCCGGGGATGTCCGAAATCTTGGAGCGGGCCGTGGAGCACGGCGCTTTGGGCATCGCGCTCAGCGGGGCTGGCCCGACGCTGCTTGCGCTCGTCGATCGCCATTCGCTGCGGAAAAAGGAACTGGAGTCTTATCTCCTGAATACGATGAAGGCCGAGGGCATCAGCGCATCTGCACGATGGCTGGTTCCCGACCGCGAAGGTGCCCGTCTGATCGGCAGCATGTCGACAGGCTCATTTATGGACATGATAGAAGGGGAAGTAAACGCATGAAGCGAATAGCATTATTGCCTGAAGGATCGGTGTCGCACGAGGCCGTTGCGCAGCTGCTTGGGGGCGAACCGGCGGAACTCGTGTACCACAAGCTGATCTCCGACGTGTTTTTGTCGACGGTCCATGGAAAAACGGATTACAGCGTCATTCCCATCGAAAATACGATCGAAGGATCGGTCAGCCTTCATATGGATTGGCTCGTCAACGAAGTGGACATACCGATGCAGGTCGAATGGGTCTATCCGTCGATTCAAAACCTGGTCGGAGACCGGGAGGAGTTCCTAGCGGAATCCGGGGAACTGGACTTTGCGCGCATTCAAAAGATTTTGTCCCATCCCGTGGCGACGGCCCAGTGCCAGCAGTTCATCCGCAAGCATATGCCCCAGGCGGAACTGGTCAATGCGGGGAGCACGACGGAAGCGATCGGGATCGTCAAAAGCAATCCGGGACAGGGGCTGGCGGCCATCGGCACCAAACTTGGAGCCGCGACGCACAAGCTGGACGTTTTGGCGGAACGGGTAACGGACCATGACAACAATTACACGCGGTTCATTTTGATCGGCAAAGAAGCGCTCGACAAGCTGCCGAAGCCCGTCAAGCAGATGAAAACGAGCATTCTGGTCACGCTTCCGGAGGATTTTGCCGGTGCGCTGCATCAGGTTCTCGCGGCTTTCGCATGGAGACGGCTGAACCTGTCCCGCATCGAATCCCGTCCGACGAAGAAAAAGCTCGGAAGTTATTATTTTTATATCGATGTTCTTGAATCGGTGGAATCCGTGCTGCTGACGGCGGCGATCGGAGAGATCGAGGCTTTGGGCTGCCAGGTGCGCGTGCTCGGTTCCTATCCAAGCTATACGTATCAGGAATTAATATCGGAGGTGCTGTAGTTTATGTCAGAGCAGTGGATCTATTTGGATGGTGAATTCGTCACCAAAGAAAACGCGAAGGTATCGGTGTTCGACCATGGTTTTTTGTATGGCGACGGTATATTTGAGGGCATCCGCATCTATGAAGGCAATATTTTTAAATGCGATGAACACTTGGAGCGTCTGTACGATTCCGCAAAATCGATCGATCTCAACATTCCGCTGACGTTCGAGGAAATGCGCGAAGCGATGGCGGAAACGATCCGCCGCAACGACATGAGAAACGGATACATCCGCCTCGTCGTTTCCCGCGGAGCAGGCAATTTGGGCCTTGATCCGAGACGCTGCCCGAAACCGACGGTGCTCATCATCGTGGAACAGCTTGCGATCTATTCGGAAGAAGCCTACAAAAAGGGCCTGCGTGCCGTGTCGGTATCGACGCGCCGCAATTTGCCGGACGCTTTGAATCCGAAGATCAAATCCTTGAACTACCTGAACAATATTTTGGTGAAAATCCAGTCGAACCTGGCGGAAGCGGACGAAGCGATCATGATGAATGCGCAAGGTTACGTGACCGAAGGCTCCGGCGACAACATTTTTATCGTCAAACGAGGCGTCGTTTACACTCCGCCTTGCTACCTCGGGGCACTCGAAGGCATCACGCGCATGGCGATTATCGAATTGTGCGAAAAGCTCGGCTACAAGCTGAAGGAAGAGCCGTTTACGATGCATGACGTATACATCGCCGATGAAGTCTTTTTCACGGGTACGGCCGCAGAAGTGATCGCAGCCCGCGAAATCGACGGACGGATCATCGGCAACGGCGAAGCAGGTCCGATTACGCTGAAGCTGCTCGAAGAGTTCCGCAAAGCGGTGACTCAAGACGGCTACAAAGTGTGGGAATAGTCGTCCGGCGCCCGGTTTATGCGCGCCCGTTCGCAAAAAATCCTTTCATGACAAGCTCATGGAAGGATTTTTTTGTCGTTGGGGATGTCATTCGCCCATCCTCTGCATAAGATGTAGTAACGAAGGGCGGACGATTCATGCGCCTATTAGAGTTTAGGAGGTATTTGCCGCGTGAAGATACACATCGTAAAAAGTGGCGACACTTTATATGAGCTTTCCAAAAAGTACGACATTCCCCTGGAAAAAATCATCGACGCCAATCCGCAAATTGCGGACCCGAATCAGCTGCAGGTCGGGCAAAAGGTGAAAATTCCCGCAAAACCGGTGCAGGTGCCAAGCCAAGATCAAATCATCCATAAACATGTCGTGAAGCAAGGAGACACGCTGTGGAAGCTGTCGAAGGCTTGGGGCGTTTCCTTGAAGGAAATGATCGACGCCAATCCCCAGCTCAAAAATCCGAATGCACTGCTCGTGGGCGAAGTGGTGAATATTCCGAAAACAAAAGGCAACCCGGGAACGAACGATCACCCGAATCCAGGCTCCAACGCCAACGAACATGCCAATGTGCAGCATGAGAAACTCCAACCCGGCGGAAAGGCTTTTACCGGTCCGAAAGAAGAAATCACTGCCCCTAAAGCCGAAACGACGGCTCCGAAGCCGACGCAGCCCCAGCAGCTATCCGAACTGCCTAGCGTACCGCTCCCCAATCTGATGCCGGAACTCCCGAACGTGATGCCGAACGTGATGCCGGAAAACATAACCCCGAATATCATGCCTGAGGCAACCGTTCCGAACGTAAAACCCAATGTGATGCCTGAAATGACCATGCCGAATGTAATGCCAAACGTAATGCCTAACGTAATGCCCGAAATGACGATGCCAAACGTGATGCCCAATGTCATGCCGAACGTGACGCCAAACATCATGCCGGAAATGGTTGAACCGAACGCGACTCCGAATATTATGCCCTTTTCCGAGAAAAAGCCGACAGGCCTCAAACCTGTTGCGGAAGAGCCGTGCGGCTGCGGAGGAGATCCTTATTTCGGCGGAGCCCATCATCCGTTTATGCAGTTCCCGACGGCAGTTCATGAAGCAGGTGCTTATTATCCGACGCCTTACGACGATGAGGTTCAGGCCGTGCATACTTACGACGACATGCCTTACCATGGGAAATCTTCGAAATACCCGGGGATTGTGGAGGGGGCCGAAGACCACTATGCGCCTAACCAATCCTGGGTGAGCCCGTCCATGCAACATCCTAACGGACACTTTGATCATCATTGGGAAAATCAAGTTTCGCCGGTCGCTTTCGAGCCCAATACGCAATCTCCCGTAAGTTATCAACCGAATCAGCCGTATCATCATGACCAGGTGGCGCCGGCCTATTATGAACCCGTTTATGCGTCTAATCCATGCGGTTGCTCCGGAACGGCTCCCGTGTATCATGCGCCTGAACCGGCTTATGTGGAGCCGCAAGCTTACGATCCTTATTGCTATCCGCATTTCATGCTTCCGCCATGGTGTTATCCCTACCCGGCGCCTGTGCCGCTGGTAGGCGGATACGGAGCGGGCCCGAATGCGCCGTTGGGCGTTCATGGCCATGGACCGAATATGCCTTTCCACGATCCAAATATGCCTTATCATGATGCAAATGCGAATATGCCTTATCATAATCCGAACATGCCGTACCCCGGATTTGGTGGAACGGAATATCCGATATGGAACCGCACCCAGACGTATGCCTCCCCTTTACAGCAAACGGAGCCTCAATCCGCGCCTTCCGCGGAGGTAAATTCGGTTCAGGCGCCAAACCCGGCTTTTGAGGCAGAAGAGGACTCGGGCCAAACGGATGCAGAACCCGCCAAAACCGCTAAGACGTTAAACAGCAGCAAAAGAAGCACGACGGTGCCCCGCGATAAATCCATTCCGAACAAATCCAAAAAACAAAACGTATCTTCCAAACGCAAAAATCCTTGGGTCAAAGGATGAGGAAGCCGCAGAGATGACGGCCGGACATGGATGTCCGGCTCTTTTTTTGTATTGGTCTAAACTAATGGTTGATAGATCGATGAGCATTTTGTTTTGGCATTCGTCTGCTCCTTATATGCAGGCTTTAAAATGAACATCTCTCTTACCAACGGGCATTGGGCCAATAGAGGAGGAGACGGAATGGCTATTCAGTTGATCCGCTACAGGCTTTTATAATTTGGAAATGAATTATTCAAAAAAACACTTGTCAAAAACAATAAACGCATGTTATATTATTATTCCGGCCAAGAAATCTATGAAAAGCCGAGTGGAATTGAGAGATTAAAAATTTTCAAAAAAAGCTTGCAAATCTCGAGAAACCATGATATATTATAAAAGTTGCTGCTGAACACAACGGCGACGACGAAAACGAAATGTTTGATCTTTGAAAACTGAACAACGAGTGAGATATGAGGTTTCGGCAACGAAACCGAAACGCGAAGCAAACCGGTTCAAGCCTATGGCTGGATGGTTTGCGGAGCACAAATGAGAATTAAATTCTCGTCAGATTCAAAATGAGTCACAAACTTTTTGTTGGAACGCTACTCTCCTTCGGGTGAGCAGATTCTTCCAACTTTCATGGAGAGTTTGATCCTGGCTCAGGACGAACGCTGGCGGCGTGCCTAATACATGCAAGTCGAGCGGACCTTAGCGATCTTCGGATCGCTCTTGGTTAGCGGCGGACGGGTGAGTAACACGTAGGCAACCTGCCCGTAAGACCGGGATAACTACCGGAAACGGTAGCTAATACCGGATAATTTATCGCTTCGCATGGAGCGGTAATGAAAGACGGAGCAATCTGTCACTTACGGATGGGCCTGCGGCGCATTAGCTAGTTGGTGAGGTAACGGCTCACCAAGGCGACGATGCGTAGCCGACCTGAGAGGGTGAACGGCCACACTGGGACTGAGACACGGCCCAGACTCCTACGGGAGGCAGCAGTAGGGAATCTTCCGCAATGGGCGAAAGCCTGACGGAGCAACGCCGCGTGAGTGATGAAGGTTTTCGGATCGTAAAGCTCTGTTGCCAGGGAAGAACGTCGGGTAGAGTAACTGCTATCCGAGTGACGGTACCTGAGAAGAAAGCCCCGGCTAACTACGTGCCAGCAGCCGCGGTAATACGTAGGGGGCAAGCGTTGTCCGGAATTATTGGGCGTAAAGCGCGCGCAGGCGGTCACTTAAGTCTGGTGTTTAAGGCTAGGGCTCAACTCTAGTTCGCACTGGAAACTGGGTGACTTGAGTGCAGAAGAGGAAAGTGGAATTCCACGTGTAGCGGTGAAATGCGTAGAGATGTGGAGGAACACCAGTGGCGAAGGCGACTTTCTGGGCTGTAACTGACGCTGAGGCGCGAAAGCGTGGGGAGCAAACAGGATTAGATACCCTGGTAGTCCACGCCGTAAACGATGAATGCTAGGTGTTAGGGGTTTCGATACCCTTGGTGCCGAAGTTAACACATTAAGCATTCCGCCTGGGGAGTACGGTCGCAAGACTGAAACTCAAAGGAATTGACGGGGACCCGCACAAGCAGTGGAGTATGTGGTTTAATTCGAAGCAACGCGAAGAACCTTACCAGGTCTTGACATCCCTCTGAATCCTCTAGAGATAGAGGCGGCCTTCGGGACAGAGGAGACAGGTGGTGCATGGTTGTCGTCAGCTCGTGTCGTGAGATGTTGGGTTAAGTCCCGCAACGAGCGCAACCCTTGATTTTAGTTGCCAGCACTTTAAGGTGGGCACTCTAGAATGACTGCCGGTGACAAACCGGAGGAAGGCGGGGATGACGTCAAATCATCATGCCCCTTATGACCTGGGCTACACACGTACTACAATGGCCAGTACAACGGGAAGCGAAGTCGCGAGACGGAGCCAATCCTATCAAAGCTGGTCTCAGTTCGGATTGCAGGCTGCAACCCGCCTGCATGAAGTCGGAATTGCTAGTAATCGCGGATCAGCATGCCGCGGTGAATACGTTCCCGGGTCTTGTACACACCGCCCGTCACACCACGAGAGTTTACAACACCCGAAGTCGGTGGGGTAACCGCAAGGAGCCAGCCGCCGAAGGTGGGGTAGATGATTGGGGTGAAGTCGTAACAAGGTAGCCGTATCGGAAGGTGCGGCTGGATCACCTCCTTTCTATGGAGTACCTCGCTTCTGAGTGAAGCGGTACAAATATGATCTCACTCGTTGGTCAGTTTTGAGAGTTCAAACTCTCGCATACGATTTCCAGAACTTGCTTGGTGACAAGAAGTGCTGAGGATGGTATGATATAAATCCGGTTGAAAAAACTGGAATTTGAATCAAATTTTCATTCACACATCCGTGATGAACCGAAAAATTGATTGTTGATCCTTGAAAACTAGATAACGAAACGAATTTGCGTTTTAGAAATATCCTTTTCTGATGATTTTAAATTTGGCTTCGCGTCAAATTGAAATTCATCATAGCTGCTTGTGTCTTCATTGAAAGACCAAGTAATAAAGGTAGCAGACGAGTGTTTGAATCGGAGAGCGACTTTGGCTTTGTGCGAAGCACAAAACAACGGAGCGAAGCGAGGCAAACAGGAGTCAAAGGTTAAGCTACTAAGAGCACACGGAGGATGCCTAGGCGCTAGGAGCCGATGAAGGACGTGGCGAACAACGATACTGCCTCGGGGAGCTGTAAGCAAGCTTTGATCCGGGGATGTCCGAATGGGGAAACCCGGCTGATGTAATAGTCAGTCACTCGCATCTGAATACATAGGATGTGAAGAGGCATACCAGGGGAACTGAAACATCTAAGTACCCTGAGGAAGAGAAAACAATAGTGATTCCGTCAGTAGCGGCGAGCGAACGCGGATTAGCCTAAACCGGTCAGCTTGCTG
>NZ_JBBORO010000001.1:817500-4432500 GCF_038004655.1 Paenibacillus sp. FSL M7-1455 | reverse complement strand
TTTGAGAGGAGCTGTCCTTAGTACGAGAGGACCGGGATGGACGTACCGCTGGTGCACCAGTTGTTCCGCCAGGAGCATGGCTGGGTAGCTACGTACGGACGGGATAAGCGCTGAAAGCATCTAAGCGTGAAGCCCCCCTCAAGATGAGATTTCCCAGTATGTAAGACCCCTTGAAGACGACGAGGTAGATAGGTTGGAGGTGGAAGTGCAGCAATGCATGGAGCTGACCAATACTAATCGGTCGAGGGCTTATCCTAAAAGCTTTCTGAAAGAAAGCTCGCTACGGAAGCATGAACAAACCCACCAAAGTGAAGAGCAGCCTCGTAGCTGATTCCGAGTATTTTGGCGGGGGCCGGAACAAAAACCGGGAAATGCTACGGAAACATTAAAACGCAAAACGTTTCGTATCTAGTTTTCAGGTGATCAAACATCTGAATGATTTTGAAGCTGCAAGTCCTTTTAGAGGATGGATATTTTGCTGGTGAGTGATCTCCGAAGAAAAAGAGCGCAAAAATCCTGTTTGGTGGCGATAGCGGAGGGGTTCCACGCGTACCCATCCCGAACACGACCGTTAAGCCCTCCAGCGCCGATGGTACTTGGACCGAAGGGTCCTGGGAGAGTAGGACGTTGCCAAGCGTACATATTCCCTGATAGCTCAGTTGGTAGAGCACTCGACTGTTAATCGAGTTGTCACAGGTTCGAGTCCTGTTCGGGGAGCCATTAAGGCCCGTTGGTCAAGGGGTTAAGACACCTCCCTTTCACGGAGGTAACAGGGGTTCGAATCCCCTACGGGTCACCATTACTTTCCCTTGATTGGGACGAGAATCCAGTCGGGTTCATAGAAAATTTAAGGAGACTTAGCTCAGCTGGGAGAGCATCTGCCTTACAAGCAGAGGGTCGGGGGTTCGATCCCCTCAGTCTCCACCATATCATCCTCATTAACGAGGATTCATAATGACGCGGGGTGGAGCAGTCCGGTAGCTCGTCGGGCTCATAACCCGAAGGCCGCAGGTTCAAATCCTGCCCCCGCAATTTATCTCCAAAAAGTCTACATATGTTTCGTAACATATTGCAGATCCTTTGCAGGAGAATTATTCAAGGCCGTGGAACCGTGGTGTAGAGGCCTAACATGCCTGCCTGTCACGCAGGAGATCGCGGGTTCGAATCCCGTCGGTTCCGCCATTTTACTTCGCTTCAGGAATGATTCTTGGAACGATTCAAACAAAGTGAGAGCCATTAGCTCAGTTGGTAGAGCACCTGACTTTTAATCAGGGTGTCGAAGGTTCGAGTCCTTCATGGCTCACCAGTTTTACTTTCACTTGCGGACGTGGCTCAGCGGTAGAGCATCGCCTTGCCAAGGCGAGGGTCGCGGGTTCGATTCCCGTCGTCCGCTCCAATATTTGCGCCCTTAGCTCAGCTGGATAGAGCGTTTGACTACGAATCAAAAGGTCAGGAGTTCGAATCTCTTAGGGCGCGTTTTATAAGCCGGTGTGGCGGAATTGGCAGACGCGCGCGACTCAAAATCGTGAGGGAAACCGTGGGGGTTCGAGTCCCTTCACCGGCATTCAATTTCATAACGGGATGTAGCTCAGCTTGGTAGAGCACCTGGTTTGGGACCAGGGGGTCGCATGTTCGAATCGTGTCATCCCGATCACGGAAGCCATCGAAATTTTCGGTGGCTTTTTTGCTGTATAAATATGTAATCCCCAGGTCACAATAAAAGAAAAAGACAGGGAATAGAAGGGGATTATCGTGAATGCAACTCGGATCAAGAAACAACTGCAAAAGCAGTGGCGTCGTTTGAAACGCCGGTCGTTAACGTTAGGGTTATCTTCGCTGTTGATCGCGATCGTGTGGGTCAGCATGTATTTGCCGGACAAGGTACAAAGCTTGCTAAGCTCCAAACCGCCAGTGGCCATAGAAACGCTTCAATATTATCAGCAATCCGAAGGGATGAGCGATCCGGAGGATTCGAACTTTTGGAAACTGCTTAACAAATCCAAGCAAATTAATGAGGTGGTCGTCCGCCACAGTTATGTTTGCGGCGAAGAGGAACGGTCGTTAGGCAAGCTGAACGTGGATGAAATATATAATTTGCTGAATGAACACCCGTCCTGGAAGGGACAATTTGAGGGGCAGGGCAAAGTCGTTTTGAACGAAACGATTCATGATCTTTCGCCGGCCTGCAAACAACGGGCCTACATGAGTTTGGACAAGGACGGCAATTTGTCTTTGTTTGACGGTCCGCCCGAACAGGAGAAAGTCATTAAGACGTTTTTTCAGCTGGATATCAACTCCATGGAGTCTTCCTTGCCGGACGATGCGTTAAGACATTTGTATGACGGCATTCGCATTCAAGACATCGACGAATATAACAGCGTCCTGTCCACGTTCAGCGATTACGCGCGTGAAGGATGACGGCCGATGCTAAAAGAAAAGGATCCCTTATGTCAGGATGACATTCGGGATCCTTTTGTCGTATCCGGTTTGAAGTTAAAACGTGATGGTCCAATTCCGCGTATCCGGGAGCTGACCGGCCTGCAGGCCGGTGATGGTGTCATACAGCTTCTGGGACAACTCGCCGATCTTTTTGTCGTTGATAGCCATCGTATGCTCGTTCCAGTGGAGCTCGCCGACCGGCGAAATGACCGCTGCCGTACCGGTACCGAACACCTCTTCCAGTTGTCCTTGCTTGTAGGCTTCGTAAATTTCCTCGATGGATAGTTTCCGTTCTTCGACCGGAACTCCCCAATCCTTCAGCAGCGTAATGACGGAGTCGCGCGTCACGCCTTCCAGGATGCTGCCGTTAATTTCCGGCGTGATGACCGTGCCCGCGATTTTGAAGAAAATGTTCATGCTGCCCACTTCTTCGATATATTTCTTTTCGATGGCATCCAGCCAGAGCACCTGCGAGAAGCCTTCTTTTTTGGCGTTTTCCTGGGCTTTGATGCTTGCCGCATAGTTGCCTGCGGCCTTGGCATACCCGATCCCGCCGCGAACCGCACGGGTATAGGAGCTTTCCACGTTGATTTTGACCGGTTCCAGGCCACCCGAGTAATAAGCGCCTACCGGCGACAGGATGACGATGAGCTGATACGTGTACGAGGACCGTACCCCCAAGCACGGCTCCGTGGCGATGATAAATGGGCGGACGTACAAGGACGTGCCCTTCTCGGTAGGAATCCAGCTTTTATCGATCTCGATCAAGGTTTTGATCGCTTGGATGACGAACTCCCCGTCGACTTCAGGGATCCCCAGCCGGTCGTTCGAACGGTTCAAGCGTTCCATGTTTTTATCCGGTCTGAACAGCAGCACCTTGCCGGAGTCGGTCATGTAGGCTTTCAGCCCCTCGAAAACGGCCTGCCCATAATGAAACACCATGGCCGCAGGGTCCAACGCGATCGGGGCGTAAGGAACGATCCTTGGATCATGCCAGCCCTTTTCCGTATGGTAATCCATGATAAACATGTGGTCGGTAAAATATTTCCCGAAACTCAAATTGCTGCTGTCCGGCTTGTTCCCCGGCGTGGTGGTTAATTGGATTTTGATCTCATCGCTCATAGTCATGCGCTCCTATCGTACATTTATAATAATGTCTACTATAGATAACAAAAAATGATTGGTCAATTCAATGTTATCAATTAAAATAATAGTTATCAACTATGGTGGAGGGTCGGTCCATGGATTTTCGTCTGCTTGAGTATTTTCTGGCGGTTTGCGAAGAGCTGCATTTTACCAAGGCCGCCGTAAAGTTGGGCATCAGCCAGCCTACGCTTAGCCAGCAAATCCGGTTGTTGGAGGAAAGGGTCGGAACGCCGTTATTCCAACGGATCGGCAAAAAAAATTATTTGACGGAAGCCGGCATGACGTTAAAAGAGCACGCATTAAACATTTTTCACGAATTGGAACAAGCCCAAACCGAAATTAACGAACTCAAGGGGATGCAAAGGGGAAAACTTACCATCGGATGCTCGGGCAACCATTTGCTGACGGAAACGCTCATTTCCTTCCATCAAAAAATGCCGGGCATCTCGATTTCCGTGCACGAGCTTGCGACCGAAGAAACCAAGAAGGGACTGATCGACAACAAGCTGGATCTTGGGGTGGTGTTTCTGCCATTGGACGACGAACAATTGATCAGCATGGAGCTTTATACCGAGGAGCTTTGCCTTGCGGTTTCCGCCAAACACCGGCTGAGCCGCCAGGCTGCCGTCAAGCTGGAGGATCTTACGCTGGAGTCGCTGGTGCTGTTCCCGGAAAAATTTCTGGTGCGCCAAATGGTGGACGCTTACAGCAAAGAGGCCGGACATCGGCTGCATCCGATCATCGAGCTTTCTACCATGGATTCGATGCTGCAATTGGTCAAGCTGAACGTTAGCTGCACGATTTTGCCGAAATCGTATTTGAACATGATCCTTCACTCGGATATTGCCATCATCCCGATCGTCCATCCCGTTCCACAGAAAAAGGTGGGCATCGTATACCGCAAGCAAAAATTTTTGAACGCCGCAATGGTCGCTTTCATCCACGAACTGACGCAAACCTACAATTCTGCCCATACGCTGCAAAAGATGTAATCGATTGTCGGGGTACAACACATCGGAGAGCATCGCTTTAAATGACAAGCCGCGCAAAGTCCGACGAATTTCTGCTTTATGAAAATATGATTGGCGGCGGCCGAATGCCAGCCGATAGACGTTTTTCTGCTAGGGTCATAGACTTGATACGAAGTTTTACATTATAATGAATAGAACGAATACATATGTTCGCTTTCAATTTAGGGGAGAGAATTCATTTGCGCATATTAGGGATCGACCCGGGGATCGCCATCGTAGGCTTTGGTTTCATCGATCAAGCCGGAAGCAAGCTGACCCCGGTGCAATACGGCTGCATTCAGACCCAGGCTCACACGCCCGACGAAGAGCGGCTGCTGCATGTGTACGAAGCCATGATTCAACTGATCGATAAATATCAACCGGAATGCGTTGCTTTTGAAAAGCTGTTTTTCAACCGGAACGTCACGAATGCGATGCTCGTCAGCCAGGCGCGCGGAGTTTTGATCTTGGCGGCCACCCAGCGCGGCTTGCCCATCGCGGAATATACGCCGATGCAGGTGAAGCAGGCCATAGTCGGTTACGGCAAGGCGGAGAAAAAGCAGGTTCAGGAAATGGTCCGGATGTTTTTGAGGCTGCAGGCCGTGCCGAAGCCCGATGACGTGGCGGATGCCTTGGCCGTGGCGGTTTGCCACGCCCATTCGCACGCGTTAAATTCGAAAATAAACGAGGTATTGCGAAAATGATCGATTTTTTAAGAGGGCCGATGGTCCATCTGGAAAATGAATATATCGTGCTGGACGTTCAAGGGGTAGGATACCGCGTATTCTGCCCTAATCCTTTTGTATTCGCCAAAACGGAAGGACCCGTGACGGTGTACACCCATCATCATGTCCGGGAGGACGCGATCCTGTTGTTCGGTTTCCCGACCCGGGAGGAGCAGAGGCTGTTCCGCAAGCTGATCGACGTCTCGGGAATCGGTCCGAAGGTCGCATTGGGCATTTTGGCCGGAGGCACGCCGGAGCAGCTGGTTACGGCCATTTACCAAGAGAACATTACGTTCCTGACGAAAATGCCGGGGATCGGCAAAAAAACGGCGCAGCGCATGGTTCTGGACCTCAAGGACAAGCTTGACGGCTTCGGCACGGCTTCGCTGGCGACCGGACTGTTTGCGGTGCCCGAGCCCGAGGAAGGTGACGGATCGGCCTGGTCCGAGGCGCGGGAAGGCCTCAAGGCGCTGGGATACACGGATGCGGAGCTGGATCGGGTATGGCTCAAAATCAAGGATGAAACGGCGTTCGGAGATTCGGTGGACGTATTGATGAAAAAAGCGCTGAAGCTGCTTTATGCGGGGTAATCGAAGCATTCGGCTGCTGGGAGAGGGGCGACAGGAATGGATGACCGGATCATATCGGCAAATTTAATGATGGAAGACCAGGCGGTGGAGCTGAGCCTTCGCCCCCGGTATTTGAACGAATATATCGGACAGAACCAAGTAAAGGAAAACCTGAAAATTTACATCGAAGCCGCCAAGATGCGCAACGAGGCATTGGATCACGTGCTGCTGTACGGGCCTCCGGGGCTCGGCAAAACGACTTTGGCCAACATTATCGCCAACGAGCTCGGCGTCAATTTGCGCACCACCTCCGGGCCTGCGATCGAGCGTCCCGGCGATTTGGCGGCGCTGCTGACCAACCTGCAGGAAGGGGACGTGCTGTTCATCGACGAGATCCACCGGCTGCACCGTACGGTGGAAGAGGTGCTGTATCCGGCGATGGAGGATTTTGCGCTCGACATTATGATCGGCAAAGGCCCGAGCGCGCGCTCCGTCCGATTGGACCTCCCGCCGTTTACGCTGATCGGGGCGACGACCCGGGCGGGTCTGTTGTCCGCTCCGCTGCGCGACCGCTTCGGCGTCGTCAGCCGGCTCGAATTTTACAACGTGGATGAACTCAGCTACATCGTGTCCCGCGGGGCCGATATCTTCGGCATTGAAATCGTGGGGGACGCGGCCGAGGAAATCGCTCTGCGTTCCAGGGGCACGCCGCGGATCGCGAACCGCCTCCTGAAAAGAGTCCGGGACTACGCCCAGGTGCGGGGGGACGGCATGATTACGCCGAAAATCGCGGAAGAATCGCTGAAAATGCTTCAAGTCGACCCGCGCGGCTTGGACCAAATCGACTACAAAATGCTTACTTCGATGATTACGAGCTTCAAGGGCGGGCCGGTCGGCCTCGATACGATAGCGGCCACCATCGGCGAAGAAAGCCAAACGATCGAGGATGTGTACGAGCCGTACCTGCTCCAGATCGGCTTCCTGCAGCGGACGCCCCGGGGCAGGATCGTGACGGCTGCGGCCTATCAGCACTTAGGACTGCCGATGCCCGATCCCCGTTAAATCAATCGCGATGTTAACATTCATTTTGATATAGACTTCATGGGATGCAAGGAGGAACATAACGAGTGCGAAAATCGACGGTACCGAAGGTAGTTACATGGTGTGGCAAAGGTCTTTTGGCCGTATTGCTGGCCGCCGGCGGCTTGCAGCTGTCCGGCAAGGCATCGGCTCTTTCGGCCGACCAGATCCGGGTCGGTTTGTTTATGGATTTAGGCAGCACGTATAAATCCACGCAGGCGGCAGTGACGCTTTCCTCCGGACAAGCTTGGTCCGTAGGATTCAAAGCGGCCGGAGGGCCATCCTCCGCCTTTGCGCTTGCCGCCGGAGAAGAAGCGCGCTTCAGCATCGACGGCTTTCGCGTGAAGGTGCTGGAAACGAGGGATTTTTCGGCCGCCTCCGCGGCCTACAAAAAACTGGCGGCCACGGCGGACAAGCCGTTTCTGTTTGCGGCCCAGACCTCCGCAGGACAAGTGTACCAGCTCTATGCCGGGCCTTATGCAAGCGAGCAGGCGGCCGCTACAGGAGCAGCCCGCACGGCCAAAACCGCGGCCGCTTATCTGGAGGGGCAGGTTCCCGCGGTGAAGGGCCCGAAGCATTTGACCGCCGGTTCTTACGATACGGAAGCGCAAGCGGCGGCAGCCGCAAGCTCCATCAAGGATGCCGGGTTTGATGCGGTGGTCGCGCTGGAGCAGACGGCCGACGGCGGCAGCCGCTACGCGGTTTGGGTCGGGGAAGCGGCAAACGATCAGGATTTGGCCGCCCTGTCAAGCTCCGCGGCGGCGCAATTGCCGCAATTTGCGCTCTCGAACGCCGATGCCGGCCTTCCGGGTTTGATCATCCGGCAGGATGTAGGCCAAGGGCAAGCCGTCAAGCATTTTCAGGTCAGCGGCAAAGACGCCAAAGCATGGGCTTCGAGCAGCGGCTCGGAACTGAAGGTTAAGGAAAGATCAAACCGTTCTTACCGCGGGGCGATGGAGATCAGCGTTTTGAACGGGCAACTTGCGCTTGTCAATGAGCTGCCGTTTGAAGAGTACCTCTATTCGGTCGTCGGCGGCGAGGTGCCGTCCTCGTGGCCTGCGGAAGCACTGAAAGCCCAAGCGGTTGCGGCGCGCAGCTATGCGGAGTTTCAAGTGGGGCAAAGCAGCAAGTTTAAAATCGCGGACGTCGTCGACACGACGCTGAGCCAGGCTTACAATGGGGTCGCCTCCGAATCCCCGAGCGTGGTCGAAGCGGTCGACGCAACCCGCGGCGAAGTGATCCGGAAAGACGGGAAAGTGGTCGAGGCGGTGTTTTCCTCCAACGCCGGCGGCGCGTCGGCCGATCCTTCCGAAGTGTGGAACAGCGGCGGGGATGCGTTCGCCAGCGTGCCAAGCGAGGGGGACACTGCCGCGACGAAGGGCCAAAAAATGTGGTACCATGTGCTGCTCCCTTCCGGCGTCAGCGGCTATGTGCGCGAAGACAACGTAAAAGAGACCGGCACGTTTACCGGCGGCGGACTCGCCAAAGTGACCGTGACGGCGAAAGATACGAACGTTCGCCCGCTGCCGCTGATTCAGTCCGATAAAAGCCCTGTCGCCAAAATGAATCCCGGCGATACGGCAGTCTTGCTGGAAAAAGTGAACGAATCCGGCACGTACTCCTGGGTTCGCGGGCCGTTCACGTCGGCCGAGCTGCTTAAAAGCCTGCAGGGCAAAACCCAGACGCCGCCTCCTTCCCCGATCGTGACGCTGGACGTCACGAAACGCGGGCCGTCCGGCCGGGCGACGGAAATCAAGGCCAACGGCCAGGTTCTCGACGTAAAATACCCGGACCTGTTCCGCTCGGCGCTGGGAAGCCTTCCAAGCACCTTATTTGATATTGTCCAAACCGGGAGCTATACTGTACGGAGTGCCGACGGCACGACGGCCAAAAAGACCGGTTCGTCCGGCGCCGCCGTCGTCTCGGCTTCCGGCCAAAGCACCCTTGCGGGCGGCGGAACGGTCATCCTGAGCGGGGACGGCAGCGCCCGCAGCGTCGACAAAAACGAAGGTTTTATGTTCGTCGGCCGCGGCAACGGGCATGGCCTCGGACTCTCGCAATGGGGAGCGAAAGGGATGGCTGACGAAGGGTATGGTTATCAGGATATATTGAAACACTATTACCAGAACGTAACTATTACTAAGGAATGACGCAATATGAACGTAGACTTGTACGATTTTAACCTACCGGAAGAATTGATTGCACAGACGCCGCTCAAGGAGCGGACGGCATCGCGTCTATTGACGCTGAACAAGCAAAACGGGGCGATTGCCCATCATACATTCAAGGATATCGTGGACCAGCTGCATCCCGGCGATACGCTTGTGCTGAACGATACGCGGGTCATTCCCGCGAGATTGTTCGGAACCAAGGAAGATACGGGCGCCAAAGCGGAGGTGCTCCTGCTGAAAAACCTCGGCGAAGACCGCTGGGAAGCGCTCGTCAAACCGGGCAAAAAGCTGAAGCCGGGCACGTCGATCGTTTTCGGGGACGAGCTGAAAGCCGTCATCGAAGATGAAGCCGACATGGGCGAACGCGTGCTGAAGTTTTATTATAAAGGGATTTTCCAGGAGATTTTGGACCGGCTCGGCCAAATGCCCCTGCCTCCGTATATCAAGGAGAAGCTGGATGACCGGGAACGGTATCAGACCGTATATTCCCGCCATGAGGGCTCTGCGGCCGCGCCGACAGCCGGGCTTCATTTCACGAAAGAACTTCTCGAGGAAATCGAGCGCAAGGGCGTCACGATCGCCTATTTGACGCTTCATGTCGGGTTGGGCACCTTCCGTCCGATGTCCGTCGACAAAGTCGAAGACCATGTGATGCATGCGGAGTATTATTCCGTTTCGCAGGAAACGGTCGACGTCTTAAACGCTGCGCGCAGCCGGGGCGGACGCATCATTGCCGTCGGCACGACTTCGTGCCGGACGCTTGAAACGCTTGGCACCCGGTTTGCGGGCGGGCAGCTCGAGGCTTGCAGCGGCTGGACGGATATTTTCATTTATCCGGGTTATGAATTCAAGGTCGTGGATGCCCTGATCACCAACTTCCATCTGCCCAAGTCCACGCTGGTGATGCTGGTGAGCGCGCTGGCAGGCAGAGAGCATATTTTGCATGCGTACGAAGAAGCGATCCAAGAGAAATACCGCTTTTTCAGCTTCGGCGACGCCATGTTTATTTATTAAGTCCGATCGAGCGGAATCTAAGAGGATGGTATCTATATGACTGCAGCAGTTTATTACGAACACATTAAAACATGCAAACAATCCGGAGCGCGCCTCGGCCGCGTCCATACCCCCCACGGGGTGATCGAAACGCCGACCTTCATGCCGGTCGGGACGCTGGCCACCGTCAAAACGATGAGCCCGGAAGAGCTGAAGTCGATGGACGCGCAAATCATCTTGAGCAACACCTATCACCTTTTCCTGCGCCCGGGCCACGATATCGTCCGGGAAGCGGGCGGGCTGCATCAATTCATGAATTGGGACCGCCCGATTTTGACCGACAGCGGCGGCTTCCAGGTGTTCAGCTTGAGCGAAATGCGCAAAATCACCGAGGAAGGCGTGCATTTCCGTTCCCACCTGAACGGGGACAAGTTATTCATTTCTCCTGAAGTGGCGATGGAAATCCAGAACGCGCTCGGCTCCGATATCATGATGGCATTCGATGAGTGCCCGCCTTATCCGGCCGAATACGATTACGTCAAAAAATCGCTGGAACGGACGTCGAGATGGGCCGAGCGCTGCCTGAAAAGCCACGCGCGCCCGCATGACCAGGCGTTGTTCGGCATCGTGCAGGGAGGCATGTACGAGGATTTGCGCAAACAAAGCGCGCGGGATTTGACTTCCATGGATTTCCCGGGGTATGCTATTGGTGGACTCAGCGTTGGAGAGTCCAAGCAGCTGATGTATGAAGTGCTGGATTATACCGTTCCGCTCCTTCCGGACAACAAACCCCGTTATTTGATGGGCGTCGGTTCTCCGGATGCCTTGATCGAAGGTTCGATCCGGGGCGTGGACATGTTTGACTGCGTCCTGCCGACGCGGATTGCCCGCAACGGAACGACGATGACCAGCCAAGGACGGCTCGTCGTGCGAAACGCCCAATACGCCAGAGATTTTGGCCCTCTTGATCCTGCATGCGATTGTTATACTTGCCGGAACTATTCAAGAGCCTACCTTCGTCATTTGATCAAAGCCGACGAAACCTTTGGCCTCAGGCTGACGACGTACCACAACCTGCATTTCCTTATCAACCTGATGAAGCAAGTGCGGCAAAGCATCATGGAAGACAGGCTGCTTGATTTCCGCGATGAGTTTTTTGAGCAGTACGGTCTTCATGACAATGATAAAGGTTTTTAATCCGAAGGTTTTTCGGAAGCAGCTGAAACTGAAACGACGGGGTTAATCCATGAAAGGGGGGAAAGGGATGTTCGAAAAATTCGAAAGTTTTGAAATTGCGGCAGGCGCAGGCGGCGCGGCAGGCGGCGGAAGCAACTTCCTCAGCTTGATTTTGCCTCTCGTGCTGATGTTTGCGATTTTTTATTTCCTGCTTATTCGTCCGCAGCAAAAGAAACAGAAAACCCGGAACTCGATGCTCAGCGCATTGAAAAAAGGGGATAAGGTCGTTACGATCGGGGGCCTTCACGGGACGATCATGGAAATTACGGACGACACGGTCGTATTGCGCGTCAATGACGTTACGAAGCTTACGTTCGACCGCAACTCGATCAGCCATGCGATCAGCACGGCAGCCGAAGGCGAAAAATAAGCTGCAGCGACATAACGAATCACAAGATTACTTATGGATTCATTTCATCATGACCGATAAGCGACAATGGAGCGGGTATACGGGGAAAATTCCTATGATCGCTTTCTTTGAAGCGTCCAACGGCATGGATGAAATCGGTTATTGCAGCGAAGATGCAACATCGTTAGCCGAACCAAAGAGGCGGTTCCCGTTCAGGGAGCCGCCTCTTTGATCATGTGTAAGCGTATAGCTCTCGATATTATAATCCGCCAAACATTTTGCGCTGCCGGTGAAGCAGGGATTCGTTTTGGCTTCGCAAGGAAAGCTTGGCGAACAGGATGCCCGCATTGGAAGCGATGAGACCCAGAATGGTGCCGGCGATCATATCCGTGAGCCAATGAATGCCCAGATAGAAGATGCTGAAAATCACGATGATGGCGCTGACCGTCGTCATGATGCCGAAGCGTCGGTTGCCGGAACGCAATCCCAAAACCATCATCGTCACCGAAATGGACGTATGGAGGCTTGGGAAGCAGTTGTTGATGCCGGATAAAGGCCTGTACTCCTGCTCGAAGTTCGGAAAGACCTCCAGCATGAGGAATGATGCTCCGGATGGCGGGTAAGACCACACCTCATTGACCGGGAAAAACAGGTAAAACGGAATCGCGACCGTATAGTTGATGATAATCGCGAAGCAAGTGGCCAGCACGAACACTCTATTTTGATCGGAAACATAAACGCCGAGCGACGCGACAAGCAGCGATTGAAAAACCACCACGTAGAAAAAAACGAGGACGGGCGTAAGGTACGGGCTGTGGAAAAAGTCCTGAAAATGTTGCACGAAATGTCCTTCCAAGCCGAATACCCAAGGCGTGAAATCTTTATGGTAATTCATGTTTTCTTCGATCTGCAGCTCGTATTTGTTCAGCAGAAGAATCCCTACCATGATGCAGAACAGCAGCAAAAACTTGCGCGAAGTTAGCAGCTCTTTCATAAACAGGTAGGCCGCTTTGAACGGGTTGCGGAGCGTACCCAGCCAGATCAGCAGAATCACGGCGACTGCCGAGGCGATGGATATTCCCTGCATGGATTGGTAGATCAAATCAGAAAAAGCCTCCTCTTGTAAGAATCAAGTGAACCTAGTGTACCATATTTCAAGAGGAGAGGCCTTATCGATTCACTTATTTTTAAGGTTCACGCCGAACATGCCGCCGATGGCCGCCGAGGCAAACGCCGCGGCAAGCAGCAGCAGATCCCCCGTCTGCAAATGGCTGTCGAGCGCGAGAAAACCGATCATGATGATCAGCGCGCCGTACAAAATGCCCGTCAGGCCGCCTTGGTACCAGCCTCTTTTTCCTGCCCGCTTGCCTGCGACAATCCCCCCGAACAACGATGCAACCGCATGGACCACATAAATGTAGCGGGAAAGGCTTTGTTCGTCCATGCCGCTGGACCACAGCAGGAGGGAAAGGACAAGCGCGCCAAGCATCATCCAGAAAAAAGAATAGTAGAGCCCGGACAGAATCGGATTTGCGATCCGAAAAGAAAGCACGCGCCGGATCATGTGCATAACAGGAACCCCCTTCATCATTACTAGGAATTTTTTCTTCAATCCCCTAACCATAAGTTAATGTAAATCTATGTCCAAGCCTCCCGGGGTAGTACAAGTAATTTTCCAATTATTAATCCGCGCGGCAGTGCATGCCTGAAATGGACGAAGGCCAAAATACCCTTATATTCTTCCAACAATATCGCATCAAAGGGAGGGCTTGGGTGTGGCTGCTCACATTTTGGTCACCGTATTTCGGACGGTACTCATGTATTTTGTCATCTATCTGACTTTAAGGATTATGGGAAAACGGGAAATCGGAAAGCTTTCGATTTTCGATCTCGTCATTTCCATCATGATCGCCGAAATCGGCGTTTTTGTGCTGGAAGATATCAAGCGCCCGGTTTTCGACGGGATCGTTCCGATGATCACGCTGGTCATCATCCAATTGATCATTGCCATCGTCAGCCTGAAGAGCAGGAAAGTGCGTTTATGGTTCGAAGGCGAGCCGAGCATTCTTGTGGCCAAGGGCAAGCTCAACCGGGAGGAGATGCGGAAACAGCGGTACAACCTGGACGATTTGCTGCTCCAGCTGCGCGGGAAAAACATCCAAAACATCGCGGACGTCGAATTTGCCATTCTGGAAAACTCCGGGCAGCTGACGGTCATTCCCAAATCTCCTTCCGCTTCGCGCGAGGAAACCCGGCAGCCGTTTGGCGGGAACGATCCCCAAACAAGCGGCGGCACGGCTTGGGCGCAGCCCGAAACAAAACGACCCGCAAATCCGCGGCAGACGGGGAAGATTGCGGCAAACGGCGGATCCAGGTCGAAAAAGCTCTTTTTTGCCCCGGCCGGAACCTTCACTTTCGGCGTGCTTCCCGTTCCGCTGATCATGGACGGAAAAGTGCAGGACGACAATTTGCGGAAGCTGAGAAAAAACCGGTTTTGGCTTAAACATCAAATTCAGCAGCATGGCGTCAAAGAGTTCAAGGACGTATTTTTATGCTCGATCGACCCGAACGGCAAGGTGTACGTCGATCCGAAATAAACCTTATGCCGCAGGTTTCCCCGGCTCGTCCGAGCCGAACCATTTGCCGATGACCGGCATTCTTCTCACGTCGCGCGGCGAGACCAGCTTCACGGCAAAAACCGTGACCAGGAACGCAGCCGCGCCAACGAGCGCCGATGCAAAAAGCTGAATCCATCCGAAGCCGGCAAACGGAAAATGGCGGAAGGCATACGTCGTTAGGGCAGCCATGATGAGCATGGCGCAAAGCAGTTTCACCATGTCGAAAAGCTTGAAGCGGTACGCGAGCAGCCGGCTGATGCTAAACCCGTGAAGGATGGTGACGACGATGCTGTTGATGATGATCGCGATGACGGCGCCGTAAATGCCGTATTCCGGCTGGGAAGACAAATACCAGATCAGGAACAGCTTGATCGAAGCGCTGACCAGCGTGTTGAACAACGCCCTTCCGGGGCGGTCCAATGCTTGCAGCGTGGCTTGCAGCGGGGCCTGTACATAGACGAAAAGCGCAAAAGGGGCCAGCATCCGCAGCATCCCCGCGATGTCCGTGCTGTTGTACAACAAGCGGCAAAGCGGTTCGGCGAGCACGTACATGATCACGGAGAAAGGAGCGCCCGTAACCAAGGCGAGCCGGATCGTTTGGTTGAGCCGCTTATGGATCGTCAGCCTGTCTTTGCGGGCAGCCGCTTCGGAAAGGGATGGAACCAGCGATACGGCCAGGGAAGAGGTCAACGCGCCGGGCAGGAGCAGGACGGGAATGATCATGCCCTGCAGCGCGCCGTATTGCGCGGTGGCGACGGACGTGGCGATGCCTGCGATGGCAAGGCTTTGCGCGGTGATAATCGATTCGAACAGGTAAGAAAAGGAACCGACCAGCTTGCCTGCCGTCACCGGAATGTTGATGCCCATCAAACGAGAAAACAAACCCGGGCTTGACGCTTGATGGCGCGAGCCTTTTTCGGTTTTGGCCAGCTTTGGCCGCTCCTTGCGGAACTGCCATAACAGGGCGAGCAGCCCGAAAAATTCGCCGGCCGTAACCCCAAGCATCGCTCCTGCCGCGGCATAAGCAATCCCCTTGGGCAACAGCAGGTAAGCGAACCATAACGTGCAGCCGATTCTGGCCACGGTTTCGATGATGCTTGAGGCGGCGGAAGGGATCATGTTTTGCTTGCCTTGAAAATAGCCTCTGTAAACGGATGATACAGCAACGATGACCAGCATCGGGCTCATGCTGATAAACGTGTAGTAGACGCGCGAATCCGTCAGGATATGGCTCGTCACCCAGGGCGCAAGCCAGACGGAAAGCGCCATGAACAGAATGCCCAAACCGACGGTCAGCATCAGGCTGACGCGGAGAACGAATTCGGAATTTTGCGGTTTGTTCTCCGTTTCCGCTTCGGATATCAGCTTGGCCACCGCAAGCGGAATCCCGCCGGTGATGATGGTGACCAGCACCAGGAAAAAAGGATATCCGAGCTGGTAAATGCCGACGCCTTCGGCCCCGATGATGCGGGGCAGAGCGATGCGGGGAATAAATCCCAAAATCCTGTTGACGATCCCGGCGGCGAGCAAAATCATCGTGCCTTGGATAAACGTCTGCTTTTTCGATGTCCCCGTGCGAGGTGTTAGCTTGTTCAAATGCGCCACTCCCTTTTTCCGTGCCAGCTCTTTTGCTGCTGCCTTCGTTGCGACAGACCTTTTGTATATGGATATGCCGGACTCGTCCATTCATACCAAGACATTTTTGCGCGAAGGTTTGGCGAAAACCGTAAAAAGTCTTGCAATCCAAAAGAAGGAATGGGGCCATGCGGAGTCGAATGTGGTAGTATAAAAGTATAACTTGGCAGGAAGACACCAGGGAGACGGGGAGGAGGGTGCGCCAGTGAGCCCGGAATATATGAGCGAAAGCGAGATGGATGCCGCCATTGAGGCGTTGTGCCGGAGCAAGGCGGAGGAATTCAGGCTTATCGGTTATGAACATGTGACCAGCAAAGACATCTGGAACTGCATCAGCAGCAAATACGAAAAGGAAGGCATTCCTCCTTTGTATAAGCTGACCAACGATATTCTCTCTCTGAAAGTCATGGCATTTATGAACTTTATGACCATATCTGCATATAAAGGTTCCTCTTTCGATTAAGGGAGAGGAACTTTTTCAGGTTGGCGGCTAAGCGGATAAGGCCTCTCCTCAAGCTCCGGAAAACCTCCCGGCGGGCGGAAACGACAAATATTGATAAATTGACTGCTTTTTGACGCATGGCTATAATAGGAATATTGAGAACGAAAGGGGAACTAGGAACGGCATGAAAAGAATTGCTACTTTCATCATCGTCGTGCTCGTTGCTGCGGGAATCATGGCCTGGTCGACTCCGGGATTGCTGAACGGCGTCCGGCTCGGTCTTGATCTTAAAGGGGGCTTCGAGATTTTGTACGAAGCTTCGCCGCTCGAAGCCGGACAAAAGATTACGAAACAGTCCCTCACGCGTACGGCGGAAAGCCTGGAGAAGCGCGCCAATGCGCTTGGTACCAGCGAACCCGAAGTAACCACCGAAGGTACGAACCGGATTCGCCTTAAAATCGCAGGCGTAACCAACGAAGCCGAAGTCAGAAAGAAAATGAAGGAGCCGGCCTCGCTGACATTCCGCAGCGCGGAAGGCTGCAAGGCGCCTGCGGAAAACGCGCAACCGAAGGATATATATTGTAAGGTCGAGCTGGTCGGCAGCGATTTTGTCGAAAACGGAGCTTCCGTAGGCTACGACCAACTCAACCAGCCCGTCATCGATATCAAGGTGAAGGACAAAAAGAAATTCGCGGATGTCACCAAACGTTTGATCGGCAAAAACCTGGCGATCTTCCTCGATGACAACATGCTGTCCGACCCGACGGTCCGTCAAGAGCTGACCGACGGCAAAGCCCAAATTTCCGGCAGTTATTCCATCGAAGAAGCCAAACAAATCCGCGACACGATCAATCTGGGCGCCCTGCCTTTGAAACTGACCGAAAAATATTCTCAAAGCGTAGGCGCGACGCTGGGCAAACAATCGCTGCAAAAAACGATCGAAGCAGGCATCATCGGTTCCATCGTCATTCTGCTCTTTATGATCGCGATGTACCGTTTGCCGGGCATCATCGCCAGCTTCGGGCTGATCGTGCATACCTGGCTGCTCATCCTGGTGTTCGTCTGGGCCGACTTTACGCTGACCCTTCCGGGCGTAGCGGCGTTTATTCTCGGGATCGGGATGGCCGTCGACGCGAACATCATCACAAACGAACGGATTCGGGAAGAAATCCGCAACGGCCGCAGCATCACCTCGGCGGTCAAAGCGGGGAACAAATCCTCCTTCCGCACGATTTTGGACTCGAACATTACGACGATTATCGTCGGTGCGGTGATGTTCGCGTTTGGGACAGGCGCCGTTAAAGGTTTCGCCCTCGTCCTGATCGTCGAAATCGTGCTGAGCATTTTGACGAACGTGTATTTGACCCACTTCCTGCTTAGTTTGCTCGTCAAGGGCGAGCTGCTCAAAAAACCGAAGCAGTTCGGGGTAAAGGAGAGTGAGATCAATGCACTTTAAGAGAGAATTCGACTTCGTGAAGCTCAGCAAGCCGGCCTTTATCTTTTCGATCGTGCTGACGATCGCCGGCATTATCGCGCTTTCCGCTTTCGGTTTGAACTACGGCGTTGATTTCCGCGCGGGTTCGAACGTGGACGTGAAGCTGTCCAAAAACGTGACGGCTGAAGAGATACAGCCGGTGCTCAGCGCCATCGGAGTCGCCAAAGAAGACGCGCATATCACGCCGGGGGATCAGCGGGTGAACATCCGTTTCACGAAAGTGCTCCAGGAGGATCAGGACGAAAAGCTGAAAGCGGAAATTCAGAAGCTGGACAAGTCTGCATCCTTCGAAATCAACACCGTTGATCCGGAAATGGCCAAGGAGCTCGGCCGGAATGCGATCTATGCCGTACTCATATCCTGTATCGGGATCATCATATACGTAAGTATCCGGTTTGAATGGCGGTTCGCGTTAGCGGCCATCGTCGCGCTTTTGCATGACGCGTTTATGGTCGTAGCGATCTTCTCCATCTTCCGGCTGGAGGTCAGCCTGACGTTCATCGTCGCGGTGCTGACGATCATCGGTTACTCGATCAACGATACGATCGTTATTTTCGACCGGATCCGCGAAAACCTGCGTTTCGGCAAGCAGAAGACGCGCGAGGATTTGGCCAAACTGCTGAACCACAGCGTCAACCAAATGCTGATGCGTTCCTTGTATACAGCGTTTACGGTATTTATCGCCGCGTTTTTCCTGTTCCTGTTCGGCGGAGAATCGATCAAAATGTTCTCGCTG
Organism: Paenibacillus sp. FSL M7-1455; assembly: GCF_038004655.1. Lineage (NCBI taxonomy): Bacteria > Bacillati > Bacillota > Bacilli > Caryophanales > Paenibacillaceae > Paenibacillus > Paenibacillus sp. FSL M7-1455. The sequence continues at coordinate 4,413,856 of NZ_JBBORO010000001.1, read as the reverse complement.
GCCATGGTCATCGGCCTGATCTTCGGGGCATACTCTTCGATCTTCATCGCAAGCCCGCTGTGGCTGCTCTTTAAGTACAAGCAAAAACCTAACCGGAAAGCGGTCAAGCCTTCCAAAGCGTAAGGTTCTTGTACAGGTGAAAGCCGCGTCCCATGCGACGCGGCTTTCGATCTTCCATGTGGAACTCATCAATGGCTTATTCACCTCGAAGAAACGGATGCAGGTGCGTCATAACCGTACGGATGACATCCATTTCAAAGAAAAGAATCGGCATGTTGGGACTGCCGGAGAGGAGGCAAACATGAGCACAGGGCGTTCACATTCTTCCGATACGGTCACTTGGGCGGGAATGATCGGCGATTTGTCGCTGGCCGTTCTCAAAGGGACATTAGGTTATTTCGGGGGAAGCAAGGCATTGCTTGGCGATGCGTTGTATTCCGCTTCCGATGCGGTGACCGCGTTGAACCGGCTCATTCCGCGCCGCATGTCCGCCAAAGCTTGGGGCGCAGGCAAGCAGCCGAAACGCTCGCACCGAACGGAGCCTTTGTTTGCGATCATTTTTGCGGTGCTTGTTCTGATGGGAGGGCTGCAGATCGCGATCGCTTCCATTCGGGAAATCGCTTCGGGAACCATCGAGATACCGGAATCGTTTACGCTCATCGCCATTTTTGTGTCGTTGGCCGTAAAGGAAGCCATTTTTCAATTCCAATACCGCTATTCGAAAAAGCAAGGCGACGGGAATCATACCGCTTATGCCGAAGAACATCGCTTTAGCTTGTATACTTCATTGACCGTCTGCATCGGCGTCTTTTTGTCCTTGGCAGGCGACGGTTTGCAGGTGAAAGCGCTGATGTACATGGATCCGGTTGCGGCTCTGATCGTGGCGGCTTTGGTGCTCCGCAAAGGGTACCTGATGATCGTGACATCCGTTTACGGTTCGCTTGTGGAGGAAACCCAGCAGGAGGACTCTCTGAATTTCATCGAGACCGTGCAGCGGGTACACGGCATCATCACCGTCGACGATTTGAAGGCAAGGGAGCAAGGACATTACGTAACCGTTGATCTGAAAATCAGCGTCAATCCCCGCATTACGGTGCTGGAAGCAAACGAAATCGCGGAGCGGGCCAAAAAACTGCTGATGAACCGCTTCGTGCATATCAGTGACGTGAATATCCAAGTCGTTCCTTATGATCCCGGCTATCCGTACAAATCCAATCATCAGCTTACGGATAATGACATGCCGACGCTGCTTCAATAACGCGTTGAATCGCGCATCGAAGGCGCAAGCCGGCAGGGAAAGAAAGGTGAAGACGATTGTTTGAATCAAAATATTCGTGGCAGATTCCTTCCGGACATGAAGAGACCGCACGAACTTTGGCTAAGCAGCTTTCGGTATCCCCATTGACCGCTTCGCTGCTGGCCTCCAGAGGCATCACCAGCCTGGACGATGCCGAAATGTTTCTCGGGGGCAGCCTTGACGCTTTGCATGATCCGTATCTGCTCCTCGGCATGGATAAAGCCGTACCGCGGATTCGGCAGGCGGTTGAACAGGGGGAACATATACTCATATACGGGGACTACGATGCGGACGGCGTTTCCAGCACTTCATTAATGATTTTTTTCATGCGGCATTTGAAGGCCTCTTTCGATATTTACATTCCGCATCGTTCCAATGAAGGCTACGGGTTACATAACCATGCGCTGGATTGGGCCCATCAGCAAGGCGTCAGCCTGATTATAACGGTGGACACGGGCATAAGCGCGGTAGAGCAAATCGCCTATGCCAACGCGCTTGGCATCGACGTGATCGTGACGGATCACCACGAAGCGCCCGAAGTGCTTCCTGAGGCGTATGCCCTCATCAACCCGAAGCAGCCGGGTTGCCCTTATCCGTTCAAAGGATTGGCGGGCGTCGGCGTAGCTTATAAACTGGCACAGGCCATACTCGGGGAACCCCCGGTGGAATGGACCGAAATCGTCGCGATCGGCACGATCGCCGATCTGATGCCGTTAACCGGGGAAAACCGCATTTTGGTCAGCCGCGGACTGGAATCCATGCGTCGCACCTCGTTTCCGGGAATTCGCGCCCTGATGGAGGTCAGCGGGATTACGATGGGATCGGTTACGGCCACGAACGTGGCATTCGGGATGGCGCCAAGAATCAATGCCAGCGGCCGGCTGGACCATGCCGGTTCCGCCGTGGCTTTGCTGACGTCCGATGATGCGGACGAAGCGCAGCGGCTGTCCCATGCCTTGGACGATCTGAACAAGGAACGCCAGCAGGTCGTCGAATCGATCGTCGAAGAGGCGCTTGGGCAGCTGCAGCATAAATGTACGGACGGCAGCGTTCCGGACGTGATCGTTCTGGCAGGCGAAGGCTGGAACGTCGGCGTCGTGGGCATCGTCGCTTCGAAAATTTTGGAACGTTATTACCGCCCGGTCATTATTCTCGGCATCGATCCCGAAACCGGGATGTGCAAAGGTTCGGCGAGATCCATCCCGGGGCTTGACATTTACGAGGCGCTGACCTCCTGCAAAGAGCTGATGGACCATTACGGCGGGCACCCGTCGGCAGCCGGCATGAGCCTGCACAAGGATCAGCTTCAAGCGTTTGAAGAAGCTTTGAACCGGTTTGCCGCCGCAGCGATGACGGAAGAAGATTATATTCCCGTCACGGCTGCGGACGGCGAATGGAGATTATCCGACGTTCCGCTGGACGTTATCGACGAAATGGAGATGCTGGCGCCGTTTGGCATGGCCAATCCGGTGCCGAAGCTCATTTTCCGCGGAACCCAGCTCGTCGAAACGAGAAAGATGGGGAAAGACGGCAAACATCTGAAGCTGGTCGTCCGACAGGACGGTGCGCGGATGGAAGCCGTGGCTTTCGGCAGGGGAGATTTGGCGGACGTGCTGGAAGAGGGAATGACCCTGGACATTCTGGCCGAGGTTTCGGTCAACGAATGGAACGGGTCGCGGAAGCCGCAGCTTATGCTGCAGGATATGCGGATCGTGGGACCGCAGGTGTTCGATTTGAGGGATGCCAAAGAGCCATGGAGGCTCGTCCGGCAAATCTACGACCGGATATCGCCGCATATGCGGCTGGACCGCAAACAGATCGCGGCCGTATTTAATCCGCGCCTCGAAGGTTCCCCGAAATTGCATTTGAATGATTGCACCCTTTGGGTATATGATAAGAATGCTGGAATTTCGGCATATAACGACGCAGCCCATACCTATGACGCTGACCAGATTACGACTTTGTTTATGATACACGTGCCCGACTCCGCGGATCAGCTCGATACGCTGCTTGCCACGTTCAAAAACCTCTCCAACCTGTTCCTGCTCCACTCGGGACGGAATCAGGCGGAGAAGCTGACCGTGCCGAGCCGGGACCAATTCAAACTGCTGTATGTATTGCTGATGCGGATGGCTGCGGAGCCGATCAGGGAGAAGGAAGCGCTTCTCCGTCTAAGTCAGCAGTCCTCCGCGACATTGCGTATGGTCTCGATGATGATGGACGTATTTGAGGAGCTTTCGTTTATTGAACGCCGTGACGGCCATATCGTGGTCATTCCGAAACCGCCGAAACGCGAACTGAGCAGTTCAGCGCATTTCTCCGCATTGGGCAGCCTGGCCGAAATGGAGCAACATTTGCTGTATGCGGGCACATCCCAATGCACGAGCTGGATGATATCCCGTTTGGAAGGCGCCAGCTAAACGCATGACCTTTCGTATAACACTTAGGAGGAGATTTATTTGGATTACAAGAAACATATTCGGGTCATTCCCGATTTCCCGCAGCCGGGGATCAGCTTCAAGGATATTACCACATTGCTTCAGAACGGAGAGCTGTACAAAAAAGCCATCGACGACCTTAAACAAATGGTTTCCGCTCTGAACATCGATGTGATTGCAGGTCCCGAAGCGCGCGGATTCGTGGTAGGCGCTCCTCTGGCCTATGCGCTTGGCGTCGGTTTTGCGCCGATCCGTAAAAGCGGGAAGCTTCCATACGAGACGATCGAGGTCGGTTATGATTTGGAATACGGCAAAGACCGTCTTGCGATGCATACGGATGCGATCCGCAAAGGACAAAACGTGCTGATTGCGGACGACCTGCTGGCGACCGGAGGCACGATTTCGACTTCCGTCAACCTCGTGCGGCAGCTGGGAGGGAATGTCGTCGGCGCAGCGTTCCTGATCGAGCTTTCGGCTCTGAACGGACGCGAGAAGCTGCCGGGGATCGAAGTGTTCTCCCTCATGGAATACGAAGATTAATCGCCAATAGCGAATTCTTATAAGGATTGTCCGGGACTCACGTTTTCCCGGGAAATATTAGGAATACCTTCGGGTCGATTCAGACCTGAAGGTATTTTTTGCTTTGTGCCGCAAATATACATGGAGTAGGGGTGTTGTCCACTCGCGGGCATGACGAATTTTCCCCGGGTTGTACGCAGATTGTTGGAATGCTCGGCGGCGATACGAAATAGTGTTATAAGAGAGGATAAAAACTTCATATTTTTATAATAAACAGAAGAAATTCTCTTAACATCCCGATTTTCTTCTCCTACCCCAAAGCTGATGCCGTTCCGCCGTTTTTATCCTCAAGCCAAAGGAATGTCTGCCGACAATCATGGAAAGGGAGCCGAAAACATGAAAATGAACAAAAAGGGAATGTCTGTCATTGTGTTGTCCGTGTTATTGTTGTCGTTTATGCTGAGCGCCTGCGGCGGAAGTGGAGCAAGCCCGAAAGAAAGCAGCGGAACGACGAAGGAAAACGGCGACGGAAAAACGCAAGAAAACGTCAGCAAAGCCGAGCCGGTGAAATTGGAATTTTGGACGATCTCGCTGCAGCCGACCTTTACGGATTATTTCAATAACCTGATCTCGGAATATGAAAAAAGCCATGAGGGCGTGACCATCGACTGGAAGGACTATCCTTACGATGCCGTTACCAACAAGCTGCTTACCAGCATTGCCAGCGGATCCAGTCCGGACGTGGTCAATTTGAACACGGAATTCGCGAGCCAAATGGGTTCCAAAGGCGCCGTAACCGACCTGAACTCCTTTTTGACCGATGAACAGAAGAAATCATATTTTGACGGCATCTTCAATTCTACCGTGATCGACGGAAAAGCCTATGCCCTCCCTTGGTACACCGGCACCGAAGTTCTTTTTATGAACACCAAAATCGTCAAGGCGGCCGGCCTGGATCCGGCAAATCCGCCGAAATCGCAGGATGAGCTGATCGCCTGGGCCAAACAGATCAAGGAAAAAACGGGGAAAACGGGATATGCGACGCAGTGGGTTTCGAACCTGTTCCCGAAAGAAGGCATCAAGATCCTGAACGAGGACAAAAGCGCAGCCGCATTTAATACGCCGGAAACGAAAGCGATCCTCGAAAAAACAAAACAGAAAATCACCGACGGCGTCATCATGAAGGAGGATGTTCCGTTCACGAAGCAGATCCAATATTATTCCAGCGAACAGGTGGCTTTCGAAATCGCAGGCCCGACGTTCATCAACTTCCTGAAAACCTCGGCACCGGACGTTTACAAAAATACGGTTGCGGTTCCGCTTCCGACAGGCAAAGCCGATGTGCGCTTGTCGAACAGCATGAACGTCGTCGTGCCCGCCAAGTCGAAGCACCCGAAGGAAGCGGTGGAGTTTGCGGCGTTCATTACGAATGCGGATAACCAGACGGCGTTTGCCAAAGCGGCCAATACGCTTCCGTCCACGAAGGAGTCCATCAAGGATCCGTTTTTTACGCAGTCGGACAATACGCTGGAAGCCCAGGCCAAAATCGCTTCGGCCAACAGCCTGGATAAAGCGGTCGATTATATGGTCGGCGTCCCGAACGCGTCGGATATCAACGGGGCGATCGCCAGAGGCCTGCAAAAAATCATGCTGAACGACGCCGACATCGCTTCCACGCTGAACGCCATGGAGCAGGAGGTCAATCAGGTGTTGAAAAAGTAAACGGGACGGTGAATGCGGCATGCGCAGATGGGTGCGTTCGGAAGCCTTCTCAGCTTGGGCGTTTATGGCGCCCGGGCTGGCTCTAATAGCGGTGTTTGTATTTTGGCCGATCATATACGGGATTCCGCTGTCCTTTACCGATTATTCCGTCATTTCCGAAACCCACTATGTTGGCTTGGATAATTTCGTGAAGGCTTTTCAGGATCATAACTTTTTGATTTCGCTGTGGAATTCGCTTTTGTACGTCATCGTCGTGCCGGTGATCCAGGTTTTATCGATTTTGATGGCGATTTTGGTGAACGGGAACATACCCGGCGTCAAAATATTCCGTACGGCCTATTACATCCCGGTCGTGACTTCGATGGTGGCCGTCGCCCTGATCTGGAGCTGGCTGCTCAGCAGCAACGGCGTCGTCAATTTCCTGCTGATGAAAATCGGGCTTATCCATGAACAGGTTGCCTGGCTGTCGACCAGCAGCACCGCGTTGTTCGTGCTCATGTTCATTACGATGTGGAAAGGGCTCGGATACTACATGATGCTTTATTTGGCGGGACTGCAGGGCATCCCCTCGGATCTGTACGAGGCCGCCCGGGTGGACGGCGCGAGCCGCTGGCGTTCGATTTGGAGCATCACCGTGCCGCTGCTTCGGCCGCATATCCTGTTTTGCACGCTGATTTCGCTCATGGGCGCCATCCGGGTATTCGACGAGGTCTACATTTTGACCAAAGGCGGTCCGGGGAACTCGACGTTAACCTCCAGCGTTTACATTTTCCAAAAAGGCCTGGAGCAGTTCAACTTCGGTTATGCGTCGGCGCTGGGGCTGATCGTCAGCGTCCTGATCGGCGCGCTCAGCGTGCTTGTCTTCCGCTTTAACCGCAGAGGGGGTGTACATCCCTATTGATGGCGACGACGACTTATGCGAAAAAATGGTTGACGGGCGTGCGGCTTGCGGTCGTGTACGTCCTGCTGCTGGCACTGGCCTTATTTATGATGGGACCTTTTCTGTGGCTGCTCAGCGTGTCGCTGATGCCCGGCAAAAACGTGTTTGCCAATCCTCCGGCCATTTTGCCGACGTTTATCGATTTCGATAACTACGTGAAAGTATGGCAGTTCATGAGTTTTCCGAAATACATTTACAACACGGTGGTCATTGCGGCGCTCGGGGTGGTCAGCAATGTCGTTTTATCCGCATTGACGGCTTACCCGCTTGCGACCTTCCGCTTCAAAGGCAGAAATTTCGTTTTCGGGCTGCTGGTGGCGACGATGATCATTCCGTCTTCGACGGCCATGATCGTACACTATTTGACCATTCAGTGGCTGCATCTTACAGGTTCTTTTCTCGGGGTGGTGCTGCCTTCGGCCGTTTCGGTGTTCAACATTTTCCTGATGCGGCAGACCTTTCTGAGCGTTCCGACGGACATCCGCGATTCGGGCAAAATGGACGGCGCCTCCGAATACCGGATATGGTGGCAGCTCGTGCTGCCGCTCGTCAAACCGGCGATCGCGGTGATCTCATTGCTGGAGATGATGGCGTTTTGGAACAACTTTTTGTGGCCGATCGTCGTGCTGGACGATCCGCAGAAGTATCCGCTTGCCGCGGCGCTGACGTTCCTGAACGGACAGTTTTCCTATAATTTCGGCTGGATCGCGGCGGGAACGATGATTTCGGTGCTGCCGATCATCATCGTATTCCTGTTTACGCAGCGGTATTATATGGAGGGCATCGCGGGAGCGATCAAAGGCTAGGCGGCGGGGGATGGACTTTTATATGAAAAAGGGAGCTTGTTAACCGATGGGGAAGCTGCACAAAATCGTCTATATGCCGCTGGATGAACGGCCTTGCAACTACCAATTTCCTTACCTGCTGGCGCAGGGAACCGGCGTCCGCATGGCGCGCCCGCCCATGGAGATGATGGGACTGAAAAAAAGGCCGGGGGACACGGACCGGTTATGGGCCTGGCTTGAGGAACAGACTGCGGATGCGGACGGCGCCGTCATAGCGCTGGATGCGCTGCTGTACGGCGGCATCGTCCCATCCAGGCTGCATCCTATGGAAGAACCGCAGCTCAGGGAACGTCTGCAAAAACTGCGGGGGCTGAAGGAGCGCAATCCGGGTCTGAACATATTCGCCTTTCAGCTGATCATGCGCTGTCCCCAATATTCGTCCTCCGACGAGGAACCGGATTATTACGCCGATTGGGGGCGGGATATTTTCCGGAAAGGATACAACGGCCACCGGTCGGAGCTGGGGCTCGCTGCCCCCGGGGAACTGGAGGAGCTGGCGAAGATCGACAGCCGTCTTCCCGCCGGCGTTCTGGAGGATTATTTGCGCCGCAGATCCGTCAACATCGGGGCGATCGGCTACGCGCTTCGGCTCGCTGCCGAAGGCGTCATCGATTTTATGGTTATCCCGCAGGACGATGCGGCGCTTTACGGGTACACGGCAAAGGACCAGCAGAAGGTGCGGGCCCTGATCTCGGAGCTCGATTTGGAGCTGAAAACGTACATGTACCCCGGAGCGGACGAAGTCGGCTGCACGCTGCTGGCCAGAATGGTCAACGAAAGCCTGAACGCAGTTCCGCTCGTGTATGCGAGGCTGGCCGCCGCCCGGGGAGCTTGGGTAACCCCGCTGTACGAGGACCGCGTTCTCCACGAAAGCCTGAAATGCCAAATCATGGCCGCAGGCGGTTTGATGGCGTCCTCGGCAGACGAGGCGGATCTCGTGCTGCTCGTGAACACGCCCGGGGAAACGATGGCGGAAGCATCCGTTCAAGAGGAGCCCGATTGGAGTGACGAGGTATCCCGGAACATCGTCGAACTGGCCGAATACGGGGATTACATGCTTCGCCGCAAAGGAAAACCGGTGGCCGTAGCCGATGTGGCTTACGCAAACTGCGCGGATCGCAAACTGCTGAAGCTGCTGAAGCACAAAGGTCTTCTCTTCGAATTGGCGGGTTATGCCGGCTGGAACACGAGCGGAAATACGCTGGGAACGGTCATCGCGCAGTCGTTTTTGTATCTTCGTTTCGGCCGGACGCCGCAGCATCTGGATTTTTTGGGTCTGCGCTACGCGGAGGATTTGTGTTACTGCACCGTCGTCCGCACGAAACTGAATCAAGGCGAAGTCGAAGCGATGGGGCTCAGCCGATTTCAGCTGGACGGACCGCGGGGAAAAGTTGCCCGGCTGGTGCGGGAGCGTCTGGCGGATGAGCTCCGGCAGCGCATTGACGGAAGCGGGGGACGCGTCGAAATAACGGATTGCTTCCTGCCGTGGAACAGGACCTTTGAAGCGGGGCTAAGCGTTCGTTATTATCCGCCGGATGAGGAAGGCTAAGACTGCATCGGGTTCCAGCCCCGGCATGTTTCATTCGGATTTGGCAAAAGCATAAAAAACAGAGCCGGCAGCGCCCCTTACAAGGGCTTGTCCGGCTCTGTTTATTTGGGATCAGTCTGGAGTCACTTCAACAAGTTCGTCGTTTTTTTCGTTGGAAAGGCCAAGCACGTCAATCAGCTTGAAGAACAAGCTCAGCAACATGCCCACGATCGTTGCCAGCGCCATCCCTTTCAAATGGACGTTGCCGATATCGAGCTGCACGCCGCTGATGCCGACGACCAGCACGAGCGTGGCAAGGATCATGTTCGTCGGTTTCGAAAAATCGACCTTTTGCTCGACGAAAATACGCAGGCCCGAAGCGGCGATGACCCCGAAGAGCAGCAGCGACACGCCGCCCATGACGGGTTCCGGGATGTTTGCGATGACCGAAGAAAACGTGCCCGAGAAGGACAGCACGATGGCGATGACGGCGGCCCCGCCGATCACGAACACCGAGTAGACCTTGGTCAGCGCCATCACCCCGATGTTTTCGCCGTACGTCGTGTTCGGGGTAGAGCCGACGAATCCGGACAGGACGGTCGAAATGCCGTTACCGAGCAAAGAGCGGTTCAGGCCGGGATCTTTGGACAAGTCTTTGCCGACGATGTTGCTTGTGACCAGCAAATGCCCGATATGCTCGACGATGACGACCAGCGATACAGGAATGATAGTAAGGATCGCATTCATATCGAATTTAGGAGTGGTGATCGTCGGCATCGAAATGAGATGTGCGCTTGCGATGGCCCCTTTGTTGATCATGCCTGGCATAAAGTAAGCAACCACGTATCCGGTGACGATCCCGATCAGGATGTGGATGATTTTCGGAAAACCGCGGAACAGCACGGCGCCGATGACGGTGACGCCAAGCGTCGTCATGGACAGGATGACGGCGTTCGGATTAAACCAATCTGCTGAAGCGCCGTCCTTCGGGATCAGGCCGGCCATGCCGGCTGCGGTAGGCACGAGTTCAAGGCCGATCGTGGCGACGATGGCGCCCATGGCCGCGGGAGGGAAAACGACGTCGATCCATTTCGTTCCGGCGTATTGCACGATCAGTCCGACGATGATGAAGATGATGCCGGTAACGATAAACGCCCCGAGCGCGAGCGGATAGTTGTCCGTATCTTTCAGCAGTACGGCTTGCACAGGCGAAATAAACGCGAAGCTGGAGCCGAGGTAGGCGGGGATTTTTCCGCTGCAGATCAAAATGTACAGCAGGGTGCCGATGCCGTTCATCAGCAAAATCATGCCGGGGTCGACGCCGAACAGGTTAGGCACGAGGACCGTGCTGCCGAACATGGCGAACAGGTGCTGCAGGCTGAGAAGGAATCCCGGGCCAAGCGGAAGCCTTTCATGGACTTGAATTTCGCGTTGCAAGGTTCTTCACTCCTAAATATGAAATATTTTCGTATCTCGAATTGCATTCAATGAACTAGATTAGCTAAGATGCCGACATTTTTCAATCATTTTTTATGTGATTATGGCCAAATTCGATGATAAAAATTGACGAAAAACCAAAAACACCGGCATGTTCCGTCCAAACCTCCCTGTTCCTGGCAAGAAATATTGACGCGGAGCCTTTCAAGCGTCATAATTATAGGAAATCTTATTTGACCAGGGAACCTGCTTAGGATAAACGTTTGCGGGTTCTATTTCATATAGAAGGGAAACGGAAACGACTAGAATGGGCATAGAGCGATTACTTGAAAAGGCAGGAGCCTATATCAAAGAACCGGATTTGAGCCGCATCCGCGAAGCCTATGAATTTGCGGAGCAAGCTCATCACGGACAGGTGCGCAAATCCGGCGAACCCTATATTCTGCATCCGCTTGCGGTTGCAGAAATTGTCGTGGGCTTGATGATGGATACGACCTCCATCGTCGCTGCGCTGCTGCATGATGTCGTTGAGGATACGACTGTATCGCTGGAAGAAATCCGGGACAAGTTCGGCGACGCCTGCGCGATGCTGGTTGACGGATTGACCAAACTGGAGCGTATCCAGTTCCGTTCCAAAGAAGAGCAGCAGAACGAAAATTACCGCAAAATGTTTATCGCCATGGCGCAGGATATCCGGGTCATCGTGATTAAGCTTGCGGACCGGCTTCATAATATGCGTACTTTAAAATACCAGTCGGAAGAGAGCCAGCGGCGGATCGCGTACGAAACGCTCGAAATTTTTTGCCCGATCGCGGACCGGCTCGGTATTTCGGCGATCAAAAGCGAAATGGAAGACCTGTCGCTTCGCTATCTCAACCCTCAGCAATATTACCGGATCGCCAACCTGATTCATAAAAAACGTGCCGAACGGGAACAGTTTGTCGAAAACGTCATCGCCAAAATCCGCGAAAAGCTGGACGAAATGGGGATCGAAGGCGATCTGTCCGGCCGGCCGAAGCATATATACAGCGTTTTTAACAAAATGACGTCCAAAAACAAGCAGTTTAACGAAATTTACGACCTGATCGCGATCCGGGTCATCGTCGACAACATCAAGGATTGTTATGCCACGCTCGGCATCATTCATACGTTATGGAAGCCGATGCCCGGACGGTTCAAAGATTACATCGCCATGCCGAAGGCGAACATGTACCAATCGCTTCATACGACGGTGGTCGGCCCCAACGGGGAACCGACGGAAGTGCAGATCCGGACGTGGGATATGCACCGGACGGCCGAATACGGGATCGCGGCTCACTGGGCGTATAAGGAAGGGACGACGCCGGCCGGAGGCAATTTTGAAAATAAAATGACTTTCTTCCGGGAAATTTTGGAGCTTCAGCATGAAGCGAAGGATGCTTCCGAGTTCGTGGAATCCCTTAAGATGGATTTCTTTTCGGACCTCGTATTCGTGTTCACTCCGAAGGGCGAGGTTATTGAGCTGCCTTCAGGATCCGTGCCTCTGGATTTTGCTTACCGGATCCATACGGAGGTCGGAAACCGTACGATCGGAGCGAAGGTGAACGGGCGGATCGTGCCGCTGGACCATCGCTTGAAAACCGGAGATATCGTCGAAATCCTGACGTCCAAGCACTCCTACGGACCAAGCGGGGACTGGCTGAAGATTGCCCAGTCTTCCCACGCCAGAAGCAAAATCAAGCAGTGGTTCAAAAAGGAAAAACGCGAAGAAAACGTCGAAAAAGGCCGCGACATGATCGAACGAGAGCTGAAAAACCGCGGGCTCGATCCTGCCGAATGGACCACGGACGACAAGCTGCTGGAAGTCGCCAAAAAGTTTGCCTTCAACGACGTGGAGGATATGCTTTCAGGCATCGGATTCGGGGGCATCACGGCCGCCCAAATTTGCACCCGCTTGACGGAACGCCTCCGCAAAGAGCAGGAAGAAGCCAATCTGCTGGAGCTGACGACGGAGAAAAAGGAAATCAAGGCCCCTTCGGAAAAACGATCCCGCCCGACCAACGGCGTGCGCGTCAAAGGAATCGACAATTTGCTGGTCCGTTTTGCGCGCTGCTGCAACCCTGTGCCGGGGGACGATATCGTCGGTTACGTTACCCGCGGACGGGGCGTTTCCGTACACCGCTCGGATTGCCCGAACATTCAGGCGTCGGAGGAAAGCGAGGATGCAGCCCGCGTGATCGAGGTCGAATGGGAGACCGAAATCGAAGCGAATTACAGCGTCGACATCGAAATTACGGGCCATGACCGCAACGGCCTGCTGAACGAGGTGCTTCAGGCGGTATCCGAAAGCAAAACGAACATTTCCGCCGTCACCGGACGTTCGGACAAAAACAAGATGGCGCTGATCCACATGACCATCCTGATCCGCAACACGGATCATCTCCATTCGGTCGTGGAGCGGATCAAACGCGTCAAAGACGTTTATACCGTGCACCGGATCATTCAATAACATTCATCATTCAGCAAGCGGAGGGAATCGCAGCATGAGAGTCGTCGTTCAGCGCTGCAAGGAAGCGCAGGTTACCGTGAACGGAGAAATTACCGGCCGGATCGGCCAAGGTTTGATGGTCCTCGTAGGGGTTACCCATGAAGATACGGAAAAGGATGCGCAATATTTGGCCGACAAGGTCGCGGGCCTGCGCATTTTCGAGGACGGGGAAGGCAAAATGAATTACAGCGTCACCGATGTGGGCGGGGGGATTTTGTCCGTCTCGCAGTTTACGCTCTACGGCGATTGCCGCAAAGGCAAACGTCCGAATTTTATGGCTGCGGCCAAACCCGATCGGGCGCTTGAGCTGTACGAACGTTTTAACCGCGAGCTGTCCGCCAAAGGGCTGCAGGTCGAAACCGGCATTTTCGGCGAGATGATGGATGTCGCGTTTACGAACTGGGGTCCCGTCACGCTCATCATCGACAGCAAAACGACGGCATAAACCGGCGTCCCAAAGGGAATGCTGAAATATAGAACATCAGCAATTATCCGAAGGAGCCGTCCTATTTATGCGCCAATCTTTCCAAGGATCTGCCCTAAAGCAGCTGCCGCTTATCCCGCTTGAATCCGTGAAAGAAGCGGTCAAGCTGGAGCAGGCAAGGAAAATTCCTTTTCCTTTATGGCATGGATACGACAAGGGAAAAGGATCGCTGCCTTACCGCCAGCGCTAACAATCGAACAGTACCCATGCAAAGCAGGGCTTCCAGCATATCGGAACCCTGCTTTTTTAAATGATGGTTACACCGGTTTTCTTTGGGGTAATTACAGAGCATAAAGGTACACCAGAATCCTTCGAGAAAAAGGAGGCAATGATCATGTCGAAACAAATTCAGGCATACTTCAAAACGGAAGACGACGCCGAGCAAGCGAGAACGAAATTGATCGGCATCGAGACGGAGCATTTGGAGGTCGGCCGGCTCGGGACTGCGCTGGAGGGTAACAGGCGGATTCTGCTCCCGTTTGCCCCGGCGGGGATGACGGGCAATGGTGTATCGACCGGTTCCGCATCGGCTGCCGGCGTTTCCGGGGCGGCTTATACTCCTCCGGTGGTGATGTCGGTCGATGATGACGAGGGCGCGCGAGACCGGGATGGCGATGCAGCCGGGGAATCACCGGTGGAAAACCGGACCGCGGAAGACGTGTTACTGCCGGATTCCATGGATTTGTACACGGATCGATATGATGATCTTGAATACGTGCTTTCCTGCAAAGTGCGGGATGAGGATTATGCAAAAGTCGTCAACACGCTGCGCAATCACGGAGGTCACGTCGAAATCTTTGAGGAATGAGTAAAAGCCGGGCTTTTTAAAGCGGTTTCTTATTTGTAATATAACTGTAATATAAGCTTCATCATCCCTTAATATAGCCTGCTTATAATAACAGCATGACCCCCTTTTTTAATATAAAGTCTTTTGGACCTACAATCGGATTGTAGGTTTTTCTTTTGCCTGCCCCTTGACTTTAGTAAAGCAGTTCATTACAATCTAAAAATAATCCAAAAACCGATTCGATGACGGGACCAAGTAGTCCGCGCCCCACCATGCAGAGAGGAATCCCTTAGGCTGGAAGGATTCTATGGATGACCGGATGAATGACTTCCCCGAGAACACGCGTCGAAAACCGAGGGATCTGTGGATCCTTGCCAGTAGACGTGCTGCGCGTAACGGGCGTTAAACGTATGAGCGGATACGCTATATCAGCGGGTCCGGAATGTGGGTGGCACCACGGGAGATTGATCGATCCAATCCCTCGTCCCTGTTTGCTTATTGAAGCGGCAGGGCGAGGGATTTTTTGCATACCCGGCGGCTTTTGGCCCGTACTTTGATAAGCGATATGAAATACGAAAAGAAACATTCAAAAACGTATTTTGGCAAATGTTGAGCTTTGCTGCGAAATTTGCGGAAAATACATGGAGCAGGAGGTAGAACGATGGCTTACCAAAAACCGACAGGCACGCAGGATTTTTTGCCTGGAACCGTGGAAAAATGGCAGTCCGTCGAGGAAAAAGCCAGAGACTTGTGCCGGCGGTTCAATTACCGCGAAATCCGCACGCCGATGTTCGAGCAGACCGAATTGTTTGAACGCGGCGTCGGCGAAACGACGGATATCGTCGAAAAAGAAATGTACACGTTCAAGGACAAGGGCGACCGCAGCATGACGCTTCGTCCGGAGGGAACGGCGGGGGTCGTCCGTTCTTACGTGGAGAACAAGCTTTACGGGGAACCGGACGTCAGCAAGCTGTATTACATCGGACCGATGTTCCGCTACGAACGTCCGCAGGCCGGCCGTTATCGGCAGTTCCACCAGTTTGGCGTCGAAGCCTTCGGCGCGATCGATCCGGCGATCGATGCGGAAGTGGTGTCGCTTGGCTACCAGTTCTGCAAGGAACTAGGGCTGCAGGGCGTTAAGGTAGAGATCAACTCGGTCGGCAACCCGGCGAGCCGCGCGGCATACCGCGAAAAGCTGCTGGAATTCCTCACTCCGATGAAGGACCGTTTGTGCAAGGACTGCCAATCGCGGATGGAGCGAAATCCGTTGCGCGTGCTGGACTGCAAGGTCGATCAGGACAAATTCGTCGACGCGCCTTCGATTCTCGACAGTTTGGACGAGGAATGCACGACCCACTTTGAACAGGTCAAACGGTATTTGACGGATATGGACGTGGATTTCGAGGTGAACCACCGCATGGTTCGCGGCCTTGACTATTACACGCATACGGCTTTCGAATATAAAGCGCAGGGCATCGGCGCGATCGACACGATCGGCGGCGGCGGCCGCTACAACGGCCTCGTGGGCGAAATCGGCGGGCCGGATCAGCCTGGGATCGGATTCGGGCTCGGGCTCGAGCGCATCTTGCTGATCGTCGAGAAGCAGGAAATCGACCTGAACGCCGTTAAACCGCTGGACGTTTATTTCGTCGCGCTTGGCGAAGCGGCCGACCGGGAAATCACGAAGCTGCTGTATCTCGTCCGCAAGGAAGGATTGTCGGCCGAACGCGATTACCTGGGAAGAAAAATGAAGGCTCAAATGAAATCCGCGGACCGTTTTAACGCCAAAGTGACGGCGATCCTCGGCGACGACGAGCTGCAGCGGGGCGAAATCGCGCTGAAATCGATGGCGACCGGCGAACAGCAGACGGTAAAGCTGAGCGAGCTTGCAACGAAACTAAAGGAAATCGCCGAATAGGCATACCAAATATAAAAGGAGTTTGAGAATCATGCTTAGGACCCATCAATGCGGAAGCCTGACGACAGGCCACATCGGAGAAACCGTAACACTGAACGGCTGGGTGCAAACCCGCCGCGACCTCGGGGGCGTATTGTTCATCGACCTGCGCGACCGCAGCGGCATCGTGCAAATCGTATTCAACCCCGCGTATTCCGGGGAAGCGCTGGCGATTGCCGACAAGGTGCGCAGCGAATACGTGCTGGCGGTTACCGGTAAAGTCGTCAAACGCGATCCGGAAACGATCAACCCGAACCTGGCCACAGGCGAAATCGAAGTTCAAATCACCGAGATCGAAGTGCTGAACGGCGCCAAGACGCCTCCGTTTTTCATCGAAGACGGCGTAGAAGTCGACGAGTCGCTTCGCCTGAAATACCGTTACCTGGACCTGCGCCGCCCGGAAATGCAGAAAACGCTGCTGCTCCGCTCGAAAGCTTCGAAGATTTTCCGCGACTTCCTGGACGGCGAAGGGTTTATCGAAGTGGAAACGCCGATCCTGACCAAAAGCTCCCCGGAAGGCGCACGCGATTATCTCGTGCCAAGCCGGGTGCATGAAGGCGAATTTTTCGCTTTGCCGCAATCCCCTCAGCAGTATAAACAGCTTCTGATGGTGGGCGGCATCGAACGTTATTTCCAAATCGCCCGCTGCTTCCGGGACGAAGACTTGCGCGCAGACCGTCAGCCCGAATTCACGCAGGTCGACATCGAAACGTCCTTCATGAGCCGGGACGAGCTGCTGGGCATGATGGAAAAACTGATGGCCCGCCTGTTCAAGGAAACGATTAACGTCGACATTCCTTTGCCTTTCCAACGCCTGACCTACGCCGAAGCGATGGACAAATACGGCTCCGACAAACCGGACCTTCGTTTCGGGCTGGAACTGATTCAAGTCAGCGACCTGGTTGCGTCGAGCGGCGTCAAGGTGTTTGCTTCGGTCATCGAAAAAGGCGGAGAGGTCAAAGTGCTGAACGCCAAAGGCTGCGGCACGTGGAGCCGGAAGGAAATCGACGATCTGGGACCGTTCGCGGCCCGTTACGGCGCCAAAGGATTGGCATGGATTCAAGTCAAGGAAGGCGAATTCAAAGGGCCGATCGTCAAATTCTTTACCCCTGAAGAGATCGAAGCGCTGAGAGAGCGCACGGGAGCCGAGGAAGGCGACCTGCTGCTCTTCTCCGCCGACAATAAAAAGGTCGTTGCCGACGTGCTTGGCGCACTCCGCCTGAAAATCGGCAAACAACTCGGCCTGATCAACGAAAACGAGTTCAAATTCGCCTGGGTAGTCGACTTCCCGCTGCTGGAGTGGGATGAAGAAGAGAAACGCTACGTCGCTCTCCACCATCCGTTCACCCGTCCGCGCGATGAAGACCAGCATCTGTTTGAAACGAACCCGGGTCAAATTCTCGCCCAGGCGTACGATATCGTGCTGAACGGTTATGAAGTCGGCGGCGGTTCCATGCGGATCTACAAACGCGACATGCAGGAAAAAATGTTTGCGGCACTGGGATTGTCCCCGGAAGAAGCCCAAGACAAATTCGGCCACCTGCTCGAAGCGTTCGAATACGGCACGCCGCCGCACGGCGGAATCGCCTTCGGCCTGGACCGCCTCGTCATGCTTTTGGCCGGCCGCAGCAACCTGCGCGAAACGATCGCGTTCCCGAAAACGGCAAGCGCCACGGATCTGCTGATGGACGCGCCATCGCCGGTCGATGCGTCGCAGCTTGAACAGCTTCATATCAAAGTGGCGAAAAAACCTGCAGAGAAAAAAGTGAATGCTTAAATAAAGGGAGGCCTCCATACTCTATGCTCAACCAATTTTCCCGGACGGAACTGGCCATAGGACCGGAAGGTCTGGAAGCGATGAAAAACAGCACGGTGGCTGTCCTCGGAATCGGCGGCGTAGGCTCCATTGCGGTGGAGGCCCTCGCCCGCACGGGCGTCGGCAAGCTGATCCTGATCGACAAGGACGTCGTGGACATTACCAACATTAACCGGCAAATCCATGCGCTCACGACAACGATCGGCCAGAAAAAAGCGGATTTGATGGTGGAACGGATCAAGCTGATCAACCCCGAATGCGAAGCGATCGCCTTGAATATGTTTTATACCGAGGAAACCTGCGAGGAGCTTTTCAAATACGACCTGGATTACGTGCTTGACGCGTCCGATACCGTTTCGTACAAAATCCATCTGATCAAGGAATGCCTCAAGCGAAAAATTCCGATCATCTCCAGCATGGGCGCGGCCAACAAAATGGACCCGAGCCGCTTTCAGGTCGCGGACATTTCCAAGACGACGGTCGACCCGATCGCCCGCGTCATCCGCACCAAGCTGCGCAAGGAAGGCATCAAAAAAGGCGTGAAGGTCGTCTTTTCGACCGAAGAGCCAATGAAGCCGCGGGTGGACGTGACGGAAAAAATCGTGCCCGAAAATGCTCCGGAAATCCGCAAAGCGAAGCAGCCGCCGGCCAGCAACGCGTTTGTCCCGCCGGTAGCCGGACTTATCATGGTCGGCGAGGCCGTCAAGGATCTGCTGAAAAAGGCCGGGATCCGGGTGTAAAGAAAATCCCTTCCCGAAGCCAGAATGTGGTACAAAAAAAATGCGTGAAAAGTCGAGAAAAACCGACAATCACGCCTTTTTGTTTCATGCCCGGCAATGAGGGGTCATTTGCCGGGGGCTCGACATAGAGAGAGAAAATCGTCATTGCTCATCAAACGACGTTTGTTACGATCGGCCATTTCAGCGATCCTTCGGTCATCGTATCCTGCATTACGCTGCTGGTGGCGCTGATCCTGTTTATCCGCAACGTCCAAGGCGGCCTTTTGATCGCGATCCTGGCAGGCACCGGGCTGGCTTACCTGCTTGGAGCGGTCCAACCCGTGCAGCAGACGGAGCCTGGCCGCCTGTTCGAATCCTACGGGACGTTATTCGGGCAGCTTTCCTGGTCGGGAATCGGCAGCCTCGTGTTTTGGATCGCGGTATTTTTGCTGCTTTTGATCGTCGTGTTCGAAAACATCGGCCTGATCGCGGCCCAAACCCGGATGATCGGCCGTCCCGGCAATTTCAAGGGAAGCCTGCGGGCGTTGGCGCTGACGAATATCGTTGCCGGCGTTTTCGGCAGCAGCCCGATGGTCGCTTCGGCGGAGATAAGCGCGGGAATCGCGGCCGGCGGCCGGACAGGCCTTACGGCGCTCGTATCGGGCGCGTTATTTGGGGCGACGTTCTTTTTTATTCCGCTGCTCGCCTACATTCCGGACAGCGCGATCGCCCCGGTCCTGATCGTGATTGGCGGACTGATCGTGCAGAGCGTGAAGGAAATGGATTTCAGCGACATGACCGAAGCGTTTCCGGCCTTTTTGATCATGGTGATGATCCCTTTCACATACAGTATTGTGGATGGCATGGCTTTCGGATTCATCGCGTACCCGCTCGTCAAAATCGCCCGGGGAAAAAGCAGGGACGTTTCTCCGGTGCTTTATATCATCGCCGCTTTGTTCGTCGTCAACTTTGTGGTGCATGCCCTGCTGTAATACTGAAGCAAAGGTACAGGCAACGGGGCCGCTTGCTTGCAGCAGGCGGTTCCTTGCTTTTTCAAGCAAACGAGATTCGGGGGAGGAGATGCCATATGACGCTAATACAATCATTTACCGAAGGACAGGAAGTTACGGGATTTTATTTATTAAAAACGGCGATGGTCAAACAGACGAATTCCACGCCGCCCAAAGATTATTTGGATCTTGTCCTTGCGGACGCCAGCGGGGAAATTTCGGCTAAATTTTGGGATGCATCCGCGGCGGACAAGGAAACCTTTTTTGCTCCCATGCTCGTGAAGGTGCGCGGCGTCGTGCAGTTGTACCGCGAGCGGCTGCAGTTCAAGGTGAACAAAATCCGGCCGGCAACGGATGAAGACGGCTACAACATTACCGATTTCGTACGGTCCGCGCCGGTTCCGCCCAATGATCTGGTTTATGCGATCAAAACGGCGGCATATACGATTCAGGACACCGAAATCCAGATGATCATCGACCACTGCCTGAACAAAATCGGGGACAAATTGATGCATTACCCGGCCGCCAAAGGCATGCACCATGCTTTTTACGCCGGTCTGGCCTATCACATCGTGCGCATGCTGGAGTTAGCCGAGTTTATTTGCAAGCAGCGCCCTTTCCTCAACCGGGATTTGCTTGTGGCGGGCATCATCCTGCACGATATCGCCAAAACGGAGGAATTGACGGCGGAGCTGGGCATCGTCAGCGAATACAGCTTCACCGGCAAACTGCTGGGACATATTCCGCTTGCCGCCAGTTGGGTGACGGAAGCCGCGATGACGATCGGGGCGGACGTGAATTCGGAAAAAATCGTGTTGCTGCAGCATATGATTTTGTCGCATCATAATTTGCCGGAATGGGGCAGCTCCGTTCTGCCGCAAATTCCCGAGGCGCTTGCGCTGCACTTGATCGACCAGATGGATGCCAAGCTGCAGGCGGCGGAGGATGCGATCTCGATGATGCCGTCCACGGATGACTGGTCCGCGCCGGTAAGGGCGCTTGAGAACAAATCGTTTTACCGGGCCAAAGGAAACGAATGATGGAGGGGGAACTTCCGATGCAAAAAGCAGGCTATTCAGCTTCCGAAGGGCACGCCGGAAAGGCGTTCATCGTAGATCCGGACGGCGGGGAAAAGCCGGCGCTCCGGGTCATGACGTACAACATTCATCATGGCGAAGGGATGGACGGCATCGTGGACCTAAGGCGGATTGCCGCCGTGATTCGCGGCACCCGTCCCGATCTTGTGGCGCTGCAGGAGGTGGACCGCCATTTGTCCAGAAGCGGCGGCGTGGACCAGGCCGCGGAACTGGGAAGACTGACGGGCATGGATCACCGGTTCGCGAAGGCGGTCGCTTTTGACGGAGGCGAATACGGAATAGCCGTTCTCTCCAAACTTCCGATTGCCTCGGCGCATACGCTGACGCTGCCGAACGAACCGGGAGGAGAGCAGCGCGTGCTGCTGGCCGTTCAGCTGGCTCCGGAACACGGCCTTCCGTCATTCGTGTTTGCGGATACGCATTTGGAATGGCAGGAAAACGCCGAGCTGGCCGAACAGATCCGGTTGGCCCAAGCAAACGCGATCCAAAATGAGCTCAAGGACAAAACGCCGTTGATTCTGGCAGGGGATATGAACGCGCTGCCGGATTCCGCGACGATGCGCGTTTTTGCGGAAAACATGGCGGACGCTACGGCTCACATCGGGCCTACCCATGCCGAAGACGGCAAAATCGACTATATCCTGTTCGATGAAAACAGCGGGTGGAGGCTGGTTGGCGCCCAGGCGATCGAAGAGGATGCGGCGTCGGATCACCTTCCCGTTCTCGCTGTATTGGCGTGGGATCCGGTAAAGGCATGACGCAGCAAAAAACCGAAACAGGTCTCTTGCGGAAAGAGTCCGTTTCGGTTATATGAAAAAAAGAATGATGATTTGCATAATTTAATGAAACATGTTGCATGTGACATACGTATATGATACTATATAATGTACCCTTAAATTGATACCATATAGTCATTAACATTATAGCATATTTTCTCATTCGCGTCAATATTCATTTGAGGGCCGCAGCGAAGAAGATACAGGATATGTCGAAATGATCTTTAAAGGGGGAGGACGTACGTATGGCGAACGAGGAACATGAATTAGAGACAAATCGTGCCGATACGAACGATCAGGAGCAGGCCGTCCATTTTGCCGAAGCGGAGCTTCTGCCGACTGGAATGAAAAACGACGATTCGGTGCGCATGTACTTGAAGGGGATCGGCCGGGTCGGTTTGCTTAGCGCCGAGGATGAAGTGAGTTTGGCCAAACGCGTCGCAGCCGGCGACGAAGAAGCCAAAAAGCTGATGGTCGAGGCCAATCTCCGGCTGGTCGTCAGCATCGCGAGACGGTACGCGGGACGCGGCATGCAGCTGTTGGATCTGATTCAGGAAGGCAATATGGGCCTGATCAAGGCCGTGGATAAATTCGATTATACGAAAGGTTTCAAATTCAGCACCTACGCGACTTGGTGGATCCGTCAAGCGATTACGCGGGCTATTGCCGATCAAGGCAGAACGATCCGCATACCGGTTCACATGATCGAAACGATCAATAAATTTACCCGCATTTCAAGACAGCTGGTGCAGGAATTGGGACGCGAACCCGAAGAAGAGGAAATTGCGCGCGCCATGGAGCTCAGCGTTGAAAAGGTACGGGAAATCATGAAGATCTCCCAGGAACCGGTATCGCTTGAAACGCCGATCGGGGACGAAAACGATTCGAAGCTCGGCGATTTTATCGAAGACCATGATGCGATGGCTCCCGTCGACTCCGCCGCCCATAAGTTTTTGAAGGAACAGCTCGGCGACGTTCTGGATACGCTCACGGAACGCGAGGAAAACGTGCTCCGTCTCAGATTCGGGCTTGAAGACGGACGGACGCGGACCCTGGAGGAAGTCGGCCAGGTGTTCGGCGTCACCCGCGAGCGGATTCGCCAAATCGAAGCCAAGGCCTTGCGCAAGCTGAGACATCCCAGCCGAAGCAAACGGCTGAAGGACTATATCGAATAATCGGGCGGTCCGGTCAGCCTTGGGGAACAGGCTTTGCCGGCATGGTTGACATCCGGAATGGCGATTCATTATAATTTGGTACGAAGCGGCAGTTTTTTCGACGAATCGTCGGTCGATAAAAACGGACGCGGGGAACTTTTTAATTTGACGATATGAGGTGGAAAGGCATGGAAAGATCAACTGTTCTTGTAAGAGATTTGGCTTAAGACGGGAGAAGTCTGCCCTTTTTTAACAAGCCATCTCGAGAACAGTTGATATGATTCCGAATCCTTTCTTACTCTGATATAGAACGACGGGTAAGGTGTATTCGCCTTACCCGTTTTTTTATCCCGGCATCGGGTTCATGGTCAGGGAAAAGAGCCGTTTCTACAATTCGAATATTTCCGCCTAACTTGAAGGCAAGCGCGGTTTGCGATTTTCATATGGCTGTTTCTCCGGATGGCTTTCGCTTGAATCCAACGAAAACCAGAAGGAGAGATCACGATGAGTATTTTAAATGTCGAAGGTTTAACGCATATGTACGGCGATCAGATCACGTTCAGGGACGTTCATTTCCGCTTGCTGCCCGGAGAGCATGCCGGCTTGGTCGGCGCCAACGGCGCGGGGAAATCGACCTTGTTCCGCTTGCTGACCGGCAGCCTGCTGCCGGATGCGGGCAAAATCGAATGGGCGCCGCAGGTGCAGGTCGGTTTTCTGGAGCAGCATATCGAGCTGCAGGAAGGAACGACGATACGGCAGTATTTGGAGCGGGCGTTTTCGGGCTTGTTCGCCATGGAAAAGGAAATGGGCGCGATCGCCGAGCGGCTGGCGGATCCGGGCGAGGAGCTCGATGCGTTGCTGCGCAAATACGGAGAACTTCAGGCGGCCCTTGAGCATCACGAGTTTTACCAGATCTCCTCCAAAATCGAAGACATCGCATCAGGGCTCGGCATTACGGAGCTTGGGCTCGAAAGGGATGTCAGCCTGCTGAGCGGCGGGCAAAAAACAAAGCTGCTGCTGGCGAAGCTGCTGCTGGAAGAACCCCAGGTGCTTCTGTTGGACGAACCGACCAACTATCTGGACCAGGTCCATATCGAATGGCTGACGGGCTACCTGAAGCGCTATAAACACGCCTACATCGTCGTGTCCCATGACGAGCATTTCCTGAATGAAATCACGACGGTCATCTTTCATCTGGCCCATCAAAATATGAAACGGTATACGGGCAATTATAGGCAGTTCCAAAAGGAGCTGGCGCTCGGGCAGGTGCAGCAGCAAATCGCTTACGAGAAGCAAAGCAAGGAAATCGAAAGGCTGGAGGCTTTTATCGACAAAAACCGGATCCGTAAAGCCAAGCAGGCCAAAAGCCGGGAAAAAATGCTGAGCCGAATCGTCCGGGTCGAAAAGCCGGTGGAAGGGCCCGCGCCCCGTTTCGAGTTTTCCACCCCGGCCGCGACGGCGGGCACGACCATCGTAGAGACGAAGGCGCTGGAGGTCGGGTATCACAGTCCGCTGTTCAAACCGGTGTCGCTGAAGGTGCGCAAAGGCGATAAAATAGCGATCGTCGGGGAAAACGGAGCGGGCAAATCCACGCTGGTCAACACGCTGCTGGGCCAGCTCCGGCCGCTTGGCGGCAAACTGCTTGCATCCGAACAGGTGAAAGCCGCCTATTACCGCCAAGAAGATACGGCGCCCGTTGAAACGCCGATGGAAAAGGTTTGGGCGCTGCGGCCGGATCTGACGCAAAAGGATATCCGGAAGGTGCTGGCCATGGCCGGTCTGACGGCGGAGCATATCCGCAAGCCGATCCGGGCGCTGAGCGGCGGCGAGCAGGCCAAGGTGCGCCTGGCGGAGCTGATGCTGACGCCGAGCCATCTGCTGGTGCTGGATGAGCCGACGAACCACTTGGACGTCCGGGCGAAGGAAGCGCTCAAAAAAGGATTGATGGATTACAAGGGCACCGTTTTGCTCGTCTCCCACGAGCCGGCCTTTTACCAAGACTGGGTGACCGATGTGTGGAAGGTGGCGGAGTGGAGATAAGGCGCCGCCGGCCTGGCAGCGGAAACGGAAAGGGAGCCGTCGGGTCGAAAGCGTTGCAACGAATTTGAACGTAACCCATACGGCAAAAACAAACATGATAAGGAAGCTGTCCGGTTGGACGGCTTCCTTTTTTTAAATGCCTCTCAAAGTTCCCCGTTATACCACCGCAGCGTCCCCATGGCATAGGAAAAACCGCAGCTGAACGCGACGATCGCCAGCATAAGGGCCATAAATGCCCAATCTCTCCAGGTGACCCGAATCCGGTCATAAAAATCGCGGCGGCCCGTTCCGGTAAACCCTCTCGATACCATCGCCACCGCGGCCCGTTCCGATTTGCGGATCGCTCCGGCGAGCAGCGGAATGCCGTAGCGCTTGAGCGCCTCCAGCAGCGACCGGGGCGTGCGGCGGATGCGTCCGGCGCCCCTTACCCGGTGCGCTCGTTGCATGATGGATAATTCCTCGCGGAACAAGGGCAAAAAACGAAAACCCGCCAAAATGCCGTAAGCGAGCTTGGGCGGCAGCTTGCACTGCTGCATCAGGCTGAGCATCAGCTTGACCGGGTCGGTCGTCAGCATAAACAGAAGCGATAGCGCGGAATACAGCAGCGTGCGCAATCCGAGCGACAGGGCCACCTGAAATGCGGCCGCCGTCACCCGAACCGGTCCGATGGACCATAGGATCGCGGAGCCCGGTTCCGGCTGCTCGCGCGGGAATACAGCGGCGGTCCAGAAATAACCGCATGCCAGGACAAGGAACGGCGAAAACAGAAGCAGCCATCTTCTCCAGGAGACGTTCCCGAATATCCATGTGACAAGCAGCGTCATGACCAGCGCCGTCGAAGTCGTCACCGGATCGAATACCAGCGATAGCGGGAGCACGCACAATACGACGGTCACGCCTTTGATGACCGGATTCAGCTCCTCAAGCCGAAGCAGCCGCGGCCGGGGGACCGGGACGGATTTTTCGCTCTGGACGTTCAGCATGGATCTCCCACCTCCATGGCTTGCAGCAACCGCGCGGCTATCGGAGGGATAAGGCCTTGATCTTCCAGAAATCGCGCGGGCTTGGACCAGAGCGAGATCGGAGGCCCCTCGAAGTGAATCGAACCGTTGTTCATCACGATTACGCGGTCGGCGTATTCCTGCACGAATTCCATGTCATGCGTGATGACGACGACGGCCAACCCCTGGTCCGCGCGGGCCCGCAGGCCTGACATCAGCTCCTTGGCCCCGTGGGCGTCCTGCCCGTAGGTCGGTTCGTCGCACAGCAAAATTTGCTGTTCGTCCGACAGCATGGCGGCCACGCTCAGGCGCCGCTTCTGTCCTTGGCTCAACGAGAATGGGCTGAAGGATTCGCGGCCCTCCAGACGGAATCGTTGCAAAAGGCCGTTTACCCGCTCGCCGATTTCCGTCTCGCTGCGGTTCTGCAATCGAAAGGAATAAGCCAACTCGTCATACACCGTATCGGCGACGAGTTGATGTTCCGGATGCTGGAAAATAAAGCCGATCCGGCTCCGGAGCTCGGCTTCCTTCCAGTCCGGCAGCGGTTTGCCGTCCAGCGTGACGCTGCCGGACGAAGGCTCCAGAAGCCCGGACAGCACGGCGAACAGCGTCGATTTTCCCGCACCGTTCCTGCCGGTAACCGCCAGAAGCTCTCCCGCGCGGACCGACAGGGAGATCTCCTGGATCACCGCCCGTTTTCTCCGGAAGAAGGACAACCGTTCTGCGCGAAGCAGGATGCGTCCGGCAACGCCGGGGCCGGCTGCGTGTTCGGAGACGGCCGCGCCGCGGCGCGCAGGTTCCGCGTTTTTTTGTAGCCGCGCCCGAAGCGAACGGGTCGCTTGTTTTTGAATTTGGGCCGGATAGCCCGTCCATTCCTCGATAAGCTCCCGGGCGGAAAGCGGCAGCGGGCCCGGGATGTCCCCGGCATCCGCTTGGCCGCCGGTCACGCCGGCATCCCGGATCAACGCGCGGTGAAGCGTGGCGGCCCGAGGGAGCCAAATGCCGGCTTGCGCCGCTTCGTGTGCTTGATTCATAAAAAACGCATCCGGCTTCCCCTCATATCGAAATGTTCCTTGCTTGTCCATAACGACAAGTCGGTCGACGTATTCGATCCATGGATCGAGGTTGTGCTCGATCAGCAGGATCGTCATCGGCAGCAGCCGGCGGAGGGCATGGAGCCGGTCCGCGAGCAGCTGCGCCGAAGCCGGATCGAGATTCGACGTCGGTTCGTCCAGGATGAGCACCTTGGGCCTAAGGACGAGCGCCGCGGCGATGGCGACGCGCTGTTTTTGCCCTCCGGAGAGCGTATGGATTTCTTTCTCCCGGCAATCGCTCAGCTGAACGAGCTTCAGCGCATCTTCGATCCGCCCGCCGATCTCCTCCCGGGGGCAGCCGATGTTTTCCAGGCAAAAGGCCAGCTCCTGCTCGACCGTCAACATGCAAAACTGGCTGTCCGGGTCTTGAAAGACGATGCCGACGGTTTGGGCCGTTTTTCCGGGATGGCGAAGGTCCGGCGTTTCTCCGAACAGCTTCACGCTGCCGGTAACGACGCTTTCCACCGCATGCGGGTATATCCCGTTCAGACAGAGGGCGAGCGAGCTTTTTCCGCAGCCGCCGGGACCCAAAAGCAGCGTGATTTCCCCCTTGTATAACGACATCGAAACCGAAGACAGCACGTCATCCCCAAGATGGTCGTCGAGCTTCAGGGAAATCCGGTCGGCTTCCAGCACCGGTCGGCGGTCTACAGCGGCCATTAGGAAACCTCCGCCTTGGAACTCAGCTGACCGCGCGAAGTTTTGGCGATCGGGAAGCTGCGGAGCACGCCGGTTTTGGCCAGCGCGTCGGCGATCCATTTGCCGAGCAGGCCGGCGAGCAGCACGGAGCTGACGATGCGGGCGATGAACATGGCCAGCAGCAGGCCCGGGGACAACGCGGCAAAGCCCGAGTGGATGAAACCCCAGGCAAAGCTGAAGACGGCCGAACCGGCGCCTGCGGCCATCAAGGCCGGGGCGGAATAGTTCCGGTAACGCAGCGCCGCAAAGACGGCTTCAGCCCCGAGCCCCTGGATAAAGGCCGACAAAATAAGCACCGGCCCTGCCGTATTGCCGATCAGAAGCTCGACGGTTCCGGCCACCGTTTCCGACAAAAGCGCGGCTCCCGGACGCTGCAATATATATGCCGAGATGATGGATACGATAAACCAGATCCCGAAAATGACCTCGTATCCCATCGGCCCCATCAAGCCGACCAGGACGTTGCCGACCTGAAGGAAAAGAACGTATACGACGGCAAAAACGACCGACAGCGAACTCAGCACGATAATGTCGCGCAATTTCCAGTTTTTCATCGGATCTGCGCCTCCCCGGCTTGGTTTCGCGCAGGCTTCGGGGAAGGGCTGTTGCACGACAGGGTTGCGGTCATCACCAAATGGGACGTTTCCTCCGCAGCGTTGGCAAACGCCTGCTCCAGCGTCCGGAACACGTCGCCGGCAGTCCCGTCGAGGCGGCTTGCATAATGAACGCTTCCGGAGAAGGTGCCCAGCGTTTGAGCCGTCCGGACCGCCTCCGCGATCATGCCCATATATCCCGGCGCGTTCATCGGATAAAGGGCGAACTGCGCCGACGTGTCGACCCCCGAGGGGGCATCGTTCAAACGGACGTCATCCTCCGACATGTACGCGTCGCCGCTGGAGTCGCCCGGGCAGCCGATCGAAAATGTGCCGCTGAACACGACATGCTCCCCGCTTTCCGCCGCATGGGCGAACATCGACTGGGCGACGTCGAACACCTGGGACATCCGCCCGCGGACGCAGGTGCTGACATCGTCCGTAAACATCCATACTTTGGACGTATTCGTCCGTTTCAAAGCCTCTTCGATGATTTCGGCAAAACGGCCGCTCATCGGATAAATCGAAAAGCGGCAGCCCGCGATGCGGCTGGTCCCGCAAGCGCCGGCGGATCCCCCGCACGCATCTATGCCGCTATGCAAATTTTCAGTCATAACCTTCGTTTCCTCCTTCAACGAACGCTGATCGATTTTCAACTTCAAGCCGGCCGGCACGCAAAAAAACCGCACCCGAAAGAGTGCAGCTCGCGGACGGCTCGAAGGCCGGTTCCGTCGTTCGGATCGAAAGGCCTCGAAGCAGTCGTTTCACCGCACTTCCCCACGCTAGTATGACCTAGATCGGGTGTAAAGGGTTAACGTTCGCGCATGCATTCGCTACTTGTCTCTCAGCCAGAAAGGCACCCCTAGTGCTATCTATCCGTATGCAGTTTTTTGCTGGTTCCCATTATACAGCTTCGAAAAAGATTGTAAAGACCCGAGCCTTTTGAAAGCGCCGTTTTCACAACGGGCCGCGCTGGAGAATGCGCCTTCATTGTGATATACTGAATATCCTTTCTAAGCGGGCTTATGGCTCACGACTAAGCATCAGCTTACCAGGGCAGGGTGGTTCGCGGCGTTCGCCCCGCACATATCGCAGGGTTGCAGGCGAACGGCGCACGAACGGCTCCCGCGGCCATTTTGGCTGGCGGAAAAACTTTTAGGAGGTAACTGAAATTGGAGCAAACTTTTCAAAGTGCCTATCAAGAGGAAGAGCGAAGGCTGAATGCAACGATAGCGGAAATCGACAAGCAGCTGGAGCGGCTGCGCGCGATCCCGGTGTATACCGGGCATGATTTTACCGAGCAGGTGCTCGAGGCCGGGCGCGAGGAAAAAAGGCAGTCCTTGGCCAAGAGCCTGGCGGCCCCTTATTTTGGACGGCTTGATTTTCAGGAAAAAAAGGATGCCGCGCCCACACCGCTTTACATCGGCAAAATCGGCGTCGATCACGAGGAGGTCGGCGAGCAGCCGATGGTCATCGATTGGCGGGCCCCGATCGCCAGCGTTTTTTATTCCTTCACGGGCGGGGATGAACCGGCTTCGTACGAAGCGCCCGAAGGGACGATCGAAGGGCTGGTGTATTTAAAGCGGAACCTCGTCATCCGGAAGCAGATTTTGGAGCGGGTGTCCGACACGTATGACCGGAACGGCGACCAGCCGGCCGTATCCGACGAATTTCTGGTATACCGGCTGGGCGAAAACAAGGACAACAAGCTGCGCGATATCGTTTCCACCATCCAGGCGGAGCAGGACAAAATCATCCGCGCGGCAAAAAATACGGCGCTGATCATCCAAGGGGTGGCGGGAAGCGGAAAAACGACCGTGGCGCTGCACCGCCTCGCCTATTTGCTGTATCAATACAAGGAGCAGGTCACGGCAGAGAAGATGATCATTTTTGCCCCGAACCATATGTTCCTCGATTACATTTCCGACGTGCTGCCCGAACTCGGCGTCGGGGACATCCAGCAGAGCACGTTCGCGGATTGGGCCATGAAGCAGCTCGGCATCGAGCTCCCGCTTGCCGATCCGTCCGAGACGCTTTCCTACTGGTTCGAATCGGACGGGGGAATGCCGGAGGTGACGGACGAGGTTCCCGGACGCTTCAAGGGCTCGATCCGGTTCATGGACATGATCCGCGCCTGCATCGAGGCGATGGAAGACGCTTCTGTGCCCCAAGCGGACTTTATGCCTTGGGAGGGCGCCGTGCTCGCGCGCGATACGATTCTCCACTGGTTCAACGACGAATATAAGCCGTATCCGCTCGCGAAGCGGAAAGAACGGGTGATGGCGAGAATCCACCGGTGGGTCGAGATGGAGCTGAAAAAGTCGCCTTCGGCCGCCGCGATGAAGGAGCGGAAGAAAAAAGCGTCCCAGCGCGAAAAATCATATGCCGCCAAGTGGCCGAAGTTCGAGCCGCTCGTGCTGTACAAGCAAATGTTCAAAGCGCTGAAGCTGCAGGCCGGCTGGCCGGAAGAACTGCTGGCGGGCATTCCGGGCGCCGTGTTGAAATCGACGCAAAAGGATTTGAAAAAGGACATTCTGCGCGAGGAAGACCTGCCTGCCCTGTTGTACATCCATTATTTGCTCAACGATATCACGGGAGAACAGCGGTTCGACCATATCGTCATCGACGAGGCGCAGGATTTTTCGCCATTTCAGGTCGCGGTCCTCGATTTGTTCGTGAAAGGCCACTCCTTTACCATTCTCGGGGATTTGTCCCAGGGCATCCATGCCTACCGGGGAGTCCATGGCTGGGAGGAAATGAGGGCCTGGTTCAATCCGGAAGACACGGCGTATTTTGCGCTCACGCGGAGCTACCGCTCGACGATGGAAATCATCGAATTCGCCAACCGCATCCTCGAGCAAGGGGTAAGCAGCGAACTGCTTGCGGTGCCTGTTTTTCGGAGCGGGAACCCGGTGCGCATGATCGCTTATGGAAGCGGCGAAGACGAGCGATTAAAGGGCCTGCGCGAAGGGCTGCTTAAGCTTTCGTCGGGCGAATACCGCACGGTGGCCGTGTTGACGCGGACGCTGAAGGACGCAAGGGCGCTGCACGAACGGTTGCAGCCGGACTTGCCCGATCTTCACTTGATCGACGGCGGCGACAAGGCGTACGAGGGCGGCTTATCCGTCCTCCCCGTATACCTCTCGAAAGGCCTCGAATTTGACGCGGTCATCGTGGCGGATGCGGACGGGGAGCATTACGGCGCTTCGGCTTGGGATGCGAAGCTGCTGTACGTCGGGTGCACGCGCGCGCTGCACGAGCTGTGGCTGATGCACGGCGGCCCGCTGCCGGATTATTTGCAAAACATGGATGAAGAGATCGCGGTGACGGGCTGGTAGGGCCAAGAGCCATTGCGCCCGGCATCCCGCAGGTAAAAAAATCCTGGTAAAAAACGTATATACTTATTCTTTCGCTTGAAGAGCAGCTCCAAATATGAGTTAATAAAGGTGTCGGACGGCCGACAACTTCCTAAAGAAAGGAGCTGATGCAATTTTGATCACAAATAACGAGGTGGTTTCCGCCTAAGCGGAAATCGCAAAGTTCAGGGGGGCCGGAAGCAGGCCTCCCTAATTACCTTTTTTAAATATATCCTACATAACAGAAAGGAGGGAGCGATAAAATGTTCAACGCAAAATTCGCAAATCGGAACCAACATCTGATGAAGGAGGACGTTTATCGTGAATTACCGAAACGGGAGGGATGTGCTTCCCCCTAGTTTGCTGAAAGAGCTGCAGAAGCACATTGAGGGCGAGCTGATCTACATTCCCAAAAGAAGCAGCGAACGTGTCGGCTGGGGAGTCAACAGCGGCACCAGACAGATGATCGAGCGCAGAAACGAGGAGATTTACAATCTCCATTGCAGCGGCCACTCGCTCGAATATTTGACGAAAACTTTCCATCTGTCCGTCGAAAGCATCCGGAAGGTCATCTTCAAAAAGCGTGCGGAGCATGGCGCGGAAAAAGTGCCGGTACGCCGTTGATTGCCGCCGGGCTCATCAAAATCATATGGAGTGAGGATTTGAAACATCCTCGTTTGCGAAAGGGCATCCCGATCGGTTTTCCGAGAAACTTAGGGATTCCCTTTTTCGTTTGCGTTCGTATCCGAAAGCTCCTGCCTTGGGGCGCAAAAGCTTCTTTCCTTCTTCTGGATACGGGATTCGTTTCATGGCAAGAAGGCGGGAAGGTAAGGTACAATGAAGGCAGGAACGACAATCACGCGGTCATGGAGCGGCGTGTCAGCTTCATCCCGTCATAACCGTGAGAGGTGAGGAAATGAGTTTAAAAGGCTTGACCGTAAGGGAAATGCTTGAACTTCCCGTCATGCAAAACGCAAAGCTGATCAGCGGGGAAAAGGGACTGGACCGGATCGTGCAGTATATCGATATTTGGGAGGTTCCCGATATCGGGAGCTGGCTCCGGGAAGGCGAAATGGTGCTCACCGCCGGGTATCCGGCGCGCGACAACCTATCGCTCCTCACCGATATGATCGAGCAGCTCGCCAAAGTCAACGGGGCGGGCATTGCCATCAAACCCGAACGATTCATTCCCCGAATCCCGCAGGAAATGATCGATAAAAGCAATTTATACCATGTCCCGATCATTCAGCTCCCGGTGCGAATGGCTTACATCGATATTACGTATAACGTCATGGAGCAAATTTTGAACAGGCAGGCCGTGCTGCTCAAACGTGCGGAGGAGGTCAACAAGGCGCTGACGGGACTCGTGCTTAACAACAAAGGCATTCAGGTCGTTGCCGACAGCGTCTCCCAGCTGATCGAATCGCGGATATGGATCGTCGATAAAACCGGCGGCGTGCTTGCCTCCTCCCCGGAAGGCAGCCCGTATGTCCCTTCCGACAGCCATCGGCAGTGGGAAGTGAACGTCGATAATAAAATGCTCGGAAAATTCGTGGTGGAAAAACGGAAGCTGGACGAGCTGGACCTGATGCTGATCGAACAGGCGCGCCTGGTGTTTTCGCTGGAGCTGATGCGGGAAAAGATCGCCTTCGACACCGAAAGCAGGCTGCGGGGGACGTTTTTTGAGGAGTTGTTATTGAATCCGCCGGCCGACGAAAGGATCACCGCTTCGAAAGGGCTGCAGCTTGGATTGTCCCCCAGTTGGTTATGGGAGGTTGCCGTTATCGAAGCGGACGAGCCGTTTTATAACGAGGATTCTCCCATCGCTGAAACGATTCAATCGTTGTTGGCCGAAGAATCCGCGGTCCGGAAAGTCCGCCCCCAGCTCCAGATTCACGGGGGGAAAATCGTATTGTTTTTGCCTTCCGTACCGTCCTCCGGCGCGGAGAGCCGCCAAGACAACGGCAAAGGCAGGCAGACTCCGTGGAACGAGAAAATGCAATCCTGGCTGCAGCAGTGGGATTCGGTCCGAATCGGCATCGGCCGCCAGGTTCGGCTGTTTGAAACGAATCGCAGCTACCATGAGGCAAGAACGGCGGTATCGATCGGCTTCCGCTTGAACCGGAGACGGCAGCTGTTTTTATATTCGGAAGTTGAGATGCTGCAAATGCTGCTGGATTCCACCGATGAAACTTGGCTGAGCAGGTTCGTCGACGAAAGAATCGGCAAGCTGGCGGAGCACGACCGGGAGAACGGGACCAATTACGTCAGCACGCTGTATCATTACTTGGCGACGGGCGGCAGTTTGAATGAGACGTCGAACCGGATGTATATTCACCGCAATTCGGTCAATTACCGGATCGACCGGATCAAAACGATGACGGGTCTCGACTTGAACAGCGCCCAAAGCCGGTTTGAGCTTTATTTGTGCTCAGCGTATTATTTGGTTAACCATGCATAACAGAGATGCCACCCGATGTCAGCTCTCAGCGAGTTCCTGTAATGCCAAGGATTGACTATGATGGGCGCCGTCATCTTTCCATGACGAAAATCGTTGCGTAATCCCGTGAATAAAACGCCTTCTTTGTGCTCTGAGCACAAAGGGGCGTTTTTAGTTTTGTTGGCCGGGTACATTGTTGCGCCGCGGGTAAAACAATTAAAATCTTACTTAATAAAAATTTTTAAGGGGATTTGCGCAAAATCCTGAAGGATGAAATCGATCCTGACATCAATCAAAAGGGACGAGAGGGTGATCGGCTTGATCGGATTAATTCGCGTATTTACCGCAAATGATAATGAAGTGGTTCAAGCGCATGGAAAACGGATTCAAGAGCAGTTTCATATCCCTGTTTTAAGCAGAAGCATTCCCGACCAGCCGCTAGGTATCTATGACGACGAAACCGAGAGGATTGCGATACCGAAAATCGTGGAGCTTGGCGTCCGGATGGAGCAGGAAGGCTGCCGGGCCATCATTATCAGCTGCGCCGCGGACCCTGCCGTTAACGAGCTTCGAAGCCGCGTCACGGTTCCGGTCATCGGCGGAGGAAGCGCCGCGGCGCATGTCGCCCGTTCGCTCGGCTTGCCCGTAGGGGTGATGGGAATCACCGAAGGCGTGCCTCCGGTGATGCGCGACATTTTAGGCGATCTCGTCGTAGGTTACCGGCGTCCCGAAGGCGTGACGAACACGACGGATCTGATGACGGAACAGGGCCGCAGCATGGCGTTGGAAGCGGCGAAATCCCTCGTATCCCAAGGCGCTAGGGCGATTGTATTCGCTTGCACGGGCCTCGCCACGATCGGGTTTGCCGAAACGCTCCGCAAAGAATTGAAGGTGCCGGTGATCGACACGGTCGAATCGGAAGGTTTGATGGCCGCGAATTATTATAGACAAGCCGGCGCTTTTTGAAAAGGGGGCCCCGCATTCCGGGGATGACAAACGATATGAATTTTATCGGCCTTCAATGTTGAAAGTCGGCAATATCTATGTTTCCCGCTTTTAAAGGGGGAGGAGGGCACTCGTTACTTTTCTTTGAAATCCCCTCGATTCGGCCATCGGCGCCTGGTTCTTTGCGCCCGTAGCGTTACGAACCTGATGACGATGGCTTGCAAACGAGTGATCAACCTAGACAAATTGGAGGCATATGGATGAGCGAAATCAAGAATGAAATCGGACAGACGGAGAAAAAAGAGAAACATCCCAGCATATTCGAACCTTTTGGCTTGTTCCTCAATGTAATTACCGGCGTCCTTGGCGCGATCGTCGGCATTCAGATCGTGACCACGCTCGGCGTGACGCCGAACACGGCCATCATCGGCGCGCTGGTTGCGATGCTGATCGCAAGAATTCCGGTAGCGGTATTCAAAAAGTATAAATCGATCCATCGCCAAAACATGGTGCAGACGTCCATTTCCTCCGCGACGTTCGGCGCGGCCAACAGCCTGTTCATACCGATCGGGATCCCGTTCGTGATGGGCGAGATGAAACTGATCATCCCGATGCTGATCGGCGCGGCGCTGGCGATGTTCGTCGATGCGGCGCTGCTGTACAAGCTGTTCGACTCGAAGCTGTTCCCCGCTTCCGGAACCTGGGCGCCGGGCGTGGCGACCGCCGAATCGATCATTGCCGGCGATAAAGGCGGCAAACGCGCGGGACTGCTCGGGGTCGGGACCGTCATCGGCCTGATCGGATCTTATTTCCACGTTTCGATGTCCGCGTTCGGCGTGGCGTTTATCGGCAACATTTGGGCGCTCGGCATGTTCGGGATCGGCCTTTTGATCCGCCAATATTCGAACCCGCTGTTCAGCATCGACGTCGACAAGCTGTATATCGCGCACGGCGTCATGATCGGCGCAGGGATCGTCGCGCTGGTGCAGGCGGCCATCCTCATTTTGAAACGTCCGAAAAAGGAAGACCAGGCCGCCGACGCCGAGAAATACACGCGTTCGGAAGGCGAAGCCAGACGCGCCCTCGGGCTTGGTTTTGCCGCGTACCTCGTCATCGCCCTTATCATCGCCCTCATTGGCGGTCTCATTACAAAAATGTCGATCGGCATGCTGATCGGATTCCTTGTCTTTGCGGCCTTTGCCGCGTTCGTGCACGAAATTATCGTCGGCATCGCAGCCATGCATTCCGGCTGGTTTCCAGCCTTTGCCGTCGCTTTCATCACGCTGCTGTTCGGCATGCTGATCGGTTTTCCTACCGTGGCGCTGGCGCTGCTCGCAGGATTTAGCGCCGCTACGGGCCCGGCTTTTGCGGACATGGGCTACGACCTCAAAACGGGTTATATCCTCCGCGGGAACGGGGAGGACAAAGAGTTTGAGCTTCGCGGCAGAAAACAGCAGTACATGACAGGCATGATCGCGTTCGGCGTAGCGGTCATCGTTGTCGCTTTGACCTACCGTTCGTATTTCGGCCAAAATCTCGTTCCGCCGATCGATACGGTATACGTGTCGACGATCCAAGCGGGGGCTTCCCCGGACGTTGCGATGAAGCTGCTGCTGTGGGCCATCCCGGGCGCCATTTTGCAATGGCTTGGCGGCGCGAAACGCCAGATCGGCGTCATGTTCGCGACCGGTTTGCTGATCTCTACGCCAAACGCTTGCTGGGCGGTTCTGGCGGGTCTTTTGATCCGGATCGTCGTGCTGAAAGTTAAGGGCAAGGAAGCCGAAACGCCGATGAGCATTTTGGCGGCAGGGTTTATCGCGGGAGACGCGATTTACAGCTTCTTTAACTCCATGTTCAAAATGAGAAAGTAGGTGCATTCCATGGCTAGAATCAAACTGGACGAAAAGATGGTGGAAAGCGCCGTGTTCGGCGGCGCCGTCCTGGGCGGCGGCGGAGGCGGCTGGATCGAAGAGGGGCTGCAGATCGGCCGTTTGGCCTTGGAGCTTGGCGAACCCGAGCTGCGCACGATCGACGAATTTGCGGACGACGATACGTTCGTGACCGTTTCGCTCGTCGGCGCGCCCGGAGCGAAAGATAAATATTTGAAACCGATCCATTACGCCAGATCGCTGGAAATGCTCGCACGCGGGCTGGGCAAACCGATTTCGGCGATCCATACGAACGAAAACGGGGCCGGAACGACGGTGAACGGCTGGCTGCAATCGGTCATGACGGGCATTCCGCTCGTCGACTTCGCCTGCAACGGCAGAGCGCATCCAACCGGCACGATGGGCGCGCTGAATTTGACGGAAGTCGAGGATTACGTGTCGCATCAGACGGCCATCGGCGGCAAGGGCGACAATTACCTGGAGTTCAGCGTTTCCGGATCGCTGGGCAAGGCCGCTTCGATGGTCCGCAAAGCTTCGGTTGAAGCGGGCGGGCTCGTCGCGGTGGCCAGAAATCCGGTAACGGCCGCTTACGCGAGGCAAAACGGCGCCCCGGGCGCCATCACGCAGGCGATCGAGGTCGGCGAAGCGCTGCTTGGGGCGAAAGGCGAGGCGGCCATTGCCGCCGTCGTGGACAAGCTTGGCGGAAAGGTCGTCGCCGCCGGCGAGGTGACTGCATTCGAAATGGAAACGACAGGCGGATTCGACGTGGGCAAAGTGACCATCGACGGCTTCGAAATGACCTTCTGGAACGAATATATGACGCTGGAAAAAGACGGGGAGCGTTACGCGACGTTCCCGGACCTGATCATGACGCTGGACGCCAAAACGGCCAGACCGGTCGTCACGGCCGCCCTGGAAAAAGGGCAGCAGCTCGCCGTCATCGCGGTGCCGAAAGCCAAACTGCTGCTCAGCAGCACGATGAGCAACAAATCGCTGATGCAGCCTGTCGAGGATATCATTAAAAAACCGATTTTGGATTACCTGTTCTGATTCGCTAAAACTTGCTAAATACTATTTACATCTAACTGGAGGTCGGATTCGATGACATTAAAACAAACGATGGCCGCGCTTGAAGCGATGGACGACGCCCATGTAACCGGAGAGAAAGTAAAGGAGCTGTTCGCCGGCTATCCCGAAGTTTCGATCGAGGTGCAAAAAGTAACGGGAGAAAAAGGGAGCACGGATTTCATTAAAATCGTCATTCCCGGCACCGAGGGCAAAACGAAAGGCGGAAGCGCCCCGACCTTCGGCATCGTAGGCCGCCTGGGCGGAATCGGTGCCCGTCCAAGCCGCATCGGGCTCGTATCCGATGCCGACGGCGCGGTGGCCGCCGTTGCCGCGGCGCTGAAACTCGCGGACATGCAGGTGAAAGGCGACCGTTTGAAAGGCGACATTATCGTGACGACCCATATTTGCCCGGATGCGCCGACCCGTCCGCATGAACCGGTCGATTTCATGGATTCGCCGGTCGACATCGGCGCGATGAACGCGCATGAAGTATTGCCGGAGATGGAAGCGGTGCTTTCGATCGACACGACCAAAGGCAACCGCGTCATCAATCATAAAGGGTTCGCGATTTCCCCGACCGTAAAAGAGGGCTACATCCTGCGGGTCAGCGAAGATTTGCTGCGGATCATGGAAATGACGACAGGACTGCTGCCGGTGACGTTCCCGATTACGATGCAGGACATTACGCCGTACGGGAACGATCTGTACCACATCAATTCGATTTTGCAGCCGGCCGTTGCGACGAGCGCTCCGGTCGTCGGCGTCGCGGTCACGGCGCAAAGCGTCGTTCCGGGCTGCGGCACGGGCGCCAGCCACGAAATCGACATCGCTGCCGCGGTTCGTTTTTCGGTTGAGGTTGCCAAGGAATTCACGAATGGAACCTGCGCGTTTTACGATGCGGCCGAATACGACCGGATCGTGAAGCTTTACGGCTCGATGAAGGTGCTTCAAACGGCAGGCAGCGCGGAAGGAAAATAAGAAGAGACAGGGAAGGGGCTTTTAGTTCTTTCCCTTTTTTCGCAGGAAAAAACGTTTGGGATATTTACGTTTGGCGCAACACGCGCTTTTGGCGAACATGGGGAGGATGATCATCGCATGACGAAACTTGGGGTCATTACGATCGGGCAGGCTCCGCGCAAAGACGTGGCCCCGATTTTGCGGGAGCATTTGCCGGAACGGGTGGAGATGATTCAGGCAGGCGTTTTGGACGGCTTGTCGAAAGAATATATTGCCGCCAATTTATGTCCGGAAGACCGGGATTACACGCTCACATCCCGGCTGACGACCGGGGAGTCGGTCATCATGGGGCGCAGCAAAATCCAGCCCATATTGCAGCAGAAGATTTATGACATGGAGAATCAAGGGGTCGCCAATATTTTGCTGCTTTGCACGGGCGTTTTCCCGGGGCTTGCGACCCGAACGGCTTATTTGATCGAGCCGGATCATATAATTCCGCCGGCCGTCAAGGCGATGGTCGGGAACCGGAGGCTGGGCGTGATCGTTCCTCTGGAAGAGCAGAAGGAAACCATGAACTCGAAATACGAACCTTATGGACTATACCCGGTATACGGGGTCGCCTCGCCATATATTTTCGATCCGGGAGATTTTCAAGCCGCGGCGGCCGGACTCAAGGGCAAGGCGGATATCCTTTTGCTGGACTGCATGGGGTATACGGAGGAGGCGCGGAGACTGATGGCCGAAGCTTCCGGATTGCCCGTCATTCTGTCCAATGCGATCATGGCGAAAATCGTTTCGGAAATGATTTGATTCGGAAATGATAGGACCGACGGGGACCCTTTATGGGCGACAAACCGGGACACGGCGAAAAAATGGTTGAAAGGAAGTCAGACAAATGCAGGAAAAAATCGTTGAAACCAGCATCAACATGCTGAAAGATTGCCTTGGATTAAAAGCGGGAGAGACGTTTCTGATCGTCTCCGACGATTCGAGAAAGGAACTCGCGGAATCGCTATACGAAGCAGGAAAACGCATCGGAGCCGAAAGCATGCTGACGGTGATGAAGGAACGAAGCAAATCGGGTGAAGAACCGCCGGCGCCGATCGCGACCGCCATGGCGGCGTCGCAGGTCGTCGTTTGCATCACGAAGCATTCGCTGACGCATACGCAAGCGCGGAAGCAAGCGGCAGCGGCCGGCGCCCGCCTTGCGACGATGCCGGGCATTACCGAGGACATGTTCCTGGAAGGAGCCATCGCGGCAGACTATACGGAAGTGAAAGCACTGACGGAAAAAGTGACCGATATGCTCACGCAAACCCGCAAGGTACGCATCGAAAAGGACGGACACGCGCTGGAGTTTTCCATCGACGGCCGCGACGGGGTGCCGAGCACGGGCATGTACGTGGAGCCGGGTCAATCGGGAAACCTGCCTTCGGGGGAAGCGTATATCGCGCCCGTAGAGGGCTCCGCCGCAGGGAAAATCGTCGTCGACGGCTCGATCGCCGGCATCGGCAAGGTTGCGGGTCCGGTCGTTTTGACCGTGGAGAAGGGCCGCCTTGTAGCGGCCGACGGCGGCGCGGAGGGCGAAAAGCTGCTGCAAATGCTCGGGGATGGCGACGGCAGGCTGCTCGGGGAGTTCGGCATCGGCACCAACAACAAGGCGAGAATCACGGGCGTCGTCCTGGAGGACGAGAAGGTATACGGCACGATCCACGTCGCTTTCGGCAGCAACAATACGTTTGGCGGCGTCGTTGCGGCCGGCGTCCATATCGATTGCGTCGTCGGCCGACCGGACGTTTACTTGGACGACCGGTTGATCATGAAAAACGGCGAGCTGGTGGAGAGCTGATTTATGCAGGCGGCGCCACAGGCAGGGCCAAACGAGGCGAATGAGGAATAAAGCATGGGTGCGGACTGGAACGACCCGCAGAGCGCCGGCAGCGACCGCCGGCTCTGCGGGCGTTTCTTTTTTGCGCATGGAAAGAACTCATGGACGAGGAGAAATCCCGAGATATAAGATAAAGCATAAAATGTAAGCGCTATTTTGCGGCCGGCAACAAGACATCGGCAAAGATTGGGACAGCGCTGAACAAATAACGTGAAATTTTATAGCAGGATACTTGCAATTTTCTTGCAGGTATCCTGCGTTTGAAGAAGAATGTTATAAAGTGGATTTTGCGCAATGAAAGATGGGAACGATCCCGGCATAAGGAAAATTTGGAGGGCTAGCGATGAACGATAGGATTCAATACGCCGCGCAGGTGAAGCCGACGGAAAGACAGTTGTCCGTTCAGGAGATGGAATTTTATGCTTTTGTTCATTTTTCGGTGAATGCGTTTACGGACCAGGAATGGGGAAGCGGGAAGGAAGATCCGTCGATCTTCAACCCGACCGCGCTGGATGCGGACCAATGGGTGGAAGCGTGCAAATCGGCCGGCATGAAGGGTTTGATTTTGACCTGCAAACATCATGACGGTTTTTGTTTGTGGCCGAGCCAATATACGGAGCATTCCGTCAAAAGCAGTCCGTGGAAAAACGGCGGCGGCGACGTCGTCAAGGAAGTGGCGGACGCCTGCCGCCGGGGAGGCATCCGTTTCGGCATC
The DNA here is from genome assembly GCF_038004655.1 of Paenibacillus sp. FSL M7-1455. Lineage (NCBI taxonomy): Bacteria > Bacillati > Bacillota > Bacilli > Caryophanales > Paenibacillaceae > Paenibacillus > Paenibacillus sp. FSL M7-1455. The sequence continues at coordinate 4,372,118 of NZ_JBBORO010000001.1, read as the reverse complement.
TATTTGTCCCCGTGGGACCGGCATGAGCCGACCTACGGCGATTCGCCGGCATACAACGAATATTTCAAAAACCAGCTGCGGGAGCTGTTGACCGGATACGGCGACATCTTCTGCGTTTGGTTCGACGGCGCCTGCGGCGAAGGCCCGAACGGCAAACGCCAGGTGTACGACTGGGACGCCTATTACGCGCTCATTCGGGAGCTGCAGCCGGGGGCGGCCATTTCCGTCTGCGGCCCCGACATCCGCTGGTGCGGCAACGAAGCGGGACACTGCCGGGAATCGGAATGGAGCGTCGTTCCCGCATCGCTGCGGGATAACGAAAAAATCCAGGAAAATTCCCAGCAGGAAGACGACGGAGAATTCGCCAAGAGATACAGTTCGGAGGACGAGGACCTGGGAAGCCGTGACGTCGTTTTGAAGGAAAAAGAGCTGATCTGGTATCCGGCGGAAGTGAACACTTCGATCCGTCCGGGATGGTTCTACCATGCGTCCCAGGACGATCAGGTTAAGCCGCTCGAGGAACTGATCAAGGTGTATTACGGATCGGTCGGGGGCAATGCGACGTTTCTGCTCAACATTCCGCCGGACACCCGCGGCCTGTTCCATGAAAACGACGTGCGGCGCCTGCAAGAGCTTGGGGAATGGATCCGGGGAACGTTCCGCACGAACCTGGCCGCCGGCGCCCCGGCGGAGGCGAGCGAAGCGATGGCAGGGCATGAAGCCTTATACGCGGCGGACGGCGACCGGGATACGTTCTGGGCTCCGCAAGAGGGAACGGAAGCGGCCGGTTTGACGGTCGATCTCGGGGCGGAGCAAACCTTCGACCACGTCGTTTTGCAGGAATACCGGTACAGCCAGCGGGTCGAGCGGTTTGTGCTGGAGTATATGGCAGGCGGCGAGTGGAAAAAGGCGTACGACGGCACGGTGATCGGTTATAAACGGATCTGCCGTTTCCCGGCCGTTACAAGCCGTTACGTCCGCCTGACGATCACGCAATCGAGATGGTGGCCGAACATTTCGGCATTCGAAGTGTACCGCGGCGACCGGAACGCATGATCTGTGCCTGCCCGGTATGTTATGATAGAGGGAGAGCTTGAAAAGGACAAGAGACAAGCCATTTCATTTTCAAGGACGTGAACACAGATGGATTTATTTTCTTTCCAGCAGGAGTCGGACCGGGGCGGAAGGCTGCTGGCCGACCGGATGCGTCCCACCTCGTTGGATGAATATATCGGGCAGGAACATATCGTAGGCCCCGGAAAGCTGCTGCGCAGGGCGATCGAAGCGGACCAAGTCAGCTCGATCCTCCTGTACGGCCCGCCGGGATGCGGGAAAACGACGCTGGCGCATATCATATCGCAAAAAACGCAGGCGGACTTCGTCCGGCTGAACGCCGTGGACGCCTCCGTCAAAGACGTGCGGGAAGTCATCGACCGCGCCCAAAGCAACAAGGCGATGTACGGCACGAAAACGATCCTGTTCCTCGACGAGGTGCACCGCTTCAACAGCTCGCGGCAGGACGCGCTGCTGCCGGCGGTCGAAAAAGGGACGATCATTTTTATCGGGGCGACGACGGAAAACCCGTTCCATTACGTCAACGGGGCTTTGATGAGCCGCTCCACCCTGTTCCAGCTGCAGCCGTTGACGAAGGACCATTCGCTTGCCGCCATGAAGCGGGCGCTGGCCGATCCCGACAAAGGGCTCGGATATATGAAGCTGAAGGCGGACGAGGAAGCGCTGGACCATATCGCCACGATGGCGAATGGGGATATCCGCCGGGCGCTGACGGCGCTCGAGCTGGCGGCGATGACGACGCCGCCGGAGGACGACGGCACCGTTCACATTACGCTTGGCGTCGCCGAGGAGTCGATCCGCCGTCCGACCGTACGGGCGGACGAATCGACGCAATACGACGTGCTTTCCGCCTTTCATAAAAGCATCCGCGGCTCCAGCGATGCCGCTTTGTTCTGGTTTTTGTACGCGGTGGAGAAGCTGGGGATGGACCCGATGGTGTTCATCCGCCGCCTGATCGCCGCCAGCAGCGAGGACATCGGCCTCGCGAATCCGCAGGCCATGGTTCAGGCCGTCAGCGCATTGGAGGCCTACCGGAACAACGGTTGGCCGGAAGCGAAGCTGAACATCGCCCAGGCCATCTTGTTTGCCGTGGAGAGCCCGAAATCGAATGCGGTTTATACGGCGATTTCGCGGGCGACGTCGGCGATCGAAGAGCTGAAATCGGCGGAGGTGCCGCTGCATTTGCGGGATACGCATTATAAAGGGGCCGTGAAGCTGGGCCATGAAGGCTACAAGTATCCCCATGATTATCCGGGGCATTACGTGAAGCAGGATTATTTGCCGAAGGAGATTGCGCGCCGCGTCTTCTACCAGGCGACCGAGCAGGGCAACGAGGCGAAAATCCAAATCAACCAGCAGCGCAGAAGAAACCAGTTCCTTTCCGGGGAATGATGATCGAATTACGGGGAAATCTTCATCAACGAGAAGGATTCCGCGGGAGTCGTAGAGAATGTTTTGCACAGGCGTCATGAAACGTCCGCCGAACAGGTTCGGCATGCAGGGCGTTCCATGAAAAAAAGCCACCGCCGCCGGAAACATGGGGGCGGGTGGCTTTAACGTCTGTGCTTTATTTTTTTTGGAGTGCCGGCAGCTTGAACGGAACCTTTTCCACTTTGTCGATGGTGCCGCCGCCAAGGCAAACGTCGCCTTGATAGAACACGACGGCTTGTCCCGGAGTAATCGCTTTTTGCTTCTCGGCGAACCGCACGTGTACGGTGCCGTCTTCAAGCCATTCGAGCGTAACGTCCTGGTCGGGCTGGCGGTAGCGGAACTTGGCGGTGCAGCTGAAAGGCTCTGTGGGCACGTTCCCTTCGCCTGCGATCCAGTTCACGCCTGTGGCAATCAGCCCCGTCGAATACAGGCTCGGATGCTTGTCGCCTTGAACGACGTACAAAATATTTTGCTCCAGATCCTTGTCGGCCACGAACCACGGTTCGCCGTTTCCGGATCCGCCGATGCCGAGCCCTTGGCGCTGTCCGAGCGTGTAATACATCAAGCCGTCGTGGCGGCCTTTGATTTCGCCCGTCGCGATATCCACCATATCGCCGGATTGCGCCGGCAAATACTGGCTAAGGAACTCTTTGAAGTTACGTTCGCCGATGAAGCAGACGCCGGTGCTGTCTTTCTTTTTGGCGGTGTACAATCCCGCCGCTTCGGCAATCTTGCGTACTTCGGGTTTCGGCAGATGGCCGATCGGGAACATCGCTTTCGACAGCTGCTCCTGATTCAGCGCGTTCAGGAAGTAGGTTTGATCCTTGTTGCCGTCGACGCCGCGGAGCAGCTTGAAGACGCCATCCTCCTCGACGACGCGGGCATAATGGCCCGTGGCGACATAATCGGCGCCCAGTCCCAGCGCCTTGTTCAGGAATTCGCCGAATTTGATTTCGCGGTTGCACATGACGTCCGGATTCGGCGTGCGCCCCGACTTATATTCGTCGAGGAAATAGGTAAATACTTTATCGAAATACTCTTTTTCGAAATTGACCGTGTAATAAGGAATATCTATCTGCTCGCAAACGCGCCGGACATCCTCTGCGTCCTGTTCCGCGGTGCAGACTCCGAATTCGTCGGTATCGTCCCAGTTTTTCATGAAAATACCGATGACATCGTAGCCTTGCTCCTTCAGCAGGAGCGCGGTCACCGAGGAATCGACGCCGCCGGACATGCCGACGACCACGCGCGTGTTTTGATTGTTGTTTGCCAAAATTAACTCACCATTTCTATTTTGAAATTGTGCCCATACCCGTATTTTAACACACAACGGGCCGGAGGTCATACCCGGATGGCGTTTGTCCGCATGAGGAGTACAATTTGCAGTTTTGCCCGAGATTATATATGATGGAGTTTTAGAAGTTTTTGCCGGGGGAAACCGATTTTTACGCGATCAAATCAATGGGGGAAAGGCGTGCCTGTCTTCCGTGGAAGTACATCGGTTGACGTTAACATACCAAAAAAACGCCGGATATGTTAACATAAGCAAAGGGTTATGATCGGAATACGCAGATATTATCCTCAGGATCTAAGGTGTCTGCAACGGATCCCGACATATTTAAAAGAAAACATGAACTTTTGAAAGAGGTGCCACCTTTGAAGATATCGACAAAAGGGCGTTACGGCCTGACGATCATGATGGAGCTTGCGGCCAAATACGGCGAAGGCCCGATCTCGCTGAAAAGCATCGCCGAAAAAAACCAGCTTTCCGAGCATTATCTGGAGCAGTTGATCGCGCCGCTGCGCAACGCCGGGCTCGTGAAAAGCATTCGCGGCGCGTACGGCGGTTACGTGTTGTCCCGCGAAGCTTCGGAAATTACGGCGGGAGACGTCATCCGCGTGCTGGAAGGCCCGATTTCCCCGGTCGATTTTACGGAAGAAGACGATCCTGCCAAGCGCAACCTGTGGCTTCGCATCCGCGACGGCATCGCGAACGTGCTGGATTCGACCACGCTGCTCGACCTGATCACCTATCAGGAGCAGGACGCCGCCGATAACTACATGTTTTACATTTAAAAGGAGATGCGAAAATGAAATCCATTTACTTGGATCATGCGGCATCCACGCCCGTCCATCCGGAAGTCGCGCAGGAAATGATGAACGTGATGACGGGGCAATTCGGCAACGCATCCAGCGTTCATGCCTTCGGCCGTTCCGCCAAACGGACGGTGGGCGGGGCCAGGGACAAAATCGCCAAATATTTGGGCTGCCACCCCGATGAGCTCGTGTTCACCGGCGGCGGAACGGAAAGCGACAACCTTGCGTTGTTCGGCGCGTTGGAGGCGATGGAAGGCCGGGATAAGCATGTCATTACTTCGTCCATCGAACACCATGCCGTGCTGCACGCCTGCGAGGAGCTGGAAAGGCAGGGCTACCGCGTCACGTATCTTCCGGTTGACGGGACGGGAAGGGTGCGTGCAGAAGACGTTGAACAGGCGCTGACGGAAAATACGGCGCTGATCAGCATCATGTATGCGAACAATGAAGTCGGCACGGTGCAGCCGATCCGGGAAATCGGCGAGCTCGCCCGAAGCCGCGGCATCCTGTTCCATGTGGACGCCGTTCAGGCGCTGGGGGCGATTCCGATATCCTTGCGCGAGCTGCCCGTGGACCTGATGAGCTTTTCGGCCCATAAAATCAACGGCCCCCAAGGGATCGGCGCTTTGTACGTGCGCCGCGGCGTCCACCTTGCGCCGAGACTGCACGGGGGGCTTCAGGAGAAAAAACGCCGCGCAGGCACGGAAAACATGGCGGGCATCGCCGGATTCGCCAAAGCCGTCGAAATTGCGGCGGAACAACTAGAGCCGCGCAGAGAGCATGACCTCATGCTCCGGGATACGTTTATCCGTTTGCTGGAACAGGAAATTGGACAAGACGCGTTTGTCGTCAACGGACATCCCTCTGAATTTTTACCTCACATACTGAATATCAGCTTCCCGGAAACAGACACGGAGACGCTCCTGATGAACCTGGACATGGAAGGCGTTGCGGCAGCCAGCGGCTCGGCATGCACCTCCGGTTCCCTTGAGCTGTCCCATGTGCTTCAAGCTATGAAACTTCCACAAAATGTTTTGCGCTCCGCGATTCGTTTTAGCTTCGGTTTGGGTAATACTACGGAAGATATGGAATACACCGCCCAAAAAATTGCAACCATTCTTCGTCGTTTACGTATTAGAAGTTAGGATTCTCTATGTATGGACAAGGAGGGAGGCGTGCTTCCATACCGTCCGGAACAAGGATCGGTGCCCGCAGGGGCATCCGTCCCGCCTCTCGCGGGATGCCTTCGTTTCAATCTCATGACGATAGGTGGGTCCTGGCATGAAGTTTCAAGAATTGATCGGCCTTGCCGTGTTCGATGTGGACGAAGGCAGGCAGATCGGCAAAATCAGCGATGTTTGGGTCAGCGGGGACTGGAAGCTCCAAGCTTTGGAGCTTGAAGGCAGAAGCCTGTTTTCCAGTTCGGCCAAGTCCGTATCCTGGGAGGATATCGTGGCTTACGGCGAAGACGCTGTGATGATTCGGAATCAACAGGCTGTTCGAAAGACAAAGGCCGACGATATACAATACACGTTCCTGACGGGCAAAAATAAACTGAAGGACATGGACGTGCTGACCGAGGAAGGCGTTCTGCTCGGAAAAGCGACGGACGTTTATTTTGACCAGGAAATGGGAAATACAATACTAGGTATAGAAATCAGCGACGGTTTCGTCTCGGATTTGCTGGAAGGCCGGAAATGGCTGCCGCTTGCGGAGGGCATGTCCATCGGCAAAAACGCAATCATGGTGCCGCCGATGAGCGAAGAGCGCCTCGGAAAAACCATTCATTCTGTTAACGGATAGGTGATCTATGAATATGAGATGTCCCAACTGTAATTCCAAAGATATCGGTAAAATCGGTTCGCACCAATTTTATTGCTGGGGCTGTTTTATCGAACTGACGGTCAACGGAGATAAAATGTCCGTCTATCAAGTCGAAGAGGACGGCACGCTTAGTTCGCTGGACGATCTGTTTTTCGAGGAAATTCCTCAGGAATTCCCGCATCTGCACGCGTCCAATTGAAAGTGAACTTATGAACATGCTTTTTCGGCAAAAAAAGAAACCTATCACTAGCGTTCGCTCGAAAGACGCGCGTTAGTGATGGGTTTCTTTTGCTTTATCGCTTGGCCGGGGCGGGCTGGTCTTTCAAGGTTAATTTTTTCCTTTCGCACATATAATAACGTGTACAGCAAGTCCGAAAGGAGGAAAGCTTCCTTGGAGAACATGACCGGAAACAAGTGGTTCCGTTTGCTCATCTGGTTTATTCTCGGCCTGATCGCCCTTTATTTCATTTGGCTGCTTCGCCCGATGTTCATGAATATATACCATTTTTTCAAAGTGATTTTGGCTCCGTTTATCGTGGCGATGATCATCTCGTACGTGCTGAATCCGATCGTTTGCCTGCTGGCCGACCGCAAAGTGCCGAGGGGCATTGCCGTGCTGTTGATTTACGCCGTGTTCATCACCTGCGTGGCGGTCATCCTCATCAATATGATTCCGGTGCTGATCGAGCAAATGGAGGAGCTGAACGAACACCTGCCGGAAATGACGATGCATGCGCAAAGCCTCATGAACCGGCTGGACCAGAAACTGCTCCCGGACGGGGTGATGGCAGGGGTGGACCGCTGGTTTTTGCAATGGGAAGACCGGCTGGCGGCGGGGATCTCCGATTTTATCGACAACATCGGTACGACGATTAATCTGGTGCTGAACATTTTTATCGTTCCGTTCCTCATTTTTTATATTTTGAAGGACTTCGACGTTTTTGAGCGGGCGATCGTTTCGTATCTTCCCCGTTCCCGGCGCAAAGCGACCGTAAGCGTGCTGAAAGAGATCGACCTGGCGCTCGGCAATTACGTGCGGGGGCAGTTTATCGTCTGTTTCATCATCGGCGTGCTGGCGTATATCGGGTATATGATCGTCGGGATGCCGTACGCGCTTTTGATGGCCAGCATCGTCGCCGTTTTTAACATCGTGCCGTATCTCGGCCCCTTTCTGGGGGCGGCTCCCGCGGTCGTCATGGCTTCGACGATTTCATGGAAAATGGTTTTGCTGGTCATCGTCGTCAATTGGATATGCCAAATTTTGGAGAGCAACGTCATTTCTCCGCAGGTGGTCGGCAAAAAGCTGCATCTCCATCCGATCGTCATCATTTTTGCGCTGCTTGTCGGAGGGGAAATGGCGGGCATCGTCGGCCTCATTCTCGCCGTTCCCGTGTTTGCGGTGCTGAAGGTGCTGCTGCAGCATTTTTTCGCCTATTACATCAAGCGCAAAACGACCTGAACCGCCCTGGATTGACATTCCCCCGCTGCGCCGATATACTTGTGTAGAATATGTTCAAAATGGACAAAACGGCGATGAAATGAAGTACGGCTGAGAGGCTCCTTGGACAGAGAACGGATTCCTTCGCGCTGAAGCAGCGCGGATGGCTGGAAGAATCCGCATGCGGGCGCTGCCGGAAAGCTGATTTCGGAGTGCGGGCAAACCCCGCCGGCTGGCCCCGTTACAGGCTATACGAGGAGATCGCTCCGACGGACGGGCATTCTGCGGAATGCAACAGGACGGTTCGGGCGATAACCAGGGTGGTACCGCGATATGATCGTCCCTGAAATTTTTCAGGGGCGTTTTTATGTTGTTTTCCCATAAATTGAAGCTGGAGGCTGTATAACCATGAAAGCAAGCGAAATCCGTTCCAAATGGCTTGAGTTTTTTGCAAGCAAAGGGCATAAAATCGAACCGAGCGCCCCGCTCGTGCCGCATAACGACCCGTCCCTGCTATGGATCAATGCGGGCATGGCGCCGCTCAAACCTTATTTCGACGGACGGATCAGCCCGGAAAATCCGCGCCTGACCAACTCCCAGAAATGCATCCGCACCAACGACATCGAAAACGTCGGCAAAACCCGCCGCCACCATACGTTTTTCGAAATGCTGGGCAACTTCTCGATCGGCGACTACTTCAAGGAAGAAGCCATCACGTGGGCATGGGAGTTCCTGACCGGCAAGGAATGGATCGGCTTCGATCCGGAGCGCCTCTCCGTCACGGTATATCCGGAAGACGAAGAAGCATTTAAGCTGTGGAACGAAAAAATCGGACTGCCTGCCGAGCGCATCGTCAAGCTGGAGGATAACTTCTGGGATATCGGCGAAGGCCCTTGCGGACCTTGTACCGAAATTTTCTACGACCGCGGCGAGGCTTACGGCGACCTGTCCGATCCCGAAATGTATCCCGGCGGGGAAAACGAGCGTTTCCTCGAAGTATGGAACCTCGTATTTTCGCAGTTCAACCATAACAAAGACGGCTCCTATACGCCGCTTCCGAATAAAAACATCGATACCGGCGCCGGCCTGGAACGGTTTGCTTCGATTTTGCAAAACGTGGATTCGAACTTCGACACGGACCTGTTCCAGCCGATCATTCAACAAACGGCCAAGCTTGCCGGCGTGAACTACAATGACAGCGTGGAAAAAGACGTTGCGCTGAAGGTCATCGCCGACCATATCCGTACCGTGACGTTCGCCGTGGGCGACGGCGTGCTGCCGTCCAACGAAGGCCGCGGTTACGTCATCCGCCGTCTGCTCCGCCGCGCCGTGCGTTACGGCAAGGTGCTCGGACTCGACCGTCCGTTCCTTTACACGCTGACCGAAACCGTCGGCGATATCATGGGCGTTTTTTATCCGGAAGTCGTCGAAAAACGCGAGTTCATCGAAAAAGTCATCCGCACGGAAGAGGAGCGTTTCCATGAAACGTTGTCCGAAGGTTTGGCGATTCTCGAAGACATCAGCAAAAAGGCGCTGGAAAACGGCACGAAAGTCATCGGCGGCCAGGATGCGTTCAAATTGTACGATACTTACGGATTCCCGTTTGACCTGACCGAAGATTTCGCCCTGGAGCATGGCCTTACGGTCGACCGCGAAGGGTTCGACGCTTCCATGCAGGAGCAGCGCGACCGCGCGCGTGCGGCCCGCCAGGAAAGCGGCGGCATGAAGGTGCAGGGAGGCGCGCTCTCCGATTATACGGTTAAAAGCGAATTTGTTGGATATAATGACACCGTAGCGGAGTCCAAAATTTTGGCGATCATCGTGGATGAAGCCATGGTGGAGAGTGCCGGCGAAGGCGCGACCTGCCAGGTCATTCTCGAAAAAACCCCGTTTTATGCCGAAAGCGGCGGCCAGGTCAGCGACCAAGGGCTTCTGCGCGGCGGCAGCGTGACCGCAAAAGTGGAGGGCTTGTACAAGGCGCCTCACGGGCAGCACGTGCATATCGTAACTGTAGAAGCCGGGGAGCTCAAAGTGGGCGAAACGGTAAAAGCCGAAGTGGATCAGGCCAAACGCCGCGATATCGTCAAAAACCATACGGCAACCCACCTTCTGCATAAGGCGCTGAAGGAAGTGCTTGGAGAGCATGTCAACCAGGCCGGCTCTTTGGTGGAGCCGCAGCGTTTGCGCTTCGACTTCTCCCATTTCGGCAGCATCTCGGCCGAGGAGCTTGCGGACATCGAACGCCGCGTCAACGAGCAGATTTGGAACGCCGTGAACGTAAACATCGAATACAAGCCGATCGACGAAGCCAAAGCGATGGGCGCCATGGCCCTGTTCGGCGAAAAATACGGCGACATTGTGCGCGTCGTCCAGGTCGGCGATTACAGCCTGGAGCTTTGCGGCGGCTGCCATGTAGGCAATACGTCGGAGATCGGCATCTTCAAGCTGGTGAGCGAAAGCGGCATCGGTTCCGGCGTGCGCCGGATCGAAGCGGTAACGGGCCGCGCGGCGTACCAATTCGTCGAAAGCCAGCTGGATTTGCTGAAGCAATCCGCCGAAATGCTGAAGTCCAATCTGAACGACGTGCCGAAGCGCATCGAATCCGTTCATGCCCAGCTGAAAGAGCTGAGCCGCGTAAACGAATCGCTGCAAAGCAAGCTGAGCATGATCGAAGCGGGACAACTGACCGACCAGGTAAAAACGGTCGGCGGAAAAGAACTGCTCGCGGTTCGCGTTACGGTCGGCAGCATGGACGGGCTCCGCACCCTTGCCGATGAACTGAAAAACAAATTGCCGTCGGCCGTGCTCGTTCTGGGCGCAGCCATCGAAGACAAAGTGAACTTCGTCGTCTCGGTTCCGCAAGAGCTGACCAAAGCAGGCCTGCACGCAGGCAAGCTCGTGAAAGAAATCGCGGCCGTTTGCGGCGGCGGAGGCGGCGGCCGTCCGGACATGGCCCAAGCGGGCGCCAAAGACGCAAGCAAGCTCGATGATGCTTTGAAGCTGGCGGAGGAATTGGTCGCCAACGCATAAGATGCGTGAAGGTTCTGAAAAGAAAAATTTGTTTAATTTGTCCTTGGAGTTTCCTTACTGCGGGATGATTATGTTATATTAGAAGAAGATATGAAGCCTAAAGAATCAATTCGTCAACAGTGTGCTTCGGCACGCCGTTGAAGAAGCGAGGTGTCACAATATGGACTCCATGGATAAAACGATGAAGTTTAGCGTTAAAGGCGACGAAAAGGAAGCGTCTTCCAAAGACATCCTTTTGATGGTGTATGACGCATTGGTTGAAAAGGAATACAATCCGATCAACCAGATCGTCGGTTACCTCCTGTCCGGAGATCCGGCATATATCCCCCGCCATAACAACGCAAGAAGTTTGGTCAGAAAAAAAGAGCGTGATGAGTTGATTGAAGAGCTGGTCCGGTTCTACTTAGCCAATCACCGATAGGAGAGCTTTAATGAGAATCATGGGGTTGGACTACGGCGACCGCAAAATTGGTGTTGCCGTCAGTGATTTATTCGGATGGACCGCGCAGGGACTGGAAGTGGTGGAACGGCGGCGCGACGGTTCCGAAGTATCGCGGATCGCGGAATTGGTCCGCGACTACGAGGTGGAGGAGATCGTCGTCGGACTGCCCAAAAACATGAACGGCAGCATCGGTCCCCGCGGTGAAATCTGTATCGATTTCGCTGACAAGCTAAAAGAAATGCTGAAATTACCCGTCCACCTGTGGGATGAGCGGCTGACAACCGTGTCTGCCGAGCGGACGCTGATCGAGGCTGACGTCAGCCGGAAGAAGCGAAAGCAAGTTGTGGATAAAATGGCTGCAAGCTTGATTTTGCAAAATTATTTAGACTCAAAGACTAAAGGGTGAGGGTGATCACAGATGGCCAATGAGCGTAATCTTTTTGAGGAAGAACCGGATATTATTTATATTCCCGATGACGAAGGCAATGAAGAAGAATTCGAAGTCATCATGAAATTTGAAGTCGATGGCTCGGACAACAAGTATATGATGGTCGTACCTCTGGAAGCGGGAGACGAGGATTCGGACGAGGTGTATGCGTTCCGTTACGAAGAGGACGGGGATGACCTCAAGCTCTACATGATCGAAGATGATGCGGAGTGGGAGATCGTCGAGGAAACCTTCAACACCTTGGTTGCCGAACTTGATGGAGGTAATGAGCATGAGTGATTTTTCTGCAGACCAGGCCGTGTGGACTTCCGTGCTGAAGGAAACGTTCGGTCCGACTGTAGAGCTGCAGGACGAAGACGGTTCCACCGAAGTTTACGACCTGGCAGCGGAATTTGAAGTGGGCGGCCAAACCTATGCGGTGCTGCAAAGCCCCGACGACCGAAGCGGCGAATACAACATTTTGAAAGTCGTGAAGTCGCCGGACGGGGATTTGGAGCTGGCCACCATCGATGACGACGACGAATGGGAAAACATTACCGAGCTGTACGACGAGATGACGTTCCCGGAAGACGACGAAAATTGATTCGGAGCATTTACAGCTTCCCTGAGAAGACAAAATTTCAAAATGAATACACAAAGAGGGCGGTGCAGACCGTCCTTTTTGGTTGTGAAGGGTTGGATTTTTTTGAAAGCTGTCAAAGTCGTAATTGTAATTCTGATTATTCTTCTGCTAGGAGCGGGCGGGGGAGCCTATTACGTGTGGAACGGACTCCAGCCGGTTCAAGCGTCGGACGAGCCCGTGAAATTCACGATCGAACCGGGCATGGGCACCTCCAAAATAGCCGATGTGCTTCAACAAAACGGACTGATCAAAAATGCTGCGGTTTTTAAAGGGTACCTGAAGTGGAAACGGGAAGGCTCGCGTTTTCAAGCAGGCATTTACGAAGCCAAGCCGGGCGCGACGTTGGACGAGCTGATCGCCAAGCTGAACAAGGGCGACGTGGTGAAAGAAGAGATGGTGCGGATTACGATTCCGGAAGGTTACACCGTCGAGCAAATCGCCGCAAAGGTCAGCGAAGCGACGGGGGCTCCGGCCGACTCTTTCCTGCAGCTGGCGGATCACCCCGGGAACGAAGCGATTGCCGCGTTTAAGGACGTCCCGGATAACGGCAAGCTGAAGCATGCGGCGGAAGGGTATTTGTTCCCGGATACGTACGATTTTAAAAAGGGAACGACCGAACCCGAAATGTTCCGGCGGATGATGGAGCAAACGCAAAGCAAGCTGGACGGCATCCCGAACCTGCAAGAAAAGCTGCGCGACCGCGGCCTTACGCTGCATGAAATGCTGACGATCGCGTCGCTCGTGGAGCGCGAGGTTGTGGTGGATAAGGAGCGGCCGCTTGTGGCGGGGGTCATATATAACCGCCTCGACAAAAACATGAAGCTGGAAATCGACGCAACGGTGCAATACGCGCTGCCGGAGCCGAAAGAGCGGCTTCTGTATAAGGATTTGAAAGTCGAAAGTCCGTACAATACCTATTTGCATGAAGGGCTTCCGCCGGGGCCGATTTGCAGCCCCAGCCTGGCCTCGATCGAAGCGGCGCTGAATCCCGAGGCATCGGATTACCTGTATTACGTCACCAAAAAAGACGGCTCCCATGAGCACTTGTTGGCGAAGACGTATCAGGAGCACCTGAAAAACATCCAAAAAAGCAAAAGCGGCGCCAATAAAGGCTGAGCCGGACGAGGGAATGCGATCGACCGTGGCAACGAAAATATCGGCAAGCTTTAAGCAAAAACCGCCCGTTGGGCGGTTTTTTCATGGCATCGCATTCGGCTGCTCGTTTTGAATGCTGTTCAAAGCGGCAAAGGCCATCGGGCCCTTCGGAGGCCTCTCCCTGCGGCATGGCGACGTGGAACACAAAACCGCTGCCGTCAAGTTCCTTTACGATGTACTCATATGTTCCCGACGTACCGGAAGCGAGCAGGAACAGTTCGGCGTCTTTCATCGGGCCGGTCAAATCGTCGGAATGAAGCTGCCGGACGTCGCCGTGTTTTTTCAATGCTTCCTTTCCTTCGAGAAGCAGCTCGTCTTGGTTGTAATCGGAAGGCAATTTTTCGATCCGGACCGAATAGCGGGGATCGATGTTCATGTAGATCAGATGTTTCGCAGGATCAAAGGAAAGATGCTCCGGCACATAAAGCGAGTAACCTTCGGCCTGGGCCAGCTTGGCCGGCCGTTGTTCTTTCGAGCCCTCGACGGTGACCTCGAGCATGGTTTCGCCGGGTCTTGCGGCCGCGCCGCCCTCGGAAGCCGCAGATTTGGAATCGCCCGATGACGGGTCGCGCTTCGCTTGAGGGGATTTTTGCGGCTGGGATGCCACCGGCTCCGAATTCGGATCGGTGGATGGTGGTTTTATGCTTTCTCCAGCCGTCCCCGTATCGTCTTCATTTTGGCGTTGGCCGGCATTATGTCCCGCTCCTTCTTTCAGATCGGTTCCAGGAATTATTCCGATTTCCGGCGGGGTATTTTGATCCTTCTGTTCGCCGGATGTTCCCGGCGCAATCGTTTGGGCTTCCTGCTTGCCTCCGCAACCGCATAGGGAAACGGCGACCGCCAGGGCCAGCACGATGGAACTGATTTTGACCGTATGTTTCATGTTGCACCTCCGTTATCGTCATAGACGGACCGAAGCGTCCGCAAGTTTCATTGCAATGCAAATAATAAACGCGTTTCATATTCGGGCTGGTTTCGGCATCTTATGAAGAACAATGGGCCAAATGGGCTCCTGGACGGTTGCCAATCGTCCTTTTTAGTAGCGCAGGAACGAAAAAATTATGAACTTTAGGAAAATAGTTATAAAGAATTTTGAAAAAAAGCCAAAGGATAATGGTGGAAAATGTCGAAGAATAAAGTAGAAGTTTCTTTTACATAAGCCGTAAGGTATGAAAACATAATGGTAGGTGAGGAAATGGAAGAGGGTAAGCAAAAGAAAAACGAAGAAAGCAAAAACAAACGCCGGGTTTTCCCGCGCAAGAAAGAGAAGCAGGAGGAATCGGGCGTTGCGGGGCAGCCGCAAACGGACAAGCCTAAATTCGGCATCCGCAGCGCGGGAGCGCAGCTGGGCAGAATGAATCCGGCCAAATCCGTCGGGGTCAAGCTATTTTTGATCTTTTTCACGGCCATCGTCGCCTTTGTCCTGATTTTAGGCCTTATGTCGTATAACAAGGCCCGGAGCACCATTCAGGCGAATGCCGCGAATTCGAACAAACAAACGATCATCCAAACGTCCGAGAAGCTGGATATCATCCTGAAGCAATACGAGGACATCGCGCTGCAGATCTTTTTCGATCCGGAAACGCAAAATCTGTTGACCGATTTGTCTGCCGGCCAAGCGAGCGCTTACGACCTGTTCGTGCTGAACGAAAAAATCGGCAAAAAACTGAGCAATCAGGTCAACAGCAACAATACCATCAAAGCGCTTTACCTGATCCCGCCGGAAGAAGGCCACAATCCGATCGTCAGCGGAAGCCCGGGCACGGACTCGGCTCAAATCCGCGAAGCGGCCTGGTATAAAAAAGTCCTGAACGAAAATAAATCGATGTGGGTGACGTCCGAAAAAGGAAAAGACGGCGGCATGAACTTCAAATTGGTTCGCCCGCTGCAAAGCCTGAGCCGCGGCGGAAAGCCGTACGTCGTTGTCGTCGAGCTGAAAACGTCGACGATCGAAGAGCAATTCAAAGCGATCAACATGGGCGAAGGCAGCAAGCTGCAGCTGATTTCGGGCGACAACAAAGTGGTTGCTTCCAACCAGGACGGAGAAGCAGGCCTCGATTCCGTGTTTACGTTCATGAAGGAACAAAAGGATGCGGCGAAAAGCCTCGATACCGAAGACGACAAGGGCCATAAGATGCTGGCCGTATACAACACGCTGGAAGTCAACGGCTGGAGGCTGGTAGGAACCGTTCCAACCGAGCTGCTGGTCAAAGATGCGCGGGGCATTTTGCTGATGACGCTCGGATTCGTGGTCGGGGTCGTGATCATCGCGATTCTCATCGGCTGGTGGATGGTTCTGATGATCGCCAAACCTCTCAGCGGATTGAAAGACCTCATGATCGAGGGATCCAAAGGCAACCTCAAGGTGCGCACCAGCCATAAATCCTCGGACGAGATCGGCGAGCTTGGAGCCAGCTTCAACCTGATGATGGACCAAATCACGAAGCTCGTGGAACAGACGAACACGACGGCCAGAGCCGTTCTGGAGACGGCGGGCGAACTGACGGATGCCTCCCGCAAAACCGCGATCTCGGCCAAGGAAATCGCCATCGCCACAGAGGAAATCGCCAACGGCGCCAGCAGTTTGGCCACCGAAGCCGAACGCGGCAACGAGCTGACCGAAAATATTTCGCGGCAAATGCAAATCGTCGTCTCCGCCAATGAAGAAATGAGCAGCGCCGCCCATCATGTCGAGCAGTCCAGCCAGCGGGGAACCAGCCATCTCGGCGAATTGATGGAAAAAACGCATCAGACGGAGGATATGACCCGTTCGTTGATGGCGAAAGTCGATAATCTGAAGCAATCGACCCAATCGATCAACAAGGTGCTTGACGTGCTGCAAAACATTACGAAACAGACGAACATTTTGTCCCTTAACGCTACAATCGAAGCCGCCCGGGCAGGAGCCGCAGGCAAAGGTTTCATGGTCGTGGCCGATGAAATCCGCCAGCTTGCGGACCAATCGAGGCAGTCCATTAACATGGTCGGCCAGATCACCGGCAAAATCATGGACGAAATGAACGAAACGGTCCTGGCCCTGCAGGAAGCCCGTCCGTTATTCCAGCAGCAGATGGATTCGGTGAAAGAAACAAACGATATTTTCGTCTCCGTACAGGAGCAGATGGGCGATTTCACGAAACGCCTCGATTCCGTGACGCAATCGATCGAAACGTTGAATCAGTCGCAGGTCATTTTGTCCGAGGCGATGAGCAACGTAAGCGCGGTGGCCGAAGAATCCTCCGCCACTTCGGAAGAAGTCGCTTCGCTCAGCAATGAGCAGCAAAACATCGGGGACCACCTGGTTCAGCTTTCGGCGAAGCTGGAAAACGTTTCGCTCGAGCTGAAAGAAACGCTGTCCCGTTTTACGCTGTAACGAGTCTATGCGCAAGCCGTCCCGCCGGATTTATCCGGCTTTGGGGGACGGCTTTTTTTGCATGCAGAATAGCCTCCCGCCAAGGCCGATTGGAACCGATGGAATAAGGACATAATGGAAAAAAACGTCGAAAAAGGACCGGTGCTCTATGTTATTGAAACAAAAACAGCGTATTTTTTACGGATTGGTCATCCTGACGGGGATTTTGGTCGTGCTTATTTTGCGCCTGGCGTATGTCCAGCTCGTGTTCCGCGCTTCGAGTCTGCCGCACAGCAAGTACACGCTGCAGGAAATGTCCGTGCTGCAAAGGGAACGGGGCGTCGTGCTCGATTCCGGAAGGGGGAACGTCTATGACCGCAACGGAAAACCGCTCACCGGAAAAACCGTTTCGGCGGCAGTGTTGTTCCCGGTGGACCGCAAGTCGCTCGAAAACAAAGACGGCCGGTTGAATCCCGTGGCCCGGGCGCTCGGCGTCGATTCGGAGCGGCTTGCAACATTGTGGGGACGGCTAAGCGTGCCGTTGCTGTGGAAAGGGGATTCCGGCAGCGCGCCGCTGGCCCTGACGGAACAACAAGCCAAGCGGATATCGGCGCTGGAATTCAGCGGTCTCGAGGTTCTGCCCTACACGGAGCGGTATGAAAACCGGCCGAACGGCATGCAGTGGCTCGGATACCTGACGGATGTGCCGGGGCAAATGCAAATGCCCCATACCGGTTATGCTTTCCGGGAGGGGGCTGCGGGACTCGAAAAAACGATGGAGCCGATATTGCGCGGCGTCGGACCGACGACCGTCTATTATACGGTCGATGGCTTGAACCGGGCCATTCCGGGCACGGGCATCCAATTAAAATCGCCCAACAATCCGTATTATCCGCTGCGGCTTACGTCCACGATCGACCTTGAGCTGCAGAGGGACATCGAAAAGCTGACGGAAAAAGCCGGGATGAAGGAAGGGGCCGTCGTTTTGCTCGATGCAAGCAATGCCGACGTCATTGCGATGTTATCCCGTCCTTTTTACAATCCGCTGAACGTTGATCCGAAGCAGGGGGCATGGAATAACAGGGCGGTTCAGGCGACCGCGCCGGGCTCGATTTTTAAGACGGTCACGGCTGCGGCCGCATTGGAAGCCGGAGTTACGAGCGTAGACGAATCCTTTTACTGTTCGGGCAAATATGCCAGATACGGGTTGTCTTGTTGGAAAGCGACAGGCCATGGGGCGCTGACGCTGGAGCAGGCATTCGCCCAATCCTCCAACGTCGTTTTTGCGGAGCTCGGGGAACGGATGGCCGGGGAAGAGCTGGAGTCGACGGCAAGGAAACTCGGACTGGGGCGGACGGTCGGATGGGAAGCCAAAGACATGCTAGGCATGCCTGTCATGAGGCCGTTGGATCATGAGGAGAAGGGGATGGTATTTTCAAGCGAACAGGCGGCTTCGGACGGCGGGGTCCGAGCGCAATC
Source organism: Paenibacillus sp. FSL M7-1455 (assembly GCF_038004655.1). Classification (NCBI taxonomy): domain Bacteria; kingdom Bacillati; phylum Bacillota; class Bacilli; order Caryophanales; family Paenibacillaceae; genus Paenibacillus; species Paenibacillus sp. FSL M7-1455. The sequence continues at coordinate 4,353,726 of NZ_JBBORO010000001.1, read as the reverse complement.
CGGGATCGGGCAAAGGGATGTGCGCGTAACGCCGCTGCAGGCGGCCAACCTCGTGGTCACCCTGCTGCATGACGGGCAAGTCCGGGCGCCCCGGCTCCTCCATCATGTCTCCTACGCCAACGGCCAGCTCATGAAGGAGTTCAAGCCCCATTTCGCCCCATCGAATGCCGGCAGCATCCGGCCGGAAACGGCCCGCCTGCTGACCGCGTGGATGAGAACGGTCGTGACGGACGGAACGGGGAAATCGCTGATGCATGCCAAATGGAAGCTCGCAGGCAAGTCCGGGACGGCTCAAGTCAAAGTCCAGGGACAACCGCGCAACAATCAGTGGTTTATCGGTTATGGACCGGTCGAGCATCCCCGATATGCGCTGGCCGTGCTGTTTCAAAACATGAAAGAGGGAGGCAGCAATCAAGCCACCTCCCTGTTCGGGGATATTATGAATCTGCTCGCTTCCCGGAGCGCTTAGTTTCCTGCGGGGCAGGCGCGCTCATTTCGAACGGGGAGACGTCGAATTCTTCCTGCGGCAAGCGGATCCAGCGCTGCAAATACCCCTGCTGCAGGAGTTCCTTGAGCAAAATCAGCAGAACCGGCGAAAGGATGAGGCCGGCGACGCCGAAGATCGAAAGCGAAATAATCATGAACGACAGCATGAGGAACGCGGACGAAATGCCGATGGAGTTGCCGGTAATTCTCGGCTCGAGCAGCTGGCGCGTCAGCAGGACGACCACCAGCAGGATGCACAAACCGATCGCCAAACTGATGTTGCCGACGATAAACAGGTACACGATCCACGGAATCAAAATGACCGGAACGCCCACGAGCGGCAAAATGTCGAATATGGCGCAGACGAGCGCAAGCGAAAGTTCGTTCCCGGTGCCCAAAATCAGCAGGCCCACGTAAATCAAAACGAACGTGATCAGCACCATGAGCATCTGTGCTTTAATATAGGAACCGATGGCTTTCAGCACGTAAGTGGTCAAAAACGTATAAGCGTTTTTTAACGTTTTCGGAGACTTGTCCTTCACGATTTTGCGCCAGCCGCCGATCTCCGTGCTGAGGAAAAAGGCGAGAATGATCGCGATGCCGAAATTGGCCATAAACGTGGAGAACGAGCTGAAGAGCGATACCATATACTTTAAGAAGCTGGTTGCCCATCCGGTCGCATACTCCGTGAATTTTTTAAAGTTTTCGTTCATCTTGTCGGTGATGTCCGGAGGAAGCGCCTCGATTTTATGCTGGAGGAATGCGGTCGTTTTTCCAAATGCCGTTTGGATCATTTTCGTGTATTGGGGCAAATTATCTTGGACTTGGGCGATTTGGGAAACGACGATCAGTCCGATGCCGAACAAAATCCCCAGGATGACAAGCACGAACAACAGAACGGAAACAGCCGCTGCAATCGTTTTGGGAAGACCTCTCCGGTTCAGGAATTTGGCCAGAGGTTCGATCATGAAAAACACGAGAAAGGATAAAAAAACGGGCGCCGCGATCTGATACAGTTTGCTGAAGACATACATGACGAGCAAAACGGTCAGCACGATCATCCCGATGTCGAGAAAGGTCCTCCAATATTTTTTATACAGCGGAAGCATGAACAAAAATCACTCCTAAGCATATGTATTTGATGGGACAACTAAAATAAAATAAAAATATCAATTCGATGGTTAAAAAAATGCCTATTTCTTGAGCGGCTGTGATAAAATAAAAGATAGCGCCTTTATATTTTGCAGCACTTCCGCTCGAATATCGTCCGTATTTCTTTTTAGGCAGCGATAGCTGGTGCTCACATTCATTTTATAGAGATACCTGCCTTTCGGCAAGTCAAAGTCAATCAGAGAAAAGTGGGGATTATGACATGCAGACTTTGCTGCTTTGGTTGTTCTATATTTCATCTTTTTATGCGTTCATCCCTGGACTCATTACCCGCATATTCGGGTTCCGCGTTTTTCGGAGAGGTTCCACCGAGCATGCATACGCGCTGACCTTCGACGACGGCCCCGATCCGCAATACACGCCCCAGCTGCTGGATTTGCTCAAAAAATACGATGCCAAGGCAACCTTTTTCGTTGTCGGGTCTCATGCCGAACAAAATCCGGAGCTGGTGAAACGCATGTACGACGAAGGCCATCTGATCGGGATTCATAACTACGTTCACAAGTCCAATTGGTTCATGCGGCCTGCGACCGTCACGAAACAAATTATGAAGACCGATAAGATCATCCATTCGATCACCGGCGAGCGCTCCTCGTATTACCGTCCCCCTTGGGGGATCGTCAACCTCTTCGATTTGAACAAAAAACGCAGCGGCAATTTTAAAATCGTGCTCTGGTCCGCGATGTTCGGCGACTGGAGGGAAAGGATCGGTGCCGACAAGCTGACGGAACGGATGCTTCAGAAGCTTCATCCGGGAGAAGTCCTGCTGCTTCACGATTGCGGCACGACCGCAGGGGCCAATCCCGACGCGCCGCGGCAGATGTTGATCGCGCTGGAGCGCGTGCTTGAAGAAGCCAAACGCCAAGGGCTGAAAAGCATCAGGGTAGACGACATGATTAAAGCGAAGGAAAACGCTCCGGAAAAAAACGTGTCCCTTTCCAAACTGGCCATCGTCAAGTTGTGGCTCGTGTGGGAAACGGTATTCCACAAAATGTTCCGGCTGAAAACCGTCAATCCGTATGATCCGATGCTGCATTACAGAATACGCAAATACAGCGGACAGAAGATCGAGCTTGACGAAGGAACGGTCCTCGAAAAAGGCGATCGGGTCGTCGAACTTCATTTCGACAACGAAAAACTGTTCCGCTTCGGCGTAAGGTCGCGCTCGGCGGTCCATCTGGCCATACATCTGATCCGCACGATGGAAAAGGAGCTGCCGGCGCTTGCCCAGTGCATTCTGGAGGATCCGGAGGCGGTGGATGCCAAGGCGCTATACGGCGTGACCATGGTCAATCGCGGGCCGGAGCAGTTCGGGTTCCGGATCGTGGATTTGAAGGACGGGCTCTTTTCAACCTCTTCACGGCTTTATTTGAAATTTTTACTTAGCGTCATCCACCCGTCCGGACAATCCCGCCTGAAGGAGCAGTCGCGGCAGCTGGTACCGAAAATGCTGCTGATGCCGATCGGCGAATTTTTGGAGCGTTATGCCGAAAGCGGTTCGCACCGCCGCCATCATGAATCCAAACGCAGACGCGGCGAGCAGCCGGAGCCAAACGAACCGAGCGATCTAAGTTTGGCAGCGGCGCAAGGGCTTGAAAGCTCGACGCCGGCCATTTAGTGCACGAAACGTCAAACCCCCGCCAATGAGCCAAAGGGCTCGGCGGGGGTTTTTGTTGTGGCCCGGCAAAAAGGGGCAGCGTCTCCGGTATCAAGTACCGAAGCGCTGCCCCTTGAACATGTATGAATGATTAGATTTTCATGACGCCGCCTTGGCTGGCGTTGGTTACCAGTTTGGAGTAGCGGGCCAGATAACCTGTTTTGACTTTCGGCTCGAAGCCTTTCCATTTCGAGCGGCGGGCCGCCATTTCCTCGTCGCTGATATGAAGCTCGATTTTGCGGTTGTTGAGATCGAGCTCGATGATGTCGCCGTCTTCAACGAAAGCGATCGGGCCGCCTTCGGCAGCTTCCGGAGAAATATGCCCGATGCTGATGCCGCGGGAAGCGCCGGAGAAACGTCCGTCGGTGATCAAGCCGACTTTGGCGCCAAGGCCCATGCCGACGATTTGCGAAGTAGGCGCGAGCATTTCCGGCATGCCTGGTCCGCCTTTCGGGCCTTCATAGCGGATGACGACGACCATGCCTTCCTTGACTTTGCCGTTTGCGATGCCTTCCAGCGCCTCGTCCTGGGAATCGAAGCAGATCGCAGGACCTTTATGGTATCCGCCGACCGACGGATCCACCGCGCCGACCTTGATAATCGAACCTTCCGGTGCCAGGTTGCCGTACAATACGGCCAAACCGCCGCGCTCGGAGTAGGGCTGGTCGATCGGATGGATGACATTTTTGTCGAGAATTTCGCAGCCGGCCACGTTTTCGGCCAGCGTTTTGCCCGTTACGGTGATGCAATCGCCGTGGAGGGCGCCCGGTTTTTTCAGAAGCTCATGCAATACCGCGCTCACGCCGCCGGCCGTATGCACGTCTTCGATGAAGTAATCGGAAGCCGGTGCCAGCTTGGAAATGTGGGGCACGCGGTTCGCCACTTCGTTGATGCGTTCCAGCGGATAGTCGATGCCTGCTTCCTGGGCCAGCGCCAACGTATGCAGCACGGTGTTGGTGGAACCGCCCATCGCCATGTCGAGGGCAAAGGCGTTGTCGATCGCTTCCAGCGTCACGATGTCGCGCGGCTTCAGGTCCATTTTGACGAGTTCCATCAGCTGGCGTGCCGATTGTTTCACGAATTCCCTGCGTTCTTCGGCGACGGCGAGGATCGTGCCGTTGCCAGGCATGGCCAGGCCGAGCGCTTCCGCCAGGCAGTTCATGGAGTTGGCCGTGAACATGCCGGAGCAGGAGCCGCAGGTCGGACAGCCGTATTGTTCGAGCTCGAGCAGGTCGTCGTCGGAAATTTTGCCGACCTGGTGGGCGCCGACGCCTTCAAACACGGAAGTCAGCGAAAGTCTGCGGCCTTTGCTGTCCACGCCGGCTTTCATCGGACCGCCGCTGACGAAGATGGTCGGGATGTTGACGCGCAGCGCGCCCATCAGCATGCCCGGCGTGATTTTGTCGCAGTTCGGGATGCAGACCATGCCGTCGAACCAGTGGGCGGATACGACGGTTTCCAGGGAGTCCGCGATAATTTCGCGGCTTGGGAGCGAATAACGCATGCCGATATGTCCCATCGCGATTCCGTCGTCGACGCCGATGGTGTTGAATTCGAACGGAACGCCGCCGGCTTCGCGGATCGCTTCCTTCACCAGCTTGCCGAATTCCTGGAGATGCACGTGTCCCGGAACGATGTCGATATAGGAGTTGCAGACGGCGATGAACGGTTTGCCGAAATCCTCCTCTTTGACGCCAGCTGCACGCAGCAAGCTGCGGTGCGGAGCGCGGTCAAAGCCTTTTTTGATCATGTCTGAACGCATTTTTTTAGGTGCCATGGTGTCTCTTCCCCCTACTTTAGAAAAAATATGATTGCTTCTCGCTTTAGCGCGGTTACTGAGAAAAGTGCCCGAATAAACGATTTATATGAGTCTATCACAAAATGAAAGCTTTTTCTAGCAGTCAATCCGAAGCCAACCGCGGCGCAGCGGCGAAAAAGGGCGAAAAAGGCATCCCCGCCCGGCAAGCCGGAAGGGAGATGCCTTTTTTTGCCGATATCCCGGCGAAACCGGGACATATTCGCTGATTTGGGGCTCGCCCGCATCAAGTTTTGCCCAAGGCGATCCGTTCCAGGCGCAAGATCCATCCCACTTGGGGTTCGATGACCCGATAGGCGGCCTTTTTAACGAAAGGTTGGGCGAGAACGCAAGCCATCAGCACGGCCCCCGCAAGGAGGACGGCGGCCCCGGCCGGATGGCGGATATAGCCGTAAAGCCCCAAAGCTGCGGCCAGTCGGACGATGATGCCATGGAGGAGAAACACGTACAGCGTACGCCTGCCCAGATCGGTGAGCCGGCCATGGCGGAACGGGATCCAGCCGAGAAATGCCGCCCCCGACGCCGATTGCAGGCCGTACAGGGCAAGCCGGTACGCGCCGGCATACCATTCTTGATGCCCCAGCTGCAGGTAAGTCTGGCTGCCGAACAGCCAGCCCTCGGGCAAGCGGATTCCGTGGAAAGCGATGACGGCAAGCAGGGCCGCGGATAGCGCCGCGGCGCCGATTTTTTTGAGGGGCGTAACCCGGCGCTTGAATGCGGCGAACGAAAAATGATAGCCGATCACGAAAAACGGCAGGTACACGAACGTCCGGCTTATGCTTAACCAGGTCCCGTCCAGCGGCAAATAACCGACCAGGACGCCCAGGATCAAGGAGATGGAGCATTGGGCTGCGGGAGCAAACCTGCGCATCGAAAGCATGAGCAGCCGCCACGCCATGTGGCTGGCCAAAAACCAGAGCATCAGGTAGGGAACGAAAAACGAATGGCGAATGTCCGGGACCTTGAACAAAGCCACGTCCATAAGCGAATACAGGCTTTGGAAAATGATGTACTGCAGGCCGATCTGCAGCAGCGCCTTCCGGCCTTCCGGCCCGCCGAGCCCGCCTTTGGCAAAATACCCGGTGACGAACACGAACAGGGGCATATGATAGGTATAAATCCATGAATACAGCGTATGCAGGCCGTCCATTTGGCGGATCAGCGGCTCGGCGGCATTGGCGATGCAGACGGTCAGGATCAGAATGAACCGCAAATTCAGAAAATAGGTTTCCCCTTCCCGGGGCAGCGCGTTGTCCATGATGATGACTCCCTCCAGATCGTTGACACCTTAAAATTACTACGCTTTTCGGATTATTGTCGTGATTTATTTCACATATAAAACGCTGCCATTTCCTTAAAATATGCCAACCCGATGAAGGGTTTACGTATTGACAACCCATCCTCCTGCGCCGACAATAGGTACAGACTTGAGGATTTTGCAAAAATCCCAAAAGCGGCTTTTAATTCAGCAATCGATAGGGCGGGCGGTTCGGTTCGTCTCTATATTGCTTAACCGGCACCCTGGAGCGGACGGAAACGAATTTTGCAAAATCCCGACTTCAATAAGGAAGGGGACTATTATGCAGCAGGATACAGCATTTGCGGGGCCTGAACTGGTTACTTTCGGCGAAAGCATGGGACTCTTTACGGCACAGGATACCCGGGGATTGGAGTACGCGTCGACGCTTCACAAATCGTTCGGCGGGGCGGAAAGCAACGTGGCGATCGGGGTCGCGCGGCTGGGCCGGCGGGCAGGCTGGTTCGGGGCGCTGGGCCGCGATCCGATCGGGACGATGATACATAAAGCGATTCGCGGCGAGGGCGTCGACGTGTCGCGGGCCGTTTTTAACGGCGAGGCGCCGACGGGACTGATGATTCGCGAAAACACGGCGGGCAAGTCGTCGGTATATTATTACCGCAAAAATTCCGCGGCAAGCATGCTCCGGCCGGAGCAGCTGGACGCGGCGTACATCCAGAGCGCCAAAATCCTTCACGTGACGGGCATCACGGCCGCGATCAGCCCTTCGGCTTTGGCTTGCGTCGACAGAGCAATGGATCTTGCGCGGGACGCCGGGGTCAAAGTAAGCTTCGACCCGAATTTGCGGCTGAAGCTGTGGACGCTGGAGGAAGCGCGCGGCGTGCTGCTGAGGCTGGCGGAGAAGGCGGATTATTTTCTGCCCGGGCTGGACGAGCTGAAGCTGTTGTACGACACGGAGGACGATAAAGCGGTATTCGAGCGGCTTTCCCGGCTGAACGCGGTTTCCGTAATCAAGGGCGGTCCGGATTTGACCTACGTGCTTGAGGATGGTACCCTGACGGAAGTTCCGTATTTCAAAGCGGACCAGGTGCTGGACACGGTCGGGGCCGGAGACGGCTTTTGCGCGGGTTTCATCGCCGGACTTTTGAAAGGGCATTCAACGGTAGAAGCGGTGCGTCTTGGAAATTTGACGGGCTCTCTGGTCATCCAGGCCGTCGGAGATTGGGAAGCGCTGCCAACGTGGGAGCAGGTTGAGGCGAAACTGGAGCGCAGGATGCACATCGAAAGGTAATCATTCCATAGACATCGTGACAGGATTTCCATATAATGAGTGAAAAGGAGCGTATGATTGTGAAAAAACTCCAAATATTACAAAAAATCATCGATAACGGCGTCGTGGCCGTGTTGCGCGGCGATTCCGCCGACCAAGTGTTTGCGATGGCCGAGGCGGCGATTGCCGGGGGCATCAAAGTGATCGAGGTGACCTTGACGGTGCCGGGCGCGCTGCAGGCGATCGAAAAGCTGAGCCGCATGTACAGCTGGAAGACGGAAGATCCGGACAAATTCGCCGTCATCGGCGCTGGCACGGTGCTCGAGCCGCAAACGGCGAGAGCCGCGATCATGTCCGGGGCCGAATTCGTGGTCGGACCGTCGCTCAACCCGGAAACCGTTAAAATATGCAATTTGTACCGCGTGCCGATCATGCCCGGCGTCATGACCATCGCCGAGGTTCAGCACGCGCTCGAGCTGGGCGTGGACATCGTGAAGCTGTTCCCGGGGAACCTGTACGAGCCGGGGATCATCAAGACGATGAAAGGACCGATGCCGCAGGCGAACTTTATGCCGACGGGCGGCGTATCGCTTTCCAACCTGAAGGATTGGATTCAAGGCGGTGCGGTGGCCGTGGGGATCGGTTCGGATTTGACGAACGAAGCCGTCAAGACGGGCAACATGGACCTGGTGCGCAGCAAAGCCGAGCAGTATATGCAAGCTTACCGCGAAGCGAAACGTTAACGCGGCCCGCAGTGCCCGCGAAGGCCGCAAGCAGCGGCGATACGCCGCTTTCCATGCGGCTTCTGGCAGCCTGCCTTCCCTGGAGGAGGCAGGCTGATCATGTCTTTCGTCCGCTTTTTTGCGTCATTCTCGGGCAAAAGGGTTACCGTTGTCTAAGGACCCCATAATGACGGATCCGATCAAGTGTGGAGGTGCACAAAGGGTGCAAAAGATCGAAACATTGGCCTCTTGGATTGAGCAAAGCGACAACATCGTTTTTTTCGGCGGAGCGGGTACCTCGACAGAGAGCGGCATCCCCGATTTCCGCTCCGCCGCGGGATTGTACCAAACGGAGCAGCATTCCCCGTACCCGCCGGAGCAGATGCTCAGCCGTTCTTTTTTCATGAAAATGCCGGAAATCTTTTTCGACTTTTACCGCAGCAAAATGCTTCATCCCGACGCCAAACCGAACGGCTGCCATAGATTGTTGGCCAAGCTGGAGGCGCAGGGCAAGCTGAAGGCCATCGTGACGCAAAACATCGACGGCTTGCATCAGCAGGCCGGGAGCGAGGAAGTTCTGGAGCTGCACGGCTCCGTTCACCGCAATTACTGCATGGGCTGCCGCCGTTTTTTCGGGCTGGAGCAGGTGATGGCGAGCAAGCATCTGGTTCCCCGCTGCCCGTACTGCCAAGGGATCGTGAAGCCGGACGTCGTTTTGTACGAGGAGGCGCTGGACCAGCAAGTGCTGATCAGCGCCATGGACGCGATCGCGAATGCGGATTTGCTGCTGATCGGCGGGACGTCGCTGACGGTGCATCCGGCCGCCGAACTCGTTTCTTATTTTAAAGGGACCCGCTCGGTCTTGCTGAACATGGACCCGACCCCGTACGACAAAAGGGCGGATTTGATCATCAACGATAAAATCGGGGAAGTCATGGATCAGGTCGGCCGGTTGTTGGGCATTTAAGCGTTTTGCCGGACGCGATGCAAAAGAGCTATGCTTTTGAAAGCAAGCGGTAATGTACCTTAATAACAGAAAGGCGGATTGCTATGGCTTACACACCAAACGAAGCACGTTATGACGAGATGATCTATAACCGTTGCGGCCGTTCGGGCCTCAAGCTTCCTGCCATCTCCCTTGGCCTCTGGCATAATTTCGGCGGGGTGAACACGTTCGAAAATGCCCGGAGTATGGTTACGCGCGCGTTTGACCTTGGCATCACCCATTTCGACCTGGCGAACAATTACGGGCCGCCTCCAGGCTCCGCGGAAGAAACGTTCGGCAAAATATTAAAGCAGGATTTGCACGGGCATCGGGACGAGCTGATCGTGTCCACGAAGGCCGGATACCATATGTGGCCCGGTCCTTACGGGGAATGGGGCTCGCGCAAATACATGCTGTCGAGCCTGGACCAGAGCTTGAAGCGGCTTGGCATGGATTACGTGGACATCTTCTACTCCCACCGCTTCGACCCGGATACGCCGCTGGAGGAAACGATGATGGCGCTGGACCATGCCGTGCGTTCCGGCAAGGCTTTGTACGTCGGCATTTCCAATTATTCCGCTGAACAAACTGCGGAGGCCATTTCGATCCTGAAGTCTTTGGGCACCCCGCTGCTGATCCATCAGCCCAGCTATTCCATGCTGAACCGCTGGATCGAAAACGGCCTGCAGGACGTTTTGGCGGACAACGGCGTCGGCAGCATCGCTTTTACCCCGCTTCAGCAGGGTTTGCTCACGAACAAATATTTGAACGGCGTTCCGGAGGACTCCCGGGCGGCCAGCTCGTCCGTGTTCCTGAACGCGCAGGACATCACGCCGGAAGCGTTGCGCAAAATCCGCGCCCTGAACCAGCTTGCGGCTGCCCGCGGGCAAAGCCTGGCACAGCTGGCGCTCGCCTGGGTGCTTCGCGGCGGGAAGGTGACGTCGGCGCTGATCGGCGCAAGCCGCGTCAGCCAAATCGAAGACAACGTGGCGGCGCTGAAAAACCTGGACTTCAGCCAAGAGGAGCTGGACCGGATCGAGGCGATACTGAAAACGGAAAACGAGTCATGAATGTAAGCAACCCGCTGCTTCCTTTAGAGGAACAGCGGGTTTTTGCATGATGGATTCCGGTTTTAACGGCGGCTTTCCGGGCCGGCGCCCGGCGAAGCGGCGATCCGGTCGCGGTAGTGGCTCGGGGAATAGCCGCAAAGCCGTTTGAATTGCCTGGAAAAATAAAGGGCGTCCGTCAATCCGACGGAAGCGGCGATCTGCTCGATCGAGAGCTCGGGGCGTTCCCGCAGGAGTTGGCGCGATTTATCGATTCTCAGCTTAAGCAAATAGGTGACGGGGGACATGCCGGTTTCCTTTTTGAAAATCCGGGACAGGTAGGCGCGATTATATCCCAAGCTTTCGCTCATCTGTTCGATGGACACGGGATGCGCGTATTGGGCCGATAAATAATGGATCATTTGCTTGACGGTGCGCCGCACCTGGGATTCGGTGCCGGTCAGGCCCGTTTCGTCCGTAAGCCGGTCCTTCGCTTCGGCAAAAATAAGATACAGATGCCCGAGCGCCGCCATATCCGCGCTTTCCTTCTTGCCGTAAAACGCTTGCGTAATCCGGCGGATCGCCTCGGGGATAAAGCTTTCGCCGCCCGTTGCGAGCACCGACTGCCCTCCGGCAAACCCGGCCGACTCGACAAGCGCCTTCGCCGCGCTTCCGGAAAACGCCGTCCAGCGGTAGCGCCACGGATCCTTTGCGTCGGACGCATAGCTGACAAGGCGCCCCGGGTGGATCAGGAAGAAGCTGCCGGCCCCCAGCTCGTACGTATGCTGCTCCGACCGGAACTGTCCGCGGCCGCTTTCGACGTAATGCAACAAATAATAATCATATATTTTTGGCCCGACCACATGCTGCGGTTTGGTTTGGCTTTCGCCGGCAAACAGCACGCGCAGCGGGCTTTGTTCATGATAAACCGGATTGGATGCGACGCTGTAGCTTTCCTGAACGGCCATGGCCGGACCTCCTTTTAGACGGTTCAACTTTTTGCGAGAATCTTGGGCCTCACATGTTATTATAGATTTCGAAGTCACATAAATCCATAGCAAGCAAACATAATTGCATTAACAGGGATGCCTTTGTTTTTTATACTTAAACCAGAACGTCACCATAAGGAAAGGATGGGTGCATCACAAATGAACATCGAATCGCTTAAAAAGCAGTTTATCGAAAAATACGGGGAATCCGCGCAGGACATCCGCGTATTTTTGGCACCGGGCCGGGTGAACCTGATCGGGGAGCATATCGATTATAACGGAGGATACGTGATGCCTGCGGCGCTGGAATTCGGGACCACTTTGCTTGCGCGCCGGCGGGAAGACGATCACATCCGTCTGGCCACGACCAATTTTCCGTACGAAAAAGAACTGAGCCTGAGCGAAATCGGCCGGGAAAAAACGGGGGAATGGGTCGACTACGCGATTGGCGTCATGGTTGAAAATAAACAGGAGGGCTGCCCGGTTACGACGGGGTACGACCTGCTGTATCACGGCGAAATTCCGAACGGCGCCGGCCTTTCTTCGTCGGCATCGATCGAAGTGGTAACCGCGTTTGCGCTGCAAACGCTGGAGGGCTGCAATCCGGACACGGTAAACATCTCGCTGCTGTCGCAGCGGGCGGAAAACCGATACGTCGGCGTCAACTGCGGCATTATGGACCAGTTTGCCGTGGCGAACGGAAAACGCGACCACGCCATTTTGCTGATGTGCGACACGCTGGAATACAAACATGTGCCGTTCCGGACCGGGGCATATAAAATCGTCATCGGCAATACCAACAAACGAAGAGGCCTGGTGGATTCCGCATATAACGAGCGCAGGCAGCAGTGCGAGACGGCACTCGGCATTTTGAAGCAGCAAGCAGGCGGGCTGGAGTATTTGGCGGGGCTTACGCCGGAGCGGTTCGAAACGCTGAAAAACGGCATCGCCGATGAGACGGTGAGACGTCGGGCGCAGCATGTCGTGGAGGAAAACCAGCGGGTGCTGGATTCGGTGGAGGCGCTCAAAAACAACGATTTGCAGCGGTTCGGCGAACTGATGAACGCGTCGCATGATTCGCTCCGGGATTTATACGAGGTCAGCTGCGAAGAGCTGGACGTCATGGTGGAAGAGGCGCGGCGCATTCCCGGAACGCTCGGGGCGCGGATGACCGGCGCCGGATTCGGCGGATGCACGGTATCCCTGGTCCATGAGGACGACGTGGAAACGTTCGTGCGGCAGGTGGGCCAAGCCTATGAACAACGTACGGGCCTGAAGGCGGAGTTTTACGTTTGCGGTACGGGCGACGGCGTAAAAGAACTGAAGGAGGACAAATAAGATGGCGATTCTTGTAACGGGCGGAGCGGGGTATATCGGCTCCCATACGGTAGCGGCGCTTTTGGAACGCGGCGAGGAAGTGGTCGTGCTCGACAACTTGCAAACGGGGCACCGCGGAGCGCTGCTCGGCGGCAAACTGTATGAAGGCGACTTGCGCGACAAGGAGCTCCTTGCGAAATGTTTCGCCGAAAACGACATCGACGCGGTCATCCATTTTGCGGCCAATTCGCTTGTCGGGGAAAGCATGCAGAAACCGGTGAAATATTACGATAACAACGTATACGGGACGTTGTGCTTGCTGGAGGCGATGGATGCCGCAAACGTCCGCCGCATCGTGTTTTCTTCGACCGCAGCGACATACGGCGAGCCGGAACGGGTGCCGATTCAGGAAAGCGACCGGACGCAGCCGACCAACGTGTACGGCGAAACGAAGCTGATGATGGAACGGATGATGTCGTGGTTCGACCAGGTGCTTGGCATCAAATACGTCGCTTTGCGTTATTTTAACGCGGCAGGCGCGCATGACAGCGGCAAAATCGGCGAAGACCACCGTCCGGAAAGCCATCTGGTTCCGCTCGTGCTGCAAACGGCGCTGAAGCAGCGCGAAAGCATCGCCGTGTTCGGGGACGATTACCCGACGGAGGACGGCACCTGCATCCGCGACTACATTCATGTGAGCGATTTGGCCGACGCCCATCTGCTCGCGGTCGATTACCTTCGCAAAGGGGAAAGCAGCAACGTGTTCAACCTGGGCATCGGCACAGGTTTTTCGGTGAAGGAAGTGATCGAAACGGCGAAAACGGTGACGGGCCTCGACATTCCGGTCGTCATGCAGCCGCGCCGCGCCGGGGACCCGGCCGTTCTGGTCGCATCCTCGCAAAAGGCGAGGGAAGTGCTGGGCTGGAACCCGAAACGGGAAAAGCTGGAGGAGATCATTCAAAGCGCCTGGAACTGGCACCAAAGCCGTCCGAACGGCTATGGCGAGGAATAAGGAGGCACGGCGGTGAACATGAACGAAGCAAACGGAACAACGGAACAACAACAGGCGCTCGTAGCGATCGAACAGCTTGTCCGCTTTGCGCTCGAACGCCGGCTCCTTGAGCCGCTCGACGAAGATTACGGCCGCAATCTGCTGCTGGAGCTGTTCGGCTTCAGCGAGCCGTACCTCGGGGACGACAAGCCGGAGCCGATTCAAGGCCCGCAGCCGGCGCTGGACGTCCTGATCGGCTACGGCGTCCGCATCGGGCTTATTCCGGAGGACACGGACACGTACCGGGATTTGCTTGATGCCAAAATGATGGGCTGCCTCATGCCGCGGCCTTCCGAAGTAACCCGGGAATTTTTTAAGCTGAAGGAAACGGAAGGGATCGAAGCGGCGACTAGCCGGTTCTACGAACTGTCGGTGGATGCCAACTATATCCGCATGGACCGCGTGAACAAAAACGTCTATTGGCGGCATGAATCCGAGTACGGCGACATCGAGATCACGATCAACTTGTCCAAACCGGAAAAAAGCCCGAAGGAAATCGCCATGGCGAAGCTGCTGCCGCCTCCGGTGTATCCGAAATGCCAGCTGTGCCGCGAAAACGTCGGTTATGCCGGCAGGGTCAATCACCCGGCCCGCCAAAACCTGCGCGTCATTCCGCTTGAACTGAACGGCGAGCCTTGGTTTTTCCAATATTCGCCGTACGTATACTATAACGAGCATTGCATCGTGTTCCATCGCGACCATGTGCCGATGAAGCTGACGAAGGACACGTTCCGCCGGTTGCTGGCTTTCGTGGACGAATATCCGCATTATTTTATCGGCTCCAATGCCGATCTGCCGATCGTCGGCGGTTCGATCCTGACGCATGACCATTTCCAAGGGGGACGCCATACCTTCCCGATCCAAAACGCGCCGAAGGAAGCGGTTTTTGCGCATCCCGATTATGACGGCATCACGGTCAGCATCGTCAAATGGCCGATGTCCGTCCTGCGCCTGACCGGAAAAGACAGCGGCGTGCTGCTGGAGCTGGCCGACATGGTGTATGAATCGTGGAAACGGTACAGCGATCCGGCAGCGGATATTTTGGCTTTCAGCGAAGAAGGCGGGAAGCAGGTGCCGCATAACACGGTAACGCCGATCGTGCGCCGGACGCCGGGCGGGGAATACGAGATGGACCTCGTGCTGCGCAACAACCGGACCAGCGCGCAATTCCCGGCCGGGATATTCCACCCGCACGAGGAAATGCACCACATCAAAAAAGAAAACATCGGCTTGATCGAAGTGATGGGGCTTGCGATTTTGCCGGGACGACTGAAGGAAGAACTCGATTTGACGGCCGACATCCTTGCCGGGGACGAAGCGCTTTTCAAGGCCGTGAAGGAGCAGGAAGACCATCCTTTACGTTTGCATAAGCCATGGATCGAGCAATTGGCGGCGAAATACGGCATCGGCCGCAGCAAGGAAGAAGCCTGGAAACTGGTGCAGTCCGAGGTCGGGGACATTTTCGTCGAAATATTGGGCCATGCCGGAGTGTACAAAAGAACCGAAGCCGGGAAGGAAGCGTTTTTCCGGTTCGTGTCCCATCTGGGTTGCACGGCGGTTCAATAATTCCGGGCCGTTTGGGGCATGCTGAATCTATGCCGAAATTTCTAAAGCGATTCATCAAAAAAACGGGTCAAACCGCCTAAATCCTCGTATTCGGGGCTGGGCGGTTTGTTTTTTTTCGGAAGAGAGAGGTATAATAAACAAGCACAATCATTTTGACCCGGGAGGCGAATTTGCTGTGAATGCATTTGAATTCCATAATCCGACCAAGCTGATCTTCGGCAAAGGAAAGCTTGATACATTAAAAAGAGAAGTTCCGAAATACGGCAAAAACGTCCTGCTCGTATACGGCGGAGGCAGCATCAAACGCAGCGGCTTGTACGACGACGTGCATGCGCTGCTGAAGGAAATCGGCGCCGAGGTGACCGAGCTGAGCGGCGTGGAGCCGAACCCGCGTTTGGCGACGGTTCATAAAGGCGTGGATTTGTGCCGCGAGCATGGCATCGACCTGATTTTGGCCGTCGGCGGCGGCAGCGTCATCGACTGCGCGAAGGCGATTGCGGTCGGCGCCAAATACGACGGGGACATGTGGGATTTCGTCGAGCGCAAGGCGGTTCCGCAGGATGCGCTTCCGCTCGGCACCGTTTTGACGATTGCGGCTACCGGATCGGAAATGAACGGCGGCTCCGTCATTACGAACGAGAAAACCCAGGAGAAAATGGGCTGGGGCAGCCCGCACGCGTATCCGGCGTTTTCGATTCTGGATCCGGTGAACACCTTTACGCTGCCAAAAGACCAAACGGTCTACGGCATGGTCGATATGATGTCGCACGTGCTGGAGCATTATTTCCATACGGAAACGAACACGCCGGTACAGGACGGCTTCTGCGAAACGATTTTGCGCACGGTCATCGACACGGCTCCGCGCCTGATCAACGACCTGCAAAATTACGAGGACCGCGCTACGATCATGTACTGCGGCACGATGGCGCTGAACGGCATTTTGAACATGGGGTATGCCGGCGACTGGGCGACCCACAACATCGAACACGCCGTCTCGGCCGTTTACGACATCCCGCACGGCGGCGGGCTGGCGATTTTGTTCCCGAACTGGATGAAATACAATCTTCATGCCAATCCAAGCCGGTTCAAACAGCTTGCCGTCAACGTCTTCCATATCGATCCGGCGGACAAAAGCGATGAAGAGGTCGGGCTGGAAGGCATTCAGGCGCTGCGCGATTTCTGGAGCTCCATCGGTGCGCCGAGCCGGCTCGCGGACTACGGCATCGACGACAGCCAAATCGAGGTCATGGCCGAGAAGACGGTTCGTTTCGGGCCATTCGGCAAGTTCAGAACGCTCAATAAAGAAGATGTCGTTGAAATTTACAAGCTGTCGCTGTAGTCGCTAAAGGGACGACTTCATTTTTAAATCCATTTCAAGTAACGCGAATGACCCGCAAGAAGAACGCATGCCATGCGATTTCTTGCGGGTCATTTTTTACGTCGATCCTATTTTTCTTCGGCACCTGATGCGGACATACAGGCCATTACAAGCCCCTTGACGGCTGATGGACACCGGCAAGGGGCTTGTAGAAATGCTGTCGGGGTGTAACCGTCAAATCGCGGAAGAATCCGGCTTCCCGTCTGGGGTGCTGCCGGAGTCGCTTGGCGCCGTCGCTCCGTTACCAGCCGAATTTCCTTGGCCCCGGAATCCGCCCGGGCGGCCTTGCCCGCGGCCGCCGCCGAAACCGCCGCCTCCGGCGGTCACGCCCGATTCGTTGACGTACGTGACCGCTTCGCCAAGTTTGAAGCTGACGATTTTCGTTCCGCCGGTCAGCTTGCCCTGGGCGTAAAGGCCGTCCTTCGCCGTACCGCTGGATTGGCCGCCCGTATAGAAGGCGTACGTGTTGCCGGACTTCAGGTCCGGCGTGGAAATCACGATGGACTGAATGTCTTTCGCCGGAGCAAAGCTCAGCACCGGCGTTCCTTTGCCGTCGGCCAAAGTCACCAGCGTGCCGGCCTTCACCGTGCCCGGGAACGTCATGAGCACCGAACGCTGCGACGAGGATTCCGACGGAGCCTGGGCCATCCCGGCGCTTCCCGCGGCAACCAGCAGGCCGCCGGATTGCTCGAACGTGCCGTCATAGTCGAGGGCGCCGTTGCCGTTAGATGCCGGGCCGTTCACCAGCACCGTGCCGCCGGTCATCGCGATGGAGCCGTTGGCGTCCAGGCCGTCGCCGCCCGCGTCCACGGTCAGGTAAGCGCCGCTGATCGTCAGTTTTGCGGTGCCGGCGCTGCCGCCAGGTCCGCCGGGCATGCCTTGGCCTGCCGGCGGCTGCGGCGGCGTGCCTGCGGCTCCATCCGCGTTTGGGCTTCCGCTCTGCGAGGAAATGCCGGCCGGAGCCTGATCGCCGCTCTGCGCCGAATCTCCGGCCGGCGGCTGGCCCGGCATGACTTCCGGCCGCTGGCCGCCAAACATGCCGCCAGGTCCTTCCGAGCTGCCGCTTCCGTCGGAAGCGTTGACGCCGTCATCGCTGGCCACGACGCGCACTTCGCCGCCGGAGAGGGTGATGTCCGCGGCTTCGATGCCTTCGTAGCTTTCCTTGATGTTCACTTTTCCGCCGGAAACGACGATCGATACGTCGGCATGGATGCCGTCATCGCCGGCGGCAAGATCCAAATCGCCGCCCGAAATCAAGATGCTGCCGTTGCTGTGCACCGTATCGTCGGCCGAATCGATGTTGAACGTTCCGCCCGACACCGCAATGCCAGCCTCGGCCTTGAGCCCTTTCATGCTGGCGGACTCGCTCTCCTCATCCGCCGTCTGGGCTGCTTCCGTTCCGGCTGAGACGCTGCCGTCCTTGTTGGCGGCATGTTCATTCGCTTGGGACGCGGAACCGCTGCTTGAGGCAGACGGTTTTTCGCTGTTCGCAGCGCCTGCTGCCGCATCTCCGCTGTCCTTGCCTTGAGCCTCAGCCTTTTCGCCTTGCGCCCCGGGCTCCGTCCGTCCACCGAAGTCCGGGCGTCCCATCGGCATTTCTTCCTCGTGCGGCTCGGCGTTCGCGCTGCCTCCTCCGGTTACCACGTCGTAGGTGCCGCCGTCGATCAGGATCGAAGCGGCCGCCTGAAATCCGTCGCTGCCGGCTTCGACGCGGAAGGTTCCGTCCTCGATGAGCAGGTAACCCTTGTCCTTGTCGCCGTCATAGGTCGTCTTGAAGCCGTCGCCGCCGGCATTGACGTAAATGCTTCCGCCCTTGACCGCAGCCAGGTCGCGGCCGATGATTCCGTCGTCGGCGGCGTTGACGCTCAGCGTGCCGCCGACGATTTTGAGATCATCCTTGCTCGTGATGCCGTCTTTATAATTTCCCTGCACGGTCAGCTGCCCCGTGCCGTTGATCGTCAGATCGTCCTGGCTGAACAGCGCCGCCGTCGGGGCATCTTCCGACGTATCCGCATACTTGGTTCCGTCGGACAAGGTGTTTTCCGTTCCTTTGGCCAGCGTCACCACCGTTTTCCCGGCTTTTTTGACCTGGATCGCCGGGCCGTCCGGGCTGGCGATACGCGCTCCGTTCAGCACCAGGCGCACGACATCGTCTTCGCCAGCGTCAACCGCGATGCTTCCTCCGGTCAACTTGCCGCTAACCACGTAAGTTCCGGCCGAGGAGATCGTGATCTTGCCGCCGCTCGCCTTTGCGCCCGCTCCGTCAACGGCCGCGCTGGCGCCGTTCAGCGTCACCTTCGTGGCCTTGCTCTCCTCCCAGTCCACGGTCGTATCGTCGCCGTCATATTGGACAAGGTCTTTTGTTTTCAGGCCCGCCAGCTGGGCATTGGCCTTGCTTGCATCCACGGCTGCTTCCGCCGCTGCCGTGTCCGTTGATGTGCCGTCCGTCGCCGCCTTCGTGCCCGCGGCACTGGTCGTGCAGCCGGAGGCCAGCATGGCGGACAGGATCAGAATTGCCGCAAATTTCGTTTTATAGGATGGTTTCATGGTTCGACCTCTTTTCGTTTAATATTCCTGCATCGCAGGGTTCATCGTCAGCGTAATGTCCAAGTTGCCGTTTCGGGTCCGGATGGCGTCCAAAAATTCCTTCTGGTTCGTCTGAGGCCCCATTTTTATCGAATACACCACCTCATACAAACTTCCGAGCTCGGCCGTTTTGACTTTTCTCAGCTCATACTCGACGTGGTGCCTGCGGAATACCTCTTCAAACGCTTCTTCGTAACCGAGATTTTCCGGAATGGTGATTTTGAGCGTTTTCAATTGGTCTTTCCTCGTGCCGAACTTGGCTTTGCCCAGCGCATACATCAGCACGCACAAAATGACGGTAAACAAGACGGCGTAACCGAATGCCCCGACCCCGGCGGACAGCCCGGCCGCCATCGAAAACAACACGTAGGATATGTCCTTGGCATCCCCCGGCGCGCTTCGGAACCGAATGATGGAGAAGGCCCCCGCCAGGCTGAACGCCCGGGCGATGTTGCTGCCGATCAGCATGATGATGATCGCCACGATCGCCGGCAGGATGACCATCGTCAGCGTGAAGCTCTGCGAAAAAGCAGGCTGGGTTTTCATGTACGTAAAGCTGATGATGGCGCCCAGGACAATGGCGACGGCCAAGGTCAAAAGCGCGCGGGGTAACGATAAAGCGGTGTCCGCTGTGGACGCGTTCAAAATGGAATCGATCATAAAACAACTCTCTCCCTTTCTATGACTGGTGCACTTGCGTTTCGAATCGTTTTTTTGTACTCATTCCCGTACTTGGAAAAGCTGGTGCGGTACAATCGGTGCTCGGACAGCATTTTGGACAGCCACACCGGTACCGTTTTTTCGGCTTTGACTTCCATCAGCCATTGGCCCCGTTCCAGCAGCGGCTCGCCGTAATCGCCGGCTTCCAATTGAAGGTCATGGCGGCGCGAGCGGATGTGGGTATCGAAGGTGATCCGCAGATCCCGGTTGCCCTTGCAGAACAAGGCGATGCGGTCGTACGCCAGATAAACCATCGGTTGCAGTTCGTACCTGCTCAAAAAATATTCGATTTCGCCGATGACCTGCTTGTTCATGCCTTTCCGGAAGGCGGGAGGGGTGCCCGTCCGGACGAACTCGTAGGCTTCGCTTAGCTTAAGGGCGGTCCTTCTTTTGTTCACCAGGCCGAACACTTTTTTCTTCAGCTCCAAATAAACCTTGGCATCGCTGCCCGGCACGCCGTACGACCGGATCCGCAGCTTTTCCCTGAATTTGGGCTTGGCCAGACTGGTACGGATGAGCGTGTGATGTTCGGTGTCGTAGTATAGGTTGCTGATGGTGTAAAACTTGTTGTCCTTGTTGTTTTCATCCGGTTCCATATAAGCCATCAGGTCGTTGTAAATGTCGTAAAAAGCTTTGGTGTCCATCAGGTACTTGTTTTCGTACCGGTTAAAAACTTCAATCGCCATCGTCATTTCGCTCCTTTCGTCAGTAACGCCTCGCGGGGCATCGCCCCTCCATGTCTGTAGCTTAACGGCACAACCTTTAACGAAACTTAAACACGGCGATAACATTCCGTTTACACAGCTAAAATATGACGTTCGCCATGGGCCGGAGCATGCGGCGCTGATTAAGGTTGATTAAAGGTTCGTTCCTTATCGTAGGGATCGACGATTCATCAGAGAGAATGAAGGAGATTACGACTATGCGCATATTAATCGTTGAAGACGAAGTGCATTTGGCGGAGGCGCTGACGCAAATTTTGAAAAAAAACCATTATTCCGTGGACGCCGTTCACGACGGCCAGGCGGGATTGGATAACGCCCTCAGCGGGATTTACGATTTGCTGCTGCTGGATATCATGCTGCCGGAGATGGACGGAATCGCGCTGCTGCGGACGATCCGGGCCGAAGGCATCGCCACGCCGGTCATCATGCTCACGGCCAAAGGGGAAATTTCCGACACGATCGCGGGGCTCGACTGCGGAGCCGACGATTACGTCGCCAAGCCGTTTTCCACGGGCGAGCTTTTGGCCCGAATCCGCGCGGTTTTGCGGCGAAAAGGAGAGGTCGTGCCTGAGGACGGCCTGAAATTCGGGGACATCGAGCTGAATACGTCCATGCTGAAGCTGAGCTGCAGGGGCAAGGAACTGAAGCTGATGTTTGAAGGAAAGCGAGCTGATGGAGCTGCTGATGCTGAGAAAACAGGCGGTCACCTCCAAAGAGCAAATCATCGAGAAATTATGGGGCTTTGATTCCGATGCCGAACATAACAACGTCGAAGTGTACATTTCGTTTTTGCGGAAAAAGCTGGCTTTTCTGGGCGCGTCGGTGCGGATCACCACGATCCGGGGCGTCGGTTACGTACTGGAGGCGGTTTCGTGATGTTCAAAAAGCTGCGCAACCGGTTTCTGCTGATGAACATGGCTATCATTACATTCATCATGCTGGTCGCTTTTACGGCAATTTACATGATCACGTACCAAAACGTCCGCCGCGATATCGGCATGGAGCTGCAGCGCGTATCGGAGTTTTATCATAAGGGGGGAGGACCGGGCAAAAAAGATCCGGCAAAAGCTTCGGCGCTGCCGCCGGGACAGGAAGGGAGCTTGGAAGCCGAGGCGAAAGGCGATGGCAGCCCGGATCCATCCTCGCCGCCGCAAGGGAGCGGCGCCGCCGTTGCAGGGCCATCTGCAGAAGGCTCC
Source organism: Paenibacillus sp. FSL M7-1455 (assembly GCF_038004655.1). Taxonomy (NCBI): domain Bacteria; kingdom Bacillati; phylum Bacillota; class Bacilli; order Caryophanales; family Paenibacillaceae; genus Paenibacillus; species Paenibacillus sp. FSL M7-1455. The sequence continues at coordinate 4,331,788 of NZ_JBBORO010000001.1, read as the reverse complement.
TCCCGCCCCATGGAGAAAGGCCAAGTGCCGCCTCCCGAACTTTCGGTTTCCTTCGAGCTGGAAACGGATCGGGAATGGAATCTGGTCAAGACCAATTCCCGCTTCGAAATGAGCCAAGACTTCTATGACGCGGCCAAAAACCAAGCCGTTCAAAATCCGGTTAGGAGCGGCCGCTTCAATTTGGACGGGACGCGCTGGGCGTATAGCGTACAGCCGACGCCAAGCGGATATTCCGTCGTGTATTTGGACGTGACGGCGCAGCTCAAAATCACCACCAATCTGATCTATACCTTTTTGGCGGTGGCCTTGGTGATGCTGGCCGTGATCTATTTGACGAGCCGCTATTTTGCCAATCGTTCGATCGAACCCGTCCGCAAAGCGTTTGAGAAGCAGCGGCAGTTTATTGCCGACGCCTCCCATGAGCTTAAAACGCCGCTGGCCGTCATCAACACCAACGCCGAGGTGCTGCTGGCGAACAGCGAAGACTCCATCCAGTCCCAATCCAAATGGCTGCACCATATCAAATCGGAAACCGAGCGCATGAAGGCGCTCGCCAACGATCTGCTGTACCTCGCCCGAATGGACGACGCCCGCGGACAACTGATCTTCGTTCCGTTTGATCTTAGCGAAGCGGTCGAAAGCGTCATTTTGACCATGGAAGCGGTCATATACGAAAAAGAGCTCGCGTTCACGTATGAAATCGAACCCCGTTTGAGCATGACGGGGAGCAGCGAGCAGGTGAAGCAGGTCGTGATGATTTTGCTCGACAACGCCGTCAAATACGCCAATCCGAGGGGAGCCATCCATCTGGAACTGAAAAAGCAGCATCACCGCCCGCTGCTGAAGGTGACCAACACGGGCGAAGGCATCGCCCCGGAACATATAAACCATATTTTCGACCGCTTTTACCGCGCCGATGCCTCCCGCTCGCGGAAGCACGGCGGGTACGGCCTTGGCCTGGCGATCGCCAAATCGATCGTGGAGGGCCATAAAGGGAAAATATTCGTCAAAAGCGTCCCTAACGGACAGACGAGTTTTTATGTGCAGCTGGGGTAGGAGGGTAACGTAGACCATCGAAACAAAAGGGATTCCAAAGGGGTTCCCGCCGACAACCGTTTCGCCAAGATTTTATCAGAGAGGAAATATTTGAAACAATTCGAGCCTTATTACGTATATCCTTATATAGGCAGTTTGAACATATCTGGGGGATTTTGCAAAAATCCAATGTGAAAGCGAATTTTCCAAGCGGCAATATATGGATTGAAGGGGTATTCTTCCACGTATTGCGATCCGGAAGCGGACGGATTGACGAAATTTTGCAAAATCCCGGCATGGGAGGATGCGACCATGGAAACGCTTTTCTGGAGCTGTCTGGCTGGCGGAATCCTGTTTGCGGTGGTCAGCGTCGTTTTGGGGGATCTGGTCAGCCATGCCCTTGACGGGCTGCTCGACTTTTTGTCGGTCGATTTCCTGAAACCGATGGTCATCGCAAGCGCTGTGACCGTGTTTGGAGGTGCCGGCGTTTTGCTTGAGCGCTACACGGGATGGGGAGGTTTGGCGGTCGTGTTGTTGTCGATTGCCGCAGCGGTGATCATTTCGGCGCTGGTCTATTGGTTTTACGTCAGGCCGATGGACAACAGCGAAAACTCCACCGCTTATTCCATCCGCGAGTTGTCGGGCCGCATCGGCGAGGTCACCATACCGATTCCCGAATCGGGCTTCGGCGAGGTCATGATCAAGCTTGGCGCCGGGAACACGCTCCACATCGCTTCGAGTTTCGATCGCTGCCTGTTGGCCGCAGGCACCAGGGTGGTCGTCGTTGACGTGCTTGACGGGGTACTGCGCGTCGCCAAATTAGACGAGAGAAAAGGAGATGTTGTTTAATGGATTTGCCGGATTACCTGCTCATTCCCATCATTGTCGTCGGGGTTATTATCGTGCTGGGGCTGGCTTTCTGGGCCCGCTACAAGACGGTTGGGCCGGACGAAGCCATGATCGTGACGGGTTCCTTTTTGGGAAGCAAAAACATCGCTGAAGACGAATCGGGACGCAAGATCAAAATCGTCCGCGGGGGCGGCGCGTTTATTTTGCCGGTATTCCAGCAGTCGGAATTTATTTCGCTGCTTTCCCACAAGCTGGACGTATCAACGCCCGAGGTTTACACCGAGCAAGGGGTGCCGGTCATCGCCGACGGCGTCGCGATCATCAAGGTCGGCAGTTCGATCGAAGACGTCGCGACCGCGGCCGAGCAATTTATCGGCAAGCCGATCGACGCGCTGAAGGGCGAAGCCCAAGAGGTGCTGGAAGGTCATCTGCGGGCGATTTTGGGCTCCATGACCGTGGAGGAAGTATACCGGAACCGCGACAAATTCGCGCAGGAGGTCCAAGGCGTGGCGGCCCGCGATTTGAAGAAGATGGGGCTGCAGATCGTTTCCTTCACGATCAAGGACGTCCGCGACAAGCAGGGTTACCTCGACGCGCTGGGCAAGCCGCGGATTGCGGCGGTAAAGCGGGACGCCGAAATCGCGGAAGCCGAAGCGATGCGGGATGCGCGGATTCAGAAGGCGAACGCGGAAGAGCAGGGCCAGAAGGCCGAGCTGCTGCGCGACACCAACATCGCCGAAGCGACCAAGGAAAAAGAGCTGAAGGTTGCCTCCTTTAAGAAGGAGCAGGACACCGCCAAGGCGGAAGCCGATCAGGCGTACCACATTCAGGAAGCTCGCGCCAAGCAGACGATGGTCGAAGAACAGATGAAAGTCGAGCTGGTCCGCAAGGAACGCGAAATCGACCTGCAGGAAAAAGAAATCATGGTTCGGCAAAAGCAATACGACGCCGAAGTGAAGAAAAAGGCGGATGCCGACCGTTACGCCGTCGAGCAGGCGGCCGAAGCGGACAAAGCTCGCAAAATGCGCGAAGCGGACGCTTTGCAGTATTCCATTGAAACGCAGGCCAAAGCTTCCGCGGAGCAAAAACGGCTGGAAGGCCAGGCGATCGCCGATGCGGAGCGGGCCAAAGGTACCGCCGAAGCGGAAGTCATCCGCCTGCGCGGTTTGGCCGAAGCCGAAGCGAAGGAAAAGCTGGCGGAAGCGTTCCAGAAGTTCGGCGAAGCGGCGGTGCTCGACATCATCGTCAAAATGCTGCCTGAGCTGGCCGGCAAAATTGCGCAGCCGATCTCTTCGATCGACAAGCTTACCGTGGTGGATACGGGCAAAGGCGAAGGCGCGGCCCGCGTAAGCAACTACGTGACGGAGCTGATGTCCACCGCGCCGGAAATGCTGAAAAACGTGTCCGGCATCGACGTGGAGGGACTGATCAAAAACCTGACGGGCAAATCGAAACCCGCTCCGGTGGCGGCCCAGCATGCGCAGCAGGAACGCGAGCTGGTGAACCTGGAGGCGGGCGCGGCCAAGGAGGAGTAAATTCCCGCTGCTGTTGCCTCTTGCCGGTTGACTGAGCAAACGAGGGTGTAGGAGGAGCGGCAGGCCTCTAACGACCCATTGCCGAAGGCAAGTTTCGGATCTGGCGCAATGCCAGTCATATATCCATGAAAAAGGCGGTCCAAGCGAATAGGCTTGGGCCGCCTTTTTGATTTGTTTTCCCCGCTTCTAAGGCGTGTTTAACTGCAGGCGCAGTTCAGCACGGGCTTGCGCGCGGCCGTCGTTTCGTCCAAACGGGTGACCGGCGTGCCGTAAGGGGCGTTAAGCAGCAGTTCCGGCTGCTCTTCGGCTTCCTTGGCGATTTGGATCATCGTGTCGATAAAGGCGTCGAGCGTGTCTTTGCTTTCGGTTTCCGTCGGTTCGATCATCATGCATTCGTCCACGTTCAGCGGGAAGTAGATGGTCGGCGGATGATACCCGAAATCGAGCAGCCGCTTCGCCACGTCCAGGGTGCGGACGCCGTATTGCTTGAGCGGCGTGCCGGACATGACGAATTCATGCTTGCAGACGCCCGGATACGGAATGTCGTAATAGGGTTCGAGGCGTTTCATCATGTAATTGGCGTTCAGCACGGCGCATTCGGATACGCGGCGCAGACCTTCGGGACCGTAGCTGCGCATGTACGCATAGGCGCGGACGAGAATGCCGAAGTTGCCGTAATAAGCTTTCACGCGGCCGATCGACGATTCGCTGCCGCCTTCCAGCGTATACGTCCCGTCTTCCTTTTTCGAGACGAGCGGCAGGGGCAGGAACGGCACGAGCAGGTTTTTGACGCCGACCGGACCGGCGCCGGGACCGCCGCCGCCATGCGGCGTGCTCATCGTTTTATGCAAATTCAGGTGCACCACGTCAAAGCCCATGTCGCCGGGGCGCGTAATGCCCATGATCGCGTTGGAATTGGCGCCGTCGTAATACAGAAGCCCGCCGGCTTCGTGAACGACCGCCGCGATTTCCTGGATCTGCTCCTCGAACAGGCCGAGCGTGTTCGGGTTGGTCAGCATCAGCGCCGCCGTGTCGCTGCCGACCGCCGCGCGCAGCGCCTCCAGGTCGACGAGTCCCTTGTCCGTGGACGGAATCGTAATCGTTTTGAGTCCGGCCACGGATGCGCTGGCCGGGTTGGTGCCGTGGGACGAATCCGGCACGATCACCTTGTCGCGGAATTCGCCGCGGCTTTCATGATACGCGCGGATCATCATGAGCCCGGTCCATTCGCCGTGCGCGCCTGCGGCAGGCTGCAGCGTGACGGCATCCATGCCGGTAAGCCCCGCCAAGTCCTGCTGCAGCTGATACATCAGCTCGAGCGCGCCTTGGATGCTTTCTTCGGGCTGGTAAGGATGGATTTTGGCGAAGCCCGGGTAACGCGCCACGTCTTCGTTAACCTTCGGATTGTATTTCATCGTGCAGGAGCCGAGCGGATAAAACCCGTTATCCACGCCGAAATTGCGGCGGGACAGCTCCGTGTAGTGGCGGATGACGTCGACCTCGTACACCTCCGGCAGCGCCGCGGGTTCGCTGCGCAGCATGGCGGCAGGTATGAGGGATTCGGCCTCCACCTCGGGCACGTCGAGCTCCGGAAGGGAGTAGGCGATGCGGCCGGGGTGGCTCAGCTCAAATATCAACGCTTTTTCCTGTATCATAAACAGCCCTCCAGCAATGAAACGAATTGGTCGATCTGTTCTTTCGTACGGCGTTCGGTGACGGCAACCAGCATATGTCCTTCAAGCTCCGGATAAGCGCGGCCGAGATCGTACCCGCCCAGGAAGCCTTGCTTCAGCAGTTTCGCGTTGACGTCCGCGACGGATGTGCCGGCAGGCAGCTTGATCACGAATTCGTTGAAAAAAGGAGAGGCGTGCGGCAGCGTCACGCCGGGCACTTTCGCAAGTTGTCCCGCGGCATAATGGCTTTTTTGCAGGTTCAGCCGGCCGACCTCGATCAATCCCTGCTTGCCCATGACGGACAAGTATACGGATGCGCAAAGCGCAAGCAGCGCCTGGTTCGAGCAGATGTTGGAGGTCGCCTTTTCCCGGCGGATATGCTGTTCGCGGGCCTGAAGCGTCAGGACGAAGCCGCGTTTCCCGTTCCGGTCGACCGTCTGGCCGACGATGCGGCCCGGGATTCGGCGCATATGCTCTTGGGACACGGCGAAAAATCCGCAGGTCGGACCTCCGAACGAAGCCGCGATGCCAAGCGGCTGGGCGTCTCCGACGACGATGTCGGCGCCGAGTCTGCCCGGCGCTTCCAGCAGCCCGAGCGACAGCGGGTTGGCGCTGACCACCATAAGCCCTTTGTGGTTATGGATCAAGCCGCCGATGGCCGCGAGATCTTCGACCGATCCGAAAAAGTTCGGGTTTTGCACGAGTACGGCCGCGGTATCGTCCGAAACGGCTTGGGCCAGCTCGGCCATGTCCGTCACGCCGTTGTGCGTGCCGACCTCGACGATGTCCAGACCCAATCCCCGGGCATACGTATGAAGCACTTGCCTCGATTCCGGGTGAACCGCCGCGGAGACGACAAGTTTGGTCCGCTTGGTGGCGGCGCTCGCCAGGGAGCCGGCTTCCGCGAGGGCCGTCGCGCCGTCGTACATGCTGGCGTTGGCGACCGCCATGCCCGTCAGCTCGCAAATATAGGACTGGAACTCGAAGATCGCCTGCAGCTCGCCTTGGCTGATTTCAGGCTGGTACGGCGTGTAAGCCGTATAAAATTCGGATCTGGATACGACATGGTTGATGACGGAAGGAATATGATGATCATAAAGTCCGGCGCCAAGGAAGCTGGGGTATTGGTCGGTGTTCGCGTTTTTGGCGGCAAGCGCGGACAGATAGGTCGTGAGGGCGTACTCGTCCAGCCGCTTGGAGACCGGAAGCTCGCCTTTGAAACGGATTTCTTCGGGAATGTCCTTAAAAAGATCTTCAATCGAATTCGCTCCGACGGTTTTCAGCATTTCCTGCTGATCCTGCTCGGTCATCGGCAGATAACGGTGCTTCACTTGGAGTCAGCTCCTTTTCGGGCTCGTTTATAGAATGGAACGGGAACAACTTCGGCTTGCAGGCGTTTGCCCCGCACATCGACCTCGACCTGCGTGCCGACGGCGGCAAAACGGCTATCGAGGAGCGCCAGCCCCAAATTCCGTTTCAGCGTGGGGGATTGGGTGCCGGTCGTAATTTCTCCGATGCGCTCGCCGCCGGCATAAACCGCGTAATGCGAGCGGGGGATGCCGCGGTCGATCATTTCCACGCCGACCAATTTGCGCGGCACGCCGCTTTCCTTCTGCCGCTGCAGAGCGTCTTTGCCGATGAAATCGCCTTTGCCCAGCTTCACGAAAAAGCCGATGCCGCCTTCCAGCGGCGAGATGTCCTGGGACAGCTCCTGCCCGTAAAGCGGCAGCTTGGCTTCGAAGCGGAGCGTGTCGCGGGCGCCGAGGCCGGCCGGAATCAGGCCGAAGGCAACGCCGCGCTCAAGCAATCCGGTCCAGACGGCCGGCGCATCTTGGGCAGGCAGGTAAATTTCGAATCCGTCTTCGCCGGTATAGCCGGTGCGGGAGATGAGGACGGACGCGCCAAACAGCGATACGTTTTGCAGAAAGTGAAACGCGCCGAGCTGCGTCAAATCGCAATCGACAAGGGGGGCGAGAATGTCTTCCGCTTTGGGCCCCTGCAGCGCGAGCAGAGCCGTATCATCGGATTTGTCGGTCATTCGGACCCCGTCCGCAAGATGCCGGCTCAGCCATTCCCAGTCTTTGCGGATATTCGAAGCGTTGACGACAAGCATATAGGATGCCTCGGCCAGCTTGTAAACCAGCAGATCGTCGACGACGCCTCCGTCCGGATAACACATGGCGCTGTATTGCGCCTGCCCGGGGACGAGAACGGTTACATCATTGACGGTCATGCGCTGAAGGAAGCTTTCGGCCTGCGGGCCGCTGACGAAAAATTCGCCCATGTGGGACACGTCGAATAAACCTGCGGCTTCGCGGACGGCTTCATGCTCCTTATGGATGCCGCTGAACTGGACGGGAAGCTCCCAGCCGCCAAAATCGATGCAGCGCACGCCCGGAATGTCGGCATACAGCGGGTAAAGCGGGGTTCGTTTAAGCTCGGACACGTTTCCATCACCTTCTCTTTCCATTTTTCGAAAGCACAAAAAGGACAGGCAAAAGAACAAGCATGCCGATCATCGGCATACGGATCCTCTTGCTCTGTCCTTGGTACCTGAGAGTTACTTTGCTTGACGGCTCATCACGGGTGCAAGGCTGCGCGCCGCTGTCGTACCGGTCAACAAATTTCCCCTTGGGTGATTCTTTTCGCTCAAGAATTCTCTCCAGAGATGCGTCCGATAATGGTCCTTTTGCCTGAGAGATTCACCCGTTTTCACGCGGGCTTACTCCTTCGGCGTCACCGGTAAACAGTAATCTCTCCCATTACCTTCATCCGCTATTGAATTGTCTACTACCATTAATACTCAAAGCCTTGCGGAATGTCAACAACATTATCCGGAGGAAAGGCCGAAGCTTGGCAGGGCGGACGCCCGGCGGCAAAAGCATCGGAAAACGTTGAATTTTAACATACTGTTTCCGCGTTCGCCGCGATACAATGATATTGGCATGACCCATTACGAGCTGTAATCCGGGGAGGATGAACACGTGGAAAAAATCGTCGGCGTGGATATCGGCTGCACGAAAATGTACATGTACGCGGAGCATGAAGGAAAAACGTTCGAAAATAAAGTGCCGACCGGGCTGGATTGCCCGCGGGAGCGGCTGAAGCAGGAGCTCGACGCGTTTATCGAGCGCCTTCCGTTCGAGCCGGAAGGGGTCGGCATGGCGGTGCCGGGCCTCGTGGAGGGGGATCACCGCGTTCAGTTGTCGGACGTCCGCTCCTTAAGCGGGATTATCGCTGATTATTTCGGCGCGGGAAGGTTTCCCGTCCGGTTTATCAATGACGTCAAATCGGCTGCGGTCGCCGAAACGGTCCACTACAAGGACAAAGACACGATCGCTGTCATTATGGCCGGTTCCGGCACGGCGCTCGGCGTCTATTCGAAGGGGCGGATGTTTACAGGGGCACACGGTTTTGCCGGGGAACTGGGATACTGCATCATCCAGACGGCAGAAGGTCCCCAAAGGCTGGACAGCGTCGCGGGGGGCATCGGCATTTTGCAGCAGGCCGGCTGCGGCATTGATGAATTCCTGGAGCGGATCAACCGAAACGAACCGGCCGCCATGCAGCTGATTGCCCGTGCGGGCGAATATTTCGGAATGGCGTTGACGAACGTGATCCATCTGTTTAATCCGGATGTGATCGTGGTCGGCGGCAGCACCGCCACCTATCCCGGGTATATGGAGCATGCGCTTGAAACGGCGCAAAAACATACCCTTCCGGACATGTTCGGCGCTTGCCTGATCGCCCCGGCCAAAGACAATAAACGCATCGTCGCCCTAGGCGCCATGGAATACATGCGCAGCGGCATGCGGATTTAGGCGGCCGGAAGGCGGAAGAACGACGGGAAAACCGCGGGAAACAAGAGGGTGTTCGCTGTTCGGGAAAATCAGGTTCCTGTTATATTGACAGCGCCGTTTGCTCTGCTTTATTCTTAAGGTGATTAGGATTGTAAATGGTTTCAATCATGAATGGACATTTATATACAAGCGGATGATGGCGAACGGGAGAGACTGCCTTTTTCATAAGGCGGCACCGAAGGAGCAAGCTGCGGGAGGGCACAAACCGGCGGCTAATCTCTCAGGTACAAGGAACCGTCGCCGGACGCGGCTCTGGAGAGAGCGTCAGCCACCCAAGGGGAACGCGGAAACGGCAGGTTTCCGTCCAAACTCTCAGGTACAAGGGACAGAGAAAAGGTGCTGCATACCTTTTTTGCTGTCCTCTTTTTTGTTGCCCTTGTTCGTGCGATGTTGAACACCGTGAAACTTCCTGACTTGAATGACCTAAAACAGGAGCGTGGAGTTAGTGAGATTCAAACATGTATTTTCCATCATCGGCCCGTCCATGGTGGGTCCTTCCAGTTCGCATACCGCGGGCGCCGTGCGCATCGGCAGGGTGGCGCGCCAACTGCTCGGATGTCAGCCGGAGAAGGTCGAAGCCACTTTGTACGGTTCTTTTGCGGAGACGTATTGGGGACATGGAACGGACCTTGCATTGACCGCGGGGCTGCTGAACTTCGACACGGACGATGAACGGATCCCGGAGGCGGACATCGAAGCCGAAAAAGCCGGGATGAGCATCGAATGGGTTCAGGGGAAAGGCAACGGTCCGCACCCGAATTCCGTCAAACTCAAGCTTTGGGCCGGGGAACGGAAGGCGGAGATGGTCGCGGCTTCCATCGGGGGAGGAACGATTGCCGTTTATGCCTTGAACGGATTCGACGTGCAGATGACCGGCGAATACCCGACGATCGCGGTGACGCATACCGACAGCCGCGGCGTGATTGCCGACCTGACGGGCCTGCTCAGCCGGGAAGGCGTCAACATCGGTTACATGGACGTGGACCGCAAGGGGCGCAGCGAAGCGGCCATGACGGTGTTCGAGCTGGATTCGGCGCCCGCCCCCTCCGTACTGGAGGAGATGGCCCGCCTTCCGCATATTTTGGAAGTGACGATGATCGATTTGACCCAAAGGAGCTAAATGCGATGAGATTCGAGACGCTGGAACAGCTGGCAGACATATGCCTGAAAGAAAACAAAACGATCGCCGAGGTGATGCTGGAGGATCAGGCCAAGGAAACGGGCGTTCCCGCCGAAGACGTATTCCGGCAGATGGCCGAATACTACCAGGTGATGAAGGAAGCCGTCCGCAAAGGGCTGACCGGCAACACGAAATCCCGCAGCGGCCTGACGGGGGGCGACGCCAAGAAGGTTGCGGATTACATGCGGCAGGGCGATACGTCGCTCGGCGAGCCCTCCGCCATGGCGATGGCTTACGCCCTCGCCGTCTCCGAAGTGAACGCCTCGATGGGGAGAATCATCGCCACGCCGACGGCGGGCTCCTGCGGCATCATTCCCGGCGTGTTCGTCAGCTCGCAGGAACGCTTCGGCTGGGAGGACGACAAGCTGGTGCGCGGCTTATTTACGGCCGGGGCGATCGGGTACGTCATTGCCAACAACGCGTCGATTTCCGGCGCGGAAGGCGGCTGCCAGGCCGAGGTCGGATCGGCGATCGGCATGGCGGCCGGGGCCATGGTCGAACTAAGGGGCGGCTCGCCGCGTCAGGCCGTCCATGCGGTCGGCTTGGCCATGAAAAACTGCCTCGGCCTCATTTGCGATCCCGTCGCCGGATTGGTGGAAATTCCGTGCATCGTCCGCAACGGCCTCGGCGCCGTCACCGCGCTGGCAGCCGCCGATATGGCCCTTGCCGGCGTCGGCAGCGTCATTCCCGCCGACGAGGTTATCGGCGTCATGCTGGAGGTCGGCAGCGCCATGCCGAGCAAACACCGGGAAACGGGCAAAGGCGGCCTTGCCGCCACGCCTACCGGCCGCAGGCTGACCCGAGAGCTGGTCGAGCAGCGCCGCCGCAAAGCCAAGGAAGCCAAAGAAACCAAGCAGCCGCCGTCAGACACCCCATAATGGCTCATTAGCAACCCTATTTCGAAGGATGACGACAAGAATCGAAGGAGAGTCGAAAAACGATGAGCAATGTGAAAGAAAACCGTTGGTACAGCAAGGATCACGAATGGGTCGAAAAGGTAAGCGGAAACGTCGTGCGCATCGGCATCAGCGATTTCGCCCAGCATCAGCTTGGCGACATCGTATTCGTGGAGCTTCCCGAAGAAGGCGCAAGCGTACAGGCTGAAGAAAGCATCGGCACGATCGAATCCGTCAAAACCGTGTCGGACCTGTTCAGCCCCGTCAGCGGCCAAATCGCCAAAATCAATCCGCGGCTCGGCGACGAGCCGGAGCTCGTCAACAACGAACCGTACGACGGCGGGTGGATGGCCGAAATCGAAGTCGAAGGCGATCTGGAGGAGCAGCTCTCGGCTTTGCTCAGTCCGCAGCAATACGCAGAGTTTCTCGAAGAGTAGCAATCCGAAAAAATGGATGGAAAAGGCGTCGGATCCGGCATGATCCGGCGCCTTTTTGCGCCTGAATCAACGCTGAAGCGCCTGAATAAGCGGGAGGGCCGAAGTCCGCCTTAAAGGGCCTTAAGCCGCGACGCCCCGCCTTAATGGCGGCGCAGCTGCGCCGTTGCCGCCTTCGGCAAGCCCGCAACCGCGATCCGCCTATTTTGACGGCGGCACGCTTCAAATTGGGCTCTTTTCGATGCATACAAACCTGTACATTTGGCAACAAAAGCACATAGGATAGGTTAGGCTTTTTGACGTCGGGATGATGCAAAATCCGATTCCGGCCGCTCCCGGAAACAGTATGTAACCGAACCAAACTTTGTCGCTGTCTATTTCGGACTGAAAGTCGTTTTTGGGGATTATGCAGCATCCTTGCGTGCATCGAATGTCATAGCTTACGGTGGTGTAATCATGAGGGAAATCACGGAGTATTACGGCGGACGGGATTTGGGCTGCACGTATAGCAAAGCGGAAAGCGTTTTTAAGCTGTGGGCGCCCGGGGCCGCAAAAGTGACGCTCGCGCTTTATGAGGATGCGGGTTGTTATAACGCGGACGGCCAGGTCATCGATCATGCGGGCGGACTGGAAATCGGGATGAAAAAGTGGAAGGACGGCGTATGGTTTTTGCGATTTTCCGGCGATCTTGCCGGCCGGTATTATATGTACAAGATCGAGCACCCGGATGGAACCGTCCGCTATGCCGCCGATCCGTATTCGAAAGCCGTCAGCGCCAACGGCGCCAGGTCGGCGATCGTGGACATGGAAGCCTGGAACCCGCCCGGCTGGGAAGCGGACCGCAGGCCGCCCCTGGCAGGGTGCGAAGACGCCGTTTTGTACGAACTGCATGTGCGCGATTTTTCGGCCGACCCTGGCGCCGGTTTTCAACATAAAGGAAAATTTAAAGCGTTTACGGAAACGGGATTGCGCGATAAGGACGGCAATGCGATCGGCATCGACCATTTGGAGGAGCTTGGAGTCACGCATGTCCACCTGCTGCCGGTATTCGATTTCCAAACGGTGAACGAGCTGCAGGCGGACGATCCCGGCGCTTCCGGGCCGAAGTACAATTGGGGGTATGATCCGCAGCATTTTAACTTGCCGGAAGGCTCCTACGCGACCGATCCGACCGTGCCGGGTCTCCGGATCCGCGAATTCAAGGAAATGGTCATGGCGCTGCACGGCAAAGGGATCCGCGTCGTGATGGACGTCGTGTACAATCATACCTACAGCGTCGAGGACGGACCGTTCGAGGCGGTCGTGCCCGGGTACTTCTACCGCAGGGACGCCGAAGGCAGGCTGGCAAACGGGTCCGGCGTCGGCAACGAGCTGGCGACGGAGCGCCCGATGGTCCGGAAATTCATCCTCGATTCGGTTCGTTATTGGGCGGACGAATATCACATCGACGGATTCCGTTTGGACTTGATGGGACTGATCGATACCGATACCGTCAGGCTGATGGTCGAAGAGCTGCGCCGCGAGGCGGACCCGGCCATCATCGTCTACGGGGAGCCCTGGACGGGCGGGGAGTCTCCGCTTGGGCGGCAAACGTTGAAAGGCAGCCAAAGGAATCTCGGCTTTGCCGTATTCAACGACCATTTCCGCGGCGCGATCAAAGGGGACAGCGACGGCGAAGGGAAAGGTTTTGCCACGGGCGGAACGGGCACGGAAGCGGCGGTCCTTGAAGGGGTCAGGGGATCGATTGGCGATTTCGCGGATGTTCCGCTCGAATCGGTCAATTACGTGACCGTTCACGACAATTTGAATTTATGGGATAAAGTGCTGACGACGCAGGGGCTGCGGGACGAGGCCAAGTTTCCGGACATCCGAAACGGGGAACTCGTTCACGGAGGGAGCCTGCATGAGGCCGTGGAAAATTCCGAGCCGTACCGGAGCATAGACGGCGAGAACATCATGAAAAGCGAGACGGTAAAACGCGCCCTCCTGGCCAACGGCATCGTGCTGACCTCCCAAGGGATTCCGCTCATTCATGCCGGCGACGAGCTGCTCCGCACGAAATACGGGGATCATAACAGCTACCGCAGCGGCGATGCCGTCAATGCCATAAGATGGGAAAACAAGCGGAGGTTTAGGCCGGTTTTTGACTATTACCGGGGCCTGATCGAGCTTCGGAGAAGCCACCCCGCCTTTCGCTTGAACTCCCGGAACCAGATTGACACCCATTTGGAAACGCTCCGCTGCGGGGAGCATGTCGTCGCTTTTATGCTGAAGGACTTTGCGGGCGGCGACGCTTGGAAAAACATCATCGTCGTCTATAACGCGAACAACCATGAGATTAAGCTGGACATTCCTTTTTCCAAAACCGGCTGGAAGGTCGCGGTAAACGAAGAGCGTGCCGGGAACGAGGCGCTTGATTGGATCCGGGACGAACAGGCGGTTGTTCCGGATCTGTCCATGATGGTGTTGTTCGAGGATGCGGGCGGCATCAGCCAAGCCCATCGATTTCTGCTTACGCGTTGACTGCCGCCGCCGCGTTTTGCCGTTTTTCGGTCCGGGGGCGCTTTTCGCCGGATGCTTCGGATGCTTCGGATGCGCGGGCTGAAAAAACAGGATGGAAGAGATTGCCACATACCGGATTTCATGTTATAGTAAATTTCAATTTCATAGCAAATCACTAGGGGTGCCTGACGGCTGAGACGGAAGTGCGATTTCCGGACCCTTTGAACCTGATCTGGAGCGATGCCAGCGGAGGGAAGTGGTAAGAACAACGTTTTATGCTTGCGCCTTATGCGTTTTTTTGGGGGCGCAAGGCTGTCGACGTGCGGAAAAGGCCACTTTCTTTCGGGAAAGCGGCCTTTAATTTTTTTTTGCGGGAGTTGAGGTCCTTTGACAGGGAGGGAACTGCATGTCGTTTCGACGGGAAGGCAGCCGCTGGATGAGCTGGCGAGAATTGCCGGCCTCATCCATCCATACGTGGATGCGTTTCATCTAAGGGAACGGGCCAAACCGGCGCGCGAGCTGCTGGAGGGAATCGGAATGCTGCTGGCTGCGGGGGTTCCCGCAAACCGCATCGTGGTGAACGATCGGGCCGACGTCGCGGCGGCCGCCGGGGTGCGGGGCGCGCAGCTCGGGCATCACAGCCTGGATGCATCCGATGTGAAGAAGTGGTTTCCGCAGCTGCGGATCGGCCGGTCGGTCCATTCGCTGCACGAGGCCGTGGCGGCCGAGGAGGAAGGGGCCGACTATGTCATTTTCGGGCATGTCTATGCGACGGCATCCAAGCCCGGTTCTCCGGCCCGCGGACCCGGGGAACTGAGGCTGCTCGCGAGCCGCGTCCGCATTCCCGTTATCGCCATCGGCGGTGTGATGCCGGCGAACGTGGCGGATACGCTTGAAGCCGGCGCGGCGGGCGTGGCCGTCATGAGCGGGATTTTGGAAGCGGCAGACCCGGTCAGCGCTGCTGCCGCTTACTATCAATGTTTACATAACGGGAGGGAAAACCATGGTCCATCAAGCTGACGTTGCTGACGTCGTCGTGGTCGGAGGCGGCGTCATCGGCGGTTCCATCGCGTACCATCTGGCAAAGAAGGGCAGGCGCGTATTGATTCTGGAGCGGGAGAAAATCGGCTCCGGCGCGTCGGGCGCGGCGGCCGGCATGCTCGGCGCCCAGTCGGAGACCCACCGGGCGGACGTGCTGTTCGACCTCGCGCGGCAGAGCCGGGCGATGTTTCCCCAGCTGGCGGAGGAGCTGAGGGAGCTTACCGGCATCGACATCGGGCTGGTGCAGAAAGGGCTTTTGAAGGTGGCGTTGACGCCGGACCAGGCCGCCGATTGCCGGCGGATGATCGCCTTTCAACGCCAAGCCGGGGAAACGGCCGCGTGGCTTACGCCTGCCGAAGCTAACGAGTTGGAGCCTAACCTGACGGGCCGCATCGAAGGCGCGATGCGGATTCCCGGGGACGGGCAGGTGTCGGCGCCCGAATTGACGGCCGCCTATGTCCGGGCAGCCGTCATGCTCGGCGCCGAAGCCAAGGAAAATTGCGGCGTTCGTTCGCTGCGGCTGGAACGGGGGCGGGTTACCGGCATCGTTACGGATGAAGGGACGATAAGCTGCGGACAGGCGGTCATCGCTGCAGGTGTCCACGGCCAGCGGCTGCTGGCGCAAGCGGGAATCGAAACCGACGTGTACCCGGTGAAAGGCGAATGCTTTTCGGTCGTAACGGAGGTCCCTTTGGTAAGCCATACCGTATTCACCGACGGCTGTTATTTGGTGCCGAAGCGGGGAGGGAGACTCCTCGTCGGAGCTTCCATGGTCGAGCGCAACGATGAGCTGACGGTGTCCGTCGAAGGTTTGATGGGGCTGATGGCCAAAGCAGCCGCCCTCGTGCCGCGGATAACGTCTGCCCGATGGGAGAAGGCGTGGGCAGGGCTGCGGCCGCAAACCCGTGACGGCCTTCCTTATCTGGGTGCCGCCGCAGGCTACGAAGGTTTGTTTGTCGCCGCGGGGCATTACCGCAACGGCGTGTTGCTGAGCCCCATTACCGGGGCGCTCATCGCTGAGCAGATGAGCGGAAGGCGGCCTTCATTCACAGGCTGGGAATCTTTTGCGCCGGACCGGCATCACGCCGTCAGGCCATCGGAGGGGAGGATCGCCCATGTTGGATTTGATCATTAACGGGAACGCCGTACAGGTGCCGGAGTCGGTAACGAAGGTGGCGCGGCTGCTAGCGCATTTCGGCCTGGACCGGCAGGTCGTCGTCGTGGAAATCAACGGGAACATACTCGAGAAAAACGAGCATAAGGACGCGGACGTCCGAAACGGAGACCGGATCGAACTGGTGCATTTTGTGGGAGGAGGATAAGGCGATGTTACACATCGGACCGCATCAATTTCAATCAAGATTGCTGCTTGGGACGGGGAAGTTCCCGAATTTTGAAGTGCAGAGGGAAGCGGTAAACGTGTCCGGCGCGCAAATATTGACGTTTGCCGTTCGGCGGATGAACATATACGAGCCAAGCCAGCCGAATTTTCTGGAGATGATCGACGTCGGGCGGTTTACGCTGCTGCCCAATACGGCAGGCGCGCGGACGGCGGAGGAAGCGGTGCGCATCGCAAAGCTCGCCAAAGCGTCCGGATTATGCGACATGATCAAGGTCGAGGTGATCGGCGACATGAAGACGCTGCTGCCCGATCCGGTCGAAACGCTGCGAGCTTCGGAATTGCTGCTGGAGGAAGGCTTCATCGTATTGCCTTACACGTCGGACGACGTGCTGCTTGCGAAGCGGCTGCAAGAGCTCGGCGTGCACGCGGTTATGCCGGGCGCCTCGCCGATCGGTTCCGGCCAAGGGATCGTGAACCCCTTGAATTTGAGCCTCATCATCGAGCAATCGACCGTGCCCGTCATCGTCGACGCCGGCATCGGCACGCCGTCGGATGCGGCCATTGCGATGGAGCTGGGCGCCGACGGCGTGCTGCTCAATTCGGCCGTTTCGGGAGCCAAAGACCCGGTAAAAATGGCCCTTGCCATGAAGCTCGCCATCGAAGCCGGGCGCCTCGGCTACGAAGCCGGCCGTATTCCGAAAAGGCGCTGCGGGGCCGCCAGCAGCCCGCTCGAAGGAATGAGCCTAACATGAGCGGGAACGGGACCCGGAACGGGCGGTATTCGCGGCAAGAACTGTTTCCCAAAATCGGACTGGACGGACAGCGGAAGCTGGGGGAGAGGCATGTCCTGATCGTCGGCGCGGGAGCGCTGGGGTCGGGAAGCGCCGAAACGCTCGTGCGTGCGGGCGTAGGCACCGTCACCATCGTGGATCGCGACTATGTGGAACCGAGCAATCTGCAGCGGCAGCAGCTGTACAGCGAGGAGGACGCCCTGCTGCGCCTGCCGAAAGCGGCGGCGGCCAAAGCCCGCCTGGAACGCATCAACCCGGACATCGACATCCGGGCCGTCGTAGCCGACGTCGCCATTCCGGAAATCGACGAGCTGGCGCAGGGCGTGAACGTGATCCTTGACGGGACGGACAATTTCGAGACGCGCCTGCTGATTAACGATATGTCGCAAAAGAAGGGCATTCCATGGATTTACGGGGCTTGCGTCGGCAGCTACGGACTGACCTTCACGGTCGTGCCCGGCCGCACGCCATGCCTGCATTGTTTGCTTGAAACGATGCCGCCCGGCGGCGCAACTTGCGATACGGCCGGCATCATCGGACCGGCGGCGCAGATGGTTGCGGCCTACCAAACCTCCGAGGCGCTGAAGCTGCTGGTGGACGATGGGGAGGCTTTGCACGGCAAACTCATTTCATTCGATTTATGGACGGGCGCCTATGCCGCAATCCGGGTCGAGCGCATGAAGAAGCCGAATTGTCCGTCGTGCGGACTACACCGCACCTATCCGTTTCTACAGCCGGCCAATCAGCCCCGGGCAGCCGTGCTGTGCGGCCGGGATACGGTGCAAATTCGTCCGCCCGCACCGGTTCAGCGCGATTTAAAGGGGCTGGCGCGAAGGTTGTCCCGGCAGGGCGGCGAGGTAAGGGAGAACCCGTATCTCGTGTCTTTTGCGGCCGAGGGATGCCGGTTGACGGTTTTTCAGGACGGGCGGGTGCTCGTGCATGGGACAAAAGACATCACGGAAGCAAAAAGCTTGTATCACCGCTATTTAGGGTAAGCCCGAAAGGCGGTGGGGAACTTCCGCGGCGATGATTTTCGGTTTGACAAGCCGCAAAATGGAAGATAAAGTATAGGGTGAAAATCTTCATACGAAATCCACTGGGGGAGCCGCAAGCGAGCGGCTGAGACAAGGATGCTTGGACCCTTTGAACCTGATCCGGATCATACCGGCGTAGGGAAGTGGAGACGGACTTCGCATGTTTTACGCCGGCCTTTCGTTAGGTCAGCGTTCGAAAGCGTTGGAAGCCGCTCCATTTCGGGGCGGCTTTTTAAGTTTTATCGGCCGCTTCCGGCTTCTTCCTGTTTGGATTTCATCCAAATCGATGCGGAGGTGCTGGCATGACCCGTTTTAGCGAAGAGCTCAGAAGAGAAGCAGACCCGATTTACCGGGCGATTTTTGATCATCCGTTCGTACGCGGCATTGCGGACGGAACTTTGCGGAAGGAACAGCTGATTCATTACGTGAAGCAGGATTTCGAATATTTGAACGCTTATATCCGGTTATATGGAATCGCGATTTCGAAGTGCGACAGCCGCGACACGATGGCCCTTTTTAACGAACAAATTTCGTTCATTCTGCACAGCGAAACGCATCCGCATAACAATTTTTGCAGCGTAGCCGGCGTTTCGTACGAGCAGCTGCAAGGTTATCCGCTTGCCCCGTCGGCGAACCACTATGTCCGCCACATGCTGAGCGTGGCCCACGCGGGAACGCTTGAGGACATTTTGGCGGCGATGTTGCCTTGCCCTTGGACGTATACGGAGATCGGCGCCAAATTGCTGGCGGAAGTGAAGCCGGACCGCTCCCATCCGTTTTACGACTGGATGCATTTTTACGGCAGCTTTGAAGGCGGCATTACGGAAAAAATGCGATTGCTGCTTGATGAGCGGGCAGAAAGTTTATCTCCGGACCGGAAAAAGCGGCTGACGGAACATTTTGTGGCCAGCTGCCGTCTGGAGTACATGTTTTGGGATATGGCATACACGCTGGAAGAATGGCCGGTTTCGGCGGCTCAAACGGAAGGGGCGGGACGATGATCGCGGATCTGCAGCATTTGCCCCGGCTGGTCAAGCGGCGCAGGCCGCTGGTGCACAATATAACCAACATGGTGGTCACGAATTTTACGGCCAACGGTTTGCTGGCCATCGGCGCTTCCCCCGTCATGGCCTATGCCCGTGAAGAGGTGGCTGATATGGCGAAAATAGCGGACGCCCTGGTGCTGAATTTGGGCACGCTCAGCGCGGAGCTGGTCGAAGCGGCGATCCTGGCAGGCAAATCGGCGAATTTGCACGGCGTGCCGGTGATCCTCGATCCCGTCGGCGCGGGCGCCACGCCGTTTCGGACGACCGCGGCACTGAATATTTTGAAGGAAGTCCGGGTCGCTTTGGTCCGCGGCAATGCGGCGGAAGTGGCGAACCTGATCGGCGAAACGGCCGTCATCAAAGGCGTGGATGCCGGAGAGGCCGAAGCCGAACCTTCGGTCGACCTGGCGGTCCGGGCCGCTTGCCGGATCGGAAGCGTCGTTACGATCACAGGCCGTGAGGACGTTATAACGGACGGCCTGAAAGGATACGTGGTCCGAGGAGGACATCCCATGCTGACCCGGGTGACGGGAACGGGCTGCCTGCTGACGTCGGTCATCGGGGCTTTTGCCGCCGTGGAACCGGATTTGCTGACGGCGGGCGCGGCCGCGCTTGCTTTTTACGGGGAAGCGGCTACGAGGGCATACGTGGCTGCCGGTAACCGCGGTCCGGGGAGCTTTCAAACCGCCTTTCTCGACGCCCTGTCAGAGATGGACCAATATCCGCTTCCGGAAGAGGTGCTCAGCGGGCACCGGGTTTCGGCCGGAAGGGGGTTCGTGCAGTGAGCGTCCCCAAAGCATTGACGATTGCCGGCTCCGACAGCGGCGGCGGCGCCGGAATACAAGCGGATATCAAAACGTTTCAGGAGCTGGGCGCCTTCGGGATGTCGGCTATCACGGCGGTGACGGTGCAAAACACGTTTGGCGTTTCAGGCGTCTACCCGCTGCCGGCCGCGGCCGTCGCCGAGCAAATCGAAGCGGTCGGGACGGATCTGGGCGCGGATGCGGTCAAGACGGGCATGTTGTTTAGCGCCGACATCATCGAGGCGGTTGCGGACAAAATCGAAGCCTTCGGTTGGCAACGGGTGGTCGTCGATCCGGTCATGATCGCGAAAGGCGGGGCGGAGCTGCTGCAGGATGATGCCGTCGATGCCCTGATGCGCAGGCTGCTCCCGCTGGCGCTCGTTGTCACGCCGAACATTCCGGAAGCGGAGGCGATGGCCGGCATGCGGATCGGCTCGATGGAACAACGCCGCCGGGCGGCGCTGAAAATCGCCGGGTTCGGCCCCCGGATGGTCGTCATTAAAGGCGGACACGATCCGGTTTCAAACGAAGCGGTCGATCTGCTGTATGACGGGGAGTCGTTTACGGAAATCGCCAAGCCCAGAATAACGACAAACCATACGCACGGAACGGGCTGCACGTTTTCCGCCGCCATCGCGGCCGGGTTGGCGAAAGGGGCGTCTCCGCACGAGGCTGTTTTGACCGCCCGCGAATATATCCAGACGGCGATCGAGGATGCGCCCGGCATCGGCGGAGGCCACGGCCCGACCAATCATTGGGCGTACCGCCGCAGAAAGGAGAGCGTCCGTTGAAACTGATCGAAGCAGCCGATTTGAAAGCATGGCTGAAGCTTTATCTCGTGATCGGCAGCGCCAACTGCAGGAAAGATGCGGCGGAGGTCGTGGAAGAAGCGATCCGCGGGGGTGTCACGATGGTGCAATTTCGCGAAAAAGGCCGGAATGCGCTTGAAGGAGCCGCAAAGCTGGAACTGGCCGGGCGCATTCTGGCCGTCTGCCGGAAGCACGGCGTTCCGCTGATCGTCAATGATGACGTCGACCTGGCGATCGCTTTGGATGCGGACGGCGTGCATATCGGACAAGAGGATGAGCCGGCGGAGCAGGTCAGGAAGCGAATCGGGAACCGTATTTTGGGCTTGTCCGTCCATACTCCTGAAGAAGCGAGTATTGGTGCGGAGCGGCATGCCGATTATTTCGGGGTCGGCCCGGTTTTTCCGACGGTTTCCAAGGAGGATGCCCGCCCGGTTCAAGGGACGGCAGCGCTGCGGAATATCCGAAGGATGCATGCGGCCATACCGATCGTCGGCATCGGCGGCATTACCGCCGAACGCGTGCACGAGGTAATCCATGCCGGAGCGGACGGCGTTGCGGTCATCTCGGCAATCACCCACACCTCCGATGCCTGCCGTGCCGCACGGGAGCTATACCAGGCACTTTAAATAAACCTAATTCCCTGAGCTTAAGTAACTTGCTTCCGGTCCCTAAGGGGTGATATGGAATCGTTGATGGAAGCCGATGTATAACGGACTTAATTTTTTTGAAATTCCAAAGCTGGATGGGCTTTCCTTGTCAGCTTTTTTGCCAGAAGCTGTTGAAGCCATGATGACGTACAGTACCGGCAACAGTTGAAACCGAAAATAAGTAGATACATCATTATCGCTGGTGTGTATTCTTTCACAAACAATCGATTTTTACATCTCTTGACCCTATTGCCCGTATTTCGCTCTAATCTTATGGGCTTTCGAAATTCAGAATTATTGCTATTGTACATCCCGGATGACCTACCCTAATTATTTTACTTGAGTGTAAGTTAGGATGAACCGATAGTGCTTCTCTTTGAATCATATATTTTCTGAACAGTGCAGAAAAGAAACAGTTTATTTCCTGACAATGAAATCAAAAAAATTCATTTTTCCGACGTAACCTTTTTCTTGCCGAATTGTTATTTAAAGTAACAGCAAGAATTTAATACATAAAGTTACTTGAAGAAAGGGGGCTTTAAACAACAAGAAACTAAGGAAAATTTTCAGAATAATTTGGAGGTGCAGACAATCAGAATTAAAATTCCGCAATTGAATCATTAATCAACAGGTAGGAGATACAAATTTCTTCTTAAATCTAAATCTCGTTCTTGGAAACCACCTTTAACCAACTGAATTCTTCCAAACATAGTCTTAGCATATGATAAGAACTGCAGTATAAATCACAATTTAATTTTAAGAGGGGAATAATAAAGATGAAATTTCGAAAAATATTCTTAATGTGTCTTTCTGTTTACGCGGCATTGGGAATTAGTTCAGTTTCTCCTAGTGTATTTGCGGAAGAAAACGAAACTGCTGAAAAGCCTCTAACAATTGAAACATCACCAAATATTGAGATTGATCAAGCAAAAGTTGATGCTTTCATCTCCAGAGCGAGAGATGTCATTCAAACAGAAAAGCATGAACAAATGAAATCCAGAACTCTCGCTAATACATCTGATGAAATTATCAATTATAATTTCGTTGATGATGATAACATCTCCTATTTTTATGAAAGTAACAAAGATGAAGATTATTTAGGGCTTGCTGAATAATCAAAAAATCCTTATCTCACAAGGGTTTAGAGGCACTATTGTCGAATTCATCTGCAAAGAAAACACGGAAAATCGGTAAAAAACCTTGCAGATGGAGTGAGCGAAAGTGTTCGTGCTGAATCGAGATATGGCAGACTTGTTGGAAAACTTCTATTTGCCCTTTGGCGGAAAATTAAATCCAACCAATCGGTGGGTGCAGCTTGCGGCGATCATCCCTTGGGACAAAGTAGAAGAGAAATATGTGAGCTCGTTCAAGTCCCCAGCCATCGGCCAAAAGGCGTACTCGGCACGTATCGCCCTCGGCTCGCTCATCATCAAAGAGCGCCTTGGTTTAAGTGACCGCGAGACCACCTTACAAATCCAGGAAAATCCATATTTGCAGTTCTTCTTGGGCTACACCGCGTATGTCGATAAAGTGCCGTTTCATCACTCCCTGCTCACGCATTTTCGGGAACGGCTCGGCTTGGAAATCCTAGCTGAAGTCAACGACTGGATCGCCCAAGCCGCGCTGCAAGCAGAGCGAGAGGTCGAGGCGAAACCGAAATCGTCCAAGCGAGATCGCGATGACGACGACAACGACGCGGGCGGCTCGCAGCTCACCATGGAGGTAGGGGACGCTTTCTCTATTCCCGAGGAGCCCCCTGTTGTGGCGAAGAAACCCCGCAACATGGCGAAAAAGCTACACGTCCTGCCATCTACAGCCGCACCGACAGCGGAAGTCATGAACAAGGGCACCCTCATGCTGGATGCGACATGCGCGCCTGCGGACATCAAGTATCCGACTGACTTGGGGCTGCTGAATCACGCCCGTGAAATCCTGGAAGACATCATCGACGTGCTGCACCGTCCCCATGTCGGAGCGATGGAGAAGCCGCGCACGTACCGCGAGAAAGCCAGAAAATCGTACCTGAGTGTTTCCAAGCAACGCAAGGCATCGGGCAAGGTGATCCGCAAAGCGATCAAAAAGCAACTTGGCTACGTGGGACGGAATCTGCGGATTATTGAAGCCCTCGTAAAGTATACGCCTCTCACGGAACTGAGCAAAAGACACTATCGCCAGCTTCTGATCATCTCGGAGCTCTACCGTCAGCAGCGCGAAATGCTAGAGAAGAATACGCATGTCGTCGCCGATCGCATCGTGAGTATCGAACAGCCGCATGTACGTCCGATGGTTCGAGGCAAAGCTGGAGCGAACGTGGAGTTCGGCGCCAAAATCGCCGCCAGTCTGGTGGACGGTTACGCTTGGATCGAAACGGCACAATGGGACAGCTTCAACGAGGCAACCACGCTGCAAGCATCGGTGGAAGCGTACAAACAGCGATTCGGGTATTATCCCGCCGTCATTCTAGCCGATAAAATCTACCGCAATCGAGACAACCTGAACTATTGCAAAACGCTAGGGATTCGCCTTAGTGGCCCGAAGCTCGGCAGACCCTCGAAAGAGCAAAGTGAAGTCGCCGATCGTCGGCAAGAGCGCCAGGACGCTGTACAGCGTAATGCGATCGAAGGAAAATTTGGAGAAGGCAAGCGCAAATTGGGCCTAGGTCGCATTCGGGCGCGTGGCGCCGAAACCAGTTTGACCGTCATCGCCCTTCAGTTTCTGGTCATGAATCTGGAGCGGCGACTGCGTGTTCTCTTTTTGCATTTTTTCAGACTGCTTGGGTTTAGAGACTTGCGTTGGGTGTAGATGGAACGAATCTTGTTCAGCAAGCCCTATTTATTTGTAACGGAAGTTCCAATTGAAGATATCAGTCCAGACCAAGATATCAATCCAAACAAAGATTCAATTCTTGGTAATGAACAGCATGAATTTGCTCCAACAGCTGTTGGAAATTTGCCTGATGGAATTGGCGGGAAAGCGACTGTTGTAAGCAGTACTGGAGGAGTATTATCAACTTTAATAACAACTGCGACTGAAAGCCAAATGAATGTCCCTGCTAATATTACCGCCTATATTTATGCAGGTTTTACAGGTGGTAAGAGCACGTCCTCAACATCTGCTGTAGAAGCAGATCTTGGGTTACAATATTCTACTGCCTATGGGCGCGCTAAATGGAAACCTGCATACCTGTTCTACTTTAACGGGCATAATGATCCTATTAATTATCCAGCTGATAGCAAAATGGATTTTAATCAACTTTACAATCAAGTACAATATCAAAATGGGTTTGTCCCTGGAACAAACGTAACACAATGGGTTTATCGTAATTATTCTGATGCTAATGTAACAAATGCTGTAAGATTAAAGCAGTCAGGAACTGCTATCTGTGCTGATATGAATTGTTCTAAACCTACTCCTACCCAGATGATTAGCATTCTAGAGATTGCTAAAAGAAATGTTACCAGCATAAATAGTTTTAAACTACTTGCCACCTTGTGTGATTATAAAGTAAATGGTAGCCTTGTGACACCTGCTTCAGGAGCTATTTATGCAAAATTCTCTAGCATTAAGGTAGATGATGTAGCGGTAAATCCATCGACTACAACAGTTGAAGATCGGGCTAAAGTAACGATCTCTGGAAATTCGGCGACAATTGATGTCAACTCATCAAAATATTAAAAAGTAAAGAATCCTGCTGTATAACAGCAGGATTCTTATAAATAAATTAATTTACTTGTAAAGGAGTTCCAGATGAAGACTATCCCAAAATTTTGTAAACAATTATACTTGGCCTTGGGCATTTTGCTATTGCTATTTAATATCGGTTATTTAAACAAGGCAGACGCTGACCCTGTTTATACTGTATCTATTAATAATTCAAGCACGGTTAACAACACAGTTTTAATTGGAAATGTGAACTATATACCATTAAAAACTGGTTTTGAACAACTAGGCTATCATGTTGAATGGTCTCAAGCGGATCGGAGTTTATATATCATATCCCCAGATAAATCTATTGTTGTAAATAACGTTACTAAACAAATAAAAATGGATGGGAAACTTTATAGTGCATTAAAAAAAGAAATATTAAATAAAAATGGCACAACATATATTACTGCAAGATATCTTTCTCAGCTAACGGACTCTCAAATTAAAGTCAATGGGAAATTGGTGAATATATCAAATACAAATATTCCGATTTTTGGAGAAAATGCCGATGGATCATTTTGGCTTAAAAATAATGGTAATTTCTACTCACTGAAAAGTAAAACACCGAAATTGATTGGGAAAGTTGACTTACCATCGAATAATGCTAAATATTCGTCTATGTCAATCAATAGTATTAAGGAAAAAAAATCTTTTGTAATTACAATCAAAACCTTTTCAGGTGAACCATTGAAAAATGTTTCAACCATTAAAATTTTTATTAAAAATGATGAAGTAATCTATTCTATGATAAATGGAAGTGAGGAAAATCTAGAAACATCAAAAAATGGAGCAAATTGGGTTTTTAACAATGGGCATCTCGTGAATCTCATAAACGATAATGGTGATATTGTTAAAAATTATGATTTAACAAAGATTATAGAAGATGACTTTTTCTCAATCGATGGCTTCATCGGAGAGGAATTCATGTTAGTTCGTTCAGAAACAAAGAAGCAATTATGGGCCATTAACATGAAAACAAATAAGAGTGTTCGTCTCTACAACAAGTTACTGAGTAAAGAAGAACAAGCCTCTATCGAGGGCAATACTGATATTGGTGATATTCATTATGGTGATAACCTTCATTTTAAATCACGGAGTGGAGATACCTTAAATTTCAATTATTTTAGTTACTTGCAAGGCGCCAAAGATATGAATATTGAAGTTAAGCTCAGCGAATTCAGAAACTTCTTTTCGAATTAAAAGCAGGAAAAGCTGTATGCGTCTTCTCACGTCAAAACACAGGAAGTTACCGTGAATTGTCAGGACGCCTTGGTCGATGATTCTGTTTTATAAAAATCGTAATATGAGAAAAACGAGGGCAGTTCTCCCTGATTTGCTTTTGTATCTATAATGTGAACTGAATTACAGATGAATCATTTCAAACCGGTCATTCGAGGGGGCGCCCTCTGGCCTGCTGACTCTGAATGTAACCCCAAAATCGTAGATGAAAAGCTATGTGTCATTTTTAATGTCCTTCGTACAAATCTGCCTCGCCCGTTTTACAAAATCATTAAAATAGTACTCCAAGTGGATAAATGCACATATATTTTCGCTCATACGATTTCATTTAATACTATGATTTGTTTCATTATCGAAAGTCCAAAGGAATCCGCCGTTTACAATCCGCCGCCCCATTTGTTAAAGTAAAGGGCAGATTCCCTCACAGACGGGGTTCATTATTTACCCCATGATGTGCAATTCTGACACGGAAAGAAGGCAGAACATGACTGAAGCAATGTTATCCCCTTTGGTAAAAACCTTGGACCTGCAGCCCCATCCCGAGGGCGGTTGGTACAAGGAGCTTTGGAAGTCCTCATTCGAAATTCCGAAAGAAGTGCTTGACGCCAAATATTCGGGTTCGCGCCCTGCGGCGACATCCATCTATTTCCTGCTGCACCCGAACGAATTTTCGAAATGGCATCGCGTATACTCGGATGAATTGTGGCTGTGGCATGCCGGCAGCCCCCTGCAGCTCGTGCTCGGCGGCGATGGGGAAAATCCCGGAGAGCGGAAGGAAATCGTGCTTGGCATGGACATGGA
Source organism: Paenibacillus sp. FSL M7-1455 (assembly GCF_038004655.1). Taxonomy (NCBI): domain Bacteria; kingdom Bacillati; phylum Bacillota; class Bacilli; order Caryophanales; family Paenibacillaceae; genus Paenibacillus; species Paenibacillus sp. FSL M7-1455. Next base: position 4,304,566 of record NZ_JBBORO010000001.1, on the reverse strand, counting down.
AAAAGGACAAGTTCCCCAAGCTTTGGTACCGGCGAACGTATGGCAGGAAGCGCGTCCGCTTGGCAGCGAACCGGTTCTCGTTTCCTGCGTCGTATCACCCGGCTTTCATTTCGACGATTTTACGATGATTGATTAAAATAACCACTCTCCTGTTTATCGAAACCCTGCTTGCGCATGTTGCGGCAGGGTTTTTGCGCGTTTCGCCAAATATGGATTTTCCGCCCCGAATACCGCTTTAAAGGGGAACGGTTTTCAACAACTGTTGAACATCCCTGCGCCTTGCAGTATAGTACACATGTTATAATGTAACCGATTCCACAGATGAAAGGGAAGCAAACGGGGGACTTCTAACATGAAGAAATTGATGATGGTTTATCTTTTGCTGATCGTTGCTTTTGTCGGATACGTGGTGATGTACCGGATTGAAGACCAACGCCGCAGCACCGGTTGGCAGGACGGCGGCCTGCACGGCAGCATCGGTGAAAACTACGTTATGGTCACCTTTCAATCCGGGATGGAATATTGGAAAAACATCCTTAAAGGGTTCGAGGACGGGGGAGACGCGTTGGGCGTTTCCGTCGATTACCGCGGATCCACCCAGTATGACGCGAAGGAACAGATCACCGTGCTGGAGCAGGTCATCGCCAAAAAACCGGCGGGCATCGCCTTGTCGGCCATCGATTCCAGGGCGCTGACCTCGACGATCAACAAGGCGGTGGACGCGGGGATTCCCGTCGTGTTGTTCGATGCCGACGCCCCAAGCAGCAAAGCCTACTCTTTTCTGGCCACGAACAATTACGAAGCGGGTGAGACGGCCGCCGATGAAATGGCGCGGATCCTTGGACGCGAAGGCCAGGTAGGAATCATTACACAGCCCGGCCAGCAGAACCATGACGACCGGATGGCGGGATTCCGCGATGCCATTGCCGCCAAATATCCGGCGATGTCGGTCGTGGACGTCAAGGAAGGAAAAGGGGACACGATGATCGCCAAAAACGCGGCAGCGGAAATGATAAAGAAACATCCGGAATTAAAAGGCATTTTCGCCACGGAAGCGAGCGGCGGGGCCGGGGCGGCGGATGCGGTCATCGCGGCGAACAAAACCGGCAAGGTCAAAATCATCGGGTTCGATACGAATAAGGCCACCTTGGACCGGATTTCGGACGGGACGATTTCGGCGACGATCGCCCAGGGCACTTGGAACATGGGTTACTGGTCCCTGCAGTATCTGTTTCACCTTCATCACGGCCTTACGGTGCCCGCCCCGACGCTCGGCAACGACGTTTCGCCCTTGCCGCCGCGGGTAGATACAGGGGTTACGGTCGTAACCCGGGAGAATGTGAATGATTATTATGCGAAATAAACGGATAACATGGCGCGACAAGTGGATGCAGTGGAGCCGGTTCAGCGATTTGCCGCTTCGGTATAAGCTTAGCGTGTTGTTTCTGATGGTTGGCATCCTTCCGTCGATCGCGCTCGGGATACTGGTGAATTTCACGGTAAACCGCATCGTGGACAAGCAGGTGACGGAAGGCACGATCCAGTTGATCGGCAAGGTCAACCAGACGCTCGACAACGACATGGAAAACCTGCAAAACATCACCTATCTGATCGGATTCGATCCGAAGGTCAAACGTTTCCTAGACGGAAGCATTTCCGCGGGAAATGCCGGGTTGGCCGAAGGCGGGCGGCAGCAGCCGGCGCTTGACGACAAAAACGGCGAACTGTACGCCATCAAGCAGTATTTGCAGGGTTTTACGACGCTTTATCCGGAAATCGCGGCCATCCTGGTCGTGAACGGCAGCGGGGACTACGTCAGCAACGAAATGTATGCGCGGTCGCCGGACAATCTAACCCGGGATGCCTGGTACATGGAAGCCGCCAAACACGAAGGTTTGTTTACGGTGCTCGGCCATCCGCAGCAGCGGAATGTAACGACCCATGTCCATTATGCGAATGACGAGCTGGTTTCGGTCGTCCGCTCGTTTGTCGATCCCGATACGCGGAAGGTAACGGGGGCCGTGCTGATCGATCTGAAGCTGCGGGCGGTTTCGAGAGCGGTGCGGGACGTGACGCTCGGGAAAAACGGGTATCTCATGGTAACGGATAAAAGCGGCGAGCCGATTTATACGCCGGAGGATCCTTTGGTTCCCGAAGTGCCTCCGGCCTGGATTCCCGGGGAGGACAGCGGCGCTTTCGTCAAGGAAACCGGGGGGCGGCGGCTGCAGTTCATCTACGGCACGTCATCGTTTACCGGGTGGCGGACCATCGGCGTATTCGAAACGAATGAAGCGGTATACGAGGTCCGCGAAATCCGGTTTTACCTCATCTGCTTTTTGTTCGTCGTTTGCCTGTTCGGCCTGACCGCGTCCTATACGCTGTCCCAGTCCATCGCGAGGCCGATCCGTCAGCTCATGTCCTTCATGCAAAAGGCCGAATCCGGGGATTTGACGGTCCGCTACTTGAGGCATCGGCGGGACGAGGTCGGGATGCTCGGCCGCAGCTTCAACCGCATGCTGCTGGAAATACGCAAGCTCATCAGGCTGAACGAACTGCGCGAGCGGCAGAAGCGCGAGGCCGAGCTGCGAAGCCTTCAGGCGCACATCAAACCGCATTTTTTGTACAATACGCTGGACACGATCCATTGGATGGCGAAGAAAAAAGGGGCCGACGACGTGTCCGACATGGTGGAGTCGCTGTCCAGGCTGTTCCGGATCGGCCTTAGCAAAGGCAGCGACATCATCCCGATCCGGGATGAATGGACGCATATTTCCAGTTATCTGCAAATCCAAAAAACGAGATACCGCGACAGGCTTCATTGCGAGCTGCTGCTTTCCGAAGAAGCGGAAGGGTTGTTCGTGCTGAAGATTCTTCTCCAACCGATCGTCGAAAATGCGATCTATCACGGGATCAAGGCTCGCAGAGGCCCGGGCCATATCCGGATTGCGGCATCCGTAGAACAGGATATGCTGATCTTGACGGTATCGGACGACGGTGCGGGCATGCCGCCCGAAAAGCTTAAGGCGCTGCGCATGCAGCTGCGCGATCCGCTGGCGGCGATGGAAGCAAGCGGCGGAGAAGAAGGACCGGCCGGGCGGAGTTACGGGATGCTGAACGTTCAGGCGCGAATCCTCCTCACTTTCGGGGAGCAGTACGGGATTTCGCTCGAAAGCGCCGAGGGCTTCGGCACGACCGTAACGATCCGTCATCCGCTGCTTTACGGGGTGCCGTCTCCAACCGATAACGATGGGGGAAAACGTTGATGAAAAAGCTGTACCAAGTGCTCATTGCCGATGATGAACCGATTATCCGCGAAGGGATTATCGACGCCGTCGATTGGCTGGGGCTCGGCATGGAGGTTGCCGCGGAGGCCGAAGACGGAGAAGAGGCGCTCGAAATCGCGCAGCGGATCCATATCGATCTGGTGTTGGTAGACATGAACATGCCGATCATGGACGGCATTGCCATGATGAAAAAACTGAAGGAGCTGCAGCCGGCTTGCCGTTTCGTCATCATAACGGGCCATGACGAATTCGCTTATGCGCAGGAAGCGATCCGGCTCGGCGTAAAGGATTACATCCTGAAGCCGGTTAACGCGGACCACTTAAGGGAAGTGCTGCAAAGCGTCAAGGACGAGCTCGACGAGCTGCATGTGCGCGATCGTTATTTGAAAAAAGCCTCCGAGCAAATCGAAAAAAACATTCCGCTCTTGCGCGAGCGCTTTTGCCGGGAGTGGATTCAAGGATTCGTCGATGAATCGGAGGCGATGGAGCAGCTTGAGTTTTTGGGCCTTCCCTCCAGGCCGCCGGCGCAGATCGGCGTCGTCCGCTGGCCTGAAACGTCCGCGAACCAGCCGCTGATGAAGGAAGGCGAAAGGCAGCTGTTTTTGTTCGCGATCGAGAACATCGTATCCGAATTGGTTCAGCATACAAGCCATTTGCTTTTCCGCGAGCATACGGGACTGATCGGAATTTGCCTGTGGGATGAAGCGCCGGTGGAAACCGCGGCGGAAATCGAACAGGCGGTGCAAAACTTTTTGAAAATTGCGGTCCACGTTCATTTCGAGCGGGTAAAGGAAGGACCCTCAGCCGCGGCGGAAGCCTACGACGCCTGCCGGGATGCCGTGTTCAAGGAGGCTCAGCTGTCGCCGCTCGTGCGGAGGGCAAGGCAGCTTATCCAAGAACAGTACGGCCGACCGGAGTTGACGCTGGAATCGTTTGCGTCCAGCCTGCAGGTTTCGCCGGTGTATTTAAGCCGAATGCTGAAAAAGGAGCTCGGAACCTCTTTTGTCGGCTTCCTGACGCAAACCCGGATCCGGAAGGCCGTACAGCTTCTCAACTCGACCCCGATGACCATGTACGAAATCGCGGAGCAAGTCGGGTACGAAAGCCAGCATTATTTCAGCACCGCCTTCAAGAAAGTGATGGGCGTTTCGCCCAACCGATATCGTAAAGGCGAAGCCTTCCAGGACATGTAAACGTTTAGGCGTCGCAGTTCCGTATGTCCAAGCAATCATAGCTCATTCATTGATATGCCGAAGGGCATCCCCATTGAACCGTTCATCAACGGTAAAAGGGGGTGCCCTTTTTTTAATAACAAGGCAAGTTCAATCCAAACAGCCCTCCTTTTTGCACAAAGGTATGAAATTTATAAAAATTGGTCGAATCGGTGAAAAGACCCCGAGGGGGCTTCGCGTGTATCCTTTTTGTACAGAGAGGCATTACGCCCAGGATGGTGCAAACGCTCCCGGGCGCAGCATCCCGGAAAGGAGATTGAACCGATGAAGAAAGCAATCGCAGGACTTCTGATTGCGTCGATGCTCATGGTCCTGACGGCCTGCAATTTGGCCGAGAGGGGGGCCGGAGACAAAAGCAAAGGTTATGTCGGGCTCGCCATGCCGACCAAATCGTCGGAGCGCTGGGTAGCCGACGGCCAAAACATGGAGCGGCTGTTCCAGGAGAAAGGATACAAGACGGATTTGCAGTTTGCGGAAGACGTCGTCGAAAACCAAATCTCGCAAATCGAGAACATGATCACCAAAGGGGTCGATGTCATCGTCGTCGCTTCGATCGACGGAAACACGCTGACCGACGTCATCAAAAAAGCGCATGACCAGGGCATCAAAGTGATCGCGTACGACCGTCTCATCCGCAACACCGAATACCTGTCCTATTATGCCACCTTCGATAACTTCCAGGTCGGCGTGCTCCAAGCGTCCTATATCGAAAAAAAGCTCGGACTGAAGGAAGGCAAGGGGCCGTTCAACATCGAGCTGTTCGGGGGATCGCCTGACGATAACAACGCCTATTTCTTTTACGACGGAGCCATGTCCGTCCTGAAGCCGTACATCGATTCCGGACAGCTGGTCGTCCGCAGCAAGCAAACGACGATGGCGCAGATCGCCACCCTGCGTTGGGACGGATCGCTGGCCCAGTCGCGGATGGATAACCTGCTCAGCGCCAACTACTCGGGCGCCCATTTGGACGCGGTACTGTCTCCGTACGACGGCATCAGCATCGGCGTCATATCCTCCCTCAAAGGCGTCGGATACGGAACCGCGAAAAAACCGATGCCGGTCATCACCGGGCAGGACGGGGAGCTCGCTTCCATCAAATCCATCGTGGCCGGGGAGCAAACCCAAACGGTGTTCAAGGATACGCGGAAACTTGCGGAGCAGGCGGTCAAAATGGCGGAAAGCGTCCTGAAAGGCCAAGAGGCCGAAGTCAACGATACAAAATCCTACGACAACGGGGTAAAGGTCGTACCGGCTTACTTGCTTCCTCCGGTGTCGGTCGACGCGTCCAACGTCGAGAAGGAGCTGGTAGAAACCGGCTATTACACCAAGGAGGAAATCGGCCTGAAATAAGCCGTCCATATACTCGAACGATCGGAAGGTGAAACCTATGTCGGAATACATTCTTGAAATGCGGAACATTACGAAAGCGTTTCCGGGCGTCAAAGCGCTCGACAACGTCAACCTGAAAATCCGGGAAGGCGAAATCCATTCGCTGTGCGGGGAAAACGGAGCGGGCAAATCGACGCTGATGAAAGTGTTAAGCGGCGTGTACCCGCACGGCACATACGAAGGGGATATTTTGTTCAAGGGCACCGTGTGCGAATTCAAAAACATCAAGCAAAGCGAAGAGCTCGGCATCGTCATCATCCATCAGGAGCTGGCCCTCATTCCGTACCTGTCCATCGCGGAAAACATTTTTCTGGGCAACGAACGGTCCCGAAAAGGCTTGATGAACTGGAACGAGACGATCGCGGGTTCCCGCGAGCTGCTGGAGAAGGTAGGACTGAACGAACATCCGAACACGCCCGTAGGGAACCTCGGGGTCGGCAAGCAGCAGCTGGTGGAAATCGCCAAAGCGCTCTCGAAAAAAGTCAAGCTGCTCATTTTGGACGAACCGACGGCCGCGCTGAACGAAGACGACAGCGAAAACCTGCTTCAGCTGATGCTGGAGTTCAAGAAGCAGGGCATTTCCTGCATTCTCATTTCACATAAGCTTAACGAGGTGTCGAAGGTGTCGGATTCGATCACGATTCTGCGCGACGGACAAACGATCGAAACGCTCGACATGAAAAGCGGGGATGTGAACGAGGACCGCATCATTCGCGGCATGGTCGGGCGGGATTTGACGAACCGGTATCCGGAGCGGACGCCAAACATCGGCGACGTCATTTTGGAAATCAAGGATTGGACGGTGTACGACGAGGTTCGGGCCGACCGCAAAGTGCTCGATAACGTCAACTTGCACATTCGCCGCGGCGAAATCGTCGGGATTGCAGGACTGATGGGAGCGGGGCGGACGGAACTGGCGATGAGCGTCTTCGGCAAATCCTACGGCCGAAACGTCAGCGGCACCCTGTACAAAGACGGCAAGCCCATCGAAAACAACACCGTGACCCAGGCCATCAACAACGGCTTTGCCTACGTGACGGAAGACCGAAAACATTACGGGCTGATCCTGATCGACGATATCAAGCGCAACATTTCGCTTACCGGGCTTTCAAAGCTGGCGAAAAAAGGCGTCATCAACGACAAGCAGGAAATTCTCGTCGCGGAGGACATGCGGAAAAAGCTGAAGATCAAAGCGCCGAACATTTTGCAGAAAACTGGCAACCTCAGCGGCGGCAACCAGCAGAAGGTGGTTCTCAGCAAATGGATATTTTCCGAGCCGGATGTTCTGATCCTGGATGAGCCTACGCGCGGCATCGACGTCGGGGCCAAATACGAAATTTATACGATCATCAACCAGCTGGCCGACGAAGGAAAAGGCGTCCTGGTCATCTCCTCCGAGCTGCCGGAAATTCTGGGCATCTGCGACCGGATCTACGTGATGAACGCCGGGCGGATTACCGGGGAAGTCAGCCGGGAAGAGGCTTCGCAGGAAACGTTGATGAGATACATGACCAAGACAGGAGGTCCAAAGCATGGAAACGTTAGTTAAATTGTTCAAAAATAACATCCGCCAGTACGGAATGATTATCGCGCTTGTCGTCATCATAATCTTTTTCCAGTTGATCACGGGCGGCCTGCTGCTTGAGCCGATCAACATTACGAACCTGATTTTGCAAAACAGCTACATTCTCGTCCTCGCCATCGGCATGGTGCTGGTGATCATTACGGGACATATCGACCTTTCGGTCGGATCGGTGGCGGCTTTCGTCGGTGCCGTCGCCGGCATCATGATGGTGGATATGCATCTGCATCCGGTCGTCGCGGTCATCGCTTCCCTGATCGTCGGCGCGCTGATCGGCGCATGGCAGGGCTTTTGGGTCGCTTACGTCAAAATCCCGGCATTTATCGTCACGCTTGCGGGCATGCTGCTGTTCCGGGGATTGACCATGATCGTGCTGAAAGGCCAATCCATCTCGCCGTTCCCGGCAGGCTTTCAAAAGATCAGCTCCGGTTTCATCCCGGATTTGGGCAGCGGCAACGTGGTGGCGATTGCGGCCGGCGTCATTTGCACCGTCATTTTTGTCATCAATGAACTTCGCGACCGGCAGTCCAAGAAAAAATACAACTTCGACGTTTTGCCCGGCGGCTTGTTCATCCTCAAGCTCGTCATCATCGCGGCCGTCATCATGGCGTTTGCGTTTATGCTGGCCAGCTACGCGGGATTGCCGAACATTCTGATTCTGCTGCTTGCGCTCATCCTCATCTATTCCTTCATCATGAACAAAACGGTAATGGGTCGCCATATTTACGCGATCGGCGGCAATGAAAAGGCGGCGGGATTGTCCGGCGTCAAAACGAAAAAGGTGACGTTCTGGGTGTTTGTCAACATGGGCGTCATGGCCGCCATCTCCGGCCTCATCTTCGCGGCGCGCCTGAACGCGGCCACGCCGCGGGCCGGCACCAACTTCGAGCTTGATGCGATCGCCGCAAGCTTCATCGGCGGCGCTTCGGCGACAGGCGGCATCGGAACGGTGTTCGGGGCGATTATCGGCGGCCTGGTCATGGGCATCCTGAACAACGGCATGTCGCTCATCGGCCTCGGCATCGACTGGCAGCAGGGCATCAAAGGGCTTGTGCTTCTTGCGGCCGTCGCCTTCGACATTTATAACAAAAAGAAAAGCAGCGTATCGTAAATCGACGCCAGGCGGGGGCAGCAGCCTCCGTCTATTTTTTTGTTCGGGCCGCAAATTCATAGGGGCAATGTTTGATTTGGCTCCATTATGGGTAATACATAAGTATGCCGTTTCGATAGAAAAGGCGGCAGATTTGGCGATATCCAAGGAGGTAATGCTAGATGTCACAGACACTTACGGCTGAGCCGCGAAAAGATACCAAGCATTCGAGCTTGCGCAAGTTGAGGGAAAGCGGGCGCATTCCGGCCGTCGTGTACGGATCCCAAACGGAAAGCATTCCGCTCAGCGTCGATGTCAAGGAACTGATGAAGGTGGCCCGGACCGGACGCACCGAAATGTTTACGCTGAAGGTCGAAGGTTCCTCCGATTTTAACGTCATCATTAAGGATTTCCAGAAAAAAAGCGGGGCTGTGAGCCACGTCGATTTCTTGCAAATATCCGCGAATAAGCGGCTGAAGGTCCGCGTGCCGATCGAGTTCCTCGGAACCGCCGAAGGGACGAAAGCCGGCGGCGTGCTCCAGCATCAGGAAACGGAGCTTGAGGTCGAGGCGCTTCCGGCGAATTTGCCGGCCTCGATTCAGGTGGACATTTCGCATCTTAACATGGGCGACAAGCTGGTCGCAGGCGACATCAAGCTTCCTGAGGGCGTGACGCTGGTGGCGTCCCCGGAGGAACTGATCGCTTCCGTCACCGCTCCGCGTGCCGTGCTGCAAGCCGAAAACGAAGCGGAAGCCGAAGGCGAAGCAGCCGCGGATGCTGCGGGAGAAGCGGCCAAGGAATAAGGCCGCTTCAAGGCCGTTCATGGAATGGGCCGCAGGCTGATCCCCATATGAAACCAGCCCGTCTCTGGAATGAGACGGGCTGGTTTTTTTATATAATGCTGCCTGCTAAAAACTGGCCGTTCGCGGGCTTCGTTTTATTCGGAATGAAGCAGCCATTCCTCGTACAGCCGGTGAAGATGTTCCTCCAGCCGTTCGCGTTGTTCGTGAAGCTCCGCCAGCCGGATCGCGTCGCAGGCGACCCCGTCGTCCATCATTTGCGAATCGAGGCGCTGCAGCTCCTGCTCGGCGGCTTGGATTTCCTCTTCCCGGTTTCGCCGCGGCGCATGCGGAGGGGATACGCGCTGCTTCCCGGGAGCCGGGGCAGGAGCGGCTTCGGTTTCGCACGCGGTCCCCGGCTTTTCCGAAACCGCCTGCTGCCGGTATTCCTCCAGCCCCCCATGGATGACGCGCAGCCCGCTTTCCTCCAGGCTCCAAATCGTGTCGGCAAGCCGGTCGATAAAATAGCGGTCATGGGATACGGCAAGGATGGTTCCGGGAAATTCCTCCAGCGCTTCCTCGAGCACTTCCCTGGAATCGATATCCAGATGGTTGGTCGGTTCGTCAAGAATCAGCAGATTGGGCTTCAGCTCCATCAAAACGGCAAAACGCAGGCGCGTCCACTCGCCCCCGGAGAGGTTCGACACGCTTTTGAACACGTCCGGCCCGTAGAACAGGAAACGCGCCAGCTTGCCTCGGGCTTCGCCTTCTTCGACGCCCGCTTGTTCGCGGAAAAATTGGAGCACCGTCTGCCGGTTGTCGTCCGGATGCTCCTGTTGGGCGAGATAGCCGATGACGACGCGCGAACCTAAAGCGATCGAACCTTCCGTCACCTCTTCGCGTCCCATAAGCATGTGGAGCAGGGTGCTTTTGCCGCAGCCGTTCGCCCCGAGCAGCATGACCGTTTCGCCGTAGCGGAGCAGTCCGTTCGCATGCCGGAACAGGAAACGTTCCCCGAACGCCTTGCCGACCCGGTCAAAATATACGACCTGCTTGCCCGAGCGGTCCTCCTGGCGGAGCTCCAGCCCCATTTTTTTGCGCTCCAGCACGGGCCGTTTCAGCTTGACCATGCGATCCAGCGCTTTTTGCATGGAAGCGGCGCGGCGGTGAAAACCGGGATTCGGCGGATTGGACTGGTTGCCCCATTCGATCAGCTGCTTGATGCTTTCCTGCATTTTTTTGATCTTTTTCTGCTGTTCCTGGTATTGCGCGAATTGCAGCAGCAGACGTTCTTCCTTTTCCTTTTGGTAGCCCGAATAATTCGTATGGTAAATGAAGGCTTCGCCGTCCTCGATTTCGACGACCTTGGTGATCACGCGATCGAGGAAATAACGGTCATGGGAAATGACGAGCACCGTGCCGGCGTATTCCGCCAAAAACTGTTCCAGCCATTCCAGCGCCGCCATGTCCAGATGGTTCGTCGGTTCGTCCAGCAGCAGCAGATCCGGCCGTTCGAGCAGCAGCGAAGCGAGGCCGATTTTCGTTTTCTCCCCGCCGGAAAGGGAGGAGAAGGTTTGGGGCAGCTGGTCTGCTGGAATCCCCAGGCCGGCCGTGATTTTGGCGATGGAGGCTTCGATTTCGTAGCCGTTTGCGCGTTCGAACCGCTCCTGCAGCTTGCCGTATTCGTCAAGCCAGCCGGCCAGCGCCTTGGGATCGCCGCTTTGCGCCGGATCGGACATCAGCGCCTCGAGCGCCCGCATCCGGCCCTGCCATTCCAGGACATGGGCAAACGGCCGCAGGAGCACGTCGTGAACGGTTTCTTCCGCGGCCGCTTCCGGAATTTGGGCGAGCAGGCCGACTTTCGTTCCTTTCGAGATGGCGATTTGCCCCTGATCCGGGGTTTCGTTCCCGTTCAGAAGGCGGAGCAGGGTGGTTTTGCCGCTGCCGTTGCGGCCGATGAGCGCGACCTTTTCCCCGCGGGATATTTCGAAGCTGATATCGGAGAGCACCAGCTCAGCGCCATGGTATTTTTGCACGTTTTTGCATTGAATCATCATTTGTTTTTTTCCTCCATAGATGCCGGGACCTACAGAAAAAAAGCCGCAGGGAAATGTCCCTGCGGCTTAAGCGTTCAACGCAACATCATCCGTTGAAGTTAAGGTAGGAGCGGCATTTCGCAATTTTTTGAAGCAACCGGATATTTAAAAATGGACAGACTGATCCCGTGAAATGCCGCTGCATGAAAAATTCCGGACAACGTCATAGGTAATTGATTGATCCGGTCGTTCGAAAAATTGCGCACCACTGCTACCTCACCTCCTCCAAAATATAGATAAGCTTATTTTAGCGGTTTTGGACGTAAATGACAATAGGCTAAAGACGCCATATTCCCGATTGATGCCGACGGCATCGTCACAAGCCTTCCTTTGGGCTGTATAATGGAATAAAACACTGCAAGCAGATTCAGGGGGAAATGATGAACAAAATTATGTTTACCGGCGGGGGCTCCGCAGGTCATGTCACCGTAAATTTGGCGCTGATGCCGCTTTTTTTGGAAGAAGGCTGGACCGTAGATTACGCGGGTTCCGTGGCGGGCATCGAAAAAGACCTGGTAAGCGCCCTTCCGGACGTGAAATATTTTCCAATCTCGACAGGCAAATTAAGACGGTATTTCGACATCCAAAACGTAAAGGATCCGTTTAAGGTAGCCAAAGGCGTGTATGAGGCTTACCGGTTGATCCAAAAGCGCAAGCCGCAGGTCGTCTTTTCGAAAGGCGGGTTCGTGTCCGTCCCCGTGGTGATCGGGGCGTGGTTGAACAATGTGCCCGTCGTGATCCATGAATCGGATATTACGCCGGGCCTTGCGAACCGCATCTCGATTCCGATGGCGTCCGTCGTCTGCACGACGTTCCCGGAAACGGCCGAACAGATGAATACGGCTAAGAGCCGTTACGTGGGCGCGGTGGTGCGCCAGGAGCTTCACCAAGGCGATGCGGACCGGGGCAGGGATTTTTGCGGTTTCCAAGCGAACCAATTCGTGCTGCTGGTCATGGGCGGAAGCCTGGGAGCCCGCAAAATCAACGAAGCGGTCAGATCGGCGCTGCCTACCCTGCTGAGATATTTCCAAGTCGTCCACATATGCGGCAAAGGCCAGGTCGACCCGAGCATGGACAGACCCGGTTATATTCAATACGAATATATCAACGAAGAGCTGCCGGACGTCATGGCTATGGCGGATCTGGTGGTTTCCCGCGCGGGATCGAATTCGATCTTCGAGTTTTTATCGCTGCGCAAGCCGATGCTTCTTATTCCGTTGTCCAGGCAGCAGAGCCGGGGGGATCAAATCCTGAACGCCAGCTCGTTCGAAAAGGCGGGGTACTGCAAAGTTCTTGAGGAGGAAGAACTGAACGGGGACACCTTGTTCTCGGGAGTGATGGACGTATTCAAAAGCCGGAAAGAAATCGTTGAGAACATGCGGAGCAACCCGAGTTCCGATGCGCTTTCCGAGGTGTTCCGCTTGATCAAAGAGACGGCGAACCGCCGGTAAGGAGAACAAGAGTTCTTGGTTTCGCGGGAATTATGGTATATTGGTAAGACAGAGACCAAATACGCTTCGGAAAGGATACATTCATGCTGGCATTTAACGCTGAACGAATCAGGACACTGTGCGGCGTCACGGGCTATAAACGCGGCGAGGCGATGGTGGAGCAGGGACAGGTCATGGTCGCGGAGCGCGACGACGAGGACCGCTGCAGCCGGGCCGTCGTGCAGGACCATGAAGTATATCACGTCCATATCGACATTGACGGGGCGGACTTCCATGCGGAATGCGAATGCGGCGCTTACGGCGGTTATTATCCGTACTGCAAGCACATTGCGGCCGTGCTGATTCTGATGCTGGACGAGGAGAAAAACGGAGCGCGGGAGAACCGGGGAAAAGGCGAAGTGGTGCCGCTCCCGACGCCCGGCGTGACTTCCCGCGACATCCGCTTGACCGGCGGTTTGATCGATTTGTTCGACAAAGCCGCGGGCCAGAGGCGCATCAAAGCGGGACAAAGGCTTGCGAACGCCTTGAAGGAAACCCTCAGCGTCGAATTCATATGCAAAATCACCGACGAATACCTGCCCGAGCCCAAATTCAAAATCGAAATGAAGGTGGGACTGAAGCGGACGTACGTCGTCCAGAACATCCGGCAGCTGCTGCTGCATATCGAAGAAGGACGGCCGCTGCCGTTTACGAGGCTGTTTACGTACGATCCCGCGGAGCATACGTTTCGGGACGAAGACTGGGCGGTCATCGAGCAGCTGCTGCGCATTGCCGCCAGCGAATTCGCATACGACGAGACGGGCCGGTATTATGCCGGATTCGCCTCATCGGGAAACCAGCGGCTGCTGACGGTTCCGCCTCTGGCATGGGAGACGCTGCTGCCGCGGCTGATCGCCGCCGGCGCGTTCCTTGAACGGGACTTCGGCGAGCCTGCGCGGATGGAGGCGGCGGAGGGGAGTCTTCCCGTCTCGTTCGAAATCGGCGGCGGCACGGGCGAGGCCTACGGCCTTGAAATCCGGGGCCTCAAAAGGGTGACGGTAATGAACGCCTACCGCTGCGCCGTGTTGGAGGGGAAGGTGTACCTGCTGCCGGAACGGGAGCTTTATCTGCTGTCCGAGATGAAGTCGCTCCTATACCGCCACGATCATGCGAAAATCCACGTATCCCCGCATCAAATGGATGCGTTGATGGAGAAGGTCGTCCCGGGATTGCGCAGCATCGGCCGGGTGTCCGTGGATCCGGCGATCCGTGACCGCATCGTCCAGCCCGCGTTGTCCGCGAAACTCTATCTCGACCGGGACGAGGCCGCGCTGCAGGCCAGAGCGGAATTCGTGTACGGCGGGATCGTGATCGACGCGCTCGCCGACGATTGGGAAACGCGGAAACATGCCGACCTGATCCTCGTCAGGGATTCGGAAAAGGAGAAAAAGCTGCTGGACGCGCTGAATGAAAGCGACTTTATCCGCCTGGACAAAGCGTGGCAGCTGGATTTGGCGGAGGAGGACAGCGTATACGACGTGTTGTTTCATCTGCTTCCGAAGCTGGATTCGTGGGTCGAGGTCTATGCGACGGACGGCGTCAAGCAGATGATCCATACCGGCCGCAAGGCGCCCAAAATCAAGGCGGATACCAACGAGACGACCAATTGGCTGGAGATCAGCTTCGAGCTGGACGGCATCAACGAAAAGGAAATCCGCAACATATTGCTCAGCATCGTGGAAAAAAAGAAATTTTACCGGCTTGCCGAAGGTTCGTATTTGTCGCTTGAGGGAGAGGCTTTCCAATTGTTCGGCGAGCTGTACGACGAGCTGGGCATGAGGAAAGGGGACATCGCCGGTAGCCGCATGGAGCTTCCCCTGTTCAGGAGCCTTCAACTGCGGGACCGGGAACACGGCAGCCTCAAGCTCGGAAAATCGCTGCGCGTCCTGCTTGACCATATGCTCCATCCGCAGCACGGGGAGTTTGAGGTTCCGGCCGAACTCGCCTCCGTCATGCGCGATTACCAAAAAGAAGGCTTTCAATGGCTGAAAACGCTCGGCTCCTACCGTTTCGGGGGCATTTTGGCCGACGACATGGGGCTGGGGAAAACGCTGCAGAGCATCGCCTACCTTTTGTCGGAGGCTCGCGGGCAGGCGGCTCGCAAACCCGCGCTGATCGTTGCGCCGGCGTCGCTCGTATACAACTGGGAGCAGGAATTCCGCCGCTTTGCCCCGTCGCTTAAGGTAGAGGTGGCCCTGGGCGCAAGGAAGGGACGAAGCGAAATGCTGCTGCGCATGGCGGATAGCGAAACGGACGTACAGGAGGGCGGCGAAGAAGCCGCCGGGGAATCCGATGCCGACGTCATCATCACCTCGTATCCGTCGCTGCGCAAGGATATCCGGATCTACAGGGAAATGGCGTTCAGCACCCTCATTCTGGACGAAGCGCAAGCGATCAAAAACGCCTCGACCCAAACCGCCCAGGCGGTCCGCGAAATAACGGCCGGATGCAGATTTGCGCTGACGGGCACGCCGATCGAAAATTCGGTGGACGAGCTGTGGTCGATTTTCGACGCCGTTTTTCCGGGGCTTTTTTCGGGCTTGAAAAATTTCCGCGGGTTGTCCCGGGACCGGATTGCCCGGATGGTGCGGCCCTTCATTTTGCGGCGCCTGCGCGCGGAGGTGCTCGAAGAGCTGCCCGAACGCATCGAAACGGTGCGGCATTCGGAGCTGTCCAGGGATCAGAAAAAGCTGTATGCCGCCTACCTGGAGGAGTTTAAGGAAGAAACGATCCGCGACCTTGAATTCGAAGGCTTTCAGCGCAGCCGGATGAAAATATTGGCCGGCATCACCCGGCTCCGCCAGCTGTGCTGCCACCCGGCGCTGTTCGTCGACGGCTACGAGGGGGAATCCGGGAAATTGCAGCAGCTGCTCGAGGTGGCGCAGGACTGCCTGGAAAGCGGCAGGCGCATCCTCATTTTCTCCCAGTTTACGAGCATGCTGCGCATCATCCGCAGCGAACTCGGAAAGCTTGGCATTCCCGCATTTTACCTGGACGGCCAAACGCCGGCCAAAGAGCGGGTGGACATCTGCAGCCGCTTTAACGCCGGCGAGCACGACGTGTTCCTGATCTCGCTGAAAGCCGGGGGCACCGGACTGAACCTGACCGGAGCGGACACCGTCATTTTGTACGATCTGTGGTGGAATCCTGCGGTCGAGGAGCAGGCGGCGGGCCGTGCCCACCGGATGGGCCAAAAAAACGTGGTGCAGGTCATCCGGCTCGTCACGAAAGGTACCGTCGAGGAGAAAATGGTGGAGCTGCAGCAGCGCAAAAAAGACTTGATCAAAGAAGTGATGGAACCGGGGGAACAGAGCCGGACGGCGCTGACGGAGCAGGAAATCCGCGAGCTGCTGGCGCTGTAGCGAAAAACGCTCCCTCACTACGACGCAACGCTTGGCGCGAGCCAAGTGTTTTTTTATGGGTTCGTTGGTGCAAAGCCCTAAAAAAGGATGTACTTTTAAAGGATTTATGAAGGAATTTCGGAGGATATGGCGAAATGTACCAGCATAGGGACTAGTATATTTGACCTATTAATCAGTGATTCATCATAGATTTTATATGAGGAGAACGACGATATGGGGTACAAACCAGACCTGATGACAGAACAACATCCTGAGCCAACGTTCATGGAGCCGTTTTTTCATCGCCAGAATTCAAGCGGACCGTGCCGCAGGCGCGAGGAGCTTTTGGACCGGCATGTTTGGCGTCAAAAAGGGACGGAACGGGGCGAAGCCGGCAAAGCCGCTTGGGAAGCGGAGCGGTACGCCGATCGGCTGGAGCTGATCCAATCCGTTCACCACGTTTGCGGCGAAGCGGTCGACTGGAGCCGGATCGCTTCATTGGCGCCTCCGTTCCGCCGAGGGGAAAAAGGTCCGCGCGAACAGGCGGCGGAAACGCGTTATGCCGAGTTTAAGCCGACGCGTCTGCAGAAGCTTCTGAAACAGGATGCCGCCGTCCGGCAGGAACTGGAGGAGCAGCTGGCGCAGGCCAAGGAGCAGGACCGGCGGGAATATGCCGCATGGAAACACGCGACCGATTTTGCCCGCGACATTATGGAAGGCCATCGCACCGCGTATCTGCGGGTGCTGGAGGAATTCGCCCCGCTGAATGACCTGCCGGCCCTTGGAAGCGGATTGGAATTCGTGGTTCTGGACCCGAAGACGGTCGAAGTCGAATTGGACGTCCATTCGGGGCAGATCATTCCGCATGAATCCAAACGGCTTACGGAAGAAGGGGAACTGGCGGCTGCCCCGCTCGATGCGGAGGCTCGAAACGCCTTGGAATACGAATACGTATGCGGCTGCGTCCTGCGGATCGCCCGGGAGCTGCTTATGATATTGCCCCTCGAAACGGTGCTTGTCCATGCCCGCGACACGAAAATGAACCGGGACTCGGGACAGGAGGAGTATGTGACCGTGTTGTCCATCCGCCTCGACCGGGACACGTTGTCCCGGCTGGACGTAGCCCCGGGGTCTTATCCGCGGGTGCTGGGGCATTTTACTCACCGTGTCCGGTTCGATCCGGCGGGCGGTTTTGCTCCGGTGGAGCCGCTCGAAGCTTGGGCATAGGCATAGGGGGAGGCCGTCCCCCGTTCCGCTTGAACCGGCTTGCGCCCAGGCGGCGGCCGTTTTTTCGCGCGCTCTTTTTCAATCCGAAGCCTTCGCCGTCCCAAGCAAGATTGGTACCTTTTCCTCTTGAAGAACCGCCCGGAGCATTTGTTAATATATAAAGCAAACGCCTGGAAAATAGAAAAAACGGGCATTGGGGAAAAGAAACGATGGGAGTGAGCGGATGAAAAAATGGATGCTGGCGCTGGGGACTCTCCTTTTGGCCATCGTCATCACGGGATGCGATAAGGATGCCTATTCCATGGATCGCGTCGATTCGAAAGCATATATTACGCCTGACGGGGACTTATATGTGGAAGAGCTGTTCACGTACACGTTTAAAGGCGATTACGAAGGTGTGACCCGGGCCGTTTCGCCGGGAGAGCACGACGGGATCGAATTTTTCGAGGCTTATGTTCCGCCGGAGGGCAAAAAGCTCGGGGAGTTTTCATATGAACATTTGGAACGCCTGAAGACCGAATGGAACGGCGAAAATGAAACTTACTACGTCTATGATGCCGCCAAAAACGAAACGAAGCGGGTTTATTACCGCTACCGGATCGACAAGGCCGCCGTTAGATACAGCGACGTGGGGCAGCTGGATTGGCGCTTTTTCAAAAACAACAAGCAGGAGCTGCATCACGTCACGCTCGATGTGTTTTTGCCTTCCGGTGACGGCAAGGCCGATGTCCATGCCTATTTGCTTGACCGCTCGGGCGGGACGGTCACGACCGGGGGCGAATCGGCGGTCCATTATGAAAACCCGGTGCTGTCCGAACGCGGGGATGCGCATTTGTCGATCTTTTTTCCGCAGGAACAGCTGTCGCAGATGACGGCGAGCGAAAAAAAGGTTTCTGCTTCCGAGCTGCTTCAAAAAGTGCAGAAGGCGGAGGCGCGGCTCAAGGCGCGCGATGCGAAGATGCGGCAAGCCGGCAACGTCCTTCGCGTCCTGACGGCGGTCGCCCTGCTGGGCGCCTTGATGTACAACGTGCTGTCCGTCAGAACCCTGTCGGCCTGGTTCGGGCATAGAAGCGTAACGAAGCGGGAGCTGGAAGAACTGGACCCCCTGATGAAAACCTATGTTCTTCGCAAAGGAAAGCTGAAATCCCGAGATTTCATCGCGGGGCTGCTGTCTTTGCGGAGCAGGGGGCACGTGACGGTCAAAGAGGTCCAAGCGTCCAAACGTTTTTTGGAGGAGCCGACCGCTCCCGACGCGACGCTGGAATTTACGCTTCAAGGAAAAGCGGAGCAGCTGAATGCCGCCGACCGGCAGCTGATTCACTGGCTTTTCGCCGAAAAAAGGGCATTCCGTTTGGATTCGGTCGCCTTTCCGACCTTTAAGGAAAAACAGGATCAGAAGCAGATTATGAAATACCGCCTTCTGGCGGCGAAACACGCCAAAAACTTTCAACAATGGTGCAGCATCCTGGCAAAGACGGAGCCGTACGCCCGCGAGGTCAGATTTAACGGGCTTCTTAAACTGCTTGCGCCGCTGACCGTGATCGTTCATTACGGGCTGCTTCTTTACCTATTTTACGCCGATGCCGCATCCGCCGCGGCCATCCTCACGGTCGCCGTGCTGATCGGGATTGCCGGCATCTTCGCCTGCGTCAAATACAAAAACAAATGGTGGCTGGTCGCCTATCTGACCGGCTGCTTCTTCGCCGGAGCCCAACTGACGCACGAGCAGGGGATGGATGCGTACCTGATCTTCGTGCTGAGCTCGCTTCTGTTCGCGGCGCTGATGCCGAGAACGATCCTGTCGACGGAGATGATGAAATACCGTTTCGCGCTTAAAAAATCAAAAAAAAGACTGGCCAAGGGCGGAGACGCTCCAACCGGAGACGCGGCCGCGGCGGAACGGGACGCGGAGGATGCGGTTCTGCTTGGGGTCGTGCCGAAATACTTGAAAAATATGGAGAAAAAAGATGCGGCCGGCACGGTTTTATCCGCCGCGGCGTTGCCGGTTCTGCTGCATGCCGAATTGCTGTCGTCGCTTGCGTATACGCAAAGCCATTTGAACTTCATCCCTCCCCGCCCTCCCTATAGTTCCGTCGACAGCGGGGGAGGTTACGACGGCGGCGGTGGTGGAGGCGGCGACGGCGGGGGGACGGGAGCGTTCTAGCCATGGAAATGATTGCATCCGGACCTGGATGCGGAAGCATCGTTTACGCTGTGCAGGGGCAGACGTCCCTGCATTTTTATGCCAAAAATTTGTGCTTTTCCTCACATCGAATGGCATGTATTCGCAATTCCGTTTATAATAGAGGTCAGAAATAGAAAAGACACTATATTGCTTGCTTTGGGAGGATTATATGAAACAAATTACGGTTGGTATTGTGGGATACGGAAATCTCGGGAAAGGCGTGGAGAAATCGATCCGGCAAAACCCGGACATCCGGCTTGAAGCGATTTTCACCCGCCGCGAGCCCAACGGCGTAGAGGCTAGCGTGCCGGTTGTACATATTTCGGAAGCGGAAAAATATATCGGCAAAATCGACGTGATGATTCTGTGCGGAGGATCTGCGACCGACTTGCCTGAACAGGGACCCCAATTCGCGAAATGGTTCAATACCGTCGACAGCTTCGACACGCATGCGCGCATTCCCGAATATTTTGCGGCCGTCGACGCCGAAGCGGCTGCGTCCGGCCATGTCAGCGTCATTTCCACGGGCTGGGATCCGGGCCTGTTCTCGCTGAACCGGATGCTGGCGGAAGCCATCCTGCCGGAAGGCAAGGAATATACGTTCTGGGGACGCGGCGTCAGCCAAGGCCACTCCGATGCGATCCGCCGCGTGGAGGGCGTTAAAAACGGCGTGCAGTACACCATTCCGGTCGAAGAAGCGGTAGCCAAAGTGCGCGCCGGGGAAAATCCGGAGCTGAGCACCCGCCAAAAGCATCTTCGCGAATGTTTTGTCGTTGCGGAGGAAGGCGCGGATTTGGCCCGCATCGAAAAGGAAATCAAAGAAATGCCGAACTACTTCGCCGACTATGACACGACCGTGAACTTTATCAGCGAAGAGGAGCTGAAGGCGAACCACTCGGCGATGCCTCACGGCGGTACCGTGCTTCGCAGCGGACGCACCGGCGAAAACAGCACCCAAATCATCGAGTTCGGCCTCAAGCTGGACAGCAACCCCGAATTTACCGCGAGCGTGCTGGTCGCTTATGCGCGCGCCGCAGCCAAGCTGTCCGCGCAAGGAGACAAAGGCGCCAAAACGGTGTTCGATATTCCGTTCGGCCTGCTGTCGCCAAAATCGGCCGAGCAGCTTCGCAAAGAACTGCTGTAATTTTCGGACAAGCCTATCGCAAGGGCATCATTCCTACCGGAATCTAAGGGTGGATGATGCCCTTTTTCACAAGGAACGGATCGGTGGAAAGGAGGACTGAGGGCCGAATGCTGGACCCGCGTTCGCTTTATTTGCGCAGCATGATGCTGAAAAGGGACGAGGTGCCGTCCTTCCGGACGTATCCATTTAACCTACCCGCGGTGCATGATTTGGCAAGCCTGTCGTTCCGGAAGCCGGTCACGTTTATCGTCGGCGAAAACGGCTCGGGCAAATCGACGCTGATCGAAGCGTTGGCCATCGCGTGGGGGTTCAATCCGGAGGGCGGGACGAAAAACTTCGCCTTTGAGACGATGGCTTCCCATTCGGAGCTGTACCGGTATTTGCGCCTCGTTCGCGGCGCGGTGCGGCCGAAGGACGGATTTTTTTTCCGGGCGGAAAGTTACTATAACGTGGCGACGACGATCGACAAGCTGGATTTGGAGGGGGGCGGCCGCCCCATCAAGGAATCCTACGGCGGCAAGTCGCTCCATGAGCAGTCCCACGGCGAAAGCTTTTTCGCAACCTTCATGCATCGCTTCGGGGGACGGGGGCTTTACTTGATGGACGAACCGGAGGCGGCGCTTTCGCCGCTGAAACAGATGTCGATGTTGTCCCGCATCCATCAGCTCGTCAAGCAAAACTCGCAGCTGGTCATCGCCACGCATTCGCCGATTTTGATGTCTTATCCCCATGCGGAGATTTGGCTGCTCGACGAATCGGGAATGCGCGAGGTGGAGCTGGAGGATACGGAACATTACATCATTACCCGCCAAATGATGAACGACCGCGAGAAGATGCTGGAGATTTTGCTGGAGGAAGAAGGAGACCGGTAGCCGGACGTTGTCCCAAAACGTCCCGACCCAACGGGAACCCAGGTAGTTTTCTCGCGGAAACGGCCGGCAAGGCATACAAAAACGGCTTGTTCGTCGTATTGAACGAACAAGCCGTTTTTTTGAACCTTTCTTTACGCGTTGACGCCGAGAACCGCTTCGCGGCATTCATCCGAGCAGAAGGATTGATGTTTTTCCTCGCAATCCGGGCAGCATACATGCTGCTTGTTGCAAACCGGGTTCGCGCAGTTGATGTAACGGTCTTCCGTCGTGCCGCAGTGATGGCATTTTGCGATCACCACGTCTTCTTCCGTGCGGTTGATCGGAACCGAAATGCGCTCGTCGAACACGTAACATTTTCCGTCCCACAGATGTCCTTTGACTTCCGGATCTTTGCCGTAGGTCACGATGCCGCCTTCAAGCTGGTTGACATCCTTGAAGCCTTCGTGAATCAGGAATCCGGTGAGCTTTTCGCAGCGGATGCCGCCCGTGCAGTACGTAAGCACCTTCTTGTCCTTATATTCGCTGAGGTTGTTCCGGATCCATTCCGGAAACTCGCGGAAGGACTTAACGTCCGGACGAATCGCGCCCCGGAAATGGCCGATGTCGTATTCATAATCGTTCCGTCCGTCGATCACGACGACGTCGTCTCTTTGCAGCAGCTCATGCCATTCCTTCGGAGACAGTCTTTTGCCGCCGATCACGTTCGGGTCAAGCGGTTTTTCGTAACGGAACGTAACCAGTTCTTTTCTGTGGCGCACGAAAATCTTTTTGAATGCATGGCCGTCGGCTTCGTCGATCTTGAAGACGATGTCGGAGAACAGCGGGTTCGCCTTCAAATCGTTCATGTACTTCTCGGTTTGTTCCACCGTTCCGGACAACGTTCCGTTAATGCCTTCCGAGGCAATCAGAATGCGTCCTTTCACGCCCAGATCCTTGCAGTATTGAAGATGCTCAGCAGTAAACTGCTCCGGATCTGGAATCTGTACGAACTTATAATATAGCAGAATACGGTAATCTTTGGATGCTGTCATTCTTTCTTCACCTGTCTTGTAAATTTATCTTAAAAGAGGATGCTGCGAACTTCGCAGAGTCGCTTCCGCCGGACCGAAAACGGAGAGTCACGTTGGTCGGTCGGCACCGGAAGCGGCTGGACGAACGCTGCAAAATCCTGTTAAAAAATCTTTCGTTTCCGCGAAGCCGGTCATCCTAAAACCGCAAAAACCACCTCAAAAGGCGGTCCGCTTTTGTGAAAATGCGCCTAAAACGCTTTTCTAATCTATTGTAGATGAACGTGACGCGGATAGTCAACTTAAAAAGGCAATGTTCCCATTATTGGCACAAACATTTGCGGCGATTCCGGGACGGGCGGTTTTTCAGAAGAGAATAATTTCGAGAAAATGTAGAAGATAATCGATAGAGCATCCCCTTGAAGACCGATATAGTAAGGTTATGCCGCTTCCAAAAAACGGTACGGTACAAATAGGGGGGCATGCCGATGTCGGAAAGAGCTTTCAAAGAGTCGTTCCGCTGGAATCCGCTGCGGTCGATCGGAACGAAAATCGCGCTGATGATGATTGCGGCCATCATGGTTTTTGTGGCGGTGACCGGCGCGGTATCTTATCGCATTTCCAAAAGGGCGCTGGAACGCGAAGTGACGGGGGCGTATTTGGAAACCGCGGTGCAAACGAGCCAAAAGCTCGACTTTTTGTTTCATTCCTTCGACAAGATTCTAATGCAGATGCTGGTGGATAAAGCGATGCAGGAGACGGTCCTGGATTTGCTTCAGCAAAAAAACGATCCGGCGGAATATACGCGGCTTGCCGACCGGCTGGATGAAATTTTGCAGTCGTATATGTTTTCGGATGCGTACATCACTTCGATCGAGGTGCTGGAAACCGACGGTACGGTCATTCCGACGCGTTCCGGCCTGCTGGCGAGCAAAAACTACGGCAACGAGGACTGGTTCAGGCAAATTGCCGAAAATGGCGGCCGCTCCGTCTGGATCCCCCACAATCTGGACGGGAACCGGAATACGAATCCGACCATTACGCTCGGCCGGGTCATTTCCGGCGAAGGGGCCTCGCGGGGTTACTGCATCATCCTGATCGATATCGATTTGGCTGCGATCAAGGATCAGGTGGAGCATGTGGGGATGGGCGACGGCGGCAGCATCCAGGTCATCAGTCCCCAAAATCAGGTGATCTACAGCGAAAGTGCCTCGCAGCTGGGACGTACGTCCGGTATTTCGCTGCCTCCCGAAGGGATGAGCAAGCCGAAATACGCATTCCTTGCGCCGGACCGGTCGAAGCAGGTGGTGATGGCCAAGTCGGAAATCAACGGCTGGTTCACGATCGGGATGATTCCGGTCGGCGAGATGGTGAAGGATACGAAACGCATCTTTCAAGCGACGATAGGGGTGCTGGCCTGCGCATTTGCGCTTGCCGTCGCCATCGGATGGCTGGTCGCCCGGATGATCGGCAAACCGCTTGGCCGCCTGCGGGAATTGATGAAGCAGGGAGCGGACGGAAACCTGCGGGTTCGAACCGATGCCGTCTCCAGGGACGAAATCGGACAGGTCGGCCGAAGCTTCGACGAAATGATGCGGCACCTGACTGGTCTGGTCGAGCAGGCGGAGCGGTCCGCGGACGAGATGCGGGAGATGGCGGGGGAGCTTTCGTACGTGTCCCTGAACACGGCGGAAACGGCCAAGGAAATCGCGTCCGCCACCTCCGAAATCGCTCGGGGCGGCGAAGGGCTGGCAAGCGAGGCCGAACGCGGGAAGCAGCTTGCGCAGCGGTCCAAGGAACAGACCGAAATGCTGGTGCGAACGAGCAGGGAAATGCGCATGCTGGCGGAGGACGTCAACGCAACGAGCCGGACGGGAACGGAATATATGGCCGGACTGATCGCCAAAACCGGGGATATGGAAGAACGAATCGGCATCATGACCGGGAAGGTGGCCAAACTGCAGCAAAGCGCGGAATCCATTTCCCAAGTGCTCGAAATGTTGACCCAGCTGATGAAGCAGACGAACATCCTGTCATTCAACGCAACGATCGAAGCGGCCCGGGCCGGGAGCTACGGCAAAGGTTTCAAGGTTGTAGCGGACGAAATCCGCGAGCTCTCCGAGGAGGCGAAGCGATCCGTGGACGCCGTCCGTCCGATCACCGGAGCCATACTTCGCGAGATCGGCGAAACCGCGCAGGTTTTGCAGGAGTCCGGCCCGATTTTCATAGAGCAAATCGCCTCCGTGAAACAAGCCGACATGCTGTTTAACCAGGTTGGCGCGCAAATGAACGAGCTGATGCGGCATTTGGCGCTGGTGAACGGCTCCATCCTCGAATTGGAGCAGTCCCAGTTTCTGCTGTCGGATGCGATGGCCGGCGTGAGCAGCGTGTCGGATCAATCCCTGGCAACCTCCGAAGAGGTGGCTTCGCTCAGCACGGAACAGCTTGGCATCAGCTCGGGGCTGGTCCAGCTGTCCAGAAAACTCCAGGTGCTGTCAGGAACGTTAAAAGACTCCCTTTCCCGGTTCAAAACCTGAGCCGGCGGGAGTCTTTTTTTCTGGCATCGCCTATGGCATCGCTGCAGGTTCGGGCTCCGGGGAATGCGGCGGGCCGAGGTTGCCGTTTTCCCTGCCGGCGCATTTTTGGAACACGGGGATCGCGATCAGGCAGGCGATGGCCAAACCTGCGATAACGACAAAGGCAGCGCCTTTGATTTCGGTCAGCGAAAAGGTAAATCCCAGCAGGACGCAGCGGGTCAGTACCAGGATGCATTCCCGCCAGACCAGAAAGCTGCGTTTGGTCCAGGGGGACAAATGTTTGATGTATTTGAACTGCTGCGCATTCCATACGATCGAGAAATAAAACATCCCCACGGAGGTGAGCAGGTTGGAGGCGATCAGCATGGCGGGATGATGCAGCAGCGCGATCAAAAAGCCGGCGGCGAGCAGCAGCGTGCCGATCCAGAGCCAGCGCATTTCATGGAGGCGGATTCCCCGGTACAGCCATAATCCAAGCAAAGAGGATAACGTGTACAATAGATTCAACACGGCGATCAGCATCTTGTTTTGCGTGACCGAAAACGTAAAAAGCAATGCGAACATATTTTGAAACTGTAAAAACAATCCTGCCGCAAGCAGGGAAAGCAGGACCCATTTGGCGCCCGGATAGCTGAAGGCGGTCCGGAAGCCCAAGGCGTAAAAAGGCTCCTTGGTCCGCTGCGCGTGGGCTGCCGGCCGAACCTGCACGTATATTTTCGGCATTTTTGCCGAATAGGCGAGCATGGCCGCAATAAAAAGAAGCATGGCGACAAAGGAGCCGTCGTTCCCGAACCATTCGATCACTGCGGCGGAAAAAATCGGCACGGCCATGTTCAAAACCTGCGAGGTGATATTGACGGCGGCGAAATACGGCGCGAGCTCGTTTTCCTTGCCCTGCAGCGCGATGCTCAAATTTTGCGAGGATTGGGATAAACCGAACATCATGCCGACCGGGACGCCAAGCAGCACGATCCAGAGCATGCGGGACTCCAAATGGACGGTCATCAAATATAAGAACGCCAAACCGCCGCATAAGGCGGACAAAGCGAGCAGCAGCCTGATGGAGAAGCGGCTGTTCATCCTCGAGGCCAGCGCAAACGTCAGCCCCCAACAGACGTACATCGATGCGTTATAAAGGGAAACGTCGCCAATGCCATGATCGGATTCCCAAATGTAGAGATTGACAAAAATCGAAATATAGATGGAGATGATCGAACTGAGGATGTTCATGACCAGCAG
Organism: Paenibacillus sp. FSL M7-1455; assembly: GCF_038004655.1. Taxonomy (NCBI): domain Bacteria; kingdom Bacillati; phylum Bacillota; class Bacilli; order Caryophanales; family Paenibacillaceae; genus Paenibacillus; species Paenibacillus sp. FSL M7-1455. The sequence continues at coordinate 4,278,072 of NZ_JBBORO010000001.1, read as the reverse complement.
TTTTCGGATTGTCTTTGACACGTAAGTAACGCTCCCTTTTTCGCCCTTGGAAAAAAACAATAACCTTAGCATGGAAAAACCAAAACTAAGGCTTGTTCATCCGCTTTTTTAATGTGTGCGAAGCTGCATCCGGCTGACCAAGCTTGGCCTTATTTAATGGCGCCGGCCGTAATTCCGCTCGCGATTTGGCGCTGGAAGAACATGTAGACGACCAGCACCGGTACCATCGTAATGAGCAGTCCCGCGAACAGCGGCCCCCATTCGGTACGGTACTGCATCTGCGCCTGCATCATCGCGATCCCGACGGGAAGCGTATAATGGTCCGGATCGTTGACGAGGATCGTGCCGATGATGTATTCGTTCCAGATGTTCAGCACGTTGACGATGCCGACCGTAATCAATCCGGGCTGGGAGAGCGGAAGCATCACACTGAAAAAGATGCCGAAATACGAGGCGCCGTCAATCGCGGCCGCTTCTTCGAGTTCTTTGGGCAAACTTTTGAAAAAGCCGACGAGCACGAAAACGCCGAAGGCGATCAGGGTGGAGGCATACACCAGGATCAGTCCGAAGGACGAATTGGTCAGATGCATCGAATTGAGCAAGAAAAACAGCGGAATCAGCGCCAGGCTGAACGGGATCATCATGGACGCGATATAAATGAGATAAAGCACGTTGCTCCCTTTAAACGGGTATCTTGCAAGCACGTAAGCCGTCGAAGCGGCCAGAAACAACCCCAGCAGCGTCGAGCCGATGGTGACGACGACGGAATTCACGAAATATTTATCGAAGCTGAATTCGCTCCATACGTAGGTAAAGTTGCTCCAGAGGAGCGGAACGTCCGGCAGGGACCAGGGCATTTTGCGGAAAAACTGATCGTTGTTTTTGAGCGCGTCGAGCAGCGTCCACAGCAGCGGATAAAGCACGGACAGCCCCCAAATGACGAGAATGGCATAAAACAGGATTTTATAGATAGGATGTAAACCGCCTGATTTCATAATTCGTTCCTCCCGGGCATATAAGATCAGCTGATTTCGATCGTTTCCTGGCGCATCAAGCGCTGCAGGACGACGGTCGTGATGAGCGAAACGATCAGAATCAGTACGCCGATGGCTGCGCCGTAACCGAAATGGTATTGGCTGAAAGCCATTTGGTACAAGTAGGAACCCATGACCTGGGTCGAGTTGTCCGGACCGCCGTTTGTCATGATCATGACGATGACGAACGAGCCGTTCAGCGTCGTCATCATGATGTTCAGGATCGATACCTTCATTTGTTCCCAGATGAGCGGCAGCGTGATATGGCGGAACTGGGCCCACTGGCCCGCGCCTTCAAGGCTGGACGCTTCGTAATAAGATTCCGGTATGCCCTGGATCGCCGCAATGAGCAGAATCATGTAAAAGCCGATGCCGGCCCAGATCGCCGGAGGCAGGAGCATCCAAATCGTATGGCTGGTAAAGCCGAGCCAGGTAATGTCCACCTTTTCTTTCGTGAACAGCGACAGAAACGCGTTCAAAAAGCCGATTTGCGGATTGTAGATGAAGTTCCATAAGACGCCGATGACGACGACGGAAATGACGTTCGGAATAAAAAAGATGGACCGGAAAAAGTTCGACAGCCTGAACCGGAAGCGGGTCAAGGCGACGGCAAAAAAGGTGGCCAAAATCATGATGCCGATGATTTTGCCGACGACGAGAAAGTAGTCGTTGCCCATGGCGTTCCAGATGATCGGGTCATGAATCATTTCCTTGAAGTTGTCGAGCCCGATAAACGTTTTGTTGTCGGACGAGCCCGACCAATCGAACAACGAATAATACATCGCCTGCACGACGGGATAAATCGTAAACAGGCAGAAGAACAAAAAGGTGGGGAGAATGAACGCCGCGATAAACAGGCTCCGCTGCCACTTGGTAGTTCCCAATCTCATCCGTTAAACCTGCCTTTCAAAATAAGATAAGGAGGATGGCCGAAGAGTAAATCCCCGTCATCCTCCGTCCTGATCGTCAAAACCCCAATGGATTCAATTTTTTATTTGTTGGCTTTTTTGGCCGCTTCGACCACGCGTTCAACCCATTGCTCAGGAGTGATTTTGGCGATGGTCAGCGCGTCGGTCGCATCCTGCATGGCCTTATCGACGTCGGCGTTGAAGGTGATGGCAGGCACGACGACCGTGTTCGGGTCGGTCAAATATTTGGCCGCGTCCTTCACGTGGCTCGGCGCGTTGGAATCGCTGATGTCGCCTTTAATGTTGGAAGGAGCGCCGCTAAGCTCGGCCCATTGGGAAGCTTGCGCCTTCGAGAAAATAAACTGCAGGAACGCTTTCGCCGCTTCCTTGTTTTTCGCGTTTTTGGCGATCGCTACGTTCGCCGTGGACGTGTTGGCCACGACTTTGCCGCCGTTGTCCTGCGTAAGCGAAGGAATGAAGCCGAAGGCGAATCCGCCCGGAATGTCTTTCGCCATTTCGTTCGGCAGCCAGAGGCCGTTCGGGATGAACGCGTCCTTATGCTGCAGGAACAGCATTTGGGAATCGGTATGGTTGATTTGGATGGAAGCTTTGTCGATGAACCCTTTGTCGCGCAGCTCCACGATTTTGTTCAGGGCCGCCAGGACGGCAGGGCTTTGGAAGGCTTCCACCTTGGATGCCGCCATGTCCTGAAGGATCGATATGTCGTTGTTATTCGCAGAAACGATGGCCGGATACAGGATCGCGCCGTTGATGTAGTACGGGTATTTGCCCGTATGGATAAACGGCGTCACGCCGGCCGCTTTGATCTTGTCGCTGACGGCCATGAAGGACTGCCAGTCGGTCGGCTCTTCCCAGCCTTTTTCCTTGAAAAGGGCTTTATCCCAGAAGACGCCCCAGGAGTTCAGAACGAGCGGAATGTCGTAGACCTTGCCGTCGAACAGCTGCGGAGGCTGGGCCAAAATATCGGAAATTTTTTCGCCGTCGATATTTTTGGCATCCTTGAGCCAATCGGTCAAATCTTCGAGCTGGCCGTCTTCGACCATTTGGCGGTCGTTCAGGTTCGGTCCGTCGATGTAGACGAAATCCGGCGGATTGCCTCCAACCCAGCGCGGTTTCATTTGATCGTTGATTTTCGGGCCGCCGCTTTCCTTGATTTTCAAATCCGGGTTTGCGGCCTGGAAATCGGCGATGACTTTTTTCCACCATTTATCGCCGTAGCCGCCGACGAAATACTGGATTTCGAATTCGCCCGTCAGTTTTTTGGCTCCGTCGTCGCTGCCCGTTTTGGTTCCGCCATCCGTATTGGTTGCCGCCGGTTCTTCCGTTTTGGCGGGTTCCGGCTGTTTCGCTTCTTCCTTGGAACTGCCGCAGCCTGCAAGCGGGGCGACGGCCATCAGTGCCGCGATGCCAAGCGCAGCCAATCTTGTTTTAGACACCATAAAAGCTAACCCTCCCTTGGAATCGTGTTCAAACGCCATATTGTCTGCTGCCCTCGAATTACAGCGCCTACAGTAATCATAAAGAGAGAGGCTCCATCACTCTATCGAAATTCTTCCATGAATTCTTTGTTATTTTCTCTTTCCGGGAAATCGGGTTCTATGCTATTGCGCTATATGATTGAAAATAAGCGAAGCTGCCGCTGCGGATCCGGATCGTTCTTCCTTTTCATCGGCATTTCTTCTCGTCAAAGCGCAAAAAAGCCGGACAATCGTCCGGCTTCCTCGCTTTGCATCGTTAATATTTATAATATCAGAAGGAATAAACTACAGAGCTGTTGCTTCCTGATTAAATGCGGTCTGTCTTCATAGGAAGTGCGTCGATAAAAGTTATTTCTTATGCAGCTTCATCAGCTTCCGCTGCTCCTCCTCGGCGAATTTCTGCAGTTCGTCGAGCGCCTGCTGCGGCGACATATGGTCGTGAAGCACGGCGTCCCCCATTTTCCGGGCCGTATCCATCACTGCCTGCCATTCGGGCTGCTGGATCGGGTAAAAACTGGCTTTCCGCAGCGCGGCCAAATCGGCTTTCATCTCTTGGTTGGCCGACCCCAGGCGTTCCCCGGTCAGCTGCGTGACGGGAAGGAAACCCTCCTGCTGGATGATCTCCTCATACACGGGGCTGGAATACAGGTAATCGAGAAATTTCGAGATGGCCTCTTTGTTCGTGTGGTCGGTTTTGAACGACACGAGCATGTCGTGCACGCCGAAGTTGATCGGCTTCACCCCGTCCTTGACGGGGATGGGCCCCTTATCGTATTCGAGGTTCGGGAATTCGCGCGGCACGACGAGATTGAAATAGTTGCCCGATATCATCATCCCGAGCTTGCCGTCGCCGAGGACGCGCTGCTTCTCGTCCCGGGTCGTCACCGTCGGGTCGGCATCGGTCAATCCCTCGGCGTACATATCCCTCAAGAAGGTAAGGCCTTCCACGTTTTGGGGCGAGTTGATGGTCCATTTTCCGTCTTTGATCCATCCGCCGCCGGCGCCCAGGAAAAAGTAGGAGAGGTAGGCCTGAATTTCGTTGTCGGTCAGATCCACCCCGAACCCGCGGGCTTTGCCGGAGCGTTTGATTTTGCGGGCAGCTTCCTTGAGCTCGGACCACGTTTGCGGCGGCGCTTCGATCCCCGCTTCGCGGAACAACGCCTTGTTGTAATACAGCTTCCTCGTCGAAGAGACGTAAGGGATGGCGTATTGCTTTCCGTTCCAGTTGTCCAGCTTCAGCAGGTCGGGATAAAATTTCTTTTTCAGCTCCGGCGACATCAGGTCATCCATGTCGTTCAGCAGGCCGTCGCCTGCAAAATGCGTGTACACGTTGGTGTTCAGCAGATCCGGGGGCTGGTTTTTGCTGATCATGGTCGTATAAATGATGTCCAAGATGTCCCAGTTGGCGACTTGAAGATTGATCACGATGTCCGGATTTTTCAGCATGAAGTCCTGCACCAGGTTTTCGAGCAGCGGCCTCGTTTGCGAGCTGTATTCCGAGGCGATGAAATTGATCACCGCCGGCGGATTGTCTTTCGGCTTCAGCGCCGGCTTCGGCGGATTCGTGCCGGAACAGGACAACAACAGCGGAGGGAGGAGCATGAACGAAATCGACAGCTTCGCCAGGTTAAGCAGCAGGCGGGAGTTCATCGGCGCTCACACCTTTCATAAGGATCGCTAGCATGATTCATTTATCGATAAACGGAAACAAAAGCTTCTGGTTTTCCTGGGAATACATATTTTCTTTCGTGACGACGATGGAATTCGTATACGTCACCGGCTTGACCTTTTTGCCGTCCAGCATGTCGAGCGCCGTTTGCACGCCGAGGTAGCCGATGTTGAACGGCTGCTGGACGACGGTGGCGTTTAACGTGCCTTCTTCGAGCAGGCGGATTTCGTAAGCGGACGTGTCGAAGCCGATCAGCTTGATAAGCCCGATTTTGCTCGCATCCTTGATCGCTTTGGCGGCTCCCAGCGCCGCCGATTCGTTTAAGGCGATGATGGCGTTTAAATCGCCGTGGTCCCGCATCATCGTTTTGGCGATCAAATACGCGCGTTCCTCCGAATCCGAGCAGTAATACGTGCCGTATACGCTTTGGCCATAGGGAAGGAGCGCCTGGCGAATGCCCTTTTCCCGTTCCGCCGAAACGCCCGACGCGGCAAAATCGCCGATAATGACGGATTTGGGGCGGTTCCCCGTCTGCTCGAGCGTCACTTTTCCCGCCTGAACGCCCGCGGCGGTGTGGTCGTTGGACACGAAAGCCGGCGCGGAACCGAGCTTCACCGGCGTATCGATGATGACGAGGGGGATTTTGGCTTCCTGTATTTTTTGCAGCCGCTCGGTCACCCTGTCGTCATTGATCGGGGCGATCACGACGGCCTGCGGTTTTTGCGCCAATATTTCCTCCAGCAGCTCGACCTGGCCGTCCACGTCGGTCTCCTGCAGCGGGCCGGCAATGGCGATCTCTGCTCCCGCCTCTTTGGCTGCGGCTTTCGCTCCGCTGCTGACCGTCTGCCAAAAGTCCGAGCGGATGTTATGTTCCTTCAAAATGACGGTAATGCTCTGTTCATGCTCCGGCGCCGGGATAAACAGCTTGAAATACAAAATGACATACACGACGGACGCGATAAAAATGATGGTCAAGAGCAGCGTGGCACGTTGAATTCTCATGGGTGCTACTCCTTTATTTTCGGAATGGCGATCGTGACGACCGTGCCTTCTTCCGGCTCGCTTTGGATTCGGATGCCGTACTCTTGCCCGAAAAACAGCTTGATCCGCTCATGGACGTTGCCGATGCCGATGCCGCTCGTCAATTTGGCGCCTTGTTTTTTGTCGTGCATCGTCCAGATGTTTTCAAGCTGCTCCGGCGTCATGCCCATCCCGTCGTCCGCGACCTCGAAAAGGATCGTCTCGTTTTGCTCGCGGCCGCGGATCGTGATTTTCCCGGGTTCGGGTTTGTTGCGGATGCCATGGTAAATAGCGTTTTCCACGAACGGCTGAAGCAGGATTTTGAGCGTTTTATAGTGCATGATGTCCGGGGAAACGTCGATCTCGTATTCCAGCTGCTCGTCGTATCTCATTTTTTGGATCAACAGGTAGTTGGTGATGTGTTCCACTTCGACGCGGATCGGCACAAGCTCCTTGTCTTTGGTAATGCTGGCCCGGAACAGCTTCGCCAGGGCGGAAGTCATCAGGACGACCTCCTCGTGTTTTTTCTGCTCGCCCATCCAGATGATCGAATCGAGCGTATTGTACAAAAAATGCGGGTTGATTTGGGATTGCAGCAGCATCAGCTCGCTTTTTCGCTTGCTTTCCTGGTTGTCGATGATTTCCTCCATCAGGTTTTTGATCTGCGCCGTCATCAGGTTGAAGGACCGTCCGAGCTGCCCGATCTCGTTGATCGGTTCGATGTTGGTGCGCACGTCGAAATTGCCCCGTTCCACTTTTTTCATGTCGCGCTGCAAAATGCGCAAAGGCTTCGAGATGCGGTAGGACAAAAACAGCGACAGCAGCAGGGAAAAGAGAATCCCGATGAGGGCGTACATCAAAATCGAATTGCGGATCATGCCCTCGTTGGCGATCAAATCGTCCGTGTAGGCGACGCCGACGATTTTCCAGCCGAAGTTCGTATCCTGAACGGAATAGACGCGTTTGCCCTTGTCGTCGTCGACGGTGAAGGAGGTGCCGCTTTTGGCCGCCGCCGCCCGCGAAATCTGCTCCGAGCGCAAATTGCTGTAGATGAGCTGCTGCTGCGGATGGTAGACGATGTTCCCGGACTTGTCGACGATAAAGACGTACCCCTTTTTGCCCATGTTGATTTGGCTGCAAATGTCGTTGATGATGCTCAGGTTCAGATCGACGAGGAAAATGCCTTCGCCCCGGATGCCGTCGGTGCTTTTGAGCTCCCGGCTTAAGGAGACGACCCAGCGGTATTCGTTCTGGATGATGTTTTGGACGTGGGGAGGCGAGATGACGGATTGGCCGCCTTTCCGCTTCGCCTCCTTGTACCAGGATTGCTCCTCCAGCTTGACGTATGGATTGAGCAGGGTGATTCGCCGGTCCGACACGTTAAATCCGTTATAACCGAACACCATGATCGCCGAAATGTCTTTGCGGGAGTACAAAATCGCCTGAAACAAGTCGGAGATCCGCTTTTCGTACGGCATGCGGTCGCTTTTGCTGATGAAGCTGTTGTTCGAAATGTAATATTTGACGTCTTTGTTGGTCATGGCGAGCATGCTGATGTTTTCCATGTTGTCGATGTACGACTGGATGTTGGAATTCACCTGCTTGATGATTTCCTGCACGTAGCTTTGCGAGTTCGTCTCGACCGCATCCACCGACAACCGGTAGCTGTTCAAGCTGATGACCATGACCGTCACCAGGATCAGGCAGGAAAACGTGAAAAAGATGCTCGATTGGATGCTCTTGAACGGCGGAAACGGAATGATGGAAGTTCGTTTGTTCGGTTTGAGCATCACGCCCGGCTCTCCTTGGCGAATTTGTCGCGGTATTCCCGCGGCGTCATGCCGACGTGCTTTTTGAACAAAATGCTGAAGTAATTCGGGTCGCCATACCCGACCTTGCCGGCGATTTCGTAAAATTTCAACATCGTGTGCTGCAGCATTTCCTTGGCTTTGTCCATGCGGACCCGGGTCAAATATTCGACGAACGTTTCGCCGGTATGCTGCTTGAACACCAGGCTGAAATAGCTTGTGCTCATCAGGCAATGGCGGCATATATCCTGCAGCGACATTTTTTCTTCCGCATAGTGGGTTTCGATGTATTCGACCGCTTTCCGGACCTGCGCCAGCGTGTGATGGTTGCGGTTTTCGGCGATGGCGGACATGATGGAAGACACCGCTTCTCCAAGCCATGCCCCGATTTCGTCCAGCGTTTTGTAGCGGTCGGCGTCGGTCAGGCGGATCGGCCGGGCGTTGTCGAGCCCAAGCTCCTGCGCCGTATTCATCAGCGACAGGACGACCTTTTGGATATGCAAAATGCAGGCATCGAGCGGAGCCATGCTTTCCTTCAAATCCGCGACGAACCGCTTAATGAACTCCCGGACCTCCTCCAAGGAGCCGGTTTTGACGGCGGAAGCGAGCTTGCGGTCCCAATCGCCGCGGAGATGGTTTTCATAGGCAGGCCGGTCTTCGAAGTCCAAAATGCTGAGGACGCGGTTTTTGCCGAGCAAAAAACGGTAATCCAGGGCCGAGAGGGCGCTTTTATAGGAGGCCGGAAGCTCCTCCGCGGTTTTGACCGCTTGTCCGACGCCGATGCTGACCGTAAATTTCAAAAATTTTTCGATGTAAAACCTGGCTTCTTCGGCAATGCGGTAAGCCTGCTCGTAAAGCCCGGCTGCTTCGGCGTTGCCGGAGACGACCAGCACGAGACGTTCCTCCCGCGTCCGAAACAGCAGCAAATGTTCGCGTTCGGCGATCTCCTCCAGCACGTTGTAGGCTGCATAGCGCAAAATTTCGGTATCGTTTCCCGTTTCCGCCTGAAGCTGCCGCGCGCCGAAATCGTCGATGTCCGCAACCATGACGAGCTGAAGCGGGAGGAGGGGGTTAAGCCCGAAGTAGCGAAAACGTTCCTCGATTTCGGCCGGCCTTAAGCCGCTCACGACGAGCCTCTCCAAAAAACGTTCCTTAAGCAGCGGCAGGCTTTGCTTCAATTGGCTGTACAATCGGCTTAAATCCTCGTGCTGCCGGGCCGTCTCGTCCATTTCGCATTTGACCTTCCGCAGCAGCTCGCGCATTTCATGGGCCGTAATCGGCTTCAAAATAAAGTCGGACACCTTCAGCCGGATGGCCTGCTGCGCGTATTCGAACTCGTCGAAGCCGGTCAGGATGATGATTTTGACGTACGGATATTTCCGGGTTACGTTTGCCGCCAGCTCCAGTCCGTCCATAAACGGCATGGAGATGTCGGAGATGATGACGTCCGGCACCGTATGCTCCATCACCTCCAGCACTTCCCGTCCGTTCGCGAAATCGCCGATCAGCTCAAACCCGTGCTCCTGCCAGTCGATCGTCCGCTTCAAGCCGTCCCGGACGACCGCTTCGTCGTCGACGATAAAAACTTTGTACATGGTGTCACCCCTTGTCTGATCGCGTTCATCTGGAATAATTATACTTTAAAAGGATTTTTATGAATACAGCGGATTCCCGTACCATTCCGGCTCTTTGGGGCTTCCGAAGATTATCATGTAAGCGCTGTCGTTTTTAAGAGAAATATAATCCTGAATTTCGAAAGCGCATAATGGTGGCCAGTTTGTAGCAGGATTAGTAGGCAACAACTGTAATAAACAGGGAAATACCCAGTGGATTACGCGACGATTCTGAAAAGAGGGTAGTCTTTCCCCCTCCCCATAAGACAGGGCTAAACGGTTTCCATGTTAATTTGTGGTAAACGTCATTCTAAGGCAGCGACTTTGGCGGCGATACGTTGCCAGGCGCAGCGGTTCGCGAAATCTTTAGCCAGTTTCAGAACGACTTGTCGGCTATGCTGAATCATCGTAGCTGCACAGTGGAAAAACTCTAGACGGAACCGGGCAATCGTATACCCTTGATGGACCGGTTCGCAACAGTCTCGCTTGAATCTCTCGTAGAGATTGTAGGCGAGCAGCTTGATGAGCAGGTCGATTTCATTAGCGGTAAAGTCACCGGTAGCGATTCGATCGATGGAAAAGCCGCGTTTGGCTTCTTTGATATAGTTCTCCATGCAGCAACGCTGGTTGTAAAAGCGCCAAAGGTCGATCGGCTCCCACTCGAGATTGGTGACGATCGCTTCGTAATGCCAGTCCGTATCGAGGAGAAGCCGAGCTTGATCGCCGTCAAACACCTGCGCTTTACGAATCACCACAACGCGGCGCGGTTTCTTCCATGAGGTGGCTTGGTAGATCAGGGTGATCCCCTCGATGACCCAATCCTCATCGACAAACCGCTTCCAGTAGCGGCATCGCCCTACTTCGGCCTGAAGTCGCTGCGTCCATTTCAATTTCCCGACATACCCGATTCGCTTGGCTTCCCATAGGCTGTAGAAGTCTTCGCCGCCAAATCCCTTGTCAAACCGGGCGTACTTTACCGGACGGTCACCAAGCAACTCAAAGATCTGACGGAGGAAGGCGGCTGCATCGGTGGAAGCGTGCGTATTCCCAGCACGCAGTACTGCATTCAGGCACAGGCGCGACTGGCCCTCAAACGCCATCAGCGGATGGTAACTTTTACGTCCGGGTTTGTGGGGATTCGTGCCGACTGCCGCCCCCTCTTGGTGACCGTATACCGTTTCTACCGTGGAGTCTAGGTCCACGATGAGTTCAGAAGGCAGACAGGGTGCAATAATCTGCTGATTCAGCTTTCGCAAATCCAGCGTTAAGGTTGGGCGGGTCTTGCTGAGTCGATCCAGTTCCTTATACAGCAGGGTGTGATGCGGACAGCGCCCGCCGAGAAACCGCCGGATGAGCGCGTCATGTTGCAGCCTGCGGAAATGAAAGAGGCGTTCGCATCCGAGTATCCAGCCGACAATGAGATAGAGCAGGATGCGGAAAACAGGGAACAGGGAATTGCCTTGCTTGGTACAATTTAAATTCTGCAAAGCCTTACCGAGCTTGATTTTTTCGAGATATTCCAGAAAGATTTTGCTTCCTCCAACATTTGAGGCGTTTTGCAAGGTAAATTCGGTCTTGATTTTGCTGACGGGTGTGGTAGACTTCATCTAAAAGGTGCTCCTTTCTTTGTAGGTGATGTTCTGGACAAACACCATTCTACCAAAGAATTGGAGCCCTTTTCTTGTTTTTCAGACGATGTTACTTTCGAAATTCAGGATAATATAAAACCGCGGATTTAAAAAGAGGGGAATGGAGGCAGCCGAAATTCGGGGCCGCAGGCCGGGCGAAATCGGTTTTGACAGGATTTGGGCGCTGTGAGGGCTGGCTTTTGAACAAAAACTGGGTGATCGTCACTCCGATGGAAACGGGAATCGCCGATCGGGAGAAGGGGATTCGCGCGCTGAAACGGATGCGATCCGCCGAGTTCGTCGGGGATTACGGGACGTATTTGTCCGGGTTGTATCAAAGCGAAACGATGACGATTTCCACGGGCGTCCATGCGACGGGGGAAGCGATGTACGGAAACGCGGATGCGGCGCTGGATTTGCTGCAGCGGATGATGCGAACCTTTTCGATGGCGCTCCCCGGATCGATGAGCGAAATGTCCCCGGATTACGGCTGTGCCGTTCAGGCTTGGACGCTGTATGCGACGGCAGTCCCGATCATCCGGCATTTCGTAGGGGTCAAGCCGCTGGCTCATTTGCGGACGGTTCATATTGCGCCGCAGATCCCGGCGGCCTGGGAAGGCAAACCGGTCACGTTGACGCAGCTGAGGATCGGCGACACGGCCATGGACATTCGGCTGCTCGTCCGCGAAGGGACGCTCCATGCCGATATCGCCAATCCGTCCGGGTACAAGGTCGTGCTGGAATGGAACGGACAGACCCGGATCTTCGAAGAAACGCAAATCTTGCTTCATTTATAAAGCGATCAAACTTACAAAAAACATCATGGATTAGGGAAACGGGAGGCATATGATGGAACTGCAGGCTGTATTATTTGATCTGGACGGGGTTGTGACCGATACCGCAAAATACCACTTCACGGCTTGGCGGAACCTGGCCCGGCGGATCGGCATCGACATCGACGGGGATTTTAACGAGTCGCTCAAGGGCATCGAACGGATGCAATCGCTTGAGAGAATCCTGGTTCACGGGGGACGGGAGCAGGATTATTCCCAGGAAGAAAAGGAGCGCCTTGCCCAGGAAAAAAACGAGGAGTACGTCTCGCTGCTGGCGGGCTTGACCCCCGAGGATACGTACCCGGGCATTAAGGAGCTTCTGATCGAACTCCGGGAACGCCGCATCCCTGCGGTGATCGCGTCGGCCAGCAAAAACGCGCCGCTTATTTTGGAAGCGCTCCGCCTGAACGAACATTTCCATGCGATCGTGGACCCCGGCGGCATTCCGGGAAAACCGGCGCCGGACATTTCCCTGCAAGGCGCGAAGCTGGCCGGGGCGGATCCCGCCCATTGCATCGGCATCGAAGATTCGCAGGCGGGCATCGAAGCGATCAAAGCGGCCGGCATGCATGCCGTCGGGATCGGGGAAGCCGGCATTCCCGCTCCTTCCGGGGCGGATCTCGTTTGCTCTTCCACGAAGGAGCTGACGCTGCGGCTTCTTCTGGATTCGGCGGGAATGGCCTGCAAACGTTAAGGTTAAAAAAGAAGTCCGCGGCTTGTTGCCGCGGACTTCTTTCGTTTCATTCAAGGCCTGTTCATTTGGCCTTCGAACCGTTCGGCGCTCCGGCATGCGCCCATGCTTTTTCGCGATATTCCATCGGGGAGATGCCTTCGTGCTCGCGAAAGACGCGGTTGAACTGCTTCACGCTTTCGAAGCCGACCTGCGCCGCGATTTCGTACACTTTGCCGTGGCTATGCTCGAGCAGTTCCTTGGCTTTTTCGATGCGGATTTTTTTGACGTAGGGCACGAAGCTCATGCCGGTAAACTGCTTAAAGGTTTCGCTGAAATAGGAGTAATTCAGGGACACGTGGTTGGAGACGGTCGCCATGTTGAGCGGCTTGTCATAATGCTCCCGGATGTAGTCGACCGCCGCTTTCATTTCGGCATGCCCGACATGGGCCTCCTTGACGTCTTTTACGTAATCGTCCAGCCGCAGCAGCAGCGCTTCCGCGTCATGGATGTAACCGTACACGGTTTCGCTGTGATAGAGGTAGCCGATTTTTTTATAGATTTTCAAAATTTCCACCGAAGCTTCTCCGTAATCGGCGAACACCCGGTCGATCACCATCTCGTTCAGCATCCGGCTGAGACGCTCCAGATAGGCGATGTCGCGGCGTTTGATTTCGCCGAGGTCCATGATCTCGTGCCACAGTTCCTTGATGTCCTGTTTCCTTCCGGTCCCGAGCAGGTTGGCCAGCCTGCGGAAAAGCTCTTCCGGGATTGGATCCGGTTTCGGGAGACGGCGGACGTCCGCATAATAAAAGACGCCGCCGCCCGGTCGGGCATGCAAAAAGGCATATTTGAGCGCCTGTTTGGCCTCTTGGTAACCGCGTTTGAGCTGAGCGGCCCCCGCCGCCTTCAAGCTGACGCCGATGTCGGCCCGAAGGCCTTTGCCTTGAACATCCCGGGCAAAATCGGTCACGGCTGTCTCATCGCCGGCCAGGACGACGAGATTCCGATCCTTATCCTCGAAGCAGATGGACTGCCTGCTCTTCCAATAAGCCTCGGCCAGCTGCGCCAAAGTCCCGCTCGGCGGATCTTCTTTGCGGACGACGGCGACGCAATAAGGCGCAGCGGCGGGATCGAGGCCGGCTTTGGCGCAGCGGCGGTCGATTTCATCCTCCGGAATGTCCGGATGCAGCAAAATATAATTGAGCTGGTCCGCGGCCTGCTCCTCGCGGTATTTGCCGAGCGCTTCGAGCTCGCGCGCCACTTGCTCCTCCTGCCGCAATTCGGCGATCATCCGGTTCAACGCCCGGAACAATTCCTCGCGCACGATCGGTTTCAGCAAATATTCCCGCACCTTGTGCGCGATCGCTTCCTTCGCATACTGAAAATCGTCATACCCGCTTAAGATCATCACCGCCGGAGGGAAAGGAAGCTCGCCCAGCTTCCGGATCAGCTCCAGGCCGTCCATGCCCGGCATGCGGATGTCGGTGACGACGATGTCCGCTTTTTCGGCCCGGTGCATCTCCAGCGCCTCCTCGCCTCCGGCGGCCAGGCCGATGCTGAAACGGGAAGGGTATTCCCTTTCGATCATGGCTTTCAGCCCGATCCTTATATTTCGTTCATCATCGACGATCAAGAGTCTGTACATGTTCGGTTTCGCCTCCGATCAGGTTAAAGTAGGGGAGCTTGATCATGACCCGGGTATACCGATGCTCCTCGCTTTCGACCCAAAGGCCGTATTCGCTGCCGTAAAACAGCTGCAGCCGCTGATGGACGTTGCGGAGGCCGATGCCGTTCCCGCCGGCGGCCCGGCCGGACGTTCCGCCGGAATCCGCCGAGGTTTCCATGCTGCGGCCGTCGTCCGCTGCGCGTATTTTTTCGTTCAGCCGCCGCGTTTTTTCCGGGGACATCCCCGCGCCGTTATCTTCGATCACGATCATTTGCGCCCGCTCGTCCGTATAGGTGGTCAAGGTGATGGTCAAATCGCACTCGCTTGCGGCATGACCGTTCAGGCCGTGTTTGACCGCGTTTTCGATGATCGGCTGCAGCGACATTTTCAGCACCTCCAGGTCGAGATCCCGTTCCGTCAGCTCGGCCCTGAGCACGATACGCTGGTCGAACCGCAGGTTCATCAAGGCGACATAATGCCGCGCATGGTTCAATTCCTCCCGCAGGCGCACGTATTCGCCGCTCCATCTCAGGTTGTAGCGCATCATGCTGCCGAGCGACGTCAACGCGTCCGATATGGGCCGCTGGTTTTCGACCTCGGCGAGCATTTTGATATTTTCGAGCGTGTTGTAAAGGAAATGGGAATCGATTTGGTTTTTCAGGGTTTTCAGCTCGGCTTCCTTCGTCGCCGCCTGCTTGTTGACCGCATCGGCGATCAGCTCGTTGATTTTGCCCATCATTTTGCGGAAGTGGAACGTCAGCTCGCCGACTTCGCTGCCGCCTCCGACCGGAAGCTGGACGTTGAAGTCCCCTTGGCGGATCTTTTTCATCGATAACGTCAGCTGCCGCAATTTTTTCAAAATGAGCGAATTGAGAAAAAAAGTCGAGACCGACAGGATCGCGATCAAAACGACGTTCACGAGCAAAATCGTATTCCGGGTTTTGTTCAGGTCCGCCAGCGCCGCCTGCAGCGACGTCAGCTGCACCACGTACGCCCCGATGCTGTCGATGTAGGCGTACACCGCAAGGTAAGGCTCGCCGGACAGGCTTAAGTTGAAGTGGCGGTAGGCCCCGGCATGTTCCGTGGGGGAAAGCTTCTCCGCAAGCCTTGCGGCGGCAAGCTCGGAGGCGGGAAGCAGGGAACGGGACGGATCGTAATACAGCCCGCCGCTCGGGGTGACGACGAACATTTGCGACTGCCCGTTGCTATGCCCGGCGTAAGTGCTGGGGAAAAACCGGCTGAGCAGCATATCGACTTGAATGATGCCGACATGTTTGCCCTTCGGGTATTCGATTTCCCGCAGCAGCGACATTTTTTGCCGGAATTCCTTTTCGTCGCGGATATGGTTTTGGATCGGCTCCTTATCCCGTTCCGATATTTCCCACAGCGCCCCGCCGTTCAGCCGGAGCACCTCGTCGTACCACGGCTCGTTGGCCATCCGGCTTTCCTTCAAAAAGACGGGCCAAATTTCGCTGATCAGCAGGTTGTCCGAAAAAATGCGGATATGTTCAAGATCGGGATTGTTGAATTGAAGCCGCAAAAGATTGTTCATCGTATTGCTGCTGAATTCGATCAGCTCGGCCGGGTCCGGATCGGTGGAACGGTCGATGTAGTTCATGACCTCCCGGTCCGACAAGGCGATCTGCACGGCGCGTTCCATCGTTTCCATGTTGTTTTGGATGTTCGTTTTTTCGACCTCGATGGAGCTTTCGCTTTTGCGGATGACATCCTTCGTGTAACTTTCGTTCAGCTGCCGGAACATGATGAGCGAAAACACGATGCCGGGAATGAGAATGATGACGATATAGGAAAAAAACAACCGCTGCTGCAGGGAATAGCGCTCGAGCCTTCGAATAAACAGGTCGGCCCAAGGGCGCATGCGTTTTGGCACTGGCATCACATCCGGGTTCATTTTTGAGTCGGGATAGACGAAAATCCAAAAAGCCCGCGAAAAATTGGGGCTTTTTGGACGGAAAATCACATGCGATTATTTCAGGAACTCCTGAAGTTTTTTCACGTTTTCTTCGAACTTCGCTTGTTTGAACGCTTCCACTTTGGCAAAGCCGGCTTTGTCCCGCTTCTCCAAAAATTCGTTCCAAAGCTTGTCGAATTCTTCGTCGGACTTGCTCAGGAGAAGCTTCGGCAGCGTTTTGCCCCACGTTTGGGCGATTTTGTTGCTCGCGATGCCTTCCTCCGAGTTGCCGGTCGGGTTGATGTTGTCGTATTGCGAGAAACTTTTCGTTTTGCCTTTGGTCCAATCCTCCATTTGCTTGAACGGCTCGACGCTCGGCGGCTGCCACTGCAAAATCATGTTGGTATCCTGCATCATCCAGAAGGTGAGGGAGGCGCCGTATTGTTTGTCGAAAGCGGAGCGGTCCTTGTTCAAAAGCTCGAGCACTTCCGGTTTGAATTGATCCTTGCCGTCAATCGTGTCGTAAGTAACGCCTTTTTCCCCGAGGTACAGATCCTTTTGGCCTTCCTCGCTGATGAGATATTCCAGGAAGCGGATCGCTCTGGCTTTGTCTTTCACGTTTTTGGAAATCAGCGTGACCGTCCATCCCGAAATGCCCGGGCCGGCGAGCGTCGGCGGATCCAGCTTGGAGTTGGCCGGGCCGTCCACCGCGATGTAGACCGAATTCGGATCTTTGGCGTACAGCGCGTTTTCCTGCGCCGTCAGGTCGCTGCGCTGATAGATCATGGCGAAATAGCGGCCTTGGGCGATTTTTTCTTCCATTTGCGGGCGTTTGTCGATGAAGACGTCTTTGGCGAGCAGCCCTTGCTCGTTGGCCTGGCGCAGCGTCTTCAGCCAGCGGATATATTCCGGATCGGTCTGGCGGTCGTACAGCTTGCCGTCTTTTTCGTACGGGATGGCGAGGAAATTTTGCAAATATCCTTCAAGGCTGCCGTTGCCCACATCGTTGAACTCGGTCAAGCCGAGCGGGATCATCGGCTGGCCGTCGACCTCCGGGAATTTCTCCTTCGCCATCTTCAGCGCGTTCAGGAAACCTTCCGGCGTGCGCATATCCGGTTTGCCCAAAGCTTCGTACATATCTTTCCGCACGAGGAACGTCTGGTTGGATACGTATTCCCGCGAATATTTTTCAAAATCCTTCGGCGAGGAAGACGAGTTCGGATACACGTACGTGTTGCCGTCTTCCTGCTGGTACCACGCCATTTTCGCAGGATCGGCGACCTTCATGAAATAAGGATCGTATTCTTCGGCAAGTTTGTTGAGCGGAAGCACCAGATCGCCTTCGATCATCGTTTTCACGGCGTCCTCCCACCAGCCGAGCGTGATGAAATCAGGAAGGCTGCCGGAGGCGATCATCGTGTTCAGTTTCTCGTTTTCGTTGCCGGCGGGAACGATGAAGTTGACGCTGACGCCGGTTTTTTTCGTGACGTATTGGGAGGTCGGGTCGACGCCCCATTTGTTGGCGAACCACGAGAAGTTCAAATACCAGTCGAAGGTGATCGGCGAGGTATCGGCCTTCCAGCCGGGTTCGTCGGCGGATACCGTCTTCGTCTCGGGAGCCGGTTCGTTTTTGTTTTCAGGTTCGGCCGTTTTGGCGTCTTCGCCGGACGATCCGCCGCATGCGGCGAGCGAAAGCATCATGGCAAAGGCGAGGAGCAGCAGGCTGCTTTTGCGGAAAACATGTTTTTTCATACGTTTTACCCCACTTGATTTATTTTGGTGAAACCTGTGTTGCCGTCAAGGAAAAAAATTCCTGATGCGTTTATCCTTTGATGGATCCGATCATGAGGCCTTTCACGAAATACCTCTGCAGGAACGGATAGGCAAGGACGATCGGCGCCGTCGTCACGACCATGGTGGCGAGCTTGATGGACTGGGAGGTGACGTTTTTGGATATGCCGCCGGGCATCGCCGCCGCCATCTGGTTCGAGCTGGACTGCGCGACGATCCGGTACAAATAGGTTTGGATCGGCTGCAGGTCCATGTCGTTGATATAGATCATGCCGGTGAAGTAGTCGTTCCATTGGTATACGCCGTGGAAAAGCGCGATCGTCGCGATGACCGGCATCGAAACGGGGATGATGACCCGCACGAAAATGGAGAGGTCGTTGGCCCCGTCGATTTTGGCCGCTTCCTCCAGCCCGTCCGGAATTTCCCGGAAAAAGGTCATAAAAATGATCAGATCGAAAAAGCTGAACATCGCCGGAATGATGTAGACCAAAAAGCTGTCCAGCAGATGGAGGTCGCGGATGAGCAAATAATAGGGAATCAGGCCGCTGTTAAAAAACAGGGTGACGGTCCCGATCAGGATGTACAGCTTCTGACCCACAAGTTCCCGCCGGGAGAAGGCGTAGGCGACCATGGCCGTAAAAAACACGTGAACCGCCGTGCCGATAAGCGTTTTGGCGACCGTGACCCCCATCGCCGTCATGATGCCGCTGCTGCGGAACACGGCTTCGTAGCTTTCCAGGCTGAATATGCGCGGCCACCAGTAAATGCCTCCGCGCATGGCGTCCTGGCCTTCGTTGAAGGAATTGACAAGCACGTACCAGATCGGATACAGCGTCACGAAGCAGACAGCAAGCATGACCAGAACGTTGGCGGCGTCAAACGCCGCATCCCCGGCGGTTGTTCGATTCCGTTTGAACATGGGGCATCAACCACCTTTTCATTAAAATAGGGACGTACCGTTGATTTTTTTGGATGCCGAATTGGCGATCAGAAGCAGTATCAAGGCAATCAGCGATTTGATCAGGCCGACGGCGGTCGAATACGAGAAACGGTTGTTGACGAGGCCCGTCTGGTAGACGTAGATGTCGATCACGTTGCTGGCGCTTTCGTTCAGCGAGTTGCGGAGCACCAAAATTTGATCGAAATTCGAGTTCAAAATGCCGCTGACCGCCAAAATGAGCAGAATGGTGATCGTGCTTCGGATCCCCGGCAGCGTCACATGCCACATCCGCTGAAACCGCCCGGCTCCGTCGATGGTTGCGGCCTCGTGAAGATCGGGCGACACGCCGGCGATCGCCGCCAGATAGATGATGGCCGACCATCCGAGCTCCTTCCAAAGGTCCGAGGCGACGACGATTCCCCAGAAATACTTCGGTTCGGCCAGGTAGCTGATCGGTTCGTCGATGATATGCAGCGCCATCAGGATATGGTTGATGACGCCGACATCCGACAGCCAGGTGGCCAAGATGCCCCCGAGGATGACCCAGGACAGAAAATGGGGCAGGTACGATATCGTCTGGACCGTCTTTTTCAGCCGGATCGAGCGCAGCTCGTTCAGGAACAAGGCGAACAAAATCGGCAGCGGAAAACCGACGACCAGCTTGATCAGGCTGATGCCGATCGTGTTCCAAATGACCCGCGGCAGGTCTTCGTCCTCGAAAAACGCTTGGAAATGCTCCAGCCCGACCCACGGGGCTTCCGAAATCGGACGCGTAATGACGTATTGCTTGAATGCGATGATGATGCCGTACATCGGTATGTAGTTGAAAATAATCATCCAGGCGACGCCGAGCAGCGCCATCACCTGCAAATATTTCTGGCTTAGAAGCTTCTTCAGCAGCAGGTTCCGTCTCCCCGCCGGGGCGGCGATTCCGGTCTGCGCCGTTTTTGCGCCGAGTTTGGCACGCATGGCATCCGACCTCCTGTAAGTGCTTTCATTGTTGCATCTCCTATTGTAGAAGGGGAGGAAGGAAAGAAACAGGTCCAAAATTTCGTTTTTAGGGGTGCGTTTTTCGGGTCTTGCCAAAAAATTCGGCCATGTACGTCCTTGTTGAAGGAACGTATGTTTGTTACGCTCTAGGAAAAGCCAAACGGCGGCAAGCAAAACCGAAGGAGTGAACACGGTCATGTTTCAGTACATCGAGCAAACCTATGCAAACAAGGATTTCAGCCAGGCGGATTTAAAAAGCGGGGAGCTGAAGGGCTGCGTTTTCACGCGCTGCCTTTTCCGCGGCACGGAAATGAACGAAATTTGGACCACCGGCTGCCGGTTCATCGAATGCGATTTTGGCGGGGCAGCGCTGAATGCTTCCTTGCATACGAGGTCGGCGTTTACGAATTGCCGGTTTGCGGGAGCGAATCTGGTTGTCTCGAAGTGGGAGGACTGCAAAATGACCGGCAGCGATTTCGCAGGCGCTTATTTGGACGGCATTACGATTCAGGGCGGGGAGTGGTCCTATACGAACCTGCGGCAGGCAAACTTGTCGAAGCAGGCGCTAAAGGGCATCCGTTTGATTGAAGCGGACCTTACCGAATGCAATCTGCAGAAGGCGGATTTGCGGGAAGCCGACCTTTCGGGCGCCAAGCTGTTCAAAGCGGCTTTGAAAGGAGCTGATTTGCGCGGGGCCAAAATGGACCGGATCGATTACCGGTCGTTTGATTTGACGGGCGTGCGCATCGATCTGGAGCAAGCGGTGCAGGTAGCCCGCTCCTACGGGGCCAAGGTGGAAGAATAACAGAAAAAGAGCATCCGTGCGCTTTAAGTTTGCGCGGATGCTTTTTTGTCGACCTGTTTCGCTATAATTCTACAAATTCTGGATACAATATACATATCGCTGGGCGCCATCTGCGGTACGGCTTGCCCGGCAGGGGCTACAAGAGGAGGCGGTTCATGGATGAACAGTGAAGAATGGGTCACCCACCTGACGGAGCTCCGAAAACGGCTGATCTGGGTGATGCTCTTTTTTATCGTAACGTTGGCAGCCGGCTTGTACGTGTCTCCCCGGGTGCTGATGTACATTAAAAACCGGCCGGCTGCCGCCGAGATCGAGTGGAATGTGTTTTCTTTGACGGACGGCATGTTCATTTATATGAAATGCGGTTTCCTGGTGGCGGTGTTTTTTACCGTTCCGCTGGCGCTGTACCATATATGGGCATTCGTGCGTCCGGGCTTGACCAACGATGAGGCCAAAAAAACCTTTTGGTTCGTCCCGCTGGCTTTCGTCCTGTTTATGATCGGAATCGCCTTCAGCTTTTACGTCGCGTTTCCGATGATGGTTTCCTTCCTCTCGAAAATGAACCAAACGGTCGGAGCCGTCGAAACGTACGGGATGGACCGGTATTTTTCCCTCATGTTCAGCCTCGTGTTTCCGCTTGCGCTTGCTTTTGAAATGCCGGCGGTCGTCCTGTTTCTGACCCGTTTGGGCATTCTGGGCCCTTCGCAGCTGAAAAAGGCGCGGAAATACGTGTATCTAGCCCTGGCGGTCATCGGATCGATGATTTCGCCGCCGGATTTTGTCTCGCATCTGTCTGTGACCATTCCGCTGATTTTGTTGTTCGAACTCAGCATTCTCGTCTCCAGGTGGTATTTGGACCGGAAGGAGACGGAGCATCCACTTCTAGATCCGAAAGGAGGAGCCAACCATGTTTAACAATATCGGACTGCCTGGGCTTTTGATCATTTTGATGATCGCCCTGGTCGTATTCGGTCCATCCAAGCTTCCCCAGCTCGGACGGGCCGTGGGGGATACGCTGCGGGAATTCCGTTCTTCCACCAAAGGCGTCGTCGAGGAAATTACGAGCGATCCGGCCGCAGAGCCGGAAAAGCTTGCCGAAAAAAATTAGCGTGTTGATGAAAAACACCTCCTTTTCGCGCGTGCTTGCGCCCGAGGAGGTGTTTTTCGTTCAAGCTTTATTTGTTTTGGTCCACATGCGCGCTTTTTTTGATGACGGCCAGGTCTTTGTTCATTTTGGAGACCGGCGTGCCCGCCCGCATGGCGGTTTTCACGCGATGGATCGCCTGGATGGCTTTCGGGTCGTGTACCGTGTAGATCTTTACCTTTTTGCCGTATACGCCGGCCACTTCGGCACGGATCACGTTAAGATTGTGTTTCGTGTTGTCGCGTTGGCCGATGGTGTAGCCGTAGCCGCCTTTTTGGCTCATGTATCCTTTGCCGGACGACCCTTCGTTCGGGCTGAGCACTTTATGCGGCTGCGGTTCGGAGTTGCGGATATGGGTGTGGCCGTCCGGATCGCCGATGTAGACCGAGTCTCCTAGGGTCAGCACGCTGATCCCGGTGATGCCGGCCGATTCCAGGCGGTCTTCGAGCGTTTTGGATTCCGGCGTATTATGCAGGCTGGAGGTGCCGATGCGGCTGTAAACCCCCGAGCCCATTCCGCTGTAGGTCGTGCCGTTTTCGTTGGTCGTGCGCACCTTTTCGCCGTTGAACTTCGGAATCACTTTGATGCTGTTGAGATGCGGATGCCCTTCGGCATTCGTGCCGCCCCGAAGCCCGTCATTGGTCAACCGGTCCGACGCGTAGTTTTGGTTCGCGTTCGATTGAATCCGGACGGGGTTCGTCTGCGCATTTTGTTTGACGTTGCCGTTACAGCCGCTCAATGCCACGGCGGCGCAAATGGCCGGAACGGCTATTTTGGCGATGGGTCCTTTCATGGATGATCCCTCCCTGGATATGTTGAGCATAGGAGTATGATTATCTTTCGGAGGATGTATTATTTGTGGGATATTTCGACAAAATAACAAAAAACTGATGCTGCCCCAAATTCATGGGCGTGCATCCATACAGTTGGAGGTTGACTTTTATGGCAAACGAAACTGAAGACAAAGAGTTGAAGGACCATAGAGAACCGGATCAGTCGCGCCGGAATTTCTTGAAAAATTCGGGTTATGCCGTCGGGGGCCTGATCGTCGGCGGCGTGGTCGGCAGCCTGCTGCGGACCCCGAAAAAAGCAACGACCAACAACAACGCCAATACCGGCAATGGAAACAACGGCGGGGCTCCCGCGGCCGAACCCGTCAATTTCAACCAAGCGCTGATGTATTTCACGCAGGAACAATTCCTGATTACGGAAGCCGCCACGGAGCGCCTTTTTCCTGCGGACGATAACGGACCCGGAGCCAAAGAGCTTGGCGTCGCTTATTACATCGACCACCAGCTTGCGGGCGAATGGGGGAACAACGGCAGGGAATACATGCAGGGTCCCTTTTATAAAGGGGAAACGACGCAGGGCTACCAGGGCCGCCTGAAACGCCGGGAAATTTTCGATATCGGCCTTCAGGAAATCCAGAACTACAGCAATAAAAAATATCAGAAAAAGTTCAAGGATCTGGCGCCGGAAGAGCAGGATGCCGTCCTTAAGGCTTTCGAAACCGACGAGGTGAAGCTGACGACCATTTCCGCAAGCGGATTTTTCAAGACGCTGTTCAGCGCAACGATGGAAGGCGTGTACGCCGACCCGCTCTACGGCGGCAACAACAACATGAACGGCTGGAAGCTGAAAAATTACCCCGGCAACCAAATGTCCTACGCGAAAATCATCGAGCAGGACCAATTTGCCAAAATGCCGCCGGTCAGCTTGAAAGAACATCTGCCACATTCCTAAAAACTAAACGAGAGGTGATTGATTCATGGCTACGAAACTGCCTAAAACGGATGTCGTCATCGTCGGCGTCGGCTGGGGCGGCGGCATCATTGCGTCGGAACTGACCAAGCAGGGGCTGTCCGTTGTCGGCCTTGAACGCGGCAAGGAAAGAAAAACCGAAGATTATTACATGGTTCACGACGAATTGCGTTACGCGTTGCGGTACGAGATGTTCCAGGATTTGTCCCGGGAGACGATCACGTTCCGCGGCAACGAAAAAATCCGAGCGCTGCCGATGCGCTCCTACGGTTCCTTTTTGCTCGGCGACGGGCTGGGAGGCTCCGGCGTCCACTGGAACGGGCAAACTTTCCGTTTCCTGCCGTACGATTTTGAAATCCGATCCAAAACGATCGAACGTTACGGGAAAAACAAAATTCCTGACGGGATGACGATCCAGGACTGGGGCATTACATATGAACAGCTGGAGCCGTATTTCGACAAATTCGAAAAAGTTGCCGGCATTTCCGGGGAAGAAAACCCGAAAGGCGGCAAACGTTCCGACAAATATCCGACGGGTCCGATGAAAACGACGCCGGGAATGAAATTGTTCGCCGACGCCTGCAAAGGGTTGAACTACCATCCGTACCACATGCCTTCCGCAAACCTGTCGGACCAATACACGAACCCGGACGGCATCGCCCGCGCGGCCTGCCAGTATTGCGGCTTCTGCGAACGCTTCGGATGCGAATACGGCGCGAAAGCCGATCCGGTCGTGACGGTCATCCCGGTGGCGAAAAACACGGGAAAATTCGAGCTGCGCACGCATTCCAACGTCAGACGGGTGCTGCACAAAGGCGGCAAAGCGACCGGCGTGCTGTACGTCGATACGACCACCGGGGAAGAATACGAACAGCCGGCCGACATCGTCGTCCTGACGAGTTACGTCTTCAACAACGTGCGCCTGCTGCTCATGTCCAACATCGGCAAGCCGTACGATCCGAAAACCGAAACGGGCGTCATCGGGAAAAACTATGCATACCAAGTGCTGAAAGGGGCCGCCGTCGGTTTTTACGAGGACAAGGAATTCAACCTTTTTGCGGGCGCGGGGGCGCTCGGCATGTGCATCGACGATTTCAACGGCGACAACTTCGATCATAAAGATTTGAATTTCATCCACGGGGCCAACATTTCCTACAGCCAAACCGGGGCGCGGCCGATCCAAAACAACGTGGTTCCGCCGGGAACGCCGACTTGGGGCAAGGATTTCAAGGCGGCGTCCATTAAATACGCGAACCGCCATCTCAACGTCGGCGCCCAAGGTTCCTGCATGCCGTTCCGCCATCACTACCTGGACCTGGATCCGACGTACAAGGACGAATTCGGCGATCCGCTCATGCGGATTACGTTCGACTTCGAAGACCAGGACCGGGAGCTGGTCAAATTCATGGGGGCCAAATGCGGCGAAATCCTGAAGGAAATGGGCGCGGACAAGGTCGTGGCCAACACGAAGCTGGCGCCGTACGAAATTACGACGTACCAATCGACGCACAACACCGGAGGCGTCATCATGGGAAGCAGTCCCGACACCTCCGCCGTCAACAATTACCTGCAGATGTGGGACGTCGACAACCTGTTCGTCATCGGCGCGTCCGCTTTCCCGCATAACAGCGGCTACAACCCTACGGGCACCGTGGGCGCGCTGGCGTACCGGGCCGCCGAAGGGATTATCAAATACCACAAAAAGCCGGGAAGTCTTGTATAACACCTTCAACAGCCGCCCCAGGGGATCATCCGGATCCGGGGGCGGTTTTTGTGTGCAAGGAACGCTTGTTTTTGGCCGAACGACCGCGCAATGGCCGATGTCAGGCAGCCCCCGCGGCTTGAAAATCTTTGCCGGAAACCGGCTGAAAATGATACAATGTTTTCATATTGGATTTGCAAAAGTCCTATAAAATGTTAGAGAAGAGGCGAATTAAATGGCAGACCAACAGCGCATGCTCGTATTCGTAGGTTCTTATGCCGAAGAATCTGCGGACGGCGTATATGTATATGCATTCGACGAAACGAGCGGAGAACTTACCCGGCTCGATCAGTTATCCGGCTTCAAAAACCCGACGTTCCTGAATGTGGACACGCCCCGGCGGCTTTTGTACGCGATCAGCGAAACGGCCGCGGCGGACGGGTCGAAGCTGAGCGACGCGGTGTCGTTTCAGATCGACGCGGAAGCAGGCAAGCTGAAGGAAACCAGCCGCGCCAATGCCTTGAACGGACCGTCCTGCCACATCCAGCGCAGCGCGGATAACCGCTATTTGACCTTGGCAAGCTATCATAAAGGCTCGATCAGCCTGGTTGAATTGAAGGAAGACGGCACCGTCGGCCAAGTGCTTGATATCCGCAACCATGAAGGGAGCAAGCCGGAGCAAAAATCACACGTCCACTCCTCCTTCTACAGCCCGGACCAGCGTTTCCTGTTCGTATGCGATTTGGGACTGGACACGATTTTTACATACCAAATCGACCGGGAGCAAGGGAAGCTTGTTCCGACGAGCGAAGCAAAAGTGAAGGAAGGCGCCGGTCCGCGTCACCTCGTGTTCCATCCGAACGGAAAATTCGCTTACGTCATCAACGAGCTGCAGTCGACGGTGACGGCATTCCGGTATAACGCGGATCAAGGAACGCTGACGGAAATCGAAACGGTATCGACGCTGCCGGAAGGCGTCAACGTCGAGAACGGCTGCGCGGAGATCACGATTTCGGAAGACGGACGTCACCTGTATGGCTCCAACCGCGGGCATGACAGCATCGTCGTGTACGCGGTGGACGCGGAAAACGGCAGATTGCAGGCGGTTCAGCATGCAGCGGCCGAAGGCAAGCATCCGCGCCATTTTTCGATCGTTCCCGGCGGACGTTACGTGCTTGTCGCGAACCGGGATACGAACAACCTGGCCGTCTTCACGCGCGACGAAACCAGCGGGAAGCTGGCTTTCACGGGTAAATCCGTTGAAATTTCGAAGCCGGTATGCGTTTGGGCCGACCGGTTTTAACACGGGCTTAAGGTTTGATCGAAGGATTGGACTTTGCCGAAAAACATCATATGATGAGCAAGAGCCCCGGGGGATCCGGGGCTTTTTTATAATATCAGAATGGACATTGCAAGAAAAACTTCATCTTAACGCAGTCTGTCTACTAAGAAAGTACGTCGATAGACGTTCAGAGTGTCGAGAAAGTCCAACGGACTTTTCGACACTCTATTTTTTATATGGGGAATCATATCTTTTAAAATAAAAATCGATTTAAAGCGCTCTGAGAACCCTACTTCAGTGACCGACGAGGCAATTTTAAACCCCCTGCAAAAAAACAGGGGGTTTCTCGACAGCCTGTACGTCGATAGACGTTTTTCTTATAAAGCGGGGGGAAAGGACCGCCGCCCGTCCGCGTTTTATGCACCGTATTGAAAAAGGAAGGCCGATTCGATAAGATCTAGACACAGAATTGCAGACGGATAAGGAGGTTATGGAAATGCGTTTTACGGACATCACGTTTAAGACCGCTGAAATGGGTGCGATAAAACATTTTTACAAAGACGTTTTAGGAGTGCCGGTCATCGCACAAGGGAGCGGCTTCGTCACGTTTGGCATCGGCGAAACGAAGCTGACCTTCGAGGAGACGGCGGAGGGGCGGCCGTTTTATCACTTTGCTTTCAACATCCCCGAAAATCAGTTCAAGGAGGCGAAGGCCTGGATTTCCGGAAAAACGGCGCTGAACCGGGAAAACGGCGAAGACGAAACGTATTCGGTCGATTGGGACGCCCACTCGTTGTATTTTGAGGACCCCGCCGGCAATATCGTGGAGCTGATCGCAAGGCACAGCCTGAACGACGCATCCGACCGGCCTTTTGGAGCGGAAAGCCTGCTTTGCGTCAGCGAAATCGGCATCGTCAAGGAGGACGTGCCGCCGTTTGTGGATGAGCTTGTCGGCCGGGGGTTTCCGAAGTATCGGGAAGGCAGCGACCAATTCGCCCCGGTCGGAGATGAGCACGGGCTGCTGATCGTCGCAAAAAAGGGCCGGCGCTGGTTTTTTGCCGAAAAAAACGCCGATATCTTTCCGATAAGGGCGCATGTCCAAGGAGTCGGCGCCTTGGAATTTAGCTGATCAAGAGAAGGCCCGCTGCAGGCAGAACGTGTGCAGCGGGCCTTTTGACGCCAAGAAGCGAATATAAGCCGGCAAATTTATACGGCGGAGGGCTGATTTTTAACAAGCTCCATCCACCGGCGGTATAACGCCCACGGCCTGCCGGATTCCAGCAGCGCTTTGCAGGCATAGATCCCTTCTTCAATGGAGTCCGCCCGTCCCGCCAGATGAAGCCGTACCGCTCCGTTCAGCAGCACCTGATGGATGAAGGCGATATGGCCCGCATTTTGCAGCGCCTGTTCGGTCGCGGCCGCCTGCTCGGCGGCGGTCCAGCTTCTTTCGGGCAGCGGGGTATCCAAGCCGTACGTTTCCGGGTCGATCATTTGAAGGCAGGTTTCGCCGTTTTCGATTCTGCAGATGCGCGTAGGGCGGTGAATGTACAGGTCATCCGAACCTTCGCTGCCCTGCACGACCATCCCTTTCCGGTAACCGAGCCTTGAGGTCAGGCGGCCGATGCGGTCAAACATCGTGCTGTGAAAAACGCCGAAAGTCAGGTAGGCGGAGCAGCCGTAATCGGCGAACTTCTCCGCCGTGTTCAGCACGGTTCGCATGCCCAGCTCCTCCCGGATCGGGCGGAGGCTCTTCAGCGGCGGACACCAGTCTTCGGCGTGGACGACTAACACGCCCGTTTCCCGCGCCGCGGCAATGCAGCGGCTCTTGGCGAGCGAAGCCCGCGGGATGCCCGCCGCGGCCAGCACGTCCGGCAGCGTGACGCCCCATTTGGGAGGCAGCGGATCCGCGCCGTGAAGCGTCGCCGGAAGGCCGGCTGCAGCGAGCACAAACGCGACGGCCAGACCGGACATAAACGATGTCCGGCGGCCGTCATACGGGGCGGCGCAGTCAATGCCCTGCTGCAGCGGCGCCCGTGCCGCATGCTTGCGGCACGCCTCGACGAAAGCCGCAAGCTCCTCCACGCTTTCCTCCTTGACCCGCTGGGCGATCAGGAAAGCGCCGATTTGCGCCGGGGTCGCCTTCATTTCTAAAATGGCTTCGGCGGCCTGCAGCGCTTCTTCATAGGCCAAATCCCGGGCTCCCCTTTTGCCGCGGGCGACTTCCTTTAACCATCGATTCATCATGTGTTGATCCCTCCGGAGTCGGATGGGCGAAGCAAAGGGTGAAGACGGACGATGGAAGTTGCCACGTCGACCATTCGTTTCCGCTCGTTCATGGCCTGCTTCCGCAGCAGGTCATATGCTTCGGCCTCCGATATGTTTTTCAGCTCGCATAAAATGCCTTTCGCTTTGTCGATCCATTTCCGTTCCTCGATCCGTGCCAGAAGCTGCTGCTTTTCGCTTTTCCATTGCTGCCTTTCGCTAAAATGCCTGAAGCTCAGGAAAAGCGTCCAGTGCAGCTCATGCGCCTTCATGTCCGGGAACAGGATTCCGTCAATAATGACATCTTCCTTACATAAGTTGATAGATTGGGCGGAAACGTCATCATTGCACCACCAGAGAATCGGCGTCGGCTTCCGCTGTTCCAGTCTGCAGCTCCACGACGGGATGTCGCCGATCGGCAAATGGAGCACCGTCCCGTCCGCCTCGGCGATTCCATTTACGGCCTGTTCCGGGTTTTTCGCAAGGCAGACTTGGTAGCCGCAGGAGCGAAGCAAGGATTCCGGTCGATGCGTTCCGATGGAATCGGATGCGTTTCGCTCCAAATCAGCGGACGGTTGATGGATCACGAGCAACGAACGCATGTATGGCACGCTCCCTTCTGAATTGCTAAATGCATATCTTGATGTTAATTTATATAACACAAAAACCTTGTAAATGTCGACGTTTTAATTATAAATGATGATTTTATGTTAAATATGTTGACAAGGGACGCTGGCATACGGTATATTTTTGCTCAAGAACAAATGGGAAGGATACAATGGCGTATCCTGAATGCGGCAATGGAGCCTGCTTTCGTAACCCGGATCGTGAAAGTGCGTTTGCGCTTTTTACCCGGATAACGAAAAGCAGGCTTTTTATGGTTTTATGGGCCGCATGATCTGGCTTCAAATAGAGAAAGGAGCGGGATATATGGATAGGAAGAAGCTTGTGCTGGTTGGCAATGGCATGGCAGGCATCCGGACGATCGAGCATGTGCTGAAGCTTGCGCCGGAGGCCTATGAGATTACGATTTTCGGGTCCGAGCCCCATCCGAACTACAACCGCATCATGTTGTCGTCCGTTCTCGCGGGCGGGGCCGACATGAGCGAAGTCATCCTGAACGATTGGAGCTGGTACGAGGAACATCGGATCCGCCTGCACGCGGGGCACACGGTCACGCGGATCGATCCGCTGGCGCGGAAAGTGTATTCGGACAAGGGGGCAGCCGCCGATTACGACGTGTTGATTCTGGCGACGGGTTCCGATCCGTTCATGCTTCCGCTGCCGGGTGCGGACAAGGAAGGAGTGATCGGTTTCCGCGATATCAAAGACTGCGAAACGATGCTCGAAGCGTCGCGGAAATACAAAAAAGCAGCGGTGATCGGCGGAGGCCTGCTCGGGCTGGAAGCGGCAAGGGGCCTGCTTCACCTGGGGATGGACGTCACGGTCGTGCACATCCATCCTTATCTCATGGAACGCCAGCTGGATGAAACGGCGTCAAAAATGCTGCAGAAGGAGCTGGAAGCGCAAGGAATGAAGTTTCTGTTCCGCAAGCATTCCGAGGAAATCGCAGGCCGGAAGAGGGCGAGGGAGCTTGTGTTTAGCGACCGTACCCGCCTGGAAGCGGATTTGATCGTCATGGCCGTCGGGATCAAGCCGAACGTGAAGCTTGCGCGCCAAGCCGGCATCGCCGTCAACCGCGGGATCGTGGTCAACGACCTGATGCAGACGAATATTCCGGGCATATACGCGGTCGGCGAATGCGCCGAACACCGGGGAATCACGTACGGGCTCGTTGCCCCGCTGTATGAACAGGGGGCCGTGCTGGCGAAACATTTGGCGGGTGCGGAGACGGAAGGTTATGCAGGTTCGGTCACGTCCACGAAATTGAAGGTGTCCGGCGTGGACGTCTTTTCCGCGGGACATTTTGCCGAAACGGAGGGCGCAAGATCGCTGCGCTACCAGGACGAAGTCGATCAAGTATACAAAAAAATCGTCATTTCCGGAGACCGCCTGATCGGCGCGGTGCTTTTCGGCGATACCAGCGACGGCTCGAAGCTGTTTTCGCTGATGAAAAAAGGGGAGTCCGTCAAAGGCAGGGAGAAGGAGCTGCTGCTGGGATTTTCGGCGCAAGATTCGGGAACCGAAACGGCGGAGCAGCGCCTGGCGGCCATGGCCGACGATGAAATCATTTGCGGCTGCAACGGAGTGACCAAAGAAACGATCAAGGATGCCGTTTTGACGAAAAACTGCACGACCGTCGCCTCTGTGAAGGCCTGCACGAAAGCATCGGGCTCCTGCGGCGGCTGCAAACCGCTAGTTCAGGGTCTGGTTCAGCTCTATGCGGGCGATGCGGCAGGGGAACCGGCCAAAGAAGGCATATGCGGCTGCACGACGCTGACCCGCGACGAAATCGTGGCCGAAATGTCGCGGATGAAGCTGCAATCGGTTCAGGAAACGATGCATGTGCTCGGCTGGAACAACCCGGAGGGATGCTCCAAATGCCGGCCGTCGCTCAATTATTATTTGGGCATGCTGTTTCCGGAATCGTACGCGGATGAGAAGGAATCCCGATTCACGAACGAACGGTACCACGCCAATATCCAGAAGGACGGCACCTATTCGGTCGTCCCGCGGATTTACGGCGGCGTGACGTCCCCGTCCGAACTGAAAAAAATCGCCGAGGTGGCGGAAAAATACGACGTGCCGATGGTCAAAATTACGGGCGGGCAGCGGATCGACCTGCTGGGAGTCAAAAAAGAGGATCTTCCGAACATGTGGGCGGAACTCGACATGCCTTCGGGGTATGCGTACGGCAAAGCGCTCCGGACCGTCAAAACCTGCGTCGGCTCCACCTTCTGCCGTTTCGGCACGCAGGATTCCATCGGGATGGGGGTCCGGCTTGAAAAAGAATTCGAACGCCTGAATACGCCGGCCAAAGTAAAACTTGCGGTGTCGGGATGTCCCCGCAACTGCGCGGAAGCGACGATCAAGGATTTTGGCGTCGTCGCCATCGACGGCGGCTGGGAGCTGCATGTCGGCGGCAACGGCGGCGTGCATGTCCGGGCGACGGAGCTGCTTTGCGTGGTCAAGACGGAAGACGAGGTCGTCGAATGGGCAGGCGCATTTTTGCAATACTACCGGGAAAATGCCCAATGGAACGAGCGTACCTCGGTATGGATCGAGCGGGTTGGGTTGGAGTCGGTCAAAAAGGCGCTGGAGAACAAGGAAGACCGGATAGCCCTCTTCGCGCGGGTGAAGCAGGCGCTCAGCAGGCTGAACGACCCGTGGAAGGAGATCGTGGCGGACGGCGCCCTGCGCAAAAACTTCGAGCCGCTTCCGGAAGCGGCATCGGCAAGAAACTAGGGAGGATCTGCTCATGGCCAAAATTCATATAGGCAACGTATCGGACATCGACCGCAAAGGGGCGCGGACCATCCTGTTCGAAGGCACCGAGATCGCGCTGTTCCGTTTGGCGGACGGGAGCGTGCTGGCGGTGGAAAACAAATGTCCGCATAAAGGCGGCAAACTTTCCGAAGGAATGGTTTGCGGCCGCGCGGTCCATTGTCCGCTGCATGATTGGAAGATCGATCTTTCGAGCGGACGGGTATGCGAGCCGGATACCGGCAGCGTGGCCACGTACGCCGTGGAAGTGGATCCGATCAGCGGCGCTATGTATTTATGCGGACGGTCCGGACGCGGGGAAACCGCGCCTCCGGATCAGGCGGCGGGGTAAGGGCCCCCGTCCTTCGTCCCTTTACGAGTAACCCTTATTATTTCTCGGGGAGTGATGTCCATGGATTACGTGAAACCGGATCAGGTGCTTCACGACATGATCGAGGCCGGCGCCGGAAAAACGCGGCTAAGCCGGACGCAAATGCTCATTCGCGGCATGCTGTCGGGAGCGATATTGGCATGCGCCACGACGCTGGCATTCACCGCCACCGCGCAGACGAACGTCGGCATGGCGGGCGCGCTTGTATTTCCGGCGGGATTCGTGATCATCGTGCTGCTGGGGCTGGAGCTCGTTACGGGAAGTTTTGCCCTCATTCCGCTGGCCGTGGCGCAAAGGAAAACCTCCGCCGCCGCGATGGCGAAAAACTTCGGATGGGTCATTTTCGGGCACGTGATCGGCTGTTTGGTTTATGCGGGATTGTATGCCTTGACCGCCTCCAAAATGGGGACGGATATGGGAAGCCCCCTCGTGCAGACGATCGTCAAAACCAGCGAAGCCAAGACGCTTGCTTACAAGGAGCTTGGCGCTGAAGGGCTCCTGCTTGTCGTGATCAAGGCCGCGCTGTGCAACTGGATGGTAACGCTTGGCGCCGTCATGGCGTTTACGTCTCATTCGACCATCGGAAAGGTGCTGGCGATGTGGCTGCCGATTCTGATCTTCTTCGGGCAAGGTTTCGAACACGCCGTCGTCAATATGTTCGTCATTCCGGCGGGCATGATGCTCGGGGCAAACGTGAGTTTGGCCGATTGGTGGCTGTGGAACCAAATCCCGGTGCTGATCGGCAATTTCTTGGGGGGCGCCTTGTTTACCGGCGCTATGGTTTACGGGTCCCAGCACGGCTTCGGACGAAACAAGGGGCATCGTCAAGCGCGGCACGGCGCGCAGGATGCCGGCAAGCCGGGGACGGCCGTTCCCGCGGAGCGCAGCCTATGAAGCCGGGCAGCGTATCGATTGTCGGCGCAGGCCCCGGCGATCCCGAACTGATCACGCTGAAAGCGCTGCGGCGGATTCAGGAAGCGGACGTCATTTTATACGACCGATTGGCGAACAAAGAACTGCTGAAATATGCCAAAGAAGGGGCCATGCTTACGTATTGCGGCAAGGCCCCGGGCCGGCATGCGGTACCGCAGGAGCAAATCCATGAACTGCTCGCAGCGTATGCGATGAAAGGGCTGCGCGTCGTGCGGCTCAAGGGCGGGGATCCGCTGGTGTTCGGGCGCGGCGGGGAAGAGGCGCAAGCGATGGCGGCCCTTGCCGTCCCCTGCGAAATCGTGCCGGGATTAACCTCGGCGCTCGGGGCCGCGGCTTCGGCAGGCATTCCATTGACCCATAGGGGCCTCAGCTCCTCGGTTGCTTTCGTCAGCGGCACCAGCGTTTCGGGCGAGGCGAGCGGCGTTCGCTGGGATTTGCTGGCGCGGGGCGTCGATACGCTTGTCGTATACATGGGCGTCGGCAGGATGGAGGAAATTTGCCGGGAGCTCATCGTGCACGGCAAGCCCGAATCTGCCCCGGCGGCGGTCATCGAACAAGGCACGTGCGCGGCGGAACGCATTTTTACGGGGACGGTCGGCACCATGTTTAACATCTGCCAACGGATGCAGGCCCGAAATCCGGCGCTGCTTATCGTCGGCGATGTCGTCCGCGTACGGGAGCAGCTGCTCCGGCTGGCCGAAGAAGCCCGGGAGCGGATCGGCTGATATAAGCGGCCTTGCCGTAAAACGGCCGGTAGCGTACGGCTGGAGATCGCAAAAAAGGTCCTGCCCAAAGCGCTGCATTCATGATAGAATAGGCTTTGATTTAAAGCGATAAAGCAAACAGGAGGAAGATTCATGGTTTCGTTGGCTACGTTGGGCGCTTTTGCAGTGATCGTCATCGGTCTTTTTGTTATCCCGGGCCCGGCGGTTCTCCTGGTCGGTTCCCGTGCGGTCCAGGGCGGCCGCAAAGCCGGCATGATCGCCGGCCTGGGCATCGCGGCCGGCGACTTGGTTCATACGTTGTTTGCGAGCATCGGGCTTTCGGCCATTTTAATGACCTCTTCGATCGCGTTTAACGCCGTCAAATTCGCCGGAGCCGCCTACCTGCTCTATTTGGGCGTTCGCGCCATCATGGAAAAACCGTCGGACCCGCAGCTCCCGCAGGTCGCGCCGCAGACTTCCGCCAAGATTTTCGGCCAAGCCGTCGTCATCGAAGTGTTGAATCCGAAAACATCCCTGTTCTTTTTATCGTTTTTGCCGCAATTCGTCCATCCGGAGCAAGGTTCGACCCTGATCCAATTTTTGATCCTCGGCCTCGTCTTCGTCATGTTAAGCGTGATTTATACGTCGACCCTTGCCGCGGGCATACAGGCGATCGGGAGGGCGGCCAAGCGAATCTCCTGGTTGGGCCGCTGGAGCGGAAAAATCGTTGGGACGATTTACATCGCGCTGGGATTGAAAGTAGCTTTCCAGAACAAATAAGCCATCGTTTTGCAGCCGTCCGGGTGACACCGTTCGGCTTTTTTTCTTTTTCATCGCTGCTTATGTTGACGATGGCGTGCAAAAGGAAGCTCCGCATGCGGAACCCGTTTTTTCGCGCCGTACAGGCACAGATGGGTCATCGCCCACATAGAATGAACAGACCGCACTTGTGAGCCGCCGTGGTATTTTGACGAAGTCGCGGTGTCCTAAGCCATTCAGCAGGAGGTGTCATCTGTGCCCGGATTATTCAGCTTTATTGCCCTGTTTATCAAAGAACTGACGCTGCTGGTATCGTATGTCAAAAATAACGCTTTTCCTCAGCCCCTGACGGAAAAAGAGGAGAGCAAATACCTTCAATTGATGTCCGAAGGGGATGCTCATGCCCGCAACATGCTGATCGAACATAACTTGCGGCTGGTGGCTCATATCGTCAAAAAATTCGACAATACCGGCGAGGACTTGGAAGATTTGATCTCGATCGGCACGATCGGGCTGATCAAAGCGATCGAAAGCTTTCAGACGGGAAAAGGCACGAAACTCGCCACGTTTGCCGCGCGCTGCATCGAAAACGAAATACTTATGCATTTAAGATCCCTTAAAAAGACACGAAAAGACGTTTCCCTCCACGATCCGATCGGAACCGACAAAGAGGGAAATGAAATCACGCTTATCGATATCCTCGGCAGCGAAGCCGACGACGTCGCCGATACGGTGCAGCTGAAAATCGAAAAAAGCAAAATTTACCGTAACCTCGACATCCTGGACGAACGCGAGCAGGAAGTCATCAAGGGGCGCTTCGGGCTGGAGTTCGGAGGCGAGGAGCGGACCCAGCGGGAGATCGCCAAGGAGCTTGGCATCAGCCGCAGCTACGTGTCGCGGATCGAAAAAAGGGCGCTCATGAAGCTGTACCACGAGTTTTACAAGCAGAAACAATAAGAAGTGGCCGGGAGCTCGCGAGCACCCCGGCTTTTTTTGCGTTCGGATACAGGGGCAATCCTAGCTGGACTTCGATCATATTTAGGGTGAAATACATATATTTTGACAGGTATAAATCATCTGCGGCACCCGATAAGATTATCTTGAATTGATCTATTGTGCTAAGTGTGCTGAGGCCAAAATGCGCTTTAGCCGGGAATAAAGATGGCGAGAGGTGTGTAAGAATGGCGAATCAAGCCAGGAGTGCCATTATCGAGGTTTTAAAGAAAAGCAAAAAAGTTCTGTTTCTCATTTTATTTTTCAATATATCCGCTTCACTCGTTTCCATCCTGCAACCCGTCATTTTCAAAGAGTTGTTCGATGAGCTTTTGCCCAGAAAGGAAATCAATACCGCCATTTTTTATATTTTGCTCATCGTGCTCATTCCGGTTCTATTTGCCGCGCTCAATAGTTTTACCGCATATTACAATAATGAGCTGGGAAATAAACTTTCAAAAAACTTAAGAATGCGATTATTTTCGCATGTACTTCAAATTAGACCTAAACATATGGATCAGGTTGGACGAGGAGAAATGATGAACCGGCTAACTTCCCAAGTCGGGATGTTATGCGAGGTATTCGTTGTAGAGACCGTGATGTCGGTCGTCTCTAATCTCATTTTATTGTTTGCCACTTTGTGGATCATGTTTTCAATGAGCATCGAGCTTACGTCGGTTGCAATCGTTTCGTTTCCGGTCTTTATGTACATTTTCAAACGATTTAGAAAAAAAACCGAAACTCTCGACGAAAATTATTATTCGATCCTGGAAAAGGGCATGAGTTATTTGAGTGTTTTGCATAATTCCGTTTCAGAGAAGAAGCGATAGCATATTCACTGTCGTTAAGGGGTAATTTTCGAAAATGGTATTATATGGATGAAGAAAAGGGCAGACTTGCAGAATTTTAGAACAGCTCGTTTTTTAAGCGGCAGCCCGTTTTGAATGATGAGAAACGGCGAGCGCAGATGCAAGCAGAACAATGGCATTCAAATACTGGTGAGTTGTGACTTTCTGAATGCCCCGGACATGTGCGGCGTCTGCCGTCAAATAGGTTTTCAATCGGGAGTTGCAGCGTTCTACGCTGGTTCGTTCATTGTAAAGTTCCTTCCAACGCTTTGTATCCCGATGAGGGATGCTGTATCGCCGGAGATCATCCTTCGCATTTACTTTGACGACCATTCCATAGTTTGAAGACGAGCAGGCAGCCATGCCAAGCGGACAGTCGACTTTACCCGTGGCATGCGGGCAGCGAAATTTATGCATATCGCCGTCAACTCCCCAGTATGTCATCGCATAACCCATGGAACAGCACGGTGTTCCGTTCGAGGTCATGCCAGCAGGCGGTTCCTTCTCCCCCCGAAGATTAAGGGGAATGATGGCTTGTGCCTTGACGTTGCGGGCGGCCTCATAAACTTTCATTTGGTCGTAGCCCGCATCGAGTATGAAAAATCGTGTGCTCGTCCTGGACGCTGTTTTCTCGATCAGGCCCGGCGCCATTTCTCCATCATTGACATGCGCCGGCGTTACTTCCAAGGCGATCGGCAATTCACTTTTCGTATCGACCGCCAGATGAATTTTGTAACCAAACCATGTGATTTTATTGCCGAAGGAATCAATTTTTGCGCCCCAGTTCGCATTACCCGTTTGCTCGCTTTTGCGTTTGGGCTGCTTTTTCTCGTAAGCGCGGAGAGCGGTGCTGTCTATGGCGACGTTACTGCCTTCTATGATACCTTCCTGCTGACAGCGTGTGACCAAATCCTCAAAAAGCCGTTTTGCCAAGTCCTTTCTCGTCAGTTCTGAGAAAACTCGGCTTAATGTGGATATGGAAGGAGCTTCTCGATCCAGCGGAAGACCACACTGATAACGAAACCGGAGATCCGTATCCAAACGCTTATGCAACCCTGAAAAGGTACTTATTCCTTCAAGCGGCGCAGCCAAGAGTGCTCGTAGAATACCTTGTCTGCAGTATCCCTCAGCGCCTCGGGGTGAACGGCTTCTCAGTTCCTTGGCATACGGTCTCAGATCGAGAGAGCTGAAGAAGATCGGCAATCTCTCCTTGGGTTGAATTTTTAAAAGTTCTTCGAAGGAAAACAGACATTCTTGGAGAATATACAAAGTGACTTCCTCCATCCTTGAGGTTTTTGGGTTTGGTCACTTGAAAACTTCTCCAAGTTGGGGTGAAGTCCCTTTTTTATGTCCGAAAATCCTTACGGCTCAAGGCCTCAGATTACTGCAAAACGCTCATTTAAATGATTTCTTTTCCAATCTTAAATCGGTTCAAATATTCAATGGACAAGAGGTGGAAAAAAAGAGATGGAATGAATGGAATGATCAAGCCTGGAACGTATCCAAAAAATCCTATGTTTTTCATCATATGGTCGTCAACTTGATCGCGGATACGGTGATCTCCTTAATTACGGGCATCATCTACGGTTACAGCCTCTATTTAATATTATCTGGAAAAATCTCGCCGGGCACGTTACTTGCGTTTATTATATTGCTCCCGAGACTCTACAGTATTTTTAAGTCGTTGTTTACAGTCAATATCGATTTGACCAGAATGAAGGTCATTATGGGGAATATAAATGAAATTTTTCAATTGGATAAGTTGCCATATGGTAGTCTCACCCCTGATTTCAATAGAATCCCCAGGCTGGAATTGAAAAATGTCTCATACAGCCATGCAGGTGAAAACTCCCCCGGAATTTCAAATTTTGACCTCGATGTAGCACCAGGGAGTTTTGTCGGCATTGTAGGTTTAAGCGGCTCGGGAAAATCCACCTTGTTCGAATTAGTTCACCGGCATATTGAACCGGAGTCTGGAGAAATATTGCTTGACGGAATCCGCATTTCCGAATTCAACATCCATCAGTTCAGAAAGTATGTGGGCTATAACCCGCAAAAACCGATCCTTTGGAACCACAGCATTCTTGAGAATATTATTTATCCCATCCAAAAGGAAGAGCTGAATGAAGCATTACTCCAAAGGTTTGATCATGTGGTTGAACTTGCGCATGTGAAAGATTTTGTCGAGATTATGCCGAACAAATATGATACAAAGGTGGAGAGCAACGGAGAAAATTTATCGGGCGGGGAAATTCAAAGGATTTTATTGGCCAGAACTTTCATGCATGATCCCAAAATTCTCATGTTGGATGAATATACTTCGGCTTTAGATGCCATCACGGAAAGTCATTTAAATGATACGTTGTTAAAATTGAAAGGCCGTCAAACCATTTTGGTGATTGCGCATCGACTGTCGACGGTTAAAAATGCCGACTACATCATCGTGGTCGATCACGGCAAGATTGCGGAGAAAGGCAGCCCGGATGAATTGTTGTCCCAAAAAGGCATTTTTTACTCGATGCATGAAAAACAGAGGATATAAGTGTGATCTAAGCTGGCTTCCGATACGTTGACTTCGACTTGCGAAGTCTTTTTTTGCATTATTCTCCAAAATTAAAATATTGCTTTGTAAGACAAAGACGAAACCAAGGGAGTGAATCAACATTGATCAAAAAAGTCGGGAAATGAGTCTGAGCTATTGCCCGGATTCTCCTCGTTCCCGAACTTTTTTATAATATTGACTGGGCGAAAGTCCCTCATACTTCTTAAATACCTTGCTAAAGTAATACGGATCGTCCAGCCCGGACAAATAGCCAATTTCATTAAAGCTTAAATGGGTCGCTTCGATTAATTCCTTCGCATGATCGATTCGAATCCGGTTTACATAACGCATAATGCTCCGGCCAGTCCATTTGGTGAATACCCGGTTGATGTAATCATAATTGCATTCAAATTCTTGCTCGATGTCCGTGCTGGTTATTTTTTCGGTATAGTGCTCATGGATGTAGTCAAGCAAGGCGTGGACTTTAATGAACGATTTGGTATTGCCTCCCTCATGCGTTTGAAGCGTATCGATAAAGTATTTCCTGGAGACCTTGATCAGCCATTCGGTAAATTTTAGAGCGGTCAATCCGCGGTTGAAATATTTGCGCCTGTACAGCCCCAGTATTTCATTCATCGCAAGAAAGGAAAAAGACAGGTCTTTTTTCGACAAAGAATAGTTTTTTGGGAAATGACAAATAGAATTGTCCTGGCCGGCCTGATAGGCTTCTTCTTCCAGAATGACGTGTCTGGCTAAGGGAAGGATATCTTTCACCTCCACCGCTTTCATGTCCGAATGCTCAAAATGAACATAGTAATAGTCGCAAACGTGCTTATCTATGCCTTCGTGCTCCAAATTTGGCTCCAGGACAAGGAGATCCCCCTTCTTCAGGATATAGTCGACACCGTTTTCCCGGAGATGAAGCTCACCGCATTTGATGAAATAGAGAACCCATTCGTGCGTCGTTCTCTTAAAGTGAATCCAAGGCTGTTTATAGGAAACGAACCCCATCAATTTGATCTTCGGCATTACTTCCACATTAATAGCAAGCATGATTATCCTCCCAGATCAATTTATAAAAGTCGCTTTTGTACAAAAAGGGTATCTTTCCGCCATTTCCGTCCATTCTATCACACTCTATACTGGGGTTGTGATTAAAACGATGTTAACAGGGATGGGGCGATGAAATGGAAAAGCTGAAAATCGGTGTGATCGGCTTGGGCGGTATCGCGGACATGCATATTGGGGGCATATTGTCCAGCGAGGATGCCGACGTATGGTCGATTTGCGATTGCAATGAAGAAGCGCTGGCAAGAAGGGGCGAAGAACTCGGCATCCCGGAAACGCGAAGATATCTGAGTGTTACGGAATTGCTGGAGAATCCCGAACTCGACGCAGTGACGATCGGTACGCCAAATCACAATCATTATGCGATCGCCTGTGAGGCGATAAAGCGGCGTAAGCCTTTTGCCCTTGAAAAGCCGGTGTCGCTGGATACGCGGGAGGCGCGTATGCTGAGGGATATGCTGGCGAACGATTACCTGCCGCATATGGTTTGCTTCAGTTACCGTTACAAAGCGGCGGTGAGATATGCAAAATGGATGATTGACCAGGGCAAATTAGGCGATATTAAACACGTGTACAGCCAATACCTGCAAAGCTGGGGACTGGACGAAAGCATTCCGCTGGTCTGGAGATTCCGCAAAGAGCTGTCGGGATCGGGGGCGCTGGGAGACTTGGGCTCGCATATTCTCGATCTTCAGCGTTTTCTCATCGGCGATGCAGAACGGGTGATTGCCGATGCGGATACGATTATCAAGGAACGCGGCCTCATTTCCGGAGACGGTAAGGGGGAGGTCGACGTCGACGACTTCTGTCATGTGCTGATGCGCCTTAAGGGAGGTGCTTCGGGAGCCATGTCCATTTCAAGATTCGCTTACGGGCGGGGGAACTACCAACAGCTGGAGATTTACGGTACCCGCGGAGCACTTGTGTACAATCTCGAAGAGGAAGACACTCTTTACGTCCATTTTTCCGAAGAGGGAGACCGCGGATTCCGGAAAGCGGAAATTCCTGAATCCTTCCGAACTGATCAGATGCAGTCTTTTATCAACCTTGTCCAAGGAAAAGGGGATGGGTGTGACGCCGATATGGAAGACGGTTATATGAATCAGCTTACCCTTGACTCTATTATCGAATCATTTACGGAACAACGATGGATTCATATCAAACAGGAGGTGTTTCATCATGTCTAACATCAATGTAACCGTATGGAACGAATACCGACATGAAAAACAAAGTGAACAAGTGAAAGCGATTTATCCGGAGGGCATTCATAGGGCCATTGCGAACTATCTGAACGGCCAGGACGGATTGGAGGCAGGAACCGCCGTGCTCGATGAGCCGGAACACGGACTGACCGATGAGGTGTTGGATAGAACCGACGTGCTGATTTGGTGGGGGCATTTGGCTCACGACGAGGTGAGCGATGAGATCGTAGAAAAAGTGCGCCAACGAGTGCTGTGCGGAATGGGTCTGATCGTCCTTCACTCGGGACACGGTTCAAAAATATTCCAAGCTCTTATGGGCACGAACACGGGAGCGCTGAAATGGCGGGATGACGGAGAAAAGGAAAGAATCTGGATTATCGAGCCCGGCCATCCAATCCCGAAGGGCCTTGGCGAGTATATCGAAATTCCGAAGGAAGAAATGTACGGGGAACGTTTTGAGATCCCGGCCCCGGACGAATTGATCTTTATTTCGTGGTTCGAAGGCGGTGAAGTGTTCCGCAGCGGTTGTTGTTACAAAAGAGGGCAGGGTCATATTTTCTACTTCAGGCCGGGACATGAAACATTCCCCGTATACCACCACCCCGAGGTGCTTCAGGTGATTGCCAACAGCGTGCGCTGGGCGGCGAAGAGTGAACTTGCCAAATTCTCTTACGGGCGCGTGGCGCCTCTGGAGACAGTTCGTTAATTTAAAGGCAGTTATCACAGGAGGGCGAATATGTCAACGCTCTCCTTTTTGATGTTTTGGAGATTATAGAATGTTGTACATGAAAGAGAGATTTTTTAAGATGAATTTGAAACGTTTATTTATATGCGGTATTGGGAGGAATTTAGGTGAAAATGGGCGCTTTTTGGCAAGAAGAAGTCGTTTATCAGATTTATCCCCGTAGCTTCATGGACAGCAACGGAGACGGGATCG
The DNA here is from genome assembly GCF_038004655.1 of Paenibacillus sp. FSL M7-1455. Lineage (NCBI taxonomy): Bacteria > Bacillati > Bacillota > Bacilli > Caryophanales > Paenibacillaceae > Paenibacillus > Paenibacillus sp. FSL M7-1455. Next base: position 4,235,371 of record NZ_JBBORO010000001.1, on the reverse strand, counting down.
GAGATTTGCGGGGGATCATCAGCAAATTAGATTATTTGAAGGAGCTCGGAGTAGGCATCGTGTGGTTGAGTCCGGTCTATAAATCTCCGAACGACGATAATGGATACGACATCAGCGATTATCAGGATATTATGGATGAATTCGGCACAATGGACGATTGGGAGGAGCTGCTCCACGGCCTTCATGAACGCGGTATTCGGTTGATTATGGACCTCGTAGTCAATCATTCCTCTGACGAGCATTCCTGGTTTCAGGAATCCAAAAAATCCAAAGATAATCCTTACCGTGATTTTTATATTTGGAAACCCGGGAAAGGGGACGGTTCCGAACCGAACAATTGGGTATCTTTCTTCGGCGGCTCAGCATGGCAATATGACGAGGTGACGGATGAATACTACCTGCATCTGTTTTCGAAGAAGCAGCCGGATTTGAATTGGGAAAATCCAAGGCTTCGGCGTGCGGTATACGATATGATGACTTTCTGGTTAGAGAAGGGGATCGACGGATTCCGCATGGACGTGATCAATTGTATTTCAAAAGCGGAAGGTCTGCCGAGCGCTGGGGATGACAAATATGCTTGGGGAGGCGAGTTTTTCCTCTGCGGGCCGAGGTTGGAGCAATATCTGAAAGAAATGAACGAAGAGGTATTGTCCAAATACGACGTCATGACCGTCGGGGAGATGCCGGGAGTGACGCCGGAGCTGGCTGCGCGCTATACGGATCCGGCTAACAAGGAATTAAACATGGTATTTCATTTCGAGACGATGGATATCGACGCCGGGGAAGGCGGGAAGTGGAACTTCACCAAGTGGAAGCTGGCCGACTTGAAAGCCGTTACGAACAAATGGCAGTACGGACTGAACGGCAGAGGCTGGAACAGCCTTTATCTGAACAACCACGACCAACCTCGTATGGTGTCCCGTTTTGGCGACGACACGGTATACCGGAAAGAGTCGGCCAAGCTTCTGGCCACGTTCCTTCACACCCTTCAGGGCACGCCTTACATTTTTCAGGGCGAGGAAATTGGCATGACGAACGTGAAATTCGATAATATCGACCAATACCGGGATATCGAGACGCTAAATTTCTTTAAAGAGGCGGTTCATGACGGGGGCATGCCGGTGGAGCAAGCGATGGCCGCGATCTATGCAAAATCCCGGGATAACGCAAGAACTCCGATGCAATGGAACGAAAGCAAACACGCCGGATTCACGACAGGAGAGCCTTGGATCGGAGTAAATCCCAACTTTAAGGAGATTAATGTCGAGGATGCGCTTCGGGATAAGGATTCCATTTTTCATTACTACAAAAAATTGATCCAATTGCGCAAGCAGCATCCGATTATGATCTATGGCGATTATGACATCGTGGCTGAAGAGCATGAGCAAATTTATGCTTATACCCGAACTTGGCGAAACGAAAAATGGATCGTGATTCTCAATTTCTCTGACAGGGAGGCGGAATTCACGCTTCCGGAAAAGCTGGAGGAATATCGTAGTGGAAGTCAATTAATCATTTCCAATTACGAAAACGTGACTGAAAGACCGATCAGTGAGTGGAACCTCAGACCTTATGAAGCGAGAGTATATAGATTGGTATAAAAGAAGGGGCTGCCCCTTCTGTCGTCCAATCAGATCTACCGCACACGCGAGAATCAGGCTTTCTGTAATTAGCATGGCATCCGGCTCAGCGGAACGGCATTGGGAGCGCAGGCTACGTGATCTTTTTTGCTTCATTTTACGATACTATCTCGCGGGCGCCTATTTCCGAATCCCTGTTAAAGAAGCGTTCAGCAAGCCCTAAGTAGTTGGTAAATAAAAGTTGCTAAAGGTGCATTATTTTGAGATTCCATCAAAATATAATGCACCTTTTTTGAATTGGGTATATTTGGAAACTCTAACTTCGCAATATTGTTCACCTTGAGCTAAATGTAAACGGTTACTCGCCATGGAGTTCCGCCTCATAATAAAAGAGTAAGTTAAATTGCACAAGGGGGTTTCATAGTAATGAAGTTGCACAAAAAGATATCTTTTGGTGTTATGGCGGCTGTTTTGGCAATATCATTGTCAGCTTGTGGCGGAAGTAACGGCGGCTCGGCTTCGAACAGTAAATCAGACAAGACGGGCTCCGGAAACAGCGGCCAAAAGCAAGTAACAATCGAATACTGGCATACCTACGGGGAACAGGAAGAAAAAGTGCTGATGGAAGAGGTAGTTCCGAAATTCGAAGAAGAGCATCCTGAGATCAAGGTGAATTTGACCCGAATGCCTTATGAAGGGTTGAAAGAGCAAGTTATTGCGGGTGTGGCCGGTGATGCCGCGCCGGATCTGATGAGAATGGATATTATCTGGGTTCCTGAATTCGCGAAAATGGGCGCACTGCAAGACGTCAGCAAAATGGAAGGGTTTGAGGAAGTGAAGTCCAGCGTATTTGATGCGCCGATGGAAACAAACCATTTTGACAGCGGTTACTATGGTGTTCCTTTGAATACGAACACAAAGATCGCGATTTATAATAAGACGCTTTTGGAGAAAATAGGGCTTACAGAAGCGCCAAAAACGATGGATGAGTTTGTTGCGGCTTCCAAAAAGGCGATGGAGAAAGGAGCCAAAGGCGCAATTGGTATCTCGGGAGCGCATGTATGGGGAGTGTCGCCTTACTTTTGGAGCCTTGGCGGGGTTTTGACAAACGAGGATTATACCAAAGTTGAAGGCTATTTAAATGGCCCTGAAAGCGTGAAGGCACTTGAGACAATTGTACAGTGGGGCAAAGAAGGGTTGATTATCCCTACCATGCTTGGCGGCGAACCGGGAGTATGGGACGGATTGAAAAACAATGAATATTTCATGATTGATGATGGTCCCTGGTTCTTTAGCACATTGATGAATGAAGAGAATGCAAACTTTAACATCGAGGATACGATATGGACGCAAATTCCTGAAGGCCCTGGGGGCAGTCGTTCGGTTGTCGGTGGTGAGAACTTAGTTATTTTCGCAAATTCTAAACACCCGGCAGAAGCTTGGACATTTGCCAAGTGGTTGACTACGGAAGAACCCCAAAAAATGTTGGCCAAAGCCGGATTGATTCCGACAAATCAAAAGGCTGCAAACGATCCATCTGTTTTGAAAGAACCATACGTGGCGGAATACGTGAAGCAGTTGGAAAAGGCTCTCCCACGGCCACCGATTCCGCAGTATGGTGAAATGGAGACGATCGTAAACCTGGCGATCGAAAAAGCGGTACGCGGCGAATCGGAACCGAAAGCCGCCCTGGATGAAGCTGCAAAAAATATCGAGGCTATTCTTAATAAATAATTGAAACAAGAGTTATAAGGGAGCTTCGCCTGATGATATCATCAGGCGACGCATCTTTAACCGGAAGGAAAAGGAGTGGTGAAGATGTCAATTCCATTGGCCAGCCAACCGCAAACTGGAAATAAACCGCCAGCGGCAACTCGGATGAAAAAAGGCTTTAAACAATGGATGGCGGTTTTGCCTTTTATTTTTTTGGGGGTGCTCGGAACGGCGGTATTTGTCGTTTACCCTATGATCCGAAATATCATTATCAGCTTTCAGGACTACAGTATCATGCCAAATGCGGAGAATCCCTTTGTCGGATTCGAAAATTATATTTCGGCTTTTACTGACCCCAACAACAAGGTATTGATGGCAATTCGCAACACCATTCTGAACGTGATCGTTACCGTGCCGATTAATTGGCTGTTGGCGATCGTATTTGCTGTATTGATCAATCTTCACTTTGTAAAATACAAACTTGTGTTCAGAACCGTGTATTATTTACCAATTATTACGTCCTGGATTGTCGTTGCATTTTTGTTCAGATTTTTGTTTGCAGGCGGGGAGTACGGCCTTATCAACTTCATTTTTTATAAGGTTCTCGGCATTTTCCCGGAGCCGGTCAATTTTTTGTCAAATTACTGGACGGCCATGATCGTTATTTGGCTGTTCCATATCTGGAAGACTGTTGGTTGGGGGGTTGTCATATATTTGGCGGGTCTTCAGGGGATATCGAAAGAATATTATGAGGCCGCCCAAATCGACGGTGCGAGCGGAATCAAACAGTTTTGGAGCATTACGGTGCCCATGCTCGCGCCGGTAACCGCGTTTGTGATCATAAATCTGGTTAACGGGGCCTTTAACTTCTTCCCGCAGGTGTATTTCATCACCAGAGGAGGGCCGATGGACCAGACCCAGACGCTTCCAAGCTTGATGTACATGCAGGCGTTCAAAAATTTTAACTTCGGATATGCTTCCGCTGTTGCCGTCATGATGGGAATCACCGTATTTTTGGTGACGTACACCCAGATGAAGAAATTCGGCAATCAGAAAATGTTGTAGGAGGGGCGGACGATGAAAACAAAATGGTATCTTCAACTCCTCGTATATGCCGTCATTATTATGGGGGCGCTAGCGTTTCTGTTTCCCTTTGTATATATGATCTTGACTAGTTTTATCAAGAGTGCGTATTCACTGCCACGACCGAAAGAAATTTTCTCGGTGGTCCCCAATCTGGACAACTATTTTCTTGTTTGGAACAAAAATAATTTTGCCCGTTACTTCCTGAACAGTTCGCTTGTGACGGTCGTATCCATGGTCGGCAGTATGCTGCTGGGATGCTTAACGGCCTACGGATTCGCCAGATTTCAGTTTCCGGGCAAGGAACTGCTTTTCCGCGTATTCTTGTTGACGACGATGATCCCGGGTGTCATTAATATTATCCCGCAGTTTCTTATTATCAAAAACCTTGGACTGGTAAGCACCTACTGGGGGCTATGGCTGATTTATATTGGGGGCGGAGTAGTCGGGAGTACGTTCTTCCTCCGAGGTTTTTTCCAAAGCATCCCCAAGGAATATGAGGAGTCCGTCCTCATAGACGGGGGCGGTAATTGGCGGATTTTCTGGAATATTTATTTGCCGCAATCCCTTCCGGCGATCGGAACTTTAGCGGTATTGTCCTTCCAAGGCACGTGGGAGGAATATTTTACGGCACTTGTCATTATTAAAGACGAGGCGATGAGAACACTGCCGATCGCTTTGCTTATGTTTAACGATAAATACGCAACCAACTACGGCTGGGTGTTTGCGGCTTCAATCATTGCGCTGATTCCAACCGTGTTTCTTTACGTTGTTTTCCAGAAGAAGTTCGTACAAGGCGGATTTAATGAAGGCGGTGTAAAAGGTTAGTTCATTAACGAAGATGGGAGAAGTAGCGATATGGTAAAGAAATTTTGGGAGTTGGGGAGAACTTCACTTGTAATATTAAGTTGTTTGACGGTCTTGATTGCAGGCTGCAATAAAAAGCAATTGTTAAAAGCGGAAGAGGTGACGGGTGAGTCAATGATGGACCGAGTCGCAACGGATAAGGCGGCCTATGAGCCTGGAGAACAAGTAAACTTTACGCTTTATTTTAAGGAAAGCGTTAGTGATGCGGAGGTTAGAGTCCAGTACCGCCATCTGGAGAAAGTGATCGAAGAACAGGTATTGAAAGGTTCTGGCGAAAAGCTGGATTGGACTTGGACTCCTCCGAAAGAGGACGGAAAGGGCTATATGGCCGAGATTTTCTCGATCCAAAATGGAGAGGCAAAGGATCATCTTAATATCGCAGTGGATGTTTCCTCCGATTGGACTAAATTCCCTCGGTACGGGTATTTGGCGGATTTTCATGAAATGAGCCAAGATGAGATGGCAGCGGTCATTGAACGTCTGAACCGATTCCATATCAACGGGGTGCAATTTTATGATTGGCAATATAAGCATCAGACGCCGATTAAGATGGATGGAGGCCAACCGGCAAAAAGCTGGGAGGATATCGCAAACCGCCCGGTTGCTTTCAATACGGTGAAAGGTTATATCGATCTGGTCCACGCCCGCAACATGAAAGCAATGAATTACAACCTGATCTTCGGAGCATATGAAGACGCGGAGAAGGACGGAGTCAAACGGGAGTGGGGGCTCTTTAAAGATCCAAGCGCGACAAATCAGGATAAACATCCACTTCCGGAAGGATGGGCCAGTGACATTATGCTATATGATCCATCGAACACGGAATGGCAGAATTATTTGATCTCGAAGGAAGCCGAAGTTTTTGAGCATCTGCCCTTTGACGGGTGGCATGTAGACCAGTTAGGGGACCGTGGAGGTCTTTGGAATGCGCAGGGAGAAAGTGTCAAACTGCCTGAAGGATACGTTTCCTTTTTGAAAAAAGCTAAGGAACAATTAGATGTATACTACGTCATGAATGCGGTCGGGCAGTACGGTCAAGCCTTTTTGGCCCCTAACGCACCTCTGGATTTTCTGTATACGGAAGTATGGGATGGTCATCCGAAGTATAAAAACCTGAAAGAAATTATCGATCAGAACACGAAATATAGCAAACAACGGTTAAATACGGTATTGGCCGCCTATATGAATTATGATCTGGCCAACGCTCCGGGGGAGTTTAATACTCCGGGGGTCCTACTGACCGATGCGGTTATTTTTGCTTCCGGCGGATCCCACCTCGAGCTTGGGGAGAACATGTTGGCTAAAGAATATTTTCCAAACAAGAATTTGAAAATTCCGGTTGAGCTTGAGAAGCAATTAATTCATTATTACGATTTCCTTGTAGCTTATCAGAATATTCTGCGAGGCGGATTGGAGGAATCCAAGACCACAGTTGAGGGAACAGGCGACGTACAAATTTCTGCATCTGCCGATCAAGGTAAAGTATGGTCCTTTGCCAAGCAGAGGGATGGCGATGATATTATTCATTTCATTAACTTCACAGATGCGGCAACGATGGATTGGAATGATTCCGCCGGAGAACAGACCGAACCTACCGAGCGCCAAAATGTGAAAGTTGCAGTTCGAACAAGCGGAGAAGTGGATCGGATTATGTTTGCTTCCCCGGACTACTATGGAGGGTCGCCTGTTGAATTGGCGTTTGAACAAAAGGACGGCCAAGTCGCTATTGAGCTGCCAAAGTTAAAATACTGGGATTTAATCAAAATATCGTATAAATAACACGCTAGAAAAGATACCAAAATGAGGCGGGATTCTAAGCTCGCTCGTTTTGGTTTTCCGTACTATATGAAAGCGTTTGCTGAATATACGACATAACAATAGACAGTACAGGTGTGAGCGCCTATGAAATTTCGCTCGTTTCACTTTCGTACGATTAATTTTTACTCCATGAAATGGAAGCGTCGGGAGATTCGGTTACCCGAAGCCCCCCGTCAGGAAATGGCAATGATTGTTGAGCGGATTGGTATTATAATCAATAATGGAGAAATGTGGTGCAATCCGATTGGGTTGCGTCACTTAAAGCATTGATTATATATGTCTATGAAACAAACTAGGGAGATGAGCAGCAAATGTCATTTTTTAATCGTATGAAGAACCGATTCGCTACCAAAATGATATTGGCGTTTTTGTTCATCATCCTTATTCCGACTATTTTATCTGGATTTTCCTTTTATCTGGAATCATCCGCCTTGGTAAAGAAAAATGTTCGGGCTTCGGCTATACAATTGACTAAGCAAACGGCTGATTCCTTATCGTCGATTCTTAATGTGGGTAGCGATACATCGGATTTGATCTATAGCGACTTAAATATCCAACAATCCGTCAACCACTTTAAAAGCAGCTCTCTCGGTACCCAAGTAGATTTGAGTCGGGACATGGCGGCTCGACTAAATAATGTCGTGTTCTCGAGTTCCTTTGTGAGAAGCATAAATATCGTGAAAGACGGCAGTCTTGGTTGGGGTAGCGGTACATTCTCATCCGTAAAACTAAAGCGAATGGATTTTAGCAGCTTGGAGTGGGTGAAGGAATCTAGAGAGAAGGACGGGGAACTGGTTTGGTTGGGCTTACGTAGAGACCCCTTTAGTGGCGGGGGAGAAAACACCGACCTGGTTCTTCCGATCAGCCGAGCCATGAAAGATTTTCAATCTTTGGATCAAATCGGAATATTACTAGTGAATTTAAACGGGAAGTCAATCATTGATACGATCAGTCAAGTGAAATTAGGTGAGACGGGAAGCTTTATGGTCGTTAATCGGCATGGGAAAATCGTGATTGATCCCGATTTGTCCAAAGTCGGACAAGTTGTTTCTAGCCGGGAGCTTTACGAACAAATTGTGTTAAAAGATGCTGCGGAATTTGAAATAACAATGAAGAATACTCATTATTACGGAGTCAAGCAGTTGTTAAGCAACGGGTGGATATTGGTGGGTACAGTTCCGGCATCAGAAATTACCGGGGCGCTGGACAAACTTCATAGTCGCATTTTATTAACATCCTCGGGTTTTGCCTTGATTGCCGTCATCATTGGTTTAATCATCGCGAAATGGGTAACCAATCCGATTAAACAATTGACCATCGGAATGAGAAAAGTTCAACAAGGGGATTTGAAGGTTCGCACCCAAGTGAAAGCTACTGATGAATTTGGACTTATGAGCAGGCACTTCAACAAAATGCTTGATGAAATAGAGCTATTGATGACGAGGGTAGGAGAGGAAGAAAGACAAAAAATGGAGGCTGAAATTAAAGCCGTCACCTACCGGATTCATCCTCATTTTCTTTATAATACGTTAAGTACATTACGTTGGCTGATCCGTTCCGGGGAAAATAACCGGGCCGATGAAGGCCTGGCTGCATTAACCCGTCTCTTGCAAGCCAATATGGGCAAAAACGGCCAACTGATCACCCTTTCGGAAGAGTTGGAGATCATCGAGAAGTACTTGGTCATTTTAGAGATGCGTTATGATTGTAAATATGAACTGGTTTTGAACATAGAGCCTGAATCCAAACATTTCAAAATTCCACGTATGCTGCTACAACCACTTGTGGAAAATGCGGTTTTCCATGGATTCGTTCCTTTGAACCGAGGGGGAAACATTAAGATTTCCTCTATCGTAAAGCCAGGGGAATTATGGATAACGATTGAAGACAATGGAGCTGGTATGAGTCGAGATCAGTTAAAACAACTGACATCGGCTAGCGGACAAAAGAGAATGGGAATCGGACTGATGCATATTTCGGACACTTTGCGGCTGTATTATGATGACGGCTCAACAATGACCGTTGACAGCGAAGTGGGGAAAGGAACGAAAATCTTGATTTTGATTCGTTTCCCGAAGGAGGTTGGAAAATGACAGATCGTGTGCTGATCGTTGATGATGAACCCATAATCCGAAAAGGACTGAAAGGTTTTATCGATTGGGAACTGCATGGACTTCAGTTGGAAGGGGATTGTGCAAACGGGGTGGAAGCGCTGGAGTTGATTCAAACAAAGCCGATCGATATTTTGATTACGGATATTAAAATGCCTCTCATGGATGGTCTTCAGCTTACACAGAAGGCATTGCAGGTAAATCCGGATATGAAAGTCGTTCTGATCAGCAGCTATAACGAGTTTGATTATGTCAGAGAAGGCATGAAATATGGAGCGGTAGACTATTTACTAAAACCTTCGTTGGAAGCCGGAGAACTGATCATAGTGCTGGACCGTTGTAAGGTGATGCTTCAAAAGCAGAGGCAACAAGTCGTAGAGCGGCAAATATATTCGGAACATGTGCATAAATTGGAGAGAAAACGGCTGGAACAGGAAATTATCCGATGGCTCGTTACGGAGCAGGCGAAAATGAGGTTTACTGATATTTTTGGAGAAACAACAGAAGCTTATGTATGTGCCTTCGGAGTATTGGACGGACTTGAAGAATGGCAAGAGCTGTACGGAAAGCTTCATATCAGTATCATTTATGAAGAAATACAGGCTTGTTTTTATGACCAAATCCCGCAGGGGAGCGCTCCCATTCTTGCAGGTGAGGGAATATTTATGATCTTTCCGCAAGAAGGAGATACAGAACTTATCCTTGAACAACTAAAATCTCGCATCGAGAGTGACCTTCACGTCAGTATCACGTTGGGATTTTGCGTGGAACAAGCAGATGAATGGCTTGAAAGAGGGCTCAAAAAAAGCCGGGAAGCCAGCGTCCGGCGGTTTTATGAAGGGGCGGGAAAATCGTTCAAGTGGAAGGATTCGACTTCTTATACTTTTAAACCCTCTCCGGAATCCATTCCACTGCACCGTATTTTGGATATGATCCGTGAAGCAAGGGATACAGCCACCGTATTGGAGTGCTTCGTTTCCCGCTGGAAAAAGAGCAAGAATCCACCCGACCAAGTGAAGAATGAAGCTTACGAGTTGTTGTGCGCTCTAGCTTATTCCTTCGGAGACGCAAAACTGCTGGCGGATACCCGGGATCGCATTTTACATTCGGAAACCTTGGATGGATTAATCGAGACGATCAACGGGCTGGTCGACGAAATGAAACATCCGGGTTTTCTTGTTTCCACTGATCGTGGACAAGGCGGGCAATTAATTAATAATGCTATTGATTATATTAAATCCCGTTTTACAGATGAATTAACATTGCAGGAAGTTGCCAATTTTATTCATGTCAGCAAAAGCTATTTTTCAAATTTATTCAAGAAACACACGGGACAAAATTTCATTGACTATGTCATCGACCTGCGATTACATGAAGCGAAACGATTGCTTTTGATGAAGGAGTATAAAATCTACGAAGTAGCTGAGAAATCGGGATTCAATGACGTGAAGTATTTTAGCAGACTGTTTAAGAAAATAACGCAAATGACGCCTGTGGAATACAGGGATAAGCATGATCGGAAAGTATAAAAAGGGAGTGGTTTGGGGATGAAGCGGTTCCTTTGTTTTTTTGTCATCATCGTGATGTTGACTGCTTGCAACCGAAATTCGATCATCACGGACCCTGAAGCTGTCGAAAAGCTAAACAATCCTCAGACCCGTACCATTGAGTTTTGGCACACTTACAGTGATGAAGAAACTCATCTCCTTGAACAAGAGCTCATTCCTGCCTTTGAAAAACAAAATCCGGGGATACGGGTACATCCGGTAAGACATGCAAATAACATTGAACTCAAATACACTCTAATCGCCAAGGCCTCCGCCAACCGCTCTCCTGATGTGGTACGTATGGATGTCGCGTGGGTCCCGGAGTTTTCCCAAAGCGGTTTGCTCACCCCATTGAACGGTTTCCATGATTTTGAATCCGTAGTAAGCCTGCTTCAATCGAGCGCAGGTTTGGTGGGATATTATGAGGGGTTCAATTATTCGCTTCCGGTTAACATTAATACTAAAGTCGCAATATATAACCGTTCTCTTTTGACACAAGCTGGTTTGTCTTCTCCTCCGGAAAGGTTTGAAGAAGTTATTAAGCTGGCAAGGAAAGAACGGTATATGATCGGTCTCGGCGGTTTGGATACATGGAAGACCCTCCCTTGTATTTATGCGCTGGGCGGCAAAATGACTGATGACCAATATAAGCAGGCTACAGGCTACCTTAACAGTAAAGCAACCGTTCATGCGGTTGAGGAGTTAGTCTCTTTGTATCAAGAGCAACTAATCGATAGAACTGTTGTCAATGGCGGCGGCGATAACTGGGAAGGAGTCAAATCAGGAAATATTCTCGTCACTGATGAAGGTCCATGGTTTTATAGTGTTTTTCAGGGGGATGAACTGAGTAGGGCCTTAAATTCAACGATAGCAGTTCCTTTTCCACATGAATTTGGTCCGTCCTCAATCGTCGGTGGTGAAGATTTAGTCATTCCTAAGGGGGCTAAACAACCTGAAGAGGCTTGGGAGTTCATGAAATTTATGACGAGTAAACCATCTCAGGAAATCATGGCGCAAACCGGGCTAATTCCAACAAACCGAGAGGCGAAAGTAAAAAACGCAGCGCTGGAATCCATCATTCGTCCTTATGAAGAGGCATTGAACAATAGTTTTTTAAGACCGCCCGTTAAAGCTTGGAGCCAAATTGATGAAATTTATACTTCTTATATGACCCGCATTTTTCAAGGAGAATTATCGGCAGAAGAAGGACTGACTAAAGCTGCGTCTGAAATAGATATCGTTCTGGAGCGATAAGCAATCTTCATTGGAAGTTTACACAAAACTCTAAAAGGTTAGCCAAATATCTGCCTCAAGCGATTTGAGGCAGATATTTTTTGGGGAAATGATCTTCCACTGTCCCGCCGCCGCTTGGACCCGGAGTTACCCTGCCGGCCGGCGAGGCGTTCGACACGTTCCGGACGTTTGAGCTGGTTCATGACAGCACGGACCTTGAGCGCAAGGGGCTTGCTCAAAAAAAGGATGTACCGCGTTTTGGCCCCTTGGGTCGAAGACAATCCGATTTTCATGCACGTCATGAGCGACAGGGCGGAGGAAGTGCGGGCGGCCATCGACCAATGCGCCGAGGTCGGCTTCGAAATTGATCTTGTCTTTCGGAAGCTGGCTTTGACAGGGCGATCACCGATTTTTACAAATGGTGCAGGGGAAGCGGCGTGTACCTTAACGTGCCGGATTGGTATTTTCTGAACGGCTCGAACAAAACGGGCATGGGATACCGCGAAGTCAACTGGGACTTGCCGAGGGAAAGGCAGCTGATGTTGGCCCGGCAGAATATTTTTGACGGAACATGGAAAAAACGCCGAGCATGGGCTGGATGTTCGTCCCTCTGATGCCTTATCATGGAGGTGGCGCCGAAGCGATTTTGGAGCCGCTTTCCGAACCGATCTCCAGACCGTCTGCCGCAGCAATATACCGGATGAACGGATGCTGCTTTGATCCGCGAGCAGGAAGGCGCGGCCGTCCTTGATCGGCTGGAATGCACCCCTATGCAGGAACGAAGGCAAGGCGCAACCGGCATAAAACATGCCGCAAAAATCCATAGCAAGAACGGAGGCTGGCCGCAAGATGGACAAAAACTTGAAATTCCGCAAGGACGGCACGTTTGTCATCGTGCAATTTACGGACGTCGAGTTTATCGACGAATTTGACGTCGATCCCGATTCCCCCAAACTGGATGCGGAAACAAAAAGCTTGATGGAGATGGTCATCCGGGAGGAGCAGCCCGATTTGATCGTGTTCACCGGAGACGTCATCGCGAGCGCAAGGACGAAAGACCCGATGGCGTCGTTCCGCAAGGCCGTAGCCGTCGCCGAAAACAGCGGCATTCCGTGGGCCGCGGTATTCGGCAACCATGATTCGGAAGGGATCGTCGCCCGGGCCGAGATGCACCGGCTGCAGCTGGAGCACCAATACTGCGTCGCCAAGGAAGATCCGCCGGGGATCAGCGGGGCGGGAAACTTTACGTTAACCGTCATGAACGACCGCGGCGAAGCGGGAGCTGCGCTTTATTTTCTCGACAGCGGCGATTATTCCCCGTTCGGCGGGTACGATTGGATCCGCAGGGACCAGATCGATTGGTACGTATCGGAATCGAAGGCGTTAACCGGGCAAAACGGCGGGACGCCGCTGCCTGCGCTCGCTTTTTTCCATATTCCGCTGCCTGAGTACAACGAGGTGTGGGAAACGGAAGTATGCCACGGTCATCGTTTGGACGGCACCTGCTCCGCCCCGCGGTTCAATTCGGGGATGTTTGCGGCGATGCTCGAAATGGGCGACGTGATGGGCACTTTCGTCGGGCACGACCATGCCAACGATTTTTGCGGCACGCTGCACGGCATCCGGCTTTGTTACGGCAGGGCGACCAAATACGTCAGCTACGTGGGCGGGGAACGGAAGGACCATTTCCCGACGGGGGCCCGGGTCATTCAATTGAAAGCGGGGGAACGGGATTTTGCGACCTGGATCCGCCAAAACGACGGGACCGTCGTATACGGGCAGCCGGAGCATCAACCCGAAGGAAAAGGGGTTAAATCGTCGTCGTAATAACGGACTTTATTGATGCCGTTTTTTAGTTGCCCGCTCCGTGTCGCCGGAGGGTAAACACATCAAAAAAAGGCGCGCGGAATTTGAATGTCCGCCGCCTTTTGTCGCGCATCCGCCTGCTGACCCGACTTACTCCGGTCATGCAGCCGCTGCCGCAAAAGCCGCCGGTTTCTGCAGAACTTTGTCTTTAGGTTTGCGCGATCTTGGTGTATCCTACTAATATGTGGAAGTTGATAGAGTGACTTTTCAGAGGAAAGGAGCTTGAAGGCACCCCGTATGTGGAAGTACATCCTTTTTCGGACGGTGCAATCCGTTGTCGTGCTGTTTGCCGTTTCATCTGTTGCGTTCGTCCTCATGCATCTCATGCCGGGAAATCCCTGGGCGAGCATCGGCATGACCGAAGAGCAATATAAGTGGGTGGATGAGCAGAAGCATCTTCATGGGCTGGACCTGCCGCTTTACGAGCAGTATTTTCGCTGGTTGAAGGGACTTGCAAAAGGGTATCTGGGCGTCGACTATAACTTTGTTCCGATCGGCGATTACATTTGGTGGAATGCCAAAAACAGCTTTTTCCTTTTGGGCATCGCATGGCTCCTTACGCTTTTGGTCGCCATCCCGTGGGGAATACATAACAGCACCAAACCATACGGAGTTTCGGACAGAACGGCATTGTTTTTAAGCGTGATCGGATTCAGCGTTCCCGGCTTCGTGCTTGGTTATTGGCTGCAGCAGATTTTTTCGATGCAGCTTTTATGGCTGCCCCCGAGCGGCATGCACACGCCTTCCAAAGAGGGAGAGTTATGGGATTTGATCCAGCACATGATTCTTCCTGTGGCTACCTTGGCGATCGGCATGCTCGCTTATTATTTGAAGTTTGTCCGCGACGGCATGATGGAGGTGTTGGATGACGGTTTTCTGATGACGGCGCGGGCGAAAGGAGCCTCGGAGCGAAGAGTCATCTACGTCCATGCGCTCAAAAATGCGCTCATTCCCGTCATCACGCTCATCGCGCTGGACATTCCCGTCCTAATCAGCGGATCGGCCATCGTCGAGAACGTATTCAATTGGCCGGGCCTGGGCACGTTGATGGTCACCTCCGCCTTGAAGCGCAACTTCCCCGTTTTGATCGCGATCATCATGATCGTTTCGGGGGTTGTCGTTTTAGCCAACTGGGCGGCGGACATGCTGTATACGTTGGTGGATCCGCGAGTGCGGGCGACGGGCAAAAAAAGCATGGCAAAATAAAGGAAAAGCCGGTTTGGGCGGCGGGAGGCTCGCCCGGACCGGTTTTTCGTTCGCCTTGAATTTGATCAAATAACCATGTTTGACATTTTCTTCTTTATGCGTTTTGATCAGTATAGAGCATCCTTGGATCACGCTAACGTGTATTCTAAACATCGGTCTTGATATTGAAGCACGAGAAGGAGGCGTAAATCATGGAGCATCACGATCAGGCAAAGACGGCCAAAAAAACGGCCCTCGTTACGGGGGGCAGCCGGGGCATCGGGCGCGGCATCGCGCTTGCGTTGGCGCAAGCGGGATACGAAATCATGATCACCCATTACCGGGATGACGCCATGGCCGAACAGACCGCGGAGGAAATCGAAAAATTATCCGGCCGGGCGTGTGTCGTGCGCGAAGGCGATTTGACGGAAGCGGACGAAGCGGTGGAAACGGCGGCGGAAGCGGTGCGCACGATGGGGCAAATCGACTGCCTGATCAATAACGCGGGCGTCGGGATGTACGCTTCGATTACGGAACTGCCGCTGGAACATCTGGATTATACGATGCGGCTGAACTTCCGTGCCCCGATGCTGCTTATGCGGGAGGTTTCGAAGCATATGATCGCGGCCGGACGCGGAGGAAACATCGTCAACATCCTCTCGACGCACGCCGAACGGGCGTATCCCGGAGACGCCGTATACGGAGGGATCAAAGCGGCGCTCAAGCGGGCGGCCGAATCCGTCGCGCTGGATCTGTCGCCGTACCGCATCCGGGTCAATTGCATCGCTCCCGGCGGCATCCTCGTCCGGGACCCGGAACCTTCCGTAGACCAAATGGGCTCCCTCGTTCCGCTCGGCCGGATCGGCATGCCGGAGGATATCGGCCTGGCGGCGCTTTGGCTTGTCTCCGAGCAGGCTTCCTATATTACGGGAATCACGATCCGGATCGACGGGGGACTGATCCTGCCGGGTATGCCGGAGGACGGAAAAAGCTCGTGGGGATATCGGAAAGTGGAACCTTTCCGGGTCAATTGACATCATCCGTTCATGAAAAAACGGCAGTCTCCCGGTTGGGGGGGCTGCCGTTTGGCGCTTCACGAAACCGGACCCGGGTTCATTGCTTGGGCAACGCGATGTCGGGAGCGCTTGGCATGCGGCGTTTGATTTGGTCCAAAATCCGCCGGGAAACCGTAATCGTGCGCGGGTAGGCGAATTCGTCCCGGAAATGCAGCGTAGTGCCGTCGATATTTGTAATTTTGTTCACATTGACGTAGAGGTTTGAGGCGGCGCGGACGAAATTGGGCTGGGATTTGAGCGAAGCGAGTTCTGCGGAGGACAGTCTTTTTTTTATGATGTAGTTCCTGCCGTGGAAAATAACCTGCTCCTGTGCGCCGGTTTTGAAGAAAAAGGCGTCGGTGACCGGATCGAAATCGTAATATTCGGTAATCACCTTATCGTTTTGGTTCATCTTGCAAAAGCCCCCTTTAGAAGATGATAGCTGTTAGCGCTTTCATTTTATCATATTTTTGGGCGGTGTATGCTATTTTTTTGTGAATTTTATGATTTTTTTTGTAAGCTTGGACAAAATCGGCCGATGCCAAACAAAAAACCGTCCTTCGTTCGTAACGAATCGATCGGACGGTTTCTTTGGCGATACTACGCGTTTTCCAAAATCGTATTTAACGTCGTGCGGTCAAGGCCCTTCACCAGTTTGATCAAAAGCTCCTTCGCCGCGTCGTAATCGTCGGTGTGGATGATCGAGGACGACGTATGGATGTACCGGGAGCAGATGCCGATGACGGTCGACGGCACGCCGATGCCGCTCAAATGGACCTGCCCGGCGTCGGTGCCCCCCTGCGACACGAAATACTGGTATTTGATCTTATGGGTGTCGGCGGTATCCTGGACGTATTCGACCAGGCCGCGGTGCGTCAGCATCGACGGGTCGAAAATGCGAAGAAGCACACCTTGCCCGATGTGGCCGAAGGCGCTTTTGTCCCCTGTCATGTCATTGGCGGCGCTTGCGTCAAGAGCGAAAAAGATGTCGGGCTGGATCAGGTTGGCGGACGTCCGCGCACCGCGCAGTCCAAGCTCTTCCTGTACCGTCGCGCCGCAATATAGCGTGTTCGGAAGCTTTTCCTTGTGCAGCGCCTCCAGCAGCTCGACGGCAAGGCCTACGCCGTAACGGTTATCCCACGCTTTGGCCATGATTTTTTTCGGATTGGAAAGCGGGGTGAATTCGCAAATCGGCACGATTTGCTGCCCGGGACGGATGCCGAACGATTCCGCATCCTCGCGGTTGTCCGCGCCCACGTCGATGTACATCGCTTTGATGTCCACCGGCTTGCTGCGCTGCGATTCGTCCAGCAGATGCGTCGGAATCGAGCCGACGACGCCGATCACGGGTCCGTTTGGCGTCATGATCTGCAGACGCTGGGCCAATACGGCCTGGCTCCACCATCCCCCCAGCGGCTGGAAACGGATCATCCCGGCGTCGGTAATGCCCGTTACCATGAAGCCGACTTCGTCAAAATGGCCTGCCACCATCACCTTCGGTCCCTGCTCGTCGCCGCGGAGCACGCCGAACAAGCTGCCGAGACGGTCTTGAACGAATTCCTGCGTATACGGGGCCATCAAATCCTTGACGTATGCCCGAAGTTCTTTTTCGAAGCCCGAAGCGGCCGGAAATTCCGTCAGCTTGCGGAATAAGTCCATCGTTTTTTGGTCCATGCTTTTGATCTCCTTTGCGCTTTGCTATCCGGATGGATGCCATCCTCATTTCTTATGTACTTCCCATTTTTATAGTATGAACTCCGCGAAGCGGATTGTCCATGTTGCCGCGGTGAAGCACCTCCCGCTTTTTCCCGAATACGATAGATATAGATGAACGCCCTGATCAGGTGCAGAAGGGAGCATCGTGCCATGGAGTTCATACAGATGAACAAAGCGGTCATCCTTGTTTGCGTACTTCTTATTTTGCTTGTCATCGTTTTGATGTGTTTCTGATTGCCGCTTTGGCGGAATGAAGCTTTTGGCGTAAACGGCTGCCCGTGAAGCTTGCGAGGCGGCTGTTCGCCGTCAGGAAGCATTTGCGCAAAATACATAACTATCCTTCGCATGACAAATAATAAGCCACATCGAGGGCATTCCGACACAGCCGGACCGCGTATTTTTCCGTGAGCCCGAAAAAGAGGAAGAGGGGGTATCGCATTTGCCTGCGAGCACTAAAAAAGGCGCCAAATTTTCGCTGGACAACCTTTCGAGCCAAGATTACAAAAGCATAGCGCAAAAACACGAGCCGAAGCGGAGCATATTCAAAAATTGCATTTTGGCTTTTCTGATCGGCGGGGGCATCTGTTTGCTCGGACAAGCGATTCAGCAAGCTTTTATGGCTTTGTTCGACATGTCGACGAAGGAAGCGGCAAGTCCGACGGTCGCGGTGCTGATCATAATTTCCGTGATCCTGACGAGCTGCGGGGTGTATGACAAAATCGCCCAGGTCGCCGGGGCGGGGACCGCGGTTCCCGTTACGGGATTCGCCAACTCGATGTGCTCCGCCGCCTTGGAACACAAAGCCGAAGGATACGTCCTCGGCGTAGGCGCCAATATGTTCAAGCTGGCCGGATCCGTCATCGTGTTCGGCACCGTCGCCGCATTTTTTGTGGGGCTGGTATACGCCATTTTCGGGCTGGAGGGAGTGCATCACCAATGAAGCTCAAGGGTCAGACTTGGGAGTTTCAGGCGAAACCCCGCATCCTTGCAAGCGCGACGGTGGTAGGCCCCGAAGAAGGCCAGGGACCGCTGGCCTCCGATTTTGACTATATTTACGATAATCTCGAAATCAACGAAAAAACGTGGGAAAAAGCCGAACGAAAGCTGCTGGAGCAGGCCTCCCAGCTGGCTGTCGTCAAGGCGGGGCTGACGAAGGAGCAAATCCAGTTTTTCATCGGCGGCGACCTGATGAACCAGATCATCAGCAGCACGTTTGCGGCAAGGACGCTCGGAGCTCCTTATTTGGGCGTGTTCGGAGCCTGCTCCACCTCGATGGAAAGTTTGGCGCTTGCGGCGCTGCTCGTCGATTCCGGGGCTGCCGAACGGGTGCTGGCCGGAACGACAAGCCATAACTGCACGGCGGAGAAACAGTTCCGCTACCCCACGGAATACGGGTCGCAAAAACCGCCCACCGCGCAATATACCGTGACGGGCTCCGGCTGCGGCATCGTCGGCAAAAGCGGGAACGGACCGGTCATCGCCAGGGCAACCATCGGCAGGGTCATGGATTTGGGAGTCAAAGACCCGTTCAACATGGGGGCGGCGATGGCGCCGGCGGCAGCGGACACGATCGAAGCCCATTTTCGGGATACCGGATTGACGCCGGGACATTACGACCTGATCGTTACCGGGGACCTTGCATCCGTAGGCCTACCGATCGCCAAGGAGCTTTTGCAAAAAGCGGGCGTCCCCATGGATGAGACGGAGTTCGGCGATTGCGGCCTGATGGTATACGACCGTCAAAACCAGACTTACGTGAGGGCCGGGGGCAGCGGCTGCGGCTGTTCCGCCGTCGTCGCTTACGGACATCTGCTGAAAAAAATGGCCAATAAAGAACTTAAAAAGGTGCTCGTCGTGGCGACGGGAGCGCTGCTGTCCCCGCTGTCCTACCAGCAGGGAGAAAGCATTCCTTGCATCGCCCATGCCGTGGCGCTGGAAATGGAGGATTGACATGCAATTTTTATGGGCATTTATCATCGGGGGATTAATTTGCGTCATCGGGCAAATCATGATGGACGCGTTCAAGCTGACGCCGGCGCACACGATGAGCACGCTGGTGGTGGCCGGGGCGGTCGCGGACGGGTTCGGCCTGTACGACCCTCTGGTCAAATTCGCCGGCGCCGGAGCGTCGGTTCCGATTACGAGCTTTGGAAGCTCGCTTGTGCACGGCGCGCTGTCGGAGCTGCAAAGGGACGGCTGGGTCGGGATCGTGACCGGGATTTTCGAGGTGACAAGCGCCGGGATATCGGCCGCGATCATTTTCTCGTTTTTGGCAGCCTTGATCGTCCGTCCGCGCGGATAACCGCCGTGTTTTTCAAAACTCAACAGCAACGGCAAAGGGCTCTCCCTAGCAGCGTTCGAACTGCAGGGCGAGCCTTTTTTGCGTTGCGCGATAGGAGCAGGGGAGCGATTTGGGCGAGCCGGGATTTTTTGTTTCTTGATGCGTTCTTAGGCCCGGGGGAAGGGGAATGTCGAGGTATACGACGAATTTAGGAGTCCTGCACAATATACATTTCGGGAAAGGATCATGTACAATGTAAGATATATGCTTCTTATCTCAAGATTTAGCAATATTCGATGAACGATCATTCCCTTAATCCAACGATAACGAACGAAATAAGGAGGCACGGATCTATGCCCGTAAGCAGCGAATCCCTGCAAACCATTGCAGCCTTAAGAACGAACCTTGAATCCTGCATCTTAGGCAAAGCCTTTGAAATCCAGCTCTTGCTTACTGCTCTCCTGGCAGAAGGGCATATCCTGATCGAAGACGTCCCGGGAACGGGCAAAACCCAAATGATCAAGGCGCTGGCCAGATCCATGAGCGGCGATTACCGACGGGTGCAGTGCAATCCCGATATTCTCCCGAGCGACATTACCGGCGTATCGGTATTCCATCCCCGCGAAGAGAGGTTCTTTTTCCGTCCGGGGCCGGTCATGACGAACATTTTGCTTGCCGACGAAATCAACCGCGCGACGACAAAAACGCAGTCGGCCCTGCTTGAAGTCATGGAAGAACGGAACGTGACGGTGGACGGGGAAACGTACGAACTTCCCAAACCGTTTATGCTGTGCGCGACCCAAAACCCGATCGATTTTGAAGGAACATACATGCTGCCGGAGGCGCAGCTCGACCGGTTCATGATGAAAATCAGCCTGGGCTACCCGGATGCGGCGACAGAGCGAAACCTTCTCCTGAAGCATAAGCAGGGGCAGCCCGTCGACCAATTGCAGCCGGTAACCCGCATGGACGCCATCGCGGAGCTTCAAAAGGAAGTCCGGAACGTGTTCATCGACGAAGCCGTTGCCGACTATCTCCTGAACATCGTCCGCGCGACCCGCAAGCATCCTTCCGTCATGCTGGGCGCCAGCCCGCGCGCTTCGTTGTCCCTGATGATGGCGGGCAAAGCCTATGCATTCATCCAGCAAAGGGATTTCGTGCTGCCCGATGACATCAAGGTGCTTTCGCCTTTCGTCCTTTCCCACCGCATCATCCTGCGTCCGGAATCCCGCCTCGATCACGTCAGCGCGGAATCGGTCGTGAAACAGATTTTGCAGCAGGTTCATGTGCCTGTGGCTTTGGAGCGCTGATCGGAATGAAGGCGCTGCTGACGACCTTAAGACCGATTTTGCGGAATGTCCGTTTCTGGATCGTGCTTGCGGTATGGGCTGCCAGCCTGCTGTTCGTGCTGTTTCAAGGCGGGAAAACGTCGCTGATGCTCCTTGTCATGATCTCCGTCCTTGTCGCGTATTTGATCGCCGGCGGACTTGGCGGCATCCGGCGGGTGCACGGGCGGCGGACCCTCTCCGCCGGGCTCGAGCCGGACCACACGCTGCAGGCGGGCGAGCAGGTGAAGGTAAGCCTGAACTTTGCCGTGCCGGGATTTTTGCCGATGCCGTACGTGGTGATCCGCGAAGTGATGAAAAGGCACAACGGGGAAACGTGGTCGTTCGAGGAAAGCGTCATCCCCGATTTTCGCGGCGGCGGCGAGCTGGTATTCCAAACGCCGCCGCTGGAGCGGGGGAGGTACTATTTCACCGAAACCCAGTGCGTGACCGAGGATATCTTCGGCTTCGTCGAACATAAAGGCACGTTCCATGTGCCCGGACAATTTCGGGTGTTTCCGCGCACGGTGCCCATCCCGGGCTGGCAGATGATCGACCGGAATTCCAGGCTTGCCGGGCCGCAGCGGTCGATCGCTTCCCGCCGGGAAACGACGCAGATCAACGGCGTCAGGGACTATGTCTACGGGGACCGGATTTCGCGGATCCATTGGAATGCCACGGCCAAAACCGGATCCTGGAAATCGAAGGAATTCGAATACGATTCGGTGCCCAAAATCATGATCGCGCTGGACGCGATCTCCGGGCATTACGCTTCGGACAAGCAGTTTGAGCTCGCCGTGTCGACCGCGGCCTCGCTCATTCATTACGCCATGCAAAAGAGGCTGTGCCTCGGGCTGCTGACGGCGGGAGAGCCGACGAAAATGTTCGTTCCGAGCGAAAATCCGGGCGAACTTCAGCGGATGATGCATCATCTGGTGGACGTGACGCCGGACGGTTTCGGCGAACTTCAACCCAAGCTGGAGAAACATGCGCGGATCATCCCGTCCGGCTGCCTGCTCGTCCTGATCAGCCCGGCAAGCGGCGGCAAAACGCTGGAAACGCTGCGTTGGGCCGGAACGCGCGGGTTTACCCCTTCCCATATCCTGGTCGGTTCGTCCGGCGATGCCGGCAAGGAAAACGGCTGGGTTTCGATGCTTAAAGCGGCGGGAACGTTCGGCTGCGCCGTTGCCGACTTAAAGGATCTGCCCGCGGCATTGGGAGGAGGAGTGGCATGAGCGACTGGCTGTCTTTTGCGAAAAAATCGCTGTTTTATTCCTTGTCCATGTTTTGGATTTGGATCATAGGCCAGCAATGGATCTTTTTTATGGATTTTACGTGGTTCGAGGAAACCAAATCGATCGTATGGCTGACGATCACGTTCGTTGCCGTCGCGGAAATGCTGCTTCCTATTAAAAGGATATACCGCGTTGTGCTTGAAGCCGTCGTCATTTTATACCTCATTCACCGGGAGCTTGTCCGGTATTGGGTGTACACGCCTTCCGGCTCTTTGGCGGACAGGATCCGGCAGTACATCGAACATATGTCGCCTTACGTCTGGATTGCGCTCGGAGCTTGGCTGCTGATGGTGCTCAGCGCATCGCTTGTCGGCACGAAGCGCAGGATCCTTCTTTTTTCGGGGATGAACGTGATCGCGTTTTGTATTTTGGATTCCTTCACGCCCGTTAACCTATGGCAAGAGGTGGCATGGACGGTTTTCGCTTCGCTCGGCTGGCTCGTCAGCGAGCATTTCCGCCGGTTCCAGGCCCGTTTTCCGGCCGGATGGCGGCGCCTGCGGAAGTACCCGGCCAAAATCCTGATCCATGCGGCCGTTTTGTTTTCCGTCATGTTCATCGCCGGCGTCAGCATGCCGAACGTTCCTCCGACGTTGACCGACCCGTATACCGCTTGGATCGATACTTCGGGCGGAGCGGGGGGCGCGTCCGATGTCAGCGGCGAGCTCGATTCCGCCAAAGAGAGCAGTTCCTCGGGCTACAGCCGAAACGACAGCCGTTTGGGCGGAGGATTTAATTTCGACTATTCCCCCGTCATGCTGGTTCAATCCGACAAACGCGGCTATTGGCGCGGCGAGACGAGGCAGATTTACACGGGCAACGGCTGGTCGGACCAGGGCGGCAAAGGCGGCTACGAGGAAGTGGAAGCGGGAGAGCCGCTTCCGAGCGAAACCCCGCAAGCCCCCGAAACCGAAAAGCTGGAGCAGACGGTGACGATGCTTAGCGATCAGGTTTATCCCGTGCTGTTCGGCGCTTACCATGTGTCCCAGCTCAAAAGCGTCGACAACGCGGATGGGGGAAAATTGCTGTGGGACCCGCAGCAGTCGGCCCTGCACTGGACCACCTCGACCAAACAGCCGGAATATCCGAAAACGTATACGGTCGTTTCGGAGATCCCGGTCGTTCCGGAGGATGAAATCCGCCGCAAAACGTTTAAGCAGCTCTACGGCGACCATGGCGTCGACGACAGCTACCTGCAGATTCCGAGGGACTTTCCGGAACGGACGCGCAAGCTTGCGGAGCAGGTGACGGCTTCGGCGGATACGCCGTATGAAAAAATCGGTTTGCTGCAAAACTACCTGATAAACAATTTCCGGTATACGAACCAGCCCGATTTGTCCGCCAAAACGAGCAAGGATTTCGTGGACGGCTTTTTGTTCGAAGTGAAGGAAGGGTACTGCGATTACTTCTCCACTTCCATGGTGATGATGGCCCGTTCGCTTCACATTCCCGCTCGCTGGGTCAAAGGGTATGCTCCCGGCATGCAGCAAGCGGATTCGGACATGATGAACCGCCAGGGCGGCGATTTTCCGGACGGCGGGACCTATACCGTAACCAATGCCGATGCCCACTCCTGGGCGGAAATTTATTTCGGCCCTTACGGCTGGATTCCGGTCGAAGCGACGCCCGGCTTTAATATGCCGCTGCTTACGCATGCGGAAGACAGCAAGCCCGTCACCGTTCCGGAGGCCGTCGAGGAGCAGGAGCCCGAGGTGCAGAAGGACGTGCAACCCGCGGAAACCGCACCGCAGCCGTCCGGCATTTCCGGCGCGGTCGTTCTCTGGACCACGATTCTGATCGTCGCCTTGTTTGCCGCATATTCCGCATGGCTGCTGCGGATTCCGCTCCGCTTCCTGCTCGTGGGCTTCCGGACGGGCCGGAAACTGACGCCGGACCAGAAGGTCGTCGTTTTGACGGAGCGGTGGCTCCGGAAACTGAAGCGCAAAGGAATCCGCAGGGATTCGCACGAAACGCTGCGGGAATCGGTCAAAAGATGGAACAAGGACATGCCTGCATTGGCTCCTTCCCTGAACCGGCTGCTGGCGCTGTTCGAGAAGGCAAGATACAGCCCCGCGGCCGTCACCGAAGACGAATGGAAACAAGTGCACATGGTCAGCCGGGAGCTTTGGGATGCGTTCAAAAAGACGCAGGATTTTGCGGCATGACACGCGGGTTTATACCTGGCGCCCTCGCGGGCGCTTTCTTTTTGGAAAAGCCCGGAAACGGGCGATTTGCTTTCATCGGATTATTTTGCTAACTACGCGGATTATGGTATAGTTTGTCCTATGAAACTGAGGTGACAACAACTTGTTTGAAATGTTTATCCCTAAACTAAGGGTGGATACCGTATTTGATATCGATTTGGAGGACCTATACGCCAAAGGTTACCGGGGAATCATCACCGATCTGGACAACACGCTCGTCGGGGCCAAGGAACCGCTTGCGACTCCGGAGCTGGTCGCCTGGTTCGACCAGGTGAAAAAGATCGGGTTCAAGCTCGTCATCGTATCGAACAACCGCATGGAGCGCGTGTCGGCGTTTGCCGCGCCGCTGAACATCGAATTCGTCCATGAGGCGCGCAAGCCCAGCAATGCGCCGTTCCGCAAAGCGATGACCATGATGGGGCTGACCGGTCAGGAAACGATCGTCGTCGGCGACCAGATGATGACCGACGTGTACGGCGGCAACCGCTTGGGACTTTTTACGGTATTGGTGCTTCCGATATCGATCGGCGACGAGAGCTGGGGGACGAGGATCAACCGCCGCCTGGAGAAAATCGCCTTGAGGCGCTTGCGTAAAAAAGGACTATGGCTTGAGGAGGAAAAACGTTAATGAAAGGTCCGATCGAAGGACAAAGCGTCCAAAAATGCAGCGGCTGCGGCATTGGGCTGCAGACGCTGAATCCCGAATTGCCGGGGTACATTCCGGAGAAGTCGCTGGGCAGGGAACCCGTCGTTTGCCAGCGCTGCTTCCGCATCAAAAATTACAACGAAGCGTCTTCCGTAACGGTGGATCAGGATGAATTCCTGCGGCTTTTGAGCCAAATCGGCGGCAAGAACGCGCTCGTCATCCATATCGTCGATTTGTTCGATTTCGACGGCAGCCTGATCTCGGGCCTTCAAAGGTTCGTGGGCAACAATCCCGTCATTCTCGCCGTGAACAAAATCGACCTGCTGCCAAAAGTGACAAACTGGAATAAAATCATTAATTGGGTCCAGAAGCAATGCAAGGAACAGGGGCTTAAAACCGAAGAGATCATCCTTTGCAGCGCCAAAAAGAATCAAGGCTTCGACCGGCTGCTCGATGCGGTAGCCGAACGCCGGGGCGACCGCGACGTCTACGTCGTCGGAGGCACCAACGTCGGCAAATCGACGCTGATCAACCGGTTGATCCGCGATTACAGCGACCTTGATCAGGAACTGACGGTATCGCGTTATCCGGGAACGACGCTGGACATGGTCAGCATCCCGCTGGATGACGGACATTTCATTATCGATACGCCGGGGATCGTATATCCATGGCGGTACAGCGAGCTTGTCAACCGCAAGGATTTGGGAACGATCATGCCGGAGAATCCGCTGAAACCGATGGTATATCAGCTGAACGAGGGACAAACGCTCTTTTTTGGCGGCATGGCCCGTTTTGACTTTGTCCAGGGTGCCCGGCAGTCGTTCACCTGTTATGTCAGCGGCCGGCTGAACATTCACAGAACGAAGCTGGAGAAGGCGGACGCCCTCTACAAGGAGCATGCGGGAGAGCTTTTGTCTCCGCCGGATGCGGATCATCTCGGCGAACTGCCGGAATGGACAAGGCATGAAATCCGCGTGCCTAAAGGCAGCAAGCTCGATCTGTTCGTTTCCGGCCTGGGCTGGATTAAAGTCAACGGCGATCAAGGTGCCTTGACGGCCATCCACGCGCCGAAAGGCGTCAAGGTGGTTGCCAGACCGTCTTTGATTTAAGCGTAAGCTTTCGGAAAGATTACGGAGAGGCAGGATGAAGACATGGTAATCGAAACGGATTTGCTTGCAGGCACCGGCTCGCTGCTGCTCGGCGTGATCGGGGACCCGATCTCCCACTCCAAATCGCCGGCCATGCATCAGGCCGCGCTGGAGGCGCTCGGGGTGCCCGGGTCCTACGTTCCGATGCACGTCAAAAGCGGACAGGTGGGTGACGCGATCGCCGGGATCAAAGCCCTCGGCTTTAGGGGGATCAACGTCACGATCCCGCATAAGCTTGAGGTGATCCCGCACTTGGACCATCTCGACGAGACGGCTCTCCGGATCGGCGCGGTCAATACGATCGTGAACGACAAGGGCGTCCTCACCGGATACAACACGGACGGGATCGGCTACGTTCGCTCGCTGAAAGAAGAGGCCGCGCCCGATCTCAAAGGAAAAAAAATCATGGTGATCGGCGCGGGCGGCGCGGCCCGGGGCATCATCTACGCTTTGTCGCTGGAAGGCCCGGACCGGATCTGCGTGGCCAACCGGACGGCCGACAAGGCGGAAGCGGTAGCCGCCGAGTGGAAGGACCTTGCGGATATCCGCGGGATATCCATGGAGCAGCTGCCTGCGTACTTGCGGGATGCCGATATTTTAATCAATACGACTTCGGTCGGGATGCACCCGAACGTGTCGGACACGCCGGTGGAGGCGGACCTCGTACCGGACGGAATCGTTGTCAGCGACCTCATCTACAACCCGCTGAAAACGAGGCTGCTTGCGGAAGCCGAACAAAAAGGCTGCACCGTGCACGGCGGGCTCGGCATGTTCGTCAATCAGGGCGCGTACGCGCTCGAATACTGGACCGGGCTGCCGGCTCCGGTGGCCGCGATGCGAAACGCGGTGCTGAAGAGTATGTCGGAATAGACCCTTTTCGGGGAACAATAGAAGTACAGTCGAATATTAAGGAGTTATGATCATACATGCTAACGGGTAAGCAAAAACGTTATCTCCGGTCCCTTGCGCACCACTTGGAGCCGATCTTTCAAGTCGGAAAGGGAGGAACCAACGAACAGCTGGTGCGCCATATCAACGAAGCGATCGAGAAACGGGAATTGATGAAAATCAGCGTGCTGAACAACTGCATCGAAGACAAACACGATATCGCCGCGGAACTGGCGGAAAGCACCGGGTCCGAACTGGTGCAGGTCATCGGAAGCACGATTATTTTGTACAAAGAATCCAAAGACCACAAAACGATCGAATTGCCATAAAAGCGGGAGGGTTTCACCATGAAGGTAGGCATCATGGGCGGCACCTTTGATCCGATTCATATCGGCCATTTGCTGGCCGCCGAAGCGGCAAGGGATTCGTTCGGGCTTGACCAGGTATGGTTCATGCCAAGCCACATCCCGCCCCACAAGGAACAGGCCGGAGCATCGGGAGAGGACCGGCTCGGCATGGTGGCCGAAGCGATCTCGGACCACCCCTGTTTCCGCACGTTGGACATCGAAATCAGGAGGGGCGGCGTTTCCTACACCATCGACACGGTGAAGGAAATCCGCAGCTCTTTTGAAGGCATAGAATTTCATTTCATTATCGGCGCCGACATGGTCAACTATTTGCCGAAATGGGAGGGCATCGAGGAGCTGGTGAACCTGATGACCTTCATCGGCGTGGGCCGGCCGGGGTCGACGCTGGACCTGGATGCGCTCCCCGGTTATTTGCAGGGCAAGGTGCATCTGGCAGACATGCCCCAGGTCGATATTTCGTCGACCGAAATCCGGGAAAAGCTGGCTACGGGACATTCGATCCGCTATATGGTAACGGACAGCGTCTACGACTATATCAGGAGGAGAGGATTGTATGGAATTCAGCCGCGAAGAACTGATTAAATCGGTTTCGGAGCAAATGCCCGCCATGCGCTGGAAACATACCCAAGGCGTCATGGAAACGGCCGTGAAGCTTGCGGAGCAATACGGGGCCGATCCGGTCAAAGCCGAACGCGCCGCGATATTGCATGACGTCGCCAAATATTGGCCCGTCAAGCAAATGGAGGCCGTGATCCGGGAAAACGATTTGTCCAAGGATCTGTTGCTTTACGACAAATCGTTATGGCACGCCGAGGTCGGAGCGTTTGTCGCCAAGCGCGATTACGGCGTGGACGATCCGGAAATCCTGGACGCCATCAAATATCATACATCGGGGCGAATCGGCATGACGCTGATGGACAAGGTGGTTTGCCTTGCCGACTATATCGAGCCCGGAAGGGATTTTCCCGGCGTGAATAATATCCGGCAACTGGCCCAACATAGCCTTGAAGAGGGATTGGTCGCCGGGTTCGATTCCACGATCAGCCTGCTCGTGTCGCGGCGGCAAATCATCTATCCGCTGACGGTTTTTGCGCGCAATGATCTTATTAAACAGTTGGAGGCGAATTCATGACCCTTACATCGGAACAATTGTTAAACCTGGCAGTCCAAGCTGCTGAAGATAAAAAAGCAATGAATATCGTGGCGCTCGATTTGAAAGGCGTATCGCTGATCGCGGACTATTTCGTCATTTGCCACGGGAACTCGGATACGCAGGTCCAGTCGATCACCACGGAAATCCGCAAACGCGTTCAGGAAGCCGGCTCGGAAATCCGGGGGATCGAAGGGATGAATTCCGCGCGTTGGGTGCTGATCGACCTTGGGGACGTGATCGTTCATGTCTTCCACCGGGACGAGCGCGACTACTATAACATCGAACGCCTGTGGTCGGACGCCAAGGTCGTGGAAACGGTATGAGCCCGATTGCAGGAACGATCCAAACCTATGAGGTAATGCGCGAGGTTTCGCCGTACGGGTACTTTTTGGATGCGGACGGACAGGACGTGCTGCTGCACTATTCGGAGCTGACGCGAGAGATCAAGCCGGGCGACCGGGTCGAGGTGTTCATTTTTTACGATACCGAAGACCGTCTGGCCGCGACGATGAAAAAGCCGTATTTGACCCTTGGGGAAATGGCGAAGCTGGTCGTGGCCGACGTCCACCCCCGGCTCGGCTGTTTTCTCGAAATGGGGCTTGGCCGCCAGCTTCTGCTGCCGGTTCGCGAGCTGCCCGAAATGAAGGAGCTTCGCCCGCAGGTCGGCGACTCGGTATTCGTCATCATGGAGCATGACAAGCAGGGGCGCCTCCGCGCCAAACTGGCGGGAGAGCAGGAACTGTCGCAGCACGCCTTCAGGGCGCCGGGCTCCTGGCTGAACCAATGGTTCAAAGCCACCGTATACCGGCCGCTGCAGATGGGCACCTTCGTGATCGTCGACGGCGGCGTGCTCGGTCTCGGCGTCATCGGCATGATCCATTCCTCGGAGCGGGTCAGGCTGCTTCGACTGGGCGAGGAAGTGGACGTTCGCGTAAGCCATATCCGCGAGGACGGCCGCGTCAACCTCTCCATGGCCCAGCGCAAGGAGATCGGCCGCGACGTCGATTCGGAGCGGATTTTGTCTTTTCTGAAGGAACGCCCTTCGGGAGGGATGCCCTATTCCGACGCAACGCCTCCCGACATTATCAAACAGCGCTTCGGGATCAGCAAGTCGGCCTTTAAGCGGGCCCTCGGCAAGCTGATGAAAGAAGGGCTGGTCACGCAAAAGGAAAGTTGGACGTATTTGGCGAAGCCGGATCAGGATCGGCAAGGCGAATAGCCTTCCCCTGTTTCCGGCGCGAAAGTGAAAAGAAAGTGCGGTGGCATCATGTCTTCTTACCGGAAATTTGCATATGTCTATGATCAGTTGATGGAGGACATGCCTTACCCCGATTGGCTCCGATTTGCCCGGGAGGCTTGGGAGAAGCATGGAAGCATGCCCAAAAGCGTCGTGGAGCTGGGATGCGGCACGGGCAGCATCACGATACCGCTCGTCAATTCGGGCTTCGAGGTCATCGGGATCGACTTGTCGGCGGACATGCTGTCCGTGGCCAGAAGGAAAATGGAAGGCACGTCCCAAGGCAGCAGGCTTTACCGCGAAGGCTCCATCCGTTGGGTCCAGCAGGACATGCGGGAATGGGAAGTCCCGGAGCCGGTGGACGCGGTGATTTCTTTTTGCGACTGCTTCAGCTATTTGCTGGAGGAGCGGGACGTCGTTTCGGCATTTGCCCATACGTATCAGGGGTTGAAGCCGGGAGGCATCTTCCTGTTCGACGTGCATCATCCGAACACGATCATCCGCTATGCCGAGGAGCAGCCTTTCGTGTGGGACGACCGGTCGGTATCGTACATCTGGACATGCGAGCTGGACGCTTCCCGCTGCGAGATCGAGCACCATCTAAGCATTTTCGCCAAGGAGGACCAGAGCGATTTGTATCGCCGGTTCGAAGAAACGCATGCGCAGCGCGCTTACGATCCGGAATGGATGAAAACGGAGCTGGTGAAGGCGGGTTTCCGGGACGTCAAATGTTATGCGGATTTTAAGTGGGTGGAGCCCGGAGACGATGCCCAAAGGCTGTTTTACGTCGCGGTCAAATAGATTGGCTTCGAAAGGATAGCGCAGGACGGCCGTCGGAAATGAATTTCCGGCGGGTCGTCCTTTTTGTTTTTAACGTTCCTCATGACGCACGGCGTTTGATTTTAAGGGAAGGAAGCTCGAAAAAGCGATAGTGTAAAATCTCTGTGGGTGTAGGAATTGGAAAAAGCGGATATAGAAAAAGAGCTTCTCCCTTGGTAAAGTGATGTTTGCGCACAACACACCAAGAAGGAGGAAGCTCCTGTGAGCCACTTTACCACAACAATGCCGACGATGAAAGAGATTGAGCAATGGATTTTCCGGAAAATGCAGGAGGAATTCGCTCGTGCGATGAAGCAGGTGCTGGAGGCGCTGGATCAGCAGATCCTGGAGCAACGGGACCGAGAGCGTTATCGAGTAAAGGACGAGCGTGAAACAAGCGTCAACACAGTGTTCGGGAATGTGCGCTTTAAGCGGAGATTGTACTGTGACCGTAGAAGCGGCAAACACGTGTATCTGCTGGATCAGCTGTTGCAATTCGAAGGGCGCGGGAAAGTCAGTCCGCATTTGGAAGAGACAGCAATCGCATTCGCAAGCCAAGGACCGTCGTACCGGGACAGCGCAAAGCGGCTGGAGCAGCTTTTGGGCTACAATGTGCTGAGCCACCAAGCGATCAGGGAAAAACTGATGGAGCGTGCGCAACAGCCGATGCCAGCGGTGAAACGGCGCGCTGCCCGCGTGCTGTTCGTGGAAGTGGATGGGCTGTACACGAAGCTGCAGCGGAGCAAAAAGCGCGGGATGGAGAACGCAATTGCAGTCGTACACGAAGGCTGGGAGAAGAACGGCAAGCGGGTACAGCTGAAGAACAAACAGCATTACCTGCATACGAGCGGCGGCGACTTCTGGGAAGGGTTCGGGGACTTTCTGGTGGAGCGTTACGAAATCGACGAGAACACGTGGCTTGTGGTGAACGGAGACGGCGCGGCGTGGATCGGGGAATGTACATCCTACTTTCACCAATGTCTGTACATGCTGGACCGCTTTCATGTGGCGCGTGATTTGAAACGCTTTGTTGGTCATTTGCCGCAGGTGTGGGAGACCGTGAGACGGTCTTTGGCCAAACAGGATGCAGCCGCGCTTATGGCGGTCCTGGAAGGCGTGTCGGAGCAAGAGATAGCGGAAGAGAACCGGAAGGATTGGAAGCCGTATAAAAGATTTCTAAAGCGGCATGAGAAGCATTTGGACGACTACCGAAAAACACTCCAGGCGAAGGGGATCGACACAAGCGGCATGCGCCCGATGGGAAGCGCGGAATCGCAGATGCGTATATTCGCCAAGCGGACGAAGCGTGGCGGGTACAGTTGGAGTGAGCGAGGCGTCAGGGCGATGCTGAGGACGATGATGAGGATTCAAGAAGCGGGCACGGTGGTAAGAACGGTTGAAGGACAAGCGAGTAAGCAGGCAACGCCGCAGCAGTCGATAAACATGCGGCAATTGCTCAAGAACGTGACGCAACCGGTCAAGGGTTGTATCGCTGGAATGATTCGCATGCTGCAAGGACCGAAGCAAAGCAGCACAACGGGTATGGCACTCAAAGCACTTCGCGGATAACGGCAAAAAATTCTGACAAATCACTTGTGTTTGATGAAAGAACGAAGCAAAGCGCTTACAAGGAAGAGGTTCCTTCGGGGTTCGCGTTCCAGGCATCTTAAATGACTGCCCACGCTAGCTTGACACTGACCGAAAAAGCGAGCGGATTGACTAGAATTCGGGTTTTATATATAATATGACTTAATGTTTGACAACAATTTCATGACATGATGGCAATGATGAGGGGTAGTAGTTTCGGCGGTGTCACCCAGAGAGCCGGCGGTCGGTGCAAGCCGGTTGACGAAGCGGAATGAACTCGCCTCGGAGTCATGGTTTGAACGGGGGACGGATGAACCCTCCTTTCGTGAAAAACCATCGCCTCACCTCCGTTAAGGGTGCAAAGGGAGCGGAAGCAAAGCATGTTTTCCGCTAACTAGGGTGGTACCACGGGAATCAAACCTCTCGTCCCTAGCGCTAATACGCTATGGATTGCAGAGGTTTTTTTAATGAGATTCACGCGAATTTGCGGCCGCGCAAGGCGTCCGCCTGACTGTATGAGGGGGCATTAGTAGATGAGTGACAATCAGCAGGCTCAGGGGTATCATCCCCAGTCGATCGAGCCGAAGTGGCAAAAGTATTGGGATGAGCACCATACGTTCAAAACGGGCGAAGATCCCGGCAAACCGAAGTTCTATGCGCTGGACATGTTTCCGTACCCGTCCGGCGCCGGCCTTCACGTAGGCCATCCGGAAGGATATACGGCGACCGACATCGTATCCCGCTATAAAAGAATGCGCGGCTACAATGTGCTTCATCCGATGGGATGGGACGCGTTCGGCCTGCCGGCCGAGCAGCACGCGCTCGATACGGGCGAACATCCGCGCGACATCACGGTCAAAAACATCAACAATTTCCGCCGCCAGATCAAATCCCTCGGGTTCTCCTACGACTGGGACCGCGAGATCAGCACGACGGATCCGGAATATTACAAATGGACGCAGTGGATTTTCATCCAGCTGTACAAAAAAGGCCTCGCTTACGTAGCGGAACTTCCCGTGAACTGGTGCCCGGCTCTGGGCACGGTGCTGGCGAACGAAGAAGTCATCGACGGCAAAAGCGAACGCGGCGGCCATCCGGTCATCCGCAAGCCGATGCGGCAATGGGTGCTGAAAATCACCGAATACGCCGAGCGCCTGCTTGAAGATTTGGAGGAGCTCGACTGGTCCGAAAGCATCAAGGACATGCAGCGCAACTGGATCGGCAAATCCAAAGGGGCCGAAGTGAATTTCGCCATCGAAGGCCATAGCGGCCAATTGACGGTATTTACGACGCGTCCGGACACGCTGTTCGGCGCCAGCTACTGCGTGCTGGCTCCCGAGCATGAGCTCGTGGCCGAAATCACGACGCCGGAGCAGCAGGAAGCGGTCAAAGCGTACCAGGACCTTGCGGCCCGCAAAAGCGATCTGGAGCGCACGGATCTGGCGAAGGACAAAACCGGCGTATTCACGGGCGCCTATGCCGTCAATCCGGTCAACGGCGCGAAACTGCCGATTTGGATCGCCGATTACGTCCTCGCGGGTTATGGAACGGGCGCCATCATGGCGGTGCCGGGCCACGACACGCGCGACTGGGAATTCGCGAAGCAATTCGGCCTGGACATCATTGAGGTCGTCAAAGGCGGCAACGTGCAGGAAGAGGCTTACACCGGTGACGGCGAACACGTCAATTCCGGATTCCTGGACGGGCTGGGCACCGAAGAAGCGATCGCCAAAATGATCGCATGGCTCGAAGAAAACGGCAAAGGCCAAGGCAAAACGACCTACCGCCTGCGCGACTGGCTGTTCAGCCGCCAGCGTTATTGGGGCGAACCGATTCCGATCCTGCACCTCGAAGACGGAACGATGAAAACCGTGCCGGAAGACCAGCTTCCGCTGATGCTGCCGGACATCGACCAGATCAAGCCGTCGGGAACCGGGGAATCCCCGCTTGCGAACGTGACCGAATGGGTGGAGACGGTGGATCCGGAAACCGGCATGAAAGCGCGCCGCGAAACCAACACGATGCCGCAATGGGCCGGAAGCTGCTGGTATTACCTGCGGTTTATCGATCCGCACAACAAGGAAGCGCTCGTTTCGAAGGAAAAAGAGCGCGAGTGGATGCCGGTCGACCTCTACATCGGCGGCGTCGAGCACGCGGTGCTTCACCTGCTGTACGCCCGTTTCTGGCATAAAGTGCTTTACGACCTGGGCGTGGTCAGCACGAAGGAGCCGTTCCAAAAGCTGGTCAACCAAGGCATGATCCTGGGCACGAACAACGAAAAAATGAGCAAATCCCGCGGCAACGTCATCAACCCGGACGAAATCGTCGAAACCTACGGCGCGGATACGCTCCGCATCTATGAGATGTTCATGGGGCCGCTGGAGGCGACGAAACCTTGGAACGAAAACGGCGTGGAAGGCGCCCATCGCTTCCTGTCGCGCGTATGGCGCCTCGTCGTCAACGACGACGGCAGCCTGAATCCGAAACTGACGGACGGCGAAGGCAGCGACGACTTCAAACGCGTATGGCATAAAACGATCAAAAAAGTGACCGAAGACATGGAGCATATGCGTTTTAACACGGCCATCAGCCAGCTGATGATTTTCATTAACGACGCGTACAAAGCCGACTCGCTTCCGCGCAAAGCGATCGAGGACTTCACGCAGCTGCTGTCTCCGTTTGCGCCGCATATCGCCGAAGAGCTGTGGGAGCGCCTCGGGCACGAGGAATCGATCACGTACGAACCATGGCCTGTTTTCGACGAAGCTTGGACCGTGGATGCCGAAGTGGAAATCGTGATCCAGGTGAACGGCAAAATCGTACAACGCGCCAAAATCGCCAAAGACATGAGCCAGGAGGCTATGCAGGAGTTCAGCCTGTCCCAGGAGAACGTGCAGGCAGCCATCGCCGGGAAGACCGTGCGCAAGGTGATCGCGGTTCCGGGCAAGCTCGTCAATATCGTAGCGAACTAAATGCATATCTTGAGGATACCGCGAAATCCCGAGCTTGTCCGAAGCTTGGCATAAACGCTGCGGCATCCGAAACAGGGTTTAAAAGCATTAAATCCCCGTACAATCGTACGGGGATTTTTGTTTCCCAAGCCCTTTTGGACAAGGATGAACCTGATCCGGCTAGCGGAATTGCGGTATCTGGAGGAGCATGCACGGCTATGTTTTCGTATCGCTTATGAGTCCGTCGCATTTTTTCAATTCCTCTTCGTATTTGGCATGGGTGGTGGCGATCAATTGATGAAACACGCCGTTCAAGCTTTGCCTGAGCAGCGCAAGCGCTTCGGCGGTGATGCCGCCGGGCACGGCGACCCTTTCCTGAAGGTCCAGAGGATGGAAGCCGCCTTCCGTGAGCAGCTTGCCCGTTCCAAGCAGCATTTCCCCGGCCAGGGAGGTGGCTTGTTCGCGCCCGATCCCGGTCATTTCTACGGCGGCTTCGACCCATTGGTCGAGGAAAAAGCTGATAAACGCAGGGCCGCAGCTGGAGAAATCCGAGGAAATACGGACATGCGACTCCGGGATTTCAAGCGGTTCGCTGATGGCGCCGAGCAGCTTTTCAAGCACGAGCCTGTCTTCCGGAGCGATGCGGGTGCCGTACATACATAAGGAAGCCCCGCTTAAGGTCAAATGCGTGATGCTCGGGATCACTTTGGCGATTTTGCAGGCAAGAGCTTGTTCCAGATGACGAATTTGCACCGGGCTCGTAATGGACACCAGCATCTGGTCCTGCTTGACCTCATCTTTGATCTCTTCCACTAACGCTTTATACTGAAGCGGTTTTACGCATATGAATACGATATCGCTGTTTTTTACGGTTTCCGCGTTGCTGCTGCATACGTTTAGACCGGGGTGGCGCTGAGCGAGCAAAGCGACTTTTTCTGCCGTACGGTTGCTGGCGAAAACTTGATTTGGCATAAGCGCACCGGAAGTCATGAAGGCGTCGATCAACACGCTTCCCATACTGCCGGTTCCGATGAATCCCACCTTCATATGCTTTCCCTCCTTTCGTGCTTTACGGTAACGGCGCAGTCCTTCTTCTTAATGTATGCAGGTGGGCCTGTACGTCATGACGGTTTTCGGCAGGAAGAGGCTTTTGCCGGACGCCTTTATTGGCAGCGCAGGATCATCCCTAGTCTAGCGGCAGGATCGAAACGGGGTCGGCCGCAGTTTATTAAAAAAAATGAGGTGATCGTATGAAAAAATGGACGCTGGCGATCAGCGCGTGCTGCGCGATATTGGGAAGCGCCGCCATCTTGCTTTCAGGCCTCAAAACCGAAAAGGGCATCGAGGGCTGGGAGCCGTTAAACAACAATCTCGCAAGCGCTTTGGATGGGGAGCGAATGCCGGAATCGAAGAGCGGCGGCGGGCAAGACCCTTCCGGGGCCGCAAAAACCGGGAAGGAAAACATCGGCGCGGAAAACGCCGCAAGTGCGGCCCAAACCCGGCAGCCCAAGCAGTCCGTGCAAACGGAGCTTCAGACCGGCCAGGAAACAGCTTCGGCACCGGAACCGCAAGCGGACAGCAACGTCGCCACCAAAACGGGCACGAGCAGCCCTGCCGGAGAAGCTGCGCCGCCCGGATCCGGGAGTTCGCCTGTACATGCCGCGCCCGACAAGGCTGCCGGAGACCTGGAAACGAAATCTCCGGAAGGCCCATCGGGTCCCAAGGTGAATATTAACACCGCCCAGGCTGGCGAACTGATGACCATTCCGGGCATCGGCGCCAAAAAGGCGCAGGCGATCATCGATTACAGGAACGAACGCGGGCCGTTCAAGAGGGTCGCGGATTTGGACAAGGTAAAAGGGATCGGCCCGAAGATGCTTGAAAAAATAAAGCCCTACATAGAGCTTTAGCCCGGAGATGTGCTACAATAAGACAAACATTCTATGACAAACAAGGTGATAACAGGTGAACGTCGAAACACGAAAAGACTGGGATACATACTTTATGGACATTGCTTACATGGTGTCGACGCGTTCCCGCTGTCCCCGCAGGCATGTCGGGGCCGTGCTCGTTCAGGGCAAAAAGCTGCTCGGTACGGCATACAACGGCGCGCCGATGGGCGTTCCCGATTGTTCGGAGGCCGGCTGCATGATCGCGGAGGAGATCGAAATGATCGAGCAGGACGGCAGGCAGGAAATGGTCAAAAAGCAGCGTTGCGTGCGCACGATCCATGCCGAGCAGAATCTGCTGCTGTTTACGGACCGGATCGACCGGGAGGGCAGTTCGGTATACGTGACGGACGAGCCGTGCTGGACTTGCGCCAACATGCTCGCGAACAGCGGCGTGACGGAAATCGTGTTTCACCGTGCCTATCCGAAGGATTCGGACAAGGTGACGGAGATGATGAAGCAGAAAGGGATCGTTTTCCGCAAACTGTCATCCTACGAACCACCGCGCGAAACGGTCATGACCGTTTGCAATTAACGAAAATATCGATTGTCCATGAGATGCTTTTCGAGGAAGGACCTCTGCCAAAGCGGCGATTGACCGCAGGCAGGGGTTTTTGTTTTTTACTTGCGATGAGCCGGATAGGAGTGAATGAACGTGAAGGGAAGGCCTTTAATCGTCGGAACGACCGGTTGGCTGGCCGGGAGCAGCCTTGCTTGCGCTTTTTCGGACGCGCGGCTGCTTTTCATCTGGATGGGACTGACGCTTCTGCTCGCCGCTGCCGTGCTGCTGCGCCGGAAGCTGCTGCAGAGCATGTTGATCGCCTGGATCGCGGTAACGCTGTCGGGCGCATACTGGCTGTGGCATGACGCGCGGAACGTCACGGCCCTGCCGGAGGCGCTGGCTGCGGCTGCGGACGAATTAAACGGGATGCCGCTGCATGCCGAGGGGGTCATCGTCTCTTCCGTCGACGTGGACGGGGATCGGGCGGACTTCCAGGCCGAATTGCGGAAGGCGAGCCGAAGCCAGGAGGGTCATGGGAGCAGGGGAATGCCATCGTCCGAAGGGTTTCGGGAACGGGTCATGGTTCAAGTCAAACTTCTAAGCAAGGAGCAGCAGGACGAAGCCCGCAAGTGGCAGCGGGGAGACCGGATCATGCTGGACGGAACGCTGGAGCTTCCCGGAAACGCCCGCAATTTCGGCGCTTTCGATTACGCGGCTTATCTGCGGACGCAGCACATCCACTGGCTTTTTAAAACGAAAGGGAGCGAACAAGTTCGGGTTTCCCCGCCGGTTTCGCCTTGGAGCGCGGTGACGATTTTCCGGTGGAACGATCATGCCCGCAGCGGGCTTGGGGATAAACTCGGCCAAATTTTTCGGGAGCCTCACGCCGGATATATGAAAGGCCTGCTGATCGGCATGCAGGACGATATCGACCCCGTGACGTACACGCAGTTTTCGCAGCTGGGCCTGACGCATATTTTGGCGATCTCCGGGATGCATGTCGCGGTATTCGTCGCCAGCTTGCTGTATATTTTTTCCTTATTCAAAATAACCCGCGAAAAGGCCCTTCTGATGGCTATGCTGCTGATTCCCTTGTACGTCCTTTTGTCGGGGGTGAGCCCATCGGTCGTTCGGGCGGGCATCATGGGCATGATCGGGCTTTATGCCGCGAGAAAAGGATGGCTGAAGGACGGACTGAACGTGTTGGCGGCAGCGGCGCTTGCGATGATGCTGTGGAATCCGTATTACCTGCTGAGCGTCAGCTTCCAGCTGTCATTCCTGGTGACGGCCGGGCTGATGGTGTACGTTCCGCTGATGAGCCCGCTCCTTCGCTTTTTGCCGAAGCGCATCGCCGGCGCCGTCAATGTGACGCTGGTCGCCCAGCTGGTCTCATTTCCGCTGACCATTTATTACTTTAACCAGTTTTCCCTGTTGTCGTTTGCGGCCAACTTCGTGCTGGTGCCGTTTATTACCTTCCTTACGCTCCCGCTTGGCGCTGCCGCGCTGCTGTTTGGGTGGATCTGGCTGCCGGCGGGCAGGGCATTGGGGCGGGTCGCGGAGCTGACGAGCGATTGGACGTTCCGTCTTGTCCGTTGGCTGAACGGTTTCCCGCAGTTCGTCACGATTTGGAAATCGCCGTCTTTCATGTGGATTGCGGCTTATTTTGTATTGATGTACCTGTTTTTATTTATAGCGAACCGGCAGACGGGAAGGCGCGAAGCCCGGCAGGCGGAAAACGCCGATGACGAAACGGCGGAGCTTGAAGGGAAGGGGAGTTCCTTGGATCCGGATGATGCTGCGCCTAATAAGAGGAAAACGAGAGCCGCGCTTGCCGGAATTATGCTTGCTTTTCTGTTTCTGATATATTGGGAGTATCGGCCTACATCTTTGCACGGGGCGGGGCTCGTACAGTTTCTGGACGTGGGGCAAGGCGACAGCATCCTGATCACGACTCCGGAGGGACGGAACATTCTCGTGGACGGGGGCGGCACGGTCAGCTTCCGCAAGCCCGAAGACGGCTGGAAGGATCGGAAAAATCCGTTTGAAGTCGGCGCCAAGGTGGTCGTCCCCCTGCTCAAGCAGCGGGGAATCCACCGTTTGGATGCGGTGATCGTTACGCACGGAGACCAGGACCATGCGGGGGGCTTGCAGGCGGTTTTGGATCAAATCCCGGTAAAGGCCTTTCTGTTCAACGGAACGCTTTCAGGAACGAAGTCCTTCGACAAGCTGATCGGTACGGCCCTGGAGCGGCGCATTCCCGTGTATGCCGTCCATCAGGGCATGAAGCTGAAGCCGGACAAGCATACGGAGCTTG
This sequence comes from Paenibacillus sp. FSL M7-1455, assembly GCF_038004655.1. Taxonomy (NCBI): domain Bacteria; kingdom Bacillati; phylum Bacillota; class Bacilli; order Caryophanales; family Paenibacillaceae; genus Paenibacillus; species Paenibacillus sp. FSL M7-1455. Next base: position 4,194,933 of record NZ_JBBORO010000001.1, on the reverse strand, counting down.
CCTTCATTTCGCCGATGCTGGACGGCGCGGAGCAGGAAGAGGTTCCGGTGGAAAAAAGCCAAAACCATCTATCGGTGGCGTTTGTGCTGACCATGAACGAAAGGAAGCTGCTGTTTACGGGCGATATGGACCAGGCTGCCGAAGAGGACGTGCTCGGTTGGGCCGGCAGCGGCGTTCAAGCGGCATCGGACCCGCGCTCGTCCGGTGATGCCGGCGGGGCCGATCGGCCCGGCGAAGGCATCGATGTCATCAAAATCGCCCATCACGGCAGCAAGTCGTCCACCGGCGAGGAATGGCTCCGGCATTGGCGGCCGAAAGCCGCGGTCATATCGGCGGGCGTGAACAACTTATACGGCCATCCGCATGCCGATGTCGTGCGGCGGATCGAACGCGATGGGGCCCGCTTGTTCCGGACGGACCAAAACGGCGAAGTCCAAATGCGGATCCGTGCCGAAGGCATACAAATCCGAAGCAAATTCGGTCCTTTCCGCCAATGAATTCCAGCAGGGCGTACAAGGCCCGGACACATGACGGAATTGACACCAATACGTCAGGAAATCGTTCCGATTCTGACAAAATCTTAAAGAATTAAAAGGGAAAAACTCGTAAAATGGATGAGTTGCGTAAGCGATCATGTTTCTTGGTGACGGGCTCACTAGAATTTGGTATCCTTAATTGGGGTTTGCCATCTTCTTTTTCCGAAGAAACGAGACCCGACACCTTCTTACGTACATAAGATATATCGGCCTTATCCATGTATAGAAAAAAGTTGGTTACAAATTGCAACAATTTGACACACTTGCACGTCTGTTAGATTGCAGGGAGAGGGGGATCCTTTGTGGTAGAGCAGGGACTCATAAGAGCCGCTCAATCGGGCGATCGCGACGCTCTAATCACCCTATTAAGAGAAATTGAGCATCAAGTGTACCGCACAGCCTACTATATTTTAAACGACGAACAGGATGCGATGGACGCTTCCCAGGAAGCGCTCATCCGCATCTACACGAAAATCGGCTCCTATGAAGAAAAGGCGCAGTTCAAAACCTGGGTTCAACGGATCGTGACCAACATTTGCATCGACAAATTCAGGCGCACGAAACCGACGGTTTCCATCGATGAGCATGAACTGGTTTTTCAGGACAAACAGAACGTGGAACGCACCGTCATGTCTTCGTACCTGGCCCAGGATATCAAGGAAGCCATCGACCAGCTGCCGGATCATCATAGAAGCGTGATCGTGCTAAGGTATTTGCAGGATTTTTCTTACAATGAAATTGCCGACTGCCTGAACCTTCCGCTGAACACGGTGAAGTCTTACCTGTTCAGGGCCAGGCAGCAGCTCCAGAATATGCTTCAAGAGCATCAGAAAGGTGGTGTATCAGGATGAAATGTCCAGAGGTGGTGGAGTGGATGCACCGTTATTTGGATTATGATTTAAGCGAGGAAGAAACCGTGCAGCTGTATGAGCATTTGAAACATTGTCCTGAATGTACGGAAACCTTTCGGATGCTGAAATCATTGTCCCGGGATCTTGAGGATTTGCCGAAGGTAACGCCCAAATTCAGCATTGTCGACGCCATCATGCCGCAACTGGAAGCCATCGACCAGGCCCGTCAGGAAAAAAGCGCTTCCCGCGAAGAGGAGCCTGCCGAGATGGTACCGGTACCCGCGCGTCCGGCGCGCAAAAGCAAATTCCGCAATTCGATCGTCGGACGTACGGCCATGGGGGCCGTAGCCGCGGTGATCATTTTGGGAGTGGCGATCTATAATTATTCTCCGAAACATCTGTCGACCGCGGAAGAGCCTGCTTTCAAAGAAGCGGGGCAAAAAACGGCCGAAAGCGCGACTTCGTCTGCCGATTCCACGACGGGCAGCGGCGGCGAGCGGCAGGATGTCGAGCCTAAACAGGAAATGCTCTACAGAAGCGACGGCGGCAGCGAGCCTGCGCAAGAAGATGCCGGCGCAGGCGATAGCGGCATGACGGAAATGAAAGCGCAGGACGCTTCCCCTCCGGAAGAGCCTGCGAAGGAACAGCCCGCCCGGTCCGAAACGCCTGCGGATCAGCAGAATTCCAAGGATGCCCGCAGCGCGGGCACGGAAACCGAAGCGACTGCTCCGAAAGACGATGCGGCGGCTAAAAAGCAAGTTCCCCCGGGAGACCTGAAGCCGAAACAAAACTACGCGCAGAAACCTGCCGAAGACGCGGCCAACCAGGATAAAACGGCGGCGAATCAAGATAAAGCCGCGGCGAATCAGGATCAGACCGCCGAGGATCAGGGAAAAGCGACCGCTTCGGGAAATGCGGGCGGCGACGGCGGGGCCAGCGGGGCCAGCGGGGCCAGCCAAGATTCAGCGCAAGGCCAAGCGGTCGCGCCGGATCATCCGGACCAGGAGAAGTCCCTCGCCGATGAAAAAATAACCATGGGCATCAGCTCGATCAAAACCGCGGCGGTCCAGATCAATTCTCCGGACGGCAAATACGCGGCTTCCGTCGAAGACCGCAAGCTGGTCATTTATGCCCTTTCGGATCAGGACGGCCAGAAGAAGGCCGTCAAGACCATCGACCTGCCGGGCAACTGGGTAACCGGGGTCTGGTCTGCGGACAGCACGGTGTTTACTTACCAAACGGCCGATGACCAAGGAACGACGACGAGCAAAACCTATCGCGTCGACGACTCGAAGGTTTCGAATCCTTGACGAGGAATCCATGGGAGACCAAAAATTAGAGATACAAACATGCACCAATACAAGAGATATGGAATAGGATATACCGACAGCATTGAACCAGGATCGTCGTGTAACCACTGGCGGCGGGGTTTCTAGAGCCCTGCCAAGCCGGTGTTTATCATAGATGAGCTGGGACAGGGGGGCCTTCCTGCGGAGGGCCCCTCTGCTGTTTTCCCGGGCCTGGATTTTTGTTAATATAGTTAAGCAGGCCAAAACTTAAGCAGAGTTACATAGATGAAAGGGGGCTTAAGTATGGATGTGAAAACCGCGGTAAAGGCCGTGAAGCAGGGGGATATCTCTCCCGTGTACCTGTTGTACGGAACGGAAAAATACCAGATGAACGAATTTGTGTCTTTTCTCGTGGAGCAGACGATTTCCAAAGAAGAACGCGACTTTGCGCTTGTCCATTACGATTTGGCGGATACGCCCCTGCAGCAGGTGGTCGAAGAGGCGGAGATGGTGCCTTTTATGGTGCCGCGCAAGGTGATCCTCGTGCAGGATGCCTCCGTTTTTACGGCGGGCAAAGATCAGGGCAAAGTGGAGCATCGTCCGGAATCGCTCCTTGAATATATGAACAACCCGGCGGAATACAGCATCCTCGTTTTTATCGTAAACCAGGAGAAGCTTGACGAGCGCAAAAAGATCGTGAAATCCGTCAAAAGCAGCGGCGCGCTTTTATCGTTTATGCCGCTTGGCAGCGAAGATTTGCTGAAATGGGTCGGCAAAAAAGCGAAGGAGCAGGACTGCACGTTTGAAGAAGGGGCCGCGGAGCTCGTCATCCGCAATGCGGGTACCCAGCTGCAGACGCTCGCCGCCGAGATCGACAAGCTCTGCTTGTACGCGGGCAAAGGCGGGATCATCCGCACCGACATGGTAGACCAATTGATCGCGCGCAGCACGGAACAAAACGTGTTTGCCCTTGTGGAGGATATCGCCAACCTAAGGGTAGACCGGGCGCTTTCGATCTTTTACGAGCTGCTGAAGCAGAAGGAAGAGCCGATCAAAATCGCCGCGCTGATCGCAAGGCAGTTTCGCATCATTCTTCAGGTCAAGGACCTGGCAGGGCAAAGTTTTTCCCAGCAGCAAATCGCTTCCCAGCTTGGCCTCCATCCCTACGCCGTCAAAATCGCCGGGGAGCAGGCACGGAAGTTTCAGGCGGCCCAGCTGAAGCAGATTTTGAGCCGTCTCGGCACGCTGGATTACCAAATGAAAACCGGAGCCGTCGACAAGGTGCTGGGCTTGGAATTGTTTTTGCTCAGATTGGCGGCATAAAAACGAAAGCGCAAAAAGGCTGAGGCCGATCGGTTACGGAAACCGGGACGGCTGACCGGCCTTTTTCGCGTTTGCTTAAGAAAAGTCGCGGCCGCCCATCCTTCCGCCTAAACGGCTATGGGCTTGCCGGCTGTTTCAAGGTAATGATCGTGCACTCGGGCACGCTGTCCAGGCGGAACGGCAGGCGGGTGGTGCCGATGCCCCGGTTGACGTACAGCTGCAAGGGCCTGCGGCTGTCGGCATGGAACGTATATAGCCCTTCGGTATACTTGCGGGCAAGCGGCGGAGTATATAGCGGGCCGTATCCCGGCAGCTGAACCTGGCCTCCGTGGCTGTGGCCGGACAACTGAAGGTCTACCGGATATTTGCCCAGCCGGTCGGCCACGTCAGGCTCATGGGCAAGCAGTAGGACGAAGGCATTCCGGTCGATCCCGCTTAACGTCTTGGTTAGATCGGGGGAGCCGAGCAGAAAATCGTCGACCCCTGCCACGACAAGCTTGCTGCGGCCGATGGACAGCGTTTGATGTTCGTTTACGAGCAGCTTGAAGCCGCTGTATGCCATGATGCGGGCGTAAGGACGTTTGGCGCCGCCTCCCTGGTCATGGTTCCCGTATACGGCAAATTTGCCAAGCGGGGCGTTCATTTGCGATAATATCGGAGCGATAGCGCCGGAAACGGGATCGTTTGCGAAGTTGTCGATGAGGTCGCCCGTGAATACGATCATGTCCGGCTTCAGTCCATTGATGCGGGTGACCAGGCTTTGCAGCTTGTCCGGCGAATAGAAACGGCCCAGATGGATGTCGCTAATCTGAACGATGCGGAACCCGTCCAGGTCGGGGGTAACGGACGCTGCGCCGATGCTTACGTTCTGGAGGCGGAGTAGATTGGGTTCCGTATATCTTGCATAATAGAAGACGGATGCGGCCGCCAGAAGCAGCAAAGCGGCGATCCCATGGAACCATGCGAAGGTTGCGGTTTTTTTAGGTTGATGTTTCATAGGAATCCTTCCTTTCGACGACCAATATACCGGAGCCGCGTTACATGAATGTGACGGAGAAGGCGGTTCCCCTGAAAGGAGATTGCTATGCGGATTTTGATTGCGGACGACAACCGGGATATGCTGCGGATTTTGAGGGCATATTTCGAAAAGGAAGGTTACGAGGTGCATACGGCCGAAGACGGGGAAGAGGCCTTGGCGGTTTTTTACCGCATGAGAATCGATCTTGCCGTTTTGGACTGGATGATGCCGAAGCGGAGCGGGCTGGACGTATGCCGGGAAATCAAAGCCCGGTCGGATAAAAAAGTGTTGATCTTAACCGCCAAAAGCGAGGAAGAAGATGAGCTGAAGGCGCTCAGCATCGGGGCGGACGAATACATCCGCAAGCCGTTTCACCCGAAAATTCTCGTTCTCCGTGCCAAAAAGCTGCTGGGAGACGAAAAGGGAATGCGCTACAGGTCGCTTCGAATCGATCTTGAGGGCAGCAAAATATATAAAGATGGCGCGGATTTGCAGGTCACCAAAACCGAATTCGAGCTGATGTGCTGCTTGGTGCGCCATAAAGGCAGGATATTGTCGAGGGACCAACTGCTTGATCTGGTGTGGGGGTTCGATTATTTCGGCGACGCGCGAACGGTGGACACCCATGTCCGCAGGCTGCGGGAGAAGGTCGGCGATCATCTGATCCAAACGCACCGGGGACTCGGCTACAGCGTGGAGGCCGACGATGAATAAGCTTGGCCGCAAGCTGTTTTTGAGCATCGCGTCCGCCGTCCTGCTTATTTTTGTCTTGTTTGTGCTGCTGGCGAACCTGTTCATGCCCAAATATTCTATATACAAAACGAAGGAACAGCTCGGGGAAGCCGTGAGTGCGATTTCCGGGCTGCCGGGGCCGCAGTGGATCGAGGCGATTCCACAGCTGGAGCGGCAGTACCGCGTGACGATCGTCTATGACGACTGGCGGAAGCGGGAAAACGACTTGAACGAATCGCTGCAGCAGCAGCTCGCGAAAAAGAAAGTGACGCTGAGCAAGTTTTGGGTGACGGACGCCTCGCTGAAGAAGGCGATCGCCGGAAGCCGGGTCAACAAAATATACGATCAGGGCAAGCTGAAATCCAGCTTTTACGCCGGCTTGATCCGCAAGGACGACTCCATCGTCCTGGTCGGGTTGTCGATGGCTTATGTCAGCGAAGCGATCGGGATGATCAACGAATTCATTTTGATCCTGGCGGTCGGTTCGGTCCTGATCATCGTCCTGACGGTTTGGCTTTTGTCGTACCGCATGACAAAACCGCTGAAGGAGCTGGGGCAGGTCGCGAAGGATATCTCGGAGCTCCGCTTCCGGAAAGCCCGGGTCGGCGCCCGGGACGAAATCGGCGAGCTGGCGGAAAGCATCAACGCCATGAGCGACAAGCTGAAGGCGGCGCATGCCGATTTGTCCCGAAAAAACGCGAGCCTGAAACGGTTTATGGCCGGCATGACGCATGAGCTCAAAACGCCGGTTTCGCTCATTCAGGCTTATGCCGAAGGCATTCAGGACGGGCTGGACGACGGCAGCTACGCCGCCACCATTTTGCGCCAAAACGAGGGGCTGGCGAAGCTCATCGACGAGTTTTTGGACTTTGCGAAAATCGAAAGGGACGAGCTAGAACGGCGGCCGGTGGCGGTAAAGGAACTGTTCCGCGAATGCGCCGAAACGTTCTCCATCGAGCTTGCGGCAAAACGTTTGAAGCTGGCCCTGCGCGACGATTTGCCGGGAAACCCGTGCATCGAGGCGGACCCGGATCAAATGCGGATGGTATTTCGGAATTTGATAGGCAATGCGGTAAAATACGCGGCGGGCGAACGGATCGACGTATCGTTCGGAAAGCTTGGGGATGAAATCGAACTGCGGATCAGCAACCGCTTTGCGGGAGAGATCGCCGACGCCTCCCGGCTGTGGGAGCCCTTTTACGTGGAGGAAAGCTCGCGGCATAAAGAGTTGTCGGGAACGGGCCTCGGGCTTGCGATCGTCAAAACCGTTTTGGACCGGCACGGCTTCCGCTGCCATGCGGAGACGGAGGATCAAACGATCCGTTTTTATATCGGTTTCAAGGAAAAAAGCCCTCGTTCCGCTTAATGCGGGCGAGGGCTTTCCAAGCCTCATACCGGGCAGCCAAGGAAAGCGCTTTAGTGATTTATCGCCCTAGAGGACGAAGGCGTTTCCGTTTGGCGGCTGAATCGTCCGGACCACAAGGCAAGGCCCATCGTCAGCAGCAGCAAAATGCCGGTCAGCAAAAAGACGGTATGGATGCTGAACACGCCGCTGATGGCGCCGCCCGCAAGCGGGCCGAGCATGCCGCCCAGCTGGTTCGACGTCTGGCTCAAACTGAAGGCCCTGCCGCGGAATTCGGCCGAAGTCGCCCGTACCACCAGGCCGTTGAGGGCCGGGAATACCGCGCAGAAAAAACATCCGTACAAAAACCGGACGACCGAAAACGCCCAAATGTTATGGAAAGGAATTTGCAGCAGCGAGCCGACGCCTCCCGCAAACAATCCGATCAAAAGCACCTTCTGAAAGCCGATTTTATCCGCAAGTTTCCCCCAGCGGGAAGCGAACAGGATGCTGGCGATGCCGACCAGGGAAAAAATGATGCCGGCCAGAATCGAGGCGTCGGAAGCCGAATGGCCGATCTCCACGATATAAAGCGGGAGCACCGGTTCGATGGTCATGACCGAAAACTGCGTAAACATCGTCAGCAGCAGCACGACCAGAAGCAGCTTGTTATCGGCGGCCAGCTTGATCGTGCTCAGCACGGACACGCGTCCTTTGCCGGGAACGAATTTTTCTTCCTTGACGTAAAAGATGACGAGCAAAGTGGCAAGAAAACAAAGCACCCCTGCGCTGGCGAACGCCAAGCGGTTATCGAACAGCTTCGACAGCACGCCGCCCAACAGCGGCCCCATGATGCTGCCCGTCGCCGTCGCGGTCGACATCGTGGAAAGGGCGTAGCCGACTTTATGCTCGGGCGTGTTGGTGCCGACGATGGCGATCGCCCCGGGGATGAAGCCGGAAAGCAGGCCCTGCAGAATCCGCAAGATGAGCAGCTGCACCGGGCTGGTCACGAACGAAGTCAGGATATAAATGACGCACAGGACGAAACCGGCGCGAACGATCATAGCCTTGCGGCCGTATTTGTCGCCGACGGCGCCCCAGAACGGGGAGGATAGCGCCCCTGCCAAAAACGCGCTGCTGAACAGCAAGCCGGACCACATTTCAACGTTTTCGGTCGTGCCGATTTGGATGAGAAAGATCGGGAGAAACGGAACCACCATGGAGAAGCTTGAAGAGACGATAAAAGAACCGAACCATAACACCCATAAGTTTTTCTTCCAGATTTCCATTGCTCGTCAACCTCCTGACTTGATGAGTGGGCTTGATTGCAAGAAAAATGTATGTACGGGATATTGAATCAAAAAGTCCTGACCAGCTGGGTTGGCTGTTCAGGACTTTTCATTTTCATCGTATGGATAGCGCACCTTATGCTTGTGCAGTCAGGGCGTTCAGTTTTTGCGCCAAGCGGGATTTCTTGCGGCTTGCAGCATTTTTGTGGATGAGACCTTTTGTCACAGCCTTGTCCAGCTTCTGGGAAGCGGCTTGAACTGCAGCTTTAGCAGCTTCAACTTCGTTATTAGCCAGCGCGGCATCAGCGGCTTTCACGGCTGTGCGGAGCGCGGATTTTTGGGAAGCATTAAGCGCACGGCGTTTTTCGTTCGTTTTTACGCGTTTAACGGCGGATTTAATGTTTGGCATTGCATTCACCTCCTGTAAGGCATTCGAGAACTTCAAATGGTTCACAACTTAAAATAGTTTAGCATGGGGTACCGCAAAAAGCAATACTAAGGCTTGCATAATCGGAGGCCGCCTCCCGCACACTATAACGAAAAAGGCAAAGGAGGATGATTTTGAGATGGAATTGGATCTGCAAAAATACAACGTGCGCACCGATCTGGCGGTGGACGCCAGAGAGCTGGCCGCGAAGCAATATCCGGATTCGATCCCGGGCGTGGATGAAGAGGTATCGGAAAAGGACGGGATCAAGGTGACCCGGCTGAACGTGCTGACGGACGAAGGTTCGCAAGCGATCGGCCGCATCAAAGGCCATTACGTGACGCTGGAGGTACCTGGACTTCGGAACGGCGATACCGGTTTGCAGGAACGGGTGACGGAGGCTTTTGCCAGGGAGTTCGAGGACTTTCTGACGCTGATCGGCATTCAAAAGAAAGACACCGTGCTTATCGTCGGCCTGGGAAACTGGAATGTCACGCCGGACTCGCTCGGCCCGCTCGTGGTGGAGAACGTGCTGGTGACCCGCCAATATTTTGAGCTGATGCCGGATCAGGTCGCGCCGGGTTACCGCCAAATCAGCGCGATCGCGCCGGGCGTGCTCGGCATTACGGGCATCGAATCGAGCGAAATCGTTCAGGGCATCGTCGACCGGACGAAGCCGGACCTGATCATCGCCATCGACGCGCTGGCCTCCCGTTCGCTGGAACGGGTGAACACGACGATCCAAATCGCCGATATCGGCATCCACCCGGGTTCGGGCATCGGCAACAAGCGGCGCGGCTTGACCAAAGAGGTGCTCGGCGTTCCCTGCATCGCCATCGGCGTGCCGACGGTATGTTATGCTTCGACGATCGTCAACAACGTGATGGAAATGATGAAAAAGCATTTTGGCGGGAACCAGAACCAGACGCGCGAAATCATGGGGCTGCTCGACAGCATCTCCGAAAACGAGCGGCTGGCCCTGGTCAAAGAGGTGCTGGAGCCGCTTGGCCATGACCTGATCGTCACGCCGAAAGAAATCGACGAATTCATCGAGGATATCGCCAACATCGTGGCCAGCGGATTAAACGCCTCGCTGCACGAGGCCGTGGATCCGGGCAATTCGGGGGCCTACACCCACTAAGGCCGGTCGGCCGTTTGTCCGTTACGAACGAATCAGGAAGCCTGCGAATCTATCGCGGCTTCTTTTTTTTCTCGCAAATATATCATTTTTGGTTCTAGCGAATCTTCCGGGCTCATAGTTTTGAAGTATAAGAGAGTTCAGGAGGACGACACAATGAGAAATGGATTTCGACTGTGGAATATCCGCAAATGGAGAACGAAGATGCTGCATATGCTGTCGATGGGGCGGACGTTTTTGCTGCTGATGCTCGGGTCGTTTCTATTTTTTGTCATGCTGGGGCTGGGCGGGATGGCGGAAAACAAATTGAACACCTCCCCCGTTTCGTCCATGAAAGGTTTTGCGGGATCGCTGTCCAGCGGGTTTTTTATGGACATGCTGGGGATGGAGGTGCCGCATCTGGATAAGGAAAAGGGAACGTCGGCGTTTTCGGGCGAAAAAATGACCACCTTCGTGTTTCAAATGCTGACGAGCGTGAATCCCCGCGATCCGAAAAGCCTGCTGGCCAAGGAAATGCCGGGCATGGGGACGACCGATCCGGTGCTGCTGAGAAGCGCCTCCGGCAACCAGAACTTAGACCCGCCCGAAGATTTCCATCTGCCGCCCGAACCCGAAACGGAGGGCAAAAGCGAGCAGCCGTCCAAAGCAGAGGAACCCAAAGAGGCGGAGAAGCCGCCGGCGAAAGAGCCCGAGCCCGGCGCCAAAAAAGAGCCCGGAAATCCGGGAGCGGCCAAGCAGGAGCCGAAAGGGCAGGACAAAGCGCAGACGCCGCCCGCCGCAAACGCAGGCAAAAAGGTCGTGATGATCTACCACTCGCACCCGAGAGAGGCGTATAACCCGCTGCTGGGCAAAACCAGCGACAACCCGAGCTCCACGTCGCCCGACAAAAACGTCATGCTGGTCGGGAAATACGTGGCCGACAAGCTGGAAAAGATGGGGGTAGGGGCGATCCATTCGCAAAAAGACTATATGTCGGCCGTTGATAATTACAATTATAACTATTCATATAAATATTCCCGTCAAACGGTTAAAGAGGCCATGGCGCAAAACAGCGGGCTTGCCTACTTGATCGACATCCACCGGGATTCCCAAAAACACGGGAAAACGACAACGTCCATTCATGGAAAAAATTATGCCCAGGTGTTTTTCATCATCGGCCACGCCAACAAAAACTGGCGGAAAAACGAGGCGTTCGCCAATGCCATCCACGAGCGTTTGGAGAAAGCGTATCCGGGAATATCGCGCGGAGTTTGGGGCAAAACTTCATCTCAAGGCAACGGCGAATATAACCAATCCCTGTCGGAGCACAGCATTTTGATCGAAGTCGGCGGCATCGACAGCACCGAGGAAGAATTGAAGAGAACCGCGGACGTCCTGGCGCAAATGATCGCCGAAGTGTATTTCAAGGAACAGAAAGCGGAGAAAGCCAGCGCCGACAAGTCGGGTTCCGCGCAAAAAGCAGGGTCCGGCAGTTAATCCAAAGCGAAGACGGAAATGGATGGAAGGAGAGACCGGTCATGTCGAAATGGGCGAAAAGAATTTGGATGGTGGGCGTTTGGGCCGGCATCGGCGTGCTGGTCGGCATGCAGCTTGCAAGCCCCGGCGGGCCCGCCCCCGACTCCGGGAAAAACCCGGCATACGCAAGCACCCAAGCCGCGGCGGCGGGCAATGGACAAGCCCCTGCGCCCAAAAGCTCGAACCGTTTCAAGGTCGAGGAAAAAGAGCCCGAGCAGGTCGAAGCGAAGGAAGACGGCCCGCAAACGCCGGAGCAAATTCTGTCGCCGGAGACGGGCAAACCGACGGTGGACGTTCTGGCGGACAAAACGGCCGGGCTGCTGCAAAATCTATCGCAAAAAGGCATCCGGCTGGTCGTCTCCGTCTTCGATTCCATCACCGAGTAATTCCGGCCCGCCAGTGGGATTGCCCGCCTTTATTTCAACTGCTATAATGAATTGATTGACACATCAGGCTGTTTTGGGGGTAGGGCATGACAGACGTACAAGCAAGGCAAAAAAATATTCGGAATTTCTGCATCATTGCACATATAGACCACGGCAAATCGACGCTCGCCGACCGGATTTTGGAGTACACCGGCGCGCTGACGTCCCGTGAAATGCAGGATCAGGTGCTCGATCAGATGGATTTGGAACGCGAACGCGGCATTACGATCAAGCTGCAGGCCGTACATCTTACATACAAGGCGGATGACGGCCAGGAATATTTGCTCAATTTGATCGACACGCCGGGACACGTCGATTTTACCTATGAAGTGTCGCGAAGCCTCGCCGCATGCGAAGGCGCGCTGCTCGTCGTGGACGCCGCGCAGGGAATCGAAGCCCAGACGCTGGCCAACGTGTATTTGGCTTTGGACAACAATTTGGAGATCATTCCGGTCATCAACAAAATCGACCTGCCGAGCGCCGATCCGGACCGCGTCAAGCAGGAAATCGAAGACGTCATCGGCCTCGACGCCAGCGAAGCCGTGCTTGCTTCGGCCAAGGCGGGGATCGGGATCAAGGAAATTTTGGAGCAGATCGTCAAGCAGGTTCCGCCGCCGTCCGGCGAAGCGGACGAGCCGCTGAAGGCCCTCATTTTCGACTCGCATTACGACCCGTACAAAGGCGTCATCGTCTATGTCCGCGTCGTCAACGGCAGCATTAAAGCCGGCTCCAAAATCAAAATGATGGCGACGAACAAAACGTTCGAGGTCATCGAAGTCGGGGCGTTCAAGCCGCGGATGACGATCGTGGACGAACTCAAGGTCGGCGACGTCGGCTTCATCGTGGCCGGCATCAAGCATGTCGGGGATACCCGGGTCGGCGATACCGTCACGGACGCGAAAAACCCGACGCCGGAGCCGCTGCCGGGCTACCGCAAAATCAATCCGATGGTGTACTGCGGTTTGTACCCGATCGAAACGTCGGAATACAACGATTTGCGCGAAGCGCTGGAGAAGCTCCAGCTGAACGACGCGTCGCTCAGCTTCGAGCCGGAAACCTCGAGCGCCCTCGGCTTCGGCTTCCGCTGCGGATTCCTCGGACTCCTTCATATGGAGATCATCCAGGAGCGCATCGAGCGGGAGTTCAACATTCCGCTCATCACGACGGCGCCGAGCGTTATTTACCGCGTTACGCTGACGAACGGCGACGTCATCGAGATCGACAACCCGTCGAACTATCCGGAAATCGGCAAAATCGATTCGGTGGAAGAGCCTTACGTCAAAGCGGCGATCATCGTGCCGAACGATTACGTGGGTACGGTCATGGAGCTGTGCCAGGGCAAACGCGGCGAATTCGTGAACATGGAGTACCTGGATACGACCCGGGTCACGATCACGTACGAAATCCCGCTGTCGGAAATCGTATACGATTTCTTCGACCAGCTGAAATCCGGAACCAAAGGGTACGCCTCGTTCGACTATGAAATGTCGGGGTACCGGAAATCCAATCTCGTGAAAATGGACATTTTGCTGAACGGCGAGCAGGTGGACGCTTTGTCGTTTATCGTGCACCGCGACCGGGCTTACCAGCGCGGGCGGGTCATTTGCGAAAAGCTGCGCGAGCTGATTCCGCGCCAAATGTTCGAGGTGCCGATCCAGGCCTCCGTCGGAACGAAGGTCGTGGCCCGCGAAACCGTCAAAGCGATGCGCAAAAACGTCCTTGCCAAATGTTACGGCGGCGACATTTCGCGGAAGCGGAAGCTGCTGGAGAAACAAAAGGAAGGCAAAAAACGCATGAAGCAGGTCGGCTCCGTCGAAGTGCCGCAGGAAGCGTTCATGGCCGTCCTGAAAATCGACGACAACTAAGTTCAATGTGACGGAAGAGCCGCTGGAGCGGCTTTTCCCATGATTATAGGGCGTATTCGTTTTCATTCCCGAAAAAGGATGCGCCGGTTTCGGAGCTTTAGCCCTACGGGGTTGGGGCTTTTTTAAAATGTACAGAACAAGGAGGGAATTGAACCATGACAGCATTACAGCCGCAAACGGCGAGCGACCGATCCCAAGGAACACCGAAACCGCAGGCGGTCTATCTTCACATTCCCTTTTGCACGAACAAGTGCTTTTATTGCGATTTCAATTCCTACGTGCTGAAAAATCAGCCGGTCATGGAATATTTGCAGGGGCTTGAACGCGAAATGGAACGGACGGTCAAGGAGGTTCCGCCGGGCGTCATCCGGTCCATTTTCGTCGGCGGCGGCACGCCGACCGTGCTGAAGCCGGACGAGATGGCCTACTTCCTGAAGACGGTCCGCACCTATTTTCCGGATTGGGCCGAAGACATCGAGTTTTCGATGGAGGCAAACCCGGGTACGACGGACCTCGAAAAGCTGTCGGTCATGCGCGAAGGCGGCGTCAACCGCGTCAGCTTCGGCGTGCAATCGTTCCAGAACGAGCTGCTTCAGGGCATCGGGCGCATCCATGATACGGACGACGTGTACCAAAGCCTCGAAAACGCCCGCAAAGCCGGCTTCGAAAACCTGTCGATCGACCTGATGTTCGGCCTGCCGAACCAGACGGTGGACATGCTTGCCGAAAGCGTGGACAAAGCGCTGGCGCTCGACCTGCCGCATTATTCCATTTACAGCCTGAAGGTCGAGGAAAACACGCTTTTCCATACGATGTACAAAAAAAACCAGCTGCCGCTCCCAAGCGAAGACGAAGAGCTGAAGATGTACCTTCTATTAATGGAGCGGATGAAAAAAGCCGGCTACGTGCAATATGAGATCAGCAATTTTGCCAAACCCGGTTATCACAGCCGCCACAACATGGCGTATTGGCTGAACGAAGATTATTACGGGCTTGGGGCGGGGGCTCACGGCTATGTCGGGCGCCGGCGCCACATGAACATTAAAGGCGTCAACCCGTATACGGAAGCGACGAAGGAAGGGCTGCCGCGGCTGGAGTCGTTCGAGGTTTCCCGCGAGGAAGCGATGGAGGATTTCATGATGGTCGGACTGCGCGTGCTGAGCGGGGTGTCGAACCGTCATTTCGAGGATCAGTTCGGAGTCGGGATCGAAGACGTGTTTGCGGAGCCGCTGCATAAAATGCTGGATGCGGGTCTGCTCGAACCGACGGATGCGGGATACCGCCTCAGCGAAAAGGGGCTCTTGTTCGGAAACGACGTATTCGGCGAATTTATCGGGTATTTGACGGTCAAAGAATAGGCTTGCACTTCTATACGCGATGTTGTATATTTATTCATATTATAAAACAGCGACGCGTAGAGGATGCGCAAAAGTCCCCGGGCCCTAGCCTGCTTTGCTCCATCCTCGAATAGGAGGAGAAGTAGGATGCCGGCTGTAGTGACGTGCAGGGTTGCGGTCCCGGAGGATATCGAGCCGCTTTTTCAGATGATCGATGGATATGCGAAAAAAGGGATTATGCTGCCCCGGTCCCGCAAGGTGCTGGAGAAGCAGCTCGACCAGTTCGTCGTGGCGGAAGTGGACGGCACCGTCATCGGCTGCGGCTCGTTATGCCGCCTCGGAAACGACTTGGTCGAAATCCGGTCCTTGGGGATCATGGACGGGTACAAGGGACTCGGCATCGGTTCGATGCTCGTAAACAAGCTGACCGAGGAAGCCAGACGGCAGGGCATTCCGAAAATGATGGCGTTGACGTACGAGGTATCCTTTTTCGTGAAAAACGGCTTTTCGGTCGTGGAGAAGGAGATCTTTCCGGAAAAGGTGTGGACCGACTGCGTGAACTGCAGCAAGCAGTCCTGCTGCGACGAGATCGCCGTGCTGAAGATGCTGGATTAATACCGTTTATGGAGATCAAACGTGGACCGCTTTCAAGCAAACCCGGTGTTCAGGGTTGCGAGGAAGCGGTTTTGTTTCAGGTGCGGGACTTGACCGTGAAGAATGGAGACCAGGGCGCCTTAAACCGCCAATCGTGACGCAAGCACAGAATCCCCCGCACATGCCGAACCGACTTGACAATGCTCAGGTCAGTTTGGTATTTTTGTAGTAGTGGTTAGCACTCGTTAGAGTCGAGTGCTAACGATGCAAAATGAACGACCAAAGGGAGGGGAAGACATGCTAACCGAACGCCAAAGATTAATCCTGAATGCCATCGTGGACGATTACATCCGTTCTGCGGAACCTGTCGGCTCGCGCAGCATATCGAAACGGGGAGATGTCGGCTTTAGTCCTGCGACCATACGGAACGAAATGGCTGATTTGGAGGAGCTTGGTTTTTTGGAGCAGCCACATACATCGGCCGGGCGCATCCCTTCTCATAAAGGTTATCGATATTACGTGGACCACCTTGATCCGACGTACCAGAATTTTTCCGCCGAGCTGCGCACGCTGCGCGCTTTTTTCGCGGAAAAGCTGAACGCCACGGAGCAGGTGATCCAGCATGCGGCCATGATTCTTTCCAATATCACCAACTACACTTCCATCCTGCTTGGGCCGGAAGTTTTTCATACGTCATTGCGTCATTTTCAGCTGCTTTCCTTAAACGAAACGACCGCAGTGGCGATTATCGTGACCAGCACGGGCCAGGTCGAAAGCAAAACGGTGTCCGTGCCGCCAGGCGTTTCCGTTTCGGAGATGGAAAAAGTGGTGAACCTGCTGAACAGCAAACTGGTGAACGTTCCGCTCTACAAGCTGAAAACGAGGCTCTATCGCGAGCTCGGCCAGGAAATGCAGCGTCATTTGACCAATTTCGAAGAGATCATGAGCATCCTGGACAACATATTCGTCGAAGAAGAGTCCGACCAGCGCGTGTATTTGAGCGGCGCGACGAATATGCTTACGCAGCCCGAGTTCAAAGACGTCGAGAAAGTGAAGGATATTTTGGATCTTCTTGAAGAGACGCCGACGCTGACGAAAATGATGGCTTCGATGCAGGGGGCGGCCGGGGTTCAGGTGCGGATCGGCACCGAAAACGACCACGAGGCGTTTGCCAACTGCAGCCTGATCACGGCGACTTATTCGCTGGACGGGGAAGCGCTTGGAACGATCGGCATTTTGGGCCCTACGCGGATGGAATACGCCAAGGTGATGAGCCTGCTCGGCATTTTGTCCAAGGATCTGACCGCGATGCTGTCGAAGCTGAATAAATAAGGGAGGCTGGAAGACGGATGAGTCAAGGTCAGCAGCCGGTGCGTGAAGGCGAGGAACGTTACGCTTCGCTGCTTAACAACAGCAACGCCGTTCGCGCCGTCACCTCGGCGGTCGAAGGAACCCTCGGACCCAAAGGGCTTGACGTCATGCTGGTGGGAGACCGCGGGGAAGTGATCATTACCAACGACGGGGTAACCATCCTCGATAAAATGGACGTCAGCCATCCTGCGGCCAGGCTCCTGATCCAGGTGGCCCGGTCGCAGCAGCAAAAAGTCGGAGACGGCACGACGACGGCCACCGTCCTGGCCGGAGCGCTCGTTCAGGAAGGCGTCGCCCAAATCGTCAAAGGGGTGCCTGCATCCAAAGTCGTGGCCGGCATGCAGCAGGGCGTCCGCATGGCGGCCGATTCCCTCCGGAGCAGGGCGAGGGAGATCGGCGACCTGGACGATCCTTTGCTCGCCAAAGCCGTCTATGTTGCCGGCAGGGAACGGGAGGAGATCGTCTCGCTTGTCATGGAAGCAGCCGGGATCGTCGGGCTGCGCAAGCTGAGAGATCCTTCCTATTCCCTCGCCGAGGCGGTTACGGCCCACGAAAAAGGCAATAATGAAGTATTTGAAGGACTTCTGCTGAGACAGGCGCCTTTGTATCCGCATGATGCCCCGGATCTTTCCGATACCCGCATCCTTATTTTGCACGATGCGCTCGAGCCGGAAACGTTGGATGAGGAAGTGTTGACGACCGAGGCCGGTTTTGCCCGCTATATGGAGCTGCGGGAACGATTTGCCCGCGATTTGCATGTGCTGGCGGAACTTGGCGTTGGCCTGATTTTGCTTGAAAAGGGAATACATCCGGATGCCGAGCAGTTCTGCATGGACCACGGCATCATGGTGGTTCCCCGGGTAAGCCGGAAGGACCTGGCCCGCGTCAGCCTGATGACGGGAGCCGTGCCGCTGCGGCGGACGGCTTTACATAAGGAGCCGGAGTCGTTGTCAAGACAGCTCGGCTTTACTCCGCAGGCGCGTTACGACGAACAGCTGGAGCGCGTACGGATCCGCAGCGGCGGACAGAAGGAAGACCCTGTCGTCACGCTGATCGTCGGGGCCAGCACGGCCGAGGTCGTCGGCGAAGCGGCCCGGATTGCCGCGGATGCGGCCTCCGCGCTGCAGGCGGCCATCTCCGGCGGGATTCTTCCCGGCGGCGGGACCGCGGAGCTTGCCGTTTCCTACGAGCTGGAGCGCCGACGCGAGGCGGTGAAGGGGATGGAAGCCTACGGCATTGCCGCCGTGGCCGCCGCCCTGCGCAAGCCGATGGCTCAAATTCTATTGAACGCCGGCTACAATCCGCTCGAAAAAATGGAAGAGGCCCGTGCCGCGCAGCTGGCTGAACATTGCGACGGCATGGGCATCGATTGCGATACCGGGCTTGTCATCCATTACGAGGATCAAGGCATCGTCGATCCCGCGCTCGTTAAAATCCATGGACTGCTGACGGCCGGCGAAGTCGCGGCGGCCGTGCTGCGCATTCATAACGTCATCAAGATGAGAGGCAGCCGAAATGAATGAACGTCGCTAAAGAGTCGCTAAAGAAAAGTAAGTTCGACGCCAAAAAAGATAGAGCATATTAAGGAGGTGAAGACATCTTGAAAGAAAACCAGCAATTTCAAGAAAACGAAAACGAATTGAATGAAAACCAAAACATCGAGGAAGCGGCCGAACAAGAAAAAGCGGCTGCCGAGGCGGGCACAGATGCTTCTTCTGCGGAAGAGGAACATGCGGGAGCGGTTGACCCGGCGCAGCTTCAAAGCGAGGTACAGCGTCTTCAATCGCTTGCCGACGAATATCAGCAGCGCGCACTGCGGACCCAAGCGGATTTTGACAACTTCCGCAAACGGACCTTGAAGGAAAAAGAGGATTTTGCTAAATACGCTTCCTCCAAGCTGATTACGGAACTGCTGCCGATCATCGACAATTTTGACCGGGCGATTTCCGCTGCCGGCGACAATGCCGAGATCGAATCTTTCGCCAAGGGCGTGGGCATGATTTTCCGCCAGCTCGAAGGCGTGCTGAAGGCTGAAGGCCTTGAAGCGATGGATTCGGTAGGAAAGCCGTTTAACCCCGAATTCCATCAAGCGATCATGCAGGTGGAAAGCGAAGAATACGAAGAAGGCATCGTCGTTGAGGAAGTCCAAAAGGGCTACATGCTAAAAGATAGAGTGCTGCGACCGGCCATGGTCAAAGTCAGCATGTAATTCGGCGGCTTTTGAATATAAAGCGTCTGATTCATAAATGAAGGAGGATATTTTCTCATGAGTAAAGTTATCGGTATTGACCTTGGAACAACCAACTCCTGCGTAGCCGTGATGGAAGGCGGCGAAGCAGTCGTAATCCCGAACCCGGAAGGCGCGCGCACGACCCCTTCGGTCGTCGGTTTCAAAAAAGACGGCGAGCGCATCGTCGGCGAAACGGCAAAACGCCAGGCCATTACGAACCCTGACCGTACCATCATCTCCATCAAACGCCATATGGGCTCCAACCACAAGGAAGTCATCGACGGCAAAGAATATACGCCGCAAGAAATTTCGGCGATGATTTTGCAGAAGCTGAAATCCGATGCCGAAGCCTATCTGGGACAGCCGGTGACCCAAGCGGTCATTACGGTTCCTGCATACTTTAACGACAGCCAGCGCCAAGCAACGAAAGACGCGGGCAAAATCGCGGGCCTGGAAGTTCTCCGGATCGTCAACGAACCGACGGCGGCAGCGCTGGCCTACGGCCTCGAAAAATCGGAAGACCAAACGATCCTGGTTTATGACCTTGGCGGCGGTACGTTCGACGTATCCATCCTGGAACTGGGCGACGGCTTCTTCGAAGTAAAAGCGACCAGCGGCGACAACCACCTGGGCGGCGACGACTTCGACCAAGTCATCATCGATTACCTCGTCAACGAGTTCAAAAAAGAACAGGGCATCGACCTGAGCAAAGACAAAGCGGCCGTTCAGCGTCTGAAAGACGCGGCGGAAAAAGCGAAAAAAGAACTTTCCGGCGTACTGACCACGACGATCTCCCTGCCGTTCATCACGGTCGTCGACGGCGTTCCTCAGCACTTGGAAGTGAACCTGACCCGGGCCAAATTCGAAGAGATCTCCGCAGACCTCGTCGAACGTACGCTGGGTCCTACCCGTCAAGCGCTCAGCGATGCGGGCATGACTCCGAACGACATCGACAAAGTCGTGCTTGTCGGCGGCTCGACGCGTATTCCTGCCGTTCAGGAAGCGATCAAAAAACTGACGGGCAAAGAGCCTCATAAAGGCGTAAACCCTGACGAAGTCGTCGCGCTGGGCGCAGCGGTGCAAGCCGGCGTGCTGACGGGCGACGTCAAAGACGTCGTATTGCTGGACGTAACTCCGCTGTCCCTCGGTATCGAAACCGCAGGCGGCGTATTCACGAAAATGATCGAGCGCAACACGACGATCCCTACAAGCAAATCGCAGATTTTCTCTACGTACGCCGACAACCAGCCAAGCGTGGAAATCCATGTGCTGCAGGGCGAACGCCAAATGGCGGCCGGCAACAAAACGCTGGGACGCTTTATGCTTGGGGACATCCCTCCGGCACCTCGCGGCGTGCCGCAAATCGAAGTTACGTTCGACATCGACGCGAACGGGATCGTCAACGTGTCCGCTACGGATAAAGGCACGAACAAAACGCAAAAAATCACGATCACTTCTTCCAGCGGCCTCAGCGACGAGGAAGTGGAACGCATGATGAAAGACGCCGAGGCGCATGCCGAGGAAGACCGCAAACGCAAAGAATTGGTTGAAGCGAAAAACAACGCCGACCAGCTCGTATATTCCACCGAAAAAACGATCAAGGACCTCGGCGACAAAGTCGATGCGGCGGAAGTGGAAAAAGCGAACGCAGCCAAAGACAAAGTGAAAGCGGCGATCGAATCCGACGACCTCGAGCAAATCAAAAAAGCAACCGAAGAGTTGACCGAAATCGTGCAGCAGCTTTCCGTGAAGTTGTATGAGCAAGCGGCTCAGGCTCAGCAAGGCGCAGAAGGGGCTCAAGGCGGCCAGGAAGGCGCAGCTAAAAAGGACAACGTCGTCGACGCGGATTACGAGGTTGTTGACGAGGATAAAAAACAAGGTTAACCTTAAGAAAGTTATGTTCAGGAAGGGAAGGTCAAAGCCGGGGCATCCCAGGTGCTTCGGCTTTCCTTTTTCCATGAGCGGCATATTCCAGAGGACACAACGGGGGTGGAAGAGTGGCTGATAAGCGTGATTATTATGAGGTGCTTGGCGTCGGCAAAAACGCTTCGGAAGACGAAATCAAAAAAGCTTACCGCAAGCTGGCCCGCCAATATCACCCGGACGTCAACAAAGCGGCTGACGCCGAAGCCAAGTTCAAGGAAGTCAAGGAAGCTTATGACGTGCTCAGCGACAGCCAAAAACGCGCCACTTATGACCAGTACGGACATATCGATCCGAACCAGGGCATGGGCGGAGGATTCCAGGGAGCGGATTTTGGCGGCTTCGGCGACATTTTCGACATGTTTTTCGGCGGCGGCGGCCGTCGCGACCCGAATGCGCCGCAGCGGGGGAATGACCTTCAATATACGATGACCATCGAATTCAAGGAAGCGGTATTCGGCGTGGAAAAGGATATTACGATTCCGCGCACGGAAAACTGCGACACCTGCCACGGAACCGGCGCCAAGCCGGGCACGAAGCCGCAAACCTGTTCCGTGTGCCACGGCTCCGGCCAGCAGGAAGTGGTACAAAACACGCCGTTCGGGCGCATGGTGAACCGCCGCAGCTGTTCGAACTGTAACGGCACCGGCCAGATCATCAAGGATAAATGCTCGACTTGCGGCGGCAGCGGCAAAGTGAAAAAGCAGCGCAAAATTCATGTCAAAATTCCTGCCGGCGTGGACGACGGCGCCCAGCTCCGCATGACGGGCGAAGGCGAAGGCGGCCTGCGCGGCGGCCCTTCGGGCGACCTTTACATCGTCATTCGGGTCAAATCCCATGATTTCTTCGAACGCGAAGGGGACGACATCTACTGCGAAATTCCGCTGACCTTCGCCCAGGCCGCGCTTGGGGACGAGATCGAAATCCCGACGCTGACGGAAAAAGTGAAGCTGAAAATTCCTGCGGGCACCCAAACGGGAACTTATTTCCGTTTGCGGGGCAAAGGCGTTCCGCGCCTGCGCGGCATCGGGCAAGGCGACCAGCACGTGAAGGTCGTCGTCGTTACGCCAAGCAAGCTGAGCGATGAGCAGAAAGAGCTGCTTCGCCAGTTTGCCGCCCTTGACGGCGAGCAGACGCACGAGCATGAACAATCGTTTTTCGACCGCATGAAACGCGCTTTCCGCGGGGAATAATGGATATATACGCACGACGGGGAACCGGCCATTTGTTGGCCGGTTTTTTTCGTGTCCAAAGCCGGCTAGCCGCGCTTTCGTCGGAATCCGGCGCATATTCGGTCCGCATAAGGCAAAATCTAACCAAAGGCAGGAAAGCCTATGCAACAGCCAAGGAAGACATACGACAGGCAGGTGAGCGTTTTGAGCGAAAAAAATATTTTGGCTTATTTCAAAAGCCCGGAAGAAGCCGAAAGCGTGTCCCGGAAGCTGCAGTCGCTGCGCGTCGTGGACATGTCGATCGACCGCTTCAGCATGTACCCGGGGACCGACCCTTATGGGGACCGGAACCTTACCGGCATGGACAGCCTGAGCTCCGTGACGTTCGGGAACACGATCGGCGGCGATGCCGGGGTGCTGGCCGCCACGAACACGTCGGCCAGCGGCATGAGCGACGGGGGCCAGGGAGGTCCGACCGGACGGGATATTTTGCTGACCGTCGTGGTCGAGGAAGAATCCTTCGATAAAGCGATGAAAATTATCGAAGAAGCGGGCGGATTTGTGTAACTTTTCCTAAGGATGGCTGTCTTGAAGACACGTTTACCAATTCGAAAGAGGTGCGAAATAGTGGCAAGCCGTGATAAAAAGGGACGCATTATGACCAAAACGGAAAAAATCAAGGAACTGATGTCCATGAAAAACGAAGACGTCGAATTTTCCGGGGCGCTTGCCGACGCGGACGACGTGGAAGCGATCCGCCGCAGCGAAGCCGCCGACGAGCGCCAGCTGCGCAAGATGGATGACGGCTGGACCTCCCCCAAACCTTGATGCGGGAATCCGCCTCGATAACCGTGCACAAGCTGACAAAGCCTTGGCGCGGTTATTTTTTTATCAGCTGAATCGAAGGTTAACGGCTAATTTCCTTAAAATTTTGTACTCGGCAGCCCATGTATAGTACAATAAAAGCTATGCACGAGTTGAGGAGGAAGATGAATTACGATGTTATGGCATGAAATGACGATACATACGACAGAGGAAGCCGTGGAGATGATTTCCAATTTCCTGCATGAAGCCGGGGCAGGCGGCGTTTCGATCGAAGAATCCGGTTCGTTGAACAAAAAGCGCGACACGTCTTACGGTCAATGGTACGAGGTGCCGCTTAACGATATTCCTGAAGGACAGGCCGAAATCAAAGGATATTTTTCGGAAGAATCCAAGGTGGAGGACATTTTGGAGGAAGTGAAGCATAGAATCGAAGGGCTGCGCGAGTTTGGGATCGATCCGGGAGATGTCCGTTACGAGATCAAAACGGTCAACGAGGATGATTGGGCGACGGCCTGGAAGCAGTATTTCAAGCCGCTGCGCGTTTCCGACCGGCTGACGATCAAACCGACCTGGGAGGAATACGAGCCGGAGCATGAAGCCGAAAAAATCATCGAGCTGGACCCCGGCATGGCATTCGGCACGGGCACCCATCCGACGACGGCGTTATGCCTGCGGACACTGGAGAAGGTGATCAAAGGCGGAGAAGAAATCATCGACGTCGGAACGGGTTCGGGCATTTTGTCCATCGGGTCGGTGTTGCTCGGGGCAAAACATGTGCTTGCCCTGGACCTGGACCCCGTGGCGGTATCCAGCGCGCGCGAAAATACGGCCCTGAACGGCATGGAGCGGCAGATTACGGTAAAAGAAAGCGATCTGCTGGGGCTGCTAAGCGGCGGCGACGGAAGCGAACTGGGGATCACGCTGCCGGTCGATATCGTCGTGGCCAACATTTTGGCCGAAATCATTTTGCTGTTCATCGATGACGTGTATCAGGCGCTTAAGCCGGGCGGCGTTTATATCGCGTCGGGCATTTATAAAAATAAAGTGGAAATCGTACAGCAGGCACTTGAGGATTCCGGTTTTGCCATTGAGGACGTATGCCGCGATGAGGACTGGGTCGCATTTGTAGCTAGAAAGAGGTCATAATGGATTTTTTGAACAAAATACTCAGCGTACCGCTCGAACAGCTCCCTTTTTATTTGGTCGTGCTGGTCATCGCCTTTACGGTGCATGAATTTTCGCATGCTTATTTTGCCAATAAATTCGGCGACCCGACGGCGAAGCTGCTGGGCCGGGTTACGTTAAATCCCGCGGTTCACTTCGACCTGCTCGGGATCATTTTGCTCCTGATCGCCGGCTTCGGCTGGGCGAGGCCCGTTCCGGTCAACCGCGACAATTTCAAAAGCCCGCGCTTGATGGGCGTGGTCGTGTCGGCCGCAGGTCCTTTGAGCAACTTTTTCCTGGCGGTCATCGGCACGTTCATCTATTCGCTGCTCATCAGCACGGGCGTGCTGGCGTCGATTTCGAATGAAAAGCTGCTGGAAGCGATCATGATGTTTTTCCAGCTGTTCGGACTGATGAACTTTTTCCTGTTTTTGTTTAACCTTATTCCGCTGCCGCCGCTGGACGGCTACCGGATCGTGGAGGATCTCGTTCCGGGCCGCGTAAGGGGCAAGCTGCAGCAGGTGGAGCAGTGGTCGGTGTTCATCTTTTTGCTTATTTTGTTTATCCCGGTGCTGCAAAGATATACGATTTCGCCTCTCTATCAGTTGGCAAGGGATTTGTATTACCACTTCATGCAGGTCTTTTTGCATATTTTGTCATAGGCCGGGGGCGCCCGACCGGTAAACATGTACTGGTCATCGGGCGGGCAAATGTTGTATGATGAGGATTGTGATTTTTTTAAATTCAGGATTTTTGCAAAATCTTCAATAGGATGTTGATGACATGCAGCGGTATTTCGTATCGCCTGAGCAGTTCAAGGAAAATACAGTGGACATATCCGGCGAGGATGCGCGCCATATTTCGAAGGTCATGCGCGGCAAAAGCGGGGATCAGTTCATCGTCAGCGACGGCGTGTCCCGCGAGGCGCTCGTCGAAATTGCGTCGATCGAATCCGGCACGGTCACGGCGGCCATCGTCCGGCCGCTGGAGATGACGCACGAACCCGCCGTGAAGGTAACGGTTGCGCAGAGCCTGCCGAAAGGGGACAAGATGGAGACCGTCATCCAGAAATGCACCGAAATCGGCGCGGTTTCCTTCGTTCCGTTCATTTCGGAGCGGACGATCGTCCAGTACGATGCCAAAAAGGAATCCAAGCGGCTGGAGCGCTGGAACAAAATCGCGAAAGAAGCGGCCGAGCAAAGCCACCGGAATACGGTTCCGCGGGTGGAGCAGCCGCTTGGCTGGAAGCAGCTTTTGGCGACGTTCCGCAACTACGATGCCGTTTATTTTTGCTATGAGAAGGAAGAAGGCCTCCAACTGCGGGATGCGTTGAAACCGTTCATCGGCGTTATGCCGGCGGACCGTTCGCCGCGCGTGCTGCTCCTCGTGGGTCCCGAAGGCGGGTTCAGCGAGGAGGAATGCCGTCAGGCGGAGGAAACGGGAGCGGCCAGCGTCGGTCTCGGCAAACGGATCCTGCGCTGTGAAACAGCGGGTATGGTTGCCCTTGCATGCATACTTTACGAATCCGGAGAAATGGGGGGAGTTTGAAAATGCCATCCGTTGCATTTTACACATTAGGTTGCAAAGTTAATTTTTACGACACGGAAGCCATCTGGCAGCTGTTCAAAAAAGAAGGCTACGAGCAGGTGGATTTCGAACAGACCGCAGACGTTTATTTGATCAATACATGCACCGTAACGAACACCGGTGACAAGAAGAGCCGGCAGATCATCCGCCGTGCCGTGCGCCGCAATCCCGAAGCGATCATCGCGGTAACGGGCTGCTACGCGCAAACGTCTCCGGCCGAAATTATGGACATTCCGGGCGTCGATCTCGTCATCGGCAACCAGGACCGCGACAAAATCATTCCGTTCGTGAATGAAATCCGCGAAAAACGCGAGCCGATCAACGCCGTGCGCAACATCATGAAAAACCGCGTGTTCGAGGACATGGACGTTCCGAGTTTTGCGGACCGGACCCGCGCTTTCCTGAAAATCCAGGACGGCTGCAACAATTTCTGCACGTTTTGCATCATTCCGTGGTCCCGCGGTCTGTCGCGCAGCCGGGATCCGAAAAGCATCATCACCCAGGCGCATCAGCTGGTCGAAGCGGGCTACAAAGAAATCGTGCTGACCGGCATTCATACGGGAGGTTTCGGCGACGACCTCGAAAACTACCGTTTGTCGGACCTGCTGTGGGATTTGGACAAGGTGGACGGGCTGGAGCGGATCCGCATCAGTTCGATCGAAGCCAGCCAAATCGACGACAACATGCTGGACGTGCTGAACCGCTCGTCCAAAATGTGCCGTCATCTGCATATCCCGCTGCAGGCGGGAGACGATACCGTCCTGAAACGGATGCGCCGGAAGTACACGACCGAGGAGTTCTACAATAAAATGCAGATGATCCGCCAGGCGATGCCGGACGTCGGCATTACGACGGACGTCATCGTCGGTTTCCCGGGGGAAACGGATGAAATGTTCCGGAACGGTTACAATTTCATGAAGGAGATCAATTTCTCCGAGATGCACGTGTTCCCGTATTCCCAACGGAACGGCACGCCCGCTTCGCGGATGCAGGACCAGGTCGACGAGGAAATCAAACACGAGCGCGTGCGCGAGCTGATCAGCCTTTCGGAGAGCATGCAGCTCGCCTATGCGGAAAAATTCGTCGGCCAAGTGCTGGACGTTATTCCGGAAGGCTCGAAAGAATCGCATGGCCCGGGCAAAATGCACGGCTTCAGCGACAACTACCTGCAGCTTGTTTTTGACGGCTCCGAGGACCTTCAAGGCCAGCTCTGCCGGGTGAAAGTCACCAAAGCAGGCGTGCATGAATGCGAAGGCCAGCTTGTCCGCGTTCTGGACGGAGCTACCGGCGCAGCGATGTAAACCAGGAACCAAATGGATTGAAAAACAAGGATTTCATTTCCGGTGCAAACAAGGAAGTGGAATCCTTGTTGCACTATGGCTTCGGCAAGGGAGGAATGGGGATGGCCAGAACGGAGATTTCGGCGGGCGGCGTCGTATACCGCTGCGAAGGAGACCGGCTGATGGTGCAGCTCATCACGGATCGTTACGGCAAAATTTCGCTCCCGAAAGGGAAAATGGAGCCCGGCGAGACCGTGGAGCAGACCGCGCTGCGGGAAATCGAAGAAGAAACGGGAATCAGGGGAGAAATCGTTGCTCCCGTGGATATCATTAAATATAAATACATTCACCCGGTCCATGGCGAAGTGGACAAGGAAGTCCATTATTATCTCGTCGAAGCCAAAAGCGGCACCTTGCGCCCGCAGGTGGAGGAAATCAGCGGCGTCTCCTGGTACGATCCGAAGGAAGCGTGGAGCAGGCAGGAACAAGGCGGTTACGACAACAACGACGTCATCGTCCGCAAGGCGCTTGCCCGCCTCGGCATTCAGGTCTAAAGGGCATCAAGGGCAGGCCGCCTTTTTGGAGGATCCTCGGGGACTATCCGTGAAAACGGATTTTTTTCCACGCCGGCAAATAACATAACGGGAGCGCGACGAGCGAACAAAGGATGTTGAACAGCGTTTGGGCATGGGCAATCTGGGCGCCGCTCTCGGCGGACAGCCAGGACACCGCAAGCTGCAGCTGCGGGATGAAGGGCATAAACAGCAGCGCGCCGCCCACGTTGAGCACGACATGCGTCCAGGCGACGAATTGGCCGGATTTCGTGCTTCCGACCGCTGCAATGACGGCGGTTACGCAAGTGCCTACGTTCGCGCCGAGCACGATGCCGATCCCGACGGCCACCGGAAGCGTTCCGGACGCCGCCAGCACGATCGCCAGGCCGATGACGGCGGCGCTGCTGTGCATAAGCGCGGTTAAAGCCGCGCCCGCAGCGAGGCTCCACCACAGGTTATGCGTGGATTGGGCGATAAACCATCCGAACAGTCCGGATGTTTCGAGGGAAGGCCCGATCATCTGCATGACGCGGATGCCGAGCATGACCATGGCAAAACCGGCAGCGGCCAGCGCCATCAGCTGTATCGGCATAAAGCGCCCCGTTTTGCCGCTTTTCCCAAAAAGCCCGTACTCGTCGAACAGGACCGCGGCCGCCCACACGACGATGGAGACGCCAAGCAGCGGCAGCGCGATTTGGCCGATCTGCAGGCCGATCAGCTCGGTCGTGATGCATGTGCCGATATTGCTGCCGAGAATGATGCCCAGCGTCCGGTCGAATGAAAGCAAGCCGGCATTGACGAGTCCCATCGTGAGCACGGTCACGGCCGTGCTGCTTTGGAGCACCGCCGTAATGCCGGTGCTGAACAGCATGCCTTTGAGCGGGGAGGCGGTCGCTTTTTGCAGGAAGGACGAAAGCAGCGGTCCGGCCCAGCTGCCCAGCGCGGCTTCCATCACTTTCATCCCGGCCAGGAAAATGATCAGCCCGTACACGACGGGGAAAATCATCGTATGAAACATGGGTAAGGTTCTCCTTTGCGAATTCTTGTCCATGTATTACGTATATGTCGCTGCCTGGACAACCATGACACGGGAGGCCGGGGAGCAAACCTTTAGGATCAAGAAATAGACATGAGTAGGAGTGGACATGTTGGCAACTGTCGTTCTTCATAAAAACCGCAAAAAAAGGCTGGAGCAGGGTCATCCCTGGATTTTCAAAAACGAAATCGAGTCGGTTCAAGGCGATCCGCAGCCGGGGGACCTGGTCCAAGTCGTGAACCATCAAGGCCGCTATTTGGCGACCGGTTATTACAACCCGGCATCGCAGATTACCGTGCGCGCCGTTTCCTACCGCGAGATCGAAGCGATGGACGAGGACTTTTTCGCCGAGCGGTTCCTTGGCTGCCTGAAGCACCGGGAGCGCTTCCTGGACGAAGGAAATGCTTATCGCCTGGTGTACGGGGAGGCCGATTTCCTCCCTGGACTCATCGTGGACCGGTTCGATGACGTGCTGGTCATTCAGCTCTTGACGCTGGGCATGGATATCCGGCGCAAGGAAATCGTCGGCGCCTTGGCTAAGGTGATGAACCCGCGCGGCATCTATGAACGGAGCGATGTACCGATCCGGGAGCTCGAAGGATTGGAGCAGACGAAGGGGCCCCTCTACGGGGAATGCCCGAGATACGTTACGGTCCGGGAAAACGGGCTGCTGATCCGCGTCGATATCGAAGAAGGGCAAAAAACCGGCTACTTTTTCGACCAGCGGGAAAACCGCGCGTCCATCGAGCCGCTGATGACCGGCTGGGGCGAACGCAGCGGGATCGAGGTTCGGGAAGTCGAAGAAAACGGGCAACGGGTCCGGCGTCCGGTCAACAAAAGCGGCAAGGTCGTCACGTTCCCTTACTGGGACGGCGCGACGGTGCTGGAATGTTTTTCGCATACCGGCAGCTTTACGCTTCATGCCTGCAAATACGGGGCCAAAAAAGTGACCTGCCTGGACATCTCCCAGCATGCGATCGACAGCGCGCGGGAAAACGTGGAGCTGAACGGCTTCGGCGACCGCGTGGAGTTCGTCGTGGATGACGCGTTCCAGTATCTCCGGTCGCAGGTCAAAGGGCTGGAGGAAAGACAGATCCGTTCCGCCGGCGCAGGGAAGATCGACACCTCGCAAAAAATGACCGCGGGGGGCGGCAGAACATGGGACGTCGTCATTTTGGACCCGCCAGCCTTCGCGAAAACGAAAAGCGCCGTAAAAGGCGCCTGCAGAGGATACAAGGACATCAACCTGCACGGCATGAAGCTGGTGAACGAAGGCGGGTACCTGGTCACGGCAAGCTGCTCGTACCATATGCGCCCCGATTTGTTCCTGGAAACGATCCGGGAGGCTGCGGCGGATGCAGGGAAGATTCTGCGTTTGATCGAATGGCGCGCCGCCGGGAAAGACCATCCGCAAATTTTGGGCGTCGATGAAGGACACTACCTGAAGTTTGCGATTTTCGAAGTGAGAAGCAAAACCTTTTAATCGGGAAGATACCGGACTGCCGTTTTGAATCCGAGAGGATTCGGCGGCGGTTCTTTCTTTTTTTGCAAGAAAATAGGAGCTTCGAAAAAATGCGGCCTGCAGCGCTTTTTTGCAAATACTGGACGTTCAACCTTGGCGGAAATTTAGTGGTAAAATAGGAGAAGCGCTCTGCACGGCAGAGCTAACGGCTGCAGGGCTACCGGCGTGGATGTGATCTTTGCAAACATACGTTCTATTTTGAGCTGTGTATGATATACTGGAAGGTAGATTTGGAGCAAAATCCATAGTTTTTTATTTTACATAGATGAAGGGGGAGGAACATGCCGGTTCATTTTCTGATCGGACGATCGGGCAGCGGCAAAACGACGGCCATATTGGATCAAATTTCCGCCAAACTGGAGGCCGAGCCGCAAGGGAATGCGATCATTTTGCTCGTTCCGGAGCAGGGTTCGTTCCAGGCCGAACACGGGCTGGTTACGTCGGGGCGGATCAAGGGGAGCGTCAGGGCCCAAGTGCTCAGCTTCCGCCGCCTCGCCTACCGCGTCATGCAGGAGACCGGGGGAACGGCGCGCGTCGGCATCAGCGACGAAGGCAAAAAAATGCTGCTGTACAAAATCATACAGCGCCGCAAGGACGAGCTGAAACTGTTTGGGGCCTCGGGCGAGCAGCTCGGGTTCGTCGGCAAGCTCGGCGACGCGTATACCGAGATGAAGCGGTATTGCGTCGATGCGTCCGCCGTCGGGCAGCTGCTGGAGCAACTGCCGCCGCAAGGCGTCACGCCGATCCTTCGCAGCAAGCTTGAAGATTTGTGGACGGTATACAAAGATTTCGAGCAGGAAATGTCGCCGCTGTATATCGACGAGGAAGACAATTTGATCCGTTTGACCGAAGCGGTGAAGGACTCCGCCTATTTGCGCGGAGCGGAAATATGGATCGACGGGTTCCACGGTTTTACTCCGCAGGAGCTTTTGGCGGTCGGCCAGTTGATGCTCCATGCCCGGTCCGTCACCGTTTCCTTGACGCTGGACAAACCTTACGACGGCGCGCGGATGCCGCATGAGCTCGATTTGTTCCATCCGACCGCCACGACCTATGTCAAGCTGAGGGGCATGGCGGAAGAATTGGGCCTGGACATCGACGATACGGTGCTGGCTCCGCCCGTGCCGCCGCGTTTCGCGGAAAGTCCGATGCTTGCCCATTTGGAGCGGGGGTACGATCGCCGCCTTCGCTACGAGGCGAACGCCGGCCAAAGCGGCGAAGCGATTTCGATCCATCCCGCCTCCAGCCGGCGGGCGGAGGTCGAAGGAGCGCTGCGGGAGATGCTTCGGCTGTCGCGCGAGGAAGGCGTACGCTTCCGCGAAATGGCCGTGTTCGTGCGCAATCTCGCGGATTACGAGCATCTCGTCATGCCGCTTTTCCACGATTACGGCGTTCCGGTTTTCCTTGACCAGAAAAGGAGCGAGCTTCACCATCCCCTTGCCGAGTTCATTCGCGCCGCGCTGGATGTGGTCCGGCGGTTCTGGAGGCATGAGGACGTGTTCCGCTGCGTCAAAAGCGACCTGCTTCTCCCGCTTGACGGGTCGCTGACGCGCGAAGACATGGACCGCTTCGAAAACTATGCGCTCGCTTGCGGGCTTCAGGGCTACCGCTGGACGGACGGAAGGCCGCTCAAGGCGGTCCCGAGCCTGTCGCTGGAAGAAGGGGGATCTGCGCGGCCGAAGACGGCCGAAGAGACGCTTGAGCTGATGGAACGCTGCCGGGCGGCGGTTACCGGGCCGCTGGCTGCTTTCGAGAAACGGATGAAACGCGCCAAAACGGCACGGGAGATGTGCACGGCCGTTTACGGGCTGCTTGAGGACGCGGGCGTTCCCCAGAAATTGGACGCGTGGAACCGCGAAGCGCTGCTCGGCGGCCGTCCGGAAGCGGCCAGGGAGCATCGGCAGCTTTGGGGCGAGGTGCTGGATTTGCTGGATCAGATCGTCGAGATGATGGGGCCGGAGAAAATGGCGTTCGACCTGTTCGCGGGCATGCTGGAGACCGGGCTCAGCGAGCTGAAGCTTGGACTCGTTCCCCCTTCGCTTGATCAGGTGCTCGTGGGAACGATGGACCGGACCCGCACGAGCGGCGTCAAATACGCTTTTTTGCTCGGGGTGAACGACGGGGTCATTCCGGCGGTGTTCCAGGAGGACGGCGTCCTTACCGAACAGGAACGGTCCGTGCTTGCGGATGCGGGCATGGAACTGGCCCCCGGCATTTCGCGCCGGCTGCTGGATGAACGCTTTCTGATCTATAACGCCTTGACTTCCGCCAGCCGGCATGTCTGGATCAGTTATCCGGCGGCGGACGACGAAGGGAAGGAGCTGCTTCCTTCGGAAGTCGTCCGCCATTTGGCGAAAATGTTTCCGCACCTTCAGGCACGGCCGCTTTTGGCCCAGCCGGGAGCGGAACAGCCCGCTTCGGAGCATGAAGCCTTCATCGAACATCCCCGCCAGACGCTGAAGCATCTGATCGTGCAGCTGCGGCGATGGAAACAGGGTATGAACATGCCGGAGATATGGTGGAACGCCTACAACTGGTATTTAACCGATCCGCAGTGGCGCGGACCGCTCGACATGCTGCTCCGTTCGCTGTTTTACCGCAACGGGACGAAGCCGCTTTCGGCCGGCACCAGCCGCCGGCTGTACGGCAGCAAGGTCCGCACGAGCGTGTCGCGGATGGAGAGGTTCGTGGCGTGCCCGTTTTCGCATTTTGCCTCCCATGGGCTAAAGCTGAGGGAGCGCCAGCTGTACCGGCTGAAGGCGCCGGACATCGGTCAGCTTTTTCATGCCGCGCTAAGCGAAATGGCCGTTCGGCTGAAGGAGCAGAACCGCAGCTGGGGAAGCCTGACGGCAGAGGAATGCCGAAGGGAAGCGGAACTGACGGTGGAACGGCTCGCCCCGATGCTTCAGGGCGAAATTTTGCTCAGCTCGAAGCGCTACGGCTACATTTCAAGGAAGCTGAAAAACATCGTCGGCAGAGCCTCCGTCATTTTGGGCGAGCATGCCCGCCGCGGCAGCTTCGAGCCCGTGGGGCTGGAGCTTGATTTCGGGCCGGGGAAACCGCTGCCGCCGCTGACCTTCAAGCTGGAGAACGGTTCCGTGATGGAAGTCGTCGGCCGAATCGACCGCGTGGACCTGGCCCATGGGGAAAACGGGCTTTTGCTGCGGGTCATCGACTACAAATCCGGGCATAAGGACCTGAAGTTGCATGAAGTGTATTACGGACTTGCGCTGCAAATGCTGACGTATTTGGACGTGCTGCTGACCTATGCGGAGAAGTGGCTCGGCAGTAAGGCGCTGCCGGCAGGGACGCTGTATTTTCACGTGCATGACCCGATCCTGCAGTCGGCCAACGGCATGACGATGGAGCAGGCGGCGGAAGAGCTGCTCAAACGGTTCAAAATGAAAGGGCTGCTGCTTGCCGACCGGGAGACGGTGTCCTTGATGGACGCTTCCTTGGACAAGGGGCATTCGTCCATTCTGCCGGTGGCCGTCAAAGCGGACGGCAGCTTCTACAGCAGCGCGTCCGTGGCAACGCCGGAGCAGTGGGACGATTTGCTGGCTTCGGTCCGCCGCAGCATTGAAAGCATCGGAACGAGGATTACGGAGGGCGACGTGCGGATCGAACCGTACCGCATCCAGCAGGAAACCGCCTGCACGTTTTGCCCGTTCAAGCCGGTATGCCAATTTGACGAGACCGTCGAAGGCAACCACTACCATCTGCTGGGCAAACCGGATAAAACGCAGGTATGGGAACTGTTGTCCGAGCATAAAGGAGGAGAAACGTCTTGAGCTTAAAACCGAAACCCGAAGGCAGCATATGGAGCGACGACCAATGGAAGGCGATCGCCGAAACGGGCGACGACATCCTTGTGGCCGCTGCGGCCGGTTCCGGCAAAACCGCCGTGCTCGTGGAACGGATCATCCGTAAAATAACGGACGTGGAGCAGGGATTCAGCGTGGACCGCCTGCTCGTGGCAACCTTCACGAAGGCGGCGGCCGCGGAGATGCGGGACCGGATTCGCGAAGCGCTGGACAAGGAGCTGGAGAAGGAGCCGGACAACGTGCATTTGCGCCGTCAGCTTTCCCTTCTGGGCCGGGCGTCGATCACGACGCTCCACTCCTTTTGCCTCGAGGTCATCCGGCGTTACTACCAGATGATTCCCTTGGACCCGAATTTCCGGATCATCAACGAAAACGAAGCGGAGCTGATGCGCCAGGAGCTGCTCGAGGAGCTTTTCGAGGAAAAATACGGCGAGGAAGCGGACGGCAGCGATTTTATCCGTCTGGTGGATTGGTTCAGCGGGGAGCGCAGCGACGACGCGATGCATCTGCTGGTGCAAAAGCTCTACGATTTTTCCCGCAGCCATGCCTGGCCGGATCAGTGGCTGCGAAGCATGGCCGAAGCCTTTGCGGTTTCGGATGCCGCCAGCCTCGGAGAAACCGCCTGGGTGCGCAGCATTTTGCAGGATGCCCGCCTGGCGCTGGCCGGCGCGGAAGGCCTCCTGCGGCAAGCGCGCGGACTGGCGTTGGCTTCCGGAGGACCGGCCCCGTACGCGGATAACCTGGACGCCGATCTGGACATGGTCCGCGGCCTGCAAGAAGCGTTGGATCATCGTCCTTGGGAAGAACTGTACGGGGTGTTTCAGGGGATTTCCTTCGGCAAGCTGAAAAGCGTGCGCAAGGACGATACCGATCCCCGGCTGCAGGAGCGCGTGAAGGAACTGCGGGATACCGTCAAAAAAACGCTGACCGATCTGCGGGGCGCGTTGTTTGGCCGCCCGGCCGAATCCTTTTTGGCGGAAATGAACGAAGCGGCCCCGCTGATGCGGGAGCTTGCGGAGCTTGTGATTCAGTTCGGCAACCGGTTCGAAGCGGAAAAACGGAAGCGGGGGGCCGTGGATTTCAGCGATCTGGAGCACTATTGCCTGCGGATTTTGCTGCATCCCGATTCGACGCCGGAGCGTCCGATGCCTTCCGATGCGGCCGTTGAATACCGCGAGCAGTTTGACGAAGTGCTGCTTGACGAATATCAGGATACCAACAGCGTGCAGGAGACGATCGTCGGGCTGATTTCAAGGGAACAACCGGGAAACCGATTTATGGTCGGCGACGTGAAGCAGAGCATCTACCGGTTCCGGCTGGCCGAGCCGGGGCTGTTCCTGGATAAATACCGAAGCTACGGCAGCGAAGGCGGAAGCGGAATCCGCATCGACCTGGCGCGGAACTTCCGCAGCCGGATGGAAGTGGTTGACGCGGTCAACGTCATCTTCCGCCAGATCATGAACGAAACCGTGGCCGAGATCGGCTACGACGAGCGGGCCGAGCTTGTATACGGGGCTTCGTTTCCCGAGCCGGAGGAAGCGGCGGCGGATCCGTATGCGCCCGAGCTTCTGCTGATCGACCGTGCCGGCAGCGGGCCGTCCGAGCAGGAAGAGGCGCAGGCCGGCGAGCAGGACGGGTTGATGCAGGAAAGCGAAGTGCAGGAAATGGAGACGGCCCAGCTTGAAGCAAGGGCCATTGCCAAAAAGATC
The DNA here is from genome assembly GCF_038004655.1 of Paenibacillus sp. FSL M7-1455. NCBI lineage: Bacteria > Bacillati > Bacillota > Bacilli > Caryophanales > Paenibacillaceae > Paenibacillus > Paenibacillus sp. FSL M7-1455. Next base: position 4,159,055 of record NZ_JBBORO010000001.1, on the reverse strand, counting down.
AGGCAGCTGATGGGCGACACGTCCGCCAAGCCGCTGCTCGTTTACGACAAGGGCCTTAAAGAAATGCGGCCGGTGCGTTACGGCGATATGGTCATTCTCCTGCGTTCCGCCTATATTTGGGGGCCGCTGATGATGGAGGAGCTGAAGCAGCTCGGGATTCCCGCCGACGGCGAGCAGGCCCGCGGTTATTTTCAGGCGACGGAAGTGGAAGTGATGTTGTCCCTTCTGCAGGTCATCGACAATCCCATGCAGGATATTCCGCTCGCCGGCGTACTCCGTTCCCCGATCGTCGGCTTGACGGAGGAAGAACTTGCGCAGATCCGGCTGGTTCGAGGCGGATCGTTCTACGATGCGCTGACGGCGGCCGCTTGGCCCGGTACGGCGTCCGCCGGAGACGAGGCCCGTAGGGAGCTCCTGCTTGCGGAAGCGGAGGCGGCGGCATCCTCGGAAGCCGCGCCTTTCCCTGCGGACCGCGCGGAGGCCAAGGGGGACGCCGGAGCGATCGGAGCCGAAGCCGCTGACGGCATCCCGGCTGCTTTGCAGCAAAAAATCCAAGGGTTCGCGGAGCAGCTGCAAAACTGGCGCGACGCCGCGCGCAGAATCAGCCTCGGGGATTTGATCTGGCAGGTTTACCGGGAGACCGGATATCTCGATTGGGTCGGGGGACTCCCGGGAGGCGCCGAGCGCCAGAACAACCTGAAAGCATTGCACGACCGGGCCGTCCAATTCGAACAGACGACGGCATCCCGGGGATTGTTCCGGTTCCTGACCTTCGTGTCCCGGCTGCGCGACCGGGGCGGCGACCTCGGCGGCGGCAGCGGCACCGAGCAGCGGGACAACGCCGTACGGATCATGACCATCCACAAAAGCAAAGGGCTCGAGTTTCCCGTCGTGTTTTTGGCGGGCATGTCCAAAACCTTCAACCAACAGGATTTGAACGCTCCGTTCCTGATGCATAAGGAACTGGGTTTCGGGCCCAAATTCGTGGACGAGGAGAAGCGGGTCAGCTTCCCGACGCTCCCGAACCTCGCGATCCGCCGCCGCTCCCAACTGGAGCTGCTGGCGGAGGAAATGCGCGTGCTGTATGTCGGGCTGACGCGCCCGAAGGAGAAGCTGTACCTGATCGGGACGATCAAGGACGTCGGCAAAAAGGCGTCATCCTGGGCCCAGGTGCTTGAGCAGCGCGAATATACGCTTCCGGATTATTTGCTCGCCAGGGGGCGCAGCTACATCGACTGGGTGGGTCCGGCGCTCATCAGGCATCCGGGAGCCGGCAAGCTTCGGGAGCTGGCGGAAACGGACGCCGCTCCCCCGCCGGTCCTCGCTTCCGATCCCTCCAGGTGGAGCGTATCGGTGCTTTCTGCGGACGAGCTTTCGCTGGCGGCGCTCGGCGGCTGGGAAGAGGAGGAGGCATCCTCTCCCGACAGGAAACAGCGGCTGCAAGCCATGATGGAACGCCGGCCGGTGGAGGCCGCGGAGAGCGGGGAGGCCCGCGGCGAGTCCTGGGTATCGGAACGCTTGACCTGGCGGTATCCTTACGAAACCGTGACCCGGCTGTCCGCCAAAACCTCGGTGTCCGAAATGAAGAAGCTGTTGACGCTGCAGGACCAGCCGTCCGAAAATTGGATGGAGGACGAGATGCTTCGCCGGGAAATCTCGGACGGTCCGGAACTTGTTGCGGCGGCCACGCTTCCGCTCAGACGGCCGAAATTCATGGAACAAACGGCGCTGACGCCGGCGGAGCGCGGCACGGTGTACCACACGCTGATGCAGCATATACCGCTGGACCGGGGCCATGTCGACGCCGAGACCGTCAGGGAAACCGTAAGCCGTTTGGTCGAACACGAGCTGCTGACGCGCGAGCAGGCGGAGGTCATCCGGCCGGAAGAAGCAGGCATGTTTTTTGCCGCGGAGGTCGGAAAGCGGCTGCTGGCCGCCGAATGGACGGCCCGGGAAATGCCGTTCAGCTACGGCATGCCCGCGGAGGAAGCCCATCAAGGGCTGTTCACGCAGCAGGCGGGCCTGCATCCGGACGAGCCCGACTTGTTCGAGGCCTCCGCTTTAAACGGAGAAACGGTGCTGATCCAAGGCGTGGTCGATTGCCTGTTCCGCCATGACGGCAAGCTGGTGCTGGTCGATTATAAAACGGACAGGGTGCTCGAGCATCGGGGGGGAATCGACGGGCTCACCGAACGGTATCGATTCCAGCTGAACCTGTACGCCAGAGCGCTGGAAGACATTTTGCACGAGGAAATCGCCGAGAAATGGCTGTACTTTTTTGACGGCGGACATGCCGTCCGCTTGTAGGATCAAGTTTGCGCATGCCCAATTTGATAGATGTCAAGTTTTGCACATGGGAAAGGGGAGAACGCCGCATGCGGATACTGCATACCGGGGACTGGCATTTCGGAAAAACGCTCGAAGGCCGCAGCAGGCTGAAGGAGCAGGAGAATTTCGTGGACGAGCTCGTCCGCATCGCCGATTGGCAGCAGGCGGATTTGATCTTGATGGCGGGAGACGTCTACGATTCCGTCAATCCGCCCGCGGCCGCGGAGCAGCTTTTTTACGAGGCTTGCGCGAAGCTGACGGAAAACGGGCGGCCTTTGGTCGTCATCTCCGGGAATCACGACCAGCCTGAACGCGTTTCTTCGGTATCGCCTTTGGTGGCGCGCCAGGGGATTACGCTGATCGGGCTGCCCGTGGCCGAGGCGGTGACGGTGGGCGTTTCCCGGACGGGGGAAATCGCCAAAATCGCCGCGCTGCCTTATCCTTCCGAAGCCAGGCTGAACGAACTGCTTTCGGCGGAAGGCGGGGAAGAAGAGCTGCGCAAGGCGTACAGCGCCCGCGTAGGCACGCTCATGAAGAAGCTTGCCGGACAGTTTACGCCCGAAACCGTCAATCTGGCCATGAGCCACATTTACGTGCTGGGCGGCTTGGAATGCGATTCCGAACGCCCGATCCAGGTAGGCGGCGCGTATACGGTCGACCCGTCGGCTTTGTCGATCGGGGCCCAGTACACGGCGCTCGGTCATCTTCACCGCCCGCAGGCGGTGAAAGGGGAGGGCATCATCCGGTACAGCGGCTCTCCGCTTGCTTACAGCTTTTCGGAAGCGGGTCAGGCCAAGTCGGTCATGATGATCGACGTTGCGCCTGGAGGCGCGCCTGCGCTGGAGGAGGTGCATCTGTCCTGCGGCCGCCCGCTTGTGCGGTGGAAAGCCAAGGGAGGGCTCGAAGAAGTGCACCGGTGGCTGGATGAAGGCAGGGATGCCGACGCTTTTATCGATCTTGAAATATCCCTTAACGAGTCGTTGTCGCTCGGAGAGATCCAGCGCCTGCGCAGAAGCCGGGACGGCTTCGTACATATCCGTCCGATCTATCCGGAAATGGAGCGGGAAGAGCTTCGGCAGGAACGTTCCGGGCTCCCGGTGTCCGAGCTGTTCCGCAGGTTTTACCAGCGGCAGACCGGCGGGGCCGAGCCGGAGGACGAATTGGTGCAGTTGTTTCTCGAGCTCGTGGCGGAGGACGGGAACGCGAAGGAAGGTGAGGCCGAATGAAGCCGATTCAATTGAAGCTGTCCGGGCTGCAGAGTTACAGGGAGATGCAGCAGATCGATTTCGAGGATTTATGCGACATGGGGCTGTTCGGCATCTTCGGGCCGACGGGAAGCGGCAAATCCACGCTGCTTGACGCCATGACCCTCGCCCTGTACGGCAAAGTCGAACGGGCGGCGAACGGGACGCAGGGGATCATGAACCATTCGGAGGATTCCCTGTTCGTTTCCTTTTGTTTCGAACTGGCTTCCGCCGAAGGCAAGCGGCGCTTCCGGGTCGAACGCAGGTTCAAAAGGACGGGCGACCTTTCCGTCAGCAACACGCTCAGCAGGTTTATCGAGGTCACGGAGGAAGGCGAGCAAGTCGTTGCCGACAAATTGGCCGAAGTCACGCGCTGCGTGGAAGAGAGAATCGGACTGAAAATGGACGATTTCACGCGGGCCGTCGTGCTGCCGCAGGGCAAATTCGCGGAGTTTCTTTCCTTGAAAGGCAGCGAACGCCGGCAAATGCTGCAGCGGCTTTTTCACCTGGAGCAGTACGGGGACCAGCTGGGCATGAAGCTGAGCCGCCGGATCAAGGAAAACGACGGCGCGCTGAAAGCCGTGGAAGCGGAGCAGCAGGGGCTTGGCGAAGCGGGGGAAGAAGCCCTTCAAGCGGCGGAAGACCGTTTGGGCGAGGCCGTAAGGCATGCGGGAGCGACCCGGAACAAACTACAGGAGCTGAACGCGGAAGCCGAAAAAAAAGGGAAAATCCGCGAGCGTCAGCTCGAAAAAGAACGGAAGCAGGCCAAGCTGGAGCAATTGCAGGCTCTGGAACCGGAAATGCAGCGGCTCGAACAAAAGCTGGCGAAATCGGCCGCGTCGTCGTCCATGATGCCGTCGCTCGCTTTATGGAGGGAAAGCCTGCAGGATTGGAAGCAAAAAGAGGCGCTTGCGGCGGAGCTGGAAAGGGCGGCCGCCGAGGCGCAGCGGGAAGCGGAGCAGGCCGGCGCATCCGACGATGCGGCCCAGCAAGCGCTGGCAGCCGGGGAACCGAAGCTGCTGCAGCGGAAGGAACAATTGGAGCAGGCAGTTCTGCTTCAGAAGGAAAGGGACGAGCTCAAGTCGCTGTACGAGCGGCTCCATCGCCAGCGGAAGGAAGCGCAGGACGGAATGCTGGAGCTCCGCCAGCTGCTATCCAAGGAGCAGGAGCTGTTGAAACGGGGCGAACAGAAGCAGGCGGATCTCCAGGAAAAGCTGGGCGAGTTGGAAGTGACCGCCCAAGAACGCTCCTTGCTGCATAAGGCGCTGGAGCTCCGGCAATTGCTCCGTTCCGCCGAAGACCGGTTGATGAAAGCCCGCCGTGAATACGGGGAGCAGCAAACTAAGGCGGCATCGGCAAACGAGCAGCGGCGTCAGGCGGAACGCGAGCTCGTTATGCTGCAGGAGCGCGAACGGCAGTTGTCGGCCGGCATGTCCTCGCTGCTGTCGCAGGCGGAGCAGGCGAGCCGGCAGACGGAGCAATCGCTGCGCGATGCGGAACATGCCGAGCATCGGCTCCGGGAGGAGCTGAAGCATCGCCAGCTCCGAAGCCTGTCGGCCGCGCTCGCGGCGGAATTGCATGATGGACGGCCTTGCCCTGTATGCGGTTCCTTGGAGCATCCGGCGCCCGTTTTGGCGGAGGACGCCGATGCTGCACAAGAGGAGCATTCGCTGCAGCTGATTCAAGAAGCAAAAAGCCGGCTGCAGGAGGTAAGGTATGCCCTGCGGCAGCTGATTCACGAAGTTTCAGGCCTTCCGGGCGCTTCCGCCTCTTCCCTGGCAGACTCTGGCACGGCTCTCGCCGCGGCTGCAAAGGAAGAGGAGACGGCTGAAGCCGCAGATGATTTCGCCGCCGTTACCGCCTGGGCCGAGCGCGCAGACGAACTGGAACGTGCACGGGAATCGCTTGGCGCGGCGCTGCTCCGCGTAAAACAAGAGACGTCCGAGCTTAGCGAAAAACGCGAAACGCTGCGCCGGCAAGCGCTGAAGCAAGAAGCCGCGGCCGAAGCGGACGCCGCCTTGCTGAAGCGGCTGGAAGACAACGTGAACCAGCTGTCGGACGAGATCGGCGAGCTGAACGCAAGATGGTCGGAGGAACTGCCGGAGCTGCCGATCGGCGAGGTCGAAAGCCGTTGGTCGCTTCTGCAGCAGAAAGACCGCGAGGCAGAGGACGTGAAAGAGCGCCTGCGCCGCAGCGTGCCGTTCCTCGACGAGAAAAAGCAGGCGGTCCAGTCGCTCGAACGGAATTTGCTTGAGGCCGAGAAGCGGCATATTCAGCTCGATGCCGAGCTCCGGGGCAAAGAGGAGCTGCTGGCGGAAAAAGAGGAGCGCCTTCAAGCCTGGATCGGAGACCGTCGGGCCGAAGCCCTTTTGGAGGCCTGCCTGGGCGAACTGAAAGCTTTGCGGGAAACGGCTGCCGAGGCGAAGCGGCTGAGACAATCGGCAGAGCAGGCGAAACACGAAAGCGCAAAGGCTTTTGCCATGGCCAAGCAGGCCGCGGAATCGGCCGCGGCGCATCATGAAGCTGCCGGGCGGCGCTGGGAAGCGCTGCTGCAGGATTCCCCGTTCGCCACGGCGGCCGAAGTGGAAGAGTCTTACCTCTCTCCTTCGGAGGCCGAAGAGCTTGCCGCGAAGGTAAGGCAGCATCGGGAAGGAGAACGCGATTTGCTGGCGGCGATCCGCCATATCGAAGAGCAGCTGGCGGGCAGCTCCTTGACGGAAGAAGAGTGGCTGCAGGTGAGCGGCGAGCTCGCGGCGGCCCGGGAGGCCGACGAAGAAGCCCTTCGGATGAAGGCGCGGGCCGAGCGCGATCTGGAGGACGTCAAAAAGCGTCACCTCCGTTGGACGGAGCTCGAAAAGCTGCGCATGCAGCGCCAACATGAGGCCGAAAAGCTTGCCAAACTGCAATCCTGCCTGCGCGGCAACGCTTTTGTCGAATATATCGCCGAGGAGCAGCTGATGCAGGTCAGCCAGTCCGCATCCCAGCGCCTGGCGTTTTTGACCAAGCAGCGGTACGCGCTTGAAGTCGATTCCGGCGGAGGTTTCCTGATCCGGGACGACGCGAACGGAGGCGTCCGCAGGCCGGTATCCACGTTATCGGGAGGCGAGACCTTCCTGACGTCGTTGTCGCTGGCTCTGGCCTTGTCGGCCCAAATCCAGCTTCGCGGCCAATATCCGCTTCAATTCTTTTTCCTGGACGAAGGTTTCGGCACGTTGGACCCGGAGCTGCTCGAGACGGTCATTACGTCGCTGGAGCGGCTGCATAACGACCATCTTTCCGTGGGCGTCATCAGCCACGTTCCGGAGCTGCGGGCCCGCCTTCCGCGCAAGCTTGTGGTCATCCCGGCCGACCAGGCCGGCGGAGGCTCCAGAATTGCCCTGGAGCAGCTGTAGTGATCCATTTCACAGCGGCTCCTGCGAATGGCTGTTAATATCGGTTGTGGACAAGCCGACCTTCTCTTTTTCCTGGAAGCCCCTTTCCGGATTCGCGCGAATCGTTTGCTCCGGCACACGGACGACATTCCGCATGTTTTCGGTGCGGGGGTTTCTTTTTTTATTTTTTTGGTTGTCCGCTATTCGTAGGCAGTAGCCGTTCGCCCAGTCGTGAATATGATGATCCTGTAAATCGCTGACTGGGGAGGATCATGAAAGTGGAGAAACTTGAGGCCAAAGAAGTATGCAAAAAACATATGTACCGGTATGTCAGAGCCACGATGTCGGACGGAAGCGTCCACGACGGTTTTATCGAGCATGTGGACTAAGAAAAGGTGTACCTTGCGGTTCCGCGGCCATGAAAACATGCCTTACCATCATGGATATGCGAGTCCTTACGCGGACTGCTGGGATCCCTGTTACCGTGTTCCCGAACAGGAAGCCCGGGCGTTCTTCCCGTATTTTCCCTATGGCTATGGCTTCGGATATCCTTTCTATGGTTATCCGTACGGACGCCGTTTTTGGCGCCTGGCGTTGCCGCTATTCGCCCTGACGGCGCTTTCCCTGCTGCCGTTTTATTGAAAACAGGCCGGGGGCTAAGCTCCAGGAATACATCCGGATAGCTCAAGTCAAAATGCCTTGCTTCAAGGGGCCGGGTTTCAAAGCAGGTGCTTGGACGGAGGCTTCATGCCGGACGACGTTCCGAAAAATGCTGCAGTCAAAAGGAACGCGGGTAAAAAAGCCCTCCACGATGGAGGGCTTTTTTGGCAGGCATCGGCAGCAGCGAACCGCGCGGAACCTGCAGGGCCGAAGGCGGCATTTTTTGCCTGCGATGGACGGGTTCCCCCAAAATCCGGTATGATAGGTGTAAATCAAACAATACATAACGGAGGCGAAAAACGATGGACTGTCTCTTTTGCAAAATCGTCGAAGGCAGCATTCCTTCCCAAAAGGTTTTTGAAAACGAACAAATTTTGGCGTTCAAGGACATTCAACCCGCGGCGCCCGTGCATGTGCTCATCATTCCGAAAAAACATATCGCGACGATGAACGACGTGGCGGAGGAAGACCTTCCGCTGGTCGCGGAAATGCACAAGGCGGCGCAGCAGATCGCCAAGGAGCTCGGCGTGGCGGACACCGGCTACCGTCTCATCAACAACTGCGGGCCGGACAGCGGACAAGCGGTGTACCACATCCATTACCATCTGCTCGGAGGGGCCAAATTGGGCGCTTTGACGGGCATTTCGGACTCGCACGCCTAAACGGAAGGTTTCTTGAACCGTCCGGCAGGCTGACCCCAAATGGAGGTTCGGTTTCGGCCGGACCGGGCCGTTTTTTTGTTGCGGGGGAAATGCCCGGCTGCCTGCGGTTGCGGATGGATGAAAGCGGCGTGAAAGGGTTTTTCTGAAAAAATGGGCGTCAAGGTTGACACCCTATTTCTATTTCACCTATAATTAAATTTGATGAACCGTGTTATTGCTCTTGGACGGTCTGGTCGGAGGGAGGGAAAACTGGTGTCTGAAACTAAAGTTCGCAAAAACGAGTCTATTGATGCTGCACTTCGCCGCTTTAAGCGTTCCATCGCTAAGGATGGTGTATTGGCTGAGGTGAAGAAACGCAAGCATTATGAGAAGCCAAGCGTAAAGCGCAAGAAAAAGTCCGAGGCTGCTCGTAAGAGAAAGTTTTAGGAGGAACTGAACTATCATGAGTCTTAGCGAACGATTGAACGAAGATATGATACAAGCGATGAAGAGCAAAGACAAGTTCAAGCTCTCCACTATTCGAATGGTTCGTTCAACGATCAAGAATCTTGAAATAGATTTGAAAAGAACTTTGGATGACAACGAAGTGCTTGATATCCTCAGTCGTGAAATTAAACAGCGCAAAGATGCCCTCCAAGAATTTAAAAAAGCGGATCGAGACGATCTTGCAGCAAATGTCGAAGCAGAAATTGAGATTATCGGTCAGTATCTTCCCGCACAGCTTTCCGAAGAAGAAATAAAAGTTATTGTACAGCAGACCATCCAGGAAACCGGTGCTTCTTCGAAAGCCGACATGGGTAAAGTGATGAGCGCGCTAATGCCGAAAGTCAAAGGCCGCTCCGACGGAAAAGTTGTGAACCAAGTGGTTCAGCAATTTCTGCAATAAAACATAACGCAAAGCACCCCTTTTTTAAGGGGTGTTTTTTCGTGTTTGGAGGATGCCGGCGGCAAAGGACCGTTCGATGGTCGAAAAAGCGCCGCGGATCCCGCGAGCAGTCTTTATGACTCCATGGTTTGGCGGGCATTTTTGTTCATAAACTGAAACGTTAAGCCTTCTGCTGCGTAATAAGTACCATATGCTGGACAGTATATTATAATCATGGTGAAAGGGGGGAACTTGGTTGGAACGATCCGAATACGGGAACAGGTTTCACAGGTGGCTGCTTCTTTTAATCATGCTGGTTTTGGGAATGGCTGCATCGTTTCCGAGCCAGGCAGGGGCCGAATCGGCGAAAATCGCGCCCGTTTACGTGATTCCGGTGGACCAAAAAATCGAAACCGGGCTCGAAAAATTCATGAAACGCGGATTTAAGGAAGCCGAAAAAATGAATGCGGGGCTGATCGTTCTCGATATCAATACGCCCGGCGGGCTGGTATCGACGGCGCAGAACATAGGAAAAATGATCCGCGAAAGCAAAATCGAAACGGTTGCATACATACGCGGAAATGCAGCTTCCGCCGGAAGTTACATCGCCTTGAACGCCGACAAAATCGCGATGTCCCCGGGAAGCATGATCGGCGCCGCCGCGATGGTGGACGGCACGGGCAAACGGGTGGAGGACCCGAAGCTGGTGGCCGCCTGGAAGTCGGAAATGGCGGCAGCCGCCGAATCAAGCGGCAGAAACGCCAAAATCGCGGCTGGCATGGCGGACATCAACATGGTGGTCGACATGCCGGAGATCGGGGAAACGAAAGAAAAAGGCGAAATTATCGCATTATCCAGCGAGCAGGCGCTAAAGGTCGGATACGCCGACAAAATTGCTTCATCGCCGGAGGAGGTCGTCTCATGGATGGGATACGCGAACGATGACCTGATCCAGGTAGAGCGTACGGGCGCCGAAAAAATCGCGGCGTTTTTGACCCATCCCGTCGTGATGACGATTTTGCTGTTCCTCGGCATCGCCGGCATCGTGATCGAACTGATCGTTCCGGGATTCGGCGTCCCGGGCATCGTCGGAGTCGCGGCTTTCGTGTTGTATTTCTTCGGGAATTACGTCGCGGGTTTCGCCGGCAACGAAACTTGGCTGCTCTTTATCGTGGGCCTGATCTTGATGATCTTGGAAATGTTCGTTCCAAGCTTCGGCATTTTGGGCGTGCTGGGCGCCATCAGCCTGGTCGCCGGCGTGGTCCGGGCCGCCTACGACACGAGCCATGCCATGGTATCGCTCGGGATCGCCTTCATTGCGGCCTTGATCGTCGTGGTGATCGTAGCGTTCATCTTCAAAGAGCGCGGCATCTGGAACCGCTTTATCCTGAAAGAATCCCTGACCAAAGAACAGGGATACGTGCCTACCGAAGCCCGGGAGTTTCTGGTCGGCAAGGAAGGCGTCAGCGTCACGCCGCTGCGTCCGGCGGGAACGGTCCTGATCGACGGCGAACGGGTGGACGTGGTGACGGAAGGGGAGTTCGTGCCGACGGATACCGCCGTGACCGTGATTCATGTCGAAGGCGCGCGCATTGTCGTAAAACCGAAATAAATCCCTTCGTTTGCGACGAATGGTGTAACATGGTAACTGCAGGAAAATCGCGGTGTCAAACCTGATCACCGCAAAAACAATGGGAGGATTCTATGTTATGACAAGTTCTTTGATCCCGATTCTGCTGATCGCAGTCGTGGCAATCATCGTATTAAGCGTATTTTTCAGCTTCTTTCCGCTTACGCTGTGGATTTCGGCCTTGGCCGCGGGCGTCCGCATCAGCATCATCACCTTGGTGGCCATGAGGCTCCGCCGGGTAACGCCAAGCCGGATCGTCAATCCGCTGATCAAAGCAACGAAAGCGGGGCTTGGGTTGAATATCAATCAATTGGAAAGCCACTATCTGGCCGGCGGTAACGTAGACCGGGTAGTCAACGCCCTGATCGCCGCGCAGCGCGCGAACATTCCGCTGGAGTTCACCCGTGCGGCAGCGATCGATTTGGCGGGCCGCGACGTGCTGCAGGCCGTGCAAATGAGCGTCAACCCGCGCGTGATCGAAACGCCGGTCGTCGCCGCCGTGGCGAAAAACGGCATCGAAGTGAAAGTTAAAGCGCGTGTAACGGTCCGCGCCAACATCGACCGCCTTGTCGGCGGCGCGGGGGAGGAAACGATTATTGCCCGCGTCGGCGAAGGGATCGTAACGACCGTCGGTTCCAGCGACGCGCATAAGGACGTGCTGGAGAACCCGGACAGCATTTCCCGCACCGTGCTTGCCAAGGGGCTGGATGCGGGAACGGCGTTCGAGATTTTGTCCATCGATATCGCGGACGTGGACGTAGGCAAAAACATCGGCGCCTATCTGCAGACCGAGCAGGCTGAAGCCGATAAGCGCATCGCCCAGGCGAAAGCGGAGGAACGCCGCGCCATGGCCGTTGCGCAGGAGCAGGAAATGAAAGCCCGCGTCGTCGAGATGAGGGCGCGCGTCGTCGAATCCGAATCCGAAGTTCCGCTGGCGATGGCCGAAGCGCTCCGGTCGGGCAAAATCGGCGTGATGGATTACATGAACCTGAAAAATATCGAGGCGGATACGCAAATGAGAGGCTCGCTCGGCAAGCTGGGCGAGGGAGATCAGAACGGCTCCCAAAATAACAAGTAGGGAATGATGCATCCATGTGGATCTTGGAAAATTTCTATTGGATCCTGATTATCTTATTTGCGGTCGTCTCCGCTTTAAGCAAAAGCGGCAAATCCAAGCAAAAACAAAATCCGCGGGGCATGCCGACGTTCGGCGGAGGCAACGGCAGGGATCGCAGGGACGCCCGGAAGGAGCCAAGGGGATTTTCGGGCTCCCCTGACGCTGCGGGCACCCGCGAAGCGGCCGATTCCCGCGGAACTGCCGCGGGCGACGCGAACCTTTCGCGTCGGCGGCATGCGGAGGCGTCCGGCCCGGATGATGACACCGGCGAGGGCGTGTCCGAAATGTGGCAGGACGGTCGGCCGGAAACGCTCGAAGATTCCAATGCGGCCATGCAGATGCACCTGGATCGGGTCAACGCCTCGCTGGACCGGATTGAGCAGACGGAGCCAGCGCCGTCTTTAGACCGGCAGGCGGAACAGCCGAGGTTGGTCTCGCGCCTGGCGAAGGAAGCCCGGAACGGCGTGGTCTGGGCCGAAATTCTCGGTCCGCCCCGGTCGAAACGGCCCTACGGCGGGCCAAAGTAAACCTTAGGGGCATCGAGCCTAAACCTTTCATTTAAAAAGCCTTTTCTGTTTATCGGCATCCGATCAGCAATCGGATCCGGGGCGGAAAAGGCTTTTTTCGTGCATGCGTACGAATCTTGTCCGTTTCCGTGAAACAGCCTGAAAACTCTCATAAATCGGCCGGACCGGGCATAAGTTGTAAAGTACAGGAAGGGGGAAGCCTTCGTATGACCCGGATCAGCCGCAGGCTGCGGAAATGGACAAATGAAGTGCTGGATTTGCCGCAGGACGTGTTGCTTGACCTGCCGCGGATTACCCTGGTTGGAAACAAGGAGTTGACCGTCGAGAATCACCAGGGCGTGCGTCATTTTTCGGAGAACAAAATGATTCTTTCCTTAAATCAGGGCGTGCTCGAAATCGAAGGCGCCGAACTCATGATCCGGGCGATATTGCCGCAGGAGGTCATGATCGAAGGGATCATCCGCAATATAAAATATACAGGAATGGGGGAGAGCTCATGAAAATACCTACACTTTCCGGCGTGCGCGGATGCGTACAGATCACGGTCAGGGGAGAAGGAATCAATCGCTTGATCAACGCTTTGGCGGAAGCGGGCATTCCCGTGTGGGATATCCGGCCCGCCAGCAACAACCAAACGGCAGACATGAAGCTGCTCCTGAGGGATTTTCATGCTCTTCGCCCCTTGCTGAAGCGGACAGGCTGCAGGATGCATGTCGCCCGCCGGATCGGTCTGCCTTTCCGTTTGGCCAAGCTGTACAAGCGTAAATTTTTCGCGGCCGGCATCGGCGCGTTTTTCCTGCTGCTGTTCGTTCTTTCTTCCCTGGTATGGAACATCAACGTGGTAGGCAACGAGAAAATTCCGACCGAAGATATTTTGAAGGCGGCGAAAGAGGAAGGCGTCCGGCCTTACCAGTGGATTTTCCGTTTGAAGGAACCGGACAAGCTGTCGCGCGCGCTCAGCCTCAAGCTGCCTGAAACGTCCTGGATCGGGGTGGAAAGAAAAGGAACGACGATCACTATCCAGGTCGTGGAAGCCGAAAAGCCGGCGAAGGAGCCGCTTGCCAGCCCGCGCCATTTGGTGAGCAAGTCGGATGCGGTGATCACGAGCATTTATGCCGAGCAGGGGCGTCCGCTCGTTCAAAAAAACACGCGCGTCAAAAAAGGACAAGTGCTGATATCCGGCATTTTGGGCGACGGGGAGGCCCGTTCGCAGGTCGTGGTAGCCAAAGGCGAAGTGAAAGGCCTCGTATGGCATGAATATCAGCTGGAGGTACCGCTCGTCCAGAAACGGAAAATATATACGGGAGAAAGGAAAGACAAAAGTTACCTCGTCCTCGGAAACCGCGCCATCCAGCTGTGGGGTTACGGGAAAGAGCCGTTTGCGAAATCCGAGACGCTCACCGAACGCGATCCGCTCACTTGGCGTTCCATCGCCCTTCCGATCGGTTGGATGACGGAAAAGGTCATGGAGGTTACGGAAACGCAGGAGACGCTGCAGCCCGAAGAGGCGAAAAAGTTGGGGCTTGAAGCGGCAATACGCGATATTTTGGCGAAATACGGCAACGATTCGCAGATCATCAGCCAAAAAATTTTGCATGAGAAGAGAGAGAATGGTAAAGTTTATATGAAAGTGCTTTTTGAGGTGGAAGAAAAGATTGCCGAAGAACTTCCCATAGTTCAAAGTCAAGGAGAATGAGGCTATTTGTCAGAAAAAAACCACAGCGCGCAAATTTCATTGCATAGTGCAGGCGAAGGCCTGTCCATTTTCGGACCTCAGGATATGTTTTTGAAGATGATCGAAGCGCAGATCCCGGCCCAGATCGTCTCCCGGGAGGCGGAAATCACGATCCGCGGGGAACTGCGGGACGTGCAGGTGGTCGAGCATCTGTTCGAAGTTCTGCTTGAGCTCGTCCGGAACGGTTATATCCTTTCGGAACGGGACGTCGCCTATGCCATCGACCTTGCCAAGGATTTTCGGGCCGACCAGCTGCTCGATCTGTTCAAGGGAGAAATCACGACCACGTTTCGCGGCAAGCCGATCCGGGTCAAAACCATCGGCCAGAAGCACTATGTAACGACCATCCGCAAGCGGGACATCGTGTTCGGAATCGGGCCTGCCGGTACGGGGAAAACCTATCTGGCGGTCGTGTTGGCCGTTGCCGCTTTGAAGGAAGGCGCCGTCAAACGCATCGTGCTCACGCGTCCGGCCGTCGAGGCGGGAGAAAGCCTCGGATTTCTGCCGGGGGATTTACAGGAAAAGGTTGACCCGTATTTGCGTCCGCTTTATGATGCCCTGTACGATGTGATGGGCCCGGAGCAGACGGCCAAAGCGCTCGAAAGAGGACTGATCGAAATCGCGCCGCTCGCGTATATGCGCGGCCGTACGCTGGACGACTCCTTCATCATTTTGGACGAAGCCCAGAACACGACCCCTGAACAAATGAAAATGTTTTTGACCCGTCTCGGCTTTGGCTCGAAAATGGTCATCACCGGCGACGCGACGCAAATCGACCTGCCGCGGGGCAAAAAATCCGGGCTGATCGAGGCGAAACATATACTGGAAGGCATCGAGGAGATCGGCTTCGTTCATTTCGCCGAGCAGGATGTCGTCCGTCACTCTCTCGTTCAAAAAATAATCACTGCTTACGACAAAGCTGCAGAAAATCAAGATTAGAGGGGATTATCTTTATGACTTCGAAAGAAACGTCATCAGGCAAATCTTTCTCAATGAAACATGTCGGCTGGAAACATAGCGCAGGGACCCGCTATGTTCTCTTTTTATGTCTGGCTGTGCTGTTTTATGTCAGTCTGGCTCCGAATCTGCTCCCGGAACGGTACAACATACAGGTAGGGGCGCGCAGCGAGAAAGAAATCCGGGCGCCGATGCAAATCCCGAACAATAAGGCGACGCTGAAGGCGCAGGAGCAGGAAGCGGAACGCGTGCAGCCGATTTATACGATCGTGACGGTGCCGAACGAAAATCTGGTCGTGTCCATTTTGGATCGGATCGACCGGCTGAACCAGGATGACCAGGTATCCCGCGAAGATAAAATCGCCATCTACAAGCTTGAAATCCCGCAGCGGGCCAAGGACTTTATTCAAAATTTCGTCAATGCCAACCGGTCGTCGGCGAACTACTCGGACAAGCTGCTGGATGAAATGCTGAAGGTGACCAACCAGCAGAGCTATAAAATTCCGGAAGAGACGTTCATCAAAATTCCGCGGCTCACTTCCCAGGACATCGCCGAAATGAAACCCGTCGCCCGGGAGATCGTATCCCGCCTGACCAACGACCAGGTCGTCGAGGCGCAGGCGGCCCGCGCGAAAGTGGCGGAGCTCGTCAGCGCCAGCACGCTCAACCAGCGGACGGCCCGGGAGGTCGTGCAGGAGCTGTCCAAGCTTGCCATCACGGCGAACAAATTCTACGATGAGGAAGCGACCAAGGAAGCCAAGGTGCAAGCGAGGGAAAACACCCAGCCGGTGTACATCAAGCAGGGCGACGTGCTGGTCGCGAAAGGGCAGCTGATCACGGAAGATTTGTACAATCTGCTCGACGACAACGGTTTGCTTAAAAACGAAGTCAATTATTGGCCTCAGCTGGGGCTGCTCCTGCTGTCTTTGCTGATGTCCGGGGGCCTGCTGCTGTTTATCCGGCAGACGGACCCGAACAAATTCAAGTACAACAACTCGCAGCTTCTGATGCTTGTACTGATCTTTATTATTACCGTCATCACCATGCATTTGGCCGGCATCCTGCAAAGCACGGAAAGGCCTTACATCGGA
The DNA here is from genome assembly GCF_038004655.1 of Paenibacillus sp. FSL M7-1455. Classification (NCBI taxonomy): domain Bacteria; kingdom Bacillati; phylum Bacillota; class Bacilli; order Caryophanales; family Paenibacillaceae; genus Paenibacillus; species Paenibacillus sp. FSL M7-1455. The sequence goes on along the minus strand of NZ_JBBORO010000001.1, from coordinate 4,142,868 downwards.
TACGTCGCGCCCGTGGCGATCGGAGCTACGCTCGTGACGCTGCTGCTGGACATGACGCTGGCGTATTTTTGCTCGATGTTGTTCTGCATTTTGGCCAGCGTCATTTTGAACGTGCATCAGGGACAAATGTTCGACTTTACCTTCGGATTTTTTTCGCTGGTCGCATCGGTGGTGGCGATCTTTTCGATCCACCGCGCGAGCCAGCGGTCCACGCTGCTCAAGGGCGGCATTATGGTCTGCCTGTTCGGTTCGCTGTCGGTATTCATCATGACCGTGATCGGAAGCGGCGGCCAATGGAATCAGATCCAGACGCTTTACGCGATCGGTTTCGCTTTTGCCGGCGGCCTGCTCACCGCCATTTTGGCGATCGGGCTGATGCCGTTTTTCGAAGTCACGTTCGGCATTTTGTCGGCGCTGAAGCTGGTCGAGCTGTCCAACCCCAACCATCCGCTGCTGCGGAAGCTGCTGACGGAGACGCCGGGCACCTATCACCACAGCGTGATGGTCGGCAATCTGTCCGAAGCCGCCGCGGAGGCGATCGGAGCGGACGGGCTGCTCTGCCGCGTGGGTTCGTATTACCACGATATCGGGAAAACCAAACGGCCGAGTTATTTCATCGAAAACCAGAACAATATGGGGAACCCGCATGATAACCTGGACCCGAAAATGAGCAAATCGATCATCATCGCCCATGCGCGGGACGGGGTGGAAATGCTGAAGGAATATAAAATTCCGAAGCCGATCCGGGATATCGCCGAGCAGCACCACGGCACGACGTTCCTCCAGTATTTCTACCACAAGGCGCTCCGCCTGGCGGAAGAGCAGGGCAAGGAGCCCGATTTTACCGAGGAGGATTTCCGTTATCCCGGCCCGAAAGCCCAGTCCAAGGAATCGGCCGTCATCGGCATTGCCGACAGCGTGGAAGCGGCGGTGCGTTCCTTGCGGAACCCGACAGTGGATCAGGTGGAATCGATGATCGAAAAAATCATCAAAAGCCGGCTGGACGATCACCAATTCAATGACTGCGACTTGACGATGAAGGAACTGGACATTATTGCCAAAACGCTAAAAGAAAGCGTCATGGGGATCTTCCATTCCAGGATCGAATATCCGGAAGAAATCAAAAAGAACAAAACGACTGAAGAAACGAGAAGGAGCGGTTAGAACATGGGACTGCAGCTAGCATGGACGAACGAGCAGCAGGAGCTTGCAATCGGCGACGAACTGATCGCGACGCTCGAGCTGCTGCTGCAAAAAGCGGGGGAGGCCGAAGGCATCCGGGAAGGCGAAGTGGCGCTGACGTTCGTCGATGACCAACAAATTCATGAATTGAATAAGGAGTACCGCGGCATCGACCGCCCCACGGACGTGCTTTCCTTTGCCATGAACGAACATACGGACGAAGAGCTGGACATCGTTTACGAGCTGGAAGAGGGAGAAGAGCTCGCGGATCTGCCCGAAATGCTCGGGGATATTATCATTTCCGTGAATCGCGCGCAGGCGCAAAGCGAAGAATATGGACATTCCCTGGAACGTGAAATCGGATTTCTGTTCGTTCACGGATTCCTGCACCTGCTGGGCTACGACCATCAGGACAAAGAAAGCGAAGCCGAAATGATGGGCAAACAGGAAGCGGTCCTGGCCGAAGTGGGGCTTACGCGTTAATGCCGAAAAGGACGTTTTGGGCCGCGTTCGGATATGCGGCGCAAGGGATTGTTTACGCGCTGCGGACGCAGCGCAACATGAAAATCCATGCGGCGGCGGCCGTGGCCGTCATAGCGGCGGCAGCGCTGCTGCATGTATCGTGGGAAAGATGGGTCGCGCTTTTGTTTGCGATTGCGCTCGTCATGGCCCTGGAACTGGTCAACACGGCGCTGGAATCGGTGGTGGATTTGGCGTCGCCCGAACTCCATCCGCTGGCCAAAGCGGCCAAAGATACGGCTGCCGGCGCAGTGCTGCTGGCAGCTGTTTTTGCCGCCATCACCGGGGTGATCGTGTTTTATCATCCGGTGGTTGGGCTTTTAGGCTGGGGCGGAACCCATCAATAGTTTTTCGGAATTCGAAGGAGGATCATCCATGGAATCAGCATTGTTATTGCAAGAAGCGATTAAAGCGCGCATGAACGCCTATACGCCGTATTCCCATTTTGGCGTCGGCGCTGCGCTGCTCGATCAGGAAGGACATGTCCACCATGGCTGCAACGTCGAAAACGCGGCGTTCGGGCCTACCAACTGCGCGGAACGTACGGCATTGTTTCGTGCGATCGCCGACGGGCATAAAGCGGGAAGCTTTCAGGCGATTGCCGTCGTCGGCGATACCGAAGGGCCGATTTCCCCTTGCGGCGTGTGCCGGCAGGTGCTGCTCGAACTGTGCAAGCCGGACATGAAAGTCATCTTGGGGAACCTGAAAGGCGACATGATGGAAACGACGGTAAGCGAGCTGCTTCCGGGGGCTTTTGGTCCTTCGGATCTGGATCGTGCCAAGAAGTAATATAAGCAGCATTCTTTTTTGGGGCCCGTTTCCGCGGCCGGGTTCGGTTCGTCCGTCCCGGCCTTCGCGGATTCAGGGCCCCGGACGGTCTTTCGCGAAATGCGGGAGGATCATTGAAGGAGGTCATGTGTCAATATGGCGAAACCGGCATTCAAATCCGGCTTTGTGGCAATCGTGGGCCGGCCGAACGTAGGCAAATCCACGCTGATGAATCAGGTCATCGGACAAAAAATCGCGATCATGTCCGACAAGCCGCAAACGACGCGCAATAAAATCCACGGGGTATACACGACCGAGGAAACCCAGATCGTATTTCTCGATACGCCCGGCATTCATAAGCGCCAATCGAAGCTTGGCGATTACATGAACCAAACCGCGCTCAATACGCTGAAGGAAGTGGAGGCCGTATTATTCCTGGCCGACGTTTCGGAAGGATTGGGCGGCGGGGACCGGTTTATTATCGAACAGCTGAAGGGCGTAAAGACGCCGGTCATTCTCGTGCTGAACAAAATCGACAAAATCGAGCCGGATGCGCTGCTTCCGATCATCGACGAATACAGCAAGCTGCATGAGTTTGCGGAAATCGTGCCGATTTCGGCTTTGAGCGGCAATAACGTGAACCGCCTGCTTGAACAGGTGGAAAAGTACTTGCCCGAAGGCCCGCAGTATTATCCGGCCGACCAGGTAACGGACCATCCGGAGCAATTTGTTTGCGCCGAGCTGATCCGCGAAAAAATTCTGCATATGACCCGCGAGGAAGTGCCGCATTCGATTGCGGTAACGATCGAGGACATGCGCGTGCAGGAGAACGGGGTCGTATACATTTCGGCCGTCATTTTCGTCGAAAGGGATTCCCAAAAAGGCATTATCATCGGGAAGCAAGGCGCCCTGCTCAAGGAAGTCGGCAAACAAGCCCGGCAGGACATTCAAAATTTGCTGGGTTCGAAGATATTTTTGGAATTGTGGGTCAAAGTAAAAAAAGACTGGCGCAACCAGGAACGCGTGCTTCGTGACCTCGGCTTCCACCGCGACGCCTAACCGGCGGCGCCCGCCCTCATCTGGCAGGAATTGCTTTACATAGATCCGGTTCGTTCGCCGCATCCTATTTTTGAAGATGCAGACGCCATTTCCAAAGAAAGGATGAATACGAATGCGAGACTTTTCGTGGAAGTATTTTGCGATGACTGGAGATGTGGATGCTTACCTGCTCTATAAGGAATACGCGGGCATGTCGGTAGAGGAAGCGGCCGCGGCGCCGGAGATGGCGGCAGCGGAAGAGACGGGGAATTATGAAGAAAACGAATGATTTGTGGCTGCTCCGGGAATGGCTGGGGGAAGAGGCATGCTATACAGGGTGGAAGGGATCGTCATCCGCAGCATGGACTACGGCGAAGGGAACAAAATCATTACGATTTGCACCGAAAACTCGGGCAAAGTAGGCGTGCTGGTCCGCGGGGCCAAAAAAGTCAAAAGCCGCCACGCTGCTTTAACGCAGCTGTTTACGGAAGCGGAATACGTCTTTTTCAGGAACGGAACGGGCCTTGGAACGCTAAATTCCGGCGAAATCATGAACTCGCATCACGGCCTGAGGCAGGATTTGATTTTGGCGGCGTATGCGTCCTATGCCTGCGAGCTTCTTGACAAGGTCCTGCAGGACGAGGAAACGGGAAGCTTTTGGTATCAGCAGTTAAAGGCTTGCCTGAATGCGCTGGAGGAAGGCAAAGATCCCGGAATTATCATCAATCTGTACGAAATGAAAATTCTTCAGACGGCGGGATACGGACCCGAACTCCTTTCCTGCATTTCTTGCGGCAAGGATTTGAGCGAAGACGACCATGCGTCCGTAAGCCCGAGATTGGGCGGCGTATTGTGCCGCTCCTGCAGGCATCTGGATCCGCCGGCGATGAACCTGTCGCCCAAGAGTTTGAAACTGCTGCGGCTGTTCGCCAGGCTCGACCTTCGGAGACTGGGCCACGTCGACGTCAAAGACGAAACGAAAGCCGAGCTTAAAGCCGTTATGCGCGCTTTTATGGACATGCAGCTCGGACTTAAACTGAAGTCGCAAAGCTTTTTGGATCAGATGGAAAAGTACGGACTGTAACGATGTTGACTTCTCTTTGGGAATCCGGTAATATATATAAAGTTTCTATTCATTGTCTGACATGCGTTGAACGGAAGAGTAGTGGATTTCGGATTCCCAGCAGCGAACCGGGGACGGTGCGAGCCCGGTGGAACGGATTCATGAAAGGCAGCCGGGAGCATGAGATGAAATCGGCTAAAAAGTGGATTGCGGTTCTCCGGTAACGGGAACGGCAGTCAAGTAGGGTGGAACCGCGGGAATGACAGCTCTCGTCCCTATGTCTGTGTTTGCAGGCATGGGCGGGAGCTTTTTGATGTCCCGGTGATGGCCTGCAGCGGATGAAGCAAGCTGACAACCATTGCAATGCCATGATTAGTAAAGGAGAGGCTCATATGAACTTTCAGCAGATGATTTTGACCCTGCAGCAGTTTTGGGCAGCACAGAATTGCATTATCGTGAATCCTTACGACACGGAAAAAGGCGCCGGCACGATGAACCCGATGACCTTTTTGCGGTCGCTGGGACCTGAACCGTGGAAGGTGGCATACGTCGAGCCTTCGCGCCGTCCTTCCGACGGACGTTACGGCGAAAACCCGAACCGTTTGTACCAGCACCACCAGTTCCAGGTCATCATCAAACCTTCGCCGGATAACATCCAGGAACTGTACCTGGAAAGCTTGAAGGCGCTGGGCGTGGATGCGCTGCACCATGACATCCGCTTTGTCGAGGATAACTGGGAGAACCCGTCGCTCGGCTGCGCCGGCCTTGGCTGGGAAGTATGGCTTGACGGGATGGAAATTACCCAGTTTACGTACTTCCAGCAGGTGGGCGGGATCGAGACGCATCCGGTATCCGTCGAAATCACGTACGGCATGGAACGCCTCGCGTCCTACATTCAGGAAAAAGAAAATGTGTTCGATCTGGAATGGGTGGACGGCATCACTTACGGGGATGTGTTCCATCAGCCGGAATACGAGCATTCGAAATACACGTTCGAAGTGTCCGACGTCAAAATGCTGTTTACCCTTTTCAACATGTACGAACAAGAAGCCAAAAAAGCGATGGATCAAAACCTCGTGTTCCCGGCTTACGATTATGTGCTGAAATGCTCGCACACCTTTAACCTTCTCGATGCCCGCGGCGCCATCAGCGTTACCGAGCGAACCGGCTATATTACCCGGGTGCGCAACCTGGCCCGCCAGGTCGCGGCGACGTACGTGGAGGAACGCGAGAAGCTCGGCTTCCCGCTGCTGAAGAAAGGAGGCGACCTGTAATGGCTAAGGATCTGTTGTTTGAAATCGGTCTGGAGGAAGTGCCTGCGCGCTTTTTACGGGCCGCAATGGAGCAGTTGAAGGAAAAAACGGTTCAATGGCTGGAACAATCCCGTTTGTCCCACGGTGCCGTAGAGGCTTATGCCACCCCGCGCCGTTTGTCGGTGCTCGTGCAGGGCGTGGCCGAGAAACAGGACGACGTGGAGGAAGAAGTCAAGGGCCCTTCCCGCAAAATCGCCCAGGACGAAAACGGAAACTGGAGCAAAGCGGCGCTAGGCTTCGCGCGCGGGCAAGGCGTGAATCCGGAACAGTTTACCTTTAAGGAACTGAACGGCGTCGAATACATCTACGTGACCAAAAGCAGCACGGGCGTCGATACGGCATCCATTTTGGCCGAAGGATTGCTTGGCATTTTGTCTTCGATGAACTTCCCGAAAAACATGCGTTGGGGAAGCTACGACTATAAATTCGTCCGTCCGATCCGCTGGCTCGTCGCCATGTTCGGCTCCGACGTCATCGATTTGGAAGTGACCGGCGTAAAATCCGGCAACGTGACGCGCGGGCACCGTTTCCTCGGAACCGAAGCCGTGCTTTCCGATGCTTCCGAATACCGGGAGGCCCTCCGTTCCCAGCATGTCATCGTGGACGTGAAGGAACGCGAAAACATGATCCTGGAACAAATCGGAAAACTCGCGCAGGAGAAAAACTGGAAAATCGCCATCAAGGACGATTTGCTCGAGGAAGTTCTTTTCCTGGTCGAAACGCCGACCGTATTGTTCGGAACGTTCGATCCGTCGTTCCTGAACATTCCGCAGGAAGTGTTGATTACTTCCATGCGGGAGCATCAGCGTTATTTCCCGGTGCTTGACGAACAGGGCAAGTTACTGCCGTTTTTCGTGACGGTGCGCAACGGCGACGACCGTTCGCTCGACGTCATTGCCAAAGGGAACGAAAAGGTGCTGCGCGCACGGCTGTCCGATGCGAAATTTTTCTACGACGAAGACCAAAAGCTTGAAATCAAGGACGCGCTGTCCAAGCTGGAAAGCATCGTCTTCCATGAAGAGCTCGGCACGGTGGGCGACAAAGTCCGCCGCATTCGCAAAATCGCCGACCAGCTGGGCGAAGCGCTGCAAATCTCCGGAACGGAGCAGGAATACGTCAGCCGCGCAGCGGACATCTGCAAATTCGACCTCGTGACGCAAATGGTATACGAGTTTCCGGAACTGCAGGGGGTTATGGGCGAAGACTACGCGCGCAAGGCCGGAGAAAACGAAGCGGTCGCCAAAGCGGTGTTCGAGCATTACCAGCCGCGTTCCGCGTCGGACGATTTGCCTGCTTCCCTGGTAGGTTCGATCATCAGCATCGCGGATAAAATCGACACGATCGTGGGCTGCTTCTCGATCGGCATCATCCCGACGGGATCCCAGGATCCGTACGCCCTGCGCCGCCAATCCCAAGGGATCGTTCAAATTCTGCTCGCGAAGCAAATGCCGCTGACGCTTTCGCAAATTTTCGGCATCGCCACCGACGTTCATGCCCAATTCCGGGAGATGAAACGCCAGGGCAGCGAAATCCGCAAGGACCTTGAGGAATTTTTCGGCCTGCGCGTGAAAAAGCTGCTGTCCGAAAACCTCCGTTACGACGTCGTCGACGCCGTCATTGCCGCAGGATTCGACGACGTGATGTCCATCGTGTCCCGCGGGGATGCGCTGATGAACGCTGTTGGAGGCGGAGACGAGTTCAAAACGACGGTCGAGTCCTTCAACCGGGTAAGCAATCTCGCCGCGAAGGCTTCCAAGGCTGCGGTCAGCGAAAGCTTGCTTCAGGAAGAGGCGGAAAAGGAACTGTACGCCGCTTGGCTGCAAGTGCAGAAGCCGTACTCCACCGCTCTTGAACAGCGGGACGGGGCCAAGGCGCTGGGCATTTTGGGCGAACTGAAACCGGCCATCACGAATTTCTTCGATGCCGTCATGGTCATGGCCGAAGACGAAAAAGTCCGGGCCAACCGCTTGGGACTTCTCGCGCAGATCGATCAGGGCTTAAAGCAGTTTGCCGATTTTAACAAGCTTGTCTGGTAGGATATAGATTCGCCGAACGTACGGAACGGGAAAGCACCCAGTGCTGGCCTGTTCCGTATTTTCGGAAAGCTGTCAGAAGTTGTTATTGGGCCGCAAGAAGGATTTTCGCATCCCATTGGGCGTATATTACGTATATACGAGTATGGCAAACCATGATTACAGGGTGATATATTCTGGCTGATATGCATACGATCCACATCGTCGTCGACGGGGACGCCTGTCCCGTAAAGCGTGAAATTGGCGAGACAGCTAGAGCCTTCCGCATTCCTGTGCTGATGGTTTCTTCTTATGACCATTTTATCGAGGCCGAAGAGGGCGTCCAAACGATCCAGGTCGACCGCAGCGACCAAAGCGCGGACCTGTACATCGCCAACCACATCCAAGCCGGGGACGTCGTCGCCACGCAGGACTACGGTTTGGCCGCGCTTGCCCTTGCGAAAGGCTGCCATGCGATATCGTTCCGGGGGCAAAGCTATACGCGGGAAAATATCGAATTCATGCTCGATCGGCGCCATCATCAGGCCAAGGCCAGGCGAAGAGGCAGCTACGGCAAAGGCCCGAAACCGATGACGCAGGCGGACAAATTGCTTTTTCAACAGAAACTGACAAAACTTTTGCGCAGATTGCAGGAGAATGTTTAACAGTAGCGAATAATATTTTACGTGCCAAAAAGAGATGAAGGTGGTTTGGATGAATGCCGGACATGGCAATATACCGGAAAAAGTGATCGATGCGGTGCTGGACAAGCATGATATCGTCGATACGGTAAGCAGGTACGTTCATCTGACCAAGCAGGGGAAATACATGAAAGGCCTCTGCCCGTTTCATTCGGAGAAAACCCCCTCTTTTACGGTGACGCCGGATCGGCAGATTTTCTACTGCTATGGCTGCGGCAAGGGTGGAAATGCCATCAAATTCAGGATGGAAATCGAAGGGTTATCCTTTCCCGAGGCCGTCAAACTCATGGCGGAAGAAAGTCATATCGAACTGCCGGAAGGACCAGGGGCTGTCGTGATTCCTCCGAATCCGGAGCGAGACCGTCTGCTACAGGCCTACGAGTGGACTGCCAAATTTTATCACTATTTGCTCAAAAACACGGAGCATGGCAAAGCGGCGATGGACTATTTGCGTTCGCGCGGCTTTAACGACAAAATCATCGATCAGTTTCAGATCGGCTATGCCCCGGACCGTTGGAATACGATTGTTCAGTTTCTGACCAATCGATCCTTCGATTTGCAGGAGATGGAAAAAGGCGGGCTGTTGTCCAAGCGAAGCGACGGGGAAGATTATATCGACCGCTTTCGGGGCCGCGTCATGTTTCCGATCTCGGACCGCAACGGCAAAGTCATCGCTTTTGCGGGCAGGGTGCTCGGCGACGGACAGCCGAAATATTTGAATTCGCCCGAAAGCAAGCTGTTCAACAAAAGCCGGATTTTGTACAATCTTCATCAGGCCAAACCGTCCATCCGCAAGCTGCGGCAAATCGTATTGTTCGAAGGATACGGCGACGTGATTTCGGCTTGGGAAGCAGGCGTGCAAAACGGCGTGGCCACCATGGGCACCTCGCTCACGGAAAGCCATGCGGCCATGATGAAAACGATGGCGGAGGAGGTCGTCGTTTGTTACGACGGGGACCGGGCCGGACAAGCTGCTGCGATGAAGACCATTCCTCTTCTGGAGGGAGTCGGTCTGAGGGTGAAAATCGCCGTCATTAACGAAGGCCTCGATCCGGACGAATTCATCCGGAAATACGGCGGGGACCGCTTTCAACGCCAGATCATCGACGGAGCGGTTTCAACGACGAAATTTAAGCTTATATATCTGAAAAAAAACCATATACTGCTAGAAGAAGACGGGAAAATCGCGTATACGAAGGAAGTGCTTCCGATTATCGCGGGACTGCCTTCATCGACCGAGCGGGAAGTTTATTTAAAGGAGCTTGCCGCGGAGCTTGAGCTTTCCTTCGAAAGCCTGAAGCAGGATTGCAACGAGATCCGCCAATCCATGTTAAAAAACGCGCCGGATGGGGATAATAACGACAAAAGGTGGAATAATGGTAGGCATAAAAAAGGGCAGGTGTCCGCACCTGTTTTACTGCCGGCATACCATACTGGAGAACGGCGCCTTTTGGCCATGATGCTGCAGGATGCCGAAGCCGCGAGCTACGTGCAAAAAAGGCTCGGCGACGCATTTAACATTGATGATCATGCAGCGATTGCTGCTTATCTATATGCCTATTACGCACAGGGCAAACCCCCGGATATCAGCCGCTTCATGTCGTTTTTGCACGATGACCGCCTGGAGAAGACCGTTAGCTCCATCTCCATGATGGATACTCCGCCGGAGTGGAACGTGCAGGAGCTTGAGGATTGCATCCGGGAAGTACAGAAAGTTCCGCAGAAAAAACAGATCGACAAGAAAAGAGAAGAAATGATCATTGCCGAGCGTTCAGGGGACTTTTTGCGTGCTGCACAAATTGCAAGTGAGATTATAGCCCTAGAGAGACAATAAAGAACAGGCTTGAATGTTTCTAGGGAGGAGGGAGTCGAGTTATGGCGAATGATCAGCATACTGAACTAGAGACAGAGTTTACGCTTGATCAGGTAAAAGACCAGCTGATTGAACAGGGTAAAAAAAGATCTTCTTTGAACTACAAAGACATTATGGAGAAACTCTCTCCATTCGATCAGGACGCTGAACAGATTGACGAATTTTATGAACAGCTCGGCGATCTGGGCATTGAAGTGGTCAACGAAAGTGATGAAGACGACAACCCTCTTCACCATCCGTCCGATGATCACGACAACGGAGACAGTGACGATTTCAACTTTGACGACGACTTGTCCTTGCCGCCAGGCATCAAAATCAACGACCCCGTCCGGATGTATCTGAAGGAAATCGGCCGCGTGCCGCTCCTTTCGGCAGACGACGAGGTGGAACTGGCGAAACGGATCATGAACGGGGACGAAGAAGCGAAACGCCGGCTTGCGGAAGCGAACCTGCGTTTGGTGGTCAGCATCGCGAAACGTTACGTCGGCCGCGGCATGCTGTTCCTCGATTTGATTCAGGAAGGCAACATGGGCCTGATCAAAGCGGTCGAGAAGTTCGACCATAATAAAGGATTCAAATTCAGTACGTATGCAACCTGGTGGATCCGTCAGGCGATTACCCGCGCGATTGCGGACCAGGCGAGAACGATCCGGATTCCGGTTCATATGGTGGAAACGATCAATAAGCTGATCCGGGTATCCCGTCAGCTGCTGCAGGAATTGGGGCGCGAACCGACGCCGGAAGAAATCGCGGCCGAAATGGAGCTCAGCGTAGAGAAGGTTCGGGAAATCATGAAAATCGCCCAAGAGCCGGTATCGCTTGAAACGCCGATCGGCGAAGAAGACGATTCGCATCTTGGCGATTTTATCGAGGATCAGGAAGCGCTCGCTCCAGCGGACGCTGCAGCTTACGAGCTTCTGAAGGAACAGCTGGAGGACGTGCTCGATACGTTGACGGAACGCGAGGAAAACGTTCTTCGTCTCCGCTTCGGCCTCGATGACGGCCGGACGAGAACGCTGGAGGAAGTGGGCAAAGTGTTTGGCGTCACGCGCGAACGCATCCGCCAAATCGAAGCCAAGGCGCTGCGCAAACTGCGCCATCCTAGCCGCAGCAAACGGCTGAAAGATTTTCTCGAATAAGTCCATGTTCAGACCTTCTGCCGCATGCGCAGACAGGTCTTTTTTTCCGCCTTTTTGCCGATAAAGGAAAATAGGATTCGCGGTTTTTCTTTCTTTTAGAACTATTTCCTTTATTTGTTGTTTTTATTTTAGCGCTTTTTCCAAGCCAATGCAAATGAGATGACCCGATGACTCTGGGCCATCCCTACTAGAGCCGATCCTTTCGGCTTCGTGCATTTGCAGGATGCGCACGGGTTTGATACGGTATAAAAAGGATATAAAAACCAAAAAAAGATGCGTGGGTGCGATATGAAATTATCAAGAAGACTAGAGACGATCATGAAGCTCATACCAAAGGAATGCGCGCTGGCGGACATCGGTTCGGACCATGCGCTGCTGCCCGTGGCCGCGGTGCAATCCGGGCGGGCCGTCCGGGCCGTGGCCGGAGAAGTGAACGACGGGCCGTTGCAAGCCGCCGCCAAACAAGTGGCGGAAGCCGGCCTTACGGACGTCATTTCGGTCCGCAAGGGCGATGGCTTGGCGGTCATCGAAGCGGGTGAGGCCAACGTCGTGACGATTGCGGGCATGGGGGGCAGCCTGATCGCGAACATTCTGGATCGCGGCGAGGACAAGCTCGAACAAGTCGAACTGTTGATCCTGCAGCCGAACGTCGGCGAGGACATTCTCCGCCGGTGGCTCATGGAACATGGCTGGCTGCTGACGTCCGAATGCATTTTGGAAGAAGACGGGAAGATATATGAAATTTTGACCGCGGTTCCCGAACTTTCGGACCAGCGAATCAGCAATCGCCTTTTATATGAAGACCAGGAATGGCCGAAAAGCGGCGGCGAAGGCACCTTTACGGTGACCCGGGACCTTCTGCTGCGCATGGGGCCTTGGCTGCTCAAGGAGCCGACGCCGGTTTTGATCGACAAATGGAACCAAGAGCTGGATAAGCTGCAGGGCATTTTGGACTCGTTGTCCGTCTCGAAACTGGAATCCGCGGCACTAAAAGCAAAACAGGTGCAGATGGAGATGGATCAGATCAAGGAGGTACTCGCATGTTTGCAAAAGGACAGACCGTAATTCAATATATGGAGCAGCTGGCTCCCAAACATTTGGCTTATCCGGACGACAAGGACCGGATCGGGCTCCAGCTTGGAACGCTGCAGAAAGAAATCCGCACGGTTATGGTCGCGCTGGACGTCAACGAAGAGGTCGTCGATGAGGCGATCCAAGCGGGGGCCGATTTGATCATTGCCCACCATGCGATCATTTTCCGTCCTTTAAGGCATATTCAAACCGATTCTCCCGCAGGGAAAGTATATGAGCGGCTCATCAAGCATGATATAGCCGTATACATCGCGCATACCAATCTAGACAACGCCGAATGGGGCATGAACGATTGGATGGCGGAAGCGCTTGGCATCCAAAACCCCGTGCCTGTCGACGAAACCCAGCGGGAACAGCTGTACAAGCTGGTCGTGTTCGTGCCGGCGACCCATGCCGACCAGGTCCGTGAGGCGGTGCTGAATGCAGGTGCCGGATCGATCGGGAACTACAGCCACTGCAGCTTTAACGTCGACGGTACCGGAACCTTTTTGCCGCAGGAGGGTACGAACCCCTTCCTTGGTTCCGTCGGCAAAATGGAGCAGGCCGCGGAAGTGCGGATCGAGACGATCGTGCCGCACGGCATCCGCGGCAGCGTCATTCAGGCGATGCTTAAAGCGCATCCTTACGAAGAGGTCGCTTACGACGTGTACCCGCTTGATTTGAAAGGGAAGGCATACGGTCTTGGCCGAACCGGGAAGCTGGAGTCGGAGATGACGCTGGCCGCGTTTGCGCAGGTCGTCAAGGAAAAGCTGGACGTGCCTCATGTCCGCGTTGTCGGCGATCCCGACCGGATCGTCAAAAAGGCGGCCGTTATCGGCGGATCGGGCAGCAGATATTACCAGGCGGCCCGTTTCCGCGGGGCCGACGTGCTCGTCACGGGCGACGTCGACTACCATACGGCGCAGGATGCATTGGCTGCCGGGATCGCTTTGATCGATCCGGGGCACAATGCCGAAAAAATCATGAAGGCAAAGGTTGCGGATTGGCTGCAGGAGCAGCTGGGCAAACATCGGTACGACACGAAAGTGATCGCGTCGGCCGTCAATACCGAGCCGTTCCGCTTCATGTGAATTCGCATCCAGGCGAAATCCTCCAATGCTTCCAGACAGTTGAGGATTGAAACGAATTCGAATTCCTAGTATACTATAATATAGTTGTCCGGAAAGTTTGACAGACAATCGCTGGCGGCGCGTAAGGCGCCGCGAGAGGAAAGTCCGGGCTCCATAGGGCAGGGTGCTGGATAACGTCCAGTCAGCGCGAGTTGAAGGATAGTGCCACAGAAATGGACCGCCGATGGCCGCTCATCCGAGCGGATCAGGCAAGGGTGGAACCGAGGTGTAAGAGACCCCGAGGAACGCTGGTGACATCGTTCCTGGTAAACCCCACCTGGAGCAAGACCTAATGGAACGCAGCTTCTTACTGAAGCAGCCTTTGCCCGAGGCGCGTTCGGGTTGGTCGCTTGAGCCAATCAGCAATGGTTGGCCTAGATAGATGATTGTCGCTTATCTGCGGGAGGGTAGTTCCCGTCCGTACCGCAACGAGCACAGAACCCGGCTTACGTAAAACTTTCCAAACTGCAACAACTGTATCATTCATTTGAACTCGTTTGAAGGCGGCATGTCCGGTTGTACCGGAATGCCGCCTTTTTATGTCCGATGGAATTTTGCAACATTCTGATTTATAACCATTTATCATTTTCGTACCCCCGCGGGGAGCCTGAGTCGGCTAGGAAGCCAAGGGCCCCATTGCGGCGGGTTTTTTATGCTGCTTTCTTTTCCGGGTCTGAAAGACGAGCCTGATTTAGTCAAACACCTCGTAAACAAGGGCATTAGTACAAACAGAGGCGAATCAACCATAATAAACTGTACTAAATCACGAAAGGAGCTGCTTATCCATGTATAACAACTGCTTCCACTGTCCGCCAACGGACCCGGTTTATACAGATCCATCCGTCGTTTACCAGGATTATTATTATCCTCAAATCGTTCCTGTCGTCCACACGGTTCAAATCGTGAAAAGACATCATTGCGTACCCGTACCCAAGCATATTTGCAATTATGTCGTGAAAGACGAATATACGGGCCCTGTGACGACAAGCATGAAACGCAATTCTCGGGGCGGCAGACGTTAACCCCGCACTCCGCATTCGATGGGCTGACCTGGCAAACGGCCGGGCTTGACTTCAAGTTTTGCCACCCGAAACATCGATTTGGTCCGAATAAGATATGAACAAAAAAAGCAATCCGCCGTGAAGGGCTGATTGCTTTTTTTTGAAAGCCGTGTAGGCGCATGCGGATTCCGTAACCCGCTTCCAAGCTTACGGGCTCGGTTGAACGACAGACTCCATCTTTTTTTGAACATGCTGCGGCCAGAACTGGAGCGGCGCTTCCGTCGTTCCTGCGGCTTGCAGCGCTTTATAGATGTCGATCAATCCGTAGCCGTAATATTTATCTTTTCCTTTGGGTCCAAGATCCACGGTGCTGCTGCGCATGATGTCCATCACCTGTTTGTTGGTGAGGTCCGGATTCTGGGAACGGATTAAGGCGGCCATGGCAGCGACATGCGGGCTTGCCATCGAAGTTCCCGACAAGGCCGCATACTGGTTCCCCGGATAGGTGCTGGCAATGCTGGTTCCGGGGGCCGCCACATCGATGTAATCCCCGTAGTTCGAGTACGATGCGCGCTTCAGGTTGGAGTCGGTCGCCGCAACGGCGAGCACTTCCGGATAAGCTGCCGGATAGCCCGGACGTTCCGTATTGTCGTTTCCGGAGGCGGCGACGAGCACGACGTCCTTATCGAAGGCGTATTTGACGGCATCGTGCAGAAACTGCGAATCCGCGTAGTTCCCCAGGCTCATGTTGATGACCTTAGCGCCGTTGTCGGCCGCCCAGATGATGCCTTCGGCAACCGAATAGGTCGTGCCTGAACCCGATTTGTCGAGCGCTTTGACCGGAAGCATTTTGTTGTACCAGCTGATGCCTGCAACGCCTTCGTTATTGTTGACCAGCGCGCCGATGATGCCCGAGACATGCGTTCCGTGGCCGACGTCGTCCATCGGGTCGGATGCCGGGTCAATCACGTTGTATCCGGTCATCAGCTGGCCCTGCAGGTCGGGGTGATCCAAATCGACGCCGGTATCCACGATCCCCACGATCACGTCGCTGCTGCCGCGGGACAGATCCCAGGCCTGGTTCGTTTCGATGGCGGGCAGGTTCCATTGGTATTTTGCGAACAGCAGGTCGTTCGGCACGTTGGGCAGGCTGCTTGTTTTCTCCTTGATTTTGTCGTTGGTCATGTACAAATAGTGGGGTTCGACATATAACGGATTCCAGTTTTTCAAAAAGTACGATTTGAGCTGGCTGTAGTCCATGCCGCTGGCATGGAACACATAAGCGTAACCCAGTTTGCGCGAGGATTCCGCGCGAAGCTCACCCATGATACGGTTCATCTCTTGCCGGGTAGGATCCTGGCGGAAACGAACGACGATTTCGTTTTCATAAAAATGGCTCGCTTTTTCGTTGTCGTGCCCCGTACGGACGGTAATGTCCCGCAGCGTATCGGCATGAACCGATTCCACCTTGTATTTTCCCTCTTTCGGGTACGGGATGAGCCGCAGGTTTTTTTTCTGGTGGTTGGCCACTTCGGTCAATATTTTTTGGTTCATCAGGGCGATCACGCCTTGCTTCGGCTTGTTCTTGGAGGGTTCGGCGATCACGAAATATTGTTTTCCGTCCAGTTTGAAGGAAGGCGATTCGTAGGAACGCTGCTGATGGATGCTGCTTTCCGCCTTGCTCAAATATCCCTTCAGCGTTTTCCTGTCATCGGCGCTCCAGTCGTTTTTGGCGGCGTCGTATACGCGCTGTTTGCCGTGTTTGGCTTCCTGCCATATAATCATGGTAAAATGATCATGCGATTTCTGCAGCTTTCGGATATCGTCCGTAATTTGCGCCGGACCCGCATCGCCGAGTCTTTCGATCATCGAAACCAAATGCTGCTTGGCGTCCAGGCGGGTTAACCGGTCCGTTGAATCGATGTCTTGCGCCATCAAGCTATGCTTTGACATATGTTCCTGCTTCGGGTTCGGTACGACCGGCTCCGAAGCCTGCTTGCGGGTATGGGTATCGGCGGAATGGGGCACCTGCATCACGAGAAGCAGCGCTGCGGCCGCTGCGGCAATGCCGATGCCCGCCCAAGTGCGACGGGACATAAGATAAACCTCCTGAAAATGAAATTACCTTTATCGTGAGGAAAGAAGGGGCATTTTATTCTTGCGTTCAGGGGAGGCTGTTTTTGTCCGGGGCGTTTCCTTCAAAAGGGATACCGCTTTACCATGATTTGTGTTAGGATAGTACATGGAAAAATGATGCTGTAAAGCGGTTTATTTGTATGATGCCAGTATTTGGACTGAAGGAACCATTAAGGGGGAGCAAATTAGCGATGTCAGCAGGTAATGTTCAAAAGTTGTGTGAGACGACGAAGGAGAAGCTGAAGTATGCGATCGAAAAGCTGGAGGTATTTCTGAACGAACATTCGCTTCCGCAGCTGGCCGCAGACGCCAACGAGGAAACGGTTCATTTTTACAAAGGGTTTTTGTCGGATTTGCGCCATCTGCTCGTATTTTGCGAGGTTTCTTCGGAGAAGCTTGGGGTCGCGCTGCGCCGCGCCAATTTCGACGCCGAATTCGCTGAGAAAGCTCTCTATAACGTATATCACCACTGCGTGAATAACTTTTTTTACCCGAAAAGCGAAAGCTATTCCGAGGATGGCCGCTACGCTTACACCGGGCAAGACGCGATCCGTTTCCGCGTGAAACCTGTGCGTCCGGTGCGGGACATTATTCTGGACATTACGAAAGTGTTCGAAGACCTTAGAGACGACCTTACCTATTATGAAAGCGACTATTTGACGGAGCGCAGAATGCAAAACCAGCGTTCCCATGCATAAAACCGCCAATCGAGTGCGAACATGCAAAAGCGAGCCCGGGGAATTCCGAGACTCGCTTTTTTGTATGCCCGACGCTAAGTCCTCAATTATAATACGGCCAGCCGTCCGCATCCCAGTACAAATCGCTGATGAGCAGCTTCGGCGCCCCGTTCTCCGCCGCGCTGTACGCATGCCGGGCGATGACGTTCGTGCCGTTCACGTCTTGTCCACCGGGCCCGATCCAAGCGGTGTTGCCGCTGTCGATGACGGTAGCCCCGCCGTTTTTCATATCGACCCCGTTTTTGTCGTAGAACGGTCCAAGCACGCTTTTGGAACGGCCGACCGCCACTTTGTAAGTGCTGTCTAGGCCGGAGCAGCATTTGCCGATCGATACGAACAAGTAATAATAGCCCGTATCGCGGTTGTATACGAGATTCGGCGCTTCGATCCCTCCCGATTTGGTGGCGATCCGGTAGGAATTGCCCGTCGGTTTCATCGTATCCTTATTGATGGCCGTGATATAAATTCCGTTGCTCCAGGAGCCGAATACCATCCATAGGTTTCCTTTTTCGTCCTGCGTCACGTTGGGGTCGATCGCATTGTAACTGGAAGCGTCATTCGAATACATGACGAGTCCCTGGTCTTTCCATATCCCCCCGGAAATCGAATTTGTCGTGACGAGTCCGATGGCGGATACTTTGGAACCGAACGTGGAGATCGCATAGTACAAATAATACGTCCCGTTGTAATAAAAAATGTCGGGCGCCCAAACGTCCAATCCCGCTTGATTCGGCACATAATTGCTCCACCAGGCCGGCTTTTCCTTGAAGATCGGGAGCGAGCGCTGATAGTTTTTCCCGTCGGTGGAGTAGAGGACCTGAATGCCTGATCCGGTACTGAAAACCCAGTGGGTTCCCGTGCCGTTCTCCACGATGTAGGCCGGGTCGTGAACGTTGGTGTCCCCCGTCAAATTCCAGGTTGAAGCGCTTACAGGAACGATCGTTTGAAGAAGAAGCATGGCAGACAATAACAAAGAGGCAATGATTTTTTTCTTTTTCGGCATGTTGGCAAGACTCCTTTCCGTTTTTAGATACTTTACTAAAATATAAAATGATTTAATCTTTATTGAAATTTACATCAAATTGGAAACGCTGTCAACGATAAAATGAAGTTCCGTCTTTCCTTGCCATACATGCCCCGGCCATCCTTGATTTATATACTCCGGCCAGCAACTGACAAGGGCTTTGCGGTATATATGACCGATCGCAAGGAGACAATGGTAGTGAGGTGACCTAAACATGAATGATCCAAGAACCATTGTCCGATGCAGCGTCAGCAACTGCAGTTATTGGGGCGAGCAAAACGTCTGCAAAGCCGAACAGATTTTGATTGAAATCGACAAACATGCTTCCGCGAAGTACAGCGAAGAGTTCGGGCACGAGCATTTCGCCGAGCATAAGGACTATGCTCCGAATTCTTCCGCTACCTGCTGCCTGACGTTCAAACCGAAATCATCTTAACCGCAGTCCGCATTTTCACCAACCAGTTGCAGGGAGGTATTCCGATGGACGATTTACGCCAACATGAAGAGCAAGAGCAGCCGCAAAAGGAACAAGAGCTTGAGCCGAAACGGGAACGCCAGGATTTTCCGCGCCGCGACAACCACCGGGAGGAATATGCCGCCGAAGTTGCGCCGCCGAAGTCAACCCGTTACGAAATCGACGAGAGCACCGATGGGGAGCAGGAAGATACTTGGGGCAGAACAGCCGGCTACATCAGCGTAGCTTGCGGCGTCGTATCCCTGTTTATGTGGTCCATCGTTCTCGGACCGATTGCCGCGGCAACCGGCTTCTACGCTTACTCCAAAGGAAAAAAAGCGTGGGGAGCCTGGGGCATGGGGCTTGGGATTTTGGCCACGATCAGCTATTTTGTCCTTATTCCGTACGCAAGATAATTTGCCGGCCAAGACCGAAGGCGTCCTTCCTGCTGCAAGCAGCAGAGGGGCGCTTTTTTATGGATGTTGATCCGTTTTCGGATGGAAGAAGGAGAATTGTCAAAATACATAATATTTCGCGGAAATATGGCGTACATCGCCGGTAGCATGATAAAATAACGTAAAGCATTCCATTACATTGATGAAAATGAGGTTATGTTAGCATGCAGATCGATTCGGCAACCGCGAAGCAGCCGTCTTCGCTTCAGGATACCAGCCGTATTCAAAATCGGGACGAGCTTATCCAAGAGATTCTGCAGAGCGGGAGCGGCTCCGGTTTTGACGTCATGTTGAAGCAATACGTGCAGTCGTCTATAGATGGTACATCAAGCAGTGATGCGTCGGTTCACCCCAAGGCGCCCGGCGTGACGTACAGCGACGGATTGTTGTGGCAGCAGCTAAGCCCGTCGGCAAACGCGGAGGCCTCGGACATCCGCCCGGAAAGCCGGCATGCCGTGCAAAAGTCGGGCCCGACGGCCTATGACGACCTGATCCGGGAGGCCAGCCGCAAATACGGCGTCGATGAAGCTTTGATCAAAGCGGTGATCGACACCGAGTCTTCTTTTAATCCGAACGTCGTGTCGTCGGCCGGGGCGAAGGGTCTGATGCAGCTGATGGACGGAACCGCCGCCGGACTCGGCGTCACCGATCCGTTCGATCCCGCCCAAAACATCGATGCGGGCACGCGTTATCTTTCTTATCAGATCAAGCGGTTCGACGGACAGGTGAACATGGCATTGGCCGCATACAACGCCGGGCCGAACCGGCTCGCCAAGCTCGGGGTATCGACCGATGCGCAGCTGATGGACAAACTTGACATGCTTCCGCTGGAGACGAGAAAATATATCCGCAAGGTTGCGGATGCGCGCTTAAAATACGAAGCATAAAACGATAGGCAAACTCAATACGGGATCAAACGGGGGAAAACGGGTTACGGACTTCATTTGGCAAAACGAACCTTCCGTTTGATCTCTTTATATTGTCCGGAAAATACGCATGGGAGGGTGAGTGAACATGGTATATTGGGATCATGCGGCCAGCACGCCGCCATATGACGAGGTCATCCAAACGATGGCCGAGGTCATGAAAAAACATTACGGCAACCCATCCTCCATCCACCGCATGGGGGAAGACGCGGCGAAGCTGATCAAAAGGGCTCGGGAGGTATGCGCGGCGTCCCTCGGCGTGAAACCATCCGAAATCGTTTGGACCTCGGGCGCGACCGAAGGCAACAACATGGCCATCAAAGGGGCGGCGATGCAATACGCGGGCCGCGGCAAACATATCGTCACGACGTCCATCGAGCATCCTTCCGTTTACGACAGCTGCCTTGCGCTGGAGCGTCAGGGATTCGAGGTGACGTTTTTGCCCGTCGACGGCAAGGGAAGGGTCGATCCGGCCGAGGTTGCGTCCGCGGTCAGGAAGGACACGATCCTGGTCAGCGTCATGCATGTGAACAACGAAACGGGAGCCGTTCAACCGCTTGAGGAGATCGGGCGGGCGGTAAAAGAAGCCAACCCTTTGACGGTGTTCCATATCGACGGGGTGCAAGGATTCGGGAAGCTGCCGGTACGGTTGGAGGCGTGGAGAGCCGATCTTTATACGTTATCGGCCCACAAAATCCGCGGTCCGAAAGGAACGGGCATCCTGTACAAGCGGGAAGGGATTTCCCTTCATCCGCTTTTGACGGGAGGTAAACAGGAATCGGGCATGCGGGCCGGGACCGAAAATATCCCCGGCATCGTGGCGACGGCGAAGGCGATGCGGATGGCCTCCGAGCAAACCGAGACGTTTATGGCGCGGGTCGGGGCGTTGCGGGACGAGCTTATGGCTTGGATCCGCACCCAGCCCTGCCTTGAGCTGAACAGCTTCGAGGAAGGGGCTCCGCATATCGTCAATATGTCTTTTCCGGGGATGAAAGGCGAAGTGCTGCTTCACTCGCTGGAGGAGCACGGGGCGCTCGTTTCGACCAAATCCGCCTGCTCGTCGAAAACGGCAGAGCCCAGCAAGGTGCTGCTGGCGATGGGGCGGAGCGCGGATGCCGCTTCGAGCGCCGTCCGGATCAGCATGGGATTGACCAATACGCATGAGGAGCTGCAGCAGCTGATCCGCGCGTTAAGCGATGCGGTAAACCGGCTGCAGCCGTTAAGACAGGAAGGAATGAATTAATTTGAAATACGATATGCTGCTTCTCCGTTTCGGAGAGCTTACGTTAAAAGGAAGAAACCGGAACCGTTTTGAAAATACGGTGTTAAAGCACGTCAAATCGGTGCTTCGCCCGTTTCCGGCCGCAACGATCCAAAAGGAATACGGCAGATTGTACATCGTGATCAACGGCGAGGACTCGGAGTCGATGATCAAGGAGCTGAAAAAAGTGTTCGGCCTTTATTCGGTCAGCCCGGTTATCGTCTGTCCGTCGGAGCTGGACGCCATCGTCGAGACAAGCACCTCCTTTTTGAAGCAAATGCCGCTGAAAGACGGCACGACCTTCAAGGTTTCGGCCCGGCGGGTATGGAAAAAGTTTCCCTACTCCTCGCATGAAATGAACCATTTGGTGGGAGCTCCGCTGCTTCAGGAATTCGAACAGCTCAAAATCAGCATGAAGGATCCCGAATTGGAGCTGCGGATAGAAATCCGCGAGACCGGCACGTATATTTTCTGCGAAGTGATTCCCGCGGCCGGCGGCTTTCCGCGCGGAAGCAACGGCAAAGCCATGCTGCTGCTTTCCGGGGGCATCGACAGCCCCGTCGCCGGTTATTCCGCGATGCGCCGCGGCTTGGAAGTGGAGGCCGTCCATTTCTACAGCTATCCTTTCACGAGCCGGAAGGCCAAAGAAAAAGTGATGGAGCTCGCCAAGGTGCTTTCGGGCTACTCGGGCCGAATCAAAATCCATCTCGTTCCGTTTACCGAAATCCAGACCTCTTTTACGACCGTCGGCCAGGATAATTTGATCATAACGCTGATGCGACGCTCCATGTTGCGGATCGCCACCATGCTGGCAGAACGAGAAGGCGCGCTTGCGATCGTGACCGGCGACAGCCTCGGACAGGTTGCGAGCCAGACGCTGCCGAGCATGAACGTCATCGGCCGCGCGACGGAGCTTCCGCTCTTGCGTCCGCTGGTCACGATGGACAAAAACGAAATCATGGACATCGCCAAGCAAATCGGCACGTATGATCTTTCCATCCTGCCGTATGAAGACTGCTGCACGCTTTTTGTGCCGAAGTCTCCGACGACCAACCCGAACCTGCACGTGGTCGAAAGGATCGAGGCTTCGCTGGAGAATCTGCCGGCCATGCTGGAGGATGCGGTACGGCGCACCGAATCGGTCGTGCTGACGCCAAGGTCGGTCATTGAAACGGACCGCGACGAGGAAACCATCCAGGAAGATTGGTTTTAAGCTTCCTATATGCCAAAAGCCGCCCCGGGCGTATGCCTGGGACGGCTTTTTTGCGTCAAACGCGGCTTGCTTTCGCGTACTCAACCGAATGAATTTTCGTTTTTCTTTTTCCGCTGGTCCGACCGTTTTTTCAAAAATCCGGCTGTCAGCACGCCGATAATGACGACCGCCATAAATGCGATCCGGATCGCCGGATGGTCTTCGAAGAAGGGATGGATCCGTTTTTCTTCCGTGATCATTTTGGACGCGGTAAACCCTAACACGGCCGATCCCAGATAGATGATCCAGGTGAAACGTTCGATCAATTTGATGAACAGCGTGCTGCCCCATACGACGATCGGCACGCTGACCAGCAGGCCGAGGATGACGAGCACGATATTTTGCTCAGCTGCACCGGCAACCGCGATAACGTTGTCCAGTCCCATCGCCGCATCCGCCACGATGATCGTCCGTATCGCTCCCCACAGCGTGCGCCCCGCTTTAATATCGGTGTGGTCGTCATCGTCCACCAGCAGCTTGTAGGCGATGCCGATCAGCAGGATGCCGCCGACCAGAAGCAGCCACGGGATTTTGAGCAGCCACACGACCACGATGGTCGCGATGATTCGAAGAAGGACAGCGCCTCCGGTTCCATAAAAAATAGCCTTTTTCTGCGTCGAGGACGGCAGGTTCCTCGCAGCCAGGCCAATGACGATGGCGTTATCGCCAGCTAAAATGAGATCCAAAAACACGATATTGACCAATTTGGCCAAAAAAGGCAGTACAGCTTCCACATCGGGTCACTCCTCGTCATGACTGTAAACGGAGCCTGATAAATCGGATTCATTATAGGATAATTTTTGAACGATAGTCAAGCATAGCTTGGACGCCGAAGGCATAGGAGTAAGTGTGGGGGTGTTGACCGTTGGATTCGATATGGCTGCTTGTCCAAATCCTGATGATCAATTTGGTGCTAAGCGGGGATAACGCCGTCGTCATTGCGCTGGCGAGCAAAAATTTGCCGCCGCGGCAGCGGAAGCAGGCGGTATGGTGGGGCACGCTCGGCGCGGTCGCCCTCAGATGCGTCCTGACGTTCGTCGCCGTCCTTCTGCTGAAGATTCCGTTCGTTCAGGCAGGAGGAGGCGCGCTTTTGTTCTGGATCGCGTACAAGCTCCTTGCAGACGACAAAGAGGACGTCCGGATGGGCGACTCCGCATCGATGTGGAAGGCGGTGCGCAGCATTTTGGCCGCGGATTTCATCATGAGCCTCGATAACGTGCTGGCTCTGGCGGGCGTGGCCAACGGTGATTTGGCCCTGCTCGTCATCGGGATCGCGATCAGCATTCCGATCGTCGTTTTCGGGAGCAATTTGATCGTCGGGCTGCTGCACCGTTATCCCGTGCTCGTTTATTTAGGGGCGGGCATCCTGGGCTACACCGCCGGAGAGATGCTGCTGCAGGACTCCCGGACGGGAATGCTGCTTTCGTCCCTCATGCCCGAGCTGCACAAGCTGGTACCCGCGCTGCTGACGGCGCTGATCATAGCCGCCGGAGGGTTCCGGAGGCTGTCGCTCCGCCGTTCATAGCTTACCCGCAAAAGCCGGTTCATACCGGCTTTTTTTGTTTGAGGATTTTTACAATTTCCATCACTTCGGCTGTAAAAAATTTACGGGACGAATATGGTTTTTTCGTTCTATTTCAGATAAACTAATGGTGAAAAGATGTCGTTTGCTGCAGAAACGAAACGCAAAGGTACAGGAGAAAAGAGGGTGGAGAAAATGTCCTCCAAAAACGATGTAAGGCTTGGGCTGTTTATCGTGATTGCCGGGGTTGTCATTTTGTTGGGGAAATTGGGCGTGTTCGGTTTTTTGGGACGCACCTTATGGCCGTTTGCGATCATCATCGTCGGCCTGCTGCTTCATCTGCTGTTTTTCGGCAAAAGGGCGCGGGCGTACGTGCTGATTCCGGGCGGCGCGCTGGTCGTATACGGTTTGCTGTTCGCCATTTGCAATTTTTGGGGGTTCGACCTGCTGTCGTATCTTTGGCCGATGTTTTTGCTCGGCATTGCCGTGGGCGTGTACGAATACCATATGTTCGAGTCGCCCAAACCGGAGGGCGTCCTGCTGATCGCGCTGTTTCTCGGCGTCGTGTCCTTGGTGCTGCTTTTCTTTACTTTGCTGCATACCGGGGCGATTTACGTGCTGGCCGTCCTGCTCATCGCGCTGGGCATATGGTTCATTTCGGGCAAAGGGAGATCCCGCGGCAACAAGTGGAACCGGGGCTGGTAGTAAATACAAAAAGCTTGTTTTTTTCTGAAATTTCACTATAATATAAGGGATATGTTGAAGCGTCGGCATTACCGCCCGGCGCTTCTTTTGGTGAAAGACATTCCGCATTGATTTGAAAGGGAAAGGATCTGGATAAACGTCATGCATTCAAGAGATAAAATCCGCAACATTGCAATTATTGCCCACGTTGACCATGGTAAAACGACGCTGGTAGACCAGCTTCTGCAGCAATCCGGCATTTTCGGGGAGCACGAGCATTTGCAGGAGCGGGCTATGGACTCCAACGATTTGGAGAGGGAACGCGGGATTACCATTTTGGCCAAAAACACGGCGATTACGTATAAAGATTATTTGATTAACATTGTCGATACCCCGGGACACGCCGACTTCGGCGGCGAAGTGGAACGGATCATGAAAATGGTCGACGGCGTGCTTTTGGTGGTTGACGCCTATGAAGGCTGCATGCCTCAGACCAAATTCGTGCTTCGCAAAGCGCTTGAGCAAAACCTGACCCCGATCGTCGTCGTCAACAAAATCGACCGTCCGGCAGCGCGCCCGGCGGAAGTGATCGACGAAGTGCTCGATCTGTTCATCGAACTCGAAGCCAACGACGATCAGCTTAATTTCCCCGTAGTGTACGCTTCCGCCCTGAACGGCACATCAAGCATGGATGCAGAAAAGCAGGATGAAAACATGCTTGCCTTGTACGAAACGATCATCGACCATATTCCGGCTCCGACCGAAAAAGTGGATGAGCCGCTGCAATTTCTCGTGACTTTGATGGACTACAACGAATATCTCGGCCGCATCGCGATCGGACGCGTCAACCGCGGCATCATCAAGCAAGGACAATCCGTGACGGTCATTATGCGCGACGGCAAAAGCAAGACGGCCCGCATCGAGAAGCTGTTCGGCTTCCAGGGCTTGAAAAGGATCGAAATCGAAGAAGCCGGAGGCGGGGACATCGTGGCCATCGCCGGCATCAAAGACATCAACATCGGCGAAACGATTGCCGACCCGCAGCATCCGGAAGCATTGCCGGTGCTTAAAATCGACGAGCCGACGCTGCAAATGACGTTCCTCGTCAACAA
Organism: Paenibacillus sp. FSL M7-1455; assembly: GCF_038004655.1. Taxonomy (NCBI): domain Bacteria; kingdom Bacillati; phylum Bacillota; class Bacilli; order Caryophanales; family Paenibacillaceae; genus Paenibacillus; species Paenibacillus sp. FSL M7-1455. The sequence continues at coordinate 4,116,495 of NZ_JBBORO010000001.1, read as the reverse complement.
CAGCCCGTTCGCGGGACGCGAAGGCAAATGGGTCACCTCCCGCAAACTGCGCGAACGTCTGATGAAGGAGCTTGAAACGGACGTCAGCCTGCGCGTGGAAGAAACCGACAGCCCGGATGCGTTCATCGTTTCCGGACGCGGCGAGCTTCACCTCGGCATCTTGATCGAAAACATGCGCCGCGAAGGATACGAGCTGCAGGTATCCAAACCGGAAGTCATCGTGCGCGAAATCGACGGCAAAAAGATGGAGCCGATCGAACGCCTCATGATCGACGTGCCTGAAGAAAGCATGGGCGCGGTCATGGAAAGCCTCGGTTCCCGCAAAGCGGAAATGGTGAACATGGTCAATAGCGGAAACGGACAGGTGCGTTTGGAATTCCTGATCCCTGCCCGCGGCCTGATCGGCTACCGCACCCATTTCCTGACGCTGACGCGCGGATACGGCGTGATGAACCACGCATTCGACAGCTACGGACCTCTGCACAGCGGCCAGGTCGGCGGACGCCACCAAGGCGTGCTCGTATCCAGCGAGACCGGGACAAGCACGTTCTACGGCATGATGAGCGTCGAGGACCGCGGCATCCTGTTCCTGGAGCCGGGCACCGAAATTTACGAAGGCATGATCGTCGGCGAACATAACCGCGATAACGATATCGTCGTCAACATCTGCAAGGAGAAACAGCTCACAAACGTGCGCTCGGCGACAAAAGATGATACAGTAAAAATGAAGACGCCGCGCATTTTCTCGCTAGAGCAGGCGCTGGAGTACCTGAACGACGACGAGTATTGCGAAATTACGCCGAAGTCGGTCCGTCTCCGCAAGAAAATTTTGAACAAAAGCGAACGCGAACGTGCCGAGAAGCACCGCAAAATGGCCGACGCCAATCTGTAATGAACGAATGGGCCGGTCCGCCGGCCCGTTGCCGAAAGGAGTGTACCGCACATGCAAGCCTGGTTTGCATCGCATCCAGTCGTGTCTTACATTATCATTTTCGTGTTGATTACGTACGTCTACAATAAAGTGTTCCGCGTCAAGCAGAAGCTTCCCCTGCTGAAGGAAATATTGCTGTATATCCTGATGGCGCTCGGATCGGGGATGCTGCTCATCTTCCAGCATGACAAGCTTCCGATCATCCAGTGCCTGCTTGTTGCGGTAGCCCTGATGCTTCTGGTGCGCGTCCGGTATTTCGTGGAAGGCCGCCAGAAAAAGAAGGCGGAGGCAGCAGCAAAAAGAGGTTAATCCGCTGCAACCCTTTGCGGCTCTTTTGAAACTTTTTTCGCGGCGTCGTCGTTTATAGAGAGAATAACTCAAAATAAATGAAAAAGGTGTTTGAGATGAGTCCCAGCAATAATCATTTACCTCCACGATCTCAAAGTGGCAGCAGACAGAGCAAACAGCCGCCTAAAAAGAGAAAAAAGAAAAGCGGATTAAGAACATTTTTGAAATTTGTGTTGAGCGTGGTCATTTTGGCCGTGCTATCCGTAGGCGGTTACGCCGGTTACCTGTATTTCGAAGCCGAAAACGGCGTGCTCAACACCGGAAACAACAATCCGGTTCCGCCCGAAAAGTCGGCTAAAGTGAAGCCGGTGACGATGCTGCTGCTCGGCACGGATTACCGTCCGAAAACAGGCACGCATCTGTCCGACGTCATCATGGTGACCGCGTTTAATCCGGATACCAAAACGGTAACGGTCGTTTCGCTCCCGCGCGACACGAAGATCGAGCTGAAAGGCTATAAGCCGAATAAGGCGAACGCCTATTATCCGATTTTCCTGTCGAAGGAGAAGGAATCCGGCGTCAAAGCGACAGACGAAATGAAAACGATGATGAGCAAGTATATGGACATTCCGATCGACTACGTGACGGTTTTGAATTTCCAAGGGTTCCGGGATGCCGTGGACGCTTTGGGCGGCGTGGACATCAACGTCGATGCCGACATGTGTTACCGCGACACCGCCGACGGCACGAATATTAACCTGAAAAAAGGCGAGCAGAAGCTTGACGGGACAAAAGCGCTGGATTACGTGCGTTACCGCAAATCCAACTGCCGTCCGAAGACGAAAGCTTCCGACGATTTTGACCGCAACCGCAGGCAAAACGAAGTGCTGCACGCGCTGATCGACAAAATGCAAACCTTCAAGGGCGTAACGAGCCTGGGCGGCGTTCTGAAAGCCATGGACAAAAACATGGAAACCGACATCGAAAACGATCAGCTTAAAAACATGATCGCCACCTACTGGAAGGTGAATAAGGAAGACGTCAAGTTCATGCCGATTACGGGCACGTGGAGAAGTCCTTACGTTTACGTGAACGACGAGGAGCTTGACAAAGCAAAACAGGCGCTGAAAGACGAAATGGCGGGGAAAGGCAAACTTGTCCAGGCGGACGGCGCCGAAAACGCGAATCCCTAAAACTTGGGTGCAATATTTGCGAAGCCACCTAATATAATAGAGTACACTGGAACCTGTACAGGAGGTCGGTAAAGATGTCCGAAGCAGTTGCACGTTGCACTCATCCGTTATATGCCATCCATCCGAAAGCAGCAGCTGCCCGCCTGCCGGTTCTTAAGCAGGACGCCGTTGCTTGCGTCCGCATGCGAATAATGAAAAAGCCTAGTGAGCATCTCACTGGGCTTTTTCTTCATTTCGCGCGGAAAATGTTGCGTTTTGCGGAATTTTCCCTCGGGTCATTAGCGGTTAGGCGTCGGAGCAGCCGGTGTAGTTCCGTTGTTCCGCGGCTTGACGTCCTTAGGAAGCTGGGGAACGATTCGTCCGACGATGTCGGCCAGCTCGGAAGCGAAGCCGGAGACGGGTTCGCCTTTCCGGATATGCTCGCCGATCTCGGCGATTCTGTGCGACAAATCCATGTCGGCGGTCACGAGCGCGTTTTTCCCGCGCGGATCCTTGCGGAGCGCTTCGGCAACCGAATATTTGATGTTTCCTACGCGGGAGCGGGTAAGGTTGCCGTCCACGTCGATGCCGACGACCGCCGTGTTGCCGAACACGACCGCATGCGCCTTTTTGACGCCGGCCACGCGTTCGGCCAAAGCTTCCAGATGGTTTTTGATCGACAAATCCGCTGCATGGTCTGTCGTATGATCGGCGGCATTGTCGGTTGATTGCAGCCTAACCCGGTTATCGTTGGCAGAGGTGGCCGCCGGACCTTGTTTATTTTGAGGAGAGGGTGATGCGTTTTTGTTCTGAGCGTTGTTACAGCCGCTAATGACAGCCAATGCCAGCACGACAAGCAGAAGCATTCTCATATGTGATCGTCCTTTCCAGGTCATAGATTCTAATGGCGAATTGTAACTTAGGATGTCCATGACGGAATAATTTATGTGTTCATTATGAGTTTGGTGGAGGGAGAAAGTATGAGAAAAATTTTTGTGCTCGATACCAATGTGCTGCTTCACGACCCCAAAGCGATTTATGCTTTCGACGAGCATGAAGTCGTCATTCCCGCGGTGGTGCTGGAAGAGATCGATTCCAAAAAACGCAATGCGGACGAAATCGGCCGCAATGCGCGGACCGTGTCGCGCTTGCTCGATCAGCTGCGGGAAGTCGGGCATCTGCACAGCGGGGTTGAATTATACAACGGCGGCCGCCTGAAGGTGGAACTGAATCATCGAAGTTTTCTCAAGGTGCAGGAGATGTTCGGGGAAATTACCAACGACAACCGCATACTCGCCGTGGCCTTGAATTATCATATGGAAGAGGGCGAAAAAGAGGATCCCTCCGAAGTCGTGCTCGTCAGCAAGGACGTGCTGGTCCGGATTAAAGCCGACGTGCTGGGCCTCAATACGCAGGATTATTTGTCGGACCGGACGGCGGGACCGGACGATCTTTACGCAGGCAACCTCAAGCTGAAGGTGCATCCGTCGGTGATCGACGAATTTTATTCGTACCGCTTTTTGCCGGTCAAGCCGCTCCAGCTTTCCTATCCGCTTCATCCGCATGAATTCGTCATTCTCAAGGATGAAATGGGCAGCACGAAATCGGCGTTGTTAAAGGTGAATGCCGAGGGCACCCGGCTGGAGCCGCTGTATTTGAGCAACGACCCCGTGTGGGGCATATGCGCCCGAAACGCCCAGCAGCGCATGGCCCTGGAGCTGCTGCTGAACGACGACATTCCGCTCGTCACCATCACGGGTAAGGCGGGCACGGGGAAGACGCTGCTGGCGCTGGCGGCGGGGCTGATGAAAGTGGAAGACGAGCACAAGTACAAAAAACTGCTGATCGCCAGGCCCGTCGTGCCGATGGGCAAGGATATCGGATATCTCCCCGGGGAAAAGGACGAGAAGCTGCGTCCATGGATGCAGCCGATTTACGACAACCTGGAGTTTTTGTTCGATACGAAAAAATCGGGCGACATCGACAAAATCCTGATGGGGCTCGGCAGCATCCAAGTCGAGGCGTTGACCTACATCCGCGGCCGGTCCATCCCGGGGCAGTTTATCATCGTGGACGAAGCGCAAAATTTGTCCCGGCATGAAGTCAAAACGATCGTATCCCGGGTCGGGGAAGGAAGCAAAATCATCCTGATGGGCGATCCCGAACAGATCGACCACCCGTATCTGGACGCATCCAGCAACGGCCTGACTTATATCGTCGAAAAGTTCAAAGCCGAAAACATCAGCGGTCATATTACGCTCGAAAAAGGGGAACGCTCCAAACTGGCCCAATTGGCGGCGGATTTGCTGTAGAGGAATGCAAAGCGGCATAAAGTCCTGGATCATCTGCCCGTCATGGAGCATAGGATCCAGGGCTTTTGATCATGTTGAACGGGAAGAGTCAATCATTTCCAACAAAAAGTAGGACAAGCGCCCTACCTTTTTGATAAACTATGAGTGGTGGATGAAGCAATTCTCCGAGGAGGCGGGGCTGATTTGAAGCGGAAAAATTACTGGTTTTTGTTTGCCATCCTGCTGCTGTCATTGACGAGCTTGTCGCAGGGCCAAAATTTGACGTCCGACAGCAGCCGCGGCGAAGAGAGAAAAACGAGCGTCTGGAATCCGCAGCCTGCCTCGCCGGAGGATACGGACCCCAAGCCGATCCGGGTCGTCACCCATGTCAATGAATCCGATTTCAATACATTGCTCGATTTGAACAAGGCTTTCGTCAGCGAAACCGGAATACAGGTCGAACTGAAAAACATGCCGGATGCCGACGCCTACCGACAGCTGACGGCAGCGCTGAAGGTCGGCGAAGGGCCGGATATCATGCTGGTCAACAGTCCGTGGATCCATCCGCTGGCGCTCGGCGGTTACATATTGCCTGCAGAATCCTATCAGAGCAGCACGACGGGGAGCGACGTCATCAGCCCGGTTTCCCAAATGCTTGAATGGAACGGTTATCAGTGGGGCGTGCCGCTGGACATGGACCCTTACGTGCTGGTTTGGCGGAGGCAAGCTGCTTTGCCGGGGAGCGGCGACGCCTTGCCGGGAGACAAGGAATGGAAGGAATTTGCCGCCAAGCTGGAAAGCCGCAAGGATAAACAAACGATCGCCCTTCCTTCGGGGGACGCGTATGCTTTTGCGGCTTTCATGGGGGCTTTCGGGACGGAGAATCCGGTCAATCCTTCGGACGAAGCGATGGAAGCCATCATGAAACTCCGGCCCTCCATCCGGTTCATCCCAAGCGGCGACATGCCAAAAGCCTGGTCGAGCCTCAGCGAAGGGGGACTTGCCTTGATGTCCGTACCTTACTCTGCTGCCTCCCAGGCGAACGTGGATCGTATGGGGTTCCGGGTGCCGGAGCGGCTGTACGCGGCCAATCCGTTTTTGCTGCGCGGGCGGTCCTTCGCCGTATCCTCGCAGATCGAGGATCCCGGCAAAGCCGCCGGCTGGATCGCCTATATGACGTCGGATACGTCCCTGAACCTGTGGACGGATTCCACGGGATATTTGCCGGTCCGTAAAAAAGTGTATGCGCAGGACGGTTTCCCGCCGGCCACACCGCCGCTTTCGCTCGACCGTCTGCTGCAGCCAAGCGAAGGCGGGGCTTTGGACCGTTCGCTGCAGTCGAAATGGAACGATTTTGCGGCTGCCGCGAAGCTTTTCCTTTCCGGTAAAAGCACCGACGTGCAGTACAGGGAGGCCATGGGCGGACGCCCGAATGAAAAAGCTTCGGAATGATGTCTCCGAGGCAATCTACATGGACAGCTTTAAGGTCACATGCAGAACCTGATCCGTACTGCTGACTTCCGTCGCTTTGACGAACGATACGATTTGCTGCGGATAAAAGCCGAGGTCGAATTCGCTTTCGAGCTGGCGGCAGGTCGTGTCGGGCAGCTCCAGTCCGTTGAACACGAGCTTGTCGACATGGAACAGGATCGAGTTTTCGGGTTCGTTTTCGATGCTGTAATGCCCTTCGACCTGCAGGGTCAACGTGCCGCTTTTTCCTTCCGCCACCACTTTGCCGTCCCGGAAACGGAAAGCGAAATTTTTGAAAAGCTCGTTTTTGCTGACCAGAAATTCGTTCAGGTCTTTTTCCTGGACTTCGATCGTATACGTGGTGCCGTTCGTCCGAATGGCGCCTTTTTTGCTCTGGATAAATTCGGGCAAATCGTTCATGGCCGACGCAAGCGCCGAGAAGTAACGCTTCACCTCGTAAATCCCGATGTTTTCCCAATAGGCCGTAAACTCCGAAATCATTTTTTTCATCGCTTCCGGATCGCTGCTGTCGGCCAGATCGCCGTCTAGCTCCTTTTGGAGCGCAAGCACGCGTTCTTTCTGGCGTATGAGATTGTTTTTGATTTGTTCCAGCTGGCGATAGGAATCCTCAAGCCGCCGTTTCGTTTCCTGAATGCCGGCGTACTGGGACCGATAAGCATCCAGCACCGTTTTGTCCTGATCCATGATCATGTCGTAAAAGTCGTATATTTCGAGAAGTTCGCCGATGCTTTGGGCCGACAAAAACATGGCGAGCAGATTGTCCCTTTCGCCCATATAATAAGCCCTGACGACGGCGCCCGCCCGTTCTTGACGGCTTTCGATTTGTTTTTCTTTCTCTTCGAGCTGGATTTGAAGCTCGTCGATTTCTTTTTGCGTTTTTCCCTGCCGGCTTGCGATCCGCTCGATTTCATGGTCGATTTCCACGATCGAAAGCCCTTTTTGCAGCAATTGCTGCTGCTCCGCATCCTCCGGAATTCCGGGGTCAGCTAGTAGCGTCCGCTGCGGATGCAGCAGGGAGAGGAGCAAAATCGGCACGATCAGAACCAACAGCCGTTTTTGCCTCAAGATGCCCTTCACAGATTTTCCCCCCTCCAGGCAAGACCTAAAACAACGTGATTGCCAGTCCCATTGTCAACTATATGCATGGGCAGTCCATTTCATAATCCCGATCGAGGCTTCGACCGGATCAAAAATGAAAGTTGCGCCTTGGCGGCCCGAGTGCAAAAGGACGGGAAGCAAAGAAAAAAGACGGTCCGGCAACGGTGTCGGATCGTCTCTTTTTGATCATTCTTCATACCGATTGATCGGGAACCGAATTACAGCGGCAGACCCATTTTGAAGACTGTCCAGTAGCTGAAACCGGTGAATGTCACGATCATGTAGGCCCAGAAGAGGTAAATATAGGTTTTTTCCGTAAATTTCAGATAACCCAAAATCATGAAAAAGGCAGTTTGCACGAAAAAGAGCAGCGCCATCTCCACCATGTCTCCGGCATATGCCATCAAACCGATCGCGAGCGTAAAGAAGCCAAGTACTCGAAACATGCGTGCCATGCAGGTATCCCCCTCTCTTATGTACGGTCGTAGCTTTACTACACATCATTATAACGTTATCCCAAAAGGGTGTAAACGAAAAGTCATGAACAATTGTGAACTTTTTTCCTTCCGTCATCCTTATTGTGATCATTGATATGGAAAGTATTCAAGGAGCGGCAAGCAGAGTCAAATTTCCGGCAGAAGGAGTATGAGCCCCTTAAAATTTGGCAATACAATTTAGTATCAAATAGATTCTATGAACTCTATGAGAAGCATAGAAATGGAAATAAGCAGCTGTAATACCTCATCAAACCATACGGAAACCAAAGGGTTTGAGGACGGTTATTTTAGGATGTTGTTAGGAGGGTTTTGTTGCATGACAGCAGTAAGACAAGATGCGTGGAGTGCCGAAGACGATCTTATTTTGGCGGAGGTGACCTTAAGGCATATCCGCGAGGGGAGCACGCAGCTGGCCGCATTTGAAGAGGTCGGCGAAAAAATCGGCAGAACTCCCGCCGCTTGCGGATTCCGCTGGAACAGCTGCGTCCGCAAAAAGTACGAGGAAGCCATCAGCCTGGCGAAATCGCAGCGGCAAAAACGAAGCTATTACAAAAAACAACCCGCCAATACCGGGCTTCAGGTTGCGGGCCTGGGACTCGAAGCCGAAGCCGGTTATTACAAAGTGGAAGGCGCAAGCGAGGAGTCGCTGTCGATTGATGCCGTCATCCGCTTTTTGCGCCAATGGAAGGGGAATTTGCAGGAGAACGGCCGCCAGCTGAAAATGCTCGAGAAGGAGCTTCGCGAAAAAGAAGAAGAAATCGCCCATTTGAGAAGAATCAACGAGCAGCTGAGCAAGGAAGTGAACGAGGTCCAGACGGACTACCGGGTTGTCAATGACGATTACAAGGCGCTGATCCAAATCATGGACCGGGCGCGTCGGCTTGCTTTCTTGACCGAGGAAGAGGAAGAGCTGAAAACCCGCTTTAAAATGGACGCAAACGGCAATCTTGAACGGATTGAATAGGCGTTAACATCATCAAGCCGTCACCCGAAGCACCCGTCCGGAACCGCTGGGGTCAAAACAGCGCCGAACGGGTATTTTCGCGGCAAGGGGAGACCGAAGAAGTCTGTGCTGAAGAAGCATCAGACTTTTTTCTCGTTTCGGGGAGCGGCCATGGGATATAATGACGGTAGCAGGAACGGCATGTTCCCTGCACACACACAAACAGGACAAGCAGGTGGGGTAAACGATGATGATCGATTTGATCGGGGGCGGCTCCCTCGGCCTTTTATACGGCGGAAAACTTGCGGCGGCAGGCGCCGACGTGCGGTTATGGTGCCGGACGCCGGAGCAAGCGGCCAAGCTTGCTTCCCGGGGCATCACGATTCGGGATGCGGACGGAGGGACCGAGAGTCAAGCGAAAGCCGGCTCTTTTTTCGCGGGCCCGTTGGAAGGGTTTGCCGAGGCGTGGACCGCAAGGCCGGGACGCTGGATTTTGCTTATGACCAAACAAAAAGACACCGAAGAAGCGTGCCGGATGTCGGCCGGCAGGCTGGCATCGGGAAAACGGGCGACGGATCATCCGCCGGGCGTGGTTTGTTTCCAAAACGGATACGGGCATATGGAAAAGCTGGAAAAGCTGCTTCCCGGCTGGCCGCTGTATGCGGCGGTGACGACGGAGGGCGCCAAGCGGGCGGACGCCTGCGAAGTGGTGCATGCAGGAGCGGGAACGACATGGCTCGGACCGGCCGGACGGGAGCACGCGCGCCATATGGAGGAACGTCCCGAAGAATTGGTCCAAATGCTGCAAAAAGCAGGATTTTCGGCAGTTTTAGCGAATGACATCGATAGAAGAATTTACCGTAAACTGTTGGTCAATTCGGTCATCAATCCGCTTACCGCGCTGTGGAATGTTCCGAACGGGGAACTGCTCTCTTCATCCGAACGATTGCGGACGATGAGCATGCTGCTTCAAGAGGCGCTCGCCGTTTACGATGCATCCGGAATCGCTTGGGAAGAAGACATTTGGGACCAGATTCTGGAGGTTTGCAGGGCCACGGCCGGCAATATCTCGTCGATGCTGAAGGATGTCAGAAACGGGGCGGAAACCGAAATCGACTGGATCAACGGGGCGGTGATCGGTTTGGCGAACCAGGCCGGCGTGCGGGCTCCGCTTCATGAGCTTATGGTCGGTTTGGTGAAAGGGCTGTCGATTCGAGAGGAGTGATTCATTTGGATTTCCTGAAAAATTCGTTTATCTTTTTGAGCATTCTCCCGTTTTTTCCTTTTTTGCTCGTATACTTTACCCACTACCGGTGGAAACATAACAAAAAAGCTTCCCTGAAAGTGGCCATGGATGTCACGACCCTGTTCCTGATCATCTCGGTTTCGGCGCTCTTTAATTTGACTTTTAATTCCAGCTTCGGTTTTTATCTCATTTTGCTGCTTTTGCTGATTGGCGTCGGCCTTGTGGGCAGCGCGCAGAACCGCCTCAAAGGCCGGGTCGACGTCCAAAAAATGGCAAAGCTGATCTGGCGGATGTCTTTTGTCATCATGAGCTTCAGTTATCTTTTATTTACAATTATTGGGATCGTTAAATACATATTCATAACAATGTCTTAGAAAATATGCAGAAATAAAAATGACCACAACGGCATCATGCTTAGATATTCAAGGTGTTAACTTTGGTGTTGGGTATAGATTTTTTTGAACACTGGTTGTATAATCATTTACCATACACTTAATAACCTTAGGGGGACTACATCATGAGAAGGAAAACACTATTAACCCTACTAACGATGCTCCTTGTTGTGGGAACCGTTCTTGCGGGCTGCGGCTCGAAGAATGCCGGCGGCGGCTCCAAGGAAAACGCCTCCGCTGCCAAAGATCAAATACTCCACATGAACCTCAGCGCAGAACCGCCGACGTTCGATCCGGCGCAAGCGCAAGATTCCCAGGCTCATACCGTGCTCAACATGATGTACGAAGGCCTGGTCCGCTTGGATGAAAACAGCAAACCAGTCCCTGGCGTAGCCGAAAAATGGGATATTTCTTCCGATGGACTGAAGTATGTTTTCCACCTCCGCAAAGATGCGAAATGGAGCAATGGCGACCCGGTAACGGCGAAGGACTTCGTCTTTGCTTGGCAGCGCGTGCTCGATCCGAACACGACTCCAGCTCCGCCTTACGCATATCAGCTGTATTACATTAAAGGTGCCGAAGAGTACAACAACAAAAAAATGACCGATTTCAGCCAGGTAGGCGTCAAAGCGACCGACGACCATACGCTGGAAGTCACGCTGAAAAACCCTACGCCTTATTTCCTGGGCCTGACTTCGTTTTACACGTTCTATCCGGTTCACCAATCGGTGAAGGATAACCCGAAATGGGCCGCGGATCCAAAAACGATGATCTCGAACGGTCCTTTCACGCTCACGACTTGGACAACCGGGCAAAAAATCGAAGTATCGAAAAACGCGAACTACTGGGACAACAAGGACATTAAGCTGAACAAAATCACGATGTCCCTTTCCAACAGCGGCGCGACCGAGCTTTCCAGCTACAGAAGCGGCCAGTTGGATTACGCGGGCATGCCGAACGGCGAAATTCCTACCGACCAAATGCCTGCCGTGAAAAAACAACTGCAAAACGAGCTGAACCTGAAACCGATCGGCAGCGTGTACTACTATCAGTTCAACGTAACCGCGAAGCCGTTCGACAACGCGAAAATCCGCAAAGCTTTTGCCATGGCGATCAGCCGTCAAGAAATCGTCGACAAAGTGACGCAAAGCGAAGAAAAGCCGGCTTTCGGATTCGTTCCTCCGGGCATTGCGGGCGAAAAGGAAGAATTCCGCACGGAGCATAAAGACGACTATTTCACCGAAAACATGGACGAAGCGAAAAAACTGCTGCAGGAAGGCATGAAGGAAGAAGGCTACACGACGCTTCCGCCAGTGACCTTGATCTACAACTCCAGCGAAAAGCATAAAAAAATCGCTCTGGCCGTGGCGGACATGTGGAAGAAAAACCTCGGCGTGACCGTTCAGACGGAAAACCAGGAATGGGGCGTGTTCCTTAAAAACCGCAGAAGCCTGAACTACCAAATCGCACGCGCCGGCTGGAGCCCGGACTACAACGATCCGATGACGTTCTTTGACCTGTGGACTTCGAAGAGCGGCAACAACGACATCGGCTTCAAAAACAAAGAATACGACGCGCTTGTCAGCGATGCTTTGGCTTCCTCCGACAACGCAAAACGCATGGATGATTTCGTCAAAGCTGAAAAACTTTTGATTCAGGATCAACAAGTGCTGTTACCGATTTACTATTACACCAACGTAGCACTGATCAAACCGAACCTTAAAGGTGTAATTATCGATTACGCGGGTGGCGTAGACTTTACGCGCGCTTATTTCGAGTAAATGTTAGTGTAAAATGGGAAGGTAATTCGGGATATATATGTGGATCATCCATATATATCCCGTTTTTTTTGCATGGGATATGCTTGAGGTAGATATTTCTTCAATTAGTAATAAATAGATTGGACAAAAGCGCCTCGGATTCTTTAAAATCGAATTATATCGATAATTGTCGAAAAATGTAGAAAAAAATGCGGGGAGGGTTAAATCGGGCATGGTTCGTTATGTAGCCAACAAGTTCTTTTACATGCTGGTGTCGTTGTTCATTTTGATATCAGCCACCTTTTTTCTGATGAAAGCCATACCTGGGGATCCTTTTATGTCCGAGAAAAAGGTTCCGCCTGAGATCCAAGCCCGTCTCATGGAGCAGTACGGTCTCGATAAACCGGTATATGTGCAATATTTTAAATATTTGGGCGATATTGCCACGGGGGATTTCGGCATATCGATGAAACACCAAAACCAAGAGGTTACGGATATCATTTTGCAAACCTTCTCGGCTTCCCTGAAGCTCGGCCTGATCGCGATCGTCATATCGGTCATCATCGGGATCTTGCTCGGGATGCTCGCGGCCCTGTACCACCGAAAGCTGATTGACAACGTGGCCATGATCCTTGCCGTTTTGGGAATCGCGGTACCAAGCTTCGTGCTTGCGTCCCTCATCCAGTTTATATTCGGCGAAAAGCTCGGATGGTTCCATGTCATGGGCTTCGACGGCCCGCTCGATTATGTGCTGCCCGTCGCGGCTTTGTCTGCGCAACCGATTGCCTTTATCGCGCGTTTGACGCGTTCCAGCATGCTTGAAGTGCTGCATGCCGACTATATCAAGACAGCCAAGGCGAAAGGCCTGAACTGGATGGCGATCATGTTCAGACACGTCATCCGCAACGGCATTTTGCCGGTGGTGACCTACATCGGTCCGATGACCGCCAACATCATTACGGGTTCGGTCGTCATCGAACAAATCTTCGGCATCGGCGGCATCGGCAAAGTGTTCGTCGAGTGCATCACGAACCGGGATTACACGATGATCATGGGCGTGACCATTTTCTACGGCGTGCTGCTCATGCTGGCGCGTTTCATTACGGATATCGTTTATGTGCTGGTTGATCCTCGCATTAAATTGACCGGCGGGAAGGAGGGATAACGGTGGCAGCGAATGAGACAACTTTCACGAGCGTGAGCGCCGAGCTGACGCCGGAGGACTTCCGGAAAATCGGCGTCGACGAAAAACAGGCCGAGATCATTCAACGGGAAAGCATATCGGCATGGAAAGACGCGTGGCAGCGGCTGAGCAAAAACAAATTGGCGATGGCCAGCCTTGTCGTGCTGCTGCTCATCGTCCTGGCGGCGATTTTCGGTCCGAAGTTCGCGAATTTCGATTCTTCGACCAACGACCTGCTGAACACGAACCAGCCGCCGTCCAAAGAGCACTGGTTCGGCACCGACGATTTGGGACGCGACATGTTCGTGCGGACCTGGATGGGCACGCGGATTTCCCTCATCGTCGGTCTGGCCGCGGCACTGATCGATTTGCTGATCGGCGTCATCTACGGCGGGATCATGGGTTATTTCGGCGGACGCGTCGACGCTATCATGAATAAATTTTCGGAGGTATTGTACTCCATTCCTTATATGCTCGTAACGATTTTGCTGCTGGTGGTCTTTGAACCAAGCATCGGCACGATCATTCTGGCCCTGACGATTACGGGGTGGATCAACATGTCCTGGATCGTCCGCGGCGAGATCATGCAGCTCAAGAACCGGGAATTCGTGCTTGCTTCCCGTTCCATGGGCGCAGGCTCCGGCCGGCTGCTGTTCCGGCACCTGCTGCCGAACGCGGTGGGACCGATCATCGTCACGCTGACGTTGTCCGTGCCGAACGCGATTTTCTCCGAGGCTTTCCTGAGCTTCCTAGGTCTCGGGGTGCAGGCGCCAAGAGCGTCGCTCGGCTCGATGATCAACGACGCGTTGACCGGCTGGATGTATTATCCGTGGCGGATGCTGTTCCCGGCGATCATTATCAGCTTGACTATGCTTGCGTTTAATATTTTCGGTGATGGCCTCCGCGATGCGCTCGATCCGAAACTGAAATAACAGGAGGTGAGATCATGGATCCGATTTTACAAGTAAAAGACCTGCATGTCTCCTTTAAGGTCAAGGGCGGAGAGGTGAAAGCCGTTCGCGGCATGAACTTCGAAATCGGCAAAGGGGAAACGGTGGCGATCGTGGGCGAATCCGGTAGCGGAAAAAGCGTCACGGCCCAAACGATCATGCGCCTCATTCCGTCCCCGCCGTCCCAAATCAAAAGCGGTGAAATCATTTTTCAGGGCGAAGATATCCTGAAAAAGACAAATAAAGAGATGGAAGCGATCCGCGGCAAAGATATCGGCATGATCTTCCAGGATCCGATGACTTCCCTCAACCCTACGATCAAAGTAGGCAGACAAATCACGGAAGTGCTGATGAAGCACCAGAAAATGACGAAAGCCGAAGCCAAGGAGCGCGGCATCGAAATGCTGAAGCTCGTCGGCATCAAAAACCCGGAGGAACGTTTCGGGCAATACCCGCACGAGTTCTCCGGCGGCATGCGCCAGCGCGTCATGATCGCGATCGCGCTGGCCTGCAATCCGGCGCTGCTGATCGCGGACGAACCGACGACGGCGCTGGACGTGACGATTCAGGCGCAAATCATGGACGTCATGAAGGATATGCAGAAAAAATTCGGCACCTCCATCATTTTGATTACGCACGACCTTGGCGTCGTGGCCGGCATGTGCGACCGCGTCATCGTCATGTACGCCGGCGAAGTGGTGGAGACCGGAACGAAATGGGAGATATTCAAAAACCCGCAGCACCCGTATACGAAAGGGCTGCTTCGTTCCATGCCGCGGCTGGACCAGAAGAAAAACGAGCCGCTCATTCCGATCATCGGCACTCCGCCGGATCTGATCAAGCCGCCGATCGGGTGCGCGTTTTGCGCGCGCTGCGACGAGGCCATGAAGGTCTGCGAGCGCCTCAACCCGGGCGAAACGGTATTCAGCGACACCCAGTCGGCGCGCTGCTGGAATCTGCATGAAATGGCGAAGGAGGTTCGTTCGTCATGAAAGAAAACCATTTGATCGAAGTCGAAGGCTTGAAAAAATATTTTAACGTCGGAAACGGCAAAATCGTCAAAGCGGTCGACGATCTCAACTTCTATATCCGCGAAGGCGAAACGCTCGGGATGGTCGGCGAATCCGGCTGCGGCAAATCGACGGCCGGCCGTACCATTCTCCGCTTGTACGAGCCGACCGCCGGAAGCGTCCGGTTTAACGGCACGGACATCTACAAGCTGTCGCCAAGCAAAATGAAGGCGATGCGCCGCGACATGCAAATGATTTTCCAGGATCCGTATGCATCGCTGAATCCGCGGTTTACCGTATCGGACATCATCGGCGAAGCGCTGGACATCCACAAGATGGCGGGAAGCCGCAAGGAACGGAAGAAGCGGATCGAGGAGCTGCTGGACATGGTCGGTTTGAATCCGGACCACGCGACGCGTTATCCGCATGAATTTTCGGGGGGCCAGCGCCAACGGATCGGCATCGCCCGCGCGCTTGCGGTCAATCCGAAATTCATCATCTGCGACGAGCCGATTTCCGCCCTGGACGTCTCCATCCAGGCCCAGGTGGTCAACCTGCTGCAGGAGCTGCAGGACCGTCTCGGCTTGACGTATTTGTTCATCGCGCACGACCTGTCCATGGTCAAGCATATCAGCGACCGCGTCGCGGTCATGTACCTCGGCAAAATGGTCGAGCTTGCGGACAGCGAAGAGCTGTATGCCAACCCGATCCACCCGTACACCAAAACGCTGCTGTCGGCGATCCCGATTCCGGATCCGGAAATCGAGGAGAACAAAAAGCGGCTCGTGATGAACGACGGATTATCGGGGCCGATCCATTCGGCCAAGGACGGAAATGCAGCGGCGGAGGAAGACACCCGGCTGGTGGAAGTATCCAAAGGCCATTGGGTAGCCGCTCCTTACGCCTAAGCTTCGATGAGGCTGCCGCCGGTTTGAACCGGCGGTTTTTTTTCGTTTGGGCATGGCATACCGGAGAAAGAAGAGTTATAATAATGAAACTGTAACTATTTCGGAAGCATTTGCTCAGGAGGCATGGAAGCTTCCTTCCGATTTCTTTGACGCATGCTGGATCTTTGGTTACAATCAAGGAAGATTTTTGGCAAGGATGCACATATTAAACGAACGATTCAAACAGGTACGATAATAGGAGGCAGACCTCATGAATGTAGTATCGGATTCGCTGAAGAGCGGCTCGGCTCTTGCAGATGATTATATAAACCGCTATGCGCAGGTACAGGATCTGTACGGCGCGGATTTCCGCGACGAAGAGGCCTGGACGCGCCGCGCGGAATGGCTGGATGCATCCGAAGAAACCCGCATCGACAGAAAAGCCCTCGCGGCCTGTCTTCGACAATACAATAAGAAGCATAACGACCATCAAGAGGTACATAAGTCGCTCGATTTGCTGGAGCGGGCGGGTACGCTTGCCGTCGTTGGCGGACAGCAAAGCGGACTGTTTACGGGTTCGCTGCTTGTCGTCTATAAGGCGCTGACCATCGTGCTTGCCGCGAGGGAAGCGGCGGAGCGGCTGCAGCGTCCCGTCGTTCCGGTATTCTGGATTGCAGGCGAAGACCATGACTGGGATGAAGTGAACCATACCCATGTCATGACGCCGGAACTTCAAATCGCCAAAATCAAAATGGACGCGGCTCCAGGTCCGCGCGGGCCGGTGAGCCAGATCCGGGTAACCGGGGAGCAATGGAAACGATCGCTGGACCATTTGGCCAACCTGCTGCCCGACAGCGTCAACAAACCGGCCATCATGGACCTGCTGCATCAAACCGCGGAATCCTCCGGCAATTTGAGCGATGCTTTCGCCAAACTGCTTGGCCGGTTGTTCGGCGAATGGGGCCTGATTTTGCTGGATTCGGCGGATCCGGAGCTGCGCCGGCTGGAGATCCCCGTTTTCGAACGCATCATCCGGCACAATGACGAGCTCGGCGACACGTATCAAGCCGCCGCCGCGAACATAACGGGCAAGGGGTATCCGCTTCAGGCCGACGTCACGGCGGATTGCGCCAATCTTTTTTATGTTTATGAAGGAAACCGGCTGCTGCTGCATAAACATAACGGGACCTTCGCGGACCGCAAAGGCATCGTCAGCTTCACGAAGGAACAACTCGAGCTTGAGCTTGCGAACCACCCGGAACGGTTCAGCAACAACGTTTTGACGCGGCCGCTCATGCAGGAATCCTTGCTTCCGGTGCTGTGTACCGTGCTCGGACAGGGTGAGATTTCGTATTGGGCGATTACGAAAGGAGCCTTTTCCGGGCTGGGATTGCAGATGCCGATTTTGCTCCCGAGAATGTCCTTCACGTTTATTAGCGGATCGGTGCGGAAATACATGGACCATTTCGGCCTGACGTTCCAGGACGTCCAGCACCGTTTTGCCGAGGCGCGCGAGCGCTGGCTGAACGCCCAGGCGGACCTGCATATCGAACCGAGGTTCGAAGAGGCGCGCGCGGCTTTCGAGAAGCTGTATGACCCGCTGATTCAAGAGCTTGGCACGATCCAGTCCGGGCTGCTGCCGCTCGGGGAGAAAAACAAGGACAAAATCCTCGAGCAAATCGCCTATCTCGAACGCAAGACAAAGCAGGCGCTTGAAAAGCGGCATGAGGCGGCGCTCCGCCAGTGGGACTCGATCGCCGCATCCCTGTTCCCGAGCGGCAAACCCCAGGAGCGGGTCTATAACGTTTTCTACTATATAAACCGGTACGGCTTCGGATGGATCCAAGACCTCATGGACAGCTGTACGCGCTACGCGGCGGAACATCAAATCATTGAAATGTAGAAAAACAATTTACGACGAGGAGGTTTTTCATGAGCACGTTGTCCTTGAAAAACAGCATTGTAAAGGATATGTCTTTGGCCCCGGAAGGGCATCTGAAAATCGATTGGGCTTCGGCGCATATGCCGGTATTGAATCAAATCCGCAAACAATTCGAAGCGGAGCAGCCGTTCAAAGGCCTTAAAGTGACGATTGCGCTTCACCTGGAAGCCAAAACCGCCTATTTGGCGAAAGTCGTGCAGGCGGGAGGCGCCGAAGTGACGATCACGGGCAGCAATCCGCTTTCCACGCAGGACGACGTGTGCGCGGCGCTGGTGGAAGACGGCGTGACGGTGCTGGCCAAATACAATCCCGATCCGGACGAATACAAAAGCTTTTTCATTCGCGCCCTGGAAACGAAACCGGATCTGATCATCGACGACGGCGGAGACCTGGTCACGATCCTGCATTCGGAGCGTCCGGACCTGCTCGCGACGATCCGCGGCGGGGCGGAAGAAACGACGACGGGCATCATCCGCCTGAAAGCGCTGGAGAAGGAAGGTTTGCTGAAGCTGCCGATGGTGGCCGTAAATGACGGATACTGCAAATATCTGTTCGACAACCGTTACGGCACGGGGCAATCGGTCTGGGATGCGATCAACCGTACCACCAACCTCGTCGTTGCCGGCAAAACGGCCGTCGTCGTCGGTTACGGCTGGTGCGGCAAAGGGGTGGCGATGCGCGCCAAAGGACTCGGCGCGAAGGTCATCGTGACCGAAGTCGACCCGATCCGCGCCGTGGAGGCCCATATGGACGGCTTTGAAGTGATGCCGATGATCGAGGCGGCAAAACACGGCGATTTCTTCGTGACTGTAACAGGCAACCGCGACGTGATTGCGGGAGAGCATTTCGACGTCATGAAGGACGGGGCGATTTTGTGCAACGCCGGCCACTTCGACGTGGAAGTCAACAAAGTGGACATGGCCAGCCGGGCGGCATCGATCCGGACCGTCCGCCGCAACATTGAGGAATACGAGCTGAAGGACGGGCGCAAGCTGTATCTGCTGGCGGAAGGACGCCTGGTCAATCTGGGCGCGGGAGACGGGCATCCGGCGGAAATCATGGACATGACGTTCTCGCTGCAGGCGATGTCCCTGAAATACGTCAACGACAACTATAAGACGATCGGCAGCAAGGTATTGAACGTGCCGCTGGAAATCGATCAGCAGGTAGCCCGCTACAAGCTGGAAAGCTTGGGCATCGGGATCGATGCGTTAACCAAAGAGCAGATCGCATATTTGGACAGCTGGACAACGCAAGAGTAAAAGGAAATTTATGGACGGTTTTTCTATTCCCATAAACCCCTTGAATCCTTATGGATCAAGGGGTTTATCCGTTTTTCCGGGAAGGGCTTCTGGTTTTATATCCAAAAAAAAGCAAGTGCCCGGAAGGATTTTGATTTTGGGTGGCGAATCTAGTATCCTTAAGTGGTGGAAAGTGGTGCAAAGTGGGGATTTGGGGTAAGGAGTTGAGTGGCCGAATGTTTATGGGGGAGTTTCAACATAGCATCGACGATAAGGGCCGTTTGACGATTCCTGCCAAATTCCGCGAGCTTTTGGGCGCATCCTTTGTCATCACCCGCGGCTTGGACCAGTGTCTTTTCGTTTACCCGATGAACGAATGGAGCATCCTCGAGCAGAAGCTCAAATCGCTCCCGCTCATGAAATCCGATGCCCGCGCGTTTACCCGCTTCTTTTTCTCGGGAGCGACGGAATGCGAGTGGGACAAACAGGGAAGGGTAAATTTACCGGGCAATCTGCGCGGGTACGCCGGACTCGAGAAGGAATGCGTGGTCATCGGCGTGTCCAATCGCGTGGAAATTTGGAGCAAGGATACCTGGGAGGCTTATTTTCAGCAGTCCGAGGGCACGTTTAACGAAATTGCTGAAAAGCTGGTCGATTTTAATTTTGAATTGTAATAAGTCTGGAGGGCTGCAGCTTGTTTCATCACATCACGGTGCTTAAAGAAGAAGCGACAGAAGGGCTGCACATTAAACGAGACGGCATTTATGTCGACTGTACGCTTGGCGGGGCGGGGCACAGCTCCCTGATCGCATCCAAGCTTGGAGAATACGGCAGGCTGATTGCGCTGGATCAGGACGACTGGGCGCTGAATAACGCCAGGGAAAGGCTGGCTCCTTACGAGGACAAGGTTTCCTTGGTCAAAACGAATTTCCGCCATTTGGAGGACGCGCTAAAAGAATTGGCGGTGCCGATGAAAGACGGCATACCGCAGGTCGACGGCATTTTGTACGATCTGGGGGTATCCTCGCCGCAGTTTGACGAAGGGGAGCGCGGCTTCAGCTACAATCACGATGCTCCGCTCGACATGCGCATGGACCGATCGTCGGACCTGACGGCCTGGCATATCGTCAATGAATGGCCGGAGCAGGAAATCGCAAGGGTTTTGCACCAGTACGGGGAAGAAAAATTTTCCCGCCGCATCGCGAAGTTCATTATCGAACACCGCAAAGAGGCCCCTATACAAACGACGGGGCAGTTGGTCGATATTATTAAAGAAGGAATTCCAGCGGCCGCGCGCAGAACCGGCGGGCATCCGGCGAAGCGGAGCTTTCAGGCGCTGCGGATCGCCGTCAACGACGAACTCGGGGCATTCGAGGAATCGCTCCATCAGGCCGTTCGGTGCCTGGCGCCCGGAGGAAGGGTGTCCGTCATTACGTTCCATTCCTTGGAGGACCGGATTTGCAAGCAAATTTTTAACGGCTATGTCGGCAAATGCACCTGTCCGCCCGATTTTCCGATGTGCGTCTGCGGCGGGAAAGGCGAGCTGAAGCTGGTGAACCGGAAGCCGATCGTTCCCGGCGAAGAGGAGCTCGGACTAAATCCGCGCGCACGTTCGGCGAAGCTGAGGGTGGCCGAAAAACTATGAACGACAGCAAAGGCTTTTTACGATACAGGCTCTATGCTTGCGAAAGCGTAAGACTATGATGAAGGGGAAGAAGACATGGCCTATACCCGTGGTAACTTGGCAGTAAAAGAACAAGCACAGACAAAGCGCAAATCTCCCGGTTACCGGGAAAAGACGATGGTGATCACCCGCCGAACCTATCTTCCGGTCAAAGAGAAACTGCTTTATCTGTTCACGATCGTCGTATGCGTCATGATCGCAAGCCTGGTCATCTGGCAAAACGCGAACATCTACGGGCTGAACAAAGAATACCAGAAGATCGAAAAATCGATCAAGGCGTCGAAACAGGAGATCAGCAGGCTGACGGTCGAAAAGCAGCAGCTGGAAGTGGGAATCCGCGATAAAGCGAAGCAAATGGGCTTCGAGGAAACAAGCGACCAGCAGGTCATCCATGTCGAACGCACGCCGATCTCCGCCAAAAGCGGGGACGCAACAAACGGTTCCGGCACCGACAAAAAACAGGGTTTGTGAGGTTGGATCATGGTTAAAAGAATAAAACTTCGCACTTTGTTACTAGGAGGATTCATCACCCTCCTTTTTGTTGTTTTGTTTATTCGCATGTTTACGCTGCAAATCGTTCAGGGCGCGGACTGGCACGAGAAGGGAGTCGCCAGGTGGGAGAAGCAATCGAAAATCCCGGCGGAGCGGGGCACGATTTCCGACCGGAACGGGGACGTGCTGGCGATTAACGCCCCGGCCTATACGGTCGTGGTCAGCCCGCAAGCGCTCCATGCCAACGGCCTGACGGACATGGTCGTGGACGGGCTTCATCAAATTTTGGGCAAAAACGTGGACGAGCTGAAGGCGCTGGTGAACGCGAAGGACAGCAAAACCGGCGGATACGCCAAAAGCCGCGAGGTCCGCAACGAGGGCTGGAAAATCGACGAAAGCAAAAAAAAGCAAATCGATCAGTTGAACGACAAGCTGAAGGAAGAGCTGAAAAAGAACAAAAAAGGCCAGGAAACGGGCCTGGGCACGATCAAGGAATCCAAGCGCTATTATCCGAAAGGTACGCTCGCCTCCCACATCCTCGGGTATACGGACCGTGAAGGCAAGGCGGTAGCAGGATTTGAATACATGTTCAACAAGGAGTTGGAAGGGAAGCCGGGCAAACTGAAATACGAATCGGACACGTCCGGCGACAAGCTTCCCAACTCGAACGAAATCTATGAACCTGCCGTCAATGGTAAAAATTATAAGCTGACGATCGATAACCAGATCCAGTATTATATCGAAGATGCCATGAAAGAAGCGTTCAATGAATACAAGCCGATCAGCATGACGGTCATTGCCGCCGATCCGAAAACGATGCAGATCTTGGGGATGGCCAATCTGCCGACCTTTGATCCGAACAAGTATTGGAAAACGGAGGACCCGAAAGACTTCTATAACTATGCGGTAAAAGCGACGTACGAGCCGGGTTCCACGTTCAAGATCGTCACGTTGGCCGGGGCAGTGCAGGAAAAGCTGTTTAATCCGAACGCGTTCTACAAATCCGGAACAATCAGGGTGCCGGGCACCCACCAGGACCTGCACGACATTAAGCGTTCAGGCTGGGGAACGATCTCTTATCTGGAAGGGGTTAAACGTTCCAGTAACGTGGCTTTTGTTAAGCTAGGGGAAATGCTGGGCAAGGAACGGCTATTGAAGTATATCAGAGATTTCGGCTTCGGCGAAAAGACGGGCATTGATCTGCCGGGTGAAGTATCAA
The DNA here is from genome assembly GCF_038004655.1 of Paenibacillus sp. FSL M7-1455. Lineage (NCBI taxonomy): Bacteria > Bacillati > Bacillota > Bacilli > Caryophanales > Paenibacillaceae > Paenibacillus > Paenibacillus sp. FSL M7-1455. The sequence goes on along the minus strand of NZ_JBBORO010000001.1, from coordinate 4,093,778 downwards.
CGAAGATCAATCTGCCGGGTCCCGTCGAAGTGGCCACCGCTTCTTACGGCCACGGCGTATCGGTCACGCCGATCCAGCAGCTTGCGGCGATCAGCGCCGTAGCGAATGGGGGCAAACTGTTAAAACCGCAGATTGTTAAAGAAGAAGCGGATCCGAATACCGGAACCACCAAAACATTTTCGCCTTACACTGTACGCCAGGTCATTTCGCCGGAAGCCGCCAAAGAAACGAGTTATTACCTGGAGCAGGTTGTTGCTGACCGGAAAGACGGCACGGGGAAAAATGCATACATCGACGGTTACCGCGTAGCAGGTAAAACGGGAACGGCTGTCAAGATTGTAAATGGCAAATACGATTATTCCAAATCAGTCGTGTCCTTTATCGGCTTCGCGCCGGTCAACGACCCGAAAATCGCGGTCATCGTCATCATCGACCAACCGAACGATCCGACCGTTGGCGGCGGCAAGGCGGCGGCTCCGGTCTTCAAAAAGATCGTTTCGCAGTCGCTGCAGTACATGGGGGTTCCTAGAAGCGTCGAAAAGAAAGATGAGAAGGACGAAAAAAATAACGCCATTCAAGCGCAAAACCGCCGGCCTGCTCCCGATTTGACGAACAAAAACCTGAAGGACGCGGAAAAGCAGCTCCTCAAAGCGGGCATCGCTTTCGATACGTTGGGCAAAGGGGCGACGGTGGTCAAGCAGTTTCCGGCCAAAGGGACGCCGCTTAGTCCGGAACAACGGATCTACTTGTTTACCCAAACCGACAACGTCATGGAGGTTCCCGACCTTACGGGCGAATCGCTGCGCGATGCCCTGGATGTTCTGACGTTGATGAAAGTACAGGTAAACGTTAGCGGCGAAGGATATGTCGCCAGCCAGAAAGTCACGAACCAGAACGGGAAACGGACGGTGCAGCTGACGTTAAAGCCGGCGGATGCGCTGGACGAAAGCAAGGACGGGGACGACGACAACTCGGATAAGGATGACAAAGATCGGCAAACCGGCAAAAACGAACAGGCCGGCGGGGGGAACCAATCTTCATTGGGAATAACCAACGGCGTCAACAAAGATAACTGAAAAATTCGGATAAAACCTGTCATTTCAGGGCAGCTTGTTCTATCCCCTGTTTGTCCAGAATACTTATGTTAGGAATAACGGACATGACGATCTGGATAAGCAGGGAGGAATAAGAGTGAAAGTTTCGAACGTGACGCGCAGACGCAGACTTCTCGTAAGCTTGGCCGTTCTTTGCTTGCTGTTTGCTGCTATAATAGTAAGGCTTGCGTATGTCCAACTGGGCAAAGGAGCGGAACTCTCGGCGAAAGCGGAGGAAAACTGGAGAAGGCAAATTCCGTCCGTCGCCAAACGGGGCGAAATCCAGGACCGGAACGGCGTGCCGCTGGCTTACAACATCAGTTCGCCTACGATTATGGCGGTGCCGGTTCAGGTCAAAGATCCGGACAAAACGGCAAGGCTGCTTGCGCCTTTGCTCGGGATGACGGAGGAAAAGATCAAAAGCTTGGTCACAAAAAGATCGATGAGTGTGAAACTTCAACCCGGCGGACGCAAAATTACGATGGAGCTTGCTCAGAAAATTCGTGATTTAAACCTGCCGGGTATCGTTGTTGCCGAGGACAATAAGCGGTATTATCCTTATGGGGATCTTGCGAGCCATATTCTCGGCTTTACCGGAATCGACAACCAGGGCTTGACCGGCGTCGAGCAAAAATACGACAGCAAGCTGAACGGCATCCAGGGCAGCATCTCGTATCTGTCGGACGCCGGCGGCCGCATCATGCCCGGTTCGTCGGAAAAATACGACGCGCCGAAGGACGGGCTGACGTTAAAGCTTACGCTCGAAAAGTCGATCCAATCGATCATGGAGCGGGAGTTGGATCAGGCCATGGTGCAGTATCAGGCCAGGGGCGCCTGGTCCATCGCCATGAATCCGAAAACGGGCGAAATTTATGCGATGGCGAGCAGGCCCGGATACGAGCCGGGAAATTACAAGGAATATGCTTCCGAGGTCATTAACCGCAACCTGCCGATCTGGATGACCTACGAACCGGGTTCGACCTTTAAGATCATCACGTTAGCCGCGGCGCTGCAGGAAAAGAAAGTCGACCTGAAAAACGAACGTTTCTTCGATCCGGGGTACATCAAAGTCGGCGGCGCCACGTTAAAGTGCTGGAAGCGCGGCGGCCACGGCAGCGAAACCTTCCTGCAGGTGGTCGAAAACTCCTGCAACCCCGGCTTCGTCACCTTGGGCAACCGGCTCGGGAAAGACACGCTGTTCAAATACATCCGCGATTTCGGCTTCGGCGCGAAAACGGGCATCGACTTGAACGGCGAGGAAAACGGGATTTTATTCAAGCTTTCCCGCGTCGGACCGGTCGAACTGGCGACCACCGCTTTCGGACAGGGCGTATCCGTCACGCCGATCCAGCAGGTGGCAGCCGTCTCGGCGGCCATAAACGGCGGGTATTTGTATAAACCGTACGTGGCGAAAGCATGGGTCAATCCGGATACGGGCGAGGTCGTCAGCGAAAACAAACCGCAGCTGGTCCGGCAGGTGATCTCCGAGGAAACGTCGAAGCAGGTGCGCGAGGCGCTGGAAAGCGTCGTGGCCAACGGCACCGGACGCCCGGCCTTCATCGACGGCTACCGGGTCGGCGGCAAAACGGGGACCGCGCAGATCGTCGTCAACGGACGGTACTCCGCCACGGAGCACATCGTGTCGTTTATCGCTTTCGCGCCGGCGGACGATCCGCAAATCGTGGTCTACACGGCCGTCGACAATCCGGCGGGCATCCAGTTCGGGGGCGTGGTCGCCGCGCCGATCGTGCAAAACATTTTGCGGGATTCCCTTCAGGTTTTGAAGGTGCCGCCGCGCAAGGATCAGCTGCCGAAAGCATACAAATACGGAGACACGCCGATCGTTACCGTGCCGGATCTGGTCGGGGCGACCGTGCAGGATTTGTACGAAGATTTGAACATGAATTTCGTGCTGTCCAAATCGGGCACCGGCAACACGGTCGTCAGCCAGGCGCCGAAGCCGGGCAGCCGGGTGGAACGCGGGTCGACCATTCGCATATACATGGGGGCCGATCCGGAACTGAAGGAACAGGACAAAGCTCCCAATTAGAGGTCTTAATCATCGCGGCAATGGACGATAATAGAAACTAGAGCGAGGGATATGTAATGAAACTGAACGAACTGGCTTCAACACTAACAATTGCAAAAATCAAAGGAAGCGGGGACATCACCATCACCGGTCTTCAGACCGACTCGCGCAAAGTGGCGCCCGGGGACGTGTTTATTTGCTTGCCCGGGCATACGGTGGACGGCCATGATTATGCCGGGCAAGCGGCCGAAAAGGGCGCCTCGGCGCTTGTCGTCGAACGCGAGCTGGACATCGACCTTCCGCAGGTCATCGTCAAGGACTGCCGCTACGCGATGGCGGTGATGGCGGACGCGTTTTTCGGCTCCCCAAGCTCCCACATGAAAATGATCGGCGTCACCGGAACGAACGGGAAAACGACGACCACCTACCTGATCGAAAAGATGATGAACGACCACGGAATCCACACCGGCTTGATCGGCACGATCCAAACCCGTTACGGGGGCCGCACGTTCCCGATGTCCGGCACGACGCCGGAGGCGCTGGAGCTGCAGCGATCCTTGGACGACATGTCCGCCAACGGCGTACAATGCTGCGTGATGGAGGTTTCCTCCCATGCGCTGGAGCAAGGGCGGGTAAAAGGAACCGACTTCCGTACGGCCATTTTTACGAACCTGACCCAGGACCATCTGGACTACCATAAAACCATGGAAGAATACAGAGCCGCGAAAGGCCTCTTTTTCTCCCGGCTCGGCAACAAATTCGGCCGTCAAGCCAGCGAGCGGAAATTCGCCGTATTAAACGCCGACGACGAAGCATCGCAATATTTCGCCAAAGTGACCGCCGCCGAGGTCATTACATACGGCTTGGACGAAAAAGCCGACGTGCGCGCGTCCGACATCTCCATCACGGCCCAAGGCACGTCGTTCCATGTGGACACGTTCCGCGGCAGCGCCGACATCCAGCTGAAAATGGTCGGCAAATTCAACGTATACAACGCGCTTGCGGCCATTACGGCAGGGCTGCTCGAGGGGCTTGAGCTGGACGGCATCAAGCGCAGCCTGGAATCCGTGCCGGGCGTCGACGGACGCGTGGAGGCCGTGGACGAAGGCCAGCCGTTTGCGGTCATCGTAGATTACGCGCATACGCCGGACGGCCTGGAGAACGTGCTCAAAACCGTCAAAGAGTTCGCCAAGGGACGGGTCATTACCGTGTTCGGCTGCGGCGGCGACCGCGACCGCACGAAACGCCCGTTGATGGGCAAGCTTGCCGCGAAATACAGCGATTTCGTCATGGTTACTTCGGACAATCCGCGGACCGAAAATCCGGACCTGATCTTGAAGGACATCGAGGCGGGGCTCGCCGAAGATGCCGTGCCTCAGGACAAATACCGGCTGATCGTGGACCGGCGGGAGGCCATACAAAAGGCTATTGAAATGGCAAGCCCGGACGATGTAGTATTGATTGCGGGGAAAGGTCATGAGACCTACCAAATCATTGGACATACGAAATACGATTTTGACGATCGGGTCGTGGCCAAGGAAGCGATAAGGGGTATGAACAAGTGATTACGAAGAAGTTGGGCGAAATAGCGGTCATGTGCGGGGGAACCCTGGCGCATGACCATGATTGTGATATACGGGTTGAGGGGGTCTTTACGGATTCCCGCAAAATCGAAGCCGGCAGGCTGTTCGTGCCGCTGGTGGGCGAAAAATTCGACGGCCATGCCTTTGCCGCGGCAGCGCTTGAAGGCGGCGCATGCGCCGTGTTATGGCAGCGGGACCGGGGCCTTCCGCCGGAAGGTCCCGCCATCGTCGTGGAGGACACGCTTGCCGCGCTGCAGGCATTGGCCAAGGCTTATTTGGCCGAAGTCGGATGCCGCGTCGTCGGCATCACGGGCAGCAACGGAAAAACGACGACGAAGGACATGGTATACGCGCTGCTCGGAACTTCCTTTAAGGTTCATAAAACCGGCGGGAATTTCAACAACCATATCGGGCTGCCGCTGACGATCCTGGAAATGCCGGAGGATACGGAAATCGCCATTCTCGAAATGGGCATGAGCGGCCGCCATGAGATCGAGGCGCTGTCGGCCATCGCCTCCCCCGACGTGGCCGTCATTACGAACATCGGCGAAGCCCATCTCCTTCAGCTCGGATCGAGACACGAAATCGCCCGTGCCAAGGTGGAAATCATCAGCGGCATGAAACCGGGCGGCCTGCTGGTTTACCATGGCGACGAACCGTTGATTCCGCTGGTGCTCGGCGAGCCGGAGACGGTAAAACCCGAAGGGCTGAAAACCTTCACGTTCGGCATGGATCCGGACAAAAACGACGATTATCCGACGGGCATGATGTTCCATGCGAAAGGCGTCATTTTCACTTCCCATCGTCATCCCGAGGAAGGTCTTGACCTGCCGCTGCTGGGACAGCATAACGTCATCAATTGCCTTGCCGCGCTTGCGGTGGCGGATCACTTCGGCATCGGGAAGGAGCAGATTCGCGAGGGATTGTCCGGGCTGCGTTTGACGGGGATGCGGATCGAGCAGATGACGGCGCCGAGCGGTCTTACCGTGCTCAATGACGCCTACAATGCCAGTCCGCTCTCGATGAAGGCGGCCATCGACGTGCTGGACAGCCTTAAAGGCCACCGCAAGAAAATTGCCGTTCTCGGGGACATGCTTGAGCTTGGGCCGAAAGAGCTCGAGTTTCATGCCGAAGTCGGAGAATATGCCGCGGACGGCAAAGTCGACATGCTGTATACGTACGGAACGCTGTCGGCGGAAACCGCAAAAGCCGCCAAAAACAAACGTCAGGATATTCCGGTCTATCATTTTGCCGATAAAAAGGAACTCGCCGCCCATCTTGCCGGGCAGGTACATCCGAAAGACATCGTGCTGATTAAGGCTTCGCGCGGAATGAAATTGGAAGAAATAGTGGATGCTCTTGTCGATCAAGACTTGCATAACTAAACATACGGAGGGGGTGAATCCATGGATTATCAATTGCTGCTGCTGACGATCGGAGTTTCGTTTATTCTCGCAATCATTGCCGCTCCTCTCCTGATTCCGCTGTTGAGGCGGCTGAAGTTTGGACAGCAGGTACGGGACGACGGCCCGCAAAGCCACTTGAAAAAAGCCGGTACCCCGACGATGGGCGGCGTCGTGATCATTTTGGCGTTTACGCTGTCTTTCTTGAAGTTTTCGGTCATAAATACCGATTTTTATGTCATGCTCGTCGCCACGCTAGGTTTTGGCCTCATCGGATTTCTCGATGATTATATCAAAATCGTGTTCAAACGTTCGTTAGGTCTGACGGCGCGCCAGAAGCTGGTCGGCCAGCTGCTGTTTGCGGCCATCATGTGCGTTTTGCTCATTCAAAACGGGCATAGCACCGCGATCCACGTGCCGGGAACTTCCTTTTCGTTCGATTGGGGCGGATGGTTCTATTATCCGTTTATCGTTATCATGATGCTTGCCATCAGCAACGCGGTCAACTTTACGGACGGCGTGGACGGCCTGCTTTCCGGCGTGAGCGCCATCGCGTTTGCGGCTTTTGCCCTGGTGGCGATGCAGGCGACGTCGCTGTCGGCAGCCGTTTGCGCCGCGGCGATGATCGGAGCGGTACTCGGCTTCCTGGTGTTTAACGCGCATCCGGCCAAAGTATTCATGGGCGACACGGGCTCCCTCGGCATCGGCGGAGCGATCGGCGCGATTGCGATCGTGACCAAAACGGAGCTGCTGTTCCTTGTCATCGGCGGCGTGTTCGTCATCGAGATGTTATCCGTGGTGCTGCAGGTCGCATCGTTTAAAACGAGAGGCAAACGCATATTTAAAATGAGTCCGATCCACCACCATTTCGAATTGTCGGGATGGTCGGAATGGCGCGTCGTCATTACGTTCTGGCTGGTGAGCATCGTACTCGCGGGCATCGGACTTTACTTGAACAAGGGGTTGTAGAATATGAAGCATCCAGAATCGTACAGGGATCAGGAAGTCGTCGTGCTCGGCCTTGCCAAAAGCGGTGTACAAGTTGCCAAGGTCATGCACGCTTACGGCGCGAAAGTGACGGTCAACGACCAAAAAGATAGAGATCAATGCCCCGAAGCCGGGGAACTGGAGGCGCTCGGAATTACCGTCATTTGCGGCGGTCATCCGGCCGATCTGGTTCATCCCGGTATTTCTCTGCTTGTCAAAAATCCGGGCATTCCTTATAAAGTAGGTCCGGTGCAAAAAGCGCTCGAGCTCGGCATCGAAATCGTAACCGAAGTCGAGGTCGCCTATCATATTTGCAGCGCGCCTATCATCGGCATCACCGGCTCGAACGGCAAAACGACGACGACGACCTGGGTCGGAAACATGCTGGAAGAAGCCGGCCTGCGCCCGATCGTGGCGGGCAATATCGGAACGCCGCTTTGCGAAGCCGCTCAACATGCGGACAGCGGCAACTGGATGGTAACCGAGTTGAGCAGCTTCCAGCTGAAAGGAACGAAGGCATTCCGTCCGCGTATCGGATGTTTGCTGAATGTGGCGGAAACGCATCTCGACTACCACGGAGATATGGAGGATTATGTCGCCTCCAAAGCGAAAATGTTCGCCAATCAGGGAGAAGGAGATACCGCCGTCCTCAATTGGGATGATTCCACCTGCCGCGAGCTCGTGCCTTATATCAAGGCGAAACTTCTGCCGTTCTCTATTAGCGAAGAATTGGCGGAAGGCGTCTATGTCAGCCCGCCGTTTATCCAGGGCGCAGAGGACGATTTGCCGCGGAAGATCGTGTACCGGGATGAACATGGCCGCCTGACGGAGATCATCCCCGTGGAGGAAGTCGGTATTCCGGGCCGTTTCAACGTTGCAAATGCGGCGGCCGCCTGCGCGATCGCCATCGCCGCAGGCGTCCCCGCAAACCGGTTAAGGGGTCCGCTGTCCTCCTTCCGCGGCGTGGAGCACCGCCTGGAATACGTGAAGGATTTGAACGGAGTCGCCTACTACAATAACTCGAAGGCGACCAACTCCAAAGCGACGATGATGGCTTTGACATCCCTTCATCGTCCGATCGTTTTGATCGCCGGGGGGCTCGATCGGGGTTCGGATTACATGGAGCTGGTGCCGGCATTGTCGGAACGCGTCAAAGCGGTCATCGCTTTGGGCGAAACGGCGCGGAAAATCGCCAAGGTATCGGAACTTGCCGGATTAAAGCATATCGTCGTCGTCGATAATGAGGATGACGCCGCCGGCACGCTGCGCGCAGCCGTCAAGGAAGCCGCAGCCGCCGCAGAACCGGGGGATATCGTGCTTTTGTCTCCTGCCTGCGCCAGCTGGGACATGTTTGCTTCCTATGAGGAGCGTGGACGCATTTTTAAAGAGGCGGTGCATAATCTTTAAGTAGGGGGGTGGATAAGCCCCTACTTTTTTGCAAAAGGTGGCCTCTTCATGAACAAGACACGCCCGGCGCCGGACTTGTGGCTGTTTCTATGCATTATGGGACTGCTCGCGATCGGCATCATTATGGTATACAGCGCAGGTTCGGTACTGGCTTTCCACGAACACGGAGACTCTTTCTATTTCGTCAAACGGCAGCTGCTTTTTGCCGGACTTGGGCTGGTAGCGATGTTTTTTACGGCCAATATCGATTTTCGGGTATGGAAAAAATACGCCAAAATCGCCTTGATCGTCTGCTTCGTGCTGCTGGTCATCGTGTTGATACCGGGGATCGGCGTCGTTCGCGGCGGCGCGCGCAGCTGGCTGGGCATCAGCTCGTTCGGGATCCAGCCGTCGGAGTTTATGAAGCTGGGCATGATCCTGTTCCTTTCCAAATGGCTCAGCAGCGACGAATGGGACATTACGAAGTTCGGCAAAGGTCTGATGCCGCCGCTCGGGTTGGTCGGACTGGCCTTCGGCCTGATCATGCTCCAGCCGGATTTGGGGACGGGAACGGTCATGATGGGAGCGGCGATGATGATCATTTTTACGGCCGGAGCGCGTCTTGGCCATTTGGGGATGCTGGGATTGGCCGGAGCCGCAGGCTTCGTCGGCCTCATTCTTGCGGCGCCTTACCGGCTGAAGCGGATTACCGGATTTCTCGACCCTTGGTCCGATCCGCTCGGTACGGGGTATCAAATCATCCAATCTTTGTACGCCATCGGGCCCGGAGGGCTTGGCGGTTTGGGACTTGGCATGAGCCGCCAAAAGTACAGCTACGTTCCGGAACCGCAAACGGACTTTATCTTTTCCATTTTGGCCGAAGAGCTGGGGTTCATCGGCGGATTGATCGTACTTCTGCTCTTTTTGGTTCTGGTGTGGCGGGGCATGCGCATCGCCATGACGATACCGGATCGTTTCGGCAGTTTGTTTGCGGTAGGCATCGTCGGCATGGTTGCCGTACAGGTCATTATCAATATCGGCGTCGTGATCGGACTGATGCCGGTAACGGGCATTACGCTGCCGCTGATCAGCTATGGCGGCTCGTCGCTGACGCTGATGCTGACCGCTCTCGGCATTTTACTTAATCTATCAAGATACGCGAGGTGATCGGCATGCGCGTCGTGTTAACAGGCGGAGGAACCGGGGGACACATCTACCCGGCTATCGCCGTTGCGAGGCAATGCGAAATCGAAGATCCGGATTCAAAATTTTTATATATCGGCGGTACCAAAGGTTTGGAAAGCACGCTGGTTCCGCAAGAGCAAATCCCGTTCCAATCGATCGAAATTACGGGCTTCCGCCGCAAATTGTCGGCCGAAAACATCAAAACGGTGATCCGATTTTTGAAAGGCGTCAAGGCGTCCAAGCGGATGCTAGCCGAATTCAAGCCGGACGTGGTCATCGGCACGGGCGGTTACGTCTGCGGTCCCGTCGTTTACGCCGCCGCCAAGTTGGGCATCCCGTCGATCATCCATGAGCAGAACGCCATCCCGGGGTTGACGAACAAGTTTCTGAGCCGGTACGTCAGCACGGTCGCCGTCAGCTTCGAAGGATCGGAGCGCTCTTTTCCTAAAGCCAAACGGGTAATTTACACGGGGAATCCGCGTGCAACCACCGTGCAGACCGCCAACAAGGAGCGCGGTTTCGCATCGCTGGGCATTCCGATGGACAGCTCGGTCGTGCTTGTCGTCGGCGGCAGCCGCGGAGCGAAGGCGATCAACGATGCCATGATCGAAATGGCGCCGCAGCTTGAGAAGCTGAAGCATATTCACTTTGTTTATGTGACGGGCGAACATTATTTCGAAAAAACGCGGGAGGAAATCCGAAGCAGGCTCGGCAGCATGCCCAATCATCTGCATGTGCTTCCGTACGTGCACAACATGCCCGAGGTACTGGCGGCCACGTCGCTGATCGTCAACCGGGCGGGAGCTTCTTTTCTTGCCGAAATAACCTCGCTCGGGATTCCGTCCATCCTGATTCCATCCCCGAACGTGACGAATAACCACCAGGAGGCCAACGCGCGGCAGCTGGAAAAGGCCGGAGCCGCAAAGGTCATTTTGGAAAAGGATTTATCGGGAAAAAGACTCTTTCAATCTATTGAGGATATCATGGGCGATTTTCAGGTGCAGAGGGAGATGGCGGGGCAATCGAGAAAGCTTGGAAAGCCCGACTCCGCGAACTTGATCGTCGAAGAGATGCGCCGGCTTACATCAGGGCGGTGAAAGGGGCTGGGCGATTGTCACACACTGGTCGCGCGCGACATAAGATACTCTATAATCGTGACAATCACCAACCCGAACGCCGGCCCCGCCCGAACCTGCGCGGAAAAAGCCGCAGCTTTAGGTCCGAAGCTGGAACGTTGATATAGCGGAAATCCCTTTTGGTCAGGAAGATACCGGCTGGTTGTCATCAAGCCGCACCGCGAAAAACTGTAACCATGCTAAGCCGCCGGAGCTCATGGGTCTGATGTGTCACGCAAAAACAAGTCCGCTGAAAGATTGCACTGGATGTTAGGCCGGTCAATGACAGCAGAGGACGATCTCATCCTGTAGCATTCATTTTACGAAACCGAAATCTCGAAGCAGGCACCATCGGCAAATGCCTGCTAGGGAGAATGCGGCGGTTGAGGGGTAAACTCGGAGGTGATACATTGGACAAATTGGTGATTGAGGGTGGAAAATCCCTGTCAGGAACCATACGTATCCATGGAGCAAAAAATGCCGCATTGCCTATTCTGGCAGCGAGCTTGCTGGCCGCAGGCAAAGTTCAGCTGAGCAATGTCCCCCGTCTGCTGGACATTGACGTCATGCTGGACATCCTGGAACGGATCGGCTGCACGACTTTGCGTGATCAGGAGACGGTTGCCTTGGATACGTCGTCCGCCAATTCGTTTCATGTACCGGAAGATTTAATGAAACAAATGCGCTCCTCTATTTTTTTGATGGGGCCTCTGCTTGCGAGATTCGGGGAGGTTGCCGTCTATCAACCCGGCGGCTGCGCGATCGGAGAGCGCAAGATCGACCTGCATCTCCGGGGACTTCAGGCGCTCGGCGCCGAGATCGAGGAACTTGAGCAGAGAATCATTTGCAAGGCCAGCAAACTCAAGGGGGCGGATATCCATCTGGACTTTCCGAGCGTGGGCGCCACCGAAAACATCATGATGGCCGCCGTTCTGGCGGAAGGCACGACGACCATCACGAATGCGGCGCGCGAACCGGAGATCCAGGATCTGCAAAACTTCCTGAACGCGATGGGCGCGAACATTATCGGAGCCGGTACGGATACGATCACGATTCAAGGCGTAAGCAAGCTTACCCCGTGTTCGTATAACATCATTCCCGACCGGATCGTAGCCGGAACCGTGATGATTGCCGCCGCGGCCACGAGGGGCAACGTCACGCTGACCCACTGCAACCCGGCCCATCTGTCGTCCTTGATCCACGTCCTCAAGCGGGCCGGTGTTCAAATCAGCACCTACAATGATATAATAAACGTGAGCAGCATGAGCCGTCCGAAGGCCGTCGAACGCATCGTCACATCGCCTTATCCGTCTTTTCCGACCGACTTGCAATCCCAAGTCATGGTGCTGCTCTCGCTTGCCGACGGCTTCAGCGTCATGAAAGAGACGGTATTCGAAGGCAGGTTCAAGCATGTCGATGAATTGACGAGAATGGGGGCGGACATACACACCGACCTGAACTGCGCATTCATCCGCGGCGTGAAGCGGCTGTACGGCGCCACGGTCGAAGCTACCGACCTGAGGGCAGGAGCGGCGCTGGTCATTGCCGGACTGGCCGCCCAAGGCAAAACCATCGTCGAGCAGGTGCATCATATCGACAGAGGATATGAACATATCGAGCAGCTCTTTCAAAAGCTGGGAGCTGATATCCATCGGTTTTCGCCGGTGCCCAAATCGCTAGATTTAGCAAATTAACACCAAGCTTATCCCCTCCCTTCCGCGAGAGGGGATAAGAGGTATTTTGTGGAGAGAATCCTATGCCTAAAGCTCATATTCCCGTTTTAAAAGAGAACAAGCCCAAAAAAAGAACAAGCCGGAAAATCATAGCCATTTTGCTGCTTTTGTTTATCGCGATCCTGGTCATCTTGTTCTTCCGTTCGCCGGTAAGCCAGGTGACGGAGATCCAATTTACGGGAAGCACGTTTTCCTCGAGGGAGCAGCTTTTGCAGGCCAGCGGCCTGAAGGAGGGCAGCCAATATTTCGGCGTTTCGCCTTCCGAGGTCGAACAGCGGCTGCTGAAAATCACATCGATTCAAAAAGCTGTGGTGGACAAGCAATTTCCCGGCAAAATCAGCGTCAGGATCGAAGAATATCCCACCGTCGCGTATGAACTGGGCGAAGGGGGACGTTTGGAAGCCATTCTTGCGAACGGTTCGAAATTGGCCGTAAACAGCATCGGCATCGCCGTGGAAAAGCCGATCTTAACGAAATGGAGCCCAAGCGATCCGAACAAGGCGGAACTGTGCAAAGTGCTGGGGAAGATTCCAAGCGAGCTGACGTCGGACATTTCGGAGATCATCCCGTCGCCGACGGCTTCCTTTCCGGATCGGATCAAGATGTATACGCGGTCCCGTTTTGTCGTGATTACGGCCGTCTCTCTTTTGAGCGACAAAATCGAATATTTGAACCAGGTCATCGAAACGGCTGAGCCGGGAACGATCACGATGCTCGAAGCCGACACGTATACGCCTTTCGAGCCTCCGGCCGATGCGGACCCGGACGAAAATGACACTACTCACGGCCAATAAAAAATGCTACAATTAATTTTATGGGTTATCTTATACCGTTTGAACTAAAAATGGTTTATTTCATCTATTCATCAACGCGAATTTGACGTGCGGAAGACGAGGACTCCTTCGTTTTTCGCACTTGGACATCTCCCTCTTTTTTCTTTTGATTTTTACCCTGTTATACTAAATGTTGGCAGTCGAAAAATTTGTAGAAAAAAGAGGGAAAGAATATTCTATGTTGAATATGTAAAAACGAGTGTTTTAAACATGGGGAAGATACTTTAGAAAACAGGAGGTGCCACGGTTGAGCAACAATGACATCATTGTTAGTTTGGACATCGGTACATCCAAAGTTCGTGCTATTATTGGGGAAGTGAATAATGGAACCTTTAATATTATTGGAGTTGGATCTGCCGACTCGGAAGGAATTCGCAAAGGTGCAATTGTAGATATTGACCAGACTGTACAATCCATCCGCAGTGCCGTTGATCATGCGGAGCGTATGGTCGGTATTGAAATATCGGAGGTATACGTCGGCATTTCGGGCAATCATATCGGACTTCAATCAAGCCACGGCGTCGTGGCGGTATCGAACGAGGATCGGGAAATCGGCGAGGAGGACATCGAACGCGTGCTTAAAGCCGCCGAAGTGGTCGCCCTTCCGCCGGACCGGGAAATCATTGATGTAGTTGCAAAACAATACGTCGTAGACGGCTTGGAGGGAATTCAGGATCCGCGCGGCATGATCGGCGTCCGCCTTGAGGTGGAAGCGATCATCATTACCGGCGCTAAGACCGCGATACATAATTTATTGCGCTGCGTTGAAAAATCAGGCCTGAAAATCAAAGATTTGGTGCTTATGTCGCTTGGCGCAGGCCAGCTCGCATTGTCGAAGGACGAGAAAACGATGGGTTCCGTCCTGGTCGATATCGGTGCGGGATCCACGACGATCGCCATTTTCGAAGGCGGCACGATGGTTTCGACCTCGACCCTGCCGATCGGCGGCGAGTTCGTGACCAACGATATCGCCTACGGACTTCGGACGCTGACGGACCAGGCGGAGAAGGTGAAGCTCAAATACGGCTGCGCGTTAATGGCCGATGCCGCGCCTGACGTCACGTTTAAGGTGGTCCGCATCGGCAGCAACGTGGAGAAGGAATTTACCCAAGAAGATCTGGCGGCCATCGTCGAACCTCGGGTACAGGAAATTTTCCATCTGGTCCGCGAAGAAGTCAAACGCCTCGGTTACTCCGAGCTTCCGGGGGGATACATCCTTACCGGAGGTACCGTATCGATGCCGGGCGTATTGCAGGTTGCCCAAGGAGAACTCGCCGCATCCGTCAGAATTGCCGTGCCGGATTACATCGGCGTCAGGGACCCTGGTTACACCAGCGGCGTTGGTATTTTACATAACGTCATCCGCAGTATCCGCATGCGCAGCGGCAGCAGCGCAAACGTGAGCAGTGCGGGCAACAAGAAGACAGTGAACCGCCCAAAAGCGAGTCCTGCCACGAATCCGGAGACTGTCCAAAAACCAGGCTTTATTGAACGATTGAAAAATATTTTCAGTGATTTCATATAAGCAGGTTCCATTTGAATGAGTGGACGGGCCATCCATGCACTATGAGGGGGAGATGGGAGAATATGTTGGAATTTGATTTTGAAATGGAGAGCTTGGCGCAAATTAAAGTAATTGGCGTGGGCGGCGGCGGCAGCAATGCCGTAAACCGAATGATCGAAAACGGCGTTCAAGGCGTCGAATTCATTACGGTGAATACGGACGCTCAAGCTTTGCATATGGCCAAATCGGAACATAAACTGCAAATCGGGGATAAATTGACCCGCGGCCTGGGTGCCGGAGCCAACCCTGAAGTAGGGAAAAAAGCGGCTGAGGAGTCGCGCGATCTGATCATGAATACCCTCAAAGGCGCCGACATGGTTTTTGTTACCGCAGGCATGGGCGGAGGTACCGGTACGGGAGCCGCGCCGGTGATCGCTGAAATCGCCAAGGAATGCGGAGCATTGACCGTCGGCGTGGTCACGCGCCCGTTTACGTTTGAAGGCCGCAAGCGTTCCACCCAGGCTGAGCTGGGAATCGAAAGCCTCAAAGAAAAAGTCGATACGCTTATCGTTATTCCGAATGATCGGCTTTTGGAAATCGTCGACAAAAAAACGCCGATGCTGGAAGCATTCCGGGAGGCCGACAACGTGCTGCGTCAAGCGGTACAAGGCATTTCCGACTTGATTGCGGTTCCTGGCCTGATCAACCTCGATTTCGCTGACGTCAAAACGATCATGACTGAACGCGGTTCGGCTTTGATGGGGATCGGTTTGGCAACAGGCGAAAACCGCGCAGCCGAAGCCGCACGCAAAGCGATCATGAGCCCGCTGCTCGAAACTTCGATCGAAGGGGCGCGGGGCATTATCATGAACATTACGGGAGGTACGAATTTGTCCCTTTATGAAGTCAATGAAGCGGCCGAAATCGTAACCTCCGCATCCGATCCGGAAGTCAACATGATCTTCGGTGCCATGATTGAAGAAAGCATGAAGGATGAAATCAAAGTCACCGTGATTGCGACAGGGTTCGAAACCCGGGCCATTCCTGCGCCGCAAGCCCGCAAACAACAACCGGGAGCTGCCGCACCGACCGAACAGGCCGAATCCCGCAACAACACGCAGAACCTTCGTCCGTTCGGCAACCAGACCAGCGGCGACCAATTGGACATTCCGACGTTTTTGCGGAACCGTTCGCGTCAAAACAAGGACTAATTCCATACCGATAACGAAAAGACCCGCAAGCCATCGCTGGATGGAAGCGGGTCTTTTTTTTGCATGTTGGAGCATTTGAGTACGGATAGGAGTAGTCCAACCGGCAGCGTCCGGTGGATCCTGGTCCTGATTCAAGGGGAATTCAATTTTTTCACCTCGGCCGCCGCTTGAGCGGGATAGGATTGATTGATGGCTCCGTTCGGGATCGAAATGCCGATATGATCCCCGATCTCCACGGCATGATAATCCGCCGGGCTAACCGTAAGCCAGATCGCGTTGGGCATCGCTTCCTCCAAAATTCGATTGAGCGGCGTGTGCCGATCCGGAACTTTGTCGCGAACCGCCAAAACCCTCCCGTCTTCTTTGGCCACGACGTAACCTTCCTTAACGTCCCAACGTTCAACGGCTGCGCGATCCGGCGAGGGAGGGCCAGCTACCCATGCCAGGAGCACGAACAGCCACATCATGATTTTGCTCATCTTTATTCCTCCGCAGGAACGATTTTCAGAACGTATTGCTGCGCTTTTTTACTCTGACGAACAGGGAAGCCGGAAAGTTTCAGCCTATGGCGAGGAGTTTCCTTTCTGGTTTGGCGGGTTCGGGAGGTGCGGCACCCAGGATAAACGCTTGCGAACCGCCTCTCAAAAAGCAGCGGGACTCGACAAAAAAAGTTGAAGTCCGGCCCCCAATTTTAGACAGACTTTGGATAGGGATCTTTTTATACTAAATACATCTCCCAAGTCCAAAGCCACGATAAAGCGAATCATATCAAAGCTAGTCATATCAATTTCCGAAAGAATCCATGATAAGCAGGCAGGTGATGGGGCTGGTTGTTTATATTGATCTGATTTTCATCACCAATCTGTTGATCGACGGCGCCCTGCTGTGGCTGACCGCCTGGATGAGAAAGCAGCGGCTGCGCTGGTGGCGGCTTGCGGCGTCGTCAACGGTAGGCGCGATGTACGTCGTCATGATGTTCCTGCCCGAACTTTCCTTTATGTATACTTTTATGCTCAAATTCGCCTTGTCACTGTTGATGCTCTGGATCGCTTTCGGATTCGGAAGTCTGCAAAACTATATCCGGAACACGGGAGCTTTTTATATGATCAACTTCGCGGCAGCCGGCGGCATCATCGGAATCCACTATTTGCTGAAGAACACGGGAGAAATTTTTAACGGCATATGGTTTACGGCTTCCGGGGGGCTTTCGTTTGAGCTGAAAATCGGTTTTTGGTTTACGTTCATTACGTGTTTCGGGGTGCTTTTATGGTTTAAATTCGTTTATTCCACGCGCCGGAAACTGGAGAGCAGGCAAGCCTACATGGGAGAAGTAAGCGTGACGATCGGAGGGTTTACCGTGAGCTGCAACGGGTTGCTTGACACGGGGAACCAGCTGTCGGATCCGCTGACGCGAACCCCCGTCATGGTCATGGAGGCATCGCTCTGGAAGGAAAAGCTGCCCACCGCCTGGCTGCAGCGGCTTGCTGAGGGAGAACCGGACAAACTGCTGCTTGAGCTGGACGCTGCCGAATTCGAATGGCGGGATCGGCTTCGCCTGGTACCGTACCGGGGCGTAAACCGGGGGTCTGCCTTTATGCTGGCGATCAAACCGGACGCCGTGGACATCCGAATCGGGAATCAGACAAGCCGTGCCGCGAAGGTGTTGATCGGACTTGACGGCGGCCAATTATCAGGCGACAAGTCCTATCAGGCCATCATTCACCCGGAGCTGGTGCAGGAGGAAAACGTCGTGAATTCCGAGGCGCAGGTGCCGGTTAACCCGACGTCGATCCATTCGTAGCGGTGGAAGCGGTATTGAAAATGCTGCAAGCCCCTGCCAGGCTGACGTTCTGGGAGCGAAATGATGCCTATGGTATGCTAGTTCTATTTTTGGAGCGTTGAAGAGGAAACGAAATGAAGCTTTACGAAGACAGTTTTCCTTTGGAAAACTAGGCTAATGCTTACGAAGTCAAATTTCCCTTCGGGAAATTTAAGCCAATGCTTACGAAGATAGTTTCCCTTCGGGAAACTAAGCTAATGCTTACGAAGTCAAATTTCCCTTCGGGAAATTTAAGCCAATGCTTACGAAGATAGTTTCCCTTCGGGAAACTTTTAGGAGGACGACAAATGCTTGTAAAATGGCGATTGATCGCGCAGCTGCAATATTATCGATTCCTTTTTCTGCTGGGACTGAAAAGCGAAGAAATCTACTATATCGGCGGCAGCGAGGCGCTCCCTCCCCCGCTGACCCGGGAGGAAGAGGAGTATCTCCTGCAGCGGCTCCCGACGGGGGATGCGGCAATCAGGTCGATGCTGATTGAGCGCAATCTGCGCTTGGTCGTCTACATTGCCCGCAAGTTTGAAAACACCGGCATCAACATCGAGGATCTGGTGTCCATCGGCGCCATCGGGCTGATCAAGGCGGTCAACACGTTCGACCCCGAAAAAAAGATCAAGCTCGCCACTTACGCATCGCGCTGCATCGAAAACGAAATATTGATGTATCTGCGCCGCAACAGCAAAATCCGCAGCGAGGTTTCTTTCGACGAACCGCTGAACATCGATTGGGACGGCAACGAACTGCTCCTGTCCGATGTCCTTGGAACCGAAAACGATACGATCTACCGCAATATCGAGGAGCAGGTCGACCGGAAGCTGCTTCACAAGGCGCTCGAAAAGCTGACCGACCGGGAGCGCACGATCATGGAGCTGCGTTTCGGCCTTCAGGACGGCGAAGAAAAGACGCAAAAAGATGTTGCGGATATGCTCGGGATTTCCCAATCCTACATATCCAGGCTCGAAAAAAGGATCATCAAAAGACTCCGCAAGGAGTTCAACAAGATGGTGTAGCAAATTTTTGCAAGGAATAAAATGAGCCCCCAGGGAGATAATGTACATTAATGTTTCTCCTTGGGAGGTAAATCATCATGACCCGAAACAAAGTCGAAATTTGTGGTGTGGATACCGCTAAATTGCCGGTCCTCACCAACGTGGAAATGCGGGAATTGTTCCACTCCTTGCAGCAACACAACGAACGGTCAGCCAGAGAAAAGCTCGTGAATGGCAATCTGAGATTGGTGCTCAGCGTCATTCAGCGCTTCAACAATCGGGGGGAATTTGTCGACGATTTGTTTCAGGTAGGCTGTATCGGACTGATGAAGGCTATTGATAATTTTGACTTGTCGCAAAACGTGAAATTTTCGACCTATGCGGTTCCGATGATCATCGGCGAAATCCGCAGGTACCTGAGGGACAACAATCCGATCCGGGTCTCGAGATCGCTGCGCGACATCGCCTACAAGGCGCTGCAGGTGCGCGATTCCCTGACCAACCAAAATTCCCGGGAACCGACGATTTTCGAAATTTCCGAAGTGCTCAACGTGCCCAAAGAGGATGTCGTTTTTGCCCTGGACGCGATCCAGGATCCCGTGTCGCTGTTCGAACCGATTTACCATGACGGCGGCGATCCCATCTATGTGATGGATCAAATCAGCGACGACAAAAACAAGGATGTGCAGTGGATTGAAGAAATTGCCCTGCGCGAAGCGATGCAAAGACTAGGCCAGCGGGAAAAAATGATTCTTTCCATGCGCTTTTTCGAAGGCAAAACCCAAATGGAGGTCGCCGACGAAATCGGCATTTCCCAAGCTCAGGTGTCCCGTTTGGAAAAATCGGCCATCCAGCAAATGCAGAAGCATGTGAAATCGTAACCTTAAAAATTGAATATTGAGGATTGGCTTGAAGCGTTTCGTTGCGTTCTCTTTGCCAAGCCTATAAACCTAAAAGCGATCCGTTCCGGGTCGCTTTTTTAGATGGATCGTCCATCAGCGTCGGCTCTCCAACAGACTATGTGGAATGTCGCGTTTTCATGCGTGCGCGGCCTTCTAAAATCTTTGGGCGGAAGGCGTGCCGGTTGTATCTGATCGGAGCATCGGCATGGCCGGGCAATTTTCAAAAAGAAGGGCATTTTGCCCAAAGGGAACATATACATATATCAAGATGAGGTAGCGGATATTCAGGCACGGAAACTTAGGAGGAAAAGGGGCTGCGGACGTTGATTCCAGAAAAACAATCGGTGGGGATTCACATGAAAATATCCGATTTTCAAACCAAAGACGTCATCAATATCGTAGACGGCAAACGGCTCGGACAAATCAGCGATCTGGAGCTGGATCTCCGCCAGGGCCGAATCGAGGCGATCGTCGTGCCTAGCTACAATAAATTCTTGGGGCTGTTCGGCGGAGGGGCGGACCTCGTGATTCCATGGCAAAACATCGTCAAAATCGGGTCGGACGTCGTTCTGGTCAAAATGGAGGAACTCAAAACGCTGCCAAACGAAAAAGATGCTTCGTCGTACGGGGAACGGCAGGAACGGGACCGCCGAAATTACAGGGATTTGTGAGGGCTGATGTGGTACACTGGAAGTTGAGGTGAAGAGGAATGGAACCGTTTGTGTTGAAAGAGGAGCAAGGGCATCCGGCGCTTTTTATGTTGGAGCCCTGGATGAGCCGCTATGACGGTATCAGTGCCGGGTTTACCGGACGGAACGGAGGCGTCGGCCAAGCGCCTTACGATTCGTTGAATTGCGCTTTTCACGTCGGCGACCGTCCCGAGGACGTCATCTCCAACCGCAAGCTTATTGCAGGCCGGCTCGGATTCACGCTCGATGCATGGACATGCGGGGAACAGGTCCACCGAGCCGATATCGCGATCATTGACGAACGTTTGGCGGGGGCGGGAAGCCTGACCCGGGAATCCGCCGTTCAGGATACGGATGGGCTGTTGACCAACGTACCGGGCGTGCTGCTGACGTCCTTTTATGCCGATTGCGTGCCTTTGTTTTTTTATGATCCGGTAAAAGAAGTTGCCGGGTTGGCGCATGCCGGCTGGAAAGGAACGGTAGCCAAAATCGCGGCCAACATGGTTGAGCGCATGCAGGAATATTTTGGAAGCCGGACGGAAGATATCAGGGCTGCGATCGGCCCGTCCATCGGAACCTGCTGCTATGAGGTAGATGGAAAAGTTATGTCTTATGTCCATGATTTAGAAAAAGATTTCCTGGGTAATGACGAATATTCCGTTTCGGATTGTTACATAGCCAAAGAAGACGGCAAATACATGCTCAACTTGAAAGAATTGAATCGACACATTATGATTAAAGCAGGAATATTGCCGACACATATCGAATGTACATCATGGTGTACGAGCTGTCGTAACGATCTGTTTTTCTCATACCGGAAGGATGGGGGAACGACAGGACGAATGGCGAGTTGGATCGGGCTAAAAGAGAGGTGAGCCTTCCATGACGTTGGAAGAGCGGATACAGGAAGTCAATAAACGCATTGAACAAGCGTGTCTGCGTAGCGGCAGAGCGCCCCAGGAAGTAAAAACCGTTGCGGTAACGAAGTACGTTTCGGCAGCGATGACGGCGAAGGTGCTGGACGGCGGGCTGGAGCACATCGGAGAAAATCGGTGGCAAAACGCCCAGGATAAATGGGAGGCGCTCGGCCACCGGGGAACATGGCATTTTATCGGTCACCTGCAGACCAATAAAGTGAAGGACGTGATCGGGAGGTTCGAGTACATCCATTCGCTGGACAGGCTGTCGCTTGCGAAGGAACTCGAGAAGCAGGCCGCCGCGCGAGGGCTTACAGTCAAAACTTTTTTGCAGGTCAATGTTTCCGGGGAAGACAGCAAATACGGCTTGGCTCCCGGGGAAGTGGCATCGTTTTTGCAGGACATTCAAAGCTTTTCCCATATTAAAGTGATCGGATTGATGACGATGGCTCCTTTTGAAGACGATGCGGAAGCAACCCGTTTCGTTTTCAGGGGGCTGCGCGAGTTAAGGGATGAATTAAACCGCAAGGGCATTACGCGGGAACCGTTAACGGAACTTTCCATGGGCATGTCTAACGATTTTGAAGTGGCGATCGAGGAAGGAGCGACTTGGATCCGCTTAGGCAGCATTTTAGTAGGGAAAGAGGAGGGGGAAGGATGAGCGTTATGAATAAATTCATGTCTTTTTTGGGGTTGCAGGAGCAGGAGGAAATCGTGGAGCGGGAACAGCTCCCCGTTGAAGAAGAAGTTGAAACTCCGCCGGTGGAAACACGTAGAAACCCAAGGGGAAACAATGTGGTTAGTATTCATTCGCAAAAAAACGTCAAGGTCATCCTCCACGAACCGCGTTCCTATGACGAAGCCCAGGAAATCGCCGATCATTTGCGGTCCCATCGGACCGTGGTCGTCAACCTGCAGCGCGTCCGCACCGACCAGGCGCTCCGGATCATCGATTTTCTCAGCGGAACGGTTTATGCCTTGAGCGGCAGTATTTCCAAGGTCGGGGGGAATATCTTTTTATGTACCCCGGATACGGTCGAAATCTCTGGCACCATTTCCGAAATACTTGCGGATGAACATGATTACAACAGAATGAGGTGAGCCGATTTTGGCCGAAATAATTACGATCGTGCAATATCTGTTTCAAATTTATTTTTACATGATTATCGTGTACGTGCTGATGTCTTGGCTCCCGAACCTGCGCGAAAGCTTTATCGGCGAGCTTCTGGGCAAGCTGGTGGAGCCGTACTTGTCGCCGTTTCGCCGTTTTATTCCTCCGATCGCGGGCATGCTCGACATTTCGCCGATCATTGCGCTGCTGGTGCTGCAATTCGCCGAGCGGGGCGTCATCGCGATACTGCTGTATTTTTGGGCGTGAGTGAGTCATGAAGCTGGACATTTACGAGCATTTTCATCCCGACGAACGCGAGTTTGTGGACCGGGCCTGGGAGTGGGTTGTGAACGCGGGCCAATACCATGAGACGAGGCTGACGGATTTTCTGGATCCAAGACAGGCATTTATCGTGGAATCGCTGGTGAATCGCCATCCGGACGTGCATGTGCGGTTTGACGGAGGGTACGGGGAGGCGGAACGGAAACGGGCGCTGATCGCCCCGGACTACCGCGATTTGGACGCGGAGGACATGAAATTAAAGGTGCTTAGCATCGATTCCGCGGATCAGAAGTTTCTGTCGCTGGAGCACGGCGATTATATGGGTTCGATTTTGGGCCTTGGCATCAAACGTTCCAAAATCGGCGACATCCATGTG
Source organism: Paenibacillus sp. FSL M7-1455 (assembly GCF_038004655.1). Lineage (NCBI taxonomy): Bacteria > Bacillati > Bacillota > Bacilli > Caryophanales > Paenibacillaceae > Paenibacillus > Paenibacillus sp. FSL M7-1455. The sequence goes on along the minus strand of NZ_JBBORO010000001.1, from coordinate 4,070,609 downwards.
CTGGAGCACGGCTGTCACACGGTGGTTTGCGAAGAAATCAGCGCTTTTCTGGACATGAACCTGAACCAGGTGCACCGCGTGCACGTTCAGAGCGAAATTTTGCCGATCGAGCAGCTTCGCACGAACAAGGTGACGCTGGAGCCGATGGATATTACGGTTGCGTCGCTGCGCCTTGACGGGATCGCCTCCGACGTGTACAGGCTCAGCCGGAGCAAAGTGCTGATCCCGATTCGGGCCGGACGGTGCCGCGTGAACTGGAAAACCGTCGAGGACCCGTCGGCACCCCTGAAAGCCGGAGACGTCGTATCGATGCAGGGGTTCGGACGTTTCAAGGTGCTTGAGGCGGGGGACGTAACCAAAAAAGGACGCTACCGGGTTAAAATAGGTAAATTTGTGTAGACTCGCAGCAGGAAATAGGTTATTCCTGTCGAAATGTAATTCAAGCGAATGCTAATCAAATCATTTACTTCGGCCGATACATTCCAAGTGGGCTGTATCCAGATCCGTTTGATAACACAGGGAGACCTGGACATTCTTAGGAGGTGCACATCTATGCCATTAACGCCGCTCGATATACATAACAAGGAGTTTTCCCGCAGGCTCCGGGGCTATGACGAGGATGAAGTGAATGAATTCCTCGATCAGGTCATCAAGGATTATGAGAGCGTCATCCGTGAAAACAAGGAACTTCATAATCAGCTGATGTCGTTGCAGGAACGGTTGGACCATTTCCTCAATATCGAAGAGACGCTTTCGAAAACGATCATCGTGGCGCAGGAAGCGGCCGACGAGGTCAAAAACAACGCCAAGAAAGAAGCCCAGCTGATCATTAAAGAGTCCGAGAAAAACGCGGACCGGATCATCAACGAGTCGCTGGCCAAGTCGCGTAAAATCGCGATGGAAGTGGAAGAATTAAAAAAGCAGGCTTCCATTTACCGCACCCGTTTCCGGACGCTGGTGGAAGCGCAGCTGGAGCTTTTGAGCCAGGAAAGCTGGGATGCCTTGGAATCGTCCGGCGAATCCCGGAGTACGCGAGAAGCTAACGAAGTGTACTAGGCTTCTGCTTGGTTGACTTTTGATTCAAAAAGGGCTATAACTATAGTCATATCGGTTGTCGCGCGAAGTGGCGGCAGCATTTGAATGCATATGGATTCCATGATGGGATAAGTAAGCTTTGGATATGTTCTCCAGAGAGCCGGCGTTTGCTGAGAGCCGGCGTTCAGACCGAAGCCGAAGATCCTCCCGGAGAAGCGAAGCTGAAGCGTTAGCGTTAACGTGCGTAAGCCGAGCCGGCATGCCGAACGTTATATCGGCTCCTTGCTGACGGCGGATTTGGGTTGATAATATCCGGTAAGGCGAGGACTTGAGGAGTCGTTCAGGAGAGCTTGTTTCTCCATGAGCGGAATTAGGGTGGTCACGCGAGCAGAAGCCTCGTCCCTTTTAGGGATGAGGCTTTATTTGTGTTTGTTTTATCGAATCCCCCTAAATCCCCCTTTCCAAAGGGGGACCCCAGAGGGCGCTGCCCTCTGGACACCCGAAAGTTCGGCGCAGGGAGGGGGAGTGGCGCACTAAAGCTGCTTTTGGTGGTATGCCCGGTTCTTCCTCAGCTCCCTTGCGGTTCGCTATCGGGAACCTTTCATACGTGCGATGGGTGTGGCGCACTAAAGCTGCTTTTGGAGGTATGCCCGGTTCTTCCTCAGCTCCCTTGCGGTTCGCTATCGGGAACCTTTCATACGTGCGATGGGTGTGGCGCACTAAAGCTGCTTTTGGTGGTGTGCCCGGTTCTTCCTCAGCTCCCTTGCGGTTCGCTATCGGGAACCTTTCATACGTGCGATGGGTGTGGCGCACTACAGGGGCTTTTAGAGGTGTGCCCGGTTCTTCCTCGACTCCCTTCGGATCGTCATCGGGAACCTTCCATGCGAGCGATGGGTGCGGCGCACTACAGGGGCGTTTGGAGGTGTGCCCGGTTCTTCCTCAGCTCCCTTGCGGTTCGCTTTCGGGAACCTTCCATGCGTGCGATCGGTGCGGCGCACTACAGGGGCTTTTAGAGGTGTGCCCGGTTCTTCCTCAGCTCCCTTGCGGTTCGCTTTCGGGAACCTTCCATGCGTGCGATGGGTGCGGCGCGCTACAGGGGCTTTTAGAGGTGTGCCCGGTTCTTCCTCAGCTCCCTTGCGGTTCGCTTTCGGGAACCTTCCATGCGTGCATGGGTGTGGTGGAAAGAGTAACTTTTTGTTTGTGAAACTAGAGCGCGCATCCGTTAAGCGTGCCCCGTCTTTGCGAAAGCAAAGAACGGGGCGAAAAGCGGGTATCACATAAAAAGAATCAAAGTCCATACTCTGTGACTCCCTCGACCCATTTCGGGAGTCCAGAGGGCGGAAGCCCTTGGGGTCCCCTAAAAGTTTTCCGAAGGAAAACTCGCTTCGAAAGCGTCCCCTTATGAAGGGGGATTTAGGGGGATGGGAAAACCCCATTTCGGGAGCCCTCGGGGTACCCCTTTATAAAGGGGGATTTAAGGGATGGGAATTTCCTTCGAAGGAATTACATGAAAGGATGAATATGATGTTAAAAGTCGATGTCAAAGAAAAAGCGCGCACACGCGACCTGCGCGTGCTGAAGAAATGGAACGAGGAAGACACCTTCCGCAGATCGATGGAAAACCGCAAAGGCAGACCGAACTACGTGTTTTACGAAGGTCCGCCGACGGCGAACGGCGCTCCGCACATCGGGCACGTTCTCGGCCGCGTCATCAAAGACTTTATCGGCCGCTACCAAACGATGAAAGGCTACCGCGTCGTCCGCAAAGCGGGCTGGGATACCCACGGCCTGCCGGTCGAACTCGGCGTGGAAAAACAGCTGGGCATCTCCGGCAAACAAGAGATCGAAAAATACGGCGTGGAAGAATTCATTAAAAAATGTAAAGCCAGCGTATTCGAATATGAAAAACAATGGAGAGAGCTGACCGAGGCCATCGGCTATTGGACCGACCTGGATCATCCGTACATCACGCTTGAAAACAACTACATCGAAAGCGTGTGGAACATCCTCGCGACCATCCATGATAAAGGCCTGCTGTACCGCGGTCACCGCGTAAGCCCGTATTGCCCGTGCTGCCAAACGACGCTCAGCTCCCACGAAGTGGCCCAAGGCTACGAAGACGTCAAAGACTTGAGCGCCACGGCCAAATTCAAGCTGCACGACAGTGGCGAATACGTGCTTGCCTGGACGACCACCCCTTGGACGCTGCCGGCTCACGTTGCACTCGCGATGAATCCGGATATGGATTATGCGCGCGTGCAAAAAAACGGCGAAGTGTACATCGTGGCCAAAAATCTGGTCGAAGACGTGATGAAAGAAGATTATCAGGTGCTGTCCACGCACAAAGGTTCCGAGTTTATCGGAAAAACCTACACGCCGCCGTTTACGTACATTAATCCGGAAAAGGGCAACCTGATCGTCGGCGCTTCGTTCGTCACGGACGCAAGCGGTACCGGTATCGTCCATATGGCGCCTGCGCACGGTGAAGACGACTACAGAACCTGCCGCGAAAACGGCATCAGCTTCGTCAGCGTCGTCAATGCCCAAGGCCGTTACACCGATGAGGTTACGGATCTGGCCGGACGTTTCGTGAAGGATTGCGATTTGGACATCGTAAAAATGCTTTCCGAAAAAGGATTGCTGTTCAGCAAGGAAAAATACGAGCACAGCTATCCGTTCTGCTGGCGCTGCAAATCCCCGCTGCTGTATTACGCGATGGAAAGCTGGTTCATCGAAACGACGGCCGTCAAAGATCAGCTGATCGCCAACAACAACGGCGTCGAATGGTTCCCGGGCCATATCCGCGAAGGACGTTTCGGCAAATTCCTCGAGGACCTGGTGGATTGGAACATCAGCCGGAACCGTTACTGGGGTACGCCGCTGAACGTATGGGTATGCGGGTCCTGTAAAAAAGAATACGCCCCGCACAGCTTTGCGGACTTGAGAGAGCATGCGACCACGGCGCTGCCCGACGACTTTGAGCTGCACAAACCTTACGTGGACGAAGTGAAAGTCAAATGTCCGCACTGCGACGGCGGCGTGATGGAACGCACCTCCGAGGTCATCGACGTATGGTTCGACAGCGGTTCGATGCCGTTTGCGCAGCATCATTATCCGTTCGAAAACGAGAGCACCTTCGAAGAGCAGTTCCCGGCCGACATGATCTGCGAAGGGATCGACCAAACCCGCGGCTGGTTCTACAGCTTGCTGGCGGTATCCACCCTCTTTAAAGGCGTGGCGCCTTACAAAGCGGTTATCGCGACGGGCCACATCCTGGATGAAAACGGACAAAAGATGTCCAAATCCAAAGGCAACGTCATCGATCCTTGGGATATCATCAACGAATTCGGCACGGACGCGTTCCGCTGGGCATTGCTGGCCGACAGCGCGCCATGGAACAGCAAACGGTTCTCCAAAGGCATTGTCGCGGAAGCCAAGTCCAAAGTCGTGGATACGCTCGTGAACACTCATTCGTTCCTGACGTTGTACGCAAACATCGACGGCTACGATCCGGCCGAGCATCCTTTCAAGCCATCCGACAACAAGCTCGACCGCTGGATCCTGTCCCGCTTGAACAGCCTGATCCAATTGGTCGACAAAGGACTTGCGGTTAACGACTTCCTGAATTCGGCAAAAGGCATCGAAGGGTTCATCGACGAGCTCAGCAACTGGTACATCCGCCGTTCCCGCGACCGTTTCTGGGGCAGCGGCCTGACCGAAGACAAACTTGCCGCATACGGCACGTTGACGCATGTGCTGCTGACGCTTTCGAAATTGATGGCGCCGTATACGCCGTTCCTCTCCGAGGACATTTACACCAACCTTGGCGGAGGCGAAAGCGTGCATCTGGCGGACTTCCCGCAGGCCGACGAATCGCTGATCGACAAAACGCTTGAAGCGGACATGGAAGCGGCGCGGCAAATCGTCGAGCTTGCCCGCAACGTGCGCAACGAAACCGGCATCAAAACGCGTCAGCCATTGTCCGAGCTGATCGTATCCATGGACCGTTCGTTTGACGCGGCCGGCTACCAGGAGATCATCAAGGAAGAAATCAACGTCAAAAATCTCGTGCTTGAAACGAGCGACAGCGGGTTCGTCGATTTTACGCTCAAAATGAATTTGAAAGTCGCCGGCAAAAAATACGGCAAAAACATCGGCTTCCTTCAAGGCTTCCTGAAAGGCTTGTCTCCGGAGGAAACGAGAGCGGCCGTGCAATCCGGGGGCATCCACGTGACCTCTCCGGAAGGCGAAGAGCTTCAGATCACCGCCGACGAATTGCTCGTCGAAAAACATGCCAAGAGCGGGTTCGCATCGGCCTCCGGTTACGGCATCACGGTTGCCTTGAACACCGAGATCACGCCTGAGCTCGAGCAGGAGGGCTGGGTCCGGGAAGTGGTCCGCGCCGTGCAGGATTACCGCAAAAAGCTGGATCTGCCGATCGAAAAACGCGTCACGCTCGTTTTGGACGCGGACGAAGAGCTGACCGGGGCGATCCAAGCCTTCGACCATGTGCTTCGCGAAAACGTGTTGGTCAAAGACGTCGTATTCGGTCAAGAAGCCGGCATGGAAACCGTCGAATTGGCAGGCAAAACGCTTGGCATTCGCATCGCTGATTGAGGCCTGTTTAAAAAATAAAGCCCCAAAGAGGCTTCCTTGCTGAATGAGAGGCAGGCTTTAGGCAAATAATAGCAGTCAAAAGGAATAAACGAGCCTTAAGGCGCCGGATCGCTCCGGCGGCTTGCAGGCTCGTTTGTTTTTCTTCGCGACAGCTTTTATGAAGGGGAAGTCATCTATGGTCAATGATGAGAATACAGGCGGATCTGCGGCCGAAAAAGAGCAGTTGAACCGGATCTACCAGCTCACGGCCCAAATCGCAAGCGAGATGGAAAAGTCGCGCATCGCCGACTACACCCAGCTTCTTCACAAGCCTTTGCGTTTGATCTGGCTTAATCTGCTCTCGGGAACGGCGCGCGGGGTCGGGATCGCGATCGGGTTCACTTTTTTTGCTGCCACCATCATTTACGTGCTGCAGGTATTAGGCGCACTGAACTTGCCCATCATCGGGGACTATATCGCCGATATCGTCCGCATCGTGCAGCGCCAGATGGAACTGAACACCTATTAACCGAGGGTGGGGTCACCCTTTTAAAGCTAGAGGAGAAAATCCTCTTCGTCCTCTTCTTCTTCCGCCAGCTGGTACATGTCGATGCCTTCGCCCAAGTCCATGTATTTTCGGTATTGGTGGTTCCGGACGATATCGATCAAATTGCCGTACATGTCGGTGGCGACGAAAGCTTCCATCGGTTCGACGCATCCTTCAAGCTCTTCGGACGCTTCGATCTCCATATCATTATAACTGTGGACGTCGTTATCCTCGGCATAGGCCGGCGTATTGGACGTACCGAAGTTTTCGACCGCCTGCCAGGCGTCTTCTCCGTCAAAGCCGTTTTGGTCATCGCGTTCATCCAAGCTCGTGCGGCCGAATGGCGGCATCAGGAAATATTCCTCCACCGGCCGGTAGTCGGAAACATGGTGTTTCGGGTTATCCTCCACGCAATATTCCGTCATCGGAACGGCCTCGAGTCGTTCGTATGGGATCGGCTTGTTGCAGACCGGGCAGATGCCGTACGTTCCCTGATCCATCCGTTCAAGCGCGTCGCGGATCAGCTCCATCAGGTGGTCGTCATGGTTTTGAAGCAAAAGGTCCACTTCCCGGTTGTACAAATCGGTAGCCACGTCCCCGGGATGGTTATCGATCAGCGACAGCTCGCCGGTTTGGTCCCGCATGGACTCGTCTACGCCGTATGAATCGTTTTCCTGGTCTTTTTGCTGCAAGGATTGCAACTGCTCTTCCAGCTTGGAGCGCAGATGCTTTAGCTGCGAAGCAGTAAGATGCTGCATCATCACGGGCCCCTTTCCTTTTGCGGCGGCGGTATGCCGCTTGAGACAATTCCTTCTTTTGTAGAATGCGCGAAAGGCTGAGCTTTTACAGAAGGAAAATCTTCTCGGGGATGGACGTTAATGGACGATGTTTGGCATGCTGTGCTACAATATACAGGTCTTAGTTGACGTGAAGCCGTCAAGGCCGCAAGGCCCAATTGATAAGAACGGAGTGACATGGAGCTGTGTGGTATTACATCCTCGCGATCGTCGCGTTTTTAGTGGACCAGGGGACCAAATGGATCATTGCAAAACAACTTGAGCTCGGTCAGGAAATTCCCGTGATCGGAAACTTTTTCCTGATTACCTCCAGCCGCAACCGGGGAGCCGCCTTCGGCATTCTCCCGAACCAACGCTGGTTTTTCATCATCGTTACCGTCGTTGTGGTCATCGCCATTATCTGGTACATGCAAAAGGTTAGAAAAACCTCTGCCCGCAAGCTGCTGCCTGCGGCACTCAGCCTCGTGCTTGGCGGGGCGATCGGCAATTTCCTCGATCGGGCGCTGAACGGGGAAGTCGTCGACTTTTTGATGTTCAACTTCGGAAGCTACACGTTTCCGATCTTCAACATCGCCGATTCCTGCATCGTTGTAGGCGTGGCGCTCATTATTTTGGACTCGCTGTTCGATTTGAACCAAACCACCAAAGAAGAAGGCAGCAAGGAAGGGAATGAAATCGTGTGAGTGAAGCCGATATCCGGGAATGGGTGATCGATGAGGCCTATGCCAAGGAACGGATCGACAAATACATCACGGAATCTTGGGAAGAGGACGTATCCAGATCGCAGGTGCAGCTTTGGATCGCTTCGGGGCACGTTAAAGTGAACGGCAAACCGGTCAAAGCCAACTATAAGCTGGCCGAGGGGGATGTCCTCGAAGTGACCGTGCCCGAACCCGCCGTCGTGGAAATCATGCCGGAGGATATTCCGCTCGATATCGCTTACGAGGACAGCGACGTCGTCGTGGTGAACAAACCGAGGGGAATGGTCGTGCATCCGGCGCCCGGACATGCATCCGGCACCCTGGTGAACGCGCTGATGCATCACTGCAAGGATCTGTCGGGCATTAACGGGGAACTGCGGCCGGGGATCGTGCACCGGATCGACAAAGACACCTCGGGCCTGCTGATGGCCGCCAAAAACGATAAGGCGCATGCCTCGCTTGCCGCCCAACTGAAGGATCACAGCGTGACCCGCAAATATGTTGCGCTTGTGCACGGCAACGTCAGCCATGACCAAGGCACCGTCGATGCGCCGATCGGCCGCGATCCGTTCGACCGCAAAATGTATACGGTCACCGAAAGAAACAGCAAACACGCGGTTACGCATTTTGCCGTGCTGGAGCGGTTCGGGGATTACACGCTGCTCGAGCTGCAGCTCGAAACCGGCCGGACCCACCAGATTCGCGTCCATATGAAATTCATCGGTCATCCGCTTGTCGGCGATCCGGTCTACGGGCGCAGCAAGGGCATCAAAATGGACGGGCAGGCGCTCCATGCGAAAGTGCTCGGTTTCATCCATCCGTCCAGCGGGGAATATTTGGAATTTACGGCCGATATCCCGCAGGATATGGAAGAGCTGCTCGCCAGTCTGCGCAGCCGATGAAAGTACAAATGATACGATAATTAATCCATGGCATTCAGCCATGGATTCCTTCATATTTAGGGTAGGTTTTTTGGAACTTAGCTTAAATGGGAGATGAAGAAACAAATGAGTATCGAACAATACCAACATACGTATATTCAGCACAATTTTGCGGATCGGATTGGCGGATCCAATTATGGTAAAGATACAGCGATTTACAAATTCGAGAAGATCAAGCGCGCCAAAGCGCAGGCGAAAAAGGATTTTCCGGGCGTCGAACTGATCGACCTTGGCGTCGGCGAACCCGATGAAATGGCGGACAGCGGCATCGTCGCCAAGCTTGCCGAAGAAGCGGCCAAGCCTGAAAACCGCGGGTATGCGGACAACGGCATCCCTGAATTCAAGGTTGCGGCAGCCCATTACCTGAAGGAAGTGTTTGGCGTCGAAGGCATCGATCCCGAAACCGAAGTGCTGCATTCGATCGGTTCCAAACCGGCGCTGGCCATGCTGCCTTCGTGTTTCATCAACCCGGGCGACGTGACGATCATGACGGTTCCGGGATATCCGGTGATGGGCACGCACACCAAATATTTGGGCGGGGAAGTCTATAACGTCGAACTGACGAAGGAAAACAACTTCCTTCCGGATTTGAATGCCATCCCTGAAGACATCGCCAAGCGGGCCAAGCTGTTTTATTTGAACTACCCGAACAATCCGACGGGCGCCAGCGCAACCGTGGAGTTTTTCGCCGAAGTGGTGGAATGGGCGAAAAAGCATAACGTCGTCATCGTTCATGACGCCCCGTATGCCGCACTGACCTATGACGGGTTGAAGCCGCTCAGCTTTTTGTCCGTTCCGGGAGCGAAAGACGTCGGCGTCGAGCTGCACTCCTTGTCCAAGTCCTACAACATGACCGGCTGGCGGATCGGCTTTATTGCCGGCAACCCGCTTGTCGTCAAGGCTTTCGGCGACGTGAAGGACAACAACGATTCGGGACAATTCATCGCGATCCAAAAAGCGGCCGCATACGGCTTGTACCATCCGGAAATTACCGAAAAAATCGCGGCCAAATATTCCCGCCGGCACGACATGCTGGTCGCCGCGCTGAACGAGCTCGGATTCCAGGCGGAAAAACCGAAAGGTTCCTTCTTCCTGTACGTGGAGGCGCCGAAAGGGATCAAGGGCGGCATCCGTTTCGAATCCGGCGAGGATTTCTCGCAGTATCTGATCCGCGAAAAGCTGATCTCCAGCGTGCCATGGGATGATGCCGGACATTTCGTCCGTTTCTCCGTCACGTTCATCGCAAACGGCGAGGAAGACGAAAAACGCGTTATCGGCGAAATCAAACGCCGCCTGAGCGATGTCGAATTCGAATTCTAATTGAAATATGCTATAAGCGCAAAAAAAGCGGTCAGCCAACAGGCTGGCCGTTTTTTTATGGGGTGATGACCAAACCATACAATTGCGGCTTCTGTAACTTTTTGTTATAATTTTTCCATTGATTCATGATTGGAGGTCTTATCGATGGCAATGCGTAATTGCTCATTAGCTAGGAAGTCCTCATGCAAAGCCTGATTTCGGGGCGATACTTTGCGTGAGGTGCGATGGAATGGATTCAATCGCCCAAGCTTCATTTTATCGTTTCTAATAACGGGCTTTGCACCTTATTACATTTTTTTAATAATAATAAGGGGCTGAAGAGCTATGAGTATACCATTTATTAGAAACCATCAGTATAACGTAATTAAGAGACAAACCGAATTCCTTCTGAGAACGCTGCGAACCGTCGCGGACCGCAAAGTCCTGGAGACCGTAAGGTATCGGGCGGCTTTGACGATTACCGAAGCATTTCCTTCCTTAACGGAAGATCAGCGCCGGATGCTGGAACGAATTTCGACCTTCGAGACGGCATACGAATTCCAAAATTATCTCACCGATTTGGAAGCGTACGTGGAGCCTTATCCGCCGATTACGGAGAAGCAGATTCAGAAGTTATTTCCTAAAAGCAAGAAGCTAAAAGTGCCTGATCTGCAGGCCATCGATTTTCGGTTTGTGACGTATCTCGGCTGGGTCGACGTCGCAACGAACCGATTGTTCATCGTGTATCCGCACGAAGGAAAGTTCATCGGGATCGAAGGAAGAATCACGCCGACCAACAAGAAGGGGTATTGCATGTTCTGCAACCGGCACCAGGAGCTGGCCTTCTTCACCGTCAAGACCAAAAGCGCTTTGCCGGATAACTACTCTTCCATCGGCCAATACGTCTGTATCGATAACCATGCATGCAATCAGTCCATTGCCGATACAGGATCACTGGAGAAGTTCATTTTCTCCGTTCTCAAATAAATCGCCAAAGGCTGCCCTTAAGGGCAGCCTTTTTAAGTGACGACGGCATTAGATGACCTGGTGCACTCCGATCGCAATCAATAGGATGCCCGCAATCCAGCTGGCGCTTTTGCCCAGGCGTTCGCCGGCGATTTTGCGGCCCGCCATCGAGCAAAGGCCGATGCAGATCAAGCTGAACAGGCCTGAAAAAAGCGACGTTTCCCAAATGTTGATGCTTGTGATCCCCGCGTCGAATCCGCCGGCCAAATTATTGATCGACAGCGCGATGCCGAGAATGACCGATTCTTTGAAATCGACGGTTTTGGACCGGTCGACATCGGCCGCTTCCGGATTTTTTAATATCTCCTGGATGGATCCCGAAGGCGTCGTTGGGCGGGGCTTTTTTTGCTCCAGCATCGGCTGCAGCATCACCCAAAGGCCGATGGCCACCAGCATGATCATGCCGATGATGTTGCAGATTTGCGGGGGCATCCACAAAGCGATCACCTGCCCGAACAACCCCCCGATCAGCGTCAGCAGAAAACCCATAAAGGCAATGACCACGCTCGCGTAAAAAGGGATTTTGATGTTTCGTACCCCGTAAGCGGCTCCGACCCCGGCATTATCGAGGTTGGACGCAAGCGCGATGGAAACCGACGAAAGCCATGGCGCAACCATATTCTCCAGCACTCCCTTTGATGAAATGATGTTCATGCATTGCCGAATCCTCATCGTATCTTATTAATTCCGGCAACAAAAAGTGACGGTATGGAACATATAATGTTGAGGAAGCGTTGAGGAAAACGCAACAAACGGTGAACGGCAAACAAAAAGGCGGTGAAACGATGGCGGCGGATCGCGAGGGCATGCAGGAGCAAAACAGGCTGGGAGCGTTAATCAAAAACGCATTGCGCGCCAAGTCGATGTCGATGCGAAAGCTGGGCGGAATCATCGGCATGGATGCGGCTTCGATTTCACGGATCGTTAGCGGCAAGCAGCGGCCAAGGCTGGAGCAGCTCCATCTGTTTGCGCAACATTTGCAAATCCCGGTCCAGGAGTTGTTAGCCGCCGCGGGTTTGGAGTCCAAGGAGATGAAGGATGACATCAGCGAACTTCGGGACGCTATGCAAGGAAGCGGTATTTGTGTGGAAAACATGACGGGGCGGATTCGCCAGGAACTGCTGAAATACGAGGCCTATGCACAAACGGATGAAGGGCGGGAAATGATTCAGGGCTCTTTTTTGAATAAGCTTGCCCAGCTTCGGAGCCGGGGGTATTATATCGACCAGTTAAGGGATTTGTACGACGCATACGAGTCGGGCGGATTGCCGGACGCCGAACGCCACATTATCGGGAGCGCGCTGCTGTATTTCGTTTTGTCGACCGACATTATACCGGACTTCAACTTTCCTTTCGGGTACATCGATGACGCGATCGCCGTCCGGATCGTGCTGGAGCGGCTCGAGTCGATGCGAAGACCGTCGTGATTTTTGCCCGCAAAAATGGTAAAGTGGTAGGTGGAAACTAGGAAACGTTTAAAAATCACTGGAGCTGATCACCCTGCTGAACCTGTGGAACCTGCTGAATCGAATGAATTGGTCCCTTTACGAAAAACATTTATCCGAGATTAGGAAAAGGATGTTTTGGATCCTTGCCGTTTTTGCGGCGTCCATGATTACGTCGATGTTTTTTGCCGGGGACGTGCTGCATTTCCTGAAGAGCCGCCCGCCGGCTTCGCTTGTCGCTTGGAACGCGTTCAGCCCGTTGGACGGCATCAAAATTTACATGTATTTGTCCGCGGCGATGTCGCTCATCGTGGCGGTTCCGTTCACGCTGTTCCAAATATGGGGATTCGTCAAACAAGGGCTGCGGAAGGATGAGCGCAGGGCTGCGCTAAAATATATTCCGGCCGCGTTTGTGCTGATCGTCGTCGGCTTTGCGTTCGCTTATTTCGTCGTGTTTCCGATGGCCTTCCGATTTACGACGGACACGACCAAAAACCTGGGGCTGGTCGAAACCTACGGCATCGCGCAATATTTTTCTTTCCTGACGAACATCGTGGCGCCGGTTTCTTTGGCTTTCGAACTGCCGGTGGTCGCGATGTTCTTGACCCGGCTGCGCATTTTGACGCCGGCGAAACTTGCGAAGATCCGCAAGGTTTCCTATATGGTGCTTGTTTTTATCGCGTGCATGATTTCGCCGCCGGAGTTTTTTTCGCATATCTCCGTTTCGCTGCCGTTCATCGCGTTATACGAGATCAGCGTGCTGATGTCCCGCATGGTATACCGGAAGCAGCAGCGGCTGGACGTCAAATACAAGGACCGGATGAATTACGGGGCCGTTTGATAAGCGGACAAGCCGTGTAAGGCGGAAAAGGAACCGCTACCCATGAAAGCGTTAATCGATCTATAAAGGAGGTTTCATACGACATGTTGAGCGATATCGGACTGCCGGGATTCATTTTGCTGGCGCTGTTGGCGCTGCTGCTGTTCGGGCCCAGCAAACTCCCGGGACTGGGGCGTTCCGCGGGAAAAGCGCTGCGCGAGGTCAAAAGGGAAATGAACGAAATATTCGGGGATTCGAAGCCTGCGCCGCGAAAAGCCCAAGAACGGCCGAAAACGGAGGAGCCGGCAGCGGCTGCGATCCGGCCTGAGCCGCAGCAATCCCGCAATCTCCCGGAATAATATAACAGCGGCTTGGAAGACCAAAAGCCTGTTGACAATACGCGGGCCGTCTGTCATAATTCTTGTAGTTGAATGAAACGAGCTTGAAGCAAATCGCTTCAGTTCAATCCATCTGAATAAGACCTTTAATTCAGTCCCGTGAGGCTGGCAAGGTAACGTGAACCGAGGTTCACTTTTGTGGCATGCGCATGCCTGTTTTTCGCGCGGTCCACGAAAGGAATCTCTGTGTCCAAATGTCTAACGACTTTCACTCCTTGCCATGAGCGGCAAGGAGTTTTTTGCATGTTCACGGGCGATAATGTAGTCAATATCCCTTAAGCGAAAAAGGAGTGTGGGGCATGAGCAACGAGGTGCATGTCATTATGGATGAGGCGGCGATCCGCCGCGCACTGACACGGATTGCACACGAAATACTGGAACGGAACAAGGGGATTGAAAACTGCGTTCTGATCGGCATCAAAACGAGAGGCGAGTTTCTGGCGAAACGGCTTGCGGGCAAAATACTGGAGATCGAGGGCACGCCGGTCCCTTGGGGAGCGATCGACGTAACGGCGTACCGCGACGATCAGAAGAAGGGCGATCCGCAAGCCTCCCAGGACGTGAATCAAGAGCTTAACGCTCTCCAAATACAAGAGAAAAAAGTCATTTTATTCGACGACGTGCTGTATACCGGCCGGACGATCCGGGCCGCGATGGACGCGCTGATGGATTGCGGCCGGCCGCAAATGATCCAGCTCGCGGTGCTGGCGGACCGGGGACACCGGGAACTGCCGATTCGGCCGGATTATATCGGGAAAAACGTGCCGACCTCGAAACAGGAACAGATCGAAGTGGCGCTGTCGGAAACCGACGGCAAGGACGAGGTAACGATCTTTCAAAACCGGGAGGAGAAATGACCATGATGACGATGACGAAGCTGAAGGAACGGAGTCTGCTTGGTCTGAAGGATCTCAGCCGCGGGGAAATCGAATCCATCCTCGACCGGGCCGCCTACTGGGCGGCTCGGGAGGAAAAGCTGATTCCGGTCCTGAACTCGCGGTTTGTGGCCAACATGTTTTTCGAAAGCAGCACGAGAACGCGGTTTTCCTTCGAAATGGCCGAAAAGCGGCTTGGCGCGCAGGTATTGAATTTCGCGGCTGCGGCATCGAGCGTGGAGAAAGGCGAGTCGATATACGATACCGTCAAAACGCTTGAATCGATGGGGATCGACGCCGGGGTCATCCGGCTGAAGCCGGTAGGCGTGCTTCAAGAGCTGGCCGGGAAAATTTCGGTGCCGTTGATCAACGCAGGGGACGGAAACAACGAACACCCGACGCAGGGACTGCTGGATCTGTTCACGATGAAAAGAAGGTTCGGCACGCTGCAGGGACTGACGGTTTCGATCATCGGGGACATCTCGCACAGCCGGGTGGCCAGGTCGGATCTGTGGGCGCTGCAAAAGTTCGGCGCCGAAGTCAAATTCTGCGCGCCGCCGAACATGCAGGCACCGGAGCTTGACGCTCCATACGTAAGTATGGATGAAGCATTAAAATCGGATGTTGTAATGATGCTGAGGGTTCAGCTTGAACGCCATGAGACGGGCATGCTGAAATCGGCAGAGGAATATCGGGCACAGTACGGATTAACGGAAGAACGGGCGGCTAAGCTTTCCCGACACACGCTGATCATGCACCCTGCCCCCGTGAACCGGAACGTTGAGATCGACGACTCGGTCGTTGAATGTGAGCAATCGGCCATATTCACGCAGATGAGCAACGGGGTTCCGGTACGGATGGCAGTCATGGAAAGAGCGTTATTGTAGGCGAAGGCAGGAATTTTCACGCCATTGTATTAATAAATATACACAAAATTGAATTAATATTATACAATAGATTGGAAGCCACAGCGCCAATCAACGAGCGGAGGTAAACAGCATGCATATTATCAAGAACGCCAGCGTGTTGAATGAGCAAGGCGAACTTACGAAAAAACATATCGTTCTCGAGGACGGAGTCATCCGTGCCTTGATCGACGGGGACTCCGATTGGCAGCCTGCCGAAGGCACGGAAGTCACGGACGCCGCCGGGAAACTGGTAACGCCGGGCCTCATCGATATGCACGTTCATTTGCGCGAGCCTGGCTTTGAACATAAGGAAACGATCGAAACCGGAAGCCGTTCGGCGGCCAAAGGCGGCTTCACGACGATTGCCTGCATGCCGAACACCAAACCGGTGACGGATAATCCTGAAACGGTGCAGCTGGTGCTGGATAAAGCCCGCGAAGCGGGGCTCGTCAAGGTGCTGCCTTATGCGGCGATCACCGTCCGGGAGCTCGGACGTGAGCTGACGGACTTTGCCGCGCTCAAGGCGGCCGGAGCCATCGGCTTTACGGATGACGGCGTGGGCGTTCAAAACGCGCAAATGATGAAAAATGCGATGCGTTTGGCGGCCGAGCTGGATATGCCGGTCATCGCGCACTGCGAAGAAAACTCGCTGGTCGAAAAAGGCTGCGTCACGGAAGGCAAGTTTGCCGAAAAGCACGGGCTCGTCGGCATCCCGAACGAATCGGAAGCGATCCACGTCGGGCGCGACATTCTTCTCGCCGAAGCGACGGGCGTGCACTACCATGTATGCCATGTCAGCACCGAGCAGTCGATCCGCCTGATCCGCCAGGCCAAATCGATCGGCATCAACGTCACCGCGGAGGTGTGCCCGCACCACCTGCTGTTGTCGGACGAGGACATCCCGGGGCTGGATGCCAACTGGAAAATGAATCCGCCGCTCCGCTCGCCGCGCGACGTGCAGGCATGCATCGAGGCACTGCAGGACGGAACGCTCGACATCATCGTCACGGACCATGCGCCGCATACCGAAGAGGAGAAAGCCAAAGGCATGGAAATGGCGCCGTTCGGCATCGTCGGGTTCGAAACGGCATTCCCGCTCCTCTACACGAAATTCGTGGCCACGGGACAATGGGATCTTTCCTTCCTTGTACGCCGCATGACGTCCGATCCGGCGAGAGTGTTCGGGTTGAATACGGGAAAGCTGGCGGAAGGAGCTCCCGCGGACTTAACGATGATCGACCTCGAGTCCGAAAGGGAAGTCGATCCGCAAACCTTCGCTTCGAAAGGGCGCAACACGCCGTTTACCGGTTGGAAGCTGAAAGGCTGGCCGGTGAAAACATGGGTGGACGGAAAAGTGGTGTGGGCTGAATAACGGCTCGGATTTTCAAGATAGATTCATAACGCGTTTTCTTGAACAGAAAGAGAAAGTACGTATTTGACAGAGGAGTGAGTAGAATGCAGGCAAGATTGCTTCTGGAGGATGGAACACTGTTTACAGGCAGTGCATTCGGAGCCGAAGGGGAAAAAACAGGCGAGGTTGTATTCAATACGGGGATTACCGGCTACCAGGAGGTGCTGTCCGATCCGTCCTACTGCGGGCAAATCGTGACGATGACCTATCCCTTGATCGGAAACTACGGCATTACGCGCGACGACTTCGAGTCCGTGGCCCCGTTCGTGAACGGGTTTGTCGTGAGACGGCATGAAACGGTGCCAAGCAACTGGCGCGCGGAATACAACGTCGACAACCTGCTCAAAGAATTCGGGATCGTCGGCATCAGCGGCATCGATACGCGCATGCTGACCCGCATGATCCGCCAGCACGGAACGATGAGAGGGATCCTCACGACGTCGGCTGCATCGGTGGAAGAGCTGAGAGAACGCCTGGCGGCCAGTCCGATTCTGACGAATCAGGTGGCTACGGTGTCTACCAAACATGTGTACAGCAGCCCGGGATCGAGAGAACGGATCGTACTCGTGGACTACGGCGCCAAAACCGGCATTCTGCGCGAGCTGACCGCCCGCGGATGCGACGTGGTGGTCGTGCCGCAGGACACGACGGCCGACGAAATCCGCCGCCTCAATCCGGACGGCATCCAGTTGTCCAACGGCCCCGGGGATCCGAAAGACGTGCCGCATGCGATTCGGACGATCCAGGAACTGCTCGGCGAATATCCGATTTTCGGCATCTGCCTCGGACATCAGCTGTTCGCGCTCGCTTGCGGCGCCGATACGGAGAAGCTGAAATTCGGACACCGCGGCGGCAACCATCCGGTCAAGGACCTGAAAACGAACCGCTGCTACATCACTTCCCAAAACCACGGCTATACGGTCAAAGAAGATTCGATCGCAGGCACGGAGCTTGAAGTGACGCACATCAACAACAACGACAAAACCATCGAAGGCTTGAAGCATAAAAAATATCCGGCATTCACCGTGCAGTATCACCCGGAAGCAGCGCCGGGACCGTACGACAACGGCTATCTATTCGATCAATTCCTTGACATGATCAGAGAACATAAACTGCAAAACCCGGCAAACCCGCGTCAGGCTGAACTGGCTGCAGCCGCGAAAGGAGAACGTTAATTATGCCACTTAACAAACAACTTAAGAAAATCCTCGTTATCGGCTCGGGTCCGATCGTCATCGGCCAAGCGGCGGAATTTGACTATGCGGGCACGCAGGCCTGCGAAGCCCTGAAAGAAGAAGGCGTGGAGGTTGTCCTGATCAACAGCAACCCGGCTACGATCATGACCGACACCAACATGGCCGACAAAGTCTATATCGAACCTATTACGCTGGACTTCGTGACCCAAATCATCCGCCAGGAGCGTCCGGACGGACTTCTGCCGACGCTTGGCGGCCAAACCGGCCTCAACATGGCGGTGGAGCTTGCGAAAGCGGGCATCCTGGAGCAGGAGAACGTGAAGCTGCTCGGAACGCAGCTGACCTCCATCGAAAAAGCCGAAGACCGCGACCTGTTCCGCGAGCTGATGCGCGAGCTGGAGCAGCCGGTTCCGGAGAGCACGATCGTGACGACGCTCGAAGAGGCGCTGAAGTTCGCGGATGAGGTCGGATATCCGGTCATCGTTCGTCCGGCTTACACGCTCGGCGGAACGGGCGGCGGCATTTGCGCGACCGAAGAGGAGCTCCGCGAGACGGTTTCCTCCGGCATCCGCTACAGCCCGATCGGACAGTGCTTGATCGAGAAGAGCATCGCGGGCATGAAGGAAGTCGAATACGAAGTGATGCGCGACGCCAACGACAACTGCATCGTCGTCTGCAACATGGAAAACTTCGACCCTGTCGGCGTCCATACGGGCGACAGCATCGTCGTGGCTCCAAGCCAAACGTTGTCCGACCGCGAATACCAAATGCTGAGATCGGCGTCCCTGAAAATCATCCGCGCCCTGAACATCGAAGGCGGATGCAACGTGCAGTTCGCGCTCGATCCGCACAGCTACCAATATTACGTCATCGAAGTCAACCCGCGGGTCAGCCGCTCGTCGGCGCTCGCTTCCAAAGCGACCGGGTACCCGATCGCGAAGATGGCGGCCAAAATCGCGCTCGGTTACACGCTCGACGAACTCGTCAATCCGGTAACCGGCCAAACCTACGCATGTTTTGAGCCGACGCTGGATTACATCGTCAGCAAAATCCCGCGCTGGCCTTTCGATAAATTCATTCATGCCAACCGCAAGCTCGGAACGCAGATGAAGGCGACCGGCGAAGTTATGGCGATCGGACGGACGTTCGAGGAATCCATTCACAAAGCGATTCGCTCCCTCGAGATCGGCGTACACCGCTTCTACCTGAAAGGCGCCGAGGAACTGAGCGAGGACGTGTTGAAAGAACGCCTCGTCAAAGCCGACGACGAGCGCATCTTCCTGATCGCCGAAGCATTCCGCCGCGGCTATGATTTGCAAACGGTCCATGATTTGACCAAGGTGGATTGGTGGTTCCTCGATAAGCTGCAAGGCCTGATCGCTTTCGAAGCCCAAATCCAGCAAAAAGAACTGACGCCGGAAACGCTGTATGAAGCCAAGCGTCTCGGATTCACCGACCGGGCAATCGCCGAGCTGCGCACGCTGGCATCCGCGGACAGCTACACGAAGGAATCGGAAGTGCGCGAGTACCGCCTGCAGCAGGGATTGCGTCCGGTATACAAAATGGTAGATACGTGCGCGGCCGAGTTCGAGGCCTCCACGCCATACTACTACTCGACGTATGAAACGGAAAACGAAGTGACGGCATCGAACAAGGAGAAAGTGGTCGTCCTGGGCTCGGGACCGATCCGGATCGGGCAAGGGATCGAATTCGACTACTCGACGGTGCACGCGGTTTGGGCGATCCAAAACGCGGGCTACGAAGCGGTGATCATCAACAACAACCCTGAAACGGTATCGACGGACTTCAACACGTCGGATCGCCTGTACTTCGAGCCGCTGTTCTTCGAGGACGTCATGAACGTCATCGAGCAGGAAAAACCGATCGGCGTCATCGTGCAGTTCGGCGGACAAACGGCCATCAACCTGGCGGGACCGCTGAGCGCGGCAGGCGTTCCGATTCTCGGCACAAGCCTTGAAAGCATCGATGAAGCCGAAGACCGCAAAAAATTCGAAGCGCTGCTCTCCCGCCTCGATATCGCCCAGCCGAAAGGCAGCACGGTAACGTCGGTGGACGAAGCGGTCGGAACGGCGCAAGCGCTTGGTTATCCGGTGCTCGTAAGACCTTCTTACGTCCTGGGCGGCCGGGCGATGGAAATCGTATACTCCGACGCCGAACTGCTGAGCTACATGGAAGAAGCGGTCAAAATCAATCCGGAGCATCCGGTCCTGATCGACCGTTACATGCTGGGCAAGGAAGTCGAAGTCGACGCCATCTGCGACGGCGAAACGGTCGTCATCCCGGGCATCATGGAGCACATCGAACGCGCAGGGGTACACTCCGGCGACTCGATCGCGGTGTATCCGCCGCAGCACCTGGAACAGCATCTGAAAGATAAAGTCGTCAGCATCACGACGCGCATCGCCAAGGAACTGAAAACGGTCGGCCTGGTGAACATCCAGTTCGTCATCTACCAAGACGAAGTCTACGTGATCGAAGTCAACCCTCGTTCCTCCCGGACGGTGCCGTTCCTGAGCAAAGTAACGACGATCCCGATGGCGAACCTCGCCACGCAAGCGATCCTCGGCAAAAAGCTGAAGGATCTCGGCTACGAAGAAGGCATGTGGCCGGAAAGCGACTACGTCTCGGTCAAAGTGCCGGTATTCTCCTTCGCGAAGCTGCGCCGCGTCGAGCCGACCCTCGGTCCCGAAATGAAATCGACGGGCGAAGTGATGGGACGCGACCTGCAATATGCCAAAGCGCTCTACAAAGGCTTGATTGGCGCAGGCATGAAGATTCCTTCCACCGGCGCGATCATCGTGACCGTCGCCGACAAGGATAAAGAGGAAGCGGTCGAGCTCATGAAAGGCTTCAGACGCCTGGGCTACAAAATTTACGCGACGGGCGGAACGGCGCAAGCGCTCACCGAAGCCGGCATCCTCGTGACGACGGTGCAAAAATTGAGCGACGGCACGCCGAACATTCTCGACCTGATCCGCAACGGCGAAGCGCAGTTCGTCTTCAATACGCTGACGAAAGGCAAAACGCCGGAACGCGACGGATTCCGCATTCGCCGCGAAGCGGTCGAAAACGGAGTCGTATGCATGACCTCGCTGGATACCGTCAGAGCGCTTCTGAATATGCTGGATACGATCAACTTCTCGTCCCAAGCCATGCCGGCATTTGCCGTACGCTAGGGGAGGGCCGAGATCAATGGATGAACGTTACAGGGAAATGGCGGGCCGCTTAATCGTGGCCCTCGATTACCCGGATGCGGGTCAAGCCGCGGCATTGCTGCGGGAGCTTGAAGGCATCCCTTGTTACATGAAGGTGGGCATGCAGCTGTATTACGCTGCAGGCCCTGATTTTGTGCGCGATTTGAAAACCCGGGGATACAAAGTATTCCTCGATCTGAAAATGCATGATATCCCCAACACGGTCAAGGGTGGAGCGGAAAGCATCACCCGCCTTGGCGTGGACATGTTTAACGTGCATGCCGCGGGCGGCAAGGACATGATGAAGGCGGCGCTGGAAGGCGTCGGCAAGGCGCTTGCTTCGGACAGCTCTTTGGATAAACCCCTCGTCATCGCCGTCACTCAATTGACCAGCACGGGGCAGGACATGCTGAACCAAGAGATCGGCATTCCCGGTACGGTGAGGGATGCGGTCATCCGGTACGCGGAATTGACCCAAGCCGCCGGACTTGACGGGGTCGTGGCGTCGGCGCAGGAAGCCGGGGACATTGCGGCGGCATGCGGTACCGATTTTATTACCGTGACGCCGGGCATCCGCCCGTCAGGCAGCGAGCAGGGCGACCAGAAACGCGTTCTGACGCCCGGGGAAGCCATCCGGAACGGGAGCAGCTATATTGTGGTAGGGCGGCCGATTACAGCCGCAGAGAAGCCGAGAACGGCAGCAGAACAAATCATTAAGGAGATGTTGGAAGCATGACGAACCTTGCAGAAATCCCTGGCCGAATCGCAGCGTATTTGCTGGAGATCGAGGCGGTGGCGCTGCGCCCGAAACAGCCTTTTACGTGGACTTCCGGCATCAAGTCACCGATTTATTGCGACAACCGCTTGACGATGTCGTATCCGGAAATCCGCGAATATATCGCGGAATCGTTCGCCGCGGTCATCCGCGAGCAGTACCCGGATACCGAAGTCATCGCCGGAACGGCGACGGCGGGCATTCCGCATGCCGCCTGGGTGGCGCAGAAGATGAACCTGCCGATGGCATACATCCGCGATAAAGCCAAAGGCCACGGCAAAGAGAATCAAATCGAAGGCAGCATCAAACCGGGGCAAAAGGTCATCGTCATCGAAGATTTGATTTCGACCGGCGGCAGCTCGATCAAGGCGGCCCAAGCGGTGAAGGAAGCGGGAGCCCGGCCGCAGGCCGTGCTGGCGATCTTCAGCTATCAGCTCGACAAGGCCGTGCAAGCCTTTAACGAAGCGGGGATTCCGTTCCAAAGCTTGTCCAACTATACGGCGTTGATGGAAGTCGCTCTGGAAAAAGGAACGATTCAACAAGACGATGTCCAAGCGCTTCAAGCGTGGAGAGCGGATCCTTCGTCGTTCGGCGCGTAAAAACCGTGAGAGCAGCCTTCCGAGGCTGCTTTTTGCGTGCCAACGGAAAAACCCCCTGCCTTTTTGCATAAGGACAGGGGGGTTTTCATTTTTGTGCCTGCAATGGAACGGAAAGTTAGTGAATGGCGCTTTTTTCGAAATTGCCGCCAAGCACGTCCGATACATGTTCGATCGCAATAAACGCTTTCGGATCGATTTCCTGCACGACCGATTTCAGCTTGGCCAGTTCGAGACGGGTGACGACGCAATAGATCATTTGCGTATCTTCCCGGGAATAACCGCCGCGCGCGTAGATGAACGTCGTGGTGCGTCCCAGCCGGTCCTGGATCGTTTGGGAAATCTCCTCGTATTCGCTGGAAATGATCGTCACCGATTTGGATTCGTTGAGGCCTTCGACCACGATATCCATCACTTTGGAAGCCATATAATACGTAAAGATCGAATACATCGCGGAATCCCAGCCGAATACGAAACCGGCGATGATAAAAATGAACACGTTCATGATCATGATGATTTGACCGACGGGAATGCGGGTTTTTTTCGAAAGCAAAATGGCCACGATCTCGGTTCCGTCAAGGGAGCCGCCAAACCGGATCACCAGGCCGACGCCCAGGCCCAAAATCAGTCCGCCGAACAGGACGGCAAGTATTTTTTCATTCGTAAACGGGCTGACATGATGAAGCAGCTGCGTGGTGACGGACATGACGACGATGCCGTACAAGGTGGAAATGGCGAAGGTTTTGCCGATTTGCTTGTAACCTAAGAATAAAAACGGAAGGTTGATGATAAAGAGGAAAATACCGAGCGGGAGCGCCGTGATTTTGGACAATACGATCGAGATCCCGGTAATGCCGCCGTCGATGATATCGTTCGGAACGAGAAAGACCTCGAGCGCGACAGCCATTAAAATAGCCCCCGCGGTGATGAAGACGAATTTTTTCAACAATTCAACGGGAGTGAGTTTCCTGTGTGTTTTTGCCATTCCAATTCCTCGCTTCCAGAAAAGTTTTATTAAACAGAATCAATTTCATAAAAAATTGAAAATACGGTAAACGAAACGATCCACAGACATACCAAACGGTATATGAGCTATAATCGTCTTGATTGAACCAGCTAACGGCATTATGGAATTGATTCAAACTAAGTTAATATTATAAATTAATTTCGGAATAATCTCAAAGAAATATGGAAAAATGCATGACGAGCCCGACTTCCGGCAACAATAGCCATCGATACCGATGATGATGCCTGAAAGGAGGAAAACACATGCAATGGGTTTATTTCGGCAAACTATACAAATCGAAATTCCAGGCGGGCTGCCTCGCCAAAAGGCTGGAGCAAAACGGCTGGATTTACGGCTACGACGACCCGCGTCTCGTGGAGATATTCCGTTCGCGCAAAGGGAGATACGGCGTGCGATTCATCCCATAAGCCGCCCCGTTTTGGCCTTGCCATCCCCTTCGTATAAATTTCCTGCAAAAAATACTTGACGTATCTTATACTTATGCTGTATATTAATTCTTGTCGCTATTTATTACGACTTAACGACGCGGGGTGGAGCAGTCCGGTAGCTCGTCGGGCTCATAACCCGAAGGCCGCAGGTTCAAATCCTGCCCCCGCAACCAAATTACAGCCATTATCATGGATCGATCACATACTTTGATCAGGGCCCTTAGCTCAGTTGGTTAGAGCGGTCGGCTCATAACCGACTGGTCGGGGGTTCGAGTCCCTCAGGGCCCACCATATGAAGTTTTATCCGCATTTGCCGGGGTGGCGGAATTGGCAGACGCACAGGACTTAAAATCCTGCGGTAGGTGACTACCGTACCGGTTCGAGCCCGGTCCTCGGCATCACAGACCTCAGCTTTGCGCTGAGGAGCTATTTTTATAGCTCGTACATAGGAAGCCCTGCGTGGTAAAGATACCATGCCAGGGCTTTTTTTATATCTTTCCGTGACACGCGGCTATTGCAGGCGCAAAAAGCACGTAATCCGGCCGGAACTCGCCTAAGCCTGGATTTTGATTTGATCCTTTTTCCCGCGCCGTGGTACACTCGAATTTGGCATGGATATGCGTCGGCAGCCGCTTTTTGAGGTTCATATATTTATAGGCACATCAGGGGAGAGGAGAATGGGGAATGTTTAACAACGATTGGGACGAGCAGTTGAAGGAAGAAGTGGAGAAGCCGTATTTCAACGATTTGCGGTACGCGCTTGCCCGGGAATATAAATTGCATACGGTATACCCGTCCAAGGAAAATTTGTTTCAAGCGTTAAAGCTGACGCCGTATGAAGACACCAAAGTAGTCATCTTGGGACAGGATCCTTATCACGGGCCGGGACAGGCCCACGGGCTCAGCTTTTCCGTCATGCCGGGGGTGAGAATCCCGCCGTCGCTCGTCAACATCTACAAGGAACTGCACAGCGACCTTGGCGTTCCGATTCCGAATAACGGCTATCTCGTCCCTTGGGCGAAGCAGGGAGTGCTGCTGCTCAACACGGTGCTCACGGTCCGCGAGGGGCAGGCGAACTCCCATAAGGACCTCGGGTGGGAACGGTTTACGGATGCCGTCATCGAAAAGCTGAACGAACGGGACAAGCCGGTCGTCTTCATTTTGTGGGGCAGCCATGCGCAGAAAAAGGGGGCTTTTATCGACCGGAGCAAACATCTGGTGCTGAAATCCGTCCACCCCAGCCCGCTTTCGGTACACCGTGGATTTTTTGGCAGCCGCCCTTTTTCCAGAACGAACGAATTTTTGGAGTCGCACGGCATGGAGCCGATCGACTGGTCGATTCCGGATCTGTAACGAGACGGCTTTCGAAGCGGGCAGCGGCCCGCTTTTTTCTATTCCATCACATCCTCGACCTTTTCGGAAAGGAACAGCTTGTACACCCGGACGATGATGATTTTGGCGACGATATATGCCGGAATGGCCAAAATGATGCCGAGAAGGCCGGAGATGTCGCCGCCGATCAGCAGCAGCACGATAATCGTGAGCGGATGGATGTCCAGTCTTTTTCCGTAAATGATCGGGGTGAGCAGGTTGTCCTGGATTTGCTGCGCAACGATGATGACGACTAGCGACCAGACCGCAACGGAAGGCGAATCGATAAAGCCGACGATCACGACGGGAATGGCGGCGATGACGGCCCCGACGTAAGGGATCAGGTTCAGCACGATCGAGATCAGCGCCAGCAGCAGCGAATAAGGCAATCCGATGATCAAAAAGCCGATATACATCAGCACGCCGAGCATGATGTTCAGGAGCACGCGCCCCACGATGAAGTTGCTGAGCGCAGCGTCGATCTCCTGCAGCACTTCGCGGCCTTCCTGCCGGTATTTCCGGGGAACCAGGTGAAGAAGGATCGGCCCCAGTTTGCTGCTTTCTTTCAGCATGTAGTACAACGCGATCGGCACGGTAGCGATGATGACCACGACATTGGACAACATGGAGATGAAATCCGATACCGAATTGGTTACGGCCGTGATCAGCTTGTTTAAGTATTGGCTCAAGCGGTTCATCAGATCGGACTCGCTCGGAATGAGCCTCGCGACGAAACGGTTATGCTGCAGCTGGTCGAGCTGCTTCTGCATTCTTTCCACGAAAAACGGCGCGTTATCCGCAAAATTGATCACCTGCTCACGTAGCGTCGGCCATACAAGGATGCTGAACAACACGATCAGCCCGGCAAACACGAGATAAATCAACAGGATCGACAATGGCCGCGGCCAGCGGTGCTTTTCCAAAAAATTGACGATCGGCCGCAGCAGATAATACATAAAACCCGCCAGCATGACCGGAATAATCATAATGTTGAACAAAAGAACCAACGGATTGAATATGAAGCTGACCTTCGAGCCTAAATAGATGATTAACAGCGCAAAAATCAGCCCAAGGCAAGTGCGAAAATATTTGCTTTGCGGCAAACGAATCCCCCCAGTTTGGCATAGACGTCAAGCAGCCTTTTGCTATCTATTTCCCTTTAACCAAAATGGATGCTTTTTATTCATGCAAACGGCATCCGCTGGAAGCAAATGTTCATTCAAGGCTAAAAAATAAGTGCTAACGTCCAAACCATCGGCCAAAAGGCCTCATACGCTAGGGATGAGCAATGGATGAAGGAGGGAGTACGATGGGTGAAGTGGTTGGCGGAGGTTACGGATACCCTGGCGGAGTATTCCGTTCGACGGCTGCAATTCTGGTTCTCTTCATTCTGCTTGTCATTATTACGCGCGCAATCGTGTATTGATGACCCGGCACTTGGCATCCTGGCGAAACATCGCCAGGGTGTTTTTGCGTTCCGGCGGGGGATGTCCGCACGCTTGCATCAATAAATGATCCGGCGATGGACTTGTACGGGCGTTCCGTATGCGCGGCTCAAGCGGCGGGCCTCCTCGGTCACCTGGACAAGCATCTCGTGAAGGCGCTGGCTGATGGGGCGAATCGTTTCCTTTACCTCTCCATGCACGATAACGTCGAATACGATCATTGTTTTTTTCAGCTCCTCAAGTATTCTTTTTCCCGGGTCTGTAATCATGATAGAATATGGTTGTTAACAGGCCATGAAATGGAGCAGCAAGTTATGTTAATTTTCCACAATACCACTGGAGAAGGTAGATCGGGGAGGCTGAAGGAAATGGGAAACGTCGTTAATTTTGCGCACAGGGGCTCATCCAAAATTTGTCCCGAAAACACGATGGCGGCTTTCAGAAAAGCGCTGGAGCAAGGGGCGACCGGCATCGAAACGGATGTGCAGCTTACGAAAGACGGGCATATGGTGCTGATTCACGATGAAACGCTGAACAGGACGACGACCGGCACCGGCTGGGTGAAAGACCACACGTTAGAGGAATTGAAAGAGCTGGATGCGGGCAGCTGGTTTCATCCCGATTTTCGGGGAGAGCGCCTTCCGCAGCTCGACGAGCTTTTGGAACTGGCCAAAGGCGGCGGGACGACCATCAATATCGAGCTCAAAAACGGGGTCGTGCCTTACGAGGGGCTTGAAGAGAAAGTGATCCAAAGGGTGCGGGATTACGGGCTGAGCGGCCAAGTCGTGATCTCCAGCTTCAACCATTACTCCTTGCTGCTCTGCAAACAAATCGCCCCGGAAATCCGGACCGGCATCCTTTATATGGAAGGCCTCTACGAACCATGGGCATATGCCGGCACGCTGCAGGCCGACGCGCTTCATGCTTACCACCGCGCGGTGCTGCCCGAATTCGTGGCTGCCGCCAAAGCGGCGGGAAA
Source organism: Paenibacillus sp. FSL M7-1455 (assembly GCF_038004655.1). Lineage (NCBI taxonomy): Bacteria > Bacillati > Bacillota > Bacilli > Caryophanales > Paenibacillaceae > Paenibacillus > Paenibacillus sp. FSL M7-1455. The sequence continues at coordinate 4,042,778 of NZ_JBBORO010000001.1, read as the reverse complement.
AGCGTACCACCCGTTTACCGTCAATGACCCGGACGAAATGCGGAGATTGTTGCAAGCCGGCGTGGACGGAATCATTACGGATTATCCGGATCGGCTTGACGCTTTGCTGGCGGAGGAAAAATAATAAAACGAAAATAAACCGGATCCGCTGCGGATGCCGGTTTTCTTTTCGCTATGGGAATCACTACGGAAGACGATCATGCGTTAGAGGGACCGCGGCGAAAAGAGGTCAAGACTCTTCCTTTTTATGTCTGGCCGCTTCTTCCGAGCCTTCCTCCAAAATTTCCTCGATCATGCTGGTCGAAGAGGGATTCTCGCGTTCGGGCTCCGGAATCGGATCTACACCGGGGAATCTTTCCTCCTCCTCATGGCTGCAATGTTTATCCATACCAATCCACTCCTTTTTTAGATATCGGAAGGATGCCGCATAGGTCCATAGGATGTTCCGAAAAGGGTTTCCCTATGCGGGAGGCGGCGTGATGGACCTTAGCGCTGCGTCCTATGTAATATAAACGGATGGACCGGGTACGAAACAGGGCGCGAGGGAAAAACAGCCCAAGAAAAAAGCTGCTGCATCGCTGCGGCAGCGCCGTTCATCCGTTGGATTTGAAAGCGATCAGGCGCGATACGTGGCTCACTTCGTCCATGGGGATCCAGAAATGACCCAGCGGGGTGCGCATTTTTAATGTTGCGGGATCGTTGGACGGTTCGGGGATGCCCGTTAAGGTACTGCCGTCCACGCTTTTGACGAAAATCGTATGCCCGTGTTTGATGGCTAACTCGATGACCTTTTCCATGCGACTATTCTCCTGTAAATACAGACTATCGAATCATGTTCTAGTTCTATCATACGGGAAAAGTTGCAGGTTATAAAGTTCTTTTTTTAAAGTTTTTAAGACAATAGACCTAAGCGACGAACAGGGTATGTTACATATTCATGCTGCATATTAAAAAAACGTATGTTCTGTGCTACCTAATGATCACTAGATCGGAAACCTTCTATATGAAACCAATCCATGTCCAGGCCGGAAAATACGCTTGGAAGCATGGCTAAAAAGAAAGATCGCGGCGATAAGTTCATGCTTGACCATTTTTCATTCCCCTGTGTATACTTCTTCTTAACAAATGTTCTCAATCGCGTAACATTTGTTCAACGATTCATACAACAAAAAGGGGAGAGTGTTGTTTTTGAATTTTAAAATGAAAGCGAAAACAATGGTAGTCACGGGGCTGCTATCCACGTTGTTCGCCACGTCGGCGTTCGCGGCGCCGCTGCATCCGGTGCAGCATACCGATTGGATGCAGGAAAAACATATTGTAAACGGTTTCGAAAAAGGGGACCTGATGCTGGCGCAGCATATTTCCCTCGGGGAAGCGGTCGCTTTGTTCGCCAGAATCCAGGGCGAGCAGGCAAGCACGCCGAAAGGGTACTGGGCAGCCAATTATTTGGATTGGGCCGCTAAAAAAGGCGCCATTACGAAAGAAGAGACGGCTCAGGGAAGAACGTATCCTTCCTCCGAAAAATTGGCGAAAATCGCCAAGGCGCTTGGAATCGATTTGAAGCTGGCATCCGGAACGCAGGTGACCCGCGGCGATTTCATCAATGCCCTCGGCGAAGCCGTTACGGAGCATATCACGATCGCGCATACGAATGACGTGCACGGCCATATCCAAGAAAATGCGAAGGACAAAGAGTTCGGTTACGCCAAAATTGCCACGCTCGTCAAACAATGGCGCGAAGAAAACAAAAACTTCCTGTTGATGGACGCGGGCGACACGTTCCAAGGAACGATCTACTCGAACCAATTCAAAGGCGAATCCATCATTCCGATCCTGAACAAACTCGGTTACGAAGCCATGACCGCAGGGAACCATGAATTCGACTTCGGTTATGAGCAGCTGCTTAAATTGCGGGACAAGCTCGACTTCCCGATGGTTAACGCGAACGTGTTTAAGGCGGACGGCACAAACCTGCTGATTCCTACATACACCGTTGAAGTCGGCGGCCAAAAAATCGCCTTCATCGGATTCGTGACGGAGGAAACGCCGATCGTTACCCATCCGAACAACGTCATCGGCCTTACGTTCAAAGACCCGGTCGAAATCGCCAAGAAGCTGGTTCCGGAAATGAAGGCCCAAGCGGATCATGTGGTCGTCGTATCGCATATCGGCGTTGAAAAAGACAGAGAAATCGCGAAAAACGTATCGGGCATCGACCTGATCATCGGCGGGCATTCCCATACGCCGCTCCGTACGCCTGAAAAGGTAAACGGCACCTACATCGTGCAGGACTGGGAATATGGAAAATCGCTGGGACGCGTGGACTTATACTATTATAATAAAGATTTGGTCGGATTCAGCGGCGGATTGGTCGAATACGACGAAAGCGTCAAAGCCGATCCCGAAATCGAGAAGCTGGTTCAGGAGGTCGTGAAAAAGGTTGACGATGCGATGAACGTGGTCATCGGGAAAACCGAAGTCGATCTTCACGGCGAAAGAACCGAGGTGCGCGCGGTCGAGACGAATTTGGGCAACTTCATCGCCGACGCGATCATTGAGAAGACCAAAACGATCAAAGGGCACGAAGCCGACGTGGCTTTGGTCAACGGCGGAGGCATTCGCGCCAGCAAAAAAGCCGGGGACTTGACGAAAAAGGACCTGTATTCGATCCTTCCGTTCCCGAACACGTTGACGGTGGTCAAAGCGACGGGGGCCGACATCAAAGCGGCGCTTGAGGTATCGGTCAAAGGCGTGGAGAAAAAAGACGATCTTCCGGGCTCCTTCCTGCAGGTCGGCGGTTTGTCCTACGTCTACGACGTGGCGAAGCCGGTAGGGGAGCGCGTCCTGGAAGTGAAAATCGGCGGCCAGCCGCTTGACCCGAACAAAACGTACACCGTGGCGACAAACGACTTCATTACGTCGGGCGGGGACGGATATTCGATGCTGAAAAAAGATGAAGTGCTGAACACCGGATATACGTTCTATGACGTCGTGGAAGAATATTTGGAAAAGGTCAAAGTGATCAGTCCGAAAACGGAAAACCGCATCGTCGAGAAAAAATAGAAGAGTTAAACAAAAAGGGGGCCGGCCTGCATGCCGGTTCCTTTTTAGGTTTGGGGGACGAATAAGAAAAGGCGAGCGCTTTCAAAGGCGGTTGTTTGCTATCGCAGATGCAGACTATCGCCGATGGGGTGGCTGTCATGGAACAAGGAAAAACGAAGGGGGTATGCCATACCCCCGGCTTGCATTCATGATCGGGTTGGTGGCCCTAAGCATTATCCGAAATAAACAGTTGGCCGAACCTCCAAGACGGAACATATTTATGCGGTTGAAAAAAGGATTTTACATAAAGCATACACAATGAGAAATACACCCGCAATTAACGTTAATATTCCATGCAAACGCGTAAACCGTAACCGTTTATCGGTTGCGTAGGGATCGCCAAATCCGCCGAACCATCTCGTATCCGGCCTTTTGATCGTAAACATGCCGCATGCGATCATGGTAACCCCCCCACAATATCCAAGACATACGAATCGCTCCTTTGTATATAAAACGCAAGAAGCGACCAATAGTTATATAGAAATATCGGGGGAACTTAACAATAGTGTAATTTATAATATGGGCAATCGAAGAGCAGCTTTCTCGGTTCTTCATAAATCCAACTACACCGTAAAATCAGAGATGACTTTAAGTGCTCTTGTTCTGCTTACAGTTCGAGATTACATACTTGCAATTAAATTCATATTCCAACGCAACGAAATAACCAGTCGCCGACTCCGACGACTGGCTGCTCAAGACTTCGATGAGGCGCTCTTGTCTTATTTTATTTTCCAGATTGCTTGCCCATTACGGAAAGGATCTTTAAAAATAAATTCCAATCCGGCAACATTCTTTGGAACTTCATAAACCAGTTGTCCTCTTAGCTTGCGTCCTGCTGGCACAGATCCGTCCAGTTGATTTTTAATAAATGTTGCTATCTCGATGTTATATGTATACCCGTCGCTGTCCGCCATGCTTGTGTTTGCAATAGAGGATACAACTTCATCTTTATCGCCAGTGTTTTCTACAGTGATATCCAACACTTTATAAACATGGCCTTGATCTGGTTTTTGAAAATCATTTCCATTATGGTCTTTTACTGAATTAACTGTAATAACCAAGTTGTTAAATTTTACAGCGTCACCAACTTTGAACACATCCGGTTGTTTTTTAGCCTCTTCTTTTGGTTTTTCCTGTTTGGCTTCGGTAGAGGTCTTGGTTTCCGCTGTCTTCTTAGCTTCCGTAGACTGCTTGGTGGTGGTATCTACTTTTTCGACTGTTGATTCAGAACAAGCAGTCATCAAAACCGCACCGATTATTAAGACAGAGCTAAGCTTATAAATCTTGTTCACTTCATATATCCCCCTATTGACTATTTAAAAAATCATATACTAGTCTAACAGAACTAGGAGAATATATCCATAGATTTCATTTAATGATTAAAAAAAGTCGAAAAAACAAAAACGTTGTCGCTGTAAGTGGCGTGTTCTTTTAGTAGTACATTTTCTGATAATTTGGTTGGGCGTTCTAGTATCAGACCAATCAAGTTTGCAATAAGCCTGATATGCGAAATGATTATTGACAAAAAAGAAGTACTTATCAGTAGTACTTCTTTTCAAATTGGTTCATTTATTTCCTTTGGTATCATGAAAACCGCTTTTTGGATCTTACAGATCTGTTCATCACACCCGGTTTTTTCGTGACCAGACTTCTATTGACGACTCGTGGTCTTTGAGTGGTTCTTGTTCTGCTTTGAACGCCGGACCGTCTAGGTCTGTTTGTGCCATAGCATCTGCCGCGGGATAAGTTTCCTTGGCTTGATCCTTTGGAGCGATGTTCGCCACTGGATCTGCTTGGTCGTATCGTTCTAGTGGTCAGCACCCGAAACGCTTCGGCCGACTTCTGGGCGAAGACAAGCGGCGGCTCAATGGACTTGAAATGGATGAACATGAGTACGGGGTTCGTTAATAGCCAGTGATTGTGTATCGCCGTTACTTCAATTCCGCGCTGGCGGAGAGCGGAGACGAACGGATTAATTTCTTCCTGCAAAATAACGGTTTCACCCAAATTGAGCGCATTTCCGCGGCTGTCCAAGTCTTCAAACGAGAAAAAAGCAGCGATGGCCAGAACCGATTTTGTTCTTCTCCCTTGAATCAACGGTTGAAGGTTGCTACGAACTCTTGTCACGGTGCAAACGCCATTTGCGACTTCCGCCGTCCCGCCTAAAATGCTTGCGAACTTTGAGCATAGCGAGTTTTGAATGGACATACGAATATACCTCCTTTTCAAAGATGGTATATTATATGAAATTTTAATAGTTTCGCTCGGTATAAAAATACTATGTATCCATATTTCCGCAAAAATATAAGAGTTGCTAGTTTTATATGAAAGGGGCTCATTCCGCTCGCCAATGCAGGTTTTACAGTGGGCATATTCCTGAAGACAAAATAAAAGAAGCCTTGGTATACCAAGGCTTCTGGAGATGATCTGCAGTGGGCTCGAACCACTGACCCCCACCCTGTCAAGATGGTGCTCTCCCAGCTGAGCTAGCAGATCGTATCGAAGAACAATTTATATATTACCAGGGAACAAGGGGAGTGTCAACAACTTTTTTTCAAAAACATGCATCGCGAAATAAAATTTTCATATTAAATAAAAATTTCATATGAATGAAAACCATGAATAGATCATGGCAAAACCCGGGAAAACTGATGACAAAGCCCGTGGTCCAGCGATTGGCGTTTCGAAACGGGCAAAAAGGTTATATAACTCAGTAAACCGGCTAAAGGAGTGGCCTCTCATGCCAAAAACATGGCGGTACAAAATTTTGGGCTGCTGTCTGATCGTGCTGCTGTCGGGCTGTTCGGCGTTTCAGTCCAGCGCGGATCGCGGCGATGACTCTCCGGTCATGATAGATATCTACGACCCTTCGGTTCCGGAAGACGTGTATTCCAAGGGAGAAATTACGCCCCCGTAGTCATGCGGCAGCAGGCAAAAGAGGCAGCGGCCGCTGCCTCTTTTTATTCTTCATCCCATTTGCGGGAATAGCCCTTTTTTGTCACATAAATAAAAGAATAGATCAGCACGGCCGACATGACTGCGCAAAGAAAGATCGTAAATCCCATTCCCATATGGCCCATCCGGCTCCTCTCCATGATATACCTCCACTATACATGAAATTCATTTTTTTGTATAATAATCGAACCGTGTTTTTGGCAATGGAAGCGGTAAAACGGACACAACGAAAGACGAAAGAGGGGTTTCATCATGGCTGCCGAAATCATCACTGTAACGACGCCGGAACTGCTGCAGCAGGGACTGGACATCCGGAAAAAGGTATTCGTCGAAGAACAAAACGTTCCCCTGGACCTTGAAGTCGACGAGTTCGATACGATCAGCGACGACGTGCACCATCTGTTGGTGCAGGATGAAAACGGGGACTACGTCGCCACGGGGCGTTTGATTTACTACAACAACGATACGGCTAAAATGCAGCGGATCGCCGTGCTTAAGGAGCATCGTCAAGGAGGCTACGGCCGCATTCTGCTGATGGCGCTCGAAAACCGCGCGCGCGAGCTGGGGCTCGCCTATGCCCTTTTGGACGCGCAATGCCAAGCCGAAGGTTTTTACGCCAAGCTCGGTTACGAGACGATTTCCAAAGAGCCCTTCGACGATGCCGGCATTCCCCATGTCCGCATGAAAAAAACGCTGTAAGGCGAATAAAGGCTTCATTGCCGGGAGATGCTAAGACATGCCCGCATTTTGGGGCATCTCACGCGTAAAGGAGCGGATGACCATGGGAAATCCAGGCCGTGAAACGTTTATCGCCGTGCAAAAAAACGGCGACGGCGATTTGACTGCTTTCAAAACTTCGACCGGACGCGTCTTGAAATACGATGAGGCGCTGCAGGAAGTCAAAGCCGGAGCGATTGCCGGCGTCAACGTGTTTAAAGGAAGAGACGGGGAAATGTATATTCGCGGCGACGCGGATGGCGATCCATCGAACAATTTGGATCATTTGCCCCGTTTTGAATAAGACGGCAAGCTAAAAAAGCCGGTACAAGCATGATGAATGCCTGTACCGGCTTTTTGCCGTGCAGGGGACGGATTAAACCGAGTATATGCGCCCCTGTTCGATAAACGCCATGCCCCCGGTTTTGCCGACGAAGTCGTCTTTGTTGTCCGCGTAATGCATCAGATAGGTTATGCTGCGGATCTGCTCCGGCAGCCTCATCAGTTCGTCAAGCGTCGTGTGAACTTCGCCCGGGCCTTCAAGCTGGCAGTCGTGCATAATCATGCGGCAGCCGCGCCGCTCGACAAGCTGCTGCAGCAGACCGGGATCATAGACCATATCCGCGCTGTAAAACAGCCGTTCGTTGATAAACAGGGAATAGCTGTTTTTGCCGGGGATATGTCTGGTCGGGATGAGTTCGACCCGAATATGCCCGGAAATGTCGTAGGCCTGTTCAGGCGCAAGCGGGCAGACCTCGAACAGATCCTCGAGGCACGTGATCTCCCCCTCCTGGTAAAGTCCTCCCCGGAGCGAATGCTCCCAGAGCGCCGTGACCAGCGTCTCGGCTATGTACAGTTTGATTTTGCGTTTGTAGGTGAATTTCATCTTAAACGCGAGCTCCTCCAGTCCGCCCACGTGATCCGCGTGGATATGGGTAATGAGGACGGCGTCCACGTCATCGAAGGATTTGCCGAGCCGGTGCAGCGCAAGCGGGGCGGTGACCCCGCAATCGATGAGAAGGGTGAAAGCCCCGTCCGTAAGCAGGGCGTTGTTGTTGAAGTATGTTTTGGCAAAGGCGCTGCCGGTGCCGATCATTTGCAGTTCCAAATTCAAGGAATACACCTCCCGTGATGTCTCAGAAATCATTATATACCATAGGTTCCACTTTCGGTCCGTTCTCCATACAATGCAGCAAAGGCTTTTAGGAAATGGGGAATCAGGCATGGTCAAGTCAAAAGGCAAAAAACCGGCGCAAGCTAAAGGGGAAAAAGTATATAAAGGCATGAGGCTGGTGACGTCGGAGGTGTGCGAGGCGTGCAAAACGCCATGCGCGCGCGGAATGGCTTACGCTGCCCGCATGAGGGAGCCGGGCGCCGTCGGCAAAGGCGTGCCCTGCATATTAACGAAAGTGAAATGACCGTATTTGGCCAAGGGCAACCTGCGTGTTTACGCAGGTTTTTTCGTGCTGGCGAGGAAGAGGGACATGGCGGGCTATTTTAAGCGCGAGGTTTTTGTAACTTAAGACAGAGACCCGAAATTTTGGTTTCAAAAATTTAACCTCATAAAGGGAAGTTCCGACCGCAACTTGCACATTTACTTTTAGTATATATATACAACAGCATGAAGGAAATGGAGGGAATGAAAGGATGAGAAGCTGGAAAAAGATTTTGGTATGCGTCTTTGCCTTCTCCCTGATGGGCGGCTCCGTCATGTTCGCGGATTCGGTGACCCAGAAGATCAAAGTTTGGATCAACGGTCAGGAAGTGCAGGACGGCGGTTACGTGATCGACGGCAAGACCTATGTGCCCATCCGGGAGTTTAACGGCGTGGTGACTTGGGACGGTGATTCGAACCAGGTAAAATTCATCAAGCCGAATGTACATATTTTCCTATTCAATGGCGATACCGTATTCGGTAACGTCAACAAAGGCAAGCTGAAATTCAACGTATTCTGCCAGGTCGACAGTTTGGCGGATCATGTGTCGTCCGTCAAAGTCGCCATCACCGATCCGTCCGGACACGTCAAGGATATTCAGACGCAGGATTTGGGGAGCAACCAAAAAGACAACTTCTGGTTCCGCACCTACGATTTTACGTACGATTTCAAAGTCGCCGGAAAATACAAGGTCGGATTCTACATCAAAGCGTCCAAAAACGCCGATTACCAACTCGTTGCCGAAAAAGTAATCACCGCTCTGAATTAAAAACCCGTTTTTGGAATAGGATAAATTGACCAGAGCCTTCCGACATGATACGATACGAAGGTATGACTATATAACCTAAAGCGAGGTTTTTGTAATGAGCGATCACACACATGAGCACGGCGATGCATGCGGCCATGACCATGATCACGATCATGAGCATGAAGAATTTGTTTTGACGCTGACCGACGAGCAAGGCAACGATGTAGAGATGGTTCTTGTTGAAACGTTTGACGTTGGCGAGAATTTGTATGCGCTGCTGCTCGAGCGTGAAAATCCGGAAGCTGACGGCATCATTCTGCGCGTGGAAGAAGAAAACGATGAGATGATGCTTTACAATATTGAAGACGAAGAAGAATGGAATGCCGTGGAAGCGGCTTACAACGAGCTTGTTGCCCAGCAGGAAGACTGATTCTTCGGGAAGCCTCCAGAGCATAAAGAAACCCGGTGCCGCATTTGCGGTACCGGGTTATTTTGCTCGCGCCCAAGTTTTGCTGGCGTCCTTGTTTAAAAAATAGGGTCGGTTTCCACGATCACCTTGACGTTTTTGATGTAACGGTCTTCCGGGCCTTTCACGGGCAGGCCGACGTCGACGTGGTCGATGATGTAATCGATGTTGTCCTGGGAAATGACTTCGCCGGGCAGCAGAATCGGGATTCCTGGCGGGTACACGTAGATGAACTCGGCGATGATCCGGCCGGCGGATTCCTTGAACGGAATCACCTCGGTGTCCCCGTAGAAAGCATCCCTTGGGATGAGGGAAAGCTGGGGGATTTCCGGGATTTTGACGATCAATTCGTTGGCCTCGTTCACTTTGTAATACGTCTCCGACAGCTTGCGGAGCGCGGTAAGCAGGATCGATACCGTTTCCTCGTTATCGCCCGGGGTGATCAGGCAGAGGATGTTGTACATGTCGCTCAGTTCGACTTCGATGTTGTAGTGCTCGCGCAGCCAGTTTTCCGTTTCGTAACCGGTGATGCCCAAATGGCGAACGTGAATCGTCAGCTTGGTCGGATCGTAATCGAACGTCGCTTCGCCTCCGAGGATTTCGTCTCCGAAGCAGTACAAGCCGTCGATTTCGTTGATGCTGCGGCGGGCTTTTTGCGCAAGATCGATCGTTTTTTGCGCCATGGCGTGGCCGTTAATGGCCAGGTTCCGTCTGGAAGTGTCCAGCGAGGCCAGCAGCAGGTACGAGGTCGAGGTCGTCGTCAGCATGCTGATGATCGTTTGCACGCGCTGCGGATTGACGAAACCGTGTTTCGTATTCAGATTGAGCACCGAGCTTTGCGTCATGGATCCCCCGAGTTTGTGAACGCTCGTTGCCGCCATATCGGCGCCGGCTTCCATGGCCGACATCGGCAGGTCCTCATGGAAATGAATGAGCACGCCGTGGGCTTCGTCGACAAGGACGGGCACGTTGCGGCTGTGGGCCAGGTCGACGATTTCCTTCAAATTGGCGCATACGCCGAAATACGTCGGGTTAATGACCAGGACCGCTTTGGCGTCCGGATGGCGATCCAGGGCACGCTGGACGGATTTGGTCGTAATGCCGTGGTCGATGCCCAAGTTTTCGTCGCGTGCCGGAGACACGAACACCGGCTTGGCGCCGGAGAAAATGATGGCCGACATGACCGATTTGTGAATGTTCCGGGGGACGATGATTTTATCGCCCGGGGAGCATACGGACAGGATCATCGTCATAATGGCACCGCTTGTCCCCTGTACGCTAAAATAAGTATGGTCCGCGCCGAAAGCGTCGGCGGCGAGCTTCTGCGCTTCTTCGATGACGCCGGTCGGCTGATGCAAATCGTCCAGCGGCGCGATGTTGATCAAATCTATGGATAGGGCGTTATCGCCGATAAACTCCCTGAATTCGGCGTCGGTTCCCATGCCCTTTTTGTGTCCGGGAATATGAAATTGTACGGGATTGCTTGCCGCGTGTTCCTTCAAAGCAGTAAATAGCGGCGTACGGCGGTGGTCCATCGTATGCTGTCACAACCTTTCATCTGTTAAAATTACAAGGATGAGTATAGCAAAATGGGGGGCGATTGCAAGCATGCATTTCGCGCCCCGGTGAAAATCCGGGAAGAATTTGGGGTACATTATAAATATGCGTTATTTTAGGGGAATTATTGCAAATCATGAGTAGAGGATGTGAGACCATGCCGCCGATCGCGGGAGCAGCCGCCGTAAAACGGCTCAGATCCCCTTTTTTCGTTGGACTGCTCATCATTATATTTTTAGTCGAGTTCATGAAGGGTTCGCTGCTGGTCGCCGTGCTGCCCGTCTACATGAAAAATTCGCTCGGTCTATCCGCGCATACCATCGGAATCGCGTTTTCCCTCCAATACATCGGCGATAACCTGTTCAGAAGCCCGTTCGGCTGGATCGGGGAGCGGCTCGGGTACCGGAAAACGATGGCCGGAGCGTTGATCATGACGGTGATCGCCCTTTGCATGATCGCGTTTTTTTCGGGAGCGTTCTGGCTGTCGCTGGCCTGTTTTATTCTCGGGCTGGGGACGTCGCCGCTGTGGCCGACCGCCATGACGGGAACGACGGAAATATCGGGGCCGCAGGGCAGCAATGGGCAGGCTCTGGGCACGCTGGAAATGGCTTCGCTGGCCGGCACGGGGGCCGGTCCGATCGTCATGAATTTTTTGATGGACCGGACGGAGAAAAATTACCATACCGCTTTTTTGATTTTGATCGGGGTCGGCATCGTTTTGGTGTTGGTCGCGCTGCTGCTGCCGTCGAAAGTGAAAATCCCGTTCCAAACGGCGGCCGCGGCCGCCACCGCAACGGGCAAGGGCATGTTTGCGGTTTTGGCAGGGAAGCTCGCCCATCTGGGAGCAAGCGTCAAATCGACGCTGCGCGAAGTCCGGACGACGCTGAAGGTAAGCTGGATGGTCTATCCCGCGCTGTTCCTCCAATCCTTCGTCATCGGGCTTTTGAGCCCGGTCATCACTTTATACGTGCAAAACGAGCTGCGCATTTCCCCGAACATGTACAGCCTGCTGCTGATTGCGGGGGGAGGAATTACGGTGCTGGCCTTGATCCCGAGCGGGAAGCTGATCGACCGTTTCGGAACGGGACCGTTTTTGAATGCGGGATTCCTGCTGGCTGCCTTTTCGCTGAGCTTTTTTTCGATCGTGCGTTCCCTGCCGCTGGTTTTCGTGTTCGTATGCATCGTCGGCATCAGCTACGCGATGATCCTGCCCGGATGGAACACCTTCGTGTCGCATTTGGTTCCGAAAGGGGAGCGCGGGGCGGTGTGGGGGTTTTTCCTTACGCTCCAGGGGTCGGGGATGGTCGTGGGCCCGGTCGTATCCGGACAGCTGTGGGACCGGCTCGGGCATTCGTCGCCATTTCTGGCGAGCGCGGTCGTGATGGCAATGCTGTTCGTGATCCATCTGGTTCTTTCGCGGCGCATGAAGGCCGGGGCGCAGCTTTCGTAAGGGGCGCCCAGTTCGCGCCGAAGGGCTCGCCCTTTAGCAAAAAAAGCTGCATCCGGAACGGCGATTCGCCGAACACGGATTGCAGCTTTTTTAAACACCATCAGGCTTTATGTTTCGTTTCGCGAAACGGAATCACCGCCTGTCAATAGACGGCGAAACGTATGCGCTCGCCTAAAATGCCATTTTGTAAAGGGGAAGCAGCGTTTCGAAGGTCGACTGGATGACGGAGACGAGCTCCGGTCCGTTTTCCAGCACCGCTTCGCCTTTCGGAATGCGGAGACCGCAGAGCACTTCGGCTTTTTTCACCTTTTCCAGCCTGTCCGCCATCTCCGAGAAAGCTCTGGGACTCATGTCCGCATGGGGGGTGAAGCCCGGATCCATATGATCCATGGACCAATAGAAATGCTCCGGCAAGCTTTGGATCACTTGGCTGCGGTTTTTCTTCAGATGTTTCGCGAACGTGACCTTGTTCGGGCTTTCGTAAATGACCGCAAAAATGATGAACAGATGGGATTCGAACATCCCTACCTGGAAATGGGGCAGCGCTTTATACCCTCTTTTGCTGGCGGCCCAGGCCACCCACGTGTCATTCGGGGGATTGATGGTGCGGCGCGCGTGTTTGGCAACATGGGGGAACATTTCCTCGCCGCAAAGGGCGGACAAAAACGGGGCCATTTCGCGGCCGAGCTCCTCCAGCTTCGGTCTGACGTTCGCAATCAAAGCTTCCATGCGGGGTTCGAGACCGGGAACGTTGAATACTTCGAAATCCTTGGAATGAAATCCTTCAAACGGCATGATGCGCCTCCTTTTATGCAATGGGTTGATGTCTATTTTAAGGCCGACCGCGTGTCGTTGCTGCCTGTTTGGCAGAGGCGGGGAGCGGGTAAAAATAGTCAATAAACCAAGTTACCGTTACATAAGATAAAGTATAAAATAGAACAAAGACTTTTTTCAACGTAATCAGGACTTTGCAACATCGGCTGCAAGCAAGCATCTTTGGTTATTTGCAAACCCTTTAGTCGCAGGTTGTTCGTCAAAGGCGGTCCAAAACTGAAGGAGGGAGTGCCGTGAACAAAAGCTATGAAGTGGAGTACTGCAATCTGGAGCTTCGGTTTAACCGGCGGCATATTCAGGACCTGATTAAGGATTTGATACAGGAAGGTTACTCCCTGTACTGGAGCGAAAACGAATCGCTGTTCATCGTTTCCGTCAGAACGGGGCGCAAACTTGTCAAGCTGCGGTTCAACCGGACCAAAAACGGCTACAAAATGGTCGGGGATTACGTGATCCGCGACGCCAAACTGGCGGAGTGGATGGAGAAGCTGATCGAGGATACGCGGGGCCATGCAGTGGTCAAACGGTTCAAGGACCGCCAGATTTTGGTGGAAAGCATTTTATTCGGCGAAGTCATCCGTTTGGTTGAAATATCCGGATACCAGCAAAGGGTGCTGTATCAAAAGGGGCCGTTCATGACAGAGCAGGAGATCTCGAAGCTTTATTTCTCGAAGGAAGGCGAAATGAGGCTGCTGCTTCTCCGGCTGGAAGTGGATGACGAACTGGAGCGCCTTCACGAAGCGCTTCAGAACGGAGATGAAGATAAAGCGGAGCTTTGCCGCAAAAAGCTGGCCGATCTTTCCCGGCAGCTGCTGATGCTCGAATGGTAACGCATACGCTGGTAAAGGCGGGAGGAGCCTAATGGGCGGGGACATTTCCGCAAATAGAAAAGCAAGTGACGAAAAGCACCTCTGCAGACTGCGGGGTGTTTTGTCACGAGATGTTTACATCGTGGGGTTCACTTTCGCGCGTAAACACGCTAAAATAGGTGTATTCATTTTTTCCAAAAAAAAAGGCAAAGGATGGAGGACCATATGTCGAAGCAACAAATCGGTGTCATTGGCCTTGCGGTCATGGGCAAAAACTTGGCTCTCAACATTGAAAGCAGAGGCTTTACCGTTTCCGTATTCAACCGTTCCCCGGAGAAAACAGAAGCCCTTCTCGAAGAAGCGAAAGGCAAAAACCTTACGGGAACCTTCTCCATGGAGGAGTTCGTGGAGTCGCTGGAGAAACCCCGCAAAATTTTGATCATGGTACAAGCCGGCAAAGCGACGGACGCGACCATCGAGCAATTGATCCCGCTGCTGGACGAAGGCGATATCATCATCGACGGGGGCAACGCTTACTTCCCGGATACGCAGCGCCGCAGCAAAATGCTTGAAGAAAAAGGCTTCCGCTTTATCGGTGCAGGGGTTTCCGGCGGCGAAGAAGGGGCTCTCAAAGGACCTTCGATCATGCCAGGCGGACCAAGAAGCGCTTACGAGCTTGTCGAGCCGATCCTGACATCGATTTCCGCCAAAGTGAACGGCGAACCTTGTTGTACATATATTGGTCCGGACGGCGCCGGCCATTACGTGAAAATGGTGCATAACGGCATCGAATACGGCGACATGCAGCTCATTTGCGAAGCTTACCACCTGCTGAAGGATGCGCTGGGCCTCGGCGCGGAAGAACTGCACCAAATTTTCAGCGAATGGAACAAAGGGGAGCTTGACAGCTACCTGATCGAAATCACGGCCGACATCTTCTCGCATAAAGACGAAGAAACGGGCAAACCGATGGTGGACGTCATCCTTGACGCGGCCGGCCAAAAAGGTACCGGAAAATGGACGAGCCAAAGCTCCCTGGATCTCGGGGTTCCGCTGTCCATGATTACCGAATCGGTATTCTCCCGCTTCTTGTCCGCCATGAAGGAAGAACGCGTGGAAGCAAGCAAAATCCTGAACGGTCCGAAAGCGGAAGCGTTCCAGGGCGACAAAGCCGAATTCATCGAAAACGTGCGCAAAGCGCTGTTTGCGAGCAAAATCGTATCCTATGCCCAAGGGTTCGCCCAACTTCGCGTCGCTTCCGACGAATACGGCTGGGATCTGAAATACGGCGACCTGGCCAGAATCTGGCGCGGCGGCTGCATCATCCGTTCCCGCTTCCTGCAAAACATCACGGACGCTTACGAGAAAGATCCGGGCCTGAAAAACCTGCTTCTCGATCCGTTCTTTAAAGACATCATCGAAAACTACCAAGACGCATGGCGCCAAACGGTGTCCGCAGCCGTCAGCCGCGGCATTCCGGTGCCGGGCTTCGCGAGCGCGCTGGCTTATTTCGACAGCTACCGCACCGAAAGACTTCCTGCGAACCTGCTTCAGGCGCAGCGCGACTACTTCGGAGCGCATACGTTTAAGCGCGTCGACAAGGAAGGCGTCTTCCACCATAACTGGATCCAGGAATAGGAAGCCGGTATTCGGCTACGACCGCTCCGGGCGATCCGCAGGGACAAGCCCGTGCATGGCCTCCTGAAGGCAAATCCGGATGCGTTCGTCCTGCGCATGGCCCGCCGCGGAGCGGTGCAGCAGAAGCAGCGCGGCTTCGCCGAAGTATTGAAAATTTTGCAGTAAACGTGGCTTGGGGAGTTCCAGCAGCGCTGGTTCGCCTTGAGCCACTTTTTGTTGCACGTAATGCAAAACCCATAACATGTCCTCCCGGCACAAAATATGCCGCGGGTCCGCGATCTGTTTGATTTTTGACAACGTTTCGGGCGAATGGGAACGGGATTCTGGCATGACGGATACGACCACTCCTTACAAAACTCCGAATTTTCCACAACATCGTTTCGCTTGGCGTCAGAATTATAGGTCCATGGCATGTATATGCTAGACTGGCAGAAAATAGACTGATCCGGGGCAATCCCGTGTCCGTACGGCGATGACGGGCAAACGACTGCATGGATCGGGCTTGCGGACAAAGGGAAACCGCGATCGTTTTGCGAGATTGTCGAAAGTTTTTGGCCTGTGGTATGATATGAAAAAGCTTGAGATTGAATGGAAACAAAAGGGGTGCTCTATTGAACCAGACGGAACAAAATATCATACTGATCGGAATGATGGGGACCGGAAAGTCGACGGTTGGCGAAATTTTGGCCGAGAAGCTGGGGTATTCGCTGGTCGATCTGGATGCGTCCATCGTGGCTCAGGAAGGAATGACCATTCCCGAAATGTTCGAGCTCCGCGGAGAACCTTATTTTCGGAATGCCGAAACTTGCGCCTTGCGAAACGTGTTGTCTTCGGGCGGGCGGAAGGTCGTGGCCACCGGGGGCGGATGCGTCCTGCGCGAGGAAAATCGCGAGCTGATGCTTCAAGGCGGATTCGTTGTGGCCTTGACGGCGGAAGCGGAAGCCATCGTCGAACGGGTTAAGGGGGATCAAAACCGGCCGCTGCTTGCCGGCGGCGCCGAGGAACGGATCCGGACGATTCTGGAGGAGCGGAAAGACGCGTATCGTTTTGCCCACTGCACGGTGGATACCAGCGGGATCGGGGCCGATGAGGTGGCGCTAAAAATTTTAACGCATTACCGCGTCTAAGCCGTTTTGTGTTAAGATAGGGGCAAGAGGTTTTTTGCGAAGGGCGATTTCGCCTGCGCATTCTAGCGGCACGAGAGGCGGCCGGATAAACCAAAAAACGGCAGGTCCGCAAGGACTGCCGCTTCGATGCAGGCTTATGCTTCGTCTTCGTTCCACTGAAGCATGCCGCCGGTCATGTTGATGCATTCGATGCCAAACTGCTGCAGGTATTGGCAGGCCCTCATGCTGCGGCCGCCGCTGCGGCAAATCAGGATGACCTCGCCTTCCTTCGGGATTTCATCCAGGCGTTCCGGGATTTGCCCGAGCGGGATATGCTTCGCTCCGCTGATCATGCCCTGCGCGACTTCATCGTCTTCGCGGACGTCGATCATCTGGAGGGATTCGCCTGCTAGAAGGCGCCGTCTTACTTCGGACGGTTCTATTTCACGAATGGATGTCATGGGAATTAACCTCTTTTCCGTAGTTTTGATAAGCCAGGGTTTTGCCGAAAGCTTTGGCTTTTCGCAAAAACCTTATGTAATTATGTTTATGATAACCAAGCTTTAAATGGGCTGTCAAATCGCATTTGCATCCCGGTTAGAGCGTGAACTAATTCGAGAAGGAGACATGGGGCATATGGATTTGATTGTAAAACCGACACCGCGGCTGCAGGGAGAGATCGGCGCGCTTTCCTCCAAAAACTATACGACGAGGTACCTTTTGGTCGCGGCGCTGGCCGAAGGAACAAGCACGGTGTATTATCCGGCCCGCAGCGAAGACAGCGACGCGATGCGCCGCTGCATTCAGGATTTGGGAGCCGTGCTCGTCGAAGACGAGGAAAAAGCGGTCATTACCGGCTTCGGCCGCCGTCCGCGGGACGTCAAGGAACTGAACGTCGGCAATGCCGGCGCCGTCCTCCGCTTTCTGATGGGCATCGCTTCGCTTTGTCCGGACGTGACGTTCGTGAATACATATCCCGATTCGCTCGGCAAACGTCCGCATGACGACCTGATTTCGGCCCTGGAGCAAATGGGGGTTCAGGTGGAGCATAACGACGGCCGCCTGCCGATCCGGATCCGCGGCGGAAAACCGAAAGGCGGGCGCATTCAAGTGTCCGGCTCCGTCAGCTCCCAGTATTTGAGCGCGCTGTTGTTCCTGACGCCGCTCCTGGAAGAAGACAGCGAAATCGAAGTGACCGGCGATCTGAAATCGAAGGTCGTCGTCGGCCAGACGCTTGAAGTGTTGGAGCAGGCAGGCATCGTCATCCATGCAAGCGACGATTACATGCGGTTCCGCGTTCCGGGCAACCAATCCTATCAGGCGAAAACGTATACGGTCCAGGGCGATTACCCGGGTTCCGCCGCCGTGCTTGCCGCCGCCGCGGTAACGGAGTCGGACGTCCTCGTGAAACGACTGCCGGTGGAAAGCAAGCAAGGGGAACGGGCCGTGGTCGACGTGCTGCGCATGATGGAGGCGCCCCTGACGCATGAAAACGACGAAGTGCACGTGAAAGGCAACGGAAAACTCAAGGCGGTCGAGTTCGACGGCGACGCGGCAACCGATGCGGTGCTTGCGATGGTGGCCGCCGCCGTGTTTGCGGAGGGAACGTCCCGGTTTTACAACGTGGAGAACCTCCGTTACAAGGAATGCGACCGCATCACGGATTATTTGGCGGAGCTCCGCAAAGCGGGAGCCGACGTGGAGGAGCGCCAAGCCGAAATTATCGTCCACGGGCGTCCGGAAGGCGTTGAAGGCGGCGTGGAGATCAACGCCCATTACGACCATCGCGTCATCATGGCGCTGACGATCGTCGGGCTGCGCGCCAAGCAGCCGCTGACGATCAAGGACGCGCATCACGTCGCCAAATCCTATCCGCAGTTTTTTGACCATATGAAGGCGCTTGGCGCCCAGGTCGAATGGGTAAAATAAAACAGTTTCCATATCCACCCGCATATATTAAGGAAAGAAGGGATCAGACATGGCTTTCGAAAATCCGACGCGCGACGAGATCAGGGAAATTCTGCAGCAGGCCGGAAATATAGCCGTCGTCGGTCTGTCCGATAAACCGGACAGGACCTCCTACATGATCGCCGAGGCGATGCAAAGCCGCGGCTACCGCATCATCCCGGTCAATCCGAACGCGGCGGGACGCCAAATTTTGGGCGAAACCTGCTATGCTTCGTTGAAAGATATTCCCGAGCCGGTAGACATCGTCAACGTGTTTCGCCGAAGCGAATATTGCGCGGACGTTGCGCGGGAAGCGGCCGGGATTCATGCGAACGTGTTATGGCTGCAGCTCGGCATCGTCAGCGATGAGGCGGCGGCTATCGCCGGGCAGAGCGGCATGAAAGTCATCATGGACCGCTGCATCAAAGTGGAAGAGGCGATCACGCAGCCGGACCGGTCTGGGCACCGTTAATCCGGCCTGCGGGGCCAGGCATCTCCGGGATTTGCTTCCTGGGGATGTTTTTTTGCCCGTTCAGGGCGCTTGTCCGCTTGGTCGGAATCTTGCAAATCCTTTTTGACAAAATGTCGATCTAAGCTTACCATTTGAAATAGCGCAGATTTTGCAGGAACCGGTAAGCATGGCTTTGCAATTTCTGATCTGTTTTTGAAAGGAGAGTGCCTTTCTTGAATTGGCTCGGATCACTGCAGCAGCTCGGAAGAGCGGTTATACTGCCCACGATGGTCCTTCCATCAGCCGCCATTTTGCTGAGCGTAGGCAGTCTTCCCTGGGCCGCATGGGGTCTTCCTCACGTCGCTGAGGTATGCACGTGGGCCGGACAGGGCATCTTCTATTTCCTCCCGTATCTGTTTGCGGTCGGCGTCGCCTGGGGGCTTTCGAACCAAGCCGGGCCGGCGGGACTAGCGGCGCTTGCGGGCATGTTTATCTACGACCAGATCACGCGGCATATGGGCGGCGGCAATATACAGCCCACGACGCTGATCGGCGTGCTTTTCGGGATATTGTCGGGCGTCGCCTCGAACCGATACAAGCATATCAAACTGCCTGAAGCGGTGCAGTTTTTTGGCGGTTCAAGGTTTGTCCTTCTGTTCATGGGGTTGTTTTCGACGCTGTTTTCCTGGGCGCTGCTGTTCATCACCCCTTATTTGCAGAAGGGGCTGGACGAGCTGACGCTGCTCATGAACCATTTGGGCGGATTCGGCTTGTTTTTGTACGGCATTTTGTACCGGGTTCTGACGGCGTTTGGGCTGCATCATCTGCTCAACAACATTTTCTGGTTTCAGGCGGGGTCCTATCAGACTCCTTCGGGAAATATCGTGCAGGGCGACCTGCCGCGCTTTTTTGCGGGCGACCCGACGGCGGGCGGCTATATGGCGGGGTTGTTCCCGATCATGATGTTCGCGCTGCCGGCCATCGCGCTTGCGATCATCCAGGAAGCCCGCGAGGACTTGAAGCCGAAGATCAAAAAGACATTTTTGACGGCAGCGCTCGTATGCTTTTTAACAGGGGTGTCCGAGCAGATCGAATTCGCGTTTTTGTTCGCGGCGCCGTATTTGTTCATTTTGCACGCGGTGCTATCCGGGGCGGCCATGTGGCTTACCTACGAGCTGGATATCCATCACGGCTTCTCCTATTCGGCGGGGGCCATCGATTTTTTCCTGAACCTGCATCTGTCCCATCACGCCTGGCTGCTCATTCCGATCGGCATCGGCTACGGTTTTGTCTATTATTTTCTGTTCCGGTGGGCGATCCGCAGGTTCCAGATTCCGACGCCCGGCCGGGAGGAAGGTTCGAACCTCGAGGATTGGGCGGGGAGCATTCCCTACCAGGCGCCGCTTATTTTGGAAGCGTTGGGCGGCAAGGACAACATCGTACAGGTGGAATCCTGCATTACCCGGCTGCGGCTGACCGTCAAAAACGACAGGCTCGTGGACGGCAATGCGTTAAAGCTGCTCGGGTCGGCGGGCCTCATCAAGCTTGGCGGAGGAAACGTCCAAGTGGTGTTCGGCACGTATTCCGAACTGATCCGCGAGGAAGTCAACAAACTGCTCCAGCGGGACCTGCCGCGCGTGCTTTTCAGCGCGCCGGTGCAGGGCCGGATGCTTCCGATCGAGGAAGTGCCGGATCAGATTTTCGCGGCGAAGCTGGTCGGCGACGGGGTCGCCTTCATGCCGGAGCGCGGGGAACTGGTCTCGCCGGTTTATGGAACGATCGTGCACGTTTATCCTACGATGCATGCCATCGGCATCTCGACGCCGGACGGCCTCGAAGTGCTGCTTCATATCGGGATCGACACCTCCCAGCTTAAGGGAGGGCATTTTTCGGCGGTCGTGAAGGAAGGGGATGCCGTCGAGCCGGGTCAGCTGCTCGTCAAATTCGACCTGGCCTACATCAAGGCCCATGCGACATCGATCGCGACGCCGATGGTCATTACGAATCCGGACCGCGTCAAATCCTGGAGCTTCGCGCCGTTCAAAACGGTCAAAAAAGGACAGACGTCGGTCATGTCCGTAGTATTACACGACAGAAATGTTGGAGGTTTGGAAACATGATTCAAGGTATCGGAGCATCTGCCGGCATCGCAATTGGAAAAGCATTCGTCCTGCCGAACTGGGAATGGGATCTGCCCGAAACCGGCATAGACGCAGTTGATCTGGCCAATGAGTTTGAGCGGCTGTATGAAGGGATACGCACCTCCAAAAACGAAATCGAATATATCAAAAACGAGTTCCGCGATATCGTCGGGGAAGAGGAATCCAGCATCTTCGATGCGCATTTGGCGATTCTGGACGATCCCGTGTTCATGAACGAAATCCAGGGCGTCATCGAACGGCAGTACAAGGCGGCCGAAGTCGCGGTGAAGGAAGCGATCGACCACTTTGTTACGATGTTCGACCTGCTGGACGACGAATATATGAAGGAGCGGGCGATGGACATCAAGGACGTCGGCAACCGCCTGCTGAAGCATCTGCTTGGCGCGCCGGAAATTACGCTTCCTTCGGATACGCAGCCTTACGTGCTTGTCGTGAAGGAGTTGTCCCCGTCCCAGCTCGCCCATTTGAATCCGGCCCATGTCCTGGGCGTCGTCACGATGGTGGGCGGCAAAACGTCCCACGCCTCGATCATGGCACGGGCGCTTGGCATTCCGCTCGTGGCCGGCATCGAGGGGAAACTTGCCGAACCGATTCAAACGGGGGACCTGATCGTGATGGACGGCGATTCCGGCAAGCTGTTCGTCAATCCGGACAAAAAAACCGTCGACCAGTTCGAATGCACGCGGGTGGAGCAGCAGGTCCGCAAGGAACGGCTGGAGCTGCTCGCCTCGGTCGAAGCCGTCACGAAAGACGGCACGGAGATGCGTTTATCGGCCAACATCAGCTCGGTAAAGGAACTCGACATGGCCGTGAAATACGGGGCCCTTGGCGTGGGGCTCTTCCGGACGGAGTTTTTGTACATGGATCGCGCGAACTTCCCGAGCGAGGAGGAGCAGTTCCAGGTTTACCTTCAGATCGTTCGGAAAATGGAGGGACGCCACACGGTTATCCGGACGCTGGATATCGGCGGGGATAAGCAGCTCGATTATTTTCCGCTGCCGCAGGAGGACAATCCTTTCCTCGGCTTTCGCGCGATCCGGATCAGCCTGGAACGCCAGGAGCTTTTCCAGACGCAACTGACGGCGATTTTGCGCGCTAGCGCCTACGGAAAAACCAAAATCATGTATCCGATGATTTCCTCGGTGGATGAAGTGAGACAAGCCAACGAGATTTTGCGCCGCGCCATGGCCGATTTGGATGCAAGGGGCATTCCGTACGATCCCGAGATTCCGGTCGGGGTCATGATCGAAGTCCCTGCGGCCGTCACGATCGCGGATTTGATCGCCAAGGAATGCGATTTTTTCAGCATCGGCACGAATGACCTGGTTCAATACGTGCTCGCCGTGGATCGGATGAACGAACAGATCGCCCATATGTATCATCCTTACCACCCGGCGATCCTCCGCATGCTGCGCACGATCGTGGAAGCGGCGCGCGATGCGGGCATTCCCGTCAGCGTGTGCGGGGAGATGGCGGGGGACGAACGTTCCATACCGCTCTGGATCGCGCTAGGCGTTCACGATTTGAGCATGTCGATCCAATCGCTGCTCCGGGTGAAGCACCGGATTTTGAACACGTCGGCCCAAGAGGCGCGCGCTGTCGCCGAGGAATGTTATAAGCTGACCACGAACGGCGAAATCGAAAGGCTGCTGACCGAATTTAACGAATCCAGCCGTTTCGAGAACCAAGCGCGCCGGAAGGATGAAGGAAAAGACACCCACGTTTCGTGAGGTTGAAGCTGCAATCGATTAATGATAAAAACGCATGAAACCCGCATTCATTTCGAGTGCCGGGTTTTTTTCGGCGAAAAATGATGGGCTTCGGAATCGCGAAGGACTTTCATCTCCGCTCCCGTTCTTCCGCTAACCGGGGGCTGTCTGTCTGAGGGTTACATCAACCGGATACCAATTCTGCTGGGAACCGGCCGATATGAAAGAGATGGGCTTTTTGGTAAATAAAACAGCTGGCCCAAGCAGGGAGGAATCGCGGCCTGCAGAGGCGAATACCAACATCAGCCGGTATCGGCACTCATCCGAGTAGACAGATAGAAGAGAGAGATTGAGGTGGGGTATTGTGTCAATGAAATGCAACTGCGAGCAAAGCCTGAAACTGGAGCTTCGGACGGTCAAATACAGCCGGAGCGTGACGATCCGCCATGTCCCCGTACTGGTTTGCGATCAATGTATGACGTACGAACTTATACCTTCCATGCGGTCGGACTTGAAGAGATGCATCGATTTGCTGGGGTCCGATCCGGGAAAAACGAGCTTTTCGATGACGGACCACCATGAACTGGCCGGCGTCATTTACGACGTGCTGGCCGATGAGGATTGTCCCGATGACAGGCTGCACGCAAAATTCGAAGACGAAATCGAGGGGCGGATCAACCTCCTCTTGGATATGTATAGATTGGCCGAGGGCATGCGCGACGATCAATGGGTATCGGACATACGCCAGCGCCTTTCGCAGCTGTCTGTCATCCTGCCGGAAATGAATGTATTTCATGCCGATGTATGAAAACAAAAAAATTTCAGAATTATTTTCATAGTTCGTTGGATTTTTCACGAAGTTTTTGATACGATAGAAGGAGGAATGAATCGAAAAAAGGAGATGTATATCAAATGGCGACGATGACCAAACTGACTACTAGCCAGCAGCTGCATTCCGCATTGGCTGCTTCGGACGAAAAGCCTTTGCTCCTGTTCAAGCACAGCACGCGCTGCCCGATCAGCGCCGGGGCCTATCAACAGATGATGTCATACTTGCAAAACGAGCCGAACGAAGCCGTAGAATACGCATTAATCCATGTGGTCGAGGATCGCCCGGTCTCGCTGGAAGCGGCGGATCTGCTTGGCGTGCAGCACGAATCCCCTCAGGTGATTCTGGTCAAAAATCAGGCGCCGGTCTGGCATACATCTCATTCTCATATCACGGAAGATGCTTTGAAACAGCACCTGAAAGGATAGTAAAGCGTTATCATTGCAGAATGCGACAATTTGTCGTATCATAATTTTAATGGGTTGACGAGTGAAAATTTATTGGCAATGGAGAGAAGGAATTTGACGGTAACCATTTACGATGTGGCACGTGAAGCAGGCGTATCGATGGCAACGGTATCGCGGGTTGTAAACAACAACCCCAACGTGAAGCCTCAGACCCGGAAAAAAGTATATGAAGCAATCGAACGTTTGGGATATCGCCCTAATGCGGTGGCAAGAGGCCTTGCCAGCAAAAAAACGACGACGGTCGGGGTAGTCATTCCCGATATCTCGAACTCTATTTTTGCGGAAATCGCCCGGGGCATCGAAGATATCGCCAACATGTACCACTATAATATCATTTTGTGTAACGCCGATAAGAAGAAGGAAAAAGAAATTCGCGTCATTAACACGCTGCTCGAGAAACAGGTCGACGGCCTGCTGTTCATGGGCGGAACCGTAACGGAAGAGCATATTCAGGCATTCCAAACCTCCGCCGTACCGATCGTGCTTTGCGCGACGCGTGATGAACAGGGAAACTATCCTTCCGTGGATATCGACCACGAAGCGGCGGCATTTGACGCAGTCAACACGCTCATCCGCCACGGACACCGCGAAATCGCGATGATCAGCGGCACGCTTCAGGACCCTGCCAACGGGTACTCCCGTTTCCAAGGGTACAAAAAAGCGCTGGAGAACGCGGGAATCGAATACCAGGAGGACCTTGTCCGCATCGGTAACTACCGTTACGAGTCCGGCGTCGAAGCAATGAAATATTTCCTCGGGCTGAAGAAAAAGCCGACGGCTATCTTTGCGGCAACGGACGAAATGGCGATCGGCGCCATTCACAGCATCCAGGACGAAGGGCTGAAAGTGCCTGACGATTTCTCCGTGATCAGCGTCGACAATACGCGTATGGCTTCCATGGTTCGTCCGCTGCTGACAACGGTTGCTCAGCCGATGTACGATCTTGGCGCGGTGGCCATGCGTCTGCTGACCAAGCTGATGAAAAAGGAAAACGTGGACAACCCCCGGGTTATTTTGCCGCATGAGACGATTTTGCGTTTATCCGTCAGCCACGTGAACGAATAAGAAATAGAAACGATATGAAAAAGGTTATGTTTACGCTGAAAAAAAGCTTCCTTGCGGGAGCTTTTTTTCACATATCGGTCTGGAAACCGAAATTTAGGAAAAGGGAGAATGCAAGATGCCGGAAACAATCGGAATCATTGGAGCGATGGACGAGGAGGTCGAGCTGCTGCTGGCCGGGATGAACGGCTCGGAAACGGTGGAGAAGGCCGGAGTCCGCTATCATAAAGGGACATTCCACGGCAAAAACGTCATCGTCTGCAAATCGGGAGTCGGGAAAGTGAACGCCGCGGTGACGACGCAAATTTTGATCGACTTTTTCGGCGTATCGAAAGTGTTGTTCACGGGCGTCGCAGGCGCCGTTCATCCGGAGCTTAACATCGGCGACATCGTCATTTCCTCCGAATGCCTTCAGCATGATATGGACGTGACGGCGCTCGGTTTCGAACGCGGGGTCATCCCTTATCAGGAGGTTTCCGTTTTTCAAGCCGACAAGGCGCTGGTCGCGCTTGCCGAAAAGGCGTGCAGCACGCTTGGCGAAGTGAATTTCCGCGTCGGACGGGTGCTCTCCGGCGATCAATTTATCGCCAGCGTGGAACAGGTCTCCTGGTTCTATGAACATCTGCAGGGGGCGTGCGTCGAGATGGAAGGGGCGGCGGTCGCCCAGGTTTGTTACATGAACGGCGTGCCGTTCGTGGTCATCCGTTCCATGTCGGACAAAGCCGACGGTTCGGCGCATGCCAACTTCGCCGAGTTTACGGTGGCGTCTTCGCGCCGTTCGCATGCCATTTTGGATGATATGCTTCGGCAAATGTAAAATCGGCTCATCAGCGAACAAGCTGCCCGGCAAGGTTGGCCCCAACCCCGGGCGGCTTGTTTGCCGTTGGAAGATGCGGCGGACCAGAAGAGGGGGGCTGCCGGCCATTGAGCGCATAACAAATAAGCCGTCCCGGACGAGAGCGGCGCTCGGCAGGGGACAGCCGTGTGTTTTATGAGATGGATTTTGCCAAAGCTCGGGCTAATACATGAAACGCTGCTGAAAACGGATGCGGTCGAACTGCTCCTTCGACGAAATCGGAACATCCCGGCCGATCCGGACCATAAGGCAGTTGGCCGGATGCGAGCAAATTTCCGGATCGTCGGTCGCGTACCAGACCATGTCGACGACCTTCATCAGCCGTTCCATCATTTTGCGGTAATCCCATACGTTCAGCCCGCTGCTTTTTAAATCCCAATGCCAATAATATTCCGTCGTGAACACGATATATTGTTCCATTTGCCCGCCTTCGAAGGCGGTTTTGATCATCTTCTGGCCGAGGCCCAGCGACCGGTAATCGTTGGCCACCTCGATGGCGCCAAGCTCGATCAAATCCTCCATATGGCCTTGGGACCAGCGCTCTTGCTCGTCCGGATAATGGAAGGTGACGTAGCCGACGATGACGTTTTCCTCGCGGGTGATGATGATCCTTCCCTCCGCAAGCCCGGCGATTTCGATCAGCGCTTCGTGCTGGTCTTTCGGACGGCGGAACGCATCGAGGTCGGGGTGCATGGTTAACTCGGACAATCTTCCGGGCGGCACGGGGCCTTCAACGACCAAGCAGCGCTCGCCAAGAGGCACGGTTTCGAC
Source organism: Paenibacillus sp. FSL M7-1455 (assembly GCF_038004655.1). NCBI lineage: Bacteria > Bacillati > Bacillota > Bacilli > Caryophanales > Paenibacillaceae > Paenibacillus > Paenibacillus sp. FSL M7-1455. Next base: position 4,015,706 of record NZ_JBBORO010000001.1, on the reverse strand, counting down.
ATGGTACAATTTCAGGTGTTCCATCTGGACGCTCCTTTCGGCTTCTAACCTACTTATAGCAAAAAAACAATTAAATGAAAAGCGATGGCAGGAATTTTCATCCTATGTTATAATGATTTCTGACAAAAAACAGTCACAATTTTTGATCTTTACATCTGCCAGACCTGCTGTATCATGTTTTTCGCTTATCGGAATCATCGGAAAAAGGTTTTGAAGACTGATTGCGTGTGTATGTTGTCATTATGGCATGAACTCATACAAATTGTAAGCGCTGCCCTATCAATTTTTGGGAGAAACAGAGGGAGGATGAAAGAAATGGATCAAAATCAAAACGAAATTTTACCAAGCGTCGCCACAACGTCCAACCTGGGCGATTATGAAGAAGCCCGCTCGAAATTCCAATGGGAGGAAGTCGAGAAGCACTTCAGCTGGTACACGACCGGGAAGGTCAATATGGCGTACGAGGCCATCGACCGTCACGTTGCGGAAGGCCGCGGCGACAAAAAGGCTTTGCTCTATAGCGACGCTGCGCGGGACGAAAGTTATACCTTCGGCGACTTGAAGGAGCAATCCGACAAGTTCGGCAACGTTCTCCGCAAATACGGGATCGGCAAAGGCGACCGGGTGTTTATTTTTATGCCGCGCAGTCCTGAACTCTATTTTTCTCTCATGGGCATTCTGAAAGTGGGTGCCGTCGTCGGCCCGTTGTTCGAAGCGTTTATGGAGACGGCCGTTAAAGACCGTCTGGAAGACAGCGGCGCGGTAGCGCTCGTCACGACAAGCCAACTGCTTGGCCGGGTCAAGCGCGACGAGCTGCCTGAGCTGAAGCATATTTTCGTGGTTGGGGACCAAGTTGAGGAAGACGGACAAATTCATGATTATTTCGGCGAAATGAAAGAAGCTTCTTCCGACCTTTCCATCGAATGGCTCGACCGGAACGACGGCTTGATCATGCACTACACTTCGGGTTCGACCGGGAAGCCGAAAGGCGTCTACCATGTGCAAAATGCCATGATTCAACATTATTACACGGGCAAAATGGTGCTGGACCTGCGCGAAGACGATATTTATTGGTGTACCGCCGATCCGGGCTGGGTGACGGGCACGTCGTACGGCATCTTCGCTCCGTGGCTGAACGGCGCAACGAACGTTATTCGCGGCGGACGCTTCAGTCCACAGGATTGGTACGGCACGATCGCTAAAAATAAAGTAACGGTATGGTACAGCGCTCCTACCGCATTCCGGATGCTGATGGGCGCAGGGTCGGACATCATTTCCCAATTCGACCTGAGCAGCCTCCGCCACGTGCTTTCCGTCGGGGAGCCGCTGAATCCGGAGGTCGTTCGCTGGGGACAAAAAGTCTACGGCCAGCGTATCCATGATACGTGGTGGATGACGGAAACCGGAGGGCATTTGATCTGTAACTATCCATCGATGGCGATCAAGCCGGGATCGATGGGCCGTCCGATTCCAGGCGTGGAAGCCGCGATTCTCGATGACAACGGCAATGAGGTTCCGCCGTATACGATGGGCAACCTGGCCATCAAAACGCCTTGGCCGTCCATGATGAATCAGATCTGGAATAACCCTGCCAAATATCAGGAATATTTCCGGATCCCGGGCTGGTACGTTTCCGGCGACTCGGCTTACATGGACGAAGACGGGTATTTCTGGTTCCAGGGGCGCGTCGACGACGTCATCAACTCCTCCGGCGAACGGATCGGACCGTTTGAGGTGGAAAGCAAGCTCGTCGAACATCCGGCGGTAGCCGAAGCCGGCGTCATCGGCAAGCCCGATGCTACCCGCGGCGAAATCATCAAAGCGTTTATCTCGCTCCGCGAAGGTTATCAGGAATCCGAAGAGCTGAAAAACGAAATTTATAAATTCGTGAAAGAGGGACTTTCCGCCCACGCGGCGCCGCGAGAGATCGAATTCCGCGACAAGCTGCCGAAAACGAGATCCGGCAAAATCATGCGCCGGGTGCTCAAGGCTTGGGAGCTGAACCTGCCGACAGGCGACCTGTCCACGATCGAGGATTAATCGCATATACCGTTTATCCAGGAAGCACCGGATCATTCGTTCCGGTGTTTCTTTTTGTTGGGAGGGGAAATCCCTGAGCAGGGGGTTTACCGGATTGCAGCCGCTTCGATGGCCGGGGAAGCAGGGGGTTAGGGTGGGGCGGGACGGAGCGTTTTCTGGGAAATTGACTTTAAAACGTAGAAAAAAAGGCTTACCCTGCGATTTGCAGGATAAGCCTTGGATGGCCGTCATTTTTTCTCGAAATACGAGGCCGGGGATGGGGGGGATTCCCCCGCCGAATTAACGGCCGTGACCCGGAAATAACCCGCTACCGGCGCCGCTGCTGCATATTGGAAGCCAGGCTCGCGGCTGGAGCCGATTTTGGAGTAGGACCCATTGGGTTTCTCGCTGTAATAAACGTAGTATTCCGTCACCTTTTCCTCAGGACGGGACGGATTCCATTGGAACAGGATGCCGTTTTCCAGCGGCGAAATCTGCAGGCTTACAGGCGAAGCAGGCGCCTGCAGCTGCGCGTCCGAACCCGTAACGGATTGGCCGGGAATTTGCTGGCCATTGGCGCCCGGATCGAGCGATGTGCCCGGGTCGACCGATGTGCCTGGATCGATCGGAGCGCCGGGGTCCGTGATTGCGCCGTTGTCTCCAGGGAGCCCGATCATTCCGTCGCCGAGGCTGCTTACCGTTGCGCTTGGCGCCGATTCTTTGCCTGCGACATCGACCGCCGTCACATAAAACGCGGAACCGGCATCGGCAGGGCTGGTGAATGAAGTCGCATTGCCCGCCAGCACGATTTTGCCCGTATTTTGGAAAGCGCCGCCGTTTTGGGACCGGTACAGCCGGTATCCGACGACATCCGATTGCCCGGATGGATTGAACGTAATCGTTGCGCTGCTGCCGTTCAATGCCATTCTGACGTTGCCTGGCGCAGCCGGAGGAGCGCCGTCATCCACCCGCGGATCGATTTCGGTCGGCATATCCTCGCCGGCATCGCGCGGAATATAGTAGGAAAGCGGCTCATGGCCTCCGCGCATTTTGGCGAATGCGGCTTCAAGCTCCTTGATGAGGTCCGGAATCGGTTTCTCGCGTTTAATGACGACCTTTTCCTTCAGCATATCCTCAGGCGTTCCATCCTTCGGAATGTAGTTGACCCCGTTGTACGTGATGTATTTGACTTTGGCGATGGCGTCATCGCTTGCTTTAGGCACGTATTTTACGTTAAACAGATCGGTCACGAATTTATCGGTTAAGGAAGTCGGCAGTTTACCGCTATAGGCCGAAACCGTCTTGGAAACGATGCCTTCGGGTTTATCGAATTTCGCCGTCTTGAACAAATCCGCTTCCTTTTCAGCGACTTCGTTCATGATCAACGTCCATATGGACTGGGCCCGCTTTCTGGCCGATTTGGTCGTCAGCGTGTTTTTCGGCTCCTTGTAGCCTACCCATACGCCAAGCGTGACGTCAGGCGAATAACCCATAAACCAAACGTCGGCATAGTTTTGCGTGGAACCGGTTTTCCCGACGATCGGGATTTGTTTGAAATGCTTGTAGTTTTTGCGGACAACATCGCCGGTTCCGTCCGTAATGACGGTGCGAAGCATATCGGTCATCAGATAGGCGGTCTGCTTCGAAAATGCCTGCACAGGCTTGGATTCATGCTGGTAAACGATGTTGCCGTTCGAATCGACGATTTTTTCGATCATATAAGCATCGTTGAACGTACCCTGGTTGGCGATGGCGCTGTAGGCGTTCGTCAGCTCTTCGACGGTGACCCCGTACTTCAGACCGCCCAGGACGCCCGTTTGGGCCGAATAATCATCTTTTTGGATCGTCGTGATGCCGAGCTTTTTGGAAAAAGCCCATGCCGCGTCGATGCCGACGACATTGTTATACAGCTTCAAGGCGATCGTGTTCACGGACTTGTTCAACGCTTTCCGCGCCGTCATCAATCCGCTGTAACCCGAAGTCGAGTTTTTCGGGATGTGGAATCCCTTTTGGCCGTCCTTCAGAATGATCGGGGCGTCGTCCAGGATGCTTGCGGGTTGGATGGCGCCGGATTCGATGGCAGGCAGATAAGCGGCGATCGGTTTCATGGTCGACCCCGGCTGGCGAACCATCTGCGTGGCGTAGTTCATCTGTTCTTTGTTGAAGTCCCGGCCTTCGAGCATGCCCAAAATGGCGCCCGTCTTGTTGTCGATCATCATGGCGGCCGTTTGCTCAGGACCTTTCGTTTTGCTGTCCGGTCCGAAGTTATCCTTGTTTTCGCCGATTTTATGCATCGAATTATAAACGCGTTTATCGATGGTGGTGTATACGCGGTATCCGCCGGTCTTCAGCTGTTGATTTGCCGCCTCGAGCAAATCGCTGTCTCTTTCGGACGGATCTTCCGGGTCTTTGCCCGCGTTTTTCAAATTCAGCTCCATCAAAATTTCCGAAGCCTGGCGTTCGGTCTCCATCATCAGGTAAGGGTAGGTCGAATACGCCTTTTCGACGCGGGGAGCGAGCGCCTTGCGGATATCGAAGGCCATCGCTTCCTTGTACTGGGCTTCCGTGATTTTGTTTTCCTCCAGCATGCGGCGCAGCACGAGGTGCTGGCGGTCCAGCGCCCGCTTGAAGGCGTCCGGATTGAAATCGCCCTTGGAATTGTAAGCGGAGTATCGGGTCGGAAGCTGCGGCAACCCCGCAAGGTAAGCGGCCTGAGCGACGTTAAGCTGATTCAGATCATTGATATTAAAAATGCCCTTTGCAGCTGCTTTGATTCCGTACAAGTTGTATCCGCTGGCGCCCTTGCCGAAAGGCACCTTATTCAGGTAAGCGGTCAGAATCTCTTCTTTCGTCATGAACCGCTCCAGGCGGAGCGCAAGCAATATCTCCTTGATCTTCCGGTCATCGGTCTTGTCGAGGCTCAGGAAAACGCGTCTGGCCAACTGCTGCGTCAATGTGCTGCCGCCGGTTTGGACGGATTCTTTCAGCACCTTTTGCCTTACGGCACGCAGCGTGCCTTTCATGTCTACGCCATTATGTTCAAAAAAGTGGTTGTCTTCTATGGATATGACGGCATCGATGACTAATTTCGGAATTTGCTTGTATTCGACGGGACGCCGGTCTTCATCCGTGCGGATTTGACCGATGGGCGTCTGTTGGTCGCGAAAATAAGCAAAGCTGGTGATGGCGTTTTCACCCATTTTCTGATCGATCAGTTCCCTGGAGCGGACGGGTTCGTCTTTGACGATATAAGCGACGTAACCCATGGCGGTGCCTCCGACGAACAGGGCTCCCATCAGTCCGACGACAAACAGCCAGAGGATGACCAGGCCCGTGACCCGGGCGTAGGACCGCCTCGGTTTCGTGGCTGGCTGCTTATCCGGTTTTTTATTGTTATTTTCAACCATTCGCGTGCGTTCCTCCTTTTAACGGAACTATTATAGCATAATTTGCGGATTTTGAATGCAGGGAGCGAATGAGGGCTTTTTTTCGTGAGATTTGACATATTTGAAGGGCAAATCGTACAAAGCAGGCGAGCAGAAAAGGTCGCGAAAAAAGCAAAAAGCCCGGAACCGAAGGTTCCAGGCTTTCTTTAAGGCAAAGATTAACGGTTGTAGAATTCGACGATTTGTTTTTCGTCGATGTCTTGGGAAAGCTCAGCGCGTTCAGGCAAACGGATGTATTTGCCTTCCATTGCCGCATCGTTGTATTCCAGGTAGCCTGGAAGATGGCTGCGGTTTTCCAAAGCTTCTTTGATGGAAGAGAGGCCGCGGCTTCTTTCGCGAAGACCGATTACGTCGCCGATGTTCACCATGTAGGAAGCAACGTTGACTTTTTTCCCGTTAACGGTGATGTGACCGTGGGAAACCAGCTGACGAGCGCCTGCACGGGAGTTGGCGAAGCCAAGACGGTAAACGAGGTTGTCCAGGCGGCTTTCCAGCAAGAACATGAAGTTTTCGCCGGCGATCCCTTGCATTTTTTGAGCTCTGTGGAAAAGGGTGCTGAACTGCTTTTCACCCAAACCGTACATGTGGCGCAGTTTTTGCTTTTCAGCGAGCTGCATGCCGTAGTTGCTCATTTTTCTCCGTTGGTTAGGACCGTGTTGTCCCGGAGGGAACGGTCGTTTCAATTCTTTGCCTGTACCGCTCAGGGAGATGCCCAAACGGCGGCTCAGTTTAAATTTAGGACCAGTGTAACGTGCCATGTTATAGTAGACTCCTTTATTTTCAAATATTAATGTGAAATAGGGCTCTATTTGCGCCGGGTTAGTTGATTGTGTTAGCCTTATCGGCAGTAACACCTGATTGAAAAGTTCAGCCGCTGTTCGATCAGCAACAAACCGCGAGAGGGTGACACAACGTTACGCCCAAATTCAGACTGAATACAGTCTTGTTCATCAATAGATTTTAAACGAATGCTCATGGCAAAGTCAAGTCCTGATAAATATCGAGAAACGTCTAATTTTGTCGATAGGCCTATGGTCCTAAAAAAGTAGGACAAAATCTCTGAAATTTTGATGCAAAATCGGTTTGAAGAGAGTAGAATAAGGGTATTATGAAAGTTTTTGAAGATTTACCGCTTATTTCGACCACCATGGTGCCGTGCGACACCTTTTAACACGGTGTAAAGGAGCGCCTGCTAATGCCAGAACATCAACAGGATTTTTCCAAACATCAAAGTTTGTTTCAGACCCATATCGAAACGGCGTCTCCGAGCGAGTCTTCTCATTTATGGTTGAAGGAGATGGACATCACCGGCCATGACTTGCCTTACGTTCGGGAGGTCCTGCAGCAATCCTTCGAGGATTGGCGAAAGGAGACGGGGGCGCTGCCTTTTTCGCAGCAATCCGAATGGGCCGTCGCCGATCACGAGGGCGCTTACGCATGCGGCGAGACGACAGTCCATGAACTGCTTGCCGCGCACTGCCCGGACCTTTTGAAGCGCTGCCTGGCATCGCATGAAACGGTTTGCGGCGATATCGGACCATCCGGCCGTTATGGATTCGCCGGACGAACGGTATGCCTCGTGCCCATACTGTCGCGGAACGGGCAGCTGCTTGTTGCCGTGCTTGCTTGCGTGCTTCCGAAGGACGGAAGCAGCGGAGGGACCGATGCCGTCCATGCGACCGCGCTGCATTACCGCTCTTGTTTTTTCAGACGCTATGAATACATATTCGTGTCCGACGTCATGAAGGTTCAAAAAAATGCGGAACGCGAGGCCAGCCGCAGATCGATCCTGTTCCAAATCATGCAGCGGATGCATGACCAAATCGACGTGGATACGGTAATCACCGAAGTGCTCGACTGCATCGCGATCCTGTATCCTTCCATTGAGCTCAGCCTCATGATGTCCCAGGATCACGAGCACCACAACCCGAGGGTGAGACCGCTGGTGTTCCACCCGTGGGGCGAAGACATTTGCGTGCGGGCTTTTATGGACGGAAGATTGACGGTTCAGGAGGGCATGGAGGGACGGGATGAGGCCGAGATCGCCATTCCGTTCGGGGGCAAGCAGGGCATTTACGGCGTGTTCCATCTGAAAATGACCCGCGAACTGAAGGAAGATCTGGATCTGCAGCTCATTACGATGATGATCGATACCGCCGGCAACGCCTTTGAAAATGCCAAGCTGTACGAGCAATCCAATTTGCTGATCCATGAGCTCCGCCTGATCAACGAACTGACGCAGCGGCTTAATCAAAGCCTGCAGCTCGCGGACATCTACAAACTCGCGACGGGGGAACTGCTCAATATTTTTAACGCGGATTATTGCTGCTTCCTTCAATTGAATGAGGAACGAAACATGCTCGAGGTCATGTCGTGCAACGAGCCGTCGCTTTCGCGGGACCTTTTCAGCAAAGATTACGGCTTCGGCGGACTGGTGTACGAAAAAAAGGAACCGATCATTTTATCGGATTACCATTTGAACACCAAGGTATCGTCCAAACTGATGGAAGTGACCGGTTCGCAATCGCTGATCGCTACGCCGTTAAGCGTCAACGGCAAGGTGATCGGAGCCGTTTTGCTGACGCATCGCAGCCCGCATTTTTTCTCCTACGACAATTACCGCCTGCTCCAAACGCTGGCCAGCCATATCGGGCTGTCCGTCAGCAACGCTCTGCTGCATGCCGAGCTCAGGCGCATGGCGAACCGCGATATGCTGACCGACATGTATGCCCGACATTATCTCGACGAAGCGATCCAGGATTCGCAGGCCAAAGATTTTTGCGGCTCCCTGATCGTCGTGGACATCGACCAGTTCAAGCAGGTCAACGATACCTACGGCCATCAAAAAGGCGACAAAATTTTGAAGCAGGTCAGCGAAATTTTGAAAACGTCCATCCGGCCCGTCGATATTCCCGCAAGATGGGGCGGCGAAGAACTTGCGGTATATTTGCCGCAGCTCGGCCTTCATCAGGCGATGAAGGTGGCGGAAACGATCCGGACGCGGGTGGCGCGGGAGACCAATCCCGGCGTGACCGTGTCGAGCGGCATTGCCGAATGGTGCATCCTCGACAAGCACATCAGCGTGGACAGCCTGTTTTACAGAGCCGACATGGCGTTGTACCGCGCCAAAAACAGCGGGCGCAACCAAATTCAAATCGAAGACATGCACGAATGAGAAAGAGCGATCTGTGCCAAGCAGCAGGCGCTCTTTTTTTTGCGCAAAAATAATCGTTCGGGGGCGTCCCGGGCGGCCCGTTTTCGGACGACAGCTGCATAATCGTTTGCGGCACAGGCAAGCCTAAGCCCAAAAGTCCGAGAAGAGGGATGCCTTATGAAAAAAAGGAGATTCTGCCGCGGCTTCGCCGTATGGCTGTGCATATGTTTGGGGTTGACGGGGTGCGGCATGTTCCAAAACCAAAAAAGTCCGGAAGCGTGGTTCAAGCAGACGCTCGGCGGGTTAGCCGGCATCGATTCCTTCAAGTTTAACGGGGAAGCGGCCGTACGAACCCAATCGGAAAAGGGCTTTCGGGAAAGCTTGGCCTACGAGGGGATCCTGACCGAACACGACAAGCTGACGATCCGCAGCATGCTGCCTGCGCAAGCCGCCGGCAAGAATGCATCGAATGCGATGCGAACCAGCAGCTACCATGCGGCCGAATCCGGATTCCGGCGGCAGGACGGCCATTGGGTTCATCTGTTCAGCGAGGGCAGCGCGGCGCTGGGCACCTCCTTGGCCCGCTTTAATCCGCTCGCGCAACTCGACGCGATCGACAAGCTGCCGAAGCAGATCAGGGAGGCTTCGGGAGCGGCCCGCGGAACGAAGGTGCTCCGGATCGAGCTTACCCCGCCGGCCGCCAAACAGTGGCTTGCCGAGCAGCTGGAAACCGAGATGGATGCGGTCCGGAAGCAGGCAGAGGAATCCGGCCAGGGGCTTTCCGCCAAGGAAAAGCGCCGGCTGACCGACGTATGGAACAAGGGTAACGGCCAAATGAAGCAAATGCTCGAACACGCGGAAGTCGAAATGGTGTATTATTTGACGATCGACAAACGGACCGGCTTTCCGGTCAAGCTTTCTTCCGAGAGCGATATACGCTACCTCAATCTGCATCATCGGGAGGAACATGAACAGATGGTCAACGACGTCGCTTTTCACCCATGACGGGGGTGCGGCTCCTTTGGTCGATGGATTAAACATACCGCTAGACGCCGCGGTTCATCCCGCGAAGTGGGCCGATCGGCGTTTTCTTACTGTTTGAAGCCGGAAGAAAGTGCTACAATAGAGGACGAATAAATTAACCTTTGTTCAAAAAAATATACTGCACGGATTTTTAGGAGGAATAAACAGATGCGAGATCCTAGAATTCAGAAGCTTGCCGAAAACCTGGTGGGTTATTCGGTAAACGTACAGCCGGGCGAAAATGTCCTGGTCGAAATGATCGGCTCGGAGCGGGATTTGCTGAAAGCCGTGATCGAAGAGGTACATAAACGCGGGGGCAACCCGTTCGTCGAATTGACGGACAGAGGGGTGCAGCGCGCGATGCTCATGAACGCAACCGAAGAAATGGTTAAAACGTGGGCGGAATACGATTTGGAACGCATGAAAAAAATGGACTGCTACATCGGCATCCGTTCCGGCGAAAACGTAAACGACCTCGCGGACGTGCCGGACGACAAAATGCGTTTGTTTAACCGCCTGTACAATCATCCCGTTCACAGCGGGCAGCGCGTCAACCATACGAAATGGGTCGTCCTGCGCTATCCGAACGCGAGCATGGCGCAGCTGTCCAATCAAAGCACCGAAGCCTTCGAGGATTTCTACTTCGACGTGTGCAACCTGGATTACGCCAAAATGGACAAAGCGCAGGATCCCCTGGCCGAGCTGATGAGAAAAACGGACAAAGTCCGGATCGTCGGTCCGGGCACCGATTTGACGTTTTCGATCAAAGGGATCGGGGCGACCAAATGCGCTGGCGAAAAAAACATCCCCGACGGCGAAGTGTACAGCGCGCCCGTCCGCGATTCCGTCAACGGCACGATCAGCTACAACACCAGCACCGTATATCAAGGCATCACCTTCGAAAACATCAAGTTCACGTTTAAGGACGGAAAGATCGTCGAAGCGACAAGCAACGATACCGAGCGCTTGAACCAAATCCTCGATTCCGACGAAGGCGCCCGTTACATCGGCGAGTTTGCGATCGGTTTTAACCCGTACATCCTGCATCCGATGAAGGATACCCTGTTCGACGAAAAAATCGCTGGCAGCATCCATTTTACGCCGGGGCAAGCCTACGAGGATTGCGACAACGGCAACCGTTCGTCGATCCACTGGGATATCGTTTTGATCCAGCGCCCGGATTACGGCGGCGGCGAAATTTATTTTGACGACGTGCTGATCCGCAAGGACGGACTGTTCGTAATCGACGAGCTGAAAGGCCTCAACCCCGACCAGTTGGTGTAATCTTCGAAAACGAACCAGAAATCCCTTGCACAGGAAAGCGGATTCAATGTATCATGAAATTGGCAGCATGAATATAATACCTGATACCAAAAGCTACGGAGGGATCACAATGTCCAGTAATAACGCAGCTGTAGTGGAAATCGCCCAAACAGCGGGCAAGTTTACTTCTTCCATTGTGCTTCAGGCAGACAACAAGTACATTGATGTCAAAAGCATTCTGGGTTTGTTTACGACCCTTGTAAGCAATAAAGGCTATGAACTCCATGTTCATGGACCGGATGCGGATGAGGCGAAAGCGGCTATGAAAGAAGTATTCGCGAAACACGGCCTGAAAGTCGAAGTCGTAGAAGAATAATGATTCTAAAGAAAGCGTTCTGCCCATGCGGCAGGGCGCTTTTTTTAAGCGGTCTTTCACGAACATGCAAACCATTTTTCTCGATAATGCTTCGGATTAAAGCGGTCCGCCTTCGGCGAAGGTGCGCCGCTGGACGTTTTTATTACGATGTTCTTGTATTGGGCTCTGATTTCGTCTAATATTAAAGAAGAGAACAAGGGTGTGACTTTTGGACATAGGGGGGAAGATGCATGACTTCTTCTGAGCTGCAGGAACAGTTGAACATGAAAGCAATCAGTCTTCTACAAGAAGATGCAGATAAAATACAGAAGCTTATCGAAGTACAAATGGAGAATCTGGCAACCCGCTATTGCCCTCTCTATGAGGAAGTGCTGGACACCCAGATGTACGGATTTTCGAGAGAAGTCGACTTCGCGGTCAGAGCAGGGCTGCTCCCCGAGGCGGCAGGCAAACAGCTTGTCAGCCAGCTCGAACGCAATTTGGCGATCCTTTACGAGGCGCTGAACAACAAGAAGGCGGAATAAGCCGGTTCTTTTTTTTCAGGTCCAAAAACGTTAAAAAGCATGAACTCCTTGAACGGAGTCCATGCTTTTTTTGTGCGCCGGCACGTTACACCATAAAAAAGGAAACGCCGAGAATGACATAAACGACCAGCAGCAGCAAACCTTCGTACCAGTTGGTTTTGCCGTCCTGGATGATCGATTTGGCGATAAATACCGAGACCCCGATGGCCAGCAGTTCAATGACCGAAAATACGAGGTTCATGGTGTTGCCGAAGAAAAAGCTGGCAAACACGAGCACGGGCGCTACAAACAGGGCGATCTGCAGGCTGCTGCCCACGGCGATTTCGACGGCCGCGCCGATTTTGTTTTTCATGGCCAGCATAATCGCCGCGCTGTGTTCGGCAGCGTTCCCGATGATCGCGACAAGGAAGGCACCGACAAACAGCTCGCTCAGGCCGAATTTGCTCGTAAACGTCTCCAGCGTCCCGACAAGCCATTCGCTGACAAACGCGACCATGACGGTGGCGATAATCAGGTAAAGGATCGATCTGCCCTTGGACCACTCGGGTCCATGCTCATGCGGCAGCTCCTCGTTTTCCGTCACGTCGGCGAGGTAATCCTTATGCGTGATCATGGAAAAAATAAGCCAGAAAATGTACGCCACGATCAAAATGCCCGCCACGATCAGGCTCAGCGTCTTGGAATCGCTGGTCGTGATGGCATGCGTGTTCAGGAACACGGCCGGAACGAACAAAGAGATAACCGCCACGATCATCAGCGATCCGTTCATGCCGGCCAGCGAAACGTTGAAACTCTGGATCTTGAATTTCAAGCCGCCTGCAAAAATGCTTAATCCAAGCACCAGCAGCAGGTTGCCGATGATGGAACCGGTCAAGCTCGCCTTCACCATATCGAACAGCCCTTCTTTGACGAGAAAGATGGCGATGATCAGCTCGGCTGCGTTACCGAATGTTGCATTCAGAAAACCGCCCAAGCGCTGGCCGGCATAGTGGGCGACGCTTTCCGTCGCTTTCCCCAGGAAGCCTGCCACAAAGATGACGGAGATGGCTGCGAGAACGAACTGAATCGTCGAATCCCAGCCCCCGTAGTGGGCGACCCCGCTCAGGACGAAGAATGCAATCAGCAGAAAAGGGCTCAACCATTTTTTCAATTTTCGACACCTCGAGATATGTAGGATGAACATTCTTTCTCAATATACCCAAAACATGCTAAGTTGTAAACAAATCGGCGGTCCGATATTTGCTTTTGATTCCCGTAGGATTTACAATAATTGATAATGAGGCGAAGGAGGAAGGGGAATGACTGAACAACTTCAATTGGAGTCCGGAACGATCCGGATCGCAGATGATGTCGTATCGAAAATTGCCGGATTGGCTGCGCTCGAAACCCCTGGCATTGCCGCCATGTCGGGCGGATTGTCGGAAGGCTGGGCCAAGCGCCTGAGCGGCAAAAACGTGCAGAAAGGCGTTACCGTGGAGGTCGGGCAGCTCGAAGCCGCGATCGATTTGCGGATCATCGTTTTGTATGAAACCCCGATCCACGAGGTATGCCGCATGCTGCAGCAAAATGTCCGCACGGCGGTGGAGAGCATGACGGGACTGCGGGTCGTGGAAGTAAACGTCAAGGTCGAAGGCGTCGCCTTCAAGGACGATGAAATCGAGGACGTTTCGACGCGCGCGAAATAAAACAGCTAAACAGAGCCGCAGGGTGGCATCACCCCGGGTCGAACCGAAAAAAAGAGACTACACGGATCTCCGGTAGTCTCTTTTGATTTGCACGGACTTGACGACTTCCTGTTTGGCAGGCTGGTTCACCGATCGCGAAATGCTCAGCATGATTCCCATGGCAAACATCATGATCAGCAGGGAGCTGCCTCCGTAACTGATGAACGGAAGGGTAACCCCGGTCAAAGGGATGGTCTGCGACACCCCGCCGATGTTGACGAAGGCTTGGATGGCGAACAGCCCCATGACGCCGATGCCCACGAGCGTTCCGAAAGGATCGGGACACCTGAGCGCGATGATGATGCCCCGCCATAGAAAATAGACGTAGACCAGCAGGAACAGGCTTGTCCCGATAAAGCCGAATTCCTCCGCCATGACCGGAAAAATAAAGTCGTTGTACGGATTTTTGATGTAATTCAGCTTTTGGATGCTTTTGCCGAAGCCGGTGCCGGTCACTTGGCCGTTCCCGATCGCGGTCAAAGACTGAATCAGGTTATAACCCGTATCTTCGGGATCCTGGTAGGGATCGATCCAAGCCATGATCCGTCCCATCTTGTAATTGCTCGACTGCGTCTGCGGCGCATCGCTATGCGTGATCGATTTGATCAGGGAATTGGCGCCGAGCACGAGGCTCGCTCCCAGAACGACCAGGAGGAACGATCCGAGCATATGTTTCAGGCTGGCGCCTCCCGCATAAATGATGAGCGCGCTTGTCGCCACGAGGATCAGGGTGGAGCCCAGATCCGGCTGCATCATGATAAGCCCGGCCACGAAGCCGACGATGACCATGACGGGAATATAACCCGTCCGCAAATCCCTGAAGCGCTCTCCCTTTTTGACGATCAAAGCGGAAAGATACAGGATGATCGTAATTTTGGCGAGCTCCGTCGGCTGGATCCCGAGTCCGGCGATCTGCAGCCAGCTGCGGGCGCCGTTGATGCCGCTCGTAAAGGGCACGAGCACCAGCAATATCACGGTGAAGAAAAACATCGGCACGAACAGCTTTTTATATTTGGTGTAGTGGATGTTCATCGCCACAAACATGACAACGGTGCCCAGGAGGGCCCAAATGAACTGCTTTTTCGTGAAATAAAGCGGGTCATGATTGAATTTCTCGCTGGAAATGGTGAGGCTTGAACTGGCACTAAACACCATCACCAGCCCAAAACCGACCAACAGAAAAGTAAGGATTAGCAGCTGAAAATCCGGCGCCCCTCTTTTCCTCAGTTGGGGTTTCTCTTGAGTCATAAAGGGCCTGCCCTAAGCTTCCAGCGCAGCTTTGAATTGCTGGATTTTTTGGTTGGCGACGTTAAGAATTTTGGAAGGAATCGGCGTCTCGTATTCCAGCCCGTGGGGGAACGTCGCTTTTCCCATGTAAACGGCTTCGATTTCGAGCACGGCGTGCGGCTTTTCCAGCTTTCCTTCGACGGCGCGCGTGTTCATGCGCAGGAAATATTCCGAGTTCGTGTCTTTATCCTCGATTTTATAATCGTATGTAGCCCGGGTGTATTCCCATTGCCAGCGCACGAATCCCGTTTTTTCAGCTACTTCGTCCAAAAATGCCAGGTCGCTTTTCAGACCGACAAGTCCCGTATTTTCAAAAATCATCCTACAAAATCCTCCCTTTAATTGCCTGTAAAGTTCTTTACTCATGATATTATGTTTCAAGCGCTTGTGCAAGCTTTGTCGGCGCGCGGGACATACCCCGTCCGGCCGGTTTCTGCTACAATGGAAAAAAGGCATTGTGGCCGGAGAGCGGAAAACAATGCGGTAGACATTCATTTTGGCGAGAGGACGTGTGTACATGAAAGAAGAGGCAATACTGGACGCGCTGCAGCCGCAAATGGTGGAATGGAGGCGCTTTCTGCACCGAAACCCCGAGCTTTCGTACCATGAACGGAAAACGTCGCAGTTCGTGGCCGGCAAGCTGCGGGAGCTCGGGCTGGCCGTATCGACCGAGGTGGGCGGCGGTTACGGCGTCGTCGGCGTTTTGAAAGGCGGCAAGCCCGGCAAAACGGTGGTGCTCCGGGCCGACATGGACGCACTGCCGATCCAGGACGAAAAAACATGCGAGTATGCTTCGGGGGTAGCCGGCGTGATGCACGCATGCGGCCATGACGGCCACACGTCGACCCTGCTGGGCGTCGCTGCTTATTTCAGCCGGCGGCAAGCGGACGTTGAAGGGGAGATCCGCTTTATTTTCCAGCCGGCGGAAGAGGTTTGTCCGGGAGGCGCCCGCGGCATGATCGATGCCGGCGTTCTCGATGGGGTCGACGTGATTTACGGGGTCCATTTGTGGACGCCTTTTGCGGCCGGGACGGCGGCAAGCGCGCCGGGACCGCTCATGGCGGCGGCGGACGAATTTTTTATCGACATCACGGGCAAGGGCGGGCACGGAGGCATGCCGCACGTGACGGTCGACAGCGTCGTGGCGGGGGCGGCGGTCGTCATGCAGCTGCAAAGCATCGTCAGCCGGACGGTCGATCCGCTCAAGCCTGCGGTCGTGACGATCGGCACCATTCAGGGCGGCAGCGCGCAGAACGTCATTGCGGAATCCTGCCGCATTACGGGAACGGTCCGCACCTTCGACGAAGAGACGCGCCTGCTTATCCGCAAGCGGATTGAGGATATCGCCCGTTTGACGGCCGAAACCTACGGCGCCAAGGCAAACATCGAATATCTTATGGGATATCCGCCCCTAGTGAATGACGAGGAGGAAACCGGCCGTTTCTTCCGCGTGGCGCCGGGCGTGTTCGGAGAAGGGCAAGTCAGCGAGTGCGCCAAAATCATGCCTGCCGAGGATTTTTCGTATTACCTGGAGCGGGTTCCGGGGTGCTTCATGTTCGTGGGAGCGGGCAACGAAAGCCTTCAGGCGGTTTATCCGCATCATCATCCCCGGTTCGATTTCGACGAATCGGCGATGCTCGCCGCTGCCAAGCTGCTTGTATCGATGACGCAGTCCTATCAGGGCTGGGAATAAGCGGAGGCGGGTTCCGGCTTGAGGGCACCGCAAAATGCAAGAATAGCCTGGGGATCTTTGGGAAAACATAAAGGTATCCGAAAAACGAAGTTCACTTCCTGCGTTAGGAGGTGGACTTTTTCCATATGGAAAGGAGCCGAAGATGAACGATCTTAAAGCCTGCATCGTCCAGCGCGACCGGACGGTGCTGCTGGAATGCGCCCATCCCGGATTCGAGGCGGCTCGGGAGAAGCTTGCCCGGTTTGCGGAGCTTGTGAAAAGCCCCTCCGCTTTCCATACCTACAGAATTACGCCGCTATCCTTATGGAACGCGGCCGCTTTGGGCTGCACCGCCGAGGATATTGCCGCCGACCTGGAGTCAATTGCGCGGTGGGGGCTGCCGGCGGGACTGCTGCAGGAAATCCGCGGGCTCGTCTCAAGGTACGGCAAATTGATGCTGGAAAGGGAAGCGGACGGCGAAGGGGACGCGCTGTGCCTGACGGCTGCCGACAGCCGGCTTCTGGACGAAGCGATCGCGTCCCCGGCATTGTCGGAACTTATGCTCGACCGCATCTCGCCGGTCCAAGCCCGAATTTCGGCTGCCGCGAGGGGCCGCCTTAAACAGGAGCTGATGCGCTATGGGTTCCCCGTGCTGGATTTGGCGGGGTATCACGAAGGCCAAGCGCTGCGGCTTCAGTGGCAAAATGGCGGCGAAGGAAAGCCGTTTGCCCTTCGGAGCTATCAGACGGAAGCCGTTGAGGCGTTCGAAGGCGTAACGGGCAGCGGCGGCAGCGGCGTATTGGTCCTTCCCTGCGGGGCGGGCAAGACCATCATCGGCATCGCCGCGCTTGAAAGACAGCAGTGCGAATGCCTCATCCTGACGTCGAACACCACTTCCGTCGAACAGTGGATTCGCGAATTAACCGAAAAGACGACGCTGAAGCCGGATCAAGTGGGCCAATATACCGGCGAACGGAAGGAAGTGAAGCCGGTTACCGTCGCCACGTACCAAATTTTGACCCACAGGCGTTCCAAGGAAGGCGAATTCGAGCATATGAAGCTGTTTAACGAGCGGAACTGGGGGCTCATCATATACGATGAAGTCCATTTGCTGCCGGCCCCGGTGTTCCGTGCGACGGCGGAGATCCAAGCCACGCGCAGGCTGGGGCTGACGGCGACGTTGGTCAGGGAGGACGGATGCGAACAGGACGTCTTTTCGCTCATCGGTCCCAAACGGTACGAAATGCCGTGGAAAGAACTCGAGGCCAAAGGTTGGATCGCCCGGGTCGAATGCAGCGAAATCCGCGTTCCGATGGATGCCGCGCTTCGGGAAAAGCATGCTTACGCCGAAGGCAAAGAGAAATTCAGGCTTGCCGCGGAGAACCCCGGCAAAACGGCCATCGTCGCCGATCTGCTGAAGAGGCATCCGCAAGGGGGCGTTTTGGTGATCGGGCAATATCTGGACCAGCTGCAAGCGCTCGCCGCCGCGATCGGCGCGCCGTTCATCAGCGGCAGGACGCCGCAGCGCCAGCGGACGGCCTTGTTTGCTTCGTTCCGGAAGGGGGACACGCCCGTGCTCGTCGTGTCCAAGGTTGCGAATTTCGCCGTAGACCTTCCGGACGCATCGGTCGCGATCGAAGTGTCGGGGAGCTTCGGATCAAGGCAGGAGGAGGCGCAGCGGCTAGGACGGATTTTGCGTCCGAAAGCCGGGGACAACCGGGCGTATTTCTATACGCTCGTGACCGAAAACAGCAAGGAAGAGGAGTTTGCCGTCAAACGCCAAATGTTCCTCGTCGAGCAGGGGTATGAATATGCGGTCCATTCCGCAAGGGAGGTGCGTTCGGGAACATGAGCATCAACGATTCGTCCGAATGGAATGAATGGCCCAGCCAGCTCGCCGAATGCGAGGCCGAGCTGTTAAAGGGGCTGGCCGGCCGTTTTGCGGGTCAGCCGTTCGGCGAGCCGGCATGGGAGGAAATCGGCGGCATGGCCCGCAGCGGGGCGGAGCTGAAGCTGTCGTTTCTCCGCCTCCGGAAACGCGGATGGGTCCACGCCGTCAAAAAAGCTTGGGGCGAACGGCTGTATTACATTCCGGCGGAAAAGCTGATCCGGCTGCTGCCGGCCTTGTATGCCCCGCCATGCGTGAGCGCCGCCGCATCAGGGCTTAACATCCGGCGGGAAGCGGGCCCCGGCCTCGCGCTGGACCTGCTGCATGCGCTGGCCTACGTCGCGGACCAGGGGCTTCCGCTGACCGCCAAAGGGACGGTGCACAAAAAAAGCTTGCAGAAGCTGCAGGAGCCGCTTTTTTTAAGCCATGAACACGTAAGGCGGCTCTCCCTGCAGTATGCGCATCAGGATGCGTACGAACCGGCCATTGCCGTCGTGCTTGACCTGCTGTTATGCATGGGATTCATAACGGATAGGGACGGAGCATTCCGGCTTGATGAGCAACGCCTTGGCGAATGGCTCAGCTTGTCGGAGCATGAAATGAACCGCATTCTGCTTCGAACCGCGATCGAGCGGTACGGGCCAAACGATGCCGGCATGCAGCTGTTCCGGTATTTCATTTGCCTCCTTGCGGGACCCGAACGGGAATGGATCGACGTTCCGGCGCTGCTGCGGTGGATGGAAGGCGAAGGGATGCTGAATGCGGCGGATGCAGCCGGCCAAGCGGAAGCTTGGCTTTGCGCCCTTGCCGGATTCGGCTGGGGAGACGTGGCGGAGGCGGATAACGGAGATTGCGCATTCCGGTGGACCGTCGATTCCCGGCGTTTGCTGTTTGAGGACGGCGGAGAAAACGGGGAGGACGACGCGCGTTTTTACGTCCAGCCGGATTTTGACGTCATATGCCCTCCAGGCGTCCCGTTTTATCTGCGCTGGAAGCTGCTGGCCTGTACCGAATTGGTGCAATGCGACCGGGTGTCCGTGTACAAACTGACGCGGGCGGGTACGGCCAAAGCGGCAGAAAAGGGGTTCGGGGCGCCTCAAATATTAAGCATGCTGGCCCAAGGCTCCGCCGCCGAAATTCCGGCGCATGTCGCGGCAGCGGTGGAGCAGTGGGGCAAGGAAATCGGCCGGACCCGGTTCGACGAGGCGCTTCTGCTGACCTGCCTGACCGAGGAGGAAGCCGACCGCATCGCCGCGCATCCCCGGCTCGAAGGCGAGCTGACGCGGATCGGGCCTAAACACTTTATGGTCACAACCTCCGAAACGGGCAAAATACGCCGCATGTTGGAAGGCATGGTGCTGGCTCCGCTTAAAAGGGTCGGCAACGGCGACGGTAAGCCCCCCGCGTATCCGCTGATCGGCGATGAACCGAAGCCGGAAGCCCGGGAGCGGTTGATGCCGGGTCGTTATTACGAGGCACAAGGCCTCGTCTATTCCGGCCGCAACGTCCGATTTTTCGATCCGGATCACGACATTCCCGAGCCGGTTTCCTTGTTTCCGGGATATGAGCGGCTTCCGGCAAGATGGCTTCAAGATTTCCGGAGCTACCACAGCTCCACCGCGCAAAGCATCGTCGAGCAGGCTCAAAGCTGGCAAACCCGGGTTTTGCTTAATCTGGGGGGGAAGCGTGCGGAATTCGCTCCGACGGCGGTATATTCGGCTCCCTGGAGGGCGGAGGGCGTTTTGCACGATTTGGAAACCGGGACGTTCGAGCGGCGCGAGCTTGCGGCCGAAGACCTGGGAGAGCTGCGACTGATCGTTCCCCAGCTCGACGGGGAGACGACGTAGGGCCGAAATCCCTCTTCTTAAGGAAGACGGGTTATGATATGATAGAAGAGTCCACTTGACGACAAGTGGAACTTTTAAGGAATTGGGATGAATTTTCATGAGCGTATCAGAAGTGCAGACAATGGACATGGCTGCCGTACTGATGAACGCCTATGAATTAGGCGATATGATCAATCAGTCCGTCGAGGTGTCTGATTATTTATATTGGAAGCAGCGCGTTGACAGCAATCCTGAAATCCAGGAGCTGGTCCGCCTGCTTGCGAAGAAGAAAGAGCTCTTCGAGGAAACCCAGCGTTTCGGACACTTCCATCCGAACTACCACAGCGCGAAGGATGAGGTGAAGGCCGTCGAGGAACAGCTGGATCAGTTTGAGGAAGTCGTACGCTTTAAGCAAGCGGAAAAGGAGCTCGACGATCTGCTTCACCAGATGTCCGAAATGATTGCGTTTTCCGTATCGGACACGATTAAGGTGCCAAGCAACGATCCGCTTCCGAAACGCGGCTGCGGCGGCGGGGGCAAATGCGGCTGCGGCGGTTAAGCTGTAGACAGGGAACATAAGCGAGGTGGGAAAAGATGTTTGCAGAACGGACAGGTTATATTATATGGGTGACGGATGTCAAGGCGGCCAGAAATCTTGAAAAGTATGGAACCGTTCATTATATTTCGAGGCGCATGCATTATGTGGTGATGTACGTCAACGCGGATCGGGCCGAAGAAACGGCCAAAAACATTCGCAGGCTTTCCTATGTGCGAAAGATTGAGCGCTCCTACCGCAACGAGATCAAAACGGAATATACGAAAGACGTTCCCGACAAAACGAGATTTTATGGCCTATAATATCGAAAGGGGCCCGTTCTTTCAGCGGGGATGACCCCGGTTTCCCATCGAACATAAGACGTTTTTTCGCAAAAGCAGCCTAACGGCTAGCAGCCTAACGGCTGCTTTTTTTTATTCCGCGCTTCGGAAAGCAGCTTCTACGGGGAGGTCCCGGGCGTTCGAACGTTTCGAACGGGATGGGAGCGGTTTGCGGCCTTCGAGGCATGCCTTGTTGCAAGCTGCGGATATTTAGTCGGAGAGCCATCTGGAATTCTATTAATTTTAAGACTTTTTTACTTGTGCAACCAGATGTTGTGATGTAATATAATAGGTAAATATATCTAGACTGAAAGTCCTATGTGGTGGAGAGTGATGTTCCATGCGCGACAGAGGAATGGAAAGGTGGAGCACCTATGAACCATTCTACGTTGTCCTGGGCGATAAAAAGGTTGCTGACATCGTCATAACCAATCATGCAAAAACGAGATATAACGACCGCATCGAGCGCGGGGATCACCAAACGGACGACATTGCGGCATGGATGTGGGAATGCCTGAAACAAAGCCGGATGCTCCCCTATTACCGGAATGAACAGGACGTTTATCTGATTGACGAGGATTTGGTCGTCGTTGCGGAATTTACCGAACTCGAAGGCGAATTTGACATCAGCGGCAATCCTTTGCATAAAATGATCGTGGTTACGTTTTTGGGACGGATGTCCGAAACGATCGAATTAAGAGATTTGAAGTCCTATTATTCCTGGCTGCGCCATTCCCGAAGAATGACGCTCATCAAAAACACCCGAAAACGCAGATAGATTATTTACATAACGGCTGTATGGCAGGCATGGGTCCGACTTTTTCGGATGCATGCCTTTTTTACGGTTAGGCTCGCGAATCCTTGCTTATATTAAGGAAGTTTCCCGTCGCGCAAGATCCGTTTGCGGTTGATTTGGCGGCAGCTCCCCGAATCCTTTACAATAAATACAAGACAAAACGATGTGGAGGAATGCTCAATGACTGTTGCAACGGGAACATGCGACCTGCATACGCACACGCTGGCGTCGGACGGCATGCAGAGCCCCGCGGAAAACGTCCGGCTTGCCCGGGATAAGGGGCTTGCGGCGATCGCCATCACCGATCACGATACGGTCGCGGGCGTGAAGGAGGCGATGGAAGAAGGCGTCCGCAGCGGCGTCACCGTCGTCCCCGGCGTCGAAATCAGCACCCGCGCAAGCGGAAAAGACATTCATGTGCTCGGGTATTACGTCGATTGCGGAAATGAACTTTTTCTGCAGCGGTTGGCCGACCTGCGGAATACGCGGGACGAACGCAACGCGAAAATGATCGCGAAGCTGCGTGAGCTGGGCGTGGACATTACGATGGAAGAGGTCATCGCCGGGCTCGGGAGGGAACTGGGTCCCGATGAGACCGTTGCCCGCCCGCATATAGCGGACGTGCTGGTCGGCAAGGGATATGCCCGCGATATGCGGGATGCTTTTGACAAATATTTAGGGGAAAATGCCCCTGCGTACGTTTCGGTTCCGCGGATTTCGCCCGATGAAGCGTGTTCTTGGATCCGCGAAGCCGGAGGAACCCCGGTGCTTGCCCACCCGGGAATTTACGGCGACGATAGGCTGGTCAGGGAAATATTGGAACAGGCCCGGCCTGCGGGCATCGAGGTCTTTCATTCGGATCACGGGCCCGAGGACGAGAAACGCTATCAGGCCATGGCGGATCAATACGGGCTGATCGTGACGGCCGGCTCCGATTTCCATGGGGCAAGGCAGGGCGTCGTGTTCCACGGCGAGATCGGCAACCGGACGGTTTCGGCAAAGGTGCTTGAACAGCTCCGGCAAGCGACCGCAGGTTTCGGGTTACGTTAATAGAGGCTCATCACGGAAAAAAGCTGCGCGTTTCTGCTTGGGAAAGCAGGAGCGGCAGCTTTTTTAACGGGTTCCGGCATTCGTGATTATTTCAGCGCGTTGGCGAGACTTTTGATCCGTTCCTCATCCGGCGTGATGACCAGCGTTTTTTGATGGTCGTAGATGACGAATCCGGGTTTGGCCCCGTTTGGCTTGTGGACGTGACGGATCAGGGTGTAATCGACGGGAACGCTGCTGGATTCTTTCGCCTGGCTGTAATAAGCCGCAAGCATGGCCGCCTCCTCGAGCGTCCGGTCGCCGAATTCGCTGCTGCGGATCACGACATGGGAACCGGGAATGTCTTTCGTATGCAGCCAGGTATCCCCCGAGGCGGCCAGCTTGTTGGTCAAATATTCGTTTTGCAGGTTGTTTTTGCCGACGTAAATTTCGACGCCTTCGGACGAGGTGAACACATGCAGCGTCGGACGGTCGTTTTTTTTCTTTTTCTTCGTCTTTTTGCTGCGGTCGCGGAGGTAGCCCTGCTGGATCAGCTCCTCGCGGATTTCGTCGATGTCGCTCATGGACGCGTAGGACAGCTGCTGCAGCAGCTCGTCCATGTAGCGGATTTCTTCCTTCGTTTTCTCCAGCTGCTCTTGAATGACGACGAGGCTGTTTTTGTATTTGTTGTATTTTTTGAAATACCGCTGGGCGTTGTCCGACGGCGTCAGCAGCGGATCGAGCGGGATGGAGACCGTCTTTTGCTCCTCATCGTAAAAATTGACGAGTTCGGCCGTTTTGTCGCCTTTTTGGATCGTATGCAGCGAAGCGAACAGCAGCTCTCCATAAATCCGGTACCGGTCGGCATCGTCCGCCTCGGCCAGATCCTTGTGCAGGTGGTCGAGTTTTTTGATGTTTTTGGAACGTTCGTTTTGCAGGAAACGAAGCAGGTCGCTCACCTTTTGCTTGACCGTGTCCCGCTCGGCTTTTTCCCCGAAATAATCCTCCATGCAGGCGCTGATCGAGTCGTAATGTTTGATCTCGTCCGCAAGCAGCGTCAGGTTGACGGCGGAAAACACCATTTTGCCTTTGGCGTTCGCTCCGGAGACCGGCTTGTATTCGTGTTTTCGGACAGGTTCCATCACGGAGGTGAAAGCATCCCATAAAGCGGCGCACCGCTCATACGTTTCGTCCTCGCCCGCTTGAGGGTCAAATACGGCCCCTGTCCCGGCGCGGTGCGCGATTTCCTGGGCGACCAGAGGACTCACCCCGCTGAACGTATCGACGATCCAGGCAACGGGGTCCTGGGCGCCGGAGCATTTGACGAAAAATTCTTTGCGGTCCGCTGCCAGCGGGTCGAGCTTATGTTGCTGCGGCGGTTCGGTGTAGGCAAACCCCGGCATGACGATCCGGTAGCTGCTGATGCTGGGCGTGACGTGATGAATGCCGTCGAGGATGGTTTCGCTCGAATGGTCGGTCAAAATGATGTTGCTGTGGCGTCCCATCAGCTCGACGACGATTTTTTTGGTGGATACGTCCCCGAGCTCGTCGCGCTGGCGGACCGTCAAATGGATGATCCGCTCCATGCCGACCTGGCTGATGTCTTCGATGATCCCGCCCTCGCAATGTTTGCGCATGAGCATGCAGAACATCGGCGCTTCCTGCGGATTCATGAAGCTCCGCTCCGTGAAGTGCACCCGCGGATACGTCGGATTCGCCGACAGCAGCAGCTTGGCGTTGCCCTCGCGCGTGCGCAGGTGCAGCAGAAGATCGTGGTCTCCGGGCTGGTATATTTTGCTGATGCGGGCTCCCCGGCATTTTTCCAGCTCATGCACGATCGCCCTTGTTACGATTCCGTCCAATGACATGTTTTATATTCTCCCATCTATCATTTATGTAAGTCGTTGGCTTGATTGCGGTCGATTGATCCGGATTTTGCGTGATTCGGTACGGCCGATCGACGGATTGCCGCAAAATCCTCGTTTCAAAACCCGTCCTCTCTATGATGCCATAGTTTGCCCAAAAACTTAAGAGGCCGCTTCTGTGATATTTCAGGCCCTGTCCGAATACATTTACGTTAGAACAGGTGGAAAAGCTGTCGGCCACTTGCCGGCGGCAGCACAAAGAGCGGGAGGGAAAGGGAAGCATGGAACAAAAAGCATGGCATCAGATGAATGCCGAAGATCTGCAGCAGGTTCTGGGCGTCCAGCCGCAGAGCGGCCTGACGGAAGAACAGGCTGACGAGAGAAGGAAGCAGCACGGGAGCAACGAGCTGTCCGAGGGCAAAAAGATCTCTTTATTCGCGCTGTTTTTGAACCAGTTCAAGGATTTTATGGTACTGGTGCTGATGGGGGCCACGCTCGTGTCCGGCCTGTTGGGCGAATATCTGGATGCCGTTACGATTATTGCCATCATTTTGCTGAACGGGGTGCTGGGATTCGTCCAGGAATTCCGGGCCGAGCGTTCCCTGCGCGCGCTGAAGCAGCTGTCGGCCCCGTCCGCCAAAGTGCTCAGGGAAGGCAGGGTCGTCTCGATCCCTGCGAAAATGCTTGTGCCGGGCGACGTCATCCTGCTGGAGAGCGGCGACCGGGTTCCCGCGGACGTGCGGTGGCTTGAAACGAGCAGCTGCTACGTCGAGGAGTCGGCGCTGACGGGCGAATCGGTTCCGGTCGGCAAGCACAGCCAGGTCATATCGGAACCGGAGGTGCCCCTGGGCGACCAGAAAAACCTCGGTTTCATGGGCACGATGATGACCCGCGGCACGGCGAAAGGCATCGTCATCCGGACCGGCATGGATACGGAAATGGGCAAAATCGCGGACCTGATCCAAAATACCGACACTCAGCAAACGCCGCTGCAGCACCGGCTCGAGCAGCTCGGCAAACTGCTGATTATGCTGGCCTTGGGCTTGACCGTGATGGTCGTCGTGGCGGGCATTTTGCATGGACAGCCTGCCGTAGGCATGTTCCTCGCCGGCGTCAGCCTTGCCGTCGCCGCCATACCGGAGGGGCTGCCGGCCATCGTGACCGTCGCTTTGGCTCTCGGCGTGCAGCGCATGATCAAACGAAAGGCCATCGTCCGCAAGCTCCCTTCCGTGGAGACGCTGGGCTGCGCGTCCGTCATTTGTTCGGATAAGACAGGCACTTTGACCCAAAACAAAATGACCGTCACGCGGCTTTGGGTCGGCGGCCGGGATCTGGAAGTGACGGGAGACGGCTATGCGCCTACCGGCCAGATTCTCGAAAAGGGAAAAACCATCGACGTCCGCAACGATCAAGCCTTGCGCCGGCTGCTGCAAATCGGCGCGTTATGCAATAACGCGGAAATTTACGAGGTGCAGCAAACGGAGCCGAAAGGCAAACGGAAAGGAAAAGAGGAGCCTGCCGGCCCCGTTTGGGGGCTGAAAGGGGATCCGACCGAGGGCGCGCTCATCACGTTGTCCTCCAAAATGGGCATGACCCCGGAATCTTTGTCCGGTTTGTACAAGCGCGACCAGGAATTCCCTTTCGATTCCGAGCGCAAGCTGATGTCCGTCGTGGTCAGCCACCAGGGCGGCCGGCTGCTGTGCACGAAAGGGGCTCCGGACGTCCTCCTGAACCAGTGCGCTTACATATTATGGGAGGGCAACGTGGTGCCGTTCACCGCGACCTTGAAGCAAAAAGTGCTGGCGGCCAACGAACAGATGGCTTCGAACGCGCTGCGGGTGCTTGGAGCCGCTTACCGCGAAGTGCGGGCGCATGATTCGTTAAGCAGCGAAAAGGAAGCCGAAACCCAGCTCGTGTTCGTCGGTTTGGCCGGCATGATCGACCCGCCGCGCCGCGAGGTGCGCGACGCGATCAACACCTGCCGCCGCGCCGGCATCAAAACGGTCATGATTACCGGGGACCACGGCACGACGGCCGAAGCGATCGCGCATCAGCTCGGCATCATGCCCCGCGGCGGGCTGGCCATGTCCGGACAGGATCTGAACCGGATGGACGACGCGGAGCTGGATGCGAAAGTGGACAACATTTACGTCTATTCCCGCGTTTCGCCGGAGCATAAGCTGCGGATCGTCAAGTCGCTGCAGCGCAAAGGCCATGTCGTGGCCATGACGGGCGACGGCGTCAACGACGCCCCGGCGATCAAAGCCGCAGACATCGGCATCGCCATGGGCATTACGGGAACGGACGTGACGAAGGAAGCTTCGGCGCTCGTGCTGAGCGACGACAACTTCTCCACCATCGTGGCGGCCATCGAGGAAGGGCGGAGCATTTACGAAAATATACGCAAATTTATCCGCTACCTGCTGGCATCGAACGTCGGCGAAATTTTGACGATGTTTTTCGCGATGATGCTGGCGCTGCCGCTCCCGCTGCTCCCGATCCAGATTTTGTGGGTCAATCTGGTGACCGACGGCTTGCCGGCGATGGCGCTTGGCGTCGATCAGCCGGAGAAGGATTTGATGGAGCATAAACCGCGCGGCGCGAGAGAAAACATCTTCGCGCGGCGGCTCGGCTGGAAAATCATCAGCCGCGGCTTTTTGATCGGATTTTGCACGCTGGGCGCCTTCTGGCTGACGCTGCGGGTCGACCCGGGCAATGCCGGACAAATCGCCAAGGCGCAGTCCGTTGCGTTCGCGACGCTCGTTTTGGCGCAGCTCATCCATGTATTCGACTGCAGAAGCTCGCGGTCCATTTTCCACCGGAATCCGCTGCAAAACAAGTATTTGGTGCTGGCGGTGCTCTCTTCGGTCGTCCTGATGCTCGGCGTCATGTACATCGAAGCGCTGCAGCCGATTTTCAAAACGGTTCCGCTCGGGTTCCGCGAATGGTCCATCTCGATCGTGGCCGCAGGCATCCCGACCTTCCTGATGGGCGCTGGCAGCGTATGGGGCGGCCGGCGCTCGAAACGCAGACGTTTCGTGGCGAAAAGTACAAATATTTCGGCATAAAGTTTATACAATTCCGCCATGCCTTAAGCTATGCTTAGGAGCAGTAAAACAAGCAAAACTTAAGGAGTGGCACCATCCGATGGAATTTACGAAAATGCATGGTCTTGGCAATGACTTTATTGTGATATACGGCGAGCAGGCTCTTCCGGGCAATGCGGCGGAGCTTGCCGTCCAATGGTGCGACCGCTATTTCGGGATCGGAGCCGACGGGCTCGTCTACATCCTGCCGTCCGAGCGCGCCGATTACCGGATGAGGATCATCAATTCGGACGGAAGCGAGGCGGAGCAATGCGGCAACGCGATCCGCTGCGTGGCCAAATACGTTTACGACCACGGGTACGTCCAAAGGGAAGAAATTACGATCGAAACGCTCGGAGCCGGCGTGCAAAAGGTCGTCATCCAGGCGGAGAACGGCAGGGCCGCCACGGTAACCGTGGACATGGGCGAGCCGGTGCTGGACGGGCTGCAGATTCCGACCACGATCGACTCGACGCCGGTGGTGGACGTGCCGCTGGAGGCGGACGGGGAGACCTTCCGGTTTACGGCCGTCTCGATGGGCAATCCGCACTGCGTGATTTACGTCGAGGATGCGGTCCGTTTCGATCTCCACACCTGGGGGCCGAAGCTGGAAGTCCATCCGTATTTCCCGAAAAAAGTGAACGTCGAATTTGCGACCGTAGCGGACCGGAAAACGATCGACATGCGCGTTTGGGAGCGGGGAGCGGGTCCTACCCTTGCCTGCGGCACGGGAGCTTGCGCGACGCTCGTTTCTTCGGTGCTGAACGGGAAGACGGACCGCGAGGCGGAAGTGCGGTTGAAAGGCGGAAGCCTCTTCATCAAGTGGAATGAGGAGGACAACCGGATCTACATGACGGGTCCTGCCGCGTTCGTCTTTACGGGCGAAGTCTCGGCTTGATGCCGAAAACGATAGCCGAAAGCTTGCCGGAGCCCCGGGATGGGAGCCGCCGGCAAGCTTTTTTCTTTGAGGGCGCATCGATCGGATGCGCGATGCGCCGACAGCTTGCGTCCCGGCTTCAAGCGCCGTCCTCTTTTTTTGAATTCCCTGCGAACCAGTGGGAATTTGAAGGCATTTGTGATACATTAGATGAAAAATACGGGTTGGGGGAATAGTTGATGAAGCCGGATTTGCGAGTGGCATTGGACGATAAGGTGCTTGTCGGGGATGGAGCGATGGGCACGTTTCTATATCAAATGGGTTTTCCTGTGGGGATTTCATACGAGGAGCTGAACTTAACCTCTCCGGAGGTGATCCGGGACGTTCACCGGCGCTACGTTCAGGCGGGCGCGCAGGTGCTCGAGTCCAATACGTTTTCGGCCAATTACGATAAACTGTCCAAATACGGCCTGGAATCGAAGGTCAGCGAAATCAACCGGGCGGGCGTGCGGATTGCGCGCGAAGCGGCCGGCCCGGGCGGCTACGTCGTCGGGGCGGTCGGATCCATCCGCGGCGGCAAGCGGACGAATATTTCAAGCGGCGAACTCAAAAAGTATTTCGAGCAGCAGCTGCAGGCGCTCCTCGCCGAAGGCGTGGACGGCGTCATGCTCGAAACGTTCTACGACGTGGAGGAATTGGTGCTTGCCTTATCCATCACGCGCCGTTTAACCGACGTTCCCGTCATTTGCCAGTTTGCGGTCGAGGACGTCGCCAGAACCTTGGACGGCTACACGATGCCCGACGCTTTCCGGATCGTGCAGTCGGAAGGCGCCGACATCATCGGCTTTAACTGCCGCACCGGGCCGAACGGGATTCTGAGCGCGATTAAGGCGCTTGACGGCCGGCTCCCTGCGCCGGTGTCGGTTTACCCGAATGCGGGCGTCGCCGATTACGTGGACGGGGAATACCGCTACGGGGCGGGACCGGAATATTTCGGCCAGATGGCCGTCCAGTTTGCCGATTTCGGCGCCCGCATCATCGGCGGATGCTGCGGCACGACGCCGGCCCATATCGAAGCGATCGCCAAGGCGCTCGCGGAATACGTGCCGCAGCCGGCCGTGTACGAGCCTATTCCCGAGCCGGAGGCCCCGCTGACCGTTCGCGAACCGGAACCGGAAACGCCTTCGGGGAACCGCGAACCGAACCTGGTCGAATTGGCCAAGCAGCGCCACACGGTCATCGTCGAGCTTGATCCGCCGCGCGATCTGGACATTTCGAAATTCATGAAAGGCGCGCACCGGCTGAAAGAGGCCGGAGCCGATGCGCTTACGCTCGCGGACAATTCGCTTGCCGTGACGCGCATGAGCAACATGGCGCTCGGACATCTCGTCCAGGTTGAAACCGGGCTGCGCCCGCTTGTCCACATCGCTTGCCGCGACCGCAACCTGATCGGAACCCAGTCGCACATGATGGGGTTCGACGCCCTTGGCATTGACCATGTCCTGGCCGTGACCGGAGACCCTGCCCGCTTCGGGGATTTGCCCGGCTCCAGTTCGGTATACGACTTAACGTCGTTCGAAATCATCCGGATGATCAAGCAGTTGAACGAAGGCATCGCTTTCTCCGGCAAACCGCTGAAGCAAAAAGCGAAGTTCGTCGTGGGCGCCGCGTTTAACCCGCACGGCAAGCATCTGGACAAAGCGGTGGCCCGGCTGGAACGGAAAATCGCCGCAGGCGCGGACTATATCATGACCCAGCCGGTGTACGATCCGGAGCTGATCCGGGCGGTAGGCGAAGCCACGAAACATCTGGATACGCCGATCTTTATGGGAATCATGCCGCTGGCGAGCGGAAGAAACGCGGAATATTTGCACAACGAAGTGCCCGGCATTCAGCTTTCGGACGATGTCCGCAGCCGGATGGCCGGACTCGAAGGGGAAGAAGGCAGGGCGATGGGCGTTCAAATCGCGAAGGAGCTTCTCGACGTCGCGATGGATCATTTCAACGGGATCTATTTGATGACTCCGTTCATGTTGTATGAAATGAGCGCCCAGCTGATCGAGCACGTATGGGCAAGATCCGGCCGCCAATTGTCCCCCTTGTTTCGTTGATCGTAATCAATTACAATAGTGTAATGGATGTGGTGCCGATGTCTTTTAGCATGACCGGATACGGTCGATCTGCCCTTCAGCATGGAGGGCATAAAGTGGTATTTGAAGTGAAGTCCGTCAATCACCGCTACTGCGAAGTCGTGCTTCGTCTGCCGCGTGAGTGGACTTGCTTCGAGGACGCTTTGCGGAGAACGGTGCAGCAATACGTCAAGCGCGGGCGCGTCGATGTGTTCGTCACGAAGGAAGAGGGCGACGATCATGCTCCGCATGCCTTGCTTAACGAACATGCCGTGAAGATGTACTTGAAGGCGGCGCAGGATCTTTCACAGCGTTACGGCCTCGACGGCGAACTGACTGTGAAGGATTTGTTGTCTCTGCCCGACGTTTGGATATCGCCCGAGCACGGAGCCTCGCCGGGTGAACCCGACGTGGACGAGTGGGGGCCGGTTCTCGAAAAGGGACTGCGGGCCGCTTTGGAAGGACTTGCGGCGATGCGAAGCATGGAAGGCAAACATTTGGCGGCGGACGTGGAGCAGCGCTTAAGCAAGCTTCAGGCCCTGCACGCCGAAATGCTGCAGCTGGCGCCTACAGTAGTCGAGGATTACCGCAATAAGCTCAAACAAAGGCTGTCTGATCTTAATGACGGTTCGTTTGCCTTTGATGAACATAAATTTGGCATGGAAATTGCAATTTTCGCAGACCGTTCCAATATAGACGAGGAATTGATACGTCTGCAGAGCCATTTTGAGCAATGCAAGGGTTTGCTTCGTGCGGATGAACCGGTCGGAAGAAAACTGGATTTTCTGATTCAGGAAATGAACAGGGAAGTCAATACGATTGGATCGAAGGCCAATCATCTGACTCTGGTAAACCGTGTTGTCGAAATGAAGGCGGAGCTGGAAAAAATTCGCGAACAATTGGCCAATATAGAATAAAAGGCGCTTTCGACATAAAACAGACAAGAGTCAAATGTATAGGGGGAAGAACCTGATTATGGCAATCAAACTCATTAACATCGGCTTCGGGAATATTGTATCGGCTAACCGAATCATTTCCATTGTAAGCCCTGAATCAGCACCCATTAAACGAATCATTCAGGAAGCGAGAGACCGTCATATGTTGATCGACGCGACATACGGACGCCGGACCCGTGCCGTAATCATTACGGACAGCGATCATGTCATCCTGTCCGCCGTACAGCCCGAAACGGTGGCTCACCGTCTGTCCAGCAAAGACGACGATCATGACGAATAACGAGTTGGGGAGTATTATGTCAAAAGGATTATTGTTTGTATTGTCCGGACCATCCGGAGTTGGAAAAGGAACCGTCTGTACCGCGCTGAGAGGCAAACTTCCGGAACTTGTGTACTCCGTTTCGGCCACGACCCGGAGCCCGCGGCTCGGCGAGGAAGACGGAGTGAATTATTTTTTCAAAACCCGCGAGCAGTTTATGAATATGATGCAAAACAACGAGCTGCTGGAATATGCTGAATACGTAGGGAACTATTACGGCACTCCGCGCGATTTCGTGGAAAAAACGCTCGAGAGCGGCAAGGACATTATTTTGGAGATCGAGGTGCAGGGCGCGCTGCAGGTGAAAGAGAAATTCCCCCAAGGCGTCTTTATTTTCCTGCTGCCGCCGTCCCTGGACGAGTTGAAAGACCGTATCGTGGGCCGCGGCACGGAGAACCAGGCGACGATCGACCACCGGATGTCGGTGGCGGTTGACGAAATCGGCCTGATGGAGCATTATGACTATGCCGTCGTCAACGACGAGATCGATTCCGCATGCAAGCGAATAGAATCCATTATCGTAGCCGAACATTGTAAGGTGAAGCGGTAGGGACTAACGGCTTGCAACATATTTTACTTTGGACAAAAAGAGGTGGCAGTAACGTGTTGTATCCTTCGATTGATGAAATGATGAACAAAGTCGACAGCAAGTATTCGCTGGTGGTCGCTGCATCGAGACGCGCCAGACAGCTGCGCGAGGGAGAAAAAACCGAACTGAAAAACCCGCGCTCCCATAAGTTCGTGGGCGTGGCGCTTGAGGAAATCTACAACGACCTGATCAAGATCGTGCCTGAGCCCGAAGCCGAAAAGGACGAAATCAAAAAACCTTAAGGCCCAAGGGACGCATGGAACGAAGTCGGCCTTCAGCGGTTGCTTCAATTCAATCTATAACCGAAGGGGGAGACGGCATGTTCTCCTGACCTTCGCGTCCATAGACACGGGAACGAATACAACCGCAAGGTTGTATTTTTTTTAAGAACCCTCATGAGCGGTCTTCATACAACTGCAATTGGAACCCCGCAAAGGATAGGAACAAGATTGGCATACAGTCTCCGCTTTGTGGGGATGTTTTTTCTCTATTCCGAAGCGAAAGAAGGCGGTTAACATGTTAAACAGAAAAACGATCGTGCTGGGCGTTACCGGCGGGATTGCGGCTTATAAGGCGGCAAGCCTGTGCAGCAAGCTGGTCCAAAAAGGAGCGGACGTGCATGTCATCATGACATCCTCGGCCAAGCAATTCATCACGGAGCTGACGCTGCAAAGCTTGTCCAAAAACGCGGTGTTCAGCGATACGTTCGACGAAAGGGATCCGGCGGTCGTATCGCACATCCGTTTGGCGGATGCGGCCGATCTGGTGCTGATCGCACCGGCAACGGCCAACATGATCGGCAAGATGGCCCACGGTCTGGCGGACGACATGCTGTCGACGACGCTTCTCGCAACGACTGCGCCGGTCATGCTTGCACCGGCAATGAATGTACATATGTACGGGCATCCTGCCGTTCAGGAAAACATGAAAACGTTGGAGCGGCGGGGCGTCATGATGATCGAACCCGGGGAAGGGCTGCTTGCCTGCGGTTACGTCGGCAAAGGGCGGATGGAAGAGCCGGAAAGCATCGTGGCCGTGGTGGAGAAATATTTTGCGGACAAGGAGCAGGCTGGGCCCGGTCTTTTGCAGGGGAAAAAGGTCGTCGTGACTTCAGGGGGGACGATCGAACGCATTGACCCCGTCCGTTATATCACCAACGATTCCTCGGGAAAAATGGGATTTGCGATCGCCGAGGCCGCGCGCGCGATGGGAGCCGACGTGCGTTTGATCTACGGGCGGACCGACGTGGCGCCTCCGGCGGGGATCGATGCCGAACACGTCCAGTCCGCGGAAGAGATGTACCAGGCCGTGCTGAAGCATTTTCCGGATAGCGACCTGGTCATCAAAGCCGCCGCGGTGGCGGACTACCGTCCGGCGGTAGCGGCGAGCAGCAAAATCAAGAAAAAAGGCGACACGATGACGCTGGAGCTCGTGAAAACGGTGGACATTCTGGAAACGCTCGGCAAAAGCAAAACCCATCAGTTTTTGATCGGGTTTGCCGCGGAAACCCATGACGTCGAAGCGTATGCCAAGGATAAGCTGCGCCGGAAACATTGCGACCTGATCGTCGCCAATGACGTGACGGCGGAAGGGGCGGGCTTCCGTTCGGATACCAACATCGTACAGGTTTTTGATGCGGACGGGTTGGTCGAAAAGATGCCGGTCATGACCAAAAACGAAGTGGCGCGGAGGCTGCTCGCGATTGCGGCCGAGCGGATGAGTGAAGCGGGGAACCGATGATGCTTCCGCAAGTGGCAAAAGTCATCGTCGATGTGCCGGTGAAGGATACGGACCGTCCGTTCGACTATTTGATTCCGGAATCGATGCGGTCGTGGCTTGAGATCGGGAGCCGGGTCGGGGTTCCGTTCGGCCACAGGACGGTTCAGGGGTTCGTGGTCGATCTGCAGGATCGGCCTTCGCCCGGCGGAATGCGCCTGAAAAACATCCAGGAGGTTCTGGACGTCGTGCCTCCGTTGTCTCCCGAACTCGTCAAGCTTGCGGAATGGATGAGCCAAAAATACGCCTGCCGTTTCATTACCGCGCTTCAGGTCATGGTGCCGACGGCGCTGAAGGGCAAGGCGG
This sequence comes from Paenibacillus sp. FSL M7-1455, assembly GCF_038004655.1. Lineage (NCBI taxonomy): Bacteria > Bacillati > Bacillota > Bacilli > Caryophanales > Paenibacillaceae > Paenibacillus > Paenibacillus sp. FSL M7-1455. Next base: position 3,980,903 of record NZ_JBBORO010000001.1, on the reverse strand, counting down.
AGCGGTACATCTCGCTTGGGGATCCGGAAGGGCAACCGGAGGAAGAGGACGAGTATTCGCTGGTGCGTGTCGTCGCCGAACCGACGGAAGAAGCAAAAACGATCATGGCCTACGTCGCGCAAAAGGGAGAGGTGCCGGCCCAGCAGCTCAGCCGCATCTTCCCGGATAGCGCCGAAACGATCAAATCGCTGCTGCGAAAAGGAATTTTGCAGGAGAATCAGAGCATCAAGGACAAGCTGCAAAAGAAAATGCTCAAAGCGGTCGACCTCGCCGTCGATCCGGACGAGGCGTTGGCGGCGCTCCCGCAATTTCCGGCCAAGGCGCAGCGGCAGCGGGAAGTGCTGCAGTTTATTCTCGAGATGAAGGAACTGCTCCCCCTTCCGCTTAAAGAGGTGCTTAAGGCGCTTCAGGTCTCGGCGGCCACCGTCAAGGGGCTTGCGGACAAGGGATTCGTTGCGATCGAGGAGATGGAGGTGTTCCGCGATCCGTATCGCGGACGCCGCTTCAAGCCGACGGAACCGCTTCGCCTGAACGACGAGCAGCAGCACGCGTATGACCGGATCGTCGACTCGCTGGATGCACGACGCCACGGGGTTTTCCTTTTGCACGGCGTCACCGGCAGCGGCAAAACCGAAATTTATTTGCAGACGATCCAGCACTGCATCGAACAGGACCGGCAGGCCATCGTCCTTGTCCCCGAAATTTCGTTGACGCCCCAAATGGTGGAACGGTTCAAGGGTCGCTTCGGCGACCAGGTCGCCGTCATGCACAGCCGCCTCTCCGGCGGCGAGCGTTACGACGAGTGGCGGAAAATACGCGAGGGCAAAGTCAAGGTAGCGATCGGGGCGCGTTCCGCCATTTTTGCGCCGTTCGACCGGATCGGCCTGATCATTATGGACGAAGAGCATGAGACGTCTTATAAGCAGGAGGAAAGTCCCAAATACCACGCGCGGGACGTCGCGGTCAAAAGGGCCCGGCAATATGGGGCCGCCGTCGTGTTGGGATCGGCGACGCCGTCGCTCGAAAGTTATCATGCCGCCCGGTCCCGGGCGAACGACGAGTTTGCGCCCATGCTGCTGGAAATGAAGCGGCGGGCGCTCGGCAACGAACTGCCGGCGGTGCAAATCGTCGACATGCGGGAAGAGCTGAAGGAGGGCAACCGCTCCATGTTCAGCCGCTCCCTGCATCAGGCGATCGAAACCCGGCTCCAGCGCGGGGAGCAGATTGTGCTGCTCCTCAACCGGCGCGGCTATTCGACCTTCGTCATGTGCCGCAGCTGCGGTTACGTGGCGGGTTGTCCCGAATGCGACATATCCCTTACCTACCATCAAAAATCGAATAATCTCCGCTGCCATTACTGCGGTTACGCGGAGCCCGCGCCGTCCGTCTGCCCGGAATGCGGAAGCGAACACATCCGTTATTTCGGGACCGGCACGCAGCGGGTCGAAGAGGAACTGGCCAAACTGTTCCCCGGCATCCGGGTCATCCGGATGGACGTCGACACGACGACGGAAAAAGGATCGCACGAAAAGCTGCTGAAGCAGTTCCGCGACAAAAAAGCCGACGTCCTGCTCGGCACCCAAATGGTCGCGAAAGGGCTGGATTTTCCGGACGTGACGCTCGTTGGCGTCATTACCGCGGATTCGGCGCTCAATCTTCCCGATTTCCGGGCGGGGGAAAAAACGTTCCAGCTGCTGACGCAAGTCGCGGGCAGGGCGGGAAGGCACCAGCTGAAAGGGGAGGTGCTGATCCAGTCCTACACGCCGGACCATTATTCGATCATCCATGCCAGCGGCCATGATTATCTGGCTTTCGTCAGGGATGAGCTAAAGCACCGCCGCAACCTGCATTATCCGCCGTATTGCCGGCTGATCCTGATCACGCTGACGCATGAGCAGCTGCCGCTTTTGGTGCGCATGGCGGAAAACATGGTATCTGTGCTTCAGGGAAAAGCAAGGCAGCGCGGCTGGTTCGGCAGCCTGGACCGGCTGACCGCCGACGCGTTTGACGTGCTGGGACCGGTGGCTTCCCCCATTCCGAGGATAAAAAATAGATACAGGTTTCAATGTATGGTAAAATGGCGTGGGAATATCGATGCCGTCGGCCTCGTCCGCGAATCGGCCGAGCAGCTGGAAGAGACGGCGCATAACCAGCAGCTGCAGATCAGCATTGACGTAGACCCGCAAATGCTGATGTAATCGGCGCGGCATAACGTTGAAAGCGAAATGAAAACCATTAGGATCACAAGATCCGTACATGAATAAGCATAAGGAAGGTGTCATCATGGCAATCCGCATTATCGTAAAAGAACCCGATGCCGTGCTCCATAAAACGGCAAAAGAAGTAAAAGAGATCACCCCGAACGTAAAAAAACTATTAAACGATATGGCTGATACGATGTACGACGCGGAAGGCGTAGGCCTTGCGGCGCCGCAGGTGGGCATTCTGAAACGCCTGATCGTCGTGGACGTGGGCGACGAACACGGCTTGATCAAGATGGTCAATCCGGTCATCGTCGAAAAGGAAGGCGAGCAATTCGGACCGGAGGGCTGCCTGAGCATTCCGGGCTACAACGGCGACGTTCGCCGCGCCGAGAAGGTGACGGTCAAAGGGCTGGACGAAAACGGCAACGAAATCACGATTACGGGCACGGGGCTTTTATCCCGCTGCTTCCAGCATGAGATCGACCATCTGGATGGCGTTTTGTTTACGGACATCGCCGAAAAAGTGTACGAATACGTGCCTGAACGTTCCGGAAGGGAGTAATGCTTCATGAATATCGTATTCATGGGGACGCCGGCTTTTGCCGTTCCCAGCCTGCGAATGCTGCTTAGCGAGGGATACAACGTCGTTGCCGTGGTCACCCAGCCGGATCGGCCCCAGGGGCGCAAAAAAGTGCTGACGCCTACGCCGGTCAAGGAAGTCGCTTTGGAACACGGCATTCCCGTGCTGCAGCCTCAGCGCATGCGCAGCCCCGAAGCGGTCGCGGAGCTTGCGGCCTACAAGCCGGATTTGATCGTTACGGCCGCCTACGGCCAAATCCTTCCGAAAAGCGTGCTGGATCTTCCGGCGAACGGCTGCGTGAACGTGCACGGATCGCTTCTTCCCAAATACCGGGGAGGGGCTCCGATCCAGCGCTGCATCATCAACGGCGAAACCGAAACGGGAATCACGCTGATGTATATGGCCGAAGGCCTCGATACCGGGGACATGATTGCCCAGGTCAAAGTGGCGATCGACGAGGAGGACACGTCCGGCACGTTGTTCGAGAAGCTCAGCCTTGCGGGCGCGGAGCTGCTCAAAGAACAAATGCCGCGGCTGGCAAACGGCCGCGTCGAAGCCGAAAAGCAGGACGAGAGTCTCGCGACGTACGCGCCGAACTTGAAACGCGAAGACGAAAAAATCGATTGGAGCGCCTCCACGCGCGATATATACAACCAAATCCGCGGGCTGGTGCCTTTTTCCGGCGGCTTTGCCTTGTGGAACGGCGAGGTGTTTAAGGTGTGGGCTTCCCGGAAGGCCGACAAGGCGTCGAAGGACGCCGCTCCGGGAACGGTGCTGCAGCTTGCCGAGCAGGGAATCGAGGTTAAAACCGGAGATGGCTCCCTGTGGCTGACGCGGGTGCAGCCAAGCGGCAAAAAGCAGATGGATGCCGCAGAATTCGCGCGCGGCAAAACGATGGCGCCGGGGACGGTGTTGACGTGAGTGCAGGAAAACGTCAGGGCAAGCCCGCCGCTTCGGCGCGGGAGGTTGCCCTTGATGTGCTGACGCGGGTCGAAGAAAACAAAGCCTACAGCAATTTGCAGCTGAATTCGGCCCTGCAGCGGGCTTCTTTGCCGCGCGAGGATGCAGGGCTGGCGACGGAGCTGGTCTACGGGACGATTTCCCGTCTGAATACGCTGGACTATTTTTTGGAACGGTTCGTCACGAAAGGCATCCAGAAGCTGCAGCCGTGGGTCCGGAATTTGCTCCGGCTGAGCTTGTACCAGCTGATGTACCTGGACCGCATTCCTCCCCACGCCGCCGTAAACGAGGCGGTCAATCTGGCCAAGCGCCGGGGACATCAAGGAATATCCGGCATGGTGAACGGGGTGCTTCGCAGCGTCCTGCGCAGCAAAGACGAGCTGGTCCTGCCAAGCGGCCTGCCGCCGGCGGAGCGCATTGCGCTTGAGCATTCCCATCCGCTTTGGCTGGTGGAACGTTGGATCGACGAATACGGGGAAGGCGCCGCCGAAGCCATATGCCGCGCGAACAACGAACCGCCCGCGGTAAGCGTGCGGGTGAACACGACCATGATCAGCCGCGAAGGCATGCTGGCCGAGCTGGAACAAGCGGGCGTAAAAGCCGCTCCATCGGCCCTTTCCCCGGAAGGCATCCTGGTCTACGGCGGCGGCAACATGGCCCTGACGGACTGGTACCGGGACGGCCAAATTTCGATCCAGGACGAAAGTTCGATGCTGGTCGCCGGCGCCGTCGCTCCCGAACCGGGGATGCGGGTGCTCGATTGCTGCGCCGCTCCGGGCGGAAAAACGGCCCATATGGCCGAGCTGATGAAGGACCGGGGCGAAATCGTGGCCAACGAGCTGCATGAGCATAAGCGGAAGCTGATCGAAGCCCAGGCGGAAAGGCTCGGTTTAGGAAGCATCCAGGCGGTGACGGGCGATGCGCTCGAGCTCGCCCGGCGTTATCCCGCGGATTCCTTCGACCGGATTTTGCTTGATGCCCCTTGCTCGGGACTTGGCGTCATCCGGCGCAAGCCCGATTTGAAGTGGACCAAAACCCCGGACGACATCGGCGAAATCGCCGCCCTGCAGCGGAAGCTGCTAGATTCGGTTTCCTCCCTGCTGCGCGTCGGAGGCATCATGGTATACAGCACCTGCACGATCGGACGGGAAGAAAACGAACAAGTGGTCCGCCATTTTTTGGACACCCATCCGGGGTTCGGGCTGCCGGAGGATTCCGGCGGGACTTGGGGCAAGCTGCATTCGGACGCCGAAGGGGCTGGCGTGCAGATCATGCCTCAGGATTACGGCAGCGACGGTTTTTATATCGCGAGAATCCGGAGATTCTTTTAAACTGTAAAATCGCAAGGTATAAAGAGATGGTACAGCCTATTGATCCCGCTCGGCCTAAGCTTGGCGGGTTTCTCTTTTACCGCTACTTTTATTTGTGTTAAAATAGGAAGAATGAGAAACAATATGCATATGAATGATAAAGACAGGTGTGGTGAAATGAAGCCTTTTATATACGATTTGAACCTGGACGACCTCCAGGAATGGGCCAAGGAAAACGGCGAACCCGCGTTTCGCGCCGGCCAGATTTTTGATTGGCTTTACGTGAAAAGGGTGAATAACTTTCAGGAAATGACCAATTTGTCCAAGGAGCTTCGCGCGAAGCTGGAGGATCAGTTCGAATTCGTGACGCTCAAGGAGATTACCAAGCTGGAGTCCAAAGATGGAACGGTCAAGTTCCTGTTCGGCCTCCACGACGACCATGCGATCGAGACGGTCATCATGAAGCATAACTACGGCAACAGCATTTGCGTGACGACCCAGGTCGGCTGCCGCATCGGCTGCACGTTTTGCGCTTCGACCTTGGGCGGTCTCAAGCGGAACCTGACGGCCGGCGAAATCGTCGCCCAGGTGGTTCAGGCCCAAAAAATACTGGACGAAAAAGGCGAACGCGTCAGCAGCATCGTCATTATGGGCTCCGGGGAGCCGTTCGAAAACTACGAGGCCACGATGAAGTTCCTTCGGATCATGATCCACGAAAAAGGGCTGAACATCGGCCAGCGCCATATTACGGTGTCGACGAGCGGCATCGTGCCGAACATTTACAAGTTTGCGAATGAGGATACCCAGATCAATCTGGCCATTTCCATCCATGCCCCGAACGACATGCTGCGCTCCAAGCTGATGCCGGTCAACCGCCGGTATCCTTTCGAGGACGTCATGGAGGCGCTGCGGTATTACCTCGCGAAAACCGGCCGCCGCATCACGTTCGAATACGCCCTGATCGGCGGCGTCAACGACCAGCCGGAGCATGCGGCCGAGCTGGCGAGCGTGCTGAAGGACATGCTGTGCCACGTGAACCTGATTCCGGTCAACCACGTGCCTGAACGCAAGTACGTCCGTACCTCGCGCAACGACATTTTCAAGTTTCAAAGAGTACTCGCGGAAAACGGGGTCAATGTAACGATCAGACGGGAGCAAGGCCACGATATCGCGGCTGCATGCGGACAACTGCGTGCGAAGCATATGGAGTTGAGGTGAGTGAAACTTGATTAAAACAGTTCATGCCAGTAACATAGGCCGCGTCCGATCGGTAAACGAGGACTCGGTCTGGATTGGCCACCTTTCGCAAGGGTATACGATCGGCATCGTCGCCGACGGGATGGGCGGGCATCAGGCCGGAGACACGGCCAGCCGCCTTGCCGTCGACACGATTGCGGAGGATTTGTCGACGCTGGAAAAAGGGATGTCTGAAGAAGGTTTGAGCGCGGCCGTCAGCGACGCGATCCTGCATGCCAACGACGTCATTTACAATGAAGCAGCCAAAAATGAAAAATATCACAATATGGGCACGACCGTCGAGGTGCTGCTGCTCCAGGAGCGTTCCGGCGTCATCGGGCATATCGGCGACAGCAGAGCCTACAAAATTGTAAATGGCGAAGCCATTCAGATTACGGAAGACCATACGCTTGTCAATGAACTGTATAAAAGCGGCCAGATCAGCCTTGAGGAAATGAAAACCCATCCGCGCCGCAACGTCATCATGCGCGCTTTGGGCACCGATCCCGAGGTGTCCGTCGATCTGTATCCTGTCACGCTGTCTGCCGGAGAGGTGCTCCTTCTGTGCAGCGACGGGCTCAGCAGCCTGGTAAGCGGCGAACATATCGCCCAAATTTCAGGCATGCAGAACGTTTCGCTGGAAGAACGGGCGGACCGTCTCCTGCAGCTGGCACTTCTCGCCGGAGGCGATGACAACATTACCGTCGCCCTGTTTGAACTTCAACAAGATGAAGTCTCCGGGCAAAGCATAAAGGAGTGGGATTCATGATCGGACACGAATTGGGCGGCCGTTATGAAATTATTGAACGTATCGGCGGCGGCGGGATGGCCCTGGTCTACAAAGCCCATGATTTGCTATTGGGCCGCAACGTTGCCGTCAAGGTGCTGCGCCAGCAGTTTGTGCACGATGAGGAGTTTATCCGCCGGTTCCGCCGCGAGGCGCAGTCGGCCGCTTCCTTGTCCCATCCTAACGTGGTCAGCATTTACGACGTGGGGCAGGAAAACGAAATCCATTACATTGTCATGGAATACGTCGAAGGCCATAATCTCAACGAAATCATCAAGGAACGCGCGCCTTTGCAGGTGGAAGAGGCCGTCCGGATTGCGTCCCAAATTTGCGATGCGCTGGATCATGCCCACCAGAACCAGATCATTCACCGGGACATCAAACCGCATAACATCCTGATCGGCCGAAACGGCAGGGTCAAAGTGACGGATTTCGGGATCGCCCGGGCGGTCACGTCGACGACGATCACCCAAACCGGTTCGGTCGTCGGTTCCGTGCATTATTTCTCTCCGGAGCATGCCAAGGGCGTGACGACGGGAGAGAAATCGGATTTATACTCTTTAGGCATCGTACTCTATCAAATGCTGACGGCCCGGCTTCCGTTTCTGGGAGAAAGCCCGATCAGCGTGGCGCTTAAGCATTTGCAGGAGGAGTTCGAGGAGCCGCGCGACGTGAATCCTCTCATTCCGCAAAGCGTCGAAAACATCATTCTCAAATCGATGCGCAAAAATCCGCAGGAGCGGTACCAAAGCGCCAAGGAAATGCTGCATGACCTGGATACCTGCCTCTCCCCGGAGCGCAGGAACGAGGAAAAACTCGATTTTTCGGACGTGGACGACGAGGATCGCACCCGCGTCATTCCGGCGATCAAACCGCAGCATATCGGTCCGACCCCGGTGAGGTCGAGGCAGCTTCCTTCCGAAGACCGGGAGGAGCGTCATGAGCCCTCCGACCCGGCCGGCAAACGGAAAAAATCAAAAAAGCCGATCCTTTGGATCAGCTTGACGCTGTTGCTTCTGCTAGCCATGACGGCCGTCGTATTATACGTGAATCATAAGTTGGTCGTACCTAATGTGATCGTCCCGAAAGTCATTGGCCAAACGGAGGCGGATGCCCGCAAAATGCTCAACGATCGCGGGCTAGAAGTCGATCCAAACATCATCCGCGCGTATAAGCCGGATGTTCGCGAAGGCATCGTATATAATCAGAGCCGGAGTGAAGGGACCGAGGTCAAAAAAGGGTCGCTCGTTCAGCTTTCGGTCGGAAGCGCCAAACCTTTGAAAAAGATGCCTGACCTCAAGACGTTACCGGTTGATGACGCGATAAAGAAACTGATCGATCAAGGATTTAAAGAGGATAACATCGACACCAATGAGGAAAACAGCGATAAGCCGGCGGGCACCGTCATTTCCCAGGTGCCGGGTGCAAACGCCGAAGTCGATCCCGATAAAGATCATGTCGCCCTGACGGTCAGCAAAGGACCGAAGCAGGTGCCGATGCCGGACCTGATCGGCAAAACGCAGGATAAAGCGGCGCAAATGCTGGAAAAAGCCGGACTCAAGCTGGACCCGAACATCCAGCAGGAAGCAAGCTACACGGTGCCGAAAGGCACGGTGATCGCGCAGTGGCCGTACGATCCGGGCACCCAAGTCGATCCGGATGCGAAAGATATCCAGATTACCGTAAGCTCGGGGTATCCGGCCGACGCGATCAAATACACCTATAACGTTCCTGTCCTTCCTGAGGAGGAAGGCAAAAATACCAAGATCCGCATCGAATACGCGGATGCTTCCACCAACGGGGAAACGAAAGAATGGGGAACCAAAAACATCAACTCGATGCAGGTATTCCCGGTCGAGGTGGTGGTCGGGCCGTCCAAAGACGCTACCGTCAGGGTCGTCCGCAACGGCCAGCTATTCGACACCTACACCGTGTATTACACGGATGTGAAGAACGGAACGGTTCCTGATATCGATATCGTGCTTCCGAACAATGCCGGGGATGAACAGGAGATTCCGGAGGATCCCGCGGATGAAAACAAAGGCGGGGACGAAACGACCGGGATGACGCCTCCGGGCTGGAAGCACGGCAACCCGGGCAAGGGCAATAAAAAGAAAAACGAAAACGTAATTTATCAACAAAACCATTAAGGCCGCCCTCAGCGGCGGTCCTTACGGAGAAAGTGAGGCCTTTCATGTATGCCTGAAGGAGTTATCGTGAAGGCGTTAAGCGGATATTATTATGTCAAACCACTCGAAAACGGAATGGCGGCTTCGGGAGGCGGGGATGCGATCCAATGCAGGGCGCGCGGCATTTTTAAGAAAAAGGGCGTGACCCCGCTGGTAGGGGACCATATCCGGTATTCCCATACGGAAAACAGAGAAGGCGTGGTGGATGAAATTTTGCCGCGCCGCTCCGAGCTGATCCGTCCCCCGGTCGCCAACGTGGATTTGGCTGTTCTGGTATTTTCGGTGCGCGAGCCGGATTTGAATCTCCAGCTGCTGGACAAGTTTCTGGTTCATATCGAGCACGCCGGTCTTGATACGGTCATCTGCTTGACCAAACAGGATCTTCTGGCCGAAGCGAAAGGGGAGGATCCGGTCGCTTTGGTCCAATCGCTGTACGAAAATATCGGATATCAAGTCATCGTATCGAGCTCACGCTTAGGGCTGGGAACGGAACTGCTGACGGAACGATTGAAGGGGCAAATCAGCGTGTTTTCGGGGCAGTCGGGAGTAGGCAAATCGTCTTTGCTGAACCGGCTCGTTCCCGGACTCGAGCTGGAAACGAGCGCCATCAGCATGAAGCTTGGACGGGGGAAACATACGACCCGCCATGTGGAGCTGATCGAGCTTCCAGGCGGCGGCTTTGTGGCGGATACGCCGGGCTTTAGCCAGCTGGACTTTTTGGAGCTTGGCGTCGAGGAGCTCTCGACCTGTTTTAGGGAGTTTGCCTCTTTGGCCGAGGGATGCAAATTTCGCGGCTGCAGCCATACTCACGAGCCGGGCTGCAAAGTCCGGGAGGCTGTTGAAAACGGCCACATTGCAGCGAGCCGCTATGAGCATTATGTGCAGTTTTTAACGGAAATGAAAGATAAAAAGCGGAGGTATTAACGGAAATGATTAAAATAGCGCCATCGATATTGTCAGCAGATTTTGCCCGGTTGGGGCCGGAGGTAGCGGCTGCGGAAGCGGGAGGAGCGGACTGGATCCACGTGGATGTCATGGACGGGCATTTCGTTCCGAACATCACGCTCGGGCCGGCCATCGTCAGCGCCATCAAGCCGCATACGAGCCTGCCTCTCGACGTTCATTTAATGATCGAGCGTCCGGAGGCATACATCGCTGATTTCGTCAAAGCCGGCGCAGACGTAATTACCGTTCATGCCGAGGCTTGCACCCATTTGCATCGGGTCATCCATATGATCAAAGAACACGGAATCAAAGCCGGGGTTGCCATCAACCCGGCCACCCCGGCTTCGGCCATCCAGGAAGTGCTGGAGGACGTGGACCTGGTGCTTGTCATGACGGTTAACCCGGGTTTCGGAGGACAAGCCTTCATTCCGCGCACGGTCCATAAAATCCGCCAGATTCGCCAATGGCTGAACGAAGCTTCGCGTTTTGACGTCCATATCGAGGTCGACGGCGGCATTACGAGCGAAACGGCGCCTCTGGTTGCGGAGGCCGGCGCGGACGTGTTGGTCGCGGGCAGCGCCGTTTACGGCAAAAAGGACCGCGAGGCCGCCATTCGGGCCATCCGTACCAGCGCGCAAAAGGGGTAAACGGATCTGGGCGGTTTCACATGTCTGCCTGTGTCATAGGTCATGCTTTTGGTGCATACATTGGTTACATGAGCAGGGTTCTCATGTAACCTTTTTTTTGTTCGTTTCTGCAGTGAACGCGCTAAAGGCATACCATACGCGATAAACATGAGAATATGGGGAGGGTGGAATATGAAATTTTATACGTTTAAGCTGCCAAAGTTTTTGGGAGGATTCGTAAAAGCTCTTTTAAACACATTTCATAAAAGCTGAAGACTCCTTATGGTATGCCGCTGATGCAAAAAAACCTCTGACGCAAGGCGGCATGATTCACACCGAATAGGGCCAAAGGCATTAAAAAAGCACCTGCTGTTAAACAAGGTGCTTTTTGCTTATATGCTATTCTTAAGGTCTAAGAAAGTGTAAATCGTCCGGAGGCTTGTCTAAAGTCATAGATTCCGCCTCCTATAAGCGGTTCGTCTTCGGTAAAAAGACGTTTTCTTAAGAATACAGAATGCAGGGCCTCAAGCTGGGCAGCATGTGACGATTCTGTATTCGCAAGAAAAACCCCCGCGCAGGGCGCGACTTTCATGACGTAAGTACGACGACGAATTACACGCGGGTAACTTTACCGGATTTGAGCGCACGAGTGCTCACATAAACGCGCTTAGGTTTGCCGTCAACAAGAATACGAACCTTTTGCACGTTCACGCCCCAAGAACGACGGTTACGGTTGTTAGCGTGAGATACATGGTTACCGCTTCCTGGCTTCTTGCCAGTCACATAACATTTGCGAGACATAGATTACACCTCCTTGTTCCAAACACCTGCATAAAACAATACTTGTATATCATATCACAGCAAAAAATGCTTCGTCAACCGCCAGTCAAAACATTTATTTCTGGCGTCTCTTATAGTACAATGATGAATAGCCCATAATGGTTTAATATGGGACGCTTCATTATATATGCATCATCGGGAATTTTGTAAAATCATGAACGAAATTGGCGAAACGAAAACGCGGATACGACGTATGTATAAGGACGCCATTAGCTAGGGATCAAGCTAGGAAGGGGATTTATCATTGAGTAAGCGTTCTTTGAATGGGACAGATTTTACCGCAATGGTATTGGCCGGAGCGGAGCAGCTGCAGCAGCATGCAGAGCATGTCAATTCTCTTAATGTATTTCCGGTGCCGGACGGCGACACGGGAACGAACATGAATCTGACGATGAGCGCAGGTGTGACTGAGTTAAAAAGAAATCATTCCGACTCGATCGGACACAGTGCGGGGGTTTTGTCCAAAGGACTGCTGATGGGTGCGCGCGGAAACTCCGGCGTTATCACATCCCAGCTTTTCCGGGGGTTTGGCCGCTATGCCGCGCCTTACGATGAACTGAATGCAATGCAGTTTGCAGCGGCCCTGCAAACGGGCGTGGACGCTGCGTATAAAGCCGTCGTGAAGCCTGTGGAAGGCACGATTTTGACCGTTGCCAAGGAGGCTGCCAAACATGCCGTATTTTGCGCGCGGCGGACGAATGACGTTACCGAGCTGATGGAGCAGGTGCTTCTCAAGGCGCAGGAGACGTTATCCCAGACGCCGGAGATGCTGCCTGTACTGAAGCAGGTCGGCGTCGTGGATTCGGGGGGACAAGGCCTTGTATATATTTATGAAGGCTTCCTCCGTTACCTGAAGGGAATCCAGGGGAATGCCGAGTTTGCGGGCGCCGCGATCGCAAGACAAGCACCGGCGGCTGCGAAGCCGGAGGCGGCATCGGCGGTTTTGAACTCCGCGGCGCACGCGTTCGCGGAACGGCCGGAACTGGCCCAATCCAAAATCGAAACCGAAGACATCGAATATTTGTACGATATGGAGTTTTTCATCAACCGTCAGCTTGGCGGCCAAGCGGCATCATTCGACGAGGATGAATTCCGGAAAGCGTTGTCAATAAATGGGGATTCCATCATTATTATTGCGGACGACGAACTGATCAAGGTTCATGTCCATTCCAAAGCGCCGGGCGACGTGCTGAATTTGGCGCTTCGTTACGGTGAAATTACGCAAATCCATATTTTGAATATGCGCGAGCAGCACCGGGATCTGTTGACGACGGGCCTCGATATTGCGCCTATGCCCGAGTTGTTCGCCGGCTTGCCGGCCGATCCTGTCGAACATTCGCGCGAGCAGGCACCTGCGACGCCTCCGGCCGATGAACTGGCGCCTTACGGCTTCATCGCCGTCGCTTCGGGCCAAGGCATCGCCGATATTTTCAAGAGCCTCGGCGTCGATGTCGTGTTGTCCGGCGGACAAACGATGAACCCGAGCACGGAGGATTTCGTCAAAGCGATCCGCTCGATTTCGGCGCAGCATGTTTATATTTTGCCGAACAATTCCAATATCGTGCTTGCCGCGGAACAGGCACGGGAGCTGCTTGAGAACGAGCGCAGCGTCACGGTCATTCCGAGCAAGAGCATTCCGCAGGGAATTTCGGCCGCGTTTGCGTTTTCCGAAGAAGAAACTTCGGATACGAACACCGGCAGCATGATGGATGCGATCGCGCGGGTCAAATCCGGGCAGGTCACCCATGCGGTGCGCGATACCGCAATCGACGACATCAACATCAAGGCCGGGCAATACATCGGCATCGAGAACTCGAAGATCGTAACGGCTGCCGACAGCATTTTGGCCGCATGCCAGGAGCTTTTGTCCAAAATGCTGATCAACGGCGACGAAATCGTGACGGTACTCGCGGGAGAACAAACGGATTCCAGCCTGACCGCGGAGCTTGCGGACTGGATCGGCGAGAATTATCCGGACGCGGAGGTCGAGGTTCATCAAGGCGGACAGCCGGTGTATTATTATCTTTTCTCCGTCGAGCCCTAATTACTTTTTACACAGGTTAGGTTTAGAATAAACCTCTAAAGGAGGCCACACGCATGGCTCATCCGGTCATTGTGACGGACAGCACCGCTGACATACCGGAGGAACTGGTCAATAAATACGACATTCACGTCGTTCCGCTTCGCCTTATGTTCGGCGAGGAAACTTTTGAGGACGGCGTCGACATTTCGGCCGAAGTGTTTTATAAAAGGCTTGTGCAATCGGAGCAGCTGCCTACGACATCGCAGGCTTCTCCCGCCGATTATATCGAAGCTTACCAAAATTTGATGAACATGTTTCCGGACAGCCCGATCATTTCTTTTCACATTTCGTCAGGGCTCAGCGGGACGTACCAGTCGGCGCTGCTGGCCAAGTCGATGCTCGATGATCCGCCTTCCATTCATGTCGTGGATTCCAAATCGGCTTCTTACGGCTTCGGGCTTCTTGTCGTTCATGCGGCCCGGCTTGCCGCCGAAGGGAAAACCGCGGCGGAGATTCTGGATGCGGTGGAACAGGTTCGCCGGCAGCGCAAGCTGTATTTTCTCGTCGATACGCTCGAATATTTGCAAAAGGGCGGGCGGATCGGCAAAGCGGCTGCCGTCATCGGCAACCTGCTGAACATCAAACCGATTCTCTCCATCGATGAAGAAGGAATCATTTATGCGGTGGAAAAGGTCAGGGGCCGCAAAAAAGCGATATCCCGCATGATCGAACGTTTTCAGGCAGATTTGGGCGGGATCCGAAACATTAACGTGGCCGTAGGCCATACGGCGGACCCGGCTTCGGCCGATCCGGTGCTTGAGGAACTGTCGCGGCATTACAACCTCGGTGAGGTCGTGCTGACCAATATTGGTCCGGTTGTCGGCACCCATGTCGGTCCCGGAACGCTGGCCGTGTTTATCTGGCCGAATTAAAATGAGGGATGGGAAATGAGTCTTAGTTTGGATCAAATTTCAATCCGTCAGGTGCGCGGCGTGAGTGCTCTCAAAGAAGGAGAGCTTCACGCCTTTGGCATCTTTACGGTAAAAGATTTGCTTGAATATTATCCTTTTCGTTACGAGGATTACCGCCTGCGCTCGCTCAGCGAAGTGAAGGACGGCGACAAAATCACCATTCAAGCCAAAATTATGGGCGTTCCGGTGCTGCAGCGCTACGGGCGGAAATCGAGGCTAACGTGCAAAGTGATGGCCGAGCAGTGGATGTTTACCGCCGTTTGGTTCAACCGGCATTTTTTGCGCGACCAGCTGACGAGCGGACGGGAAATCGTGCTTGTGGGCAAATGGGACCAGAAGCGCATGCAGCTTACCGTGTCGGAATCGGAATTTCCGGATCAAGGGGCCTGGCGCAGCGGAACGCTGCAGCCGGTCTATTCGGTCGGCGGGAAGATCACGCAAGCGTGGATGCGCAAAACGATCGGACAAGCGTTAACCCAATACGGGGACATGATTCCGGAAATCCTTCCTCCTGCCATCATGCAAAAATACGATTTTATGCTGCGAAAAAGGGCGATCGCCACGATCCATCAACCGCAGGATTCGCGGGAAGGGCAGCAGGGCCGGGAACGCATGGTTTACGAGGAGTTGTTTTTGTTCCAACTGAAAATGCATGCTTACCGGGCGCTGAACCGGCGCAGGATGGACGGCATCGTGCATACCGTGGACAATAAAACGATGCGCGAGTTCGTGCGGAGCCTGCCGTTTGAACTGACGGACGCGCAGAAGAAGGTGGAGCTGGAGATTTTGCAGGATATGCGTTCCC
Organism: Paenibacillus sp. FSL M7-1455; assembly: GCF_038004655.1. NCBI lineage: Bacteria > Bacillati > Bacillota > Bacilli > Caryophanales > Paenibacillaceae > Paenibacillus > Paenibacillus sp. FSL M7-1455. The sequence continues at coordinate 3,965,427 of NZ_JBBORO010000001.1, read as the reverse complement.
CGTACTGCATGAATCGGCTGCTGCAGGGCGACGTCGGTTCGGGCAAAACCGTCATTGCCGCGATCGCTTTATACGGGGCGGTCCGTTCCGGGTTTCAAGGTGCGCTGATGGTGCCGACCGAAATCTTGGCCGAGCAGCATATGCGTTCCCTGCAAAAGCTGTTTGAACCGTTTGGCATTACGGTAGGGCTCCTGACCGGCAGCGTGACCGGACGCAAGCGCAAAGATCTGCTGGCTTCGCTGCAAATGGGCATGACCGATATCGTGGTGGGCACGCATGCGCTGATCCAGGAGGATGTGTTTTTTCGTCAGCTTGGCCTGGTCGTCACGGATGAACAGCACCGGTTCGGGGTCAATCAGCGCAGCATTTTGCGGCGAAAAGGCTACAACCCCGACGTGCTGACGATGACCGCCACGCCGATTCCGCGGACGCTGGCGATTACCGCTTTCGGCGACATGGACGTTTCGACGTTATCGGAGCGTCCTAAAGGCCGGATTCCGATCACCACCTACTGGGTGAAACATGACATGATGGACCGCGTGCTTAAGTTTATTTCCAAGGAAATAGACCAAGGCCGGCAGGCCTATCTCATTTGCCCTTTGATCGAGGAGTCCGAAAAATTGGATGTGCAAAACGCGATCGACCTGCATATCCAAATGCAGCAGGCATTCCCGAATACCCGAGTCGGTTTGCTTCACGGCCGGATGACGCCGGCCGAAAAAGAAGAAGTGATGCGGTCCTTTAACGCAAACGAAGTTCAGCTGCTGGTCTCCACGACGGTCGTGGAAGTAGGGGTGGACGTGCCCAATGCCACGCTGATGGTCATTATGGACGCCGACCGTTTCGGCCTGTCCCAGCTTCACCAGCTGCGCGGCAGAGTCGGCCGCGGTCAGCATGCCTCTTACTGCATCCTGATTGCCGATCCGAAGTCCGAAGTCGGGCAGGAACGGATGAACGTCATGACGGAAACGGACGACGGTTTTGAGGTGTCGCGCCGGGATTTGGACCTGAGAGGCCCGGGCGATTTTTTCGGAACGAAGCAAAGCGGTTTGCCGGAATTCCGGCTTGCCGACATGGTCAGCGACTTCGCGGTGCTCGAAAAAGCGCGGGACGATGCGTCCCGGCTCGTGGCGGACAGCGAGTTTTGGACGTCCCCGGCGTATGCCGGACTCCGGGACTATCTGCAGCAGGAACAGATATTTCAGGGAGATTTGGTAGATTAGGCACATGGGACTGGCCCCCCGTCATATACTTAGTTGAATTGGAATTTGACGGGAGGTGCCAATGTTTTGGGTTATCAGCAGTATGGAATCAGTCCTGCATTAGTGGCAAGAGTCAAGCAAAAAATGAAAAATCCGGCGACCAAAGAGCGGATCAAAGGCATTCTGGAAGGCGTCAGCAAGTTTGACCTGCAGGATCCGGCAAAGGTTCAGCGTCTTGTGAAATCGGCGTCGGGAATACTTAAGGAACCTTTATCTTCTGCTGAAGAGCAGCAAATCATACGGTTTGTGCTGGCGCAGCGGATTGATCCGAATAACACCTTCCATTTGATCAAGCTTTGGGGCATGTTCCGTTGATGGGAGTCGCAACGCCAAAAAAGGCCTATAAGGGGATACCGAGTGCTGGTATTTTCCTCATAGGTCTTTTTGTTTGCATAGTTGGTCCTGCCGCGGTCAAAAATAATGACGTGGAAGGCAGCCGTTGTTCAGGATTTCGACATTCGCGCATGCGAAGAAGCCTGACTGACATGATGCATTAGCAATCCGTGTTCGATTCATCATCATTTATACCCAGGAGGTCAAAGGCATGAAGAAATGGATGACATTGGGACTTACCCTGTTGCTCGTTTTTGCGCTCAGCGCCTGCGGCAGCAAAACGAATAACAACACCGCGGGCAACAACAACGCAGGTACCGCGGGAGGAACAACGGGAGGCGCAGCAGGGGGAGCTCAGGACATTAAAGTGACGGCAACCAACTTCCAATTTGAGCCTGCGGAAATCCGGGTCAAAAAGGGAGACAAAGTGAAAATTACGCTCGTCAATAAAGAAGGCGCGCACGGCCTGGAAATTCCCGACTTTAAAGTCAACCTGCAAAAGGACGGCTCCGCCGAATTTACGGCCGATAAACCGGGGGAACACGAATTCCACTGCTCCGTGATGTGCGGCGCGGGCCATGACAACATGGTCGGCAAAATCATCGTCGAATAAATCGGCGTCATAGCAACCAAAACCAAAAGACCGTCTGCGGCAGCCTTTCTCCAAGGCTGAGGGACGGTCTTTTGATTTGGCGGCCCTGTAAATGGGGCAACTTCGCGATCTCCGCGTCACGAGCTTTTTTCGATGCAGAGCGGCGAATCGTTTTTGACCGAATTAACGGCCGTGCTGACGGGATAGGCTTCCATTTCGTCCGCCGGATACGGCACGAGCAGCTGCTGAAGCTCCCTCGGATCGGCCGCCCCCCTTTGCACCCAGCGCAGCTCGTCTTCCTGCCGTAAAATGACGGGCATCCGGTCGTGAATCGGCTCCATCAGCTCGTTGGGTTTCGTCGTGATGATGGTACAGGTCGCGATTTTCGTTCCATCCTCCTGCACCCAAATATCGTATAGTCCGGCCATGCTGAACAAGTCGCTGCTTTTGAGCTTGATCCGGTAAGGCTGTTTGCCGCCGGCCGTTTTCTGCCACTCGTAAAAGCCGTCGGCCGGAATCAGGCATCTCTTTCGCTCAAAAGGGATGCGATAAGCGGGCTTGTCCAACAGCGTTTCGCCGCGGGCATTGATCATCCGGCTTCCTATCCCGGGATCTTTGGCCCAGGACGGGACCAAACCCCATTTCAGCTCGCCGAGCCGAAGGCGGGTCCCGTCATGGATAATGGATAAAACCATTTGCGTCGGCGCAATATTATACTGCGGCCGGTGGTAAGCCACGGCATATCCGGGATCGAGCTCATATCTGAGCAGCAGCTCCTCCAGCGATACGACCAGCGTAAATCGTCCGCACATAGGGCATCTCTCCTCATTAACGCCGGCCCCCTTCGGTGCTGCCGAAAGCAGAGGAAGGGGGGGCCGGCATACCTTTCCTTTAGTTTACCGCTACACGTCCGATTCCGCCACCGCACCGATGATTTGGTCCAAAGGAATCCATTGGGGGTAATCGTCTTCGTGTTCTTTTATCCGGATTTGCCGCCGGACGGGATCGATCCGAAGCACCCGGCCCGTAAGCCGGATATCTTGCGGATCGCCAAAAAGCGTAATCGTCACGCGTGAGCCGCCGTATAACGCCCCCGTCAACACCGCGGCCATTTCCTCGGCGGCCTGCGGGTCGATCAGCGGGGGCGTCCGGCGCACGAGCCGCTGCTGGTGCCGGATATACGCTTCCCGGTGTTCCGGCAGCATCATCCGGGACGACTCGAATAACCCGTTGCCTTGAAGTTTTTTGCTCATTTGTAATGTCCTCCAATCCGAAGCGAGCGATCCTGCGCCTGGCCGGCCGCTTGAAGCGAGGAGGCGCGGAGGATCGCGGTTTCGCCGAACCTGCTTTTGATCCCGTCCGTCGCGCGTTCCAAATTCCGCTTCCGGTCCCGGTCTCCGAACAGCGTCAGCTGGATCAGGGAGTCCGGGCGAAGATCGGTTAAAGAGATCCCGATTTTGCGGACGGGAAGGCCGTTCCAATGGCGCTGGAACAGCAGGCAGGCGGCATCGTAAATTTCGTCGGTAATGTTCGTCGGGTCCGAAAGCTTCATCTGCCTTGAAAAACCGGTGGGACGGTCAAAGTCCGCCCCTTGACAGCCCACGCTGACGACAAAACCCATCAGCCCCTTTTCCCGGCAGCGCCGGCCGACCGCTTCGCATAACTCGAGCAGCACCACCCGAAGCTCTTTCCAGTCCGCGTAATCGCGCGGAAGCGTCATTTGATGGCCGACGCCCTTTTGCTGCTGCAGCTGGCTGTGGGGCGTGACCGGGGAAGAATCCATGCCGCGCGCGATGCGCCACAGCACTTCGCCGTTGACGCCCCAACGTTTCGTAAGCCGGGGCAAAGGCGTTTGGGCCAGATCCCCGATCGTATGGATGCCCATTTTGTACAAATGGCGGGTCATCCGCGAACCGACCATGAACATTTCGTGCACCGGTTTGGGCCACAGCGTTTCGGGCAGTTCCTCGCGCTTCAGCGTGAAGATGCCTCCCGGGTTCTTTTTGGCGAACAGATCGCAGGCCATTTTGCTGAGCACCTTGCAATCGCTGATGCCGACCCGTACGTACACCCCGGTTTCCTGCATCACCTGGTTTTGGATCCGCTGGGCAATCTGCTCGGGGCTGCCGAACAGCCGGAGGCTGCCGGTCACGTCCAAATGCTGTTCATCGATGCTGTACGGCTCCACCAGATCGGTAAAAGATTGATAAATCTCCGTAATGTGCAGGGAAACGCGGATATATTCCGCCATGCGCGGGCGAACGACGACGAGATCCGGGCATTTTCGAAGCGCGTCCCCGAGCCGCTCGGCGGTCGTGACGCCGTATTTCTTGGCAAGCGGGCAGGCGGCAAGGATAATGCCGGACCTGCGGGCCGGGTCCCCGGATACGACCAAAGGCTTGTTTTTGTATTCGGGATGGGCCGCTTTTTCGACACTTGCGTAAAAGGACTGGCAGTCGGCCAGCATAATGACGCGTTTTTTGGACTCGTTCATGGGACTCGCTCCTTATCCTTTGGGACTACACAGGAACACATGTTCTTATTTTATAACAATAACGGAGAATTATGCGCTTTTCAACCGGAATTATTTGCAAAAATCTTCTTCGCTTTCATTACATTTCAACTTCAACCCCTCATGTTTTCCTAGTCAAAAAGAAGCGAAAACGCCGTTTCGGCATCCCCAAAAATAACCGGATAGTCATACCAGTTATTTCCGTTATTATCCATTTCAAAGACGAATTGGGACCCGCGGTCCCGCCCGGGACTCGTTTCTTATTTTCAAAAATACGCTGTTTTCCAAAAATGTTGTCGTGGCGCGGGTTTGCGGCCGACGCTTTATCGGACTAAGGTATCAATTTTGTAATCTTTATGGATAAAGATGTTAAAACGACCACAACTTTAGCAATTTTTCAACGTATACATAACCACTCGCCGCTTGGAGCCGGGAATCCTGCAGCCGTTTCGCGATCGAATGGCGCACCGCCGCAACCGATCGGCAGCCGCGGAATTTTTTGCCCGGCCGCAAGGCGGGATAGGTCGCCAGGTTATGAAAATTCCTTCCAGCAGCCTAGTTTACAGATCGGAAAACTTCGTTAAGAATTGAATTATGACAAAAATTGAGAATGCCGGGCCAAGAAAAAGGTCAAAGAAATCGAGGTGGGAACTTTCAGGCGATGATCACACGCAGAACGCTATTCATCTGGATCACGGCAGCCGCCGTTCTCATTGCCGGCGTTTTGGTTGCCGGATTTGCGGCCACCAAAACGCCGGCAATGGCATACAAGGATCAGGATGGAACCCGATTCACGTTTAAAACCGACGGCGACCGTTTTATGCGATACGAAAAGGATGGCGGCTGGAAGGAAATGTTCGTGAAGGGCGTCAACCTGGGCGCGACCGTCCCGGGCCATTTTCCGGGAGAGCTTCCGGCCACGGAGGAAGATTACCTTCGCTGGTTCAAGCAGATCGACGAGATGGGAGCCAACGTCATCCGCATCTATACGGTGCACCAGCCCGTGTTTTATTCGGCGCTTGTGAAATACAACAAAGACAAAGGCAGCGATCCTTTGTATTTCATCCAGGGGATCTGGTCCCCGGAAGAACAGCTGATCGAACGGCAGGACGCCTACGCGGACGATATCGGAAAACAGTTCAAGGACGAGATCAAAAAGGCGGTGGCAGCCGTATACGGCGACGTGGCCGTTTCGCCCAAGTACGGAGCTTCCAGCGGGGAGTATACCGCGAACGCCGGCAAATATTTGATGGCCTGGCATGTCGGAACCGAATGGGACCCGGGAATGGTCAAAAACACCAACGAAAAGCACGGCGGCGTCCCGGTGTACCAAGGCAGCTACTTTGCCGGAACGAAAGACGCCTCGCCTTTTGAAAGCTGGCTGGCGGAACTGCTTGACTATACCGCCGAGCAGGAAAAGCAGTATGGATGGGAGCATCCGGTGACGTTCACCAACTGGGTCACGACCGATGTGCTCAGCCATCCGGGGGAACCTCTTTTCGAGGAGGACATGGTGAGCGTGGACGCGAGACACATTCAGCCTACCGGATGGAAAGGAGGCTATTTTGCCGCATATCACGCTTATCCGTATTACCCGGATTTTTTCCGGACCGATGCCTCGCTGCAGACGATCAAAGACCAGCAGGGGAACTTCAACACGTACAAAGCTTATCTGCGTAAACTGAAGGCCCAATTCAAGGACATGCCGGTCATGATTACCGAATACGGGGTGCCGTCGTCGTTAGGAGTGTCCCATTTCGGGGCCGGCGGCCGGGACCAGGGAGGACATAACGAGCGGGAGCAGGGAGAAATCGACGCTTCGCTCACCCGGGATATTTACGACGAAGGTTATGCCGGAGCCATTTTGTTTATGTGGCAGGACGAGTGGTTTAAAAAAACGTGGAATACGATGCCTTTCGAAATTCCGGCCGACCGGCGGGCATATTGGATCAACGTGCTGACGAACGAAAAAATGTTCGGCTTGCTGGGCATGGTTCCGGGCAAGGAGAAACAGATCGTGATCGACGGCAGCTTAAGCGACTGGGACGGGCTCCCGCAAGGCGAAGTGAAGCATTGGCAGGGCAAGATGGAAGGAATCCGGGACATGCGGATCACGCATGACGAAGGCTATCTTTATCTTGGCATCCGGCTGGACAAAAACTTCGATCCGGCAACGACCAAACTTTATATCGGCTCGGATACGATCGCGGGCGGAAACGAACCTTCCGCAGCGCAGCTTCCCGGCAAAAAGCTGGAGGGAGGCGCGCCGGAAACGCTGATCGAAATCGGAAAAGACGGCGAGTCGCAGGTGGAGATCGCGGCCGACTATGATTTTCATGCCAGGTTGTACGGCAAGGAAGGCTACTGGATGCTGCCGGAGACGAAACCCGGACAGGACAAGCCGTTCCATCCATGGAAGCTTGCGATCAGCCTCCAGATGAACCCGCCGGATACGCGGTTTGCGCATCCGTTTATCGACCAGACCATCGGAATGCTGAGAAGGGGGACGACCGACCGCGGCAAGGCCGAGTTCGATTCGTTGACTTCGTGGCAGTACCGCGGCAACGAAATAGAGATGCGTATCCCTTGGATGCTTCTCGGGTTCGCCGACCCGAGCTCCCTGCAGGTGATCGATTACCGTCCGCTTAAAGACAGACGTGCCTTCAGCACCGTTACGACGGAGGGCATCCGGCTCATTCCGTGGCTCGTCGAGCAGGGCGGGAGCAAGGTCAGCTGGCCGGGCGGCGCGGCGAAGACGCTGAACGTCCGGGACATTGCCCCATATACCTGGAAGCCTTGGGATACGGTGCATTACAGCGAGCAGCTGAAGCAAAGCTACGACGCGATGAAAAAAGTATACGCCGAGCTTGGCGGCAAAAAATGAGCGAAGCGCGGAAGGAGCGTTTACTTAGAGAAAAGCCGAGTGGAGAAGCTGTCTTGCCAACCATGCGGCGGCAAATGGGATAGGATGAAATCAATGGAGGAGGAGGACCCGTAAACATGTTCTCGCATTTATTCGTCGCATATGTGTTCATCTACGTATGCCTCGGGCTGATCGGCCTCGGAATCATGCTGCTGGTTCAGATGAAAATCTCTCATAACAGGGAACAGCAGCGAAGGGAATATTACGAGCAAAAACATCACGATTATTTCGTCTACGTCCAGGCCCATCTTGGGGACGATGCGGAATTGAAGCTGCCTCCCGGCAAGTTGAAGCCGCTGGAGAGGAGCGTGATCCAGGACAAGTTCATCGAATGGATCGAGCAGTTCAAAGGCGATTACCGGACCCGGCTCATCCGGCTTTGCAGGGAAGCCGGGTTCGTCGAAGCGGATCTGAAGGCGCTGGGCAGCTTCCGGTACGGCCGCAGGCTTGCGGCGGCATACCGCCTCGGAGGCATGCGTGCCGAAGAAGCGGTGCCGGGACTGCTGAAAATGTTGAAAAAGGGCAAATACAACTCGATTTCGATCATCATCGCGCGTTCGATCGCCAAAGCCGCCAACCGGCCGGAGGACCTGCTGGACATGCTGCGCAGCCTGCTTTCCCACGGCAAGCCGATTCACCACTTGGCCGCCGACATCCTGCTAGAAACGGGACTCGATGCCGGCAGCATCCTGCTGAAGCTGCTCGACGATCCCGACCCGGCGCTTGTGAAGGTTGGACTGGTCGCGATGTGGGGGCAGGCGGTTCCCGAAGTCATGCCGGTGCTCGGCAGGCTGGTCGGCGCCAAGGAAAAGGATGTGCGCGCCGAAGCCGTCAAGCTGTATCTCAGCACGAATCCTGCGCTGAAGGATGAAACGATCGTGCAGCTGATGACGGACCGCGATTGGGAAGTCCGGGCGGAAGCGGCCAAGGCGCTGGGGCAGCTGCATGCGGCGGGCAGCATCCCGCTGCTGGTCAAAGCGCTCCAGGATGCCAGCTGGAAGGTGCGGCACAACAGCGCGGAAAGCCTTGCGGCTCTGGGCGAAGCCGGATTCGAAGCGCTTTGCCAGGCGGCCGTCACCGGAACCGGAATCCAGCGCGAGGCTGCGCTGCACCGGATCGGGCTGGTGATGGAAGCCGAGCAGAAACACGGCGCGATCGAGCAGATGGTGGCGTACAACAAGAAGCGGCTCATCCACGACCGTTACTTCGGCGTGAAGCAGCCGGTCAAACGAATGACGGGCGTAGCCGCGGTAGGAGGGGATTACACTGCTTAGAGATACGTTGCTGGTCTACGGCACGGTAGCGATTTATTATGTCATGTTCGTCAATATTTTGTACTTCGCGATCATGGGTTTATCCTTCCGGAGCATCGGAACGATCGCCAGAAGGGCCAAATATTCGAGTTACCAAACGCTTTCCGGCTCCGAACTGGTGCCGTCGGTATCGCTGCTCGTTCCGGCCTATAACGAAGAGCTGACGATCATCGAAAACGTGTATTGCCTCATGACGCTGAATTATCCGACGTACGAGGTCATCGTCATCAACGACGGATCGAGCGACGACACGCTGTCGGTCCTGATCAAGGAATTCAAGCTCGAAAAGATGCATAATCCGGAGATCCGGGGGACGATCGAAACGCAAAACGTGAGAGGCATTTACCATAATCCCGATTATCCGCATCTTTTTATTATAGATAAGGAGAACGGGGGCAAAGCCGACTCGCTCAACGCCGGCATCAACTTTTCGCATTATCCGCTTATTTCTTCGATCGACGCCGATTCGCTGCTCGAAAAGGACGCCCTGATCCGGATGGCGCGCATGTACATGGAAAATCCGGAGGAGACGGTGGCCATCGGCGGCGACGTCCGCATCGCCAACGGCTGCCTGATCGAAAACGGAGCGGTAAAACGAGTGTCGCTGCCGCGAAAAATATGGCCGATGTTCCAATCCATCGAATATTTGAAGGCATTCCTCGGCGGACGAATCGGCTGGAGCCGGATGAACGGATTGATCATCGTATCCGGCGCGTTCGGCCTGTTCCGCAAGGACTATGTCATCGCCGTCGGCGGCTACCGGGGCGGTTATCCGGGCGAAGACATGAACATCATCATCAAGCTTCACCGGTACATGCTAAGCCACAAAATTCCTTACAAAGTGGCGTTTTGCCCCGAGGCGGTCTGCTGGACGCAGGCGCCGGACACGTACAAAATCATCTCCAACCAGCGCATGCGCTGGGGACGGGGAAATCTCAAAAACATGATCGAAAACCGCGGGATGTTTTTGAACCCGAAGTACAAAGTCATGGGTCTCATCACGGTTCCTTATAACGTATTGTTCGAAACCCTAAACCCTTATTTCAGAATCACGGGCCTGTTGGCTCTTGCGGGATATACGTTTTTGGACATGACGCATTGGCGCATACTGCTGACTTTCATGCTTTTGAATTTTCTGAGCGGGTATTTGCTGAGCGTAGGGGCTGTCATTTTGGAGGAAATAGCCTTCCGCCGTTACAAGAAGCTTTCCGACCTGTGGAAAATGCTCCTGTTTTCGGCCCTCAAATTTGTCGGCTACCATCAGCTTGGCGTGCTGTGGCGCGTTCAGGGGCATATCCAGTACCTCCGGAAAAACAATTCCTGGGGCACGATGACAAGGCAAAGCTGGAAGGAAGAAAGCGAAACGGCCTCAACCGCGTGATTCGGGCAATACCCAAACGCTTCCGTTTTTCTCAAATGATTAAGAAAGGTGGTAATCGATAATGCCAGAGTCCATAACATTAGAACGAAAACAGCTAGAGGGCATGTATCACAACCTCGAAGAACGTCTCAAAAAAACCTCACCGGAGCTGTGCGGCGTGATGTTCCTCTATTGTCCCGGTCCCCCGCAGCTGGAAAGCTTGGTGCGCGAATCTTTGCGGCAGGAGACGGGAAGCGAAATCGAAGTGCTGAAAGACGCCTCGACGTCCACGCTGGCGGTTTTGCTGCCGGGAGCGACCCTGGACCAGACCCATTATCAGGCGCTGCTGCTTAAGCGGCATTTGGAGGAAACGGTGCCGGAGGCGGATCCGAGGATCACGCTTACCGTGTTTCCGGGACAGGTAGACCCGACGCCGGGCGTGCTCAAGCAGATGGCCGAGTCCGCAAGGCTCGGCGCATCGGCCGACATTCATATTTTCACGAAAGAGGAAGCCGCTTCGGAACCCGGGCGCATTCTCATCGTCGATAACGACGATACCATCCGCGAGTTTCTGACGATTCGCCTCAACATGCAGGGGTACGAAACGCTGGAGGCGCTCGACGGCACGTCGGCGCTGGAGCTGATCGAAAAATGGGAGCCGGATCTCGTGCTGACGGAGCTGAACCTGTACGGCATCGACGGCCTGCCCTTCATTAACCAAATCCAGAAGCTGCCTTTGGAAAACACGCCGAAAATCGTCGTGCTGACAGAGCAGCGGGTGGAACGGACGATCAGCCAATGTTTCCAGCATGGAGTCGACGATTATATTACCAAGCCATTTTCCCCGGTCGAGCTCGATGCCCGCATACACCGGTGTTTACAATAAATGGAGGACGATGACAAGGACAAGCCGTTTTTGCATCGTTCTAAAAAGATTTTTAGCATGACGAAAATTACATCATATGGAGGTTGAATGCTAGTGAATCAGGAATATGAGCAACTGTTGAACGCGATCGAAAACAAAAAGGCCGTGCTTGGCGTCGTTGGTTTGGGTTACGTCGGGCTTCCGCTCGCCGTCGAAATGGTCAAGCAAGGGTTTACGGTCATCGGCATCGACGTCGACCCGTCCAAAATCGAAAAGATCTACCACGGGGAATCCTACATTACCGACATCTCTTCGGAAGATTTGAAGGCATGCGTCGCCAGCGGCCGCTTCAAGCCGACGACCGATTACAGCATGATCACGGTGATCGATGCGCTCAGCATTTGCGTTCCGACGCCGCTCAGCGAAAATCAGGATCCGGATACGTCCTACATTACGAGCGTGGTCGACCAGATCAAGCTGCATATGAAAAAAGGATTGCTGATTACGCTGGAAAGCACGACCTACCCGGGAACGACCGAAGAGCTGATCCAATACGAAATCGAAGCGCTCGGCTATCGCGTGGGCGAGGACTTTTTCCTCTGCTTCTCGCCGGAACGCGTCGATCCGTCCAATACGCGCTTTAACACGTTTAATACGCCGAAAGTCATCGGCGGAACGACCGAGGCCTGCCTGACGCTCGGCACCGCCCTGTATTCCAAATACGTGCAGCAGGTCGTGCCGGTCTCGACGCCGAAAGTGGCGGAGATGTCCAAACTGCTCGAAAATACCTTCCGCAGCGTCAACATCGCGTTTATCAACGAAATGGCGATGATGTGCGACCGGATGGGCATCGACATCTGGGAAGTCATCGACGCGGCCGCAACCAAGCCGTTCGGATTCATGCCGTTTTATCCGGGTCCGGGCATCGGCGGCCACTGCATCCCGCTGGACCCGATGTACCTGTCCTGGAAAGCGAAAGGTTTCCGGTTCTACAGCAAATTCATCGAGCTGGCGCAATCCACGAACGACAACATGCCGTATTACGTCATCAGCAAAACGTCGACCATCCTGAACGAATACGCCAAGTCGATCAAAAAATCGAACATCCTGGTGCTCGGCATGGCCTACAAGCCGGACATCAGCGACCTGCGCGAATCGCCGGGACTCGAGGTGTACGAGCTGTACAAGGAAAGCGGGGCCAACGTCGAATATTACGATCCGTTTGCGACCAGCTTCCGCGACAAGCATGGAGAGACGGTCCATAGCGTCGCGTACGATCTCGAAAAGTTCAGAAGTTATGACTGCATCGTGCTGATCACGAACCACAGCGGCTTGAATTACGGCGATATCGCGTCCCTGGGCGTGCCGATTCTCGATACCCGCAACGCGTTCAAAAACTTCAGCGAACCTCATATCTACAAAATCGGACATTCCGTCCAGCATGTCCAAGAGCCGGATATGGCTTTGATCGTGTAATGACAAAGGAGGGAAGGATGGGAGAACAGTTCCATGCAAAAGCGAAACCTCGGATCGTCCTGGTCGTCTGCTTCTTGCTGCTCCTGCCCTTCCTGTTTACATCGTCTGCGATGGAAGAACAAAAAGCAACCTGGTTGTGGGACGCGTCATTGATCGAACGTCCGGAGCCGATCCTGGACTTCTGCCGGGAGCAGGGAGTCGGCGTGATCTTTTTGCAGATCCAAAAAAACGTGGAGGATGAGCGGTACGGCCGTTTTATCGCCGCTGCCCGCGAGGCCGATATTTCGGTGCATGCCTTGGACGGCAGGCCGGAGTGGGCCTACGAAAAGCAGGGCGGGGAAGCGGAAAAATTCATTGACTGGGTTCTCGACTACAACCGCCATGCTCCGGCGGAAGAACGGTTCGCGGGCATTCAATTCGACGTGGAGCCGTATCAACTGAAGCGCTGGGAGCGGGATCAGGCCGGCGTCGTGGAAGAGTGGAGCCGAAACATGCAGGAATGGACGGACAAAGCACGCGAAGGCGGGCTTTACATGAGCGCGGCGGTGCCGTTTTGGCTCGGGAAAATCGAGACGGAAGACGGCAGGGGGTTAAGCCGGTGGATGCTGGAGCGTTTTGACGCCTTGGCCGTGATGTCCTACCGCGACAGCGGCACCCAAATGGTGGATCTTTCCCGCGGGATGCTGAACGAGGCCGACAGGCTCGGGAAATCCGTCTGGATCGGCATGGAGCTGGGAGAGACGAAGGAAGGGGATCACGTAAGTTTTTTCCGGAAGCCGGTGACGGTCATGGAGGAAGAAATGAAAAACGCCTACCGTCTCAGCGAAGTCCATACCTCGTTTGCGGGACTGGCCATTCATCACTACGAAGCTTGGATCGAAAAAATCGCCGCGGCGAACCCGAAGCGGGAGCCGGGCAGCAGCATGGGCAATTGACATCAGGACAACAGGAAAAAGCGTATTCTGTGGCACGTTCATAGGATACGCTTTTTTGCATGTTGCGTTTATTCGTCGGGATGCTCCCGGCTTATTTTTTGCAGGAGATGGACGAGCTGATCTTCTTCTTCCGGGGTCAGATGATAGGCGATCTTCCGGTTGTGTTCATCCAAAATGGATTGGAGCACGGGCAGCAGCTCCTTCGCTTTGGCTGTCGGGAACAGGAAATGCGAGCGCCGGTCTTTAGGATCGGGCTGGCGCGTAATATATCCGGACTGTTCCAATTGCTTAATGGAGCGGGCCGTCGTGGCTTTATCGAATTTCAGCTGATGGGTCAGCTGGTCCTGGGTGATGCCGGGATGATGCAGAATCGACTTGAGGAAGCTGTGTTGCCCGCCGCTGCCGATGCCGTACGGAGCCAGTTCCTTGGCAAGCCTTTTCTGGTTTTGCCGGTAAAGGTATGAAATTAGCTTGCCGATCGGTTCTTTCATAAGCGGCACCTCTTCCTGATGAGATCCATTCCTGAAAGTTAGTGTATCAAAAACCTGTTGCGTACGCAACTAATATGGGGTACACTGGTACTGTCAATTAGTTGCGTGCGCAATTAATTGACGCAGATGACGACCAGGAGGGCGCATATGGGTTCATTGGAACGTACGTACCAAGAGGATGCGAACATCCAGAAGAGACGCTGGATCATCCTTATTGTTCTTAATTTGTTTACTTTTATGTCCACGCTGGACGGGAGCATCGTGAACATTGCGCTGCCCGTCCTCTCGAAGGAGATGGGTCTGCCGATCGCCCAGATCGAATGGGTAACGACGGGTTACCTGATGGCAATTTGCTGCTTCATCCTCTTTTTCGGAAAACTGGGGGATATCGCCGGCATAATTCGCATATTTAAAATCGGAACGATCATATTTATCGTCGGGTCGTTGTTATGCGGACTCAGCCATACGCTGCCGTTACTGATCATTTCACGGGTCGTTCAGGCTTTGGGAGCTTCCATGACGATGGCGAACAGCCAAGGCATACTGACCGATATTTTTCCGGCGAAGGAGCGGGGCAGGGCGCTCGGACTCATCGGTACCTTCGTGTCCCTCGGAAGCATTGCGGGACCAAGCCTCGGGGGAATCATCATTTCCTCTTTAGGCTGGGAATATATTTTTTGGGTGAACGTGCCGGTCGGGCTCATCGCGATTGGGATGGGATGGAAGGTGCTTCCCGCCGATCTGATCCGGGTCAAAGCGAAAATCGACGCACCCGGCAGCTCGTTGTTCGCCGTGTTTATTATAACGCTGTTTGCCGGCCTTTTGCTCGGGCAACAGGCGGGGTACGGCAATTTGTGGATCATCGTTTTGCTTGCAGCCGCGGTGATCGCATTGGCGTGGTTTATACGGGCCGAGCTGAATCGCCCGAACGGGCTGGTGGATCTGTCGTTGTTCAAAAATCCGCTGTTCTCGGTCAGCCTTTTATGCGGATTCCTCGTATTTACGGCGAATTTCTGTTTTAATATCATCGCGCCGTTTTATACCCAGAACATGCTGAATCTGTCGCCTTCTTCGGCGGGTTTCATGATGATGTTGTTCCCGATATGCATGGTGATCGTGGCGCCTCTCAGCGGCGCCTTATCCGATAAAATCGGCTCCGAGCTGTTGACCTTTGCCGGACTGGTCGTGATGGTCGTGGCCCAGTTCGGGCTCGCCTGGCTTCACGAAGGCAGCTCGCTTGTCATTGTCGGCGTTTGGATCGCCATGCTTGGCATCGGCAGCGGTTTGTTCCAATCGCCAAACAATTCCCTGATCATGTCCCAGGTGCCGCGCACCCAGCTCGGCTCTGCAGGGAGCGTCAACTCGCTTGTCCGGAACGTGGGCATGGTCGTCGGCATTACGGTGGCGACGACGATATTGTTCCATGTCATGAGCGCCAAGGCCGGGCATCGCGTGACCGGGCTTGTTCCCGGGCGTCCGGACATTTTCCTCCACGGAATGCACGCCGTGTTTATCACTTCAGCTAGTATTTGTCTCGTTGCCGCCGTATTGACCGGCTGGCGAATGTTCCAGGCGAAAGCGGCCAAACAGGCGGAACAACCGGCTGCCAAGCATTAAATCCGAAGCGGCGCTTCCGGCCATGCGGATTTCGGGACGCTGCCGCGGGTGGAACGGGCGTCCAGCGGAACTTGCGTGCAGCTTATGCTAAATGGGGCGCAGTCCCCCCGGTTTAACTTAAAAGCCCCTGCGGTTGCAGGAGCTTTTTTTCTTTCGCCTGAACAAATCTTTTCCCCTCGGCGGTCGAGAAGCCGGTTGGCCAGTTCGGCTCCGAAGCCGTATTGCCGGAGGATGATCCTGCCGTTATCCCGGCTCGGGGCCGATCCCCAAATAAACGCATAGCTCGCAAGCCGTTTCCGCTTTGACGTAAGACCACAGCATAAAAAAGCGCCGCTGGTATCCCCGGCACAAATAGAGGGCTTCCATTCCTTTTTCGTTCCGGGTTTCCTCGTATACCCGAATGCCGCGGGCCCGCATCGCCTTGCGGATCTCCGCCAGCCGTCGCACCGCTTTTTGCTGAACGCCCGACAAACCGCGGATATACACCTCCGGCAGCTTGAGGGCGAGCGTCTTCAGCGTCCGGATGTCCCGTTCCAGCACATCCAGCAAAACGACGTGCAGCATATAGCTTTTGACAAGTACCGAATCTTCTTCGTCCGGCACGGGGGGGAGAGCGGATGCTTTCATGAGAGCACTTCCTTGGATCACGAATAGGAACGCATGTTCTATTTATATTCATGTTACGCGAAAAGGATGCATTCCGGCAACAACCAAATCTTTGAAATGAGGCCGGATTTTTTTTGGTATAATAATACCCATTGGCAGTCCGGGCCAGAAGCTATCCATTACGAAACCGGGGAGGATGACATCTTATGATTTTGCATAAAGGGGAAGTATTATTCCATCAGGGGGACAGCGGCGAATATTTGTACCATATCAAAAGCGGGCTTTTTAAAGTGACGCGCCTGCACAAAAACGGGAACATGGTGCTTTTTAACATCTTGTATCCCGGGGAAACGGTGCCGCATCATTCCCTCATTACCCCGAAAGAAACACACGGATCGGCCATTGCCCTTATGGACAGCGAGGTAGAGCGGATCGTGGCGGAGGATTGGTACCGCGAATTGCGGGAGCATCCGGAAAAAGCGCTGGAAATCGCGCTGCTGCTTCAGGAAAAGGTGCGGTTCATGCAAAAAAGGCTGGACCACCTGACGGTAGGGACGCCGGCGGATCGGCTGGCGCTATTGACCGAATGGCTGAACGATTATTCGCACGGCGTGCATTTCACCGACCTGCTGACGCAGGAGGAAATCGGGCAGCTGATCGGGGTTCGGCGGGAGACGATCAACCGTTTGTTAAGGGGGCATTAGCGGATGCTGCATCACGTGGAAATCAATGTATCGGAGTTGGGGCGGAGCCGGGAATTTTGGGAATGGTTTTTGACGCGGCTCGGTTACGAGCTTTATCAGGATTGGGATCAGGGGTTCAGCTTCAAGCACGGGAAAACGTATCTCGTATTCGTGCAAACGGAGGAGCGGTTTTTGGACGCCCCGTACCACAGAAAAGCGACAGGAATCAACCATCTGGCTTTTCATGCGGAATCCCGCGCCGAGGTCGACGAGATGGCTTCTTTGCTGAAACAAAAGGGCGTCAAGCTGCTGTACGAGGACCGTTATCCCTACGCAGGGGGGCCGGAGCACTACGCGGTTTTTTTCGAAGATCCGGACCGGATCAAGGTGGAGTTTGCGTGCTAAAGGATGAAGACGCCTGGCGTTTGAGGGACCTCACAAAATCCGAACCGGGCACATATACTGGGGTAACCGGATGTGCAGAAAGGAGATCGCTCCCATGGGTTACCCCCCGTATCGGGCATGGTATGCGCCTTATCCGTATCCCCGCCCGGCCCGCGTCTGGGCCCGCGAATATCCGCAGGTCAAAACGGAAATTTTGAACCGGTCCCTGCAACACACCTACGGGCTGATGGAGGACGGTTACAAGGTTTTGAACAAGCTGTCCGAACATTCCTTTGCGGTTCAGGTCATGAGGGCCGCCCAAACGGGAAATAAGCAGGAGGTCGACCGGCTGATGAAGTCGATCGGCGCGTCGAACCCCGTGCAGACCGATTTTTCCCCGAGCGGGATCGGTATTACGCTGGGTTCGCCCCAGCCGACCGCCTGCTGCAAATTAGCCGTATTTTTGAAGTGGGGAGAAGGCTAAAAAAGAAAGGGATATTTGCCCTCCTGGAGGAGCAAATATCCCTTTTCGTTTTACAGCGTGCCGGCCGGGCCGAAAAATTCGTAGTGGATCCGTTCTTCCGGTACGCCCCACTCTTTCAGCGCCTTGTTCACCGCGCTCATGAACGGAACCGGTCCGCAGAAATAGAAGTCCGAATTTTGCGATACAATTTCCTGAAGCCAAGGCAGGTCGATGTATCCGGTTTTGTGGCAGAAGCCCTGGCCAAGCGGTTTTTCGTAGCAAATGTAGGATTTCAGGTTGTCGTGCGAAGCATCCAGCTGCTCGATATGCTCCCTCATGGCGTGGAAGCTTTCGTTGATGGCCGCATGAATGAACGTTACCTTTCGTTCAGGCTGCTCTTTCAGAACCGTCTCCAGCATGCTGACCATCGGGGTCAGGCCGACGCCGCCGCTGATCAGCACAAGCGGGATCGTCTGGGTCATATCCAGCGTAAACGTGCCTGCAGGCGCGCTGATTTCGAGCACGTCGCCTTCCTTCACTTGATCATGCAGGTAAGTGGAAACAACGCCTTCGGGTTTTCCCGGCGCTCCGCCTTCCCGTTTCACCGAAATCCGGTACGCGTCTCCGCCCGGAGCGGCGGACAGGCTGTAATGGCGGATTTGCGCGTAAGGCTGATGTTCAGGCTTCACGCGCACGGTAATGTATTGTCCGGGAAGATAGCCGGAAATCGCCCCGCCGTCCTGCGGCTTCAAATAGAAGGAGGTGATGACGTCGCTTTCCTTCACTCTGCGTTCGACGACGAACGGACGGAATCCGGCCCAGCCGCCAGGAGCGTTTTCGGCCTCGCGGTACATTTCGGCTTCGACGCCGATAAAGGCATCGGCGATGACGCCGTACGCTTCGGCCCAAGCATTCATGATCTCAGGCGTGGCCGCATCGCCCAGCACCTTTTTGATGGCTGCAAGCAAGTTTTCGCCGACGATCGGGTAATGCTCGGGTTTTACGTTGAGCGCCCGGTGTTTTTGCGCGATCTGTTTTACGGCAGGCAGGATGTCTTCCAAACGGTCGATATGCGCCGCGGCCGCATACACGGCGTTGGCCAGCGCCGTTTGCTGTTTTCCTTCCCGCTGGTTCGCGTGGTTGAATATGTTGAGCAGTTCGGGATGGTTTTCGAACAGCAGTTGGTAAAAGGCGGTCGTAATGGCTTTTCCGTGCACTTCCAAGACCGGAACGGTCGATTTGATGATGTCGATGGTTTGTTTCGTCAGCATAACGAATTCCTCTTTTCTTGATTATGTGTCGTGCTTTCTTCTTAAGTATAGGAAAGGCGAAACAGGCGAATTGTGATTCTGGTCACATCAAACATTGACAATGTGTGAACATCGGAACAAGAGAAAAAGGAGGAAAAAGTGGAAGTTATATGGAAATTTCGAACGATTTACTTACCCGGCTGTTTAGCAACGGTCCGAAATGTGTTATAATAAAAATGTAACCAAACAAAAAAAGAAAGGATCAGGATACCATGTGTCCCCGAAGGAACCATCCCCAAAGGACGATTTGGAAACGTTATGATCTCTCTTACACGTAGCTCCCTTTCGTAGAGAAAAGTCACCTGGACAACCAAGGACGAATGACAAACTCTGCGAAAGAAGGAACTTCACATGCGAAGGACCAAGTCCCGCAGGTCCCGTACTTATCGCAGAGGTTTGCCAGACTCCTGACTAACCTACGACGATAAGAGGGAACCTGTATGAGAAAGAAAGACCATTTGATTTCTAAGTTTTCATCCATTGCAATGATGCTTTTCGGAACTTTTTTGCTGGCTTTTGCGTATTTTCACATCAATTTTCAAAATCATCTATCGGAAGGCGGATTTGTCGGCTTGTCCTTGCTCGGCAAATACGTGCTTGGGGTCAATCCGGCGCTGAGCACGCTGCTGCTGGACATCCCGGTCATTTTGATCGCCATGTTTTTGAAAGGCCGCAAGTTCGTCATGAACACGCTGCTTGCGACGTTATCGTTTTCTATTTTTTACGAACTTTTCGAACGTTATTCGACGCTGGTCATCGACCTGCGCGATAATCTGCTGCTGGCGGCGCTGTTGTCCGGACTGGTCACGGGGTTTGCCACAGGACTGGTTCTCCGATTTGGGGGAGCTACCGGCGGAGATGATATTTTGTCGCTGCTCATTAGCCGCTGGAGCGGGCTTAAGGTAGGTACCGTATTTATTCTATTGGATGCCGCCGTATTGCTGCTGTCCCTGTTTTACATGCCGCTGAAGGAAACGCTGTTTACGATTTTGGCGGTAGGCATCGCCGGGCAGACGATCACGCTGACGGTTTCGTTCCGCAAGGGAAAAACGGTCGATCCCGTCGTTCCCGAACCGGCTGCTGCAACGCCCAAAAAGGCAACCAAGCCCGTTCATGCGGTGCGGAGTGCTCACTGACGGATAACCGTCCGATTCTTGAAACAAGGATCGGGCGGTTTTTTGTGTTTTTTAAACGAAACGGTGATCAACGGGCAAAAACTCTTTCCCTGATGCCGATCGACATTCGGCTGGAAAGAGTTGTGCCCGCAGGAATCGTGGGTTGGCCAGCTCGGGGCCGGGTGATGGAGTCATTCCGCAGTTAGTGATTTGTTTGACCATGAACGAATCCGTGGTATGGCACGCAACATGACCCAATTCATTAGGGGATTCTTTATGGTGAATCGTTTCAACATCGTCTTGGATGCTTCCACTTCACGAAAGGCATACTTGCTCATCTCCTCTTGGTAAGAAGCGACGGCCTTCTCAAGCGGCGTGCCTTCGATTGCGGCAGTTTTCAGCTTTTCGGCGAGTAGGGCCGCATCGCGCAAAGCGGTGTTGCCTCCGTGCGATCCAGTGGGGGGCATGACATGTACCGCGTCTCCCATAAAGGCGATTCGGGAGACCGGCCACGCAGCCGGCTTTTTTGCCGCTTTAATGGTTACCGCCATGGTGTAATCGAGGTCGGATTGCTCCACGAAACGGCGCAGCACGGGGTGAAAGTCTTGGGCAGCCTTCAATGCAAGTTGTTGCAGCATCTCCGAGCGAGGTTTTCCTTGAGGTTCCGGAAATTGCTCTTTTGGCAAGAGAAGTGCCCACATCACATAATCGTCGGTAATTGGCGGTATTTGATCCATTCCAAAGCGTGGAAAAGCAGTCTGCGGAGACTCGCGGAAGTTCATCGTGGTAAAGAAGAAGCCGCGACTCGAGGGGCCGATGGCAAATACTCCGCTGGTTTTCAGCGGGTGGGGAACGATCGAGCGGCCGTTTTGGAAAAGCAGCGTGCGGCCGTAAATCGCCCAACGATCGGTATCCTCCGGTTCGCAGTCCGGCAAAAAGGATTGGCGCAAAGCTGAATTTACGCCATCGGCACCGACCACGAGCGAAGCATGGACACGGCTTCCGTCCGAAAAGTGAAGCGTTGCCCCATCGGATGTCGTCTCGGCACGGACCGCCGCTTTGCCGTAGTGCACCCGATCCCGAAGCCCTTCGAGCATAATGGTGCGAAGCGTTTGGCGATCGGCTTGCCGCGGTGTTCGCAAATCCGTGCCGCTCGGATCACCTTGAAAAGCGAAACGGAATACCTCGCCAAGGTTCTGATTGGTTATCCGCATGTATCCAATCTCGTCGGTAGGCGAAGTGGTGGCCAGAAACAGCTGGAATAAATGAGGAGGCAGGCAGCGCTGAAGTCCCGCGATTCCGTGTTCGTCAAGAGTGATCCGGTATCCTTGGCGGCGGGCATGCGGCGCCGGATCCCGTTCATAAATCTGCACGTCGAATCCGGCTCGAAGCAATGAATGGGCCAAGCACAAGCCGCTTATGCCAGCGCCGGCGATGGCTACAGAAATTTTGGACATGTTCGTACATCCCCTTTTTAATTTTGCTTTTCAGCAAATGAATGATAAGATAGTATTGAATTATTTATTTTATCTCATGAGATAAGATAATATTAAACGGAGGATGATACGAATGTCAAGAAATCAAATCATACATATCCTTTCGGAAGAACTGCGCGATAACAGTACGGCAACGATCCTGTTTCATGAGGCCATTGCCGCGAAGCTGGGGCTAAATTCCACCGACCACAAATGCTTGGACGTCATATTGAAAAACCAGCCCCTCACGGCGGGGCAGCTTTCCGCTTTGACCGGATTGACGACGGGTGCCGTCACAGGGGTATTGAACAGGCTGGAGCAGGCGGGATACGTCTCCCGAGTGCAAGATCCCCAAGACAAAAGACGTGTCGTTATTTGCATCGACCAGGAGAAGGCGGCAAAAGATATTGTTCCGCTCTTTGAGTCCTTCGGAAAAGATTTGGATCAAATGTTATCGAGATACGATGATGCGGAACTTGAAAACATTCTCGATTTTATCAGACAATGCAATTTCTTGTTGAAGGATTTCACGAAAAAAATGAATATATGATGTGCAGATGCCTTATGCCGGAAGTCGGGAAGAATGGTCGGGGGATAATCAAAGGAAGGAGCTTTCATAAAAAAAATGGATAGGGAGAGGCATGTGCCGTCCTCCTATCCATGCGTGATTTATTCAAACAATACCTTATATTCCCCGTAACCCTGCTCCTCGAGTTCTTCCTTCGGAACAAAGCGCAGCGCCGCGGAGTTGATGCAGTAGCGAAGGCCTTCGGGGCCCGGACCGTCGTCGAATACGTGACCGAGATGCGAATCGGAGCTTTTGCTGCGGACCTCGGTGCGAACCATCATATGGCTCAGGTCGAGCTTTTCCTTGATGCTGTAATCGCGGATCGGGCGCGTGAAGCTCGGCCAGCCGCAGCCGGAATCGTATTTGTCCCGCGAGCTGAACAGCGGCTCGCCGGATACGATGTCGACATAAATGCCTTCGCCGTGGTGATCCCAAAACTCGTTTTGGAACGGGGGTTCGGTCGCGTTGTTTTGCGTCACTTCGTATTGCAGCGGCGTCAGGCGCTGCTTCAAATCGGTTTTGTCTGTTTTCGGGGCCCATACCTTTTCCAAAAAGTCTTCCCGCCCGGAGCCTTTGCGGTAACGTTTGTAATGTCCCGGGTTCTTTTTGTGGTAATTCTGATGATATTCCTCGGCCGCATAAAACGGTTTGGCCGGCAGGATCGGCGTCACGATCGGCTTGTCGAAGCGTCCGCTTGCCGCCAAAGCCGCTTTGGACGCCTCGGCCAACTGGCGCTGCTCCTCCGTATGATAAAAAATCGCCGTTTGGTAAGATTGCCCGCGGTCATGGAATTGGCCGCCCGCATCGGTAGGGTCGATTTGCTGCCAATACAGCTCCAGCAGTTTTTCGTAAGGGAAAATGTCCGGGTTGTACGTAATCTGCACCGCCTCGACATGTCCCGTCGTATCCGAGCAGACCTCTTCATAGGTAGGGTTCTCTTTATGTCCGCCCGTATAACCCGATACAACCTCGACGATGCCGGGCAGATCTTCAAACGGGGCTACCATGCACCAAAAGCATCCGCCTGCGAAGGTCGCTTTTTCCTGATGTGCCGCTTGTATTTCGCTCATGATATCACTCCGCTTTCATCTATTTTTCGTAAATCCAATCGTATTGAAACAATAACCTTATACAATGATTATAATCGATATGGCGCACGAAAACCAAGGACCCCCCTTTAAGCGGACGGGAGCTTTTTGCGTTTGCGGTAAAGGAGCAGCATCAGTCCAAGCAGCAGCACGTAACCAGCGAACACGAGGACGGAGACGAGCGGGTGTTTGGTCCCATTGCCGCCCAGAAACGCATAAACCAAAATGCCGGGAAGTTTGCCGAGGCCGGAAGCGGCCGTATACGTCCAAAAAGGGATCGAGGCGACGCCTGCGAACACGTTTACGGCCATTTGCGGAAGGACCGGAATCAGCCGTCCGGCGGCCACGCTCATGAAAGGATGGGCTTCAACCCAGGCGGTAAACGACTGCAGCATGCCGAATTTGTTCAGGTATGTCCTGGCCTGCTCGCGCAGCACCGTCCTCGAAAGGGCGTAAATGACGCTCCCTGCGATCATCGTCCCGAGCCAGCTCACGGCGGCCGCCCAGAACGTGCCGAAGGAAAACCCGAGGGCGGCGATGACCAGTTTGTAAGGGATGACCGGAAACAGGGCGACCAAGGCCGAAAGGCAGACGAGCACAGGAAAGGAGCCGTGCTTCTGCATGTAATTTACGATGTCGCTCCGGTAGATCAAGGCGATCACAAGAACCGCCGCGTACAGGGCGGCAAGCAGCCATTTTTTCATTGTTTTCCTCGCTTTTAGGGATTCGTTTCATCCATCATATCAAATGTGGAAAGAAAATATAAAACAAACTATAGCCATGTTCCAAACCGTCTGCTATAATGATCTCAACAAATGAATAGTTCCCAAAGGGGAGTAGCTCATGCAATAAAGTCGTCATTACGGGATAAGGATCCCCGGCTTTATTGGCAACATAACGTTGTTTTGCGAGACCTTTGCCTGATTTTCATTAGGTAAAGGTCTTTTTTGGTGGAAAAAAAAGCGCCGTTTGCCTAATGAAGGTAAGGGCGCTTTTTTCATGCGGCGGACTAGTCATAGCAATCATTTTATTCGGGGAAAGGCATTTCCCTACAAAAAGAAAGGTGGAAGGAAAATGGAATTGTTAACCATGGCTTTTTGGACGGCGCTGCTGTCCATCGTCATCATTGACCTGGTGCTGGCCGGAGACAATGCCATCGTCATCGGTCTTGCCGCGCGCAACGTTAGAAAAGAAGATCAAAAGAAAGTGATCGTGTGGGGGACGGTCGGAGCGATCATCATCCGGGTCATCGCCACGCTGCTGGTCGTTCAATTGCTTTTGATCCCGGGCCTGCGGCTCGTCGGCGGGCTGGCGCTCGTCTGGATCGCTTATAAGCTCCTGATCGACGAGAAAAAGCATGATATTTCGGCGGGCAACCAGATGTGGGCGGCGATTCGCACGATCATCATCGCGGACGCCATGATGGGGCTGGACAACGTGCTGGCCGTTGCCGGCGCCGCGCACGGGGATTTCCTGCTCGTCATTATCGGTCTGGCCATTTCGGTGCCGATCATGGTGTGGGGAAGCACGCTGATCGTGAAGCTGACGGAACGTTTCCCGGTGATCATCACGATCGGGTCGGCCATTCTCGCCTGGACCGCTTCGAAAATGCTGGTGGAAGAACCGCTGGTCCACGATCTTTTCGCGAATGCGGTGCTGAAGTACGGTTTCGAGCTGGTGGTGGTTGCCGCGGTCGTGCTGCTGGGACTCTGGTCGAAAAAGAAAAAAGCGGAGGCTGCCAAAGGCCGGGCGGTCGGCATGAGCTGAATCGTCTTTCCTGTTCAGTTTCTTTCAACGAAAAGGTATAATGTGTAACGATCCTTGTTTTGCTAAAATCGCAAGAAGGACGTTGCGCATGCGTAAAACTACCGCTTAGCGGCGGGTTACCGCAAGGGGCGTCCAAAAGGCGCAGGACCGGTAATCCCGCCGCTTTTGCCGTCATGGAGGATAACGAAAGGCTTACGGCCTGGCGGCTTGGATAAAAACGAAGGGGAAATGCAAAAAATGAACGAATACCGCAAACAGGTTGAAGAAGGCATCGTGGAAAGCTACCGTCAGGACGAGGATATGATGATCCTTGTGTTCGCGCAGTGGTGCGTCAATGAAGGCCTCGATCCGGAAGAGCTGTACGGAAAAGCTTATCCGCAGCAGCAGAGCAATGAACGGCTGAAGCGGGTCCTGGAGCTGACGGTGCCGAAGGAGGAGGCCGGCCCCATCCCGGACGAAACCGTCCTTGGCGTGTTATCGCTGTTCGGCAACGAGGATTTGGCTTTCGTCGTATCCGAGGCGATCTCGAACCGACCGCCGCGAAAATGAATCGAAGCGGCGTCGCCGCCTAGACGGGCCTATGTTAAAATTGGTAAAAGCGGACTGTGAATAATCGATAAAAGCGGGGGATGCAAAAATGAAAATCATTGTTGTGGGAGCAAACGGCACGCTGGGGAAGGCCATCTGCGATGAGCTTTCTCCGAAGCATGAGATCATTTCCGCCGGCCGGAGCGCGGGCGACGTGACGGTCGACATCACTTCGCCCCAAAGCATCCGGGCGATGTACGAACAAACCGGACGCGTCGATGCCGTCATCTGCGCCGCGGGCGACGCATATTTCGGACGTTTGGAGGAACTGACGCCGGAACGCAACGAAATCGCCATTCTGAGCAAGCTGAAAGGGCAGATCAACTTGGTGCTGCTCGGGCAGGATTACGTGAACGACCGCGGCAGCTTTACGCTGACCACCGGCATCATTATGGATGACCCGATCGTCGGCGGGGTTTCTTCGGCAATGGCGGGAGGAGCGGTCCGGGCATTCGTTCAGGCCGCCGCCATCGAGCTGCCGCGGGGGATCCGGATCAACAACGTAAGCCCGAACGTGCTTGAAGAATCGATGGACAGCTACGGGCCGTTTTTCCCGGGTTTTGAACCGGTTCCGGCGGCACGGGCCGCCAAAGCATACCGCAAAAGCGTCGAAGGCGCGCAAACCGGACAAACCTATAGGGTGTATTAATCAGGGTCATGTTTTGAAACGAATCCACTGAGCGGGTATAATAAAACTCATCGACTGGGCGGATAGAGCACCCAAAGAGTCATTTCAAAGAAGAAGCAATCTCCCTGCTTGGCGAGGGCCGAGGAGATTGCTTTTTTTACTATTTTATGCCGAAACAGCCTTCATGTCCCTGCGCTTCGGACGTACTGCAGCCGCGAGAAAGAACCCTCCGGGTTCATGCAAAAAGCGGCGGCGGATCCCATGCAAACGAAGCGTGGAAACCTTCGGAGATCGAAGCATCGCCGGGATAAAGAAATGAACTTGTGCTACACTGTAAACAGGAGGGATTCATATGATATGTAACCGGAGCGCCCCGATCGGTCCGCCGCGTTTCGGCACTGCCGTGCATGCCCTGATCTTGCTGGCCAAATGCGAAGGAATGCTTTCCAGCGCGGCCATTGCCTGCGATGTCCAGTCGCATGCGACGTTCCTCCGCAGGGTATTGGCGCAGCTCACGCATGCCGGTATCGTCGAAGCGAGGGAAGGACGGAACGGGGGATACTATCTGAAGCGCCGTCCGGATCAAATTACGCTGGCGGATATTTTTTTGGCTGTCCAATCGGATTGCACCGAGCAAGAGGTCCGAGAGGAATGCGCACCGGGCCGGCAAAAGCTCGAAGCCATTATGGAAGAAGTGCAGAAGCAGACCGTCGAACTGCTTAAACAGCATACGTTAGCCGATTTGATGCAAGAATAATTAAAGGATTGCAATGTGAGCCGAAACGTTATATACTGTTGTCATTAAAGTTGCAGTTGGAAAGTTCGACTGCATTTTATTTTAAGATATACTGTGCCTGTACTGAGCACAGTAACAATGAGGAGGAGAGAAGCATGTCCGTTTCACCATCGACCCAAACGGTAGAGCAGCAGCAGTTTTTCAACGTTATTCAGGATCGGCGGTCCGTCCGCAGCTATGATCCCCAAGCCAAAATTTCGCGGGAGGAAATGAACGAAATCCTGCAGCAAGCCACGCTGGCTCCTTCGGCCGCCAACCTGCAGCCGTGGCGGTTTCTCGTCATCGACTCGCAGGAGTTGAAGCAAAAACTGCTTCCGATCGCCAACGATCAGCAGCAAGTGATCGAGGCTTCGGCCGTCATTGTGGTGCTTGGGGATTTGGAGGGCTATAAGTTGGCCGATAAAATTTACGGCATGGCGGTCGATGCGGGTTACATGCCTGCAGAGACGGCTACATCGTTCGTGGAGCGCTATCAAGGGCTGTTTAAGAGCATGCCCCGGGAGACGGTTCGCCAAAAAATATCCATTGACGCCGGATTGGTATCCATGCAGCTTATGCTGGTCGCTCGCGCTAAAGGGTATGATACGGTCCCGATGGGCGGCTATGACCAGGCTAAATTCGTAGAAGCGTTCGATATTCCGGAGAGATACGCTCCCATTATGCTGATCGCCATCGGCAAGGCGGCGAAGCCGGGACACCCGACGGTAAGATTGCCGATTGAGGACGTCGCTTTCTTCAACGAAATGCCTAAGGAATAACAAAATACAACTATCAGCCATTGGAATCCAATGCCTTTGTAAATAAAGCTCCCCTGCCTACTGCCGGGGAGCTTTCCTGCTTGAGCAAAATTTCCTTTTTCTTCTGAACGGTCGAATCCGCCTTCAAATCTGCTCGCGGCTTTCCATCCGGTATTCCTTCGGCGATTTCCCGAACCGGGAACGGAATACGCGGTGGAAATACGTATAATTCGCAAAGCCCGAAGTTTCGGCGATATTTTCGAGGGACATCGGGCTGAAAATGATTTTCTCGCGGGCCATGTCAAGCCTGACGTCAAGCGTATATTGCATAATGCTTTTGCCGAACGCCTCCTTGAACAGGTGCACCGCGCGCGATACGCTGATCCCGACGTGGGCCGCGACATCCTCCAGCTTAAACGATGAAGAGGCGTTTTCCTCGATGTAGTGCTTGATCCGGTGAGCCAGGTACGTTTTCGGGGTCGTGGACGGATGCTCCCGCAGAAGGCGGTCCGTCTCCAGACATAAAATGCGCATGTAATACCCCGAGATTTCGGGAAAAGGATTGGAGATTTTGCGCTGCTCCAGCACGATTTGCCTGAAAAGGCCGATGATCGTTTCGTTCAGGGGGACCCGGATTTTCGTCGGGCGTTTTTGCCGGTTCCACCATTCCTCGATCCAGCTGCCGCCGAAAAAGATATGGTAATCCCCGCTTTCGACCGCAAGCTCGTTTTGGGCGTTCAGCTCCTCGTCGATTTTCAGCTCATACGGCTCGTCCGGCGAAAAAAGGAGCAGATCCCCGGCCTCGACGGGCACCATCTCCCCGCCGACGCGGGCCCGGCATCTTCCGTCCGTCTGCAGGCGCATCAAATAATTTTTGACCCCGTTCATTTCGCTCATGTAAAAGGGTTTGTGGTGGAATGAAAATCCTGCCGTATAGATATGAACCGATTGATCCGTAGACATAAAAATAACTCCTATAGCTTAAAGTGGCATGTCCGCAGGGAACCGCCGATTTTGGTTCGGGAAAAATCCCGGGCAAAAAAAATAATGACCAGATTGTTCATGTTTCAATCATATTATTCATTTTAATATAAACGAAATCGGAATACCATGGGTACTAGATTGTTGATTCAACCTTCTACCTCATGAAGGAGTGTGAAGCATGGACACCAAAATGAAAGCAGGCATCGTCGGCTGCGGCAACATCAGCGCCATTTACCTGGAGAACCTGAAAAAGAGCCCCGTTGTCGAAGTGGTGGCCTGCGCTGACGTGGTGCTTGAACGCGCCGCGGCCCGGGCGGAGGAATACGGGATTGCAAACGCATACACGGCAGCCGAACTGCTGGCCGACCCGGAGATCGAGCTGGTCATTAACCTGACCGTTCCGGGGAGCCATGCCGAAATCGATATCGCCGCGCTGGAAGCGGGCAAACACGTGTATGCCGAAAAACCGCTGGCCGTCTCGCTGGAGGATGGTAAGCGCATACTTCAGACTGCCGAAAGCAAAGGTCTCCGCGTCGGCAGCGCGCCGGACACGTTCCTCGGTTCGGGGATTCAAACGGCCAAGGCGGCCATCGAAGGCGGCATGATCGGCAAGCCGGTGGCGGCCGCAGCCTTTATGATGAGCGGCGGGCCGGAGGGCTGGCATCCGGATCCCGAATTTTTTTACGCCCCCGGCGGCGGGCCGATGTTCGACATGGGGCCGTATTATTTGACGGCGCTGGCGGAGCTGCTGGGTCCGATGGACCGGATCAGTTCTTCGGCCGGCGCTCCGAGCGCGACGCGAACGATCGGTTCGGGACCGAAGGCCGGCCAGCAAATCCCGGTGCTTACGCCGACGCATCTGGCCGGAACGATCGATTTCAGGCAGGGCGCCATCGCCACCGTGATTACAAGCTTTGACGTCAAAGGCGGCGCAAGCCTGCCTTGGCTCGAAATATACGGCACGGAAGGGACGCTGATCCTTCCCGATCCGAATTTCTTCGACGGGGACGTCAAGCTCCGCCGCAGCGGATCGACCGAGACCGAAACGCTGGCTCCGGCATTCGAATGCGGAAGAAACGAGCGGGGGCTTGGCGTGAACGACATGGTTGCGTCGATCCGGGGAGGCCGCGGCCATCGGGCGAGCGGAGCGCTCGCTTACCATGTGCTTGAAGCCATGCATGCATTCCATACCTCTTCCTTGAAGGGCGAGCATGTAAAGCTGGAAAGCACCCTGCCTTGAAAAATAAAAAACAGGAGTGAGGCAAACATGTTGAAGCTGGGCTTGCAACTTTATACGGTTCGTGAGCAAATGGAGCAGGATTTTGAGGGGACGCTGAAGAAAGTAGCAGAGCTCGGATATCAAGGCGTGGAATTCCATACCTTTTTCGGGCGCCCCGCGTCCGAGGTGAAAGCGCTTCTCGACCAGTACGGCCTGGTCGCGCTCGGCACGCATACGGGTTACGACCGCATGCTGAATGCCCTCGACGAGGAAATCGCCTACAACAAAGAAATCGGCAATACCCGCCTGATCGTCCCGTATCTCGGAGCGGAAGACCGCCATTGGGATGAAGTTTTTGCGAACCTGGAACGCATCGGACAGCGGTGCGCCGAGCAGCAGGTTACGCTGCTGTACCATAACCACGACTTTGAATTCACCGAGAAGATCGGGGACCAAACGGTATTCGACGCGATGTACGAAAACGTTCCCGAATCATTGCTCCAGATCGAGCTGGACAGCTGCTGGGTGCACTTTGCCGGCTACGACCCCGTCCGCTACATCGAATCTTATGCGGGACGCCTTCCGGTGGTGCATTGGAAGGATGTCCGCAGACAAGAGGACGGTTCCCCGCTGACGGTGGAGCTGGGCCAAGGCGAAGTGGACTTGAAGGCCGTGGCCGAAGCCGCGGACAAAGCGGGCGCGGAATGGATCGTGGTAGAGCAGGATTTCTGCCAAAATCCGCCGCTCGAAGCCATTGCGAAAAGCATGGAATGGATTAAAAACTACGCAAAAAATGGAGGACCTGTTCATGTCTAACACAACCCAAACCTTAAAAATCGCAATCATCGGCTGCGGAGGGATCGCAAACGGAAAGCATATGCCGAGCCTCGCGAAGCAGCCGCAAGCGCAAATGGTGGCCTTCTGCGACATCGTGAAGGAACGCGCGGAAAAAGCGGCCAAGGAATTCGGCACCGAAGACGCGAAAGTGTATACCGACTTCCGTGAGCTGCTCAAAGACGAAAGCATCGACGTCGTTCATGTATGTACGCCAAACGATTCCCACTCGGTCATCACCGTAGCGGCCCTGGAATCCGGCAAACATGTTATGTGCGAAAAGCCGATGGCCAAAACCGTGGCGCAAGCCCAGGAAATGCTGGACGCGGCGCGCCGCACGGGCAAAAAGCTGACGATCGGCTACCAAAACCGCTACCGTGCCGACAGCCTGTATTTGAAGCAGCTTTGCGAAGCCGGCGAACTCGGCGACATCTACCTGGGCAAAGCGTTGGCGATCCGCCGCCGCGCGGTTCCGACTTGGGGCGTCTTTTTGGACGAGGAAAAGCAAGGCGGAGGCCCGCTTATCGATATCGGTACGCATGCGCTTGACCTGACGCTGTGGATGATGGACAACTACAAACCGAAAAGCGTGCTCGGTTCCTCGTTCCATAAGCTCGGACAGCGCAAGGACGCGGCCAACGCCTGGGGACCATGGGATCCGGAGCAATTCAAGGTGGAAGACTCCGCTTTCGGCTTCATCACGATGGAAAACGGCGCAACGATCATTTTGGAATCCAGCTGGGCGCTTAACGTCGTGGAAACGGGCGAAGCCAAAACGATCCTTGCAGGCACCGAAGGCGGCGCGGACATGAAGGACGGTCTCCGCATCAACGGAGAAAAGCTGGGACGTTTGTACGACACCAACATCGATTTGCAGGCAGGAGGCGTGGCGTTCTACTCCGGCACGGCCGAAAGCGAGTCGGATCTGGAGCAAAGACTGTGGATCGAGGCGATCCTGGAAGACAAGGAGCCGATCGTTAAACCTGAGCAGGCTTTTGTCGTAACGCAAATTCTGGAAGCGATCTACGAGTCCGCCAAAACGGGTAAAGCCGTATATTTCGAGTAATCTTCAGAGGTTCATTCATACATCTCGACTCACCGTTCCCCATGCAGACGACCTGCCTGGGGTTCGGGCTTCGTTTTACGCAAGTTGAAAAGCTTTTCAAAACCGGAAGTTATTGAGGCAACCTTAATTTGAAACCCAACGCATAAGGAGGAGTTTACTTTGAAACTAGGCGTATTTATGGTATTGTTCGGCGGTCGCAAGCTGGAGGATGCGCTCGATTACGTGGCGTCCAAAGGTCTGAAGATGGTAGAGATCGGAACGGGCGGAAATCCCGGCAAAGCGCATTGCAATCCGGCCGAGCTGCTCGAAAACGAAGCGAAGCTGAAAGAGTTCAAACATGCGGTCGAATCCCGCGGCCTGACGATCAGCGCGCTCAGCTGCCACGGCAACCCGCTTCATCCGCAAAAGCATCTTGCCCAAGCGGATCATGAGGATTTCGTCAATTCGGTGAAACTGGCGGAGAAATTGGGCGTGCAGGTCGTCAATACGTTCTCCGGCTGCCCGGGGGACCATGAAAACGCGAAATACCCGAACTGGCCGGTCGCTCCTTGGCCAAACGATTTTCAGGAAATTTTGGCTTGGCAGTGGGAAAACAAGGTCATTCCGTATTGGACGGAACAAGCGAAATTTGCCGCCGACCATAACGTAAAAATCGGTTTGGAACTGCACGGCGGATTTTCGGTGCATACGCCGGCAACGCTGCTTCGTCTGCGCGAAGCCGCAGGCGAGGCGATCGGCGCCAACCTTGATCCGAGCCACATGTGGTGGCAGGGCATCGATCCGGTTCAGGCGATCCACATTTTGGGCCGCGCCGGCGCGATCCACCATTTCCACGCCAAAGACACCGTCATCGATCCGGTCAACGTCAACCGTTTCGGTTTAACGGATATGCAGCCGTACACGAACATGCTGGACCGCGCTTGGCAATTCCGCAGCGTAGGTTACGGCCACGACGTCAAAACCTGGGCGGACATCATCAGCGCGCTGCGTCTCGTCGGATACGATTACGCGGTCAGCATCGAGCATGAAGACGGCCTGATGTCCATCGAAGAAGGTTTCTCCAAAGCGGTGGCCAATTTGCAGCAGGTATTGATCGAAGAGTCGCTTGGCGACATGTGGTGGGTATAAGGAGGAAAACAACATGATCAACGTAACCATTTGGAACGAGTTCGTCCACGAAAAAATTCACGATGCCGTCAAAGCCGTTTACCCAAACGGCATCCACACGGCGCTTGCCCAAGGCATCCAGCAGGACGGTTTTGCCATTGAGACCGCCACGCTGGAGGAACCGGAGCACGGATTGACCGAAGAAGTGCTGAACCGGACGGACGTGCTGATTTGGTGGGGACATATGGCTCATGACAAGGTCAGCGACGACATCGTGGCGCGCGTCAAACAGCGCGTTTTGGACGGCATGGGATTGGTCGTGCTGCATTCCGGGCATTTCTCCAAAATCTTCAAGGCTTTGATGGGCACCTCCTGCGATTTGAAATGGCGCGAAGCGGAGGAGCAGGAAATCATCTGGAACGTGAATCCGTCCCATCCGATCGCCGAAGGCATCGGCGAAAAGATCATCCTCGACCATGAAGAAATGTACGGCGAATATTTCGACATCCCTACGCCGGACGAAATCGTGTTCATCAGCAATTTCGAAGGCGGCGAAGTATTCCGGAGCGGATGCACCTTCCGTCGCGGGCGCGGCAAAATTTTCTATTTCCGTCCCGGACACGAAACGCATCCGACCTATTTCCATCCCGGGGTTTTGAAAGTGATCGCCAACGGCGTCAAATGGGCGGCTCCGGCTCCCGGCGAAGCGTTGCGGTTCGGCCATTCCCCGCAGCCGGTAAGAGAGTTCGCGAAAGGGTCCGTGGTGTAGCATACGGAAGGCGACTT
Organism: Paenibacillus sp. FSL M7-1455; assembly: GCF_038004655.1. Lineage (NCBI taxonomy): Bacteria > Bacillati > Bacillota > Bacilli > Caryophanales > Paenibacillaceae > Paenibacillus > Paenibacillus sp. FSL M7-1455. Next base: position 3,931,544 of record NZ_JBBORO010000001.1, on the reverse strand, counting down.
CTGATAAGGCTAAAGAAAACGGCGGCAGCTGATGCTGCCGTTTTTTCGTTGGCGGGCGGCGGCCGATCCTGCGATTTGGGAAGGATTTTCAAGCCTGGATTCGGATCTGCGAGTTTTCTTTTGCAGGCGAATGTGGTAAAATTGATACATACTAACTTAATGTAAGCTTTCATGAGACATTAACTGTTTGCATGGATCCTGTAAAGAGGTGAGAACATGAAGGATCAGGATTTCAGTATGTGTCCGCGGTTTGAAACGGCTTTTTCCGTATTGGGAAAGCGTTGGAACGGGCTCATTATCTATTCGCTGATGAACGGACCGAAACGGTTCAAGGATATATCGCATATCATTCCATCCATGAGCGACAAAATGCTGTCCGAACGTATGAAAGACTTGGAAAATGAGGGCATCTTGGAACGCCATGTTTATCCCGAAACGCCGGTTCGGATCGAATACGAACTGACCGAAAAAGGAAAAGCGCTGCAGCCGGTAATGGACCAGGTTCAACATTGGGCCGAACAATGGGTCGAACTGGATTGAGCTGCCTAATCTCAACCGTGACGATAAACCTTCTCTAAATTTTAGAGGAGGTTTTTGGCGTTGGACAGGCGTTTGGCGTCGTGTCGATATTTCGCGAAACCTGGATTTTTATGTTATTTTTAGGTTAAGACTTGCACCTTCCCTCGGCTTCTGTAGTATAATTGGTAAATAAACTGCCTTTTCGGCGCTTAAGGAGGCGGAGAATGATGAGAAAAATAGTACTTTCCCAAGCGATAAGGTATGGCAAAGAGGATGTCAACGAACTTGAAAGCGCTTCTATTAAAGTGCGTAAGATTTACGATAAAACGATCTCGATGCTGGCGCAGCATGTACCGGATTCCGTGCGGAAGTATTGGGCCTGCCCGAGGCCTGCTCAGGAACCGTACTCCGAAGGCGGAGAACATGGCGGCACGGTGTTTCAAAAGTGGATTCAGAGCCCGTCCGGCTGGAAGTGCATCGGCTGCGAGCGCCATTATGTAGAAAGCCTGGATGCTCCGGGAGGGAAGGAGCGGCAGGGCAAACGCGAATACGTTTTTCATAACGGCAGACTTCAGAGCATGATGCTGCAGCTCCTCATTTGGTCGCAATTCGAAGAAATATCGTTGTTCCATCCCGTTTTAGGCGATGCCCCCTTTTACGACGACGAAGAGATGGAGGTCATCTCTGCTTATTTCGTGCCCACGTACGTCACCCCGATTCCTTTCGAACAATCCGGCAAACCTTTCAAAAAACACAATACGCGGTTTCCCGTCTATCAGGAGCTGATTTCCGCGCCTCCATTGCTGCTTCATCTGGACGGCGAAGTTCTGGAGGGGACGTGGATGACGGGCGTTTATGTCGACCGCGGCCATTTCCTCGGTTTAGGGCCTTATTTGAAAAATACGGATGGGACGAGAACGTTCATGCAGGCGCTGATCCATTGAATTTTTGGTCTAAACCTGTCTAGCCCCTGTCGAAAACGATCGCTTGACTATGTTAAAATAGAGTTCTCAGGATGAGGACTCTATTTTGGTTCATAGAAGCCAACGTTAATTGCACCATGCAATGAATAAACAAAGGTGGTGCCCGGAATGGGGAACAGCTTCAAAAAGGCAATCGTTTTCATCGCCGTCCTGTCGGTGATCCTGGCGGGATGCGATGGCAGCAAATCCAAAGATTTGGCGGGCGTGGCATCCGGAGAAGGCTTTTCGCCGATATTGATTTCCGAAAAAGACGATTTTTTCTCTCCGGACACGATCCGCGACATCGAAAAATATTTGGAGCAGGGAATCTCGATCCGGGAATGCTTGAAAAAAAGCGGGATCGTGACCTTCGCGGAGGACGGAAGCATCCTTTCGATCAGCCAGGTTTCGCTGTCTTCGGCCTTCGCGTGGGGGATCGAGCTCAACGACAAAAAGCTTGGAAAGGACAAGCTGGATACGGTGCTCAAGGAAAACGACGAGCTTGGCATTTCCATCGAACCGACGGATCCCAAAGCGAAGGAAGTCAAATATTCCGTGCTGAAAATCAACGGCGGAACCATACAGCCGTCGATTTCACATACGTACATCCTGCCGTACGCCGAAAACGAAAATGTGCGCGACATGCTGATGGGGACCGATTTCGTCGAACTGACGGTCAACAAACGGATGGTTCATTCCGTGAAGGGCTACGTATCCAAATCGGTGGAAAAATGGGTGATCAAAGTCAACGGCAAGGAACTTGCCGAGGACGGTTTCGACATGAAGCTGTCGCCGCGGGACGAAGTGGAAATCAAGCTGGACCGGGCCTAGCGGCGGCTTCATCGGCGCGTCCGGTCGGTGCTGCAACAAATACATAAACGTGGGACGGGGGTGTTGCGAACATGCTGATGAACGAAAAAATCAAGGCGACGGAGGTGGAGCTGACGGGGCTAAACGGAGAACCCCTCGGCATTATGCCTACCTCCGAAGCGCTGGCCATGGCCAAAAAGCTTAAAGTCGACTTGGTCTGCACCTCTTTGATGAGCAGTCCTCCCCCGTGCAAGCTGATCGGGGCGGGAGACGCCAAAAGGGAAAAACAGCAGGCGAAAGCGGCGGAACGCGGGATGAAGGTCAAAGAGATCCGGCTGACGCCCCAGATCGAAGAGCATGACTACGAAACGAAGCTGCGGCAGGCGGAAAAAACGTTGAAGTCCGGCAATGCCGTTCTGTTCGTCATCCGGATCAAAGGCAAGGAAGGGGCGGCCGCGAAGGAGCTTCTGGAGCAGCTGATCACGGATCTGAAGGAGGCGGGAACCAAAACGTCGGGAATCCAGCTGAGCGGAAAACAGGCTTCCGTGCAGCTCAATCCGCGCTAAAACGGGTTACCCGCAAAGGGTTCGCGCCCAGTTGTTCATGGCCGAAACGTCGGACCGGACAAAGGGTCGTCAAAAGAAATGCCTTCATAAAAAGGGATGTACGCAAGCGGGAACGAAAACCGGCGCACATCCCTTTTATTATTGTTTCATCTCCCGCCAGCCGTCGAAATCGTGAACGGCGATGCCGGCGTAGGAAGGATGGTTTTTAATCATGTCGTGAAGTTTGGCGATCTGCTCGTTCATCGCGTCGGCTCCTTCCTCATGGAACGTCAGGAAATCGCCTTCGCGGCTGGGGTTGGTTTCGACGGCGGCCAAGGCCGTTTTGCCGAGGGCGGCTGCCTCCTTGAACGTGTCTTCGGCGATGCCGGCGATGGCTTGGGCCGTGTCGCGGTAAGACATGACCGTGACCGAGTCGAACTGCCCGATCATAAAGCGGTCGAGCGGCGTCTTGCCGTCCGAAGCCGTGCCGTTGCCGAGCCAGAACGGGATATCGGCTGAAAGCGGCAGCTTCATGCGGTCCGCTTCGGTTCGAAGGTATTGCACGTTGCTTTCCCACTGCTTGATGACGTCGGGGCGGTTTGTTTTCCACTCCGGAAGCAGATGAGGTTCGATGTCGACGTGAATGCCGCGAAATCGTTCGCCAGCTTCCGCCGCTTGTTGGTAAGTTTGCACCCAGGCCACAAAATCCGCGATCTCTTGCCGCTTCCACGCAAGTCCCCATTCCGGGGCGCCGCCCAGCGCATCCACTTCGATGCCGAGGCCGGCCGCTTGCTTGATGAATCTCTGATAATCAGAGGCGGGGATGTCGGGGTTCACTTGCAAATAAACGAGGTTCACGCCATGTTCGCCGAAAAACGACAACACCTCCCGCGGGTCCCGCCGGATCCAGTCGGTAGTCCACAGCCAGGTGGCTTTTTGGTGCATCGGCTGCGCCGCAGCCTCCGGAGCGATTCCGGGAGGAGACGACAAAGCCGTGCTTTGCGCCGTACCCGATGCCATCGAACCTATGAAGGTAATGACCATCAAAATCCGCCGAATCCATGTTTCTGCCATCATGTTATTCACTCCTTATCCGACCTGTAGGCCCAATCCTCGATGTTTCCTTTCGTTTTTGAAGGGATAAGAGGATTCGGGCCTGTAAGTTCAGCGCCGGAACCTGCGGGATAGTCCTTCCGGGGCAGATTCGGTTCTCCGGTCCTTCAGGCGCCGAACGATGATCGGTTGATGTTGTAGGAAGATATGCGCAAGTAAAATAAGACTTAAGAAATGCGCAACATGATGTTCATCGGTTCTTTTATCTGAAAGATTTATAGGTCTTTAGGATTAAAAACGGGGATGAGGAGCCCTTGTGATGACATATTTAGCCGTTTTGAGGAAAGGAAGCTAAACAGGCTCAGACATGATTCAGTTAGGAGACATATGGGTCGTTTTGCATATGGAAAAGCCTCCGGAGACCCGACGCGGTCCCGGAAGCTTGGAGATGACGTATCGCGGATATCGGCGGCCGCCTGCCGGTCAAATGCGGCAAATTTCTTTCGGGCACAGCTCGCAATGGCAAATATCCTGCAGCATTTCAAGATCTTTGATGACGATCAGGCCGTTTTCATACTCGATTGCGTTTTTTTTGCGGAGATCGCCGAGCAGGCGGTTGACGCTTTCGCGCGTCGAACCGATCATGTTGGAAAGATCCGTATGGGTGATTTTTTTGTTGATCAAAATGCCGTCGCCACGCTCTTCGCCGTACGTGTTGCTGAGCCGGATCAGCGTCGAGCAGAGCGCGCCCGGCTTGCCGTACATCATCAGATCGCGGAATTTCGTCTGGGTCAGCCGGTGATGGATGCCCATCCATTTCATGAAATCGAGCGCAAAGTCGCAGTGCTGGCAGATCAGCGATTCCAGGTCTTTGTGGTCGATGACGCCGACGACGCTTTCTTCCATCACTTCGGCGGTATAGGTTTGCTTATGGCTGAAAAAGGGGTCGGCATGGCCAACGATGTCCCCCGCCTGGTACATGTACAATATCAGCTCTTTGCCTTCATCCGTGGATTTGGTCAGCTGGACGCGACCGCTTTTGACGTAATAAAGCTTATCCGAGCTGTCGCCTTCCCAAAACAGATGGGAGCCTTCGGGTACGGTACGGTCATGCATGACAGCCATCAGCCGATCCAGGTTTTGTTCCGAGAAGCAGCTTGCATTCCCGCGGGTTTCGATCACGTTCAGTTGGTTGCTCATACTCGTTATCCCCTTTATCTCTTTCATTTTTAAAATAAATTTTAAGTAAATTATAACCTGAAAAATTTGGTTTTTGGGGGTTTTGAAGCCCGAAAAAGTGTCGAAATTCCGAATTTGTGATTATTTTCACTTTACCGTGTGAAAAACATCACCTCCGGGCCTTACCCGGTTTTGTTATGATCGGGCCAGAGAGAAAAGTTTTCAAAAAACCCCGGAAGGATGAGAGACATGGCTGTTAAAAAAGAACCCGCAGCAACACCGAAACCGGCGCCGGAAGCGTATATCCAGACTCTGATCGACAGAGCCAACGAGGCGCAGCAAAGTTTCATGGACATGACGCAGGAGCAGGTGGACGAGGTCGTTCAGGCGATGGCCCTGGCGGGGCTCGACCAGCATATGCGGCTGGCCCGGATGGCCGTCGACGAAACCGGCAGAGGCGTATATGAAGACAAAATCACCAAAAACATGTTTTCCACCGAATACATTTACCACAGCATCAAATATGAAAAAACGGTAGGCGTCATCGAGGATAACCCGTATGAAAGCTATCAAAAAATCGCCGAACCCGTCGGCATCATCATGGGGATCACGCCGGTGACCAACCCGACGTCCACGACGATGTTTAAGGCGCTGATTTCGATCAAAACCCGCAACCCGATCATTTTCGGCTTCCACCCGTCGGCGCAGCAGTGCAGCCGCGAAGCGGCGAAAATCATGCTGGAGGCGGCGGTAAAGCACGGAGCCCCGGCCGGCTGCATCCAGTGGATCGAAGAGCCGAGCATGGACAAAACGAACGCGCTGATGAACCATCCCGACGTGGCGCTCATTTTGGCGACGGGAGGTTCGGGCATGGTGCGCGCCGCCTACAGCTGCGGCAAACCGGCTCTTGGGGTCGGTCCGGGCAACGTGCCTTGCTTCATCGAAAAATCGGCGGATATCGACCAGGCGGTCACCGACCTCATTTTGTCCAAGTCGTTCGACAACGGGATGATTTGCGCATCGGAGCAGGCGGTCATCATCGAGGAACCGATTTTTGAGGCCGTCAAAAAGAAAATGATCGCAAACGGCTGCTACTTCGTCAATAAGGAAGAAACCGCTAAGCTGACGGCTGGCGCGATCAACCTCGAAAAATGCGCGGTTAACCCGGCCATCGTCGGCCAATCCGCCGTGAAGATCGCGGAAACATGCGGTTTTAGCGTGCCGGCAGGCACTAAAATTTTGGTGGCCGAAATCGAAGGCGTCGGTCCGAAGTACCCGCTGTCCGCGGAAAAACTCAGCCCGGTGCTGGCCTGCTACAAAGTCAAAAACGCGGAGGAGGGCATCCGGCGTGCGGCGGAGGTCGTCGCGTTCGGCGGCATGGGACACTCGTCGGTCATTCACTCGCATAACGAGGAAGTGATATCGGCGTTCGCGGACCGGCTGCAGACCGGACGGATCATCGTCAATTCGCCGTCGACCCACGGGGCGATTGGGGACATTTACAACACGAACCTGCCTTCGCTGACGCTCGGCTGCGGGTCGTACGGCCGGAATTCGACGTCTTCGAACGTCACCGCGGTCAATCTCATCAACATTAAAAGGGTGGCGCGCCGTACCGTGAATATGCAATGGTTCAAAGTACCGGATAAAATTTATTTTGAAAAAGGGGCAACGCAATATTTGGCCAAGATGCCGGACATCAGCCGGATCGCGATCGTGACCGACGAGATGATGGTGAAGCTGGGATATGTCGAAAGGGTCGAATATTTCCTGCGCCAGCGCCAAAATCCGGTCGTTATCGAAGTGTTTTCGGAAGTGGAGCCCGATCCGTCGACGACGACGGTGGACAGGGGCACCGAGATGATGAGACGGTTCCAGCCGGACTGCATCATCGCGCTCGGCGGGGGCTCGCCGATGGACGCGGCCAAAGCGATGTGGCTGTTCTACGAATATCCGGACACCGATTTTTCGAACCTGAAGCAGAAGTTCATGGACATCCGCAAACGGATCTACAAATATCCGCGCCTCGGGCAAAAGGCCAAATTCGTCGCCATTCCGACGACCTCGGGCACGGGATCGGAAGTCACCTCGTTTGCCGTCATCACGGACAAAAACCAAGGAAACACGAAATACCCGCTTGCGGACTACGAGTTGACGCCGGACGTCGCGATCGTCGATCCGGAGTTCGTGTACACGCTGCCGAAAACGGCGGTGGCCGATACGGGCATGGACGTGCTCACGCATGCGATCGAAGCGTATGTCTCGGTGATGGCTAGCGATTATACGGACGGCCTGGCGATCAAAGCGATCCAGCTCGTCTTCCAGTACCTTGAAAAGTCCGCGCTGACCGGCGACAAGATCGCCCGGGAGAAAATGCACAATGCCTCGACGCTGGCCGGCATGGCTTTCGCCAACGCGTTCCTGGGCATCAACCACAGCCTGGCGCATAAATGGGGCGGGGAATACCATACGGCCCACGGCCGGACCAATGCGATCCTGATGCCGCACGTCATCCGCTACAACGCGAAAAAACCGAGCAAGTTCGCGTCGTTCCCGAAATATTCGCATTTCGTCGCCGACGAGCGGTACGCGGAAATCGCTCGCATTTTGGGATTGCCTGCCCGCACGACGGAGGAAGGCGTAAACAGCCTGATTCAGGCCATACGGAAGTTGAACAAGGCGCTTGGCATTGAGGAATCGTTCCAGGAGCTCGGATTTGACGCCAAAGCGTTCGAAGCAAAGGTCGATTATTTGGCGGACCGCGCCTTCGAGGACCAATGCACGACGGCGAATCCGAAGCTGCCGCTCGTATCGGAGCTGGCGGACATTTACCGGAACGCGTTTTACGGGCGGTTCGAAGAATAAGCGAAGCGGGAGCCGGCGGCGGATCGGGGAAGCGTGACGTATTTGCTTGACGACCGCGCCGCCCGCCTATCCCCGAACAGGCTGCCGCCCAATGCGGACCGCATCCTTTGCAGGCGCGTGAAATCGACCTTCCCCTTAGGAAGACCGCCTGCAAAGTGATGTTTATCACAGCCGTTTTGCCGGAAGTTTTTTACACTGGACTTGTAAACGGGGATTTTGTCAAACATCCGAAAAAACGACTTTCGGTCCGCGATTTGATTTATGGAAGCGAAATCGTTTCGTTCCATAAAATGTACCCGGAAGCGGCTGCCATCGGATGCTGCAAAATCCTGAAGCAAGACCGCCGCATCGAGGAGAGCAAGCAGCATAAAAGCAGGATCAGATGGAGCAAGACAATAGCAAGATCAAATTTTCAACTAAGTGAAATAAATCACAAAAAATATCCATCGATGCGGCATTTACATCCTCAAAAACGGAGGGATTCCAATGTCTGTGCTGGAACAAGACGTACAAACCATGCCAACGGGCTGGCGGGGATTCAAAAAAGGGAACTGGACGCGCAAAGTCAACGTCAACGACTTTATCGAGCGGAATATCCGCCCGTACCTGGGGGACGAGGGATTTTTGCAGGGGCCGACGGACGATACGACCGAGCTGTGGAAGATCGTCTCCGATCTGACGAAAAAGGAAAGGGAAAACGGCGGCGTTCTGGACGTCGACGTCCATACGCCTTCCACGATCCTGTCCCACGGGCCGGGATATTTGGACAAAGACAAGGAGCAAATCGTCGGCGTCCAGACCGACGCTCCGTTCAAGCGGTCCATTCAGCCGTTCGGCGGCATCCGCATGATGGTGGATGCATGCAAAGCGTACGGGTTTGAACTTCCGCAAGAGCTGATCGACCTATTCACGAACATCCGCAAAACCCATAACCAGGGCGTCTTTGACGCATACACGACCGAGATGCGGGCTGCGCGCAAAGCGGGCATCATCACGGGCTTGCCCGATGCTTACGGCCGCGGCCGGATTATCGGCGACTACCGCCGCGTTGCCTTGTACGGCGTCGATTTCCTCGTTGCGCAGAAAAAACAGGAGCTGCTCGAGCTTGAGGTGGACGCCATGGAAGAAGACGTCATTCGCCTGCGGGAGGAATTGTCCGAACAAATTCGCGCCCTCGGCGAGCTGAAGCGGATGGCCGAAATGCACGGATACGACATTTCCAAACCGGCGCAAAACGCCAAAGAAGCTTTCCAGTGGCTGTATTTCGGTTATTTGGCTGCCATCAAGGAGCAAAACGGCGCCGCGATGTCGCTTGGCCGCGTATCTTCGTTCCTCGATATTTACATCGAACGGGATCTGGAGGAAGGCACGCTGACCGAAACGCAGGCGCAGGAGCTCGTCGACCATTTCGTCATGAAGCTTCGCATCGTGAAATTCCTCCGGACGCCGGACTACAACGAGCTGTTCAGCGGCGACCCGACCTGGGTGACGGAATCGATCGGCGGGATGTCGGTCAACGGCCAAACCCGGGTGACGAAAAACAGCTTCCGTTTCCTGCATACGCTGTACAATTTGGGACCCGCGCCCGAACCGAACCTGACGGTATTATGGTCGGAGAAGCTGCCGGAAGCCTTCAAAAAATATTGCGCGAAGGTATCGATCGAGACCAGCTCCATCCAATATGAAAACGACGATCTGATGCGCCCGATCTACGGCGACGACTACGGAATCGCCTGCTGCGTATCCGCGATGCGGATCGGCAAGCAAATGCAGTTTTTCGGGGCGCGGGCCAACCTGGCGAAATGTTTGCTGTACGCCATCAACGGCGGCGTCGACGAAAAGTCCGGCGCGCAGGTCGGACCGGAATATCCGGCGATCACCTCCGAGGTCCTCTCGTACGACGAAGTGGTCAAACGGCTGAAGCCGATGATGGAATGGCTGGCAAAACTGTACATGAACTCGCTGAACGTCATCCATTACATGCATGACAAATATTGCTACGAACGCATCGAGATGGCGCTGCACGACCGGGACATCCTCCGTACGATGGCCTGCGGCATCGCAGGGTTGTCCGTGGCGGCCGATTCGCTGAGCGCGATCAAACACGCCAAGGTCCGGCCGGTCCGCAACGAACAGGGCATCGCCGTCGATTTCGAAATCGAAGGGGAATACCCATGCTACGGCAACAACGACGACCGGGTGGACCAAATCGCCGTCTGGCTGGTGGAAACGTTCATGAGCATGATCCGCAAACATAAAGCGTACCGGAACGCGCTGCCGACCCAATCGATTCTCACCATCACGTCGAACGTCGTATACGGCAAAAAAACCGGAACGACGCCGGACGGCCGCAAAGCGGGCGAGCCGTTTGCGCCTGGCGCCAATCCGATGCACGGACGGGACAAAAAAGGGGCGCTCGCTTCCCTCAGCTCGGTAGCCAAACTGCCTTACGAGGAAAGCCTGGACGGCATCTCCAACACGTTTTCCATCGTGCCGAAAGCGCTCGGCAAAGAGCCGGAGACCCGCAAATCGAACCTCGTATCGATGCTTGACGGATATTTCGGCAGCAAGGCGCATCATTTGAACGTCAACGTATTCGACCGCGAGCAGCTCATCGACGCGATGGAACATCCGGAAAATTATCCGCAGCTGACGATTCGCGTGTCGGGTTACGCCGTCAACTTCGTGAAGCTGACCCGGGAGCAGCAGCTTGACGTGATCAACCGCACGTTCCACGGATCCATGTAAGAAACGGGATAACAGGCGGGCTCCGGGCCTGCCGGAACCGATAGCGGATGCGGAAAGGGTGACTTCAATGATCAAGGGACATATCCACTCCATGGAAACCTTCGGGACCGTCGACGGGCCGGGCATCCGCTTTGTTCTTTTCATGCAAGGCTGCCTGCTGAAATGCCAATATTGCCATAACCCGGATACGTGGGCGCTGGACGGCGGCAAAGAAATGACGGTGGAAGAAGCGTTGTCCGAAATCGAGCCGTATTTGCCGTATTACCGGGCATCCGGAGGCGGCCTCACGGTTTCCGGCGGCGAACCTACGCTGCAGTCGCATTTTGTGGCGGAACTGTTTCAGGAAGCGAAAAAACGCTGGAACCTGCACACCGCGCTGGACAGCAACGGATTTAACGAAGCGGAGCGAATCCGCCGGCTGCTGGACGTCACGGACCTGGTGTTGCTGGACATCAAGCATATCGATGACGCCAAGCATATCCGGCTGACGGGCAAATCCAACGAACGAACGCTGCAGACGGCGAAGTGGCTGTCGGAGCACGGGCGCAGCATGTGGATCAGGCATGTATACGTTCCCGGCATCCACGACGACGAGGAGGATTTGCTCCGGCTCGGCCGTTTCATCGGCACGCTCCGCGGCGTCGAAAAGTTCGAAATCCTTCCTTACCACCAGATGGGCGTCTACAAATGGGAGGAGCTTGGCAAAACTTATCCTTTGCATGGCGTCCCGAGCCCTACCGACGATGAGGTCGAGCGGGCCTACCGCTTGATCGAAGCGGGGCGCAAGCAAACCGGAACCGGTTAACCGGGCCGGACCTGAAGAGCTCTTTTCTGCAAAAGAAAAGGGCTCTTTGTTCGATTTCTGCCGGGGGCAAGGCATTCGAGGAGGGAGCATTTTTGCGAAATTTCAAGCCCAGTAGAGATTTTTATCCCCAAAATAGCAGATTGTTGCACTAACCTTGATGTATACTCATTCTTATAATGAGAATTGAGAGATTTAAGGGGGATCAACGATGAAGGTCAAGAGAAGCTTGATTCTTTTGATATCGCTGTGCTTCGCTGCTTCATTCGTGTTGACGGCCTGCGAGAACGGAAGCTCGCCCGCGAATGAAAACGCATCCAACGGCAAGGGGGCCAAAACCGAAAAAAAGGCCGAACCCTTCGATCTGACGCTCCGTCACACCCAGGTCGGCAAAGACAAAGAGAAACGGTTTGCCATCCTGAACGACGTGGTCAAAAAGGTGGAGGCCGAAGTCGATGGGCTGACCTTCAGGCTGGACGGCGTCGATTCCGACGTGAACCGCAAGGAAAAACTTCGCGGCGAGATGGCGGCAGGCAATCCTCCCGATATTTTCGACCTGTTCGGCAGCCCCGATTCCGCGATGTACGCCAAACAGGGGAAGCTGCTGGATTTGACGCCCATCATCGAAGAATTGGGCATCAAGGACAAATTTTCTTCGCTGGACGCCTTTACGTACGAGGGAAGGGTGTACGGCCTGCCCATCGGCGGATCGGGCGAAGGTTTTTATTACAACAAGGCCTATTTCCAAAAAAAGGGCTGGAAACCGCCGGCCACGTTCGCGGAGCTGGAACGCATGCTGGCCGAGATCAAACGGGACGGCAAAACCCCGATCGCTGCCGCGTCCAAAGCCGGCTGGATTCCGCTGATGATCACCAACCATCTCTGGTCCCGTTACGCCGGCCCGGACATCACCGCGAAGTTTGCCACCGGAGAAGCCAAGTGGACCGACCCGAACGTCGTGAAGGCATTCGCCAAGCATAAGGAATGGAAGGACAAAGGTTACTTTACCGAAGGCGAGCTTGGTTTGGAGTATCCCGAATATACGGCCCAGTTTACGAGCGGCCAAGCGATTCTGATGTACGACGGCACCTGGAAATCGTCCGTGTTCAAGCAGGGGGAATCGGGGGCCGCGATGTTCGGGAAGGTGGGATTTTTTAATATGCCTCCGGTGGAGGGCGGCGTCGGGGACCAAACCGCGCTGATGCTGAATTTCAACAACGGTTACGGCTTTTCGGCCGCCGTCGCCAAGGATCCCCGCAAAATCGCCGCCGTAAAGTCCTTCATCAAAAACATGTTCAACGAAGACATGCAAATCCGCGGGCTCGTCGAAGACGGCGTGCTGCCGGCGATGAAGCTGGATGCGGCCGTGCTGGCTTCAAGCATCAACGACAATCTGATGAAGGAGATCGTTGACGTGATCGAAAAAGCCGATACGAAGTTCCCTGCGTTCGACGCCCTCGTTCAAGCCGACGTCACCTCGGAAATCAGCAACGTGCAAATCCAGAAGCTGATCAGCGGCCAAACGACGCCGGAGAAAATGGCCGAAGCGCTGCAGAAGGTGCAGGATGACGCCAATCAGGCGGCGGAATCCGCCAGATAAAGGACCGTTTTTGCGGTTTGCCGGCACCGGCGTTGTCAGCGGCATGCCATGCCGCAGCGATCAAGTTACAGACTGCTGATTTTTGCAAAATACCGGATTTTGCAAATCTTGAGAAATGGAAGAGTGTCCATGAATTTGCGCAACAAGTTGTTTACGGCATTCGTCGTATTGATCATCGTGCCGTTATGCATACTGGGCGTCGTCACGTATATCGTATCGTCGCATTCGATCGAGGAAAAATACAGCCGCCAAACCGAATATTCGCTCAAATCGATCAGCTACAGCATCGGCACGGTGCTGCGGCAGATGGACAACGTGACGGACAACGGCATCGCCACCTCCGTTTTCCATATGGCGCTGGCCGCCAAAGACCCGTCCAAACAGGATTTGAACGAGGAGCAGCTCAGCCTGAACAACAGCCAGCGGAATTTCCGCAACCTGCTGTATAACCATCCCGCGATCAGCTACGCTTTTCTGTACAATTTGCACGGTGCCGTCGTGTCCGTGTTCACCAAGGAAAACTTCAAGACCATGCCTTTCGAGGATTTCAAAAAGCAACCCTTGTACCGGGAAGTGTTGGAACTGAACGGGGTGCCCAAATGGATCGCGCCGCACGAATATCCGGAATTGACCGGAACCGAACCGGTTTTTACGCAGATTCGCCTCGTCAAAGAGCTGAGTTATTTCAAAAACATCGGCATTCTGGTCGTGCAAATCAAAAACTGGGACATCGAGTCGATCTTCCGCAATTTGTCGCCGACGCAAAACATGCAGTCCACCCAGTTCCTGCTCGTCAACGACGACGGCCTCATTTTGTACGACCCGAACAAAACGCTGGAAGGAAAGCCGATCTCCTCCGTCATGAAAAAAACGGTCCGGTTCGGCTCCGGGTACCAGAGCTTCAAAACGGATTTCGACGATGAAAAAAGCATCGTTTCGATCTACCATATGGAGGATTATTCCTGGAACGTGGTCGCGGTGACGTCCTGGGCTTCCTTATCCAAGGAAACGCTCGTGTTTGCCCAGTGGTTCATCGGAATTACGCTGCTTTGCCTTCTGGCAGCCATCACGTTCAACATGGTGTTCATGAGAAGGATTACCGGCTCCATCGGGGTGATCGTGCGTTTCATGAGAAAGGTCGAAGGCGGCGATTTCAACGTTCAGGTCGAGGACCGGGGCAAGGATGAGCTGCATATTTTGGCAAAAGGCTTCAATGATCTGGTCGGCCAAATCAACAGCCTGTTCAAGCAGATCAAAACCGAGCAAAAGCAGAAAACGCAGGCGGAGCTGCGCGTGCTGCAGGCCCAGATCAAGCCGCATTTCCTGTTTAACACGCTGGAGTCGATCAACGTGCTCGCGATCCAGAACGAAGGCGTCAAGGTCAGCGAAATGGTGCACAGGCTGGGCAATATTTTGCGGATCAGCATTCAGGATAAGGAGGAAATTCCGCTCGACCAGGAAATCGAGCATCTGCGGAGTTATTTGGAAATCCAGAAGTTCCGGTTCGACGACCTGTTCGATTACGAGCTGGACATTCCGCCGGAACTCAGCCGGCGCAGCGTGCTTAAGCTCACCCTTCAGCCGCTCGTGGAAAACTGCATCCAGCACGGCTTCGAAGGCATTGCCTATAAAGGCCATATCCATGTTTCCTGCTGGACGGACCGGGGCCGCTTCATTTTGCAGGTACAGGACAACGGCATCGGCATGAGTCCGGAGCAGCTTCGGAAATTCGTTTACATGAAGAACGACAAGGAAGAGGAATCCGGCCGCAACGGCGATCAGGATCGGCATATCAATGAAGAGCGGAGGGGGCTGGGCGTAAGGAGCGTGGCCGACCGGATCCGGATTCATTACGGGGAGTACTACGGATTGTTCATTTGTTCCTCGCTTTTGACGGGAACGATCATTCAGTGCGTTTTGCCTGATGCCGAATGGAGGGAAAAAGATGATCCTTAACGTCATGCTTGTCGATGACGAGGCGCCGATCCTCAACAATTTGAAAAGCATCATTCCATGGAAGGAAATGAACATGCAGGTGCTGGCCGCCCGCAGCGGCAAAGAAGCTTTGGAGCTGTTCGACATCCACAACCCGGACATTATTTTATGCGACATCCGCATGCCGGTCATGGACGGATTGACCCTGATCGGGGAACTCCGGGAGAGGGGCTCCAAAGCGGAGATCATTTTGCTTACGGGTTACCAGGAGTTCGAATACGCCAGGGCCGGGATCAAATACAAGGTCCGCGACTACATCTGCAAGCCGATCCATTACAAAGAGCTCGAAAACACCATCCGGGCCGTCGGGGAGCAAATCGTTCAGCAGCGGTTGAAGGATCCTTTCCAGCAGACGGTATCCCGCATCGAGGAGACGGAAGGGCAGCAGAGCGCGAGGAAAAACCCGCAGCAGCTCATGGCCGAAGCCGTGGCGTACATTGCAAGCAAGCTGGATACGGATTTGGGGATCGAAGAGCTTGCCGGGCATCTGGGAATCAGCTGCAGTTATTTCAGCCTCCTGTTCAAAAACCATCTGGGCATGACCTTTGTGGAATACGTTACCGGAAAACGCATCGAGGCCGCGAAATATTTGCTGCTCCACAGCGACAAAAGCATCACGCAGATCGGCGCCGGCATCGGCTACCATGAGCGGCGGTATTTTACGAAGGTGTTTCAGCGGCATACCGGCATGACGCCGTCGGAATTCCGCGATCAGGCCAGAAGTATCCCCATGGGCTGATTTCCGTTATGATAGAAATGTTGGAAAAGCAAGGATTGCATCAAAGCGTTTGGTTGGAACTTATTTTTACGTTAATCAAAGGGAGTGCAGAGAAAAATGGATTTATCTACAATGACGCTGGAGCAAAAAATCGGCCAAATGTTCATCTGCGGATTTCATTCGTTGGTACCGGACGACCAGATCAAGAAGCTGATTCAGGAGCACCATTTGGGAGGAGTCATCTATTTTCGCCGGAATATCGGCGACCCCGAGCAGGTAGCGAACCTTTCGGCTTCGCTGCAAAAGCTTTCCGCGGATCAAGGGAACCTGCCCTTGTGGATCGCCATCGATCAGGAAGGCGGGATGGTGGCGCGGATCGACCATAAGAGAGTGAGCCGGATTCCAGGCAACATGGCGCTGGGAGCCACGGGCAACCCCGATTACAGCTATGAGGTATCGCGGGTCAGCGCCGAGGAACTGCTTCAGCTTGGCATCAACATGAACTTTGCCCCGTGCCTCGACGTCAACAACAATGCCCGCAATCCGGTCATCGGCGTCCGGTCCTTCGGGGAAGATCCGGAGCGGGTCGCCGAACACGGGGTGGCCGTCATCAAGGCGTTTCAGGAAAAGGGGCTGTCCGCAGCCGCCAAGCATTTTCCGGGGCACGGGGACACCAACGTCGACAGCCATATGGGACTGGCAACGGTCGAGCATGATTTGGACCGTTTGCAGCAGGTTGAGCTGAAGCCGTTCATCGAAGCGATCCGCGCAGGGGTCGACGTGATCATGACCGCCCACGTCATTTTCCCGGCCATCGAACCGGAGCGAATCCCGGCCACGTTGTCCAGATCGGTGCTGACCGGACTGCTGCGCGAGGATTTGGCCTACGACAGCATTATCGTGACCGATTGCCTGGAAATGCATGCGATCGCCAAATTTTTCGGCATCGGGGAAGGAGCGGTCAAAGCGATCGAGGCCGGAGCGGACGTCGTGCTCGTCAGCCATACGCTGAACGATCAGATCGAAGCGATCGAAGCCATCAAACATGCCGTGCGGACGGGAAGAATCAGCGAAAAAACGATCGACGCCGCCGTGACGCGCATTTTGGCGCTCAAAAACAAACGGCTGGCCGGCCTGAAAACTTCGGATGCGCCCGCACCGGCGGTATTTGTCGAGAGACACGAAAAACCCGAAGTGGACCGCCTTTTAAAGGAAATTTCCCTGAAGAGCGTAACGCTCGTCAAAGATCGCGGGCAGCTGCCGCTTCAAGCCGAAGCGCCGGTACTGGTCATTTGGCCCGAATTGCGGTCCGAGACGCAGGTCGACGAGCCATGGACGGAGTTCGTCACCCTTGGGGACGCATTATCCAGCCATCTGGAGCAAGTTCAGGAAATCGTCGTCAGCGCCGAGCCGGATGAGCAGGAGATCGAACGGGCCCTTTCCGCCGCGGCGGGCTTCAGCCAAGTGGTTCTGGTGACGTATACGGCGGGAAGCGCGCTGCCCGAAGGGCAACGCCTGCTGGCCGAGAAGCTGATGGAGCAGAAACATGACAAGCTGGTGGCCGCTTCCACCCGGAATCCGTATGATCTGAACGAAATTCCGTCCATGCCGGCTTATCTGTGCTGCTACGAAAACACGCCTTATTTCATGGAAGCGCTGGCGTCCGTGTTGGCGGGAAAAAGCAAAGCCGAAGGCAAACTTCCGGTCAGCCTGGATTTGCAGGGCGCTCACTAAAGCAACCGACAATACTTTAATAGTAGTCATGGACATGATTGACGGAGGGTTCCTTCATTCCGGGAATCTTCCGTTTCGTTTTTTGGGAACCCTGCGTCTTGTATTGTTTTTAACAAGTTGAGCAGGATATTTTTGCGGAAAATTGGCCATAAAACGAGGATTGTCCTATTTGAAAGTTAAGCCGTTTGACATTTTTCTTATTTTGCTTGAAAACGGTTAGAAACTTTTTAACGGAAACTGCGTCTAATACTATGTCTGTTTGAGGGCGAGATAGAAAAATGGGAGTGTAAAGGAGTCTCTGTACATGAATTTCAAGAAACTGACAATGATTGCTGTGTTAGCTGCGGCGCAAACGGCGCTTGTCGTTCCGGCCGCCGGCGCGGAAGGAGCGGGCACAGGTTCAATCGAAACGGTTCAAAACTTCACCATGAATGCAGCCAGCAGCGCTGACGGCACGTCTGGCGTCCAGCAGGACGGCGGCCAAGCAGCAGGAATGGCAAGCAATTCCCTCAGCGGGGATCAGAAAAACGAAGTTGCAGGAAAAGATCAAGCAGTAACGGAAGGAACAACAAACCAGGCAACAACAAATCAAGGAACGACAAACCAGGGTACGACAAACCAAGGGGCAACCGGCCAGAGCACGCCGGGCACGACGAACGGAACTCCGGCGGATAACTCCGGCAAAACGGAAGATGCCCAAACAGGCAATGTTCAACCAGGGGATGCCCAAACCGATCCGGCGTCGCAGAACGGAAGCAAGGATGCTTCGGACCCGACCGGAGAGCAGGGTGACGATAAATCGACCGGTGACGTGAACGGCCAAACCGGAACCGTAACGGATCAAGGCCAATCCGGGGGAACTCCGGTAACGTTCTCCGATCCGCTGCAAGCAGGTCCCGATCAGCTGATTCTGATGATGAACAGCAACAAAATGTACCAGAACGGAAAGCTGTATCTTGCAGGCCAACCGATGGCCGTCAAAAACGGGGTTTCCTACGTGGCCATCCGGGCTATGGTAGAGCGTGCAGGACTTAAGCTTACATACGACAACAAAACAAAAGAAACGATTATCATGAAAGACGGGAAGGAACTCCGCTTCAAAACGAACAGCAACGTGTATCGCGTTGACGGCGTTCCTACGAATATGAAAGGCCCGGCGTATCAGCAAAAAAACGTGTTTATGGTTCCGTTGACCTCCATTACTCAAGCGCTGAACATTCCATATACGGTCGATCAGCCGAATAAGAGAGTCATTTTGACGTTGTCCTCGAAGCCGGTTGCCGCGTTTACCGTATCGCCTAAGGATATTTTTGCGGGAGAAACGACGGTGACGTACACGACCCAAACGAAAGTTGCGGACGGACGGGAAATCGTGGATGAGCGTTGGGAAGGCAAGGAGGACGTATTCCAGGAGCCGGGTCAACACACGATTACGCACTACGTGCAAGACTCGAGCGGACAATGGAGCGAACCTTACACGGTTACCGTCAACGTCCTGAAGCCGAACGAACCGCCGGTCGCCAACTTTACGACCGATAAAGAAGAATACAAGATGGGCGAAAAAGTAACGATCACCGATCTGAGCACCGATGACGAGGATGCGATCGTAAGCCGCGAGTGGCTGAACGGCCGCAAGGCATTTTTTACGCCGGGTCCGGTGACCATCCGCTTGATCGTGACCGACAAACATGGCGCGACCAGCGAATTCCAGAAAACGATCAACATTACGAACGAAACGCTGTATACCGAAGATCAGTTCAACAAGCTGTTTACGGACGTAGGGGACAAATTTACGTTTGACGGCTCCCAAGTTCCGTCATGGAAAAACCTGCAGTACCAGATTTCCTCGGAAGCGTCGACCCTGATCCGCAGCAACAGTCCGGAAACCGTATATCAGGAAGGAATCCTGTATCGCGAAACCGGCCTTGGCGCTACCCGTTTCATGATTCACCACGTCAATTCGACCGGTAAAAACATGAAGCTGTACGTGATCGCGACCAACACCTATACGGATGCGCCTGCGCAATTGACGTTTGAGAATTTTGGCATGGGCGGTCCTAACCCGTATCCGACGTTGACCGGCAAGGTTTCGACGGAGCGTTATTTCCAAACGATGCAAAACCAATCGGCCCGTCAGGTCGTCACCCTGGCGCCGGGCGAAAGCAAGGTCATCATGCCGGACATCAGCAAAATCAAAATGAAGCAAGGGGATACCATTTCCGTGCTTTCCGATGCATTCAGCGATCTTCCGATCCAGTACACGTTCATCATGATCGACGAAAACAAGGATCCGCTGAAAACACTGCCGTTTTTGACGAACCTGGAGCGGGACGTTCATAACCGCGGAACCTATCCGGACTCCACCCGTTTGATCCGGTATGACGATGTTGTCGGCGATACTCCGTCCCGTCTGGTGCTCGGGGATGACAATCAGGATCCAAACCTGAGAGGTCTGGATGGCATCTATGGAACGGAAGCCTCGAACGCGGGCAACTTCGGCGTCTTGTATAAAATCACGTTAAGCCGGGTAGCTCCGCATACGTTGATCACGCTGAATCCGCGCGGAGGTTTGTACACGGGCGTGGTGCTGGTGAACGGCCAGCCTGTACAGGTTGCCAAAAACGTGTCCGTCAATGCGCCGCATGAAGCCAGCGTATTGTACCGCACGGGTAACGGCGAAGAAAACGTGGAAATTTGGTATACCGCTGCCTCGGGCAGCAACCTGCCGATCAACTTGCTGTTTACGCCGCTGCCTGAAGTCAAAACGCCTTAAGGCGTATAGTTGGTCAATTCAACGAAATCCGATCATTTCAGATGAAACCGAAAACTGCCTTTATATCCGATGATATAGAGGCAGTTTTTGCAATCAAGGGGATCGTGTATCCCTAACCTAAACAGGATCGATTTAAGCGTCGATATGGATCAGAGGAACGGGGGGAGACGTATGAAACGGTTGATCGTTATGTCCGGCGTTTTGGCCATTGCTTTTTTGTTAACGGCGGCGGCCGTACGTGCCGACGAACACGGTTCAGGGAACCGGAAAATCCCGGGAGAAGAAGTCGCATCCGTTAAGCTGGTGGGCGGAAAACCCGGGGATGAACTGCGGGGAACGATTTGGACGAAGGATGACCCGATCATCGCCCAAATGACGGGGTGGCTTCAAGCAGCCGAACCTGTCCCGGGTCAAACGGAATATGGGCGGCACGGTTACCCGATGGCTGCCGAGCTTACGACCGAACATCAACAAAAGATGAGGGTTGAGCCGGCGTATGATTGCGTTTCGGTTACGAATCCGGACGGCAGCGGCATGAAGACCTGCACGCCGGCGGAAAACGAAATCGTCGTCAGCCGCGGCCAAGAAAAACAAAGGGTCATTTCCCCGGAAATGTACGAATGGCTGCTTGCCGGATATCAATACGAACATCGCGCCGCCGAATAGATAAAATCCCCAAGGTCATTTTTGAAAATTCACAAAAAAGCCTTCCCGTCATGTAATGGGAAGGCTTTCGTGCATTTAAAGAGGTTGCTTTTTAAGAAATCGTAGCCGGATCATTCAAGGCTGAAGGCGATTTAGCCTTATGAGCTTCGGCTTCGCCACAGCAAATAAATGAAAAACGGAGCGCCCACCGCCGAAGTGAAAACGCCGACCGGAATGTCGAGCGGGGGGACAAGGTTCCGGGCCAGCAAATCGGCGAGAACGACGATCAAGGCCCCGCATAAGGCGCTTGCCGGAAGCAGCGAGCCGTAGGAAGATCCGATCAGTTTCCGGGCGATATGCGGCGACAGCAGCGCAACAAAGCCGATGGCCCCGCCGACGGAAATGCCTGCCCCCGCCAAACCAACCGCAATAAAGATGAGCATCGTCCGGTCTTTTTCGACGCTGCTCCCCGCGCCGGCCGCAAGGTCGTCGCCAAGCTGGAGCATGTTGATGCGGCGGGATAACGCCAGGCTTAACAGGCCTAACACGATAAACCACGGCAGCAGCATGTTGACGTGCTTCCAGGAGCTGCCGTATACGCTGCCCAGCAGCCAGTTAAAAGCTTTTTGCGCGACGTCAGTCGGGCCGGTCACCAGAAGCATGGTCGACAGCGACGAAGCGACGGCCCCGATTCCGACCCCGACAAGCACCAGCATCAAAGGGTTGACTCCTTTTTTCCACGACAGGAAATAAATGAGCAGGGTCGTCAAGGTCGCTCCGATGAAGGCTGCCGGAGGCAGCCAAAAGATGCTTGCCGAAGGAACCAGGGTAATGATGGCCGTTGCCGCAAGCGAAGCGCCGCTGGTTACCCCCATGACGTCCGGGGAAGCGAGCGGATTGCGGATCAACCCCTGCGTGATGGCGCCGGACATGGCCAGGCATGCTCCGACCATGGCTCCGACCAACACCCGCGGCAGGCGCAGCTTCTGCACGACCACGACGTCCAAAGCATTGCCTTGTCCGAAAATGCCCTGCACGACGGCCCAAGGGTTTACGTATTTCGTGCCAAAGCCGATGCTTACGATGACGGCAAGCAATAGCAAAACGGCGAGGCTGGTCAAGACGGTTATTTGTTTTCGGCTGGTCAGAAAGGAAATCCGGCTGCCCTTCATCCGAATGGCGATCGGTTCTTTGGATTTATCGGAACGGCTCATTTTTTTAACAGCCCCTTTCTGGCAGCGTGAATAAAGAAAGGAACGCCGATGATGGCAGTCATGACGCCGATCGGGATTTCCCGAGGCATGGCGATGAAACGTGCCGCGATGTCGGCGAGCAGCAATAAGATGCCGCCCATCGCCGCGCTGTACGGAATCAGCCAGCGGATGTCCTTGCCGACGACGGTTCGCGCGATGTGGGGGATGACGAGACCGAGAAAACCGATCGGGCCGGCCACGGCAACGGAGCTGCCTGCCAGGACAACGATCAGCACGCCCATCGTAAGCTTGAGCAGCGCGGTTTTCTGCCCAAGGCTTTTGGCGACGTCGTCGCCCAGCATCAGCGTGTTGACCGAAGAGCTGATCAGGATGGAAACCACCCATGCAGCAAGCATATACGGAAGCAGGCGAAGCAATATATCCAGGCTTCTGCCTTCGACCGATCCGGACATCCAGAAGAGGACCTCTTCCATCGCGCGCCCGCTAATGATGAGCATGCCGTTGGTCATGGAACTGCAAAACGCGGTGATGGCCGCGCCGGCCAGCGTAATTTTCAGCGGCGTGAGCCCTTGCCGCCCGGCGGAGCCGAGCACGAAAACGAACAGGCAGCTGACGCCCGCGCCCATGAAGGCGATCCAAGTAAAAGAAGTGAGCGAGCTGACCCCGAAAAGCACGAAAGAAGCGACCACAAACAGGGAAGCTCCCGCATTGATGCCGAAAATGCCCGAGTCGGCCAGCGGGTTTTTGGTCAAGGATTGCAGCAGCACCCCGCAAATGCCGAGGCTGCCTCCGACAAACGCCGCGATCAACGCCCTGGGCACCCGGACTTCGCGCACGATCAGATGCTCCGTGCTTCCGTTGTAGGACGTAAATGCCTCCCATACTTGACGCCAAGCGGTGGCATGGACGCCGAACAGGATGCTGGCCGCGACGCAGAGCAGCAGGAGGATGATCCCGGCGACCAATCCGATCCATTTATATGTAGTTTTTTGCAGCCAAACCGTCTGCAAGGCAGATCCCTCATTCCTATCAGGCAAATAAACAACATCTAAAAGTGTAAGGGGAGGGATGAAACTTGTCAATGAATATCATTCTCAATTGAGGCAGGCAATGAAAGGGGATTCGCATACGGAAGTCCGATGTTTTCTCTTCGTTGTTGACAAGCCAAAGCGTTATCGATTAGGATAAGATTCGATACTGATAATCATTATCAGAGAATTCGAAGGGGAGACATAGATCATATGAAAAAGTGGAACGGAATCATACTTATGCTTCTGGCAGCGGTACTCGTTTTGTCCGCCTGCGGCAGCGGAAATACCGCGGGCACGGGAAGCGAAAGCGGAAATAAAGAGGCGGAGCAAAGCACGGACAATGCGAAACGCACCGTCGAGACGATCATGGGCAAGGTCGAAGTGCCGGCTCACCCGCAGCGTGTCGTCGTTCTGACCAACGAAGGCACCGAAGCCCTTTTGTCGCTTGGCATCAAACCCGTCGGAGCCGTTAAATCCTGGACCGGGGATCCATGGTATCCGCATATCAAGGATCAGATGCAGGGCGTAGAAAACCTGGGCGAAGAAGGCCAGCCGAACGTGGAGGCCATCGCCGCATTGAAGCCGGACCTCATTCTGGGCACGAAAATGCGCCAGGAAAAAATCTATGACCAGCTGTCCGCGATCGCTCCGACCGTCTTCTCCGAGACGCTGCGCGGCGAGTGGAAGGAAAACTTCAAGCTGTGGGCGGATGCCGTCAATATGAAGGACAAAGGCGACGAAGTCCTGGCCGCATACGACAAGCACGTGGCCGACCTGAAGGCGGAACTCGGCGACAAGCTGAAAACGAAAGTGTCCATGGTCCGTTTTATGCCGGGCAAAGCCCGTATTTATTACAGCGACACGTTCTCGGGAATCATCCTGAATGAGCTTGGGTTCGCCCGTCCGAAAGCCCAGGAAAAACAAGGTTTCGCCGACGACGTAGGCAAAGAGCGCATCCCTGAAATGGACGGCGACATTCTGTTCTATTTCACGTATGAAACCGGCGACGGCAAAGGAAGCGAAATGGAAAAAGAATGGACCAACGATAATCTGTGGAAAAACCTCGATGTCGTGAAAAAGGGCAATGCCCATAAAGTCGACGACGTCATCTGGAACACGGCAGGCGGCGTTCTCGCGGCTAACCTGATGCTGGATCAGCTGAAAACTTATTTCGTAAAATAAAGAAAAAAACATTCAGAAAGTCGACAAAAAGAGGCTTTCCCGAAGAGCAAGCCGCAGCTTGCCGCGGGGGAGCTTCTTTTTTTGTTGCTGGACGGATCCTGCTTCAAACGTTCTTGCTTGGGCAGCGGAAGCAGGTGCTTCGATTGACTGTCATGCCGTTTTGAGGCATTATTAAAAGTATTAACATGCCGCAAAATTCGAACGATTTTGAGGAAAGCGGCAAAAGCGAAGACAATGCTTTTTGCGTTGATCTCGACGGGAGGATGAGCGTAATGCTTTCGACGGACCAGATCATTAACGCCATGTCGGAACAGGGACTGCGCATTACCGACCAGCGGAAGACGCTCGCCGGATTGTTTGGCGAACATGCGGGGTATTTGTCGGCCAAGGACGTTTATGAGTATATGTGCAAAAAATATAGCGGTTTAAGCTTTGATACGGTATACCGGAACCTCAGGGTCATGCAGGAGCTTGGCGTCCTGGAGCAGGTCGTCTTTGAGGACGGCATCAAATTCAAGGCCAGCTGCAGCGAGGATCACCATCATCACCACATGATCTGCCTGCAGTGCCAGCGGACGTATCCGATCCATTTCTGCCCCGTGCAATTTACGGATGCTCCCGAACAATTTCAAGTCGTGACGCATAAATTCGAAGTGTTCGGATATTGTAAGGACTGCCAGCATGCCGTGCCGGACGAGGCGGGCTCCGGTGCCTCCAAAACCGCCGGAGGGCGATAAGATGGGCATTTCCCGGAAAGCGGTTCAAGGCCCGATCCGGTTCTACCGCAAATTCATTTCGCCGCTCAAGCCGCCGACATGCAGGTTTTATCCGACCTGCTCGGCTTACGCCTTGGAAGCGATCGAAGTGCACGGGGCCTTAAAAGGCTCCTGGCTGGCGGCCAAACGGATCGCCAAATGCCAGCCGTTTCACCCCGGTGGACTGGATCCGGTCCCGCCGCGCAAGGAAAAAGGCGGCAATCACGGGAGCAGCGCCGGACGCCTCACTTGACTTTGGCAGGTTCGGTTCAGTATATTAAGGAATATATGGCATTTCCGACGAACGGATGAGTAAGAAAATGTCCGCTTAGCTCAGAGAGCCGGGGGAGCTGCAAACCGGTCTAGGCGATTTTCCGAAGATGGTCCCGGAGGAACTGCTTTCGAGCGGAGCGGACGTTGACGTCCGGCTGCGTAAGGATGCGGCGTGTTCCAGCGTTAATGGATGGTCACCGGCGGCTGCCGGGAACCGATGGAGCCTGTCTTCCGGGAGGAAGCGGGGAAATTGGGTGGTAACACGTGAGAGAACTCTCGTCCCATAGCGGGGCGGGATTTTTTTGTTTTACAGGGATTTTGCGAAATCCAAAAAGCGACTTTGCCAAATCCTGATTCAGGAAAATATCAGTATGTGGAGGATGACAAACCTATGTCCGAAAAAAAGACGTTTTATTTGACGACGCCGATCTATTACCCGAGCGACAAGCTGCATATCGGCCATGCCTACACGACGGTGGCCGGCGATGCCATGGTCCGTTACAAAAAGCTTCGCGGCTATGACGTGCGTTATTTGACGGGAACCGACGAGCACGGGCAAAAAATCGAACGCAAAGCAGCCGAAGCGGGCAAAACGCCGCAGCAGTTCGTCGACGATATCGTGGCGGGCATCAAGGAGCTGTGGAAAAAACTCGACATCTCAAACGACGATTTTATCCGCACGACCGAACCGCGCCATACGAAAGTCGTGCAGGAAGTGTTTGAACGCCTGCTTGCGCAAGGCGACATCTACAAAGGCGAATACGAAGGCTGGTATTGCACGCCGGACGAGTCCTTTTTCCTGGAAAGACAACTCGTGGACGGCAAATGTCCGGACTGCGGACGTCCCGTGGAGCGCGTAAAAGAGGAAAGCTACTTCTTCCGCATGAGCAAATACGTCGATCGTCTGCTTCAGTACTACGAAGAGCATCCGGATTTCATTCAGCCGGTTTCCCGCAAAAACGAAATGATCAACAATTTCATCAAGCCGGGTCTTGAAGATTTGGCCGTTTCCCGGACGACCTACGAATGGGGCGTCAAAGTCAAAAGCGATCCGAAGCATGTCGTTTACGTATGGATCGATGCCCTGCTGAACTATGTCACGGCGCTCGGCTACGGCTCGGAGGATACGTCGTTGTTCGATAAATATTGGCCTGCGGACGTCCATCTCATGAGCAAGGAGATCGTCCGTTTCCATACGATTTATTGGCCGATCATTTTGATGGCGCTGGATCTGCCGCTGCCAAAAAAAGTGTTTGCGCACGGTTGGCTTTTGATGAAGGACGGCAAAATGTCGAAATCCAAAGGCAACGTCGTGGACCCGGTGACGCTCATCGACCGCTACGGCCTGGACACGCTGCGTTATTACCTGCTTCGCGAAGTGCCGTTTGGCGCGGACGGAACCTTTACGCCCGAAAGTTTTGTGGAACGCGTCAATTCCGATTTGGCGAACGACCTCGGCAACCTGCTGAACCGTACCGTTGCGATGGTCGACAAATATTTCGACGGGCGGGTGCCTGAGTACAAATCCGGCGTCACCGCATTCGACGGCGAGCTTGAAGATGCAGCAAAAGCCGTATATCAAAAGGTCGAAGAAGCCATGGAAAACATGGAGTTTAGCGTCGCTTTGACGGCGATCAGCCAGTTCATCAGCCGCAGCAACAAATACATCGACGAAACCCAGCCTTGGGCGCTCGCAAAAGACGAAAGCAAACGCGTCGAATTGGCTTCGGTCATGACGCATTTGGTCGAAAGCCTGCGCATTGCCTCGATTCTGCTGCAACCTTTCCTGACCCAGGCGCCGCGCAAAATTTGGGAGCAGCTGGGCATTCAAGAAGGCGAACTGACCGCGTGGGACAGCGGAAAAACATTCGGTTTGATTCCGGCCGGCACGCAGCTGGTCAAAGGCAACCCGATTTTCCCGCGGCTGGATGCGGAGCAGGAAATCGCCTATATTAAGGAAGCGATGACCGGCGGCGCGCCTGCCGCAAGCGAAGCGGAAACGGCTAAAGCCGAAACGCCGGCCGCGGCGGAAGCGCCGGAGCTCAAAGAAGAGATCGGCATCGAGGACTTCGCCAAAGTCGAGCTGCGCGTCGCGCAGGTCATCGCCGCCGAACCCGTCAAAAAAGCCGACAAATTGCTGAAGCTCCAGCTCGACCTTGGCTTCGAACAACGCCAGGTCGTTTCCGGCATCGCCAAATTTTATAAGCCGGATGAGCTGGTCGGACGGAAGGTCATCTGCGTGACGAACCTGAAGCCGGTCAAGCTGCGGGGCGAGCTGTCGCAAGGCATGATTTTGGCGGCCTCCCAAGGCGACCAACTGACCTTGGCCACCGTGCCTGACGGCATGCCGAACGGAGCCGTAGTCAAGTAATCGGCCCCAAACGGTCTGAACAAGAGTATATCTAGGGAATAATAAGACGGAGTACCTTTGCAGCCATAAGGTATTACGTCTTTTTTTGCCTGGGTGTTGACAAGTTTTCAAAGCCCATTCTATAATTTGTTAGTAAAAATTACGATTAAGGAAGGTTTTAGTCAGGTGAAAAAAACATGGAGGCTTAGAAGCGGGGCGGTCGGGCTGATCGTGCTGATCGTCATGCTGGCGGCAGGCTGCGGTCCGCAGAGCCAAGGGAAAATCGTTGAAGGCAAGGTCAATGTGGTGACTACCTTTTACCCGATATACGAATTTGCGAAAGCGATCGGCGGCGAAGACGCCAACGTCATCAATTTGCTGCCGGCGGGCGTCGAACCCCATGATTGGACGCCGCGAAGCCAGGACATCGTCAATACGTCGAAAGCGCAGCTGTTTTTTTATAACGGCGCCGGACTGGAAGGATGGGTTCCGCAGTTTTTGAAGGGGCTGAACCGGGACAGCCAGGTGAAGGCTTACGAGGTCAGCCGGGGCATCAAGCTGATCGAAGCAAACGAAGAGGACGAGCATGAACACGAGCATCAGGAAGGCGCAGGGCACAGCCATCAGCATCATGTCGATCCGCACACGTGGGTAAGCCCGAAATCGGCGCTGATCATGGCGGAAAACATGAAAAACAGTTATATTGAAGCCGATCCGGCCCACAAGGATGCTTATAACGAACGTTATTTGAATTTGAAGAAACGTCTTGAAGAACTGGATCGTGAATTCGCCTCCCAGCTCGGCAAGATGCCGCGCAAGGAGATCGTCGTGTCCCACGAGGCTTTCGGTTATCTGGCGCGGGATTACGGTTTGACGCAGCATGCCATTATGGGCCTTTCTCCCGATGCGGAGCCGCGTTCGCGGGATTTGCTGGAGCTGTCGAACCTCGTGAAGGAAGAAGGAATCCATTATATCTTTTTCGAAGAGCTCGTTTCCGATAAACTGGCCAAAACGCTGGCTTCCGAAACGGGGGCGGAAGTGCTCGTGCTGAACCCGGTCGAAGGTTTGACCGAAGATCAGCTGAAGCGCGGCGACGATTATTTTTCGCTCATGCGCAATAATTTGGCGAATCTGATTTTGGCGCTGCAGGAATAGGAGATTCCGGCAGCGATTCCTATGAGAAAGGTGGAGATCCACTATGTTTACGCCGAACCTCGAAGATTGCCATCAGCCCGTGGTGGAACTGGAGCATGTTTCTTTTTCCTACCGGGGCCAGCAGGTCATCTCCGATTTAAGTTTTTCAGCCAAAGAACGGGATTTCGTCGGCATTATCGGGTCCAACGGCGCGGGCAAATCGACGCTGCTCCGGATGATCGTCGGGCTTTTGCCTGCGGGGGACGGGCAGATCCGGCTGTTCGGCCAGCCGATCCGCAAGTTCAAGGACTGGGAGCGGATCGGTTACGTTCCGCAAAAAAACGCGTTTAATCCTTTATTCCCGGCCACGGTGCGCGAGGTCGTGATGTCGGGCTTGTACAATAACAAAACGCTGTTTAGAAGAGTCGGCAAAAGCCAGCAGCAAAGATGCGACGACGCGATGGAGGTCATGGGCATCGAATCGATCGCCGGCAAAAAGATCGGGGAGCTGTCCGGAGGCCAGCAGCAGCGCGCCTTTCTGGCAAGGGCGATGATCAATCGTCCGGATTTGCTCATTTTGGATGAGCCTACCGTCGGCATCGACGCCAAAACCCAGGCCGACTTTTTCGAGCTCGTCACGCATATGCACCAGCATCACCACATGACGTTCCTGATGGTTTCGCATGATATGGGGATGGTCGAAAGTTACCTGGGCCAAGAGCCCAAACAGCAGAACGGCAGCATCAATTTTTACGTCCGGCATTCCCATGATATTCAAAATTGCGAGGTTCCGGATTTGCAGCATTCGTTGTCTTGACCCGGAGCCGAAAGCAATTTGCGAGAAGGAGTCGTTTGAATGGTTATCGATATTATGCTAAGTGATTTTTTTCAGCGGGCGCTTGCCGGGGGGATCTTGATCGGCATTACCGCTCCGCTGATCGGGATATTTTTGGTGCTGCGCAGGTTGTCCATGATCGGCGATACGCTTGCGCACGTCACGATTGCCGGGGTGGCGCTCGGTTTTTTGATCGAGGTGTACCCGCTTGGCGCAGGCCTTGTCTTTGCGGTTGTCGCGTCGTTTGCGATCGAAAAGCTCCGGAAAGCTTATAAAAGCTACGCCGAGCTGTCCATTGCCATCATCATGTCCGGCGGCGTCGCGCTGGCTTCTTTGTTTTTTACGCTCGGTATGGGTTACAATACAGATGTGATGAGTTATTTGTTCGGAAGCATTTATACCTTGGATACGCAGGATTTATACGTGGTCGGTGCCGTTACGGTGGTCGTGGTCGCGGTGGTCGCCCTGTTTTTCAAAGAGTTTTTCCTGCTCAGCTTCGAGGAGGACGCCGCAAGCGTCAATGGGCTGCCGGTGCGTTTGCTTAACATGCTGATCACGGTTTTGACCGCGCTCGTCATCAGCACGGCCATCAAAATCGTCGGGGCGCTGCTCGTGTCGGCTTTGCTGACGATACCGGTCGCCATCAGCCTGCTGATCGCGCGCAGCTTCAAATCCTCCGTCATCTTATCCGTGGTCATTTCCGAAATCGCCGTCATTATCGGGCTCGTCATCGCCGGCATTTGGAATTTGGCGCCTGGGGCCACCATCGTGCTCCTGCTGATTCTGCTTCTCGTGTTAACCATGGCCGGCAAAAAAGGACTTTCGGTTTAACCTAGATTAGGGGGTACGGCCTTGTCGAACTTGAATATCGGTATCGCGTTTTTGGCGGGACTGGCTTCTTTCATTTCTCCTTGCTGTTTGCCGCTATATCCGTCCTATTTGTCTTATATTACGGGCATGTCGGTGCAGCAGCTTAAAACGGAGCAAAACAAAAGGGAAGTCCGGTTCCGGACGATGACGCATACGCTCGCATTTATTTTGGGTTTTTCGGTAGTGTTTTACACCCTTGGGGTGAGTGCAGGTTTTTTAGGCAGCTTTTTTTACAACAATCGGGATCTGATACGCCAGCTTTCCGCCATTTTGATCATTTTGATGGGACTTTTCCTTATCGGTATCTTTCAGCCGAAGTTTTTGATGCGGGACTATAAAATGGATCTGAAATTCAAGCCTGCCGGATACATAGGTTCCTTTATTTTCGGCATCGGGTTTTCCGCCGGATGGTCGCCTTGCGTCGGACCGATTTTAACTGCAATTATTGGGCTTGCCGCAACTCAGCCTGGTTCGTGGTTTTCGCTGATTACGGCTTATTCGCTCGGGTTTGCGATCCCGTTTTTCGTGCTTGCGTTTTTTATCGGGTCGACCCGCTGGATCGTAAAATATTCCGGCATCATGATGAAAATCGGCGGCGCGTTGATGCTGTTGATGGGCGTGCTGCTGTTTACGAACCAGATGACCAAAATCACGATTTGGCTGCAGGCGATCACGCCGGAATGGATGAAATTCTAGCCGAACCATCGTTCGAAGCGGAGGGAAAAACAATACGCTCTGTGCCGAAACCGGCGCAGGGCGTTTTTGTTGTTCCTTCGGGCAATCGGGCATCAAACAGCGCCTGCGGTCAAACGCTTCAGAAGCTTCCTGCAGCCGTTTTTTCAGAGATCATACCCCAACCGGTCGGGGCAATGGCGAAACCAGGCGGTAAAGCGGCGCTCGCGCCTTTCAGGCCTTACAACGGGGGAGGTTCTCGTTTCTCTCCTCCATTTCAGGCTTTGGCTTCCTCCATTTTGCATCATGTTGACGTAGACACGCACCGACGCTTGGCCGCCGGCGTAATTTGAAGAGGGGATGGCAGCACCCGATGATTGCTGGAAGGATTCGATTCATTTTTGGGCTTTTGGAATAGTTCGGTGCATCCGGCTAAAAATAAACAAGGCCCAGGCAACGAACGGCTCGGCCTGCGCAGCGTTTTGGCGGCTTCGTGTTCGCTTGGTTCCCTCCGGCATTTTCGGTCCGGGACGGCGTCCGGTTTACGAGGCGTGAAGCGGTTTCGGGGCTGCCATGAGGAAGCGGCGTTCCCCGGCGGGACTTGCCAAGTGATCTCGGAAACATGTATCATTACAAGAGCAGGTATTTAGTGTCATGCTTAAAAAGAGAAGAGAGGGAAGAAGATGCCAACGCCCAGCATGGAGGATTATTTGGAGCGCATCTACAAGCTGATTGACGAAAAAGGATATGCTCGCGTTTCGGACATTGCCGAAGGCCTGGAGGTTCATCCTTCATCCGTAACCAAAATGATTCAAAAACTGGATAAAGACGAGTATCTCATCTACGAAAAATACCGGGGACTCGTGTTGACCAGCAAAGGCAAAAAAATGGGAAAACGCCTGGTTGACCGCCATAAACTCTTGGAAGAGTTTTTGACCATGATCGGCGTGTCTGATGAGCATATCTACACCGACGTGGAAGGGATCGAGCATCATTTAAGCTGGGATTCCATTACGCACATCGAAACGCTTGTAGAATATTTCCGCCGGGATGAGCAGCGTCTTCAGGAATTGCGGAACATTCATAACGAACTAGTGGGCGATTCGTAAAAAAGGCATCTGTCCCTTCTTAAAGAGACGGATGCCTCTTCGTTTTTGCAAGAAGCCCATACAGCACAAGGCAGACGCCGGCCTTTTCCGGCGCGGTGCTCTATGCCTGCAAATCTATTATTTGTGGAGGATTCGTAGAATGAGGTTTTGGAAGTTTCAACGATGGATGGTTCTGGCACTTGTATTGATCCTGATGTTACCCGTCGCCAACGTTCAAGCAAAATCCTCGAAGCCGCCGATCACGATCACATTGGACGGCACCCCCGTCGCCAGCGACGTAGCGCCTTACATCATACCGAAAGTTTACGTGACGATGGTTCCGCTCGGGGTCATCAGCGAAGGTTTGGGAGCAAACGTCAATTGGGAGCAGACCACGAAAACGGTCACGATCAACCAGAACGGTTCGTCGATGTCGCTCACAAACGGCAAAAAAACGGCGCAGGTCAACGGCGCCGACGTTGCGCTCGATGCTTCCGTCCAAATCAAAAACGGCAGAATCATGGTGCCGCTGCGTTTTATCGGCGAAAACCTGGGACTGCAGGTGTTATGGAACCAAACGGCGCAAAACATCGCCTTGATTTCGGGCGCATACATACCTGATCCGGCCCTTCCCGGCAATGGAGGCGGGCAGCAGACGACGGATCTGCGCGGGGCATGGATCTCGACCGTGACCAATCTCGATTGGCCGACTGCGAAATCCTATGGAAAAATAGATCAGCAAAAGCAGGAGTTCACCGCGATGCTGGACAAGCTGCAAGCGATAGGCATCAACGCCGTGTTCGTTCAGGTTCGTCCTGCAGGCGACGCATTGTACCCATCGGACCTGGTGCCATGGTCCAAATATTTGACGGGAACGCAAGGCACGGACCCCGGCTACGATCCGCTGGGTTTCATGATTGAAGAAGCGCATAAACGCGGCATGCAGTTCCATGCCTGGTTCAACCCGTTCCGGGCGAGCATGGACTCCGCCACAAGCAAGCTGGCGGCGAATCATGTGGCGATCCAGCATCCCGACTGGATCGTAAAATCGAACAATCAGCTGATCATCGATCCCGGCCTTCCGGAAGCCCGGCAGCATGTCATCGACGTCATCATGGAAGTCGTCAATAAATACGACATCGACGGCGTTCACCTCGACGATTATTTCTATCCGACAAGCGGAACGTTTAATGACGATGCCGCATTTGCCGCGTACAACACGGCAGGGCTTTCGAAAGCGGACTGGCGGCGCGGCAATATCAACGATTTCGTCGAGCGGCTCGGCCAATCGATCCATGCGGCGAAACCTGCGGTTTCCTTCGGGATCAGCCCGTTCGGCGTATGGCGCAATAAAGCGAAGGATTCGACCGGTTCGGATACGAATGCAGGCATCACCGCATACGACTCCTATTACGCCGACGTCAGAACCTGGATTCAAAACCGCTGGATCGATTATGTAGCTCCGCAAATCTATTGGAGCATGTCGTTCAAAAACGCCCAATACGACAAGCTCGTCGATTGGTGGTCCCATGAGGTGGCGGGCACCGGGGTTGACCTGTACGTCGGCCATGCCGCCTATAAGCTGGGCACTTCGGAAGCCGGCTGGCAGAGCGCCCAGGAGATCATCAATCAGTTGAAATACAATGCGCAGCACGACGAAGTCAAAGGCAGCATCTTTTTCAGGGCGGCCAACCTGATTAACAACCCGCTCGGACTCGTTCCGGCATTGACCGCGTTTTATCAGCAATAATATCGTTCATATGAAGTCATGAATCGACCCCCGTTCTCATACATTATGTTGAATAGATGAGGACGGGGGTTTTTCCTATGCTCATTAATGCGGTATTTGAGGGCGGCGGCGTCAAAGGAATATCGCTTGCGGGAGCCGTTAAAGCTGCGGAGGACGCGGGAGTGGTTTTTAACCGGGTGGCGGGGACCTCTTCGGGATCCATCGTGGCGGCCCTGCTTGCCGCCGGGTTTACGGCCGGCGAAATGAGCGAAATCATCAAAACGACCCCTTTCCAATCCTTCCTCCACCGCGCTCCTATTTTCAACGCCAAAATCATCGGTCCGGCCGTCCGCCTCTTGCTGAAGAAAGGGCTTTATTCCGGCGAAGCCCTCGAATATTGGATTCATCACATATTAAGATCGAAAGGGATTCGCACGTTTTCGGATCTGCCTGCAGGCAAGCTGATGATCATCGCCTCGGATATCACGAACGGCAAAATTTTGGTCCTCCCCGGCGATCTGGCGAAGCTTGGCATCGATCCGGCCGCGTTCGAAGTGTCCAAAGCGATCCGGATGAGCACCAGCATTCCGTATTTTTTTGATCCGGTCATTTTGCGGATGTGCGGAAAAGCCGCCCGCGGCAAAGCATTCAAGGACCAGTTCGTATATGTCGTCGACGGCGGGCTGCTCAGCAACCTTCCGCTGTGGCTGTTCGACGATTCCGCGGAAAACTTCGGGCAGCCTCCGATCCAAACGATCGGTTTTCAAATGGTGGGGCGCAGCTCGGGCAGGCCGCATGTGATCCGGGGACCCATCAGCATGCTGACGGCCATGTTCGAAACGATGTTGTCCGCGCACGACGAGCGGTATATCGAGCAGGTGAACCGTTTTCGGACGATCAAAATTCCGACGCTGGGCGTAGGCACGACGCAGTTCCACATCACCCCGGAGGAAACGATGGAGCTGTACGAATCGGGGATGCAGGCGGGAACGAAGTTTTTTGCAAGGTTCAAGGGATCGGGATCATAAACCGGCAGAGCCGGGGGCTATCCCAGGGCTGAGAGAGGCATTTAGGGACCTGCCTAAAAATAAAAGGCGTTCATCTTCCTGGGGGGAGGATGAGCGCCTTTTGTTTGCAGTTTCGCGGATGCTCCGCCGGATAACGGAGGGAGTCAATGATATTTGGGCTGCTGGTCATCGTTTTTGCCCTTGGAGCCTTCAATGACCTGAAAAGGATAATGCTTTCTTTTGCCATTCGATTGGGAACGTTTTGCCGCGGCCACCTTTTCCATCGTTCGGGCGGAAGGTTTGACCTTCGGTTTTTTGCGGTAACGGGCAGGGGGAAACTTATACAGCAAAAATACGACGCCTATTACGCACAACGGAACGAGAATGTTGCCAAGGCCGGAGCCGCCGGAAAAAACGATATTGACAATCCCGAGTACGGCCAAACCGATGGCGATCCAAAAAATCAGAGCATGCCTTTTCATTTTATCCTCATCCTTTCAGGGGATCCAAGACTCCTGTTCTGACAGGCTGGTTCGTTTCAGGCGCTTTTTCCATCTGCGCGTCCAGCTCGAGCATCCGTTTGAAGGAAGCGATGGAAACTTCCACTTGATCGTCCTTCGGCTCTTTGGTCGTCAACAGCTGCAGCCACAAGCCCGGGTATCCGAGGTACCGGAGCACCGGCACGTCGCGCAGCGCGTTGGTCAATTTCAAAAATTCAAAAGAGACGGCAATGACGACGGGGAGCAGAATGATCCGCTGCAGCACGCGCTGGGTCATGTTATCCCACGGCACGAGGGAATAAATCAGCACGCCCAGGACGATGGTGAGCATCATGAAGCTGCTTCCGCACCGGTAATGAAGGCGGCTGTGCTTTTGCACGTTCGCCACGGTCAGCTCTTCGCCGGCTTCGTACGTCGTGATCACTTTGTGCTCCGCGCCGTGGTATTGAAACAGCCTTTTGATGACGGGAGTTTGGGAAATTCCCCAAAGATAAGCGAGCAGGAGCAGCAGTTTGATGACTCCTTCTATCAGATTATGCAATATATAGTTCTCGAACATCGCCCCGAACAAAAATTTTTCCAAAAAGACGGGGAGCAGCGTCAGCACCAGCTTGCCGACCACGAAGGAGAGCACGCCCACCGCGGAAACGCCGATAATCATGCCGAGGCTCCATTTGGATTCTTCCTTTTGCTTCAGCTTTTCGCGTTCTTCGGGTTCGAGCGTATCGTCCGCAAAAGCATCCGCCGAATAGTTCAAATGTTTCGTCCCTTTGGCGCTCGAATCTATAATGCTTACGATACCGCGCAAGAGCGGAATTTTGCGCAGCTTCCGGATCCAATCCTTGTCCTGCTTGGGTACTTCCAAAAACGTAATCTCTTGATTTTTCCGACGCACGGCTGTCACATTGACATATTTGCCGCCAAACATCACGCCTTCGATGACAGCTTGGCCGCCGTAGCTGACGGGTTTCGATTGTTGCGACAACCAGTTCACCTTCCCTGGATAGATGGATTCAGGATTTTCATTGCATCCCGTGATTGGCTTCCGACTTCCAAAGCGGGATTCCGCACGAAAGTCGGGGTTGATTATTACCATTGTATCGAATTTCAGGTCCGATTTCTAGTTGGTTTAGGCTCGAGGGAAATGAACCATACTAAGGAAAACAAAAGGAGACAGACGAAGATGGCATCTTATGTTGCACCGTTTCGCCAAAAGTCGCAGGAAGGCCCGACCAACCCGCTTACGTTTGGACTCGAACTCGGATGTTTTGCGGGATTCATCTGGGGCGCGATCCATTGGCTGTTTTATACGCTGAACTTTACGAAGGTGATTCCGGGATTTCTGGGGGGACCGTTTTTTCACCACGGGTTCCTGAAAAGCGGGGCGGGACAGCTTGCCGGCTGGCTGATGTTCATCGCTCTCTCGGTGATCGCATCCGTCATATACGTGCTGTTGTTCCGCAAACTCAAAGGGCCGTGGCCCGGGATCATCTACGGGATCGTCTGGTGGTGCGTCATTTTTGCCGCCGCCGGGCCGCCGCTACATATGACGAAGCCGCTGAACCAGCTCGGCTGGAATTCCATCGTCAGCGAATTTTGCCTTTTTTTGCTGTGGGGACTGTTCATCGGCTATACGATCGCATTCGAATTTACGGATGAACGCATGCGGGAACCGAAGCGGGCAAAGGCTTAAAGCAACCAAAAAAACTTCTCAAGTAGACATTCCCTATGTTAAAATAGCAGATGGTTATTTGACAGTAAGGGTGGGAATACCATTTTGAGAACCATTTGGGTGATCAACGGACCGAATTTGAACCTGCTGGGGCTCCGGGAGCCCGGCGTGTACGGATCCCAAAGCCTTCAATCGATTGAGGAAGGCCTGAGCCGAAAAGCCGAAGCGCTCGGCGTGACGCTCAGTTTTTACCAATCCAATCATGAAGGCGACATCATCGACCGGATCCACGGAGCCTTGGGGCAAGCCGACGGGATCGTCCTGAATCCGGGGGCGCTGACCCATTACAGCTACGCCGTCCGCGACGCCATCAGCTCTGTCCGGATCCCGACGGTGGAAGTGCATTTGTCGAACATCCACGCCCGGGAGGAATTCCGCCATACATCGGTCATTGCTCCGGTGGCTGTCGGGCAAATCGCCGGATTCGGGGCTGTCAGCTACGAGCTGGGATTGATCGCCTTGCTTCGTCACTTGGAAAGCCAGGGAAAATAGCGCTGCTTTTTTCAAGGAGATGAAGCCCGCGAGAGAGAGGAGACGAGAACGAATGAGCAAAGATCGTGTGCTTAAATTGCGTGAAGCGATGCAGCAAAAAAATGTGGAGGCACTTTTCGTTACGAGTGCGATCAACCGGCGTTATTTGACCGGATTTACGGGCTCCTCGGGCTATTGTTTGATTACGATGAACGATGCTTACCTGCTGACCGACTTCCGTTACATGACGCAGGCGGCCGAACAAACGAAGGATTTCCGGGTCGTCGAACACGGGCAGCGGGTGATGGATACCGTGAAGGAACTGCTGGCTGCCGCAAACGTCGGCAAGCTTGCGTTTGAACAGGATGACGTCACGTTCGCCGCCTACAGCGCTTATGCTGAACAGCTTAAACCTGCGGAGCTGGTGCCGGTTTCCGGCCTGGTCGAGCAGCTTCGCATCATCAAGGATGCCGAAGAGCTGAAGGTGATGCAGCGGGCCGCGGATCTTGCGGACGCGACGTTCAAACACATTTTGGACTTTATCAAACCGGGCATGACCGAACGCGAAGTTGATCTGGAGATGGAATTTTTCATGCGCAAAAACGGCGCGACCAGCTCCTCGTTCGATACGATCGTCGCTTCGGGAGAACGCTCCGCGATGCCGCACGGCGTGGCCAGCGGGCGCGTGATCGCGGGGAACGAGCTGGTTACGTTCGATTTCGGCGCGCTGCTGGACGGATATTGCTCCGACTTGACCCGCACGATCGCGATCGGCAAACCGGATCCGAAGCTGAAGGAAATTTACGATATCGTGCTGGAAGCCCAATTGCATACGGTTGCGAACATCAAACCGGGCATGACCGGGCGGGAAGCCGACGCGCTGGCGCGCGACATCATCGCGAAATACGGCTACGGCGACCAATTCGGCCACAGCACGGGGCATGGACTCGGCATGGAAGTGCATGAAAATCCGCGCCTGTCCAAGCTGAGCGACGATATCCTGAAGCCGGGCATGGTCGTGACCGTCGAACCGGGCATCTACATACCGGGCCTTGGCGGCGTGCGCATTGAAGACGATATTGTGATCACGGAAACGGGAAATGCTGTCTTGACGCATTCGCCGAAAGAATATACCGTATTACCGGCGTGATTGAAGCAATATATACTTAATTTTAGGAGGCATTTTTGTGATTTCAGTAAACGACTTTAAAACAGGACTAACGGTAGAAGTGGATGGCGATATTTTTACCGTTCTTGAATTCCAGCACGTAAAACCGGGCAAAGGCGCGGCGTTCGTCCGCTCCAAACTGAAAAACCTGCGCAACGGCAACACGGTTGAGCGCACGTTCCGCGCCGGCGAAACGATCGGCCGCGCGATGATCGAAAACCGCGCCGTTTCGTACCTGTATGCAAGCGGACAAGACCATGTATTCATGGATAACGAAACGTATGACCAGTTCAGCCTGGACAGCAAACAACTGGAATGGGAACTGAACTTCCTGAAAGAAAACATGATCGTAAACATCGTCAGCTATCAAGGCGAAATCCTCGGGATCAACCTGCCGAACAGCGTCGAGCTGAAAGTGGTTGAAACCGAGCCTGGAATCAAAGGCAACACCGCGACGGGCGCAACCAAAAACGCCAAGGTCGAAACCGGCCTTAACGTTCAGGTGCCTCTGTTCATCAACGAAGGCGACGTGCTTCTGATCGACACCCGCGAAGGCAAATACATTTCCCGCGCGTAACGTTTCGGCAGGAACAAAGAAGCGGTTTAATTTCGGATTCCCCTCACGAACGGTGAGGGGGATTTTTATATACGCGGCCGCCGCAAAAAAAGTCTACCTACCCGATGAACTTTCGTATTATACTATGTTAAAGCGTAAAAAGACATTTGCATCAATCCATCTCGGTTTTCATGGGCTGTTTGGGCCGATGACGCCATGGATTGGCTTAAATCGGGATTGTCGCAACACTCGATCTCAATCGACATGATCCGGCATGGATCGGAAGGGCGATCGTTCGGATGTTGCGCGATCCTCAAACGAGTGGGGAGTGAATCGAAGTTGTCACTGTACGTCATGAAATTCGGAGGAAGTTCCGTAGGGGATACGGAGCGAATGAAGCGCGTAGCCAAACGCATCGTCGAAAAACAGGATGAAGGGCATCAATGCGTCGTGGTCGTTTCCGCGATGGGGGATACGACGGACGATCTCATTGACCAGGCAAAGCTGCTGAATCCGAATCCTCCGGCACGGGAAATGGATATGCTGATGACGACGGGGGAGCAGATTTCCATAGCCTTGTTGTCGATGGCCATTCACGATCTGGGGCGGAGCGCCGTTTCGCTGACCGGTTGGCAGGCCGGATTCCGGACCGAACCCGTGCACGGAAAAGCGCGGATTACCGATATTTCGCCGGAGCGGGTTATGTCCGCCCTAAATGAAAACCACATCGTCATCGTTGCGGGCTTCCAAGGGATGACGGAAGACGGGGAAATCACGACGCTGGGCCGCGGCGGTTCGGATACGACCGCGGTTGCGCTGGCTGCGGCGATCAAGGCGGACGTGTGCGAAATATACACGGACGTGGACGGCATTTATTCGACGGATCCTAGGATCGTCAAATGCGCGCGCAAGCTTGCGGAAATTTCCTACGACGAAATGCTGGAGCTTGCCAATTTGGGGGCGGCTGTCCTGCATCCGCGGGCAGTGGAATACGCCAAGCATCACAACGTCCAGCTGGTGGTCAGATCCAGCTTTAACTATAACGAAGGCACAGCGGTTAAGGAGGAAACAAGCGTGGAACAGGGAGTTGTAGTAAGCGGCATCGCGTATGACAAAAATGTGGCAAGAATCAGCATCCTCGGCGTGGAGGACGTTCCGGGCGTGCTGGCCCAAGTATTCGGGGCGCTTGCCGAAGCGCAGATCAACGTCGACATTATCGTGCAAAGCGGCGTGCAGGACGGCAAAGCGGACTTTTCCTTTACGACGTCGCTGGCCGAATGCGATCTTGCGCTGGAGGTCATTCAAGGCCTCAAATCGAAGCTGCCGTACCGTGACGTCACCTCTGAACGCGACCTGGTGAAAGTTTCGATCGTCGGAGCGGGCATGATCAGCCATCCGGGCGTAGCCGCCCAAATGTTCGACGTCATCTCGCAGCAAGGCGTCAGCATCAAGATGGTCAGCACCTCGGAAATCAAAACGTCCTGCGTCATCGAAAACGGCAACCTGGAGCAAGTGGTGCGTGCTCTCCATACCGCTTACAACCTGGATACCGACGCGCAGGTTTACGTCGGCGGACCGCAAGTCAGACGTTAAGGATCGATTCCGTTTTAGGATACTAATGAAGAAAAAATATAGAAAAAAGATAGAAAAAAGGCCTGAAGCAGAAGCTTCGGGCCTTTTTTTGTTCTCGGGTCAGCAGGGAGCCTTCGCGTATAACGGCGTCAGAATCAAATCGTTTTTGGCGATGGGAACGACCGGCACGGTATCGATTCCGGTGCAGTATTCCACGTCATGGGCATATCCCAGCTTGACCAGCTGTTTGGCGGACGTTCCCTCCATGACGGTTTCGTACAGATTGGCGCGGCATTGCCTGTAGGCGAGTTTCATGGCCAGCCCCAAATCGTTCAGGCGGAGCGGGCCGTCCACCATGGATTCCATGGCATCGATAATCATGCCTGCGCACAACCCGTCCTCCAGCGAAAACTCGTTTCTGCAGCCCGAGCATAGCAGGATGACGTCGCGGTCGAAGGCCGCGAGCGCCGAAGCGACGGCCGTGCCGTTGATGAAGGAGGCCGCCAGAAGTTTGGCTGCCCGCTGCGATTTGAGAAGCCCCCTTGTTCCGTTCGAGGTCGTCAGAACGACAAGTTTGCCCGCAACTTCTTCCGTCATGTAATCGTGAGGGGAATTGCCTGCCTGAAAGCCGGGAATCTTCTTGTAATATCGTTCTCCGCCGACAAAGGTATGTTCGCTTTTTTTGCTTTGGGCTTGGGGGACGGTTTCAACGGGAAGCAGGCCGCAAGCGCCCTTGGCCAACGCCGTGATCATCGTGCTGGTTGCACGCAGCACATCGATGACGGCAGCGCTTTTCTGAATAAAATCCTCCGATCTGATATCGTCCACATTGGCAATCACATCCACCCGCATGGGTCAAATCCTCCTTAAGCCCTTCACTTTATGTGTCCCAATCTCTATCAGCATGTTTTTGCGCGCAGAGAATTGCAACTTCAAAACTAATATATGCAGCAGGCGCGGAAATGTTCCGGACGCTTTTCTCGCAAAACATAACTAAAAAGAGAGAATGCGGCATATCCATATAAAAGATGAACATTTCAATTCAAGGAGGTTTCCCGATTGGACAAGTTCGTGTTAAGTATGGCTACGCTGCGCATGCTCTCCGGCGGCATCGAAATTGCGGCGGCATTGTTCATGTTGAGGCTCGCCCAGGTCGATAAGGCGCTGGCGATCAATTCGCTCCTGGCTTTCGTAGGGCCGACCGTGCTGATCCTGACCACTTCCATCGGCCTGATCGGCCTTGCCGACAAGCTGTCATGGGGCAAGATCGCCTGGATATTCGTAGGGGTTTCCTGTCTCTTAATCGGAATTTTAAAAAAATGATAGATTCGGTCGTCATAATTTTGAAGTACAAGCATAAACATGTGGTATAAAAAACATCTACTAGTCTATAAACGAAAAGCTCACGGACTTAAGAGAAGACAGCTTGGGGGTGGTCGTATTACGAATCCAAACTGGCTAGAACTGTTTCCCGACCGGATCAAGTCCATCCTGCTAAGATTGCCGAGGGAACTCCTCGGGAAGCTGGAAGAGGTTCGGATCCGCGAAGGAAGGCCGCTGGAGGTGAATGAATCGGGCGGGCACCGCTTCGTCACCGAAGAGGGGCAGCCGACGCTGGACGGGGACAAGGCGTACAGGCCCAGCCGCGACGATAGCCGCAGGTTTCTCGATCTGATCAGCAACCATTCCTTATATACCCTGGAGGAGGAACTGCGGAAAGGTTTTATTACGGTCCCGGGCGGGCATCGCATCGGGCTTGCCGGAAGAACGGTCTTATCCGGAGGGAAAGTGGAGCATATCCGGGACATCAGCGGATTCAACATCCGGATCGCCCGGGAAGTGAGGGGGGCCGCAAACGCCATTCTGCCGTTTTTGTACGACGAAAGGGAGCGAAGAATGAAACACGCGCTGATCCTTTCGCCGCCGCAGCACGGGAAAACGACGCTGCTTCGGGATTTGGCAAGGCAGATCAGCTCCGGCGGCATGGAGGCGCCGATTGCGAAGCCCGCGGGCATGAAGGTATGCATCAT
Source organism: Paenibacillus sp. FSL M7-1455 (assembly GCF_038004655.1). Taxonomy (NCBI): domain Bacteria; kingdom Bacillati; phylum Bacillota; class Bacilli; order Caryophanales; family Paenibacillaceae; genus Paenibacillus; species Paenibacillus sp. FSL M7-1455. The sequence continues at coordinate 3,888,427 of NZ_JBBORO010000001.1, read as the reverse complement.
CGACGAACGTTCCGAAATTGCCGGCAGCGTGCACGGGGTGCCAAGCTTCGATGTCGGCCCGCGGACCGACGTGATGGATGCGTGCCCGAAAGCCGAAGGCATGATGATGATGATCCGTTCGATGTCGCCGGATGTCCTCATCGTGGACGAGATCGGCAGGGAAGAAGATGCCGAAGCCGTCACCGAGGCGCTGCATGCGGGCATATCCGTCATCGCTTCGGCTCACGGCAGCGCCCCGGAGGAACTCCAAAACCGCCCGGCGATGAAACGGCTGATGGACAACCGGATGTTCGAAGTTTACGTCCTGCTTCACCGCATGCGCGGCAAAACGGCATTCCGGATCATGGACCGGCAGATGCGCTTGCTCCAGCTTCAGGCAAAGGGGGAAGCCAACCATGCTTAAGCTTTTCGGGGCGGTGCTGATCCTCCTGGCCGGAACGCTTGCAGGATTTCACCAGGCCGCCCGGTTTGCGGCAAGGCCGAAGCAAATCCGCGAACTCATTCTTGCGATGCAAAGGCTCGAAACCGAAATCTCGTACGGCTTTACGCCGCTTCCCGATGCGTTCCGCAGATTGGCCGGGCAGCTCGGGGAACCGCTGCGGAGCATCTTCAAAAGCGCGGCGAACCATATGGCGTCGGGGAGCGGAAATACGGCTCAGGAAAGCATCCAGCGCTCCCTGCACGACCATTGGAAGCGGACCGCGATGAAAGCGCCGGAGCGCGATATTCTCCATCAGCTCAGCTTTACGCTTGGGACAAGCGACAGGCAGGATCAAATCAAGCATATTGCCTTGGCCGCCCAGCAGCTGAAGCATGAAGAAGCACTGGCAAGAGACGAGCAGGCGAAATACGAAAAGATCAGCCGGAGTCTCGGGCTATTGGTTGGAGCATTGATCGTCATTTTGATCTTTTAGCGAGGTGCCAAGGAATGAACTTTGAAGTGAACGCAATTTTCCAGATTGCGGGAATCGGCATCATCATTGCGATGATTCATACGGTACTCAAGCAAATGGGAAAAGAAGATATGGCTCATTGGGTGACGGTCATCGGCTTTGTCGTGGTGCTGTTCATGGTCGTCCGGCTGCTCGATAACCTGCTGCAGGAGATCAAAACCATTTTTCTGTTCCATTAGGGGTTGCTTATGGAAATTATACAGGTGGTGGGTCTTGGACTCATAGCAACGATTCTGATCCTGATCGTCAAAGAGCAAAAGCCGATGTTTGCTTTTCTGCTGGCCGCCGCGACGGGCGTGCTGATCTTCATGTTCCTGATGGGCAAAATCAGCACCGTCGTTTCGGAGCTGGAGCGGATGGCCAGGTCCTCCGGCGTCGAACTGATCTACCTGAAAACGATCCTGAAAATCATCGGCATCGCCTATATCGCCGAATTCGGAGCTCAGGTCGTGCGTGACGCCGGGCAGGAGAATATCGCCTCAAAAATCGAATTGGCAGGCAAAATGCTGATCATGGTCCTTGCGGTACCGATCATCGGCATCATCATCGAAACCGTGCTGAAATTGCTGCCAGCGTAGGAGAAAGTGGGAATACCCATGCTTTTAAAACCGCGCCGGGATACACGGCATTTGATCCTTTTTTTCATCCTGTTTTTGCTCGCGGGGACAACCCGGGTTTTCGCTGATTCCCCGGCCGAAGAGTGGATCAAGCATCAAGCGGAGTCGCTGCCGAAGGACCAGGTCGAAACCTACTGGGAAAGCCTGATGAAGGATTACGGCGGGTTTTTCCCGGATCAAAAAGTGCCTTCCTTTATGGATATCCTGCTTCCCGGAGGAGAAGGCTTCAGCGTCAAAAGCGTTCTGGCGGCGTTAGGTTCCTTCATGTGGCACGAAGTGCTTTACAACGGGAAGCTGCTCGTCACCATCGTCATGCTGAGCATCATGAGCATGATTCTGGAGACGCTGCAATCGGCGTTCGAACGAAAAACCGTCAGCAAGGTCGCTTACGCATTATGTTACATGGTCATCATCGTCCTGGCGATCAACAGCTTCAACGTGGCGATCGGTTACGCCAAAGAAGCGATCGACCGCATGATCGATTTCATGATGGCCATGGTGCCGCTGCTGTTCGCGCTTTTGGCCTCCATGGGCAACGTCATCACGGTTTCGGTCACGCATCCGCTCATCATTTTTATGATCAACACCGTCGGCACGCTCATCCACACGCTGATCTTCCCGCTTCTGTTCTTTTCGGCGGTGCTTCATTTGGTCAGCTCCCTTTCCGACAAATACAAGCTGACGCAGCTGGCCAACTTGCTTCGCAACATCAGCGTAGGGTTTCTCGGCGTACTGTTGACCATTTTTTTGGGCGTCATTTCGGTTCAGGGCATCACGAGCTCCGTGACGGACGGGGTGACGATCCGGGCGGCCAAATACGTGTCCGGAAGCTTCATCCCGGTGGTGGGGAAAATGTTCGCCGATGCAACGGATACCGTCATCTCGGCTTCGCTGCTCATCAAAAACTCCATCGGTTTGGTCGGCGTCATCATCATCCTGTTCCTGTGCGCGTTTCCGGCAATCAAAATATTGGTGCTCGCGTTGATCTACAAGGTATCCGCAGCCGTCATGCAGCCGCTCGGAGACTCGCCGATCACGACCTGCCTGGAAACGATCGGGAAAAGCATGCTGTACGTGTTTGCCGCGCTGGCCGTCGTCGGACTGATGTTTTTCCTGGCGATCACGATCATGCTTACGGCGGGGAACGTCACCGTCATGATGAGGTAAGGAAGGAGGCGTAAGATGGCCTGGCTGAGCAGTTGGCTGAAAGAAGTGATTATGGTGGTTCTGCTGGCCTCCTTCGTGGATCTCATCCTTCCGAGCCGTTCCATGGAGCGTTACGTCAAGCTGGTGCTGAGCCTGCTGATCCTGCTCACGCTCCTCGGGCCGCTGATCAAAATACTGACCGATGCGGCGGACATCAAGATCGCGGCCGTGTTTAACGGCATGAACCAGAGCCACGAGGCCGGAGGAAAAGGCAGCCTGCAGCAGATCATGGACGAAGCGAAGCAGCTGCAAACCCGGCAGCAGAAGCAGTCCCTTGAATGGGCGGCACGCGAAGTCGCCGCGAAGATGAAAGACCAGATCCGCAAGGAAAGCGGGGAGCAAGGCGCGGACGTGGCGGTGGTCCTGGCGATGCCGGAGGGGACGGCGCAGGACGCGAACCAGAGCCCCTATATCAAAAACGTGACCGTCACGATAAAAGCAGGGCCCGCCTCGGAAGAAACGGCTGCCGCCCCGCCGGCGTCCGGCGAAATCCGAATCGATCCGGTGCTCCCCGTGCAGATCGAAATCGGCGGCTCGCCAAAGGAAAATCCAAGCGGCACGGAATCGGGACGGGAAGCGGCGACGAGCAGCGAGGAGAACGGCGGCGCGAACGCGGAAGCCATCAAACGAATCATCGGAAGCGAATGGGGAATCGACCCGGAAATCATCGCCGTCCGAAACGGAACAGCCGAAAACGGGAAGCTATAAAAAGAGGTGATAAACGTGGGGAAATGGTTCAAGAAACTGGAGCAGTGGATCGGAGGCGGAGGGCAGGGCGGCGGCAGCAGGATCAACACCTTCCGCTGGCTGATCATCGTGGGACTGATCGGGGTGGCGATCATCCTCTTCAACTCCTTCGTCAACGTCAAAAAACTGGACAACGAAAATATCGGGCGGGAACCGCCGGCGCAACCCACCGTCAACGAAAGCGCGCAAAATGCCGGCGGGGAGAGAAACGCCTTCAGCAGCATCGAAGAAGACGCCGAAAACAAGATGAAGGAGATCCTCGAAAAAATCGTCGGAGTGGGCACCGTTGACGTCCTGGTCAACGTGGATTCGACGGAAGAAGTGGTTTACCAGAAAAACATGAAGGATTCGCAGCAGCAATCGGACGAAAACGACGCGAACGGAGGCAAACGCCGCACGACGCAATATACGCGGGACGGGGAAGTGGTTACATACGAGCAGTCAGGCACCCAGGCCCCGATCGTTACGAAGAGGGTGAAACCGCAAATCCGCGGCGTCCTGGTCGTCGCCAAAGGCGCCGAAAACGAGGTCGTCAAACAGCTGATCGTCGATGCGGTCGAAAAAGGGCTGAACGTTCCGGAATACCGGATCTCGGTCGTTCCGCGCAAACAGGGGTAGGCAGCAATTCAAATAATGAGTTCAAATTTGAGGAGGATTTAACGAATGAACAGTAAAAGACAAACGATTTGGTTGGTGTCCATGCTGAGCTTGATGGTTGTGTTATCCGCTTACTACCTGTTTACGGAGGACTCGGGATCGTCGAAAACGCCGAAAACCCCGGTTGCCGACAGCCAGCAGGTGAGCGGCGCGGATAAGTCGTCCGCCAAGGAAACGGCGTCCAAGACGACGACGGAAAGCGGAGTGGAAGTAACCGAAGTGATCACCGACGGCAAAGTCAACGAGAATGCGGCCGCCGCCAAAACGGACGCAAGCAGCGCGGATGCTTCCAAGGAAGCCGCCAAGGACACGGCCAAGGACACGACGAAAGACGCGGCGAAGGATGCTTCAAAAGAAAGCAGCGACAAAACGACCGCTAAGACGGACGGCAAGGACGCCGCCAAGGATACGGCCGCAGAGGATAAATCGGCTTCGGCAGGAAAAACGGATAGCGGCAAGGAAGCGCAAGCCGGAAAAAGCGACGATGAAGTGCTGAAGGAAGTGGCCGCGCAAAAAAGCACCGCTTCCAGTCAGTTCGACTCCTTCCTGATGGAACGGGACCAAAAAAACGAGTCCAAATATAACGATCTGCTGGCTGCCATGAACGACATGAGCAAGGATCCCGCTGAAACCGCGAAAGCAAGCGAAGAACTGAACGCGCTGGAAACGAAAACAGAAAAAATCAAGGGCATCGAGGAGGAGCTGGAGCATAAATATTCCTTCGCCAACGCGTTTATCAAAGAAGAAACCGATAAATACCAAGTGCTTGTCCTCAGCGACAAACCGGACGTGAAGCAGGCCGTCAGCATCGTTGAACTGGTGATGAAAGAGCTGAACGTCACCCAGGACAAAGTGAGCGTTCAATACATGGCGCCATAAGATGCGGTAAGCACGGAATATGTCGAAAGAGTCCGGATTTCCCCGGACTCTTTCCATTTTGCTTGTTTATGATATAATACTTATCGTTATGTGTATGTATGTCCGGAAGCTTCCGAAAGCTTCCCTCGAAGGAGTGAATTGTACATGTTGAAGTTAAGCGAGATTAAAGAGTTGATACAATTGGTCGATCAGACCTCTGTACATGAACTGGATATTGAATTGGAAGGAACTCATTTAACGATCCGCAAAGCAAACAAAACCGAGGTTGTTGCAGCGCCGTCCGTACCTGCGCAGTACGTTCAGGTTCCGCAGCAGGCCGCTCCCCAATTCCAGAACCCTGCTGCGGCAGCGGAAGCCGCCCAGCAGCCGGCAGCCGAAGCGAAAGCAGCCGATCCCAACCTACATAAAATCGTATCCCCGATGGTCGGCACGTTCTACAGATCGCCTTCCCCTGAAAAGGGCCCGTTCGTGAACGTAGGGGACAAGGTCAATGAAAAAACGGTCGTCTGCATTCTTGAAGCCATGAAGCTGATGAACGAACTCGAAGCCGAAGTGAAAGGCGAAATCGTCGAAATTCTCGTGGAAAACGGACAATTGGTTGAATACGGGCAGCCTCTGTTTCTGGTGAAAACGGAATAACACCGCATTCGAAAGGGAGGTTATCTGCATGAAATTCCAAAAAATCCTGATCGCCAACCGCGGCGAAATTGCCGTCCGTATCATTCGCGCTTGCCGAGAGCTGGGCATTTCGACGGTTGCGGTCTATTCCGAAGCGGACAAGGATGCGCTTCACGTCCGTCTTGCGGACGAAGCTTACTGTATCGGACCTACCACGTCCAAAGACAGCTACTTGAACATTACGAACATCATGAGCGTGGCGACGTTGACGGAGTGCGACGCGGTACATCCGGGTTACGGATTCCTTGCCGAAAACGCCGACTTCGCCGAAATTTGCGAATCCTGCAACATTACGTTCATCGGCCCGTCGGCGGATGCCATCAACAAGATGGGCGATAAATCGGTCGCCAAGCAAACGATGAAAGCGGCCGGCGTGCCGGTCATCCCCGGCTCGGACGGCTTGGTCGAAAACATCGAGGAGGCCGTGATGATCGGCCGGGATATCGGTTATCCATTGATCATCAAAGCGACGGCCGGCGGCGGGGGCAAAGGCATCCGCATCGCCGAAGACGAAGAAACCCTGATCAAGCAAATCACGGCCGCTCAGCAGGAAGCGCAGAAAGCCTTCGGCAACGCAGGCGTTTACCTGGAGAAGTTCCTCACCGGCATGAAGCACGTCGAAATTCAGGTGATGGCCGACAATTACGGGAACGCGGTCCATTTGGGCGAACGCGATTGTTCCGTGCAGCGCCGCAGACAAAAGCTCGTCGAAGAATCCCCGTGTCCGGTGCTTTCCCCGGAAGTGCGCCAGCGCATGGGCGAAGCGGCCGTTCGCGCCGCGCAGGCCGTAAACTATTCCGGCGCGGGCACGCTCGAGTTTTTGCTCGGACCGGATGGTCAGTTTTACTTCATGGAAATGAATACGCGCATCCAGGTGGAGCATCCGGTGACCGAGATGGTTACGGGCGTGGATTTGATTAAAGAAATGGTTTCGGTGGCGGAGGGCAATCCGCTTTCCTTTAACCAAGACGACGTCGTGATCAGCGGCAGCTCCATCGAATGCCGCATCAACGCCGAAGATCCGGATCGGAACTTTATGCCTGCTGCAGGAAAAATCCAGTTTTACTTGCCGCCGGGAGGACCGGGCGTGCGGGTTGACAGCGCCGCTTATCAGGGGTATACCATTCCTCCGTATTACGATTCGATGATCGCGAAGCTGATCGTATGGGCGCCGACGCGCGACGAAGCGATCGCCAAGATGAAACGCGCGTTATCCGAGTTCGCCGTGGAGGGAATTCACACGACGATTCCTTTCCATATGAAGCTTCTGGATCATCCGACCTTCAACAGAGGCGACTTCGATATCAAATTTTTAGAGGAAAACGAGATATAAGCCTCCGCGGACGTTTGTCACGAATCGCCCCGAATGTTATAGTATGAGTGATTATGCGGCGTCCAGAAAGGTGTGCTTCTTATCCATCTTATCCGAAAGGTGTGTTAAGCCATAATGAGCACGGAACCGAATGAGTTTGAACGTACCGAAATCGGCGAAATCCAGATTGCGCCCGAAGTCATTGAAGTGATTGCGGGACTGGCGACCGTCGAGGTCAAAGGCGTAGCCGGCATGAGCGGCGGTTTTGCCGGAGGCATCGCCGAGCTGCTTGGACGCAAAAACCTGTCCAAAGGCGTAAAGGTGGAAGTCGGGCAGCGCGAAGCGGCCGTTGACGTTTCCGTTATCATCGAATACGGGAACCGGCTGCCTCAAGTCGCTACCGAAATTCAGCGCAACGTCAAACGATCGATCGAAATGATGACCGGCTTGAACGTCGTGGAAGTGAACGTGCATATTCATGACGTCCATTTCAAAAGCGCCGAAAGAACGGAAGAAATCGATTTGACGCAACAACGCGTGAAATAAGAGATGACCGAAGGAATGAGTCCTGGAAACATGCCGTGCTTCCGGGTTCATTCCGTATCCGTAACCCCCGACGAACGTCGAGGGTTTACTCTAATTTAAGGAGGCTGCGCCGTTCGTGGCTAAAATACTGGATAGATTTTTGCTCTTTATTTACAGCTTGAGCATCGGAATCATAAGCGTATTTGCCCTCCTCCGGTTAAGCGGCTTGGTTCCCGGTTTGGGAGAATACATGGATGCGTCCACGCTGGAAATCACGCTGCTGGTCATTGCCGCCGTCTTGTTTTTGCTTAGCGTCCGATTTTTCTATATCTCGATCCGCCGAGATCGTACGCAAATTCCTTCGATCGACCAGCGCACCGAATACGGGGACATCCAAATATCGGTGGAAACGATCGAGAATTTATGCCTGAAGGCGGCAGCCCGCATCCGGGGAGCCAAAGATTTGAAGGCGCGGATCCGCGTGTCCGAAGCCGGGCTTGAAATCAAGATCCGGGCGGTGGTCGAAGGCGACGTTTCGATTCCGACCATGACGACCGACATTCAAAAGCAGGTACATGATTATCTTCAGGAGACGACGGGCATTCCGGTATCGAATGTGGCGGTATATATCGCGAATGTGGCCCAGTCGACGGCCATGAAGAGCAGAGTGGAATAGGGGTGGTCTTCCATGGCATTCTTGAAGGAAGTATGGGAGAGTCACAGAGGACGGATCGTCGGCATCGCCGGCGGGATTTTCTTTGGTTTTATTTATTTGATCGCGGGATTTTGGGATATGTTGTTCTTTGCATTGGTTGTGTTCATAGGATATGCCGTCGGCAAGCGGAAAGACTTGCGCATGGAGTCCGTTTTTCGCTGGGATGAGATGCGGAAATGGCTTTCCGAGCGCTGGCGTCCTTTTAAATGAACCGTGATATGCTTTCTCCGGAAAAAAGAGCTGCAGCTTCATAACGCCCATTTTCTGGTGAAACGTATCGCGGTTTTTTTGCGGAAATGCTTTGAAAAACCTTTGCCATAGGAGATTGCAACAATCCGCAGTAACCCATAATAAAGATAAGTGCCATAAATGACAGGTTCAGGAGGAACAAAATGAAAAGACGTTTGGCAAGGGAAATCGTCGTGCAAAGTCTGTACCAAATGGAAATGAATGAAGTGGGCAGCGAAGAAGCCGTCAATATGCTGCTGGATGAGGCCGCCGAGGAAAACGATACGGAACGCGTCATCACGAACGAAATCGAGCTGAAAAATTACGTGCTGACTCTGGTCAACGGCGTATGGAGCCAGAAACAAGCCATCGACGGCTTGCTCGAAAATTATTTGAAAGGCTGGCAAATCAGCCGTTTGTCGCGGGTCGACCGGCAAATTTTGCGTTTGGCGGCTTACGAGCTGCTCTATTCGAGCGACGTTCCGGCGAAAGTGGCCGTCAACGAGGCGATCGAGCTGTCCAAGCATTTCGGCACCGAGGAATCCGGCAAATTCGTCAACGGCGTGCTGGGGAACATGATCCGCGAAGTGGACAAGCTGAAAAACACCCTTTCCTGACCTTGCCGCTTCCGCTTGGCGTTACCGAAGCCCGCATATCGATTTGACCATTCTAATTACGGGGGAGAGAGTAAAATGACAGCAACCATCATCAGCGGAAAACAGGTATCCGAAGAGATCCGGGGCAGCATCGCCGGCGAAGTGCGGGCATTGGCGGCCAAAGGCGTCGTTCCGGGCCTCGCCGTCGTGCTGGTCGGGGAAGATCCGGCATCTCAGGTGTACGTTCGGAACAAGGAAAAAGCTTGCCACGATTTAGGGTTTTACTCCGAGGTTCACCGCCTGCCCGCCGAAACCTCGCAAGCCGATTTGCTTGCTTTGGTGGACCGGCTGAACCGCAAGGGGGACATCGACGGCATCTTGGTGCAGCTGCCCCTGCCCGGACATATCGATGAAAAAGCCGTGATCAACGCGATTGCCGTAGACAAGGACGTCGACGGTTTCCACCCGGTGAACGTCGGGAACCTCGTCATCGGCGACGACAGCCTGCTTCCGTGTACGCCGGCCGGCGTGATCGAGCTTATCAAACGGGCTGGGATCTCTTTGTCCGGCAAACATGCGGTCGTCATCGGACGAAGCAATATCGTCGGCAAACCGGTTTCCCTTCTTCTTCAGCGGGAAAACGCGACCGTGACGATGTGCCATTCCCGTACGGAGCGGATGGCGGAAATCGCGCGCCAAGCCGATGTGCTGGTCGTTGCGATCGGCCGCGCCAATTTCATTGACGCCAGCTACGTGAAACCCGGAGCCGTGGTCATCGACGTGGGCATGAACCGGCTCGAAAACGGCAAGCTTGCGGGAGACGTCGACTTCGAAAGCGTGAAGGAAGTGTCCGGTCCGATTACGCCCGTGCCGGGCGGCGTCGGTCCGATGACCATTACGATGCTCATGCAGAACACCCTCATCGCGGCAAAGCGCCATCACGGGCTTATGTAAGCGGGGGCATGGCCATGGAACCGCAGCGAATTTTATCGATCAAGGATTTGAACCGGTATATCCGGATGAAGCTCGACTCGGACCGCCTGTTGTCCGACGTGTGGATTCACGGCGAAATTTCGAATTTCACGCACCATTCGAGCGGGCATATGTACTTTACTTTGAAGGATGAGGGCAGCCGGATTCGCGCCATCATGTTTGCGTCCCATAACCAAAGGCTGCCCTTCAAGCCGAAGGAAGGCGCCAAAGTCATTGCCCGTGGCAACGTCACGGTATACGAACGCGATGGTCAGTACCAGTTTTACGCGACGCATATGCAGCCGGACGGCATCGGCAGTTTGTATTTGGCATTTGAGCAGCTGAAAAAAAAGCTCGAAGAAGAAGGGCTGTTTGCCGCGGAACGCAAAAGGCCGATTCCCGAATTCCCGGAGACGGTCGGCGTCATCACTTCGCCGACGGGCGCGGCCGTACGGGATATCATCATTACGCTCGGACGGCGATATCCCCAAGCGAAGGTGGTGCTCTACCCGGTGCTCGTGCAGGGAAAAGGAGCGGCCGCATCGATCGTTCGCGCCATCCGCAGCATGAACGAGATGGATGAGGCGGACGTGCTGATCGTCGGCCGCGGCGGCGGCTCGCTCGAGGAACTGTGGGCGTTTAACGAGGAGCCGGTGGCACGGGCGATCCGCGAGTCGCGGATCCCGGTCATATCCGCCGTAGGCCACGAAACGGACTTTACGATCGCCGATTTTGCGGCCGATCTCAGGGCCGCGACGCCGACGGCGGCCGCCGAACTGGCGGTTCCCCATGCGGCCGAGCTGCAGGATCGTTTGCGCCAATTCGAGCGGCTGCTCAAGCAACTGCTGCTCGACCGGGTCAAACGCAGCCGCCAGCAGCTTGCGTCGCTGCAGCGTTCGCCGGTGCTCATGCACCCGCGGCGATATTTGCTGCAGCATGCCGAACGCTTGGACATGCTGCATATGCGGTTAAACGGCAGCATGCGCGCGGCGCTGAACCAGAGCCGCGAGAAACGGCTCCGGATTCACCACGGCCTGATGCGGTACCATCCGCAGGAACAGCTTTCCTACGCCAAAAAACGAAACGAGGCGAGCCGCAAACAGCTGGTTGCGCTGATGCAGTCCATTTTGAAGCACAAACAGTCGCAGCTGCGCGAATCGGTGCGCCATCTGGACGCGTTAAGCCCGCTGAAAGTGATGGCGCGGGGATACAGCCTCGTATACGACGAAAAAGAGCAGCATCTCATCAAATCTATAAACGACGTACAGCCTGGGGATTTGGTCCAAATCAAAGTAAGCGACGGTCAGCTTTCATGCCAGGTATGGGGAATGAAGGAGGATGGGCAAATTGACGGAAAAGGAAAATGAATTGAAATTCGAAGACGCCATGATCCAGCTCGAGGATATCGTCGGTGAACTCGAACATGGCGACGTGCCTTTGGAGAAGGCGATCGAGCTGTTCCAGCAGGGAATGAAGCTTTCGCAGCTTTGCAGCCAGAAGCTGGAGCAGGTGGAACGGAAAATCGAAATGATCGTGGAAGAAAACGGCGAATTGCGCAAAAAGCCTTTCGGCAGCCCGCTTGATCCGGATGGCGGTGACTCGATTGACTGAACGTGCCTCCTTCAGGGAATATCATCAGAACATCATCGAGCGGGTCGCGACGCGACTGGAGGAGAGCCTTCCCGCGCAGTGGCAAATCCCGTCTTCGCTGCGGGAGGCGATGCTTTATTCTTTGATGGCCGGCGGTAAGCGGATGCGGCCGCTGCTCGTCATGGCTGCCTGCGAAGCGCTGGACGGCAATGCGGATGCGGCGCTTGACGCCGCGTGCGCGGTCGAGATGGTGCACACCTACTCCCTCATTCACGATGATTTGCCCGCGATGGACAATGACGATTACCGTCGGGGCAAACTGACGAACCATAAAGTATTCGGCGAAGCGGCGGCGATTTTGGCGGGCGATGCGCTGCTTACACACGCTTTTTATTTGGTGGCCCGGTTGTCACAGGTCCATGGCGTTCCGGCCGAGCAGGTGGTCAACATCACCATGGATTTGGCGGAGCTTGCGGGGCCTAAAGGCATGGTCGGAGGCCAGGCGGCCGATATGGAAGGCGAGCAGGGGCTGACCGAATTGTCCCAGCTTGAATACATCCATCTTCACAAAACGAGCGATTTGATCACGTTTTCGCTTCTTGCCGGGGGAAGGATCGCCGGGGCGGATGAACAAAAACTCGAAGCGCTCCGCACGTTCGGACAAAAGCTCGGGCTGGCGTTCCAAATTCAGGACGATATCCTCGATATCATCGGCGACGAGGCGAAACTCGGCAAAAAAACGCAGAGCGACATGAAGCAGGAAAAGGTAACATATCCCTATTTTATCGGGCTTGAAGCTTCGCGGGGCGAGGTCGAAAGATTGACGGCCGAAGCGAAATCTGCGGTGATCGAAGCCGGCTTGGCCGACCCGTCGCGCCTGCTGGAGATCGCCGACTACCTGATGAATCGCGATCATTGACGCCGTGCTTAGGATTGCGTAAAGTTTTGTGATATAATGACGAAAAGAATCGTCTTTCTGCAAGGAAAGCGCTAACCATATATATAATGAAAAGAGGCTTTTTACATGGAAGCCGGACTTGAAGAAATTATTCCATTCTATAGAGGAAAGCGGGGAGATTGTCGTGCTGCTTCCACAAATTAAACAGCCAGAACAAATCAAATCTCTATCGGTTGAACAATTGGGCCTTCTTTCGGCTGAAATCCGTCGATTTCTGATCGAAAAGCTGTCCGTGACGGGAGGTCATCTGGCTTCAAACCTGGGAGTGGTGGAACTCACGCTGGCCCTGCATTACTGTTATGACAGTCCACGTGATAAATTCATTTTCGACGTCGGCCACCAGGCCTACGTCCATAAAATGTTGACAGGGCGCATGGACCAATTCGATACGCTGCGCAAGTACAAAGGATTGTGCGGGTTCGTGAAACGCAATGAAAGCGAGCACGACGTGTGGGAAGCGGGGCATAGCAGCACCTCGCTGTCCGCAGCGATCGGCATGGCCGTCGCCCGCGACTTGAAGGGCGAAAAAAACAAGGTCATCGCCGTCATCGGCGACGGCGCTTTGACGGGCGGCATGGCTTTCGAGGCGTTGAACCATATCGGCCATGAGCAAAAAGATTTGATGGTCGTCTTGAACGACAATGAAATGTCCATCGCACCGAACGTCGGGGCCATGCATAATTATTTGAGCAAAATTCGTTCCGACCGCCATTATTTGCGGGCGAAGGACGAACTCGAGGTGCTGCTCAAAAAAATTCCGGCCATCGGAGGCATGTTGGCTAAAACCGGTTCCCGCCTGAAAGACAGCCTGAAATACATGATGGTGCCGGGCGTGCTGTTCGAGGAGCTCGGGCTTACGTATCTCGGCCCTGTCGACGGGCATGACATCCAGAAGCTGATCGAAACCTTCAAACAGGCAGATAACGTGCGCGGCCCGGTATTTGTCCATGTGTTGACGACCAAGGGCAAAGGCTACAAGCCGGCCGAAGCCGATTCCCATAAATGGCACGGCATTTCGCCGTACAAAATCGAATCCGGAAAAGAGCTGAAGTCCGTCGGCAATCCGATGTACACGGACGTCTTCGGCAAAACGCTCATCGAGCTCGGGGAAAAGGATCCGCGCATCGTGGCGGTGACCCCGGCCATGCCGAAAGGTTCGGGGCTGATCGAATTCAGCGAAAAATTCCCGAGCCGAATGATCGACGTCGGCATCGCCGAACAGCATGCGGCAACGATGTGCGCGGCTCTCGCCATGGAGGGGATGAAGCCGGTGTTCGCCGTCTACTCGACGTTCATGCAGCGGGCGTACGACCAGATCGTCCATGACATTTGCCGCCAAAACGCCAATGTCATGTTCGCCATCGACCGCGCCGGTTTCGTGGGAGCCGACGGCGAAACGCATCAGGGCGTGTTCGACGTGGCTTTCTTGCGCCATATTCCGAATCTCGTGCTGATGATGCCGAAGGATGAAAACGAGCTGCGGCACATGATGAAGACGGCGCTGGATTACGATGACGGACCGATCGCGTACCGCTATCCGCGGATTAACGGGCTGGGCGTTCCTTTGGACGAAAAGCTTGTGCCGATACCGATCGGCTCCTGGGAAACCGTTCGCGAAGGCGAAGGTTACGCTGTTTTGGCATCGGGTCCTATGGTGCAGGTGGCGCTGGAAGCCGCCGAACAGCTGAAGCGGGAAGGCATTAACCTGCGCGTGGTCAACGCGCGTTTCCTCAAGCCGCTTGACGAAGAGATGCTGATCGAACTCGCCGACAGCCACACGAACATGATCGTGCTGGAAGAGGCCAGCGAAAAAGGCAGCCTTGGCAGCGCCGTGCTCGAATTTTACGCTTCCAAGCATATTTTTGATACGAGAGTGTCCTTGATGGGCGTGCCGGACCGTTTTATCGAACACGGCAGCGTCAAAGAACAGCGCCAGGAAACCGGATTGACCGCCGAGAACGTATGCGCGGAGATCAAAAAGCTGATGTCTCTGCATGCATTCGGGATCGGAAAAACCGGGTACTCCTCCTAGGCGGAACGTACAGTCAGGAGATAATCATGAATTCGCCAAAAGAACGGATTGATGTCCTGCTGGTGGAGCAGGGATTTTACGATAGCCGCGAGAAAGCCAAGGCCGCCATCATGGCGGGCCTGGTGCTCGCCAACGAGGAACGCATCGAAAAAGCGGGCATGAAGGTTCCGAGGGACACGGTCATCCGCGTCAAAGGAGCCGTTCATCCGTACGTAAGCCGCGGCGGATTAAAGCTGGAGAAAGCCATTCGGACATTCGGCCTTGATCTGGCGGGCAAAACGATGCTGGACATCGGCTCCTCCACGGGCGGATTTACGGATTGCGCCCTTCAGCACGGGGCCGCATACGTTTACGCGATCGACGTGGGTTCGAACCAGCTGGACTGGTCGCTGCGCAACGACGAGCGCGTTTGCGTGATGGAGAAAACCAATTTCCGTTATATGACGCCTGAAGATTTGAAAGGACCCGCGCCCGATTTTGCGAGCATAGACGTATCCTTCATTTCGCTTCGGATCATTTTGCCTCCGTTAAAGGCGCTGCTGCAGCGCCCCGGGGACGTTGCGGCGCTCATCAAGCCTCAGTTCGAAGCCGGAAGGGAGAAGGTCGGAAAATCGGGCGTCGTCCGGGAGGCGGCCGTTCATCGCGAAGTGCTCGTGAACATTTTGAGCTTTGCCCATGAACTCGGATTCGAGCTGAAGGGGCTGACGTATTCGCCGATCACCGGCGGGGAAGGCAACATCGAATTTTTGGCCCACTGGCATGTGAGCGATCAAGAGGGCGGTGCAAACGAGACATCCACCGAAGAGTTTGAAGCCGTGCTGCAGCCGCTCGTCCATGACATCGTGGCGGAAGCCTCGCATACGTTTACGGGAAACTCATCCAAGGGATGAGTTTCTTTTCGTTCATGACCGAAGATTCACAAAAAGTGAATTGATAAGAACGTATGTTTGGTATATAATGGACTTGAAATTGATATTTATGCGGTTCATTCACGGTTATAAAGGATTTTCTTCCGGCTGCCGCGAAATAAACCATCGAGGTGATCGAAATGGAGGAACGGGCGGATTGGCTCGTCATGCTTCTTATTGGATTGCTGTTGTTGGTTTGGATCGCGCACGGGCTTCGGACGTGGCTCTTTAGGCCCCTTCCCGCCCGCGTGCCGGACATGCCCATAAATGAGAATATCCCTGATCATCCGGCGGTGGACATGCTGGAGAATGCAGGTTATGAAGTGCTGGGCGGAAAGATCAAAATCCCGCTGCTGTTCGATGTGGACGGGGAAGATTTTCACAGCCGGCTCTTCATCGATTTTATCGCAAGAAATGACGAGAACGTTCTTTATCTGGTCAAGGTGGCCCGAAGCCGGCTTCCGATGGAATGGACGGGCAGTTCGATCCGGGACAGGCTGCTTCCTTATTTTCTCCTGTATCCGGGCTGCGGCGGCGTGTTATACGTCGACGTGGACAACGACGAGGTTGCCTGCATCCATTTCGACTGGGATGAAGAGGACGCTAATGGATATGATGAATAAATATAAGCTTTTACCAGGAGGTATGTATGAAAGGACAACGACATATTAAAATCCGGGAAATCATTACCCAGCAGGATATCGAAACCCAGGACGAGCTGGTCGCAGCGCTGCGGGCCGCCGGCTTTCAGGTGACCCAGGCGACCGTGTCCCGGGACATCAAAGAGCTGCTGCTCATCAAAGTGCCGATGGACGACGGAAGATACAAATATTCGCTCCCGACCGACCAGCGCTACAATCCGCTCCAAAAGCTGAAACGGGCTCTCGTGGACAATTTCGTGCATATCGATTACACCAACAATTTGGTGGTCATGAAATGTTTGCCCGGGACGGCGAACGCGATTGCGGTTTTGCTCGACAACATGGAATGGAACCAGATCATGGGCACGATTTGCGGCGACGATACGATCTTGATGATTTGCCGCACCAACGAAGACAGCGAAAGCTTGGTCGAATTGATCATGAGTTATATTTCATAAGGGAAACCGGGCAATATTTATGGGGGGATTGAATCCATGCTGCTGACATTAAGTATTCGGAATTTGGCCGTCATCGAATCGGTCGACGTGTCTTTTCATGCGGGCTTTCATGTTCTTTCAGGGGAAACGGGGGCAGGGAAATCGATTGTCATCGATGCGCTGGGGCTCATCGCGGGCGGCCGGGGTTCGGCCGAGCTGATCCGCTACGGCTGCGACAAAGCCGAAATCGAAGCGAGCTTCGAGCTGCAGCACAATCATCCCGTATGGGCGTCGCTCGAGCAGATGGGCGTGCAGGCCGATCCCGAGGAGCATTTGATCATTCGCCGGGAGGTGAACCAGCAGGGGAAAAGCACGGCACGGATCAATGGGCAGCTCGTCAATTTGACGATGCTTCGCGAAATCGGGGAACAGCTGATCAACATCCACGGCCAGCATGAGCATCAAAACCTGATGCGGGCCGACCGCCATTTGCATCTTCTCGATACGTACGGCGAAGCCGTCATCGGTCCGATCAAAAGAACGTATCAGGAGCAATACGCCTCGTTTTCGAAAGTCGAAAAGGAATACAAAGAGCTGATGATGAACAGCCAAAAAACGTACCAGATGCTGGATTTGTACCGTTTTCAGCTGGAGGAAATTTCGGCGGCTGCCTTGAAATCGGGCGAGGATGAATGGCTGATGGAAGAACGGGTCAAGCTATCCCATAGCGAGAAAATGATGGATTCCGTATCGGGCGCATACGACCTCGTTTTCGGCGAGAAGGGACTGGGTGCCGTCAGTACGGCGGTATCGCGCCTCGAGGACGTGGTGCAATACGACGAAAAAGAGCTGAAGCCCATTTTGGAGCAGCTGCAGTCGGCGTATTACCAGCTGGAGGACGTCGCTTTTCAGCTTCGCAACTACCGCGACGACATCGAATTTAATCCCGAACGCCTGGACGAAGTCGAAGAACGGCTGGACTTGATTTCTTCCCTGCGGCGGAAATACGGGGAGAGCGTGGACGAGATCCTGGCGTACTACAACAATATTTTGCAGGAAACCAGCGCGCTGGAAAACAAGGACGAACGTTTGGAGGAACTTAAAACCCGGCGCGACGAATTGCTCGCGGCGCTGATCGCAACGGCCGAGGAGCTCAGCGAAGCCCGCCAAATGTGCGCGGCCGACCTGGCCGGCCAAGTGGAAAAGGAGTTAAAGGACCTTCATATGGAACGGACTTCGCTTCAAGTTCGTTTCGACCGGATCGAGGATCCTAAAGGCGTGGAAGTCGACGGCAGAAGGATCAGGCTGACGCGGCAGGGCATCGATACCGCCGAATTCATGATCTCGCCCAACCCCGGCGAACCGCTGCGGCCGTTAAGCAAAATCGCTTCCGGCGGCGAACTTTCCCGGATGATGCTGGCGATGAAAAGCATTTTTGCAAGGCATGACCGGATTCCGGTGCTTATTTTCGACGAGGTGGACACGGGGGTCAGCGGAAGGGCTGCACAATCGATCGCCGAAAAACTGGACAAACTCGCCGAAAACTGCCAGGTATTCTCCATCACGCATTTGCCGCAGGTCGCTTGCATGGCGGACCATCAATATTTGATCGAAAAAAACATCGAAGGCGAACGGACGATGACGCATGTGGAGGAGCTTTCCGACCAGGGGCGCGTCGAAGAGCTTGCGCGTATGCTTGGAGGCGTCGAAATTACCGAAAAAACGCTCCATCATGCCCAAGAAATGTTGAAGCTGGCGGAGGAGCGGAAGGCCGTTAAAACCGCACCAGCGTAATGATTGACAGTAATAAAAGACTTGGGGCAGGGCAATCTTAAAGGTACGCAATTGGCGACCACCTTTTTCGTCAAGCGAAAGAAGCAAAAGGGAGCGTGACAGCCATTGAACTCCAGCCTCAGGAATAAAATGCTCGGTCTTTTCATTGTCTTCTTTCTGGTTTTTTTCAGCACGACAGCACCTGTCAAAAGTTTTGCGTCGATTCCGAACGAAATCAGGATGTTTGCCGGCGATCAAAGCTCCTTTCAGCTGGCGATGCCGGTGGAAGCACAAGCTACGGTGGACCGTCCCGATGTGCTTCAGCTGAACGGTTCCGCCGCTTCATCGCTGAAGGTTTCTCCGCAGCATCCGCTTCAGCTGATGCCCCAACAGAGCGGAAGCGCCAAATTAACGTTGAAGTTGTTCGGCAAAATTCCGTTCAAAACCGTGAATGTCCACGTCATACCCGGTCTGAAAGTGATCCCCGGCGGTCAAACGATCGGCGTTAAAGTCAAATCGGCAGGCATTCTGGTGGTGGGGCATCATCTGGTGCACGTGGATCCGACAACAAGAGTATCCCCCGGCGAAAACGCCGGAATTCAGTTAGGCGATTTAATGACGCATTTTAACGGCGAGCCGTTGAAAGACATGTCAAAAGTCGCCCGAATCGTCGAAGAAGCCGGGATGAGCAAAAAACCTCTGGAAATCACCTTCAAACGGGGCGAAAAGATCATGAAAACGAAATTAACCCCGGCGTTTGACCAGAGCGAGCAAAAATGGAGACTTGGTCTTTATATTCGCGATTCCGCCGCAGGTGTCGGCACTTTAACCTTCTATGCTCCGGAACAGGGTGTTTACGGCGCTTTGGGCCATGTCATCACGGACATGAATACGCAGACCCCAATCACGGTGGGCAGCGGTGAAATTTTGCAATCCAGCGTCACCTCGATTTCCAAATCGCAGGACGGGGAACCTGGAGAAAAAAGAGCTCATTTTTTAAAGGGCGGCAAAGTACTGGGCAACATTGAACGCAATACCCATTTCGGCATTTTCGGAAAGATGAATCAGAATCCTGATTACAGCCTTTATAAAGAAGGAATTCCCGTAGGGTTCGCGCAAGAAGTCAAAGAAGGGCCCGCCGAAATTTTAACGGTTGTGGACGGGCAGCAGGTCGAAAAGTTCAAGGTGGATATCGTTCATGTCGCGAAACAGGATGCACCGGCTACCAAAGGGTTGGTCATTCGCATTACCGATCCCAAGCTGATCGAAAAGACGGGGGGGATCGTGCAGGGCATGAGCGGCAGCCCGATCGTTCAGAACGGGAAGCTGGTCGGAGCCGTCACCCACGTCTTCGTTAACGATCCAAAGTCCGGTTACGGATGCTTCATCGAATGGATGCTGCAGGATTCCGGCGTCATACCTCAAAGGGATACAATAAATCTTAAGGCGAGTTAGCCTTAAGATTTTTTGTCGTTTTTGGCAGAAAATGCGTGAATTTTGAATAAAAATATTTATTATAAATCAACTTCAAAAAAAAATAAACAAAAATAATTTTCGACAGAAGGAATTTAAATGGGGATGTCGAAAAGTATTTCAGACGAAAAAAAATTGGATTTTGATTCTAAGGAGGAAGCAGCCAGTGCAAAAAATCGAGGTTTTGTTGGCAGATGACAACCGTGAATTTACGAATTTGCTTGCTGAATACATTACGGAGCAAGAAGATATGATGGTAACTGGAATCGCCTATAACGGCGAGGAAGTCCTGAATATGATCGGTGATTCGCGAAAAATTCCGGACGTACTCATTTTGGATATTATCATGCCTCATCTTGATGGCTTGGGTGTTCTTGAACGATTGCGGGAAATGAATTTGTCTCCACAGCCGAAGATCATTATGCTGACTGCTTTCGGCCAAGAGAACATCACGCAGCGAGCGGTTCAGCTTGGGGCATCGTACTACATTCTTAAACCGTTTGACATGGAGGTTCTCGCAAGCCGGATTCGTCAACTGGTCGGCGGACAAAACGTGACGGCCGGAAACGTAAGCATGGCTTCGACGATCAAATCCAATGTCGTTCCGATGGCCAAAGGCAAAAATTTGGATGCGAACATTACGTCCATCATACATGAAATCGGCGTGCCTGCGCATATTAAAGGATATCAATATTTGCGCGAAGCGATTACGATGGTGTACAACAACATCGAGATTTTGGGCGCCATCACCAAAACGCTTTATCCGGCCATCGCCGAAAAATTCAAAACGACGCCTTCCCGCGTCGAGCGCGCCATTCGCCATGCGATCGAAGTAGCCTGGACGCGCGGCAACATCGATTCCATCAGCCACTTGTTCGGCTACACCATCAACATCAGCAAATCCAAGCCGACCAACAGCGAATTTATCGCCATGGTGGCCGATAAGCTGCGGATTGAGCATAAGGTGAGCTGAAAGGATAACTAAAGACGGATTCCATGTTTCACGGAAATCATATATTTTAGATTTAAAGAGACGCCTTACTTCAGGAAGGGCGTCTTTTTGTGTTTTTTTTTAGCAACATGAAGCGGTGAATCTAGTAAAAATGTTAAAGCGTACGGGGTCGTTTTTTAAATTCTAGGATCCTGTATACATAACCCCTCTTCATATCGTTATTAGAATGGAAAGGAGCGGATCATAATCGATGACGAGTTGATAAGACAACTGCTTCATAGAGGCAAAGTCATTAAACACTATTTGGTGCGGATCGGTGCAAACCCTTCGGATGCGGAGGAAATCGTGCAGGACACATTGCTCAAGGGCATAACGCATATCGATTCCATCAAACCGGCAAAGTTCATGTCCTGGCTTTTTAAAGTCGCGACGCATAAATATTATGACCTGTACAGGAAGGAAACCCGGCGAGGAAAAACGGTATCGTTCGAGCTTTTATCATTCATGGATGAGTCATCACCGGAAGATCGTTATTTGCGAAAGGAAAAAAGCCTGGGGGTAAAGGAATTGCTGAACCGGATTCCGCAAAAGTACAAACAGATGCTGATCCTGAAGTACGATTTGGGTTTGAGCTACGACGAAATCGGCAGATTATTGAACGTAAAAACCGAGCGGGTCAAAACCGACTTATACCGCGCCCGAAACATGTTCAAAAAAATGTATGAAGGAGAACGACAAGATGAGCAATGATTATTCCGAGGCTGTGGAGCAGGACAGTGAGCAGCATTTTCGAAATCTTTTGAAAAAAACGAAAAGGAAATCGATGTTGCGAAATATTATTATTTCCGTCTTGAGTGCGATGGTTGTAATTGTCGGGCTGCTCATTGCGGACAAAATGCTCTTATCACGCAGCGCGAAACAAGCCCTTACCGATCTTTATCACTATCAATTAATTTCGTCTCCTAATGTTCTTCTTGGCGAAAGCCAATCACTTGATAGCGTGTTAGGAGGAACGGCAATCTATCGGACATATAAAGTCATCGAAGGCGTGCCCCTGCCATGGGCCGAGATGAAAGTCCATTACAATGTTTTTGGCGAATATGGGCAATTTGTCGGCGGATATTCTCCATTAAACGTTAAAGATCCAGACATGGAGAAATTGAATATGGCAAGACCTTATAACGTCATGAACGGACAGAGAGAACTGTTGTTTTTTCACCCGGAAGTGCATTATCCCGATTTGCTGAACGAGTTGAACAAGCTGGATCAGATCGATTCCGGGAAAAAAGTGGAGATGGCTATCTCGCTCGATCATGCCTACACGGCAAACGAAATCCGCGATATGCTTCCTTCCGGTGTACATGCCCGTTGGTTCTGGGTTGATACGTACACGCCCGAATACATCAAATTTATGAACGGCCCGCCGGCCCTGCCTCTCATCAGTCCTAACGTATATGGCTATGCGGCCTACGCCGATCAGGAGGACACATGGGAAAATGATGAGGGCAAATTTATCGAATACATTAAAGAAGGATTGAAGCTGAACGGAAACTATGATTGGGAATACACGCAAATTTTCAATCAATTAAGAGGCGGCAAAAAAGAGCCTGCCAAAGACGATGTGCGTTCTATCGGCGTTGTCGTGACGGGGAGTCCGGAAGCATTGCGGGCTTTACAAGGCAAAAAATACGTACGTGCCGCGGTTCTAGGGGCTATAGCAGAAAATTATTAATGTAGCAACTTAATGGCGGAACATAAGGAACGCTCAACCTGAAGGCATCTTCTTAGGCAGAGCGTTCTTTTTTATGCTCCGGTCGAAGCATCTGATGAGCCATGATTTTGTTCAAGCTGTTCTAAACGTTCCTTAAGTTTTGAAGTTATGATTGGAATCCGCGACGAATCGGGAGGATCTGCGCATTTTCATAGTGGGCTTTGGCTTCTGATATGCGCATCTGGAGCGAAAAAAATAGACAAAGGTGATGTCGCAGAGCGAATCTGCCGATATCATCAAACATTTGACAATAGTTTCGCCGCCTGGCACCAAGGATGTCATTTCGTTTCCCCTTTCCAATGGATGCTGGATCATATATGCTGATCTTACAGCATCGCGGCTCAAATCGAACGGATCATTCATAAGGGGTTGCCGTTCAGGTATTTGCTTTTATTCTAATTTTTTTGGCCTTTTCTGGTATAACTATGTAATCATGAGAAAAGAATCCGAAGGGAGTCTGTATATGAACCGCGTATTTGTCATTTCGGACCATCATTTTGGGCATCAAAAAATCATCGATTTTGAGTCGAGACCGTTTGCATCCGCAGAAGAAATGGATGACTATATGATCCGCCAATGGAATGCGGTCGTCGCCAAAAACGACAGGGTGTTTCACCTCGGCGATTTCTCTTTTTACAATAAAGAAAAAACGAAAGCGATCGTGGAACAACTGAACGGACAAAAATTCCTCATTCTGGGCAACCATGACCGGGGGCGGAGCAAAACTTGGTGGCTGGATGCCGGTTTTGACGAGGTCAGCGAATATCCCATCGTTTACGAATCCTTCTACATTTTGTCCCACGAACCTCTCTACATGAATAAACATATGCCTTACGTCAACATTCATGGACATATTCACAGCCAGAAATACGAAGGCAAACTTTACGTTAATGCTTGCGTCGAGCACTATGATTATAAACCGGTTGCCTTTGATGAGATCCGCAGCACCCTCGTCGCAAACGAAGAACAGTGAGACGATAAGCCTATTTTCACAAAAGCGATTTTCGCAAATGATCCAAAGGTTACAAATTTTTGGCTGGATAAGCTCTTGAAAACAACATAATATGAAGATAGAGATGCTGGCTTGCAATGAAGCTGTGCGACCAAAGAGAGGAGCTTCACGTTGACGAGCAAAAAATGGATCATTGCGGCAGCCGCAGTTATCGCCATATGTTCTGCGACTTCGATATTCACCTTAGCCAAGGATAATGCTATAAAACAAGGTTATTCCGCTGCGGAGCCGGTGGCGTCTCACGCCGTCCGACAAGCGAACGGAGAAGTTTCGCAGCTTTTGCGGGACGATGCCGGCCATGATACGATGAATAATCAAGACCAAGCCCCCCAATCGGAAATTGAAACGCCCGAGGAGACCATCGCCGAATCCGACGATCACACCATACATATTACAGGAATCCAAACAAACGAGGGAACTTACGACCATCTAAAACTTGAAACACCGGCGTTCAGCCGCAGCCTACCCGGGTATAACGTAACGAATCCGACCTATGCACCGCAAATCATTTGCGAAGACGTGAACGGGGACGGCTACAGGGAGTGCGTCGTTATTTTGACGACCGGATACGGCACCGGAGTTTACCGCTCCGACGTTGTTGTGTATAATTCAGAAGGCGACAGGATACCGGTAGAAGATGCCAACACGGCGTTTTTGAAGCAGTTTGACGGGAGTTTTAACGGCCAAGGGCTTACGCTGAACGTTCATGGGCAATCGTATCAAGTTCCATATGCGCTCATTTTAACGGATCGTACCCGGTTGAACGGGCGGCCGCAAATCGGAAGCATCATGCAATATGCCGTTACGGGCGGCGTGTTAACCGCTACGACTGCGGTGCAAATTTCGCCAGCGGAATTCGTGGGAGACCTGGCAGTCACATATACGTTCAAAAATGGCCGGCTGCAGGCCGGGAGCGCCACCTTCGAACTGTATCCGGAATACAGCTCCTAAACGCAGGAAAGGAAGTATATGAAATCATCAAGAATTACATACGTATTTATGGCCATGCTGGCGGGCATGTTTTTGTTCGTGTTTTCGGGATGCTCCGTCGGTTTGCCGGACACCGGGACGCCGGTTTCCACGGCAGGACAGAAGCTGAAAGTGTATTTTCTGGACGTGGGGCAAGGAGCTTCGCAGCTGCTGGTGACGCCGTCGGGAAAAACGATGCTCATCGATGCGGGGAATAATGATAAAGAACAAGTGATGCTGGATTACATGAAGCAGTACCATATTTCCAAGTTGGACGTCGTGATCGGAACGCATCCGGATGCCGACCATATCGGCGGGCTCGACAAAGTGATCGACCAGATCCCCGTCGAAACGATCTACATGCCGAAAGTTCAATCCAATACCAAAACGTTCGAATCCGTATTAAAATCGATCAAAAATAAAGGGCTGAAGGTCAAAACGGCAAAAGCGGGCCTGTCTTGGGACCTCGACGATGAGGTGCACGTGGACATGCTGGCGCCGACCCGCAGCTATGACGATTCCAACAACATGAGCGCCGTCGTCAAGGTCACCTACGGACAGACGTCGTTCCTGTTGACCGGCGATGCCGAAAGCGCAAGCGAAAAAGACATGATCGCCTCGGGGGCGGATTTGCAGGCGGACGTGCTGCTTGTCGGCCACCATGGCTCGAATTCTTCGACAACCTTGAGTTTTTTGAAAAAAGTAAATCCGAAATATGCCGTGATCCAGGTAGGAAAAGGCAACACCTACGGCCATCCGAAAAGCGCGATTTTGAGCCGCCTGCAGAAGCAGGGCGTTGAGGTGTTCCGCAATGACCGACAAGGAACGGTTGAAGTCGATTCGGATGGCAGCTCGATTCAGATTTCCACGGAAAGGTAGTGGGACGTATGAAAAGCATGAAAGGAATTATCGAAGGTTTTGAAGGCGAATTTTGCAAGATCGAGCGGGATGGACATGTGGAAGCCGTGCCCAGGACGAAAGTGGACGTCACCGCGCAAAGTGGCGACGTGGTCGAATGGAACGGTGAACAATGGATTCCGAACCGGGCTTTAACCGCGCAACGCACCAAGGAAATCCGAACATTGATGGATGACGTATGGGACGATTAACACAGAAAAAAACCACCTGAGAAGGTGGTTTTTTCTATGAAATCGATTATTCAACGATCAGTTTGCCCTTCATATCGCTGTGACCCGCACCGCATATGACGGAGCAATCGAAGTCGAACGTGCCGGCTTTGTCTGCCGTAAATTCTACGGAGCCGTCCTTTTGCAGGTTCACGTTATAGTCTGGAATTTCCAAACCATGCGCACCGTCGGTGTTTTTCAACGTGAGTTTCACTTTTTCGCCTTTTTTCACTTTGATTTCGTTTGGCGAAAATTCAAAGCTTTTGGCGTTGACGGTAATTTCTTTCACGTCTCCGCTAGCGGAAGAAGAAGAATCGCTTGCGCTGCCGGAGCTGGAATCGTTATTGCCGCATGCGGCTAACACCGTGGCGGAAAGAGCTGCGACGGCGATCAGAGAAAAGATCTTTTTCATTTCTATGGCCTCCCCTTTTTGGTTAAAGATTGTTTAACCATTTACAAAAGACGAGTTTACGCTTCTCGTTTGCCGCTGTCAATGCCATTTTCTTGAAGAGTCCCCTGGCATCAAATCACTGCACTTTATGGGGAGGCACGAAACAATGCCTGCAGCGCGGCTCATAATCGTCGGAATCGCCGATCAGAATGATCGAGCCGAGCGGCGCCGGCTTGCCGTTGACGATGCGTTGGGTAAAAACAGCCTCGGGGCTGCCGCAAACGGCGCAAAAGGCGGTGAGCTGCTGGATGTCATCCGCCATCGCGAGCAGGCCGCCGATATAACCGAATTCTTTTCCCCTGTAATCCATGTTCAGGCCGTCGACGATGACATGTTTTCCGCGGTAGGCGAGTTCCTCGACCAATCCCAATATCGGTTTATTGAAAAATTGCACTTCATCGAATGCGACGACATCCGCATCGGCCGTTTCTTTATAAATTCGGGCAAGAAGCTCGTCCGTCAGATGCCTTGGAATGGAAATGGCCGGGAGACGGTAGCCGATCCGGCTGACGATTTCATCCTTGGCATAACGCTGATCTTCCGCCGGCTTATAGGCAACCAGCTTTTTCCGTCCATATTGCACGAGTTTTTGGCATCTGCGGATCAATTCACCCGATTTTTCGCTAAACATGGGGCCCGTGATTACGGTAATCCGTCCTTTATTCACCTTTATGCTCCTTTCCCGCTTAAAAACCAGGTATTTTCATCGCTGGATGAAAAATCACGAAAAATAGCGGCTTTTATAGAGTACCATAATCTGTTGGGGGTGGCTATAGACATTTGGGACGCTGGCGTTGGCCCGGCTGAAAGTGGTAAGGTTAAAGAGATGAGTACATATGCACACGGAGGAAGGTCGCGATGAAAGAGAAATTGGTGGAATTCCGGGAGAGAATATCTGCGTTATCGCCGGAGCTTGAACGGATTCCGGAAGCCAAACAGTTGATAGAAGAAATGCTGCAGGAGATGAACGAGCTTCACCGGCAAAATCACGCGCTACGGAACAGGATATTAAAGAGCTCCAGCAAGGAATCGCGAATGTCGAGCAAACTGCGGGACGCCTTATATGAATGACTATGCGTAACCCCGGCTTCGCTTCGAAACATGGCTGCCGAGAATTCCCGAGAGGTAATTTGGCGGAACCGATACACACAATCCCCATTGCCGCTATATGCTGTTACAAGGTAGAACGAGAACTGTCGGCGGGGTGATGAGATGAGCCGTTCCAAGAAAAAACCGTCGCGCAAGGCCCAGGCATTGCCGAAAAAACGGCTCCTGCGAACCTCGGCGCGGCCGAAATTGAGCCCGCAGCAGATCGCTGTGATCGGAGGGCTCCTTTCGGGTTTTTTTGTGGTGGAATCCTTGATTTATAACCGCAACAATGAGCTGAAGGTCATTTTGACGAGCACGACGTTGACGGACTATCCGGTGCTTGGCAATAAAGAGAGGGAAGAGCGGGAAGACGAGGCACTGGAGCTCATCGCCAGCGAATCGGATAACGGATCGAATGAAACGGCTTATCCCGCCCGTAAAATATAGCAAACCCCGCCTTGAATCGCAGCTTGGCGGGGTTTTGTCATCGTCTTATTATGAGGTTGGCTGGGCGGGCGGCTTGGGTTTGCGTTTCTCCTTAAACCTGGGTCCGACGTAATTCCGCTTGCGGTCCCGGTACAAAATCCATCCGCCAAGAAACGTCATGCCGGCAAGGAACAAGAGAAGGCCAAGCAAAAAATGCCCCCATTCAAAGGAAGGATGGGCGACGCTTGCATCCCCATGGACCGAATAAAACGCAAATACGGCGTCTTTCATAAATAAAAAACCTGTCACCGCCATCAATCCGGGGATGACGAGGATTAGAATGGCAATAAAGCGGGAAATGACTAATTTCATACGGAATATCCCTTCCTGTCATTCGATTTTGCATAATCCTATCATACCGTTTTCAAGAACTTCTGTCCATTTCGCCGGGGGTTTGTTTGTAAAGGAGGAAAAAGAGAGTAAAATAGAAAAGATAAAACATCACGGTGTTCCCGGGTGAGGGAGACCGTTCACGACAAACGATCAGCATGGATAAAAATTTATGGATAAATGTGGGGGATGGATATGACAATAACATGCGATGTGGCGGTGCTCGGCGGAGGAACCGGCGGATACGTGGCGGCGATCCGGGCGGCGCAGCTCGGCAAACAGGTTGTGATCATTGAGGCGGACAAGCTCGGAGGGACCTGTCTGCACCGGGGCTGCATCCCTAGCAAATCATTGCTGCGCAGCGCCGAGGTGTATGCCGAAATCCGCGACAGCGAAAGTTACGGCATCGAGACCGCGGGCGCGACGCTGGTGTTCTCCAAGGTGCAGAACCGGAAAACGGCGATCGTCGACCAGCTTCACCAAGGGGTGCAGTACTTGATGCGCAAAAACAAAATTCAAGTGATCCATGGCAAAGGGCGCGTCACCGGCCCGTCGATTTTTTCGCCAAAAAGCGGCGCGGTAGCCGTTGAACTGGCGGACGGCGAAATGGAGACGGTGGTTCCGGCGAACTTGATTATCGCAACCGGATCCCGTCCGCGCACGCTCCCGGGCCTTGAGCCGGATGGCCGCTACGTGCTGACGAGCGACGACGCGCTTCTTCTGGAAGAGCTGCCGGAATCCATTATCATCGTCGGCGGCGGCGTCATCGGCGTCGAATGGGCTTCCATGCTTAGCGATTTCGGAGTCCGGGTGACCGTCGTCGAAGCGGCCGACCAGCTTTTGCCGGCCGAGGATCAAGACATCGCCCGGGAGCTGCAGAAGCTGCTGACCAAACGCGGGGTTGCCGTTCATACGGGAAGCACGGTACAACCGGATACATACCAGGCCAAGGATGGACAGGTCACCATCGGCATGCGCAAAGGAGAGCAAAACGAGACGTTAACCGCTTCGTGCATACTGGTGTCGGTCGGCCGTCAAGCCAACGTGGAGAATATCGGGCTGGAGAACACGGATGTGCGCGTGGAACGCGGTTTTATTGAAGTGAACAAATTTTTGCAAACCGGGGAATCGCATATTTACGCCATCGGGGACGTGATCGGAGGCCTGCAGCTGGCCCATGCCGCAAGCCATGAAGGCATTGCGGCGGTCAATCATTTGGCGGGAGAACCGGTTCACCCCGTCCAGCCTCATTTGATTCCGCGCTGCGTATACACGCGGCCGGAGGTTGCCAGCATCGGCATTACGGAGAAGGAAGCCCGCGAGAAAGGCCATGAGGTCAAAGTCGGCAAATTCCCGTTCCAGGCGATCGGAAAGGCGTTGGTTCACGGCAGCAAAGACGGGTTTATTAAGGTTGTGGCTGATGCTAATAGCAACGATATTCTCGGCGTACAGATGATCGGAGCCCATGTGACGGATTTGATCAGCGAAGCCGCTTTGGCCCAGCTGCTGGATGCGACGCCATGGGAGGTCGGCCAGCTGGTGCATCCGCATCCGACGCTTTCCGAAATCATCGGCGAAGGCATGCTGGCCGTGGACGGATTATCCATCGGCATGTAACGCCCCGTTGCTGGACATCGTTTCAGCCCGAGCAAAAAATTAAAAACCTTCTTTTCTTTTTGGTGCGGAAAGGATTATAATAAAGTTAACCCAAGTCTTAGTACCAGGTTTTAATATCAGGTTAAGAATTTGGCCTAAGGCTTTATTAATAAGGAGGTACCTACCATGAGCGAACAAGGTACTGTTGGAACAGGGCATGAACATGAGCAGCTTGGACTCAGCAACGGACAAGTGATTGACATGTACAGATATATGCTGCTCGCACGCAAATTCGATGAGCGCAATTTGCTGCTGCAGCGCGCAGGCAAAATCAATTTCCACGTTTCGGGGATCGGGCAGGAAACGGCACAAGTAGCGGCCGCCTTTGCGTTGGATCGCGAGCGGGACTATTTCCTGCCGTATTACCGCGATTACGGGTTCGTCATGGCCGTAGGCATGACGGCGCGCGAATTGATGCTGTCCTCCTTTGCGAAAGCGGGAGACCCGAACAGCGGCGGACGCCAGATGCCGGGGCATTTCGGCAGCAAAAGGCTGCGCATCGTGACCGGGTCCAGCCCGGTTACGACGCAGGTTCCCCATGCGGTCGGCATCGCGCTTTCCGCAAAAATGAGAAAGCAGGATATCGTTTCGTTCGTTACTTTCGGCGAAGGCTCCAGCAACCAGGGCGATTTTCACGAAGGCCTGAACTTCGCGGGGGTTCACAAACTTCCCGTCATCGTAATGTGCGAAAACAACCAATATGCGATTTCGATTCCGGCGCACAAGCAAATCGGCGGCAAAGTGAGCGACCGCGCGCTAGGGTACGGATTTCCGGGATTCCGGGTCGACGGCAACGACGCGCTTGCGGTTTATAAGGCCGTCAAGGAAGCCCGCGAGCGGGCGGTCCGCGGCGAAGGGCCGACGCTGATCGAAGCGATGATGTACCGCCTGTCCCCGCACTCCACCTCCGACAACGATTTGGCTTACCGCACGAAAGAGGAAGTCGAGGAGAATTGGAAAAAGGACGGCATTGCCCGTTTCAAAGCCTATTTGATCGGCTGCGGCATTTGGGACGAATCCAAAGACGCCGATTTGCAGGAGCAAATTTCGCTCGAGATCAAGGACGCGACCGAATTTGCGGACAACGCGCCTTATCCGAAGCCGGAAGAAACGCTGCTGCATGTCTATGCGGACGATCGTGAAGAGGGGGAAAAGGCATGGCAGTAATGGAATATATCGACGCGATTCGTCTCGCGATGAAAGAAGAGATGGAAAAGGACGAATCCGTATTCGTTCTCGGCGAGGATGTGGGCGTGAAAGGCGGCGTGTTTACGACCACCAAAGGTTTGATCGAGCAGTTCGGCGAAGACCGGGTGCTTGATACGCCGCTGGCCGAATCCGCCATTGCAGGCGTAGCGATCGGGGCAGCGATGGTCGGCATGAAGCCGATCGCGGAAATGCAGTACTCCGATTTCATGCTGCCGGCTACCAACCAGATCATTAACGAAGCGGCCAAAATCCGCTACCGCTCCAACAACGACTGGAGCTGTCCGGTCGTCGTCCGGGCGCCGATCGGCGGCGGAATCTTCGGGGGGTTGTACCACTCCCAATGCCCGGAATCCATTTTCTTCGGGACGCCGGGCCTTAAGATCGTCGCTCCGTTTACGGCTTATGACGCAAAAGGGCTGCTGAAAGCCGCGATCCAGGATCCCGATCCGGTGTTGTTTTTCGAAAACAAAAAATGCTACAAAATGATCAAAGGCGACGTGCCTTTGGATGACTATACCGTGCCGATCGGCAAAGCGAATGTGCTCCGCGAAGGGGCAGACATTACCGTCATCGGTTATAGCATGCCGCTGCATTTTTGCATGCAGGCTGCCGAAGAACTCGAAAAAGAAGAAGGCATTACCGCCCATATCCTGGATCTGCGCACGCTGCAGCCGTTGGACCGCGACAGCATCATCGAAGCGGCCCGCAAGACGGGCAAGGTGCTGATCGTCCACGAGGATAACAAAACCGGCGGCGTCGGCGCCGAGGTGGCGGCCATCATTTCCGAGGAATGCCTTTTCGACTTGGATGCGCCGATCATGCGCTGCTGCAGCCCGGACGTGCCGGCCATGCCGATCAGCCCGCCGATGGAGAAGTTTTATATGCTGAGCAAAGACAAAGTGAAGGAAGCCATGCGACAATTGGCAATCTACTAGGGGAAGCTTAGGGGTGAAAATATGTCTGAAAATCAAAAGTTAACCGATGTGGTGATGCCGCAGCTGGCCGAATCGTTGGTTTCGGCGACGATTGCCAAATGGCTCAAGCAGCCGGGAGAAAAAGTCGAACAGTACGAGCCGATCTGCGAGGTCATGACCGATAAAGTCAATGCGGAAATTCCATCGACCATCGATGGCGTGATGGTGGAGCTGATCGCGGAGGAAGGCCAAAACGTGAGCGTCGGCGAAATCATCTGCCGCATGGCCGTCGCCGGCGGGGCTCCGGCTTCCGCCGAACCAACGCCGCAAACGGCTTCGGCGGTTTCGAACGTTACTTCCGCCGCTGCCGCAGGCGATCAGTCCATGAGAAACCGCTATTCGCCGGCCGTGCAGACGCTCGCCGCGCAGCATGGCGTCGATCTGAACCAAATCCAGGGAACGGGAATGGGCGGCCGAATCACGCGCAAGGACGTCTTTGCGTACGTGGAAAAGGGAGGGGCTGCTCCGCGGCAGCCGCAAGCTCCCGAAGCAGCGCCTGCCCGGGCGGAAGCGCCGTCGCCGTTCAAGGATTTGCCGCACGCCGATCCGGCCGTCACGCCGGAGCAATACATTCCGGTTCAGCCGGTATCCGAAAGAAATTCCGGCCTGCATATGTCTGAATCGCCGAAAATTCCGCCGATCGAGGTGGAAAGAGGCGAACGCGAAACGCTGATTGACGTGACGCCGCTCCGCAACGCGATTGCGACCAACATGCGCCAAAGCGTATCCGAAATTCCGCATGCATGGACGATGGTTGAAGTGGACGTGACCAACCTCGTGCTGCTCCGGAACAAACTGAAGGATGAATTTAAACGGCGGGAGGGGTATAATTTAACGTATCTGGCGTTTTTCCTGAAAGCCGTCGTCAATGCGATCAAAGATTACCCGATCATGAACTCCGTTTGGGCCGTCAACAAAATCATCGTAAAACGCGATATCAACATTTCGCTGGCCGTAGGCACGGAGGATTCGGTCATGACGCCGGTCATCCAAAGGGCGGATCAGAAAAATATTGCGGGCCTGGCCCGGGAAATCGAAGAGCTTGCGACCAAAACCCGTCAAGGCAAGCTGAAGCTGGAGGATATGCAGGGAGGCACCTTTACGGTGAACAACACCGGTTCCTTCGGGTCCATCCTGTCGTATCCGATCATCAACTACCCGCAGGCCGCCATTTTGACGTTCGAATCGATCGTGAAACGTCCGGTCGTCATTAACGACATGATCGCGGTGCGTTCGATGGCCAACATTTGCTTGTCGCTGGATCACCGGATTCTCGACGGCGTCATCTGCGGACGGTTCCTGCAGCGGGTGAAGGAAAACATCGAAGCGTATACGCTGGATACGAAAGTGTATTAAGAAAGTGCATGAAAAGGCAGTCATTCATCATCTGGAGAGGACGTGATTTCGGTATGGGCAAAGAACTTCATGTTTCCTATACGCCGATGATGGGTTATGATGCAGCATGGGATTTGCAAAAATCGATCGTAAAAAGCATTGACCTTGGAGAGCAGCAGGATACCCTGCTGCTTTTGCAGCATCCGCCAACCTATACCATCGGATCCCAAAGACATCCGGAGCATTTGCTGCTCAGCAAGGAAGAACTGGAGGAAAAGGGCATCGGTTTGTTCGAAATCGACCGCGGCGGCGATATTACATACCACGGGCCGGGCCAGCTGGTCGGATACCCCTTGCTTGTTTTGGAGGGGGAAGGGCTGGATTTGCACGCTTACTTGCGCAACCTGGAACAAGTCATCATCAATTACTTAAAGCACCATGGCATCGACGCCGGCCGCAAGCCCGAATATACGGGCGTATGGGTCGGGGACTTGAAGGTATGTGCCATCGGGGTCAAATTCAATAAATGCCGCAGCCGCCGGGCATTCGTCACCAGCCACGGCTTCGCTTTCAACATTAAAGCGGGCATCGAAACGCAGGGCTTTTCCGGAATTATTCCTTGCGGCATCCAGGAATACGGCGTGTCATCGCTTGAAGGTTGTACCGGCAAGACGTTTAGCGTGGAACAGGTTGCCGAGGAGATCGTGCCTTTTTTTGCGGAGGTTTTTCGTTACGAGGCGGTCGCCGGCACCGTCCCGGGTTCGGCCCGCTGAATCAGCGGGCGATCAGGGATTCGACCACTCCGAAAATGACGGAGCCGAACATGGCGAACAGCATCAGGTAAACAAACACGCGAAACCATTTCTTGTTTTGCATAGCTACTCCTTTTTCGATAGATGATGTATTAGCTTGGATAACATGTCATTTTGATGTTAGGACAGCTATGTTTATTGTAACTTAAACGCAGGGAGAGAGGAAAGTCCAATGATCAGACAAGACCGTTTGGTGGAAGAATTCATGGAGCTCGTCCAGGTGGACAGCGAAACGGGTCATGAGGAAGAGATCGCGGAAGTCCTGAAAAGAAAATTTTCGGATCTCGGGCTGAGCGTGACCGAAGATGACTCGAAGAGCAGAACGGGCCACGGGGCGGGGAATTTGATCGTCACCATGGCAGGCACGCCGGGTGTCAAAGCTCCGAAGCTGTTCTTTACATGCCATATGGATACGGTGGCGCCCGGCAAAGGAATTCAGCCGCAGCTCGGCGCGGACGGCTGGATCACAAGCGACGGCACGACGATTCTCGGTTCCGACGATAAAGCGGGGATCGCCGTCCTGTTCGAAGCCATCAAAGTCATTCAAGAGCAGAACATCGAACACGGACAAATCCAGTTCGTCATTACGGCCGGGGAGGAATCGGGCCTGCTGGGGGCCCGCTCCATGGATCCGAAATATTTGGATGCGGACCTTGGCTACGCCATCGACTCCAACGGGGAGATCGGCGCCATTGCGGTAGCGGCTCCGACGCAGGCGAAAATGAAGATGAAAATTTTCGGCAAATCGGCCCATGCGGGCGTAAATCCGGAGGACGGCATCAGCGCGATTCAGGTGGCTTCCAAGGCGATCGCCCGGATGAAGCTCGGACGATTGGACCATGAAACGACGGCCAACATCGGAAAATTCGCCGGCGGCGGCGCGACCAACGTCGTTTGCGATTACGTCGAAATCGACGCGGAAGCCCGCAGCATCGTGCAGGACAAAGTCGAACGGCAAATCGAACATATGCGCGAAGCGCTTGAAAGCGCCGTTCAGGAATGCGGCGCGACCTGCGAATTTATCAGCGAAATCGTCTACCCGGCGTTCAACTTCGACGAAAACGACGACGTCGTGAAGCTGGCGCAGCGGGCCATTGCCAATATCGGGCTTCCGAGCCGCACGTTCCATTCCGGCGGCGGCAGCGACGCGAACATTTTTAACGGCATGGGGGTACCGACCGTCAATTTGGCGCTTGGTTACGAGAACATCCATACCACCAAAGAACGAATCCGCGCGGCGGACATGGTCAAAGCGGCGGAAATGGTCATCAGCATTGTCCGCGAGACGACGAAATAAGGCCCAACCAACCAAAGGCTGTTACCGGCCGGCATGCCATGCCGCGGTAACAGCCTTTTTTAACGGGCCCCTCTCTTCTTGCGGCCTAATGCAGCATAACGGCGGAAGACGCTCCGTGATTGCGCATCTGGGCAGGTGTCCAACGGGTGTGCCATTCCGTAATATTCAAAATGTGCAGCGCGCGGGTAATGTTGTTCAGATAACGTTCGATTTGGAGAAAATGCTCGCTGCCGACGATCGTGTTTTCGAGCCGGGCCATCAGCGATTTTTTCGTTTGTTGCAAATAACAGGAGGCCGCGCCGAACCTCGAAGCCGAATGGTTGGGATCCGTGTTGTAAATGGCCTCAAAGATGGAAGCCGCCGTTTCGTAATTCCCTTCGTCGTATTGGATTTCCGCGGCGATGAAGCAAAGTTCAAGGGAAATCTGGCTGCGGTCGTACAAGGGGAGCTGTTCCATCCCGGCGATCCGCGAAGCGGCAAGCTCGCGGTATCCTTGCTTGTACAAGGTATAAATGAGCTCATGGTATTCATGCTCCGTCGGACTGGACAAAATAGCCAAAGCTTCTTCCACTTTGCCGAGGGCAATGGCGGTTTTGGCGGTTTCCAAAGCTTCGTAGCGTGATAAAGCAGGCATGCCGATATCTCCTCCGTTCTTACCATGCAGGCACAGTTTGCATACATGGATGGCTTCCGCGGTTCTGATCCTATGCCGGGCAGTAATCAGGAGCACGCGATCTTGCTGCATGGTTTTTCGTGATAATAGGGACAGCGCTTCTTTGAATTGATTTATATATATTAAGCATAAAATGTATTGGGCCAGGTTTCTGTCGGTATATCTTTCAGGAGGGCTTAGGGAAGCATAGAGTTCGGCAGCGGAAGCATAAGCTCCTAGCGCCCAAAGCGTTTCCGCTACATGAAGCGCCGGATCTTCGATGAATTCGGAGGCGACCGCGGTTAACCGGATCCGGAGATCCCCGTCGCTTATTTCCGACCGGCGGAGAAGCAATCCGATTTCCGCGAGTGCTTCCGGGATGTGCCGCTTCCTTGCGAGACATTCGCGGAAAGCCATTCCTGCTTCATGATGGCGGCCCAGCTGCCTCAGCAGCCTGCCGTATTCCATCCAGCACAAGGATTCGTCGAATGAAGGATCCGCCGTTTTCTCGCCGGACCTGGTGATCGAAAGGGCTTTCTCGAAACACGAAAGAGCAGCGGCATCCATTCCGCGCGTGCGATACCATAATCCTGATTTGTAATGAAACGTAGAAGATTCAGGTTTGGTTTGAAGCAGGGACAATGCTTGGTCTTTCTTCATACGAGACCCTCCGTTATATAAAACAACGCAAATATGAAATGGTTATAGGGGACGAGCAAAAAAAACGAGAAAATCCAAAAAACCATGACAATTTTCACATTTTTTTATATCTTTTCCATATTCGGGATCACCACGATCCGGCATCCGTGCGTCTTAAGGCCGCTTCTCTCCCGAGTATCGCGCTTAGAGGGGCGCGGGGTTCGGTTTCTTTCATCCACTGTTTCAGCATGATCCGGATCTGCCAGGCTTGACCAACCATATGGATCGAGGTCTCCGTGCGGTAGCTCTTCATAAGGGGCTCTCCTTCTTTCCTGCGTGAAGTTTGTTATAATAACACCATATGTGTCAGTCTGTTCAAACATGCTTGTTTTTAAAATATAGGGCTTGCAAATTTCATAGAAACCATAGAGGACGTTTGCAAAGCCGGATCAAGGAGAGAGACGCTTTGAAACCAATTTCATATTCGAATCCAAAACTCGACGAAGTCACGGTTTCCACGAAACCCGTATTTGAGGGCAACATCATTTCGCTCCAAATCGACACGGTCAAGCTGCCGGACGGCGGCACGGCTTCCAGGGAAATCGTGAGGCATCCCGGCGCCGTGGCGGTGCTGGCGATCCATGACGACAAAATCATTTTGGTCGATCAATACCGGCAGGCCATGGGGCGCTGCGAGCTGGAAATACCGGCCGGGAAGCTCGAAAAAGGAGAAGATCCGCTTGAAGCGGCCAAACGGGAGCTCCAGGAGGAGACGGGGTATACATGCCAACAAATCCGGCTGCTGCATTCGTTTTACACTTCGCCGGGTTTTGCGGACGAGTTGATCCATTTATATGTAGCGGAAGGGCTGGAAAGCGGGGAAGCCGTACCGGACGAGGATGAATTTCTCGAGCTTTACGAGATGACCTTGCAAGAAGCGCTGGAGGCCGTGAAATCGGGGAGAATCAGCGATGCCAAAACGATCATGGCGGTTTATGCTTGGAAGCTGCAGCAGCTGACGGGAGAGTTCCGGATATGACGTTACCTGACGGCAGCATGACACCAGGAGATCCCCGCCCAACATTGAAGGAATTTTATGCCGATTTGCACATCCATATCGGTCGGACGACTTCCGGACAGGCCGTAAAAATAAGCGGAAGCAAGGACTTGACGTTCGCGAATATCGCCAAAGAGGCCGCCGGCCGCAAAGGCATGGATTTGATCGGCATCATCGACTGCCATTCGCCCGAAGTGCAAAAGGATATCATCGACTGCCTGGAATCCGGCGAAATGACGGAACTTCCCGGCGGCGGCATCGCCTATCGCGGAACGACGATCCTCTTGGGCAGCGAAATCGAAATCTATGAGGAAGGAAAAGGGGCGGCCCATCTCCTTGCCTATTTTCCGGACCTGGCGGTCATGAGTCATTTCACCGATTGGATGGCCGGGCATATGAAAAACGTCAATCTGAGTTCCCAACGGATTTACGTGACGGCGCGGAAACTGCAGGAGGAAATTTACGCCAGGGGCGGCATCATGATCCCTGCCCACGTGTTTACCCCGCACAAAGGAATCTACGGCAATGTGGCGCCGCGGATGTCCGACGTGCTGGACCTGGACATGGTAAGCGGCGTGGAGCTCGGGCTTAGCGCCGATTCGGAGATGGCGGGGCTGATATCCGAGCTGGACCGGTTTACGTTCGTCACGAATTCCGACGCGCATTCCTTGGGCAAAATCGGCAGGGAGTACAACCGGATCCGGCTTGCCGAGCCGGGCTTCCGCGAATTCGCGATGGCGCTGGACCAATCGGAGGGACGCCGCGTGACGGCCAATTTCGGCCTGAACCCCCGGCTCGGGAAGTACCACCGGACTTACTGCCTCGGCTGCAGCCGCATCCTTGACGGGGAGAAGGCGATGACGGGAGCCTGCCCCCATTGCGGCAGCTTGAAAAAAGTGCAGGGGGTGCTCGACCGGATCCTGGACATCGCCGACCGAAAACAGCCCGTGCAGCCGGACGGACGGCCAAATTATCATTATCAGGTGCCGCTCGAGTTCATTCCGGGCCTGGGAAAAGCCACGAGGAAAAAGCTTCTGGAGCGTTTCGGCACCGAAATGGCGATTTTGCACCGGGCGTCCGAAGAGGAGCTCGCCGGGACGGTCGGGGAAACAATGGCCCGCCAAATCGTCATGGCGAGAAACGGAACGCTGTCGCTGTCGGCCGGCGGCGGAGGGACATACGGAAAGGTGGACGTATCTACCGACAAGTCATAGTCGGACGCTTGTCTTCATAGAGTAGAGGTATGTGACAGGAAGGGAGAGATCCGTCAAATGCGAACTTTCCGCCATACCTTGAAGGAGCAAAATATTCTATACATTTTTGTTGCCGTGCTGTTTCTTGTAGGGGTCATATTCGGGGCTCTTATGGTCAATGCGTTGTCGCTGGAGCAGCAGCAGGATCTCGGGCGGTATCTTCAAAACTTTTTCATGACGGTAGACCAAAACGAAGCCGGTACGGGCGCTGCGCAGTCTTTCTGGAGCATCGCCGGCCTGCATTTGAAATGGGTCGGGCTGATCTGGTTCCTCGGATTGTCCGTAATCGGGCTGCCGGGCATTCTTATCCTTGATTTTCTGAAGGGCGTGCTGATCGGGTTCACGGTCGGTTATCTCGTCGGGCAGTTTTCATGGAAAGGGCTGCTGTTTGCGCTCGTGTCGGTTGCCCCGTCCAATCTGCTGATCATTCCCGTGCTGATCGTGTCCAGCGTCTCGGCGATCGCGTTTTCGTTGCACGTGATCAAAAACAGGGTGATGCTGCATAATCGCGTCAATGTCACGCGTCCTTTCGCGCGTTATGTCGGTTTGACGCTGGTGATGTGCGTGCTGATGCTCGGCGTGTCCTCGTTCGAGACGTGGGTGACGCCAAGCATGATGAAATGGGTGACTCCCGTGCTGCTGGAGACGGCGGCGGTGCCCGGATCGTGAGCAAAATGGTTTGACTTTGCCGCGCAACTCCCTCTATAATAAAAGATATGATATAGCAAAGGTACAGTGATTTTCCTGTGGGGAGGGAGAAAATGGAAGCGCGGATCGATAAAATCAAACAACAACTGCAATCCCAGGGCTATAAGCTGACACCCCAGCGGGAAGCGACCGTCAGAGTTTTGCTCGAGAATGAAGAAGATCACCTGAGTGCGGAAGACGTCTTCATGCTCGTCAAAGAAAAAGCTCCTGAAATCGGTCTGGCTACCGTGTACCGTACCCTTGAGCTGCTAAGTGAATTGCATGTCGTTGAAAAAATCAATTTCGGCGACGGCGTTGCAAGGTATGATTTGCGGACGGATACCGCAAAACACCACCATCATCATCTGATTTGCGTGAAATGCGGCAGCATGGATGAAATCCGCGAGGACTGGCTGGGGCCGCTGGAAGAGCGGCTGGAACGCGAGTTTAATTTTACGGTGTCCGATCATCGGCTTGATTTCCACGGCATCTGTTACCGCTGCAAGGCGAAAGAAGAGGAAGAACACAGCGAAACAGCGGGCAAGTCGAAACTTTAATCCATCGGATCACGATCCTCCAAGATCACAAGCTCTCGCCGGCATGATGTTTGCCGGTGGGGGCTTTTTTGGTAGGCGGGGGCGAAGGGCTTGTCATATCGCAAGGCGCATGTTCATAAGCTGTGTAACGGGAAGCGCTTATGCTTCGCTTTTTTCGATTTTCCCAGCCATCAGCCGAAAGGTGTGATCCGAATGATTATATCGGTGAGAAAATGCCTGTCGACATTGAAATTTCTGCTTGTTTTTGCCGCGCTTACCTACGCTTTGTACCAGCTATTCAGTCTGATTGGGGCATGGATTACGCCGGTCGACCATTACCGGATTCCGGAAGGGCATGCCGTTAAGGCTTTCCACCCCTCCGACCAGGCCCCGGCGGGCGAAATGATGGGCGACAGGCTGCGGTTCTTTTATTGGTACGGTGAGTAAGGGGAACGACAAAGAAATCCGGGGGGCTGTCCGATTCATGAACGGATCTGCAAAATCTATTTGAAGGAGCTTTATTTGACTTATGATACAGTACGTAGAATCCTTCATCCGCCATTTGGGTGAAGAGAAGGGGTTGTCTCAAAGCACGCTTGAGTCCTATGAACGCGATCTGCGGCAGTTTTTCGAGTTTGCCTCGCGGCAGGGGATTCAATCGGTCGACGAGATCAAAAAGCTGCATGTATCCATGCATATGAATGAAATGAAGCAAAGCGGGTTTACGGCATCCACGGTCATGAGGAAGCTGGTCTCGCTCCGTTCCTTCTTTCATTACATGGTCAAGGAGTCTTTGATGGAACAGGACCCTACGCTGTATTTGGAGTCGCCGAAACCGAAAAAAAAAGTTCCGCAAATATTAAGCGTCGAACAGGTGGAGCGCCTGCTGGCAGCGCCGGACCTCTCGACTTCGCCGGGAATCCGCGATAAGGCGATGCTGGAGCTGCTGTACGCGACGGGGATGAAGGTCTCCGAGCTGACGTCGCTTAACGTGGAAGACGTGTATCCCGACATGAAGTTTCTCCGCTGCACGAGCAGCTCGGGGAAGGAGCGGGTGCTGCCGATCAGCAGCATTTCAGCCGAAGCCGTGAGTACATACATCCATCGGATACGGCCTCAATTGGTCAAGGATGAACGGGAAAACGGGCTTTTCCTGAACAATCTTGGGACAAGGCTGACCCGCCAAGGGTTTTGGAAAATATTAAAAAAATATGCCGCGGAAGCACGCATTGACGGGGATATTACCCCGCATACGCTGCGCCATTCCTTTGCAGCCCATCTGCTCGAGGACGGGGCGGATATCCGTTCCGTCCAGGAGATGCTGGGGCACAGCGATATGTCCGCGGCTCCAATCTATAGCCTGTTGACCAAAAAAGCGATGAAGGACGTGTACCAAAGCCATCATCCGCGGGAGCGGGCGTATTTAACGATGTCGAAGGAGCGAAACGGAAATGACAATGATTAATCAGACAGTGATCCGCGAAGCGGCGGCTTACATTCAAGGCAAAACCGGTTTGAAACCCGAGGTGGGGTTGATTCTCGGATCCGGGCTTGGCGTTCTTGCGGATTTGATCCAGGACGGCATTTCGATTCCTTATCAGGATATTCCGCATTTCCCGGTATCGACGGTCGAAGGGCATGACGGCGAGCTTTTGCTCGGAACGATCGAAGGCCGCGCCGTCGTCATGATGAAAGGGCGTTTCCACATGTATGAAGGATACGGTCCGGAAGTAACGGCGTTCCCGGTGCGCGTCATGAAGGAACTGGGCGTGCAAAGCCTGCTCGTCACGAACGCGGCGGGAGGCGTAAATACATCCTATAAGCCCGGCGATTTGATGGTCATATCCGACCATATCAACCTGACGGGCCGAAACCCGCTGATCGGTCCAAACGATTCGGCGCTTGGCGTGCGTTTCCCGGATATGTCGGAGGGCTACAGCCGCCGTTTGCGCCAGACGCTCAAGACGATCGCCGCCGCGAAAGGCATCGAGGTGCAGGAAGGCGTATATGCGGGCATGCTCGGGCCTTCGTATGAAACGCCGGCCGAGATCCGGATGCTGCGGACGCTGGGCGCCGATGCCGTAGGTATGTCGACCGTGTCGGAAACGATCGTGGCGCGCCACGCCGGCCTCGAGGTACTCGGCATCTCCTGCATCAGCAACATGGCGGCGGGGATTTTGGACCAGCCTCTTTCCCACGACGAAGTGATGGAAACGACCGATCTGGCCCGGGACAAGTTTTTGAGCCTCGTGCTGGCGGTTATTCCGCAGATGTAATTTATGTTCTAGCGTACTTATGGCAACATGCCGAAAGGATGTCCGCAGGTCAGGTGACCTGCGGATTTTTTTGCGTTTTACCCAAAATTTTCCTCATAAGTCCGCCGATCCATGGAATATTTTTCTCGGAACCTGACGACACTGGAAAACAGCAGGATTTGAATTTTGCAACATATTTCCGCTTCCGTTCGTTTTCAGCCGGCTATTTTTCGGGTTTGCAAAATTCTCAAGATCAAAAATACGAGAGTCAGGAGGGGACTTATTTTGAGGAAGACACTATTGGCGGTGGTGCTGTCGGCATGCCTGTCGGCCGCGGCATTCCCGCAGGCAGGATTTGCGGAGGAAAAGGCCAAACAGACGGGGCAGGCGGATTTGGCGGCAAACGCAAAGTCCGCCATCCTTATGGATGCGAATACGGGAACTATTATTTACGAGAAAAACAGCCATGATAAACTGCCGCCGGCCAGCATTACCAAAATTATGACGATGCTGCTTACGATGGAGGCGATCGACTCCGGCAAGCTGAAGCTGACCGACAAGGTGCGCACCAGCGAATACGCAGCTTCCATGGGAGGTTCGCAAATCTTCCTGGAGCCCGGCGAAGAAATGACCGTTGACGAAATGCTTAAAGGCATCGCCATGGCATCGGGCAACGACGCTTCGGTGGCCATCGCGGAAAAAATCGCGGGGACCGAAGAAGCGTTCGTGCAAATGATGAACGACAAAGCGAAGGCGCTCGGGCTGAGGGATACCCATTTTGCCAACTGCAACGGGCTGCCCGCCGAAAACCACTACTCCTCGGCCCACGACATTGCCGTCATCAGCCGCGAGCTTTTGAAACATAAAGACATTACGAAATACACGGGCTCTTACCAGGATTACCTGCGCAAAGATTCCAAAAATCCGTTCTGGCTGGTCAACACGAACAAGCTTGTCCGGTTCTACTCGGGGGCCGACGGGCTGAAAACGGGATACACGTCCGAAGCGAAATTTTGCCTGTCCGCAACGGCGGTCAAAGGCGATCTGAGGGCGGTGGCGGTCGTGCTCGGCGAACCGAACACGAAGACTCGCAACGAAGAAGTGTCCAAAATGTTCGACTACATGTTCTCGCAATACAGCATGCATACCCTGTTCAAACCGGGCGACACGATCGGAACGGTCAAGGTCAACAAAGGGAACGTTAAGGAACTGACCTTAACCGCCGGACAAAACTACAGCGTGCTGCTGAAAAGGACGGCCAATGCCGAAGGCATCCGCCACGAGCTGCAGGTGCCGAAGGAAGTCAAAGCGCCGGTGCAGGCCGGACAGGTGCTTGGCAAGCTGGTCGTGTATCAAGGCGACAAAGTTCTCAAGGAATTCGAGCTGAAATCGCCGGAGCAAGTCGGCAAAGCCGGATGGTGGAAGCTGTTCAAGCGCACGGCCTCGAAATTGTTCCTTGTAGATTGATAGCGGTTTTCTTCTAGTTTTGTCGGGGTGCAGGAATCTCTTTTCGCTGCGTAGAAATCCTTGTTCAAGCGACAGGAAGGAGAGTGAGCAGGCGTGAATCTGCAAGTGGAAATGGAGCATCACCGCAAAACATTGATCGTCCGCCTTTCGGGCGAATTGGATCATCATACCGCCGACCATGTCCGTTTACAGCTGGACGAAGCGATCCAGAGAGGACAAACGGAGCATTTGGTGCTCAGCTTTAAAAATTTGCAGTTTATGGACAGTTCCGGTTTGGGAGTCATTTTGGGACGGTATAAGCTGATCAAAAGCAAAGGCGGAAAAATGGCCGTATGCGACG
The DNA here is from genome assembly GCF_038004655.1 of Paenibacillus sp. FSL M7-1455. Lineage (NCBI taxonomy): Bacteria > Bacillati > Bacillota > Bacilli > Caryophanales > Paenibacillaceae > Paenibacillus > Paenibacillus sp. FSL M7-1455. Next base: position 3,844,174 of record NZ_JBBORO010000001.1, on the reverse strand, counting down.
TCAATGCGGCGGTCTATCGTCTGTTGGACATGTCAGGGCTGTTTAAGATCATGCCTATTTATGATAACGAAGGCCAGGCGCTTTCGGGATTGGAGGTCGTGTCATGACGGAGAAAAAAGAGGTGCAGCGCAATTTCATGACGCTCCAATTTTCCGCCAAGTCGGAAAACGAATCCTTTGCGCGGGTGACGGTCGCGGCGTTTATCTCCCAGCTGGACCCGACCATGGACGAGCTGAGCGATTTGAAAACCGTCATTTCCGAAGCGGTCACGAACAGCATCATTCACGGGTATGACGGCAATCCCGAAGGAATCGTCACGATCAACGCCGAAATCGTCGGCGATACGGTGACCATCACCGTCGAAGACAAAGGGGCGGGCATCGAGGATTTGGATTTGGCCCGTCAACCGCTGTACACGTCAAAGCCTGAACTGGAGAGATCAGGGATGGGATTTACGATCATGGAAAACTTCATGGACGAATTTGAAGTTTCCAGCGAACCCGGCTCCGGTACATCGATCAGGATGAAGAAAAGGATTGAATCCAAGAAAGCTTTGTATAATTAGGGGTTGGGCGCATGGATGCTGATGTGAAAAAACCTTCGCAGACCTATCTGGAAGATGCGGAAGTCAAACGCCTGATCGCGCTGAGCCAGGCCGGAGACAGCATGGCCCGCGATACGCTGGTAAACTGCAACATCCGTCTCGTCTGGTCCGTTGTACAAAGGTTCATGAACCGCGGTTATGAGCCGGAGGATTTGTTTCAGATCGGCTGTATCGGTCTGCTGAAATCGGTGGATAAATTCGATTTGAGCTACGACGTTAAATTTTCGACGTATGCCGTGCCGATGATCATCGGCGAAATTCAGCGGTTCCTCCGGGACGACGGCACGCTTAAGGTAAGCCGCTCGCTGAAGGAAATGGCGAACAAAGTCCGGAAGAAAAAAGACGAGCTGTCGAAACACCTGGATCGGCTGCCGACCGTGAAGGAAGTGGCCGAAGAACTCGGGGTCACGCCGGAGGAAGTGGTATTTGCCCAAGAGGCAAACAAGCCCCCGACCTCGATCCATGAAACCGTCTTTGAGAACGACGGCGATCCGATTACGCTGATGGACCAAATCGCCGACGATACGCAGGAGCGCTGGTTCGACAAGCTGGCCCTGAACGAAGCGATCGACGGCCTTTCCGAACGCGAGAAGCTGATCGTGTACCTGCGGTATTACCGGGATCAGACCCAATCGGAGGTGGCCTCTAGGCTTGGCATATCCCAGGTGCAGGTGTCGCGCCTGGAAAAGAAAATATTGCAGCTGATCCGCGATCAGATTGCGCAGTAAACGCGCGGCGGACCGGTTCCAAGGATGTTTTTCCTTGGGCCGGTCCGTTTTTGTTTTTAGTGGATTTGGCTTTTTCCGGAAACAAGGGAAAACGTCCAGGAATGGTATCGATGGAGTAGAAAACGGAGCTTTTTCCTATACTAACGTCATTGAGGCAGCAAAGGAGTGATAGGAATGTCATCGAATTCGGCTCCTACGGTGTACCTGCAGCTGCGCAGCCGCGTGCCGATCACGCAGGGCAGGGTCGTGACGCTTGGGCATGTCGCCCGGATCCTGAGCGACCCGGAGTGGGAGGCGCCGCTTCGCAATTTGGAGCTGGTCGAGCCGCAAAAATGGGACGGCAATTTACTGCTTATCGACCTTATGCAAATCATACCGAAGGTGCAGGAGCTTATCCCCGGGGTGAAAATCGAACCGATCGGGCAAAACCACGTGCTGGTGGAGGTCGTCCAAAATCCGCGGAAGCCTTCCCTCGCGCTGTTTTTGCTCGTTTGGCTCCTTCTTTTTTTCGGCTCCGCGCTGACGATCATGAATTTTCATGCGGACGTCAACATGCAGGAGGTTCAGATCCGGACGGTGGAAATGTTGACGGGCAAACGGGACGAGCATCCTTACCTGTTCCAGGCGGCTTATTCGTTTGGCATCGGGTTTGGCATGGTCATTTTTTTCAACCATCTGTTCAAGAAAAAATGGAACGAGGAGCCGACCCCGCTAGAGGTGGAAATGTTCCTTTACCAGGAAAACATCGATCAGTTTGTCGTCGCCCAGGAATACAAACGGATGAAAGCATCGCAAAACAAGGGTGAACCGCATTGAACACGACGGCATTTGGTATGCTGGTGCAAATTTTGCTGGGCATTGCAGGAGGCATTGCCGTCGGCGGCGGCGTGATCGCCTTGTTTATCGTGCTGGACATGATTCCGAGGCTTGCCCAACTGACGCGTTCATACCACCAGGTACACTGGTACGAAGGGGCGATGGTCGCGGGGTCGCTGGTGGGGACCGTGTTTGATTTTTGGAATTGGAAGCTGTCGCTGGGCCCATGGTCGGGTCTGGTCGTCGGTTTGTTCCACGGCGTGTTTATCGGCCTGTTGGCCGCGGCTTTGACCGAGGTGCTGAACGTCCTGCCGATTTTGGCGAAGCGGCTGAAGATGATCCGCTTTTTATTCGGCCTTTTGATGGCGATGGTGACGGGGAAAGTGGCAGGCTCGTTGTTTGACTGGTTTGTGTACAGAAAGTAAGACGCGAAAGGGGTGCGTGGATCATGAACGAACATGAAAACGAACGAACAGGCATGGAGGATCCGGCAAAACCGGCCGTGGCGATGTCGTACGGCGACGCGGAGGAAGCAGAGGGAGAGGCGGCCTCGAGTTCAAACGCAGGCGATGGGAATGGCCATGATCCCGGGAACGGGTCAAACATGAAGGCGGCGGAAGGGCAGCGGCAGAAGGGTCCGGCCAAAGCCGAGGAGAAAAAGCGGGAAAAGGAGCACTCCGACTCGGTCGAGGAATCGGTCATCTACTGGCAAAAGACGGACGACATTTCGGGGAGCCTCGACCAAACGAAGGCGACGTTAAAGGAAGTGGTGGGACTCGGGACCTCCTTTGACATCGTGTTCCGCGAGATGACGCTGGCGGGGCAGCGCACGGGGCTGTTTTTCGTCAACGGGTTCGCCAAAGACAACATCATGCTCGAAATTTTGAAGCGGCTGACCTATCTGTCGGCGGATCAATTGACGACCGATGCGCTGAAAGCCTTTTTCGAATGTTATATCCCGCATATTCAGGTGGAAGTCGAAAAGAAGCTTAGCTCCACGATCAACAAGGTGCTGATGGGCATGTCCGCCCTGTACATCGAAGGCGAGCAGGCGGCCATCGTGCTGGATACGCGCACCTTCCCGGTGCGCAGCCCGGAGGAACCGAGCATCGAGAGGGTGGTACGGGGCTCCAGGGACGGCTTTGTCGAGACGCTGCTCAGCAATATCGCCCTTGTCCGCCGCCGCGTCCGCGATCCCGGATTCAAAGCGGAACTGGTCCAGGTAGGTAGACGTACACGTACGGACGTGTGCATTGCATATATTGACGATATCGTCGATAAAGTGCAGGTCGATTCGATCCGGGAAAAAATCAAAGGCCTGGACATCGAAGGGCTGCCGCAGGCGGATAAGCAGCTGGAGGAGGCGATCATCAACAAAGGCTGGCATCCGTATCCGCTGGTCCGGTATTCGGAGCGGCCCGACGTGGTGGCTTCGCATATTTTGGAGGGGCGCGTGGCCGTGTTCGTCGATACGTCGCCGAGCGTCATGGTCATGCCGACCACCTTTTTCGACCTGTGCCAGCATGCCGAGGAAAACCGGCAAACGGCATTTATGGGCACGTATTTAAGGTGGATCCGTTTTCTCGGGATCGTCGCTTCCATGTTTTTGCTGCCCTTATGGATGCTGTTGGTGGCCAATCCGGAATTGAAGCCGGGCTTTCTCCAGTTCATCGGGCCTCATGACCATGGCAAAGTTCCTTTGGTCGCCCAGTTTCTGATGGTCGAATTCGGGGTGGACCTGCTGCGGCTGGCGGCCGTCCACACCCCTACGCCGCTGGCGTCCGCCATGGGGTTGATCGCGGCCATCCTCGTCGGCGACATCGCGGTCAAAACCGGATTGTTCGTCAACGAAGTCGTGCTCTATATGGCCGTTGCGGCCATCGGCATGTTTGCGACGCCAAGCTATGAGCTCGGGCTGGCCAACCGGCTGGTGCGCCTGGTGCTTCTGGTGGCCGTTGCGCTCTTTAAGGTGCAGGGGTTCGTCATCGGCACGACGCTGCTCGTTTTGCTGCTGACGCTGCACCGATCGTACAATTCTTCGTATTTGTGGCCGTTTATACCTTTTAATGCAAAGGCGCTGGCGAGCGTATTATTCCGTTTTCCGCTGCTGGAGGCGAAGAAAAGGCCATCCTTCAACAAAACGCGGGATAACACGAAAATGGCGCCTAACCCGGACAATACGGATCAATCGTAGAAAAAATACAAATGTTTTGCTTAAAAATCCATTCATTCTCTTCCGTTGTCTGTTATACTGATGTAAAAGTTCAGATGGAAGTTTGATTTTCCACAGAAAGCGAAGGGATGCTGAATTATGTTCTTACATGGTACAAGTCAAATAAACGCAGCAGGGCATCTGGAAATCGGCGGTTGCGACGTGACGGAACTCAAGGCCCGATACGGAACACCGCTTTATATCGTGGACGAAGAGCTCGTGCGTCAGCGCTGCCAGCAGTACATCGCAGCTTTCCGCGCATCCGGCCTGAAATTCCAGGTCGCTTATGCAAGCAAAGCGTTTTGCACGATGGCCATGTGCCGCATCGCAGACCAGGAAGGCATGTCGCTTGATGTGGTATCCGACGGGGAGCTTTACACCGCGCTGCAGGCAGGATTTCCGGCCAAACGCATTCATTTCCACGGCAACAACAAAACGCTGGAGGAAATCGAAATGGCGATCGACGCCGAAATCGGCTGCTTCGTTGTGGACAACTTGGTGGAGCTGCACCTCTTGAATGCGGTCGCGGCCGAGAAAAACGTGCGCGTGCAAATTTTGCTCCGCGTAACGCCGGGCGTCGAAGCGCATACCCATGAGTACATCTCCACGGGTCAAACCGATTCCAAGTTCGGCTTCGACATCGGCAACGGATCGGCATTCGAAGCCGTGAAGCTGGCCTCCGAACAGTCGAACCTGGAGCTGCTCGGCGTTCATTCCCACATCGGCTCCCAAATCTTCGAGGTTGAAGGCTTTGAAATGGCGGTGCAACGAGTGGCGGAATTCGCAAAAAGCGTGTCCGAGCAGCTTGCCGTGCAGTTCAAGGTGGTCAACCTGGGCGGAGGTTTCGGGATCCGCTATGTGGACGGGGATACGCCGCTTGAGGTTTCGCAATACGTAAAAGCGATCACCGATGCGGTTAAAACCCATTTTTCCGGATGGTCTTCCGAGCTTCCCGAAATTTGGGTGGAGCCGGGCCGGAGCATCGTCGGCGACGCCGGCACGACGCTTTACACGGTCGGAACGAGCAAGGACATTCCGGGCGTCCGCAAATATGTGGCCGTAGACGGCGGCATGACGGACAATCCGCGTCCCGCTTTGTACGAATCCAAATATGAAGCGCTGCTCGCCAACCGCGCGAACGATCCGGTCGAAGAGACGGTTTCCATTGCCGGAAAATGCTGCGAAAGCGGCGACATGCTGATCTGGGACCTGGACCTGCCCAAAGTAAACAGCGGAGACCTGCTGGCTGTTTCCTGCACGGGAGCGTACAACTATTCCATGGCCAGCAACTATAACCGCATTCGCCGTCCGGCGGTCGTATTCGTCCGCGAGGGCGAAAGCGATCTGGTCGTCCGCCGCGAAACGCTGCAGGATATCGTCGGCAACGACGTCATCCCGGAGCGGATCAGCAAGCAGGCTGTCCTGAAGTAAGGATTTACAGCGGTCCGAGAGATCGGGAACAGCCGTCGTTAAAAAGCAAGAATTGGTGAAGAACAAAACACGGAAAAGATCATTTCTGTATTGGGGAATGCGGAAATGGTCTTTTTCGTTTCCCGAAATCATTGCAAAAGGGTCTGCATGTAAGATACAATCAGGTAGTGAGTCCAAACGGCGGACATGCTTGTACCGGTGTTTGTCCATTGGCGAATGAAGCAGCATCCAATAAACGAAAATATCCGGAGGAAGTGAATACCGATGAAAAAAGGTACGATTGAACTTGAAAAAGGCGGAGTAGTTGAAATAGAATTTTTGCCGCAAGAAGCGCCGAACACGGTGGCAAACTTTGAAAAGCTGGCGAATTCCGGCTTTTATAACGGCCTGACGTTCCACCGCGTGATTCCTGGTTTCGTGGCGCAAGGCGGCTGCCCGATCGGAAACGGCACCGGCGGCCCGGGTTACACCATCGATTGCGAAACCGCAACGAACACGACGAAGCACGAGAGAGGCGTGTTGTCCATGGCGCATGCCGGACGCAACACGGGCGGCAGCCAATTTTTTATCGTGTACGAGCCGCAGCATCACCTGGACGGCGTGCATACCGTTTTCGGCAAAGTGACGAAAGGCATGGAGCTTGTCGACGCGATCAGACCGGGCGACAAAATGAAAGAAGTCAAAGTTTGGGACGAACAATAAGAAGGGCATCGCCTCTTCGGAACGTTTTGGCTTGACCGTCAGCGAACGGCACAGCCGGCGCCGGTACTTACCGGCGTCGGCTTTTTTTCGTTTGATGAAGTCCGAAAGCCTTTCGTTGCAGGCGTTTGCGAGCCATAGGACCGGCTTCGCGGGGCAAAGGTTGCAATTTGGCCGAAGTGGTGGTAACATTTCTTTTAGAAAGCGGCTTGATCTTTTTCAGCAGGCTTTCCAACAATTTCATACGCATGATTGGTTTATTCCTTCGGGGCAGGGTGAAATTCCCTACCGGCGGTGATGATGCATTTCGTTTATGGCGTACGGCCATGAAACTGGTGCATCTTAGTCCGTGACCCGGCCGCGTGGCCTTTAGCGCCCGCGTACGGTGGACCCGGTGCAAATCCGGGACCGACAGTATAGTCTGGATGGGAGAAGGAGCGAAAGCGCATGGTACATATGCTTATGCGTTTGCACCAATAAAGCTGCGGCATAGACGTGTCTTTTTTACGTGTTTTCAGGACGTTCGTTCTTGGAATATCGGAAAACGGGTTTTTTGATGACTCCGGATTCGATCTTCAAGGAGGTCCCGTTTTCGCGTCGCGTCTCGGATGAAGCAAGTGACTCAGGCTCGCTTTGTTTTGCCGTTCCCGGTTGCGGGTACGCCTATGATGATGATTGGGCGAAGCTTTATTCGCGTGTCTTTAGCTTACTCTCGACAAGCCCCCGGATGGTATCCGGAGGGCTTTTTTGTTGCCTGGTTGATCAGGCAAAAGAACGGAAAGGAGGGGACTTGCGCGATGGAACTCCCCGTGAACGACGAATTTTACATGTCCCTGGCGCTGGATATGGCCGAACGCGCGCAGGGGCAGACGGGAATCAATCCGGTCGTGGGCTGCGTGATCGTCAAAGGCGGCGCGCTTGTCGGACTCGGGACGCATCTGCAGCGAGGAACCGCGCATGCGGAAGTGCATGCCGTCCGAATGGCCGGCGATCAGGCCGAAGGCAGCACGGTGTACGTCACGCTGGAGCCCTGCAGCCATCACGGCAAAACCCCGCCATGCAGCGACCTGTTGATCAAAGCCAAGGTGAAGCGGGTCGTCGTCGCTTGCGAAGATCCGAATCCCGTCGTCGCGGGCTCCGGGATCGAACGGCTCCGCCGTCACGGAATCGAAGTCGATGTCGGCGTGCTGCGGGAACGGGCGCTTCGCCTGAACGAAAAGTTCGCGAAGTATATCACGACAAAGCTGCCTTACGTGACGATCAAGACGGCAAGCACGTTGGACGGGAAAATCGCCGCCGACACGGGCGACAGCAAGTGGATATCAAACGCGGAAGCCCGGCTTCAGGCGCATGCCCTTCGCCATCGGCATCAGGCGATCATGGTCGGGATCGGAACGGTTCTGGCCGACGATCCCAGCCTGACGACGCGGCATGAACGCGCGGAAGGCTTGCAGCCGGTACGGATCGTCGTCGACTCCGGGCTTCGCATGCCGGCCGAAGCCAAAATGTTCAAGGATGGCACCTCGCCCATCGTCGTGTTGACGACGGAGCAGGCGCCGGCAGAACGGCGCAGGATGCTGGAGGAACTCGGGGCGGAGGTCGTCGCCTGCGGCGCGGGGCCTCGCGTGGATCTGAGAACCGCTTTGGAGGAGCTTGGCCGCCGGGAAATCGGCTCCATCCTGGTCGAAGGCGGCGGGACGCTGAACGGGGAGCTGCTGCAGGCGCGCCTGGCGGACCGAATCGTAATGTATATCGCTCCGAAAATCGTCGGCGGCAAGCATGCCCCGCATAATTTCGATTTTGAAGGCATCCGCCGCATGGCCGATGCGATTACGTTAAATGAACTTCAGGTCGAGCAGGTCGGGGACAACATTCTCGTTTCGGGAAAACCGGCGTGGCCCGCCAGCTCGAATGGGGAAAAACAATAAGGAGGAGGGAGACGTCATGTTTACCGGTTTGGTTGAAGAAATCGGGATTTTGGATGGCATTGCAAGGCAAGGGGAGGCCATGGTTTTAACGATCAAGGCTTCCGCCATCATGGACGACATCCGGATCGGCGACAGCATCGCGGTGAACGGAGTCTGCCTGACCGCCACGAAAATCGGCGGCGGCGTTTTTTCCGTCGACGTCACGCCCCAGACGTACCGCCATTCCAATCTGGGGCTGCTGAAGCCGGGAAGCCGCATCAATCTCGAGCGGGCGATGAAAGCAGGCGGACGATTCGGCGGCCATCTGGTTCAGGGGCATGCCGACATGACCGGTACGGTCCGGCGACTGTCCAAGGAGCAGAACGCGGTGCTGATCGAGATCGTACCGGATAAACCGGACTTGTCCAAATTCATCATCCCGCAAGGTTCCGTCACGGTGGATGGAGTCAGTCTGACGATTGCCGACACCGACGGTGAAAGCTTCGCCGTGTCGGTCATACCGCACACGCTTCAGGAAACCGGATTATCCGGCCTGAAGCCGGGCAGCGTCGTCAATATCGAATGCGACATTATCGGCAAATACGTGCATGCGCTGTTAGGGCCGGCGGCGTCCGGCAAAGGCGCGGAGCGGTCCGGCATAACGCTGGATATGCTGGCGTCCAACGGTTTTGCGTAACGCGCAGGGCTGCCGACAACGCAACTACAAAAGGGGGTAACGAACATCATGGAACCAATTCATTTTGACCCGATTGAAGACGCGATTCAGGATCTCCGGTCCGGCAAGGTGATCATCGTCGTGGATGACGAGGACCGGGAAAACGAGGGGGATTTTGTGGCTCTTGCGGAAAAAGCGACGCCGGAGGTGATCAATTTCATGGTTACCGAAGGCCGCGGGCTTGTCTGCGTCCCTCTGGCAAGGGAACGGGCGGAGGCGCTCGAGCTGATGCCGATGACGTCCCAGAACACGGATCACCACGGCACGGCCTTTACGGTGTCGGTGGACCATAGAAATACGACGACGGGGATTTCGGCGCAGGAACGGTCGCTGACGGCCAAGGCGCTGATCGACCCGGCGGCGGCTCCGGCGGATTTTCGGCGTCCGGGACATATGTTTCCTTTGATCGCCAAAGACGGCGGCGTCCTGCGGCGCGCAGGACATACGGAAGCTGCGGTGGACCTGGCCGTATTGAGCGGTTCGGCACCGGCCGGCGTCATCTGCGAAATCATGAAAGAAGACGGCACGATGGCAAGACTGCCGGATCTGCAGGGGATCGCAAAAAAACATGGGCTGAGGCTCATTTCCATCCAGGACTTGATCAAATACCGAAATGAGCGGGAGAAGCTGGTGCACCGGGCGGCCGAGGTGCGGATGCCGACGGAATTCGGCGAATTCAAGGCTGTTGCCTACACCAACGACGTGGACGACAAGGAACATCTCGCACTCGTGAAGGGAACGATTTCGGGCGACGAGCCGGTGCTCGTCCGGGTCCACTCCGAATGTTTGACCGGCGACGTCTTCCATTCGCTGCGCTGCGACTGCGGCCCGCAGTTCGCCGCCGCGCTGCGCCAGATCGAGCAGGAGGGTACCGGCGTTCTGCTGTACATGAGACAGGAGGGCCGGGGCATCGGTTTGATCAACAAGCTGAAGGCTTACGAATTGCAGGAGCAGGGACTGGATACGGTGGATGCGAACCTGCAGCTCGGATTTCCGGCAGACCTGCGCGATTACGGGATCGGCGCGCAAATTTTGAAAGATTTGGGCGTATCGAAAATCCGTCTGTTGACCAACAATCCGCGGAAAATCAAAGGCCTTGAAGGCCATGGCCTCGAGGTGGTGGAGCGGGTGCCGATCCAGATGGAGGCCGGGAAGGACAACAGCCGTTATCTGCAAACGAAACGGGCAAAGCTTGGCCATATGCTGAATCTGTAAACACTCGTCGGGCGCATGGCCCAAGTCAAGGCATGAGAATAAACAAATACACTCCAGAACGAAAGGTTGATGAAACATGACGCATATTTTTGAAGGAAATTTGGTATCGAGCGGACTGAAATACGGAATCGTGGTAGGCAGATTCAACGAATTTATTACAAGCAAGCTGCTTAGCGGGGCCTTGGACGGACTCAAGCGGCACGGGGCTTTGGACGAAGAAGTGGATGTCGCCTGGGTGCCAGGAGCTTTCGAAATTCCGCTGATCGCCAGCAAAATGGCCGAAAGCGGCAAATATGACGCCGTCATCACGCTGGGCACGGTCATTCGCGGGGCAACTTCCCATTATGACGTCGTGTGCAACGAGGTCGCCAAGGGCGTAGCGGCAACGAGCCTGAAAACCGGCGTTCCGGTCATCTTCGGCGTTTTGACGACGGACAGCATCGAACAGGCCGTGGAACGCGCAGGCACCAAAGCCGGCAACAAAGGTTACGAGGCGGCGGTATCGGCGATCGAGATGGCGAACCTGACGAAGCAGTTCAAATAAAATGAAGGCCGGTTAACGGCAGCATAGGGCATCCTTCGGCATTGAAGGGTGCCTTTTTTGCGCGGAAGCGATGCTTTTGCTGTAATTGCCGAATGAAGCCGAACCCGGATACCATTCCCGCCTGAATTGCGGCGATGCCGGGCGAAATGCGGTACCGGACGGCGTGGGCTTGTGTTCGCCGGACTGCCGATTTTGATGGTTCCCGTTATCGTGATTGCACGTCATCTATCAACGGCAAATCACGGGCCGGTTGACGGCGGGAGCCCTAAAGGGCTGATGCGGCGGGGACGGGCCGGCTTGACGAATGCGGCGATATCGTGCTTATTTAAATGTAGCGCCTTTACACGGGGCACTGCATTTTTTTAATATATAATATAGAAGCTCATTTTATGGACGGAGGATAAGCCGTGAACACAGTATTATATAAACTGGAGACATTTGAGGGTCCGCTCGATTTGCTCCTTCACCTGATAGACAAAGCGGAAATCAATATCCAGGATATCCCCGTCAGCGAGATTACCGATCAATACATGGAATATTTGCACACCATGCAGGAGCTGGAGCTCGATATTACGAGCGAATTTCTCGTCATGGCCGCAACGCTGTTGTCCATTAAAAGCAAGCTGCTCCTGCCGAAACCGCCGGTGTTCGAAATGGATGAATTCGATTTTTACGAGGAGGAAGACGTCGATCCGCGCGCGGAGCTGGTGCAGAAGCTGATCGAATACCGAAAATACAAAGGCATCGCCAAACATTTGCAGGAACGGGAATGGGAGCGCAGCCTGATTTATGCCAAAGAACCCGAAGATTTGACGCCCTGGGTGCCGCAGGTGAACGAAAACCCGGTGCGGGGGCTGCATGCCGCGGACCTGGTCGCCGCCTTTCAGAAGGCGCTCCGCAAAGCGGTGCGTCGGACAAGCTACACCCGGATCCAACGCGACGAAATCTCGGTTAAGGACCGGATCCGGCAGGTCGTGGACGTTCTTTCGGAGTCGGGCCCTGGGGGGAAAGTGCTGTTTTCCCGGCTATTGCACGAAGACATGGTAAGGCATGAGATCGTCGTGACTTTTTTGGCAATTTTGGAGCTGATGAAAATGAAGCAAATCCTGTGCTACCAGGAAAAGCTGTTCGATGATATCGTAATGGAATGGAGAGGAGGGGAGCAGCTTCATGGACTTTCCGAAATTGAAATCGATTATTGAGGGGCTGCTGTTTCTCGCGGGGGATGAAGGACTCACGGTCAAACAGATCGCCGAAATCGTGGATCACAGGCCGGAACTGGTCGAAGACGCGTTAAAAGAATTGAAGGAGGATTTCGAGCGGCAGCAGCGCGGCATCCAGGTGATGCAAATCGCCGGCAGCTACCAGCTGGCGACGCTTGCGGACCATGCCTCCTATTACGAAAAACTCGCCTATTCGCCTTCCCGTTCGTCGCTGTCCCAGGCAGCGCTGGAAACGCTGGCGATCGTCGCTTACCGTCAGCCGATCACGCGCGTGGAAATCGAAGAGATCCGCGGGGTCAAATCGGAGCGTGCCATTCAAACCTTGGTAAACAAGGATTTGATCGAGGAAACGGGGCGAGCCGAGGCGATCGGCAGACCGATTTTATACGGGACGACGAAATCGTTTCTGGATTATTTCGGTCTTCCCAGCCTTCAGGATTTGCCGGAGCCGCAGCTGTTCGAAAGCACGGAAAACCTGGAAGAGGAGACGCAGCTGCTGTTCGAAAAGCTGGACGGAAGGCAGCTGACGATCGATGACGTGGATTAAAAAATAGATAGACTCGGGAACGCTTGACGAAACCGCCGGAAAGAAATCTTTCCGGCGGTTTTTATTTTCCTTATGCCCAAACAAGTCAATAAAACGAAAATCAAGTAAGAAAATTGACATTTCGCTTAAGGGTCATCCATATTACAATGAAAGCGCATACTGCGCATAATTGAAAAAATACATTCGCGAAGCGGCTGTCTTGAGCCAGCCGGTATACCTAACGATTTGAAGAACGATTTATAAGGAGGAAATTGGAATGAATAGCAATCCGCACGCGCCCGGCTTCCCGGCAAACCCGCCGCAAAAGGAAGGATGGCAGCTGGTTTTCCAGGAAGAATTCGAAGGAACGGCATTCGATGAAAGAAAGTTTTTGCCTTACGGGTTGGCGCATTGGTACGGGCCTGGAGAAAATGAGGCAGCTTACGAGCTCAGGGATTCCTGTCTCGTGCTGCAGCTGCCGGACGCCCAAAAAAGGATTTCAGCCGTGGCCACCGGCATGCGGGACGGGCTTCACCGTTTCTGGGAGCAACTGGAGCTGCGCAGGCACGTAAGGCCTGCCATGAATCTGGTGACGAAATACGGTTATTTCGAGCTGCGGGCCAAAGTCGCGAAAGGCAGCGGAATCAATTCGGCCTGGTGGATGATCGGCTTCGAAAACCAGCTGCAACAAAACGCCGAAGTGGACATTTTCGAAGTGCTCGGCAAAGATACGCATGTCATGAACTCGACCTTGCACGCGCTGCGCGATCCTAAATTAAAATACGAGCATCAGCCTTACCGTGCCGAAACCGATTTGTCCGGCGGGTTCCACGTTTACGGCTTCGAATGGGATGAAAACGGCATGGCTTTTTATTTGGATAACCAAAAAATATGGCAGACGAACCAATCTCCGGACTACCCGATGGTCACGCTGCTCCAGATCAACGAATCCGACGGTGGATGGGTCGGCGAACTCGATCCTGCAGTGCCTTATCCGAAGGAATTCGCCGTCGATTATTTCCGCGTTTACAAAAGGGAAGGGATGCCGTTGGAGCTATTCCCGGCGGAAACGGCGCAGGAAGGCGAAAATCTGGCGCGCTCGGCGGTGGCGGGGAGCGGGACGGATATCGTATGGGGAGATTTATATGAAGCGAAATCGCATATTTGCGCGCTGAACGACGGAAATCCGGATACGTGCGTCTTGAGCAAGCCGGGCATCCCTGCGCCGCACATGTATTATTTGGATTGGATGGAGCCGAAATCATTTAACACGGTACGTTTTACCCTTGCTTCCGATTGTCATTGCGAGTGGGCGGTCGAAGTGTCCGCGAACGGTTTGGACGGGTGGATTCAAGTAACGGATCAACGTTCGGCCCTGAAGGAACCTGATTCTGGAAGCGGGCATCTCGTTTACAAAGCGAATTCCCGATCGTCAAGGGGGCAAAAGCCCTGCGACTGATCGTCAAGAGCGTTGCGGAGGCGCCGCAGGGCTACCGAATCGCTGACCTGGCCGTATTCATGGCATAGGATGCACTACCCCGGAAAGCAAATGAACCGAATCTTTTCCAGACGTGTAGACAATACTATGTCCGAAGAAAAGATGCTCAGATCTGGGGGGCTCCATCGTGTGGATTGCGCTCGTTGTCATAGCCGTCATCGTCATCCTGATCATTGCCGCCGCAATGTCGAACATCACGTGTACCGTCCGGTACAAAAAGGAAGGAAGCGATGACCGCGCCGAAGTCGATATCCGGATGCTTTTCGGCATGGTCCGGTTCCATTACGAAATGCCGAAGCTGAAATTCGACAACATGAAAAAGGGCTTCCTGCTCAAACTTGAAAAACAAAACAACCTGAGCCGGAAATCGGGAGACTCCGCCCATGTGCGGCTCAATAAACGCAAAATTGAACTGTGGTCCAAGGAAGTGCACATTTTATTGGAATCGACCGCTTCCCTCAAAAAATGGCTGCGGCACACCTTTGCCCATGTCCGGGTGCATGAACTCAACTGGTCGACCCGTTTTTCGACGGGGGAAGCCGAGTGGACGGCCGTTGCCAGCGGCGTGCTTTGGAGCATCAAAACGACGCTGGTCGGATGGCTTTCCTTTCAGGTTCGCATGAAAAGCCATCCGGATTTGCACGTCATTCCCGAATTTAGCGACGAAATGTCCTTTTCGACCGAATTTTATTGCGTTTCCAGGCTTTCGTTCGGTTATGCGATGTATGCGTCGTTTATTTTGATGTCGCGGATTTTGCAGGTGGAAGGCGGGTTGAAAAGATGGTTCCGCTTGTACCGCCAAATGAAGGCCAACAACCAGAAGGTTCCAAGCGTGTAGCTTGGCTGTGCGGGTTCATGCTCCTACATACTCGAAATGATTGTGGGCAAACTAAGGATTGAAGTGACCTTATTTAGTTTCATGAAGGAGGAAGCAGAACATGTCCGATCATCCGATTCAAGGCCTTATGCAAACCGCCATGGAAAACATCAAAGGCATGGTCGACGTTAATACCATCGTAGGCGACCCCGTGCAAACGCCGGACGGCAGCGTCATCCTTCCGATCAGCCGCGTCGGCTTTGGATTCGCTGCGGGGGGCAGCGATTTTAACGGCGAGTATGCAGGCAAAGTCGGCGAGCATGGCCACGCAGACCTGAAGTCCTCGATGCCTTTCGGCGGCGGCAGCGGCGGCGGCGTCTCCATCCGTCCGATCGCGTTTCTCGTCGTCGGCAAAGAAGGGGTCAACATCGTGCCGCTGGACAACCAAACGCATATCTTCGAGAAAATCATCGACTCCGCGCCGATGATGGTGGAAAAGCTTCAAGCCATGTTCCAAACGGGGAATGCCGCGACTGCAGGCGTAAACGCCCGGCAGCAAATGGTAAACGAACCGCCGACTTTTTATTAAACCAGAGCATGATCCCCTTCGCACCCGAAGGGGATTTTTTTGAGAGCGGGTATTCGGATCAAGAAGGCTTGATGGCATACGATTTGAAAGACAAGCATATACTTGTACAAGATTTTCAAGAATCCGGAGGAATAAACGATGAGGATCAAATCGATCACCCGCTGGATCGCCGCGGCCGCGATATTTTTGGCATATTGCTTCCCCGTTGCGGCGGAAGGCGCAGCGAATAAGGTACCCGGGTTATACACCCACGCCCAGGCGGCGGCTCTGATGGACGTCACCTCCGGGCGGCTGCTCTATTCCAGCCACGGCGACGACGAATTGCGGATCGCTAGCCTGACCAAAATCATGACGGCGATCGTGGCCATCGAACACGGCGACTTCAACAAACCGGTGAAAGTCAGCAAAAACGCTTACGGAAAAGAAGGCTCCTCGATTTACCTGAAGCTGGGCGAGGAGATGACCCTCGAAAATATGCTGTACGGCCTGATGCTTCGTTCGGGGAACGACGCCGCGACGGCGATTGCCGAACATGTCGGCGGCTCGGAGGAAGGGTTCGTGCACCTGATGAACGAAAAGGCGAAAGAGCTCGGTCTGACGCATTCCCATTTTGCCAATCCCAGCGGGCTTGACGCGGACGGCCATTACTCCTCAGCCAACGACATGGCCAAACTGACGGCTTACGCGCTCCATAACCCGCTGTTCAAAAACATCGTCAAAACGCAGGTCAAAAAAGCGCCGAATCCGAACGAATCGTGGGATTACCGCTGGGACAACAAAAACAAAATGCTGCGCCTGTACGAAGGGGCCGACGGGGTCAAAACCGGGTATACGAAAAAGGCATTCCGTTGTTTGGTCAGCTCCGCCACCCGGAACGGCCAGCAGCTTGTGGCGGTAACGCTGAACGACGGGGACGACTGGAACGACCACGGCAAAATGCTGGATTACGGCTTTAAATATTTTCCGCTCTCCCAATTAATGGAGAAAGGCGAGTCCGTTCAGGGGTACGATCTTGTCGTGGCGAATACGTTCAACTATCCGTTTGCCGAAGGGGAGCAGGAACGCTTGGAAAAAAAGCTGGTGCTTCATTCGCCTGCAAAGGAAGGCAGGGCGGATTTGAGCTTCGGTTTGCGCGGGGAAATCCGAATGGTGCTTGACGGCAAGCTGATCGGGACGGTTCCGGTGTACCAGAAAGGCAGTTTGCTGCCCGAGCCGAATGCCAGAAATCCGGTCGACGACACGCTTGGGCCTTTGCGGCCCGCCACGTTGGCAGAGGCCATGGCCCGGGTGTTTCAGCAGATGTTCCTGCAGCGTGATTGAGCTTTGAAGCAAGCGGGGGAGGAGAGGATATACCATGATCAATGTCATTTGGATGGCGCTTATTTTAATCGGCTTCGTTTTTGCGGCCGTCCAGGGGAATATCGAAACGGTTACTTCGGCCGCGTTCGACGGCGCCAAAACAGGGGTCACCGTATGTTTCGGCCTGATCAGCGTGCTGGTGTTCTGGCTCGGGATGATGAGGCTGGCGGAGGATTCGGGATTGCTCCAAAAAATCGCGAAGCTGCTCAGCCCGATCGTCCGGTTTCTGTTTCCCGACGTGCCCAAAAACCATCCCGCCATGGGATACATCTTGTCCAACATGAGCGCCAACCTGCTGGGACTGGGCAACGCCGCGACGCCAATGGGGATCAAAGCGATGCAGGAGCTTCAAACGCTGAATCCCGACAAAACGGCCGCAAGCCCCGCCATGTGCACCTTGCTTGCGCTTAATACGGCCAGCATCACTTTAATACCGACTACTCTGATCGCGATTCGGATGAATTACCAGTCGGCGAATCCGACCGAAATCGTCGGACCGACGCTGGCCGCGACCATCGTGGCGACGCTCGCGGCGGTGGCGGCGGACCGGTATTACCGGCGAAAACTTTTGAAAAGGGGGCCGAAACCTCCAATCCCTTCGGGCCCGCCGCCTTCGGCCACACCGGATGCGAAAGGATGATGCCTCGTGACCGCTTTGATCAACGTCATTTCAGCATGGGCCATCCCGGCCCTGATCGCCTTCATACCGCTGTTTGCTTTCGTCAAAAAGGTGCCCGTATATGAATCCTTTGTTCTCGGCGCGAAGGACGGCTTTCAGACGGCCATTCAGATCATTCCGAACCTCGTCGGCATGATGGTGGCCATCAGCGTGTTTCGCGCGTCCGGCGCGTTGGACTTTTTTGTCGGCTGGACCGGCCCGTTTTTAAGCAGCCTGGGCGTTCCGAGCGAAATTTTGCCTTTGGGGCTGCTGCGCCCTTTGACGGGCACCGGTTCGCTGGCGTTCGCAACCGATTTGATATCGGTCTACGGCCCCGATTCGATGATCGGGAGAATGGCATCGACCATCCAAGGCAGCACGGACACGACGCTGTACGTATTGACGGTATACATGGGGGCGGTGGGCATCCGCAACGGAAGATATTCGCTGAAAGTCGGATTGTTTTCGGATGTCGTCGGGTTCATCGCTTCCATCGCCGTCTGCCTGCTTTTCTTCGGATAACCGGATCCGTTCGCGGATCAAGCCTCGACCCGTCACGCAATGAACGTTGCCTCATATACTGTATCACGCTTGACATCGTACAGGGATTGAGGTGAAATCATGGCGTTCGAAGGTTTTATGATCCATCATTCCTCCTGCGCGTCCATCAACGGATCCGGATATGACTTCTGGATCGGGGCGGACGGTTCCGTGACGCCGGCCCCCTTTTCCTTTATCCGCATACATCCGATTGCCCGGGGAAAGAATTTCCCTGGAATGAACTTGTGATTTACCCTTCTCACGGGTATCATTAGTTCTGAGGTGACCTAAAAGACAATGGAAAGATTACAGAAAATTTTAGCCCAGGCAGGCATCGCTTCCCGCCGCAAATGCGAGGAACTGATTCTGGCCGGCAAGGTGGAAGTTAACGGGGAAACCGTGACCGTGCTGGGAACCAAGGCGGACCCCGAACAAGATATCATCACGGTGGAAGGCAAGCCGATCCGAAACGAAAAGAAAGTCTACATCATGATGAACAAACCGAAAGGCGTCATCACAAGCGCGAAAGACCCGGCGGGCCGCAAAATCGTCACGGATTACATCAAGGGCATCAAAGAGCGGATTTATCCCGTGGGCCGGCTCGATTACGACACGGAAGGGCTGCTTCTGCTGACGAACGACGGCGAATTCGCGAATATGCTGACGCATCCGAAACACCACGTGCCCAAAACGTATCTCGCGACCGTCGAAGGGATTCCGCACGGGACCGACCTGGACAAGCTGCGCGCCGGCATTCAGCTCGAGGACGGTATGACATCTCCTGCGGAAGTCGAGTATAAGGATATCGACATCGAAAAAAACGAAGCGGTCATCACGATTACGATCCACGAAGGAAGAAACCGCCAGGTGCGGCGCATGTTCGATGCGATTTCCCATAAAGTGATCCGTTTGAAGCGCGTTTCCTTCGGCGATTTGCAGCTGGACAACCTGAAGCGGGGGCTTTACCGCCACCTGACGAGCAACGAGGTCGAAGCCCTGAAAAACATGGCTAAAACCGGAAAGAAAAGAAAAAAATAGCTCGGAAGGACACACAATATTCAAATCCGTCCGCCGCAAATATGACATGTTTTCGCTATAATTGTTCATAGGATGTTCAAACCTGTGAAGGGAAAACATGACGTTTGTCATAGTAAAGGAGCATTTGGCATGGGTAATTCAAAAAAGAAGCTAATGCAGATTGTTATCCTGCTGTTGATCGTGATCGTGGGCGGTTATGCGATCGTGACGCAAGTGTCGGGATCGGGAGGAAAACCTACCGAGGGCAGCAAAGCGCCCGGATTTCAGCTGCTTGGCCTGGACGGCAAAACCCATACGCTGGACGAATATAAAGGTAAGGCCATCGTTCTGAATTTCTGGGGCACCTGGTGCGAGCCTTGCGTAAAGGAAATGCCGGCTTTGCAGGCGCAGTGGGAGAAGTGGAAGGATCAAGGCGTCGTCGTCGTCGGAATCAATGCCGGAGAGGATAAAATGGCCGTCGAAAACTTCGTGAACAACGTCAACGTCGATTTTCCGGTGCTGCTGGACCCGGATAAGGATTCGATCGCCAGTTACGGCATTTCGCCTTTGCCTACTACTTTTTTTGTGTCCAAGAGCGGCAGAATCAACAAAATCCATCTCGGACAGCTGGATTTGGCCACCCTCGACAAACAAATTGAAGAGCTGGTGAAATCGTAAAATGTTGCAAAAAGTCATCGCTTTTAAAAACACCAAATGCGAATGCGGCCACCAGAACCCGGTCGGAACCGTGCTGTGCGAATCCTGCGGCAAACCGCTTGACGAAGAGGAGCAAAACTCGAAGGAAGTTTTGGAAATGCGGTACGACGGGATGGCCCGCCGTTCGCAGCGAGCCAATCCGAATATCATCGACCGGATCTGGAATTTTTTTGCCTCCGTCAAAATCGCGGTTTACATGATCATCCTGACCCTGCTGGGTTCGATGCTGGGCACGATTTTTCCGCAGGAAAACACGTTCCTGAACATCGATCCATCGACATACTACAAAGAAACCTACGGCACATGGGGGCTGATTTATTACAAGCTTGGATTAACGCATACGTATGAATCCTGGTGGTTCATCCTCCTGCTTGTCATGATCGGCGCTTCGCTCGTCATCTGCAGCCTGGACCGCGTCCTTCCGCTGTACAGAGCACTGAGCAAGCAGCAAATACTTAAGCATATGCAATTTCTGACCCGGCAGCGCGTCGTTTATCAAGGCAAGATCGAAGGCGATTCGGAAGAATGGGTCAAGCAGGCCGCGGTTCCGATGAAGAAAAAGGGGTATCGCGTGCATACCGACGGAAACGCTCTCTTGGCCGAAAAATACCGTTTCAGCCGCTGGGGGCCGTACGTCATTCATATCGGTTTGATCATCTTCCTGCTCGCCGTGTTGGCCCGCGGTTTGCCCGGACTGAAAATGGACCAGCATATCGCCTTCCCCGAAGGGGAAATCAAACATATTCCGAATACTTCTTATTATCTTAAAAATGAGAAGTTTACCGTGGAGTTTTATTCGGAGGAGGACATGCCCGAGGAGTTCCGCAATCAAGGAAAGGTGCTCCCGAAATTGTTCAACACGAAAGCAACGCTTTACCACTGCACGGCGGATTGCGATGACCCGACCAAAGAGCCGAAGCTTGAAGCCGTCGCCCAACATGACATTCAGGTCAACGACCCGCTGGATTACAAAGGGTTGAAGGCGTATCAATTCGATTACGATTTGACGCCGGTCCTGCGATCGGTCAGCCCGTCGCTCGTCGATGCCAAAACGGGCAAGGAGCTGGGCAAATTCAAGCTGGACATCAAAAATCCGCAGCGGAATTACACCGCAGGCGATTATTCGCTGGAACTGAAAGAGAAATACAATGATTTCGGCCTGGACGAAAACGGAAGGCCCGTAACGAAAACTCCGAATCCGAACGCGCCTGCATTCCTCTTTTTGATCAAAGGGCCGAATTTGCCGGCTTCGGGCATGCAATACATCTATTTCCCGAAGCAAATCGATAAAGAGCGCTTCCAGCAGGACGCCATCAACGAAAAGATGAACGGCGGCACGCCGCCGCTGATGCTTGACGTGAAGGGAATGGAAAACGTCGACTTTTCCATGTCGACGACGTACCTGAACATCCGGGTGGACAAAGTGATGCCGTTTATCTGGGTCGGCGCGGCCATCGTGATGATCGGGCTCGTGCTCGGCTTTTATTGGCAGCATCGCCGGATTTGGCTGCGGATCGACGACGGCGTGCTGACGCTCGGAGCGCATACGAACAAAAACTGGTTCGGCATTCGCCGCGAAATCTCGGCCATTTTGAAAAAAATGAATTTGGACGTGGACGAAAAGTCCCTGGATAACGGAGGAAAACACGCATGAATGATTTGTTATCTATCAGCAGTAATATGTTTGTCGTCGCCTTTTTCCTCTACTGCGCGGCATTCATATTATTCGCTGTCGCCCTGATGGGCCGCAGGTGGAGCAACCGGGACCCGGTCGCCCATTCGAAAAAGTGGGGCAAAATCGCCTTCATCGGATCCGCGCTTGGCTTCATTTTTCATCTGATCTTTTTCGTGACGCGCTGGATCGGAGGGGGACATATCCCGGTCAGCAACATGTACGAATTTATGTCCTTCCTGTCGATGATGGTCATGTTTGCGTTTACCGTGGTTTACCTGATCTATCGAAAGACGCTGCTTGGACTGTTTGCGGTGCCGATTTCCATCATCATTATGGCATACGCCGCCGTATTCCCGCAGGAAGTGCAGCCGCTGATTCCTTCGCTGCAATCGTACTGGCTGAAAATCCACGTCACGCTGGCAGCGGCGGGCGAATCTTTCTTCGCCATCGGTTTTGCGGCAGGCTTCATGTATTTGATCCGTACCGTCGATTTCAAAAGCAAGGATAAAAAAGCGAAAAGGCAGCAGCGCTGGGTCGAGGTCGTATTTTTTTCCGTCATTCTCGTTATTTCCTTTATCGCGACCGTATTTATTTTCCGTGCGGCCGGCTACGAATCCGTGTTTACCCAAACGAAGGTAACCGGACAGCCCGGTGCGGAACAAACGGTCACGCAAACGGTGTCGTACAAGCTTCCGCCGATCGTCGGACCGTACCAAAGCAAAGTCGTCAGCTACGAACCGTTCCTCGGCATGACGAAGCCGCTCTTTAACGCGCCGTCCTGGATGAACGGGGTCAACGCCGGACGCAAATTCAATACGATCATCTGGTCCTTCATCACCGGCATCATTTTGTACGCCGTGTTGCGCCTGATCGCGCGCAAGCCGCTTGGCCGGGCGGCGTCGCCGATGATGGAAGGGATCGATCCGGACGATCTGGACGAAATCAGTTACCGTGCCATCGCCATCGGCTTCCCCGTATTTACGCTGGGCGCCTTGATATTCGCGATGATTTGGGCGGAGATCGCCTGGGGAACGTTCTGGAGCTGGGACCCGAAAGAAGTATGGGCGCTCATATGCTGGCTGTTCTACAGCGCATACCTGCATCTCAGACTGTCCCGCGGCTGGCAGGGCGGCAAATCCGCCTGGCTGTCGGTCATCGGTTTCCTGGTCGTCATGTTTACGCTCGTCGGGGTCAACCTCGTCATTGCAGGCCTGCACTCCTACGCGGGCGTGGATTGAGCATATCGCCAAAACGAATAACGCAGTTGCAAGAAAATCCGTTTCCTCATTTGAAAGTTGGATGTCGAAGCGGATTTTCGCTATAATTGTCCCTATAAGGGTATGTTTTTTCGCATAATTTGGGATGCTGCAAATCGGGCTTCGGCCGTTTCCTTTTTTTGCGCCATTCCTGAACTAAAAGGGGTTGTTGTCTAATGTCAGAGCATGCAAACCGGATACTGGTAGTGGACGATGAAGAGCGGATTCGCCGTCTGTTGAAAATGTATCTGGAGAAGGAAGGATACGAGGTGGAAGAGGCGGAAGACGGGGAGACCGCGCTCCGCAAAGCCGCCAATCAGGATTATGGACTTATTTTGCTTGATTTGATGCTTCCCGGGATGGACGGCATGGAGGTCTGTTCCCGTTTACGACAGTTAAAATCCACGCCGGTCCTGATGCTGACGGCCAAAGGGGAGGAGATCAACCGCGTGCAAGGGTTCGAGGTCGGGGCGGACGATTACGTCGTGAAGCCGTTCAGCCCAAGGGAAGTGATCTATCGGGTGAAGGCGATTCTCCGGCGCGCTTCGGCAACGGCGTATTTGTCCAAAGACAGCAATTCCAGCAACAACATCGTGTTCCCCCATCTGGTCATCGAGCATGACGCGCACCGGGTGACGGCAAGCGGGCATGAAGTCAGCCTGACGCCAAAGGAATACGAGCTGCTGCATTATCTTGCCGTATCGCCCGACAAGGTGTTTTCGCGGGAAGAACTGCTTAAGGATGTGTGGAATTACGAGTTTTTCGGCGATTTGCGCACCGTCGACACGCACGTCAAACGATTGAGGGAAAAGCTGAACAAGGTATCCCCGGAATCCGCCGCGATGATTACGACCGTATGGGGCGTCGGTTACAAGTTAGAGGTGCCAAAGTAACGTGAACTTCTGGACATCGCTGGTCGGAAAACTGTGGGCGACGATCATTTGCCTGGTTGCCTGCATACTCATCATTTTAGCCTTGTTTCTGCTCCCGTACATCGACACGAATTTTTCGAACAATTCCGGAGATATCAAACGTTTGTTTACGTACACGGCCATCATCGGTTTTTCGATGACGACGTTTTTTGCCCTGTTTCTGCTCACCAAAATCACGCAGCCGATGCAAAAGCTGATCCGCGCGACGGAAGCCATCAGCAAAGGCGAATACAGTACCCGCCTATCGATTGTGACCAGCGACGAAATCGGCAAGCTGGCCAATACGTTTAACCATATGGCGGCCGAGCTGGAGGACAATATCCGCAACCTGAATCAGGAGAAGGAACATTTGGCGAGCGTCCTGCGCAGCATGAGCGATGCCGTGATCACGATCGATACGTCGGGACGCATCATTTTGACGAACCCGCCGGCCCAGAAGCTTATTCCGAAGTGGAGGGACATCGATTGGGATTTGGAGCAGGAGGGCGAATTGGAAGGCAATGCGGAGGAAAAGGTGCCGAAGCCGCTGCTTGACCTGTTCGAACGCATGCTGAAGGAAAGCGCGGACGTCAGCGCCGACGTCCATGTCAAACAAGGGGTATGGTCGGTGCATATGGCGCCGTTATATGCCGAGAATGATATCCGCGGGGCGGTGGCGGTGCTGCGGGATATTACGGAAAAAGTCAAGCTGGAGAAAATGAGGCAGGACTTCGTGGCCAATGTTTCGCATGAAATCCGGACGCCGCTTTCGATGATGCAGGGATACAGCGAGGCGCTTCTGGACGGCATGGCCGCTTCCCCGGAAGAAAGCCAGGAGCTGATCCAGGTCATCCATGACGAATCGCTGCGGATGGGCCGTCTCGTGAAGGATCTGCTCGATCTGGCCCGAATGGAAGCGGGGCATACGGACATCCAGCGCAGAAGGGTGGACGTCAACGAAATGCTCGAACGCGTATACCGGAAATTCTCCGTTCGGGCCAAAGAAAACGGCATCGAGCTTATTTACGATAAAAAAACTTCCGACTTGGTGCTTGAGGCCGCGGACGAAGACAAACTCGAGCAGGTGCTCACGAATTTGCTGGACAACGCGTTCAGGCACACGCCGGGAGGCAAACAGATCCGGATCGTCGCCGACAGGACGGAGGCGGGCCCCGCTTCCGAACTCCTCATCAAAATCGAAGACGAAGGGGCGGGAATCCCGCGCGAGGATCTGCCTTACGTTTTCGAGCGGTTTTATAAGGCGGACAAGGCGAGGGTCAGAGGTACGTCGAACGGTACGGGGCTCGGCCTTGCGATCGTCAAAAGCATCGTGGACGCGCACGACGGAACCATCCGCGTTTCGAGCCAGGTCGGGGAAGGAACCGTATTCTCGATACGGCTTCCTGTCGAAAACGATAAAGCTTGATCAAAAGGCAAGAAACACCTCAAACCGGGGTGTTTTTTGTTGAAGTTGCGAGATAAATCTTGTTCAACGTGGAACAAATAAAAGCGCATGCCGTTTGAATCGGGCATGCGCTTTTGTTGGTACGCCCAGCATGGGCGTCATCTCTAGGGTGAAAGTCCCGAACGGGGGCTGGCGAGCGCCTACCGTTAGCCAAGGGCAAGGGTGTCTGCCGCGAGGCAGAATCTGAAGGAAGCCGGAGGCAAAAGCACGGGCCAAGGTACACGAACTGGATTTGAGGCAGGGATAGCCGGATGAGCTGCCCGAACACAGCGAAATCCCAAGCCGCCAAGAGCTATTTCTGTAAACTCCAGTGGTCGCGGGCGGAAAGATGACGTTCTTATCTGGGGAGGCCTGCGGGAGGAAAAAAAATGCGAAGTCACTTCGTAACCGTAACCGAGAGGTTGCGCTGAACCCGCAGGAGTCAGCAGAGGTCATAGTACGTGAGTACGGGACGCCGGAAAGCGGAAGGACCGAACCGAAAGGAGAGAGGAAACCGATGCGTTCGAGTGAGGAGCAAAGAAAGCCGAATATCCCGCAAGGGAGCTGCCGACAAAGAGGAGCGGTGAAGCCGCAAGGGTATGTTGGAGCGCCGAGCTCTTCACCGGCACAAGTCGCCCCTTCCCCTCGCGAAGATCAAAACGACTTGCTGGAGAAGATGCTCGAAGGAAATAACCTTCGGCTCGCCTACAAACGAGTGGTTCAAAACGGGGGAGCTCCTGGTGTGGACGGCGTAACGGTAGCCGAGCTACAAGCTTACCTGAAAACCCACTGGGAAACGGTGAAAGCCGAACTTCTGGCGGGAACCTACCGGCCGGCGCCAGTCAAACGGGTGGAAATCCCCAAACCCGGAGGCGGCGTACGGCTGCTGGGCATCCCGACCGTGATGGACCGTTTCCTCCAGCAAGCGCTTCTGCAAGTGATGAATCCGATATTCGACGCAGACTTCTCGTGGTACAGCTACGGCTTCAGACCCGGAAAGCGGGCGCATGACGCGGTGAAGCAAGCGCAGCGGTACATCCAAAGCGGCCGAAGATGGGTCGTAGATCTGGACCTGGAGAAGTTCTTTGACCAAGTGAATCACGACATGCTCATGGCAAGGGTGGCGCGGAAGGTGAAGGACAAGCGAGTACTGAAGCTGATCCGAGCCTACCTGAGTGCCGGAGCGATGGAAAACGGAGTTTGCCAAAAGACAGAGGAAGGAACCCCCCAAGGCGGTCCGCTGAGTCCGCTGCTGGCAAACATTCTGCTGGATGATCTGGATAAAGAACTCACCAAGCGAGGCTTGCGCTTCGTCCGCTATGCGGACGACTGCAATATCTTTGTCGCAAGCAAACGGGCAGGTGAACGTGTCATGAGATCGATAACTCACTATGTAGAAGGAAAGTTGAAACTGAAGGTGAATCGGGACAAAAGTGCCGTAGACAGGCCGTGGAATCGGAGATTTCTTGGTTTTAGCTTTCTGAGGAATAGACAGGCGACGATTCGTCTGTCCCCTAAGACGATCTCCCGATTGAAGGAGAAAGTCCGGGAGCTAACGAATCGTTCCCGGTCCATATCGATGGAAGAGCGAATTTTAAAATTGAACCGCTACCTCATGGGATGGATTGGATACTTCCGGATAGCTTCTGCCAAGGGCCACTGCGAGAGATTCGACAAATGGATTCGAAGAAGACTGCGCATGTGCTTATGGAAACAATGGAAGCGAGTGCGTACACGTATTCGAGAACTCCGCGCCCTGGGCGTGCCAGAATGGGCCGCTTTTATGATGGCCAACTCCCGCAAAGGAGCTTGGGAAATGTCCCGAAACATAAATAACGCCCTTCCGACAACCTATTGGGAAGCGAAAGGGCTGAAAAGTTTGCTTTCTCGTTACTTGGAACTTCGTTAACCTTTTGGAACCGCCGTATGCGGACCCGCATGTACGGTGGTGTGAGAGGACGGGGGTTTGCCGCCCCCTTCTACTCGATTATTTCGCGTTTGATCTTTATTACAGCGTGATTTCGATCGCGCCGTTTAATCCCGGCAGCGTCGTCAGCTGCGTCAGCACGTCTTTTTGCACGGCTTTATCGACCGTCAGGATCATGATGGCTTCCCCGCCGATAATTTTGCGGCCGACCTGCATCGAAGCGATGTTGACGTCGTTTTGGCCGAGCAGGGTGCCGACGCTTCCGATCATGCCCGGTTTGTCATGATGGGAGATGAGGATTTGATGCCCTTCCGGCGCGACATCCACCGGGAATTTGTTGATTTGCACGATCCGTTCGCCGTAACCGTTCAGCAGCGTTCCTGCGACAAGCGTTTCTTCGTCGTTTTGCGTTTTCAGCGTCACCGTGAGCAGGTTGGTGAAGCCTTTGGATTTCGACGCTTGCGTGACGACGACGTTGATGTCGCGGGATTTGGCGAGATGCATGCAGTTGACGATGTTGACGTTTTCGCTGCCGAGATGATGCGCCAGCACGCCTTTGACGATGTACCGGGTCAACGGAAGCGTGTCAACGTCGGACAATGCGCCCGCGTAGTCGACGTGAATTTCGTTTACGGCCTGGTTGGCGGATTGGGCCGCGAAGCTTCCCAGCTTTTCGCCGATCGAAAAATAAGGCTGCAGGCGGCTCATGACGCTGGCGGCGACCGGAGGCATGTTGACCGCGTTTTTGAACGGTTCGTTCCGCAAGATGTGGAGCACTTCTTCGGATACGTCGATCGCTACGTTCTCTTGGGCCTCCACGGTCGAAGCGCCAAGATGCGGCGTAACGATAATTTTCGGATGGTTCAGGAACGGATGATCCTGCTGCGGCGGTTCGCTTTCAAACACGTCGAACGCGGCGCCGGCAACGATGCCTTCGTCGATCGCTTCCACCAGGGCGCGTTCGTCGATGATGCCGCCGCGGGCGCAGTTGACGATGCGCATGCCTTTTTTCATCACTTCGAACTGCGGACGGGAGATCATATGGCGCGTATCCGGCGTCAGCGGCGTATGCACGGTCATGAAATCCGCGTTCCGCACGATGTCGTCGACGGAGGCCAGCTTGACCTCCATTTTTTCCGCCCGCTCTTGGGTCAGGAACGGATCGAACGCCAAAATGTTCATGCCAAACGCTTTGGCGCGTTTTGCGACTTCGCTGCCGATCCGGCCCATGCCGAGCACGCCCAGCGTTTTGTTGCGAAGTTCGACGCCAAGGAACGATTTGCGGTCCCAAACTCCGCCGATCGTTTTGGCGTAGGCTTGCGGTATGTGGCGGGCAAGGGCCATCATCATCGCAAACGTGTGCTCGCATGTGGTGATGGTGTTGCCGTCCGGAGCATTAATGACGATAATGCCGCGTTTGGTTGCCGCTTCCAGGTCGATGTTGTCCACGCCGACGCCGGCGCGGCCGACCACTTTCAGCTTGGTGCCGGCTTCCATGATTTTTTCGGTGACCCGCGTCTGGCTGCGGACGAGCAGGGCGTCGTACTCTCCGATAATCGCTGCAAGCTCGTCTTCGCCAAGGCCCGTCTTTTTCTCTACCTGGACATCGGCGGCGTCCATCAACTGCTGGATTCCCAGATCGCTGATCGGATCCGATACTAATACTTTAAACATGGTTTCTTCCTCCTTTAATCTGTAAAACAAAAAATAAAATATGATGGAAGGGATGCT
Organism: Paenibacillus sp. FSL M7-1455; assembly: GCF_038004655.1. Classification (NCBI taxonomy): domain Bacteria; kingdom Bacillati; phylum Bacillota; class Bacilli; order Caryophanales; family Paenibacillaceae; genus Paenibacillus; species Paenibacillus sp. FSL M7-1455. The sequence goes on along the minus strand of NZ_JBBORO010000001.1, from coordinate 3,815,394 downwards.
TCCCGAAAGAAGCATGCCCATAAAACACGTGAAAAGGATGTTTCGGATACGGCTGCATTGCAGCGTTATATAATGCAATTCGGCGCTGTATTCCAAAAGCAACGCGGTACTGTGCAAAAGAATACACGTACAACGCACCGCGGATTCAAGCCGCAAGGGATGCTGAACGGACTTGCAGTCGATGCTGAACAGACTTGCGATGAGGAGTATATAACAAAAAAACTCTCAATCCGCACACTACTTGCGTAGCAAGGGACGAGAGTTGTTCGTGGTACCACCCTAATTCACCGCCGGATTTGACGCCGGCAGCCTCAGAGGCCCGATAGAGGCCTATTTGATAACGGAAATTACCCGGCTGCACCTACTGTAAAGTTCAATGCAGCTTCTCTGGAACGCTGAAGACGTCTTGCCCGCCACCGGTTTGCACCAACCACCGGCTCTCTGGAGGCATTCAAGGGTCTTTTTTCCTTCATCGGTTTTGACTCGATAATTTTTTTCATAATGTATCATGGCCCCGCGGCTGCTGTCAATAGGAAAACTTCGGGCTTCTTGAATCTTTTGCGAGAAATCTGATATGATTTTGATGGTGTTTCATGGCGTTTTTTCACAGGCTCTATCATACCTTATCGCCTCATGGCGCAGCTTCGGAGGCGGCGATTTCCCGAACGCGGCAAAATGCGATATGATAGAGGTGAGGGCGAACGAACTTTGTAGCTAAATTATACGACAGGCAGGCAAAAGATGAAAAAATTCAAATTCCGTGCGCCTAAACTGAAACAGGCCACTCCCGATCAGCTGACGGACCGTCTGCTGCTGATCAATCTGTACCTCACCCAAGGACTTACCTTCATTATCGGAATCATTTGGATATTGTTTCAGAGAAGAAATCCCCTGGAGCTGTTTGCCGTGCAGCCGGGTTCCTATTTTTGGGCGTGGGGCCTCGGCCTTGCGGCCGTGATGTTTCTGATCGATTTTGCGGTGTCCCGGATTACGCCCGAGGAAGTCATGGATGACGGAGGAATCAACCAATTGTTGTTCCGGAAGCGTCCCGTTTGGCATATCATATTCATAGCCGCCGTCGTCGCGGTATGCGAGGAACTGCTGTTCAGGGGCGCAGTACAGCATTCGTTCGGCCCTTATTGGACCAGCATCCTGTTTGCGGCGATCCATGTCCGTTATCTGCGGCATTGGATTCCGACGGCATGGGTATTCTTAAGCAGCTATGGGCTGGGTTACATCTACATACATTCGGGCACGCTGCTTGCCCCGGTGGTATGCCATTTTGCCATCGACTGCATTTCCGGTTTGGTCATACGATTTCGGAGGGAATCATGAGTACTGAGTTAAGCAGAGTCAAAACGTATAATAGCCGAAAAAAAAACGCTAGAAAAAAGCCCCCCTTGCCGGCGCAGGACGGCAATCAACCGGTCATTGAAAAGTCGCGCCGGGAGCGTTTGAAGACTGCGGGGGCGACCTTAAGCAGGGTGAAGGCAAGGAAAGAGCGAAGCGAAGCTCCCAAGCCGGAGGAGGAAGTACGGGGAAAAAGCGCCCCGCTCGAGCCGCCGGGTTCGTTCCGCTCCCGGTCTGCAAGGCATAAAGCAGGACAAGAAAGAGTTCGAAACGCGGGGGGAGAAGAAGATGGCACCCCAAGCCGAACCGACAAATACACCTCAAGGAAAATCGTCGTCAGCAAATATTTTACGAATTCGCTCTTTTTCCTTTTCCTGGTCCTGACGATGTTTTTGGTGTATTGGGGAGTCAAGGGCGCCCCTCCGCTGGAGGATCTGTGGTAACGGCAGCGCTCCTGTGGAGCGCCGGCCTGATCGCGGCCTGCTGCGTCCTGCTTTTTGCAAGGATGTCCTATGAAGCAAGGATGCACGCGGTCACCCGTTCAGAGGTAAAGCTTGAAAGATTGCCGGAGGCGTTTGACGGAAGCCGGATTTTTTTTATTTCGGATATTCATAAACGAAAGCTTTCGGAATCGTTTTTACGGACGATGGAGGGGAAGGCCGACTGGGTGATCCTGGGCGGCGACATTATGGAAAGGAACGTGCCTCTGGAACGCGTCCGGGAAAATTTGAAGCTTCTGTCGCGGATCGGCCCGATGTACGCGGTATACGGCAACCATGACCTGAAAGCCGACCCTGCGGGTTTGGCCGCTGCGCTGAAAGAAGCCGGAGGCAGGCTGCTGAGGAACGAAAACGTCCTGCTGGAACGGGCGGGCGACCGCATCCTTCTTACCGGCGTGGACCAGCCGCTTCAAAAGCGCGACGGGTACCCCGGGCTACCCGAATTGCCTCCGGGGACTTCGGATCTTTGCCGGATCGTCGCCGTTCATGATCCCGTCTGGATTCAGCACGTGCCCGAAAAGCCGGCGGACCTGATTCTTGCAGGACATACCCACGGGGGGCAAATCCGTTTTCCGTTTCTCGGCGCGCTTCGGCTGAACCGGTTTTACCGCAAATACGATTGCGGATGGTTCCGGTGGTACCAGCCCGGGGCGGACGTTCAAAGGCCGCAAATGCTAATCAGCCGCGGATTCGGCAACCGGCGGGTAACGCTTCGTTTATGCTGTCCTGCCGAAATGCATCTTATTCGGCTTCGCAGGGCGATCCCCGATCAAACCGAGGCATAAAGCCAATACGCCAAATAGGCGTTTCTCGCCGGCATAACCGGGAGAAACGCCTTTTTTTGGTTTTTTAGCGCATTTCAAGCTCGATGCTGCGCGGGTCCACGAAGGAGTAGCCTTTGCTTTCCAGCTTGGTCAAAAGCCCGTCCAGCGCTTCGGCCGTCCACGGGAGCTCGTGCATCAAGATATTGCTGCCGGCGTGGAGCTGGTCCATGACGTTTTGGATGACCTGTTGGGGGTTGTCCTTTCCTTTGGATTTCATCGTCCAATCCAGGGACCCGTTGGACCAGGTCATGTAGAGGAGGCCGTTTTCCTTGGCGACCTTTTTGCCGATATCGCCGCCTTCGCCGAAGGGCGGGCGGAAAAATACCGGCGCTTCTCCGATCGTGGCTTTCACGATGTTTTGCACGTCTTCGATTTGCTGCCTTACTTTCGCTTCGGGCTCCTTCCGCAGGGAGATATGGTCCCAGCTATGGTTGCCGACGATTTGGCCGCGATCGTGGATCAGCTTCAGCAATTCGGGATTTTCTTTTACCCGGTAGCCGTTGACGAAAAAGATCGCTTTGGCGTGATGCTTGTCCAGCGTATCGATCAAACCGTTGATCCATTCCGCTTTTTTCGGACCGTCGTCGAACGTGAGCAGCACGACCTTTTTCTCCGTCCCTTCATCGTTAGGAACGATGTTGTAGGCTTTGTTCATGTGGTACTTCAGCGGAACGGCCGCCGGGGCAGCGTCGTTTGTGCTTTCCCCGCCTGCGGGTTGGCCTGAGCCGCCGTTTCCCTGCTCCGCGCCCGTTTCGCCGGCGGCCTGATTCGCCCCGTTTCCGTTTGGCTTCGCCGGCGCTTTTTCTTTTGTTTCGTCCTGCTGCTGTACCGCCGTGTTGGCTTTTTTGGTGGCCGCCTCGTCTTTTCCTCCGCATGCGCTGAGGAGCAGCGCCGTCATAAGAAGCAGCGCAGCCGTTTTTCTTACCATTATTTCATCTCGCTTTCCTGTTTTTTTGCCGCATGAGCATGCCGTAATCCGTGAACACTAGACTTGATTTTATCACATAAGGAGGTTGTAATTGTGAATACTTCGTCATTTATAAGCGGCGTTTTGATTGGTGCGGCGGCAACTGCCCTCGTCTCCAGAAGCAGAGGCAACATCACTTCCGCCATCGCCAGCAACGCGGGCAAAATGATGGACATCGGCTCGATCGGTTCCATCGGCATGAACAACCATGAATCCCGTTATTCGGAACCCCGTTCCAAAGCGGAAAGCATGAAGCAAATCAATGAATTCATCCACAGCAATCCCGACGTAAAAAGGGAAGTGGATTCGATTCTGAAGGAGACAAACACCGTCATTCCGGGCTTGTAAACGATTGAAAAACCATAAGAATCATTTTTGGGGCGACAGCGCCCAAAATGATTCTTTTTTTGTCTATTTTACAGCGTGCATTTTGGGATATATAATGATAACATACTTACATAGAACTATTTTCAGCACACCATTATGGGAGACATCATAATTTGTTATAACATTGCTTACAGAGGAGGATCCTGTCATGAAAATAGAACGATTAAGCTCAGATAAGATACGGATTTTCCTCACGTTCGACGATTTGAGTGAGCGAGGAATTCAGAAGGAAGACATGTGGAAGGAACTTCCCAAAGTCCACGAGCTGTTCACCGAAATGATGGATCAGGCCTACAACGAACTCGGTTTCGACGCAACCGGACCGCTCGCCGTGGAAGTTTTTGCCCTTCCCGCTCAAGGCATGGTCGTCATCGTGACCCGCGGAAAATATGATTATCAGCACTACAGCCACTTAGGGGAAGATGAGCTCCCCGAGGAAGTGTACGAAATGGAAGTCACTTTGGAGCAAAGCGACACCATCGTTTACGCGTTCGGCGATTTTGAAGTGCTGATCGAAGCAGCGCATGTTCTTGGCGGTCACATCACCGAGGAAGGCCGTCTTTATCATTATAGAGATAAATGGGTTTTGTTTATCGATCCGGACAACATCGATTCCGGCAAGCTTCCTTCGCTGATCGCCGTTTTGGCGGAATTCGGGGAAGCCACTTCCTATACGGAAGCGGTCCTCGAGGAATACGGCAAGGTGGTTATGCCGGAAAAAGCCATTGCAACGATCCGTGAACATTTCAAAAGACAGGACTAAAGCTTGTCATCCCATGGGCATTCCTTTGCTTCATGGGATGAATTGCGTTTAATTCATGCGGTATTTTAATCAGAAAAAGGGGGAAAAACGGTGCTTTGGTTTTCGGTTATAGCTTCGGCGTTGGCGCCGGGTCTCGCCCTTTTGACGTATTTTTACTTGAAGGACAGATATGAGCAGGAACCCCTCATGATGGTCGTCAAAGTGTTCGTGCTCGGGTTTTTGATCGTCGTGCCGGTGATGATTATCCAGCGGGGGATGACCGGCGGGTTTGGCGGCAATCCATACGTGGAGTCCTTTGTCATATCGTCTTTCGTCGAGGAATTTCTGAAATGGTTCGTGCTGTACCATATGATCTACAACCATACCGAGTTCGACGAGCCTTATGACGGCATCGTATACGCGGTGGCGATCTCGCTCGGATTTGCGACCGTCGAAAACGTCATGTACGCCTGGTACAGCCACGCATCGATCGGCGCGATGTTCCTCAGGGCGCTGCTCCCGGTTTCCGGACACGCGATGTTCGGCGTCATGATGGGGTATTACCTCGGCCGGGCCCGTTTTTCCAAAGGCGCGAAAGCCAAACGTTTTCTGGTGTATTCCATGGTTATTCCGTGGTTCTGGCACGGCGTGTACGACCTGATATTGGCGACCATGACCCAATATTGGATTTGGTTCATCGTTCCGCTGATGGCCTTTTTATGGTACGGAGGCATGGGGAAGGTCACCCGGGCCAACAACCGCTCTCCTTTCCGTTTCCTTAAACGCGAAGAAGAGGTTAATATGTGACGAAAATGGGCACACTTGATCCTATGAACTTCCATTCCTGGAAATTTATTTGATCGGGGGTGCTTTTTTTGCGCGTAAAAGTGACGATCGTGTGCAAGCAGTGCGGAGAGCGCTTTGTTTTGCGGGGCAAAAGGGATCGGGGCCGGATCGAGACCGGATTTAAGCAATGCCTTTGCAACAACAAAAACCATTTCGACATCGAAGAGCTCCCTTTTTAACCGGCACAGAAAAATGGCGCTTACCGCTGCCAATTGATGCATAAGACTCCTTTCTTCTTGTCAAACTAACAGCAGCAACCAGTAGAGTGATCCATCAGCCGTTATCAAAGCGAAAAGCTTGGTTTGATCGGTTCAGCTGAAGAAAGGAGACTTAAAGCAATTATGTACAAGCGGTTAAGCGCTGTTTTGTTTCCCATCGTGACTCTCCTGATGATCGGCGCATTTGTGTGGGGGTACCAGGAGAACCAGGAAAAAAACTCGATTTTGATTAAAGCCGAAAACCAATACCAGCGTGCGTTCCACAACTTGTCCTACCACATGGACCGGCTCCACAGCGAGCTTGGCAACACGCTGGCCGTCAGCTCTTCCTCCAATGCGATGCACCGCAAAGGGCTTATCAACGTATGGAGGCTGACGAGCGAAGCCCAAAACGAGATCAACCAGCTTCCGCTGACGATGCTCCCGTTCAATAAAACCGAGGACTTCTTGTCCCGGATTTCGAACTTCTCGTATCAGACGTCGATGCGCAATCTCGAAAAGGAACCGCTCACCAACGATGAGCTGCAAAACCTGAAAGTGCTGTACAAAAACTCCGGCGAGATCACCAAGCATCTGCAAGACGTCCAAAGCAAAGTGATCAGCAACCGCCTGCGCTGGATGGACGTGGAGAGCGCCATGGCGTCCGAAGAGAAGCAGATGGACAACACGATCATCGACGGCTTCAAAACCGTCGACAAACGCGTCGGGGAATACCCGGAACTAAACTGGGGCCCGGCCGTATCGAGCATGTATGACAAACGGTCCGTCAAAATGCTTTCCGGCACGGCCGTATCGAAAGAGGACATCAAACGCAAGGCGGTTAAGTTCGCGGATGCCGGTGCTGGAGCGTCGGTCCAGGTAACCGAAAACGGGAAAGGAACGGACTGGGAATCGTACACCGCAACCGTGAAGGCGAAAAATCTGCCGGCCGTCGTTTCGATGGATTTTACGAAAAAGGGCGGGCTTCTCATCAGCTACCATGACAGCCGCAAAATCGGACACAAGGCGGTGACGATGGAGCAGGCGAAAGCCAACGCCGACCAGTTCCTCAGCAAAAAGGGTTACAAAGGCATGACGGCCGTCACCGCCGACCAATACGGGAATATGGGGAACCTGACCTATGTGAGCACGCAGGACGGCGTGCTGATCTATCCTGAAAAAATCACGGTTCGCGTCGGTTTGGACAACGGCGAGGTGACGGGGTTCCAGGCCAGCGATTACGTTTATGAGCATAAAGAGGGCAAGCGCAACTTGGCAAAACCGAAAATGGGCATCGCCGAAATCCGGAAAAAATTGAATCCGGAATTCAAGGAAACCTATCACCGGCTGGCGCTCATCAAGGACGATTTGGGCAAGGAAACGCTTTGCTACGAAATCGGGGGCAACATCAACGGTTCAAGATACCGGATGTACCTGGACGCGAATGACGGGTCCGAAAAAATGGTGGAGGAGCTGAAATCCTCCGACCGTCAGGCTGCAGTCCGGTAAAATAGACTTTTATACCCGCCTAACGAAGGGGCCTTTGAGAAAAAAGGCTCCTTTTTCGTTGAAATAATACGCGTACCTGAGACCAAAGACATGGTATAATCAGGGCATGCGGTACATTTTTAAGTTGGCGGTGAACGTTTTTGTATCCGAAAATTAATGACTTATTGATGATTAGCGTGGATTCGGGGGACGAAAAAGAAACGAGGGTGGAATATAAATCCAGAATCGCCGACATGGACGAGGACTCGATTCTCATCGAAGTTCCGATCCGGGAAGGAGGAGGGCAGCTTAAAAAGCTGTTCGTCGGGGACGAGCTGTCCATCTATTTTATGACCGACGGCGGCGTCAAGAACTACTTCAATTCCTATGTGACCGGGTTCAAGCAGGACGTGATCCGGATGGTGAGGATCCGCAAGCCCGACCCCGACTCGATCGGCAAAATCCAGCGGCGCAGCTTTTTGCGGGTAAGCGGAGAACTCGAGGTGGCCGTCAGGATGGATAACGACCGGCGTTTCCTGACCCGTACCGACGATATCGGGGGAGGCGGAATATCTTTTTACTGCGAACCGGAACATCGCGTGGCGGAAGGGGACAGGATGTCCTGCTGGGTGGTGGTGCCCTATAAAAACGGAAGCCTTGAGCATGTGCCGTTCGAAGGCGAAATCGTCAGGATCAAAGCGCTGGATAACGGCCGCAAAATCGTCATGGCCAAATTCACGACGATCGCGGACATCGAGCGGCAGAAGCTGATCAGATACTGCTTCGAACGCCAGCTCGACTTCAGGCGATAAGCCCTGTCGGCAAGATCAGCAAGATCCTGAATAAAACGGGCGGTTTCCGGACACAGTAATAGGAAAAATCCGGGAGACTTGCCATGATGAACGAAAAAGAACAAGTTCAACAATATGTGCGGCTGTTCGAACGGCTGTGCGAACAAACGGGGAAATGGACGAAAATTTTGCTCGTTTTTTTGATCGCCGCGCTCTTCTTTTTTCAGGCCGCTCTGCACATCCATTCCCTTCGCCCGCTGATTTCTCCGGTGGACCGATTGGACGGAATACCGATAAAAGAGCGAAATGTAAAGGATTGGCATCCATGAACCGAAGGGTGTTTTTTTGCATCGGTGTAGGTTGTGTGGTATAATTTTCACAGCGCAGGCAATGCCTGCTTTTTTCTTGAGTGATCGAAGAGGCGTCAGCTCGGGCTGAAGCCGCATTTGGATCGCAGGGGGAGTCGGCTGGCAAGCCGCGTTCCCGCCGCTCTATAACATCTCTTATGCTTATGATTTGAGGAGGAATGCCCCTTTGAGTAGGCAGGGGACGGAGAACAACTTGAAGATCAATATCGCGATTGATGGACCTGCCGGGGCGGGAAAAAGCACGATTGCTCGATTGGTGGCCAAAGAGCTGTCCTACATATATGTGGATACCGGCGCGATGTACCGGGCCGTGACCTGGTATATGCTGAAGCATGGAATCAAGCCGGAATCTTCGGCGGAAGTGCTGCGTCATGCCCAAGGGTTGGAGATCGAACTTCTTCCGGGCGCCGACGGGCAAAAGGTGCTGGTGGACGGCCAAGACGTGACGGGGTTCATACGCTCGCTCGAAGTCAACGGCACGGTATCGCAATACGCGCAAATCGAAGGGCTTCGCAAGCATTTGGTAGCGCTGCAGCAGCAGATGGCTGCCCGCAAGGGCGTGGTCATGGACGGAAGGGACATCGGGACGACGGTTCTGCCGGACGCCGAACTGAAGATTTTCATGACGGCCAGCGTGAAGGAACGTGCGCTCCGCCGATTCAAAGAGTTGAGTGATGCGCAGGGCTTGACCTTGGAGCAGCTGGAAAAGGATATTTCCGAACGCGATCGTTTGGACGCAGAACGCGAAATTTCGCCGCTGCGCTGCGCGGATGACGCCATCGTGCTGGATACGACGCATATGGACATCCCTCAGGTCGTCGACACGATCGTTTCCTATTGCAAAGCGCAAACGAACTCTTAAGGATGGGGAGAAGGAAGCATGTTTTATGAGTTTTGCCGGGGGCTTTTGCGGGGGATTTTCGCCGTGGCCTACCGTCTTGAGGCAACGGGGGAGGAGAACATCCCGAAGGAAGGCGGAGTGCTGCTCTGCTCGAACCATATCAGCGTCCTGGACCCGATCACGGTGGGCATCAGAATCAAGCGCAAAATCAAATTCATGGCCAAGGCCGAGCTGTTCAAGGTGCCCGTGCTCGGACCGGTCATCACGAGGCTCGGTGCGTTTCCGGTCAAACGCGAAGGCGTCAGCAAGGAATCGATCAAAACATCCCTCACCATTTTGCGTAACGGCGAAATGATGGGCATTTTCCCGGAAGGCACGCGACATTCCGACAGCGGAGCGGCCAAAAAGGGCGCAGCAACTTTTGCTCTGCGAAGCGGGGCTGCGGTCGTGCCCGTCGCCATTGTCGGCGATTACAAGCTTTTCCGGAAAATGAGAGTGATATACGGCGCTCCGTTGGATTTGACGGAATTCAAGGAAATGGAGTCCGGGGAAGCGGTGGAAGCGGTCACGGACAATATCATGTCGCGCATCCGCGAGATGCAGAAGACCGGGAAGCCGACGGCGAATTAAGCGCCGGTGCATGAAGGCAAGCACTTATTGGAAAGATATGATCACAACTGTTTTCAAGTTTTGAACTCTGCGTCAGCAGGTTTGAATAAATGGTTTTTTTGAATTGAGGAGGGTATTGACATGTCGGAAGAAACAAAAAATCAAGAAGCAGAAGTAACTCAGGAGGAAATGGACCAAATCGTATCCTTGAAAAAAGGGGACACCGTAAAAGGTTCGATCGTCAAGCTGGAAGATAACCAAGCTTATGTAAGCATTGGATATAAATACGACGGTGTGATCCCGATCCGCGAACTGTCTTCGGTTCATCTGGACAACGCATCGGACGCGGTTCAGATCGGACAGGAGGTAGAATGCAAAGTGGTCAGCATCGATGACGAAAAAGAAAAACTCGTTCTTTCCAAACGCGCGATCGACAGCGAAAACGCTTGGGAAGAGCTCGAAAAACACTTTGAAGCGCAAGACGTGTTCGAAGTCACCGTGGCTGACGTCGTGAAAGGCGGATTGGTTGCGGACGTGGGCGTGCGCGGATTCATTCCGGCTTCCATGGTAGAGCGTCATTTCGTTGAAGACTTCAGCGACTACAAAGGACGCACGCTGCGCGTGAAGGTGAAAGAAATCGACCGCGAGAACAACAAGGTGATCCTTTCCCAAAAAGACGTGCTCGACGAAGAATTCGAAGCCAACAAACTGAAAGTGATGTCCGAGCTTCAAGAAGGCCAGGAGCTTGAAGGTACGGTACAGCGCTTGACCCAATTCGGCGCATTCGTTGACGTAGGCGGCGTAGACGGACTGGTTCACGTGTCCGAAATGGCATGGAACCATGTCGAAAAACCTTCCGACGTCGTATCCGAAGGGGATAAAGTCAAAGTCAAAGTTCTGAAAGTAGACCCTGAAAAAGGAAAAATCAGCCTCAGCATGAAAGCCGCTCAGCCTGGTCCTTGGGATACCGCTGCAGAAAAATTCCATACAGGCGATGTGGTAACAGGCGAAGTCAAACGTCTGGTGACCTTCGGTGCATTTGTTGAGCTTGCTCCAGGAGTCGAAGGACTTGTTCATATTTCCCAAATTTCTCATAAACACATCGGCACCCCGCATGAAGTCCTGAAAGAAGGACAAGAAGTTCAAGTGAAAATCCTTGACATCAACACCGCTGAAAAACGCGTGAGCCTCAGCATCAAGGAAACGGAAGAAGCTCCGGCTCCTGCTCCTAAAGCGGACAGACCGGCAAAAAGCGGCGGAAACCACAAGGATGAGCTTAAAGACAATCCTAACGTATCTCTGAGCAACCAAGGTCTCAGCATTACGCTTGGGGAACGTTTTGGAGACAAACTGAGCAAGTTCAAGTGATGACCACCGTCTCGGAAGCAAAAAACGGCGAACCCTTCATCGGGTTCGCTTTTTTCATGTCATGCGCAAAAACGTATAATAAACAGGTTCAATGGCGCATGGAATCCCGTTTCTACGGGAAAATAGGATTAATAAGACGATCCGTCCATGAAAGGTTAGCCAAAATAAGCGTTTTTTGCTATGATGATTATCGTAAGTATTGACAGGAGGAGTGAATATGGCAAGACCCGTAGTAGCTATCGTTGGCAGGCCTAACGTTGGTAAATCAACCATTTTCAATCGATTGATCGGCGACCGGCTGGCCATCGTGGAAGATAAACCGGGTATTACCCGCGACCGGATTTATGGGGTATCCGAATGGAACGGCAAAGCGTTCAGCGTCATCGATACCGGGGGGATCGAAATCGACGGCGATGACGTCATTTTGAAATCCATCCGCATGCAGGCCGAGCTTGCAATCGAGGAAGCGGATGTGATCGTGTTCATGTGCGACGCCAAAAGCGGGGTCACGCAATCGGACGAAGAAGTGGCCCAAATTTTGTTCCGCTCCGGAAAGCCGATCGTGCTCGCCGTGAACAAGGTGGATAACCTCAGCCGCCATGACGAAATTTATGAGTTTTACAGCCTTGGATTCGGCGACCCGATCGCGATCTCCGGCAGCCACGGAACAGGCATCGGCGATTTGCTTGATGCGATCGTCGATATATTGCCCGATCTTAGCGACGACGACTATGACGAGGACGTCATCCGCGTTGCGCTGATCGGACGCCCCAACGTGGGCAAATCTTCTCTCGTCAATGCCATTCTCGGCGAGGAACGCGTCATCGTCAGCGATATCGCGGGCACGACAAGGGATGCGATCGATACGCCGTTTGAAAAGGACGGGCAGCGTTACGTCCTGATCGATACGGCGGGAATGCGCAAACGCGGCAAAGTATACGAGACGACGGAAAAATACAGCGTCATGCGGGCCATGCGCGCCATCGAACGGGCGGACGTCGTGTTGATCGTCATCAACGGCGAGGAAGGCATCATCGATCAGGACAAGCATATTGCCGGTTACGCGTATGAAGCGGGCAAAGCATCCATTTTCGTCGTCAACAAATGGGATGTCGTCGAGAAGGACGACAAAACGATGCACCAGTTCGAGAAAAAGATCCGGGATCATTTTCTCTTCATGACGTATGCACCGATCGTGTTTTTGTCAGCCAAAACGAAGTCGCGCCTGCATAAGCTGCTGCCCGTCGTTCAGCATGTGGCCCAGCAGCATTCTCTTCGCGTGCAGACGCATCTGCTTAACGACGTCGTTTCCGATGCGGTCGCGATCAACCCTCCTCCGACGGATAAAGGAAGGCGTTTGCGGATTAACTATGTCACCCAGGTGGCCGTCAAGCCGCCGACCATGGTTGTATTTGTTAACGATCCTGAGCTGATGCATTTCTCCTATGAACGGTATTTGGAGAATAAAATACGGGGGGCGTTCGATTTCGAAGGGACCCCGATCAGGATCTTTACGCGGCGCAAATCGGATGAAAGTTAGGGGAGAATAGTTTGACATTAAAGATCATCGCCATTGTACTGAGTTATTTGCTCGGCTCCGTCAGTTTCAGCGTCGTGATGGCCAAACTTCTGAAAGGGATCGATATCCGCCAGCATGGAAGCGGAAATGCGGGAGCTACCAACACGCTGAGAATTTTGGGAAAAGGGCCGGCCATTGCCGTGCTGCTGCTTGACGTATTGAAGGGCATCGGCGCCATTTGGCTGGGCAAGTGGCTTGGGGGAGGAAACGAATGGATTCCCGCCCTCTGCGGCCTGGCTGCCATCGTCGGCCATAACTGGCCCGTGTACTTCCGTTTCCGCGGCGGCAAAGGGATCGCCACCACGATCGGCATTATGGCAACGCTCTGCTTTTTCCCGGCATTGTGCGCGGGAATCATCGCCATTTTATTGATCGTGTTTACGCGTTACGTTTCGCTCGGTTCGCTTGTATTCGTGGCGCTGACTCCTATTTCTCTGTTAGTCTTTGGTTTGATCCAAGGTTTCGACTGGCCGATTTTCTGGTCCAGTTTGGTCATTTGTTTGTTTGCCTTCTGGAGACACCGCAGCAATATCGTAAAGATCGTTCAAGGACGGGAAAACAAAATTGGCTCCGGAGGTTCCAAAGGGGGAAAGGGCATTGTCAAATAAGATAGCCGTACTGGTTGCGGGAAGCTGGGGCACCGCCCTGGCCAGCGTTCTCGCCTGCAATCACCCGAACGTGGTGATCTGGAGCCGCAGCAGCGAGCAGGTACGGGAAATCAACGAGAAGCATATGAACAGCCGGTATTTGCCTGACGCCGCGTTGCCGGCCAACCTGAAAGCGACAACGGATCTCGAAGAGGCCGTCAAGGATGCGGGGGCGGTGCTGATCGTCGCCCCGTCCAAAGCGATGCGCGAAGTGGCGCGGTCGCTGAAGGCGTATTGGCGCAAAGACATGCTGTGCATCCACGCGACGAAAGGGTTCGAAACCGAAACGCTGAAGCGGATGTCGACGGTCATTTCCGAAGAGCTTGGCATCGAAGAGGGCGACGTTGTCGTTCTATCGGGGCCGAGCCACGCGGAGGAAGTCATCCGCCGCTGCCCGACGACGGTCGTAGTGGCCTCCCTTAACCAAAAGGCCGCGGCCGCGGCGCAATATTTGTTCATGAACGCCGACTTCCGCGTGTATACCAACAGGGACATGTTAGGCGTCGAATTGGCCGGAGCGCTCAAAAACATCATTGCGCTTGGGGCCGGCATGTCCGACGGGCTTGGTTACGGCGACAACGCAAAAGCGGCGCTGCTGACGCGGGGGCTTGCGGAGATCACCCGGATCGGCGTCGAACTGGGGGCCAACCCGCTTACGTTTTCGGGGCTTGCCGGGGTCGGTGACCTGGTGGTTACCGCGACCAGCCGCCACAGCCGGAACTGGCGGGCAGGCTCGTTGCTTGGCCAAGGGAAAAAGGTCGACGAAGTCCTGGACTCCATGGGCATGGTCGTAGAAGGGATCCGCACGACCCAAGCGGCCCACACGATTTCCGCCAAATACGGCGTGCAAATGCCGATCGCGGAGCAGCTGTACCAAGTGCTGTTTGAGAACAAAGATCCCCGCATCGCTGTCGAAGCCCTGATGGGCCGCGACCCGAAGACGGAAATGGAAGCCATGAAGCTCAAAACCTGGGAGCAATGGCATAGCTGATCTTTTCACCTTTCAGGGCCAATCCTCATATATATAAGTTGAGGACTGTCGGAGGAGGGGAGAAGATGAGCAAAAATTTCCCAAAAGATGTGCTGAACGTCGTCAACAAGAAATCCGGTAAGCGCATCTCGGAAAGCCAGGTTAAGAAATTAGCCAGTACCGTAAAACCGTCCACGATGCAAAACGAGACCCAGCTCCGCCAACTGATCAAGCAAGTGTCCGCGATGGCCAACGTTCCGGTCAGCGAAGAGACGATCCAGGACATCGTGAGCGCGGTCAAAAAAAGCGGCATGAACCCGCAAAACATGGAATCGTTGATGAAATTAATGATGAAGAAATAAATCGGGTTACCCAAAATCAAAGGGCAATAAGCCTTTGAAGCCTTAAGCTTCAAGGACTTTATGCTCTTTTTTTCAGATGTCGATATTACGTAACCCTTTCCGCTAAAAATGCGGACAAGTTTCATGCTATAATACGTCTATATATCAAGAAATGGAGAGTCAGCCTATGGATCCGATGACAAAAATGTGGGTCTCCCTGATTGCCATCCTGATCATGGGATTATCCGTGTTTTTAATTACGTTTGCCCGCACGAAAACAACCGGCATTCTTCGCGGCGCTTTATCTTTTGTGGCGTTTATTTTTATGGTGGTGGGATTTCTCGGAGGAATGGCGGCGTTGATATGAACCCGTTCCGCATTTTTTTTGACAAAAAAAAGCCGGCAAACGAGGAGATGGTTGAACCGGAACAACGTGCAACCGCGGCTTCCGGGGAAGCTACCATGCAGCTGAAAGGACGGACGATCGAAAAAACGGTCGTGCCCGAACCGGGAAAAACGATCCTTCAGCACGCAAAGGACCATGAAATCGACTGGCAGCATATGTGCCGCCGCGGCACGTGCGCCCGCTGCAGATGTCAGGTCGTGGAGGGAGCGGAGCTGCTCGAAGAGCCGACGCAAGCCGAACTTCGGCGCCTCGACACGGAAGAATTCGACGAAGGTTTCCGCCTTGGATGCCAGGCGGTCGTAAGATCCCCGGGAAAAATCGTAGCGCGGAACAAAACTTATTTTTAAACGGATGGTTGGATAGGAGAGTGGGACATGCAGGTTTCATCCGAACTACATCATGCGCTGCAGCAGTTATCTGAACGGTTCGGGCAAGCCGGGAATTGCTGGCTGGTCGGCGGAAGCTGCGGACTTCTGCTCCAGAACGTGCGTCTTGACGCCATGCCCCGGGATATCGACGTCTATGCGGATGGTGTCCGCGTAAGCCGACTTCACGTCCTGCTGAACGACTTGGCCGTCGACGAACCCGAAGTGAGCCGGACGGATACATATCACTCCACCCTCAGCCATTATAAGCTGGGCGATTATTTGATGGAACTGGTCGGCAGCTTTAAGGTTCATGCGTCGGGGAGCCGTTATGAGGTTCTGGTGGAAAATCTTTTGCTCCCGGAAGCCAAAACGGCTGAGATCGGAGGCTTTTCCATTCCCCTGATGCCGCTTGGACATGAATTGGTGTTTAACGTGCTTAGGGAGCGTCCCGACCGGTACCAAGCGATCGCCGCAACGATGACGACGGATTTGGGGAGCCATATGCCGCTGCTCCGCCGCATCTTCGAAACCTGCCGGCTGTCGCGCAAGCATGCGGTGCAAATCGAAAAACTGCTCGGCTTGAACGGAGACGGCAGCCATTTTCGCGTCGCGCCCGAGGAGCCGTTGCATGATGAAGCATGAAATTACGTTTAAGCCTTCGGGCAAAAAGACGGCCGTAAGCCCCGGCACGACGGTGCTGGCGGCTTCCCGCCGGGCGGGCGCCCCTATTCCGGCGCGCTGCGGCGGCAAAATGGGCTGCCTCATGTGCAAAATCGAAGTGGACGATCAAGCCAAAGAGCAGCTGTCTCCCCCGTCGGAGGCGGAAAGCCGGAAGCTTGGCTCGTTGATCCATACAGGGATAAGGCTGGCCTGCCAGTCGAAAATCGAAGGAACGGTGACCGTCACCATACCTGAAGACAAGCTGAAGGCCGCGATTCGCAAACAGCTGGAGGCGGCGCGGCAGCGGGATCAGGAAGACCTTTGGTGATGCTTGCCCGATTTGACATTTTCACGACATAAAGGATGATGATTGTGACTCAGGCTCATTTCGCCAAACGTTCCGGTACCCTCCGGAAAGCCGCGGCCGCCGTCATGGCGGTTTTGCTTGCGGTCAGCTTGTCCGGATGTTTGTACCCGGATGAGAAAAAAAACGAAAACAGGGTGTCGTATCGCGAAAGCGTCAAACGCATCCAGTCCGCGATCGACGATTATCAAAAAGAAAAAGGTCTGCTGCCGATATTGAACGCGGACCAGGAAACGCCGAAATACGAGAAATTCCGGATCGACCTGGATAAGCTGCAAAAAGAGGGATTCATCGATGAAATCCCGTCGACCGCCTTCGAGAAGGGCGGAAGCGCCTACTTCCTCATTCAGGACGAAGAAACGAAACCTACGGTCAAAGTGATGGATCTGATCACGGTCCAAAAAGTCAACGACGTACAGCGTCTCGTCAACCAATACAAGATTGCGCATGACGGG
Source organism: Paenibacillus sp. FSL M7-1455 (assembly GCF_038004655.1). NCBI lineage: Bacteria > Bacillati > Bacillota > Bacilli > Caryophanales > Paenibacillaceae > Paenibacillus > Paenibacillus sp. FSL M7-1455. Next base: position 3,798,326 of record NZ_JBBORO010000001.1, on the reverse strand, counting down.
AAGCTTCCTGCCGGAGACGAAGTTTACCCGGATATTCATGCGGTGGACCCTTCGCTTGCAGGTTTGAAGGACATCGGTTTGAAAAGCGTCTATTCCGGCCAGGAGGTCCGTTTTATCATGGACCGAACAGGCACGGTTTACGTCGACTACGCATTCGATATGATGCAGCTGATCGATAAGCAAGGCCTCAAGCCGACCCGAGAGGAGGATTTGCGGGAAGAGCTGGTGAAAGCGTCGGAATACGTTCCCGTCAAATCGCTGCCGTACCGATGGTCCGGGGACGCGCCGGTAGCCGTCGCGCCCGGATCTTCGTCCAAATAACCCCATAGATTCCTATAGCCGTTGTTCCAAGCGATCCGCTTGCGAAGAGCGGCTTTTTGCATTTTTGGGGGAGGGCTTCAGAGAATCTTCTTTTAGCGGGGCTCCACGCTTTGTTTGCGCAAAATATTTTACATAGATGGACGGCAAGGCGCATATAACTGGAAAGGATGACGAGGCCGGGCAAAGCTCGGGATCTATGGAATGGGCTAAAGAGCGGCGGAAATCGGGCGTGAACGGGCTTTAGAACACTCTCTATAGGTTAAGAGATTTTGCAAAATACCCGTCATATTGTTTTTCATAGGTACATAATATGATACTAGTCCAAATGCCTAAAGCGAGTATCGCCGCTTTGCCGTTCCAATCCGATTCTGACCCCGGCGGCGGACTACTGACGACATTGTATGGCTCCATTCCGTTGCAATGGCTCGAGGCTTCAGATGGAACACGAAGCGGGATGCTCTTAAGCATTTTTCCTTCGGAGTAAATGAGGAGGGGATCTCTTTTGGAAAAAGTGGACATTTTTAAAGACATTGCCGAACGCACCGGCGGGGACATTTACCTGGGTGTGGTCGGCGCGGTCCGAACAGGCAAATCGACGTTCATCAAGCGGTTCATGGAAACCATCGTGCTTCCGAACATCGCAAGCGAAGCCGATCGGGCACGAGCCGTGGATGAACTGCCGCAAAGCGCGGCCGGCAAAACCATCATGACGACGGAACCGAAATTCGTGCCGAACAATGCAGTGCAAATCAAGGTAACCGAGGGACTGGAGGTCAACGTCCGCCTGGTGGACTGCGTAGGCTACGCGGTTGAGGGGGCAAAAGGGTACGAGGATGAAAACGGTCCGCGCATGATCTCCACCCCTTGGTTCGAGGAGCCGATTCCGTTTCAGGAAGCGGCTGAAATCGGAACGCGCAAAGTCATTCAGGAACATTCGACGCTTGGCGTGGTGGTCACCACCGACGGAACCATCGCGGAAATCCCGCGCAGCTCCTACGTGGAAGCCGAAGAACGCGTCATCGCCGAGCTGAAGGAAGTAGGCAAGCCGTTCGTGCTCGTCATCAACTCGACCCGTCCGCGCAGCGAAGAAACGCTGCAGCTGCGCAACGAACTGGCCGACAAATACGACATCCCGGTCATGGCCCTCAGCGCGGCGACGATGACGGAGGACGACGTGACAGGCGTGCTGCGCGAAGTGCTTTACGAATTCCCCGTGCATGAAGTCAACGTCAATCTGCCGAGCTGGGTGATGGTGCTGAACGAAAAGCACTGGCTCCGGAGCAACTATGAAAATTCGGTCCGCGATACGGTCAAGGACATCCGCCGTTTGCGCGACGTGGACCGCGTCGTGTCCCAATTCATGGATTACGAATTCATCCAGCGCGCCGCGCTCAGCGGCATGAACATGGGGCAGGGCGTGGCGGAAATCGACTTGTTCGCGCCGGATGAATTGTATGACCAAATCCTGATGGAAGTGGTCGGCGTCGAAATCCGCGGCAAGGATCATCTGCTCCAGCTGATGCAGGAATTCTCCCATGCCAAACGCGAATACGACCGGTTCGCGGAAGCGCTTGAAATGGTGAAAACAACCGGTTACGGCATCGCCGCGCCGTCCCTTGCGGAAATGTCGTTGGATGAGCCTGAGCTTATTCGTCAGGGAACCCGTTTCGGCGTGAGGCTGAAAGCGACGGCTCCTTCGATCCACATGATCAGGGTCGACGTCGAATCCGAGTTCTCCCCGATCATCGGCACGGAAAAGCAAAGCGAGGAGCTTGTGCGCTACCTCATCCAGGATTTCGAAAACGACCCGATCAAAATTTGGGATTCGGACATCTTCGGACGTTCCCTGCACTCGATCGTGCGCGAAGGCATTCAAGGCAAGATCGCCATGATGCCGGACAATGCGCGATACAAGCTGCAGGAAACGCTGGGCAGAATCATCAACGAGGGATCGGGCGGCCTGATCGCCATCATTCTGTAACGCTGCATGCGAAACCCCGCCGGCGGAGCTATCCGCCGGCGGGGTTTTTTGCGTTCGTTTGCAGGATTAAACCGGTCGATATTCCCAGCCGCGCCAGCATTTTTTAACTTCATCATACCGATGAGAAAAGCGGTTTTAGTCGAATTTTGCAAAAATATGGCGTAAATAATTAAAAACCTATTTACATACTTGGTTTTAGGCCTTATATTATGTATAACATTTTTACATTGTAGAGAGTTGAAGGGGGAAAGAACCGATGCGATTCGGTAGAAAAAGAAATGCGGCATTGCTCTCATTATTCCTGGTTTGGGCTTTACTGGCAAGCGCCTGCGGGCAAAAAAACGCATCGACCGTCGGCGGCGAAGCGGACGCTGCCGGCAATGCGGACAAGCCTTTGGCAGGCAAACGCGTGGCGCTCATCATGGAATTCAACACAGGCACGTTCTCGCAGCAGTACGTGCAGGGCGTCACCGAGGAAGTCGAAAAATTCGGGGGCAAGCTGACGAAATTCGTTGCGGGCAACGACAAGGCCAAGATGGCATCCTTGCTCGATTCCGCCATTACCCAGCGTTTTGACCTGATCCTGACGGACCATGGCGATCAGCTCTTGCAGCCGGGCGTTCAGAAGGCGGTGTCCCAGAAGATCCCCGTCGTCGTATTCGACGCGGACGTCCACGTGGCGGGCGCTACGACCTTGTCCCAGGACGACCGGAAAATGGCCGAGCTGACGCTGGAACAAATGAAAAAAGACATCGGCGGCAAAGGCAATATCGTCAAGGTGTGGGTCGCCGGCTTCGCGCCGATGGAACGCCGTCAGACGGCATATAGCAAATTCATGCAGGAAAACCCGGACATCAAAGAGATCGCGACGTTCGGCACGGCCCAAAATCCGGCCCTTGATACGCAAACGCAAATGGAAGCCATTCTGAAGCAGTATCCGAAAGGCCAAATTTCGGCCGTTTGGACCGCCTGGGACGAATTCGCCAAAGGGGCCGCCCGCGCGATCCAGCAAGCCGGACGCGACGAAATCAAAGTATACGGCATCGATATGAGCGACGAAGATTTGCAGATGATCCAGGATCCGAAAAATCCTTGGGTCGCTTCCGCCGCGGTGGATCCGAAGGACATCGGGCGCATCCAGGTCAGATACGGATACCAAAAGCTGCATGGCGACAAAACCGAGGACGAAGTGGTGCTGGAGCCGGTTTACGTATCCCGCGACGCTTTGCCTCAAGAGCAAATTTCGACGACGGAGCTGTCCAAATACGTGAAAGGCTGGGGCGAAAGCAAGCAAGGCCTTGCGGATTGGATGGCGGAATACGGCAAGTAATGGCTGAACGTCAAGCCAGGGCTTCATGCTGAAAGGCCGTGCTTAGGCACGGTCTTTTCAATCATATGAGGATGATCCACAGTCCTTGAGCGAAAAAAGGAGGGGCCGCTTTGACAGCTTCATACCAATTGGAAATGAAAAAGATCACCAAGCAATTCGGCGGCGTTCCGGCCCTGAACGCGGTGGATTTTACGGCAAAGGGAGGGCAAATCCATGCGCTCCTCGGCGCCAACGGGGCGGGGAAAAGCACGCTGATGAAAATCCTTTCCGGTGCCTACCGGGCGGACGGCGGGGACATAGCCGCGGATGGCAAGACGCTCCGGATTGCCTCTCCCGCCGACGCGAAAAAAAGCGGGATCCACTGCGTCTACCAGGAGGTGGATTCGGCTCTGGTGCCGCAGCTGACGGTCGCGGAAAACGTGATGCTGGACGCGCTTGCCTCCAAGGAATCGGGCCTTTGGATCCGGACCGGGGACCGGGCGAAGCGGGCGAAAAGCGTTTTATCCCGTCTTGGGGCGGACATCGACGTGAATCGGAAGGTCGCGGAACTCAGCCTTGCGCAAAAGCAAATCGTGCTGCTGGCCCGCATCGTGGCGCAGGACGCCAAGGCGATCATTTTCGACGAGCCGACCGCTCCGCTCAGCGACGGCGAATGCAGAGCGCTGTTCAGAATCATGCATGAATTAAAAGATAGCGGCGTGGCTTGCATCTTCATTACGCATCGGCTCCCCGAGGTGCTGGAGCATGCGGACTGGGTGACGGTCATGAGGGACGGGCAGAAGGTCCACTCCGGGCCCGCGGCCGACATCAGCGCCGAAGGCATCATCGGCCATATGCTCGGCAAAACGTTCGAGGAGGAATTTCCGAAACGGGAGACGAAGATCGGCGAACCGCTGCTTAAAGCCGAAGGAATCCGTAGGGGCTACAAAGTCCGCGGGGCGGATCTCGAGGTGCGAAGCGGCGAGGTGCTCGCCGTCGTCGGTCTCGTCGGTGCGGGCAAAACGGAGTTTGCCCGAATACTGGGCGGCGCGGACAAGCATGAAGAGGGCCGGATCGAGATGCGCGGGAAAAAGCTGTCGTTCCGGCAGCCCGCGGACGCGGTCAAGGCCGGGATCGTGCTGGTGCCCGAAGAGCGGCGCAAGCAGGGCATTTTCATTCATCAGTCCGTCGATTTGAATCTGACGCTGCCCATTCTCGACCGGGTGAGCCGTTTCGGCTTCGTTTCCCGCAAAAAAGAAAAGCGCCTCAGCTCGGACATCGTGCGTTCGCTTGGCGTCAAAGCGGCTTCGGGCGATCAGCTTGCCCTCTATTTAAGCGGCGGCAACCAGCAAAAGCTGGCCATCGGCAAATGGCTTGAAAGCGGCGCCGAAGTATTCATTTTCGACGAGCCGACCAAAGGCGTGGATATCGGGGCGAAAAGCGATATTTTCCGCATCATCGGCGACCTCGCGGCAGCGGGAAAAGGCATCATCTATTTTACTTGCGAATTGGCGGAAGGGCTCGGGATCGGCGACCGGATCGCGGTCATGGCGGACGGCGCGGTCAGCAAGGTGTTCAAGCGCGGCGAAGCCACGCAGGCCCGGCTTTTATATTACGCCAGCGGAGGCATGGAGGAAGATTATGAAGGATAAATTGCTGCATTACGCGTTCCGTTACGGGGCGGTTGTCGTCATTATCGGGGTGATCGCCTTTTTTTCGTTCCGGCTCCCCTACTTTTTTACCTATGGCAACTTAAGCGATATTTTGGGCTCCATCACGATCGTGACGTTCGTTGCCATCGGCGTGACGCTTTCCCTTGTCGTGGACGGCTTCGATTTGTCGGTAGGCTCCACCGTCTCTCTGACGACCGTAGGAGCCGCTTCGCTGATGATCTGGTACCAGCAGCCCGTTTATGTCGTGATCATCGTCTCTTTGCTTGCAGGGGCGCTTATCGGCCTGCTGAACGCTTTGCTGATCGTTAAACTGCGGATACCGGATTTGCTGGCGACCCTTGCGGTGATGTACATCGTCGGCGGCATCCACAAAACCTATGCGCAGGGCTACAACATCTATAATCATATGGAATTTCCCGACGGCACCAAGGCTCCCGGGGAAATGAGCGCCGCTTTCCTTCAGCTGGGGCAGGGGAAGTGGTTCGGCATCCCGATCTCCGCCGTTTTGTTGATCATCGCCGTGGCGGCGGTCCATATTTTCCTGACGCGCACGAAATACGGCAGGCAAATGTACGTCACCGGCGGCAACGAGGAGGCGGCGCGACTTTCCGGGATCAAGGTGAAAAAAGTCCGCACCCTCGCCTACGTTGCATCGGGCATTTTTGCGGCCATCGGCGGCATTTTGTATGCGTCGCGCGTCGGCTCGGGGCAAATCGACGCAGGTTCGCCGCTGCTGATGGAATCCGTCGCCGCCGTCTTCGTCGGCTTCTCGGTTTTTGGCGCGGGAAAGCCGAACGTCATCGGCACCTTCATCGGCTCCGTGCTGATCGGCGTGCTTGTCAACGGCTTGACGATGATGAACATGCAGTATTTTACGCATGACATTATCAAAGGAACGGTGCTTGTGCTGGCGCTTGCCGTCACTTTTTATGTTTTGAACCGTTCCAAAGCTTAAAACTCTTGAAATTATAATGGCGCTGTATTACTATAAGTTTGTCCGCGCCTGCGGCTGTACTGGCTTTACGGCGATTCTATCTGTAAATAACAGCAGATGAACGTATATTTTGCTGCAAAACGGAAAGAGTGAGTAACAACCGATCGAACCTTTGGGGAGGTGAAATGACCATGAATAAATCCGAACTGATTTCCCAAGTAGCTGAAACTGCAGAATTGTCCAAAAAGGATGCGACGAAAGCCGTTGACGCGGTATTCGAAGCGATCGCTCAAGCTCTGCAAAACGGAGACAAAGTCCAACTCGTTGGATTTGGCAACTTTGAAGTTCGCGAGCGTTCCGCCCGTAAAGGACGCAACCCGCAAACCGGTGAAGAAATCGAAATCCCTTCGAGCAAAATCCCTGCTTTCAAACCAGGCAAAGCGCTCAAAGACGGAATCAAATAAGATTTCTACATATTTCCAATAAGCTGGTGAGAAAAAGACCGTGATGAACCCGGCTGCCGCTGCAGATCTTGATCCGCAGCAGCGTTTCGGGTACCTGCAAAGCTTTTCGGTTCAACCCGATTTGACGCGCAGGCGTTCACGGCCTTTTCTTTTCTGTCTGGACGGTACGAGACGGATCGGCAGGGACCGGCCGGGGGGGAGTTTTCAAGCGTACTTCATTGGGATGCGGGTTGGTCTTGGTCCGCGTATGCGATCAGGACGACGGGATAACCTGCTTCCCGGCTGATCTGGCGTTCATACTCCCGGAGCTTCGAAATCGTTTCTTCGTCCAGCGGCGCCGGTTCGTAATGATTCATCTTGGGGCTCACTCCTTTTTTAGTATATTGCTTGATTAGCTTTCCCAGGACGGCATCGAATTTTACGAGAAGAATCGATCGCGCAGATGATGGCGGAAGGAGGGAATTCATATGGAAAATCCGAACAACAACGATTACATCGTCGTGAAGGCCAAAGAAAACGGCGTGCAGGTGATCGGGCTGACCCGCGGTACTGATACGAAATTCCATCATACGGAAAAGCTCGATAAAGGCGAGGTTTTGATCGCGCAGTTCACGGATCATACGTCCGCCATGAAAATCCGCGGCAAGGCGGAGGTTCAAACCAAGCACGGGGTGATCGAAAGCGACAGCTAAATGCAGGCATAGCCTGCTTTTTTTTCGTTGGGTAATCGAGGTATGGACTCCGGGAATGAAGCTTAAACTATAGGTACCGAACAAGCGAGGAGGACTACCAGATGACCCGTTATATCCTTCCATGCGCCGCGCTCATCCTTGCTTTGGGAACGGCGCCGCCTTTATTTTGGGCAACCCCGCATGCCGATGCCGCCCCGGCCCGTCCCAAACAGGTGATGCCGGTCGTTTTGCATCGGCAGGGCTGGGAATTGAGCGACGACAACATCGTCGACGTGCTGCATTCGCTGCCTTTGACGCTGGCGATCCGCCGCGTGGAATGGCATGCGCCCGCGATATCCATCGACCTGACGGTACCCGCTCCCGAAACGACGCGAACGGAAATGTACAAAAACATCGCCGAAATCCTGTCGTTTTGCTTCTCGGGCACAAGCAACGTCCAGCAGGTCAAGCTGAGGCTGATGGCCGAGGATCCGTGGCTGGATACGCGCCATCTCCTTCTGGCGGCCGACACGGGACGAAGCGCATGGGATTCGGCCATGTACCGCGAACTCCGGCTGACGGGAGAAGCGGCGCTGCCCGAATACATAAAGAGCCGTTTGCACGTGATCGAAACCCTGTTGTGGAAAGAGCGTTACGGCGGATATTTTAGCGGGTAGATATATATAAAAATAAGGCTTCCCCACCCGTGCGTGGGGAAAAAACATGTGATATAATAGAAAAGATTGTGAACAAATGATCTTGTTCGTCGGATAAGCAAGTGATTCAAGAGAAATAAGGCTCGGAGGCTGACGATGAAACCGTACCGCGTACCCCAACTAGCAAAGAAATATGTCGAATACGACATGATCCAAAAACATACGGAGCTGCCGCCTTTTCCAGACGCTCGTGTTCAGCTTTTATACATTTTCCTGAACCAGGGAACCGGCAGTCACGGCATGCACAGCGAGCTGTTTTCGCTGGTGACTTCCCTCGTTCAATTAGGTATAGATACGCATGAAACGATTGATACGCAAAAGGACAAACCGGGCGAAGGCTTTATGCGTTCCCGCCAGCTGAAGGTTCTCGCAGGAGACTATTTCAGCAGCCGGTTTTATCAGCTCTTGTCCCAGAAGGGACAAATCGAAGCCGTTTCGCGCCTAAGCCAGGCCATTTGCGACGTCAATGTGCTGAAGATGAACTTGTACGGCAAAATGAAAAGCCTGTTATTGTCGGCAGAAGAATATTTGCGGCATACGGTGCAGCTGAATATGCAGCTGTTTCTTTCTTTTACGCCCCTGCTGGAAGAATCCCTCCACGAGTTGTGGGGCACTCTGCTCCGCAAAGTCAGCGAATGCGAAACCGTGTCGAGGGAAATGCAGCGGAGCGGCGGCGAACCGTTTCTTTACAGTTACTCTTACTGGCACATCCTGGATGTGGCCAATGAAGAGGATAAAGAGGCGCTGAGAGAACGAAAAATCGACAACAAGGACTGGAAAAAGCTGATGCTGAAATACAAAGCGGCCGAGCATATGGCCGAACGGCTGCGTCAAGCGGTAAACGGCGTCCAATCCGTTTTGAAAAACGCCAAAAGCGACGGCTGCCTTCGCGAGATCGGACAGGTTCTGGAGCCGTTCCAGCGTCAGCTGCACGCTTCCGGTTCGGCCGTCGGAGAAGGGTAGGGTTGCTTAATGAATATCAATGCTTCGGAGCCCAAAACGCATACGGAGGACCACAAATACGACCACGTCCAATCCGTATTCGAAAGCATCGCTCACAAGTACGACATCATGAACGACATTTTAAGTTTCCGCAGGCATAAGGCCTGGCGCAAATTTACGATGAAGAAGATGGCGATGAAACCCGGGGATACGGCCATCGACCTGTGCTGCGGTACATGCGACTGGACGCTCAGCATGGCTGAGGCCAGCCGGACCGGCCAAGTGGTGGGACTTGATTTTAGCCCCAACATGCTGAAGGTAGGGGAAAGCAAGGTCCGGGCCAAACATCTCGAAAACCAGATTACGCTGGTGCAGGGGAATGCGATGGAGCTGCCGTTCGAGGATAACCGGTTCGATTATGCGACGATCGGTTTCGGCCTTCGGAACGTGCCGGATCTGGTGCAGGTGCTCCAGGAAATGAAACGCGTGGTCAAACCCGGCGGCATGGTCGTTTGCTTGGAATTGTCCAAGCCGACATGGCAGCCGTTCAAGAGCATTTATTATTTTTATTTTCAAAAGGTACTGCCTAATCTGGGCAAACTTTTCGCCAAAAGATACGAGCAGTACAAGTGGCTGCCGGATTCGCTTGCGCTTTTTCCCGGAAGGGAGGAGCTGGCGTCGATATTCCGGGACGTCGGGTTACAGCATGTCAAGGCCTATCCCCTGACTGGCGGCATCGCGGCACTACATATTGGGATTAAGGAGAATCGGCATGTTTAAGAAAATCGGTGTTTTTTTGGAAATGATCAAAATCGAACATACATTGTTCGCACTTCCCTTTGCGTTTATGGGGGCCATTTTGGGATCGGTGACCGTAAACGGCCATCTGCCTTCATGGGCGCAAATCGGCTGGATATTGATGGCCATGTTCGGGGCGCGGAGCGCCGCATTCGGTTTGAACCGGATGATCGACCAAGTCATCGATAAAAAGAACCCCCGCACGGCCGGGCGGGCGATTCCCGCAGGGCTTCTCAAAACGGCCGAAGTCATCGTGTTTACGATCGTTTGTTTCGTATTGTTGTTCTGGGCGGCGTTCGAATTGTCCCCGCTTGCCGTAAAGCTGCTTCCGATCGCGGTCTTTTTCCTTGTTTTTTATTCTTACACGAAGCGCTTTACATGGCTCTGCCATTTGATTCTCGGGCTTACGATCGCGCTGGCTCCGCTGGGCGGCTGGGTGGCCGTGACGAACAGCATCGACTGGACGGCGCTTTTGCTTTACGTTTCCGTCGCGTTCTGGACGGCGGGTTTCGACGTGATTTACGCGATTCAGGACATGGAATTCGATAAAAAGGAAGGGCTGTTCTCCATTCCTGCCCGCTTCGGCCTGCACGGGTCGTTGAAAATCGCAAGATATTTTCATATGGTCACGGCCGCAGGTTTTATCATCCTCTTTTTTGCGACGGATTTGAGCTGGTGGTATTTCGCCGGGATGGTCATTTCTTATTTTATCCTATTCTATGAACATTTCATTTTGTCGCCAAATGATATGAGCAAGCTGCAGACCTCGTTTTTCACCATGAACAGCGTGCTTAGTATCGTTGTTTTTGTCTTTACGCTGATTGACTTGGTGGTGCAGTTCCATTGATCGATGCGAAAAAACGGGGCTGGGTCGTCGGAATCACGGGAGCTAGCGGCTCGGTTTACGGCGTGCGCCTGATCGAGGTTCTTTTAAGCGAAGGTTACCCGGTTCATCTGGTCGTCTCCAATGCGGGCTGGCGGGTCCTCGGCGAGGAACTTGGATGGAATGCCGCCAGGCGGGAGCAGGCGCTGCAGGACAAATTCGGCGGGCTTCCGGGCAAGCTGACGTACCATGCGATCGCGGACATCGGCGCGACCATTGCAAGCGGCTCCTACCAGGTCGAAGGCATGGTGATCGTTCCGTGTTCCATGGGCACGTTGTCCGCGGTGGCCAGCGGCGCCTCCGACAATCTGATGACGCGGGCGGCGGACGTCATGCTGAAGGAAGGGCGACCGCTCGTCCTGGTGCCGCGGGAAACGCCTTTGCATGCCATCCATCTGGAAAATATGCTGAAGCTTGCCCGGCTCGGAGTGAAAATGATTCCGGCCATGCCGGCTTTTTATTTTCATCCCGAAACGATCGACGATCTGGTCGATTTTCAGGTAGGCAAAATATTGGACAGCCTGCGGATCGAACATCGGCTGTTTACCCGCTGGGACGGCGGGCAGGCCGCGCACAAGCGGGAAAAACCCTGAATCCGGTACAGTGTCATCTGCGTATGAACTGTGCTATGATGAACTAAAACTGGTTATTGCATGAAAACAACTCGAATTCTGCTGCTGCAAAAGGGAAATGCGGATTGAGAATACGCTGACACGGGTGAAGGAATGAAAAGATTAGACATATTCGGCTTACTGAAAAAAGATATGAACTACATTGAAAACGAGCTCTTTCGCAGCATCGAAGGAGAGCATCAGCTGCTGAACGAAACGTCCATGCATCTGCTGAAGGCGGGAGGCAAACGGCTGCGTCCCGTGTTCGTGCTGATGGGGGGGAAGTTCGGAAACTACGACTTGGAAAAGCTTAAGCACGTGGCGGTGCCGCTGGAGCTGATCCATATGGCCTCTCTCGTTCATGACGACGTGATCGATGACGCGGATACCCGCCGCGGGGAGTTGACGGTCAAGTCCAAATGGGACAACCGGATCGCGATGTACACCGGCGACTATATCTATGCCCGGGCTCTCATGATCGCAGCGCAGCTGGAAAAACCGCAAATCCATCAAATCCTGTCCAAAGCGATGGTCGAAATGTCCATCGGCGAAATGGAGCAGATCCGCGACTTTTTCAATACCGAGCAAAGCGTGCGCCGCTACCTGCTGCGGATTCGCCGCAAAACCGCCCTTCTGATCGCGGTCAGCTGCCAGCTCGGAGCCGTGGCTTCCGACGCGGATGAGAAGGTGTCCAATTTGCTGTACCGTTACGGATACAACGTCGGCATGGCCTTTCAAATCCAGGATGACCTGCTGGACCTGTGCGGGACGGAAAAACAGATCGGCAAACCTCCGGGAAGCGACATCCGGCAGGGGAACATTACGCTGCCGGTCATTTTTGCCCTCCAGGACGAAGAGCTGAAGGCTCCCCTGCTCAGGGAAATCGGCTATATCCGCGAACGCAACGGGGAATGCGACGTGACCGGGGCCATTCAGATGATCAAGTCCAGCAGCGGCATTTCGCGGGCCGAAGCCTTGGCGGATCGTTACATAAAAAAAGCGCTTGGCGCGCTGGAGCGCCTCCCGGATAACCGGACGAAGAAAAATTTGAGGGACATCGCCCATTTCGTGACCAAACGCTCTTATTGAAGCACCTTGCCGCCTTCCATTGCAGGTTTGACGAAGTTAATATCAGTCTGATTTTATATATTGTAAGATTGCCATACTTAACCTTACGACTTGAGTCAAAATAGGAGAGTGAGTTTATGGAACGAACTTTTTTAATGGTCAAGCCAGACGGAGTACAACGTGGTTTAATCGGCAAAATCATCGCAAGACTGGAAGACAAAGGGTTCAAAATGGTGGCAGGCAAGCTGGTGCAAGTGTCGCAGGAACAGGCGAAACGCCATTACGCCGAACATGAAGGCAAGGATTTTTACGATAACCTGGTCAACTTTATTACTTCCGGCCCCGTCTTCGCCATGGTATGGGAAGGCGACGACATTATCGCCCTGTCGCGGATGTTGATGGGGAAAACGAACGTGAAGGAAGCGCAGCCGGGCACCATCCGCGGCGATTACGCTTCGCACACCCCGCATAATCTGATCCACGGTTCCGATTCCCCGGAAAGCAGCGCGCGCGAGATCGCGAATTTTTTTGAAGCGCACGAACTGGTGGAATACGACAAGACCATCTCGCCGTGGACGTAAAACAGCCGTATCCGCCGACCGGGGGGGAATCTGCCGGAATTTCCCTGCCGGACCGTGATTATATGATGTTCATCGAAAACGTAAAGAAAAGCACCGGCATCGATCTGTCGGAATATAAGGAAGCGCAAATGAAACGCCGTTTGACCACGCTCCGCGTTAAAAACGGTTACACGAGTTTCGCCGCTTTTTTCGAGGCTTTTTCCAAGGACAAATCCTTGTTTTATGAATTTTTGGACCGGATGACGATCAATGTATCCGAATTTTGGCGCAACCCGAACCGCTGGGAGGTTTTGCGGGACATCATCCTTCCCGAGCTGGCCGGCGGAAGTCCGCGGGGGCTTAAGGTTTGGAGCGCTGCCTGTTCCACGGGGGAGGAACCGTATACGCTTGCGATGATCCTCGACGGCAAAGGCCTGCTGGATGCGTCCAAGCTGGTTGCGACCGACATCGATGAAGGCGCTTTGGCCAAAGCCAAGCAGGGGCTTTACATGGAGCGATCCCTCAAGGATGTGCCGCAGGACGTCGCCGCCCGCTATTTTACGCAGGATGGAGCCCTGTTCAAATTCAGCGAGCTGCTGAAAAAGAAGGTCGAGTTCCGCAAGCAAAACCTGCTGCTTGACCCGTTCGAAAAGGGACATGACTTGATCGTCTGCCGGAATGTCATGATTTATTTTACGGAGGAAGCCAAATCCAAGCTGTACCACAAATTCGCGGAAGCCCTCCGCCCGGGCGGGTATTTGTTCGTCGGCAGCACGGAGCAAATTTTTTCGCCGGGACAATACGGGCTCGAGCCGACCGAAACGTTTTTTTACCGGAAAAAAGGCTGACGTTCCAGAACAGGTATAATGAAGGCCGGTTCAAACCGATACTATGATTGACATGGGAACTCACAAAAGTGGAGGTTCGTATCATTCATGGACAAACGCCAGGTCATTACCGCGTACCGCCGCGGGTTTATTACGATTCAGGAATGCGGGCAAATTCTGGGCATCGAAGATATCCGGCTAAGCCGGATGGTGCGGGATTCCGTGGAAAACCTGGAGAACGCCCCGAAGCCCGCCGGCAGACTCACCGCAAACGGCAGCAGCGCAGAATAAGACGCCGACCCTTGATTTCAAAGGGCCGGCTTTTTTTGTATGCGGATTTACAGGCAACAGCTTACCGTGATCATGCTCTGGCGGCAAATTTTGAATCAACGCGTGACAGGGCCTACCGTTAAATATTATAATGGGCAAAGATATCATCGGATTTTAGCCGTTTACCGTTTAACAGTTTAAAGGGGGAAAGCAACATGAGTATTTCTAACTTCATCGCAAGCGGAGTGTTGCGAATATGAGAACGGTACATGTGGATTTGGGAGAACGCTCGTACCCGATTTATATCGGCACCGGCCTGCTGCCGCAGGCGGGATCGTTTCTGGTCAAACACGGCTTGTCCGTCAAAAGCCCGCATCTGATCGTCACCGACGACAAGGTCGCCCCGCATCATCTGGATACGCTGAAGTCAACGCTCGAGAAAGCCGGCTTTCGCCTGGTCGTCTCGGTGGTGAAATCGGGCGAAAGCTCCAAATCGCTGCAGGTGTTCGAGGAAGTCATGACTTCGGCCATCCAAGGCGGCTTGGACCGCAAATCTTCGGTCATTGCCCTCGGCGGCGGCGTCGTCGGGGACTTGGCGGGTTTCGTGGCCGCGACCTATATGCGCGGCATCGCATTCATTCAAATGCCGACCACGGTGCTGGCCCATGACAGCAGCGTCGGGGGCAAGGTGGCCGTGAACCATCCGCTGGCGAAAAACATGATCGGCGCCTTCCATCAGCCCGAGTTCGTGCTGTACGACCTCGACACGTTGATGACGCTGCCTCCGCGCGAAGTGTCGGCGGGTTTGGCGGAGATGGTCAAACACGGGCTCATCCGGGATGCCGCATTCGCCTACTGGTGCAGAGACTATGCGCAGGAACTGCTTTCGCTCGACCGGGAGGCGCTGGGGTACGGTCTCGAACGCGGGGTGGCCATCAAGGCGGAGGTGGTGTCCCAGGACGAGCGCGAAGGCGGTCTGCGGGCCATATTGAACCTTGGCCATACGATCGGCCATGCCATTGAGGCGGTTGCCGGGTACGGCGAATTCCTTCACGGCGAAGCCATTTCGATCGGGATGGCCGGCTCGGCCCTGTTGGCCGAGGCGCTCGGCCGCGGCACAGGGCTGTACGAAGACACGACGGCCATGCTGAAAGCGTTGAATTTGCCGGTCATTTTGCCAGACCATTTGGGCGAAGACGAGCTGATGGCAGCAATGATGCATGACAAAAAGTTCAAGGAAAACACGATGGTATTCATCGTACCGGATGCCATCGGCTCCGTCAGCATCGTGAAGGATATTCCGCAGCAGCTGGTCAGAGATATCCTGAAGCAGCTTAGAAAAGGAGGAAAAGCCAATGTATAACAGAGGGATAAGGGGCGCCACGACCGTCCGGCATAACGACGAGCGCGAAATTCTCGACGAGACCGTCGTTCTGATGCGCGAAATCGTCGAGCGGAACCAAATCGATCCCGAAGATATTTGCAGCGTTTGGATCACGCTTACCCAGGACCTGGACGCGGCCTTCCCGGCCAAAGCGATCCGGGAGCTCGAAGGCTGGGAGATGGTGCCTTTGATGTGTTCCGTGGAGGTGCCGGTGAAGGGCAGCCTTCCGCGCTGCATCCGGCTGATGGTACAGGTGAATACCGAAAAAAGCCAACGCGAAATGAAACACGTGTATTTGAACGAGGCCCAAAGATTGCGCCCGGATCTGGCGGCTCCCAAATCCTAACTTTTTTTGGAAGGATGCTTGCCAGGACAGGTTTCATCCTGTATAGTGTAGGTTAATGGTTCGGGCAACAGGGAGTCCTTTGCAGGAACCGAAACAGGATTGAACCGGGATGGAGATTCCGGTTAATCATGAGACGAGTAGAGTTTAGTTGAGCTGAGTTGAGTATAGAAGAGCCGAGTCCATATGAATCGCAACTTGGAACGTGTCGGGCATTCGTTTTAACGCCCCTTGAAGGTTTTTTGCCCGATTGCAGGCAATAGATCCGCAAGGCGCCGTTGAAGCCGATCTGCTGACGGACCCCTCTTTCCATATACTTAATGAACGTCAAACCCTCTACTTCGGTAGAGGTTTTTTTGCTGTCCAACATCAAAAAACTCGATTCGCTGCTGACATGAAGTCCTTACAACCTGAAGGAGGGAATATGGCCAATGATGAATCCGGGCGTTGAACAGGTTTTGAAGCTGTCCCGCGAATACAATTTGATCCCCGTCGTAAAAAGGCTGCTTGCCGACATGGAAACCCCGATCCGCATTTTCCAGCGGTACGCCGGGCGCGACTGCGCGTTTTTGCTCGAAAGCGTGGAGGGCGGCAGCAGATGGGCGCGATATTCGTTTATCGGCACCGATCCGTT
This sequence comes from Paenibacillus sp. FSL M7-1455, assembly GCF_038004655.1. Lineage (NCBI taxonomy): Bacteria > Bacillati > Bacillota > Bacilli > Caryophanales > Paenibacillaceae > Paenibacillus > Paenibacillus sp. FSL M7-1455. Next base: position 3,781,937 of record NZ_JBBORO010000001.1, on the reverse strand, counting down.
TATGATGATTTACGGCAAAAAGGGCGAAATTGTGCTGGAGCGCCAAGGGAGCAAGGAAACGATGAAAGGCAGGCCGGTGGAAGAGCTGAAGCAGCTGCTTCGCCGGTACCGCAGCCCGAAGCACGAAGAGCTGCCGCCGTTTACTGGCGGGGCGATCGGATTTTTCGGATACGATCTGCTGCAATATTACGAGAAACTGCCGGCGCATGCGGTGGATGACCTGGGCATGGACGACATCCGGTTTATGTTCTGCGATTCGGTCATCGTATTCGATCACGTGAAACAGCAGATTTTGCTGGTAGGCAACGTGCATGTCAACCCGGGCGACACGGATGAAGACATCCGCCGCAAATACGCGGAGCTCGACGGGAAGCTGGACCGAATCGCGGAGCAGCTGCAAAGCCATGGGCCGCGGGAGAACGTGAACGGTCGTCCGATTCCGGCAGACATCCCGCTGGGCGACATCAAATCGAACATGACCAAGGAGCAATATATGGCAAACGTGGAGCGCGCCCAGGAATATATACGGGCAGGGGACATTTTTCAGGTGGTGCTGTCCCAGCGCTTCCACATCGAAACCGAAGTTTCCCCGCTGCATGTATACCGGGTGCTGCGGACGTTGAATCCGTCGCCTTACATGTACTACTTGAAAATGCATGAGGAGATCATTGTCGGCACGTCGCCGGAAGCGCTGGTCAAGGTCGAAGGCGACCGCGTGGAGACGAGGCCGATTGCGGGGACGCGCCCGCGGGGGAGCGACGAGCACGAAGACGAACGGCTGGCGCAGGAGCTCCTGGCGGACGAGAAGGAACGCGCCGAACATTTGATGCTCGTCGATTTGGGACGCAACGATCTGGGGCGCGTCTCGAAGTTCGGAACGGTCAAATGCGACATGTTCATGGAAATCGAACAGTACTCCCACGTCATGCATATGGTCTCGAACGTTTCCGGCACGCTTCGCGACGATAAGGACTTTTTTGACGCTTTCCTTTCCTGCCTGCCGGCCGGAACCGTCTCCGGCGCTCCGAAACTGCGGGCCATGGAGATCATCGCCGAACTGGAGCGGGAAGCCAGGGGAGCTTATGCGGGAGCGATCGGGTACCTCGGATTTAACGCCAATATGGATTCCTGCATCACGATCCGGACGATCATTTTCCGCAAAGGAAAAGCGTTCGTTCAGGCCGGGGCGGGCATCGTGTGGGATTCGGTGCCCGAGAGGGAGTACGAAGAAACGCTCAACAAGGCGAAAGCCCTGCTGAAGTCGATACGCGTGGCCGAAGCGATGTTCCCGCAGGCCGATCAGGCGATGCCGGAGCAGCTGAATCAGGATTATTTTTATGAATATACGCCATAAACCCGAAGGAGGAGATGAGGTATGAGTACGGGCGGATTTATCCCTGCATGCTTAAACCGGTTGATCGAAGGGCGCGATTTGACGCGCGAGGAAGCGCGGCAGCTGATGTCGTCCATTATGGAAGGCAGCGTGACGCAATCGCAGATCGGCGCGGTGCTGATGGCGCTGCGGATCAAAGGCGAAACGGTCGATGAGATTACGGGCTTCGCGGAAGCGATGCGGAACGTGGCCAGCACGGTCAAGGCGGACAACGAAAAGCTGCTGGACACCTGCGGAACGGGCGGGTCGGGCATCCACAAATTCAATATTTCCACGGCGTCAGCCATCATCTCTTCCGCGGCTTCGGTGCGCGTGGCCAAACACGGAAACCGTTCGGCCTCCGGACGCGCCGGCAGCGCGGACGTGCTCGAAGCGCTCGGGGTGAATATTCATCTGAGCAGCGAGCAGGCGAAACGCTGCCTTGATGAAATCGGCATTTGCTTCTTGTTCGCGCAGCTGTACCATCCGTCCATGAAACATGCGGCGGTGCCGCGGAAGGAGCTTGGGGTCCGGACGGTGTTCAACATGCTGGGGCCGCTGACGAACCCGGCCGGAGCGGATCGGCAGCTGCTCGGGATCTACGACCGCAACCGGACGGAAACGATCGCGGAGGTGCTTCGCGAGCTTGGCTCCAAACGGGCGCTTGTCGTAACCAGCCACGACGGGCTGGACGAAATCAGCATTTCGGCGCCGACCCAGGTCTCGGAGCTGCGGGACGGCGTGGTGCGGACCTACCAAATCCACCCCCACGATCTCGGTCTCGATGTGCATCCGCTGGAGGCCGTTCTGGGCGGGGACGCGTTGCAAAACGCCAGGATCGTCGAGTCCGTGCTTCAAGGCGAACGAAGCCCGTACAGGGACGTTGTGCTCGCCAACGCCGGAGCATGCATTTATGTGGCCGGCCTTGCGGACAGCATCGCCGAAGGCGTTCATGCCGCCGCGAAAGCGATCGATAACGGAAGTGCTTATGCTAAATTGCAGCAATTGATTCAAATGACGGGAGAGCTGAGTTATGTATCTTGATCGAATTGTCGTGACGAAACGGGAGGAAGCAGCCAAGCTGACGGAACGTTTATCGGTAGACCATGCGCTGCAAGCCATTGCGAACATGCCCGCGACCAAAGGTTTTTCGCGGGCGCTGACGGCCGGGAGAAAGCGGGACATGGGGCTCATCGCGGAAGTGAAGAAGGCATCCCCTTCCAAAGGGCTGATCCGCCCCGATTTCGACCCGGTCCGGATCGCGCTTGATTATGAAGAAGCGGGAGCGGACTGCCTGTCGGTCCTGACCGACGAGCCGTATTTTCAGGGCAAAGGGGAGTATTTGCAGGCGGTGCGCGAGGCCGTGAGCCTGCCGCTGCTCCGGAAGGATTTTATCATCGACGAGCTTCAAATTTATGAAGCCCGGCTCCTTGGCGCCGACGCGATCCTGCTGATCGCGGCCATTCTGACGCCGGAACAGATTTCATCGTATATGAGAACGGCGGCCTCCATAGGCCTCGATTCGCTGATCGAGGTGCACAGCGAGGAAGAGATGAAGCAGGTGCTTCGGCTTGGCCTTGCGGACGGCGCGTTGATCGGCATCAATAACCGCAATTTGCATACGTTCGAAACCTCGTTGACAACCACCGAGACGCTGAGCAAGCTGGTACCGGACGGCGTGCCCGTCATCAGCGAAAGCGGCATTTCCGGGGTGAGCGACATGGAGTTCCTGAAGAATACCGGGGCGACAGGCGTTCTTATCGGGGAGTATTTCATGCGCCAGCAGGACGTGCGGGCTGCGGTCCGGGATTTGATGGGCCCCGTTACGGAGGAAGGCGGCGTTTACCGAACATGAACAAAACGATGGTAAAAATTTGTGGACTTCAAAGCGTTGAAGTGCTAAAATCTATGAATAACCTGCCGATCGATTATATCGGCTTCGTATTTGCCAAAAGCCGGCGGCAAGTGACGCCCGGCGCGGCAGCCGAGATGGCCGAAACCGCCAAGGCTTGGGAGGGGTTTCCCGCCCCGCGCACCGTAGGCGTATTCGTCAATCCGGACATGGAGCGGCTTGAGGACGTCATGTCCCGCGTCGCGCTGGACGTAATCCAGCTTCACGGACAGGAAAGCCCAGATTTTTGCCGGGAGGTCAAAAACCGTTTTCAAGCGGAGTTGTTCAAAGTCGTCTCCGTCGAGCCCCAGCACCGATCGGACGGGAATCCGATCCTTATTCAGGACTATGCAGGGGCGGTCGACGCGCTGCTGCTGGATACGTTCGAACCCCAATACGGCGGCGGATCGGGGACCACATTTGCTTGGGATAAAATCCCCGCATATCAAAAATGGACCCGGAAGCAGGGAATTCCGCTGCTGGTGGCAGGGGGGCTGAACGCTTCCAACGTCGCGGGTTTGGTCCGGGATTATGCGCCGGACGGCGTCGACGTATCCAGCGGCGTGGAAACGAACGGAACGAAAGATCTCGAAAAAATTGCAGCTTTTGTGGAAAGGGTGAAGCAGGCATGACTCAATTGCCGGATCAAAATGGACGTTTTGGCGAATTCGGAGGACGGTTCGTTCCGGAAACGCTGATGAATGCACTCATAGAGCTTGAGGAAGCTTATCATCGTTATGCGGAGGATCCTTCCTTCCAGGAGGAGCTTTCCTATCTGTTGAAGCAGTACTCGGGACGGGAAACCCCGCTATATTACGCGGAGCGGCTGAGCAAACATCTGGGCAAGGCCAAAATTTATCTGAAACGCGAGGACCTGAACCATACGGGGGCGCATAAGATCAACAACGCGCTGGCGCAGGGCGTATTGGCAAAACGCATGGGCAAAAACAAGGTGATCGCCGAAACGGGAGCCGGCCAGCACGGGGTGGCCACGGCGACCGTCGCCGCGCTGCTCGGCATGGAATGCAAAGTGTTCATGGGCGAGGAAGATACGAAGCGCCAAGCATTAAACGTATTCCGGATGCAGCTTCTCGGGGCCGAAGTCGTACCGGTGACCTCGGGATCGCGGACGCTGAAGGATGCCGGCAACGAGGCGCTCCGGTATTGGGTGAGCAACGTGGACGACACCTTTTACATTTTGGGTTCCGCCGTCGGGCCGCACCCGTATCCGATGATGGTGCGCAACTTCCAGCGGATCATCGGGGACGAGACGCGCCGCCAGATTTTAGAAGCCGAAGGGCGCCTTCCGGATCATGTCGTCGCGGCCATCGGCGGCGGCAGCAATGCCATCGGCATGTTTTATCCGTTCATCGAGGACAAGGGCGTGGCGCTGATCGGGGTTGAAGCTGCGGGCAAAGGCGTCGAAACCGCTTTTCATGCGGCAACCATGAGCAAAGGGACCAAAGGGGTGTTCCAAGGTTCGATGAGTTACTTGCTCCAGGATTCGTTCGGACAGGTTCAGGAGGCATTTTCGATCTCTGCGGGCCTGGACTATCCGGGCGTCGGACCCGAGCATTCGTATTTGAAGGATATCGAACGGGCCAAATACGTGCCGGTTACGGACCAGGAGGCGCTTGACGCGCTGCAGCTGCTGTGCCGTACCGAAGGAATCATCCCGGCGCTGGAATCCGCGCACGCGATCGCGCAGGTGGTCAAAATGGCGCCAAGCCTCGGCAGCGAAGACCTCGTCGTCATTTGCTTATCCGGGCGCGGGGATAAAGACGTTGAATCCATTATGGCGTACACGGGAGGGAAACAGGCATGAACTTGATCGACCAAACCTTTTCCAGATTAAAGGAAGCGCGGGAGACCGCCTTGATCCCTTTCCTGACCATCGGCGATCCCGATGTGGAGACGTCGGTGGAGATCATCGCCCAATTGGAAGCGGCCGGAGCGGATATCGTCGAGCTGGGCGTCCCTTATTCCGACCCTCTGGCCGACGGACCCGTCATTCAGCGCGCTTCCCAGCGGGCTTTGAAGCATCAGGTCAACATCAGATCCTGCATGGAAGCCGCCGTCAAAGCGCGCAGCGCCGGGGTAAAGCTTCCTTTCATCCTTTTTACGTATTACAATCCCGTGCTGCAGTTCGGCTTGGACCGGTTTTTCGATGAGGTGAAGAAACATGACATCAGCGGTCTGATCATACCGGATCTGCCGGTGGAGGAATCGGCGGAACTGCTTCGCCGTGCGGAAGCCGCGGAGATCCATGTCATCCCGCTCGTGGCGCCGACCTCGAAGGAAAGAATCAAGAGCATCGTGGCGGGGGCCAAAGGGTTCATCTATTGCGTTTCTTCGCTGGGCGTGACGGGGGAACGGTCCAGTTTCTATGAAGGCGTCGAGGAGTTCATCGGCCAGGTCAAAGAATTTACCGACACGCCGGTCGCCATCGGTTTCGGAATCTCGAACAGGGAACAGGCCGAGCGTTTCTCGCGCATCTGCGACGGCGTCGTCGTAGGCAGCGCCATCGTGCGAACCATCGAAGAATCCATCCCCCTTCTGCAAAATGCGGACACTCGCCAAGATGGCCTCTTGCAAATACGCAAGTTTGTGTCACAATTAAAAGCATAAATTTGCTGAAAGTGAGTGGTTATTGTGAGACCTAAATCCCAAATTGGAAATCTTCCCGTGTATCAGCCCGGAAAACCGATCGAAGACGTCAAACGGGAACTCGGCTTGGACGAAGTCGTCAAGCTGGCGTCCAACGAAAACCCGTACGGCGCATCGCCCAAAGCAAAAGAAGCTATCGTGGCCGAGCTTGAACATATCAGCCTTTATCCGGACGGAGGCGCCGTCGAGCTGACTTCCGGCCTTGCGAAGCACCTCGGCGTGAATACCGACCAAATCATTTTCGGCTGCGGCTCCGACGAGATCATCGCATTGATCTCCAGGGCATTTTACGTGCCGGGCGACGAAACGATCATGGCCGACCAAACGTTCTCCGTGTACAAGAGCAACGCGGATATCGAAGGGGCGGTCACCGTTGAAGTGCCGCTCGTGGACGGGAAACATGATTTGGATGCGATGCTGGCCAAGGTCAACGATCGCACGAAAATCATTTGGGTGTGCAACCCGAACAATCCTACCGGCACGCTTCTTTCGGAGCAGGAGGTCACGGCTTTCCTCGAGAAAGTGCCTTCGAACGTCATGGTCGTCCTTGACGAAGCTTATTTCGAGTACGTGACGGATCCTTCTTACCCGAACGGCATCCGATATATCGAAAAGTATCCGAACGTCGTCGTTTTGCGTACGTTCTCCAAAATTTACGGTTTGGCGTCGCTGCGCATCGGATACGGCGTCGCCCAGCCGGAGGTCATTCGTTTGATCAATCAGGTACGCGAACCGTTTAACACGACGCGCGTGGCTCAGGCCGCGGCGAAAGCGGCTTTGAAGGATCAGGATTACATTGCCAAATGCCGTGCGGCGAACCGGGCCGGCATCGAACAGATCCAGGCCGAATTCGACCGCCTTGGACTCGATTATTTCCCGGCTCACGGCAATTTCATCATGGTGGACGTGCGCAAGCCGGCCGGAGAAGTTTTCGAAGCCATGCTCCGCAAGGGCGTGATCATCCGGGCAGGCCACAGCAAATATCCGACCCATATCCGGGTGAGCGTAGGCACTCCAGAACAAAATAAAGCATTTATTCATGCCCTTGAGCAGGTCTTGAACGCGGAAACAGCTCATGTGCAATAGGATGCGAACAATGAAGTGAGGTACCATGACGACGAAAATCGCTATTTTCGGAGTGGGACTGATCGGCGGCTCCCTGGCCCTTTGCTTTAAAGGCAAGCCGGGGATTACCGTCGTGGGCCATGCCCACCGTCCCGCATCCGCGGATAAATATATAAGCCGCGGCGTTGTCGACCAGGCCACGCTGTCGATCGAGGAAGCGGCACTTGATGCCGACTTCATTTTTTTGTGCGTGCCTGTCGGCAATCTCGACGAATACTTGACGAAACTCAGCGCTTTGCCATTAAAAAAAGGCTGCATCATCACCGACGTCGGCAGCACGAAGGCCAGCATCGCGCTTGCCGCCGAGAAACTGGCTCTGGAGGACGTTTATTTCATCGGCGGCCATCCGATGGCCGGCTCGGAACGCTCGGGGGTCGAAGCGGCGACGCCGCTTTTGTTCGAAAACGCCTACTACGTGTTGACGCCGCCGCCGGGTTTGCCTGAAGAAGTGTATGACTCGCTGGTCCACCTTCTCAGCTACACGCGGGCGCAGATCGTAAAAGTCGATCCCGTGGAGCATGACCGCATCGTGGGGGCGATCAGCCATCTTCCGCATGTCATCGCTGTTGCGCTCGTCAACCAGGTGTGCGACTACAACAAGGACAATCCGTTGTACCGGCAGCTTGCGGCCGGCGGATTCCGGGACATTACGCGGATCGCCTCGAGCGATCCGATCATTTGGCGCGACATTTTATTGAATAACCGGGACGTCATGCTGCAGATGCTTTCGGATTGGAACAACGGTATTTCGGCATTCGTCAACCTGCTGAAGCAGGAGGACGGGGAAGGGATCGTACAAGCCTTCGCCAAAGCGAACGACTTCCGGAGCGAGCTCCCGGAGCGCCGCAAAGGAATGATCGCTTCGACGTTCGACCTGTATATCGACGTTCCCGACCATCCGGGCATTATCGGCAAAATCACGACCATCCTCGGGGAAAACCATATCAACCTCAGCAATATCCAAATTATCGAAAGCAGGGAGGATGTGCCGGGCATCATGCGGCTGTCTTTCCGCCAGGAAAGCGATATGGAGCGGGCCAAAGAACTGCTGAACAACACGGATTACAGCATTTCGCTGTAATCCGGCAGAGTGTCGAGAAAGTCCAACGGACTTTTCGACACTCTATTTTTTATATGGGGAATCATATCTTTTAAAATAAAAATCGATTTAAAGCGCTCTGAGAACCCTACTTCAGTGACCGACGAGGCAATTTTAAACCCCCTGCAAAAAAAACAGGGGGTTTCTCGACAGCCTGACGGGGCTGTCCAGAAAGTCAGTGAAAACTGACTTCTGGTCCGCCCATTTTCGTTGAATGCAAAAAATAACACAAAAAAACCGTCTGATCTTGTAAAATGAAAGTTACCAGACAACCATTTTACAGAAGGACGGTTTTTATGCGTAATCAAATGACTACTACAGAACAGTATACCATGCAAATGATACTTCCTCTAGGGGATTTGGAAGAAAAAGCAGTTTCCAAGCGAAGCCTTGCCCCTGCCTTCAAACCCTATGACAACAGACAGGCTCAGATGATTCTTGATCTGGAGATGCGTATCCCTACCCACCATGTGGCGCGTGTGATTGATGAAATGATTGAAGCCATCCCGGATGAGCAATTGTTTGCTCATTACACAGGCGGAGGCCGCAGTTCCTACCATCCCAAAATGATGCTCAAAGTCATCCTTTACGGTTACTCGCAAAAGGTCTACTCTTGTCGCGGGATTGAAAAGCTACTGCAAGAAAACCTCCCGGCTATGTGGCTGGCAGCGATGCAGCAACCCGACTTCCGCACCTTGAACGACTTCCGTGGCGTGCGCATGAAGGCATTTATGGACGAGCTGTTTGAAACGATGATCCGAAAGCTTATCGCAGACAATTACATCACGATGGAGAACTACTTTTTAGACGGCACGAAGATCGAAGCTGATGCTAACAAGTATTCTTTTGTGTGGAAAAAATCCACCCTTCACTTTGAAGAGAAGCTCAAGGAAAAGGTGCAGGCGGCCCTTGCGCATATTCATACGCTCACGCAGCAAGAAGCTGGCGGATACGCGGCGGCAGAACCGGACGAACTCCCTGCAAGACTCGAAAAAGCAGCCGCCATACTGGAAGAAAAGGTGGAGGATTTCACCGAACAAATCGCTCAGGCAAACGACAGCGAAGAACGGAAAGCCTTACGCAAAGAGCGCAGTGCCTTGAAGAAGCCACTGAAACAAATTCGGGAGGACTTTCTTCCTCGGCTCGCCAAGTATGAGCAGCAGAAGGCGTGCTTTGGCGATCGCAATAGCTACTCCAAAACAGATCCGGACGCCACGTTTATGCGTATGAAGGAAGACCACATGAAGAATGGTCAGCTGAAACCGGGTTACAATGTGCAAATGGCGACAGAAAACCAGTTCGTGTTATTTTACAGTATCCACCAGCGCCCCACCGATACGCGCTCTTTCATCCCGCATATGAAGCGATTGGCCGCGTCTTCTTTGCCGATGCCCCAAACGGTGATTGCTGATGCAGGCTATGGTAGCGAAGAGAACTATTTGTATGCGATGGGCGAAGAAAAAGAGTCCCGTTTTGATTTTCTCATTCCTTACGGCAGTTATATGAAAGAGAAAACGCGTCGCTACAAGAAGGACATTCGGCATGCCTCGAACTGGATGTATGAAGAGCGCGATGACCGATTTGTTTGCCCGAATGGCCGGTATGTTCGCTTTAAGAAATACCAAACGAAAAAAAATGCTTCCGGCTTGGAACAAAGCTTTAAGATATATGAATGTGAAGATTGCAGTGATTGTCCATTCAAGGCAAGCTGCACCAAGGCCAAGGGGAACCGCCAGGTACACTGGAATACGATCTGGGAAGAACTAAAAGCAAAGGCCAAAAAAGCCCTTGAGGATGACGAGAAATCCGCGATCTATGCTCGGCGTAAAGTCGAGGTAGAAAGCGTATTCGGTCACATCAAGGGCAATCGGTCGTTCCGGCGGTTCTCCTTGCGAGGGCTGGAGAAGGTTCACACCGAGTTTGGGATTGTGGCTTTGGCCCACAATCTACTGAAGGTGGCAGGCATCCGCCTCGCTACTTTCCTGCAAAAGCGACAGAACAAAAAAAGTTGGACGGAAAACATGACGTTTTTCCGACCAACTTTTTATTTTGGGGACTTATTGGACAGCCCCGGTTTTTTTATTTCTTTTTCTAAGGGCGGAAAAAACGTCTCAAAACGTGATGTACGGTACAATTTTTTCTTTATTTATAGCTTTTGAAATGAAGTTTGAATATAGGGTTGACAAAATGAAAACGGATACATATAATAAAAGTACAGTATGGTTTCTCTCCACTCCTATCCAAATAAATGGTTGTTCCGGAGTGAACAACGGACCGCGAATGATTCGCGGTCTTTTTTTTTGTTTTTCTGCTAACCCGATGATTGTCCAAAGCGTTTTACATATCGTGAGCGGGTGTAGGATTTTTGATCGGTTCGGTCGCGGCGAGGTTAAACGTGGTTTGCTTTTTTGGCCGAAAGCTGTTTCCGAAAAAAATATGTATGTTCTAGTAACATTTTGCGAGGTTGTTCCGTCTATTGATATATTGGAATCATTTTTTATTCGGCAGAATTCCGGTTTCGGCGGGGGAAACGGACAATTTGCGCGCGGCTTTCCTGACGGTTATACTTGAATGTGCTACAATGATAGTGATAGTTTTGTAGAATCGTTGGGGAATTTGCCAATACATAGTGTTTGCGTGTCATGGACCGCCGACAACAAATATCGACCGCAACTTTTCGGATCCTGTTCGGTACTTATATACGACTGAATCGAACGGGGAGGTTTTGTACGGGCGAGGAGGTTACATAAAAATGACGGATTCCCAAATGATTAGGGAAATCAAGAAGGGCAACGTCGAGCTCTTCTCCGAATTAATGCGCCGTTATCAACGGAAAATTTTGGCTTTTGTTTACCATATGCTTCGAAGCTCCCACATGGAGCTCATGGCCGAGGACTTATGCTCCGAGACATTCTATAAGGCATTTCGCAGCCTGCATTCCTTCCGGGAAGTGGATGCATCCTTTTCGACCTGGTTGTATACGATCGCACGGAACACCGTGCTCAGCGAGCTGAGAAAACAAAAGGGCGCCCATGTTCCGATCGAGGAAAGCGGGGTGACGCCCGTTGCGCCGGCGGAGATTGCTCCGGAACAAGCCGTTTTGCGGAATGAGAAGGTGGAGCTTGTGCGCGAGGCCATCAACAATTTGCCGGAGAAACAGCGGTCTGCCTTGATCCTTCGGGAATATGACCAGCTCGACTATCAGGAGATCGCCGATATATTAGGACAAAGCGTCAGTTCGGTCAAATCCTTGCTGTTCAGAGCCCGATCCAGCGTGAAGGTACAGCTGGAACCGTATTTTTATGAGCAAAACTATGAACAATACGAAGGGATGAAAAGCAGATGACTTGCGATGAGGCTCAAGAATTATTCGGGCTGATATCGGATTTGAATGAAAATGATCCCAGATGGCGGCAGCTGGAAATGCACATGACGACCTGCAGCGATTGCGCGGCGGAATTCGATTTGTGGATGGAAAGCCACAGCTACATTTTGGAATTGCAGGAGGAAGCCTCCGAAGAAAAAGCGGAGGAGATCAACCGGAACGTCATGGACCGGATTTACCGGGAATCCCCGTGGCTCATTCCGGACAAGGGCAAGCCGTTTGACGTGCCTGCGGCGACGAGGAAACGGTTGTCGTTATGGATTACCGGCTTCGTGATGGTGTTCCTGTGCAGCGCGCTTTATTTCCTGCTTATGGATAAGCCGCATCCGAAGGAAACCGCCGACGCCGCGACGGGCATATTGCCGACGGGGATTGCCGGCAGCGCGGAATTAAGCCGTTTCAGCTACAATATTCCGGCAACGAACAGCGGGATCATCGAACCGTTTGTCGTCAGCATGGGACCGACGCATCCGCAATATTGGATGATTTTATCGTTGCTGGGCGTTGCGATGGCCCTGCTGTCGCTGCGGCGGCTGAGCCAAATGCGCAAATAAAGCGTTTGGATGCGCGAGAAGGCCGCGCGAAATCCGGAATATGCCTTTTCGCAGCCCTGAAGCAGCAGCGAGGCATTGGCGGACGGCGCGAGCGCCGAACGGATTTTCCCGCTTTTCCGCTTATAACATTTATACCGCTCGTTTTTCTTCATGCCAAAGAATAACTTGGACTTTCGTTCGGGTTATTTTTTTTGTTTTTGCCGAATAAAAATTGTAATAATTCCCATAATGGTAGTAAAACGGCGAGGCGATCAGAGATGAATTTAGCGGATATGCTGACATATGCCGACATCGGCCAGTTGACGACCATTGCGGAGCATTACGAATGCGAGTGCAAGCGGAATTCCAAACATGAACTGATCCAGAGCATTTTGGTTATGCTAAACCGTAGGGAATTTATCGAGCAGCAGGTCAGCAGCAGTTCGGCAAAAGATTTGCGTTTTCTCAACACCCTTTTGTTTGACGGCCGCGGCTCCTACAGCCTGGAAGAACTGCTGGCCATCATCGGGCAAACCGCTTTTGATGCCGATCCTTCGGACAAGCAGCAGAAGGCGGAAAGTCCGCGCGAAGCCATCGCCAGGTATAAGCGATGCGGGTGGCTGTTCAACGGCACGACCCAAAGCACGAGATTTCTGTTTCAGATGCCGAACGATTTAAAGGAACGGTTCAGGCAGGAACTCGGCGCCATGCTTCGCAACCGGGTCAGGCGGTCCGGAGAACCCGGTGCCTACCGTGAGGAACAAAACTTGTATGCGGAGGATCTGCTGTTATTTTTGCGGTATGTCCGCGATCAGGAAATCGAGCTTAACCAGGAAGCGGCCATGTATCGCCGCCAGCAGCAGCAGGTCATGGACATGCTTCACGTAAGCGAACCTTTGGTCACGAAAGGCGGGTGGCGTTTCGGATACGGAAGATCATTCACCTCTTACCCAAGCCGGTTTGCTTTGCTGTACGATTTTGCATTCTATCAGGAGTACATTGCCGAAGAGGGAGGGCGCTTGCGCTTAACCCCGAAGGGAACGGAAATGATAGACGGCGGAATGAAAGAAAGCATGGTGCAAATTTTCCGTTTCTGGTTAAGGCTATATAAACAAGCGATCCCCAACCTGACTTCCCTGGTTTACTGGACAAGCGAATGCGCCAAGGAATGGGTGACCGTCTCATCGCTGCATCAGGCGATCGGCTGGTTGATCAAACCTTATTACTACGACACCGCGGAATCGATTCTCAATGAGCGGATTTTGAAGATGATGCTTCATTTGGGACTGCTGCGGATCGGAGAAAGCCAAGAGCAAGGAGCCGTGGTCCAGATGACCGCTTGGGGACTGAAACTTGCGGGGAAAAGCTTCGTTTTAGGCGGAGGGAATGCTTCTTTCGTCCATTGACAAAAGCTTGTAAAAGTTGTTAAAATCACTCCCAAAGTTAGGAGTGATGAGAAATGTTATTGCGTTACGGTCAGCATATGCCGAAGCTGCAGCCTTCCGTTTACGTGGCCGAAGGTGCCAAAATCATCGGGGACGTTCAGATCGGAGCGGACTCGAGCGTATGGTTCAATGCCGTTCTCAGAGGCGACATGGCGCCGATCGTGATCGGTGAGCGATGCAACATTCAAGACGGAACCGTCGGACATGTGAATACGGGTGAGCCGCTCATCGTCGCTGACGACGTATCCGTTGGACATTCCGCCATCATTCACGGATGTACGATAGGTAAAGGTACATTAATCGGCATGGGGGCCATTGTACTGAACGGTGCCGAAATTGGAGAATATGCTTTAATAGGTGCAGGCAGTCTCGTTACTGAAAACAAAAAAATCCCACCCTATACGCTATCCCTCGGTTCTCCAGCAAGAGTGGTCCGCGAATTGACGGAAGCGGATTTGCAGCGAATGTACCGCACGACTCAAAACTATGTGGAGAAGGGGAAAGAGTATAGGATGTTCTAAACAATGTTTGGAGGTGCATCCTATGGATAAAATGAAAGCTACGTATGAAGTCATGTTGGGGCTTGCTGCTGAAATGGTATGGGACGAAGCGTTGCGCAAACATCGGAGCGAGGAGCTCTATCGCGAAATCGATCGGGCGCTGGCTACCGGAGACGAATCGGCTTTCCGTAATCTAACGGATGAACTGAGGTTGTTGAATTAAACCGAGCGCATGATATTCGATCTATGCGATCGGCGTGGAAGGCAAGTTGGTTCCACCCTAAAAGCCCGTCACAAAAAGAAATGCAGGCAGCTTTCCGTTCGGGAACGCAGGACGTTTACCCGAGCGGAGAGACCGGCGTTTCTTTTTTTCTTCAGCCGAGGCATAATATGAAATATAATGGAGAAAAATGAGGGAAGGGTGAAACGAATGAAATTCAGCGAAGTGGACGAGTCGTCATGGGGGGAACTGCAGCCCTATTTTGACACTTGTCTCATTCCCTATACGGGATTGACCGGGAACGAAAGCCCGGTCGAAGCCACGGCAGCCCTTGAACGTCTAAGGGATTTCATGGACCTGGTCGAAATTCCGTTTAAGGGAAGAATGATTACATATCCTGCATTCCAATACGGACTGCAGCGGGAAATGTCGCTTTTGAACGAAGTGTGCCGCAACGTGAAACAGGCGGGCTTCAAACATGTCGTCATCATGTCGGCGGACTGCAGCCTCCCGGCAAGCGATCTGCCGGAAGCCGATTTGATCTTGGCGCGACCAGCGATAGAAGCCGAGAGCGGGAAAGAATTGGCCGGTATCGTGCAGGGAGAAATTCATAAATTATGGAATTCCGGAACCGAAATGTAATTGTGACAGAAATTCAACAATTTAATTGGTTAATTCTTCAACTGTAGAATAAAAAGATCTGGTTATTCTTGACGGTCTTATAAGGCTAATATATTATTATTATGTCCTAGTAAGTCGTGTGATGATAATCATTGAAAGCACTTAAAGAATTGGTTGACAAAGGGGGTTGAAGACATTATGAGCAACCAAAATGACCACCATGAACCATCTGAGAAACCACCCGGGCGTAAAGAAATGTCCCGTCGACAATTTCTTGCTTATACTTTAGGTGGTGCAACCGCATTTATGGCAATGAGCCCAGTGCTCCCGATGGTGCGGTTTGCAGTTGATCCGATTCTGCATAAAAAAGGTGAAGGCGAATTCATTAAGGTCGTGGAAGAAAGCAAAATTACGGACGAGCCTCAGGAATTCTCTTTTGAACTCCAACAGCAGGATGGATGGTACGCGAGCAAGGCTACATTGACGGCCTGGATCCGTAAGGATGAGCAAGGGAAAATCTATGCGCTGTCCCCGATCTGTAAGCACCTGGGGTGCACGGTCGGCTGGAACAACGACAAAAATTTCCCTGACGAGTATCACTGCCCATGCCATGGCGCACGTTACAACAAACTCGGCAAGAACTTGGCTGTAGCGCCTAAACCACTCGATACGTATAAACTGAAATTGCAGGACGGTTGGGTGTATTTGGGGCAAGTAGAGCCAAATACTGAAGTGAAATAGGAGGCGTAGATTCGGATGTTTAAGAGTGTCTACAACTGGATTGATGAACGTCTTGATGTCACGCCGATTTGGAGAGACGTTGCTGACCACGAAGTGCCTGAGCATGTTAACCCGGCGCATCATTTCTCCGCATTCGTATACTGCTTTGGCGGATTGACGTTTTTTATCACGGTCATTCAAATCCTGTCAGGGATGTTCCTGACCATGTATTATGTACCGGACATCATTAACGCGTACAACAGCGTCGAGTACCTGCAAACGCAGGTGGCGTTCGGCCAAATCGTGCGCGGTATGCACCACTGGGGCGCGAGCCTTGTTATCGTCATGATGTTCTTACATACTATGCGCGTGTTCTTCACGGGTTCTTACAAAGCGCCGCGTGAAATGAACTGGGTCGTTGGTATGCTTCTGTTCTTTGTTATGCTGGGTCTGGGCCTTACCGGTTACCTGCTTCCTTGGGATAACAAAGCTTACTTCGCTACGAAGGTTACGCTCGAAATCGCGAATTCCGTTCCTTGGCTCGGGCCAATCATCAAGGAATTCCTGCAGGGCGGTACCATCGTAGGCGCGGAAACGCTGACACGGTTCTTCGCGCTTCATGTATTCTTCCTCCCGGCCGTATTGCTCGTACTGATGGTGGGACATTTCATCATGATCCGCAGACAGGGCATTTCCGGTCCACTATAATAAGAAGGGAGGAATATCGATGGCACACGGGAAAAATTCGAAAGAAAAAGTTGTGTACGTAGGAGACTCCCGCGTTAAAAAGGGCGCAGGGTTCGTCACTCCTCCGGACTACACCGCGTATCCGGGCAAATCGGAAGCGTTCATCCCTAACTTTCTGCTGAAAGAATGGATGGTCGGCGTTGTCGTGCTTGTCGGATTCTTGGTACTTACCATCGCAGAGCCTGCTCCGCTGTGGTTCCCGGCGAATCCAAGCGCTTCGATCATTCCGATGCCGGACTGGTACTTCTTGTTCCTGTATCAGTACTTGAAGATGCCATACGCATCCGGCGATTACATCGTGCTCGGAACGATTGGCGTGACGGGCGTTGCCTTCGGTTCGCTGCTGCTTGCTCCGTTCCTTGATACGGGCAAAGAGCGCCGCTTCTATCGCAGACCGATCGCTTCGTCGCTTATGATTCTTTCTTTGATTGCGTGCGTATACCTGACGAACAGCGCCTGGACTCATTACAAAGCCGAGCTGGCTGAAACGGGCCAAGTCCCTGAAAACATCCAGCGCGAAGAAAAAGCGGCAGAAAACAGAGCCAAAGGCCTTCCAACGACAAGCGGCAATCAACAACAAGAAATTGCGATCGTCGATAAAGAAAATCCGGCGATGGAATCCTTCAAAAAAGCGGGCTGCATTTCTTGCCACGCTGCCGATTTGAAGGGTGCCAGCGGACCATCGCTGCGTGGCGTCGGCGACAAACATGATAAAGCAGCCATCCTCAAAATCATCAAAGAAGGTTACGAAGGCAAAATGCCGGCGATGTACGACAGTGCAATCGCGGCAGGCCTGACGGACAAAGACATTGACAATTTGGCGGATTGGCTCTCCAAACAAAAGGCTGAAGCAAAATAAGCCGAAATATGTGATCCAAAAACCTGATCGTGAAAGCGGTCAGGTTTTTTTGGAAAAAAACGGCGAAAGGAGGACCGCCAGTTGTCTGTTTCGTTTTTTTGGAGCCGCGCTTTTTTAACCAACCGGGTGATTTTATGGCTGCTGTTTTGGTGCAATTTGATCGGAACCGTATACGGGTACATATGGTATGGAGACCAGATCGAATTTACGTTGGCCCACAACGCGTTATGGCAGGTTATTTTTGTCCCTGACAGCCCGACGGCAAGCCTCTTTTTTACGATCAGCGTGTTGTTTCTTTTGTATCCGCCGAAGTCGTCCTTTTTCGCAGGTTTCAGGCTTTTGATGGAATCGCTGGCCGTTGTGACCTCCGTCAAATACGGGGTATGGGCGGTGAGCATCATTTTTGCCGGGGCTGCCCAAGGGGATCAGTTGGTGTGGCAGGATTGGATGCTGGTTGCATCCCATTTGATCATGGCCATCGAAGCGCTGCTGTTCGTGCGGTTTTTTCGTTTTGGCGCGATCATGCTTATTCCGGCCGCAGCCTGGACGTTTCTTAACGATATCGTGGATTATACGTTTGGCGTCTACCCGTGGCTTCCCCGAGTTTTGGAGGACGATCTGCAAGGAGTTCAGAGCTTTACGCTCGGGCTTACGCTGTTCAGCGTTTTGCTCGCCTGGCTCGTGCTCCGTCTTGGCAAACGCAATTCTACATAGCTTGTTCTACCCGCATCCCTTCTGCCATACATTTACGGTAGGAGGGATGTCCTATGCTGCGGAGCATACCGTTAAAGCCCAAAACCCGATGGTTCATCCTATGGCTCCTGGCCGTTGTGCTGTCATTGCAGCCGGTTATCGCGCATGGCCGCTCGGCTGACGACCAGGCTCCCGCAGGGCCGGAGGACGCTGCCCGGCAGGCGGCTCGCTTAAGCCAGGTGGCGGAGCAAATGTACAACCATGTCCTTCAAGGCGACATTAACCAGGTCGGCAGGGAATTGCAGGAGGTGAACGCGATCTTCGAGTCCTCTTCTTTTCAAAAGCTGACCAGCGTGGAGGGGATTCATGCCCTGTCCGAAAGCATCATCGAAATGAAAGAAGCGGTTGCGCGGGTCCACCTCGACAAGAAGCAGTGGCTTACGGCATCGGCCAAGCTTAGAATGGCTGCCGACAGTCTGAACAACCCCAAACAGCCGATATGGATGCAATATTACAAGGTGATCCGCGAGGAACTGAGCCAGATGAGGGCAGGATTGGGCAAAGGCGACGTATTGGCCGCCAAACAGGCATACGACCGTCTTCAGGAGCATTACGAGCTGATCCGTCCGGCGGTCACGATCCAGCGTACGCCCTCGGACGTGGCGATGGTGGATTCCTGGATTTCGTACATGGGAGGTTTGGTGAATGTCGTCCAGCCCAAACCCGCCGAAATCGAAAGCATGATCGGGCAGGGCGAGGAAATGTTCAACGGGCTGTTCGGCAAGAAAAAAGATCATCCGGCGTTGGCGCCGCTTGATCAAGTCGATGGTTCGTGGCCGTGGATGTTTTGGGGAGGGGCTTTTATTGCCGCCATTCTCGCTTATACCGCATACCGAAAATACAAAGGCGAAAAAAACAGCTTTAAAAAGGTGACGCCAAGGACGTAATGCTTCAAAAAGCTCCCTGAACAGCGAGTTCGACAGGAGCTTTTTTTGTTTTGCAGGGCATGCAACCAAACGCAAGCGGAAGCAGCAGGCTTTTGGTGCTATTTACGCTTACAGCCGATGAGTCGCCGGGGTTTGCCGGCGCCAATTCGTCAGGTCTCTTTGAACCCTTCGCCAAGCACGTCATGGACGTCATTGATAATGACAAACGCGCGGGGGTCGATCGATTTGACGATTCCGTTCAGCCTCCGGATTTCGTGTCTTGCGACTACGCAATAGGCCATATGCTTCGCCTGTTTCGAATAAGCCCCGATGGCCGGAATCAGCGTTACCCCGCGCTCCATTTCGGCCGTGATTTTGTCGGCGATTTCCGGCGCATGGTCGCTGATGATGGTAAAGGCTTTGGCGGCATATGCCCCTTCTTGAATGAAATCGATCACCTTGGACGATATGAACACGGCGACAAGCGTGTATAATATTCGTTCTCTGGGGATAAAGAAAAGGGAAGCGCCGATAATGATGATATCGATTCCTAAAATGACCTGGCCCATGCTCCAGCCGAACTTGCGGTTGCAGATCCGGGCCACGATGTCCGAGCCGCCCGTCGTCCCGCCGAACCGGAACACGATGCCGAGCCCCGCGCCTAACGTGACGCCGGCGTACAGGGAAGCGAGAATGTAGTCCCGTTCGGTTTGGAACGGGGTGATCCAACCCCAGCCTATCATTTTTTCGAACACCCATAAAAAGAACGTGAGCGCGGCGATGCCGACGCCGGTATAGATCATTTGCCTGCCGCCCAACACTTTGAGTCCGATCAGGAACAGCGGAATGTTCAGCACCAGCGTCGAAAGCGCGGGCGGTACGGCGAAGGCGTAATTGAGCAGGACGGTGACGCCCGTAACCCCGCCTTCCATCAGCTGGTTCGGAATGATGAAATACAGCAGCCCAAAAGCATACACGGCGGTCCCGAGGATGATCGGCAGGACCATTTTCATGGGAGACAACCATTTCGATAATGTCATGAAACCCCTCGCATTAACCAAAAGTAGGAAGAACAAGCTCTTCGCTCCAACCATAGTATACCTTTTTCCAGACGATTTAAAAAAGATTTGTGTTCATTTCGGCTTTGCGATAACATATGGAGTAAACTGATACCTTGTCTAATCGGGGTGAAAAATGCAGATTTAAGGGGGATGGTCCATCCGAAATGGAAAAGACACTGGCTGAAATGCAAAAGGAAGTCGACCGGTATATCTCCCAGTTCAAAGAAGGATATTTCAGTCCTTTGTCCATGCTGGCGCGGATGTCGGAAGAGGTGGGCGAACTGGCTCGCGAGGTAAACCACCGCTTCGGGGAAAAGCCGAAAAAAGCCACGGAGGAGGAAAACTCCATCGAGCTTGAGCTTGGCGACATTTTGTTCATCACGATCTGTTTCGCCAACTCTCTCGGCATTGACCTGACGGAGGCGCATGACAAGGTCATGCATAAATTTAATACGCGGGACGCAAACCGTTGGACGAAAAAGGACACCGAATAAGCCCGTCATACATATGCTGTACAATAGCCTGTAATAACAGGGGGGAGTACGGCAGGATGAAATCCGAACAATTCGTTCGAAATGCTTACCAGTGCATTTTGCAAAATGATTTCGAAGGGGCTCTTCAGTGGTTTGAGGCAGCTGCTGCGGAGAATCCGGCGTCCGCTGAAATTCGTTACCGGTGCTCTGTGACCTATGCGCGAAGCGGAAAAATCGACAAAGCGCTCGAACATGCACAAAAGGCCTGCGAGCTGGAACCGGATAAAGCGGAATACGCCCTCAATCTTCAGCATCTGCAATCGATGCGAATCGTGCAGGATGCCAAAAAGGTGCTCGACTCGGGCGATATGGCACCCGCCAGCGAACTGTATCAAACGGTGTCCGTGCTGAAGGAAGCCGTACGCCTTGACCCGCTCTACGCGGAGGCGTACATTTGGCTTGCCGTGGCTTACAGCCAGCTTAACGAGCATGCGCTTGCGATCGCTTCATTAAAAGAAGCCATGGCTCTGCAGCCGCAGGATGACGGACTGCAAAGCATGCTTGACCAGTTCAAAAGCCGATTGAGCACCTATTTGCACGATTCCACTACGTAGCAAAGAAAAAAGCGGGGGGAAAAGCGCATGTCAAATCGAATCAAAGTTGCAGTCGCCGGGGCTGCCGGAAGAATGGGAAAAGAGGTCGTCAAGCTGGTTCTTGAGGATCCGGATTTGGAGCTGGCGGCAGCGGTCAACCGCTCCCAGCAAGGCACCGATGCCGGAACCCTGGTCGGTCTGCCGGCCTGCGGGGTCCAAGTGACAAACGATCTGGAGTTAGCGTTGGTAGAAACGAAGCCGGATGTCCTCGTTGATTTCACGACACCGCAATTTGCTTATGCCAATACGGCACTTGCGGTTGCTCACGGCGTTCGTCCGGTCATCGGGACAACCGGGTTCACCCCGGAGCAAATCGAAGAGTTGGACAAGCAGTGCCAGAGCAAAGGCATCGGCGGCTTGATCGCGCCGAACTTTTCGGTAGGCGCCATTTTGATGATGAAATTCGCCGCGCAAGCGGCGAAATACTTCCCGCATCTGGAAATTATCGAGTACCACGGGGACCAGAAATTGGACGCTCCGTCCGGGACCGCAGTGAAAACGGCCGAATTGATCGCCCAGAACCGCGAAGAAATCCGCCAGGGAAATCCGAAAGAGGAAGAGACGATTGACGGAGCCCGCGGCGGTTATTATAACGGCTTCCGGATCCACAGCGTCCGGCTGCCGGGCGTGTTCGCGCAGCAGGAAGTGATTTTCGGGGGCTTCGGCCAAACCCTGAAAATCCGTCATGATTCCTATGAACGGGCAGGTTATATGCCTGGGGTGAAAATGGCGATCGAAAAGGTTATGGGTTATACCGGCATGGTTTACGGATTTGATCATTTTATAGAGTAGCTTCCGAAGGAGTGGGACAGGATGAAAATCGCATTTATCGCACACGACCGCAAAAAGGACGAAATGGTCAATTTTGTGACGGCCTATGAAAATGTATTTGAAGGACATGAGCTGTACTCCACCGGGACGACCGGCAAACGGATCATGGAGAACACCAATCTGAAAATCCACCGTTTTATGTCGGGGCCGCTCGGCGGCGACCAGCAGATCGGGGCGCTTGTCGCCCAAAACGAAATGGATTTGATCATTTTCCTTCGCGATCCGCTGATGGCTCAGCCGCATGAACCGGATATCAACGCTTTGCTGCGCCTTTGCGACGTGCAGGGCATTCCGCTCGGAACGAATATCGCGACGGCGGAAATTTTGGTGAAAGCACTGGACCGCGGCGATTTCGCATGGCGCGAGCTGGTACATAAATACAAGCCGGGTGTTGAGGAATGAGCGACAGGCTGGACATTCTGGTTTTCGGCGCTCATGCGGACGACGCTGAAATCGGCATGGGCGGCACGATCATCAAGCATGTGGACGCCGGTTACCGCGTGGGCATCTGCGACTTGACTTATGCCGAGATGTCTTCCAACGGCACCGTGGAGCGGCGCCGGCAGGAAGCCGATGCGGCAGCAGGCGTGCTTGGGCTGGCGATGCGGAGCAACCTGGGATTGCCGGATCGGGGGTTATTCGCCACTCCGGAGCACGTGCGCCGGATTACCGAGGAAATACGACGTTACGCTCCCCGGATCGTGTTCGCGCCTTATTGGGAAGACCGGCATCCGGATCACGTCGCTTGCAGCCGGCTGGTTGAGGAGGCGGTTTTTAACGCGAAACTCCGCCGCTATATGCCCGAGATGCCTGCCGTGCAGGTAGATCAGCTGTATTTTTACTTTATAAATGATATGGGCCGGACGGACGTCATGGTGGACATTACCGCCGAGCAGGAGAGAAAAGAACAAGCGCTTCTATGCTACCGTTCGCAGTTCGAGAGCGGGCTTGGCGAAGAGGATGCCGTTTCGACCCCGCTCAATCAAGGTTATATCGAACGCGTCCGTTCCCGGGACAAGCTGACCGGCCAGCGCAGGCTTATTCCGTATGCGGAAGGTTTCGCGGCGCGGTCGCCGTTCCTCGTGGACAAATTCATGTAGAGATGCCTTTCAATCAAAGTCAGGACTGATCTTCAGCCATGTTGCGGGGGGTCAGTTCTGACTATTTCACGCTTTAGGAACATACGGGTTCATATACTTCTCTTCATAAGGGAGGCAGGCAGAATTGAGTCAACCATTAAAAATAGGAATCACGTGTTACCCTTCCCTTGGCGGTTCCGGGGTCGTTGCCACCGAACTCGGGAAGCTTTTGGCCGAAAAAGGGCATCAGGTCCATTTTATCGCGAACAGCATACCGTTTCGGCTGGGAGGCACGTTTCACAAAAACATTTTTTATCATGAGGTGGAGGTCAGCGATTATTACGTATTCCGCTATCCGCCGTACGAAATGTCGCTGGCGACGAAAATGGCGCAGGTTGCCAAAATGCAGCAGCTGGACGTTTTGCACGTCCATTATGCCGTTCCGCATGCCGTTTGCGCATTCCTGGCCAAACAGATGGTGGGGGATCAATTGAAAGTCGTTACGACGCTCCATGGCACGGACATTACCGTTTTGGCCCAGGACGAGTCGCTTAAGGACCTGATCCGCCTGGCCATCAACGAAAGTGATGCGGTAACGGCCGTTTCCCGGGATTTGATCCAAGAGACGCGCGAGGTCCTCGACATCAGCCGGGACATCGACCTGACCTATAACTTTGTCGACAAACGGATATATTATCCGCGGGACATCAGCTCGCTGCGCGGAGACTACGCGGAACCGCACGAAAAAATATTGATGCATATTTCCAATTTCCGGCCCGTTAAACGGGTGGGGGATGTCGTGGACATTTTTGCGAAGGTCCAAGAGAAAGTGCCTTCCAAGCTGCTGCTCGTCGGGGAAGGTCCGGACCTGCCGAAGGTTCAATGCAAAATCCGGGAGCTCGGCCTCGAGGAAAAAGTGTTGTTCTTAGGTAAACAGGACGACATCGCGCAAGTGATTTCCCTGGCGGACGTGCTGCTGCTCCCGTCGGAAAAGGAAAGCTTCGGCTTGGTCGCGCTGGAGGCGATGGCTTGCGGCGTGCCGACGATCGGTTCGATTGCCGGCGGCATTCCGGAGCTAGTCGTCCATGGCGAAACCGGATTTCTGGCGCCGATCGGCGACACGAAGCGCATGGCGGATTACGCCGTTCAGCTGTTGTCCAACGATGCGCTTGCAGCCACGTTCAAGGAGGCCTGCGTCAAAAGGGCATGCGAACAGTTCTGCGACGGGCTGATTACCCAGCAGTACGAGAAAATTTATTACCGCGTTCTTGGGCGCGAGGTTCCGGAGCTCGATTCGGTGTGCGGCTGATCCGGCTTCGGACGAGAGGCAGGGAGGAACGATATTGGTACGATGGAAACAAGCCGATCCCGCGATGGCGGAGCAGGGCAAACAAGTGATTTCAAAGCTGCTTGAGCATGGTCATGAGGCTTATTGGGTCGGCGGCTGCGTCAGGGACGAGCTGATGGGCAGGCCGGTCGACGACATGGACATTACGACCTCCGCGTTGCCGGAAGAAGTGCAGGACGTATTTGAACGGACGGTCCCGACGGGCATCCAGCATGGAACCGTTACGGTCCTGAGCGGGGACTGCGCCTTCGAGGTGACCACATACCGTGTTGAAGGAGCTTATGAAAAGCATCGGCGGCCTGCCGAAGTCGCGTTCGTGCGGGATTTGCGGGAAGATTTGAAGCGGCGGGATTTTACGATAAATGCGATTGCCAGGGATATCGAAGGCAATGTCGTGGATCCGTTTCACGGCATAAACGACCTGGAGGCCCGCATGATCCGCTGCGTAGGCGATGCCAAAGGACGCTTTCAAGAGGATGCGCTGCGCATGGTGCGCTGCATCCGGTTTGCCTCGGTGTTCGGATTCAACATTGCCTACCGCACTTGGAAAGGGCTGCTCGAGGAACGGGAAAACATCCGCTACGTAGCGATGGAGCGCTTCCGCGTGGAGCTGGAGAAGCTGATGGCCGGCAGCAAGCCGTCAAGAGGGCTGGGATTGCTTTACCGCAGCAAGCTGCCGGCTTATGCCAAGGTTCCTTTTCCCTATGCGTCCGAGGCAAGGCTTATCCGCCTGATCGACGATCTCTCTCCCGAAGAACCGGCGATCCGGTTTGCGCTGCTGTTATATGCCTGCGCTGTGCCGGCTGAGAAAGCGAATGCGTACCTCCGGGATTGGACCTTTCCCAATACGGTTCGGGAGCGGATTGTCGGCATTTTAAACGTCGGAGAAGCCGTCGAAGCCATGGACCGTACCTCCCCTTGCCGTCTGGAGTGGATCCGGATCGTGCTTCGGTTCGGACGGGAAACCTCCGAATCTTGGCTGAGGCTGGCCGATATGCTGAAGGCGGGGGAAGCCGCTGGGGGTTATCCGCAGGACGTATTGGAAAACGGACGGGCGTGGATGGAAGAAATGGCCGTATACCACATGTCCGAGCTGGCTGTCACGGGCAAAGACGTGCTTGCGTTGTCCGGACGGAAAGGCGGGCCGTGGTTGGGCGAACTATTGAACGGGCTGCTTGTACGCGTTAGTTCGCGCGAGCTGCCGAACGACCATAACCGATTAATCGAAGAAGCGAAACAGGTGATATCAACCCATGAGTGAAAAAGAAACGCTGCTTGATTTGCTGCTCGCCAGCCCGCAGGAGTTCGTTTCCGGCGAGGAAATCAGCCGCAGGTTGTCCGTCAGCCGCACGGCCGTCTGGAAGCAGATCAACAAGCTGAGGGAAGCCGGGTACGAATTCGAGGCCGTCCCGAACAAGGGCTACCGGATCGTCAACAAACCGGAACGGATCGACACGCTGACGCTGCTGAAAACGTTAAAGACGAATACCGCGGGCAAGAAGCTGAAAGTGCTTGAAACGACGGTATCCACGCAGGAGGAAGCCAAGGCGCTCGCCGAGGCCGGGGCGCCGGAGGGAACGCTGGTCGTTGCCGAGGAGCAGACGGGGGGCAAAGGCAGGCTCGGGCGGAAATGGTTTTCTCCCAAAGGCAAAGGCGTATGGATGAGCCTGGTGCTAAGACCGAAACAACCGCTGCATTACATGCCCCAGCTGACGCTGCTGACGGGCGTCGCGGTGTGCAGGGCGGTACGGCGGACGACCGGCGTCATGGCCGGGCTGAAATGGCCGAACGACCTCCTGGTCGACGGCCGCAAAATCTGCGGGATCCTCTTGGAATCGGCGGCGGAGGACGAATATGTCCGTTACTGCATCGCCGGCATCGGGATCAGCGCGAACCTGGACCCCGACGATTATCCGGATGAGCTCAAATCGGTCGCAACCTCTTTAAAAATAGAAGCCGGTCACCCCGTCGACCGCGTGCAATTGATCGCGGCGGCGATGGAAGAATTCGAAACGTTGTACCGGCTTTACCAGCAGGAAGGATTTGCGCCGATCGCCTCGTTGTGGGAGGCGTTGTCCGTCACTTTGGGCAAACGGGTCACCGTGGGAGCCGCATCGGGTCCCGTAACGGGCCAGGCACTGAAGCTGGACCCTCACGGCGCGTTGGTCATCCTGACGGAGGACGGGCGGGAATTGCCTGTTTTTTCCGGAGATGTCGAACTTAGACGATGAAATTTTGCGAAGGATTTGATATACTGACATGTAGAGGCGGTATCGGCAAGGGACCGAACTGCACTCTGCATGTGCAAGCAATCACAACAGCATAATGCATACGTTGGATTCTGCTCTGAGCCGAAGGGACCGAGACAGAAGGGACGATCGCAAGTGACTCTTTTTTGCCCTTTCGGAACTTTTTAGTGATCTGCTAAAAGGTTTTTTTGTTTTTCCAACACTATTCCGAAGGAAGGGGCTGCAAACATGGCAGTGAAACATCCGCTCAACATCGTTAAAATGAAAAAAATGAAAGAGGAAGGCACGGCGCTCAGCATGGTTACCGCTTATGATTACCCGACGGCGCGCCTCGCCGAAGAAGCGGGCGTCGACATGATTTTGGTCGGCGACTCGCTCGGCAACGTCGTGCTCGGGTATGATTCGACCCTCCCGGTCACCATCGACGACATGGTGTACCATACGCGTTCGGTCGTCCGGGGGGCGGGCAATACGTTCGTCGTCGCCGATTTGCCGTTTATGACATATCACGGGAGCATCGACGAAACGCTGCGCAACGTGCGCAGGCTGATGCAGGAAGGCCATGCCCATGCCGTCAAAATGGAAGGCGGCAAAGAAATCAGCGCGGCGGTCGAAACGATCGTTGCCGCGGGCGTTCCCGTTTTGGGCCATATCGGCCTCACGCCCCAGTCGGTGAATCAAATCGGGGGGTACCGGATTCAAGGGAAAGACGAAAAGGATGCGCAGCGCCTGCTGGAAGACGCCAAAGCGCTGGAGAAAGCGGGCGCGTTCGGGGTCGTCCTGGAACTGGTCACCGAACAGGTTGCGGCTTACATCACGTCGCAGCTGTCCATCCCGACGATCGGCATCGGCGCGGGCCGGGGCGTGGACGGCCAGGTGCTTGTTTTCCATGATATTTTCCAATATGCCTCCCCGTACCGCGCCAAAAAATTTGTAAAAACCTTCGGGGATGCCGGAACGATGATCCGCGAGGGTCTGGCTCAATACGTCAAAGAAGTGAAAGAACGTTCTTTCCCGGATGAGAGCCATGTATTTACGGCAGACGATCACGTCATCGATAATCTATACGGCAGAGGCCGGGAAAAGGTGAACAACGCATGAAAGCCGTCAGAACGATTGCAGAGCTTAGGGAAGAAATACGAAGTTTGAAAGCGGCAAAGGATATAGGAACGGTCGGGTTGGTGCCGACGATGGGATATCTCCATGAAGGGCATGCCAGCTTGATCCGGGCAGCCAAGGAGAAAACGGGCATCGTCGTCGTCAGCATATTCGTCAACCCGATCCAGTTCGGGCCGGGGGAGGATTTTGAAACATATCCTCGCGACGAACAGCGGGATTTGGCCGCGGCCGAAAACGCCGGCGCCGATCTTGTATTTCTTCCGACCGTGGATACGATGTACCCGCAGCCGACCAAAACGAAAATCGCCGTATCCGAGGTAACCTCCGGGCTTTGCGGCGCGTCCCGCCCCGGACATTTCGACGGGGTGACGACCGTGGTGGGCAAGCTGTTTAATATCGTGCAGCCGGATTACGCGTTTTTCGGCATGAAGGACGCGCAGCAGGTGGCCGTGATCCAGCAGATGGTTTACGATTTGAACTTTAACGTGACGATCGTGCCTTGCCCGATTGTACGGGAAGAGGACGGGCTGGCCCTCAGCTCGCGGAACGTGTACCTCAGCCCGGAAGAACGGACGCAAGCGCTGGTACTTTCCCGTTCCCTTCGCGAGGCGAAAGAAGCGGTCGAAAGCGGCCGAATCCGGACCGCGGGCGAGGCCAAACGGTTTTTGACCACCCGGATCAGCGAATCCCCGCTGGCCGTCATCGATTACGTCGAAGTCGCCGCATTTCCGGCCCTTGCGCCGCTTGCGGACGGCGAGCCGGTGATCGAACACAATGAATCCGTATTGATGGCGCTGGCCGTCAAATTCGGCAGAACGCGCCTGATTGACAATTGCCTGCTCCATTCGAAAGGGGAATGAGACATGTTCAGAACGATGATGAAATCCAAAATACACCGCGCCACCGTAACCGAAGCGAACCTTAACTACGTAGGCAGCATTACGATCGACGAAGACTTGATGGAAGCCGCCGACCTGCTGGAGAACGAAAAAGTCCAGGTGGTCGACAACAACAACGGCGCCCGGCTCGAAACGTACGTGATCCCGGGTCCGCGCGGGAGCGGCGTCATCTGCCTCAACGGGGCGGCGGCACGCCTGGTGCAACCGGGGGATACGGTCATTATTATGTCCTATGCCATGATGTCCGATGAGGAGATCAAAAACCATAAGCCGAGAGTGGTGTTCGTCAACGAGTCCAATCGGCCGCTGACAACGATGAGCAAGGAAGTGCACGCAACCATCATCTAACGTTTATGAAGACAAGGAATGGCAGGCTCCGCGGAGAATGAAAACAGCCCGTTCAACAAAAAATGAATGCAGGTGACCGCACTGATTTCATTTTTAGTTTAAGGGTGGGATGCAGCGATGTTCCAGCATGTTTTCGCGGAAATGAACCACATGTTAGATGAAATCATGAAACATTACCCGACGGCGGAGGAAACCCAGAAACATCAGTTGATCCAACAATGGAATATGCTGAAGACGATGAGCGACGGCATTATTGATGAATGGTTATCTTTTGAGGAAAAAATGGGGGAATTCCGCCAGCATGTCGAGGTGCCTGCCACCTTGTTTTCAGATCAGAGCTCGCCCGAATTGGAAATGAACGCATTCGTGCGCGGGCAGGGGTATTTCAGGTTGTTGATGTACCGCCAAGCCGCGCAGCAGTTTGCCCAAGTCATCCGTCAATATCCCGACAGCCTTTTGGCCCGGATGTATCTGGCCATGTCCCATTTGCACCTGGACGAAACGGAAGCGGCCCAAAAACATTTCCAATGGATTTTGCCGCTCGCCAACAGCCAAAAGCTGAAAGCGATGATTTACAATGCTTTGGGATGCATTGCCGTGAAGCATGGAGCAACAAGCAAAGCCCAGGAGTTTTTTACCATTGCGTTGCAGTGCGATCCGACGCTGCCCGATCCGCTGATCAATTTGAAGGTGTGCCAGCAGAACCGCGGCCAGCTTCAATACGGCAGCCAGCTCATATCGATGATGTAGAAAGCAGCAAAAAGGCCGATGCATCATGCGCTCCGGGTAGCGCCTTGTGCATCGCCTTTTTGCTGCCCTTTAATTTTCAAATGTGAAATCTTCTGTTATGCTGGTAATTGAGACTGGAATGAAAGGATTAATTTTGATCATGAAATTTGCCGTACTGGATTTTGAGACAACAGGCAACCAGTCCGCCGATGAGATCATTCAAGTTGGACTTGCCATCATAGAAGAAGATTTGACGATATCCCGCGTGTACGGTTCCTACGTCAAACCGACGGTGGAAATCCCGCCGTTTATTACGGGGCTGACCGGTATAACGGAAGAGGATGTGGCGGATGCGCCGCCGCTGGAAGAGATGCTGATGGAGCTTGTGCCGATGCTGGACGACGTCGTCCTGGTCGGGCATAACGTCGCGTTCGACTTCAATTTTTTGCAAAACGCGCTGGACAGCTCCGGATATCTCCCGTTTTCCGGGCGCATTCTCGACACGTTGGATTTTCTTAAAATATGCTTTCCGTCCCTGACTTCCTACCAATTGGGCCAGGTCACGTCGCATTTCGGCATCCAGCATGACCGGCCCCATCAGGCGGACAGCGATGCATTGGCGACGGCTTATGTATTTTTGAAATGCCTGTCAGAACTCAGGGACTTGCCTCTCATCACGCTGCAGCGGCTCACCGAACTGTTTGCCGACGAAGACAGCGATTTGGGATGGTTTTTTGACGGCTTGTGCCAGGAAAAGGAACAGGAGCCGATTCAGGACCTGAACAGCCATACGTTTTACCGCCAGTTTGCCCTGGCCGTCGAAGACTGGACGGAAATGAAACCGCCGCGGGACGAAGGGGACGACAACCCTCTCGCCGGGGTGGAGTTCAAGGAATATTTGGGCGAAATTCAAAATCGTCTTAAGGCTATTATGCCCCAATACGAGGAGCGCGAACCGCAAACGATCATGTTCGATCAGGTGATGAACGCGCTGAACGAGGACAAGCATCTGCTGATCGAGGCGGGAACGGGTACCGGCAAATCGCTGGGATACCTTATTCCTTCCATTTACCAAAGCGTCAAGCAGCAGCAAAAGGTGATGATCAGCACGCACACGATCAACCTTCAGGAGCAGCTGCGGGAGCGCGACGTGCCATTGTTGACGCAGGTTGTGCCGTTCCCTTTCAAGGCGGCGGTCTTTAAGGGAAGACAACATTATTTGTGTTTGAGAAAATTTGAACATAAAATAAACAGAAGAGACTTTTTTAATCCCAAGGAAGATACGATTACCGCTGCGCAGATGATCGTATGGCTTGCGCAAACCGAAAACGGCGACGACGAGGAGCTGAATCTCGGGGGAAGGGGCGGCGACTTCTGGGAAACGGTGAGCAGCGATTCGGATTCCTGCCTGGGCCGCGCCTGCCCGTGGTTCCGCAAATGTTATTATCACCGCGCGAAACATGAAGCGGGCATCGCCGACGTCGTCATTACGAACCACTCCAAGCTGTTCACGGACGTTAAAGCGGGTCATCAGCTGCTGCCGTCCTATGAGCGCCTCGTCATTGACGAAGCCCATCATTTGGAGGACGTTGCCGGCAAACATCTGGGGCTGCACATGAAATATTTCAGCGTCGTCCACACCCTTACGCGTCTGTACAAAGATTCGCGGAGCGGACAGCTTATCGCCCTCCGCCAACAACTGCAGTCGTCCGGGCAGGAGCGGGCCGGCGACTGGATCGCGGCGATCGATCGCATCAGCGAAGATTTGGTCGACGTCAAGGAAACTTGGGACAAGCTCAGCGAATCCCTTTTCGCCCTGATGCCGGAAAGGAATGACGCCGCGCCGGGAGAATCCGGGCAATATGTGCTGAGGCTCCAGCCGTCGAAATGGCCGCAGGAATGGGAAACACTGAAGGCGATGGAGAACCAGATCCATGTGAAAATGAGCGAAATCGTCCGCCGCGGCGAAAAAATGCTGGCCGAATACAAGGAAAACGAAGACGATTACAGCGCGGACAGCCTGATAACGGATCTTAGCGGCCTGTTCAAGGATCTGGCTGCCGAACGCGACGATCTGCGGGCGTTCATGAATCTGGACGATGCCACCGTCGTTTATTGGATGGAGGCAAGCAGCCATTTCCGCAGCAAATCGCTTCAGCTGTATGCGGTTCCGGTAGACGTCAGCAAACAGCTCAAGGAGTTGTTTTTCGATAAAAAGAAAAGCGTTATATTAACGTCGGCTACGTTGTCGGTCGACAAGTCCTTCCAATACATGATCGATAATCTTGGTCTGCAGGAAGACCAGGAGAGCGGCAGGCTGGTATCCGTGCAGCTTCCTTCCCCGTTCAAATACCGCGACCAGGCGTTGCTGGTCATTCCGCGGGATTTCCCGAGCGTAAAAGGAAGCGTCGGCGATCCGGTGTTCGTGGACACGCTCGTGCGGTCCCTGGCCGACGCGGCGATCGCAACCCATGGCCGAATGCTGGTGCTGTTCACCTCGTACCGGATGCTCCGGCAGGTGCACGAACCGCTGAAAAACGCCCTTGCGGGCAGCGATATCACCGTGCTCGGCCAAGGCGTGGACAGCGGCAGCCGCACCAAGCTCATTCGCCGGTTTCAAGACAGCAGCGCTTCGGTGCTGCTCGGTACGAGCAGCTTCTGGGAGGGAGTCGATATCCCCGGCGAAGCGTTGACCTGCCTGGCGATCGTAAGGCTTCCGTTCCAGCCGCCGAATCACCCGCTGAACGAAGCGAAAGCCGAACTTTTGCAGCGCCAGAAGAAAAATCCGTTCATGAAGCTTTCCGTGCCGCAGGCGGTCATCCGCTTTAAGCAGGGCTTCGGCCGCTTGGTTCGTACGGCGAATGACCGCGGAATCGTCATCGTATACGATACGCGCGTAATCGAGTCTTACTACGGGAAATATTTTCTCTATTCCTTGCCGGGGCCAAAGATGGAGCATATGAATACGGAAAAAATGGTTCCCCGTATATCTGAATGGCTTCAAGAAGGTTAATACGACCCTTTTCATAGGATCGAACGATAGAATTTAAGCTGTTAAATAGGGGGAACATGCATGAAATCGGAGAAAATTTCCGAAGCGGTCGTCCGCAGATTGCCTGTATATTTACGTTATTTGAATGATTTGCACAAGCGGGAGGTAGCGACGGTTTCCTCCCAGGAGCTTGGTCAGCGACTGGACCTGAACCCGGCACAAATCCGCAAGGATCTGGCGTATTTCGGTGATTTCGGCCGGAAAGGGATCGGATACGACGTTTCGTACCTGATTGAAAAGATCCGCCACATCCTGAACCTGGATCAGCAGATCAACGCGGTGCTGGTGGGCGCCGGCAACCTGGGACAGGCGCTTTCCAACTACAACTTTTACCTGCGCGAAAACATTAAAATCGTGGCGGTCTTCGACGAAAATCCGAAAAAAATCGGCAAAAAAATCAATACGCTGACGGTGCAGCCGATGGAAGAGATCACGGATACGATCAAAAACCGGAATATCCGGATCGGCATCATTACGGTGCCCGCCGTCGAGGCCCAGAACGTGGCCGACCAGCTTATTGGCGCCGGGATCGAGGCGATCCTGAACTTCGCGCCGACCATTCTGAAGGCGCCGGCCAACATCCGGATCCATGCGGCGGATTTCACGACGGACCTGCTGAGCCTGGCTTATTATTTGAATAACGGAAAGGACGATTCAGCCGATGGCGGAGAACAAGACAAACCAATGGATCATTAAAAACGGCAGCTTTGCCGTGCCTGACCAAGACAAGCCCGTAATCCAGGGCTGCATGGTCATCGAAGGCGACCGCATCGCTTATATAGGGGAAGAAATGCCGGAGCTTGAAAACGATGTTCCCGTATTCGACGGCACGCATCTGTTTTTTATGCCCGGCCTGATCAACACGCACGGGCATGCGGCGATGTCGCTGCTGCGGGGGTACGGGGACGACCTGGCCCTGCAAATTTGGCTGCAGGAGAAAATGTGGCCGATGGAAGCCAAGTTTACCTC
The DNA here is from genome assembly GCF_038004655.1 of Paenibacillus sp. FSL M7-1455. Taxonomy (NCBI): domain Bacteria; kingdom Bacillati; phylum Bacillota; class Bacilli; order Caryophanales; family Paenibacillaceae; genus Paenibacillus; species Paenibacillus sp. FSL M7-1455. The sequence continues at coordinate 3,748,324 of NZ_JBBORO010000001.1, read as the reverse complement.
TTCCGACGTCTATAGGGGAACGGCGCTGTCGGTGCTGGAAATGCTCAAGGGCGGGACGACCACCTTCCTGGACATGTATGACCATATGGACCAAGTCGCAAAGGTGACCGAAGAGTCGGGAATTCGCGCGTCCCTCATGCGGGGCGTCATCGGGTTATGCTCCGAGGACATTCAGCGTCACAAGCTGAACGAGGCGATCCAGTTCGCACGGGATTGGAACGGCAAGGCGGACGGCCGGATCACGACGATGATTTCGCCGCACGCGCCGTATACATGTCCTCCGGATTTCATCGAGAAATTCGTGCAGGCCGCGTTTGACCTGGATTTGCCGATGCATACCCATATGTCCGAAACGATTGCCGAGGTCGAGCAAAACGTTCGGGATTACGGCTTGCGGCCGGTCGCCCATTTGGAGAAGCTCGGCGTATTTTCAAGACCGTCCCTGGTCGCCCATGCCGTTCACTTAACCGATGAAGAAATCGGCATATTGGCGCGCAACAACGTGGCCGTGTCCCACAATCCGGGCAGCAACCTGAAGCTGGCGAGCGGCGTGGCCCGCGTGACGGATCTGCTCAAAGCGGGCGTAACGGTCTCGCTCGGCACCGACGGCGCGGCCAGCAACAACAATTTGGACATGTTCGAGGAAATGCGTCTTGCGGCGCTCATCCATAAAGGGGTGTCCGGCGACCCGACGGCGGTTCCGGCTTACGAAGCCTTGAAAATGGGAACGGTATACGGAGCGCAATCCCTTTTCCTGCAGGACGTCGGTACCCTTGCGCCGGGCATGAAAGCCGATTTTATCGCACTGAATACCGACCAAGCCCATTTCCTCCCGCATACCGATCTGATTTCCCATGCAATCTACTCGGCTAGCGGCAAAGACGTCGAACACGTGTGGGTGGACGGCAAGCAGATCGTGAAGCATGGCGCGTGCCTGACGATGGACGAAGAGCGCATCCGCCGGGAAGCCCAAGCCGCGTTCGAAGGTCTCTTGTCCCGGTAAGAACGGCCAAAGATAGGGGAACTTATGCTAAAGAACAAAAAGAAATGGATTTTTCTCGGCATCGTCGCGTTTCTGCTGATCGTGTTCGGGCTTTACCGTTATTACATATACGTAACGCAGGATATCCGCGCGCAAGAGACGGCGGCCATTCTGAAGGCCAAACAGGAGACAAGCCTCGTGAAGGTGACCGAAGCCCAAAAATCGGTATGGGATACGATCTGCTGGGCGATCGAAGGGTTGGACAAAGACAACCGTCCGATCATGGTGTGGGTGACGATGGACGAAAACGGCAAAGTGAAACCGGGCGAGGGCGCGGTGCACGAAGAGTTGCTCTCCAACGGCATGTCGGAAAATCAGATCAAGGAAAAAGCGACGAAGGAAATTCCGGACGTCAAAAAGCTGAAGGTCGTGCCCGGGATGTACAACGGCGAATACGCATGGCAGCTTTTTTACTGGTCCAAGGATCATTATTATTATCAATTCTACCGGTTCAGCGACGGCCAAAGCATCGGGGGTCCTTTTACGCTGCCTAACCGTTAATCCGCCTAAACGCATTGATGCGAATCATTAGCTAATAAATGGAAAAGAACCTCATGAAAATGGGGTTCTTTGGCGTGCGCAGGATAATATTTTAAATACTTTCACACATTACCTTCGATTTAGTATATACGATGTGATATACTCTATATTGTGATTCAAAGATATACTCTCTGAAAATGGTGTGACCGTCGTGTTGAATGCAGATTGAAAAAGTTTGGAATGACCGTGACTTAGAAGCTTTGCTTAGAGCTCCTTTGCCGCGGTTGTCTATTTTTCGTATGATATAGATAGAACGAATTAAAGTTTTTATGTCATTCTTCGATTCCACGGGGAATTCGTTTTTCGAAGGTGACTTGCTTTAATTCAATCTAAGCAGATAGAGATAATTTTTTAGAATAAGAGAGGAGGACAACGTTTTGAAACTGCGTCCAATACCAATTGCGCTTACTGTTGTCATATCGGCGGCGGTGCTGTTCGGCGGATGGTTCGTTTATCGCCAGACGACGATGCAAGGGCCGCTGCAAAAAATCGTTCAAAATTATAAAGGCGTCAACAACGCCCAATTCGATATTACCCGCAATCAGATCAATTTGAAACTGGATTTGAAGCCTGACACGAACTTATCGGGACTTGTAGACCAAATTACGACCAAAGGAAAATCGGTGGTAGGCAACCGCAAGCTGAAATTCGATTTCGTGGACCATTCCTCCGAGAAGCTGAACCGTTTCTGGAATTCCGCGATGTTCTCCGTCGCCGAAGCGATGGACAACAAGAAATATACCGAAATTCCGGCCAAGCTGGAGCAAATGGCCAAAGATTCCGGCATCAAAACCCAAACGGAGATGGATACGGACAACGTGTATATCAGCCTTAGCGACGGCGATTCCAGCAAGTTTATCGTGCTGCCCCGGAACCCCGCGAAGATAGGGGTGTGGGAATAATGCCAAGATGGACCAAAGAGGTGCTGGTCGGTTTCGTTCCGGTATTGCTCATATTTTTGGCTTATATCGGCGTCAATATCATTCCGTTGATCATTGCGGCGCTGCTGATCGGCGGGCTGCTTTTCATGGCGAGCGTTCGCGGCGGACTGGCCGTAGGAGCCGGGGCGGAGCGCAAACGCAAAAAAAGAGGGCCCAAGAAGCTGACGTTCGAAGAAATCGGCGGGCAGGACCATGCGAAGCAGGAGCTGATGGAGGCGCTGGACTTTTTGATCAAGCATGAAGAAATCCGAAAGCTCGGCATCCGTCCTTTGAAAGGGATTCTGCTGACGGGACCTCCGGGAACCGGGAAAACGCTCATGGCGAAAGCGGCCGCGCATTATACGGATTCCGTATTCGTGGCTTCGTCCGGCAGCGAATTCGTCGAAATGTACGTCGGCGTCGGCGCCGGTCGCGTGCGCGAGCTGTTCCGCGAAGCGCGCAACCGCGCCGTGAAGGAAAACAAACAAAGCGCGATCATCTTCATTGATGAAATCGACGTGATCGGCGGCAAACGCGAAGGCGGCCAGCAGCGCGAATACGATCAGACGCTGAACCAGCTGCTGACCGAAATGGACGGGATTTATTCGTCCGACAGTCCGAGAATTTTGCTTATCGCGGCAACGAACCGCAAGGAAATGCTCGACAGCGCGCTGCTCCGTCCGGGACGTTTCGACCGGCATATCCAGGTCGACCTGCCCGATAAAAAGGGGCGCGAGCATATTCTCCGGCTGCATGCGAAAAACAAGCCGCTTAAAGAGGGCGTCGACCTCGGGAAAATCGCCGAGGAATCCTTTGGTTTTTCCGGGGCGCAGCTCGAGAGCGTCATGAACGAGGCGGCCATTTACGCGATGCGCGAAGGCTTAAAAGAAATCGAACAAAAACATTTGTCCATGTCCATAGACAAGGTGATGATGGGCGAACGCACCGACCGCGAATCGACGCTCGAAGAGAAAAAACGGGTCGCGATTCACGAGCTTGGTCACGCGATCATGGCAGAGCTTGTCCGTCCGGGAAGCGTCAGCCAGGTTGCGCTCAGCCCGCGCGGCAAAGCGCTTGGTTACGTGCGGCATAATCCGACCCAGGAACAATATCTGTACACGAAAACGTTCCTGGAGGAGCAAATTATGATCGCCCTTGGCGGTGCCGCGTCGGAGGAGATTTTCTACGGCGGACGCAGCACCGGCTCGAGCAACGACTTCGAGCAGGCGCTGAACATCGTGCAAACCATGATGAAATCCGGGTTGACGTCCCTTGGCATCGTCGATTTGGACATGGTGACGAAAGAAGAGCTGATGAAAGAAAACAATGCCATTTTGGAAGATCTCATGAAACGGACGCGGACGATGCTGGAGGAACGCCGGACGATTTACGAACAGTCGCTCGATATCCTGCTGAAGGAAGAAACGCTGTCCGGAGACCAATTTCGTCGACTATTTCGTGAACATTCCCAATTACCAGCATAATTTGTGATGCTGGTTCTTTTTTTTTACTTTTTTTCTGTGCTAAGTTATTATTATAGTTTGGGTCACCATGTACCCTCCTACATTAAAGATACGGGTACGACATAGAAAATTCGCAAACAAGTGGCCATAGGAAGGTGGAAGAGAAACATGTACTTTAAAAAGATTGGCGTAATCGGCGGGGGCACGATGGGCCAAGGCATCGCCGAAATGCTGGCGACGCGCGGCCTGGACGTGCTGCTCGTGGAGAAAACGCCGGAAAAACTCGATTATTCGTATTCCATGATCGAGCTCAGCTTGGACAAACAGCTCGAAAAATGGGCCATTACCCAAGCAGAAAAAAAATTGATTTTGGGCAGAATTCATAAAGTGGTGCATCTTGCGGAGCTCGGCACATGCGACATGGTCATCGAGACGATCTCCGAAGACCTGGACGCCAAACGCGTCGTGTTCTCGCAGCTGGACCAAGTATGCCCTAGCCATATCATTCTTGCCAGCAACACGTCTTCGCTCAGCCTGACGGAGCTGGCCAGCTCGACCATGTATCCGGAGCGGGTGATCGGCATGCACTTCATCCATCCGGTAAGCAAAGTCGACCTGGTCGAAATTATCCGCGGTTTGAAAACTTCGGATACGACGTTTACGGAAACCAAACGTTTCGTTGAGGAAGTCGTCCATAAAAAAGGCATCATGGTCTATGAATCCCCTGGTTTCGTTTCCAGCCGGATGATTTGCCTCATGATCAACGAAGCGCTGCATATCCTCCAGGAAGGCGTGGCTTCTCCCGAGGACATCGACGACGCGATGCGCATCGGATACCAGTTCCAATACGGACCGCTGGAGATGGCCGACCGTTTCGGCCTCGACTCCGTCCTGGCGGCGCTGGAGCGGATGTTCCGGGAATTCGGCGAGCTGAAATACCGTCCGTCGATCGTGCTTAAAAAGATGGTGCGCGCGGGGCATTTGGGCGTCAAAACAGGCGAAGGCTTCTTCAAGTACGACAAGGATGGTGACCGGGTATGAAAATTTTAGTCATTAACGCGGGAAGTTCTTCCCTTAAATACCAGCTGTACGACATGACCGACGAATCCGTGCTGGCCAAAGGGCTGGTGGAACGGATCGGCATGGATTCCTCCATCGTAACGCACAAACCTGCGGGACGGGCCGACGTGACGGAAGTGAGCGAAATTTTGGAGCATACGACGGCCATTCGTAAAGTGCTCGGTCTGCTGACAAGCCCTGAGCACGGCGTGATCGGTTCGGTCGACGAAATCGAAGCGGTCGGGCACCGCGTCGTTCACGGCGGCGAATATTTCGGCGAGTCCGCGGTCGTGGACAGCGACGTGAAGTCCAAAATCCGCCAGCTCTTCGACCTGGCGCCGCTTCACAACCCGGCTTCCATGATGGGGATCAAGGCCGCCGAAGCCAACATGCCGAACATTCCGCAGGTTGTCGTCTTCGATACCGCCTTCCATCAATCGATGCCGGAACATGCGTACCTGTACGCCATTCCGAGAGTGCTCTATAAAAAGCATAAAGTAAGACGCTACGGCGCGCACGGCACGTCGCATGATTACGTCAGCCAAGCCGCGGCGGAATTCCTGGGCCGTCCAATCGAAGATCTGAAAATCATCACCTGCCATATCGGCAACGGAGCCAGCATCACGGCCGTGAAAAACGGACGTTCCATCGATACCTCGATGGGCATGACGCCGCTTGAAGGCCTGATGATGGGCACGCGCAGCGGCGATTTGGACCCGGCGATCGTGCCGTTCGTCATGAACAAGGAAGAATTGACGGTCAACGAGGTCAACTCGATGCTGAACAAACATAGCGGACTTTTGGCGATTTCCGGCATCAGCAGCGACATGCGGGAAATTACCGAAGGGATGCAAAACGGCGACGCCAATTCGAAGCTGGCATTCGACATGTACGAATACCGTCTCCGCAAATACATCGGTTCGTATGCCGCCGTCATGAACGGCGTCGATACGATCGTCTTTACGGCAGGCGTCGGAGAGAATTCGGTTGTTTTGCGTGAAAAAGTATGCGAAAATTTGACGTATCTGGGCGTCGAGCTGGATAAGGAATTAAACGCGATCCGTTCCGGCGAACCGCGCCGCATTTCTTCGGCCAATTCCAAAGTGGAGGTTCTGGTGGTCCCGACCAACGAAGAGCTTGTCATCGCCCGGGACACGAACCGCCTCGTACAAGGATTGAAGTCGTAGACGCGAAATCATCGAATACAAGCAAGTTATTGTAAAGGGAGAGATTTAGGCATGGCCACCAAAAGTGTGATTCGTGACGTGAACAAGCACGTAGGAGAGACCGTTACGATCGGCAGCTGGATTCATAACAAACGTTCGAGCGGAAAAATCCAGTTTCTGCAGCTGCGTGACGGCAGCGGATATATTCAGGGCGTCGTCGTGAAAAACGAAGTTTCCGAGCAGGTATGGAACGATGCCAAAAGCCTGACGCAGGAAAGTTCGGTATACGTCACCGGCGTCATTCGCGAGGAGCCGCGCAGCCAGTCCGGCTATGAAATGACGGTAACGGGACTTGAAATCATTCACTTGACCGAAAATTATCCGATTACCCCGAAAGAGCATGGCATCGATTTTCTGATGGACCATCGCCATCTGTGGCTGCGTTCGCCGAAGCAACGCGCCATTTTGGTCATCCGCGGAGAAATTATCCGCGCCGTTCAGGAATTTTTCGATCAAAACGGATTCACACTGGTCGATCCGCCGATTTTGACTCCGACGTCCGCGGAAGGAACGACGAACCTGTTCCACACGAAATATTTCGAAGAGGACGCCTATTTGACGCAAAGCGGCCAGCTTTACATGGAAGCTGCGGCCATGGCGCTCGGTAAAGTCTATTCCTTCGGGCCGACGTTCCGCGCCGAAAAATCGAAAACCCGCCGCCACCTGATCGAGTTCTGGATGATCGAGCCGGAAATGGCCTTTACCGATCATGAAGAAAGCCTTCAGATCCAGGAGCAGTTCATCACGCATGTCGTGCAATCCGTCGTGAAAAACTGCAAGAAGGAACTGGAAGCGGTCGGACGCGATATTTCCAAGCTGGAGAACATCCAAGCGCCGTTCCCGCGCATTACGTATGACGATGCCATCAAATTCCTTCAGGAAGAAGGCTTCGACATCCCGTGGGGCGAAGACTTCGGGGCACCGCATGAAACGGCCATCGCCGAGAAATACGACAAACCGGTATTCATTACGCATTATCCGGCGGGAATCAAGGCGTTTTACATGAAACCGGACCCGAACCGTCCGGAGGTCGTGCTGTGCGCGGACATGATCGCGCCGGAAGGTTATGGCGAAATCATCGGCGGTTCGCAGCGGATCGACGATCCGGTCCTGCTGGAACAGCGTTTCAAGGAGCATGACCTGTCGATGGAAACGTACCAGTGGTACATGGATTTGCGCAAGTACGGAACGGTGCCGCATTCCGGATTCGGTCTGGGGCTGGAACGTACGGTAGCTTGGATCTGCGGACTGGATCACGTTCGTGAAACGATCCCGTTCCCTCGCACATTGTATCGCCTCTACCCTTAATAAAGAGAGGTGAAGCTCATGGACGGCGCAGGATGGAACGCATGGGCCGAGGGTGCTTCCTTCGGCCTGGGATCCGGCATGGCGGTCATTCCGTATGTGCTGCTCCGGCATTACCGCAAACTGAAGCTGAGCGATCAAGAGGTGCTGCTGCTCATCCATCTGATATCTTTCAAGCAGGTGGAACACAAAGATTTTCCGACGCTGGAGGAACTTCAGGAGGTGATGGGCGTCTCGGCCCAAGCCATCGCCCAGAGCCTACAGAAGCTGCTGAAAGCAGGTATGATCAGCATCGACGAAGAACTTGACGAGCTCCGCAACATTCAATACGAGCGGTACAATTTGTCCGGCTTGTTCGAGAAGCTGGGCATGCTTTTGGCGGATCAGCGGAAAAACAGGTCCACTCCCGCGTCACGCCCGCATTCGGACACCGGTCCGGAGCAGGAAGCGGGCCGCAATCTGTTCGTCGTGTTCGAGAAGGAATTCGGACGGCCCCTGTCGCCGATGGAACTGGAGGCCATCTCCGGATGGATCGATCAGGACCGTTATCCGGAAGAATTGATCCGCATGGCGCTGAAGGAGGCCGTATTTGCCGGGAAGGTGCATTTCCGGTACATCGACCGGATTTTGCTGGAATGGAGCCGCAACCGGGTCAAAACGGTCAGCGATGCCAAAGCCTATACGCAAAAATTCCGCAATGGCGGACGAGCATAACATGACGGACCGCATGCGGCGGGCATTTTAATGGCGAGATGTTTTGAAATTCCACGTAAAGCGTGCCTTTCCGGTGCATTCGGAGGGCACGCTTTTGTGGTAAAATACATAGGAAACGAGAGTATGGACTGAACGAATATCGATGTTGGGAGGACATCCATGAAAAACATATTAATCTTGGGTGGAACGCGCTTTTTCGGCAAAAGGCTTGTCCGTTTGCTTTTGGACGAAGGCTTTAAAGTGACGATCGCCACCCGGGGAAATACAAGCGACGAATTTGGCGACCAGGTGGAACGCATCCAGCTGGACCGCAACGATAAAACTTCGCTGATGAAAGCGGTCGAAGCGGGGCAGGAGTGGGATACCGTCTTCGATAATATCTGTTATTCTCCGCAAGCCGCCAAGGATGCCTGCGAAGTGTTTCAAGGCAAGGTAAGGAGATATATCCTGACTTCGACGTTGTCCGTCTATGACCCGGCTCCGCGCAAACATAAAGAAAACGACGTGAATCCGTATATTTATCCGGTAACGCTCGGCGGAAAAGACGATTTTTCCTACGGGGAAGCCAAACGGCTGGCGGAAGCGGTATTTTTGCAGCAGGCCGATTTTCCGGTCGCGGCGGTACGTTTTCCGATCGTGCTGGGCGAAGACGACTACACGGGCCGGCTGGAGTTCCATATCGATCATATCAAGCAGGGGCAGCCGATCGGCATCCCGAACCTGAAGGCGGAGATGTGTTTCATATCCTCCGGCGAAGCGGCGTCGTTCCTCGCCTGGCTGCGAAAGCAGCGCGTCGAAGGAGCGATCAACGCATGCTCGCAAGGGGTAGTGAAGCTGTCCGAGCTGATCGGGTGGATCGAAAAAGAAACCGGCAAAAAAGCGGTGATCGCCAAACAGGTTCGCGATGAGGACCAATCCCCGTTCGGCGTTCCCGATTCGTGGGTGATGGATACGAGCAAAGCGGAGCGATTGGGCTTCGAGTTCCAGCCGCTTCGTGCTTGGCTGCCGGCGCTGATCGGCCGTATGTCTGCCGAAAGATGATGAAACTTCGCCTTGTTTTAAGCCTTTTCCTGCGGGGAAAGGCTTTTCTTTTTGCAATCGCACGGGGAAATCTATCGTGCTAAAAAATTTTTTGAAAAAGATGCAGGGTTGGCGGAACGGTTGTCGTCTATTGTTACGGGGAAGGGGGAGAGAAAGATTGACGAAGCACGATTGATCGATCAAATCAGGCGCGGCGACCAGGCTGCATTCCGGATGCTTGTGGAGCAATACTCGCAGCATGTGTTCCAAACTGCCTATTCCGTGCTCAAAAACGCCAAAGAAGCGGAAGATGCGGCACAGGAAGTTTTTTTGCAGGTCTATAAATCTCTCCCGGATTACCGTTCCCAAGGGTTCAAAACATGGATTACCCGTATTTGCGTGAACAAGGCGATCGACGCCAAACGCAAGCTAAGCAGGCGGAGGGAAGAGCAGATGGCCGATGGAGAGCTCATCGAGCACTTGCCGTCGGCGGAAGAGGATGTGCTGAGGCAGCTGGTCCGCAAAGAAAAGCAGAAGCTGCTGGAGAGAAAAATGGACGGTTTGCCAGCCCGGCACAGGGACATTTTGGTTCAATTCTATATAGAGGAAAAAAGCTATGACCAGATCGCCAGGGAGCAAAACATTGCGGTAAAAACGGTAGAATCGAGGCTTTACCGGGCGCGAAGCTGGATTCGGAAGCACTGGAAGGAGGAAGAATGGGATGAATGACAACCGGAAAGCGATGCCGTCCGTCGAGGCATGGGCCGCATACATCCGCGGGGACGAGTCGGTACGGGAGCAGGTGGAATATATGGAAACGCTCCTGCTCGAAGATGAACAGGCGCTGGAGCTGTACATGCAGGCGCTGGAGCGGGAAGGCTCCGAACTCCCCGTTTTGGCCCAGCCCGAGCGGTTTGCGGACAATGTCATGTCGCAGATCGGGAATCCTCACGCCAAAGTCGTCAACATGGAGGCAAGGGACGACAGGCGCCGCTGGTACGAACATCGCTTGTTCCATTATGCCATAGCAGCTTGCCTGACGCTGATCTTCCTCTCGGCGGGGTGGTTCGATAAGCTGACGCCCGGTCCGGAACATGTCCAAAAACATGCCAACGAGTCATCCTTCAGCGAAGAGCTGGTTAAAGTTACGACGGGCTGGATCGACCGGCTAAAGCCTCAAGGCCGTTAAAAATAAAGACCGTACCGTTTAGGATGCCTTGGGCATCCTGAGACGAACATTTTTTGAAAGGACAGATGAATGTGGAACCTTACCGCAATAAAATGACAGCCTTTATCCTGAATTTCATCCCTGGGCTGGGGCATTATTATATGGGCAGAAAAGGAAGAGGATTCGTTTATCCGTTTCTGTTTTTCGGGGGAATCTTGTTCGGTTTTATGCTGGCCGTCGCCAACGAAGCGGGTTTTTTTATCGTTTTGACCGCGATTTGCGCGATAGCGCTGTGGCTCGTCTGCATGCTGGATTTGGTCGTGTTTTTGCTGCGGCAGCCTGCGTTCCCGCCTCAAGGTTATGATCCTAACGGATATTACCCTGGCGGCCATCCGCCGTACGCCGATCCGCATGCGCCGCCTGCCGGCATGTTCGCGGGGCAGGATGAAACGGGAGGCGGCTATGCGTATCCGCCCCGTACCGGATCGTCCCAGAGTCCGGAAAGCGAACGTTTTTATACGATTTTGCTGTCCTTCGTGCCGGGACTCGGCCATTTGCATATGGGACTCATGCAGCGGGGACTATCGTTTTTGATCGCCTTTTTCGGCTTGGGCACGATCATGTTTTTCCTGACCGGACTTACGAGCCATACGATTTTCCTGTTGTTCCTCGGCGTGCTGCCGATCATCTGGCTCTACTGCATGTTTGACGCCGTTCAGCTCATACACCGCAGACAGGCGGGGGAAGCGCTTCGCGACCGTTCGCTGTTCGACGATATGGAGGCGGGCCGCGAGGAAGGTAAACGGAGCAAAGTGATCGCGACGCTACTGTCCGCTTTTCCGGGCGCGGGGCATATGTACCTCGGACTGCAAAAACGGGGGCTGCAGCTGATGGTGATTTTCCTTGGCAGCGTGTATGTGCTGGATGTGCTGCATTTGTCCCTGTTTCTCTTTCTCATTCCGCTGGTCTGGTTCTTTTCGTTTTTTGACGGGCTTCAGCAAACGAACCGTTATGGACGCGAGCCGCTCGTGGACCGTCCGATAATCGAAGGCATTTCCGACCACCAGCGCTGGCTGGGCATCGGGCTGGTGCTGCTTGGACTGTATTACGTCGGATCCACGATCTTGGTCCCGTTCCTTGACCGGTGGTTCCCGGAGTGGTTTATCGAATATAAAATGCGTTATTTGAAACCTGCTCTCGTCTCGATCCTGCTCATTGCGGGCGGCATCAAGCTGATGACCGGTTCGGATAAAAGCCGTGCGAACAAAAATAGGAGGTTTCACTAAACGCGGACGCTGCGGAAACTTACATTCGACTGCTTGCCTACGGGGCTGCCCGGAGGATGGGCATGATCGCGGAAACAAAATTACAACATCACGTTTACAAAGGGGAGCGGCGGCTTCCCCTTTTGTTCTGTATTTTTTTATTTAAACCATACATTACGTTTGTGCATCTTTCGGACGATCTGCTAAGATGTGAAGGGATTGAGCGATCGCCGGAAATGAACGAACAATGACTTGGAGTGTGAGCGTGATGGAAATGGCAACGATAGAAGATTTTTTGAAGCTGGATTTACGGATCGGCACGATCATAAAAGCGGAAAACTTTGCGAAAGCCCGCAAACCCGCCATGAAACTCGAAATCGATTTTGGCGACTTGGGAATCAAACGTTCGTCGGCGCAAATTACCCAAAGATATTCGCCCGGACAATTGGTGGGGAGACAAGTGGTAGCCGTCGTCAACTTTCCGCCCCGCAGGATTGCGGGTTTCGATTCGGAAGTGCTGGTCCTTGGGGGCGTTCCCGGGGAGGGGGACGTCGTGCTGCTGAAGCCGGATTTGGTTGTGCCCAATGGAACGCCGATTGCTTAAGCGGCTGGAACGCATTAGGGGAAGAGGCTCCGCTATGGTATAGTAAAGACATGAATTCAGGACAGAAACGGAGCGATTGACAGGATGGCCGAGAACAAACAAAACAAAGCAAAGGGAGCGGCAGGCGGCCGGGGAACGGAACAACGCGATTTCAACCCGGCGGGCGACCGCCGATCCAAGCGACAGGCTGCCCATCCGAAAGAAACAGGCAAGCATGGAAAATCAGGGGAGAAATGGCATGGAGCGGCCCCAAGCACAAAAGGGATCTCCCCTAAAAACGAACCTTCCGCTGAATCCGTGAAGGTAGGAGAAAAAATCGTCGTGACGATCAAACGGATCGGCATTAACGGGGAAGGTGTCGGCTACTACCGGAAGAAGGCGGTTTTCGTGCACGGCGCACTGCCGGATGAGGTCGTGAAGGCCAAGGTTACCCGGACCGAACCGGGATATTTGACAGGGGAAATCATCGAAATCGAAAAAAAATCGCCGCAGCGCAAAGAGCCGCCGTGCCCGATTTATTACAAGTGCGGCGGCTGCCAGATTCAGCATATGAACTACGATGCCCAGCTGCAGGCGAAAGAAGAGATTATAAGGGAGTCGTTTCAGCGTTATACGAAGCTGGAGACGCTTCTCATTCGCCCGATCCTCGGCATGGATAACCCGTGGGGATACCGGAACAAAGCCCAGCTTCAAGTGGGGCGGGAAGGGAAGGATGTCATTGCCGGCCTGTATGCGATGGGAACGCATCGCCTGATCGACATCAGCGGCTGCCCGATTCAGCATCCGGTGGTGAACCGGGTCATCGAACAGGTCAAGGAAGTGCTGGAGGAGCTGGATATCCCCGTTTATAATGAACGGACGCGCGAAGGCGCAATCAGAACGATCGTGGCCCGCGTCGGGCAGACCAGCGGCAAGGTCCAGCTCACGCTGATTACGGCGACCGACCGGCTGCCCGATTCCAGAAGGCTCGTCGGGCACCTCCGGGCGCGCCTGCCGATGGTGACGACGATCGCGCATAATATCCACAAAGGGAAATCGCCGCTTGTGTTCGGCAGCAAAACCGTCATTTTATGGGGTGAAGAACAGCTGGAGGAGTCTCTTGGAGACGTGCGGTTCGCGTTGTCTCCGCGCGCGTTTTTTCAGCTGAATCCCGAACAGACGGTGAAGCTGTACAATGCCGTCCAGGAAGCGGCCGGCCTTAACGGTTTCGAGCTTGTCGTCGATGCCTATTGCGGGACGGGCACGATCGGCCTTTGGCTTGCGCCGTTTGCGCGGGAAGTCCGGGGGATCGAGCTGATACCGGAGGCGGTGGCGGACGCGCGCGACAATGCCAAATCGACGGGCGTGGACAACGCGCATTTCTACGAAGGCCGCGCCGAACAGCTGCTGCCCGAATGGGTGAACCGCGGCATCCGCCCCGACGTCGTCGTCGTCGATCCGCCGCGTACCGGATGCGAGCGTCCGTTGCTGGATGCCATCGTCAAAGCCAAACCGAAGCGGATGGTGTACGTATCTTGCAACCCGGCTACATTGGCGAAAGACTGCCAGGTGCTTATCAGCGGCGGCTACAAGATCGAGTGGGCGCAGCCGGTGGACATGTTCCCGCAGACGAGCCATGTGGAGTGCGTAATAGGAATGCAACGAATCGATACGTAGAAATCCTTTATTTTCAACACTTTGCGCGTTTTATGACTTTCACGGCAGACGGCAGCGACTTCAAAAATAAGGTGCTTAAAGACAAAATTGAGGTTTCGGTCGTTTTGGACCTGGATTTGGACGTCGGGTGTGTAGACATGTTGAATTCATAGGAATAAGTTCACGGATCAGCTTCGAAAATGGAGTAGCTGCAACATATGAATATACAAGAGAACACCCTTTATTGTGGTGTTCTCTTTTTATAATAGATACTATTCAAAAAGCCGGTTGCCCTGAAATATCAGCGCAACCGGCTTTTTGCGTGAAAATAGAAGTGTAGGATGACCAAGGTGATCGCTCTCGTCAATCAGAAAGGCGGCGCGGGTATCTTAGTTCCTTTGATACTGGTAAACAGCAATGATTATTTCAATCAACGCTAGTATAAGTAGAGGAAGGCCAATCGAAAAGGTGGCGATAAACCCCACAAAGCAATGTAATGCGGCAGCGATGAAATGACCTGGTATATATTTTTGGCGGTAAGAAAAGATTTCAATTATGAACCCGGCGAACAATAGAAGCCAGTAATAGGGTGCAGGTATTTGGGTAATCACATCATTATTATTCATAAATAAAGCAATAAATTCGATCAAGGATAAGATTAATACTCCATTGAGAACAAACGCGACTGTTGGGGGAATAGCATGTTTAATATTTTTGCTATAACGCGTAAGCACAATTGAAACTAACAAAATACAAATAGATATAATAGGAAAAGTAACCACGGTACACCCACCCTTCCATCAATTCGTTTTTATCAATAGAATAACATATCGCTATAGGTTAATACGCGTCAATTTAAATAACAGGTAATTCTTGAATATTCAAGAGAACGCCCTTCTTGCGGTGTTCTCTTTTTATATAGATACAATTCAAAAAGCCGGTTGCCCTGAAATATTCAGCGCAACCGGCTTTTTGCGTGAAAGGAGAAGTGTAGGATGACCAAGGTGATCGCCCTCGCCAATCAGAAAGGCGGCGTGGGCAAAACCACAACGGCGGTCAACCTGGGGATTGGTTTGGCAGCCGATGGGAAAAAGGTTTTGCTGGTCGATGCGGACGCGCAAGGCAACCTGACGGATTCGTTAGGTTTCCACGAACCGGATAATTTGTCGGTATCTTTGGCGACATTGCTGGCGAAGACGATGCTGGAAGAATCCTATGAAGCGCGGGAAGGTATTTTGCATCACCATGAAGGCGTTGACCTGATGCCAGGCAATATTGAATTGTCCGCTGTTGAGGTATCGCTCGTCAACACGATGAGCAGAGAAACGATTTTACGCTCGTACATCGACTCCGTTAAAGCCGACTACGACTACGTGCTGATCGATTGCATGCCGAGTCTTGGCATGTTGACCATCAACGCGTTGGCGGCAGCAGATAGCGTTATTATTCCTGTACAAGCGCATTATTTGCCCGCCAAAGGTATGACCCAACTATTGCAGACGATTGCCCGTGTGCGCAGGCAGATCAATCCGAAGTTGGTTTTGGATGGCGTGTTGCTCACGATGGTAGACAGTCGGACGAAATTTGCCAAAGACATTTCCTTTATTCTTCGGCGCGACTACGGTGACAAGCTGCGCGTGTTCAACACCGAAATCCCCTTATCCGTTCGCGCGGCGGAAACAAGCGCCAAGGGGAAAAGCATCTACGTCCATGATCCGGATGGGAAAGCTGCGGAGGCTTATGCTGCCTTCACGAAGGAGGTGCAGAGCATTGGCAGCGAAAGACGACATGCGCGCCAGCATCAAACTGACCACAGTCGCTGATTTATTCTCAACGGAGGAGAGCCGCGCTGATCAACAGCGGGAAAAGGTGATGGAAATACCATTGTCGGAAATCAGCGATTTTCCCGGTCATCCGTTCAAGGTGAAGGCGGATGAAGCGATGCTGGAAATGGCGGACAGCGTGAAGCAATACGGCGTACTGGTTCCCGGCCTGGTTCGTCCGAAGGCGGACGGCGGCTATGAAATGGTAGCCGGACATCGGCGCAAAAAAGCAAGCGAACTGGCAGGCAGAGAAACGATGCCCTGTATCGTCCGCGAACTGGACGACGATCAGGCGACGATCATTATGGTGGACAGCAATTTGCAACGGGAAAATATTTCGCCAAGCGAGAAAGCATTTGCCTATAAGATGAAGCTGGAGGCGATGAATCGGCAAGGACAGCGTACAGATTTAACTCGTTCCCAAGTTGGGAACAAGTTGGACGGGAAAAAATCTAGTGAAGTTTTGGCGGAGCAAGTTGGAGAGAGCAGGAACCAAATATTCAGATATATCCGCCTTACCGAACTGACCCCCTCCATTCTCGAAATGGTGGACGATAAACGAATCGCCTTCAATCCGGCCGTAGAACTTTCTTACTTGTCCGAAGAAGAACAGCAAGCCCTGTACGAAACGATGCAGTCCGAAGACTGCACGCCTTCGCTGGCGCAGGCGCAGCGCATGAAAAAACTGAGCCAGGACGGGCGGCTTAACGTGGATGTCATCTTCTCAATTCTCACGGAGGAGAAGCCGAACCAGAAAGAAAAGATGACCATTCGGCGCGATCGGATCGACCGTTTCTTCCCGAGGGACTTTACCGAAAAGCAAAAGGAAGACCTGATCGTACAACTGTTGGAAAGCTGGTATAAAAAACGGCAACGGGAACAGGAACGTTAGCATGTATCCTGTTCGGCAGGCACTCTCCCCTAGGACGGAGAGCTTTTTTATGCCCATTTTTGGGGAGGCGATTCATGGTGTATTTCACGAAAGGGAGGCGTCGTCAATATGAGCGCCTGATGCAAGAAAGGCCGGGTTTCAACCGCTTTGAAGTTTTGGAGGACGAGGCCGAGCAGCCGCACACGCGAAACAAGAAATCTCGTGAAGCCGGCCAATCAAAGCGAAGCCGGAGAACGAAGAATGACCGCAACTTTCCAGGAAATGAGGACGGACGATGGAAGAAATGAAGCGAATGGTGGACAACTACGAAGTCGTTCAGGCCATCTCCATCGGGAAGGTGGAAGTGCTGCTTGGCATAGACGAAACCAATGCCGAACGTCCGTACATGGTTTGTACCTGCACCCGAAACAATTCTTTGGGTGTCGAGCATTTTTACGCGATTGCGGCCAGCGCAGATTATCTTGAGGCCATGAATGACTTCATTTCCCGTGTGCAATGGGAGTTGGAGGATCTCAAAGAAGAAAGGGCCAGTGTCATGGTGCCCCTAACTCCCCTTACCCAGGCAGAATGTCAGCCGATTCGCGAAGACATGCGCATTGACAACCAGGTTGTCGTCATCCGGCCGGAACGGCTGCGTCCCGAATATCGCACCGCAGTTAATCAGCTTGTGCTGGCGTTAAGCGGTTTTGGCACCTCTGCCTATTCCCGAGGTCGGGCCGTCTATGTGTTAAATCTGTATACCGGAGAAGAGTCTCGCTGGAATCGGGAAGATTTTATCGGCTTAATAACACCGGAGCATATGCCCGCATGGGCGCAAGAAAAGCTGGAGCAGCATCAGGCTGCGACCCAGCAAAAGCAGAAGCTCCGTGACGATGCCCGGTAAAAGTTTCGATAGCAGTTTAAGATTGATTGAGAGGAGACGTGAGCGATGTCGTGGACGTATCGGCACCGCAAGGCACTAATTATCACCGCGATCGCTATAAGCGTTTGTTTACTTGTGGCTGCGGTCATATATTCTCTGAAAAAGCAATCGGAGCAAGAGCAGAATCAGCAGCAAATGAAGGAACACTACGAAAGGCAGATCAAGGAACTGAAAACGATAGAGGAACAATCGCGCAGGAACGTCTGGACCGTGGCACGAACCATTCCGGCCGGAGGCACCGTCACGGCGGAGGATCTCCAGTCCGTCCCGATGCCCGCGAGTCTGGTGCCATCCGGGATGATTACTGAACGGGAAGCGGCCATCGGCAAAAGCGCCAAAATCGAATTGCAGCCCGGAACACCTCTGATGCCATCTATGCTGTACGAGAGCACGCCGATCCCGAAGGATTTGCGGGTGCAAGAATTTCATGTCATTCAACTTCCCTCCAATCTACAAAAGGGACAGTACATCGACGTGCGAATCAACTTCCCGACAGGAGAAGATTATGTCCTGTTAGCGAAGAAGAAAGCGCGGGAGTTGTCAGGAACGGTCATCTGGCTCGAAATGAACGAGAAGGATATTTTGCAAACGTCAAGCGCGATTATCGATGCCTACTTGCAAGGCGCACGGCTGTATGCCCTGCCGTATATCGAGCCGGGATTGCAGGAAGCAGCTGTGGTCAATTATCCCGCAAATCCGAAAGTGCTTGATTTGATGGAACATGATCCGAACCTGCTCGAAAAAGCGACAACCGAGCTTGCCCGCCAACTGCGAACGACACTGGATGACAATCTGAAAGCCATGAGCGAGTCGGACAAACTGCGCGTGACAAGCGGCAGCGTGACGGTTCAGCAGCAACTGCAAAACGAGCGGATTGTTACGCAGCAGGGCAACACGTTACGGGAAACGCCATCCGTGCCGCAACCGTCGGGCACAACGGCTACGAATGATCGCGAACCGCCGGCCGCGCATCCGCTCCCCTCCCCTTCCGGTTCGACAACGACGAATGGGAATCGACCGGAAGCGCCTGCGGAGTCAGCGCCATCTTCACCCTCAGGGGAGTCGCCCGGCACAGATAAACTGGAGAACATTTTTAACCAGTAAAGGAGGCCGTCATGAAAAAAGTCGTGTTTTTCGGCGCGCCGGACAAAAGCCACCTGCTCCTTGTGCTGGGCAAGCTGCTCACGGCGATGGAGCGAAAGGTGCTGATCGTGGATTCCACCCTTGCCCAGTCCATGCAAGGCTATTTGCCGCAAGTAGAATTCGGCGATTCGCTGCGGGAATTTGAAGGCATCGATGTGGCGACCGGGCTCATCACGCGAGCGCAATTGGAACGCTCCCTGCTTCAAGCCGAAGGCGAAGCGGCCTACGATGTCATGCTGCTCGACACCGATCACACGGAATTTGTGAAAGGACGAGAGTTGCCGGGCTATGACAAGCGGGTGTGGTGCAGCAATTATAGTCGGCTCGGCATGCATAAAAACGCGGAGCTGATGCAGCGGCTGTGCCTTCACGAAGCGGAGGGTCAGCCGCTTTCGTTTTACAAACTGATCACCCCTACCTTGCCGATCGCCATACCTGAGTCGTATTTCGATTCGCTGTTGCCGCAGCAGGCTGTACGCTGGGAGGATACCGTGTTCCGCTTTCCGCTGGACGAACGGGACATGTCCGTGGAGCTCGACAACCAGCATCATGGCCGCATCGACATCAGGCAGCTGACTGGAACTTATCGCCGGACCGTGCTCGACATGCTGCAACAGTTGTTTGATTGCGATGCCAAAACGGCCCGGCGGGCATGGGCGCGTGCACGAAAGCGCGCGTGAATCCGGTAAAGTCGCACGAAAGGAGATGAAGCAATGGGTTTTACCGTGGTGTTTTGGAGTCCGATTTCGGGACAAGCCGGTACGACAAGCAACCTGATCGCCTCCGCCGCGCTGCTCGGTCTTGAATATTCTTCGCGTCTTTTGCTGCTTGGGCATTTGCAAAGCGAATATGCAGCCATTGAACGCGGCTTTTATCCAAGGCGGACCTGGATGAACAAAGCGGACGTCTCATCCGATGTAGGAATCGACGCGCTGCTCAGGCTATTGCAAAACCGCAAGCTCGAACCGAAATTGCTTCGGGATTACACGCTGCCGCTGCTCGCCGAGCGCCTCGACATCCTTCCGGGATCGAACAAGCCGGACGTATCGTTTGTTTCGTCGGCACAGGACTGGCTCGTGCCGCTCTTGGAACTGACAAAACGCGCTTACGATCTGGTGTTGCTGGACGGCGGAAGCGGCAATTTGTCGGTGTGGACACAGGCGCTGCTGTGTCAGGCGGATTTGCTGGTCGCCTGTCTGCCGCAAAACATGCTCAAACTGGAGCAAGCTTTTTCGCTGGTGGAGGCGCAGCTTCAGTCCAACCGGAAGCATTTGCTTGTATTCGGACAATATGATCCTCGCTCCGCTTTGACCGTTCAAAATATCAAGCGCCAGTTCCATCGGCGGGAGCCCGCGTACCCGATTGTCCATAATACGGGCTGGCTGGATGCGACCCAACAAGGAGAAGCCGTCCGTTTTCTATTTCGCAACCGGCAGGTGCCGCGCGATCATGAAAACTATCCCTTTATGCAACAGGTGCGGGCATTGGCGCAGGCGATCATCAACAACGTCGGACGAAACAAGCCTCTTTTCGGCGGGAAGGAGGACGATGACCGATGATGTTCGCGCTGAACGCTTTGCTTCTGGCGGGCATCCTCATTGCGATCGGCGTCTTGCTCTATTTGCGTTTGAGCCGCCGCTTGCCGGAGCAGCCGGACGAAAAACCGGTCTATACGCTGGAAGCGATGACCGCGTTCGTGAAAGAGGCGCTGCACGAGATGACGAGCAGCAGCCTGATCGACTTCGGCTTGTCGGAAGAAGAATACCGCCGTCGCAAAAACAAGCGCGCAGAACTGAAGAAGGCGCTGCGGGGCTGCACGTCCGGAGATTTGCGGGACAAGGCGTATGTGAAGCAGGTCATCGCTGATTTGCTCGAGCAGCGCTACCATCTGGACGATAATAACCTGAATCGCCTCCTGCCGTTTGACGATCCGAAAAAATTATCGCCGCAAGATCAGTTCGACATTTTGCTCCATCTGTTTAAGAAACAACATCGATTGAGAGCACTGGACGAACTGATTCAAAAATACGAATTGGATCGCCCCAAACGGAGTATGGAAGACGAAGAGACCGAGTCGTACCGGATTACCGCCGACGAAATCTGCGACATCTACAAGCGGGAAGTACACAAGCTTCCCACCGAGGACAAAACCCAGATCGTTGTGCAGCGGATCTACCAGCAGTACAAAGGGTTTAGCGTCATCGACGAAATCCGTGACATGAAAATCGATGGCGTATCGGGCGGTGTTTCCGGCATCCCGCCCTCGATGTGGGAAGGCGAATGGAGCCTGGAGGAAGAAGCGCTGCTGCGCGAGGTGCCAAGGTCACATGACAGCGTGTGGCTGTTTTATAAAGGGAAATCCATTCATTTAAGCTTTCTGTCCTTCGGCTCGGAGCAAGAACTCCGGCGCGTGTGCCAGAACGTGTACAAACATAATTTTCCCGGCCAATTGTCCGAAGCGAACGGCTTTAAGGTGAACGAAATGGCCGATGGCTCCCGCGTCGTCGTGCTGCGCCCCCGGTTCAGCGAATCGTGGGCTTTTTTTGTGCGCAAATTCGATGTGCAAAACGCAGCGCTGGAACAATTGATTCAGGACGCCAACGCAGAGTTGCCCATTGGACTGATCCGATATCTCGTCATGGGCGAGCGCATCACGGCCATCACCGGCGCACAGGGCAGCGGCAAAACGACGCTCTTGATGGCGATGGTGCGCTACATTCCGGCCATCTTGCCGATCCGGGTGCAGGAAATGAGCTTTGAGCTTCAGCTTCGGAAAATATACCGGGAACGCAACATTTTAAGCTTGCGGGAAACGGAAACGATCTCCGGGCAGGACGGTCTGGACATCCAGAAAAAAACGGACGGCTCGGTCAATATTTTGGGAGAAGTGGCGACCGACCCGGTTGCAGCCTGGATGGTGCAGATGGCGCAGGTCGCTTCGCTGTTCACCTTGTTTACGCATCATGCCAAAACGTTCCGCGATCTCGTCTATTCGCTGCGCAACTCGCTGCTGAAGACAGGGGTGTTTACGAACGAAAAAGTGGCCGAGCAGCAGGTCGTCAGCGTCATCAACTTCGACATTCACCTCAGGCGGGACGCGGACGGACATCGCTACATTGAACGAATTACCGAATGCGTCCCGGTGGAGCAGGAAGCGGGCTACCCGGAGACGTTCCGCCACAAAACGACGACCGAGGAGAAAATGACGGCGTTCATGGAGACGATGCTGGAATATTTCCGCCGCTCGACGGACCGCCCGCTTTATGTCGCGCGGAACGTCATCGAATACCGGGACGGAAGCTATGTCGCCGTTCATCCGTTGTCCGAGCGAAGCCGCAAGGAAATCGCCGCATGCCTCGCCGGGCCGGACCAGGCGGCGTTCGAGGCGTTTTTGGCGGTTCACTGGGGGGATAGCGATGAAAATTGAATGGCTGTCCCTGTTGCTCGGCGCGGCGACGGTGCTGTTCCTCGCGATGGTGGCGATGTTTCAATGGGTATCCCGTCACGGTTCGGACGTGGAGGCCGTTCGGCGGTATGAAGCGCTGCGCAAACCAGGCAAAGCCCGCAAGAAGCAAACGATGTACAGCGTGTTGCAGCAGTTGTATCGCCTATGCGAACGCGTGCCGATCCTGCGCGGTTATTTGCTTCAACTTCGCAAACGAATGACCATTCTCCAGCTTGGCGACGAATGGAAGCTGCGGCTGGAAACGATGAAGACGGCGCTCCTCATATGGGGCGTGCTGCTCGCGGCGGCTGTTCCGCTGGCGCTCGGCGTGCGCGACCCGGCCGCGCTCGGCATGATTGGCATCGGCTTCTGGGTAGGCCACGGAATCCTTTCGGACAATCTGGTCCATCGGCTGGAGACGCGACTGCTCCGGCAACTCCGGCATTTTTTTTCGGATGTGCGTCATCATTATCATCGGCACGGCATGGTGGAAGAAGCCGTTTATGAAGCGGCGGACGGCGCGCCGTATGAGATGGCGCTGCACGGACACGAAATATACGAAGTGCTCACGGCAAGCGACGCCGAGCAGCGGCTGGCGCAGTATATCGAGAGCGCGCCGAACCGCTATTTGCAGGGCTTGGCCGGGCTGTCGCATCTGGTGAAGGAATACGGCGACAAACGAACCGCAACCGGTTCCGTGTACTTGAAGGCGCTTGGGAAGCTTGCGACCGAACTGAATCTGGAACTGCTGCGCCGCGAGCGCCTCAGTTTCCTGTTGCAAGGACTGACCGCCATCGCGCTGTTGCCGCTGCTGTTTACCCGGCCGATCGAAGCTTGGGCCAGCCATTACTTTCCGGCCATGGACGCCTTTTATGCGAGCACGACCGGCTGGATCGTGAAAATCGGCCTGATGGCGGTCGTATGGCTGTCCTACGTTCTGCTGAGGAACATTCAGGAACTGGACGTGAGTCCAAAACCAACCGGCCGGAAAAGATGGGAGAAACGGGTTTACGAATGGCCATGGATGCGCTGGCTTGTGCATCGTTTCGGTCCCGCCCCCGGTTCCCGGGAAGCTGACCGTATGGTCAAGCTGCTTAAAGACACCGCGTCGCCGCTTCGGCTGGAATGGCTCTATGTGCAGCGCATCGTGGCGGCGGGCATGGCTTTTCTGGCTGTGCTCGGGATGTTTATGGCGCTTCATGCCGCAAGCCGGCATCAAATCCTGTATGCGCCGGTAAAGCCGGGCATCCTGTTCGGCCAACTGTCGCCGGAGGAGGAAGCCAAGACGCGCGAGGCGGCGGCGCTCGATCGCCGCATCATCGATCGCGTAAAGGAGGTGAAGCATCGCACCGAAGAAACGGTGATGGCCCTGCTCCGCAGCGAATCGCCGATGACGGGCCAGGACGATCAGCTTCGCGCCGCGGCTCGGCGCATTATGGTCAAGCTCACGAAGCTGGACAATCATTATGTGAAGTGGTGGGAAGCGCTCCTCGCCGCTCTCGCGGGATGGGGCGGCTACGCCATGCCGGTCGGCGTTCGGTTGTTCCAGCGGCGCATGCGGCAGATGGAGATGAAGCATGAAGTGGATCAACTGCATGCCGTCATCGCCATGCTGGCAGATATGGACCGGATGTCGGTCGAGCATCTGCTCATCTGGATGGAACAGTTTGCCCGCGTGTTCAAGGAACCGCTGCAAACCTGCTTGCTCCATTTCGAACAGGGCGCGGATCAGGCGCTGGCGCAGCTGAAAGAGGATGCGCCGTTTGTGCCGTTCGTCCGCACGGTCGAAAAGCTGGAACTGGCTGCGCAAAGTTTGCCGATCCGGGAAGCGTTCGACGACCTGGAGTCGGAACAGGCTTACGCGCAGGAGCAGCGCAAACAGGAGTACGAGCAATTGATTGAGCAAAAGGCAGGCTGGGGAAAATGGATCGGGTTTGCGCCGATGATGGCCCTCATTTTCGGCTATCTGGTCATTCCGCTCGTCATCGTCAGCTTGCATCAGATGTCCGTTTACTACGAACAGCTTCAGCGCATTCAGTAAGCGGACATGTTGCGGCGCTTTCCAAACGGGAAGTGTCTTTTTTATTCCAAATTTCATTTAAAGGAGAGATCGGTTCATGTCGAACGCGCAAAAAGCACTCGTGATGGCGGCAGGCATTTTTCTTGCCATCGCGCTCATTACCCTCGCCGTCGTATTGTTTATTTCCGCGCAAGACTCCACCAAGGCGGCGCAAAGCAATTTCAGCAATATCCAGACGGAGCTGTCGCAAACGGCGTTTACGGTGTACGACAACACGACGTTGTCGGGCAGTCAGGTGGTCAACGCGCTGCGCAAGTTCAGTGATAAAGAAGAGTTCGGCATCCAGATTGTCACCGGGAAAAATCCGGCAGGTCAGTGGTACGGCAAGGTGATCAACACGGGTGTTCCAATCGACAGTGTGACCTACGGCTCAGTGGTTGGTGAAGCGCCGGGGCAACTGAGCCATGCGCTCGATGAAGCGAATATCAACTACGTCAATCCGAGCGGCAAATTTCGGGCGCAACTGGTGCACGATAGCAGCAACGTCATTCGCGGCATCGTGTTTCGGCAGCAGTAAGCGCCCTTACTGACATCACAACGCTGATGGGGCGTCCTTTCGGGTATAGACGGACGCCCAGTTTTTCCAAGGAGGAAGCCGATGGAACATGCCCCCAGAACGATGCTGGAAATGAGCGTGGCCTGTCTTCTCTTTCTGATGGCCGTAACAAGCGGACTGCTGCTCTTTCAAACCGGGGCCGCGCTGAACGCCACCGCCTATGTGTCGGGAAAGTCGCTGGATCGCAACATGCAGATGACGTTTTCGCCGATTGCCGGCGACGGCACCGTATCCGGCGCAGAGGTAGCGCAATCCATTGCCCGGCTGGAGACGGGAGACGCGGAAATTGTGGTGGACGGCGTTCGATACGCGCCGCCGCTCGATCGGGACCCGTTCGTCCCCGCCGGCATTCGCCTGAATGCCCGGTATACGGCAGTCGCCCAGCGGGATGCGTCCGGGCGGCTGCTGCGTCTCATTTTTGCTTTGCGCTAAGGAGAATGCCATGAACAGTTTCTCGAAAGTTTTCGCGGCGTTCATTGCCGTTCTTTTGCTCTACCTCTACCCCATTTCCGCAGCCTTCGACCAGCAGGACGATATTTCGGAGTTGGTCGTCCTGCGGGCGACGACAACATTTGTGGATGCGGTGCGGGACAAAGGCTTTGTGTCGCCGACCATGTATACGGACTTTATGGAGGCGATTGCGGCAACGGGTAACACCTTCGATGTGCAAATGGAACACGGCAGCAAAAAGTACGTGCCGGTTTATGACGACCCGACAAGGCCGGATACGTTTCGGGGCAGCTACGAAGTGCACTACGACCTATTTTACAACGCGCAGATTTTGCCTGTGCTGTTCCCGAACAGCGCGGCCGCAAAAGACGATCCGGCGAGACGTTACAAGCTGCGGGCCGGCGACACGTTTGCGGTCACCGTCAAAAATACGAACCGGACTCCCGGCACGATCCTGTTCGATTTTCTGAACCAGGCCATCAGTCCGAACGAAAAAATCTTCATTCCTTACGGCGGGGTGGTGCGCAATGAGGCTGATTGAATGGGCCATTGTCGGAGCGCTTATTTTTCTGCCGTTTGCGACCGTGAACCGGATCGAGGTCGAAACGCAGCGGAAGGCGCTACTCTCCGAGCTGCGCTATAACACCGCGCTGGATGCGGCGGTGGATGATGCTGCGCGGATGTTGACCGTCAATGCGAACCAGCAGCGGGAGACGCAATACGAATCGGCCAAGCGGGTGGCGCTGAACAAGGACGAGGCGATTGCCGCTTTTTATCGGACGCTGTACGCAAGCTTCGGCATTGCCGACGATCCCGTTGCGCAAGGCGTGTTGAGTCGGTATATCCCGGCTATTGCGGTGATTGGTTACGACGGCTTCTACGTCTATGCCGAGGAGGAGTGGACGGGAGCCGATGGGCACACGGAACAGAAACCGGTTTGGGGAGCGAAAAAGCCGTATGCTTACGCCGATTCAACGGGCAACAGCCTTTCGTTCACGCTGGATGATTTCGTCCTCGCTTACGATGCGATCAGCCGGAGCTGGCACGAAGGCTTGCGGGCCGACGTCGGGCAGCAGACGAATATTGCGTTATTAAAGGATGCGGAGCGATTTGAGCAGGTGCGCCGGAGCACCATCGTCCGCGCAATTGAAGACGAACTCGCGTACCGGATCAATAAACACAACGAATCGGTTTCCCGATTTGGTCTCTCCTACACGTTTACATTGCCAACGATTTCACAGGAAGATTGGAACAATACCGTGGATGACGTCGGGGTGCTTGCTTTCATCCAGGGCATTCCGATGGGAGGCAAGTTTTACAACAATTACGCCCTCGGCGGAAGCCGCTTGCTCAAGAAGCCAGAGATTGTCGGAGCCAGGAAAGGAAGCATGAAGGTGTATTACCGCAGCACATGCGGCTTTACTTATCCGGTGGAAGAGACGTTTTCCAGCGAAAAAGCGGCCGCGCAAAAAGGCTATATGCCGCTGGACTGTCCGGTCTCGCCATCTTAACGAGACGGCGATGTTTCGGAAAGTGGACACGCCGTCGGATCGGTTCTATGATGAACGTGTCAGTCGAAATCTTCCAAACTTGTCATGACCCCTATCAAGAGAGGAGCAAATGGCGTGAGAAAATGGATAATTGCAGGACTTGCCGCCGCGATGCTTTGCAGCTTGTTCACCGTAACAGCAAGCGCGGCGAGCCGACCTCCGTCTTTTGTCAGCGTCGTTATGGACGGACAAAAAATCTGGTTTCCCGATGCACAAGCATTTGTCGATGAAAACAACCGGACGCTCGTGCCGATTCGATTCATCGCGGAACAGATGGGCGCAAACGTAGGCTGGGAGCCCAAAACGATGACCGTACCGATTGAGCGGGACGACCTGCATATTGTGCTTACGATCGGCGATAGCAAGGCGCTCGTCAACGGCAAAGAGGTGGCTTTCGATTCGCAGGCGATCACCAGCGGCGGCCGGACGTTTGTCCCGCTGCGTTTTGTCAGCGAAGCGCTGGGGGCGGAAGTGAATTGGGATAGCCCAACATCGACCGTCTTTATTTCCACACAAGAAGAAGCCAATGAGAAGTATGATGAATGGGGCCGTCTGATTCGCACAACCCATTTGCCGAAGAACGCGAAAGATTACCCGTACATTCTGGCCGATGTGCCGAATGAAGCCTATGAAATGGCCTATCCCTACTCGCATCCTACGGACAGCAAGGTTTCATCGGTATTGTATTCAACCCTACCGGAATTCAATAAGAAAAACGTGGATATATGGATGAGCCGACTGAAAACGTTTGGCGCACTCTGGCTGAACGTAGATTACAAAACGATTGACAATTCTTGGGCGCAGGCGGTATTTGCCACGAAGGTGCAAAGCTCCAATGCGGAATTGAAATACATCCGGCGGTATGTGGATTGGGTTAAAGAAAACAAGATTCAAATTGAAGGATACCTTGATCCCGAGCCTTCCATGATCTATAAAGACGGGTTTGGAAATAATTATGTACGTTCCAAGTTCAGAATCAAATTCAACTCATTCACGGAAAGTAAAAATTTGCTGTACGATGAGCGGTTCCCCAATGACCGCAAATTCGATAAGCAGGTTTGGTACGAAGGTTACGCGGATATTTCTCTTTCCACGAATGTTGGCGGCGATTGGGGCAGTACATTGAAAGTCGATCCGGGAGCCAGTTTATTCCGCAATTATTTCATCAGAAAGGCGGACTCGGAATAGATGAAGAAAAACAAATTCATAAAATCGGCGTTGAGCGTGCTTCTGGCATGCTCTTTTTTATTTTCGGGTTTTCCTTTCGCAGCGAAAGCCGAAACCCCCAAAGTAAGAACGGAGGCAGGAAAAATCAGCTTTGAAATCACAAGTACGGCTGCAACATCGTCCATTAAATACAGAACCGTGGGTTGGACGGTGCGCCGTGACCAATTATGTACGAATACGGCGCCAAAACAGTGCGGCGATCCGAGAAGCGGCCAACACGCTTCTTTTTTGGATCAGCAAGTACGGCAAGTAGGACAGGAACCGAATCCGCCCATCCCCGGCCAGCCTGTCACGACCTATTACGAAGTCAGCGAGGCGCTCGTCACGGAAGGCATGTGGAAAGCGGGCATGGGCGACATCAAAGACAACGACGACTTATATTTGTATGCCATCATGGTGTCTATCGACGGAAACGGCAACGTGCGCAAAGGGCCCTTTTATACGCTGGACGAGATCAAGAGGGCCGAACCTTGGGCGCATCCGGACGACTTGGACGATTATTTCGGCATTCATGTGCCCTATCGAAGCGCGGAATTTCCGGTCGATGTGATTGCGAAAACCGTAGGCGGCAAAGTCATTCAAAATCCGGAAGTTACGTTTCAAAAGGGCAAGTACAAAGTCGGAGAAACGATCAATCATGAATTTCCCGAAACAATTGAGGACAATGGAAAAACGTATACGATCGTTCGCTCCTATTTATCGCCCAAGCAGGACCCGACGCGGAAAGACTGGCTGCAAGAAAATCCCGAAACGAATCCGAAGGTGCGAATGCGAAGCTTTACGGTGCATCTGGGCGGAACGGACGCGGTTGCCGAATATGCGGAGAACAATCCGGTGAAGGCCATCTATCAAAAAGAAGACGGCACCAAACTCAAAGAAGTGGACAAAGGCGTTTTCGCTACCGGGGATGAGGCGAATCATACGTTTGAAGGACAAATCACTTCCGGCGGTCAGACGTATGAAATCATCCGCTCTTACATTACGAACAATAACAAACCCGACGAAAAGCTATTCATTCAGGAAAAAGGAGACGCGAAGCTCCGGGAACGATCTATCCTGGTCGGATCGGGCGGTTCCAATTTCGTAGGCATTTATAAAATCCCCTCTCCGGTTACGGTGACATCCCGAATCGAAGCGCCGGACAATGTCGCTTCCTCAGTCACGACGGTGGACGGGGATTTTGTTTTTGAAGCCAAGTCGCAGAAGTCGTTGAAATCCTATGAGATCACCAGCATCGAGAACGCAACATTGGCCGTGCCTAGTGACAAATCCGGAGCGCTCAGCGGACTGACGGCCAGCAAGTCGCTACCGATCAAAATTCCGTTCGCTTCCGGCTCCAGCGTGACCGTCAAAATAACGGTCATCGTGAAAGATACGGACGGGAATACCGGAGACTCCACTTCGGATCATACAGTACGGAAAGGAGACGGTGGCGGGGAACCGCAGCCTGGCGCTTCCCAGCAGGCCGAAGTGATGGAGCCAAGCGTTTCAGCCGTCATTCAGGCGGATTCGCGCGGCGCAGAAAAATTTGATGTGCTGCAAGGCATTCCGACTTCAGAGAGCCTGTATGTGAACGCCTTAGCCAAATCGTACTTGTATCGCAACACGTTCACGGAAACGACCGGCACGAAGCAATACCCGATTCAGGTGAGCAAAACGTACACCCTCACCTGGACGGAGACGCATCCCGGCCCGCCCGATGCAGATGGGAATCCGACGACCATTACCGTTCCGCGTTCAGATACACAGACGGTCACCAAAAACTATTCGATTGAACGCAAGTACAGCTTCTGGACGATTCAAAATCTCGAAGTGTACGGCATTCAAAAGGCGACGGTCTCCAATTATGCGCTTCCTTCGGGAACGGTTACGCTGGAGCCGAATGGCTATGCGCCGCCAACCGTTTCCGCTGCGCATGATGCGTCGCTCAGCGCGCATATTACCGATCCGGTCTATACGAATGTGACGCTTCCCGGGCAAACAATTTCCGGCGGTTCCAGCCGTCCTCCTGTTCCGAATGAGGACTGGAGGTCAACTGCAGAAAGCGCCATCGGCAAGATCAAGGTGAAAAACGACTCGTTCGTTTTTAACGGAAATACAATCATGGACAACCGGACCGTCGAGGAAAAAGCGCCGACGCCGGGGGCGATACCGGCCCCGCCGATGGTCGGGCAAGATGTGCTGTATAGCTCAGGCTATGTCATTGACGCTTCCAAAACGAACAAAGCGAATCAACCGAGCACCGGCACTATCTTTTATACGCTGGTCAAGGGCATTGGCGGCGGGGAAAACAAGAGCTATCCGATCGGCGGCATCAATCCGGTGACGGTGCATACGCCTGTCGTCAATTGGGCGTCCGTATCCGACGACCAGGCGCATAATCAGAAAACGCAGCCAACCGCCGGACGTGCTGCGCTCATTCTGGACCGGCCCTTTACCGTAACGATTCCGACAAGCGGCCCGCACAAGGACATCAAGGGCTACGGCAATCGGGATTATGCCAAGTATATGAGGGACAAGCAGGTACGCTTTCCGTTCGATGTGTACAAAGCGGATCGTACGACGTTCGTCCCCAAGGACACGTGGGTGTCCATCCCGGTCGGCCAGTTGCAGACGACCTTCTACTTGCCCGTTTGGGTGGACGAGGGCCATTACGACGT
Organism: Paenibacillus sp. FSL M7-1455; assembly: GCF_038004655.1. Classification (NCBI taxonomy): domain Bacteria; kingdom Bacillati; phylum Bacillota; class Bacilli; order Caryophanales; family Paenibacillaceae; genus Paenibacillus; species Paenibacillus sp. FSL M7-1455. The sequence continues at coordinate 3,717,615 of NZ_JBBORO010000001.1, read as the reverse complement.
GTTATTCCGAACGTTTGCCGAGAACAGCCCGGCTACCTTCACGTCCCAAATGAATGCCAACCTGGACTTGTCCAACCATGTGGCTGCGCAAGCGGTTCCAGTGGAAGTGATCGGACGTCTCTATGATTTCCGCATCACCGACATTGCCGATTTTGCATGGGAATCGGTGTTCCGCACCCAAAAGGGCAGCGCGACGCCGACAGGAAACGCCTATTGGGTCGGAACGAAAGGCATTGACGGCGCACCGCGCGGCAATACCCCACCTTACGTGCTGCCGGTACGGCAAGGCAGTCATCCCGAGAGCGGCAAGAAAAACGTAGCGGTCAAAACGGGTTACCATTTCAAATTCGAAGTCATGACGAAAGGCAACATGTTCGGCTCGGGCGACGGCATCCTCATTACACCGACGTTTTATTTTGTGGACAGCAAGGGGAAGAACAGGCAAGAAGTCGATCTGTACTATCATTCAGGCAGTCGGCGGTTTATTCGTATCGGCTCCAGCGACGATGCGGAGAAACGTTATGTGACGCTCGACGCTCGCCTGCGCAATGTGCCGAAGCAGGAGTTGACCGACACCGCCGCAACGCTTTGGTCGCTAAACGGTTCGCCCGGAGACAGGCAGACGTTTATCGATCAATATGTAAAGGATGCGCAGAAGCCGACCTATGTGGGCGGCTACGATATCATGCTGCTGCCGCCTCAGCTTCGGACGTTTGTCGGAAGCACGCAGGTGCCCTCCGGCATCGGTGCGGCCCGCGCCAACGCTTCGGTTCAGCGATGGCGGGGGGACTACAGTTTGCCCGCCGCGCCGTACGTGGTGCCGAAAGGCTTCAATCTGGCCGAGTACGGCCGCACGCACCGGCTGGACGACCATGCGCCCGTATTTCTAAAGGATGGGTATATCATCGTCAATTTCAACATCGAAACGATCCGCGATCAAGACTTGAACCATCCGCATCTGCAATACAAAAACGCGCCGCTGGACAATCAGTGGCGGATGGAAGGGTTTCAGCGCAGCTTCGTCGATCCATACGGGGCAACGTTCTCCCTGCTGGACGGCGACGTCGTCTTTTATCATGCCAATTTGTCCAGCTACGACGACTTTGGGACGGGAGGCACCCATTAAATTCACCAGACGGGAGGGATAAACATGTTGGAAAAGCTGCAAAGTGCCGCGCCAGAGGATACGGCTTATTTTTATTCCGCTTCTGCCGCAGAGGAGATCGAACGTGGCTGCATCGGCCACCTGCGCGGCGATTTTGGGCGGTCGGGCGAGGAGTTCTGGGTAACCTGGTTTCCCCGGCGCTCTCCCTTTGAAACGACTGCTTTTAAAGAAGAATTGGGTAAGGTCTTTCAAGCTATCGGCGATCAGAAGGTGCTGAAAAGCCGCCAGCATATGTTACGATTTTGCAGCGAGCATCCGGAGGCGCGCATCGGCGGTGCTTGGAGCACGGATGTATACGGGTTTTGCATGCAAACGCAGGATCACCGCTACTATTTGCGCTGCTTTCCCTTTGCCGGGGATTACAACTTTTACTTGTACTGCTATGCCCGGCCGGAGCGCTTGGTGGAGCAGCAACAGCAAGCGCCTTCCACGCCTGCCGCACAGAAGAAAAAAACGGAAACGCAACGATAGGAGGACGCAATGAACGATCTCACTCGTTATCGGCTGCTGGACGGAGCCTCGCTTCCGCTTGCGGCCAAGCTGGTGTACTGCTATTTACTGGATTTGGCGGGCGGAAAAAACAGCCGCGTGTGGCTTTCCTCCCGTCGGCTTGTGGCAGATATCGAACTTTCCCCTTCTATGTGTGTCGCAACCTAGAGCGAACACCTACCAGCCGGGAGGAAAAGAATATGCTGGAAAAACTGCAAACGGCCGTGTCGGAAGATGCGGCCTATTTTTATTCCGCTTCAATAGAGAAGGATACGAAACGGGGTTGCATCGGGCATCTGCGCGGTTATTTTGGCAGCAGCGGCGAGACGTTCTGGGCAAACTGGTTCGAGCATTTGCCAGCGCTAAAAACGCCGGCTTTCCGGGCGGAACTGGATGCGGTTGTGCAGGCACTGACGGAGCAGGGATGGCTTCAAAGCCGCAGCCGAATGCATCAACTTTGCATGTCGCATCCGGAGGCCCGATTATCGGGGGCGTGGCATTCCGGTGTATACGGCTTTTGTTTTCAAACAGAGCGCCATCGGTACTACCTGCGTTGTTTCCCGCATGCGGGAGACTACAATTTCTATCTGTACTGCTACGTCCGGCCGGAGCGTTTGTCGGAACGGTCGACGGAGCGTTAGCGTCTGCCGAGGAGGAAGCTTATGAATGATCTCACGCGGTATAAACTGCTGGTCGGAGCGAAGGTCCCTCCTGCAGCAAAGCTGCTGTACAGCTACCTGATGAACCGCGCGGGCGGGCGGCACGGCTGCGTCTTGTTGTCCGGCAAAAAGCTGGCTTTGGAGGTGGGTCTCTCTCCTTCCACTGTCCGCCGAAATCTGCATCGCCTGCAACTTATTGGACTCATTCGGATTACGGCTCGTTATTCCGAAGAAGGCATTCGCCTGGCCAATCAAATCACGTTTCGGTAAGGGAGGTGCTCTCGTGACAGCCAAGTTGCAGCGCATCGTCGAACTGGCTGCCGGCACGGCTCGCACGGTGACGAATCAGCCTGACCGCTGGGCGGATTTTTTGCGGACGGCGGCCTGGAACTATAAATATCCGTTTCAGGATCAACTGTTGATCTACGCACAACGTCCGGACGCGACGGCCTGCGCGCCGATTGAAGTTTGGAACAAGCGGCTGGATCGCTGGGTGAAGCGCGGCGCAAAAGGGATTGCCCTGATCGAAGATCGGGGCAACCACCTGGGCCTGCGCCATGTGTTTGACGTATCGGATACCCAGAGCAGACGCCAGCCGCAGGTGTCGCTTTGGCGGTTGCAGATCAGCGATACGGCTCATGTGATCGAAACGCTGGAAAATGCGTTCGGCGCGCCGGACGAGAGCGAACGGCGTGCGGATCTGCCTGCCGCGTTGCTCACTGCTGCGCGGAATGCGGTGGATGACAACAGCGCCGATTATGTGGCGGAGTTGATGAAAGAGCGGGAGCACAGTTTGCTGGAGGACCTGGATATTTCGCATGTGGAGTTGTTGTTCAAGCAAGCTGCCGAAACGGCCGTCGCTTACATGGCGATGATCCGTTGCGGACTCGATCCCGCACCTTACATCAGCACCGAGGATTTGTCCGGCATCGGGTATTTCAACACGCTTCCTGTGCTGTCCCACTTGGGCGCAGCGATCAGCGATGTGTCCGAGATGATGCTGCGGGAAGTGGAATCGACCGTCCGGGCGCTGCGCCGGGATGCACAACGTGCAAATAAGGGGCAGTCGCTTCATACCCTTGCAAGACCCGATTCCTTGCCGCACAATGAAGCTACCCAGCAAGAAAGGAAGGATGAACATGGAACTGACGTACACGCCGCAAGGGGATTATCTGCTGCCCAACCTGACGCTGAGCGAAGCGGAGACGACCATCGGGAAGTACGGGATGATGCGCAAGACGTTTCTGAAAACCGAGCGGAAGGGCATGTACGCCCATCTGATGTTGTCGGGGCAGTTGAACCAACATCTGGCGGACATCGACCGGACGGCGCGGGAGCAGATCGACCGGACGATACAGGAACTGCTCGCGTCTCACCCGGCACCGGACAAGGCGAGCGATCCGCTGGGCTGGACGGGACATATGAACAACCTGAAGCAACAGGCGGAGGAACTGATTCTGGCGGAACTGATTTATCACTAAAATGGTACGACCGGGAAACGGAGGACCGAAGTCTTCCGTTTATTCATGACCACGCCATCATCAATGACATGCTCCGAGCCGCGCCGCTGCGGGAGAGCAAGTCGGACATCGCAGCATTTTTCCTCGCTCATGAGGATGAGCGCGAGCGTGTGTTATATGTGCGCGGTTTGTTTCCGGCAGGCATCACCGAACTGACGCTGGATGAAGGGGTGCAGGCCGGGTTTGAACCGTATCGCAACGTTTTGCATCTGTGGACAGGTACAGCGGAGCAACGAACGGCGCAAGGCTTTTACGATTGGGGCGTCATCGCCGGGCATATCGCCAGCATGATGCTGTTGAACGAATTTGACTTGTCAAAAAGGACAGAACCATCCATCGAGCAACAGACGCTGTGGATGGAACAAGCGGAGGACGCAAAAGCCTCCGCTTTTTTCATGCCGCAAGCGGTCATTGACGCCATTTTGCAAAACGGCAGCGGTTTTGAGAACGGCAAGTATCGCATTGCGCTGCATTTCATGCAGTCGCTGTCCGCACAGGAGAACGCCGATTTTCTGAAACGGGAATACGGGACCGGCGGACGTCTTCCCGCGCTGATCGGCACGGATATTCACATGAATTATGACAGCAAAGGCATCACGCTGACCCGCGGCTCCATCATGAACTCGGATACGCGAGTCGTGCTGCCGTGGATGAACGTGCAGAAACGTATCGGCGAACTGCTGGCAGCGGGTCGTTACTTGAACCGGCAGGAAGCCGAGCGGTTGCCCGCCTTTGCGGAGCAGCAGGAGGAAAAGCTGCGGCTGCAAGGGGCGGAATTGGCCAGGTCCGATGTGCCGCAGCCGGATGTATCGCCCTCGGTGGGGTCTCCCCACCCGGAAGCGCAAGCGGAACAGGAACACGCGCCGGTGAACCGGGAACGGGCGCACTACGGTTATGACGCGGGCAGCACGGTCTGGATTGGTGCGGACGAATATGAAATTGTGCAGCTGGAGCAACGAACAGTGGTACTGCAAGACCGTCAGTTCCCGCTCTTCATCAAAGAGTTGAATCGCCGGGATTTTGAGCGAATGCTGCGCGAAAACCCGCTGAACGATCATCTGATTACCGGAGAACAGGAGTCGGAACGGACTGACGAAGCGGCATGGGAAACAGCGGAAGATGCGGTTTTACCGGAAGAGCCGGTGACGGAGGGGCCAGAGCCCATATCGCAGCCAGACACTTCCCTTTCCCCTGATCGTGCGGCCGGCCGCGCCGCGCCAGCCCACCCGTCTGTCCCGGCTGTCAATTACCGGATTACGGATGATGAGTTGGGGCATGGCGGCGCAAAAACGAAGTTCAAATGGAACATGGAAGCGATTCGGCTGCTGAACAAGCTGGAGCAGGAGCAGCGGCAAGCGACAGCGGACGAGCAGGCGGTGCTGGCCCGCTATGTCGGATGGGGCGGTATTCCGCAGGCGTTTGACGAAGCGAACACGCAGTGGGCAACCGAATATGCGGAACTGAAAAATGTGCTGGAGCCGGATGAATATGCTTCCGCTCGCGCGTCAACGCTGAATGCCCATTATACGTCTGTGACCGTCATCAAAGCGATGTACGAATGTCTGGAATCGATGGGGTTTCGCAGCGGCAATATTTTAGAGCCCTCTTGCGGAATTGGCAATTTTTTTGGTTTGGTGCCGGAGTCGTTCCAAGGCTCGCGGCTGTTTGGCGTGGAACTGGACAGCATTACCGGCCGGATTGCCAGGCAGCTATACCCGCAGGCGTCGATCGCGGTCAGCGGTTATGAACAGACGAATTTGCCGGACAGCTTCTTTGATCTCGCCATCGGGAACGTGCCGTTCGGCGGTTATGGCGTGGCGGATAAACGTTACGACAAGCACAAGTTTCTCATCCATGATTACTTTTTCGCCAAGACACTGGACAAAGTGCGTCCGGGCGGCATCATCGCTTTTATTACATCCAAAGGAACAATGGACAAGCAAAACCCTTCGGTTCGCAAATATATTGCGGAACGCGCCGAACTGCTCGGAGCGGTGCGTCTGCCGAGCAATGCGTTTCTGGCCAATGCCGGAACCGAAGTAACCGCCGACATTATCTTTTTGCAGAAACGGGATCGCATGGTCGCCGTCAGCGAGCAAACCGAAGCATGGCTATCCCTTTCCGAGACAGCGGACGGTGTTCCGGTGAATCGTTATTTCGCGGAACATCCCGATATGGTGCTGGGCACCATGGTTTTTGACGACCGGATGTACGGCAACCGCCAGGAAACGTCCTGCAAGCCATTCCCGGACGCCAATCTGGATGAACTGCTGCGCGAAGCGTTGTCGGGCATCCATGCCGAGTGGGTGGAACTGGAACGGGAAGACCAGCCGGAGGAGGAAGAGCCCTCCCTCCCTGCCGATCCGTCTGTCCGCAATTTCAGCTTTGCGCTGGTGGACGGGGATATCTACTATCGGGAGAACAGCCGGATGCGCCGTGTGGACACGTCAGCTACGGCAGCAGGTCGCATCAAAGGAATGATTATGCTGCGGGACGCCGTGCGCGAGCTGATCGAGTACCAAACCGAAGACTATAGCGATGAGATGATAGAGCAGCAACAGCGAAAGCTGAATGCGCAGTATGACCGGTTTACGGCGCACTACGGCCTGATCAACAGCCGCGCCAACAGCCTTGCTTTTTCGGACGACAGTTCCTACTTTCTTCTTTGCTCGCTGGAAATCATCGACGAGGAAGGACGGCTGCTGCGCAAGGCGGATATGTTCACCAAACGCACCATCCGTCAGAGAATCCACGTTGAACAAGTAGATACTGCTTCGGAGGCGCTTGCGGTTTCCATCGGCGCAAAAGCTCGTGTCGATCTGCCGTATATGGCGCAGCTAACCGGCATGACGGAAGATCAGCTGATTAAGGAGCTACGCGGCGTCATCTTCCCCAATCCCGAAAATCTGAACGAGGAAGGAAAGCCGATCTATGAAACCGCGGATGCGTACCTGTCCGGCAATGTGCGGGAGAAGCTGCGTGTGGCCAGACAGTTTGCCGCATACGATGCCGAACGTTACGGCGAAAACGTCAAAGCGCTTGAAGCGGTGCAGCCGAAAGACCTGGACGCCTCCGAAATTGATGTCCGTTTGGGCGCAACTTGGCTGCCGTCGGAAGACATTCGGCAATTTCTGTTTGAGCTGGTGGACACGCCGCCGATGTACCAGACCTACATCAATGTCATGTATTCCGAATATACGGCTGCCTGGAACGTCAAAGGCAAAAGCGATGACCGCAGCAACAATATCAAGGCGAACGTCACGTACGGCACCAACCGCGTTAATGCGTATAAAATTCTTGAAGATACGCTGAATTTGCGGGACGTGCGCGTATTTGACACCGCGTATGAGGACGGCGTGGAAAAGCGTGTGCTGAACAAACAGGAAACGGCCATCGCCCAGCAAAAGCAGGAGATGATGAAAGAAGCGTTCCGCGACTGGATATGGAAAGACCCGCAGCGGCGCGAACGGCTGACCAGGCTGTACAATGACCGGTTCAATGCCATCCGTCCTCGCGAATACGACGGAAGTCATATCCGATTCACCGGGATGAACCCGGAAATCCGGCTCCGCCGGCACCAGGTCAATGCGGTTGCCCGGGCGCTGTACGGCGGCAACTCCCTTTTCGCGCATTGTGTCGGCGCAGGAAAAACGTTCGCGATGACCGCCGCAGCGATGGAGAGCAAGCATTTGGGACTGTGCAACAAGAGCATGCTGGTCGTTCCGAACCATCTGACCGAACAGTGGGCGGCGGAGTTTTTGCAACTGTATCCGTCGGCGAATATTCTGGTGGCGACCAAAAAGGACTTTGAAACGAAAAACCGCAAAACGTTTTGTGCGCGGATCGCTACCGGCGATTATGATGCGATCATCATCGGCCATTCGCAGTTTGAGAAAATTCCGATTTCAACAGAGCGGCAGCGACAGCAACTGTACGAGCAGATTTCGGAAATTACAAGCGGCATCCGGGAACTCAAGGAAGCCAGAGGCGAACGCTATGCGATCAAACAGCTTGAAAAAACGAAAAAGACGCTGCAGACCAAGCTGGAGAAGCTGAACGACACGAGCCGGAAGGATGATGTCGTGACCTTTGAGGAATTGGGCGTAGACCGTCTATTCGTGGACGAAGCCGACTCGTACAAAAACCTGTTTCTTTATACGAAAATGCGCAATGTGGCCGGACTGTCGCAAACCGAAGCGCAAAAGTCGTCGGACATGTTTGCCAAATGCCGCTATCTGGACGAACTGACCGGAGGCCGGGGCATCATCTTTGCGACGGGCACGCCGATCTCCAACTCCATCACCGAGATGTACACGATGCAGCGCTATTTGCAATACGAGCGGCTCAAGCGGCAGGGATTGCAGCATTTTGACGCTTGGGCTTCGACATTTGGCGAAACCGTCACCGCGATCGAGCTTGCGCCGGAAGGAACGGGCTATCGGCCGAAAACCCGGTTTGCCCGTTTTTACAATTTGCCGGAACTGATGAATATGTTCAAGGAAGTGGCCGATATCCAGACGGCTGACATGCTCCAGCTTCCCGTGCCGAAAGCCCACTTCCATAATGTGGCCGTGCCGCCGAGCGACTTTCAGCGCGATATGGTCGCGGATCTTGCCCGCCGCGCCGAGCGGGTGCGGGCGAAGGAAGTAGAGCCGCATGAGGACAATATGCTGACGATCACCAATGACGGACGCAAACTGGCGCTCGATCAGCGGCTGGCGAATCCCCTGCTTCCTGACGACGAAGGCAGCAAGGTCAGCGCCTGCGCGGATAACGTTTACCGGTATTGGGCGGAACATCAGGAGCAGCGTTTGACCCAGTTGGTGTTCTGCGATTTGTCCATTCCGAAACAGGATGGTGCCTTCAATGTGTACGACGAGTTGCGGCGCAAGCTGATGGAGAAAGGTGTTCCTGCCGAGGAAATCGCCTATATTCACGACGCCAATACCGAGGTCAAGAAAAAGGAACTGTTCGCCAAAGTACGCAGTGGCCAAGTTCGGATACTGCTCGGATCGACGTTCAAGATGGGCGCAGGCACGAACGTGCAAACGAAGCTGATTGCCCTTCACGACCTTGACTGCCCCTGGCGTCCGCGCGATTTGGAGCAGCGCAGCGGGCGCATTATCCGGCAAGGCAACCAGAACAGCGAGGTGCATATTTTTCGCTATGTGACGGAGAACACGTTCGACGCGTACCTTTATCAAACGCTGGAAAACAAGCAGCGCTTCATTTCGCAGATCATGACCAGCAAGTCTCCGGTCCGTTCCGCCGAGGATATCGATGAGACGGCGCTCTCCTATGCCGAAGTGAAGGCGCTGGCGACCGGCAACCCGTACATCAAGGAGAAAATGGACCTGGACATCCAGGTATCCAAACTGAAGCTGCTCAAAGCCAACCATTTAAGCCAGCGCTATGCGCTGGAGGACCGCCTGCTCAAAATGTTGCCGCAGCAAATCAAGTCTACGGAGGAACGGATCGCCGGCTATGAACAGGACGTTGCTTTGTATACACGATCTTTGGCATCCGAGGCGGATGGGGCAGATAAATTCCCCGGCATGACGGTCAAAGATTACACCTACTCGGAGAGGGCGGCAGCGGGCGCGGCTTTGCTGGACGCTTGCAAGGGCATGACGTCGCCCGATCCGCAAGCAGCGGGAAGCTATCTTGGCTTTTCCTTGTGGCTGTCCTTTGACAGCTTCCATAAGGAATACAAGGTTACGCTGCGCGGCGCGCTCGCTCATACGGTGACGCTCGGAGCGGATGCGGGCGGCAACATAAGCCGCATCAACAATGCCTTGTCCGACTTGCCTGTAAAGCTGGAGCATGCCCGTGAGCAGCTTGCCACCTTGCGGCAGCAAATGGAAACGGCGAAGGAACAAATCGCGGCTCCATTTGAGAAGGAGCAGGAACTGCAAACGAAAGCGGCGCGGCTTGCGGAATTGAATGCGCTGCTCAACATGGACAAACGGGAACACGAAGCCGTGGACAGCGTGCCTGATGATGAACCGGAAGCGCCGGAACGGCGGGTGGTGGGCCGTGAGCGATAACGGTCTGACACCGTCGTTCCTACCCCTGAAAGGGAACTTCTTGCTGACCATTACGGAAAAGAACATGGTATCGGTGCGAGCATTTCACAGATCGAAGATATGCCCGTCCGTTAAAGGTAAAATCACATGATGAATTGGACTCCAGCTTCGGGGTCCTTTTCTTATTTCCGGAGGAATGAACATGTTGTATGCCATCCCAAGCGGCGGATGCTTTTGTCCGATTTTGCCGCCTTTTGGTTACGGAACCGGCTTGATCGAGGAGGGAGAAACCGTGCCATCGTTGGAGTTGATATCCAAAGAGAAGAACGGATTTGGCGACACGTATTATTACATCCGCGACTCAAACGGGGTGACCAGTCAAGTTCATGAAGGCGATTTAGACTCATTCATGAAAAAGAAAGGCGTTACGAAGTTGAAGGAAGGCAGAGCTTATACGTACCCCAAAAAGAGGGGTAAGGCACGATGAACCATATACCCATCGGACGCTGCCTGGATTTCCAAAAGGAGCTGCGGCAATGAGCTATGTAAACAAGGAACAGATCGAACGTGCCAAAAGACTGGACCTGCTCACATATTTGCATATGCACGAGCCGGCAGAACTGGTCCGATGCTCCCGCAATGTCTACACCACCCGGACACACGACAGCTTGAAAATTTCCAACGGCAAATGGTACTGGTGGTCAAGGGGGATCGGCGGACGCTCGGCGCTGGACTATTTGATCAAAGTGCGGGGCATGTCTTTTCCCGATGCGGTGCTGCAAATTGAAGGCGTTCATCCGGGCAGCGCACCTGCATTTTCGCAATCTTTGCAACAACGCTCATCTCCAGCGCGGTTTGAGCTTCCCGAACCGAATCATACATCGCATCGCGTCATGGCCTATCTCAGCAAACGTGGTATCCATCGCACGTTGATCGACTACTGTCTCGAAACGGGGCGCTTGTATGAAAGCCGACGCTATCACAACGCGGTATTCGTCGGATTTGACCAGGAAGGGACGCCGCGCTATGCGGCGATACGCGGTACGACAAGCACCCGTTATATGGGGGAAGCCGTTGGCAGCGACAAGCGGTATTCGTTTTCCATTCCGGCCTCGACAAACAGTACGGAACTGCATCTGTTTGAGAGCGCTATTGATCTCTTATCCTACTGTACACTGGAACATCTCGCCGGCCGGGATTGGCGGCAGGCGCATAAGCTGTCGCTGGCCGGAATATACAGGCCCAGGACAAATGGGGAGGACTCTACTCCTCCGTCTGCCCTAACGCATTACTTGAAGTGCTTTCCCCAAGTAAATCGACTTGTTCTGCACCTGGATAATGATGAGCCGGGGCGATTGGCGGCAGCCACGATACAGAGGCTCCTCTCCCCCACCCTTCTCATATCCGATGAGCCGCCTAAGTTCGGAAAGGATGTAAACAACGAATTGATGGAATTCCGACGAAGACGCGGTGAACCATCCCGATAGCGGTAGACGCTGAACGGTTGGTGTCTTTTCTTTTGGGTTACGGAAAATTTTCGCAGCATGTGGATAAGATGTGAATAGATTGAGGATAAGCGCAACCGCATTGATTGTATAGCATGTAATAGGTATAATAAAATCAATATACAGCTATGCAAGGAGTGACCAAGATGATTATCAAGCCTTCCGCCAGTATCCGGCAAAACTATAATGAAATCGCCGATCTATGCAAATCGTCCGGGGAACCGGTTTATCTGACCAAGAACGGTGAAGGCGATCTCGTCGTGATGGACATTGAGACGTTTTCCCGTCGCGAGAAGATGTTAAAGCTGCGCGAAGAACTGCTCGCTGTGCAAGAGGATCGTTTGGCGGGCCGTGCTGGTGTGACGCCGGATGAACTGGACGCTTACCTGGAGGGCATTATTGACGAGGTTCAGCATGGAAAAGATGCCCCGATATAAGATCGTCGTTTCCGATCGCGCCCGCCAAATGCTGGCGGTTCATGTGCGATTCCTTGCGGAAAAAAATCCGGATGCCGCGCGAAAAACGAAAAACGAATTGCTGCATGCGATACGTTCCTTGGCGCAAATGCCGGAACGTTATCCTTTTCTCGAAGCGGAATTTATCCCGTCAAACAAGTATCACAAAATGTTCGTAGATAAATGGTATCTGGTGTTGTATCAGATTCAGGATGAAATCGTGTATGTCGATTTCATTGTAGACTGCCGCCAGGATTACCGCTGGTTGGTGCGATAACAAAAAAGTTCTGCGGAAGACGCCCGAGCGGATCGGCGTCTTTTTTGTGTTTTTGGGGTTCCCTCTTTTTCCCGGCAGGTGCTTTGAAGGCAACGCGAGACGAATGTCTCGTGTTGCAGCAAGCACTGAATTTGGCTAGCCAAATTCGCTTGTTAGGGGCGAAGCCCCTAAGACCCCCTCCGTTTCGACGCCATCTTTTTGATGACTGAATGGGATAAGATCGTGTTATTCGTGGCGACGAAAATCGCTTTAGGAAGCTTGTGTTTGAAAGGGGTGATCGGATGAGGAAGCGTTCCATTTCCGTTCTTGTACGCTTGAATGAAAAGGAGCGGCAGCACCTTGCCAGCCAAGTGAAAAAATCGGGACTTTCTCAGGAGGCGTTTATTCGCACGCTTATCAATGGTTATGTGCCCAAGGCGCTGCCGCCGCCGGATTATTACGCCATGATGCGCGAGCTTCACGCCATCGGCAACAATCTCAATCAACTGGCGGCGAAAGCGCATTCGACAGGTCATCTGGATCGGGCCACTTTTCAACAGGAGGCAGATCGGTTGCGCCTCGCCGTCCAACAGATTCAACAGGCCGTGACTGCGCCGGAACGAAGAACCAAGCAAGCGACCCCAAATGTTCATCCGCCGTAAAGGGGGCGTCACGTATGGCGACAACGGCGATATGGGATGTCACCGACCGATTGAAGCGCGTGATTGATTACGCCACCAATCCCGACAAAACAGCGCAAGATCGCGCCGTGAAGAATGAAGGCTTGCGGCAGGTGCTGGGATATGCAAAAGCAGATGCCAAAACGGAAGAACAGCTTTATGTGAGCGGAATCAATTGCGATCCGCTTACCGCTTACGAGCAAATGCAGCGCACCAAGCGTCAATTTCAAAAGATGGATGGCATCGTCGCGTTTCACGGATACCAAGCGTTTGCACCCGGCGAAACGACGCCGGAAATGGCGCACACCATCGGCGTCAAGCTGGCACAGGAGCTATGGGGAGATCGCTTTGAAGTCGTCGTATCGACCCATTTGGACAAAGAGCATTTGCACAATCACTTTGTGCTGAACTCCGTCTCCTTTATCGACGGTAAAAGGTACTACGACAACAAAGCTTCCTACGCCCTTCTGCGGAGAACATCCGACCGGTTATGCCGGGAACATGCATTGTCAGTAATTGAGCAGCCCGAGCCGGGCAAGGCCAAACACTACGGAGAATGGAAAGCGGATCAGGAAGGAAAGCCGACTTGGCGAGGATTGATTAGGACCGATGTAGATCAGGCGATTGCGGCATCGATGACATGGACCCAGTTTATCGCCGCGTTGCAGAAGCAAGGCTATGAAGTGAAAACGACCGTGAAGCATATGGCGGTTCGTCCACCGGGCAAGGAACGTTTCGTTCGTTTGCGCAGCTTGGGAGACGACTATACGGAAGATGCTCTGAAACAGCGGATTTTACGAAATCGCATTCCCCGTAAATCACAGCCTCTGCCCATGCCGCGACGCAGGCGCGCCGTTTGCAAAGGAACGCTTCGATCCGGCAGGAAGTTCAGCGGCTTACAAGCATTGTACCTGCGCTACTTATATGAGATGGGCATACTGCCTCATTTTCGTGCGTCCGTGAGAAGGACGCATTTTTTATTGCGTGAAGACTTGCGGCATTTGGCGGTTATTACCGCGCAGACCAAGCTGCTCTGTCAGCACCGTATTTCCAGCAAGGATCAGCTTTTGGACTATGTATCTGTCACCCGGCAAGAGATGCGCTTGCTTTACGGCGAGCGCAAAGCGCTGTACAACCGTCTTCGCCGCTGCAAGGAGGAAAGCCAGATCGTTGCTTACAAAGAGCAAATAGCCGTACTATCCAAGCGGCTTGCCACGCTCCGAAAGGAGGTGAAGCTGTGTGCGGGTATCCTTGCCCGATCCGGTGAAATGATGACTGTACTTCGTGGCACCAGGCAAAATCAATCATTACGAAGGGAGGATTCCATCCATGAGCAGTGGAGCCGAGGCGGCCGATCAGGTCGTCAATATGAGTCTGCGGGGCATCGAGGTGATGGCCAAGATTTCCGGTGAAGGCGCTAAGCATCTGGCCATCTATTTGTTTGCCGCCCTGCAAGGGCAGAAGCGGACGAAGGGCAGCATCCGTTTGGAAAGCCTGCTCCGCAGCGGCAAGGAATTGAAAGTATTTGCCGTCAAAAACGAAGACTTGCCTACCTTCTGCAAGGAGGCCAAACGTTACGGCGTTCTGTACTGTGCCCTGCGGGACAAAAAGAATGTCGATGGGTTATGCGACGTGATGGTGCGGGCCGAGGACGCATCCAAAATCAACCGCATTGTCGAGCGCTTCAAACTAGCGACCGTGGATACGGCCAGTATTAAAAGCGAAATTGAAAACTCCCGCGCCGGGAAACAGCAGGACCATCCAGCGTTCGGGGAGCGTCAACAACAAGCATCGGACCAAACCTGGCAGAAGACGGAGGTACAAGGAGCGGCGGTCAAGGGAACTTCTGTGGAGAAGAGCACCGACGATTTTTTGGACGAACTGATGCAGAAGCCCGAATCGACGCAGCCCACTTCCCCGGAAACTGGCAACCCAAACCCCATGACGGCGACGACGGAGCCGCCCCATCCGTCCGAGCCTATCTCCGGGCGCAGCGAAGCATCCGCAAGGGGTATGATTGAACCGGAAGCCGGGACAACGCCGCGGCGGCCATCGATCCGTGAACTGCTGCGCGAGATCCGGGAAGAAAATCGGAAGGCGGAGAAAGAACGACGTCAGATCATCAAGGAGCCGTCGCTGACCAAGCGAAATGAGCGACATATTGAAAAAGCGAAGACGGGCAAAACCAAACCAATCGGAACCCGAAAGCGAGGGAAAGCCAAATGAGCAATTTGGACGATTTATTCCTTCAGGAAGCATCCGGCCATACTTCCGCGAAATCGTCCGAGCAGCCTTTTGATAAGGAAGCGTGGGCGCATAAAAAGCAGGAACTCAGGCAATGGGCCTATGAGACGATTGATGCAGCTACGATTGCCATCTCGCACAGCGGCAATGAATTTCAGCGGTATCTGGATGTACAAAGCCGTTTCGACCGCTACAGCGTTTCCAATGCGCTTCTGATTCTCATGCAGCGGCCGGAGGCGACCCGCATCGGCGATTTCGATTCGTGGAAGGAACAAGGCGTCTTTATTCGCCGCAAGGAGACCGGCTTTTACATTTTGGAGCCGGGCGAGGAGTACCGGAGGGAAGACGGCAGCACCGGCATCAGCTATAACCTCAAAAAGATGTTCGACATCGCGCAAACGACGGCCAACCCAAAACGGGAACAACCGACTTATCCGGACGACCGGTTGCGTATCAAAGCGCTGATGGATCGCACTCCTGTTCCAATCGTCATCGGCGATGCGATGCCGCCGGAAATGCATGCACTATACCAGCCGGACACGAGAAATATTGTCATCCGCCGCGGCCTGGATGCCGGGGATATTTTCCGGTCGCTCGCGCAGGAGCTGGCGCATGCGGAACTGGATCGCGGCGATGGCCGATACAGCCGTTCCGATTTTACGTCCCATGCATATTGCGCCTCTTACATGCTGTGCAAACAGTTTGGCGTAGACACGTCTTCCTTTCGCTTCCATCGTATGCCGGAGAAGCTGAAGAACATCGAGCCGCAGCACATTCGCACCGAACTGACGGTGATGAAGGATACCGCGCATGACATGGCCCGCAGGATGAACCGGATGCTGGCGCAGCAGCGGCAACAACTACGGACGGAACCGGCAAGGTAAGCGCCGTCAAGTTCTATTTTGCTCAGGGAGGGAGCGCCTGTGAAGGAAGAAGAACGGATTTTATGTTTGGATCATTACGAGCATGGCATTGTGGTGCATGCGCTGAATGCGCTGCGAAACGATTTGATCGGCGAGAAGCGCCCCACCGATGCCGTCGATGATCTGTTGCTCAAAACAATTGAAGCCCCCTATCAAAAACATAAACGACGGAGCCATCATGAGGCGCGTTGAAACCGCAAGGAGTCATTTGATACTCTTTGCGATTTTTTTGATTCCCGTCGTTTGGGCGGCATTGCTCACCGCCCCTGCACTTTCCGGGGGGCTGCCGGCGATTGTGGAGCATCTCAGCGCGGTGATCAATCACCCGTTCGACATTCAGTGGGTAGACGATACGCCGCGCTGCCTATTCATTTTTACGCTGGCCTATGGACTCGGCGTCTGTATTTACTTGGCCTCCCCGCGAAACTATCGACGACGGGAGGAGCACGGCAGCGCCCGCTGGGGCCGGGCGAAAAGCATATGCGCCAAATATAGAAGCAAGCAGCCGGGACAAAACAAAATTTTAACCAGGCAGGTTTGCATCGGGCTCGACGGCCGCAAGCATCGCCGGAATGTGAATGTACTTGTCGTAGGCGGTTCCGGCTCCGGCAAAACGCGGTTTTACGCCAAACCGAACGTCATGCAAGCGAACACGTCGTTCGTCGTTCTTGACCCGAAAGGCGAAATCTTGCGCGATACCGGCCATCTGCTCAAAGCCAAAGGGTATGACATCAAGGTGCTCGACCTGATCAATCCGCACCGCTCCCACGGCTACAACCCTTTCGCCTATTTGAACGACGACAAGGATGTGCTGAAACTGGTCACCAACCTGATTCGCAATACGACGCCGAAAGGCAGCAACACGAACGACCCGTTCTGGGAACGGTCCGAAACGGCTCTGCTGGAGGCGCTCGTGTTGTATTTGCTCTATGAAGCGCCGCCGGAGGAACAGAATTTTCCAATGGTGATGGAGATGATCGCTGCCGCCGAGGTGCGGGAAGAAGACGAAACCTACCAAAGTCCGCTGGACGAGTTGTTTGAACGGCTGGCCATGCGCGACCCGGAGCATTTGGCGGTCAAACAGTACAACATCTTCAAGCTGGCAGCGGGGAAAACGGCCAAATCGATATTGATCGGCCTCGGCGTTCGGCTGGAGAAGTTCAACTTGCATTCGATCGCCGGGATGAGCTTGGTCGATGAAATGGATCTGGCTGTCATGGGAGAAAAGAAGACGGCGCTGTTTGCCGTCATTCCCGACAACGACAGCAGTTTCAACTTCATCGTCGGGATGCTCTACACCCAGCTTTTTCAATGCCTGATGTATGAGGCCGACTACCGGCATGGCGGACGCTTACCCGTGCACGTGCATTTCGTGATGGACGAATTTGCCAACGTCGCCTTGCCCGATGAATTCGACAAGCTGCTCTCCACCATGCGCAGCCGCGAGATTTCGGTTTCCATCATCCTGCAAAATTTAGCGCAGCTCAAAGCGCTGTATAAGGAGTCGTGGGAATCAATCGTGGGGAACTGCGACGTGTTTTTGTACCTGGGCGGCAATGAACAATCCACCCACAAATACGTCTCGGAACTGCTGGGCAAGGAAACGATCGACACGAACACATACGGCCAAAGCAAGGGACGCAGCGGCAGTTATTCGATCAACTATCAGTTGTCCGGCCGCGACTTGCTGACGCCCGATGAGGTGCGGTTCCTCGATAATCGTCATGCCTTGCTCTTTATTCGCGGCGAGCGTCCTGTTCAGGACGACAAGTACGATTTGCTCAGGCATCCCCATGTCGAGCTCACGACGGATGGCAGCGGTCTCCCCTACCAGCATGGCGGCACGGAACACGCTTTGGATTGGCGAAAGGTGTTGCTTCATGAAAACGGAGAGTACGAGCTTCTGTCAGAAGAAGACATGGAGTCGCTATTTTTACGAAGGGAATGATGAAATTGAAGTTCAAAAGGAAACGGCTGCTGTCACTGTACATCATGCTGATGTTAACGGGAACCGTATTCGTCCCCACCGCTTATGCCGAGGGCGATCCGATGACGACGGTCAATAATTTGTCCACCTTCATATTCGGCTTAATCCGGGCCATCGGCATGATCATACTCGGCTTCGGCATTGTCCAGATCGGATTGTCGCTCAAGTCTCACGACCCTTCCCAGCGGGCGAACGGGTTCCTGACGCTCGCCGGCGGGATTATCATTACCTTCACGAAGGAAATTCTTACCCTGATTGCCGGATAAACGGGAGTCGCAAATGAGGGGAACGGACGGTTTGTCTGTTCCCCGTTTACAGAAAGGGGTGAGAATATGGCCAAGAACAGTTGGATTATTGACAATCTCGAACATGCGCTCGATACATGGAACGAGAAAATGAACGAAATCTGGCAACTCGTTACCGAGTCGCCGGCCGACTTCAAAGGCGGCGGCGTTTGGCGCGTCATTACCGACATTCATGGCGCGTTGCAGGCGACGGGACTGGCGCTATTGGTCTTGTTTTTTGTGATTGGCGTGGTGAAGACGACCGGCAGTTTTGCCGAAATGAAAAAGCCGGAGATGGCTGTCAAGCTGTTTATCCGTTTTGTCTTGGCCAAAGCGGTCGTCACCTACGGGCTGGAGCTCATGATGGCGCTGTTTACCATTGTTCAGGGAATCATCTCCACGATGATGGGACGTTCCGGGTTCGGAAAGACGGAGGCCATGACTTTGCCGAACACCATTGTAAAAGCGATTGAAGACGTCGGCTTTTGGCAAAGCATTCCGCTGTGGGTCGTCTCCCTTCTGGGCAGTCTGTTCATCACGGTGTTGTCTTTTGTGATGATTCTCTCGGTGTACGGGCGTTTTTTTCGCATCTATTTATATACAGCGATCGCTCCCGTTCCGCTGTCCGCCTTTGCTGGGGAACCGAGCCAAAATATCGGCAAATCGTTTCTCAAAGGATATGCTGCCGCTTGTCTGGAGGGAGCGATTATCGTACTCGCCTGCATCATCTACTCCGCCTTTGCCTCCGCTCCCCCGGCGGTCGATGAAGGCGCGGGTGCAGTCACGATGGTGTGGACCTATATCGGAGAGTTGAGTGCGTCCGTAAGCATGGGCACAAAGCCTGTGCACGGGTTTATGTGGAATCCTGCCCTTGGCAAGGCAGCAGCGTAAAGATATAACGGGCGCATTACGCGCCGCGCTGTCATCGACCAGTTTATCCGGAGGGGAAACCTGACGGGGAGTGCAGCATACTGGTGAAGCCGCGAGTTGGAGAAATCATCTATCCACGACTGAGCGGCGAGATGAAATGTTGTGAACGAGGATGAAAGCTATACTGCTTCAAGGATAGCCCAAGGGGGCATAGCCGAGCCGACGGCGTAAGGATGATTGAGAAGCCGTGCGTCACGGCGGAAGGAACGATGAGCTTTCCAACCGCGATATATCCGTGACGACCAATCGCAATAAGCGAGTAACGGGCGAAAATCCCATCCGACATCACAACAAGCTGTGTTTCCGTAAACCTAAACGGAGATTGCCTAAACCGGAACGCTGTTTACAGCTATGCGTAATGCCAAAAGGTGATAAATCTCAAGGCGGGAGCCAAGAGAGATGACGCTGAAAATCCGGCATGGCAACGGAGCCACCGTAGTAGTCCGAGGGCGTTAATGGCGTCTACATGGCGAAGGGCGGCAGGAAATCATCCAATACAAGATAAGGAAAGGTGCGTGAGGCATGATGAGGAGTCCTAATCGAGTATTGGAAAGTCTACGGTCAAAAGCGTGCATCAGCGATTACCGCTATGAAAGGCTGTATCGCAACCTGTACAACCCGGAGTTCTATTTGCAAGCCTATCAGAACATCTATGCCACGGCTGGCAACATGACAAAGGGAACGGACGGGTCGACAATCGATGGAATGAGTCTCAAACGGATCGACAAGTTGATCGCGTCACTCAAAAATTACAGTTACCAACCGAACCCTGCAAGACGAACCTATATCCCAAAAAACAGCGACCCGACAAAGAAACGCCCGCTGGGGATTCCCTCTTTCGACGATAAATTGTTGCAAGAGGTTATCCGCATGATACTGGAGAGTATCTATGAGGGTACTTTTTCGCCACACTCCCACGGATTCAGACCAAAAAGAAGCTGCCATACAGCGTTATTGGAGGTCAAAACCCGCTTTACAGGCGTGAAATGGTTTGTTGAGGGAGATATACGCGGCTGTTTCGACAACATAGACCACCACGTTTTGGTCAGTCTGCTTCGCCGCAGAATCAAAGACGAGCATTTTCTGGGATTGATTTGGAAGTTCCTGAAAGCCGGCTATATGGAAAATTGGATTTATCACAATACCTTGTCCGGCACACCCCAAGGCTCCGGAGCGAGTCCCATTCTTGCGAACATCTACTTGAATGAATTGGACCAATTCATGGAGCAATACGCAGGACGATTTAATTCCGGGAAAAAGCGTGTGAGAAGCTGCGAATACAACCATTATCGGGGACACCTTGACTATCTGCGCGGCAGGAAATACAGCAAGAAGAAATGGGAAGCCCTGACGGATGAGCAAAAGAAGCAGGCACAAAGGGAACTCCGCGAAACGCGAGCCAAGATGATGAGCGTAGACAGCACAAACCAAATGGATGAATCTTACCGTAGAGTGGTATATATCCGCTACGCGGACGATTTTCTGATTGGCGTCATCGGAAGTAAGCGGGACGCAGAAACCATCAAGACCGAAGTGGGAGCATTCCTCAAGGACAGCCTGAAACTGGATCTATCGGCAGAAAAGACGCTGGTAACAAATGCAAAAGATAAAGCGCGCTTTCTCAGCTTTGACATCTATTCCAACCGTTCCAAGGACATCAAGACAGACAAAAACGGCATGACCCGCCGTGTGTATAACGAGCGGATCAAGCTGTATGTCCCAAAGGAAAAATGGGTGAACAAGCTGATTTCTTACGGCGCGTTAAAAATCCATTATGACGCGAGAAACGGCAATCGTGAGGTGTGGGAACCGTTCCATCGGACGCATCTATTCCACAATGACGACCTTGAAATCTTGCAACAGTATAACGCCGAAATACGGGGACTGTATAACTATTACAAGATTGCGGACAATGTGTCCGTGCTGAGTAACTTTGGTTATATCATGAAATACAGCATGTTCAAAACATTTGCCGCGAAATACAAGACCCGTGTTGGTGCAATCAAGGACAAATACAGAATGGGCAAGGACTATGGCGTGAAATACGAAACAAAATCCGGCTCAAAAGTGATGTTGCTATACAACGAGGGCTTCCGTCGCATTGACGAAGCTGATGCCGGAAATGTTGACGTTGAACCAAAGGTTTACGCCAACAGCAGTCCAAACAGCCTGATTGCAAGATTAAAGGCAAAAAAGTGCGAATGGTGCGGAGCGGAAAATGTGGACATGGATATTCACCATGTCCGCAAGCTAAAAGACCTAAAGGGCAGGAAAAAGTGGGAGAAAACCATGATTGCGCGAAGGCGTAAAACGATGGCTCTCTGCGAACACTGCCACGTACAGTTGCACGCTGGAAACTTAGACTGATTTCTGGAGAGCCGGATACATCGAGAGGTGTACGTCCGGTTCGGAGGGGAGCGCTTGGAAACCTGCCGCCGCAATGCGGCAAGGCGCTGGGCGCTTACCCTACTTTTCAACATGCTGGTACTCGTGGGGACGGTCAAAATGGCGGACCGGGTGGTGAGGGAAATGATGGGGCTGTAGCTTCATTCCGATTCTTCGCCCAGCAATTCACGGACGGAAACATCCAGCGCTTTGGCAATCGCCACGACTTCGTAGTCTTGGACAAGCCGATACTGCCCTTCCAGACGCGAAAGACTGGTAGGACTGATGTCAAGGCCAGCCGTTTGCAGTCTGGCGAGAAACTCCTTCTGTTTCATCCCCTTTGCCTTGCGGATGGCAACGACTCTCACGCCGATTATATTTTTGTCGCCTGGCGGTTCTTTACGATGTTTCATTTATATGCACCTCACATTACAAGCAAAATTGTACGTGAGTGCATCGTTGTTTTAATGCGAATATCGCATTAAAATGAAATAAACCGATTTACGCAATAAAATAGAGAGGTAATCTATCTTTCAGACAGCCAGGAACGCCGATCTAATGAAGACACTGGGAGGCCGACCGATGACACGTTTGCTTGGTCAATTGGAGGAGGAAAGAAGAAAGTTGAACGAACTTGGGAAAAAATCTCTTGATCAGGGAATTCCTCTGTTTGAGAATGAGGCGGTTCAGGCTCAAAGCCGGAAGGTGGACGAATGGATTGTCCAGTGGCTTCAAAGGAAGTCCGGACGAGAGCATCAGTTGCGCTAGATCGCATTCGCACAAGGAGGGGGGATGTCAATGGAGTTTCCGTTATGGTTTCAAAATGCGATCCAGCGGCGGCTGGACCACGTTTCGGCTCGGATCGAACACCATCCCGAGTTGCGTAGATGTCGCGATGAAGAGAAATCGGCTTTTCAAGCAATGTTTTCCGGCGTGGATATGACGCAGTTGCCGGCGTTTATGGAATGGGAGGACAAGCACCAATTTAAGCAGGCGATCATGAATGAATGGTTATATTTGCAAGGCATGCGAGACGGCGCTCAGCTTGTATTTGCGCTTTTAGCCGATCCTCTTCTATCCGGCGATAAGTTGTTGGCAAGATCGAAAAAGACAGAGCCAACATCGGTTCAACCGGAAGCTGAGGGCGAGTTGTAGACCATAGTGAGCATCGTTTATGGGAGGATTTCAAATGGAAGTGAAAATCAACCGGGAAATCCGGGATTATACCGAAAGCTTATTCTTTGGACTGTCCTTGCGGCAGTTCTTTTTTTCTGTGCTGGCTGTCGGCGTGGCGATCGGCCTTTATTTTGGACTGCGCGACCGCTTTGGTTTGGAAACGCTCAGCTGGATGTGCATTTTGGGGGCCGCGCCCTGCGCAGCCTTGGGTTTCATCAACTATCACGGCATGACGGCAGAGCAGTTGCTTTGGACGTATGTGAAATCGGAATTTTTGATGCCAAGGCGATTCGTCTTCTATTCGACCAATATCTATGTTGAAGCGCTGAAAAAGAGCATGCATAGTCATGAGCAGGAAAGGATGAAGCGCCATGATTAAATCGCTCAGACGCATCATCAAGCAGGACAAGGAACGATTTGTCATTCCGAAAGGCGTTCAGCAAGTCATCCCGATTCGCGCCCTCTGGCCGGACGGGATTTTTTTTGTCGGCAACAAGTTCTCCAAATCGTATCGGTTCGAGGATATCAACTACGCCGTAGCGTCCAGGGAAGACAAGGAAGCGATGTTTTTGTCTTATTCCGAGCTGCTCAATTCCTTTGACAGCGGAGCGACCACGAAAATTACAATCCATAACCGGCGTTTGAATCGGGCCGATTTTGAAAGCTCGATTCTGATTCCGCTTCGGGAGGACCATCTTGATGTGTACCGGCAGGAGTACAACGAGATGTTGCTCGCAAAGGCCATCGGCGCGAACGGAACGATTCAGGAAAAGTACGTTACCATTTCTGTGGTCAAGAAAAATGTAGAGGAAGCCCGTCAATATTTCGCGAGGGTCGGAACCGAATTGATGTCGCATTTTTCCCGTCTCGGTTCCAAATGTATCGAGCTGGATGCAACTGACCGTCTGCGCATTTTCCATGATTTCTTTCGGATCGGCGAGGAAGCGGACTTTCGTTTCCATCTGTCCGAAACAATGCGCAAGGGGCATGATTTCAAGGATTACATTTGCCCGGATACGTTCGAGTTTGAAAAAGATCATTTTCGAATGGGCAATTTTTTTGGCCGCGTCATCTTTCTGCGGGAATACGCCAGCTATATTAAGGACAGCATGGTGTCCGAGCTTTGCGACCTGAACCGGAATTTGCTGCTGTCGCTGGATATCATCCCGATTCCGACCGACGAGGCCGTTCGTGAGGTGGAGAGCCGTTTGCTCGGCGTGGAGACGAACATCACCAACTGGCAGCGGCGACAAAACCGGAACAACAATTTTTCCGCCGTGGTCCCTTACGATATGGAGCAGCAACGCAAAGAGAGCAAAGAATTTCTGAACGACTTGACCACTCGCGACCAGCGGATGATGTTCGGCCTGCTGACGATGGTCCATATCGCGGACAGCAAGGAGCAGCTCGACAGCGATACGGAGGCGCTGCTCACAACCGCCCGCAAGCATTTGTGCCAGTTTTCCACGCTGACCTACCAGCAAATGGACGGTCTGAATACGGTGCTTCCCTACGGCTTGCGGAAGGTTCACGCTTTGCGGACGTTAACGACGGAAAGCACGGCTGTCTTTATCCCTTTTCGGGCGCAGGAAATCATGCATCCGGGCGGCATTTACTACGGACAAAATGTGATCAGCAAAAACATGATTATTGCCAACCGCAAACAATTGCTGAACGGAAACAGCTTTATTCTCGGCGTATCCGGTTCCGGCAAAAGCTTTACCGCGAAACGGGAAATCGTCAACCAGATGCTGGCCAGCGACGACGATATTATCCTGATCGACCCGGAACGGGAATACTCCGCACTGGTGAACGCATTGGGCGGCGAGACGATTCATATATCCGCCACTTCGCCGAACCATATCAATGCGATGGATATGAATCGTCAATATGGCGACGGTGCCAATCCGATCATTCTCAAGTCGGAATTCGTCCTCTCGCTTTGCGAGCAGCTGATTGGCGGATATCAACTGGGAGCCAAGGAAAAGTCGCTCATTGACCGCTGCACCGCCAGCGTGTACAGGAAGTATTTGCAGAGCAACTATAAGGGGCAGCCGCCGACGCTTCAGGATTTCCGCGCGGAACTGATGAGGCAAGCGGAGCCGGAGGCGCAGGACATCGCGCTGGCGATTGAACTGTTTACTTCCGGCAGTCTGAACACGTTCGCCAAGCCCACCAATGTCAATGTCCATAACCGGCTCATTTGCTACGATATTCTCGACTTGGGCAAACAACTCCTCCCGATCGGCATGTTGGTCGTTTTGGATAGCATCTTAAATCGGATTACACAAAATCGGGCCAAAGGCAAAAATACATTTATCATTATCGACGAAATCTATCTTCTGTTTCAGCACGAATACAGCGCCAACTTTCTGTTCACGCTTTGGAAGCGTGTCCGAAAGTATGGCGCTTTTTGTACGGGAATTACACAAAACGTGGACGACTTACTGCAAAGCCATACGGCCCGGACGATGCTCGCGAACAGCGAATTTATCGTCATGCTGAATCAAGCAGCTACCGACCGGGTAGAGCTTGCCGAACTTCTTAATATTTCAGAACTGCAACTCTCCTATATTACCAATGTTGACGCCGGGAATGGATTGATGAAGGTAGGCAGCTCCCTTGTGCCGTTTACCGACAAGTTCCCGCGGCATACGAAGCTGTACAGCCTGATGACGACGAAGCCCGGGGAGTAATGAATGAAGTGAACGGAGGCGAAACCGTTTAATGGCAAGGAATTGAACCATTTCTGTCGAATATGTCCATAATGTGGCCATGAATGGCGAAGATTGCAAATGAATGGACGATTTTTTGCTGTATGTAACAGGTATCTTTCTATAGGCGTGCGAAGGAGGCAAGCCCAATGATTCGTGTATTGCTCGTGGATGATGAAGAAGATGCGCTCAATCTGTTAGAGATTTTGCTTGGGCAAATAGGGGATGTCAAGGTCGTCGGAAGGTTTGTGAATCCGATTCGGGCGATCGAAGCTTTGAACACGATGCCTGTGGACGCCGTTTTCCTGGATAACCAGATGCCGGGCATGACGGGCATGGAGGCGGCGAGGAAAATCAGGGACATCCAGCCCCAAATGCCGATTGTGTTTACAACGGCGTACGCGGAGTATGCGGTGGAAGCGTTTGAAATTCAATCGACCGACTATCTGCTGAAGCCGATTACGATGTACAGGCTGCAACATGCGGTATCGCGCATCAAGCAAACCGTATCCGCGATTCGGGCCCGCCCGGACGCCAGCATCCGTCCTTTGATCCGATGCATGGGGGGCTTTTCCATCGGGCTTCCTCACGCCGACGACCGGCTGCTCTCCTGGAAAACGAACAAGGAAAAAGAAGTCTGCGCTTTTTTGATCCATCACGAAGGCAAGCCTGTGGACACCGCGCTCATCATTGAGTCGATTTGGCCGGGGTACGATGTGAAAAAGGCGAAAACCTATTTGTATACTTGCCTGTCCTACTTGCGGAGAAGCTTGCAGGAGCATGACGTGCCCATAAGCGTAGAAAAAGCCGGAAACGGGTTCGCCATCCGGCTGGACGGGGCGGCTGCCGATGTGACGGCTTTCGAGGGGATGCTGGACGACATTTTGTCGGCGGAGGAACCGGATGAACGGTTGTACGACAAGATCAACGGGTTGTACAAAGGCGAATATATGGAGGGCTGCGATTATAGCTGGGCTGTATCCAGGCAGGAGGCAATCAAAGCGAAGTATATCCGTTCGCTGCGCTGCATGCACCGTCTTTTTCGCAAGCGGGGCCGCGCGGCGCTCGCGGCGGACAGTTTGCAGCGCGTGCTTGCGATTGCGCCGGATGCCGAGGCGGACGGACGTGAGCTCATCCGGCTGCATCTGGAAGCGGGAAACCGGAATGAGGCGCTGCGCGTCTATCGGCAGCTGGAGCAGGTCATTCGCGATCAGCTCGGGGTCGAGCTGGAAGAGGAGACGGTAAGGTTGCATGGGCAAATGGGATGGTCTGGGTGAGCGGACGATGAGAAAAAAGATTGCAGCGGCGATCGTAACGCTGACCATATTGGCCGCAACATACGGCATGTTTCTCGTTTATTTCTCGCTGGGCGGGAAGCAGACGCCAAGAGCGGAAAACGGATTTCTCGATTTGACCGCGTGGCGGTTCGCGGACGATGGCGTCGTTCCATTGGACGGCGAATGGGAGTTTTACCCGGACAAGCTCCTCTCTCATGAAGATTTCGCATCCTCCTTCGCGCATGCAAGCGGCCTGTCGCCGGAGCGGATCGAAGTGCCGGGATCGTGGTCGAATCGAATGAAGACGCTCGGCATGGCGACGTACCGTCTGCGGATCAAAGTCGGCGATTCTGCGTCCGTTTACGGACTGAAAACATCGTCGATCCAAATGTCCAACCGCATCATCGTCAATGGCCAGGTCGCGGGCCAAAGCGGGAATCCGGCGGAAAGGCGGAACTATGAAGCGGTGAACCGGCCGTATGCCGGCTATTTTACGCTGCAGCCAGGATGGAACGAAATCATTGTGCAGGTGGCCAACTTCGAGTTTCCCGCCAGCAGCGGCATCACCGAATCCATCTATCTGGGATATGCCGCGCAAATTTCCGGGCTGCGCGACAAGGCCCTCGCCCATGATTGGATTACGTTCACAGCCTTTCTGATGATGGGGCTCTATTTCATCGGTCTGTATTCGCAGCGCAAGGACGATACTTCTCTGATCGTATTCGGGCTGGTGTGCGTGTTTTTCGCCCTGTTCACCAGCACGCGCGGTGAACGAGTGCTGTTCAGCCTGTTCGGCTCCGTTCCGTTCTGGCTGTATCTTCGCATTCAGATGGTTTCGGCGCTTGGCGCAGGCATGGGATTTCTCCTGTACGTGTATACGGCGTTCCGTCCGTTTTGCTCCAAATGGCTGATCCGGATCGGGTTGGTCGCCGGAATGTTACTGATGGTCTGGGCGATCGGCTTCATTCCCCGGTTCGCGACGGATCTGTTCCGGCAACTGGTCACGATCTACGCCACTTTCCCGCTGCTGTATGCGATTTATGTCTTCGTCCTGGCGGCATTCCGCAAAGTGGAGGGAAGCCTGTACCTGGCCGTCTCTGCCGTTGCCCTGAACATCTATGCACTGGTGCAAAATCTGAACGTGTATTTCGCCGTACCGGTTTATGCGGTGCCGCCGTTCGAACCGTTCGTGTTCCTGCTGATGCTGGCTTTGCTCATGTCGCTTCGGTTCTCCAACGCGTTCCGGAAAATCGAAGAGCTCTCCGTTCAATTGCTGAAAGCGGACAAACTGAAAGACGACTTTCTGGCAAGAACGTCGCACGAGTTCAAGTCGCCGCTGCATGGCGTCATGCATATCTCCAGGTCGATGCTTGACAACGCCAATCATCCGCCGACGGCGGAGCAGCGCGAGAAGCTTGAATTAATCACGAGCATCACCGGCAGGCTTTCGCAGCTGGTGTACGATATTCTGGATTTTTCCAAGCTGAAGCAAGGCGAATTGGCCGTTGACCCGACGCCGGTCGATGTCCGCCCGGCTGTCGAGATGCAGGTGCGAATCTATTCGTTTCTGTGCGCGGACCGCAACATCCGGATGGAGAACCGCGTCCCCGAACATTTGCCCTATGCGCTTGCCGATGAAAGCCGGTTCGGCCAGATCGTCGGCAATCTGCTCGACAACGCGGTCAAGCATACGGAGAACGGGAGCATTGTCGTCACAGCGGCGGAGAATCGCGGCATGATTGAAATCTCGGTTCAGGACACGGGCGAAGGCATCGAAGCGCAGAACATCCCACACCTGTTCGAAGCGTTCCAATCGTTTGACGAGACAGCGGAACGCCGGGGCTTCGGGCTCGGGCTGTCCATCGTCAAGCAGTTGGTCGAGTTGCAAAATGGAACAATAGCGGTATCTTCGACGAAAGGCGCCGGCACGACGTTCATGTTCACCCTGCCGATCGCAGGCAGCGGCGGGAAACCGGAAACGGCTTCCCGGGCAAGCGGACATCCGGTCAAAGCGCCGGAGTACGCGCTCGCGACGCCTTATTATCTGAATCAAAAAGGGAAGCATACCGTTCTGATTGTGGATGATCAATTCTTGAATTTGAAAGTATTGATGGACGCGCTGGAGCCCCTTGGCTATAACGTCATTGCCGTCAAAAACGGTTATGAGGCCCTGGAACAAATCGGCAAACCGAACAAGATCGATCTCGTCGTACTCGACTTGATGATGCCGGGCATATCGGGGTACGAAGTATGCCAGGAGATCCGCAAAACCTTCACGCTGCCGGAGCTTCCCGTGCTGATGGTGACGGCGGCCATTGGGCCTCAGGACAAGGTGGCGGCGTTCGAGGCGGGTGCGAACGACTTCTTGCCGAAGCCGTTCGATCTGGCAGAGCTGAAGGCGAGAATCGGCAGCTTGCTGGCGATGAAGGAGTCGCTCGCCAAGGCGGTCGATCTGGAGGTGGCGTTTCTGCAATCGCAGATCAAGCCGCATTTTTTGTACAACGTCTTGAACAGTATTGTCGCTTCCAGTTATACGGATGCGGAACGTTCGCGAAAATTGACGACGGATCTGGCCGATTATTTACGCGGCAGCTTCCGCTTCAGCAATGCGGAGCATCGGATCACCTTCGAAGAAGAGTTCAGCCTGATCCGGACTTACGTCGAAATTGAAAAAGCGCGCTTTAAGGATCGCTTGCAATTCGAATATGACATTGCGGAAGGGATGTTCCGGGTGAGCCTCCCTCCCCTGCTGCTTCAACCGCTCGTCGAAAACGCGATTCGGCACGGGATCGGCCATCGGATCGAAGGCGGAACGGTCAAATTGTCAGCTTTTGAAGCGGAGGGCGAATACCGGTTTGTGATTGAAGATAACGGCGTCGGCATCGAGAACGGGTTGCTCAGTCAACTGCCGGTTTCCGGTTCGGACAGGCGTCAGGGCGTCGGTCTGCTGAATATCAACAAGCGGTTGAAATACGAATACGGCACGGGGCTGCAGATGGAAAGCGAGCCGGGCCGGGGAACGAAAGTGACGGTGCGGATTCCGGCGGAGTCGGCGTGAACGGATGTTTTTAAGGTTTTTTTAAGGTGTCGTTTCGTATAATCCAAAATGACACAGTCTCTGTCGAATTTTGGAGGTGCGAAACGAAATGAGCAAAAACTTTGTACAGCGAATAGTATTGTCGGCATGGGTGCGTCTATCCCTGGCGACATTGATCGCCATCAGCGGGATGTTCCCGGTGCTGCAGACGATGCGGGTGCAGGCCGCGCCGGATCCGGCCTTCCATGTGTCGGTGACCGGTAACGTCTACGGTCTGCGTGCGTTAAGCGTGGAAGACGGAACGATAGATCACCCGTATATCGTGACGAATGCGGAACAACTGGACGCGGTCAGGAACGACTTGAACGCGTATTATGAGCTCGGGAGCGACATCGATCTGTCCGGGATTGCCAATTGGAGACCGATCGGCTTGGGCGATTTCGGTCTGGCATCGCCGTTCACCGGACATTTTGACGGGCAAGGTCATACGATTTCGGGACTGAAGATCTCGGATAACGGTTTCGGCAACGTCGGTTTGTTCGCGGTGATCGGAGGCGGCGGGGTTGTTCAAGACCTGGTCTTGTCCGACGTTCATGTTGCGAAGTCGGGCTTCTTAGGCGACACGGGTGCCTTAGCCGGCCAATTGTCTGGCACGGCGAGCCATATTCGGGTATCTGGAGGGACCGTTGCAGGCATCAATAACGTAGGCGGACTTGTGGGGTCGACCTACGCCGGGGCCTTCATAGAGACGAGCAATACCGAGGTGCGTGTAGAAAGTGACGCGAGTAGCTCCGGCAATAATGCTGGAGGGCTTGTCGGTTCTTTAACCGGCGGCACGATCAACGCGTCTTGCTCGACGGGCGAGGTCGTAGGATACTATTACGCCGGTGGGCTTGCGGGGATGATTAGGGACAGCGAGATCAATGCGTCTTGCTCGACGGGCGCGGTCAGCGGGAGCTACGACGTCGGAGGACTTGTGGGGATGATCGAGAACAGCGCGATCAACGACAGCTATGCGACAGGTGACGTCTCGGGAACGGACAGTTTTGCTATGGGCATCGGCGGGTTGATCGGCGGGGTCAGTTGGACGGGGCATTCCACCGCCACGAACGTATATGCTTCAGGGGAAGTGGAAGGCCCTGAGGGCAGCATGACCACCGGGGGACTTATTGGCGATAAGTTTGCCGGAGCTACGCTGACTTCCGCATTTTACGACAAGGAAAATACCGGCCAATCCGATCGAGAGGAAGCCTCCGGAACGCCGGTGACCTCTGCCGACATGGCCAAGGAGACGACCTTCGCCGGGTGGGACTTTGACACGCTGTGGCATCTGGACGACCGGATCGGATCGCCGACCTTCCTGCGGGACGACAACATGGCACCGATCATGAGCGGCGCAAAGATATCGAATGATACGCCGAATCAGGTTTCCGTTTATTTCCCCGAGACAATCGAAGCGGAAGAAGCGGCGATTGCGCGGTTTCACGTTTCTGTGAACGGTGACGAAGCACTGATTGCCGGAACGCAGCTGAACGGAAAAGAGCTGCTGCTGACGCTGGGGGAACCGGTGTTGAACGGTCAAACCGTTACGGTCGCCTATACGGACGGCGATCCGGCCGTCACAGACAAGGCACACAATCGGATGGCGAACGGAACGATCCAGGCTGACAATGAGGTGGAGCCTCATGTGGCCATCGTTTCGTACGCCCCGGCGGACAACGCGACAGGAGTTGCGGTGGACGAAAAGCTCGTGCTGACGTTCAACGATTCGGTGGAAGCCTTGCCGGGCAAATTCATCTATCTGATGACGGAAGGGGGCGCGGTTGTCGAAAAGATTGAGGCGAACTCCCCCAACGTGCAGGTCATGGGTAAAGTTGTTACGATCAAGCCTGCTGCTAACCTGCTGCCCTTGGAGGGGTATTACGTGCTGATCGATGCCGGCGCGTTCCGGCATGCGGTGAACGACGTTTACGGCGGCATCGCGAAGCCGACGACGTGGAACTTCATGACGGCGGCGAATCCGTCCGCCAAGTGGGTCCCCGCCGGACAAGCGGGTTTTACCGGAGGCAAGGCGAGCTCGCCAGCGCTGCAGGCGGGCGTGGACGGTACGTTGTATGCGTTGTTCCGGGACCAGGCGCATGGCGGCAGGGCGACGGTCATGAAGCTTGGCGCGAACGAGGCGGAATGGTCGCCGGTCGGTAGCGCGGGTTTCTCGTCCGGGGCGATCGGCGTTCCGTCGCTGCTCGTCGACGGCGACGTTCTATATGCCGCTTTTGGAGTGGTTGGCGAGAACAACTCAGCCTCCGTCCATGTGATGAAATACGAGCTCGATGGTGCGGGAGACTGGACGCAGGCGGGAAGCCCCATTGCGGTCGGCATCATAAATCCGGACCTGTTAATGGATCAGGATAGCGCCCCGTTTCTTCTCGCCCACGACGGCGCTGTTCATATCGCTTACCGCGACGGAACGGTAACCGGCAAAATGACGGTGAAGAAGCTGAACGGTAGCGGCAACTGGGAAACGATTGGCAATGCCGGTTTCTCCGCGGGCGACATCTACGACCCGTCTCTGGCCGTCATGGGCGGCGCGCTGTACGCCGGCTTCACCGATTATACGTTCGAAGCGGGCTACGGCGCCACCGTCATGAAGTTCAATACGGTGTCTGGGCGTTGGGAGCTGGTCGGCCCCCGCGGATTCACTTCGGGCAACGCGTTCGATACATCCCTCGTATCGGATGGGAGCCGGTTGTATGTCGTCTATGGGAATTCCGTCCGCAAAGCTTCCGCCATGACGTTCGACTCCGCCAAAGGAGAGTGGGTAACGGTCGGCAGCGCAGGTTTCTCTGTCGGCCAAGCCTATGGGATAGCCGCGACGGCCGCGAACGGCGGGTTGTACGCCGCCTATCAGGACGCGGGACGCAGCGACCGCATCACCATGATGAAATACACGGGCAGCGGATGGGTTGCGGTCGGGACTGCAGGTTTCACGCCGGGCAAAGGCTTCGCTCCGTCCCTGATTGTCCATGGCGGCGTACCCTACGTCGTCTATGAGGATCGTTCTGCCGACGCCAAGCTTTCCGCAATGAAGTACGGGTCGTTCAATCTGGCGCCGAAGGCCGCGAATGTCAGAATCGAAGGGACGTTGCGGGTAGGGCAAACGGTTACGGGGGAATACGATTTCACGGACGACGAAGACGACGAGCAAGGCGAATCGCTGTACCGCTGGTATATGGCGGACAACGAGCAGGGCCTTAATCGAAAGATAATCTCGGGAGCGACGGAGCGGACGTTGGAGC
Organism: Paenibacillus sp. FSL M7-1455; assembly: GCF_038004655.1. Classification (NCBI taxonomy): domain Bacteria; kingdom Bacillati; phylum Bacillota; class Bacilli; order Caryophanales; family Paenibacillaceae; genus Paenibacillus; species Paenibacillus sp. FSL M7-1455. The sequence goes on along the minus strand of NZ_JBBORO010000001.1, from coordinate 3,684,607 downwards.
TCACAGAAGGTCTTGCGGGCAAGTACTTAGTCTTCGAGGTGACGCCCGCGGCAGCGCAAGGAACGCCCCAAGGGACAAGCGCGGCCAGCGCGCCTGCCGGACCGGTCGCTTCCCTGTCAGCGCCCGCCGCGCCGAGCGTCACGGCGGACGATGTTTTGAACCTGATCGTCGGAGCCGATGCGACGATGGAATACTCGACGGATGGCGGAACCACATACACCGCCTACGATCCGTCGAACCCGCCGACGTTCCCGGGGAATGTTACCGTGAAGGTGCGTGTAGCGGCGAATGCAGTGACGGGAACGCCAGCCGGAGCGGACACGACACTGACTTTCACGACGAACCCGCCAGCGCCGTTGAACCTGACCAGTACAGCGGGCGATCGTCAAGTCACCTTGAACTGGAATGCTGTAACAGGAACGGTCAGCTATGCGGTATACAAATATGAAGGGGCAACAGCACCGGCAGATCCGAGCGGTTGGGTTCTCGTGCAAACGCATGTCACGGCGACCACGTATACGGTGACCGGCTTGACGAACGGAACGACTTATGCGTTCGCAGTGACGGCCAGCAATGCGGGAGGAACGAGCGATTACTCCGCAATAACGACGGCGAAACCGACCGCAGCGTTGCCGCCCGCACCGCCAGCGCCGTCGAACCTGACCAGCGCCACGGGCGATCGCCAAGTCACCTTGAACTGGGACGCTGTAACAGGAACGGTTAGCTATGCAGTGTACCAATACGAAGGGACAACAGCACCGACAGATACGAGCAATTGGGTTCTCGTGCAAGCGAATGTCACGGCGACCACGTATACGGTGACCGGCTTGACGAACGGAACGACATATGCGTTCGCGGTCAAGGCGATCCATGAGGGAAGCACAAGCGATTTCTCCAATATAGCAACAGCGACTCCGCGAGCATCCAGCAGTAATGGCGGTTCCGGCGGGGGCGGTGACGGGGGTTCCAGCGGAGGCGAAACAGGAATCATTACGTCGACCAACGGCGCCATTACCATTCCTGCCGATAGGGCCGGAGAAGTCAGTCTGGACCGAGAAATTATCATCAAAGTTCCGAATGGAGTCGCAGAGCAGGAACTGCGCATCACGATCGAAGGGTTGAACGGTACATCTGACCTCCTGACGGATCAGGAAACACTCGTCAGCCCAGTATTTGAGGTCTTGAAAAACTTCAGCGGCAACTTCAAGAAGCCGGTTAGAATATCGATCAAATTCGATCCGACCAAAGTCGGCAACAATCAGAAAGTCGCCATCTTCTACTACGATGAAGAGAGGAAAACGTGGATTGAAGTCGGCGGCATAGTCAACGGCGAATGGATCACGGCTGAGGTTGATCACTTTACCAAGTACGCCGTTTTGGCAATTGACATGAAAAAGAATGATGGAGAAGAAACACCTAAGCAACCAGACTCATCGTTCACCGACATTGCCGGTCATTGGGGCGAGAACTCTATCATTCGAGCGGCGGCTCAAAAGCTTGTGAGCGGTTATCCGGATGGAACGTTCAAGCCGAACAACCCGGTTACCCGAGCCGAATTTACGGTCATGCTGGTTGGGGCGCTGAAACTGGACGACACAGGCGCGGCGCTTACCTTCACGGATCAGGACAAAATTGGTTTCCGGGCCAAACGGGCGGTAGCTCTTGCTGTACAAGCGGGAATCGTCAGCGGTTACGATGACGGCAGCTTCCGACCAGACGCGCAGATCACCCGCGCGGAGATGGCATCCATGATTGCCAAATCGCTGAAGGTGCATCTTGATTCGAATACAACAACCCGCTTTACCGATGACGAAGACATTCCGAAGTGGGTGAAAGGTGCGGTAGAAGCCATTCGCAAACTGGGTATCGTTAGCGGCCGCGGCGGCAACAAATTCGTTCCAAACGACACGGCAACGCGGGCGGAAGCGGTCGTCATGCTGCTCAGAATGCTGGAAGTTCGGGAGCAAGAATAGATCAATAAGCAAGAATAGATCAATAAACATCAAGGGCAGACCTAACATGATTTTACTCAGTTGGGTCTGCCCTTTCTTTTGAAGTCGCAAAGCAATACATTCATGAGACTGTTCCAACGAATGTGGTCATCGCTTTCGAAGGGATGGCCCTTTTTCATCTTTATAAATATTCTTCATGACGTTCGTATGACAGCACCACCATAATAACAGATTGGCTTTCTTCTCGCAGCGGTGTTGCCATGTGAGGATGGAGCTGATATTTATGTATCCCCATTTGCCTATAATGTTAGGCCGCAATCATTTTATGAATTTGTTCTACGGCTTTTAATACGAACACATTCGGACTTAGCCGCAATGGAGTGTTGGCATGCTCTGCGGCAAGGTCTTTTTTGTTTTTTTCAGCTATTACACAAATGCATAAAAGGTAGCGCTGGCTGTCGTTCTCCCCCTCTGTTTTGGCTTGCCATCAAACCAAAATGGAGGGACTTGAATGAAAAGGATGAATTTGCGGGATATGTATCCTTTTTTTAAGACGGATGTATGGGTTGATGTAGATGAAGAAGTTGCTCATGAAATCCGCCTCTTCGACTTGGAAGAAAGCGCCTACAGGCTGCGAACGTATCGCCATCGGGCCTATTATTCGCTTGATCGCAACGACGGGATTGAGCAGCATGTTTTATTTCTTTCGATTTCACCGGAGGAGTATTACGAGCGCAAACTTTCACGGCAGAAGAACGTAACAGCCTGCATTCTAACACCGAAAGGCAAAGAGATTCGGACTTTCGGTACGATGACCGATGACTTGATTCAGATGGCCGACTGGATTAAAAGTCATCGTTGTACCCACGTCGCGATGGAAAGCACCGGCGTCTACTGGAAACCGATCTATAACCTGTTGGAGCTGGAGGAACTTCAAGTCATGGTGATAAACGCCCAACATATCAAAGCGGTGCCGGGACGCAAAACCGATGTAAAAGATGCCGAATGGATCGCTAATTTGCTGCGGCACGGTCTGCTGCAAGGCAGCTTCATTCCCAATCGCGAACAACGCGAATTACGTGAATTGGTTCGCTACCGCCGAAGCCTAATTGATGAACGCTCCCGTGAAGTGAGCCGGATTCAAAAAGTGCTGGAAGGAGCAAACATTAAGTTGTCCTCCGTAGCGACAGATACACTTGGCGTATCAGGACGGGCTATGATTGAAGCCATGATTCAAGGAGTGGAGGATCCCAAGTTCCTATCCGATTTAGCCAAAAAACGTTTAAAGAATAAAAAAGCCGACCTTGAGCGTGCGTTACATGGCATGATTGGGTCCCACCAAAAACTGATGCTCGGGGCTCAAATAAAGCATATAGATTTCCTTGATGAACAAATCACCAAGATAGACGAAGAAGTAAGGGCTCGCATGCTCCCTTTTGAGAAAGACTTGGAGAGATTGGATACCATTCCCGGAGTTGGCCGACGAAACGCTGAACAAATTCTCGCGGAAATCGGTACCGACGTTAAGAATCAATTCCCATCTGCTGCTCATTTGTGTTCGTGGTCAGGGATGACTCCAGGTAACAATGAAAGTGCCGGAAAACGAAAGTCCGGTCGAACACGAAAAGGCAACAAGAAACTTCGTCATGCTTTAGTCGAAGCAGCACGAGCAGCTGCGAGAACCAAAAATTCGTACCTTTCTGCACAGTACCATCGGATTGCTGCCCGGAGGGGAGCGAATCGAGCCGCTGTCGCTGTTGGCCATACCATTTTGACCATTGTTTATTACCTTTTGGTTCGAGAACAGGATTACGTCGAACTTGGAGCGGATTTTTACGACCAACGTCGAAAAGACATTGTAATCAAGCAATCGATCAAACGCCTAGAGTCTTTAGGAGTCAAAGTAAGCATCGAACAACCGGCCTAGTTTGATGCTGGACAAATAAAAGTTCTCACAAGGCCCTTCAAATGGATGAGCAAGGGTCTAGTTTAGGATTGCCTTAAAAGGTACTGTCAGTGTATCTAGATTTTCAAGATAGGTTACTTTCTAAATTCAGGTTAATAAGTTGTTCAGATGCTACTGAACAAGATACTTGTACGGGAAAGTTAATACTAGATTTACAAGTTTATTTTCCGAATTTTTGATGCTGCGCTATCCAGAAATCATTTATATTTTCGGGCGTTAGCCGTTCCCCTATCGTACGGAAGGTTCATATTTTATATGAACCAAAACCCGGAGGAAATCGTATGCCTAAATCAGACGTTAGAAAAAAATGCGCAAATCGAGCACATCGCCAGTGCCTGCGGCATCAAAAACTAACATGCAGGAACAAGCAGAGACCGGCTCGAAGAGGATGCAAAAAAAATAAGCATACGTCTGTATCGATCCGCCGGTTAAAGGCCTGCCGCGACAGTGTGCTTGTTTATGGCTCCGACAAGAAAAGATGCATTCACCCTGTTCTTGTCGATCGAAAAGGGCGAATCCTGGTACGTCTCATTCAGCCCATACCGTCCAGGATATTTCGGGAACGAAAGTTTACCGACATCGAGGTCCAGCCTGAATGGACGTTTCTGCCTTCGCAAGAGACTGCCAGACAGATTACTTACTCCTATGCAGTGATTAACCTTAGTGATACACCCGTTTCCGTACGGGTTGAAATTGGCCCTGACCGCGAGCATTATACAACGGATCGCGAAGAAACGGTCCCCCCCGGTCAAACTATCGTGATGGTGCCGACCCGTTTTCTTCGGTTTACACGAGTCGCCTTGCTGTCGCAGGATCAGGACAAAACGGTTCGGGTGGATGTGTATTACCAGGCGCAGTCCTCGGCATAGCATCCATTCCGAACGGCCAACCGCCTCTTTTTGGTAGGGAAGACACTCACACAAACAACATTTTCCACCTCGTCATATTTTGAATGAGGCCTTTATGGCCTCAATCAAAGGAGGGGAGAATACATGCCGAACTTTTCAGCTTTTAACACGAATGCCGACGATCTGCGCACATTAATATTCGGTAAGGACGGAAGTACAAGCAGAGCGCTGGCAGTCGACTCCAATGCCCAATTATTGGTCGGGGGAGCTACGATTACAACAGGGACCCTCGCTGCGGTACAAAGCGCCACGATCGCTGGCGGGACGCTAGATGCCTTATCGGGAGCGACGATTACCACCGGAACGCTCGCCGCCGTTCTTGGGACGACCATCACGACCGGTACTCTCGCAGCGGTACAAAGTGCAACGATCGCCGGCGGTACGCTAGATGCGTTATCGGGCGCCACGATTACCACCGGAACGCTCGCTGCCGTTCTTGGTACCACGATCACGACCGGAACGCTCGCTGCGGTGCAAAGCGCAACGATCGCTGGCGGTACGCTGGATGCCTTATCGGGAGCCACGATTACCACCGGTACACTCGCTGCTGTGCTGGGCACCACGATAACTTCGGGGACCCTTGCAGCTGTGCAGAGCGCAACGATTGCCGGCGGGACGCTGGACGCATTGTTGGGCGCCACGATCACCACGGGTACCCTCGCTGCTGTGCTAGGCACCACGATTACGGCCGGGACGTTAACGGCGGTAGAAAGTGCGACAATTACAGCGGGTACGCTGGACAGTGTGACATCGATATCCCAGAAGAGCTTCCTGGAAATTCCCAACACCAGCGTTGCGACCGGGGATACCTTCACACCGCTCGCGACGGTAACCACATCGGTGTTGGGCACCTATTCTTTCTTTATTTACAATGCCGGACCCGGTTCGAACACAGCGGATGCGCAAATTGAAATCAGCGCCAACGGGACGAACTGGTTTGTGGATGTGAGCACCGCAAGTCCGATCAGTGTCGGATCGGTCGATGTACTGGTACCCAAGCGGTTCCTGAAGTATACCCGACTTTCCTACAAATCCACGACAACCGGTCAATCGACCACCATTGATGTGTACTTTAATGCGCAAGGAACGTAAATTCGGAGGGAGTACATGGGATTCCATGTGCTCCTTTCTTAAAGAAAGGAGTTCATCATGTCCGATCCTCTATTAGGAGTTCACCTGATCGTTCGAAATGAAGAAGATCAACTCGCCCGTTGTCTGAAAAGCATAGGCCACATCGCCGATGAACTCATCGTCGTCGATACAGGATCTTCGGATCGTACGGTAGACATTGCCCGCACCTTCGGGGCAACCCTGCTCTCGGCCGTTTGGGAAGACGATTTCGCCCAAGCACGAAATGTAGCCTTATCCCACTCGATGGCTGAATGGGTCCTCGTGATCGATGCTGACGAAGAGGTCATTAAGGGCACGGACCGTTTACGGGAATATCTTATGCAAACGGATGCGAATGCCTTGACGGTGGAAATGGTCAATCGTGTGGGCAAGAAACCTTGGGAGTGCGTGACCTTCCATCCCGTACGTTTGTTTCGACGGAGGGAAGATCAGGGTTACCATTTTGTCGGTCGCATCCATGAGCAGATCGTCTCGTCAGATGGACAGTGCATCCCGGGGAAGGAGATCGCAGCCTCTCCTTTGATGCTGCTCCACGACGGATATTTGCCCGAAAAGTTGAAGGAGAAACAAAAAATCGAACGCAATTTTCATATTCTGAACCGCATACTGGCACAGCAGCCGCAGGATCCCTTTCACCTCTACAACCTCGGGATCACCTACTGCCAGATGCGAAACCCGGAGAAAGCTTCCGAAATGTTAGCATTAGCACGTGAACATACGCCTTTGGAGGCGGCCTACCGACCCACGCTGATTCGCGATAGCGCAAAAATTGAGATCGAGCTTGGCCGCTTTGAAGAGACGATTCAGCTGCTTCAGGCGGAAATCCGCAGATATCCCGATTACCCGGACCTGCATCACCTCTTAGGAGACGTATTAGCCAATACGGGGCGTTTGCAGGAAGCCTATGAGGCCTACCGTAAGGCAACACAATGCAAGGAACTGGCTCAAAAGTATGTTACAGAAACAGGCATTGGCGGGTTTCGTACGCTCCATGCTTTAGCGCGGATCGCTCGAAAATTAGGTTCGCTGCAGCAGGCAAGCGAATGGTACGAGGCATGTGTGACCGACCAGCCCTTATACGAATCCGGATTGGCAGAGTGGACCGATCTCCTTCATGAACTTGGCGTATCGGACGAAACCATTCAGGAACGGCTGCATGCGGTCACCGCATCGGCTTGTGAAGACAATCGGGCGCTGCTTGCCCGTTTGCTGACGCATGTTGGCGCCTACGCTGAAGCTTTAGGCCTGCTGAAGACGATGGAATCCCCGAGCCAGGAGCAAAAGGGGCTCTTCGCCGAATGTTTGATGCAAACCGGCCAGTTTTGCGAAGCGTTCGAACGTTTGCACGAACCGGAATCGGGTTATTCGGAAGGATCCAGGGCCCGGGTGCTGGATTCCGCTCTCTGCCGCTGGAGCGAAGAGCTCGATTTGCCTTACCGGTTTTATAAGCATTTGTCGCCCGATGAGCAGCGGATTTTTGAATGGCTCGACCGCTACGTTCAACAAGGGGAAATGAAGGAAACGTTTGTCTGCGACTCCTCCATCCGCGAGGTGGTACCTGAGTTAATGGAGCGTGCCGTTAAACGTAAACTGACACGCATCGCCCACAAACTATCCCGGTTGGATGTTTCCTTTCCGCTTCTGTTAGCAAAATCCCTATATCGCCATGGTTTTGTTCTCCCGGCAGCCGACTATTTGCTCACATTCATGAAAGACGGAACGTTAGATGGGGAAGGCATGTATTTCCTCGGGGAAATTGTCTACGACAAAGGGCATTACAATCATGCGATCGCGCTCTTCGAGGAAGTGCTGAACCAGGCCCCCGATCACGCAAGCGCGCGAATTGGCGTCTCGTTAAGCTACCTGCAGATGGCAAGAAATCTGCTCGTGGAAAGTCTGGAAAAGGCGCCACATCACCATGTCTTTCATCAAGATTTGCAACGGGTGGATACGAGCATCCGGTTGCTTGAGGCGACCGGATGGCATACGAGTTGGCATGCCGCGGAAAGGAGGAACGAACATGCCTCACCCCCGGATTTCGCTGTGCATGATCGTTAAAGACGAAGCGGACCATCTGCAGCGTTGTCTTCAAAGTGTGAAGGCGGTTGTGGATGAAATGATTGTGGTCGATACCGGTTCCTCTGACGAAACACCGGATATCGCTCGCGCGTTTGGTGCCCATGTGATCGATTTCCCCTGGAAAAATGATTTTGCCATGGCCCGCAATGTGGGATTGGATGCTGCAACGGGCCAATGGATCTTGTTTTTGGATGCCGACGAAACGCTTGATGAGGAGGATCAGGAAAAGCTTCTTCTTTGTGCACAGCATACGGAATACGATGGTTTTTTTATGAATATCCACAATGTTGTTGGCGATGGAAACCAGGGAACGTCGATCAACCCGGTACTCAGGATGTTTCGCCGGGCGAAGGAGCACCGGTTTGAAGGGCGGATTCACGAGCAAATCGCCGCGAGCATTTGCCGCCATAAACCGGACGCGGCTTTTCATATGAGCCAGGTAAAAATTCATCACGATGGATACCGGGACAGCGTGATCACGAAGAAGAACAAGGTGAACCGGAATCTGCAGCTTTTGCTGAAAACGCAGGAAGAGACCCCGGACGACCCGTTTCTTCTGTATAATCTTGGCGTCGAATACCTGCGAATCGGGCAAACCGAACAGGCTCTTCAGGCTTTTCACAAAGCACGTGCCGGAATTTCTCCGGAGGTAAGCTACGCCCATTTGTTGGTGAAATGCGAAGCACGATGCTTACAGGCGCTTGGAAGGACTGACGAGGCGATCGAGCTTTGCGCGGAAGGCTTGGTACAGTATCCAGCCTACACGGATCTACTGCATATAAAAGGAAGCTGCGAAATGGCGCTTGGGAGAATGGAAGCTGCGAAAGCATCGCTTTTCAAAGCGTATCAGCTTGGCCCGGCGCCAGAAGGCTTTCACACGGAAGAAGGTGTCGGAACGTATCAAACCTGTTATACGCTCGGATTGTTACATGAAACGTTATGCGACTATAGCGTCGCAGCAGACTGGTATTTGGCTGCACTGCGGGCAAAGCCGAGTTTGAATCCTCCGCTTTGCCGATTATTTCGGTATATGAAATGTAGAGGGCTTGAACATGAGCTCTACACCATCATTTTGCATCGATTGAACATCCGCTCGCCGGAACCGATCAGAAAAATCCTCACATTGCTGCTTGAAACCGGTTGTTATCATACCGTCTCCCTGCTCATACAGAAATGGAAACCACGTCTGCCAGAAGAATTGCCTGCTCAGGTTACGATTACCCGCAAGTTGCTCGGAGGCGATGTAAAAGGGGCACAGCGGCTTCTGAGACGTCTGCGCAGTACGCCACAAAACAAACGGACCGTGGAACAAATGAAAGGTTGGGTAGACTGGCTTCGCAGCAAAGAAGAGGTGCAATCGTTTCCGGAACGCGTCCCCTCGGAGGAGCTTCCGTTTGCCGTTCGTATCGCATCGGCGGCAGGTAAAAATCCTTTACCCATCCTGGAAACCTGGAAACGGCTGCTGGACGTGCGGGAGCCTTGGAACGCGCTGGAGGCCAAACGTTTGATTCGAACGGCCATTCATCTTGCGGATACTCGGCTGGATTACTGGAAAGGAGCACCCGAACAGGCCGGGTTGATCCGGGCTTCGCGACTGGCGGCTCCGTTTGAAGACGGATTTTCATAAGGGGAGAGGATCTTGGACACGTTAGAATTAACTTTGTGCATGATCGTCCGTGACGAAGAGAGGCATCTCGACCGCTGCCTTCAATCCGTAAAATCGTTGGTGCGGGAAATGATTGTTGTGGATACAGGATCAACCGATGGAACCCGTGACATCGCCCGCCGGCATGGTGCCACCATCATCGACTTTCCGTGGAACGAGGACTTTGCTGAAGCCCGCAATGCCGGGCTAAAGCATGCGACCGGCCGATGGATTCTTGTTTTAGACGCGGATGAGGAGCTGGGTGAGATGGACGCCAAGTCCCTCCAACACCTGATAGAACAGCCGGATGTGTACGGCTGCCATGTTCAAATGATTAACTTCATCGGCGCCCAGCCCGGAGATGAATATGTGACGGATTCGGTGTGCCGTTTGTTTCGTAACGATCCCCGTATCGCTTACACCGGACGGATTCATGAGGATATCGTCCCGTCGATCGTCGCCATCCCCGGCTCCCAGATCGCTTATGCCTCCCTTACGGTTCGCCATTACGGGTATTTAGACGAGGTGTTGGAACGGAAAAAGAAGAATGAGCGCAACCTGGCCATCCTGCAGAAAGTAGTGGAACAAAGCCCTGACGATCCACGCATGCGGTACGCACTCGGAACGGAATATTTTCAGACGGGCGATTATGCGCGTGCACTCCACATTTTTCAGCCCCTAATCCCCCAAACACCGGTATTCGCCGGATTCACGTCGGACCTGGTGTTAAAAACGGTGTATTGCCTGCGGGAAACCGGACAAGTGCAAGAAGCGTTGAACCTGACTGACGAGGCCTTGTTGTTCTATCCCGATTTTACGGATTTATGGGAGCTCAAAGCAACGATTCACATGGAAAGCGGGTATCTGGAACAGTCGCTGGAAGCCGTCATGCAAGCGTTGCAAGCCGGGCAAAACCCCTTGCAATATACGACCTCATCCGGTTCGGGGACCTATCGCAGTCGTTATTTGGCCGGAATGATCTGCGAGCGGTTGTTTCGCATGCAGGATGCGATCAGCCATTATCGAAAGGCTTTGGAGTATTCCCCCGGTTATAGTCCCGCTTGGCACCGCTTCGCATGGGTCTCCTTTGGACTTGGGACAGAGGAGGAGATGTTTGATTTCTTAACCGAGCATGAGGGGCGTATTCCAGAACACGTCCGGAATGTTTTGCTGGAAGCGGCCGTTGAAGCCAGAAGAAGGGAAACTTCCGCGAGATTACTGGGGCAGCCGGGTACCTGGCCAGTGAACCCCATCCTCTACGCCTGTTCCCTCATTCAGAACAACGAGGAGGAACAAGCCCGCTTGTTCCTGCAACAGTTGGCGGAACACCCTGAATACCGTACGGAAAGCCATCTTTATCTGTGGGCACTTTCGATGAAAGAAGACGATTGGTCGGCTGGAATGAAGCAGATCGAGCGGCTTTCCATTGCTGATCCTTCGTTCTCGGCGGTCGAGGCTTTGCTGAAGGGGGATCCTGTTTACACCCTTCCGTTATCCGCCTGCCGCAGATGCCAGCAGGCACTATTGCGAAGCGGCGCATGGCGGGCGCTTCTTCATTTCCTGCGTCAGCTGCGGCCCGGTTTGGCGGTTCCTTGGCTCCCCGTCCGAATGATGACCGCATTTCTGACCGCACCACCAGAATGCCGACAGAGCCTCGTTGAACTGTGCATCGAACGCCAAAACACGATTTCTTTCGAGGAAACGATCCTGGCTGGTGTGATTGCGCATTCGGTGGGTGATTTCGCTAAAGCCGTTACATGGTTTCAAGCTGCCCGCAGGTTGGATGCCGGTCGTCTGGAACCGTTGGCGGGTTTAGCGGCCAGTTATGTGGATATGGCAAAGCGCAGGTACGGTAACTTTGTTCTTCCATTACAAATCACCCCGCCATTGTGCTTGATTGGTTTTTGACCGATAACAGAGGAGGTTTTCATTCATGCCCACCAGTTATTATCAGGCGATCCCGCAGTTGCTGGAACAGATCATGGCGGAACAGCCGCGTTCCATTTTGGATGTTGGGGTCGGCTTCGGAAAATATGGACTGCTTTGCCGTGAAGTACTGGAGGTTCCCTTCGGGCGGTATCATAAGGAACAATGGCATGTAATCATGGATGGTATTGAAGTCTACGAGGGATATCGGAATCCGATCCATGAACATGTGTATAATCAAGTTTATTATGGGAATGTCCGCGATTTGTTGGAGAGGCTCCCCAACTACGATGTGATTTTACTCATCGATGTTTTGGAACATTTTCCGAAAGAGGAGGGGATTGCTCTTCTTCATCATCTTTTACGCCACACGGAAAAGGTACTCATCGTGTCCACCCCCCTTTATCCGTCCAACCAGGGGGAGTATTTGGGAAACATCCACGAAACCCATCGAAGCCGGTGGCATTTATTAGACTTCCGTCATTTGGAGTGCAGTTATCGTTTGATCGAAACCAGCGATGGCGGGGCCCAAATCTTCACGTTCACACCACCATGTGCCGCATCGACACCGACAATCGATTTCATTTGGGAGAAGCCTTCCGTTCGACATGCCAAGCGGCTTACTTTAGGTTACCTGTTACCGCATCCGCATCTGACCGGTGGAATGAAAATTTTGCTTGAGCAGATGTACCACCTGAAACGGCGCGGTCACCGCATACACGCTTTTTCTGTCGGAGAACCGGGAGATTCCGTTTTGCCGGCATGGTCCCACGTCGAAACGGATGAAGCCACCCTGATCCCAAAAGGCCAAAGCGTTTTCCCTTATTTTGAACATTGCGATGCCGTGGTTCTCGGATGGATAAGTCAATTGGAGGGCAGCCAAAGCAGCCGCGTTCCGCTTCTCTATTTGGAACAGGGTTATCCCTGGCTGTTTAATGATATCGCACCGGAACACTTTGCCACTGTTCGCAACTCTCTTCGCGCTTTGTACGCCGAACCTGTTGCGATTGCCTCCGTATCTCCGGTATTGGCGGACACCTTGAAATCCCGTTTTGCAAGAACAAGCCATGTGATTCCAAACGGCATCGATACAAACCGCTTCCATCCCGGCGAGCCTCCGGGGAACGGGACGATTCTGCTGGTCGGTGCGTCAAATGAACGTTTCAAGGGGTTTGTGTTTGCTCTTCGGACCTTGCAACTTGTCTGGAATAGGGGAGCGCGCTTTAACGTGCTCTGGGTTTGTCAGTCACCGCCGAAACTAAATGGATTTTCGTTTCCCATCAAATTTATCATGAATCCCCCGCAGACGGAGCTTCCTCTTTGGTATCGGCAGGCGGACTTTTTGCTCTTCAGCTCCGAATACGAAGGGTTTGGCCTTCCTCCACTGGAAGCTATGGCATCGGGGATTCCTGTCGTATCAACGAACTGTGGCGGCATCAATGTATACGCGGAACACGGGGGAAACGCCCTTCTTTCGGAACCCGGCGATATGGAACAATTCGCCGGGCATATCATTTACCTTTTACAGAATCAGGACGCGCGGCGGCAAATGGGGGAGAGGGGCCGAAACCTGGCGTTGAAATATGATTGGGCTCAAATCGTCCCCAAGCTTGAGAAAGCCCTTCGGAAAGTGGCTCTTTACGGACAATCTGAGCGGACTTGAAGTGGAGTTCAATCAAGGGGGGCCTTGAAGTAAGAAGGTGGAAATGAAAAGGTGAGGGATGAAATGGGATGGAATGATGAATAAGAGCGGTAGTTTGTTGTCCCGCAGTACCTTGTTCCCTATAGCTTTACGCTGGTTACCAAAGTCCATTGCCTCCAAAAGGCAAGTGGGCTTTGTTTTAATGGAGATCCGCAATGATTTTTTCTAACATATCACCGTAGATGTTGTAGATTTTCATATGTATGCTGAAATTTTCCTCAATGAAGATAGGGGGAGGTGACTAACCTCCGTCCCTCTTACACCACCGTACGTACCGTTCGGTATACGGCGGTTCGTCTAAATGTCCGGTGATTTAAGTCAGTTCCAGCCGTCTAACTGGAATGCAAAATGAGCAAAGCCACCAAGCCAGCGCCGAAATGAGCAGGCCTGACACCGCCTCCGTCATCACGGATTTCGTTTTTTGGCATGCCGACATACCGGTTTGAGGGCGCTTTTTCCTAAACCGGCACAACCTTTTCAAATTTTGAACGGTTGCCGTCAATAGCGCCTGTTCCTGCATGCAGTCGAGTCCGCGGCTCCGTGCGCGAACCATGCCATGCACAACTTTGCTTTCAGCAAACACATGTTCACAGCGGGTTCGCAACTTTTGCAGATGACGGTAAGAACCAGTGAGTGAATCTGTTTGGCTCTGTTTCGGATTTGGACTTCCTGGATTTTCGCCAGCCGCTTGCGTTGTCGTTCCGGATCGTTCGTTTGACGCTTGTAAATCGGTACATCCTCAAGTGTCAGGTTACGCAGAGAAACCAGTGGGACGATCCCTTGCATGAATAGGGTTTGCAGATAATCACTCGTACCGTAGGCTTTGTCAGCAGAAAGCGTTCGAATCCGGATTTGTGGATGGGCAAAACGGATCGCGGAGAGCTGCCGCAAACTCGTCTCACGCTCGGCCGATCCCGACGCGATGCTCGCTTGTGCAGACAGAATGACGCCGGACTGGACATCCGTCACATGGTGCACCAAATACCGCAAATGCGCTTCCTGACCGTTGCTCTTTTTGTACAAACGGGCATCCAGGTCCGTCACGCTGCGGTGGGTCTTGTTCGAGAAGGTTTTGCCATGAAAATCTTCATGAGTTGCTGCATCTTCCAGCCGCCGCTCTTGCTCCGCGGGCGGCGGCGTCGGCGGGCTATCGTCATCGGAATCATGGGTGGCGCAATCGGTCTGTTCATCTTGCCGGGCCATGCGAGCCAAATAGTCCTCGATCGACTCCACCGGGGCCACGACGATTTCTTTCAAGCTGTGGATAGACGCGTTGGCGCGTACTTGGGTGCCGTCGACGCCTGCATGCACATCGGATTGGACCAATCCGGCAGCGATGCACTGATCGACGACATGTTTCATCAGCGTTTCGAAAATGCCGTGTTTTCGCCATAATTTCCGAGTCTTCACCAAGGTCGTTCGATCCGGCAGGGACGGCCGCGATGGATCCGGGCGCAAGACGGATTTGAAATCCAGTCCGCAAAACCATAAATAGCCTGCATGCATGGGCAGCAGCTGGTACAATTCCCGTTCAGAGTGATTGAACAAATACGAAAGCAGCATCAGTCGAATCATCCGCTCCGGGTCAGCCGCCGGGCGGCCGGTACGTTCCGTATACAGCGGCGCCACCCAATCATGAACGATGGAAAAATCAAGCGCTTCGTTCAGTTGGCGCAGGATGTGCTTTTTCGGCACGAGTTCATCCATATCCACGAATTGGAACATCTGAGGCTGGATGGCCGATAACTTACGAGCTTTCATGTTCAATCACTCTTTCGATTGTTTGTTACAGTATAAATTCGGCAAAACCGTGGTAAAAACCTGCTTAGGCGGACTTTATCGCCGGACTTTTAAAGGAAGAACAGTTTGGCGTGCTGTGGCGGTTTAATCTTCGCGATAAACTGAAGGAAAAAGGATTTGATTTTGAGCGGGAGTACATGGTCTTGGAGGTGTGCAATCCTGCGGAAGCGAACAGAGTCATAGTGAAAATGTATTGGCCGGGTACTTCCTTCCATGTAAAATTGTGGTTTATGAAGTGGATGGAAAGACCAAAATCGGCATGCCGAAACCGAGCGCATTCATAAATATGCTGGAGGATGATGTTCTGGCGGGCATTGCTGCCGACGTGGAAGCGCGATTGATTGGTTGAATCAATCGCGCCGCGAATCCATGATTTGAAAAAAAAGAATTAGTTGGAGCCAATGGTCACTTTTCACCAGGAATCGTTCAGCCGGTCTCGCATGTATTTTGGGGCGAAATCCACACCACACGCGGGATTCCTTTACATTTAACATTTAAGTTTTGCTAGGCTTTAACTTGTACCTCCCCGTATTGGTCAGTTGAACACGGATTCGTATGTTTCGTAAAGAATCCTCATGCAGCACAAAATGATTTTCGTCTTCAATCCGGTGCCATACCGAGGGATAGCGTCGAAACAACGACTCGCCCAGATTATAAACATCGACCTTCCGCTCAAAGCCTTTCCGGTAAGTATGACGGATTTGTTCTTCAATCTTTCGTTCGGTCAGATCGATCAATTCTTTCTCGGACATTTCCTGATGCAATTCGTTAATACCTGCCTTTACCGTTACCTCGACGTCAAAATAAACGCGAAGATCTTGAGCCGACGGCTTGATGCGCACTTTTGGCTTCTCCATGACCAATACAGCCGCTAACGATTTTCCACGTTCGAGAGAAAGCGGCACGCGAACCGTCTTTTTATGCATCCAGGGCAATCCCTGCAAATCGTCCGGATCCAATTCTCCATGGTACCGATTGTTCCAAAACACGGTTATACCTGCATATTCTAACAACGGATGCGTTTTTCTACTTACTTCCCACTGATTTTTCTCAATCCGTAGAGCAGGCAGGTAACTCATCCGCGAATCTTCTTTCAGCGTCATGACAAATTGATACAACCTGATCGGTGAAATGATCGATCGTTGCCGATACTGGTCCTCCGGATTGTGCAAAATGGACATCATCGGAGACTCATTAAAGAACGGAGTCGAGTTGAAAATATCTTCAATCGATTCTTTGGTACTGAAAACCCAAACCAAATAGCGGATTTCCCTGTAACGGTTCAGCAAATCCAATACATCTTGAAATTTATTCTGTTTCAGAATGTGTTCGCTGAACACGAGCGTGGAAACATGCCCCCAAAACACCCTTTGTTGCGACGTTTCATATAAATTGTTTGCCGCTTCCGTAAACGATGCGCCTGTGCCTTTACCAACCCATACAGGCGCTTCCCTCGATTTTTGTTGTCCTTCCAACTTGGCGACGCTGGAAAAATCAATAAGTTGCAAATACACAATGTACTTTCCGTCACGATAATCGAACCCGATGGCGGTTGCATAACTAATATTTTGAATTTCCTTAATATTCCAGCAACCGGTCGTGATGACGAGTAAAGCAATCAAGATTCCTGTTATTTTCATGCCTTTCATTTTGATTGTTCTCCCCGGTTTGTATCGTCAATCGTATGAAGCATCTCCGGACGCTTTCTCTTCCACGCTAATGGCAACCGAAACAAAGCATGCGGTAAATCTTTAAAAAACGGAGGAGACATCGGGGCCAGATACGGAACCCCGAAAGACTGAAGAGACGCCAGCAAAACCAGCAACAAAAATACGCCGAGAAAAAAACCGTATAAACCGAATATGCAAGAAAATATAAACAGTATGATTCTCAGTATGCTCACCGCACCTCCTAACGCCTGATTGGTAAGTGTTGCGCCGAATACATGCGTGATCGCGCCGATGATCACGATTCCGGGCGACAAAATTCCGGCTCGAATGGCTGCATCGCCCAAGATTAAGCCTCCTACAACGGTAAGTGTCGAACCGATAGAGGAAGGAAGGTGAACGCCGGCCTCGCGCAACATTTCAAGAAAAATGAGCGCAAGAAACATCTCCAGGCCGGTGGATAAGGGGATCCCGAGACGATTCACGGTCAGCGTCGCCAGCAAGTAAAATGGAAGCTGGTCTTGATGATAAGAAAGCAGGCAGAGCCAAAATGCGGGAAGCATGAGCGACACGAATAAACCTAACAACCGCAACATTTGCCCGAACGTTGATGACAACGCTGTAAAGTGGATGTCTTCCGGCGTTTTGATCAGGAGCAGTAAGTTGGCGGGGCCAATTAATGCCGCCGGCGTTCCGTCCACCAATAAAACAAATCGCCCGTTCATCAAACAGTTGACGGTAAAGTCCGGTCTTCCGGTATACGCCATAAGCGGAAATAGCGCCCATGTCGGTTCGATCATTTCTTCAAGTTCCGTAGCGCTGAATACCCCGTCAATGGTTATTTTTTGAAGGCGTTGTTTCACCTCCTGTATGACCTTTGGATCAGCTATATCGTACATATACATCAATCCGATCCGGGTTTGCGTACGTTCGCCAAGCACCATTTGCTCATAGGCTAACGAAGGCGATTTAAGTCGTTTGCGGATGAGCGCGGCATTGGTGGCCAACTCTTCCACAAAACAATCCTTGGCTCCCCGGACGGAGACTTCGACATTGGATTCTTCCGGTTTTCTCGCCGGCAGCTTGGCAATATCAACGGAACAGATGACCCGAAGCGCGGGAATATACATAAGCAATTTGCCTTCAAAAACATGTTGCGTCGCTTTCCGTTGCCAATCATCATCCGGCAGACGTTCCAGTTGAAGCTGACTCGCCGTTTGAAGCATGCCCGCGTCCGTAAACCCGTATGTTTCATAAAAACGTTGCAACCGAGGGAGTACCACCTCATGAATCATATGCTGGCTGTCGCTCATCCCTTCGCAGAAGACGAACAGTACGCTTGAACGTTCCTCCAGTGCGTTCAAGGTGTATGTATGATGCTTGACATCGGCGCAACGGCTGAACAAATTTAAAATAGCGGAAGCATCGGCCAGTTCAACGGATGGACGTTCGGAAGTTGAAGTGTATGGTTGAAAAGAGCTGTCAACCGACCCGGACGATGGTCTAAAAATAAACTTCTTCAACCACCTTTTTAACATAGGAACTCACCTTCTCATTTTGTTGGAAATCCAGATTTTCGTTACAAGCAATGCCATCAAGCCCAAAGCAGCGTAAACGGACGCCGGGAAAAACACGCTTCCAAGAAAATCGAGGAACAGTGCATCACTCAAGGGCAGCACAACGACAACGATCATCAGCGCGCCGTATAGGATGAACCACGGCAATCGCTTGCCCGGTTTCCAAATGTCAACCATAATAAACAGGGCCAGCGAGACGCGAACAAACGTGCCGGAAAGCCACTGGTAGATGGAGAAGAAATCAAGGTGCGAGATATATTGCCCGAGTTGAACCAAACGCCATTGCTCATAAGCAGGGTAACGCTGATTTGCCGCCTCAGCAGGTCCAAACACGGCGATGGAACCCATCAGCGGTCCCAGAATCAAACCGGCCAGCAGCACATTCACGAACATGAGAGTGCCGAATCGAGGTCGTTTGGTTAAATGCTCCTGATAAAAGAGAATGCAGATTAACTCCAGTAGCCCTCCCGCGGCATATATAACGCCTTTCCATACAGGCTCCCACCCAAATTCGATGACTGGAAACAGCAGGCTGTAATCCTTGTACTTGTAGTTGGCTGTCATCACAAAATCGCCGAGCACGATTACAACCGGGAGCAAAATGCCGGTGACGATTGCAATTACTCGCAACCCGGCATACGCTGCCAAAAGATTGCAAGCGACTCCCGCAAGCACCAACGCCCAAGCCGGCGTCTGCGGCAAATAGGAAGCAATCGTCCATGTTATAGTGTCTCTTAGCGAAATGGTGCCCATAACGAACATAAAGAAAGTGAAAAAAACGAGCATACCGTTTGCCGGCAGTTTTCCAAAATGACGATACAACCAGATTTTAATCGGCGTCCCGTTCATGTTTTTGAGAATATAGGATAAACATACGATCCAGACTGGCGATGCTGCCAAAACGGTTAACACGGATACCCAGGCATCTCTTTTGGAAGCAGTCAGCAGAAGAGGGATAATAATCACGTGATTCAGAATGCCGATAGCCATCAGGATCAACATGTATCCCTGGAGCAACGATATTTTATGATTGACCGGTGCGATATCCATCACCACTTTCCGAATGAACCTCTTCTTATGCTTTCCAAATTTCCCCTTGCTAAAACAACGTGCCTGGATAGGACTAGAGCCTCTTGATTCAGCCGATTAGCAACGCAGGCTGACGACGAAGCCCGGGGAGTAATGAATGAAGTGAACGAAGGCGAATCCGACGAAAGGCAAGGAATTGGACCATTTCTGTCGAATATGTCCGTAATGTGTGGCCATGATTGGCGAAAATTGCAAATGAATGGACGATTTTTTTACTGCATGTTACGGGTGTCTTTCAATAGGCGTGCGAAGGAGGCAAGCCCAATGATTCGTGTGTTGCTCGTGGATGATGAAGAAGATGCGCTCAATCTGTTGGAGATTTTGCTCGGACAAATCGGGGATGTCAAGGTCGTCGGAAGGTTTGTGAATCCGGTTCGGGCGATCGAAGCTTTGGACACGACGCCTGTGGACGCCGTTTTCCTGGATAATCAGATGCCGGGCATGACGGGCATGGAGGCGGCGAGGAAAATGAGGGACATCCAGCCTCAAATGCCGATTGTGTTTACGACGGCGTACGCGGAGTATGCGGTGGAAGCGTTTGAAATTCAATCGACCGACTATCTGCTGAAGCCGATTGCGATGAACAGGCTGCAACATGCGGTGTCGCGCATCAAGCAAGCTGTATCCGCGTTTCGGGCCCGCCCGGACGCCAGCGTCCGTCCTTTGATCCGATGCATGGGGGGCTTTTCCATTGGGCTTCCTCATGCCGATAATCGGCTGCTCCCCTGGAAAACGAACAAGGAAAAAGAGGTCTGCGCTTTTTTGATCCATCACGAAGGGACGCCCGCGGATACCGCGCTCATCATTGAGTCGATTTGGCCGGGGTACGATGTGAAAAAGGCGAAAACCTATTTGTATACTTGCCTGTCCTACTTGCGGAGAAGCTTGCAGGAGCATGACGTGCCCATAAGCGTAGAAAAAGCCGGAAACGGGTTCGCCATCCGGCTGGACGGGGCGGCTGCCGATGTGACGGCTTTCGAGGGGATGCTGGACGACATTTTGTCGGCGGAGGAACCGGATGAACGGTTGTACGACAAGATCAACGGGTTGTACAAAGGCGAATATATGGAGGGCTGCGATTATAGCTGGGCTGTATCCAGGCAGGAGGCAATCAAAGCGAAGTATATCCGTTCGCTGCGCTGCATGCACCGTCTTTTTCGCAAGCGGGGCCGCGCGGCGCTCGCGGCGGACAGTTTGCAGCGCGTGCTTGCGATTGCGCCGGATGCCGAGGCGGACGGACGTGAGCTCATCCGGCTGCATCTGGAAGCGGGAAACCGGAATGAGGCGCTGCGCGTCTATCGGCAGCTGGAGCAGGTCATTCGCGATCAGCTCGGGGTCGCGCTGGAAGAGGAGACGGTAAGGTTGCATGGGCAAATGGGATGGTCTGGGTGAGCGGACGATGAGAAAAAAGATTGCAGCGGCGATCGTAACGCTGGCCATATTGGCCGCAACATACGGCATGTTTCTCGTTTATTTCTCGCTGGGCGGGAAGCAGACGCCAAGAGCGGAAAACGGATTTCTCGATTTGACCGCGTGGCGGTTCGCGGACGATGGCGTCGTTCCATTGGACGGCGAATGGGAGTTTTACCCGGACAAGCTCCTCTCTCATAAAGATTTCGCATCCTCCCCAACGAATGAAAGCGGCCTTTCGCCGGAGCGGATCGAAGTGCCGGGATCGTGGTCGAATCGAATGCAGACGCTCGGCGTGGCGACGTACCGTTTGCAGGTCAAAGTCGGCGATTCTGCGTCCGTTTACGGGCTGAAAACATCGTCGATCCAAATGTCCAACCGCATCATCGTCAATGGCCAGGTCGCGGGCCAAAGCGGGAATCCGGCGGAAAGGCGGAACTATGAAGCGGTGAACCGGCCTTATGCCGGCTATTTTACGTTAAAGCCCGGATGGAACGAAATCATCGTGCAGGCGGCCAACTATGATTTTCCCGCCAGCAGCGGCATCAACGAATCGATCGATCTGGGATATGCCGCGCAAATTTCCGGGCTTCGCGACAAGGCGCTCACGCACGACTGGATTACGTTTACAGCCTTTCTGATGATGGGATTGTATTTTGTCGGCTTGTACTCCCAACGGAAAAACGATTATTCCCTGATCGTATTCGGGATGGTGTGCGTGTTTTTCGCCCTGTTCACCAGCACGCGCGGCGAAAGAGTGTTGTTCAGCCTGTTCGGCTCCGTTCCGTTCTGGCTGTATCTTCGCATTCAGATGGTTTCGGCGCTTGGCGCAGGCATGGGATTTCTCCTGTACGTGTATACGGCGTTCCGTCCGTTTTGCTCCCGATGGTTGATCCGGATCGGGGTGGTCGTCGGGATGGTTCTGGCGGTCTGGGCGATCGGCTTCATTCCCCGGTTCGCGACGGATCTGTTCCGGCGACTGGTCACGATCTACGCCACTTTCCCGCTGCTGTATGCGATTTATGTATTCGTCCTGGCGGCTTTCCGCAAAGTGGAGGGAAGCCTGTACCTGGCCGTCGCCGCGATCGCCCTGAACGTCTATGCGCTGGTGCAAAATCTGAACGTTTATTTCGCCGTACCGGTTGATTCGGTGCCGCCGTTCGAACCGTTCGTGTTCCTGCTGATGCTGGCTTTGCTCATGTCGCTTCGGTTCTCCAACGCGTTCCGGAAAATCGAAGAGCTGTCCGTTCAATTGTTGAAAGCGGACAAGCTGAAAGACGAGTTTCTGGCGAGAACGTCGCATGAGTTCAAGTCGCCGCTGCACGGCGTCATGCATATCTCCAGGTCGATGCTCGACGATTCCCGTCATCCGCCGACGGCGGAGCAGCGCGAGAAGCTGCAATTGATTGCGAGCATCGCCGGCAGGCTTTCGCAGCTGGTGTACGATATTCTGGATTTTTCCAAGCTGAAGCAAGGCGAATTGTCCGTTGATCCGACGCCGATCGATGTCCGTTCGGCCGTCGAGATGCAGGTGCGCATCTATTCGTTTCTGTGCGCGGACCGCAACAATCGGCTCGAGAACCGCGTCCCCGAACATTTGCCCTATGCGCTTGCCGATGAAAGCCGGTTCAGCCAGATCGTCGGCAATCTGCTCGACAACGCGGTCAAGCATACGGAGAACGGAAGCATCGTCGTCACAGCGGCGGAGAATCGCGGCATGATTGAAGTTTCGGTCCAGGATACAGGGGAAGGCATCGAAGCGCAGAACATTCCGCACCTGTTCGAAGCGTTCCAATCGTTTGACGCGCCGATGGAGCGCCGCGGCTTCGGGCTCGGGCTGTCCATCGTCAAACAACTGGTTGAACTGCAACACGGAACGATATCGGTATCTTCGACGAAAGGCGCCGGCACGACGTTCACGTTCACCCTGCCGATCGCAGGCAGCGGCGGGAAACCGGAAACGGCTTCCCGGGCAAGCGGACATCCGGTCAAAGCGCCGGAGTACGCGCTCGCGACGCCTTATTATTTGAATCAAAAAGGGAAGCACACGGTTCTGATCGTGGATGACCAATTCCTGAATCTGAAAGTATTGATGGATGCGCTGGAGCCCCTTGGCTATAACGTCATTGCCGTCAAAAACGGCTACGAGGCGCTCGAGCAAATCGGCAAACCGAACAAGATCGATCTCGTCGTTCTCGACCTGATGATGCCGGGCCTGTCGGGGTACGAAGTGTGCCAGGAGATCCGCAAAAGCTGGACGCTGCCGGAGCTTCCCGTGCTGATGGTGACGGCGGCCATTGGGCCTCAGGACAAGGTGGCGGCGTTCGAGGCGGGTGCGAACGACTTCTTGCCGAAGCCGTTCGATCTGGCAGAGCTGAAGGCGAGAATCGGCAGCTTGCTGGCGATGAAGGAGTCGCTCGCCAAGGCGGTCGATCTGGAGGTGGCGTTTCTGCAATCGCAGATCAAGCCGCATTTTTTGTACAACGTCTTGAACAGTATTGTCGCTTCCAGTTATACGGATGCGGAACGTTCGCGAAAATTGACGACGGATCTGGCCGATTATTTACGCGGCAGCTTCCGCTTCAGCAATGCGGAGCATCGGATCACCTTCGAAGAAGAGTTCAGCCTGATCCGGACTTACGTCGAAATTGAAAAAGCGCGCTTTAAGGATCGCTTGCAATTCGAATATGACATTGCGGAAGGGATGTTCCGGGTGAGCCTCCCTCCCCTGCTGCTTCAACCGCTCGTCGAAAACGCGATTCGGCACGGGATCGGCCATCGGATCGAAGGCGGAACGGTAAAATTAACGGCTTATGAGGCGGAGGGCGAATACCGGTTTGTGATTGAAGATAACGGCGTCGGCATCGAGAACGGGTTGCTCAGTCAACTGCCGGTTTCCGGTTCGGACAGGCGTCAGGGCGTCGGTCTGCTGAATATCAACAAGCGGTTGAAATACGAATACGGCACGGGGCTGCAGATGGAAAGCGAGCCGGGCCGGGGAACGAAAGTGACGGTGCGGATTCCGGCGGAGTCGGCGTGAACGGATGTTTTTAAGGTTTTTTTAAGGTGTCGTTTCGTATAATCCAAAATGACACAGTCTCTGTCGAATTTTGGAGGTGCGAAACGAAATGAGCAAAAACTTTGTACAGCGAATAGTATTGTCGGCATGGGTGCGTCTATCCCTGGCGACATTGATTGCGATCAGCGGAATGTTCCCGGTGCTGCAGACGATGCGGGTGCAGGCTTCGTCAGATCCGGTTGTCTTCTATGTGTCGGTAACCGGCGGCGTTTACTCGCAGGACGGGCTAAGCTGGGAAACGGCGTATCCGGGTACGATGCTGCAACCTGTGATCAACAATGTACCGGATAATTCGCAAATATGGGTCGCAAAAGGGACGTATTATTCTACGGAAGACATTGATTATGAAGAAAATCCAAGCGACCCCCGAACGAAGACGTTCCATTTGCGGAACGGCATCGCCGTGTACGGCGGTTTTGCGGGGACGGAGGACAGCCTCGCGCAGCGCGATTTGACCAACGAAGAGAATGCGACGATACTTAGCGGAAACTTGGGGGACCCGGATTCGGATGCGGACAACGCGTATCATGTGTTCTATCATTCGGTGCTCGACTCTACCGCGGTATTGGATGGTGTCACGATCACGGGCGGGAATGCGAATGGTTCAATCCCCAATGATACTGATTCCGGCGGCGGGATGTACAACAAGAATGCCAGCCTGACACTGACCCATGTAACGATCGGCGGAAATACGGCATTAATCTTTGGGGGTGGGATTTATAACGAAGGCGACGAAGGCGGAAGTCCGATACTGACGGATGTAGTCGTTCAAAATAACTCCTCAACAGATAATCTTTCTGTCGGCGGCGGGATCTATAACAAGGGCGGCAGCCCGATGCTGACGCATGTGACGATTAAAGGGAATCGATCCGCTACCGGCGGCGGGATTGTAATGCCACCGGAAGCAGCATGAATTTAGATAATGTGATCATCAAAGAAAATACCGCTTTTCTCTATATGGGTGGCGGAATCGCGAGTCAGCAGTCCGGATTAACCCTGGCAAATGTGACGATCAGCGGAAATACGGCAGCTTCTTTCGGCGGTGGCGGGATATTCAGTCTGGGCGACAATTTATCCATGACGGACGTAACGGTCAGCGAGAATATAGCCACTTTTAAATTAATGGGAGGTGTTACATATGAAAGAGAATAAGATTTTTGGCAAGAGATTTTGCCTGTTCATGATGATAGCGTATTTGATGACGCTTTTGGTTCCTGGTGAGGTGATTGCAACAAGCGGCGGTACGATCAGCACGGTGGCGGGGAACGGAACGGCTGGCTCTTCCGGAGACGGAGGAGCGGCGTGGATGGCTCAGTTAAATTATCCGTATGGAGTGGCGGTGGACAGCGGCGGAAATCTCTATATCGCGGATACTTTGAACCACCGGGTTCGGAAAGTGGATGCGTCCGGGAACATCAACACGGTGGCGGGGAACGGAACGGCTGGCTCTTCCGGAGACGGAGGAGCGGCGGCATCGGCTCAGTTAAATAAACCGTTTGGAGTGGCGGTGGACAGCGGCGGAAATCTCTATATCGCGGATACTTTGAACCACCGGGTTCGGAAAGTGGATACGTCCGGGAACATCAGCACGGTGGCGGGGAACGGAACGGCTGGCTCTTCCGGAGACGGAGGAGCGGCGGCATCGGCTCAGCTAAATAAACCGTATGGAGTGGCGGTGGACAGCGGCGGAAACCTCTATATCGCGGATACCTTTAACCATCGGATTCGGAAAGTGGATGCGTCCGGGAACATCAGCACGGTGGCAGGGACCGGAACGGCAGGCAATCCCGGAGAAGGCGAGTTCGCAACATCGGCTAATATAAAGTATCCGTATGGAGTGGCGGTGGACAGCGGCGGGAATCTTTTTTATGTCGCGGATGATGGTAGCAGCCGGGTTCGGAAAGTGGATGCGTCCGGGAAAATCAGCACGGTGGCAGGGAACGGAACGGCTGGCTCTTCCGGAGACGGAGGAGCGGCGGCGTTGGCTCAGTTATATCTCCCGTATGGAGTGGCGGTGGATAGCGGCGGAAATCTCTATATCGCGGATACTTATAACCAACGGGTTCGGAAAGTGGATGCGTCCGGGAACATCAGCACGGTGGCGGGGAACGGAACGGCTGGCTCTTCCGGAGACGGAGGAGCGGCGGCGTTGGCTCAGTTAAATTTCCCGTTTGGAGTGGCGGTGGACAGCGGCGGAATTCTCTATATCGCGGATACCAACAACAACCGGGTTCGGAAAGTCGCTGCCGAACCGGTGCCTGCCAGCGGACTGACGGTCACGGCCAGCGACGTGACGGGAGAGGGAACAGACGGCGAGACGAAAATCAGCGTCGCGGAGACGGTGGGAACAGGCCATAAATTCGTCTATAAAAACTTTGAAGGAGCGGCAGTGAGCGTACCGAACGTCGGCGACACCTTGAGCGGTTATACCGATCTGCCTGCGGACGGCATCATCGCGGCGGCGAACGACGACAAGATTGCCGTGGCGGAAGTGGACGGCAGCGGCAAGGTCGTGAAGTTTGGCCAGACGACGGCGGTGGTGGTGGCCGAGCCGGTGCCCGCCAGTGGGCTGACGGTCACGTCCAGCGACGTGACGGGAGCCGGAACGGACGGCAAGACGAAAATCAGCGTCGCGGAGACGGTGGGAACAGGCCATAAATTCGTCTATAAAAACTTTGAAGGAGCGGCAGTGAGCGTACCGAACGTCGGCGACACCTTGAGCGGTTATACCGATCTGCCTGCGGACGGCATCATCGCGGCGGCGAACGACGACAAGATTGCCGTGGCGGAAGTGGACGGCAGCGGCAAGGTCGTGAAGTTTGGCCAGACGACGGCGGTGGTGGTGGCCGAGCCGGTGCCCGCCAGTGGGCTGACGGTCACGTCCAGCGACGTGACGGGAGAGGGAACAGACGGCGAGACGAAAATCAGCGTCGCGGAGACGGTGGGAACAGGCCATAAATTCGTCTATAAAAACTTTGAAGGAGCGGCAGTGAGCGTACCGAACGTCGGCGACACCTTGAGCGGTTATACCGATCTGCCTGCGGACGGCATCATCGCGGCGGCGAACGACGACAAGATTGCCGTGGCGGAAGTGGACGGCAGCGGCAAGGTCGTGAAGTTTGGCCAGACGACGGCGGTGGTGGAAGCAAATCCTGCTTCGCCACCGACCTTAACAGCAGACAGCACCAACAATTACACGACGTTTGCCATCGAGATCACTTTCATCGACGATGCGGCATGGCGAAGCGCGATCACGGCAGTGAAAGACGGCAGCAAGACTCTGAATACAACGGACTATAGCATAACAGCAGGCAAGATCACCATTAACGCGGGCGTACTCAGCGCGGGTTTCCACACCGTCACGGTCGTGGCAACCGGTTATGCGGATGCCGTCGTGACGCAGAACGTGAATCTGCAGGATCGGCCTGCCAACCCGCAGAATCTGACTGCGACTGCGGGCAATCGTTTGGTTAACTTGAACTGGAATACAGTGACGGGCGCAACTTACTATAACGTGTATATGTCTGAAAAACCAAATGCATACGGCGAAACTGCGCTTGCGACCGTAACCGGGGCGACCTACCAGGTGCAAAATCTGACGAATGGCATGACGTATTATTTTGTGGTAAAAGCAGGCAACCCGGGAGGGTTGAGTGCGGAATCCAACGAAGTCCATGCAACGCCGGCCACCGTACCTGCGGCTCCTACAAATGTTGTGGCTACAGCGGGAAACGGCAGTGCAACGGTTACCTTTACCGCTCCAGATGACAACGGCGGAAGCGCGATCACCGGATATGAAGTGTTCGATTCTAATGGAAACAAAGTCGCGACAGGAAGTGCGGACGCAACTTCGATTACGATTACCGGATTAACCAACGGCACCACGTACACATTCACGGTGAAAGCCAAAAATGCAACAGGCTCCAGTGATCCATCGACACCTTCAAACGCAGTCACACCGCGAGCACCATCGAACAATCATCATGATGACGATGAGGAGACTGGATCGCCGTCTCAACCGGCATCGCCAGTACCGCAACCTGCGAATGTGGGAGTAGATGTACTTGTGAACGGAAAGACCGAGAACACGGGGACTTTAGCGACCGCTGAAGTGAATGGCCAACGTGTGACAACCGTTGCAGTCGATGAAGAAAAACTGCAACAACGCCTTGCGGCCGAAGGAGCAGGAGCTGTAGTCACGATTCCCGTTACGTTGGACAGCGATGTTGTCGTGGGCGAATTAAACGGCCGAATGATTAAAAATATGGAGAACCTGCAAGCGGTAGTGGAGCTTCGCACCGAGAAAGCGACTTATACATTGCCTGCGGAGCGAATCAATATCGATGCGATTGCCGAGCGATTCGGCCAAAATCTCGCTCTGCAAGACATCAAGGTGAAGATTGAAATTGCGCAGCCTGACACAGATATCGTTCGCATCGTCGAGAATGCGGCCAATCGTGAAGGATTTGCGCTTGTCGTGCCGCCGCTGGACTTCAAAGTGACCGCCGTCTATGGCGATCAAACGGAAGAAGTGGCGAGATTCAGCGCCTATGTTGAGCGCACGATTGCGATTCCGGAAGGTATCGATCCACAGCGAATTACTACGGGTGTGGTCATCGAACCGGATGGTTCGACGCGGCACGTACCGACCAAGGTGATTCAGATCGACGGCAAATATTACGCCAAAATCAACAGCCTGACGAATAGCACGTACTCGGTCGTATGGCATCCGCTCGAATTTGACGATGTGGCAAACCATTGGGCGAAAGATGCGGTCAACGACATGGGATCGCGCATGGTCATCGAAGGCATCGGAAACGGCCTGTTCGATCCCGGCCGGGACATTACCCGCGCGGAATTTGCAGCGATCATCGTCCGTGCTTTGGGACTCAAGCTGCAGAGCGGAACGAGCTTCTTCTCGGACGTGAAAGAATCGGATTGGTACAGCAGTGCGGTTCGCACCGCTTATGCGTATCATTTGGTGGGCGGGTTTGAAGACGGCACCTTCCGGCCGAATGACATGATCACTCGCGAACAAGCGATGGTCATCCTTTCCAAAGCGATGACGATTACGAACTTGAAAGCCAGACTTCCTGTCCAAACCGCAGACGTAACACTTCATACGTTTGGTGATGCAGCTGAAGTATCCGCATGGGCGCAAAGCAGCGTTGCGGACAGTGTTCAGGCTGGCATAGTATCTGGAAGAAGCGGTACTGCGCTTGACCCGAAGGATTACATGACCAGGGCTGAGGTTGCAACAATTATTCAGAGACTATTACAAAAATCTGGTCTGATTTAAGTTGGAATCGGGTTCATTTATCAATAAACGTTCGGAATATGAATATGTTACCTAATTCCATCGTTCACCGGCATCGCCGGTCATTGGGGCGAGTGCTCAATCATTCGCGCAGCGACGCAAAAGTTGGTGAGCGGCTACCCGGATGGAACGTTCAGGCCAAACAACTCGGTCACACGTGCCGAATTTACGGCTATGCTGGTTGGGGCGCTTAAACTGGACGGCACAGGCGTGGCGCTTGATTTTACGGATCAGGCCAAGATCGGGGCTTGGGCGAAACGAGCGGTTGCTCTCGCCGTGCAAACGGGGATCGTCAGCGAGTGCGAGGACGGCAGCTTCCGGCCTGATGCGCAGATCACCCGCGCGGAGATGGCGTCGATGATTGCCAATGCGCTGAAGGTGCCTTTTGACGCGAATGCACAAACCGGCTTTGCCGATGACGAAGACATTCCGAACTGGGCGAAATGCGCGGTCGGAAGCGGTAGTCATGCTACTCAGAATGCTGGAAGTTCGGGAGCAAGAATAAATCAATAAACATCAAGGGCAGACCTAACATGATTTTACTCGGTTGGGTCTGCCCTTTCTTTTGAAGTCGCAGAGCAATCCATTTATGAGACTGTTCCAACGAATGTGGTCATCGCTTTCGAAGGGATGGCCCTTTTTCATCTTAATAAATATTCTTCATTACTTTTGTATGACAGCACCATCATAATAACAGATTGGCTTTCTTCTCGCAGCGGTGTTGCCATGTGAGGATGGAGCTGATATTTATGTATCCCCATTTGCCTATATTGTTAGGCCGCAATCATTTTATGAATTTGTTCTACGGCTTTTAATACGAACACATTCGGACTTTGCCGCAATGGAGAGTTGGCATGCTCTGCGGCAAGGTCTTTTTTGTTTTTTTCAGCTATTGCACGTATGCATAAAAGGTAGCGCTGGCTGTCGTTCTCCCCCCCCCCCCCCCTCTGTTTTGGTTTGCCAACAAACCAAAATGGAGGGACATGAATGAAAAAGATGAATTTGCGGGATATGTATCCTTTTTTTAAGACGGATGTATGGGTTGATGTAGATGAAGAAGTTGTCCATGAAATCCGCCGCTTCGACTTGGAAGAAAGCGCCTACAGGCTGCGAACGTATCGCCATCGGGCCTATTATTCGCTCGATCGCAACGATGGGATTGAGCAGCATGTTTTATTTCTTTCGATTTCACCGGAGGAGTATTACGAGCGCAAACTTTCACGGCAGCAACTTTATGAAGCTATGTGCCAGTTGCCGGTGAAATCCGCCAGACGGATTTACGCCCATTATTTCTTGGGTATGGGCAAAGTCGCTATTGCCAGAGCCGAGCATGTCGATGAGCGGGCGGTTCGTAAATCTATCCAAAGAGGCTTGAAACAAATGGAATACTTGCTCAAAAACATGTAATCGTTTCGTTGGAGGGTCCGATTTTCCTGCCAAAATGAACGGTTATATAGAGGACCATGTTCAGACAGCGGCTGGTTGCAACCAGCCGCTGCATTCTCCATGAAAGGGGTATGTGACGATGCATCCGATTCGATTTCGAGATGAGGAACACGAGAGGTTTTACGTTCAGATGCTGGTTGAAGGGAAATGCAGCGATGGCTACCACCGGGCGCTATTCTATACATTGGGCATTTCCCGAGAAACCAGGAGTCATATCCGCGATTTGTATGATTTGTCTAATGGCGGCATTAAGCCCGAAGGTCTTTCGGCCCCTTGGCAAACCGGCAGTACCATTCGAGTGTGTCGGCTCGCCTTTAATTTATGGAACGGCTGGACCGAAGCAGGAGGCGAACGTTACTCCACTCCCCACGAAATATTCGATTGCAGCTATGCCCCCTACTTTTTTGAAGCGATTCGTCTTCGTTATCCCGATTATTGCCGAAGTCACGAGAGAACGATCAAACGGCTGGCCGAACAAATTCGCTGAATGGCTGCCAGCGACGGGAGTGGAATGGGACGATGAAGGAAATTAAAACGAGGAATGTTGTGAAAGACATCAAACGTTTGGACAGATTCCCAAACGTGTTGGATCGTGTAAATCGTTCAAGCGATCGTGCCAAGCGGCAAGTTGAGAATGACAAGACGACTTCCTCGTCTCCAGTTGAATATGCGCAGCGCCATTCCGCAGCGGCTACGAAAAAAACGATACGTGCCCAAATGGGGATGAGTCTGCGTATCAACAAGAGATTGATTCGGCACATTCTAAAAAGGCGGTCGTTGCCAGATGGTGATTCTGTCACAAGTCAGAACCCGATTGATGTTAATACGGAGTCTTCGATTACGCGTACACCGCGACTTGCCCGTAGCATACGTCTCCGTAAGCCGGTTAATGGAAAATACGTTTTGTCATCTGGCTCGCATTCAGGGAAACAACGTTTTATACGAAGCCGTGTCAATGCCCGGCTTCTGCATCGTTCACGAACAGGCAGCTATCCTGACCGGATGCAGAAACGGGATATCGGACATCCAAAACCGGTCGGGAAGAAGGAAACATTCTCCGCCGCGGTATCTCGTTCAGCAAATGGATACGTGCAACCTTTAAACCGAGTCCCGTCTACTATAATGAAACAATCAGGTCATACGATCAAACGGAAAGTACGAAATTTCAAGACGTTATCGCCATTTATAAAAAATGGGCATCGGCTAGAGCACGCTAACAATCATTCGGATGCTCAAACTGAAGGGAAAATGAATGCCGTCAAGGAAGCACAACGGGATGCGCAGATGGCGATGTCTGCCCGCCGGTCCATTCAAACCGCGCGAGCTATCGCGAGATTGAATCGCCTTATCATTAAAATGGTTGTAAGAGCTACCGCCCTGCTTGTCAAGGGATTGACGGGGCTTTTGGGGATCAGCGGTTCGGTGATTGTATTGTTGTGCATTGTCATGGCGATAGCCGCTGTCATTTCCTCTCCTTTCGGTATCTTTGTGTCTGGTGAAAATACGGATGCCGATGTAAAGCCGCTTACCCGAATCGTTCAGGAAATAGAGGATGAATTTGCCGCCCGACTGGTAGATATACAGCAATCCGCTGGCAATGTAGACCGGGTGGAATATCATTATCCCGGCAGCGCGGACAATACACGAATCGATAACTGGATGGACATTATCGCCGTCTTTGCCGTGAAGACCGTCACGGATGCTGAAAACGGAATGGATGTGGCCACGCTTGATGCAACAAGAATCGGTATCATTCGATCGGTATTTTGGGATATGAATTCGCTGGAATCTCGTGTTGAAACGATAGAACATAAGGAAACGGTTACGGTCGAACAGGAGGACGGGAGCACCAGCGAAGAGACGGTTACCCGATATGAGCGCATTTTGCATATTACGGTCATTAGCCAAACTGCGGAGCAACAGGCAGATATATACCGCTTTACAAATGAACAGATGGAATTAATGAAGGAAATGCTGTCCGAGGAGTTTCGCCCGCTCATGTATGCAATACTTGGAAAAGATGCGGATATTGGTTTGACGCCGGAGCAACTTGATTTGGTTCAACAGCATTTGCCCGATGGTGAACTGGGCAGTGAAGCCGTCAAATTGGCGCTGACTCGTCTAGGCGATCCGTACAGCCAACCGAAGGCCGGTCAGGACAACTATACGGATTGCAGCTATCTCGTCCAATGGGTGTATCGTCAGTTAGGCATTAGCTTGCCGCGAACCGCCGCGGAGCAGGCCAGATTTTGCGTGGAGAATGGCCTGACCGTAAGCGCGGCGGATTTGGTTCCGGGCGATCTCGTGTTTTGGAGTTACGAACGGAACGGTAGATTTATGGATATTACCCATGTTGGGATTTATGCGGGAGACGGCAAAGTAGTGGACGCTTCCTCAAGTCGGGGGCAGGTGGTGTATCGCAATCTGTTCGATTCGGACAAACAAGTGTTGTTTGGCAGGCCGTATCTGGCGAGTGGTATTAACCGGTGAGGTAATCTTCCTCAGAACGATACGATGATGATTTTAGAAACCGTCACAAGCTCTTCTTCCCCAGCTACAACCGACATCAACAAAAGATGATAAAGCAGGAATGTTGTCCGGTATTGTCGTATTTATTACTTTGGGCTTACGGACTTCTAAGTTTTGGTATTAACATAAACGCAGAGGAGATGGTCCTATGTATTTAAAATATCTCCATATCAAGAACTTTAGAGCTATAAAAGAGCTAAAGCTTGAATTTAATAAGGGGTTAAATATTCTTGTCGGGGAGAATAACGCCGGCAAATCCGCGATCATCGATGCTTTGAGAATATGTTTAAGTTACGGAAAACAAGCCCGTGACATTTACGTTCGGAGAAGTGACTTTTACATCGATAGGTCGAACCCTGATCTCCTGCTTCCTGACATCGAGTTTCATTTGAATTTTGAAGTAGAGAAAGATGAAGAGACGGGCTGGTTTAACGATTTGCATGCACTCAACGATAATGGTCAGAGTGAGTTGCAAATACATTTTCGATATTACATAGATCGACAAAAATATATAGAAAAAATAAAGTACAGGGTTTGGGGCGGGCATAATGAAGGCCAGCAAATTGAACCCGATGTATGGGATCTACTGTTGTTTGTATATCTCGGGGCATTAAGAGATGCCGAACAGTATTTGAGACCCTCCAGAGGAAATCGTATCGGACAGCTCTACATGAATCTGAACGAGGACAGCAATAAAAATCGAATTGATGAAGATAAGCGTAAGGAACTGGCCAGAAAAGTAACGGATGCTTTGAAAAACAATCAAGAATGGACAGATTTAATTACCACCGGAAAAGAAAAAGTTAACGAACATTTAAAGCAAACAACCTTTCATGGAAAAGGACAAGAAGTAGAGATCGACTTTCTTCCTTACGAGTTTAAAGGCATAGTCGATAATCTTCGCATGCAAATTCCTGTTTTCAACCAAGAAAATCTGCAAACCGATTCTTCAAAGCAAGAGTATTTTGAACTCTATCAGAATGGACTAGGGTATAATAACCTGATATATACTGCAACTGTTCTCGGCGATTTAAAGAACAGACAGCAAGTCGAACCTGAGACCTATATTGCCCTGTTAATCGAAGAACCGGAAGCTCATCTGCACCCACAGTTGCAAAACTTATTCTTCAAATATCTGAATGAATTAGACAAGATCGGATTCCAGCTTTTTGTTACATCGCATTCTCCGACTATTACTGCCAAAGCCGATTTAAATGCGCTTATCGTTGTGCAAAATCAAAAGAACAATATTTCGGCGTTGTCAATTAAAAATTCTGACTTAAAGGATGAGAACAAAGCGTTTTTAGCCAAGTTTCTGGATGTAACAAAGTCGCAATTATTTTTCGCTAATGGAGTCATCTTTGTCGAGGGTATTTCCGAGGCATTGCTTTTGCCTGTTTTTGCAAAATTAATGGATAAAGACGGGAAGTATGATCTGGATAAAAACGGGATTGAAATTGTGAATGTGAACGGCGTGGCCTTTGAGCATTTTGGAAAGTTGTTTAACTCTACGGATGAAGAAAAGAGACTGCATGCAAGAGCAGCTATTATAACGGATAGTGATCCTAAATCAACTGGAGAAATTTCAGAGAGGGCTGTAAAAGCTGTGGCTATGCAGCAAGGGCTTTTAAAAGTGCAGTTAGCAAAAGTCACATTTGAACATGATTTGTTTCTAGAGGACAAAGCGAACAGGGATTTGTTGCTGAATATCTATCAGGAGATGCATCAGCGTACTATTATTGAGAAAGGTAGTTCCGATATTCAGCATGCTCGCGAGTTTATGAATAAGCTTGGGACTAACAAGGATAAGTCGGAACTGGCTTATCGGCTGGCAGTGAAACTTGAAGCCGAACTGTTTGACTATCGTCAATCCGAAAAGGAATTGGCTAATAAAGCACACCCAAACGATGCAAATCAAGGGGCAACAAAAATTAACTTTAAAGTCCCTGAGTACATCGCACAAGCAATCAAATGGGTTGTTCAGGATGATGCCGATGTTTAGTTCTCTGTCCTCAGGACAACGCGAGATTGTTTTTGAAAAAACCGGAAGATCTGTCGTCAGAGCATGTCCCGGCAGCGGGAAAACATACTCGCTTGCCGCGAGATTAGCCTATAGAATAAGTAATTGGGATCGAAAATGCCAAGGTATTGCTGCTATTTCCTTTACAAATGTTGCATGGAAGGAGATTGAAAAACAACTTAATGAAAAGTTTGAGATTAGAATACCCGTGCAATATCCTCACTTTTTAGGCACAATCGACAGCTTCGTTAATAAATTCATTTTTTTGCCTTATGGTCATCTCATTATGGGGTGCAGTAGGCGTCCCATCCTTGTTGGTGAACCACATGGTACTTGGACGGGTGGAAAATATGAGAGAGATTATAACCGATACTTTGATGCAGTAAGTTTCAACGCTGAGGATATTGCGATACGTACCAAGAGCCCGACACAATATCATTTCAAATGGTTTAATAAAGATGGCTCCGAAAGTGGTCATGTCAAGCACCTGAAACACATGAAGTATGCTTTCTGGAAACAAGGATTTGCCACACAATCAGATGCCAACTACATTTCAACTAAAATATTGGAGAGTTATCCTGCAGTGGCCAAATCAATTGTGCAGAGATTCCCCGAACTTATGATTGACGAAGCACAGGATACATCGGATGTTCAAATGAAAATCATCGACTGTCTCCTGAATCACGGGCTTGAGCACATTTTGATGATTGGAGATCCGGATCAGGCAATATATGAATGGAATGATGCCAAACCGGAATTATTTATAGAAAAGTATGCTCTTTGGAAAGAAAACTCAATCGTTTTAAACGAAAATAGAAGAAGTTCCCGTAATATCTGCAATTTTACTTATCGGTTATCTTCTTTAGATAATCCATCAGTAGCAGTAAACGAAAATGTGAAAGAATGCGAACTACAGCCAACTATTGTTACCTATAATGCAGACAATTTACAGCATACAATCGATGATTTTCTTCGCTTATGCATTCAGCACCAAATCGATATAAACCGTGAAAAAATTGCTGTATTGTACAGAAGTAAGGGCTTTTACAATCAAATTATAGGTATCGACGGTGCAATGAAGCAGGAAGTCCCTTGGCTCCCCGGAAAAATGTTTACAAGAGAGTTCGCCAAAGGCAAATACTTATACGATCGTAAGCAATTTAAAGATGGTTATAAAATGATTGAGCGTGCAATTTATAAAGCACTTACAGGCAATAATTACTGCTCGGAAAATGACATTGCCGAAAGGATATCAGTGGAAGGTTTTTTGAAATATCGAAAACGTGTTCTAAAGATTCTTCAGTTACTGCCAAAGACTAACGTCGATCTTATGAGCTGGATTAATCAAGCAAATCAGAATTTCAAAATAAATGGCATCAGAATAAAACTGGAAGTTGACTCTTGTTTTGGAGGTCTGACGTTCAATCAATTGTTTGAAACTGCCGAATTATATGCGGAACATCGTGAGTATAGATTGGGAACAGTGCATACCGCGAAAGGCGAGACCTTTGATGCTGTGCTACTTTTTTTAAAGAAAAAGGCCGGCCAGAGAAGTAATTACAGTACGTATATAAAAAATAACACTAGTATTACAACTTGTGAAGAGTTAAGAATTGTCTATGTGGGCATTACGAGGCCGCGTAAACTGCTTGTGCTTGCTGTTCCTGACGAAATTGAAAAGAGAGCATGGGAAAAGAAACTAATTGGAGTATAACAGAGAACTCGTTATGAGTGAAAAATTTTTAGCAATTTTCCGCGAAGTTAAAGTTGATTTTGATCCAATCTAAAAAAGTTTTGGGAGAATTGGTGCATAACCACAAAGAAAGCTACTTACCTAAGTTGGGCTGGAAAAGTGAGGCGATACAAAGCATACAAATTGCTAGCGCATGATACGTAAATGGTTTTGACCATTGTACTGTTGAAGCTAAAACACTCGTCACTGTAGGTTATGTGTGTTGGCGAAGCTGTGACGCTTGAGCAGACGGAGAGCTAGAATGCTGAGCCGAATCATGACCAAATATTCAAAAAATTACTTGGACGTGAAGTGATGCCGAATTCGGTGCGGCTAATTGGCCAGAATAGCCCAAGCAGCGCGGCTATTCCGGCCAATATATCGTCTTTTCCCTTCTCTCCTGGTGTGTATTGTTCAAACCGCAGTGACGAGCGACGCGCCATACCAGAATCTTTGAAATTCTGGGCGATAGTTAGTTTTTAGTAAATTTTATTCATATCAATGTCGTAGCCGGAACTTTTCATCTCTCTAGCTAATGCTATTTTCCAAGCGCCATGACTATCCATATCAACATAAACAACACCAGAGATATCGTTAGGTTTTTCAACATCCCCCTTTACAAGCGCACATACATTTTCTCGTCCTATTTTTCCAATAAGATACCCATGCTCAAAGACCACATTTTGTCTTGCACGAGGTTTTAATTCTTGCTCATCTTTCGACTTCCCGACATCACAAGAAGTATATAATACGATTGCGAATCCAACATTGGAATGTTCTTCGATTTTTTCTATAATTGTCTTTCCCTTGCTTGCTTGTTCGTGTAAAATAATTGCTTCCAAACCCAACTTTTCAACGAATCGTGCTGTTGTATATTTAGCTTCATTGTCATGACCATGAACAATGAAAACTTTTGAAGTATCCAATTCAATCGCTCCTTCGCATTTTATTATGTCAGAGCCCTCTAAGACATATTTGCTATTAAGTACAAAGACATCATGTTTGGATTTTAACACCTTAATTACAAACAAATATTTCTTTTCCTTTTCCACAATGGCATATTCAATTTCAGGTTGCAAAGAAAATAGTTTTAGCGCATTATCAATTACATTTTGAAAATTAAATTTCTGACTGATTCCATTTAAATAAAAACTTTCACCATCATACGTAGCCCCAATGATAATATAACCGAGACCAGTGTTCGCTAATGCACATATATATGTTGCAATAGCACTAGGCTTTAATTGAAATTCTCGACATATTATATTGGCCGTAATTTCCTTCGCGAGTAACTTAGTGATATCGGTATCTAAAGACATTTAATACACCTATCGTATTTTTCTCAATGGAATTTTGTTTATTCCCGTAGTTTTTAGTATTTTCCCGAATGTTACTTTCTCTGGCTCATCCCGACCGTTTTCAACCCATATTTCCCAATCCTTCTCGTAATCAAGTACGTCTTTTTCCGTGTCATAATAAATTATTATTTGGCCAAAGTCAGAAGGTCTAGTAATAAGGTAAATTTCCTCGTTATTTTTCGATATTAAAAAAATAGTCTTGTCAATTTCAATCATATTATCTAAATTATAATCTGGTTTCTTTTTTAAGTAATTCAATATTCTCTCTCTAGATCTGTTCAATATATTTTGCACATAGTCAAATTTAATAGGGTTACTGTCAGATATATGAATAAAGTTTTCAGCAAAGAAGCTGTTCTCTAACGCTCTCTCTAACCCCCTATCCGAAAAGATCCCCGACTGAATCAAAAATTCTTCTGTAATTTTTTGCTTAGCCCCTAAGATTTCGGCTTCTAATGTCGATTGAATTGATAATAGATTTTCCAAAGCCGATTCATCGGTAAGTCCATACTTATTAAGTATTCGATCAAATTTTTCTGCTTTTTCCATGTTAATCGCAATCTCTTCATCATCAATAAGCTTATGTTTATTTTTATATATTTCATGAAATAACTTTTTGGCTTTTTCTTTGTTCTCATTAAACCAAACGAAAATTTTTCTGAATATTACTTTAGATTCCTCGCTCCTAGGATATTCATTAAGTCGTTTTGTTAACAGAACAGATATTTGGTCCGCTACATCCTGTTCCTTCTTCACTCGAGTTTCTGGCAAATCTAAAAATATATTTAGGTCAAGCAATTCTTTTCTGAAATCGTATCCCAGTTCAGCAGAAATGTCTTTTAAAGCTCCGTCAATCTCGCCGTCATCCAAATATAGATCATCTTTTATGACAAATTCACCATACTGGTTGGGCAGAATCGGATTGACACTGTTGTTTAATATATTATCGTAATCATTATCTATCAGGAATGAAATAAAATTGTTTAACCAGCCAAGAGTTTGTGATGTGCTTGTCCACTGCAGGTATTCTGTAAATGCAGAAACACTTCCTGTTTTAGCTATGGTTTGAGCAATCCACCTAATCTGCCTTTTATCAACCTCGTCCCAAATGTTTTCGGACCAGTTATATATTATTCTTTCTTCGTGTATCTCATTGGGATAAATCGCCTTACAAAATTGGTAAATTAATTTTCTCTTGCTTGGAAAATCAGGTGTTTTGGAATATAGCGTTATTAAATAATTGCAAGCGTGCAATATTTTTTCGCGTTTTCCTTCCCTTATTAATTTGTTCATTTCATCTACGATTTCTTCTTGTCGTTTAACTGCATATTTGATTTGACCAGTTGCTACTTTATTATGCACTAAGTAATCCCGAATATCTATTCCTAGTAGTTCCATTACGTTCTTTAATTCTTCGTCGATATTCTTATCAATTTTCAACTCTGATTTTTTCTTAAAAATGCCCTTTTGGTTGGGAATAACTGAATATTGGTCGTTGTTCACATCATTCAAACAATCTTGGTCTAAATTTAATATCTGATAATAAGAATTTAGCCATGAGATGGGATCAATACCTCTAACAAGCGATTTGGCCAAATTATCTATGTCATTTCTCTGATGGATTGAATTAGTAATCACTTTCGATGTAAGCTGGCCCATTTCAGGCCATATAAGCTCATACCAAACATCAATATGAGCCTTCCGTGGTAACATTGATGGTATCCACTGAGACCCTAAATCCCAAATCTTATTTCTTAGATCTTTAGAGGATGCTGAAGGAAACCAGACATTTGCCTTACCATCCTCGCGAAGAATTGTAATTCTCCTGCCGTCTTCGGTATCTACGATTGGAGTATTAAGTATTTTAGATTTAATAGGGAGGAGTACTTCACTATTAAACCATTCTTTTGAAATCCATGCTTGTTCTTTCTGTTTCGGTATTTTTGCAAGTAAATGGATATTCCCCCAGTTTTCCTTTGAGGCATGGTCTAACAAAGTGTTATAGAGCTTTAACGCTTTAAGAATTATTGATTTATTCTCCTCAATTTTTTGCCCTGGGCGATCTGTGAGGTATACACCGTTTCTCGGTTCATTCGGATTAAAATTAGAACTATTTATAACAACAGGAAATGAAAAATCCTCTGTCCCGATTAATGGAAAATCACAAAACAATCTAGGCAATTGCGGATTATACTCTTTTAGAAAGATTCTATCCTCAGCAAATTCAATCTCTACAGCTATAGAAACATCATTTTCAGTTAAAACCGCAATTTGAGTCTCGTCTTCGTCCCACAATTCGCTTTTTGTCACTTTGTAAAGCTTAATATTATCTCCTAATTCACGATGGCTTCTGGACAACTCGTACTGAACGTTCTCATTGGCTATATTGACGGATTTTATCTCAGGCAAGAAGACTAACGTATAAGCCAATGCAATGTGTAGGTCATTTAATCCAGTTTGGGCTACCTTTACGCCACTTTCGTCCAAAACATATCTGAAAACGGTATTGAGACCTTCAGGTGAATAATCATTGTACGGACCTTGCAAATCAATATCTTCAAGTGATGCATGTGAATTGTTCACTGAAGCGATAATCTCATGAATATCAGTACCGCTTCGATCAAGTCTGATCTTGAATTTTTTATATGGTTCATCCAATTCCTTAAGTACACCCTCAATTTCAACTTCTTCTGACAGTAGATGTGTTGTGAGAAAGCCTGTTCCGAATTTCCCTGTTTTTTTCTTGACAGTTTCCTGCGTTGTCCTTTCTTTTGTCGAAACTTGCTCAATCAAAAAGGTTACATTATCCGTCGTGAAAGGTTTCCCGTTATGCTTGAATTCAATAATTTTATTTTCATCATCTACTTTAAAATCAATTTCGATTGTTAGATCGCAATTTTCGTGTGCAACATCTTTAGCATTTTGCAATAGCTCCCATACCCAACGCCGTGCAGAGTCTCCATTTTCATCAAATCTCAATTTATCCATCAAGTCGAGGATTTTCGTAGCAATTGCATGACTGTAAACTTTTTCTTTAGAACGTTTAATCTTTGAAATATACGACATGTTAGATGTCCTCGCTTTCAATTAGAATCAAATCTCAAGGAATCTTATATAAGAAAAAATTATGACTATTCGAAGTTATAAATGTAAAGCAATTCTGCTGGGAGTTTTGATTCGGTACGATGTGAACTTAAGTTGAAATTTTTTTGTTGGAACGAAATTCTCACGGTTTCAACCAAATCGACCTACGAACAAACGAGAAGTCTTTCTCATAATAATACCATATAAATGGGAGATAAGTCCCTATAGGACGTTTGTTGTAAGCTAAATGAAAAGAGATATTCGAAAAGTTTGGTCCGATTTTGCATTAAAAATGAAATGAATAATAGAGGGACATGTTCCGTTCCTCTCAATGAACTTTGACAACCGAATACAATCTTATCCGGTACGTTCCCCGCATGGCCTAGAAGGATAGCCAAATTGCAGGCGCGCCACGACCATTTTGCCGGTTCTTGTTTTTGCATGTCTTGTAGCGGAACCGTCAGAAAGCGAGCGATTTTGCCCATGCAATCCATAAATGGTGGTTCCATTTAAGGCGAA
Organism: Paenibacillus sp. FSL M7-1455; assembly: GCF_038004655.1. Taxonomy (NCBI): domain Bacteria; kingdom Bacillati; phylum Bacillota; class Bacilli; order Caryophanales; family Paenibacillaceae; genus Paenibacillus; species Paenibacillus sp. FSL M7-1455. Next base: position 3,642,671 of record NZ_JBBORO010000001.1, on the reverse strand, counting down.
GATCCATGCGGAGGGATAATGATACTTTCGTCCAGCCATAGCTCATCGCAATGGGGGCGGCTTGCAGCGATCCTGGAAGAGGTTTGAAGCCTATGAGGACGGCTAACCACTGTCCGCCGGATAGGGTTAATGGAAGAGAAGCAACCAAAACAGAGGCGGAAACAGAGATGCGCACAAGCGGTAATGTTTGTCGCGCATCTCTGTTTTTCAGCTTTGCTGGATTATTGGGAGGTTTTTATGAACCATAAACTCATCCGGTACAGCATGCAAATCGCTATGATAAAACAATTACTGGCATTATCTTTGATTACCGAAAACGAATTTCATTTGATAAAGAACAAAACGATGCGGGATTACGGCATCATTTCGGACCTTACTTCTTGATTCGCACATTTGTCGGTCCGCCCATCTCTTATTAAACTGATGGCAAGTAAATAAGAATGGAGGACAACATCATGGCTCTCGAAGTAGAAGTAATTAAAGCAAGTAGGAAAATATCCGATCGCAACGCCGGAAAGTTATCGGATGTCCTTCGCGTCGCCCCTTATGCCCGCGTAAGTACCGACACCGAGGAGCAATTGAGCAGCTACAAGTCGCAAGTCGCCTATTACACCGATCTCGTTAGCAAACGAAGCGACTGGGTGCTGGTTGATATTTATGCAGATGAAGCCATAACCGGTACTCAGGTAACGAAGCGCGAGGATTTTCAGCGCATGATTAACGATTGTATGGACGGGAAAATTGATATGATCATCACGAAGTCTATCTCCAGGTTTGCAAGAAATACGCTGGACACGTTGAAATACGTCCGAATGTTGAAGGAAAAGAACATCGCCGTACATTTTGAAGATGAGAATATCAATACGCTGACGATGGACGGCGAATTGCTGCTCGTCATTCTAAGCTCAGTAGCGCAGCAGGAAGTGGAGAACATCTCCGCCAACGTAAAAAAAGGGTTGAAGATGAAAATGAAGCGCGGCGAACTGGTGGGCTTCCAAAGTTGTTTGGGCTATGATTACGATGTGAATACGAAACAGATCACCGTTAATCAAGAAGAAGCCGAAATCGTCCGCTATATTTTTGAACGATATACATCGGGGATCGGCGCTTACGTTATTGCCAAGGAACTGACTGAGGCGGGACATAAGACCAAGTACGGAAGAGTCGAATGGCAGGACACAACCGTTCTTGGTATCATAAAGAATGAGAAGTACAAAGGCGATTTGCTGCAAGGAAAGACATTTACCGTCGATCCCATTTCCAAGAGAAGATTGGACAATTACGGCGAGGAAGATCAGTTTTATGTCAAAAATCATCATGAGCCGATTGTCAGCGAGGAAGTATTTGAGAAGGCGCAGGATATATTGCATCGAAGAGGCGAAAATCGCCGCCGCGGCGCAATAGGCAAGCGGGACAAGTACAGCAGAAAATTTGCTTTCAGCAGCAAGTTGGAATGTGCTTTCTGCGGAAGCAATCTCTCGCGGCGGAACTGGCACAGCGGAACTCCGCACGAGAAGGTGATTTGGCAGTGCGTGACAGCCACGAAAAAGGGGAAGAAATACTGCCCTCACAGTAAAGCCTTGGAGGAAAAGCTGATTGAGGGTGCTTTTGTCGAATCATACAAATTGGTGTGCCGCAAAAATTCGGACGTGCTGGACGAGCTTATGAAAAGAATGGAATCGGTGTTTAGCGACCAGAATAATCAAATGAGACTGAACAAAATTAACAGCGATATTCAGGCCACGGAGCAAAAACGTTGCAGACTGATTGATTTGTGCCTGGATGAGAAAATAGACAGGGCTACCTACGAACAGAAGTATGTGGAACTCGATACTTCGCTCACTAAACTGCTCGAAGAAAAGGAACAACTGGAGCAATCCGCACAAGATGAAATTGATTTGGGAAAGCGGCTTGAGCATTTCCGCAAAGTGCTTCAAACAAATGAGGTTCTGACCGCATTCGACCGAAACGTATTCGAAAGCATCGTTGATAAAGTGATTATTGGGGAGAACTCCAATCAGGAAAGTCCCGAGCCGTACAGACTGACCTTCGTCTATAAGACCGGCTTTCATAACAGCATCCAAAGCAAGATGCATAAGCAAAAAAAGTCCTTGCGAAGTGAAAGGGGGAGAGTGCCTTCCTATTCCGAGAACAACACATGTGGAGTGCGTGTGCTCCTTGATTTATAAGGGGGGAGCATAGAGGCATGAAGGGGAAACGTTGCACGTTTACCCACTTGCCGCCAATGCAAAGAGAGCAAAGACACCCTGTGGGATTGATGCCGCAGGGTTTTATGAGGTAGCTCGGATTCGAGGTTCAGGAATCTCTTGTATGAGCGGGGGAACCCCATGGGAAAAGCGAAGGTGCTGGAAAAAGCAAAAAGGAAAGCAAGAGAAATTAAACGCAACATTTTTGTGCTATTCCTAGCTTACAAAGACCCAAGAGTATCGTGGTATGCTAAGCTATTTACGATAGTAGTTGTTGCCTATGCATTTAGTCCAATTGATTTCATCCCCGATTTCATTCCTGTTTTGGGTTATATTGATGATTTAATTATTGTTCCGCTCGGGATCACGCTAGCGCTTAAGATGATTCCAACGTCTGTCATTGAAGACTGCAGAATAAGGGCGGAGGAAATTGGAAAGAACGGGAAGCCGAAAAATTGGGTGACCGGGGCCATCATTATATTAGTTTGGCTTTTGTTGGCGGTTTGGATAGGGAGCAAGTGTTATAAGTTTTTTGCATAGGATTTGTGTTTCCTTATAGATAAAAAAGCGTGATCTTAAACGAAAAAAAGGCGGTGCCAACGATGAACTTTGAATCGGTCATGCAGGAGCTGGAAGCTCTCGGCAAGGAGCGGCTTAAAAAACAGTATATGTCCAATGGAGCGCGGGAACCGCTTTTTGGCGTAGCGACGGGTGCCATGAAACCGATGGCCAAAAAGATCAAAATCAATCAGCCTTTGGCCGAGCAGCTATACGCCACAGGAAACTACGACGCCATGTATTTTGCCGGCATCATTGCGGATCCGAAAGCGATGACCGCGGCGGATTTTGAGCGCTGGATGGAGGGAGCTTATTTTTATATGCTTTCCGATTACGTCGTCGCGGTGACCTTAGACGAAACGGATATTGCGCAAGAAGTCGCGGATCAATGGATCGAAAGCGGCGAGGAATTAAAAATGTCGGCGGGCTGGAGCTGCTATTGCTGGCTTTTGGGAAGCCGGCCGGACGCCCAGTTTGCCGAAAGCAAAATGGCCGGCATGCTGGAGAGGGTGAAAAAGACGATTCACGATTCGCCTGAACGAACGAAATCTTCCATGAATAATTTCTTGTATACGGTCGGGGTATCCTATCTTCCTCTTCATGAACGGGCGGTCGAAACCGCAAAGGCAGTAGGGCCGGTGGAAATGAAACGCGATTCGAAAAAAAGCAGCATCCTGCTCGCTTCGGAAAGCATCCACAAGGCGCTGGAAAGAGGACAGCTTGGTTTTAAGCGCAAATATGTGAGATGTTAAACTCCAAGCGAAGTGTTTATGCTATTGGATGGATCGCAGGAAACACGCCAATTGAAATACGTTTCGTTAAAAATATGGAATATGCGAGAGAGCGCCTAATTGCGTTCTCTTTTTTATTTGCTTGCAAGGAAGTTCCCAAGGCTCGGTTTCCAATGCGAATGGCAAGGGGAACTTACGGGAGCCGTTTGTTTTTGAACAAACATCCTAAAATTTCCATCATATATATCTAAAAAATATATTTATTTATTATATTATTTTGATATAATAAAACCGATCAAACGAATAAGGAGGAAATTTATTATGTTGAAAAGCGGAAACGTGACGGTGATGGCAGCGGATATGAAAAAGGCGGTGCAATTTTACGTCGATACTCTGGGACTGGAGCTGCAGCATGAAGGCGATGGGCATTTTGCCCAAGTCGCAGCGCCGGGATTAACGATCGGACTGTTGCACCTGGCCGGAGATCATGGTTCCGGGCCGGTTAAATCGGGCAGCATGTCCATTGGGTTTGAGGTGGACGACATGGAGTCAGCCATCCAAACCCTGAAATCCCGCGGCGTTGAATTCCATGATGCCGTAGAAGGCCAAGCGGCCCAAGTCGTGCACTTCAGCGATCCGGAAGGGAATACCCTCTACTTGGTTTGCAATCGTTAAGCCAAAGGGAGAAAACTTGAACATAAGGAGGCATCTTTCGCATGGCCTCGAAAACCAATGTCAACATCGTCGTCGCCGGACTGCTGGCGGCCATGTTTATCGGCGCGTTGGACGCGACTGTTGTTGCCACAGCGACCCCTCATATGATCAAGGATTTGCATGGCGAAACGCTGTTCAGTTGGGTGTTTGCGGTGTATACGTTGACCACTTGCGTGGCGACGCCCATTTTCGGCAAGCTCGCCGATTTATTCGGGCGCAAAGCCGTGTTTGCGGCCGGCATCGGATTGTTCGTGCTCGGTTCCGTATTATGCGGGATGGCACAGTCGATGACGGAGCTCATAGGGTTCCGGGCTTTGCAAGGATTCGGAGCCGGGGCGCTCGCCCCGGTATGCTTTACGATCATCGGCGATTTGTTCACCGGAAAGCAGCGCGGCAAGATGATGGGCGTCTTCTCGTCCGTTTGGTCCGTCGCAGGCCTGCTTGGCCCGCTTATCGGAGGTTATTTCGTCGATCAGATGTCGTGGCGATGGATTTTCTACATCAACGTACCGATCGGCCTCATCGCCCTGCTGCTGGTCGTCGCATTTTTGCATCAACCGGTTGAACGCCAGGCGAAAAAAATCGATTACCTCGGCGCGCTTATGTTTACCGTTGCCTTCTCTGCGCTCCTCTATGCGCTGCTGAGCGGCGGGTCAGAGCATTCGTGGGATTCCCCGGTGATCATGGGGCTGCTTCCGGCATCGGCCGTATTTTTCATGCTATTCCTCTGGATTGAAAAACGGGCTGAAGAGCCGATGATCCCGTTGTCGATTTTCCGCATCCGCGTATTGAACATCACCAACATCAGCGGTTTCCTGACGTTCAGCATCACGACGGGGCTTACGGTTTACGCGCCGATCTGGATTCAGTCGGTGCTCGGCAACTCCGCCACGGGCTCGGGCCTGATCGCCATGCCGATGTCGCTGGCCTGGCCGCTGGCTTCCAACGTCGCCGGCAGGCTTATGTACCGGGTCGGAGCGAAGGCATCGATCGTGTTTGGTTCTTTGCTGGTCATGGCCGGCTCCATCTGGCTGATTGCGCTTCAGTTGGACTCGCCTTACGTATTTTGGATAGGCATCCTCGTTCTAGTCGGGTTCGGCATGGGTTTTGTCGCGACGCCCTCCACCGTTGTCGTGCAATCGGTCGTCGGCTGGGAGCAGCGCGGCGTCGCCAACGCTTCCAGCATGCTGATGCGTGCGCTCGGGCAAACGATCGGCATTGCGGTATTCGGCACGATTTACAACCAGCATGTCAACGCCATCGGCTCAAAATCGGAGTTGGTTGCGGGTATGCATGCCATTTTTATCGTCATGTCGGGCATTGCGATTGCAAATCTTCTCACCGTGCTGTTCCTGCCGAAACACCGCCAGGGGATGGCGCAGCAGCATTCGGCTTGACAGATGGGCAAACGGGAGTTGGCATCTCAAACGATAGACGGAACCGGCCGCAAACGGATGCGGCCCGGGAAAGCCGCGGTCGCCGCGGCTTTTCTGTTTTTTCAGGCAGCCGTATGTTATACTGTTGATTGCTTAAAAGCAGTAGAACTTACAAGGGAGGCCATTCGTTTTGTACGAATTGTTCATACTCGGCGAATTGATGAATAACCCGATGCACGGCTATTTGCTGCATCAGATTTTGAACGGAATTGTCGGTCCTACGCGAAAGGTGAGCTGGGGGGCGATTTATCCGCTGATCCACGGCATGGTGGCGGACGGGCTGATCGAGCAGGTTCCCGATGAACAACCGGAGGGCGCCCGACAAGGAAGAGGAAAAAAGATCAAAACCTATAAACTTACGGACGAAGGCAGAATACGTTTTTTTCGGTTGATGGAAGAACCGATTCCATATTCGCCGGATTACGAGCTGCATTTTTATACGAAACTGAAAAACTTCGGATTGATCAGCAAGGAATTGCAGTTTTTGATTTTGCACCAATACAAGGACTACCTGCGGTACGAAATTCGCCATGAGGAAGAGCGGTTGGAGTATGCGAGCCAAGACGAGCGGATTCCCCAAGGGGAACAGCAGTACATTCAGCTTTTTTTCCGGCATCGGTTGGAAAAGCTGCAATTTGACGAACAATGGGCTATGCAGTTAATCCACAGCCATCGGACGGATGGACAAGGGCTTGAGCGGGATTAGTTTATATCGGCGATCCTTTTTCGGAAATGTCGTCGTGAACGTTCAGGATCGCGTTTAAAGTGGAGTTCGCGGCCCTTCGGCGTGAATGGGAGTTTCAAGGACCAATTCCAATACTTTACAATTAATAGAACATCTATGATAATAATGGTATATACTAGAATTTGAGAGGTGTTCTATGAATCAGGTTTATATTACAAGCGTTGGCAAATTCCTGCCGGGATCTCCGGTAAGCAATGATGAAATCGAGGATTATATCGGCAAAATCGGGGGCAAACCTTCCAAAACCAAACGGATCATTCTGGAGAAAAATCAAATCAAATACCGGTATTATGCGATGGATAAAGAGCAAAAAAGTTTATATTCGAATGCCGAAATGGCTGCTTTGGCGATTCGCGACGCGCTGGAACGGAATACGAACGTAACGGAACGGGAGATCGGGTTTCTGGCGGCCGGGACGACCAGACCCGATTTGCTTTTGCCCGGGTTTGCAAGCATGGTGCACGGAGAAACCGGCTTGCCCGCGATGGAAATTGCCTCGCATTCCGGCTTATGCGTAAGCGGAACCCAAGCGCTTAAAAATGCATACGTACATATCAAATCGGGCGAGCATGACGCCGCCGTCTCTTGCGGAAGCGAGTTTTACAGCCGGGAGTTTAAGCATACGAAGTTTGAAGCGCAGGGGATCTACACCAACAGCCGAGTTCCGTTCGATACCGATTTTTTGCGGTTTATGATATCGGATGGAGCAGGGGCGGCCGTCTTGCAGAACGCCCCGAACCGTACGGGCTTATCGCTGCGCATCGATTGGATGGATAACAGGTCCTTTGCGAATCAATACGAAGTCTGCATGTATTCGGGCATGAATAAAGAAGACGGACTGTCGTCCTGGCATGATTACCCTTCGATTCATGAAGCGGCGGACCGCGGAGCGCTTAATTTGCGGCAAGACGTCCGGCTGGTTAATGAAATCGTCAAAGTAGGCGTCTTCCGTTTCCTGGAGCTGATGGAGGAGGGGCGATTCGATCCGAAGGACATCGATTGGATGCTTTGCCATTATTCATCGCATTTTTTCAAGGATGAACTGTTCCGGATGTTTGAGCTTGGCGGCGTGAACATTCCGGAGGAAAAATGGTTTACGAATTTGTACACGAAAGGGAATACGGGCGCGGCTTCGATTTATATCATGCTGGAGGAGCTGTTGAACGAAGGGCATCTTGCCGAAGGGCAGCGGTTGATGTGCATCGTTCCCGAAAGCGGAAGGTTCCAGACCTCGTTTTTCATGCTGACCGTCGTGGGGCCTTCCCCGGAAGCCTAACGGGCGCGTACAGGTTTGACGGGCTGCCGTCTACAGATCAAGCATTCAAACATAAACGTAAGGCTCATGCTGCGTTCTGCAGCGTGAGCCTTATGTTTGTTCGGGCGCTATTTATGTTACCGCAAATTGGGGAGGGATCCCTTCCTCGGTATAGAAGCGGACCGTTTTTCCATTCTTTCGGGCGTACTCTATTTCTTTTTGCGTGCTGCTGCCGATGTATCCGCCCGCGTCAATCACGAAGATTTCGTCGGAAAGATCGATTTTTTTCAGATGGATCGTTCCCAGCAGTTCGGCTTGTTCCTCCGTTAATGGATAACCTTCGCTCTGTTCAAAAAAAGCAACGCTCATGACGATGTTTCCCTGCAGCGTGAGGTAAGCATTGGCCTGCTCGAATTCATTTTTGAATTTGGTTGAACCGCATAAAGTAATGACCTTCATCTTCGGATCCTTTCCCAATGATTGGCTGCGTTAGTTTCCGCTAAGCTGTCCATATCTATATTACCACATTAGAAATTGATCTCCGCCTTTGTTACAATAATCATCATCGAAAATCGTTTTCATAGGGAGGTTTTCCAACATGCCCGCGCAATCGCTGCACAAGGGGCAACCGGTCATCGAGCGAAAAATCCGCTATGATGCAACCGTTGCCTATCATGACTGCACACTTTTGAAGATGGAGCTCCCGAAGATCGTGCTGCTGCACCAGGTAGACAAGCCGTTTACGATGCCGGCCGGCGCAAGCGAACTCACGATACCGGAAGGAACGTATACCTTTGCTTATTATTGGATCGATCGGCCTTATAACCTGTATTTTTGGAGAGACGGCCAAGGGAACTATCTCGGCTCGTATTTTAATCTGGTAAGGAACACGACCGTTACCGATGAGGCCGTATCCTTTGAAGATTTGATCATCGATCTGCTGGTCCTTCCGAACGGGGAGCATTTCGTTTTGGACGAAGACGAACTGCCGGAGCCGCTGCATCAATTCGAAAACGGTTTTGTGCATGAGGCGCTCCATGCATTAATCGGCCAGAAGGATGCCATCCTCGAAGATGCCAAAAAGGAAACCGAACGGCTAGGAGGAGAAATTGATGGCTGAATCCTATCATGCCGTTCCCGTCATTTGCAGCGGTATCGCAGCTGTCCGAATGGCTTCGCATTCCAACATGAAGGAGGAGCAACCGTGCACACGTACATATACATGGTAAGGCATGGGGAATCGCCCAAAACAGACGGAACGGAGAGCACGCGAGGGCTCACGGAAAAAGGGCGGTTAGACGCCCGCCGGGTCACCGAGCTTTTGCGGGAGGAAGGCATCGGCGTATTTGTTTCAAGTCCGTACGCCCGCTCGGTGATGACCATTCAGGAGTTAGCCGACCAAGCCGGGAAGGAGATCATTTTATACGAGAATCTTAAAGAACGGAAATTTGACGCCGGAGAGCACCGGATTTCCGATCGGGAGCTGTATCCTTTGCTGGACCGGTCGTTTGCGGATCCGCATTATGCGTTGCCGGGAGGGGAATCCAACGCGGCTTGCCAGAAGCGGGCGATCGGCGTTCTTCAGGAAATTTTGGAAGTTTACCGCGGACAAAAGATAGCCATTGGCACCCACGGCGCCGTGATGACGCTGATGATGGGGCATTACGACAGCCGGTTCGGTTTGGAGTTTTTGCTCCAATTATCGAAGCCGGATGTGTACCGGATGCAATTTGACGATCAGGAACTGATAGAGGTAAAAAGATTATGGGCTGAATCCGCGAATGTTTGAAAAACAAGTATTCGAAGGCAAAAACGAGCGTGAATCGCGAAAGGAGAAATCGTCTTGGAAGCTTCTGAGCAACTCCACCCAAACATTCCTTGGCAGCGGTTAACGACCCCCTACGGGAGAGGGACGGACATTCCGCGGCTGATCGAGACGGGACAATTTGAATCCTTGGCCGAGCTGGCCGAACATCAAGGCACGTTATGGCAAGTTACGCCATGGGTGCTGCTTGAACTGCTGCGCGGTCTTGAGCTGCGGGGTCCGAAGGAGGCCGCTTCGGGTGAAATCAGGGTGTGTTTGAATGTCGCTTCCGCGCTATCCGATCAGGATTTGGGATTGGAACATCCGGTAACAAGCATGAACGAGCTGTTGAACGAGAAATATCTTTGGCCTGAGGACGAGGAGGAAGACGAACTGGAATGGGAGAGAGGAGAACCGACCGGGTACGACCCCGAGGCGTTTTTCAGCTATTACTATTACAGCGATTTCTTGTTGAAGCAGGCGAGACCCTTGTTCGAGGATATCATGCGCGTCAATTCCGACCTTGCGCCCGAGGTACTGGAACTGCTGGAGCTTTTGAAATAAATGAATGGCTGCTTTTAAAATAAATTCGGCTAGCCTTATACAATGGGGCGGCCGTTTTTTTGCAGTGAATTTGAACGTTAAAAAACGACACTTTTGTCGTTGGTTTCGTTCGTGGACGGGCTCATGATCGATACCTAACCGCCATATCCATGTACAAGAAAATCGGATTCAAGCAGGAAGGGATTTTGCGCGAGTTTCTGTTCCGGGAAGGCGCTTGGCATGATTTAATTCAAATGGGCATCCTCAAGCACGAATACAACGGCAAAAAACTCAAGTGATAGGGGGAGCGGTTTTGGATAGCGCGTTTTTGGCGGAACCGGATTTCGAGTACAAGGACGAATACATAGATTTCTACGAGGAATGGTTAGCCAGCGGAGAGTCCATCGTGCCTTGGGTGGATAGCAGGGGACCGTCCGACTTTGAAGGCATGCTTCAGTTTTTGCGGCAAAATGAAAAGGGGGAAGGTATCCCGGAAGATTGGGTGCCGAGCTCTACTTATTGGTTCGTTACCGAGAACAAACGCGTGATCGGGGCGGTCAACATCCGGCATCGCCTGAACGAAAAACTGCTGCAAAGCGGCGGCCATATCGGGTATGGCGTCCGTCCGGCCGAACGGCAAAAAGGTTATGCCTCCCTATTGCTTTCTTTAGCGCTGGAAAAAGCAAAGGAACTAGGTATTACGAAAGCGCTTGTCGCATGCGACGACTGGAATGCGGTTTCGGAAAAAACGATTTTGAAATACAGCGGGGTGCCGGTCGCAAATTTTAGGGAAGAAGACGGGAATATCGTCAAACGGTTTTGGATCGCAATCTGCTCTATTCGAAAATCTTTCATGCATGTACGGCAGAAAAAGAGGGGAGGGTCCCATCTTTTTCTGCCGCAGATAATCCAGCGGTTTGGGCGGACTCCCGATACGCGGGTAAGACGCTCTCTTCCAGCGGATGTAGCCGCCTATCCCTCACGCCTTATGGCTGCCAATTCACGTTAATGGTCGCGGTGCCGCTGGACGGCGCGGTGAAGGTGTGGTTGCTGCCGCCTTCCCACGTGACGGTGGAGCCTTGTTTTTTCAAAAACTTGAACTCGATCGTTTTGCCGGCCGGAACGCTGACGTCATAATACCAGTTCGGATATTGGTATACGACCTGGTTGTACATCGGCCCGATCGCTTTTGCCGGATCCCAGTTCCCCAGCTCGCTGACATTGCCCGTCAGATACACATTTTGCCCAAGGGCCGTCGTCGCGTTGTTGACCACGAAGCGGACGCTGACCTGGTCTCCGGACAATACCTCGAAGTTGTCGTACACGTTGCTTGCCGTTCCGGCGGCGTTTGCGACTTTAATGTTGTAGATGCCGCCTGCGACGGCCGGAATTTTCACTTTGATCTGCGTGTCTTCCCAAGACGTGATGTTGGCGCCGCTCACCGCCGTCGTGCCGAAGTAGACGGTGCCTTTGCTAGAGCCGAAGCCGCGGCCGTCGATCGTGATCGTCACGCCCGGCTTGGCCATCATCGGCCCGACATGCCCGATGGTCGGCGTCGCCGTTGCCGCGGTGTACTGCCACACCGCCGTGCCGCCGGCCGCAAGCGTGAAATTGGAGGCGGCCCCGCCGGAGCCTACCGTTAACGTGTTACCGTTCAGAAGGCCGCCAAGGACGTCAATGTAGCTGCCTTGCGGCAGGGAAGTGACAAGTCCCGAAATGGAAGCCGGCGCGTTCAAATTGCGGTTGACGGCAACGACGGCAACGTTGCTGCCGAATTTGCGCTCATAAATGAGCACGTCGTTGTTGATCCAGCGCTCCTGCGTCGATCCGTAGGCGATGGCCGGGTTGGACTTGCGCAGCGGCGCCAGCTTTTGAATGACCTGATAGGCGGTCGTCGACGTGGAGAAGGAAGGGATCCGCGCCCGGTTGTCCGGATCGGTCCCGCCCGACATGTACTGCTCGGTGCCGTAATAAATGGCGGGGACGCCGCGCGAGGTCAGCGTGAACGCCAGCGCTTGCTCCAGCTTCCGGCGGTTTGCATTGCTTGCGTGGAAACGCTCCATGTCATGGTTGTCGATGAACGTCACCTGGTCATCCACCTGGGCGTAATCGGCTGCGGAGCCCTCCAGCATCGCCTTCAGGCCGTACATATTGTCGGTGTTGTCCCGGAACACCTGCCGCACCTTTTGGGCAAAACGGAAATCAAGCAGGCTCATGCCGGATTCGTTGGCAAATTTATGGTTTTCCGGGCTCACTTCGTTTACGCCCAGGAACCATTCGCCGAAGGTAAAGACCGGCTTATAGTTGTTGACGGCAGCCATCAAGCTCTTCTGCCAGCCGAACGGCATATGCTTCACCGCATCCATGCGGATGCCGTCGATGCCGAGGTCCAGCCACATTTTGATCGCGTCCTTCAAGTAGACGTCCACGGTGCTGTTGTTATGGTTCAGGTCGGCGAGATCGTACAGGTTTTTGTAGATGCCGTTTTCGGTCGTGGAAAAGTCCGTGCCGCCGTTATCGTGGAACAGGTTCTGCGTATCGTTCGTGTATCCCCCGAGCAGCGTGCCGTTATCGTACAGCCGGCCGTTTTCCGCAAAGGAAGGCTGGTCGGACGAGGCGGGCGACGTATGGTTCGGGGCAAAGTCGATAATGACTTTGATGTTTTTGGCATGCGCGGCGGCGATCAGGTTCTGGAAGTCCGCAATCGTGCCGTAGGCCGGATTCGTCTTTTTGAAGTCCCGGGCCCAGTAGCCGTGATAGGCCGTGTTGTTGACGCCGGAATAATTGATGATGCTGTAGATGTTTTCGACCGGCTGGGAGATCCAGATGGCGGTAACGCCCATCCCGGTCAGGTAACCGTCGTTGATTTTGTTGATGATGCCCTGCCAGTCGCCGCCGCAATACAGCCGGAGGTTCGTGCAGGTTCCGTCAAACGCCGCGCCGGTCGGATTGTTGGCGGGATTGCCGTCCGAAAACCTGTCGGTGAAAATTTGATAGATGACGTCGGTGCTGAAATTTTGCTTGTTGGATACCGAGGTATCCGGGGCGGCCTGGGCGGGGCTGAAAAGCCCGAACGCCAGGGATAGTCCCAGGGAAAACGCGGCTGTCATTTTCAGAAATTTCTTCATGTTATACCTCCTATGTCATCGTTTGAATTCCAGGCTTGTCCGCTGTCGCCGGATCACCTCCTAAAAAGGGCGACAAAAAACCCCGGCTTCTCCATCGAGATACCGGGGTTGTTCCATACCGGGTGTGCGGTCACGGAATGCATGGCCCTTAAATTATATCGAGTATTGCGTTCCTCCATCATTGTAGATGAAAGCGCATACAACTGTCAATAAATAACGATAAAAATTTTTTGGGGCGCTTTTCCGACGATTTTTTTCTAAGCGTAGATATCGGGCGCAATGTGGGAATACATAAAATGTACCTCCAAAATAACAATCGCGGCGAGGTTTATGATATGAAGGAAATCACTCTCTCTTCTTTGACTGTTGAGCTGATTGTCGGATTTTTTTTGTTGTTTATTGTCGTGAAAATCGTCGGAAGAAAGCTGATCCGGCAGATCACGCCGTTTGCCTTTATCGCGTCCATCGTGTTTGGGGAGCTGCTTGGCAACGCCTTGTTTGAACCCGGCATCGGGCTTATTCACATTTTATATTCCATTTTCTTATGGGGATTGCTGCTCATTGTCGTGGAATACCTTGGACAAAAATCGTTGTTTTTCCGCGGGATGTTCGAGGGCAAGCCGTCCGCGCTCATTAAAAACGGCGTCGTGGATTATGAAGCACTGAAAAAAAACCGGATGAACCTCAATCAGCTGCAAAGCCTGCTTCGCCAAAGCGAAACCTTTTCGATCCGGGAGGTGGCCTTTTGCTACCTGGAGGTGGATGGTTCCCTCAGCATTTTGAAAAAGTCCAAATACCAGAAAACGACGCAGGAAGATTTGAAACTCCAGGAAACTCCCGTTTATGTCCCCGTCACGCTCATTCGCGACGGAAAAGTATTGTGGGACGAAATCCAAGACGCGGGCTTTGACGAAACCTGGCTGCACAAGCAGCTTCAAACCCAGCATATTTCCGATTATCGAGAGGTTTTGATCGCCGAATGGCTGGAGGGGGATGGCATTTTCGTCCAAACCTACGCCGGCGGCCGAAGCCGTTAAAAAAAAATCCCCGTCTTACTTCGGGCATCCTCTAGGTTATAATGGAACCGAAAGCAGAAGAGGAACGAAGGGGATGGGGAAAAATGACTGATCACATGCTGTGCCTGGACATCGACGGAACGCTGCTGAATTCGAACCATGACATTTCTTCCGGGACGAAGCGGGCCATTCACGCCTTGCCCGGCGACGTTCGGGTCGTGCTGGTTTCCGCAAGGATGCCCAAGGGCATTGCGTTTATTCACCGGGAGCTGGGTCTGGACACTCCGATCATTTGCTACAGCGGCGCATTGGTTGTCGAAACGGAGGAGGACGGCTCCTACCGGTCGCTTTGGAACAAAACGATGACCATGGCTCAAATCGAGAACATATACCGGCAGGCGAAGCTCGGACGAATCCATGCCGGGTTTTACAAGGACGACGACTGGTATGTCGACCGCCTGGATGAGTGGGCGCTTCAAGAGCGGGATATCGCCAAAACCGATCCGTCCGTCATCGACTTCGAAGCCATGTTCCGTTTGCCGGCAAGTTCGCTTCACGGGGCCCACAAGGCGTTATGCATGGGCGCGGCGCAAGAGATCGGGGCACTGGAAAACTCTTTGAAAAAGCAGTTTGCGGAAGAGCTTGCCATCTACCGGTCCAAACCTTCCTACCTGGAAATTATGGACCGTTCCGTTTCGAAAACGTCGGCCATCCGGTTTTTGCAGGAACGATGGGGCGTGGCGCGGCAGCAGGTCATCGCGGTCGGAGACAATTTCAACGACATGGACATGCTTGAGTACGCAGGCCTTGGCGTAGCCATGGGAAACGCGCCCGAGTCTGTAAAAAACGCGGCGGATGAAGTCACGTTGTCGAATGATGACGACGGCGTAGCCAAAGTTATAGAAAAGTATTTTCATGTCTAGCGGCCAGCGGGGGTGTCCTCCGGATGAACCAGGGGCCAGTGCTTTAAAAAAAGCTCCCCTCAATCGCTATAATACGACAAAAGGAGCAAATTTTGACAAGGTGTTACCTTTGGAGTATTATGGAAACGTTATCAGTAGTTCTACATACCTATATCATCGTTAAGAGGGGAGAAAAGTTAAATCATGCAGCCATCCCATCGGCAGGCAAGCAGCCAAGCCCGGACGAGCAGTACGCCTGCCGGGAAACAGGGCCGTGCTCCTGTTGCCGGCAATCAGAAGCAAGCACCGCAGGCCGGCAGGCCGACCCCCGCAGCCAAAAAGAAAAAGCCCCCCAAGGACAGGCTGGGGCAAGCGGTCGTTTCGCTCATCTTTGGGATTTTCGGGATTCTCATGTTTATCATGTCGTTGTTTGCGATGGATTTAGGATCCGGATACGAGGCTCCAGCCGGCGCAATGTTCATGATGCTCTTGTCTTTTATCGTCAGCCTGATCGGTTTTGTGCTTGGAATCCGGGCCAGGCGATCGCCAAGCGGCAGGGGGATGGCCATCGCAGGCATCACCTTAACGGCGATTCCCGTTGCGCTGATGACGATCACGATCATTTTGGTCTTTGCGATCATGTATGTCGGGAGTCAGGCCACGGTTGGTTAAAAAGGATGTCCTCACGGGTGTTTTTTGAAGACTCCTTCAAAACAAAGGGGCCGTTCGGCCCCTTCCTCAAAACGCTGCACTCGTCCCGGAAAAGGCTCGGCGGACTACGCGGAGACTTTCCGGGCGATCAATTTCGTCATGGCGTGCTGGTGCGGAACGCCCGATGAATTGCAGTCGAATACGACTTCGGAGCTTTCATGCAGGAACCAGTCGCGGTAATGTCCGATTAATTCGCCGGAATGCCATTTGTGGGCATTCGTCTCTTTTTCCGGAGGCGGGGCAATAAAGGGTTTATGGACGAAAACGTTAGAAACATGCAATCCGTTTTCGTTGGTGAATCTCTTGTAATTATCGAAAATTTCATCCCGGAAGTCCGGTTTGATATAATGCAGCACGCCGCTTGAGTATAAAACGTCGAAACCGGAATCCAACCGGAAATCCATTATATCCGCCTTAAACACGTTGACGTGGACGCCGGTTTTTTCGGCGAGCCTTTTCGTTTTGGAGATTCCGGCATCCGTAATGTCGAATGCGGTGACGTCGTAGCCGTTTCTCGCAAAAAACACCGCGTCTTTCCCTTCGCCGCACCCGATGTCGAGCAGCTTCAAGCGCCTGGTCGGAGGCATGAGCTGCAGGACCTGATAACATGCGCTGTTCGGTTCCAGACCCCAAATGTAATCCGGCGTTTTGTATTCCTCTTCATAAACCGTAACCGCCTTGTCGTAAGAAAGGTAGCCCAGAAGCTTGTCGATGCCGACCTGCAGCGTTGCGGACAACTGGGGCAGCAGGGAAAGCTCGGGCAACGACTGCGCATTTTCCCATTTGGATACGGCTTGAAAGGAGAGGCCAAGCCGTGCGGCCAGCTCTTCTTGCGTTAATCCCCGTTCTTTCCGGTATCTAACGATGTTTCTCGCCAAAGTTTCTTTCAACATATGTCACGCTCCTTTATGTACCACATTGTAGCGGCGGGCATTGGAGCGGACAATAACTTTGAAATTGACTTTTTCCCCGGTTCAACCGCCGGTTGAGCCAGCCAGCCCCAAAAGCTCATTTCGAGGCGCTCACCACCCGGTTCCGGCCTTCCCTTTTCGCTTGGTATAACACATGGTCGACCGATTGGAACAGCTCGCTGATCAGGGTCATGGAGCCCGGGATCAAATCGAGCGGGAAACGGTCGACGGACAACAGCCCGATGCTTACCGTCACGGATAATGCGTTTTTCAGGCCGGGCACCATCATTTTATTCGCTTCAACGGCCGCACGAATCCGCTCGGCCAGCTCCAGCGCCGCTTCCGAACCGGTAAAGGGGAGATAGACGATGAACTCTTCGCCGCCGAAGCGGGCCAAAATATCGGTATCCCTAAGGGTTTGCTTTATGACGTTGACCGTGCTGCAGATGACCTCATCCCCGGTCAAGTGCCCGTACCGGTCGTTGATCAGCTTAAAAAAGTCGATGTCCAACAACAGGATGGAAAAGGGGATATGCCGTTCGATATGATTTCTGACTTCTTGCTCTAATTGCTGGGTTATGTAATTTCGATTGAAGCAGCCGGTCAGGCCGTCCGTAATTGCCATTTGCTGAAGCTTCTGATTCGTGAGGTGCAGCTCCTGCTGCATCTCGCTTAACGTTTGATTGCGTTCCTGCAGGATCTCGTTTTGCTTTGCCGTTTCTTCGATGAGCTGGCGCAGACGGCTTCGGTCCTGGAAAGTTATGATCCGTCCGACGCGCGTCCCGCCAACGACGATGGGCGAAACGTGGATATGAACATGACGCCTGTCGCCCTTTTCGTATAAAACGTCGATTTCCGGGCTCTCAAGCGGATCGTTTTTGTATTTTGCAATGAACGTGCCCGACGTGCCGGTGCCTGCATCCGGCAAAATAGCCGCGATTTCAAACCGGTCGCCGATGTGCAAATCCAAAAAGGCAGGCAGCGAACGGTTCGTCTCCACGATGATTTCGTTATCGTCCAGCACCAGGATGCCCAGATTGATGGTATTGATAATGTCTTGGTGGGCGATTTTCAGCAAATCAAAAACCTTGTCCCGATGTATGGCGACGATAAAAAAGACAGCCGAAAGCAAAATGCCCGCCGACGTCAGCCCGGGAATGACCATGGAGGAAACGCGAAAGACGACGTTCACCAAAATATCCGCGCCAATAAACGCCATGACGACGACCATTCCGCGGAGTACTTGCGTGACCTGTTTTTTGATCCGGTCTGCCCGGCTGGCCGACAATGCGGAATGAATCACCCACAGCGAAACGACCCCGTACCCGATCAGCACCAAAGACGTCAGCCAAAAAAGCGGTCCGTAACTACGTTCGGCGTATTGGCCGTGCAGCGGCTGCACGAACATCCCGTTCGGATTCGAGATGACGATGGCTGCGGCAAGACATGCCGGAAGGGCGATCAGCACGGGAAGTCCTTTGCGGGCGGGCAGCGTCCTTTTCGTCAGCAGAAGGGTAAAAAACAGCCACCCCACCGCCAGCAGCGCCAGATCCACGAAAGCGATCTTCACGTATAATAGTTGGAGCCTCGGGGAATCCGTCACCTGGATGGCGAATTGGCAAAGCGGCCATAACGTCATGAAGAAATGAAACATGAGATAAACCTTATGCAGGACGGTGATCGTGACGGAAATAAATACATACGCAAGCAAAGCCAATAAAAGGATGCAAACGATTAAATCGATCCATGCCATCACACGATGTACACCTCGAATGTGTTAAAGTAAAATCAACTCATTCATTCTAACACGGAAAAAGATAAACGAACAAAATAAAAATATTTCAGGATAAGAAAATTTTAGATAAGGAGGCGTACGGGGAGACCGACGAAGAGACGAAGCTGTTGGCGCGGCTCATCGGGGTGTTTAAAAAAAACGCGCCAAACCGGGCAGCGTTTTTTTGGCTTTTAGGAAAATCAGATTATGCTGAATCTAGTTTGAATGGCCTAATCTACTCAAATATGAAGCAGCTGAAGGGTGAACTTCCACCGCTTTATGTTACTTTTGCAACTACTTTAGGGGAAGGATTGCTTGTTATAATAAAGATTGTGTCCCATTTTTTTGGAAACCTGCCGTTTTCATGCGCATATCCCTATAAAAAATGTTTGTGGAATGAGGTAATTTTTCGTGACAATGATAGGCATCGATTTAGGAACAACGAACAGCCTTGCGGCCTGCTGGACGAAGGGCGGACCTGTGATTATTCCGAACGTGCTCGGAGAGCGGCTAACGCCGTCCATCGTCAGCGTGGACGAAAACGGGGAAATTTTGGTCGGGCAAATCGCCAAGGAACGGCTGATTACCCATCCCGAGCTGACGGCCGCGGCGTTCAAAAGATATATGGGGACGGAAAAGGTGTTCCGTCTCGGCAGATATTCGTTTTCGCCGGAAGAACTTTCTTCTTTTGTCGTCAAAGCTTTGAAGGCGGATGCGGAAGCCTATCTCGGACAAGAGGTGACGGAGGCGGTCATCAGCGTTCCGGCGTATTTCAACGATACCCAGCGCAAGGCGACGAAGCGGGCCGCGGAAATCGCCGGGCTGAAGGTGGAGCGGCTGATCAGCGAGCCTACGGCCGCCGCCATCGCGTACGGGTTGCATCAACAGCAGTCGGAAACGAAGTTTCTCGTATTTGACCTGGGCGGAGGCACGTTTGACGTGTCGATTTTGGAATTTTTCGAGGGCGTCATGGAAGTCCAGTCGATTGCCGGCGACAATTATTTGGGCGGCGAGGATTTTACCGAGCTCCTCGCTTCCTGGTTTGCGGAAAGGCACGGCATCGACGTTCATGCCTTGGAAGCGAAGGAACGATCCGCGCTGTTCAAACAAGCGGAAGTATGCAAGCGCGGCATCGGAAACGGTACATACGGGCAAATGAGCTTTACTTGGGACGGGAAGGAATACGAATCGACCATCGACCGGAACGAATTCGAGAAAATCGCCGGCCAGCTGATGCTTCGGCTGCGCCATCCTATCGAACGCGCGCTGCGCGACGCCTCGCTTACGCCGGACGAACTCGATGCGGTCATTTTAATCGGCGGAGCCACGCGTATGCCGGTCATCAAATCGGTCGTCAGCCGCATGTTCGGCAAGCTGCCGTTCAATCAGATCAACCCGGATGAGGCGGTGGCGTTGGGCGCGGCGATCCAGGTGGCCCTCAAGCAGAGGGACGAGGCGCTCAAAGAGGTCGTGCTGACGGACGTATGTCCTTATACGCTTGGCATCGAAACGACGAAGCCGCTGGGCGGCGGCCAATTCGACAGCGGCCATTTCAGCCCGATCATCGAGCGGAACACGCCGATTCCGGTGAGCAAGGTCGAAACCTACAGCACCATCCACGATCAGCAAAAAAGCATTCGCGTCGTGATCTACCAAGGTGAAAGCCGAAAAGTGGACAACAATATCCGCCTTGGCGAGCTGGAGGTCCAGATACCGGCCGATGAAGCGGGGAACCAGTCGATCGACGTCAGGTTTACGTATGACATCAACGGAATTTTGGAAGTCGAGGTTACCGTGCTGAGCACAGGCCTCAAACAAAGAACCGTCATCGAAAAAAATCCCGGCAAACTGTCGCAAAAGGAAATCGAAGAACGGCTGCAGCAGCTGAAAGACATCAAAATCCATCCCCGCGAACGTGCGGAAAACCGGCTGCTGCTGGCCAAAGGGGAGCGGCTTTACGAGGAATCGCTGGGCGAAAGACGCTCGGAGATCGCGTTTTTGCTGCAAAGATTCGAGCAGGTGCTTGCCTCCCAAAACGAGCAGGACGTCAAAAAGGCGGCGGCGGTCTTAAAGAAACAGCTGGAGGAGCTTGAAAGGTGGCGTGACTATTAATGCAAGTTTGGAATATCCTCGGGATCGAAGCGACGGATGATACCGCCAAGATCAAAAAGGCTTATGCGGCCAAACTGAAGCAGCATCATCCCGAGGACGATCCGGAAGGGTATCAGCGGCTCAGGGAGGCATATGATTTCGCCCTGAAGGAAGCAAAGCGGCACCGGAAACAAGCGGCAAGCGCGGCTTCCGCGGAACCGGAAGGGCTGTGGGAGGAAGACGGGACATCCGCTTTTTTTGAAACGGAGACGGAATTGGAGCAGCACCATAAAGCCCGGCATGGGGAGATGTTCGACCTGGACGAAGACGGACAGGAGGAGGTTGGGTCCGCTTCCGAGCCCGAGACCGAAACGACGTACGTTCACCGCCGCGTTGCCGATTTTGGCCAGCCTCTGCCCCACGAGCAGGCCGATCCGGCGGAATCCTTCATGGAACGGATCGAACGGCTGTACGAGGATTTTCCTTCGCGGATCGATCCGAACCGGTGGATGGAGGAGCTGAATTCCGACGCCATCTGGAACGTAAGCATCCAGTCCAATGTATCCGGCCGGCTGCTTTATTTCATGGATGATCATCATTTTGTGCCCGAAGCCGTTTGGACGATGCTGGAAGGCACTTTTCATTGGAGCGAAATGGCTGCGGAGGATCCGGAAGAGTTCAAGGACGAATTTCCGAACGTATACGCCTATGCGGTGGAGAAACCGTCGCTGCTGCATTTGGGATATTCGGCGCTTTTGCAGGCACAGGATGCCGATGTGGAGGATTTTTTGTGGTTGCGGGAAAAAGGGCTGCTGCTGATGCTGGAACAAGATTACGAGTCGGCGGCGGAGCTGCTTGAAGAAGCGGCCGGCATGTTCGGAGCGGATCCGGATGTCGTCCGGCTGCTCACGGAATGTTACGTGCAGACGGGAGAGCGGGATAAAGCGCTTCAGGCAAGCAGCGAATTGATCCGGCTTCAGCCTGATGAAATTGACGGATACCTGCACCGGGCACGGCTTTGGCTTGATCAAGGCAACCTGAACGAAAGCCTCCAGGACGCAAACCGCATTTTGGAGCGCAACCCGTCCAACAGGTTGGCGCTTTCCATCGCCGGGCGCTGTTACATGAAGCTTGGAGAGCTGGATAAGGCGTACGGCATGTTCAAACGGATCGCGGACGAACAGCCGAACGATATCGAAGCCGTGTTGGCCCTGGCGGACATCGACATGCAAAAGCTGGACGCGCTCAAGGCCCGGCCTGCCGGCGGCAAACAAGCGGAACGGAAAAAGCTGCTGCGGGCGCTGGGCAGCAAACCTCTTGGCCTGCGGCTCAAGCAGGGCGCTTATTTTCTGCTCGCGGGGAAATGGGTCAGCCTGGTCATCCTTATCATTTTGCACCTTTATGCGGCATCCTCTTTTGCGAAGTACACAGGGGAAAGCCTGATCGGTTATTTCGCCCATGCCGATAAACCGCTCGAAATCCGAACGGTGGCTTCCGTCGACGAACTCGGCCGGCTGCCGGCGAAGGTGGACGGCGTTCGTTTCACGCTTGAAAAGGCGCAATATACCGGCGTGGTTCAAGTGACGACGAAGGAAGAGGATGAAGAGGATGAAGGGGATATCAGTTATTTGAAAGAAGAAGAAGCGCAAAAGCAGGGAACGGATTCGGTTATAACCGGATATGTATTTGTGGGCGAGTTGAACGGCAAGCAGTTGATCGTCCTTGCGAATCAAAAGCAGGCCGAACAGATGGGCGGCCGGGGCAAGATCGAGCTGGAAGGAACGGTTCGCGATACGGATGCGGATATCGTCAGCGAATACCAAACATGGAGAAGCCATATGGCCGAAGCCGAAGCGGCCGCGGCGGCATTGCCGGAAAAAGACGAAGCGGACAAAATCAAGAACAGCCTTGAACGAATGAAAAAGGTACAGATGAATCTACCGTTTATGTATCCCAAGCCGGAAACCTACGTCGATGCGGTTAAGACGCCGACAAGCGACGGTCATGTCCGCATCCCCGTAAGGTTTTATATCCTGTTCTTCATTATGGCGTTGTTTTACATCTCCGTCTTTGCCGAAATTCGAAGAATATGGCGTTTTCTGCGTTACAATTAAGGCTTGAAGGGAGGAATGGGCTTGCAGCAGACGATGGAGCTTGCCGGGGCTTTGCAGCCCTATGTCGATGCGATGACGGCGCTGTGCATCGAAGGGCGTTATGCCGACTATCACGTTCAAAACCCGAACAGGGTGTTTTCCAAAACAACGGATACCCGCAATACGTTAAAATTATGGAAAATCGAAAATGCGGACGGATTAAAAGAAGCGCTGGAGTGGTTTTTGGCGGAAGGAATGAGGAAAGAGTTCGCGGATCTGGGCGGTACATTGTCCGTGCTGAAGGCTGAAAAGCGGGCCGGATATATCGAGGAAACGCAGGACCCGGTCCTCAGGCATAAGCTGTCCGTCGCCAACCAATATTTGGGGCGGCTGCCTGCCGGGGGGATCGCGGCGTACGATTGCAGCTGGGGCGTGTTTATCAGCTGTGCCGCGCGGAAAATGGTTTATTTGACCGAACAGGAGCGGTGGGATTATGTCGCCCGATTCGTCGCGCTCGCGAAAGAAAACTATTCGGACTGGAACGATTACACGGCGGGTTTTGCGGCCGGGGCCGCCTATGCTTTCGGGCAAAAAAGAAGCAGCTATATCTCGGACAATCAAGCCGTTTTCGCGAAGCTGCTGCGGTCGCGCTTTAGCCCGTTCCGGAAAGTGCAGCTGAACTAAGCGATCACACATAAAAGAATCCGTTCCCCTTGAAAGGCGGTCTTTGCAGCGCAAAGAGACCTAAACATCGAGGGGCGGGTTCTTTTTTATGTCACGGGCTGAACCCTATGAAACCGCATAGCGAACTATATTACATAAAGTTTTCTCTATAAAACAGGACTAGATTGGAAAATATCGCCATATACATGGTGTTGGACATGCTTGGTGATCCATTTTACGAGTCTGGGCTGCATGGCAGCAACATTTTTATTAGAGGAGGCTGTTTGGATATGATATATGCTGAACCGGGACAAAACGGATCGAAGGTCACGTTTAAAAAACGCTACGACAATTATATTGGGGGCAGATGGGTTCCTCCCGTTCAAGGCCAATATTTTGAAAACGTTTCGCCGGTCAACAACCGGGTGTTTTGCGAGGTTGCCCGTTCGACGGCGGAAGACATCGAGCTTGCGCTCGACGCTGCGCATGAAGCAAAAACGGCTTGGGGACGGACTTCCGCTTCTGAGCGTGCAAATATGTTAAACCGGATCGCGGACCGGATCGAAGACAACCTGGAGCTGCTTGCGGTGGCCGAAACATGGGATAACGGCAAGCCGGTCCGGGAGACGCTGGCAGCGGATTTGCCGCTTGCGATCGACCATTTCCGTTATTTTGCCGGCTGCATTCGGGCGCAGGAAGGAACGCTCAGCCAAATCGACGATGATACGGTGGCCTATCATTTCCATGAGCCGCTCGGGGTCGTCGGGCAAATCATCCCGTGGAATTTTCCGCTGCTGATGGCGACTTGGAAGCTTGCGCCCGCGCTTGCGGCAGGCAACTGCGTGGTGCTGAAACCGGCGGAGCAGACGCCAGCTTCGATCATGGTGCTTATGGAGCTGATCGGGGACCTGATTCCGCCGGGCGTCGTCAACGTCGTGAACGGGTTCGGGCTTGAAGCGGGCAAACCGCTTGCATCGAACAGCAGAATCGCCAAGGTTGCTTTTACCGGCGAAACGACGACAGGGCGGCTGATCATGCAGTATGCCTCGCAAAACCTCATCCCGGTGACGCTGGAGCTCGGCGGCAAATCGCCGAATATTTTCTTTGAAGACGTCATGGCCAAGGACGACGCTTTCTTCGATAAAGCGCTTGAGGGCTTTACGTTGTTCGCGCTGAATCAAGGGGAAGTTTGTACCTGTCCGTCCCGCGCATTGATTCAGGAATCCATTTACGATGCGTTCATGGAGCGGGCGCTCAAGCGCGTCGCCTCGATCAAACAAGGCCATCCGCTGGATCCGGCGACCATGATCGGTGCGCAGGTCTCTACCGAACAAATGGAGAAAATCCTCAGCTACATCGACATCGGCAGGCAGGAAGGCGCGGAGTGCCTGATTGGCGGCGGCAGAGCTTCGATCCCCGGGGAGCTTTCGGACGGGTACTATATCCAGCCGACGGTTTTGAAAGGGCAAAACAACATGAGGATTTTCCAGGAGGAAATTTTCGGACCGGTCGTCGCCGTGACGACGTTCAGGGATCGGGAAGAAGCGCTTGCGATCGCAAACGATACGCTTTATGGGCTTGGCGCCGGCGTTTGGACGCGAGACGTCAACACCGCGTACCGGGTCGGACGCGAAATTCAGGCCGGCCGCGTCTGGACGAATTGTTATCATGCGTATCCGGCTCATGCGGCGTTTGGAGGTTATAAGTCGTCCGGCATCGGCCGAGAAAACCATCGGATGATGCTGTCCCATTATCAGCAGACGAAAAACCTGTTAGTCAGCTACAGCCCGAAAGCGCTCGGATTTTTCTGAGCCTGAGGAGCCGAAGATGACGCAAGGGAACAGCGAAGTTCGCAAGGTCGTTGCGACGGAGGCCGCATTGGAACTGATTGAACGGCTTCGCTCGAAACACGGGCCGGTCATGTTCCATCAATCGGGGGGATGCTGCGACGGAAGTTCCCCGATGTGCTTTCCATTAGGCGAATTTATCGTCGGCGACAGCGACGTGCTGATGGGAGAGATCGGGGGCGCTCCTTTTTACATGAGCAAGGCCCAATACGAGTATTGGAAATTTACGCAGCTCATCATTGACGTGGTTCCGGGCCGCGGCGGCATGTTTTCGCTGGAAGGACCGGAGGGGCAAAGATTTCTGACCCGCTCCCGCGTTTTTACCGAAGAGGAGCAGCGAAGATTGAAGCTTTTGTAAAGCGTCGTCAAAGCTTGCAAAGCGCTTGCAATCCATGACTCGGATCCAAGAGGACGAGCGGTCGACAAAAGCGGTTTTCTATGATATGGTTACCGGTAGATAAGGCATTTCGTTCCATGGAACGAAATGCCTTATCCCATATTCGGTTTTAAATGACATTAAATGTATAAAGGGCGGTGATGTGATGGTGCTCGTGCTTCCCCAGCTACGGGGGGCGAAATCCGTAGTCGAATAGACGATTGATTTTGGAGAGCATAAATGACCAATGATAAGAGGAGAGTTGTTAAAATGAAAACATGTTTTCAAGCTCTGCAGCGCACGCCAATGAATCGGACGGGCCTCAAACGTCTACGGAACTCGGGACGGCTGCCCGCGAACGTTTTCGGTTCGGGTGCAAATTCTGTCCATATCCACCTGTCCGCAAGGGAATTCGCAAAATGGATCCGAAGCGGGGGAGACGGTCTGGTCGAGCTGAATCTTGAAAATCATGGACCTATAACCGTTTTTCTGGAAGCGGTGCAACGCGATCCGGTCACGAGGGAATACATTCACGCCGATTTCATCCGCGTCAAGGAAGACGAACAAGCGCAGACGCAAGTCAACGCGGGGTAGACCTCATTTGGTCCTGTCCCGGTCGGGGTTTTTTGAATATAGCAGCACAAGAAGGCCTTCCGTACCGGGGGGCCTTTTTTAAAGAGCTGGAACAAGTCATGGGGGGATGTGGAGATGACGTGGGCCTCGATCAGAGGCGATGCTCAAATTTTGAACAAGGCAACTGCCGCCGGAGCTCTTGGCCCGGATCGTTCAACTATAACCGTTTTCTCCCGCCTGCCGGCAAAAAGGCTATGTTAATCTAAAGGTATGACTACCGGTTACATGAACCGGATCAAAAACCGAGGAGATGGACATGTACAATCAACCAACAGCTTTACGCTCCGTATTGGCTCCCGAATATTTGGAGCATTGCTTGAGCCGCCTATATGATATCGGGCCGTGGAAGCAATGCCTGTTTTGGTTAAGAGGTTTGAATGACACTTACCGGATCGAAACTCCCGACGGGTTTTATATTTTGCCCGTGTACCGTTCCGAAGTCAGTGAAAGCGACGTGAACTTTGAAGTATCTCTGCTAACCGAACTCCGGAGAATGATGGATGCGACAACCCATGTATCAGAGCCTATCCCGAAAAACGATTCCACTTTGTATACCGTTTTGAATGCGCCGGAGGGGGAGCGGATCGCGGTCATTTTTCGTTATTTGAAAGGCATTGAACATCCGCTTGATGACGAAGCTTCCTGCTATGCCTTCGGCCGATCGGCCGCTGCCTTGCATGCTGCCATGGATCTGGTCACCATCGCGCAGCCACGGTTTGCGTTAGATACCGATTTTCTTATTCAACAACCGTTAAAACGGATTTGCGAATACATAGGGTTAGAACATCAAGCTGTTCCTTTTTTGCGGGAATTTGCGGTTTCACTACAAAAACGCATCGAAATTGCAGCTGCATCCGGTTTGGATTGGGGGCTGTGCCACGGCGACATGCACGGCAACAATAACGCCTTTCTAGAAGGAGAGCAGTTCACCCATTATGATTTCGAGTGGGCCGCAAAAGGGTGGAGGGCGTATGATCTTGCGCAGGTGAAGGCACGGAAACGCCAGTCGCCG
This sequence comes from Paenibacillus sp. FSL M7-1455, assembly GCF_038004655.1. Lineage (NCBI taxonomy): Bacteria > Bacillati > Bacillota > Bacilli > Caryophanales > Paenibacillaceae > Paenibacillus > Paenibacillus sp. FSL M7-1455. The sequence continues at coordinate 3,615,521 of NZ_JBBORO010000001.1, read as the reverse complement.
GAAAAGCAAGATGCCTTATGGAATTCGCTGATGAGAGGTTATCGATCGGTCAGGCATTTCTCAGACGAAGACGAACAAGCCATCGAGTTGTTTATTATGGCAAGGCGGTTTTGGGTGATGGGATTGGATGTCGCCTTTATCCATCAGGATACGGGTGCCCTTGATTATGGCGAAGCATGTCTTAACGGCTTTCTTGAGGAATTCCGTCACGCGGATCATCGGCAAAATATCCGGCAACAAATGATGAATGCTTACATAGTCTTAAAAGAATGACGCAATCACACCGTTAAGGAGCGAGCTAAGTATGCAAGCGGGATTTTGGGTTAGGCTCGGAGCGATGTTGCTGGATGCCCTCATCGTCGGATTGCCTTTGGTCATCCTTTCTTTGCTGATTACCGGCGGAAGACCCTATGAAGAATATGTGACCAATATATTGTCCTTTTTGTATTCATTGCTGGTGCCTGTTTTTTGGAGCGGATATACCGTCGGTAAGCGGATTTGCGGGATCAAAATTAGAAAAGTGCAGGACCATTCCCCGCCCGGGATCGGAACCATGCTGCTGCGCCATGTCGTTGCAGGCATCATCTACGGCTTGACGTTTGGGATCGGCACGATCATTAGCGCGTTCATGGTTGGGCTGCGGGAAGATAAACGATCGATTCATGATTTTATTGCCGGGACGGAAGTCGTGCATGATGATTTTTCGTAGACCGACAATTTGATTGAAGCGATAAGTTATAACGACATATCCAAGGCAGCCGATTTCCATCGGCTGTTTTTTTGCGCCCCGCAGTCCGGATACTTTGGCCATAATTGTTCTTTCCCTTTATCTTTGGATGCGGGATGATTATCGTTAAGTTGAACTATGATTGATAGGGGGATGAGTATGCTCCGGGAACGGATAAGAACCTGGATCGAATCGTACGATCGAAACGGGTATTTGAATGGATCGATTCTCGTGGCCGGCAACGGGCACAGGATCGTGAACGAAGGTTTCGGCATGGCGAACCGCGAACATGGAGTGGCGAATACGCCTTCGACCAAATTCCGTATCGGCTCTTTTCGTTTTTCGGCATCCGGCGGGGCGAGCACGTTGAATATACCGACGATGTCGGCAAAAAACGGCGGCTGTTCAAGGTTGGCTCCTGATTTTTTTCTGAAAAAAATGCCCCCAATGCGTTCCTCCCCCGAAGATTCGGTACTCCGAACGACTTGCCATCGTGTATAATTTTGGTAACAGATTCCTGAAAAAGGCGGGAGATCCGAGCATGATGAACGGGGAGTACAAGCACAGGATCGATTCGGTGATCCGATATATCGAAGAAAACGGCAGCCAAAAATTGACGCTGGAAGATCTGGCCCGTGCCGCGAATTTTTCAAAATACCATTTCTCCCGCATTTTTACGGCCATGACGGGCGTAACGCCGGTGGCGTTTTTGAACCGGAAAAGGCTTGAGAAGTCGGTGCGGCTGCTGGGGGAAACGAATATGACGGTTTTGGCGATCGCGGGCGAATGCGGGTTCGAGTCGCTGTCGGCATATCACGCGCTGTTCAAAAAGCACTACGGAACAACGCCCAACGAGATGCGCAAGGCACGAACCCAATACAGCAATATTTCGCAATGGACAAGCAATATGCCGGAGGAGACCGCGTCCGGAACGGCCTACAATGAAAACCGTAAGAGATCATTGCTAGGAAGGACGTGGGATCGGATGATCGCCATAAAAGAATTAACCCCCCTTAACGTCGCATATGTCCGCCATGTGGGAAGCTATCTCGATACGGGCGCCGCATGGGACAAACTCGGCCGTTGGGCCTACGAACGGGGGATAACCCCGCCAAGCGAGCATTTTATCGGCATTTCGCTGGATGACGCCGGGCTGGTGGACGAATACGCCTGCCGGTATGACGCTTGCGTCACGTTGCCCGAAGATTGGACGCCGGATTCCGCGGACCCGCAGGTGCAGTTTAAGTCGCTGTCCGGGGGCATGTATGCGGTATACCCTTTTTACGACACCATCGATAAATTCGTGCTGGCGTATCAAAACGTATTCGGCCTTTGGCTGCCGAACAGCGGATATGAAGCCGACGACCGGCCATGCCTGGAATTTTGCCTGAACGATCCTGCGCGGGATCCGGAGGGAAAATGCAGGGTGGACTTGTACGTGCCGATCAAAAAATAAAATTTAAAGACATTGCAAGGCAGAACGCCTGCAGCTTGGAGGAATGAAAATGAATTTCGAGGCGGCATTCGGCCGGTTTCCCGTGATCGCGTCAGACAGGCTCGTGTTAGGCAAAATCGGAGAGGAGCATTTGGAGGAACTGTTCGAAATCTACGACAATGACAACGTTTTTACATACTGCGGCATCATTCCGAAGCATAACAAAAACACGGTCAAATCCATGATCGGACATTTCGAACGGGATTTCCTCAAAAAAAGCCGGATCAAATGGGGCATTTTTGCGGTGGGGAACCCCGGCAAGCTGCTCGGCATCATCGAAGCGTTCGATTGGAACCAGAAGGTCAATTCGCTTTCCGTGGGTTATTTTCTGGCGGAACGGCATTATGGAAAAGGCATTGCGACGGAAGCGCTGCAAACGCTCACCCGGTTTTTGTTCGAGGTGGCCCTCGTCAACCGGATCCAGGCCGAAGTGATGCCGCCGAACGAAGCTTCCAAAAGGGTGCTTGCCAAAAACGGGTTCCGAAAAGAAGGATTGCTGAGACAAGCGACGTTATGGTCCGGAAAAGGGGTCGTCGACCTTGAAATTTACGGCAAATTGAAGGAAGACGCCGCGAAAGAACCCGGATGGGCAAAAATATGACGTATCAACGCCGATTTTGTGCTATACTAGAGATAACTTCAAGCCGTGTGTGACTGGCGTAACGTGGGGAACCACGAGGGAGCACATGGATCATAACAGCCGTACGCCTGGGCGAAAGTATTTGGAGGGGATTCCTTTCCGAATGCTTTTTTTTGTTTGAAACCAAAATCGGAGGCGACAGAAATGAGCATGCTGCTAAAAACGAAACCGCTGGCGAGCGAGGTGTCGGAATCGATCATCGAAGAGGTGAACCGCTTTAAGGCAAAAGGGATTCACCCCCGGCTGTCTGTCATTTTGGTAGAAGGCGATCCGGCATCGGCATATTACGCGAAAGCAAAAGAGAAAAAAGCCCAACAGCTGGGCATCGCGTTCGACCTGATTTCGTTTACGCCGGAGGTGACCGAGCAGCGCCTGCTGGACGAAATCGAAAAATTGAACCAAGATCCGGCCGTGCACGGCATCATGCTGGAGCTGCCGCTCCCCAAACATATCCGCCTGCAAACCTGCTGCGACGCCATTCGACCGGAAAAAGACGTCGACGGCATTTCATCGGCGAACAAGCTGGCCTGCATGACGGGGGCAACCGGCATTTATCCGGCAACGCCGCAGGCATGCATTCGGATCGTGAAACATTTCGGGTTTTCGCTGCAAGGGAAAAACGTGGTGCTGGTCGGGCACGGGGAAACCGTCGGAAGGCCTTTGATGCAGATGCTGCTCCGCGAAAACGCGACCGTCACCGTTTGCCATTATTACACGCAAAATCTCGCCAAACATATCGCGGGCGCGGATATTTTGATGACCGCCACCGGCTGCGCCGGACTGATTACGGCCGATATGCTGCATCCCGAGCTGGTCGTGATCGATGCCGGTATTTCCGAAACGCCGAGCGGCATCGTGGGAGACGCGGTTCCCGAAGCGGTGGAAGCGGCCAAAGCGGTAACGCCTGTACCGGGCGGAGTGGGGACGTTAACGACCGTGCTGTTGTTCGAAAATTTGTTGCATGCCATCCGGCTGCAGCAGCCATCGAAAGAGGTGTAGCGCATGAACGGACAAAATCACGTTTTTGATCAGCCGATCCGCGAATTTTTGCATTCGGCCGCTTCCAGTGCGCCGACGCCGGGCGGGGGAAGCGTTGCGGCATTGGCTGCGGCCCTGGGGGCGTCCATGGGCTCCATGGTGGCGAACATTACGAGCGGACCGAAGTTTGAGCAGGTGCGGGAACAAATGGCGGAAATCGTGAAGCTGATGCAGGACGCGATGACCGAAGCCGAAACCTTTTTGAAAAAGGACATCGAATCCTTTAACGGTTACATGGCCGCGCTTGGGCTCCCCAAAGCATCGGAGGAGGAAAAGAGGCAGCGCTCCATCGCTTTGCAGCAAGCGGCGGTGCAGGCGGCTTCCGTGCCCCTGCATCTCATGAAACGCTGCCTGGAAGTCATGTCGGCGCTGGCGTCGGTAACCGAACAAGCGAATAAAAACGTCATTTCGGATCTTGGCATCGCGTTGCTGATGCTGGACGCTGCGGTTCAATCGGCGTGGATCACGGTCGAGATAAACCTTGGCAGCATCAAGGATGCCGGCGTGCGGGCCACGTTCCAGGACACGGGGGCGGAGCTTTCTTCCCGTTCGGCGGGCATAAAAGATCAAGTATTGGGACAAATCAGGGAGAGGTTGGCATAGACCTATGAAAATTGAGCCATGGGAGCAGCTCATTCGTCATATCGAACCGGAAGCAAAGCTGCTGCGGGCACAAAAGCTTCAAGGCGGCGTTTCCGCCCAAGTAACGAAGCTGGAAATCGAACTGCCCGAAGGCGTCGTTCGGAAGCTGCTTGCGCGTCGGCACGGCGAAGCGGACCGCAGTCGAAATCCCCATATCGCGCGGGAAGAATACAAGCTTCTTCAGCAACTGACTGCGGCGGGGCTGCCTGTTCCGAAGCCGCATGCCGTGCTCAGTTCGTTCGGCGATGCACCGCTGATCGTCACGGAATTCGTGGAAGGCGAATCGATCCTGTCGCTGGATCAGATTCCTGATGCCGAGCAGCAATTGGCGGATCGGTTGTCGGATATCCATCGGTTACCATGGGAACGGTACGAGCTCCGTTTTCTCCCGAAACAGGGGGATCGGTGTTCCGCCAAACTTACGAACAGGCCCGGTCAATTGGATGATTCGTTGTGGGAAGGCAGGATCCGAGACAAACTGGAGTCGGTCTGGCCCTTGAAGCATACGAATAACGAAGTGTTACTGCACGGGGACTTTTGGCCGGGAAACGTCATTTGGAAGAATGGAAGCATCGCGGCGGTCATCGATTGGGAGGATGCGGCGCTGGGCGATCCGCTGTTCGATCTGGCAAATGCCAGGCTCGAACTATTATGGGCCTCCGGTATCAGAGCGATGGAGAAGTTTACGGAGCGGTATCAAACCCGCAATCCTCATCTCGATTATGCGGGGCTTCCCGCGTGGGATTTATTCGCTGCGCTGAAACCCGCCTCGGCGTTATCCGATTGGGGGCTTGCACCCGACGCCGAGAGGCAAATGCGCGAAAGGCACCGCCTGTTTGCCGAACAAGCTTTGGCAAGGATTTTGGGCTGAAAGAAATGCATTGACGCAAACGGATTAGCAAGGACATCGAAACTTCGTGTTTGATAATGTCAAAAAAGCGGCATGTTTCACATACTATTCGTTAAGGCGCATGATTTGCGCATGGAATGAAAGCGACAGGCGGTGCGTAAATAAGCACAACTTTTTTTCTTGTACGGCACGCCATAAAAGAAAAAGCCGTCGGAGACGTTCCGCTCACCCCTAAGGGCGTGCTGCAAGCTCAAGCGACGGCCGGCCGTTTTTGCCATTTGCCTATCTCAGCCGTCTATTCCAGCCCCCTTCGAAGGGCGCAAGAGACCGCCGGATGCATTGCCCAAGCGACGGCATCGGCCGTCCGCGTGGACAGCCGTTTGAGGGAGCGCGCGAATTGGGGGGATTTGCCGGGACAAAGCTTTGAAGCGTTTGTCGCCATGTGGGAGCGGTGTACGCGTGATCCGGAATATTTGCCGCCCGTCGGGGATTCGGCCAAGCAAGCGGGGGAGCGGTTAAACTCCTTATTATCGGAACTGGCCGCGGAGCACTCCGCTGAAAGTCATATTGTATTGGTCACGCATGGAGGGTTGATCACCGACTTTTTGGTGCATGCCTTTTCCGAAGAAGCTTTGGAGGTTTGGCATCCGAATTTCGTTGCCGTCCAAAGCGAGTTGATTCCCGAATGCTCCGTCACGACGCTTATATATGAACGCGGGACTTATGCCATTGAGGACTTTGCATCCGTCGATCATTTGAAATCAGTCCGCTAACTTGAAATCGGCGTTATTGAACAACCGGCAATCCGCCGGTGTTTTTGTTTTTGAACAGGAAAAATGGAGGAATTCGCGCAGAGCGTTTATCCGAAAACGCCGCCGTGGCTGTCAGAAAGCGTTCAACGGGCAAACCGCCTGCTGATAGAGGCTTTTAAATACGGACATAAAAAGGGGACGAACCGAACCGCCGGGTCAAGGAGTTGACCGCTGCCGGAGACAAGGGGCCGCTGACCGAAGCGCAGATGCAAGAAAATCCGGAATAGGCGATGATGGCGCTGGGAATGGGCTTCGCGGTTTCATAGAAAAAAACCGTCCCGACGGATGAACCGATGAATAACGGCCGGGGCAAGGGCACTTTTGTTCAAAGTGTCCGTCTTTCGGGCCACAGTTCACGAGGCGGGACGGTTTTCTTCATTTCGCTGTCAACGGCGGCCGTCGGCGATGACCTGAGGCGCGCTGTTTTTCAGCAGGATGCTGCGGTACAAATATTCGAAAATGAATTCAAACGCTTCCAGATGTTTTTTCGCTTCAAACGCGTTTTGCCCCCAGGCGTAGATGCCGTGGTTGCGCAGCAGAATGCCCGGCACGTTCGGATTCAGCACGTCTTCGACGCGTTCGGCGATCGACGGGATATGGGCGAAGTTGGGCAGCACCGGAATGGAAATCGCCGCATTTTCCTCCCAAATGTTAAACGCTTTGATCAATTCGATGCCTTGGGCCGGCACTGCGCCTTGGTCGCCGAACCATTCGCTGATCAGGTTGTTGAAAACCGTGTGCACGTGAAACACGGCGCCGCAGCCGGTCAGGCGGTAAATTTCGCAGTGGATCTGCGTTTCCGCGCTGGGCTTCAGGCTGGTCGTTTCGACGGCCCGGCCGCTTTTGTCCACGAACAGGAAGTCCTCCGGCGTGCTTACGGACTTGTCTTTGCCGCTGGCGGTGATCGTAAAATAAAACTGCTCCGGATCAAATTCGCCGACGCGGACGGACAGATTGCCGCTGGTTCCCGGAAACCAGTTTTTGGCCGCGAACTGCTGCTTGATTTGCCGAAGCTCGTCCAGCGCTTGCTGTTTATGCTCCAGGCTGATGTTCGCAAACGTCATAAATTACCGCACCCCCTGTTGTCGTTTCTGCTTCATATCGTTCATGATATCGAAAAAGTCTTGGAATGGTACGTGCTTGACGCCGAGCTCGGCGCACTTGTCGGTCAGGATGGAGCGGGAATAGACCAAATCGGCGATTTTGGCCCCTTCGAAATCCGTCAGGCTGTCCCCGATCAGAATCCGTTCGTACCGGTCCTCCGGAAAACGGCGCATGACCGTCGTCTTGCACATGCCGCAGCCGTTCCGGCACGGCTCCTGGCATGGATGAGGCCACAATATTTCGATATGGTCCCCGCTAAAATCCGCGCTGTTGCAGAAAATATGGCCGCTTGGGATATCAAACGGCGCCAGTAGCGGGTCGATGAAAAAATCCATGCCGCCGCTGGTGACGTAAAAATCGATGCCTTCCTGCTTCACGTAGCCGAGAAACTCGCGAAATCCTTCGCGGATGCCTGCGCGGCTCACGACGAAATCCACGATTTCTGCCTTTTTGCGGGAAGGGAGGAGGGCAAACATGGCGCCGACGCCTTCGCGCAGCGAAATTTCTTGGTTGACGGTCCGCTGCATGATCGCCTCATAACCTTCGGGCTTGAACTCTTTCATGATGGCGACGATGTTGTCCGAAAGGGTAATCGTCCCGTCGAAATCGCAAAAAATGACGGTTTTTTTGCCTGATTTCATCGTTCTCCCCCCCAAGCTTCAAGGGCTGCCTTCAGCTCGGGATGGCCGTCTTCCGCGTAATCGGCCAGGCGAACGGAACGCTGCGCGGCTTCGATCGCCTGCACGAAAGCGCGTCCGCCGGCTTCGGTCCCCATCGGATGCCCGTGAATGCCGCCGCCGGCATTGACCACGACGTCCTGGCCGAAGTCGCGCAAAATGAGCGGGACGAGTCCCGGATGGATGCCCGCGGAAGGCACCGGCATGCTCGCTTTGACCGGCAGCGCGTCCGTCAGCAGTTCGTCGCGGATCGCCATGTTTTCATCGCGCGGCATCGTCACCGACCCGTAAGGCGAAGGGAACAGGACCAGGTCCGCGCCGGCGAGGCGCATCAATTGCCCGAGCAGCACCGAGGCGGAAATGCCGTAGTGGGGAGAAGGATAAAAAGCGCCGGCCATGGCCGGATGCGCGGCAATCGGCACGGTAATTTCCGGATCGGAACTCAGCTCATGCAGGACGTCGTATCCATACGACAGCACGTTGAAAAGGAGAGCGTTGGCGCCGGCGTTGATCGCTTTAAGCGCCTGGGATTTCAGGTTCGACGTATGGCCCGTCAAATTGGCGGCGTACAGCAGTTTTTTGCCCGTCGCGCGGCTGGCTTCCTCTGCGGCTTTCAGGCAGACCTCGACGCGTTTTTCGATCGGCGTCAGTTCGTTTTCGAACAGGATTTCGTCGTCCTTGATCAGGTCGACGCCGCCGAGGGCCTGCTTGACGAATTGATCGCGGAGCTCGTTCATGTCGAGCCCGATGACGGACTTGAAAATGCTCATGAGCAGCGGGCGGTCGTGAACGCCCAGCAAATCGCGAATGCCCCCGATGCCGAACTTCGGACCGGAGAAGGCCGAGAGATATTCGTCCGAAAACCCGAGACGGTTCAGCTTGATCCGCCCGTCCATGGAGATTTTGCCGAAAACGGTGACGAGCAGCGCCGGAATGTCTTTGCTGAAGTTGACGTCCGGATAGGCGATCGTTACGTCGGCGTAACGTTCACCCGGCTTTGCGCCTTCCGGTTCATGGACTTCGACGTTCAGCACCTGGCCGAGATGTTTTTGCATCGACTCGCGTTTGGCTTGCGGAAGCTCCGTCCAGCTGCCGACGGTCATGCCGACGGCGATGGACTCGGCTTTTTTGCGAAAATCCGCTTTGTCGTCGTACAAGCGGTATGTGGCCGTGCAATAACTCATGAAATTCCCTCCTTCAATGCAGCTCCCATTTCCCTTGAACGTTCCGCGCAGCGGGCGACCGCAGCGATGACCGTTTCGAAGAAGTCGCCTTTGTCGAGGACTTCCAGCGCGGCTTGCGTCGAGCCGTTCGGCGAGGTGACCTTTGCTCTCAATGCCGCCGGTTCTTCGCCGGTCACCTGCACCATGCGGGCGGCGCCAAGCACGGTCTGCACCGTCAGTTCGCGGCATTGCTGGGGCGTAAGCCCTCCGCGGATGCCGGCGGCCATCATCGCTTCCATCATGTAATAGATGTAGGCCGGTCCGCTGCCTGAAATTCCGGTCAGAATTTCGAGCTTTTCTTCTTCGACGATCGTGACGGTGCCGACCGCGCCGAACAACGTCATGACGGTTTGGCGCTGCTTGTCGGTGATTTCCTTGGAGTAGGCGATGCCCGTCGACCCGAGGCCGATGGAGCTGGACGTATTCGGCATCGTGCGGGCCACCGGCTGTTTGCGGCCTAGCAAATCCTGCATGGTGCGGATCGTAAGACCCGCGATGACCGATACGATCAGCGTGTCGTCGGAGAGCAGCGGCCCCAGCTTCTTCAGCGCCTCCGCCGCGTCCTTCGGTTTCATCGCAAGGACGATAACCGGCGCATGTTGCAATATCCGGGGCAACGCCTCCGCATCGTTGCTGACATTCACGCCGTATTTCTGCTGAAGCTCATCCAGCCGGCGGGAATTGCTGCGGTTAAGCATCGTAATGTCGGCCGCCTGCACCACCGATTTGTGGATCAGTCCCCGGACGATGGCTTCGGCCATCGATCCGGCGCCGTAAAAGGTAATAGGTTCCGCGATCATCGCTTGCTGTTGACTCATGTTATATCATCCTCCCTGCGGTGTATCGAATGGGCAGCCGGACCAAAGCCGCGGGATTAGCCGCGAATTTGGCCGCTGCCGTGAATGACGTATTTCGTTGAAGTCAGCGCAGGAAGTCCCATCGGACCGCGGGCATGCAGCTTTTGCGTGCTGATGCCGATTTCCGCGCCGAAGCCGAATTCGAAGCCGTCCGTAAAGCGGGTGGACGCGTTGTGGTAAACCGCCGCCGCGTCAACCTCCTGCAAAAACCGGCGGGCATGGTCTTCGTTTTCCGTCACGATGCATTCGGAATGCGTGGTGCCGTAACGGGAAATGTGGTCCATCGCCTCATCGAGCGTATCCACCGTTTTGATGTTCAAAATATAGTCGTTATATTCGGTGGCAAAATCCTGTTCCGTTGCGGGCACGGCCCACGGCACCAGCTTCAGCGTTCGTTCGCAGCCGCGGATTTCCACGCCCGCTTGCCGCAGCGCCTCCGCGAGAGGGGCCAGCCGATCGGCAGCAAAGCGGCTGTTGACCAGCAGCGTCTCCATCGAATTGCAGACGGAAGGGCGCTGGACCTTGGCATTGATGGCGATGGCTTCGGCCATGGCGCCGTCGGCCGTTTCATCGATATAAGTATGGCAGATGCCTGCCCCGGTCTCAATGACCGGAACGGTGGCGTTTTCCACGACATTGCGGATCAGCGCCTGCCCGCCGCGCGGAATGATGACGTCAAGCAGCCCATTCAGCTTTAGCATCTCGTCGACCGAGGAACGGTCCGCGCTTTCGATCAATTGGATGGCATCCGCGGGCAGCGCCGAAGCGTCCAGAGCTTCGTGAAGCACCTCCACGATTTTGCGGTTGGACGACAAAGCCGACGAACCTCCGCGAAGAACGACCGTATTGCCCGCTTTCAGGCACAGGCCGGCGGCGTCGACGGTCACGTTCGGGCGCGCTTCGTAAATAATGCCGATAACCCCGAGAGGGACGCGGAGCTTGGAAATTTTCAGCCCGTTCGGGCGTTCGAAATCGTCCAGCACGTCGCCGATGGGATCGGGAAGCGATATGATTTGCTCCAGGCCTTCGGCAATCGCTTCGATCCGCTGCGGATTGAGCGCCAACCGGTCGAGCAGGGAAGTGGAGATGCCCTGGGTTTGGCCGCGTTCCAGGTCTTCCCGGTTGGCGGCGATGATGTCTTCCCGGCGCCGGCGAAGGGCGTCCGCCATCAATTGAAGGGCCTCGTTTTTCTGCTGCGTGGTCATCCGGTTTAATGCCGCAGCGGCGGCACGCGCTTTTCCGGCTTTTAATTTGACTTCACTCATGAAACATCCTCCTTATTTTAAAGTAATGGAATACGCAAAACCGGCTATGACACTTGTCGGCCGCGATTCATGATGCCGAAAGGATACGGCTATTTTAACGTGATCCATTCGTCCCTGTGGATCACTTCGAGACGATGGACCATATCCAGCGTTTGAATGACTTCGGCGCTGCTCATCCCTTGGATGCGCCGCAGCTGTTCGTCGTCGTAATTGACGATGCCCCGTCCGAGCACGGTGCCTTCGAGGCTGAGCACTTCCACGACGTCCCCCGCCTGAAAATGCCCCTCGACGACCTTGATGCCCACCGGCAGCAGGCTGTGGCCGCCGCTCACGAGCGCCTGCTCGGCCCCGTGATCGACCCGGAGGGTGCCGAGCGGGGTCGACATGAACCCGAGCCATTGTTTTTTCACCGGCAGCGAGTGGAGGGTCGTATCGAAATACGTTCCTTTGCCGTTTCCCGCCACCGCCTGCCGCAAATCCCCGCGGGAATCCACCTTGCCGACGAAGACGGGAACGCCGCCGCGCATGGCGATTTTGGCCGCGTCCACTTTGGAGCGCATTCCGCCCGTTCCGACGGAAGAACCGGCTCCTCCGGCGATGGCGTAGATCTCTTCGGTAATTTCCTCGATATGATCGAACCGGACCGCATTCGGATGTTTGCGCGGATCGCCGGTATACAAGCCGTCCATATCGGTGAGGATGAGAAGGTTTTGGGCTTTGACCAAATTGGCTACGAGAGCCGATAACGTGTCGTTGTCGCCGAACTTCAGCTCATCCACCGAAACGGTGTCATTTTCGTTGATGATCGGGATCGATCCTTGCTTGAGCAGTTCCTCGATCGTCATGCCGGCATTGTTCATCCGCTTCCGGTTGCCGAAGTCGGTACGCGTGAGCAGGATTTGCGCCGTCGTAATGCCATGGGCGGCAAATGCCTCCTGGTACGCCTGCATCAGCAGCGCCTGTCCGACCGCGGCTGCGGCTTGCTTTTCGTGCAGGAGTTTGGGGCGGAATTGATAGCCGATGGCCCGAAACCCGGCGGCCACCGCCCCGGAGGTCACCAGCAGCACTTCGGCGCCTTCCTTTTTCAAAGCTGCAATTTCGTTCGCAAAAAACGCGACGGCATCCCGGTTGAGTCCGCCTTCGGCGGACGTCAGCGAGCTGCTTCCTATTTTGACGACGACGCGCGTCGACATCATTCATCACTTCCATTTCATTAATTTCGCATCAGGCGCGGGAAACATACCAACGTAAAGTCGCGAAGGCGATGGAGAATGCAAAAAAGACTTTCGTCCTTGATTGCAAAGGACGAAAGTCTGAGCTTCCGCGGTACCACCTTTATTGATGACATAAATCATCCGGCTTTAAGCCCTGTAACAGAAGGCACTGTCCCGCAGGGGATGCGGGCCGTTCAGGGGTAGGTTTCGGAGGGCACCCGGGTAAATTCTTTCAGCCGCTGGAATTTACTCTCTGTTTGCGCGGATGGTTCCTCTTACTGGTCCCGTCGTCACGTTTCATTGGTATGGAAAACCCGTTATTTCCACTTAGAATACCACGGAAATGGCAGGTTTGCAAAATAAAGATTTATGCGAACAGGCCCAGCCCGCCGATGCGCCGGGCGGCTTCCCGCAGCCTGTCCTCGGATGTGAGCAGTCCGACGCGCACGTAGCCCTCGCCGTGACCGCCGAAGCCGATGCCGGGCGCGACGGCAACCTTGGCTCGCTCGAGCAGAAGGTCGGCGAACGAAGCCGACGTATGCCCTTGAGGCACCGGCAGCCAACTGAAGAAGGAGCCGCTTGGCTTCTCGGCTTCCCAGCCGATTTCGGCGAGCCCTGCGAAGAAAGCATCCCTGCGGGATTCGTAACGCTGCACCAGCTCGCGGACGCATTCCTGGGAAGCCGTCAACGCTTCGGCCGCCGCTGCCTGGATGCCGCCGAAAAGGCTGACGTAGATATGGTCCTGAAGTTGGTTGATCATCGAGACGACTTCGCGGTTGCCGAGGGCAAAGCCGACGCGCCAGCCGGCCATATTGTACGTTTTGGAAAGGGTGTAAAACTCGATGCCGACCTCTTTGGCGCCGGGCGCCTGAAGGAAACTGACCGGCCGCCGGCCGTCGAAGCCGATGGCGCCGTACGCGAAGTCGCTGGCGACGACGATGCCGTTTTCCGCGGCGAATTTGACCGTATCCTCGTAAAACGACAACGGCGCCGTGGCGGAAGTCGGATTGTTCGGATAATTCAGGAACATCAGCTTGGCCCGGCGACGGACGGACTCGGCGATGCCGGCGTAGTCCGGCAGGAAGGCATGGTCTTTTCGGAGCGGCATGAAGGACATTTCGGCCTTCGCAAGGGCGACCCCGGACCAGTAATCCGGATAGCCGGGATCGGGAACCAGGCAGAGGTCCCCCGGATTAAGCAGGATTTGCGGGAGCTGCACCAGGCCGGTTTTGCCGCCGAACAAAATGGCGACTTCTGTTTCGGGATCGAGCGAGACGCCGTAATCCTCGAAATAGCGTCTGGCGATCGCTTCTTTTAAAAAGCCGTATCCCGTAAAGGGAGAGTATTTATGATATACAGGGTTTGCCGCCGCTTCCTGCAGCGCTTGGACGACATGGGGCGGGGTCGGCGTGTCCGGGTTGCCCTGTCCCAAGTTAATGACGTCATGGCCCGCGGAAATTTCGCGGTTCACCTTTTGCACGAGCGTGGCGAAAAATTGCGTCGGCAGCTGCGTCATCACGTCCGCCGGTTGGATATGAAAAGCCGATCGATATTGCGCGGGGTCTGTCGATTTCATCGTATGATCACTCCGGTTTCCAGCATCGAATAGAATAGATTTAATCTAACATGATTTATCCGAGCTGTATAGAGGGAATAGCCATCCTGCACCTGCCCTTGATGAATCGCTCCGCTGCATTTATGATGGAAGACAACGCAGGCGGGGAAGCTCTCCCGCCCTAATCCTAACGCGGAGGGCAAGGAGGAGAAACATGACACAGAGAGGAAAAACATTGGCCGTGGCGCTCATCCAAGCCGACATCGAAATCGGCCGCCCGCAGGCCAATAAGGCTCACTTGGGGGACTTGATGGAAAAGGCGGTTCAAGGCGATCCGAAGCCGGACCTGCTGGTGCTGCCGGAGATGTGGAATACCGGGTACGCGCTGGAGCAAATACAGGAGATCGCCGATCCGGGCGGGGAGGACACGAGGGAATGGCTGTCGTCTTTTGCAAGGAGACACGGGGTCATGATCGTCGGGGGGTCCGCAGCCGTCAAGATCGAAGACCGCATTTACAACACGATGTACGCATTTGACCGGACCGGACGGCAGATCGGGGCATATTCGAAGCTGCACCTGTTCCGCCTGATGGACGAGGAGAAACATTTGACCGCCGGAAGCGAGCTCGTGAAGCTGGAGCTTGAAGGCCTGACGGCCGGCGCATCGATCTGCTATGACATCCGTTTTCCGGAGCTGGCCCGGAGCCTGGCGCTTGACGGCGCCAAAATGCTGATCGTGCCGGCGGAATGGCCGCATCCCCGCCTTCGCCACTGGCGTACGCTTTTGGCGGCGCGGGCGATCGAAAACCAAATGTACGTCGTCGCCTGCAACCGGGTGGGCAGCAGCCGGGGCACCGACTTTTTCGGCCATTCGATGATCATCGATCCATGGGGCGAAATCGTCGCCGAAGGCGGCGAGACGGAGGAGATCGTCACGGGCTGCGTTTCGCCGGAGCTGGTGGACGAGGTACGGGGACGGATTCCTGTATTCGCGGATCGGCGGCCAGAGTTGTACGCGGATAGAAAACGGGGGGCGGACATCGACCAAGGTTCGCAGCCGCAATAAATAAAAAAGGAACGAGCCTTTTGAAACGTTTCATCAGGCCCGTTCCTTTTTATTTGACCAATTCCCGCATCGTTTCCCGGAATGTCTCGATAAATGCTTCTGCCGCTTTGGACAGATAACGTCCGCGCCGGTAGGCGATCACCAGCGTCCGGCTGGGGACGGGCTCCGCGAGCGGAAGGTACACCGGAACGAATTCGCTTCTCGACGATCGGGAAATGAACCTTGGCACCAGCGTGATGCCCATCCCGGTCGCGACCAGCGACTGGATCGTTTCCATGTTGCTGCTTTCGAACACCACCTTCGGCTCGAACCCGGCTTGCTGGCACAGGTCGAAGGTGATTTTGCGGAAACCCTGGCCTTTTTTCAGCACGATAAACGATTCCTCGCTTAATTCCTCGATGCGCACGGGGAGCGGTTTGCCGTGATTCGTCCTTTCCGCCAGAGGATGCCCCTCAGGCACCGCAAGGTCGATGTCCTCCTCTCCGATGACCTCGTAAGCAAGGGAAGGCTCCTGAAGCGGCAGCGCAAGCAGGCTCAGGTCGGTTTTGCCGCCGGCGGTAAGTTTCTCGAGATTCATGGATGAATCCTCGAGAAGCGTGATTTCGATTTCGGGATACTTTCGCTTGAACGAAGGAAGGACATGGGGCAGCAAATGCGCGCCTGTAATCGGCATGCTGCCCACGACCACCTTGCCGCCCCGCAGCTGCGAAATGTCCGACATTTCCTGGCGAAGCAGCTCCACCGCGTCCATGATCTTTTGCGCCTGTTCCATAAATGAAGCTCCTGCATGCGTCAGCTCGACCGTGCTTGTGTTCCGCTGAAAAAGCAGCACGCCGAGTTCCTTTTCCAGCTTGGACAGCTGCTGGCTGAGGGAAGGCTGGGCGATGTGCAGCTTTTCGGCCGCCCGCGAAAAATTGCGCTCCGCCGCGATCTGCAATGCGTATTGAAGTTGTCTCAGTTCCATGTTCACCGGTCCCATCGTCTTTTGAATCATTCGAAATACGGATGTCCTTCTAATAGTTATTTCCTATTACGTTTATAGATATTATATCTTGGAACTATGAAGAAACCAATGCTATATTTATTTCATTCAAGTCGCGCCGCTGACCCGGCGGCAGACTTAACCAAGGACGTTATAACCACGATGAGGTGAAAAAGATGAGTAAAAGAACAATGTTTGAAAAAATCTGGGATAACCACGTGATTCATCAGGAAGAAGGCAAGCCAAGCATCCTCTACATCGATTTGCATCTCGTCCATGAAGTGACTTCCCCGCAGGCGTTCGAAGGACTTCGCCTCAGCGGCCGCAAGGTCCGCCGTCCGGAGCTGACCTTCGCCACGATGGACCACAACGTGCCGACGAAAGACCGTTTCAACATCAAAGACCCGATTTCGAAGCAGCAGATCGATACGCTGACCCAAAATTGCCGCGATTTCGGCGTGACGCTGTACGATCTCGAAACGATCGACCAAGGGGTCGTCCACGTCATGGGTCCCGAGCTCGGACTGACGCATCCGGGCAAAACGATCGTTTGCGGCGACAGCCATACCTCCACGCACGGCGCTTTCGGCGCCCTGGCCTTCGGAATCGGAACGAGCGAGGTCGAGCACGTGCTCGCAACGCAGTGCCTGCAGCAGGCCAAAGCCAAAACGATGGAGGTCCGCTTCGTCGGCAAACGCAAACCGGGCATTACGGCTAAAGACATGATCCTCGGCGTCATCGCCAAATACGGAACGGACTTTGCGACGGGCTACGTCATCGAATATACGGGCGAAGCCATTCGCGAGCTGACGATGGAAGAGCGCATGACCGTGTGCAACATGTCCATCGAGGGCGGAGCGCGCGCCGGCATGATCGCGCCGGACGAAACGACGTTCGAATATCTTCGCGGCCGCCAGTACGTGCCTGCGGGCGAAGAATTCGAAAAGAGAGTGGAAGAATGGAAGCAGCTTGTCACCGACGAAGGGGCGACGTACGACAAGGTCGTGGAGTTCGACGTTGAAACCTTGATCCCGCAAGTGACTTGGGGTACCAGCCCGGGCATGGGAACGGACATCACGGCAAAAGTGCCGGTGCCTGCGGAGCTGCCGACCGAAAACGAGCGGAAAGCCGCTGAAAAAGCGATCGAATATATGGGACTCGTTCCGGGTACGCCAATGACGGACATCGAAATCGACTACGTGTTCATCGGCTCCTGCACGAACGGGCGTATCGAAGACCTTCGCGCCGCCGCCGAAGTGGCCAAAGGCTACAAAGTTTCCGACCGGGTAACGGCCATCGTCGTGCCGGGCTCCGGACGCGTGAAGCTGCAAGCCGAGAAGGAAGGCCTCGACAAAATCTTTATCGAAGCGGGCTTTGAATGGCGCGATGCCGGATGCAGCATGTGCCTTGCGATGAACCCGGACGTATTGCAGCCTGGGCAGCGCTGCGCATCGACCTCCAACCGGAACTTCGAAGGACGTCAAGGACGCGGCGGACGTACGCATCTGGTTTCCCCTGCAATGGCTGCGGCAGCAGCGATCAAAGGGCGGTTCACCGACGTTCGCGACTGGAAATTCAAAACTGAAGTGGTTAGCTAAGGAGGACAACGAACATGGAAGCTTTTACTAAATTGACCGGACTTGTTGCCCCGGTAGACCGGGTAAACGTGGATACGGACGCAATCATCCCCAAACAATTTTTGAAACGGATCGAACGGACCAGCTTCGGACAATTCCTGTTCTATGAATGGAGATTCGACGAGCAAGGAAACGACATCGCCGATTTTTCGTTGAACCAGCCGCGCTACAAGGGCGCTTCGATCCTGATTTCCAGAGCCAATTTCGGCTGCGGCTCTTCCCGCGAGCATGCGCCTTGGGCGATCCTGGACTACGGCTTCAAATGCATCATCGCGCCGTCGTTTGCGGACATTTTCTATAACAACTGCTTCAAAAACGGAATTTTGCCGATCAAGCTTTCCGAAGAGCAGGTGGAGGAACTGTTCCAGCGCACCGCGGCCAATGAAGGTTATGAGCTGAACGTCGATTTGGAAAACAAAACGATCACCGACAACCAAGGCCTGCACATCGGCTTCGATCTGGATGAGCATCGCCGCCAGTTCCTGCTCCAAGGCCTGGACGACATCGGTTTGACGCTGCAGCATGAGGACGAAATCGCGGCTTATGAGCAAAAGCATGCTTCGCGCCTGTTCGCTTAAGCAGCGGCGAAGTTTATCCGATTTGGGCCGTCTATCAGCTCGGCCTGCAAAGGCTCCTATTTTCCCTCAGGAAATAGGAGCCTTTTTTTGCGGCTTGCGCGAAACATGTCGTCATGGAAAACGCAAAAAGCCCGAAAACCCGCCATGATCCTACGCACGGTCGATTAGGCTGTTTATATGGCGGATTTTGCAACGACGGAAAACAAACAGGCAAAAAATGAAAGTTCGGCAGGAAAAAGATGGGTGGATGGCGAATATTGCCTGCATAGCGAAGATTATGAACATTTTTAGATAGATTTGTTTCATATTGCCTGTTTACCGGCAAAAAAATCAGATTGGCAGAGGTGTACAATGAAGAAAATCGGATTTTTACTGTTTTTGTTGTCGTTATTGATCCTGTTGGTTCCGCTTCAGAACCAGGCGTCGGCCAGCGAAGCGCGCGTCCACATCTTTTTGGACGGCAGCGAGCTGAACGTGTCCAAAGACGCCAAAGTAACGAACGTGAACGGAAGCATCATGGTTCCCTTTCGCGTGATCGGGGAGAATCTCGGCTTTGACGTGAAATGGGAGCAAAAATCGAAGAAGGTTCTGATCAGCAAAGACAAAACGTCGATGGAACTGGCCGTGAACCAAAAAAACGCCACGGTAAACGGGAAAAAGGTTAAGCTGGACACCCCGCCGCTGCTGGACAAAAACATCGTAAGCGTACCCGTCCGTTTCGTGAGCGAACAAATGGGACTCCGCGTGAGCTGGGATAACGCCGATAAGGCGGTGTACCTGACGACGGCCGAAGCGCCGCCTGCCAAGGATAACGGAACCGGGGCGGGCGCGGGAGACGTGCCTGTGCCTCCGCCGGTAACCCGGCCGGATTCCACGGGAAATCCTTCGGACGGGCAGGATGAGGGCACGGTTCCCGTTACGACGACGCCGGCTGCCGGCCAGGCGCTCATCAACGGTATCAGCTTCAGCGAAAATCGCCTGATGGTCTCTACGCAAGGCGGAGCGGTGACGCCGAAAGTATTCACGATGTCCGGGCCCGACCGGGTCGTCGTCGATCTGCCGAACACTTCCTTTTCGCCGGATTTTCTGGGCGGACAAGCTGCCGGCGTGGGCAACCAGAACAAACTCGACGTGAGCGGTTATCCGGACGTGTCGACGATCCGTTACTCCCTGTTCAGCAGCAATCCTGCTACGGTGAGGATCGTTATTGATTTGAATTACGCCAAGGATTATGCGGTATACAACGAAAATGAAGGGCCGGATTCGGGATTGCTGATCGTAGACTTGAACAAAACGGGCAGCGCCGAACCTCCTGTAACGCCTCCGGTCGGCGGCAACGGCAAAAAGGTCGTCGTCATCGACGCGGGCCACGGGGACCAGGATCCGGGTACAACGGGATATTCGAAAACCAAAGAAAAGGATTTCAACCTGGCCGTCGCCTTGAAAGTAGGGCAGCTGCTGGCCAACGAACCCGGCATCGATTATGTGCTGACCCGCAGCGACGATACCTACCTGAAGCTTGCGGAAAGAGCGAAGATCGCCAACGATTTGAATGCGGACGTATTCGTTTCCATACACGCCAATAGTACTGGCGATAAATCGACAGCGGCCAACGGCACCGAAACATACTACCAACGGGATGCAAGCAAGGAATTGGCCCGAGTGATCCATAATTATGTGAGCAAAGCCACCGGCCTGAAGGATCGAGGCTATAAGTACGGGAATTTTCATGTCATCCGGGAAACGAAGATGCCGGCCGTATTGATTGAATCGGGGTTCATCTCCAATCCGAAAGACGAGGCGGCGTTGTTCAGCGAAAGCGTGCAAAATGCCATCGCCCAGGCTATTGTGGACGGAATCAAGGAATATCTCGGCATTCAGTAATAAAGACGTTTTGCAAGGAAGAAGGAGGCAGTTAAGTGAATAAAAAGCTATTAAGCGCGGCGCTTTTGGCCCTTGTCATGGTGGCGGGAGCAGGCTGCGGCCAAAAACCGGCGGCAGCGCCTGCCGCGCAGGAAACCACGCAGCAGCCCGGCGATACGTCCGTCAACGCGGCCCAGCCCGATCCAACCGATCTAACCGATTCGACCGAACCTGAACAGACAGGGGACGGACAGGAAGGGAAGGAAACGGCGCCGAACCAGACCGATAAGCCGGACGAGTCGGACAAGCCGGAGGAACCGTCCGTTCAGAAGCAGACGATCGAAGTCTATTATACGGACCCGCAGGAGCTTGAACTGAAAAAAAGCGAAAAGGAAATCAAGTTCGGCCAGGAAAACGATAAATACAAAGCGGCTTTTAAGGCGCTGCAGGAAAGCGGGGACGCCGATTTGATCCCGCTGTGGGGCAAAATGGAGCTGAAATCGCTGGAGTTCAAGGAAGGCATGGTAACGCTTGATGTTCATATGCCGGATGAAGCCCGCCTTGGCGCCGGCGGCGAACAGTTTGCCCTGGATGCGCTGACCAAAACCATGTTCCAATTCAAAGAGGTGGAATCGATCGAGCTGCTCGTGGACGGGCAAAAGCTCGAAAGCCTGATGGGGCATATGGATCTGGACCATCCGATCAAGCGAAACGGGAACTAATCCGCAAACGCAAACACGACACGAAACGAAGACCGTCTGTTCGGGCCCAGGCCCATACCGGCGGTCTTTTTGTTTATGCTTAAAGAGTTCTGCGGAAGAGGCACAAAAGCATCGATTTGTCTACCTTAAGCCATAGTTAAAGTTTTGCATAAAGAGGAATATATTCGCAACTTTTCGCAGCTTCCGACGTCTAACTTATGTCTGGTGATGTCGAAGGATAGCCAAAGCCGAAACGTCAGAGCTAACGACAAAAATTTAAGAATGGAAGGGTGAAGGATGAAAAAATTTGGTTTTATGGCAGTGCTCCTCTTTGTCTTCATTTTGGCGTTTCCTCACAATGGACAGGCTGCGGCGGGAAGTGCCAAAATTGTTCTGGACGACAAAGAACTGAGTCTGTCGGGAAATGCAAAAGTGGAAAATGTAAATGGCAATGTTATGATTCCATTACGTGTCGTCGGAGAGAATCTGGGGTTTGACGTCGCATGGGAAAAAAAGACGCGCACGGTAACCATACAAAAAGATTCCAAAGTCATGAAGCTGGTCGTCGGCCAAAAAACGGCCGAAGTGGACGGCAAAAAAACGTCCATGAATATCGCCCCCATTTTGCGCACGGACACGGTAATCGTGCCGATCCGCTTCGTCAGCGAAGAAATGGGTCTCACGGTATATTGGGACAATCAGAAAAAGATCGTAAACTTATATACCCCGAATTTCGGGAGCGGAAACGGCGATGCGGGAACCGGCGCCGGGAACGGAACGAATCCGGATGCCGGCAGCGGAGCCGCCGCGCAGGTTGACGGCATCAGCTTCAGCGACAACCGGCTGATGATCGCCGTTACCGGGAAAGCGAAAGTGAACGACTTTAAAATGAGCGGACCGGACCGCATCGTCGTCGATCTCGAAAATACGGGATTTTCGGACACGTTCAGCAGCGCGTCCCTGGACCAGAACAAAACGGGCTCCCTGGACGTCAACGGTTATCCGGATGTTTCAAAGGTCAGATATTCGTTATATAACAGCAATCCTTCAACCGTTCGGATCGTTATCGATCTGAATTATTCCAAAAATTATAAGCTGACGAACGACAACGGTTTATACATCGTCGATTTGAACACATCAGACAGCGGCACGCCGTCCAAACCCGGCACAAGCGGGAAAAAGATCGTCGTCATCGATGCCGGACACGGCGACCATGACCCGGGAACGACGGGCGTGACAGGCAAAAAGGAGAAGGACTTTAATTTGGCGATGGCCTTGAAGGTCGGCAAAATTTTGGAGCAGGATTCGAACTTCGAAGTGGTCTTGACCCGGAGCGACGATACGTTCCTTGAACTGAAAGAACGGGCGAAAATCGCCAACGACTTGAAAGCGGACGTGTTCGTATCGATCCACGCGAACAGCGCGGGTTCCTCGGCGGCAACCGGCAGCGAGACCTACTACCAGCGGGAAGCCAGCAAAACGCTTGCGAACGTGATGCACAAGCATTTGGTACAAGCTACCGGCTTGAAGGACCGCGGCGTGCGTTACGGCAATTTCCATGTCATCCGCGAAACGAAAATGCCGGCCGTTTTGCTTGAAGTAGGATATTTGAGCAACAAAAACGACGAAGCCGCCCTCTTTTCGGAAAGCTTCCAGCAGCGTGTTGCCCAAGGAATTGCAGATGGAATCAAAGAATATTTGGGTGTTCAATAATGAATGTCCCTTTTTAGGAGGCGGTACAGAATGAGCAGAAAAATTTGGTGTGCAGGCATTTTGGCTTTGGTGATGGTCGCCTCGGCCGGCTGCGGCCAAAAGCCGACATCCGCACCGGAAAGCGGACAACAACAACAGGAGACCGTTTCGGGCGAACAGCAGCAGCAAACGACGGGAAGCGGCGGCGAGAGCGTCAGCGAACCGAAGACCGAAGAAAACGGAAACGGAAGCGGAAGCGACGCGGGCAAAGAACCGTCCCAGGGGAACGTTTCTCCGGGCAAAGAGGTTTCATCGCAAAAGCCGCCGGAGTCGACGGCCAAAAAAGAAACGATCGACGTGTATTACACGGACCCGGAAGAGCTCGATCTGAAAAAATCCCGGAAGGAAATCAGCTATAAGGACGAAGCCGACAAATACGCGGCAGCTTACAAAGCGCTGCAGTCGAGCGGCAACGCCGACCTGATTCCGCTTTGGGGGGAAATCGAACTGAAAAAGCTTGACTTTAAAGACGGGCAAATCACCATGGACGTTCATATGCCGGATGAAGCTAGGCTCGGAGCCGGCGGCGAACAATTCGCCCTGGATGCGCTCACCAAAACCATGTTCCAGTTTGACGAAGTCAAGTCCGTGGAGCTTTTGGTGGACGGAGCCAAGGTGGAGAGCCTGATGGGCCACGTCGATTTGGAACATCCGTTGACAAGACATTGAAAATATTCGGATAAAAGCAGGAGATTGCGTTCTTCTTGTCGAATAGCATCATACGTCGCGATTTTTTTGAAGATCATCGGAATGCGCAACCGTTCGGCGAAGCCGGACAAGCCGATGATCGCAAGAAAAAATTCCGCTGAATGCAGTCTGTCTTCGTTGAAGATGCTCACGATACGATGATAGACGGTTTTCTTATATGAATTGAACTAAAGTTTGCGCTCCGGGAGCGGCCGGGTTTCGGACAGAAGCCTGGGCGGGAGCGCAATCTCTTTAGTTCTTTTCTTGTTATTTTCAGGGTTATACCGGTAGCGGTACGACCGTCATTTCGAAAGGGGAAAAGTAAAGAATGGTCAAACGGCGCAGCAATTCATCATCTCATTCTAAAAAAGTAGTTTCGGCCGTCATCGCAGGCATGATGGTCATGGGTTCCGGAACGGCGGTGTTCGCCGACAACGCGTCCAACAATACGGCAGCCCAATCCACTGCGGCGAGCGCGCTGTTCAAAGACGTCAAAAGCGGATACTGGGCCGAAAAACATATTTATAAGCTGGCTTCCCAAAGTATTCTCCTCGGCAACAACGGACTTTTCCGCCCCAATGACAACGTCACGCAGCAGGAAGCGGTCACGATGGCAATCCGCTTTGCGGGGCTCGAAGGCAAAGTCGACAAAAACGCCTCGGTGGCGCTGCCGGCGAACATGCAGGTCAACAATTATTTCAAACCGTACGTCGCGCTAGCCATTCAGCAAAACTTGCTGGATAAAACGAGCGAAAACGCGGCTTCCGACTCCAAGCAGACCTGGGGCGAACGCAAGGCAAGCCGCGAATGGATCACCGAGGTTTTGATCCGCGCGTTGGGCAAAGAAAGCCAAGCGGCGGCGCTTGCAAGCAAAGCGACCAATTTCGCGGACAACGGCAAAATTTCAGCAGCCAAAAGAGGTTTCATCAACGCGGCTTTGGAGCTTGGGCTGACCAACGGCGTGGAAGGCAACCGCTTTGATCCTCAAGGCTCCGTCACCCGCGCCCAGCTCGCAACGTTTTTCAGCCGGGCCGAAGCTTATAACGACGTGAAATATGCCAACACGGCGGAAGGCGTCGTTATCGGGCTCAGCAGCAACAAGCTGGAGCTGTACGTCGATGGGGCCATCCGTACATATGCATTGGACAATTCCACCATGTACTTCACGAGCGCTTCCGAAAGCAAAATCAGCTTTGCCGACCTGAAGCCATACACGAAAGTGCTGGTCATCGGCAGCGGATCGAAGGCGGCTTACGTAGAGGTGACCGATGCCAAAGAGCAGCTCGAAAGCGTAGAGGGCACGTTCCAGAAGCTTTCCCCGGGCAACATTTTGTGGCTGGAAACGAACAGCACCTTCAAACCGTTCACGTATGACGAAAGTACGGCGTTCCTGGATCAAAACGGCGCCAAAATCGATCCTTCGGCCCTCGTCGCCGGCAGCAAAATCGTCATCCGCCAAGAGACGTTCACGTCGGCGAAAAAACCTGTCATCGTTCAGGTGAAATCCGGCGTCGTCAACAAGAACGGAACCGGCACGCTGCAGAGCGTGGATACGGCGACCAAATCCCTGGTCCTTAAAAATTCGTCCGGCGACCTGGAAAGCTACACTTGGGACGACAGCCTGGTCGTCAAATACCAAAATCAGCTGCTGTCCCCATCCGAGCTGAAAAACGGCGCGGTGATCAAATACACCGTGAAGAACAATGTGCTCGAAACGGTGGAAGTAACGCAGAGCGTGGAAAGAACGATCCGCGGCACGTTGTATGAAGTCGGGGCGAACAATGCCACGATCACCTACAAACGCGACGGCGGACAGCTTGAAGTGAAGCTGCTTGCCGAAAAACCGGAGATCTTCATCAGCGGAATCGCCGCGCCAACGCTCAGCGATTTGAACGCGGACGAGACGAACGGCGATCAGGTGGAAATTACGCTGAATCCGCAGGATCAGGTAACGAAAATCCAGGTATTGAACCGCCAAATGGAACAGAAAAAAGGGGCGACGGTCGTTCAATACGAACCGAAATCCAGAGTGCTGACGCTGATGGATGCCAATAAAAAACCTTACGTCGTAACGCTTGACGAAAAAACCAAACTGTCTTACAACGCGTCCGAACCTACACTGGACGGCATTGCGCCATACCTGACGAACGGCCGGAAGGTCAATATCACGTACCTGTCGAACCGGGCGCTTTCGATCGACGTCATTTACCAATATGAAGGCAAAGTATCCGCTTTGAACTTGACGACCAAAAAGCTGACGCTGCTCGGGGCGGACGGCCAAAGCATCACGCTGCCGTTCAACAATCCGGTCGTTTCGGTATACGGAAAAAGCAGCGGCTCGCTCTCCGACGTTAAAGTCGGCACCGACATTGCGGCCGTGCTGAATGCGACCCAGGACGCGATTCAGACCATTCAAGTCAAAACCAACGTGCAATTCGAGCTTCTCGGCGTGGATTATGCCAACTCCCGCGTAACGGTTAAAAAAGACGGCGTAACCAGCCAGTTCTATGTGGACAAAACCGCGCTGAAGGACGAAAACGGGCAGGCGATCACGGTTCAGGACCTGCGTGCAGGACAATTGCTGAACGTGACCTTCAACGGCCCCGAACCGGCATCCGTTCAGCTGGTGAAGCTGACTACCGGCGAGGTGACCGCGGTCAATTCGTCGTCGACGCCAAGCATTACGGTCAAAACGTATGGCGGAACGACGGAAACGTTCAAGCTGGACAACTCCTCCAAAATCATGAACGATGCCGGAAGCGCGCTGAGCATCACCAACGTTTCGGCGGGCAACCGCGTCGAGGTGCGCAAGGACGCGGACGGAAATTCGGTCGTCAAAGTGCTTTCCGTAGCCACCAAAGCATTTTGGAAATATGACAGTTATGCGAAGGAAATATATGTGAAACGCCAAAATGTCAATGACGCCAACCAATTCCCGCTTTCTCCGGCTGCATACATCCATCAGGGAGATACCACATTAACCGTGCAATCCCTGAAAGAAAATGATAATATTGTTTTGTATTTAAGCAATGGAACGATTGTCGAAATACAGAAACAATAGTATGCTTTGGGAATGGTCATGAGATACACCGTCTTGATACGGGGAGTCTTACCCGTATCAAGACGTTTTTTTTGCAGGAGGTACAAAAGCGATGAAGGCAGCCACCGTACGACATATACTGGATACGATCGGCGAAATGTTTCCCGACGCTCATTGTGAATTAAACCACAGCAACGCTTTCGAATTGACGATCGCCGTGCTGCTGTCGGCGCAATGCACCGATGAGACGGTAAACAAGGTCACGAAGGATTTGTTCCAAAAGTACAAGTCCCCCGAAGATTACGTTGCCGTTCCGCTGGAGGAGCTGGAGCAGGACATCCGCAGAATCGGACTCTACCGGAATAAGGCGAAACATATCCGCAATTTATGCATGCTGTTAATGGAGCAATACGGCGGCGAGGTTCCCAGCGAACACGACGAATTGGTCAAACTGCCGGGAGTGGGCCGCAAAACCGCCAACGTCGTGGTTTCGAACGCGTTTGGCGTTCCGGCCATCGCGGTGGACACGCATGTGGAACGGGTCTCGAAACGGTTGGCACTGGCCAATTGGAAGGATTCGGTGCTGGAAGTGGAAAAAAAGCTGATGAAGCAGGTGCCGCGCGAAGAGTGGACGCTGACGCATCACCGGCTCATTTTTTTCGGCCGTTACCACTGCAAAGCCCAAAACCCGAAATGCCAGGTCTGCCCGCTGCTTGACGTATGCCGCGAAGGGAAAAAACGTATGAAGACGTCCCAAATCAGAAAAGATAAGAAATAGCAATAAAGGATAGGACCTACAAAGATGGAGAAGGATGGGATTATACATGAAATGCATCTCAGTGTATACAGACAATTTTGAACTGTTTTCCGATATTATGGACCAAGTGATGGAGACCGAGCTGGCCGAAAACGAAGAAAAAGAATTCGAGGGCGTGACCGTCAGCCACTCCGGCGACGTCCCGGAGCATTATTTGGACCGCATGTCGGTGAAGCCGGAGGTTGTCGTCATGAAGGACAAGTCCCGCGGCACGACCATTTTGCAGCATGGCAAAGTATTCGAAATTCTCGTTCCGGAAATCGAAAACGCCAACGCTTAAGGTTAGCGGCGCACAGTTGAATCAATGGCTTGATACCATAAAACCGAAAGGAATTTCGGTTTTATTTTTTTGCCCGTCGCCGCCCCAAAAGGGGAGGCCCCCGGCGAAAAATGTTTCTCATTCCGCTGCCGAAATGTTAAAATGTAACTATTTGAGGAATCTGGAAACGGATCAACAGGATCATTCCGGAGTCACTGACAGAGCTAAGGGGAGAAACGCAGTATGTCGACATCGAGTCCGACCATTCAATCTCATACGGAGTCTTTGCAGGATTTGCAGCAAACATTGGACGGCTGGGGAGACCGCCAGTCGGCCCAATGGGTAAGCGATTTGATACGAAAAGCTGCGGCAGGGGAGATGACGATCGCGTTTTGCGGCCATTTTTCCGCCGGCAAGTCCAGTCTGATCAACTCCTTATGCGGCAAAAAGGTGCTGCCGTCGAGCCCGGTTCCGACGAGCGCCAATGTCGTTTCGATCCGCAACGGCGAGCCGAAAGCCTTGATTTATCCGGCAGCCGCGGCTAATAAGGCAGGGCAAACATCCGAACCTCAAACGGTTTCCCTGGACGAATTATACGCATACTGCACCAATGGCGGCTCGTATTCCTCCGTCGAGGTGTGGGACCGGATTCCGCTGCTGGGCGAGCGCGGCGTGCTCATGGATACGCCCGGGGTGGATTCGACGGACGACAGCCACCAGAAGGCGACGCATTCGGCGCTGCATCTGGCGGATACGGTGCTGTACGTCATGGACTACAACCATGTGCAGTCGGAAAATAACCTCGCTTTCGCCAAAAGCTTGTCCGATTGGGGCAAACCGCTGTATCTTGTCGTGAACCAAATCGATAAACACCGCGAAAGAGAGCTGTCTTTTGAAAGCTATCGGGCCGAGGTGGAGGCTGCGTTCAAACGCTGGCAGGTCCATTATGTGAGCCTGCTGTTTACGTCGCTGAAGGAACCGGAGCATCCGTACAACCAATGGAAGCAGATCAAGGAACTGGTCGAACGGTTGATCGAAAAGCGGGAACCGATCCTAAGCTACAGCCTGGATTGCTCCGCCCGCCATATCGCCGAGCAGCATGTAAAGAAATATGCGGATTCGCTCGAGGAAACGAAGGAGCGGCTGCTGGAGGAAATGGGCGGCACCGAAGCGGCGGCGAAGCTGGAGGCGGAAATCTCTGGCTACCGCAAAGAGCTGGAGCGGCTGAAGGAGCTGCCGCAAACGGAGCGCGAGCACATTCGCAAACAGGTCGATTCGCTGCTCGACAATGCCAACATTACCCCTGCGGAGCTGCGGGATTTGGCCGGCGCGTTTTTGGAAAGCCGGAAGGCCGGGTTCAAGAAAGGGCTCTTCTTCAGCGGCGCCAAGACGGAGCAGGAGAAGCAGGAGCGGCTGCGCAAGTTCGCGGTTGCGCTGCGGGAGCAGACATCGGCGCAGATCGAGTGGCATTTGCTGGAGCTGCTGAAGCAGTGGAGCAAATCGCTGAATGTCTGGACGGAAGGGCTGCAGGCAAAGCTGCAGGCGACGATGCCCGAGATCGGCGAGGGCATGCTGGAGAGTTCGGTGAAGCCGGATGCGGTCATGTCCGGCGAATATGTTTTGAATTACTGCCGGATGCTGTCGGCAGACATCAAGGGCATGTACCGCCGCGCCGCGGTGAACGCGGCGGAGGACGTGCTGGCGGATGTGGCCGCATCCGCCAAAGAGCAGCAGCAGCGCGTGATCCGCGACCTGAACGCGCTGCTGGAGAAGTCCGCCGCGATGTCCCGCTATCAGGAGCTGGAGCGGGACATCGCGGCGCGCGCGGCAGCCGCCGAGGCGCTGCTGCCGGCGCGCGTCACGCTAACCCCCGGCTTCCTGCCGGAGGTGAGCGCCCCTGCCCCTGCGGCTGCGCAGCCGCAGGGCATGGACGCGGGCGCGCGGGAGACCGCGCCCGCCGCCGCCCCGCGCAGCGGGGCGGAGCCGCTTGGCGGCGCGGCCTTCGGCCGCCGCCAGCGGCTGGACGCCGCAGCAGCCCGCCTGCAGGACGCGGCGGCGCTGCTTGCGCGTTATCCCGCGCTCGCTTCCGCCGCGCGGGGGCTGAAGAGCCGGGCCGAGGCGCTGGCCGGCGGCTCCTTTACGATGGCGCTGTTCGGAGCGTTCAGCGCCGGGAAATCGTCGTTCGCCAACGCCCTGCTCGGCGAACGCGTGCTGCCGGTATCGCCGCATCCGACGACGGCGGCGATCAACCGCATCCTCGCCCCGCAGGACGGCTTTGAGCACGGCACCGCCCGGGTGACGATGAAATCGCCGGCCGCATTCCGGGAAGACCTGGAATATTCCTTCTCCGTGCTGCAGCTCGGAACGCCGCCGGAGGAAAGCTGGATCCAGGCCGTCGAAGGGCTTCAGCCGGAAGGGATCCATCCGGCCGGGCTGCCGCATTACGGGTTCCTGAAAGCGGCGGCGGCAGGCTGGGAGGAGACCCGCGCGCTGCTCGGCACGGTGCAGACCGTGGATTTGGATCGCTACAAAACCTTTGTCGCCGACGAGACGCGCTCCTGTTTCGTCGAGCGGATCGATTTATATTACAGCTGCCCGCTGACGGAGCAGGGGATCGTGCTCGTGGATACGCCGGGCGCCGATTCGCTTCATGCCCGGCATACGGGAGTCACGTTCCAATACATGAAACATGCGGACGCCATCGTTTTCGTGACGTATTACAACCATGCCTTCTCCAAAGGCGACCGCCAGTTTCTGGCCCAGCTCGGCAGGGTGAAGGACAGCTTTGCGCTCGATAAAATGTTTTTTATCGTCAACGCCTCGGACCTTGCGTCCTCGGAAGAGGAGCTGGAGCAGGTCGTCAAACATGTCGAAGGCAATCTGAAAGCGCGGGGCATCCGGCTTCCGCATATTTACCCGGTATCCAGCATGAAGGCGCTGGAAGGCAAACTGGCGGGGGACCAAAGGCTGTATGCGGAATCGGCCTTTGAAGCTTTCGAAAACGCGCTTGGCGCATTTGCCGGCGAAGAGCTGCCGAAGCTGTCTTTGGCCGGCAGCCTGCAGGAGATTTCGGCCGTGCGCCGGCGGGTCGCCGAGTGGGCCGGGTTGGCCCGGCAGGACGAAGGGGCCCGCGAACGGCGCCGCCTGCAGCTGCAGGAGGTCGGCCGGCTTGCCCTGAAGCGGATCGAATCTTTTGCCGGCCAGGATCTTTCCGGCGATATGGAGCAGGAGACGCTGGAGCTGCTGTTCCATGTTAGGCAGCGGATCGGTTTCGGTCTCGGCGAGTTTTTCGCCGAAGCTTTCCATCCGTCGGTCCTCCGGGAAGATGCCGGCCAGTTGAAACGGATTTTCGAAGGCTGCGGGCGCGAGCTCGAACGGACCATCGTCCGCGAGCTGGAGCAGGAGCTGTGGGCGACGACGCTGCGCCTGGAGAACAAAGGCAAGGCGGTGCTGCGGACCGCTGCCGAAGAAGCGGTAAACGACATTCGGGAATACGACGCCGCAATGATGCTGACGCCGCCGGAGGAATCGGAATGGGCTTCTCCGCAGTGGGAGGAAGCGGGGACGGTTCATTTCGTGGATTGGAACGCCTATTGGCCGCTCTTCAAATCGCCTAAACATTTCTTCGAAGGGGGCGGCCGGGAGAAGCTGAAAAACGCCATCGAACCCGTGATCAAAGAAGCTTTAAGCACGGAAGCCGCCAAAAAACAGGAGCTCCTTGTGGATTTCTACGGCAAATTGGCGGCCGCTGCCCAGTCCAGGCAAGCGGAAGGACTGCGGGAACAGCTCAAGGAAGCGCTGGAAGCGGCTAACGCATCCTTGGCTTCCGGGGAACAGCCTGAAGTTTGGGACCGCTTGGCGGCCCAGCTGGAGGAAATGGAACAAAACATCCATATATGACCGGCAAATCCGGTGGGAGAAAAAAGGAAGCGTCATCGATAGGCGCTTCCTTTTTCATGTTTTTTAACGGCGGATCGAAGAGACGAACCTTACACGGTTGAAACGCATTTTTCGAAAGGAAAGAGACCGTTTCGGGGATTGATGGCCCAATGGTTAACCGCGGTATTTCGCTTTTTGGAAAGCTTTTGCCAGCTGGAATGATCTTCTTGTTGGGTTCGGCAGAGAACGCGAGGATTTTCAATGATTTGATAAGTAATTCAGGATTAAGCCGAGGTAATGACCATTGATTGCCAATGCCGCGAGAATATGCCCGGTTATCCTCTTTGCCGCCTTTGGAAGAGGGTGATAAACTTCAAAATATTCGACGTCACTTCCGGGAAAAAAATGCAAAAACGAGGGGAAACGGCCTGAAACCGCCGTTCGGTCGGCAGGAACCGCTTTGAAGGATATCGGGATAGGCGAATGGGCACGCATTCCGATAGGATCGAAACGGCTTCCCGCGGGGGAACGGGTACCGAGGAAGGCCTTTCGCCGGATGGATGCAGTCCGGAACGTGAAGCGATCAAGTTTTGAGATGATATGAAGGAGGAGAACCATGAATGTTCTCAGGCAAATGCAGAGCTTTTTTTGGGAGAAGAGAAGTTTTTTATATTTATCTATACTCTGCCTCGCCATAGCTACTGCACTCGGGCTTGTAACCCCGAACCTGCTGCGCACGCTGATTGACGATGCCATTCAGAAGCAGCACTTTGAGAAAGTCCCCGCGCTTGCGCTGACCGTTATCGCGGTCGTTTCTTTGAAAGCGCTAATGCAATTTTTAAGCGGTTTCTTCGGCGGAAGAATGGGGAACTATTTGGCTTACCGTTTGCGGAACGGATGTTACGAGAAACTCCAGGTTTTGTCTTTCCGTTATTACGACAAGGCCAGAACGGGGGACCTGATGTCCCGTCTGACCGGGGATCTCGAAGCGATTCGCCAGTTTATCGCCTTCGGCATTCCGCAAATTTTGAATACGATTCTGATGGTGGTTTTCGGCGCCGTCGTCATGCTGTCCATCAGCTGGCAGCTGACGCTCATCACGATGATCAGCATTCCGTTTTTGGTGATCGTGGCGCTGAAGTTCGAAAACAAAATTCATCCGGCTTTCCAGGAAATGCGCCTTGCGCTCAGCGCGCTGACCACGTCGGTGCAGGAGAACATCACGGGCGTCAGAACCGTGAAATCTTTTGCGCGCGAGCCTCATGAGGTGGATAAGTTCTCCATCCGCAACGAGCGGTACAAAAACAACCAGATCTTTGCATCCGGTTTGTGGAGCAGCTATTTTCCGTTAATGGAGCTTTTGGCCTGCATCTGCGTCGTCATCCTCCTCGGGGTCGGCGGCTCGATGGTCATCCGCGAATCGCTGACGCTCGGGAGCCTGGTTGCGTTTTTCAGCTTGATCTGGTACATTATCGGCCCGATGTGGAACATCGGTTATTTGATCAACAACTACACACAGTCGGAAGCTTCCGGGGAACGCGTCATGGAGCTGTTGAACCAGCCGATCGACGTGAAGGATAAGGAAGGGGCCATCGCGCTGCGCGCGGAGGACGTCAAGGGGCACGTCACTTTTGAAAACGTAACCTTCGCTTACGGGAACAAGCTTCCGGCGATCAAGGACATCAATCTCGATGCGCCTCCGGGAACGGTCATCGGCCTGCTTGGCGGAACCGGCTCCGGCAAATCGACCATCATTCAGCTGCTGATGCATGCCTACAACGTGGACAGCGGCCGCATCAAGCTGGACGGCGTCAACATTAACGATATTCAGGTGCACAGCCTGCGCAGCCAAGTGGCGTCCGTGTTCCAGGAAACGTTCCTGTTTTCCTCCAGCATCCGCAACAACATCGCATACGGCATGAAGGACGTATCGATGGACGAGATCATCCGGGCGGCGAAGCTGGCCAAAGCCCATGACTTTATCATGGAAATGGCCGAAGGCTACGACACGATCGTCGGGGAACGGGGCATGGGCTTGTCCGGCGGGCAGAAGCAGCGGATCGCGATCGCGCGCGCCCTGCTCAAAAATCCGAAGATCCTGATCCTGGACGATGCGACAAGCGCCGTCGACATGGAAACCGAACACGAGATTCAGGCGGGATTCCAGGAGGTCATGAAGGGGCGGACCACGTTTATTATCGCCCACCGGATTTCCTCGCTCCGGCATGCCGACGAGATCCTCGTTTTGGATGAGGGCAAAGTCGTCCAGCGGGGCAAACACGATGAATTGATTGCGGTTCCTGGCCCATACCAGGACGTATACCATATACAATATGCAGACCACATTGCCCGGATGAATGGGGATGCAGGAGAGCAGGTGAGCTCATGAGTACGGCTTTTAACGCAGAGAAGCGTTCGCATCAAGAAGCGGGCAAACCGAAGGGCAGCGCCTCCGGCAAAACCGGGGAACGCTTCGTGTACCAGGACGACGAAGTCATCGAAAAACCGTTTAACTGGTCGCAGTTGACGAGATTGTTTTCCTACATGAAACCTTATGCCAAACAGCTGCTGCCGCTGGTCATTCTGATGATGGTCCTCGGCACGGTGACGAAGCTGACGGTTCCGTATTTGACGAGTATGGCGATCGACAAGGCGATCGCGCCGACGGACGGCAGCTCCCCGAGCTTGACCTGGCTTTATACGATTACGGCATGCGTCCTTGTGCTTTATATTATTCAGTGGCTGGCGAGCACGTTCCGCATCAAATTTACGAATATTATCGGACAACGCGTCATATATGATCTGCGGAGCGATTTGTTCAAGCATATCCAGAAGCTGTCGTTCAACTTTTTCGATAAACGTCCGGCGGGATCGGTGCTCGTGCGCGTCACGAATGACGTCAACTCGCTGCAGGAGCTGTTTACGAACGGCGTCGTGAACCTGATGATCGACTGCGTGCAGCTGATGGGCATCGTCGTCATTTTGCTTCTGATCAACTGGAAGCTGGGGCTGGCGGTCATTTTGACCGTGCCGATCATGTTTTTCATATCGACCAAACTGCGGATCAAAATCCGCCGGGCTTGGCAGGACGTGCGGATGAAAAACTCGCGGATCAACTCCCACTTGAACGAATCGATCCAAGGGATCCGCGTGACCCAAGCGTTTACGCAGGAGCAGGAAAACATCAAGTTCTTTGACAAAATGAACATGGACAGCAAAAAATCCTGGGACCGGGCTTCCGCCCTCAACCAAGGTTTCGGGCCGCTGATCGAAATTACGGGCGGGATCGGTACGCTGATCCTGTTCTGGTTCGGCGCTTATTTGATCCAGCATGACCAGTTGACCGTCGGCCTCCTGGTCGCCTTTTCGAGTTACGTCGGCAGCTTCTGGGAGCCGATCAACCGTCTCGGCCAAATGTACAATCAGCTGCTGGTGGCGATGGCTTCTTCCGAGCGGATCTTCGAGTTCATCGACGAGAAGCCGAGCATCGACGATAAGCCGGACGCCGTGCCGATGCCGAAAATCAAAGGCGACATCCGGCTGGACAACGTCGTGTTCGAATACGTCAAAGGCCGTCAGGCGCTGAAAGGGATCAACCTGGATGTCAAAGCCGGCCAAACGATCGCGCTCGTCGGGCATACCGGTTCAGGCAAAAGCACGATCATCAACCTGCTCAGCCGGTTCTACGACATTTCCGGCGGGAAAATCACGATCGACGGCATGGATATCCGCGACGTGAAGCTGGAAACGCTGCGCAGCCAGATCGGCATCGTCCTTCAGGATACGTTTATTTTCTCCGGCACGATTCGCGACAATATCCGGTTTGGACGATTGGATGCGACCGACGAAGAAATCGAAGCGGTGGCGAAAGCCGTCAACGCCCACGAATTCATCGAAAAATTGCCGGGGGGCTATGATACGGAGGTCGAGGAACGCGGCAACATGCTGTCGATGGGGCAGCGCCAGCTGCTGTCCTTCGCGCGCGCCCTTTTGGCCGATCCGCGGATTCTCATTTTGGATGAAGCGACGGCGAGCATCGATACGGAAACGGAGCTGAAAATTCAGGAGGCGCTGAAGGTGCTGCTGGAAGGCCGGACTTCGTTTATCGTGGCGCACCGTCTGTCGACGATCCGCCACGCCGACAAAATCGTCGTGCTGGATCACGGGGAGATCAAGGAAGAGGGCAACCATGCCGAGCTGATGCGTCAGCGCGGAACGTACCACGGCCTGATCGAAGCCCAGTTTAAATTCGTTTGATCCGGAAACGATTTGGAACATTTCACAACAAACTTCTGTAAAATCAATGAACTTCCTCACCGATTCGACAGCCTTATGGCCTAAAAATGAGGAAAGTTTGTGAACATTAGAGGAAAATGTCGGAGCACTCTTGCAATCTTTCTCCTAAACCCCGAAAATAGTGATTGAGGTATACAGATGTGGTATACACTAGTAGGGGGGAATAGGGAAGTGGTGTGGGGTGCTCCTTTTTCTGCACATGCCAAGAAAATGCTGCTGCTGGGCAGCGGCGAATTGGGGAAAGAAGTAGTACTGGAAGCCCAGAGACTGGGCGTAGAAACCATTGCCGTGGACCGATACGAACATGCGCCCGCCATGCAGGTCGCGCATAGGTCCCATGTGATTGATATGCTCGATGCCGATTCCCTGAAACAGATAATTCATCAGGAAAAACCGGATCTGATTGTACCTGAAATAGAAGCAATCGCAACCGAGGCGCTGCTTGAGCTGGAGGAAGAAGGGTACCGCGTCGTTCCGACGGCACGGGCCGCGCGCCTGACGATGGACCGCGAAGGCATCCGCCGTCTGGCCGCCGAGAAGCTTGGCCTGAAGGTTGCGGATTACCGTTTTGCCGATAGTTTGGAGGAGCTCAAGAAAGCTGTGGCTGTTTTGGGAACGCCATGCGTGGTCAAGCCGATCATGAGCTCATCCGGCAAAGGCCAAAGCGTGTGCCGTACGGAGGATGATGTTGAAGCTTGCTGGAACGCCGCCATGGAAGGCGGACGCGCCAAAAACAGCCGCGTCATCGTCGAATCGTTTGTTTCGTTCGAAAGCGAAATCACGCTGCTGACCGTACGCTCTGTAAGCGGCACCACCTTTTGCAAACCGATCGGCCACATTCAGAAAGACGGCGACTATGTTGAATCCTGGCAGCCTCATGAGCTGAGCCCGGATCAATGGAAGGAAGCGGAGCTCATCGCGAAAGCCATCACCGACGAGTTGGGCGGTTATGGCGTTTTCGGAGTCGAGCTGTTTGTTACGAAAGATGGAATCATATTCAGCGAAGTTTCGCCACGTCCGCATGATACCGGGATGGTGACGATGATCACTCAGGATTTATCGGAATTTGCCCTGCACGTCAGAGCGATTCTCGGACTTCCGATCCCGTCGGTCGAATTGCTGACGCCGGGTGCTTCGGCAACTTTGAAAGCGGACGACGCAAGTACGAATTTTACTGTTGGAGGCATAGAGGAAGCGCTCAGCCTGCCGCGGACCCAAGTCCGGGTGTTCGGCAAGCCTGAGACGAGAGCCGGCCGAAGAATGGCTGTCGCCTTAAGCGCTGATGGGGATCTTCAGAAAGCACGGAATACGGCGAAACATGCCGCCAGTCTTTTAAAAGTGGAGGAATATGATCATGAACAGTAACATTCTGGCACCCGCCCTGCAAATACGTTTCTCGAATTGCGACAGCGACCTCGAAGCCGTCGTGGCTTTGATGCGGGAACTGAATTATCCGACGACCATTAACGTGATGCGCGAGCGGATCGAAGCTTCCGAGAACAATCCGAAGCTTTGCACGATGGTCGCCGAGCTTGACGGCAAGGTCATCGGCATGGTTGCGCTGAATCAGGTGAAGTCCTTTGCGAGAAACGAGACGGCGACGCAGGTGTCGGCTCTGATCGTGGCCAAGGAACACCGCGGTCAAGGCATCGGCAAAAGGCTGATCCGCAGCGCGGAAGAGTGGGGCAAAAAGCAAGGAAGCCAAACGCTTTTCCTGGTGAGCGGCAATCGGGTGGAAAGAGCACCGGCGCATGCATTTTATGAACATATCGGTTTCGAAAAAATCGGATATCAATTCGTGAGAAAACTGAACTAATTCACTATACATGATGATACGCTCGTCCCGTTTCGGGACGGGCTTTTTTGTCGTTTGACCGCGAATTCCAGCAAAGCCCCCGCTTTTCGTATCAAGCCTGAAATCGGATTTCTGGAAATTCACTTCCAATATTTGTGGCCTACACAAGGAATACAAACATGTTACAATGTGGGAGTAAGAAATGACAACTTTGTAACCGGAATGGATCGGTTCGAGCAACAACACCATGAGAAGGAGATGTATCCATGAAGAACAATAAAGTGATGAAAACATTGGTCAGCACGGCATGTGCCGCCGTTTTGGCGGTGGGTCTGATTGGAGCAGGTCCGGCATCGGCAGCGTCTGCCCAGCAAAATTCCGTACCGGCGCCAAGCGGCTTCCAAAACCTGCAGGATCTGCAAAGCTATGTGGAGAAATGGCTGCAAAATAACGGCGGTTACGCATTCAAATATCAAATCCAATTCCCGGGCGCCGGCCAGGCAACGAACCCGCAACCGACAACGCCAACACCTTCGAAGCCGGAAACGTCCAAGCCGCAGCCTTCCAAGCCTGCACCGTCGAAGCCTGCACCATCGAAGCCGGAAACGTCCAAACCGTCGACCGGAACGTCTTCGAACCCATCGGCTTATGCTGCCGAGGTCGTCAAGCTGGTCAACCAGGAACGCGCCAAAGCGGGCTTGAAGCCGCTGACGGAAAATGCGAAATTGTCCAATATGGCGATGGATAAAGCGAAGGACATGAGCAACAACAACTACTTCGACCACAATTCCCCGACGTACGGCTCTCCGTTCGACATGATGAAAAAATATGGCATTTCTTTCAGCTATGCGGGCGAAAACATCGCTAAGGGCCAAAAAACCCCTGCAGATGTCATGAAAGCCTGGATGAACAGCGAAGGACACCGCGCCAACATTCTGAACGGCAACTACACGACGATCGGCGTGGCTTACTACAACGGGTACTGGGTACAAGAATTTATCGCAAACTAATTCTAATATTATATATCGTAAGCTTGAGTTTTAAAGAAAAAGTCCGTTTCCTGATGGAACGGGCTTTTTTTATTTAGAAAAAACGGATGGAACGCCAGCCCGTCTTTGCATGGAATCATGGTTTCAAGGCGAAATGAAACGGTGCAAAACGACCGTCGGATTTGCAAATTGATCCTAGAAGATTTATGTTTATGTACATATGTATTGCTGGAAAAATGACGAATCGCATGACGTCGACATGGAGGGATCGGTTTTGAAATCATCGAAATGGATTTGGCGCAGCGTCAGTATTTTATCCGTATTTTCCACGCTGCTCCTGCTGGCAGGCTTTGTGTATGCGGTAAAGGACATCCAGTCTCCGCAGGCTGCGAAAGATCGGCCCGCCAAAGTCGCAACTCCGGAAAAGGAAACGGGCCCGGCAACCCCGGCAGCCGATAAAGAACTGAAATTTGCGGTCATCGGCGATTCGCTGGCAAAAGGCACGGGCGACAACTCCGGGATGGGGTTTGCGCGGCGAACGATCCGGGAGCTGACGGCTGCCGGCAGGAAAGCGACGCTCCTGAACAATTTGGGCATTAACGGCCTGACGACGACGGGGCTCCTGCCGAAGCTGGAAGAACGGGGGACGAAGTACGTGCTTGGAGAAGCCGACGTCATCCTCCTATCCATCGGAGGAAACGACCTGTTCCAGGGAGCGGACCTTGCGTCCAAAGGTATTGCCGGAACATCGACGACCGCCAAGGGGCAGGAGCTCGATCCGGAGGACCTGTTGAAAGGGCTGCCGAAAGCATCGACGCAGCTGAAAACGATTTTGGAACGCATCCGCGCGATCAATCCGGAAGCCATGATCGTGTACGTCGGATTGTATAATCCGTTCGGGGATATCGAGGAGCTTCAGGTCCCGGGAAATCAGGCCGTTGCGAAATGGAATGAGGCAGCCCTCGACACGATCAATAAGAACGGCAATATGACGCTTGTGCCGACCTTCGACATTTTCCAGCAGCATTTGGGCCGGTATTTGGCGTCGGATCATTTTCATCCGAACGGCGACGGGTACCAGCAAATCGCCGTCCGGATCGTTCAGGCTATCCGCTAGATAATTAAGCATACGGAAGAAAGGAGAGGGAGAACATGTCAATGACGGTCGGTCCGGACCAAAGGGAATCCATCGTTTTATCGGTCGAACACGTCAAAAAAAGGATCGGAAAAAAATGGATCATCGAGGACGTGACGTTCGATGTCCGGGAGGGCGAAATTTTCGGTTTTTTGGGACCGAACGGGGCAGGCAAAACGACGACGATCCGCATGCTGGTGGATTTGATCAAACCGAGCAGCGGGGTCATCAAAGTGTGCGGATACGACGTGAACCGCCAGCAGGAACAAGCGCTCCGTTTCGTCGGCTCGATCGTTGAAAATCCGGAAGTCTATACGTATTTGACCGGATGGGAAAATCTGGAGCATTTCGCGCGCATGCAACCGGGAATCGACAAGCAGCGGATTCAGGAAGTGGTGGATATCGTCCGGCTGGACCAGCGGATCCACGACAAGGTCAGAACGTATTCGCTCGGGATGCGGCAGAGGCTCGGCATTGCGCAAGCGCTGCTCGGCAGGCCGAAGCTGCTCATCCTCGACGAACCGACGAACGGGCTCGATCCGAAGGGCATCAAGGAACTGCGCCAATTTATCCGGGAGCTGGCGGACGGCGGACTGGCCGTTTTCGTATCCAGCCACCTGCTCAGCGAAATCCAGCTTTTATGCGACCGGGTGGCCATTATCAGCCGCGGCCGGGTGCTTGCGGTCGGAGAAGTCGGGGAGCTCGTGGCCGCTAACGCGAAATACGTCATTTGGGACGTGGAACCTGTTGAAGCAGGAAAACGGGAACTGGCGCAGCGGGAAGGCATCGAGGTCATCGAACACGCTGAACAGGTGCTGGACGACGCGATCATCGCCGGCATGAGCGGACAATCGGTCGTAACGGCGATGGAAGAGGAACGAATCTCCGGAACGGTTTCGCATCTCGTCGCCATGGGCATCCGCGTCCGCGGGGTCCATAAAATCAACCCGACGCTCGAGCAGCTGTTCCTGAAAATGACGGAGGGTGAGAGTATTGATTAGCGTGCTGCCCCTGATCAAAAACGAAACGATCAAAATCATCAAAAAGAAGCGTTTTTACGTTATTTTGCTCATCTTGCTTGTGCTGGTCCCGGTGTTTACCTATGCGCAAATGCGGTCCGCCGAACAAACGCGGGACAAATTCAAAGGCGACTGGCGGCTTGAAGTGCAGCAGCAAATCACGGATAATGAAAATTCGCTCGGAAGCGACCGGGTGCCGGACGAGTGGAAAAAATTCAGGAAAATCTTCGTGCAGCAGCTGCAATATTATTTGGAGCATGACGTGAACCCGAACGAACCGAACGGCGTGACGTTTACGCGCGAGTTTATGGCGAATTCCATAACTTTGTTCATTCCTCTTCTCATTATGGCGATCGCATCCGATATAGTATCGGGGGAACGAACGAGCGGCACCATCAAAATGCTGCTGACCCGCCCGGTCAAAAGGTGGAAGGTGCTGCTCAGCAAGCTGATCACGCTGTACATGTTCTCTTCGCTGATCATCGTGTCCGCTTTTGTCATCAGTTATCTCATTTCCGGGGCGGTTTTCGGATATAAAGGATTTGAATTTCCAGTCTTCACCGGTTTTCGGATCCAAGGGTCCGATGTCGACATGTCCGCGGTGCACGCGGTGCCCCAGTGGCAATATTTGCTGATGGAAGGCGGATTGATCTGGTTCGTGAGCCTTGTCGTGGCATCGCTCGCGTTCATGGTGTCGGTGCTCGTCCGGAGCACGGCGGCAAGCATCGTGGTGATGATGGCCGCGCTGATCGCGGGAACCATTCTGACCAACATGGCTTCGGCCTGGAAAAGCGCGAAATATTTGTTTATGGTCAACCTGGAGCTGACCGATTACCTGTCCGGTACGCCGGCTCCGATCGAAGGCATGAACCTGGCTTTTTCGCTTGCGGTTTTGTCCGTTTGGGCGATTGCCGCGATCGTAATCTCATTCCTTGTCTTTACGAAAAGGGATATCTTGAATTAAAATGGACAAGGATAACAAAACAAAACATCTGTTTGCATTTTGGGTGATATCCTACATAAAGAAACACAAAGGGGGAGCATGAATGGTCGAGCAGATCGATATGTTTGCAAAGTCGCCGGGCAGCAACGAAGCAGGCAGCGGCAGTTACGATGCAGACGACATTCAAGTGCTCGAAGGCCTGGTTGCGGTTCGCAAACGCCCAGGCATGTATATTGGCAGCACCAGTTCATCGGGGCTTCATCATCTGGTATGGGAAATCGTGGATAACGCCGTCGATGAGCATTTGGCCAAATACTGCACGAGAATAGATCTTACTTTGCATAAAGACGGTTCCATCACCGTCGTGGATAACGGACGGGGCATTCCGACCGGAATGCATAAAATGGGAATACCTACGCCGCAGGTCGTATTCACCATCCTGCACGCGGGAGGGAAATTCGGCGGAGGCGGATACAAAAAATCGGGCGGCCTGCACGGCGTCGGGGCGTCGGTGACCAATGCGCTTTCCGAGTGGCTCGAGGTCGAAATCTACCGCGACGGCAAGATCCACCGCCAGCGTTTCGAATACTGGCAGGACAAAAACGGCAAGGAGCATGTCGGCGAACCGGTGACGGGACTCGAAGTGCTCGGCAACACGAACAAAACCGGCACCAAAGTCACCTTTAAGCCGGATATTCGCGTGTTCCAAGGCGGAATCCAGTTCAACTACGATACGCTGGCGGAACGCCTGCAGGAAATCGCCTTCCTGAATTCGGGGCTTCGCATCGTCATGAAAGACGAGCGTTCCGACCGCATGGACGAATTTTATTACGAAGGCGGGGCCAGCCAGTTCGTCGAATTTTTGAACGAAGGCAAAGACGTGCTGCACGACGTCATTCACTTTTACGGCGAAAAGGACGACGTCGAAGTCGAGGTTGCGCTCCAATACAACGCGGGATATACCGAAACGCTCGCTTCGTTCGTCAATTCGATCCCGACGCGGGGCGGGGGAACGCACGAAACCGGTTTCAAGACGGCATATACGCGGATCATGAACGATTACGCGCGCAAAAACCATATGCTCAAGGAAAAGGACAAAAATCTTGAAGGCAACGACCTGCGCGAAGGCATGATGGCGGTCATCAGCGTCAAAATGGCCGAAGTCGAATTCGTCGGTCAGACGAAAGACCAGCTGGGAAGCGCATCGGCGCGCAGCACGGTCGACGCGATCGTGACCGAAAAAATGCAGATTTTCCTGGAGGAAAACCCGCAGGTGGCCCAGACGCTCATCAAAAAAGCGATCCAGGCTTCCAAAGCGCGCGAAGCGGCCCGCAAGGCCCGCGACGACATGCGGAGCGGGAAAAAACGGAGCGAGGGAACGAGCCTCGGCGGCAAGCTGAGTCCGGCCCAATCGAAGGACTTTACCCGTACCGAGCTGTTCGTCGTCGAAGGAAACTCCGCCGGCGGATCGGCCAAACAGGGCCGCGATTCGAAAATTCAGGCGATCCTGCCGCTGAAGGGGAAACCGCTCAACCCCGAAAAAGCCAAACTTGCCGATATCATGAAAAACGAGGAATACCGCACGATCATCAATGCGATCGGAGCCGGAATCGGAACCGAGTTTGAAATCGAAGACAGCAATTACTCCAAAATCATCATCATGACGGACGCCGATACGGACGGCGCGCACATCCAGGTGCTGCTGCTGACGTTCTTTTACCGTTACATGAAGCCGCTGATCGACGAGGGCCGCGTGTACATCGCCCAGCCTCCGCTGTATAAAATTTCGCGGAAGTCGGGCAAGCTGGAAACGGTCCGTTACGCCTACAGCGACGAGCAGCTGCAAAACTACTTGAAGGAATTCGGCAAAAATTACGAGCTGCAGCGCTACAAAGGACTCGGCGAAATGAATCCCGAACAGCTGTGGGAGACGACGATGAACCCGGAAACGCGCACGCTGCTGCAGGTGCAGATCGAAGATGCGGCGAAGGCGGAGCGCCGCGTATCCACGCTGATGGGCGACAAAATCGACCCGCGCAAGCGCTGGATCGTGGAAAATGTCGACTTTAGAGAGTTCGAGGAATAGAAGGTGAATCGATGAGTTTATCAGAACAGTTTCTGCCGGCTTATCTCGAAGAGGTCGTCGGCGACCGCTTCGGCCGGTATTCCAAATATATCATTCAAGACCGCGCCATTCCCGACGTCCGCGACGGGCTTAAGCCCGTGCAGCGGCGCATTTTGTACGCCATGTACGAATCCGGCAATACGCCGGACAAAGCATACCGCAAATCCGCCAAAACCGTCGGCGACGTGATGGGGAATTACCATCCGCACGGGGACTCCTCCATCTACGAC
Source organism: Paenibacillus sp. FSL M7-1455 (assembly GCF_038004655.1). Taxonomy (NCBI): domain Bacteria; kingdom Bacillati; phylum Bacillota; class Bacilli; order Caryophanales; family Paenibacillaceae; genus Paenibacillus; species Paenibacillus sp. FSL M7-1455. Next base: position 3,571,629 of record NZ_JBBORO010000001.1, on the reverse strand, counting down.
GGCATGGTCCGCATGGCCCAGCCTTGGAAAATGGGGCATGTGCTCGTCGACGGGCACGGCAACTGGGGTTCGATCGACGACGATCCGCCGGCGGCGATGCGTTACACCGAAGCGCGCCTGTCGCCGATCGCGATGGAGATGCTTCGGGACATCGACAAACGGACGGTACAGTTCAAGGACAACTTCGACAATTCCGCGAAGGAGCCCGTCGTGCTGCCTTCCCGCTATCCGAACCTGCTCGTCAACGGCGTCAGCGGGATTTCCGCGGGATTTGCGACGGAGATTCCGCCGCATAATTTGCGCGAAGTGATCGACGCCTGCGTGGCGGTGATGCAAAAACCGGAAATCGAGCTGGAAGAAATCATGACCTTCATCAAGGGCCCCGATTTCCCGACCGGCGGCCTGATCATGGGCGAAGAGGGAATCAAAGAGGCCTACCGGACGGGGAAAGGACGGATTTATCTCCGTTCCAAAGCCGACATCGAATTTTTGCGCGGCGGCAAACAGCAGATCGTCATTACGGAGATCCCTTACCAGGTCGTAAAATCGCGCCTTGTCACCCAAATGGAAAATATCCGGCTGGAGAAAAAAATCGAAGGCATTGCCGAGGTGCGCGACGAAAGCGGACGGGACGGTCTGCGGATCGTGGTTGAAATCAAAAAGGAGGCCGATGCCCAGGGCATTTTGGCTTATCTGCTGAAAAAGACCGATCTTCAGGTCACGTACAACTTCAACATGGTATCGATCGTCAACAAGGCGCCTCAGCAGCTTGGCCTGAAGGCGATGCTGGAGGCGTATATCGCCCACCAGCGCGAAGTGGTATCGAACCGTACCCGCTTCGAATTGGAAAAAGCCGAAGACCGGGCCCACGTGCTCGAAGGACTCGTGAAGGCGCTGAACATTCTCGACGAGGTCATCGCCGCCATCAAAGCGTCGAAAAACCGCCAGGATGCCCAAAACAATCTGCAATGGATGTTCGGCTTTACGGAGCGGCAGGCGGATTCGATTCTGACGCTGCAGCTGTACCGTTTGACGAACCTGGAGATCACGACGCTGCAAAAAGAGCTGGAGGATTTGCTGAAAAAAATCGACAACTACCGGGCCATCCTCGAAAGCGACAAGAAGCTGATCGCGCTGATCCGCAAGGAACTGCTTGAAATCCGCGACAAATACGGCATTGACCGCAGATGCGCCATTCAGGAGGAAGTCGAGGAAATCAAGGTCAACCTTGAAGTCATCGTCAGCTCCGAGGATGTGCTGGTGACGTTGTCGAAAGACGGATACATCAAGCGGACAAGCATGCTTTCCTTTACGCGGTCCGGCGGGGAGCTCAGCAGCTCGGGCGTGAAGGAAGGGGATTATATTTCCAGGGTGTTCGAAATCAATACGCTGGACAATTTGCTCATCTTTACGCAAAAAGGCCAATATTTCCTGCTGCCTGTCCACCAAATTCCGGAATTCAAATGGAAGGACCCGGGTACCGCCATCGTCAATGTCATCCAGTTATCCAAAGAAGACGTCATCGTCGACGTCATTCCGGTCACGAATTTCGAGGAGCCGAACCGCTCCCTGGTGTTCGTCACGAAAAAAGGGCAGGTCAAACGCACGGAATTAAAAGAATACATGACCAATCGCTCGAGCGCGGTTGCCGCCTGCAAGGTCGGCGCGGAGGACGAGGTCATTTCCGTCACGTTGAGCGACGGTAGCAAAGACATTTTGCTTGTGAGCAAGGAAGGCATGAGCATCCGGTTCAAGGAGCAGGAAGTCAACGCCATGGGCCGCGTCTCCGCCGGCGTGAAAGGCATCCAGCTTCGCGACGGCGACGAGGTCGTGTCGGCGTTGTGGGTTGAGGATGACGAAGGCGAAGTGCTGACCTTGACCGATCTCGGATACGGCAAACGTTCCCTGCTCGCGGATTACCAGCCGCAAAGCCGGGGAGGCAAAGGGCTGGCGACCTTCGAATTCAAGGAAGGCAAACGCGTGAAGCCGAACGGCAGCCGCATTGCCGGAGCGTTTTATTGCCGCCAGCCGCTGCAAATTACGGCCATCACGCGGGACGGCTTAAGTTATGCGTTCAGTTCGGAGCAGGCCCCGATCGCCGAACGCAAATCGACAGGAAAACTGCTTGTTCACCTGGAGAAAAAAGATGAAATTTCGGCGCTGCTGGCATTCGAGGAAACGACGTGACATCGGATGCTGTCCGAACCCGGCGTTAAAGCGTGAAAAAAGGCATCTTCGCTCATTTGCGAACGATGCCTTTTTTGAGGCGATGAAACGTCCGTGAATCGTCTTTTGGGGAACGGTGTCGGACGATGTTTTTCTAAAAAAATTCGGAATTGCGGAAGGAATTGGCACGAAATGCGCGAAAGTTAATCCTGTAAAACATTGCTTGCGAAAGGAAGGTATAACCCGTGCATACTTCCGAATTTGCGAAAATATGGTCCAAACTAAGCAAAGATTATAAACTGCATATGGAGAACGAGTTGGCTCCGGCGCTCACCGAAGCTCAGTTGGCCGTGCTCGAAGTGCTGGGCGAAAACGAGCGGATGAAGCCTTCCGACCTGACGCCGCTCCTGGCGACAAGCCCGGCGGCGGTTACGATGCTGCTCGACCGGATGGAAAAAAACGGATTGATTCAGCGCGAACGGGACGGAAACGACCGCCGGATCGTTTGGGTGTCCATTTCCGCGAAAGGGAAAGCGGAGGTCGAACGCGGCGTGCAAATCCGCGATGCGTTTCTGGCGAAGGTATTGTCGCGAATTTCCGCGCATAATCAGCAGCTTCTGATCTATTTATTGGGCAAACTAACCATAACGCCTTAAAACCCGGGTTCAAAGATTAAAAGAATAAATGTAGAGGAAGTAGTCAACCAGATGAATGATGCAACGCTTATGAAACCAAAAACGAGAAAACTGCTTTTCAGCGCCGGCCTCAGCTGGTTATTCGACGCCATGGACGTCGGCATCATTTCTTTTATCGTGACCGCATTAAAGCTTGAGTGGAAACTCTCCCCGCAGGATGTGGGCATTTTGACGAGCGTCAATTCCGTCGGAATGGTCGTCGGCGCGGCAGCCGCCGGGTATCTGGCCGATAAATTCGGCCGAAAGAAGGTTTTGCTGTGGACGCTGCTCATCTTTTCGATAGCCAGCGGATTGTCGGCGCTAGCCTCCAGCTTCTGGGTGCTGTGCCTGCTTCGTTTTATTACGGGCGTCGGCCTTGGGGGCGAGCTGCCGGTGGCGTCGACGCTGGTGTCCGAAAGCGTCCATCCGAGCCAGCGGGGACGGGCCGTCGTGCTGCTGGAGAGCTTTTGGGCGGGCGGCTGGCTGGCCGCCGCGCTCATATCGTATTTTTTGATTCCGGCTTACGGATGGCAGATCGCTTTTGTCATTGGGGCTCTTCCGGCCTTTTACGCGCTGTATCTGCGCCGCGCCATCGACGATTCGCCCGTATACCGGAACAATCGGACCCGGGCGGCATCCTTGTCGTTTGCCGGCAAGCTGGCTTCCATCTGGACCCGCGAACATAGCCGCTCGACGTTGATGCTGTGGATTTTGTGGTTTACGGTCGTGTTTTCGTATTACGGGATGTTCCTTTGGCTTCCGTCCGTCATGACGATGAAGGGCTTCAGCCTGATCAAAAGCTTCGAATACGTGCTGATCATGACGATCGCCCAGCTTCCGGGTTATTTTACGGCTGCGTATTTCATCGAAAAATTCGGCCGGAAATTCGTCATGATCACCTACTTGGTGCTCACCGCCGTCAGCGCCGCCTGGTTCGGCAACGCCGATTCGGCCGGCTCGCTTATCGCGGCGGGAATCTGCCTTTCGTTTTTCAACCTCGGTGCTTGGGGCGGCCTGTACGCCTACACGCCGGAGCTGTATCCGACTTCGGTCCGTTCGACGGGCGTCGGGATTGCGACCTCCGTCGGCCGGATCGGCGGCGTCATCGCGCCGTTCCTTGTGGGGTATTTGGTGCAGCGTCACGTCGAAATCAATGCGATATTTATCATGTTTTTCGTCATAATTTTGATCGGGGCCTTGGGCGTGCTTTTTCTGGGGAAAGAAACCAAAGGCAAGGCATTGGCCGATTAAACGGAAATATGGGGAAAAGGCTGCCGGAAGGCAGCTTTTTTCGTTCAACGGGATGGGGCATAAAAAGCGATTTTAGCAATGCAAAAACATCAGGGTTCGCCGATCGGCTCCGCTATGCGGGCTAATTCGAGTGCAAGTCGAGGTTTTTACCGGTATAGTCGGCCGGATGAGGCAAAAGCATGTTTGTGAAAATGAAGTGCTTTGAATTATAATAAAATATGTTGCAGTTTGGACCTGCAGCATTCGGGATCGATCGAACCTGGTTTGCAGGGGGATTCGGACGATTTCGACAGACGTCTTGGAAACGGAGGGATTGGAATGCAGCTTATTAATCCGCAGATGGTTCAGGAGTTAATCGACAAACTGCAGGATCAGGATCTTTATATACATCTCGAAATGACGACGGGGGCTTACGCTTCGCATCACGACGAGTCGAAATTTACGGCCTCGACGTTCATCAAAAACGGCATCGTCCGGTATACCCACGGGAAGATTCAAGGAACGGGGCCGTACCGCGTCGGGCTTAAGATGGAGCAGGGCTGGATTTATTCGCAAGGATTGACGCATTTCGAGGAAACGGAAACCGAGCGGCTGATTATGGCGGGCCATGACAGCGACGGCAAGCTGGTCGTTGCGCTGCAGTTGGGCAAAGAACCGTTCTAAACAGCAAGTCTGCCGTCATCAAGTGAAAGGGTGATTATACAAAATGGAAAATCATATATTGGTCGTATTTCCCCATCCGGACGATGAATCCTTCGGAACTTCCGGAACGCTGGCCAAACGCATCCACGAAGGCGCAACCGTGACGTATGCGTGCTTGACGCTGGGCGAAATGGCGAGAAACATGGGCAAACCGCTCGTGGCCAACCGCGTCACGCTGCCGGAGCACCGTCGGAAGGAGCTTGAGGCATCCTGCCGCTCGATCGGCATTCAGGATTTGCGCCTGATGGGGCTTCATGATAAAACGATCGAATTCGAAGACAGGGACATGCTGGACGGCATGCTGCGCAAGCTGATCGATGAAGTGAAACCGTCCCTTATCATTACGTTTTACCCGGGATTCAGCGTCCATCCGGACCATGATGCCACCGGGGAAGCGGTGATCCGGACGGTTGCGGCCATGCCGAAGGAACAGCGTCCCGTCGTGAACTGCGTCGCGTTTGCGAAAGGCTGCGAGCAGATCATCGGCAAACCTGACGTCGCGGTCGACGTCAGGGATTTCCTGCCGAACAAATTCGGTTCCATCCGTGCGCACGCCTCCCAGTTCCGCTGGAATGAAATGCTGGGCACGTTTACCGAAGAGGATGAACAGATCAAAAGCCGGTTTAGTACGGAAAGGTTCTGGACTTATCGTTTCGAATAGGATAATATTTCCATAAGCACGGACTCATCCGTGCGGATGACATATTCGGAAAGGTGAGTTGAGACGAGATGAGCAGAGCAGAGGAAAGCAGAGGGGTTAGCGCAAAGAGCGGACGAGACGAAGAACCGGCGGAAAACATGCTGGAGCGGATCGTCTTTATCGGCAGGACATACGGGGAATATATGCGTATGTTCGGCCTCGAGGAGCATCATATCCAAGGCAAAAGAATCCTGGACTGTCCGGCCGGCGCCTGCTCGTTTACGGCCAAGGCGGGCGAGCTTGGCTGCGAGGTGACGGCGGCGGATATCGCATATGGCCATGAGGCGGGCCGGTTGCTTGAAAAGGGCCTCCGGGATATCGATCATGCCATGGAACATGTGGCAACGGAACGGGAGCGGTACATTTGGACTGAATTCCGCGATGTCGAAGCGTTGCGCGCCGAACGCCTTCAAGCGCTGCGGTCCTGCACGGAGGATATGGAAAGGCGTCCGGAAAGGTACGTGCCCGTGACGCTGCCGTCGCTGCCCTTCCGGGACCGGCAATTCGACTTGACCTTGTCGGCCCATTTTTTGTTTACATATGCCGACAGGCTGGATGCGGAGTTCCATCGCGCCGCCTTGCGGGAGCTGCTTCGGGTCACCGGCAAGGAGTTAAGGATTTTCCCGTTGGTTGACCAAAGCGGCCGCAGGCCGGATGAAGTGGAGCGATTGATCGCGTTTGCCCGAAGCGAGGGATGGGACGCGGAAACGAAAGCCGTACCGTACCATTTTCAGCGGAATGCCGATTACGTGCTTATTTTGCGTGCAGGGAATAACGGATCATGATCACGGATACCCTGGCCGCTAACGCCCTTTCCGGCTCCATAAAGGACAGCAGCATGCTGCTGTCCTTTATGTTTAATCCGGATCCGGAGAAGGCGGGGACTCGATCGGGTCTGCCGCCCAACGAACAGGAACGTACAAAGGAAAACCGGCGAGTACCGACCGGAAGATCATGGAGGATCAACATGGAACACGCATTTATTTTTGATATGGACGGGGTCATCATCGACAGCGAGCCGATTCATTTTGACGTCGATATCCGAACGCTCAGCCATTTCGGCGTGGAAACGAACGAGCAGGAGCTGGAACGGTTCGTCGGGATGACGAACCCGGAAATGCTGGGCATTTTTAAACAGGAACGAAATTTGCCCCATACGGTGGAGGAAATGATCGAATACCAATTGAACCTGAAAATGAACATTCTGAAGAATCTGGAGATCGAGCCGATCGCGGGGGTGGTGGCCCTGATGGAGCAGCTTCGCGGAATGAACGTTCCCATGGCGGTTGCTTCCTCATCCCCGAGAGTATTCATTGAAGGCGTCTTGGGGAAATTCGGTCTAAGCCGCTTTTTCAAGACGGTGGTCAGCGGCGAAGAGGTTCCGAAAGGAAAACCCGCGCCCGATATTTACCTCGAAACGGCCAAGCAGCTCGGCGTGCAGCCGCAGCATTGCGTCGTGCTCGAAGATTCAAGAAACGGCATGCTTGCCGCCAAAACGGCCGGCATGAGATGCATCGGATACCTTAATCCGAACTCGGGAAACCAAGATTTGGCTGAAGCGGATCTTCAGGTACGTTCCTATGACGAGATCCCGGTACGGGAACTGTTCGGGAACGATCTATAGCAAACCAAAGCAAAGGAGCGGGGATCCCCCGCTCCTTTGCAGCATGAAAAAAGCACATCAACCGAATCGTTGACGTGCCGAATTAATCTATTTTTGAGTAAAGAATCCAGTCGCCGGTTCCAATGACCCGGCACGACTGCCTTACATCGTTTAGAGATCGTCCCGCAGACGCTCCAACACCGTGTCGGACCACAAATTCCAAGGATGCTCCGCAGGGGGCAGGGAGGTCAGGACCACGTCCTCTTTGGTCACCGGATGCGGAAAACCGACCAAGACCGACCAAAGCGCGATTTGCTGCCCGGGTTTGTTGACGCGGCTTCCGTACTTTTGGTCGCCGTACAACGGGCAGCCTGCCTGATTCATCTGGACGCGAATCTGATGCGATCTTCCGGTATGCAGTTCGACCCGGACGAGGCTGAAGGAGCCGTCGGTGCCGAGCACCTCGTAATCGAGGACAGCCTCCTTGGCCCCCGGGGTTCCGGCCTTGACCACGGAGACGGTATTGGTCTTCGGATCCTTCAACAGCATATCCCTGAGCGTGCCCCGGGGAGCGGGAAGCCGTCCGTGAACGACGGCCGCGTAAATTTTGCGGAAGCTGCGGCTGCGGACGGCTTCGGACAGACGCGAAGCGGCTTTCGACGTTTTGGCGAAAATCATCGCGCCGCCTACCGGCCGGTCCAGCCTGTGCACGAGCCCCAAATAGACGTTACCGGGTTTGTTGTAACGCTCCTTAATATCTTCTTTCAGCAGCGTAAGCAGGTCGGGATCGCCGGAGACGTCGGCCTGGGTCGGAATGTTGACCGGCTTGACGATGCCGAGCAGGTGATTGTCCTCGTATAATACCGGTATTTGCGATGCAAGTTCTTGGCTCATAACCGGGTCACGACTCCCAGCGGCCGAGGATGCCGCACGGCAAATGAAGCCCGGACGCCGTGATCGGAAGCCCCAGCTCCCCGCAGGAGATGGTTCCGCCGAAACGTCGGCCTGCGGTCATGCTTAAAACGTTGTGAAGCACGGTCGGCGAAATGCCGGTCGTATAGGAATTGATAAGCATGAACAGCGGATTGTCGGACATGATGCCCATGCAGCTTTCCACGAACGGATACAGGCTCTGCTCCAGTTTCCACATTTCCCCGCCGGGTCCGCGACCATAAGACGGAGGGTCCATGATGATCCCGTCGTAACGGTTTCCTCTGCGGTGTTCGCGCTGCACGAACTTGAACACGTCGTCGGTGATGAAACGGACCGGGCGATCGCCGATGCCCGACAGCTGAAGGTTTTCTTTCGCCCACTGCACCATGCCTTTCGCCGCGTCGACGTGGACGACTTCCGCTCCGGCATAAGCTGCCGCAACCGTAGCGCCTCCGGTGTAGGCGAACAAATTCAGCACTTTGATCGGCCGTTTGGCCGCCTCAATCTTGTCCATCATCCAGCGCCAGTTGGCCGCTTGTTCCGGGAACAGGCCCGTGTGCTTGAAATTGGTCGGGCGGATATAAAATTTTAATTGGTCGTAAGAGATCGTCCAGCGGTCCGGAAGTTTCTTTTTCATGTCCCAGTGTCCGCCGCCGGAAGAGCTCCGATGATAATGGCCGTGAACCTCGCGCCACTTCACGCTTTCGTTTTGGATAGGCCATATGATTTGCGGGTCCGGTCTGCGGAGGATGACGTCCCCCCAGCGTTCCAGCTTTTCGCCGGATCCCGTATCCATCAATTCGTAATCTTGCCAATCACGGGCTACATACATTTTGCGATCCATCCTTCTAGGCATTTTTTTCATGAATTAACATAACCATAACCTCTATTGTACAACATTTTACGGTAACAATGCTCTTGGTTCTGCTTCGTTTGACGGCATTTTGGCTTCCTATTAGGTTGCTGCCGCTTCCTGACGGAGGCCCTTTTGAATAGAATGGGATCATCCATTTTTTCAAAGGAGGCTGCGCCTGTGCCGGCAAAAAACGGAAAGCAGTTTATCGAGCGTATCGATCAGGCCAACCCCCGGGTTTGGATACGCGGAGAACGAGTGGACGGCAGGCTTTCGGATCATGCTGCTTTTCGGGGGCTGATGACTACGCAGGCGGAGCTGTACGATTTGCAGCATCATCCCGATTATAGGGAGCGCATGACCTATTGCTCCCCGTCCACGGGAGACGCCGTCGGATTGTCGTTTAAGCAGCCCGTAACGAAGGAGGATTTGGCGAAACGCAGGGAGATGATGACGTTATGGGGAGAGCGGCATCATGGACTGCTGGGAAGATCGCCGGATTACATGAATACCGGGCTGATGGCATTTTATGCGGCCGCCGAACTGCTTGGCGAAAAGAAACCCGAATTTGCGGATCGTATGCGGGCATATTACGTCTATTGCCGGGAGCATGACATCTCCCTTTCCCATGCATTCGTGCAGCCCCATGCCAGCCGTTTCGACGAATTGCTTGAGGACGGCAGCATATCCAGCTGCGCGGCGCGGATCGTTGAACGGAACCAGGAAGGCATCGTCGTAAGCGGCGCTTTTTTGCTGGCGACCCAAGGCGTGACGACGGACGAAATTTTGGTATACCCTCCGGCCTCGCCGTATATGCCCGAAGAGGACAGTTCAAGAACGTTTGCCTTTGCCGTTCCGAACAATCTTCCGGGCATGCGTTGGATATGCAGGGAAAGCCTGGCGCAAGGCGCTTCGGCATACGACTACCCGCTCAGCTCCCGTTTTGACGAGATGGATACGCTGGTCCTGTTCGAAGACGTTCTTGTGCCGTGGGAGCGCGTGTTTATGCTGGGGGACGAGCGGCTGTCCATGCGATTTTTCAATGCAAGCGGTTTTCATGTCCACTGCGGCCATCAGGTGTTGTGCAGGTATGTCGCCAAAACGGAATTTGCGCTGGGCATTCTTTTTTATATGGCCGAGACGCTGGATCGGGCTTCTTATCCGTCCACCATCGATAAAATCACGGAAGTCATCGCGTCTTTCGAGACGCTGAAATCCCTGCTCGTTGCCTCGGAAGCGGGAGCGGCTCCCGACCGTTTCGGAAGCATGCTCCCGGATCGGCGGCCGATTTGGACGGCAAACGTGCTGTTTCCCAAGATGTATCCGCGCATGATCGAACTGATTCAGCTGCTTGGGGGAAGCAGCGTCATCATGATTCCGTCCGAGCGCGATTTTGCGTCCGAATCCAGCGAAGCGATGGAACGTTACCTCCGGGGCGCAGGCATCGACGCATGTTCGAAAACGGCGCTGTTCCGCCTGGCGTGGGACCTCAGCTCGAGCGGGTTCGGCGGGCGGCAGACGCTGTACGAACGGTTCTTTTTCGGCGACCAATCGGTCGTTGCGGGCAGGCTGTACCATGCGTTTACGGACAAAGAGGCCTGCATCGGGAAAGTGAAGGCATTTTTGCGTTCAAAAGACGAATAAGCTGCAGGCGGCGCGAATAAGTATGTATGGGGAAACGTAACCAGGCATTCATGGGAGCAAGGAAACCGCCCGACAGAGCCATCCTGATTGCAGGGAGGCGGACGGTTATGACCATCGACCAGCTGATCGCGCTGCTGACGCTTGTCGTCATGATTATCACACTTGCCGTAAACCATGAAAAACCGAAGCAGTAGAAGCAGCAGGGAAAGGGAGCCGGGACCGGCTCTCTTTTTTTGTTCCCTCCCAAAAAAAGAAAACATAAACCCATCCCGTACACATACATATTTTAAAAAATGCTTCGCCAGATTCTGATCATGTCGTCAACATCTTAGCAAGTGCTGCGAACCGGAAGGAGGAAACCGGCTTGTCATTGAACGCAAATGTGAAAACGGATACACCCTTGGAACCCAAGGTCAAGCGGAAAAGGCGATTCACCCGGAACGACTGGATGGGTTACCTGTTCAGCGCACCTCTGATCATCGGCGTGCTCGCTTTTGCGATTTATCCGATGATCGCTGCGCTGATCATGAGCTTCCATCAAACCTCGGGACTATCGATCGGCGGAACATGGGTCGGACTAAACAACTACGATTACGTGCTGTCGGATTCGCTATTTTGGCAAGCGCTTACAAATACGCTTTTTATCGGCATTTGGTCGGTACTTCTCGGCATCGCCCTGTCCTTTATTTTGGCGAGCCTGATCAACAACCTGAAATGGCATATGGGCAAAAACTTTTTCAAGGCCGTATTTTTTCTGCCGAACGTCGTGTCCGGGGTGGCGACGACGCTGCTGTTTTCGTTTCTGTTTTACCCTTCCAAGGAAGGGCTGCTGAACTTCGTCATCGGTTTGTTCGGCATCGACCCCGTCGGCTGGTTCACGAATCCGCAGGTGTCCCGGTACAGCATCGTTCTGATGAGCTTATGGGGGGCGCTCGGTTACAATACGATCATTTTTTTGGCGGGGCTGCAAAGCGTTCCGCGGGATCTGTACGAAGCGGCCGAGGTCGACGGCGCGGGTACCTACCGCAAATGGCTGTATGTGACGATTCCGTATTTAAGGCCGATATTCGTGTTCATGCTCATCATGGGCACGATCGGCGGCATGAAACGGTTTACGGACGTGTGGCTGATCGGCGGCACGGCGGGCAATCCGGGCGGCAGCCTGATGACGGTGGTGCTGTATATTTACCGAAACGCCTTTCTCTCCTCGCAGATGGGTACGGCGACCGCAGCCTCGTATTTGCTCTTTATCATGATTTTCGTGCTGACGGCGGTCATGATGCTGCTGAACCGGCGGAAGGACAGCTTCGACTGATCGGGGGAGTTGCAGCTTCAACCCGTCCCATTCTGAGTTAGGAGGTCAATCGATGAACACCGTGGATGCCAATTTCAAGCACCGGCGAAAAAAGATTTCCCTGAACCAATGGATATTGACGATCGTGCTTTCGCTCGGATCCTTCGTCATGATCGTGCCGTTTCTGTGGATGCTCGTCACAAGCTTCGACTGGGCTGCCCGTCTTCATATCAACTTCCCGCCGAGGCTGTGGCCGGAGGAACCCTCCATCAAAACCTTCGAGGCGGCGTTTACCAGCATCAAGATGTTCCGATACATTTCGAATTCGATTCTGGTGAGCGTCGGCGTCATCATCGTCAGCGCCTTGTCGGCGCTGCTCTCGGGGTACGCGTTATCCAAGCTGCGTTTCAAGGGGGCGAACATCGTGCTGCTGCTTGCCTTGAGCACGATGATGATCCCTTTTGAAATGACGATGATCCCGCAATATTTGCTGTTCAGCAAGCTCGGGCTTGTCGACAATTATTTGGCGTTTTATCTGCCCGCCCTGAACTATGCGTTCGGGACGTTTTTGGCCAAAGCCTTTTTCGATCAGCTGCCGACGACGCTCCGGGAGGCCGCCATTTTGGACGGAGCGAAGGAGGGGTCCGTGTTCGGCAGGGTGTACCTTCCGCTGTGCACGCCGATCATCGCCACCATGGTCATTTTGCTTTTTTTGGGCGTTTGGAACGACATGCTGTGGCCGCTTCTGATCCTGAAAAAAGCGACCAAATACACCATCCAAATCGGCCTCGCGATGTTCACCTACAACAACGGCATCGACAAACAGCCTTCCATCATTATGGCTGCCACGACTGTAAGCCTGATTCCGGTCGTCGTCGTATATATGTTTTTGCAGCGCTACATTATCGAAAGCATCGCTTTGTCGGGAATCAAACAGTAAGCAGCGTTTTGAAGTGCTTCCATTCCAGGTGTGATGAAAAAGGGGGAACGGATTCATGAAAAAGCTTCTATTGCTTCTCATGTCCAGCCTGCTGACGCTTTCGCTTGCGGCTTGTTCGGGCGGATCGGATACGGACGTCACGGGCGGCGTGGAAATCAAGAAGGTGTCCGACATGAAAGGGAACGTCAGGGTGGCGTTGGCGGGATGGCAGCTGGACAACGGCATCAACGCGCAGACGGGAAACCCGACCATCGGGCTGAACGAGTATCTCGAGCAGACGTTCAACAAAATGTATCCGAACATTAAACTCGAGCTGTATCAAATTCCATGGGAAAACGTCAAAGCCAAACAATCCGCGATGCTGCTTTCCGGCGACGTGGATGTGCTGTACACCGGCGGAGCTTTTGCGTCCCAGTGGTATCAGGACGGATTGCTCCGGGACTTGGATGACCTGATCAAGGAAGATGCGAGCTTCGACCCGAATATTTACCTGGCCGGCATCATGAACAATTCCTACAGCACCAAGTCGCCCGACGGCTCGAAACAATTCGGCATTCCGGTGGCGCTCGGGCGCAGAATGACCATCTACGACAAAAAGCTTTTTGAAGACTGGGGAGTGGAACCGCTCTCCGCCAAAGCCGATCCGGCCGAAATTCTCGAAAAGGCCAAAAAAATGACCGGCAAAAACCCGAAAACCGGCGAAGATAATTACGGACTGTACTGGAGCGGCAACTCGCTCAACGGATCGACGTTCGTCGCGTTGACGCTGGCGTTTGGAGCCAAAGGCGCCGAAGGCACGTTGAAGGACGTCAAGAACATCAAATGGCATTTGAACACGCCGGAAATGGTGAAGGTCATGGAATGGCTGAAGGAAGCGGCAAAACTTCCGCCGGCCGGCTTCGTGAACGCCCAGGGCGCGGAGAACTTCGGGCTTGAACGCAACAATATCGCGATCGCGCTGGATTCCACCGGCGGCTCCACGATGAACGAATATTTAAGCAAGAAAAACAAGGAGCTGCTGGACCGGTTTGAACCGGTCATGAACATGGGACCCAAAGGAGAAGGTTGGGTGGCGGTCGACCCGTTCGTCATGGCGAAAAACGCCAAGGACGTCAAAGCCTCTTGGGAGGTGCTCAAGTTCCTGACGAGTCCGATGACGCAGCGGTACATGTACGAAAACTTTGCGCTGACGCCGACGCTGAAAAATGCGGATTTCGTCTCCCCTGAAGACAAATACGTCAAAAAGGCGCTGGAAATCGCCGAAGTGGGCCACTCGGAACTCATGGACGAAGCCAACCCCTTCTACATGAGCGACATCGTGCCCGCGGTGAACGGATTCATCAGCAAAGCGGCCACCGGCAACGCTCCGGATATCCAGTCATTCCTGGACGATCTGCAGCAGCGCGCGGAAAAATGGTCGGCAAACTTGAAGTGACAGCACAGGTGCAAAGCTCCCCGCGAGCTTTGCACCTGTCCATTTCGTTTCGGGTGAAGGGCGAGAGATGGGAGGAGGACTGAAGATGAAGAAGGGAATCAATCAATGGTGTTTCCCGCCGGGGACTCCGCTGAGCAAAGTGCTGCGCACCAGCTCGGCGGCCGGATTTGACACGATCGAGCTGAATCTGTACGCTCCCGGCGGCGTGGGATTGACGATGGATACGACGCCTGAAGACGCGAAAGCGCTCGGGAGGCTGGTCCGCAGCTATGGGCTGACGATCAGCAGCCTTTCGACCGAGATGCTTGGAAAATACCCGCTTAGTTCCCCGGACAAAGAAACGAGGAGCCTTGGGGTAGAATCCGTCCGCAAGCAAATCGAACTGGCGCTGGAGCTTGAAGTCGATACGATCCTGGTCGTGCCGGGGCGGATCGAAGAAAACGTCTCGTACGAGGAAGTATGGGAGCGCTCGACGATGGCTTTGCAGCCGCTGATCGACGATATCGCCGGCACGCCTTTAAGCATCGCCATCGAAAATGTTTGGAACCAGTTTCTGTGGAGTCCGCTTGAAATGGCCCGCTACATCGACCAGTTCGAATCGGAGCATGTCGGGGCTTATTTCGACGTCGGCAACACGCTGGCCTTCGGAAGACCGGAACATTGGATCCGGACGCTCGGAAGCCGTATCCGCAAAATTCACGTGAAAGATTTCCGGACGAAGGTCGGCAATTACCACGGTTTCGTGCCGCTGTTATCCGGGGACGTGGACTGGCTGAACGTCCGCCTGGCTTTGAGCGACATCGGATACCGCGACAGCTTGACCGCCGAGCTGGAGCCCTACGCAAGTTTTCCGGACCAGCTGATCTTTGACACGTCCCGCCATTTGGACGTCATTTTGGGCAAAAATCCGTATTAACACGCGAAAAAAGCGAAGGGGAGGCAGGCAAATGATCAGAATCGGCGTTGTTGGGGCCGGAATCATCGCTACCGAGCATCTGAAGCATATTCACCGGAATGAACGGGCCGAACTGGCGGCCGTCTGCGACGTTGCGCCGGCTGCGGCGGAACGGGCCGCCAGGCAGTACGGGGGAAAGGCATATGATGATTTCGACGAAATGTTGGACCGCGAAAAGCTGGACGCCTTATTTATATGCGTACCGCCGTTTGCCCACGGGAACATGGAAGAAAAAGCGGCGGAACGCGGGATTCATCTGCTCGTCGAAAAGCCGCTTGGACTCCGCATGGATGAGGTCCGCCGGAAAGCGGAAGCGTTGGAGCAATCCGGGGTCATCGCCGGGTCGGGCTACTGCTTGCGTTATATGGAATCCGTTCAGCGGGCCAAACGTTACCTGGAGGGCAAAGAGATCGCCATGGTTCGGGCTTACCGTTTCGGAGGACTTCCTCCGAATCCATGGTGGGTGGACCATGCCAAGTCCGGGGGACAGCTGGTGGAGCAGACGACGCACAACGTGGATTTGATGCTGCATTTGGCGGGCGACGTCCGCAAAATATCCGCCGACATGGGGCTGCTGCTCAGCCGGGACGTTCCCGGAATCACCACCCCCGATGCGGCTTCGGTCAACATGGTGTTTGCATCGGGCGCCCTCGGGCATATCGATACCGGTTTTTTTCCGCAGCCGGACGGTAGGTCTTCGCTGGAAATGATGGGGCGCAACTTCAGGCTGACCTTGGAAGGCAGCCACTTGACCATCACGGAACCGGACCAAACTTGGGTATTCAAAGGCCGGGGCGATTTTTACCAGGCGCAGGACGATGCCTTCATCCAGGCGGTGGAAACCGGGGACCGCAGCCTGATTCTCGCCCCGTACGGCGAGGCGCTGCGGACGCTTGAAGTCACGCTGGCCGCCAACGAGTCCGCCAAAACGGGGCTGCCGGTTATGTTTTGATCAGGCCCGCGGCGGATCAGGTTGCCGCAAACAGGGGACCGTACGTGCGCTGCGACCGTTTCATCCGCCATATGGGGTGAAAACGGTCTTTTTTTGTCATCGTGTAGGGAAGTGCAATTCGCGATTTTTCGGCACATCCGTTAAACGGAAGCGCGTATGCCGAACATCGCCGAAAAATGACGGTAAACTTATGCCCGATGCGAATTTTGCAAAATCATGACTTGTTTGCCGCGCGGAGAAGTAGGATAATCAGATATAACGGTTTGCCGCAAAATACTACCATCGACGATTTTTGCTGCTGGAGACAAAGGAGAGAAACTAATTGAAAACGGAAACAAACAACATGGCGCCGCCGTACCGCGCCGACCAAGTGGGAAGCTTCCTGCGTCCGCAAGTTCTCAAAGAAGCCAGAGCCAAGTTCCAGGAAGGGCTGATTTCGAAGGAAGAGCTGCGCGCAGTCGAAGACGCCGAGATCGTGAAGCTGGTGGACAAACAGAAGGCGGTCGGCCTGACCGCCGTGACGGACGGCGAATTCAGACGCACTTGGTGGCATCTGGACTTCATCGAAGCCATCCAAGGAATCGAGGTGTTTGATCTCGATGCTTCCGGCTTGTTCCATGGAGCGATGAGCAAAGCCAAAGGATACACGGTTGCTTCGAAGCTGGCTTTTCCTGCGGATCATCCGTTTTTGGAGGATTTTAAATTCCTGAAGCAGGCTGCGGGGGAGCATGTGGCCAAGTTTACGATTCCGGGTCCGAACATGATCTTTTATTCCGGCGTCGTCAACAGCCAGAAATATGCCGATCACCCTGCGTACCCTACTTTGGAAGATGCCGCGAAAGACATCGTGCAAGTATACCGCAACGCGATTCAGGCATTTTACGATGCGGGCTGCCGCTACCTTCAGCTCGACGATACAAGCTGGGGCGCATTGTTCAGCGACACGTTTCGGGAGAAAATCAAGGCTAAAGGCTACGATCCGGACAAGCTGATGAAAACGTTCGCCGATATCACCATCGAAGCCGTCGAGCAAAAGCCCGCCGACATGGCGATTACGATTCACATTTGCCGCGGCAACTTCAAATCTTCCTGGCTGTACGACGGAGGTTATGAGCCGATTGCCAAAGAGCTGTTCTCCCGCGTGAACGTGGACGGCTTTTTCCTGGAATACGACAGCGATCGTGCGGGCGATTTCAAACCGCTTCGCCATATCCGTGGCCAGCGCGTCGTGCTTGGACTGGTCACCACCAAAACCGGCGAGATGGAAAATATGGAAGACATCAAGCGGCGCGTGCGGGAAGCGGCCGAATACGTGCCGCTCGAACAGCTCTGCCTGAGCCCGCAATGCGGCTTTGCTTCGACGGAAGAGGGCAACGCGGTCGCGAATCAGGACCAGTGGAACAAGCTGGGGCTGGTCGTATCGGCGGCAAAGCAGATCTGGAACTGATTTTCGGCTGATCCTTCAGCGGCATGCGAACAACACGAGGCGCAAACATCTGTGCTTCGTGTTTTTTTGTAGCGCCATTCAGCTGCGGCCGCGCCGGCCTTCCGGGCTTGTCCTCCGATGGTTTCGGCTCCTAAAAAAATCTCCCCGGTATCGGGGAGAACAAATTCGGTCAAATCAACGCGATCGCCAGCAGAGTAAACAAGCTAAGCGGAATTATCGCTCTGCGGTAACCCCATCCGTAAGGCGAAAAGGCCGAGGTTCGGACAGGCCCTCCTTGCTCGGTTTCCAAATACACGCGCTCCCTGTCGACCTTCACGATTTTCCCTACATGCACTTTGCCGTCCGTCGTTAATATGCGAACCTTCCGATTCATGCATTGCAAACAATTATAATACGCGTCCATCATATCACTCCTTTGCGCTGACAAAATATCATATGAAAAAAGAGAGTCTCCGGAAACGGCGGTTATACCTTCCGCTAGCGGTGAAGAACGATTTCTAAATGATAGATTTTAAGGGCCGCAGAAACGGGAGGGGGCGCATGTCCATGCGAATAATCGTTGACCCGGCATGTAAGGTTTATTGCAATTTTGCGCTCTGTCATATAAAATGGATTTAAATTTTAAATCGACAGGTAAATTTTGAAATTTATTTTTATCTGTCGAAAACTTCATGATTTTTCTATTTTTTCAATTATATTGATTAACCTCTTGTTTTTATGTACACTAGCGATTGACGCAATTGGATTCTATTAAACTGAGATGAGTAGGGAAACGTATGTCAATACACGATAATATTTTGATTAAAATTCGCGAAATGAAAGACAGCCTGACCCCGGTCGAAAAAATGGTGGCGGAATACGTTCTGCAAAACGTCGAAGAAATCCCCCATCTATCGATCAAAAACCTGGCGCAGCTGACGAAAACAAGCGACGCGTCCGTGCTTCGTTTTTGCAAAACGATGGGATATTCGGGTTACCGCAGCTTTATCGTCAGCATCTCGGCGTCGCTTGGTTCGATGGAGGAGCAAAAGGATCAGTATACGGACATCCAGCCGGGAGACGACCTGTCCGTCATCATTTCCAACACGTTCAGAAACAACATCAAATCGATCGAAGACACGTTAAGCGTCATCGATAAGAACGAAGTGGAACGAGCCGTGCAGGTGCTGCGGAAAAGCAACCGCATCGTCTTTTTCGGCATCGGCGCTTCGGGCCTGGTCGGCATCGACGCGGAACAGAAGTTTTCGCGGATCAACAAGATGTGCCATACGTACACCGACGGGCACAGCCAGCTGACCGCCGCGACGCTGCTCGACAAAGGGGACGTGGCGGTGTTTATCTCCAATTCGGGCAAAACCACGGAAATTCTGGACTCGCTTGAAATCGCCAGAAAAAGCGGGGCCACCATCATCGCCATTACGAAATACACGAAAAGCGAGCTGGCGGACAAGGCAAATATCGTGCTGAACATTTCGACCCCCGAAGTGACCATCCGCAGCGGCGCCATGGGCTCGCGCATCGCCATGCTGACGATCATCGACATCCTGTTTGCCGGGGTGGCAAGCGCCGAATACAAAAACGTGAAAAAATATTTGACCAAAACGCATAACATCATCGCGGCAAGCAAACACCGCTGACCGATGCGATCCAGACACCGGCCTTTCGCCCGAAAGACGGTGTCTTTTTTTTGTTTTCCGTTAATGGTCCGCAGGCGTACAAGCTAAAATTAAACAACAATAATTTATTTTATAATAAAATAATATTTCAAAAACTGTTGACCAAAATGAAATTTCTCGTTAATATGAAATCAAGAAGAGGATTTGGCAAATATCAAAAGTGCGGTTTTGATACACATGATGTAGGGACAGACCATATAAAAAGAACTACATATTGTGCCTTGATCCGTCTTTGGAATTTGCGACTTCCCAGAAATGAATATATGGATAGGAGGATCGCAATGGATGAGTATCTGGCGGGGCTGACAACAGAGGGTATCAATGAGCAGACTCGGATGATCGATGAATGCAGCACAGAAGAAATGCTTCGTCTCATGAACGAACAAGATGCCAAGGTTCCGGCCGCCGTGGCTGCGGAAATCCCGCAGATTTCGAAGGCGGTGGACGTTCTGCACCGCGTGCTTAAAAATGGCGGCAGAATGTTTTATATAGGAGCAGGGACTTCGGGCAGATTGGGCGTTCTGGACGCATCTGAATGTCCGCCGACATTCGGCACTGATCCTTCGATTGTGCAAGGTCATATTGCCGGAGGCGATGGAGCGCTGAGACTGGCTGTGGAAGGTTCCGAAGACAGTGCGGAGGAGGGGGTTGCATTAATCGAGCAGTGCGGGATCACGGACAAGGACGCGGTGATCGGCATTACGGCGAGCGGCAGCGCGACATTCGTCATCGAGGCGCTTCGGAAAGCGCGCGAGATCGGAGCGGCAACGATCGGCGTCGTAAACAACAAACCGTCCAAATTAGAGAACGTCTGCGATATCTGCATTGCGCCGGTGGTCGGGCCTGAAGTGATCATGGGTTCAACGAGGCTGAAAGCCGGAACTGCCCAGAAATTGGTTTTGAATATGCTCAGCACATGTACTATGGTTAAGTTAGGCAAGACCTACAATAACTTGATGGTAGACTTGAAAGCGAGCAACATCAAGCTTCGGGATCGTTCGATCCGCATCATCAAATCGGCAACAGGGGTCGATGACGCCAAGGCTGCCGCCTATTTGGAAAGCGCTTCCATGAACTGTAAGCTGGCGATCATGATGATCAAAACCGGGCTTGCGGCAGGTCCGGCCGAAGAGGCGCTGAACCGGGCCGACGGCAGCTTGAAAAAAGCAATCCATGAGTTCAATCAGGTCGTTTAAGGATTTGGCTTTAAGAAACAGAAGGTCTAATACGATTTATATTTTCAAGGAGGCTTGTTTTTGATGATGAAAAAGAAAATGCGCGTATTGGCATCCGTCTTTGCCCTCAGCATGGCCCTGACCACGTTGTCCGCTTGCGGCGGCAAAGACGACAAAGCTGCGAACGTGGACGATCCGAACGCAAAAGACACCATCACGGCGCTTTTGCCGCCGGTATCGGCAAACTTCCAAAGCAATTTCGATCAGATGGCGAAAGAGTTCAACGAAAAATACCCGAACCTGACGCTTAAGATCGAACCTGCGAGCTGGGAAGACATGACGCAAAAGCTCGACACGCAGGTGAACGCGGGCAGCCCTCCGGACATCGCGTTTATGGGCTCCGACGGCATTTCGAAATACGTGCAGCAAGGCATGCTGATGGATATTTCGGATACCGCGACGGAAGAAATGCTGAAGGATTACGACGCGGCTCCGCTTGAATACATGAAAAACGGCAAAGGCCTTTACGGCTTCCCTGCCTACATGGAAGTGCACGCCATCGGCGGCAACAAGGAATTCATGGAAAAAGCCGGCATCGACTACAAAAAGGTGCAAAAAGAGGGCTGGACCTTCGACGAATTCCGCGAAGCGATCAAAAAAGGCGTGGTTACGGAAAACGGCAAAACATCCCGCTACGGTTTTGTATTCGCAACAGCCGGCGTTACCTCCAAAGATTACCTCGGCATTCTCGTGAAAAGCGCCGGCATGCCGTCGCCGTTCACGCAGGATCTGAAATACGCTTACACAAGCAAAAACTTCCTTGAAGTATTGAAAGACATCCGCGTGATGATCGACGACGGTTCCATGCCGAAAGAGCTCAGCTCGATCGATGCGGGCAAACGCTGGAACATGTTCCTGACAGGTCAAACGATGATCACCGGTAAAGGTCTCGCAGGGTTCGAAAGATCGGCGAAGCTGAACAACGAAAAGCTGAAAAACAAAGACGCAAGCGCGGTCAAGGGTTCGATTCCCGTCGATTACGTCGTGCTTCCGGTTCCTTCCTTTGCCGGCGCCAAAGCGCAATCCAGCGTCGCCGTCGACGGTTACGTAACCTTCCGCGGCAAGAAAGAGCCGACGGCTGCGCACAAAGCGAACGTCGTCAAAGCGGCGAACTTCCTGTCCAGCGGCAAAATCGCGGCGACCACGAACAACGAGCTGTTCGTCGCCCAAATCACCGAAAGCGGCAGAAAAGCGGCTGAAAGCATGCCGGTCGACCGCGATCCGGACAACAAGGCAGCCGTCGAAACGATGCTGAAAGCGGCCGTTCCTGCCCGTCCGGACATCCCAACGGATCTTGGCGCCAAAGCCATCAAGCTTGAGGATGAAGTCATCGTGCCTAAGCTTCAAGCTCTGATTGCCGGCGAAATTACCCCTGAGGCAATGTACGAAGCGGTAAGAACCGCGGCGGTAGATGCCTTCGGCGAAGACGGCGTCGTCAAAGACTAGAGAGAAAAACATTGGAAAGCCGTATGACTTCCATACGGCTTTCCCCCAATTGCCTGTGAAACGAAGTATGAAAGGGGTTTCGCAAGATGACTGAATATGCTAAACCGATCAAACGGCGAAAAATAAAAGGCGATGCAGCGTGGGGATATGCTTTTATTGCCGTGGCCCTTTTGGTTTTTGCAATGTTTACGTTATACCCGGTAATCAGCGCGCTCATCATCAGTTTTCAAAAGTATAAGCCGATCGGTTCCGAGTTCGTCGGGTTTGAAAACTATACGGAAACGTTCAAGGACAAGTTGTTCTGGAAGGCCATCGTGAACACCGTCGTCTACACGGTACTGACGGTTCCGGTATCGCTTCTATTATCTTTTGCGGTCTCCATCATGATTTTGCCGCTGAAGAAAAAGATGCAGACGGTATTCAAGGCGGTCTATTACCTTCCGGCAGTCGCTTCCGGCGTGGCCTTGTCCCTGGTTTGGCTGTGGATTTTCGATCCGATGCCCGTCGGCATCTTCAACAAAGTCACGTCGTTTTTCGGGCTCGGCACGCATAACTGGCTCGGATCCAGCGCGTATGCCATGTTCTCGCTCGTTTTGATGGCTTGGCTGTCCAGTCACGGCACGAGCATCATCATCTATCTTGCGGCATTGCTTGGCATTGACGGAAGTTACTACGAGGCGGCGGAACTCGACGGAGCGTCGTTTTTTCAAAAGTTGTGGTACATCGTGGTGCCTTGTTTGAAACCGACGACCTTGTTCCTGCTGGTGACGGGCGTCATCGGTTCCTTCCAGGTGTTCCAGAACGCGTATTTGATGACGGGCGGAGGCCCGGACAACGCGACGACGATGGTCGGTTTGCTTATTTTCAACAACGCGTTTAAATATTTCGAATTCGGCAAAGCCGCGGCGCAGTCGCTGGTATTGGCCGCCATCATCGCGGTTATATCTTTCATTCAGTTCAAATTCCTGGGCAAAGACGTGGAATATTAAAGGAAGGAGATGCACTTATGTCGCTTTACAACCCTCATGCAGGGAGACCCCAGATCCGGATCGCCAGAAACACCGTTCTGATGATCATACTGCTGGCATTCGCGCTGGCCACCCTGTTCCCGATCTACTATATGATTATTTCTTCCTTTGGTGAACCCGTCGAAGCCGGGGCCATGGATTACAAATTGGTTCCCAGCAGTTTCTCGCTCGAATCCTACAAGTTCTTTTTTGAGTTCAGCGAATACACGTACCGCTGGCTGCTGAACTCCTTGATCGTGGCAACCACCGTGATGGTCACGAACGTGTTGTTCGCCAGCATGGCGGGATACGCGTTTTCCAAAATCCAGTTCAAAGGCAGAGCCGCGATCTTTTCGTTGCTGCTGATCGCCATGATGATTCCTTATCAGGTCACGCAGGTTCCGCTGTACATTTTGATCGTCAATATTTTTGAAATTCAAAATACGTATACGGCATTGATTTTGCCGGGTCTGGTCACCGTTTATAACATCTTTCTCGCGAAGCAGTTCATGGGCAGCATCCCGAACGAAATTTTGGAATGCGCCAAAATCGAAGGCTGCAACCAGTTCCAGATATATTTCCGTATCATTTTGCCTTTATCCAAAACCGTTCTTGCAGTCATGGCCATTTTGACCTTCATGGACAACTGGAACACGTTCTTCTGGCCGTTCCTGGTCACCAACTCCATGGATATGCAGACGATTCAGGTCGGACTGAAAAACTTCCGTTTTGCGAACACGACTTATTTTGCGCCGATGATGGCAGGCGCGACCATTTCCGCGCTGCCGATGTTCATCTTGTTCTTCAGCCTGCAAAAATACTTCCTTGAGGGCGTTACCGTAGGCGCGGTAAAAGGCTGAACCGATGAAGCGCGAAACTTTGGATATGCATGCAAGCCGCTATGCCGTAGGACTTATGTCCGGCACGTCAGTGGATGGAATAGATGCAGCCGTGGTACGGATCGCGGACGGTCCCGGAGGGGAAATCGCCGTTTCGTTGATTGCCTTTGAAAACAGGCCGTATCCGGCTGCCGTCAGGCAGGAGATTTTCGAGCTGTTTGATCCGGTCAAGGCTACGATCGACAAAGTCGGGAGCATGAACGTATTGCTGGGCGAGCTGTACGCGGAAGCGGCGCTCGCCGTCATTAAGGCGGCGGGGCTCGAACCGGCGGACATCGCCGTCGTCGGCTCGCATGGTCAAACGATTTATCATGCGCCGGCCGCAGAAAAGCGCCATGGACATGACATACGTTATACGGTGCAAATCGGGGAAGGATCGGTCATCGCCGCGCGGACGGGGATTCCGTGCGTGTCCGACTTCCGCCCGGCGGATATGGCGGCGGGCGGCCAGGGGGCGCCGCTCGTACCGTTCACGGAATATTTGCTTTACAGGGAAGCGTCCCGCACGCTGCTGCTGCAAAATATCGGCGGCATCGGCAACATGACCGTCATTCCCGCGGGCTGCGCGCCGGAAGACGTGTATGCCTTCGATACCGGACCCGGAAACATGATCATCGACGGCGTCGTCGAACGCCTGTATCCGGGACAGCTCACGATGGACATCGGAGGGGCGATTGCCGGCCGGGGGACGGTCGACGAGGAACTGCTCGGGTTTTTAGCCAAAGAACCTTATTATGCGCAGCCGCTTCCGAAATCCACCGGCAGGGAGCTGTTCGGCTCGGCCTATATCGAGAGGCTGCTGGGCATTGCTGCGCAAAAAGGCATGAAGCCGGAGGATGTGGTCGCTACCGTGACGAAGCTGACGGCCTGGTCGATCGGCGACGCCTACCGCCGCTACGTCCAAGGCCGCACGCCGGCCGATGTCCTGATCGTCGGCGGAGGCGGAAGCTATAATCCGGTATTGGTCGGTTTCCTGCGCAGCGAAATGGAATCCATGGGGGTCGAGGTGCTGACGCAGGAGGAAGTCGGCTACAGCAGCGACGCGAAGGAAGCGGTGGCGTTTGCAATCCTCGCCGATTATGCGATAAAGCGGAAGCCGAACAATCTGCCGAACGTAACCGGGGCCGCAAGGCCCGTCATCATGGGGAAAATAAGCTACTAAATCTCTCACAAGGGACGGAGGTGCCGCTGAGCATGATTGATGCCTGGGATGAAAAATATACGCAGGCGGTCATCGATTTATGGAATCAAGAGGCCGTAAAAGACGGGTACAAGGAGCTGACGGAGCAAAGCTTCCATCATATTTTCGCTTCCAGCCCTTATTTCGATAAGCTGAACGCATTCGTCCTGATCGAAGACGGACGGGTGACCGGGTTTGCCTGCGGGTGTACCGGCGACGATCTTCCGCTCGGGCAAACGGCAGGGTACGTGACCTGCATCGTGCTTGAGCAGGCGAGCCAGACGGACGAACAGTACAAAAAGCTGCTGCAAGCCGTCGAAGGCCGGTTTCGGGAGCTTGGGAAAAAGCAGGCGGACTTCCTGTTTTTTAATCCGATGATGCTGCCGTGGTACATACCGGATACGCCGCGGCATGAACATAACAACGCCCCGGGCGTCCCGACGGGCAGCAGGCTGCATTCCTTTTTGCTTGGCGAAGGTTATGCGGAACGCGCCCAGGAGTGCGCGATGTATTTGAATCTCGGGCAGTTTTCCATGCCGGAGGAGATCCGGGCGAAAGAGCGGAAAGCCGCCGAAGAAGGCTATCGGGTGGAACTGTTCGACGGCGCGAAACACGAAGGCGTGGCCGGCATGCTTCAAGGGTTAAACAACCCGTTGTGGGAAAAGGAAATCGGCAAGTGCACGTCGGAAGGCACGCCGGTTGTCGTCGCGGCGCACGGGCGGCAGGTGGTCGGTTTTGCCGGGCCGGTCATTCGCCAGGACAACGGGCGGGGTTATTTTGCCGGCATCGGGGTGCATCCCGAGCACGAAGGGCACGGGCTGGGCACGATTTTGTTCTTCAAGCTGTGCGAAGCGTTCAAGGCGATCGGCACCGATTATATGTCGCTGTACACGGGCAGCACCAATCCGGCCATCCGGATATATGAAAAAGCAGGCTTCCGAACCGTAAAACGATTTTCTATCATGAGAAGGGAGTTTTAGGAATGAGCGAACAGAAATTGACGATTATGGCCATCGGCGGACATGTCGGGGATGCGGAATTGACGGCAGGCGGGGTGCTGGCCAGCCACTCGCTGAAAGGGGACAAAATCGTAACGCTTGCTTTGACGGCGGGCGAACGCGGCGTGCCGGCCGGGCAGGACATGGCCGAATACCGCCAGCAAAAGGTCAACGAAGCGAAAGCTTTTGCCGATATGCTCGGCGGCGAATCGATCGTATTTGATATTCCGGACGGCGAACTGAAGGATAACGAGGAAATGCGTTTGCGCGTCTGCGATTGTATCCGCCAAGTCAAACCGAACGTGATCATCACGCACTGGAAAAACAGCATGCACAAAGACCATGCGATTACCCATAACATCGTCAATGACGCCCGTTTCTTTGCGGGACTCGCTTCCTTCGAAAGAGAGCTGCCGGCGCATTTTGCCTCCAGGCTGTATTATGCGGAAAACTGGGAGGACGCGGTGGACTACAAGCCGTATGTATACGTGGATTTCTCCAAAGAAGCATTCGACCTGTGGGTCAAAGCAACGGAGCAGCATTGGTTCGTCACGAACAGCAAATCGTTCCCTTACCTCGAGTACTACAAACATTTGGCAAGGGTTCGCGGGATCGAAGCGCGCAAGGAATACGCCGAAACGTTCATGGTACCGGAAGAAACGAAACGCGTGCTGAAAAGTGATCTGTTGTAGGAAAAGGATAGGAAAAATGACTGCCTGCAGGGCAGGATTCGGCAAGCGGGCGCTTGTTTGAATTCTGCGAAGCCGCACCATTTCCGGACGGAATGGACTTTTGCGGAGCGGCAGTCATTTTTTTCAAAAACGACATGCGATAGGGGGAAGCAGCGATGATTTTGAACGGGATCGACACGGTCATGGAAGCCGCCCATGTATTAAAAGGAAAAAGACTTGGCCTGATTACCTCGCCGACCGGACTCAATAAAGACTTTGTATCGACGATCCAGATTTTGCACGAGCATTTTCATTTGGCGGCAATGTTTTCGCCGGAGCATGGGGTGCGGGGGGATCAGGCCGCGGGGGCCATGGTCGAAACGTATTCCGACCCGATTACGGGCGTGCCGGTCTACAGCTTGTACCGCAAGGATTCCAAACGATTGAGCCGGGAAATGCTGGACGAAGTGGACACGGTCGTATACGACATCCAGGACGTGGGCACGCGTTATTATACGTTTATTTATACGATGCTGTACGCATTGGAAGACTGCGCGAAAGCCGGCAAGGAAATCGTTATTTTCGACCGGGTCAACCCGCTGGACGGCGTAACCGTCGAAGGAAATATATTAAAGCCGGGATTCGAATCGTTCGTCGGCAATTATCCGCTTGCCGTCCGCTACGGCTTGACCGCCGGCGAGGTGGCGATGATGGCCAACGAGCAGAAGGGCTGGAACGCCAAATTGCACGTCGTCCGCTGCCAGGGCTGGGACCGCCGCATGCTGTTTCCGGAAACCGGGCGTATTTGGGTCATGCCGTCGCTCGGAATTCCGCGGTTCGAATCGGCGCTTGTATATCCCGGCACCTGCCTGTTCGAAGGGACGAACCTGTCGGAAGGCCGGGGCACGACCGCTCCGTTCGAGATCATCGGCGCGCCGTTCATCCAGGCCGAGCGGTTGGCCGACGAGATGAATGCGCAGAAACATCCGGGGGTCATGTTCCGTCCGGTGTACTTCAAGCCGTCGTTTTCGAAATTCCAGGGCGAGCAATGCGGCGGGGTTCAGCTCCATATCACGGACGTCCGGGCGTTCCGCCCGCTGGAAACCGGCGTCCGCCTGATGTTTACGATCAAAAACAACTATGAATCGTTTTCGTTCCTGCCGCCGGTCAGAGAAAATTCCAGGCCGTTTATCGATTTGCTCGGCGGAGACAACATGTACCGGGATGAGCACGTGGACGTTCCGGCGCTGCTCGAGCAATTCCGCGAAGAAAGCCGCCGGTTCGAAAAGCTGAAGGCGGAATACCATCTGTATTGATTCGATAAAACCTAGCAAATCCGAAAAGGAATAAAGGAGCCGGTATCCGGATGAGACAACTGACATTAAGAGAAAAAATCGGCCAGCTGATCGTGGCGGGTTTTCCAGGACCTGAGATCGATGAAGAAACGCAGCGTCTGCTTGCGGAATATAAAATCGGCAACATCATTTTGTTCGCGCATAACGTCGTCAACCGCGAGCAGCTGAAAGGCCTGTGCGCGGAGCTGCAGCGAAGCATTACCGGACATACGGGGTATCCGGCGCTGATCTCGATCGACCAGGAAGGGGGGCGGGTCACGCGCCTGCCGAAGGATGCGGTCAACGTGCCGGGGGCGATGGCGATCGCCTCGACGGGCCGCCCCGAAAACGCCTATGCGGCAGGACGGATAACGGCCCGCGAAATGCGCGCCTTGGGGATCAACTTTAACCTTGCGCCCGTGCTGGATATCAACAACAATAAGCAAAATCCGGTCATTAACGTGCGCTCTTACGGCGATACGGCGGAAGTCGTGACCGAATACGGGCTGCAAATGCTGCGCGGGCTCAAGGATGGCGGCGTGCTGGCTGCCATCAAGCATTTTCCGGGGCATGGCGACACGGCGGTGGATTCCCATCTGGGGCTGCCTTCGATCGACAAATCGCTGGAATCGCTGGCCGAGCTTGAACTGAAGCCGTTCCGGGCGGCGATCGACGGCGGGGCGGAGTGTTTGACCAGCGCGCATATTTTATTCCCTTCCATCGAAAAAGATCAGGTTCCGGCCACGATGTCCAAAACGATTATTACCGATCTGCTCAAGCATCAAATGGGTTATGACGGACTGGTCATCTCGGACTGCCTGGAAATGGATGCCATCCAAAACTATTACGGAACCGCCGAAGGCGCCGTCGGAGCGCTGAAGGCAGGGGTTCACCTGCTTTTTATCAGCCATAGCGCGCAGCTCGTGAAGGATGCGGTCCGCCGGATCGAACACGCGGTGGAAACCGGAGAGCTGTCGGTTGACATCCTTGACGAAGCCGTGGAAAAGGTGCTGTTTTATAAGGCAAAATACGGGGTGGTAAAAGACGGGGAACTGACCGAAGCGGATCATGAGGTGAATCGGCGGGCGGCGGAGGCGATCAGCATGGAAAGCATCTGCCATGCCGGCAGTACGCTTGTGCCTGTGCGGAAGGGGGCTTCGGATACGATCGTGATCGGCAGCCTGCCGTATCGCCCGGATCAGGCTTCAAGCCAAGCGAGCGCCGAATTGTCCTTTCCGGCGGAAGCCGCGGCGGCTTGGGGGATCGAACATCTGCTGACGGACATCAATCCGGACGAAGCGGAGCAAAGCCGGATTGCGAACGAAATCCGGCATGTTCCGAACGTCATTATCGGCCTGTATAACGGGTGCGACCATCGGGGGCAAATCGGGCTTGCGAACCGGCTGGTCCGGACAGGCCACCGGGTAACCGCGGTGGCGCTCGGCAAGCCGTACGATTTGGAGCTCCTGGAAGCGGGCGTTTGCGGATTGGCCGCTTTCGAATATACCCGGATGTCCATTCGTTCGGTCATCCGTATTTTAAGCGGGGAAGCAGCGCCGACCGGCAAGATCAGCTTGCGCAACTAAAGATCGCGACGCAGCCGTTGTCGAAAATCAAACGAAGGATGTGATGAGAACGATGAAATATGCGGCCGGCTTGGACGGGGGAGGCACGAAAACCGCCGTCACGATCGTGGACGAAACCGGCAGGGCGGTAAAGACGTTTGCCTCCGGCGCCATCAACTATAACGGTCAGGACGAAGAAAGCGTCGGCGCTTCCTTGCGGGAGATGATGGAAACCATCGGGGCGGCATGCGGAGGGCTCGAAAACTGCGGCGAATTATGCGTCGGGGCCGCCGGAGTAAGCAATCCGAGCGTCGTCGGCAGGCTGACCGGACAAATCCGGGGCGCGGGTTATCCGGGAGGTCTGCACATTACCGGCGATCACGAGACCGCTTTGTACGGGGCCCATCAGAAAAATTGCGGCATGATTCTGATCGCCGGCACCGGCTCCATCGGACTCGGCAAAAACGAAGCTGGACAATCGCATCGAACGGGAGGATTCGGGCACCTGATCGACGACGAAGGAAGCGGCTACGCGATCGGGCGCGATTTGCTGGCTGCCGTCGTGCAGGCGCATGACGGGCGGATTCCGGACACGATCATTAAAGAGCTTGTCTACGGGCAGCTCGGCATCGGGTCGGTACAGGACGTCGTCGGTTTTGTCTACGACAAAAACAGAAACAAAAAAGAAATCGCTGCACTGGCCCCGATCCTCTCCGAAGCCTGCGCGGCGGGTGACGAGGCGGCGCTCGATATCGCCGATAACTGTGCGTCATCCCTGCTGAAGCTGGTCATTCCGGTGGCCGAAACGCTTTCGTTGCAGGAAGGCAGCCTTGCCATGGCAGGCAGCGTGCTGCTCAAAAACGGCTTCGTTAGAACGAAGTTCCAAGAGAAGCTTCGCGCGCGTTACCCCAAGATGGAGTGCATTACGCCCAAAAGCGATGCTTCCACGGGAGCTGCGTTGATGGCGTTGGAACGGATGCGTTCGAAACCGTAAATGCCGGCCCGGGACGGAAAATCATTTCCGCCCGGGCTATTTTTATGAGAAGAGAGTCGGCTCGGAAGCTTTTACGTACATGGCTTGCGTTCCCGTGATAAGCGTCGAAGATCTGCCGGAATCGATGGCGGCCAGGACGATTCCAAAAAGAGAGTACGTGGTCGTCACCCATAAAGGCAAGCTGGATTCTTTGGGCAATGCTTTTGATCATATATACGGGAGCTGGCTGCCGAAATCCGGATATGACCTGGTCGAGGGGGATGATTTCGAAATTTACGACGAGCGGTTTTTGGGCCCGGACCACGAGGAGTCCCAGGTAGATATCTATATCCCGGTCCAAAAAATCAAGGATTGACAGGACAACGTAAAAGGCTGCTTTGCGTATTTCCCTATGATAAATAGGTGCATAGGCTGGAAGTAAAGATAACTTCAGGCCTATGTTTTTTTTGGCCAAAATGCGGCTTCGGTCCAGCCCCATACCGAAAAATTCAGGATATAATTGGAAAAAGTCGTGAATAGCCTGATGATGGATGCGTACGGATGGTCGACGCGGCAAGACGTCTCAAACGAATACGCAGAAAAAGGAGTGAAAGGCAAACATGCGAGCTGTTTATAAGAAAACCGGCGCCGGATTGCTGCTGTTCTTCGCATTGCTGCTGGCAACCGGCGTTTGGGGAATGAAGCAGGCTTATGCGGCTGCGGCGGCACCGATCAAGGTGGCGGTCGATACGCAATGGGTATCCTTTTCGGTCGATCCGCTGCTGGACGGCGGTTCGACGCTGGTCCAGATGCGCCCTTTGTTTGAAACGATGGGCATTGCATTGACATGGAATCAGCAGAACCAAACGATTACGGGACAAAAAGGTTCCATGTCGTTCACTTTGAAGGTAGGCAGCACAAAGGCCGTTTTAAACGGGAAAGAAATCAAGCTCGATAAGCCGGCGCGGGTCGTCCAAGGGAATACCTTGGTACCGCTGCGGTTTGTGGGGGAGGCGACGGGCGGTTTGGTGGTGTGGGATCCCAAAAACCGCGAAATCACGATATTTTCGGAGCAAATGCTGAGCCAGCTTGGCCTCACCAAAGAGCAGGCTGCGGAAATACTCGCTAAAAACGGGGGCATGACGACATCGAACCCGCCGAAGGATCCTCCCGGAACGGGACAGACCGGAAGCGGCGATGAAGAAAAAGCTCCGGCTTCCCCGGTCAAGCTCGACAAGCTCCAAGGCATGTACGTCGGCATGCGGCTCGATCCGGGAGGTTACGAATGCGGCGGTGCATGCTGGGATTATTACACGTTCCTTCCGGGGCAAAAAGTCGTCGTAGGCGAGCCCGTCTCCGGCGGGCCGGAAACGATCGACTGCTCCAAGCAGGCCTGCAGCGCCTACAGCATCAAAAATAACCGCCTGACGTTAGATAACGGCAAGTCCTATGCGATCCGGGTGTCGGCCAAAGGAAACCTGTTCATCGAGGACGTTCAGCTGGAGCCCGTGAAACCCGTCGCAGCCCATTTCAAGCTTAGCGGCAGCTACGTCTACCGGGGTTATTCGGGCATGGCCGGCGCCAATTCGGCCTCTTCGGCTTGGGAAGAGCGGATCGCCTTCCAAACGGACGGCACGTTCAAAAGCGACAATCTCGCTTTGGGGACGCTGGATACGGGGGCAGGCACAACCAATTCTTCGTCGGGCGTAAGCGGCACGGGAACGTACGACATCTCGGGCAATACGATCACGCTTAAATTTTCCGACGGCAAAACGGAACGTTTCGTGTTTTTCGTCCACACGGGAAAAGACGGGAAACCCAACCCGCAGGACATCCAAATCGGCGACCGCAACTTTTACGTGGATAACGATTGAGGTATTGTCCGGAACGCAGGGAAAATTTTGGAAAAGGGAGGCGAAGGCAGCCTTTGGGAGACGGAGGCTGCCTTTGCATGCATCGGAGCACCGTTAAGGTTTCGCGCAAGAATGCGCGGTAAAAAAACTGGAGGTGAGGTCGGATGATTACGATCGGAACGGCGCGGCAACGGGCTGCGGAGTGGGTCCGGGAACATGCCTGCATGCAGGCGGGTTATATTGGGGCCTATTTCAGCGGCTCGACGGTGGGGAGGCCGGAGAAGGAGGCGCTGCCGACGGGTTCGGACGTCGATGTTGTCGTGGTCCTCAGAGGGGAGACGGTTCCGCCGAAGCCGGGAAAGATGATTTACAAGGATACCCTGATCGAGATCACCTACCTGCCCTTCAATCAGCTGGCTTCGGCGGAACAAGTGTTAGGCTCCTACCATCTGGCGGGCAGTATCCGCCTGCCTGCGGTGATCGATGACCCGAGCGGATATTTGCATCAGCTGCAGCGACAGGTTTCCGAAAAATTTGCGGATGAAAAATGGGTGAAACTCCGCTGCGAGGAGGCGTGGAATCGGGTGGACCAAGGGCTAAGGTCGCTGAATCCGTCGGCTCCTTTGTTCGAGCTTGTTATGCCTTGGTTGTTTCCGACGGGGGTGATGACGCATGTCCTTTTGGTCGCCGCGCTCCGCAACCCGACGGTCAGGCTAAGATATTTGGCAGCCCGCCGCGTGCTCGAGGACTACGGATTTGAGGGTGCGTACCCGGAATTGCTCGGATTTTTAGGGTGCAGCGGCTGGACTGCTCGATTGGCGGAGCGTCATCTGGAAGGGCTTGAACGGTGTTTTGAAGCTGCGGCCGCCGCGGCCCGAACGCCGTTAGCGTTCAGTTCGGACATCACGCCCGGGGCGAAAACGATTGCCATTGACGGCAGCCTTGAATTGATCCGAAGCGGAAATCCCCGCGAAGCGGTTTTTTGGATAGGGGTCACGCATGCGCGGTGCCACCACATTTTGTCGATTGACGCGGAGGCGGAGGTGCGCCGCGCGCACGAACCTTTTTTTGCCCGTTTCCTGGCGGATTTAGGCATCCATTCGAGCGGGGATTTGCTTCGCCGCGCCGAAGAGGGGTTGCGTTTTTTGCCGAAGCTGCGGCAGATCGCCGAAAGCATCATGCATGCGAACCCGGAAATCACGGGTATAGAATAATCGTCAATACCACTCTTATGACGTTTTATGGGATTGCTGGGACTCCGGCAGTCTTTTTTTATTATAGATTTCACAAATACGCAATTTCAAGGGATGTGAAGGGATGTTATCTTCAGGAATTTGTGATAACAGGCTGAATTCGGCAAGAGAAGAGCTTGCAATTGCCCGTTTTCATTGGATTCCGGAATAAGAATGTATGTTCTTAATTGGGTCTTTAGAGGGTAGGGACAGCCGCAATTATTAGGTATGATTTAGATATGAGGATTAATATCATAAATTTGGTTGATCTGTAAACAGAGCGATGGTGGAGGGGAAACGTTTGATTGAGATCACGGAAACTTGGATCGACTCACTTGCGCCGAACAGCGCTGCGATAAAAAACGGGAGAGATCTGAATAAAAAAGGGAAGTTTACCGGGCTGCACCGGTCCGAAGACGGTCAGGTGCTTTTCGGGGAATGCCAGGGTAGCGGGAAAACGCCTTACATGCCTTCGGCCGATTTCGTCACACCGGATAAGCCGGTCATGCGATGCAGCTGTCCGAGCCGGCAGTTCCCGTGCAAGCATGTCCTGGGCCTGCTCTACGCTTATGCCGAAGGCAAGCCGTTCACGGCGGCGCAAATCCCGGACGATTTGGCGGCCAAACGGGAGAAGGCGGAGAAACGGGAAGAGAAAAAAGCGAAGGAAGCGGCAGCCGGGACGCCGGCCAAACCGAAAAAAACCAATAAAGCGGCCTTGAAGAAAAAAATCCTGGCGCAGCTGGAAGGCCTGGAACTGCTTGAGAAGCTGACGCATTCGCTGATCCGCCGCGGCCTGGGCACCTTGGACGCCAAAGAGCTTAAAGCCGTTCAGGAGCACGTGAAACAAATGGGAAGCCATTATTTGAGCGGCGCCCAAATTCAGCTGCGCAAGCTTCATTTGCTTTTATCGGCGAAGGAAGACCGGGAAGACGCGTACTCGCGGGCGGCGGAGCAGCTGGCCGTCATCCATGCCTTCATTAAAAAGGGCCGGGCCCATTTGGACGCCAGGCTGGAAGATCCGGAGCTTGCGCCGGACCATGAATCCACGATCGAAGAGTGGCTTGGTCACGCATGGCAGTTGACGGAACTTAAAGAGGCGGGGCTTGCCGGGTCCGATGCGGAACTGATCCAGCTTTCATTCATCAGCTATGACGACGTTTCCCGCCAGGAATTCGTCGATTGCGGTTATTGGATGCAGATGGACACCGGGGAAATCCACTTCACGGTCCAGTACCGCCCATACAGAGCGGCAAAATTGATGCGGGAGGACGACAGCTTTTTCGAGGTGGCCGCGGTGCCGGAGCTTTACCGCTATCCCGGCGACCTGAACCGCAGGGTCCGGTACGAGTCCTTCGCTTCCAGACCGCTTACGGAAAGCGACATGGGCCGGATTCGCCGGCACGCCGCCGCGTCTTTTGCCGAGGTCGTCAAAAAGGTGAAAAACCAGCTTAAAAATCCGCTTGGCGATCCGAATCCCGTCGTGCTGCTCCGTGCGGAAAACATCGTGACCGATTCAAACGGCCGGATTTTCATCGCGGATGCCCAAGGGGAAACGCTTGAGCTTCGCGACGTGCTCGCAGACGGGACCGTTCACCTGCTGAAGTATTTGGCCGAAGAACATTTGCGGGACGTTGCCCTGCTAGGGATGTTTAACCACGAGATGCGGAGCGGAAGATTGGTTGTCCAGCCGCTGAGCATCATCAACGAACGAGAGCTGGTACGCTTGCTTTACTAACGAGCCGAATGGGAGGAACATGCAAAAATGAGCCAAGCATTGCTGATGGAGCTGAATGAAGAAATCCGGCGCCTGTATATCGCGGGGAGCGATTTGGCAGCCGGTGATTATAGATTGAAACGGCTGCTGCCGTCCTTTGAACAGCTGGGGGAGCGGGCCCCGGTGTTTAAAAAGCTGGGCGAAGGCATCGCTGCTTTGATCGACGAAGGCGCAGGGACGGATACGGCCCGCCGGCTGCAGGACGTGAACCTACTGCTGCAGTCGGTGCTGCGCACCCAAGGGAAAGGGGCCGCGGAGGGCGAAACGGCTCCGCTGCGAACGCAGCCCGTCCGGTTGGAGGCGAATCTTTCTTACCGCAAACTTTCCGCGGTCCGCACGGCGCTGACGACACGGGGCGGCGGACGCCACGAAGTCATCGTCGAAGCGTTCCGCGAAGGGCTGTTTCGCGATGTCCGCCTGGTCCCGCTGGCGATCGAAGCGTTGAACGATCCCTATGTGGAGATCGCGGAGTTTGCCATGAACGACATCTTGCCGTCCTACGGTCCGGACATCGTGCCGCATCTGCTCGAAAGCTTCCGGCCTGATGGAGGCAAGCTTGAGGCCCGCAAATTGACCGTCATCGCCAGAAACGGCGGGAAAGACGTGCTCGACGTCGTTCATAAAGCGTCCGTCTCAGGTTCGGACGAGGTTCGGACGACGGCCATCCGGCTTTTGGCGGGCCATCCCGAATATGAGCAGGTGCTGCTGGATTTCAGCCGCGACAAGAAAAAGAGCATCCGCGAAGCGGCTTTTCAGGCGCTTGCGGCCTCCGACCGGGAAAGCGCGGCGGAACGCTTATACGAGGCTTTTACGGGAAAAGACCGCGAGACGGTCTCGTCGTCCGTCATGCAATCCCGGTCGGAGCTGTTGAACGGCTGGCTGGTCCGCGATTTGTCGGAACTCGTGGCATCGGTCCGGGAAGGGACCGCAAGCCAAGAGGAAATGGCAAACGTCTGGAACGAGGTAAGACGTTACATCTGGGCGCTGCATCAAAAAACAAGCCCAGAACTTGGCCGGCTTTATATGGATGTGATGAGGAATTACAAGTTGTACATGTATAAACTGGGCTGGGCGTTTTTGGCTAACGAAGCGATGGCGTACATACAGCATGAGCATTCCGAAGAGGGACGGCAGCTCGTCCGGGCGGCAGTCGAACTCGACTTGAAGAAACATGCCCAAACGGCTTCGTTTGCCCGGGATCTGTTCAAAAAAGCGCTGCCCGTGCTGCCTCCGGAACGGTTGTTTGAAGCATTCGGGACCATCCTGGAGGAGCGGGCGAAAGCCTCGTCCCTGAGCCGGAGCGCCAACGAAGCCAAACAACTGATGGATACGATCGAAGATATGGTAGTCATCCGAAGGTATCGGGAAATCGAACAAATCTGGTCCTACGGCGAAACGGGCTACACCTACCATGTGGAGATGCCGCCGCAGGAGGAGTTGGCCGGCAAGTGGGATCCGCGCTGGCTCGATCATTTCATCGCCCTCGACCGCATGGCGCTGGTCAGCGCGTTTGCGCGCCCGGGACACGCGGAGGCGGCTTCCTATTTGCTAGATAAGCTGAAGCGATCACCGGAGTTCCGCAACCGGTTTGCGAACTTGGCCGTCATGGGGCTTGTTCGCGCAGGCGTATCGGGAGAAGAGCTTCATGAAGCGCTGGTTCGGGCCGTTGAAGACGAGAGGAATACGGAATGCCGCGAAATCGAGCCGTTCCTTTTCGATCAGCTCTGCCGGCTCCCCGCGTCGTACGCGGACCGAATCCGGGCAGCGTTGCCTAAATTCGGGTCCGTGAGCGGCGAACAGCTGGAATACGTTTTGAAAACGATGGAGTCATCCAATCGATCATAAAAAGGAGCGAATAGGCAATGAGTAACGTATCCACGATGCAGGACATCATGCGCAAGCCTGCGGAGCTTTTATACCAAGATGAGCTGCAGGCTTTGATCCGCGAGGATCAGGGGAAAATTCCGGCGGGGTGGCAAATGTCTCCGCAGTCGGTGCTCAAGTTTATCGTCGGCGGGACCGCCGGCAAGCAGGTCATCACGCCCAAATACATCGGAAACCCGCGCATCGTCGAAATGGCCATTGCGACGATGGTCACGGACCGGGCGCTGCTGTTGATCGGCGAACCGGGGACCGCCAAATCGTGGCTGTCCGAAAACCTGGCCGCCGCCATTTACGGCAACTCCGGTTTGGTGGTGCAGGGGACGGCGGGAACGACGGAGGAGCAGGTCCGTTATTCCTGGAACTATGCCATGCTCCTCGCCCAGGGGCCGACGCCCGAAGCGCTGGTGAAAAGCCCGATCATGCGGGCGATGGAAGAAGGCGGGATCGCGCGTTTTGAGGAGATATCCCGCTGCGCATCCGAAGTTCAGGATGCCTTGATTTCCATCTTGTCGGAAAAAACGATATCGATCCCCGAACTCGGCAAGGAGCTGAACGCGCGCAAAGGATTCAGCGTCATCGCGACGGCGAACACCCGCGACCGCGGCGTCAACGAAATGTCGACGGCGCTGAAGCGGCGGTTTAATATGATCGTTTTGCCGGCGCCGGCGGATCTGGAAACGGAGATGGAGATCGTAAAAAAACGCGTTTCCGAAATTGCCGCCTCCTACGACCTCCAGACGGCGGTTCCGGCGGACGAGGCGCTGCTCAAGGTCGTGACGATCTTCCGGGAGCTGCGCAGCGGCATGACGCTCGACAAAAAAGAAAAGGTCAAATCCCCGGCCGGGGTGATCTCGACGGCAGAGGCCATCTCGCTCCTCACCAACAGCATGGCGCTGGCAGCCAGCTTCGGAAGCGGCGACATCACGGACGAGGATCTGGCTGCGGGGTTGCAGGGCGCGATCGTTAAAGACGACGACAAAGACCGTCTCGTCTGGAAGGAATATTTGGACAACGTGATGAAAAAGCGGGGAGCAAGCTGGAGAGGCCTTTATGCCGCCTGCAAGGAGATGAATTCATGAAGACGGCCCGCGGCGCTGGCGTGCACATTTTCGGCGTCCGGCACCTGTCGCCGGCCGGCGCTTATCATGTCGCCGACTTTCTCGATAAGGCACAGCCGACGGCCGTGTTGATCGAAGGTCCCTCGGACGCCACTGCCGAAATCGCGCATTTGACGAACGTATCGACGAAACCGCCCGTCGCGATGCTGGCCTTTACCGAGGAGCTTCCGGTCCGCACCGCTCTATGGCCGTTTGCGGCATATTCGCCGGAATATCAAGCGATGCTGTGGGCACGGAAACATGGGGCGTACTGCGCGTTCATCGACTTGCCTTCGTCCTCCGTGATCGGATTGGAGGATATCCGCGGTTCGGCTGCGGCAAGTCCTG
The DNA here is from genome assembly GCF_038004655.1 of Paenibacillus sp. FSL M7-1455. Classification (NCBI taxonomy): domain Bacteria; kingdom Bacillati; phylum Bacillota; class Bacilli; order Caryophanales; family Paenibacillaceae; genus Paenibacillus; species Paenibacillus sp. FSL M7-1455. The sequence continues at coordinate 3,532,908 of NZ_JBBORO010000001.1, read as the reverse complement.
CCGGCTTACGGGAAGACGAAAATCCTGACTTGCCGGCTCTGGCCAAAGCCACCGGCCAAGCCGCCGAAGGGACGGTTGTTGAACGTTCCGGGGCGGATGAAGGAAACGAAACGACCGCATCGTCTCTGTATGAGCGAATAGCGAAAATATCAGGGGAGCCTGATTTTGACACGTACTGGGAGCGGAATTTTGAACATAACTTAAGCCCTGACGCGTACCGCCAAACGATATTGGCTTATTCCGAACGCATGCGCGAGCTGACGGAGGCGTCGGAGCAAACGTCCCGGCGGGGGGAATACGCTTATAACGCGATTCGCGAAGCCTATATGTGCCGGCAGATCGCGGATGCCATCGCGGCCGGGCACAGCCCCGACCGGATTGTCGTCGTTTGCGGGGCTTACCATGCTTCCGCCCTCGGCGACCTTGCCAATGCGATGAGCGATGAAGAGATGAAGCTCCTTCCTTCGCGCAAGACGAAGCTGACGCTGATGCCGTACTCGTATTTGAAGCTGTCGTCGTTGACGGGTTATGGGGCAGGAAACGTCGCCCCGTACTATTTCGAGATGATGTGGGAGCATATGCGGCGCGGAACGCTCCAGGAGCTGCCGCATCGTTATCTGGCATCCGTCGCCGCCGATTTGAGAGCAGCGGGCACGCACCGTTCGACGGCCGAGGTGATCGAGGCGGTCAGGTTTGCGGTATCTTTGGCGGCCCTTCATGACGGTCTCGCCCCGACGCTCACGGACCTGAGGGATGCCGCCAAAACGCTGCTGGGTCGGGGGGAGTTGTCCGTGGTCGCCGAATCGCTTGCGAAAGCGGAGGTGGGCACGGCGATCGGATCATTGGCCGAGGGCGTCAGCCAGACGCCGATTCAGGAAGACATGAACCGGCAGCTCAAACGCCTCAAGCTGGAGAAGTACAAAACGGCGGTTGCCGCCGACCTTTCTTTGGATCTGCGGGAAAACCGGAGAGTGTCTTCAAAGGAAGCGGCGTTTCTCGACTTGAACCGATCATTTTGGTTCCACCGGTTATCCCTTCTCGGCATCCATTTCGTGAAGGCCAAAGCCAGGGGCGAGGAACAGGCGGCCTGGGCGGAGCATTGGATCGTTCAGTGGTCGCCCGAAGTGGAAATCGAAGTGGTGGAATCGAATTTGCTGGGCGAAACCGTGGAAACCGCCGCGGCATTTGTTCTGCAGCAGAGGCTGGAATCCTGTTCCACGATCAAGGAGGCATCCGAGCTCATCACGGCGGCATACGAATGCGGCATGATCCACCAGATGGAAGCGGGCCGGTCGGCGCTTCAAAAGCTGGCCGTGCAGAGCCAGAACGTCGCCGAAATCGCGGAGGCGGCGAGAAAGCTGTCGCAGCTCGTCCGTTTTGGCGGCGTGCGCAGAATCGATACGGCCCCGCTCGTCCCGCTGCTTCAGCAGCTGTTCCTTCGCGCTTGCCTGTATTTATACGAGGCAAGCCAGTGCAATGACGAGGCAGCCAAGCCGATGGCCGCCGCGATGAACGAAATGAACCACATCGCTTCGGAACATAGCGGCGAGGTCGATGACGAGCTTTGGGTTCGGGAGCTGGCCAGACTGTCCGACCGGGACGATGCCAATCCCCTGCTCTCGGGACTGGCCTGCGCCATGCTGCTGGAGCGGGGCGAGCTTTCGGCGGAGCAGTGCGCCGCGGAGGTGTCGCGGCGGCTGTCGCCGGGAATCCCCGCCGAACTGGGCGCGGGATGGTTCGAAGGGCTCGCGCTGCGCAATCGTTACGCGCTGCTGTCGCGCATGAGCTTATGGCAGCAGCTTGACGAATACATTTCCACGCTGGAGGATGAGGAGTTTAAGCGTGCGCTCGTATTTTTGCGCCGCGCCTTCAGCGCCTTCAGCCCGAAAGAAAAAACAATGGTTGCCGAACTGCTCGGAGAGTTGTGGGGCGTCGAGCCGGAGCAGGCGGCGGAAATCGTCATGGACGATCTTAAGGAGGAAGAAGCCCGGATGCTGGATGAAATTAACGATTTTGATTTCGAGGATTTTTAGGCCATGGCCGACACCGTAAATCGTCAGCCGTTATCCCGTTGGCGGCTTATTCTGGGCGAAGCCGCCGAAGAGGAACTCGGCCGGTATGGCCAAAACGGCACGTTGGAGCTGAGCAGCGACGAGCTGATCATGGATCGGGCGCTGGCGGCCATTTATGACCGGACGGAAGATGGAGGAGAAGGCCCGCCGGGTGCCGGTTCTGGCGCCCGCGGCGCGGGAAGGGGGAAATCCGCTCCCCGGCTGGCGCAATGGCTGGGGGACGTGCGCACGTTTTTTCCGGAGGACGTCGTGTCCGTCATTCAAAACGATGCCATGGAGCGCAAGGGCTGGAAGCAGCTTTTGTTCGAGCCGGAGGTGCTGGCCAGCGTCAAGCCGGACATCCAGCTCGTCGGAACGCTGCTTTCGCTGAAAGGGAAAATTCCCGAGCAGACCAAAGATACCGCCCGCATGCTTGTGCAGGCGGTGGTGGACGAACTGGTGAAACGCATGAGCCATGAGCTTCAAAGGGCGGTCACCGGCGCGCTGAACCGGAGGCAGCATACGCCGCTGCCGTCCCTTAGCGGGATCGACTGGAAACGGACGATCCAGCGGAACCTGAAGCATTATGACGTCGAGCGCAAACGGATCATTCCCGAAAAATTTTATTATTTTGACCGGGCCAAACGAAACAAGGAATGGACGGTTATCGTCGACATCGACCAAAGCGGTTCGATGGCCGAATCGGTGATCTGGGCATCGGTGATCGGCTCCATTTTTGCCAGCATTCCTGCGCTGGATACCCGCGTCGTCGTGTTTGACACGGAGGTCGTCGACCTGACCGAGCAATGCGCCAACGATCCGGTGGATATGCTGTTCGGTATTCAGCTTGGCGGCGGCACGAATATCGACAAATCCGTGGCATACTGCGAGCAGTTCATCAAGGAACCGAAAAAAACGCTGTTCATCCTCATTTCCGACCTTTATGAAGGCGGCAACCAGTCCCGGCTCATCCGCCGCATGCGGGAGATGAGGGAAGCCGGGGTCAAAACGCTCGGCCTCCTCGCTTTGTCCGATGAAGGCAAACCGTTTTACGACGAACGGCTTGCGCGGGTGTTGTCCAAGGACGGGACGCCTTGTTTTGCTTGTACGCCTGCGATGCTGCCGCAATTGGTGGAAGGCGCTTTAAAAGGGCAGGACTTGGCGGAGCTGGCAAAGCGGCTGGACACCCAAGGCAAACCGGGCGTTTAACATTGTTGCAGCAGATGCGCCTCTTTATCTTTTATTAAGCGAAGTGAACGGATTTATTAAGCTTTGGATTGGACTTCCTGTGTCCCTGTAGGGTTATAATGGAGAATAGCAGAATTGATGAACATTTTCTAGGGCAGGAGGTAGGTACCATGAATTACGCACCGGAAATCATAGAACGCAGTCACACGGATCGGGGAGATATCCAGCTTCAGAAAAGGGAAAATCACTTTGAGATCATCTACAACGGCACTTTCCTGATGGCCACGTACAACGGAGAGTCGGAAAGGCTGCTGGTGAGCAGCGCTCTTCGCAAGTGCCCATATCCGCGCAAAGTGCTGATCGGCGGGTTGGGGGTCGGATTTTCGCTGGAAGAAGCTTTATCGGATTCGAGAGTGGAGCAGGTGGATGTCGTCGAGATTGAGGAAGCGATCATTCGTTGGAACCGGAAGCATTTGGCTCCGTATTCCGGCCACGCGCTGGATGACCCGCGCACGAATGTGATTCATACCGACCTGGTAAAATGGATGAATGAAACCGATGCTTCCTACGATGCCGTTTGCCTCGACATCGATAACGGACCGGATTGGACCGTGTCGGCGTCAAATACGGGGCTTTATTCGGAGCAAGGCATAAAAGCGGCCATCCGGCTGCTTCGTCCGCATGGCGCCGTATCCTATTGGAGCGCCGGGGCGTCGCCGGAATTCGCGGAATATTTGAAACGGTTTTTCCATGGCGTCGAAGCACTGCAGATTCCCCAGCAGCGGGGGGAACCCGACTATGTTTATTTGGCTTCTTCGCCCAAAAGCATACATTAATCCGTGTTTTTTCTCTCACTCCAAAACGGTTTGACACCGACGCGGCGGATACAGTGCTTAAAATCATGCCAAGGGCGACATTTGCTTTTCCCAAGGCAACCGGCGGCAACATTGGCTTTTTGATGGATGGGGAAGTTTGGATACAGTTTTTCGCATGAAGGCAGGATATCTGCCTTTTTGCGTTTTTAGATACCAAGAGCAGCAAAGGAGGGGACCCGGGTGAAGCGAGCCATCTCGCTATTTAGGGCTTGCTGAACGATTCTTTAACCGAAACTCATGGCTAGGCGACTGCGAGATAGCAGCGTAAAAATGAGGCAAAAAAGAACGCGGAGCCTGCGCTCCAGGTTCATCACCAGAAGTTGCAGCGTAATCACGGATTCACTTGTCTTTGCGAGGCGTGCTCGAATACAGCCAAGCCCGTACTTGCGCTTGCCTTCTCCGAACTTGCCTTCGATTGCGTTTCGTTCTCCGGTATCCTGTTTGGCCACTTGCCTATCTTCGCTTGTCGGGCCGTTTTTCGGCTTGCGTCCCAGTGCCGGTCCGCTGAGCCGAATCCCATGCTGTTTGCAGAATCTCCGGTTTTCGCGTGTGCGGTAGATCTGATCCGCTTGGACGACAGCCGGATAGAATCCCATGCGGCTGCGATACTTCTCGATCACGTCCATGAGCGTCGTGCTCTCGTTGAAGTTATCCCAAGATAGCCGATCAAGGAACGCGTAGCCCTTCGTCATGCTTACCGCGATCTTGGCTCCGAACTCGACGCGCGCCTTGGCTTTCCCGCGCACGATCGGCCTGACATGCGGCTGATGAATGCTGACGACCCGGTCTTCCATCTGGTGGGAACGCTCGTTGTACATGTGAAGCTGCTGACGGTACAGTTCGTGAATCACCAGCAGGTCGCGATAGGCTTTGCGGCCAAGTAGCGTGAGCGGTTGCGACTTGGCTTGCTCGGCGATGATGGAGAGGTTCCGTCCAACGTAACCGAGTTGCCTCCTGATCGCTTTGCGAATCACTTTCGGCCCCGGTCTGCGTTGCTTGGAAACGGCCAGAAACTGTTTGCGCGCTTTTTCCCGGTACGTGCGCGGTTTCGCCATTTGTCCGATGACCGGCTCATGCAGCGTATCGATGATCGCTTCGAGCTTCTCCCGCGCTTCATTCAACAGATTCAGATCGGTCGGATACGCCACATCCGCCGGCGCACAGGTGGCATCCACCAGCACGGTCCCTTGATTCGGCTGCTCAGGGGCTTCCCATTCTGCGGTCGATTTCGGATGCGCTTCGCAAACAAGTTTATTCGTTTCAGGAACCTCTGACTCTGTAGCCATCGACTCCACGGGAGACGCTGCTTCTGACGATGCGACTTGCGATTGTGCAAACATGGTTTGCTGCTCGACTTCTTCATCAGAGGCGCGCTTCTTCGAGCGCTTCCCTTGGCCTTTACCGCCGCCGGTCGCGTCGTTGCTGTCATCATCATCTTTCGTTTCCTTCGCACCTTCGGTGGCGACGATCTCATTCAACTCTGCCAGCACGTCCGTCAGACGCTTGCGGAAATGCGTCATCATGGAGTGATGGAACGGTGGCTTCATGACGAATCCAGGCAGACCAATGAAGTATTGCATGTAAGGATTTTCGCTGATCGACTCCAACGTTTCTCTGTCGGTCAGTTGCATTCGCTCCTGAATGATGAGCGCACCGAGCCCCATCCGAAGACTGATCGTTTGCTGGCCGCGAAAGGTGTCTTTGAAAAATTGACCGTATGTTTTCTCAGCCTCCGCCCACGGCACCAACCGCGCCAACTGGACCCAGCGATTGTCCTCGTCCAGCTTTCCGCCAAAGGGCAGAAAGAAATCGCCGGGCAGGATCAATTGATTATCGAGGTGCGCGGTCGGCTTAAACATCTTCGTCACTCCATCTGCAAAGGTTTTAGGTGGTTTTCAAACATTTCCTTTGCATATGATTTCGACAAATGGGCCTTAGAATCCTTGTTGTTATGCGGTTTTTGTTGTTTTTTTAAGTGTTCAGCAAGCCCTATTTAATCTGGTATTTATGATTCCGGCCATCGTGTTGAGCTTTATGGTTTGGAACGATTATTCCAGCCGGATCGAAGATAGTGCAAAACAATTGGCGGCATCCGACCGCAGCTTGTTTTTTCTGGACGGCGGCAGCAAGGTGATGTCGGTTGAAGAAGATGACGATACGGGACTTCGGGGCGAGCTGTATGACGTCAAAACGCAACAATTGCTGAAAAAAGTCCCGCTTCGTTCCAACCTGCATGGACAGCTTGTTTCAACCTATCAAAATGGGCGGTTGATTCTTGTAACCTTGGATGACAGCGATCAGTTAAACATCCATGCGATCGATTCCGAGGGAGGCGTCAAAGAGTTGGTCCAGAAGACGGTGGAGCTCTCGGGATTTCTGGATAGCAGCGTGCATCCATGGCGGGGAAAGCTTATCGTTTCCGGCGAAACGAACGGCAGCGTTCCGTTTATCGCCCAGGTGGAAAAAGGAAAATTGCAGAAGGTTAACTTGGATCAGCCTAAGCTGCTGCCTTCCAGGCCGACCTTCATAAGGGAAGTCACGGGAAGCTTCGAGAGCGATGCGGCCGTACCGATGTTCGAGGTGGATCTGCATGACGACCGGAACGCTTTCGTAAGCGGATGGTTGAATCCGCAAAACACCCCCCTCACGTACGTTCAGAAGGATAATGAAACTTCCTTCGATGCGAAAGACCATGCCGCCCGCCAATTTGCGGCACAATTGGGCCGAACAGAAGCCGGTTTGCTTCAGGTGGATTCTTCATATCCGAAACAAGTCCGGTATTATGATGCGGCGACGAAAAAAACGGGAAGCGTATTGCCGACGCCGATGCCGGTGTACCAGGCGCAATTGTATCCATTAAACGACCGTGAAACGCTCATAGCCGGTTCCACGACCAAAGATGAAGCCGAGGGGCATGTCCTGGGGTATCTTTACGATGAAAAGACAAAGCAATTCACGGATGTTTCGGCCATCGTCTCCCTGATCCCTTATGAAGATCTGAAAAGCGACCGGCTGCATTTTTACAAAGAAGCCGGCAGCAGCGTCCTGCTCTATTCGAATGCCGAGGCTTCCGCAGGATGGATGAATATCCGCGATGGTTCATTGAACTTATTAAACAATCAAACGTTTCAGCAATGGCTGGCCGCCAAAGATGAAAACCGCAAATCGGTCCAAAGCTTTATGGCATATCTTAAGCAGGGGGATGCAGTCGTCATCAACTGGGCTATTTGGGTTTTGATTGCTGTTTTGGTGTTTGGTTCATGGGCCATCCTCCCGCCGCTTTTAAGAGCCAGCCGCAAACGGAGGCTGGATCGGGGCGTCACGATTCCCGGAACGATCACGAATATGTCGGAAACGGGGACGCTCGTCAACAATCAGCCGCTGGTTCGCTTGACGGTCCGGTTTCAAGACGAAGGGCGGACGAAAGAGGTCGCGATCTCCAAAGTCGTATCCTATTTGAATCCGGTCCATGTGGGGGATTCGGTCATGATTAGCTACGACCGCCGCAAAAACAAAGCGATGTTTCTCACTTCGGCGGATCTGCCGGAACAGGCGGAGCACGTGATCATCGGGCAAGCGGTTCTGAAACGAATCGATTTCTGCGGCAACGTGAACCGGGGGAGCGCGCTGCTGCTGCATTTCGAAGCCGGGGGCAAGCCGTATTCCATTCCCGTGGTGCAGGCTGCCGGGTTCGAATACCGTACCGGGGAAACGGCGGCGCTCATTCAGGTTGGAGGACTCACCCGTTTGTATGCTTATGGAAGCCAAGCAAACTTAAACGGTTCGGACCGGTTAAATCTCGAAGGGGAAGTGATCCGAATCCAACCCTTTGAGGTGACGATCAACGACCGGCAATTGCTGCTGTTTGAAACGCTGATAAGCCATGGCCGGGAGCGGCTGCGCAAGGTGAACAGCCAATTCGTGCCTCGGGGTCTTTCGGTGCAGGTGGGGAACATCATTCCGGCCTCGGTCAAAAAGGAGGAGCTCGATAAAGAAATCCGGCTGCTTCAAGGCAAGCAGGGCAGCGGAAAGGTGACCTCCGTCTCGTATTCCGGCACGAACGGCGATCGTCCGCTCGCCCGCATTACCGTGGAGCGAAACGGGGAGGAGTATTACATCGAACAATCGGTTGAGCCGGTCTACGGGGTGGAGACGGGGGATGAATTATGGATCGCCTATGACGAACATTCGCGCGAAGCGATCATTATCCAGTATGCGGTGGCTTAACGAACGAAAAAATCATCTGCAGAGATCTTGCCTGCAGATGATTTTTCATAGCGCATCGATCTAGCTTGCTTGCTGCATCAATGTTCTGCGCCGTGATCCAGCGGAGTGACGATGCCTGTGCCCGGAGCGGCCGAAATCGGAACGACGTTAATGACGGACAATACAAGAATGGCGGACAGGATAAACTTTTTCATTCAAATCACAACCCTTTCCATAATATTGGCAATATGCAAATGAAATGTGTCGACTTGTTCTGGACTTGCAAATGGTCGAAGGGACTCAAAATAAACAATGGCCTGCTTGTAATACTTGTCATTTTCCGTTTTATCGGTAGAGGTCAGCAGCCTTAACGTGTAATCGATTGCGGCGTTGTAATCGGCGTGGGCGATTTTGTACTTGATGATCCCGAGCAGGAAGTTATGGAGGTAAGCGGTGTCGATCACGCCTTGCGAGCTGCTGTGAAGCAGGTCCGAGATTTGCCCGGAGAACAACGTAAGTACATGATCGATATTGAGACTGAATTTGTTGGCCGTCTTCAGGATCGACATCAATCCGGGCAGCACTTCCTTGGGGTTGCGAAGCAGAAATTCAACGTAGTGCGGGAGGATGTCGCTTTCGCCTGAAAGCAGCAGCACTTCCAGCCTGTTCGGCTCGGAGATGAACTTATAGTAGCGAATTTCCTGCAGCGCTTCCTCGTCCAAAGGCTGGAACCAGCTTAAATCGGCATATTGGTCGATGCACCGCAAAGCTTCGCCGTAATGCTCGAGCTCCTTGTAAGCCAAGCCTTTCATGAGTAGACTATATCCATAGTAATAGACCAGATGGCGGGATGGCTTCAAATATTGGTCAGAGGTACTTTGTTGGTTTTCGTAGAGGCTTTGAACCCGCTTGTAAAGTGAATCCGATAATTCCAATAGCTTGTCCCATAATTCGAAGGAGTAAGTCATTTTCAGCATTTTCGTGACCACGTCAAGGTCCATTTCATCGATTTCGATGACTTCGTCTATTTCGACTTCACCTCCTAATAATTACAAGATTTGTATATATCATACTAAACGCGGGTCGTAGGGTCAATAAAAATGTGAAAATAAGTAAGAAAATATTGAAACATGGAAATCAATAGGAGGAATTCCATATGGACGCTTCATCTGCCATACTGTTATTGCAATGCCATGCTTTTGCCCATGAAGATGTGCGGCACCATAAAATGACGTACGGTTTTCTCGGAAGTTTGAGACCGTTCAGCGGGGAACTGCAGGAGAGCTATTTCCATGAACTCATGGCTGTTGTGCGCGCGCTTTCCGGAGAGTTTGGCAAGCCGGCGTTAAACCGGGAGCTCATCGCCTGCTTGTGGAGCATCACCCATTTGGCCCGGGCATGGGCGGTGGAGCCGGACGGAGTTTTGCGCCGCAACGGCCTGATTGCGGACGAGCAGGTCGCCCGGATGGAACGGTGGCTGGATCTCATCTCTTACGCGGTCATGATTTTGCTGGAGAACGGCGGCGAAGAAGAAGCGTTCTGGGGTTACCGCGAGTATATATCGGAACAGTTGGATCCCCTCATGGCCGAGCTCGATGTTTTGCTAAAGGAAAAAGCCGTGGACGCCGACATTCAGGAGCTGCATGCAAGCTACCAGCAACGCCCCGGAGCGGATGAACAACAATTGGCTGCGATCGAGGCGAAATTCGGGCTGCTGCCCGAGGATTTCCGCGCTTTTTATCGCCGAAAGGACGGCAGCGGGTATGCGTTTCACGTTTTGTACCCGGGCGATGGCGAATCGGATGAGGGCATGCCGTTTTATTTGATGTCCTTGGACGAAATCGAAGAGACCAAAAGCTATTTTTGCGAACGGGACGAATTGCTGGCAGAGCATTATTCCGAAGAGGAGATGCGAAAGCTGGATCCGGAGATCAAACCTTTTTTATTTCATGAGAAATGGCTGCCGTTTGCGACGATGGCCGGGGGCTCCGTTTATTTGATGCTTGACCTCGATCCGTCCGAGCAGGGAACCTACGGGCAAATCATCAGCTACGTGCATGATCCGGATTTTGTTTATTATGTCGCGGATTCCTTCATGGAATTGTTGAGGGAATCGAACCGGAATCTTGGCCTGATGGATGCCATCGAATATTAAGGCCCGCGGGGGAAAGGGGAGCAACATGAGCGGAAAACGCATAAACGGTCTTGCCGGTCACCCAACCGAAACCGATCCCGGAAAAACTGCCGGCTCCGTGCTGAAAGACAAGCTCCGGCGTCTTCCCGAAGCGCCCGGCGTATATATCATGAAAGATGCCCGCGGCGGCATTTTATATGTCGGAAAGTCCAAGCATTTAAAAAACAGGGTGAGTTCGTATTTCCATCGCTCCAAATCCCATGCGCCCAAAATCAAAAGGCTCGTCCAGCATGTACAGGATTTGGAGATCATCCGGACGGATACCGAATTCGAAGCTTTGCTGCTGGAATGCAGCCTGATTCATAAATTCAAGCCGATGTACAACCGGAAAATGAAAAACCCTGCTTCGTACGCATATATCGTCATCCCGGCATCGGCGGGGCTGCGCCATTTCGAGACGACCCGCCAGCCACTGGCGGCTCCGGGAGACGAAGTGTTTGGCCCTTATCCGGCAAGCGAACTTGCGGTCCAAAACGCGGTGCAAACGATTTTGGAATCCTTCAAAATCGCCTGCAGTCCCGCGGCAGCGGCAAACGCGCCCTGTTTGAACCACGACATCGGTCTGTGCCTGGGCATGTGTCTGGGCGGTACAAAGTTGGCGGAATACCGGCAAAGGATGGAGCGGTTTATCGGGCTGCTTCATGGTACCGACCGGAGCCTTTGCGATGAGGTGGAGCGGGAAATGGCGGCGGCAGCCGGACGCTTTGATTTTGAAGCGGCCGCCCGATACAGGGACGTGCTGCAGGCGATCCGATTTTTGGAGCGGAAAGAGAAAATCATCGGCTTTGCCGGAAACAACCCCAATGTGCTTCTTTACGAACCTGTGGACCAAAACGCGATCAAGCTTTTTCTCGTCAAAAGGCATACCGTTCTCTTTAGCCGGGTGTTTTCCATCGGAACCGAAAAGGAGGCGCAGCGGCTGGAAAAAGAAGCCAACGTACTGGTCCAGGCTTATTTCAAGCAAAATGAATGGGCGATTGCGTCGGAAGTCGGCAAAGACGAGATCGACGAAGCCCAGATCCTCTACAGTTATGTGCAGGCCCATCCCCGCCAAGCTTTGCTCATCCCGGATGAATGGCTCGAATCGGAATCGTCGTCGGCATTAGCCGATGCTTTGCATTCATTAATGTCGGGCATAACGAACGGGATGGACGAATACGATGAAGGATAACCCGGAAGATGCCGCAAGAATCGCCCGATAATGATTCAAAATAACAAAAATCGTGATGAATAAACCCATCATGCGTAACCTCGGACCCTGGTCCGGGGTTCTATATTATGAAAGCGGCAGCCAATAAGCTAATAGGATGTCAGACGAACGATCGATAGAAAAAATGCGCCTCAACAAGCGCAGAATTGGACCAATCCCAACGAAAAGGGGTGCAGCAAATGGCCAAAACACAGCTTGAAGACATGGGAGAACGACTTAAAACCGCCAGAATCAACCGGAAATTGACGAAAATGGAGGTATGCTGGAGAACGCAAATTCAACCCGATGCCCTCGAAGTCTACGAATCGGCCCAAGAGGAGCCTGACCTGCTGTCTCTCGCCAAGCTTTCGGATACATATCGAGTTTCGCTGGACTGGCTGATCACCGGATTCGAGTTTTATTCCAAAAGCCTGCTCGCCAACGCCGAGCAGGAGGTGAAGCGGCTGCAGAGCATAATAAAAGAGCAGTCGCGCGTCATCGAAACGATCCGGGAAGCGGTGAACGGACCAAACCAGAAGGGACAAACGGCCAAAAGAAAACGGAAAGTGATTCCCTAACTCCCTGGCAGAGGGAGGTCCGGGGACGCAGCTCTTTACAGAATAGGAGAGAAAACGATTGAAAGAAGTCATCGTGGATAAAATTCATGAAATCGAACGGGAGCATCAGGTCAAGATTTTGTTTGCGGTCGAATCGGGAAGCCGGGCTTGGGGCTTTCCGTCCCGGGATAGCGACTACGACGTGCGATTCGTCTATATCCATCGGCCGGAATGGTATTTGTCCATCGACGAGAAACGGGACGTCATCGAGGTGCCGATCAACGAGCAGCTGGACATCAACGGCTGGGATATCCGGAAAGCGCTGAAACTGTTTCGGAAATCGAACCCGCCGCTGCTGGAGTGGCTCGGTTCGGATATCCGGTATTACGAAGCCTACGGTTTTAAGGAAGACATGCTTGCGTTAAGTGACCGGGTGTTCTCCCCAAGGGCTTCCGTGCATCATTATTTGCATATGGCGACGGGAAATTTTCGGGGCTATTTGCAGGGGGAGCAGGTGAAAATCAAAAAAATTTTTTATTTGCTCAGGCCGATTCTAGCCTGCAAATGGGTTGAAAAATACAATGCGAACCCGCCGATTTTGTTTCAGGACCTGGTCGGCGATTTGGTCACGGAGCCGGAGCTGAAAGCGGCCATCGAAGATTTGCTGAGGCGGAAAATCGCCGGCGAGGAGTTGGACCTCGAACATCGGGTGGAGGTCATCCATGAGTTCATCGAAAAGGAGATCGAACATTTGGCGGCATTTGCGCGGTCCGCGCATTCCGAGCTTGAGGATCCTACCCAGATGCTGGACGAGCTGTTCCGGAAATATTTAAAAATCGTTTGGAATTTCGGATGAACATAGGAGCATAGGCAAGGGCGAAGCGGCCGGTCTTTAGGGATCGGCCGCTTTTTTCGTACTGCCGCGCCTAAACTTGCGAATATTGATGCAGCAGCGTTTCGCCATGCGCCCGGATCAAGTCGATGACTTCCTGCGGTTCCAACACTTTGGCTTCCTTTCCCAGCCCGGCGAAAAATGCGGCCGTATACCCGACGTCGCCGCGGTCAATAACCGTATCGATTTTGCCGGCGGCCCTGTTCCCAATCCCTTTCCCAAGAGGGACCGGATCGCACCAGGGGTAGCTTTGGCATTGCCGCATGCCCTCTTCGGTCAATTCGACCACCAGTCGGACAGGGGAAGATACCGTATAATTTTCAAGCCATTCCATAAGCCCGGTATGCACTTCATAGGTTTCATCCGAGATTTGAAGCGATTGGATCCGGTCTACGCGAAACAGGCGCACGTTGCCTTTGTCCACGTCGCAGGCGGGCATATACCATAATCCGTCATTGGCGTATACGCCGATCGGCACGGCATTCCTTGTTCGGGCTCCCGATTTGGAACGGTACGTCATGCAGACGATTCGGCGCCCCACGGCGGCTTCGATGAGTTCCTTCAAATAAGGGGCTTTGACGCTTCGTTTCGGATTCCAGAAAGACAGCACATGTTCAAGCCGTTTGATTTTCGGTTTCACGTCCGCCGGCAGGAGAGCAAACAATTTTCTCGATGCGGAGTCGATGTCGGCATCAAAGGGCAGCGAATCGTAATGCCTGAGTGAGCGGAACGCGAAAAAAATGGCGAGCGCTTCGTTTTCGTCAAACGATACCGGCGGCAGCACCCGGTTGTTCAGCGTCCGGTACCCGCCGTTTCGGCCCTGCTCGGTATAGACGGGAACGCCCAATTCGCTGATTTCCATCAAATAACGATGAGCCGTCCGGACGGATACCCCGAATTCATGGGCGACGTCCTGGGCCGTAAAATGGCGTTTGGAATTGACGTACATGATGAGATCGAACAGCAGCTTGGTTTTGGACATGATCCCTCTCCTCCGATGGCACGTTGTTTAAACTGGACAACTATTGTCATGTTTAAAGTATATGCTAAGACTGATAAAGGATCAAGGGACGAAAGAGGAGGACAAACGATGAAAAGGCATCGACTTGACGAACAAGATCACATCCGCATCGTCGGAGCAAAAGGGAAAAATTTAAAGGATGTCGACGTGTCGGTTCCGAAAAAACGGATCACGGTGTTTACCGGCGTTTCCGGTTCCGGCAAGTCGACGCTTGTTTTCGATACGATCGCCGCGGAATCGCAGCGCCAGTTAAACGAAACTTACTCGAGTTTTGTGCGCCACCGGATGCCCCATTACGGGCAGCCGAATGCGGATGCCATCGCCAATTTGCCGGTAGCCGTCGTCATCAGCCAGAAACGGATCGGCGGGAATTCTCGTTCGACCGTCGGGACCATCACGGATATTTACTCGCTGCTGCGGTTGTTGTTTTCCCGGATCGGAAAACCTTTCGCCGGCGAAGCCGAAGTCTTTTCGTTCAACAATCCGAAAGGCATGTGCCCGAAATGCGAAGGGCTTGGGACCGCCAAAGAGATCGATATCGACCAGCTCATTGACAAGGACAAATCCTTAAACGAAGGAGCCATTCGTTTCCCGACGTTCAGGCCCGGCGATTTTCGCTGGAAGCGTTACGTTTGCACGGGTTTGTTCGACAACGACAAAAAACTGAAGGATTTCACGGAGGAGGAATGGGATACGCTGCTGTTCAAGTCGGGATTCAAACCTCCGCATCCGACCGAAGGATGGCCGCCAACCGCTACGTACGAAGGAGTCGTTCCCCGAATCGTTCGCAGCTTTCTCAGCAAAGATCCAAGGGATGCCGAGCTGTACAAGGAGGATATCGAGCGCGTGGTCAGACGAGGGACGTGCCCGGCATGCGGCGGCGCAAGATTGAATGCCGAAGTGCTGAAATGCCGGATCCAAGGGAAAAACATCGCCGACTGCACCGCGATGCAGGTCAGCGATCTCATCGATTTTTTGGGCTTGATTCATGATCCGATCGTATCGACGATCGTCGAGGCGCTGAGGTTTCGTTTGCGGCAGATGCTTTCCGTCGGGTTGGGATATTTGGCTTTGGGCCGCGAAACGGCCACCTTGTCGGGCGGGGAATCCCAGCGGATCAAGATGGTCCGCCAGCTCGGGAGCAGCCTGACCGATCTTGCGTATATTTTTGACGAGCCCAGCATCGGCTTGCATCCGCATGACGTTCACAACATCAATGAGCTCCTCAAGCAATTGAGAGACAAAGGCAATACCGTGATCATCGTCGAGCATGACCCGGACGTCATTCGGATCGCGGATCATGTCATCGATATGGGGCCAAGGGCGGGCATCCACGGCGGGAACGTGGTTTACGAAGGGGATTTCCAGGGGCTGCTGGCGTCGGATACGCTGACGGGGAAATTCCTGAAGGAGAAACCTGCGCTAAAACAGGCAACCCGATCCCCATCCGGGTGGCTGTCCATTCAGGGCGCGAACCTGCATAATCTGAAAAACGTCAGCGTCCGCATTCCCCAAGGCGTCATGACGGTCGTAACGGGCGTAGCCGGATCGGGGAAAAGCACGCTCATCAATCAAATCCTCCCCCGGTACGCGCCGGAGGCCGTCTATGTCAACCAGGATGCGGTGCATGCCTCGAGCCGTTCGAATCTTGCGACGTTTACGGGCATGTTCGATCTCATTCGGACGCTGTTCGCCAAACGCAATCGGGCGGATATTTCCCTATTCAGCTTCAACTCCCGGGGAGCGTGCCCGGAATGCAAAGGGACGGGGATCGTGACGACCGACCTGGCGTTTATGGATTCCGTCGAAACGGTATGCGAGGTTTGCGGGGGACAGCGGTTTAAAAACGAGGTGCTTTCCTATACGGTAGACGGCAAAAACATCAGCGACGTGCTTCGCATGTCCGTGGAAGAAGCGGGGGACTTTTTTGAGGAACCCGATATCCTGGCGATTCTCGCCCGTCTCCGCGAAGCGGGAGCAGCGTATTTGATGCTTGGCCAGCCGCTCAGCACATTGTCCGGAGGGGAGCTGCAAAGGATCAAACTTGCGAAAGAGATGGAACGTCAAGGAGGGATGTACGTTTTGGACGAGCCGTCGACGGGGCTGCATTTGTCGGATATCCGGCAGCTGATGCGGATGCTGGACCGTTTGACGGATCAAGGTTGTACCGTGGTGGTCATCGAGCATCACCTCGACCTGATCAGCCGGGCCGATTGGATCATCGATATGGGACCCGGAGCGGGACAGGAGGGGGGAGAGATCGTATTTTCAGGGACGCCGGAAGACATCCTTGCAAGCGAAAGGTCGGTTACGGGGAGGTATTTGAAAAAATATCTTCAAGATGGACAAGGCGCAAGCGGTTCGGGGACTCCGCCCAAACGATAGGGGTTAGCCCGGGAGAACCCTGTTTCGACTAAGTTGGGATCGCCGCCGCGGCCGACGCCGGGATCCAGGTTTGAAAACAAGGTTGAAAACCGGTGCCCGGGGGAAGGCGGAGACGACGTTGGCAACTCAGGGCTAAGCAGAACCGTGACGACCGTTGTCGAGCGAAAAGCCGTCCTCATGTTCGATCGCCAGCGTCAGATAATTTTTTAATACGGCAGCGTAGGTATCTCTTTGTTGCCTCGTCGCGTGCGACCTAAAAACTTCAAACAACGCCACCGATTTCTTGAAATGCCGGTGATCCTCGATGTTATCGGCAAATATCAAGGATTTTATCGTGTAATGGATGGCTTCTTTATAGTTGCTTTTTTTCAAATGGTAGATCGAAATCAAATACAAAATCGAAAGATAATAGGAGCGGTCGGTCGGGTTCAGGTCCCGATGGTTCATTTTTTTGATGTATTCGAGCAGGGGGTTCACGATGGTGTCGACGTCAAGGTCATGTTTGTTGGCGCATTCCAAGATCGTGACCAGCCCGGGCAGCGTTTCGGAAGGATATTGATGGATGAACGATGCATACTCTTCGATGCTGTCCGTATTTCCCGACGAAATTTCGAGGGTATATGAGTTGGCCTTGGCCAGAAAGCTGAAATCTTCAATGATGTTGGCATTGCTTTTGCTTCCGTCCGAAAACAGGCTTAAATCCCGGTACTGATCGATGCATTCCATCGCTTCTTTATATAGTTTCTTCTTCTGATAGGCTACGCCTTTCATCAGGTTGCTGTATCCCAAATAATAAACCAGCGGCCGTTCCATGACGGGCTTGGGTTGATCGGAGTCTTCCCTGTAAGGGCCGTACACTTTATCCAGCAGCTCATCCGCCAAAAGAATAAGATTGTCCCAGTTTTCAAAAGAAAAGGCCATACGAAGCATAGTCACTAATGTGTCTGCGTTGGTATTCATTGCTGAAGCCCCTACTTTCATATGTGTCTCCTCCCTTTATATTCCATAGGTTGAGTGTATAGATAAATTGCATGGTGGTCAATTATTTTCACCTCATGCCGAAGGAGATCAGGGGAGCAAAACAAGCCGCATATTGGAAAAAATCAGGAGCGCCCGATGGAAAGGCGCTCCTTTTTTTGCGGTTATTCAGCGATGCTTGCTTGCCGAACCATTTGTTTCTGTTTGATTTTGCGCAGAACCACGCCGTGCGAAGGCGAAAAGAGCAGAGCAATCAAAAAGATTCCGCCCGCGATGCTGATCATGCTGCCTGCGATCGAAGCATCCAGCATGCTTGCCGCAAAATAGCCGATGACGGAGCTGGCGCAGCCGATCAGAACGCTGTATACGATCATGCGTCCCAGCTTTTCCGTCAGCAGATATGCCGTGGCCGGCGGCACGACCAGCATGCCGACGACCAAAATGGCGCCGACGCTTTCGAAGGAAGCGACGGTGCTGACGGAGACGAGCCCCATGAGCAAATAATGGAACAAGGCGACCGGAATGCCGACGGCCGCGGCCATGGCGGGGTCGAACGAACAGATTTTGAACTGCTTGTAAAAGGCCGCGATCAGGACGACGGAGAGGAGCAGCGCCAGACCGACGCCCCATACCGCCTTGGGCCCGATGTCGACGCCGGCGATCTGGAGCGTGTTCCATGGGACGTAGGCAATTTCGCCGTAAAGAACGCAGTCGAGATCGAGGTCGATATCCCGCGTGTACATACTAACGAGGACGACTCCAGCCGCGAACAGGGCGGTAAACACCACGCCGATCGATGCGTCGGACGGAACGCCGCTTTGGTGAAACCATTGGATGAGAAATACCGCGAGCAAACCGATGGCCGCGGCGCCAAGCAGCATGAGGAGCGAATCCCTCGAACCGCCGATCAGGAAGGCGATGACGATCCCCGGCAGCACGGCGTGGCTGATGGCATCTCCGATCATCGCCATCTTGCGGAGCACGAGAAAGCAGCCGACGATGCTGCACGCACTGGCGACAAGCGCGCCGGTTAAAACGATCCAAAACGTACTCATACGGCCCGATTCCTCCTTTCGCCCGAAACCTCGGCCTGCTCGCGTCGGACCTGGGTGCGAACGGACGCCCGCAGCAGCAGTTTGGAAATCACGCCCCGCCGCGGCGCCGCCGCAACGGATAATGCGAAGACGGCGGTAGCGACGAGAACCGTTAACGGCCCCGTAGGCAAATTGTTGCCGCTGGCGCTGATGAAGGTACCGATCAGTCCGCTTAATGCTCCGAACAACCCGGCTAACACGACCATCATCCCGAGTTTTTCCGTCCAATACCTGGCCGAGACGGCAGGGGTAATCAGAAGGGCGGACATGAGCACGACCCCGACCGCCTGGATGCCGACGACGACCGCCACCACGATCAAAAACATGATCAGCTGATCCATGAACGCCACGGGGTACCCGATGCCGCGGGCAAATCCGGGATCGAAGCTGAGCAGCTTGAACTCTTTAAACAGCAGGCTGCATACGGTGACCAGAACGAGGGAGATCGCGGCCATGATCATCACGTCGGAGAGCATCATGGAGGCGGCCTGACCGAACAGAAATTTGTCGAGCCCGCTCTGGTTACCGTTGCCCGAATGCTGGATCCGGGTCAGCAGGACGATGCCGATGCCAAAAAACACGGTGAGGACGATCGCAAGCGCCGCGTCCTGCTTCACTCGGCTGTTGCGCGTAATAAAGCCGATGCCAAAGGTGGCGATGACGCCCGCCACGGCGGCGCCGAGCAGGAAAAGCCCGATGGATTTCGATCCGCTAAGCATAAAGGCGATGCAGACGCCGGGAAGGGCGGCATGCGACAAGGCATCCCCCATTAACGATTGCTTGCGCAAATAGGCGAAGCTGCCGATCACGCCGCTGCTTAGCCCGAGGAGCATGGAGCCGAAAAGAATCCACTGAACGTTCGGGTCAAGCCAAATGTATAGAGCCGTCGACATCGGATGACCTCCCGTTTACGATCAGCGCGGACGGGCTCTCCCGGTCCAGCATCGTTAATCTTCCACCGTAGGTTTCCTGCAGCTTTTGGGCCGTGAACGTCGGTTCCGTCGGTCCGAAAGCGACAAGCCGCACGTTAAGCAGCATGACCCAATCGAAATATTCCTTGACGGTGGCCAAATCGTGATGCACGACAAGCACCGTTTTTCCTTGCGTTTTCAGTTCGTTAAGGAGCGTAATGATCGCTTTTTCGGTAGCCGCGTCGACCCCGACGAAAGGTTCATCCATAACATACAGCGTGGCATCCTGGGCAAGCGCCCTGGCCAAAAATATCCGCTGCTGCTGCCCGCCGGAAAGCTGGCTGATCTGCCGGCCGGCGTAATCGGCCATGCCGACTTTTGCCAGGCATTCCAAGGCCAGCTTCTTCTCGGCGCTGCCGGGACGTTTGATCCAGCCCAGATGCCCGTACCTGCCCATCATGACGACATCCAGGGCATTGGTCGGAAAATCCCAATCGACCGATTCTCTTTGCGGGACGTAGCCGACAAGCTTGCGCTGCTTCGCGTACGGCTTTCCGTAAATCGTTACTTCGCCGTGCAGGCGGGGGATGAGGCCGAGTGCCGCCTTGATCAAGGTCGACTTGCCCGCTCCGTTCGGGCCGACGATGCCGATCAGATTTCCTTCCGGGACCTCGAACGTGATATCGCGCAGCACGGGTTTCTTCTGATAAGCGACGGACAATCCGTGAATCGACAATGGGCTTTTATGCATGCTCATGGCTCCTTTCTATTTCAACGCTTCCACGATCGTATCGACGTTATGGCGGATCATGCCGATATACGTGCCCTCAGGGGTTCCTTCTTCGCCCATCGCGTCGGAGAACAGTTCGCCGCCGATGGCAATCGGGTGGCCTTTTTCCTTGGCGCCTTGAATGACGGCATCGATCGCTTTCCGGGGAACGCTGGATTCGATGAACACCGCTTTGATGTTGTGCTCAATCAGGTAATCCCGCAAATCGGTCACGTCTTTCGTGCCGGCCTCGGAGGCCGTGCTGATGCCCTGAAGCCCCATGACCTTCATCCCGTAAGCGTCGCCGAAGTAACCGAAGGCGTCATGCGCCGTCACGAGCACGCGGCTTTGTTCCGGAATCGATTCGATTTTTTCCGCTGTTTCCTCATGGAGCCGCTGCAGCTCCTGCAGGTAGGTTTCGGCGTTTTTGCGGTAATCATCGGCATGTGCCGGGTCATGTTCGGCGAGCGTATCCCTGACGGTTTCGGCCGCTTTCATCCAAAGCTTCACATGAAACCAGATATGCGGGTCGTATTCGGTATCCATGCCGTTTTCGGCGCCGGTTCGGAGCATGGAACGGTCGATTCGGTCCGATACCGCCACGGTCGTCTTCTTTTTGGCCATGTTTTCGAATATTTCCACCATTTTTCCTTCCAGATGCAGCCCGTTGTAGAAGATGATGTCGGCCTGGTCCAGCTTTTTGATATCCCCCTGGGAAGCTTTATACAGATGCGGATCAACCCCGGCTTTCATCAGTCCGGTAACGGCGACATGCTCGCCGCCGATTTCGCGGACAATATCGGTAATCATGCCGATGGTGGCGGTCACTTTGATTTTGCCCTCCGCTTCGGCCCCTCGTTCTCCGGCTCCGCTGCCGCAGGCGGTGATCAGGGCGATGCATCCGATGAAGAACGCGATCTTGAGCAGACGGCGCATTCGCCTCCCTCGTCGGGAATGATAAGTGGTTGCCATTGGTTCATTCTCCTCCCGTAAAAGCAAATTCCGGCCCGTATGTCCCTAGTAAGGATACAAGGCTATGATTTGTTCTATTATTTCTTTCCTCGATAAAAATATTTTTCCTTAGGTAAACTTTTATGGCGTAAAAAAGCGCTCCTGATCCAATATCAGGAGAAAACAAGCTTGCGGCATCATCCCCCCTCCAAACGGAAGTGTTTCAACATGACTAAGCTTCTAAGTATTTAAGTAACGAAAAAATCTTTCCCTAGGGCAAAAACGATTTTCTGTTATTCTACACTACAAAATTAAAGGGTTGCAACACTTTTTTTTTTTTTTTTTTTTGAAAATTTCTATCGGGGTGTTCAAATATACATACAAAAAAGTTTTCATAATTTAAAATAGTTGTACTTGTACAAAAAAGACTGGGAAGGTGGATCGACGGATCACCCCGCAGCCGCGAATGATGAAAAATGGATAGGTTATAGTACGAAGTACGCATGATGAGGGAAATGAGTGACAGCATGTGCTAACCCGCGCACCGATCCGATCGCCGCCCATCCCGAAGGGGGATGCAGACCGCAGCAAACGGGGCGGCAAGCTGGTTGGATTCGGCGAATCAAGGAGCGTTTCTATAGCCGAAACAAGCGGCCTCCGGCATCAAACCAAAAGCTTGGACGTTTCCGAAAGGTCTCCCCGTTTCGCGTATTCCGTAGGGGACATTCCGGCGAGCTGTTTGAACATGCGGCAAAAATAGGACGTATCGTAATACCCCAAATATTGCGCTATATCGGCAACCGTCATGGTCGAGCCGAGGAGCAGGCCGCAGGCTTCGAGAATGCGTAGCCGGTGCATGTACCGGATCGGGGAGTGGCCGCAAACCTCCTTGAACATGGCGGTCACGTAGTTTGGAGTAAGCCCGACGAGTCCGGCCAATTGTTCGATTTCGATCTGGTCGCGGTAATGCGCAAGCAAATGCTTTTTTATCGTTTCGGCATATTTCAGTTTGCTGGGCGTTAACTCCGGGGATTTTTCCATCTCGCGGGCAAGCGTGCCGACCAACTCCTGAAACAAGCCTAAACAGATGAAGGCGCGGTAGCTTTTGCCGCCTCTCATTTCCTCGTGCAATCTCCCGCAGAGGTCGAAGACCTGCAAGGGATCCGGCATGCGGAATTTCGCAAACCTCGCCTGATCGAGAAACGGGATTCCGGTCATCGGGGCGTTGTCGTAGGCGAACAAAATCGTGAATTTTTGATGGGCCGTCCCCATCCAATTACCTCCGGCCCGGCGGGTGGACTGCGGAATGAACAATGCATCGCTTCGTTCCCCGATCACTTCGTCTCCGTTAATGTCGTACCGGACTTTTCCTTCCTTCACGATCGAAAGTACGTTGTAAGGGATCGATTCAAGCTGCGTATGCCAGTTCGGAATATGGTTGTCGAAGTTTACGCTAATCAACTGGAACAAGGAAACCGCCCCTTTCAAGCAAGTTCTATCCCAAACCCTAACATAAAGAACATGGACCGTAAACATTCTTTTATTGTCGATGTCGGGTTCTCATGAATTGTAGAATTGTACAATAAAGAAGGCGTGCTGTTCAAAACAATGAAAGCAGCGGGATATTTTTCCGGCTAATGGCAATTGAGAAATAACTAGCGAACAGCTTTGCGTGCAGCAGTCAAGGGACCGTGGAAATCAATCCAAATCATTGGAGGAATATACATGACGATCACGGCGCCTGTGGCCTATAATTTTTCTACAAACGGGGAGAGGATGGATGGAATGAAAATCTTATTGCTCGATTTGGATTCGACGAGACCGGATCATCTCGGATGTTACGGCTATCACCGGAATACCTCGCCGAACATCGACAGAATCGCCGCCGAAGGCGTCCGGTTCGAAAACTACTATACTTCCGACGCGCCTTGCTTTCCGTCTCGGACGGCGCTCATGACGGGGCGGTTCGGCATTCATAACGGGGTCGTCGGCCATGGGGGAACGGCGGCGGACGTTAGGCATGAGGGGGTCGACCGGGACTTTCACGATAAATTGACGACGGAAAGCTTTCCAGCGCTGTTCCGCAGGGCGGGCATGAAGACGGCGCTCGTCAGCCCGTTCGGAGAACGGCACTCCGCCTGGACCTTTTACGCGGGATTTAACGAAATTTATAATACGGGCAAATCCGGCATGGAATCCGCCGAAGAGGTGACGCCTACCGTTTTGGATTGGCTGGAGCGCAATGCGGATCAGGATGATTGGATGCTGTACGTAAACTATTGGGATCCGCACACGCCGTACCGCGCCCCGGAATCGTTCGGCAATCCGTTCGAAAACGAGCCGCTGCCGGCTTGGATCACGGAAGAGGTATTGGAGCTTCATAAGAAAAAAGTGGGGCCGCACGGCGCCAACGAAATCAATATGTACAACAGCGACACGCTGCCCAAATATCCGCGCCATCCCGGCGAAATTCAATCGATGCGCGACCTGCGGAGGATGATCGACGGCTATGATTGCGGAATCCGGCATATGGACGATCACGTCGGCGCCATTTTCCGGCTGATGGAACAAAAGGGAATCATGGATGACACGGTCATCATCATTACGGCGGACCATGGGGAAAACATGGGCGAGCTTGGCATCTACGGGGAGCATGGAACGGCTGACCAGGGGACTTGCCGCATCCCGATGATCATCCGGTGGCCGGGCATGCAAAAAGGGCTCGTCGATACCGGCCTCCACTACCATCTGGACCTGCCTCCGACGATGGCCGAACTGCTAGGCGTCTCCCCGGCGCCAAGCTGGGACGGCATGAGTTATGCGGGGACGGTCGCCCGCGGCCAACAAATAGGACGCGATTTCCTGGTCGTATCGCAGTGCGCCCATGTCTGCCAGCGGAGCGTCCGCTTCGGGGACTGGCTGTACGTTCGAACCTATCATGACGGCTATCATTTATTCGATAAGGAGATGCTTTTTAACATCGCCGAAGATCCGCATGAGCAGCATAATCTTGCCCGGGAGCGCAGGGATCTGTGCAAGGAGGCCGTTTATTTCCTGAATGAATGGCATGACCGCATGATGGAGACGATGAAGTTCGACGTGGATCCGCTCTGGACGGTTATGAAGGAAGGCGGACCGTACCATGCCAAAGGGCATTTGCCTATGTATATCGAGCGGCTGAAGAACACCGGCCGCGGGGACGCGGTAGAGGAGCTGATGAAGCGCCATCCGCGGGAATTCGCCTAAACAAGGCGCAGGAAAACAAGTCACTTGACCGTTTCTTTCGGACAAGTGACTTGTTTTTTTCACGCATGGATGATGATTCGCGTATACATGAACTATCAGACGATATTGACGCAGGCACTGGCATATCCGGCAACCGTAGTGATGAGCGTCGTTCCGGTAGCCGTTGCCGAAAATACCATCAACAGCCGGGTTTGAGGCGCTACCGGAATGTTCAGGCCGGTCGTGATGCCATTTGAAATGGTGCCGAGGGCCAATACCCCGGTAAGCGGAGGAGCCAGAGTTACGGAAGCTCCCGGGATGGCTGTGAATATATTGTTTGGCGTCGTCGAACTATAGAGCTGCGCTGTGATGGTAACGGTCGTTCCAAGCAGGCTGAGGGCTAGCGTGGTACTGAAGTATGCCGCAATCGACGTAATGGTTCCTGCGCGCGGAACGGAGAAGGCAAAGTTCAACAGCGTGCCGCCTGCCCCTGTCAGGTCGATCGTCGTTCCGGCCAAGGTGACGCCGGCAACCGAGTTTCCGAAGCCTACAAGGCTTGTAGTGCCGACCAAGCCGCCGGCAATGGTAGTCAAAATTGCAGGAATACCGGAAGCGAAAGGAATGATCGCGCCTCCGCCCGCAGGTCCCGTCGCACCGGTTGCTCCCGTTGCCCCGGTAGCACCCGTCGCGCCGGTTGCGCCGCCTGCTGGCCCTGGTGCACCGGTTGCCCCCGTTGCACCTGTGGCGCCGGTAGCTCCGATAGGCCCGGCGAGTCCTACAGGCCCTTGGGGTCCTGCCGGTCCGACCGGTCCTTGCGGTCCGACGGGTCCGATGGCGCCGACAGGTCCCGGTGCTCCGACCGGTCCTTGTGGCCCTTGCGGTCCTTGCGGTCCGACGGGTCCTCAGAAGCCTACCGGTCCTCTAGGACCTCTTTTGCCGATTTTTCCGCGGCAGCATACAAGTTTTTTTCCATCTATGCACTTGCGCGAAATTTTGCGGATTTTGGGTTTGACGACATGTGGCTTATGGTCTTCTTTTTTACAGTGACTCAAGTACAATCGCCTCCTTTGGGTTTGGTTTACTATACATTTGCGGGTCCCGAAAGGTATAGACGATTGACGAGGGGTAATCGCGGATTCTTCGGCATCTATCCAAACCGGCGATGCCGAATGATGTATGGCAATGCGGTCCGACTGGCGGAAATGGCGGCTTTTTCGGCCTCTCGAATGTTCGAGAGGCCGTTTGAATTATGGGCGGTGATTGCGGCCGGATCCCGGCCGAACATGAAACGAAAGACCATCCGGGGCACTGGAATGCGCCAGTTAATCCGCTTTGCAGAACTCCCTGATCAGCTGCTTTTTGATGTCGGAAACGGGGTAATGCTCCGGATAGGTGGAAATCATCAGCATGATGCCCTGCAAGGTGGAGGAAAAATAAAGCGATCTGACTTGCGGTTGAACTGCGCCAAGGCGTTCGAACATGCGGGTTTGCACCTGAAATTGTTCCGCCATTTCCCGATTGAGCATGCGGCTGTATTTGGCCAGCGCCAAATCTTCTTCCGGCTGGGTTTGCAGATGTAGATAAAAACGAAAAACGTGCGGACGCTCGTACACGTTGTCGATGGCGCCGTCGATGATGTGCATCAGTTGATCCGCAGGCGCTTCCAGCCTCGCTGCCGCCTCCATCACGGTTTTGATTTCCCGGACGCGGTGTTCAACCATCTCGGCAAGGAGCTCTTCCTTCCCTTTGTAGTAGTTGTACATCAAACCTTTGGACACCCCCGCACGCCGGGCCACGTCATCGATCGAGGCGCGATGGTATCCTTTTTCGATGAAGATTTCCATGGCCGAGGTTCGGATGTTTTCCTTGGCAAGCTGGCGGACCCGCTCATTGTCTTTCTGCGAACGCGGCATGCGCAGCACCTCCTTACGAACTTGTCAGATATTGCTTGATGTGGCCGGCAATTTCATCGCCATGCGTCAACATCATCATGTGATCCCCGCCTTCGATCCGGACATGCCGAAACGAGGGAGCCCGTTTAAACTCGTCGGCAATCAAGGAGATATCTTCCCAATCGCATGTCCCTTCAATGAACAATGTAGGGGCCTCAAGCTGCTCCAAACGTTCGATTGCCGGCGTTTCGGGCCATATCAGTTCAAAGCTTTTCCATTCGGTAAACACTCTTTTCATATATTGCAGGTGCATGTCGGCAAAAAAATCCCGCTGCGGACTGGACATCGTTACGCGATAGGGCAGGCCTTGCAAGGAAAATTCAGTCATTTTTACGTAATTTGGGGCAAGGGAATGGACCTCCGTCATCCAATCGGTGTACGGTTTGGAGAAGGCGAAGCCGGAAAGAGACGGGGCAATCAGGATCAGCTTGTCTGTCATCCCCGGATATTTGAGCGCAAATTCCGTCGCCGCTTGCCCGCCCATCGAATGTCCGATCAGAACCGCGGAGGCAAGATTCAAATGGTCCAGCAGGTTTTTGATGTCTTGGGCGATGTTCATGGGGGCAATCGGGGCAGGGGAACGTCCGGTACCCCGTCCGTCAAACGTGATGACCTGATGGGTCATGGCGAGCGCAGGCGCGATATATTTCCACGTTCTAGAATCGACGCCTCCGCTGTGAATCATGAGAATCGGCGAACCTGTTCCTTGAACCTCATAAAATAAATCCATGGCGCTTCACCTGTCCTTTTGGAAATTTATGACTCACAATGCATTATATTTTAAGAATGTTCAGCGAATGAAAAATAAATCGAATTTTGCTTAAAGCGTGTCACAGGATTCCATATGCAACGTTCGACAACGTATCGGCAAAAACGGCAAAAACCGGCGGATGGGCGGATGTATCCATTGTAATATTTTGCTAGTTGTCCTATGATGTTCTTAATACTGCATGGGAGGATCGAACTGAAATGAAGAAGTCCATCTTGTTCTTGGTGTTGCTGCTGGTGCTGCTGCCTTACCAAAGCGCATTTGCGGCAAGCGTATCCACCGCGACCGTGGAGAAACTGTATTTCGAAAATTATAAAAGCAAGGTCAAAGAGGTGAGGGAAGCACAAAAGGCCCTTTACGGTTCGCTTTGCTCGGAAGTGCCCGCTTTGACCGCCAAGGCGAAAGCTTCGGCAGCGCAGTATAACAGCCTTGTCAAAAGCAAGGCAGGCAAGGAGGCGGTGTCCCAAGCGAAAGCGGTGCGGGATCAAGATAAAAAAGCGCTGCTGGACGCCAAAAAGGCCTGCACGAAAAAAGTGAACGATGCCAAAAAGCGCAGCAACCTCCAATTGAGGGAAGTGGACAAGTACAAGCGGGATTTATCCGCAATGATCAAAGCGCACTTGTCAGGAAAGGATCAGATGCGGGAGGACGAATTCAGCAAAAAGGTTCAGGAAGGTTTGACCTACATAAACGACAAGCTCGACAACATCATCAGGGAGCTGAAAAACGCCCGTTAACGGGCCGCCCGCTTCCCGGAAGCATCGAAAAAATCCTCTTTCGTCCGCATGGGCGAAGAGGATTTTTTATCGTATCCGCATTATTTTGTGGTCAAATTGATATGGTCGAGGTCCGTGCTGCTGTTGAAGATGAATTCCAGCTTGTAATTTCCGCGGTTATAGGTCAGTTTGGTTTGCGTCGTTTTGCCGTTTTTGAACGTGGACGTGGAACTTGGAGCGTACCAGTGCTTTTTAAGCATGCTCATGGTGATGCCGCCGATATTGGTTTGGCGTTCCACGTTCGTGCCGAAATAACGCATTTCGCGGATTTTATTTTGTTTATAGGAAAAGGCGTAACCGGGGCTGCCCATATCGGCTCCGTACAAATCGAAAGCCCCTGCGTTTTTTCCGGGAAGCGCAGGTTCGCCGATCTTTTGGATCACGTCTTGCCGGGTGCTTTTTCCGACGGTAAGACCGCTCACGTATCCGGGAAATTGCCCTTTCAAGGCAGGCTTGTAAAAGCTGTTTAGGGTTTTAAGCGCCTGCTCCGCGGCATACCCGTCGGCACTTGCGGCTGAGGCGGCTTTTGCTTGCTGGACCGTATAAACGCCATCTCCGCTTCCGAAAGCTCCCAAGCATACAGCTCCCGCAACGGTAAAGGCCAATATGGATTTTTTTATCGTCTGATGGATCATTGTTGTTCCTCTCCTTTCGAGTTCTACTAAATCATAAGAGGGCCGGTGAAATTTTTGGTTACGAAGTCATGAAAATGAAATTTCAGTTTTGACACCCTAAAAAAGGGGCTGGGCGTTTCCCGTGGCGCATTTGCGAATCGGGGCAAGCAATGCGTTTTGGAAAATTCCTGCAAAGGTATCCCGTTCCGCGTCAATCTCCCCTTCCCGGCGAGTTGCCGTCAAGCTATATGAAAAACCTAATAAAATATTATTTTTTGTATATTTTCCATATAGAAGCGTTCGTGATAGCATCGAGATAGGCAAGGAAGGGAGGGAACGGGATTGTACCGATTTTTGGTTTCGTTTCTTGTCGTTGCCATGCTTTCCGGATGCGCTTCGATTTCCGCTCCCACGCAGCCCGTTCCGGTAGAAACCGAATTTAAGGATAAGAAGGTGGATGCGATGGATCTGGATCAGCAGCTCATTTCGTCGGCGCAGAAAGGCGACACGGCAAACGTACTGAAGCTGCTTCGAGAAGGGGCGGATGTCAACGCTACCGACGAACGCGGCAGAACGGCCGTCATGGCGGCGACTTACAACAACAAAGCGGATACGGTCAAAGCGTTGATCGAACATGGCGCCGACATCAACATACGCGACCATAACCTGAACAACGTGTTTTTGTATGCCGGAGCGGAAGGATTCCTGGACATCCTAAGGCTCGCCATCGATGCCAAAGCGAATACGAAGCTGACGAACCGTTTCGGAGGGACGGCATTAATACCCGCATCCGAACGGGGACATGTCGAAGTGGTCGAGGAACTGCTCGCGCGTACGGATGTCGACGTCAACCATATCAACAATTTGCATTGGACGGCTTTGCTCGAAGCGGTTATCTTGGGCAACGGCGGGGAACACCATCAACGAATCGTTCAACTGCTGGTGGATCATGGAGCCGATGTCCATATAGCCGACCGCGAAGGCGTCACCCCGCTGCAGCATGCGCAAAGACGGGGATACCGGGACATTGAACGGATTTTGAAAGAGGCCGGAGCCTGAAAGAGCCTGAAAACATGGGTTCGATCGACGTGATGCCCGCATACGAAAAAAGCGAACGGACAATCCGTTCGCTTTTTTGCTTGAAGCGTCCGGGTCTAACTTTGACGGGGACACACCTTATCGACTCCGGCAAAGAACTAGCGATTGTTGCTTAACAAAGGGGCATCCTCGGAACGGACCGTTCGGATTTTCCGGTTGCCGATTTTCAGCTGGATCAAAATCATGATGACCACAACGATCATCAAACCGAAAAGCGCCGGAGGGAAACCGCCCGTGATGTCGTGGATAAAACCGACGCTCAGCGGTCCGAGGGAAGCGAAGATGTAACCTCCGGACTGGGTCATGGCGGACAGCGCATTGGCTTCATCCATGCTGGCAGACTCATCGATCGGCAGCATCAGCGCCATCGGGAACAATCCTCCGGCGCCGATCCCCAGGAAGATGCACGTCAGCCAAGGCGTCACGTGAAGCTGGGTGAGCAGCAGCCCGGCAAGCTCCATCGCGGCGCATCCGACAAGCCATACGACGCGATGCTGAAACCGGCTGACGAGAATGGGGAGCAAAAAGCTGACCGGAATTTGGATAAGCGTAAACAACGTTAATATCATGCCGGCCGTATGTTTGTCATACCCTTGTTCCTGCACGATCGGAGGGAGCCAAGCGGTCAGCGAATAAAACATGAACGCCATCATCCCGAAAAAGCTGGTCAACAGCCAGGCGCGCTTATTTTTTAACGGCAACTTGAAGCCGCCGGCCGGATTCGTTGGCACGGAACTGACCGCTGCCGCCTCGGCCCGGGCCGGGGTTTTCTTGACGGGTCTCCACCATAACAGCAGCGCGATGACAGCCAGCAACGACCAGGAGGCGGCGGAAGCCTGCCAGGAATGGCCGCCCAGCGCATTTTGGAGCGACACGGACAAACCCGATCCCAGGGCCGCCCCGACGACCATTGCCATGGAATAAACGCCGACGATCGCCGAAGGGTTGGAAAAGTTCTTTTTGATAAAACCCGATAAAAGCGGCCCGATCACGGCAATGCCCGCGCCGGCGAGAAAAGCGGTGAGAAGCATCAGCCACGCGCTGTATGCGTAATACCTCGCCGCCGTTGCCAGGCCGATCAGCAGCAGGCAGTACGCAATGGTCCGCTCGAGGCTCAAGCGATTGCTCAGCTTCACCGCGGCGGGGGCGAAAAATCCCATGCAGAGCACCGGCAACGACGTCAGCAGGCTGGCTTCGGCGCCGCTCATGCCGAGCGAGTCCTGGATCGTTCGCAGCAAGGGAGACACCGAGGTGATGACGGGGCGCAAATTGAGGGAAGCCAGAAAAAGCGCGGCGATCAAATAAACAAAACGCATGATGTTTCATCTCCATCCGATATGTTCTAAGTCAATAAAGTCTAATCCAGTGTATAGGGAGCGCTTTGATTGATCAATATTATTGTTTCTATTGAAATCATTCGAATTTCGAATGATGACTGCCGGGCGAAAAAGGATCAAGCTTCCGCATACTTCGGTGAGGTTCGCATAGATGATGAATAACAAACGATGAAGGGAGATCGGAGATGGAGCTTGTTCAGCGACAATTCATGAATCATCAGCTTTCCCGGCTGCGGGTCCAATTGCTTCTCGCCAAAAGGTCCGTATGCCATGCCGGTTGGCGGAGGCATCGGTTTATCCCTGCATACCACAAGCTTTATTATATTTGCGACGGGGAAGGGTGGCTTCAGGTCGGAGGAACGGAGCTGCGGCCCAAACCCGGGGAACTAATATTCATTCCCGGCGGATTGGAGCAGTCCTATTCGGTGACGAACGGTCCGCCTTACACGAAATATTGGTGCCATTTTCGGGCCAACGTTCATTTTGAGCAATTGTTTCATCTATACGGCCTTCCTTATGCGATCGATGCCGGCCATTCTTCCGAATTGTACGGCCGTTTTCGGGAGCTGGTCGAGCAGCGGGTCAGCGGGAATCCGGCAGCACCTCTCCGAATCCAGTCCGCGCTGCTGTCCATTATCGCTTATTTCCTGGAACGGGCGGTCCGAACCCCCGGTGCGGACGCAGCCTGCGCTTCGCCGGAGCTGCTTGCGACGCTCGATTTTATCGATGCCCATTTATCCGAGGAGCTTACCATTGAAGAACTGTCCCGGCATGCGCATTTTCACCCGAACTATTTCATCCGGATGTTCAAGAGGCATTTGGGCATGACGCCGATGCGTTATATCCGGGAGCGCAGGCTGGAGCATGCGCAGGAACTGCTGGGAGCGACGGAGCTGCCCGTACGCGAGGTGGCTTACCAAAGCGGTTTCAGGGACGTATCCCATTTTTCCGCCGCATTTAAAAAGAAGTCGGGGGTATCCCCGTCCGAATATCGAAACGCATGCCTTCCGGATCCTGGATGACGACGCTGCTTTCGACATCGTCCGGACCAAGTCGTTTGTTTTGCAACATTTCCGGTTAGAATGACCGCTATCGCCCGCCAGGAATGCGCTGTATGATGATGGGGCCCGCTTGGTTCAAGCGGAGATCCCATTTGCGAGGTGATTGGGTTGAGAGCGATGACCGGCTTGAAGCTGCTTGCGGCATTGGGCCTGATGTTCTGGGGCGGCGCTTCCTATTCCCCCATGCAGGCCGATGCGGCGCCAGCGAAACAGGATGCCCAAACGCTGCTGTTCGTATCCAAAAACGGAAACGATGCCAACGACGGCACGAAAAACAAACCGTTTGCAACCTTGGAAAAAGCAAGGGACGCCGTTCGGGAGCGGATCCGGGGCGGCAAACTTCCCCCGGGCGGCGTCAAAATCCTCATTCGCGGCGGGGAATACCGGCTCACCCATACGTTTGAGCTGGATGAACGGGATTCGGGAACACCGGAGGCCCCCATAACCTACCAGGCGTTTGAAGGGGAAAAGGTGACGTTCGTCGGCGGGGACACGCTGAGCCCTTCCTTGTTCCGTCCGGTGTCCGATCCGGAAATATTGGCGAAAATTCCGCAAGAGGGGCGGGGCAGCGTCGTCCAGATCGACCTGAAAGCGATCGGCCTGACGGACTACGGCAAGCTTGGCAATCACCTCGCCGTCGCGCCGGAGCTGTTCGCGAGCGGCAATGTCATGACGTTGGCGCGTTGGCCCAATAGCGGTTTTACGACGGTGGAGCAGGTGGTCGCCAAAGCGGATGACGCGGCCGGAAAAGGGTACACGTTTACGTATAAAGACGGCATGCCCCATGCTTGGACGGATGTCCGGGACGCCTGGATGCTGGGCTATTGGGGAAACGATTGGGCAACCAACGATTTGGAGATCCAAACGATCGACCAGCGGCAAAAGCGCATCGAAACCTACAAAGGCACCAGCTATGCCATGAAAGCCGGGCAGCGGTTTTATTTTTACAACGTGCTCGAGGAGCTCGACATGCCGGGCGAATGGGTATTGAACAGGGAAACCGGCATGCTGTATGTATTCCCGCCGGCGCCGCTTCATCAAATCAAACTTCAATTGTCGCTGCTGGAGCAGGATATGATCCGGACGGATCGCACGTCCAACGTGATTTTCAGCGGCTTTACCCTGGAAATCAGCCGGGGGAACGGAATCACCATCCAAGGCGGGGAACATAATCTGATCCGCAACATGACGATCCGCAACATGGGCGGATACGCGGTTAAAATCGACGGCGGACGCGGCAACGGCGTGTACGGCTGCAGCATTTACGGTACGGGTAACGGCGGCATCTCTTTAAACGGCGGCGATTCCGGCACGTTGACGCCGGCGGGGAACTATGCCGACAACAACGACATATCCGATTATTCGCGGATCAAACTGACCTACGCTCCCGCGGTCGAAATCAACGGCGTAGGCAACCGGGCGACGCATAACAATATTCACGACGCGCCGCATTTTGCCATCCAGTTCCGCGGCAACGACCATCTTATCGCTTATAACGATATCTACGACGTGGTCAAAGAGACCGCGGACGCCTCCGCGATCTATTCGGGCCGGAGCTTCGTCTGGCGGGGCAATGCCATCAACTACAATTACATCCATGACATCGCGGCCAGCAATCTGCGCGTCTCCACGGCAGGCAT
Source organism: Paenibacillus sp. FSL M7-1455 (assembly GCF_038004655.1). Taxonomy (NCBI): domain Bacteria; kingdom Bacillati; phylum Bacillota; class Bacilli; order Caryophanales; family Paenibacillaceae; genus Paenibacillus; species Paenibacillus sp. FSL M7-1455. The sequence goes on along the minus strand of NZ_JBBORO010000001.1, from coordinate 3,499,175 downwards.
TTATTTGGACGATTACATGAGCGGCGTGGAGATGCGCGGCAACGTCTTTTACAACATCGGCAAACAAGCGTTCAAGCTGGCGAACGGACGCGAAAACGTCGTCGAAAACAACCTCGTCATCGATTCCGGCACCGCGGTCGCGTTTATGGCGCGCAACTATAAGCCCGGCGAAAAAAATTATAACTCGCTGATGGGCAAATTCGACCAGGTTCCTTACCGGGGCGTCGTTTGGAGCGAGCGTTATCCGACGCTGCCGAACCTTTTGAATGACGAGCCGCTGCTCCCCAAACGGAATGTCGTGCGAAACAACATTTTCGTGAATAGCGGCCCGATCACGGGCGATCCTTTGAACATGCAGCTGGGAACGCTTGAAAACAACGTTTCCGTCGGCAAACTCAGCGACATCGGGACGGTGGATTTGAAACGCAAAACCCTGGAGCTGAATGAAGCTGCGGAAGCCTTTGCCGGCTTGACGGCGTTTCAGCCCATTGCGCTTCGGGAAACGGGAGTGCAAATATCCGGTCTGCCCCGCGTCCCGGCCAGATTGTCCGCCCGTATCGTCGAGCATCCAAAAAACGGGGATGCCGCGTCGATCGGCATGGATTTAAACGGCAACCGGTTGGTGGCGATCCAAGACATTCGAGGCCCGTTGAAGGAAGGGACCGATTACATCGTCCGGGATGCCTCGGTCGTCCTGCAAAAGGCGTATCTTTCGACGCTTCCCGAAGGTCCGCAGGCGCTGACTTTTTCCTTTAGCGGAGGAAGCGACGCGTTTGTGACGGTGCTTGTCAAACCTTGAGCCCTGCGGCGGCCTAGTTTGGTTGCTTTTCTGGCCCTCTGGACAGGGGGCCTTCATGGCTTTTTGGTTCCCGCCGAACCTGTAAACGCATGGCCGCGGAACTTTTTTGATTGATGTACGTGATCGTTTTGCATATGATCATAAGTATTACGAATGAAAGTGAGTGGACCCGTTTGGAAATTCGCCAGCTTCATTATTTTATGGTGGTCTGCGAGGAGATGCATTTTACGAAGGCTGCGGAAAAAATCGGGGTATCCCAGCCGACGCTGAGCCAGCAGATCCGGGCGCTGGAGGACAAGCTGCATATGCCGCTGTTCGACCGGATCGGCAAAAAAATTTCGCTGACCGAGGCGGGGGAGCTTTTGCTGCGCAATGCGGAGGCGATCATGGATACGCTGCAAAACGTCAAGGATTCGATCGCCGATTTGCGCCAAGTCCACGGCGGGAAGATCAGGGTCGGGATTATGCCGTCCGACCTGGATTACCGGATCACGCAGCTTGTCGTCGATTTTCATCGCGATTTTCCGCAGGTGAAGCTGATGGTGATCGCGTCGATCGACATTTTGCGGCAGGTCCTTGAAAGCGAAGTCGATATCGGGGTCGGCACGAACGTCCCGGAAACGGACCGGATTGTCTCGATCCCTTTATGCACCGAGGAGTACGTGTTGACCGTATCGGCGAATCATCCGCTCGCCGGCCGGACAACCATCGATATCCAAGAGCTCCGGGACGTGCCGATGATCATATATCCCGAAGGTTTCATGGGCCGGGAGTTGGTGGAGGAAGCGGTGCGGCGCCATGGTTTCCGGCTGCATTCCATTTTGGAAACAAGCTCGGCCACCTCGATCATCAACCTGGTCAGGGAGGGGCTCGGCGCCACCGTGAACGCATCCAAAACTATTTCCAACCACGGAGGTGAAATCGTGTCGATCCGGATCAAATTATTGCTCTCTTATACGGGCATGCTTGTCGTCAGCCTGCTGGTGTTCGTCCTGACCGCCGGCCTGTTCACCATCGCGGCAACGGGCGATATTCACAGCTTGAGGGATTTTTACAAGGTGCATTATCAATTGAACCCCCTCACGGAGCAGGAGGAATCGATTTTTCTGGAATTGAAATACATGGCGAAAAACGATCCGGACGGGCTGCTGGACATCAATCTGCTGAAGGATTATGATTTTAAGCTGAAAACCGTTAGGGCAGGACTATACGTGCGCAAGGAAGACAGCCAGGTATTCGAATCGGGTACGTTTAACCAGCCCGCACTCCATCGCCATCTGCCCCCTTACGATTTGAATAATTACCGGATCCGCAATACGTTTAACATCGGGGAACGTTTTTACGCCTACGCGAAATACGATTTCCGCTTTGCGGACGGAACCAAAGGCAGCGTGTTCGTCATCCGCGAACGGAGTCCGTTCGGCGAAGTGACGCGCAGGCTCCTCCCGGTTTTGATCGTGGCGCTGATCGGCGTGATCGTGGTTGCGAATTTGCTGTTATACCGCTGGATCACCCGCAGCGTCGTCAGGCCGCTGGACAAGCTGCGCCATTCGGCGGAACGCATCCAGGAGGGGAACCTGCAGTTTTCGCTCGATTTGCGCTCCAAGGACGAGATCGGACAATTGAACGAAGCGTTTGAAAATATGCGGAAAAGGCTTCAGGAATCGGTCCGGCTGAGGCTGCAGGACGAAGAGAACCGCAAAGAGCTGATTTCCAACATCTCGCATGATTTGCGCACGCCCATCACGAACATCAAAGGCTACATTGAGGGCATTCGCGACGGGGTTGCGGATACCCCGGAAAAAATGGACAAATACGTCAACATCATTTATACCAAAGCCGTCGATTTGGACAGGCTCGTCGACGAGCTGTTTCTGTATTCCAAGCTGGATTTAAACCAGGTTCCCTTCACCTTCGATAGGGTGGACATCGTGCGTTTTTTGGATGACTGCATCGACGAGCTGCATTATGCGATGGAGGAGAAAGGCATCGCGCTGCAATGGAACGAACGGCCGGACCGCGGCATTCCGGTGATGGCGGATCTTGAAAAATTGAAGCGAACCGTGCTTAATATCATCGGCAACGCCCAGCATTTTATGGACAAGCCCGAAAAACGCATTGCCGTCTCCGTGCAAGCTTCCACTGAGCGGGTTACCGTCGAAATCCGGGATAACGGCATGGGAATTTCCGCGGAGGACATGCCGCATATTTTCGACCGTTTTTACCGGGCGGAACGATCGCGCAATTCCGCGAAGGGCGGCAGCGGACTGGGGCTGGCGATCGCGAGGCAGATCATCGAAGGGCACGGGGGGCGGATATGGGCGGAAAGCGTACCTGGAGAAGGTACAAGCCTGTTTTTCACCTTGAAACGGACATTGGAAGAAGGGGGCTTGGTGAGCCATGACGGCACGCATTCTCATCATTGAAGACGAGGTGACGATCGCCCAGCTGGAACGGGATTATTTCGAGCTGAACGGGTATACCGTCGATTTATGCCATACGGGCGACGAGGGGTTACGGCTTGCCCTAAGCGGCGAATATAATCTCGTTATCGTCGATCTGCAGCTTCCCGGCGCGAACGGCTTCGAATTATGCCATCAAATCAGGCAGCGCAAAGAGGTGCCGATTTTGATCGTTTCCGCCAAAAACGAGGAGATCGACAAAATCCGGGCGTTTAACCTCGGCGCCGACGACTACGTCACGAAACCGTTCAGTCCAAGCGAGCTGGTGGCAAGAGCCAAAGCGCATCTGACGAGGTACGAGCGGCTTCTCGGCAAACGGCCTCCCGCGCAAAAAAACGAAATTCATATCCGGGGGCTCGTGATCGACCAAGCCGCGCGGCGAGTGTTCGTGCGCAGCCGGGAGGTGGCGATCACGACCCGCGAATTCGACCTGCTGGAGTTTCTGGCGAATCATCCGAACCGCGTCTTCAGCAAACAAGAGCTGTTCGAACGGATCTGGGGGCTCGATTCGAACGGAGATATCGCGACCGTGACGGTGCATGTCCGCAAGCTGCGGGAAAAAATCGAAGCCGATCCATCCAACCCGCAATATATCGAAACGGTTTGGGGCGCGGGATACCGTTTCTCGGTGTAGTCAGTTTCTGGATTTATATAAATCTTCGTTTAGAAAATTTTAATATTTTGTTTCGAAAACGTTAATCCCCGGTTTCTTGGGATTTTAGGTGTCTCCTTTATGATATACGTATACACCAAACAACGATTCTTGTTGATTCAAAGGAGGACAACCGAATGAATAAATATTCCACGAAATGGGCGGCGGTCGTGCTGGCGGCTGCGCTGGGAACCGCCGCGTTTCCGTTTAACACGCCAAATGCCGGGGCTGCTTCCGTAAAACTGTCCGTGGAAGAGATACAACAAGCCGTAAACGGGCTGGCCAAACTTCATGCCATGCAAGGTTATGAGGACGGCTCCATGGGGATTGAAAAGCCGATTACCCGGGCTGAGCTGGCAAAAATGGTCGTGGAGACGTTCGGGCTTCAAGGTAAAGCCGCATTGCCGGCAAGCTTCGCGGATGCAAGACCCGGCCCCTGGTTTTATGATTACGCCGCCGAACTTGTCGGACAAGACATCATGCAGGCGAAAGACGGCCGTTTTGATCCGCGGGGCGCGGTAACGGGCGACGAATTGGTGCAAATCGTATCCAAAGCGCTGAATCGCGATTTGGAAACCGTGGCCTCCTGGGCGGAACGCTTCTATGCAAAGGGAAGCCATGCCACGCGCGGTCAGGCGGCCTATCTGCTGAATCTGGCGCATGAAGCGATGTCTTCGCCGAACGCGAAGCTCACGAAAGGTCAGGAAATGGCTAACATCCTTAGCAGCACCCATTGGCAGGGGACGAGGGTATACGACAAAAACCATAACGACCTGACGAAAGAAAATGCAAACTTCATCGGTCTGGCGAAATACGATGCGAAGTACGGAAGATATGAATTTTTCGATGCCAAAACAGGCGCAAGCCGCGGCGATCAAGGCACTTTTTTTGTTACGAACGACGGGAAAAAGAGAATATTGATTTCGGAATCCATGAACTACCAGGCTGTCGTTGACATCACGGAGCTGAACCAGGACATCTTCACGTATAAAAGATGGGGCAAAGACGCGCAGGGCAACGATGTGGAGGTATACGTCGAACATGTCCCTTACCAAGGGAAAAAGCTTGAATTTACAAGCCCTGACAAAGCGTTGAATTCGACTACCGGCGATATCGTCAAAGACGTTGACGGGGACCGCATTTTAGGCGGCACGCTTTGGAACGGAACGAAGGTATGGGACGAAAACGGCAACGATGTCACCGCGTTTAATTCCAATTTTATAAGCCTGGCGAAATTCGACGACAAAACGAATCAATATGAATTCTTCAACCTGAAAACAGGCGAAAGCCGCGGCGATTACGGCTACTTCGACATTGCGCATGAAAATAAAATCAGAGCCCATGTTTCCATCGGTACCAATAAGTACGGCGCCGTTCTGGAGCTTACGGAGCTGACCCCCAATAAATTTACGTATAAAAGAACGGGCAAAGACAAAGACGGCAAAGACATCGCCGTATTCGTCGAACATGAGCCGTATCAAGGCAGCTTGAATCCGAAATTCACGTTCTAAAGGCATTGAATCTAGGGCCGTGAAGCCAACAGGAGCTGTTCCGTACGGCAAGTGCGGATTGTAGACAGCCCGATTCGGTTGAAATAAGCGGAAACGAAAAAAGACGGCATCAGGGAAGGGTCCCTAGGCCGTCTTTTTAAGTACGCCCCGCCGAGCATAGGCGTGATTTACTCAACCGGTTTCGGCTCGGACGCGACCGGGCAAAAGCCGGGATTGGCCAAGCACATCAACTCTGCAAACTGCGGCTGAAGTTTGGCAAGCTCCGCGAAATAGCTGCTGATGACGTGGTTTCCGCCGATCGATCCGTTTTGGAATGTCAAAGGCGAAGAAGCGGGAACATGGCTGTAATAATATTTTTTCTCCCGCTTGGGAAGTTTGTAGACGGGCGGCGGGGCGTGGGTGACGACGTCAAACAGGTTGCAGGCGCGCCAGCTGTTGCGAACGTACTTCGGGAATACTTTTGCGAACGCCGGATCGCCCACCCGAGGAGACCCGTAAGTAAACAAAATCGGGGAGACGAAGCGGGTGTTGGCCGCCACGTCGATTGCGCACAACGTCGCAAGCGCCGCGCCCAGGCTGTGACCGGTAATGTACAGCGTTTTGTCCGGCGACATGCCGGAGAGCGCGGAGATCACCCGGCTGCGTGCCGAGGCGTAAATGCTTGTAAACCCGCGGTGCGTGAGGCAGGGTTCCTTTACGTATTTGAAGTTTTTTTGCGAAGCGATGATGTCCGAAATCCAATTGCCCGCCGAACTGGTTCCGCGGAAAGCGATGATGATTTCCTTCGGAGCGTCAAGGATGAAGCCAAAACGTTCCCACACCCCCGTAATGGATTTGGCCTCGATCACGTCCGCGACCGAATAGTTCGCCGGAACGACGAACAAGCCGTCCGGGTTGTTAAATTGCGCATACGTCTGTCCGCATACCGCCGCGAGAAAAATAGCCCGCTTTTCCTGATCCGGTTTTACGCTCAACACACCGATCCCGCCTTTCCCTTCCATACTATTAGGAATGAGGGGGAGAGGTGCCTATGGCACGGAGGATCAGCGGCCGCGAGATCAGCCGGCGTTTTTTGCCGCAGCATCATTATAAGGTTCGGTTTTGTGATACCCCGCGGACATATTAAGCATGCGGAACGGCCATTGCATCATGGAAGGCATTTCCTCGCATGGCGGGATGACTGCGTCTAAAATTTTAGACATTCAAAGTTTGAATGTCTAAGAAAGCAAACAATGCCATCGTTTACAATTGCAGCCGTTTCAGTTTGTTGTACAGCGTCGCCCTCGATATGCCAAGCTGCTTCGCGACCGCAAGCTTGTTGCCGCCGGCTGCCTCGAGCAGCTGCTGCAACAGGTTTCGTTCGTAATCATCGAGCCTTGCCTGGTATAGGGATCCGTTGATTTCCTCCCCGGTTCCAAGCGAATCGGGTCCCGGGTCGGCATTCGTATCCCCCGCATAAATGTTGGCCGGCAAATATTCGCGTTTCACCTCGCCGTCCGTCGAGAAAATGACGAGCCGTTCAATCGTGTTTCGAAGCTCGCGGATATTGCCCGGCCAATCGTATTGCAGCAAATCTTCGAGCACGTCCGGCGGGATGGTATGGATATGGCGGCCGTACACGATGGAAAATTCATGCAAAAACGACTGCGTCAGCTCATAAATATCCTCCTTGCGTCGGCGCAGGGGAGGGATATCCAGGGAGACGACGTTCAGCCTGTAAAACAGATCCTCGCGGAAGGAGCCTTCGGCGATCATCTGTTTCAAATCGCGGTTCGTGGCCGCGACGATCCGGCAATCGGCATGCTTCAGTTTCGTGCCGCCTACCGCAAAATAATTTTTTTCCTGAAGCACCCTCAGCATTTTGACCTGCATATCAAGCGGCATTTCCCCGATTTCATCGAGAAACAGCGTGCCGCCGCTAGCCAGTTCGATTTTTCCTTTTTTTCCTTTCGGGTCGGCCCCCGAAAACGCGCCCTTTTCGTATCCGAACAGCTCGCTTTCGAACAATGCGGCCGGGATGGCCCCGCAATTGATGGCGATGAACGGGGCGTTCGCCGCTTCGCGGCAGCGATGGATCGCTTGGGCGAACAATTCCTTCCCCGTGCCGCTTTCCCCCTGGATCAGAACCGTCGCTTTGGTCGTGCTGATCTTCCGGATCGCGTCGATGCTTTTTTTGATCGCCGGGCTGGTTCCTTTGATAGGCTGGAACGGATCGCTGGAAGGGTTTAGCAGCGCGACTTCCTTTTGAAGGTGATGGACTTTGCTTGTCATATGCAGCAATTCCTGGTGAAGTTTCATCTGCGTGGTCAGGTCGGATTCGGCGGCGACCGCTCCGACAATCCGGCCATCCAGCATCACGGGGGCCGAGTTAATGAGAACGAACATGTCCGGCCTGGGCCGATGGAGTTTTTTCTGGACCGATTCGCCGGTCTCCAGCGTTTTCAGCGATTGCAGCCGATCAACGGGAAAAAAATCCGAAGCGGGTTTGCCGATGATTTCGTTTTTTTGTATGGAGAAAATATGCTCCGCACCGGTCGTCCAGCCGGCCACGCGGCCTTCATCGTCAATGAGCGTGATGGCGACGTCCGGGTTAAGCGCTTCCAAGGTGGTCGAAAAATAAGCCTCCAGATGCCGATGGGCTGCGACGACAGCCTCGATGACATCGCTGGCCGCGACATAACCCGCCGGTTCGCCGTCCTGCAGCACGATCGCCAACGAACAGGAACAAAAAGCGGAAGAAATATTCAAGAATGATTCCTCTGCTTGAATCGTCCTTACATCCATGATTCGAAGCCGGCCGTCCGCTTCCGTCGACGGGGCCAACAAGCCGTATGGACCGGAGGGCTGCTTCACGAAAACCGGGAAATCCTCCGCGACTGGGTGGCCCTTCTGATACAGCTCCAGGTCGGCAGGCCCGATGATATGGAATGTCGTGCGGATTAAACGTTCCAGACTGGGCAATACGTGTTTCATTTTGCTGCCCCCTATGCAGGTGATGTTCTATCGTTAGGGCCATTATACCCAGCCTGTTTTTCGGTGTAAATCATCTTTCCATTTCACTTAAACATGTTTTTGAGCACCATCCACAAATTCGCCGGTTTTTCCGCCAGCCGTCTGGTGTAGTAGGGATGCCACATGGTTCCGTACGGCATGTAGCAGCGGATGCGGTAGCCTTCCTTGGCCAACCGTTCCTGCTCGCTCATCCGCAAGCCGTAAAGCATTTGGAATTCAAAGGCATCCTTCGGGATGCCGTTCGCGCGGGCATAATCCTTGACCCATGAAATGATGCGGTCGTCATGCGAGGCAATGGCGGTGTAAATGCCTTTGTCCAAATGCATGCGGATGATTTTTTTGTAGTTGTCGATCACTTCGCTCATTTGCTGGAAAGCGACCGTTCCCGGTTCCTTGTAGGCGCCTTTGACCAAGCGGAGATTGACGCCCGCCTCGATGAGCCGTTTGACGTCGTTTTCGGTACGGTGCAAATACGCTTGGATGACGGTGCCGACGTTGGTCAGCCCTTCCTTGTGGAGGCGCAAAACGATATCGATCGTCGCTTGGGTGAAAGGCGAGTCCTCCATATCGATCCTGACGAAATTTCCGTGTTTTTGGGCTCGGCTGACGACCGCCCGTATATTGCCGAAGCATGCTTCCGGATCCAGCGCCAGCCCCATTTGGGTCGGTTTCAAGGAGACGTTGGAGTTCACTTTCCTTTCGGCGATGCCGTCAACCAGCCTGAGATATTCCTCTTTGTACCCGGCAGCTTCCGATAAAGCCTGAATGCCCTCGCCCAAATGGTCCAGCGTCACCATGATCCCTTTGCGGTTCAAAACTTCGATTTCGTCCAGCGCTTCGCTCAGCGTATCTCCCGCGATGAATTTGCTCGCCAATTTCCTTCCATATTTAAGGGACAGCTTCTCGACCAGCTTGTTGCCGGCGATCGAGAGCAGCACCTTTCGGTATAGTTCGGTAGCGTCCATGGATCTTTCCCCTTTCGAATATATCGCTAAACGTTCTTTAACGATGATCCAAGCAAAAGGCATGCCAAAAAAGCGGGTACCGCAGGCCGCTCTTCCTGTTTTTGCTTGGTTGCCTCTTCGCACGCGCACCGGGAGGGTGGTTTGGCACGGAATTTGCTTGCATACCGTTGTAGAAGCAGGATGAACTATCGAAACCGAAAAGAGAGGATGGTAACGATTTATGAGATCCGAATTCAAAAACGAGGTTTTTGTCAATTTCCAAGAAAAAAGCAACAACGAGGCATACGATGCCGCGCTGAAAAAGGCGGAAGCGGAACTGGGGAAGGCGTATCCCGTCGTCATCGGCGGAGAAAAAATCATGACCGACCGCAAAATCGCTTCGATCAATCCGGCCAATAAGAAGCAGATCATCGGCAGCGTCTCGCAAGCCGACATTCCGCTCGCGGAGAAGGCGATTCAAACGGCGGCGGCGACGTTCGAAACTTGGAAGCGTACCGATCCGAACGAACGCGCGCGGTATTTGTTCCGGGCTGCCGCGATCTTGCGCCGGCGCCGCCACGAGTTTTCCGCCTTGATGACCTTGGAGGCCGGTAAAACAAGGGTGGAAGCCGACGTAGAAACGGCCGAAGCGATCGATTTCCTTGAATTTTACGGGCGGGAAATGCAGCGTCTCAGCTTGCCGCAGCCGTTGACGGTTAGCGAAGAGGAAGAGAACGAGCTTTATTACCTGCCCCTCGGCGTAGGCGTCGTCATTCCTCCGTGGAATTTCCCGCTTGCGATTATGGCCGGCATGACCACGGCGGCGCTTGTCGCCGGCAACACGGTCGTTCTCAAGCCGGCCAGCACGACGCCGGTCATCGCGGCGAAATTCGTAGCTTTGCTCGAAGAAGTGGGCTTGCCGCCGGGGGTCGTCAATTATTTGCCGGGACCGGGCGGGGAGGTCGGCGATTACCTCGTGGATCATCCGCTTACCCGGTTCATCAGCTTCACGGGCTCGCGGGATGTCGGACTGCGAATCAACGAACGGGCAGCCAAAACGCAGCCGGGGCAAAAATGGATCAAACGCGTCGTTGCCGAAATGGGCGGAAAAGATGCCATCATCGTGGACAAAGAAGCCGACCTTGAGCTTGCAGCCGATGCGATCACCGCTTCCGCCTTCGGTTTCTCCGGGCAAAAATGCTCGGCCTGCTCGCGCGTCATCGTTCATGAGGATGTGTACGAGATCGTCCTGGACAAAGTCGTCGAGCGCGCAAGCAAGCTGGTCATGGCCAACCCGGCCGAAGCGTCCGCGAACCTCGGGCCGGTGATCGACGAGAAGGCGTATGCCAAAATACAGGAATACATCGAAATCGGCAAACAGGAGGGGCGCCTGGTGTTAGGCGGCGGCACGGGATCTCCCGACGGATTTTTTATCGAGCCGACCATTTTTGCGGACGTGGATCCAGAGGCGCGCATTTCGCAGGAGGAAATTTTCGGTCCCGTCGTTGCGTTCACGAAAGCCAAATCGTTCGACGAAGCGCTGGAGTTCGCGAACAATACCGTGTACGGGTTGACTGGAGCCGTCATTTCGCGTAACGGGGCCCATTTGGAAAAGGCGAGACGCGAGTTTTTCGTAGGCAACCTCTACTTTAACCGCAAATGTACGGGAGCGCTCGTCGGTACGCATCCTTTCGGCGGGTTCAACATGTCGGGAACCGATTCGAAAGCCGGAGGAAGGGATTATTTGCTGCTGTTTACGCAGGCGAAGCTGGTTTCCGATCGATTCTAAAATTTTAGACAGTGGCAGCGGTAGCCTTTTTGCATAAGGTTAAGTAGAATCAATTTCATAGTACCGTTATTGAGTATTGTAAAAAGCACCTTTATTTTTGAGATAGAACGACCTGCGGAAGGGGAGAGGACGTTGTTGGGCTACCAACTGGCGCAAGACCAACGCTTGAAGCTGGCGATCACTCCTGAACTGAAGCAATCCATGCATATTTTATCGTTGTCCGCCGATGAGCTGCTGCAATATTTGCAGGAACAGGCGACGGAAAATCCGGTGCTGGAGTTTGAGTTTTCCCGAAGCCGGGAAGCGTTTGGAAAAAAGACCGGAACCGGAAAAGGCGGGGCGATGACGCCCGATCCGCTTTGGTACGCCGCCGCCAAGCAGGATACGATGGAAGAAAAACTGCTGAGCCAGCTTCGGCTGCTTTCGCTCCCTTCCAACGTGTTTAAAGCGGCTGCTTGTTTGGCCGGCAATTTGAACGAAAACGGGTATTTGGACGTTCCGCTAACCGAAATCGCCGGGAACTTAAAGGTTGCTGAAACGGTGGTCCGGTTGGCGCTGGAAAAGCTGCAATCCTTGGAACCGGCGGGAATCGGCTGCAGGGATTTGCGGGAATGCCTGATTCTCCAGATCGTCCGCGATCCGCAATCCGTGCCGTATGCCTTCGAGATCGCCGACAAGTATTTGTCCGATGCAGCCGGCGGCAATCTTGGCCGGATTGCTTCGGCACTTCGGATTCCGAAGGAGCAGGCGGTCCGCGCGCTGCAATACATCCGGACTTTGAATCCGCGCCCGGGGCTGGCTTTGGCTGCTTTCGAGCCGCAGTATGTCGTCCCGGACATGATCGTCGAACGTCATGCGGACTCTTTTTCGGTCACGCTGCATGCGATGAGTCGTCCCAAACTTTCCATAAGCGAAGAATACCGGAAATGGGCGGAAACCCGCTCGTCGGCCGCGGCTTTTTCCTACGTAAAAGACTGCTTCAGGTCGGCCGAATGGCTCATGCGATGCGTGGAGATGCGGAAGACGACCTTGCTGAAAGTGGCAAATGCCATGATGGAGGAACAGAAGGCATTCCTCGACGAAGGGATTAAAGGCATCCGGCCGATGACGTTAAGCACGGTTTCAGGCAAGCTGGATATGCACGAGTCGACGGTGAGCCGCGCGATTCGCGGAAAGTATGCGCTTACGCCGCACGGCGTGTTTCCGCTGAAGTATTTTTTTGCCGCCGGGGTTGCGACTTCAAACGGGGGATCGGCTTCATCCAGGATGGTGAAAGCAAGGATCAAGGAAATGATCGCTTCCGAAGATAAACATCGCCCGTTATCCGACCAGAACATCGCCGACGCGCTTTTTTCGGAAGGGATCCGGCTATCGCGCAGAGCGGTGACCAAATACCGGGAAGAATTAAACATTGCATCCTCGCCGGGCCGGAAAAACAAAATCTAAAAACATAGGCCGTTCCCGAAAACGCGGCTTCCGGGAGCGGCCTATGTTTGTCCTGCATGAAAAATGCCGCTCAAACGAGCGGCCGTGATACGCCGGATGGTCTTCGAAGGATTCAATGCCATTGTCAGGGGATGCTTGGCGTTACCGGCAGGAAGCTCTCGGTCCGGCATGACTCTGGATCGCCGCCGCAAAGGCCTCTACGCCTTTATCCATCATGGTCAGCGATTCCAACAGGTTAAAAGCGACGACGGGCGGGATGACGCCGGGATCGAGCATGCCGGCCTCGGCGGCAAGGCCGAGGCTGTGATCAAAACCGATCGCCTGAAAAGCGATTTGGCCCAAGGCTTCGCTGGCGGCAACCTCTTTGCCGCTGATCCATTCGGGAGAATCGGCAAGGTTCTGCAGCGAGGCTGCGAGCCGAATGTCGCTGCACAGGTTGGACAGATTCAGCGCCAAGTGCCTTACGGCCGACGAAAGCCGGGTAAACGCTTCGTTGTTTCGCTCCGCCGGCCCGTTACCGTCTCCGATCGATTCGCCGATTTGGGCGTTATTGCGCAAATGGGATAACGTTTTGGAAGCGATGGCCTCATTCTCCATGCCGGCATTCGTCGTCGTCAAACTTGCGGCAAGCCGGGCGTTTGCGGCCGCCATGCGTTCCATACCCGACTGCAGCTGACGCGCGCCTTCATCCAGTCGGCGGCTGAACCACACCGGCGTTCCCGGCTGTTCCTGATGGCCTTCAGGCATTGGCCGGCTGCCGATCTCCGATTTTTTGGCGGCCAGGGCGCCGATCAATTGGTCGACGGAGCGGATCAACCGCTCAGCTAACCGGTGGGAGGCAACCCGAAGGGCCATCTCGATGACGCCTGATGCTGACTGCCCCCGGTTCACGTGCCGGACGGGATCAAGAATGGAATAATTGCCTTTGTCCTCCAGCATCAGTTCAAGAGCCCGGTTGGCTATAATCTCGTTGACGTTCATATTCAGCGATTCGCCCGTCGGGTCTTGAAGCCAATCGACGACGATATCCCGCCCATGTTGTCCTGCGATTACTTCTTCCGCCGCCTTGACGATGAGACCGCTGATCCGCGCCGGCAGCGTCCCCGATTCCAGATGCGCAAGAGCCGCGGCTTTTTTTTACGCATGCCAGCGCCTTCATAAGCTCCCCATGGATCGGCATGCCCGCGCCGTGCGGAATCTTTTCCGAGGCCCGGAGCGTACGGATTCCGTAATAAGCATGGGAGGGCAGCACCCGCGCCCCCAACCCGTCCTGTTCAATTCTGATCATATGTTTCGCTTCCCCTTTCGCTTTGGACATCCACTCGCGTTTTCCTTTGTCACCCTATTACGCAAGCAAATTTCGTTCCAACAGCGGGATGCATGCGAAAAAAACTCTCCCATCGAATAAATACCACTCAAACGGTGTCTTCCGGCAGGCGCTTTCCTTATACTTTAATCCATCGGGATGCTGCAACATACTCAAATCGAAAAGATTTAAAGAACATACGAAAGTAGGATTTTGCATGAAGTATATCCAAGCCTGCGGACTGGAAGAACATGAAGTGTATTTTTTCGAGGTCGACGGGCAGATGGCCGCTTACCGCCAGGTTTCGGTCGTGAACGGACATTGCCGCGTATCGGTCGCCCCCGATTTTCATCTGATCGAAACGGAAGTGGAGCTGTTTGAAGGAGATGAGGAGATCACGCGGGAGGCATTCGAAGGGATCTGGCAACAGGCCGTGCTGCCTTACAGGGAGGCATGGGAAAAGGCTAAATCGCTTTGTCCCCCCGGCAAAAACGTCGCCGGTACCATTCGAATGTTCTATCCGCAGGGCGTCATCATCCAATTGGACGAAGGCGCTTATGCCGTTGCGGACGATCCCGGGCTAAGGGAAAGAACGCCTCCGGCGTGGATGTATCCGGGTTACCGGATTCAAGGGAAGGTCGAACGAGCGGATGAAGCTCTCTTGATGCTTGTGCTGAAAGACTGCAGGGTGACGGGAAAAAAGGTTGAAGAGATGCACTTATGAGAGATTCCGGCAAATTTATCGGCCGTTCCCACGGGGATTGCCATACTTTCGCCATGTTTATTTCTTTGGAATGGAGTCATGATGGAATTATGGTTTTAACGCCTGAATAGCAGACAAACGGTTCCGGATGGAATTGCGGGGGGGACATCTGCCGTCTAGCGAACAAACGGTCCTTGGCCGACAATAAAACAATGAGAAAATCAATGGAGTGAACGCGTAATGGGATACCAAAACATAGAAGGAGTGCGGGTATGGGGAAAGCCGGACGAAAGTTCGGTAGCCCAGGCGCTCAGATGCGCCCGGACGGGAAACACGGTGCAAACGCTGCTGATGGCGGATCACCATAAAGGGTACAGCCAGCCGATCGGAGGCGTCGTCGTCTACGACGGCCAGATTTCGCCTTCGGGCGTAGGGTACGACATTGCCTGCGGCAATAAAGCGGTGCGCACGAATCTGTACGCAAGCGACGTAAAGCCTGTATTGGCGGGAATCATGGACGAAATCGCGCGCAGCGTATCCTTCGGGATCGGACGCGTCAACCATACCCCGTTGGATCACGATTTGTTTGACGACCCGGATTGGGACGTGTACAAAACGTTGGGCAAGCAGGTGCATGACAAACTGTTGTCGCTGGCCAGAAGCCAGCTCGGCACGGTCGGCAGCGGGAATCATTTTGTCGATTTGTTCGAGGAGAAGGCGACGGGGCGGCTGTGGATCGGGAACCATTTTGGAAGCCGCGGTTTCGGGCATAAAACGGCAAGCGGCTTCATCAACTTGTGCGCCGGGCGCGAATTTCTGGCAAATGCGCCTGGAGAATCGACGGATCAACCACCGGTGCTGCTGGAGCTGGAAAGCGAACTCGGCGATATGTATTACCGGGCAATGAAACTTGCGGGGCGTTACGCTTATGCCGGGCGGGATTACGTGATCGAACAGGTGCTGTCCATTTTGGGCGCCGCGGCGGATTTCGAGGTGCATAACCATCATAATTACGCGTGGAAGGAGACGCACCACGGGAAGGACGTCATCGTCGTGCGCAAAGGGGCCACGCCGTCCGCGCCCGGTCAAACGGGGTTTATCGGCGGCAGCATGGGGGATATTTCCGTCATCGTGAGAGGGAAGGATACGGCGGAAAACCGCGATGCCTATTACAGCACGGTCCATGGGGCCGGGCGTGTGATGAGCCGGACGCAGGCGGCCGGAAGGATGAATTGGAAAACCCGCAAACGAAGCGGCGGCCAAATTTCGACCGGGCAAATGTTGGCGGCCGTCAAGGAATTCGGAGTGGAGCTGCGCGGCGCCGGTACGGATGAAAGTCCGTTCGTTTACCGAAAGCTTCAGGACGTGTTGGATGCGCATGCGGAAACGATCGAGGTTTTGCATGTGCTGAAGCCGATCGGCGTCTGCATGGCGGGCGCGGACGAATTTGATCCTTATAAGGATTAAGGGGTGACCCCCACTTCGATTTCCGGAAACATAAAACAATGATTTCCTGCAGATAATGAATCGGTAACGATAACGATCAAAGGAGATCAAATACAATGGGCATTCTAGACGGAAATCCAAAAGACGAACCGATGCATTACGGCGAAGTATTTAGTGTATGGGAAGCTTCCAAGACGGCCAAAGGAACGGTATCGTGCTATCAGGCTTATCTGAACCACGCCGGCGACAAGGAATTGAATAAAATCCTCGAGGACCTGATCGACCAAGCCAAACTTGAAATCAAGGAATGCGACGCGCTGTTGACGGATAACGGCATTGCCCCCGCGCCGGTACTCCCGGAAAGGCCCGATGCCAAGCTGGAGGACATTCCGATCGGCGCCAGATTCATGGACCAGGAAATCGCCGCCAAAATCGCGGTGGAAACCGCTGCCGGACTGGTTGCCGCAAGCTCGATCATCGGCCAGTGCATCCGCGAGGACATCGGCGCGTTGTTTGCGAAATACCATGCGACCAAAATGGCCCTTGGCCTCCGCATTCTTCGGCTCAGCAAGGAAAAAGGCTGGCTGATTCCGCCTCCGCTGCAAATCAAAAGACCTGTAGAGGAATAGCAGCATAATGACAAAAGCCCTTGCCGGTATTTTGACGGCAAGGGCTTTGATGTATAAAGGTCGTGCATTTATTGAATGGCAAACGGGTCGTACGCCGTGTTGCGCAGTGCGGAACGTTTGGACTGCCGATTATTTGATCGTGATTTTGAACGAATGGTCGCCGGAGCTGTAGTCCATGCCCGCTCCCAGTCCTTTGACGATCACTTGCACCGGCACGTATGTAATCCCGTGTATGATTTTGGGAGCCGCGCTGGCCGTTTCGGATTTGCCGTTGTAAAATACGGTGCTGCTTCCGATCGTTAGCGTGACTTTGGATTTTCCTTTGGCGACCCCGATCGTCCCGCTGCCCGGATCGTAATTCATGCTGGCTCCCAATGCGGTAACGAGATCCCGGAGAGGCACCAGATTGGTATTTTCAATGATTAAAGGCGCACTCGTGAAATTGATTTTGTTTCCATTGACGTATACCTTAAGCCCGGACTCTTTATAGGAAGGCGTTGGTTTAGCCGGTTTGGGCTTGGATGTTTGCGCACTGGAACGTTTCGAGGCCGAAGAGGAGCTGTTCGAAGACTTTTTGGAACCCGAAGAGGATCCTCCTCCGTTATGGTAATGGTATTGGCCATATTCCAGGCCCCATCGGGAGCAATTGGTCCAGCAGGTATGGCCGCCACGGGCATCGGTTCTGCCCGGGTGTGCAGATGCGAGAGTGCCGGAAAGCAAAAATAGTAATGCAAAAGAACTAGTTAACCATCTTTTTTTCATAGTATGAACTCCTTGCTGGTATAATATTCCTATCCATGATAGCATATATAAGCATAATAGGGAATATTTTGATAGATTTTGAAGATAAGCCAGGTTTGGGAACAGACCAAGGTACCGGCTTTTTTGCGGTTGGCCCGAAGGCTTATAAACTACTTTCAGCGTGCTCACAAAGGGGAGTCGTTTATATGGAGAACATCATCGTCCGGAAAATGACGAAAGAGGATTGCAGGCAACGAATCGACATCGATGACCGGTTTACGGTGGACTCGATTTTGCTTCTGTCGCTGCGGGACAATCGGATTGAATATACGGTCCAGCCCGTGCCAAGCTACGAAAAAAGCTATGAAGACGAACCATTTGAAGATATGGCGGAACCCGATGGCTCGATGTATATCGATCATCCGGATCAGGCCGTTTTTTTGGCGTTCGTGGAAAACCAACTGGCCGGGCAAATTGTCGTCAAACGCAATTGGAACGAATATGCATGCATTGAGGACATTAAAGTGGACCGAAAGTTCAGGCGGCATGGGGTCGGAACGAAATTGGTGGAACAAGCCAAACGTTGGGCGAAAGCGAGCGGAATGCCCGGTCTCATGTTGGAAACGCAAAACAATAACGTCCGCGCATGCAAGTTTTACGAACGCTGCGGCTTCTTTATCGGCGGATTCGACATGCAGGTATATAAAGGGATCAACAAGGATACGGATGAGGTTGCGATGTATTGGTATTATATATTTTAAAGGGAGGAGGGCCTATGAACGACATCTTTTTCATGCTGAAAAATCATTATAGTATTGAGGCAAACGACATTGTACCCCAGCAGGGAGGCTGGGCGGCACTCGCTTACAAAATACGTGCAGGCAGCCGCCGTTACTTTCTGAAAATGTATGAAAAAAGAAGAGCGTCGACGCCCAAATGGACGGCCTTGATCGATGATTATGCCCCCATTCTCGGATGGCTTTCGCAAAATAGCAATTTAAAAGGCAAAGTTCCCGTGCCGCTTTTAACGAATCGTGGCAACTACAAGTGCGAAGATGGCGAAGGAATCTACATGCTTTACGATTTTATCGACGGAGAAACGGTCGGTGAGAAAAAAATGACCGCGGCGCAGGTTGCCCGGCTTTCGGAAATTATCGCGGAACTTCATTCCTACGGGGAGGAGATACCGGTAAACACGGATAGGGTTAAAGAAGATTTTGACGTACCGTTTTTGCGGCAGCTCAAGATTGCCTTGGATCAGGATTGCAAGCGGCTGCCAGGCGATGTTGAAGCAGTGGTTCAGCCGCACTTGGAACAGATTCGTTATTGGATCAATCGGGTAGAGGAATTGTCGAAATCTTCGAAAAAAGAGCACGTCCGATTAGCCTTATGCCATACCGACCTTCATCCTTGGAATCTGATGCAAGCCGGCCGGCAGCTGATGTTGATCGACTGGGAAGGGTTGAAATTGGCGCCCGTCGAATCGGACCTGATGTTTTTGATCGATGAGCCTTATTATCCTGATTTTCTGAAGGTGTATCGCAATCAGCATGAAAACTTCGAACTCCATCCCGGTGCGCTTCGGTTTTATCAAGGCCGGCGCAAGTTGGAGGATGTTTGGGAGTTTATGGAGCAGCTTTTATTTGACCGACAGACGGACGCGGAAAGAGCAAATACGATGGCAAGCCTCGCGAAAGAACTTGAAGAAATCGGCGGAAGCGTAGGATAGTCCGGGGTAGTCCGCCATTTCGTACGCGGCAACGTTTAGCGGCTATCGAGTACGGATCAGCGGCCGCTTCTTCCGGAGGGGGTTACGTTTAAACCAAGACGTGTGCATTCTCCCGCATAAAATAAAAGCCCGGGACCGAGGTCCCGGGCTTCATCATTCCAAAGCGGTATATATCAGTACGCTTGTTCCATTTCCACATCGACATGCGCGGTGATCTCTTCATCCAGATCCAGCGTAATCTGCTCGCGGTACGCGCGAATATTGTATTCGCTGTACAGATAACGCATGATGGCTTCGATCATGTTCGATTCCACCAAATACTGGCTGCGCCCCTCAGCCCAGACCTCTGCGCTGTAACCCGTGTCTTCGTCCCAGAATAGCTCGACTTGAACGTCCTGCGGACGAATTTGTTTGCGTTCGGCGATATGCAGGCAGATCGCGTTGACGATTTCATCCATGGTCAGTACCAGCATGGCTTAATACCGTCCGTTGCGCGTATCCGGTTTGCGCCGGTTCTTGAACGCTCTGACCGCTGCGACGACGAGGGCGATGATAACGTAGATCGCAAGCAGGTTGACGAGAAGTCCAAGGATGTTGCCGAAGAAGCCCATGTTGCCGAACAATCCGCCGAACAGCATGCCGGCCAGGCCGCCGATCATCAGGCCTTTAAAGAAGCCGCCGCCGCTGAAGAATCCGCGTTTCTGAGGAGCGCTTGTCGAAGCGTTGCTCGTATTCGTGGATTTTTTGTAATTGTCCGACGTCGTCGATTTTTTTGGCGTGTTGGTGAAACCCTTCGTGCCGGATCTGAAGCCACCGCCGCCGCGACGGGCATCCGCGTTGTCCGCCGGTACCGTGACGGCGAAGATAAACGTAAACGCCATGACAATCATGATCCATTTCTTGATCGATTTGTTCATCATGAAGTAATAACCCTCCCGAATATTTTGCTGGCATGTATAGGCTGCCTACTATGCTTTACGTGCTTAGTATCTTAAAGTTTCATTTTTTAATAAAAAAATATACAACAACTTAATTTTTTTTGTCTTCAATTCACCGTTTGGGCCGGCGCTTCTTTGGCCTGCTGCTCCCTTAGCATGCCCAGAACCCACTCGCACCAATCTTTTCCCGCGGTCGCGTTGAATATGCCTTTTTGGATGAGAATGTAGTCATAAAACTCGCGATGGCCGAAAACACGCTTTTCCTCCGGGATGCTTTCCATCATTTTATGGAACGATTCGAGCCTGCGCGTAAAATACACTCTTCTCGTCTCCACGATATCGATCGCGTTGTCGCGGTCGGTCAGCCACATGCAGAACGTTTTCATCGAAAGCTCATCCCGCGTGACCGGGTCGGGAAGAGGCATGTACATCCATTCCTTCAGTTTGCGAATCCCGCTATCTGTGATCGAGTAGATTTTTTTATCGGGCTTTTCCGACTGTTTGACCCAATGCGAAGTAAGGAATTCCTTTTCCTCCATTTGCGCCAGAAGAGGATAAATTTGACTGTGCTTGGCCTGCCAGATCGGCTGAATTTTCAGCATAACGTCATAGCCCGAGGAAGGTTCCCGCGCCAAAAAAGCCAATAATCCGTAGGATAACGTATTCATTTGCAATGTCTCCCATACGTGATATGTTCTTTCAACCCAAAGTGTACACTTAAACTGTATGGTTTTCAACCTGAGCAAACAAAAACACGGATACAGGTATCCGTGTTTTGACAATTTTATGAATGATACGTTATTTTGCCGATTTATCCTCGTAGCCGTCGACCACCAGATCAAGCGCGCCGGTGTTCGGATCGATGATCATGCCGTGTACGGGCACGCCGGCAGGCAGGAGAGGGTGGTTTTTGATCAGGTCGACGGTCCCCGTCACGCCTGCCTTGATGTCCTTGAATCCGCGCAGCCAGCTGTTCAGATCGATGCCGGAATGTTCGAGCGTCGACAGCACTTCCTCCGAAATGCCGCGGTTTCTGATTTCCTGAATCATATGATCGCCGTCCAGCGCCGCCATGCCGCAATCCAGGTGGCCGACAACGATCACTTCGTCCGCTTTCAGCTCGTACAGGGCGACGAGAATGCTCCGCATGACGCTGCCGAACGGATGGGAAACGATCCCGCCGGCGATTTTGATGATTTTGACGTCACCGTTTTTCAGGTTCATCGCTTTCGGAAGCAGTTCGACGAGACGGGTGTCCATGCAGGTGATGACGACCATTTTTTTGTCGGGAAACTTGCCCGTCAAATATTTTTCGTATTCTTTGTCTTCAACGAATTGACGGTTATACTGCAAAATTTCGGATACTTGGCTCATGGTGCAACACTACCTTTCGTTAAAAAATAGGATTCTACCGTTGATCCAGCAAGCGGATACTTTTGCCGTACAGCCGGCTGTCCCCGAAGAGAAGGAAGGGTACGTTTCTTCGGAATCGAGATACAGGTTCTCTTCGAAGTATACGGCATGGTCCCGGTTGATGACAAAGTGGAAATGCTCGCTATGTATCGGCAAATCGTCTTTGTCGCGCGCGGGCACGATTCATCATGCCGGAATGCCGTTCACTCCGCAGCCGCATCCTTCCGAGTCGAAGGCAAGCCTGACGGGTGAAGGGGCGTCCCCGATCTTTCGGCGGGAAAAACGCGCCGCCCGTTCAGAGATTCGCATATTCATGGCGCGCCCGCCCTCACCGTGGTTTCGGCAATCCTTCTACGAACATTTCGTATTAAATATTGATTATACTTTCCGCAAAAAGTATCATCAAGAGGGAAGGTAAAAATACGTGGCGAGGTGAAACCTAAAATGGAAACAGACTTGAAAGCAAAATTGGAAGCATTTATGGAACTTGTCCGCAAAATTAGCGCATATAACGAAGCGATCTCGCTGATGCATTGGGATCTGCGCACAGGCGCGCCGCGCAAAAGCGTGGAGCTTCGTTCCGGCGTCATCGGCACCTTGTCCGCAGAGCAGTTCAAGCTGCGCGTCTCGGACGAAATGGGAGAGTACATAGCCTTTTTTACCCGGCCGGAAGTCGACAGCCAGCTGGATGAAACGACCCGCCGCGTCGTGAAGGAATGCAAAAAGGACTACGACGAAAACAGACGGATTCCCGCGAAAAAAATCGAAGAGTTCTCCGTTCTGTCCGCGCATACGCAAACGATTTGGGAAGAAGCCAAAGCCAACGACGACTTTGCTTCGTTCGAGCCGAACCTGGCCAAAATCGTCGATTTGCTGAAAGAGTTCATCGGATACTGGGGCGTCAAGGGAACGACGTACGACACGCTCCTCGATAAATACGAGCCGGATCTGACCGTAGCCAAGCTCGACGAAGTGTTCGGCCGGCTGCGCGACCGTCTGGTGCCGCTCGTTGCGGCCATTCAAGCATCTCCGAACAAGCCGGACACGACGTTCCTGGACCAAATTTTCGAACGGGAGCAGCAGGAAAAAATGGGGCTGTTCATCCTGGAGCAGATGGGTTACGACTTCGATGCCGGACGCCTCGACGAAAGCGTGCATCCGTTTGCCATCGGACTGAACTCCGGCGACGTGCGGATCACGACCCATTATTTGCAGGACGACGTGACCAGCGCGCTGTTCAGCTCCCTGCATGAAGGCGGACATGCCTTGTACGAGCAAAACATCAGCAAGGATTTGGCGGGCACGCCGCTTGCGACCGGGACGTCGATGGGCATCCACGAATCCCAGTCCCGCCTGTGGGAAAACATCATCGGCCGCAGCCGCCCGTTCTGGGAGCGTTATTACCCGGATCTGCAAAAACATTTCCCGCAGCAGCTCCAGGACGTCTCGCTCGACGACTTCTACCGTGCGGTGAACCGCGTGGAAAATTCCCTGATCCGGATCGAATCGGACGAGCTGACGTACAATCTGCACATCATCATCCGTTACGAAATCGAGAAAATGATTTTTAACGAAGGGTTGGAAGTGAAGGACCTGCCGAAGGTATGGAACGAAAAATACCGGGAGTACCTCGGCATCACGCCTCCGAACGACAGCCTTGGCGTCCTGCAGGACGTCCACTGGTCGGGCGGGGATTTCGGATATTTTGCGTCCTACTCCCTCGGCAACATGTACGCGGCCCAAATCATGAACACGATGAAAAAAGAGCTGCCGGAGCTGGATCGATACATCCGCGAAGGCAACCTGATTCCGATCAAGGAATGGCTGACCGAAAAAATCTACCGCTTCGGCAAAAGCCTTACGCCGGCCGAGATTATCATGCACGTGACCGGCGAAGAACTGAATCCGGATTACCTGGCGGACTATCTGGAAGAGAAGTATAAAGAAATCTACAAGCTTTAAGCGAAAAAAAAGCGACCAAAACCCCTTGAGCCGATTCGCGCATGCATCCAGCAGCGGATCAAAGCTCGGGGGTTTTTTGTTCTTTCTTGGGCAGCCGGCGAGGAAACATCCTGGCGTCGTTTCGTTTGCCAGGGCAGCCATTCCTTGTTTCCTGGCACTCGAAGGAATAACCCTTTGCTGGGCGCCTGCATATGATGGCAGTAGGCTAATGAAGAGGATGGAGGAAGGCGTATGACGAAAGGCAAACGCGGAATCTGGATCGGACTTTTCTCCCTAGTCCTGTGCGGAATGGTATTTTCGGGCTGCTCAGGCAGCGACGCCGCCCAAAAGGTAAAGGTAGGGGAAGTCACGAGATCGGTTTTCTATGCCCCTGAATATGTGGCGCTGGAAAAAGGATTTTTTAAGGAAGAAGGGCTCGATGTCGAACTGCAGACGATTCCGGGCGGCGACAAAACGATGACGGCGTTGTTGTCGGGTGCCATCGACGTCGCCTTGGTGGGCTCGGAAACTTCGATTTACGTGTATCAGCAGGGTTCGGAGGATCCGGTCATCAATTTCGGCCAAGTGACGCAGACGGACGGCACGTTTTTGATGGCGCGAAATGCCGAAGGGGAGCTTGATTGGAACAACGTCAAGGGGAGCACGTTCCTCGGCCAACGAAAAGGCGGCATGCCGCAGATGGCGGGCGAGTTCGCGCTGAGGAAGCATGGCATCGACCCGCGTCAGGATTTGAACCTGATCCAGAACATCGATTTTGCCAACATCGCTTCGGCGTATCTGTCCGGAACCGGAGACTACGTGCAGCTGTTCGAGCCGCAGGCGTCGATTTTCGAAAAAGAAGGCAAAGGACGCGTCGTGGCTTCCTTCGGGGAAGAAAGCGGCAGACTTCCTTATACGGTGTTTATGGCGAAGCAGAGCTACATCAAAAAACACGGCGACACGGTGCAAAAATTCACGAACGCGCTGCAAAAAGCGCAAAACTGGGTGCAGCAGCACAGCCCGGAAGAAATCGCCGATGCGATTGCTCCTTATTTTAAGGACACGGACAAAGGCATCATCGCTTCGGCCGTCAAACGCTACAAAGATCAAGGAACGTACGCGGCGGACCCCGTCGTGGACGAGGAGGAATGGAACAACCTGCTGGATGTCATGAGCCAGGCGGGAGAACTGAAGGAGAAGGTGCCGGCAAACGCGATCGTCGACAACAGCTTTGCCGAAAAAGCCAAATCTTCCGTCAAATAGCATTCCGAACGCCGAAAGGAGAATGGAAGCATGGAGCCGGTAGTCGAATTAAAGCATATCACACACGTTTACGTCAGTGACCGCGAAGCCTCGCTGGCCCTGGACGGTTTGGATTTGCAGGTATATCCGGGGGAGTTCGTGAGCCTTGTCGGACCCAGCGGGTGCGGCAAGACGACGCTGCTCTCGATCATCGCCGGGCTGATGAAGCCCACGAAAGGCGAAGCATTCGTGTACGGACGGAAAGTGGATGGACCCACGGCCGAGGTCGGATATATGCTGCAGCAGGATTATCTCTTCCCGTGGCGCACCATTTTCGAAAATGCCTCGATCGGTTTGGAGCTTACGGGACGGCTTGATCAGGAGCATCTGGCGCGCACCGGCGCTTTGCTTGAAGAAATGGGCCTTTCGGATGCCCGCAATCTTTATCCGCAGCAGTTGTCGGGGGGCATGAGGCAGCGCGTCGCGCTGGTGCGAACCTTGACGACCGATCCCGGCATCCTGCTGCTGGATGAGCCGTTTTCCGCGCTCGATTACCAGACGAAGCTGCAGCTCGAAGACCTGATCGCAGGGACGCTTCGCGAAAAAAACAAAACGGCGGTACTGGTGACGCATGATTTGTCCGAGGCCGCCGCCGTGAGCGACAGGGTCATCGTGCTGGGAAGCCGTCCGGGCAAAATCCGCAAATCGTTCGACGTGCCGGAACATATTCGCAGCGCAAGACCGCTGCTTGCAAGGGAGCAAACGGGTTTTAACGAATTGTTTCATGACATTTGGCGCGAAATGGAGAGCGCCGGAGATAAGGAGTGAGGGGAATGTCAGCTGTGGACGGACGCATCGGCGCAAGAGCGCCCGCTCTTTCGGAAGACGGCATACAGGCGCTGCATGCCGCGCATCTCAAACGCCAAAAAAGACAGCGGCTGCAGGTGTTTTCGGTTCAGATAGCGATCCTGCTGTTGTTTTTTGCGTTGTGGGAAATCGCCGGCAGGCTGAAATGGATCGACGTGCTGCTGTTCAGTTACCCGTCGAAAGTATTCGCCCAGATCGGCAAGGACGCCGCGAGCGGCGAGCTGTGGGGACACCTCGGCATCACGGTCGGCGAAACGGTGGTCGGATTCGTGCTCGGGACGCTGCTTGGCACGCTTATTGCGGTGCTGATCTGGTGGTCCCCGTTTTTGTCCAAGGTGCTTGACCCGTATATGGTCGTATTCAACAGCATGCCGAAGGTCGCCTTGGGCCCGATTTTTATCGTCATGTTCGGGGCGGGTTTTTTGTCCATTACGGTGACGACGCTGTCGATTACCGTGATCGTGACGACCTTGGTCGTATATAACAGCTTCTGCGAAGTCGATGCGAATCTGATCAAGGTGGTGCGCGTTTTCGGAGGCACAAGGACGCAGGTGTTCCAAAAAGTGATTTTGCCCGCATCCTTTCCTACGATTATATCCACGCTGAAAGTCAACGTGGGCATGGCTTGGGTCGGCGTCATCGTCGGCGAGTTCCTGGTGGCGAAAATGGGGCTCGGTTACTTGATCATTTACGGCTTTCAGGTGTTCAATTTTACGCTTGTGCTGTCTAGCCTGGTGATCATTGCCGTCGTTGCGACGGGCATGTACCAGCTTGTGGTTTACGTCGAGCGCAAGCTGCTGACGCACCGATGACAGCCTGGGATTGCGGATACTATGGAAGAGTTTGACTTTGCCATAAGAGTTGACAGGCCTGCGTAACATTGTGTTGGCCGCCGAAATCCGATACCATGGAATACGTCAAAAGAGGAGAGGATTGTTCAAATCCTGCTGCAAAAGAAAGAGGCGGTTTCATGGGCTTTCGGGTCATTAAAACGGCGATTGCGACCCTGATGGCGATCCTGGTGGCCGATGCGCTTGGCGTGACGGGACCGCTGTCCGCAGGTCTGCTGGCCGTGCTGGGCGTGGACGTCACCCGCAAACGGAGCATCAAAACGATTTCGGCCAGGTTTTTCGCGTCGCTTCTGGGTCTCGTTTTCGCCTGCGTGTTGTTTGAAATGTTGGGCTTCCATTATTGGGTGCTGGCGATTTATATTTTGGTCGCTTTTCCTGCCATCGCCCGCGCCAATTTCAAGGAAGGCATCGTCACGAGTTCGGTCGTGGTATTCCGGGTGTACGGGAACGGCAGCATCACGTTGCAGTCGCTTTGGACGCAGATCGAGCTTTTGGTGATCGGGCTCGGCTCGGCGCTGATCGTCAATTTGGCGTATATGCCGCGCGCATCCGACCAAATGGTTGAGATCCGCAAACGGGTGGATAAGCAGTTCTCGATCATCTTTTCCAAGATCGCCGAGTCGCTGCGCAATCCCGACGATATATGGGACGGGAAAGAAATCATCGAAGCCGGCAAGGAAATCCGGAAGGGAAAGGAAGCCGCGCACCGGGCGATGGAAAACCAGATGCTTCATCCGGACGAAACCTGGAGCATTTATTTTTACATGCGGAAAGAGCAGCTGGAGTCGATCCAGAACATGATGCAGCTGGTTTCGCATGTTTACCGGAAGCTGCCGCAGGCCGACGACGTCGCCGAACTGTTCGATCAGCTCAGCCGCGACGTCACGGAGGAGATCTACACCGGACGGACGGAATTTCTGCTGAGCCGTCTGGAGGAGGAATTCAAGCGGATGGAGCTGCCCGCAACGCGGGAGGAGTTCGAAATCCGCTCGGCGATTCTGCAGCTGAACCGCGAGCTTTCGCTTTATCTCAAATTGGCCAAAAAAAATAAAGCGCCGACCTCGGTGGCCGCAAGAAAAGCCGCCATCGCGTCGAAATGAAAGGCAATCGCAAAACCCCTGCCCCAGGATTCCGAAGAACCTGACCGGGCAGGGGTTTTGTTTGCAACGGGCGCGTTCACTCCACATGATCCGGCGGGAAATCCCCGCCCTCCGACACCAGCCTGACTCCCGCGGGACTGACCTCGTACTCCCAGGAATAACTTAAATTTCCCTCCGCAGGCGCCCCTTCTGGCCTGAAATCTTTCGCGTTCCACGTTTCCGTCAGCATGACGACGTAGACCGCGCCGCTTCGTTTTTTCGCGGCGGACGCGAACGTACCGGGGACGCGCATTCCCGGATCCGGACCGCCCCCGTGGATGATGCCTTCGATTTTGCCCTCCGTTTCGGGGAAATGGATGCGCTGCTCTTGGCGGATCACCTTGGCGATGGCGTCATCGGCCGAAAACGGCTCGTCCCCAGGCGGCCCGGACGCGGCGGCGCAGCCTCCCAGAATCCCTCCGAAGAGCGGCAGCAGGCAGGCCATTCTTTTTATCTTCTTCATTCGGCTTCACGCTCCATAAGAGCTAAGCTCTCTTGAATTTATTTTCTAAAACGCGGCGTCCGGCGGAAAAGTTGCGTTTTTTCGAGAATCGCCCTCATTCTTTTTCGGAAAGGAAGAATAATATTTCATACATTTATGCTCGTTTAATCAACAAATGCCTATGTCCTGCATACACTTAAGTGAATGATTGTATGGAGGAGGTTCAAAGATGTCATTAAGCGATAAACATCAATGTAGAGAGATCATCACGAAAGCGATCTGCGGCAAGGGTCGTAAGTTCTCTACCGTAACACATACCGTGACACCGCCTCATAATCCGACCAGTATTTTGGGGGCTTGGATTATAAACCACCAGTACGAAGCGGTTGCCGCAGGCGACGGAATTGAAGTTATTGGTACTTACGATATCAACATCTGGTATTCCTATGACAAAAACTCTCAAACCGACGTCGCGAAAGAAACGGTATCTTATGTAGAATTAGTCCCGCTTTCGTACCTGGATCCGAAACACCGGGCTTCAACCGTGGAGGTTTCAGCGGAGGCCACGCAGGAACCGAGCTGCGTTGAAGCCAGTGTTTCGTCAGGGGGAGGCAATGTCATCATCCGGGTAGAACGCGAGTTTCGTGTGGAGCTGGTGGCCGAAACCAAAGTTCGTGTGCTCGTGTGCGGCAGAGGCCATGGCGATTACGAAGACAAGGAATTCGATTTCAGCGACGACGGGGATTATGAAGATTTGGATCCTGATTCGCTGGATGACGATGAATTGTAAATCGCGGAAGCTGGAAAAGAGGTATGGTTTAATATATGACGAGAGGGCGGCGGCGTAGAGGGCGGATGCCCTCCTTTTTTATTTTTTTGCCAAAAAAATTTCGTTTGCGAAGGGAAGGGAGCCCATGGACAGTCGGGAAGAAGCGGAACGTTTCGGAAGCTGGTCCGTCCAGCTCAGGCATTCGCGCTTGCAAAGATCGGGAATCGGCTCGCTGCTCGTTCAGGGCGGAAAGCGGGACGGTCAGGAGGTGTACCGGCGCAGGTACGCGGTTCATGCCTCGGGACTGCAGGCGATCGAAATCGCAAGCGTGGAGGGAGCGAACCGGAATTTGCGCACTCCGATCGCGTTAAGCCGGGACCGGGCTTCCTCCCCTTCCCTGCTGAGGCAGCTGGAAAAAATGGCCGTTCGCAGCCTTTATACGCTGGGGCTCAGCGCGGGCGAGGTGATTTTGGTTTCCGCCGGAGGCGAAAGGAGATATGCGGTCGAGGAAGTGACGCCTTCCGCTTGGATCGGCAGCCGGCGGCTGAGATCGCTTTACGAGCGGGCGCAAAAGGAGCAGGAGCGCAGGCAGGCGGAGGGTCTGGAAGGCGGCTTGCCCCTCATGCTCGGCATGGATCCGGAATTCCTGATCGTGGATCCAGCGAGAAGCGGGGAGGTGGTGCCCGCATCCCGGTTTCTCGACAAGGAAGGGGAAGTGGGGTGCGACGCCGTTCACGGGGAAGGCGGGATATCGTATCCGATCGCGGAGCTGCGCCCGGAGCCGAGCGAAAGTCCGCGCGGCCTGCTCATCGGGCTGATGCGGACGCTCCGCATGGCAGGCGAGATGATCGGCGACCGTTCCCTCCACTGGCTTGCCGGAGGGATGCCGAAATCCGGTCTGCCCCTCGGGGGGCATTTGCATTTCAGCGGGATTGCGCTGACCGCGGAGCTGCTGCGGGCCCTCGATAATTATTTGACGCTTCCCGTTTCCGTCCTGGAGGCGCCAAGCAGCCAGAAGAGGCGCCCGAAGTACGGATACCTCGGGGATTTCCGCAGGCAGCCCCACGGCGGCTTCGAGTACCGCACGCTGCCGAGCTTTCTCGTGTCTCCGATGTTGACGAAAGGCATCGTGTATACGGCGCATTTGATCGCCACGAATCACGCTGAGCTGACGCGCCGCCCGCTGGATGAAGAAGAGCGGCTCCACAGGGCGTATTACGCCGGGCAGCGGGACGTTATCCGGGAATATTTGGAGCCGCTGCTCGCGGACCTACAGTCCCTTGCGGAGGAAAAAGAGGCCCAAAAGCACATCCTGCCTTTGCTGAACCGCATCCGGCAAGGAGGGACGTGGAACGAAAGCCGCGATATCCGGCCGCTATGGAATATTCCATTTCGCCCCTGATGATGAACTCCCTCCGATTTCTGCTATAATAGGGCGTGAGCAAAGTTCGAGTGTGGAGGTAAGTCATGGCAAAATATACGCCAATGATTGAACAATATTTGGCAATCAAGGAACAAGCACAGGATGCATTCCTTTTTTTTCGTTTAGGCGATTTTTACGAAATGTTTTTTGAAGACGCCGTGAAGGCGTCCAGGGAACTCGAAATTACGTTAACCGGCCGGGAAGGCGGCGGGGACGAGCGCATTCCGATGTGCGGGGTTCCGTATCATTCGGCCGAAGGCTACATACAGCGTTTGATCGAAAAAGGATATAAAGTCGCGATTTGCGAGCAAATGGAGGATCCCGCCGTCACCAAAGGGATGGTGCGCAGGGAGATCGTCCGGGTGGTCACGCCGGGGACGATCATGGAAGGCAAAACCGTTGCCGACAAATCCAATAACTACCTGGTGTGCGTCACGGAAAGCGACCGGATGATGGCGCTCTCCGCATGCGATATATCGACGGGCGAATTGTACGTCACCTCGGTGCTGTCCTCCGTCGAATGGCTGCGCGACGAAATCGGCATTTACGAGCCGGCGGAAATCATCGGCGACAGCCGCATGCTGGAGCTGATCCAAGCGGAGCAAATCCAGTGGAGCCGCCCGATCGTATATACCCCATGGGAGAAAAAAGAAGAAAACCTGGTGCGAAGCCAATTCGGGGAAGCGGCGTGGGCAAGGCTGGATCCGGAGCGCCGCCGCTGCGTCGCCGTTCTGATCTCGTACTTAAGCGAGACGCAGCGCCGCTCTTTGGGGCAGCTGACGCAGATCGCGCCTTACGAACCGGGCAATTACATGATCTTGGATCCGTTCACGCGCCGGAATCTGGAGCTTGTCGAGACGGTGCGCGACCGTTCGAAAAAAGGCTCGCTGCTCTGGCTGCTGGACCGCACGCAGACGTCGATGGGAGCGCGCCTCCTGCGGAGATGGATCGACAAACCGCTTCTGCAGCGGGGTGCGATTGAAGAGCGCCTGGAAGCGGTCGATCACTTGTACAACCAGTTTATTTTGCGGGAAGACCTCAAAGCTTCCTTGGACGAAATTTATGACTTGGAACGCCTCGTGGCCCGGATCGCGTTCGGAAGCGCCAACGGGCGCGGTTTGAACGCGTTAAAAGTGTCGCTTCAGCAAATTCCCGCCCTGAAGGAGCTTTGTGCGTCCTCGGCTTCCGCGACCTTGCGCCGCATCGCAAGCGAAATGGACGACTGCCGCGATTTGAGCGAAGCCATTGAACGGACCATCGTCGAGGATCCTCCGGTGTCCGTCAGGGACGGAGGGCTGATCAAGCCGGGATGCAGCGAGCGTCTGGACGAACTGAGGGAAGCAAGCACGAACGGCAAAAAGTGGATCGCCGAGCTGGAAGCGAAGGAACGGGAAGTCACGGGGATCCGGTCGCTCAAAATCGGATTCAACAAGGTGTTCGGCTATTATATCGAAGTGACCAAAGCCAACGTTAGCTCCCTGCCCGAAGGCCGGTACGAACGCAAGCAAACGTTGACCAACGCGGAACGGTACGTTACGCCGGAGCTGAAAGAGAAGGAAGGCCTGATCCTTGAAGCCCAGGAAAAAATGGTCGACTTGGAGTACGCCCTTTTCGCCGAGTTAAGGGATAAGCTGGCCGCCGAGATTTCGAGGCTGCAGCACCTTGCCGAGAAGGTGGCGGAGATTGACGTTTACCAGTCGCTCGCCGCGGTCAGCGCCGAGCAAGGGTTCGTGAAGCCGGTGCTGACGGACGGCTACGATCTCGTCGTCGAAGCCGGGCGCCATCCCGTCGTGGAGGCGGTGATGAAGGACGCTTCCTTCATCGCCAACGAAACGCGGCTGACCCGCGACGATGCGGCGATTCTGCTCATAACCGGCCCGAACATGGCCGGGAAAAGCACGTACATGCGCCAGGTGGCCCTTATTTCGATCATGGCCCAAATCGGCAGCTTCGTGCCGGCGGGCAAGGCTGAAGTGCCGATGGTCGACCGGATTTTCACCCGGATCGGCGCGGCCGACGACCTGATCGGCGGGCAGAGCACGTTTATGGTGGAAATGGCCGATATCCAGGTCATGACCGAAAAAGCGACGCCGCGAAGCCTGATCATCATCGATGAGCTCGGCCGCGGCACGTCGACCAGCGAAGGCATGGCCATCGCCCAGGCCGTCATCGAATACGTGCATGATACCATCGGCTGCAAATCGCTGGTTTCCACGCATTTCCATGAGCTGGCCCATCTGGAAGAAAGCCTCCATCGTTTACGAAATTACTCGATGGCCGTGCAGGAAAGCGGGGAAAACGTTCACTTCCTGCGAAAATTGGTGCCGGGACCCGCAAGCAGCAGCTACGGCATCTATTGCGCTCGCCTGGCAGGGCTTCCTTCTTCGATCATCGGACGGGCTTACGACTTGCTGCAAGGGATCGAGCACGGAGCGGCCCAAGCGGCTGCGGCCGCGGAAGCTGCGGAAGCTGCGGAACGCCCGCCCGTGACAAGCCCGGTTGCGGAAGAACCGGCCAATCCGGAGGCGCCGGCCGGGGCCGTCGTGCAGCTGTCGATTTTCGGCGAAGAAGAAGCGCTGCCGACGCCCAAAACGGCACCGCCCGCCGATAAGCCCGATCCGGCGATCGGCCAGATCGTGGACGCGATCAAAAGCGTGGACGTCATGAACATGACGCCGCTTCAGGCCATGCAGCTGCTCAACGAGCTCAAGATGAAGGCCAAGGATTTGTAACGGACGGATTATACGGCAAGCAAGAAAATGAAGGGGTGACGGATATGGCCAAAATTCATATCTTGGACGAGCATATTGCCAACCAAATAGCCGCCGGCGAAGTGGTGGAGCGCCCCGCTTCCGTCGTGAAGGAGCTGGTGGAAAACTCGATCGACGCCGGGGCGACCCGCATCGACGTTCACGTCGAAGAAGGCGGCCTGGAGAGCATCCGGGTAACCGACAACGGCTCGGGAATCGAGCCGGATGACCTGCAGACGGCTTTCTACCGCCACGCAACGAGCAAAATCGGCAGCAGCCGGGATTTGTTCCATATCACGAGCCTCGGCTTCCGGGGCGAGGCTTTGCCCAGCATCGCGGCCGTCGCCAAAGTTCAGCTGACGACGGCCAGCGGCGACGACGGGCTGGGCCGACGCATCCGCGTCGAAGGCGGCAAGCTGCTGGCGGAAGAAGATTCGCCCGCGCCGCGGGGGACGGATATCCAGGTAAAAGAGTTGTTTTTTAATACGCCCGCCCGATTGAAATACATGAAAACGATCCAGACGGAACTCGGCCACGTGTCCGATTATATGTACAGAATCGCCCTTTCCCACCCGGAAATCGCGATCACGCTCCGGCACAACGAAAACCAGCTGCTCAAAACGCTCGGCAACGGGGATCTGCTGCAGGTCATCGCGGCCATCTACGGGACGCAGGCAGCCAAAGCGATGCTGCCGGTCCAGGCGGAAAACCTCGACTTTGAGCTCAGCGGTTTCGTCAGCCTGCCCGAATGGACAAGATCGAACCGGAACGGCGTGTCGACGATCGTCAACGGCAGATACATCCGCAATTACGGGTTGAATCAGGCGATCCAGCGGGCCTACCATACGCTGCTCCCGATTAACCGGTACCCGCTTGCGGTGCTGGAGATCAGGATGCACCCGTCGCTCGTGGACGTGAACGTGCACCCGGCCAAGCTGGAGGTTCGCTTCAGCAAAGAGCAGGAGCTGTATCCGTTCATCGAGGAGAGCATCCGCCGGGTCCTCCGGCAGGAGGTGCTCATTCCTCAGGCGGTGAAGCAAAACATCGGCGGAAAAAACAGCGGTTCCTTCATCCAGGAGCAGTTCCATTTTTCGAATCGGAGCGCTCCCGTGCCTTTGGCGGACCAAAAAGAGGAGGCGGCGGCCGCGCTGGAGGCCGGACCCGGCCCCGTTTCGGCCGTTCCGGAAAACCGCCCTGCGCCCGAGCCGATGATCGCCACCGATTCCCAGGCTCCGGTTCAAAAGCTTCAGGAACGTCCGGCTGCCGGGAGCGGAGGTTCGTACGGAAGCGCCTCCCAGGACGCGTGGACGGCCGGAAACGGAATGGTCAGGGAGACGCGCCCGGCATCGTACCGGGAATGGGCCGCCCCTTCCCAGCAGCGGGTAAGCCCCAGCTCGAATCCCGGGCTGGCAAGCCGGCTGTTGGAGGCATCGGCGGACGCGCCCGCAGACATTCCGCCGTTTCCGGAACTGACGCTGATCGGGCAGCATCACGGCACTTACCTGATCGCCCAAAACGATCAAGGCTTGTACCTGATCGACCAGCATGCGGCCCATGAACGCGTCAACTACGAATATTATTATGAAAAATTCGGGCAGCCTGCCGATGCTTCCCAAGAGCTCCTGCTGCCGATCACGCTGGAGTTTACCCCATCCGAAGCGGAGCAGCTGAAAGACAAGCTGCAGTGGTTCGAACAGGTCGGCGTTTATTTGGAACATTTTGGCGGTCAAACCTTCCGCGTGCGCTCCCTCCCGTATTGGTTCCCGAAAGGCGAAGAAAAATCGCTGATCGAGGAAATGGCGGAGTGGGTGCTCGGTGAACGCAAAATCGACCTTGCCAAGCTGAGGGAGAAATCTTCGATCCTCTGTTCCTGCAAGGCTTCGATCAAAGCCAACCAGAAGCTGACCGAGGATGAGGCCAAAACGCTGATCGAACGTTTGGGAGCGTGCAGGCAGCCGTATACATGCCCTCACGGGCGGCCGATCGTCGTTTCATTTTCTACCTATGATTTGGAAAAACTGTTTAAACGGGTCATGTAAAACGGCGGCCCATTTTGAAGGACATCACCGAAAACTATACAAGCAGGATTGGAGAACGTCATGATCATTACAACAGGGGATAAGGCAGGGGAAGCCGTTATTCGCCGGGCCGAAGCCCTGGCCTCCCGAACCGGGGGCATCTACGTCCCGAGGCGCCATACGCCGCTCGGCAAAATGTCCAGGGCTTACGGGGACGACGACATCATCGTCGTGCTGGACGGCGGGGCGAGGCTGGTCAGACCCGGGGAGGAGCCGATGGAATTTCATCCCAGCATGGGGTTCATCCGTGCGAAACGCATTTTGAAGGGCGAAAGCGACCCGATGCTCGATGCCGCTTCCATGCATCCGGGCGACAGCGTGCTGGACTGCACCGCCGGGCTTGGAACCGATACGCTCGTGTTTTCCGTCAAGGGGGGGCCAGGTTCCCGGATTACGGCGGTGGAGAGCTCGGCTTCCCTGTCGGCGCTTCTGACCGAAGGTTTGGCCCATTATACCTCCAACGTGGAGGAGATCAACGAAGCGATGCGCCGCATCCGGGTCGTGAACGGCCATCATTTGGACGTGCTGCGCTCGATGCCGGACCGTAGCGTGGACATCGTTTATTTTGACCCGATGTTCCGCGAACCGCTGATGGATTCCACGGCGATTCGGCCGCTCAGGTGGTTTGCGAACAGCGATCCGCTTTCCCCGGACAGCATCAAGGAAGCCGTCAGGGTTGCCCGGAAAACGGTGGTGCTGAAAGAAAAAAGAGGCAGCGGGGAATTTGCCCGTCTCGGGTTTGCGGAGGAAACCCGGGCACATTCAAAAATTTCTTATGGAGTGATCACCGTTGACAGGGATAAATGAGCCCCGGAACAAACCGAAGCTGCTGGTGCTCGTCGGACCGACGGCCGTCGGTAAAACGCGGCTGAGCATAGAGCTGGCGAAAGAATGGGATTGCGAAATCATTTCCGGCGATTCGATGCAGGTATACCGGGAAATGGATATCGGCACCGCCAAAATCTCGAAGGAGGAGATGGAGGGAATCCCCCATCATCTGATCGATATCCACAACCCGGACGAGCCGTATTCCGTGGCCGAGTTTCAAGAGGAATGCCACAGCCTCATCCAGGAAATCCATGGACGGGGCAAGCTGCCTTTTATCGTCGGCGGAACCGGCTTGTACGTCGAATCGGTCTGCTACGACTATCGGTTTGCCCAGGTGGGGGAAGACAAAGCTTTTCGGGACGAACAGATGGCATTCGCCGAAAAATACGGGGCGGAAGCGCTGCATGCCAAACTGAAGGCGGTAGACCCGGCCAGCGCGGAAAAACTCCATCCCAACGACCAGAGACGAATTATTAGGGCTTTGGAAATCTTTCATTTGACGGGCATCCCCCTATCGTCCCAACTTGAGGGGCAAACCCGGGAGTCTCCTTACCGATTATGCCTGCTCGGTTTGACAATGGATAGGCAAATGCTATATAAACGTATTGAAGCCCGCATTGACGAAATGCTGAAGCAGGGTTTGGTAGAAGAAGTCTCTTCGCTGCTGAACAAGGGCTACGGAACCGACCTGGTCTCGATGCAGGGGCTGGGTTACAAACAGATCGCAAGCTATCTTCAAGGTCGCGAATCCCTCGAAGACGCGGTTGCGGTCCTCAAGAGAGACACCCGCCGGTTTGCCAAACGCCAGCTGTCCTGGTTCCGCCACATGAAGGAAATTTCATGGGTGGACGTCACGGAGCCCGTAAATTTTTCTGCTAAAATGGCGGAAATCCGTGATATAATAGCAGGAAAGTTTCTCTCAAATCTTGAATATACTTCAAAACAATCTAAATGAAACGTTGGGGGTACGGATAAATGAACAAATCCATTAATATCCAAGATACATTCTTAAACCAGCTGCGCAAAGAAAATATCCCAGTGACCATTTTTCTCGTGAACGGATTTCAGATTCGCGGCACCATCAAAGCATTTGACAACTTTACCGTTGTCGTGGATACCGACGGTAAACAGCAGATGCTGTTCAAACACGCGATCTCTACGGTTACGCCTCAACGCAATGTTTCATTGATGCAGGAGACGCAAAACGAGGGCTAACGCCGGAATTTGAAACTTTTCTGGATGATTTTCGTTTAAGTATATAGACAGCAAGGGGGAGCGGGGCGGCCGAACCGCACGCTTGCCGGAGATGTCTGTAGGCATAGAAAATGGAGCGGAGCAACCTTGACAAGGTTGTTCTTTTCATTCCAAAACCGAAAATCGTCCTAAAGGGAGTCAGGAGGCACCATGGATAACAATAAACTGTCGCGGACGGGCAACAGAAACAAAGAACAACCGTCCAAGACGCCCAAAAAGAAGAAAAGAAAGCTGTCAGGCAAACGCATCTTTTGGACTTTGTTTTTTACGTGCGCCATTGCGGTATTTTGCGCATTGGCAGGGTACTTGTACATCTCCGTCAACGGGGAGAGGCTGTATCAGGCGAACAAGGACAAAATTACGCTGCACGAAAACTCCAAGGTTTATGACCGCAACGGGAACGTGATGGGCGAGTTGTCGCTGCAAAAAAGCGACCCGGTCAACAGCGAGGACATTCCGAAGCTGCTCAAGGAAGCTTTTGTCGCGACCGAGGATAAACGGTTCTACGAGCATAGCGGCGTCGACCTTTGGTCGATCGGCCGTGCGGCGGTCAAGGACATCATCGCCCGCTCCAAGGTGGAGGGCGGCAGTACGATCACGCAGCAGCTGGCGCGAAACATTTTCCTGACGCGCGACAAGACGTTTTTCCGTAAGGCGACGGAAGTGTCGATCGCGCTGGCGCTCGACCGGAATTTGACCAAAGATGAAGTGTTGACGATGTATTTGAACCGGATCAACTTCGGCGGCCAGATTTACGGCATCAAGGAAGCGTCGAAGTATTATTTCGGAAAAAGCGATTTGAATCAGCTGGAATTGTGGGAGATGGCCACGCTCGCGGCGATGCCGAAGGGGCCGTCGAAATACAATCCGCTCCGTAATCCCGAGCTGTCCATGCAGCGCCGCGCGGTCGTCTTGAACTTGATGGCCGAGCAGGGCTACATTACGGCCGAAGAAGCGGAGAAGGCGAAAAAGGTCGTTTACGACTACGAGCCGCCGAAGAAAAAGCAAAACTACCAGAACTTTATGGATTACGTCATGAACGAAGCCGAGGATGTCACGGGCCTTAGCGAAGACGATCTGAACATCGGCGGCTATAAAATTTACACCACGATGGACGCCAACGCCCAGAAAGTGCTCGAAAAAGAATTTGCCGATTCGTCGAATTTCGAGAAGGGCAAAGACGATCAGCTCGTGCAGGGCTCGATGGTCATCATGAACCAGGAGAACGGCTCGCTCGTTGCGCTGCTCGGCGGACGCGATTATGAACGCAAAGGCTACAGCCGCGTCACCAACAGCCGCCGCCAGCCGGGTTCGGCATTCAAGCCGATCGTCTCTTATGCGCCGGCTATCGATTCAGGGGATTTTAACATGAATTCGCGGCTGAGCAACGAGAAACAGTGCTTCGGCAATTATTGCCCGACGAACCTTCACGGGTATTCCAGCACGATCAGCATGGAGGACGCGATCACGAAATCGGAGAACATCCCGGCGGTATGGCTGCTGAACCAAATCGGCGTCAAAAGGGGATATGATTTCGCGACGAAGCTGGGCATTCAGCTGACGGAAGAGGACAAAAACCTGGCGATGGCGCTCGGCGGCATCAGCAAAGGCACCAACACGCTGGAAATGGCGCAGGCATACGGGGCGTTCGCCAACGGCGGTACCTTCTATAAAGCTTATTCGATTAAAAAAATCGTGGACAGCGACGGCAAAGTCGTCTATGAACACAAGGACAACGGCGAACGGGTCATGAAAGAAAGCACGGCTTACCAAATGACCCAGATGATGCAAAACGTCGTCAACAGCGGTACGGGCCGCAAAGCCCGGATCGACAGACCGGTTGCGGGCAAGACGGGGACGACCCAAAGCGGGATCAAAGGTTACAAGTCCAACCGCGACGTCTGGTTCGTCGGCTACACGCCGGAACTGACGGCCGCCGTATGGATGGGTTACGACAAACCGGACAAAGACCATTTGCTCCATAACAGCAGTCCGCTTGCCGCGGCGTTCTGGGGCAAAGTGATGAAGCAGGCGCTTGAAAACTTCCCTGAGAAACAGTTTAAAGTGCCTGAAGATCTGAAGGTCAAAGAACCGGAACCGCCTGCTCAAGAGACACCTGAACTACATGTCAGCGGGCTGATCGCAAGTTATAGTCCGGATACGCAAACCGTGTCTTTATCATGGAACGGAGAGGGGAACGAAAACGCCGTTTACCGCCTCTACCGCAAAGCGTCGTCCGAAGCGGACTTCTCGGTGCTGCAGGACGGCATTCCGACGACAAACATCGATGATATCGGAACGGTCGCCGGCGAAACTTACGAATATTACGTCGTTGCCGTTTCTCCGGAAACCGGCCAGCAGTCCGATCCCTCTAACACGGTGAAAGTCACGATCGAGCCGCAGCCGGACGATCAGCTGCCGCCTCCGGATGAAAACACGGGAGATAACGGGCAAAACGGCGACGGAACGAACGGACAGGACCCTAACCAGGACGGCGGCTTCGATAACGGTCAAGGGAACGTTGATCAAGGCAGCGGCCAGGACCAAGGCAGCGGCAATAACAGCAGCGGCACTAACGGTAACGGGAATCATGGTAACAACGGCAACAATAGCGGCAGCAACGATCATTCAAACGGTAACGGTAATGGAAACGGCAACGGTAACGGAAACGGTCAGCAAAGCGGCAATGACGGGTCCGGCTTCGGAAACGGTGACTCGGGCGGCGTAACCGTACCGCCGGACGGCGGCGACGGCAGCACAACCGACCAGGGTAGCATCGAAAGTTTCCAAACCCCGGATAATACCGGTACAGTTCCGATTCAAAACGAAAGCAATAACCCGTAAGGCGGATCAAGAGCCTCCCATCGTTTGGGGGGCTCTTTTTCTTTTTGCCGGAGAGGACTCCGGGCGGCGGCAAACCGTGAGGAAACGGTCAATCGCCTTGTCAAAGGAGAGGCATCCGCAGTTTTTTCTTCTACTTTAGCCTGCGGTTGCGCTATATTAATGGTATATATTTTGAGTGTGTTTCCTAAATGTGATAAGCTGAAGCTAACATATTGGAGAGGGAAATTTCCATGAAACGAAAATTTGGAGATCGCGCGAACTGGCGCCGGATTTCCCGCCGGCGTTTTGCCTGCCGTTATGTGGAAAGCGAGAAATTTACCGGCTACATAACGCTCTACACCATTTACAATTTAAAAGAGCCGCTGTGGAAGCATTATGGAACCCATACGTACCGGATTGCCGATAAAGGTTATTCTTGGCTGCAATATTTTCCGAAAAACAGCCATTATATCGTGACGGCCATGTTCGATGAACGCCAGGAAATCATACAGTGGTACATTGACACCTGCAAAACGCAGGGCGTGACCGAGCAGGGCGTCCCTTGGTTTGATGATCTGTATTTGGACATCGTCGTCCTGAGAAACGGAGAGGTATTTCTGCTGGACGAGGATGAGCTGGAGGAAGCGCTCGCCCGCGGCGTCATCACGAAGGAAGATTACATGCTGGCGACGACAACGGCCAGGGAGGTATTGCATGCGATCAATGCCCATACGTTTCCGTATTTCCTGATGTCGTTGGACCATCGCAAGCGGCTGTTCGAGAATGGAGATTTCAGGAGGAAAACATGAACGGTTATGAACAAGGAACTGTCGTCCTGACGAAAAAAAGGCGCTCCCCTTTAAAACTGGCGCTTGCCATCGTTGCGGCGATGATCATCGCCGGGCTTTTGTGGTCCGGTTACGTGTATTGGAAAATGGACCGCGCGGCAAGCTCGGTCCTGAACGGGCCGCGCGACGTCGGCATCGTTTTGGGCGCCTCCATGTGGGGGGATGCCCCCAGCCCGGGGCTGAAGGAAAGGCTCGACGAAGCCCTGAAGCTGTACTATGAGAAGAAATTCAGCTATATGATCGTCAGCGGCGGATTGGACAAACCCGGCAATCAATATACGGAAGCGGAAGGGATGAGGAATTATCTCGTTCAGCATGGCGTTCCCGAATCGGCCGTCATTTTGGAAAATAAGGCGCGCAGCACTTACGAAAACCTGCTGTACAGCAAACAAATCATGAAAGAACGGGGATTCAAGAGTGCGGTAATCGTCACGCACCAATATCACGGAATGCGCTCCAAGGATATCGCGGATTTTTTGGATTACGAGGATCCCAAGCTTGGCCT
Organism: Paenibacillus sp. FSL M7-1455; assembly: GCF_038004655.1. Taxonomy (NCBI): domain Bacteria; kingdom Bacillati; phylum Bacillota; class Bacilli; order Caryophanales; family Paenibacillaceae; genus Paenibacillus; species Paenibacillus sp. FSL M7-1455. Next base: position 3,457,895 of record NZ_JBBORO010000001.1, on the reverse strand, counting down.
CACGGAGTCCAAAACGCTGCAAATGAAATACCATAAGCCGCGCGAGGTACTCGCCTATACCAAATGGAAGGTCGATGAGCTCCTGCTGTGGCTCGGCTGGAAAAAGGGCTGAAACTGCTAATAACCGTCACCGAAGTAGAATACATTGAATAGAGAAACCATCTTGCGGAAGAATATGAGGTGATGGATGCATGAACGGGCGTGTTGCGGCCGCGAACGGCCGGCCGGAAGGCAGGCCATCCAGACAAATCAATGTGATTTTACGCAGCCAGGAGCCTCCTGTACTCAGCAGCGCCGTCCCGGAAAAGGAACCGGTGCAGGCGCAAAAAAACGTTGTACAGCACACCTTGTACCAGGAAATTCAGAAAGAACTGGATAAGTTGGTAGGCCTCGAAAATATTAAGGAGTTCGTGTTTGAAATTTACGCCCTGTTGCAAATCTCGCATATGCGCCAAGAAGCGGGCCTTGTGAGCGGAGGGCAAGTATATCATATGGTTTTCAAAGGAAACCCGGGAACGGGGAAAACGACGGTGGCGCGGATCATCGCAAAGCTGTTCCAGAAGATGGGGGTGCTCAGCAAAGGGCACTTGATCGAAGTGGAACGAGCGGATCTCGTCGGGGAATACATCGGACACACCGCCCAGAAAACAAGGGATTTGGTTAAAAAAGCGCTCGGCGGCATTCTATTTATCGATGAGGCGTACAGCCTCGCCCGCGGCGGGGAAAAGGATTTTGGCAAAGAAGCAATCGATACGCTCGTCAAGGCGATGGAAGACCATAAAAACCAATTCGTGCTGATTTTGGCGGGGTATTCGGAGGAGATCGATTATTTTCTGCAGACGAATCCGGGACTGCCTTCCCGTTTTCCCATCCAGGTAGAGTTTCCGGATTATTCGGTGGATCAGCTGATTCAAATTTCCGAACTGATGTCCAAGGAACGGGATTACATTTTGATGCCGCAGGCGATCATGAAGCTTAGGCAGCACTTGATTCAGGAAAAAAACGAAACCGAGCATGCCTTCAGCAACGCCAGATACGTACGCAACACGATCGAAAAAGCGATACGCAATCAGGCCGTCAGGCTGCTGAACGTATACGCGAATACGAATCCCGGGAAGCTTGAACTGATGACGCTCAGAACCGAGGATTTCAAGCTGGAGACGAAAGGTTCGACGTAAGGCTGGGAATGCTGTAAGGCTGCGGAAAAAGGGGCTCTTATTCATTGGCACATACCACATTTGACACGAATATGACCATACGCGACCGGGCGGTGCTGGTCAGCCTCGTCACGGACGAGGTCAAACGATCGGGCATCAACCCGGAGCATTCGCTGCAGGAACTTGTCAGCTTGGCCGAAACGGCCGGCGTCGAGGTGCTGGACGTGATTTCCCAAAACCGCGACGTGCCGGATGCCCGCTGGCTGATCGGAAAAGGCAAGGTGGAGGAACTGCGCCAGGCGATTCTTGCCGTGCAAGCAAACACCGCGATTTTCGATCATGATCTTTCGGGCGCGCAGGTCCGCAATTTGGAGCAGAGCCTGGACGTCAAAATCATCGACCGCACGCAGCTTATTTTGGATATTTTTGCGCAGCGCGCCAAAACGCGCGAAGGCATCATTCAGGTGGAGCTGGCACAGCTGTCCTACCTGCTTCCGCGCCTGTCCGGCCACGGCAAAAATTTGTCGCGGCTCGGCGGGGGCATCGGGACGAGAGGCCCGGGGGAAAGCAAGCTCGAAACGGACAGACGCCATATTCGCAGCCGCATCGGCGACTTGAAAAGGCAGCTTGAGGCGGTCATCAAACACCGCAAGCTGCACCGGGGCCGCAGGCAAAAAAGCGGCGCCATCCAGGTCGCGCTCGTCGGCTATACGAATGCGGGAAAATCAACCCTGCTTAAACAGTTGACCAGCGCCGATGTATACATCGAAAACCAGCTGTTTGCGACGCTCGATCCGACCTCGCGCACGCTGGAGCTTCCGGGGGGAAGCGAAGTCATTTTGACGGATACGGTCGGGTTCATCCAAAATCTCCCTCATGACCTTGTGGCGGCATTCCGGGCGACGTTGGAGGAAGCTAACGAAGCCGATCTCATTTTGCATGTCGTCGATGCTTCGTCTCCGATGCGGGAAGAGCAGATGAAGGTCGTCGATTCGATTTTGGAAGATTTGGGGGCTGCCGACAAACCGCAGCTGGTTTTGTTCAACAAAAAGGATGTTTGCACGCAAGAGCAGCTGGAGATGCTGCCTACCGGTCCCGGGCATTTGAAGATCAGCGCGTTGGACGAAGGCGATTTGCTTGCCGTGAAACAGGCGATCCAGGAACGTTTGTCCGGGGGAATCCTGTCGTTCCGGGTGCCTTCCGAGGATGGCAACGCCATGGCTTTGCTGTACCGGATCGGGGACGTTGTGGAGCAAAAATCCGAAGAACATGATATGATTTATAAGGTACAGGTTCACAAACCCGATTACGATAAATGGGGGCATATGGTCGAACCTTATCTGATCAGGGATGAAACGGGAAAAAGCAGAGGGGAAATTCGATAGACATGGTACAATTCGCAGAACAATTGGAACAATGGAAGGAAGCCGCGGAAGAGCGGATAACGGAGAGGTTTCGGCAGCTGGATCGCGTGATCGACCACAATCAATGGAAGGTCATCGAAGCGTTCCAGAAGCATCAAGTCAGCGATTTTCATTTTGCAGGCTCGACGGGGTATGCTTATAACGACCGGGGAAGAGAAGTGCTGGATCTGGTATATGCGGACGTATTCGGGGCCGAAGCCGCCCTGGTGCGCCCGCATTTTGCTTCAGGCACGCATACGATTTCCACAGCTCTTTTCGGGGTATTGAGACCCGGCGATGAGCTGTTTTACATTACGGGGCGCCCGTACGATACGCTGCATAAGGTGATCGGCCAAAAAGGCGACGGGACGGGGTCGCTGAGGGATTTTGGCATCACGTACCGGGAGGCCGCCTTGACGGCGGACGGAGGCATCGACTGGGATGCGGTGCGCGCAGGCATCCATGAATCGACGAAGGTAATCGGCATCCAGCGCTCGCGGGGTTATGATTGGCGCTCATCGTTTACCGTCGGCGAAATCGGCGACATGGTGAAAAAAGTGAAGGAGATCAAGCCGGACGTCATCGTGTTCGTCGACAACTGCTACGGGGAATTTACGGAAACGATGGAGCCGACGGAGGCAGGCGCCGACCTGATCGCCGGCTCGCTGATCAAAAACCCGGGCGGCGGCATTGCGGAAACCGGCGGGTATATTTGCGGCCGGCAGCATCTGGTGGACCTGTGCGCATACAGGCTGACCGCACCGGGCATCGGCAGCGAAGTCGGGGCCATGCTCGGGACGACGCGCGGCATTTACCAGGGGCTGTTTCTCGCGCCTACCCTTGTGGGACAAGCATTAAAAGGAAGTATTTTTGCGGCGGCCATGTTCGAGCAGGCGGGATTCGTCACCAAGCCGGCATGGAACGAAGCGCGAACGGATTTGATCCAAGCCATCTCGTTTAAAGAAGCCGGACACCTGATCGCATTCGTGCAGGGCATCCAACGGGCAGCCGCGGTGGACAGCCATGTCGTTCCCGAACCTTGGGACATGCCGGGTTACGATCATCCGGTGATTATGGCCGCAGGGACGTTCATTCAGGGGGGGAGCTTGGAATTGTCCGCGGACGCGCCGATTCGAGAACCTTACATCGGGTATATGCAGGGCGGCTTGACCTATTCCCATGTCAAGTTTGGGGTCATGTTGGCCTTGCAACGGATGATAGACCAAAAATTATTGTGAGTTTTTCTGACATGTCATTGACGCGACAGATCAGGAAAGGTACAATATGAGTGAGAAAAGTTAACTGGAAGGTTGAGATGAGTCATGGGTGATGAGATTCGCAGAAACATGGCATTGTTCCCGATTGGGATTGTGATGAAATTGACCGATTTGTCCGCCCGACAAATCCGGTACTATGAACAGCATAACCTGATAGTTCCTGCGCGCACCTCGGGCAATCAAAGGCTGTTCTCCTTTAATGACGTGGAAAGATTGCTTGAAATCAAATCCTTGATCGAAAAAGGCGTCAATATTGCCGGCATCAAGCAAGTGATGAACCCGGTGTCCAAGGAATCGGAGGAAGCGACCGTCATTACCGCGGACACGGAAGTAAAGCGGAAAGAGATGACGGAATCGCAGCTGCACCGGTTGCTCAAGCAGCAGCTTGTTTCGGGTAAGAGACCGGGCCAGGTATCTTTGATCCAAGGCGAGTTGTCCCGGTTTTTTAATAAAAAATAACGAGTCATAATAGGAAAGGGAGAGGATCTTGTGAGCTACACAAAAGAAGATATTCTTCGCATCGCCGAGGAAGAAAACGTCCGTTTCATCCGCCTTCAATTCACCGACTTGCTCGGTACGGTCAAAAACGTGGAAATTCCCGTCAGCCAATTGAAAAAAGCCCTTGACAATAAAATGATGTTCGACGGTTCTTCCATCGAAGGTTATGTTCGTATCGAGGAATCCGACATGTACCTGTACCCGGACCTGGACACATGGGTGATTTTCCCTTGGGTTACCGAAGATCGCGTCGCGCGTCTGATCTGCGACGTTTACATGCCGGACGGCACGCCGTTTGCCGGAGATCCGCGCGGCATTTTGAAGCGCAACCTGAAGGAAGCCGAAAAAATGGGCTATACCTCTATGAACGTCGGTCCTGAACCTGAATTTTTCCTGTTCAAAACCGATGAGAAAGGCAACCCGACGATGGAGCTGAACGACCAAGGCGGTTATTTCGACCTGGCTCCGACTGACTTGGGCGAAAACTGCCGCCGCGAAATCGTGCTTACGCTCGAGGAAATGGGCTTTGAAATCGAAGCTTCCCACCACGAAGTGGCCCCGGGACAGCATGAAATCGACTTTAAATATGAAAATGCCATTAAGGCAGCGGATCAGATCCAAACGTTTAAGCTGGTCGTAAAAACGATCGCCCGCCAGCACGGCTTGCATGCGACGTTTATGCCTAAACCGCTGTTTGGCGTGAACGGCTCCGGCATGCACTGCCACCAATCGCTCTTCAAAGGCGACGTCAACGCGTTTTACGACGAGTCCGACGAGCTGGGCCTGAGCAAGGAAGCCCGTTACTACATGGCCGGCATCCTGAAGCACGCGCGCGCGTTTGCGGCGATCACCAACCCGACCGTAAACTCCTACAAACGTCTGGTTCCGGGTTACGAAGCTCCATGTTACGTAGCATGGTCCGGCAGCAACCGCAGCCCGATGATCCGGATCCCGGCTTCCCGCGGTCTCAGCACGCGCGTCGAAGTCCGCAACCCGGACCCTGCGGCGAATCCTTATCTGGCGCTTGCCGTCATGCTTCGCGCCGGTTTGGACGGCATCAGCAAAGAAATGCCGCTTCCTGCGCCGATCGACCGCAATATCTATGTGATGTCCGAAGAAGAGCGCATCGAAGAAGGCATCCCAAGCCTGCCGGCTGACCTGAAAGAAGCGCTGAACGAACTCGTTCGCGACGAAGTCATCGTCGAAGCGCTGGGCGATCATGCCATGTCCCACTTCTACGAGCTGAAAGAAATCGAATGGGATATGTACCGCACGCAAGTTCATCAATGGGAACGCGATCAATACATGACGCTTTATTAATTCCAAAATCCCTTGCGCCGTCCGGCGTGAGGGGTTTTGGATTTTGCTGAAAAAAGATCCGTCCGCGCAAAGCTGAAACATATTGTCCGCTTGCTTCGTATAGATGGTGGAGGCGATACATATGAAACGAAATAAAAGATTAACTTTTACGCTGACTGCGGCAGTCCTGGGCTTAAGCATGTCGATGTCCATGGGTGCCGCTGCAGCGGGAGCAGGAAACCAACAAACGCAAGGGCAAGCACAAAAGGCGGAAAAGGTGGTTGTTACCGATCCGACAGCCATCACCAAGCTCAACAGCACAAGCGTGCCGCCACTGATCGTTGAGGCAGAGAAAAGATATTTTTACGCCATGGGCGGCGGCAAGGGTTCGACCGATGTTTTCGAAATCAACGGCCAACAATACCGCTATTTGTCCGATGACATCGGAACCCGCGCAAAGCTGATGGATTACCTGAAGCAAGCCTACACGGAAAAAGCGGCGGCTTACTTTGTCGACAAATATTTCATCAGCCATGGCGGACGTCTGGCACAGCTGAATGCCGATACGGGGAATATACTTGAATTTGGCAAGGCGACCGCCAAAATGCTGTCCATGACGCCGACGCAACGGGTGTACAAGTTGTGCGTCCCTTACCCGGAACACCTGCAGGGGCCCGAATATATAACGGTAAAATTCGAAAAGGTCGGGGACCACTGGCGGGTGGGGACTGCTCCGCATGCCGTTTTTTAATGTTCTACCGGTTCGATATGACACCATAAATCAATAAGTCCGGCCAGCAGTCTGATTAAAAAATGCTCGCTTTGGAACGAACGTCCGGAGAACCTCGGGGTTTAACGGATCGTACGCCAAAGGGGCATTTTTTTTGCGGTTTCCATATAGGAGAAGCGGGAGGGTGAATAGGACTGGATCTGAAATACATATTCAGGCCGTCAAAGATTGTGATAAAATGTAGAAGAATGTAGACAAAACGGTGTCATACGACTCGAAGAGCTTGTTGACAACAAGGAGTGAGCTTTCCATCTTTCTGCTACAGGAAACGTATAACCACTGGGTCGTCATCCTTTCATTTATCATTGCCGTTTTTGCGTCCTATTCGGCGCTGAACCTTGCGTCGAAAATATCCGGGTCCCAGGGATTGACGCAAAAATGGTGGTTGATCGCAGGTTCATGCGTCATGGGGTGCGGTGTATGGGCCATGCATTTTGTCGGCATGCTCGCGTTCCACCTCAATGTACATATCCAATCGCCATATGCGGGATGCATTTTACCGGGATGGGGGCTGCCGATTTTTGGTGCGGGGATGCCAGTGCCCTGATTGCGACCGATAACGGGGAAGTCAACCTCGTTTTATTGTCCGGCGTCACCTTGGCAACCTTTTTTATGCTTATGGTTTCGTGGGGAGCGATGTTTTTCGATCGGCATGTTTTGGAGAAAATGGCTTATAGCGACCCGCTAAACGGACTTCCCAACCGGCATGATCTCAATCGTTTTCTTAAAGACGGCGTCGACGGCTCGCGCGAAACGGCGGTGATTTTTATCGATTTGGACCGCTTCAAAACGATTAACGATACGCTGGGTCATGATATCGGCGATATGCTTGTACAAGAGGTCGGAAGAAGGTTAAGCGGGTTAACGGGCGAAGGTCGGAAAGTATTCCGCCTTGGCGGGGATGAGTTTTTGATTGCGGCTGAACGATGCAGCCAAGATCAGGCTGAACAGCTTGCCGGAGACATTTTGGAGGCGATCACCAAGCCGTTTGACCTCAAAGGGAATGAGCTTTACATCACGGCCAGCGTTGGGATCAGTCTGGCGCCGAAGCACGGAACGGACCGCGAGTCGCTCCTTAAGGCATCCGATACGGCAATGTACAATGCCAAAAAGGCAGGAAAAAACCGGTTTTGCGTGTTTGACGATGAAATGGATCAAATGCTGCTTCGCCGTCTCGAATTGGAAAAAGACATGCGGGGCGCCTTGGAACGTAAGGAATTTTATATCGTTTATCAGCCGAAGTGGAATGCGTTAACGGAAAAAGCGGTCGGTTTCGAATCGCTGATGCGCTGGCCGCATCCGAAATTCGGCGATGTTGCCCCCAGCGAATTTATTCCGATTGCCGAGGAAACGGGATTGATCATTCCCATGACCCGATGGGTGTTCTCCGAAGTGGGCAAGCTGCTTCAACAATGGATGGAAAAAGGCGTGCCGCTGCTCCCCGTATCGATCAACGTATCCGTTCGTTTATTCGAAAGCCGGCAGTTGATTGAAATGACCCGTACATTACTGGAGTCCGTGAATTTATCTCCGCATGTTATCGAGCTTGAAATTACCGAATCCATGATGCTGTACGATGTGAAGGACATGATCAGGCAGCTCAGCGAGCTTCGCAGCCTCGGCGTTCGAATTTCGATGGACGACTTCGGGTCGGGGTATTCGTCGCTCGGGACGTTGGATCAAATTCCGATTGACACGATCAAAATCGATCAGCTTTTTATCAGGGAAAGCGATTCGCCCGCCAAAAGGGCCATCGTGGGCGCGATCATCGAGATGGCTCTCAACCTGCAGCTGGACCTTGTCGCCGAGGGAGTGGAAACCGTGGAACAAATCGACTTTCTTCGGTCCTCCGGATGCAATGTGATGCAGGGATACTATTATGGAAAGCCGATGGACGTGAGCGAAATGGACGATTGGATCGCCCGGAATATGGACGAACGCCTCACGGAAGACAGTAGGCTTTAAGAAAACGATCGGTCATAAATATGGCGCAACCAGCCGAGCATTCATGGGATTTGATCTTAAAGCCGCGCTTATCCCTCCGTATTTTTGCATACACCGGCAGTATCCCAGGAGAGTAAACTCATATCTATTTTCGCAAGGAGTTTCCTATTTGCCCTTCCCTTCCAAAAGCATAATCATAAGATAAAGTATGCTTCTGAAAAGGAGGGTGAACACATGAGTGAAGTCGTTGGAGGCGTAGGCGGTTACGGCCATGGCGGGTATGGCAGCATCGGTGCGATTCTGGTTCTCTTTATTTTGCTCGTTATCATCACCAAAGCTTTCATTTACTAATTTCGTATTTTCAAAGCTCTTGCCGGCATGCCGGCAGGAGCTTTTTCGCGTTCCCTTAATGAAGGGGGTCAAGGCATCAGCGGCATGCTGACGAACTTATACCATAAGTATAATAATCCCAGCGGGATGCAGCAGATCAGGCCAATCCCCATGACGATCATCCGGTTTTTCCAAGACCCGTTCATGCAGCGTACCTCTCCTTCAAAATGCCATACATCGTTTAAAACGCAATGAAACCGTATTTTGTTACGCTTCTTTCTGATTTTTTTGGCTGAAAAATCCTGCAATGCATGTTCATAACATTGACTCGGCCGTGGTTTTGGTATATATTGTTCCCCTGTGCTTCAATGCAAAAAAGCCAAAAAGCATAAAAGCAAAGAAGGACTTGTTTACGGATCAAACAAAGCGGACGGAGACGTCATGCAATTTCCCTGTCTGCGACAATTATGTACAAGGAGTATCATCTTCATGGACCGACAGCTCACTTTTTCGAAAAGCATTTTGATTATTGCATTTATTCTTGCGCTATTGTTCATCTCGATTTTTCTGCTCAAAGCGGAGCCGCATCTTCCGCTGCTCGCCGCAACGGTCGGGACCTCAGCTTTGCTGCGACTGTTCGGCATTCCTTGGAAGAAGCTTGAAGCTTCCATCCTTCAAGGCATTCAAACGGCCATTATGCCGATTCTCATCCTTTCGCTGATCGGCATTTTGATCGCCGTATGGATGATGAGCGGGACGGTGCCGACGATCTTATATTACGGCATGGATTATATCAAACCGCATTTATTTGCGGTGAGCGCGTTATACGTCACCATCGTCGTGTCGATGTTTACCGGAAGCTCGTTTACGACCGTCAGCACCGTCGGCGTCGCCTTTATGGGGATTGCCGCGACGACGGGAGTTTCCCCGGCGTTGGCCGCGGGAGCGGTCATCTGCGGGGCTTGCTTCGGGGATAAAATGTCGCCGCTATCCGATACGACGAATTTTGCCCCGGCCGTGGCCGGCATTCCCATCTTTACGCACATCCGCAACATGCTCTACACGACGGTGCCGGCGCTCATCGTCACGACGATATTTTTCTTGTTCGCGCCAAGCGCCGGCACGGTCGATTTATCGTCCATCGAGCAAATCAAGTTTGCGCTGCAGGATGGGTTTCGCATTCATTGGCTTACGTTACTGTCGCCGATTGCCGTCATTGCCTGCTCGATCAAACGGATGCCGATTCTCCCTACGCTGATCGTCGGCATCGCGACCGGTCTGCTGGTGACGGCTGTCGTTCAACGCGAGACGGCAATCGACGTATGGTTTCAGGTTATGCAAAGCGGCTATCAAACGGCCAGCGCCAACGAAACGGTCGCATCGATCGTAAACCGGGGAGGTTTGCAGTCGATGATGTGGTCCGTCTCGCTGATCCTGATCGCGCTGTCGCTGGGCGGATTGCTGCAGCATTGCGGCGTCATCGAAGCTTTTTTCAAAAAGGCCGTTCAGCCTTTAAAACGCGGCAGCAGCATCGTTTTGATGACGGGCGCGTCCTCGATCGCGGTAAACGCCATGACGGGCGAGCAATATTTGTCCATTCTTTTGCCGGGTCAAATGTTCAAGGACGAATATAACCGCAGAAAACTGCCCGCAAAAACGCTGTCCCGAACCCTCGAAGATTGCGGCACGCTCGTGAATCCGCTTGTTCCCTGGGGCGTCAGCGGCGCTTTTTTTGCGGCTGCGCTCGGGGTTCCGGTGCCAGAATACGTTCCGTACGCCGTCTTGCTGTGGGTAAGCCCTCTCATTACGTTCGGATATGCGCTTATACCGAAGCTGCAAAAGAACGCGCTTGGCCCAAACACATAATATGCTTAATATGACGTCTACGCTCGGCCTTGCCGCCTAATGGATTAGGGGGCAAGGCCTTTTTTGCTTTGCAATTGCGGCACCCGTGGCGGATAACCGGGGGGGCTCTGGGCATCATTGTCGGTCTGCGCACATAAGGAGAGGAACCTTAGCGCATAGTAAAAAACGAATCCTGCCCTTACTGGGGAGGTCGATCCATATCACAGGATGCAGAAGGGAGGGGAGCGCTTATGCTGAAAAGCAATAAATATAAAGAGGCCGAAGCGGACCGTTTGAATTTTCACGACCAAACCGACGACGTCGTCGGACGCGAGCCTGCCACAACGAACGTCGACGATGCCGTCGCGGCCATGACCTCGCATCTCAATAAATACGACGTCCCGGACGAACTCGAAGAAAAATAACCAACAGGGAAGCGCGCACAGGTGGATCTGATGCGTGCTTTTTATTTTGTTGGCGGATGCGAATCGGCCTCAACATCCATGTCGTTTCGATTTACAAAATCACCCATATTATGTAATCTGGTAGAAACATATTCGAGATCTTAGATATGGGGAAGGAGCAACGGACATGAAGGGTCAAGACGAACGGTTGCTGGCGTTGGAAGAACGGGTAGCCGAACTTGAGGATCAGCTCCGCGAAGCGCGGAAGGGGTCGAAAGGGCTGCGGATCGTGTTGTACATCATTTACGGCGTATTTATTTTATTGATTTTGCTTGGCGTTCTGCAATTCGTGTCGGTCTAACCTGCGGCTGCATATAACACTGAGCGAGTCCTCCCGGCTTGGGGGGATTTTCTTTTTTTGGAGCGATATCTATAGAAAACAAACCTAAAACCTGAATTTCTCACCTCCCGATCTTTGCCGTTTCCCTGCATAATGGGTTCATATCAAACAAAAAGGGGAATAAGCGATGGCAAAAATGTCGAAATGGCTAAGCTTGGCGATGGCAGGCGCGTTAGCTTTCAGTTTAACGGCATGCGGCGGCAAAGCCGATGAAGGAAGCGCTTCGTCGGGAGCGGGAACCGGCGGCGACAAGGCCGGCACGGTGAAAGAGAAAAACGTCACGATCACATTCCAAAACATTTATCCGGATCCGACCGATCCGAAAAACAAATTGATGAACAAGCTGGTGAAGCAATACGAATCGGAGCATCCGAACATCAAAATCGAGCTCGATTCCCTGAACACCGATCAGCAAAAGCTGAAGCTGAAAACGCAAGCGGCGTCCAAAGAGGTGCCGGACATTACCGTGGTCAACCCGGCCGCGCAAATGCAGCCGTTCGTGGAAGCGAAGCTGCTCGCGCCGCTGGACGACATGCTGGACCAAAACGGACTGCGGGGCACGTTCCAGGACGGGCTTCTCGATTGGTACAGCTTCGACGGCCACACCTATGCCGTGCCGGACGGCAACAACATCGGCGTGGTGTACTACAACAAGGAGCTTTTCGAAAAAGGCGGCGTCCAGGTGCCGACGACGTTCGAAGAAATGGTCGATGTCGTCAAAACGCTGAAATCCAAGGGCATCCAACCGATGGCGATCGGCGAAAAAGACACCTGGACGGGATCGTTCCTGTTCATGAACATGCTGCTTCGGACCAACAACGGCCCGGGCTTCCTGAAAGACGTGCTCGATAAAAAGAAAACGTTCGAAGATCCGGCATTCAAGGAAGCGGTCGACGCGTTCCAAAACCTCATCCAGGCCGGAGCCTTCCAGGAAGGCGTCACGTCTTTCGACTACAACGCAGGCGAAAACCTGTTCAAGACCGGCAAAGCGGCCATGTACTTTATGGGCACGTGGGCGACGGGAGGCATCGAAACGTCTTCCGTCAACGGAAAAGTCGGCGTGTTCAAGTTCCCGACGATCAACGGCAAAGGCAATCCGGACGAGTTCATGCTGGCGCCGGGCAGCGCGTTTGCGATCTCCGCGGACAGTAAACATTTGGATGAAACGAAGGCGTTCCTGAACTGGTTTATGCTGAACTTCCCGAAAGAAGCGTTCGAAGCCAAAGGCGCAGTGGGAATCGGACAAAAAGTGGACGGCGATTTCAAGGCGGCCGGATACTCCGACATGGCGATGGAGGTGCTGAATCTGTTCAAAGACGTGAAGGGCGGGGATCTGGCGTTCGACAACACGATGAACCCGGGAACGGCGCAAGCTCATCTTGCCAGCATCCAAAACCTGTTCGTGCAGAAAAAGGATTCGGCCGAAGTCGCGAAGGAACATCAATCGGCATTCGAAGCCAACAACAAATAAGCTTGACGTAATGGAGGGAACGCGTGCGAAAGGCGGCATGCCGTTCCCTTCTGCTTCACTAGACCAGACAGAAAAAGGAGGGGTTCCCATGAACGTGCTCAAAGTCTCCCGCTGGACGATCGCCGCGTTTGTGCTGCCTTGCTTGATCTTATACGCAGGAATCGTATTCGTGCCGATCCTCGTCTCCATGTACAGCGGTCTGCTGGAATGGAACGGCATCGGTGAGTCCAGGTTCATCGGGTTCGAAAATTTCAAAAACCTGTTTTTCCATGATCCGGTATTTTGGCCTTCCGTGCGGAGAACGCTGCTGTTTGCCGTGTTTTCGATGGCGGAAATCCCGATTGCGCTGCTTGTGGCCATTTTGCTCAAACGGTATATCCGCAGACCGAATTTTCTCGTGTCGAGTTACTTTTTGCCCGTCATTCTGTCGGTCGTCGTCGTCGGTCAGCTGTGGAAAACGATTTACAATCCCGCGTCGATGGGGGGCATGCTGAACCAGGTGCTGGAAGTGGTCGGCCTGGGATCATGGACGCATGAATGGCTTACCGATCCGTCGGTTGCGATGTATTCGCTGTATTTCGTGGCGCTCTGGCAGTACTTGGGTTACCACACGCTGATCCAGTATACGGGAATATTAAACGTTCCCGAAGAAATCTATGAGGCGGCGCGGATCGATGGCGCCGATGGATTTGCCGCCGACCGCTACATCACGTTTCCGAACATCATTCCGATCTTCAAAATCTCGATCGTGCTGGCGTTTATCGGCTCGCTGCAGGCTTTTGACATGGTGATGGTGATGACGGGCGGCGGACCCGCGCACGCAACCGACGTCATTTCGACCCATATGTACAACATGTCCTTCCTGTCCATGAAATACGGGTACGGCAGCTCGATTGCGGCATGTTTGGTCGTGCTTTGCCTTGCGGCCACCTTCCTGATCAATCTGATATTCAACAAGCTGGAGAAACGCTTTTCGTAAAGGAGGAAAACGCCATGAATACGAGCTCTGCCGTTACGTTGAACAAGCCGGCGGCCGCTGCCCGCCGCGGACGGTTTTCCGTTGCGAAAACGATCGTCATCCTGTTTTTGTCCATATTGGTGGTCACGCAGGTATATCCGCTGCTATGGCTTGTGCTGTATTCGCTGAAAACGAACGAAGAAATTTTGTCGGGCAGCTTTTTCGCCCTGCCGCACGCTCCGCAATGGAGCAACTATAGCGCGGCGCTCGAGGGGAATTATTTCCGTTATTTGCTGAACAGCTTATTCGTCACGTCGGTGACGATGGCCGCGGTCATTTTGCTGAGCTCCCTGTGCGCGTATGCGATCAGCCGATTCCGCTGGCGATACGGGCAAGGGGTCATGCTGCTGTTCCTGATCGGGATGATGATCCCGATGCAGGCCACGCTGCTGCCGCTCATGATCATTTTCAAAAACATGCACGTGCTGAACACGCATTTGTCGCTGATCCTGCCTTATGTCGCGTTTTCGATGCCGATCGCGGTGTTTATTTTGAGCGGGTTCATGAAAACCATTCCGCATGAAATCGAAGAGTCGGCCGTGATCGACGGGGCCAGCATCTGGCGCATTTTCCGCAGCATCATATTGCCGGTGTCCGTTCCGCCCGTCATGACGGTTTGCATTTTGACGTTCATCAACATTTGGAATGAATACATTTTGGCGGCTACGTTCATTTCGTCGGAAAAGCTCAAAACGCTGCCGTTCGGCGTGAACAGCTTCGTCAGCCAATATTCGGTCAATTACGGCGCGATCGGGGCTTTTCTCGTGCTCGGCGCGCTGCCGGTCATCCTGATCTATTTCTTGTTATCCGATAAAATCACCGAAGGCATGGTGGCAGGCGCCGTCAAGGGCTAATGGGCCAAAAAATCGGGCGGAACAAGCGGCGCATATGCTAAAATGGACACGAAAAGCCCGATGCTTTGAAAGGGGGAAGCCGAGGTACGTGAGACGCTTCCGATCCATACGCAGCCGCTTGTTCCTGCTTTTTATGGGATGCATGACGGGAATCCTGATATTGATGAGCATGCTGTATTACAATCGAACGTTATCGATCATTCACGCCAAGGTGGGCGACATCGCCGAAAAAAACATCTCCCAGACCGCGGGGCTGTTCAACTTGATGCTGCAGGGCTATAACAGCTTGTCCAAATCGCTGAACAGCAACTACGAGCTTACCCGCCTGCTGCAGGAAAAGCCGGACGATCCGGCGGCGGAAATCATCAACGAACGCACCATCACGAACATTATCGGGGCGGCCTACTATTCGCGGGACGATGTGCTGGGCATCCACATATTATCGCCCGACGGCAAGGTGTACAGCTACGAAAGGCAGTTTGCCGGGGTCATCGACAACAACTACGCCCAAACCGAATGGTATAAAAAGCTCGAAGCATCCTCGGGCAACATGGTCTGGCTCGGGTTATGCCCCGGTTCGCCGATCAACACGTTGCAGGCGGAAAAGCAGGCGTTCGTGTTCGGGCGCAAGCTGTACGATTTGGATAACCATAAAGAGATCGGAATATTGATGATCGAAACGAACCCGTCTCCGATGATGGAAGCGCTGTCTAACGTGAGCATCAGTCCCGGAACGCAGGTTTACATTTTGGACGAAGCGAAAAAAATCATCGCCTCCTCCGAACGAAAAGGGGCCAAACGTCCGGAATTGGACCGGCTGCCGCAGCCGTCGCCGGAAGATAATATCTTCGTCGACGGCACGTCCAAGGAGCTGATCGTCGCCGCCAACACGACGATGGCCGGGTGGACGATTTACGGTCTGACGCCGAAACGGGACATCCAGGCGGAAGTTTATCGGACGACGAAAGTTTTGGTGGTTGTCGTGCTGGCGCTGATCATTTTATCGACGGTGCTGGCTTCGATCGTCTCCCGCAATATCGCGTCTCCGCTCAAGCTTTTGATCCGGGAGATGAAAAAGGTCGAGATGGGGAATTTCAGCGGTTCGGTCAACGTGGATTCCTTCGACGAAATCAACAGCCTGGTCTCGTCGTTCAACCGGATGGTGCACCGGATGGACGAGCTGATCGAAACGATCAAAATTTCGACCGTCAGCGAAAAAAACGCGCAGCTGCAAGCGCTGCAGGCGCAGGTGAATCCGCATTTCCTCTACAACACGCTCGACATGATTTATTGGATGCTGGACGAGCAGGAAAACGAACGGCTGAGCAGGGTGGTTCTGTCGCTTTCGCAAATGTTCAGGTACAGCAGCAATTGGGAAGAAGCGGCGCGAACCACGCTGGGGCGCGAATTAGAGCAAATCGGCCATTACTTGACGATCATCGAAACGCGGCTCGGCGGAAGGCTGCAAACGAACATTGACGCAAACGCTGCCTGGCTGGACGCGCCGCTTCCGAAAATGACGATTCAGCCGATCATCGAAAACGCGGTCAAATACGGTTTGGAGCCGAAGGAAGGCATGGGCGTGCTGAACGTGCGCACGGAAAAGGAAGGGAACAAGCTGCTGATCAAAATCGAGGACAACGGAATGGGCATGGATGCCGGAACGCTGGAACGCGTAAAAGAGACGATGCACGCCAAACATCAGCGGCCGCCGGACGCGGATTCGCCCGGAAGAAGACGCGGCATCGGGCTGCGGAACGTACACGACCGCCTGGTGATGATGTTCGGCGGACCATACGGTTTGAGCATCGAAAGCAAGCCGCTGCAAGGAACGACGGTGACCGTTGCCATACCGATTCCGGCCGAAGGGGAGGACGAAGATGAACATATTGGTGGTGGATGATGAGAGCGTGATCCGGGAGGGGATCAAGCGGACGATCCGCAAAGCGTTTCCCGGCCACCGCGTGCAATTGGCGGAGAATCCGGACGAAGCGGCGCAAATACTCCGGGGCGGCCAGATCGACGTGGTGCTGACGGATATTTTGATGCCAGGCATGACCGGGCTCGAATTGATGCAGGTGTCCCGGAGCAATTATCCGCACGTGAAATGGGTGATCATCTCCGCTTATTCCGAATTTGCTTACGCCAAAGAAGCGGTTAGGCTCGGGGCCAAGGATTATATGCTGAAGCCGATCGGCAAGGAGGCGCTGATTTCGATGATCGGGCGGCTCGGAGAGGAAGTGGAGCGGGACGCCGAGCTGGAGCAGGAAACCCGGCTGCTTCGGAGCAACCTGAAGTTTTTGCGTGAAGCGGTATTCCAGCGCTGGGCGACGGGACTCGACATCGGGAACTTGGACATCGCCCCGTTCGTGGAGCGGTACCCCCGCTTTTATTTGGTGCTGGTCAAAATGGAAAGCGACGACACTGTACATCTCGAGCATTTTATCGTCGAAAACGTGCTGACCGAGCTGATCGAACGCCACGGAAAAGGGTTCGTCACCAGCCTCGACGGCAAAAGCCTGCTGGGCCTTGTGACGCCGGATTCGCCGGACGGGGCAAAGCGCTTGAGCGACGAGCTGCGGCTGCATCTGAAAAAATACGTCAAGGTGCCGTTCCAAGTCGGGCTGTCCGAAGAGATCCGCGACTTTAACAGCATCCCGGCAGCGATCCGGGGGATGGGGAGGAAGTCCGGAACGCTCGAATTCGAATATTACGCCCCGGGCGGAAACCGGGCGGTCGAAGTAGCCCTCCAGTATATCCGGGCGAACTACAATACCGACGTGACGCTGGAAAAGGTCGCCTCCGTCGTCTTTTTGAACCCGGCATACTTCAGCCAAGTGTTCAAGCAAAAAACCGGAAGCGGGTTCAAGGAATACGTCATATCGCTGCGGATGGAAAAAGCGATGGAACTGCTGAAGCATACGCAGCTGAAGCTGATCGACATCGCCGAAAAGGTCGGTTACCAGGACGTCAAACATTTCACGCAGGTTTTCCGCAAGCGGACGAACATGACGCCGACGGAATACCGGCAGCGGGGATGGGAGAAGGACGGGCTGAACCGAGCTTGTCCGTAGAAGGGAAGAAGGATGCGACTCTATATCCGCCTTGGGCCGTGCCAGTTCGACTGGCACGTTTTTTTTCGTTTCTTGCCTAGGAAAGTCCGGATTTGAGCGGTGTTAGGAGATGCTCGCTAGGTTGCTTATTGCCAAAAGGGAACAAATGTTCTATAATTGATGTATTGTTACTTTGCTTGGGGACGGGGGAAGGAAAACAGTGGATCCAATGAGCGTCAGCGAACGGATGGATAGGGAGGGAATTCCCGGGTTAAGCATCGCATTCATTGAGGATGGTTTGATCAGCCATCGGGAGACCTGGGGAAAGCTTGCGGCGGGGGAGACGGAACCGGTCCGGATGGATACGATGTTTAACGCATGTTCCATCAGCAAATTTGCGGCAAGCGTTTTAGCGCTTGTTCTGGTAGAGGAATGCGTCCTTCAATTGGATGAAGAAGCGAACCGGCGCCTGATATCATGGAAGATTCCGGAGCATCCGCAATTCCGTTCCGGCCGCGTCACGCTGCGCAAGCTTCTTGGCCACCAAGCCGGCTTTTCGGATCCCGATGGAAGCTTTCCGACGTTGGCTAAGAACCGCAAAGCTCCGTCCATGGCGGAATTGTTAACAGGATTAACGGTTTATAGGCAGGGGCCTGCTTTACTGGTCGCCGAACCGGGAAGCGGGTTCATCTATTCGGATACGGGATTTTGCGTCATGCAGCTGCTGATCGAAGATGCGGCGGGGGAGCCGTTCGAAAAGCTGATGCAGAAAAAGATATTTGAACCGCTGGGGATGAAAAACAGCCGTTTCGTCATGGACGAATCCGACATTCGGGCGGGATCGGCCGCCGGACATAACCGACATGGCGACCGGTTGGCCAGTCCCTATCCGATTTATCCGTACGCTGCGGCTGCCGGGCTTTGGACGACGCCGACGGACCTCGCGATGTTGGCCGCCGAGTTGATGGCATCGCTGCAAGGGAAGGGGATGTTGGGGATTTCCCCAAAGACCGCAAAGGAAATGTTTGCACCGCAGAACGGTTTTAAGTGGGCCGGGCTGGGCGTATTCATGGAATGCCAGGGCGGGAAGCTGGAGATCAGCTCGCTCGGGTGGGGCAGCGGTTTCCAATGCATGATGACCGTTTATCCCGAGAAAGGCATAGGGGCGGTATGCATGATGAACATGGATCCGGGGGTGCATCAAGCGGAGAGCCTCCTCGGATATATCACAACGATGTGGCAGCAGGAGAAATTCGGCTAACCCAAATAGAAAGCCCTTGTTCTCCTGGAAGAACAAGGGCTTGTCCATTGGCGAGGCCAAAACGGATCAATGAATGTCGCGGAACAAACCGACGACCTTGCCGAGAATGGTCACGTGATTCAAGCGCAGCGGCTCGTAAGACGGATTCTCCGGCTGAAGACGGATATGATCCTTTTCTTTATAGAACGTTTTAACGGTAGCTTCGTCCTCGTCCGTCATGGCAACGACGATATCTCCGTTATCCGCGGTCTGCTGCTGGCGGACGATGACGTAGTCGCCGTTGTGAATGCCCGCCTCGATCATGCTGTCCCCTACGACCGATAGCATAAAGACTTTCTCGTCCCCGACAAAATGCTGGGGCAGAGGGAAATAATCCTCGATATTTTCCGTAGCGGTAATCGGTACGCCGGCCGTAACCTTACCTACCACGGGAACCCGCGCGATCGTTTGCGTGAACAGGTTGCTGCTTTCGGATTCTTCCTGGCCCAAAATTTCAATGGCGCGAGGTTTCGTTGGGTCCCTGCGGATCAATCCCTTTTTCTCCAGTCTGTCCAGATGGCCGTGCACCGTCGAGCTGGAAGCCAGTCCGACGGCTTCGCCGATCTCGCGGACGGAAGGAGGATAACCTTTGGCCCGGACTTCGTTTCTTATAAATTCCAATATCGCTTGCTGCCGGCTAGATATCTTCGACATTCCCCATCAACCCCATTAGTAACGTTTGGTAAAAGTATAACATAGAACTGCCGTTCGTACAAACACAAGTTCTAAAACGGGAACATGATTTTTCCTTCATGGAGAACAATTGTTCGAAAAAACTATTGAACAAAACATGTGTTCGTGTTATATTGTTCTCATACAAGAACAAATGTTTGGAGGAACGGTTAACATGTTAAAATACAGTACATATCAAAGCATATATAATCATGAAATTTCCGGGGGAGACCGCAACGGCGGGAAACTAAAAGAACAGCTTCACGCTTTCCAGGCCATGTTCACGCGGCGCCTGATGGTGAAGCTTCTGCTGATCGTCATAATTATGACGGCAGGGTGTACGGGCATGGTACGCGTATTTGCCGGTTCCCCTCAAGACGAGGTGCAAATGGAACAAATCGTTGTATCCCAAGGGGACACGCTATGGCAAATCGCCCGGGATCATAAACCGAAGGACATGGATACCCGCGCATACATTCAGATCATTAAGAAGACGAACCATCTGAAATCCAGCGGCATTCAAGCCGGAGATGTCCTTTCTCTTCCTATATATTAGACTTCGTTTTTACGCCTAAGAGCTTGGTAAGGTTCACGCCTTGACAAGCTCTTTTTCTCATGGCAAAGTTAGGTATGAATTGATTATTGGAGGAGTCATGTATGGATATCGACAGCTTAGTTCAGCGCATTAACGAGCTTGCGCGAAAAGACAAGGAGACTGGCCTGACCAAGGAAGAAACCGAAGAACGTGCGAAATTGCGCGAGAGATATCTTCAAAACGTCCGTCGGAACTTCAGGGCCCAGTTGGATTCGATCGAATGGGTAGAAGACCGCAATGACGGAAAGCGCAAATAAAAATACAGAACATCATGGTTAAGGGGGAAACACGATGTCCCGATCTTGGGAAAGAATGGTTCAGAAAAACTCGGCTCAATTAAACAAGCAGCGTAAAAAACAGGGGAAACCTTCGCTGTATTCCTCGAACGGTTCCGCCACGGCCGACGTCTTCAAAGGGCGGAATTTCGTTCTTCCCATCACGCTGGTAGCGCTTGCCGTCATTTACCTTTTGCTCGGCATGTCGAGCCAGCAGGCGGCGATGAACACCTCCTTGAATTGGATCGTGGTCGGATTGTACGTATTGCTGGCGATCATGATTTTTTTGCGCCGTCCGTTTCTTAAAGTGGACAAAAACACGCTTTCCACGATCAAGTTCAATCGCGACCGGCGTTTGACGGCGGACCAAATCGCCAAAATCAAAGCCGGATCCGGTTCGATCGTGATCGAAATGAAAGGAACGAAGGGGAAAAAGGGCAAGGAAATAAAGGGCGGCAATTGGGTGTTTACCCGTTTGATCAACCGCTACGATACCGAAGCCATGGCCGAACGTCTCGAGCGTTTTGCCGCCTCTTTTAATATTCCGTTTGAAAAACAATAGAACAGATTAACGTTGGGAGAGGGATGGGAAGATGGGAGTTACCGCCGTTTTTTTTGATTTGGACGATACGTTGTTGTGGGATGAGCGCAGCGTGAAGGAATCCTTCCAAGCGACCTGCGAAACGGCCGCCGCCAAAACCGGCGTCGACGCGGAGGCGCTCGAAGCGGCTGTCCGCAAAGAGGCGCGGGCATTGTACGAGTCGTACGACACGTATGCTTTTACCGCCATGATCGGCATTAACCCGTTTGAAGCATTATGGGGGGAATTTACCGTAGGAAAGCAGCCCGAGTTTCAACGGATGGCCGAAATCGTCCCTGAATACCGGAAGGAAGCATGGCGCCGCGGCCTCGCCGAGCTGGGTGTGGAAGACGCGCAGCTGGCCGAAGAACTTGCCCGACAATTCGGGATGGAAAGACGCTCCCGCCCCCATGTCTATGAAGAAACGTTCCAAGTGCTGCAAGAGCTGAAAGGGAACTATAAGCTTCTGTTGCTGACGAACGGCTGCCCGGGATTGCAGCAGGAAAAACTGGATGGCGTACCGGAGCTGGTCCCTTATTTCGATCAAGTCGTCATTTCGGGCAATTTCGGCAAAGGGAAGCCGGATCCCACCATTTTTGAGCATGCGCTCTCCCGCCTGGGCGTAACCCCGGATGAAGCCGTCATGGTAGGCGACAAACTTTCGACGGACATTAAAGGCGGACTGGCCGCCGGGTTAACGACGGTTTGGATCAACCGCAACGGCAAGCCGTATCATTCGAACATCCAGCCGCATTATGAAATCAAGCATTTGTCCGAGCTGCACGGTATTTTGGAGTCTATGAAGCAGCGAGTTTAACCGGCCAAGCATGATATGCCATTTGTTAATTAAAGTCTGCCGTTTGCGGTTTTGCCGCATGCGCAGGCTTTTTTCATGATCTTATTGCGGGATTACCCCAGCGCATTGCTAATATTGTCATCAATTTGTGATCAACCCGCCGTTTTGGAAGCCTGAAAAGCATGTATAATAAATGAAGTGCGTTCAAAAAGCCTACATATCTGCAGATTGACGTAAGGGAGTGGCAGGAATTTGAAAAAGAAATTTGTTTTCATAGGCATCATCTTTCTTGTCGTTTTTGCTTTGGCAGGCTGCGGCGGCAGCGGCGGACATGACGGCATGAACATGGATGAAGGCATGATGGAACCGTTAAAGGTCGATTTAACTTTGAATCCGGAGCAGGCAAAAGTCGGTGAAAAGGTTTCGATTGAAGTGTTGGTTACGCAGAAAGATCAAAAAGTGGATAAAGCGGATGAAGTCGAAATCGAAATCATAAAAGACGGCGACAGCAGCGTGCACGAGAAAGTGCCTGCCGAAAACGCGGGGGACGGAAAATACGTGCTCGAAAAAACGTTCGACGGCGCGGGAACCTATAAAATCACCTCTCATGTAACCTACGGACCGCAGCATACGATGCCGACCAAAAGTTTGACCGTAAGCGAGTAACGGAATAAGAAAGCAAAAACGAACCCCGTCCCTTGGACAACAAGGAGCGGGGTTCGTTGCATGTATGTCATGAACGGGAGGAAGGCCTGACTTCCAATCTCCGTTTAGGCTTTTAGGAAACTCGGATCTTCGACGGGGTAAGCGACCCAGCCGTTTTTTTCGATGAAGAGACGTACGGCGATGATTTGGCGGTCATCCATCAGCGTAAAGAAATGGTTGGTGTTTTCAGGAACGGAAATGACGTCGCCGGCCTCGAGTTCCACGTTAAAATATCCGATATCGTCGCTGCCTTTGATGACGAAGATCCCTTTGCCGCCGACGATGGCGCGGATTTCATCCTCCGTATGGGTATGTACCTCTTCGAATTTGTTGAGCAGATCCTCCAGGTTCGGCGTCGCGTCCGACAGCGTGATCACGTCCCAGATTTGGTAGCCGCGGCGTGCCGCCAAATCGCGGATTTCTTCGTCGTACACCTTCAAAATTTCGTTTTTTTGCTCGTCGGTTAATTGAAAATTATTACGAAGCTCGGCGGGCAGCTTGGAAGCGTCCCATTTCTCGAACAATACGTTTTGTTTGTTTAAGAATTCACGAACATTATCGTCACCCGTGATTCTTTCATTCGTATTACGAATTACGATTTCAGCCATTGCCTTTCCCCTCTTTTCCACTTGGTTTAATTTATATTATAACGAAGCCGCCATTTTTTGTCGATGCGTTTCTTCCGTTCCAGCCGTCGCCGGACCGCCGTTTTGGCACTTTTCTAAAGATAGGTATTCTGCTAAACTAAGATTTAACGTTTCGCGAGGGGGAAAATACATGAACAGACCTAGCTTGCAGGAAATCATGAAAGACCGAATATTAATACTCGACGGTGCCATGGGCACGATGATCCAGCAGGTCCAGCTCGGTCCCCAGGATTTTGGAGGAGAAGAACTCGAAGGCTGTAACGAGATGCTCGTGCTGACGCGTCCGGACGTCATCGAAGAGATCCATGAAAAATATCTGGAAGCAGGGGCCGATTTAATCGAAACCAATACCTTCGGCGCAACGTCCGTTGTGCTGGCGGAATACGATATACCGGAGAAAGCAAGCGAAATCAATCTAAAGGCCGCGGAAATCGCCCGCCAGGCGGCGGATAAATTCAGCACGCCGGACAAGCCCAGATACGTGGTCGGAGCCATGGGACCGACGACTAAAACATTGTCGGTTACGGGCGGCGTGACGTTCGACGAGCTGGTCGCCAGCTACAAAGAGCAGGCGCTGGCTTTAATCGAGGGCCGCGTTGACGCGCTGCTTCTTGAAACGAGCCAGGATACGC
Source organism: Paenibacillus sp. FSL M7-1455 (assembly GCF_038004655.1). Taxonomy (NCBI): domain Bacteria; kingdom Bacillati; phylum Bacillota; class Bacilli; order Caryophanales; family Paenibacillaceae; genus Paenibacillus; species Paenibacillus sp. FSL M7-1455. The sequence continues at coordinate 3,433,950 of NZ_JBBORO010000001.1, read as the reverse complement.
TGAACGTGAAAGCCGGAAGCATCGGCATCCGCCAAGCGTTTGAAAGCAGCGGCACGACGCTGCCGGTGATGATTTCAGGCACGATCGAACCGATGGGCACGACGCTGGCGGGGCAGAACATCGAAGCCTTTTATATTTCGCTTGAACATTTGAATCCGATATCCGTCGGGCTTAACTGTGCCACGGGCCCGGAATTTATGCGGGATCATATCCGCTCTTTGTCCTCCATGGCCAAAACGGCGATCAGCTGCTACCCGAACGCCGGGCTGCCGGACGAAAACGGGAACTATCATGAATCCCCGGATTCCTTGGCGCGCAAAATGGAAGACTTCGCGAAAAACGGCTGGTTAAACATCGCCGGCGGATGCTGCGGCACGACGCCGGAGCATATCCGCGCCATGTCCGAAGCGATGGGCAAATACGAGCCGCGGCCGCTTGCGGGGACCCATGCCCCCGCGATTTCCGGCATCGAACCGGTCTACATCGAACAGGATAACCGCCCTTATATGGTAGGGGAAAGAACCAACGTGCTCGGCTCGCGCAAATTCAAGCGGCTGATCGTCGAGGGCAAGTTCGAAGAAGCGTCGGAAATCGCCCGTGCGCAAGTGAAAAACGGGGCGCATGTCATCGACGTATGCGTGCAGGACCCGGACCGCGACGAAGCGATCGACATGAAACATTTCCTGGAGCTGGTCGTCAAGAAGGTCAAAGTGCCGCTGATGATCGATACGACCGATGCCGAGGTCATCGACCTTGCCTTGAAATATTCGCAGGGCAAATCGATCATTAACTCCATTAACCTTGAAGATGGTGAAGAAAAATTCGAAAAGGTGACGCCGCTGATCCATAAATACGGCGCGGCCGTCGTCGTCGGCACCATTGACGAAAGCGGACAAGCGATACATCGCGACGACAAGCTTAAAGTCGCCCAAAGATCCTATGATCTTCTCGTGAATAAATACAAGCTTGCCCCGGAGGACATCATTTTCGATACGCTTGTTTTCCCGGTCGGCACGGGGGACGAGCAATATATCGGGTCCGCCAGGGAAACGATCGAAGGCATCCGTTTGATCAAACAAGCCATGCCGGAATGCCATACCATCCTCGGCATCAGCAACGTATCCTTCGGCCTGCCCGAAGCGGGGCGCGAGGTGCTGAATTCGGTATTCCTGTACGAGTGCACGAAGGCGGGACTTGATTACGCGATCGTCAATACCGAAAAGCTGGAGCGCTACGCTTCGATTCCGGAGGAGGAACGCAAGCTGGCGGAGGCGTTGATTTACGACACGAACGACGAGACGCTTGCCGCGTTTGTCGCCGCATTCCGGAACAAAAAGGTCGAGAAAAAAGAAAAACTGTCCAACCTGACGTTGGAAGAGAGGCTTGCTTCTTACGTGGTGGAAGGCTCCAAGGAAGGGCTGATCCCGGATCTGGATGCGGCATTGCAAAAATACGGGGCGCTGGAAATCATCAACGGACCTTTGATGGACGGCATGGCGGAAGTCGGAAGGCTGTTCAACAACAATGAACTGATCGTCGCGGAAGTGCTGCAAAGCGCGGAAGTCATGAAAGCGTCCGTGTCGTACCTGGAACAATTCATGGAAAAAAACGAAACCTCGGTCAAAGGCAAAATGCTGCTCGCCACCGTCAAAGGCGACGTGCATGACATCGGGAAAAACCTGGTGGAAATCATCCTTTCCAATAACGGTTACGAGATCGTCAATCTGGGCATAAAAGTAGCACCGGAAACCATTATCGAGGCTTACCGCAGGGAAAAGGCCGATTTGATCGGTTTGTCCGGCCTGCTGGTCAAGTCGGCGCAGCAAATGGTCGTTACCGCGCAAGACTTGAGAAATGCGGGCGTAGACGTTCCGATTATGGTCGGCGGTGCCGCGTTGACGCGAAAATTCACGAAAACGCGGATCCGTCCGGAATACAACGGGCTTGTCGTGTATGCCAAGGACGCGATGGACGGGCTCGATCTGGCCAACAAGCTGATGGATCCGGTACAGCGCGAAGCGATGCGGGCGGAAATGGAGGCCGAGCTGGAAGCGCTCAAGGCCGAAACGGAGAAGCCGCAGGTTTTGCCGGAGATTACGCGAGCGGCAAAGTCCAGCGTATCGACAGATGTTCCGGTGTTTATCCCGCCGGATTTGGAGCGTCATATCATCCGGAATTATCCGATTACCCATATCGTGCCGTACATGAACATGCAGATGCTTTTGGGACATCATTTGGGGCTTCGCGGCCAGGTGGAACAGCTTTTGGCCGAAGGCAACGAAAAGGCCGTGGAATTGAAAGCGACCGTCGACAGCCTGCTGGAAGAGGCGGCCTCCGAGGGGATCATTCAGGCGCATGCGATGTACCGCTTTTTCCCTGCGCAATCCCGGGGCAACGATATCGTCATTTATGATCCCGAAGACATGTCCAAAGTGCTGCATACGTTCACTTTTCCGCGCCAAAACGTGCCGCCGTTCCTTTGCCTTGCGGATTTCCTGAAATCCCAAGACAGCGGGCAGATGGACTACGTCGGATTTTTGGTGGTCACGGCCGGCCAAGGCATATCGAAGCTGTCGTCCGAATGGAAGGACAAAGGAGACTATCTGCGCTCCCATGTCCTGCAGTCGGTGGCGCTCGAAACGGCCGAAGCGCTTGCCGAACGCGTGCACCACATCATGCGCGACTCTTGGGGATTCTCGGACCCGGCGGATATGACGATGAAGCAGCGCCACGGGGCGCGTTACCAAGGCATCCGCGTTTCGTTCGGTTATCCCGCCTGCCCGGATCTCGAGGATCAGGGGCCGCTGTTCAAGCTGATGAAGCCGGAAGATATCGGCGTGCATCTGACGGAAGGGTTCATGATGGAGCCGGAGGCGTCGGTATCGGCGATGGTGTTTGCGCATCCGGAAGCGCGTTACTTTAATGTCGACAAGGCAAAATGATATACTCATCCTAACGGATGATGCGAGCGAAAAAATCCTCCTTTTCGGGAGGTTTTTTTTGCCGCCATGCCAAGATTTGCAAGCTTGTTTCGCTGAAGCGGCCGTTTGCTTGTCAAGGGCGGCCGCTTTTTTGCTGACATTACAGAAAGAAGGTTGCTTGTTATGGAACTTGAATTTTTGGGGACCAATGCGGGAGTGCCCTCGCTGCAGCGGAACGTAACGTCGATGGCTTTGCGCATGTTCGAGGAGCGCCGCTCGTTTTGGCTGTTCGATTGCGGGGAGGCGACGCAGCATCAGATCCTGCGATCTTCGTTAAAGCTCAGCAAATTGGAGAAAATTTTCATCACGCATTTGCATGGTGACCATATTTTCGGCCTTCCGGGATTGCTGTCCAGCCGGGCTTATCAAGGCGGCACGACGAAACTGCACGTGTACGGCCCGCCGGGCATCAAACAGTATATCGACATCAGCCTGACGCTCAGCCAATCCCGGATCGAATATGAGCTTGAGGTCGTTGAACATACCGGGGGAACGGTCTACGAAGACGAGGACATCGTCGTCGAATCGCTGCTGCTCGATCACCGGATCGACAGTTACGGATACCGCATCGCGGAAAAAGACAAACCGGGGAGCCTCGATTTGCAGCGGCTTGCCGAATACGGGTTAAAACCCGGTCCGGCATACGGGCGGTTGAAAAGAGGGGAGAGCATCGACCTGGGAAATGGAACGACGCTGCATCCCGGAGAAGTGCTGGGAGCTCCGAAAAAAGGGCGGGTCGTCACGATTTTGGGCGATACCCGTCCTTGCGGAAACGTTTTGAAGCTCGCCCGCGATGCGGATTTGCTCGTGCACGAAGCGACGTTCATGGACGATCTGAAGGAATCGGCGCACAATTACCATCACAGCACGTCCGTTCAGGCAGCCGAGGCTGCGGCCGCCGCCGGGGCCAAAGAACTGATTTTGACCCACTTCAGCTCGCGGTATAAGGACATGGAACATTTAAAGCCGCTGCTCGAAGAAGCGCAGTCGGTATTTCCCAAAACGCTGCTTGCCGAAGAGCTGATGTTGTTCCCCGTGCACAGGCATGAATGAAGCAAGGACGCGATTTCCGGTTTCCAGAAAGGCTCCGTACGGAGCTCTTTTCTTTTTGGAATTGCCCGGGGAAATGGATTATTTTCCGGGAAAGCGCAGGAAATGACATAAGGCACCAGCACCAGCCATCGAAGAGGCGGCCCAAGAGCCGTTCTTTGGCGAACCTCATAGAAAAAATGTCTAATGCGTCGCGGCGTGGGAGGCTGCGGTCCTGATAAGTTGCGGCATTCCTCCAATTTTTTTAAAATAGAACTGTCGAAGCGAAGAAATGCCATCTTCGATTACCCAGGTTTACACAAGAAAAGAGGAAGCTGACATGCCCCAAAACAAAAAGACCAAAGGTCTGTTGATAGATCTAGACGGAACGCTTTACCACGGCAACCATCGGATTCCCGGCGCGGATGAACTCATCCGGTCGTTAAAACAACGCCGAATCCCTTATATGTTCGTGACGAACAACTCGTCCCGTACGGCGGAAGGCGTAGCGAAGCATTTGAATGAGATGGGAATCGAAGCAAAGCCGGAAGAAGTGTGCACTTCGTCGCTTGCCGCGGCCGAATACATCGCCGGAGAATCTCCGGGAGCTTCCGTGGCTATGCTAGGAGAAGAAGGACTCCGCCAGGCGTTGTCCGATGCCGGATTACATATCGTAGACGAGAATCCGCAATATGTGGTGCAAGGAATCGACCGTTCTTTTACATACGAAAGTTTGGCCAAAGCCGTGCAGTGGATTCGCGGCGGGGCAAAGTACGTCCTGACCAACCCCGATCTGCTGCTCCCGTCGGACCATGGCCTGGTGCCCGGAGCAGGTTCGCTATCCGCGTCGATACAGGCCGCATCCGGAACGGAGCCGATCGTCATTGGCAAACCGGCGGGGCATCTGATGAGCTTTGCAACGGACAGGCTCGGGATCTCTCCTGCGGATGCGACGGTGGTGGGCGATAATTTGCGTACCGACATTGCCGCCGGGGCTGCTGCCGGATGCGAAACGATTTTGGTTTTGACGGGACTGACGACGGAGGAAAACATGGAGGCTCTGATCGAGGGAGCCGGCGTCCGTCCGGATGTGGTTTGCAAAGACCTTTATGAATTAATGCAACGGATTTGTCCGGATGAAACGGAAGTTTACTGAATTTTTGAAATAATCATGTCATCTATGCTGCAAACGAAAGGATCGATGAACGAATGCCGGAACTGCCGGAGATGGAGAATTACCGAAGACTGCTTTCGGAACATATTATCAACCTGCCGATTACCCGAGTGGTAATTCATCGGGAAAAATCGCTGAACGTCCCGGCCGAACAATTTATCGGAGAGGTAACGGGACTGCGCGTCATTTTCGTGGAACGAAGGGGCAAATTCCTTGTGTTCCATATGAACAACGGGCGGCGTTTGCTGCTGCATCTGATGCTGGGCGGCATGCTGTATTACGGGACGGAGGAAGACCGCCCGGACCGGAATACCCAAGTGGAGATTTCTTTCGGGGCGAATACGCTTTATTTTATCGGGCTTCGCCTCGGATATCTTCACTTGCTGTCCGCGAAGGAAACCGAAGAAACGCTCAAACCGCTGGGGCCGGAGCTGTTGGACCGCCGGATGAACAAGGAGCGTTTTACGGAACTGATCAAAGGCCGGCGCGGCTCGTTGAAAAGCCTGCTCGTCAATCAGCATGCCATTGCGGGCATCGGCAACTGCTATGCGGATGAAATCGCGTTTGAGGCGGGGCTGTTGCCTTCGGCCAAACTGCAGGATTTATCCGAGGAGTCGATCGGACGTTTGTATGACGCCGCCGTCAAAGTGTTGCCCGAAGCGCTGGAACATGGGGGTTACATGGAGTCGCCCTTCATGGCCGGCGATACGTTGACCGGAGGTTATGACGAGATGTGCAAAGTGTACGACCGCGAAGGGGAAAGCTGCGTGCGCTGCGGCGGGGTCGTGAACCGAATCGAATTGACGGGGAGAAAAGCCTTTTTCTGCCCGTCCTGCCAGCATGACCGCTAATCGAATGATCGGCTGCCATGTCAGCACCCGCGGCGGTTTTGGGAGAGCCGCCAGGCGGGCCTGGGACATGGGGGCCAAATCGTTTCAATATTTTCCGAAAAATCCGCGCAGTCTTTCCATCAAGGAACTTGATGCATCCGCTGCGACGGATTGCTTTCGTTTTTGCCGGGAAAAGGGAATGCCGAGCATCGCCCATACGCCGTACCCGGTCAACATCGCCATCGGCGAGACCCGGGGCCGCGAGCTATATGAAGCTACGGTCGCTTCGCTGCAAAACGATCTGATCATTGCCGAAGCCTGCGGCTCCGTCGGGATCGTCGTCCATTTCGGCCATTTGAAAAGCATCGACCCGTTACAGGGCTACAAAAATATAATACAATGTTTAAATGAAACGCTTGGCGGATGGCAGGGCAAGACCAAAATTTTGCTTGAAAACCAGGCGGGACAGCCCGGGGCGATGGGAATTACGCTGGAAGAGCTGGTTTACGTGAGGAGCCTGGCCGAAGAGCCGGAGAAAATCGCGTTTTGTTTGGATACCTGCCATGCGTTTGCATCGGGAACGTGGATTCCGGAGGAAACGGACAGATGGATGGAACGGGGAAGGGAGCTTGGATACTGGCAAAACCTCGCCGCCGTCCACATGAACGATTCGAAATACCCATCCGGCTCGGGAAAAGACCGCCATGCCCGGATCGGGGAGGGCCGCATCGGCGCGGATCGCTTGGCGGAACTGATTTCGAATCCGGAATTCGAGGGGTTGCCGATCGTATTGGAGACGGATCCCGGACCGGATGGAACGCACGGGGACGAAATGGAACTGCTGTACCGCCTTTTGGAAGGAAAAAGATAAAAAGCGTTGCTTGCAAGGACGGGAGAAAGGAGGGGAAGCCGTGCTGCATGTATTTTTGGATGATTACCGGCGATGTCCCGAGGGTTTTGTTCTGGCGAAAAATGCGCAGGAATGCCTTCTTTTGCTGCAGGAATGCGAGGTTGGCATATTGTCGCTGGACTACGACCTCGGACCCGGCGAGCCGTCCGGAAAAGAGGTCGTGCACGGGATGATCGCAGGCCGGCTGTTCCCGCAAGAGATTTTTTTGCATACGTCGAGCATGCGGGGGAAGAGGGAAATGTACGAGCTGCTCTACCAATCGGTGCCGGATTATGTGAAGCTCCATAACGGGCCCATGCCTCCGGACGTGCTGGAGCGGGTCGCCAAGGGGGAGCAGGAATGAGGCCGCTGGACGAAAAGCAGCTTCTAGAAGAGCTGTGGCGCAAAGGCGAACCGTTGGCCGTGTTTCTGCACACCCCATTTTGCGGGACATGCAAAGTGGCGCGGCGGATGCTGGAAGTGGCCGAACATTTGCTGCCGGAGGGCCTATTGGCCGAAGCCGACGTCAATATGACGCCGACGGTCGTCGAGCAGTACAAAATCCGCAGCGTACCGGCCCTGCTTTTGGCGGACAAGGAGCGGAGCGGAAAGCCGGAAATCATCTATTCCATGGGATCGGTCGGAGACTTGTTAGCTCAAATAAGGGGAGTGCTTTCATGATTACGATGCGGGATGTGTCTTTGCGGAGGGAAGAGAATCAGATTTTGGACCACGTCTCCCTGAACATTCGAAAAGGGGAAAACTGGGTTATTTTGGGGCGCAACGGCTCCGGCAAAACGACCATTTTGGAAATGCTGACGGGTTACCTTTTTCCAAGCAGCGGCCGGATCGAGGTGCTCGGCAACGTATACGGGGAATGCGACGTGCGCGAGGTCCGCAAAGAGATCGGATATATCAGTCCGAGCTTGCTGGAAAAGCTCAATTTGAGCGATCCGGTGTGGGAGGTCGTGGCCACGGGCGCTTACGCGTTTTTGCGTTTCTATCAGGAAATACCCGAAGACGTGAAAGATAAGGCGCTGAAGCTGCTGGAAGAAATGAATTTGGGCAAGTTGTCCTACCATCCGCTCGGCACCTTGTCGCAAGGGGAACGGAAAAAGGTGATGCTTGCGAGAAGTTTGATGAGCGAGCCGAAGCTTCTGATCATGGACGAGCCTTGCGCCGGGCTGGATTTGTACGAACGCGAAAAAATGCTGGCGGAGGTGGAACGTCTCGGCGAACGGGACATCACCGTGGTGTACGTGACGCATCATGTGGAGGAAATTATGCCGCTTTTCAGCCACGTCGCTTTGATCCGGGACGGGAAAATCGCGGGCTCCGGCCCGAAACAAGAAGTTCTGAACGACGAAATGATAAAACAAACCTACGATATTCCGGCACGGATCGAATGGGATGGCGGCCGGCCTTGGATTAAAGTGGTTTCTGGAGGTTAATCCGTTTTGGATGATAAACAAACAACAAACGATGAAAAAAACACGGGAATTTCCCGGTTTATATGCACGGCCAACCACGGGTTTGCACCCTATGCCCAGGAGGAGCTGCGCCGGAGATTCGGCAAGCTGAAAAGCAGCATGCTGGTTTCCGGCGAGGTTTTTCTTGTGACCTTGTTTGAAGATGCGGAGAGGGCCATCGCAAGCATCGTTGCCCACCCGCCTATTTTTTTGCGCCACATACAGCCGGTGCACCTTGAACTGCGAGCGGATCAAGACAATGCATATCCCCAAATGGTTCAATTTTTGCTTCGTCAAGACAAACTTCATGGGGCCGCGGTTTCGCTGCAGGTAAGGAAAGCGGAACAAAGCGCCGTATCCGGCAGCGCCGGCGAGATTCGCGAGAGCCTCCAAGAGCAATTAACGGGGTTAAACGCCGAATTTGTCGTTCGCGACGCCGACTGGGTCGTATCCGTTTTTGCAGCCGGAGAGATGCTGTACGTCGGGGTTTCTGAACCGAACGACAACCTGTCCGACTGGAGCGGGGGCGCGGTCCGCTTCCAGCGCGAGGAAGGGCAAATATCCCGGGCGAAGTTCAAGCTCTTGGAGGCCGAGCAAAGCTTCGGAATCGATTTTAAGTCGTTTCATACCGCTCTGGATATCGGGGCCGCTCCCGGCGGCTGGACCTCGTTCCTGTTGGAGCGGGGACTGCAGGTCACGGCGGTGGACCCTGCCTTGATGCACGAGTCGCTGCGAAATCATCCTGGCTTGCGTATTTTCAAGAAAAACGCCTCGGAAGTCCATTTTCAGGAAGGCGAATTCGATCTGCTGGTATGCGATATGAGCTGGAGCCCGAAACAAATGGTCAAACTGGTTACGGAGCTGCTTCCAAGCTTACGGGCAGGAGGCACGGCCGTCGTGACGGTCAAGCTCATGCACAAGAAACCTATGGCGCTTGTCGACGATGTCATTTCGTCCTTCGAGGCCGCGAATATGCAGATTCAGCGAGCGAAGCAGCTGTTCCACAATCGGGACGAAATCACCTTATACTTGATTAAATATTAACGGAATAAAACAAGGTGATGGATGCATGAAGATAACGAATATAAAAATAGTACTTTACACAGATATTGCCATTGCTCTATAATGATACCAAATTCACCATATGATAATTAAAGGGGAAGCATCCCTGAGCAAAGCCTTACGACTGATCGTAAGCGTCTTTGCCGGGGAGGCTTTCCCTTTTTTTGTCTTGAAAGAGAGGGACACGCATGATTCATCCTTCCAAGCTGCATGCCGGCCATTCGATTGGGGGGAGATACGAGATCATCCGCAAGATCGGCGAAGGCGGCATGAGCCATGTCTATCTGGCCGAGGATTTGAAGCTGCCGGGTAAACTCTGGGCCGTCAAGGAGAGCGTTTCCGACCCGGCCCGATACAGCAGCATACGGGAAGAAGCGCAGCTTTTGATATCCCTTAGCCATGCCAGGCTGCCCCGAATCGTGGATTTTTTTCCGCCGGACGAGGACGGTTACACCTATCTGGTCATGGATTATATCCAAGGGATTACGCTGGAGAAATATTTTCGCGGATACCGCGGCCGGATTCCGGTCGATTCGATTTTGCAGCTGGCGGATCAACTGCTGGAAGTGTTGGACTACCTGCACACGCATGATCCGGTCGTCGTTTTCAGGGATTTGAAGCCGTCGAACATTATGCTGACGGAGCAGCTGGAGCTGAGGCTGATCGATTTCGGCATCGCCCGCAATTACAAGCAGGCGCAGGCGCAGGACACGGTAAAGCTGGGTACGGTCGGCTTTGCCGCTCCGGAGCAGTATGGTTCCGGCCAAAGCGACGCCCGGTCCGATCTGTACGGCTTCGGGGCGTTGATGCTTTATTTGACGACGGGAGGGGCTTTCAGCGAGTGGACGGAGGACGCGGCACAAAGCATACGCCAGGATTTGCCACGCCATCTCGTTCCCGTCATACGGAAATTGCTCGAGCCCATGCCCGAAAACCGCTACGCCTCCGCCGCCGAAGTACGCGCGGTGATCGCCGCGGCCGTCCGGCAGGAAATGAAGCCGGGCCCGAAGCGGGGCAGGGATATAGCCGGGCGAAAAAGCACGCAGGTGATTGCGGTGATGGGAGCCAGCGGCGGAACGGGGACGACGCATACGGCGATCGCAATCAGCCATTTTTTGGCGAGAAGCCGCAGCAAGGTCGCGCTGGTCGAAATGAACATGAGGTCGCCGGCATTCCGAAGGATCCAACAAATCGTCGACGGGGAAAGCTCCGCCGGGCCGGGCAGCCGCAAATTCGAGGTGGAAGGCGTGGATTATTGGCGGCAGACGGCCAGAAGCGACGTGATAGCATTATTGTCCGGCAGCTACGATTTCCTTGTGATCGATCTCGGCACATTCAGGGAGCGGGACCGGCTGGAAGAGTTTCTGCGCGCCGACTTTCCGATCATCGTCGCCTCCGGCGCGGAGTGGCGCCAGCAGGACGTGCTGGATATGGTCCACGGCTTGTCGCGATATCCCCGGCAGAAGTGGATGTATGTCCTGCCGCTGGCCGGGGAGGATGCCGTATCCCGGCTTCGCAAGCAGCTGGATTCCACGCAGGTGTTTGCGCTGCCGCTGCAGATGGATCCGTTCGATCAATGCGAAGAGACGGACAAAGTGCTGAGCCGCATTTTTCACGGGGCGGCTGCCGGAATCCAGCGGAGAAGGAGATTCCGGTTCGGTCTCAGCTGATCCGCGGTTTAATGGAGGGGGATGATCAAATTCATGTCAAAACTGAGACAGCGAACGAGGCATATGCTTTACGCCGGTTTGGCGGGAGCCTCGGCGGTGGGCATCGTGTTTGCGGCGTACGCCACCGTTAGCGGGATTCGGCACCATGCCAAGGAAAACGAGATCAGGGAAGAGTACCGCAGGCAAATCGCCAAGCTGGAACAAGCGAGGTTGAATGAGGAGAAGCAGATGGTCCCGGCCTGGACGCTTGCGCGGGACGTTGCGGCCGGCGAAGCCGTCACGGCGAAAGACCTTGTGCGCGCCAAGCTGCCCAAAGGAACGGCGCCCGCGAATCTGCTGGAAGGCGGCAGCGGCGACGAAATCAAGATTGCAAAAATCGAGCTGAAAAAGGGGACGCCCCTGACGGAGGCCATGGTTTACGAGGGCCAACCGATCCAAGCGGATCTTCGGAACAAGGAGATTCAGGCCGTCGTATTGCCATCGAATTTGCGCGAGCGCGACGTGGTCGACGTACGCATCCAATTTCCTACGGGACAGGACTACATCATTTTATCCAAAAAGAAAATCGATAAGCTGCTTAGCCCGGCCATGTGGATCCGGTTGACGGAGCAGGAGATATTGGCATTGTCCAGCGCGATGGTGGATGCTTACCTGCATGACGCGAAGCTGTACGCCGTGACTTACGTGGAGCCGGAGATGCAGGAGCGGGCGATTCCGACTTATCCGGTCAACAAGGAGGTGATGAAGCTGATCGCAAGCGACCCGAACATCGTAAACAAAGCGGAACGGAAGCTGTCCGAAGCCATACGCGTTTCCCTGGAACAAGACTTGGAAAAAGCGGTGCAGCAACGGCCAAACGGCAGCTTCGCCGAATCCGAATTCGCTCCCTCAGGCTTGAGCGGAGGCATGTACTCTTCAGGCGGTTCCACGGCATCGGACGTTTCCGGAGCATCGAACGCCGACGGCTTATGGAACGATGCAGCGGCAGCGGCGGCGAACGAACACGCGGGGAATCCCGCTCCGGGAACAACCGGCAAGATCACGGCCCCGGATCCAAACCAAGACAGTTTTTCGCTGGGGGATGTCCAGGAAAACAAACTGCTTGAGCAAAGCATGAATGATCGCCGGGAGGGCAGCGCGGCACCTTCGGATCAACCTTGAGGCTGCCGGCGGACGAAAGAAAGGAGACGGACATCTTTGAATACTTGGATTTTTGCCGGCCTATGCGATAAAAGCGACACCCTGATGCATATTTGCAAATTGCTTGCGTCCGGGGGCAGCAGCGTCCTGTTGGTGGACGCGAGCGAAAAAAGAAGATATCCCTATTTCATTGGCGGATTGGGCGAGAAGTTATGCATCACGGAATTTGCCGGCTTCGACGTTGCATGCGGATTCGGGGATTCGGCCGGTTTGAAAGCCTACTTCCGAAGCCATGGCGGCGCCTTGGAACATTACGACTATGTTCTTTACGATCTGGAACTCCCGGACTTTTGCGCAAAGGAGGATTGGCTGAGCGCTTCCGAACTCGTCTGGGTGACCGATTATGAAGTCTGGACGCTCGAAGAGGGCGGGAAATGGCTGTCGGAAGCGGTCTTGCGTTATTTCGATCCGGGAGTGAGGCCGGAAATGAAGAGGATCATCGTCAGGGCCGTCGAGGAATGGTTCGGCCCTTCCTATTTGGACGGGTACTTCGAACGTCTGCCGGTCCGCTGGAAAGGAGATCCGGTCGTCCTGCCTTGGAACGAGCTGGATTATTCCTTGAAACTCAGAAACGAACATGCGAAGCGAATCCATATGAAGGCACTGACACGCACCTATAAAAAACGGTTGTGCGGCATTTTTGAAACGTTCACGGATTGGGATCGAAAACAAATACAGCGCGCATTGAAGAATGCAGAAAGGAGTCAAGCATGAGTACGATCGCATTTTGGAGCCCGCTTCAGGGCGGCAGCGGAAATTCGGCGCATGCTGCCGCGGCTGCGGCGACGATCGCCATGGATTACCGTTTGAAATTGCTGATGGCGCATGGAGGCATGGCCAAGGAGAGGGTCGAAGGGGCCTTCCCGATGTCCGCCTATGCTTTGGACCATTCGCTTGTTGCTTTTCAGGACCACGGGATGGACGCTTTGGAGAGGTTATGCATGAACCGCAGGCTGACCCGTGAAAATTTGCGGGATTATACGCTGCCCTTGCTCGCCGACCGTTTGGATCTGGTCCAAGGGAACGCCAAGCCCGAAGGCACGATGCCGGGGTATAGGAAAGAGCTGCTTCAGACCATATGCTCGGTGGCGAACCAATGTTACGATCTCGTATTGGTCGACGCCGGATGCGGATGGCCGAAGGAAGGAAGCGGCGACCAAGCGTTGCTCGAAGCATCGGATCTGGTCGTGGTCAGCATGAATCAGGGCATCGAAGGGTTGGATTCGTTTTTCAAGAACGGCGGCTGTCCGCCGATCGTTCGTGAAAAACCCTACATCGTGGTGCTCGGCAGGTACGACAAATACTCCCACTGCACGTTGAATAACGTCAAGCGCAGATTCGGCTACAAGGGCAGCATCCATGGAATACCGTACACGACGGACTTTTTGGATGCGTGGAATATGCGCGGCGTTCTTCCGTTCCTTCAGCGGAGCCGCAGCCTGAACGGCAGACAGCCGGCCGCCGCGTTTCTGGCCAGCATTCGCTCGTTGGCCAAAGACATATTGACGCAGCTCGAAATGACCGCGGCATTGAAGCTCGTGGAAAGGGGGGCGTAAATGGGCTCCGGAATGATCGTCAACATGTTGATGATCGCACTCATCTTGTTGTTCGTTCTCCTGCTCCTCTACGTCAAATGGCTCGATTACCGCCGTCCGCCGGCTGCAAGCCAAACGGAAGGCAAACAGTGCACGATCGAAGCGATGACGGAATTCGTGAAGGAAACGCTGCATGAGCTCACCCACAGGCAGTTGACCGACCTGGGCCTCCACGAGGAGGAGTACAGGCGCAGAATCAATAAACGAAGCGAGCTGCGCAAAGCGCTGAAGGACTGCATTTCAGGCGACGTCCGCGAAAAACAATACGTCAAGCAGTTTATGGCGGATCTCTTGGTCAAAAGCTACGGACTTAACGAAGACCGTATCGAAGACGCCATTCCTTTTGAGGATTTCGGACGGTTGACGCCGCAGGACCAATTCGAAATCATATTTTATTTATATCAAAAGCAGTATGGTCCCGAGGCGTTGTCCGCGCTGTTCGAACATTACGGGCTCGCGGAGCCGCGCACGCTTGAGGGTTATGGGGAACAACCGGTGTTCGCGGTCACGGCGGAAGATATCGAACGGATATTTACGGCGGAATATCGGAGCCTTGCTTTCCAAGAAAAACTGGACATTGTGGTGCAGCGGATTTATCAGCAGTACAAAGGATTTTCGGTCGTGGACGATTTGCGCGATCAGCGCATCGACGGAGTCAGCGGAGGGGTCAGCGGCATTTTGACGGATGACGGACAGCTGGAAGCATACGTCGGGCCGGATTTTCCTTTTCCGCCGCCGTACGTGGACGAATGTCGCAAGCCGATGTCTGCCACGGAAAGCGTATGGGTTTTTTATAGAGGCAAGTCGGTGCACATGTCCTTTCTTTCCTTCGGATCCGAGCTTGAGCTTAAACGGGTTTGCCAAAACATCTATAAGTACAACCACCCCGGCCAGCTCTCGGAATCCAACGGCTACAAAGTGAATGAGATGAAGGACGGGTCCAGGGTGGTCGTCGTTCGGCCGCCGTTTGCGGAATCGTGGGCATTTTTCGTGCGCAAATTCGATATTCCGAACGCTTCCTTGGAGCAATTGATCACGGGGGACAATGCCGAGCTGCCGATCGGTTTGCTTGCATACCTCATGAAAGGAAGCCGGATCACGGCCATTACCGGAGCGCAGGGTTCCGGCAAAACGACGCTCCTGATGGCCATGGTGGAGCATATCGATCCTACATATACGTTGCGCGTGCAAGAAATGGCATTCGAGCTTCATTTAAGAAAGATTTACAGCCGGAGAAACATCCTTTCCTTTCGCGAAACGGAACGGATTACGGGACAAGAGGGACTGGACTTGCAGAAAAAAACCGACGGCACGGTCAATATTTTGGGCGAAGTGGCAAGCGACGAAGTGGCTGCCTGGATGATCCAGATGTCGCAAGTCGCCAGCTTGTTCACCGTGTTTACCCATCATGCCAAGACATTCCGGGATCTCGTGTTTTCACTGCGGAATTCGCTCCTGAAAATCGGGGTGTTTCATCATGAGCGCATCGCCGAGGAACAGGTGGTTCAGGTGATTAACTTTGATGTGCACATGAAACGGGATGCGGACGGCCGGAGGTATATCGAACGGATTACCGAGTGCGTTCCGCTGGAAGATGCCGCGGACCCTGCAGGGAACGACGACGGCGAAGCAGCGACGGTCAAACAAATGCTCAGCCGATTGATCAAGCTCCAAAATGAAGCCCGGCTGAATGAGCATCGGAGGTCGTATATTTCCCGCAATGTCATCGAATACCGGGATGGCCGGTATGTTGCGGCCGATCCCGTTTCGGACCAAAACGTGGGGGAAATGGCGGATCAGATGGGCGCAAGCGATGCTGAAAGTTTCATTGATTTTCTAAACCATCATTGGAGCGGACGTTATGAGTATTAAATCCATTCTGCTAATCGTATTGCTTTCGTCTCTCGTATTGTTTGCCGCAGCGTATGCGGTTTTGGCATGGATCGGCCGCAGACAGCGGCAGGACGTGCATGACGGGTTTTATGGGGAAGCGGGAGGCAAACGCGTCGGTTGGAGGGGGCATTGGAACCGCATCCTGCAACAATCCTACGTTTGGATGGTTCGGGTTCCGTTGCTGTCGGCCTACATCCGAAGGATCAGAAAACGGCTCGCCATTCATGCTTACGATGAATTCCGGTTAAGGCATGAGACGGCGCAAGTGACGTTGGCGGTTTTGGGCTTGTTAAGCCTTTCGGCATGTATTTTATTGCTGCTGAATCCGAGCGTCAGTTTTTTGCTGCTGGTGTTGCTTACGGCAGTGATCCTCAACAGTTTGCTGGTCGATATGTACGTGAACCGTTTGGAGAAGCGGCTTCTCGTCCAAATGGTGGATTTGTTTTCGGAGGTGCGGCATCGTTACCAGCAGCATGAAATGATCGACGAAGCGCTGTATGAGGCGGCGGAAACGGCCGGCTACGAAGCGGCAATCCACACTCGGAGGATCTACGAGGCGTTGAATGCCAAAGAACCTTCGGTGGAACTGGAGAAATATTACGAATCCGCGCCTAACCGTTTCCTAAAGGCGTTTGCAGGCATCTCCTATATGATCATGGAGTTTGGAGACAAGGTGAAGGAGCAGGGCTCCATCTATTTAAAAGGCCTCGGGGGATTAACCAAGGAAATCCATTTGGAGATCCTGCGGCGGGACAAGCTCGACTATCTTTTGAAGGGGTTGAATGTCATCGCCCTTGCCCCGGTGTTTTTTGCCAAACCGATCGAACGCTGGGCACGCGGAAGCTTTCCGGCCATGGACGCCTTTTATACGAGCAAGCTGGGGTACCTGACCAAAATCGTCATTTATGCCGTGATCATCTTATCCTTTGTATTATTGCAGCGCCTGCAGCAGGACAACGAAACCGCATACCGGACCGGGGATCGGAAGAAGTCCTGGGAGCAGTTTCTGTCTTCGTTTCCCGTCGTCCGGGCTATCGCCGCTTTTGTCGCTCCGCGCCCGGCATCGCCGGCTTATGCCAAAATCGTCCGTTTGCTTAGGGAGAGCAGCACCCATCTGCGGTATGAATGGTTTTACGTTCGCAGAATAGCTTTTTTCTGCCTGACCTTTGCCGTAACGATGACCATGATCCTGTTTTTGCATCAATCGGCTAAAAAACAGATCCTGTACGCCCCCGTCCAGGGAACGACCTTTTTCGGCCAACTGTCGAGCGAACAACGGGCGGAAGGGCAGCGGATCAGCGACCGGGACCGGGAGATCATGGAGGAGGTCGGCATGTCTTCTACCGCCACCTACGACGACGTCGCTAGCCGTTGGAGCGTCAAGCAAGAGCATAACGGCATTGGAAGCAAGGATACGATGGTGGCGGACGTGAACCGGATTTTGGCCAAGATCAAAGCTTATCATGCCGAGTATGTCAAATGGTGGGAGCTGCTTGCGTCCCTGTTGGCGGCTTGGACGGGGTACCAATTTCCGCTGTGGCTGCTCTATTTTCAGCGAAAGATCCGCTATATGGACATGCGGCATGAGGTGTACCAGTTTCAAACGGTCATCTCCATGCTTCGGGAAATGGAACGGATATCGGTTGAGGAAATATTGGAATGGATGAACCGATTCGCGATCATTTTCAAAACGCCGATTCAAAGATGCGTGCTGCACTATGATCACGGCGCGGAAATGGCGTTGACCGAGCTGAGGGAGGAGGTCCGATTGACGGAATTCCAAAGATTGGTCGACAAACTGCTTTTGTGCGTGGAGAAAATTCCGATCGCACAGGCCTTCGATGATCTCGACAACGAAATGGCCTTCTATTTCGAACAACGCAAGCAGGAATACGAAAAAATCATAGACACGAAAGCGGCACTCGGAAAGATGCTCGGTTTTGCGCCGATGTATGCCCTTGTTTTTATGTATCTGGTCATACCGTTGATCGCGATGAGCTTTATGCAGATGAATGTTTATTATGAAGAAATCCGAAAAATTTAAGGAGATGATATTCAATGAATAACGCATCCAGCGCGCTGAAGGTGGCCGCAGGCATCTTTTTGACCATTGCACTTATTACCATTGTCGTGATCCTGTTCATTTCGGCCCAGGAAGCGACCAAAACGGCCCAAAACAATTTCTCGGACATCCAGACCGAGCTTTCGCAGGCTTCCTTTACGGTCTATGACGGCACGAGCATCAGCGGCTCGCAGGTAACGAACGCTTTGCGGAAGTTCAGGGACAAGGATCAATTCGGCATCCTGGTCAAAACAGGGAAAAACAGAAACGGCCAATGGTACGGCAACAGCCTGTACATCGGTAACGTGGCGGATGACAAATACGGATCGGTCATCGACATTAACAACCGGGAAGGGGATTTACGGAACACGATGAACGAATCCAGCAACGAATACGTCAATCCGAGCGGGAAGTTCAAAGCCAGCATCATCAAAGACAAATCCAACGTCGTCCGCGGGCTTGTGTTCGAGCAATAATGCGTGACAAAAGGGAGGGAAGGGCACCGTGAACGATAATGTGCAGAATATGATCGGGATAAGCGCCATTCTTGCCCTGTTTCTAAGCGCCTGCTTTCTGGCATTGGGACTGACCAGGCAAATCGACGGGGCTTTGGACGAAGTTTCGGCAGTCGTTTCCGGCCAAAAACGCAGCGTTCATTCTACGTTGACGCTTGCCCGGCCTGACATCTTCAGCGGTTCGCAGGCTTTTTTGGTTACCGTGGATCAGGTTGGAGCGGGAGTCGCCGTCAAGGTCGATGGCGTTCCGGTAGCTTCGGGCGATCCGCTCGAACTGGCCGGAACGGCCGTCTTTCAGCCGGAGGCCAAATACCGGGCCGAATATGCGAGGGATTGGAACGGGCTGTTGAAGGAAATACGTTTTGCAAAATTAAAGCCCGGTGAGGACGTTCTATGAGCAGCGCCGTATCGAAATTCGTTGCCGTATTGTTAGCGGTTGCGCTCCTGTTTGTATATCCGGCGGCGGAAGCGTATCAGAAGCAGGATGACTTGTCTCGGCTGGTCGTTTACAATGCCGTCACGCAGTTCGTAGACGCCGTCAGGAACAAAGGTTATCTTACGCCGGTCATGTACCAGGACTTCCTGCAAGAAATCGAAGCTACGGGCAATGCGTTTGACGTCCAAATGGAGCATTTGCACAAAAAATATACGCCCGTCTATGCCGATGCCGCGAACCCGGATACGTTCCAGAACGATGTGGACGTTTCATACGAAGGATTTTATACGGCGGATATTTTGTCTGTCATCTATCCGGACAATACGCTGCCCAAAGACCACGAGGCCAGAAAGTACAGGATGAACGTTGGCGACTTTTTTAAAGTCACGGTCCGAAACATCAATCGTACGGCAGGGACGATCATGTTGGATTTTGTTTCCGGATCCGTATCCGGGGCCGCTCCCGTGCTCGCATTTCCTTACGGAGGCATGGTGCTCAATGAAGATTACTGATTTTTCAATCGTGTTTGTCCTTATTTTCGTTCCGGCATTTCTGATGAGCGGTTATTCCGTCAAAGATCAGCAGAACGTCCAGTTCCTTGAAACCAAATATGCCGCGGCGCTGCGGACGGCGGTACAAGACGGGGCCAGCGTGCTGAACAAAAACGAAATGCAGGAGTTTGAGGCCGGGTACGGATCCGAAAAGTTTTTCCGGGCCGACAAGGAACAAGCGTTGGCGATGTTTTATAAAAGCTTGTATGCGAATTTGGGGATCGAGGATGATGCGCCGGCACAAGCCGCCTTGGACTATTACATTCCTGCCGTGGTCGTGATCGACTATGACGGATATTACGTATATGCGGACGAAGAATATATCGGCGAGGATAACAAGCCGCGGATCAGGCATGCATGGAGTCCGAAGAAGCCCTACGCTTACGGCGACGCAAGCGGCAATCTCATTCGATTTACCTTGGACAATGAGGTGGAAGTGTATGATCGCGATGCCGGGCAGTGGATCAGGGGGCTGCAAAGAGAAATGGTGGCGACGACCAACGTCCCGCTTCTTGCCCGGTCCGAAACGTTTGAGCAGGTGAAAAAGGCGGCGATCGTCCAAACGATTCAAACCGATTTGGCGAACGTCATTAACCGTCATAACGAATATGCCGCCAAAAACGGCATATCGTACCTGTTCACTTTGCCTTCGATAACGGGCGAGGAGTGGAACAATTCGATTCAGGATATCGGCATGATGGCTTTTATCCAGGGCATTCCGGTCGGACGCGGATATATCAACAATTATGCTCTCGGCGGAGGAAGGCTCGTGAAACGACCCGATCTGTTTGCCGGAACGGATCCTGCGACCGGCATTCGATATTTCGAGCGCGGAAGCTGCCGCAGCGGACTGATCTACGAAGAAACCTTCACGGATGCCAAAGAAGCCGCGGCAAACGGTTATTTTGAAAGAAGCTGCAGGCAGTAACCGTCATTTTTCATCTTTCATGAAAACTCCTTCTTATGATAAAATGGTATCTTGAATGCCTGTAAGTCAGGTAATGAGCAAGCCAAGAACTATTTATCATAGACAGGAGCCAGAACGTATATATGAGCTTATTGACCGTTGAAAATGTTTCCCATAATTTCGGGGAACGCACATTGTTTAAAAATGTTTCCTTTCGCCTCCTGGCAGGCGAGCACGTCGGGCTGGTAGGCGCAAACGGAGTCGGCAAATCGACGCTGATGAATATTTTGACGGGGCAGCTGTTAAAGGACAGCGGAAAGGTGGAATGGACGCCAAAGGTCCGTTACGGCTATCTGGATCAGCACTCCAAGCTGACGCCGGGCAAAACGGTCCGCGACGTATTGAAGGACGCCTTCCTGCCGCTGCTTGAGCTGGAACAGGAAATGATGGAGATCACGAATAAAATGGCAGACGCAACGCCGGAAGAGCTTGAGACGCTGTTGGAGCAAATGGGAGAAATTCAGGAACAGCTTGAAATCGGCGATTTCTACATGATCGACGTCAAAGTCGAAGAAATGGCGAACGGTCTCGGACTGTCGGCCATCGGATTGGACAAGGACGTGTCGGCGCTGAGCGGCGGCCAACGTACCAAGGTTCTATTGGCCAAGCTTTTGCTCGAGAAGCCGACCGTGCTGCTGTTGGACGAACCGACGAACTATTTGGATGTGGAGCATATCGAATGGCTGACCCAATATTTGAAGTCTTATCCGTACGCTTTTATCCTGATTTCCCATGACACGGAATTCATGAACCAGGTCGTCGACGTAATCTATCATTTGGAATTCGCCAAGCTGACAAGGTATTCGGCCAACTACGAGAAGTTTCTGGAGATGGCCGACATCTCGAAGAACCAGCATATCGATGCGTATGAAAAACAGCAGGAGTTCATCAAAAAACAAGAGGACTTCATCCAGCGCAACAAAGCCCGTTATTCGACTTCCGGACGCGCAAAAAGCCGCGAGAAGCAGCTGAACCGCATCGAACGGATCGACAAACCCGAGGAAGCGGCAAAGCCGGTATTCCACTTCAAGGAATCCCGCGCCAGCGGCAAGGTCGTGTTTGAAGGCATCGACTTTGAAATCGGTTATTCCCATCCTCTGCTGCCCAAAATGAGCATGACGATCGAACGCGGCGAAAAAATCGCCATCGTCGGCTGCAACGGCGTCGGGAAATCGACGCTGCTCAAAACGATCCTGGGCAAAATTCCGCCGATCAGCGGCAAAACGTATTTGGGCGATTTCCTCCAACCCGCTTATTTCGAGCAGGAGGTTCGGCCGGGCAACTTGACGCCGATCGATGACGTTTGGAACGAGTTTTCTTCCTTGAACCAGCATGAAGTGCGTGCGCATTTGGCGCGCTGCGGACTGAAAAACGAGCATATTACCCGCCCGATGAACATGCTGAGCGGCGGCGAGCAGGCCAAAGTCCGGTTATGCAAGCTGATGATGCGGGAATCCAACTGGATTTTGTTCGACGAACCGACCAACCATTTGGACGTCGTCGCCAAAGCCGAGCTGAAACGCGCCCTGCAGGAGTATAAAGGCACGATTTTGCTCGTGTCCCACGAGCCGGATTTTTATGAGGATTGGGTGACGAAAATTTGGAACGTGGAAGAATGGTCGCATCAAAGGGTTTGATTCGCTTTCTTCCGATAACGAGCTGCCGTGTTCCCGAAGGGAACGCGGCTTTTTCAAAATATATGCGACGGATGGCATCAACTAACTCATTTTACTGTCCATGACAAAAAGAAGCCTGAGTGATCGTTCTGCCATTTTATTGGAGAAATAAGCAGCAGGCTTGCGTAAGCTCTTTTTTACGACGCCTGCGTGAGAATTTTATTTGCGAATTTTATTACTGAGCCAGTACAGGAGATGAAACATGTGAGCACCGGTAATGACCGTTATTCCAGACAAGAGCGTTTTGCGCCGTTGGGACCCGAGGGCCAGCGGAAGCTGGGGGAGAGCCGCGTTTTGATCATCGGTGCGGGCGCGCTTGGCACGTCGATCGCCGAAACGCTTGCCAGAGCGGGCGTCGGGCGTTTGACGATTGCTGACCGCGATTACGTGGAGTGGAGCAATCTGCAAAGGCAGCAGCTATTTTCCGAACAGGACGCCGAACATAGGCTGCCTAAAGCCGTAGCCGCCAAACAAAGGCTGGAGGCGATCAATTCTTCCGTTCGGATCGACAGCCATGTCATGGACGTCAAGCTTGACGAGCTCGAGTCGCTCATCCAAGGCGTGGATCTGATCATGGACGGAACCGACAACTTCGACACCAGGCTGTTGATCAACGATATTTCCCAAAAATATGAAATCCCGTGGATATACGGGGGATGCGTCGGGAGCTACGGCATCACGTATACCATATTGCCGGGACAGACGCCCTGCTTGAATTGCCTGCTCGGAACGGTGCCGCTCGGAGGAGATACCTGCGATACTGCGGGCATCATTCCTCAAGCGGTACAAGTGGTGACGGCGCATCAAACGGCAGAGGCTTTAAAGCTGCTGAGCGGCCATCCGGAAGCGCTTCGCGATAAGCTGCTTACGTTTGACCTCTGGCGGAATGAACATATGTCCATGGGCGTCAAGCATGCGAGGAAGGCGGACTGCCTTTCCTGCGGCGACCGTCGGACGTATCCATATTTGTCCGCGTCCAACCTGGAAAAAACCGATGTGTTATGCGGGAGGGACACGGTACAAATCCGTCCCGGCCAAAAACAGTCCCTTGACCTGCAGGAAACGGCAAATCGCTTGTCCTCGCTTGGGGAGGGGAAGGTGGAAAGCAACCCGTTCCTCGTTTCTTTTACGACCGGCGACAAACGTCTCGTCGTTTTTTCGGACGGAAGGGCGCTTATTCACGGCACGAAAGACATCGCCGAAGCCAGAACGATATATCACCGGTATTTTGGCTAAGTCCGCCAAACCGGAGGAATCCATAAAAACCATTCCGCGGGGAATGGTTTTTATGATGCGCGGCAACCCTATGGAAAGCGTTCCAAACGGACGACAAGCGGAAATACGGGTGATACGATGAATGAGCGGCTGTTGGCGGTAGGAGAATATTTCGGTCAGAGCGGCATCCTTGAGGCGCTCCGGTCACTAGGATTCGAGATCGAGGCCGTTTCCAGCGAATATGAGGCTTTGCGCCTGATCGGCGAGCATGAAATCGACCTGCTGCTTTTGGACCGGGCCGAATACGCGGGGAGCTCGCTGCCTAAATTGTTGAAAGCCCTGCTCCGGGAGCAGGCGGATCGGCCGTTTCCGATCATCGTTTTCGAGCATCCTTACGACGAGCAAGCGGTTATCGCGGGATTGGAGGCGGGAGCGAACGATGTCGTGCCCCGGACGGTTTCAGCCGAAGAGCTGCTGGCACGAATCCGGAATCTGCTGCGAATATTTCGCATCGAACATGAGCGCAGCCTGAAGAAAGTTACGGTCGGGGATTTGATCATCGACCCCGCCACCCGAACGGTTTCCAGATCGGAGAAGGACATCGAGCTTACCGTAAAGGAATTCGATTTGTTGCTTTATTTGGCGCGGCATGTCAATGAGGTATGTACCCGGGAGGATATTTTAAAAGAGGTATGGGATTATGATTTTAATATGGGCACGAACGTGGTAGACGTATATATCAGGCACCTTCGCACAAAAATGGACAAAGGGTTCCGCAAAAAAATGATTCAGTCGGTGCGCGGGGTCGGTTATATAATAAAAGAAGGCGAGTAAGTTTTCAGCTTACCGCCTTCATTTTATGCTACAATACCCGACGTGCTTTCAGGTACGTTCTTTTCCAGTTGCCGGAATTCAGGTCGGAGACCGTTACGCCGGGGGAACCGTAAGTGTGCAGGATTTTGCCGTTGCCTGCATATACTGCCACGTGCGTTACGTTATGGCCGTTGGCTCTGCTGCCGCTGGAGAAAAATACGAGATCGCCAGGTTTCAGGTTCGACTTGGAAACCGCAACGCCGACTTTGGATTGCTGTACGGACGTACGCGGCAATTTGATTCCATAATGTCCGAAAATATATTTCATGAACGAGGAGCAGTCGAATACGCGCGTTGTGCTTGTGGAAGCTCCGAATTTATAAGGCGTGCCCATGAATTTTTTGCCATAATTAACGATGGCCTGTCCTTTAGAAGAAGAGTAAGAAGAAGCCGTGACGGACTTGGAAGAAGAAGCTTCCGTGACCGATGCTCCCGTTGCCAACATTCCTGTAATGCCTATCGATGCACATAGCCCTACGGCTACTAATTTTTGGAATAGATGTTTTTGGTTCATGTTGTGTTTACCTCCAAATTTCGTTTTCTTTCAGGCTCGATTCCGAGTATAACAGTTTTGTAACATCCTAAAATATGGATGCCATGTCTCAAACCCTTGGGACTCTAAGAAATTTCCTTTTTTATTAAAAAACGATTAAAAGTTACAAAAAATTAAGAAATAGAGTGAAAATGGTTCAGAAAATAAAAAAAACCCTTGATGCGCAAGGGTTTTTTCGAGTCTGTTTTTTGATTGCGAATCCGGCAGACTGTAACCATTTTAAACTCTTTCAATGGCAGCGGACCCATCGAGTTTCCAATCCGCTAGTCATTGCTTTGAATGACGAGCAAAAGACCGCCGGCAATGCTTATTTGTCCGCGCTCTCCGAGAAGGACGTTGCTGATGCCAAGGGATTCTCCCAGCTTGAGCGTGGCGTTGTCGAGCGGATATCGAAAACCTTCGAGCGTAATGCCGGTGACTTCCGGCGTCAGCGGAAGCAGCGATACGTATTTGTAGCCGCGGTCGATTACCTCGAGTTTGGAGCCGGTTAACGTAATGTAATTGTTGCGGTCCATGATGGCGCATTGGATTTGATGCTGAAGCGCCCGGTTCAGCATTTGCACGTTCGCCAGCGTGTGATCCATGCGCGTTCCGGTTCCGCCCATCAGCAAGATGAAACCGGGTTCTTCCCTTGCCGCCATTTCAATGGCCAGTTCCGTATCGGTCAAGTCTTTATCGACGGGATCGCATTCGAAGATGTTTCCGCACTCCGCCCGGACATGCTCCAGTTCCTGCGGAGAAATCGAATCGAAGTCGCCGACGGCCAGATCGGGTTTGATGCCGTGGCGTATCAAAAACAACGCTCCTTTGTCCGCCCCGATGACATAATCCGTCGGTCGAATTTCATCTATGTATTGGGGATACAGATCCCCTCCGGAAAAAATAACTACGCGTTTGTCGTTCATCGGCGTTTCCCCCTAAAATCGATTTTCTCCTACCTTACCGTGCTTCCAGTATAAATGAGGATTTTGCAAAAATCCAAAAAGTGAAAAACAATCTTGCGCAATTCGGCAGGACACGACTACAATAATGGAGACATAGGATAGGGGAGAGGTTAGAGAGAAATTGGACATGCATGCTTTTGAAATATTCAGCATCATCGGCACGATCGCTTTTGCGATGTCGGGGGCTTTTGTGGCCATGGAGGAAGAATACGACATTTTGGGCATCCTGGTGCTGGGGCTTGTCACGGCTTTCGGCGGAGGGGTGATCCGGAACGTGCTGATCGGCGTTCCCGTCACGACGTTATGGAGTCAAGGCCTGCTGATCAAGCTGGCGATTTTGTCGGTCATCGTCGCGTTCCTTCTGCCTCTGGGCTGGATCAGGCATTGGAAGCGGACGGAGGCGTTTTTTGATGCCATCGGCTTATCGGCTTTCGCCATTCAAGGGGCGCTTTATGCCCAGAATATGCATCATCCGCTGTCAGCCGTCATCGTTGCGGCAGTCATGACGGGAATCGGCGGCGGCATTATCCGCGATTTGCTGGCCGGGCGGAAGCCGCTCGTTCTCAAGGATGAAATCTACGCCGTATGGGCAGCCATCGCCGGCGCGGTCATCGGGATGGGCTGGATCCACTCGACGTGGCAGGCGGTGCTTCTGTTTGCGGTGATCGTCCTGCTGCGCATGCTTTCCGTACATTATAAATGGAAGCTGCCGCGGCGTTCGCTTCACATGTCTTCTTCGACCGATCTATCCATACAGGGAAACAAGGGCAAACACAGCCGGAAGACTGCATAACAGAGGAGGCAATTCACAATCATGGTATCCGTATTATTCGTATGTTTGGGCAACATTTGCCGATCGCCGATGGCCGAAGCGGTCATGCGCCACAAGGTCGAGCGGGCCGGGCTTCAACACCTGATCACGGTGGATTCCGCCGGGACGGGGGACTGGCATCTCGGGCAAAGACCGCATCAGGACACGCGCCGTATTCTGGACCAGCACGGGATCGGGCACGAAGGCATCCAAGCCCGCCGCATCGCCAGCCCGGATTTTGAGACTTTTGATTACATGGTATGCATGGACGACAGCAATTTCGAAAACGTAAAAAAGCTTACGGGAGCCAAACCGGAGCTTTTGCTCAAGTTCATGGATCTGCTGCCGGACCACGAGCTTCGGGAAGTGCCGGACCCGTATTACACGGGGAATTTTGAGCAGGTGTACGAAATGATCGACGCAGGTTGCGAGGCGCTTTTGGAAAAGATACGAGCAGAGAAGCTATAATCTTTGATTGAAGAGCAGGAATAAAAATTTTCGTTTTATGAAAAAGCGGCATGTTTGCCGTTTTTTCGGAAAAACAATGAAAACGCAATCATTTTGGAATTGAGAAGAGGAAGGGTTAAAAAAGAAAGTGAACCAAGACCATTGAGCCATAGGCGCCCTTATGTTCCCGGTTCACCTTTTTGATCTACTATTAGGACTGTGCAGGGTTACGCGCGAAGAAAGTACGTCAGCGCATCCGGCAGTTCTTTTTGCCAGAATCCCCAAATATGCTTGCCGTCTTTTTCGGCATACTCCACTTTTGCACCACGATCCAGCAGCAGCTCGCGGGTCTGGCGGTTCAGCTCCACGAAGTTATGGATGCCGTGATCGGTTTCGAATGCCGTTTCCTGCAATCCGACGATCATGTAGATGTCCAGCCAGGACAAGTCGTCCTGGGCCTCGTAAATATCCTGAGAGGCCGGATAATAAGCGCCCGACAGGCTGATGATGCGCCGAAACAGCTCCGGATACCGGACCGCCAGGTGCAAAGAGACGCTGCCCCCGAGGGAATCGCCGGCCAGAACCCGTTCCGAAGGCTCCCTCCGCACGGGATATTTGGCTTCGATGAAGGGAATAATCTCTTCTGCGAAGCAGCGCGTATAGGCGTCGAACCGGCTGCCGAACGGAGCGTACTCTTCGGTGCGGACCGACGTGTCCACATCGACCCCGACGATGATGAACGGCTCCGTGTGGCCGTCCAGAATCAAATGGTTGGCTGTCGTGGCAATGCGTCCAAAGTT
The DNA here is from genome assembly GCF_038004655.1 of Paenibacillus sp. FSL M7-1455. Lineage (NCBI taxonomy): Bacteria > Bacillati > Bacillota > Bacilli > Caryophanales > Paenibacillaceae > Paenibacillus > Paenibacillus sp. FSL M7-1455. Next base: position 3,406,308 of record NZ_JBBORO010000001.1, on the reverse strand, counting down.
AAAAAATTCTTCGCCGTCCTGACAATAGACGACAGGGTAGCTCAGAATTTCATTGTAGCCGGGCGGGAGGTACACGCGCAGATGGCGTGTTTCATTCAAAAAACGGCTTTCGATTTCTTCCTTATGGATCGTTCTTTTCAAATATTTTGAATCCGTCATTCGTGTTCACCCTTCTCGCGGTTGATTTTTCAGCCTGAAAAAAGCGTTGTCATTCGGTTTCCATCATGTGGGAATCTCCACGCTTTTGTCAAATGATTGAAAACTGTTATATTTTTATTGGCACACTGTTATACATACAAAACTCGATATTTTCGAAATTTATCCGCAATTGCTTTGACGAATCGAGTAAAACAGGTGTATAATAATTCTATAACAGCAGAGCCTGATATTCAAATTTTTTTGTTGAGGTGAAGATAATGAGCAAGGTGCCTTATGAAGTGTATACCGAGGAAGTCGAAGCGCTTTCCGTGCTCTCTCCCGAAGGTGAAATCATTAACGAAGATAAAATGCCTAACCTTACTGATGATCAACTTAAAGAAATTATGTACCGCATGGTATTTACCCGCACTTGGGACGACCGCGCCGTTAACTTGGGACGCCAAGGCCGTTTGGGCTTCTACGCGCCGGTATCCGGCCAGGAAGCGACGATGGTCGGCAGCGAATTCGCGCTGGAAAAAGACGACTTCATCTGCCCTGGTTACCGCGATATGCCGCAAATCGTATGGCATGGATTGCCTCTGTACCAAGCTTTCCTGTATTCCCGCGGACATCAGCATGGCGGTCAGATTCCGGAAGGCGTAAACGTATTGATGCCGCAAATCATCATCGGCGCGCAAATCTTGCACGCGATGGGCATCGCGATGGGTTACAAGCTGAAAAAACAAAAACAAGTTGTCATCACTTACACGGGTGACGGCGGTTCTTCCGAAGGCGACTTCTACGAAGGCCTCAACTACGCTGGACGTTACAAACTTCCGGTCATTTTCTTTGTGCAAAACAACGGTTATGCCATTACGACTCCTTTCTCGAAGCAAACGGCTGCATTGTCCATTGCCCATAAAGCGGTGGCGGCAGGCATCCGCGGCGTCAAAGTCGACGGTATGGACGTATTTGCCGTCATCAGCGCTGTCCAGGAAGCGGCGGAACTTGCGCGCAAAGGCGAAGGCGCAACGTTGATCGAAGCCGTAACGTACCGTTACCGTCCGCACTCCTTGTCCGACGATGCGACCAAATACCGCACGAAAGACGAAGAAGGCGAATGGAACGCGAAGGATCCAATCACCCGTCTGGGCAAATACCTGGAGAAAAAAGGACTGTGGTCCGAAGAAGATACGGCTCGCGTTAAAGATGAAGCGAAAGCCAAAGTGAACGAAGAAATCAAAAAAGCGGAACAAACCGAAAAAATGACGGTTCCCGGCCTCATCGACAGCATGTTCGAAACGACGCCGAAACATTTGGAAGAGCAAAAGGCCGATTTCCAATAATCGAAGATCCGCTAGGCTGGAATAGCAACGTGAACAGTATTGTTAAGGAGGAAATGAAGCAATGGCACAAATGAATATGAAAGAAGCAATCCGCGACGCAATCCGCGTGGAAATGAAACGTGACCCTAACGTCATTGTGTTCGGTGAAGACGTCGGTAATGTAGGCGGCGTGTTCCGGGCAACGGAAGGACTGCAAAAAGAATTCGGCGAAGAGCGCATCTTCGACACCCCGCTGGCCGAATCCGCGATCGGCGGTCTGGCTGTCGGTTTGGGGATCCAAGGCTTCCGTCCGGTAGCCGAAATCCAGTTCGTCGGCTTTATTTTCGAGGCGATGGACCAAATGTTCGTGCAGGCTGCGCGCATGCGTTACCGTTCCGGCGGCCGTTACAACGCTCCGATCGTGTTCCGTACGCCGTTCGGCGGCGGCGTTAAAGCGGCTGAGCTGCACACCGACTCGCTCGAAGGTTTGGCGGTGCAAACTCCGGGTATTAAAGTGGTAGTGCCTTCGAACCCTTACGACGCCAAAGGCCTGCTCATCGCGGCCATCCGCGACAACGACCCTGTATTTTTCATGGAGCATTTGAACTTGTACCATGCGTTCCGCGCGGAAGTTCCTGAAGGGGACTACACGGTTGAGATCGGCAAGGCGAATGTCGTTCGCGAAGGTTCCGACGTGACGATCATCGCATACGGCATGATGGTTCATACGGCAACGAAAGCTGCCGAAGAGCTTGAAAAAACGAAAGGCATCAAGGCCGAAATCATCGACCTGCGTACCCTGAATCCTTTGGACATCGATACGATCGTTGCTTCGGTGAAGAAAACGAACCGTGCCATCGTCGTTCAGGAAGCGCAAAAAACTTCCGGCGTGGCCGCAGAAGTCATTGCACAAATCAACGAAAAAGCCATTTTGCACCTGGAAGCGCCCGTTCTCCGCGTAGCGGCTCCGGATACGGTATATCCATTTGCGCAAATCGAAGATACATGGCTTCCTACGCCGGCCCGGATTATCGCTGCAGTCAACAAAGTCATGGAATTCTAAGAAAAAGAAGTTTTGATAGGAGGTACTTAAGGTGGCAAAATTTGAATATCGGTTCCCGGAATTGGGCGAAGGCTTGCATGAAGGCGAAATTATTAAAATGCACATCAAGCCCGGCGATAAAGTAACAGACGACGACATCATCATGGAAGTGCAAAACGACAAAGCGGTGGTCGAGGTTCCTTGCCCGGTAAACGGTACCGTGCAGGAAGTGTTCGCCAAGGACGGACAAGTGTGCCGCGTAGGCGAAGTCGTTGCCATCATCGATGCGGAAGGCGAACTTCCGGAACAGGACGCTCCTGCGGCGGATCATGGTTCCATGGAAGCCGACGCGGCCCAAGGCGGCGCGGACACCACTTCTTCTCCGGCCCAAAACAGCCCTGAAGCGGCTAAGCAAGGCGGGGAAAACGCTCCGGCTCCTGCGGCTCCGAACAAGGAAGTGCTGGCTACGCCAAGCGTCCGCAAATTTGCGCGCGAACAAGGCGTCGACATCACGCAAGTAACCGGCACAGGCAACAACGGCAAAATCACTAAAGAAGACGTCGAAGCATTCAAAAACGGCGGAGGCCAAGCAGCAGCTCCTGCGGCCAAAGAAGAAAAAGCCGCACCTGCAGCGTCCGCGGCCGCTCCGGCTGTCGATGCTCGCGCCGAAGAAGAACGCGTACCGTTCAAAGGCATCCGCAAAGCGATCGCGAACGCGATGGTCAAATCGGCTTACACGGCTCCTCACGTGACGATCATGGACGAAGTGGACGTTACCGAGCTGGTGGCTTTCCGCACGCGCATGAAGCCGATCGCCGAGAAAAAAGGCACGAAAATTACGTACCTGCCGTTCATCGTCAAAGCGCTGGTTGCGGCTTCCCGCCAATTCCCTGCCCTGAACGCGACGATCGACGAAGAAAACAACGAAATTGTGTACAAAAAGTACTACAACATCGGTATCGCTACGGATACGGACAACGGTCTGATCGTACCGGTCATCAAAGATGCCGACCGTAAGAGCATCTGGATGATCGCCGACGCGATCCGCGACCTCGCGGCACGCGGCCGTGAAGGCAAACTGACTCCGGCCGAAATGAAAGGCAGCACGATCTCCATCACCAACATCGGTTCCGCCGGCGGCATGTTCTTCACGCCGATCATCAACTTCCCTGAAGTTGCGATCCTGGGCACCGGCCGCATTACCGAAAAACCTGTCGTGAAAAACGGCGAAATCGTGGCGGCGCCTGTCATGGCTCTGTCCTTGAGCTTCGACCACCGCATCATCGACGGCGCAACGGCTCAAAACTTTATGAACTATATCAAATCGCTGCTCAGCAATCCTGAGCTGCTGGTAATGGAGGTATAAGACATGGTAGTAGGAGACGCTTCTCTCGATATCGACACATTAGTCATCGGTGCGGGTCCCGGCGGTTACGTAGCCGCCATCCGCGCTGCTCAGCTGGGCCAAAAGGTACTGATCGTGGACAAATCCGAAGTGGGCGGCGTGTGCTTGAACCGCGGATGTATTCCTTCCAAAGCGCTGATCGCTGCGGCTCACCAATACGAATCGGCTAAACATGCGGACGCGTTCGGCGTATCCGTCGAAAACGTCAAAGTGGATTTCTCCAAAACCCAGGAATTCAAAAACAGCGTCGTGAAAAAGCTGACCGGCGGCGTTGCGGGCCTTTTGAAAGGCAACAAAGTCGAAGTATTCCATGGCGAGTGCATGTTCATCAGCGAAAACGAAGCACGCTGCTTCAACGAGCATGAATCTCCTCGTTACCGTTTCAAACATTGCATCATCGCGACGGGTTCCCGTCCGATCGAGCTGAAAGCATTCCCGTTCGGCGGACGCATCCTGTCTTCGACAGAAGCGCTCAACCTGCCTGAAATTCCGAAGAGCCTTGTCGTTATCGGCGGCGGCTACATCGGCGCGGAACTTGGCCAAATGTTCTCGAAATTCGGCGCGAAGGTTACGATTCTGGAAGGCATGGACACGATCCTGAACGGATTCGATCCGGACATGACGAAGCTGGTCGTAAAAAGCATGAACAAAACCGGCGTCGAAATCATCACGAATGCCAAAGCCGAAAGCGCAGAGCAAACGGATAAGGACGTGACGGTGAAATATTCCGTGAACGGCGAAACGAAAGAAGTTACGGCAGATTACCTGCTCGTAACGGTTGGACGCCGCCCGAACACCGACGGCGATCTGGGTCTGGACCTGATCGGCATCGAAATGACCGACCGCGGACTCATCAAAGTCGACCATCAAGGCCGCACCAACAAACCGAACATTTTCGCGATCGGCGACGTCGTTCCGGGACCAGCGCTTGCGCATAAGGCTTCTTATGAAGGCAAGGTAGCTGCCGAAGCGATCGCCGGACATCCTTCGGTTGTCGATTACAAAGTGGTTCCTGCGGTGGCATTCGTTGATCCTGAATGCGCAAGCGTAGGTTACACCGAAAAAGAAGCGAAAGAAAAAGGCTACAAAGCGAAAGCCGCCAAATTCCCGTTTGCGGGCAACGGACGCGCGTTGTCGCTGAACAATGCCGACGGCTTCGTGAAATTGATTTTCGACGAAGAAACGCAGTTGGTTCTGGGCTGCCACATCGCCGGCATCGAAGCTTCCAACCTGATTGCCGAGCTGGGTCTCGCCATCGAAATGGGTGCTACGCTTGAAGATATCGCCCTGACCATCCACGCTCACCCAACGCTGGGCGAAATCGTGATGGAAACGGCTGAGCTTGCGCTTGGCAATCCGATCCACGTCATTGCGCCTCGCAGATAATACGCTTTTAATAAGGCGTTAAAAGAACAAGAGCCTGCTTTTATGCAAGGCTCTTGTTTTTTGTTTTGCGGCTATTTTGTGCCGGATTCGGCCAAAATGAACGCCTTCTCTACCGTTTTTCCGAACGTTATGGAGATCGGAGGATGAAATTATCTATTTCCGTGCGGCTTTGCGGATGGTAAACTAGTAAAAAGGATTTTGATCAAACTGCGGATCTTGCTTTGGAGAAGATGGACCCGTTGCTATTCAGGGCACCTTAAACTTAAGCCGATCCGGATAGGCATACAGCATACAGAGCGGAAGGGTTGAGCAAAAACATGAAAAAATACTTGGACTTGTTGAAAGATATTTTGGAAAACGGCACGCCGAAGGAAGATCGCACCGGAACGGGCACGATTTCCGTTTTCGGCAGACAGCTGAGATTCGATCTTTCCGAAGGTTTTCCTTTATTGACGACGAAGCGGATTCACATTAAGTCCGTGGTGCACGAACTGCTGTGGTTCCTTAGCGGAGAAACCAACATCGGTTATTTGAAGGAAAACGGCGTAACGATCTGGGACGAATGGGCCGACGAAAACGGGGATTTGGGGCCGGTGTACGGCTCGCAGTGGCGCCGCTGGAAGTCGCCTGACGGCACGCATATCGACCAGATCGCGAACGTGATCGATTCGATCAAAAACAATCCGGATTCGCGGCGGCATATCGTCAGCGCATGGAACGTAGCGGAAATCGAGCAAATGAAGCTTCCGCCGTGCCATTTCGTATTCCAGTTCTACGTAGCGGGCGGCAAGCTTTCCTGCATGCTGACGATGCGGTCCGTCGATACATTCCTCGGCCTGCCGTTCAACATCGCCAGCTATGCATTGCTGACGCATATGGTCGCGCAGCAATGCGGGCTGGAACCGGGAGAATTCATCTGGTCCGGCGGCGACGTGCATATTTATACGAACCATTTGGAGCAGGTCAAAACGCAGCTGGAACGGGAGCCGTACGATCTTCCGCAGCTGGTGATCAAACGCAAGCCGGAGTCGATTTTCGATTATAAGTTCGAAGATTTCGAATTCGTCAATTATAAACATCATCCGGGCATCAAAGCGCCGGTCGCCATATAAGCCATCAACTGGCATCATCCCGGAAAAAGGAGCGTGAATGGCATGAGCATGACGTATATTTTGGCTATGGGAAAAAACAGGGTCATCGGCCGCGACAACGCCCTTCCTTGGCGGCTGCCGAGAGACATGGCCTTTTTCAAAGAGCAAACGATGGGCAAAAAAGTGCTGATGGGGCGGAAAACGTGGGAGTCTTTCGGAGCCAAGCCGCTGCCCGGTCGGACCAATATCGTGATGACGCGGGATGCACGATATGAGGCCACCGGGGCCCAGGTGATCCATACCGTCGAAGAAGCCGTCGAAACGAGCAAAGGGGAAGAAGTGATGGTCATCGGCGGCGAGGAGATTTACAAGCTGCTGATGCCCTACGCCGACCGCCTGCTCATTACGGAAATCGACGAGATGTTCGAAGGGGATACGTTCTTTCCGGAGCTCGACGAAAACGAATGGGAATGTATTCAGGAAGTACAAGGAATCCGTGACGAAAAAAATCCGTATGATTACCGTTTTTGCACGTATGAGCGACGGTAGCCTCGACGCATAACTGGCATCGCAATGTAAACAGCATGTTAATTAGTACAAATAATTATTCGGATAATCCATTTAATATTCAAAGAATGGGATGCTACTATAATTGAAATATCATTGCGTCGTTCTCATAGATGCGTAGAATCAACAGGAAAAGAACGGATGGGGGAAACACGTCATGTCTACACCTACTGGATTTATGGAATACAGCCGCCAGCTGCCGGCCGACCGCGAACCGGCTGAACGCATAAAAGACTGGGAAGAATTCCACAAGCATTTGTCCGAAGAAGAGCTGCGTACGCAAGGCGCGCGCTGCATGGATTGCGGCACGCCGTACTGCCATACGGGAATCGACATGGCCGGAGGCACTTCGGGATGTCCGGTAAACAACCTGATTCCGGAATGGAACAACTTGGTTTACCGCGGATTGTGGAAGGAAGCGCTCGACCGTCTGCTGAAAACCAACAACTTTCCGGAATTTACCGGCCGCATATGCCCGGCTCCGTGCGAAGGCTCTTGCACCGTGGGCCTGATCGGCCAGCCGGTAACGATCAAAACGATCGAGCAGGCGATCATCGACAAAGGTTTCGAAGAAGGCTGGATCGTTCCGACCCCGCCGGAAAAACGGACCGGCAAACGCGTGGCCGTCGTCGGCTCGGGCCCTGCGGGGCTGGCCGCCGCAGCCCAGTTGAACAAGGCCGGCCATCACGTGACCGTCTATGAACGCGCCGACCGGATCGGCGGACTCCTGATGTACGGCATTCCGTCCATGAAGCTGGACAAAGCGGTCGTGCAGCGCCGTGTCGACCTGATGGCTGCCGAAGGCATCCGCTTTGTGACGAATACCGAAATCGGCAAGGATATTTCTTCGCAGCAGCTGGTGGACGATTACGATGCCGTCGTGCTTTGCGGCGGCGCAACCAAGCCGCGTGAATTCAATATCGAAGGCAGCGATCTGAACGGCGTCCACTACGCGATGACCTATTTGAACGGCACCATCAAAAGCCTGCTGGATTCCGGGTTATCCGACGGCAAGTATATTTCCGCGGAAGGCAAAGACGTCATCGTCATCGGCGGCGGCGATACCGGCTCCGACTGCGTGGCGACGGCGCTCCGCCATGGCTGCCGCAGCGTAACCCAGTTCGGTACGCATCCGATGGCCCCGCTCGAACGCGATCCGATTAACAACCCGTGGCCGCAATTCCCGAACGTGTATACGCTCGATTATGCACAGGAGGAAGCTAAGGCGGTTTATGGCAAAGATCCCCGGGAGTTTTCCATCATGACGACCAAATTCGTCGGCGACGACAACGGCAACCTCAAGGAGCTGCATACCGTGCAAATCGAGCGGATCGTGGATGAAAACGGACGCAAAATCTACCAGCCGATTCCCGGCACGGAAAAAGTGTTCCCGGCGCAAATGGCGCTGATTGCCATCGGGTTCGACGGACCGGAGCAAACGATCGTGAACCAGCTTGGTTTGGAAACGGACCGAAGATCCAACGTAAAAGCGGCTTATGGCAAATATCAGACGAACGTCGATAAGGTGTTCGCCGCAGGCGATATGCGCCGCGGTCAAAGTTTGGTCGTTTGGGCGATCAACGAAGGCCGTCAGGCTGCGCGTGAGGTCGATAAATACCTGATGGGGGCAACGGTCCTCGTATAAATCGAAATCGGATCGATATCTTGATTACAGAGAAGACTTCCCTGATAAGAGGGAGGTCTTTTTCTGTTAAAACGGATGATACCAGCAGCTAAAGAGACATAGAAAGAATGGCCTGTAAGACATGCCCCCAGCCATCCGTTTGGAAGGGAGAGCCGGCCGGATTCATTGAAAAAAAGACGATTTTATGCTATTCTATGACTATTCGAATCTATGAAATGAACGATCCGCGGCCCGAGGAAACTTCCTTTTCTGGGCCTTTTGCATTCATAATAGCCTATGTTACCGGAGCCCCGGAAAGAAGCCTGCTTGCGCAAGCTTGTGCTTCCATTTGCGGGGGTATTGCCGTGGAAACGGAACGTCCACATGAGGAGAGACGGTAGTTTGAAAACACTTGTAATTGCAGAAAAACCCGACATGGGGCGCAACATCGCGGCCGTAATCGAACCGAAGGCAAAAAATGCCCGCACGTACATCGAAGGGGAAAAGTACATCATTACCTGGGCGATCGGGCATCTGATCGGTCTGGCCGAACCGGACGCTTACGATGATAAATATAAAAAATGGAACATCCAGGACCTGCCGATCATTCCCGAACAATTCAAGCTGAAGCCCAATCCGAAAACGAAGGACCAGCTCAAGGTGATCGCCGAACTTGCCAAACGAAGCGATTTGCTGATCAACGCATGCGATGCAGGAAGGGAAGGGCAGCATATTTTTTGCCTGATCCAGCAGCATTTGAAGCTGCGGCAGCCCGTCAAGCGGCTCTGGATTTCGGACCTTACGCCCGAAACGATACGGAAGGGGTTCGAAGAGCTGAAGGACGGAAGCGAATACGAAAACCTGTCCAAAGCGGCGCGGGCAAGAAGCGAAGCGGACTGGCTGATCGGCATGAACGGCTCGCGCGCCTTTACGACGAAACATAACGTGCTGCTGTCGGTGGGCAGGGTGCAGACGCCCGTGCTTGCGCTGGTCTATGACCGGCAAAAGGAAATCGACGCGTTCAGCTCGGCCAAGTTTTACGACGTGGAGGCGACATTCAAGCAGGGAGATACCGAATACAAAGGTTTGTGGCAGGGCGAACGGATTCAGGACGAAGAAAAAGCAAAAGCGATCGCCGCCAAAGTCCAGGGGAAAGACGGCATCATCCAGAGCTATGAAGTGAAAGATACGAGAGAATATCCGTTTAAGCTGTACGACCTTACGCTCCTTCAACGGGAGGCAAACGCCAAATTCGGTTTTTCCGCCAAAAAAACGCTGGACCTGGCCCAAGCGCTGTACGAAAAACATAAGGTCATCAGTTATCCGAGAACGACTTCAAACTATGTAACCGAGCAAAACATTCCGCAGATGCACAAATCCCTGGATCAGCTCCGGGGGACCGATTATGCGAAATTCGCGGAGCAGGCCGACAAAAAGATTGTACATAAAAACAACAAGTCGGTGTGCAATCCCGCCAAGGTGGAGGATCACCACGCGATTTTGCCGACCAACAAAACGGCGCGCAACCTCGCTCCGGACGAGGCTAAAATTTATGATCTGATCGTACGGCGTTTTTTGTCCCATTTTTATCCTCCGGCCGAATACAAGGTGCACACCGTCATGACGGAAGTGGAGAAGGAATCGTTTAAGACGACGGTGAAGCAGCTGTTGTCAGAGGGCTGGAAGGTAATTTATGCCGATCAGAAGAAAGACGGCAAAAAAAGCCGGTCCAAAAAAGACAAAGATGACGAGGACGAATCGCAAGCGGAAGAAGAGGTTACGACGCCTTTTCACCTGAATGCCAAAGAAGGCGTCCGCTGCCTCCGCAGCAAAGCGAAGGAAAAAGAAACGCAGCCGCCCAAGCCATACACCGAAGGAACGCTCCTGAAAGCGATGGAAAGCGCAGGCAAACAGATCGAAGACGAGGAGCTCCGGGATGCGATGAAGGACTCGGGGCTCGGTACGCCGGCAACGCGCGCCGCCATCATCGAACGGCTGAAGCATGTCGGTTATATCGTGATGAAAGGCAAGCGGATCGTCATTACGCAAAAAGGCAAAATGGCCGTCGAGGTCATCCGCGGGGCGGGGGTGGACCTGCTGACTTCGCCGGAAATGACGGGACAATGGGAACGCCGGCTGAACGAAATCGCCAAGGGTTCGGCTTCGGACGAAGCGTTTATGGCCAACGTGAAAAAGTTTGCGACCATGATCATCAGCAAAGTGAAAATGCAGTCCAGAGTCGCGAAAGAATCCTTTGAGGAAAAGCCCGGAGGGGAGACCAAACCATCCCGGAGCCGCAAAAAAACAACGGGAAATGACGGGGACGGCGCAACCGGCGGCAAAACCAAAACCGCAAACCAAGCGGCTCCGAAAAAAGCCGCAGACCCAAAAGCTGAAGGCAAAAAAGCGGCAGGCAAAAAAGCCGAATCCGCGTCGGAAGCAGCGAAAAATACGGAACCGAAACCACCTGCGCCGGGGGTCAGAACCGTTTCCGGAATCGCCCCTTGCCCAAGACCCGGCTGCCAAGGCACGCTAATCATGGGCCGGCGGGGCTATGGCTGCTCCCATTACAAAACGGGCTGCACGTTCGTCATTTGGAAGGATCAATTCGGCGTCTCGCTCGAACCGGAAGACATTGCGTCGTTGGCGTTGAAGGGAAAAACCGCAAGGAGTTTTCGGATCGAAGACGACGGAGGGCCGCGCCAAGCCGCTTTCGTGCTGCTGGATCGGGAAAAGGGCGAAATTTCCGCGGAGGAATAATGCATACCCAAAAAAACAACGGACTCTTAGTTTAGAGCCCGTTGTTTGCGTTCCTCGGCGAGTTTGCGCTCGATGATGCCCGGCACTTCCCCGATCGAGGAGATGGTGTAAAAGGAACTGTCGGGTTTGTGACGCAGTTCCACCATATTGTATACCCACTCGTTGGACTGTTTGATGTAAATGCTGTTCAGTCCGGCGGAAAGCGCAGGCATGACATCGGTTCGCAGCGAATTTCCGATCATCCAGGTGCGGGAGCGGTCAAACGCGCCGGCCTGCAAAATATGTTCAAGCGTCGCTTCGTTTTTATGCTGCGTGATGTAAATCCGGTCGTCGAAGTAGTCGCTGAGCTTCATCTGATCGATTTTGCGCTGCTGGATCGCGGTCTCCCCTCCGGTGTAAAGGTAAAGCCGATGTCCTTCGTTCTGCAGCGTTTCCAGCGTTTCGACCATGCCGGGATAAGGCTCCACTTCGCGTTCGTACACGCTTAGCCCGAGCTTGTTCAGTTCTTGTTCTTCATCCAGGCGGATGGGACGGCCCAATTTGCGGCAGAAAAACCGGTAGGTTTCGATCAGGGATTTGGGGAAGTTGCCGCTGCTGAAGCCGGTGCGGTTCACCTGTTCGACGTCGATGTCGATTTGTTTTTGCCGGATTTCGTCGGTCGTAAGCGTCTGGGCTCCGAACCAGTGGTGCATCATTTCATAGAATTCGCCCAACACAAGGCCGAAATATTTATTGCAATGGATGAGCGTGTCATCCAGGTCGAACAAAATATGCTGTTTGAATGTCTGACTCAAAGCGGTTCACTCCTTATAGACGCATGTAAGATTCCAGGAACATTTGGAGCTCCGACGCACCGTCCGGACGGATGCTGAATTTTTCCTTCTCTTCCACGCCGAGATGAATCCGGAGAAGTCCGGCCACCCGCAAAATCATCAAATGGTGCTTAAGCAGTTCCTCGGATTGATCCAGGTCCCGGATCATTTCTTTGAGGGAATGCGGTTTTTCCGCCACGTAGCGGAGCAAGCGCAGCCGTTTCGGATCGGAAAGCGCGTGGGTCATCCGCAGCAGGCAGGTTGGCGGCTCGTCCTCGTCTTCTTCCGGCACGTCGACGGGATATTGGATCAGCATCATTTTTTTATAATAGCAATAGGCGTTAATCGGCCGATTATGAACGGTCGGGAAGAGCACAATCGTTTGCACTTCGGGCGCGTTTTCGATGACCAGTCCGCCCGAAGCGTATTCGACGAGGCTCAGCGGGTCCATTTTGGTGAGCAGGATCCGTTTCTCTTTGGCATCTTCTTCGATGAGCGGGATAATGTCGGGTTCGATGTTCTTAAAATAATGCTCATACCATAGTTCTAACAGTGGCGTATATTGATCGCGGATCCGCCGGGCTTCCTCGACCGTCAGGTCCGGAAGGTACGGGGACGCCGCCTTGTGGAGCACATCGTCGGGCGTTTCGTATAAGCATTCCAGGAAGCAAGGAACGGAATCGCCGTTGTTCCGGTGGATCGCCCAGGCATAAAGCACGTCGTAATCGTCGAAAGGCCAAGCCGACGCTTGCGACAGGGCGGCCGACACGTCCGGCGGGAGCTTGCTTGCGACTTCACTGATCCATTCCGGCCCGATGTCCAGATTGCGGACCCATTTCTTCGATATATATACCATGAAACTGCCCAGCAGCTCATATATGGGTGAAACGTCTACTTTCACTTCATAGTTCATGAAACTGACAACCTCCTATGAAATCAGTGCACCTTCTTCATTATGGCTTGTTGAGTAGCGGGTTGTCCACTATAATGTTCAAGTAGTTTGCCCGGAAGCATAGAAGGAGGAAGTATATTCGTGTCACGATCCAACAGCAGGAAACGCAGCTCTTCATCTTTAAATTACATGATTTTGCTTACCGTTATCGTTGCGGCAGGGGTCAGCCAAGGGCTGCTTTTGCCGCTTTTGGCGATTTTTCTCGAACGGATGGGGGTATCCTCCTCCATGAACGGATTGAATGCGGCAGCCCTGTACGTAGGCTCCTTTGCCATGACGCTCATCGCCGAGCGGACCCTCGGGAAGCTCGGCTTTAAAAAGCTTGCGAGCGCAGGGCTCGTGCTCGTGCTGGTTTCCGTCATATTGTTCCCTCTTGTGCCAACCGTCACATTCTGGTTCGTTCTCCGGCTGCTGGTCGGCATCGGAGACAGCGCGGTCCATTACACGGCGCAGCTTTGGGTGCTGATGGTGACGCCGGAAGAGAAACGGGGGAGAAACCTTTCCATTTACGGCATGTCCTATGGCCTCGGTTTCAGCCTGGGGCCGCTCGGCATTCCGCTGCTTCAGCTCGGCGACAACGCGCCGTTCATCGTGCTTGCCGTGCTCGTCCTGTTGGTGCTGGTGCTGGTGCTTGTCAAACTCCCGGATCTGCGCGCCGAAAAACTGGATGCGGAGGAACGTCCGGTCAAACGGTTTCGCCGCAGCTACGCCTTGGCATGGTACGCGCTGATCCCTGCCTTGCTTTATGGTTACATGGAATCGGGAATCAACAGCAACTTTCCGGTATACGGCCTGCGCGTCGGGCTAAGCGAGCAGCAGATCGCCTTTTTGCTGCCGTTTATCGGGGTGGGAGGTTTGATCCTTCAGCTCCCGCTGGGCATGCTCAGCGACCGTTTCGGACGTAAACGGATCCTCATGATCACCGGCAGCCTTGGCGGCCTGGCGTTTATGCTCGTGCCGCTTGCGGGAACGTCGACGGCCGCGATTCTGGCGCTGCTTCTTCTTGCCGGCGGCATGATCGGTTCCTTTTTTTCGCTTGGGCTTGCTTATGCGGCCGACATTCTTCCGAAAGCGCTCCTGCCCGCCGCGAACGTGGTCGCGTCATTTCATTTCAACGCCGGCAGCATCGCCGGGCCGAACATCGGGGGCACCCTGATGCAGTACGGCTGGAACGGGGGCCTGTTTTTCGCGCTCGGCCTGGGTTTTGTCCTCTTCGGGTTCCTCGGCTTCGCTTTCAGGAAGAGGCCGGATTCCGAATCCGGCGTATCGCTGTACTCCTGAATGCGAATGCATTATGATAGAAGAAAGAGAACGAGAGACAAGAGGAGAAATGTCCATGATCAGAATCCAGCATTTAACCAAGTCCGTCGGAGTCGACAAAATTCCCGTTTTAAAAGGCGTCTCTCTCGATTTTCAGCGTGGGGAAATGATTGCGCTCGTAGGAGCAAGCGGAAGCGGCAAAAGCACCCTCCTCCGCTGTCTGGCGCTGAAGGAAAAATGGGATCAGGGCAGCTTCGTCGTCGACGGCACCGACATTTTGAAAGATCCGCTTGCCGGAAAAAGAAAAATCAGGCGGGAATGGGCATACTTAGAACAGAATCCGCAATTGAACCTGAAACGGACCGCTTTGAAAAACGTTCTGATCGGGCAGGCCGGCCAAACGCCGCTGTGGCGGATGGCGACAGGCATGGTGAGATCGGACGATTACATGGGCGCCATGGACGTCATCGAGCAGCTTGGCCTGCTGGAGAAGGCGCATGACAAATGCGAAAAGCTGAGCGGCGGCGAACGCCAGCGCATCGCGATCGCGCGCGCGTTGGTGCATGGGGCCAAGGTGATCCTGGCGGATGAGCCGGTCATCGGACTGGATCCGAAATCGCAGGAGAGCGTCATGGAGACGCTGAAAAAGCTCTGCGAAGAAGAGCGGGCGACCGTGCTCACCGTCATCCCGATCGAACTCGCCGAACGTTACGCGACGCGGATCGTCGCTTTATCCGGCGGCGAAATCGCCTTCGATATTTCCGGGCGCCGGCTGACGGTTCGCGAACGAAATATGCTATAAAGCCTGTTAAGCAGGGCTTTGGATAGAAAAGAGTGATCATGTTTGGTAAAACGCAATTGGCTTTATATTCCCGCAGCTTTGCTGCTGGTGATGATGCTTAGCGGCTGCTCGTTTATCACCGACCCGGTGCAGCTGATGAAAACGCCGGAACTTTCGGCCGAAAAGGAATCATTGCGCTCGATTATCGAGGCGAACCGTCCGGAAAACTCCACTCTGATCCGGGCCAACGCGGAAGAGGATACCAATATTATCCATTTCGTGGATTTGGATAATGACGGCGTAAACGAAGCCGTCGTATTTTACGAGACATCGGAGCAAAATATCGGCATTCACGGCATGATCTTCAAAAAAACCGGCGACGCTTGGGCAAAACAAACCACGTTCGACGGCGAAGGCAAAGTGCTCGAGTCTTTGTATTTCAAAGACATGACCAATGACGGCCACATGGAAATCGTCGCCGGTTTTTCCGGGAAAAGCGACAACGAAACCGAAGAGGACCTGCAAAACGGACTCATCATTTACAGCTACAACGGCAAAAACGTCGAACGGATTCTTGAGCTTCCGTACACCAATTACGTCATCAGCGACATGAACCGGGACCATATGAACGACCTGACGGTCGTTAACCTGAAACGCGGAGAAAGCAACTTCATAACGACATATCAATATAAGGACGGCAGTTTTATCGAACTGGATAAGCTTGAGATGAAGCCGTACATTTACAATTACTACAACGTTGCCGCAGGCAAGGTGTATGCCGATTCGGAAGGAAACAGCGTGGAAGGCATCGTGCTGGACGCTTCGCTTTCCCCGGTCGGGGAATCCTCGATTACGAGCATTATCGTGATGGAGGACGGCAAACTGAAATCGGTGCTTCCGAAAGAAGATCAAACCTTGCGGATGTACCGGGTGTACAGCGAGGACATCAACGGCGACGGCATCATCGAAATTCCGCTGCTGGAGCCGCCCGCCGGCTGGTCGTACTTTAAGAATCAGGATGATGTCCCGTATTTTTACGCGTATTATCAATGGGACGGCAAAAGCGGACTGAAGTTCGTGGCCGAAAAGTTCCACGATTTCAAAAATGATTTCGATTTCGGATATTTCCCTCCGCAGCTTCATAACAAAATTACGGTGGACACCAAGTCGCAGCTGGGCAAATATTTGCGGTTCGTGGCGACGGACACCGGAAAAACGATCGCGGAGATCAAATATTTCACGCAAAGCGAATGGGATAAGCAGAGCGATGACTGGAAGTACCTGTACCGGACCAACGGCAAAGTCATCGGATACAAGAAAAACTTCGATTTTGACGTCATGAACAACAACAAAAACAAGTCCAAGGACGAAGTACCGCCAATAGAAAGGAAGGACAGGCAAAGTGAGTAAAGTTTTAATTTTGGAAGACGAAGATTCGATCCGCGGGTTTACCGTGATCAACTTGAAACGCAACGGATTTGAAGTGCTTGAAGCGACAAACGGCAACGAAGCGCTGGATATTTTGCTGAATACGCCGGACATCGATATCGCCTTGCTTGACGTCATGGTGCCGGGGATCGACGGGTTTGAGGTCTGCCGCCGAATCCGCGAAACCAATCAGCGCCTCGGCATCATTTTCCTGACGGCCAAAGTGCAGGAGCAGGATAAGGTGTACGCGCTGTCGGTAGGGGCGGACGACCATGTCAGCAAGCCGTTCAGCCCGACGGAATTGATCGCAAGAATCCAATCGCTGCTGCGCAGGGTGAACATTCACCGCGAAACGTCTGCGAAGGTCACTTTCCAATCCGGGCCGTTTTCGCTGGATTTGATTTCGAAGCAGTTTCGGAAAAACGGACATACGATCGAACTTACGCCGACGGAATTTTCATTGGTACAATTTTTCCTGGAAAAAGAAAATACCCCGCTCAGCCGGGATGTGCTGTTGGATCACGTTTGGGGCAAGGATTACATGGGCGATCCGAAAATCGTGGACGTCAACATCCGCCGTCTTCGCCAGAAGATCGAGGATAATCCTTCCGAACCCGAATTCCTCCAGACCGTTTGGGGTCACGGGTATAAATGGAAGGGTCAGGGACAATGATCAAAAAAGGCATTCGCCGGCAGATCGTGATGCACTACTTCATCGTGGTGTTTTCGACGCTGCTCCTGGCCGAAGTCATTTTTTTGCTTGCGATACGAAGCTATTATTATGACAGCATATACAGCCATATTAAGCAGCATATAACGCTGATGGAGGAATACCAGAAATTCATCACGACGTCGGATGACGGCAGGACCGATCTGACCAATCTGCTCTCCAACTATAAATTGAAATTCACCGAGCTGCAGATTTTGAATCCACAAGGAGATGTCCTCATCAACTCCTCGGAGTTTCAGCCCGACGTGTCGATCAAAACAAGCGACATTTCCCAAGCCCAATCGGGCAATATCGGGCGATGGGTCGGCCGCCAGCCGATTACGGGCGAAGACGTCATGGCCGTGTCGAAGATGGAGCAGACGAACGGGCAGGACGCGTACATCGTCCGATACGTCACTTCGCTGGAAAGAGTGAACGAGAAGCTGCTCAACGTCACGCTCCTCGCTACCGGCGTGGCTGCCGCGGTCCTTGCGCTCGTTCTTGCCTTCAGCCTGGGGCTTGCGAACTCGATCGTCAAGCCGTTGAACACGATTACCGCGATTTCGGCGCAGATGGCCAAAGGCAAATTCAACGTCCGCATCAAAGGCGACTATAAATACGAATTGGGCGAGCTCGCTTCGACGCTGAACTACATGGCGCAGGAGATCGTGCGCAGCAACCAGGTGAAAGACGATTTCATCTCCTCGATTTCCCATGAGCTGCGTACGCCGCTCACAAGCATCAAAGGCTGGAGCGAAACGATCAATTCGGGCGGATACGATCCGGAAGAAACGAAAATCGGGATGGAAATCATTACGAAAGAAACCGAGCGCCTGATCGGCCTCGTCGAAGAAATCCTCGATTTCTCCAAGCTGCAGCAAAACGAAATGAAGGTCGTGTTCGGCCGCGTGGATTTGAAGGAGCTGCTGCAGGAGATCATGCTGAATTTGTGGACCAAAGCGGAAAAACGTTCGATCCAGCTCCGGCTCGATTCGGTCGACAAACCGCTGGTTGAAGGGGATGCCAACCGCCTCAAGCAGGTGTTTTTGAACCTGGTCGACAACGCGATCAAGTTTTCGCACGAAAATTCGTTTATCGATTTGCAGGTTACGTTCGAAGGCAACAACGTCGTGGTTCAAGTCCATGATACGGGGATCGGCATCAGCGAAGATCATTTGGTGAAGGTCAAGGACCGGTTTTTCCAGGTTGATCCGCTGAATGGCGGTACGGGCCTCGGGCTGGCCATCTCGCAGCAGCTGGTCGAGCTGCATCACGGCATTCTGCTGATCCAAAGCGAGCTGGGCGTGGGCACGACGATCGTCGTCCGTTTGCCGAGATTGCTTGAGGAGGAGACTGCGGTCCAGGCGCAGGAAACGCAAATGCAGCTTCCGGAAGGTTCCCGGAACGAATAAAAACCGCAAAGAGCGAAATCCAATTCCATGGATCTCGCTCTTTTTGCTTTTTCTCCTTGTTTGCAGTTTCGCGAAAATTAATAAACAAGCTTTGGGCTTTGCTTGAATATTATGAAGATAAGCCTTCCGCACGCAGTCGCCCGGTTTTTTCGTATACTTCCTGCAAAAGGCGGGCAGGCTGTGTACGAATCGTCGGTTTGGGCAGCACCGTTTCGTAGGGCCCTACCACAAGCACCTGATCCGGAGAGCCTTTTAGTATGGTACCGTCCTTGATGACGGCGCCTTCCCCGATAATAGCGCGTTCGATGTGGACGTTCCGTCCGATCCTTACGTTCGGCATCACGATGCTGTCCTTGATTTCCGAATATTTTCCGATTTCGACGCCGCAAAAAATAACGGATTGATGGGCCGTGCCGTCGATGGAGGAAGCTTCGGACACGAGGCAGTTCGCGGTCGCTCCGGCCCGCATGCGATGCGCTGCCGATTTTGCGGCCCAAGGGCGGGTGTACATCGGCCAATCGCTGTTGTGGAGCTTCCGTGCGTTATCGTCCGACAATAAGTCCATGTGCGCTTCCCACAGGCTGTGAACGGTTCCGACATCCTTCCAATACCCGTCAAAACGGTATGCAAACAATCTGTTCTGTTCGGCAAGCATTTTCGGGATGACGTCTTTGCCGAAGTCATGGCTGGAATGGGCATCCTCGGCATCTTCGATCAAATGGCGGCGGAGGTAATCCCATTGAAACAGATAGATGCCCATCGAAGCCAAATTGCTTTCCGGCACGGCCGGCTTTTCGGCAAATTCGGAAATGCGGTGATTTCCGTCCACGCTCATGACGCCGAAGCGGCTCGCTTCCTCCCAAGGCACCTCCATGACCGATATGGTCGCTTCGGAACGCTGCTCTTTATGGAACCGGAGCATTTTTTTGTAATCCATATGGTAAATATGATCACCCGAAAGGACGAGGACATGTTCGGGCTTTTGGCGATCAATGTATTCCAGGTTTTTGTAAACCGCGTCTGCCGTCCCTAAGTATGTCGCAGAGCTTGCGCTGCATGCAGGCAGAAGCGTGATGCCGTCTTCTCCGCTGCGTTTCAGGCCCCAAGGTTCGCCTTCTCCAATGTGGTTGTGAAGCGATTCCGCCTCATATTGCGTGAGAACACCGATCGTGTCAATCCCCGAATTCACGCAGTTGCTGAGAGGAAAGTCGATGATACGGTAACGGCCGCCAAAAGGCACGGCAGGCTTTGCCTGTTTGGATGTCAAAGGCGCCAGCCTGCGGCCTTCGCCCCCGGCAAGCAACATGGCGATGCATTCTTTCTTTTTCATGTCGTTTCCCTCCCAAAAATTTGTCAAGGTAATTACTGCTTAAACGGGGCCTCGCCCATCTGAAACAATTGTATTGAAAAAAATTTGGAAAATTACGAATTTATTTTTCAGGAGTCATTTTTATGTTTAATCTGGCTACAATGGGGTAATGGTACACGTCCACTCTTTTTAATAAAAGAAGGTGATCTTGATTGGCAAAAACGAATGGGATGCCCGGGGCTGCGCCTACAGAAAAAGACATATACTTATTCCATGAAGGGACTTCCTACCACAGTTACAGAATATTGGGCGCTCATCCTGCTGTGGAAGATGGTCTGGAAGGCGTCCGGTTTACCGTCTGGGCTCCGCATGCGCGGCATGTCGGTCTGGCTTCCGACTTCAACGGTTGGAACGGAGCGAAGGATTCATTACATAAGATACCCGATTCGGGCATTTGGACTCGTTTTTTTCCGGGGATCGGGACAGGTACTTTTTACAAATTCGATATCGAGGGGCCGCATCGCGAACGTTTTCTCAAAGCGGATCCGTATGCTTTTCAGGCGGAGCTTCGTCCCGCAACGGCTTCCGTCGTCACGGACCTCGGCGGGTATGAATGGGGCGATGCGGCATGGCGGCGGAAAAAAAGAGGGCCGTACGCCAAGCCCGTCAACATTTACGAAATGCATCTGGGAACCTGGCGGCGGAAGGAAGACGGATCGCTGTATTCGTACAGGGAAATCGCCGATCTGCTGATCCCTTATTTGAAACGGATGAACTATACGCACGTGGAATTTATGCCGCTGGCCGAACATCCTTACGACTTGTCGTGGGGATATCAATGCACGGGGTATTACGCCGTGACGAGCCGCTTTGGTTCGCCGCATGATTTTATGTATCTCGTCGATGCCTGCCATCAGGCCGATATCGGGGTCATTTTGGACTGGGTTCCCGCCCACTTCACGAAAGATGCCCACGGGCTGCGCATGTTCGACGGCACGCCGTTGTTTGAATACGCTGATCCTTTAAAGGCCGAAAAACCCGGCTGGGGGACGCTCAGCTTCGATTACGGCAAACCGGAGGTCCGTTCTTTTTTGATTTCCAATGCGTTGTTTTGGCTCGACGTATTCCATATCGACGGACTCCGCGTGGATGCCGTGACCAGCATGATCCGGCTTGATTTCGAAAAAAAGGAAGGCCAGTTTCCGCTAAACGAACGCGGCGGCGTGGAAAATTTGGAGGCCATCCGTTTTTTGCAGCAGCTGAACGCAACCGTGTTCGCCTATTTTCCCCACACGCTCATGATGGCCGAAGAGTCCAGCGCTTGGCCGGGCGTCACGGCCCCGGTCAGCGAAAACGGGCTCGGGTTCAACTACAAATGGAATATGGGCTGGATGAACGATACGCTTGATTACGTCGAGGCCCCCTTTGAGCAAAGGCCGTCGAAGCATAACCTGCTGACGTTCCCGATTGTCTACGCCTATTCGGAAAATTTCGCTTTACCGCTGAGCCATGACGAAGTCGTGCACGGCAAAAAATCGCTGCTTGGCCGAATGCCCGGCAGTTATGACCAGCAGTTCGCCGGACTTCGCATTTTGCTCGGGTATCAAATGACGCATCCGGGAAAAAAGCTGCTGTTCATGGGCGGCGAATTCGGCCAATTCATCGAATGGCGCGACCAGCATGAGCTGGATTGGCTGCTGCTGGAGTACGAAAGACACCGTCAGCTGCAGCAATACGCGGCCGACTTGAACCGGCTCTATCTCCAGGAGAAGGCGCTGTGGGAGCTGGATCATGAGCCCGAAGGATATCGGTGGATCAGTCCGCACGATTTTTCGCAAAGCGTCATTTCCTTTGTGAGAAAAGGGAAAAAACAAGCCGACACGCTCATCGTCCTCATTAATTTTCTTCCCGTACGGCGCGAGCATTACCGGATCGGCGTGCCTCGTCCCGGGACTTATGTTCCGTTGTTCCAAAGCGAAGACCAAACGTACGGGGGGCAGGGCGTATCGGTCAACGGCCCGATCCGGTCGGAACGAATCCCCTGGCATGATGAGCCAAACAGCTTGGAGCTGACGCTTGCGCCGCTGAGCCTGATCATTCTAAAGCGGGCACCGGCCGCCAAGAAGAACAGGAACATCCCATCCAAGGGAAGGCGGCAAGACCGCCGCGCTGAGGCCGCTAGGCCGATCCTGCGGCCCGAAACCGGCAAAAAAGGAAGCCGGATCCTTGTCGAAAGTTTAATGGCAGAGGAAGGAGACAACGAAGCATGAACGTATTATTTGCTGCCGCGGAAGCCGTCCCGTTCATCAAAACCGGGGGGTTGGCCGACGTGATCGGAGCATTGCCCCAAGCGCTTGCGGCAAACGGCGTGGATGTCCGCGTCGTGCTTCCGAAATACCGGGGCATCCCGGAACAATACAGGGAACAAATGGAGCATGTCGGCGAGATTTACGTTCCGGTCGGCTGGCGAAGCCAATATTGCGGCATCGAAACGTTAAATCACGACGGCATCGCCTATTATTTCGTGGACAACGAATATTACTTCGGCCGCGACGCCGTATACGGCTACATGGATGACGGGGAAAGGTTCGCGTTTTTGAACCGGGCGGTGTTGCAGCTGCTGCAGGCGATCGATTTCCGGCCCGACGTCATTCACTGCCATGACTGGCATACGGCGCTTATTCCCGTCCTGCTGCATGCCCATTACAGGCATGACCCCTTTTACGAGGGCATCCGGACGGTTTATACGATCCACAATCTGCTCTACCAGGGCATTTTTCCGTATGAAGTACTGGGGGAGTTGCTGGAGCTGGATGACCGGTATTTTACGATGGATGGACTCGAATATTACGGAAAAGTCAATTACATGAAAGGCGGCATCGTGTATTCGGATCATGTGACGACGGTCAGCCCGACGTATGCCCGGGAAATCCAAACGGCCTATTACGGTTACGGTTTGGATGGGCTTCTGCGCGCATTGGGACCGAAGCTTAGCGGGATCGTAAACGGGATCGATACGAAAAGCTATAATCCGGCAACCGATCCGCATATCGCCAAGCAATACCGTTCAAGCCTCGCCAAGAAAAAAGAAAATAAAATCCGGCTTCAACAAGAGCTGGAATTGCCCGTTTCGGCCGATACGCCCCTCATCGCTATGGTGACCCGTTTGGTGGAACCGAAAGGCCTGGAGCTGGTCATCCGGGTGCTGGACGAAATGCTCACTTTCGATGACATCCAGTTCGTGATCCTGGGCACCGGAGACGGCAAATATGAGCATTGGTTCAAGGAGGCGGAGCGGCGCCACCCGCAAAAGATGTCCGCCCGGATTACGTTCAGCGAGGCGCTGTCGCGCAAATTTTACGCCTCCAGCGACATGTTCCTGATGCCGTCGAGTTTTGAGCCGTGCGGGATCAGCCAACTGCTCGCGCTGCGGTACGGAAGCATTCCGATCGTCCGGGAAACGGGCGGACTGAATGACACGGTGCAGGCCTACAACGAATTTACGGGGGAAGGGAACGGCTTCAGCTTCGCCCATATCAACGCCCATGACATGATGCACACGATCCGCCGGGCGGTGTCGTTTTACCGGCAGCCACGGCACTGGAGCCAAATCGTCAAAAACGCCGTCAGCGGCGATTACAGCTGGAACGTATCGGCCCGCGCTTACCAGGAAATCTACGATCGCGTGACGATCGGAACTTAGGCCGGCCGGATAAAAAAAAGGAGCGCTCAAAGTCTTGATCCAAGACTTCGAGCGCTTCTTTTTCGTTCCGCCGAATTACTTTTTGGCGATGCGCCGGTATAGTATGCGGTACCCGTAAGGATCCAGGGCAACGTTCATGACGCCGTTTTCGGGCGAGACCTTTTCCCCGCTTAACGCGTCCTGCCAATCCGTGGCTTCCATCGGATGCGACAGCGTTTGCTTTTGCGCCGTATTGTTCATCCAGATCGTAAAATGATCCTGGTCGTCGGCGCGTTCGTAGATGATGCACGGGTTTCCCGGCTCGGCTTTGAGGAACCGGAATCTGCCTTCGCGCAGCGCCTTATGGGTTTTGCGGAGACCGATCATCAATTTGTAGAAATCGTATAAGTCGCGGTCCTGCTTGTCCTTTTCCCAAATCATGCATTTGCGGCAGTCCGGATCTCCGTCGCCGGCAAGGCCGACTTCATCGCCGTAAAAGATGCAGGGCGTTCCCATATACGTAAAAAGAAACACGACGGAAAGCTTCATTTTTCGTTTGTCCCCGCCGAGCCGGGTTAACAAACGCGGCGTGTCATGGCTGCAAAGCATGTTAAAAACGACCTCGTTCGTCTGCTGGGGATAACGCATCAGCAGCGAACTCATGCGATCGGAAAAAGCCGCGCCGTCCATGCCGCCGTTAAAAAATTCCAGCACTTTGTCGGCAAACGGGTAATTCATCACCGAATCGAATTGGTCGCCCATAAGCCAAGCGAGCGAATCGCTCCATACTTCTCCGACGATATACGCCTCCGGATTCGCTTTTTTGACCACGTTTCGGAAATCGCGCCAGAAATGATGGTCGATTTCGTTTGCGACGTCCAGGCGCCAGCCGTCCAGGTTGATTTCTTTGATCCAATATTCGGCCACGTCGAGCAAATAGGCTTTGACTTCGGGATTGGCCGTGTTGAATTTCGGCATGTTCCCGAAAAAGCCGAAGGTATCGTACGTCGCGATTCCGTTCTCGACCCGGACGGGAAATTTGTTGATATGGAACCAGTCCTTATATTTCGATTTTTCCCCGTTTCGGATCACGTCCTGGAACGGCGGGAATTGCTCGCTGCAATGATTGAACACGGCGTCGAGCATGACCCGGATGCCTTTGGCGTGGCATGCGTCGACCACCCGCTTGAGCAGCTCATTGTCCCCAAAGTGCGGGTCGACCTGCTTATAATCGACGATGTCGTATTTGTGGTTGGACGGCGACTTGAACAGCGGCGTAAAATAAATGGCGTTAATGCCCAGATCCGCCAGATCGTCCAGATGGTCCAGCACCCCTTGGAGGTCTCCTCCGAAGTAGTTGTCCGTTTTCGGCTTGCCGCCCCAGGCTTCGGTTCCCGGCGGATCGTTGCGCGGGTCGCCGTTCGCGAACCGTTCGGGCATGATTTGATAGAAGACGGCATCCTTGGCCCAATCCGGCACTTTGAACACATCGATTTCATGTATGTACGGGAATTCGTAATATCCGCCCGGCGGAGGCGGACAATTCCGGTAAATGCCGCTGTCGACCATGTACACCGTTTCGGAGCCGGCCGAAATGCGGAACCCGTAAGATAAACGTTTGTATTTGGGCTTGACCGCCGCCTCCCAATAATCGAACATTTCGTCGGAGGCCGCCTTGTCCATCGTAATTTCAAAATAGGTGGCCTTCCAGTCGTATTTGTCCCCGGTCATTGCGACGACCGAAGTCACGTCGTTTTTCTTCGTTCGGAATCTCAAATGAATGGTCCGCGGATCGTAAGCATAAGCCCACTTGTTGCGGGGCACGTGGTATAAAGCCTCCAATAGCATGACACTGCACCTCCAATAAATCCTCTATATGCTGCCAATCATGCGGTCGCTCGTAACGGTAGTATGCTCCGAAGCATGATTCGGCAATGTATCATGTAGGTTAATTACCAATCTAAAGTCGAAATGAAACGGATAGGTCCAAGGGTCTGGAAATATATTGTAATTAGATGAAATTACGTGAAAATACATTGCATAAAAATGCAGTTTGTTGTACGATAAAACATGTTTTCTGAAAGCTGATTACGACATGCCATCAAGTCCATACTAGCGTTAATCCAATCAAACAAAGACAAAGAACAAGGGGAGATAGATCATGAAAAAATGGGGTATTTTAACGGTATGCCTGGTGTTGGCGGGAAGTTTGATCGCTGGCTGCGGCAATAAATCGTCCGAACAGGGCGCCGGCCAAACCGGCGGCAAAACGGAAGCGAAAACGATCGTTCTTGGAACAAGCGCCGATTTTCCGCCTTACGAATTCCACAAAATGATTGACGGCAAAGACCAGATCGTCGGTTTCGACATCGAAATCGCCAAAGAAATCGCCTCTGACATGGGCGCGACGCTGGAAGTGAAGGACATGGACTTCAAAGCGCTGCTCGGCGAATTGTCCACGGGCCGCGTCGATTTCGTCATTTCCGGGATGACCCCGGACGAAACCCGCAGAAAACAGGTGGATTTCTCCGACAACTATTATAAAGCGCAGCAAGCCGTCGTCGTCCGCGAAGCAGACAAAGACAAATACAAAACGATGGACTCGCTTAAAGGCGTATCCTTTGGCATCCAGACCGGTTCGATCCAGGAAGATATCGCCAAAACCATTCCTGGAGCCCAAATCACCGGCCTCGGCAAAATCAACGACATCATCATGCAGCTGAACTCCGGCCGCGTCGACGCATCTATCATGGAAAAGCCGGTTGCGGAAGCTTTCATTAAAAACGTCAAAGGTCTGACGATTGCCGAAGCCGTGCCGGAATACGAAGAAGACGGTTATGCCATCGGCGTGAAAAAAGGCAACAAAGAGCTTCTCGACCAGATCAACAAAACGCTGGACCGCCTGAAATCGGAAAACAAAATCGATCAATTCGTATCCGAGGCAAGCGACCTCGCCGCGCAAAAATAAATTCGGCGACATAATAAATAGGCACGGAGGAAAAATATGCGGAAGCCATTTCCGCTATTTTTTCTGCCCCGGGGTGCCGGCGGCATGTCGAATCTATGAGGGGTTCCGTGCTGCTTCATAAGCCCCGGTTCCAGTATTATAAGGAGGAACAGACCGTTACATGGACATTTTTAATATTTTTTGGACGTATCGCTCCTATTTCTTCACGGGAGTTCAATACACGCTGCTGCTTGCGGTCATCGGCGTTTTTTGCGGTTTTATACTCGGCATGCTGGTTTCGCTGCTGCGGATGTCCCGGATTCGGGTTCTTCGCTTCATCGGATCCGTCTGGGTTGAATTTTTGAGGGGAACGCCGATGCTCGTTCAGCTGTTCATCATCCATTACGGGCTCGTCTCGTTCGGCATCAAATTTTCAGCCATTGAGTCGGGCGCCATTACGTTAACGATCAACAGCTCCGCTTATTTGGCGGAAATTTTCCGGGCGGGCATTCAAGGCGTCGACAAAGGGCAGGCCGAAGCCGCCCGTTCGCTCGGGATGAGCAAAGCCATGACGATGAGGCATATCGTCCTTCCACAAGCTGTTAAAAGCGTGCTGCCGGCGATCGGCAACGAATTCATTACCATTATCAAAGAATCTTCGATCGTGTCCTTTATCGGGGTCGGCGATTTGATGTATCAAGCCGGGGCCGTCAACACCATCACGTATGATTACCTTAAACCGCTGCTGATCATCGCCGTGATTTATTTCATCATGACGTTTTTGCTTTCCAAGCTGCTTGGTTTGTTCGAAAGGAGGTTAAGAACGGATGATCACCGTTAAAGATCTGCATAAATCGTACGGAAAACTGGAGATTTTGAAAGGCGTCGACATCGAAATCGCGAAAGGGGAGGTCGTCGTCGTCATCGGCCCGAGCGGATCGGGGAAAAGCACCTTCCTCCGCTGCCTGAACTTGCTGGAAGCTCCCACGAGCGGCGAAATCACGTTTGAAGGCGAGTCGATCACCGGAAAACGGCATAACATCAACCTGACCCGCGAAAAAATGGGCATGGTGTTCCAGCAGTTTAACCTCTTCCCGCATAAAACGGTGCTGCAGAACATTACGCTGGCTCCGATCAAAGTGAAAAAGATGCCGCAGGGCGAAGCTGAAAAAATCGCGATGGACCTGCTGCGAACCGTCGGGCTGGAAGACAAAAAGGATGCTTATCCTTCACAGCTTTCCGGAGGCCAGAAGCAGCGGATCGCCATCGCGCGGGCGCTGGCCATGCAGCCTCACGTGATGCTGTTCGACGAACCGACGTCGGCGCTGGATCCCGAGATGGTCGGCGAGGTGCTGGAGGTCATGAAAAAGCTTGCCGAAGGCGGCATGACGATGGTCATCGTCACGCACGAGATGGGCTTCGCCAGAGAGGTCGGGGACCGCATAATCTTTATGGACGGCGGTAAAATCATGGAAGAAGGAACGCCTGCCGAGGTTTTCAACAATCCGCAAAATCCGCGAACCAAAGACTTTTTGAGCAAGGTACTATAGAAAATCCATATTTTCAAGCTTCGGGCTTCGTTTCCTGCCCGGGGCTTTTTTTGTGCCGATTGTAACTTTTGCTTCATTTTTTTCGAAGTCTTTTAGCGTGAAAACGCCTTAATAACGGCACTTTTTTGGTGGAAGGTTGCAATTTGGTAACATTTTCATGCGCACAGGTTACAAAATTGTGATATATTGAATGAGCCAAAACTTTGGAACGAAAAGTGCGGGGGACCATTTCCACCGTGAATCACCATGTTCACTTGGGGTGAATCGTATTCGATCGTAGGGTTGTCTCCTCAATCCGAACCCGACAGCTAACCTCGCAGGCATGAAGGATTTTAAGGAGGAACTATGAAAAAGAGATTTATGAAAATGAAGATTTTTGCAGCGGCGCTTGGCATCGCATTGGCGGTACAGGCCGTGCCGGTCCATGCGGATTCCGTCCATGTAGCCAAGGAAGGCGACACTTACTATACGCTATCGAAACAATACGGCGTGAACCTGAACCAATTGATGAACGCAAATCCCAACATACCGGCAACCAACATTTACGCCGGATTGAAGCTGAACATACCTGCCGGCGAAACGATGAAAGCCTATGCCGATCCTGCGCCGGTGGCGATTACCGCATCGCTTAACGTCGATTCCGGCGAAAAAGTCGTCGAAGCTTGGGGCAAAACCTTCGCTTACAACAAAACGCTGAAAGTCAAAGCGACGGCATATTCCTCGGCCGCCAGCGAAAACGGCAAATGGGGAGCCGTCGACTATTTCGGGAACCCCTTGGAGCTCGGCACGATCGCGGTCGACCCGTCCGTCATTCCGCTCGGCACGAAAGTGCTCGTAACGGGGCACAGCTTCCCGGGCCTTCCGAAAAAAGCTTTCGTGGCCACGGCCAGCGATACCGGCAGCGCGATCAAAGGCAACCGCATCGACATTTTCGTGCCGGGAAGCCCTCAGTCGGTCAGCAACTTCGGTTTCCAGGACGTCGAACTGTATTTCATTAAATAAGATGGCATCCCGTCATCTGCCTATATACCGGAACGCCAAAACAGCCTCTGCGATAAATTCGCGGAGGCTGTTTTGCGTTTGAAGCGTCATTTGTCTTTCTGGATTTTCAGCAGCTTAGGCACGGTCACGAACGTGAATCCCTTTTGCTTCAGCTCGCGAATGACTTCCGGCAAGGCTTCGATCGTGCCGGTCAAATCGGAAGTGCTTCCGCCTCCGGCATGCTGCAGAATGATGGAGCCTTGCCCGGCGGCGGTCATGATGTTTTTTTTGACGGTGTTTTTGCCGATGCCTTTCCAATCCAGCGAATCCACGTTCCAGTTCACGATTTTGTATCCTTCCCGCTTGGCCCAGCGCAGCTGGTTTTCGGTAATGTCCCCGTAAGGCGGCCGGATAAGCTTCGGCTTGTAGCCGGTCATGCCGTACAAAATGTTTTCCGTTCGGATGATTTGGTCCATGTATTCGGACATGGTCAACTTGTGGAACTGGGGATGGTTATAGGAATGATTTCCG
Organism: Paenibacillus sp. FSL M7-1455; assembly: GCF_038004655.1. Classification (NCBI taxonomy): domain Bacteria; kingdom Bacillati; phylum Bacillota; class Bacilli; order Caryophanales; family Paenibacillaceae; genus Paenibacillus; species Paenibacillus sp. FSL M7-1455. The sequence goes on along the minus strand of NZ_JBBORO010000001.1, from coordinate 3,376,616 downwards.
ATGACATGTCCCTCCCGGACGATGCGGGCGACAAGGTCGGGGTGTTTTTTGGCCCGGCTGCCGACGACAAAAAACGTCGCTTTCACTTTGTTTTCGGACAAGATGCGAAGCACCTGCGGCGTAAACCGGGGATCCGGGACGTCGTCGAACGTGAGGGCGATTTGCTTGACGCGGGGGCCGTGGATTTTGAACGTATCCGGATATTTTTTGATCAGCTGTCCCAAGGTCAGCGCCTGGTTCTCCTGTCCTTTTTCCGCTCCGCTGGTTGCGCCCGTTTCCTTGGCGGGATGGGAGGGAGAGGGTTCTGTCAGTTTTGCCGCTTGAAGGCCGGGGTCTGGGCAAAGGAGGCTGATCAGAAGCAGCCCCAAACAGGCTTTGTCGAGATAGGCGTTTCTCATAACGGTCATCGGCTCCTTTCGGCGGTGTGCTCATAAATGAAACGGTCTCTACTGTTATGTCCCGAATTGGAAGGAATTATGAGGGATGGGCCAAATCAATGCCGCATATTGCCAACATTCCGGGCCGAAGGTGTATAATAATGTGTGCAAACTTGTCCTGTTGAGCAAGATAAAGGCATAACCACAAGACTAGAGCTCGCTGAAAGGAGACTTAAGCATGGCGGATTTATTTACACCTTACGTATTAAAGGGATTGTCATTAAAAAATCGGATCGTGATGCCTCCGATGTGCCAATATTCGGTACAGGCTGAAGATGGCGTTCCTAACAACTGGCATTTTGTGCATTATGTTTCCAGGGCAGTCGGCGGAACAGGACTGATCATCGTCGAGATGACGGCAGTGCATCCGGATGGGCGCATCACGAACCGGGATACGGGAATATGGAGCGACGAGCAGATCCCCGCATACCGCAAAATCGTAAACGAAGTACATACGTACGGCACGCGGATCGGCATTCAGCTGGGGCACGCCGGACGAAAAGCCGAAGACGCAAGCCCGCCGGTAGCGCCTTCCGCGATCCGTTTTGACGAGAAATACCGCACCCCGCGGGCGCTGACCACCGAAGAAGTGAAGGAACTTGTGCAGGCTTATAAGGAAGCTGCGAGAAGGGCCGTGGAAGCGGGCTTCGACACGGTTGAAATCCACGGCGCGCACGGGTATCTGATCCATCAATTCCATTCGCCGCTGACGAACCGGCGCGATGATGCCTACGGGCAGGATTTGCCCCTTTTTGGCGAAGAGGTCGTCAAAGCCGTCAAGGAGGCGGTGCCCGAAGAGATGCCCGTCATTATGCGCGTTTCTGCCCAAGAGTACGTCGACGGGGGATACGGCATAGAATACATTGCCGAAGTATGCCGCCGTTACCGGGATGCGGGAGTGGATATTTTTCACGTGTCGTCCGGAGGGGAAGGTCCGGTCGGTTCCAACGGAGGGCCGAAATCCGGTCCCGGTTACCAAGTGAATCTGGCCGAACAGCTGAAGGAAAAGCTGAACGTGCCGGTCATTGCCGTCGGACGGCTTGAAGGTTTCGAGGATGCCCAGAGCGTGGTGCTGAACGGGCAGGCGGATTTGGTCGCGGTCGGCCGCGGCATGCTGAAGGACCCTTATTGGGCGTTGCATGCTTCGCAGGCGCTGGAGGGCAGCGCCAAAATTCCGAAGCAGTACCTTCGCGGTTTCTGAGAAGCGAAAATTTTTTTTCGATTTTTGAAACGACTTCGGTTTTGCGCCGTAAAAGAATATCATAAAGAACAAACTTAAACCCTTTTTAGGAGGAAATGACACGATGGCAATTTTTAAAAGATTACGCGACCTGACGATGTCCAACATTAACGCTATTATCGATAAAGCGGAAGATCCGGTGAAAATGACCGACCAATACATCCGCGATATGACGGAAGATCTTGAGGATGCGGAGAAAGCGGTAGCCGCGCAAATCGCGATCGAGAAAAAATTCAAGCAGCTCTACGAAGAACAACAAGCTCTCGTCGAAAAGCGCACCCAGCAAGCCCATACGGCCGCACAAGCTCAAAACGTGGAACTGGCGCGCCGCGCCCTGGAAGAAAAGAAAGCCGCGGAACAAAAAATGGCGGAATACAAAGCAAGCTACGACCAAAACAAAGCCGCTGCCGACAACCTTCGGAACAAGCTGGACGAAATGCGCAAGCAGCTGACCGAAATGAAAAACAAGCGCGAGACGCTGGTAGCCCGTTATAATGCAGCGAAAGCGCAAACCGAAATCAATAAAGCGATGCAGGGCTTCAGCACGGACAGCGCTACAAGCGGCATGAAGCGCATGGAAGAAAAAATGCTGCAAATGGAGGCGCAAGCCGAAGCAAGCAACGAAATGTCCTCCAAAGGCAAATCCCTTGACGACGAGTTCGAACAGCTCGGCAAAGACAAAGCCGTGGAAGACGAGCTTGCCGCTTTGATGAAACAATACGAAAACAAGTAATACCGTCCGAAATTGAAGCGTAAGTTTGTAAAAGCAGCGAAGGGGATTGTGCACCATCCATGTCCCCCTTCGCTGCTCTGTTGTAACAACGAAAAATCTGTGGAGGCACGTGTCAATGGATTTTAACACGATTATGGCGATCCTCGTTTGGACAGGATCCGGAGCCCTGCTCCTGTTTATTCTTATGTTTGTGGACTCGCTGTTCACGAGATACAAGGACTTTGAGGAAGTCAAGGCGGGCAACATGGCGGTGACGACAAGACTTGTGCTGAAGCTGCTTGCGCAAGGTTACATTTTGTCCGCATCCATTAGCACATCCAACAATTTGCTGGATGCCATCATGGTTTCCATCATTTCGTTCCTGATCTTGCTTGTATTGGAGGCCGTCGTCCGGGTGCTTCTCCGGGTATGGGCCAAACTGGAGCTGGACGTCGGCACGCAGCAGGGAAAGATCGGTTACGGCTTGTTTGCAGGTTCGCTCCATCTGGTGGGGGCGTTAATTATTACCGCCTGCCTATAATTTAGAGTTTCGTCGCAGACTAAGTATGGAACGTAAGGAGTTATCACATTATGAGCGTATTTAAACGTATTGGCAACCTGTTTGCCAAACCCGAGCCGCCGAAAGCGGAAAAAAGCATGCTATCCCTGATGCCGGGGGATATTTGCGAAGTGTCCCTGGTGACGTACGAAGTGACGGGAAGGGTCCATAACCGCGGACGCAACGCCGTTGTCCTTACGCTTCAGGACGGCAACACCATCATGTATTTGCACATCGAAGAGCGCGAAACGCTGCAATATGCGCTGTACAGTCCGCTCGACGGACGCCTCGACAATCCGAGCGAGGTTCCGACAGAGCTGGAATTGGACGACAAGATTTTTTATCTGGAAGAAGAATACGAAGGCCATGTCATGATCAACGGCAAAACGCCGTTTACCCAAAGCGGCGCGCAGCACGTCTGGCAGTACCAATCGGACGATTACCGGCTGGTGCGGATCGAATGGCAAAACGGGCGTTTCATGCTATACGAAGGAGAGAAAGTGCTGCCGGGAGACGTAAGGGTCATCCGGGCCAATTAGGAGTGATCGTATGAAAGGACGACACGGGCGGTCGCTGCTCAGCTTGAAAATCCTGCTTGTCATCAGCCTTGTCATGTCGCTTTTGACCGGGTGCGGAATCGGCGCTCCGAACGTGAAGGAAACGTATCCTTTGGAATCGGTGAACCGAAGCGGCAATGCGACCTCGTACGTATACCGCGCAGCGGATAAAACCGTCCCGGAAGTGGCAAAGGAACTATCGGACGAGAAAACGCCGGACCAAATGTCCAAAGAGGACGCCGAGCATATGTTTCTCGTTTACGGCCATGATTATTATCATCTGCAAAAGGATCCCAAAAAGGAAACCGATACGCTGATCGAAGTGGATTCCCAGGAATACGTCCAGAAAAACTACGATTCGAGCTTCCTGCAGGGCTATCTGACGGCAGCGCTCATCGGGCATCTATTCGATTCGTTCGGCGGGGGCGGCGGATACCGGGGGTATTCCAGCCGCGACATTTACCAGCCGAAACAAGGGACGTACCACGCCCCGACTTCCAGCGACAAAAAGGTAGCGCCTCCGCTGACGGTGGAGAAAAAGGGTTCGATCTTCCGCCGGGGTTCGAGCGGAGGGGATTCGAGCGTCGGCTCAGGGGGCAGCATCTTTGACCGCAAACCGGATTCGACCACCCCATCGAGGGGGAAAATATCCCGCGGAAGCGGGTCGGGCGGCTTGTTTGATTCACCGAAAAAGTCGTACACCAAGCCTAAAACGAGGGTCGGTTCGGGAAAAATAACGCGAAGGTCGCGGAGATGACGGGAAAAGCAACGCACGAAGCATGGATTCGTGCGTTTTTTTGTGTCATGATAGAGGCATGAGTGTATTGGGTGAACGAGAAGAGGAAGGTGTTGACGACATGAACATGCAAACGAAAGACGATCGCGATAAATTCCACCGCAAACCGCTGCAAGTCAAAGCCGCCCAGCAATTGCTCGCGGCGTACGGGAAACCCGGTCCCATCGAAACGGTTCCTTTGGAAGAAAGCGATGGCCGGTATTTGGCGGAGGAAATCCGGGCCCCGCATCCGTTTCCGCGTTTCCGCCGTTCCGGCATGGACGGGTACGCCGTCCGATCGGAGGATACGGCAAGCGCCGGCTCGGATCGAATGGTCTGGCTGGACGTCATCGACGAGATCCCTTGCGGCTCCGTCTCCGGGAAAACGATCACGCCAGGCACCGCCGCCCGCATCATGACGGGAGCCCAGGTGCCGGAAGGCGCGGATGCGGTGGTGATGCTGGAAATGACCGAGCTTCGCGAACATGGGGGACAGATGCAAATGGGACTCAAGCGAAGCATCGAACCCGGGAAAAACGTGACGCCGATCGGCTTTGAAGTGCAGGAAGGGGAGATCCTGCTCCGTCCCGGACGCCGGATCCGGGCCGGCGAAATTTCGGTGCTCGCTTCGTTTGGCGTTCATCGGGTGCCCGTCTATCGGAAACCGCGCATCGCCATTTTTTCGACCGGCTCCGAACTCTTAACCGTGGACGAGCCGCTCCAGCCGGGAAAAATCCGCAACAGCAATACGTATATGTTGGCATCCCAGGTGCGCGATGCCGGTGGCGAACCGTTTATTTTGGAAGCCGTCATGGACGAGCTCCCGCTTGCCAAAGCCAAGGTGGAAAAAGCGCTGCAGGAATATGACGCGGTCGTGACGAGCGGCGGCGTGTCCGTAGGCGACTACGATATCATGGGCGACTTCGTGCGGAGCGGCAGCGTGGACATGCTGTATAACAAAATCGCGATGCGTCCCGGAAGCGTCACGACGGCTGCGGTGAAAAACGGAAAGCTTTTGTTTGCCCTATCCGGCAATCCCGGGGCGTGTTTCGTCGGGTTCGAGCTGTTTGTGCGGCCATTCATCCAGCAGGCGCTGGGAAGCGAGCAGCCTTATCTTACGGAATGGACGGCGGTGCTGGACCGCGACTATACGAAAGTGAACGCTTTTACGCGTTACGTTCGGGGCAGCGTTGAAGCCAGGAACGGCGTGTTGTACGCCATACCGGCAGCGGTCGACGAATCGAGCGTCATGGTGACGATCAAGGACAGCGATTGCCTTATCGTCGTTCCGCCGGCCAAAGAGGCGACGCCCGCCGGCTCGAAAGTGAACATATTGATGCTGAAAGGAAACAGGCTGTGAAAAAACCGTTTGTGTGCCAAATCGTCGGCTACAAAAACAGCGGCAAAACGACGCTCGTCTGCGCGCTGGTCGAAAGGCTGAAGGCGGAGGGCCGCCGCGTGGCGGTCATCAAACATGACGCCCATGATTTCGAAATGGACCATCCGGGCACCGATTCCTACCGCCACCGGGCCGCCGGGGCAGCGGCGATCGCGCTCGTGTCCCCGCGGAAAACGGCGGTCATCCGCGAAGAAGAAACGTCTTTGGAGAAGCTCATCGAAAATTTTGGCGGCTATGAGGTCATTCTGGTGGAAGGCTTCAAGAAGGAGCGTTATCCCAAGCTTGTCATGGTAAGAAGAGCCGAAGATGCGGAGCTGATTTGGGAGTTGGAAAACGTAGCGGGCGTCGTCAGTTGGCTGCCGGAGGCGCAGGTATTCTCGGCCGGGGAACCTCGCGAACATCTTGTGCGGTTCGGCAAAGACGATCATCGTCGAATCACGGACTGGATGCTTCGGCAGATCGCAAATTCAGCGCCATCTCCATAAGCATTTTGTTAGTCGGCTTGTTTTGATAGCCTTCGTTCGTCGCTTGCCTCTTGACCCTCACGCAACGTTATAGAGTAAGTTTATAATAGAGCGATTTTTTGTAGAGGAGGGTTGGCAGATGGTCGATATCGATACGGTCATGGAAAACGGCAAGTGCATGGAATGCGGGGCGGCGGAAACCGACGGACTTTCCTGCTTTGAGATGTTTCATTATCCGCTGGCTTGGGAACATCGTGATCCCGAGATGTATGCCTTGCATTTTTGGCTTGTTTCATGTTATATGATCCAGCATCCCTCTAACTATACCGAGGAAGGGTACAAGCTTCTGGCAGAGCTGTTCACGGATGCATACGATCATCGCTGGAGCACGGAGCGTATTCTCGAGAAAAACAGGGAACTGGTTTCAAAGGCAGGCAAAATAACGAATCCCCTGCCTAGCCGGCAAAGAAAGCGTACCTCCAGGTCCTGGTCCATGACGATCGAGGATCTTTATCGCGGCGGAGAAGAAAATGCAATCCGAGGCATCCTAAAATGGAGGGACGCGGTAAGAAAGGATATCCAAAACTAGATATAGAGGCCGCGGCACATCGATTTGCGAGAGGTGTTTAGCCTTGCGAAAAAAAGGGAAAACCTTATTCTCAGGTCTTCCCTTTTTTTGCTGCTGGAGAAGCGATTACGGATCAAGCATCCACGCGCCGTTCAATGGCTTCGGACATCGTTTTGTCGGTCAGATGGGCATATACTTCGGTCGTTTCGGTCGAAGCGTGCCCGAGCTGTTCCTTCGTTTTGTAAATGTCGTTTTGCAAGTAATAGTCCGTGGCAAAAGAATGGCGGAGCTTATGGACCGTTAAATAAGGTTTGCCGAACCGTTTGGCGTATTTGATGATCATTGCCTGGATCGCCCGTTTCGTCATGCGTCTGCCTTCGTTTTGGCCGTTGGCGAGAGCGAGGAACAGCGCTTTTTCTTTTTTGGGCGCCTTATAGCGGGTTTGCCGCAGATTCAGGTAGGCCATCAAATCGTCTTTGGCTTGCTCCCGGAAATAAACCGGGGTTTTGAAGGTTTCGTCGTTGTTGCCCTTGCGGTAAACGTACAGCATTTTGTTGTTCAAATCGATATCGTCCACGTTCAAGTTCACGACCTCGGACACCCGCAGGCCGGAATTCAAAATAAGGCTCGTAATGCTGGCATCCCGTTCTTTGTTCAGCTCATGGGCATACAGCGCCTGTTTATTGTTTTCGACATCCTTGGCATAGCCTTCGAGAATGTAGCCGATAAACTCGAGCAGCTCGTCTTCTTCGAGAATTTTGCCTTTCAGCTTGGCGGCGGTATCTTTCGGTTTGTGGATCCGTTTGATTTCGATTTTTGCCATGATGTTTCGTTTCAGCAAGGGATAAAACTCCTCGTCCTCCGCAATTTGGCTTAAATAATGAAACAACGATCGGAGGGAGGAAAGCTTCCGGGACACGGTAATGCGGGAATTGGCCCCTTCCCGTTTGGTCGCGAGAAAAATCCGGTAGCTGGTGACGTTCTCCATCCGGAGCACTTCCAGCTCCTGCAGCGTGACGTCTTTGTTGTCCGATGCGCTCGAAAGCCCTTCGGAACGCAACCAGCCAAAAAACGTTTCATAGTCCCTCACATATTCGAGAAGCGTGGAGGGGGACAGATCCGGCAGCTTGTAGTCGATAAACTGCTGGACAAACCACGGCATGCCCAGTACTTTTTCGTCAAGCTTGATCCGGTCGATTTCTTTTTGTACGTTCATGCGGGCATCACCTCGAGTCTAGTTGGTCTTCACAAGATTATTTTACCATAGGATCCGTTCTGACGGCTCGCAAGGCGCTTGAAAGTCGGCCAAAATGGTTCACCTTGCTCCGCGGCGGCCAAAGTTATATATTGGATATGATACGATCTACATACCTGCATGATAAAAAGAGGTGAATTCGTGGATTTCAGATTGGATCTCGTGCCCGCGCGGCGAAAACAGGTCATTGCCGGCCTGATGCAGCTGTATTTATATGATTTCACCCTATATACGAATTTGGAAGTGAACCAGGACGGCGTGTTTCCCGGTTATCCGGGCCTGGACGACTATTGGAGAAGGGGGACGGGGAAATATCCTTTTCTGATGACGCATGGGGGACATCCCGCCGGCTTTGCGCTCGTGGACCGTTTAACGGAACCGGAGGAAGGCGACTATTACATGACCGAATTTTTCGTTATGCAAAAATACCGCCGCTGCGGATTGGGAAGCTGGGCTGCATGCGAGCTCTTCGACCGCTTCCAGGGACGGTGGAAAGTGACCCAGGTGAAAAAAAACCTGCCCGCCCAGGCATTTTGGCGGAAAGTGATCGGCGGATATACGGGTCAGCAATTCGAGGAGAAAATCCATCCGTCGAGCGGGAACGTCAGCCAATATTTTACGTCGCACAAAGTTCATGCCATAAATTAAAACAGGACAGGATGGAGAGGAGCGTTTACAGCATGTATTTGCCATCGTTTAAGCTTGAAGGAAAAACGGCGCTCGTGACGGGCGCGGGACGCGGCATCGGCAGGGCGCTTGCCGTCGGGCTGGCGGAATCGGGATGCGACGTCGCTTTGGTGTCGCGGACGGCAGCCGATTTGGAGGAAACGGCGGAACTCATCCGCAAACATACGAATGCCAAGCCTTATGTCATTCCTGCGGACATTACGGTGCGGGAAGAAATCGAGGGCGCTTTTGACAAGCTGATCGCCGAAGCCGGACGACTCGATATTTTGGTGAACAATGCGGGAATGAACATCCGCACGCCGGCGCTGGAAGTGACGGACGACGAATGGGAGACGATCATGCAGACGAATCTGAAGTCCGCGTTTATCGCGTCGCAGACGGCGGGACGTTACATGAAAGACCACGGCGGCGGCAAAATCATCAACATTTCGTCCGTCGGGGGCCATACGGCGCTTCGCACCGGCGTGGTATACGGCTCAACCAAAGCGGCGCTGATCCATATGACGAAAATTTTGGCGCTGGAATGGGGAAAGTACGGGATTTTGGTCAATGCCGTCGGCCCATGGTATTTCCGGACGCCGCTGACCGAAAAGCTTTTAAGCGACGAACAATATGTGCAGGACATTCTGGACCGCACGCCGCTCAATCGGGTGGGGCAGCTGGAGGAGGTCGTCGGACCCGTCGTGTTCCTGGCTTCGGACGCGGCCAACTACATGACCGGGCAAACCCTCCTTGTCGATGGAGGCATGAGCATTTACGGTTTTTAACGAATGGATGCTGCAGGATTGATCAGCAAGACGCTCTCGCCGGAAGGATACCTGGTTCACATCACGTATGATGAATAAGGAGGCTGGAAGATGGAAAAGCGTATTTTTGGCAAAACGGGGATGGAAGTCAGCATTCTTGGCTTCGGCGGCTCGGAAATCGGGTCCGAAACCGACCTGGCCAAGGTCGAAAAGCTGCTGAACGAAGCGCTGGACGCCGGACTGAACGTCATTGACACGGCGGAATGCTACGGCGACAGCGAGGAACTGATCGGCAAGGCGTTATCCCGCCGCAGGGACGATTATTATTTGTTCACGAAATGCGGCCATTCGGCCGGTTTCGAAGACGAGGACTGGAACCCCGCGATGCTGGAAAAAAGCATTGACCGCAGCCTGAAGCGACTCCGCACGGATTACGTGGACGTCATCCACCTGCACAGCTGCTCGGAAAAAATACTGCGCCAAGGCGCGGTGATCGAGGTGCTGCAAAAGGCGAAGCAGCAGGGGAAAACGCGGTTTATCGGCTACAGCGGCGACCGGACCGATGCCCTTTACGCGGTGCAAACCGGCTTGTTCGACAGCTTGATGATATCGCTCAACATTGCCGACCAGGAAGCGATCGATTTGGTGCTGCCGGAGGCCGAGGAAAGGCAAATGGGCGTGGTCGCGAAAAGACCCGTGGCCAATGTCGCCTGGACTTACGAGACGTTGTCCGAAAAAGCATATCCTTACGTCTACTGGCAACGGCTGAAAGAGCTCGGATATGACTTCCTGGCGGATCATGACCGGGCCGTCGCAACGGCGCTTCGTTTCGCTTTGACCGTACCCGGCGTGCATACGGCGGTGGTCGGCACGCAAAAGCCGGGAAGATGGGCGGAAAACGCCGAGCTGCTGCGCACGAGCACGTTGTCCGGCCCGGAATACGAACACATACGTGCCCGCTGGAAGCAGGTCGCCGGAGAAGATTGGGTGGGTAAAACCTGATCGGCCGGCGGGCTGACGAAGGCGAAAAAAGCGGCCTGCAAGGGCCGCTTTTTTGATTGTAGGCGGGGCATACGGACACGGGGTCCGGTTCTTTAATTAATATTTCAACATATGAAAAATTCACAATAATAAAAAGAGATCAGAGCAAAGGAGGAATACGATGGGGACGTTGTGGAAGGGCGGCACCATCTACACGATGTTGCGTGATTCCCATACGGTGGAAGCGGTCTACACCGAAGGCGGAGCGATCCGGGATGCCGGGCGGTTGGACGAGCTGGAAAGAACATATCGCGGAAAGATCAATGAGGTTCGGGATTTGGGAGGCGCGGCGATGTTCCCGGGATTCGTGGACAGCCATATGCATTTGATCGGTCACGGCGAGACCTTCCTTAAACTCCAGCTGGGAGGCTGCCGCAGCCGAGACGAAGTGCTCGAAGCCGTTAAGAAACAGGCGTCGGTGCTCCCGAAAGGGATGTGGATCCTGGGCGAAGGCTGGAACGAAAACGAATGGGATGACCCCGGAAAGCCGGAGAGGGGACTTTTGGACGACGCGGCTCCCGAGCATCCCGTGCTGCTGCGCAGGGTGTGCAGGCATATGATGGCCGCCAATACGGCGGCTTTGCAGGCGGCGGGCATCGACGATGACCTGCCGGATCCGGCAGGAGGCGTGCTGGAAAGGGATGCGCACGGACGGCTGAACGGTATTTTGAAGGAGTCTGCCCAGGATCTTGTCCTCCGTGCCGTGCCGGGCCCGACGGACGAATATTTGGAAGCGGCGCTTGCGGCAGCCATCGAAGACTGCTGGGCCAAGGGGCTGACGGGCGGCCATACGGAGGATTTAAGTTATTATGGCAGCTGCAGCCGGACCATGCGCGCATTCGACAGGGTGATTCATGGGCGGCAAAAGCATTTCAGGGCCCACCTGCTCGTTCATCATTTGGCATTGGACGAATGGCTCGCCGCGGGAAGGGGGGAGCAGATCCGGTCGCCGCTGCTCGAGTTCGGGGCCATGAAGCTGTTTGCCGACGGGGCTTTGGGCGGCAGAACCGCGCTGCTCAGCCGGCCGTATGCGGATGACCCGTCGACTTCGGGCGTCGCCGTTCATGCGGAGCCTGAGCTGGATCGCTTGGTCATGAAAGCAAGAGCTCACGGCATGGCGGTTGCCGCGCATGCGATCGGGGATGGGGCGGCGGAATTGGTGCTCGCGCATTTGGAGAAGCACCCTTGCCCGGACGGGAAAAGGGATCGCCTGATTCACGGCCAAATATTGCGCCCCGGGTTGGTGGCGCGGATGAAACGGCTGCCGGTCATCACGGACATTCAGCCGAGTTTTGTCGCGTCCGACTTTCCCTGGGTCATGGAACGGATCGGCGATCCCGGGGAGAGGCTGGTGTATGCCTGGCGGACGCTGCTGGAGCAGGGCATCCCATGTGCCGGAGGTTCCGACGCGCCCATCGAAAAGGTGTCCCCGCTCGAAGGCATCCATGCGGCCGTCACCCGCACCAAACCGTTTCAGGATACCGTTTATGGCGAAAAGGAGCGGTTAAACATGTACGAGGCGATTGCGTTGTATACGAGAGGGAGCGCGTATGCCGGCGGCCATGAATCGGACCGGGGGATGATCGAAAAAGGATATGCGGCGGATTTCACGATTTTGCGCCGCGATCCGTTTCATGAAGATCCGGATGTGCTGCTGCAGGATATCGTGCAAATGACGGTAGTGAACGGAAACGTCGTGTACGAGGGCCGAGGCGGGTCGGAATAAACGAAACGTCCGAATCTCGTCCGGATCGATTTAGCTTGTGGCAACAACCGTTAGCCATACATGATAAAATATCATCATATGAAAAATTCACAATAGAAAAACATCGTATCTGCCCACACCTTGACCATTCGATGATACCCTGCTTTTCATAGTCTCTATCTACAGCCCAAAGGTCTAAAAAGGAGGGCAGATCTACCGCAAGATTTAATAGGCGAGCCGATCCAGGCGTCCTAATCCGTGCCTTTTGCTGCATACACATGTAGTAGAAGGGGAGAGTGATCAGGACATGGAAAAGATCGTCAAAAGGTATTTTCAGCTGAAACAGCAGCAAAAAGAAACCGAGCAGGAACTTAAAGAGCTTCGCGATGAAATCATCGGCTATTGCAGGGAACAAGGGACGGCGGACTTCACCTCCGGGCCCTACCGGGTCAAACTCGTCTCGCAAACGCGCAAGGAATACGACGACGAGAAATTGTTCGAAGCGCTTCCGGATCTGGAAGTGTGGAAGCTGCTCTCCAAATCCGACCCCGGCAAAATCGCCGGACTGGTCAAGCTGGGGGTCGTCAAAGAAGAAGCGCTCCAGGACACGTACGAATGCAAAGAGATCACGTTGCTGCAGGTGGATCGGGTAAAATGAAAAAACGGCGGGCGTTGCGGAGAATCCTCTCCGCTGCCTGCCGTTTTTAGCGTGGTTTTATTTGGATTGCAGCTCTTGAAGAATGCGGTACAGGATGATGCCGGCTTCAGCCCGGGTCAATTTGCCTTTCGGATTGAAGGTTCCGTTCGGATTGCCTTTCAAATACCCTTTTTCGACGGCATAGGAAACGGCTCCTTTGGCGGAATCCCGGATATCGTCCCCATCCTTGAAGGCAAGATCAGAGCCTCCCCCGGTCGTACCGGCGTCTAATGCTTGAGCAAGCAATGTGGCAAGCTCCTCGCGGCTTAACGGATGGCTGGAACCCGTCTCGGCCGCGCGATCGCTCCATGTTTTGCCTGTGCCAAGAAGCCGGTCAAGCAGGGACAGGAATTCCGCTTGCGTCACGGGGTCATTCGGTTTATACGTATCCGTTGCGTCCTTGCCGTTCGCCAGGTAATGGGAAGCGATCACTTCGATTTCGTTTTTGGCCCAATGATGGACGATGTCGTTAAAGGTTTTGAGGGCTTCGACCGCGCTGAACGCGCCAAGTTTGGATGTTTGGAACGTGACAAATCCGGTTTGGTTATTGCCCGAAGCGGCATAGGTCCATACGCCGTCCTTGTTTTTCGCGAAGATGCCGACTTTGCCGCGGTTTTTCACCTTCCCGGCATCGAGCGCCAGCGTGATGGACACCGGGGAAGCCAGCGCCGTCGCCGGGTCGTTGATCGTCAGGGCGCCGGAAACGAAACCTGCGCTGCCGCCGGCCGGGGCTTGAATCGTTCCTGCAGCGGTACCGCTAAAGCTGAACGAGACGGCAAGCCCGTCTTTCGTTACGAAGCTTTTGAGGGTGCCGGCCGGAACGTGGATCTCAAAACCTTTGCCTTTGATGATGAGTGGCTTGCCCGATTTCAGCAGCTGCTCCGTTAGCGCATTGCCGATCTTCAGGGTGAACGGATGATAAGAATCGAACGACGCGTCGCTAAGGTCCACCGTCGCGTTTTTGCTGTCCGATTTGTTGAGCTGTCCTGTCAGATATGAGGCATCGACGTTCAGTTCGGCCGTTTTTTGCTCGCCGGTACCTTTTTCAGTCAACACGCCGGCTGCCAGCTTCGTGCCGGATGGCGCGCTTGGCGTTGGTGATGCCGCTCCTCCGCCGGACCATGCACCGCCTCCGTTTCCGCCTCCGTTCCCGCTGCCTGGATTCGGATCGGGATCCGGGCTGCCTGGATTCGGGTTAGGTTTTGAGCAAGGCATTCGGTTCGGCACCGGTTTTTCGGATGTTTCCACGGATGAAGCCGATTGGAATTTCTCTCTCGTGACCTGCAAGGAGCCGGATGTTTGGTTGTCCATGGAAGGTTCAGCAGACGGGTTGCCGCCCGGCTGTTCCGATCCCTTGTCAGGTTCGGTCACCGGATTGTTCTGGTCAGGACTCTGAGAATCATCCGCAACGTTCCGGTCGGTTACTTTAACTTGGATCCCGGTTAACGCCGATGCAGCAATTTCTTTCTGTTCGGCGCTCCACAATTTTACATTGCTGAGATCCAGCGAGAAAATTCCAGGTTCGGATGGCGTAAACGTGAAATGGGCCAACGTGCCGGTTTTCGCCGGTTGGTCCAGCTCGAAGCCGAAAGTCACGGTTTTTTTGCCGTCGGGATGGCTGGCTGCGGCGACGTTTTGCTGCGATTCGACTTGAATGTCTTTGGCGCCCGGCGTCACTTGATTCAGTTTCAGTTTAGCATCGTACGTGACGTCGACGGTCATGCGTTGAACGTCTTCGGCACCATCGAAATGAACGTTAACGTCAAAAGGTTCGTTCGTATACACGCTTTCTTGGACCGTAGCGAGTCCAATGGCCGTACTGCCGTCTTTTAATGCGTACTCATAGGTTTTGGCCGGCACGGCCGAACCGTTTCCGGCATCGTCGTAGACGAAGAGCTGGATTTTGTTCGGTCCCTGCGTTAACGGGAACTTGACGGTAAAGTTGTCGTCAGCATCGATCGTGCCCGCAAATTCCTGGTTGTTGGCCGTATCCACGACCGCTTTCACATGGACGTATTCTTGGGCGGTACCGAGATATTGCAGCAACAAGTCGTCTTCAATGCTGCCTTGCAATATGCCTTCATTTGGTTTCTCGGCATTTACCGTCACTTTCTCGGGAAGCACGGCTGTAGGCGCCGTATTGTCCAAAAGGAATGCCTTGAGCGAGTCCTCCAACAGAATCGGTTCCTCTTCGCCCGCTTTGATGACGACCGGAACCAAGGCATAAACCCCGTCAGGGTTAGCGTCCTTGTTCAACTTCGTCTCTTTTCCGTCCAAACCGATGATCGTCCCATCCCAATCAAACGAATAGTAGAACGGATCGAGTTTATTTGGGAAATCCTCACTGTAAATTAGGCCAAGGAGCGATAAGTTATCGTCGTTCGCGGTTGCGCCAAATACGTAGAAGCCGTAATCCTCGACCTTCTCATTCAACGAGTAATACACCGTAGCCATTCCATTGCCGCCTTCGGCCGTAGAGAGATAAATCGGATCCACTTCTACGGACGTCATGGCCGGCTGTTCGAAGGTTTCGCCGACGTATACGCTGAAAGGCACATGGAGCTGATGTCCGGTTTTCATCTGCGTGAACTGGATATGACCTTGATAGATGCCTTCCGGCGTTCCTTCCGGAATGGTTAGCGTAACCGGCAGGTCATATGAAGACTCGTTGGCCTTCAGATGGATATCGCACAGCTCGGGGATCAGCTGCAGGCCGCTGTTGCTCGCCCAATCGACGTATACGGCATAATGCTGGTTGCTGCCTGCGATATTATCGATGCTTAGCTTCCGTGTCACCGTCGATCCAGCCTTTAGCAGGCCGAAGGAGAGGCTGCCGGAATAGGAAGTGTGGTGCGTTTCGTCCTGAAGCGGAACCGGCAACGGCTCTTCGACTTTGACGATCGCTTGGGCATCGGCGGTATTTTTCAAATCGACACGGCCGGCGCCTTGTTCGTTTACGCCGTAGGTGTTGCCCTGACGGTCTTTCATCAGCACCGCGTTGTTCGTCAACCACGCTTTGATTTGATCCGGCTTCAAGCCGAGGCCGTCTTTGCGGCTTTTCTCAAGCAAGAGCGCAGCGGAACCGGCTACGTGAGGCGTTGCCATACTGGTTCCCTGCAATTCCTCATACGCATTTGCATAGTCTCCGTCAAACGCCGGAATGGAAGATTTGATGCCGACGCCCGGGGCGGCGATATCCGGTTTGATGCCGTAATGCGGCAGGGAAGGGCCTCTTGAGCTTAAGTCGGCGAGCAAATCCTGCTCCTTCTTGTAATTGAAGGCAACTTGATTATCTCCCTTTTCGACGGCCGCTTTCAGCTTCAGTCCGCTGTCCTGGGAAATGGTGTAGGTTGGCACGGATTGTTTGGCGCCTTCGATCGTGGCGTTGATTTCCCCGGCCGTATTGTTATAAATGATGAGTGCTTTTGCGCCGTTTTTGGCGGCGTTTTCGGATTTTTCCGCAAACGAGATTTCGCCTCGGGAGACGAGAACCGTTTTTCCGGCGACATTCACATTTTTGTAATCATCCGCTTTGCCGAGTCCCGCGTTTACCAGCTCCAGCTTTTCATCCGTATTGTCCAGTTTGGCCGAACCGGCCGCCAGTTGGGCGAAGACCGTGCCTAAGCTGTCCGATATGAAAATAGGCGTGTTGAGCGGCGGCGTCGAAGCGCCGACCGAAATCGCCAACTGGGCGGAAGCCGGGCTGCCCACGGTCTCGGCTCCGGGACCGTCGTTGCCGTTGGCCACGACGACGGTGACGCCGGCTAATGCGGCATTATCCACGGCGATCGAATCCGGCGTATACGGATTGTTCTGGGAGGATCCCAGCGACAGGTTGATGACGTCCACGCCGTCGCTGACCGCTTTTTCGATCCCCGCGATGACGTTTTCCGTGCTGCCCGAGCCGTAAGGGCCGAGAACGCGATAGGCGTACAGGTCGGAAGCTGGAGCTACCCCGCGGACCCAACCGCTGCCCGTATCGGGATGTTCCGGGTTTCCGCGGCCGGCAATGGTGCCGGATACGTGCGTACCGTGGGAGGTATCGTAAGGTTTGCCGTTTTTAACCGGTTTGCTGGGATCCGGCAGCGTCTCCATCGGATCGGCATCGTTGTCCACAAAATCGTATCCGCCTTTGTAGGCATCCTTCAAGCTGGGATGGTTGTAATCGATGCCCGTATCGATAACGGCTACTTTAATCCCCTTGCCGTCATATCCTGACTCCCACATTTCGTTTGCGCCGATGAGCGGCGCGCTTTCGTCCATGTAAGGGGTCATTTCCGGCTTCTCTTCGATCGGGAGCGCATGGACTTCCTCGTTCGGGAACACCGCCTTGACTCCGGGCAGCGTCAACAGCTGGTCGACCTGATTGGCCGGCAGGGTGACGGCGTAACCGTTGAACACTTTCGAATATTCCTTGGTGAATTGGGCGGAAGTTTTGGCAAGCGCCGCGGATTTGAACTTCAGGTGCTCCTGGTTCAGTTGTGCCTGATAGCTGCCGATCGAGGAGCGTGCACGGATCGACGGTTTGACTTCGTATACTTTCAGCGGATCGTTCTGCAGCTGAACGATGACCGAAATGGGCTCGCTGCTGTCCGATTCCTCCACCAAATTAAGAGGCTGCTTCGATGCAGAAAATGCACGAAGATCCGGCGCTTTCTGCTTTAACAAGTCCTTTGCCGATTGCCCTTGCTTCAGCAGGGAGTCGAGACTGATTCGGGTTTGTTCCGGAAGCTTTAACCGATCCGGCGATGCGAAGACCGCGCTGGGCGAGGTGATTCCTACCGCAAGCACGGTGCTCAGCGCAAGCATGGAATAGCTGCGAACTTTAGACGGCTTTTTTCTGCTCAATTCATATCCTCCTTAGAATCGATAATGAAATGCTGCGAATGCGGCCCTCCTTTGCTCCTTGCGATAATTGAACACTAGTAAAATACATTTACATTTTACAATTTTTACATTTCTCTGGTATGAGACCGAAGAGGGACAGCCTTTTGAATCAGGCATGGCGAACGCCGTCGTTTTCAAGGTGTCGAAATCGGTTGCCTAACTTCATCTGCGGGGATGAAAGCTCCGAATCGTCCGTTGTTTCGTTTTTTCATCTTTTCTTGTCGCTCGGGATAGGTTTAAGGGCATGGGGGAGGGCGAAAACGATCCTGCAAAAATCGGCCGGATTCTCCAGAGATCGTTTCTCTGAACTTTTGCGGCCTGCCTGAATATTTGCGGACAAAGCGCAATAAAGATGAATTACGGAATCGCTTTCAAAGCGAACGAAGGAGGGATATGAAGATGCTCGCAAAAAGAAAATGGGCGCTGATGTCGTCGGCCTTGCTGCTTGCGGTGACGATGGGCTGCTCAAACTCGGGTTCAAGCTCGGCCCCTCAAGCACAAGGGAATGATCCCGCTCCATCCCAGGGCGGCGGGGATAAAGCCGCGACCGAAAAGAAAACGATTACGATCACTTACCGCGACGACGGCACCGGGGAAAAAGGAACGTTATACAAATGGATCAAAGAGGTGTCTGCGTCCTATCCGAATAAAAACGTCGAAATCAAGCCGACGCCGATTCAGGCTTCGGAAGGGGATTACTTTGCCAAAATCGCGCTGGCGCTCAAATCGAAAGACACCGCGCCGGACATCGTGACCGAAGATACGTTCATGCTGAATTCGGATGCCAGCGCCGGCTTCCTGGAGCCGCTTGACGACAGGCTGAAAGGCTGGGAGGACTGGAGCAACGGATCCTTTATCGAAGCCATGAAAAAGGGAGTGACCGCAAGCGACGGCAAAGTTTACGGGGTGCCGTACAACACGGACTCGAGGGGGCTTTGGTACAACAAGGAAATCTTTAAGAAAGCGGGACTTCCTGAAGAATGGCAGCCGAAATCATGGGATGAGGTGCTGGACGCGGCCAGAACGATCAAGGAAAAAGCAGGCAGCGACGTCGTTCCGATCTGGATGAATCTCGGAAAAGCAACCGGTGAAGCGACCTCGATGCAAACTTACGAGATGCTGCTGTACGGAACAGGGGAGCGGCTTTACGATGAAGCCAGCAAAAAATGGATCGTCAAGAGCCAAGGCATCAACGACGCGCTGGGATTTATCGAGACGATTACGAAGGAAAAGCTGGGCCCGCCGCTCTCGAAAGTATTGAACGGTCAGGCAGGAAATACGGCGACCCGCGAATATCTGCCTAAAGGCAAGCTGGCGATTTCGCTTGACGGCTCCTGGATTACGGGCAATTACCTGGAAGGCGGGGCAGCCCCGTGGCCGGAATACAAAGACGTCCTCGGGTTTGCGCCGATGCCGACAAGCAAAGGGCAGGATCCGGGCACGATTACGCTTGCCGGCGGCTGGGCGCTGTCCATTCCGAGCAACGCGAAGAATAAAGACGAGGCGTGGGATTTCATCAAATTCGCTTTGAACAAGGAAAATACGCAAAAGCTCGTCATGTCGTCCGGCAACATTACGGTGCGGGCGGACGTCGCCAAAGATCCGGAATACACCAAAATGCCGTTCAACGCAATTGCGACGGAATATTTGAAAAACGCCGAATTCAGACCGGCCCAGGATAAATATCCCGAGGTGTCGACGCAAATCCAATCGATGGTCGAATCGGTCGCCACGGGCACATCCGCGGCGGATGCCGCCAACAAGTACGCGCAGGACGTCACCCGCATCGTCGGGCAGGATCATGCAATAGAAAAATAAACGGCACCGCATGCCTGCGCGAAACCGTCATCCGGTGCGAAGCGCGGGCATGCGGTGTTCGCATTCATCCGAGAAAGGAGAGACTTCCATGGGAGGAATCTCGGTATCATCCCCGCAGATCAGAAGGAGAAATTTGACCTGGTTGTATTTTTTGCTGCCGTCCATCGTCATTTTGCTGCTGTTTTTTATTTATCCGATCCTGCTGACGTTTTTTTATTCCTTCACGAATCTGGCGTTAACCGGGGAAGCGGCCAAAGAGCTGAAATTTGTCGGGCTGGACAATTATACCCGGATGTTTCAGGACCCTACGGTCCGGATCAGCATATGGAACACGCTCGTATTTTTGATCGGATCGGCCGTCATCGGCCAGCAGGTGCTCGGATTTCTGATCGCGCTTCTGATGAAGCATAAAAACAAAACGTTTCGCCGGGTGATCGGTACCGTGGTGTTGGCCGGATGGGTAACGCCCGAAATCGTGTGCGCCCTATGCTTGTACAGCTTTTTCGGCGATGAAGGCACGCTGAACGCCATCATTTCGTTTTTCGGCATCTCGCCGGTCACCTGGCTGTTTACCATTCCGATGCTCACCGTCATTCTTGCGAACATATGGCACGGCACCGCTTTTTCGATGCTGGTGTTCCAAGCGGCGCTGGATGACGTGCCAAGCGAAATCGAAGAGGCTGCCGTCGTGGACGGGGCATCCCGGCTGCAAATTTTGTTCCGCATCACCATTCCGTATATCCGGGAAACGATCACGACGAACGCGATGCTCGTCACGCTGCAGACGTTGGGCGTCTTTGGTCTGATATACGCCATGACGGGCGGCGGTCCGGGGACCAAAACGACGACGCTGCCGATTTTCATGTACAATCAAGCCTTCGTGAATTACCAGCTCGGTTACGGAACGGCCATTTCACTCCTTTTGCTGCTGCTCGGCATTGTGCTCAGCTTGTTTTATATCCGTTCGTCCAAAAAGTAAAGGAGATTTCGCATGAACACGAAACAGCGCAAGCTTATCTATCGAATCCTTCCGTATGTGATCTTGTCGTTGATCGGGATCTGCTTTCTGCTGCCGCTTTTGTGGGTGCTGGTCGCTTCCGTCGATCCGAATGCGATGCAGTCGCTTAAAATGCCCAAGCAGTTGACCGCAGGCAACTACATCGATGTTCTTACGAGCCGCGAAAACCAGCGGGCCTTTGCGATCGGCCTGTTAATGTCGCTGGGGCAAGCGGTAATCGTGGTTCTGCTCGCACTGTTGGCTGCCTATCCGTTATCCCGCTATCAGTTGAAATTCAAGAAACCGTTTATGCTGACGATTCTGTTCATGACATCGCTGCCCATTACCGCCGTCATGGTACCCGTCTATCAATTGTTTTTGACATTGAAGCTGTATGACAACGTTGCAGGCGTCGTGCTTTTTTACGTTGCTTCGTCCATGCCTTACGGCATTTGGATGATCAAAAACTTTATGGATTCGGTTCCCGAAGATTTGGAAGAGGCGGCATGGGTCGACGGAGCGTCGGTTTTTACCGGTATCCGAAAAATCGTGGCGCCGCTTATGGTGCCGGGAATCTGCACGGTGGCGATTTTTACGTTCTCCGGCAGTTGGGGCAACTTTTTCGTTCCGTACATCCTCCTGCAAAGCCCGGAAAACTTCCCCGCTTCCTTAAAGCTGTATCAGTTTTTCGGTCAATACGGGATGGTGGACTACGGCAGACTGGCGGCGTTTTCGGTGCTTTACGCGATCCCGTCGATCGTGCTGTACATTCTTTCGCATCGGTTTATGTCCAAGGGGTTCAGCATGCAAGGCGGAACGAAAGGGTAAAAGCGGCCTGGCTGGCTTGAAGGAGTCAGCCGATATTACGCAGCAGCTGAACATTAAGCTGCAAGTGTTTCGAGGGAAAACGAAAGGGTTGCCTCATGAAAATCAATACAGCATAAACAGAGGGAGGCATAAAAAAGCGAAGGTTAATCGTCAACATTTCACCGGACGAATGCCTTCGCTTTTTCGTTACGCTTGCAGTTCTTGAACCATGCTCTCCAGCTTTCTCATCGTCTTCCAATTCCGTACCGTGCCGGGGGTGCCCAGCTTGCCCAAACTGTCCGCCAGCTTGGATTCGTTGAATTTGTTGCGGATGAACATGTACAGATTAGTGCCGATGATCGTATATTCGTCGATGCCGCGATCCACCGCGGCCAGCTTTGCCACGCCTTCGGCCGTAGGTACGTCGGAGAGCATCGACACATGGAGCGTTTCGCCTTCCTGCAGCGAGGAGTCGTCATAAGGGCAATCTCTCAAAATCGCTTCAAAATCCGCCCCGCTGCGGATGATCACCGGGATATTCAGCCCGAATGCGGCGTTGATTTCCCGTTCGATCAGTTCCTTCAAGGAAGGCCCGTCCAGGTCGGAGGCCAATACCACGTTTCCGCTTTGGATATACGTCTGAACCTCTTTGCAGCCGGCTTTTTCGAGAACCTCCCGAAGCTCGGCCATCTTGATTTTATTATGTCCGCCGACGTTAATGCCCCGGAGCAGAACAACATAAATGGTCATGTTAGGCAACTCATCTCCAGTCAAATAGGATTAAGGATGATGCTTAGGGTACAATCTGTCTGTATGGATTTTACAGAATCCTTACATAGGTTGCAATCTGAAAATCATCAAAACGGCAGGCAGCTCGTTCAGAGTTGTCTTTTTTTGCATTTGAAAAAGAGGGCGGCTTGGCGTTTGCTCACAGGTCCGATCACAAAGTTGACACACAAAAGCTGGAATATTAGCTACATCGGGCTATGTCGAACGCGGACTTCGTTCGTTACAATATGAGCTGTATTCGGAAGGATAAGGAGGGAGTAAGGCTGTCCAATACGCGCATATTGCCGGTTTTGCCGCTTCTTGTTTTGTTATGCCTTTGGCTGCCCGCCACAGTCATGGCCGATCATGAAGTGCCGCCGCCCGTACCGCTGCAGCCGATCATCGACAGAATGGCAGAGGGCGAGGCGCTTCGGCTTACGGATCAAACGTACCAAGGTCCGGTCACGATCCAAAAAGCCGTTTCCATCGAAGGTATGGGAGGCGCCAAGCTGCTCAACGATACTTCAAAATCCGCCGTCACCGTCGAAGCGGATGGAGCTCGTCTCCAAGGGTTTCAGATTACGCACAATGGAAACGGCGATGCTGCTGCCGTGGAAATCCGCGCCGACAGAGTAAACGTGAGCCAACTCGCGATTCGCACGAATGGATACGGGATCCTGCTGCGCGACGCGAACCATGCTGTTCTTAACGACAACGATATTTCATGGTTCGAGGCGGATTCCGGACACCCGGAGAACAAAGGAAACGGCATCGATCTTTACAGTTCCAACCATAATCTCATTCTCGATAACCGAATTGCCTACATGAAGGACGCGATTTATTTGGAAAAAGGGCGTAACGAAACCGTTAAAGGGAATCGGGTTTCTCATTCGAGGTACGGCATTCATCTTATGTACATAGACGACTCGCAGGTGACGGATAACACCGGGGATTACAATTTTACCGGAGCAATGGTGATGGTGGTATCGAATGCGACGGTATCGGATAATTCGTTCCGAAGGCAGAGCGGGAATGTCAACTCGCAGGGAATCCTGCTTTACGACGTACGAAAATCCCGAATCGAACGAAATGCGTTGGAAGGCAACCGCGTCGGCGTTTATATGGAAAACGCTGCGGAAAACCGGATTTCGGACAATGATTTCATCCGCAATTTTATCGGCATTCAAATGATCCGCTCGAAGGCGAACATGATCCGGCATAACGTTTTTGCGGCGAACGTCATCGAAGCGTCGGAACAAGAAAGCGGCAGCAACCGGTTAACGGGGAATTATTGGGATTCTTTTCAAGGGCTCGATGTGACGAATGACGGAATCAGCGAAATGCCGTATTCCATTCGTCCGTTTTACCAAAACGTCATTGCCCGGAACTCGGCTTACCAGCTGTTTTTTCAGTCACCGGGCATGAATTTTTTAAGCGACATGTTTGCGGGGGGCGATCAAGCCGCCAAAGACGTTGCGCCGCTGATGAACATGGAGTCCCGGACCGAAGCGGGGAACGGCCGGAGGACGGAGGATAGCTCCGCCGCTGCCGCCGCCGGATGGGCTCTGCTTGTCGCTGCGACATCGATCATGATATTAGGGGGAATTCGAAAATGAACGCAAAAAGATTTTGGATGCCAATCGCCGCGCTTACGTTGGGTGCGCTCGTGATGAGCGGCTGCGGAGCCCAAAAATACGAAGCCCGGCCGATCAACGAAGCCGTCGATATATGCGCAGTGTGCAACATGCAGGTAAAAGACGATGCATTTGCGACGCAGTTGACGATGGCGGACGGGAAAAATTATAAATTCGATGACATCGGATGCATGGAACAGTGGGAAAGAGAGCATGAAAAAGAAAAACTCGGCATGGACTTCGTGCGTGACTACAACGATAAAACATGGATTGAACGCGACAAGGCGACTTACGTGCACGACGCTTCGATCCGTACGCCTATGGCCTATGGCGTGATTAGCTTCAAGGACAAAACGTCGGCGGAAGAATTCGTTGCCAAAGAAGGCGCCGGAAAGATCATGAGCGCAAGCGAGCTCGAAAACCATGACTGGAAGCAAAACAAGGACATGATGATGCAGCATGGAGAAGGCGGGACCGAAGGCATGAAAGGGATGAGCGGCCATCAACAGGAGCAATCGGACCATAAGTAAACGAAAGGAACAAGGGATGCAGCCATGTCGAATATGATCCAGTTGGCCAAAAGGGAAATCAGGTTAGGTTTCCGGAATCCTTGGGCGTATTCCTTTCTGATTCTGTTTGGGGCATTCAGCTTGTGCCTGCTGGCCATTAACGCCCAAAACTACGTGCAAGGGTATTCGGGGGTAACCGCCTCGATGCTTAGTCTCATTTTATATCTGCTGCCATTGATGACGCTGTTTATCGGATCGTTTTCGCTCACTTCGGAAAAAGAAGACGGAAGCTGGCATCTGCTGTCGACGTATCCCCTCGGGACGTTCGCATTCGTGGCCGGCAAATATGCCGGGCTGCTTGTCGTGCTGCTGACGGTCACGTCTTTCGGATATGGCCTGATGGGCGCGCTCGGCGGCGTCATCGGCGGAGGCTTCGACTTCAAGACCTATGGGTTGTTCCTGATCTTTTCAATCTTGCTCATCCTGATGTTTTTGGGAGCGGCGCTGTTCATCGGGTCATTGTCCAAAAACCGTTGGCAGGCGCTGACGATTTCCGTGTCCGTCTGGTTTTTTGCCGTCATTGGCTGGCAGTCGTTTTTGCTCTCCTTTTTAAACTTGCTTCCGTATACGTGGACCAAACCGCTGCTGGTGACGTTTACGTTTTTAAACCCTGCCGAGTTGGTACGGATTTTTGTCGTCGTCCGTTTGGGAGGGGGCTCTATTTTGGGGCCGGAATATTACCGTTGGGTCGATTGGATTAAGCAACCAAGCGGGGGCTTGATTTTTGGAGCCGTTTGTTTGATCTGGACGGTTTGCTCGGTCTCGTCGGTTTGTTGGTTTTGGGAAAGGGGGCGCCGTCGTGGATAAGGTGGTCGTACGTGTCGAGGGGGTATCCAAAACGATTAAAAAACAGCGCATCGTAAGCGATATTTCCTTTACCCTGAACCAAGGCGGCATTTTGGCGTTGTGCGGAGGCAACGGGGCGGGGAAAAGCACCGTGCTGCGCATGCTTGCGGGCATTCTGCCGCCGACCTCCGGGTCGATTATCGTGAACGGCGTAAGCCATGAACAGAAAACGCTGCTGTATTCCCGGCAACTCGGCTACATGCCGGACGATTTTCAGTTCCAGCCCGGTTTTACAGCGCAGGAGACCATCTCCTTTTGGGCCGCGCTGCGAAAGGTGCCGAAGGAAAGGGCGAAGGAGGTTTTCGCCCTGGTGGGGCTGGAGAACGCCGCCGAAAAACGGGTAGGCTCCTTTTCCAAAGGGATGCGGCAGCGGCTGCTTTTAGCTCAAGCCATATTGGCCAAACCGCCGCTGCTGCTCATGGATGAACCGACGAACGGCCTGGACCCGTTTTGGACCCGGGAATTCATTCGTTTGCTCGATCAGGTCCGGCAAGACGGAAGCACGGTCATTTTTTCGACGCATCAGTTGGAAGTGGCAGGGGAAGCGGCCGAACAGGTCATGTTTTTAAATCAAGGCCGCGTTGTCGGAAAAGGGGACGTCCGATCTTTCCGTGACCGGTATCCGTCTTTGCACGAGGCGTTTCATGCAAGTCTAGGACTCGAATAAGCATCGCCGCGATTTAAGGATAACGAGCGGGTAATATTTTATAAATATTCCTTTACAGGAATATTCCCTGTATGTTGTATTTCTATCAAAGGAGCTCAAGAAACCGGCATCCAAGACCATTAAACGTCTGCAGCTCCAATATACATGGAGGAGAGATATGATGAATAAGGTCGCTTCAAAAGACGGCACGGCCATAGCATACGAGCAATCGGGAAGAGGGGATGCGGTGATTATGGTCACGGGTGCGCTGGGTACGCGTTCGCATCCGCAATGGATACAGCTTGCCGGTCTGTTGTCTGAACATTTTACCGTCATAAACTACGATCGCAGAGGCCGGGGAGATAGCGGCGATACGCTTCCTTATGCGGTACAGCGGGAGATCGAAGATATCGAAGCGCTGATTGATGCGGCGGGCGGAACAGCATGCGTGTACGGCATTTCTTCAGGTGCGATCCTGGCGTTGGAGGCAGCCGACCGCCTGGCGTCCAAAATTACGAAACTTGCAGTATATGAACCGCCGCTTATTTTGAATGACGGCAGACCATCGCTGCCGGAGGATTATGTCGAGCAAATCCAAGCGGCCATCGAAGCGGGCAACCCGGGCAAAGCCGTTGAGGTCTTCATGACGCAAGCGCTGCTCATTCCCGAAGAGTACCTGGCTCCGATGAAAGCCGACCCGATGTGGCAGGAGATGGAGGCGGTGGCGCATACCTTGGCTTATGACGGCCTCATCTCCCGTGAGTTCATGTCAGGCAAGCCATTGCCGGACGATCGGTGGACCTCCATAACCGCCGATACACTCGTGATCCATGGCGACCAAAGCGAACCGATGTTTCGCGATGCCGCCCAAGCCGCTGCAAACAACGTCGAACGTGCGGAGTATAAAGCTTTGCAAGGACAAGGGCATGATGTATCGCCGGAGGCCATTGCCCCCGTATTAGTCCATTTCTTCAAAGCATAATTTTCATTTTTTAGGGTCAACCATGATTTGTATGTTCAACGGAAATGTTTTGCGGTTTTCGAAAATACGACATCTTCGTGTTCAAGGCATGATGGCTTCGTTAAGGGTTGATTCCATTCCGCGCCTGTGATATGGTTAATCCAACCAGTATTGAAAGGGTGAACCAAAGGCCAATGATCTACTAATCCTATTCCAGCGAAAAATCGAGATCGAAGATCATTTTTCCGGATAGGATTAGTGCGGGCTTTTATCGATATAGACGTGCAGGGCGGCGTTCTCTTGTGGAACGATCCGCTTAGCGCGTCTGCCTGCCTCTGTCCGGATTGCGGAAACAGGGGCTTTTTTGTGCTGTTTTTTGCCCCTCATTCCGATTATTTTTCCCACGATGACGGAGAGGATGATGTGTTATGACAGGACCGAACCCCGGCGAAAAATACCCTATTCCCGGAAACCGCCAGGTGCAGTTTATTAAAAATATGATTACGAAGCCGAATATTGTCGCGGGCGATTACTCCTATTACGATTCGGCGAACGGCGAGTCCTTTGAAGATCAAGTCCTGTACCACTATGAAGTGATCGGCACGAAGCTGATCATCGGCAAGTTTTGCTCCATCGCCCCGGAAACGCGCTTTATGATGGATGGCGGCAATCATAGAATGGATGGGTCTACATATCCATTTAACATTTTTGGCCACGGCTGGGAGAAGCACACGCCAACGTTGGAGCAGCTAAGAATCAAAGGCGACACCGTTGTCGGCAACGATGTATGGATCGGCAGACGGGCGACCATTATGCCGGGCGTGCGGATCGGCGACGGGGCCGTCATAAGCGCGGAAGCGGTCGTCACGAAAGATGTTGCGCCGTACACGATCGTAGGCGGTAATCCGGCCAAAGAAATTCGGCAACGTTTTGCGCCGGAAATCATTGAGGAACTGCTCGATCTAAGATGGTGGGACTTCGACATTACGGTCATCCAGGAGTACATGGGAGCGATCGTCAGCGGGGATATCGGGGCGATGCGAACCATGAAGCGGCAACCGTAAAGCAACTACCATAAAGCGTTCAAGGAGGGAGAACCTATGAAAATGGCGTTTCTTGAATATGCGGTTTCGCATCCCGAATCGGGGCCATACGGCATAACCTGCGGCAAAGACGGCGCCCTATGGTTCACGGAGCAAAAAGGAAACCGGATCGGCCGAATCACGGAAAGCGGCGAGACGACAACGTTTGACGTCCCGACGCCGCAAGCGGGCGTGATGTCGATCATATCGGAAGCCAAAGGAGACGTTTGGTTTACGGAATATCATGCGAATCAAATCGGGAGACTGCAGGCGAACGGCGCTTTAACCGAATACGCTATTCCGACCGCCAACGCGGCTCCTTTCGGAATTGCGGAGGGACCGGATGGAGCGGTATGGTTTACGGAAATGAATACAGGCATCATCGGCAAAATGACTTCGTCGGGAGAATTCACGGAATACGAGCTGCCCAACGCCCAAGCGTTTCCTTCGTTTATCACCCGGGGACCGGATGGCGCGATGTGGTTTACGGAAAATCAAGGCAATAAAGTCGGCAGGATCACCGCAGAAGGCCAGATCACCGAATATGATGTTCCGACGGCTCAGTCCGGACCGGTAGTGATAACGTGCGGACCTGACGGAGCGTTATGGTTCGTCGAGATTGTGGGCAATAAAATCGGGAGGATCACCGTCGGGGGCGCGATCACGGAATATGTCATCCCGACGCCGGATGCGCGGCCGCATGCCATCACGCCCGGAATACGGGGGGATCTGTGGTTTACCGAATGGGCAAGCAATAAGATCGGCAGGATCACGACCGATGGAATCATTACGGAATATGCGATCCCGACCGAAAAAGCGGAACCGCACGGCATTGCGGTGTCCGCCATCGGGGACGTCTGGATTGCGGAAGAGCACGATCGGATCGGGCGATTGATGGTGGATGAAAAAGCCGGGGGATAGGACTTATGGCAAGGATTGAATAAAATTTTTCGAAGCCGCGGACAGCGGAACTCCCTTTAAGGTGGCTATTCCGACATGGCGCTGCGGGATCGGCGGTACCAGCGGAACTTCGACCAGTTTGCCCGAGGCGAGTTCTTCGGCAATAAAATGGCTCGCGATAAATGTCAAACCGAAGCCGCTTTGGGCAAATTGGACCAACAGATCCAGGCTTCCGAGTTCAAATTCGGGCTTCAGCTCCACGCCGTTGGATTTGGCATACTCGTCAAGGTAATTGCGCGTGCTTCCTCCCGGCTCGAGAAGCAGCAGCGGATATTGGCTGAGCTTTTCCAGCGGAAAAGGAGATCCGGCCAGCGATGCAAATTGCCGGTTTCCAACCAGGCAGTCCTGCAGAACCAGGCTGTGACGAAAATCGATCTTGGGATCGGCTACGGGCATGTTCACGATGCCGAAATCGATTTTTCCCTCTTTTAAAAGCGTTAGCGTTTCCGGAGTCGTTCGATTCGTCACATGAACCCGGATATCCGGGTACAAAGCGTGAAACCGCTCGAGGTGAGGCAAAAGATAATGCTTGCATAACGTATCGCTGGCGCCGATATTGATCTCTCCGTGCAATAAATTTTGCATTTCCGCAATTTTCTTTGTGCCGGTTTCAAGCAAGCGGATCGCCTGCTCGACGTATTTGAAAAGAACCTGTCCTTCGGCCGTTAAGGTGACGCCTTTGGTCGTGCGAAAAAACAAGGGGCCGCCGAGACTGCCCTCCAACTGCTTCAACGTATGGCTGATCGCGGGCTGCGTAATATGCAGCTCTTCCGCCGCTTTCGTCAAGCTGCCCAGCTTGGCGGTCCAATAAAAAACGCGGTACCATTCCATATTTATGTCCATAGATATTACTCCTGTTTATATCAAAGATTATTAATATCAATTTCACTTATATGCCCGTCGAAATTATACTAGTTCATGTAGATAAATACAAGCGATGGGGAGGAAATGATATTGCCAGTCACAGCGATTGTAGGAGCAAATTGGGGAGATGAAGGCAAGGGGAAAATGACGGACGTGCTTTCGGCGGATTCTTCCTATGTCGTCCGTTTCCAAGGAGGCAGCAATGCGGGTCATACGATCATCAACGAGTACGGGAAGTTTGCGCTGCATATGCTGCCTTCGGGAGTATTTTATCCTAATGTGATGAATGTCATCGGTCCTGGAACGGCATTGGATGCGGATGTATTGTTCAAAGAACGGGATGAACTGGTAGCCAGGGGCGTGCCGGAACCGAAGCTTGCCGTATCGAACCGGAGCCAGATCGTTTTGCCGGTGCATCGCCTGTTTGACGAATTGGAAGAAGAGCGTCTGGGGGTGCGGAGCTTTGGATCCACCAAACAGGGGATCGCTCCGTTTTATGCGGATAAATATGCGAAGCTGGGCATTCAGGTTGCGGACTTATACGATGAAAATCGATTGATGGGACGATTGGAGCAAATGCTCGACGCCAAAAACGTGCTGCTAAACCATATGTACGGCAAACCGTCCATGCACGCGGAAGAATTGGCGAAGGCATTAAAAGAGCAAGGCGAGAAGCTTCGGCCGTACGTCGTCGACACGACGCAGATGCTGAATGAAGCCTATCGCAACGGGGAAACCATTTTGCTTGAAGGGCAGCTCGGCGCGCTTCGGGATCCGGATCACGGCATCTATCCGTTTTCGACGTCGTCGTCGACTTTGGCGGGATTCGCGACGGTTGGAGCGGGTTTGCCGGCGCATGCCATCGGCAGCGTCGTCGCCGTCGTCAAAGCGTATTCCAGCTGCGTTGGAGCCGGTCCGTTCGTTTCCGAGCTGGAAGGGGAAGAAGCGGAGCAATTGCGGCGGCGCGGCGGCGATGCGGGGGAATACGGCGCTTTGACCGGCCGCCCAAGAAGAGTCGGCTGGTTTGATGCGGTAGCGACCCGATATGGCTGCATGGTACAAGGCGCGACCGAAATTGCTTTGACCAATCTGGACGTGTTGGGCTATCTGGACCAAATTCCGGTCTGCGTTGCATACGAGTTGGAAGACGGTACGGTCACGGACCGGTTTCCGGTAAGCGCCGAGCTGGAACATGCCAAACCGGTCATTGAAACGTTCGAAGGATGGACATGCGATATCTCCGAAGCCCGTTCATTCGATGCATTGCCGGAAGCAGCCCGGCGGTATATCGCTTTTATTGAAGCTTACGTGCAAGTCAAAGCCAAGTATATTTCGGTAGGGCCGAGACGCGATCAACTCATCACGCGGGTTATTTAATCAAAATGACCGCCAAATATATGAAAAGAACCCCAATCCACGGATTGCGGGTTCTTTTGCGTACATTCAAAAAAATAGGACCGCTGGCACGCCGGTGCGATTCAAGGTAAAATCAAAATAATCATACTGACCGAGCGCTCGCAAAACGTGGTCTTTAACGCGAACCCATTTCACGGATTGGAGGTATGTTAAGCATGAAATACAAGGGGATTATTTTTGATTTTGACGGAACCCTCGCGGATACTTTGCCGCTTTGTTTTTATTCATTTAATGAAATTTTCAAAAAATATGATCAGAGAGATCTGTCTGCAGAAGAAATCGTTCAAATGTTTGGACCATCCGAGGCAGGAATAATTCAACAAAATTTGAAAGCGGTTGATCAAATCGACAAAGCCGTTGAAGAATATTATTGGCATTACGATCGGGCACACCATGAATTCGTCGGCTTTGATCCACATTTGAGGCAATTATTGAACGGGCTGCGGAATGAAGGATACAGGCTTGGCATTTTTACCGGGAAGGGACGGAAGAGCTTTGATATCTCAATGAGCAAGCTGCAATTGGAGGATTTTTTTGATGTGACCATTACAGGGGACGATGTATCCAGTCCAAAGCCGGATGCAGAAGGATTATATAAAATCCTTGAGGTCTGGGAAATGGATAAAACCCAAGTCCTTTTTGTCGGTGACAGCGATGCGGATATTGAATCGGGAACCCGGGCAGGCATGGACACCGTTGCGGTTGCGTGGTTTCCGGGGAGCCATGGACGTTTTACGCAAACGCCGACGCATTATTGCAATGAAATAGATCGATTTAAGATGCTGATAAAACCGTAGTCGAAAAAGA
The DNA here is from genome assembly GCF_038004655.1 of Paenibacillus sp. FSL M7-1455. Taxonomy (NCBI): domain Bacteria; kingdom Bacillati; phylum Bacillota; class Bacilli; order Caryophanales; family Paenibacillaceae; genus Paenibacillus; species Paenibacillus sp. FSL M7-1455. Next base: position 3,344,712 of record NZ_JBBORO010000001.1, on the reverse strand, counting down.
TTCGGCAGCGAAAGCAGCCGGCAGAATCGTGGAAATCAAGCCGGAAATCGAGATCCGGTTCAAACTCTGCGAAACCTTCGTAAGGGGGATTAGGAGGATTACGGGGGACAACATCCATCTGACGAAGCTGCGGGGACGCCTACGCGGCCATGGAATAAACTTGTGTATGCATAATTTTCCTCTTTTGGCGGAAACTAACGTCCAAAGAGGAGGGTGATGCTGCATGTGCCAGCGTTATTCAATGGCTGCCGACCTGCCGGTGATCATGGATCATTTCCAGGTTGACCGCGTGATGTATTATTACAAAAACCGCTACAATATCAGTCCGACCCAATTCACTCCGGTCATTCTTCAGCAAAACGGGGAGCGGGTCTTGGACGAATTCCGCTGGGGCTTCATTCCCTATTGGGGGAAAGACGCGGTCAATGCCGATTTGCATACGGTAAAAGAAAATCCTTCGTACCGCAAAATGATCGAAAAACAGCGGTGCGTCATTCCGTGCAACGGCTTTTATTATTGGAAAAAGGAAGGCAAAAAAGCGTACCCCGTGCGCGTGGTGCTGAAAAATCGGGGAATGTTCGGCGTGGCCGGGTTGTATGAAATCTGGAAGGATCACCACGGCGAGCCGCTGCGGACCTTTACCTTGGTCATGACAAGGGCTAACCGGCTGATCGGGGATTTCGAAGAATCCCGCATGCCCGCCATATTGCCGGAGGAAGCGATGAAAGACTGGCTGAACGAGGAACATACCGCTTTTCATTCGTTGAGCACGCTTCTGCAAACGTACTCCGACGAAGAAATGGAAGCTTACCCGGTCACGCCTCTAATCGGAAACGATACGCATGACAACGAAGAATGCATCCGGGAGATGGATCTGCGGACGGCATGGGTGAAGCAGTAATCCATCCGTGGCATGCCGGCTCCGCATATAAACAGCATGATTAGCGGCAGGCGATTTTGCCCAATGTAGCGTCTAAAAACCCAGTATGGGAGGTTTAGGCGCTTTTTGCTTGTTTGGTCCATAGGCCTGCCCATTCATGCTTAGCCAGCGCTTTTCCACCCGTCCGCAAAACGGCCGGAATTGGCGCAACTCCCCCGATATGTTATATTATTTGAGTTGGAGGGCTTCTTTGAAGGACGGGCTGTCCTTAAGGAGAGGAGGAACTTGGGATGAAATGGGGCAGACAACTCGTAGGAATCGCTTTGCTGTGCAGCCTTTTGTTAAGCGCATGTTCCTCCGAGGAGGGACGGACCGCTGCGCCGGCACAAGCCCCCGCAGTGCAGGATTACGCCGAAACCACGGCCGATGCCGGCCAGACCCTAACGGTGGTGGCACCGAGCGAAGCAAACAAGGTAAACCAAGACGCAGGCAAATATAAAATCCAAACCAAGCTGACGGAGTTCCAGCTTTTAAGCGAAACCCAAGGCATCGCCTGGGGACTGACGCGCAATGAACTTCGCATGTATTTGACCGAAGACAACGGCCGGACCTGGGTGAATATATCGCCGTCGGCAAATGTGCAGTTTCCGGCGAATCCAAGGTACGGAAAAGATATCTATTTTACGGATCCGAAACACGGCTGGATTGTTCGCGACCCTTCAGGAATGTCGGAAACGATCGTTCTGCATACGAGTGACGGGGGAGAGCATTGGGATATTTCATCGATCCCGCAAAAAAACAAGGTTTCGGCCATCCATTTCGATTCGGCAAGGCACGGCTGGCTGATGACGACGGAAGAGGCATCGACCGGCAAGGAGCTGAAGGTGCTTTACCGCACGGATGACGGCGGAGCTATATGGAACGTCGTAATGGAGAATACGGTGTACGATCCGGGAAAATCCGATACCGGCAGCCCGATTCCTCATCTCGGATATACGGTGGGCATTAACTTTAAGGATCTCAAGAACGGATACGCCATGATTCAGGAATTGGGGGAACCCAAACTCTACCGGACGAAGGACGGGGGAAAAAAGTGGATTGCGGGTCCGGCATTTTTTGACAGGGAAAAGCTGAAGCCTTGCATTTCTTATGCGGCAGGCAATCTTCAGTTTTTCGGGACGCAAAAGGACGGTTGGATTCCGATCGGCTGTAAGCTTGGAGACAGCACCAAATACAACGGTTATTTCACGAAAGACGGCGGCGAGACTTGGAATTTCGCCAACTTCGGACTTCCCGCTAGCGAGGGATTGAATCAATCCCTGCGACCCGCGTTCATTAACGCAAACGAAGGCTGGGCGCTCGTCGGCAGCACGTTGTACCATACCGTCGACCAAGGCAAGACGTGGGCGGCCATTCCGGAGAACGAAGCGTTAAAAGAAAAACTTCAGGAGTACCCTGAAGTCGTGAAGTTGCAATTTTCGTCACCTAAAGTAGGCTGGCTTCTGATCGGAAACAGCGAGCAGCGGAGTTCGCGGCTTTTGCAAACGACGGACGGCGGAGCGACGTGGAGAGTATTGTAAGAGGGCAGGCGGAGAACAGGACGTTCTCCGTTTTTGCGTTCGGCAAGAAAATGCATCGGTTCATAGGCGGGAAAAAGTTCGGGAAAGGCTTGTCTGACAAGGACTAGTGGTTTTTTTGTCATTTCCCCCGCATATACTTGTTATGAACAGGCCCGCTTAAGGAGCATCGCTCAGCCTAAAGTCGAAAAGGAGGGGGAAGCATGCCAGGAGATTCGTCATTTTGGATGTTCGACTTCTTCGGAAAAGTCATGCCGATCTTTTTTGTCGTCGTTGTCGGTATCATCGCCGTATCCGTCGGCAGAGGATTGCTGCAGTGGGGGCGGAATAACAAACAGCCTGTTCTCACGGTCGACTCCCGGATCGTCAGCAAACGGACAGAAATCAACCAGCGCCATACGCATGAGCCGAATGATCAGATGACCAGCCATACGAATACGGTCTACTATATTACGTTCGAAGTGGAAAGCGGGGACCGCATGGAGTTTCCCGTCAGCGGAAAACAGTTCGGATTATGCGCGGAAGGGGATACGGGAAGGCTTACGTTTCAAGGCACCCGGTTCAAAGGTTTTGAGCGCCGTATGCGGTTTGCCGGCGAAGTCGAGGCGGGGGCGCGTTATCGGAATTATGAGCGTTTATGACGCGTACCGATGGCAAAAGCAAATGATTGGACTGCATCTTCCAAAGGATGTGGTCTTTTTGTTTTTGCAATATGCTTGAATGGGAAGACGATTGAATCTAAAGTAGAAGCATCGGGTAAGGCAAGAATAAAGGAGGAATCCATGTGACATTTCAAAATATCGTCGTGGTTGTCACCGGAGCGGCCCAAGGCATCGGCTTCGGCGTAGCCAAAGCATTTGCCGAGCAAGGGGCCAAACTCGTCATGGCGGATCTGAACGAAGATCAGGGCGCGGCTGCTGCGGCTGCGATCCGCAACGAAGGCAGACAAGCCATCTTCGTGCCTTGCGATGTGCGCAAAGAAGAGGATATCCGGCAGCTGATGAAAGCCGCGGAGGACGAATACGGCAGAATCGATGTGCTGATCAACAACGCCGGGGTGTCCCGCTGGAAATCGCCGCTTGAGCTGTCCGTCGGCGAATGGGACGACGTGCTGAACACGAACGTGCGAAGCTGCTTTCTGGCGACCCGCGAAGCGGCCCGCTCCATGAAAAGGAACGGCGTTTCGGGAGCCGTCGTCAACATCGCATCCACGCGCGCGCTGATGTCGGAACCGAATTCGGAGGCATATGCCGCTTCGAAAGGAGCCATCGTGGCCCTGACCCATGCCATGGCCGTTTCCCTCGGACCGGACCAGATCCGCGTCAATTGCGTAAGCCCCGGCTGGATCGAAATGCAAAACTACGATTCGCTGAAACCGGCCGATCACGAACAACATCCGGCAGGCAGGGTAGGCAGACCGGAGGATATCGCCAAGGCTTGCCTCTATTTGGCAGACCCGGACAATTCCTTCGTAACCGGGACTCATTTGGTGATCGACGGGGGCATGACGCGGAAAATGATCTATGAACCGTAACTTTTATCCTGCGCAGTTGGCCCTAATGCCTTCCAGTATTTCTCATTCTCCGATCATTCCGGGCCCTCTTCCGCGGCCGGCATAGTTCCTTTTAGGCATTCTTGATTTTGCGCGATTTGCATGAGCCCGTTCTTTAAGGACTTGGGCTCATCTTTTTTTGGGGGATCAATGCTATAATTACTCCGTTTACAACATGAGGATTGCAAGTCCTCGCATAGGAATGGAGGGAAATTATGTTTGTCAAAAATTCTCGATGGCTCACTGCCCTGCTGTTTCTGGCGGCGATCCTGCTTACGGGATTCAGCGCCCCGTCCAAGGACGTCAAGGCCACTTGGGTATGGCAGACGGAACTGATCGAGGATGGCGGAGAAAAATTGCTAGAGTTCGCCCGCAATGAAGGCATTCATCTGATCTACCTGCAAATCAATCGGGATTTGCCTAAAAAGACCTATGAAACGTTCGTGCAGCACGCGCATGAGGAACGCGTCGCCGTCCACGCGCTTGGCGGCGATCCAGGATGGGCGCTGACGGAATATCGGGACCGCATGTTAGGACTTGCCAAGTGGACGATGGAGTATAATGCCGGCGCTTCGCCCGAAAGCCGGTTCGATGGAATCCATCTCGATATAGAACCATATGTTCTTCCCCAATGGGCAGCGGATCATGATGCAGTCATCCAAACGTGGGAGAGCAACCTATCGGCTTTTCTCGGCAAAACATCCGGCTCGGGGCTCGAACTCGGAATCGACATTCCCTTCTGGTTTGACGGTTACAGCGCCTCCGGGGGCGAACCGCTCAACGAATGGCTGATGCGGCAATTCGATCATGTCACGGTGCTGGCTTACCGGAATGACGTCGATTCGGAACACGGCATTATCGCCTTGTCCCAAGACGAGCTCAACCTAGCCGACCGACTCGGCAAAAAAGTGCTGATCGGCGTCAATACGAAGGAAATGCCGGGCGAAAGCTACACGACCTTTTACGGGCAGCAAAAAGAGCAGATGAACCAGTCCTTATCGGATCTGACGGGCCGGCTGGACGCTCATTCCTCTTTTGCGGGACTGGCCATCCATGACTTCCGTTATTGGGAAAACATGCCTAGCGGCGGCGGGGGCGGCGATCAGCCGGGACCCGGTCCGGCCCCCGAACCGGCCCCGGACCCCGACCCGGAGGGCAACGTTCCCGATGCGGACCCGGTCGTTCGGGATTCCATGGTAAGGGGTACCTATATTTGGGAAGCAAACCAGGTGCTTCAGAACGCTCAGGAGATCATCGGCTTCGCCAAAGAGAAAAAGCTGAACTGGCTTTATGTCCGGTTGGATTTGGAGCAGCCTTTCAGCGCGTATCAATCCTTCGTCAAACAGGCTTCGGCCGCAGGCATTGAAGTGCACGCCATGGGGGGGCACCCGATTTGGGCGCTGCAGGAAAGCCGTCCCAAAATGATGAGGCTGGTCAAATACGTCAAGGACTACAACCGCTCGGTTCAGGGAGATGAACGTTTCCATGGCATCCATTTGGATATCGAGCCCTACGTGCTTCCGGAATGGAGGTCTGATCCGCAGCGGGTCCTTTCGGAATGGACCTCCAACCTGGATGCGTTCGTCACGGAGATGAAAAAGGACTCCCGTTTGCAAGCGAGCATGGATTTGGCGGTTTGGCTCGACAAATATAAAGTTCCGGGCGGGGACATGTCGATCAGCAAATGGATGATCCGGCGCATGGACCACGTGTCATTGATGGCTTTTCGGGATTCCGCGGCCGGTTCGAACGGCATCGTCAACGTCGCCAAAGAAGAAATCGGTTTTGCGGACGAATTGGGCAAGCCGATCCTCCTTTCGGTGGAAATGAAAGAAAGCCATGAAGGCAACCACATTACCTTCTTCGAGGAAGGAGCGGAATACATGGAGGGAGAGCTGGCGAAGCTGCCCGGTTTGTTGAAAGATTCCCCCTCCTACGCAGGCAACGTGGTGCACGCTTACGATTATTGGAGGAACGCAAAACCTTGAACCTGAATCGCTAATGAGCAAAATGTTCTGCTTGCGCCGAATAGGCGGCAAGCAGATTTTTTATTTAGGCTTTAGCCAGTTGAGCTCGCGAAGCGTGCGAAACAAAAAACCACCCGCTATGCGGGTGGAGGGAACGAGGGTTTGACCAACAAGACCATCCCGATAAAATTGAGATGTTCAGGCTCAATTGAAAGGAATGGTCTTAGATGGCAAACAAGAACTATAGTTTAGCTCACACAAAGTGGATGTGCAAATACCACATTGTATTCACCCCGAAGTATAGACGGAAAGAGATCTATAATCAAGTGAGGAAAGATTTAATCGAAATTTTCAAACGATTATGTAAATACAAGGGAGTAGAGATCATAGAAGGTCATATGATGCCAGATCACGTACACATGCTGGTAGCGATACCACCGAAAATTTCAGTATCAGCCTTCATGGGATATCTGAAGGGGAAAAGTGAGCTAATGATCTTTGAGAAGCATGCGCAATTAAAGTATAAATATGGGAATCGGAAATTTTGGGCGGAAGGATACTACGTCAGTACAGTAGGCTTAAACGAGGCAACCGTCGCAAAATATATTCGTGAACAAGAAGCACATGACCAGGCAGTGGACAAACTGAGTGTGAAGGAGTATGAGGATCCTTTTAGCATAAATAGTAGCAAGAAAAAGTAAACCAGTTTAACTGGTAAGTGAAAGAGGCAAATTACACTGAGCCTGAACAATTTATTGTCAGGCTAGCGTCTTTAGGCGCAGTTTGGCAACAGGGGGTTATACCCCAAGTGCAAACCACCCGTTGGACGGGTGGTTATGATTCCGGGGCGCGATCACTCGTCAGGGCGAGCCGAGGGCATGCCGGGCGGCACGCTGGGCATTCACACAGAAACGGCTGCCGGCATACCATAAGGTGTTAGCAACGCGAGTGAGATAAAGGAGCGTGAACGAAAATGGCAGGTCTGGAAAAGCATTATTTCGGGCGCGGCAATACGGCGGCGGGGTTGTACACGTTGTACGATTCCATTTTAAACGGACTGGATACCGTATTTGTCATCGACGGACGGATCGGATCGGGGACTTCGCAAGTGCTTGCCCAATTGGCGGCGGCGTGGAAAGATAACGGCTGGACGAAGCACTATATACATGAGACGTTGGATAGCGAGCGGCTGGAAGGCATCATTTTGGAGGAAGCGCGTATCGGCATCGTCGACGGAAACGCCTGGAGCGCCGATCCCGTTCTGGAGGGGACGGAAATTCGCGTAATTGACGCTGCCGCGGCGCTGCGAAGCGGTTTCATCGACGATGTGGAAGCGCGGACGAAGGATCTGGAGCAGGAAATCGCCGCGCTTTACGCGAAGGCTTACGACTCCTTTTTAAAAACGCTGCGCATCCATGACGAATGGGAGAAATTATACATCGATCATTTAGACCGCGAACGCGCCAATCAAATCACGGCGGAGTTTGCCGACGAATATTTGGTCCCATTCCGCTCGAAGAAAGCGAACGTCACCCGCCGGTTTCTCGGCGCTGCTACGTGGCAAGGAGCCCTCGATTACGTTCCGAACTTGACGGAAAACCTCCGCACGCGGATTTTCGTCAAGGGCCGCCCGGGCTCCGGAAAATCCACCATGTTCAAAAAATTGGCCAAAGAAGCGGAAGCGCGGGGTATCGACACCGAGATTTACCACTGCGGTTTTGATCCGAACAGCCTGGATATGCTTATTTTTCCTGAACTAAGTCTGGCCATCTTCGACAGCACGGCGCCGCATGAGCATTTTCCAAGCCGCGAAGGGGACAGCATCCTCGACGTGTACGAACTGGCCATCAAGGAAGGCACGGACGAGGCGTTCGCCGAGGAAATCGCCGAGATTCGGGGCCGGTATTCCGCTTCCATGAAACATTCGATTTCGATTCTGTCGGACATCAAACGGATCCGGGACGGAGTATGGGCCGAGTATGATGCGGCAGTAGACCGAGCGGCTTTGCGCGGAATCGCAAGCCAGGTCATCCGGCAGGTAGACGCATTGACGAATTCTTCGGTATCACCTGATGCATAAACATTCGACGCCATTTTAGGTTTCCGGATAAAGCGCCTTTTTCGCCTCTGAATGCGTAAAAAGGCGCTAATACTGTTGGTGCCCCTGAGCATGCATATTCCCTCTGTCGGGAGGGGGAGGAAAGCAAACGGAAGGCAGTCCGTGTCGCAATTAAGTACAAGTTGTAAAGATTTGTTGTCACTCATCTAGGCGAATGCACATACACTTATAAGGAAAATCATTCTTGCAGGGAGGTAGAATCTTGGCTGTTATCAAAACGAATTCAGAGCAAACAAGACTGCTCGCTCGTTTGATGAGGGCTGAAGCTGAAGGTGAAGGGAGTCTCGGCATGCTGATGGTCGGCAACGTCGGCGTGAACAGGATTCTGGGAAATTGTCTGGATTTCAACAATATCCGCAGCATCAGGGATATGGTGTACCAAAGCCCAGGCGGTTTTGAAGCCCCGCAGAAGTCGTATTTTTATCAAAGGGCCAGAGAACAGGATATCAGGCTTGCGCAACGCGCCATTAACGGCGAACGGTTTTGGCCGGCTTCGAATGCTTTATGGTTTTTTCGCCCCACGGGCGGCTGTCCGGCAACTTGGTTTAACCAATCGAATACGGGACGCTACAAAAGCCATTGCTTCTTCAGTCCCTCGAGCGCGGATTGCCCGAACGTGTATTGATCGCGGAAAAACAAAATGAAAAAGAATGAATTCGTACTTAATTGAAGGAGGATTTGAAAGTATGGTGCCTCAGTTTTTTCGTCCATCGTCTTATCAAATGGGCGGTTATCCAGGTGTATCGGGCAGCAGCACGGGAATGCCCGGAAGCATGGGCACGGTCCCGCCCCAAGTCACGAGCGGCAGTCCGATGACTCCGACGGGAGCGGTCATTCAAGCCCCGCAGCAGCAATTCGAGCAATCCTACGTGGAAAACATTTTGCGTTTGAACCTGGGGAAAACGGGAACGTTTTACATGACTTACGAAAACAACTCCCAGTGGAATGCGAAAGTGTTTACCGGCGTGATCGAAGCCGCAGGCCGGGACCATATCATCATTTCCGACCGCTCCACCGGGCAGCGCATCCTCCTGTTGACGCTGAACCTGGACTACATTACGTTTAACGAACCTCTCGTTTACCAATATCCCGGCGTGATCGGCAACCCTCCCCAAGGCCGGTAACAAGGGATTGTCGCCCTCATCATGTAGAGGGGGGGCGGCATCTTCAATACCATATTTTGATTTAAACGCCGAAAAGACCGCCTTTCATGTCATAAATGACAAAGGGCGGCTCTTTTTGCCTGCATATCTGAGATTTGCTTGCGATAGCAACGGGTCTCTTTCGTATACAGTCATACCTGTCGGTTTGACTGTATAGTGTATAATTATATAATTAAAGATATATTCCAAAATCATACACATGATTTTGCAAAAACCTTGACAAAGACAGGAGATGGATCCATTGGGAAGTTGACGGCTAACACGATTTTTATGCATCACAGGATTTACGATCTCAACATACGAAGGAGGTGTACCTATTTGCCGGTCAAAACGTACGGTGAATAGGAAGAATATTGGCTGACCCCTTACCGAGTTTGATTAATTTGATTTGGGTAGTGGTACTTGTATTATTAAACGGTTTCTTCGTTTCCGCGGAATTTGCCATGGTCAAGATCAGGAGCAGCCGCGTGGAAACGCTGGTTGACGAAGGACGAAAAGGCGCGGTGTTCGCCCGCAGCATCGTCAACAATTTGGACGCTTATTTGTCCGCTTGCCAGCTTGGCATCACGTTGGCATCGCTGGGGCTTGGATGGCTCGGGGAACCGGCCGTAGCAACCCTCGTCAGACCTCTGATTCACGCCTTGGGCTTCGGAGAAGCCGCTGTTCACGGGATCGCCGTGGCCATCGCGTTTCTCATCATTACCATTCTTCATATCGTGCTTGGTGAATTGGCGCCGAAATCGATGGCGATCCGCAAGTCGGAATCCGTCGCGCTGATGTCGGCCGCTCCAATGGTTTATTTTAATAAGCTGATGTATCCTTTCATCTGGGTATTAAACGGGCTTGCCAATGCGTTGCTGCGCCTTTTCGGGATCGCCCCGGCATCGGAATCGGAATCCGCCCATACGGAGGAAGAAATACGGATTTTGATGAAGGAAAGCAACAAAAACGGCTTGATCGACAATACGGAACTTGCGCTGGTGGACAATATTTTCGATTTTGCGGAAACGACCGGACGGGAAATCATGATTCCCCGGACGGAAATGATCTGCCTGAACACGCAGCTTTCCCGAGAAGAAAATCTTGAAATTGCTTACGAAGGCATGAGAACAAGATACCCGGTTTGCGATGGTGACAAGGATCATATTATCGGATTCATTCATATTAAGGACTTATTGCGTTCTACGGCTACCGAATATAATACTTTAATTCGTCCGATCCTGGCTGTACCGGAATCCATTCAGATCAGCGCATTGCTGAAGCTGATGCAGCGGGGAAAGACCCAGATCGCCATTTTGATCGATGAATACGGCGGCACATCCGGGCTCGTAACCCTGGAAGACATTATGGAAGAAATCGTCGGTGAAATTCAGGATGAATTCGACGAGGAACGTCCCGGCATCGAAAAAATTCAGGAACATGAATATTCGATTGACGGCTTGATGCTCATTGAGGAAATCAACGACCGATTCGGGCTTGATTTGGATACGACCGACTACGACACCGTAGGCGGCTGGCTGTACTCCCATATCGAGACGATCCCGCCGCATAAGGGGCAATCGGCCGAAGTCGACGGGCATGTTTTCATAGTGGAGGAAACGGATCATAAGCGCATCTCAAGGATTAAGCTTCTGGTTCCGCAGGTGATGGCGGAGGAAGCGGGCGCATAAAGTGTGAAATAGATGAAAGGCACGGGGCATCCGCCCCGTGTCTTTTTGTTGTTCACGATGGGGGAAAACGCAAGTTCTGAATCGAAATTGGGGGCTTTAAAGGCCCGGCGTTCGGCGTTGCGGGATGGTTTTGGATTGTTGAAGGGGCGGCGGAATATCTGGTATGATGGCAACGGTCTTCATCCAACCGCCAAAAGGATGCATGCTTTTGCATATAAATGTGATACATTCCTAAGTTAAACGATGGAAATAGTGGATTGCTTTAAAGTGTTCACGTTATAATGAAGTCAATTTCGTTTCGTAAAATGGGAGGGAGGAGAGAGAAATTGGCGTTTGATTTAGAAATTGCGTTCGAGCCCGTTCACGAGTTTATGAATAGCTTGCATTCCTACATATGTCGAAAGTCGCACAAAAAGATAGATCTTGCCCCATGCTGGGCACAAGAAACAAAGGAGCGGCTCACCCCTGAATTCGCCCGCCTGCTGGATGACATGCTCGTTAACGGAGACTGGGGGTTCGCGTATTTGACCGCTTTCGTTGCTCCCGAAGGGTTGGGGGTCGACGGCTTTCTCGATTGGTTCGGGCAGCTGGGCACCCGTGATTTGATCGAGCTTTTCGCGGCCAACGGCAATGAATTTCCGGAGGAAGACATCGAGGTTTTCCATGAAAAAACGATTCACCTGTTCCGGCAGTGGCATGAGCAATATTTCGAACATGTCGATCCGGCCATCCTGCTCGCTTTGGAGCAAGAAAAACAAGACCGGCTTCGGCGTTTGACCGAAATCGATGGCGAAGAATTCGTCGACGAAACGACCAACGGCATGCTCTTCAAGCCGCTTCCCGAAATCGAGAAACTCGTGCTTGTGCCGCAATATCATTTTCAACCGCTGAATATGGTGGCCCAATACGGGAGCATGCTCGTCTGCCATTATAATGCGCGCATCTATTTGGGGGATGAGGACCTCATTCCGACGCATGATCTCCGTTTGCTGCGCAGCCTTGGCGAAAAAAACCGGATGAAAATTTTGAAATTCCTGAACCGGGGCCCGCGCACGTTCACGGAAATCGTCAGCCATTTGAAGCTTTCCAAAGGCATCACGCATGACCATATCTCCAAACTCCGCAGCGCCGGCGTGCTTTACGCGCATTTCGAAGGCGAAAACCTGACGGAATACAGCTTGAGAAGACGGGCGTTGGATCAGCTCCAAGAGCGGATCTACCGTTATATTGAAGAGGGATAAGCTCTGGGACCTCCTTATTTGCCTGACGGGCAGTAAGGAGGTTTTTTGATTCGAATCATTCGTCAGCAAAATGCGTTATCCGTGCAAGCCGATTGCGACTTATAAAAATTTTTTCAGAAAACTTTTGAAGTTCTCTATTTACAGAACTCGGTTTGCTTCCTATAATAGACAATAATTAATGGAATCTTAATTCATACTTATCTTATAGGAATGATCGAGATGGGTACAAAACGGGAGGTTAGAGTTTCATGAAAAAAGGTGTCATTTTATTAACGTCGCTCATGCTCGTCGGTTCGCTGCTGATGTCGGCGTGCTCGAACAACAACGATGCGGAGCCGGCCGCAAGCGGCAATTCCGCGCAAACGGAACAAGGCGCGAAAGAGGGGAACACGACAGTACCGGGCGGCGAATCCGGATTAACGGAACCTTACGCGGCAGCGGACATGTCCAAACTTCCGGCGGTCGCCAAGCAGCGTACCGATACGATTATCGTCGGGCTCACCGATCCGAGCGGCGCGTTTACGCCATATTTTACCCAAAGCGGATACGACGGCAACGTCAACTCCCTGTTGTTCAGCTCTTTGGTAACCGTTGACGATAAAGGGCTGCCAATTCCTGATTTGGCCGAAAAATGGGACGTATCGGACGATCAGCTTACGTATACATACCACTTGCGCAAAGACCTGAAATTCAGCGACGGATCGCCGCTGACGGCGGACGATGTCGCGTTTACGTGGACGATTCAGTTCGACAAAGCGTACGACGGGGATTCCATGGTTCCTACGCTCGCCGTGAAAGGGGCCCAAGCGTATAAAGAAGGCAAAGCCAAAAGCATCGAAGGGATCAAAGTCATCGATCCGCAGACGATTTCCGTAACGCTCGAGAAGCCGAACGCCACCGCGCTCGTCATGCTGGGAGGACAGGTTTTGTCCAAAGCTTATTACGGCAAAGACTACAAATTCGGACAATTGGATTACATCAAAAAACTTCATTCGAACCCGGTCGGCAGCGGACCATACAAGCTTGAAAAATTCATTCCGGGACAGGAAGTCCGTTTTGTGGCCAACGAAAACTATTACAAAGGCAAACCGAAAACGGAACGTTTCATCTATAAAACGTCGGAAGGCGACACGTGGCAGTACCTCGAAACCGGCGAAGTCGACTACGCTTCGTTCAGCGCCACGACGGAAAACATCGAGAAGCTGAAGTCCCTCGGCTTCGTGAACATCATTCCATACACGCCAAGCACGTACGGATACCTTCAGGTCAATCTGGAACACGAAGCGCTTAAGGACAAAAAAGTACGGCAAGCGCTCACGTACGGTTTGGACCGCCAAAGCATCTATGTGGACGCCAACCAAGGAGCAGGTTCGGTAGCGAACATTCCGGCTTCCCCGATCTCCTGGGCGTACACGGAAGAAGGCATCAACCCGTATAAATTCGATACGGAAAAAGCCAAACAGCTTCTCGACGAAGCAGGTTGGAAAGAAGGCGCAGGCGGCATCCGCGAAAAAGACGGCAAACAGCTCGTCATTCACTATCTAGGCTCCAAGAGCAAGCAAACCGATATTTTCATCGCCGTAGCCAAAGAAAACTTCCAGGCATTGGGCGTAAAATTCGAGCCGGAAGTGTTCGCGGACTTCAACTCGCTCGTGTCGAAAGTGGAAAGCGGAGATTACGATCTCGTGTCCTTCTCCACGCCGATGCTGACCGATCCTTCGGATGGCCTTGTGCAATTCATGGACGGGGAGATCAAAGGCTACGACAATCCGAAATTCAAAGAATTGTATGAAAAAGGCTTGGCGACGTCCGACATCGAGCAGCGGAAACAGATTTACAAAGAAATCTTCCAGCTGCTGAACGACGAACTGCCGATCATCTTCACGAGCTACAAAAAAACCGTCTATGGATACAATGGACGAATCGACAACCTGTCCGTTAGCCCGTTCGTCGGCTTGGCCAACAGTCTTCCGGACTGGACGCTGAAACCGGCGCAATAATCCGTAACAACCATCCCGTCCCTCGCTTATCGCGGCATGATCGCCGCGGGCGGGGGACCATGCGATTAGGAGGCTAATGATGAGTGCGTATTTAACGAAACGGATCAGCTACATGGTGATCATTTTGCTGGCCGCGTCGCTGTTGATTTTTTGCCTGTATGCGCTGACGCCCGGGGATTTCATCAGCAGCAATATCAAATTGAGCCCCGAGCGCAAGGCCGAGCTGAGAGAAATTTACGGGCTCAACAAACCGCTGCTCGAGCGATACGGCATTTGGATGAAAAACGCGCTGCACGGCGATTTCGGATTCTCCCTGGCGCAGCAGAAGCCCGTGCTGACGCTGTTTAACGAGTACATATGGAACTCCTTCCTGCTTGCGGCCGTATCGACGTTTTTTACCTGGCTGATCGCCGTCATCATCGGCGTTGTTTCCGCGTACAAGCAGTATTCCTGGTTCGACACGCTCGTGATGGTTTTGATTTTTGCGGCCATGTCGCTCCCGTCGTTTTTTATCGGTTTGTTCCTGATCAAAATATGCGCCGTCGACCTGAAGTGGCTGCCGCCGGGCGGCATGCTGACGACGGGCAGCAACGCGACGGGGCTGGCGTACGTCAAGGAAGTGATTCATCATATGACGCTCCCTGTCGTCGTCATGACGCTGCTGGGCGTCGGTTCCTTGACCCGTTATTTCCGCAGCAACATGATCGACGTCATCAAGCAGGATTATATCCGCACGGCGCGGGCCAAAGGATTGAAGGAAAACAAGGTGCTGTTCAGACACGCGCTGCGCAATGCGCTCCTGCCGGCCATTACGCTGGTGGGGTTCGAGCTTCCTTCCTTGTTCGGCGGTTCGCTGATCATTGAGAAAATTTTTAACTGGCCGGGGATCGGGCAGCTGTACATCCAGTCCTTCGGGCTGCGGGATTATCCGCTGCTCATGGGCTTTACGATGTTGTTAGCGGTGTTGACCGTCATCGGGACGCTGCTATCCGACATTTTGTACCATATCGCCGATCCGCGCGTCCGGCTGCATTAGAGGGGGGACCAGACATGTCACTGAACAGCACTCCGCTACCGGAGGCGGTCGGGGCGAAAAACGCTCCCGCCAAATCATCATCCCTTTTCAAGCAATCGATGCGCAGGCTGATGAAAAACAAGCTCGCGGTTTCGGGGCTCGTCGTTGTCGTTATTATGTTTCTGGCTTGTTTTGTGGGGCCGTTTTTCTCGCCTTACACCGACAATAAAGTCAATATGGCTTTGATGAACAAACCGCCGAGCCTTAAGCATTGGCTGGGAACGGACGCCCTTGGCAGGGATGTCCTCACCCGCGTGCTCCAGGCCGGGCGCATTTCGTTGACCGTCGGCCTGGCGTCCATGGTTTTGTCCGTTTTTATCGGGTCGTTACTTGGCGCAATCGCAGGGTATTACCGGGGCATCGTCGACCAAATCATCATGCGGATCGCCGATCTGCTGCTGACGATTCCGGGACTGCCGCTGCTGTTTATTTTCGGGGCGCTGCTTTCCGATTGGAAAGTGCCGACCGAATACCGGATGTACATCGTCATGCTGATGCTCGGGTTGGTCAACTGGCCGGGCCTCGCGCGGATGGTGCGGGGGCAAATGCTCAGCCTGCGGGAGCGGGAATTCATGCAGGCCGCCGTCGTGCTCGGGCTGCGGGACCGCCGCAAACTGTTCAACCATTTGCTGCCGAACATCATCCCGTTATTGATCGTGATCGCGACCCTGAACATCGGCGGATCGATTCTCAGCGAATCGGCGCTCAGCTTTTTCGGGCTCGGGGTTATGGCGCCGACACCGACATGGGGGAACATGATCGACGCGGCGAACAACCTGATCGATTTTCAGGAGCATCCATGGCTGTGGGTTCCTCCGGGTTTTTCCATTTTCGCCACCGTCATCGCGATCAACATTTTCGGGGACGGCCTCAGGGACGTTCTGGATCCTAAACAGAAGAGGTAGGTGGGGAACTTCCGATGAAAGATTTAATTCAAATCAACCATCTCAGCACGCATTTTCATACCGAAAACGGCACGGTCAAAGCCGTCAACGATGTCAGCTTCCGCGTTCGCGAAGGCGAAACGGTATGCATCGTGGGGGAATCCGGCTGCGGAAAAAGCGTGACCGCCATGTCGATCATGGGTTTGGTCGAGGAGCCCGGCGGCAAAGTCGTGGACGGCCAAATCCACTTCGAGGGCCGGGATCTTTTGAAATTGAGCAAAAACGAGCTTCGCTCCCTTCGCGGCAACGAAATATCGATGATTTTTCAGGAGCCGATGTCTTCGCTCAATCCGGTCCTGAAGATCGGCCAGCAAATCATGGAGCCGCTGCTCGTCCATCAGAAGCTGAGCAAAAAGGAAGCGCGGAAACGGGCGATCGAACTGATCGAAAAGGTCGGCATTTCGCGCGCGGAGCAAATCGCGGATTCTTACCCGCATGAGCTGAGCGGAGGCATGCTCCAGCGGATCATGATCGCAATCGCGATTTCGGGCAACCCGAAGCTGCTGATCGCCGACGAACCGACGACCGCGCTCGACGTAACGATCCAGGCGCAAATTCTGGATATTCTCCGCCAGTTCAAAGAACAAAACAACATGTCCATCATGCTGATCACCCACGATCTCGGCGTCGTGGCCGAAATGGCGGATTACGTTATCGTCATGTACGCGGGCAAAATCGTGGAAGAAGGCGAAGTCGTCCAGCTGTTCCAATCGCCGAAACACCCGTATACCCAAGGGTTGCTGAAATCCAAGCCGATCATCAATCAGCGCACGGACGAACTGTATTCGATTCCGGGCCAGGTCCCGAATCCGCTGGAGTTGACGGAATCCTGTTATTTCCATGACCGCTGCCAGCACTGCATGGACATTTGCAGAACGAAGCAGCCTGTATTGAAAGAAGTCGGCGAGCAGCAGAAGGCTGCTTGCTGGCTGTACGAGGAGGCGCTGGTCCATGCCTGAGGCATTGCTTGAAGTCAATCACTTAAAAAAATATTTCCCCATACAAAAAGGGCTGCTGAACCGGACGGTCGGGCACGTGAAAGCCGTCGACGACATCAGCTTGACGATTCAGAAAGGGGAAACCTTCGGCCTCGTCGGCGAATCCGGAAGCGGCAAAAGCACGGTCGGCAAAACGATCATCCGCCTTACAGAGAAAACCGACGGCGAAGTGAAGTTCAAAGGCATCGACCTGTATGGTTTGTCTTCGGATGAGCTCCGCAAAATCCGTCCGAGCATGCAGCTTATCTTCCAGGATCCGTACAGCTCGCTGAATCCGCGAATCCGCGTCGGAGACGCCATCGGCGAGGCGCTGCTGGACCACGGCCTCGTGCCCAAGGATGAAATCCGCGACCGGGTGCTTGAAGTATTGCAATCCTGCGGCTTGTCGTCCTATCATATCGACCGCTTCCCGCACGAGTTTTCGGGAGGGCAGCGCCAGCGGATCGGGATTGCCCGGGCGCTCATTCTGAACCCGGACCTGATCATTGCGGACGAACCGGTATCCGCGCTGGACGTGTCGATCCAGGCCCAGATCATCAATCTGTTCAGGAAGCTGCAGGAGACGCGGGGGCTGACGTACCTGTTCATCTCCCATGACCTTAGCGTGGTCGAGCATTTGTGCACCCGGATCGGGGTGATGTATTTGGGTTCGATGATGGAAACCGCATCGCGGGACGAGTTGTTTAAAAATCCGCTTCATCCGTATACCAAAGCGCTGCTGTCGGCGGTGCCGATTCCGATTCCGAAACTGAAACGCGAGCGGATCGTCCTGAACGGCGACATCCCGAACCCCGCCGACCCGCCGTCCGGCTGCAAATTCCATACGCGGTGCCCGTTTGCCGTGGCCCGCTGCAAGGAAGAGGTGCCGGAGTTCCGCGACGCGGGCGGCGGCCATTTCGTGGCTTGCCATCTGGCCTAGGTTTGAATCTTGAATTATAAAGGCATGGCTCCTTCAGGAACCATGCCTTTTTAGCGAAAACATCCAGGGGGAATGCGTTAAACCATCCGAATATGCTCGATCACGACGCGGGGCCAGGTCTCGTTCCACCGTTTGTTCGAGACGCGGTTCTCATAGATTCGTGCCCGATCCGGAGATCGCATGTAATAGGGAGTCGGTCGAACGACCAGGTTGACGGCGTCCTCTATGCCGTGCGGAGCCGTCAGCCGGACGCGGTCCTGTTCGTCCAACGTCAGGCCAAGAGCCGTCGCGGTTTCCGTAAAATTCGCAATGGCGTCGGTGGACGAAATAAAAGGGGGCATTTGGTTGATCACATGCATTCTGGCTTCGTTTTTGACCGACCACGGAACGTTCGGACGTATGGCATATAGCTTGCGCTCCAGTTCTTTTTCGGCAGCTTCATTCAGGTTACCGGGGTCAAAATAGACAACATCGACATCGGGTAAGGGCGTTCTTTCGGCAAAGCCGTGCAACACGTCCCATATTTTCGAGCGGACAAAGCCGGCGCAAACCCACCAGTCCGGCAGATGCAGCGTTTTGGCGGCATAAAGAACGTCCATCATCCAGTCATCCTGCTGCACGAGGCGGATCAGATCTTGTTCGGATCGGATCATGTTTTCCCTCCTTGATCGAAAATAACCGACATAAAATAGCCAATACGCGAAACGAAACCCTATTATACTACACCAACAGACGGTAAGATCGAAAAAAAGCAAATTTCACAAAATTTCACAAAAAAAATTCGCGTAACAGCGAAACTTGTCCACGTTTCAAACGTTATACATATTGTATTCCAATATTAACCATTTAAGGACAGGTGAGAGTATGAAGAAATCCAATGTTCGCAAGCTATTAACCATGACCGTTGCCGTCTCTGCGCTCAGCATGCTGCTGGCGACCGGGGCGGGAGCCGAATCGTACGCAGCCGACAATACCGCTACTTCTTCTGCAGTGACCGAGCCGGGCGCTCTCACACCACCACCTCCGGAAACATTGAATAGCTTGAGCATTAACGGCAATTATTTGTATCTGGCTGGCGGTAATGCAAACATTTCGGCCATCGGCAACGGGAAGTTAAGCGTGAACGCCGATACGACCGCTACCACGGTGGTTGATGTCATTAAAGCCGACGTAACCCTGCAGCGGTTTACGGGAACCGGTTGGGTGAACGTCAATTCCACCCTGTTCTCCAAAAATTCGTCCGATTTCGTCGTTGGAGATGCGGTCTTTACCGGAGTGAAAGGTTTTTATTACCGCGTTGCTTGCATTCATTCGATCAATAAAAACGGTGTTTTCGAACAAAGCATTGAATATACATCCAGCGTATTGGCTTATTAATCGTCATCGAAAAACGGCAAACCGATTCCGGTTTGCCGTTTTTCGCGTTTATTGCGCGACAAAACCGAAAAGGCGAAAGTTCCAATCCGAACCACTTATTTCTGCGGATTACTCTTTTAAACATACATAAAACGGGAATTTATCCCTTTGTATTGTATATTATCCCTTCTGCTCGGCATCCCTTTTCCTGATAATGGAGAGGTAAGCAATCGCCCAAAAGAGATGGCCGGCAAACGCCTCGGGAGAAGGGAGGGGCAGGCAGGCGGTTCAAGCCGAAAACCATCCTTTGGAAGCGGTATCATTTATTCCATGACAAGGAGGAAGATGCCCGATGATCCTCAAACGTATCGCGTTCCGGAAAACGTGGAGCATGGTCTTGATTGCATTGATGTTTTGCTTTTTGATCCAGGGATTCGGGGCAGCCGTACCCAAAGCCCATGCGGCCGTAGGGAGCAAAACGATGGTAGGGTATTGGCACAACTTCGACAACGGCTCCGGTTTTATCAGGCTCCGCGACGTTTCGCCCAAGTTTGACGTCGTCAACGTCGCTTTTGCGGAACCAGCCGCCGGGGCGACCAACGGGACGATCGGTTTTACGCCCTACAATTACACGGAAGCGGATTTTAAGGCGGACGTTGCCTTTCTGCAGAGCCAAGGAAAAAAGGTCCTCATTTCCATCGGAGGCGCGAACGGGCAGGTGCAGCTTGCAAGCGCGCAAGCCCGCGATAATTTCGTGGCTTCCGTCACGGCGATCATCGAAAAATACGGCTTTGACGGACTGGACGTCGATTTTGAAGGCCATTCGCTTTATTTGAATGCAGGGGACACCGATTTTAAGCATCCGACAACGCCGGTCGTCGTCAACCTGATCTCGGCGCTGCGCGCGATCAACGACCATTTCGGGACGGAGTCGTTTTATTTGACGATGGCGCCCGAGACTTTTTTCGTGCAGCTGGGGTATTCGTTTTACGGGGGGAGCTGCATCAGCTGCGACAACCGTGCGGGTGCTTATTTGCCGGTCATTGACGCGACGCGGGATATACTCGACTGGCTCCAAGTGCAGAACTATAATTCGGGGCCGATCACGGGGCTGGATGATCAGTTTCACAATATGGGGACGGCGGATTTTCATGTCGCGATGGCGGACATGGTGCTGACCGGTTTTCCGGTTGCGAAAAATCCGAACCGCTTCTTTCCGGGGCTGCGTCCGGATCAGGTCGTGTTGGGGCTGCCGGCGAACGCGAATGCGGGAGGGGGATTCACATCCGTCAGCGAAGTCCATAAAGCGCTCGATGCCTTGATCAAAGGGGTTCAGCTGCCCGGTTATACGATGCGGGGGAATGCCGGAGGATATCCGGATTTCCGGGGGCTGATGACATGGTCCATCAACTGGGACCGCTTCAACCAGTTCGAATTTTCGAACAGCCACCGCGCCTATCTGGACGGGTTAAGTCCGCCGGTGCCGGATTCCGTGCCGCCTACGGCTCCTTCGAACGTCATCGTCACGTCCCAAACGGCAACCAGCGTATCGTTGAGCTGGACCGCTTCGACGGATAACGTCAGCGTTGCCGGTTATACCGTATCCTATGGAACGGGGAGCGTTACCGTAAGCGGGACCAGCGCCGTCATCGGCGGTTTGACGCCAAATACAAGCTACATGTTTACGGTGACCGCAAGGGATGCGGCAGGTAACCTGTCGCCAGGCACCGTGATTGCCGTCACGACGGATGCACAGGGCGGCGCTCAAGCTTGGGCCCCGAATGTCGGCTATACATCCGGCGACGAAGTTACTTACGGAGGGAAAACCTATGTCTGCCGCCAGCCCCATACCTCGTTGACGGGGTGGGAGCCGCCGAACGTACCGGCCCTTTGGCAGATGAAATAAACGACACCCTTAAGCGGCATGCCTGCACGGGAAAACGAAGCCCGGCGGCGCCGCTTTTTTTTGATGATGACACCGAGTTTGGCGTCGGCAAAAGGCATATAAAAACCGCCCCTTTCGGCATCTTTCGATGGCCGATCAGGACGGTTTCCGCATTGTTTATCGCAACGTCTTCAAAGCGCCGCTCCATGCCAGCACTTGATCCAACATTCCGTTCAGGTTCGTCAGATGCAGGTCGGCAGGTTTGAAGGTGGAGAAATTTTCGAAGTCGGTGAACAGCGAAAGCGCCGGGTGAACGCGAACGTCCGCCACGGACAATTCGCCCAAAATGCCGCGCAGATGCTCGGCCGCACGGGCGCCGCCCACGGAACCGTAGCTCACGATGCCCGCTGCTTTATTAAACCAGGCGTCGCGCGCGTAATCCAGCGCGTTTTTCAGGGAAGCCGAGATGCTGTGGTTGTACTCTTGCACGATAAACACGAAGCCGTCCAGGCTGAAAAGCTTTTGGTTCCATGCTTCGGCTTGCTCGGCAGCGTCTGCTTCACCCAAAAGTGGCAGTTTGTAGTCCGCGATGTCCACGATTTCGTAGTTTGCGTCGCCGCGCTCATCCGCGATTTTTTTGACCCATTCCCCAACCTGCGGGCTCAAACGTCCTTCGCGGGTGCTTCCCAAAATAATGCCGATGTTCAATTTTGACATATTGTTTTCTCTCCTTATCGTTCGTTTTTATTCGTGAGCGTTTTGCAGTAATCTGAGGCCTTGAGCCGTAAGGATTTTCGGACATAAAAAAGGGACTTCACCCCAACTTGGAGAAGTTTTCAAGTGACCAAACCCAAAAACCTCAAGGATGGAGGAAGTCACTTTGTATATTCTCCAAGAATGTCTGTTTTCCTTCGAAGAACTTTTAAAAATTCAACCCAAGGAGAGATTGCCGATCTTCTTCAGCTCTCTCGATCTGAGACCGTATGCCAAGGAACTGAGAAGCCGTTCACCCCGAGGCGCTGAGGGATACTGCAGACAAGGTATTCTACGAGCACTCTTGGCTGCGCCGCTTGAAGGAATAAGTACCTTTTCAGGGTTGCATAAGCGTTTGGATACGGATCTCCGGTTTCGTTATCAGTGTGGTCTTCCGCTGGATCGAGAAGCTCCTTCCATATCCACATTAAGCCGAGTTTTCTCAGAACTGACGAGAAAGGACTTGGCAAAACGGCTTTTTGAGGATTTGGTCACACGCTGTCAGCAGGAAGGTATCATAGAAGGCAGTAACGTCGCCATAGACAGCACCGCTCTCCGCGCTTACGAGAAAAAGCAGCCCAAACGCAAAAGCGAGCAAACGGGTAATGCGAACTGGGGCGCAAAAATTGATTCCTTCGGCAATAAAATCACATGGTTTGGTTACAAAATTCATCTGGCGGTCGATACGAAAAGTGAATTGCCGATCGCCTTGGAAGTAACGCCGGCGCATGTCAATGATGGAGAAATGGCGCCGGGCCTGATCGAGAAAACAGCGTCCAGGACGAGCACACGATTTTTCATACTCGATGCGGGCTACGACCAAATGAAAGTTTATGAGGCCGCCCGCAACGTCAAGGCACAAGCCATCATTCCCCTTAATCTTCGGGGGGAGAAGGAACCGCCTGCTGGCATGACCTCGAACGGAACACCGTGCTGTTCCATGGGTTATGCGATGACATACTGGGGAGTTGACGGCGATATGCATAAATTTCGCTGCCCGCATGCCACGGGTAAAGTCGACTGTCCGCTTGGCATGGCTGCCTGCTCGTCTTCAAACTATGGAATGGTCGTCAAAGTAAATGCGAAGGATGATCTCCGGCGATACAGCATCCCTCATCGGGATACAAAGCGTTGGAAGGAACTTTACAATGAACGAACCAGCGTAGAACGCTGCAACTCCCGATTGAAAACCTATTTGACGGCAGACGCCGCACATGTCCGGGGCATTCAGAAAGTCACAACTCACCAGTATTTGAATGCCATTGTTCTGCTTGCATCTGCGCTCGCCGTTTCTCATCATTCAAAACGGGCTGCCGCTTAAAAAACGAGCTGTTCTAAAATTCTGCAAGTCTGCCCTTTTCTTCATCCATATAATACCATTTTCGAAAATTACCCCTTAACGACAGTGAATATGCTATCGCTTCTTCTCTGAAACGGAATTATGCAAAACACTCATTCGTAATTTATGAGGTATGCATGATCAGTTGTCAGTATCATAAACTCTGCGCATATATTTTGTCAGGCCACTTACAAAAAGTTTGTTTATTATATTTTTTTTGGCTTGGATTCGGTTCCATGGACCCTATTTTGATATATGAAAGGGGAGCGCGAAAAAGTCACGGTAATGTTAGAAACAGGTCATGATTGTGGTAGCGGCCTTCGAAGAGGATGGATATAATCTAGATGCAAGCGCTTACATTTTTTTTGAGCGGGAAGGAGGTGGAAGAACGGAGATAAGACAACGAGCTCGGCACAAGGAGCAGCGGCGTGTTTTGCGAGCATGATACCGCATACGTTTTGTTTTTTAGGATTTCATGACAACGATTCGAAAGGTGGTTTGTTATGAGGAAAACATTCGCCAAAAAACTGATGGGCTTGACGATGAGCGTGATGCTGACGGCTTTCGCGGCCGTTCCTTTTACCGCGCATGCAGCATCGGACGTTACGGTCAACTGGAATGACGTTAAGCAGGAAATCGACGGCTTCGGGGTGTCGCAGGCCGGCTGGTCCGACGCCATCTATGATTTGCAGGAGCCCGTCCGCAGCGAGATCATGGATCTGCTGTTCAAACCGGACACCGGCATCGGCATTTCGATTTTCCGCGGCGCGTTGTTCCCGCAGTTTAATCCTGCCCCGGGACAATATGATTTCAACGCCAGACCGGACCAGGTATGGGTGATGCAGCAGGCGAAAGCAAGAGGCGTGGATAAGCTGATCGCCAGCACGTGGAGCCCGCCGGCATGGATGAAAACGAACAACTCCACGACGCACGGCGGGTACCTGAAGCAGGAAAATTACGGCGACTACGCGCTGCTCATGTCCAAATTCATCAAAGAATACAAACGGCAGTTCGGTCTTGACCTGTACGCCGTCTCCATTGCCAACGAGCCGAACTCCATGACGTTCCTGACCTGGGATTCGAGCGAATGGAATTCGACGAACTTCCAGGTGTTCCTGAAGGATTATTTGAAGCAAGCGATGATCAACGAAGGGGTGGCGTCGACCAAAGTCATCGCCGGCGAATCGTCCTGGTGGTCGGAGGATCTGATCAAGGACTCCCTGAACGACCCGGCTTCCGCCGAAAGGCTGGACATCGTGGCCGGACATAACTACCCCGTGCCGATCATCAATGCGGAGTTGCCGACAACCCCGTTTACGACCGCCCAATCCAAAGGGAAAAAGGTATGGATGACGGAGGTGTCCAAGGTCGATTCCTACGATCCGGGCATGGGTTCCGGCCTCAAGTTCGCGAAGCAGACCCATAATTTCATGACCAAGGCGGGCGTCAACGCTTGGATGTATTGGACGGGCGCGATCCCGGGCAATAACGACGAAGGTTTGATCAACGTCGACAAAGCCGCCAACACCTACGCGCTGACGAAACGCTACTTTACCTTCGGCAACTTCAGCAAATTCATCAAACCCGGCTATGTGCGGATCGGAGCCCCTGACAATCCCCAGTCCGGCGTATACACCTCGGCTTACAAAGATCCGGCAACCGGAAAGTTCGCCATCGTCGCCATCAATGACACCGATGCCACGGCAGAGCTTGGCTTTGTGCCCAACGGCTTCACGGCTGGACGGCTCACTCCCTATACCACCAACGATAACCTCAATTTAGCGGAAGGCCCCGCCGTTCCTTTGCAAAACGGGAAATTCAACGTCTCCCTTCCTCCAAAAAGCGTCGTGACCTACACGGGCGAAAACGGCTCGCCGTCCCTTCAGGAGCAAACCTTGACGGACGACCTGAACGATTGGTCCAAAACCTTTTCCCATACAAGCGGCCTGGTCATGGATTCCTCCAACAGCGGATATTTTAACGGCGATACGTCCCGCGTGAAACGGAACAGCGGCACGACCGAAAACTTCGTTTACCACGTTCCCAACATCACGAATTTTAAAGCGGACTTGTATCAATTCAGCGTGTGGGACGGCGTCGCATTTTATGCGTCGGCCGACAATCAGCATTGGACCCCAGTCGTGCATACGAGCACGCCGGGAAGTTATACCGGAAGCAAATGGTATAAAAAAACGTACACGCCGCTGGAAATGCCCGCGGGAACGCAGTACCTGAAAATCGAGTTGTCCGGCAGCGACTCCTGGGAAAAGCAAGTATCCCGAGTGGTAATCAACTCTTTATCATAATCTAAAATCGGTGTCCATGTAATATAGCTTTTGGCTATAACTGGATATAGGATAATACAGTTACACTATATCGCTGAATCCGTGATATCTTTCTTGTAACCATTTGGATTGGAATTTTCGCAAAATCCATGATTAGGAGTGTTACAAGATGACAAAAAGCAGTATTTTGGGATATCCGCGCATCGGCGATAACCGCGAATGGAAAAAAGCGCTTGAGGCGTTTTGGGCGGGAAAGATCGAAGAATCCGAATTCCAGAGCCGGATGCAGGACATTCGGTTGAACCATTTGCGCAAGCTTCAGGAAAAGGGCATCGATCTGATCCCGGTGAACGATTTCAGCTATTATGATCACGTCCTGGATACGGCCGCGATGTTCGGCATCGTTCCGAAACGGTTTCCTTATGATGGCGGACCCGTGCCGCTCTCCGTTTATTACGGAATCGCGCGGGGAACGACGGATGCGGCGGCAAGCGAAATGACGAAATGGTTCAATACCAATTACCACTACATCGTCCCTGAATTGGACGGAGCGGAGCCGGCCGTTACGGAAAACAAGCCTTTGGCTGCCTACCGCGAAGCGAAGGAACGCCTTGGCATCGAAGGAAAACCCGTTATTCTCGGGCCGCTCACCTTCCTCAAATTGTCCAAAGGTTATGACGAATCCGAAACGGACGCCTGGCTGGAGCGCCTTGTGCCGCTTTATGCGCACATACTTCGGGAACTGGCCCTTGAAGGCGCGGAGTGGGTGCAAATCGACGAGCCGATTCTGGTTACCGGCCTAAGCGATGCCGACATCCGGCGGTTGCACAGCATCTACGGAACGTTTGCCGCAGAGGCCCCAACCCTCAACATCATGTTGCAAACTTATTTTGAAGCCGTCGAAAGCTACAGCGACATCGTCTCCCTTCCGGTCAAAGGGATCGGCCTCGATTTTGTCCATGGTTATGCGGGCAATATCCGGTCGATCCAGGCATCGGGATTCCCGCAAGACAAAGTGTTGGGGGCGGGCGTCGTGGACGGGCGCGGCATTTGGAAGGCATCGCTCCGCGAGAAGGCCGCGCTGCTGGAGAAGCTCCAATCCTTCGTTCCGGCGGACCGGATCATCGTCCAGTCCTCGTGCAGTTTGCTGCATGTCCCGGTGACCGTGAGCAGCGAAACGAAATTATTGCCGGAATTAAAGGGGGCGCTTGCTTTTGCCGACGAAAAGCTGGACGAACTGGTTCTTTTGACGAAGGCCGTCTCTTCGGGAACGGACGCGATCGGTAAAGAACTGGACGAATGCGACCTGGCCATCCGCGCGCTGGAGCGGTCCAAGGAACGCAACCGGAACGACGTCCAGCAGGCCGTTGCCGCCATCAGCAAGCAGGACGCCAAACGCAGCCTTCCTTTTGCCGTGCGCCATGCCGTGCAACAGAAAAAATGGCAGCTCCCGGTGCTGCCGACGACGACCATCGGAAGTTTCCCTCAATCCGTAGAAGTGCGCAAAGCAAGGCAGCTGTGGAGAAAAGGGGAATGGAGCGGCGAGCAGTATGCCGGCTTCATCCGGGAACAGATCGACACCTGGATCGGATTGCAGGAGGAAATCGGGCTGGACGTCCTCGTGCACGGCGAATTCGAGCGGACGGACATGGTGGAGTTTTTCGGGGAGAAGCTTGCGGGGTTTGCCTTTACCCAGTATGGCTGGGTGCAGTCGTACGGATCCCGGTGCGTCAAACCGCCGATCATTTTCGGGGACGTCGCGTTCGAAAAGCCGATGACCGTCGAGGAAACGCAATATGCCCAGTCGAAAACGAGCCGGCCCGTCAAAGGGATGCTTACCGGTCCGATTACGATCATGAACTGGTCGTTCGTCCGCGAGGATATTTCGCGCGAGCAGATCGCTTACCAATTGGCTTATGCCTTGAGGCAAGAAGTAGAAGCATTGGAGAAGGCCGGCATCGGCATGATCCAGGTGGACGAACCTGCCGTCCGCGAAGGGCTTCCCCTGAAAGAGAAAGACCAGGCCGAATATTTGGCATGGGCCGTCAAAGCGTTCCGCCTGACCACCTGCACGGTGCAGGATACGACGCAAATTCACACGCATATGTGCTATTGCGAGTTCCATGACATGATCGATTCGATTTCGGCGATGGACGCGGACGTCATTTCGATCGAAACCTCCCGCAGCCACGGCGAACTGATCCATAGCTTTGAAGAGAACACTTACGGGCTCGGCATCGGACTTGGCGTGTACGATATCCACAGCCCGCGCGTTCCCGGCGTCGAGGAGATGACAGGCATGATCGACCGCGCGCTGCGGGTCCTCGATCCGAAGCTGTTCTGGATCAATCCGGACTGCGGACTGAAAACCCGCGGCATGGAAGAAACGGTGGCCTCCTTGCGCAACATGGTGGAAGCGACCAAGATCGCGCGCGAAAAATATGCCGTACAAGTCTGATTTCATATGCAACGCCCATGGACCCGCAGGATTGCGGGTTTCTTTTTTTTCGTGCGAAAAGTTCGGTATTCAGTTTTCCCCGGTTTGTTAGTATAATTAAATAAGCAGCTAACGAAACGTATGTTTAATGGGGCCAACGCGGATCACAATTGCGCTACGCGCCCCGGTTCGTATTGAAAATAAGCGATTGATTTTTTCCATCCATTATGTTCTAATGAAATCACCAAACTTTATATACATTCTACTATACTAAGTGTAGTATGTTTTGTTGAATACGATATTCGCTTTTTAGAAACAATCCATCATATTAAAGGATAAAGCGGGGTATTTTTCATGGAAGTCATCGACATCGCGTCACAACCTCCTTATGATTCCAAGCCGATCGTGCTGATGATCGGAAAATTCGACGGAATCCATAAAGGACATCAGGCGATCCTCCAAACGGCCAACGAACTGAAAAGGGAAGGGGAAGCGCTCGCCGTCATGAGTTTTTCGGAGCATCCGTTGTGGGTGTTGAAGCAGGATGAAGCGTTCAAGCGAAAAATAACGCCTGAGGACGAGAAAATTCGCATCCTTGGGCAATTTGGCGTCGAGCGTTATTACCGGATCCGTTTTTCGAAGGAATACGCCCAAATCTCGGCGGAAGAATTCGTCATGGAGCATCTTTCAAGGCTGAACGTCAAGCGCATCGTGGTCGGCGAAGGTTTTCATTTCGGGCACGGGCAAGGGGGAGGCACGAAGGAACTCGGCGAACTATGTGCCCGCATCGGCGCGGAAGTAACGGTGATTCCGCTTGTGACCGATAACGGGGTAAAAATCGGCAGCTCGGAGATCCGAACCGACATTTCCGAAGGCCGCGTGGAAACGGCGTTTTCGCTTTTAGGCCGGCCTTATTCGGTTACCGGAATCGTCATACACGGCCAGAAGCTGGGCAGAAAGCTGGGTTTTCCTACTATTAATATGGGCGGGGTGGACGACTATGTTTTCCCGAAGCCCGGCGTTTACGTGGGGACGGCCGATATCCATGGCGAACCGGAAGGGAAAAGCCGGTATCACGTCCTGATCAGCGCAGGGTACCGGCCCACCGTCGATGGTCAGGGGTATTTGATCGAAGGTTACCTGCTGGATTTCTCCGGAGATTTGTATGATCGGACGGTGACGCTGACCTTCATGCATTATCTGCGCGGCGAAATCAAATTTACGGGTCTGGATGCGCTGATCGAGCAAATGAAACAGGATGAAGTGAATGCCAGAAGGTTGCTTAGCGTCGCTCCCGCCTGAATCGGCGGATCGGCCTGCTTGAAGGGAGGCGAAGCGGCATGGGGATCATCATCGTCGAAATTTGCGGCGGCAGCCTGATTCAAGAGATCAAGATCGAACAGATTTTGGAGGCCGAATATCCGGAAGTGGCCGTGCTTGAAAGCACCTGCCTTTCGTTTTGCGGGATATGCGCGAGAAGGCCCTATGCGATCGTCAACGGCAAGCGGATCTTTGCCGAAACGGCCGCCGAATGCCTAGATCTCATCAGGCAGCGTATCGACCTGGAATTAGCCGTCTACGCATCCATTTAGCCATAACAAATTAAAGTTTTTCGAAGATCCTGAAGCAAAGCTGTGCGAGACAAAATCTCGGCAGCTTTTTTTGCGTTTTGCGGCCATGAACATCATCCGCGGTATCCATTAAAAGTTCAATTGACGGGAGACACAAAAACGGGTATATTATTTATATAAATTATCAGATTAGAATAATTCTAATTAAGATACAGGAGGACGCAGACATGAAAAATTACGACTATCACCACCTGGACCATGTGAAAGAACAGCAGACCTCGAAAAAAACGCTTTGGATCACCCTGCTGCTGACGTTGTTTTTTACCATCGTCGAAGTCGCCGGAGGTTTGATCTCCCATTCCTTGGCCTTGTTATCCGATTCGGCGCATATGATCTCCGACGTTTTGGCTTTGGGGTTAAGCATGGCGGCCATTTACATGGCCACGCGCAAACCGAACCGGAAATATACGTTTGGTTTTCTCCGTTTCGAGATCATCGCGTCGTTTCTGAACGGCCTGGCATTGGCCGTCATTGCATTGGGCATTTTTGTGGAAGGCATTCAGCGCATGATCCATCCGGTGGAAGTGAAGCTGCCTACGATGCTGACGATCGCGGTTATCGGTCTCATTGTCAACATCGTCCTTACGGTCGTTCTGAGCCGCAGCATGAAGGAAGAAGAGAACCTTAACGTCAAAAGCGCGCTTTGGCATTTTATCGGGGACCTGTTAAGCTCCGTCGGGATTATCGTGTCGGCCGTGCTGATTTATTTTACCGGTTATCACTTTTTGGATCCGCTCATCAGCATGGTCATCGGGGGAATCATTTTCACCGGCGGGGCCAAAATTATCCGCGAGTCTTACCTGGTGCTGATGGAATCCGTGCCCGACCAATTCGATTTGGACGCCATTCGCAGCGATATCCGCGCCCTGGAAGGCATCAATGACGTGCACGAGCTTCATTTATGGGCCGTATCCACCGATCATTATTCGCTTACGGCACATGTGTTCATCCGGAAAGACATGCAGGCGTTTCAGGTGATTTCGGCGATCAACCAACTCCTCCAAGATAAATACGGCATCGCGCATTCGACCATTCAAATCGAACATCCGTCGATCCATGACCACGGGGAATACGGAAAGCAGTTTTTGTTGAAGCACGCGTAAGGGAAACGAATAAAGCCTAAAAAATAGATTGACGTTAAAAATGCAACGAAATAGAATATAGGAAAATATGTGAAATTGTAGTGCGTTGTATTTATCCCGGGTGTTTGACCGATGTCTAAAGCCGTAGATGGGCCGTTGTTCATCTGAGGCTTTTTGGTTCCCGGCCGTTCGATGATTTTTCATGGCGCGGGACAAGCGATGATTGAAGCACCCCTTTGGGTTGGGATGTCTGCAAAATGGATGACATAAAAAAAGCGGGAGGGATCGCATGGAGGCATTACCGGTAATCCGTGAAGCATTGGCCAGGCAAATCCGGCAGTCGGAAATCGACTTCACGACTTCGCGGATCCGCTCGATTGGCGAGCAAGAAGGCAACCCGCAAGGGGTCGAAATCCAAACCTTCGGAAATGCGGTGTCCTATTATATCCGGACGATGCCATGGGGCGTATTTAATTCCGTCAAAGGTTTGTCCGATGAGGACATGGACCGCGTGGCAGAAATCATTCAATTTTACCGCGAACGGGATCGTGCATTCGAATTGGATATCGATCCGGTAGGAACAAGCCCGGAGCTGCTCCGCCATTTAACCGAAAACGGGCTTGCCCATCGGCGTTTCCATTCCGTTTTGTACGGGCTGCCGGCCCCGGAAGCGCCTGGTCTGCCTTCAGGCATTTCGATCCGTCCGGTCGAAAACGAAGCGGATTTTGACGTCTACGCAGGCATTCATTGCATCGGCTCCGGCATGGATATCCGGCATAAACATCATTTCATCCAAAACAACATCGGTTTGCTGAACCGCCCCGGCTGGAATTTGTTCATGGCATCATGGCACGGCCGGCCCGCGGCCGTCGGCGTCATGCATATCAGCGGCCGGACGGCCTCGCTGACCTTGGCGGCAACGCATCCCGAGTTCAGGAACAAAGGACTCCAGACGTCGCTGTTGAAGTGGCGTTTGCATGAGGCCTATAAGGCCGAATGCGAGCTGGTCGCCGCCCAAGCCGCTTTCGGTAGCACTAGCCAAAACAACATGGAGCGGGCAGGGCTGCGGATGGCATGGACGCGGGCCGTTTGGGCGCCGATCGCGGAACGTTGAGTTCCAGCTTAGCGATCAGCCGGTCCGGGCGGATAATCATGTTTTCAAAGGGAAAGCGAATCGCTTTGGTCTAGGCATCTTGCGTTTGGCTGCCGATTTGTACCTGATTGCCGCCCAAGGCACCGGTACGAACAGCATTTTGTACAAAAACTTTGCGGCACTGAAAACCGCAACCATGGCGGATGCCGTCAGCTTCGACAACGAGGATTTGTACGACGTTAATTCATCGGTATCGTTTGGCAGCATGCTGGCCGGCCTCGGCTACAAAATCACCTTATGTCCTTATACCAACGTCAGCTACTGGAAAAGCGTCAAATCCCAGCTCGGGGCCAGCGTGGACCGCATTTATTTGCAGGTGTATGACGGCGGAGCGGGGAATGATCCGGCTTACTGGAACAGCCAAATGGGCATGACCGTCATGCCGGGACTCGACAGCAAAACGTCCGGCGGCGGCCATACCCCGGGCCAAGTCGCCTCCCGCATGGCCGAATGGAAGGCGCAAGCGGGCATTCACGGCGGATTCATCTGGTATTATGACGCGATTTTGAACAACCCAAGCGCCGGGTCGGCGGCCGATTATGCCGCTGCCATCAACAATGCGCTGTCTTCGCCTAATGCCGGGTCGTTGACGACCGGCGGAACGGTTGCGGCGAGTTCTTCCAACAGCCCGTCCGGGGAAGGGAAGGAAAAGGCGTTTGACGGCAGCAGCGCAACGAAATGGCTGATTTTCGCGAACTCCGGATGGATTCAGTATCAGTTCGGAAACAACGCTTCCCATGCAGCCGCAACGTATTCGATCACGTCCGCCAACGACTTTCCGTCAAGAGACCCGAAAAATTGGACGCTTCTCGGTTCCAACGACGGGACGAATTGGACGACGCTCGATACCCGTTCGAACGAAGCTTTCGCCAGCCGGTTTTTGACCAAAACCTATGCCATTAACCAGCCGTCCGCCTTCAAATATTACCGGCTCCACGTTACGGCGAACAACGGCGGGGCGGAGCTTCAAATCGCGGAAATCGGTTTGTATCCTTAAAATGCGCATACTCCGGCGTGACTGCTGCGGCAGCCCGCCGGATTTTTTATTGATGCTCGAACGTAGTTCGATATATTTGTTATATCTTATATTTACATATGGCCGCTTTTCTTTTATCATTAGTTCCATTATTGCATGTGTGCCGTTCCCGTTGTCAGAGTGCGGCCGCTCGCGCAATCGGCTTGGAGGTTAAGCGGAGTGGAGAAACGTTTGAAAAAAACGAATAGCAGGTATGTCATTCAATTGGCGACCATTTTTTTAGGTTTCATTATCTTTGGATTTTCGGAAAACATCAAAGGGCCGGCCATTCCCCGGATTCAGATCGACTTTATGCTGGACGAATCCCAGATCGGCACTTTGTTGTCGCTGAACGCGCTTGGATATTTGATCGCCTGTTCGTTTACCAATGCGTGGACGCGGTGGTGGGGGATTAAAATCGTCAGCAGCCTTTCCTTTGGCGCGATGATTCTTTCAGGCGTATTCATTTATTTGTCCCGCAGTTACCCGGCCTTTTCGGCTTCGTATTTCTTCATGTATATCGGCAACGGCATGCTTGAGATTGCGCTAGCCATTCTGGGGGCGAGAATTTTCGTGAAAAACACGGGAACGATGATGAATTTGGCTCACGGGTTTTATGGGCTTAGCTCGACCGTGGCGCCCATGATCGCAACCGGTTTCATGTCGGCGAGCCTTTTCGGCCATTCCCTTGATTGGCGCGGCATGTATCTCTTGATGCTGTCGCTTTCCGTTTTGCCGATGATATTCGCTTTGTGCGGGACGTTCCCCGGCGATCAGCTGTCCCACGAGGAGCGGGTTCCGTTAAAAACGCTGCTGCGGGACCGGGTGTTATGGTTCACGGTGCTCATCCTTTCGTTTGGCGTCGTCTCGGAGCTGGCGGTCGGCGGCTGGCTGGTCAATTTTCTTGAGAAGGCATACGGCTGGGAGCCGGTCAAAGCCTCGGGCATGCTGTCCGGATTCTTTTTGTGTTTTACGCTGGCCAGGCTGCTTTTGGGACCGGTTACCGATAAAATCGGCTTCACCTTATCTCTGGTTATTTTTCCGGCGTTTTCGGCCGTTTGCACGTTTGCGGCGATCGCGGGCGGGGAGTCTTTTGCGTTTTTGTTCGCCGCGGCGGGCATTGGGGTGGCGATGATTTATCCAACGGTGATGGCTTTTATCGCCAAGAGGTTTCCGGGAGGCAGCGATACTGCAATTACCTTTACCGTTACGCTGATGGGCGTCGGCAGCGTGATCGGCAATTACCTGATCGGAGGCGTGATCGAAGGCGCCAAAGCGATCTTCGGGGGCGAAACCGAAACCGGATTGTTGCGCGGTTTGCAGGCCGGATACGGGTTTATCGGGCTGTGCGCGGCCGTCTGCGCCGTTTGCAGCGTAGTTTTGTATCGATCTTTAAAGAAAAGAAACGAGCTGATTTAATGCAGGCAGTTGTCCCCGGGATTCCGGGGGCTTTTTTCGTACCGGCCCGTTCATGAGTGCCAAGCGTCTCTTTCCGCTAACAGGCGCAACAAGTCTATTGTCTATATAAGCATATGCTTATATAATGATGAAGTTCATCAATGAATCGAGGATGTGAGGAGATGCCAAAAAACGTGTCCGACGAAGGGGGCGGGATCGCCCAAATTCTGAAGCTGCTGGGTGATCCGACCCGGCTTACGATCATCAAACTGCTTCAACACAGGGAATGCTGCGTATGCGAGCTGGTCGAAATTTTTGAAGTGAGCCAGCCTGCGATCAGCCAGCATCTAAGGAAATTAAAGGACGCGGGGCTTTTAAAGGAAAGAAAGGCAGGGCAGTGGGTCCACTACGCTTGGAATCCCGAAAGCAGGCATCATGCTCTTATAGCGGACATCATGGACCATGTGCCGGCTCAAGACCAGGAATTCAAGGCGTTGGAAGATCAAGGGATCACGCCTAATTGTCGTTAATTGGAGGGTATACTTTTGCTATCAGTCATTCTAGCCGTCATCATTTTTCTCATCACGCTTACGTTTGTCATTTGGCAGCCCAAAAATCTGTCCATCGGCTGGTCGGCCTGCGGCGGGGCGGTTTTGGCGCTGCTTTTTGGCGTAGTCACGTTCGGGGACGTGTGGGACGTCACACAGATCGTCTGGAACGCGACGCTGACGTTTATCGCGATCATCATTATTTCGCTGGTTCTGGACAGCATCGGCTTTTTCGAATGGGCTGCGCTGCATATGGCGCGGGCCGCCCGCGGCAACGGCATTCGGATGTTCGTATACGTGACCGTTCTCGGAGCCGTCGTATCGGCATTTTTCGCCAACGACGGAGCGGCCCTGATCCTTACGCCGATCGTGCTTGCGATGGTCCGGGCGCTTCGTTTCGACGAAAAAAAAGTGTTTCCGTTTATCATCGCCTGCGGCTTCATTGCGGATACGACCTCGTTGCCGCTTGTCGTCAGCAATCTGGTCAATATCGTGTCGGCGGATTTTTTCGGAATCACGTTTATGGAATATGCCGGCCGCATGATCGTACCGGACCTGTTTGCGCTGGGCGCCAGCATGCTGGTGCTGTATTTGTTTTTCCGGAGAAGCATCCCCAAGAAGTATGATTTGGCTTACGTAAAAACGCCTTCCGACGCGATCAAGGATCCGGTGATGTTCCGATGGTCGTGGATCGTGCTCGGCGTGCTGCTCGTCGGTTATTTTGTCAGCGAATTTTTGGACATGCCGGTATGCATCATTGCGGGAATCATTGCGGTATTCTTTTTGCTGATGGCGCGGAAAAGCCCGATGGTTCCCGTAAAGGACGTCATCAAAGGGGCGCCGTGGGCCATCGTGTTTTTTTCGATCGGGATGTACGTCGTCGTTTACGGGCTAAGAAACGCCGGGTTGACCGATTGGCTTGCCGAATTGATCCGGGCGGCGGCCAACCAAGGCATGTTTGTCTCGACGATCTCGATGGGATTCTTATCGGCATTCCTGTCCTCGGTGATGAACAATTTGCCGACGGTCATGATCGACGCGTTGGCCATCCATGCGGTTCATGCCACGGACGCGGTCAAAGAAGCGTTGGTATACGCAAACGTCATCGGTTCGGATCTCGGACCGAAAATCACGCCGATCGGCTCGCTGGCTACGCTGCTATGGCTGCACGTGCTCGGCGCCAAAGGCGTTAAAATCTCTTGGGGGACCTACTTCAAAACGGGGATTATACTGACCATCCCGACGTTATTCATCACGCTTGTCGGGCTTTATTTGTGGTTGATGGCGGTTTAGCGGTCCAAACCATGACGGAAGCGGGCATCGGTATCTCGGGTCAAACCTCGAATGTTATCGATCCCGTACGTCTGAACGCTGGAAACATTCCCGCGGACGAAAAAAAGGCAGAAAGACATTTGGAATTTAATATTCCCTTGAAGGAATATTCCCGTTATGATACATTAAATTCAGAGAATGTAGCAAAGAAAGGAAGCGGGTTCAGTGAACAACACGAATGTATTCAGCGCACTGGCCGAACCCAACCGGTTTCAAATCGTGGAACTGCTCCGGCGCGGCCCCTTAACCGTCGGGGAGATCAGCGAACGTCTTGCCATTCGGCAGCCGCAAGCCTCGAAGCATCTCCGCGTACTTCTTGAAGCGGGGGTCGTCGAAGTCCATGCGGAAGCGAACCGCCGGTTTTACGGTTTGCGCCGGGAGCCCTTTCAAGAGATGGAGGATTGGCTGAAATCGATCACCGAGGTTTGGGAGGAACGGTTGGATCGGCTGGAGCAATATTTGCAGGTTATGAAAGAGAATCAGAAACAACGTCCCGAATAGGGAAAACCTGGGGCGATGGAGGATTGGGCTAACGGGGTGGAAACGGAGCACACCTACAGGACCGGGAAATCTTATTCAACCGTACTTTTGATGCGCCGCGCGAAATTGGTGTGGCAGGCATGGACGGAAACCGGGCATCTGGTTCGCTGGTGGGGGCCCTGTCACGTTGGCCGGTCGACTTCATTTTTTGAAAGGATGTAGGGAAATGCAGCATTTGCACGGTTCCGAACTTTCGGATGACCTTTTCGAACTCTTAAACGGCGAACATCTCGAACGGAAACAGCATGAAGCGATGTTTTTGATGACCGTAACCGAAGACGGATGGCCGCACAACGCCATGGTCAGCGTCGGCGAAATCGTCGCCCTGGATAAAAAAACGCTGCGGATCGCATTGTGGCCGGGAACGAACACGACCCAAAATTGCATCCGAAGCGGCAAAGCCGTTCTCGTCGCCGTCTATAAAGGCAAGGTGAATTACGTAAGGCTTTCGCTTCATCGCATCGGCATATTGGAAGGCGCTAAACATCCGTTGGAACGGTTTTCGGCCGCCGTCGAATCGTTTAAAGAGGATCAGGCCAAATATGCGGACATTACCTCGGGCATTCAAATCCGGTTGAAGCATGAAGGCGAAGTGCTCGAGCGTTGGAGCGAAACGGTAAAGGAAACCAAGCGTTAAGCGGGCCGTCCCGCAAGCGCCAAGGCATTCGACAGGGAAATTTGAACCACCCGCGCGAAAAATTCAAAAAACATATTTACCTTCAAACGATTTTTTTATATTATTAACGTAATATCTAATGAAGCGTCATATCAAATGCGATGAAGAGAAGAGTAGATAAGCCGATTCTTTCCCAGAGAGCTCCGTCCGCTGAAAAGGAGCAAAGAAGCGTTTATTGAACAAAGCCTCCGAGCAGCACATTGGAACCGCAAGCCGCGGGGATAGTGTGCCAGGTGCTCCTGTTACAGAGCTAGAGTATATGCATGGTTTGCATGCCGTACTTGAAGAGGCCAATATGGCGACATATTGGCGAATTTGGGGTGGTACCACGAGTGTTCAAATCTCGTCCCTAAGACTACGGTCTTGGGGGTGGGATTTTTTATTGTATCAAGCATTCATATAGGTCATGTACGCCATGTACGCGGCAAAGATGCATTGAATAGTTATTGAGTAAGGGAATTTCGCAACAATACGAGTCCGGTACACGGACGATCCAAACAAACCTGAAGCCAGATGACACAATCGAAAGGAATTGAAAACTTATGTCTGAAAAACTTAAAGCGGGTATTGTCGGAGGAACGGGAATGGTTGGCCAGCGTTTTGTGCAGCTGCTGGATCAACATCCTTGGTTTGAAGTGACTGCGATTGCGGCGAGCAAAAACTCGGCGGGCAAAACGTACGAGGAATCCGTGCAGGGCAGATGGAAAATGGCCGGTCCCATTCCGGAGCCGGTCAAAACCATCGTCGTGCAGGATGCATCGCAGGTGGAGGAATTCGCTTCGCAGGTCGATTTTATTTTCTGCGCGGTGGATATGAGCAAGGATCAAATCAAAGCGCTGGAGGAAGCCTACGCCAAGACGGGAACTCCGGTCATTTCCAACAACTCGGCCCATCGCTGGACGCCTGACGTTCCGATGGTCATTCCGGAGATCAACCCGGACCATATCGGCGTGATTGAAGCGCAAAGAAAACGTCTGGGCACCAAAACGGGGTTTATCGCGGTAAAACCGAACTGCTCCATTCAGAGCTACGTGCCGGCGCTTCATGCCTTGCTTGACTTCAAACCGGAAAAAGTGGTCGCATCGACGTATCAAGCCATCTCCGGCGCAGGCAAAAACTTTACCGATTGGCCGGAAATGCTCGACAACGTGATCCCTTACATCGGGGGCGAAGAGGAAAAAAGCGAGCAGGAGCCGCTGCGCATTTGGGGCAGCCTTCAAAACGGCGAAATCGTCAAGGCAAGCTCGCCGCTCATTACGACCCAATGTATCCGCGTTCCGGTCACGGACGGACATTTGGCCACCGTCTTCGTCTCCTTTGAAAACAAACCGTCCAAAGAGGAGATCATCACGCGCTGGCGCGAGTTCAAAGGCCGTCCGCAGGAGCTTGGCCTCCCGAGCGCGCCGCAGCAGTTCATCACGTATTTTGAAGAAGAAAACCGTCCGCAGACGAAGCCGGACCGCGACATCGAACGCGGCATGGGCGTTTCGGTGGGCAGATTGCGCGAGGATGCCATTTACGATTACAAATTCGTCGGCCTTTCGCACAACACGCTCCGCGGAGCGGCAGGCGGCGCCGTACTGATTGCCGAATTGCTGAAAGCGGAAGGATATATTCAGGCAAAATAATAGTCATAAAAAGCAGCAGGCATCCTGATTTCAGGGGCTTGCTGTTTTTTTTCACCGATGCTTTTTTGAACGGACATTCCACCGCAGGATCGCTTTCCACGGAGCGTCTTTCCCCATGGGCAAAAACGTTGAAGGTCATGTGGATGAACGGATGATGAACTATGGCAAAGGATGCGGCGCGAAACGCGCACGCTTTGACAAACCGCGGTCTTCCGCGGTTTTTTCCTTTTGCAAGCAGGGCGGCTGACGGAGTTTTTTCTAAATGACAACAAAAACATGACCCTAAACGGCAATTATTTATTGTAAAACGATAAATAGTATGCTAAATTCAAGTTGATAATCAATGAGTGAGGTGCTTTTTATGCAACGGGTGTCAACGCTTTTTTTGAAAATAGCCCTGTTTTTCATTGGAGTTCCGATCCTTGCCTTGTGCGTCTTTTTGGTGCCTGAGTTAGGGAAGCTTGCGGCGGAGTTGCTTCCGGAGTTCGCGCTTGTCAAATATCTGGTTTTCGCCGTCTTTTACGCGTCGGCCATTCCTTTTTACATTGCTTTGTACCAAGCCTTCAAGCTTTTGCAGTACATCGATCAAAGCAAGGCGTTCTCCGATTTGGCCGTCATGGCTCTGAAGAACATCAAACGCTGCGCCATCGCCATCAGTATTTTGCACGTGCTGGTCCTGCCGCTGTTTTATCTCTTTGCGGAGAAGGACGACGCCCCGGGCGTGATCTTCGTCGGCTTGGTGGTTCCTTTCGCTTCCATGGTCATTGCGGTGTTTGCGGCCGTGCTTCAAAAATTGCTCAAAGAAGCGATCGACATCAAATCTGAAAATGATTTAACGGTCTGAGGTGAAAACTATGGCAATCATCATCAATATTGACGTCATGCTGGCCAAAAGGAAAATGAGCGTCACGGAACTGTCGGAGAGGGTCGGGATCACGATGGCCAACCTTTCGATATTAAAAAACGGGAAGGCAAAAGCGATTCGTTTATCCACTTTGGAGGCGATTTGCAAGGCTTTGGACTGTCAGCCAGGAGATATTCTGGAATACCGGAGCGACGAAGACTCCCGTGATTCATCCAAAGGAGATTTTTAAACTCAAGCATGGGGGGGAAGGATTTTGAGAGCACTAAAGCAACTCGTCCGTTTCGGTTGGGAGCAGGCCCTTTCATGTTTGTTTCCCGTCGTTATTTTCGCCTCTTTGGCTCTAACGCAGATCATTCCGCTTCCCTTCCTGCCGCGGTATGACTGGCTGCTCATCATCTGTCTTTTGATGCAATGGTGGATGGTCCGCTCTGGGCTTGAAACGCGGGATGAACTGAAAGTCATCACCTTGTTCCACCTGATCGGCCTGGCCCTGGAGCTTTTTAAGGTACATATGGGCTCGTGGTCCTATCCGGAGGAAGGATATTTCAAAATTTACGGAGTGCCTTTGTACAGCGGATTCATGTACGCAAGCGTAGCGAGTTATCTTTGCCAGGCATGGAGAAGGCTGAAGGTCGAACTGGTCCGGTGGCCTCCGTTTATGGCGGTTGTATCCCTGGCGGCGGCGATATATTTGAATTTTTTCACCCACCATTATTGGATTGACGTACGTTGGTGGTTGTCGGGACTGGTCATCGTCGTCTTTTGGAAATCCTGGGTCGTTTACGAGGTCAATGGAACGCGGTACCGGATGCCGCTCGCGCTTTCCTTCGTGCTGATCGGATTTTTTATATGGATCGCCGAAAATATCGCCACGTTTTTTGGAGCTTGGAAATATCCGAATCAGGCCGAAGCGTGGAGTTTGGTCCATCTCGGGAAGGTGAGTTCATGGCTTTTGTTGGTGATCGTTAGTTTTTTGATCGTAGCGACGTTAAAGCAGGTGAAGGGGAATCAGCCCGCCGGGACGGATGCCGCGCCATTGTTGAAACGTCAAGGCCTTTCGTTTAAAAAGTCCGATTCTTGACATGTTCCAAGCGGGAGTACCCAGTTTCAGGAAGTTGTGATATGGTGGTAAAGGATCACAGCAAACATGAACATGGGGAGGATGCCAATTGAACCGAATGACCCTCGAAGTTCGCGGCAACGACGGGATCGTCAAGGCAGCCGGCTCGGATGACGGCCAAGCCCAACTCGTATATTCGGGTGCCTATCAGCCAGGGGACGAAATCATTTTACGAAGCGAATCGAAAAACGTTTATCTCATCCTTCAGCTTGACGATGCCATGGGGCCGGCTTTCGTCTATTTAGCGGAAACCGAATACCGCTTTGCCGTACCGTTTGGCGAAAAAAAGTTTTCCTATTCCCCGAAAGCCTTTGCGGGCGAATTGCATGTGTTGACCGTGCGATTGGGAACGGAAGATGAAATCGGCGCTTACAAGGATGTTGCGCTTAATGTGTACGACCAGCACGAAAACGTTGCGTGTTTCCCGCACGCTTGCGCCAACGTGGAAACGCGCGGCGAATCCGTGTTTGCCGCCCGAAACGTGATTAATGGCAACGGCGTGAACTTTTCGCACGGAAAGTGGCCGTTCGAATCCTGGGGAATCAACCAGCGTCCCGATGCGGA
This sequence comes from Paenibacillus sp. FSL M7-1455, assembly GCF_038004655.1. Classification (NCBI taxonomy): domain Bacteria; kingdom Bacillati; phylum Bacillota; class Bacilli; order Caryophanales; family Paenibacillaceae; genus Paenibacillus; species Paenibacillus sp. FSL M7-1455. The sequence continues at coordinate 3,303,000 of NZ_JBBORO010000001.1, read as the reverse complement.
GCTTACCGTCCATTTTGGCAGGCTCGTCGAAATCGATAAGGTCGCGTTAACGATCCGGGCCGATTTCCCGCACGACAGTTATTGGGAGCGGGCTACGTTGGCATTTTCGGACGGAAGCCGGCATACGGCGGATTTGATCAAAACCCGCAAGAAGCAAACGATCGTTTTTGAGCCGCGCAACGTGGAGTGGGTCACGATAAAAGAACTGATAAAAGCAGATGATCCGTCCCCGTTCCCGGCGCTGAGCCAGATCGAGATATTCGGCCGCGAAGGGGCAAAACGCGAATAGCGATTATTGGCTTAGCGCATAGTAAAAGGCGTACCGATCAAGCAAGGAGGCCTTTTCGCATGAATGTTCAAAGGGCAAAAGAAATCGCTGCGTCACCCGTCATGGCAAACGTGCTGTGCGAAGGCACGCAGATCTACATCCAGCACGTCAACGAGCAAACGGAAACGGCCCGCATCTATCCGCTCGGCAATCCGGAAGAGGAACGGGAAGTGCCGTTATATTCGTTATCGGAGCAAGATGGAGCGTTGGGATAAAAACGCGATACCGACCTGCAATATCCCGGCGCGAAAAAGCGTGCCAAGAACCTTCAACGGTTCGGGGAAGTGCCCGGCGTCGGCCATAACTGCAATGAAATCCCCTGTCGGAGGAATCCGGCGGGGGATTTTTTTGATGCGTTGTTGTCGAATAAATTTAAAGTTAGAAAAGGAAATGGGCGGGTCGCGAAGAAATGAGTTATTTGGTTGTAGATGATTTGGCAAGGGATGACATCATTTCGATAAAAATGAGGTGCGACTTGGATATGGTACTGGACAGCAGAAAGTATTGGGTGGAGACGCTGTGCCGCATTGCGGACCCGGTTTTGAGTGCGCTTTCCGAAAAACGGTTGAAAACCGTGATGCCGATTAAAGGGGATCCTTCGCGGATTCGGTATATGCATTTGGAGGCGCTCGGCCGATTGCTGGCCGGCATGGCTCCTTGGCTTGAATCGGGCGCACGGTCTGGAGCGGAAGGGGAGCTGCGCGAGCGGTACGCGGCGTTGGCGCGGATGGCGATCGATGCGGGGACGGATCCGGATTCCCCGGATTACGTCAACTTGACCGAAGGCGAGCAGCCGCTGGTCGACATCGCGTTTCTGGCCCAGGCGATTCTGCGTGCGCCGAACGAGCTGTGGGATCAACTGGACGCCCGAGTCCGACGAAATGTGGCGCAAGCTTTGTATGCGATTCGGCGAGTCAGGCCTTTTTACAACAACTGGCTGCTGTTTGCGGCGACGGTGGAGGCATGTTTGTTCCGGATCGGCGAGCAGTGGGACCCGATGCGGATCGACTATGCGCTAAAGCAGCATGAACATTGGTACGTGGGCGACGGGCTGTATTCGGACGGGGAGGAGTTCGCATGGGACTATTACAACGGGTTCGTCATTCATCCGATGCTGCTTGATATTCTGGAAACGGTCGGCGATCGATACGGGGATTGGGCCGCCCGGAAGGAAATGGCCGTTCAGAGAACAAAACGGTATGCGGCGATCCAGGAAAGGTTGATTTCGCCGGAAGGGACGTTTCCTCCGATCGGCCGATCGCTGGCGTACCGTTTCGGCGCTTTTCAGCCGTTAAGCCATATGGCGCTCCGCGGCGAACTTCCCGACAAGCTTGCCCCGTCCCAAGTGCGCTGCGCATTGACGGCGGTCATGCGGCGAATGGCGGAAGCCCCGGGTTTTTATGACGAACAGGGGTGGCTGAACATCGGCTTTTGCGGCGACCAGCCGGAAATCGGCGAGTTATACATTTCGACCGGAAGTGTATATCTTTGTTCCCTGGTCTTTTTGCCGCTGGGGCTTCCGGCGGAGTCTCCGTTCTGGAGCGATCCGGACCAGGATTGGACCTCGCGCCGGGCATGGTCGGGACGTTCTTTTCCGATCGATAAAAGCTTGTAGGCGGCGGGAAAAGAGGAGGGAAATTCATGTATAACGAAACGATAACGATTCCTTTATTGCCTGGTGAATGCTGGTGGGGCGGGGCCGTTCAGGACGGGACGCATATGCCTTTCGGGGCACTGCCGCATCGGCGCGATCTGTCGGGGGACCTGGCGTACAATCAGGGGAATCCGCGGCTTCTTTCAAACAAAGGGAGGTATGTCTGGTCGGATGAGCCCTTCCGTTTTGCGTTGGCCAAAGGCCAATTAACCATTGAAGGGGAGAAGGGGTCATTGACGTTCGGAGCGGACGGAGGGAATTTGCGCGGCGCGTTCCTTCAGGCCTCCCGAAACCATTTCCCGCCATCCGGAACGTATCCGGACATGCAGTTTTTTAACGTTCCCCAGTATAACACCTGGATGGAAATGAGCTACGAGCCGACACAGGCGAAGGTGATAGCCTATGCGGAGGCGATCCTTGAACACGGGCTTCCGCCGGGGATTCTGATGATCGACGACAATTGGCATGAAGATTACGGAACGCTTGAATTCCACCCGGGCCGTTTCCCCGATCCGAGAGGCATGATCGACCGGCTCCATGAGCTCGGATTCCGCGTCATGCTGTGGGTTTGCCCCTTTATCAGCCCGGACGGCGAGGTGTTCCGCATGCTCCGGCAGCGGGGGTATTTGCTGCGGAATTCCGCAGGAAGCCCGATCGTCAGAGAATGGTGGAACGGGTACAGCGCCGTTTTGGACGGATCGCATCCCGAAGCCGTCGATTGGTTTACTGGCGAACTGGACCGGCTTATCCATAATTACGGAGTGGACGGTTTTAAATTGGACGCGGGAGATCCCCAATATTACCGTACCGATGATGTCAGCGCTCAGCCGATGACGCCGAACGGCCAATGCGAGGCTTGGGCCCGCATCGGATTGCGATATGCCTTCAACGAATACCGGGCTTGCTGGAAATGCGCAGGGCAGCCGTTGGTGCAGCGGCTCAGCGACAAAAACCACAGCTGGGGAAACGACGGCCTGGCCAGCTTGATTCCGAACGGTTTGGCGCAGGGACTTGCGGGTTATGCGTTTCATTGTCCGGACATGGTCGGCGGCGGGCAGTACGGGGACTTGATCCTGCCTGATTTTGAAGTCGATGCCGAGCTGTTCGTCCGTTACGCACAGTGTTCGGCGTTGTTCCCGATGATGCAATTTTCTACCGCGCCGTGGAGGGTGCTGGATGAGACGCATTTGGAGCATTGCATTCGAGCGGCGCATTTGCACTGCCGAATGGGAGAGGAAATCGCGGCTTTGGCCAAGTCCGCCGCAGCAACGGGTGAACCGATCATGAGGCATTTGGCCTATGTGTTTCCGGAAGAAGGATATGAGCAGGTAAGCGATCAATTTATGCTGGGGGACGATATTTTGGTGGCTCCGGTAGTCAAAAAGGGCGCGGTAACGCGTAAAATAGTCTTCCCGTCCGGAACGTGGCAGGGGGATGACGGCAGCATCGTAATCGGACCGTGCGAACGGGAAGTTGCCGCTCCGCTGTCGAGGCTTCCGTGGTACCGAAAGCAATAAAACGCCAAAAAAGCAGTCCAGCCGCTTGATCTTCAAGCGCTGGACTGCCGATTGATTATGCCCCGGTCTATAACTCCTTATAACCATGATAGAAGACATGGAGTCAATCATGGCACGACTATTTTGATCTGCTTCAGCGACGGCGGCCGGCCGCCCTAGTTTGTGATAAAAAAAGCCGGGCACTATAATAAAAAAGGTACGGGTCATAGAATCGGCCATCTTGGCGATCATAATCTCATATACATCACGCTAAAACGCAGGAGGCTATGCCATGTTAGGTGTCACGGTCAATCGATCGGACGAGCGTCGTTCGCTCGAAATGAAAGAAGTGGAAATTCCGCGCCCGGCTGCGGGCGAACTGCTGATCCAAGTGCATGCTGCAGCGGTCAACCGGACCGATATCGTTAACCGGCAGGGGAAGGCGGGTTATATGACCCATCCCATTTTAGGCGTTGAAGTCGCCGGAACGGTCGCAGAGGCAAGCGGCGATACCGGATTTAAAGCCGGCGACCGCGTCATGGGGTTGGTCAATGGGGGAGGTTATGCGGAATATGCCGTTATGCCCGCGGATCGGGCGATGAAAATTCCGGAATCCTTCACGTTCGCGGAAGCGGCCGCGATCCCGGAGGTGTTCCTGACGGCTTATCAAACGCTGTTTTGGATCGGAAAGCTCCGGGAGAACGAATCGGTATTAATTCATGCCGGCGCAAGCGGGGTGGGCACGGCGGCGATTCAACTCGCGAAAAAGCTGCGCAACGCCAAAGTCATCGTGACGGCCGGCAGCCGGCAAAAGCTTGATTTTTGCCAAAAGCTTGGTGCCGACGTCCTTATCAACTATAAAGAGCAAAACTTTGACGAGGAAGTGCTGAAGGCCACGGAGGGCCAAGGGGCCGATGTCATCCTTGATTTCGTCGGAGCGGATTACTGGACCCGGAATTTGAACAGCATCAAAAAAGGCGGCCGCTGGGTGCTGATCGGCATTTTGGGAGGCAGCACCGTCGAGAAGGTGGACTTGTTTCCGCTGATGTCCAAAATGATCGAGGTGACGGGAACGCTGCTGACGCCGCGGGACGACGATTACAAAGCCCGGTTGACGCGGGATTTTTACCAGGCGGTGCTGCCTTATTTCGAAAAAAGGGAGATTCTGCCCGTCGTCGATACGTCCTTTCCTTTGGAAGAAGCGGAGGAAGCGCACGAGCATATGCTGGGCAACCGGAATATCGGGAAAATCATCCTGGACGTGAAAACACGGTAAAGATCGGAACATGTTAAAAACAGGAGGACAGCCCCGTTAGCGCGGGTCATCCTCCTGTTTTTCTTTCGAATCTGAAGTTTGTTTACCTTAAGCCCGGTCTTTTTTGTCCTGAAGCAGCTCCAAAAACGCCCCTGCGGCCAACGACGGGGTCAGGGCCTTCGGGACCGCGATGCCGATCCGCCGGTCGGGCAAGGGAATTTCCGTGACAAGTTCCAGCAGGGAACCGTCCGCGATATCGGAAGCGACAAACGTTCGGGGCAAAAAAGCAACCCCGTACCCGCGCCTTGCAAACTCGGCCAGCATGTCCAAATTGGTTAACTCGAAATCGGCTTCCGCTTCAAATCCCTGCGATCGAAACCACCCTTCGATAAAAGAGCGGGTCGAACTGTCGGGAGATAACATCAACAAAGGAAGCTTGGTTAGCGTTGCCGCCGATAGAGGCTGCCGGGCCCAATCGGCAAAGGCGGTGCCTGCCACCGCGCAATACGGGGAGGCTTGGGTGGAATGGATCATGATCTCGTCGTCCGAAATCGGGAGATGGACGAACCCGAGATCGAGCGAACCGTTTTTCAGGCGCTCCAATATCCGGCTCGTTTTTTCCTGGGACATCTGGATTCGCACATGCGGATATCGGGCATGGTAAACGTCGAGCGACGGCAGGAGGAAATCCTTGATGATCGCTCCGTTTGCGCCGATGCGCAGCCTTCCTTCGCTGAAGCCCTTCAGCTTCTTCATGTGCCGCTCCGCGGAATCCAGTTCAGCAAAAGCCTGTCTCACGTGCAGGTACAAGGCATGGCCTTCCTGGGTCAGCCGCACGCCCTTCGACAGCCGGTCGAACAAAGCGACCCCGAGCGCTTCTTCCAGCTGCTTGATGGCGTAACTAACGGAAGGCTGCGTCATATGCAAGGTTTGAGCCGCTTTGGTAAGGTTGGAATGTTCGGCAGCATGAAGGAAGATGCGGTACCATTCGGTATTGATGACCATTTGATATCAATCCTCTCTATGTCAAACAGGGAAAATTGCAATTTCATTTATTTCAAATATAACGCTAAACTATATAAAAAGGAATCCCAACAACATGGAGGAATCGATATGGCAGGAAGCACGTTTGGAGAACGATTGAAAATGACCACGTTCGGAGAATCCCACGGGGAGGCGGTAGGCGTCATCGTGGAAGGCGTTACGCCGGGGGTCGAGCTGGACGAAGCATACATTCAGGTTCAGATGGACCGGAGAAAGCCGGGGCAATCCTCCGTTACGACGCCGCGCAAGGAATATGACAAAATCCGGATCGTATCCGGAATATTCGAGGGACGCACGACCGGCACGCCGCTGTGCATTTTGTTGAACAACACGGACATGCGCCCTTCGGCGTACGATGACATCAAATCCATGTACAGACCGGGACATGCGGATTTCACCTACGACAAAAAATACGGAATCCGCGACTACCGCGGCAGCGGCAGAGCTTCGGGCAGAGAAACGGCAGGCCGGGTGGCCGCTGGCGCCGTGGCGCGGAAATTGCTGGAACGTCGGGGCGTTTCGGTCGTGGCCTACACGACCGAGATCGGCGGCATCCAATGCGACGTTTTCGATGAAAGCGCCATTGAACGCAACGCGGTGCGCGCATGCGATCCGGCGGCGGCCGAACGCATGATCGAACTTATCGAACGGTTGTCGGCCGAAGGCGACAGCTGCGGCGGCATCGTCGAATGCCGCATTCGCGGCGTCGCGCCGGGACTCGGAGAGCCCGTGTTCGACAAGCTGGATGCGGAGCTGGCCAAAGCCATGCTGTCGATCGGGGCGATCAAAGGCATCGAATTCGGCGCCGGTTTTCAGGCGGCCGCGATGCGGGGCAGCGAACACAACGACCAGATGGACGCGAGCGGTTTCCTCACCAACAACGCGGGAGGCATCATCGGCGGCATCAGCACGGGGGAAGAGATCGTGTTCCGGGTGGCCGTCAAGCCGACGTCGTCGATCTCCGCTCCGCAGCGGACCGTGGACGTGGAAGGGAACGAAAGGGAGATTCAAACGATCGGCAGACATGATCCGTGCATCTGTCCGCGCGTCGTGCCGGTGATCGAGGCGATGGCATGCATGGTCGTCGAAGATCATTACAAACGTCAGGCAGCTCTGCTGGACGAATAGAAAGGGGGTCAGCCGACGGATTTTCGATCGGCTGGCCTTTTCCTTTTGCCATGCGCAAACACAGGAGGGGAAGGTTATGGACTTGATGCTGGCCAAAGTGGAAACGGAGAACGAAATCGCAACCGTGGCTGAAATGGCATCGCAAATTTGGTTCGAGTATTTCGTAAGCATTATCTCGAAGGAACAAATCGCATATATGGTGGAGAAATTCCAATCCGCTCCGGCCATGACGGAGCAAATCAAAAGGCAAGGATATGAATATTACGTCATGAAAGCAGAGAGCCGGAACGTCGGCTATTTGGCCGTCAGAGAGGATGAAGGCAAGCTGTTCCTGAGCAAATTCTACATCCGCAAGGAAGAGCGGGGAAAAGGATATGCCAGCCAAGCGATGGAACAACTGACCGGGCGCTGCAAAGAGCGAAAATTGGCCTCGATCTGGTTGACGGTCAACCGGCATAATCATTCGGCCATCGCCGTGTACAACAAAAAAGGCTTCGAAACCGTCAAGACCCAGGTAGCGGACATCGGGAACGGTTTTGTGATGGACGATTATGTCATGGAGAAAACGATCGGTTGATCCCAAAGTTGCAAAGAAAAAAGAGTCTCGATTGCCTAAGGCGGCGAACCGGGACTCTTTTTTTATGGATTTACAGAATCTTGTTCAAGCGCAGCAAGTATTCCCCTCGGTTCAAAGGATTTAACCGTCTGCGTTCATTTTCCGGATAAGCGGACCGGACTTCCGCGTATCCGCCCGGCTTCATCGACAGCAGGCCTTCGCCGTTGGTTAACGAGCTCAGCTCCGTCTGCAGCCGATCGGCCGTACGCACCGGAATGGTCCCGTTCAAACGGACCGCCGTCCCTTGAAGCTCCGGCTCATGAAATAAGCCTTCAAGCTGCGCAAGCCGCGTGATCACTTTACTTAAAGCGGCCTCCGGCACGACCAAGTGAACGGCGTTCACAGGTTCGAAAACGGCAGTCCCCGCTTTGGACAACGCGTCTATCAACACGAGCGGGGCCAATCTCCGGAAATCCTTGGCCGTAGATACCGGGCTGGCGTATCCGGTATGCGTCAAAGTAACGGCGATATCGGTGACGGGCCAACCGTACAAACCTTCTTTCAACGTTTCCTCAACCGTCTCCCGGATAGCCTTCTGAAAAGAAAGGGGAAGGGCCCCCAATTCAACCGCCAAGGAATAGGTGATCCCGCTGCCGGATGTTCCCGGCTCGACTTTGAAACCGACGGTGGCCCAAAAGAGATTGCCCGGATCCCCCATCATTTCCGCGGATTCCCCTACACCGGCCGGTTTTTCGATGCACAGCACTTTTGGCGGGGAAAAAGTCACCTGTATCCCGTATTGCTCCCGGATGGTCTCGGCCAGCACTTCCTGCTGAACCCTGCCGAATACCCGGACCGTATGCTCGTTGGCGTACTGATCGTGTTGGTATTCCAAATAAGGATCCTCGACGGTCAGCCTGCTGAGCGCCTGATGAAGCATCGCCGAATGTTCCTTTTTTTCGGCAAGTACCTGGACCTGGATCGGCGGTTTATGGAAGGCAAAGTCCTTGATTCGGTCGGAACGGAAGCCGATCACATCGCCTATGTGCAATTCGCTGCCGGGAAGCACGGCGATGTCCCCCGCTTCGATGCAGCCGGCCGCTGTTTTTTTTCCGGCTTGCAAGGCGTACAGCTGCTTGACCTTCAAGGATCGGATGTTCCCGGCCCTGGAAATGACCCGAACTTCATCCCGCAGCCGAAGCCGGCCCGCGAATAACCGGACGTAAGCAGCTTGTTCGTCGGACGAATCTTTGATCACTTTAAACACGAACCCCGACAGCGGCGGAAGGTCTTCGGCAGTTGAAAGCACGGCCGATCCGTTTGTCGGAATGAAATCGCCCAGACAGGACAGCAGCCGATCGACCCCAATGCCTTTGGCCGCAGAACCGGCGAATAAAGGATAGGCTTTTCCTGCCTTGGTTTGCCGGATCAATTCTTCATACAGCCTGTCTGCCGAAACCGGGATGTCCTCCGCATACATCCGCAGCAGCTCGTCGTCCTGAAGGGCCAGCGTTTCCAGCCATCCTGCGGATACCGGATCCGCAGGGAGAACTCCGGCGTTTTCGCATCCTTCGTTTTCCGTGACCGTCATGTCGCAGATATGGGGATCCAACAGGTTTTGGATCCGGGTCCGCACTTGCCCATAATTCGCGCCCCGGCGGTCGATTTTGTTCATGAATAAGAGCGTCGGTATGCGCTGCTCTTTTAACGTTTGCATGAGTACCCTCGTCTGCGCCTGAACGCCCTCCACCGCGGAGATGACGAGTATGACCCCATCCAGCACGCTTAAAGCATGCTCGACTTCCGAAATAAAATCGGCGTGCCCCGGCGTATCGATCAAATTGACTTTCAAGCCGTCCACATCAAAAGATACCGCTGCGGATTTGACCGTAATCCCTCTTCTCCGTTCGATTTCCAGCGAATCGGTCGTCGTATCGCCCTGGTCGACGGACCCGGCGCGCTCCTTGACCCCCGTTTGGTACAGGATCTGCTCCGTCAGCGTCGTTTTGCCGGCGTCAACATGGGCCAACACCCCAATATTGATGATTTTCATATCGTTTAAACCTCGATTTCCTCATGTTAAATGGTCCTTTCGAATGAGTTGAATTTTTGAGTTGCCGCATTGACAATCGCCTCCGTTTGTTTTATTGCTCCTTATTTTACCCGTGATGGCCGGGCGGTGAGGGGGAGAAATCGATTATAGATGTTTTTTACCGCGGGCATGGCTTACAAGGCTGTAAGGTTGGCGTAAGCCAAATCAATAGGGAAAACCGGCAGGATCTTTTATACTAGGGCTCAGAATCATTCGGATCGTCTTGCCCATGGTTGCCTCAACATCCATTTTTGCAAGGCGAGATTCATATTTTTTGACATGAAGGTGACTACGATGGAAGAGAAACAGGAAAAAGAGATATGGTTGAACGTCCTTTTGGTCGTCATGGTATTAGGCTGCCTGTCGCTGGCTATTGGTCATATGATGGATTGGTCCATGCACCTTGGGGAGCGATTATTCGCTTTCGTCGGCCGCGTTCTGGAGCGTATCGCGATTTGATGTGCGGTTTTTTGCCGTCGGAAGCACCGAGCGGGAACGTTACATTCCAATCGACAGACCTGCGCAGGCGGTTCCTCTCGAAAGAGAGGTCCAGCCTTTTTCCGTATGTATGAGTTTTTCCCCATACCAATCTATCAAATCCGGCATAAATTGATAGGGACGCTGGAAAAAGCCGGATTGGATCGGCTTTTTTCTATCCTTATTTTGGATTGAAGGGAGACAAAGGTCATGGGCAGAAAATCAATACAAGAACTGCAGGCGGGTTATGCGGACCATTCGTTTACGCCCCTGGAAATAACGAAACATTATTTGAAACGAATCAAATGCATGGACCCCGAACTGAACACCTATATCACGGTGGCGAAGCAAAGAGCGGTCAAAGAGGCGCGGATGGCCGAGGCCAAAGAAAACGCGGGCGAACAGACGGGGCTGCTCTACGGCATTCCGCTTTCGTATAAAGACAACATTGACACCAAAGGCATCCGCACGACTTACGGATCTTCGATCGATGCGAATCATGTTCCCGATAAAAACGCGGCAATCGTTCAGCGGCTTTACCGGGAGGATTCCATTCTCCTCGGAAAAAACAATATGCATGAATACGCCCTGGGCGTAACCTCCAACAATCCCCACTACGGTCCCGTCCATAATCCATGGAATCCGGAATACACGCCCGGGGGTTCGAGCGGCGGATCGGGTGCGGCCGTGGCCGCCGACTTGGCGGTTGCCTCGGTCGGAACGGATACCGGCGGTTCCGTGCGGATTCCGGCTGCATCATGCGGGGTCGTCGGATTGAAACCGACGTATGGCAAGGTTCCCGCCAAGGGAGTCTTTAACGTTTCATGGACGCTGGATCATGTAGGTCCGCTGACCGCCAATATGACGGATATGGCCATCCTTGCGGGGGCCATGGCAAAGCAGTCTTATCTGCCGTACCTTAAGCAGGATATCCGGGGACTTCGGATCGGCGTGCCCACAAGTTATTTCAACGAGCATATCGAAGCCGAAACGTATGCGCTGTATGTTAAATCCCTGGAAGCGCTGGAGGCGCTTGGCGCAATCCTGATCGATACGGACGTGTCGTTTGTTGCGGGCAACGCCGACGTCTCGCTCACGATCGCGGCGTCCGAAGCAGGATACGTCCACAAATCCAGGATGGAATGCTGCCTGTCGCAGTACGGGGCTGACGCGAGAGCTTTCCTTGAATCTTCGCGGGATATCACCGCGCTTCAATATATTGAAGCGCTGAAGATGAAGGAATTCTACATGAAGAAATTCGATCAACTGTTCAGGGAAAACATCGATGTGCTCGCCACGCCGACCATACCGATTCCGGCAAGAAAAATCGGCGTGGACGAGGTCCAGATCGGGTCGTACAAGGAAAGCATTTTTGATGCCATGACCCGCTACACCGGCATATTCAATATGGCGGAGCTGCCTGCCCTGTCCATCCCGAACGGTCTGACGAGCGAAGGACTTCCGGTAGGGCTTCAGCTGGTCGCCGCGCGCTGCAGGGAAGATTTGCTGATTCGTGCCGGGTATGCGTACGAGCAGGATCAGCTGCAGGATTTTTACCGGCTGCGCGACGAAATATGCGCCGGATATTAAAAGCACAAAACGAAAAAACCACATCTGACGACGGTTTCAACCGGCATCCGGACGCCTTGGGGCGCGCCGGATGCTTTTTTAGTTCCAGCACTCGCACGTAGTACATGGCGAATCATAGCCGTCGCCGGGGCAGCCTGAACAGAGAAAAAAACGCAATATGTATTTTCTCAAGTCCGGAGGAACATACTAACCGAAAACCAGATTTTTTCCTATGCGTTAACGAATGATTTCCCGGGAGGCGTGAACATGAACAACGATAGCGAATCTGCAATTTCGCCGCGATTGACGGAAAATCTCGATCGGATCAAAGCGTTGTACGCAGATAGTTATGATGTCGTATTTCACCATCTCCAATGCGGAGAGAAAGCAGCGGCCGTCATCTATTTGACGGGCTTGACCGACAGCGATCAACTGAATCAGTTTGTTCTGGAGCCGGCGCTGCAAAAGATGAAGGACCAAGAGGGGGGACTTGGCGCATTATGCGAATGTTTGCCCGTATCGTCGTTCGCCAAGACAGCAACGTTTGATCAACTGATCATGGAGATTGGAAACGGAAATCCGGTGCTGTTGATGGAAGATGAGGATCAAGCGCTCTCGTTTTCATTGGCCAAGTGGGAAAAACGGTCCATCACCGAACCGGAGGCCGAACCCGTCGTACGGGGCCCGCGCGAAGGTTTCGTCGAGACGCTGATCGACAATGTTTCCCTGATTCGCCGAAAGCTGAAAACGCCGGCGCTGAAGATGAAATCGATGCGGATCGGGCGTTATTCCCAAACGGAGGTCGTGATCGCTTACCTGAACGATATCGTCGATCCGGAGCTGATTAAGGAAATCGAAGCCAGACTTGGACGAATCGACGTCGACGGAATATTGGAGAGCGGGAACATTGAGGAACTCATTGAAGACAATCCGTATTCGCCGTTTCCCCAAATGCAGACGACCGAACGTCCGGATGTCGTGGCAGCCAATCTGCTTGAAGGAAGGGCGGCGGTCCTGGTTGAAGGGACTCCGATCGTCCTCGTCATGCCGACGTCGATCTTTACGTTTTTGCATTCGCCCGAAGATTACTACCAACGTTATTATATCGGCTCCGCGATCCGGTGGCTCCGTTATCTGTTTTCCCTTATTGCTTTAATCGGCCCTTCTTTTTATGTGGCCGTCGTCACGTTTCATCAGGAAATGATTCCGACCAAGCTGCTGTTGAACATGACGAAATCGCGGGAACAAATTCCTTTTCCGGCGCTTGTCGAAGCCCTGCTGATGGAGATTATGTTCGAAGCGCTCCGTGAAGCGGGAGTGAGGCTGCCCAAACAGATGGGTGCGGCGGTCAGCATCGTGGGGGCGCTCGTCATCGGACAAGCTGCGATTGCGGCGGGCCTCGTTTCTTCCCCGATGGTGATGGTCGTTGCAATCACCGGCATTGCCTCCTTTTTGATTCCGCATTTCACCCTCGGCATAACCATCCGGCTGCTGAGATTTCCGATGATGCTCTTGGCAGGAACGCTCGGCTTTTTTGGCTTGATGATGGGATTTGCGCTTATTTTGACTCATCTCTTCTCGCTGCGGTCGTTTGGGGTGCCGTATACTTCGTTCGCCACCGTCACCCATTGGAACCAGTTGAAGGATGTCAGCGTCCGGGCACCGTTTTGGAAAATGAACAGAAGACCGAAAACGGGATTCTGGAACCGGTACCGGCAGGGCTCCCATCAACGTCCGGGTCCCCCCGATGGAGGGAACAAAACATGAGGCTGCTCCGAAAATTCGGCATGGCCTGCCTTTTGCTCTGCATGCTGCCTCTGATCGGAGGGTGTTGGGACCGGACGGAAGTCAACGATCTTGGACTGATTATGGCGGCAGGGCTGGATCTCGCCGAAAATGGAAACGTGGAACTTTCCGTGCAGGTTTTTACGCCCAACCAATCTAGCGGCGAAGGGGGAAGCAACAGCTTAATGGGCGGAGGCTCGGGAGGAAACAACTCGATTATCGTGCAAAGCGCCACAGGAACCGATTTTGCCGATGCGGCGGCCAAGCTGCAGGAACAGATGACGCGAAAGGTTTTTTGGGGACACGGCGAGGTGTTTATTTTTGGCGAGAAACTTGCGCGCCAAGGCATCCTGAATCAAATGGATTTTATTTTCCGCCACCTGCAGCCGCGCGAGCGCGCTTACGTTTTCGTGAGCAAGGGGGATGCCAAAGAAATTTTGAAAATCATTCCGAAGGTCGAAAGGGATGTTGCGGAGACGCTGCGCGAGATGGCCATTTTGCCGTTCGGAATGGGCGTTTCGCTTAAAGATTTGAGCGAGATGCTTACGGGAAGATCCAAAGCGGCCGTCGTTCCGCTGGTGGATAAAAAAGAGGAACCCGAAGGAAACACCTTTCCATACATCACCGGAGCGGCCGTGATTAAGGATGGGAAACTGACGGGAACATTCGGCGACAAGGTCAAACGCGAAACGCTGCTGATCCGGAACAAACTGAAGAGGACCAACGTCACTTTTCCCGTTAGCGGCAACCGGGGGAAGGATGAAGGCATGATGACCGCGCAGATCGTTAAAGGCCGAACGGCCCTCATTCCCGTAATCCGCGGTCGTTCATGGAGCATCATCGTCCGTTTTGACGGGGAAGCAAGCATCCTGCAAAACGAAACCCGCGTCAACGTGACGAAACCGCAGGAGCTGCGCGGCGTGGAAGAGCAACTGAACAAGGAAATCGAAAAACGGGTGGCAGAAACGTTCCGGCTCATTCAAAGGGAAACGGGTGCCGACATATTCGGAGCTTCGGACGCTTTTTGGCGGAAATATCCCAAGGTATGGCTGAAGGAGCAGCGGCGCTGGGATGAAATTTTTCCTAACGTCAACGTTCGCACCGAATCCCGAGTCAAAATTCTATCGCCGGGATTTTCCGGAAAAAGTTATAAAGAAGGGGGAACTCGATGATTATTCTAAAAAACTTGGGGGTTACCCTGCTGGTTTTGCTGATGTTTTTTTACGAATATCCGAGATTTCGCCCCGAAAACAAGAAAGAAAAGGCGGCTTTTACGGTATTGGCCTCGGCCGGGTGGGCATTGGCGATTGCTTTGATGTGGTTCCCCCGCCTTCCCGGTCCGACCGAATTCATCAATTACGTGACGAAGCCGATCTGGAACATCTTTTATCCAGAAGGATAGGAGGGGACGGAAACGATGGAGAAGGAAAAAATCTCGAACATCCAATTGGGTTTGATGATGTATTTGATGATCGGCGGCACCTCGATTCTCGTCGTACCGTCATTCACGGCCATGTATGCGAAACAGGATATGTGGTTGTCGCCTATCATCGGCTCGGTGTTTGGTTTCCTATGCGTGGGGCTTGCGTGGATCATGAACCGGTATTATCCGGGGGAAACGATCATCTGCCATTTGAACCGCGTGTTTGGCAAGTGGCTCGGGAGCGTGCTCGGATTCATGCTCCTGTTTTTCCAGATCGATGCGATCGGATTGATTACGAGGGAATATGCCGAGTTTATCGTGCAGGCTTTTCTCTCGCAGACGCCGCTGACCGTGATCATCGGCTCCATCGTGGCCACGTCCTCGTTTGCCGTGCGTTCGGGCGTGGAAGTCATCGGGAGGTTTGCGATGATTTTTGCGCCGATATTCTTTTTGTTCGTCGCGGCCATTTTTTTGTTCCTTCTGCCCGAGTACAACGTTTTGAACATGCTTCCGGTCTTCGGAATGGGGGTGCTCCCTTCGCTGAAAGGCTCCTTGGAGCCTGCGGTCTGGTTTATGGAATTTTTGCTGATCACGTCTTTTTATCCGTCGGTCCGGAAGGGGGACAAAGGGGTTAAAGGAGGGCTATTCGCCGTAATTCTCATGATGCTAACGATGGTGATCACCAACTTTACCTGCCTGTTTTTGTTCGGGGAAACTACGGCTAATTTGACGTTTCCTTTTCTGTCGGCTTCCCGGTATATCAGCATTTCCGACTTTTTCTCGCACGTGGAAGCAATCGTGATGGCCTTGTGGATTCTCGGCGGTTTCGTGCAAATTTCGATGTGGTATTACTCGTTGTCCCTGAATCTTGCCGAGTGGCTAAACATCAAGGATTATCGTCCGCTTGTTTTTCCGGTCGGTCTGCTGATCTCGGTGTTTAGCATATGGGTCGCAAAAAACTTCCAGCAAATGCTCCACTATTTCCCTACGGGAGGGACAGGTTCGTCGGTGATCGTGCTCGTCCTGGTTCCGCTTCTCCTTGTGGCTGTCGCATGGCTGCGGCGGAAAATATCTTCCTGAATTCTTGCGGGCGGACAAGGGGAGGAAGCATAGCTTATACCGTTTAGTCATGTTTAACGAAAAGCCGCTTTCCAGCGGCTTTTTATTTTTTGTCTTTTAGGGGTTTCTTTGGATTGCCGGCTTGGGTTACCATAAAAATACGAACCGGAGCGGCTAAAGGCTGCAGCATTTGAAGTTCGGACTTTTTCATATTGAAGGGGAACCCGCGATGAATATACGAGACTACATCAAATCAGGATTTGAAGCTTATTATGACCGGCACAGCAAGGTTGGGGAGGACGGGTTTTGCGTATGGATGCGCCCTGGTGTGCCTGCTCCGATGAAAGCGAATGACAGCCAAGAGGAATGGTCCGTGTGGAAGCTGGTGCCGTCGACGGTCACCGCAGAAGATATATCGGCGCTGGAAAAAGAGTTCGGCCTGACGTTTCCGGAATGGTACAAGGCCTTCATCTCCACTTATCATCACTATTTCGACGATATTCCGGAGCAGGATACGAACGAGCCATTGAAAAACATCCGGGACATGTACAACCCGCTGCTCTGCAGGCTTGGTTATCTCCCATTCACATGGGATGCGGAGTACGGATGCATTTGGTGCATCGACGTGGGCAGCGGACCGGACGAAGATCAACAGGCGATTTACGAAATCGACCACGACATTTTGTTCGGGTTGGACGAAGTACATACGGATCGGAAGCAGCTCCAAGAGCATCTTGTGTTGTTGTATCCGAGTTTTAAAGCTTATTTTGACCATCATTTTGTGGAAAAAGGGTAAAAAGAAGAGCCGCCGGGATTGGCTGACGCGCTTTTTAGCGCTGTCTCTTCGCTTCCAGGATCAGCTTGGAATGCTTCAACACTTTGACGCGGTAGGTGCCGCCTTCTCTCATATTGATCTTGCGGTCGGCAATCTCGTATTGCGTGCCCTCGCTTGTTTTCACCATGTCCCCGCCGCGTTTCGGATCCCATTTTTCCTCCACATGGATCACTTTGACGATCGGGCCCTGCACGATATCTGCCGTTACCATTCCGAGCATGATCAGCGGGTAGAAGGACAGCAGGAAGAGGAACGCCATGAAACCGAGATCCGCTTTGGTCGGGCCTGCCTGCCGGCGGCGGATTCGATAAAAGACATATGTAGGAAAAAAACTGAAGAAAAACAGTACGCCGCTGTATCCCCCGATGCCGATCCATAAATGCTTGCGCACGTTGCCTCCGTATTTGAAGCATACGACCAGCATGCCGATCAAGCAGAACGCGATGAGGGCCATCCGTAGGATGTTTCTTTTTTTCTTGTACCAAACCCGCCCGTCAGGGGGGAAGAGATTCAAAACCGACGCCAGCGCGGTCAAAGGCACTCGGGTCGTTTTGCTCATATGACACTTCCTTTCCAAATAGCTCATGACATGATTATAATCAACCGGCTTCATGAATAAAATGGAATTTTAAAAGCAGCAGCGAATTTGCGGACGATTTCATCAAAGCATCCAGATCCTGCTGCGCAAGGAACTTAAAAAGGCCGTTAATAAAAATCCGCCGGCAGTTGAAGCGTGACGCTTTCTTCCCCGACATTCTGCAGTCCGGAATCGCTCAAAAATTGTTCGCGAAGCTCTTTTTTGCTCGCCCCCAAAGCGTAACTGACGCTGATATCCACGATGTTTTCCTGTTTTGGCTTAAAGGACTTGAATTGATCCAGGTTAAAATTAATGCTATGTACTTGAATGGGAGGATTTTTTGTAGGATTGCATTCGGATTTTGTTTTTCCGTAACAGACGTTAACGTCAAAGGTATGATGACGCGGAGCCATATTCACGATTTCCCCGTTGATGTTTCCTTCGAAATCTTCAATGCTGACTTCCCGATCTTCCCTCCGGTTTTCGACGGCGGCGATGACATAGAGCTGATCCGGAACGGGATTGTTTTCCTGATTGACGGCTCCCTTGACCAAAAAAGCGTATTGGTAATAAAGATTCATGTTTTTATCGATTTCCGAAATCTCATGCAAAGGCAGGGTCGATACGGATTTGACCGATTGGATGGACTCCCTTTCATACAAACCGTGCAATAGGGCTTCCGGCCCGACGTCTTGCGGAACGATTTGTTTTTTGGCAACGCTGCACGCCGGTAACAGGGCGATAAGGAAAAACAGGGCTAAACATCGAAGTACAATGCGCGACTTGGTCATGGTAGTTATAACTCCTTTAACATGCTGGTTGGACTGGAAAAATCTTACCTTTATCCGGTTCGAACATTAAGTTAAACGATACGGTGCAAAAATGCAAGCCTCATGGGACTTGCGGCGGCAGCAAGCATCCGATGTTTTTTGGCATTGGAACGTTATGGAAGGTGTGGTAGATTATATCGTAACGATACATCATGGAGGCATTGCATAGGGATAGACGGGGAAAATGGGGTTAGACAGGCCTTATTGGCGCCAAACCATGCACGTTGGTTCCATTCATGCGGGCACTGACGGGGAGGGGCGATATAATGCCCTTTAAGGAGGATCTTATTTTAATGATCACTGAAAGCGTATATTCCCAAATCGACGAAAAACGGCTGACCGGCATTTCGAAGCGTATCCTCCAAACCGAAGAGGGGGCGATGATCCGTTGGACTTGCGAACCAATCGGGCCGAAGGCCCGTAATTTCGTGACCGACGGGGTATACCGCGTCTCCGGTACCAATGAGGTCAAAGGAAAGGTTCGCGAATGGACCGTCATCCTTAAAATCGTGTTGGCCGACCCGAATCGGAGCGACCCTTCGCACTACAATTATTGGCGCCGCGAAGCGATGGTTTACGAGTCAGGTTTGCTGGAACATTTGCCGGAAGGTTTTCAGGCGCCGGCATGTTACGGGATCGATGAACAGGCTGACGGATCCGTATGGCTGTGGCTTGAGGAGATGCCGCATGAGTCCAAGGGATGGGAACTGGAGGACTATGCGTTTGCAGCGAAAAAGCTGGGAGCGTTTCATGCCGTCTATCTCCTCGGAAAGGCGCTGCCTGAATATCCGTGGATCAACCGCGGCTGGATGCGGTCATGGATCCGGGAATGCCAGAAATACCGATCCTTGAATGTTGAACCAATAGCCCGTGATCCGGCGGTATCCCGCCATGGATTAGCTTCCTTGCTGGACAAGTTCGCGGCGCTGGAAACCTCCCTACCCGAGTGGATCGATGCGCTGGAGCGTCTGCCCAGAACGTTTTCGCATCAGGATTATTATGAAGCCAACATTTTGTTCAGTCGCAATCGCTTGCGCGCAGGAAGTCTGGCGTTGATCGATTGGCAGTTTGCCAGCATCTCCGGCGTCGGGGAAGATTTGGGCCGCTTTTTCGGATTATCCGTCAGCAGAGGGCAAATTCAGCCGGAGTCAGGCAGGGACTTGCGCGAACAGTTTCTCTCCTCCTATATTGAAGGGCTGCGAGAGGCAGGCTGGCATGGCGATGAAATGCTTCCCCGTTTCGGTTTTCTGGCGGCTTTCGCGCTGCGTTCCGTATGGGAGGTACCCAAGCTGCTGCAAAAGCTGAAGCAGGATTCAACATCGCCGCAGTGCGGCAAACTCGCGCTGATCGCCGAAATGCAGATGGAGGCGGCTGCCGAAGCGGAAGTGATTTTACGACGCTGAATGCCGCTTGAAGCCGGTTAAGAACCGGTCAGAAGCCATTATTTTTCGCGAAAATCATATTTTTTAACGAAAAGATCGATTTTTGCGTAATCGCATGCCATAAAGATTGGCCCGCCTTAAAAATTTAAGGCGGTTTTTTGTGGAACAGCAATGGCAAGTAGAGGGGCGCCCCCCGGCCGGTTAAAGCGAAATAGTGGCGTTTTCCTTGGCAAACGGCAAAAATCCGCATCCGATTAAAAATTTAAAGGGGCGTTTCGTAAATTTTTTATATCATCTTAACAAAGTGAAATTTCCTTTCCGGGGCAAACCTCCTATGATCGAATTTGACAACGCTTACAAAAGCGAAATTTATGTTTGGGGAGCGATTCGATGGTATGAAGGGCATGTTCAAGGAACTGCGAAGCAACGGATGGTATTACCTCATGGCGTTGCCGGGACTGCTGTATTTCCTGGTGTTCTGTTATTTGCCGCTGCCCGGGATTCTGATTGCGTTCAAGGATTATAACTTCAAGGACGGCATTTTCGGAAGCCCGTGGGCGGGACTGCAAAATTTCGCTTTTTATTTCCATGGCGATTATGCGTGGAGAACGACGTTCAATACGCTGTTTATCAACGCCAACTATATTGTTTTTGGCACGGTGATCGCTGTCGGCTTTGCGATTTTGCTGAACGAGATCCGCAAAAGCTTTTTTCGCCGAACGTACCAAAGCCTGATGTTTCTGCCTTACTTTTTTTCGGCGGTCGTCGTCGGCAACTTCGTGTATCTGATGTTCAGCTCCAAATACGGGCTGGTGAACCAGTTGAGGGATCTGCTGCGCCTGGCGCCGGTCGACTGGTATTCCGCTCCGGGGTATTGGGTAGCCATCCTCGTCGGGGTCTACGTTTGGAAAAATACCGGGTATGCCGTCATTTTGTATCTGGCCACGATCGTTGGCATCGACGACGAATTGTACGAGGCGGCCGCGCTCGACGGCGCAAACCGCTGGCAAAGCATCCGCCACATTACGCTGCCGCTGCTTGTGCCGACCATCACGATCGTCACGCTGCTGGCAGTCGGGAAAATTTTCTACGGAGACTTTCAAACGATTTATTCGATCGTGGGCGATAACGGGCTGCTGTATGAAACGACGGATGTCATCGATACGTACGTCTTCCGCGCGGTCAAAAACGTCGGCGACATCAGCATGCCTGCGGCGGTAGGCCTCTACCAATCGGTCTGCGGATTCCTGTTCGTGCTCGGCTGCAACTGGGCCGTCAAAAAAATCAACAACGATAACGCGCTGTTCTAACTGGGGGAAGGATCTTATGCACATCCAAAAACGAAGGTACTCGTTTTCTCAGGTCTTATTTCATCTGATCGCCGTCGCCTTTTGCGCTTTTACGACCATTCCGTTTATTCTGACGATCATGGTCTCGGTCTCGGGCGAATCCTCGGTAATTAAGCACGGATATTCGCTGTTTCCGGACACGTTTTCGTGGGATGCCTATCGCCTTATTTTCTCCGGAGACGAAATTTGGAGGGGGTACATGGTTTCCGTTACGGTGACGGCGATCGGGACGGGTGCCGGGCTGCTGCTTAGCGCCATGCTTGCCCACACGATGGCCAGGCAGAAAGTGAGATACCGCAACGGCATCGCCTTGTTTATTTTCATTACGATGATTTTTAACGCGGGGCTTGTCCCATGGTACATCTTCGTCACCAAATATTTGCATCTGAAGGATACGCTGGCCGCCTTAATCCTGCCGATGCTCATCAATCCATTCCATGTGTTCTTGATTCGCAATTATTTCAAGTCGCTGCCGCCTGCGCTGCTGGAATCGGCCGAAATGGAGGGAGCGGGACCGCTCTATGTGTTTGCCAAAATCATGCTGCCGCTTTCCGCGCCGATCATCGCGACGGTAGCCTTGTTCTACTCGCTCGCGTATTGGAACGATTGGGGGCTGGCGCTCTGGCTGATCGATGACCGGAAGTTGTACCCGCTTCAGTTCATCCTGTTCAAAATCCAATCCATGATCAATTACATGAGCACGCAGGGGAACCTGGTGTCGGGCAGCCAAACGCTTCCGTCAGAGACGGCGCAGATGGCCATGGTGCTGGTCACGATCGGCCCGATCATCCTCGTCTATCCGTTTATTCAGCGGTATTTCGTGAAAGGCATCATGATCGGCGCGGTCAAAGGATAGGTTGCAGCCGTCCGAAGACGGTTCAACATAGACAGCTTTTTCAACTTAATCGGGGAGGTTCTAAACGGTGACAAAAAAGAAAGCATTTGCAACCATGCTCATCCTGGCAATGATGCTGAGCGGCCTGCTTGCGGCTTGTTCCGGTTCCGGCGGTTCAGCGACCGGAAAGGAGGAGAACCCGGGCGACAAGAAGACCGAGCAGGGAACGGGCGGAGAAGGCAAAACGCCAGTCGGCGGAACGGTCAAAATTGTGCTTCCCGGCGATGCGCCGAAAGATCTGGCGAACGTGCAGAAAGCGCTTGAAGACAAACTGAACGCCGATGGGCTGCCGCTGAAGCTCGAATTTACGTATTTCCCGTGGGATCAGTATTCCAACAAGCTGAACCTGATCGCCGCTTCGGGCGAAAAATACGATTTGGCCTGGACGCATGTCAGCTGGCTGTCGCAAATCGTTTCCAAGCATGTCGTGTCCCCGCTTGACGAATGGCTCGAAACGAACGGCAAGGACCTGAAGGCGAACATTCCTTCCGCCAACTGGCTCAGCGCTTCGATCGACAACAAGATTTACGGCATTCCCACGCTCGTGCCGACGGCGGAAAACAACAACTTCTTTGCGGTCCGGGGGGATCTGCGCAAAAAATACAACCTGCCCGAAATTCGCACGCTTGCCGACTTCGAACATTACCTGGACACGATCAAGAAAAACGAACCGGGTATGATGCCGATCGCCAACGACGGTACCCGCGCGCTGCTGCGGGAGTTCGGCGACGTCTACTTGCCCGTCGGCGACATGGGAGCAGGGCCGGGATATGTGGATCCCGCCGATCCGGAGCTGAAGGTGCGCAATTTTTACGAATCTGAAATTTTTAAAAACATCGTAAACACGAAACGGAAATGGTATTTGAACGGATGGATGCCGAAGGACGCGCAGGAAATCAAAGACCCCGAAGCCGCGCTCAACAACGGGAAACTTGCGGCAATCTGGTCCAACGTGCTAAAAACGACGGAACGGATCGACGCATTCAAGAAAACGCTTCCTCAAGGGGAGCTGGAAGACGTGTTCCTGCACCCCGACAAGCCCAAGTACATTTTCGATGCGGCTTCCAACCTTTTGTCGGTATTTTCCACGAGCGAAAATCCGGAGGGGGCCATCGCTTTCGTCAGTTGGTTCCGCAGCCAACAGGAGAATTACGACCTCTTCTCTTACGGCGTGAAGGACGTCAACTTCAAGCTGGACGGCAGCGCCATTTCCCTCGAAGGCATCGGGGAGCAGCAAACCTATAATCAGGTGTATTGGGCTTGGGACGATATTCGCCTCAAACATTTCAGCAAGCACGTCAGCCCTGAACTCATCCAGTCGCTGCAGAAATGGGACGAAGGGGCGAAAGAGGCCCCGACCCTCGGCTTCCGGTTTAATGCCGATCCGGTCAAAGCCGAAATGGCCCAAATCAACGCCGTCGAGAAGGAATATGTCGATGCGGCTTATGCGGGATTCTCGGATTACGACCAATTTTACCCGAAATTCGAAAACAAGCTCAAATCGGCGGGGATCGATAAAGTCATCGCGGAGATGCAGCGCCAGCTGGATGCATTTATCGCTTCTAAGCGCAAATCACCGCGAGGCTGAGGTACGCGCAGCGTAACATTTTGAATGTTGGAGGGATATCCGATCATGCTCAAGTTGAAATCATGGGCCATCGCGGCTTTGTCCGCTTCGCTTGTGCTTGGACCGTTTACCGCGCCGCTTTTTTCCCCCAGGGCCTATGCCGCCGTTTCAGGGACCGAAACGCCGGGTCCGGTAGAGGCGCCGCCGCAAGAAGGATGGCCTGAAGGCGAAGTACCGCCGGCGGCACAAGAACCGCCCGGCGAGCAGCCGCCCGGCGCGGAGCCGGAGCAGCCAGGGGAAAACCCTTCCCCTGCCGATGTCCAAGCGCAGCCCGGCACGGATGGGCAGGCCCCGCCGGAGGTTCGGCCGGGAGAGGAAGCGATGGCCCCCGGCAGCGGCGACGCGGCCGTACCCGGGGCAAACCTGGCGCTGAACAAGCCGGTAACGGCGAGCAGCGCGCTTCCGCAGCATCCGGGAGCGTATTTGACGGACGGCAGGCTGGACCTTATGTGGTCTACCAGCGATACCGGATGGCAAAGCAGCCCGCTGGCCGACGAATGGGCGATGGTGGATCTGGGCGCCGTTCAACCGATCATGCGCTGGACGGTCTATCACGGCGCGGCGGGAACATGGGCGACGAAGGATTTCCAATTGGAATACAGCACGGGGGATGCAAGCGGCCCCTGGCAAACGGCGGATTCGGTGGTCGGCAACATGGATGCCGTGACCGACCGGACGTTGCCGGATGCGATCTCGGCCCGGTATGTGCGTCTTCACGTCACGAAAAAAACGGCTGAAGGCGTCGACTGGCCGGCCGTACGGGTCAGCGAGCTGGAATTATTCTCGAAGGCCGCGGTCATTCCCGTATTGACGGCCGCTCCGCCGTCCGGAACCGTGCTGCCGGGCACCCAAGTGAAGCTGTCCAGCTCTCCAGGCACGGCGGCCATCTATTACACGACGGACGGAACGGATCCGGTGACATCCGAGACCCGGCATCCATATACCGAACCGATTTCGGTCGGATCCGACCTGAACATAAAAGCGGTTGCCGTCGACGAAAAGGGAGGGGGCGTCAGCGAGGTCGGAAGCTTTGAATACCGGGTTCCCAAGGAGGATTTGTCCCAATATCCGAACCTCGCGCTGACGGCCACGGCGGAAATGTCGTCCCCGGCAGGCTGGGGCAATGTCGCCGGACGCGCCATTGACGGCAACCCCGGGACGTATGCCCAACCGGAACAAAACGTGCTGTGGGATTTGACCGTCGATCTGGGCAGCAGCCAGCCGGTCAATTATGCGGTCCTTCGCAAAAATCCGGATCACGTCAACTACGTGACGAAATTTACGATCGACGTATCGGAAGATGGGGAGCGCTGGACGACGGTGGCCGAAGAAACCGGCAATGACGACTCCAAGGATCAGATATACGGTTTCGCCCCGGCGAAGGCGCGTTACGTCAGGCTTCATCAGTTGGACAAAACCGGCATCGCCGCGGCCATATGGGAGTTCGAGCTGTACAATACGGCCGTCGCGCTGCCTGTGGAAACCAGCGTCAAGCCGGGACCGGTGATTGACGGCACGGCCGTCGAGCTGTTCGGCGGGCAGCCTGGAGCCGCGATTTATTATACGACGGACGGCACCGATCCAAAGACATCGGAGACCAAGACCGTGTATAAGGAACCGATCATCCTGCACGGCGGGAGCATCGGCGCCGCAACCAAACTGCAAGCTTACGCCGCCATGGAGGGAAAAGAGGACAGCGAGGTCAAAACGTTCGAATATCAGGTCATACCGTTGTCGGCTACCCCGCCGCCGGGGGACGTGGCTGCAGGGACGGCCGTTGCATTGTCCAGCTCCATTCCGGGCGCTTCCATTTTCTATACGCTGGATGGAACGGATCCGCTGACATCGGTCTCCAAACGCCTGTATACGGAGCCGCTGATCGTGGAAGAGGACGTCACGATCCGCGCCTACGTATCGGACGGGGCGAATGCAAGCCCTTCGGCTTCCATTCCGTACAGCATCATGCGGGATGAAACCAACGTCGCGCTGAACAAAGAGGCGTCGGCATCGTCGTCGCAGCCGGCAGCCAAACCGGGTAATGCCGTCGACGGCGATCAAGATACCGCGTGGATCGCCGGCAGCTCGGAAGCCGACGGCTGGCTTCAGGTCGATCTCGGCGGCGATTACGACCTGACAGGCACGCAAATCGCCTGGAATGAAGCAAAAAATTACAAATACAAAATCGAAGTGTCCGCCGACGCCCTTCACTGGTATTCGGTTGCGGACAGGACCGATCTTACCGGCCGGGACCAGGTCCGAAAAGATCGCTTCCTGGAAACGGCGCGGCGTTATGTCCGGGTGACCGTCACGGGGCTGGAGCCCGGCACCAAGCCGGGCATCCGCGAGTTGGCGGTTTGGGGAACGCCAAGCGAACCGATGCCTCTCGTTCCGGTAGGTCCGGCAACGAATGGTTGGCCGCGGCCGGTGATCGTTCCGCTTCCTGCTTCGGTCAGCGGCGTACCCGAGCCGGTCGTCAGTCTGGACGGCACGTGGAAATTCAAGCTGAATCCCGGACAGGGCTTCTGGCGAAACGGCACCGATACGTCCGGGTGGAAAGAGGTCCGGGTCCCGGCCAACATCGAGGTGCTCGGCTTCGATATCCGCGGCCAGCAGGGCTGCGATTGGTTCCCGGACCGCAATATTGAACACGCGTACCAGAAAACGGTAAACATTCCGTCTTCCTATGATGGAAGCAGGGTGATGCTCCGCTTCGAAGCGGCGTTCAACTTCGCCCGCGTCTGGGTCAACGGCCATTTGGTCCGCCAGCACCGCGGAGGTTTTACGACGTTTGACGCCGACGTTACGGAATACGTTGCCCCGGGCGAAGACGCCACGATCACCGTCGGGATTACGGCAGAAACCGGGTTTGTCGAATACCAGCATGTCCGGGGACTGATCGGCCAGGTGAAGCTGTTTGCGCTGCCCGTCGATCACATCACCCGCCTGCACGCCGAAACCGAGTTCGACGCCGCGTATTCGGACGCGACGTTGAAGGTATCGGCCGGCATGGCGTTAGAGGAGGCGATGCAGGGGGAAATCGAGCTGCAGCTTACCGATCCGGACGGAAACGACGTACCGATCGAGCCGGCTGCAATTTCGTTGACGGGCAGTCAGCCGGAAGCGTCGATCCAAATCCCGGTCGCAAAACCCGTGAAATGGGATGCCGAGCATCCGCGGCTGTACACGCTGAAAGCTACGGCGAAAGCAGACGGCAAATCCGTGCAAACCGTGATCCGCAAAATAGGCTTCCGGTCGATCCGAATGGAGGGCAACCAGATGCTGGTGAACGGGAAAGTCGTGAAGCTGCGCGGCGTCGATTGGCATCAGTCGTCCCCGCTTATCGGTGTCGCCGCCGATCCGGAACATGACCGCGAGTCGCTGATCAAGCTCAAGGAAGCCAACGTCAACTACATTCGCGCTTCCCATTGGCCGCAGTACGAATACGTGCTGGATTTGGCCGATGAACTCGGCTTTTACGTCGAACAGGAGAACTCGGTGATGTTCGTCAGCGACGGCAGGGCCAGCGATCCGAAATATTTAAACAACTATATGGGCCAATTCTCCGAAACGATCGAGAAGGACCGCAGCCATCCAAGCATCGTCATCTGGTCCATCGGCAATGAAAGCGCGTGGGGAAGCAACGTGGCGGCAACCCATGATTACGTCAAGGCGGTTGATCCGTCCCGCCCCGTAAAATTCAGTTGGGGATTCAACGCTCCTGCCGGGTATACCGACTTGTTCAGCATTCATTACACCCCATACGGCCATACTTTCGGTACGCATGACAAGCCGGAGCTGTACGACGAATATGCCCACGGTTACGTCTATTACGGCGACTGGATCGACGACGATCCGGCCTACAGGGATTTTTACGGCACCGCTCTTCACCGGCTGTGGGATGATCTGTACGGGACGCCGGGCGTTCTGGGCGGAGCCATCTGGCACTCCCGCGACCTGCGCTTTTACGGTCCGGACGGGATCTGGCAGGGCTTCCTGGTCAACTGGGGCATCCTTGACGAATGGAACCGGGAAAAGCCGGAATATTGGAACGTCAAAAAAGCTTATTCGCCCGTAAGAATCGGGGCCGATTCGCTTCCGAACCCGGGAGCGGGCCAACCGCTGACGATACCGATCGAAAACCGTTACAATCATACAAATTTGAGCGAGGTTACCATCGAGTGGAGCGTCGGCAAAGAAAAAGGAAAGCTCCAAGGCTCTTCCGTGGAGCCCATGAGCAAAGGGCAGCTTACGCTTCCTGCAAGAAAGTGGAAAAACGGAGATGCCGTCCGCCTGAAAATTTACCGGGACGACCATACCGCTGCCGATTCGCTCGTGGACGAATACCTGCTAGTCGTCGGCCAGCGAACGATCGTGCCGTGGAAGCCGCAAGGGAAAGCCCCGGATATCCGGGAAACCGGCAGCCAAATCGTCGTTTCCGGCAATGATTTCCGCCTAACGTTCAGCAAAACGACGGGCATGATCCAAACCGGCGAATACAAAGGGAAAACGATGATCACCGGCGGGCCGTACCTCGATATGGGCTATACGTCGAAGCTTGGGGCATGGACGCTCTCCGGCATCAGCCAAAGCCGCTCGGGCAAGGAAGCCGTCATCCGCATATCGGGCCAATACGGCAAGACGGGCGTCCATTTCGAGGTTCGCGTGGACGGCAAGGGGCTCATCTCCACCACGTATACCGTCACCGACCCGCCGGAAACTTACGACGCCGTCGGCGTATCCTTTGATGCAGCCGCGGATGCCGACCGGATCACCTGGGATCGGAACGGGGAATGGAACGAATATCCGGCAAACCATATTGGCAGACTCACCGGCACCGCTTATAAGAAGCGTTCCGAAGGTGAAGAGAAGTACGGCGTCAAGCCGGATTGGCCGTGGATGGAGGATGAGAAGGAGGGCCTCGGGACGGCGGATTTCCGCGCCTCCAAGACGAACGTGAATTACGCTTCCCTCCTGTTCGGCAAATCCCGAAACCGGATTTCGGTGCAGGGGGACGGCTCGGGGGCGGTCAAAGCTTCGCTGAACGCTGACGGATCGGTCCGCCTGCACATCCGGAACGAATGGTCCCATCCCGCAGGCTTCCCGGGTTGGGTCGAGGCCAATCCGGTACTAAAGCCGATCGCGGTCGATTCCGGCTATACCGGCACCGTCCGAATGAAGCTCGCCGCCCATGACGATTTCGATTTCACATTCGCGGACGCGCCGCAGTATTTAAGCGATATGCAGTGGTCGGACGCGACCAGCGGCTGGAGCCGGGTGAAAAAAGATTGGAGCGTCGGCGGGAACGTGCTGACCTTGTATGACGGAAAAGGAAGCCGTTCGTACAAGAAGGGCTTGGGCACCCATGCATCCTCGGAAATCCGCTATTCCATCGGGGGCAAAGGCTATAAGCGGTTTACCGCCGCGGCGGGAATCGATTTGGAAAGCCCTGGTGGTTCGGCGGTGTTCCAGGTGTGGGCGGACGGCGTCAAATTGTTCGACAGCGGCACGATGAACCGAAACACGCCTGCCCGCCAAGTCGATGTCGACATTTCCGGCAAAAACGAGCTCAAACTCGTGGTTCTGGACGGCGGAGACGGAAACGCCGAAGACCATGCCGATTGGGCCGATGCCAAAGTTGAGCCGGCTCGTTAAAATACACATTCCAGCAGGCCTTCCCTCAGGGGAAGGCCTGCATCATCGATCAAGCCCGATTCGGCTGCCTTTGAACAGGGAGGATTCAGCCGATCGACGGCCAATATATTTAGGATTCCAGAGTGACAGGATGTGAAATGCCGGTGAACCCGATGAAATGGAGATGGCATGTGCCGACCCGAAGCTTTTTGTTCAGATTGATCGCGGCCAACACGATCGTTTTTGGCCTGAGCCTGCTCATGCTTTCGGCCGTGAACTATACGTTTACCAATATGATCAGCGAAAAGCAGATCTCGGAAACGACCCGGAAGCTGCTCCATCAAACCGATGCCAGCATCGAGATGCTGTATGAAAGGGCGTTCCGGGCCGGGGAACAGCTCCTGAACGACAAGGACGTCATCCAAAGCCTGTACGCGCCAAACCTTGATCCGGTCGACTCGCTTGCGCTGGACCGAAAGCTCCATGAAATCGTCAATGCGAATGATTTTATCGATTCCGTTTATTTGCGCAACGGCGCGACGGGGCAATTCATCCATTCGATTCCGCGGGACGTCGAGATCGCCGACATCGATCCGGAAGCGCGCAAGCTGGTTCAGGTCCGCAACGGACTGGGCAAAATGATTTTCCTCCCCCACAGGCAGCAGTACGTCTATTCGGGCAAGCGATACGACAACCCGATTCTTTCCCTTATCTTTATTCCGTCCGACGCGAGGTCGGAGTATGCGATCTTTATTAATCTGAAATTGTCCGCGCTCCAGGATTTATTTGATAAAATGGGCAATTCCCCGGAATCCAGCTTCATGGTCACGAACAAAAACGGGATTCTGATCACCCGCAGCGACAAGCCCGATGCCTTTATGGATGCGGCCTCCGGCGCCGAATTCATGGGCAAGGTAATGAATTCGGGCACCGATTCCGGCAGCTTCGTCGCTTCGATGAACGGTTCAAAATCCCTGATCACCTATACCTACAACGACAAGCTTGAGTGGTATTTGGTCAATGCGACAAGCTATGCTTATTTGGCCCAAGGGAGCTTTATTCTCCAGCGAAACATCATCATCGTATCCTTGCTGATGCTTTTGGCATGCTTTGCGGCAACGATCCTGATGAACCGTAAAATTTACGGCCCGATCGGGAACGTCGTTCAAATGGTGCGAGGAAGCCATCCGGCGAATGCATCCGGGGAGGCCCGCAACGGATCGGCCGATGAAGCAGCGTATTTGAGCGACGTATTCAAAAGTTTGATCGGCAAGGTGACGTCCCTTGAAGATTCGGCGGTCAAAAGCAGGGAGAAGCTGAAAGAAAGCTACCTTAAAGATCTTCTTTTTAGCGGTATTTCTGCCGGCGATCTGCATGAAGAGCAGCATGCCGCGCAGCATGGCATATTATTGCGCACAGGACCGATGCGAGCCTTGACGGTGGTCGTAGAGGACTCGCTTCAAAGGGAAGGCAGCGTGACGGACACAGGGATCCGATTGGTCAAAGATACCGTATTCGAGCTGGCCCGCCGCATTTTTCCCGAACGGGACGAGATGGAAAAGGTCGACGTTGGGCGGCAGTCGCTGGCCATTTTGATGCGGGAGCCTGAAGATCACCCTTCGATCCATCGGCTGAACAGGCTGGTGCAGCAAGCCGAACGGGTGACGGGTTTCCAGATGAAAATCGGCGTGGGCGGCCGTGCGGAGTCGATCGGGGAACTGGGACGGTCTTTTGAGGAGGCGAGGGCAGCGTTGGAGTACAGTTTCGTGGATTATCGCCGAACGGTCTATGATTTTGAGGGGGTTCGCGCCGCAACCGGCACTCCGTTCCGCTATCCCGCCAAATTGGAAAGGTCTTTGTTTGATGCCGTCAAAGTCAACGACCGAAGAGAGGCAAGAAGGATTCTCGGCGAATGGTTCGAAGCATTGCGGGGCAGCGCGCCGGCAGATATCCGTGCCGCGTTGCGGCAATCGGTGACGACGATTGAACATGAATTTGGGACGATGACGGATTTTACGCCGCTGCTGATGGATCGTGGAGAAGATTCGCTTTACGGGATCGTGCAGCGCTTTGCGGAGCTGGAACGGGTCGAGGCATTTTACGGGGAGCTGGTAGATTTTATCATCGGCAAGTTGCAAACGAACCGGCACCAAAATCGCGGCGAACTCGTAAAAACCGCTTGCGGATTTATCCGAAACCATTACCGGAGCAGCGGTCTTTCGGCCGAACTTGTCGCTTCCGAACTCGACATTTCCGTGCCTTATTTCAGCAAGCTGTTCAATGAAGCCATGGGCGTGTCCTTTACGCAATACGTGACCGATTTGCGGCTGTACGATGCCGAACAACTGCTGCTGACGACAACATTAAACGTAAAAGAAATCGGGGAGCGGATCGGCTTTCAAAACAGCTCCTATTTTATTACGGTATTCAAAAAGAAAAACGGCACTTCGCCCAACCAGTTCAGAAAGTTAAACAAGGCCGGCCGTGCGGCGGAGCCATGATCACACTTGTTCACTTTATGGGCGCTGCGGTTCGCGCCATGGCGCTGGAACGGCTGTATCAAATGGAACGTTCCTTGGTCCGGCAGGACCGATTTACTTCCCGGCGCGAATTGAATATAGTATTGGACGAGAACATCATTTTTGGGGGAGGCAAATTTTGAATGCGCATTCAATTGGACCGGTTTCCGAACGGCCTGCATAAGGCCTTGACGCTCAGCTTCGACGACGGCAGGGACCATGACCGCAGATTCGTCCGCATGCTGAACGGCTACGGTATCAAAGCGACGTTTCATTTAAACAGCGGTTTTTTGGGCAAAGAAGGATACATCGGCAAGGAAGAGGCAGGGACGTTGTACCGCGGGCATGAGGTATCGGCGCATACGGTCAGCCATCCGTTTTTGGAGCAGTCCCCGCCGGAGCAGGTCGTATCGCAAGTTGTGGAGGACCGGAAGGCGCTAGAAGCTCTCGTTCACGTGCCGATCAAAGGAATGAGTTATCCGTTCGGGACCTACAACGATCAGGTGGTAAGCCTTCTTCGCGCCGTCGGCATCGAATATGCCCGGACGGTCAACAGCCACGGCTCGTTCCATATGCCGAAGATTGGCTCCGCTGGCATCCGACCTGCCACCACAAACAAATGGTGGAATTCGCGGAGCAGTTCGTCCGTTTGGAACAGCGGTTTTCGCGCATG
Organism: Paenibacillus sp. FSL M7-1455; assembly: GCF_038004655.1. Taxonomy (NCBI): domain Bacteria; kingdom Bacillati; phylum Bacillota; class Bacilli; order Caryophanales; family Paenibacillaceae; genus Paenibacillus; species Paenibacillus sp. FSL M7-1455. The sequence goes on along the minus strand of NZ_JBBORO010000001.1, from coordinate 3,270,816 downwards.
GCGCTTTTGTACGTATGGGGGCACAGCTATGAATTCGAAAACGACGGGAATTGGGATCTGATCGAACGGTTCGGCGAAACCGTCGGCGGACGGGAGGACATCTGGTACGCGACCAACGCCGAAATTTATGCCTATGCGGACGCGTTAAAACGGCTTCGTTTCTCTGCGGACAGCCGCATCGTCCATAACCCGTCGGCCTTGTCTGTCTGGATCAGCGCGGAAGGCGACCCGGTCGAGATCCCCGCGGGGCAAACGGTACGATTATAATCCGTGCGGGAAAAGAACAAGCCGGGTGTTTACGCACGGGGGCTTTAATCGGCAGAGTTTCGGCGCTGCTCACGAGAATAGATTTTTCGGTATACGGCCGGCGTCAAGCTTTCGAACTTTTTGAACGTTTTGATAAAATAACCGGGATCCGCGAAGCCGAGTTCATCGCCGATGTGGTTCACGGATAAATCGGTCGTCTCGAGCAGCTGCTTGGCCCATTCGATTTTCAGGCGGGGGACGAACACCGAAAAGTTTTCTCCCGTTTCCCGGGTGAAGACGCGGCTAAAATAACTCGGACTGACGTGGCACAGCGCGGCCATATCCTGCAGGCGCACGTTTTCGTTTTTATGCCGGTACATGTAATCAAAAGCGGGCTGCAGCAGCGGGTTCGCCGCGCGATATGCGCGTTCCGTGCCCTGCTTGATTTTCGCTTCGATCAGCGTGCTGGACAGCTCGTGCTGCATGGCCTGGATCTGCTCGTAGGCTTGCGGCGCGGCACTGACCGGATCGGGAGCGGCCGGCTCCGCGGTCAATACCTTTTTGTACATGTCGACCGTCGCATGTTTTTGGATCGCTTCCCCGACGATGTAGTTGCACAAATGAAACAGCATGTCCGCAATGGCCGACACCTCCTCGGAGGACAACTCGGGGAGCGCGCGGTATTCGGGTTCCAGCTCCTTGAACTTCCGGTCCGTTTCAGCGTTCGGCGGACGGGTTACGATTTGTTCGAGGGGCAAGTCCGCATCGCGAAGCTTGATTTGCCCCGCCATGATGGCGCCGATATATTGGCCTTCGACGATGATGGGCACGGCGATGTCGACGATGCCGAAATGGCAGCGGTAAACGTACGGCTTATTGGTGCGTACCGCCTCGAGGCCGCCGCGGGCATCGCATTTTTGGCAGTAGGAGGACAGGTTGCCGTCCTTGCGAACTCCCTGGCAAAAGGCTTGTGCCATTTTTCGATATCGATGATTCGTTTCAAGTCGTAGCGCGGGTTCATGTGCATCGTCTCCAAATATTATTCATTCCCTAAGGGCAGTGCAGGGTGCGGCTGCAGCGAATCTGTATTTTGAGCGCAACGTTGCTTGTTCTATTATACTAAAAACCCGGTTTGAATGAACAAGATAGTACAATTTTACAGGCAAAAGGACAAAAAAACACCATCGGAAAGCGCTTTAAAAGGCGGTTTGAGTGCCATGATTTCCGCTGGTCCCCGCGCGTATAATGGACATGAGATTACGGCGGAGGGGAAAAGAGATCATGAGAAAAGCGTTTATCAGTCCAAGCAAATATGTCCAAGGCGAAAACGAACTGCTGAATTTGGGATATTTTATTCGAACTTACGGCGAGTCCGCGCTGCTGATTGCCCATCCGGAGGACGTCAAACGGGTGAAGGACAAGCTTGATTTTACATCAAAAAAATTCAATGTTACGCTGGTTGAAAGCGAATTCCGCGGGGAGTGCTCCCGCGAAGAAGTGCAGCGCCTGCAGGATCTGGCGCGGGAAAAGCAATGTTCGTGCACGATCGGGCTCGGCGGGGGCAAAGCGATCGACACGGCCAAATGCGTCGCGGAAGGCGACGCGCTGATCATCGTGCCGACGATCGCCGCCACGGACGCGCCGACCAGCCATTCGGCGGTTATATATACCGGGGAGGGGGCATTTGAGGATTATGCTTATTTCAAGCAAAGTCCAAGCGTGGTGATGATCGATACGACCGTCATTGCCAATGCGCCGACCCGATTCCTCGTATCCGGGATGGGCGATGCCCTGTCGACGTATTTCGAAGCCCGAGCCACATCCCGCTCCTTTTCGAAAGTGAATGCGGGTTTGCCCTGCGGCGTCCATGAAGGTGCGGCGCCCGCGGCGGGAGGAACCAAGGCGGCCCTGGCGCTGGCCAAGCTGTGCTACGAAACGCTGCTGGAAGACGGAGTGCGGGCCAAAATCGCCTGCGATGCCAACCAAGTGACGCCGGCGCTGGAGAACATCATCGAGACCAACATCCTGCTGTCCGGCCTGGGCTTCGAAAGCGGCGGTTTGGCCGCCGCGCACGCGATCCACAACGGCCTGACGGTTCTGCCGGGCACTCATCATTATTTTCACGGGGAAAAAGTGGCGTTCAGCACCATCGCCCAACTCGTGCTCGAAAACGCGCCCAAGGCGGAAATCGACGAAGTGTTGGAATTTTGCTTCTCGGTCGGCCTGCCGGTATGCTTGGCGGACATCGGCGTAGATGCCGTTACAGCGGACGAGCTGCGTCTGGTGGCTGAAACGGCCTGCATTCCGGAGGAATCCATCCATGCGATGCCGTTCCCGATCACGGAGGAAGCCGTGATTTCGGCGATCGTAGTCGCGGACCGAATCGGCCGGGACTTTAAACTAAGCAAAAAGGATGCGATACGATGAAAAAAATCATGAACAAACCGGAGACGCTTGTCAGGGAAATGCTTAGCGGCCTCGTCATGGCGCATCCGGAACTCGAATTCGACAGCAAATATAAAATCGTCAAGAAAAAGGACATCAATCCGCAAAAGGTCACCCTGATCAGCGGCGGCGGCAGCGGCCACGAGCCGGCTCACGCCGGGTTTGTGGGCAAAGGGATGCTTGACGTCGCGGTCTGCGGCGACGTGTTCGCTTCGCCGTCGCAAATCCAGGTCTACCAAGCCATCCGCTCGTCGGCGAGCGAAAAAGGGGCGCTGCTCATCATCAAAAACTACAGCGGCGACATCATGAACTTTAAAAACGCGGCGCATCTTGCCGGCGAAGACGGCATTCAGGTCGATTACGTCAAAGTCGACGACGACATCGCGGTGGAGGACAGCCTTTACACCGTCGGGCGCAGAGGCGTCGCAGGCACGGTGCTCGTGCATAAAATCGCAGGGGCCGCCGCCGAAGCGGGCATGTCCTTGGAAGAGGTCAAAGCTTGCGCCCAACATGCGATCGACAACGTAAAAAGCATCGGTTTTGCGCTGACGTCCTGTACCGTGCCGGCCAAAGGCACGCCCACCTTCGAAATCGGCGAAGGGGAAATGGAATACGGCGTGGGCATCCACGGCGAACCGGGCATCCGGCGCGAACCGATGATCCCGGCGGACGTCCTGGCTGCCCGGATGGTGGCGCAGCTGCTGGAAAGCCTGCAGATGAACGGGAAGGCCGCCGAAGAGGTTGCCGTATTGGTCAACGGCTTCGGGGGCACGCCGCTGCAGGAGCTTTATCTGCTGAATCATGCCGTCATGCGGGAGCTGGACGCACGCGGAATCGCCGTATACAAAGTGTTTGTCGGCAACTACATGACAAGCATCGACATGGCCGGCGCATCCGTCTCGATCATGAAGCTGGACGACCGGCTGAAGCGGCTGCTTGCCGCCGAATGCGAGACGCCGGCGCTGGCCGTGCGGGGCCCGTTCGAACCGGTGCGCTATCGCAACGGCGCCGTTGAAGAGAGCGGCAAAAAGCCGCCTTCCTTCGGCCTGACGACCGGCGAAGAGCATGCGGTCATTCGCGACGGGAAGCTTTCGCTTGATAACCTGATTTATGTGGTCGATAAAATGAGCGCCATCATCATCGAAAACGAAGTGCCCTTCTGCGAACTGGACTCCCATGCGGGGGACGGGGACTTCGGCATGAGCGTGGCGAAAGGATTCAGGCAGCTCAAAGCGGAATGGGACGAAGTGACCGCCCAAGCAAAAGACATCGGCTCGTTCCTGGACGCGTGCTCGCTGGTGATCATGGAGCACTGCGGCGGAGCCTCCGGACCGATCTGGGGTTCGGCGTTCCGGGCGGCGGGCAAATATGCGGGCGAGCGGAAAGAGCTGTCCGTGCCGGAAATCGCCGAAATGATGGCCGCCGTGGTCAAAGGCGTTCAGGATACCGGCGAACGATCTTTCGGCAGGGGAGCCGTCGTCGGCGACAAAACGCTGGTCGACGCGCTGGCGCCTTACGCGGATGCGTGGGCAGCGGCGGCTGAAGACGGCGCTGACCTGATTGCCGCCGGCATCCAGGCAGCGGAGGCGGCGGTCGAAGGCGCCAAAAAGACCGAAGCAATTGCCGCCCGGATGGGACGCGCGGGAACGGTCGGCGACCGGAGCATCGGGTACCCCGATGCCGGAGCGTATGCGCTGGGCGTCATTTTTACCGGAATTGCCCGGTCGCTTAGATCGTAACGGAGGATGATTGCATAAGATGCCGGATGCCGCATGTTCAACGCGAACATGCGGCATCTTTTTTTTCATGGATTCTTCATGGATTCAATGCTGCAAGGGGTTTGTCTGCAAGATGCAAACATGCTAGGATAACGAATACATACGTTGCCGGGCTTCTCCTGAAATGGGAGACCCGCGCAGCAGCCATTTGGAAAGAATAATGCAAAAGAGGTTGTCACATGCCGAATACGATTTTGATTGTGGAAGACGAACCTATTTTACGGGAAATCATGAAGGATTATCTTCTTGAGGAAGGATACGGGGTGCTCGAAGCCGCCGACGGCAAACAAGCGCTTGCGTTATTCCAGGAACATGAGGTCGATTTGATCATTTTGGACATCATGCTGCCGGAATTGGACGGCTGGTCCGTGTGCAAGAGGATCCGCAAGGCGTCAAACGTCCCGATCATCATGCTCACCGCCCGCTCGGACGAAGACGATACGCTCCTCGGATTCGAGCTCGGCGCCGACGATTACGTCACCAAGCCGTACAGCCCGCCGATCCTGCTTGCACGGGCGAAGCGGCTTTTGGACCGCCGGCAGGTTCGCGAACAGGATAGCGATACGCTGACTAGCAGCGGCATTGCGATTCATTTTCCGTCCCGCACCGTATCGGTCGTGGGGGAAAACTGCAGCTTAACGCATACCGAATTCGAGATTTTGGCCCATCTCATGAAAAACAAAGGAATAATCATCACCCGGGAGCAGCTGATCACGAAAATTTGGGGATATGATTTCGCAGGCGACGACCGCACGGTAAACAGCCATATCCGCAATCTCCGTTCCAAGCTGGGGGAGCATGCCAAACATATCGTCACGGTCGTACGTTCGGGGTATAAATTCGAGGAGCAGCCATGAAAAGGAGCATCGTGCTTAAGCTGTTCTTATTGACAGCGGGGTTGTGCCTGTTTCTGGTCGTCGTGATTTTCGCCTTTCAAACCGTGTTTTTCAAACAATTTTATGCCCATCAAAAGGTAAAGGATGTGCAGTCGGCGCTGCAAGCTTACGGACAGGACTACGTGAAACATGCCGCGAACGCGCAGCAGACGGCGAAGCTGGAGCAAGATTTTTACCAAAAGTATAATACATGGATCACGGAATTGGACTCCTTTGGAAATTTGCAACATACCGACGATTACTTTATGGAGATCAAGCTGGATCGTATGGACGACTACCCTGAGTTCTCCGGTCGCACGATCAAAGTCCCGCTCTACAGCTTTATTAACGTGGAAGATTTTTATAGCGATAACCAATTTATCACGCCTTGGATCAAGGAGGGCGAACCCATCGCCTTTGAAGGATTGATCATAAAAGAGCAGCTGGTTATCCAGCGGATGGCGAAATACCCATACAATCTGCGGGAGGAAGGCCAGTTGGAAAATCGGCAGATGGTCAACAAAGAGTACGAAGTCGTCAATCGGTACCCGAGCCCCCCGACCCAGTATCATGAAACTTATCCCAGCGTTTTGTTCACCGGGATGATTACGAAAGTCGAAATACCGGAAGGCGCAGGAGGCTCGCGCTACACGAACCACTTGTTTCTGGAGCGCATCAAAGCTTTCCAGGCCGATTTGCTTTACGGGGATTATGATCAAACGGCAGATGCGAAACCATTGCTGAATTACGAAGAAAACGGCGTGAGTTACAAAATATTCATCGATCCGCTCCAAGACGAGAAAGGGAAAACCGGATACCTGTTTGCGGTCACGTCGCTGCAGCCGGTGAACGAAGCTGCGGGGATGATCCGGCATTATTACGCCTACATTGCGGCCGGCGCGCTGCTGCTCGTGCTGCTTGCGTCGTTCTATTATTCGCGCCGGATCGCCCGGCCGCTGCTCCGCATCAACCGAACCGCGCAGCAAATGGCGGCGCTCGATTTCTCCGAAAAAATACCGGTTGCGACCAAAGACGAAATCGGCGATTTGTCGCGCAGCATCAACGAGCTTTCCGAGAAGCTGCACAGCCATATCGTCAGGCTGGAGCAGGACATCGAAAAGGAAAAGCAGCTCGAGCATACGCGGAAGGAATTTATCTCCGGGGTGTCGCATGAACTGAAGACTCCGCTAAGCGTCATCCAAAGCTGCTTGTCCGTGCTCAAGGACGGGATTGCCAGCCATAAGCGGGATCATTATTTTGCGGCGATGGAAGACGAAGTGAACCGGATGAACCTGCTGATCGGGGACATGCTGGAATTGGCCAAATACGAGTCCGGCACGTACAAAATGGAGATGGGACCGTTTGACATCGGCGCTGCCGTCGGGCGGATATGCGCCAAATTGGCGCCGGACATGGAGCAAAAAGGACTTCGCCTGCACATGTCGCTTCAACCGGCCGAAGTCGTCGGCAATGAGCTCCGGATCGGTCAGGTCCTGGTCAATTTTTTGACGAACGCGATCCGTTATACGCCCGAGGAAGGGACCGTTTTCGTCGCCGTCACGGAGGAAAGGGAACGGGTAAAAATAGGCATCGAAAACAAAGGCGCCCATATCCCGGAGGAGCAGCTGGGAAAAATATGGGACCGTTTCTACCGCGGGGAACCCTCCCGCCAGCGGTCGACCGGAGGTACGGGACTCGGCCTGGCCATCTCCAAAAAAATCCTGGAAATGCACGGCGTCCCTTACGGCGTCACCAACACGGAGGACGGGGTCCTGTTCTATTTTTATTTGAATAAAAAAACGTAAGATGAAGGCGCGAACTTCGGTTCTGCGCTTTTTCATTTTTATTTGATGACGATGATGACGTCTGCATCTCTTGCTACTAATCTTTATTGCAGATACCCATCAATATAAAAAGTTTTACGATCAACAGCAATTTGTAGACCGTAAGCTCCGCGATCAAATCGCCGAGGAAGGCATCAAAATCCGGGATTGGACGATCGATTCGAACGATTGGAAGCTGAAGGATCGCAATTTATAGCCGCAGGGCGGCGTTAAAAAGGAAGATTTGACGGAAGGAGCTATCTCTACGGGCCGATCGGTTCTTGGAGACAGCTCCTTTTTATCGTTTCGCATCGCAGCCCTCCGGAATCTATACATCGTTTTGATGCCATCTGCACTTGATCTTTATTTCGCACGATTAAACTATTTTTCGGAAGGAGGAGAGAGAGAATGAGAAAATCCGTGCTGATCGTGACTTGCTTGCTGTCCGTCGCGCTGATCGTCCTGCTTTATGGCATCCGTTCGGCAGGGTCAAGCCGCGGCAGCATCGATCTAAACCATCGAATGATAAGCTTTTTGGGCCAAAACGGCGCCGCATCCCATCCGCCGGGGACGCCTTATAAAGTCGTCATCGATCCCGGACACGGGGGCAAAGACCGCGGCGCGACCGGGGCGAGCGGAAATTTCGAGAAGGATTTTACGCTGCGGCTGGCGCTTAAAGTGGAGGAATTAGCGAAGAAGGAGACGGAAATCGAGGTTCATCTGACCCGGACGGATGACCGGTTCATATCTTCGGCGGACCGCGAAAGGCCGAAACTCGCCAACGATCTGGGGGCCGATTTGTTTATATCCATTCACGGCAATACGTACGAGGACGCAAGCGTTTCGGGGACGGAAACTTACTATTATCACGACGATTCCCTCCCTTTGGCCGAAATCATGCAAAAGCATGTCGTTCAAGGGAGCGGGTTTCGGGACCGGGGCGTCAAGAAAGAGAATTACTTCGTCGTGAAGGATACGGAGATGCCGGCCGTTTTGATTGAGACGGGGTATCTAACGAATCCGCAGGAAGAAGCGCAAATGCTGGGCGACGAGGCGCAGTACCGGATAGCCGGGTCCATCCTGGACGGTATCAAGGAATATCTGCAGCTGGATTAAACCATAGATGGAAATTCGATTCAAGGAAGGTAGATGGACATGAACAAAAAAATCGTAACGTCATTGCTCATCGGGAGCATCGCGGCAGCCCTGGCGGCATGCGGAAGCGATGCGCCGGAAAAACAGGCGCAAGAGACCGCTTCCCAAACGCAGGAACGGGGGAATGCTGCTGCATCCGCGCCGGAGGATTCGTATCAACGGACATTTGAAGATTGCGTGTTTCTGGGGGATTCCATTACGGAGGGGTTGTCCTTCCACGAGGTGCTCGACGAGAAAAACGTGCTGGCCGGCGCGGGGAAAACGGCGGAATTTTCGTTGGAGGACATCGGCGAGCTCACGAAGCGCAATCCAAATCAGGTGTTTATTCAATTGGGTTCGGATGACATTTTGTGGCCGACGGACGACCCCATAGCTTACTCCATGAAAAACTACGCGAAGCTGATCGGCAAGATCAAAGAAAAGCTTCCCCAAACCCGGATCACGCTGTTGTCGGTGACCCCGGTAACGGAGGAGGCCGTCAAGATGGAGCCGCGCTATCAAAATATCGGCCGCTACAATCAAGCCGTCAAAGAATTGGCCGGCAAGGAAGGCGCCTCTTTTGTCGATTTGTCGCCGATCTTTTCGGGCGGCTCCGATTTTTACGATGCCGATGGAATTCATTTCAAACCTGAATATTATACGAAATTGCTGGAGCTGTTAAAGGAGCAAGCGAAATAATATGGCGGCGGTTCAGTCCCTTATGGAGGTGACGCGGGTTGGTTTTTAGCAGTCTGATCTTTTTGTTTCTTTTTCTGCCCGGCACCCTGCTGGTTTATTATGCGTCGCCTAGGAAGCTTCGGAACGCCGTCCTCTTTGTCGCAAGCTTGATTTTTTATGCCTGGGGCGAACCCGTATACATTTTGATCATGGTGTTCTCGACGGCGTTTGATTACGTGAACGGTCTTTTGATCGAGAAGTACAGGCACCGAAAGGGGATCGCAAGGGCTGTATTCATCGGTTCGATGACGGGAAGCTTAGGCCTTCTCGGGTTCTTCAAATATGCCGGATTTCTCGCGGATAACATCAACGGGCTGTTTCATCTGCATCTGCAAACGGCCGATCTGCCGTTGCCGGTGGGCATCTCCTTTTATACGTTCCAAACGATGTCGTATGTCGTGGACGTATATCTTGGAAAAGCGCCCGCACAGAAAAATATCGTTGCTTTCGGGACGTACGTGACGATGTTCCCCCAGCTTGTCGCGGGTCCGATCGTCAAATACGGCGACATCGCCGGGCAGCTTGCTTCGCGCAGCGTCAGCTTGGCCCGCTTCGGCGAGGGGGCGGAGCTGTTCATGAAAGGCCTCGCCAAAAAAGTGCTGCTGGCCAACAACATCGGGTTGCTGTGGACAAGCGTCAAAGCGGAGCCGTTCGCCGAGCTTTCCGTCCTGTCCGCCTGGCTTGGGATCATCGCGTTTACGCTGCAGATTTATTTCGATTTCAGCGGGTATTCCGATATGGCGCGCGGCCTCGGCAAAATGTTCGGCTTCGATTTCATGGAAAACTTCCGCTACCCCTATATATCCAAAAGCGTCACGGAGTTTTGGCGCAGATGGCATATTTCGCTTGGCGCCTGGTTCCGGGAATATGTGTACATTCCGCTTGGCGGCAATCGTCAGGGCATGGCGAAGCAGCTTCGGAACGTGCTGGCCGTATGGTTTTTGACCGGTCTATGGCATGGCGCCAGCTGGAATTTTATCGTATGGGGATTGTATTTCGGTTTTTTCGTCATGATCGAAAAGCTGTTCCTGCTGCGGTGGCTAAGCCGTTGTCCGGCATGGTTCGGGCGTGTCTATACGCTGCTGATCGTCATCGTCGGCTGGGTATGGTTCGAAATGGAGCATTTGGCGGAAGCCGTTCAATTCATCGGCGTGCTGTTCGGCTTCGGCGGGCACGGTTTTGCGGACCGGCAGGCGCTGTACGCGCTGTCCGCGAATGCCGCGCTGTTTATCGTATTAGCCTTTTGCGCGACCCCGATTCCGGGCAAGATGCTCGCATTCGTGAAAACGAAATTTCAATGGGCCGGAGCTATCGCCGCTCCGCTCCTGTATTTCCTGTTCATGGCGTTGTCGACGGCTTACCTGGTCAACGAAACGTACAATCCGTTTTTATACTTTCGATTTTAAAGGAGGGCGGCCATGGACAAGTTCGAAAATTTCAACAAAAAAACGCCGGCGGTATTGCTGCTGCTGTTTATCGGCGTCATACTCGCACTGAATCTGGCTGCGCCGGACCGGACCTTTTCGGACTCGGAGAACCGCATGCTGAAGCAGCTGCCGCATTTTACGTTCGAATCGCTGCTTTCGGGCGCCTTTACTTCCGATTTCGAGGCTTACGTGTCCGATCAATTTGCCCTGCGCGACTTATGGATCGGAGCGAAAACCGACGCGGACCGCGCCATGGGAAAAAAAGAAAGCAACGGCGTTTACCTTGGAAAAGGCGGTTACCTGATCCAGAAGTTCGTCCCTCCGGCGGAAGGGGATTTGGAAGCCAAAATGCAAGCCATCCATGCGTTTGACCAAGCGACGCCAGGCTTGCGCAAATATGCGATGATCGTGCCGACGGCAGCGGCCTTGCTTCAAGACAAGCTGCCGAGATACGCCGAAACCGGCGCCGAGGAGGTTTATTTAGGAAAGGTCCGGCAGATGATGCCTCCCGGCATCCGTTTTGTCGATGTGTTCCCCGCATTATATGCTGTACGGGAGCAGCCCATTTTTTATCGAACCGACCACCACTGGACGACGAAAGGGGCTTATGCCGCCTATCTGGAGCTGTGCAAGCACATGGGGCTGAACGCGCAAAAAGAAGAGGATTTTCACATCCGGCAGGCCACCGGCACGTTTTTCGGCTCGCTGTATTCCAAAAGCGGGTTCAGGCATGTGCAGCCCGACTCCGTCCAGCTCTATATGCCAAAGCATCCGGAAGCCTATACCGTCTCGTATGTCGACGAAGGGCGGACCACCGATTCGTTGTATGCGATGGACCAGCTGCAGGAGAAGGATAAATATGCGGTCTTTTTGAACGGCAACCACGCGCTGGTTCGGATCCAAACGGGTCAGAAGAACGGGAGAAAGCTGCTGGTCGTCAAGGATTCGTACGCAAACAGCTTCGTTCCGTTTTTGCTCATGCATTTCGGCGAAATTGACGTGGTGGATCTTCGTTACTACGAGGGCGATCTGGCGGCTTTGGTGAAGGAACGCGGCATTCGGGAGATGCTGCTGTTATACAACGCAATCACGTTTTGCGAAGACCCATCCATCAAACACATATCGGAGTGATTTTATGAATACGCCATGGAAAGGAAAAACATGGGGCTGGCTTGCCGCCATCCTCGCAATCGCCGTCGTCATCGGTCTGTTATCCGGGTGCGAAGGGGGGAGGGGCCAAGGAACCGCCGCGACGTCCCTCGATGAAATAGGGGAAAAGGTCGGACAATCGGCAGATTTGAAAGAAATGAAAAAGGGAGACCTGAAAAAGCTGCAGAAATTGTACAATATCGATCCGGACGCCGTTGACGGCTTCATCCTCTACACGTCGAACTCGAACGTCAGAGCGGATGAATGGGCAGTGATCCAACTGAAGGATCCGCAGCAGGCGGAAAACGTCAAAGCCGGCATCGGGCAGCGGATTGCCGCGCAAAAAATCAAATTCAAGGATTACCGCCCCAACGAGTTTTTTCTGGTGGAAAACCATGTGCTGAAAACCAAAGGTTCGTTCGTCTTTTTTGCTGTCTCTCAGGAAGCGGAGCAAATGGAAAAAGCGTTCGACGATGCGTTTTGATGCTTTTTGACTGGATAGATGCACAGATGGATATCAAATGATCATAGTTTGCTGCCATAGGGCCAGCGATAAATACAATTGCAACGAAGCCGCGAAACTGCGCGGCTTTTTTTCACGGGAGCAGAGATTCAGGAACCTGACGACAGCGATTCGGAACGTTCCCTGCCCGGTTCACAATACCTGCTTGGCAGGCTGCACGGTTTCTGACTGATTTTTTTGACATTGCAAGGAAAAGTATGGAAAATGGGAACAAATGTGTGGTAAAATCAGATCAATTTAAAAGCATTTGACGAATCATAGGATTTCATTTTGATCATATGGAGCCGAACGATGACGACACCCCTTTATTCTACTTTTCCCCATGACCTCGAAGGAATGTTGACGGACGTGAGACCGGAACTGCTTCGTTACTGCCGATCCCTGACGGGCAAGGAATGGGAGGCCGAAGATCTGGCGCAGGAGACGTTGATCCGCGTCCTGTGCCGCCATGCAAAAATGCCGGGAATCAAGGTGAACAAGCCTTACGTGTTCCGGATAGCCCGGAATCTTTGGATCGACCGCTGCCGCCTTGGCCGCCGCCAGACATCCGTATCCTTCGAAGAGCTGGATCCTTGTGCCGCACCGGCAGCCCCGGCCGAATCGGACTTCCTCATCACTCGCGAGCTTCTGGAGGAGCTGATGTACCGTCTGACGCCCAAACCTTTTGTCATCGTATTGCTGTGCGACGTGTTCGGCATGACCGCCAAAGAAGCGGGGCGCTGCATCGACGCGGCGGAAGTATCGGTGCAGGTTGCCCTTTCGAGGGCTCGAAAACGGTTGCGCCGTCTCGCGCTCCAGGAACCGGAGGGACCTCCCGACGGCGGTTTCCCGCACCGGAAAAGCCCCGAAGCGGTACACGCCAAACTGCTCTCTTCCGTGGCCGAAGCATTTCGCCGTTACGATCCCCGGCTGATTTACGAGGCCTACTTGCATCTGTTTGAACATGGCTGCCGGATCGCGGAAATCCATGCGAAAGGCTGCCGGTGCTTTTTGACGCTCCATGATCCGGACGGCAATCTGCTGATGATCAGCGAATCATTTATTTGAGAAACTTTTGCAGCCATGTATGGTTTGAGGCTTATTCATCGTTATTCATATGAAGTAAGCAGATCCGATCGAAAGGAGGAACTCCATGCCGCCCGTGCTAACGATGATGGAGTGCACCGGCAGGGGCATTCTGCCGGTTCCGGATGCCAGGCTGGCAGCGGAATGGTACGCCGGCGAATTCGAATTTCAAATCGCGCGGCGGGGCAGCAGAGAAATCGATTTAATGCTCGGCGAGGGAGAAATATCAATTACCATGATCCGCATGGAGGAAAGGATACATCGTAAAACGTTGCAAGGTCTGAGGCTACAAATTTAGGAAAGGGAGGTGGTTCTTATTGGTTAATCATGGCCATGGCGTTCAGGCTGCTGCCGGCATCCCGCTTGCGAACCGGGTAGCCAGCGTGTTCGTGCACGTGACGGATCTGCGCACGTCGGCGGAATGGTACAGCCGTTTATTGGGACTGCCGCTGATGGAGGAACGGCTGAACGGAGGACCCGTCTATTGGTTTGATTTTCAAGGCACGCATTTGATTCTCGATTCGAACCGCGTGAACCGGCAAAACCCCGGTTGGGACGAAGGGATGATGCCTCGCATCATGTTCGCGGCGAAAGAGATCGACGCAGCCTTTAGGCATGTGCGGGAAAAAGGCGGCGAAACGATCGATGAGCCGGAAAGGCACGGCACGATGGCCTTCTTCAATTTCCGCGATCCGGAGGGGAACGTCCATATGGCGTGCTGGGCTGAGCACGCGGGGGAGGCGTTGCCACCCGAGCCGAGCAACGTTAGTCCGATTTTGCCGCGCGTCGGAGGCGTGTTCGTCGACGTGAAGAACATGCCGGAGGCTGCGCGCTGGTATTCCGATCTTTTGGGCGTGCCTTTTGACGGATCGGCTGCAGAGGAACGCATCTATTCCGTGCCGACGGATTCCGGCGCCGCGCTGCTGCTCGATCATAACCGTTATTTAAATCGGGAGTCGTTTACGGAAGTGTTTTATTTCGAGACGGACGATTTCGATGCGGCCTTCGCATTCGCCCGAGACCAGGGGTTTCAGATTGCGGGCGAACCCTGCCGCTTTCCGGATCTGAGCGAGTTTGCCCTCTTGGATCCCGATGGCAACCGCATCGTCGTCGCGCATATGCATATTTAATCGAAAAGGAGAAGTGAAACCGTGTCCAAGCAAATCAGCAGTTCATTAACCGTATTATCCGTATCCGATTTGGTACGCTCCAGGCAGTATTACCGGGAGGTTCTTGGTTTCGACGTGACGGACTGGTGGGCCGAACGCGACGGACTCACCGGGCTTGCGCTCAAACTTCATCAGGCTCCGGACCCGGCCGCCGTACATCCGAACCCGCCTGAACCGGGAGCGGAGCTTGGCATCGATGTTTCCGCCTATGTCGATACATGGGCCGCGCTGGACAGCCTCTACGAAGAATTCAAGTCCAAAGGCGCCGTCATCGCCCAAGAACCGGTCATCTACGCAGAAGGCGGACCCTGGAAGGAATTCGTGATCGCCGATCCGGACGGGTATCATCTGGCGTTTGGCGGGATCGACGGCAGCCGGGCCCATTGCAGCATCGATCCGCATATTCAAGCCGCATTTTTGTGGGTGCGGGACTTGAACCGCGCAGTGGAGCGGTATGCCAAGCTGATGGGGCTGGAGGTCAGGGCGGAGGACCGTTTCGATCATCTGCACGTGTTTCATCTGAATAACGGGGCGGAGCTCATTTTGGATTCCAACGGGATGGAGGACGTGCCGATTCCCGAGCGGGGGCCGGTTCTTTTTCAATTGGGCACGTACAATATCGAAAAAGCCGCTAAAGAAGCGGAGGAAATCGGCTTCGAGATCGTTTACGGCATTCAAAGGCTCCCCCGCGTGTCGTTTTTTAACATTCGGGACGAGGACGGGAATATCGTGATGGTTTGCCAGCAGCATGCGGGGCTGGCGTCGTGAACGTGGAAATCGTAGAAATCCCGGAAATGAAAGCCGCGGTTCTGCGGGTTCCTAGAGACGGAAAACGGGTTCGCGAAGCTTGGGCCAGAGTCACCGCATGGCTTGACGGACATCCGGCGGTGGCGGAACGGGAGCACGGAGTCTTCATTCCGGAGTGGCAGTGTGCGACGGAAGTGACCACGCGCGAAGGTTCCTTCGGGTTCGAAATGAACTGCATCCGTTGAATCCGTTTGACGTTCCGGCGGACGAAATCGACGGGATCCCGGTCATGGCGCTGCTGGGGCTATATTTGAAGACAAAATAGAAAGGACGATTTCCAAGGTCAATCGACTTGCCCGGAATATCGTCCTTTTGTTTTCCATCCAAGGTTATTTCTACTCAAAAGCTTACAAAAAACATTAGTTTACTTGACATTAATCGCTAGTCAAAATATAATCACAAACATAAAGTAATTAACTTACAAAAATAACGCTATGTCCAATAGGTTATCAGGGAGGAATTCTTATCATGACAAAAAAACAAGAAATCGGCGCGTTGTTGTTGAGGATTTTTTTAGGCGCTGCCTTTTTCGCCCACGGTTTGGCTAAGTTCCAAGGAGGCATCGGCAACACGGCCGCATTTTTCGAAAGCTTGGGTCTGCCGGGTTTTGCGGCTTACATCGTGGCGACGATCGAGCTCATCGGCGGAGCCGCCATGATTCTCGGGATTGGAACGCGGGTGATCGCGTGCTTGTTTGTCTTGATTATGGCCGGAGCAATCTTCAAGGTAAAACTGGCCGCAGGTTTTTTGGGGAGCAACCAATCTCCGGGATACGAAATCGACCTGGCGCTGCTGATCATTTCCGTGTACTTCATCATCGGCAACCGCTCATCGCTCGCATTGGATAATCTCATTTTTCGATCGAAACAACAATAAATCAAAACGGAGGACTCGGCGTAACATGAACTTTCATCGTAAACCGCACACCTTTATCGGCCAGGTGGACTTAAAAGTTTCCAATTTGGAGCGTTCGCTTGCCTTTTATCAATATGTGATCGGATTTCGCGTTTTGGAGCAGTCCGACGGAAAAGCGATCTTGACGGCGGACGGCAAAACCCCGCTGTTATCGATCGAACAACCCGGACAGGTTTCGCCGAAACAGCCGCGCACGACAGGCCTGTACCATTTTGCGCTCCTGCTGCCGAAGCGGTCCGATTTGGCCCGCGTGCTGCAGCATTTTATCCAGCACCAGATTCCGCTTCAAGGGGCGTCGGATCATTTGGTCAGCGAAGCCCTGTATTTGGCGGACCCGGACGGCAACGGCATCGAAATATATGCCGACCGGCCGTCATCGTCATGGGCGTGGGCCAACGGGCAGGTCGTCATGGATACCCGGGCCCTTGATATTCGCGATCTTTTGCAGGAAGGGGAGGGAGCCCAATGGGACGGCCTTCCTGCGGAGACGTTGATGGGGCACATCCATCTGCATGTCTCTTCTTTGCAGGAGGCCGAAACATTTTATGGCCATGGGCTGGGCTTCGATGTCGTCAGCCGGCTTGGCAACCAGGCGTTATTTATCTCGACGGGCCGGTATCACCATCATATCGGGTTAAATACCTGGAACGGGGTAGGCGCTCCTGCGCCCGCGGAAAACAGCGCCGGGTTGGCTTCCTTCGATATCGTATTTCCGGACGAGGAAGCGAGAAAAAGCGCCGTTCGGCGGCTGAAGGCCATGGGTGTTACCGTTCATGAAAGCCAAGCTGCCTGGATTACGGAAGATCCGTCCCATAACCGGATCCGGCTGTTGATTTAAACCGGCCAATACGGATTGATTCAAGCCCATTTGCAGGCATTAGGCCATGCGATGGGTTTTTTTCTGGTTTCTAACATTTATTAGCCAAGTGATTAAATTCAATGATTGTATTGATGAACATTGTCCATTACAATAAGACAAACCAAACTACCATACTAGTTATACTAGTGTGCCTTTGATGGAGCATGCGCCATGGGGAGGGGAAACGTTTGAGCATCACCGTACAGAATGTGATCGACAAACTGCATCGTGCATTCGGGCCATACGAAACCACGGTGGACGGCATCGTTGCGGGAAGCGGCCAAACGGCCGTCCGCGGCATCGCGGTATCGTTTGTCGCCTCTTACGAAGCGATCAAGGAAGCGGCGGCGCTTGGCGCCAATTTGCTGATTACCCACGAAGGGGCGTTTTACCGCCATCAGGAAGGCGGGAGGGGGACGGCCGATCGCAGCCGGGTTCGACTCATGAAGGAGAGTTACATTCAATCGGCAGGAATGGCGATCTATCGGTATCATGACCATCCGCACCGGACAAATCCCGATTTGATCACCCGGGGACTGCTTCGTGCATTGGAGTGGGAGCGGTACCAGCACGACTATGCCGATGCCGCGGTTGTGGTGACCCTGCCGGAAGCGCGCCGGATTCGCGAGATCGCGTCCCATGTCAAAAGCAAACTTCATCTTCCCTACCTGCGCGCGGCAGGGAGCATGGAAACCGCCTGTCAAACCATCGGCATCGCCGTAGGATACCGGGGGGGCGGCGAGGTAGCCATTCCTCTGTACGAGAGAGCGGAAGTCGATCTCCTGCTCGCCGGGGAAGGTCCCGAATGGGAAACGCCGGAATACGTCCGGGATGCGGCCGCCCAAGGCATCGGCCGTTCGTTGTTCGTATTGGGTCATGCGGCCAGCGAAGAGCCGGGCATGGAACTGCTGGCGGAACTGATCGGGGATCTGTTCCCCGGCATGCCGGTTCATTTTGTCCGGACGCCGTCGCCGCTGCTAATCATATGAATGAATACCCTACGAAGCGAATGCAGAAAGAGGTTGCCGTATGTCCATGGAACAAAAGATCAAAGGATCGACCCGGGATTACTCCTATCAATTGTTGAGGAACAAAATCATGCATCTGGAGATTGAGCCGGGAACGAAAATTTCGGAAAAAGAGATCGCCAACGAGCTGAACGTCAGCCGGACGCCCGTTCGGGAAGCCTTCATGAAACTGGCGGAGGAGGAGCTGCTCGACATCATCCCGCAGAGCGGCACCATCGTTTCCCGAATCAATCTGAGGCATGTCGAGGAAGGCCGTTTTATCCGGGAAAAAATCGAAAAAGAGATCGTGGCGCTGGCTTGCGGACAGTTCGGGGATGATTTTCGCTTTCGCATGGAAGCCAACATCGCGATGCAGGAGGTTTGCGCCTCCCAAAACAATGTTTGCAAGCTGTACGAATTGGATGAGGAATTCCATCAAATTTTGTTTGAAGCTTCGGGGAAGCAACGAACCTGGAAAATGCTGCAGCAGCTGAATATCCATTTCAACCGGCTCCGGCTGCTGCGTCTGTCGAAGGACTCCCACTGGGAGCATATCATCCAGCAGCATAAAGAAATGTACCAGCTCATCATACGGCAGGAGAAGGAGCAAGCCGTGCAAATCATGGAAAACCATTTGCGGCTTGTCGTAATCGAACAGGACATGTTGAAGGAAAAGTACCCGCACTACTTTATCTAAAGCAATGCATAGAGGAGAAACGAAAGGGGAAACGAAAATGACGCTTGATAAAAACGATAAGCTTCCTTATTCGGATGCCGATCCCTGCTGGTTGAGGTATACGAAAAATGAATCCCTTGAAGGCATCCCGCGTTTGGCCAAAATTACCGTCCATGGCTCGTCGGAACAAATCCGTTCGGCGCTGGCGGAGCTTGTTTACGGCATGACGGAGATGACCGGGTCGGTGCCGGAAACGGCGGAAGATCCGAACGGCCTTGAAGCGAACGTCGTCCGGCTCGTCCAATTCGACGAGGCTTTGCCGGAACGGTTGCGGGAACTGGCGCCATTACACGACTTGCACGAGGAAGGTTATGTCATCCGGTCCGTCCCGGAAAACGGGGGGGAGTCGATTCTCGTAGCGGGAAAATCCGGCAAAGGCGTACTGTACGGCACATTCCATTTATTGAGGTTGATGCAAACCGGAGATTTGCGGAGCGGACTGCAAATTCTGGAAAATCCGCGGAACGGGCTCCGCATGATGAACCACTGGGACAACATGGACGGCTCGATCGAACGCGGATACGCCGGGCAATCGATCTTTTTCAAGGATAACGAGTTTGTTCGGGACCAGGCTCGGATCAGGGATTATGCGAGGCTGGTGGCTTCCGTCGGCATTAACGGCGTGGCCATTAATAACGTGAATGTTCACAAGACCGAAACGCAGCTGATCACGTCCCGGTTTTTGCCGGACGTGGCGGAGGTGGCCGGGATTTTCCGCCGGTACGGAATCGCCTTGTTCCTCAGCGTCAATTATGCGAGCCCGATCGAGCTGGGAGGACTGGATACGGCCGATCCTCTCGACTCCCGCGTGCGGGCATGGTGGAAGGAAAAGGCCGCCGAAATTTACGGGCACATCCCCGATTTCGGAGGATTTGTGGTGAAAGCGGATTCGGAGCACCGGCCCGGCCCCTTTACCTACAACCGGACGCATGCGGACGGCTCGAACATGCTTGCGGAGGCGCTCGAACCGTACGGCGGCATCGTTGTCTGGAGATGTTTCGTCTATAACTGCCTTCAGGACTGGAGAGACCGCACGACCGACCGGGCCAGAGCCGCCTATGACCACTTCAAGCCGCTGGACGGGCAGTTCAAGCAAAACGTCGTTTTGCAAATCAAAAACGGGCCGATGGATTTTCAGGTCAGGGAGCCGGTTTCCCCGCTATTCGGCGCGATGCCGGAGACCAACCAAATGGCGGAGTTTCAAATCACGCAGGAATACACGGGCCAGCAAAAACATTTATGTTATCTCGTTCCGCAGTGGAAGGAGGTGCTTGACTTCGATACTTTTGCGCGGGGCAGAGGTACCGAAGTAAAAAAGATCGTCGCCGGAGAAACGTACCCTTATGCACATTCCGGGATGGCGGCAGTCATCAACGTGGGAGACGATCCGAATTGGACCGGGCATACGCTGGCGCAGGCCAATCTTTACGGCTTCGGGCGGTTGGCGTGGAATCCGGACCTTTCGGAAGAGGCGATCACGGCGGAGTGGATCCGGCTCACATTCGGCAAAGATGAAAAGGTTTATCAAGTCTTGCGTTCCATGCTTGCCGAATCCTGGCGGGTATACGAAAGTTATACGTCGCCGCTCGGGATCGGATGGATGGTGAACCCGGGGCATCACTACGGGCCGAACGTCGACGGTTACGAATATTCCGTGTGGGGGACGTATCATTATGCCGATTGCCGCGGCATGGGCGTGAATCGGACCGTGAAGGACGGAACGGGGTACACGTCGCAGTATTTTCCCGAAAACATGGAGCGTTACGAATCGCCGGAGACTTGTCCGGACGAGCTGCTGCTTTTTTTCCATCACGTGCCGTACACCCATACGCTGCATTCAGGCAAAACGGTCATTCAACATATTTATGACAGCCACTTCGAAGGGGTGGAAGGCGTGGAGGCTTTCATCGAACGTTGGCAAGGCCTCGAAGGGCGAATCGATGCGAAACGCCATGCACAGGTGATGGAACGGCTTCGGATTCAGCTCGCGAATGCCAGGGAGTGGAGAGATGTCGTCAACACGTACTTTTTCCGGAAGTCGGGAATCGAAGACCGTCACGGCCGCCCGATCTATTAAGCTTCGGACCTCTGGCCGCAGGATAAGACCGATCTATAAAAGGTAAGGAACTTTCAAGATGCAGGATATGTTGCGTTTGGCCGCAAATCTTCTGCATTTTTCATGATTTTTGAAGTGGAAAGTTGAACCATTTTTGCTAGTCATACGTACTAACTTATGAGATTCCCAACTCCAAGGAGGTATGTTATATGAGGAAAAAGAAGTTCATCTGGCTGCTGGCCGCCGCGCTTGCGCTGACTCCGCTGGTGCCGACCGGGGCGCTTGCATCCGAAAGCAAAGCTGTCGCAGCGGTTCAAGGGCTTGAGAAATTCGCTGCCGAAAAAGCCGCGCTGCTTACCGAAAAATACGGGACGACCAGCGTCCAATATGCGCTCATCGACGGCGGCACGATATTGGCTTCGGGTCAAACGGGCCTCAACGATCCGGCAAGGAAGATTCCGCTGACCAAGGATACGATGTACGGCATCGGTTCCACCAGCAAGATGTTTACGACAGCGGCCGTTATGAAGCTGGTCGATGAGGGCAAAATCGATCTGGATACCCCGGTTGTGAAGTACATAACCGATTTTACAATGAAGGACGAACGGTATAAGCAAATTACGCCGCGCATGCTGCTCAACCATTCTTCGGGCCTGCAGGGGTCCAGCCTCGGCAATGCTTTCCTGTTCAACGATCAAGACACGTACGCGCATGACACGCTGCTTAAACAGCTGGCATCGCAACGGCTCAAGGCCGATCCGGGCGCCTTTTCCGTATACTGCAACGACGGGTTCACGCTGGCCGAAATTCTCGTCGAAAGAGTCAGCGGCATGAATTTTACCGCATTCATCCATCAGCATTTTACCGGCCCGCTGTCCATGGATCATACGAAAACTTCGCAGGATCCCCTGGGGCAAGGCAAGTTTGCCGGGCTTTATTATCCGGGATTTGACGCGCAGCTTCCCAATGAAACGGTCAACGTGATCGGCACGGGCGGAATCTACTCGACGGCGGAGGATCTGGCGCGATTTTCGCAGCTGTTTACGGGACAACAACAAGGAATTTTATCGGAAAAGTCGATTCAAGCCATGCAGCAGGAGGAATACAAAAAAGGACTGTGGCCTAAAGACGCCGACAATTCCGTCGATTACGGGCTCGGCTGGGACAGTGTAAGGCTGTATCCGTTTAACGACTACGGCATCAAGGCTTTGGTCAAGGGCGGCGACACCGTTTTGTACCATGCTTCATTGGTCGTGCTTCCGGAGCAGAACATGGCCGCTGCCGTCTTGTCTTCCGGGGGGAGCAGTTCGACGAACCAGATGCTGGCCTCTGAACTGCTGCTGCAAGCGTTGAAGGAAAAGGGAGCGATCCAAGCGATCAAGCCCGAGAAGTCGTTCGGCAAGCCGGTAAAGGCCGACATGCCAAGCGAAGTGAAAAATTACGCAGGATATTACGGCGCCTTGGGCCAACAAATCCGCGTCGCCATCCATAACGGCGAGCTTACGCTGTCGATGCCAGGCGCGTTTGGGGCTCCCGAACAAAAATTCGTCTACACGGCGGACGGGACATTCGTGAACGCGGAAGGAACCGCGAAGCTTGCTTTCGTCAAGGAGAAAAACGGACGCACGTACCTGTGGGACCGGGAATACACCAGCATACCGGGTTTAGGGCAAATCGCCGTATCCCAATACCTGGCGGAAAAGCTTGAAGAGCACCCGATCTCCAAGGAAGCCGAAAAAGCGTGGTCGAAACGCGAGGGCCAAACGTACTATCCGATCAACGAGAAATTCGATTCGCTGATATACATGATGAAGCCTTCGGTCGAAATCACCCGCGCCGATGATTTGAAAGGATACTTCGGAGACAGGCAAATTACCGGCCCCGACACGGCGGCAAGCCAGCTGCAGATTCCGGCCATGAGCGGCCGCGATCAGGCGGAATTCCATTTTTATAAGGAGAACGGCACGGAGTACCTGGAGGCAGCCGGGGGACTTTACGTCAGCGGTGAAAAGATAAAAGCGCTCTATAAAGGGAAACAGTCCACGGTGACGATCCAGCCTGACGGCTACGCCAAGTGGTTCACCATTCCGGATGGGGCGGCCGGAAAACAAATGACGGTCAACATGCCGGCACGGGGTTCGTATGCGGTCTATGACGAAAAGGGAACCTGCATGAACTTCACCGTCGCCACGGGGAAAAACGAAGTCGTTCTGCCGAAGAACGGAACCGTCGTTTTTGCCGGGGAAGCGGGTTCGACCTTCGGCATTACGTTAAAAAAGTAGTCCATCTTTAACTGGTTTATGCGCAAAAAGGCGGGGCACCGGAATACATACCGGGATGTCCGCCTTTTTTTGGCTTCAAACGTCATTGCTTTAATGTTTGCTTTTTATGGGATAAAACGGGGGAAACGGCGCTAAACGCCCCGCTGCCGGAAAACAGCCCGAGCGAAAGACAGAAACAGACGGCGGCTAACAGGCTGACCGACATAAATGCTCCTGAGCAGGAATATAAAAGTCCGGCTGTCAATGAGCCCAATGTCGTACCGAAATACATAGACGAATTGGCAAGGGACGATATTGTGCCGCGCACGGTCGGAGACAATTTTTGCAGCGCGTTCATCATGAGGGGAAACAACATGCTCAGGGCAAGGAAAATGAGAAAATATGCTGCTTCGACAAGGGCGAGTTTAGGCATGAAGGGCAGCAGCAAATACAGAAGGGAGATAAAAATAACGCCGTATGCGAATGCATGCCTTTGACCGAATCTGGCCGTAAAACCGCTGCCCCAAAAGCTGCCGATCATATTTCCCAAACCAAGAAACAGCATGACGGTTCCGACGCCCGCAACGCTCAGATGGAAACGGTCGGAAAGCCAGGTTCCCATGAAAGAGAAGGCCCCGAAGTTTCCGAATTGAAACAGGAAGTAGGCGATGAACGAGAGTTTCGGAGCGGATCCGGACATCAGGGAACGGTATCTGCCCCAAATTGAAGTGTTCTTCGAGCCCGAAGCGGGCATTGCAGGCAACAGGATCGCGGCGAGAGTCGCGAGTACGAAGGCGGCAGCGCCGATGGCAAAAAACGGGGTATGCCAGCCGGATGCGGCGAGGTAACTTCCGAGAGGAACGCCCAGCATTTGGGAAGCGGCCAGCCCTGCGGTTGCGATGCCCATCGCTTTTAATACGTTTTGCGGCTTCACCAGCTGCGGAATGGCGGCCCAAATTTGCGGCGAGGCAAAAGCGGCGCTGACGCCGGCCAAAAAACGAAAAGCGACCATTTGCCAAAAGCCCGCGGCAAAACCGCAAAGCAGCGTGAACAAGCCAAAAGCGAACAAGCCGTACACAAGCACCTTTTTCCGGTTCCATCCATCCGATAACGGTCCTGCAATCAAGGCAAAAGCGGCATATCCCAAGGCGTAGGCAGACACGAACCAGCCCGATTGCGCCACGGTGATCCCAAAGGACTCGCGAAGCGTCGGCATCAGCGGCGAGACGATAAACGAGTCGGTTCCGATCGCGAACATAATCAAGAAAAACAAAGCCATATTGCGGTTCATCATGTTATTCCTCCGTTTTAATTCGTATGTACGAATATATTCGAACAATGGAAATATAGCATGGATTATGGTACAATGCAAGCAACAAGATATGTCCGAGAAAGGTGCATGATCCATCATGAGAACTTTGTATCATCCGCGCACGGATGAATTGAACCTGACCACGGTTTTATATGCTTTAAGCGATCCGATCCGTTTGAACATCATCAAAATTTTGGATGCAAAAGGCGAGCAGTCCTGCAGCTCGCTGGAGATCGATGCGCCCAAGTCCACCTTGTCCCACCATTTTAAGGTGCTTCGCGAATCCGGAATCGTTCATACGAGAATCGAAGGCACCCAGCGGTTTATTTCGATTCGCTACGAGGATTTGAATGCCCGATTTCCCGGCTTGCTGCCGGCCGTACTGCTCAATTTCCGGCAGGAGGAATAAGAGGGGACGCCAAAATCGGCGGGAACACCTTGCGGAAACCGGGGTTGACCGCTCTTGGCCGCAGTAAAACCTATCTATGTCCGCGTACGAAACCGGCTGCCTGCAAAAAAACGTATAAGATAACGATATAAGTTTGCGGGCAGCAAATAGGGGAAGGAGCGGCATTATTGGCACCAAAACATGTATACCAGTACAGCCATGCGCGCAAAAAGAAAGCATCCAAAAACAAAAACAAGCGCAAAACCCCCAAGGAAAGCTGGGGCTCCAGGTTCTGGTTCGGATTTTTAAAAGCGCTTGGATTCGTGGTTTTGTTGGGCATGATTCTGCTATATGGGGATTCGGCCCGGCTGACGTCGATCATATTAAACGCGACGCCGGTCGATCAACTGACCGACGAGACGACAGGCATGGTCAAGCTCGAAGGCCAGGCCGAGGGCACGGCCGCCTTCACGGACGAAGGCAAGCTCAGGGCTCACTTCGCGCTGATCCAAAAGGAAACGTTCTATTGGCAGTGCAGCAAAAGCGGTTGTTCCTATAAGCGAAATGAAGACCGGAAGCCCGAGGTTTCGGGTTTGATGGGCGTAAACGGGGCCATCGTGGAATCGGATTGGTTCCGGTTTTACTCGGACTGGCTGCCCTTGAATGCTTCTACGGTTGATGCGGATGAAGTACCGAATATTTATGAAGGCGATTCTTCCCGTCCGCTTTTGGTCGAAAGCCCGAAAGAAAAGGCTTACGGCTATTATGCCGTTTCTCCGGGCGATCACGTGGCGGTCATCGCTTTGGCGCGCGATGGACGGCTGGAGCCGTTTGCGTTGCCGGGGGAGGATGAGAAGCGCGTCATTTTGATCGGAACAAGCGTGGAACGCATGGTATCGGAGGAACGGAAAAGCCAAATCGTGTATTTGATCATCGGGGCCGTCGTCGCTCTGATGCTGCTGCCAACGGTCATTCGATGGATTCGGGGTTTGTACCGGAAGATCCATGGCGTTGTCCATCGCTAATGCAGACGGTCCGGATGGAGCATCATCCATTTGGCCGTTAATGCCCATCATCGCCTGATGCACGAATAAGGACTTTCTCCCGCCGGAAGGAGCGGCAATCGCCGCAACGTTCCGATGGAGAGAAAGTCCTTGTTGGTTTTCGGAGCAGAATATCAAATTTAGGCACGGAGCATCTGCTTCTTATGTACCTTCCGTCAGCCGAAGGAGGTATAGACGCTCTGTTCTACGAGTTCCCTGATTTCGGCTTTATGCGCGGCATGCCGCTCTGCGGTTATGCTGCCGCTACGGAGCCGGTCATCCAGCTGTTTCGAAAGCTGGGCGACCTGGAGCTCGATGACGTTTTCGATATCGCCGCCTTGCTCTGAGGCAATGTCATGCAGGGATTTGCCTTCGTATAAAGATTGAACCAATTCCTCGTCGGACGACTGGTTGAGTGCCTTCAAAAAATCGTCTTTTTCCGGAGCGTCCGTGGAGGACCACTTCGGCGCCGGGCATGCGCTTGTGATGGAGCCGCTTAACGCGGTGTTTCCAAAGGACAATATGACTACCATCGTTCCGACAATCATCACTCGCTTTATGTTCATGGTGAAAATCCTCTTTTCTTGTTTTATCGTGCGTATGGTCTGCGTAAAGTTTCGGGAAGCGGGTTGCCAGCCTAATGTCATTGTAAACGGCAAACCTGAGGGGAACCTTAATCGTTCTTTAAAATATCCTAAAGTTTGGCTGGGACCCGGAGCTTCCGCGCTCGGAATCCGGAGCGTTTGGCATTTGGAGCGGATCTGACCTGACATCGAGCATAGCCTAAATAGTCTGGTTATGTAAAAATTACCATTTTTGCTGTCAGTAGGTACAAATCTTCCGGGTGACGGCGTAAAAAAGTATGATACAATGGGATTTATTGGAGCTAAACATTGGTCAATTCATATCATGGGAGAGGTGCTTAGCGTATGGCGAAAATTTTGACCCGGTCGGAAGTGGCCGTGGAATCCACATGGAATTTGGACGATATTTTTGCGACCCCGGAGGCATGGGAACAGGAGCTGAAGGCCATTGAGCAGGATATCGCTTCCGTTACCCGGTTCGAAGGGAAACTCGGCGAAGGGGCGGATACGCTGCTGGCTTGTTTGGTTGCGCAGGAAGAACTCCTGGGCAGAACCAACCGCACCGCCGCTTATGCTCACCTGCTTCAGTCGGGAGACAGCATCAATCCGGACAATCAGATCAAAGCGGCCAAAGCCCGGGATGTATCTTCGTTGGTCAGCACCGCGCTGTCTTTCATCAAATCGGAAATCATCGCGCTGCCTGACGGAACGATCGAGCAGTACATAAAAGAACAACCTGCCCTTGAGGATTTCAAGCGCAGCCTGCAGCTGCTTTTGCAAACCAAGCCGCATCGATTGACGGCGGAAACCGAAAAGGTACTGGCTTCGTTCGGCGAAATTTTGGGAGCGCCTTATCGCATCTATGAACGCAGCAAGCTGGCAGACATGACGTTCCCGTCCGCCCTAAACGGCGAAGGGGAGGAGGTACCGGTGTCGTTTGCGCTTTATGAAAACAAATACGTCGAATCACCGGATACCGATTTGCGCCGCAATTCGTTCAAAGTTTTCAGCGAAACGCTGCACAAATACCGCAATACGTTTGCCGAAACGTACGGCACCGAAGTGAAACGGCAAGTGATCGAATCGCGCCTGCGCGGATACGACTCCGTCACGGACATGCTGCTCACGCCCCAACAGGTCACGAAAGAAATGTATAACAATATTTTGGATATTTTGCAGGAAGAACTTGCGCCGCATATGCGAAAGTACGCCGCCCTTAAGAAACGGGTGCTGGGTTTGGACGAAATGACGTTTGCGGATTTGAAGGCTCCCCTTGATCCCGAGTTCAATCCGAGCATTTCTTTTCAGGAGGCAGGCGAGCTGATCAAGGAAGCTTTATCGATTCTGGGTCCGGAATACGGGGAAATCGTGTCGGCCGCTTTCCGCGACCGTTGGGTGGACTATGCGGATAATGCCGGAAAGAGAACGGGAGCGTTTTGCAGCTCCATTCCGGGAGTGCATTCCTATATTTTGATCAGCTGGGCGGACAGCATGAGAGGCGCCTTTACGCTCGCGCATGAAGTCGGTCATGCAGGCCACCTCATGCTCGCAAGCAAATACCAGCGTTTGACGAACTACAGACCGTCCTTGTATTTCATCGAAGCGCCGTCGACGATGAACGAACTTCTGCTTGCGGATCATTTGCTGTCCCGTTCCGATGATCCGAGGATGCGCCGCTGGGTCATTTCCCAGCTGCTCGGCACCTACTACCACAATTTCGTCACCCATTTGCTTGAAGGAGAGCTTCAGCGCCGGGTGTACGATCTGGCTATGGCCAACGTTCCGATCACGGCCGTGAAGCTGTGCGACCTGAAAGGGGATATCCTGTCCTCGTTCTGGGGAGAGGATGTGGTCATCGATGACCATGCCAAGTTGACCTGGATGCGCCAGCCGCATTACTATATGAGCCTGTACCCGTATACTTACGCTGCCGGGCTTACCGCATCCACGGCGGTAGCCAAACTCATCCGGGAGGAAGGGCAGCCGGCCGTGAACCGCTGGCTCGAAGTCCTTAAAGCCGGGGGCTCCATGAGCCCGCTGGACTTGATGAAGCTGGCCGGCGTGGACATGTCCCGGCCCGATCCGATCCGCAGCGCGGCTGCCTATGTCGGATCGCTTATCGATGAGCTGGAAAGCTTGTATTAAGCCGTTTGCGCCAAACGTTCAAAGAAGCCGAATCCAACAACGGCAGTCTCCGATGCATACCATCGGAGACTGCCGTTTTTCGTTTATGTCGTCCGGAAAGTAAAAGGGTGCCAAGCTTTCATTCATCATTGGGATTTTTCGAAAGGGCCCAAGTTTTTTTGTGCGGCCTCGTTAACCAACTGCGCATTTGACCGATGCCATATCGCCAGCACCACCAAAACGACGGCGCTTCCCATGTAGGTGTACATGATACCGTGAGGCAGGTTGAGGATCAAATACGTCAGCATCGGGCCGATCGCCGATCCCAAATCCGCAGCAACCGAAAAAGCGGTCATGACGGCGATGACGGAAGAAAGACGGGCGGCATCCGAAGCCAAAGCATCCAGTAACGTGGTGATGGCCGTACTGGCTGCCATGACGAACAAGATGGCCGCGCACCAAACGTAGACGGGAAGCTGCCACGGAATCAGTGCATATCCCGCCGCCGAAACGATCAATGACATACGGAAAAGAGGCAGTCTCCCCTTGACTCCGTCCGACCATCGGCCGAACAAAGAAGCGAGAAACGGCTCCCAGGCCCAGCGAACCGCTTGCAGCACGCCCGACAGCATCGTGCTTGTCACGATCATGCCGATGAGCATCATCGGCTGCGCATAGTGGGTTTCGATCAGGAGACTTAGCGTAGAAGTTAATACCGTTTGGATGAGAAATAAGAGCAAGCCGGTAGCGATGATTTTCATTACGGGTTTCGTCCAGACGTTCTCGCGCAGGTGGTTGCCGCGATCCTTCTGCTGATGTGAATCGTAGCCGCCATTTGCCGTCCGGTCGGTGGTGCCGGTGATATGTAACGCAACATAAGGAAGTCCCGCCAGCATAAACAACCCGAATGCGACGGAGACGGCATCCATGCCGGTAAACGGGACCAAAATGCCTCCGGCCAACATGCCGACCAGGCTTCCGAGGCGTGAAATTCCGTTAAACCGCCCCATGAGGTGGCCCCGGTTCGAATCGTCGGAATAACGGATGACCGTTAAGTAACTGCCCATGCGGAGAAAGGACCACGCAATCCCCCATAGGCACCGGAGCACGAGCCACGCGGCGAACCCGTTCAACACGCCGTAACCGACCGTTGTCACGGATGCCAGCAGGACGGCAAAAGCAAGGCCGACCCGGAGCGGCAGTTTTCGATAGAGCAGCCCGATCAGCGGCGTGATGGGCAAGCGGACAAACCGGTTGATCGAAAGGAGGAGGCCAACCTCCCAAAGGGCCGTGAGACCGGCCTCCTTCCAGTAAATCGGCAAAACGATGTAGAGCATCGAATCCCCGAGCAGACAGAGCGCGGTAACGATGGCGATGACGGTGACCGGCTGCTGGCGATTACCTTGATAATCTTTTCGCAGAGTAGAGTTCATGGTTTCTCCTGAAAGTCAGACATGGAGGATAAGGCCGTCGTATGCCACTCCGATGCCGTGAGGCTCGAATATTCGGACCCAGTCCTCGTGAAGCAGGCCGGCGTTGTGCGTGAAGTGGGTAACGTAGATCAGATCGTTTTCGGTCAGGATCCTTTCCTGCAGAAATTTTCTTTGAACGTCGAGGATGGTATCTGCGCTCATATGTCCGGACTGGCGGTTGTTTCCCGTCAAGCCATGGGTGCAGTCCAGGATCGCGATATCGGCTTTTTTGCCCTGGAGCCATTCCCAGGTCGCATCGGGAAACCATCCGGTATCATTGCCGTAGAGCAGCGTTTTGCCGTCTTTCTCCACGAAATAAAGCAAGCAGGTTTCCATGGGGTCGTGGTCCGCAAGGAGCGGCGTCACGGTTGCGGAGCCGATCGGCACCGGTTGAAACGGTTTCATGCGATGGAAAACAAAGCGGTTTTTGAAGTGTCCGAGGGCTTGGCGGGAATGAAACATGACGAGATCGTTGCCGTAAATCCGTAGCGGGTGCTCGATGCCGTGCGCGAAACCTTCGATCCGGCTGATAAGATCCTGCGGCTGAAAATGATCATAATGCGTGTGGGTCACAAGCAGATGCTCGATTTGGCCCAGATCGATATCGTCACGCAGAGCCTGCATCTGCGAATCGGCCGAATAATCGAATTTCCAAGTGTCGTCGAGGATGACGGAAGCACGCGTGCGGACGTTTTTCCCGCCGAGCTTCCTCGACTGCAAGCACGTATCGCAGCGGCAAAACACGTTTGGCACGCCTTCGGCGGCCGCCGTTCCCAAAAAGTGAATTTTCATCGTTTACAGATCACGCTCCTTAGAATGGATCAACCATTTTTCCCCGCTCTTTTCATATACCGGAACGGATCCGATTTGTAAATGGATAATTGTTAGATCCATGTCGGACATAGACCATGCCGGTGAAAGAAAGGCGTTGACATCCATGGCATTTTTTGATTAAATGGAAAAAATTGAATATCAGGAAAGCGATGATGGATAGGGTGTACACCTTCAGTAAGGAGCTTGAATGGACGTCTGCAGAGAGCCGGTGGCTGGTGTGAACCGGTGCGATCATGTTCCCGAATTACGATCCGGAGCTGGAAAAGCGAAATGCGCGCACAGTAGCTTTTACCCGGCATGTCCAGATGCCGTTATGACAAATAAGCGAAAGAGGTTATTCCAAAACTTCTTTAATTAGGGTGGTACCGCGAGACAGCCTTCTCGTCCCTTGATGGGAGAGAGGGCTGTTTTTTTTATTATTTCTGGTTGAGCTTAAGGGGGAGACACACATGGAATCGTGGGTAAGACAGTTGTCGGATGAACAAAAACGAGAGCTGGACCGGCAGCTGAACATCATTCGCAGAGGAACGGCGGACATCGTTCCGGAAGAAGCGTTGGCGCAAAAAATCGCGTCGTCGATCGTTACGGGAAAACCGCTGAAAGTGAAGCTCGGGCTGGATCCGTCCGCCCCGGACATCCATATCGGTCATACCGTCGTCCTGCACAAGCTGAGGCAGTTTCAGGATTTGGGACATGAGGTTCAGCTGATCATCGGCGACTTTACGGGGAGGATCGGCGATCCGACGGGAAAATCCGAAACGAGGAAGCAACTGACGGAAGAGGATGTCAAACGTAACGCCGCCACGTATGAAAAGCAGCTGTATAAACTTCTTGACCCTCAAAAGACCCAATTTTATTTTAATTCCGCATGGCTTCAAAGATTGAATTTCGAAGATGCGCTGCAGTTGGCGGGGAAGGTGACGGTGGCGCGAATGCTGGAGCGGGATGATTTTGCGAAACGTTACGCGAATCGCCAGCCCATTCACATCCATGAGTTTTTTTATCCGCTCATGCAAGGGTACGACTCGGTTTCGCTGGAAAGCGACATTGAGCTCGGAGGCACGGATCAGACGTTTAACATATTGATGGGGAGGACGCTCCAAAACGCACTTGATTGCAGAAGCAGCCAAATCGCCATCCTGATGCCCATTTTGGAAGGGCTTGACGGTTCGCAAAAAATGAGCAAAAGCCTCGGCAATTACATCGGCATCGACGATTCGCCGAATGATATGTTCGGAAAAGCGATGTCGATCCCGGATGAACTCATGTTAAAATACTACGAATTGAGTACGCCGATCTCGAACGACGACCTGCTTCTGCTGAAGAAAGGGCTTGAAAACGTGGAGATCCATCCCCGCGACGCGAAAGTCCGATTAGCCAAAACGTATGTTCAGATGTACCATGGCGAGCAGGCCGCAGAACAAGCGGAAAGGCATTTTGCCTCCGTATTCCAGCATCGCTCGCTTCCGGAAGATATTGAGGAATTTTCGCTAAGCCGCGATCATCTGGAGGAAGGAAGCATTCCGGCCGGCAAGCTGCCGGTCATGCTCGGGTTCGCGGCGTCCAACAGCGAAGCAAGGCGCAGCGTAACGCAAGGCGCGGTCAGAATCAACGGGAAAAAGCTGTCGGACCCGTACGAGCCGATCCGGATCCAACACGGCGACATCGTGCAGTCAGGCAAAAGGAAATTTGTTAAAATCGTGATTGACGAAGGACATTAAAACGTTTTATCGGGGGAAGGAAGGGGCAGCAATGACCTATACGTTCGAAGATTTGTACGAAGCAGCGGAGATCGATGATTTTACGGCCGTGAAACGGATTTTGCAAGCGGACCCGACGTTGATTCACGGGAAAGACGAATACGAATTTTCAGTGCTGCATGGCGCCGTTTCGACGGATAACGAGGAATTGGTCGAATTTTTGATTCGGCAGGGGGCGGACATCCATGCCAGGAATGAGGATGGGATTACGCCTCTGCATATCGCACTGTATCCCGAAATTGCTTCGCTCCTGGTCCGCCATGGGGCGGACGTCGCGGCAGCGGAGGACGGAAGCACGCCGCTCCACACCCAGGTATCCGACGGCGAGGAAAGGCTGGATGTCGTCGAAGCGCTGCTGCGCCTGGGAGCCGACAAAACGCGAAAAGACCGGAGCGGCCAGACCCCGATCGACATCGCCAGAGGCCGCGAAGAACTGGAAATGATAGAATTGTTACGGTAAGCAACTGTCGGCGAATGTACAACGGAGGGGAAAGCCGATGCGGCTTTCCTCTTCCTTTTTGGATTATGTTTATAGGTTCATTGAATCCCGATTGATGATGTTCCCAGGATGTGCTGCACGATGCGTTTGGCGTCATGCCGTACCCAGCCCAGCAGAGCCGAACCTCTGCATGTCAACCAAGGCAAACCGATAAAATAAAGGCCCGGCACATTCGACACGCCGTCTTGGTGGCAAACATTTTGCTGGCGACCCCCATGATCCTCCAATTTCAACCACGAAAAATCGGAACGGAATCCGGTGGCCCAAATGACGTTGTCCGCTTCTAGGCGTCGGCCGTCTTCGAAGGTCAGGATGTTGCCTTCCGCCTGAACAGCTTTGGGCAATAACGCAATGGTTTTGTCCTTGAGCCGTTTTTGTAAATCCAACCCGTAAATTTGTTCAGGCTGCCGTTTCAGCCAGATTCCCCGTTTGGTTAGTTGCCCCGCCCTTAAGAGGCCAAACGTTTCATAATAATCAAAAATGCTTTTCCCAAACAGGGTCAACGGCATGAAATGCAACGGACGCGAGGCGGACAGACGGACATCGAAAGCGCCGGCCAGTTCGACGGCAATTTGGGCGCCCGAGTTTCCGGCCCCAACGACCAAAACGTTACCTTTTTTCAGTTGATTCTTATTACGGTATACGGATGAATGAAGCTGCGTGACGCCGGCGGAGATCTGGTTGGCGAATGGCGGAATAAACGGAACGTGGAATGGGCCGGTTGCCGCTATGATGTTTCGGGCTTGGAGCACGCCCCGAGTTGTTTCGATGACAAAACCGCCGGAAACGGCAAACGCAGACATGACTTCCGTATTGAACTGGACAGGCAGGCTAAAATTTACGGCATAGGCGGACAAGTAGTCCGCAACCTCATCTTTGCCGGGGAATCCTTCAGGGCGGCCGGATAACAAAAGACCTGGCAGTTGGCTGTGTTTTCTCGGAGTAAACAATTGCAGGGAATCATATCTTTGCCTCCACGAGTCGCCGATGCTTGGGCCTTTCTCGACGATCAGAAAGCGGGCTCGGCTTTGATTCAAATAATAGGCGGCTGCAAGACCGGCTTGACCGCCGCCAATGATCACAACATCCAGCATGTATCGATACCTCCAAAATACAAAAATGATCTTTTGAGTCATTATATATGAATATATGATCATGAGTATATGGTTATTTTGAGGAACCGTTGAACGTTTCAGTGAAATGAACACCTTAGAGTTGATGACAAATGGACTTGGGGTGATTTATGATTAGATATGACCTAAAAGAAAGGATGTATAACGCCAGGGACAAGGGCTCGGCAAAAAAATCATGTCCGAGGTGACGGCTTACCTGGATCGGCATGCCACGAAAGGGGCTTACGTCAGCCTGATGGCCGATGTACCGGCAGACCGGTTGTACCGGCAGTTCGGTTTTGAATACGGAGCTCCTGCTTCCGTCGGCATGTACAAAAAATACGATTGACGTGGGAACTGGCCGGTACCGGCGGTTCGAAGATTTTATTATTGACTGAATGATCCGGAAATGATAATATACGGACATGAAAGGAAGGAGGTTTGGATTCGCATGTTTTAGACTGAATGGTCCGATAAGAAGGATCGAATTGCTGGCCGCATGAAGAGGCCTAGAAAAGAGGTATCGTTAGATGGCAAGGAACAAAGAATTCGATACGACCCTTGTCCTGCATAAGGCGATGGAAGTGTTCGGACATTACGGTTATGACGGCACATCGCTCCAAACGCTGCTTGATGAACTGGGCATCGCCCGCCAGAGTCTGTACGACACGTACGGGACGAAAAGGGATTTGTTTATCAAGGCCGCCAAACATTACTTACACGAAAAATCCTCGTCGGTTGTCGCCAAACTGGAGCAAGCGGAATCGGTGAAACGAACGATCAGCGACATTTTTCGGATCATCGTGTCCACGCTTCAGGATGAGGAACGGAAAAAGGAATGCATGATTTTGCACAGCGCGATCGACCAGATCCCCCATGATCCGGAAATGGCGGCGCTGTTCGAGCAAGATCGGACACGGCTTGAAAAAGCTTTTTACGAAGCGCTCGTCCGTGCCCAGGAGCAGGGAGAAATCGGGCCGGGCAAAGATCTGCATGTGGTGGCGCGGTATTTGTACCATGTCAGGTATTCGATGACGCAAGCGGCAAAGCTGTCCAATAACCCGAAAGAGCTGGAAGAAATCGCAGCCGTCGCGCTGTCGGTTCTCGATTGTTGATGGAGCGTTCGTTGACGCTTCTTCACTTTGATCATTCTAGATTAAATAGTCAAAAATATTTTTGTTCAAATTAGACCGTTTGGTCCGTAAATTGCGAAAAGGAGAGATATCCATGAACAAAAGCAGGCATAAAGGATTGGCGCTCATTCTTCTTGCCGTTTCCCAATTGATATTGGCGCTGGATTATACCATCGTTTTTGTCGCCATGCCTTCGATTGGAGCGGATTTGGGGTTTTCGGCGAATCATTTGCAGTGGGTGGTTAGCGCATACTCGCTCGTTTTCGGCGGATTTTTGCTGATTGGAGGAAGATTGTCCGACCTGATGGGAAGGCGGCGCATGTTTATCATTGCCATGGCTCTTTTCGGCGCCGGTTCGCTTCTTGGCGGATTGGCGGATTCGCAAATGGTGTTGATCGCGGCGAGAGGATTGCAAGGCCTGGGCGGGGCGCTGCTGTCGCCTTCCACGTTGTCGCTGATCATGTCCAATTTTGACGAAGGCGCCGAACGCAACCGGGCGATGGGTATTTGGGCGTCGATGGGGGGCGTCGGATTGTCGCTTGGATTGCTTCTTGGCGGAGTTTTGACCAGTTATTTGGGCTGGGAGTTCACGTTCTTCGTGAATGTGCCGATCGCCCTGATCACGCTTATTCTTGCCCCGTTCGTGCTGGCGGAAAACAAAGCGGCTTCGGGACCGAAGCGTTATGATGCCTTGGGAACGATATCGGTGACGGCGGGGATGATCCTTATCGTATATTATTTGATCCAATCCCCGGTCGAAGGATGGCTAAGCCTGGGAACCTTGCCGTTTGGACTGCTCAGCGCGTTATTGCTCGTTTTGTTTGTCGTGATCGAACAGCGCACAAAAGAACCGTTAATCCCGTTCAGGCTGTTCCGTAACCGCAATTTAACCGGAGCGGCGCTTATTGCTGTCTTATTTTCGGCCTCCTTTGGTTCGCTGTATTATTTTCTAACCCTGTATACGCAGGAGGTACTGCATTACTCGGCCATTCAATCCGGGGTCAGCTTCCTGCCGCTGACGATCAGCGCTTTTTTGGGCGGAAGGCTCATTAATAAAATGCTGTCCATGGCAGGCGTGGCCGGTACGGTCACCATCGGGATGATTCTGGGAGGCATCGGTTTTTTGGTGCTCACGCAGTTATCCGAGAATGGCTCCGCCTGGGGGATCATTCCAGGTACCGTCATCGTCGGGCTGGGTCAAGCGCTCGTGTTTACGACCATGTTCATTGCGGGAAGCACGGGCATCGATCCCAAGGAGCAAGGCGTGGCGTCGGCCATCATTTCGACCGGCCAGCAAATAGGCAGTGCGGTAGGTTTGGCCGCGATCATGGCGATCATCTCCGCCAACCTCGGATCGGGCCTGAAGTTGGAAGCCTTGGAATCAAGCGATTTGAATCATGCCATTCATATGTCCTTTTTCGCGGCCTCCGTCATGACGCTGCTGGGCGTAGCCGTTACTTTTATCACCCTCAAACGGAAAAAACAGCCATCCAAGGTGGAGAAAAAAGAAATGGCTTCGCATTAATATTTTAGACCAATCAATCTGAAAAGGGGAAACCAGACATGAACAACGACAGCAAAATTTTGATAACAGGCGCGAGCGGCAAAACGGGAAGCCGCATTACGAAACGGCTTATCGAGTTAGGATACGGCGTTCGAACCGCGAGCCGCGGGCAATCGGCTACTCTCGGGGCAGGCGAGCAAGTGACATTTGACTGGTTCGACGAATCAACGCATGCACCCGCTTTAAAAAACGTCGATAAGCTGTATTTGGTCGGTCCGGTTGGGATGATGGATCCTTCGCCAATCGTGCTGCCTTTTCTGGAAAAAGCTTTAAGGGAAGGCGTACGCAGGGTCGTTTTTCTCGGCAGCGCTTCGATCCCCGAAGGCGGCCCGGTTTTTGGCAAGATACATCAGGCCATACGCCAGCGCGTTCCGGAATGGGCGGTACTGCGGCCGTCCTATTTCATGCAAAATTTCACCGAAGGCCATCATGGAGCCCAAATCATCCGTGAAGGGAACATGATCACCGCCACCGGGGCAGGCAGGGTCGGGTTCGTGGACGCCGACGATATTGCAGAAGTAGGGGTGAGGGCGCTGATCGATCATCAGCCCCACAACACCGATCATATCATCACGGGTCCGCATTCCCTGACTTACGCGGAAGCGGGTGAAATCATCGGCGCGGCGGCCGGCCGGGCGATTCATCATATACATGTAAGCACGGGGGAGCTGGCGAACCGGTTGACGTCTTTTGGCATGGCGGAAGATTATGCCCGGTTTCTTGCCGGAATGGATGAAGACATCATGCTCCATGGCAAGGAGGATTTGGTAACCGATACGGTCGAGCGCATCACCGGGCGCCCTCCAAAGTCGCTGGAACAGTTTGCCCGCGAGCATGCTTCGTTTTGGAGACCGTAATAAACAGAAAACCGCGGATGCCGCGGTTTTTTTGTTTTTGGGGCCGGACGGCATAGCCTGAAAAAAATAATATATCAACATCTGCATCTCATATCTCGGCGATTTTGGGTAAAAATGTTAAGGCATAGGGGGTTCCCGGGCAAGACCAAAAAAACGCAAAGGTGTGTGACATCGATGAACAAAAGAATCGTCTCTCTGTGCCTTGCAGCCGTGCTTCTGACAAGCGGTTGCGACCGTGGTGCCAACGGCCATGCGGAAACCGCCGCGGAAAAGGAAAATGCGGAAATGGGCATGATGAGCATGCATCATCACTCCGATTCGGGAGAAGTACCGAAAGGGTTAAGAGAAGCCGAGCATCCGACATACCATGTGGGAGATACCGTGGTCATCCACGCGAAACATATGGCTGGCATGGACGGGGCCACGGGAAAAGTGGTCGGCGCTTATGATACCGTAGCCTATTCCGTTACGTACACGCCGACGGACGGAGGCAAACCGGTGCGCAACCATAAGTGGGTCATTCAGGAAGAAATCAAGGATGCAGGCAATCAACCCTTGGAGCCGGGACAGAACGTGATATTGGAAGCCGATCATATGGAAGGCATGATGGGGGCTCAGGCCACGATCGAAACGGCCGACCGGACGACGGTATATATGGTGGATTACATCCCGACAAACGGGGGAGCCCCGGTAACAAACCATAAATGGGTCGTGGAAAGGGAGCTTTCCGAAAGATTATATAAAAGTTAACCCCCCCGTACCCGGACCATTCAGCCTCTTTCGTCCTGTTTCCCCGGAGCGGCTGCCGATGACGATGCCCGTTCCCCATCTTCCACTTGCGTAAAACAAGGCGCCCATCGAGAGATGGACGCCTGATTTGCATTCGGACACACGACTTTTTATGGCTTTATGCGGTTTTGTTTCCGGTTTTCCGATGCCGCCGCAGCAGCGGGTAAAACAGGATGCCGCTGACGATCAGCGCAACTCCGAGCAGGAACGTCTTGAGATCCGCCGTTCCCGCGATGATCACCCACAGCGAATAGATCGCCGCCAATCCGGCAATGATTCCCTCGCTTACGCGCTCCTTCCGCAGCGCGTAGGTTTCGCCGGTCCAGATCAGCTTGAGGTGATAAAGCGAAGCGATCAGGTAAGGCACCAAATAAGCGAGCGTAGCGATATAGATGATAAAATCGAATGCGGCCGAAATGGAGCCGGAAACCGTGGACAGCAGCAAAATCTGGCCGAGCGCGTTGGAGACCCAAAGGGAAACCTTAGGCATGCCTTTGCCGTTTTCCTTGGAAAACGACGGGAGGAACACGCCCAGCTTGGCCGCTTGAAAAGGCACCTCGGCGCTGAGCAGCACCCAGCCGATCGTGGAGCCGAGCAAACTGATGAGCCCAAGACCCGCCAATAGCTTGCCCCCGATCGGGCCCGTCACGGCGGAAATGCCGTCGACTAACGGATTCTGGGAAGCCATCAGCTGCTCCTGCGTCAGGAGGCCCATCGTCAGCATGCTGATGCCGACATACAGCACGATCGAAATCAGCAGCCCCGCGATGGTCGCGCGGCGGATATCCTGCTTCCGGCGGGCGCGGGCGGCAAAGACCATCGCGGATTCGACGCCGATGAAAGCCCACAGCGTCGCAACCGCAGCCGCATTCACCTGGGAAAGCAGGCGAAGCGTCTCGCCGCTTTCGTTGGTGCGCGGAGCCAGAAACGGCCCGATGTTGCTTTGCTGGAACGCGAATAACGCAATCACGATGAACAGGACAAAGCCGATGACCTTGGTTGCCGTCGCGATGAAATTGAGGCGTCCTGCGCCTTTCATTCCTTTCAGGCAGATGGCATGCGTCCCCCACAGCAGCAAAGAGCAGACGAGGAACGTCAGGACATTGCCTGCTTTTAACGTAAAACCTCCGAAATCCACCCAAACCTTATCGCTCGTAAGCACCGGAAAAAAGGCGGAAAGGTAGCTGGCGAACGTCGTGATCACCGCCACAAAACCCGCAATATTGCCGACCCAATATCCCCAAGTGGACATAAACCCGGCAATAAGCGAGCCTTGCGAGCCTTCGCGGAAAAGTTCCTTCGCATAAATTTGCGGACCGCCGCTGAGTTCAGGTTTGCGGACGGCAAGGCTTCCGAAGACAAGCGCGAGCGTAAGCACGCCCAGCCCGGTAGCAATCCAGGCCAGAATGACGCCCGCAGGGCTTGCCGCTGCCGACAGGGAGCGGGGAAGCATGAAAATTCCGGAACCGACCATGTTGCCGACGACAAGCGCGGTCAGGATCCAGAAGCCCAATTTGTGTCTGGTCATGATGACAAACTCCTTTAATAATCGAATGATGAAGTCGCAAATTGCATGAATAAAAAACACTGACAGGTATTAATCATACACTTTCTTCTGGTAAAGCACCAGAGTAAATTTCAGGAGAGAGCTTTTTTCGGTTTGATATTTTTGTTAAACGTTTCGGCAGACTCCGCGACGGGGAAGAATAGAAGAGACGGAAAAAAGCGAGATGGGGTGTGTGCCAATGAGAGAAATTCGTGAGATCGGCGGAGGATTCGTCATGGTCGAGGATGGACGGGAGGTCGCGGAAATCACTTTCCGGCCGGTGGATGAACAGACGATCATGATTGAACATACGTTCGTTTCGGAAGAGCTAAGGGGCCAGAAAATCGGCGATCAGCTGGTGAAGGCCGTCGTGGATCTGGCCCGCAAGGAAGGCAAGAAGATCGTTCCCGCATGTTCGTTCGCATTGGTCCAATTTAAACGGCATAAGGATTACCAGGATGTGTGGCAACGGGGTGAAAAAGAATAGGTCATGATGGAGGACATTCGTCAATGAACAAAAAAATTCTGATCACCGGAGCCGCCGGGCGGATCGGGAGCTGTTTGGCCGAAGGCTTGCGGGCCGCCGGCCGGTACGACGTCATCGCCACCGACATCGCTCCCGATCCGGACCGCGGCATCGAAAAGCTGGACGTCACGGACGCGCAAGCCGTCGAAACGGCGCTGCAGGGCATGGATACGGTGCTTCATTTCGGCTGGGCGAAGGATGAGGACGATT
This sequence comes from Paenibacillus sp. FSL M7-1455, assembly GCF_038004655.1. Taxonomy (NCBI): domain Bacteria; kingdom Bacillati; phylum Bacillota; class Bacilli; order Caryophanales; family Paenibacillaceae; genus Paenibacillus; species Paenibacillus sp. FSL M7-1455. The sequence goes on along the minus strand of NZ_JBBORO010000001.1, from coordinate 3,230,050 downwards.
TCCTTGGCAAGGTGCTCCCCGTTAACGTGACCGGAGCCTATCATGTATACGAAGGCGCCCGCAAAGGGGGCGTCTCGCGGGTGATCTTCGCCAGTTCGAACCACGCGACGGGTTTTTACCGGATAGGCGAACAAGTGACCCCCAAAGACCACCGCCCCGACAGTTTTTATGGACTAAGCAAAAGCTATATTGAGCTGCTGGGCCGGTTATATTCGGATCAGTACGGGATTTCTTCCTTCAATATCCGGATCGGCAACTTTCCGGGCGACGACCGGCCGCATTCGGACCGGGCCACGCATATCTGGATTTCGCGCCGCGATATGGTGCATCTGGCGATGTGCTGCATTGAGGCCGATCCCTCTTTGACGTACCTCACCTTATACGGGACATCGGCCAATGCAGACAATTACTACGACATCGGGTATCTGAGCGAGCTGATCGGCTACCGGCCAAGGGATGATGCGGCAGAGGTGTTGGCGAGCCAAAAATGCGGAGGAGAAGACATAAGGCATGATCTCGGCGAGTTTCAGGGCGGTCCGGGGGTCCGGAAGGCGGGGCGGAGAGAACGGGAGCCGCAGTGAAGCCGTCATGGTGAAGCGACGATGATGTCTTTAGCCGAAACCCAAGCGAAGTTAGGCCGATGAAAATCATGGAGCTTTGAAACCATTCCTGCATTGATCCGTAATATGCGTTAAGCCGTGAAATTTGTAAATGGATCCCAAGGAGGAATTCAATATGAATTGCCCGATTTGCGAAGGTTCTCGCATGAAGGAAGTGGAGAAGGACGGTATCCTGATCGACATTTGCCCGAACTGCAAAGGGGTGTGGTTGGATCGGGGGGAACTGGACAAGCTGATGGCGAACGTCCGGGAAGAGCGTCCGAAATATAACGAATGGTACTACGGGGATTCCGATGAGCATCGCGCACCCAAGGGACACCAGCCAAGCGGACAGCATTACCCGCCGCCGAAGCAGCACTACTCCGAATATGACAAGCACGGCCATTCCTCGTACCCGAACAAGAAAAAGAAAAAAAGCGTGCTGGACGTGTTCGGGGACTTGTTCGACTGATACTAACCGTGGGACGCAAGACATGCATATGCGATATACGAAAATGAAAGCCTGGCTTATCTTAGGATAAATGCCGGGCTTTTTTCGTTGGATCCGGCCAACGATTGATATCCCGGATTCGCCGGCGCTGTGCTTTCGAAACGCGTTCGTTTTCTGGGGCAAAAAGTCAAAATTGTGCACATCACTGAACAAATTCGCGCGCCTGGCGAGCCCTTGAATCCGATATGATGGTTCTAAAATCGTAAACCAATCAGGATAGGGGATGTATCATATGTGGACCCAAGCGATCGAGGATGCCGTGGCCAAAACGTTAAAAAATATCGACCGGTTCGGACCGAAATTCCCTCATGTAAGCCGAAACGGAACGTACGAGCTCAATGATAACGACGACTGGACCGATGGATTTTGGTCGGGGATGCTGTGGCTGTGTTACGAATATTCCGGAGACGATCGGTTCCGCCAGGCCGCCGAAGCGACGGTCGCGAGCTTTCGCAAACGTCTGGAGGACCATGTGGTGCTGGATCATCATGATATCGGTTTTTTGTATTCGTTATCCGCCAAAGCCCAGTGGATCGTCTTGAAGGACGAATCCGCCCGGCAGTTAACCCTGCAAGCGGCGGATGTGCTGATGAAGCGGTGGCGGGAACCCGGCGGTTACATCCAGGCATGGGGCAGGAAGGACGACGCCAAGGAAGCGGGACGGATCATCATCGACTGTCTGCTGAACCTTCCGCTATTGTACTGGGCAAGCGAACAAACGGGCGACCCGGTTTATCGGGACGCTGCGGCCGCGCAGGCGGAGAAATCCAGGCGGTATCTTGTCAGGGGCGATGACAGTTCGTATCATACATTCTTTTTTAACACGGAGACGGGGGAACCCATTGGAGGAGCGACGCATCAAGGGTATTCGAACGGTTCTACCTGGACGCGTGGGCAGGCCTGGGGCATCTACGGGTTCGCGTTATCTTACCGGTATACCCAAAACCCGCGGTTCCTGGAAACTTCAAAACGCCTTGCCCGATATTTCCTGGAACATCTGCCTGAGGATCATGTCGCTTATTGGGATTTTAACGCACCTGTAAACGCCGACACCTACCGGGACAGCTCCGCATCCGCCATTGCGGCCGCAGGCCTGCTGGAGTTGATCTCCCATCTGGATGCACGGGACCCGGACCGGAGCTATTTTCAGGACATGCTCATCAAATCGATGACAAGCCTGGTCCAGCGGTATGCCACCATCGGCGAAGAAGACGCGGAAGGGCTGCTGAAGCACGGATCGTATCACGTCAACGGAGGCATCTCTCCCGACGATTACATGATTTGGGGCGATTATTATTACCTGGAGGCGCTCATGCGATTGGAGAAGGGAATCTCGGGATATTGGCACGAACGCAAATGACCGGGATTCGACAAAAAGGAATGACAACTTGTCCGAGACGAGATACGATACGGGTAGCATGATCATCTTAGAAGCATGAAAGAGGAGAAAGTCACCCATGTTCAAGCTGAACTATTACCGCAGAATCCAGCTGTCATTCCTATTGTTCATTATCGTGCCGATCATCACCGTTTCGGTGATTTCCTTTGCGCTCATCAAAGAAACGATGGTAGAGAAGCTGCAATTGACGAACGACAATTTTTTGAAGGTCATGACCGACGAAATCGGCAAAACCATAGACGACGCATCGTTTGCCTCCCATTTCATGGTGAACGATACAAGCTTCAAAAAATACCTGAAAAACTTCGCCGATACGGACCGTCTGCGGTCTTACGACGATTACACCAACTTCACCGAGATTAAAGGCGTCTTTTCCCTGATCACGTCCAAGCCTTTGAACAACAATACCCGGATGTATCTGGTAAACCGTAAGCGCTTTATCATTCCTTCGAGCGAAGACGACATGACAAGCGTCAACAAGCACTTGGACGAATTGTACGGCAAAATCGATTTCAACCAGCCGGAAACGTTGCAGTGGCTCGGCATGGTGAGGGACAACCCGGGCAAAGCCGGAACCTATTACATTGCCAGGGTCATCCACGACAAACACGAGAAGCAGTATTTATCGGTTCTTCTGATCGGGATTTCCCAATCGTATTTCGAAAAGCTTCTCAAGCCGGTCGAGTTCGGCAAGGTGGCCTTGTTTGATGCAAAACAGAACCGCATTGCCGGAAGCGCGGAGCTTTCCGCGCCCGATCCGGCAGCCCCCCCGTCCAACCTCCGCTCGGAAGTGACGCTCGACAAAGCGGATTGGACCTTGGTTTATGAGGCCAGCAAAGAGGCGTTTACCGGGAAAATTTCGCGGACCTTTTACGCGGGGATCGGGGGCGTCGTTTTGTTTTTCGTCATTTTTTCGATTTCGTCGATGTTTATCGCTAAAAGGCTGCACAGGCCGATCCAAAAGCTGCAGCGCGTCGTCCGGCAGTTCGGCATGGGAAATTTGGACGCCAGGCTGGAAGTGAAGGGAAGGGACGACATCGCCGAGCTGAGCCGCACGCTGAATACGATGCTCGATCAGCTTCAGGGACTGATTCACGACATCGAACAGGAGCAGGAGCAAAAGCGGGTCATGGAGCTGGAGGCGCTGTTCATGCAGATTCGCCCGCATTTTCTGATCAATACGCTCAATTCGGTCAAGTGCAGCCTGATCCTGCAGCAGGATCATCTGCACAGCGGCATTATCGATTCCTTGATGAGCCTGCTACGCGCGTACATGAAATTTAACGAACCGGCGACGCTGCAGGAAGAATGCGAATTGATGCGCCATTACGTCGATATCATGAAAATCCGGAACGACATCCCGGTGCAGCTTACGATCGAGTTGGAACCCGGTTTAGCGTCTTGGACCATGCCCAAGCTGATGCTGCAGCCTTTGATCGAAAATGCGATCGTGCACGGACTGATGGATCATCCGGATGCCTGCATTCGGATCCGCGCCCAACGAAAACAGGGATTCGTCACGATCGAAATCGAGGATAACGGCGACGGCATCGAAGAAGAACGGCTCTTAATGGTGAACGACCGGCTGCAAATCCCCGATTCCGGCCCGGATACCCCTTATGACAGGGTGGGGCTGATCAACGTGGCCCAGCGGCTCCGGTTATCCTTCGGTTCGGAAGCGGGAATCGCGCTGGTTCCGAACAAGCGGCGGGGGATCACCGCCGTGCTGCGAATTCCGGATCGGGATACCCGCAATACTCATCCAGGGAGGTATGTTATCTGATGTTTAAAGTCATGTTGATCGACGATGACGTTCCGATGCTGAAGGTGCTGAAGCAAATGATCGATTGGGATGCGCTCCAGCTCCATATCGTCGGTTCGACCTATTCGAGCGCCAAAGCGCTGCATATGTTCCAGGAGACTTGGCCGGACATTGTCGTGACCGACATCGGACTCCCGCAAAAAAACGGGATTGAGCTTGCCGAGGCATTCCGCGGCATGAAACCCGACACCCGTGTCATTTTCTTGACCTGCCATGAAGATTTTCATTATGCCCAGCAGGCAATCAAGCTGAACGCCGACGATTACCTGCTCAAGGATCAGTTGACCGCGGCGCAGCTGGAGCAAAGTTTGCAAAAATCGATCCGGCTCCTCCGCTCCAAAGGAACTCCGTTGGTTCAGAAAAGCTCCAATTATAACAGCGATTTGTTCAAGCAGGGTCTCATCCAACGGGTGCTGGACGGAGTGCATCCCGAAACGACGCGCGAGTACGCGGCCGGGCTCGGGATCTCATGGCAATACCCTTGGTTCATGATGGGGATCGCGCATTTGCATTATGCGACCTTTGAACGGCTGTACGTTCAAGGCAACGTCCCGTTGATCGCTTATGCCGTATACAATATCGCCGTCGAGCTCGCTTCATCATACGAAAGGATCACGCCGTTCATGGAGCAGGATCATTTGATCGTTTTATATAATTACAGGTTGAATTTGGCCGGCAACGCCTGCTCCCATTTTCGGGATTATTTGCGGGAGCTGCGGTCCCGGACGGAGCAATTTTTGAAATTGCGGTTAAACATCTCGGCCGTGACGGACAAAATGGAGCTTGCGGCCCTGGGTTCCTGCTATCATCAGATGATTCGGCACAAATACGAGTTTTACGAGAATGGGAATTTTACGGCTGCCGACATGCAGCTCCTCGTGCAAAACATGTTTTTGCCTTTGCCCCAAGGGACGTTGGACGGTATGAAAGCGGAGCTTGAGCGTGCGGTGTTGGGAAACGATCTCTCCGCCATTCGCGAGTTGGCCGCTTCCATCGGGCACATGGCCAAGGAGAAGCGTTTTGAACCGGCCGAGTTCATTCAGGAAATTACGATTCCTACCTTGCTGCTGCGCCGCATGGACGTCATCTTTGCGGGGAAAAAGACGGATGAGACAAGATACGGTTACCTCCGTGCGGCGAGAACCTTGGACGATTGCATGGAGCTTGCGGAAAGGCAGCTTGCGCACATCGCGCAGCATCAGCAGAAGGGAGCGGCCCGGGCCATCCAAGAGCCGAAGCTGCAGGTGATTCAGCAATTTATCGACCAGCACCTGGCCGACAATATCACTTCGATCGACATCGCCCGGTATTTATATTTGAATTCCAGTTATTTTTCCCGCTATTTCAAGCGGCTCACCGGCGTCAATTTTACGGATTACGTCCACCAATACAAAATGGGCATCGCCGCCAAAATGATGAAAAGCTCCGCGCAGACCTTGGAATCGCTCGCCATGGGGCTGGGCTATTCCGATCGCACCTATTTTTCCAAAGTGTTCAAGAAATACATCGGGATGACGCCAAGCGAGTACAAAGCGAAGCATGCCGTAAGCAAAACCGCGAGATGAAGCGCTTGCAGCCACGGCGGCCGGCCAACATCGGCTCGGTGCGGAAAAAGTCAAAATATTACCCATACCAGGTCAGAATCCATCCTTCGAGCAGGATGGATTCTTTTTATGATATAAGCAAAAATCCCTGGATTTTGCAAATCGTACACGCGGCCTTGAGGCCAACTAATCATGTTGAGGTGATACAAGTGGAAGCTGCCAAACCAACTCTGAAGGCCGAGAAACCTCAGAAAGCCCGCAAATTTTGGACGCCCAAGCGGAAGGAGGCCCTCGTCGGCTGGTTGTTCCTTGCTCCCGAAATCGTCGGGATGCTGCTGCTCAATGTTTTTGCGCTTGGATTTTCCCTGTATTTAAGCTTTACTTCCTGGAACCTTTTGTCCGGGATTTCGGGGATCAAATTCGCGGGGCTCGAAAATTACATTCACATGTTTCAGGATCCGACGATCCTGAAGGCGCTGAAAAACAATTTGATTTATACCGTCCTGACGGTTCCGGTTCCGATCGCGATCGCGCTCGTGCTCGCCGTTTTGATCCATAACAAGGTGTTCTGGAAGGACTATTTTAAGGTCGTGTTTTTTATACCGTATATCTCGTCCATCATTGCCGTTGCGGCCGTATGGAGCGCATTGTTCCATCCTTCCTTGGGGCCGGTGAACCAGTTCCTGATGGACCTGGGCATCTCCAACCCGCCGAAATGGCTCGTGGATCCCAAAACGTCGCTCATTTCGATCGCCATTATCAGCTCCTGGGCCGGACTCGGGTATACGATCATCATTTATCTGGCCGGACTTACGAACATATCGAGCGAACTGTATGAAGCCGCGGAAATCGATGGCGCTACGGCCCTGACGAAGTTTTTTAAAATTACGGTTCCGCTGCTTCGCCCGACAACCTTTTTCCTGCTCATCACGATGCTGATCGGCTCCTTTAAAGTGTTCGATATCATTTCCTACCTGACGGAAGGAGGGCCGGAAAATTCCTCGACGGTCATCGTGTTCCGGATCTACGAGGAAGGGTTCGTGAACTACAACATGGGTTATGCTTCCGCGATTTCCTGGCTGCTGTTTGCCATTATTGCGGCTATTACGGCAGCTACCTGGAAAATGAGAAAAGAAGAGTAGAAGGAGGAGAGGACGACCATGCCGTTTATTCGCAGAAATATTTCAAAGCTCATTACGACGGTGCTAATGGGAGCTTTATCCGTATTTTTCCTGATTCCGTTCGTGTGGATGGTCTCGTCGGCGTTTAAATTCGAAAAGGACGTCATGCGTTTTCCCATTGAGTGGATTCCTAAATCGATAAATGTGGTGTACAATTTCAAAGCGGTTTGGATGGGGAAAGTCCCCTTCCTGCACATTTATTTCAACTCGATCAAGGTTGCCGTCATCGTTACGTTCATCACCTTGCTCGTGTCGACCATGGCGGCCTATTCGTTCACGAAGCTTAAATTTCGCGGGAGAAACCTGGTGTTTACGGCGCTGCTCGCCTTCATGATCATCCCGGACCAGGCAACGCTGATTCCGCGGTTCATGCTCATCCGCTGGATGGGGCTCTATGATACGCATGTCGCGCTGATTTTCATGAGCATGTTTTCGATTTATTTTACGTTCCTGCTGCGCCAGTTTATGGTGGGGATCAGCGATGAATACATCGAAGCGGCGAAAATCGACGGGGCAGGCCATTTCCGAACCTTCGCGTCGATCATCGTCCCGCTCTGCCGGCCGGTGCTGGCGACCGTGGCCATCATCAAATTCATCTGGTCGTGGAACGATTATCAGAACCCGCTCATCTTTTTGCAGACGAAGGACCTGTATACCATCCCGCTCGGCATGACCTTGTTCCGGGACGATTATACGACCAACGACGCCATCATGATGATGGCCTCGCTTTCCGCGATCGTGCCGCTTTTGATCGTATTCATCATTTTGCAAAAACAGGTCATCAACGGGATCGCCTTGGGCGGGGTCAAGGGCTGACGTTGATCGCGTATGCGGTTTCAAAAAGTCAAAAAAGTGATCGTTATACCTCAAAATTATGCACTTGCGAACCGCGGCCAGTGATTATACTGGGGTTGCAAGGATGAGGATCTTCCATATTTAGGGGGCAGAAAAATGAGAAGGAAAAGCAAACGGAATTTTGTGGCTTCACTTTGCCTGTTGTTGGCAGCGTTTACCGCGCTGAGCGGATGCGGCGGCAATTCCGGTTCGGCCGGCGGAAGCGGGATATCGTCCGATGGACAAGTCACGATTAAGTACTACAACTGGGACAATGCCGATCAGGAAGCCGCGACGGACGCGATGCTCAAAGAATTCGAAGCGCAAAATCCGAACATCAAAGTAGAGCATGTCGTGCTGGTTCCCGGCAACTCGGTGGAAATGCTGAAAAAACTCGATTTCCTCATATCGTCCGGCGAAGCCGTCGATGTCGTCAACCTGCCGAGCTCAGGCACCGTGATCGAACGGGCGGCCCGGGGGGCGCTTGCTCCGTTGAATGAATTTTACGACAAAGAAGGGTTAAAGCCGGAAGACGAATATTACGTCAATCCGAAGGTAGGCGACAAATATTACGGCATGCAGATGACCGCGGGTTATCAGTTCGTGCTGCTCAACAAAGATGCGTTGGACGAAGCGGGGCTGCCCGTGCCGACCTATGGCTGGACATGGGACGATTTCCGCGATTACGCGAAAAAGCTGACCAAAGGCGAAGGCGTCGACAAACGTTACGGCACGTATTTCCATACATGGGAGCTGTACATGAACGCGCCGGCCCAGACGGTCATGAAAGACCCGTTCCGCTACGATGACGGCACCACCATCCTTTCGGACCCGACGTACAAATACTTCTTCCAGCTTCGCAAGGACATGGAGAACATCGACAAATCCGCGAAGCCTTACGCCGATACGCTTGCCGCCAAGCTGAACTACCGAAGCGAATTTTTCAGCGGCGATGCCGCGATGCTGCTTTCGGGAAGCTTCATGATCCCGGATCCGGGGAACGTGGAACAGTATCCGCATGATTTCAAAACCGCGTTTGCGCCGGTACCGCTTCCGCCGCAGAATGCTTTGCCTAAAAACTACGAGGGCGGCAAATATTTCGTGGGCGGCGGCCAGCTGGCAATGGGGGCAACGTCCAAACATAAAGAAGAAGCCTACAAGCTGATGCGCTTCATGACGACGACGGACTCGGAATCGAGAATGGAGTTCTCCGGCTGGAAAAAATCCGACCAAAACAAAGTGCTTGACCGTCTGGTCGGCAAAAACAAGGACATGTACGACGTGGATTCGTTGAAAAACACGCTGTTTGGTCCGGACATCAAATATTTGGACGCTTCGCCGATCGTGACGACAAGCTCTTCCGATCTGACCAAAGTCATCGATGACGGGTTCAGCAAATTCATGCTGAGCAACGAACCGATTGACGACGTTCAGAAGTGGATGGTGGAGGAAGCGACCAAAATCATTAACGAAAAAGAAGCAAAGTAGTTGGTTTTCAACTGACTCAAGCCAAAAGCAGCAGGCAGCTAAAAAAGCCCGCTCGCACGCCAAAGCGTACGAAGCGGGCTTTTTTTCGTTTGTGCGGATCAAATCGCCTGCATCACGAAATAGATCACGAAGAGAAGCGACACGACATAAAAGAGGGGCTTCACTTCGCGCCATTTGCCGACCGCGACATGGAACAGGGCATAGCTGATGAAACCGATCGCGATCCCGTCCACGATACTGTGCATCAGCGGGATAAACGCGATGATAAAAAACGCGGGAAACCCTTCTTCCAGCCGTTTAAAGGAAATATTGCGGACCGCCGGCATCATCAACCCCCCGATAAAAACGAGGATCGGCGCAACCGCCTGATCCGGGACGAGCATGATGACCGGCATCGCGATCAGCGAGAGCAAAAACAGCGTCCCCGTAACGATCGGGGTCCAGCCGGTTTTTCCTCCGGCCGAAATGCCGGCGGCAGCCTCCACGGTAGAGACCGTCGGGCTTGTGCCGAAGAGGCCGCTCAAAAAGACGGTGAACGAAGTCGCCTGGATGGCGCGCTTAAAGCGCTCCTGTTTTCCGCTCATGTTCAACTGGGCGTTAATGAGTCCGACGTTCTCGAACACGATGACAAGCGTCAGCGAAAATACGGCGACGATCAACGTCGTTATTGAGGCGCCTTTCACCGACAGCTGCCCGAACACGTCTCCGTAAGTGGACCACGAGGACCCTCCAACATCCGCCGCCTTCGAAGGCGCGGCTCCGAGCAGATAAGCCAGCACCGTTCCTCCGATGATGGCCAGCAGCAAATTGCCGGGCACGTTGCTCATGTAGAGGATGCACGTCAACGCCAACGTCGCAAGCGTTACAAGCACGCCCGGATCGGCGAACGAACGCATGGCAATTACCGAGGACGGATCCGAAGCGATCACGCCGCCTTTATGCAATCCGATCAGGACCAGCATGAGGCCGATGCCGACCGAGATGGCTTCCTGAAGCGAGGCGGGAATGGCCGACCGCAACTTTTCGACGAAAGAGGTCATGCTGATGGCCAAAAAACAGAGGCCGGACATCATGCCGACCGCCAGCGCCTGCTGCCACGTCAACCCCATCCCTTGGACGAGCGTGTAGGTAAACATGGCGTTAATCCCCATCCCGGGCGCGATGATCAAGGGAGCTTTTCCCCAAATGCCCATGACGAAGCACCCGACCGCCGACGCCAGAACCGTGGCGATAATCCCGGCTTCCTGGGGGATGCCGGCATCCGCCAATATCGATGAATTCACAATAATAATGTAGACGATCGCAAAAAAAGATACGACTCCCGCTAACAGCTCCCGCCGCCAAGCGCTCGGGGCAAGGCGGGAAGCCGGACTAGGTGAAGCGTTCTCTTTCGTATGCGACGGTCCATGGTTTTCCTGGTGGACCAACCGAATACCTGCTTTCCATTGTAGCCCCTCACCCAACCCTTTCAATGGTATTGAAAGAAATGGCGGCGCAAAACCGCCATGTGCATGATTGTATCACATTTATGTCAGCAATGAGGTAAAAAATATGAAACAAAAGTAAAGAACTTTAAATTGTAAGCGTTTTCTGATGAAATCTATAATGGATTTGCGAAGCATTTATAACATGATTTGGATATTTTCTTGCCGTATGATGGAGATCAAAGTTTTCATTGCCAAAAAATTCAAGGACGAGGGAGGTGCTTATGGCCATGACGTCACGAAAATTAAGCAGATCCAGCGTGTGGCTTATCGCCGGAATGACCGTCATTGCAGCCATTGCGTTCATCTTCGTTGAAAGGCCCGTTTTCTCCAAAACCAACCGATCCGACGATCCGATGGCAACCGTAAACGGCGAACCGATCCTCTTAAGCGAGTTTCAAAGAGCCGTGCAAGCGAACAAAGCCCGCGTCATCGACTATTTTCACGAAAAATACGGCGCCGGGCAGTCGGCCTCCTTTTGGACCGAGACCTATGGCGGGGAAACTCCGCTTGAGCGTTTGAAGAGGACAGCGCTGGAGGAGAGCGTGAATTTGAAAGTCCAGCAGCTGATCGCCAAAGAACAGGGAGTGCTGACGGATATCCGTTACGACGTTTTTTTGCAAAATTTAGAGAACGAAAATGAAAGAAGAGCAAAGGCCATCGAAAATCATGAGGTGGTGTTCGGGCCTGCCCAATATACCGAGGATGCTTATTTCGAATATGCGATGGTGAATGCGGTGTTGTCGGTCAAAAAGCATTTGGCGGAACATGACTGGAAACCGGACGAACCGCAGCTGAAACGGTTTTACGAAACGAAAAAAAGCGAGCTGTACCAAGCGCCCGAAGCCGTAAAGGCGAGGCAGATATCGATATCTTTTCTTGATGCGGACCTGCATGCCGATGAACGCCGGAAGGCCCAGGCGAAACGAAAAATCGAGGCAGCGGCGGCGAAAATCTCAAACGGCATGGCATTCGAGCAAGCGGCAAAGGAAATCGGTCCGGATGGACAAGTTGCGGAGCAATCCTATCCTTTGGACAACTTCAGGCATAACGCCAAAAGTCCGGTAGCTCAGGCGGCTTCGATGCTGCAGGCCGGGGAGATCAGCGGAATCATCGAAGAAAACGGCCGTTTTTACCTGATCCAAAGATTGGAGAACGTGAGGGCTGGCTCCCGCTATTTGGCTTTTGATGCCGTAAAGGATCAAGTGTCCAAAGACTATATCGATGACCGCTATGCCGGTTACGTTCGTCAGCGGATCGCGGATGCGCGGGTTGTCGTCAATGAACGACTGTACAAGACGTTTCGAATGTAAAGCCGATCAGGCATTACATAAACGAGGATTTTTGCAAAATCCTCAAATCAAAAACGGAAAGGAATGTTGCTCATTGAGCCGACGGGGATTCAAAAAAGCAATCGGCATGATTCTGATTTTCTCCATGTTTTGTTCATTGGTGATCGCTTTGCCGCCTGCGGCGAAGGCCGCCGGAACCACGTATTACGTGGATAGTTTGGGAGGGGATGACGGCAACAGCGGCACAAGCGAAAATTCCGCCTGGAAGTCGCTGGATAAAGTGAACGCAACGACCTTTGCCCCGGGCGACAAAATTTTGTTTAAAGCCGGGGGAAGCTGGAATGGAAGATTATGGCCTAAAGGCTCCGGGGAACATGGGAACCCGATCGTCATCGACATGTACGGCACCGGCAGCAAGCCGTTAATCGCCGGGGTGACGTCCGAACTGGAAGCCGTCTTTTTGAAAAATCAGCAGTATTGGGAAATCAACAACCTCGAGGTGACGAACAGCTCGCCGCTGCCTTTCGACAGGGATTGGCAGAACCCGCGGGGCCAGCGGAGAGGCGTCTATATTTTGAATGAGGAAGCAGGCATATTGAATCATATTTATATCAAAAATTTGAATATCCACGATGTGGACGGTTCTTATACGACCCGTTCCGGAGGAATTATCGTCGACTCGGTCGGATCGAACACCCCAAGTGCTTTTAACGATATTCTGATTGACGGCAACACGCTGACGGATGTGGACGCCTATGGCATATACATCGGCTCCAACTGCATTTTGCGCTACGGCATGGGCGATTTATGGCCGTGGGTGCCGAAACCTTACGGACCGTGGACGCCTTCCACGAACGTCAAAATATCCAACAACACCGTGCTCCGGGCGGCAACCGGCGGGATCGCATGGAACGTAACCGACGGGGCGGTCGTCGAGCGCAATACGGTAGGTCAAGCCACATACCTGGCAACCAACGCCTCGATTTGGTGGGCTTATGCTGACAACAATCTCGTGCAATTCAACGAATCGTTCGCAAGCGTCAACGGCGCAGAGGACGGCCACGGCTTCGACGTGGATGCGGGCAACATCGGTTCGTTGGTCCAATACAATTACAGCCACGACAACGCCGGCGGGTTCATGCTTTTTGTCAACGATACCTATTACACCGTCAACACGATCGTGCGATACAACATCAGCCAAAATGACCGGAAAAGCATCTTCCGTTACAGCGGATCGATCGATAACGTCTATAATTACAACAATACGGTTTATGTAGGCCAAGCGTCCGGCAACCCGGTAATGAGCGATTATTTCACGAAAGCTTCGGGCACGCCGCGCAACATCAAAAATTATAACAACGTGTATTACAGCGTCGGCGACCGGGGCTGGGATTTGCGGGGCCAGACCTTCGACTACAACGCGTATTACGGAGGGAACACGTTAGTGCAGGCCGATGCGCATAAGGTGACCGCCGATCCGAAATTCGTCGACCCCGGAAGCGGTTCGATCGGCATGAATACCGTCGGCGGATACAAGCTGCAAGCCGGCTCCCCGTTGATTGGGGCGGGCATACGGATAAACGACAACGGAGGGCGGGACTATTTCGGCAATCCGCTATACAACGAGGCTCCCGACATCGGCGCGCACGAATATGAAGGCAGCGTGCCTCCGGCCGGCTCCATGCCGGACCCGATCGATATCGTACGGATCCGTCCGGTCAGCACGCCTGTGGATGATTTGGCGCCGCTGGCCGTCGCCAGCACGTCGTTTCATTCTTCCCCTTCCGAGCCGATCGGCAGCATTAACGACAAATATTACGACACGGCTTGGAAATCCGAGGATTCGCCTGCGTTTCCGAACGATATTACGCTGGATTTCGGCAATGAACCCGTTTCCGCCAACCAGTTGAAATTAAATACGAGAATGGGGAAAGAATCCGGGATCACGGATTTCGATCTGGAATATCATAACGGCTCTTCCTGGGTTCCGATTCGAACGGGAGTTCACCTGACGTGGGATTCGACGACCGGCTATAACGAGATCAAATCCGTGGAATTCCCATTGACCCGTTTCTCTAAACTGAGATTGAAGGTCCATGACGGGAATCGGCAATCGGGACATCTTTCGCTGAACGAACTTGAATTATACAACAATCCTGATTTATACAAAGACATGGTCACGACGAGTTTTCCGACAGGGGCCGGCGAAATTACGAACATCCTTGACGGCAATTTGAACTCGGCGTGGGGAAGCGCCACCAATATCAGCTTTCCGGGTTACATCACCCTGGATTACGGAGATCGACCGGTGCCCGTCAATAAAGTCACGTTGGTCACTTTTTTCGGCATCGGCCAAGGCATTACCGATTTTGACGTGGAATATTTCGACGGCAGCCGCTGGCTAACCGCGTTATCCGATGCTACCATCGAGTGGAAGCTGAACGACAGCACGAAAGAACGCCAAAGCGTTGCTTTTCCGACGGTAAACGCTTATAAACTTCGGTTGAAGGTGAATGATGGCAACCGGGTTTGGGGCAACATTGCGCTCAATGAGCTGATCGTAGAGCACATTCCTGAACATATTCCCGTCACGGGAATTTCGCTCGATCAGCCGCAGCTTGTGCTTAATCAGTCTTCCGATCGCCGTGTGGAACTGAAGGCAACCGTTACGCCGGAAAACGCGACCAATCCAAAGATCGCATGGAGCACAAGCGATGCCCGGGTGGCCACGGTGGACGATCAGGGAACGGTGACGGCGGCAGGAGAAGGAACGGCGGTAATCACCGCCCAAACGGATGACGGCCATTTTGAAGCTTCCAGCCGCATCACGGTCGATTGGACGGCACCGGAAATTACGATCCGTTCGGTAACGACTTCCGTATATAACACTGGCATGCTTCAACCGCAATTGGACATTTCGGACCGTCTGACCGGAGTCGACGAGGCGAAAACCGAAGTGCTGCTGGACGGTAACAAATTAGGGACATTAGACGGCGTACCTCTGTACTTGTTGGAGCCTGGAGATCATGTATTGACCGTTCAAGCCGAGGATTTGGCGGGGAACGGGGCTGAAAAATCCGTCCGTTTTCAGGTGCTGACCAGTTATGAAACGCTCGGGGAGCTGGTCAGGCATTTCGCGAATCGCGGCTGGATCGACAACCAAGGGATCGCAAACAGCCTGTTGAAAAAATTGCAAAAACGGAATGCAGGCAGCTTTATTCAAGAAGTGGAGGCCCAAAAGGGGAAGCACATCTCTGCCGAAGCCGCGGAGTTTTTGCTGCGGGACGCGGGGCGGCTGCTTAACCCGTAGCCATTTTAACAAGAGAAGATGAAACGAAGCGCCTGTTTCCGCGGAAACGGGCGCTCCTCATTTAAAGGAAAGCTAATGCGCATTCGCAATGGTAATCGGCCAACTCTTTGGCGAATCGCTGATCCGGAAACCCCCGGCGAAGCAGCTTCAAACCGCCCGAGGTCAGCGAAATATGATGAAGGAAGCGGTAGAAACGCATTCGGTCTTCATCGAGCGAATCATGTTTCAGATACCGGTAGAACTCGCCGAACCTGAACGACATAAAACTGTGCTCATGTTCGATGTCAAAAAACATCGCCCCTTCAATATCGATCAGATAGGGTTCCAGTCTGTTATTCACCAGAACATGATCGGGTCCCAGTTCTCCATGAATAAAACCGTACTCCGTCCGCGGCGAGATCCTCGATTCAAGCTCGTTCATGGTATCAAGCAGTTTCCCATGGTTCGCTGCTATGCGTTCCATGTGGCGGGAAACGTAATCCAGCTGCGTTTTGGCGTTTTCCATTTGAACCTGCTGAGCGGTTCCCGCGCTGAATTTAGGCTCCGCCAGATTTCCGAAGGTTTCCCTTTTGTCGGCATGCATGGTCGCAAGCATTTCCCCCAACCGTTGGAACAATTGATGTTGGACTTTTGAATCGGAATGATGGAAATAGTCCTCCGCTTTTTGTCCTTCCACGTATTCCGCCAGGGCATAATCAAAAGGGTAACGGTTCCGTGCTTTATTTACGTCGTAAAGAGAAGGCGTACGAATGCCTTTTTGCGTCAAATGCTTATTGTTATGTTCAAAAAGATCGCTGCCGAAGGATCGCTGGCCCGAATCCTGATGCACCGTTTCTTCTTGAAAATAATTCATCGACAAATCCCATACGTACATCACGCAGGAAAATCCATTGCTGCAGCCGATCTTGTAGACGACTTTTTGCGCGCCTCCGTGCATCCTCGACACCTCGGCAACGGAATAGCCGGTACCCAAAACATCCCGAATATACTCCTGCAAATCCGCTGAATCTAGATGATCCGTTCCATTCATTGAACAACACTCCCGTACACAAGTTTTGCCGGCCCTCCAAGCATAGATAAAATCCGGCCGAAAATATAGACTTTTTCTTTCCGGATTGATATGATGTTGAATAAGGTGTCGATAAAAACAGCCGTTCAAAGCCTTCGGATCTCATTCCTTAGGCTTTTTGTTTGCGCTCCGATGACGGGACGCCGGACATCATTAGACCATTACATAAAAGAAACGAGGATGAAACATTGAAAGCACTAAAATCCGTATTATTTGTGTTGTTCAGCTGTTTGCTGCTTTTGACCGGTTGCGGAGTGGCCGAAATACAGCAGACCCAGCAACCGGGCCACCCACCGAGCCACCAGCCGGCGCAGCGGCAAGACCGTCAGGAGCAGCCGGATCGTTTAACCACGTTTGAGGGCGTTGCGGATTACATCAAGGAGCATCATAAACTTCCCGACAACTTTATTACGAAAAACGAAGCGAAAAAGCTGGGCTGGGACGCCCAAAAGGGAAACCTGCATAAGGTTGCGCCGGGAAAAAGCATTGGCGGCGATATTTTCCGGAACCGCGAGAAAAAATTGCCCGATAAAAAAGGGCGGGTCTGGTATGAAGCGGATATCAACTATACATCCGGACACCGGGGAAAAGACCGCATCCTTTTTTCCAATGACGGTTTAATTTACAAGACGGAAGACCATTACAAGACGTTTGAGCAAATCAAGTAAGCATTGGAGGAGCTTAACAAATGCGAACGATCATTTTAGATGGCGGGAACATCGGGAGCATCGACCAGCTGCATGCCGTCCTCAAGGAAGGTTTGGATTTGCCCGATCATTACGGCGGCAATCTGGACGCGTTGTGGGATAGTCTGACCGGGTGGGTCGACATGCCGCTGACGGTTCGTTGGGTCCGTTTTAAGGAAAGCGAAAAGAAGCTGGGGGAATACAGCCATTCTCTGCTGGAGCTCTTTCGCGACGCCGAGGAGGAGCTTGAAGGCTTCCGGTTGGAACTCGAATAAGATTCGGCCGACTGCAAAATTACATATAAGTATTTGAAATGTACTGAAAAAACCTGATCCGTCAGGTTTTTTTGTTTTTCCCGGAAAATGTCGCGGATCCGTCGGCAGTCGATTGGACATGGGAAGCCCTGAAACGGTCTTGACAACATACGCGCCGCTCGTATACATTTGTATACAAATAAGAAGTGTATACGAATGTATACATAAGAAAGAGGGAGCAATCATGCGCGAAGGCAGACATGAACGGAAGGGACACCGCGATCCCATGGAGCGTAGGGAAGGCCGGGGGCGCGGACATGAAGACAGAAAGGAGCGTTCCCATAGAGCCCAGACCTTTCGCCGGGGAAGAGCGATCGCATTTTTGGAAAAATTGAACGTCAAACGGTCGACTTTGGTGCAGCAGCTGGATCAGCCGGAATATGCATCCATTAAACAGGTGATCAGCGGGGAGCTCAAAGCAACGGATGCGATCATTCAGGAGTTTATCCATACGTTCGAATTGTTTGAAGCGGTCCCTGGGAACGACAACAAAAGCGAAGAAGACGATACGAAACATGAAAATCAATGAGGCGGTGGGTAAAGGCAACATGGGACTGCACATGATTTCGTCTTTCGGGACGTTCGTGACGAAGCCGAACCCTGCCGGAAACGAAGGTGAACGAAATGTGGAAACTTAAAGGCTTTTTGAAGCCCTATGGGTTGTGGTGCTTGCTGGCGCCGCTGCTGATGGTGGTGGAGGTATTCATGGATTTGCTGCAGCCGACGCTGATGGCCAGCATCGTGGATGAAGGCTTGATGAAAAATGATCTCGGGCATATCGTTTCGACCGGCTTGACGATGGTCGGCGTGGCGCTGATCGGATTAGTCGGGGGCGTGGGCTGCACCGTGTTTTCGAGCATCGCTTCGCAACATTTCGGCAACGACTTGCGGATACGGCTGTTCGAGCATATCCAGTCGTTTTCGAATCGAAACTTGGACCGGCTCAAGACGGGATCGCTGATCACCCGGTTAACGAACGACGTCGTGCAGCTCCAAACGTTCGTGCAAATGATTTTGCGGTCGTTCGTGCGTTCGCCGCTGCTGCTGATCGGCAGCTTGGTGATGGCCATCCGGATCAGTCCGTCGCTTACGGTCATCCTGCTTGTCGCCGTTCCGCTGCTGTTTATCTTCTTGTATACGTTGATCCGGCTCTCCTTTCCCTTGTTCGCACAAATGCAGGCCAAACTGGATGGCGTCAACATCGTCCTGCAGGAAAATTTGGCCGGGATTCGCGTCATCAAGGCATTTGTTCGGGCAAGGCAGGAGCAGCAGCGTTTTCATGCGGCGAACACCGATTATACCCGGACTGCGATCAAGGCGAACCGCCTCATGGCGCTGAATTTGCCGCTTATGATGCTCGTTTTGAACGCAAGCATCGTTGCCGTGTTGTGGTTCGGGGGTGTGCAGAACTGGAATTACGGATTTCCCGTCGGGAATTTGGTGGCGTTTATCAATTACGCGACGCAGCTCTTGATGTCGATGATGATGCTGAGCAATATGCTAACTTTTGTATCGCGGGCCAAAGTATCGGCCGACCGGGTTAATGAAGTGTTTGCCGCGGCCAGCGAGATTACCGAAGATCCCGCCGCCCTAAGCGACGGCATCCGTGCAGGCAGGGTCGAATTCCATAACGTCTCGTTCGCTTACGACAAAGGCGATGAAAATCTGGTTTTGGAGGATATCAGTTTTGTCGCCGAACCGGGAAAAACGACCGCGATCCTTGGCGCTACAGGCACGGGCAAGTCTACGCTCGTCAGCCTCATTCCGCGGTTGTATGACGTTTCGAGCGGTGCGATTACGATCGACGGCACGGATGTTCGCCGGATGAGCCTGGAACATCTTCGCAGCCGGATCGGGTTCGTCATGCAGCAGACCATCCTGTTCAGCGGCACCATTCGGGACAATATCCGCTTCGGCCGTCCGGACGCCAGCGACGAGGAAGTGGAACAAGCCGCCGTGATTGCCGAGGCGCACCGTTTTATAACAGAGCTTCCGCAAGGTTATGACACCGTGCTTGGCCAGCGCGGCATCAACCTCTCCGGCGGGCAGAAGCAGCGTCTTGCGATCGCAAGGGCGCTGCTCATCCGGCCAACGATCCTCGTCATGGACGACAGTACCAGCGCGTTGGATGCGGCGACCGAATCGCGGGTTAGGCAGTTGTTAAAAACGGAGATGCAGAGCAGCACCAACATTTTGATTGCCCAGCGCGTTTCGTCCGTGGTGGACGCCGATCGCATCCTGATTTTGGATTACGGCCGGATCGTGGCCCAAGGCACGCATGAAGAACTGATGCGGAGCAGCGAAATATACCAGGATATTCTGCAGTCGCAGCTGAATGGGGAGGAGGCGTCTTATGTCGAATCTACATAACCGCGCGCCGATACCGATCCCCGGTCGTCCGGGCGGTTTCGGGGGCGGGCCGCAAGGAGCAGGGCCCGGAAGAGGCGACGTGCCGAAGGTGCGCGCCAAAAACCGCGGCGCTACGATCAAACGCATCTGGGCGTACTTGAACCGCCAGCGGGCAGGACTTATCACGGTGTACGTCTTTACCGTATTGAACGCGCTCGCTTCCCTGATCGGGCCATATTTGATCGGTAAGGCGATCGATCAGGCGGTGATCCCCGGCGATGTTGGCGGTTTAGTCCGGTTTTGCCTGCTTTTGCTCGGGATTTACGTGCTTGGAAGCGTGATCGCATGGGTGCAGGCTTACGTGATGACGGCGGTGTCGCAACATACCGTGTTCGAGCTTCGGCGCGACCTGTTCGCAAAATACCACGAGCTGCCCGTGCAGTTTTTTGACACGCATGCAAACGGGGAATTAATGAGCCGGTCAACAAACGACATCGATAATGTCGCGAACACGTTGAACCAAAGCGTGACGCAGCTGTTAAACAGCCTGATTACCCTCAGCGGATCGCTGGCCATCATGCTGATGCTGAACATTCCCCTGACGCTCGTCGCGATGGTGACCGTTCCGCTCGTACTGCTGGCAAGCCGCAAAATCTCCGGGTTCAGCCGGGTTTATTTCAAAAACCAGCAGCGGCATTTGGGCGAGCTCAACGGTTTTATCGAAGAAACGGTAAGCGGCTTAAAGGTAGTGAAGCAGTATCGCAGGGAAGAGACGGAAGCCAAGCGATTTCGCAAGCTGAGCGGCGAATTGAACAAATACGGCATCAAAGCGCAGATTGTTTCCGGACTTGTCGGTCCGGTGATGAACATGATCAACAACCTCAATTTTGCGCTGATCGCCGGCGTCGGCGGTTGGATGGCTTTCCATGGCATGGCCACCGTTGGGGTCATCGTCAGCTTCCTTAACTATTCGCGCCAATTCGGCCGCCCGATTTCCGAGCTGGCCAACCAGTACAATTTGATCCAATCGGCCATTGCCGGAGCGGAGCGCGTCTTTGAAGTCATGGATATGGCGTCGGAATACGATCATGAACAGAAGAACGTCAAACTTCAGCGTCTGCAGGGTGAGGTGGTTTTTCGGGACGTATCCTTCGGATATAAGCCGGATTCGCCCATACTTCGCGGCGTGAACTTCATAGCGAAACCCGGCGAGAAAATCGCTCTGGTCGGACCGACGGGGGCCGGGAAAACGACGATCATCAACCTGCTGACCCGTTTTTATGAAATCAGTGATGGTGCGGTGCTTATAGACGGCGTTGACATCCGGGAGATCGACAAAAACGATCTGCGGGGCCAGCTTGGCATGGTGCTTCAGGATGCGCACGTATTTTCGGGGACGATACGGGAAAATATCCGTTTCGGCCGTCTCGATGCGACCGACCGGGAAGTGGAAGAGGCCGCGAAGCTTGCCAATGCCGACGGGTTCATCGCAAGGCTATCGCATGGCTATGACACGATGCTTGGCGCCGAAGGCGGAAGCTTGAGCCATGGCCAGCGCCAGCTGCTGACCATCGCACGGGCGATCCTCGCTGATCCGGCCATCTTGATCCTGGATGAAGCCACCAGCAGCGTCGACACGCGCACGGAAATGCATATCCAGCAGGCCATGAAAACGCTGATGCAAGGCCGCACCAGCTTCGTCATCGCCCACAGGCTCAGCACGATTCAGGATGCGGACCGCATCCTCGTCATCCAAGACGGGCGGATTGCGGAGCAAGGCAGCCATGAGGAGCTGCTTGAACTGCAGGGCGTTTACTTCGAGTTGTATAACAGCCAGTTCAGGCGGGCGATTTAGGGCAACCGTTGCATTTTTCGCTATTCATAGATTGCATCCTTTCAACACCAACTTCATCTGTATCATGGAACCGCCCGCTTTCGCGGGCGGTTTTTATGTTTTTGCAATCGAGGACTGTTTTGGATTGAAGTTCATGGGTTTGGCGTAGAGCGTGATACTTTGATCTGATCTCCGGCAAAAAAATTTGAGGTTGAGTTGTCAGAAAATATCGCAATAACATGGAATAGAGGAAGTATATGGGAATTCGTAGAATAAGTGTTAGATGTAATGTCCGCACAAGATCTCATGAATTGGAGGGTCATACCATAGATCTTTTATCTGTTATTAGCCGGATAGAAACGGCCGCCTCAAATCATCAAATAAAAGAGATGGAAGACAAAGTTCTGGATCATCAAATTGAAACTATAAGTAAAACGTTTAAAACAAAGGAATCGATCAAACAGATTGGTAAATGGGTAGAAAGAAATGGAAAGGTAATCCAGAAGGCAGGAACATGACATAACATTATATTCGCGCAGCGGATCGGCTTCGGTGGTTCGCGACGTTATACAAACTAAATTTAAAATAAACGATAAAATCTGCGAAGAAAACCTTAAAAATCTAAAAGGAGCGAATGAATGAGCCCGCCTAAACATATCCTCTCTGCTGCAGCCATCGTTGTAAACGAAAAGAATGAAATATTGCTTATTAAAGGCCCAAGAAGGGGCTGGGAAATGCCTGGCGGTCAAGTAGAAGAAGGAGAGTCTTTAAGTCAAGCAGCAATTAGGGAAACGAAAGAGGAATCAGGGATCGATATCGAAATCATTAAATTCTGCGGAATATTTCAGAACACGGGGAATTCCATTTGCAACACTTTATTTTTAGCAAAGCCCATTGGGGGAGAATTAACTACATCGGACGAAAGTTTGGAAGCGGGATTTTTCCCGATCGAGGAAGCACTTCATAAAGTACAATGGAAAAACTTTGGACAACGAATAGAATACTGCTTAAAACCCGAGATGCAACCATTTTGTGTTGAGTTTACGGATAAGGAGAACATTTGAAAGGAGTGATGTGGCATGAAAAATAAAGTCATCGTCGAACTGTCGGAGGTATCCATATTTTCTTAGAGGAATCCTGAAATTGGATTTCTCTACAACACGGGAGGAATCCGGAAATGATTAGCTTAAGGTCCATTGATCACGCAAACTGGGAAGAGTGTGTTCAGCTTAAACCCAAACCCGAACAACAACAGTTTATTGCATCAAATCTCTACTCGATCGCGGAGGCACAATTTTTACCTGGATTTGTAACCAGGGCAATCTATGTGGACGAAATCCTTATTGGTTTTTCCATGTACGGGCTAGATCCCGATGACGGCAACTATTGGATCTACAGATTCATGATCGACGAGCGATTTCAAGGACGCGGATATGGCAAGGATGCCATGCAGTTGATTATCCGCGAAATCGAGAGTAAGCATGATCGAACGAATGTTATCCTGAATTTCGAAAGTAACATCGTCTGAAAAACAAGAAAAGGGCTCCAATTCTTTGGTAGAATGGTGTTTGTCCAGAACATCACCTACAAAGAAAGGAGCACCTTTTAGATGAAGTCTACCACACCCGTCAGCAAAATCAAGACCGAATTTACCTTGCAAAACGCCTCAAATGTTGGAGGAAGCAAAATCTTTCTGGAATATCTCGAAAAAATCAAGCTCGGTAAGGCTTTGCAGAATTTAAATTGTACCAAGCAAGGCAATTCCCTGTTCCCTGTTTTCCGCATCCTGCTCTATCTCATTGTCGGCTGGATACTCGGATGCGAACGCCTCTTTCATTTCCGCAGGCTGCAACATGACGCGCTCATCCGGCGGTTTCTCGGCGGGCGCTGTCCGCATCACACCCTGCTGTATAAGGAACTGGATCGACTCAGCAAGACCCGCCCAACCTTAACGCTGGATTTGCGAAAGCTGAATCAGCAGATTATTGCACCCTGTCTGCCTTCTGAACTCATCGTGGACCTAGACTCCACGGTAGAAACGGTATACGGTCACCAAGAGGGGGCGGCAGTCGGCACGAATCCCCACAAACCCGGACGTAAAAGTTACCATCCGCTGATGGCGTTTGAGGGCCAGTCGCGCCTGTGCCTGAATGCAGTACTGCGTGCTGGGAATACGCACGCTTCCACCGATGCAGCCGCCTTCCTCCGTCAGATCTTTGAGTTGCTTGGTGACCGTCCGGTAAAGTACGCCCGGTTTGACAAGGGATTTGGCGGCGAAGACTTCTACAGCCTATGGGAAGCCAAGCGAATCGGGTATGTCGGGAAATTGAAATGGACGCAGCGACTTCAGGCCGAAGTAGGGCGATGCCGCTACTGGAAGCGGTTTGTCGATGAGGATTGGGTCATCGAGGGGATCACCCTGATCTACCAAGCCACCTCATGGAAGAAACCGCGCCGCGTTGTGGTGATTCGTAAAGCGCAGGTGTTTGACGGCGATCAAGCTCGGCTTCTCCTCGATACGGACTGGCATTACGAAGCGATCGTCACCAATCTCGAGTGGGAGCCGATCGACCTTTGGCGCTTTTACAACCAGCGTTGCTGCATGGAGAACTATATCAAAGAAGCCAAACGCGGCTTTTCCATCGATCGAATCGCTACCGGTGACTTTACCGCTAATGAAATCGACCTGCTCATCAAGCTGCTCGCCTACAATCTCTACGAGAGATTCAAGCGAGACTGTTGCGAACCGGTCCATCAAGGGTATACGATTGCCCGGTTCCGTCTAGAGTTTTTCCACTGTGCAGCTACGATGATTCAGCATAGCCGACAAGTCGTTCTGAAACTGGCTAAAGATTTCGCGAACCGCTGCGCCTGGCAACGTATCGCCGCCAAAGTCGCTGCCTTAGAATGACGTTTACCACAAATTAACATGGAAACCGTTTAGCCCTGTCTTATGGGGAGGGGGAAAGACTACCCTCTTTTCAGAATCGTCGCGTAATCCACTGGGTATTTCCCTGTTTATTACAGTTGTTGCCTACTAATCCTGCTACAAACTGGCCACCATTATGGGCTTTCGAAATTCAGGGTTATTTTTCTTGGCTATCAGCCTGACAACGAAGGAGCGCGTAAATTGTACGCGAAGGTAGGGTTTGAAGAAACAGGGATAGCACCGTGGGGAGAGATGCTGGCGAAGTATTCCTTTTGCTAGTAAGGTCAGAAAATAGGATCATGAGCCGGCCAAAGACAAATGCGATCTAAGGTCGGCTCGCTCGTTGGAAGCTGTTATTTGCACTTGGTCATACAATCGATTTCATACCTGATTTTGTTAGGAGGCAAGTTCATTTGGGGATTACAATACATTATGAAGGAATCGTGAAGAAAAACCATGGCCCAAAACTCATCAGCTATGTAGAAGATTCCGCCAGGAATCAGGGTTGGCAGATTGACCGCAAGGAAAAAAATCTCATAACGGTTACGCCGCACCAAGATTGCGAATCTATCATCATTCAATGGGATGACACCTTGAAATTTTCCGGATTTGTAAAAACCGGACTGGCGCCAAGCGAAGTCCACAAGCAGGTTGTGGACTTTTTTTTATCGAATGAAGCCCCTGTTGAAACAATTCAGTATGGAAGATGAAAGCGGATATTGGCTTGAGTATAACGATAACGTATCCAACCCTTCTGATAAAGAGCTGACATACTTCCCCGCGCGATCTGAAAAAGACCTCATAGATTCAGGGATGCTTCGGATTCCTCCTTTTGCAACGGACGGTGATCGGAATTTTTGGGGAACAACGCCCAATTATATCGAGCCAATTATGGATGTCGCAGCCGTAAGAAACAGAATGGGGTACGATCTCTGGAATGAACCCTATGTTCCAACTGCAATGGAAATCGAAGGGCGATTGGTAACGGAGGGGTTTCACGTTCATGCGGAGGATTGGAAAGACGAGATATTCTATTTTATTCACTTGGCAACATGGTGGGCTTGGAACCGTTCGGAGGGGGATTTTTGAATCAGACGCATCGGCGGGCACATATCGCTCTGGATCTATTGGAACAAAAAGAGGGTGCGCTTAGCGCGATCCGGAGCCTTGAAGTAATGGAAAGCCTCTTTGATTATTGCGGACTACGCTACAGGCTCTCTCCTTCATAAATAGGGAATCGTTTATGCCATTTTAAAAAACTAAAAAGAAACGGGTGAACGGCGTGAGACTTGAATTTGATCATTTTCTGATCAGTGATGAAAAAACATTATTAAACATGGAAACCATAGCCGGTTTTATGTCGAGAAGTTATTGGGCACATCGCAGATCCAAAGATCGTATTGAAAAATCCGTCATGAATTCGATTTGTTATGGAGTATATGACGGGAACAAACAGATCGGTTTTGCAAGAGTTGTCACTGATCACGCAACCATGTATTGGTTATGCGATGTTTTTATTGATGAGGCGTACAGAGGAAGGGGAATTGGTAAAAAGCTGATAAAAACCATCACAGAGTCGGAAGAATTAAAGGATTTAATGGGGGTATTAGGTACGCAAGACGCTCATGGTCTATACAGGCAATATCATTTTGAAGAAGACAAGGACCGAATGATGAGACGAATGCCGGACTATGCAAGGAACATGAAAAAGTCTCCATGATCTTTGAAAGGATCCCGCTGACAGATAAGGAGCAAGATTATGAATGAACGGATGGAAAACCAAAAATTATATCAAATGTTTGATTCATGGCCGAGTCAGCAAAGAATCCATTCTGCTGTTCAAATCACTCCGGCTAGGGATGTATACGATTCAACACACGTACGGTGAAAAATACGTCACCATAGAAGAGGTCAAGGTAGAGAAAAATAAAAGATTTTTTGGTTTTCTGGGCTAAAAATCAATGGGTATGTTCCAGCGGAATTCATTTTTTCGAGCAAGGAAAGATAACAGAGAGGTGGCGAAGTGAACCGCAGAAGTAAATGAACATGCCTTATCATATCTAAGACGAAAGGAGAAATAATGAAACAGCTGTTGCTTGCGAAATGGATCGAGTGATCCATTACAAATGGAACGCGGTAGAGAAGGAGCATGCCGATCAAGTCAATCAATGGTTAGCGAAAGCTCGAGAAACCGGAAAAGTGGGGCAATATTTCATTTATCAAGAGGGGACCAAACCAGAAAATTTGTATTCTTACATATATCGAAAAGGTTATGCCGATTATGAGATTTCGTTTATTTATGACCCAAGTGATCCGGGCAATAGAGGTCAAGTCCATGTAACGGGAATGAAGGAAGACCTGAACAACGATAATTTTGTACAAATAAAAACCATAAACGATCTAGACGGAACAGCGGAGGAATCCGAAGTACACAGTGGGGGGGACTATATGCCACCGGCATCGATACATCTAAGGC
Organism: Paenibacillus sp. FSL M7-1455; assembly: GCF_038004655.1. Classification (NCBI taxonomy): domain Bacteria; kingdom Bacillati; phylum Bacillota; class Bacilli; order Caryophanales; family Paenibacillaceae; genus Paenibacillus; species Paenibacillus sp. FSL M7-1455. The sequence continues at coordinate 3,202,929 of NZ_JBBORO010000001.1, read as the reverse complement.
GGTTAACCACGGGCGACTATCCCATTGTCTTGAACTGGAGCAAGGATGACGCCTTCTGTTCGGCAAATGGATGGGCAAAGGATCGCAGCCCGGAAGAGCTGTGCAAATGGTGGAATCAATGCATCCATACGGCTGCAGATGATTTTGTGCGATTGGGCATAGAACGGAATAAACAGTTGATTGGTTATGCGGATTTAGCCTGCATTCAAAACCATGCGGCCGAACTGGGGATCGCCATCGGTGAAAGCTCCTTATGGGGAAAGGGAATAGGATATCAATCTGCTTTATGTATGATAGAATACGGGGTAAAGACGTATGGAATTTCCATGTTTTACGCAGAAACACATGAAACGAATATCCGATCCAGAAAAATGCTGGAGAGATTAGGTTTTGAGGAGACGGGCCGACACGGGAGCGAAGTATATTTAGGACAAAACGCCCGGCTTATACAATACCGATTGGATCGCTCTTTAGATGACGGGAAGGATTAAAACAAATTGGAGTCGGGGGAAAGAGGGTATGATCCAGTCTATCGTCCACATCGCGCTTGTCGTGAAGGATTATGATGAAGCCATCGATTTTTATACGAAAAAGCTCCATTTTGAATTAATTGAGGATACGTATCAGCCCGAACAAGATAAAAGGTGGGTCGTCGTATCTCCCCCTGGATCGGCAGGAACCACGATATTGCTGGCCAAAGCGTCGAAACCGGAGCAAGAACCATTTATCGGGAATCAAACCGGCGGGAGAGTATTTTTATTTTTAAATACGGATGATTTTTGGAGAGATTATCGCGAGATGGTTTCAAACGGAATAGAGTTTGTCCGAGAACCCCAGGAGCAGCCTTATGGGATGGTGGCAGTATTCAAAGACCTTTATGGGAACCTGTGGGATTTGCTGCAGCTCAACGAAGACCATCCGATGATGAAAAGAATGAGCTAGTCAAAGTACATGGAAGACTACCATTATTTTATGAACGAGATCGGATTTGCCGGTGCACATCGCCATGTATGCAACATCGTAGATCAAAACCGGGACAAATACGAGCGGATTTTTATCATTGGATTTAGCGTGGGCGCAACGCTTGCATGGATGACGAGCGGGCACGGGGTAGACGGCATCGTCGGATTTTACGGATCGAGAATCAGAGATTATACGGAGATCGAACCCGCTTGCGCCTCCTTATTGTTTTTCGCTAAGCATGAGAAATCGTTTAACGCATTGGATTTGCAGCAAAAATTAAGGGATAAACAGAACGCGCATGTCGAAATGATCGACGCCGAACATGGATTTATGAACCCTTATCATGACGCTTACAACTTCAATGAGTACCACCAATGCCTGAAGAGGTGCAAGGATTTCCTCAAGCAAATCGCTGGCTGAATTGAACGGTCGGGACAATGAATGATGAATACATATCATGCGCTAGGGGCGCATGGTTGAAAGGGTGAAGGATTGAACATGCCAACTCCAAAAGGGGATGCAAAAACCTGCAGCCAGGGACACAGGTATTATAAAAGCAGCGATTGTCCGACATGCCCGATTTGCGAGCGGGAACAAAAAAACGAAACGGGTTTTCTGTTGCTTCTTTCCGCGCCGGCCAGACGGGCATTGGAGAATCATGGAATCACGTCTCTCCACAAACTTTCGGAGCACAGCGAAAAAGAAATCCTGCAATTTCATGGCATGGGCCCGGCTTCTTTGCCTAAACTTCGGGCAGCTTTAGAAGAAGCCGGTTTGTCCTTCAAATCGTGAGCGCATGAATGTCCTGCACAGCCTTTAACAGTCGGTTACTTTCCGCGCCAGACGGGGATCTGAAACCGGTGAATCCAATTGATGATCCGTGTCGACATCCACTGGCATGCTACCGCAAGAACGATGATTTTCCAGTCGATGACATAGGCGGTCAACATAAAAATGAATCCGTTCATCCAAAATAACGACGTGCCGGGATGGATTCGTTTATATTTGTAAATCGCGAGCGCGACATATCCGATGCCGCCGTTGGACACCCGTTGCCTGAGGAGCATCGAAATGCCCGTCCCCAAAATGACCGAACCGACGAGAAGATCGATCCATACATTGCCGATCGGCGGTTTAACGAACACCTCGAAAAAATTCACCGATACCGAAGTTACCGTAATGACAAAAACGGTCCCGAAGGCACTGACGCTGCCCAAATAATGGACCGTAAAAATGAGGAATGCAAAGTTGGCAAACCACAGTCCCAGGCTCATCGGAATGCCGAACGCATGGTTCAGAAGCACCGCGATCCCGGCTCCTCCCCCGGACGGAATGGCATGCGGAAACAAAAAAACAGCCATCGCGAACCCTTGGATGACTGAACCTGCGGTGATAAAAAAGAGTTTTCTGGAAATATGGCGGATCATCAACGGCTTGCTGCGGCCGGAAATCATTTGAATCTTCACGCGGAATCTCCTTCTTGAGTGGAGTATGAATCCTTCTTTGCATACATTGTATGCTTGTCTATAGAAGGGGATTCCGGGAACGGCAAAAGATACATATAAGGCATTCTGTAATAACGAACGGGTTCATGCCAGAATGCCTTAGCTTCAGAACTTATCACGAAAGTGCTTTCGGTTTTCTTTTTATGCGTTTGTCGCCATGCGGGCTTTCGATCGGCCGTAGATGTATGGTTAAATCACGTAACAAAATTCGTCGGCTTGCTTTTGGTTCGTCCCGAATTCAAACGTATCCTGGCGGAGGCCCCGGCGCATCGTCTCGAGCGCAAGAATTTCGCCGGGAGGGATGTTGCCAAGGTTCACGTTGGGGCCGAATTTGCGCAAAAACATCGCTTGCTGCTGCTTCTGGGGTGCTTCCCACACCAGCTTGCTTGAATCCGGGACAAACTCGATGATATCCTGGATGACTTTTTCCCGGCATTCGCCGTTCTGGTCGAACACGCCTACGCCTACCCCCGATTCCCGGGCTTCCACCGTCAAAAATTCAGCGCCTGCGGCCAAATCCGTCTCCATCGTCTCGGCCAATCGGGCGGCGTCGATGAGAGAGCCGGAAAGCTTTTTGCCGTATTCCGTGAAGACCCGGAGCCCGTGCTGTTTGCCTTCCCGAATCAGCTCCGTGCGTTTGCTGCGAGGCAGTTCGATCGTGCCGTCGGAGACTTCTACCGCATTAAACCCGAGGTTGCATATCGTTTTGAAAAAGACGGGAACGAGATCCTGCTGAACGGCCGTCTCAAGCAGGGTTCCGCCGGGCATGACCAGGATGCCGTGCTGTTTGGCAAGGTTGATCTTGTGCAGCAGAACTTCCGTTTTATATAGCGGAGCCGTTCCAAAACCGAATTTGACGCAGCTGATATAATCTGAAGCGGTTTCGACCAGATCCGTAAACGCGTTTCTGCCCAGGCCCTTATCGATGACCATCGTAAACCCGCCGCCGAGTTGTTGCGGGCTATTGCCGCCGAGTTGACGTTCGCGCAGCCCGCTGGGGTCGCATAACTCTTTGGGCCATACTGCACGAAGGGAAATGTTCATTTGGGGATCTCCTCAATTCTTTTTGAATTGTCGTTGAATCGAAATGACACTGGTATCTTATGCGCATTCCGAACGGCAGGTGCCCATCCCGCCCCATCATTTTGCGGCTTTATCCGACCTTGCGCGGCGGCTTGATCAAAAAGAACACGAAACCAAGCGTGATCAAAGACAGCGCCGATACCGTAATAAACACGACGCGATCCGATTTATCCATCATCCAGCCGAACAGCGGCGGTCCCACGGCCACGCCCAAAAAACGCAAGCTGTTGTAAAGCGACGTGATCATGCCGCGCTCGCTTTTTTCTACGGCTCCCGTGATGAGCGTATTCAGGCAGGGGAGAAGCATGCCCGTTCCGATGCTGCTGATGGTCAGCAAGCCGATAAACACATAGATGTTTTTCAAAAAGAACAAGGTGGCCGCGAGCGAAACGGTCATGGCAATAAGTCCGACATTCATCAGCACGCGCATGAGGAGGCCTTTTTTCTTGATCAAGCTTCCGGTCGTATAGGAGGTGATGACCATCCCCAGCAGGGGAATGGCCAAAATCAGGCCTTTAACGACGCCGTCGATGTTGTAAGGCTTGTCCTCAAGGATGTTGGACAAATAAAAAAGCACGCCGAACAGGATAAACAGCCCAAGCGATCCCGCAAAAAACGCGGTGACGAGCCAGCGGCCTTTTTCCTTGAAGATGCATTTGATTTTCCCGAGATATGCCTTCAGCTCCTGCTTCTGACTCCGTTTGCGTTCTTTGATCAAAAAGATGACGGCTAAAAGCGATAATGCGCAAAATACGGGAAAGGCGAAAAAAGAAGCATACCAGACGATCAGCATGAGCAGGGAACCGATGATCGGGCTCAGCACTTTGCCTGCGCCGTTGGAGGCTTCGATGAGACCGAGGGCTTTGCTTTCCGTCCCTCCTTCATACAAATCGCCAACGAGCGCCATGGCAATCGGAGCGGTTCCGGCGGCGGCAAAACCTTGAATCGCCCTGGCGATGATAATGACGGTGTAGGAGTCCCAAATGGCGCCGAAGCCGGCCAGGATACCGGCCGCACCATAAATAATCAGCGCGGGTATGATCACGACCTTGCGGCCAAACCGGTCCGACAAATATCCGATCAGCGGGATGAACAAGCCGGCGGCCAAAGAGAAAATCGATATGATCAAGCTGCTTTGGAATTTGCTGATGCCAAGTTCTTTTTGCATTTGCGGAAGGCCGGGAACCAGCATGGAATTGCCGAAAACGAGCACGATCGGAATGGTGGCCAGTGCAATGAACTCCCATAGTTGGCCTTTGGAACGGCCGTCTGCCGACGATTGTTTAGCGCTTGCCTCTTGGTCCGCCGTCTCATCGGGGCTTGTCGGTTCGATATCGCTTTCAAAGCGGATATTCATTTTTCGTGATTTCGTTTTTTCCATGGTGCGGCTCCTTGACTGTATTTGGCGATATTCCGCCATTCTAATTATTGCCGCAGAAGGAATATAACATTCCGGAATTACGGATTTGGGAATGGGCGATAAGCGAACCAAGGCTTGACAGACTTTGAGGAGGAAGGGTTTTTTTGCGTTAAAAAAGCACCACCTGCATGCGGGCCAATATACTGATTATTGCAGTACCTTTACGCAAAGGGTGAAAGGGGATACCAATGCCTTTACGGATCATTCAGGGAAGCAGCCGCGAGTTGGAAGACGCCGACATCAACGTGATCATCGACGTGATACGCGCTTTTACGGTGGCGCATTACGCTTTTATCGGCGGGGTGCGGGGAATCATGCTGGCGGGGACGGTGGACGAGGCTTTCCGTTTAAAAGAACGTTATCCTTCCCATCTGTTGGCCGGAGAGATTCAAGGCCTGCCGATTCCGGGGTTTGAACTGGACAATTCGCCGGCGCGCTTGCAGCGCTTCGACTTGAACGGGAAATATTTGATTCAGAAAACGACAAACGGCGTTGCGGCGGCTTTAAACGCGTTGAACGCGGACCACGTATTTGTCACAGGGTTTACCAATGCCAAAACGACGGCGGAATTCATCAAACGAAATTTCATGAAGGGCGAAGACGTAAAAGTGCAGCTGATCGCCTCGCATCCGAGCGGGGACGATGATCTGGCATGCGCTGAATATATGGCAGGCATACTTCGGGGCGTAGGCGGCATTTCCTCCGATCGGACCATCGAGCGCATCCACGATTCGGAGGCGGCAGCGAAATTTTACGATGCGGGGAAGCCGGAATTTCTTGAAGAGGATATCACGTTATGCGCCAGAGAATATGCTGCCGGTTTTGTCATGAAGGTGGACAACGAGCGTCAAGCTCCGGTCGTGCAAAAAGTCCCGGCCGGCACATGAAGGATTGAAGGAGGAGCCTGAATAATCAGGCTTTTTTTGTGCCGCCGTACAAACTGGTTAATTTTCCGGGGAATCCTGTTCCGTTTTGTTGTAATAGTCGTACCACATATTTTTGTTGTATTCCTTCGGATCGATCAGGCCGACTTCAATGCAAAGCTCGGTCAGAAGATACACCCCGTAAAACTGTTTCCGGTTACGGTCATGGATGCTGGACAAGGCCTCCAAAGTCACTTTTTTGGCTTTTTCGAGGCTGTTGCGCTCGACGGCATGCACGATTTCTTCATGTTTTCCAAATAATAAACGGTTTTGCGCAGGGTGCGTATAAGTAAAATTTGCCTGATATGTACGGGTGTAAACAGCCTATAGCCGTTTTCGGGATCTCGTTCGGCATCGCAGGATTCCTGCTTGCGTTTGCGCTCGTCATGCTGTATGCATTCAGCTTAAGCTGGATTTTCGCCTGCATCGGAATCGTCGTCAAAAAAACCGAAACCCTCACCACAATGTCATACATTGCGTTGTACCCGCTCATGTTTACCAGCAACGTTTTTGCGGATACGTCCACCATGCCGCCATGGCTCGGGCGAATCGTGGCTTATAATCCTGTGAGCTTGGCGTCCTCGGCCGCCCGGGGACTGACGCACGGCACGGCGGAAGCCCCGGTGCTCATCGCCGCTCTTGCCGTGCTCGGATCGATTCTGCTAGTCTTTATGACATTGGCATTTTGGCTTTACCGCCGAAAAACGAATGAATAAACGCGTTCATAGCGTCCGTCAAGGGCGCTTTTTTTTGACTTCTGGAAATGAGTCACGCAGGTCGGCGCAGCGATTTACCCAAAAAAGTGTCAGCCCGAAAGAAAATCGTTCCGGAGTAGCCCATAACCCAAAGAACCGACGGGGATGTTCCCTGTCGGTTCTTTGGCTTGCAGCACCGTCAAATGCAGCAAAACAGATTCGCTTTACTTCGTTCTCAGGTAGCGCTTGTCCTTTAAGAACAACCACCAGAACAAGACGAATACCGGCAATAAAATTACCGTCCCGAAACCGTACCCCCATAGCAAGGATACGAACATCGAATGGTTCGTGATGCCGGCTTCCATGGTCAAATCCGGGTAAACGATGTAGGGCAGATGCGCTTTCCCGTACGCATAACTCGCAAGCGCGAACTGGAGGATCGTCATCACGACGGCCAGCCGGGGCCAGCCTTTTCTGCCGTCTTTCCGGCGAATCCACAAGGCGCCGTACCCGATCGCAAACGCGACGACCGACAGCAGGAACCATACCGATTGCTCCTGCATGCGGGCCACGATCCAAAGCGCCTCCGGCACCATCGTAAAGGTGGCCAAGACGGCCATGGCAAGGGCCAAGGGGCCAAGCACGATCGCGAGGGAGCGAAATTGCTGCGACACCTGTTCGTTTCCGGCTTCCCGTCCGTAATCGGACAGGAATAAGGCGGATAAGAACAGTTCCGTCAGAATGCCGAAGCCGACATGGGCGTACAATGTGGCGCTGCGCAGCAAAGTTCCGAATTCGAGTTGGGGAAAGCCCTGTTCCGTATGGATGAATCCGCCTAGCGAAATCGGCAGCACGCTAACCAGCAATCCGGGAATGAACAGGCCGGTGATCCCCGAAACGATACGCAGCGCCTGTTCATGTTTCTGCACCGAATACGAATAAACGATAAACGCGCTCCGAAACAGCAGCAGTACGAGCACAAGGCTGACCGGCACCAGCAGCAGGGTGCCCAGCACAAAGGCGGCGCGGGGGAAAAAGCCGACAAGCGCCACGACCAACAGCACGAGAAACACATTGGTAACTTCCCAGGACGGGGACAAAAAACGGTTGGCAATGTCCGCGGCATGCGGATTCCTTTTGCTGAACACCATGGACCAAAACCCCGCGCCGAAGTCGATGGAACCCGCAATGGAATAGATAAAGATAAAGCACCAAAGAATGGTGATCGCCAGCTGCGTATCGCTCATAGGCTCCTCCCTTCTCCGCTCCGGCCTTCCACCGGTTCAAAAGTGACGGGATGCCGCTTGAAATAGTAGAACATGACCACCGCCGTTACGATCAGCAGAAACGCATACAGCCCGAGAAAAAGGACAAACAACGAGCCCAAATGCTGGGCCTGCGTCGCGGCGGACGCCGTCTTCTGGATATGGTAAATGGTCCACGGCTGCCGTCCCGTGCAGCTGAACACCCAGCCGGTCTCGATGCCCACCATGGATAGCGGGCCGGCAAACAGCAGCGAGTATAATAGCCATCTGGGGTAGGGGCGCTTGGCAAGGATGCGGAAGCCCACCGTAAAAACAGATACGAGAATCAGCAGCATGCCGATGCCCACCATCAGATTAAACAGCGTATGCACGAACAGCGGAGGCCACTCCTCTTCGGGAAAATCGTTCAAGCCTTTGACGATGGTGTCGAACCGGTTGCCTGCGAGGAAGCTGAGCGCCCAAGGAATTTCGATCGCCCCTTTGATGCTGCGCGTTTCCTTGTCGACCACGCCTCCGATCGAAAGGGGGGCATAGGCTTGCGTTTCGAAAAGCCCCTCGGCCGCCGCGAGTTTCTCGGGCTGATGCGCATGCAGCATTTGCGCCGTTTCATGGCCGCTCAGCGCCGTGATCAGCGAGATGATGCCGCCGATGAACAGGGAGAGGAACAAGCTTTTGTAGTGATAGGCCCGTTCCCGTTCCGAGTGAGGACGTTTGAGCAGCTTCATGGCAGCCACCGAGGCGACGGCAAAAGCGCCGGTCATGTAGGCCGACAGGAGCACATGCATCGCCGTCGTCGCCAAGCTGGGATTAAACACGGCCGCCCAAGGATGCACGTCCACCACCTGCCCGTTTTCCAGCCGAAAGCCGCTTGGCGTGTTCATCCATGCATGCGCGTCCGTAATCAGCACCGCCGACATGCTGGAACCGATCGCCACGAAAACGACGCTAAGGATTCGCACCGCCGCCGGCAGCCGGTCCGCCGCGTAGACATAAATCGACATGAACAACGCTTCGAGGAAAAACGCCCAGATCTCGATCTGAAAGGGCAGCGCGATGACTTGGCCGACGATTTCCATGAAACCCGGCCATAGCAGCGAAAGCATGACGCCCACGAGCGTTCCGGAAGGGATCGCTACCCCCAGGAGGATGGCAAGGCCTTTCGTCCAGCGTTTGGCGAGCATGGCGTAGTCCTTGTCTTTTTTTACCTGATACAAAATTTCCGCAATAACGATCATGAAGGGGATTCCAACTCCAAGCGTCGCGAAAATGATATGAAACGCCATGGACGACCCGAACAGCGATCGCGCCAGCATAACGTTATCCATGAGATGCCTCCGTTCTGAACGTAAAATCGGATCTTATTGTGAACCGAAGACATCCAAAGTATTCCTGAGATGTAAATTCGGGGAATTGAAATGAGGTTAAAAAGCGAAAAAAGCGCGGGTAGGTTATCCCATGACTCTTTGATGAGGATTGGAATAACAAGGAGAGCAGGGTGAACTTGTTGTTTTTACAGTTTACATAATATAAAGATCGTTAACCTATAGACTTCAAGCGGCAATTTTTCGTGCATACCAAATGATAAATAAAAACCTACTTGACAGGTGTGAATAATTGGTTTAATCTTACGTCAAGCCCAACGGGTTATCGTTCATTGAATGAATGCTCGTTATTTCAACATTAAACAAAATGATCAGCCGATTGGTCCACCAAAGGCTCCTGCGATCGATACCGGAAACATGCCGGTAGAGAACCAGGGGCCTTTTCTGTTTCCCGGCGCAAGGCTCGCGATGGAGGGGCAGGGAAGGCCTTTTTCTTAAAAATCAGCCAGAGCAAGGTCGATAACGCCGGAAAGGAGCGGCATGAAAGAAAAAGACTGGGCACAAATGGAGGAAGCGGATTGGCATTTTCGGAAGCTGGTCCGAAGATTCGTCAAGGAGCGCGACAAAATTACGATCGAAGGGGTCACGCTCCCGGGCATGCTCATCCTGAACGCCATTGTGAGGGACGGGGAACAAGGACTTGGGGATATCGCCGAGCAGCTGGATTTTACGTCCGGTGCCGTCACCGCGATCTGCGACAAACTGGAAGCTTTGGGATTTGCCGTCCGCAAACGAAGCAAAACCGACCGGAGGACGGTGGCGCTCGACATTACCGAGCAAGGGAGAGAGATGGTCGCACGGAACAGGGAGGCAGGGACTTATATGATCGACGCGTTGTTCGGGTCCTTTACCTTCGCCGAACTCGAGCTTCTGATCTTCTTGTTCCAGCGATTGCACGGCCGCCTGGAGGGGTTTGCCGAAGCGGTCATCCAAAAAGCGGAATCGGCCGGCGGGGACTTGCCGACGGAAGCGGTTTGCATCAAGGAGAGCGGCAAGCGGTCAAACAAATTTGTTTCGTATTAAAACGATTATCGCAAACGGGAAGGGAGAAACATTATGGGACATCCAACGATTTATCCGACGGGAACGACGGTTTACCTGCCAGGCAAAGCTTGGAGCGGGTATACGATTTATCAGGCGGCCGATACCGGCGCGTTGCTCATTGACATGAACGGCAGGGAGGTCCGTCTTTGGAAAGGGCTGCGGGGTTTTCCGAACAAAATATTTCCCGGAGGTTACGTGCTCGGCAGCACGGCGGAACGCGACCCGAAATACGGTTTCCAGGACGAAGCCAACCTGGTGCAAGTAGACTGGGACGGCAACATCGTCTGGACATTCGACCGTTACGCATGGATCGAGGATCCGGGACATCCGGCGCAATGGATGGCGCGCCAGCATCATGATTATCAGCGCGAAGGCAATCCGGTAGGGTATTACGCCCCGGGACTAACGCCAAAGGTGGACGGAGGGAACACGATCATCCTTGCGCATAAAAACGTGAACCGGCCGGAAATTTCCGACACCGAGCTGCTCGACGACACGATCATCGAGGTGGACTGGGAAGGGAACGTCATTTGGGAATGGGCGGTCAGCGCCCATTTTGACGAGCTGGGCTTCGACGAAGCGGCCAAACAGGCGCTGTTCCGCGATCCCAACACGCGGGCGTTCGGCACCCACTCGGGGGACTGGATGCATATCAACTCCGTATCGGTGCTCGGCCCGAACAAACATTACGATGCGGGCGACGAGCGGTTCCATCCCGATAACCTGATCTGGGACGCGCGCGAATCGAACATCATCGCGATCATCGATAAAAAATCCGGGAACATCGTATGGAAGCTGGGACCCGATTATTCGTCGAAAGAAACGGAGCATATCGGCTGGATCATCGGCCAACACCATGCCCACCTCATTCCGCGGGGGCTGCCTGGCGAAGGGAATATCCTCGTATTCGATAACGGCGGCTGGGGCGGCTACGGCAGTCCGAACCCCGAAGCACCGGACGGGCTGAAGGTGGCGCGCCGCGACCATTCCCGCATTTTGGAGATCAACCCGGTCACGCTTGCGATCGAATGGCAGTATACGCCGACGGAGGCCGGATTCCAGGCGCCGCTCGACTCTTACCGGTTCTATAGTCCTTACATCAGCTCGGCGCAGCGTCTCCCGAACGGCAACACGCTCATTACGGAAGGCGCCGACGGCAGAATCTTCGAAGTGACGCGCGAGCATGAACTGGTATGGGAATACATTTCGCCGTACAAAAACAAACGGAATTCCAACATGGTCTACCGCGCTTATCGGGTCCCTTACGAGTGGATTCCGCAGTTGGAAGCGCCGGTCGAAACGGAAATCGCCCCGATCGACGTCGCCGATTTCCGCCTGCCGGGCGCCGCTGCCCGGGGAGCGGTGACGGCCGTCGAGGTGGAAGGGACGGTATCTTACGGGGAAGGCGCCTTCTGCGTGGCCACGACCGACGAAACCATACGGAAGGAGAACGCCGGCAATGAATAAGCTGCACATTCGGCGCTTGAGTCTCGTCGTCATGGCCCTCGTGCTGTCGGCTTCGCTCCTTGGCGCCTGCGGAACGGCCGCGGGATCGAACCAGGGCGGCCGGCTGAAGCTGAAGATCGCCGATATATCGACCAATACGGTCTTCCGCGTCGCGAATAAAAAAGGCTTTTTCGAGAAACACGGCATCGACGCCGAGCTCGTGAACTTCGCCACCCCGGCCGAAGGCGTGAATTCCTTGTTCATCAAGCAGGTCGACGTCGCCTTCGGCGCGGACTTCCCGCTGCTGAACGCCGTCAGCAAAGGCGATTATTCCATCTTCGCCTCCTCCGGTACGGCCACGGATCTAAGCGCAAGCGAGTGGAAACTGTTTGCCCGCAAGGAAATCGCCAGCGCAGCCGATCTGAAAGGCAAAAAGCTGAGTTTTTCAAGAGGCACGTTTATTCCGTATCTATGGGACGTTTATCTGCAGCAAAACGGCATTTCGTTGTCCGACGTGACGCTCGTAGGGCAGGGCGGGTTTGACGAAGCGTACGTCGCGCTGAAAAAAGGCGAAATCGACGCGGCATGGGTATACGGAGCGGTGCTCAACCAGAAGTTTGCCGGGCTTGAGGAGGCCCGCGAGCTGTCGGATATGTCCCAAACGCCGGTGCGGATCGGTACGGGGCTGATTGCCGCAAGTTCGTTCATCAAGGACCACAAGGAAGGCATGGTGGAATTCCTGAAGGCGCTGGATGAAGCCTCGGCTTATGCGCAGGCCCATCCGGACGAAACGGCGGATATTATGTACGACGAAGTGAAACAGCCGAGAGAAGCAACGCTTAAGGATCTTCTGAAAAATCCATGGAATATCGGCTTCACGCAAAAAGCATACGAGGGATTGGTCGGACAAAAGAAATATATGGTCGAAAACAAGATCATCGAAAAAGATTTCGACCTTCATGCGAAACTGAATCTGGACCTGGTACGCCAGGCGTTTCCGGACCGCGTCATCGAATTGAAATAGGAGGGAAACCCATGAGCTCGCTGCCTAAGCCAAACGAAATCCATATTGAACGGTTAAACAAGAGCTACGCGTCCCCGGGCGCCGGCCATCTTCATTACATTATTCAAGACGTGGACCTGGTCGTCAAAGGGGGAGAATTTTTTGTCCTGCTCGGGCCGAGCGGCTGCGGGAAATCCACCCTGCTCAGCCTGATCGCCGGTTTCGTCTCCAAAACCTCGGGTCAGGTCCGGGTCGGGGAAAAGGAAGTGGACCGGCCGGGACAGGACCGCGCGGTGGTGTTTCAGCAGGCGGATTCCTCGCTTTTTCCGTGGCTGACCGTAAGGGAGAACGTGGAGTTCGGCCTGCGCATGAAACGTATCCCGGCAGCGAAGCGGAAGGAAGTGTCGGACCGTTTCATAGGTCTCGTTGGACTCCGAGGGCATGAGAACAAATTCCCGCGCGAGTTGTCCGGCGGCATGAAACAGCGCGTCCAGCTTGCGCGGGTGCTCTCGAACGACCCGTCCATCCTGCTGATGGATGAACCGTTCGGCGCGCTCGACGCGATGACCCGGCGCACGATGCAGAGGGAGCTGGTCAACATTTGGAGGGATACCGACAAGACGGTCATTTTAGTGACCCATGACATTCAGGAGGCGCTGCTGCTCGGAGGGCGCATCGGTATCATGTCCGCCGGTCCGTCGTCCCAAATAACGCATATCTACGATGTGCCGCTGGCCTATCCGCGCGACATGTCCGCGCCTGAATTCCACGCATTGTACAATCGCATTCAGGCGCATTTCGAAGAGTAGGGGAAGGAACGGAGGGACACCATGAACGGTAATTTCAAAAAAACGTCATTGAACATTGCGTTTTGGATCGGAATCCTGGTTCTCTGGCAGCTGATATCGCTGATCTATGGACCGGAAATCCTTCCGGGACCGCTGTATACGGCAAAAGGCGGCTACGAGCTGCTTGCGGACGGAACGCTGCTGCAATATATCGGGATCAGCGCATACCGCGTGCTGCTCGGTTGGACCCTGGGGAGCCTGATCGCCGTTCCCGTCGGCATCTTGATCGGAAAAGTAGGGGCCATCCGGGCGTTTGCGGAGCCGTTCCTCAATTTTATCCGGTTTATTCCGCCGATCGCGTTTATCACATTGTTCCTCGTATGGTTCGGGATCGGGGAAACGTCCAAAGTGATGCTGATCATGTACGCCACGTTTTTTATCGTCATCTTGAACACGTTAACCGGCGTCCTCTCCGTCGAAGAGGATAAAATCAGGTCGGCCCGCAGCATGGGCGCGTCGGAATGGCAGATCGTCATCCACGTCATCATTCCGGCAACGGTTCCTTATATCTTTACCGGCATTCGCCTTGCGATGGGAACGTCGTTTATGGCGATCATCGGGGCGGAAATGATCGCATCCAACGAAGGCGTCGGTTATCTGATTTGGAATTCGCGGCTGTTTTTCCGAACCGACTGGATTTTCGTCGGGCTGATCTGCCTGGGCCTGATGGGTTTTCTCACCGACCGGGCCGTCGCGCTGCTGGGGCGCAAACTGCTGTCCAGATACGGCGTCGTCAGCACGAGCTCATTGAGACGCTGACGAACCGGTGTACCGGATGGAATTGAGACGGAATAAACGAAGAAGGCACCCGATATTTTCATCGGGTGCCTTCGATGGCTTCGAACAGCGCAGAAGGCGCCAAACTGAAACCATGCGGATATCCGGATTTGCGTTACCCTAAACAAGCCTGCATTCAAAAAACGGTTAGATTGCGGGTTGCTCGGGTTCGGGCTGATCATCAGGCTCGATCCGATTCCAGTTCACCCGTTGTCGGAGCGACCAGGCCAAAAGGATGATCACGCCAAGGATGACCGTGCCGATGTTCACCAGGTAGCCGGCAAGCGGTGTTATATATTCCACTTCGACGATGGCCGATGGAGAAGGGACGACAACGTACCGGACCATTTCGAGCCATGCCAAATGGAAACCGATATTCATCCACAGGTTGCCCGATAGAATGCGGCATAGCTGCAGCATCGTGCCGAATGCGACCAGATTGATGATATAGTCGACCGTCACTTGATCCCAGGTCGCGATTCCGGCAAGAACCATCAACGCGGTCAGCGCGATGGGGGCGAGCACGAACAGGGCAACCTGGAGGACAAGGGCGAGCCAACGAGGAAAGCGTGTGTTCAGGTTCCGGTACAAGTAGCCGCGGAAGGAGATTTCTTCGGGAAACGCTTCGTTGAAGAAAGCGATGGCCGAATTGATCAGAATGATAAAAAGGGTAGAGGCGGGGAGATGAAAAGCAACGACTCTCAGCCACCCGAGCAGACTGCCGATGAGGAGCGATGCGGCGGTCAACAATGCCAGCAGACCGATCCCGAGCAGAAAATAAGGCAGCCCTTTCGGGGGCGAACTCAATCCCAGGCCGCTCCAAGGCCGCCTGTCGGCATAACGCCGCAGCAAATAAATGAGCGGTACGCTTACGCCCGTCGTGACCACGACCAAAATGACCTGCAGCGCCAACGCGGGGAAGCCGTAGTTACCGGCGATCGTAGCCGCGGCTACCGCCAGCCCAAGGCCGGAAACGAACGCGAGCCATCCCAGCAGGATGCGCCAGAATAGACCGATTCTTCCGTCGCCTTGAAGAATTACGCCCGCCGGACCTTTTCGCCCGCGGGATTCAGGGGATAAGGTTGGAATAGGAAACCCTCCTTTCGAAATTTCATAGATTCGCCAGAATTCGTTTCGATCTGACATAACTATTTATAGTAAGTTTTCGTATAAGGTGTGACGGATAGAATGCCTGATTTCCGTAAGGCAGCAGGCCTAACATAACACAAACGGACCGCTGAACATGCCGGCGGTCCGTTTTTATGTCTTGAAATCCTTGCAATCCGGCAGACCATAATCATCGGATTAGGGGGCCTCCACGAGATCAAGTCGGAATATGGCAATGGAAAAGTCGGAATTACGGTAGAGCGCGCGGCGGAGACGAAATACAATATGTTCACGAAAAATCGCTAAGGAGAGGAACAAAATGAAGATTTTAATATGGATCGTGTCGATCATCGTTTTCGTCGTTGCCGGGATAAATCCGGAACGTCCTATTGGTGCACGATGATGGCCGGCAAAGGTTATGCCGTCGTCAGCATGAACTACGAATTGGCTCCCGAGGCAAAATACCCGGCGCCCATTCTGCAAATGGGAGAGGCCTACGAATATCTGAAATCGATCTCTCCTCAATTTCCTTCCCTGGACTTGAACCGGTTGATCATTGGGGGAGATTCGGCCGGCGCCCAAATCGCCTCCCAGTTTGCTGCCATTCAAACCAACCCCGGGCTGGCCGGGCGCGTTGGAATCGATCCTACCGTTCCTGCCGGTACGTTGAAAGCCGCGCTGCTCTATTGCGGGCCTTATAACGTCAAACACCTTGCGAACGTCACGGGGAACATGGAGAGGTTTTTCTTGCAACGACTGGGGTGGGCTTATATCGGAAAACGTAATTGGCAGGAGAGGAGCGAAGCGGAAGACGCTTCGACGGCCAACCATGTGACCCGCGATTTTCCGCCGACGTTTATCACGGATGGCAACAGCGGTTCTTTCGAAAAACACGGGAAGGAGCTGGAGGCGAAGCTTCGGGCGGCGAACGTCCCCGTGACCGCCTTGTTTTATCCGCCGGCCCGCGGCGTCGTTCCGCACGAATATCAATTTCAGCTGCATACGCCGGAGGCCATGGAGTGTTTTGAGATGACCCTATCCTTTTTGTCCGAATATGTGCAGGATTGAAGTCGGCCTCGAGTTCCCTGCTGGTTACGCTCATTTTACGAGGTGAAATCTATTCATCTATCGGCATTTCGTATGATATAATGCACGTAATATATACTATAACGCACATGCGATAGAGAGGGGGGTTCGGAACGTCAACACTTCACGGATTCGTCAACATCCGCTGCCCAAGCTAACATCTGAGAAAAAACGAAATGGAATCGAGGATCAAAACGGTGTCTGAAAAGGTTCAAGTAAACAAACAAGATTTTACCGTGCGCGAAGACAGCTTCTACCAAGGCGTCAAGGATTGCATTCCGACGCTGCTCGGTTACTTAAGCATCGGTTTCGCCGCAGGCGTTGTCGGAAAAACGTCCGGCTTGTCATTGTTGGAAATTACCTTGATGTCTACGATGATTTATGCAGGTTCCGCCCAATTTATCATGGCAGGCATGATTGCTTCCCATGGATCGGTTACGGCCATTATTCTTACGGTTTTTATCGTGAACCTTCGCCACTTGCTGCTAAGCGCGGCCGTATCGCCTTATTTCCGGCATCTTACTTCATTTAAGACGATGTTGATCGGCACCCTGCTTACGGACGAAACGTTCGGGGTTGCGATGAACAAGGCCATGAATCGAACTTCCCTCGACGAGAAATGGATGCACGGCTTAAACGTTACCGCGTATCTCAATTGGATTATTGCGACCATTGCCGGGGCTTTTTTCGGTCAATGGATCACGGAACCGGAAAAGTTCGGCCTGGATTTTGCGCTGACGGGCATGTTTATCGGTTTGCTCGTCCTGCAGATGGTCAGCAGAAAGAAGTTCTTTAAAGACTTGATGGTTGCCGTTTGCGCGGTGGGGTTGGTGATCGGTTCCAGCTATTTCTTATCGGGAAGCATGGCCGTCATCGCGGCTACGGTTATTGCGGCGACGCTTGGAATGGCGGTGGAAAAATGGAGATAAGATGGCATATCCTGCTCGCGATTATAGGGGCCTCCGTCGTGACGCTCCTTCCGAGAGTGCTTCCGCTTGTGGTGCTCAGCCGGATGCAGCTGCCGGATTGGGCGATGCGGTGGCTGAATTATGTTCCTGTCGCGGTTATGGCTGCCTTAATTGGCCAGGAATTGTTCATGAATGACGGAAAGCTTGATATATCCCGGAATTATACCGAAATATTGGCGGCGGTACCGACCTTTGCGACTGCCATCCTTACGCGAAGCTTGTTGGGGACGGTCGTGGTAGGCATCCTCACGGTAATGGTTTTGCGGTTTATCCTTTAAAAGCCTGATTCTCTGGGCTTTTTTTATTTCGTTTGGTAACATAAGTTTCATGAACTATTGAATCATGCGACCTCATGTTTTGGAAAGGATTGTAGTCATGAAGAAAGTCATCGTCATCGGATCGGGAATTCTGGGGGCATCGACCGCATATCAACTGACGAAAATGGGGGCGGATGTCCTTCTGATCGATCGCCAAGATCAAGGGCAAGCCACGGATGCCGCCGCCGGGATCATCTGCCCTTGGCTGTCGCAGCGCCGCAATCAAGCTTGGTACCGGCTGGCGAAGGCCGGGGCGCGGTTTTACCCGGGATTGATCGAAGAGCTCATCCAAGAAGGCGAAACCGAAACGGGATATGCACGGGTGGGCGCCCTTAGCATCCATCCGGATCCGGAAAAAGTTCGCAAGATGGAGGAGCGGGCACGGCTGCGAAAAGAAGACGCGCCGGAAATCGGAGAGATTGCGATGCTGAACGATGCTGAAACCCAAGCGCTTTTTCCTTTGCTGGGAGAAGGATATCATTCGGTTCGCATCAGCGGCGCCGCCCGCGTCGATGGACGCGCCCTGCGTGACGCGCTGATCCGGTCGGCGCAGCGGCATGGAGCCGTTTATCTGCAAGGCGATGCCGTCCTAACGTATGAGGCCAACCGCGTAACAGGCGCCAAGGTAGGCAACGAGCGCTTTTCGGCCGACCAAACCGTCGTTTGCGCCGGCGCATGGGCCGGGCTGCTGCTGGAGCCGCTCGGCATTCGATTTAACGTTCGTTTCCAGAAGGCGCAAATCATGCACGTGCAGGTCGACCGCAAAGAGGATACGGGCAAGTGGCCCGTCGTGATGCCGCCTTCGGATCAATACATGATCGCATTCGGCGAACAAAAAATCGTGATCGGGGCTACCCACGAAAACGACATCGAAGGTTATGATACGCGAATCACGGCAGGGGGAATGCAGGAGATTTTAAATAAAGGGTTAAGCTTGGCTCCTCGCTTGGCCGAGAGCACGTTTCAGGAGGTCAGGGTCGGTTTTCGCCCGTTTACGCCCGAATTCCTTCCCGTCATCGGGGCCGTCCCGGGCTGGGAAGGGCTGCTTGCGGCCAACGGACTCGGGGCGTCAGGCTTGACGATGGGACCGTTTTTAGGAAGCCAATTGGCCAAGCTGGCATTGGGAATGGACCTGGACATCGACATCCGGGATTACGACATCCGAAAAGCCATCGGGTAACCGGACCCAAGCTGCTGATTGTTTGGTTGCAAATAAACTTAAGCCTCTTCACAAGGAAGAGGCTTTTTTCATTCATGCTAGAAGTCATATCTCTTCTCACCAGCGATGGACGCGTACCGGCAGGGAAGCCAGCGTTTGTCCGGCGGCGGAAGGCGTCAGATGTTCTTCCAGCTTGAAACCGGGAACGGGTTCGATCCGCCGGAAGTGATCCATGAACAGTCCGAGGCCGATGTTGGCCTCCAATCTGGCAAGCGGGGCTCCCAGGCAAAAATGCGGCCCGCTGCCGAAAGTCAGATGCTTTTTATTGTTCGGACGGTGGATGTTCAAGGTAAATGGATCCTCAAACACTTCCTTGTCCATATTGGCCGCGCTCATCCAGGCGATGACGACATCGCCCTTTTTTAAAGGAACGCCGAGTACGTCGTTGTCCGTCTTTACCGTCCGATCCATTTTGGCGACATGAAAACGGTAGCGGAGCATTTCTTCCACGGTATTCGGAAGCAGCTCGCGGTTCGACTGCACTTCGGCATAAATCCGTTCGTCGTCATATAAAAACGAATAAAACGTGCAGGCCAGCAGATGGCTTGTCGTCTCGATGCCGGCTCCCAGGATGAACATGGTCATCCGGACGATTTCGTCATCCGTCAAACGTTCCCCGTCAACCTCCGCCTGAATCAGGTCCGAGATGATGTCATCGGCAAGGTTCGTTCTTTTATGGACGACATGAGGGTAAAGATAGCTGTAGTAGTTTTTGGCCGCCTGTCGTTTCAGATCCTGAACGTCCTCGACATTTTCTTTCGGCAGCGGGAGGAACAGGTGGTCGACCCACGTTTTGAACAAAAACCGGTCCTCCGACGGAACGCCGAGCAAGTCGGCAATCACGATGGTAGGCAGGGCGCCGGAAAAAGCTGGGACGATATCGATGACCGGTTCGTCGCCCATGTCCTGGATCAGCTGCCTGACCACTTCATGGATGCGCGGCTCCCAAAGTTTCAAGCTTCTTGGCGTAAAAGCGGCGGAAAGGAGACTGCGGCTTTTCCGGTGCTCGGGAGGATCCGAATTCAAATTGATGCGGCCGGAAGCATGTTGGCCTTCCTCATTGTCCGCGCCGACGCTGATCGTCGTCCTCGTTCTTACGCTGGAGAAGTACTCATGGTCGCTCAGCACTCTTTTGACGTCGTCATACCGGAACACGTTCCACGAATTCGTTGCCTCGTTGTAGCTGATCGGTTCCTGTTCCAATTTGTGCTTGTACCATTCAAAAGGGCTAAATTCTTCGGCGGCGGATCGAAACTGGGTGATTTCGGCTAAGGAGATAATTTCCTTTTGCATTCGTTTCCCTCCCGGTTTTTATGATGGAGAACTTACAAAAAAACCAATATATGTTAATCATAACATACCAAGGATGGAGGGGCCACTTTCGAACGACCCATGCCGAAAGTTCAGTTTTACCGATGGGAATTGAATAAACCATACCTCAAGAATTACGAACAAACACTGGGCGACTTCATTGTCGATAGAAGCGTCAGCTGGTTGCAGCCGAAGGGCGAGTGGGGAAGTCATATTACGAATGCGTGATGACGTCGAATCTTTAACGGCTAGCTTGACAATCGGTCATTTGAAATTCCTTGGAAACTGCCAAATAAGACAGAGTCATAACAAAAAAACGCAGCCTGGACGTGATGTCCCTGCTGCGGGTTATTGCTATATCTAATAACGCTCAAGGACCAAATTCGTCTTAAGCGAGTCGGCCGGAATGAGCCAGCCTTTGTCTTCCAGCAGCTTCATCAGCTTCGCCCGTTCGGATGCCGCCGTTTGGTAATCATCGGTTTTGAAGGAAATCTCGACGATGTTTTCCGTGCCGCTGCCGTCCGCGCCGACGATCGGCCATAGCTCGATATCCGTCTCCAGGCCGTCGAAGATACCCGTGTATCTGCTGACAGAAACGGGGCCATGCGCGTAGGAATTCTTCAATACGGACGTTCCCCATCCCGACCCGTTCGTTTTATCGAGTTTGCCCGGAATTTCGTTCACCAGCATTTCCAGCGCATCTTTTTCGCTCGGCAGCTTCAGCCCCTTGGAGGCCGAAACGTCCTTATCATTCGAAAAGCTGAGCGTCTGTTTGCCGTAACCCCAGTCGATCTCCGCATCGTAATTCATGTCGTCCGCGCTGAAACCGTCCCGGTTCGCCTGGTCCAGGGCGGCGTTGATATCCCCGTTGATCACGGCGTACCGTTTTTTGTACGTCAACTCGTATTTTTTCTTGTCTTCTTTTTTGCGAAAGCGCACATTCCAGCCCGCATCGTTCAGCTCCAGGGACGCCGTATCAAAATACTCCACGAGCATTCTGGCTGCCGGTTCTTCGATCGCAAAGGTTTTTTCGACCTGATCCTGCAGCGTGAGATCCCGGTTCAGGACCTTATCGGCTTTCAGCATGAACTTCACTTCATAGGACGGCACCGCATTGGCCGCCGCTTCGGCTTTGCCGGCAGGCTGCCAGCCGGTCATCAGGATCGCTGCGCCCAACGCGGCAATAACGATGGATTTTCCTTTTCCAGCCTTGGATTTCATCATTTCATCTCCCTCGTATGGATATATCGTTCGTAACCTACTGTAAAGGGCCAGTGTCAAACCTTGATCAAGGAAATGACCCGTTCAGGTAAAAAATAGAATCATTTATTCTTGGCCACCCAAGAGAGGTTCTTGGGCCGTTCCCCGCCACTGTTCCAGCAGCTCGATAAATCGGGCGCTCGTCGCCGACAGGTACCGATCTTTGTTGGTCATGACGTACACATGGCGTTCGTCCGGGAGGTCCGGAATCGTCCACATCCGCAGCCGGCCGGCTGCCGTTTCGGATTGCATCGCCATCCGCGAGACGAAGGAAATATGCTCGCCCAGCATGACGGCTTGTTTGATCGCTTCCAGGGAGTCGAGTTCCAGCCTGGCGAAGGGGCGAATGCCCTGCCGCTCCAACCACGCGTCGGTCATGTTTCGGGTATTGGATGCCTTCCCGTGCAGCACGAAAGAGGAGGCGGCGATCAGCTCCGGCGTCCACGCTTCGGCATCCGCCAACGGATGGGAAGGAGAGCAGATCAATACAAGCTCGTCTTTGCACAGCGCTTGCGCTTTGAGCGGCGTTTTGTGAAAAGGGGTGGTGGAGATGATTCCGGCATCGATCTGATGGGAATGGAGCATTTGCATGATGGCGGGCGCCGTTTTGACGGACAACGTCACGCGGATCCCGGGAAACGATTTGGTAAAGGAATCGAGAATCGACGGCAAAATGTACGTCGCAGGCACATAGCTCGCTCCAATGGATAAAGTTCCTTGTTTAAGCGTATCAAAATCGTTGACGACCCGTTGGGCTTCCGATGCAAGCGCATTGATCTTGGAAGCATAATGAAGCAGGGCGCGTCCGGCGTCCGTCAAAATAATCCTGCCCATGCGGGCGTCAAACAATTTCACTCCGAATTCCCGCTCGAGATTTTTCATGTGAAAGGTGACCGTCGGCTGTTTGAGTCCCAGGAGGTCGGCCACCGTGGTGATTTTATGGTGTTTCTCCAACAGTTCGATAATCTGAAGTTTCAATAAATTAAGATTCATCATCGTTAAATCCCCGCCTATTCTTTTCTGGTTATCGCCTATGTATAGATTAAATCTATGAATGTTAACGCAGTTCATCGAAAGAATTAATTGTCGTTTTACATTACGGTAATACTGGCTTTCATTCCCGCAGGTAGACTTGGTATGTAGGAACGTTGGAACCAAACGAACGTCCCCAATGTTAAAGCAAGGAAGGGAAGCAGACAAAAATGGATTTGAACATAAGCGGAGTGGGCAAAAGTTTTGGAGGAAATACCGCTTTGCATCCGACCGACCTGAAGATCCGGCATGGACAATTCACGACGCTGCTCGGACCTTCGGGATGCGGGAAGACCACCCTGCTGCGCTTGATCGCCGGTCTGGAGCGGCCCGATACCGGAAGCATCCGCTTCGGCGAGGACGTCCTGGCGAGCGAAACGAGGGAGGTGCCGCCCGAACGGCGCGGCTTCGGCATGGTATTCCAGGATTTTGCGTTATGGCCGCATATGACCGTCTTCGAAAACGTCGCTTTCGGGCTCCGGGCCGCCGGGCGCAAGGACGCGATTCGGGATAAAGTCTTGGAGGCTTTGGACAAGGTCAAGCTTAGCGGCATGGAGCAGCGTTATCCGCATCAGTTGTCGGGGGGCCAGCAGCAGCGGGTGGCTTTTGCGAGAGCGGTCGTGACGCGCCCGAGGCTGGTGCTGTTCGACGAGCCGCTAAGCGCGCTCGATGCGGTGCTCCGCGACGAGATGCGCCTGGAAATGATGTACCTGGTGCGCGAGATGGGACTGACCGCCCTTTACGTCACGCATGACCAGGTCGAAGCGATGTCCATGTCGGACGAAGTGATCGTGATGCATGGGGGAAAGGTGCTGCAAAAGGGTACGCCCGAAGAAATTTACAATCAGCCGCGGCACCCGTTTGTCGCGCGGTTTATCGGGAAGTCCAACTGGCTTGCGGACGGACGGTCCATGTTCAGGCCGGAGCAGATCCGGTTCGAGCCGGACGGGCAAGATACTCTGGCTTATGCCGCGACCGTTGAGCAGGTAAGCTACGTCGGCGACCGGTACGAAGTCAGGCTGCAGTCGGACAAGGCTGCCGGACTCTGGCTCGCCTATTATCCCCGGCGGCTGATCGAAGGGACCGAGGTTACGATCTACCTGCCGAAGCATGGCATTCATCGGTTGGACGGGGATTGAAACATGGGGATCAAAACGAAAAATATCAAGGGGGAAACGACGATGTTCAACTTGAAACGGAACACATGGAAGAAAGGAAGCGCCCTGGTTCTTGCATTGACGCTCGGAGCCGCGCTTGCCGGCTGCGGAGGCAACAAGGCGGCCGAAGATACGGCTGCCGCAGCCGGAGAGGGCAAGCAGGCGGAGACGGCGGACAAAACGCTTACCGTGTATACGGCGGGACCCGAGGGATTAGCGAACAATCTCATCAAGGATTTCGAATCCCAGACCGGCATCAAGGTCGAGACGTTTCAGGGCACGACAGGAAAAATCCTGGCCCGATTGGAAGCGGAAAAGTCCAATCCGGTGGCGGACGTGGTTATTCTTGCCTCGCTGCCTTCCGCGCAGGGCCTGAAAAAAGAAGGATTGACGCTCCCTTATCCGGAAGCGAAAAACGCGGACAAGCTGAACAAGGATTGGTCCGATCCGGAAGGGAACTACTTCAGTACCAGCGCGTCGGCGCTCGGGATCGCCTACAACACCAAGCTGGTAACGACGCCGCCGACGTCCTGGAGCGATTTGGCCAAACCGGATTACAAGAATCAGGTTAACATTCCGGATCCGTCGCTGTCGGGTTCCGCCCTTGATTTCATTACGGGTTACCTTAGCGACAAAGGCGAGGGAGGCTGGTCCCTGTTCGAGAGCTATAAGGCGAACGGCGTTGCCATGGCCGGGGCCAACCAGGAAGCACTGGATCCGGTCATTACCGGCGCGAAGAGCATGGTCGCCGGCGCCGTCGACTACATGACTTATAAAGCCAAAGCGAAAGGCGAGCCGATCGACATCGTGTATCCGCAGGAAGGCACCGTGGTCAGCCCTCGGCCTGCGGCGATCCTGAAATCCACCAAACATGAAGAAAACGCGAAGGCATTCATCGATTATCTGCTTTCCGATGCGGCGCAAAAGCTGGTTTCCGATGCCGCGCTGCTTCCGGGCCGCACGGACATCAAAGCCGAGAACCGCGCCAATCTGGACGAAATTCCGCTGCTCAAGACGGACTGGGGTTGGATGGGCGAGCACGGCACGGAAGTCACCGAGAGATTCACGAAGCTGCTAAAGTAACATGAATCCATCGATGCTTCCGCGCCGACGAAAAGCCTGGTCGATGGGACTGGCGCTCCTGGTCCTGCTTGGTCTCATCGTCCTGCCTTTGGGCGAAATATTCATTCAAAGCGTATACCGGGACGGGGAGCTGCAATGGTCGGCCCCGTTCCGAACGTTGGCGGATTCCGAATTGATGAACGTGCTCACGTCTTCCGTCTGGCTGGGGGCGTGCGTCATCCTCGGTACGACGGCGATCGCCCTTCCGCTTGCGTGGGTGATGGTCCATACCCGGCTCGGGGAGCGGCGGTGGCTGGAAATCGTGTTCCTTGTTCCCTTCATGACGCCGCCATACATCGGTTCGATGGGTTGGATTCTGTTCATGCAAAAAAACGGGTACCTGGAGCAGCTGGCTCCGGGGCTTGCCGGGTTTGGAGAAGCCTTTTTCTCCTTCGGCGGCATGGTTGCGATCATGAGCCTGCATCTTTATCCGTTTCTGTACTTGCTGCTGCGCGGAGCGCTCGAGAGAATCGGAGGGAATATGGAGGAGGCGGCCGCGGTGATGGGAGCGCCGTTTCTCTACCGCTTCCGCCGGGTGATCGCCCCTTTGCTGCTGTCGGCCTTCGGCATGGGCGCGATGCTCATCTTTGTCAAAACGATCGCGGAATTCGGCACCCCGGTTACGTTCGGCAAGCGAATCGGATACGAAGTCATGACGTCCGAAATCCATAAATACATTTCCAGCTGGCCAATCGATTTCGGCAAGGCGACTTCGCTGTCGTCCGTGCTTCTGGCAAGCTGCCTGCTGGTCTGGTACATGCAGTCCGTGATGAGCCGAAAATATACGTTTGGCTTGGTAGGGGGAAAAGGCGTCCGCCGTTCCGCCATGCGCGGCGCCGGCTGGCTGCAGTGGGCGGCGGGAATCTACGTCATTTTGCTGCTGATCGCATCGATCGGCATCCCGTATTTTTCGATCGTAGCGGCTTCCACGATGAAGCTGCGGGGCGTCGGACTCGCCTGGAACAACTTTACGCTCGATTTCTATAAAGAGCTGCTCAGCTGGCATTCGCCCAGCATGAAGGCACTGATGATCAGTTTATGGCTGTCCTTGGCCGCTTCGACCATCGCCGTGCTGCTCGGGACCTGGTTCGCCGTCGCGATCGGAAGGTCCAAAACCCGCGGGCAGCGCACGCTCGATCTGTTCAGTTTGCTCCCGAACACGGTGCCGGGAATCGTTCTTGTCGTGGGGTTGATTTTGTTATGGAACTCCCCGTGGATGCCGATACCGCTGTACAACACCTACGGCATGGTCATCCTCACGTATGTCGTCTTATTCGTTCCGTACACGGTGCAGTACGTCAAAAGCGCCTTCACGCAAATCGACGCGTCGCTCGTTCAGGCCGGGCAAGTATTCGGCGCAAAACCGGGCTACATTTTCCGCAGGGTGCTGCTGCCGCTGATCGTTCCGGGAATGCTGGCCGGATGGATGATGACCTTTACGATCGCATCGCGGGAGCTGGTCGGCTCCCTGCTCATTTTGCCGCCGTCGATGCAGACCTCGGCCACGTATATCTACGCCCAGTTCGAGCAGGGGCAAGTATCGCTCGGGATGGCGATGGCCGTCATCTCGGTGGGGCTGACCACCTTGCTGCTCGTTCTGCTCGAAGTCGCGGGCTCCAAAAGAAAGCGGGACGCTCGATGATGGAGTTGAAAGTGTGGGGCGGCGCCGGCGAGCATGGCCGTTCTTGTTACGTAATCACAGGAAATCAGCATCGGATCATGCTCGACTGCGGCGTCAAAAAGGGAGGGACCGGACAATACCCCCTGCTTGAAGAAAACCTGATCCCCGATCTGACGGCGGTATTCCTTTCGCATGCCCACGAGGATCATTCCATGGCCTTGCCTCTGTTATACAAGCATGGTTATCGCGGGGAGATTTGGGCAACGAAGCCAACGGTCAAGCAGTTGGAGCATTATTTTGACCATTGGCGCAAATACGTGGCAGGACGAAACGGCGAGCTTCCATATGGCCAAGAGCATATTTCCGCCATGCGCTTTCGCATCCTGGAGGAGGAAGTTGCCGGAGGCGAATGGCTGCAGCTGCAGGATAGGCTTCGGCTGCGGTGGGGGCGGAGCGGCCATATGCTCGGTTCCGTCTGGCTGCGGATTTATATGGAGGACCGGCATTTATTTTATTCGGGAGACTTCAGCCGCGAATCCGGGCTGCTTGTCGCCGATCCGCCTGATGCGTCCTCTTTAGGGGAAACGTCTTCAGATCTTGACCGAAAACCTACCGGAATTTCTTTATCCATCATGGACAATGCATATGGGACGGACGAGGAGTCGCAGGATCAGAAGCTGGACCTGCTTGGCCGGTTCGCTCAACGCGTTTTGGAACGAGGGGGGCATGTCCTGATGCCGGTCCCGGCTTTCGGCCGGGGACAGGATTTGCTGCTGTGGGCGCGAAGACGTTTCCCGAATCGGCATATCCTTGCCGAACCGGAAATCGTTGAAGGGCTTCGGCAGATGGCCGAATGGAAGCATTGGCTCCGACCTGGGGCCGAACGCCAAATTGAGGAAGCCTTGTCCTCCCCGTATCTTCATGTTCCGGCATGCCAGGACGAACGGCTTCGGCGGCTGCAGGGCAACCATCCGCTGCTTATCTTTACGACCGATGGCATGATGGAGTCGCCGCGGGCCCGTTGGTACGCCAGCCGTCTTGCGCCGGACGCGAACCATGCCGTCGTCATTACGGGCCATGCAAGCGAAGGGACGTTTGCCCGCCGACTGCTGAAGGGCGAAGCCGTGGGGATGTCTTGCGAAACGGTTCGGATCGGCTACAAAATCCATCAGGGGCTGAACGACGTCCGCCGTATGCTGCAAGAGGTGCCGAGCCGTCATACGTTGCTGGTCCATGCTCCGCAAGCCGAAACGGATCAGGTCGTTGCCCGCCTCGGACGGGAAGGGCACCCGGGCCTGCTTTCATTAAAGTCGGGAGAGTCCATGGTCTTTTAATCTCGGAGAATATTAGATCTCTTATTCCTCGTCAGACATCGTCTGGCGGGGATTTTTGCGCTTCAAGCCTGGCAAAAGTTGAGGGGAAGGGATCAGAAAGGGAGTTTCTTTTTCTATGCAAATGTTGGTATATTGGTTAATGTATAATTAACCTGCCCCGAAATATGCATGACCTCTCTCCCATGAACTCATCCATTGGAACTGGTTGAAATTGTATTTTAAGAAATCATGGTTTTTTTGGTAAAATAGTATTCTGGGCGGTAGAGTACCGTCTCCCAAAAAGAGAATATGAAGGGGACTAAGTTTCGGCGTTGACCGAGAAGAGGAGGACACATGAAATCAATTAAGCTCTCATTATTTTCCCTTACGTTGCTGCTCCTCATGGTGACCGGCTTGTCCGGTTTGGCGGGAGGCGCCGCAGCGGAGCCGAATTCCGGCAAAACTTACGTGATCGGCACCGACATTACGTTTGCGCCATTTGAGTTTCAGGACGTTAACGGAAAATACGTCGGAATCGACATGGATCTGATGGAAGCCATCGCCAAAGATCAAAATTTCAAGTATGAAATCAAACCTCTGGGCTTTAACGCAGCCGTTCAGGCTTTGGAGTCGAACCAGGTGGACGGCGTGATCGCGGGGATGAGCATTACCGACGAAAGGAAGCAAAAGTTCGATTTTTCCGAACCGTATTTTGAATCCGGCGTCGTCATGGCGGTCGGCATAAATAACGACACCGTCAAAAGCTACGACGATTTGAAAGGGAAAAAGGTTGCGGTCAAAACCGGAACCGAAGGCTACACCTTCGCGAAATCGATCGCTTCGAAATACGGATTCACGATCGTCCCGTTCGATGATTCTTCCCAGATGTACGAAGACGTGAAAACCGGGAACTCCGTGGCCTGCTTCGAAGATTATCCCGTGCTGGCCTACGTCGCCACCCAAAGCAAAGCCCTTAAAATCGTAACACAGAAGGAAGCGGGCGCCTCCTACGGTTTTGCGGTAGGCAAAGGCAAAAACAAAGAGCTTCTGGAAAAATTCAATACCGGCCTGGCCAATCTTAAGGCAAGCGGAGAATATAAACGCATCAAAGAAAAATATCTTGGCGAAGATGCGGCCGTTTCGGTAAAGCAAAGCCGCGGGGAGTTGATTTTAGGATCGATCCAGCCGCTTCTGGTCGGTCTCGGCAAGACGCTTCTGTACACGATCGTTTCGCTCTTTTTTGCCTTTATTCTGGGCCTGATATTCGGTTTTATGAAAGTGGGGCAAAACCGGTTCCTGCGCGGCGTGGCGACGGTGTTCGTCGATCTGTTCCGCGGCATTCCGCTGATCGTTCTCGCCCTGTTCATTTATTTCGGCATTCCGCAGGCTTTGGGCTTTACGATGCCGCTGTTCCTGGCGGCGATTTTGACGCTGAGCTTGAATGCGGGGGCTTACGTGACGGAGATCATTCGCGGCGGCATCCAATCGATCGACCGGGGGCAAATGGAGGCGGCACGGTCGCTCGGTTTGCCTTATCGCAAAGCGATGATCAAGATCATCATCCCGCAGGCGATTCGCGTCATGGTTCCTGCGTTTATCAATCAGCTTGTCATTACGCTTAAAGACACGTCGATTCTGTCGGCGATCGGTCTGGTCGAGCTGACGCAGTCCGGCAAAATCATTATCGCGAGAACGTATGAATCCTTTACCATTTGGGCAGAAGTTGCCATCATGTATTTGATCGTCATTACGTTGTTAACGAAACTTTCAGGATATCTCGAAGGGAGGGTGCGCCGTGGGTAAAATCCGGGTTGAAGGTTTGAAGAAAAGCTATGGCGCCAACCAGGTGCTGAAAGGCATCGACATGCAGGTCAAGCAGGGCGAGGTCGTCTGCGTGATCGGTCCTTCCGGTTCGGGGAAAAGCACGTTCCTGCGCTGCATCAACCGGCTCGAGGACATTACGGAAGGCAAGGTCATCGTCGATGACCAGGACCTGAACGATCCGAAAACGGACATCAACAAGGCACGCGAAAACATCGGCATGGTCTTCCAGCATTTTAACCTGTTTCCGCATTTCAGCGTGCTGAAGAACATCATGTTCGCTCCGATGGAGCTGGGAAAAATGAATGCGAAGGAAGCCCGCGACACGGCGATGAAGCTGCTTGCGCGGGTCGGACTCGCCGACAAGGCGGACGCATACCCAAGTCAGCTGTCAGGTGGCCAAAAGCAGCGGGTAGCGATCGCCCGCGCGCTGGCGATGAACCCTGACGTGATGCTGTTCGACGAGCCGACATCGGCGCTTGACCCCGAAATGGTCGGCGAGGTGCTCGGCGTCATGAAGGACCTGGCGCGCGAAGGGATGACGATGATGATCGTCACGCACGAGATGGGCTTTGCCCGCGAGGTGGCGGATCGCGTCATCTTCATGGACGGCGGCTACATCATCGAGGATGGCACGCCTGAAGAAGTGTTCGGCAACCCGAAAAACGAACGGACCATCAGCTTTTTGCAGAAAGTGCTGTAGCAGGACGAGGCTGCTTTAAAGCGGATTGAATCCATAAATAGGGTTAAAACAAAGGCTCTCGCAGGCAGCTAAGGCTGACTTCCGGGAGCCTTTTTGCAAAAAGAGATGAAAAAACATGGCGCGGTTGACTATGGTCAACGGGTATAGTAATATAAAGTAAAATTTTTACTAAGGGGAAATTTTGATGTCCGGAACCGTTCTTAACTAATTAAATTCCATATTTGAAGCTTCACAGAAAGTCCCAAAGACCCATGGATGAAATGGCATGGTCCTGCTTTTATTTGGGCATGTGGAAGCTTCGGAATTAGTTAAGAACGGCGGATATAATCGGAGCCTTAGAGGCTGCCTAATTGATATGCACCCACATCCGTGCTGAGTTCAGCGCGGATTTTTTGTTTTATGTGGCGTTCATTTCAGGCGGAATCCGAAAAGGGCAGGGATGACGTATGTTCATCCCTGCCCTTTTTCTATTTTGATGAAAGGAGTGATGGTATGTCGGCGTCGGAGAGCTTCGCGAAATTGGCGGAAAGAATCATAACGAGGGTAAATATTGAGGAGGGATTGGGTGAAAACATACATTGAACAAGCAAGTCAATATACCCGGCTGCAGGAAGGTAATCACGTTATTGAGCAGCTGTTGATCGAAAGTTACTTGAATCCGGGCATTTCCACGAAAGAGTTGGCACGCAGAACGTTGCTGCCGACGCCGGTCGCTTCGGCAATCAAACGGGAATTGATAAAAGCAGGGGCGCTCGTGCAGGACCGAGGCGTCCGCTGCACGCCTGAGGGAGCGGCATGGATGGAACGCGAATGCGGATATGGCGGTTTGGACCGCGCGCTGTTTCGCGATTTGCTCTATGAAACGGAATGGAATGAGAAACTTGAAGACGTATTAGCGATATTGAAGGGACTGTTTCAACAGCGGCCGTCCGCCGACGTTCAAATCGATCAGTCCAAATGCACTCCGGAAACGAGCCTGAACCGGGCGATCCTCTGCTTGAAGCAGCATGCGTTCATCGGAAAAAACATATTATGCGTTGGCGATGATGATCTGGTGAGTGTGTCGATCGGTCTGCTGCTGCAAAAATTGTTTCCGTCCGGCAGTCATAACGCCACGCAAGTGCACGTGCTGGACATTGACGACCGATTTTTGGAGCATATCGAGACGATCGCGAGAGAACATGATCTGCCGATAACATGCAGCAAATTGGATTTAAGGGAAGAGCTGCCGGAGAACCTGCACGGCCGTTTCGATAGTTTCTTTACGGATCCGCCCTATACGCTGCAAGGGATGGGTCTGTTCGTATCGCGCGGGATCCAGGCGTTGAAGAGAGAAAAAGGGCTACCGATTTTTCTTTCTTTTGCCCATAAGGCTCCGTCGTTTATGTTGGCCATGCAGCGGGAGTTCATCCGGATGGGGCTGACGGTAGCCGCTAATTTTCCGAGATTCAATGCCTACGAAGGTGCTGAAATGATCGCCAACCGGAGCCAGATGTTTATTTTGCGGACGACGGATCAAACGAAGCCGGAATATTCCGGAATCTTCGCCGATGCCCTTTACACGGGAGAAGTGAATCAAACGCTGCGCACTTATCGCTGCAAGAGTTGCTCCAGAGAGGTATTTGTCGGGATCACAGGAGAAGTTGCAACCATTGAGCAGCTTAAGAATGAAGGATGTAGCGGTTGCGGGTACGATATGTTTGAGATGGTGGCCAAAAAAGCGGTGCTGCGGGAGAAGATGGGCGAACCTTTGGCGGATTAAAATATGGACGCAAATCAGATTGTACATGAATAGAACCGGAGGACGATCCTTGACTGCTTACGGGTCGGGACCGATCTGTTGGCGAACGGTTGAGCTGTCGTCCCCGAGCCAGCCGGGAGTATCCAAACATTTGCGGGTTTTTCGGGAAGCCGGGCTCGTCAGTTCGGAACGCTGCTCAGAAGCGTTTGTACGGCTTGAATGCAAAGCCTTTGGAGCAGATTAATAATTGGTTTGAGCCTTATCGGAGGTTCTGGAACGGCAAGTTGGATGATTTGGAACGTTTTTTGGATGAAGAAAAATCATGACCATGTCTTAGCGGCGGGATACTAGGTTATATTTTTATAAACGGGCTAACTAAAAAGGAGGATAAGCCATGAACCCATTGGCCGTAGTTGAGCAGGACGGGAAGGAAACCCGGGTGTGGTTCGTACGCCATTTGAAGCATCCGGTGGAGAAAGTCTGGTCGTTTCTGACGGATAACGATAAGCTGAAACAATGGTTTTCCGAGCTGCGCGTAGAAGATTTGCGCGAGGGCGGGACCCTCTCTTTCGACATGCAGAACGGTACTTATGAATATTTCGAAATTCTGGAACTGAAGCCGTTATCCGTGCTGGAATATACGTGGGCTGAAAACCGTGTCCGGTTTGAGCTGCACCCGGAGCAGGAAGGCTGCCGTCTCGTTTTCATCGAAACCGTCGCAGAGGTCACCGATCATACGCCTAAGGACATTGCCGGATGGGATGTATGTCTGGATGTAATCGAGGCGCTTCTGGACGGAAGGACAATATCGCAGCGGAAAGCCGTTTGGGAAGAAAAATACCCGAGATATGTCGAGAAGTTTACGGAGCTCAACCGGAATAAATAGAAGCAAAACTTTGTAAGAAAGAAGGAGCCTTCTGATCCGAATGGATCGGAGGGCTCTTTTTTCAAGGGGCAATATGGGGTACCGTTGAGTCATCAGGCACTTTTCGCTTTCCGGATTCGTTCATTCCTCGGATAATCTCAGCAGCTCGTAAAAGTGGCTCATTTGCCTTTATAGAATGAAATTCCAATACTCTTACGATGCTAATGACTAATTTTTGCCTTCTATTCCCCGTATGTATTCGAGTCGTTCTATTACTTTTAGAAATGTTTCGGGTGAAGGATGACCCGGTGGTTCCCTTAACCAACCCAATATCGTTTTATTGGATTCGGATGGATGCAAAGTTTGAAAACATTTGAATATAGTGTTATAGTTTTCCTTGAGTAAGACTAAGGAGGGGTACCATAATGAAAAAAAGATCATTGAATTCTTTATCTAAAGGTGTAGGGTACTCAACTGCCGTTTTTTTCGTGTTTGCTAATCATGGGAGAAGTCTGTCTAATTGCAGAAATAACGACTTAAATCCTTTGATTAGAATCTCTAATTAAAGTAGTGGGTTAAAAACCACGGGTCGTTTCCTGTGGAATTTATAAAAACATGTTACTAAAAACCACAGGTCGTTTTCTGTGGTTTTTTTATTTTCAGAAGGAGGAAAGAACATGGAGAAAACACAAGAAATATTTATTAGGCAATTGGAATTATCAGATGCGGAGGATTGTCTTAAGTTAGAGGTTGAAAATAGAGACTTTTTCCAACTTTATGGACCTCTAAGAGATGAAAAGTTTTACACAATTGATGGACAAATTGAGCGAATTGAAAAGTATGTTTTACTAGCTAAGCAGGACTCAGCCTATTCTTTTGGTATATTTCTGACAGACAGTAAGCAACTGATTGGGAATGTTACACTATCTGAGGTTGCAAGAGGTAACTATCAGAGTTGTTGGATTGGGTATTCCTTAGACCGTAAGCATAATGGGAAGGGATACATGACAAAGGCCGTCAAATTAGCTGTAGACTATGGATTTAATGAATTAAAGTTACATCGAATTGAAGCTGGAGTTATGCCTCATAATATACCTTCCATCAAAGTGCTGGAAAAGGCAGGGTTTCATAAAGAAGGAATAGCGATAGAGAATGTCAAGATTAATGGA
Organism: Paenibacillus sp. FSL M7-1455; assembly: GCF_038004655.1. Lineage (NCBI taxonomy): Bacteria > Bacillati > Bacillota > Bacilli > Caryophanales > Paenibacillaceae > Paenibacillus > Paenibacillus sp. FSL M7-1455. The sequence continues at coordinate 3,168,763 of NZ_JBBORO010000001.1, read as the reverse complement.
AGGTGGGAGAATCATCAAATATTAGCGATTGTTAATAATGAAAAGTACGATTCGAAAGTAATCGGATAAAACACCCCTGGTATTGCTTTGCCGATGGGAGAATACACACCCAACGATTGTGCCGAGTGAAGCGGAATTAATCGTTTCTTCAGGCAAGTAGGAATAGATATGGAAGGGGATGTTCCCGGATTCCGTTGAAAGACAATTTCAAATTGCATTGGAGAACACTATAACACTTCTTAACAGTGAGAATATAAATACCGATGGAATTGTTAAAGTGAATATTGGGTTAACTGAAAAGGCTTTTTAATAAGCAGATTTCCTTACCCTTGTAATCCGCATTTCCCTGACGCTACCTGAACAGCAGGGATTTATTACCGGTTATTGAATAGGTTATAAAAGTAGATAAAACCAATTCATGGAGGTGATCGATGCATCCTGAGCTTGTTAAATTTATGGCACGCAAAATCATCGGCATCGGAAACATCGGTAAGCCGTCCCGCCCTGAAGAAGCTTGGCCGGCATTGTTTGCAAGGATTGATCAAATTCCAGGCCGGGTGAACCGGTCGGAAACACTCGGCGTGATCCCAAGGGATGAATACGGCTATCTTGCTGGCGTAGAAACCGCGCTCTCAAGCAAAGTGCCCGAAGGGATGTCTTCGTATATCATACCCGCCGGGGAATATGCTTACTTAAGGCACAAGGCCCATTAAGCCAGATCAACGAAACGTTTGAAGAACTTATTGCCTGGCTACGTAAAAACGATTATGAACAATTCGACGTCGTTTGTTTTGAAGTGTATGATGAAAGATTTAAAGGTGAACAACCCGAAAGCGAAATTGATATGTACATACAGATAAAATGACGTTTGTCCTCCTAGCGTATGATCGGTTTCCCGAGTATATCGCTTGAACGGCAAATCCGTAAGTACACAATTTTAAAGGTGAGTGTTAAAGCCCTTTGCCTTGGTTATATCAGCCGTTTTTGGGCGTTCTCTATCATTTCGGCGCTTCAACAGGACGGATGAGTTCGATTGTTCTTCGTTCACCCAATATGTTTTCAAACAAAACGGCATCAATCTTCCGCGGTCTTCGAGACAACAGTCTGCCGTGGGAACGCCGGTTTCCAAAGATCAACTGCAGCCGGGAGATGGGCTTCTGTTTATCGGTAGCAGTTGGCGGGCTCGCATGATTATTCCGTAACTTACGGGGTAGATTCTTTTTCCGGAGTGATGATCAAGATTCCCGCAGCTTCTTCCGATACTCCGATGGCGTACAGTTGTACACCTTGCGGAACTGTCGGGCGTAATAATTCTGGTCCCGAAAGCCGCTTTCGAGGGCCACCTGGGAAATGGACAGGTTTGGATGGCGAAGCAGCGTGCATGAATAGTCCAGACGCTTGCGTATGACGTAATCCATCGGTGTGGTGTGATAGTTGCGCGTAAAGACGCGCTGAAACTGGCGGGTGGACAGGTAGGCTTTGTCGGCCATCGCTTGCAGGGTGATCGGCTGGAGAAAATGCTCTTCAATGTAAGTGACGGCTTCACCGATCCGCAGGGCCTTGTTATCATCAGCTCCGCTGCCGATCTGATAATAGCGGGAGAGCAGGCCGACGAGAGCGGTAAAATAAGAGCGAATCATCAGACGATAGCCCTGCGGCTGCAGTTCATACTCGGTTAAAATCAGGTCAAGCAGCCTTGTCGCTTCCTGCAGCTGCGCTTGGTTCAGCGTAAGCATGCCCTTGAAGTTCATTTCCTTGCGGTAAAACGGTTCGATGTAGAAGAGCGCTTGAAAGCCTGGAAGCAGCCTAAGCTCGGACAGCTGCAGAAGCTGCTCGGGCTGGAACATGACGTTGATGTATTCAATCCCGTCAACGTTTTTGTAGCCATGGGATACGCCGCTGTGAATCAAGAATACCTGGCCGGCTGTAACGGGGTATTCCCTCCCTTCAATGATATGAACGGCGCTGCCCTGCAAAATGACGACGAGTTCGGAAAAATCGTGGCTATGTACAAAATATTCGTGCGTTAGCGGACATTTCTGAATGCGGAACGTAAATCCCGGTTCGAGCCCGATGTCCGTGGCAAACAGTCTGGTCATCATGTCCATATTATGCTAAACAATGTCGGCATCGTCAAGGCGAAGAGCGGCGTCCCGCGATACCATTAAGATTACGGGCCGAAGCATGGCAGATTGATACGTCATCGGCTTAGAGTATGTCAATGGGGAGGTACTTATGGATTTATGGTGGAATGAAAGGACGAATCAGCCCGTGAAGCCGGTTATTCTTTTTCTGGGGGACAGCATTACGGCAAGCGGTCATTATATCCGGTATACCGAAGCTTGGCTCCGCCAGCACCGGCCGACGATGGACATGAAGCTGGTTCCATGCGGTGTGCCCAGCGAAACCGTGTCGGGACTCAGTGAGGCGGCACACCCGTTTCCGCGCCCCTGCGTGCACGATCGGCTTCGGAACGCGCTGGATACGATATCGCCCGGGATCGTGGCCGCCTGTTACGGGATGAACGACGGGATTTACCATCCTTACTCCGTGGATCGTTTTGCTGCCTTTCAAGAGGGGATGTATCGTCTAGCCGAACGCAGCCGAAAGGCAGGAGCCAAGGTGGTGCTCATGACGCCGCCGCCGTTTGACCCATCCTCCATGAACGCCGAACTTCTGCCCGAAAGCGCACCGGATTTCAGTTATCTCACACCATACCGGGAGTATGACCGCGTTCTCGAACAATATTCCGCATGGCTTCTGTCTGGTGGTGATGTAGCCGACCAGATCATCGACTTGCGCAGTCCGCTGCTGGACCATATCAAGGAACAAAGGGCACTGAATGCTGCTTATCGTTCAGGGGACGGTATTCATCCAAATCGTGCCGGGCACTGGGTTATGGCGCGTACGCTTCTCAAGGAAATGTTCGGCGCGGCACCCGGTGTTATTCCCGATGTGGATGCGATTTCGAGATCGATTGCTGAAGAAACGGATTGACACCTAAAAATCAACCGGATTATAGTTAGGTCACTCCAACAATTGGGAGGGAGAGAGGTACGATGAAATTGCTGCAAATGCTGCGAACGCGGAAATATTTACAGCGGATCTTGCTCAGCTTTATGCTCGTAGTCGCCACGCTGGCGGTGGCCTCCCTATTTATGAACGCCTTCGCACGCGACAAAGTGCTCAGCCTTCAGAACGAAGCCGACCGCAAGCTGCTGACCCAAATCAACTATAACATCGAAAACATGAACGGCATCGTCAAGGACCTGGCGGTATCCTTGTACAACGACGAAGAGCTGATCGCACTGAAATCCGGAGCGGATTACAAGCAGAGCATTCTGAAGATCGAGCGCCTGAATCAGACCGTAGCGGCGTCTCCGTATCTCCACGCTGCCGTCTTTTACAACGGGGCGCAGCACCGGTTTTTCTCATCGCTCAACCATGATATGGACAACAGGCTGCTGTATCAAAGGCTGGGGGATTATATGTCGTCCCGCAGCGACCTGCCGAAGCTCCAGTTGATTCCGATGGATCTGGACGGCGAAAATGAAGGGATCGACGTATTCGCCTTCTTCATTTATGACGGTCCTTCCTTAGGTTCCGTAAATGATAATGTCCTGATATTGACCGTCAAGCCGGGATGGATGCTGGATAACGTGAAAGCGCTTAATCGTGTCGCGGAGCGGGAGAACGACATGCTGTTCGTGGCCGACGGTGACGGGCGCATGCTGATCTCCAACGACCGGTCGCTGCCGGAAGGGCTGAGCGTCAAAAAGGATTTGCTTCCGCGAATCCAATCCACCGGGAGTACGCTGGACTCTTTTATCTATAAGCACGGTTCGCATAAATACAAGGTGACGTATTTGAGCAAAGGGCTGAACAACTGGCAAATCGTCAGCCTCCAAAATTATAACGACGTGCTCGGCAGCGTCCGGCAGATGAAGTGGACGGAGATGGCCGTGACGCTGTCCGTTGCAGTCCTGGCTGTGCTGCTGTCCGTGTTTTTTTCGCTGCGGCTGTATAAACCGGTCGGACAGCTCCTGACGCTTGTTCCGCCGCAGCGGCGTGATGCTCCCCCGGCGAAGGATGAGCTGTCGGTCATTGCCGCCAACGTCACGGAAATGATCGGAAAGCTGAAAGGGCTCGAGCAGGAGAGGGCATCCCAATGGAACATCGCCAAGGTCTATCACCTGCGCAGCCTGATCGGTCTCAGCGAAGGTGTAAACGAACTGGAGTTTCGGCGGATCAGAGAACAGTACGGGCTCGATATCGCCTATCCATCGCGGCTCCGGCTGGCTCTGGTGCAGATTGACGACGTACAGAGCCTTACCCCCGGCCAGGGATCGCAAGCGGAATCGCTGCTGTATTTCGCCATAGCCAATATTGGCCAGGAACTGCTCCACAAACACGGATCCTGCGAAGCCGCAGATATGAAAAGCGGGCATCTCGTCTTTATCGTCGGCGGCGAATCCAGGGATCTTGCCATGCTTGCCGACCGCTTTCGGGAGCTTCAGCACACCATCCTTCAATATTATCGGGTTACCTTCACGGTAACGCTCAGCGACCCGTTTGAAGACTACCGCGAAATCACGGCGCATTATAACCTGGCTGTCCGCCACGCCAATTACCGCATGGTTTTCGGCAAAGGTGCGGTGCTAGAGCCGGAACGGGTCCGAAGCTGCGAGGCAAACGATACGTTCCGCATTCCGCAGGAATTGGAGCGGCGCCTGACGGAAGGATTAAAGAGCGGCGATCTGGAAGAGACGGAGCAGGCGATCCGGAGCTGGAGAGAGCTGATCGGCGGATTCAGCTTCGAGAATATGTACTCTGCGCTGCTGCATCTGGCAGTGACGCTCAGCAATACGCTGGGAGAGATGAACCATCACAATTTGAACCCGGTATCGGTCAACGTTCAGGCCATCAACCGGCGCATTCTCGAGAAAGAAACGTTGGATGAAATCGAAACGGTGCTGCTCGAGGTCGTCCGCGAGGTATTCGAACAGCGGCGGAACGGGCGTGAAGACAAGAACAGGCTGCTTGCCGATACCGTGAAAGAAATAATCGACAAGCATTTTGCCGATCCGGATCTCAACGTGCAGCGGATCGCCGACATGCTGAAGATGAGCTCGGTTTACATCGGGCAGGTGTTCAAGGCACAGGAAGGAACGACGGTCGTCGATCAGATTAATGCCACCCGCCTGGCCCGTGCCCGAACGTATTTGGAGCAGCAGGAGCTGACCGTAGCGGAAATTATGGAAAAGGTCGGCTTCGGCAACGAAAGCTATTTTTACCGCTTGTTCAAACGCCGGTACGGAACCACACCCAAGGAGTACCGCCTGAAATCAGCCATAGAGAGAAGCATATGAACCTGATGAAGACCCGCACGGGAGAACCTCTTCCCTGGCGGGTCTTTTGCCTGCTCCAGGGCGGCTGCAGGCCTGTAAATACAGGAATCCGGCATCTATACAGCCCGCCAGTACAGTGATCCTGCAATTGTACAGTACGCAGCAGCAAGTGTTTTACGTTATCGTTAGACGTGCAAAGCCTGACACCAGGCAGAGCGCAAAGGAGGAAAGGGGCTTACGATATGTTGAATAAGGTTTCTCTGGCGGGTGACGCAGAAAACAGACGGGTGGCGCCAGAACCCGGACAAACCGGACTGCTGCCCTCGCCAGATGTGCCGCCAAAGCAGCGCAAGCAAAAATCGTTCATCCGGAGGGAGCTGCGCCATTTCCGTAACAACCGGGAGCTGTTCCTGCTCTCATTGCCGGGAATATTGTATAAGCTGATATTTGCCTATATTCCGATGGTGGGGCTCATCATCGCCTTCAAAAATTATCGGTACGATCTGGGCATCTTCGGCAGCAAATGGGTGGGACTCGATAATTTCCGGTATTTGTTTTCTACGGATACGGCTTGGCGGATTACGCGCAACACGGTGCTGTACAATGCGGCCTACATCTTGGTGACCACCGTGGCTGCACTGCTGCTTGCGATCCTGATGAACGAAATCAAGCAGAAATGGAGCAAGTTTTATCAGACCGCCTTGTTTCTGCCGCATTTCCTGTCCTGGGTGCTGGTCGGTTACGTCGCGTATGCTTTTTTGAACCATGCAGACGGTTTGATCAACCGGACGCTGCAAGCGTTTGGAATGGATCCGGTCAGCTGGTATCAGAACGCAGCGCCGTGGCCGGTCATTCTCATACTGGTTCATTTATGGAAGGCCGTCGGTTTCAATACGCTTATCTATTTCGCGGGAATTTTGGGGATCAACGGAGAATATTACGAAGCGGCGCGGATCGACGGGGCGACCAAATGGCAGATGGCCCGCAAGATCACCATTCCGCTGCTGTCGCCGCTCGTCATCATACTGCTGATTTTGTCCATCGGCAACATGTTCCGCGGCGATTTCGGTCTGCACTACTTCATTCCGAACAACTCGGGTTTCCTGTATGGATCCACCGATATTATCGATACTTACGTGTACCGCGCGCTGCGGGAAATCGGGAACGTGAGCATGTCGGCGGCAACGGGCTTTTACCAATCGGTTGTCGGCTTCGTACTGGTTCTGCTGGCTAACGGCATTGTGCGCAAAATCAATCCCGACCATTCTTTATGGTAAGGAGGTGACATAAGGTGACGAAAACATTGGAGCTGTCGAAAGTATTGATCAACCTGCTCTTTATCATCCTGTCCGTCTTGGTCGTGCTGCCGTTTCTGCTCGTCATCGCCGTATCGTTAACGGATGAGAAGGCATTGTCCCGGGACGGCTATCAATTCATCCCCAAATCGTTCAGCCTGGAGGCGTACCGCTATCTGCTGGATGCCCCGGACGTGATGATTCAGGCATACGGGGTTACGATCACCGTCACGGTAATCGGATCGCTCGTCGGCCTGCTGCTGACCGCGATGACCGCTTACGTCATTTCCCGGCCGGATTACCGCTACAACCGGATGACGACCTTTTACGTATTTTTCACGATGCTGTTCAGCGGGGGACTCGTACCTTCCTATATTCTAATGACCCAGTACCTGCACCTCAAAGACAGCCTGCTCGCACTCATTTTGCCGGTGCTGCTGTCGCCGTTCAACATCATGGTCATGAAAGGATTCATGTCCAAGATACCGCTTGAGATCATCGAATCGGCGAAAATGGATGGGGCGAGGGAATTCCGGATTTTCTTCCGCATCATTCTTCCATTGTCCACGCCGGCATTGGCTACGCTGGGCCTGCTGATCTCGTTCTCCTATTGGAACGACTGGTTTAACGCGATGTTGTACATCGACGATCCGGGTAAGGTGCCGCTGCAGCTGCTGCTGGTCCGGACGCTGAACAGCATCGAGTTTCTCACGACGAATACCGAGTTTGCGACGCAGCTGGGCATCGACCTGGCGAGCTTCCCGAACAATTCCGCCCGGATGGCGATCGCCGTGCTGGCCGGCGGACCGATGCTGATCATCTTCCCGTTCTTCCAGCGCTTTTTCGTGAAAGGGCTTACGGTTGGCTCCCTCAAGGGTTAACATACACGCAAGCGATTATAAAAACAGGAGGTCACACAGATGAAGAAAAAGTGGTTTGGCGTGCTGGCGTTTATCCTGCTGGCAGCGACCGTCCTTGCCGGATGCGGCGGAGGAAAAAGCGCGGACGGCGGCGGAGAATCGGCCGGATCAACGGATGTGAAGAACGAGAGCGGATTGAAACCCGTCGAGCTGACCTGGTATTATCCGCTGTCCCAGCTCCAGCCCGATCAGCAGAAGGTGCAGGACGAAGTCAACAAAATCGTCAAAGAAAAGATCAACGCTACCGTCAAGCTGATGCCGGTCTCTATTGGCGACTACGTGCAAAAAATGAACACTGTGCTGGCAGCAGGCGAGAAGTTCGACATTCTCTGGACCGGCTACATGCTGAAGCCGGAGGAGCTGGTACGCAAAGGAGCCATACAGCCGCTTGACGATCTGCTGAATCAATACGCGCCTGAGCTGAAATCCGATGTGCCCCAGGTGATGTGGGACGGCCTCTCCGTCGACGGCAAGATATACGGCATCCCCAACCAGCAGATCAACGGTTCCCGATATGGATTTATCGTGCTGAAGGAGCTTGCCGACAAGTATAAACTGGACACCACGAAGATTAAAAAGATTGAGGACATTGAACCGTTCCTGAAGCAGATCAAGGACAACGAACCGGATATGATCCCGTTCGGAATCTTCGGCACTGATTTTATCAATCCGCAGGTGCATGACGACAAATATTGGATCGTGCCGGGGCTCGATGACCACTTCTACATCAAGACGGATGACCCGACCTATACGCTTCAACGTTATCCGGAAGAAGAGCTGAACAATTTCCGCCTGGCCAGCAAATGGTACAAGGAAGGTTACATTTACAAGGATGCGGCGACCGTGAAATCGGGTGACTTCAAAGGCAAGATCGCGGTGGATTACCATATCGTTCTGAAACCCGGCGTCGAAGCTGAAGTCAAGGCAAGAAACGGCGGACACGACGTGGTCATCATCCCGCTCAGCAACTGGTTCTCCAACGGTTATTCGGCGACCACCAACCAATCGATCAGCCGCACTTCGCCGAATCCGGACCGGGCGATGATGCTGCTGAACCTCGTGAACACCGACAAGGAGCTGTACAATCTGCTGTGCAACGGCCTGGAAGGCGTTCATTACGAGAAGCAGTCCGGCGAATACATTAGCGCACTTCCGGATTCCCGTTATAAACCGAATATGGACTGGGTGTTCGGCAGCGTATTCAATTCCTATTTGAAGGAAGGACAGCCGGAGAACGTTTGGGAGGAAACGAAGAAGATCAACGAAACAGCCGAAATCAATCCGGTCGGGGCGTTCAAATTCAATTCGGAGCCGGTCAGCACCGAGATCGCCAACCTGAACGCCGTATGGGGCGAATACAAACGCGGACTTGTGACCGGGACGCTTGATTTTGACGAAACCTGGCCGGTGCTCTACGGCAAGCTGAAGGAAGCGGGCGAGGATAAGTATGTGGAGGAGGTGAAGAAACAGTTTGAACAATTCCTGAAAGACAAGGGGTTGAAAAAGTAAGAAGAATATTGAAAAGCAGAGAAGCGCATGCAGCGCACGGATAACGGGGAGAAACCTGCTGTCATGGGCGGCTTTAATTGAAGCATACAACGGGACCGGGGCCGGCCCTAATCCATGCTGAAAGGAAAGAGAAGCCATGGCAAAAAAACGGTTGCTCGCGGTTCTCGCGGCCATCGTGCTGATCGCGTTCACCCCGTCTCCGCCGCCAGCTGCAGCGGATGAAGCAGTCGCCAAACCAACGGGAAAATCGTTGTATGTAGCCACCAATGGCAGCGACACGAATAATGGATCCAAGAACCACCCGTTTAAAACGCTGGAGAAGGCAAGGGATGCCATCCGGAAGCTGAAAGCGAAAGATGGCCTGCCCGCCGGCGGCGTGACGGTGTATCTGCGTGAAGGGCGGTACGAACGATCAGGCAGCTTTGATTTGAACGAGCAGGACTCCGGCGAAGCCGGGAAGCCGATTAAGTATACGGCTTATCCAGGCGAAAAGGTGACCTTGTCCGGATCGAAACGCATTGAAAAATCCGCCTTCACACCGGTCACCGATCAAGCGATTCTTAACCGGATCATCAGTCCCGAGGCGAAACAAAAAGTGCTGGTGGCCGACTTGGCAGGCCAGGGGATTACCGATTACGGCGAGCAAAGCCGCCACGGCTACTATCTTGCCAACGATCTGAGCAAAGTCCCACCGATGGAGCTGTACGTCAATGGGCAAGGAATGACCTTGGCGAGATGGCCGAACCAAGGGACGGTACAAATGGATGAGATCATCGATCCGGGCCCGACGCGGAAAAATCCGAACGGCGAAGTTCATACGCGCGGAGGAACTTTTTCGTATACGTATGACCGGCCACAGTACTGGACCCAGGCGGACGATATTTGGCTGGACGGAATATTCGGCTACAGCTGGGAATGGTCCTACAACAAAATCGCCTCCATTGACACAGCCGCCAAAACCATCACCCTCCGCTACGGAGAGATGAGCGGCCTGCTCAAAAACTGGTACCCGGATTTTCATTTTGCGCAAAACCTGCTGGAAGAGATCGATATGCCGGGCGAGTATTACATCGACCGCCACGCGGGAAAGCTGTACTTTTTGCCGAACGCCGAATTTACAGCAGCGAATCCGACGATCGAGGTTACGATGCTGAAGACGCCGATGATCAATGCGCTGAACGCTTCGTACATCGACTTTTCCGAGCTGGTCATGGAAGATGGACGCGACTCAGCAGCGGTTATTATGGGCGGCAGCCACGTGCGTATTCTGAACAGCGAGATCCGCAACTTCACGAACAGCGGCGTGCTGGTCAATACGCAAAGCCGGTTCTACTACAATGATTTTCAGGGCGTGCCGGGAACGGATCATGCCATCGTCAGCACGCATATCCACCATATCGGCGGGACGGCGGTCACGCTGACGGGCGGCGACAAAACGACCCTGCAGCCGGGAAACAATGTCGTTGAAAATTCGCACATTCATGATTTTGCTTATTACCATAAAGCTTACAATCCGGGCGTTCTTCTCTCCGGGGTCGGCAACCGCATGGCGCATAACGAGCTGCATGACGCGCCTCATCCCGGCGTGCTGATCTTCGGCAACGACCATGTCGTGGAGTACAACAACATATACGATGTGTGCAAAACCTTCTCGGATCTTGGGGCTATTTACATGAACGCGGGCGAAACACCGCAGCAGCGGGGTACCGTAATCCGCAGAAATTATTTTCACAATATTGGAGAAAGCAAGGCCGGCGTCGAGGGCGTCTATCCCGACAACTTCACCATGGGGCTTCAGATCGACGAAAACATTTTCTACAAAATGGGCAACTCGGCGATTAAAAACAACGGCGGCGCACATATTTTGTCCCGCAACAATATTTTCGTAGACAGTAAAGTTCCGTATGATTACGCAGACATCTACCTTGGGGATCAGCCGGACAATCAAATCCCGAAAAACTACATGCCCAAATGGCAGGCGCTGTTCGCCGCCAACAACGATTTTGTCGGAACGCCTTATTTGACCAAGTATCCAGAGCTGGCCAACTTCTTTACAGAAAACCGTTATTATCCCGATACGAACACGTTCCAGGGCAATGTCATCTACAACCCGACCATTCCACGCAGCACGACGACCAATGCCAATGGAGCGTATGACAAATTCGGGCTGGTTCAGTATGCCAATAACTTCGTTACGACGGAGGATCCGGGCTTTGTGGACCTGGCGAGCGGAGATTTGTCCCTGCGGCCGGATGCGGCCGTATTCAGCGCCATACCTGGCTTTCCCAACATCCCGTTTGGAGAAATCGGCATTAACGGCCGAGCCGGCACCAGCACAGGTCAGGACAGCCATCCTGTACAGGGGGTTGCCGTGTACAATGACGATGTGACGGTCGACCGCTGGAAAACGGTCAAACTGCAAACCGTGGTCCTGCCGTGGAACGCAGATCATCCGGCTCTGTCTTTCACATCCGCCGATCCGGAAATCGCAACGGTCGATAACGCCGGTGTTATTACCGGACAGTCTGTCGGCCAAACCGAGATCACTGTGGCATCTGTGGAAAATCCGCAGTTGATGGCTTCAGTAAATGTAACCGTGGAAGCCGGCGACGGCATTATGGACTTCACCGATTTCGAATCCGGTGCAAATGGATGGCCGGTGGATGCTAACCGGAGCATCGTGAAAGTGGATGAAAACCGCTGGTACAAATTACTTAACGGCGCGTCCGCGCTGAGCAGCAAAAAGTTCTCCGATTATGAGCTGACCTTCAAACTGAAGACGCCGGCGACCATCGGCGAAAACGCAACGCTGTATATTTTCGACCGCCAGGCGGGCAGCGCTTCAAGCCGTATCGGATATAAAACCCGGGCGGACGGAACATCGTCATGGCTGCTCTACAACTCGGCGTGGTCCGTGCTGAAGGAAGTCAAGATGCCTGAGCATGATTTGAAGCCGGGCAAGGAATATGCCATCAAAATGCTCGTCAAGGGCGGCGACATTAGCGTGTACGTGAACGGCGGGTTCCGGCTGAAAGGCACCGATCCGGGACATAACGCGGAGGGTCAGGTCGGGTTCTACGTTAACAACGTCAGCGACATGATGTTCGATGATATCCAGTTCAAAGCGCTGACAACCGATTTGGCCGGCATGATCCCGGCGGATAACCAGGTTCGGCTGGCTGCCGGAGAGAGCAAGCAGCTTCAGCTGACGTTTGATCCCGCGGATACGCCGGATACGGATGTGACCTGGCAATCCGCGAATCCTGCGGTAGCCGAAGTGAACGACACGGGTGTACTGAGCGCCGTGTACGAGGGCGAAACGGTCATCACGGCCGTATCCAAGGTAAACCCGCTGATCAAGGCGGACATCGCGGTCACCGTCTCAAACATCATGCATGAGACCGATTTTGAAACCGGAGGAAACGGCTGGCCTGTCGATCCCAATCGCAGCATTGTAGCCGATCCGGACGGAAACCGCCGCTATAAAATCTTAAACGGCGCCACCGGCCTGCTCGACCGAAGCTTCTCGTCCTACCAGCTTGAATTCAAGCTGAAGACGCCTGCGGTTATGCCAAATGACGGAGTGCTGTACATTTTTGACCGCCAGGACGCCACTGCATCGACGCGAATCGGCTACAAAACAAGGGCCGACGGCACGTCGGCATGGATGCTGTACGACACCGCCTGGCAGAAGATCAAGGAAGAGGCGCTGCCTACGCAAGACCTGCAGCCGGATACGGAATATGACGTCAAGGCGGTCGTCAAAGACGGCGACATCCAGCTCTATGTGAACGGGGAACTGAGGCTGTCCGGCACTGACACGGGACATAAACCTTCCGGCAAAGTCGGCTTTTATGTGAGCGGATTCGATTACATGCTGTTCGACGACATTCGTTTCTCGGTAGTGCCTTAAAGCTTACTGGTGTTTAAGGGTTTCTTCGGCGCTCTCTCCCTGCATGGAGGGGGCGCTTTTACAATTCCAGGTCCGGTGCAGCAATCAAGAGGTTCAATTCAATTCTATTCAAGGACAATACGGTATACCTTTCATGGCAAAATCGTGCTAAATGTGAGCAGCGCGAAATTCAGATAAGCGCGATTCTCAGATACCCAAAGATTTTTAGCATGGCAAAACCAAAACCACCTCAAGGAGGGACAACATGATTCGATGTTTATTTCGAGCCGTCTGGAACGGAGAAGGCAGTCCGCGCTCTTTTTTTCGAGCCCAGGAAAGAGAGCATTCGCTTGCTGATGCGATGGAGCGGCTTCAGGTCGCCAATCTAAGCCTATTTGCCGATCAAGAACAGCTGTTTCTATATTATGAATGTCTGGACACGCCGGTTCTCCCGGAAAGCTTGCTGGCTGAAACCGGAGAGCGGCTGGCTGAATGGCCGGGAGGCGCACCGGGAAGACGTTGGGTACCGATGACTGATATTTTTCATTACCAGCACCCTGTGTCGAATTCGCAGTGGACCCGTGTCCATAAGGAACGCACCCCTTACGGAAGAATCGCTCTGCTAAAGCCGGAGCAAACGGCAAGCTATGTATATTATCACTACCAATACCAGGAGGAAAAGCCGGGGGACGGCGATAAGTACGGCATGATCGGCATGCACGAGAACGTTTTGTTTTTCTACTCGGAGCTGCCGGAGACGCTCACGCCTGCGCCCTATGAGGGCCGGTTGAAAACGTCGTTGAAGCCCGAAAACTGGGCCGAAGTGATGGAGCCCCATTTTATCAAGTGGGAGGGGGCTCCGGACGGGCAGGACATTTGGCGCAAGCTGATGCTTGTGCTAGAGGTACGCTGCCCGGCCGAAAGAAGGGGTGCACAACATGCGTAACTCGCTATGTCTGAACGGAGAGTGGGATTTCATGCCGCTGTACGATCAGCCCCAATCCCGTCAGCTGCCGGAAAATATCGTATACGATCAGCACAAAGTTCAAGTCCCATCCAGCTGGAGAAGAACCTACAAGCAGGGAACCGGCCGGTCGTTCGGGAACATTCCCGAATACGGATATGTTCCGATGGACCTGTACGATTATCCGAAGGAATGGGACGCCGCCGAGGCGGGCGTGCTGCACCGGAGCTTCCGGCTTCCGGACCCCATGGCCGGCCAGCGGATTGTGCTGCGCCTGGACGGCATCATGCAGAAGGCCGTTATCTATTTGGACGGGGAGGAAATCGCCGTATGGGAGGATGGCTACCTGCCGCTCAGGCTGGATATTACGTCCCGGGTGCAGGCGGATCGTGAACACCACCTGCACGTCGTTTGCGGGAGCTTTGACCGGGTGACCCTTCCGTCCGGATCGCAAAAAGTGACCGGCCTTACCGGTTCCTGGTTCGGCACCGTTTGCCGCGGCATTTGGCAGGATGTTTATTTGGAAGGTTATCCGGAATTGTCGCTGGAGGATGTCAGCATCCGCACGTCCGTCCGGAAAGGGAAACTGGAGGTGCATGCAATTGCCGGAGGAGCTTCCACCGAGATGGGGCAGGGTACGGTCCAGATGGAGCACAATTCGCAAGAGATGGAGCAGAATACGGTGCAAATCAGGCTTGTCGTACGGGAGCTTGGCGTGTTGAACGGGAATGAGCATCATGTGGAGCATGCCCAAGCATCCTTGACTCATCCGGCTCCAAATCCGGTTCTTGCAGCGAGTGCAGCGGCCGTTCCCGTTGACGGTGCCGTTATTCAGCTGCCAAGGCTGTGCGAAAACGAGAGGGACGGGGTAGCATACCGTGCCTCCTTCATACTGGATTGGACGGATGCCCATCAGTGGAGTCCGGATTCCCCGTTCCTCTATCGGGCGGAGCTTGAGCTGCTGGTGGATGAGCGGGTCATCGACCGCTGTCATATTACGTTCGGGTTCCGGGAGTTCTGGTGCGAAGGACCGCAGTTTGTCCTGAACGGCATTCCGGTCAATCTGCGCGGAGATTCCTGGCATTTTCAAGGCGGGGTGCAGCAGACGGAAGCCTACATCCGGAACTGGTACCGGATGTGCCGCTCCGTCGGCGTGAACAGCATCCGGCTGCATGCCGAGCCGTACCCTGAGGACTACGTGCGGATCGCCGATGAAGAAGGCATGCTCATCGTGGATGAAACCGCGATATACGGCTCGGGCAAATCGATGCAGTCAGACCATCCGGCTTACCTGGAAAACTGCCGGAACCATGTCCGCCGCCTTGTGCAGCGGGACAAAAACCATCCGTCCGTCATCCTGTGGAGCGTACAGAATGAAATGCGCTGGGTCGACGGGCGTGACGCTTTCAAAACGCATATCCCCGGCCTGATGGCCGCTATCCGCGGGCTGGACCCGACGCGGCCGATTCTTGCTGAAGGAGACAACCGTCTTCTATCGAAAGAAGATACGGAGGTGGAGAGCCGCCATTACAATATCGACGGCACGATCGGCCAGTGGGACCGTGACGTTCCGCTGACGTTCGGCGAGCATGGCGGGTGGTGGTACATCTGCCCGCAGAACAGCAGTATGTATGTCGGACTGCGAGCCTACTGCGGGACGGATGAGAGCACGGCCGGCCTTGCCGAGAAGGAGCGGCTGTTTGTGGAATACGCCCGGCGCCAGGGCGTATCCGGCATTTCGACCTTCAACTTTGCGCATTATTTCATGCGGGCTATGCCTGACCGCGACGTGATTTTACCGCCGGCAGGTCCAGGCGAACTCGGCCAGCCCGGCGTCAAGCCGAAGCGGATCCCCGCCTATTCACTGACCTTGAACAACGGTCTGCTGCCTGAGGAGTATCCGGCTTATTCACCAAATCCGGCCTTTGCTATCATGGCCAGAGCATTCAAGCCGGCCACCATCATCGCGGCCGAATACAATCGCTGTTTTTACGATGATGCGCCGGTTCACCGCAGCTTCGACGTGTACAACGATACACTTGCCGCGCAGGACGTCCGGGTGGAATGCAAGATCAGGCAGGGAGGGAGGCTCGTTCATGAGCAAAGCTTTGACTTCCGCCAAGCTCCGGCTGAGCACCAAATCATCTCGCTGCAATGGACCCCGGAATCTGTGGATGCAGAAGAACGGGCTGAGCTGACCGCGCAACTGATGCATGACGGGCAGCTAGTGCATGAGCTGCGTATCGAATACAGACTGGTTTCCGCCAGGATGCGCAGCGAAGCGGTAGAAGTCGGACGGGAAGCATTCTTTTGGGGTCCGGCCGGCGAGTATGACATGATTCGCCGGATGATCCCTGAATGCGCAGCAATAGAGCGGGAAAGCTTGGCCGGACTGCCGGCGGACAGCTTACTCATCATCGGCACCTACGCCGAGGATGCGGACGGCTGGCTGGAAGCGCAGCTGAAGGCATTCGTGGAACGCGGCGGCCGTCTCATTCTGCTGGAGCAAAACCAGCTGTCGCTCGGCAAGCTGACGCTGTCGCGCAGGCCTTTCATCCGTGCCCATGCTGGCAGCTACAGCCATCCGGTTCTGAAGGGGATCGGCGATGAGGATTTAATGTTCTGGCATGAGGAGCTGCGGGAAGAAGGACCGCTGCCGATCATTCATGCGGCCTTTGAAAAGCCGGTCATCGGCGACTTTACGCTGCTGCTCGAATGCGGTGCAGGCGATTTCGGAGACGGTGGAGACTTGTGGTCGCCGCTGCTGGAATACCGCAGCGGCACAGGCATGTTTATCGCGAGCCAGCTCGATCTGATGGCGAACTTCGCGCGCGTTCCGCAAGCCTGCCTGCTGCTGCGGAACCTGATCGCCTACGCCGGGCGCGTCGATAACGCGGGCGCAGGCGAAACCGCCCGCACGGCCGCGCTGGTGCGCGCCGGCGGAGCGGCCGCAGCTTTCCTCGACAAGCTGCGGCTGAACTACACGGCGCTTGGCGAAGCAGCGCCGCTTCTGGCGCCGGCGGGCGCAGCCGCCGCGCAAGGGGTGCCGGCGCAGGGCATCGCCCCGGCGCCGGACGCAGGCGGGCATGGCCGGCATGCCGCCATGCCGCCCGGGCAGGGCTTCGGCCTGCTGGTGGCCGAAGCCTGCCTGCTTGAGGCGCCGGGCGCGGCCGAGGCCGTCCGGCGCCACGCCGAAGCCGGCGGACGCGTGCTCGTCCTGCCGGCGGAAGCCCCGCAGCAGGCGGCGCTGGCGCGCCTGCTGGACCGCCCCGTGCGGGTGACTCCGCACGAGGCGTATCACTTGGCGGCGGATGACGGCGCCGCCATGCGCGGCATCAGCCCGGTCGACCTGTTCGGCTACGACAAGGTATTCTTGTCGCCGCGAGACGTGGTCAACCGGGTGCTGGCCAGCCACAAAATCGAAGCACCCGGCACGGAGTTGCTGTGCCGCAGCGTCGAAGGCACCGCCTGGAAGGACTACTTCGTGAACGGCTACACGGCGGAGTACAGCCGTTTGGCGCTGGTGGAACTGAATCGCGCTAAAGCCGTGCCCGCAGGGGCATTCGTGATCGAAGCCAAGATTGGCGAGGGAAGCGTGGTATGCTCTCAGCTGCTGCCCGATCCCGGCAGCGACAAGGCGCTGCGCCTGTATTCGCGCCTGCTCGCCAATCTCGGAGCTGCCTTCGATGACGGCTTGCTTACGAGCGAGAAGGGTGATGCACATTGGGCCGTGGAAGCGGTGATGGCCCTGCCTTGTCCGCCGCATGTCGATTACGAAGCGATGAAGGCTTACCACACGGACCCCGAATTTTCGTTGAACAATTTGGGCGAAGGCTTGTACGGATGGATGCAGAAAAAGGAACGGCGCCCGGATGACGGCATGCTTCGCATAGCGGACGCTGGAGATACGCCATGGTTCCTCAGCTGTTTCATCCTGGTGCCCGGGAAGGAAAATGAGATGCGGCAGGGGAAGCTGCGGATCAACACCGAGGCGTGGTTCGAGATTTATATAAACGGGGAAAAGGTCGCGAAGCCTGAGCAGGAAGTCATCCTGAAAGGCGGCCTGAACAGGCTGATCGCCATCGTCCGCGGGAAAGGCGGCGACCTTTTCATGGGCATGGCATTTCTCAATCATGACGGCAGCTATATGCAAGACCTCGAATACCGCATGACGCTGGACGAAGTCGAACCCAAATAAATGCAAACCAAGACCTATGTGCATGACTGATATTCGTGAAGCTTGCTTCCTGACATATCGTTTTAGAGGCGCTCCTAACGGAGCGTCTTTTTAAATTCCGGTCATTATCCCCCCCACCATCCGGCCAGGGATGGTCCAGTTAACAAATCTATGAAACTCTCTTAATACATGGAAAACATCGGCGTGAAAATATAGAGGATGGAACGAGGATTCAAGTGTCTAGACAGAAAAGCTGAGGAGAGAAGACAATTGAAAACTAAAAAAACATGGATTTGCGGCATGTTCGCGGTTGTGATGGCAGCGGGAAGCTTAGCGGGATCTTGCAAGGCACAAGCCGAGACGGGGGCCGGGGAACATACGGTCAAAAACGTCATCATGGTCATTCCGGACGGGATGGGCAACAGCGTTACCGGCTTGACGCGATGGTATCAGGAAGGGAAACCGCTTGAAGCGGATTCCTATGTTGACGGTCTCGTAAGGACCTATGCCGCAAACTCGATCACAACGGATTCGGGCGCGGCGGCTTCGGCTTATGCGACTGGCCATAAAGCAGTAACGGAATCCCTGAGCATTCTCCCGAGGGAAGTCACCATGCCGGGAGTTCCGTCAACGAAAGCAAGCGACGTTAACAAGCCGATGCCTACGCTGCTTGAAGCTGCCAGGCTTGCGGGAAAATCGACAGGGCTTGTCTTCACTTGCACGCTGGATGATGCCACGCCGGATGCTTTCGTAAGCCATGCGATCAGCCGCGACGAATCCGAAAACATCACCAGGCAAATGGCGTACAGCGGCGTGGACGTATTGTTCGGCGGCGGCTCCGCCTTAATGAAACCCGAAGGGAAGGGAGGCGCCCGAAAAGACGGCGTCGATCTGACGAAGGCGCTCAAGGCACAAGGTTATGATTACGTGACAACCAAAGGCGGGATGGATCACTCCAAAGCGAAGAAAATTTGGGGCTTGTTCCAGCCATGGAATTTGGATGCCGATTTCGACCGCAATCCGGAAGAGCAGCCGAGCCTGGCGGAAATGACCTCCAAATCGTTATCGATTTTGTCTTCGAACCCCAACGGATTTTTTCTGATGGTGGAGGCCAGCGACATTGATACTTTTGGCCACGAAAACGATCCGGTAGGCATGGTCAGCGAGACGCTCGCTTATGATCAAGCGATGAAAGTGGCGATGGATTTTGCAAAAAAGGACGGCCGTACAGCCGTTATTTCGATGGCGGATCACAACACGGGCGGCTTGTACCTTACCGCTTACGATTCAGCCAAGCAGTTTGACTCGGTCATGAAAAAAGCCAAGCTGACGAATCATGCGATTCGAAGCAAAATCAACAAAAGCGGATCCAATATGAAGCAAGTGCTGGAGCAGTATTACGGCCTTACCGGACTCACTTCCCGCGAAACCGCGGAGATCAAGCAAGCTTGGAAACAGGAGGACGGGGATTTCTCAGGGGTCATCGGACGCATGCTTGGGGAAAGAGCAGGGATATCTTTTGCAAATGAAGACCATACATCAGAGGATGTCGTTTTATATGCCTACCATCCCGACAACTTTAAGCCGACCGATTTTGCCAAAAGCGGGGTTCTCCAGAACACGGACGTCAATAAATACGTTCAGCATATCATGGGGTTCCATTTGGATGAGTTGAGCAAGAAACAGTATGCCTCCGGTCACGACATTCGCGCCCTTGACGCGACCATAAAATTCGATAAATCCGATAAAGCATTTCCGGTCGCTGTCGTGGAAAAGGGCGGAAAGCAAATCCGTCTCACGGTGGACAAAAACTATGCCGTCGTGAACGGGCAGAAAAAAATGCTGAATTCGACGACGCTTTTGATCGGCAATCGTCTGTGGACCGACCGTAGCGTACTTGAATTGCTAAAATAAAACTTGCGAATCCCCTCATGAACGCGGCGCGAAAATCCAATATCCGGCGCGCTGCCGGGCAGAGGGGATGTTTATGATGTATTTCGGCAGACGGAAATATTTTGTTTCACAGGTCATGTGTCGGAATTTACACCGGAACTGCAGTAACGACAGACGTCCTTCCCGCCGCTTAACGTTGCGGCCCATGTTCCCGGCCTCCCGTGTTGCAGCTGCTTAGCGGCATTAATTCTCCAATCATTCATTTGATACGTATCCCTAATATGATTAATTTGATATTTTTTCAATAATCAACTTAAGGAGGTATTCATGAACAAACAGAGAAAAATAACTTACACTGCGGCGTTTTTAGGAAGCGTGATTCTTTCCATGTTTACACCCTGGTATATCTGTCTCCCTGTCTTAACAGTCGTTATAGCTGCAGATCTTTATTTAACGAGAAAGTCGCTACATAGCTAGGTGTGGAGTAAGAACCCTCCCTTGTATTCGGTAAAAAACAGCAATGTCTTTTTCTTAACCTAACATTTCTGTGGTAGATCTTGCAGGTCCTTAACGCTCACAGACGTTTGGATCTGAAGTATAGAGACAGTTGTTGGAACATATCGCTGCTCCCGGCAGAGGCGTTTGTTTTGAAGAAGGGGCAGCGAATCTCCGATTGTACCGGACCATCATTAAAAGCTGATAAAGGGATTTTTATATACTCTCGGGCTGCAAGGTTGCATGAAAGCACCTTTGCGGCCCATATTTATTTTCATGCGGAATCAGTGCCCCTTGTTTATTTCAGGCATACATGGCCCCCCAGATTCTTTTTTGATAAACCTGGCTGAAAGGACATATTTCCCGCATCGGGTACGGGCAGGCGAATCCGGTCGCAGCGGATATGACCGCGCTGGGACAGCAGCCATTTGATCGGCGCAGGGCTCGGCTCGGAAAGCAAAAATTCAATGAGCGAAAGCAGTTGGTCGAATGCCTGGTGAGATTCCTGAATATGGCCTTCCCGAAACCGGCGCCAAGAGCGTTGGCTTACGCGATGCGCTGTATGGCGGAGGGGCGGAAGCTTCGTCGCTTTGTATAGGGGCCGGTAATTGGATGGGTTGCTTTGCAGCGGAGTCGCCTTGTCCATTATTTGCCATGTGTTATACAATATAAAGTGACAAGATGGCCACAAAAGCGACTGAAGGGAGCAAGGCAGCACATGAACGGCATATTATCCCAATATAAACCGATTATCGCAGGCGAAAGCGCGCCTTCTCCCCGGCGGACTTTGGCTCGGCATTAGACCGCAGCACATCAAGGAAGGCCGCTCGTTTTTTTAATTAAGAAAGCGAAAATAGACCATGCCAATCCACCAAGGCACGGTACGAGATCCGAATCGGCAAGGTTTTCAATGACCGGCCGAGCACCGGAACGAGAGGAGGCACGATCATGGTAAAATCCAATACGACGAACGGCAATGCAGCAAAGGTTTTGGAAGAACGGTTGGTCGGTATTCGCCGCGAGCTGCATCAAGAACCCGAATTATCCAACGAAGAGTTCGAAACGACGCGGAAAATCAAACGATGGTTGCAGGAAGCGGATATTGAAGTGCTGGATCTGCCCGACCTGAAGACGGGCGTGATCGCACAGATCGGAACCGGAAAGGAACCGATCATGGCGCTGCGGGCAGACATTGACGCACTGCCGATCGAGGAGGAAGCGGACGTTCCGTTCCGTTCGAAGTTTGCGGGAAAAATGCATGCGTGCGGCCATGATTTTCATACGACCGTCGCCTTGGGAGCGGCTTATTTGCTAAAGGAAAAAGAACATGAGCTTCAAGGAACGGTTAGGATCGTTTTTCAGCCGGCGGAAGAGACCGGGCATGGTGCCAGGGACGTGATGAATTCGGGTGGACTGGAAGGCGTATCGGTCATCTTCGGACTCCATAATGCCCCGGAACTAGAGGTCGGGGAGTTGGGCAGCTGCGAGGGCGCCATCACCGCGGGCGTCGACCGCTTCGAAATCCTCATTCGCGGAATCGGGGCGCATGCAGCTACGCCCGAAAAAGGAACCGATGCCATCGTCGCCGCTTCCCAAATCGTTATGGCCCTGCAGACGATCAGCAGCCGCCGCGTCAGCGCTTTGGACGCCGTCGTGGTCAGCGTGACCCGCATCTCCGGCGGCAATACTTGGAACGTGCTTCCCGGTACCGTAGAGCTCGAAGGAACGGTCAGAACGCTGGACGTGGAGGTTCAGCAGCGCATTCCGGAGACGATTCGCCAAATAATCGAAGGCATCGGGGCCTCCGCGGGCGTATCGGCGAAGTTGAAATGGTATCCGGGACCGCTCGCCACGATCAATGACGCCTATTGGGCCCGTTTTGCGCTCGATACGGCCAAAGAGTCCGGTTTCATCACCAAGGTGGTGGGACCCAGCATGGGGGGAGAGGATTTTTCCTATTACCTGCAGCAGATTCCGGGCGCATTCGTGAACGTCGGCTCCGGTTCGCCCTATGCGCTGCACCATCCGAAGTTTGAACCGGACGAAGCGGCCCTGTTGCCCGCGGCGAAGTTTTACGAACGTTTGGCCGTACGGTGCTTGAATGAACTGAACGCACGGTGAGCCGCGATGACCGCGGCTTTTTTTATTCTAGCCGTCCCGTGACGGATAAAATCGAATGGAGGAATAAGTTTTTGAGCAAACCCGTTATGAATGTCGCTTTGGTATGCGGCCCCGACAGCGATATGGAAACGCAAGCCATTCGCGCCGCCCTCGAGTGTTTTCAGGCAAGGGTCTTCACTTACTGGATCGGAAGGCCGACCGATTTGATTTCCGTATTATCCGGTGAAGATATCTATTATGGTACCGATATGATCATCCTTAGTTTTCACGGGGATGAGGGGAAACTCCTCATGCCGGAGCTGGGGGAAGACGTATACGAGGATGGGGAGCCGCGCGGCGCTTTCGGCCCGGATGAAGTTATGCGTTATGCAAGGCTGGATGGAAAAACCGTGTTGGGCAACGGATGCACGTTGGGCGACCCGGCATTGGCCGAAGCTTTTTTGGATCGCGGCTGCGATTTCTACATCGGGCCTGATGACTACCCTGACGGAAACGCCGCCCTGATGTTTGTACTGCGGTTTTTCTATGAAATGATCCAAAACGGCAATAGCGTGGCCGAAGCTTTTGGGATCGCGCAATCGATGGATGACGAAACGTCCATGTACCGGCTTTATCCAAGATCAGGGCTGTCATAAACATAATCTGTTTCCGCCTCTCCCGGAGAATTCATGAAATGCCGAAGCGCGCGTAGATTTATCATGGTAGAGCCCACGCGACGTTTTGCCGGTTAATGCGGTTGGTCGGTTGAACCGTGCGGCAATAATGTGGAATTTTGACGGGGAAAAACCATATCGAATCTCTGGGAGGTGCGGCATGAAAATTCATAATGCCATTCGCTGGCAGGACAATGCATACTTGTTCGAATTCCAAGGCGTGCACACGGAGCCGGTCGAATATTTTCACGCCCACGAAGGGTTGGAGATTTTATACGTTCTTGAAGGCGCGGGCAAATACGTCATCAATAATCGGATGTTCCCTTTGAAGCCCTCCACGCTGGTCGTCGTCAAACCTTTTCAAATCCATGAAATTAAAGTGCAGGTTCCCCCGGCTTATATCCGAACCCTTCTGAAAATCAAAAGCTCCGTCATTGAACGCTTCATCCATGCGCTGCCGAATCTTGCATCCGCTTTCCATTCGTTTTTGGAACATAAGCGGGCCTGCCAGGTATTTTATTTGTTGCCGGACCATGCCTCGGACCTTGAAGGGCGGTTTATGCAATTAAAGGAGACGCTGGCCGTCGTGCCGCCAAGCTTCCGGGTGGAGGCTGTGACCTTGTTTTCCTTCCAGTTCTTTGAATATTTCGTTAGCCGGATCTACACGGCCGGCCCAAGCGTTTTCCTCCAGGAAGGAGGAGCCCCCGGCCCGGAAGAGCTGGTCGGCCTGATCGCAAAATGGATCGACAAGCGTTACAACCTTCCGTTTACGCTAAACGATATGGCAGCCGAACTGCATTTCTCCGCGAATTATTTATCGAGGACGTTCAAAGAGCGGATGGGGATCAGCATCACCGCCTTCACGAACGATAAGCGCCTCGAGGAGGCCAGAATGCTTCTGGCCATCCCATCCTTGACCATCGAAGAAATTGGCAGGATGACCGGCTTCAATTACCCGTCCTATTTTATCTCCTTATTCAAAACCAAATACGGCGAAACCCCGCACAGGTACCGGATGCGGATGAAAAAATGATATTTTTGGACCGTTTTCTGTTATTGGGGCCGATTTATAATTAAAGCGCTTAAACAAGTAAAAACGGTGAAGGAGTTGATGCTTCTTTTTTATGCAGGCTGGGAAATCCATGAAGTCCGTTCGCATGATGGAAGTCGGTTGATTCGAAGAATGGGAGGTTGGTTCATGATGACGCGCTCTCCGATTAGGTTTGGCATGGTATTTTTATTCTGTTTCGCCCTGGTTTGGGCCTTCTATCCGGGCGGCATGGCGCAGGCGGCAACGAAATCCGTACCGGCGGGAGACGTCGCGACCTTGCGGAGTTACTTGTCCAGCGCAAGCCCCGGCGATGTCATCGAAGTAACGGGAACCTACAACGTGTCCAATGGGACCATTGCGACCTCGGTAAACGGGGCGGCGGGCCAATACATCACGATCCGCGGGACGGGCGGCGGCGCCACGTTCAAATTTACCGGTTCGGCCGGCAACGCGGCATTCCATATCAAAAACAATTATTACAAGCTGGAAAACGTGACGATCGACTCCAACTCCCAATCCAACAAAGGGTTGTTGATCGAGGCATCGCATGGATTCGTGACCAACGTGACCGTCAAAAACACCAAAGGGGAAGGGTTCAAAATCCGCAAAAACAGCCAGTATTGGCTCATCTCGGACAGTACGGCACAGGGGACGGGAACGGGCGGCAAATTCGGGGAAGGTTTTTACGTCGGAGACGCCGATCAAAACTGGACGACAAGCCCGAATCCGGACCAAAGCGGGTATATCACGTTTTTGAATTGCAATGCGATTCGTACGGTCAACGACGGTTTCGATTTCAAGGAAGGCACGCATCACATCAAGGTGATCGGGGCCAATATCGATTTCCAGAACACCGTTCCCGAGTCGTCGGTTGGAAACAACGGTTTTTACATTCGAACCAATCAGGTGCAAATCATCAATTCCACGGTCCAGAACAACGCGTCCACCGGGCAGGCTTTCAAAACGAATAAAATGACGGCTTCGGACGGCGTATCTTACGGCAGCAATTTGGAGCTTAAGGGCGTTAACGCATCCAATATTTCAGGCGCTATGATTTATACGAACTTCACCTCCAACAAGCTCTATACCGATTACACGATGACGGGCGTGGCCGGCGGGCTCTATGCATCCGGTTCCAAAACCGCGTCGACTGCCGCGCCTTCCACTTTCGTCGAAATGACATGGTCAGGCGAAGGCGGAGATCCGCTATTGTAACGTTGTTGATGTGAAAAAAAGCCTCAGGCATGATGCCTGGGGCTTTTCGCCGAACCGGTGAAGGCGCTCCCTTAATGGTCCTTGTTATTCGTTCCAAAATGGGCCTCTCCGTTGTGCTTGCTGTGGGAAATATACAATCGCAAACCCGAAACCTTGTTTTGGATCATTTTATTTAAAACAGAACGGATTCGGTTCGATTCGGTTCCGGCCGCTTCGGCAATGAGTTTGGCGTATGGGGCAAGAGGAGCTTGGTCTGTCCAGGTTTTCTCTTGCTCTAGCTTGTTTATGATGTCTCCGATCGAAGCCGGGTCGATCCGCAATCCGGTCATCTTTTCGATTTGCGATTCATCAAGGGCCACGATCGTTTTATAACCGTCATGATAAACAACGGAAAAAGCCGTGTCATCTTCGGCCGTACCGGAAGGAGCCGCCGGCATGGCGGAACCATCGTCGGAGGCGGCAGGGCGGTCCGTTTTTGCGGAAGCGGCTGCGGTTGAATCATGCTGATCCGCGGCAGGCACATTGGATGGCTGAACCGTCTCCGGAGGATTGGCGCCTTGAAGAGCCGCCGAATTGCCTTTGTCGGCATGACTGCCGGAAATGCTCGGGGACGCCTTTGTGGAAAGCTCCGGCCCGGAGCCGCATGCTTGAAGGATTGAGGCGCTTACAATCAGGGCTGCCATCAATAGAACGTATTTTTTCATCTCAGTCTACAACCTCCCCATATTCGAATCCTGGTACAAAATCCTCCCAGATCCTGAACGCTGGGCTTGTTGTCGTCACTGTTGGATTGTACGGCTCAAAGGATCCATGGCTCATTTAGGCATTCTAAGTTAGCCTACCATAGATTCCGATATAGGGACATGATGCAAAACATTAGTTTTGGTTAGGTTTTTCATATACATAGACATTCGTTATCCATGATTTTGAGCCCATGCGCCATACGGTTTGCAACGGAATAACAGCCAGGCGGGACCAGAGAGGGACCAGGGAAGGACGGTCATAACCGATTCCGGAAAAAGTGCACATAAGATGTGAGCTTTTGGAGATGATAAACAGGTTCAATGATATCGAGAAGGGAAGTTCGTTATGGCTCGAGGAAACAGCTCCGATACAAAAGAAAAAAAGCTGAAATGGTGGCAACTGTCGCTTTTGGGGGTCGCATGCACCGTAGGGACGGGGTTTTTCCTGGGCTCCCATATTGCCATCCAAATCGGCGGGCCCTCGGCAGTCATTGCATACGCATTAGCGGCTTTTGGGGCCTTTTTGGTGTACGACAAACTGTCCCAAATGACGGCGGAAGACCCGATGGAAGGTTCTTTTCGTTCTTATGCCAAAAAAGCTTTCGGGCGTTGGGCGGGATTCGGCAGCGGTTGGGTCTATTGGTCGTCCGAGCTGCTCATTATGGGAAGCCAATTAACGGCGCTTGCTTTGTTCTCGCGGTTTTGGTTTCCCCAGGTGCCGATGTGGTGCTTCGCGGCCGGGTACGGCATATTGGGGCTTGTGATCATTTTTATCGGAACCAAAGGTTTTGAGCGGATGGAGAGCATTTTCGCGGTCATGAAGATCGCGGCCATATTCATGTTCCTGGTGATCGCCGTTCTCGCGGTAACGGGAGCGTTCAAAACCGCCGCCCATGGTCCTGCGTTTCCCAGAGACTGGCTTCCCAATGGTTTTGTCGGCTTTTGTGCGGCACTCATTTTTGCGTTTTACGGCTATGGCGGTCTGGAAGCTCTCGGGCTGATGACGATGCGGCTTCAGGATCCCAAGGAAGCGCCGAAGGCCGGCAAAGTCATGCTTTTGCTGTTGGCGTCCATTTACGTGGTCTCGATCGGACTGGCCTTGATCCTTGAGCCATGGAAATCGTATGCCGCCGAGGAAAGCCCGTTTGTCGTGGCCCTCGTCGACTATAAACTCGCGTTTGTTCCGCATGTATTCAACGCCGTGCTTATCATTGCCGGTTTCTCGACCATGACGGCTTCTTTGTTCGCGGTGACCACCATGATCGTGACGCTTGCAAGCGACGGCGATGCGCCGAGGTTTTTCGTCAAGGGGAAGAAAAAGGAAGGGAAAAAGCCCCTGCCAGCCATCGGATTAACGGCCGCCGGCCTGTTAGCCTCCGTCGTATTCGCTCTTTTGATGCCCAAAAAAGTTTACGAATACATCACGACGGCGGCAGGGCTGATGCTGCTGTATAACTGGCTGTTCATTTTGCTGACGTCCGGGAAGCTGCTCAAGCTCACCGGTTGGGGCAAAATCAAACGTTACATCGGCATGGCGCTGATCGGCTTCACGCTGGTCGGCACGCTCTTTCACAAAATCAGCCGCCCCGGCTTTTTTATCAGCCTCGGGTTTATCGTTGTCATTGGAAGCGTCACGCTGATCATGCGCCATTTCTGGAACAAAGCCGATGGGCCCGACAAGGATGCGTCCGAAGAAGGAACCGAGAACATTTTCGACGTTAGCGGAAGAACAAAATACGGCATGCCTCGTAGCCGAAATAAAGGCCGAATCCGATGAGCGACAACCCCGAGATGACCGATATGCCTTTGATGAGGCGTTCGGTGAGCATCCGCCTGAACATGCTGGCCGCCAGGGCCATCGCCACGTCCCACAGCATGATGCCGGCCATGATGGCGCAGCTGTAGAGCAGCACTCCTTTGGCATCGTATTTGGCGATCATGTCCGCCAGAACGGATCCGTATATTCCCATCCAGAACAGGATGGAGAGGGGGGTGGAGATGGACATCACGAAGCCGGCGCTGAACGATTTGACATGCGATTCGCTGCCGCCGCGGGTTTCCATCCCCGTTTTTCCCGCCGCGATCAGGCTTTCCACTCCGATATAGGTCAGGATAAAAAAGCCGAAAAGCAGGAGAAAGGTTTTCATGAACGGGATATTCAGAAAATGAATAAAACCGAAGTACACGAGCAGCATAAAAATGCCGTCGGCGGCCATGGCGCCGAGCCCAACGAGCCAGGCATGCAAAAAACCTCCCTTGAGTCCCCGGTCCATCTGTGCGGCATTGACGGGTCCAATCGGGGCAGCCAGCGAAAGTCCAAGCAGGAAATGGCTTATCCATATGTTCAAGATTCGGTAACCCCCTTATTCAAATCCTCTTTATTTATCCTATGAAGGGGAACCTCTTGTACTACTAAAAAAATGATTTTCGACATAAAAACATCCGATTTCCCGACTTGTTTTAGGGAGGCGATCGTTTGATAAATAAGGCACAGGCAGTCGATCTGATATGCTCCCATCATAGTAGACAGTAGAAAAAATAAAAACTTCTACTACTGCAATGATGGGAGTATTTCTATGTCTAAAAGAAGTTCAACTTCAACTGAAACGAAACTGCATGCCATACAGCGATGCCTGGAGCACAGGTCAAATCCAAACTATGAAGCGAGACAACTAGGGGTTAGTTCCCACACAGTTAGAGAGTGGATAAGAAAATACAGAGCAGATGGTTTGGATGGATTGGGGGAATCGAGAACATGGAAAACGTATTCAAGGGAATTGAAAATTGCTGCTGTTCAGGATGTGTTATTTGGACATTGCTCCCTTGAAGAGGCGACAAGGAAGCATCGTATTTCCAGCAACAGTGTGTTGCGGAAATGGATTAACAAGTATACTAAGGAGATAGAATTAAAACCTACTCTTAAAGGAAGAGGACTATCTCAAATGAACAAAGGACGTAAAACAACTTACGAGGAACGTATTGAAATTGCGCAATATACAATCGCTAATGGTTTGGATTATCAGAAAGCCATCGAAAAGTACGGTGTATCTTATCAGCAAGTGTATGCCTGGGTTCGGAAGTATCAAGCAGGCAGTGAAGATGCTCTTAAGGACAATCGCGGTCGAAAGAAGCCTGTAGAGGAACTGGATGAGCATGAACGTCTCAAGCTGCGGATCAAGGAATTAGAAGCTCGAAACGAATACCTGGAGATGGAGAATGCCTTCGCAAAAAAGTTGGCGGAGATCAAGCGACGAAATACACGCTAACCCTTGTTCGACAAGTAAACTTGTATCAAGCGATTCAAGAACTGAACAAAGAAAAAGGTTACGCAATTAAGAAGTTGTGTGCGTTAGCAGGGGTTGCTCGATCTGCCTATTACAAGTGGTTAGGTTGGACGCCATCTACCAAGGAACTTGAAATTCAAGTGCTAGCCAAAGAAGTAAAGCTTCGTTATGACAAGCGAAACGGAATACTTGGCTACCGCCAAATGCGTACTCAATTAAACCGAAAGCTCAAAAAGCAGTACAACAAAAAGCGCTATTACCGAATTATGCGTGCGCTTGGCCTCAAAGCAGTCATTCGTAAGAAACGACCAAGCTATATGAAAGCCCCAGAGACCCATGTCGTTGAAAATGTAATGAACCGTAACTTTGAGGCCCAGTCTCCAAATACAAAGTGGTGTACAGATGTGACAGAACTGAAGTATGGAAATGGCCGCAAAGCCTATTTAAGCGCCATTATCGATGTATATGATAACTCCATTGTTTCATGGGTATTAAGCCATTCCAACAACACTAAACTCGTGGTGGATACGCTGAAGCAGGCTTATGAGAAGAATCCCGGTGTAACCCCACTCCTACACAGCGACAGAGGTTTCCAGTACACGTCCCACGAGTATAATCGGCTCCAACTAAAGTATGGATTTATGAAAAGCATGTCTCGTGTGAGCCGATGCTTGGACAACCAACCTATTGAGCGCTTTTGGGGTACTTATAAATCGGAAAGTTATTATCTTACAAAGCATGATACCTATGAAGACGTCCTGAAAGATGTTAGCAATTATATTCGCTATTACAATAACCATCGCTATACAGAACGTTTAGAGGGTCTGTCACCCAACGAATACAGGCGAGTTGCATAAGGAAGATCCCTCAGTTCCGTTAAACAAACTGAGGGATCTAGATAAACTATTTTTGTTTTTTTACACTGTCCACTTGACAGGGAGCACTTCAATCCAGAGCGGTCGGCTGCTTTTTTCGTTTTTCCCGCATCCAAAAGTCACGAAACAATAAACAATTCATCACAAACGATCAACTACCATGAGATGCCCCCGGAAAACATGGTAAACTAGAACGCAAAGGTGGGATGTTCATGAGCGATTTGCCTACGATCCTGGTCGTAGACGACGACCCGAGTATCGTCGAACTTTTGAGGGATTTTTTGGAAAATGACAATTTTAATGTTATAACCGCATACGACTCCGCTCAGGCATGGGCCGCGTTCGAGCAGGGGGCGATAGACTGCATGATTTTGGATATCATGATGCCGGGACAAAACGGTTTTGAGCTCTGCCGGCGGATTCGGGCGGAAAGCAGCGTTCCGATCCTTTTTTTGAGCGCCCGCGGAGACGATGTGGACAAGATCAGGGGGCTGACCCTGGGCGGCGACGACTATATCGTTAAAACCGCTTCGCCCGGCGAGATCGTTGCCCGGGTGAAAGCCGTATTGCGGCGATCGTCTAACCGGCAGCCTATAGAGGCTAAGATGTTGGACTATGGCCGCCTCAAGCTGAATCTTACGGCCAGGGAAGTCCTGGTAGACGGTCAAAGCGTCGTACTGACGCCGAAAGAATATGAGTTGTTGAAATTGTTTGCCGAACATCCCAAGCATGTTATTTCATATGAACAACTGCTTGCCAAGTTTTGGGACGGGGTGGGAGATAAGCATACGATTCGGGTTCATCTCAGCCGGCTGCGGGAGAAGATCGAGGCGGACCCGAACAGCCCGCAATTCCTGGTTAACGTCTGGGGAGTAGGCTACCGCTTCGAGGGAGGATAACATGAGAACGCTTCGCATTCGTACGTTTACGCTGCTCTGCTTTTTCTTCATCCTTACGGTGCCGTGGATTTTCTATGTGACGGCTCACTTTATGGAAACCAACACGTTTAGTTTTTCTAAACAGGGGCCGCAAAACGAAATTCAGCAAAGAAATTTGAACGAAACGATCCGCATGATCGAATCGAACCCGGGGGAATGGCAAGACCCCGAATGGCAGCGCCGACTGGATGCGCAGCTGCGGCAAGCAAAGATGGATGCGGTCATCACATCCGCCTCGGGCCGGGAAATATACCGGTCGAATGCCGCGCGGCGCGGAACGATGTCGGCGGCCGAACGATTTTCAATCATCGAGAACGGCCGATTGATAGGAAAGGTTGCCATTTACATGCCAAAGTCCCTCGGAGTCGGGGGGATGTCGATCCTTGCCGGATTGCTGCTGGCCATTTTTGTCGTCGGAATGGAGATGCGAAGATTTTTGCTGAAGCCCTTGGAAAAAATGAGCTTGGCGGCAAGGAGGATTGCGGCAGGGGATGAGGACGTCCGGCTGCCCGGCTCCAGGATCGCGGAAATCGCCGAAGTGCGCGACGGTTTTCAAGTCATGTTGGAGGGCCTTGAGCAAGCCTCCCGGAAACAGGCGGCACTGGAAGAAGAACGGCGGTTCGTGGTCGCAGCCGTCGCGCATGATTTGCGGACGCCGCTTTTTGCTTTACGGGGGTATCTGGACGGTTTGGAGCAAGGCATCGCAAGGTCGCCGGAGAAAATGGCCAAATATTTGGCGGTCTGCAAGGAAAAATCGGCGCAATTGGACCGGCTGGTAGAGGACCTGTTTGCATTTGCCAAAATGGAATACCTGGATACGAAACTAAACAACGGGATCGTGAATCTGAGCCATGTCCTCCGGAAGTCCGTCGAAAGCGTGAATCCGTATGCCCGGCAAAAAAGCATTTCGATATCGAGCTATGCCGAGGAAAATTGCTTCGTCAGCGGCGACGGGCATTTATTGGAGCGGGCTATGAGCAATCTTTTTGATAATGCGGTCAGGCACACGCCTCCCGGTGGCGAAATTCGCGTCGAATGCGCTAAAGATGGAGATCGGGTCAAATTTGCGATTCGCGATACGGGGCCGGGCTTTTCTGCGGAAGAGTTGGAGCGGGTATTTGAACCTCTTTACCGCGGCGAAAGTTCCCGAAACCGTTCGACCGGAGGCAGCGGGTTAGGGTTAACCATTTCGCAGAAAATCGTCCGCAGGCATGGAGGCGATCTGGAGGCGGGGAATCATCCGGAAGGCGGGGCGCTGCTGACGGGCTTTATGCCTGCGGCCGATTCGGATTCGCCAAACATATGTGCAGAGGCAAGCAACGCTAAAAAGGAGCCCAGGGCATTCGTGCCTTGAGCTCCTTGCGTCTATTTTGACCGGGAGCCTGATATGCTCCATGAGGACTCGAATCACTTCGCGCCGCGATTGGTAAAATAAAGCGTCTGAGGTCCGGCGGCGCCGCCGGTCAGGCTAAGTTCGGCCGCCACGGTCTTGCCTTTTTTGTTGACCGTGAACTCGGTGAATTTCCAGGCTTTCTGGTAGTTTACGAACGGCGATTGCAGCAGGTCCTTGCCCCAGCCGATGACGTAATGCCCGGCGCCGCCCGACGGGTTATCATATACCGAGATGACCCGCTTCGCGTCCTCTTCGTTATGGATGGCGACGTTCAGGCGGTACATGACGCCATAGTTCCCGTTGTTGATGGCGGTACCGCCGTCGACCGCGTTCCAGCCTTCCTCATACTCGCCCGGCATGCTGTCGCTCCATGGGCCGTAGGCCGCCGAGGAGATGCGGATCAGCGAGTTGCCGCTCGAGGTGTTGTACTGAAGCGTGCCGGTCCGGTCCATATGCGGGAAAGTGCCGCGGACATGCATGTCCTTCGGCAGGATCGGAACGTCGATCGGGTTGGCCGGCTGTTCCTTATAACCCAGCGTCGTGACCGTCACTTTGGCGTCCTTATGCCCCTGCTGCGTATAAGCGGTAAAATTGGCGATGCCGCTTGCGGTATGCGTATGTTCCGTTTGGGCGGTCAGGTAGTAGCTTTCGCCCGGCTGCAGGATCGCTTCCTTTTTCTGCGCCGCTTGGTCGCCCATGAAATCGGCAAGCGCGTTTTGTCCGGCAACGTCCGGGTAATAGTCCGTGGCAAGACCGATTCCGTTCGAAAACAGCATGACGAGCTCATCGGATTCGTTGGTCACCGCCACGGCCACGGTAAGCGGTTCGCCGGTCATATTTTGATGATGCCAAAACACCCGGAACGATCCCGTCACCGAGTCCCGGTAATACGCGCCTTCCGTCTTCGGGGATTCCGGCGAGTCGCTCAGAATCAGGGGACCGCCCGTACCGGTCAGGACCGGTTTGTCCATCGGGACAGCAGGTTTCAGCGATTCGATCGGCACAAGCTCGGCCTCTTCGGCCAGCGCCGTCGCCGATCCCGACAAAAACAAGGTGCCCAACAGTCCGATTTGAAGCAGCCATTTCGATCTTTTCATCTCATTTTCCCTCCTGAATTTGGTTTGTCATCCTTCCAGGTGGCGATCATGCGATTGTTTTCGGATGTTTAAGATCTTCGCTGGCATGGGGCACATTCCTTTTTTTGCCTTCTGATGCTAAAGAATCATTTCGCGGCTTGAATTGTTCCATTGTCCTCTTTTACGAAAAGAGGGGACTTTCGGCCAATTCCCCCCATAGCTCTCGCAAGGTTTACTTGTTGGTATTTTTATGAAAACGCTATCATTTTGTCCTGCCTCTCAATGGGAGACGTTTGGTGCTTTCGGCGCAAAAAAAAGAACCCAAAGCCCTACACGGCTCGGGGTTCAACTCTCAGAACCAGAACGGAGCGTCCTTGAAGGTTCCGGCGCGAAGAAACGTGAACAGACCTGCAAGAAGGTTGAGCAGCGGGGCGGTGATGACCACGCAGGTTTGTTTCTTGTTTAGATTCACGGGATCAAATACAAGCGGGAGGAGCCATTTCAGCGAAACGAAAAACCATGCGCCTTGGGCCATTCCGAGCAGCATGAGCTTCACGCCTACCTGGCGTGCCGTTTCCGGATCCGGGGAGGCAAACGCCAGGTGGCCGGTCGTCCGCAAGCTTTCGAAGGAAAGGAGCAAAATAACGGCTAAAATGCCTAGGGTAGAGAAGATTTTGATCAGATCAATGCGGGTCTGTTTACCTTTTGCAAGCTTGGATAACCGCTCTCCTTGAAAACCGATCAGAAAAAAGACGAAGCCGATGATGATGCATGAACCCATGAAGGTAGCAACAATCAGGTTGACTCCGATGTTCAATAGTTTCAGTACAAGTAACATTTCATTTTCCGCCTGTATTTTAGTTCAATATCATTAAAGTAATCGTAATGGAAAACCCAAGCCATGTCACGATAAATCATTCCAATAAGCGGTTGATGTCCTAAGCTGCCTACCGAATGGATTGACGATACCTGCTGGGCGATACCCCGACATGCCTGGCGAACAGTTTGGCGAAATAGCTGTGATTGCAAAAACCGACAAGCTCCGCGACCGTCCCGATTTCATGGCTGGGGTCGGCGAGAAGCCTTTTGGCCTCCTGCACCCGGTGTTTCATGATGTATTCCATGACGGTGCAGCCGGTCGTTTTGCGGAACAGCCGCGAAAAATAATAGGGACTTAAATGCACGTGATTGGCGATGTCTTCGACCTTAAGCGGGCATGAGTAATGGCTTTCGATATAGGAAACGGCGGTTTGGATCTCGCTCGGGTACCCAAGGCGTGGATTCGACAGCCGCGTCGTGATCCGGTCAATGTTGCCAAGCGCCATGTCGGTCAATATGTTCGTAAGGATGCATGATGCGCTCAATTCCATGCCTGCCGGTCGGTTTTGAAACAACTCGAACAGATCCGCGAAATGTTTTTTCATCCGCTCCGGATCACCCGTACGGAAAATGGGGTCGTCCATACCGCCGAGCATATCGAAATATTCTTTGGCCTGGACCCCGTCGAAGCGGACCCATATCAGCTCCCAAGGATCGTGGGGGTTGGTGTGATATTGATGTTTTTGCGTCAAATCCAAAAAAAAGATATCGCCCGCTTATTCCGTAACAAGGCGAACAGCCGAACCAGCCTTCTGGCGTGCTCGCCAAATATGCCCGATTGGTAACATCGGCTTCTAAAGGCGCGGTTACGGATGCTTTTGAATAACAGCGCATTCGATCATCCGATGAAGCCATAGAAAACCGCTAATAAATTACGCGAAGGTTTGTCGCGACAAACTCTTCCCGCTTGCGGGGAAGAGTTTGTTTTTTTGAAATTCCAAAGAGACGGATATCCATGATATGTTCCGCAACTTTCCCAAACCAAAAAGCGTTTAACGAGTACGGGCACCTTGCATCCGAATGGAGGTTGTTCCAATAGGTCTCGAACCGATGGACGGCCCATTGGCCGGCGCAGGGAATCGGCTGGAATCTGCAAGTGAAAAAAAGTACTATCAAGTAAAGGCTTTGCTTTCAAGGATCGATGGCGAGAGGGGGAAGATGTACCGTGTCATAGGTTTATTTGGGGTACGATAATCACGGCCATTGGAGTCAGTATCATGTTAGGGATTACCGTTGCTTCCTTGACCAAAACGACAACGACGGACGACCTATTTTTGATACCTGAAGGTTTCGAGGGCGACATACAGGTCAATTACAACGTTGCGGGCGCGCCAAGGCTTGCAAAAGAAGGCAAATACGATGTCATTCCGATCCGGGCGGACGGGACCTACGATACCTCCAATCCGGACATGGAATACGGAACGGTAACGGACCAATATTTTTATGTCGGGAAAGACGGGAAGAGAACGCCGATCCCTGAAAATTGCATTCATGTGAAAGGAAACGGCGCCTCCGAAATCGGTTCGAACATTACGAGACACCAATACCTGAAAGTCACGCGTACGACGTGCAGCGAAAATTTCAGGGTCTGGGGAGAAGAAACGGACGGGGCGCGCTGAATCGGCGGTACCTCGAAAAAGACGGCAGCGTCCCCGGTTCGGTATTTCGTTTTCTGAAGGAACTTATGTGCTCGATAACAAGCGTCTTCCACGGGCCGGGAGGCGCTTTTTGAGCTTCGTCAAAGCGGTCTTATCCATTGGATTTCGGTTTGGATAGGGCGAAAGCTCATATCATGATTCGACCATTTCGCCGCCGCCGACGTGAAGAATTTGACCCGATACATACGAAGAATCGTCAGAGGCCAAATAAACATAGGCGGGTGCCAGCTCAAAAGGCTGCCCCGCTCGTTTCATGGGCACCTCTACGCCGAAATGTTTGACCCGTTCCGGAGAAAAAGAAGCCGGGATGAGCGGAGTCCATATGGGGCCGGGCGCGACGCCGTTGACGCGGATTTTTTGGTCTGTCAAATTCAGGGATAACGAACGCGTGAACGATACGATGGCTCCCTTTGTCGAAGAATAATCGATCAACGTTTTTTCTCCTCGATAAGCCGTCACGGATGCGGTGTTAATGATCGAACTTCCTTCCTTCATATAAGGCAGCGCCGCCTGGGTCAAATAAAAAAAGGAGAAGATGTTGGTGCGGAACGTGAATTCAAGCTGTTCCCCCGATATGTCAAGGATGCTTTTCCGGGGAAACTGGACTCCATGGTTATTGACCAAAACGTCGATTCTGCCAAAAAAACCGGCGATTTGTCCGATCGCCTCACGGCATGCTTTTTCTTCCTTCAAATCGGTAGAAATTAAAAGACACCGTCTTCCCAGCTGCTCGATTCTGTTTTTCGTATCGGCTGCATCTTGGTGTTCGTTATAGTAGACGATGGCCGCATCCGCGCCTTCCTTGGCGAATGCGATCGAGACGGCGCGCCCAATCCCGCTGTCTCCTCCCGTTATCACCGCGATTTTGTTCGCAAGTTTTCCGGATCCCTTATAATAGGGATTTTCAGCGATAGGTCGAGGGTTCATGACCGATTCAATTCCCGGCTGCCGATCCTGCTTTTGCGGCGGAAACGTGATCGGGACCTGTTTGCACTGCACCTCCGAGCCGTAATACGGGTAAGATGGATACATGCCCAATTTTCCTCCTTGGAACGGTTTTAACTGCTTCCAGAAGATGTCGAACTCGTAAAAAACGGTGAACATGGGACGGAGACGGGTACACACACTTGTGGGTACGACGGGTCCTTCCGTTTTTTCGGTTCCCGATGGCTTTGTAATTTTATGTAGAACGGCCTGGTCATTATGTTACAATTGCAGATTCGCAGATTTTTGGTTCCTCGAAACATATCTCCTCACAAATATAGTGAAATATCCTAAGCTGACCAAAGCCGGAGCATCAAAAGAAAGGGATCGGTAAAATGATCCTGGCTGCGATTACGGGGTTTTTGGAAGCGAATGCGCCTGAGAACCGGAGATCCCATTGATTTCTTGAATGATGGGATCTTTTTTTCTATGAATCTTTAGCCTGCTTCATGAACTCGCGCAGCCGATAAATTCCTGAGCGGATATCCTCCGGCTCCAGATGGCCATACCCTAACAGCAGCTTGTTATGATGCTCGCCTTTCCGAAGGCAGTGGTGTTCCACCGGCGCAATGCGGATCCCGTTCCGGCGGGCATCGTCCCGGAAAGCATCGTTAAAAACCATCCCGTCAAATTCGACGGCCAGATGAAGACCCGCGGCATCCCCCCAGGGGCGCCACCCGTCCCCAAAACAATCTCCTAGCGAATCCAAAAGAATTTGGCGGCGCTGCTTGTATATTTTCCGCATTTTTGTGATATGCCGGTCAAATGTTCGGGTACGCAGAAACTCGGCTAACGCGGCTTGTTCAAACGGTGG
Source organism: Paenibacillus sp. FSL M7-1455 (assembly GCF_038004655.1). NCBI lineage: Bacteria > Bacillati > Bacillota > Bacilli > Caryophanales > Paenibacillaceae > Paenibacillus > Paenibacillus sp. FSL M7-1455. Next base: position 3,130,586 of record NZ_JBBORO010000001.1, on the reverse strand, counting down.
ATTCTGGACGTCCGTATACGTGCGCAGCCTGCGCCAGCGCTTCTGCAGTTCCCGCGGGACAATGACATAACCGATGCGGAGCGCGGGAAAAAGAACTTTGCTGAACGTTCCGATGTAGATGACCCGCTCGGGAGCCATCGCATAAAGGGGGGACGCGGGTTCCCCGTAATACCTGAATTCGCTGTCGTAATCGTCTTCGACGATGTAACTGCCGCAGGAGCGGGCGAAACGAATCAAAGCGGTCCGCCTTGACGCCGGCAGGATGCCGCCGAGAGGAAATTGATGCGAAGGCGTGACGTATACCGGACCGGGCTGCCCTTTGCATAAGGTCTCGGTCCGGATTCCTTGCGCATCCACCGGCACGGGGACCACCGTGTATCCCTTCCGGATGAACGTCTGAATCATCTCGATATTGCACGGGTCCTCGACCAGCATGAATTGATGTTCCGCATACAAAAGGTCGGAAACCAGGTGAAGCGCCTGCGTGGCGCCGGCCGTAATGAATATGTCTCCGGCATCGACGGCGATTCCTTTGCTTCGCATAAGCCAGGAGGCAATCTCTTGACGCAATTCGAGCAAACCTTGAGGTCCGGTATAACCGAGCAAATCGGCCGGCATCCCGCTCAATGCCTTTTGGAAAGCACGCTGCCAAACATAACGCGGAAACAGGCGCAAATCCGGCTGGCCTGTCTTAAAATCGGCCCGGATTAAAGGCGCAGCCTCCGGTTCGCTCCGCGTTCCTGCCGCATCGTTCCGTTCCCGGTTCAGGATCAGCCCTTCGGCCACCCGGGTGGGCGCCCCTTGCCGGCTTTCCGCGTAACCCTCGACAATCAGCATTTCGTAAGCTTCGTTCACGGTATTCCGGGAAACGGAAAGCGCCTTGGCCAATTCGCGCGTGGAGGGAAGCGGGTCGCCCGCTTTCAGCGTTCCGGCCAACATCTGATCCCTTAAGTTTTGGTAAATTTGCCGCTTCAATGAAATATCCAGGTTCCGATTCAAATTCATTCCCCACATGCGGTCCTCCAACTGGTTCGTAAAATCTATTGCCGAACTGGTTCTTTTGCATACCAGTATATTCCACTATGATTGTAACAGTCATTTTGGATCCAAACCACTATTTCGGGGGAAGTGAAGCAGATGGAACGTATGAAAGGATTTTTTTATTTGGGGTGCGCATTCGGGCTGGCCGGCACCTCCGTCGTCGCCGCAACGTTTGTGAACGGGGATCTGGGGACGTTTACGATCACATCCGTAAGCCTGCTGATTTCGCTGGTTTGTCTGCTGCCGTTTTGCTCAAGGAAGCTGCTTAGGACGATTCGTTCGCTCGCGGCAAGGGATTGGGTCCTCCTGTTCAGCCAGGCGGTGTTTGGGGTCTTTTTGTTCCGGATGTTTCTGCTCCTTGGGCTCGCCCGGACAAGCTCGTCGGAGGCTGGAATATTGACGGGCGCAACCCCGGCGATCACCGTCCTGTTCGCCATGCTGCTGCTGCGCGAGAAGACGAACGTCACGCGCATCCTCGGGGTGCTTTGCACGGTTTTCGGGATCCTGCTTATTCAAGGTTTGTTTTTGCCGGGCAGCCGTTTTACTTATGAACATCTCCAAGGAAATCTTCTGGTCCTTTGCGCCGCGGCGTGCGAGTCGTTGTTTAATGTCCTTTCCCGAGCGGCTGCTGCCTTGCGCGTCAATAAACAACAAAACATTCATCCGGCCGTGCAGACCGTGTTGGTATCCGCGATGGCATGGACGATCAGCTTCATCCCGAGCTTGTCGGAGCATCCGCTGGCGTCATTGGCGGGGATCGGCTGGCAGGAGTGGCTGGCTTTAGTTTGGTATGGCCCGGTTGTGACCGCGCTTGCGTTTGTTTGCTGGTATGCGGGAATCCGGCGCTGCAGCGCATCGACGGCCGCCGCTTTTTCGGGCATGATGCCGTTTACGGCCTTGATATTATCCGTCTGGCTGCTGAAAGAAGAGACCGGTTGGCATCAATGGATGGGCGGATTGCTGGTCATAGCTGGAATGGTCCTGATCGGCAGCATGCGTACCGGTTCGCAAGCGGAGAAGGCGCAGCGGTCCATAACGTCGCCCAAGGGTAACAACCCGTCAAACCGGATGGCGTCTTATCAAGCAAAAGACTAAGTACAGCGGCGAACGTCACAAGCCAAATGCCCAATAACTCCAGCCTTCAAAATTTCCGAAGTTGCGCCCGTCATCAGTTTTTCCTCCTTCAGGGAACTTTTGACGGGATTTTTTTTGCGAAATGGATTGAAATTAATGTATTGATTGAATATAATACAAGACATAACAATTAAAAGCGTTTTCATTAGGAGGTGGAGCCATGAATATTGCAGGAATGAACATTACGTACAGGCATTATCCGTTCGAGCATTTTCTCGATTCCATGACAGAGCTGGGCGTAGAACACATTGAGCTGTGGGCAGGCGAACCCCATTTTTACGTGTATCGGGGAGGGATTGGCCGATTTAGGCGCATTAGGAAGGAGCTCAGGTCAAGAAACATGAAGGTGGTCTGCTATACCCCCGAACAATGCGTATATCCGTTTAATCTCGCGGCCTCCGATCCGGAATTGCGGCAGAAAAGCGTGGATTACTTCGTCGAAAATGTATACGCTGCGCTGGAGTTGGACGCCGACATGATGCTGGTCACTTCCGGAATCGGGAGCTTTCATGCAACCGTCGAGGAATCCTGGAAGTATGCCGCCGACTCGATCGGTCAACTGTCCAAGCTGGCCGAGCGGGAGGGAGTCATGCTTGCTTTGGAGCCTTTGACCCGCTTCGAATCGAACCTCATCACCGATGTCAAAGGCATTCAAAGCATGATGGACGAGATCCGGTCACCGGCACTAAAGGGAATGATCGACACCGTCGCGATGCAGCTGGCCGGGGAGACGCCGGAGGATTATTTCTCCACGCTGCCGGAGCTGTGCCATTTCCACCTGATCGACGGGGACGGAGCGACGGACGCTCATCTGGCTTTGGACGACGGGGCGCTGGATTGGAGAGGTTATCTTGACAGTCTCAAGAGGCATGGGTATCAAGGCACCTGTACTTTGGAAATCATGGGATTTCATTATTATCAGGACCCGCACGATACCGTCATGCATTCGGTCCGAAAAATAAGGGAACTGGGCATCTAATCATCTTGATTTGGAGGAACTCACGATGAGTAATGGCACACTGACTAGGAAGTTGGGCTTTTGGTCCGCTTTGGCCTTGGCCGTGGGAACGACGATCGGCTCCGGGATTTTCGTCTCGACGGGAGACGTGGCCAGAGCGGCGGGATTGCCCTCGATATCGATTCTGGCCTGGATTATCGGCGGCGTGATCGCCATCCCGCAGGTTATGGTGCTGGCGGAGCTGTCAACGGCCTATCCCGAAAATGGAAGCGGTTACGTTTATCTGAACAAGGCGGGCTGGCGACCGCTTGCCTTCCTCTACGGATGGGCGACGTTCTGGGCGCTTGACCCTCCGTCCATTTCGATCATGGCGCTGGCGATCGTCACGTATCTTGCAAGCTTCTTCCCGTTTTTTACGGGGATTGCCGGCAAATTGCTGGGAATCGCGATCATTCTGTTCATCACCTCCATTCATTACCGCAGCGTGAAAGAGGGGGGACGGTTTCAAGTCGTCATTACGCTGATCAAAATCATTCCGTTTCTGATCGTCATCGTTTTAGGCTTGATGTACATGAACTACGACCACTTTTCCTACACTCCCGCGCCCGGCTCCGCTAAGGGCAGCTTGATTGGCGGCATCTCAGCCACCACCTGGGCATACACAGGCATGGCGTCGATCTGCTTCATGGCGGGGGAAATCCGGAATCCGGGCAAAGTGCTGCCGAAAGCGCTGATTAGCTCGGTGCTGATTGTCCTGGGGTTATACACGCTGCTTTCGGTGTGCATCACGGGGCTCATGCCTTTTGACAAATTGCTGGGCTCCAGCGCCGCCGTGTCCGATGCCGTCGGCTATATTCCGGGGTTGGCCAACATTGCGTCCCCATTCGTGGCGGTTACGGCCATCATCGTCATTCTAGGTTCCTTAAGCTCTTGCATCATGTTCCAGCCCCGCCTGGAATATGCCATGGCCAAAGACGGGCTGTTCTTTCGGCGGTTTGCCAAGGTCCACCCCAAATATGAAACGCCGAGTTTTTCGATTTTGGCCCAGGTGACGTATGCTTGCATCCTCGTGTTTTTCAGCGACTTAACTTCGCTGCTCGGGTATTTTACGCTGATCCAGCTGGTCATCAACATTTTGGACTTTGCGGCCGTCTATAAATGCCGGAAGAGGGAGGATTATCAGCCGATCTACCGAATGCCTCTGTGGAGAGTGACGACGATTCTGGCCATTCTTGGAGCGGCGTGGCTCGCTTGGGGAACGTTTACTTGGGCTCCGCTCCAGGGGATGATCGCGGCATTGATCGTCATCGCCACCGGCCTGCCCGTCTATTATTATTGGGAAAAGAAATACGGCCGGAAAAGGGAACAAGACAACAACCCGCATATCGTGGCTTAACATTCCTTTCTTGCAAAAAATGATTGTCATAAAAGTATTATCTAGTTATAATACAAGACATAACAAATAAAGAATCGGAGCTGCACCTGCTCCAGTACAGGAGGATACGATCAATGTTTAATTTTGATGAAGAGCTATTCCTGAAACTCGTTGAAAAAGAAGGACTCGCTTATCGAAGCCAAATCGAGGAGATTGTGGACGGGATCTGCCGGAAAGGATACAGCAACATCTTCATGATCGGCGCCGGCGGCACGATCGCCATGATGTACCCTTACGAATATATCCTCAAATCCAGCTCGGCGATCGACGTGCATGCCGAAATCGCCGCCGAATTCGTCGTGATGAACAACAAGCATTTCAGCAAGGATTCGGTATGTATCTTCACCTCGGTATCGGGAACCACCAAAGAGACGATCGAGGCCATCGAATACTGCAAAGCGCGGGGAGCAACAACCTTTGCTTTGGTAGCCGAGCCGGATACCCCGATCACCAAGCTGGTGGACCACTGCATCACGACGGGATCGGAGAAACATTCCTTCGATACGTTTTTCATGCTTCTGTACATGGTCGTATTCCGGTTCATGCATAACCGTAACGAATTTCCTCAATACGAGCAGTTCACGAAGGAAGTCGCCCTGCTTCCGCGGGCCATTCTGGATGCCGTCAAAACGTTCGACAACAAGGCGGAGGCTTTTGCCATTGAGCATAAAGACACCGACTACCACATGATGGTCGGTTCCGGAAACCTGTGGGGAAACACGTATTCGTACGCCATGTGCGTGCTGGAAGAGATGCAGTGGATCAAGGCCAAATCGATTCATGCGGCCGAGTTCTTCCATGGTACGCTCGAGCTGGTGGTGGAAGATACCAGCGTCATCCTGCTGAAGGGCGAGGATGAAACCCGGCCGCTGACGGACCGCGTAGAGCGGTTTGCCGAAAAAGTCACGAAGCGATTGACGGTAATCGACACCAAAGACTTTGCGATGGAAGGCATCAGCGACGAGTTCCGGAAACATTTCGCCGTCAGCATCAACTGGGCGCTGCTCAGCCGGATCAGCGTCTACCTGGAACGCGAAAGAAACCATCCGCTGACGCTGAGAAGATACTACCGCAAAATGGAATATTAATACGGATCGGGAGTGCTGCGATGCCATCCGGCACTCCTTCTTTGAACACGGGGAAGGTGAGAGAAGATGCGAATCGTGACCGTCGGAGACAACTGCATGGACGTGTATCAATCGACAGGTGAGGCTTACCCGGGAGGAAACCCGGTGAACGTGGCGGTTTATTTGTCCGAGCTGGGCGCGGACACCGCCTATATCGGCTGGGTAGGAACCGACCGTTACGGGGAGATCATGGTCCGGGCGATTCAGGGGAAGGGCGTGGATACGTCAAGGGTTTGCGCAAAAGAAGGAACCACTGCGATCACCTACGTCGAAATGGCAGGCAACGAAAGAAAGCTGGGCGATTATGAGGAGGGCGTAATGGCCGGCTTCTGCCTCAGCCCGGAGGATCTTCGGTTTACGGAGTCGTTCCAGCTCGTCCATTCCGCCATTTGAGGCCATGCCGACAGTTATTTTCCTTATTTTAAAGAAAAGGGGCTCTTGACCTCTTTTGACTTTGCCGATAAGTTGGACCATGAACTCGTGACGACGCTTGCGCCTTATGTGGACTATCCGTTTTTGTCTTATACGCAGGATGACGAGCATATCCGGAATCTGATGAAGAAAATCAAGGCTGGGGGTTCCCGAATCGTCGTGGCTACCCTTGGCGAAAACGGCTCGCTGGCATACGACGGCGTTCGATTTTATAAGCACGGCATCGTCGAAGTGGAGGTCATCGATACGCTCGGGGCCGGGGATTCTTTTATCGCCGGGTTTATTTACGGGACTTTGAAAGGGCTTCCGGTCGAAAGATGCTTGGAGCAAGGGGCGCAAAGGGCCGCAAAAACCATCGGCTATTTTGCCGCATGGTGACTGGGCGGGACCATCAATGTATAATAGAGGGATAAGAAAAGATCATTGATGGATAAGGATGAATGTTCAATGAATTTAAATCCTTCAACCCCTCAGCCGCTCTATATGCAGATCCGGCAAATGTTGAAGAATGACATCCAGCACGGGCGCTACAAGCCGGATGAGCAAATCCCGACGGAAGCCGAGCTATGCGACATTTATAACGTGAGCCGGATTACGATCCGCAAGGCGATCGAGGAATTGGTGCGGGAAGGGGCCCTAACCCGGATTCCGCGGCGGGGGACCTTTGTGGCGTCCAACAAATTTCACAACGAGCTGCTGTCTGTAAGCGGATTCTCGGAGTTCAGCCACCAGCTTGGCATGATTCCGAATTCCCGCATTCTGCGGAGCAACGTCATCGAAGCGACCGAAGAAGTGGCCGGGCATCTTCGGATTGATGTCGGCAGCCCTGTCCTGGAGTTGGAGCGTCTCATGTATGTCAATGAGCGTCCGCTGTTCTACGATATCGCGCATTATTCGCTGACCCGCTTCCCCGATCTGGAGAAAAAAATCGCGATGAACGAGTCCACGTATAAAATTTTGGCCGAGGAATACGGAACGGAAATCGTAAGCAATGATAAAGAAATCGATGTCATCAGCGCGACGAAGGACTATGCCAGGCTGCTCGAATGCGATGTCGGGGCGAATTTGTTCCGGATTTTGAAAGTCGCCTTCGACGCGAAAGATGAGCCTGTGCATCTCTCCACGTTCATGTGCGAAACGAATCGGGTGACTTTGACGGTTCATCGGGCCAAGCAGGTGCATGAAGAGTCATAGATTTCAAGCAGGACCGCTTTGCATTGTCTGTCACATTAAGCGTTAAACCTTCCTTTAGCGGAGGTTTAACGCTTTTTTTTATGAGCAAATCACGCCGGCATGAGCCCAATTTAGGCGTTTGCAAGTCACATAGGCATTTATCCCGTCATATTATGTTGCTAAATCGGTACAGTAAAGGAGAATATGAATGTATCCATACCATTACGGTCCGTCCGGTTATGCGCCCCATGGTTACAACCCGTATGCTTACGGCGTCGTGAATGATCCCGGCGGTTATCCGACCGAAGCCTCCGATCCTGCAGTACGTCAGCAGGAATTGGGAGTCGAATGGCACGAGCAGGAAGGTCCTTGGAGAGGCATATGGCGCAGAAGGGGGAACAGCAATACGTTCGATGCTACCTGGACCATGCCGGGGGCTCAGGCCATCACGGCCGTGTTGACGATCCATATGTTTGGCAATTTCGTTTATGTCCTGCGGCAAAACAGCAGCGACGGGAATACCTGCGTGTACACCGGCACGCTTTCCGGGGACGGCCGAACGGTGAGCGGCAATTTTCGCTGCATCCGGGGTCAGGGCACTTGGACGGCAACCATCATTCATCGCGAGAGAGCCCGCCTGGGACGAATCTGGCATGAGCAGGAGGGCGGATGGAACGGCGTATGGACCCGCCGCGGGAACAGCAACGTTTTCGACGCCAGATGGACGATGCCCGGAGCTCAGGAAATCACGGCCGTGTTGACGATCAACATATACGGCAACAATGTCCAGGTTCTGCGGAGAAACAGCAGCGACGGAAACAACTGTGAATACACCGGTACCCTCTCCGGCGACGGCCGAACGGTAACTGGAACGTATCGTTGTACCCAAGGCGGAGGTTCCTGGAGAGCTACCATAACCTTTTAAACCCATGCAAGGTATGATGCCGAACGACGAATTGACGAATTGTTGGAAGAACAAAAAAATATTCTGCGTGCATTAGAAGCTTCCGACCGCCAATAGGCGGCATTTTTTTATTGGGGCCGGTCGAAACGAAAATCATCTTAGAAACATGGCATGTTGGTTAGAAAAAGGGCAGTGATCGGCGGAAGAACTGCGCTTTGGAGCATCCTCATCCCCATTTTGTAAGTGGGGTGACCTGCGACAAAAGAAGTGCCGTTCATTCACCAACGACACTTCTTTCAGGTAACCGCTGAAGTTTTAAGGTGTCAACGGATTGCAGCGGAATTCGCCCCAAAGTCGGTCGGCATCATGCCTTCGGCCCGCCATACCGTGCCTTTTCGTTCATATTCGAACAAGTTTTCGATGGCATTGGCGATTCGGGGACCTAACTCACGCTCGACCAAATACAGCGCCACGTCCAGTCCCGAGGTTACGCCTCCGCCGGTCACCAGCCGGGGGCCGTCTTCCACGACTCTGGCATTGACCGGAATTGCGCCAGCGGCTTTTAACGCAGCCATGCCCATTTGATTCGTAACGGCATGTCTATCCTTTAACAAACCGTCCATGGCAAGCAGCAAAGAACCACCGCATACCGTAGCTACGGTCACATTCTTATTATCCAAAGCCTGTTTTATCAAACGCGTCAAGTCTGTATTTTTGGCCTGCCGTAATATCATCGGGACGGCATCTTCCGAATTTCCCGCCGGCTTGCCCGAAGCCCCGGGCACCACGATGATTCCCGGACGATTCGGATTTAAGGCGGCCTGAGCTTCCAGGGCGGGCCCCTTCAGGCCGCTCGGTACGGAACGTTTGCCTTCCGCCGACACCAATTCGACAGACACCTTTCCTTCGGCGAACATGCCCGCGGCCGCAAATACTTCATACGGCCCCAACGCGTCCATGAGGTCAAACCCATCGTACAATACGATCTGCACATGAAGGCTATTGGCCTTGGAAGCTTCTTTTTTGTCTGCCGATGCAGCGCTTGCTGCAGGAGCCAATAAACTTATGACCAGCGAAATGGCCATGAGCAATCCTAAAATTTTTTTCATGGAATACTTATCCTTTCTCGCTGATGCGGCTTTAAGATCGGAGCCTTTTTAGCGTTTGGAGTATTTTATACAAGGAACACCTGCAATTCATCTAACAGGCGGGCAGGCAGCCTTATTTACGAGGCGATGGCAGCATCTCCGGTCCGCCCGATCCTTCGAACGATGATTTCAGGAATAATCAGCAGCAGTACGATGGAGACGTAGATGCTAATGGTATAGCTGGTGACGTACGTCATTCCGAATCCCCGGTGGAAAAGGGAAGTGATGAGATGGATGAACAGGTTCGTAAAACAAAAGGCATAACTTCGGATCATCCAGTTCCGGTGGCGGTCGATCCGTTTCTTTTTGATTTGCGCAAGCGCCGTGATGCTGATGAGCAGCCAGATGATATTCAGCGCATTGAACGCCATGCCGCTTAATTTGCCGCCGGTGGCGTATGGAGCCATGTATCCGGAAGTCAGCACGACAATGAGCACGGATAGAAAATAAACGTAGCCGTTGACGCGATGGAATCGGCGGCTTTTTTCGAACATGCGATTCGAAAAATTAAGCAGGCCCGCCGCCATGGCGATGCAGGCAAACGCGACATGGACGTACATCACGTTCAACCAAGCGGGGAGATTCAGCTCCCGTTTCAGTCCGGTTTTATGGCTTAAAAATGCCTCGGCTCCGGGATCGATGATATAGTTTTGCGTCAGGGCGTAAAGGATAAATAAGATGCTTGCACAGGCAAGAAGCGTGTATAGCGCTTTTCGTTTCATCATGTCATGCCAAACCTCCGCGGCTTTTATTTTTGTTGCCGATGCCGCTTTCCGTCAGGAAATCCGCATGCCGGTCAATTTCGACGCCGGCAGCATGCCGGCCTTGGCGCTTCCGACCATTTGGTCCCCGTCGGCGGCAACCTCGAATTTCAAATGGAGGCGCATCGGTTTCGTGATCCGCAGCATCCAGGTAAGCATGTTGTCCTCGAGAACGGGATTGATAAACTCAACCGTTTCATTTCCCTGAGTCGCTTTGCCGCGTATCGTCCCATGTCGGGTCGATATGGACAGCCTGACTTGCATTTTTCCGACCGGCGTGGCGATCACCGTATCCCAATCCCCGTCGAAATCGGAGGCTCGCGCGATAAGGCGATCCGGGCTCGGGCGTTCATGTACCTCGGGAGCTTCATCCGATGCGCTGCTCGGTTCGGTTCCCGTCAAGGCGTCCTGACGGCCTAGCGCCATTCCGGTCTCTCTCCATACCGTTCCTCTTCGTTCATATTCAAACAGCCGTTCTACGGCGTGCGCGATGCGCGGCCCAAGCTCACGCTCGACCAAATAAAGAGATACGTCAAGTCCTGAGGTGACGCCCCCTCCGGTAACCAGATTGCCGTGGTCCACGACACGTGCCGGAACGGGTACAGCGCCGGTCGCTCCGAGCAATTCCATGCCCAGATGATGCGTGACGGCCGGTCTGTCCTCCAGCAATCCCCCCATGGCGAGCAACAGAGAACCGCCGCATACCGTAGCGACAATGACGCCTTGTTGCCCAAGCGCCCGGGCCACCAAATCGATGACTGATGTATGTACCGCCCGCCCCAGAATCGCCGGGATCGAATCGGGACCGTCACCCTCGATTTCTCCGGACGCGCCGGGCACAAGGATGATTCCGGATTGCTCCGGATCCAGCGTGCCGCTTGCCTCGATGTTCAACCCGTTTATGCCGCTGGTCACGGATCTTGGTCCTTCGGCGGTGACGAATTGTACGCTTACCGCGTTTTTGGCATGCAATGAAGTTGCGCTGAAAACCTCGAATGGCGCAATGGCATCCAGCAGGTCGAAGCCGTCAAACAGCACGATTTGAACGTTCAGCATTTGCCAAACCTCCTAAACTTTATTTTTTTGCCAGAAGATCTTTCAGCCTGCGATATTCGTTTTCGTCCAGTTCGCCTTTCGCCATCCGGCTTTTTAGAATCGAAGCGAATTCGGGATCCTTTGTTCCCTGAACCTTGTACCGCTGCCTGATAGCATAGATTCGAACGGCAACAAAACTAAAAAGCGTCAGAAAAAATAATGCGCCAAACGGGAAAAACGAAAAATGGCCGTTGTCCAAGCCCATTTGAAAACCTCCTTCATCCGGTATTGTGTCGCGGCGAGCGCGGTTTAGGTTCCACCCTGGCCGTGCTTTGCATGATGTATCATAACAAACGAATATCTCAAATCAGGCCGTAAAAAGATCACAAAACAATCAACATGGCATCGCAACCTTCGAAAGGGTTGAGCGGGTTTGGACATATGCAGAATATGATGAGGAATGATGGATTCAAAATAGGGGACTTGCGCTTTTGCCACCATTCGAATATTATAGATATTAGATATCCATAATAATGATAATGGTTAGAGAGGAGGTGCAAACCATGCAGTTCTCCAAAAGTACGGATTATGCGCTGCACGCCTTGCTTCATTTGGCTCTCGCGAAGATTCCTCATAACGGCAACGGCCACAAAGGCCATAACGTCGGGATCAAGGAATTATCCGCCACGCTTGGCGTTTCGGAAAGCTACTTATCCAAAATCATGTCCAAGCTGAGACAGGATGGGATCGTACGTGCCGTACCGGGAGTGAACGGCGGTTATGAGCTTGCGCGGCAGGCGGATCAGATTACTTTTCTGGACGTGATACAAGTGATTGAAGGAAGACAGGGCATGTTCGAATGCTCGACTTCCGAATCGCGGCAGCATATATTGTTGGCAGAAGAGGGGACTGCATCGACAGAGCAGGAAGGCCCGGGGAAAAACGGATGTTTGATCGAGAAAGTGATGTTCGGCGCGGAACGCCAGCTTCACCAGTATTTGCGGGAACATACGATCCAAACGGTGCTGAACGAGGCTTTGGAGCGTTGCAATCCGGAAGCAAACAAGAAGTGATACACTTCTTGCGCTTTAATTATGGACATTATAGATCTATGGAGGTATAAAAAGATGATGATGAGAAAACAACTTTTGGATGCGGTAATTATCGGCGGGGGACCGGCCGGGCTGAATGCAGCCCTTATGCTTGGGCGGGCGAGGAAGCATGTTGCGGTGATCGATGAAGGCAAACCCCGTAACTCGGTTACCCGCGAGACCCACGGATTTCTTACCCGCGACGGCGTCAGCCCTTTTGAATTTCGGCGTATTGCGAAAGAAGAACTTGGCGCCTATCCTTCGGTCACTATCGTGGAGGATACGGCCGTATCAGTTGCGGGCGAGGATGGGAATTTTCAAATCAAAACGGCCCAAGGAAACCTGTATGCGAGCAAAAAGCTGCTGTTTGCCGTCGGAATGAAGGATCGGCCGCTCGACATTCCCGGGCTGGCTGAGGTTTACGGGAAAAGCGCGTTTGTATGCCCGTATTGCGATGGTTGGGAATTAAGGGACGAGCCGCTCGTGGTTATCGTAAAAGGGGCGGATCTGATGCACTTCGCACCGCTAATTTCCGGATGGACGAATCGTTTTACGGTCTGCACGAACGGCCCCGCCGGGCTGACGGACGATCAGCGGGAAGAACTCCGGCGGCATCAAGTGCCTTTGTTCGAATCGCCGATCCTTAACATTGAATCCAACGAGGGGATCGTGCGACAAGTGGTTCTGGAAGACGGCACGTCCATTCCTTGCAGGGGGATCTTTTTTAAGCCGGAGCTGACGACGGGCTCGGACTTGCCGCAAGCGATCGGTTGCCGCTTAACGGAGGATGGGATGGTCGTCGTCGACGATTTTGGAAAAACGACCGTTCCGGGCGTCTATTCCGCCGGAGATGCGGCGTCGCGGCTGCATCAGGCCGTTGCGGCCGCAGCTAAAGGGGCGTTTACCGCGGCGGCGCTCAACAATGAACTGAACCTGGAGGCCTGGAGACAAGACGGCTAACGATTTGACCGCAGCAGGGTCACCGGATATTCGTTGACACCCCTAATAAAAATTGGTATTGTAATTTCATTAAATGATATTGAGAATCAATATTAATTAAAGGGGCCTGGAAATGAATAAAAAGTTATTTTTGACCGTCGTTTTTATGTTGTCCGTCATCTTGCTCGGCGCTTGCGGGAACAACGCCTCTAAACATCCCTCGAGCGCCGGCCCGATCGCGAACGAACCGGCATCAGCCGCGGCCGGGTCTGCGGCGAGCACGGAAAGAGTCACGTATCAATCCGAGCTGGGCCCGGTCGACGTGCCGGCCAATCCGCGGCGGATCGTCGCTCTGACGAACGCGCCGAACGTGCTTTCCCTCGGGGGAACGCTCGTCGGCGTAGATGAATGGACGGAGAAAAATCCGCTGTTCACCGGGAAGCTCAAAGGGGTTGAGGTCGTCTCCGACGGCAATCTGGAGAAGATCATCGAGCTGAATCCGGATTTGATCATTGCCGACGCCAGCAGCAAAAATATCAAAAAGCTGGAACAAATCGCGCCTACCGTCGCCTATACGTGGGGAAAAAGGGACTATTTGGCGCAGCAGATTGAAATCGGGAAGCTGCTGAGCAAGGAGCAGGAGGCGAAAGCTTGGGTGGAGGACTTTTCGAAACGGGCTAAAGCAATCGGAGAAGAAATTAAGAAGAAGATCGGCGAAAACGCGACCGTATCGGTGTTCGAGACCGACTCGAAAAACTTCTACGTGTTCGGCAACGCCTGGGCGCGCGGAACCGAGCTGCTGTATCAGGCGATGGGGCTGAACATGCCGGAGAAGGTCAAAGCGGATGCGCTTGGCCCCGGATACTATACGCTCTCCCCGGAAGTGCTTAGCGATTATGCCGGGGATTACATCGTTCTCAGCAGAAGCGCGGCGGGAGACAACTCGTTTATGCAAACGAACACCTGGAGGAATATCCCGGCCGTCAAAAACAAGCATGTGATCGAAATCGACACAGAGGCTTCGTCTTACAGCGATCCGACGACGCTTGAACATCTGCTGGACATCTTCAAAGAAGGTTTCTTAAAATAAGCCGTCCTCTCATGAACGGGCAAATTACGAAAAGCTTCACACCGGAAGAAGGCCGCATCACGGAAAGAAAATCAGAGGTGTACGTTCAGCCTGTTGAAAAATTTCAACAGGCTTTTTTATGATTCAGGAATAATTTATACGAATCAGAAACGTTTCGCAACTTCCTTAGCAAGTGCAATCGCTTTTTCTTTTACGAATGGTGCCTGCTCCGATACTGCCGTTCCTTCCACAAAAATAGCCTCTGATTCAATCCCGTAAAACCGCAGAATCTTGCTCAGATAGCTGAATCCCATTTCAATCGGAGCAAGAGGACCTTCCGAATAAACGGAACCGCTGGCTTGAATGTGCAAGGCTTTCTTGCCGGGCAACAGTCCTACAGGACCATTTTCGGTATATTTGAAAGTCTTGCCCGGAATCGAGGTCGCATCCGTGTATGCTTTCAACACCGGCGGGACCGAAAAATTCCACATCGGGGAGACATAAACGTACTTATCGGCTGCCATGAATTGATGAAGAATTTCTTCAAGACGAGCTACTTTTGATTCCTCCGTTTCGGACAACTGATCGAATGACGAACCCGACCGAAGCTTTCCCCACCCCCTTAAAACATCGGCATCGATCTGCGGAATATTTTCTTTATACAGATCCAAATGAACGACTTCATCTGCCGGATTTGCTTTACGGTATGCTTCAATAAATTCCGCGCCCACCGCGAGGCTATACGACTCTTCGGGATGCAGGGGGTGCGCTGTGATGTACAATACGGTTGCCATGGTTCAAACTTCCCTTCTGTTATTAAATGAAATTTCACTTCCAATGCTGATCATATAATATATACTTACTTATGGTAAGTAGGCACAATAATGTGGTATAGTATCAAAAAAGGTACTGAAAAGGAGGCGAACGTATGCCAAAGAACCCTGCCCAATGCCAATTCGTCGTAGCCTTGGATTCGATCGTCGGCAAATGGAAGCCGATGATCCTCTATCATTTGCTTCAGGGCCAACCGTTGCGGTTCAATGAGCTAAGAAGATTGCTGCCCGATATCACGCAAAGGATGCTTACGCTCCATCTGCGCGAATTGGAGGAGGAAGAGATCGTTAAACGGGTCGTTTATCCGCAAATACCGCCGAAAGTGGAGTACTCCATCACGGAATACGGCAAAAGCCTGTCTCCGATTTTGGAAGCCTTGCATCAATGGGGATTGGCCCATGTCCAGCGAAAACAGCTCCATAAGGGGAACAATGAACAAACGGAAACGGACTAGCGTTCAACAAGATTGCTTGTCCGTTTTTTTGATGATTCAGGGGGAAAGCAAGCAGCTTAACCAGCATGTATAGACATACCGTCATGCAGTATTTAAAATGGCATAAGCAGTACCTTAAGGGTGTATCAGCAGGATTTTGATTTTTTTGAGAGAGCAGCATGTCCTTATTTTTTCGCGGAGAGGAGCAGGATGAGAACGTACACTTTAGTCGGACCCCAATTATACATCGGAGAATAGGTGGATTTTACTACATATGAAAAACCGCGTTTTTCAAATCGTGATCGTCGTAGTCCTGGTGCTGATCGGCCTTTTTGTCATGAACAGGTCCGTGATCCGCCTGTCGACGCTGATCGGCATTTTATGGCCGCTTTCCATTATAGGCATCGGCTTCATCATTTTTATGGAAAACCGTTCGCCGCAAAGCACGCTGGCATGGTTTTTGATCCTGGCATTTCTTCCGGCGGTAGGGGTGCTGTTGTATTTGCTTTTTGGCAGAAGCCGCTGGAGACGGAAAAAACATTTGCACCGGGCGGAAGAACAGAGAAAGCTGTTCCGGGAGATTTTGGCGGGCAGGCGTTTGAATTTGGCCCCGTTGTCTTTGTTAAGCGAGAGGTCGGAATATGTCATCAAGGTCATTGAAAGGTTCGGCGGCGGCCCGGCAGCAACGGAAACCGAAACCAGGCTGCTGACCGACGGCGACGAAACCTTTTCGGAAATTTTGCAAGCCATCGAAAAGGCCGCGCATCATATCCATATCCAGTATTATATTTATCGTTCGGACCGCATCGGTACCGCTATTCGGGACGCGCTGATCCGCAAAGCCGAATCGGGCGTGATCGTACGTTTTCTTTTTGACGGATTGGGCAGCAACGGGTTGCGTAAACGCTTTTTGCAGCCGATGAAAGATGCCGGCATCGAGGTCGTCGAGTTTGATCCTATTTTTTCGCCTTGGCTTCTTGAAACGGTCAATTACCGTAACCACCGCAAAATCGTCATCGTTGACGGCGTTGTCGGTTTTACCGGAGGGCTGAACGTCGGCGACGAATATCTCGGCCGTTCCAAAAAATTCCCGGTCTGGCGCGACAGCCACTTGAAAATCGAAGGAAAGGCGCTCTATAAACTGCAGGCCATTTTCCTGGAAGACTGGCTGTACGCAACCAGCGGCCAAAACCATTACTCCTGGGACGCTTACATGAACAGGTCGTATTTTCCGGATCAGGGGGTCCCGGCGAATGGGGCCGTTCAGATCGTCGCCAGCGGCCCAAGCTCGGAGGATACAAGCATTCGCAACGCGCTGTTGGCCATCATGGCGTCGGCAAAAAAATCGATTTGGATCGCCACGCCATATTTTATACCGGATCAGGAAACATTAACATTGCTGCGGTTGTCCGCGGCGGCAGGCATCGATGTACGTATTTTGTACCCGGGAAAAAGCGACAGCGTGATCAGCGACCAGGCATCCCAATCCTACTTTACGCCCCTCCTTAAGGCGGGAGCCTCTATATATCATTACAAAGACGGCTTTATGCATGCCAAAATCGTGCTGGTGGATGACGAAATCGCATCGATCGGCACGGCCAACATGGATATCCGCAGCTTTGAGCTGAATTACGAGCTTGCCGCGGTGCTCTACGAATCCGAAACCGTGTTGGACATCAAACGCGATTTTGAGCAGGATTTCAAGGACTCCGTCCGCATCGCTTGGGACTCCTTCCAGAAACGAGGCATTCCGAAACGTATTTCGGAATCGCTGATGAGGCTTATTTCGCCTCTGCTCTAAGCGTCGGCCAAAAACAGGCGTGAACCATGGCTACGGCCAAAAAAAACAGGATGCAGCCGTTGTAAGCGATGCCATGGATTCAATTTGCCCGTTTTCGCGCTTCAATATGATTCTTTGCCTCTTTACAGTAAGTATCCGCCGGGAGTATGATTTCATTCGTAAATGAACTTGTGATCCTGAATTGTCATTTTCCTTGATCGCTGAATTCTGTATTCAGAAGCGGGGGAACCAACGGGAGGAAGGGAACTTCGTCCCAGGGGTGAATCACTTGATTATGTTCGCAGGTCGAGTGTAGGGATACTTTCAATCCCGAATCCGTCAGCTAACCTCGTAGGCGTTATGAAAGAAGGATTTGTCGTGCGCTTTTGAAAGCCGCGGGAAAGCCCAACTTTCCTGTGGCTTTTTTTGGTGTGCCCAAATGGGCCAAAAGGGGAAACAATAAGGATACTTTCATGGAACTTCAACTTGAACAGTGGCGGTGAATGACACGATGGCAGCGTTAAAAAGGCTCCTCATTGGACGTCCTCTAAAATCTGCGGAATTGGGAGAACAAAAGCTCAACAAAAAGAAGGCACTTGCGATACTTTCCTCGGACGCGTTATCCTCCGTCGCCTACGGTCCCGAGCAGATCCTGCTGGTGCTGATCACGGTCGGCGCATCGGCTTTCTGGTATTCGATTCCGATAGGAATCGGGGTCCTTATTTTATTATCGGCATTGATTCTCTCGTATCGCCAAATCATTTTCGCTTATCCGCATGGCGGGGGAGCATACGTCGTATCCAAGCAAAATTTGGGGATATACCCTGGATTGGTGGCCGGCGGCTCGCTGTTGGTCGATTACATTTTGACCGTGGCGGTGAGCGTCTCGGCGGGAACGGACGCCATCACGTCGGCGTTTCCCGTGCTGCATGAGCATACGGTGGCGATCGCAGTCACGTTTGTTATCCTCATTACGCTCCTGAATCTGAGAGGCGTCACCGAGTCGGCTTCCATCTTGGCGTATCCGGTGTACTTATTCGCGCTGGCGATGTTCATTTTGATCGCCGTCGGGCTGTACCATATCGCGACCGGCCAGGTTTCGCCTAACCTGCATACGCCAGTCGGCACGCCGGTGGCAGGGATCAGCTTGTTTCTGCTGCTGAAAGCTTTTGCATCGGGCAGCTCGGCGCTGACCGGCGTCGAGGCGATATCCAACGCGATACCGAATTTCAAAGATCCGGCCCCTAAAAATGCAGCCAAAACGTTAATGGCCATGGGCATTCTGCTGGCCCTGCTTTTTTCGGGTATCGTGTTCCTGGCTTATTATTTGGGGATCTCCCCAAATGGGCAGGAAACGGTCGTATCGCAAATCGCCAAGGAAACCTTCGGGCGCAATTTCATGTATTTTATCATTCAAGGAACCACCGCGCTGATCTTGATCTTGGCGGCGAATACGGGGTATTCCGCATTTCCGCTGCTGGCGGTGAATCTTGCCAAAGACCGGTTCATTCCCAGAATGTTTACCGTAAGGGGCGACCGCCTCGGATATTCCAACGGCATCATCATTCTTGGGCTGCTGTCGATCGTGCTGATCATTGCCTTCCACGGGCAAACGGAGCATTTGATTCCGCTGTATGCGGTAGGAGTCTTTATTCCTTTTACGTTGTCGCAGACGGGGATGATCGTAAAATGGGTGCGGGAAAAACCCGCAGGCTGGGTAACGAAACTTATCATCAATGCGATCGGCGCGCTCATCAGCTTCACCGTATCGCTCATGTTTTTCGTGACCAAGTTCCCGCAAATATGGCCGGTGTTGATATTTTTGCCCTTGATCGTGTATTTGTTCCACAGAATCAAGAAGCATTATGAAGCGGTGGGCGAGCAGCTTCGCTTGTCGACCTGCGAACCGGCGGTTCCGATCGAAGGAAACGTCGTCATCCTTCCGGTGTCCGGCATCACGCACGTGGTCGAACATTCGTTGAATTATGCGCAATCCTTGTCGGCGGACCCGGCGGAGGGCTTGCGCTGGCCATGCGCCATTTCTGGCAAAAACATCCCGCCGGTATGGAGGCGCACGGCCTTGCGGGTGACGAGGCGCAGCTGACGGCTTGGTTCTGGTCGCCGGAAGCGCCGGCCATGGACATGCGCCATTACGATACCGAAACGCATGTCGAATCATCCTATGAAGGCGCGGAGGAGATGCGCGCAACCCCCTACGGCGTCGGCAACACAAGCGAGCTGACGATCTGGTGCCGCGAAGCAACCCCAAGCCCGCCGGAACTGCAAGCTTACGCGGAATATAACGACTCTCCTCCACAGCTTGCGTGCGAGCCGGCTTATTTGCGGCAGCAGGGCGCATTCGGGATTTGGAGCCTGCCGGATCGGGAAACGCCTGCCAAAGCGCATCTTGAAGACCAATTGGACGGCATTGTCGCCTTCTACCAAAGAGAGGTCGAGCAGCGGCGCTGGTACGGCTTCTGGGATTACGGCGATTTCATGCACAGCTACGATCCGGCGCGCCATGCGTGGAATTACGACCTCGGCGGCTGCGCATGGCAAAATACCGAATTGGCCCCGAACATGTGGCTGTGGCTGATGTTTTTGCGTACGGGACGGGAGGATATTTTCCGGATGGCGGAAGCGATGACGCGTCATACGAGCGAGGTCGACGTGTACCACTTCGGCGAATACGCCGGGCTCGGTTCGCGTCATAACGTCGTCCATTGGGGCTGCGGCTGCAAGGAAGCACGGATCGGCATGGCCGGCCTGCACCGTTATTATTATTATTTGACGGGGGACGAAAGAATCGGCGACATGATGGACGAAGCAAAGGATGCCGACTATACGACCGTCCACATCGATCCGATGCGGGCCTATTTCCCGAAAGACGAACATCCGACCCATATCCGGGTCGGCCCGGACTGGGCCGCATTCAGCTCGAACTGGATGACCCGCTGGGAACGGAAAGAAGACGCCTGCTATCGCGACAAGCTGTTAACGGGCATTCAGTGCCTTAAGCAGGCGAATTTCGGCCTGATTTCCGGCCCTACTTACGGCTATGACCCGAAAACGGGCGTGCTGGCTTCCATGGGCGACGATAATTGGGGGCGCCATTTGGCTTTGTGCATGGGCGCGCCGCAGGTATGGTTCGAGTTGTCCGGCATGCTGAAGGATCAAGAGTGGGATGAAATGATGGCCGATTTCGGCGTTTTTTATAACCTTTCCCAGGCAGAGAAGGATCAAATCACGGGCGGGACCATCAGCACGAAACAGTTTGAGCATCCGGTGCTGACGCTCGCGATCGTCGCATTCGGGGCTTGGTACCGAAAGGATCGGCGGACGGCCGATTTTGCCTGGTCGACGCTGCTGAACCACCCGTTTGCCACCGTCGACCTGGAAAGGGACGCCGCTACCGTGACGTATGTCGACGAGGTGCAGGAATTGGAGTGGATGAACACGAATGAGGCGTCGCAGTGGTCGTTGAATACGATCATCAGTTTGGCGCTCATCCCGGACGCTTTGCCTGAGCATGCCTGTTCATCACGGGAAAAAGCCAATGCGTGACCGGGGACGGCCGACAGGCAGCCCCGCCGCGAAGGAAAGGAGGAAGTCGATGGGAACAGGGCAACCGCAACTTCCCGATGCAAAGGGAGTGCAAACGGCCAAAAGCACTCTCATCCCCGAAGTTTGGGACGTGATATATGTTAACCCGCTTGCCGAGCCGGAACATATCGCCGGTTTTCGGATGGAAGGCGAGGCTGCCGTTACGTTTCCCTTGGGCCGGATGCGGCTCGAAAGCGTCCGCGACGAGTCGGAGGGACAACGCGCCAATTTCGTGTTGTGGTGCCCGGAGGATTTTCCGGCCGACGTTGCCGTGTCATGGGAGTTTTGGCCGGTGCGCGAGCCGGGACTGGCGATCATGTTTTTTAGCGCAAACGGCACGGACGGCCGGGATTTGTTCGATCCTTCGATCAAGCCGCGTACGGGCGAATACGACCAGTATCATCACGGCGAAATCAACGCCTTCCATGTCTCCTATTTCCGGAGGAAATGGGCGGAGGAGCGGAAATTCCACTCGTGCAATTTGCGCAAAAGCTACGGTTTTCACCTGGTCGCGCAAGGCGCAGACCCGATTCCGGGCGTCATGGATGCGGCCGGGCCCTACCGAATGCTGATCGTAAAAAACGGACCCTGCATTACGTTTGCCGTTAACGACCTTCCGGTTTTTTCGTGGAAGGACGACGGCGAAACGTACGGACCTCCGCTTGCAGGCGGCAAGCTCGGTTTCCGCCAGATGGCGCCTTTGATCGGCGAATACGCGAATGTCGCCGTATATGCCGAAAAACGGGAAGGATAGGGAACTATAGCCGGTAATCATCAGAAGAGGCTGTACGTGAACATCGCGCCAATGATGTTTCGCGACATCCTCTTTTTTTGCATTTCGAACAATTCTCCCACAACCCTCGGATGTTGAAGTATAATCGATTAAATTGAGCAAGCGCGCCGCGTGCGTCGAAAGGGGAAGAGGACCATGCGGCATAAAGAAGGTAAAAAGGGGGAGTTGCCAATGAAAACATTGCCGACCATTTCGTTAGAAAGACTCGTATTGCGGCCTTTTATTTTAGATGATGCCCCGGTGGTCCAACAATTGGCGGGGGATCCGTATGTGGCCGAAACGACTTTATATATTCCGCATCCATATGAGGACGGCGTCGCCGAAAAATGGATCGGTACGCATGCGGACAATTTCAACGGGGACCGATCGCTTGAATTGGCCATTGTACATAAGGAAAAAGACGAGTTAATCGGCGCCATATGCATAGGATACAATAACAAATTCAATCATGGGGAACTATCCTATTGGATCGGAAAAGAATACAAAAACAAAGGATACTGCACGGAAGCAGCAAAAGGAATCGTCGACTATGCATTCAAACCACTGAAATTAAACCGCATATTTGCCCGACACTTGGGGAAAAACCCTGCATCGGGAAAGGTGATGGAGAAATTGGGAATGAAATACGAAGGAACGTTAAGGCAGCACGTGTTAAAAAACGGCGAATATGACGATCTGGTTTATTATGGTCTTTTAAAAGATGAATGGCGGAACAGGCGAGGATTTGACCGGAACGGTGAACGCGCTGCCTCAAGTTATACGGAAACTTAGGAGCCAAAGATTCAAGTTGGCGACGATTCCGAGTTACTGGATGTCCCCGCGAAGTGAGCAGCAGGCGGAGCTTACCTCGCAATATATGACAGAACATAGATGCATGACAAGCTGCGATTCTCGCGGCTTTTTTTGATGCTCTCGTTTTCTTATCCGGCTGCATGTCCCATAAAACGCTGCAAACCGAGCAATGGAGCGGCTTTAAAAAGCAGATGCGTTCCGAGCATAAAGAAATTAAAGATATGGAACTCCAAATGTCGCCCACGCAAATTGAAATCAACTATTACCTCGATCGCAAGCCGGACGTCGAAGAGGATCAGGAGCTTTTTATGAAGGCGAAAGCACTAGCTCTTTCATCCGATTTCCAACGGACGGTAATCGAAGAGTCGTACTTCAAACACTATTCCAAGGACGAACGAAGGTATCCCGATATCATAATCCGCTTCTTCGGCACGAAAAAAGACGTCATCCAGTTTGAGTATTTCGCTTCATATTATGGGCCTGGCTTTGAGGGCGCGAAAGATCGGCCGATCGACGCCTACAAGACATGGTTCTTTAATGATTTCAAAACCAAAAGCGTACCCGTTGAGCCATGATTTTTTGACTTGAACGTGAACGTGAACTTGAAACCCGATTTCATGCAAGAAGGCCATCCTGAATAGGGTGGCCTTCGAATGGCTTGTTCTAATATTTTTTGCCATAAAAAACGGCAAACTCCAGATTTTTGTACATACAGTCCACATCGCCGAATCCGGCTTCTTTCAACCACTGGATTTGTTCCTCCGCCGTAGCGTTAATGTCGAGCTTCCTTCTTTCTATAGAGGCTTCAATCGCTTGCCGGGGAAGACCGCTTGCGTTAACGGATGCCAGCCATCGCTCTTTGTAATAGGCATCCGTCTGAGGGGTGCTGCCGCGCACTTGATCGGCATTCACGAATATCCCTCCCGGACGGAGGGCTTTGAACAAGGCGGAAAATAGCTTCCGTTTTTCTTCGTGAACCAGATGGTGAATAGACAGGGAGGAAATAATCACATCGTACGAATCCGTAAAATCGTAGTTAGAGTAGTCGGCGGCAACATATTGAACATCGGCCGATGGACCGAATCTTTGTCGTGCGCCTTCGAGCATTTTGTCGCTGAAATCGATGAGAGTCAGCTTGGCTTCAGGATACTTTTGAAGGACGAGGCCGGCGAACAGTCCGGTACCTGCGCCCAAATCCAATATCCGGGGACTGCGTTCGTCCGGCTCGACCAAAGACACGGCCATGCCGTAAAAGTCGTCAAAGCAAGGAATCAATTGCCGCCTCTGCCAATCGTAATCGTCCGCCCCGGAATCAAACAGCTTTTTTACGTTCGGATCCATCGTTAGTTCCCCCTTAAAGCAATGTTTACCGTTATTGTATCAGTCCAAGATCTTATTGCACAAATATATAATTCAAATAGGAATAATAGATGAAACCTATAAGAGGCGAACTAGTTCACCGCAAATGCACGCCCGATCCATCATCAGGGTCCGTGAAAGATTTTGATTCTTCCGGGCTCTGTTTTTTTGTTATCACGATCCCATGGGCCTGTTTGCCATGGCTTGAATCCTGTTTTTTTGCGGGAAAAGGATAGCAGATCATGCTTAAGTACCTAGCAAAAACACAACCACGGTAAGTCGAGAGGCCGATTTGGATCATGTTATGATTTTTTTGAGAACTGTAACGGTTTAGACAAGACACGACGGACCTCTCACAACACGACTTAAGCTCGCAGACATAAAGGAAAGGACTGGGGACCGATGAACCAAGTGAAATACGCCAATATGCTGAACATGACGGAGCTTGCGACGCCGGAAAATAGATTGTTTCCGTTCGATATCCTGCGCCGGCTTCGAAACGAAACGCCCGTGCGTTATGACGGCAGCCGCGGCTGCTGGGATATTTTCCGTTACGACGATGTGCAGCGCATATTAAAGGATTCGAAAACCTTCTCCTCCGAAAGAGGGGCAGGAGCCGGCGGCTCCATCCTGTTCATGGATCCTCCGAAACACAAGCAAATGCGCGATCTGGTCAGCAAAGCATTTACGCCAAAAGCGATTCAGGAGCTGATGCCCCGCATCCAGTCCATCGCCGAGCATTTGTTGGATGCGGTACCGGAGAACGCCATGGACGTGACGCGTGATTTTGCCACGCCGCTTCCGGTCATCGTCATAGCGGAGCTGCTGGGTGCGCCGAAAGAAGACCGGGAGCTATTCAAGCACTGGTCCGACGTTCTGGTGGAGAGCGCCGACGATTTGTCCGATGAAGCTTTCCGGCGGATTACCGATAAGCGGATGAAAGCGATGGGGGAGCTGTACGACTATTTCAAGGGGATTATGGCGCAGCGGGCCATCGAGCCGCAGGACGATCTGATCACGGCGCTTATGAATGCGGAGATCGCAGGGGAGAAACTCACGGAAAAGGAGATCGTAAGCTTCTGCGTGCTGCTCCTGGCAGCCGGAAACGAGACGACGACCAATTTGATGACCAATGGCGTTCGCGTGCTTACCGAAATTCCGGAGCTTCAGGAAGAGCTGTATCAGGCGCCGGAGCTTATTCCGGCGTTTATTGAAGAGGTGCTGCGCTATTACCCGCCGATCGTTGCGATCGGACGCATTGCGAAGGATACGGTGCAAATCGGGGACCGGACCATTGAAAAGGGCGCGCAGGTCATCTCCTGGGTGGGGGCCGCCAACCGCGACGAATCCCGGTTTGACGACCCGGACGCTTTCCGTCTGGACCGCAAGCCGAATCCGCATATGACGTTTGGGTTCGGCATTCATTTCTGCCTGGGGGCGCCCCTTGCCAGATTGGAAGGGAAAATAGCGTTCCAAGCGCTGCTCGATCGATTCAAAAATCTTAGGAGAGAACCAGGCGGCACCATGCAGCCGATTCAGAGCTCTTTTGTATTCGGCGTCAAAAACTACCCGATGACCATGGACCGCAGATAAGGTTAGGGTATATCCTGTTATTCATGACAGTCCTGTTCCCGGGCTCCGGGGCAGGGCTGTCGTTTTTATATGCAAAAGTGACCCGAATGCAAGGCAAATCAAAAAACGGTTGCCGCATGGAAGAAAAAATAAAACGTTTGGAGGTTAGGCAAACGCGCTCAAAGCAGCGGCCGGGGGATGACACCATGTTAAGATTCGACCGGACGCTGCTGAAGCCGGAAGGAGGAACCATATATTTGACGAGCAGCTTCTACTCGGAGCGTAGGGAGCTTTGGCTGAATTTTCACTATGCGAGTTTCCAGCCGGATCATGAAGTGGAGATTGCCATTGATCCCAAGGACGGCACGCTGGTGCATTCTCCGGATTCCGGGATTTCATTAAAACATGCCGCGAAGGAATACTCAGACCGGGATCTGCGTTTGCTGCTGTTGTACGGTTCGCAAACATCGGTGCAAGGGGGATATTATATGCGGTTTTCTTTTTTTTAATCGAAGCATCGGTCCGAATAAGGCCGCTTGTACTTCCAGCTCATGCCCATGCCGGATAGATGCGGGCGTTTCAAGGCTGCTACGATTTATGATAGAATAGTAAAAGCAGCCTGTACATAAGCATCAGGATCACAGGCATCCGTTTACTGCGAAGGTTCCGCGAACAGCATTTGCAGGAAAGAACGGGTGCTTTTTTCATAGGCTCAGCCGGGATGATCATTTCGTTTTACTGAACGTATAAGGAGTTGAACGCCCGTGGAAAGGCAAGTCCAGGAATTATGGCACGAGGTCCTGTCTATGATTCAGAAGAAGATCAGCAAACCCAGTTTCGATACTTGGCTGAAGTCCACGAAGGCTGTAAGCCTGCAGGATAATATCCTGGTCATCGGCACGCCGAATACCTTTACGCAGGAATGGCTGGAGAACCGATATGCCAAGCTTATATCCGACGCCGTTCGTGAATGCCTGCAGGTCCGGCCCGAGCTTCACATCGTTACGCAGGATGAACTGGCCGCCGCTTCGGAGCAGGCTTCCTCCCAGTCCATGGTCGCGATCGAAGAGCCTCCTCCGCTTGAACAATCCTATGCGGCAGCTTTGAATCCGAAATATACGTTCGACACGTTCGTCGTCGGTCTCGGCAACCGCTTTGCCCATGCGGCGGCGCTGGCGGTGGCGGAGGCTCCGGGCAAGGCGTACAACCCGCTTTTCCTCTACGGCGGCGTCGGACTGGGCAAAACCCATTTGATGCACGCCATCGGCCATCATGTGCTGGAGCACAATCCGCAGGCCAAAGTGCTGTACCTCTCTTCCGAGAAATTCACCAATCAATTTATTCATGCCATCATGAACAACCGCGGAGAAGCCTTCCGCAACAAATACCGCAACATCGACGTCCTTCTGATCGACGATATCCAGTTTATCGCCGGCAAGGAGCAGACGCAGGAGGAGTTTTTTCATACCTTCAATGCCTTGAAGGAAATGGGGAAGGCGATTATTATATCCAGCGACCGCCAGCCCAAGGAGATCCCCACGCTGGAGGAACGCCTGCGGTCCCGTTTTGAGTGGGGACTGATCACGGACATTCAGCCGCCGGATTTGGAAACCCGGATCGCCATCCTGCGCAAAAAAGCCAAAGCGGAACATCTCGACATCCCGAATGAAGCGATGGTATATATCGCGAGCCATATCCATACGAACGTTCGTGAGCTCGAAGGGGCCCTGATCCGCGTCATCGCCTATTCTTCGTTGATCAATCAGGATATTACCGTGCATATGACGGCCGAAGCCTTAAAAAATATCATCCCCTCATCCCGGCCCCAAACCATTTCCATCCAGGACATTCAGGAGCAAGTAGGGAGCTACTACGGACTTAAACCGGATGATTTCAAAGCGCGAAAACGTACAAAAGCCATCGCTTTTCCCAGACAAATCGCCATGTACCTTTCGAGGGAGCTCACGGACCATTCGCTGCCCAAGATCGGCGAAGCCTTCGGCGGGCGGGATCATACCACGGTCATTCATGCCCATGAAAAAATCGCTTCCGTCATCCGCAAGGACGAGGAAATTCAGCAAACCGTCGCCAAGCTGGCCGAGCACATTAAGAGCCGGGTACAGCCGCGGGTATAAATCGTTTTACGTTTGGGCAGGGAACATCGATATTCCGACTTGCTTTCGGATCAAACGGCGATTAAAATGAATGGAAATATTAGGGTGAGATTGGCATCCAGAAGGAATGACGACACCGTGATGGAAAAAGGTGAAGAAAATTGAAAAAAGTCGATTTCGGCAATAGGGAATGCATCATTTTCGTCGGAATCCAAGCTTCCGGGAAGTCGACTTTCTATAAAGAAAATTTTTTTAAAACCCATGTACGGATTAACCTCGATATGTTAAAAACAAGACATCGGGAGCAAATTTTTGTTGACGCTTCGATCCAGGCCAAACAACCGTTTGTCGTCGATAATACCAATCCGACAAGAATCGATAGGCAAAAATATATCGAGGTCGCCAAGAAACATCGATTCAAGGTCATAGGATACTACTTCGTGCCGGATTATGAGCTATCGCTCGAAAGAAACGAAACCAGGCAGGGAAAAGAACGGGTTGCCGACATCGGAATCAAAAGCACGCTGAAGAAATTGGAGACGCCTTCATATCATGAAGGGTTCGATGAGCTCTTTTGGGTTAGGTCGCAAGATGGGCAATTCGTGGTGGAAGAGGTGTGAAGGGGCTGTCCAGAAAGTCAGTGAAAACTGACTTCTGGTCCGCCCATTTTCGTTGAATGCAAAAAATAACACAAAAAAACCGTCTGATCTTGTAAAATGAAAGTTACCAGACAACCATTTTACAGAAGGACGGTTTTTATGCGTAATCAAATGACTACTACAGAACAGTATACCATGCAAATGATACTTCCTCTAGGGGATTTGGAAGAAAAAGCAGTTTCCAAGCGAAGCCTTGCCCCTGCCTTCAAACCCTATGACAACAGACAGGCTCAGATGATTCTTGATCTGGAGATGCGTATCCCTACCCACCATGTGGCGCGTGTGATTGATGAAATGATTGAAGCCATCCCGGATGAGCAATTGTTTGCTCATTACACAGGCGGAGGCCGCAGTTCCTACCATCCCAAAATGATGCTCAAAGTCATCCTTTACGGTTACTCGCAAAAGGTCTACTCTTGTCGCGGGATTGAAAAGCTACTGCAAGAAAACCTCCCGGCTATGTGGCTGGCAGCGATGCAGCAACCCGACTTCCGCACCTTGAACGACTTCCGTGGCGTGCGCATGAAGGCATTTATGGACGAGCTGTTTGAAACGATGATCCGAAAGCTTATCGCAGACAATTACATCACGATGGAGAACTACTTTTTAGACGGCACGAAGATCGAAGCTGATGCTAACAAGTATTCTTTTGTGTGGAAAAAATCCACCCTTCACTTTGAAGAGAAGCTCAAGGAAAAGGTGCAGGCGGCCCTTGCGCATATTCATACGCTCACGCAGCAAGAAGCTGGCGGATACGCGGCGGCAGAACCGGACGAACTCCCTGCAAGACTCGAAAAAGCAGCCGCCATACTGGAAGAAAAGGTGGAGGATTTCACCGAACAAATCGCTCAGGCAAACGACAGCGAAGAACGGAAAGCCTTACGCAAAGAGCGCAGTGCCTTGAAGAAGCCACTGAAACAAATTCGGGAGGACTTTCTTCCTCGGCTCGCCAAGTATGAGCAGCAGAAGGCGTGCTTTGGCGATCGCAATAGCTACTCCAAAACAGATCCGGACGCCACGTTTATGCGTATGAAGGAAGACCACATGAAGAATGGTCAGCTGAAACCGGGTTACAATGTGCAAATGGCGACAGAAAACCAGTTCGTGTTATTTTACAGTATCCACCAGCGCCCCACCGATACGCGCTCTTTCATCCCGCATATGAAGCGATTGGCCGCGTCTTCTTTGCCGATGCCCCAAACGGTGATTGCTGATGCAGGCTATGGTAGCGAAGAGAACTATTTGTATGCGATGGGCGAAGAAAAAGAGTCCCGTTTTGATTTTCTCATTCCTTACGGCAGTTATATGAAAGAGAAAACGCGTCGCTACAAGAAGGACATTCGGCATGCCTCGAACTGGATGTATGAAGAGCGCGATGACCGATTTGTTTGCCCGAATGGCCGGTATGTTCGCTTTAAGAAATACCAAACGAAAAAAAATGCTTCCGGCTTGGAACAAAGCTTTAAGATATATGAATGTGAAGATTGCAGTGATTGTCCATTCAAGGCAAGCTGCACCAAGGCCAAGGGGAACCGCCAGGTACACTGGAATACGATCTGGGAAGAACTAAAAGCAAAGGCCAAAAAAGCCCTTGAGGATGACGAGAAATCCGCGATCTATGCTCGGCGTAAAGTCGAGGTAGAAAGCGTATTCGGTCACATCAAGGGCAATCGGTCGTTCCGGCGGTTCTCCTTGCGAGGGCTGGAGAAGGTTCACACCGAGTTTGGGATTGTGGCTTTGGCCCACAATCTACTGAAGGTGGCAGGCATCCGCCTCGCTACTTTCCTGCAAAAGCGACAGAACAAAAAAAGTTGGACGGAAAACATGACGTTTTTCCGACCAACTTTTTATTTTGGGGACTTATTGGACAGCCCCTTTCTTGTTCCTCCTGCGCCGGTTTGCGAAGGTTCTCGGTGAGATTCCGGAGGATCCGATTGGAGTGGGTCACGTAATCCAGCACGGTCTGCAGCTCTTCCCGGCTGTATTTCGAATACAGCTCAAGCATGGCCTCATTTAACGGAGCGAACACCTTTTGAGTGGCATGCAATTGCGAATATACCGGTCCGGCATAGACGACCCTTAGATCGCCCGGATCTTTGGTCCTGCGGATGTAACCGGGTAACCGGCCTGGTATACCATACCGGGCCCGGTCCAGAGTAAAGGGCGATGCCTGGCTTTAGCCATACTACAAAGGGCCAGGAGTTATGAGGAAATATGTAACTACATGGAATTTCCTGCGTTTTATTACATAAGCAGCCTGATTCGTTTGCAGGGGAGGGGATTATCATCAAAGGCGCGATCATGGGTTTATTTATGGTTATTATTTTGGCCGGTTGCTTGAACGATAACGACATGGCATTCACTGGCGAAAGCCAAAACTGGTCGGCACGGTACGAAGTATCCCATACCATCGACGATAATCATAGGAATACGCTGACTATGACTTACGAAGGGGACGACCCGGCTCATGTGGGCACCGTAAAATACAAATATGCGGCCACTTCCGGGGAAGGAAGCGGTGAAACGGAATTGTCCGGGCGAAGGGAGATTGTTCATCAAAGCGGCGGCAATGGCGCCATCCCGCTGAAAGATTCGATCATCGAGGTGACTGTCGAGTGGAACGGTCATAAAGAAGAGCTGAAGCTCTCTGCCAATAAAAAGTAGGGATGCGGAAGAGAAAAAGGCTCACCCTGTAAATTCGGATGAGCCTTTTCCGCCATTCAATATTGAAAGAAGTAAACATCTCAATGCATCGTCAATGGATGGTTGATGTTATTACCAGCTAAAACTTTTCGCGATGATCACCAGCAAAATGAACAACACCAAAATCGCTGCCGCATTTCTACCAAAACCGCCGTGACCATATCCTCCAACTACTTCGCTCATTCCATACTCCTCCTTGAATTAAGATACAATGTATTATATGGATTGGTAAGGACATGGTAAGGGCATCAAGGCAAAAATAATATGGAATATTGCATGCTATCCTATTTTTGAGTGAAAAATATATCTTTTGACTGCTATATCTATCCCTTTCGATCTAACCAGGATGTTAATAAGATGTATTATCCTATTTGAAAGGGGTATGAACAATATGGGCGAAGTTATGGGAGCGGATTATGGCGGAGGCAACAAAATATTTACGATTCTCGTTCTTTTTATTCTGCTAGTCATTGTTGCCAGAACATGGGGATGTTAAAAACGTAAATCAACAGAGACCCTGCTGCCGGTCACGGCTGCCAGGGTCTTTTATTTTGATTATCGCTAAAGATATTTTGTACATCCTTAAATCCGCAAGAAATGGTAAACTGAAAAAACGCCGCATGGAGCGGCATTGTTAACGTCCAAGCAATACATATCTATTTTATGAGATTTAATAAGAAACGGAGGGGCAAAGCTGGATGAATATCGCAGGAATCCGCTATGAACGTTTCAGTCCAAAAGATGAACGCGCGGTCAAAGAAATGTTAAGCCGAGACGCCGACGCGGGGGAAGATATCCTTCGGGTGCTGGCTGAAGAACCGGATTTGTTTGTTGTATCGTATATCGGGGACAAGCTTGTGGGTCTGGCCCAAGTGAACGAGCCTGTATCCCAGTCGTATTTAACCGTTTTTGTGGCTCCGGAGGATCGCAGGCAAGGCATCGGTTCTGCTATGGTCCGGTATGCCGAGGCAAAATTGCGGGCAGGCGGAACCCAAATAGTCAGAAGTTCCTTTCGTGCCGGTCATCCGTCCTCTTTTGCGTTTGCGTGCAAGCTCGGTTTTGAGCCCTACTTTTCATCGGCGTTCATGCAGCGCACCGGAGCCCCTTTTCCACTGGAAGAACTTCCGGTGAGGGGCTATAAGGACGAAGATTATTTGGTTTGCCAATCGCTGTATGCCGCAGCTTTTCACGAAATGCGCGTCCGGGTCGGGTGTTTTCCGGATTCGGCGATTGCCCAGCCGAGCGAAAAGGAAAGGCAAACATGGAAAGAGAACGCGGCGAACCGTTTCGTCTACAAATTCAACGGGGAAATCGTCGCTTACGGCCACATTCCAGGCAATGAAATCGGCAGCGTCTCCGTTCGTACGGATGTTCAAGGACGTGGAATCGGCAGAACGTTTGTCAAGTATTTATGCAATGAGATCATCCGCCGCGGCAACCCTAGCGTGGAGCTCTGGTGCGTCGTCGGGAATCATGCCAGAAATCTGTATGACAGCCTTGGTTTTACGGAAAAGCATGTTGCGCAATTCATGCGCAAAACGCTGTAATTCTGCGGATTGTCCTTTGACCAAAACGGATGCAACCAGGCAAATTTCATGAATGAACCCGGCTTGAAAATGACAACATAAGGAAGTAGTGTACATCTCGATCTCTAAAGGAGGATTTCTGTTATGGCTCACCAGAAGAGAAGGAAAGAAGCTGCCTGGAAGTCAAGAAAGCAACAACAGCATCCCCACGGAAAAATCAAATCGCTCAAGGAATTGTCCAGCGAATAGGATGAGAGAAGTATGCTGCTTGGAAAAGAGGGACTGTCGGCGAAAACGTACCGGCAGTCTTTTTTTCATGGCGGTTCAATCGTCAATGGACAACCCGGCGTCCCTCTTTTTCAGGCAAAGCGGATCAGAGCGCGATTGCGGCTTGGGCGGCGTTTCCGGCCCGGTAGCCTTTCATGAATAAATCAGAGAAATCATGAGATTTTAAAAGAAAACAAGAGATAAAAGGAGAAGATTAAAAGAAAAAAGTATGCTATTATCTCTGAAACAACTTGAAGAAACAAAGCAACCTTCCATAAAATACTATATTATCAGCACTCGACTACATAGAGTGCTAACAATAAAAAGAGGGGAAGGAGGGGAGCAAGGAACAAGAACGTCAGTGTCCGAAGCTGGCGTAAGTTTTGTTTGTCGAACAATTTTTTGGGAACAGGAGGAGATTTCGAAAATGAATGTACTGTTACTTGCCGGTGGTTTGGGAACCCGACTTAGACCCATGACGGAGAACATGCCGAAGCCGATGGCGCCGATTCTGAATCGCCCTTGGCTGGAACATCTCATTCTTCATCTGAAGGAACAAGGCGTTCACCGTTTCGTTATCGCTCTGAAACATCATCCCGAAAAA
Source organism: Paenibacillus sp. FSL M7-1455 (assembly GCF_038004655.1). Taxonomy (NCBI): domain Bacteria; kingdom Bacillati; phylum Bacillota; class Bacilli; order Caryophanales; family Paenibacillaceae; genus Paenibacillus; species Paenibacillus sp. FSL M7-1455. The sequence goes on along the minus strand of NZ_JBBORO010000001.1, from coordinate 3,097,300 downwards.
ATAAGAAATCATTTCGGCGACGGCCGCCGGTTGGGTGTTTCGATCCAGTACGCGATGGAAGACAAGCTGCTGGGAACGGCCGGGGCGATCAAAAACGCCGAGCCTTTGCTCGATGAACAATTTATTGCCATGAATGCGGATATCGTCCATGATATTGAACTGAAACCGCTGCTGGATTTCCATCGATCCCATGGAGGAAAGGTCACCATCGGCCTGACGGAGGTGGAAGATCCAAGCGCATACGGGGTCGTCGATCAGGACGATACGGGGCGCATCTTGCGTTTTGTGGAGAAGCCCCGCTTGGACGAAGCCCCTTCGAGACGGATCAACGCAGGCATTTACGTCATGGAAAAAAGCGTGCTCGCAGCGATTCCGTCCGATCGGGAAGTCTCCATTGAACGTGAAACGTTTCCGCTGCTGATCCGCGAAAACATGGGTGTATTCGGCACGACCATCCAAGGATATTGGGCCGATATGGGCACGAAAGATAGATACCGCCAAGTTCACTGGGATCTCTTGAACGGTGCCGGTCGGATCCGGATGCCCGGACAAGCCCAAGATCAAGGCATCTGGATCGGCAAAGGCTGCAAAATCGGAGCCGGCGTCCTCCTCGTTCCTCCGGTGTTAATCGGAGATCACGTAAAAATCGGTGCCCGGGCCGTCATCGGACCTCATGTGGTGCTCGGCGACAAGTGCTCGATCGGCCCGAACGTCCGCTTATCGGAAACGATCCTGTGGGACGGCTGCCGGGTAAACGAAGGAGCGTACTTAAACAACTGCATTTTCGGATACGGGCTGGAGCTCGGTCCAAGACATATTTTGCATGAAGCCGTGATGAACCGATTGGGAGTGATGCAAGCATGACGCGTGTAGCTTATGTCAGCACTTACGTTCCGAAAAAATGCGGCCTGGCCACATTTACCTATCATTTGCGGCAGGCGGTCCACGCAGCCAAAGAGTGGAGAGTGAAGGATCCCGTCATCGTGCTCCACGACGGGGAAACGGACGGATCAAGGGATCCGCTGCTGTGGCTGCTTCGGCGCGACAGCGAAAAAGATTATGGGAAAATGGCGCACAAAATCAACCACTCCGATATCGAGGTCGTTTCGCTGCAGCACGAGTTCGGGATATTCGGCGGGGAAGCCGGCCGGCATATATTGCATTTCATCCGCGAGCTGAAAAAACCGCTGGTGACTACGTTTCACACCGTGTTTGAGCATCCCCGCGAGCCTTACGCGAGCATCCAGCGGGAAATTGCCGAACGAAGCGCCCGAATCGTGGTCATGAACCGCAAAGCGATTTCGTATTTGCATCGTTCGTTTGGCATTCCGGAGGACAAAATCGTCTTCATTCCGCACGGTACGCCCGAACCCGACGCGGAGCGCCGCCTAACGTTCCGCGAGCAGCTCGGCTGGGCGGACCGGAAGGTGCTGATGACGTTCGGCCTTTTGGGCCGCGGCAAAGGGATCGAACTGATCCTGAAGGTGTTGCCGGAAGTGGTGAAAAAGGTGCCTCACGTATTATATGCCATCGTCGGCCAGACCCACCCGGAAGTCAAAAAATGGGAAGGGGAGAAATACCGCGAAGAGCTGAAGGCGATGATCGAGGAAAACGGCATCGGGGAAAACGTCGTCATGATCGACCGCTACATGGAGGAAAACGATCTGGTTCGCCATATCACCGCCTGCGACGTGTACGTGACGCCGTATCCGGGGCTGGAGCAGATTACCAGCGGTACGCTGGCTTATGCAGTCGGCCTGGGGCGTCCGGTGTTGTCGACCCCGTACTGTTATGCGCAAGATTTGCTTGCCGAAGAACCGGGTCTGCTGATCCCGGCGGAAGACGAGGCATTATGGCGGGAACGGATCGTGTCGCTGCTGACCAACGAGGTGATGCTGCAGGATGTCGTCCGGAAAATGAAGCGGCTGGGCCAAACGATGCATTGGCCGAACGTCGGACATGAATATCTCCGTTTGTTGACCGAGGTGGGAAGACATGGAAAGGCCATCCGTTCGGTTTGACCATCTTGAAAAAATGACGGACGACACGGGGATCCTTGAGCATGGATTAGGTTCGATTCCCCGGCGCAACGAAGGGTACAGCACGGACGACCAAGCCCGGGCGTTATGGGTTTGCCTGGAATGGTCCGGCAGCTGCGGCAAGGAAGACCAAAAAAGGCTCGAGCGGTTAGCCGAAACCTATATCGCTTTTTTGCTGTGGGCGCAAAAGGAAGACGGGCATTTTCACAACAATTTTGCCTATGACCGCAGCAAGGAGCCGGAAACGCCCTCCGACGATTGCCTTGGACGCTGCTTATGGGCATGTGCCCGGGCGATGGCCGCAAAGCCTTCGCCGTCCTTCGCTTTTGCGGCGGAATCGATTTTCCGCAAAGCGCTGGGGCAGGCCCATCACATGCGTTACCCGCGCGGATGGGCTTACGCCCTGGCGGCGTTCGGCTTGCTGCAGCGTTCCGGTTACGATGTCGACTTGACCAACCGGATCAGGGAAACCGCAGAGCGCCTTGCCGGCCTTTATCACCGGCATTCGGCTCCGGATTGGTCATGGTACGAACCCGAAATCACTTACAGCAACGCCCTGCTGCCTTGGGGGATGCTGTGGGCCTATGAAATATTAAAACGCACGGATATGCTTGATATCGCTTTAAGCTCCCTTGATTTCCTGATCGGTTTGTCGCAAAACGACGCGGGGCAAATCCGGCCGATCGGAAGCAAGGGCTGGTGCCGTCCGGGTGACCGGGCCTTGTGGGACCAGCAGCCGATCGATGTCATGAAGTTGGCGTTAGCCGCAGCCAAAGCCTATGAGCTGACGAAAATGCCAAATTACGAATCGGTCGTGGCAAAATGCCGCGATTGGTTTTACGGCGGCAATGATCTCGGAGTACCCATGGTTCACGAGAAGGACGGCAGCTGCTGCGACGGTTTGAACGCGGACGGTCCCAATGTGAACTGCGGGGCGGAGGCCGTCGTCTCTTACTTGCTGACCGAGGCTATATACGAAAAAACGATAAACCAACAAGCGTAACTCGCCATCATCCAATAAACGACAACCAAAAAGAGGTGGATAAACGATGCCTTTAACCCAAGAACTGCAGGAGCAGGGGATGCCAGCCCGGGATGGGGGAACCTCCATCCCCTCCCATGTATTCCGTGAATACGATATTCGCGGCAAAGCGTATGAAGACATTGACCTCCCTTTTTGTTATTGGCTGGGGAGAGCTTTTGGCGAAACCTTGAAGTCGGCGGGCCGGAACACGGCCATCGTCGGCCATGACAACCGCAAATCTTCCCCGGAGTTCCATCGGGCGCTGACCGCCGGCTTGCGGCAAGCCGGATGCACAGCGGTCGATATCGGCGAAGTGACGACGCCGATGTTCTACTTTGCGATGCATCACTATAAAGAGCCTAGCGGCATCATGATTACGGCCAGCCATAACCCCGGCGACGAAAACGGATTTAAAATCGCCATGGACTATACGACGATCTACGGCGAAGAAATCCAGAAGCTGCGCAGCCGCATGCTTGGTTTGGCGGCCGAAGGCAAGCTGCCTTCCGGATTCGATGATGCCGAAGAAGCTCTGCGCCGCGAAAGCGTGGAAGAGCCTTACCTGGACATGCTGGCAGACAAAATCCGGCTGAACGGCCGGAAGCTTAAGGTCGTTGTCGATTGCGGCAACGGCACGCCGTCGCCGTTCGCTCCCAAGGCGCTGCGGCGTTGGGGCTGCGAAGTGATCGAGCTGTACTGCAAGTCGGATCCGGATTTTCCGAATCATCATCCCGACCCGGTAGAGCCGAAAAATTTGCGGGATTTGATCGACGCCGTGAAAAAGGAAAAGGCCGACATCGGCATCGCCTTCGACGGGGACGGCGACCGCCTTGGCGTGGTGGACGAACAGGGCGGCATTTTATGGGGCGATCAGCTGATGATCCAGTTCTGGCGCGAAATTTTGCCGAAATATCCGGGCTGCAAGGCGCTGGTGGAAGTCAAATGCTCGAAAGCGCTGGTCGAGGAGATCGAGAAGCTGGGCGGCGAACCGATTTTCCATCGCACCGGGCATTCCCATATTAAAGCAAGCATGCGCAAATTGGACGTTCCATTTACGGGCGAAATGTCCGGGCATTTATTTTTCCGCGACGAATATTACGGTTTCGACGACGCCCTGTATGCCGCGGGACGCCTGCTCCGCATCATGAGCCGGGATTCGCGTCCGCTGTCCGAGCGATTTGCCGACGTGCCAAGGTATTGCGCCACTCCGGAAACGAGGGTGCCATGTGACGACGATGCGAAACAACAGATCATTCAACAGGTGAAAAGTTATTTTCAAGGGACGCGCGAGCTGATTGACGTCGACGGCGTACGCGTGCTGTTCCCGAACGGATGGGGCCTGGTACGCAGCTCGAACACCCAGCCGATCCTGGTGCTTCGGGCGGAGGCCGATACCGAGGCAGACTTAGCTGAAATCAAAGATCATTTGGAACAAGCGCTTCACGAGGCTGCACCGGGATTGCCAATTCAATGGTAACAATAAAAAAGCTCCTGCGGCGATTATGCCGGGGGAGCTTTTTTGATCTTTGAAGAAAGAAATGGGGGATAAAGAACAATCGATATCCAGCCCGATAAGTTATCCCAATTGGTATATAAATTTACATTTATTTAACATAAAAACGTGGATGTTATTATGTTCCATCTGGTATCCTATTTAAAATATTGCCCGAAAGGTGAAGATGCAATGCACTATTTCGCTAGTTTCTTGATGGCTGTATTCCTCACGTCCTTATCCTATTTCTTCGGCAGCCGGCTGCTCACTCCAGGCCTTTATGCCTGGCAGGCTCTAATCATAGGCGCGTCCGTCGTTTCTTTGGGTGCCCTTGCCGAGGCACTCAAATTGCCGATCGGGTTGATCGTGTTCATACCGTTCCCTGTCGGCATGTTGTTGCTGTTTCTATTTTTGCAGCAGCCGTTCCGGATTTGGTTATTGACGTATCTGATTATTTTAGCGTTGTATACGTTAATCCACTTCATCGCGAGCTATTTTTTCCATTTCCATTCTTTGATACCTGCCTGGAAGTTATCGTAGCACGGAGCATTTACGAGGTTTACGCGTTGCAGTATCATAAACGCATAGGATTTTGTTGTCACTCGCAAAGGAGAAGTGCCGGAAATGAAAGATCGTATCGTCGATTACTGCTTGAAGAAGAAAGGAGCGATTCAGACCTATCCCTTCGGGCCCGATCCGCTCGTCATCAAGGTGGCCGGCAAGATGTTTGCTCTCGTTTTTGACCATGGGGACCACGTTATCGTAAACCTCAAATGCGACCCGATCATCGCCGAAAATTTGAGGGAGCAGCATGAGGCCGTTCAACCAGGGTACCACATGAACAAAACGCATTGGAACTCCGTTCATCTGGATGGATCCTTATCGGAGACGGATATATTCGACATGATCGACCATTCTTACGATTTGGTTGTCCAAAAGCTGCCGAAGAGTGTTCGGGAAAGGGTAAATTAGGATCGGGAGAACATGATTTAGGAGAATGGAAGCTAAAAAAGCCGCCGTGTTGGCGAGCAAAAAAAGGGCGGAAAGCGATACGTTTTCCCTCTTTTTTTCTGCTTATTAAGCGATTACCCCCACCCTTCGCGGGCGAGGCAGGGATCGTTCTTGTCGGCTGTTCGACGAACGGATGAATCCGGGCTGAACATGAATGAAACGAGGCATCGCTCAACAACGTAATAACGAAAGGAAAGCCGTACAAACATGAGGAGAGGGGAAATGCCGTTGGAGTCGTTTTGGTTGGAGTATGCATGGGCATTGTTGATTCTTATTGGGTTGGAGGGTTTGTTGTCGGCGGATAACGCCCTTGTCCTGGCGGTCATCGCAAAGCACTTGCCTGAGAACCAAAAGAAGAAGGCCATCAATTACGGGATCGTCATGGCATTCGTTTTTCGCTTTGCCGCGCTGTTTGCGATATCGTTCATTGCGAACGTTTGGCAAATACAGGCGATCGGAGCCGCTTATCTTTTGTACCTCGGATTAAAACACATCATCCAGGCCCGTATCGGCAAAAAAGACAAGAAGGATCGCGAGGACGCAGAAAATGATGCTGCGGGGAAAGGCTTCTGGCCGACGGTAGGTAAAATTGCCCTTGCGGATCTCGCTTTTGCAATTGATTCCATTCTTGCTGCCGTGGCATTGGCGCTGGGACTTCCGGATTCGCCGCTTCGGGATTTCGGCGGCATGGACGGAGGGCAATTCATCGTTGTCGTGCTGGGCGGAATCGCCGGGCTCGTCTTGATCAAGTTCGCGGCCACCTGGTTTATTAAGCTGCTTTCTCAACGGCCTGCACTGGAGACGACGGCATACGCCATCGTGGCGTGGGTCGGCGTCAAACTCGCCGTCATTACTTTGGCACATGAAGATATTGGCGTGCTGAATCATCATTTCCCGCATAGCACAGCCTGGACCCTTGTTTTCTACGGCGTCCTGGTTGCGATCGCTCTTCTCGGTTGGTTCGCGCCTGCGAATAAAAAACAGTCCCAGCCAGGTCCATAACATCGATAGAGATCCGTTTTGGATTCATTGGAGATGCCGTTGACGCCGCTTCAAACGGTGGGCAACGGGTAGTTAAATGCAATTGCTCAACGTTGACAACCGTAACCGATTATCCTATATTTGGGCTATCGGCGGAGAACCGCCAATGGTTCTCTGGACGGTGCTTTATCGAGGAAACGAAAAAAATACTACGATAAAGAAGTTTATGGGTATCATCATCGAACTCGGCTTGAGCCCAATCAAATAAAACCGGTTGCATGTCTTTTTGCAGCCGGTTTGCGTTTGCTTCGGACAAGTTGGGCAGCCCGCTTATTTTATTTCGAAGAATGTAACGATGAATGGACATGACTTTGAAAGGATGTTGGATGCATGAGCGAATCGAATCAGGAGTATATCGTGATCTCGGCTGCGAGGGAAAACAATCTCAAGAACGTATCCTTGCGCATTCCCAAGCGGAAAATCACGATTTTTGCCGGTGTATCGGGGTCAGGCAAGTCATCGATCGTCTTCGATACCATTGCCGCAGAATCCACCCGCTTGCTGAATGAGAACTTCAGCATGTTCGTGCGCACGTTTCTGCCCAAATACCCGCAGCCGGATGCGGACGCAATCGAGAACCTGAGTATGGCTGTGATCGTGGATCAGAAGCGGTTGGGCGGGGGTTCGCATTCCACGATGGGCACCATTACCGATATTTCTCCCATTCTCCGTCTTCTCTTTTCACGGGTAGGCCAGCCCTATGTCGGGGGAGCGAACATGTTTTCGTTTAACGATCCCCAAGGCATGTGTCCCGAATGCAACGGGATCGGACGCAGCCTTACCGTCGACATGGGCAAAGCGGTGGACATGTCCAAGTCCCTCAATGAAGGGGCTATTATGCTGCCGGGCTATACGGTAGGCGGCTGGGAATGGAACATGCTTGTACAGTCAGGTTCCTTTGATCCTGATAAGAAACTCAGCGATTATTCGGTTGAAGACCTGGAGCAGCTGCTGTATGGCAAAGCCCGGAAAGTGAAGATGGATTTCGCCGGGAAGGCAACCAATATTACGGTAGAAGGCGTCATCGAGAAGTTCACGAACAAATACATCAAACAGGACTTGAAAACCAAGTCCGAACGCACGCAGCAAACCGTCGCTCCGTTCATTTCCGAGGGTCCATGTTCAAGCTGTCACGGTGCGAGGCTTAGTCAAGCCGCGCTGGGCTGCAAGATCAATGGACATAACATAGCCGAGCTGTCTTCCATGGAGGTCGGACAACTTATCCGCGTCATTCGGGAGATTGACGACGCTGCCGCCGCGCCGATGGTCAAGTCGCTGACGGAGCGGCTGCAGCATCTGGTGGATATCGGACTGGACTACCTGACGCTGGACCGCGAGACAGATACATTGTCCGGCGGCGAATCGCAGCGCGTGAAAATGGTGAAACACCTGAGCGGAAGCCTGGTCGATGTTACGTACATTTTCGATGAACCCAGCGTCGGCTTGCATCCCCGCGATGTGCACCGCTTAAATGAATTGCTCCAGAAGCTGCGCGACAAGGGGAATACCGTGCTAGTCGTCGAGCATGATCCAGACGTCATCAAAGTGGCGGATCATATCGTTGACGTCGGTCCGTACGCCGGCAGCCGCGGCGGTACCATCGTGTATGAAGGAAGCTACCAGGGCTTGCTTGAGGCCGATACATTGACAGGCATCCATATGAAGCGGCCGCTTCAGTTGAAGCAAGATTGCAGGCAGCCATCCGGCAAGCTGTCCATCAAGGATGCCACTTTACACAACCTGCAGAACGTCAGCGTCGACATTCCGGCCGGAGTGCTGACCGTCGTTACGGGTGTGGCGGGATCGGGCAAAAGCACGCTGATTAACGAAGTATTCCTCAGTCAGCATCCGGATGCGATCGTCATCGACCAATCGGCGGTAGGTGTATCGACGCGTTCGAATCCTGCGACCTATACGGGCATCCTGGATGATGTGCGGAAGGCTTTTGCTTCCGCGAACAAGGTGAGCCCAAGCTTGTTCAGCTTCAACTCCAAGGGAGCTTGCGAACACTGTCAAGGGCTGGGCGTTGTGTACTTGGACCTTTCATTCTTTGAAAGCGTGGAGATGCCGTGCGAAGCATGCGGAGGGAAACGATTTAAGGAAGAGGTGCTCGCCTACAAGCTGAACGGCAAGTCCATCGCAGATGTGCTGGAGATGACGGTGGAACAGGCTTTGGAATTTTTCCAGCTGAAAGAGGTCGTCCGCAAGCTGCAGGCGATGAGTGATGTAGGTTTGAACTATATTACGCTCGGCCAGCCGCTCAGCACCCTATCGGGCGGAGAATGCCAGCGCATCAAGCTTGCAAGCGAGCTGCATAAGAAGGGGAGCATCTATGTAATGGACGAGCCGACAACGGGCCTGCATATGTCGGATATCGGACACCTGCTGGAGATCATGAACCGACTCGTGGATGCCGGCAATACGGTGATCGTCATCGAGCATAATCTCGAAGTGATCAGCCAGGCGGATTGGATCATCGATATGGGACCGGACGGAGGCAGCAAGGGCGGCCAAGTGGTCTTCGAAGGGATGCCTTCGCAGATTGTCCATGCGGAGCAGTCGATCACGGGAAGATATTTACGGCAATGATTGTCATGGAATTAAACAGCTGTCCCGAATAAAACGCATATCATGGTTGGCGTAAGAAACTTGCCGCAGGACAAGAGCATATATCGAGTATAAAGTCGCGAATATCGCGGCTTTTATATTTTGTTCCTGTGTTAGGCCTGGACTGACGACATGGCACTCGGCATCTTTTCGAGGGGATGACGGCGTTGGATGAATGTAGTCGGGAGATGCTGCCGCGTTCCCGTTTATGCATGGTCAAGCAGTGCCCGATCAAATTTATTGATTTCCGGTGAACGATTTCGCGAACTTCTTCGTATTATGGGTGATTGCATGGGTCGCGTACGGACGGATGCAATCGAATGGGCGACATGAATCCAAAGGAAAGGAGCAGGGACTGCGGTTGGAAGAACGCAAGCAAATCGAACGGGCGCAGCGCGGGGATAGTCAGGCGATGGCGCAGCTGCTGCAGGCCCACTACTCCTTTTTAATGAAATATCTCGTCAAAATGACGATGAACCCGGCGATGGCCGAGGACTTGGCACAGGAAACGATGCTGAGGTGCATCGAGAAGATTCATTTATATAACGGAAAATCCAAATTTTCTTCCTGGATGATCACGCTGGCGACGCGGATCTATATCGATCAGATGCGCCGTACCAGGGTCGAGAAGCACTGGAAGGATCAGGAGCAGGCCCTACGCCGGACGGAGTGGCAGCTGAAAGCAAGGCGGGAGGAATGGACCGATGCGATGCAAGCCCTCTCCCGGCTCGGCTACGAATGGCGGCTGCCGATTTTGCTTAAGCATTTTTACGGCTATGCCTATGATGAAATCGCCGACATGATGGACATTCCGCCAGGGACGGTAAAATCTAGAATCCATCACGGGTTGCAGCAGGTACGAAAGGAGTTGACGACGGATGAAGTGGAACAAGGAAGAGCGGGAAAGGTCCGCTGATCTAAACAAGCAGGAGCGTGCGCATGCCGAAATCGTTCATGAAGAGCCGTTTGCGGAGGACCAGGCTCTGATCGCGCAGCTGCTGCAAGGGTTCGAGCAGATGGAACTGGCGATCCGCCAGCCTGAACCGCCGCCGTTGCACGAACTGGAACGTTTTGTTGCAGTAGAGAAGCGGAAGCTCCGCAGACGCGCGGGACTGGAGGTCGCGCTGTTTTTGATCATGGCCTTGGCCATCATCGGCGGCAATATGCTTTTGGCGTCCATGAACATCGTCGTGTTTGCGGTTATCCAGGGGCTGGTCTTCGTCGGCGCGATCGCGTTTGCTTTTCGCTTTTTCTATCGTTCGAAGAAGAAGGTGAAGTCCGGACATGCCTAAAACGAATCCCGAATCGGTTCCTTTATGGGCAGTCGTACTGATCGCCTGCATTTTGCTGATTCAAAGCCTGTTCCTCTTCATCCATTCGCGCCGCCACACGAAATACTACTGGATATGGGGGATCGTCGGGCTGATCCAGTTCCCTGGACCGCTCGTTGCCTATTGGCTCGTTCATATTTACTGGCCCTTGCGAAAAGAGCGTCTTAAGAACCGTAAACACCAATATGGATCAAATGAATAAAGGGGGAGACGACCATGGATGCGATGAATACGGGCATACCTTGGAGTTTGATCGCGCCATTGATCGGCCTGCAGCTGATTTTAGCCGTGATTGGTTTGATATCCTTATATAAAGCGGAAGCGACGCGCGGACCGAAATGGTTGTGGGTCATCATCATCGTATGCGGGAACATACTGGGTTCGGTCGCTTACTTTGTCATCGGAAGGAAGGATGCCTCATGACACGGGAGCTGCTCCAGGTAAAGGGATTATCCAAGCGATTTAAGGATCGCGAAGTCGTTAAAGGGATTTCGTTCAGCATTGCCGAAGGCAGCTGCGCTGCCCTGATCGGCCCGAACGGTGCCGGAAAAACCACGACGATCCACATGCTGGCGGGACTGCTTCAACCGTCAGGCGGTTCGGTCGTGCTTCTGGCGGAAGGAAGACCGGTCGCCGACCCCCGGCCTTTCATCGGATATTTGCCGCAAATGCCCGTGTTTTATCCTTGGATGACCGGGGCTGAATTTTTGCTTTACTCCGGGGAGCTGGCCGGGCTGACAAGACGCGAAGCCACACGGGAGACCGGAAAGTGGCTGGACGCCGTAGGCCTTCGGGATGCGGGCAAACGCAGGATCGGTGGTTACTCCGGCGGCATGAAGCAGCGGTTAGGGCTAGCCCAGGCGCTCATCCACCGCCCGAGGCTGCTTATTCTGGATGAACCGGTATCGGCGCTCGATCCTGCAGGTCGCAAGGATGTTCTGACTCTGCTCCAACGTATTCGTCTCGAAACGACAGTCCTCTTTTCCACGCATGTGCTGCATGATGCCGAAGAGATTTGTGATGAAATTCTCATGATGCGCGAAGGCGAAATTGTTTTGCAGGGAAGTCTTGATCACTTGCGCCGAACTTACAGCGAACCGGTGATTCGGCTGGAAGTCGGTGGAGACGAGGTTTCGAGGGCATGGCTTGCAGCCGCGGGGGGCAAGGACTTCGTCGTGCAATCGGAAATATCCGGCGGACGGGCAAAGCTTAGGGTCGCTGACGTCGAGCGGGCTGCGCTTGAACTCATGGCCGATGCCGTGTCCCGACGGGTGACGATTCGTACGCTCGAAGCGGGCCAAAGCACGCTCGAAGACTTGTTCCTGAAGGCGGTGCGATCATGATGCAGTTCAAGTTGTTTTTCCGCAAAGAGATGCTGGAGATGGGACGCAGCTATAAATGGTTGTGGGTCCCGCTCGTCTTCTTGATGCTGGGGGTCATGCAGCCGGTGATGACGCGTTTTATGCCGGAAATTTTGAAGTCCGCGGGAAACATGCCCAAAGGCATGACGATCACGATCGCCCCTCCTTCGGGGGCGGAGGTGCTGGCGCAAACGCTAGGTCAGTACAGCTCGATAGGGATTTTGATCTTGGTATTGTCGGTCATGACCATGATTTCCGGGGAGCGGCAAAGCGGCGTTTCACAAATGATCTTTGCAAAGCCGGTGTCGTACGTGTCCTACGCTGCGGCCAAGTGGGCAAGCATGTTGTCCCTCGTCACCGCCTCGTTTGCGCTCGGCTATGGAGGCGCCTGGTATTATACCGTCCAGATCATCGGCGCCGTTGAGGCCGGTGCGGTTGTTAAAGCAGGACTTTTCTATTTGCTGTGGCTCTGGTTTGCGGGAGCGCTGACGCTGCTCGTGAGTTCGCTTCTGGATCCCGCGCCAGGCATAGCTTTTGTTAGCCTGGGGGCGGCGCTGCTGCTGTCCATGGCGTCGGGATGGCTGCCGAGGTATACGGTTTATAGCCCGGGTTCCCTGCCGCAAATTTCGGCGCAATGGCTGGAGCCCGCGGGCGAAGCGAAGGGCGCCGTTGGCGCGGCCCTTCTGTGCTTGGCATGTATCTTTATTTTTTTCGCAGCCGCGGTGTATCGAATAAAGTTAAGGTATTCAAAAGGATAATTTACCTCACTATGCTTGTTGCCGAACGATCTAAGACAAGTCTTTCCATCAGGCCGGGTTTATAGTATGCTTGCGATATAAGGGAGGAGAGGGATTGGATGGTGAAACAACTGATCGTCGGAGACATCATGAATGAGCTGGCTTCGACGCGCCGCGTCCTGGAACGTTTGCCTGAGGAGCACATGTCCTGGAAGCCGCATGCCAAGTCGATGACGCTTAGCGGACTGGCCACGCACCTGATCAACCTGCTTAACTGGCAAGTCGCGATTTTTCTTTACCCGGAATTCGACCTGTCGACCGTGCCGCTTCGGCGGGAAGCTTTGGAAAGACGCGAAGATCTGTTGGAAGAGTTCGACGGGAATGTGGCCAAGCTTGAAAAGCTGTTGGACGAATGCGACGAGAAATCGCTCGGAGAAGAATGGACCTTGCGGAACGGCGACCACATTATCCTTCGCCAGCCGCGTGCGATCGCGCTTCGCACCTTCGGAATAAGCCATATGGTCCACCATCGTGCGCAGCTCGGCGTTTATTTGCGGCTGCTGGATATCCCGGTGCCTGGGGCCTACGGTCCATCGGCCGACGACCAAGGAAATTGACGATAAATTTTTACCGCAAGATTGCCGCGAAAAATCGCGGTATTTTTTTATTTATTTTCAGCGAGGGTCTTCATGTTTGACGGAGGGATTCAGCCGGTACTTTCGATTAAGAAAGCTGCGCAATCATGGTTGCATTGGTTTTGAAAGGAGAGGATGGCGGTGCGGTATATGGGCGACAAAGATTTTTGGGATCATAAGTTTACGGAGCGGGACGGTCGGTTGATGGGTCCGGAAAAAATGATTCTGGAGAATAGTCCGCTTTTTCAAAAGGGAACTTTGCTGGATCTGGCCTGCGGGGACGGCAGGAATGCGCTGTATTTTCTGAAGCAGGGCTTTAAAGTAACCGGCATCGATTTCAGTCGCAAGGCGCTGGACCGTCTGAGGCGGTTTGCTGCCGAACACCACTACGCTGTGCGGACGCAGGAATTGGACCTGTCTCGTCCGGATTGTTTGAAGGAAGTGGGGATATACGACAATATCGTCGTCAATCATTACAGGCTGGGGAAGGAACACCTGGGCAGAATTCATCTCAACCTTGCAAGCGGAGGGCTGCTTTTCGTTTGCGGATTCGGCCATAAACATAAGGAGGATCCGTTCATACGAGAGGAAGATTTAATCATGCCGTCTGATTTTGACCATATCGATCCTTCGCTCAAGCGGATCCGCTACTTGGAAGAGGAAGACCGAAGGGGTTTTCTTGTCGCTTATTTATATCGCAAAACATCCTAGGAAGAGCATGCGAAGAAAGCCCATATGCTGCAGATTTTCGGGATAGATTTGCGACATGCCTCGAGTTGGGCTCATAGCGCCGTTACTATATAAACCCGTGTTCCCTTACGTTTTTATTTCCTTAACATCTATACGGTTTGTCGCCAAACTACATAGAATATAGCAAATCTATCAAAAAAAAGTGGTGACGAACGTGAAGATAGAGGACTTGAAAGGCGCTTATGACGTTATCATCGGCTTGGGAAGCTGGTGCGGGCCGTCCATCTTTTTGGCGCGGTATCAGCTGCGGCGATTTTCCTTTCCGCTAGATTGGATGATATCGAATTCGGCCGCGGACGTAACCCGGTTGTTAAAAAATCGCTTCGAAGGTTTTATGGAGCTCGGACAGCTCCGGAAGATTGACGGAACTTCGGATTTTTTGGAAGATGGCATCGCAGTGCTTCAAGAAGGCGGGACTTACCAAAGCGCCCATTATATTCTGGATACGCGTTACAACGTTTTATCCGTCCATGATTTCCCCGTCATCCCCAACCAGGATTGGACGGCAGCCTATGGTGCGTACAGCGAAAAGCTTGCCCATCGAATCCAAAGTTTTTTGCATGTGCTCGGTCACAGCCGTTCCGTTCTGTTCATCAGGTGGGGAGAAATCGGGGAGGCGGAAGCCGTGGAGCTTCATGCTGTTTTGTCCTCATTGACGCCGGGCAGCTGCAGAATTCTATTTTTGCAGACCGTGTCCGGGTTGCAGTCGATCCGGGAGATCGATTGGAAACGGGATGGGATCGGCACGCTGCAGCTCCCCCTCGAGCAGCCTTATCATGAAGCAGGATGGAGTTGTGCCATGAACGGATTAACATTAACCGGATATTGGTAGCGGTTCCAACAAGTCGATATCCCCCGATAAAAATGATGCAGCAGCCGTCCGGGACTTGAAAAAACAGTCTTAGACCGCTGCTGTTTCTATCCATAGAAAGCGGAGGGTGGCGACGTACAGGGGGCTTGGATTCGCCTTAGCCCGCTCAAGCCACGGCGAAGTCGAAAATATGGGAGAATGGATGCGGTTTTTAAAGAAAATGAAAATCAAATTTCCAGCATGTATCCTGATTTCCTATGCTATAATATAAATGGTTTATTATGGTATTATAGGGAGGGAGAAGGATGGACAAGCAAAAACGTGCCTCTGGCATGCCGATCAACCAGGACAAGGGGAAAAAAATGCGAACCGCATCCGTAGCGAAGAAGGTGGTCGCAGGCACTCTCGGTTTAAGTCTGCTGCAGATGCCTTTGTTGGTGTCGGCGGCTTCCGGCGTAAGCGTTGTAGAGAAAGCAGCAGCGCCGCAAGCAACCCAAAGCAGCGGTTCCGACGCATCCAAAGGGCTCAATCCGGCCGAAGCCAAGATTACGAAAGCCCAAGCGGAGGCGCGGACAAGAACGTTGTTCCCCATTTTGAAGGAGGCGAGGCTGGACGGCATTACTTATGGGGAGCAGAATGTATTCCCGCCCAATACGAAAAAGATCTGGGTACTGAACTGGTCGATTCAAAAGGGAAACAACTCGTCGGGTTTCAGTACCGAAGTGGATGCCGTGACGGGAGACATCCTGAGTTTCTATTATCCATCCATGTGGCCAGAGGAAGATTCCAACACGGCTTATTACCCTCCGGCGGTATCCAAACAGGAAGCGGAAAAGATTGCCGAGACGTTTATCGCCAAAGCGGCTCCCTCGATCAAAGCCGGAACGATGAAGCCTTCGACCGAATACGGTTTTTCGTCTAATCAGGCATTGTTCGGTCCGGTTCGGTATAGCTTTGGGTATTCGGTGGACGTCAACGGACTTCCGGCCGATAATGAGTTCGTGAGCGTTGAAGTGGATGGAAACGGGAATATCGTCCGTTTTACCCGAAGCGCTTACCAAGGCGATTATCCATCCGCCAAAGCCGCCATCAGCAAGGAGGAAGCGGAGAAGCGCCTTGAGCAAGGCTTGTCCGTAACACTTGCTTACATATCGTCGACGCCTCTTTTTAATGCGACATCTAAACGAGAATGGAAAATCGGCTACATTCCGGACCGGACTTTGGTGCCTGCGGATGCCAATTCCGGCAAGGGGATCGATACGATTTGGGGAAAAGATCTGGATAAAGCCAATCAAGCGGTTCGTTATACCGCATTAAAGCCTTCCAATAAAGCGTTCACCCCGCATAAAGGTGGACAGTTGACTGCAGACCAAGCGCTGAAGCTTGTGCAGGAAATCGCCCCCGGCTCGGAATATCAGCTCCAATCCAGCTTAGGGAACTATTGGTACGGGAACAAGCAGGTTTGGAATTTGTACTGGAACAAACGAACTCCCGGAATATACCAGGAAAGCAACAAAAGCGCAGTCGTGGATGCCGAGACGGGGCAGCTGCTCTCCTATAACGAGTTCCAATATCCCGGAAGCGAACCGGCCAAAGCCTCCGCTCCCGCCGTGACGGAAGCCCAGGCTCAAACCAAGGCGATCGAGCTGGTGCTGGCCCATTATCCGAATGCCGCCGAAGACCTGAAACTGTCGGACGCTCAAACGTTGAACCCGTCCTCCTCGAAAACAGTCTATCAATTTGTGTTCCAACGTTTTTATAAGGATTTGCCCGTCTACGGAAGCACGGTAAGCGTCTCGATCGACGGCGGCGGCAGCTTGATTAGCTACAATGCGGACAATGGCCTCTCCGATGCGGATCTCAAAGCGATGGATGGGTTAAAAGCTAAAATCAGTCCGAAAGAAGCGCAGGATCGCCTGCTGAACGAACTCGGCGTGGAGCTGCGGTACATCAGCAGCGGCGGCTACTCCGTGGATAACACGTATGTGGAGCCTAAAGTTCGGCTGGCGTATGTTCCAACGTTCGATAAGAGCAGAAACCTCGGTTATATCGATGGGGTCACGGGCAAAGCGGAAGCCTTACTTCAACTGCCCGATCCGAATAAAGGATCTACTCCCGAGCTTCCAAGCGACGCGGCGAACCACGCGGCAAGCAAGGATCTGGCCACGCTGCTTGAATATCGGGTCCTGTCTCCGGCGGAAGACGGCCTGCTTCATCCCGATGCGGAGGTGACCTTGGGCGATTGGATCCAGATGATAGCTAAAGGGCTTTATCCCGACCAAGCCTATTATGGGGGCCGCATCCAGCAGCCGCTTTTTGCCGATGTTCCGGCGGACAGCCCGATCGCTCAAGCGGTGCAGCTGTTCGCGGATAAAGGATGGTTTGGCGACGCGAAATCTTCCGAATTGCATCCGGAGCAAAAGTTGACCCGTGAAGCGGCAGCCTCCAGCCTGACCACGGTTCTGCATTACAACCGTTTGTCCAAGTTCTTCCAGCAGGATGCGCAGGCGTTGTCCCTCTCGGACGCAAGCGCCATCAAGGACAAAGGGGCCGTCGCGCTTATGCTGAAACTTGGCCTGATGGAGGCGCCAGGCGGGAAATTCGACCCTGCGAAGCCGGTCACGCGGGCGGAAGCGGCGACCATTCTGGTACGGCTGGCACATCTGCAAGGAAACGTGGATACGCCGCTTAACCAAAGATAACCTTCTGCCATGAAGTTCCATGAAGGTCCATACGGAATGTTCTTAGAATCTCTCTTCGTTTTCAAACATCCACCGTCTCTATTGCAGCGGTGGATGTTTTCATTTTCTACGGCGGCGATAGAATAAAGGAATGAAACGTATTCGAGGAATCTAGCGTATTCCCCTTGGCTTATGACTTTGAAAACATGATTTTTTGCACAAAAAATGAACTTTAGGATCCTCCGGCGTCTCTTATGTATGAAAAGGGGAGAGAACATGAAAGTTAGCCATCTTGTCAAGCAGGCCAAAAAAGGCGACAAAGAAGCATTATTGCAGCTCATCTTGGCCGATCAGGACGCTTATTACCGCCTTGCGTATACCTACATGGAAAACGAGCATGATGCGATGGACGCGATGGAGGACATGATCGTCACGGTGTATGAAAAGATCGATCAATTGCAAAAAGGGGAGGCATTCTATAGCTGGAGCAAAAGCATTCTTGTCAATCGGTGCAAAACGCTGCTTCGCAAAAAGAATCGATACCTTGCATTCGGAGAAGGGGAAGAGGCATCGCATTCTGCATTGACTGACGAAAATCCCTATCGCGATACGGAGTCCGAGATGGACATGCAGGTGCTTCTATCCCATCTGAACAAACGGCAGCGGGAAGCCATCGAGCTTCGTTACGTTCATGATCTTCCCTATCAGACGATTGCGGACATGACGGGCGTGCCGCTTGGAACCATCAAATCGCGAATTTCTCAAGGCATGCAAAAATTGAAAGCCATGATCGGGGGTGATCGTTATGAAAACGATCGAGAAGACCTTAGAGGAGTATAAGCAGGCGGTGAATAAAGTGCAGGCGCCGCCAGGTCTTGAGGAGAGGCTTCGGAATGCGCTGGAGCGCGTCCCCGCCAAAAAAAGAAATACGAGCAAAGCATGGGCATGGGCCGTCTCCACTGCAGCAGCGATCATTCTCATGCTCGGAGTTTATGAGTATCCTGCCTTCGCTTATTACGGAAGCAAGTTGTTTAACGGCGCCGGTTTGAACTCGCTCAGCTTTGCCGAAGTGATGGAACAAGGATTCGGACAACAGGTAAACAAAAGCACCACGCTTCCGGACGGCACCGTTCTGACCATTCATGGGGTGATTGCTGACGATAACGTTTTCCGTTTGTATTACAACATCGATCTACCCGAAGGCATCGAATTTACCGACGATCGTATTGGACGATACCATTTTGACAGCGTGAAGGGGTTCTTGACCGATTCGGCTCCGCTTAGAGGCGGCGGAAATCCCGGGAAAAGCAAAAGCCAATTCGCGGGATACGCTGAGTTTGAGCCGGTCAGCCCCTTCTCCCGGACATTAACCGTCACTTTTAGCGAGTGGCTGGATAACGGAAAAAAGGCATCGTATCCCATTACTTTCGATTTTGAAGCGAACAAAGCAATGAAAAGCATCGTGAAAGAGGAACTTTCGGAATCCGTTGACGTCGATCAAGGAACCATCCACTACGACTACATTACGGCATCGCCGACTTCAACCATCGTGAAGGGGCATTATGAACTCCGAGAATATCCGAGGTTTTCAGGGAAAACCAGGCTTTACGTGAATGGACTCGAAGTAAGGCTAAACGAGGAAAAGGGACAGCATCCGGCGGACTTCCAACTGAATTTCGGCCCGTTCCCAACCCGCAGCATTCAGTCCATTGAACTTGTGCTCGAAAATTTCGAAGGATACCATAAAATAAACGATCCGATCCCGCTTGGGTCGCCATCCGATCGCTCCATTAAAGTTGGGGATGAAAAGTTCTGGATTCGAAGCGTCACGAAAACCGGCGCGGGGTATGAGATCGTCATTGCCAGAAATCAATTCACATTCCTGGACAAAGGCAGCTTATCCGTCCAAGCCGGGGGCAAAATCATTCCCGTTTCGTCGATTTCGGCCGAACGTCAGTGGGATTTGAATAACGGCAATATTTTATGGGAGCAGACGTATTCGTTTAACACTCGGGATAAGCCTGAATTTCTGCTGGCGGATGGATATCAATATATCAAGACCTACAAGAAGAAAATATCGATTCCAGTCGATAGGCAATAATAAAAAGCATGGTTTTATTTGAACGTCCATGGGTTCAGCCTTCCGGTTTTCCGGGAGGCTGTATGTTTTTTTCGCCGGTAGAACGGGGTGAAATCCGCATTTTGTTGCAAATGCAATAAAAATAGTGTAGGATGTATTCGGAAAATACGTCGATGGAGGTGCATGCATTGAAAGAAATTCTGCGTGAAATCGGAATGATCGCCCGGGCATTGGATTCGATCAGCAATATCGAATTTAAGGCATTGGATCTTACCAAAGGCCAGTACTTGTACCTTGTCCGCATATGCGAAAACCCGGGAATCATTCAGGAGAAATTGGCCGAAATGATTAAAGTAGACCGAACGACGGCGGCTCGAGCGATTCAAAAACTCGAAATGAACGGATTTATCGAAAAAAAAGACGATGAACATAACAAAAAAATAAAAAAGCTGTTTCCTACGGCCAAAGGTAGCGATGTATATCCTTTTATCATACGGGAACATGACCATTCGAACGGGGTCGCGTTAGCCGGATTTACCGAAAGCGAAGCTGAAACGCTGTTTCATCTGCTCCAAAGAGTCAGAAAAAACGTAGAAACCGACTGGGAATTCGTCAAAAAAGGAAACAAAAGAAATTATTGAATAGAGATTAGGGAGATAAATACAATGACCGCCATAACAATCAAAAAATGCTGCGTCGACGATGTACAAACCCTCCAAAACATAAGCATGGAAACATTCATCGATACGTTCAAGGATCAAAATTCGCCGGAAAATATGAAAGCTTATGTAGAAAAGGCTTTTAACTTAAAGCAATTGGAAACGGAACTCTCAAACCAAGCTTCGGAATTCTATTTTATTTATGCGGACGGGGACATCGCCGGGTATTTGAAGGTAAACGCAGGCGATGCCCAATCCGAAGCCATGGGCGATGATTCACTTGAAATCGAGAGGATTTATGTCAGGAAGAAATTTCACAAGCAGGGACTTGGCACATTTCTAATGAATAAAGCTATTGAAATTGCCACGGAACAAAATAAAGAAAAAATTTGGCTGGGCGTCTGGGAAAAGAACAAGAACGCCATTGATTTTTACAGCAAAATGGGTTTTGTTCATACGGGAGCCCACTCGTTCTATATGGGTGATGAAGAACAAACCGATTTAATCATGACCAGGACGCTGAAATGACATTTTTAGAGAAATATAAAGCCGCAAAAAAGAAACGGCAGCAGACTAGACTGAAAAGCCATAGGCTGCCGCCGCTTCGTATATTAGTCCGAACCTCGGCATTGTGCGTCGGCTCTTCCCGCGGGGGGAATATTAACCCAAGAAAGCAATGGAACGTTTGACTTTCTTCGCAAATTCAATAGGATCGTCGATCGACTCCCAGTGAACATACATCAAACGCGGATTTTCGAACAACCAGTGATTGTGGACTGCCGTTACTTTAATCCCGTTTTTGCGAAGATTCGTCAACAATCGATTGACCTGACTTTGGAAAAGGGCCGTTTCCCCCAAGCAGAGCGCACGACCGGAGCTGTTCAGCGATTCAAACGAGAATAGTTGATAGCGGATTAATGGAGAGGTGGTACGTCTCCCTAAAATCGATGCTTTAATTCTACGGTTTCTGGAGACGAAACAAACCGGGCCTTTCGTAATTTCATGCTCCGTTCCACCTAAGATAGCCGAGAATTCGTTGCAAAGTTTTTTAAAGCGAGGACTTACTTTAACTTCCGCCATATGAAATCATCCTCTCATTTAAGGTATGAATACAGCCGATCGTTAACCCAAAAATTTAATGGATTCTTTTGTTTTTCTTGCAAATGCGACAGGATTGTCAATGGATTCCCAATGCATATACATTAAGCGAGGCTGTTCTTTGAGCCAATGGTTATGAACGGCCGTTACTTTAATCCCGCGTTTGCGGAGATTCGACATCAAACGGTTCACCTGGCTCTGATGCACGGCGGTTTCACCCAAACAAAGCGCGCGGCCGGACTTATCGAGCGACTCGAAGGAAAACATTTGCATTTGAACCAGCGGGGAACGCGTTCTTCTACCTAAAATTTTCTCTCGTAGATTCGTCATCCGCGTAACAAAACAAACCGGACCTGCTTCGATTTCCGATTGGCCTCCCAATATTTTCGCGAATTGGCTGCAGAGCTTTTTGAATTGCGGGCTAACCTTGACTTGTTCTGCCATCACATGTCCTCCTTTAATCCATTTCTATGTATCCTATGATCGAAGAAGAGAATTGTATTGGAGCAATCTCTTATGTGATATGACCGAAAAATAGAGTTTCCACTCAATTCATATGAAAAACCTGACTTATCTTAAGTCAGGTTCAAAGTTTCGATATGAACACCTTCAGCACGCGCGAATCATCCCGGAACGCCAGAATTCATTCTTCGCCCCATTCCGTTCGCGTCCGCCGTTTTTTTGGAGGGTTTCTTTTTTTGCCTAGTTGCCTAGCTATCGTATAGCCGATAAGATAGGCGGCGGCGGAAGTGTTTCTGTCGACCGTAAAAGGGACGATGGATGCATCCGCAACGATCAAATCTTTGACCCCATGCACATTTCCTTTACGATCAACGACGCCTCCCTTGGATAAAGGAGCCATTCGCAGAAAGCCTTGCTGATGGTGATTATGGTCGAAATTTTCTTTAATAAATGCTTCAAGGCTTTCATCATCATCGATCATATCCAACGTAGGCGAGAGAAGCTGATAAGAAGGATCAATCCGTGATAGCTCAAGAGCAATATTTTTGATATAAGTCCGATAGATTTGTTTTACGGCCTCCAGATCGTCCGGATCCGAAAGAAATCCTTCGTCTGCCAATACGATGTTTAGCGGATCCTTGCTTTGTATCCGGATATTCCCCTTGCTTCTAGGACGCAAGTACAGAATGGCTATGGTCAATTGCCCGTCTGCACCGATGCCGACAAGCTGAACGCCCCGTTGGCCGGGAGCGTTTCCGGATGGATCCGGCAAAAAAGCTCCCCCCGTATAAAGCGCATCCGGATCAACGGCAGGAAGGGGATGATCATTGGGATTGGTACTGAAAACAGCGAAGTTTAAAGTGTGATTTTTTAATCGTTGCCCTACGTTCGGATTATTGAAGACGACGGGGATCCCCGCTTTTTTCAACATTTTGGCCGATCCGATTCCGGAAAGCATCAGCAGCTGAGGGCTGTTGATGCCTGCCGATATAATCACCTTTTTCCGAGCATACGCACAGATGCATTGTCCATCCTTCAAAAATTCAACTCCAATGGCACGTTTGCCGGAAAAAAGAACGCGAAGAGCCGTGGTGCGGAAGAGTACGGTTAACTTACGGTTATGGACCCCTTTGCCTAAAGCCGTCATGATATCCGAAGACAGAAAGGCTGTGGATGAACTTTCCCTTCGGCCATCCGGTTGTTGGTATAATTGCCAGCGGGTGAATGGTCCGAGGGGAGTATCGGGATCATTATAGTCAAGTATGATGGGGTAACCGGTAGCCCGCTCGATAGCATTTGTCAATTTACGGGCCATGGAGGTGGGATTTTCAGGCGCTTGCCTGATGTCTATTCTCCCTTTATAACCGTGTGCGGCTTTGTTTGTCGTTGAGCCATTGAATTTTTCCAGCCGCTTGAATCGCCGCAGGGCTTTATCGGGGGACCATATGGGTCCGAGCAACCGTTCCCATTTTCGAAGCACGGCTGCCGTCGGACGGACATATTGCTCTCCGTTTATAGAGGAACCGCCTCCCAGGAGTCGGCCCGTGGTCCATTCGAATGTCCGGTCGTCAAGTCCGGTCTGAGGAACGCCCTCACCTTGCCAAAAGTAATTTGGAGAAAACTGTTCTTCAAGCTCCGGTGCAAAGGTTGAATCCCGGATCGGTTGATCTTTGTCATGATTTCCGCCCGATTCCAGTACGAGTACGGAGGTCCGTTTGTCGTCGGTAAGCGACTTGGCGATAACGGCTCCTGCCGGACCGGTTCCTACAACGATATAATCATAGGTCAAGTTTTTTTTCATTCCCGAGCTCCTTTAATAAATGAACTGATTCAGAATATTATTTTATTCTGGTTAAGGTGCCTATTTCAGGGTCGCGGCTGCGATAAAAAATCAGTTCATCCAACCGGGAAGGGGAAATGCCCAAACACGAAGCGTTGGAGGCACGGTGAACGGGGTTACTGCAGCAGGGCGGAAATTTAGGAGCAGAGTATGGTGGAGGGAGCGAAATCCGCATGATTCTGCTACCTGGTTCTGCTATCCGGTCCTGCTTCTCGATGGTTGCAAAACCTGTGGCGGTTAAAAATAGATAAATAGACCCTGCAGTAATCTGCAGGGCCTCTCTATTGTTGTTGTTTACCATAGAAAAGATCTTGTGATGATCACCAGCAATATGAATAAAACCAAAATGACTCCGATATTTCCTCCCCATAATCCTCCAGGACCGTAGCCCGCGCCAACGCCTCCAACGACTTCACTCATCACGTACGACCTCCTTGAAATAAAATACACTGTATCATATGGATTCATTTGGATTGAGTAAGGGCAAAAAGGCAATAAAAAATCATGCCGCAAAATAGCCGTCCCGTTCGACTTTTTCTCTTGTCCAACATTTTATGCCGCATCATATTTTTTAGAGAAGGACAAAAACTGTTTCTCTAGACCCACACAAAGTTTGTGAGCTACTATTAGATTCTGGTCGTTATTTCGCCTTCACGTTCAAAGCGTCAAATGATGATTAAATATGTTTTATGGGAGCAATGAATTCGTGGTTAATGAAAATAGGCAATCATCGATTGCGATTTGGCTCAGTTTTATCAGTAACGTTGCATTAACTGCAGTCAAACTTTCAGTCGGAATATTATTCGGCAGTCCGGTGCTCGTCGCAGACGGGGTGCACAATGCAGGCGATGTCGTGGCTACCGGGGCCGCCCTCAGCTCGATGCGCGTCTCCAAGCTCCCCCCCGATGAAGATCATCCCTATGGCCATGGGAAGGCCGAGGTGGTCGGGGCGGGAATCGTAGCGATTATATTGGCGCTCGCTGCCATCTACATGGCATACCATTCCGTTGCAATCCTTTTTGAACCGCCGCATAAGGCTACGATGATTGCCCTCGTTGCAGGTGTGTTCTCTTTGGTCCTCAAACAAATTTTATATGTATATACCATGTCGATAGGCAAGAGGTTGAAAAGCAACGGTTTGATTGCGACTGCTTATGATCATCTGGCGGATGTATATGCATCCATTGCTGCGGTCGCAGGGATCGGATTGGCCATGATCGGCGATCATTATGATATCGGAATTCTGTCCTACGGGGATCCTATTGCAGGAATCATTGTAGCTGTTCTTGTGTTCAAATTGGCTTTTCATATGGGAAAATCATCGATCGACGTATTAATGGAGAAAAACATCGATCCGGAAAAAATAAACGAACTAATTGAACTGATTCAACAAATTCCGGAAGTGAAACGCCTTGACAGAATTAGGTGCAGGGACCACGGACATTATATCATCGTTGACGTCAGGGTCGGCGTTCCGGCAGAACTAAGCGTTCAAGAAGGACACGACATCTCCCGTAAAATCAAACAAAGCATCATGGAACAGCATGCTGACGTTGAGGAAGTTTTGGTTCATTTGAATCCATGGTACGAAGACGATCATCATGGGTTTAAGGGATCGGATAATTAACCCTCTTCGCTGCAGTCTTCCGGATCGCAAAAAAGCCAGCCGCCGGATCCAACCTGGCGACTGGCAACCATTTTTTTGAATCCACTTTCCACAAGCTCTCCGGCATTTGCGCCAAAGTCGAATTTCATCGATGCGCTGTGCAGTTGAAGGCTAGAAAGCGGTTGGGGAAGATAACCCTTACAACGTGCTGAACACGATATTGCGCAGCTTGCGGGTAATCGGCATCGTGCCGGCGTCTTTTTTCTGCACCATAAACAGGAACGTCAAACCGTCGTGAGGGCTGTTGCAGAAGTAAGCCCCAAGCCAGCCGTCCCATCCGTATTCGCCTTGGCTGCCGATGAATCCGGCTTTGCCCGGATCGGTCAGGATGCGCATTTGTTTGCCATAGCTATGGCCGCGCAACGAATGCCACGTATCGAAGCCTTTTTGCTGCCAATCGGTTAAAGAAGCCGATGTCAAATATTGAACCGTTCGAGGTTTCAACAGGCGAACGCCGTTTAAGCTGCCTTGATTCATCAGCATCGTCGTAAATTTGGCGGCATCGTCGATCGTGGACGCAAGTCCCGCTCCCCCGGACTCGAATGCCGGATCACGGTCCATGGTATGCCGGATGCCGAGATTGTTCCCCTCGTACAACTTCAAGCCGCCCTCGCCGTCATCCTGGTAGGTTTTCACGAGGCGTCCTCTTTTTTCCGCGGGCAGCCAAAAACCGGTATCTTTCATCCCCAGCGGCTCGAAAATTTCTTTTTTCAAAAATTGTCCGTACCGCACGCCGCTTACCGCTTCCACGACCGCTCCAAGAACGTCGGCCGACGTTCCGTACTGCCAGGACGATCCCGGCTCGAACGAAAGCGGGCCTTGCCCCAGGCGGTTTGCGAATTCCATGGTGCTCATCGGATTATCGCCGCTCAAACGGCTGCCCAGCTCCTGAAATAAGGCCTCCGTGTGCCGACCGGCTCTGTCGGTTCCGCCATAGGCCAAACCGGAAGTCATGTTCAACAAATCGTGGATGTTGACTTCCCGGGAGGCTGGCGCCAATTCGCCGTTTTTTTCGACCCGTTGGTTTTTGAACCCGGGAATGTAGCGGCTCACCGGATCAAACAAATCGATCTCCCCGCGTTCTAACAGCATCATGACCGAGGCAGCGGTAATCGGCTTCGTCATTGAATATAAACGAAAAATCGAATTCCTGGTCAGCGGGCGTCCCGATTCGAGGTCGGCCAAGCCGTCTTCATGATAAAAAACTTCCTTGCCGTCTTTGATCACCATGAAGTTCGCGCCGGCGATCTCCTGGTTGTCGATGCTTGCCCTCAGCGTTTTTTTCAATTGATTGACAATGATGGCTTCCAGCATGTTTTATAGGGCTCCTTTTCGAAAAAGTTTGCTTGAATCCAAAGGGAAGCGATCCACGCACTAAACAGAATATTAAGCGCTTTCGGGCCGGTTGTATAGGGTTTGTTACGATCATTTGAACGAAAAAAGACCGCTCGGTTGTGAACTGCACATCTAACCTATTAGGGGCGAAGTTCACATTGAAGCGGTCAGCGAAACGAATGCCCGGACCAATCTCGCCGGGAGGGGCTGATAATGTGAACGTGGCAGTCCATGCCGTCATCGATCCGACGACAAACAAGCAGACGCCAGGCAACACGCTGTTTTCGGGTCATCGTCAAAACCATCAGGACGAAACGATTCGAACGAATTCGATGGCCCGAAGCGGAATGATGGCCGTATCGGTCGGAGGGCCATATATGATCGGAGGCACCTTTAACGTAACGGTGCTTTCTTCCACCGAGGTTAACGTCCCGACGATGATATCGCCGGACACCGCTACTTCGGTTTCGGATCCGATAAAGCCCTGAAGCCAATCTACAAAACGCATGAGGGTTCGCCTCCTTTGCAAATGACGAATAGGAAATCAAAAAAACGTCAATCGAATGGGGTTACTGTACGGACGTAATATTTGTGAAAGGAATAAGAACGAGATCGCCCGAGGCTTCCCGAAGCTGAACCCCATCCACGGCCGTAGCCAATACGACGCCTTCCAGGGTAACGAAAGTAGTACCGACGCGTACCTTCCGGCCGGTTCGGGCTTCGAAATATTCGATAAGCTCCGGAATGGCGACCAACCCGGTTCGGATCTGATTCTCCAGCGATTCGACCCGTTCGGTTAAATGTTCGGTTTGCCGGCTGAGATGTTCAACCTTGCGCGTTAACGCTTTGACTTTGGCAGCGAGTCGTCTGCCGAACAGGATGCAGCACATAATTCATTCTCCTTTCTGTCTTCGTTTGTATTGTTCGATATGCTTCTTTAGCTCCAGCAGGGAAGCAAGGCTTCGTCGTTCAGTCTCCCGGATCAAAGGCAGCGCGCGATGCACCTGGCCGGGAGCATTTTTCAAAAAGCTCTCAGCATGATCCACCAGTTCGTCCAGCGGCCGGCGGTAATCGACGACATACGGGCCGAGCCCGAAGGATTGCATAAGGCTGTGCACTTTGCCCATCGTACTGAAGGCAAGCACCGGCTTACCTGCCCGAAGCGCTACAAGGGACGGATGCAGCTTGAATGAAAGCAAATAATCGGCGGATTGAATGAAGCTGTACGTCAGCTCGATATCCATCAGGAAAGGAAGCGTTTCGATGGATGCATGCGGCGTAAGTTCCTTCACCTTCTGCTGCAGCTGCAGGCATGTTCCAAAGTCGGAGTATGCGTTGCCCGGATGATGAATGACCGGTATGAGCGTCAGATGGAACCCCTTTTGGTTCAAATGCGAAAGCAGCTTTGCCATATTGTCCATCGGGAAGGAAGAATACGAGAACACCACCACGCCGATCGTCGGACGCCTGGAAAAACGCTTTACGGGAATGAACGGTTGACGATAAGCGAATGCGATGTCCGGAGCCACCTCTACATTCCGGTGAAAACCTGCCCGTTTCGCGATCGCTTGGGATCTCACATCCCGGAATACCGCACGCTGGGCCGTCGAGATCATATCCCGGTAAGCCGAAACCTGCTCCTCCGGCCAGGTGTGCTCGGGATAGGCATCGACAATGCCGACCCCATAGACCCAGATGGGCTTTCCTTTCAGCTGTTCAGGGAAATAATATTTGTTGAAGGAGTAGGGGGTGATCAGATCGCCTCCTCCGATAATGAAGGCATCGGTCTGGTTCGGATCCAGCCGGGAGTTCCAAGGATAGACATGATGTTCGTCAAAAACCTGGCGGAGCGTATGAAGGAACAGATCGTCCCCGAAGTTTCCCATTCCGTAATATCCGGAAGCGGCAATTTTCATGTGCGTTTCACCTCCTTTACAATCTTGCCGAATCAAACAGCAACACCAGGCGGACCGGTTCTAACGGGATTTGCGCCAGGCCGGAAATAAATCCCGGTTGCGCTGGCTGATGCTGCTGCCGCAAATTACGCGGTGATACAGGACGGCCGGAACCTGAACGAGAAGGTGATGCTCAAGCAGCCGGGCGGTAAGGTCGATATCTTCGAAGATCCGGCCGAAGCGGTCTTCCCGGTCCCACCAACCTCCGATCGCTTTCAACAATGAGGTGCGATACATCCGGGGAACGAGGGGGTGGGCCGAATGCGCGGATAAACCGGACGGGTTTTGTTGGCAAACGCTGCTTATGGTGCTTTTCCAGACCGGTCCCATTTGTCTCGTCCGGATCCACCATGCATAAAGGGCCGTCGCCATTCCGGCTTCCGGTGCCTGATCTAGAGCTTCGGACAGCAGCCGGACCGTATCCGGAGGCAGCCAGTCGTCGCCGTCCAACTCCAGGATAAAGCGGCCTTTTGCTTCCTCGAGCAGCCGGTTCATCATGATCGCCTTGCCGCGATTTCGCGATTGAACGATAACCTTGATTCGGGGGTCGGAAAAAAAGCAGGCTTCTTCCAGGCTGTCGTCATCCGAAGCATCATCGCCGATGACCAGTTCCCAATCCCCGCAGGACTGTGCCAGCACCGAGCGGATGCTCCAGCCGATGGTGCCGCCCATATTGTGAACGCTCATAAGGATCGAAACCGCCGGCTCCGAACGGGGATGGGCCCATGCCGTCTGATTCGATGCCCAAAAATCCGGATGCTGCCTGGTGGCAGTCAGAATAGGGAGGATATATTCGCGATCATGCTGCCGAGAAACCGGGAATCTGCCGAAAAATTTACGGTTTCCGGAGATTCCGAGGCTTGGATCAGACGCTTCAGGCATATCCAGCCGAAACATTAGGGTTTCGTCGCCGGGCATCAGATCATCCTGAAGAAAACGAGCCGCAGGAAGGCGGCCGTTCCATTCCGACAGGCGGTTACAAAGCCATTCCCTCCGCCATAGGCAGGGGATCCCGTCCACGCATATGCATACAGCATGATCCGGGCATGCGAAAGGCCAATCGAAGGATCGGAGCCATTGCCTATAAGGGGGAGGACTCGCACCGCTTAACCACACCCACTCGCCATTGGAGCGGCTTGCATCCTCGAGAAGCCGGTCGCGATAGGCGATGGTTTCGTCCCGGGTGAAGCCGATGGGCTGGGAAGGAAGAATATCAAACTGCTTCATTTTCCGCTGAGCCCCTTGAGACGAATCGTTTCCGCAATGACCCGATCGGCCGCCTTTCCGCGTTCGAGCCAGCGGTTGCCGCGAGCATAGGCAATTCGGGCTTCCTTGCTCTCCTCCGTATCCGGGTGCGTGAGGATATCCCCAAGTTTCGAAATGAAATCGTCGTGGGTGGTCGCGGTTTTTACATGCGGTTCCATCGCGATGCACTCCGGCAGGGCGGTCGACAATACGCGGACGCCTGCAGCCATATATTCGTAAGCTTTGACCGGGTTGGTTGCGAGCGTAATGGGATGATATTGAAACGGAATTAAGGCTACGTCGATATGACGAAGATAGCGTTTGAGTTCATCGTGGGGTTTTTCGCCGAGAATGTGCACATTGGGAAGCTGCGAGTAATCGCCGGAGCTGCCGTAAGGAGCGCCGATGGAAACGAAATGGACATGCGGAAATGCGGCGGCCGCCTTGGCGAAAAGCTCGTGATCCACCCAATAGGCCCAAGCCCCGATATAAGCGGCAACGGGACCTTCCGGCAGGTCGGCGGGGCGTTTGGATGCCGGGGCATCAAAAAATGAAGGGTCAGCTCCGTTCGGAATCAACGTCAGCGGCTTGTCGGGATACGCTAGAGAAAGACGGGTGTGAATAACATCCGCCGTGCACACGACATGGTCCGCCCGTTCGATCATCTTCGGCTCGTATTTTGCCCAATGCGGAAATTCATCGCAGCAGTCATAGATCGTAACGTCCGGCTTGAACAACGTGTCGATGCGCGTCCTAAGCTTGGACCAGGTCGTCCAGACGACAACCGGTTCCTCCTTGCGAAGTACGGGGAGTTTTTTGGATAAGAAGGCCTTCGTATCCGTAAATAGATAGACATTTTTTTCAATCTCTTTAAACTCTGAATCCAGCGGTGCCAGGTTTTCGAAGAAAACCTGATGTCCTAACGCCCCTAGCTGGGTCATCAGCTGCTGCGGCCTCTGCTTCATATAGGACCAATTCATCGTTCTTGGATAAATGATTACTGCCAATAGGTTTTCCTCCTTTCTTTGATGCTAGGGTTACTATATGCATTGATAGCTTTGAAGATTGGGCTATTGAACGAATCGAGCTTAAAATGGTTCATTATTATGCAAAGAACGGGACCCGTTCGGAACGTTTCTATCAATCTTTCATATCATGTTCCCGATGACGATTTCGATAGGAGCGAGGAGCGTGAAACGTGTATGGATAAAAAGGTACTTGTCGTTTTTGGCACGCGACCGGAAGCCATCAAAATGGCTCCCTTGGTCAAAGAACTCGAACAAACTCCGGGGTTCACCCCGGTCGTGTGCGTTACCGCACAGCATCGGGAGATGCTCGATCAGGTGCTGGAATGTTTTGATATCCGTGCGGACATGGATTTGAATATGATGAAGGAAGGACAAAGCCTGTACAGCTTGAGCGCGGATCTGCTTCGGGGGATGGAAGAGGTATTTCGGAAGGATCCATATGATCTGGTCCTGGTTCACGGGGACACGACGACCGCGTTTATTGGCGCCTTGGCCGCTTATTACGCCAAAGTGCCCATCGGCCATGTGGAGGCGGGGCTTCGAACCTATGACAAATACGCGCCTTTTCCCGAGGAAATGAACCGGGAGTGGATCGGCCGGGTTGCGGACATGCATTTTGCCCCGACAAAGCTGGCTGCAGCGCATCTGCTGAAAGAGAATAGAACACGGCACATTTATGTAACGGGAAACACGGGAATCGATGCCATGAAATGGACGCTGAATGCGCCGTTTACGCATCCGCTCCAGCATAAGCTCCGGAAGGAGACGCGCTGGATACTGATGACCATGCATCGCAGGGAGAATTGGGGCGAGCCGATGAACAATGTATTCCAAGCGGTCAAACGGATCGTCCAGGAAAATCCGGATATCGAATTGATCTATCCCGTACACCCAAATCCCGCCATTCAAAAGGCCGTATCGGACGCGTTGGCGGGGCAGGAGCGGATACATTTGACCGCGCCGCTGGACGTTGTGGACCTGCATCATATCATGAAGCGATCGTACATGGTATTGACCGATTCCGGCGGCATCCAGGAAGAAGCGCCTTCTCTCGGCAAACCGGTGCTTGTCCTGCGGGAGAAGACGGAAAGGCCGGAAGGCGTGACGGCGGGAACCTTGAAATGCGTCGGGACGCGGACGTCAAACGTCATGGAGGGAATCAGGAAGCTGCTGCACGACCGGAAGGCTTATGCTGCCATGGCCCAGGCGGCCAATCCGTTTGGTGACGGCCATGCTTCTGCGCGGATCGTGCGTGCAATAGGCGACTATTTTGACATTGGGCACGGATCTTCTTCGAATGCGTCATGGGGTTCTTAGTTGCGGCTCTATCGGAAAATCGGCGATTGTTCGATTCTGGCCAAAGCGATAGGGAGGAGGGTTCTTTTAACCCTCTCTCTGCAATGTTTTCGGGGATGACTGACACGCAGCTGCCCGCGCGGAACGTTGGAAGCTTGGTATCGTTGCTTCCGTTCCGGCGAGTGTCATTTTTTATGCCTTGATGAAGACGCTCCAAGTGAACTGAAGTCAGATGAAAAACGATTAAATCCATTTGTCACCAAACGAAGCATCGAAATCATGCTAAAATACTACTGCGAATCCTTTAGCGGGAATAATCAAATGGGTGGTGTTTTGGTTTGCGCGATTTAGAAGTCCGGGCCTTTAGAAAAGAGGACATGCAGAAATTAGGCGAGTTGTATCATGCCGTTACATCTAACAATAAGAACGCCGTTTTTTGGTGGGTTGGAGAAGAACATCATAGGCCTAACGTATTCGTTGCGATCGAAAATGAAATGATGCTGGCGAAGGGACAAGTTGAAGTCATTTCCACGATCCCGACAGGCGGCCCCCAAAGGCATGCGCATTATATTTATTTCAATTTAAAGACCATTCCGCAAAGAGAAAACGACTACCCGCTCTATGATTTGCTGTATGAATGCATGTTACGCCGGGCATACGAGTTAAAAGACACGCTGCCCCGTTCGAATCGAACGATGATCGGCGTCGGGAACCATTCGACCGAAGCGCGCAACAATAACTATTTCATATCGAAAGGTTTTGTATATTCGAAAAGTTTGTATACCATGCGAAGAGACTTAAGCGAAAAAATAGGCGTGGCCCCGCTTGCTGAATCTTTTCGATGCGTGAAAGAATCAATGGATACCGAGGAAAAGATCCAGGAATACATAGAAATAGATATGGAGATTTGGCCGGATGCCCCGATTGGTTACGAGCAGTTCATGAATAAGCGGAATCATGCTTCGTGGACCATGTTTATTGTAAGGGAACATGCCGCCTTCGCAGGGAGCATCATTGCTTGGGTAGATGAGGAGGGGGAGGGGATCGTTGAAGATCTGTTTGTGAGACTTCCTTGGCGGAACCAAGGGATTGCAAAACATTTGCTTTCTCAGGCGCTAACCTATCTGAAGAATCAGGGATGTGCGACTGCAGACCTCCAAGTCGAAACGGCCAATGCTTCCGCGTTGTCCTTATACCACTCTGCCGGTTTCAAAGAAATATCGGAAGAAGTGCGTTATCATAGAGAGCTTTAAGTCGTTAAAAAAATAACAAGGGAGCGCTCACGAAGGGCTTACTTGTTATTTGCAACATGAAAGAGCGGCAGGCCAGGACTAAAAAAGTCTCAGCCTGCCGCTCGTGCAATTTCGTCAGCGGGTCCTAATCCTCCTTGCATGATTTGATGGAGTCATCGCTTAATTTCCGGCGGTACATCGCGATACATCGCGATCAAGCTTTGGCCGATCCGGTTTCCGGGCCGGACGATACTCCGCGGAGCCAGCTTCGGCGCCATTTCAGCTGCATCGCGATCGTCAGCGTCAGCGAAGCGGACGCAATGAAACTTAAAATGATGAAGCCTGGGGCGTACGAGCCTGTTGCTTGGTATAATCGACCCAATATTAGCGGCAACACATAACCTCCAAGTCCACCTGCAGCACCGACGATCCCGGTAACCAGGCCGATTTCGCCGGCAAACCGTTGGGGAACAAGCTGAAACACGGAACCGTTCCCCGCACCCAAGCACATCATGCCGATAAACAACAGCGCAACAACGATCCCAAGAGGAGGCAGGAAGGAGACGCCGATCAGCATCATCGCGGCTCCGGCATAGAGAAACTCAGCATCCGGGAGCCGCCGATGCGATCGGACAGAAAACCGCCTACGGGACGGAAGAAGCTGCCTGCAACGATGCAGATCGTGGTAATATCCGCAGCCTGAACCGCCGAAAGACCGTACTGGGTGTTGAAAAAGATCGTCAAATAGTTGGCGAGCCCGACAAAGCCGCCAAACGTCACGCAGTATAGGGCGCAGAATACCCAAGCATCACGTTGTTTGAGGACATGGGCATATTCGGACAGTCGTTTGGGAGCAGGTCGATCCGGACTGTTGCGGGCAAACAAAGAGAAATAGATGAAAACCAATGCAATAGGTATGATGGCGAGGCCGAACACGATTTCCCAGCTTCCAAAATGTTGGGCAAGACGATTGGCGAACAGGGTCGCGAGGACGGTGCCGCTGTTTCCGGCCCCGGCGATTCCCATCGCCAAGCCCTGATGTTCCTTGGGATACCATTGCCCGGCAAGGGGAAGAGCTGCAGCGAACGATGCTCCGGCAACGCCGAGAAGAACGGCAACGACGTACAGTTGATCGAGCGAATCGACCCACAACCAGCCTAATAAAAGAGGGATCAGGGTGACGATCATTCCCATTTGGGCCGATAGTTTGGGACCGAGGCGATCAGCGAGGAACCCTAATACCAGTCTGAGGATCGATCCCCCCAGCACGGGCAGCGCCACCAGATTTGCCTTTTGCACCGGGTCCATCGGATAATCCGCGGCAATTACCACCGCAAGGGGTCCAAGCAAGCCCCAAATCATAAAACTGATGTCGAAATACAAAAAAGCACCAAACAGGGAGGGCTTATGCCCGCTTTGCCAAAATCCTTTTCTCTCCATGGTTATCGCTCCTTATCCAGATGTATTTTTTTCTTTTTTCTCTGTTCATGCTGTCGATCTGTTGCTCCAGGCATAAAAAGGCCGCAAGTCGCCCTTTGCAAGAAAAGAACGATTCGCGGCCTCATTGCCCCAAACCCAAGACACCTCATTGTGCCTTTGTCTGAAATTAACAGTTGAATTTGATGATCACATTATAGATAAGAGGTCAATTGAATGTCAATATACATAACACGTTTGTTCAAAAAATTTAATTTAACACATTGAGACCATATTTTGCGTTACATATATTGACACAAACATTTGCATCAACTAATCTATATTTAACATACCGATTGAAACTCGGCACAATGTCGTGTCGGTCTGGTGGCAATGACGCCCTTTCCTGATTACAGGGGAGGGCGTTTTCTGTTTTCTTACATGAGTATGACATGGCGTTGGAGGGAGGAAGCTCATGAAGCGAAAGAAATTGCTTGTCGTTGGGAACGGCATGGCGGGGATAAAGTGTGTTGAGGAAATCCTGAAGCTTGAGCCGGAGCTCTTTGACATTACGGTATTCGGCGCCGAAGCCTATCCAAACTATAATCGGATCCTCTTATCCAAGGTTCTTCAAGGCGAACATGCCTTACAGGACTTGATCCTGAACGACTGGTCCTGGTATGAGCGGCACGGCATCCGGCTGCTGGCTGGCCAGCCCGTTCATCATATCGATCCGCAAGCCCGCTGCGTCGAGACGGTCAACGGCGTTCGGGAAACGTATGATGCGCTAATTCTGGCAACAGGCTCATCCCCGTTCATACCTCCCATTCCCGGAACGGATAAAGAAGGAGTTATCTCATTCCGGACGATCGACGATTGCGCGAAGATGTCCGAAATGTCCAAAAGGTACGCGAAAGCGGCCGTCATCGGCGGAGGGCTGTTAGGTTTGGAAGCTGCCCGAGGGCTTCTTCATCTCGGGATGGAAACCCAAGTGGTTCATAACGCCCCTTATATCATGAACCGGCAGCTGGATCAGACGGCTGCGCATATGCTTCAGAAAGAACTCGAAAGCCAAGGGATGCAATTCCATCTATCGAAGAACACCACGCGAATCGTCGGAGGCCGTACAAGAGTGCAGGGGCTTCGGTTTATGGACGGGACGCGGCTGGATGCCGGCGTGGTCGTCCTCGCCGTGGGAATCAGGCCCAATGCGGAACTGGCCCGAAGAAGCGGCATTCGTACGCAGCGGGCGATTCTGGTGGATGATTTCATGAGAACAAGCGATCCGCACATCTATGCAGTGGGAGAATGCGCGGAGCATCGGGGCGTGAGCTATGGCCTGGTTGCTCCCCTGTACGAGCAAGCGAAGGTGCTGGCCCGCGTCATCTGCGGGCGGGAGTCTGAACCGTATCGCGGGTCTATTCCATGCTCCCAGCTTAAAGTATCGGGAGTCGACGTTTTTTCCGCCGGCATCATCTCAGGGGACGGCGTTGAGACCGCTATTCAGCACTATGATGCCGTGTGCGGCACATACAAAAAAGTAACCATGCACAAAGGCAAAATTACCGGTGCGATCCTGTTCGGAGATACGTCGGAAGGGGCTGCATTGCTGGGGTTCGTGAAGCGAGGCGCGGCGGTTTCAGAGCTCCTTCCGCGTGAAAATGCGTCCAGCCCGGCGGCAACAGCGGCGGAGGCGCTGCCGGACCATGAAACGGTGTGCGCCTGCAATGGCGTCAGCAAAGCGGCAATCATCCGGGCCATTGCCGACCACGGTTTGCAAAGCGCCGAAGAGGTTAAGGAGCATACCAAAGCATCCGGTTCTTGCGGCGGCTGCCGGCCTATGGTGGCCGGGATCGTCAAAACGATGCGAAGCGGTAAAAGGAGGGAGAGGTTGCAGACGGCAGCAGGTACGCCGGCCGAAGTTCCTGTATGCGATTGTACGGAGCTTGGCCATGCTTCATTGAAGCAAGCCATGGTTCACGCCGTGAATGAAGGATGTCGTTCCATCCCGGAAATGATGGCGCATCTGGGCTGGAAGAAGGCGGGCGGGTGTGCAGCATGCTTCCCGGTCATCCGCTTTTACCTGGAAATAGCGGGTGTTGCGGACGATGAAGAACGGGCATCGGCAAGCAAGTCTTCGCTTAGCGGCGTTTTTGCAGGGCAGCCGCTTGATCGGGGAGTCCGGCTATACGTTGAAGACGGGGAAACTTCAGGACCGGCGGCTGCAAGCATTCGGCGTATTGGAGAATGGCTCCGCATCGGTTGGCAAGACGTGACGCTTCCTTATCCGGTAAGCGCTGGTGCAGGGTCGTCCATTAGCATATTGGTTCAAGGGATCGGCATTTCAGCTTGCCCTGCGGGTTGGGAGGTGTATCTCGGCGGGCATGCGGAGCATCCTGTCCGTGAAGGACAGCTGATCGGAGTTGCAGAACGCGAGGAAGACGCCGTTCGGCTCGTATTCGCTTGCCTGCAGTGGTATCGTCAGAACGGATTTTATGACGAACCGCTATGGATGTGGGTGGAGCGTACGGGCGTCATGGCGATCCGGGAGAATGTGCTTGACGTTGAACTCCAACAAGAGCTGGCAGAGAAGCTGGCGCGACGTTCAGTGAAAACTCGGGCCGGTTAAATCGTGAAAAATAGAAGGAAGAGCGGAAAATTCAAGGAAGAGGGTGGCATATTATGCTTCTTTGGGGTTCGGATGCGGGGGGAGCCCCGGCCAAGGCAGAGACTCAATGTCCTTTTTGCAGCGTACAGTGCAAGATGACGGTTACTCCCGGTGAGAAAGGCGTTCCGGGTCAGCACCGGACTGCGTACAAGGTTGAAGGTGTGCCGAACGCAGCTTCAGAAGGCAGGGTATGCGTCAAAGGCATGAATGCGCATCAGCATGCGGTCCATTCGCAGCGGCTGCTGCATCCGTTGGTCCGTTCGAACGGCGAACTTGTTCCTTGCTCCTGGGAAGAGGCAATTGAAATGATCAGCCGACGATTTCAGACCATATCGGAGCAGTACGGTCCGGATGCGAATGCCGTATACGGCGGAGGATCGCTGACCAATGAAACGGCCTATTTGCTCGGCAAATTTGCCAGGGTGGCGCTGGGCACGAGGCATATCGATTATAACGGTCGATTCTGCATGTCGGCTGCGGCCTCTGCAGCGAGCAAAACCTTTGGAATCGACAGAGGACTGACGTTCAGGCTGGCCGATATTCCCTTGGCCCGCTGCATCGTCCTTGCCGGCACCAATATCGCGGAGTGCCAGCCGACGCTGCTGCCATACTTTCACCAGGCGAAAGAGAACGGGGCGAAGATCGTAGTCATCGATCCGCGGAAAACGGCTACGGCCGCCATGGCTGATATCCACTTGCCGATCAGACCGGGGACGGATGCGTTGCTGGCTTCATCCATGCTTAAGATCATCATGGATGAAGGCTTTGTGGATGAAGCGTTCGTGCGGGGCAGAACGAACGGTTATGATGAGCTCATTGCCTATATGAGCGGGTTCGATCTGAATCGGGCCGCCGATCTGTGCGGATTGGAGGCGGAGCTGATCCGGGAGGCGGCCCGATGCTATGGCATGGCGGACACGGGAATGATATTGACAGCCCGCGGGGTGGAACAGCAGACGGATGGCCATCTGGCGGTGCTCCATTTTCTGAACCTGGTTTTGGCCACGGGGAAAATCGGTCGGGAAGGCTGCGGATACGGAGCCGTCACCGGCCAAGGGAATGGACAGGGCGGAAGAGAGCATGGGCAGAAGGCCGATCAACTGCCGGGCTACAGATCGATCGAGAAGGAGGAGGACCGTAAGTACGTTGCTTCCGTATGGGGTGTCGAAGCTTCAAGCTTGCCGGGAAAAGGCGTCTCCGCCTATGAGATGATGGAGCTGATACATCAGGGCAAGATCAAATCCCTCTTCGTGATGGGATCCAATCCCGTGGTTTCGAATCCGAACGCCGGGCATGCGGCGGCGGGCTTGAAAAACCTTGAGTTTCTGGTGGTTGCCGATATGTTCATGTCCGAAACGGCCCGATTGGCCGACCTCGTGCTGCCGGTAACCTCCTATTTGGAGAACGAAGGGACGCTGACGAATCTGGAGGGACGGGTCCTGCTGCGGACGGCTGGCCGACAGGCGCCGGGAGAAACGCGCCATGACTGGACGATCCTGTGCTCCATAGCAGATCGACTGGGCAAAGGGCCGTTTTTTCGCTTCAACGAACCAGAAGAGATTTTTAATGAGCTGAGACTGGCAAGCAAAGGAGGGATTGCGGATTATTACGGCATCACGTATGGCCGGTTGCGCCGGGAGGAAGGGGTGTATTGGCCCTGCCCTTCTCCTGAAGAAGACGGGGTCGGATTGCTGTTCCGACAATCGTTCGCCCATCCGGACGGGAAGGCTGTTTTCACCGCAACAGAGGGTGAGCGGTGGGCTGGCGCGTCCGGGGATTACCCGCTGATTCTAACCAATGGACGCGTATTGTCCCATTACCTGACCGGCGTGCAGACCCGCAGAAGTCCGACATTGCTTGCGCGCGAGCTTGAAAATTTCGCGGAGATTCATCCGTTGACCGCTCAGCGTTACCGGATCCGGGACGGCGAGTGGGTAGAGATCCTGTCGGAACATGGATCCTTTACCGTGCGCTGCAGAATGAAGGACCATATCCGGCAAGACACGTTGTTCGTTCCCATGCACTGGGGCGGGGTCCAGAACGTCAATCATGCTACGCGGCCGGAACTGGACCCGTTCTGCAAAATGCCCGGCTTCAAGACGACCGCTGTCCGGATCCGGCCTTTAAAGAATTAATCGACCACCGCGAAATGATCGTGCAATCTGCGCAGGCGGTAAGCATTCATGGCGAATTCGCGCAGATCCTCAAAAATGGCGTAATTCGCCCATGCTCCTGCCACTGCGCCGATCCCCGGCACCATTTGCAGCATTTTCCGAAAGTCGATGGCGTCGCGATATTCGATTTGAAACGTTTCCCAGTCCATGCTTCGGGAATATTCGGCGTCGGAGTGCCACTGCTCCTTCTCGAGATGCCAACGTTTGATGGAATCCAGCAGCCGGGCGCGATTTTCCGGTCCCGAAAACGTCATCTGAAACACCTTGAGAATGAATACCCGCTCGGAGAAGTCTTTCGTGTCATAACCGTAAACATGCGCCAGCTCGAACAAAAATTTCATCTTGATCGCAATGAAAGCCGGAAAGTCGACCAAGCCGAGCACGATGCCGCCAGCCCCCGTTCCGGCCCCTTCGGCAACCGCAATTTTTTGGTACAACGCAAACAACGCGTTCGCTTCTTGATCGGCAGCCTCCAGTTCCGGTTGACGCTGCACCGCGCGGCTGGGCGTATATTCCGCGCCGAACAGCGCCGTACGCACGATCGATCGGATCGTTGTCGTGATAATGTTGTGCACCTTCGGGGGAATCCAATGATTGATGCGATTGCCGATCGTTTTCGATGTTTTTTCCAGCCATCCGGGCGGTTTGAACATTTTTTGTTCCCATTCTGCAAGTTCCCTCTGTATTTTATCTTCGTAGTTCATGCTCGATCGCTCCTCCAAAAGACTATTGGCTTTATTGTAACGAAGTTCTCCGTGCTGCGGAACAGACCCCGGGAGGTGTCGGACCTCGACCAAAGTCCAGCATCCCCCGGAGATCGATAGGATGCACGCCTTCGATCGAGGCTTTTCGAGGTTGACCGGATCTCTATTTCTACGGCCAGCATCAACTTCATGATGGCGACAACCAAATTGTTACATGAAATCAGATAAGCACGTTCCGATCGGCATGCAGTTTACCAAATGAAAATGATTGTTTTCATGGGAACAAGATAATACAATTAGATTAGCGCTTACAAAATAAAACAGACTTCAAGATTTTGCAACTTTTCCAATTGAACAGCCAAGAGTGCAGCAGAGGGGGAACTGCGATGAAAAACAACGAATTGAAGAGGGGACTCGAAGCTCGTCACATTCAGATGATCGCTTTGGGCGGCACCATCGGTGTCGGGTTATTTATGGGCTCTGCAAGCACGATCCAATGGACAGGTCCATCGGTCATGCTTGCGTATGCCGTGGTAGGGATTTTTATCTTTTTTATCATGCGCGCAATGGGGGAAATGCAGTACGTTGAACCCAGCACGGGGTCGTTCGCGACTTTTGGCCATAAGTACATTCATCCATTGGCAGGCTATGCGACGGCATGGAGCAACTGGTTCCAGTGGGTCATTGTCGGGATGGCGGAGATCATTGCCGTCGGGACGTACATGAAGTATTGGTTTCCGGATTTGCCCGCATGGATTCCGGGGATCATCGCGATGGCGATTCTCGGCGCAGCCAACCTCATTTCCGTAAAATCGTTCGGCGAATTCGAGTTTTGGTTTGCGATGATTAAAATCGTGACCATCATATTGATGATCGTTGCAGGATTCGGCTTGATTTTCTTCGGAATCGGCAACGGCGGTCATGCGATCGGATTTTCGAACTTGTGGCAGCACGGAGGCTTTTTTACCGGTGGATGGTCGGGATTTTTCTTTGCGCTCTCGCTGGTGACCGGGGCCTACCAGGGTGTCGAGCTGATCGGGATTACGGCAGGCGAAGCGAAAAACCCGCAAAAAACGTTAATGAGCGCGACGCAAAGCATTATTTGGCGGATTCTGATCTTCTATATCGGCGCCATTTTTGTCATCGTAACGGTCTATCCTTGGAATCAATTGCAAGCCATCGGCAGCCCGTTCGTTGCCACTTTTGCGAAAATCGGCATTACCGCAGCGGCCGGGATCATCAACTTTGTCGTCATCACCTCTGCCATGTCAGGTTGCAACAGCGGGATATTTAGCGCGGGACGCATGTTATATACACTAGGCGTCAATGGACAAGCGCCGAAAATATTCACGAAATTGTCCCGTAACGGCGTGCCCCTGTTGGGAACGATCGGCGTACTCGTGGGTTTGGGAGTCGGCGTGGTGTTGAGTTATGTTGCGCCGGAAAATCTGTTCGTGCACGTATACAGCGCCAGCGTGCTTCCCGGTATGGTGCCGTGGTTCGTCATTCTCATCAGTCAAATCAAATTCAGAAAGGCCAAGGGGGATGGCATGAAGCAGCATCCGTTCAAAATGCCTCTCTCTCCAGTGACAAACTATGCAACCATTGCCTTTTTGATTATGGTGCTGGTCGGGATGTGGATGAACGACGATACGCGCATCTCCCTGATCATCGGCATCGTGTTTTTGGCCATTGTCGTGATCAGTTATTTCGCCTTTGGGGTCGGCAAGGCTGCTCCAAGAAGCGATCAAACAAGCGCTGAAAACCGCAGCAGATAAAATGGCGGCTAATATCCGCTTAAATGACCATAAACATCCCATTTTCAACGGAATGGGGTGTTTTTTTCATAAGGTTAGGAATTTTCGCTCGACCTATACGTTAACGTCAATGTTATAAATAGCCATATGTCATAATCATAGCGCCCCAGTTGATTTACCAATGAATAAACGATAAGGAGTTGAAACACAATCTATTCGATAGGTGACATCATTCAAAGAGTAAATATTAGTCGTAGAACACTGCATTATTATGATCAGATCAATCTGTTGAAACCAACAATAATCAACGAGAACGGATATCGTTACTACGATAAGAACGGCTTAATCAAACTTCAAACCATTCTTGCATTAAAATCAATGGATTATTCCTTGGATCAGATTAAAGTATTGCTTAACAGAAACGAAGCGCCACATAATCCGCGGCAAAACAATATAATGACCGTAGTCATTTATGACTGTGGTCATTTTTTGATGGGAGGAATTTTAAATCTTATGCTCAGAGAATCCAGAAAAAGAGATACGAGGGAAAAAATCGTACGGCATGCCGTCCAATTATTTAAAGAGAAGGGATACGACAATGTTACCGTAGATGAAATTACGCAAGTTTGCGTGCGTCGGGAAGGGAACGTAAAAGATCGGCTGATGAATATTTCCATGAATTATTGCACATTTATTCGAATCATACCAGCCTGCTGGGCCTTACCTTGATTGAAACGTTGAAGTCGGCCATTCTTTCGAATGAGGGTTCCACGAACCTTTCCGTGTTTCAAGAGGCCATTCGCAACTTATTGGAGGAAGCTCAGGAAGATGGGACGCTCCGCAGACGGTTCGACCCGAGGATCAGCGCTTCAGTACTGGCCGCAATCTTCTATCATACGCTGATTCATGAGTCACAAACGGCCGATGAAGAGAAGATGGTCGCCGTTTTACAGCAGCAGCTTGATGCGGTTTGGGAGGGGATTGCCGGTGAATAGGTTCAAAAAAATCATGAAAAGCAAGATCTTCCTGTTCATCATCGTGCTTATCGCCTTCATTTATTTGAACAACCGCTCTCTGTTCATGAAACAGCAGGACGGAAATCCGATGTTGCTGGCGCATCGCGGACTTGCACAGACTTATACGATGGAAGGCATTACGAACGATACTTGTACCGCCGAGCGAATCTACAGACCGGAGCACCCCTATCTGGAAAATACGATTTCCTCTATGGAAGCGGCGTTTCAAGCGGGGGCGGACATTGTTGAATTCGACGTACATATTACGAAGGACGATCAGTTTGCCGTGTTTCATGACTGGACGTTGGACTGCCGTACGAATATGAAAGGAGTGACCCGGGAGTATACCATGGCTGAATTAAAGGAGGCCGATATCGGCTACGGATATACGGCCGATGGCGGTGTTACGTACCCTTTTCGCGGAAAAGGGGTCGGTCTGATGCCGTCACTGACGGAAGTGTTGGAGCGGTTTCCGGATAAGCCGTTACTAATCGATGTAAAAAGCAACGATCCCGCCGAGGGGGAACTTCTGGCTAAATATTTGTCGAAGCTCCCGGTAAAGCAGCAAAGCTTGCTCGCGGTCTATGGGGGAGACGAACCGATAGCCGCATTAAAGGCAATGATGCCGGATATGCGCGTCATGTCGAAAGCGACGATGAAAAGTTGTATGATTCCTTACCTTTCTGCGGGATG
The DNA here is from genome assembly GCF_038004655.1 of Paenibacillus sp. FSL M7-1455. NCBI lineage: Bacteria > Bacillati > Bacillota > Bacilli > Caryophanales > Paenibacillaceae > Paenibacillus > Paenibacillus sp. FSL M7-1455. The sequence continues at coordinate 3,053,456 of NZ_JBBORO010000001.1, read as the reverse complement.
GACCGGGTATGTACCGGCTGCGTGCAAGCATACGGAGCTGCATATACCAGACAAAATCGCGCCCTGGATATGGGGCTGGCCCGATAAGTTTCTGAATCGGATGAAGAAAGCCGATACTCGGGTGATCATCGTCGGAGGGGATGGAAGCGACTTTTCAAGCGGGTTCGATACGCCGGAGGATGTGAAACGGCTGCCGGCGAACTATTCAGGAGTCATATGGACGAACCGGATTGACCGAATTGCTCCATTATACCAATAGGCGAAATCCCAATATTCGCGAAATGGGTTATTATATAGTGTTGGTTACTTGAACGACCACCAATTCTATAGACGGGCAAGGGAGATCGAAGAGAGATTTTTGACAACCGTGATTTTTGATCATGGAGCAGGCCAAAGGGGCTTGCTTCTTTTTTTTCGGCTGCATAAGAAAGGTCATGAGAGAGCAGACCGGGTTCCTGACCAGCGGAGCACTAAGGATCTCTATGAGTATTGAGTAACTAGTTGCAATGTATCGAAAGAACGTGATGATGAATAAGTTTCAGTTTTGTAACATATTGTAGGACAAAATAAACAGATCGAGCCATTAGGCTCGGTTAAAGTCCATGGGTCCGATCGAAGTTGAAAAAGAAAATTCGTGGAAGTGTCTCAGTCAAGGAAGCATAATCAGCCGGACACACTCCGTTCACGGAGTGGAGTACAACTCTAACCTTTATTGTTACGAGGAACTTCATCACTTTACAAGGAAGAGGTGTGTTCATGCGTAAAATATTGAAGCAAAAATGGTTCGTATATGTGATTTGTATAAGTGTGCTGCTTACCACAGGTATGGATTTTTTGCCGAGTCTGATCGCTGACGGGCAGAAACACGATAGGTTGGCGACGTTTGTTCAAGAATCGAGTCCGCACGTTGTTTCTCCAAACGTGTCGTCCCCTGTTTATACTCCTATCGTTACTCAACCCCCTTTAGCCTCTCCCTCCTTGGAGGCCGAGGCTTTGCGTTCTGAAAAATTGGATGTGCGAAAATCCGTGGACTTATCTGGGACGGAGCAACTGCACATATATAGAGTGACAGCGACCTATCTGAATGTTCGAAGCGAGCCGACTGCGAAATCCCGGATTCTCGCGGTACAAGAGCATGGCAACAAGCTTCAAATCGTCGATGTAACGGGAAATGGATGGCTTAAGCTTAAGGATGGCGGATACGTACATAGCGGTTATGCGAAAAAAATGGAAGGGCAGACGTCGTCTTTGTATCCGGACCCCGTGACTACAACGAAACGCCCTGCACAAACGACTCCGAAGACGTCGGTCAAGTCAGCTTCGAAGCGATCCTCCGGCAATCCTTCGGCACCGTCGTCATCGATTCGTTCGGATTCGGGATTGGAGGTTTCGCACATTAAGGAATTGTTTCGCGGAACGGCGCTAGCGGGACACGGTCTCGAAGAAGCGGTGCTCGAAATCGAAGATAAGTACAATATTAATGCCTATTTCACAATTGCGGTCATGAAGCTCGAGAGCGGCAATGGGAAAAGCAAGCTTGCGACGAGGAAGAACAATTTGTTCGGACTGAACGCAACAGGAGGTTCGAACAAGAAAGCGTTCTATTTTAAATCGAAGGAAGATTGCGTGGAGAAATTCGGTCAACTCATCTCGAAGAACTATGTGAACAAAGGCTATACCACCATAGAGAAAGCCGCGAAAAAGTATTGCCCTGCAAATCCGGAATGGCCGCGGCTCGTGAAAGGGATCATGAAAAGCGACTATAAGAAAATATAAGGGGCAAAAGGTACCGCAGCCTTGCGACATGAAGAAGAACCCAGCGGAACAAGGTCGTTTTCGCTGGATTCGTTGCATCAAAGAGCGGTTGGGGGCGGATCAATATGGTTTCGGTTTTATCTCGCATGGTTTATGGACAAAATAAGCTTATTCTCTCTTGTAAACTTTGCAAAACTTCTACCGGCATCTCTCTGACTTTGATATCTTCACCCAGGAAAAGCAGCCAGTCTATGGCTTCGGTTAATTCTTCCGAATGCTCGACATGGATAAAAGTCTTTAAGATGGCGGTGGTTTGGAAAGGATTCGTATAAGATATGGAGAACTTTAAAGGATGGTATTTTTTGAACTGTAAAATCGCCTTTGGGCCGAGCTCCAGGACAAGGTTGCTGACTTCTTCCTGTTTGTTTAGCAGTTCTAAAATCTTTTTCCCGCTCACTCTTTTTTTCGCAGGATAGGGTTTGACATCGGTGAGATTGTCGACGGGCAAAATCCTTCTCTTTTCTTCCTCCAAGTCAAAAGCTTCAATATGCCACATGCTTTTTTCGCGATACAGATGAAGGAGGTAGATCGGGTAAGACTTAATTTCCTTATTTTCTTTGATGAAAACCCATAAATACCGGTCCAAAAGAAGGATTTGAATCAGGTTTTCCAACATCGGATGGGGCAGGTCGGTCAGATCGAGCAGATCGGGATTATTGGGATTCGTTCCTTCGAAAAGCAAAATTTGATTCAAAAGAACAAGGTCGTCTTGCTGATTCTCCGAGATGAGGCCCAGCAATTTTTCGGCCAAAGACTGGCGGCTTTTTAAATAAGGGAGCTGTTGATTCCTAGTGGCCATAAAGGCGATAAAAAGGGCTTTGATTTCATTATCGGTAAAGCGGACGGTGGGCAGGACGGAGTTGTTCATGACAAAATAACCGCCATCCCTCCCGACTTCGGCGAGAAGCGGCATCCCCATGCTTTTGATTTCCCGGATATCGCGGATCGCCGTCGAACGTGAGATGTTAAATTCCCGCATGAGTTCAGAAATGGTGAAGTGGGCTCGGTTGTTGATATATCGCATCATGGTATTAATCCGCTCAACTTTTTTCATCGGACGCTCCTAAACAGTATCATTTTTTGACATGATTTAAAGTTATTATAAACCCATCAAGTGAAAACGCAAATCATTTGATCAATTTAAAGAAGAGGAAGGTTTTGAACATGGCCAATTATACTCTTGAGGAAAAAGACAGCTTCACCGTTTTGGGAATCGGAACCGAGCTTCAAAGCGATTACACGGACTATTCCGGCATCAACAAGGAAAAAGCAGCATTTTGGGATGCGGTGAAACAGGATGGAAGACTTGACGCTTTAAAGGCCGTTGCCGCAAACGACTACATTTTTGCCGTAAACGAAGCGGTCAATAACAAAATGATGTATTATGCCGGCGTGATGACGGACGCATCGTTACCGGAAGCGACAAGAGTGATCCAGTTTCCTAAAGGGGAATACCTCGTCGTACAAGGGGAAGCAAAAACGTCCGATGAATTGAGTCTTATGCTGACCGGCATCGCTTTTGGGCAAGTGTTGCCGGAGGTCGGGAATGTTGCTTATGTCGGCGGCCCGAACGCAGCGGTGGAGATGGGGCAGCGGAACGGCCTGGTGTTTGGGGAAATGTGGATTCCGGTCGTTAGGAAATAACGGGGGCGTTATGCTCCCGATGCAAGTTTTGCTCGAAGCTGATTCTCTGTAGTAACGCTCACAAAACTAAGTTGATGCTTCCGATGCAAGTTTTGCTCGAAGCTGATTCCCTGTAGTAACGCTCACAAAACTAAGTTGATGCTTTCGATGCAAGTTTTGCTCGAAGCTGATTCGCAGCAGTAACGCTCACAAAACTCTTAGGAGAGATGAACATGTCCTATATCGTCGACTTTAAAAACGTATCCACGGTGGGTTTGGAGTCTTCGCCCGTAGCAGAAGCGCTCGCCGGTTTGCGAGCAAACGAAGCCCGTTACTTTATGAACAAATACAAGCATGAATTTACGGTGGTGCCGGCAAGCGAAAGCCAGGAGACTCTTGATTACGTGAACCGGATTCTAAAAGAAGAACGCGATCTTGCGTTTGCGGCCAAGCCTTTAGAAACGTCGCAATTCCAGGTGGAAAATATCAAATGGACCTATGTTTTTTATGAGGACGGTCTAGAGGTGAACGTCTTGTACACGATTGACGACCCCAAGAAGCGCGCCGTTGGTTTTAAGCTATCGGAGGGGATGGAGGTACCGCAGGAGTTGGAAGGGAAGTTCAAATTCGCTAGACAAAAGTCTAAATTGGCTGGTACCATTCGGGGTTCGTTTTTCGTCATCAAAGGAGAATACTAAAGGAAACGCAGGTGCATGCAGGTTTATAAGATGAAGAGAGCAGCGATACATCCGCGGCTCTTTTTGTTTTTCTATATCATTTCTATTTTCTAAGGTGTATATCATTTATAACGAGGAGCTGAAATGTATTAGTCCGCTATCTTAAAGGTGCCGGCGCATGGTTGTTTATCGGAATGCTGCTCTTTTTTCTAACTGTTCCGTTCCATCGCGATTATATAAAAACCCAGCTTTTATTCGTCGCACTGTATAACTATTTTTGTTGTTTGCTTGGAGCCGTGTTGTTTTTTGTCCTTACAAAAGTAAAAATGGAATCTGCGTATTGGATGGGTTTCCCGCTCTTTATCGTTTTGGGCTTCCTGGCATCGCTTAGCTTTCCGCCTTTGTATTTCATTTTTGTCGCAGGCTCTTTCGTTTTTTATTTCGTACAACCGGTAAAAAATAAGGTTTTGTCTTCGATTTTGGCGGTCTCCGGCCCCCTTCTCTTAGTGATTCTCTTGTTGGTGATCTAATTCGTGGGGGCGGGAACGGACTACGAAGACTTCGATTGTTGGATGGCAGTTTCGATATAGGATCTTAATTTTTTGATAAACGTCCGCATCGCATATCCGACATAGCGGTCGCTGCGATAGATCAGACAAATATCCTGCGAAGGGGTCGGATTTCTCAAAGGTATGACTTTGATGTCTTGGCGGTTAAGGTTATCCAGCAGGAGCCGCGGCAGCACGCATGCGCCGACTCCGCTTTGTACCATCTGGAGAAGGGAAGATAACGTTGTCGTCACCATATGCGGCTGCAGCGCAAATCCGTTATCCATGCAAAAGCGGTCGATCAGCTTGCGGCATTGATGTTCGGGTGGAAACATGACCATTTTCAAGGAACGCAGCTTGTTCAAGGGAATCAAGCTCTCCGCGGCCAGAGGATCATCCCTGCTTACCGCCAATGCGAACTCCTCGTGAAACAGAGGGATTGAAGTGAGGCGTTCGTCGCTAACAGGTCCGATGGTGACGCCGACATCGATGCTTCGGTCCAACACTTGCTCGGTTACTTTCATGGTTTCCAGAAGGGACAGCGAAATGGCGGGATAGGTTTGATGGAAGTCCAGCAGCAAAGCATTAAACATGAGATCCGCATCTCCTGGCAAAACGCCGATGGATAGCGATCCGCCTTGCATCTTCTTCAGGTCGGCAATCGCGTCGCTCGCTTGCTGCAGATGCCCGAACATCGCGGCGCCATGTTCGCGAAGAATCGCACCGGCTTCAGTTAAGACAATTGTTTTCCCCACACGATCGAACAACAGAACACCTAATTCTTCTTCCAATCTCCTTATCTGCTGGCTGACGTTGGGGGCGCTGACTCCCATTTTTGCTTTCGATTGCATCGCCGAATGGATGGTACACGTTAGTTTTACTTCATCTTCCTTATTCTGTCAACGAGTGATCGTTAACTTTTGCTTAACGATACGGTAACGCCCACTGCATTGATGGGAAGTTCCGCGGGACCTATACTGGGATCAGATCAAGCGGTTCTCAATGACAAAGGAGGAAATGAGCATGTCTGAAATGATCATTAACACGGCTAAAACGATACGTCAAGTGGTGCTGCAGCAGGTGAACGCGATTCCTGAGGAACGGTTTGACGTTCAAGCGGCAGGATTCAACAATACCATCCGTTGGAACGTCGGCCATATCATTTATTGGATGGACCGGTATGCAACCCTGAGCTTCGGCTCCCCGACAGCCATACCCGACTTGTATGAAACGTTGTTTAACTCCGGTACGAAACCTTCGGACTGGACATTTGCCCCTCCATCAAAGGAACTACTGGTCGAAATGTTAACGGCACAGCTTTCCCGCCTATCCGAGCTGACGCCAGCAATGCTGGACGACAAGCCTTCGACTCCTTATGCTTTGGGTCCTTTCCAATTCCACACCGCCGGCGAGTTGTTCAACTTCGCTTTGATTCACGAAGCCATCCACCTCGGCACGATTTCGAGCCAGCTTAAGGTTCTGTCAAGCTAACTGCCCTATATGAGCAGGCGCCCTTTCTCTATAGCGTTTCATGAAACAAGTGGCTTGATGAAAAGGATGATGGTAACGATCAATGAACCATAATGAGGAGGATTCTCTCATGGAAAAATACGCAGGCTCAGTCCCATCCCGAACTCGCGACGTGTTTGATGCTTTTAAGCAGGCTTTGGAAACGGGGGATACGGACGATTTTCTTCAAAAGGCGACGGAAGATTTTCGGTTCTCCGTTCCGCTCCCGCTGGAAGGGTGGAATGACGAGCAGCAAGGCATAAAGCGGTTCGAGGATTTGGTCCGTTTCGAACGTTCCGTGTTTCAAATGCAGTTGACTCCGCTTATCGTGCTTGAAAATGAAGATAACGGGATGGTGGTTTTTCGCTCGGAAGGTTCGTTGAACGGGCGGGATTTTCGCAATGAGCTTGCCATCGTTTTCGAGTTCGAAGGGGAGCGGGTCCGTTCCTTCCGCGAATATGTCGGAATGCCGTTAAAAAACTACGAGAACCCATAATTAGGTACTGACATGAACTTATGGCGATTGGGAGTTTAAACAAGCAAGTCCCGACAGCAAGTCGTTTATTTTTCATTGCATGAAATGACCGTCTTTGAAGGAGTTCGGATACGACAAAAGCATAGCGGAAATCAAAAAAAGAACCTGAATCGTATGATCAGGTTCTCAGGCTGTCGAGAAACCCCCTGTTTTTTTGCAGGGGGTTTAAAATTGCCTCGTCGGTCACTGAAGTAGGGTTCTCAGAGCGCTTTAAATCGATTTTTATTTTAAAAGATATGATTCCCCATATAAAAAATAGAGTGTCGAAAAGTCCGTTGGACTTTCTCGACACTCTGGAACCTGAATCGTATGATCAGGTTCTTTTTTTATTGCATATAAACAGACGTGATGATATAATCAGACCACGACTGACATTTGATAAAAGTCTATATGTATCTCATCTTACAATTTAATTGTAGCATGCCGAAAATTTCTTGTCAAATGTTTTTTTATTTCATGGTTAGGAGAGATGTGGAATGAGATCGTTGGTTCTCGATTTTCAGGAAATGCAACAAACGCAGCTTGGGCTCGTAGGCGGGAAAGGATTGCATTTAGGGGAATTATCCAAAATCGAAGGGATCCAAGTTCCCGAAGGATTTTGCGTGACCACCGAAGCCTATCAAAAAGCCATCGAGCCAAACGAAACGTATCAAGCGTTGCTCCATCGACTAACCATGCTAAACGCAGAGGCTCGAGAACAAATGGGCGAAATCAGCAGGGAGATCAGACAAACCATATTGGATGTAGAAATTCCTTCCGATGTTGCGGATGCCGTTGTTCGTTATCTCTCCCGGTTTGGAGAGGAACAAGCTTTTGCCGTGCGTTCCAGCGCGACCGCCGAGGATTTGCCGCATGCTTCTTTTGCGGGACAGCAGGACACCTACTTAAACATCATCGGCGTCGACGCCATCCTGCAGCATATCCGCAAATGCTGGGCGTCCCTTTTTACGGATCGCGCGGTCATGTACCGGATGCAAAACGGATTCGACCATCGTCAAGTTTATTTATCCGTGATCGTTCAAAAGATGGTTTTCCCTCAGGCTTCAGGGATCTTATTTACCGCCGATCCGATGAGCGGAAGCCGAAAGCTGCTTGCCATCGATGCCGGGTACGGCCTGGGAGAAGCGTTGGTCTCCGGTATAGTAACTGCCGATCATTACAAGGTACGGGAAGGAGAAATCGCCGACAAGAGGATCGCAACCAAAACATTGGCGATTTATGGCCGAAAAGAAGGCGGAACGGAAACCAAGCCGATCGATCCCGATCTACAAAAGACTCAAACGCTTACGGATGATCAAATTTTAAGATTGGCACGCATCGGGAGACGAATCGAAGCTTATTTCGACCAGCCGCAAGATATTGAGTGGTGTTTGGCTCAGGATACCTTCCATATTGTTCAGAGTCGTCCCATCACGACTTTATTTCCGATTCCTGCAGAGAATGATCAAGAAAACCACGTCTACATCTCTGTGGGCCATCAACAAATGATGACCGATCCCATAAAACCATTGGGATTGTCTTTTTACCTGTTAACCACTCCCGCACCCATGCGTACAGCCGGCGGCAGGTTGTTTGTTGATGTTGCGCCTCGGCTGGCTACCTCTGCCGGACGGGAAGCTTTATTAAATACCGTGGGATCCGATCCGCTCATCAAAGGCGCACTCATGACCATCATCGAACGGGATTTTATAAAATTGTTACCCCATGATCCAACGGCACCGGTTCCGGGCAGAGGAAATACAGGTATGCCGGCTGCATTCGAGAGCGATCCGGCAATCGTTTCGGATTTGATTAAGCGTAGTGAAACCTCGATCGAAGAGTTAAAACAAAACATTCAAGGGAAATCGGGGCCGGATTTGTTTGATTTCATTCTGGAAGATATCCAGGAATTAAGGCGGATTCTATTCGACCCGCAAAGTACGGCTGTGTTTATGGCTGCGATGAATGCTTCGGCATGGATCAATGACAACATGAACGCATGGTTGGGCGAAAAAAACGCGGCAGACACGCTTTCCCAATCGGTAGACGGCAATATTACTTCGGAGATGGGCCTGGCGCTGATGGATGTCGCCGATGTCATTCGTCCTTATCCGGAAGTGATTGACTATTTGCAGCTGACCAAAGACGATAACTTTCTGGATGAGCTGGTGAAGTTTGATGGCGGCCAGGAAAGCCGGGACGCGATCCAAGGGTTTCTCGACAAATATGGCATGCGCTGTGCCGGAGAAATCGACTTGACCCGGACCCGTTGGAGCGAAAAACCGATCACGCTTGTCCCGTTGATTTTGGGCAACATCAAAAACTTTGAGCCTAACGCCAGCCGCCGCAAATTTGAACAAGGGCGCCGGGAGGCTTTGGCCAAGGAACAAGAGTTGATCCATCGCTTGAAGCAACTGCCGGACGGCGAACAAAAAGCCAAAGAAACGAAACGGATGATCGACCTCGTCCGGAATTTCATCGGCTACCGGGAATATCCCAAATACGGCATGGTGAATCGCTATTTCGTTTATAAGCAGGCTTTGCTGAAAGAAGCCGAACGGCTCGTGCAAGCGGGCGTGATCCGTGAAAAAGAAGATATCTACTACCTCGCTTTCGAAGAGCTTCACGAAGCCGCGCGCACAAAGAAACTGGATGACCGGATCATCAGCAAACGGAAAGAAGAGTACCAACGTTATGAAAAACTGTCTCCACCGCGCGTAATGACGTCGGATGGCGAAATCATCAGAGGGGAATACAACCGGGAAAATCTTCCGGATGGAGCATTAGCAGGCCTTGCCGTTTCCTCCGGAGTGATCGAGGGACGCGCACGCGTCATATGGAACATGGAAGATGCCGATCTGGAAGACGGCGATATCTTAGTCACCGCTTATACCGACCCCAGCTGGACGCCATTATTTGTATCCATAAAAGGTCTGGTCACCGAAGTCGGCGGACTGATGACCCATGGCGCCGTGATCGCGCGCGAATATGGCTTGCCGGCTGTTGTCGGAGTGGAGAATGCTACCGGGTTGATCAAGGACGGGCAGCGAATTCGCGTCAATGGAACGGAAGGGTATGTTGAAATATTGTAATGGGGTCCGTATAAAATGGTATGGGTAGGAACACATGGGCGTCGACAGCAGATCGTGACCGGTCTGGACGAGCCGGAGTAAGAGCATGCAGAGCGTCCTGGAGATAACCCGGGCGCTCTTTTTTATTTATAGGCTTCTTTCCAACAAGGTTCCGACTTGTTTGGCCATGACTTTCGGGGGATAGGGCATCCCGTTTTTGATCCACCATTCAATGACCCCGACATAGGCCGTTCCGGCATACTGCAGCATCACGTCCTCGTTTAAATCCGCATTTTTTCCGCTTTCTTTGTCAATCTCGCCTCTAAACCCTTCCTTAAAAGAAGCAAGAAGCCGGGTTCTGAAAGAGGATGGCATCCCTTTGCTGGCTAACATGGTGGAAAAAAGCAAGTAATTTTTCTCGAAATATTCGAAATAAGGAACCAGGGCATCGGTCCATTCCAACTCGCACGCCCATGTATCCATCTCCTTTAATTCATTAATATGGGTTTCCATGATTTTATCCAACAAATCATATTTGTCCTGATAATGCAGATAAATGGTACCGCGGTTTACATTGGCCTGGTCGGCAATGTCCTGAATGGTAATGTCGTCGAAATTTTTGACGGCCATCAGTTCGATGACCGCTTTTTTTAAGGATTCTTGCGTTTTAACAATTCTTCGGTCGACTTTTGCCATCGTGATCCCCACCTGACTTCCAAGATAATGGACACTTTTCGTTATTATGTTGATATTTGAACAAAACGCGTTATTTTAACCATTGAACTTCGTTTTCTTCCTTCTATAATAATAGACACGAGTTGATTAAACAACCTCTTTCGCTTATTGTTTTCTGTCGATACGTCGTTCTAAATTTTTATCAACTGGAGGTCCTATACTATGATTCATGCTAAAGCACGTGCTGTTTTCGGTCCGGAAGGCCCATTCGAATTAACGACAATCGAGCGCAGGGATCTTAAGCCGCATGATGTTCTCATCGAGATCAAATACGCGGGCATTTGCCACTCCGATATCCATACCGCTCGCGGCGATTGGGGGCCGGTCCAATATCCTCTCGTACCCGGACACGAGATCGCCGGCATTGTCGCCCAAGTTGGATCGGACGTTACGAAATATTCGATTGGCGACCGAGTAGGAGTAGGCTGCATGGTGGATTCCTGCGGAGAATGCGAAAGCTGCCGCAAGGGAGAGGAGCAATATTGCCATCATGGTCATACGGGGACTTACGCCGCGATCGACAGATACGGCCAATACACGCAGGGCGGTTATTCCACCCACATCGTCGTAACCGAAGATTTCGTCGTCCGCATTCCCGACGGCATCGCCCTGGATGCCGCCGCACCGCTTTTGTGCGCCGGAATTACGACGTATTCGCCGCTTCGCCATTGGGGCGCCGCGCCGGGCAAAAAGGTCGCGGTGGTTGGACTCGGCGGGCTTGGACACATGGCCGTGAAGCTCGCCCATGCTATGGGGGCGGAGGTAACGGTTTTATCTCAGACGCTGAAGAAAAAGGAAGACGGTTTAAAGCTTGGCGCGGACCATTATTATGCCACCAGCGATCCGGAAACGTTTACGACGCTGGCCAACACGTTCGATCTGATCGTGAATACGGTAAACGCAAAGATTGATTTAAATGCCTACCTCTCGCTGCTGGCCGTCGACGGCACCTTGGTCAACGTCGGTGCTCCGCCGGAGGCATTGCCTGTGCAAGTGTTTTCCCTTATCCCGCATCGCCGGTCGTTTGCCGGATCGGCCATCGGGGGCATTCGGGAAACGCAGGAAATGCTTGATTTCTGTGCCGAACACCGCATTACGCCTGAAATCGAGCTGATCTCCGCCAATCAGATTGATGAAGCTTGGGAACGCGTTCTTGCTTCGGATGTCCGGTACCGGTTCGTCATCGACATCGGCACGATGGGCAAGGAATAAGGAGAATCCGGATGTTCTTTCAGACCGTCCGGCAATCTCGTTTAAGAGTCGCAGATCAGCGGCTCTTTTTTGTTAAAGCGAGGGACGATTAGGACGCTGTTCAAAAAAGGGTCATCCCGCACTGCGCAAAACGTATTTCAGAATGTATAGGGATAAAGCTGAAGTCGCATCCTACAGGAAAAAGGATTTTACCCAGGAGGCAACTGAAATGGATCAGGAAAAAACCAAATCCAAACAAGCCGAGGCCGAGGACCGGTTCCCAAGTACCAACTCCCTCAAAGAGACGCAAGCAGCAAAAGACGTCGAAGCATCCGAGGAACTCAACGGCAGCGATTTTCGATCCGCATTTAAAAATCCGGTGACGGGCGAAGAGCGACTTTACTAATTCCTTTTTATATCCGGACCCTTTTTCCTCAAGCAGGATTGCAAAACGTTGTAAGCAGCATACAAGAGCGTAAAAACTCCCAACTATTCAGGCGGGAGTTTTTTTGGCGACTCCATGCTTTTTTGCTTGAATGGACTTGAACGAGAAGGGAAGGAGCAGAAAGTTAGAAATTTCTGTCCAGCAATATCCCTGTTTGTTCTGCCATGGCTCGCGCAGGGATCGGCATTCCGTTTCTGAACCACCATTCCACGGCCCCCACGACCGCCGCCCCCAAAAATTGAAGAACGACCTCTTTGTTTAAGCCTTGATTTTTCCCTTCGGTTACGTCGACTTCAACCTTATACTCTTGGATGACTAAATCAAGGAATCGGCTTCGAAAATAAGCCGCGCTTTTGGTGTTTAACATGGTTGAAAAGAACAGATGATTGTCCGCGAAGTATTCAAACCAGACGTAATTCCCTTCCTGGAAGCTCATTTCGGATGCAGCGTGGCAGAGCTCGCGAAGATTGTTGATATGTTCCTCGATGATTTTATCCAGCAAATCATATTTATCCATGTAATGGAGGTATATGGTTCCCCGATTCACATTGGCCCTGTCGGAAATGTCCCGAATGGTAATGTCCTCAAAGTTTTTTTCTGTCATCAGTTCAAGAATGGCTTTTTTTATGGCTTCTTGGGATTTGACAACCCTGCGATCCCGTTTGGTCATTTCGCTGTTCCTCCCTCAGATAATCGGCAATAGTTGAGATTTTGTTGAATAATCCACACATCGCAAGAAATTGATCATTGAACCTTTAAGGTTACTGATTAGAATTATAGACGAGAGTTGATTATTCGATCAATGTTCATTTAATTCTAGGGCGATTGACATGTTTTCATTGTCCCCCGACGCCAGTTCCTCAGGTCGATGATTCGATGGCAGCTTTTCTAAGAAAAAAGGAGGAATCTTTCAATGGATTATACGAAACTAGGAAATACCGGCATGGATGTATCCCGGATTTGCCTGGGTTGCATGGGCTTCGGCGACCCGAAAAAAGGGCATCACCGATGGGTGCTTGATGAAGAACAGGCACGCCCGATCATCAAAAAGGCTTTGGAGCTTGGGATCAATTTTTTTGATACGGCAAACGTATATGCCGACGGGACCAGCGAGGAAATCGTCGGAGCGGCACTAAAGGATTATGCGGTGCGGGATGAAATTGTCATTGCGACGAAAATACACGGACGGATGCATCAAGGACCTAACGGGGCCGGGCTTTCCCGCAAAGCGATCATGAGCGAAATCGATAAAAGCTTGAAAAGGCTGAAAACCGATTACGTGGATGTGTACCAAATTCACCGTTGGGATTACCATACGCCGATCGAAGAGACGATGGAAGCTCTCCATGACGTCGTCAAAGCGGGCAAGGCGCGTTACATCGGGGCTTCTGCCATGTGGGCCTGGCAATTTCAGAAGGCGTTATATACAGCGGAGAAACATGGATGGACGCGGTTCGTATCGATGCAGAATCATCTGAACCTCATATACCGCGAAGAGGAGCGGGAGATGCTGCCGCTTTGTCAGGAAGAAAAAATCGGGGTCATTCCGTATAGCCCGCTGGCAGGAGGAAGATTGGCCCGGGAGGCAGCTACCCGTCGTGCCGAAACCGATGAAATAGCCAGACAAAAATACGATGCAACCGCAGATACGGATCAATTGGTGATCGACCGGGTGGCGGCTCTCGCGGAAAAACACGGCGTCCGCCGGGCTCACATCGCGCTTGCGTGGCTGCTTCATAAGGAACCGGTAACGGCTCCTATAGTCGGTGCGACCAAAATCGCCCAGCTCGAAGATGCGGCTGCGGCTCTTTCCATTCAGTTCACGCCCGATGAAATTGCGTTCCTGGAGGAACCCTATGTACCGCACCCGGTCGTCGGGCATTTTTAAGCAACAAGGATGATTACCCCGAATAACGGACAGGAGGATTTGTTATGACGAATCGGTACGAAAAGAGCCAGACAACCTACAAGAAGCTTTTTGGCGACGATGTCCCAGCGGCGTACGCAACAGATCCTGATATTCAGGACATCTTGAGCCGTTTCGTTTTTGGGGAAGTGTTTTATCAAGGCAACCTGGACGACAAACAACGCGAGCTTGTAACCCTGGTCGTGCTTGCGACCAATCAAACCCTGCCCCAGCTCAAAGCACATGCTCATGCAGCGCTGAATGTTGGACTGACGCCTATAGAAATCAAAGAAGCTATATACCAATGTGCACCTTATTTAGGATTTCCTAAAACTTTAAGTTCCATATCGGTGATTAATGAGGTGTTCGCAGAAAGAAATATAACCTTGCCGCTCGAAAGCCAGAAGCAGGTTGGCGAGAACGACCGGTTTGAAAAAGGACTCGCCGTGCAGGTGGAGATCTTTGGCGATACGATTAAAAAAAATCGCGAGAGCGCATCGCCCGATCAGAAGCATATGCAGGATTATCTTTCGGCCTTTTGTTTTGGTGACTTCTACACCCGAAAAGGTCTCGATTTGAAAACGCGCGAGCTGCTTCCCCTCTGCATGTTAAGCGCGCTCGGCGGTGCCGAAAGTCAAGTCAAGGCGCATGTCCGGGGCAATCTGAATGTGGGCAATGACAAGGAGACGATGATTGCCGCCATCACGCATTGCCTTCCCTATATGGGATTTCCGAGAACATTGAATGCTTTGGGCTGCATAAACGAAATCATTCCGGAATAGTGGCGTTTTACTGTCGGGTCCAGGGGATTGAACACGCGCCCAAACCGTTCTGGCCGTCTAATGATAATAAAAGAGAGTAGGGACGATGATATGAAAAACGAGCATTTAAGCAACAGCACTATTTTTCCGTTAGGTGAGAAAGTGGAACAACATTTTATCGGTGACGCCTTCTTGCAGATGGTGTTTACCGATCCCGCCCCGCTCAATACGGCGATCGGAAACGTCACTTTCGCTCCAGGCGCCCGCAATAACTGGCACGCTCACCATGCCGGGCAAGTGTTGTTGGTTACCGGAGGGGAAGGGTGGTACCAGGAAGAAGGCAAACCGGCCCGACTGCTCCAAACAGGCGACGTGGTCAACATTCCGCCGAACGTAAAGCATTGGCATGGGGCCACCAAAGAGAGCTGGTTTGTACACTTGGCACTTACGCCGGGGCAAACCGATTGGTTAGAACCCGTAACAGAGGAAGAATACAATAAACTCTAATAAAAAATGTGCTCAAAATACAAAGCTGCCGAATCGACGATCGATCGGCAGCTTTGTCGCGTTTATTGGCGATTTTCAGCATAATGAATAGAAAAACCGCCAAGGTATTTTAATAAACAAATTACCTTGACAGACACAGTAATATGATTTATTATGCAGATATGAAGGTGATTGCAGGAGCGATAACAAAATCACATCCGAGCCGCTGCGCGGTCATACGGATACGATGATTTTACGGCTCTTGTCTGAAGCTGTATGCAAAGCGCTTGTTAGAGAACTTATTATAAGGAGATATGGCCCGATGAATGAGAAGTTATCCAGTTATTTGAACGGTATTTTCGCACCCTATGATGGGGTAAAAAGCGTCGCGGAATTAAAGGCAGATTTACTCGCCGATGTGCAGGAGCGGTTCCGTGAACTTAAAGCCGCAGGCAAGGACGATGAAACGGCGTTTAAGATGACGGTGGAGGGCATCGGCGACATCGAGCAAACGATCCTGGAGGTCGCCAACCTCTCCCGTTCGCTGGAACGGCAAGTGGTGACAAACCTTAGCTCGAGCAACCTGGCGAAAAGCGACTTTGCGGGCGTGACGGCTCATCAAGGTCGATTTAATGGCAGCGCGCTGCACGGCTCCGACTTTTCAGGGGCAGATTTAACCGGCAGCTCGTTTGAGAGCAGCGATGTGCGTGAAGCTAATTTCGACTTTGCCAATCTGACGGATTGCAGCCTGTTTGCCCTCGACCTGACAAATGCAAGCTTCAATAAAACGATCCTGGTACGCACCAACTTCACCGCGTCGGGCCTGGATGGAGCCAAATTCACAGACGCAAGGCTGACCGACGTCATATTATCGAAGACCGATCTTAGAAACGCGGTGTTTGAAGGATGCTTATTTGATGGCGTTGACTTTAAGCACTCCGATCTGAGCGGGCAATGTTTTGACGGACAGACGTTTATCGGCGTTAAGTTTGAAAAAGCGGCATTGACCGGAGCTTCGTTCAAGCACGCTACCTTTAAAAACGTTTCCTTTCAGCCGGGGTTTACTTTAACGAAGAAGTATTATCGCATGATCAAAACCATCTCCTTTGACGGCGCAACGATGGATAAACTGACCTATGCCGCCCTTAAAGGGATGGAAGCCGATTTGTCCAAAGTGACAGTCATATAAGGGAGGGAATAGGGATGCAAACCGTGCAGACCAAGGCGATTCAAGTCAAAGGACTACTAAAATCCTATAAGCAGCACCAAGTGCTGAAGGGCGTAGATTTCGATGTGGAAAAGGGCAGCATTTTCGCTCTCCTCGGCTCCAACGGCGCGGGCAAGACGACGACGGTAAAAATCCTTACCACGCTGGTTAAGCCTGGCGGCGGCACCGCCACCGTCAACGGATTCGATGTCGCGGCCAAGTCGGATCACGTGCGGCAATCGATCAGCCTGACCGGCCAATTTGCGGCCGTGGATGAGATTTTGACCGGACGGGAAAATCTGGTGATGATTGCCAAGTTGAGACACCTCAAAAACCCGCATCAGGTGGCGGATCACATGCTTGAACGATTCGGCCTGACAGGCGCAGCCGACCGCAAGGCGTCCACTTATTCGGGAGGGATGCGCCGCAGGCTGGACATCGCCCTAAGCCTTGTGGGCAATCCGCAGATCATTTTCCTCGATGAGCCGACGACCGGTCTTGACCCCGAGTCGCGCATCGAGGTTTGGAAGATCGTTAAGGAACTGGCCGACAGCGGCACGACCGTATTCCTGACCACGCAGTATTTGGAAGAAGCCGAGCAGCTTGCCGACCGAATCGCCATTTTGCACGAGGGCAGGATTATTGCGAACGGCACGCTTTCGGAGCTGAAAAAGCTGTTCCCGTCCGCCAAAGTGGAGTATGTCGAGAAACAGCCGTCGTTGGAGGAAATCTTCCTCGCCATCGTCGGCAAAAAGGAGGAAAGGTAATGGAAACGATAAAAAAACATTTTTTTAGCGATATGGGCGTGATGCTCGGGCGTTCCATGCGCCATATTTCCCGCAGCATGGACACGATTATTACCGTGACCATCATGCCTATTGCGTTTATGCTGCTGTTTGTCTATGTATTTGGCGGCGCGATCCAGACGGGAACGGGAAACTATGTGAATTACCTGCTGCCGGGTATTTTGTTGATTGCTATTGGAAGCGGCATATCTTACACGGCTTACCGCCTCTTTATGGATATGCAGCGGGGCATCTTTGAGCGGTTCCATTCCATGCCGATTGCGCGTTCCTCCGTACTGTGGGGGCATGTGCTGACCTCGCTGGTATCCAATGCCATATCCCTTGTCGTCATTATTCTCGTCGCGCTCCTGATGGGCTTTCGTTCGCCGGCGGGGGTGCTGCCATGGCTTGCCGTAGCCGGCATACTCATGCTGTTTACGCTGGCGTTGACTTGGGTTGCGGCGATTGCCGGACTGTCCGCCAAATCCGTCGATGGAGCAAGCGCCTTTTCCTATCCGATTATTTTCCTGCCGTTTATCAGCTCGGCGTTTGTGCCGACCGATTCGATGCCGCGCGTCGTCCGGGCCTTTGCCGAACACCAGCCGGTGACCTCGATCGTGGAAGCTATTCGTGCGCTGCTGTCTGACCAGCCGGTGGGAAATGAAATATGGGTCGCTCTGGCTTGGTGCGTCGGAATCATGCTCGTGGCCTATCTCTTTGCGATGCGAGCGTATAAGAAGCGGGGGTAAAATAGCTAAAAATGAATCGAAACGATGGAATAAAAGACCCTTGATTTTGGAAACAGGTTGTAAATGAGCAATGAGAATAGAACCGCGCCGCCATTCAAGAGACGATGCGAGCGCGGTTCCGCCATGGCTGTTGAAGACACGGTAATCCATACACTTTCTGCGCATTTGCATGGTGATAGCAACTTTCACAAGAAATAAACGTTAGTATTGTAGTAATCTAATTTACAATTAGTGGGGGATATTGGTCGTGAAACTCAAGAAGTGGAAAACTGCGATCGCCGTTTTATTGATGTCATCAGCGATTTTGCCGTTGGGCGCTCAAGAAACAGAGGCGGCATCCAAGTACGTGGAGCTCGAAGCCCAATGGGAAGACGGTCAAGCTGCTCATATCCAGACGCTTCATAAAGACGGAGTGACTTACGGAAGTTTGTTCTCGCTCGGCAGCGGATCAGGCCTGCTGTGGGGGATGGAAAATGACAATACGGCGGTACTGAAGAGGGATCAGAAACGCATTGTCGTACATATGGGGAGCAGCATTGCCGAAGTTGACGGCCGGGAAGTGGATATGGGCAGAGAACCTGTATGGTATATCAGTCACCTTTATGTACCGATTCGATTCCTGGCATCCGCTTTGGACGGGGAAGTGGCCGACAGGGACCCGAAGACGGGAAAGGTCACCGTGACGGGACTCAACAATTATACGGACACTTTTTATGGAAGCATGTTGGGATACAGCTTTAGGATTCAGGCAGCAAACGGGAATCTCGAGTTTACTGATTTGTATACGGGAAAAAAGAATTTGATTCCGCTAGGCATGAAGGACATTAACGTGAACACCCATGAACTTACCTTAAACTTCGAATCGACACCCCAGCATTTGCAGGTTTTATTCATTGAATACACGAATCGAAAGACAGGAGATTATGACCTGTATACGTTGGTATTTAAGAATCAAGGGTTGATACGAAAATCCGTTGCCCACGGGTTAAAAGAGAAGCATGATAGCTTCGAGTCGGACGGAACCATTCAACTCATCGATGACCAAAACATACGCATGATCGAAGATGGCAGCGGCCAAGTGCTTGAAGTGATCTCACGCTGAACGGCGGACGAAAAAAATACACGGAATCACAAAAAAGTCGCATTGGGTATGCGGCTTTTTTGTTCGTAACCTGTCGGAGGACGGACTCAACTCACATGATCCAAGACGATGCCCTGATTTTTTTTCTGATAAGCTTTAACAAAAAAAGCGATGAAAGTGAGAAGTTTGGCAGCGAGATAAGGTCTATAGGGTGAATGACAAGTCAGGAGGACAATCATGATGGATTCACAGCAAGAGACGGAGCTGATCCGCCGCATCATTGCTAATGACAAGCAGTTATTTTCCGTGCTCGTTGATAAGTACAAATACAACGTTTACGGAATCTTCCGGGGAATGGGGGCAAGCCATCAGGATGCGCAGGATTTGGCACAGGAAACGTTCATACGCGTGTACAAGTATTTGCCCCGGCATCAGGAAGGAAACCGTTTCAGCGCCTGGGTCTATACGATCGCCGTTAACGTCATGAAAGATCATGTGCGCAAACGACGCCCGATCCCCGCCGAAATGGATGGGCATGCCCAAGAGTCCGATCCGGCGGCCACGCCCGAACAGCACATCATCCGCAAAGAAATGCAGCGGGACATATACCGGTACCTGAACCTTCTTCCCGATACCTACCGGCTCGTTTTGCTCCTCAAATACACGAATGAACTATCGTATGAGGAGATCATGGAGATTACCGGCTTAAGCAGCATCCAGGTTCGGAATGCTCTGCATCGCGGAAAAAAACGACTGAAAAAAGAGATGGAAAAGAAAGGAGGATTGGCCCATGAAACCTTTTTCCAATAAAGATGACCAAACGATGAAAGATGCCCTGTTCTCCGATCTCCATATGGATGCCGATTTTACGCAACGGGTTTTGGATAAATTGGACAACGTCCAGATGGTGAACGACAAGGAAAAGCTGCCGAACCTGAACGCTTATGCTTCGGCGAAAAGAAGATGGAGAAAACTAAAATGGATGGGGGGAGCGGCGGCGGCAGTCATCGTGTTCGGGTCGGCTTTGACTTTATGGCAGCAGCCGGAACTAAGAGACAAAGTTTCAGGCGTGTTCAAAACATACAAGCCGAAACCGACGATTCCGGAAGAAACGGTACCGCCCGGCATGAAAGACTGGTTTTGGTACAACGATTACGAACGATCGAGACCCCTTGGATTGTTGGTAAAACCGGAAGTCAAAGCCGAGGATCAAGGTTATGCCATTCAAATTGAGCATGTCCTTATCGACCGCTCGCGAATCGTCATTTCCGCCCGCCAGACCGCGCCGGATGGAAGCGTGCTGCAGTCTCCTTTGCGGGAAACGGACGATTTCCGAATCACGGACCTGGAAGGCAACGAAGTAGCAAAACGCGTGCCCGTCACCCTAAACTCCTATCCGGGAATCGAAGAATACGCCTATGTCTTTACGGGACCCGTGCCTGATGTGGTAATGGTGACGAGCGAAATCGGCGAAATTGAACGGTTCACGGCGACCATGCCCGACAGAAAACCGGTGAAGGTCAATTGGCATTTTCAATTCAAGCTCGATACGCGGAAGGCCAAACAGCTCTCTGCCGAAAAGCAAATTGACAAGCATTACACGTCCCCGGACGGGTTGGAGCTTGATTTCAAAAAAATCATCCGGACACCAAGCGGAATACGGTTGGATTATGCGGCATCCCTTGGCGAAAAACTAAAAAGACAGTCGAGCGATGCCAGTGCGGAACACTTGAAGATCTTCTATCACTTGGAGACGGTTGACGGGGAAGGGAAAAGGGGGCGTTACGATTTTGGCAAGCCGGGGGTCTTCGAGCCTTTGATTCAATCCGAGCGAGCCGATGCCCATAACGAGGGAACCAAGGAGTTTATAAACATCATCCATCCTCTTGCCATGCCGCCCGAAAGCAAAAATATACGTTTCGTATTGGATGGCTTTTATATGCCGGTCCACGTGAAGGAATCCATCAGCATGAAGCCCGCCGAGCTGTCTGCAAAACCGGCTGTATTTCATGGATCGGGCGATGAGTTGGCGTTTTCCGCGTATAAACTTGGATCATACGACTCCAAAGGGGGACAAGTGTTGATTCTGACGGCAAACGGAACCTACGTGAATCAGGAGATGAATGAAAAATGGATCGCCATCGACGAAAAGGGGCGCGAATACCCGGTTTTCGTCGGCCATGGTTCGGCACCGGACGGGGATAAAAAAATCATCCATGATTCCGAGTTTCGGATCGATGGAATGGATCATGTGCCTTCCAGGCTGACGCTTACGCGCACCGTGGTTAACCGCGTGTTCAAGGATGTCGACTGGAGTGTGGACTTGTGGGACGATACGCAGCTTCCCTGGGAAAATATGCCGGGGAAATGAACACGATAAAGTGGAGGCGGATAGATCTGCGGATCATGACACGAAAGAGATATGCTATTTTGCTAATATGTATTTAGGCCGATGTCCTGCCGGTAGTCCGGCAGGATTTTTCTTACGGGAAGCACCGGCCGTATTGCGTTGAAAGCATCGGGATTTTATATGGCTTCCATGTGGTTGATTAAAACACGCTGCGCACTAATCCGCCATCGATTCGCAACGCGGAACCATTGATTGCAGAAGAAAGCGGGCTGCTTAAAAAGGCGACAAGATGTGCAATTTCTTCCGGTCGAATAAGCCTTTGGATAATGGAGGTCGGCCGGTTTTCTTTCATAAATCGCTTTTCGGCTTCGTCCATGGTCATATTCTCGTTAGGATAAAGGCTGTTTAACATGGTTTCGACGCCTTCCGTTAAAGTGGAACCAGGCATCACCGTATTTACGGTCACGTTCGTTCCTTGGGTCAATTCGGCTAAGCTGCGGGAGAGCGAGAGCTGCATCGTCTTGGTCGCGCTATAGTGAGCCATTTCCAGAGAGGGCATAATCGCCGCCTCGCTGGCGATAAAGATGACTCTGCCTTCCTTGTTATGAATCATTTGCTTCAGGTACCGGCGAGTCAGCCTGACACCGCTCATGATGTTGACTTCAAACAGTTTGAACCAATCTTCATCAGGAATATCAAAATATTCTACAGGCTCAAAAATGCCCAAGTTGTTAATAAGAATGTCTACTTCCGGGTATTTTCCGATAACCTCTTCGCATCCCTGCTCCGTTCCTAGATCGGCGACAGCGGATTGAAGGACGGCTTCAGGATACCGTTCTTGAATTTCTTTTATGGTCTGATTCACCTTTTCCTCGCGACGTCCGTTAATGAGCACGGTGGCGCCTTCAGCCGCCAACGACATGGCGATGGCTTTTCCGATTCCTGACGTAGACCCGGTAACCAGTGCCGTTTTTCCTTTCAGTTCCAAATCCATGCATATCCCTCCTGGATGTTATGTTTTTAGAAGCCGAGATTTGTGCTGGCAGTAGCTTTACCAACCGCAAACCGAATCATACTCCAAAATGTGGTTAATAACCGTTAAATTTATTATGAGATCTAGGGATAATTATGAAAAGTAGGCACTTTGAAGTGCCGTAGACACCTAAAGGTTCTATTGGGCAAGACAAACAAACCTCGAACGGGCGTGTGAATGCAGGCAGTCAACATTCCGATCCAGGAGCCTATGAATTTTGAAGCAAAACTTGGCTCTGGTACAGACAGCCCGTGGCGGCGGTACCTTGAACGCTGACAAGCCACGACTCGAAGGAGCGGCTAAGTCCCGGAAGGACATAAGCGCCTAACGTCTTACCGATGATGAGCATCATGGGGCCGATTGCAAAAATGAGGAAGGGGCAGCTCGATTGGGAACATCGTTCGCTTTAACATGCAGACTTTTCCGTGCTGGAAAAGCAAGGCATTCCTTTTCTTTCTTCGATCAAATGTTTATGACAAATTTCATATGATGAATTAGCGCTGAGAGCCTGTTTGTTCCATAATGACGCTAAAGCATGTATTGCTTTAGTCAGAGTGTCGAGAAAGTCCAACGGACTTTTCGACACTCTATTTTTTATATGGGGAATCATATCTTTTAAAATAAAAATCGATTTAAAGCGCTCTGAGAACCCTACTTCAGTGACCGACGAGGCAATTTTAAACCCCCTGCAAAAAAACAGGGGGTTTCTCGACAGCCTGGCTAAAGCATGTATTGCTTTAGTGTTTTTTTATTTACTATGCGAGGTAGACGACCGATTCGGACATTTTTGTTTTTAATCAAATGCTTTAAAATGTTTATCATAGCAACATGTAAAATCAACAAAATTAATTTCGTGATTAATAAAATTGATTTCTTATATTTACAAATGGTATTTACTGGTTTATAATTCAAAAAAAGAAAGGAGTAGCGTATGAAATATCCCATCATCACACAGTGTCCCGTATGCGACCATCCGCTGCACGCCGTCAAGCTGGAATGCGGGCATTGCCGGACGACAATCGAGAACAAGTTCGAATTGTCGAAGCTGGCTCTACTCTCGCCCGAACAGCTCCATTTTGTCATCACTTTTCTAGTGAACAGGGGCAACATCAAGGAAGTGGAGAAAGAGCTCGGCATATCTTACCCGACGGTCCGCGGCAAGCTTAATGATGTCATTGCGGCCCTCGGATACGATACGCGGAAGAAGCCGGAAGTCGATGAGAAGAAGGTCATTTCCATGCTGGAAAATGGCGAAATTACCGCCGATGAAGCCGTCAAAATGTTGAAGGACGAATAAGCCTATCGCGCCCAAAAAACGTTCAGGAGGAAAAAACGATGAAAGAAGAAATCAGCAAAGTGCTGTCCATGATGCAGGAAGGCAAAATTGATTCAGACAAGGCTTCAGAGTTGATTAGCGCGCTAAAAGAAAAGCAAATGCCCCTTACTTCGCCAAGCATGCAGGTGCTTGGGAAAGCCGACTATGCCGGCGCTTATTTAGACAAAACGTTAAAAATACGGGTAACAACCCAAGATAACGATAATGTCAGCATCAATTTGCCGATTAAACTGCTGAAGGCTTTTCTTGGAGCGGGGCACAGCATCGCTTCCAATATTCCGCAGGCCGCGAAATATGTGAAGGATATCGATATCCATCTCTTGATCGATGCCATCGAGAACGAGCTCGACGGGCAAATCGTGGACGTCCGTTCCGGTGAAAAGGATACCGTCTCCATAGTAATTGAGTGATGAGTCATGATGATTGTGAAGGTGAAGAGCAAAGAGGGCTCTCTTACGATTCCAGTCCCATATACCGTGCTGCGCATGGGGAGCGGCATCCTGACCTCCAATTTTGTCCAGCGCAAAATGAAGGGGTGGCTAGACAAAAACGGCGGGAATTCAGGTGCGCACCCAAGTCAAAAGGAAGATTTTGATCCGGACGGCAGCCGGTTCGGGATCGAGCTGCTGCTGTCGATTCTCGAAGACCGAAACACGAAGCAAGCGATCAGGCAGCTCGTCCAGGAGCTGCAATGTTGCAAAGGAACGGTTCTGGTTGATGTTCAAGCGAAGGACGGCACGAAAGTATTTATTAAATTGTAGTTTGAGCGTATAAGCCATGCGAGGGCACGGCGGCGCATGGCTTTCATGTCCATATGGATTCATCACCTTAAAAACGAATGGCCTGGCCGTTGGATGCTATGCCAATCGGTTACATCGCATTGGCCATATTCGTTATCTCCTACAGCCACCACCGTGCCGTCCGATTTCAGGCCAAGAGTATGAGCACAACCTGCCGCGATCGCCACGATATCGCGCCAGCCGCTCACCTCGCATTGGCCATGCTTATTCCAACCAACGGCCGCGACCGTGCCGTCCGATTTCAGGCCGACGGTGTGATGACTACCCGCCGCCATCGCCACGATATCGTGCCAGCTGCTTACATTGCATTGTCCATGCTTACTCAAACCTGCACCGACCACCGTGCCGTCTGATTGAAGCCCGACGGTATGAAGGTACCCCGCCGATACTGCCACGATATTGCGCCAGCTGCTTACATTGCATTGGCCGTACCGATTATTGCCAGCCGTCTCCACCGCGCCGTTCGAGGCGAGCCCGACCGTATGCCAGTCCCCCGCCGATACTGCCACGATATCACGCCAGCCGTTTACGTTGCATTGGCCCTCAAGATTCCGCCCCACGGCCACCACCGTGCCATCCTGTTGAAGTCCGACGGTACGACTCCAGCCTGCCGCAACCGCTACGATGTCTCGCCAGTCGCTTACCTCGCATTGGCCATGCTTATTCCAACCTGCGGCCACCACCATGCCGTCCGATTGAAGCCCGATCGTATGAGCATTGCCCGTGTTCGTCGCCATATGAACATTACCCGCCGCGACCGCTACGATGTCCCGCCAGTCCTTCATCTCACATTGACCATGCTTATTATCGCCGACTGCCGTCACCGTGCCGTCCGCTCGGAGGCCGACGCTGTGGCGACGACCCGCCGCCAGGGGAGCTTTAGGCCACCGTTTCACTGTTAACGCGGTTTCTTTCGGTGAACGATTATCCATGTTTAACCTCCTAGAAAAGAAGACTTGGTTTATATCATTTCATGCATCATCTTTACCATGAAAGATGGATCCTTAAAGCAGGACGCACCCCATAACCGCCGATACTGTTGTTCCCATAACTGCGAATACTGCCGCCTGTTCCTACAAAACACGCACGCGTCGGCTTGTTGCCTTGCGTTCGCAGCCACCACCACGAGCAGCCGAGTTCTTCGCCGTCTTGCATGATATAGTTATCTTTGTTTGATTTATCATACACATATAAGCTGCATCCGTCGGGCTTTTTCGTCTTGGCAAAACCGGTTCCGACGGCGCGCAGCAAACCCTTGCCGTGAATTTCGGTTAAAACTTTGACCTCGTCAACGCTTAGCAAAAAGACTTTGTCCCCGGTATCCGGGCAGCCTTCTCCGTTACCGGTGCAATAAGTCGTCTTGATGAGCCGCTTTTCGGCCGCATGGAACGCCGCATCATAGAATTCATGATTCAACCACTCGCGCAAATCGCAGTCATGCCACGTCGTTTCCGTGCAATCCCGCCACTTCAATTCCGTGCTTTGGCCGTGGTACCTCTTGCAGTCCAAAATCGATTCGCTCAAAACAAACAGCTCGTTTCCTGAATTTTGAAGTACGCGCCATACAATCTCCTGTTCTATACCGTCTGCGGTCTGTGGATACTTGCCGAACGTAATGAATCCGCCGGGCTTTGTGTTCCCGCAGGTTAAGGCCAAAAGATCCTTTTCCATAAGTTCCCTCCTTGATTTTTCTATCCGACTCCGATCATACAACATTCATGCAAGATTTCGGTTTATATGCCAATCGTCCTTGTGGGGAGGGAGGGGATTCCTTATAATATTGTTGCCGTACTTTAGGGTTTGACTTTAAGGAAGGTGCAGCCGATGGACCGAAACTTTACGCCGAAACAAATGGCCACGAGACTTCATGTCAGCACCACCACATTGAGAAGATATGAAACACTCGGCTTGGTGCCCGACGTTCCACGGACGGCCGGCAATCGGAGATGCTATACGCCGTGCCATGTTCAGGCATTTATAGCTTTGCGTGCCTTAAAAAAGGGGTTCGGCATTCCCGTCAGCTACGACGTCATGGGGTTGTTAAAAAAGGGACGCGTCGAACAGGCTTTGTGGAAAATCAACTTACAACAGCACAACATCCAAGCCGAGAAACAACGATTGGAAGAGATCATGAGCCTGGTTCAAAAAACCGACTTCTCCAAGTACAGGAATGTGCAGGTCACGGAAGAGATGAAAATCGGGGAGGTCGCCGCGATCGCAGGCGTCAACCCATCCGCGATCCGGCATTGGGAGAAGGAAGGGCTTATCCGCTCTATGCGGAATCCGGAGAACGGTTATAGGGCCTTTACGTCCCGAGAGTTAAAAAAGATTATTGTGCTAAGCAGTTTAAGAAAAACCGTTTATTTTATCGAAAGCATGAAGCAATTGCTTGAAGCTCTAGAGACGCACGATCTCGCCGCAATTGAACGCTCCTTCAAAATGGCTTTGCAACGGCTGGATGACCAATTGAAAAATCAAATGAACGGCATATCCGAAATGATGAAATATATCGACGTTTTGCAAAGAAGAGACGAAAATTGAACCTGAATTTCGAAAGCCCATAATGGTGGCCAGTTTGTAGCAGGATTAGTAGGCAACAACTGTAATAAACAGGGAAATACCCAGTGGATTACGCGACGATTCTGAAAAGAGGGTAGTCTTTCCCCCTCCCCATAAGACAGGGCTAAACGGTTTCCATGTTAATTTGTGGTAAACGTCATTCTAAGGCAGCGACTTTGGCGGCGATACGTTGCCAGGCGCAGCGGTTCGCGAAATCTTTAGCCAGTTTCAGAACGACTTGTCGGCTATGCTGAATCATCGTAGCTGCACAGTGGAAAAACTCTAGACGGAACCGGGCAATCGTATACCCTTGATGGACCGGTTCGCAACAGTCTCGCTTGAATCTCTCGTAGAGATTGTAGGCGAGCAGCTTGATGAGCAGGTCGATTTCATTAGCGGTAAAGTCACCGGTAGCGATTCGATCGATGGAAAAGCCGCGTTTGGCTTCTTTGATATAGTTCTCCATGCAGCAACGCTGGTTGTAAAAGCGCCAAAGGTCGATCGGCTCCCACTCGAGATTGGTGACGATCGCTTCGTAATGCCAGTCCGTATCGAGGAGAAGCCGAGCTTGATCGCCGTCAAACACCTGCGCTTTACGAATCACCACAACGCGGCGCGGTTTCTTCCATGAGGTGGCTTGGTAGATCAGGGTGATCCCCTCGATGACCCAATCCTCATCGACAAACCGCTTCCAGTAGCGGCATCGCCCTACTTCGGCCTGAAGTCGCTGCGTCCATTTCAATTTCCCGACATACCCGATTCGCTTGGCTTCCCATAGGCTGTAGAAGTCTTCGCCGCCAAATCCCTTGTCAAACCGGGCGTACTTTACCGGACGGTCACCAAGCAACTCAAAGATCTGACGGAGGAAGGCGGCTGCATCGGTGGAAGCGTGCGTATTCCCAGCACGCAGTACTGCATTCAGGCACAGGCGCGACTGGCCCTCAAACGCCATCAGCGGATGGTAACTTTTACGTCCGGGTTTGTGGGGATTCGTGCCGACTGCCGCCCCCTCTTGGTGACCGTATACCGTTTCTACCGTGGAGTCTAGGTCCACGATGAGTTCAGAAGGCAGACAGGGTGCAATAATCTGCTGATTCAGCTTTCGCAAATCCAGCGTTAAGGTTGGGCGGGTCTTGCTGAGTCGATCCAGTTCCTTATACAGCAGGGTGTGATGCGGACAGCGCCCGCCGAGAAACCGCCGGATGAGCGCGTCATGTTGCAGCCTGCGGAAATGAAAGAGGCGTTCGCATCCGAGTATCCAGCCGACAATGAGATAGAGCAGGATGCGGAAAACAGGGAACAGGGAATTGCCTTGCTTGGTACAATTTAAATTCTGCAAAGCCTTACCGAGCTTGATTTTTTCGAGATATTCCAGAAAGATTTTGCTTCCTCCAACATTTGAGGCGTTTTGCAAGGTAAATTCGGTCTTGATTTTGCTGACGGGTGTGGTAGACTTCATCTAAAAGGTGCTCCTTTCTTTGTAGGTGATGTTCTGGACAAACACCATTCTACCAAAGAATTGGAGCCCTTTTCTTGTTTTTCAGACGATGTTACTTTCGAAATTCAGGTTGAATACTTATAAAAGGGCCGCATTTGCTCTCTGAAGCTGCGACAAGTTTGCGGAGGATTTTCCGAGGATGGCCCGGGGCATTTGTTATTAAATTGCTTTGAGAGCTTGCAGGTCACTTTCGTTTACAGTACCATTGGATAATAATGACATTGACATCCGCGGGTTTTTCCAAAATAATAGAATGTAATTGAATACTGGTACCTTTAAATCAGTCCAGAGAGGCTGGCAAGGGCAGCGGATGTTTATAATCACGCGTGAATCGGTGCATGTTCCGTCAGGGGGATGCTCTGTGTCTTCGCGCGGGTTATGATGTAAAAAAAGAGGCTACTTTGTCAGTTTGAAACTTGACGAGTAGCCTCTTTTTTCTGCTTTTTTGGTATCAGGAAACTTGAAGCTGGAGGTATTCTGATGAGCAAACAAGATCAAGAGTTTTCGTGGCAAGAGGTACCGAAAACGCAGAGAAACAATTTTTTGAAGACATTTTCCGTCATGCTGGCGTTCACGTTCTTCTCGGCAAGCATGTTGGCAGGAGGGACGCTGGGAGTCAGCTTGACGTTCATGGAGTTCATCGGAATTGTGCTTGCGGGAAATTTGGTTCTCGGCATCTATACGGGAGCGCTGGCACATATCGCCGCCAAAACGGGCCTCTCAACGCATCTGCTGGCAAAATATTCGTTCGGTGAGAAAGGGTCGTACCTTCCTTCGTTCCTGCTTGGCTTCACGCAGGTCGGATGGTTCGGCGTCGGCGTGGCCATGTTCGCGGTTCCGGTCGCGAGGGCGATGGATTGGAACGTATACCTGCTGATCTTCTTGTTTGGTCTCGCCATGACGGCGTCCGCCATCTTCGGCATGAAGTCGCTCGTCATTTTGGGCTATATTGCGGTTCCGGCCATTGCCATTCTCGGCGGGTATTCGATGTTCGAGGGAGCAAATTCACTGGGCGGCCTGCAAGGCTTGCTCGATTACACGCCGTCGCAGGCGCTGACGGTTGCGGCAGCGTTGACCATTTGTATCGGGTCATTTATTAGCGGCGGAACGCTGACGCCCGATTTCGCCCGGTTTTCCCGGACGTCCCGGCAGGCGGTGATCGCGACGGTCATCTCGTTTTTCCTGGGGAACTCGCTCATGTTCCTGTTCGGTGCGGTGGGCGCAATGGCTTATAACCTGGCGGATATCTCGGAGGTCATGTTCCTGCAAGGTTTGATCGTTCCGGCGATCATCGTTCTGGGGCTGAATATCTGGACGACCAACGATAATGCCCTGTATGCTTCCGGGCTGGGCTTCGCCAACATCACGAAAATTTCGAAAAAGTTTTTCGTCGTTGTGAACGGCATCGTAGGTACCGTATTTGCCATGTGGATGTACAACAATTTCGTCGGGTTTCTGAATGTGCTGGGCGCGGCGATCCCGTCCATCGGGGCGATCATCGTCGCCGACTTCTTCGTTGTGAAGCGGAGAAACTATAAACCTTTTGCCGATATGGCTTTTAAGAAGGTAAACTGGATAGCGATGGCCGCTTGGGCCATCGGCGTAGCTTTCGCCCAGTTGGCTCCGGGAGTAACGCCATTGAACGCACTGATCGGCACGGCGGTGGTTTACATCGTGTTGATGCTGATCGTTCCTGCCAAAGAATCAAAAGAAAAGGGGAATTCAAATGATTATACAGAACGCAAAATTGCGGGGTAAAGAAGGCTTATGGAATATCGTCGTGAAGGACGGGAAGTTTGAACGAATCACGCAATCGCTGGAACCAACGGCGGACGATGAAATCATGGACGTTCACGGATCGCTTGTACTGCCGCCGTTCATTGAACCTCATATTCATCTGGATACTACGCTGACGGCCGGCGAGCCGGAATGGAATTTGAGCGGAACGCTCTTCGAAGGCATCCAGCGCTGGTCGGAACGCAAGGCGTTCCTGACGCACGAAGACGTCAAAACGCGCTCCAAAACGGCGCTGAAGTGGCAGATCGCGCAGGGCATCCAGCATGTGCGGACGCATGTGGACGTCACCGATCCAAGCTTGACCGCAGTGAAGGCGATGCTTGAAGTCAAAGAAGAGATGGCGCCATACATCGATATCCAGCTCGTCGCTTTTCCGCAGGAAGGCATTCACTCCTACCCGAACGGCGCGGAACTGCTGGAAGAATCGCTGAAAATGGGCGTTGACGTGGTCGGAGGCATACCGCACTTCGAATTCACGAGGGAGTATGGCGTGGATTCGATGAAGGTCGCGTTTGATCTCGCTGAAAAATACGACCGTCTCATCGACATCCATTGCGACGAAATCGACGACGAGCAATCCCGTTTCGTGGAAGTCGTCGCCAAAGAAGCCTACGAACGCGGGCTGGGCTCCCGGACGACCGCAAGCCACACGACGGCGATGGGATCCTACAATGATGCTTATACGTACAAATTGTTCAGATTGCTGAAGATGGCGGACCTGAATTTCGTCTCCAATCCTTTGGTTAACATCCACCTGCAGGGCCGCTTCGACACCTATCCGAAAAGAAGAGGGCTGACGCGCGTCAAAGAGCTTCAGGAAGCCGGGCTCAACGTGTGCTTCGGGCACGATGACATCTTTGATCCATGGTATCCGCTAGGCACGGGCAACATGCTCCAGGTGCTGCACATGGGCATCCATGCTTCGCAGCTGCTCGGTTACGATCAAATCGTGAATTCGATCGACCTTATTACGAAAAATAGCGCAAGAACGTTGCATATCGAGGATGCGTACGGCATTGAAGAAGGCAAGCCGGCCAACTTCATCGTTCTCGAAGCAGAAAACGAATATGAAGCCGTACGCAAACAGGCGGCAGTGCTTTATTCGTTCAGAGGCGGCCGCAAAATCGCGGAAACGAAGCCGCGGGACACGTCGATCGTGCTTGAGGGCGGTCCGGAGAAAATCACTTTCAATAAATAACCGAATGAAGCGCGGGTTGCATCAAGCAGAGCCTTCGCATTAAACCAACATCCCCTCATGGCTGACAGGGTAACAAGGATCGCGTGAACGCGAAATCCTCCTGTCACGCATGAGGGGATTTTTAGTGCGTTAAAAAACGGATAAATACATTCGTTTCGGATGAGAAGCATACGGGTTGAATGGCCGCATCACTGCGGCCTTTTTTGCGTCCTAAACGGGACGGGTCTTGCCGAAACCGAAGCAGGCGGCGTGCGCGCTCATTCACGCAGAGCAGGGCGTTTTTTGAAAATCGCAGGCGGCGTCTTGCTAGGCATTTGGTCCCGATATGACAGCTCATGTCAGATGCTACCGTTTAATACAGAGAAATTTTGGGTAACTCATTCGCAGTGGTGTTAATTATTGTATCCACAATATTCATAATCGGAGGGATCATGTTGCCAGGACTGAAACTGAGAAAAAACAGCAAGCCGGCCCGGTCAAAACAACTGGATGAATCCCGGCGGAAATTTTTGAAAGCCTCGGGCATGACGCTGGGCGGTTTGGTCGTCGGCGGCGTGTTCGGGGGCGTCTTGACGGACAGTCTGGAGAAAAATCATGCCCCCGCGCCCGCGCCGGCCAGCAACAAGCCGGAAGCTTCGCTGCAGGATGCGCTGATGTTTTTTAATCAGGAGCAGTTTAAAATGACCGAAGCGGCCGTGGAACGGATTTATCCCGAAGATGAGAACGGTCCCGGTGCCAAGGCGCTGGGCGTGGCCTTTTTTATTGATCATCAGCTTGCAGGCCCTTGGGGTTATAACGCGCGGGACTATATGATGGGTCCTTTCGTCCAAGCCCAGGCAACGCAGGGAGAACAGTCGCGCCTGAAGCGCAACGAAATGTTCACGCTGGGGCTGGAAGGGCTGAAAAGCTACTGCCGGCAAAAGCATCAAAAGGATTTTACGGAGCTTGAGGCCCAGCAGCAGGATGAAGTGCTGGCCGCCATGGAGAAAGGAGACCATTTCCCCATGCGCGGGGTAAAGAGCAGCAGTTTCTTCAACATGCTGAGGAATTTGACGATCGAAGGGGTCTACGCGGATCCGCTCTATGGCGGCAACCGGAATATGAACGGATGGAAGATGCGCAATTTTCCGGGCAACCAAATGAGCTATGCTCAGCAGATTACGAAGGAAGGGCTGGTCAAGATCCAGCCGAAAAGCCTGCAGGCTCACATGAGCGAATAAATTTCACGGATATAAGGGGACATCAGACGTGGCCAAATTACCTAAAGTACCTGTGGTTATTGTTGGAATGGGCTGGGTCGGCGGCATTATTGCGGCCGAGCTGACCAAAGCGGGCATCCAGGTCGTCGGACTGGAGCGCGGTAAGAACCGGAGCACGGAGGATTATTTCATGGATCATGACGAGCTCCGGTATGCGCGGCGTTTTGAATTGATGCAGGATCTGTCCAAGGAAACGATCACGTTCCGCAATTCGGAATCCATGAGGGCGCTGCCGATGCGCAGCTACGGCTCCTTTCTGCTGGGGGACGGGCTCGGCGGTGCCGGGACGCACTGGAATGGGCAGACGCACCGCTTTCTTCCATATGATTTTGAGATCTTCAGCAAGACGGTGGAGCGGTATGGAAAAGGCAAAATTCCCGAGGGCATGCAGCTGCAGGACTGGGGAATCACGTATGACGAAATCGAACCGTATTACGACAAGTTTGAGCAGATGGCCGGCATTTCCGGGGAATCGGAAGCCAATCCGATGCTTGGCAAACGGTCCAATCCGTTTCCGACCCCGCCGATGAAGAAAACGCCGATTTTGCAAAGGTTCGAAGAGGCGTCGAAGAAGCTCGGATACCATCCGTATATGATCCCTTCGGCCAACCTGAGCGAGAACTATAAAAATCCCGACGGCATCTCCCGGGCAGCCTGCCAGTACTGCGGTTATTGCGAGCGGTTCGGGTGCGAATACGGCGCCAAGGCCGACCCTGTCGTGACCGTCATCCCGACGGCGATGGCCACCGGCAAGCTGGAAGTGCGCACGTTTTCGAACGTGACGGAAATTCTTCATGACGGCAAAAAAGCGACCGGCGTGGTGTACATCAACACAGTGACCGGGGAAGAGGTGACCCAGCCGGCGGACGTGGTCATTCTCGGCAGCTTCGTGCTGAACAACGTGCGATTGCTGCTGAACTCCAAGCTCGGGACGCCCTACGACCGAAAGACCGGACGGGGAACGATCGGCCGGAATTACGCATATCAGGTCAACTCCGGGCATGCAGTCGGCTTTTACGATGACGAAGAGTTCAGCACGTTCATGGGAGCCGGAGCGCTCGGCATGGAGTTCGACGACTTCAACGGGGACAATTTCGATCACTCCGATCTGAAGTTTTTGCACGGGGCAGGCATCCGGATCAGCCAAAACGGCCTGCGTCCGATCGAGAACAATCCGGCGCCGCAAGGCACGCCGACCTGGGGCAAGAAGTGGAAGGAAACCACGCTGAAATATGCCAACCGGGTGCTGACCGTCGCGACGCAGGGGGCAAGCCTCCCCTGGAAGCACCATTACCTGGATCTCGATCCGACCTATAAAGACATTTACGGCAAACCGCTGCTGCGGATTACGTTTGACTTTGAGGACCAGGACCGGGAGCTGACGAAATTTGTGGCCGGCAAGGCGGGTGAGGTCATGAAGGAGATGGGTCCT
This sequence comes from Paenibacillus sp. FSL M7-1455, assembly GCF_038004655.1. NCBI lineage: Bacteria > Bacillati > Bacillota > Bacilli > Caryophanales > Paenibacillaceae > Paenibacillus > Paenibacillus sp. FSL M7-1455. Next base: position 3,019,091 of record NZ_JBBORO010000001.1, on the reverse strand, counting down.
TCCCATATGGAGATCAAGGATAAGTTGGACCCGTATAATATCGTCCCTTACCAATCTACCCACAACACAGGCGGCGTTATTATGGGTTCGGACCCTGACACGTCCGCCGTGAACAGCTATTTGCAGATGTGGGAAGCGGAAAACGTGTTCGTCGTGGGTGCTTCGGCATTCCCGCACAACAGCGGATACAATCCGACCGATACCGTCGGCGCGCTCGCCTACAGGGCGGCAGAAGGGATCCAGAAATATTTGAAACAGGGAGGCATGCTTGTCTGAACGGCTCAGTGCCTCATGCTTCCGATCGTCTTACGAATTGATATAACGTCCTTGGAAAGGAGGGATGGACCATGCTTTCAACGATCGGAATACCGGGGCTGTTGCTGTTGCTGCTGCTCGCCCTCTTGCTGTTCGGGCCGTCCAAGCTGCCGCAGCTTGGCAGGGCGGTGGGAACGACGCTTCACGAATTCCGCAGTTCCGCCCGGCAGCTGACGGAAGAGGAGGATGAGAAGCAGGAAGCGGAGCGCACCCGGCAAGAGCTTTAGAATGATTTGTATGCATCGACAAAGGCAACTTAATGATTTCATCTGGAGGGATGTAACATGAAAAAATGGATGCTGATGGGACTTACGTTAATGCTTGTTCTGGTACTAAGCGCCTGCGGAAGCAGCGGAAAAGGAGGCGGCTCGTCGGACGGGTCTTCGTCTTCGGGCGGATCGGACGGCGTGAAAGAAATCAAGGTGACGGCGTCAAACTTTAAGTTCGAGCCTTCGGAGATCAAAGTCAAAAAAGGCGAGAAAGTCAAAATTACGCTGGAGAACAAAGATGGAAACCACGGCCTGGCCATTCCGGATTTCAACGTGGACCTGCAGCAGCCGGGCTCGGCCGAATTTACCGCCGATCAGGCCGGGGAGCATGAATTCCACTGCTCCGTCATGTGCGGAGCCGGACACAGCGACATGAAGGGAACCCTGATTGTTGAATAAGCATGCTTAAACGCTTAAAAGCCGCATTGTTGCGGCTTTTTTGTATGGTCTATACCAATTTGTATTTGCCGATTGCAACGAGAGAACGCAAAAACGGCAATGATCACGGGATGAGATGCGTTGTACCGATGAAACGCGGCTACTCGAATTTCGAAGGAGGCACGTTGTAATATTTCTTGAAAGCTTTCGAAAATGTGAACGGATCAGGATAGCCGAGGAAACCTGCAATTTGTTGGATCGTGTATTTTTTTTCGTAGAGATAGTCTCTTGCCCGATTCATTTTGATTTGGGAAATATACTGCCCCGGCGTGATGCCCACGTTTTTCTTGAAGTAGGAGATAAAATACTTTTCGGAAACGCCGGCAATCGCCGCGAGTTCGTTCATCCGTATGGAACGGTGCAAGTTCGCATCCACGTATTGGAATACATCCTGCAGCACATCCAAGCTTCCTTCGGTTTTTCTCGGTTTCCTGCCGTTGAGAAACGCACCGGTGTAAGCGCCTTGCCCGTGAAGCTCGACGATCTTCGCGATGACGGCGAGGAGGCAAGCCTTTAAATAGAGTCGGTTCCCTGGGATGCCGCTGCCCTGTTTCAACCGACGATAAGCTTTGGTGAACAACGCTGCTTCTTCCCGGATCAGCTCGCCCGGCACGATACCCGGGAGTGGAAACTCGCCCAGAATTCGCTTTTGTTCTCCGATGCCGAACTCGAAATGAATGTAAATGAACCGGCATACGTCTTCGGTCGTTGATGCGATATAGGGCATATCGGGATAAAAAAACACCACGTCTCCCGGGACCGCCGTATGTTCGCACTTGTCGATCGTCACCTTCACGGAACCCGATTGAATGAACCAGAGGTCGTAATCGGGATGGGACTTGTGTTCGATCCAGTGCTTATCGTGACTCTGCTCCAAATAGGAGCTCATGCGGAGAGTAATATACTCCGAGAGATCGTTGATTATACTCATGTTCATCATGTTTTCATCCATAGGAATCTCCGTATCACCTCTACCGTATGACATTCGTCATTTTAACTATTATATCAAAGAACATATAGGCTGTGCTTGATCGTACTATATGACATGTTTTTAAGACTACCGCACATTCCGCTTTCCGGCCGTTCTCCTATAATGGATTTATATCTTATAAGGAGGGGTTTTTCGTGAACGTTTCGAACATTCAGCAGCCGAAGGTTGTCGTCATCGGAGCAGGCAGTCTATTTTTCGGCCGTCAGTCGATTTGGCAGATGGTCCACTCCCCATACCTGAATCAAGGGACGCTTGCTTTGGTGGATACGGACGAAGAAAGGTTATCGAAAATGGTAAGGCTTGCGGAAATGGTAGCCCGGGAAAACAACGTATCTTTGAAGGTGGAGGGCTCAACGGACCGGAGACAGGTGCTTTCCGGGGCCGACTTCGTCGTTCTCAGCTTTGCGGAGCAATCGGTGAAATATCGGGGCATCGATTGCCAGGTGTCTTTAAAATACGGCATCCGCATGTGCTCCGGTGATACGATCGGACCGGGCGGTATTTTTCGGGCGATGCGGGAATTGCCGGTCATTATGGAATGCGCCAAAGACATTGAAGAGCTGTGCCCCGGCGCTTGGGTTATCAACTATATCAATCCGTCTACCGTCCATGGTATCGCGTTGCACCGTTATGCGCCGAAGTTGAAATCGTTCGCATTATGCGACAGCCACCATATGCCGCATAAGAAGGCCCATTACGCAATACGAGCCGGAATTATCGCGGACATAAGCGAGTTCACCGAAGAGATTAATCGGAAGTTCGATTTCCGTGTTGCCGGCGTCAATCATTTCACGTGGCTGCTGAAAGCGGAATACGAAGGGAAAAATGTCATGCCCGCGATCGCGGAGGCCATGCGTAAGGCAGCCGGCGAGGAGAACAACGGCGGGGACCGCGGCGCGAAAGCGCTCCATAACGACGCCATCACGTATGAACTTTACGATATATTCGGGTGTATTCCTACCTGCACGGCCCACACGAAGGAATACGTTCGTTATTGGCAAGGTTTGGGCAAGACGCCGGACGCCATCCCGCCTTTATCGATTTGGGAGACGGAGGACCGGTATCAACGTCACGATGAGATGTGGCGGCAGGTGGATGACTTCCTCTTGGGGAACCTTCCGATCGCCGATTACATGAGTACCTTCGGCCCGGATCATGCGACGGACATTATCGAAAATATGGTGGGAAACCTGGGGAAACGATTCTTCATCAACACGCTTAACCGCGGCGCGGTGACGAATATGAGCGACGACTCGTTCCTGGAACTGCTGTGCGACGTGAGCATGGACGGGGCGAAGCCGGTTCACGTAGGCGAGATGCCGCGGGGAATTCGAGGCATGCAGGAGCTTGTGCTCGATACGCATGAGCTTACGGCGGAGGCGGTCGTGGAGCAGAGCTACGAGAAGCTGAGGAGAGCGATGTTGACGGATCCGCTCGTAAATTCCATCAGCGACGCGGACAAGATCATCAAAGAATTGCTGGTGATGGAACGCGAGATGATCCCGGACGCTTGGTATGATGACTGACTAACAAGAAAATTAACTTGGGGGCCTGACGTCAAAACGCGGATATTGTAAACGCTAATACATTTTTTGGAATATAAAAACCCGGTTTTCCTATCCTAAGGAGAATCGGGTTCAATAACTAATAGGCATTTGCCATGATGTACATCAGCAACATAATTAAAAGGATTGCCCCCTGTACAATACGGATTGCAATCCTTATTAGCTGCTTAAATATGTGTCCAACTTTTTGGGTCCAGTTCATTTGCGAATGGTTCTTTTGTAAAGAGATTAAGTCGCTTCCTTGGCTACTTTTTTGCAAAACCAGTCTTAACTGCTCGCACATAATCATTCAACGCGTGAATAGATATATCAGCATCTGGGTGGAACATTTCGAACCCATGATAAGCTCCAGGATATAAATGGAATTCAACATCAACACCAGCTTCCGCAAGTTTGGTTACATAGGTTAATGTTTCACTACGGAATGGATCTAATTGACCAACACAGGTGTAGGTGCGTGGCAGATTACGATAATCTTCTGCTCGCGCAGCGGCTGCATAGGCAGGAATATGATCTGTTCCATGTAATTTTCCTAAATACATTTTCCAGCCAGCTTCATTTGATTTTTGATTCCAAACAAACCCTTCTTTAATTTCATTCGCAGAAGGTGTATTATTACGATCATCAATCATTGGATAAAGTGGCATTTGGAAACAAATAGAAGGGTATTGTCGATCAACAACGGTAGCCGGAAAGACTTTTGCGGCTTCTTCTCTCATTGCTTGCAAAAATTCTGGACGTAAATCTTGATCCGGATACATTTCTAAGCAATAACTCTGAGTTTACTCGGTTTTTCATTTTAGAAAACTCCTTTTTTTTATTTTTTTAAAAGTGAAATATAACTTAAAATAATTTAATAGTGACGAAATCATCAAAATTAAATTGTAATCCAGCTATGTTTAGCAATTTATCATAGGGATTAATGCAAAGCGACAAACAAAAAAGATTACATGCATCAAAATGCGACATTTATCTCAAAATGGTTCTTTTCTCGATAAATTTTTTAAATATTTAAGTTCTTTGGTGTATAATCCTCATTACACCTTGGAAAACGCATTATATTGTTTCGTAGAATATCCAAATGTTTTTGAGCAATTACAACGGGATATATAAAATTGGCTCTGGTGTAGGTGCACCAGAGCCAATTTTATATTATCCATCTTAGTTTCGTTAAAAGTAGTATGTTTTGGATATTACTAATTCAGGCATACTAAAAAAAATAAGCCTATGCAAACTAGTATAATTTCAAGCATGACTTAAGTTAAATATAGGAGGTACTTAAATTGAGCCTGAATTTCGAAAGTGCATAAGATCAATGCAAGATGCTAAAGCAATGGCGACTTAAGAAGTGAAAAGGTGGGAGTTTCCCATGTTTTAGTGGAGACGGAAGCTTGCGGCAGATGGTCTTTCCCCCTCCCCAATGAAGAGGCAGTCCTGATTTCCATGTAAAATTTTGCTTATCATTATTCTAACTGCGCCACTCGAACCTCGATTCGTTTCCAGACATAACGGCTGGGAAAGTCCCTCGCAAGCTTGAGTAGGATAGAGCGACCATGCCGAATGAGCGTTGCGGCGCAATAAAAGAATTCCAGACGGAACCGGGCAATCGTATAGCCTTGATGGACTGGCTCACAGCAGTCACGTTTGAAGCGCTCGAACAAATTGTAGGCCAGCAGCTTGATCAGCAGATCCAGACCATTGGCTTTGAAATCACCTGTCGCAATGCGATCGATGGAAAACCCGTTCTTGGCTTCCTTAATGTAATTTTCCATGCAGCAGCGCTGATTGTAGAATCGCCACAAATCGATCGGTTCCCATTCCAGATTAGTCACCATGGCTTCGTACTGCCAGTCCGAATCGAATACAATGCGGCCTTGGCCCTCCTCGAACACTTGCGCCTTACGGATGATCGCTACACGACGCGCCTTGTTCCAGGAGGTCGCTTGGTAGATCAAGCAAATACCTTCGATGATCCACTCTTCGTCGACATATCGCGTCCAGTAACGACAAGCCCCAACTTCCTTGGCCAGCCGCTGGGTCCATTTCAGCTTGCCGACATAGCCGATGTGGTGCTGCTCCCACAAGCTGTAAAAATCTTCACCGCCAAAGCCTTTGTCGAACCTTGCGTACTTCACTTTGTGTTCGTCGAGCAGTCTAAAGGTTTGCCGCAGGAAGTCGGCCGCATCGGTGGAAGAGTGCGTATTGCCCGGTCGAAGCACGGCGTTCAAGTTTAGTCGGCTCTGGCCTTCAAAGGCAAGCAGGGGATGATAGCTCTTACGCCCGGGCTTGTGTGGATTTGTGCCTTTGGCCGCGCCGGACTGATCGCCATACACGGTCTCTACCGTGGAATCCAGATCGAGAATCAGCTCAGGTGGCAAGCAGGGTCGAATGATCTCTTGATTCAGCCTCCGCAGTTCGTTAACCAGAGAGGGACAGAAACGACCAAGCCGGATCAATTCCTTGTACAACAGACTGTGATGCGGGCAGCGGCCGCCGAGAAAGCGCCTCAGCAGCACGTCGCTTTGCAAACGACGGAAATGAAAAATCCGTTCGCAGCCAAGCATCCAGCCAACGATGAGATAGAGCAGAATACGGTAAACGGGGAAGAGGGAGTTGCGCGCTTTGCCGCCGGAGAGGCTGCACATCGCCTCCGGCAGTTTGATTTTTTCGAGAAAGGCCAGGAAGATTTTGATGCCGCCGCAGCTCGTTGCGTTTTGTAGTGAAAATTCTGTTTTAATTTTGCTGATCGTTGTGGTAGACTTCACCTATAAGGTGCTCCTCTCTTTGGGTGTAGTGTTCCAAGTAAACACCATTCTACCAAAGATTCGGAGCCCTTTTCATATTTTCAAGAAGCGATACTTTCGAAATTCAGGTTGAGTAATCTTACACGTTTACGCACACAGACCATAATAAAGGATGCGTTTATGGACTTATTAAAAGAGAAAAAATTTTCATCCATCACCATTAATCATATTTGTGAAAAAGCAATGATTCATAGAAGTACATTTTACCGTCATTATGAAGATAAATATGAGCTATTTAGTGATCTATCAAATTCCATCGCGATAAACCTCTTTGAACAAACAAAACAAGGTTTGGATCTGGAACATACATTGTTTGAGGAAATAATCGAATACATCGATGTTAATCGCAAATTTTTTTTAAATATTACCAGTAAAAATAATAGCCTTGAGTTATACGAAAAATTGATTCAATTTGGTGCAGAAAATTTATATGAAAATTCAATAAAATATAATGATCCACTTTCTAAAAAAATCCAAAGCTCTGACTACCCGATGGTACTATGTGATTTTTATTGTAGCGGTTTTTTTGAGATTATAAAAAAATGGTTAAGCAATGAATATTCATATACAAAAGAAGAATTAATTCAGATTTCTAAGAATTTATAAATGAATGAACCGATTTAAAACAAATGTCTCTTTTTAAGACGTATATTATTTTTTGTTCATCGATTTCCCCAAAAACCTATGATAGATTAATGAACATAGAAAAGGAGGATTAACGTTAAAGAGCAAAAGAAAACGGCTTTCATGCTTTAAAAAACGAATTACACCAAAATGTCCAAATAAAAAAATATGTAATATTTGAATTATTGAAGGGAGGATTTTTTATGAAAGCTGCAGTGTGGTATGGTGAAAAAGATATTCGCATCGAGGAAAGAGAAACGAAAGAACTACAACCCAATGATGTAAAAGTTAAAGTGGCATGGGCTGGTATTTGTGGTTCTGATTTGCATGCATACTTGCACCCGGATTCAGTACCAATGAATAAGAATACGGTACTCGGACATGAATTTTCCGGTGAAATTGTAGAAGTTGGTTCTCATGTAACAAAATTTAAAGAAGGTGACAGAGTATGCATCTATCCAATGATGCTTAAAAATCCTTTAAATGCTGAAACCGAACGTTTCGTCACTTTAGACGCAGTTGGGGCACAAATCGACGGAGGGTTCGCTGAATACGCGATACTTCCTCAAAAAACGATTTTTAAAATTCCAGATCATTTACCGCTAGAATTAGCAGCAATGATTGAACCAGCAGCTGTATCTTTCCAATCAATCAAGGATGCAAACGTAAAAGAAGGAGATACTGTCGTCGTCTACGGAGCGGGTCCTATTGGGCTATTTGCTGTTTTAGGTGCGAAAGCCGCAGGCGCTTCTAATATTATTGTTATCGATTTATTTGATAGTCGACTCGACAAAGCGACTGAAGTTGGTGCAACACATGTCTATAATGCTAAAGATGTGAACCCTGTTGAAGCAATTCGTAACGTATTCCCAAATGGCGCAGATGTGACAATTGAAGCTGCAGGTGTTGAGTCAACATTTAATCAAGCCATTCAATCAACGAAGGTTCGTGGCATAATGATGGTTATCAGCTTCCACACTCAAGAAATCCAATTTAATGCCCCTGCTTCCCTGCTCTTTAGTGGTGTACAGTTAATGGGATCTGTGGGATACAGTAATGAAACTTATAATGAGGTCATTCAATTACTTGCTGATGGAAAATTGCCAGCGCAATCAATTATTACAAGTAAAGTTGATATAGATAATATTGCTGAACAAGGCTTTGAAGCGTTAATTAATGATAAATCTCAAGCAAAAATTCTAGTTAAATTAAGTGGTGCACATTAATTTTCTTGAATCATTTGCAGCGTGAAGAACGATACAGAAAAGGTGTTTGAGCCAAGAAATCTGAATTTTTCTCTAAATAAGTAATATTTAACTAATGAATTTTAAAAATAAACTGATTTATAACAATCCCGTATTTTATTGCATACGGGATTTTCTTGTTTTTAAATTAACCTCATTGGCGATCCTTCGTTTGAAGAGTTGGTTGAGCCATTTAATTAATGTCGTTCCGAATACGGCGATCCATAAGTGGTATGACGGCGCAACGGATGTTCCTACAAAGGTCATGTTTGATTTTGTGTGTAAAGCTGTGGGGGGAGAGTTAGCTGCTTCTGATGAAACAAGCGAATGCAGGTGGGTTCTAAGGAACATGTTCTGGATTGGATTACATTACCCGCAATCCGCATGCGTTATGAGGCTTATTTAATTTTAACGGCTCCGTGGATTATATGGAGTACGTTTTTTACAAACAGAAGAAGGAATATAAACATTGGGGAAGCTTGAGTGGCGGAAGACAGTGGTTAGTTCGCCGAAATGCCGCAATTAGACAAGCTTTTAAGAGTAATAGCAGTATTGAACAGCTTGCTAAAGACTATTTTCTCTCCATTGAAACCATTAAGAAAATTGTTTATTTCGGAAAATAAAAGTAGCGAACGACACTGATGAAGGCTTCTTCGTCAGTGTTTTTTAGTGGTAGAAAGTATCTTCCTTGAATGACGACGAGATGTCGAATACAATTCTAAGTTATTGTTTACGTTTCAATCGCTACACGAGTTCTTTAGAGTATATATAGGACGAAAGAGGAACCGTTAAGGCGGGAGAAAGATGCGCCTATTTTAAATGGATCCAAGAAAGGAATGCTTAACCCATCCCCATTCGAATTCCGAGTGTGCAGCAATAGAATGGAATGAACAAGAAAGCGAGGAAACACTAGCGATGAACGAACAACAAAGCAGGAGCAGACATTTGGTCGACCAGGAGATTATCCGTGCGATTGATTTATTTCCGACAAGCGATCTTACCGAAAGCACGCTAATGGAATCCCGGGAAAATTCAGCAAAAATGTTACCGCAAACCGATATCACGCAGCTGTTTCCTGTCACGTTTGAAGAAAGGGCGGTGCCAAGTTATTTTGGCGGTCCCGATATCCACACAGCGCAGGCGCCGGTTTACCCCCCCACTTATATAAGCATAGGCAGCTTGATTTGTTCATAGATGAAGCTTTAATGTTTGCAAAACAACTGACTTTTGACGGTGTCTTAGTTGAATCACATGTATTCCCTGGATACCACCATTTGGCTCCCATGTTTCCGAAGGCGCATTTTTCTCTAGAAGGCGCCAAATCAAGTGAGTACGCCTTACTGAAAGCCCTGGATTTATTGTAATTCACTTTAAATTATGCCCGGCGGCTGAGCGTTCAGGTGGGGAGGAGCCTTCCCGGGGAACTCTCAGCAGGGCGATAAAAATAAGCACATTCTGACGGGACCATATATGCGTATATCCATGCTCTCGAATTGGCGCCGCTGCTACCGGACAGGATTTTCAATCAGGGACGCCGCACATTTGAGGGTGCAAGATCTGAACACGCCGTCTGTTTTCAGGTAGGAGGCGATTCGGCAAAATGTACCCTCAAGGTCGGTGGTCCAGCCTATGGCATAAACCGAATAAACAAAGTCGAAATCATCCTTTGGTATGCTGCATTCTTCTTCCAAGGGAGGGCAGATAAAGGTTGCCGAAAGTCCGCATGCGGTCAAATGTTGCTTTGCTTTTTCGATCTGTTTTTCGGAGATATCCAGAGCCCATAGTTCAGATACATTTCGTTCCCCCTGATATTGCAAGGAATGACCGGTTCCACAGCCATCATATCGACGCCCTCCCAAATATAAAAATATGATCCTAAACGTATATCCGGACCTGCCGTTATTCCAATAACACCTAACAAACACGAACGAGTGATCCCCGAATAATGTACCAATTGTCTATGGACAAATCTACCCAAATTATCCATAGAACAGTCTATCTAATCCCTCGAGTATGAACGACCTATCGTGTGGCAATGGTACCGGCCTGATGCACATGGTATCAGTGAAGGCACCTCTTCGGAGCACGCTGCCCCGGCCGGACTGCCGGAATAATTGATGACCACCTTAGCGGCTAAATTGGCTGGTTGTTCGGCTATAACACGGCCAGTTCCTATCGAAAATCCCGTAACAATCGCTGTTTTCCCTTTTAAGTTATTTATGGTTGATTTCCGCCTTTCAGATTTTAGGTCGAACACTGTATACGTGCTCTAACACTTCGAAATCAAACTGTATACATCCAAACTGATCGGTGGCTGTTGACATTTTCTTTAAGGCTTTAGAACCGAAAGGGGATTCTTAAATAGCAAGAAAAGCCTTTTTTGAGTTGCTGCAGCTCATCGGTACGAAACGAATGAAACTGCTATGAAATAAGTGAAAATCTCCAACATGAACGCTTAACCCCGCGGTTGTTAGAGGTTTAATCATCCACTGAAAAAACAAACTGTACGTATAACAAGATGTATTTTATAAAAAGGGTTGACACAATTAAACTACAACTGTAGTATAAATTAATGTCAACTACAATTGTAGTTTACTAAACCATCCCAGGAAAGGAGCATTACAAAATGAATGTAGCATCAAAAGCGGCAATCGTAACATTAAGCAGTGTATTACTGCTGGGTTCCTCGGCGAGCTTTGCGGCGGAAACGAATGATGCTAGACTAAATAGTGGACACCGAGAATCGAGAATGCGACAATAAACCTAGCAAAATCGAGGTGTCCGAAGATGAGTCAGAAATATGACAAAGAGTTTAAAATCCAAACCGTAAAAATGATTCAGGAACAGGGGAAGCCGGTGGCGCAGGTCGCCCGAGAATTGGGCGTATCCGACAATACTCTGTACCGCTGGATCAACGAATTCAAACAGGATCCGGTCAATGCGTTTCGCGGCAGCGGCAACCTGAAAATCGAGGAAAAAACCCTTCTCGAAATGCAGAAACGAATCCGCCAACTCGAGATGGAGAACGAAATTTTAAAAAAGGCGATGCACATCTTCGCAAAAGACCGGAACTGATCTTTGCGTTTATCCACAAACACCGCTCCAAGTATCCGGTATCGGAGATGTGCAAGGTTTTGAACGTATCCCGGAGTGGTTATTATCAATGGACCAGGCGCCAGGAAAGCGAGCAAAATAAACGTCGCCGAGAACTGGAACAACAGATTAGCCGTATCTTTGTGGACTCGCGTCGCCTGTACGGCAGCCCGAAGATCGCTCAAGTCTTGCGCCAGCAAGGTGTTCGGGTATCCGAAAAAACGGTCGCCCGCATCATGAAGGAACTGGGGCTTAAGTCGCGCACCGTCAAGAAATACAAGGCGACGACGAACTCGAACCACAATCTGCCAGTGCATGACAATGTGCTGAACCAGCAGTTCAGGGCACAAGCTCCCAATCAAGTCTGGATGGCGGACATCACTTACGTTCCGACAGACGAGGGATGGCTCTATGTCGCGAGCGTGATGGACTTGTACACGCGCAAAATCGTAGGCTGGCACGCCGATGAGCGAATGACCAAGGAATTGGTCCTGCAAGCTCTGGATCAGGCTTACAACCGTCAACGGCCGAAAGGCGAAGTCCTGCATCATTCCGATCGCGGCAGCCAATACGCATCTCATGAGTACCAAAAACGGCTCTTGAAATACGGGATGAAATGCAGCATGAGCCGCAAGGGCAACTGCTATGACAATGCCTGCATCGAATCGTTCCACAGCGTGCTCAAAAAGGAACTCGTCTATCTGGAGAAGTTCAGAACCCGCAAGGAAGCCCAAAGTCGGATTTTTGAATACATCGAGTTTTTCTACAACCGGAAACGCGTACATTCCGCTATCGGGTATCTTACACCTTTTCAATACGAACAAATGTACGGTCAAATTGCGTAATTTTCTCGATTCTGGCTGTCCAATCTATTGACAGAGGTCCAGAAATCTTATAAGGAAGCTCAGAAAGAAACCGTTAAAAAAACAGCCGAGGCGACCAAATCTATACCTGAAAAGGACAAAAAGTTTATCGAAGACGAGATCAACAGAATAAAGGAGCTATCCAAAAAGCCAGGCGAGTCGTATGTCCTATATCACAAATATCCTCAGTTAAATAGCGGACTTTCACTTAGCTATTGGGGACTGGTGGAAGAGTTCTCTTCTTACGAAGCCTACTTGAAAAGAGCTTCCACTTTGGAGGGTTCGATCCTGAAGCAGCCCGCAAACCTGCCGGCCGGATACAAGTTCTTGTCAGCGACCATCGAAGGTCCAACAAAAGGAAAATTCGTTGATGAAGTAAAGGCCGAAGGCAAAAAAAGCGGCAAACCGATCTATGCGAAGAAAATAGAGTGGAAGGAAGCGGCGGATATCCGTCTCAAGTATACGAACGGAAAGAGCACGTTAACTTTCTCAAAGTATACAAAAGATACGGAGGGAAGCAAAAAGAAAGGGTTCTTTAACGATACGCTTCCTGCGAATATCTATCCAAAATCCGTATTCTGGTATGATGGCGGCAAATACGAATACGGTGTCTCTGCCACTTCGGATATCCCTAGAGAAAAGAAAATCGCGATGCTGAAGGCTGCGGTAAAGAAATAATATGTTTGGGAAGCGGCGCGGATTTGTGCATGTAACAAAAATAGGGAATCTTATCTCTCTTAAATGTTGACATCACCAAACTACAAATGTAGCATGAACTATACTACGTATGTAGTTAAGGCGAATGAACTTTGGAGGTTACATGCATGAAACAAATACCATCGGTTACGGATGCAGAACTGGAAATTATGCGGGTGTTGTGGGCAAATCCCGACTGCCCTTCCAGTGAAGTTGTAAAGCAGCTAGCAGACAAAATGGGCTGGAGCCCGAATACGACGCGGACGCTCTTGAACCGGTTAGTGCAGAAGGAAGCAGCGGGGGCCAAGCAGGAAGAGGGTTCAAAGCGCACCCTGCTGTATTATCCCATCATCAGCGAGCAGGAATTTTTGCTGTCCGAAACCACATCCTTTATGAAAAAGCTGTATGGCGGGGCATTAAAACCGATGCTGGCCAACTTATTAAAGGATAGAAAGCTGAATGCACAGGAAGTCGAGGATCTGAAAGCTTTATTTGACGAAAACCGTAGCGACGGCGAACCTGGAAAAGAGAGATAACTGATGAGTCCAACATTGCAAGCGAATGTATTGTCCGTTTTTGGCTGGGTGATTCGCGGATCATTTATGGCCGGCATTTTGGTTCTACTTGTCCTGATCGTGCAATTTCTATTCAAAAACAAGCTTGAAGCAAGATGGAAATATTTGATTTGGCTGCCTGTAGCGATCCGTCTGCTGCTTCCTTGGGCGCCGGAATCTTCGCTTAGCTTGTACAATGTTTTGTCTTTGGAGGCCATAGCGCCCGGATTTCATCAGAAGGCCCAGGATCCCACGGCATTTAAGAATGCGGTGATCGCAGGGGAGACGGCGGTTCAAAGGAATCGGACCTTAAGCCCGGAATCGAATGGAGCCACCGTGCCTGCCTCATCCCATGAACCGGGAAGCGTGCAGAAAAGCGGTTTTTGGTGGAGCGAGATCAAAAATATGAGCTTCATCCATATGCTGTTAGCGGTATGGCTTGCGGGCGTGTTATTCTTTTCGGCGAAAACGGTATTTGACCAGAACCGATTGAAACAAGCCTTGCGCGCAGGGCGAACCATCGATACTCCTTTTTTATCGGCAGTCTTTCAAGAAACGAAGCATCTATTTGGCATCAAGCGCAATGTGAGGTTTGTCGCATCGGAACGGATTCCCGGACCAGCCGTGGTCGGTTTTCTTAAACCTGCAGTGGTGATTTCGCCAAGCCTGCTCGTTACATTGCAAAAGGATCAGCTTCAATTGATTTTGGCGCATGAATTTGCGCATATTCGGCGGCGGGATGTGGCAGTGAACTGGATGATGCACATGATCTTGATTCTCCACTGGTTTAATCCGCTCCTATGGTTCGCGATACATAGAGCAAGGCAGGATCAGGAGATTGCCTGCGATGCATGCGCCTTGGACCGGATGAGGCCGCAGCAAAAAAATGCATACGGGCAAACGATTATTCATGTGTTGGAGCATTTGTCGGTCAGTCATTACCGGCCTGGTCTTGCCGGCTTGTCCGCCACGCATAAAGAAATGAAAAGGAGACTTATGATGATCCGACATTTTAATAAAAAATCCTACCGCTTGTCCATTCTGGGCATGGGGATGATTCTCGCGCTTGGCAGCGTGACATTGGTTAACGCGAAGGAAAGCGCACCGCAAAAATTGCAGCAGAATTCAAAAGTTGCCGTGGACAAAGAGAATGACATTATTTATCCCGAGGGAAACATAGACCGCGAGCTCTACAAGAAAGAACTGGAGAAGATCCAAAAAAAAGCTGAAGCGGCAGCCAAGGCTTTAACTCCAGAGGAAAAGAAGTATATCGAAGATGAGACGAATCGAGTGAAGGAACTGAGCAAAGAGACAGGCGATATGTACGTTCTGTATCATAAATATAAGGATCTTAATAGCGGACTCGACCTCAGTTATTGGGGAGGGATAGAAGAATTCTCTGCTTACGAGGACTACTTGAAAAGAGCTTCCGCATTGGAGGGTTCGATCCTGAGGCAGCCTGCCAACTTGCCGGAGGGGTATAAATTCTTGTCAGCGACCATCGAAGGTCCAACAAAAGGGAAATTCGTTGATGAAGTAAAGGCTGAAGGCAAGAAAAGCGGCAAACCCATCTATGCGAAGAAAATAGAGTGGAAGGAAGCGGCGGATATCCGCCTCAAGTATACGAACGGAAAGGACACGCTGACTTTCTCAAAGTATACAAAAGATCCGGAGGGAAGCAAAAAGGAAGGTTTCTTTAACGATACGCTCCCTGAGCATATCTATCCAAAATCCGTATTCTGGTATGACGGCGGCAAATACGAATACGGGGTCTCTGCCACTTCGGATATCCCTCGTAAAGAGAAAATTGAAATTCTGAAGGCTGCGGTAAAAAAATAAGCGTCAAGCGATCCGTTTTATGCATCGACCCATGTCGTCCTGTTGACACAGGATGGCATGGGTTCTTTTTTTGTTGCCGGCACCTAACACGCCACGAAATGGAACAAATAGTGCTTGGGGAGATACTATAGATTCACCGCTCGAAATCAAATTTGAACCCATAAACAGATTGAATTCTATTGTGCGGTCAAATAGCAGGGATGCGTGGGGATAAACGATCGATTCATGGCTTTATCGCCAGGACGGAAGTCGTGCATGACTGAAATAATCCTGGCTGAAAAGTAACAGGCAGCCCTCGGCCTGACCGATGAATTCCGGACCTCTGGCTGATGTGCGGGACGTTCATATCATGTTATGGTAAAAGGTAGGATAGGACGGTGTTGTCAGGCGTAACAGCCAAGCAGCCGTCAAATCCTCCTTTTTTCTAATATTTTGACCGAATTACCAATTTGGTCAATTGGTTTAGTTTAAAGAAAAGCAAACAGGATGATGGAGGGAAATACCATGACAGAAAATATTCAGGTGCCTCAACCCAAAACTTATGGACCTTTAGGAAATCTGCCGCTGCTGGATTCCTCCGCGCCGGTGCAATCGTTGGTGAAGGTGGCCTCGGAGCTTGGGCCCATCTTTCAGTTCCAATATCCCGGCGGACGCAAGGAGCTCTACGTCTCCGGCCATGAATATGTGAAGGACGCTTGCGACGAAAAGCGCTTTGACAAACGGATCTGGGCTCCGCTGCAAAACGTACGCGCTTTTGCAGGCGACGGCTTGTTTACGAGTGCGACCCAGGAAACGAATTGGAAAAAAGCACATAACATTCTGCTGTCCAGCTTCAGCCAAAGGGCCATGCAAGGGTACCACGCAAAAATGCTGGATATTGCCTTGCAGCTGATTCAAAAATGGGGGCGGCTGAATCCGGACGAAACGGTGGACGTACCTGCGGACATGACCCGGCTGACGCTCGATACGATCGGACTGTGCGGCTTTAGTTACCGTTTCAACAGTTTTTACCGGGAAGGCAACCATCCCTTTATCGATGCGATGGTGCGGGCGCTTGACGAAGGGATGAACCAGCTTCACCGCCTGGGCATCCAGGATATGTTTATGGTCCGGAAGAAACGGCAGTTTCAAGAGGATATTCAGACGATGTTCTCTCTTGTCGACGAATTGATCCGGGAACGTAAGGCGCATGGCGGGAATGAGGATGACCTGCTCGCTCACATGCTGGAAGGCGTCGATCCGGATACAGGTGAGCGTCTGGATCAAGAAAATATCCGCTACCAGATCATCACATTTCTGATCGCAGGACATGAAACGACGAGCGGCCTGCTCTCCTTTGCGATCTATTTTCTGTTGAAAAACCCCGAAAAGCTGCGTAAAGCGGTGGAAGAGGTGGATCGCGTCCTGAAAGACCCGGTACCGACGTATAACCAGGTGCGGGACCTGAAATATGTCCGAATGGTACTTAGCGAGTCCCTGCGGTTATGGCCGACTGCGCCGGCTTTCTCGCTGTATGCCAAAGAAGATACATGGATCGGGGGAACCTATCCGCTCCAAAAGGGTGACAGCGTGACCGTGCTCATTCCGGGACTTCACAGGGATACACGCGTCTGGGGGGACGATGTGGAGGCGTTCAGACCCGAGCGTTTTGAAGATCCAAGCAAAGTGCCCCATGACGCGTATAAGCCGTTTGGCAACGGCCAGCGGGCGTGCATCGGGCAGCAGTTCGCCCTGCAGGAAGCCACCTTGGTGCTGGGTATGGTTCTGAAGTATTTTGAGCTGACGGATCCCGACCACTACGAACTCAAGGTAAAAGAGACGTTGACACTGAAACCTGAAGGGTTCCGGATTCGGGTTCGCAGTCGGAAGGGAGCCGTGATCCCGATGGGTTCCGGCAGCTCCGAACCGCTGGATACCGCTGCTCGCGAATCCGGCAAGCCGGCTTCATTGGCGGAAAACGCGCACCATACGCCGCTGCTCGTCCTGTACGGTTCCAATTTGGGCACGGCCGAAGGCATTGCCAGAGAAGTAGCCGATCTCGCCAAGTATCAGGGATTCAGCAGTCAGGTCGGTACCTTGGACGACTACGTCGGCGCCCTTCCCAAGGAGGGAGCGGTGATCATTGTAACGGCTTCCTATAACGGCCAGCCTCCTTCCAACGCGAAAGCTTTCGTCGAATGGCTGGAATCCGCCGACAATTCGGCCGTCCGGGATGTCCGCTACATGGTATTTGGCTGCGGGGATCATAATTGGGCCAGCACATACCAGCGGATCCCGCGCCTGATCGATGAGCTGCTGGCAGACAAAGGCGCCGAGCGGCTTATCCCGCTCGGGGAGTGCGATGCCAGCGGCGATTTTGAACGGGAGGTTGACGACTGGACGGAGCGATTATGGCCGGATTTGATGCAGGCGCTGGGACTGCCGGTCACGGCCAACCGCGAGCCGAAACGGAGCACGCTGTCGCTTCGTTTTGTCCAGGGCGTGGCCGAAGCTCCGCTGGCGGAAACCTACGGAGCCGTGTCCGGCCGGATTGTGCGCAGTTACAATCTTCAGCATGCAGACAGCGGAAGGGTCACGCAGCACATCGAAATTGCGCTGCCGGAAGGCACGACTTATTGCGAGGGCGATCATCTGGGCGTGCTCCCGGTCAACCCTGACCCATTGGTACGGCGGGTACTCCGCCGATTCCGGCTGGATGGCTCAGCTCACCTGATTCTGGAATCGGGCGGGAAAAACATTCCCCACTTGAAGGCAGGCGTTCCGGTCCGACTGGACGAACTGCTGTCCCGCAGTGTCGAGCTGCAGGAGCCGGCGACCCGTGCCCAAATCCGGGAGATGGCCGCGTGCACGGTTTGCCCGCCGCATGCCAGGGAACTCGAGGCGCTGCTCGTAGAAGAGACGTACCAGACGGACATTCGGGCGAAGAGGGTTACGATGCTCGACTTGCTCGAGCAGTATGATGCCTGTGAGCTGCCGTTTGCGCGTTTTCTGGAGCTGCTGCCGGCACTGAAGCCGAGATATTACTCCATATCAAGCTCGCCTCAAGTCAGCCAAGATACGGCCTGCATCACGGTCGGCGTGGTCCGGGGGGAAGCATGGAACGGCAAGGGAGAGTACCGCGGCATCGCCTCCAACTACTTGGCCGGACTTGAACCGGGAGCCGAGGTGCTGATATTCGTCCGGTCCCCTGAATCCGGCTTTGTACTTCCGGAGGATTCCGCCACACCGCTGATCATGGTGGGTCCCGGCACGGGCGTGGCTCCGTTCAGAGGTTTTATCCAGGCCAGACGGGCACTCCAAGCGGCAGGAAAGGTGCTGGGTGAAGCCCATCTGTACTTTGGCTGCCGGAATCCGGAACATGATTACCTATACCGCGCGGAGTTCGAGCAGGCGGAAAGGGACGGCCTGGTCACACTTCATACGGCTTTCTCCAGAGTGGAAGGCGCAAATAAGTGCTATGTCCAGCATCTTATGAAGCAGGACGGGGAGCTGCTGCTGTCGCTGCTCGAAACCGGGGCAAAGTTGTACGTTTGCGGCGACGGCATCCGGATGGCCCCGCAGGTGGAACAAACGATCATGGAGTCTTATCGGGAAAAAAGCGGGGCGAGCCGCGAAGAAGCGGCTGAATGGCTTGCCGCGCTTGAAGCGGCACGCAACTATGCGAAAGACGTATGGGCCGGTTGAACCACAAGCTTCCATGTGTCTGGTAAGTCGCATGATCTAGATTTGCTTACTTGCTGTAGACAAATATGTTGGAGAGAGAGGCACAAGTCTTTCGGAAAGGAGTTAGCAAGGTCAAAAAGAGATGGAGTGCTTGCAGCATCCCGGTTCATGGACCGCAGGGATGATCATCGCTTATTGGATTCGCAAGATGTTGAGGCCGGTGTTCGGGTGGTCGAAGTTTTGACCGGGAAAAAGACGGGCAAACGTTCGCCGGGCGGATTACCATCGTTTGATCCGCGTGACGCCGGGTAATATAGGATAAACGAGAACTTGTTTGGAGGGATTCGCAATGCCTTGGAATAAGCATGATTACCCTGTGTCCATGAAAAATTTGGAGCCCCGCGTGCGGAATAAAGCGGTCGAAATCGCAAACGCGCTGCTCGAAGAAGGCTATGAGGAAGGGCGCGCCATTGCCATCGGCACCGCCCAGGCGGAAAAGTGGAATGAGGACCATCCGGTTGGCGAAGAAAAGCCTTCGAAGCATAAGTAACCTCATGAACATTTCGTTCGACACCGACTACCAAGCAAATATAATGCAGAAAAGGGCCGTGTGACCTCTATTTCATACCTACTGTACTCCACATATAATACAGAGCTGCCCGAAACAACCCTGATAACCGCGGTCCGCCAAGCACGGACCGCGGTTTTTCTCATACCGGGAGAAGCCCGCAGTGTAACCCCTTATAGAGAATGGAAAAGCCGGAATAGAAGATTTTAATACGATATTGTGGCCGGAAAGGCATCAATGGTACAGTATCAGCAATAAATAATCCCGACTATACACATTGGAAAAATAAATCATATTGAAACCGTCGAGGGTCATTTTTGGAGTCATTTCAAGCATCAACCCAAATTTAAAAAAAGATGGAGTGAGTGAACGATGGGCAAAAACAGACAGCTTCGACTGGGGGCCACCATACACGGCGTGGGCAGCAGCCACACCGCCTGGAGACATCCGCAAATTCCTTCGGATGCGAGCGTAAACATTTCGTTCTATACACAGCAGGCACAGAAGGCCGAAGAGGGCAAGTTCGATTTTGTTTTCATTGCCGACGGCCTGTATATCAACGAAAAGTCGATCCCGCACTTTTTGAACCGGTTTGAGCCGATTACGATCTTGTCCGCGCTCGGCGCAGCCACTTCCCGGATCGGGCTTGTCGGCACGCTGTCGACCTCTTACAGTGAGCCGTTTACGGTCGCCAGGCAGTTCGCCTCCATCGACCACATCAGCGGCGGGCGCGCAGGGTGGAACGTCGTGACTTCACCACTGGAGGGAACCGCGCTGAATTTCGGCGGCCGGCCGCATCCGGCCCATTCCGAGCGGTACCGGATCGCGGAAGAGTACCTCGAGGTGGTCAAAGGGCTGTGGGACTCCTGGGAAGACGATGCCTTTGTGCGGGATAAGGAGAGCGGGGTGTTCTTCGATCCGGACAAATTGCACCGGCTGAACCATGAAGGGGAGTTCTTCACTGTGCAGGGGCCGCTGAACATTGCGCGCTCCCGGCAGGGGCAGCCGGTCGTGTTCCAGGCGGGCTCCTCGGACAGCGGCCGCAGCCTGGCGGCGAAAACGGCGGACGCCGTGTTCACCGGCCCGGAGACGATCGAGGAGGCCAAGGCTTTTTACCGGGACGTGAAGCAGCGGGCAGCCACACTCGGGCGCGCTCCGGAGGAAATTCTGATCTTTCCGGGCATCGGGCCGATCGTGGGCCGCACGGAAGAGGAAGCCGAGCGCAAATACCAGGAAATCGCCGGGCTGGTGACGATTGAGAAGGCCTTGGAATACCTTGGGCGCTACTTCGAGCACCACGACTTTTCCCAATACCCGCTGGATGAGCCGTTCCCCGACCTGGGTGACTTTGGCTCGAACAGCTTCCGCAGCACGACCGACCGTATCAAGAGACGCGCCAAAGAGGAGAACTTGACGCTGCGCGAAATAGCGCTGCAGGAAGCGACGCCGCGGACGGTGTTTATCGGGACGCCGGAGAAGGTGGCGGATTTGGTGCAGCAGTGGTTTGAGGAAGAGGCTGCCGACGGCTTCATTATCGGATCGGGCGTGCCGGGCGGATTGGACGATTTCATCGAGCTGGTGGTTCCGATTCTGCGCGAACGTGGGCTGTTCCGCACGGAATACGAGGGAGATACGCTGCGGGGAAATCTGGGCCTGCCGGTGCCGGAGAACCGCTATACGAAGCAAAAAGCGCTGTCCTAAACGGGACGGGGTCTCTGCCAATCTGCGGAGTCCCTGCACCCTGCATACAAACGATATTTGGATCTGAAGGGAGTCTGAGAGAGATGAAGTTTGATTCGAAAAACAGGCGCAAATCGGCAGCAGCCGCTCTGCTGGTCACCGTTATGCTGCTGTCCGCTTGCGGAGGCAAGCAGACGGCCTCCCAAGGGCAGACGGATAGCGGGGCGGCACCGGCCGTACAGGGAGCATCCGCCAAGGGCGGGGAGCTCACCTACGCTCTGGCGACGTCGCCGGATACACTGGACCCGCACCGCAGCGGCCTGGCCGTCGCGGTCCGCGTCATCCGCACCATCTACGACAGTCTGGTCGTTCAGCTGCCGGACAATACGATCAAGCCGTGGCTGGCGACGGAATGGACCATTTCAGACGATGGGCTTAGCTACACGTTTAAGCTGCGGAAGGACGTCAAGTTCCAGGACGGAACGCCATTTAACGCCGAGGCGGTCAAGTTCAACTTCGACCGGATTCTGGATCCCGCCACCAAGGCGGCGAATGCGGCCGCCCTGCTTCAGCCCTACAAGTCCTCCGAGGTCATTGACGAGTACACGATCAAGCTGAATTTGTCGACGCCCTCACGGGCTTTTCTGGGCAACCTGAGCCAGGCGCTGCTTGGCATTGTGTCACCGACTGCAGCCAAGCAATACGGGGATCAGCTGGGGCAGCATCCGGTCGGCACGGGGCCGTTCAAATTCGTCAAGTGGGATGAGAATGCCGACATCAAGGTCGAGCGCAATCCGGACTACGCCTGGGCGCCGGAGATCGTGACCAATACGGGGGCGCCTTACCTGGACGGCATCGATTTTAAAATCGTACCCGAAGAGGCCACCCGGATCGGCAGTGTGCAGAGCAAGCAGGTGCTGGCTGCCGAGACGGTGCCGCCTCAGAACATCCTGACCTTGAAAAAGGATCCGAATTTCCAGCTGCTGCAGGCAAATACGCTCGGCCTGCCGTACACGCTGTTCTTCAACCAGGAGCGCGCGCCGTGGAACGAACTGAAGGCAAGGCAGGCGGTGCAGCTGGCCGTGGACGTGGACGCCATCGTCAAAACGCTGTACCTGGGCACGTACGAGCGGGCCTGGTCCCCGCTGACCCCGGGCACCTTCGGTTATGACCCGTCGCTGGAAAACTCGGTCAAACCGGATATCGCCAAAGCCAATCAGCTGCTTGACGAGCTGGGATGGGTTAAGGGAGCGGACGGCGTCCGGAGCAAGGACGGGAAGAAACTGACCTTGCACTACGTCGACGGCACGCCAAACCGGGAGAAACGCAACGACATCGCGGTCATGGTGCAGCAGCAGCTGAAGCAAATCGGCGTGGACGTTGAGATCGAGATCACGAAGGATGTCCGCACTGTGGTCTACACCAACGGAAACTATGATTTGTACGGCAACAGCCAGGTCAACTCCGATCCGAACGCGCTGTACTCCTTCTACCATTCCTATGATCCAAAGAGCCGGCCGACGCTGCCGAGACTCGCCAGTCCGGAAGTCGACAAGTGGCTGGAAGAGGGACGGGTCGAGAAGGACGATGCCAAGCGTGAGGATCTGTACCATAAAATTCAGCATTATATCATCGACAATGCGGTCATTCTGCCGATTTACGTCTTCCCGTATACGGTGGCCGCTTCCAAATCGGTACAGGGACTTACCTTTGACTCCCTCGGGTATCCGCTGTTCAACGACGTATCTTTGCAAAAATAGAAAGGAGGCTTGAGGCGGCATGCTGTGGATGGTAACCCGGCGCCTGTTAACGTCGCTCCTCGTCATTATCGGCTCGCTCGTTTTGGTGTTCACGATCCTCTACGTTCTTCCCGGGGATCCGACCGACAACATGGTCGATCCCTCGATGGCGACGCCGGAGGTCATTGCGAACTTAAGGCATCAGCTGGGCGTGGACCAGCCGTTTCACATCCAGCTCTTCCACTATTTCGGGAGCATCCTGCAGGGGGATTTCGGCAAATCCCTGCTGAATTCCGATCCGGTGCTGCCCAAAATTGCCGAGAGCTTCCCCGCTACCCTGGCCCTGACCGGAGCCAGCGTGCTGGTGTCCGTGACCGTAGGCCTGCTGCTTGGCGTCCTGTCGGCCATTCACCGGAACGGGGCGATTGACATCATCGCCCGCGTCATCGGGCTGTTCGGCATCTCCATGCCGACCTTCTGGTCGGGCATCCTGCTCATCCTGATATTCTCCATTACGCTGGGCTGGTTTCCGGCGATGGGATCGGACGGGTGGCGGACGCTGGTTCTGCCCGCACTGGCGCTTGGGACGGTCGGGAGCGGCTTTATTATCCGGATGGTCCGCAACAGCATGCTGGAGGTCATCAGCGAGCAGTTCATCGTGACGCTTCGTTCCAAGGGCTTGGCGGAGCGGGCGGTCATGTACCGTCACGCGCTGCGCAATGCGCTGATACCGGCCGTCACGATGACGGGTATGCTGATCGGCGACTTGCTGGCCGGCACGGTTGTCGTCGAGACGGTGTTTTCCCGCCAGGGCATCGGCCGGATCATCTCGGACGCGATCATGGCCAAGGATCTCCCAGTGGTTCAGGGTGTCATTTTGTTCTCAGCCATCATCTATACGCTGGTTAACCTGCTTGTGGATCTGTCTTATACGCTGATCGATCCGCGCGTGAGACGTTCAACTTAAACCTTAGGAGGGAGCGGTTATGAGGGAGGCGGTATCCGCCAAGACGGTCTGGCGCGAGCGGAAGCTTGCGGCCGCGGCCGCACCGAAAGTCCGTAAGTTCACGGCAAGCGACCTGTTCCTGGTGGCGGCCGGATTCATCATTCTGTTTGTGGCGGCCTGTGCCATCGTCCCGCAGTGGATTGCGCCTTACGCCCCGACGGAGATGCGGTCCGACAACATCATGCAGGCGCCAAGCGGCGCGCATCTGTTCGGCACCGATTATTTCGGTCGGGATATTTTCAGCGTGGTCGTGTACGGGAGCCGGGACTCGCTCTTTATCGGCTTTGCTTCCGTCCTCGTCGGCGGCCTGCTTGGGGGAACGATCGGGGCGCTGTCCGGTTACGCGGGCGGCTGGATCGACACGGCGATCATGCGTCTCAATGACGTGTTGATGACGATCCCGGGCATCCTGCTGGCGCTGGCCATCGCCGGCGCGCTCGGTCCGAGCCTGTTTAACATCGTGCTGGCGGTAGCCGTATCCTCCGTGCCGGGTTATGCCCGGGTGATGCGGGCGCAGGTGCTGAGCATCAAGAGCCGGACGTTCGTCAAAGCATCGGTATCCATCGGCGCTTCGCCGCTGCGCGTGTTCTGGAAGCATGTGCTGCCGAACAGCCTGTCTCCGCTGCTGGTCATGGCAGCTATCGGTATCGGCACGTCCATTCTGACGGGATCGGGCCTGAGCTTTCTGGGCCTCGGGGTTCTGCGCGAGGTTCCGGACTGGGGGACGCTGCTCTCCCAAGGCAGAGGCTATTTGACCGCGGCCTGGTGGATCTGCACCTTCCCGGGATTGGCCATCACCGCCTTCGTGTTGTCTGTCAACATTATTGGCGACCGGCTCCGGGACCATTTCGATCCGAAGAAAGTCACCCAGCGCTAAAGGAGGGGGAGCATCAATGAGCACATTGCTTGATATCCGGGAGCTGTCCGTCGATTTTACGACCCGGAAAGGGACACTGCAGGCGATCCGGGACGTGACGCTGTCGATCGAAGCCGGGGAAACCGTCTGCCTCGTCGGGGAGTCGGGCAGCGGCAAGACGGTAGCCTCCAAAGCGATCATGCGTCTGATCGACCATGAGAACGGGCGCATCAGCGGAGGAAGCCTTCTTCTGGACGGGACGGACCTGGCAGGCCTGCCGGAGGCCGAACTGCGCCGGATTCGCGGCAAACGGATGGCGATGGTGTTCCAGGAGCCGATGGCGGCCTTCGACCCGGTCTTTACGATCGGGCAGCAAATTCAGGAGACCATCTTGCAGCATGAGAAAGTTTCCAAGCGGGAGGCCAGGGAGCGTGCCGTCCGGCTGCTGAAGCGGGTCGGCATTCCGGAGCCGGAGCTGCGGCTGAAGCAGTATCCGGGCGAGCTGTCCGGCGGAATGCTGCAGCGGGCCATGATCGCCATGGCGCTGTCCTGCGGGCCGGACCTGCTCATTGCGGATGAGCCGACCACCGCGCTGGACGTCACGATCCAGGCGCAAATATTGCGCCTGCTGAAAGAACTGCAGGCCGAGCTCGGCATGTCGATCCTGCTGATCACCCATGATCTCGGGATCGCCGCCGAGATTGCCGACCGGGTGGTCGTCATGTATGCCGGCGAAATCGTCGAGGAGGCGCCAGCTTCCGAGCTGTTCCGCCTTCCGCGCCACCCGTATACGCGGGGCCTGCTCCGTTCCGTCGCGACGCGAGACACGGTCCGCGGCACGAAGCTGCACTCCATCGAAGGGTCGATCCCGAGCCTGGCCGCACTTCCGCAGGGCTGCCGCTTTCACCCGCGCTGCCCCTTTGCCACGGAGCGCTGCAGGCAGGAAGCGCCGGCCTTAACCGAATCCGGCGAGCGCCGGAGCGCCTGCTGGCATGCGGAGGAGCTAGTTCAGTCGGAGGGCTGGATGGCCCCCGCTGTGCCGGCAGGCTCCGGTGCAGCTGAGGGTTCCGGTACAGCTGAAGGTTTCGGTGCGGCGGCATCCAATGCGATGGCTGTTTCGGGTGCAGCTGCAGGTTCTGGCGACCCGGCGGCTTCCAGCGTGACGGCTGCTTTACGCGTTACACGGGAAGGCGGCGCAGAAGAGAACATTGAAGGACGACGCGAAGCCGGCTCCGCCGGGGCAGCGGAAGAAGCGGCGGACGCTTTGTTTACCGTGGATCACCTGAAAAAGTATTACCCGGTGCATGGCGGAGGCATCGGCAAAGCGAAGAAGCTGATCCGCGCCGTGGACGACGTCAGCTTTACGATCCGCAAGCGCGAAACCTTCGGTTTAGTCGGCGAGTCCGGCAGCGGAAAGTCGACGCTGGGCCGGGTGCTGCTCCAGATGGAGCGTGCCACGGCAGGGACGGTTCTTTTTGACGGCAAGGACCTGACGAACCTGGGAGGACGTGAACTGCGCGCCGCCCGCCAGCATATGCAGACGATCTTCCAGGATCCGTACGGATCGCTGGATCCGCGCTGGAAGATCGGCGACAGCATCGCCGAGCCGCTTAAGGTGCACGGTCAGGGGCAGCGCTCCCCGGCCGACATCAGCCGCCGCGTCAGCGAGCTGCTGGAGCTGGTGGGGCTCGACCCGTCGTGGGCGCAGCGGTATCCGCACGAGTTCTCCGGCGGGCAGCGGCAGCGGATCGGCATCGCCCGCGCGATCGCCCTGAACCCGCGGTTCATTCTCGCCGACGAAGCCGTATCCGCGCTGGACGTATCGGTTCAGGCCCAGATCATCAATTTGCTGCAGGACCTGCAGCAGAAGCTGGGGCTGACCTACTTGTTCATCGCCCATGGCCTGCAGGTTGTCCGGCATCTGTCGGACCGGATCGGCGTGATGTACCTCGGGAAGCTCGTGGAGATCGCACCGAGCGAGTCGCTGTTTCTCGCCCCGGCCCACCCGTATACCCAGGCTCTGATTGAGGCCATACCGCAGACCACGCCCCGCCAAGGCCAGGCGGCCGGAAGCCTGGAAGGGGAAATTCCCTCGCCGGCCAATCCGCCCTCGGGCTGCCGGTTTCATACCCGGTGTCCGTTTGCCACGGACCGCTGCCGGCAGGAAGAGCCGGCGCTGCGCCCATTGGACAGCGGTCACCACGCGGCCTGCCATTATGTGTTGTGACGGGATGGCCGCCACCTGAACGGGAGGTTATGAATTGTCTGTCACGATGAATACTGCCGCGGCAAAGGCCGGAGAGGGGCAGGGCAGTCTGCCGTTTTGGCCGGTTCTGCTCACCCTGTTTTGCGGTTCCTTTGTCGGCATGTATCCCATGGTTTCCTTAAACGTTTCGCTGCCCGGCTTTATCGGCATCTTTCACTCCGGCCTCGGGACCGTGCAGTGGATCATTACGGGCTTTACGCTGGCCTTCGGCATGATTGCTCCCGTCAGCGGCTATCTCTCCAACCGTTTCGGCGGCAAACGGATGTTTCTGCTGTCGCTGGCCGGAATCACCGTCAGTTCCGTAATGTGTTCCCTGTCCTGGAATATTCAGGCGCTGATTTTCTTCCGCATCTTGCAGGGCGTATGGTGCGGACTGATTCAGCCCGTGTCCCTGGCCATGATTTATCAGACGCTGCCGCGAGGAAGACAGCCTCTAGCGGTCAGCGTCTGGTCGTTTTCGACGGTGCTTGGCACGGCGGTGGGCCCCTCGGTTAGCGGGTGGCTTCAGCAGCACGACTGGCACCTGATTTTTCTCGTGACGCTGCCGGCCGGCATTCTTGCCTGGTTGGCGGAGCGTATCCTGCTCCCGAAGGATATCCGGGGTCAGCAAAAGCGTCTGGATGCTGCCGGACTCCTGCTGGCCACCGCGGGCAGTCTTGCCATCCTGCTGCTGTTCGGCAATCTGCATGCCTGGGGCATGCGGTCGGTCTGGACGTGGGGCAGCCTCCTGATCGGCGGCGCATGCACCGCTCTTTTCATCCGGGTCGAGCTGCGCGCGAAGGAGCCGCTGCTGAACCTCAGGCTGTTCGGCAATTTCACGTTCGCCGCGAGCCTCGGTGTATCGCTGATCCTGTCCTTTGCCCTCTACTCCGGCGTATACTTTGTTCCGCTGTTCCTGGAAGAAGTTCAAGGGCTGTCGTCTTTTCAGGTCGGGCTGCTCTTTCTTCCTGCGGCCGCGTGTCTGACCCTGGCCACGTTCCTGTCGGGGAAAGGATACCGCACCTTTGGGCCGGCAGCGCTGATTGCCCTGGGCAGCCTGATCCTGCTGGTGACGACGTTTCGCTTCAGCCGTCTCGGCACGGAAACGACGCTCGTCTCCGTCATGATCTGGCTGGCGATCCGCAACGTCGGTACGGGGCTGTCGCTGACGCCGGCGACCAGCGCGGCGATGGCAGCGGTTCCGCAGTCCGAATCGGGCCATGCGTCGGCCCTGATCAACTGGCTGCGGCAGCTATTCAGCGCGGGAGCGCTCGGCATGTTCACGTCGGTGTTTTATGCGCGGATGAGCGTGCACGAGTCCCGTCTGCACGCTAACTATGCGGCGCAGGGCACGGAATGGATACGCCGCGAGGCGTATACGCGGAGCATCGACGATGCGTTTTTGTTCGCGAGCGCGCTGGTGGCGCTGGCCATTCCGCTGGCGCTCCTTCTGCGCAAACGGAAGGAAGCGGCAGGTGCCGGACCACGCCTGGAGCAGCCGACCGAACTCAACTGATTTTGAATGGATAGGAGGCAGATCTCAGGCGCGATTAGAAAAGATTCCGATGCGGCATTACGATGCATTGATTAAGTAAACAGCGAAGAAGGCCGATTGCTTGCGAATTTCGGGATCGAAGGAACACACTACACCATACAAAGCAAGGTACAGCAATGGCTCCTGAATGTGAAAAAACAATTCGATAACAACCCGGATCTGAAGTGGGACGCAGGGCCCGATGTTCTTAGTGCTATACGGCAAAAACGCCTAAATTCTTGATATTTGGGCCATCCTTTTTCGAGATAGATAGCTGGCACCTACCTTGTCTATGATTTTGAATCAAGAAAAACACCTCCGATATTTACTTGAATGATAATAGCGGCTCCGGTTCGTGGACCAGGCAGGCAACGCCATTAGCCAACGGTTACAGGCGCCTGCTCTTACCGCTTGAGAACGGAAGGTTGTTCCAGCAGCAATCAGCTTCGGAGATATTCGTCGAACGAAATCATGGGAATCGTAATTCGGCTTCCCTGTTTCTAAACGGTCCGAAATTCAAAAATCCTGCCCCGCAAAAAGCTGGGCAGGATCATCATTCATATCGATCCGATTTCAATCGGTTCGCTTCGCTGGAGGAATCATCTGCATTTCACGCCCCCAGTGGCGATGCATGGCAATTGCGTCGACCAGCTGACGGGCGAAGACGCCGGCGTCTTCCGTCTCCTTTCGGATGACCAGCCCGGTATCCTCGTCCGGAGACGTCAGATAGCCCGAAGTAGCGGCCGGATCGGCGAGATGAATGCCTGAGCCGGACAGCAGCCCGGCAGCCTGGGCAGAAGCCCCCACGGTTTTAAAATGGTTATAAGCTTCCGTTACAAAGTTGACGGCCTCCTTGATTCCCTGGAGCTTGGCCATGCTTTGTTCCCCGCCGGCCACATAGACCGCGTCAAACAGCACGGAATCTGCCGTTAGGAAGGTATGCATAACCTCTAGCCGGCTGCCGTCGCTTCCGGCAATCATCCCCAGATTTTCGCTGACGACTTCCGGCACGACCTTCGCTTCGGCAAAGGCGGCAAGGACGGCCTTCATCTCGTCGGCGTCGAATCCGTCGGCGGCCAGCACCGCCACCTTGCGGGTGGCCGGGGACATGGCGGTTCGAAGCTGGCTCAGCGCCGGCGAAGCCTTGGTTTCGGCACCTCCGGCCATCGTTGTCCCGGATGCTTCATCACCGGCCTTCGCCTTCGGCGGGGTGACGCCGACGCCAAGGGCGATTTCCTCGGCCAGCGTCAAATCGACGTTCGCGAACATGTCGACGACCTGCTGCTGCACGCTTTTGCTTCTTACCTTGCCCACCTCGAACCGGAAAGCCTTAATGATATGCTGCTTTTCCACGTCGGACATGCTGTTCCAAAACAGTTTAGCCTGGGTGTAATGGTCTTTGAAGCTGTTGCTGCGCGCCCGGACTTTGCGTCCCTCCACCTTTTCCTGATAGTGGGCGTATCCGCCGTCCAGCTGCGAAACGGGGCGGGGGTCATTGTTTCCAAGGGAGTTTTTATGATAGCTGGTTTGCCCCCGGTTGATCGTCATGCGATGGTATCCGTCACGCTGGTTATTGTGAACCTCTGCCACGGGCCGGTTGATCGGAATCTCATGGAAATTCGGTCCGCCCAAACGGATCAGCTGCGTATCGGTATAAGAGAACAGGCGCCCCTGGAGCAGCGGGTCGTTGGAAAAATCGATTCCCGGAACCACGTTGCCTACGTGGAAGGCAGCCTGCTCCGTTTCGGCAAACACATTGTCCACGTTGCGGTTCAGGGTCATTTTTCCGATGCGCTGGACGGGAATGAGCTCTTCCGGCCATATTTTGGTCGGGTCGAGAATATCGAAATCGAAATTGAACTCCTCATCCTCGCGGATCATTTGCACGCCAAACTCAAATTCGGGATAGTTGCCCGTTTCAATGGCTTCCCACAGGTCGCGGCGGTGAAAGTCGGGATCCTTGCCGGCGATTTTCTGCGCTTCGTCCCAGACCAGGGAATGCACGCCCAGCAGCGGTTTCCAATGGAATTTGACAAAATGCGCTTCGCCCTTGTCATTGACAAACCGGAAGGTATGTACGCCGAAGCCTTCCATCATCCGGTAGCTGCGCGGAATCGCCCGGTCCGACATCGTCCACATGACCATGTGGGCCGATTCGGTATTGTTGGCAATAAAATCCCAGTGGGTATCATGCGCCGTGGATGCCTGCGGCATTTCGTTGTGGGGCTCCGGCTTGAACGCATGCACCAGATCAGGGAATTTCAGCGCATCCTGAATGAAGAACACGGGGATGTTATTGCCCACAAGGTCAAAGTTACCGTCCTCCGTGTAAAACTTGGTGGCAAAGCCCCTGGCATCCCGCACCGTATCGGCCGAACCCCGCGAACCGGCCACGGTGGAGAAACGCACGAATACCGGCGTTTTTATGGACGGATCCTGCAGAAATTTGGCCTTCGTGTACTTTGTCATCGGCTTGTATACCTGAAAATAACCGTGAACGCCGAAGCCCCGGGCGTGAACGACGCGCTCAGGAATGCGCTCATGGTCAAAATGGGTCAACTTCTCCCTAAAATGAAAATCCTCCATTAACGTCGGACCGCGTTCGCCGGCCTTGAGCGAATGCTCGTCCTCGGAAATTCGAACGCCTTGATTGGTGGTCATGGGTTCGCCCGCATCGCTTACGCGGAATTCCTCCAACTGGCTGTCCTTCATGTCCTTATGCGGCTGCTGTCCCTTCTTATGGTTCATCAATGAATCCCTCCTGTTGGTTACGGACGGTGTCCGAGTATTTCACAAGTTTATTTACCCGGATCAAAATACGTCCAAACGGGAAGATGAACGGGGGCGGCGGATTCGAGGTGAACAGGCCGCAAAAAGGTGATGTGTCTAAGACGCTGATTTATACCATTCCGCTGAAAAGGGGAAAGGGATTCGTTGACGAGGGGGATTCAATGAAACTATAATGGTTTTATTGAAAGGGGATGCCGAACATGGCCATCGTAAGCCGTTATACCATTGCGCTTCATATTTTGACCTGGCTGGCCTTTTGGGCGGAGAAGGACGAATTTTTCCCTTCCGACCGGATCGCAAACAGCGTGGGAACGAGCCCGGTTTTTCTGAGGCGGATTCTTGGTCAGCTTGCAAAGGCGGGCCTGGTGCTCGTGCAGCACGGCGGGACAGGAGCCGGCTGGAAGCTGGCGCGCCGACCGGAAGAGATCAGCCTGCTGGACGTGTACGAAGCCGTTGTGCAGACGCCCCTGTTCGAGCTTCACCACAGCCAGCCGAACCCGAGCTGCATCATCGGCAACGGCATTCAGCCGGCTCTGCAAGAGATCTACGAAGACAGCGAAGAAGCATTGAAGCGACGGCTGGCTCAGGAAACGATCAAGGATCTGGTCGGTTCATCGCTGGAGCACGGGAAGCGTTGATGCCGCAGGAAGCGGCAGGCATCCGCAAGGAGCCGGTCGCCGGAAGATCTTAGGTAAGCGGGCCGATCGGAAACAGCTGTCGGCTCGGATTCCGGCCCGTCGATGAACCGGAGAGGCATGCTGCTGGCTGTTTGATGAAGACCGATCCGCGAGCCACGTTTTTTCTGCGGCGATCAATGTAACTGATTCAGTTTCAATGAAAGGAGGGAGTCGGCTGGCTTTCCTGATTCAGGTTAGGATGGAAGCGGCAGAACAGGTCGATATCCGCTTTTAATCTGCCTGATCGGAAATGATCTAAGAAAATGTTGGATATCCGATTTCAGCTTGCGGCTTGTCCGCTGTATGCGTCTAAAGGCCGGCAGTAGGGATCATCTCGGCATTCAATGTAACCGTTACGGTTACTTTGAGGAGGGGAACAGTTCAGTGTGCAGCCGCAAAAGAGAGTGTTTTATATCATTCAATGCAACTCATTCAGTTCCATTGAAAAGTCGAAATTAAATGAGGAGAGGATTTCATGGACAAACGGATATTTTGGTTGGCGCTCGGATCGTTTGCGATCGGCACGGAAGGGTACATGATCGGCGGTCTGCTGCCGACGCTGGCGGCGGCGCTGCATGTCTCGACGGCGCTTGCCGGACAGCTGGTGACGGCATTCTCGCTCGTTTATGCCGTGTCGTCGCCGATACTGACGACACTGACCGGAAGGATGGAGCGCAGGAAGCTGTTGTTCGGTGCGCTGCTGCTGCTCGCCGCCGGAAACGTGGTGTGCGGTCTTGCTTCCTCATACGGCCTGATGATGGCCGGGCGGATCGTCGCCGCGCTGGGAGCGGGACTATTTTCGCCGGGGGCGGTCGCTGTCGCCTCCACGCTGTCCGAGCCTGAGAAACGGGGGCGCGCAGTGTCGATTGTCATTGCTGGGCAGACCGTTTCCCTGATCCTTGGCGTTCCGTTCGGGACGTGGGTCGCCCAGGCGTTCGACTGGCGCACGACGTTTTGGATCGTCGGCGGCATGACGCTGCTCGCCGCGCTAGCCATTCGGCTGCTGTTCCCGCAGGTGGCGCCGGCCGGGGCCGTCGGCATGCGGGAGCGCCTGTCGTATCTGAAGCGGCCGGAGCTGCTATCCGCCTTGCTGACAACGCTCGCCTGGGCCACCGGAATTTTTGCGCTCTTTACGTACGTTTCCGAACTGTTTGCCGGATACGGAGCTGGAGGCCGGATGATCAGCATCGTGCTGTGCATCTCCGGTATCGCCAGCTTTATCGGGGTCCGGACGGGGGGCATCGCCGCGGACCGGATCGGCCCGAATCGGGCGATTCCGCTGGCGTTGATACTGCTCGCCGCCTCGTTGTTCCTGATGTCGGCGCTGTACGGCTTTGCCGGCCGGCCCGGCATTCTTGCCGTGGCGATTGCTGCCATGGCTCTGTACGGCTTCAGCGGCTACATGTTTAATCCTGCCCAGCAGCATCGGCTGATCGGACTGTCGGGGCCTTCGTCCGGCATCGTCCTGTCGCTGCAGTCCTCCGTCATTTACGTGGGAAGCGCGTTGGGCGCGTCGGTCGGAGGAGCAGTCGTGCGCTTCGCTACCGTCGGGCAAATCGGCTATTTTGCAGGCGCGATGACGGTGTTGTCGCTTGCCGTGTTTGCGGCGAGCCTGCGCCTCGAGCGGCGCGTAAAACAGGGGGCGGCCGTTCCGGGACACTCGTCCTCCGCAGACGAGACGGGTGCCGCAGGCTAAACCCGACGGCATCCGGAACTGATTGACCGCATCCGCAACAAGATGCCGAAGCCCAAGCTCCGCGTCCTGTCGATCCGCCAGTCGCACAAGAAGCACTGCCGCTTCCCATCATCAAAATGGCGGGGGGGAACGCGTTGACGTTGTTGCAATGGCTCATTTGCATATTGACTCTAACGTAACGTTAGCCCTTAATATGGCTCTATAGGGGGCGATCCGAATTTACCTACGGGACAGTTGGAGCGGGCAACCGGCATTACCCAAAGAATGATTTCCTATGAACTGTTATTTACAGAATTATGGTGCGGAACGTTAAGACGGCGCTAAGGGATTCGGATTCAATAATGATTCAATCATGGTTCCTGAAGGGAAGGTGGGGGCTATGCAGAACATAGTGCGACAAGCCCAAAAAAAGGGCTTAGAGTTAAAGGATTACGGAAGATGTCAATTTTGTGGATCACGCACCGAGGGTGGAGTCTTTGAATGTTTTGACGTTTTCAATGATATGCAAATTCATTTCATGGATGGGAGCGGAGTAAACCAATTTATTTTTGCCGACGCCCATTGTTTGCAGCATTCGGAGGTTCATGGGAAGTGGAACAACAATTTGCATCTCACCAGAATGTATTTGATGCTTGAAAAAGAAATCGAATGGAAGTACGCCAAGACAAGTCGGTTGAGCCATGTTTTGGATCAATACAAATCGTCCCATCCGGAAATTTTGATTCCTGCATTGCCCGTTCAAGAAAGAGGAGGTTTAACGGTTATGGACCTCATCGGACTGAAGGAGAAAAAACTAGAATCGATGTTATTAAAATGGGCGAATGACGTATACCGGTCGTATGATCGATATCATTCAAGTGCAAAAATTGTGGGCGATCTCTATATCGACGAATATGAACGATAAGATGGAGGCGGACTTATGAATGTCATTAACATTGGCTACGGTTCGACGAATTATTATGCGATTGACTGCCAAAACAAGTACCTTCTCATCGATACAGGGTTGCCTGGTACGCTTGGTAAGATGGCGAGCCAACTGCGAAAGTATCAAATCGATTGGAAGGACATTCCCTATGTCATGGTTACCCACTTTCATCCGGATCATTGCGGAATCGTGCAAGAGCTGCAATCCATGGGCGTAGCGCTTATGATCAGCAGAACGCAATCGGATTTTCTTGAAGCGGCGAATGAGTCGATGAAAAAATTCCCCGGCTTCAAAGAAATAAAGGTGGAGGCCGATAACATCATCAATGAATATGATAAAGCCAGCTTCATTAAAAAATTGGGCATCCCAGGATATATTCTGCATACTCCGGGTCACTCGGATGATTCCATTAGCATTGTTATCGAAGGGTTGGGCATTTTTACGGGTGATCTGCCTCTGATGAACCCTATGTTCGTTGAATCCAATGAAATGGTTGATAAAAGCTGGGCGCTATTAAAAAGCACCAACGAACGGAAGGTGTTCCCCGGGCACGGTCCGCATGCCATTCTTTGAATTCATCCGGAGATTCAAGCCCCCTGCAGCGAAAGCCGTATTGTTGCGGCTTTTTGTGTTTTTAGGATGAGGACATAGGCCGCAATCGAATAGAATAAACAAAATGAGTTAACGATAAATTAATTATGTAAACTTGTAGATCGGATTAGAGTTTGTCTCATCATGCGGATGGAAAACTCAATACATTGTTATAATCAATAAATTACATTGACAGTCATAGTAGTATATCGTATTATGCAGATATGGAGGTGATTGCATGAGCGACAACAAAATCACATCCGACCTGCTGCGTGGCCATACCGACACGATGATTTTACGACTTTTATCCGAAGCGGACCGCTACGGTTACGAAATTGTCAAGCTGATTGCCGAACGTTCGGGCGGTGAATATGAGTTAAAGGAAGCCACGATGTACTCCAGCGTCCGGCGGCTCGAAGGGGACGGTGATATCGAGTGGTATTGGGGCGACGAATCGCAGGGCGGACGGCGCAAGTATTTTCGAATTACCGAGAAGGGCAAGGAAACTTATGAGCGCAACAAAAGCAACTGGGAATACGCCAAGCGCGTGCTCGAAGACTTGTTATAAGGAGAGTCGATGGGATGAACGAGAAATTGACGAACTATCTGAACGGGGTTTTTGCTCCATATGACGGAGTGAAAAGCGTCAGTGAATTAAAGTCGGACCTTCACTCCGACTTGCAGGAGCGTTACCGTGAACTGAAAGCGGAGGGCAAGGACGACGAAACGGCTTTTGAGATGACCATCGACAGCATCGGCGACATTGAGCAAACCGTATTAGAGGTGGCCAACCTCTCCCGTTCGCTGGAGCGGCAGGTGTTGACCAACCTCAGCGCAAGCAACTTGATTGACAGCGACTTTGCGGGCGTTACCGCCCATAAGGGGAATTTTACAGCAAGTGCGCTGCGGGGCTCCGACTTCACGAACGCGGACTTGAGCGGCAGCTCTTTTAAGAACAGCGACGTGCGGGATGCCCGTTTCGACGGCGCGAACCTGACGGACTGCAACCTGTCCACCCTGGATCTGGCGAATGCAAGCTTCAATAAATCCATCCTTGTGCGAACCAACTTCAGCAAGTCGTGGCTGGCCGGCGCCGCATTCGTGGACGTCCAATTGACCGACGTCAACCTGTCGATGACTGCTCTCACCAAAACCGTCTTCAAAAACTGTGTTTTTGACGGGGTGGACTTCACGTCTTCCGATCTGAGCGGGCAGCGTTTTGACGGTCAAATCTTCATCGGCGTCAAATTCGACAGAGCGGGGTTGAAAGAAGTTTCGTTCAAGGACGCCACGCTTAAAAACGTGTCCTTCCAAGGGTCTATGTTGTCCAAGAAATATTATCATGCCATCCAAACCGTCTGCTTTGACGGCGCCTGGATGGATAAGTTGACCTTTGCCGCGCTCAAGGGCATGGAGGCGGATTTGTCGAAGGTTACCGTGATCTAAAAAGGGAGAAACTCGCGGATGCAGTTCGTGCGATAATATAGGTAAGATAATTAGGCGGCCGGCGCGGGGATCGGCTGTCTTTTTGCTGCAAAAACACACCACGGTAAAAGGAAAACGTAAAAATAAAAATCGGCCTTTTCGCAGACATGCGAATCGCGGCCGATTTTTTGCTTGAAATTCGGAAGGAAGAGGGGATCACCACTCAGCTTCCGGATCAACACTGCCACAAACTAAGGATTGATTTCTATTGCGCGGTCAATATGACCGGTCCATCCGCAGTAATGGCAATCGTATGCTCGTATTGCGCAGAAAGCGAGCCGTCGGCGGTTCTGGCGGTCCATCCGTCGGCATCCACCGTCATGAACGCTTTTCCCGCATTGATCATCGGCTCTATCGTCAACACCATTCCTTCCTTCAAGCGGAATCCTTTGCCGGGTTTCCCGACGTGGGGATAGTTAGGCTCCTCGTGCATCTCCCGGCCTACGCCGTGACCGAGCAGATCGCGCACCACCGAAAATCCGTTCCGCTCGGCATGGGTTTGAACCGCATGCATCACATCGCCGATCCGGTTTCCGACGACAGCTTTTCCGATGCCCAGATCCAAGCATTCCTTCGTTACCCGCATCAGTTTACGGGCCTCCTCCGATACCTCGCCGACCGCATAACTCCAGGCAGAATCGCCGATCCAGCCATCCTTTTCCGCCACGATGTCGATAGTGACGATGTCGCCTTCTTTGAGCGGGGTCCGGTTCGGAAAACCATGCGCAATGACGTCATTAACCGAAGCACATGTCGCGTACGGATAGCCGTTGTAGCCGATCGTATACGCCTTGGCGCCATTCTCCTTCAGGAACTGCAGCGCGAACGACTCGATCTCAAGCGTCGTGACACCCGGCCGGATCATACTTGAGATGGCTTTGTGAAAAGCGGCGACGATGCGGCCGGCTTTTCTCATTTCTTCAATTTCCGCTTTCGATTTCAGGATGATCATTCCGTTTATCTCTCCTTTGCCTGCAGGCCTGAAAAAATCATGTCAACGATGCCGTCCGCATCCATCTCATGTCGCATTTGATGGTGGATGTTCAATGCTGTGCAGCCGATCAGCGAGCCGAATATCAGATTAGCCGTTTTATCCGGTGACTTGGAATCGATTTCTTCGCGAATCATGTGCACAAACGGCAAATAGATCCGTTCCTGAAAATGTTCAGACAGCTTGCTGAACCGGTTTCCCGGGAAGTGATGAAAATTATCCGCAACCGTTTTAAGCAATATAAATACGGAAGGATCCTGGACGCACTTCTGCAGAAGCAGCCTGGAGAACGACTCCGCTTTATGCAAGCTGCCGCCGTCCCCCGTCATAGCGGGTTGTACTGCCGATTCCGTTCGATACAAGGCATCCCACAATAAATCTTCCAGAAGCATGTGCTTGTTTTTGTAGTAATGGTACACGGTTCCGTAGCCGAGCTCTGCTTTGACAGCAACATCGCGTATTTCCAATTGAATGCCCTTTTCCAAATATACTTCCGCAGCAGCCTGCATTATTTGGTTCATGCGCATCTCCCGGATGGCGTCATTCTGTTCTTTGGTACGTGGTGACATGGCTCCTCCTTTTTTAGACCTGCTGTAATGTCAATGTAAAACCAATATACATCATGCGACGGATTTCCGCAATCCGGACAGGGAACCTCCATCATGGCGGAACTGATTTTTTACCAGTATAATAAGCATGATATGGTAAAGAAGACGATGCAAGGAGGAGATCGAAACATGATCATTTTCATTGATTCTTATACGGAAGAAAAACTCGCGAACAGCTTGGCGGGGCGTCCCGGCTATTTCAAGCTTTTTTATGATACCGAAAATTGCGGGTGCAACGGGGTGCTCGCCATCGAGATTTTGGATCAGCCGCTTGACACCGACATTCGAATTTCTGTAAAAAACTTCACTTTTCTGGTCGACAAGCAGCAGGAAAGCTTGTTCGACGATGCGCTCAAGCTGGAAGCGGACCGGTCATACCCGTCGTTCAAGGTGAGCAGCGATTCGGCATTATACAGTACCAATGTCAGAATCAAGGACGCCAGGGACATGGCTTCAAAATAGCGCTCCAACTCGGTTCGAAGAATCTAAAACGACAAGAACATACACGCTTATAAGCCGCATCGTTGCGGCTTTTTGTGTGCAACCATTGATATCGAGAGCCAAAATGAAGCCTATTTTTAACGTTGATGAGGAAATGGCATTGACTTTCCAACTACTACGTGTTACTTTATAGCGGTAATTAGTAATACTTCATACCAGTCTCACAGAATAGCAAGGAGCGATTGTGTTGGAAAACTTAACGGAAATGCTCAAAGGCGTGCTTGAGGGCTGCGTCCTTGAAATTATAAGCCGCCAAGAAACCTACGGCTACGAAATCACGCGGCAGCTGAATGCCCTCGGATTCACAGACGTTGTGGAGGGAACGGTATACACGATCCTGATCCGTCTTGAAAAAAACAAGTTGGTGACGATCACGAAGAAACCCTCCGACATGGGACCGCCGCGGAAGTTTCTCGCGATCAACGACGCGGGGCGCGAAGAGCTGCGGAGGTTCTGGGACAAATGGGAGTTCGTATCCTCAAAAATAAACGAGTTAAAGGAGAAAAACCAATGAATTTTTGGGAAAAAATCACCGGCAGCGACTTGACCAAAGAAATGAAAAGTTTTGAATCGCGAGCCGCAAAACTGCCGGCCGATTATCAGGCGGCTTGGAAACAAATTAATGCCTATCTTTGGCCGCACTCCGACTTCTCCGGCCGCAATCTGATGCCGATTCTTGACGGCGTGCTTGGTCTCCTCGAAGAAACGGCGGCGGACGGTCAGCGTGTCGAAGAGGTGCTGGGTGATGATATCCAAGGTTTTTGCTTAGCGCTGGCCGGCATCGATGGGGCAAAGTCTTTTCGCGACAAGTGGCGCGAGCAACTCAACCATAACATCGCCAAAAAATTAGGCAAGTAGGAGGAGAACATGAGAATACGGGATATCATCGAAGGCAAAAAAGAATGGAGGGCGCACGTGGCGCGTGTCAAAGCGCTCCCGCGAGATTACCAGATCGTTTATAAAGAGATCCAAAAATATCTCTTTAAGGTCGGCCCTGTTGAGCTGACCGAAGGGACGGGGGTGCTCTCGGGGATTGTCGATCTTTTTGAGGAGGGCGCTGCCATGGGGAAAGGCGTGCTCGAAGTGACGGGGCGGGACGTAGCGGCATTCTGCGACGATCTCATCAAAGATTCCAAAACTTACGCTGATATTTATCAAGAGTCCATCGGAAAGGAAGTGAGCAAGGCCGCAAAAAAGGCTAAGGATAAAACAAAGTAAAGGAGGGATGTCCGGATGGAAAAAGCAATTGTAGTCAACGGTCTGCGAAAATCTTTCAAGGACACGGATGTCCTAAAGGGTGTCGATCTTGAAGTGAAGCCAGGCGAGATTTTCGCCTTGCTAGGCTCGAATGGGGCGGGCAAGACGACGATGGTCCGAATTCTCACCACGCTGCTTAAGCCGGACGGAGGCACTGCCACCGTCAACGGTTTTGACGTCGCTGCAAAGCCCGACCAAGTACGGCAATCCATCAGTTTGACCGGACAATTTGCCGCCGTGGACGAGATTTTGACGGGACGGGAAAATGTGATCCTGATCGCCAAACTGCGGCACCTCAAAAACCCGCGCCAGGTTGCGGATCATATACTTGAACGCTTCGGCCTGACAGAAGCTGCGGACCGCAAGGCATCTGCCTATTCGGGCGGCATGCGCCGCAGGCTGGACATCGCCCTAAGCCTTGTGGGAAATCCGCAGATCATTTTCCTCGACGAGCCGACCTCCGGGCTGGACCCCGAGGCTCGCATCGAGGTTTGGAAGACCGTCAAGGAGCTGGCCGACGGCGGCACGACGATATTTCTCACCACTCAGTACTTGGATGAGGCCGAACAGCTTGCCGATCGGATCGCCATTTTGCATGAGGGCCGGATCATAACCAACGGCACGCTTGAGGAACTGAAAAAGCTGTTCCCGCCCGCAAAGGTGGAGTATGTGGAGAAACAACCTTCATTGGAGGAGATCTTCCTCGCCATCATCGGTAATAAGGAGGGGAAATAATCGATGAATCGATACTTTTTCAGCGATATGAGCGTTATGCTCGGACGTTCCATGCGCCATATTTTCCGCAGCATGGACACCATCATCACGGTCTGTATCACCCCGATTGCGATGATGCTGCTGTTTGTCTATGTGTTTGGCGGCGCCATCCAAACCGGTACGGACAACTATGTGAACTACCTGTTGCCCGGCATCCTGCTGATTGCGATCGCAAGCGG
Source organism: Paenibacillus sp. FSL M7-1455 (assembly GCF_038004655.1). Taxonomy (NCBI): domain Bacteria; kingdom Bacillati; phylum Bacillota; class Bacilli; order Caryophanales; family Paenibacillaceae; genus Paenibacillus; species Paenibacillus sp. FSL M7-1455. The sequence goes on along the minus strand of NZ_JBBORO010000001.1, from coordinate 2,978,031 downwards.
GATATCTTATACGGCTTACCGCCTGTTTATGGATAAGCAGCGGGGGATCATTGAGCGGTTCAACTCCATGCCGATTTCGCGTTCAGCACTGCTGTGGGGGCATGTCCTAACTTCGCTGGTATCCAATATGATTTCCCTCGTCGTCATCATTCTCGTAGCGCTCATCATGGGTTTCCGCTCGACCGCAGGGATTCTGCCATGGCTCGCCGTAACCGGCATTCTCGTGCTGTTTACGCTGGCGTTGACTTGGGTCGCGGCGATTGCCGGATTGTCCGGAAAATCGGTCGAAGGGGCGAGCGCATTTTCCTATCCGCTGATCTTCCTGCCGTTCATCAGTTCGGCCTTTGTGCCGACCGATTCCATGCCCAAAGTCGTTCGCGCTTTTGCCGAAAACCAGCCGGTCACCTCGATCGTCGAAACCATCCGTGCCCTGTTGTCAAGTCAACCGGTAGGCAATGACATCTGGATCGCGCTTGCATGGTGCGTCGGAATTATGCTCGTCGCTTATGTCTTTGCGATGCGAGCGTATAAACGGAGAGCTGTTTAACCACCCGACAATTCGGATATCAATCCACTGTCGATATTCAACACTCAAAAAACCTTGGTTCGGCCTTTCTGCCGACCAAGGTTTTTTTGGTTTATATCCAGGCGTGCCACAGGTGATGTATATTTTTATTCAAATACGTTTTTTCTCTTACGGAACCTTTTTCCCCATTGGAGCGAATTAAGGGGTGTAACACGTTCAGGAGGGGCCCCCATGAATGATAAAGAGTTACGGTCGTGGCTTGAACAAGCGACGCTCGGCGACGAGTCGGCCTTTCAGCTGGTCTATGAGGCGACTCATCAAGACGTCTATCGGACGGTTGCTTTTCTCGTCTACGACAAACAGGACGTTGAGGATATCGTGAATGAAGTTTACATGCGCATGTGGCGGTCGTTTCATCAATACGACGCGAACAGGCCGTTCCGGTTTTGGTTGCATGGGATCACGATCCATCTTGTCCAGGATTGGAAAAGAAAAGCATGGCGGCGAATTCGCCTTTTTGAACGAAACCGCCAGATGGCTTGCGAACCGTTCAACTGGACGGACAAAGCTTTCCTGCAGTCCGAAATGCAGCACGAGCTGTTCGGCTTAGTCCGCCAGCTGTCCTACAAACTGCGTGTGGTCGTCATCCTGCGCTATTTTCACGACTATGATCTGGAAGAAATCGCGGACATTCTGCAAATCCCCGTTGGCACAGTGAAATCCAGGCATCATCGGGCACTTCATGAGCTCCGGAAAAGAATCGAAATGACGGGAGGAAACGAGTATGTCTATTGACCAGGAATTGCGCGAAGAGCTTCGCCAGGTTGCAGATTCGATGCACTGTCCACCCGATTTGTACGGACGTGTCCAGCAGTCCTATCAACAATATGTTAACGAAAAGAGAGGTAGATCCCCTATGAAAAAACGATTGCTTGCAGGCATTGCCGCAGTAGCAATCCTGATTCCGTCTGCCGTATTTGCTTCTTCTTATCTAGCCGATGAAATATTCGGTTCCGTCAAAACCATTGAACAGCACGGCGGTTCGCAGGAAAGTTACCAAGAGATTGAGGGAATGCTTCAAACAGCAAAAAGCAAGCTCTCGGAAGCCGAATTCAAGGAGTTTATGGAGCTGTTCAAGGAGATGGTGCAATTAAAGCTGAAGATGACCGATGAAAAAGGAATCAAACTGGAGGAAAAGCTGACCCAGGAAGAGAAGCAGCGGTTTGAGCAGCTCGTCTCCAAGCTGGCTCCGTTCTTCGAGAAGATCAACGGAAACGCCAAGCCGTAATCAAATGAAGCGGGGACCCGTCCGAGGTGGATGAGGTCCCTCCAGCTTTAAACGTGATTTTTGAAATCATCGAATTTATGCATCAGGAAACCAGGCGGTCCTGTAGTATAATGAATTCACTTGCAAGTTATAGGAGGGATCGCATTTTATGTTAGGCGCCGAGTTGAGCATCATGGAGTATTTTACGGAGCAAAACATCGAACTCTTTTTGGAGCGTTTCCGCTCGCTGGGACCGCTGCCCGGCGTGCTGTTAACTTTTCTGAAATCGTTTGTACCGCCGCTGCCTACCATCGTGATCGTTGGGGCGAACGCCGCCATCTATGGGTTGTGGCTGGGTTTTTTATATTCCTGGATCGGCCTCGTTATGGGCAGCTTGCTTACCTTCGGGCTGATTCGCAAAGCAGCGGATACACCCTTTATTCGTCGCTGGGCGGCCAAGCCGAAAGTACAAAAAGCCATGGTGTGGGCGCAAAGGAACGGGTTCAGCTTCGTTTTTCTCTTAAGCCTGCTCCCGGTCGGTCCGTTCGTCGTCATTAACATGGCAGCGGGATTAACGCGAATGCCGACGGTTTCTTTTGCGGCAGCCGTTGCTTTAGGGAAGGGAGTCATGGTATTTTGCGTTTCCTATATCGGAACGCATCTGTCCGACTTTATCGACCAGCCCGTTAAGTTCATCGGAGTAGCGTTGTTTGTTGCGGCTTCCCTATGGTTGAACCGGAGGTTGCAGGCCTATTTTATGTCCGCGGCGGCCGCGGATCCCATGGAATAAGGCCGGGGAGCGAGCATATTCATCAACCGGACTCAATCCCAATCTATTGCGTATAGAAACTCAAACCGTTTCATGTTCGCAGATGGAGGAAGTTTCCTGAGAACGAAATTCCTTAACTGGACAAGCGCTTTGTTCTCTAGTTGGGCGATTTGACCGACTTGTTTAGACATTTTTATAATTTTCGTCGTTCGGCTTATTCTTTTGCTTTCAAAATCCTTAAATGCCTTAACCGTGTCACCGGCTGTCTCCAAGCTTCTCGCCAAGACATAGGCGTCCTCCATCGCTTGCCCGGCGCCTTGCCCCAGATTGGGGGTGGTTGCATGAGCGGCGTCGCTTTCACGCAGGCGAACCAATAGATTCGACCGCCGGCAAGCGGCACAATCCCAAATCGGCCTGACGGTCCCCAAGTCTCCGTGGCCGCCAGTTCATTGATCTCGATACCAGGGTCACATATCACACCGCGCCAGCATGTATAGCCGGCATATCTCGGCGTGGAGCCCGGGACTAACTTTCTGCGGAAAATGGAATTGATCCCATCCGCGGCTACCACGGCATCCGATTGTATCGTTTCTCCATCTTCGAATGAAAGCGTCACTCCGCCTTGATCCTGCACGAAATCCACGCACCGCTTATTTCAGACGATCGTTCCAGGTTTTAATGCATTTCTTAGGACATGCAGAAGGTCTGCCCGATGAATCGTGACATTGTCCGTGCCGAACCGTTCGCTGATCATCAGCGAATCCGTTTCGGTAATGGGCTTTCCTGTTTCGGACAGAATGATCATTTTGCGCAGGATTTTACTGTGTTCCATCACTTGTTCTTTAAACCCTATTTTGTCTAGAGCTTTCAGCGCGTTTGCCCCGATCCCGAGGCCCGCTCCAGGGGATTGAAAAGTGCCCGCGCCTTCATACAGCGTGACGTCATGCCCTCTTTGCTGCAGGGCGTAGGCTGTACATAGCCCTCCGATTCCGCCCCCTATAACGACGACTTCTGCCATTTCATCATTCTCCCTTCTGCTGAACGCCAATTCCTTCCCAAATCATTTCGAACCCATCCAAGAAAACCGAAAGCGGATTCTCCACTTGATCAGGGAAAGAGAGCCAGCTTATAACGGTTTTAAAATAAACGGAAATCAGGAGGGACGACAAGCTTTCCGGTTTCATTTGTCCATTTAATTCTTTTTTAGCCATGCCTTCCTCCATGATCGGTACCAGCGCAGCTTGAAAGTCTTTGACTTTCTTGCCTTCCTGTTCCATAAGCACGGGCGAGTGGAAGAGCTCAAAGTAAAAGACCTTTGCCAAATCGCGATTTTTTTCGAGATAGCCGAACAGTTCTTTAAATATGGCTTGCAACCGTTCCTTCATTCCCGGGAAACCCGACGTCAGGCTGATCACTTGATGGACGGTTTCCAACTGGTAGCTTCCTAATTCAAGCAAAATCGTATCTTTTCTCGGAAAATAATCATAAAACGTTCCCTTGGCGATCCCGCAAGCCTAGCCGAATTCCCCTTAAGTGTCAATAAATCGATGTCCCGGTTTTGGGTTTGTTTACATTTTTTCGTTCATGATTTACTCCGGGAGAATATTACCTTCATATTTCCGGTTTATTCTTATAGAAGCTTGTAACGTTTGCAGATTATATTCTGAAAATGACAATAACTAGGAGGAATCATTGTGAAGAAGTTACTAACAAGCATGATGGCAACATCTATTATTTGCAGCATAGGTGCATTTTCAGGATCAGCTCAGGCACAACCGGATGAACATGCATTTTCCCAAAATCCAAGCCTTGCTTTTGATGTCATTAGTGACATTCAAGGGGATATCGACGACTTTAGGCATGTGCTTCAAGATATGAGACAGGTAAACCCTGCTTCCAAAGCATTAATCGTGAATGGCGACATTACAGACCGAGGGTGGGATTTTGAATACCAAGCCGTACAACAAGTGTTGGATCGCAACCCCCATCCGGAACATGTTTGGTACAGCATCGGAAATCATGAGTTTTATAAACCGAAATGGGCATCCCCTGGCCAATTAGCGCAAAATACGTGGCCGAATCAGACGCCGGAATCCGAAATGTTCCAAAATTTTTATAACTTCACGGGTGAGGAGAAAGTCTATCACAAAAAAGAATTAGACGGATATCCGTTCCTGTTCTTAGGAACCGAAAAATACATGCACTACCATGACAAATCCTTGTGGGATGAGGTTTACCTTAGCGATGAGCAGCTTGATTGGTTAAAGCAAAATCTTGAAGAATATGATAAAAAAGATCCCAATAAACCCATTTTCCTGTTTAGCCATCATATCCTCAAGGACAGTATTTCAGGCTCCAATCAATCCCCTTATACCGGTGATTACTTAGAGCAAGAAAAATTGGAAGCCATCTTGAAGGATTATCCGCAAGTCATTCTTTTTACAAGCCACAGTCACTGGGATCTCAATCTTCCGGATTGGGCCGGCAAAAAGGTGGTAAAAGGAGGGGACCGGCGCGGTTTTACTGTCGTGAACACGGCTGGTATTCAAATGGGCTGGGCATCGGCAGGTCCTCATGGGGGCGAAGTGCCGACAGGCCTTGATTTTAAACAGGGTCTTCAGGTTGAAGTGAACGGAAATGACGTGAAAATCAAAGCGTATGACTACAAAACGGACAAGGTCATAAAAGAACTGGGCGTGCATCATGGTACGATTGTCCAATTACCGCCCAATGTTGAAGCTGACGATGAAAAAAACGAGCTCATTGGCGCTACGCAATACATGGAATATTCTGTAAATGGAAATGGGAATGGAAATGGGAATGGAAATGGGAATAGCCGCTGGGTGGACTATGATCCGAAGAACCCGCCAAAATTTGAAGGGAACCAAACGGTATTCGTTCGCCACAAGGGTGAAATGAATCTGGAGGATGGACTGTCTAAAAAGGTGACTTTTAAAAAATAATGCCTGATTAGAGCAGAGCGTTGATTTTATCAGCGCTCTTTTTTTGCGCACGCATATGGTGTCTTGGGGACAACCACAGGAATAAAAGAAAGAATCATGGCACCCGCATAAATAGGGAGAAAAAATGCTTACACTAACATCACCATCTTTCCTTGAAGGGGGACATCTGTTTTGGATGCGCAGTTTCTGGATTTATTGGCCCAGAAATATGATACGGAAGAAAAAGTCGTCACCGAAATCATCAACCTTGAAGCGATCTCCAATCTCCCCAAAGGAACCGAACATTTCGTCAGTGATTTGCATGGGGAATTCCAGGCTTTTCAACATGTATTAAGAAACGGTTCGGGTACCGTAAAAGAAAAAATCAAAGCGTTGTTCCATGAGGTGTGGACGGATCATGAAATCAATGAGTTTGCGGCGTTAGTTTATTATCCGGAAGAAAAAATACAGCTGGTTAAAGGAGATCTGTGCAACAAACAAGCCTTGGACCGATGGTACAGACAAACGATTGAACATATGCTTAAGCTCATTTCTTATGCCTCTTCCAAATATACGCGCTCGAAATTGCGCAAAGCTCTGCCGGAGCAGTTTGTATATATCGTGGAAGAGCTGTTGTACAAGACGGATTCGTCCCACAATAAGGATCCTTATTATGAGGAAATATACCGGCAATTGATCTCCTTGGGCCAGGCGGACAAGCTCATTACCGGCCTTGCTTATACGACTCAGCGTCTGGTCGTTGACCATCTTCATGTGGTCGGAGATATCTATGACCGCGGGCCGGACCCCGATAAAATTATGGACACGCTGATCAACTACCATTCGGTAGACATTCAGTGGGGAAACCATGATGTCCTGTGGATCGGCGCCTTTGCGGGTTCCTTGGTCTGCCTCGCGAATATTATCCGGATCTGCGCCAGATACGACAATTTGAACATCATCGAAGACGTATACGGAATCAATCTGCGCCCGCTGCTGAACTTGGCGGAGAAATACTATGACGACAATCCGGCCTTCAGACCGAAGCTGCAGAGCGACCATAACGGTTCGGAACAGGAAATCCTGCAGATTACCAAAATTCATCAAGCCATTGCCATGATCCAATTTAAGCTTGAAATCCCGATTATCAAGAGACGTCCTTACTTCAACATGTCTGAACGGCTCTTGCTGGAGCAGATCGATTACGACAAAAACGAAATCAAGATGGGCGGGAAAACTTACCCGCTGGAAAACACCTGTTTCGCAACCGTAAATCCGCAGCAGCCGGAACAGTTGCTGGAGGAAGAACAGCAGGTGATGGAAAAATTGCTGTTCTCCGTCCAACATTCCGAAAAGCTGGCCAGACATATGAACTTTCTTATGAAAAAGGGCAGCCTTTATTTGAAATACAACGGGAATTTGTTAATCCACGGCTGTATTCCCATGGACGAAGAAGGCAACATGGAAGAAATGCAGATTGAAGACAAGCGGTATTCGGGCCGTCAGCTGCTCGACGTTTTTGAATATTATTTGCGTTACGCCTATGCGCATCCGGAGGAAACCGATGATCTGGCTACGGATATGGTATGGTACCTCTGGACAGGGGAATGTTCTTCGCTTTTTGGAAAGCGGGAAATGACCACCTTTGAAAGATATTTTATCCAAGATAAAGAAACCCATAAGGAGCGAAAGAACCCTTACTACCATCTGCGCGAACATGAGGAGATCTGCCGGAAGATCCTGCTGGAGTTTGGTTTGAATCCGGATCACGGGCACATCATTAACGGCCACACGCCGGTTCGAGAAATCCGCGGAGAGAACCCGGTTAAAGCGGGCGGGAAAATGGTCGTCATCGACGGCGGTTTTTCCAAAGCCTATCAGTCCAAAACGGGCATCGCCGGATATACCTTGCTCTATAATTCCTTTGGCATGCAGCTCGTCGCCCATCAGAAATTCAAATCCAGGGAAGACGTGTTATGCAATGGAACGGACGTCCTGTCTGTAAAAAGGCTGGTGGACAAGGAGCTGGAGCGGAAGCTGGTCCGGGAAACCAATGTCGGGGAGAAGCTGCAGCAGAAAATCTCCAATTTAAAGAAGCTGTTGGATTATCGCTACATCAAATAAAGTCGCTATTTTAGCGGCTTTTTTGTTCTATCGCTTGTTTTATCGGGGCATGAAGCTAACGGACAGGATTTATTCGACAATAAAGAGGATATTTTGAGGATCCTACAGAATCTCTATATTGGCAAATCAAGGTTAACAGGGTTAAATCCATCGGAGGGCAAGTATGGAGACAATTAGGAAATGCACACTGGATGACGTGACTCAAATCGCTGAATTGTCCCGGTTATGGGCGGATGAGGCTGTTACGTTCGCATATCCGGCATCGAATGCTGAAAAGATTTCCAAGCGCTTAGGAGATTACTTTACGGAAGGGCCGGATCGTCGGATATACGCACGGGGTTATTCAAACTTCCCAATATCCTATATTCCCTTTAAACTCCCGATTTCTGGAGATTTACGAAGTTTATGTTCACCCGGATTACAGGGGAGATCGGATCGGGTCTCAATTGGTCGACCGCATGATTGCTGAAGCTGAATCAAACGGCATAACTCATGCGTTTGTAGGTTCATCGAACCTGGATTGGCAACGTACCGTCGGTTTTTATGAGCGGCACGGATTCAAAATGTGGTATGTACAAATGTATCGCTAAACATATTTTTTAGGCGGCTTTTATTGAATCTTACAGGATATGCAGGTCATAAATCCATTTTTGCGGATACCTGACGGTGTCCGCTTTTATTTTCGTGAGAAACCGCATCTCTATGGATGTTTACCTGTGCTGATCCTCCAATTTTTCTAAAGGTAGGCAAACGATATGAGGAAATTATTAAAGAATGCCAGCATGGTTATAATTGGAATTTCTATATTCAGTTTAATAGGATGCAGCCATTCCGGTGAAACAACAGCTAAACTCATTGAGAAAGAGTTGTCCGAAAAATATAGTGAATCCTTTAAAGTAAAATATTTAGGGGAACGATGGGGTACAACAAGCAATGATACAGTAACGACATACGTGAAGGCATTGGATTCTGGCATCATGTTTACTGCCCTGATGGATCCATCGGAAAATATCGTCGAAAATTACCCTGAAATGCTTTTAATGCATAAATTTGCATCCGTTTTTAATCAAGCGATTGTTGATCAAGAGCTAGATGCCTCTTCGTGGATAAGAATTCATCCGAAACAGCCTGTTGAAATCACGAAAGAAACGACCATTGAGCAGTATCTTGAACAATCGGAAGCCGAGTATATTCATGTTGAAATTGTCATGAAAAGTGATGAAAGTATTACAGCAGAGAAATTAAAAACAATCGTTCAACAAGCCTACGAAGAGTTTAAGGGTCCTTCTGTTTCAGCAACGTATTGGATATTTAAAGATGATGAATACCAAAAGGTAAATGAAATGTTGAAAAAAGTTGCAAATATAGATCCTTCTTCCTTAGAGAGTTATGAATATGATACGGAAGTCTTCGTTGAGTTAACGGAAAATGGTTTTGTAGATTCGGATGAAGATATTCAAACGAGGCTGAAAGGAGGGAGGAAGTAAGCTTATCACTGGTAAAACAGTATTTTACGGGGTAAAATCGATCGAATAGGCGGGGCTTTAAATAGATTTTGAATAAGGAGGGGTATGATTGATCGTCCTGAAAGATATCGGGAGATTCGAGGAGCTGCCGGAAATCGCGATGCATATTTACCAAGGAAACATTCCGGCTTTAGATGCGGCAATCGCAGCAGGCTGGGATATTGAGGAGGGAATCGTACTTAGTAAGCATATTACGCTAAGTCCGTTAGATCTGGCGCTCATATCGCAGCAAAGGGAGGTTATCAAGCTGCTGGTAGAGCACGGCGTCAACCTGAATGTGCATCATCATCCAGCTTTTTTGACGGCCGTTCGCTATTGCGGGGAGGACATCGTCCGTTACATTGCAGCGCAAGGAGCCGAAATGGACAAGCTCGATCAAACGGGGGCGGGCGCGTATTCACAGGCTTACTATGGCAACAAAAAAAATATTCCGCTCATTCATGTGCTGGGGTTAGATATCAAGCTGCATGGCGGTGCCCTCATGAGGCAAGCCGCCTCGGACCATGACCTGAAAACAATCAAGTATTTGCTCGATCAGGGGGTGGACATCAATTATAACCAACCGGATATGGTCTATCCTTATCAGGCGACTCCGTTAACCGTGGCTGCTCGGACGGGGAATATGGCCATGGTCAAATTTTTGGTTGAACACGGCGCGGACGTTACTCTGGCGGAAACAAACGGCGAGCGGCCGTATACGATTGCCATCAGCAATAAGAATACGGTCATGGCTGATTATTTGAAATCGCTGGAACCGGCTGATTTTCATCATGCGGAGAACAAGAAATACGAGCTTAAAAAATATAAATTACCCGGTGAACTGCTCAGCTTTCTTACGGGAGACCAGCTGCGCCTTGAGCTGGCGCAAAACGAATATGAAATCGGGTATATTGATTTTTTCACCTTGACCGATACGATAGAGATGAAAGTCGGCAGGCAAAAGCTGCTGCGTCTTTCCGCCGATATCGACAATTACTCTGACCTGCAGTTGGTTTGGAACCCGAAAAATAAAGGCCGGATCGGCTGTTATGACGTGGAGCATCAGACTTATGCGGACTTATGCAGCTTTACGGAATTCCTCGCGCAGCCCGAACTGCACCTCGTGAAGTTTCTGGAGGGAGAGTTGTAAAACGTTGCTTCAAGAGGGTTACAATTATCCTTTTGATTTTGGATCACTTTACATATTCGCCTTCGGGCAGTATATCCTGAAGATTAGACAAAGCGCCTTCATGCACCTTATAGTAGGGATATCATCGGACAGAGGGGTAGAGAACTGTGGGGAAAGCGACAATCGGGGATGTGGCGGCGCGCGCCGGCGTGTCCAAAAGCACCGTATCCCAATATCTAAACAAAAGATACCAGCATATGGGCCAGGAGACGCGGACCAAGATCGAAGAAGCGATTGAGGCCCTCGATTACCGGCCCAACGTTCTTGCCCGGGGACTGAAGCAGAAGCGGACCGGTTCGGTCGGCGTCATCGTTGCCAACATTATGCACCGGCTTTCTACGGAAATATGCCGGGGCATCGAGGACTATTGCCAGGAGCAGAACATCAGCGTCATTCTGTGTAACAGTGACGAGGACGGCGAGAAGGAGAAGAAATATACCGAAATGCTCCAGGCCAAGCAGGTCGACGGTATCATTCTCCTGCCTACGGGCAAAAACGGGCCATTGTATGAAAGCCTCGCCGAGCAGGGGTATCCGATCCTCTTCATGGACCGTCGCGTAAACAACGTCAAGGCGGATACGATTGTGGTCGATAACAGAAAGGCAGTCACCCGGGCAGTGGAGCATCTGGCGTCGCTCGGCCATCGGAGCATCGTCTTGGCTACGGGACCGCTGACGATCAGCACGCGAACCGAGCGTACGGAGGGGTTCCGCGCAGCTATGCGTGAGCTCGGTCTGGATGACGGGAGTGGTAACATCATCAATGCGGAGATCTCCTCGCTTAAAGACCGGCTTCGCAAACGCTTTGAGGAACCGGAGGCGCCGACGGCACTCATTGCGGGGAACGATCTGGTGCTGCTCGAAGCGCTTGCTTTTGTTAAGGAGCAGGGGCTGCGTGTGCCAGCGGATTTGGCGCTGGTCGCATTCGACAACATTCCGTTCGCCCACCTGTTGACGCCGACGCTAACGACGATCAACCAGCCTTCCCTGGAGATGGGCAGAAAAGCGGCCGAGCGCCTGATTACCCGCATCCGGTCGGAAGAGGCGCCGGAGGCGGCCGAGTTTGTCTTTGAATGCGAGCTTGTTGTGCGCGAATCATCCGGCCAGGCCCGTTGAAGGTGCTGCCGAGGTCATCATACACTTTAAACAAAACCAGCTTTGGGTCCGGGACCGGGAGCTGGTTTTTGTCGTAGTTTATCCGATATGGGAGAAGTCTCCATGTTTGAAGGCTATGCTTTTTCAGAATCATGACAGCGCTTAAATGTAAGGGGTTGCAAATTAATAAATCCAGGTTTATAATGAACCCATGAGTTCAAGTAAATCGGTTTACTAAATCGATTTACTTCAAGAGGCGTTATTTCTGGTATCCTGATTATCCGATGTAGCATGAAGGAGGATGACTATATGAAGGCAGTTTTTGTGCCGACCTCTGTATTTGGCAATACTCCCGGTCTGCAGCATGAATGGGCGCAGACGGTTCGCGCCGCCGGAGCAGACGGCATTGAAATAAGACGGGAATTGTTCCCCCCGGGGAAGCTGCCGCTTGCCGAATGCCGCGAAGCCAACCGGAACAGTGGGCTGCGCTGCATATATTCCGTTCCGCTGGAGCTGTGGGACGAAGCCGGAAGGCTGAATGAAACGAAGCTGTCGGGGGTTCTGGAAGAGGCGGGAATTTTACGGCCGGAGATGCTGAAGGTGTCGCTTGGGCATTTCATGGCAGCGGACTGGGCCGATCCAGGAGAAGATGCGATTGAAGCGTCCGGAGTCCGGAAGTCTTCGGAAGTCCATGCAAGCCGGAACAGCGGCGAACGCCTGACCCGTCTGGGCGAACTGCTTGATCAATACAGGGCTTTGCATGGGCCGTTGACCCTGCTGATCGAGAATGACCAAACGCCGCATGGAGGCAACGCCGGAAATTTGAAAGCGTTCTTTCAGGCGGTGGAGCGTTCGGGCCTTGGCGGAGTAGCCATGACGTTCGATACCGGCAATTGGTTGTATGCCGGAGAAGAGCCCGTGAAGGCGGCGCTGGAGTTGGCTCCTTACACCAGCTACATTCACTGCAAACATGTCGTATATTCGGAAGACAATGCTTTGCAAACGCTTCCTATCCCCGAGGAAGAAGACGCAAGCTGGCGAGAGCTGTTGGCTCATTTGCCGGAACATGCGCCCCGGGCGATTGAGTTTACGCTTCCCGGACCGGAGAGTCTGTCAGGATATCTGAAGATGCTCCGGCAAGCGCCAGGCATGCCGTGAAAAGGACGAAAACGGACAGATTGAAGGAGGCATGGCAACCATGTTGAAAGATTCGGTAACTTTTGGAGAGGCTATGGTTATGTTCGTAGCAGGCAGACCCGGCGCATTGAAGGACATTGACACCTTCAGCCGCCGTCTAGCCGGGGCGGAGGTCAATGTGGCCGTCGGCCTTTCGAGACTTGGACTAACTTCCGGGTGGATCAGCCGGTTGGGCGAGGATGCGTTCGGCGATTATATCGTGGAATATCTTGCTAGGGAGAAGGTGGACATCGACGGTATTACCCATGATTCCCGCTATCCAACAGGGTTCCAGCTGAAGTCGATGGTGCTGGAGGGAGATCCGCAGGTGCAATATTTCCGCAAAGGTTCCGCCGCAAGCACGCTTGGTGAGGCCGATGTGGACTCCGGCTATCTGACCGGCTTCCGGCATCTGCACATGACCGGCATTCCGCCGGCGCTGACGAAGAGCACCCGCGCATTCGCTTATGCGGCGCTGGAGACGATGAAGGGTGCGGGACGGACCGTTTCTTTCGACCCCAATCTGCGCCCCTCCCTCTGGTCTTCGAAAGAGGAGATGAGGGAGGTCATCAACGACCTGGCCTGCCGGGCGGACTGGGTGCTGCCGGGGATCGAAGAAGGGGAATTTCTGACCGGCTCCAGGGACCCGAAGAAGATCGCCGAATTTTATCTGAACCGGGGCGTTTCGCTTGTTGCCGTCAAGCTGGGGCCGGAAGGAGCCTATTTCCGCACCCCGTATGAAGAGGGAACGGTTCCGGGCTTTGAGGTGAAGAAGGTTGTGGATACGGTCGGGGCTGGGGATGGCTTTGCCACAGGCTTGATCGGGGGACTTCTGAGGGGGTTAAGCATCACCGAAGCGGTGCGGCAGGGAAATGCAATCGGCTCGATTGCAGTGCAGTCCGTTGGAGATCACGACGGATACCCGACGATGGAAGAGCTAAAGGCATATCTTCACTATCATCTGACAGGAGTGAGAACGAGATGAACAACTTGAACAAAGGCAGCTTCGTCGCTTCACGCTGGCTGCGTCTGATGCCGATCGTCTTTGTAACGTACAGTCTAGCCTACCTGGACCGGGCGAACTACAGCTTCGGCGCGGCTGCCGGCATGGCCAAGGATTTGCAGATTTCGGCGGGAATGTCTTCGCTGCTTGGCGCGCTCTTTTTCCTGGGGTACTTCTTCTTCCAGGTACCGGGTGCCCATTATGCCGAGAACAAAAGTGCCAAGAAGCTCGTATTCGGTTCACTGATTTTATGGGGGCTGCTGGCGGGAGCTACCGGTATCGTCCATAATGTTCATATTCTCATCATCATCCGTTTCTGTCTCGGCGTGGTTGAAAGTGCGGTTATGCCTGCGATGCTGGTCTTTCTGAGCCACTGGTTCACGAAAAAAGAGCGCTCACGCGCCAACACCTTTCTCATCCTCGGCAATCCTGCAACCGTGCTGTGGATGTCCATCGTCTCGGGTTATCTCGTATCCGCCGTCGGCTGGAGATGGATGTTTATAATTGAAGGTCTGCCTCCGATTATTTGGGCGTTCTTCTGGTGGAAGTTCGTGAACGACAAACCCGCTGAAGCGAACTGGTTGACTGCAGAGGAGAAAAAGGAACTTGAGAGCACCCTGAATGAAGAGCAGAAGGGACTGAAGCCCGTTAAGAACTACGGCGAGGCGTTCCGGTCGCCGCTTGTCATCCGGCTGTGCCTGCAGTATTTTTTCTGGAGCATTGGCGTCTACGGCTTCGTCATGTGGCTTCCTTCGATTATCAAGGCCGCTCCTGACATGAGCATGGTCGCTACCGGGTGGCTGAGCTCCATCCCTTATGTGCTCGCGGTCATTGGGATGCTGGTCGCGTCCTATTTCTCGGATAAAACGGAGAACCGGAAAGCTTTTGTCTGGCCGTTCCTGATTGTAGGTGCGGTCGCCTTCTACGCCTCTTATTTGCTGGGAGCGGATCATTTTTGGATTTCATTTATTCTGCTGGTCATCGCCGGCGCCGCGATGTATGCCCCTTACGGACCGTTCTTCGCCATCATGCCTGAAATTTTGCCCCGGAACGTCTCGGGCGGCGCCATGGCGCTGATTAACAGTATGGGGGCGCTCGGTTCTTTTGCCGGATCATACATCGTCGGCTACCTGAACAGCCTCACTGGAAGCTTCGGCGCCTCCTATATTTTTATGGCCGGCTCGCTGCTTATGTCCGCAATTCTGACTTTAACCGTGGGCAGATCTCGCAAAACGGCGGAATCAACACCAGAGGGAAAGCTTGAGGTGTCGACAAGATGAACATTCAACTTGCGTTGGACCGAATGAGCATACAGGAAGCCATCGATATGGCGAAATTGACAGAACCTTATATCGATTGGATCGAAGTCGGCACTTCTCTGATCAAAGAATTCGGCATGGCGGCTGTAGAATCGATGAAGCGCGAGTTCCCCAGCAAGGTCATCGTAGCGGATGTCAAAACCTTCGATAACGCCGTATACGAGTTCGAATTGTGCTATAAGGCGGGGGCTGACGTGGCAACGGTCATGGGTGCCTCTCCCCCGGTCACCGTTGAGCTCTGCATGAAGACCGCCCAGACATGGGGCAGGCAGGTCATGATCGACCTGCTTCATACGACGCCGGAGGAACAGGCGGCGCTTGCCCGGTACCGGGAGGCGGTCCATTGCTTCCATGTCAGCAAAGACCAGCAAGAGGGAGGCGGCTCCCGCTTGACCGGGCCGGGCGCATATGAAGCCGCTTCGGATGCCGGGAGAGCAGGCAACGCAGGTTTGGGCGGGAGCCGTAGCACCACAGGTACCAATGGGACCCTTGTATCAAGTGGGGCTGGTGGAATCGGTGCTGGCGAAGCACTGCCCAGAAGTATGGGGGCCGCCGCATCCGGTGCCCCCGGTTCGGTCAGCGAAAGCCCGGCGGAACTTCGGATCGCTGCCGCGGGAGGGATCACCCTGGATTCTCTGCCGGGACTGTTCGCGATGAAGCCGGAGGTTCTCATCGTCGGCTCCGCGATTACGAAAGCTGCGGACCCGGTCGCCGCTGCCCGATCGTTTCAGGACTGCATCCGGAAGCTAGGGAGCAGGTAGCGGGTCATGCCCGGGCTCCAATGAAAAGATTTATATATAGAAGCAACGTCCGAGCAGCGGATTTCATTGCATCCGAAGGTTGCGAATGCGGATGAATTCTGCTCGATCGGGAATGAAGAAGGAGAGACTGAACAATGATAAACAAGCTGATGACGATACTCGCGGAAGCTCGTGCCGTGCTGGAACGGGTAGACGAGAGTGATGTTAACGAGACAGCCGCCCTACTGGCGGGTGCTCCCCGGATCTTTGTCGTAGGCGAAGGCCGTTCGGGACTGATGGCCAAATCCTTCGCCATGCGGCTGATGCACCTCGGCGCGACCTCCTATGTGATCGGGGAGACGATCACCCCTTCGATCGCCGAGGGTGATTATGTAGTCGCCGTCTCCGGCTCCGGTACGACGCATAGCGTCGTCTGGACCGCAGAGAAGGCGCGGGAGCTTGGTGCGTCGGTCATCGCCCTGACGACCGACGTCGAATCCCCGCTCGCCCGGTCGGCCGTGCGGGTGCTCGCCATTCCGGCGGCCACGAAGCACCGCCGGGAAGGCGAAAGCGCGAGCATTCAGCCGCTAGGCTCGCTGTTTGACCAATGCGTCCACCTTGTGCTGGACGCGGTCTGCCTGTGCTACGCGGAGTCTCGCGGCGTGGACAACGCCGCGGCGTTCAAGCAGCACAGCAACGTGGAATAGCGACATCCGTGCTTTCACCGCCGCTCTACTGTCGAGCATTTCACTATCGGGTCATAGCCTTTTAAGCTAATGAACGAGAGCTCAATGAATACATGTAATGGCAGTAGCTTATTGGGTCGATCATGAAACTATAATAATTAAGCAGCCGGGTGCGATTACCCGGCTGCTTTCGTATGACTAGACCGACTTCCCCCTCATGATTTTGATGAGAATATGGTTGAGTAATGGCGTTTTTGAAGCAATGAAGAGAGGCTGGAATAATATGCGGAACAGTAATCGCCATCCTCCGGTATATCACCAAACCCATATCCGCTATACGTTGTTGAAATCATGCATGTCAGGCATAATCTGTGAAAAACGGCTTTTTTCTCCGTCTGGCCTCTGCACTTCCTTTTCTATAAAAAACCTTTCGAATAAGGGGGCTTCCAAACGATCACCGCTTTTTGAATCGTTCGGCCCGTGAAAATCAGCGTCTCTTTACTTTATCTTTTATTAAACTTCACGGTTACAAAAATAGCACCCGCGACCGAGACCGCCGCGATGATAGCCGCAAAGAGCGAGGCACCCAGGGAGATGCTGGTCCTATCGATCAAAAAACCTGTCCCGATCGGCAGCAGCGCCGCAGGTACGTATCCACCGATATTCAGTACCGCATTGGCTTCGGCGCGGCGATGTTCCGGGACATGCAAGCTGATCAGCGTCAGGCCTCCAAGCTGCCCCAATCCCTGTCCTGCACCCGCGAGCACCGCGGCTATAACAAGAAATGCGGGTGACGAGTACATGACGGCAGAAACCAGGCAGATCATGGACAATAGGATAACCGCAACTCCCAGAAGAAACAGACTGCGAACCGGGAGCCTTTTGACAACGAATTGTATGCCCGTTGCCGCCAAGAACATGACACAGGCTGTTCCTCCAGCCACCAAGGGGCTGGTCACATGCAGCAGTTTGGACAGCAGCGGAGGACCCAGCGACAGTACAAAGGAAGTCGAGGTAATGCCCGGGGCAAACACGGATATTCCCAAAGCTAAGTGCAGACGGTTATGCTTAGGAACCGACGGGAAGCGCAGCTTCCACTCTTCGTGCGCAGGATTCCGCCGGGAGGGAAGACGTGCTGCCACCATAAAGGCGGTTGCCAAAATGATAAATTGAGCGGAATACACCGGCACGACGGGGTGCGCAAGAAATTGGGCCATCATTCCGGCCAGCAGCGGCCCAAGTCCGGCTCCGAGGACCATGGCCACGGAAGCGGCAAGGGATGCCAGCTGTTTCTTGGCGTGTCCACCGGAATCCACGACCGCCGCCATGCCGGCGGAGACGATGACGCCGACGGCTATGCCCGTCAGCAACCGCGCCGCGAGCAGCATGCCGACCGAATCGGCCAATGCAAACAGCGCACAGGCGGCCACCGCAGCCAGTAGACCCGGATAAAGCACCGCCTTCCGTCCCAAGCGGTCGGACAATTGTCCGGCTGCGAGCAGGCTGCCAAGCAAACCCGCGATATAAGCGGCAAAAATAAGCGTGAGCGTTCCGTTCGTGAATCCCAGCGCCGTCTGCCATTGTACATACAGCGGCGTCGCTGAATTGGACAGCATGAATACGGCAGTTACGATCCAAGCCGTAGTCCAGATGCGGCGCGTTGATATGCGGGAGTCCTCCGATGTTTGAGGAATTTCCGCTTTTTTTGCATGATCGATCAAGGTAATCTCCTCCTTACAACCTACAAATGCGTGCCATGCCTCCGTGTTGCCGTGCAATTAGAATACGTTATAATAGTTCATAACTGAAATACCTATTTGTTATGTAGGAAATAACTATATGGTTATGAGGGTGTGTACGATGAAAATGAACTTGAACCACCTGAATGTTTTTATGACAGCCGCCGAAAAATTGAACCTTACCGAAACGGCGAAAGCATTGTTTATTTCCCAACCGGCTGTGAGCAAGACGATTAAACAGCTTGAAGAGGCGCTGCAAGTGAGATTGTTCGTCAGGGATAAGCAGAAGGGGATCATTTTAACCGATGTCGGCAAAGAGGTGCTGGTATTGGCCCGGCAGATGCAATCCATTGAAAACCGCATTTTTCAGGTAGCCAGCCGGGAGAGCCAGCTCTTATCCGGAAAAATCAAAATCGGCTCGTTTCCCGCCGCGTCGACTCTATTACTCCCGGAGGCTATCGCCAGGTTCCGGGCCAAGTATCCACATGTTCAAATCGAACTGAATGAGGGGGTATCCGACCAGATCAAGGAATGGGTCACCGACCGTACCGTGGAGATTGGGCTCGTCGCGTCCCCTTTTACGGGATTTGAGTATCATAGCATGGTTCAGGATCACATGGTGGCCGTCATTCCGGACGATCATGAGCTGCAGAGTACAGCGGTTGTCGACCTCGGAAGATACCGGCATGACATGATTTATTGCAAAGGCGGGCATGAGGCGGCGATGAACAGCATACTTCAACAGCACCAATTGAATCTCGAAAGCAGCTTGACCGTCCAATCGGCCGAAACCCTGATCCAGATGGTCCGCAGACGGCTCGGAATCGGTCTTGTGTTCGACTTTACGCTGTCTTCCGTGTCCCACGAACTCATCGTCAAACCAATTACGCCTGCCATTACCCGGGAGATTGGGGTCATCGCGCTTTCTTTCGAGGAGATATCCCCCGCGTCCATGGCATTTGTCCGTATGTTGAGAGAACCATGAACCAAGCTGCTTTCGGCAACTATGAGACTTATTATGCTAACGGTCAGTTTACTTAATCAGAAAAAGCACTCTGCGGAGTGCTGTTTGAGCGTGTTTTTCCAATCGAAAGATGCGAAACTTGTGTCCCCGTCCAGCCCAGGATCGTCGAGCCGGATGGGGTTGCCTGCTTTCAAACAGGATTGGATGGCGCCTCCGATAAAAACGCCGGACGATTTTTCGGGGATGAACAGCATGTCCCACGCCACTTCCGCGCTGGCTCCAATGTAGAAGGTGTAACCTAACTGCATGTCGAATCCTCTTTAGAACCAGCATACTTACGTTGTATATAGGTAACGTACCACCATACGTTCCTGGACTTCTTGTAAAACGCGACTATCTGGTTAAAGCACAACGGGTGCGTCGAATGGAAGTTGGAAAAGCATCCGCCTTATGCGCAAGACAGAAGGGAGGGGTGCCTTTATTGAAGGACTGCTGTCCAGTGAAATCCCGGAGCCGGATGTAGCCCCAAATGGGTTATGCAGAGATGCAGAGATATCGTATGCATGAAGCCAGCGAGGCACAGCCTGATAACGTAAAGGAGATAAAACCATGGAAAATAACAAATTAATAAGAATGGACAATATGGGCATCGTCGTAGAATCCCTGGATGACGCGATCTCTTTCTTCGAGGAGATTGGCTTGACGCTTGAAGGGCGAACCACTGTCGAAGGCGAATGGGCGGGTCGAGTAACCGGGCTGGGTTCACAACGTGTAGAGATTGCTATGATGGTTACCCCGGACGGCCACAGCCGGCTTGAACTTTCGCGATTTATTACCCCGCCTACGATATCAGATCACCGGAATGCACCTGTAAATGCCCTCGGTTATCTACGCGTCATGTTCACCGTTGAAAACATTGACGAAATGGTATCCAGACTCACGAAGCATGGTGCTCAGCTCGTCGGCGAAGTGGTCCAGTACGAGGACTCGTACCGGCTCTGCTACATTCGTAGCAAAGAAGGACTTCTAATCGGTTTGGCGGAACAACTCGGAAATAAATAAGCACAGTTTAGATGAAGACTTCACTGAATATAGATTACTAGAGTAAATATCCTGGAGCCGACCGCCTATTGCTTCAATGTCATGCAGGAGGGCAGCGCCCAAGGGGACGACATGTTCCGTGATGAGATCGAGCGAGGAGTGGCAGAATGCACGCTTAAATAGCCGCGTAGTCGCGGCTATTTTTGTTTTTCCGGGCTACAGGCCGATAAGCTAACGGCAGTTTACAACAACAAGTGCATGAGTATCGACGTAATAAAATGGGCACTCTATCTAAATTACGTGAAATGAGAAAAAGGATTCAACCAACGTAAGTTTAAACCTAACGGGATACGTTATTTTCAAGCTAGCATGGAGCTGGCAACTGTTCTATTTTTCTTCACAAAAAATCCCCTCCGGTATCCAACGTTTAAGTTTCATCTTACCAGATGTCTTTTTTTTCGTTGTCTACCATGAGGAGATATTACCATCGGTCACGTGAAGACGGTTTTTCTATTTAATTTGGCAGGTTCAATGTAAACATAACTATTTCAGCCCCATAGATGACAATACGTCCGTTTCGTTGGCTTGCCGATACCAATCATTTACTTCCTCGGTAATCTGTGTGCCGCCTTTTTCATGCCACTGCTTCACAAAATCGTCATAAGCTTCGAGAGGTTCCTTGCTATAAATGATTTTGGTGAAGGTTTCCTTTTCCATGGTTGTGAGCTGTTCCCAGGATGACTGCATCGTCTTTGTTGGGGGGCCATTAAAGGCGTTGGGCAGAAGCGCATCGCGGTTTTCGTACGAGATGACGTACCCGTTTTTGGTTGTTTGATCGGCCGCTGCGGCTGACATCAAAGGGCCGGTGTCCGGTTTAGTACCATTTGCCAGATCATAGTAGGTTTTACCTGCTTCACTCACAGTGGGAGCATTTTTAGTGAAAAGCATTTTAGACGGAGAGGGCGCATTCTGAAGCGGTTGATTGAAATGAGCAGAGTCAAATACAACCTTGCCGTCCACAATGTCATAGTCATATCCTTTGGCAAAACCGTATTTGAAATCTCCCGTACCGAATGCCGCATCGTACAACTTGTCGTAATACAGGAAGAATGCCTCCATATTATTGAAGTCCTTATTGAACATAAATACACCGTCATTGAGTTGGCCTGACTGATAAGTTGTAGCTTCCTTCACACCCTTGATTGTAGGGTATGCAGCAATCTTGGCACCAGGGATATTCTTCTCGACGTCTTTCACGCTGCCGTAAAGCCAAGGACGGCCGATAATGATGCCGGCTTTGCCTTCCGTGAAATCGGCGAGTGCGTCCCACGCGCCCTGCGTCGCCAATTCTTTGTTCAAATAACCTTTTGAGTACCAGTCACGGAGCTTAGCGAGCGCCTCTTTATTCCCTTCGGCTACGGATCCATACGTGAGCTTACCGTTGTCATTGTACCACTGACCTGGAAGGCTCTTGCCAGTATAAGCACTGAAGATCATGACCGGATCGCTGACCCAGCCGGTGTTATAGGATTCCTTCCCTGAGAAGTCGAAGCCGTAAGTGTCTTTTTTTCCGTTACCATCCGGATCATTGTTTGTAAAGGCAGCAATAACCTTTTCAAATTCATCAATCGTCGTAGGCGCTTTCAAATTCAACTTATCAAGCCAATCCTGACGAATCAGCATCACTTCGCCTTCGGTGAGGTTAGGAGAAATCGCCATGCCGTAAACTTTGCCATCCTGAATAACCGGATTGAAGGTCGTGGGATATTGCTTGTAAATTTCTTTCAGACGATCGGGCATAAAATTTTTGATATCTTCGGTAATATCCCTCACCTGACCCGATTGGATCAAATCACTCGCAAGGGAAGTATCATATACCGGAATAAGATCGGGCAACTTTTCGGAACCGGTGAGGGCCAGACGAAGTTTTGTATTGTAATTCCCCGCATCGCCCCCAAGTAAAGTCGTCTCGATCTTGATGCCAAGCTTTTCCACTCCCCAGCGTGTCATGACGTTGTCGTTCAGGCTTTCTCCGTTCAAATACTTGCCTGCATTCTCATCCAGCTGCTTGGCAGTCGTTATGGTCAGAACCGGATCATACTTACCATCTTTGAGCGTCGCCTTCGGCGCGGCTTCCGATCCACTGCCTTTAGTCATACATCCGGCAAGCATCCCTGACATGAGAACAGCGGTTATTGCGTATGCGGCTGTTTTTTTCCATTTCATATGGTTGACTCCTTTGATTTTAAATTTGGATGATAAACGAATTACTCTTTTACTGCACCCAGAACGATCCCTTTGACAAAATACCGCTGGAGGAAGGGGTAAACCAGTATAATCGGCAGCGTGCTGATAAAAATTTGTGCGGCTTTAAGGCTCTGTTCAGACATGGCCTCCGCCTCAGACTGAGTCAGGGCCATATTTTGCGCCGAACCCTGCACGACAACCGTCTGAAGGAAGGAAGCCAAAGGATAGTTATCGGTATTGGACATATACAAGATTCCATCAAACCAGGAATTCCAGTGTCCCACCATGATGAACAGGCCGACGGTAGCCAAGCCCGGAAGCGACAACGGCAAATATATTTTTTGAAAGATAGCGAAGAAGGAGGCGCCGTCGATAAAAGCCGCTTCTTCCAGCGCTTTTGGAATCGTCTTGAAAAAATTCATGATTAGGATCATATTGTAAGCGCCGAAGGCACCGGGCAGAACCAGCGCCCACATCGTGTCCTTCATGCCCAAACTGGTGATCAGAATGTAAGAAGGAATCAGCCCGCCGGAGAAGAGCATGGTGAAGACAAAAATCCACATCAAAACGTTGCGTCCGCGGAAGTTCTTCGATAAGGCATATCCTGCCGTCGTGATGACGAACATACTGATTAGAGTTCCAAGCACGGTCCGTACCACGGAAATTAGCATGGATCCGGTGAAATTGGAGTTCCGGAACGTCTTGGCATAAGCATCCGCCGTAAAATCAACGGGCCAAAACGAAACGAGATTGCCGTTAACGGCCGCCTTGCTGCTAAAAGACTGCGCAAGCAGATGGAGCAGGGGCAGGAAGCAGGATAGTGCGGCCAGAACGAGCAGGATATGGTTAAAGATAGAGAAGATCTTATACCCTCTCGATTTGTAATACACATCTACTCCCCCTTTTAGAAAATTTTGTAGTTAGCGAGCTTATAGGCAATCCGGTACGAAATGACAATTAGAACAAAGCTGATGCCGGATTTGAACAATCCGACCGCCGTACCGAAGCCATACTGACCGTTGAGCAGGGAAGAGCGGTACACATATGTATCGATAATATCCCCGGTACTGTATACAAGCGGATTGTAGAGATTGAAGATTTGGTCGAAGCCCGCGTCCAAAATGCTTCCAAGGCTGAGCGTAGCAATGACGATGATCATCGGCAGCATGCTAGGCAGGGTGACATGGCGAATCTGCTGCCAACGGTTGGCTCCGTCGATCTCAGCCGCTTCGTAGTAGGAAGGATCAATACCTGTAATGGTGGCCAGATACACGATCATGCCGAATCCGAAGTTCTTCCACAGATCGCTGAGAATTACGGTTGGGCGGAAAAGCGAGGGATCTCCCAAAAAGAAGATCGGTTTCGTTCCGAACAGATTTGTCAGTACGTGATTAATGCCCCCATCCAGTCCCAGAATATCAATCATTATACCGGCTATGGTTACCCAGGAGAGGAAATGCGGAAGGTATACCAAGGTTTGGATGCTCTTCTTGAGCCCAACATGTCGGATTTCGCTGAGCAGGATGGCCATGACGATCGGTACGATGATTCCAGCGATAATCTTGGCGACGGCAATGATAAGCGTGTTGATAATGGCCTGAATCGATTCTTGGTACTGAAATATTCTGGAAAAATTATCGAGACCGATCCAATCCGATCCCGTAATTCCAAGCCAAGGCTTGAAATTCTGAAAAGCCATGACCAATCCTACCATGGGGCTATACGAGAAAATGAGCACGCATACCAAGGCCGGGAGGCACAGAATATACAGCGGCCAGTTCTTTTGGATCTCCTTCTTCCACGGGTTCTTTTTGGCCCGCAGCAGTTTATCAAGCCTCATTTCGTTCGTTTGAGTGTTCATTGCTTGTGTTATGGTTTTTCCCCCCTTTACAAGGTGCTTTTTCTATCTTTTGTTCACATATAGGTTAGCAAAAGCGCTTTCATTATAAAATGTCATTATTTTAATATTATAACCACGATCTTAATGACATGATGAAAGGGAATAGGTCCCATCTTTTCCTGAAGCTGCAGTTAAGCTATTATAGAACTTACCGTCAGCCAAGTGAAAGAAGGAGGCTAGCACGCTTGAAAAAAGTGAATATGAAGCGGTTTATTTATTTCTTTGTCTTTTTTCTTGTGCTCACGCTGGTTCTGTTTTATGTCATGGAGACACTGAGCGGGCGTACGCTTAAACAGAGCTTGGTCCATGCTTCAAAAAACCAGGTGGTTTATGCGAATAGTATGCTTGATGGAGTGTTGTCGGAGGCTCAAATGTATGCCATCCAATATACGACGGACAGTTCGGTCCGTTATTTTGAGAAACAGAAGGAAGTCCTTGGTGTATATGACTCGCAAATGAAGAAAAACGAGATTGGGAATATGATCAAAAACACGCTGGTTTCCAGCCAGTCTGTTGACTTGGTGGGAATCTACTGGAAATCGGATGAAACGTTTATTTCAACGAATTCGAGCAAAACAGCCGTTGTCCCTTTTAAAGAGGTTACACGCCGGGGATGGAAAAACGTGAACGGGAGTTTGTACTTTTTTTCTGTGTATCCATATATCAAGGAGCCCAGCAGTCCCTCGAATATTCAATATATCGTGGGTGTTAAGCTCAAGACGGATTATTTGAAGGGACTGCTCGATAAGGCGCTCAACAGCGAAAATACCAATGCTTTTTTCCTGCTAAACAAGTCTTTTTTGGTCGGAGATCGGAATGTTGATCCTAATATCGTGAAAGCGTCTACAACAATGATTGAACCAGATCCAAAACAGGTCATGGAATATGAATTTCACGAGGCAGACGGAGACTTTGTGATTTTGTCCCAGTATATCGATTCGATCGACACCTATTTGGTTACCTACACGCGGCTGAACGATTTCCTGAATCCGCTAAACCGGAACCACCGCGTGTTCTTTATCAGCATACTGGTGGTTCTCATCATTGGACTATTGGTTATCGCCATGTTCTATAGGAACTTTTACCGAAATGTATATTTGCTTCTCAAGCGCTTCCATCAAGTGGAGCAGGGGGATTACAGCACAAGGATCAAAGTGCATTCCGGCAATGAGTTTGATAATTTGTTCCAAAGCTTTAACCACATGGTTGAGCAAATCCAGGCATTGTTTGTTTCCTTGAAAACGGAGACGGATCTTCGTCAGAATGCCGAACTGAAGCAGCTTCAAGCACAGATCAATCCACATTTTCTCTATAATAGCCTGTTTTTCATCATGTCCATGGCTAAAACTTCGCCTGATGCGGTCATGCGGATGAGCAAACATCTGGCGGAGTATTACCGCTATATGACGAATATCAACTCTCGAGAAGTAACGCTGGCCTCCGAGCTGAAGCTTGCGGATCACTATTTGGCCATCATGGCTCTATGTAAACAAATCGATTACCGGATCACGCTTCCTTTAGAACTCGGGTCGCGCCGTATGATGCCCCTGATGGTTCAACCCATCGTGGAAAATGCGATTCAGCACGGCATCGAAGGGCATCAAGGGGCACATCGCGTGTTTGTGGAAGTAGAGGACATGAACGGGGGCCTCAGAATCGTCATTTCCAATGATGGTAAAGGGCTCTCGCCGGAAGAGATCGCCCAGCTAATGGAACGGATCGAAAACGAAGAACCACCGGAGGGTACGAAAGGCATCGGTTTGTGGAACATTAATCGACGCGTCAAAAACTCATATGGTGAGCGCAGCGGTTTACATTTTATGACGAATGAATGGGGAGGACTCACGGTTTGCCTGCTGATCGATTTTCAACTGAAAGGTGGAGAATTAGCGTGAAATTGCTCATTGTGGACGACGGGCATTACATCGTGGAATATTTAAAGCACTTGCTGGATTGGGGCAAATTCGGCATAGACCGGATCCAGACAACAACCAATTCCGTTGAAGCGAAGCGTATACTGGAGCAATCCCCAGTGGATATCCTGATTACGGACATTCGGATGCCGGAAATATCCGGAATTCATCTGCTGGAGCATGTCAAAGCCCTAAACTTAGCAACCAAAGTCATTTTTCTGTCCGGCTATTCAGAATTTGAGTATGCGCAGCAGGCGGTTCGATTGGGAGCGTTCGACTATTTGCTCAAACCCGTAGATAAAGAAGATGTTGAGAAAGCCATAAAGAAAGTCACTTGTGAAATCGGAAAGAGCCAACAGGAAGGTGCCCCCTCCTTGGATAAAATAGACGGTTTTCGCTATTTGCTATCGCTTCTCAGCGCACACGGGCCGCTGAATTTGGAATGTAACTTCGATGAAACCTCCTTTGCGCATATCCCGCTACGTTACTTCCGGATTTCACCTGCAACTGAGGGGATGAAAACGAGGATTCGGGATTTTCTAGAGGGATGGCATACTTTTGTCTGGACGACGCCGTCATTATTGGCGGGGGTTGTGCCCGAATCAACGGCAGATAGGCTCAGAGCCGCTCTTCCTTCGATCGGCTTATCGGAATTGTTTCAATTCAGGGATATACATAAGGTTCAGCATACGTTCTACCAGTTCTTCTATGAAGAAGAGGTAACATCCGATGATTTTCATGTGATGCAGGAAGGGATGGAATTTTCAAAGCTTGAATCGCGCGAGTGGGAATGCGCTCGTAATAAAATGGTGAAGCGGTACCCCCAATTAACGGGCAGAAAATATAGGATCCTATACCTTTTGAAAGCTGCTCATTATTTGTATCTTTCCATTGAAAAAAACCGTACGAATGAAGTTCTGGACTGGCTGTTCAACCAATTACATGATCCGGATGAAGCTTATAAATTCATTCTCTGTACCATCTCCCGGTTAGCTCGGGAAGATGAGCTCACCTACCAAGATACGGTCCATAGCGTTCAGACCTACATCAACGATCATCTCGATGAAGCACTCAGTCTGGAGGATCTGGGGAGAATCGTTCACCTTCATCCTGCCTATCTCTCCAAACTCTATAAGCAGCAGACCGGAGAGAATCTTTCAAGTTATATCATGCTGAAACGATTGGAAAGAGCCTCCGGGTTGTTAACCGCTTCCCATCTGCACGTGGGGGATATTTCACGAATGGTAGGCTACAAGAAACCACAATATTTCATCAAACTCTTTAAGGAACATTATGGAGTTACGCCTCAGCAGTACCGCAAAAGGAAAGCCAAGATCGGAGGAATGCAACCCCTGCGCAAATAACCAACCCGAATATCAAACAACTGTCCCTGAAAGCAATTTCGACTACATTGAAGGGAGGGATAAATAAAATAAAACGTCCTTGAATAACGTAATCTGTCTCAAATCCTATGAAAGAAAGGAAGGCTACTTATGAATAAGCTAGTCAAATTATATTCGGCCCTGATCGTGATGATTTTTATCACTTCCGTCCTGAGCGTTCCTGCCAGTGCGGAAATTAAAGTGTCCGATGACACGGCATCCGGCGCGTTTAGTCCGGCGGCGAACTACAAGATCGTGAACCGAGGCAACGGCAAGGTGCTGGACATCTCGGACGGTTCCACAGACAATGGCGGAGGTGTTATCCAGTGGACAGATAACGGCGGCTGGAACCAACAACAGAGCATAGTTTTCAACGATGAAAAGTGGGCTGCTACAGCGAACGTTTTCCGGCTGAATGGACAGTCCACAGCCAATAACGTGAAAATTTCATGGCCGCAGATTGCGGGAGCGGAATATTACGAGGTTTATCGAGGAGAACAACTCATCAATCGGGTCAACGGCGATGTTACGGACGAGTATGGTCTTGAAGCGGGACAAGAATACGTGTATACCGTTAAGGCATACCGCGGGACAGAACAAATCGGGATTGCCCAAACCAATGCGGTACGCACATTCTCCTACGATCCTTCCGCAATCACGAAGAAGAAAGACAACTACACCGGTGCCGATAGTCTCCAGGCGGGTAACACCTATGGGATCAAAGCGGGTAATACTTGGTACCACTATTTCTATCAGGCCGCAAAGGACGCCGCAACTGGCGTAGTGACAACCCGTATTTACGAACAGACCTCTACCGACGGACGGACATACGGCAATGACCGCCTGTTGGGCTTTTTTGAAGATATGCGTGTGGAAGGGGCCAGTTACACGCGCCATCCCGTTACAGGCAAAGTCGTTTTCACCGCCCATGAGGAATCCAGCAACGGATACACAAGAGCTGCGGTGTTCATCGCCTCAGTTACCCCGGGCGGAAATGATTTTGCGGCTACCTTCAGAGGACGTCCGCTCGAGAAAGAATCTCGCGATATGTCGCTGTTTGTGGACGAGGATCATGCGGCTTATCTTATTTTCGCTACCCGTAACAACAGTGACATCGCGATCGTCAAGCTGGACGAGAACTGGGAACGACCCGAAAAAGTCGTAAATACGGTGTTCAAGGATAAGCATAAGGAATCGCCAACGATTCTTAAGCATGAGGGACGTTATTATTTCTTTGGATCCACGGCAAACGGCTGGTATCCAAGCCAAGCGGAGTATGCGTCCGCAGAGTCGATCGGCGGTGAGTGGACTCCGCTTAGAGCGATCGGCAACGGTGCCACCTTTGCCACCCAAGCAAATAGAGCCTGGGGTATCACCGGCGCGAATGGGCGGACTTCGTTCGTTTTAAACGGCTATCACTGGGGCGAACAGTACGCCGAGAATTTCAAGGATCCGATGGGCACGTACTCCAGGCTGTTCCCGATGGTTTTCTCCAACGGGGTGGCAACGGCAGATTGGTACCAAAAATTGGATATTGATCCTGTGTACGGGTTGGTGCCTGTACAGTCTGGCCAGTACCTCTCCCTGGGAAAGAAAGCGACCGATTCTCAGGGGCTGGACGCGGCGGCAGTCACGGACGGTGCGGATCTGGCGACGGCTCCGCTCGTTCACCATAGTGCGCTCGACTACAATATTGTCATTGACCTGGAGCAATCCGCGCAATTGACCGAAATTAACTTTACGACCCGGGTCGTAGGCGGATCGGATGCCGTCTACCGCTATAAATTGGAGGGGAGCGCCGATGGGCAACATTGGACGCAGCTTGTTGACGGCTCATCGAACAACGTTGTCGGTTATGTCGCCAATCCGATCTCCGATACCGGGCACTACAGGTATGTGCGCATGACGGTTAACAATATTGTCAACGTGCATAACGGCCAGAACGCCCTATGGGCGGACGGAATCATTGAGCTGGCGGTTTTCGGGACCCCGTAAGCCGAAGATTCGACCCTCCAGGCTGCAGCAAAACCCAAATGGCCAAGCCAACCATTTATTGGAATTCAAAACGGCAGCAGCTATGCCGTCGGTCACTTGCTCGGAGAATATCCTTTCTGGAAATGAGTCGACATTCGATTGCCTGGATGGCGGACAGAGTAAGCAGGCCAAGATAAAATCCAGGAGGAATGGAAGGAGCAGTGGCAAGCATATCTGCCGAAAATGGGATTCAATAAGTTAGAACATCTGTTTGTTCAAAAGCTGCCGGGCATCTCCCGGCAGCTTTTGCTTTGTCCGCAATCATATCCTTAAGTCATTTCAAGGGACTGCTTGTATAAGGAGAATCTCACAAAGACAGCTGGTTTGAACACATTGCACTCACTGCGGGTACGCCGGAATGGCTGGAGCCCGTAACGGTCTCCAACGTTTAAGCCTATTTTACATCTGTCAACCCCTTATCTTCCTGATTGATTCGTACGACGAAGAGGTTTTTCTTACGATTTTTCGTGCTTTGTTCGGAATTTTCGCAACATTGCTTTGAAAGCGTAATCATTCGTATATAAAATAGCATTACGCAAGTGATACTTTTGAAAAAAGAGGGTGATTCGCAACAATGAGATCCTGGTTCCACACTCGTTTTCCCCCATTGCACTCGATCGTCGTGCAGCTATTCCTCTTTTTTTTCTTCGGGATGACTCTTCCTGTCCTGATTGGAGGATTCATATCCTACCACAAATCGTCCATGATCGTTGAAGAGCAGGTCAGTAAAGTGGCCGCGCTAACGATTGTGCAGGTGAGCGATAAGCTCAACATGTTTTTCAAGAAACTGGACGACTCCTCGATGATGGTGCTCAACAGCAAAATCGTCCACAACATTTTGGAGCAGAGACAGGGTGATACCGCCTACGAAACGACGCTTAAGGTGAAGGACGGCAAGGACATGCTGACTTCGATTATGATCAATTCGCCGGAAATTCTCGATATTTACATTTTTGATACAAAAGGAAAAAATTCGGTGCTTAGCGCAGACTCCCTCATGTCGATTCCGAATCAATGGGATTCCGACTGGTATAAGGCCATATTGAAAGCGAACGGCAATACCGTATGGTTTGGGCTCTCCGAAACTTCATACCTGAAAAGGACCGGGATGGGATTCCCGGTTTTTGGCCTCGGCAGGGCCATCCGGAGCTGGGAGACGGGCGAAGTCATCGGCGTCATGTTTGTCGAGGTCATGGGAAACGTGCTGATCGATGAGCTGAACCGCGTTCAATTCGGCGACACGGGTTACGTCTACATCGTCAATGAGCAAAATCAATATTTCTATCATCCCAATCCGGACGAGTACGGGAAGGCGTCCAAGCTGCCGATGCCGGCCCGGAAAATGCAGCTGCGCGAGGGCAAGCGCAACACGCTCATGATTCCAGAGCGACTGAACAACGGCTGGCTCGTGGTAGGCGTCGTACCGCTCGAGGAGTTGACTGCAGACTCGTCCAGCATTCGAAATCTGACGGTGTTGATAACCCTATGCTCCATCGTGCTGGCGATTGGCATGGGCTACTACGTTACACGCCGAATCGGGAATCCGCTCGTCTATTTGAGCCGCTTGATGCGCAAAGGAGAAGCCGGCGATTTGACCATCCGCAGCCGCAGCATCGGACGCAATGAAATCGGGCAGCTTGGCCGCAGCTTCAACAATATGATTGAACAGATTGAGCTGCTCGTCGAGCGGATCGCCAAGGAGGAATCCGAGAAGAAAAAGGCGGAAATCCGGGCCCTTCGGTATCAGATTAATCCGCATTTTCTGTACAACACGCTCAATTCGATCCGCTGGCTTGCCAAGCTGAACCGCACGAACGATGTAGACAAAGCCGTGACTTCGCTCGTACAGCTGCTCGAGGTCAGCATGGGGCGTAACGGCGTTTTCATCCAATTAGGAGAAGAGCTGGACCTGCTGCAGAAATATATGGTCATTCAAGGGTACCGATATGACAACGCCATCACGCTGCTAATGGATTGTCCGGATGAGCTGAAGCAAATTCCGATTCCGCGCATGCTTCTCCAGCCGATTGTTGAAAATGCGGTCTTTCACGGCATCGCGCCGAAGGATGAACCGGGTACGATTCAGATTCGTGCGCGGCAAGAGGGGGAGGAGATCATCATCAGCATCGCCGACGACGGCGTAGGTATGAGCGAGGAGCGGCTTGCCCAAATTTTCGCCGAGGAGGGGCCGCATCATAACCGGGGGATGACCAACATCGGGCTGCGCCATGTGCACCAAACGATTCGGCTGTATTATGGCAACGAATACGGGGTCAGCGTGACCAGCGAGCTCATGCAGGGGACGAAGGTCACGATTACTTTTACGACATTGAAGGGGGATCATGATGTACAAAGTGCTGTTGGTTGATGATGAAGCCATCGCAAGAATGGGAATTCGGTCTACTTTTGATTGGGAAGTCAACGGATTCGAGCTGGTGGGAGAGGCTTCCAACGGCCAGCGGGCGATGAAATGGGTCGAAAGCAAGGAAATCGACATTCTGATTACCGATATTGCCATGCCGGTGATGGATGGACTTGAGCTTGCGCGCAGGACGAGGGAGATCTGCCCTTGGGTCAAGGTGCTTCTGCTCAGCTGCCACAGCGATTTCGAGTATGTCCGCGAGGGGATCCGGCTGGGTGCCTTTGACTATATTTTAAAGCCAATGCTGAGTGCGGAATCGCTGAAAACGGTGCTGTATGAAATGCGCCACAGCCTGCAGAAGGAGAAGGAAGATCACCGCATTTTGGAGCAGTATAAGGAAAAAAACAGCGCCGACACGGCGGTCGCCGTGATGCCGCTGCCCCTCCCGGCGGATTGTCCGCCTCCGGATAAATCGCTGCACCAGCGCATCGTTCAGCAGGCGGTCGAGTATATCTCGGAGCATTTTACAGAGTCGATCTCACTGCAGCAGGTTGCCGACAAAGTGTGCGTCAGCCGCAATTATTTCAGTGAAATGTTTAAGCGGGTCACCGGGCATAATTTCATCGATTATTTGATTACGCTGCGGGTGAACCGGGCCAAGGAACTTCTGCAAAATCCAACGCTGAAAGTATATGAGGTCGCGGAGATGTCGGGCTTCAATGACACCAAGCATTTCAGCAAACAGTTCAAAAAAGTCGTCGGACTGACGCCGGCGGAATTCCAGGGAATGCCGCGCAGATCAGCGCCCTTCAGCTGAACACTCCGCAAAATAGAAAACATAGGAAAACATGACACGATTTCGGAAATTAGTGCCGTTCAAATGGCGAAGGGAGCCGTTTTATAATATTCACGTAAACGTTTTCAGGATGAGGTACGAAGCAGACGACTACTCTTTTGAATGGGGGAGTAAAGAAATGAAGAAGCTCAGAAAGTCCTTGCTCGCGGTGGTATTGTTGGCGTCGGTTGTGCTGCAGGCATGCGGATCGGGTGGCGGCAGCGACAACCAGGGAGCGGTGTCGGAAGACGGCAAAGGCGGCGGGGAGAAGGTCAAGATTAAATGGGCGACCTGGGGGAATCCCGGAGAGCTGACCCGCTTCCAAGAGTTTACGAAGGACTTCAACTCGAAGCATCCGGACATTGAGGCGGAGCTGATTCCGATTCCGGGGGAATACGACCAGAAAATTTTGACGCAGCTGACGGGAGGAACCGCTCCTGACGTGTTTTATGCCGGCGATGGCTTTGTCGTGAAACTGATCGAGAACAAAAGCATCGAGGAAGTAACGCCGCGAATGACGGCGGCAGACAGCAGAATCAAACCGGAGGACTATTTCGAGGGGCTGTGGGGCGCGGCGAAGCGTGACGGCAAAATCTACGGCGTGCCGGTCGACTGCAACCCGATGGTGCTGTGGTACAACAAAAAAGTGTTGAAGGACGCGGGAATTACGGAAATGCCGGCCGACCTTCAGGCGAAGGGTGAGTGGACCTGGGACGCTTTCAAAGGCATGGTGGAGAAAATCCGCGACTCGAAAAAGTACGGATACGTACTGGACAACTCCTGGAACAGCTATTACAGCTGGGTAACGTCCAACGGCGGCAAAGTCTACGACGATAACGGCAAGTTTATCGGTTATGACGATCCGAAGGCGAAAGAAGCGTTCCAGTTCCTGTACGATAACGTGAAGGAGAAAAATATTACATTTGCAGGTACGCTGCCGAAGGGGCAGGGCGGCGACGCCATGTTTATGTCCAACCAAGTCGGTTTCGTCGGAGCCGGACGCTGGTATCTGCCGCTGTTCAAGAAAAACGCCAGCCTGGAGTATGATGTCGTGACCTGGCCGACGAACACCGGCAACAAGATTGAACCGGCCGGAATTCCGACGGCATTCCTGGTCATGAACAGCGCATCGAAGCATAAAGACGCCGCCTATACCTTCTATTCCGAGTTCCTGAGCGCGGAAGGACAGAAGTTCCGTCTGCAAGGCGGGGGCAATGCCGTACCGTCCGTTCAAGGCGTGGATGACGTCGTTCTGGAAGGCAACCTGCCGGAGCATGCGCAGCTGTTCCTCGATGCCCGTGAGGTAGGTTATTCGCTGACGCCGTTCGAGGCCGGCATTCCGGGGTTAAGCACGGACATCACTTCCAAGTTCGAGGCACTGTGGCTCAAGAACGGCGAATTGGACGCGTCGCTCAAAGACATTCAAGACATGGCCAACAAAAAAATCGACGATTATAAAAACGGCAAATAACGAAAGTCCGGAGGGGGGGGAGCGCAGGGCACAGCGCAGCGTTCCTTCCCTCTTTCCATACGGCCGGCGGCTGACGGCCAGCGCTTCATAAGGCATAATTCGCAAAAGGGAAGGTGGTTGTTTATGCAGAATCAGACGGCCAGCAGAACGGCTTCTGCACCGGCCTTGCAGCCGGACAACAAACGGAAGACCGCTATGACAAGCAAGACATCGGATGGGATTTGGGGGTATGTCTTTATTTTTCCCCAATTGGTCGGACTGCTGCTGTTCTCCTTAATTCCCCTGATTTCGGCTTTCGTGCTCAGCATGATGAAATGGGACGGGATGGGGGAGAAGCAGTTTGTCGGACTGGACAACTTCATCAACACGTTCAAGGATGAGGATTTCCGGATCGCCGTGGTCAATACGCTGTACTATACGGTGCTGACCGTGCCTACGGGCATTATTTTGGCGATGCTCATCGCGGTCGGCTTGAACCGGGTAAAAGGCAAGCTGATCTACAGACTCATTTATTTTATGCCGAACATTACGATGTCCGTTGCGGTCGCCGTCGTCTTTATGTGGCTGTTTAACGCGGATTTCGGTCTGATCAACCTTTATTTGAAGGAGTGGTTCGGGATCGACGGTCCCCGCTGGCTGACCGATACGCGGTTTGTCATGCCGTCGATCGCCATGCTCAGCGTCTGGATGGGTCTTGGCGGGAACATGGTCTTGTTCCTGGCCGGGCTGCAGGGCATATCCGCCAGCTATTACGAAGCGGCACAAATTGACGGCGCCAGCAAATGGCAGCAGTTTATCAACATAACCGTTCCGCTGCTATCTCCGACGACCTTTTTCGTGACGATTATGACGATCATCGGTTCGTTTCAGGTGTTCGACCAGTCGTTCGTCATGACCTCCGGCGGGCCCGCGAAAGCGAGCTATACGATCGTGTTTCATATTTACGATTCGGCGTTCGTGGACTTTACGTTCGGGAAAAGCACGGCGACCGCAGTCATTTTGTTCATCATGATCTTGGCGCTGACGCTGTTCCAAATGAAAATATCCAAACGCTGGGTTCATTACGAGGACTAGAATCGACCGGATAAGGAGGAGAACGCATGCAGACCAGAGGACTACGCTTGTCCACCGTCCTGCTTCATATTATATTGCTGATCGGCGCGTGCATCATGGCACTTCCGTTTATATGGATGCTGCTCAGCTCGCTCAAGGATCTGTCCCAAGTTTTTATCGTGCCGCCGAAATGGATCCCCGATCCGTTCGTGTGGTCCAATTTCAAAACCTCGTTAACCGCGCTGCCTTTCGGAAAAGCATATTTCAACAGCTTCTACATCAACGTGATCGTCGTTGCTTCGCAGCTGTTCACCTGCTCGATGGCGGCTTACGCGTTTGCCAAGATCCGCTTCCCCCTCCGGGAGCCCCTCTTCGTCCTGTTTCTGGCGACGATGATGGTGCCGGGGCAAGTCACGATCATTCCCCTGTATCTGATGATGAAAAGCATCGGCTGGCTCGATTCGCATTTGTCGATCATTGTGCCCGCCGCCTTGTTTAACGCCTTCGGCGTGTTTCTGCTGCGCCAGTTTTTCAGAGGCATTCCGAAGGAGATGGAGGAGGCCGCCATCGTGGACGGCGCCAACCGCTGGACGATTTATGCGCGGATCATGCTGCCCCTGGTGAAGCCGGCTTTGTCGGCGCTCGGCATTTTCACGTTCCTCGGCATGTGGAACAGCTTTTTCTATCCGCTCATATTCCTGAACACTCCCGAAAAATTCACCGTCCCGATGATGCTGAACCTGTACCGCGGCATGTATTCCACGGACTGGACGCTCATGATGGCCGGCGCCTCGATTGCGCTGATTCCGGTACTGATCGTGTATATCATCGGTCAGCGTTATATAATAGAGGGAGTAACGCTTTCCGGGATCAAAGGTTAGCGATCGCGCTCCTTCGTCTTTGATCCAAGCAAAGTTGCAGCAGCATGGTCAGGTTCCTTGACCATGCTGCTTTTTGCGTAACTGTTTTGATCAACGCTTTTTGGCTTTCATTTACGAAGAGGGGCGGAGAAAGATGCCTGGCCAGCAAGTAATTGCTGCCGTTCGGGTTATATCCCGGAACCCAAATTATGATAATATATGAAAAAGTATGGAGAAGAAAGTGAGCTATATGGCATTGACGAATGGGATCATTGGCTTGAGGATGAGGCAACCTGGAGGTTTCTCAATGCCGTTGATTCTCTTGCAGCATTTATGAATACGATATAGAGAGAGGGATGTTGCTTGAAAAGAAATGTATTATATATTGAAGATCATGAGAAAATAGGCAGCCTGCTAAAAGAAGAATTGGAACAGCGGGGATTTACCGTTAAATGGCTGTTATCTGGGGAAGGAGCCGAAACAGAGGTACATCAGCATGAAGTCGTCGTTTTGGATATCATGTTACCCGGTTTAGACGGATTTACGGTGGGGAAACGATTAAAAAAGGCAGCTCCTGATGTTCCTATTTTGCTATTATCTGCGCGAACATCGGTCACTGATAAGGTAGATGGTTTGCAATTTGCTGATGACTATTTAACGAAACCATTCCATACGGACGAGTTGGTTGCAAGATTAGAAGTGTTAATCCGTCGAAGGGGTGGGACCCCTTCCGGACGCAATGGTTCTTATCCATTGGAGCGGTATGATGGCACTGTCTTTAATAGTTGTTGAGGATGAGTCACATCCGGGTGGTAACCATTATTTTGCCCGATAGACTTGTAATCGTCAAACGATCGCGTGCTCCGATAGGAAACCCGTAAAGATGGCCTCATGCCATGAAAAATATCGACTTAGCGGCCAAGGAGGAGGGAATGGTCTTTCGATCCAACAGAGATTGTTACCGAAAACGGGGGATGGATGAAGGATTATTACTGGGGTAGTCCCAGTGAAGCTGACACTACCCGCAGAGTGACTATAAAGAAAATTTAGCGCTTACGCGATTTTCGGTGCGGCTCGCATGCCGATGTAGCAATATACGGAACCGTCCGCCAGCGTTGAGAAAACCACGGGTATCCAGTCCTGGCCGATGCCCGCCCCTGCAAATACCGTTTCTGACACGGGGCTGAGGGTTATTTCCAGCGGTGGAGAGGGGATTTGCCTGCCATCGAAAATTTCGTATAACAAATGCAGCATCCCGTTTCTTTCCGTAACCGTCATGACGACTCCTTGACGCTTATAGGTACCAACGAACGGCTTAATATCAACCGCTGGCGGGTATGGTGCCGGTTCGAACACGGCGTCAGGCATACTCGCACCGGCCAATTCCTTGAAAAGTTCCCGAAAAAGAGCCGACTGGAGCAGATCTGTGTTTCCGCCGTTAGCCAATAAGGCAACGGCTACGCCGCATCCGGGGACTACGCGCAAATAGCTGTTTTGCCCGATCGTTGCACCGTCGTGTCCAAACACAGAAACTCCGTTCCAGTCATAAAGCATCCAACCCAGTCCCCATCCGATGTTGCCAGATGTCCACTTATCAGGCGTTTCGGCCGCCGGACGTTGGTTTTGAAGGCACGTTCGAGCAACTAGCCAATTACTTGGCCACTCAACAATAAGGCGGATACAATCTGGTTTGACGAGAGAGCTGCGGGGAATCACTCCGCAGCTTATGTTTTATCGTGACAAGCTTGTACCGATTGCCGTAATGGATAATGAACATAAGAAGAGGGCAAAAAATTACTTTGATGTATTGACGAAGGACAAGAGCATGGTTCCATAGAAATAAATTTGCTCAATAAGCTGCTTTGGCTAAATTAGGTCGCGGCGCGAGGAGCTTATTTTGATTAGTTTACCTGAGCCGGTCACTTAGCCAGAGAAGAGAAGGAAATGATGGAGGGAGTACAAATGATAAACATAATTGAAGAGCTTAAGAAAATGTCCCAAAAAAGAGGGTTTGAAAATAAAGACGATTTTCAACAGCTGCTGGAAAGATGTAAGGATATAACGTTGTCAAATGAAGATGTTGAATTTTTAATAGAACTATATTTTAAGGCTAAAAATTTGTACTTTCGCAACACTATATTGAAAGCACTTGTGTTCTGTGAAGATATTGATTTAAAGGAATTCTTCTTAAAAGCGTTTAAAAAAGAGCGCTATCTAGATATGAGATTGACTGCAATTCGAGGCTATGCAAAGTATGCGACTGAGAAAGAAGTAGAGAAACTGATGTCTAAATTCATAGAAATTCTGATGAAGCGTCCTGAGAGCAAAAATTCAGCGAAAAAGGACAAGTTATATTCCCGTTGCAAGAAACTGAATTCAGTCCCTGCTTCGGAATAGTGAAAGACCATTTTAACATTACATTTCAGTTCTTCATGAATGATACAACAAGCAGTTGGAGCTGAAAATAAAATAACTGGCGTTAGAAGACATATGTACAAAATACGAGTTTTGTGAAAATCTATTAAAGAAAACCGCCGGAAGCGGCTATTTTATTGATTTTTCACTTATCCATATTATTGACGGCTTTTCTCATCTCTTCATCTGTCAAATGCGTGTAGATCATCGTTGTTTGAATCGACGAATGTCCCAGCTGATTTTTGAGCTTCGGCACGTCGTTGTTCTCCAAATGATATCGCGTCGCAAACGAATGCCTCAAGGAATGCACGGTTAATGCCGGCTTGCCAAACGCTGCAGCGTATTTTTCGATCAGCTTTTCGATCGATCTCGGCGTCAATCGCCGGCTTTGGCCTTTGCGTCCGATCGGCGCCGCTATAAACAGGCAATTTTCCGATTTTGCCGGTACATACCGGGTTTCCCGGATCTTCAAATAATTTTCCAGGTCCAATAACGCTTGCTTGCTAAAATATACGTATTGCTCTTTGCCGCCTTTACGCAGCACGCGCACCTGGCCTTTGTTCATATCCAGATCCTCCAGGTTGATGCCCGCTACTTCGGATAATCGCAGTCCGGATCCGAGAATCAATGACACGATGGCCGTATCCCGCTCCCGGTTAAATTCATGAAAGCGCTGTAAGCGTCGGTTATCCTGGTTTAATACGCCAAAATCATGCGCCACAAACTGACGGAACTTCTCAAAATCATCTTCGCGCAAAATTTTGCCTTCAATGCGATAAGCGATCGTTTCCTGGCTTTCCTTGATGGAATTAAAATCGATTTTGGCCATGACATTGCGCTGAATATACGGCTTGAGGTCCGGTGTTTCAGCTTTGTTTTGAAGATAATCAAACAGCGATTTTAAAGCCGACAATTTCCGGTTAATCGTATATTTGTTGTTATCCAATTGATATTCCAGGAAATACAGGAAGTTTTCGACCTCGCGTACGGTCAGCGATTCCA
The DNA here is from genome assembly GCF_038004655.1 of Paenibacillus sp. FSL M7-1455. Taxonomy (NCBI): domain Bacteria; kingdom Bacillati; phylum Bacillota; class Bacilli; order Caryophanales; family Paenibacillaceae; genus Paenibacillus; species Paenibacillus sp. FSL M7-1455. The sequence goes on along the minus strand of NZ_JBBORO010000001.1, from coordinate 2,938,473 downwards.
GTAGCGACAATTCAATGTTTTTGCGATCATCGACCGCGGGTTTTAACGAAACAAGCCAATCAAAAAAGATCAGGTAATCGTGGCAGTAATTCAGCAGCGTCGTATGCGACAGTTTTCGTTTGCGGCTATCGATGTATTCGGTTACATACCAAGGCAGCTCGGCGCATTTGGCTTCGACGCGTTTCATATAATGCAGCTTCGCAGTTTTATCCACTTATTGCCAAACCTCCTTATCATCAGAGTAACTCTTTTCTAATTATTCGTCAAATTATTATTTTACGTAATTTAGTTGATGCATTAGTTGATGCAAATGAAGGCGCTAATTCGAGGTATTAAAAACATTAACTCGATCGGTCAAATCCGAATGATAATGCTTTGGCCGACGGCAAATTTGCTATTAAAACAGGCTAATACCCTCTTCTGTTGACGAGTATTAGCTTTTCTATTGGTAGAGGAAAAACATAAGTCTTGTCTTCCGATATAAAAAGGAGCTTCCGTATAGGAAGCAAAAGCCTTTTCCACATCCGAAACTCCCTTTTCCTTTGCTGATGGTGCATTACTGATCACAATTTGGTTAGGGCGCCTCTCATCGGCTTCTTTAAAATGGCTTAACGACCATAAGCACCAGGGTGCCAATCATCAGCAGCTGTGCCGCCGTCTCGATAGGTGCGATCTTCCGGATCAGCAGTCCGAACTCGGCGGGGATTACGTGACCCTGCCCTTGACTTTCAGATAGGATCTTTGCGATCTTTTTCATACGCGGCTCGACCCATCCGTCGATCATGACGACCATGAGCAGCGATAAAAGGATGGATACATTCAGCCACATTTGGGATAACCCCATCTTGGTCAGAATCATAAGCCAAACTCCGGTTATAACAAGCATGGTTCCGCCAATTTTAGGTATAATGGCAAGCTTCGTCGTCATACCCAAAACAAAGTGCAGCTGGTCGGCAGTTTTAGCAGATCTTCGAAAGATGGGCATCACGAAAGCGGGGCCAATGATGGCGATCGAAGACAAGATGTGCAGAGCAAGCAATAATCCAAACAATCCCATAATCCCCCTCCTCCTCAACGAACCGAAACATTGCTTTGATAGGCTAGGCCGACCCGTTTCCTTTTATATGCTCCTCCTGGCTCAAGATGGTCAAGCATACACATGACGACATCATCGTAAGCAACATTCAGCTCTTGAAATCTGCTAAACAAATGACCGGCAATCTCAGCCTCGGCATATTCCCTGATCTCCTCCGGCATCGGAACGGGCAAGATATCCGTTGTTACATGTAGACGAACCGGATCTGGATGCTCCATCGGATCCATCATGGTTCCCGGACACATCATAGACCAATCGAGTCCCGTCTGCTGCAGCCTTTCGAAATTCCGGTTGTGATCTTGATATTCAGGCGGGAAGCCGGGTAGATTATTGCCGATCAGATCGGTATAAGGAATATCCAGCAGGCCCGCTCCTCCCATGACCCATACCCGCCCGGAGAAACTTGGCTCCAATTCGCATTGGCTTATTATGTTATCGACGATCCGAACAAACTCTTCTCCCTGTCCCGCATGGCCCGCTGCAATAATAGCGGCGTCTTGGTTCGCGAGTGCCTTACGGACGCTTACCGGGTCCATCATATCGTCCTCGATTACCTTCACATGTTGTGCGGAATATTGACCTAGTTGGCCAGCAAGCTTCTCAGCATTTCGTACAAAAGCGGTCATTTCATGTCCCCGTTTCATCCCTTGCACTAACGCTCTTTTCCCCGTATTCCCCGTCGCTCCAAAAACAATGATGTTCACTGTTTTTTCCTCCCCTTTAATGGATCCTAATATTTGGATAGCTCAAGCTTAGCATCGCAGCTACATGATGTTAAGAACCCACTTTAAAGTAGGGGACTTACTTAAAAGTAAGCATGAGGGAACCGAACAATTTATTCGGGTAAGGAGTAAACAAAAAGCCGCCCGGAATCCCGAGCAGCTTTTATTTTGAGTTGACTGTATTCAATATGCAAGTTCATTAAACCGCTTTATGACGCCGGCTCTGCATATTTCCGCTTATTATGATTCTCCCCCCAAGCACACATGACTTCCGCTACGGGAATCAATGTTTGGCCGTATTCGCTAAGAGAATATTCAACTTTTGGAGGGACCGTAGGATAGACCTTTCTATCGACGATGCCTTCCCGTTCCAAATCCCGGAGATGTTGTGTAAGCATTTTTTGTGAAACATCAGGTATAAGCTTTTCCAGATCGTTGAATCTCTTTGTGGATTCGATCAAGTGCCACAGAATCATCGGCTTCCATTTGCCGTTTAAAACATGAACGAGCGTCTCGATTGGACATTCGCGCTGATGAATCATTGATGAATCATTCCCTTACTTATCAGGAAGTGCCTTACCTAAAGTCCACATAACAAAATTTTACAATAAGGTCTGCATTCGAGTCAATCGTTATGTATCTAAACAGATAAAGCCTTTACCGAATGCAGTTACTCAATTCCTCCTCTACGAATGCCGCATGAGTTCATATATTTTGCGGGTCGTATTTACGTTTCTTACGGTCGTTTGCCGATAAATATCCGATCCGATGATCTTCGTCATCCCGCTTCTTGTGACATTTTGCCTGCTAACGGACCATAAAATAGCTCCCGGAACGTATATCACCTCATCAATGCCCGGTTTGATGACCAGCATGTCCAGCACGGATTCATGATTGATTTCGTCCCATAAAAAATGCACATCGGATCTCGTCTGATCGTCGTTCGTCCACGGCTCCGGAAGCGCAGACATGATTCTATTCATATCATCTATATCAAGCACCAATACTTTGATTTGTAAACCGAAGTTTTCTTGAATAGACGTTTCCAGGATGCGGGATATTGTTGCTTTTGTTCGGTGACTGTCCGTAAAAACAATATTGCCTGAATTGATATATGTAACGACGTTATTCATACCGGCTTGCTCGAAGGATTTTTTTAGAAGTTTCATGTCGATTTTATTTTTTCCGCCAACATTGATTCCCCGAAGCAATGCAACATAAACCATAATGGCCTCCTAGACTACCCGACTTGAAATCCGCAGGTCACTGATGACATCCCTGTCGTTCCAGCAAATAAAACATGTAATCGGTCGGCACGCCGGCATACCCTTGCTGTCTTAACATGGCAGTTACGTGGCCCCGATGGTAAGTCCCGTGGTTGACCACGTGCCGCAGAATTTCGGAGAAAAACGTATCGATTCGCCCGTAATGTGGATGCCATATCGACATCGCCTTCTCCGGGTCGGTCGTACACCGCAGCAAATCGCGGAACTGTTCGGCAACGTCGTCAAACAGCTTCCGCATCTGATCCAGGCTTATACCTTGCACTTCCTTCGTCCAGCCCGGGATCTTCGGATAAATGTCCTCATTTGGAACTTCCGCAAGAACGGACTTATAGAGCTGTTCATACAAGTAAATATGCCCGAACGTTTGCGACACGGATGGAAACACGCTTGTCACTTCGGCATGGAATACTTCCTCTGGAAGCTGCTTCAGGTGTGCGAGTAGCCGATCGTTTGCCCAAACATGATATTCGTATAATTGATGAGGGTGTGAAAGCATGGTTGAAGCCCCCCTTCCTTGTTTAACGTCATTTGGCTGCTGCAGCCTTATGTTCATGTTACATCGGGTTCGCTGACAAAGGTTGTCAGGGAAGTTCAATCCGGATCGTTTTCGTAATGTTTGGCGATTCCGTATGCCATTTCCTGAATCCGATGCTTCAGCTCCAGCGGTTCCCGGATGCGGATGCCCGTGCCGAACGTTATCAGATACATGGGGAGGTATTTGTTCATCGTCGGAATGTCGATCAGAAACCGCGCCTCCCGGTCGGTCCGTTCCGTCAGATAGTGGCGCATATGCCAATGAACGCAAAGCGCGTTCAGCGTCTCAGGCTCTCCTTCGATGCGGATAACCGTCAGCGGTCCGTCCGCCTCCCGTTCCCGTTCGGACTGGTCGCGGAAGAAAGCGGTCACGGAAAAATGCTCCGGCTTTTCGAACAACGCTTCCGTCGGTTCCATTCGCGCGATGCGGTCTACCCGGAACGTCCTCACCGCCCGCGAACGATGGCAAAACGCAACAACGTACCATTCGTTTCGGTCGTATGCCAAGCCATACGGATCGACTTCCCGTTCGTCGGCTTGCTCCGCGTTTGCTTTGCGATAGGCGATGCGGATCGTTCGCCTGTCCTTCTCCGCCTGTTCCAGTTCCCTGAGCAAGGGAATAACGGACGGCGGACGGGCCGGAGCAATGACATCCAAGCCGCTCGTCCGGCGAGACAGATCGTGACGCTGCTCTTCCTGCAGCCCGTTTTCCACCTTCGTAAGCGCGGTTTCCAGCTCCTCGGTATACGGGTAGCCGGCGCCTTGCGCAAATTTAAACGCTTCCACTAGCGCTTTCAGCTCTACCGAGTTGAAGAACAACGGCGTCTCCTTGAAGCTTTCCAGAATGCGCACGCCCCCGTCATGGCCCGATTCTGCGACGATCGGCACGCCGCTGGCACATAAGGCGTCGATATACCGGTACACGGTACGGACGCTGATCTCCAAGCTCTCCGCGATCTGCGCGGCGGTAAGCTTCCTGCCGGACCGCAGCATCCAAAGCATGGACAACATGTTATCCCATTTCGCCATAAGGAACACCCCCTTTTCCTCACAAAAATATTGATTTTAGTATGCGTATGGCAAAGCACAGCTTCAACCTATATCCATCGATCCTCGTTACAATAATAACTCCATGGCCTTCCGTTCTTGATCCGCGATCTCAAGCAAAAGCCTGGAAGCCTGCTCTAAGTTGTGGAAGCTTCCCGTTTTTCCGGCATCGTCGATCAGGGATGAAACGGCGGCCCACATAGGAGCGATGCGCTCGAACATCAAGCAGGCTTGTTTGACTTTGGGGTCCTCCAACAGCTCCGCGCTTTCGTTCAGGAAATCCCGATACAAGTTCCGGAAAAGCGCCCCTCCGGTACCGCCCCTTTCCATCAGCAACGCGGTCAGGCACAGGTCATGCTCAAAATTTTTGCTTCGGGAGGGCCATTTCAAGATTTCTTTGCTCATTTTGAGTATGCCTTTATGGCCAGCGTTTTGGATGGGGGGATTCAAAAAGTCATGCGCATTTTGGGACAAAGCCGAACGAACGGCGGGTTTCAGCGGCGGAAGATCGCCCGCGGGTTCGATGGTAAAGGAAAGATTCCGGGAACTCATGGGCCCCTTGGCATTCCTCGCCATGGCCAGCCGGTCCAAACGCGTCTTCAATAGTCCCCCTTGCTGCCGCGTGTCCGCCATATAAGCGTATTCCGCATCCATCCCGTAAATCACCGCATAATGGCCTGCAAAATGTACTTTGTTCGTAAAATAATCCAAGTAATAGGAATCCAGTTTAAGCCCTACCGGAATCCCGCGTTCCAGGCAGTTCTGCACGTTTTTCCGCGCTTTTTCGATCGAACTTGTTTCCTGGACGCGATGAGTCAAATTCAGCCGGGATGCGATCCGCGCAGACAATCGATCCGTTTTGATCCTTCCCCCGATAAAAGGAAAATCCATGTTTTTCGAATCCCAATAAATAAAACCTAATCCTTCCCCAAGCCCGAACAACATCGGTTCCGACAGCCGGATGCCTGCAAATTGAAGCAAATTGCCCATCGCCGTCGTTTCGCAATGCACGCCTTCATACGGAACGAAACCTTGGATGATATGAGACATACTATTTCCTCTCCTCCGACAATTCATGGATTAGTTCAAGCACAAATGCCCGTTCGCTTTCGATAAGGTTCAGCGGATGACGGAACAGGGACCTTGCGTGAATCGGCAGCCGAGCGCCGCCCTGCGATTCAAAGGTTCGTGTAATGGTTTGTGCAGCCTCATCAAGAACATCCAGCCTCTTCCGCAAAGCTTCGACAGCTTCGTTTTCCTCGATGAATGGCAACGCCGCCAGCCCGAGATCAAAACGCTGCTCCCGCTCCCGCGACGTGGAAAGGCTGGTTAAGATTTCGTTACGCAGCGCTGCCTTTCCGCTTTCCGTGATCGCAAATCGCGTCGGTATCGGGCCTTTTCCGGATTTTTCGCCCACGGGTTCCGACTCGACCAGTTTTTTTTCGTTCAATTTTTTCAGTCCCGCATACACCGAAGTCGTGCCTATATTGGCCCACTGCCGATAACCGCGCTGATCGATTAATTTGTTGATATCGTATCCCGAAGCTTGATCCAATTCAGCAATTAATTGGAGCAGCATAAATTCCACATTGGATAAGTTCATCACGGAGCTCACTCGTTTCATTAATATTTCACTAGTATAATATAACAGTAGTGTAATATAAAATCAACCAAAGATGGAATCTCTTTAAAATCCTGGTTCATCTCCATGCCGAATCCAAAGGATTCCTTGCGGTTATTTACATGCCGCTGCATCAAAAGTATTCGCCCCATTTTTCGGCGTTTGCCGATGCGCAATTTACGACGTTGTTTCAGCATGATGACGGCTTTTTTGCCCAAAGCTTTACGTTCCCCGGGCAGTACGGCACCCATTTGGATGCTCCGATCCATTTTGTCCGAAATACCCGTTATCTGGAAGAGCTTGATTTGAAGGAACTGGTTCTCCCCCTCGTCGTGATCGACAAATCGAAAGAAGCTGAAGCCAACCATGATTTCGCGCTGGGCGTGGAGGACGTTCTGCAATTCGAAGCGGAGCATGGACTGATTGAGGAAGGTTCCTTCGTCGCTTTGCGCACCGACTGGAGCAAACGTTGGCCCGACAAGGTTGCCTTCGATAACAAAGACGCGGACGGCAACAGCCATGCGCCGGGATGGTCGCTCCCCGCTCTTGAGTTTTTGTTCCAGGAACGCAAAATCAAAGCGATCGGGCATGAAACGTTCGATACGGACGCAAGCGTCGATTACCAAAAAAACGGCGCCCTGTTGGCCGAATACTACGTACTCGGACAAGACGCCTATCAAGTCGAACTGATGAAAAATTTGGACAAGGTGCCTGCCAAAGGAGCCGTCATTTTCAACATCGTGCCTAAGCCGGAGAAGGCATCCGGATTTCCGGTGCGATCCTTCGCCATTTTGCCGTAAGAAACAAAACACGCCGCATTTAAAGCGAGCGTGTTTTTGTATGTCGAAATGAACGTTGTTCTTTTGCCGGAAAGCAGGTCCATGGACAATATAAAAACAAGCCAAGAAACCTTGCGGGCTCCTCAGCTTGCTTTTTTCGGCTTCATGGTCTATAGGTTCCCTTTTTTCGAAACCAAGTCGACCGATTGCGATTCCATGATGGGATTCCAGTATTGTTTGATGCCGATCGTCAGCGGCTGCGGGTAGTCGAGAGCTTCTTTTCCGAAATTATAGGGATTATAATCTTCGGTCGAATCATCCGGATTTCCCGACACGGTATGTCCGCTCTGCTTAATGTGTTCCGGCGACAGCCTTTTATGCTTGACGCCTTCGGCATCCGTGAAGCTGTCCTCCAGCCACAAGCCGAAGCTTTCCGCAGCCTGAGCTTTTTCAAGCTTATAATGGAACAAAATCTCTCCCGCTCCCGCCGGCCGCCCCTCCGGTTCGATGATTTGAATATGATCGTCCGGCGCTTCAATGATCTCCTTTTTGTTCAAATCGACGACGATTTTCATCTTGTCTTTATCCAAAGCCGCAACACCGGCAACCTTCAGCTCCGTTCGGTCCAGTTGGTCAAACGTGTTGGTTTTAAACACGAGCGTCACTTTCGTTTCGTCGGAAAACATCGTATCCGGATAATACGCTTTCTGGATCTTGTCTCCGCTTTTTCCGATCAAGACCGGATTCAGCAGTTTAAAAATCTGCTTGCCGTTGCTGCGATCGTATTCCAAATCCACATAGGTGTTCAGCGGCGTAAACTGTACCTGGCGCACGTTGATTTTTTGCCCGTCGACGGTCAGCGTGCTGCCCGGATGGTAGATGCGTTCCTCGTTTTTGAACATGTTCGGTTCGAGCGGAATCGTAAATTTCAATTGATCCCGGTATTCATTGGTGGTGGAATCCCAAATTTTAACGGCTAATGTGGCGTCTCCTTTATACGACGCGGATGGGACGAAGTTTGCCGTATAAACATAGTAGCCTGTTTGGCCCGGCATTAGTATGTTGCTGCCCATGGCATGTTTCGACTGTGCCCGAAAGTGCGATGCTTCGACTCCCCCAAAATCAAGCGACTCCACTAGGGGATCCGCGGTATGGTCCGTAAGATTCTGCGCGCTGTACATGATGTATGCTTTTCGTCCATCCGTAAAAGCGCCTGCAATATCGATGCGGAAACCGTTTTTCTCCACGCTTTGATCGATCCGCTTCACGAGCCCGTGGTCCAACGCGGCGGCAATGCCCTGGTCTTGTGCAGCAATCGGCCGGAACGATTCGAAATTTGCCGGTTGCGGGCTCCTTGTCGTTTGCACCAGTTCGTATGGTTTTTCCTTTGGGGCAACTCCCAGCGATGAAATAGTGATCATAATGGCTGCCGCTCCAACGGCGATAGCCCCGATTCCGTAAAATAGTTTGCGTCTTCGCATTTCCCGGTTCCTCCCTTGCATCATGCCGCGGCGTACCGCAGTGGAAAGCTTCATCTCGGGAAGGTCATGGACTTTTTTGCTTATGTCGTCCGAATCCTGTGCCAGTATGCGCTGTTCTTTTTCCAACATGTACGATTCGCCTCCTGTCCTTACAGATATTTCCGAAGCTGTTTTAATCCTTCGCGCAGCCAGCTTTTGACCGTGCCCTCGGGCTTTTGCAGCACTTTGGCGATATCCGCAGTCGTCATGTCCTGATAATATTTCAGTATCACGACATGGCGGTACTTCTTTTTCAATTTGGCCATCGCCCGCTCCAGGTCGATCTTGTCGCTGCTTTTCATCTCCTGAACGGCTTCCTCTTTAAACGTATCCGTTGGCACAACGCGTTTTTTGCGGCGCAGCTCGTCCATGCAGCAGTTGATCGTGATCCGAATGAGCCACGGGACAAAGGCCTGCTCGTTTTTAAGCTTTTTGCGTTTCATCCAAGCCCGGCATGCCGCCTCCTGCACGATTTCCAGCGCGTCCGTCTCATTGCGCATATAACTGAAGGCAATCGAATACAATTTACGCTGCTCGCCGGCTATAGCTCTGAAAAAAGCTTCTTCGTCCATCACGTCCAAGCTTGCGACATTCGCTTTTTTCATCGTGTTTTCCACCCATAACCGCCCCCCTTCTCTATTTTTCGGTTTGCGATGGAAGCCTTCCAAACTCGTTTCACATAAGTAAGACGAGGCAGCTCGAAAAAACGATTAAAATTTATTTTTCGAATTTTTTCCGCTTGATTTTCTAAAACGCAGCAAAACAGCCCAAACGAATGGATCGATCAGGCTGTTTGTAAGAGAAGGGACAGTTTGTAAGAGAAGGGACAGTTTGTAAGAGAAGGGACATATTCAGTTGATGTCCGCAGCAAACTGGACAAAGCGATCCGCCCATTCCGAAAACGAAAGCCGTTTGTCCCAGGTTACGCTTTGGGTGGCGTATGCACATCCCCAATCCAGCACGCGTTGATGAAGCAAATGCACCTTCAGTCTTTGAATCTCGGCTTCGCCGGCATTCGTTCGCCCCATATATTCCATAATGAACCGTTTAGCCAGTTTTTCCTGGCCTAGATCAAGGTAATGCAGGGTTATTTTACATAAATCGGCGATGCTGTCCCCGAAATAGGAGGTGGTAAAATCGATGACGCCGCTAACCCGCCATCCGTCCCCATCATGCTCCATAAGAACATTCTCGGGCTTGAAATCCCCCATGACGAAAGACGGAATTTCCAAAGCATCAAATGAAGGTTTCGAGTGCTGCAGCACGCGATCTGCCCAGCGCTGATCTTCGGCACGGATATCGGAATATTTTTTTGCGTCAGCCAGCCAAAACTTGATCGTGCTATAAAGCCATGACCCATAGGTATCCGCAAAAGGATGGATGCGCCGCAGCACGGGATCGAATTCACCGAAAGTATCCGTTTTCCAGCGATGGAGTTGAGTTAAAGTCTCGGCCAAACGTGAAGCGATCATCAATTGATCTGTCCCCGACAACGCAGCTTGAACAGCAGGATCATTAAAATGTACGCCGGGAAGACGCGGCATGAGGGCGTAGCTCCACCCAAAAATATCGCTTTGGTCATCGATGATGTACGGGACCGGCACGGGCACACGGCAGATTTCATGCAAGTGATCGACAAAAAACTTCTCCTCCGCCCATTGCCCTTCATAAATCGGATTGCCTTTAAGCACAAATTCTCCGGAAGTCGACGTAATAAACATCGTCTGCTGCATGACTCCTTCGGCGGTCCGCTCGGACGAAACAAATTCGCCCAGATGAAACCGGTCAAGCATGTTCTGGATTTGTCCTGCAGCGATGCTGCCCAATGAATTCGTTGAAAAAAATATCCGGGTGGTCACCCCGTCCCTCCTTCTCCCTGCACGGCCCTTTGCATCTGCAAGGAATTATTCGCTTGCGCCGCTGCCCCATTTTTCGCCCCATCTCCGCATTTCGGAAATAATGGTTTTAAAATCCCTTCCTTTATCGGTCAAGGAATATTCCACGGTCACGGGTACGGTGGGAAGCACGGTCCGCTTCACGATTTGATTTTCTTCCAAATGGCGCAGCGTATCCCGCAAAGATTTGGTGCTGATCTGTTTCAAAGTTCTTCGCAGCTGGTTAAAACGCTGGACGTCATGGCAAAACAATTGACCCAGAACCAAAAAGGACCATTTCCCTCCCAATACCTCGATGGCCTGCTGGATGTTATAAAGACACTGTTCTTCTTCTGTATGGATGTCCATGCTTTTCTCCTATAAAAAAGATAGTAAGTTTACTTTCTGAAATTATATTTAAAAATATTGCCTTCTTTAAATCATATTTCATCGCCGTTACACTATCAACAGCGGATTATCGCTAAGATACATTGTGCTAGGAGGAAAATGAATGTCTTCACAAGTGATTTTGGTCATGGGGGCCACGGGACAACAAGGAGGCGCGGTGGCCCGACAGTTGGCGGCAAAGGGATGGAAGGTTCGGGCATTGGTGCGGGATCCCAAGCACGCGGCTTCGCAATCGCTCGCGAAGCTGGGGATCGAAACCGTGAAAGGGGATTTGGATGACCCGGATACATTGGTAAAAGCCATGGACGGCGTCTATGGGGTATTTAGCGTTCAAGCGCTGGATTTGGACCATCCCGAAAAGGAAGAACTTCAGGGGAAACGCGTTGCCGAATGCGCCAAGGCAGCGGGAGTATCGCATTTGGTTTACAGCTCGGCCGCAGGAGCCGATCGGAATACCGGGATCACCTCGTTTGAAAACAAGGGAAGAATTGAGCGGTATATCCGTGAGCTGCATTTGCCCGCAACGATCCTTCGCCCGGTGATGTTCATGGAAAACTTTAAATTCACGCTCCAAAAGGCAGATGGCCAAATTCTTCTTCCTTATAAAGGGGAACCCGATACCAAAGTGCAAATGATTGCCGTTCAAGATATCGGCGGATTTGCGCGGAAAGCTTTCGAGCAGCCGGATCGGTTTATCGGACAATCGCTCGAAATCGCCGGCGACGAACTGACGGTCCGACAGCTTGCCGAGCGGATCAGCCGTTTTTTTGGCGTCCATGCGGTGTATCCGCTATCGGCTCCTGAGCCGAAACACGAGCATGACGGAATCAAAGCCACCCGTTTTTTTATCAGGGAAGGTTATAAGGCGGATTTGGAATATCTCCGTCAGCTCCATCCAGAGCTCTTAAGATTTGCAGATTGGCTGCCGCAATCGAACATATCCTTTTAAATCGCATCAAGCCGTCATGCCAAAAGCTTCCGAAGAAAACGGGGAAAAAAACTATAAAAAAACAGCCCATTTACATGGGCTGCTTGCCGGCCTTTACGGAATCATGGCGATGACTTCGATTTCCACGAGTCCGTCCTTCGGCAATTTGGCGACCTGTACGGCACTGCGGGCCGGGAACGGCTGCGCGAAATAGCTTGCATAAATTTCGTTCACTTTCGCAAAATCGTTCATGTCGTTCAGGAAAACCGTCGTTTTGACCACATGGGACAAATCCGTGCCTGCCGCTTCCAGAATCGCTTTCGCGTTTTTCAAGGATTGATGGGTTTGCTCTTCGACCGTTGCCGGCATTTCGCCTGTCGCGGGATCGATGCCAAGTTGTCCGGAAGCAAACAGCAGGTTCCCCATGCGAACGGCCTGCGAATATGGACCGATCGCTCCGGGGGCATTTGAGGTTGCGATGGGTTGAATCGTTGGTTGTGTCATGATCATGGCTCCTTAGTCCGTATTTTTAGTGCAATCAGGATGGAATGAAATATTGTTCGACCGAGTGATAATGCATATGCGCCATAAATTGCCGCTTCAATGGCTGAAAAAAAAAACTCGCGCGGCGTTATAGCAGACCAAAGGTCAACAATCTGTCATTTATAATAATATTTTATTATTATGATATGAAATTATCAAGTATCATTTGTCCCATTTTAAAGCAGCTTCATTTCGATTATATACTTAAGACCGGTTAGCGCCATACGGCGTCGCCGTTCTCCGGGAAAACATATAAACCTAAAAAAACAAACCAGGAAGCGGTATGAGGTACCACTCCCGGGTTTGTTTTCTATTTTATAAGATCCGTTATTTATATTGCGGCATGCGTGAAAATTTCCCGGGTTAAAGGCAGCTTATGGATCGTGCGCAGGAAGCTGACCATTTGGCTTCCCGAATGCATGATGACGGAATGGGTTTCGGCTTTTTGATTCGGCATGTAGCGAACACCGCTCAGGAAGTCTCCCCCCGTAATGCCGGTGGCAACGAAAATGACGTGATCCGTGCCGACCAGATCATCCATGCCAAGCAGCTGCCGCGGATCGGCCAATCCCATTTTTTGCACGCGCTCGGTTTCTTCGGGACCGTCCGGCAGCAGCCGGCCTTGCATTTCCCCTCCCAGGCTTTTCAGCGCCGCTGCCGCCAGCACGCCTTCGGGGGCGCCTCCGGAACCGATATACATATCCACTTCGCTGTCGGTAGCGGCTTCGATCGCCCCCATCACGTCCCCGTGCTTCAACAGCTTGATGCGTACTCCCGCTTTCCGGAGCGCGCCGATCAAATCCCGGTGACGCTCGCGATCAAGAATCGAAACGGTCATCTCGGACATGGATTTGTTTAACGCTGCGGATGCTTTTTTCAGCGTCGTTTCGATCGGATCGTTTAACGAAAGATGACCTGCCAGCTGCGGGCCTACCGCCAATTTTTCCATATAAATGTCCGGTGCGTGCAGCAGATTGCCTTTCGGGGCCGCGGCAAGGACCGAGATCGCGTCATTCAAACCGTTTGCGACCGTTTCGGTTCCTTCGATCGGATCGACCGCGATGTCGATTTTCGGTCCCCGCCGGTTCCCAACCGTTTCACCGATGTACAACATGGGGGCTTCGTCCATTTCTCCTTCTCCGATCACGACGGTGCCATCAATAGCCACGGAGTTCAGATGGCTCCGGATCGCCGTGGTGGCGGCCTCATCCGCGCTGTTTTTGTCTCCCCTACCTGTCCAGCGGGCAGCCTCGAGCGCGGCTTTTTCGGTGATTCGGACGAGCTCCAAAGCTATTTGATGTTCCATTTTGTTTTCCCTCCATCGATCCATTTTTCTCGTTTAAAAGCATTTGTAGCATCTTAATTTAGAAGTATTGCATAATAAGTCCTGCCGTCTCCTCGATTGCTTTATCCGTGACGTCGATGACCGGGCACCCTAACGTTTCGAACAGCGAATGCGCGTATTTCAGTTCGGCCTGAACGCGTTCCAGGGATGCGTAATGGGCTTCCAGCGGAAGGCCAAGCGATTTGAGCCGCTCGGAGCGGATTTTGACCAGCTGCTCCGCATCGATGGTTAACCCGAAAATTTTGCCGTTTGTGACCTCGCGCAGCTGCGCCGGGGGAGTCAATTCCGGAACGACGGGATAATTGACGACCTTTTTTCCTTTATGGGCCAAAAAAATCGACAGCGGCGTCTTCGAAACCCGGGATACGCCCAGCAGGATAATGTCGGCTTTCAGGATCGCTCCGACATCTTTGCCGTCATCGTTGTTGACCGCGAACTCCACGGCTTCGATGCGGCGGAAATAATCTTCGTCCAGCCGGTGAAGGAGCCCGGGAAGCCGTTTCGGCGTATCGTTGAACGTATCGATCACAGCCTGCATCATCGGTCCCATAATATCGACGGTGCGGACATTGAGCCGAATCGATTCCTCCTTGATGGCTTCTCTAAGTTCCGGCTGAACGATCGTGTAAATGACGAGTCCGCCGCGCTCAGCCACATCCTCCATCAACCGGGTGATTTCATCTTCATGCCGTACATTCATGATTCGTTTGATTTCCGTGTTGGCCAGCTCAAACTGCCGAAGGGTGGCCATCGCCACCGCCTCAGCGGTTTCCCCGATCGCATCCGAGCATATGGCTATAACACGGGTTGACGCCTGTTTCATCCCATTCCTCCCATTATTCCGGTGCTAATATCTCAAGCATTTTTCGTATGATATTCGTTTTGGAAATCCGTCCAACCACGTGAACTTCTCCGTCGATGCCGGACTCCGCCGGAACGACGACCGGCAGGCTGTCGATCTGATGCGCAATGATTTTGCGCGCGGCGTCAAGAACGGTATCTTCCGGAGATACGGTGACCACATTGGCTCTCCGGGTCATGATAAAGCTGACGGGCATGGCGGCCGCTGAGGCATTGCCGAGCGTTACTTTAAGCATATCTTTACGGGAGACGATGCCTACAAGCTTGCCGTCCTCGTCGGTGACGATGAGGTGGCCTACATTTTCAAGAAACAGGGTCACCGCCGCATCGTGTATGGTCGTCGTTTCCCTGACGATAACCGGAACGCCGTGAATATCGCCAACTTTCAAATCCAAGAGCGAGGCCTTGTTTTCTTCGGCCGCCGTTTTTTTCGTTCCCGGAAAATACCCGACCTTCGGTTTGGCGGCGATATAATCGAGACAGACCAGGATCGACAAATCCGAACGGATCGTTGGCCTGGTTAAGTGAAGCATTTCGGCGATCTGCTCGCTTGTCACGGGCGCGTGTTTTTTTACGATATCGAGAATTTCCTGTTGCCGCGGGGTCAGTTTAATAATGGTTGCCTCCTCTCTCTGGCGATAAATGTCTGTTTGTATAATACGTCATATAAATAAAATAATCAATATTTAATACGTCCTAATTTGATTTCGGACACCCTGATTAGGATATATATCATGCATAATAGTAGAAGTTGAATGTCTGATTCATATTCAGCATGTTTGCCGATTCGATGGTTCATGAATAATATTGTCGATTAAGCACACCATAATAACACATTCTTGGCAGTAAACTTCCGCTAATTCTGCCGCAAATCGAAACGATCACCTTCGTTTTGCATACGCATTCCGATATAATGTTCCAATGCCGAAAGGGGAGAAAGGAATCCGATGATGTACACCGTGCTGGCCGTCCTGGCCGTCATCGTCTGCGCAGTTTCGTTATATATGTCCATCTCCATCATGCGCAAACAACAACACCATGAACGGGATCACATCCATCCCACGATCGCCAGGCACCCGCTGCTTGCCAATCCCATTGTCATCTTGTATTTGGCCGTCCCCGTGCTGATCGTCTTGGGCGCGTTAGTCTGGTGGTATTTTGAGATCAAGGGCTTAACTTAATTCGTCAGGAGTGTTTGATGTGGACAAAAGAAAATATTACGTATCGGTACAATCCCGGACGATCATGGAATCCCAAGGGGACTCTTCCTATGAATTCGTCATCGAAGCGACGCCGGAGGAAATTACGGAGCTTCGCGGACTTTTCGATTCCATGAGCCACTTCGACATGGAAACCTACTACCGCATGCATTATCCGGGCATCCCCGAGCATTATGACCGCGATAACGATTATTTCGAGCGCGACCTGAAGGATATTTATCAATTGCTGCATCGTCTGGGGACGCAGGAAACCAAAGACCATATTGCGTCGATGAACGTGCTCGAAGAACGGCTTTAACCCGAGAAACCGCATGATGCAAAAGACAGCCCCCGATGGCTTCAGACATGTAAAAAAAGCTCTGCTTTCGTTCCCGGATCGGGAAGAAAACAGAGCTTTTTGACGTCCTATTTCATGTATTAGGACGTCCTTAAGAATTGGAGTCGACGCCCGCCGGCTGCCATTTCTGCATAAAATCGTTCAGTTTGATCACCTGTCCGCCGTTCAAACGGGATTCTTCCGCGGCAAAAGCGATCATATGGCTGCGGACGGAAACGGATGCCGACGTTAATCCTTCCTTGCTGCCCGCATTCCGAACCTGATCGATGAAGCTCCGCACGATGCCGCTGTCGCCGCCGCCATGTCCGCTCGTTTGCACCGGAATTTCGATGGTCGTCTTTTGATGGGTAAGAAAATCGTACAGCGTGATTTTGTCTTCTTCCCCGCGCAGCTCGCCTTGCGTGCCCATGATTTGAATGCGCCGTTCCTGCTCGAACGTGAAACCGCACATGCTGAACATCGCCGTAGCGCCGCCTTCGAACTCCAAATTGACGACCTGGTGATCGACGACGTTGTTGTCGCTTCGGAACACGCAGCGGCCGTAGTCCGTTTCCTGCAACCCTTTGACGATGCTTTCCCTCGTCAGTTCCGGCGTAAAATGCCTTGCCCACCCGCGGAATTCGTCGCTCAAATAAAACCGCGGCGCGGAGTAAGCGCAGTTGGGTTCCACGGAACAGGTCAAGCAGCGGTCGGCCGATCCTTCCGGGGCGCTGCCTTCATGGAAATACTTCAAGGAACCGAAGGAGCTGACCCGTACGCAAGGACGGTCCATAAGCCAAGAGAGAACGTCCATATCATGGCATGATTTCTGCAGAATCATCGGGCTCGATTTATCAGAATTGTTCCAATTGCCCCGGACGAAGCTGTGGGCGACATGCCAATACCCGACGTTTTCGTTTAATTGGATGGAGACGATTTCCCCGATCCGCCCTTCGTCGATCACTTTTTTGATCGTGCTCCAAAACGGCGTGTAACGCAGCACGTGGCAGATCGTCAGCAAACGGCCTTGCTCGCTCGCCATTCGCTCCATATCCAAGCACTCCTCCGGCGAAGGCGACATCGGTTTTTCCAACAGAACGTGATACTTTTGTTTTAATGCTTGCATCGTAGGCCCATGATGCATCCGGTCCTGCGTGCAAATGATGGCGATGTCGGCCAAACGCGGCTCTTTCAGCAGCAGCTCCCATGATTCGTAACACCGCTCCGGCGGGATGCCGTGGGCTTCGGCGAATTTGGCCCTTCTTACCGGGTCGGCCTCGGCCACGGCAACGACGTCAAGTTCATGCGGATAATCCAATGCGTACCGGGCATACGCTCCTCCCCGTGCTCCCGCTCCAACCAATACGGCTGTCAGTTTGTTCATGTTTGTTCTCCCCTACCCTTGATATGATGGAAATCCTTACAGGGTGCCTTCGGTAGATTTCGAGACTCCTGCGTGTACGGATTTGCTAACGTTGTTCTGCTTTTTATTTGGCGTAACGCTCGGATGCCGATTGATAAATCGCCACGTACCGGTCGACGCCCATTTTTTTCAATGCCGCGACATACTGATCCCAGTTATCGAACGACTCGTTGCCGGTGATGAATTTATCCCGCATTTCGTTGACGTAGGTTTCGATGTCCGTCTGAATCGTCGTCAGCTCGCTTTGCTCCTCCTGCGTGAAGTTGAACGGCGGCCAGACCTGATCTTGCGGCAGCACGTAGGGCTCGGCTTTTTTGGCGTTTTCGACCGAAGTCGGAAGGCCTTCCGCCCCTTTGAAAAACTTCTGTTTGACGAATCCGGGATAATACCCGCCCGGCCAGATCAAATATTGCCCTACCGCTTGGTCCAGGTTCAGCCCTTTCGGGTTGTTTTTGATTTCGTCCGTATAATCGACGTTGCCGTTTGCGTCCTCGGTATACGTTTCATCCTTCCAGCCCATGAAAAACAGCTTGATGCCCTCATCGCTGTAGAAATAGTCCATCCATCTCATCATGGCTTCCGGATGTTTCGCCTTGTCGGTCAGCACGAACATGCCGATGTTGCCGAGCGGCGAACCGTATGCGTTATACTGCCGGTCGCCATGGGGCCCCTTCAGAACGGACAGGCCGACATACCCTTTTTGGTTGTAGATCGCGACCGGATCCACGCTATCGGACACGCCGAGAAGCCCTTGCATGCCTTTGGCATCGACCTCGGTGCTCTTGACCGAGACGATATCCTGTTCGAGCAACCCGTCTTTATACAGCTTGTTCACGAACTGGAGCAGCTCTTTGTAACGTTCGTCGGTTGGAATAAACCGGATCTTGCCGGTTTCCGGATCCGTGTCGACGTTGATGTTCGAGGTGCCGTGATTGTTGAGCCCGAAAGAGCCGCGCAAATAATTGACGATGCCGGCCGTGCCGACCGCGCCCCAGGCAATTTCGTCCTTTTGGCCGTTGCCGTTCGGATCCTTTTCCTTAAACGCCTTCAGCATGGCGTAAAAATCGTCCAGCGTCTCCGGCTGCTTCAAGCCGAGCTTATCCAGCCACTCCTGCTTCACCCACGGCGTACCGTACAACACCGATTTGAACTCGGGGTCGTAAATGGTCGGCAGGCCGTAAATGTTCCCGTCCGGCATCGTGATGCCCTTGGCGATGATCGGATATTTTTCCATGACGGCTTTGAAATTGGGGGCATATTTGTCGATCAGATCATTTAAAGGTATAAAAGCGCCTTGTTTGCCGTATTTCAGCAAATCCGATCTCGAAAACGCCGAAGCATAAAACATTTCGGGATAATCGTTGCCGGCGAGAAGCAAATTCCGCTTTTCCTTCAGCGTTTCGGTATGGACCGTCTCCCACTGGACGCGGATGTTCGTCTTTTGCTCGTAGTCCTTCCACAGCCTGATGTTGTTCCAATCCGCGTTTGCGAAAAATTTGGCGGCAAATCCCTTTACCGTGATGTTTTCATTGACGATCGGGAAGCCTGTCTGGTTGACTTGGGCCTCGTCCGCGTCTTTGGCTTTTCCGCCGCCGGCATCTCCCGATTTGCCTGAGCTGCATCCCGCAAGCAACGCGACGGAAACCAGGCAGGCGAGCAGCATGTTCCCCCTTTTGCTTCTGTTCATCTTTTTCCTTCCTCCCTTTGCCTCAACTTTTATCCAATCAAGGGTTTACCCTTTGATGGCACCGATCATGACGCCTTTCACGAAATACCTTTGCAGGAACGGATACAGGATGAGCACCGGTATGTTGGCGACGACGAGCACGGCATATTTGATGCCTTCAACTTCGCGCTGCTGCTTGATCGCGGACTCGGTGGACATTTTAACCATGTCGCTCGTTTGGCCTTGAATAAGAATTTCGCGCAGAATCAGCTGGAGCGGGAATTTTTCCTTATCCGACAAATAGAGCAGCGCGCTGAAAAATGCGTTCCAGTGGCCGACGGCGTAAAACAGGATCATGACGGCGATGATCGGCATCGACAACGGCAAAATGATGCGGGTCAAAATCTGGATGTTCGAACACCCGTCGATCGTTGCCGCCTCCTGCAGCTCGTAAGGAATGGACTGCTGGAAGAAGGTGCGCATGATAATGATGTTCCAGATGGAGACGGCGTTCGGAATGACCATGACCCAAAAGGTGTTCAACATGCCCAGGTCTTTGATCAGCAGGTAGGTCGGAATCAGTCCGCCGCCGAAAAACATCGTAAATACGAACAGCGCCATCACGGCGTTTTTGCCCACAAAATCTTTGCGCGATAGCGGATAGGCCCCCAAAACGGTCATCACGAGATTGATCAAGGTCCCGATGGTGGTGTACAGCAGCGTGTTCGAGTACCCGGACAAAATGTCCTGATTCTGAAAAATTTTAGAATAAGAGTTCAGGTTGAAGCCCTTCGGCCACAGCAGCATTTCCCCGCGCAAAACGGTTTGCGGATCGCTGAAGGAGGCGCTGAGGACAAAAATGAGCGGGTACAGCACGACGACGGCAACCAGGCCAAGAATGACGTAAACGATCATATTGAATGCGCGGTCTCCGCGGGATTCCAGTAACATGCCGTTTCCTCCTTACCATAGGCTCGTTTCGCCCATCCGTTTGGTTACCCAGTTCACGGTGATGAGCAGAATGAAGTTCACGACGGAATTAAACAATCCGATCGCTGCGGAGAAGCTGTATTCGGCGCCCTGAATCCCGGCCCGGTATACGTAGGTCGCGATGATGTCCGAGGTTTCCATGTTGAGGTTGTTTTGCATCAGGAGCACCTTTTCGAAGCCGATGCCCATGATGCTGCCGATGTTCAGGATGAGCAAAATGACGATCGTCGGACGGATGCCCGGCAAATTGATATGCCAGATCCGCCGCAGCCTGCCGGCCCCGTCGACGCGGGCCGCTTCATGCAGCTGGTGGTCGACGCCGGCGAGAGCCGCCAAATAAATGATCGAACTCCAGCCCATCGTTTGCCACACGTCCGACAGGACGTACAACGTATTGAACCATCCCGGCTCCGCCATAAAATCGATCGGGCGTCCGCCGAAAGCGGTAATCAGATGGTTGACCATGCCGTAACGCGGAGACAGGAAAATCATCATCATGCCGACGACGACGACCGTGGATAAAAAATGCGGCGCGTAGGTAACGGTTTGCACGAATTTTTTGAATTTGGCCGACTTGGCTTCATTCATCAGCAGCGCGAGCAGGATCGGGATCGGAAAACCCAAGGCAAGGCTGTACAGCCCGAGTCCCAACGTGTTTTTGATCAAGCGCCAGAAAAAGTAACTGTGGAAAAAACGCTCGAAATGCTCCGTTCCCACCCACGGACTGCCGGTGATTCCTTTCGTGGCGATAAAATCCTTGAACGCGATTTGGATGCCGTACATCGGCACGTAGTGAAATAGAACGTAATACGCGACGACCGGCAAAATAAGCAAATACAGCTGCCAGTTGCGGGCGATCCGGCTCCATTTCAGCCTGGGTTCCTTTTTCGTACCCGGTACCGCGCCTGTCACGGCAGACATTTTGGCGTTGGCCATGTGGCTCCCCCCTTGGTATAGACTTGGATACGGCGGTCACATTCCGGGCGACAGTACGTTTAAGGCATTCATCATGTTCCTCCTTCCAACGTTAAGGCAAATGTAGTCGTGGAACCTGGATGCGTTTGCTATGTAAAGGGTAAAACAGCAAGGTTATCGAGTGCTTTTGGCGGATACTGAAATCAAATTTGGGGTGTTTTTGGATTGATTTAAAGTGGCTCATTCGGAAAGACGAGTCTAATAAACAACACTCACAATCTGTATAATACCTTATATAACAACAAATGTAAGCGAAATCAATTATGTTTAAAAATATAACTTCTGAACTCGAAGTTGTACAAATTTGGATGTTTTGTGAACGTGTTTTAATTTTTTTCATCATAATACACGATGATTTGGATTGTCAAACCTTATTTTTGGATATTGTTGGCGCACAATTTGGATTCGGGCGTGTAAAAACGGCACAAAAAAACCTGACACGGCATTCGTATCAGGTTCTTGCTTGGTGAATCGGAGCGGGAACGGCTTTATTCCTCCGGCCGTCGGACGAAATTCGAAGATTCACGGATCATGAGCCGGCAGGGCAAAAGGATTTTCGGCAGCGCCGGGTAATCGCCGTCCAAATAATCCATCATGAATTGGGCCGCCGCTTTTCCGATTTCGTATTTAGGGACGTGGACGGAGGTCAGGGGCGGATTCGTGTACTGTGCAAACGAGATGTCGTCCATTCCGACAAAAGCGATGTCTTGAGGAATTCGCGCTTTTTGCTCCACGACGGCGCGCATCGCCGGGATGGCCAGCATGTCGCTCGCGCAAAACATGGCCGTCGGCCATTCGTTTTTCGGCCGGTTGACGAGCAGTTCAGTGAGCATACTATAACTTAAATCCACGTTCCAGTTGGTGTTGATGATCCAGTCCTCCGGCATGGAAAGGCCTGCTTCCATCATCGCGAATTTATATCCGATAAAACGTTCGTCGTTGTCCATTTTCCGCGAATAAGCCGGGCCTCCGATGAAGCCGATGCGGCGGTGTCCTTGGTCGATGAGGTGGCGGACCGCGGTTCTTGCCGAAAAAATGCGGTCGCAATCGACGACCGGCACCGTCAAGCGTTCATCGTTTAAGCTCACGCCCAGTACGGCCACCTTTTCTCTTTCGAGCTGTTCGATGAGCGCCTGGTCGTACCAGCTGATTATGACGACGCCCCGGATGCCGTTTTCCTTCACGAGGTTGCGGATCTGCTCCGCATCGCTTACTTCGTCCAGCGTCCGCACGATCGCCGGGGGATGGCCCAGCTCGTTCATCCGGTCATGGAACCCGGCAAGCACCTCGCTGAAATACGGATGGTTTTCGATCAGCGGCTGCGGCACGACGCAGGCGATCCGTTTATCGGAAGCGCTTCCCGGCTTGCCGGAGTCAAGCTCTTCCTGTAGCGGGTATCCGAGTTCCTGCGCAGCTTCGCGGATTTTCCGCTTGGTTTCTTCGTTGACCGGCCTGCTGGTGTCGTTGCTGATGGCGCGGGATACCGTCGAAATGGAGACGCCGACGCGTTCCGCGATATCTTTAAGTTTCGCCAAAGCTCCCCTCTCCTCTCTCTTATCTTTTTGGAGCCAAAAAATCCTCTCGTTAGATCATATCATAATCCGCTTTACGGAAAGATGCAAAATTCGATCGAAAAAACGGTTTTCGTAACCGGATGTAAACAGGATCATTTTCAGTTAGACCGACCGCCTCCCTTAAAAAACAAAAAAACCTGCAGTGGCCACAAACCGCTGCAGGTCTTTTTATTGGTGCAAACGCCGATCGGCGGATGTTTTTTAAACCATGATCTTATTCTTCGAATTCGACGTTGTGATACACGTGTTGCACGTCATCCAAATCTTCAAGCGCATCGATCATTTTTTCGAATTGCGGCAGAACGTCTGCCGGAAGCGTCAAATGGTTTTGCGCCAGCATCGTGATTTCGGCAACGGTAAACTCCGTAATGCCCGCAGCCTGGAACGCCCCTTGAACCGCCTGGAATTGGTCGGGCTCGGCGTATACGATCACCGCTTCGTCTTCTTGCACGATATCGCGCACGTCGACGTCCGCTTCCATCAGCAGCTCAAGCACTTCCTCTTCCGTTTTGCCTTCGACGCCGATCACGGCCGTTTGATCGAACATATACGCAACGGAGCCGCTCACGCCGAGGTTGCCGCCGTTTTTGCTGAATGCGGCACGGACTTCGGAAGCCGTGCGGTTGACGTTGTTGGTCAAAGCGTCGACGATGACCATCGAACCGTTCGGTCCGAAGCCCTCGTAACGAAGCTCGTCATAGACTTCATCGGAGTTTCCTCTTGCCTTTTCCAGCGCCCGGTCGATAATGGCTTTCGGCACATTATACGTTTTGGCGCGTTCCAAAACGACCTTCAACGCGCGGTTGGATTCGGGATCCGGTTCGCCCTGCTTGGCGACGACGTAAATCTCGCGTCCGAATTTGGCGTATATACGGCTTGTATTTGCGTCTTTCGAAGCTTTCTTTTCTTTGATATTATTCCACTTACGACCCATGCTTTTCCGCTCTCTTTCGCTATTGATTCTGACTTCGGTCTAATAAATACACTGATATATTATAGCTTGAATTCGGCGGATGAACAAGTTTTACCCTTGATGCAGCACGAATATTGCAAGAGCACGCGCAAGGAAACGGGATCGTCGAAGCGAATGTCGATTCCTGCTTTTTGCTGCAACATCCCCATGAGTAAGTTGTTTCATTTGCAATTGATCAATATCAGTTTACATAACATATTTGTGGTTAACCTGTGGTGATGACACCATAACGTTTATTAAGAAATTATATCTTGATCAACTGTCGGAATCGTCAAAATGTATAGGAAATCGTAGTTTTATATCATTGTAGATCCCCAAAATATGGTTTATTTTAATAGTACAAATACTATTTATTGGCAATTATAACTTTAACTGCGTTAATATTTCGATATTATGATGTTTTCGGCGCCGCCTTATTTCGCTCGCGAATCGTGACGGTTTTTCAACCATTCGGTAAGTTCTCGCCATCCCAAAATGTAACCGCTTTAATTAATTGGTATAGACTCATTTATTGAGTTTATATACATTCGACATCCATGTTGGCGCTGTCCGTATTTCTCTTCATTCATGACAAGGGGGTGTTGCGACTCACCAACGATTTCAGGTTATTTTTTAATGTTGGCTTGCTGCTTGCGTTCGAAAAAAAATTTGAGAGGAGAATTTCAATGACAACGCTTCGTTTGCCTAACCACAGGTTTATGAAATGGCTGCTTGCCGGGGGGATGCTATTCGTAATGACGGCCCTCATGCTTCTGATCGCCGACCGCGCTTCCGCCCACGGTTATGTAGAATCGCCTGCCAGCCGTGCTTATCTTTGCAAAACGGGGGCAAATACCAATTGCGGGGCGATTCAGTACGAGCCTCAAAGCCTTGAAGCCAAAAAAGGATTTCCCGAGGCGGGACCTGCAGACGGTAAAATCGCCAGCGCGAACGGCGCCTTTCCGGAATTGGACCAACAGTCCGCCACGCGCTGGACGAAAGTAAGCATGACCCCGGGCACTAAAACGTTCACTTGGAATTTGACGGCCCGACATGCCACGACAAGCTGGAAATATTACATTACGAAGCAAAACTGGAATCCAAACGCCCCGTTGACGCGCGATTCCTTCGACCTGACTCCGTTCTGCTCCGTTGGCTACGGCGGCAAACAGCCTCCGGGCTCCTATTCGGATACGTGCACGGTGCCGAACAGAACCGGTTACCAAGTCATCCTTGCGGTGTGGGAAATCGCGGACACGGCCAACGCCTTCTACAACGTCATTGACGTAGACTTTGGCGGCGGCGGCAATCCTGCCGATACGACGCCTCCAAGCGCACCTTCCAATCTCGCCGTTTCCAACATTACCAGCTCGGGCGCCACGCTTGCCTGGGGAGCCGCATCCGATAACGTCGGCGTAACGGGCTACAAAGTTTACAACGGTTCCTCGTTGGTAACGACAACCAACGCTTCCGCTACGAGCTATAACGTTACGGGACTTGCGCCTAATACCTCCTATACATTCACCGTTAAAGCCGTGGATGCCGCAGGCAACGAATCCGCTGCCAGCAATCCGGTGACGTTCACGACATCCGCTCTCCCTCCGGCCGATACGCAAGCCCCGACAGCGCCTACCGGCCTTCAGGTGAACGGAACGCCGACTTCCTCTTCGGTGTCCTTGTCCTGGAATGCGGCAACCGATAATGTCGGCGTAACCGGATACCGTATTTACAAAGGGACTGCCCTTGCCGGATCCGTTTCCGGAACGACGCTGAACTACACCGTTACCGGTCTGAATCCGGACACCGCGTATACGTTCACCGTTCGGGCGATTGATGCCGCAGGCAACGAATCCGCGAGCAGCAATGCCGTAACGGCAACGACCGCTCAAGGACCGGCAGTCGCACCCTGGGCTCCAAACGTGGCCTACACGCCTGGAACCCTCGTGACTTACAATGGTCAGACGTATGAATGCCGTCAGGCGCACACGTCGCTCGTTGGATGGGAGCCAACGAACGTCCCGGCGCTCTGGCTTCTGAAATAACCAGAGGTCAAAAAACTAGAGCCTACTACTTCACTCTCGTAAAAACTTCCGTATAGTGATAGATATGTCGCCTGCTAGATAATATGACTCTCTTAGAAAGTTTTTCATTGCATAGGAAGTTTCGCGGTTCGATGAAAATAAGGAAGAAGCTGCGTGTTCTCAGTAACTTGGGCTGAGAAGCGCAGCTTCTTTTCACATTGTTGGCTCCGCATTCGTTGACGCAGGATCGCTCATGATGCGGACAAGTTCGGGCTGTTCGGTTTTTCCTTCGGGAGATACCGACCGGCAATGGCTACGGCCAGGCATAACGCGCAGCAGATCCCGAACAGGATCCGGATGGAAACTCCATGGCTCTCGTGAATCTGTGCTTGACTTCCCATGGTGCCTACAAACACCGTAGCCAGTCCGATGCCGACGATTTGGCCGAGATAGCGGACAAGCGCCAGCAGGCTGCCGGCGAGGCTGCTTTTTTCGGCCGGTGTCGCGCTCATGACTTCGGCGTTGTTCGTGGCATGGAACAATCCCGTACCAATGCCGAAAACGGCTAAATGCAGGCCAATGCTCCATGCCGGAACCGTCGGCAAGAACATGACGGATAACATGGATGCGGAACATAACGCCGCTCCGGCAAGGATCGGAAAACTTCCGCCGTAACGGTCCCTGAACCAGCCGGCGAAAGGAGCCACGATACCCATGACAAGCGGCTGCAGCATCAAAAGCGCGCCGGTGGCCGAAGCAGAGAAGCCGATCTCGCTTTGCAAATAAAACGTAACCGGGATGAGCGTCGCCGTTTGCGCCAAGTTTATGATGAACGAAGACGTATTCCCCAGCCATACCTTCCTGTGCCTGATTGTATCCGAGCGCTCTCCCCCGTTCATGGTCGGGAAACGCATGCCTTACCATCGCTTGGCTGTTGGCCATGATCATGGTGGCGCCGACCCCTTGAAGGCATCTGGAAAGCAAAAGAAGCATAAAACTATGGGACACCGCGATGCATAACGATCCAACCCCGAATATCAGGAACCCGTAACTATATACCTTCCTTCGTTCCATGCGGTCCGACATTTTCCCAAAGAAGGGAAGCAATACGACCATGGTGAGCAGATATGCCGTCGCCACCCATTGGATCTGCGCAAGCGTTACCGAGAATTGCCGCGCCATCAACGGCAGCGATACGTTCACGATGCCTACATCGAGGGTCGATATCAAGGTTCCCATATTCACGACCTGCAATATTCCCCATTTATTTCGTAGACCGGACATCGATTCATTCCTTTCGAAGTGAATTGGCATGAAGTACAATGATAGTAAGCAAGGTAAAAGGAAGATATTTCATGCTTGCCCCTATTTTACTTTCCTGCTCCCTGCTTGAAAAGCCGTCATTTTCCGGCCATGGCCGGGCTCTGACTGCGTTTGCGATCATATTTTGCATCCTATTGACGATAAAGGAGGACTTAGGTATGGAACCGTTTTCGAGTGATTTGCTGAAGGGGAAAGTCGTGTTGGTTACAGGGGGCGGAACCGGGCTTGGCCGCGCCATGGGCGAAAAGTTTGCAAGGCTCGGAGCCAGGCTGGCGATCGCCGGCCGCCGGGAAGAGGTGTTGAAGAAAACGGCTGCCGAGCTGACCGCTAACGGGTTTGATGTTTTTTACAAGTCCTGCGATGTTCGGGATCCCGCCCAAATCAGCGCATTGATGGATGCCGTAGAGGAACGCTTCGGAGGTCTGGACGTCCTTGTCAATAACGCTGCCGGCAATTTCATCAGCCCGACGGAGCGCCTGTCTCCGCGTGCCGTCGACGCGGTGCTGGGCATCGTGCTTCACGGTACCTTCTATGCGACGCTTGAAGCAGGAAAACGCTGGATTGAGAGCAACCGTGCGGGCACCATGCTGAACATCGTTACGACGTATGCTACGAGCGGTTCAGGCTATGTCGTGCCTTCCGCGGCCGCCAAAGCCGGCGTGCTGGCCATCACCCGCTCTTTGGCCGTCGAATGGGCCAAATACGGCATCAGGCAGGTCGCAATCGCTCCGGGACCTTTTCCGACGGAAGGGGCATGGTCGCGGCTTTCCCCTACGCCTGAGCTGGAAGCGAAAATGCTGGACCGGGTCCCTCTAGGGCGAGTGGGAAATCCGGAAGAACTCGCGAATCTGGCCGCGTTCCTGATATCCGATTATGCTGCGTATATCAACGGGGAAGTGATCACGATCGATGGCGGGGAATGGCTGCAGGGAGCCGGACAGTTCAACGATCTTCGACAAGTGACGGAGGAGCAGTGGGACGTGCTGGCCCAACTGACCCGGAAAGGAAAATAAGATGCGAACGACCGAACAGATGATGGATATCATTTTGCATGTCGCCAATCAGGATGAACGGGTTCGTGCCGTTTGCATGAACGGTTCGCGCACCAATCCGAATGCCCCGGCCGATCCGTTCCAGGATTACGACATCGTGTATCTCGTCACCGAACTGGGTTCCTTTGTTCGCAATCCCGGATGGGTGGATGTATTCGGGGAGCGGATCATCATGCAAACGCCGGAAAAGATGGCCATGTTTCCGCCGGGGCTCGGCGGAAGGTTCTCTTATTTGATGCTTTTTCAGGATGGGAACCGCATTGATCTCACCCTGGTTCCCATCCATGAACAGGAAAAATATCTTCAGGAGGATAAACTGACCGTTGTTTTGCTCGACAAAGACCGTTCTTTGCCGCAGCTTCCGCCGCCAACCGATGAAGATTACCGGGTAAAGCCGCCGTCGCGCGAGTTTTTCGCCGACTGCTGCAACGAGTTTTGGTGGGTATCCACTTATGTCGCCAAAGGGCTGTGGAGACAAGAAATGCTGTATGCCCAGGACCATTTGCATCAAGTCGTTCGTCCGATGCTGATGAAAATGCTCGAATGGCAGGCCGGAATACGGACGGATTTCTTAATCAGCATCGGGAAAAACGGCAAATATCTCGAAAAATACATGTCCAAACAAAGCTGGGACGAACTGATGTCTACATATGCCTGCGGAAATGTAGAAGAAACCTGGAACGCGCTGTTTACGATGTGCCGGTTGTTCCGCGATAGCGCGCTTTTCGTATCCGACCATTTTGGATTCGAGTATCCTGAACGGGACGATCGGCTCGTGACCGCCTATTTGGAACGCGTCCGCAAGCTGCCGCCCGATGCGGTCGAAATTTATTAATTCATATCGTTATTTATATGATATTGTCGATATTTATTGCATTAATGATTAATGCCATGAATAATAATTCGACAACGATAAAAGCCCAATTTTCTGAGAAAACCTCAAGAAATTGGGCTTGTTTTGATGGCCATCGTTAATACTGTTTCAGTACCTCCTGGAGCTTCAACGCCAATCCCAGCTTGCCGTCAATCTTCAGCGAGCCGGTCATGAACGCCATCGTTGCATTCAAATCGTCCGCCAGCAATTTCCGGAAATTTTTCTCCGATAGCGTCAATGTGCAATCCGCCGATTCCGTCGCCTCGTCCAGCACCTTTACTTTAGCGTTGTCGAATGCGACCTGGATCGGGGCGGCGTCGCCAATGTTGAACTGATATACCGCGTAAAGCGATGCGATCGGCTCCGGCTTTGCGTTCATCCGGTCCGCGAGTAACCGCAGCTCCTCTCTAATAGCCATGCGATGTCTCCTCACTTTCAATGGTTCGCAGAAATGGGTTTTTCGAGCACCCGAAAGGTTCCCGTGCCGAATGCAAGCAGATCGCCGTTTTCTTTGCGCGCGAACGCTTGAGCGGTGATCAGTTTGCGCGAGCTGTGGATCAATTCCGCCGTGACAAGCACGCGTCCTTCGGACGTCGGCGCGACATAGTTCATGTTCAAACCGACGGTGACGACGTTTGCTTCCGGCCGTGCAAGCATCACGATGATTCCCATGGCGGAATCGATGGCCGATGCGTGCATCCCTCCATGCAAAATCCCGATCAGGTTCAGGTGATGCGGCTCGATCTCGAAGGCCAAGACAACTTTCTTTTCGCTCACGTCAACGATTTTGCAGCCGATAAAATCCCAGAACGTATCTTTTGCCGCACGCTCCATACGTTCCAGATCGGGAAGTTTACCCCCGGATGCATGCTCCATGTGCCATACCTCCCTTGCTGTTCAAATTTGGGGCCTCTTTGGCGGTTAAGTCCTTTTGGATCTTTCTTACAAAGTTACAAGTCCACCCGGGATTGGTTGACGAGTTTTTCGTTTTCCTCTTCAATCAGCTTGCGGCGAAGCACTTTGCCCACCAGCGTCTTGGGCAGGGAGTCGCGGAATTCATAGATTTTCGGAACTTTATAGACCGCAAGACGTTCCTTGCACCAGCTTTTCAGCTCCTGTTCCGTCAGGTTCGAACCTTTGCGCAGCACGATGTAAGCCTTTACATTTTCGCCCCGGTACGGGTCTTTCACGCCGGCGACGACGGCCTCCTCCACGTCGGGATGCTCAAACAGCACTTCCTCCACCTCGCGGGGATATATGTTGTATCCGCCAGCGATGATCATGTCTTTGCGCCGGTCGAGAATATAAAAGAAACCTTCTTCATCCATTCGCGCCAAATCGCCGGTATACAGCCATCCGTCGCGCAGCGTGCGTTCGGTCTCCTCCGGCCGGTTCCAGTAGCCTTTCATGACCTGGGGACCTTTGACCACTAGCTCGCCGATTTCGCCGACCGGCATCTCTTCGCCCGTCTCGGGATGTACGATCTTCGCCAGCGTATCCGGGAAAGGAATGCCGATGGAGCCGTTCTTCCGTTTTTCCCAAATGTTGTTGGCATGCGTGACCGGGGAAGCCTCGGTCAGACCGTAACCCTCGATCAGTTTGCCGCCGGTAATCCGCTCGAACCGCTCCTGCACTTCAAGCGGCAACGGCGCGGCTCCGCTGACGCAAATTTGGATCGAAGAGAGATCGAACCGGCCGACCTCGGGATGATGGATTACCGCGATATACATCGTCGGCGCCCCCGGGAAAATGGTCGTTTTTTTCTTGTGGATCGTCTTCAGGACGTCATCGACTTGAAAACGCGGGATTAAGATCAGCGTACCGGCAATATACATGGCTTGGTTAAGCAGCACGGTCAAGCCGAAGACATGAAAAAAAGGCAGCGCGGCAAGGTATTTTTCCTGGGCCATTTGGGTGCGGTATGACCACAGCTGCGCCTGGATCGTATTGGATACGAGGTTCATATGCGTCAGCATGACGCCTTTGGCAAATCCGGTCGTCCCCCCGGTATATTGAATCAAAGCCAGGTCATGCTCCGGATCGACGGGAACTTCTACAGGCGTTTCAACGGAATTTTTCAAAAGCGAAACGAACGATAATATGTGCTCGTTGTATTCGACGTTGGCAGCCATGCCGTCTTTTTTCGCCTTGATGGGATACAGCACGTTTTTCGGAAAAGGCAGGTAGTCCTTCATCGAAGTTACGATGGTATATTGCAGCGGTTTGCGCTCCATCGCTTTATGGACGCGCTCGACCAGCGCATCCATCGTGACGATGATGTTGGCGCCGGAATCCGTCAGCTGATGCTCAATTTCGCGCGGGACATACAGCGGATTCGTCATGACCGCAATACCGCCGACAAGGAGTGTGCCGTAATAGGCAATCACTCCCTGCGGGCAGTTGGGCAGCATAATCGCGATCCGGTCCCCTTTGCGAACGCCCAGGCGCTGCAGGGCGTTCGCAAACCGGTAAACCGATTGAAGCAAGCTTGCATAAGTCATTTTCTTCCCTAGAAAATCAAGAGCGATTTGCTGGGGATAGGCTGCGGCTGAATCGACCAAAAACTTGGCAAGGTTTTGTTTCGGATAATCGTAACTGTGCGGGACCTCTTCAGGATATTGATCCAACCATGGATTATTTGTCATCCAGGTCACCCCATCTCACGTAATTGAGGTTTTGCCATAATCAGACAACGCGAAATTCGTATTAAGAAAAAACGTTGACCGCTGTGCTCTCGCTGCAGACAGACCGGTTCAGCTGATTTTTGCGAGCACGGGATGCTTATGCCGAGAAGGATTATTCTCTTCTCATCCATTTACAACACGTAGGATCCGGCGTCGATCACCCGTTCGGCGATTTCGCGTTTGATGCCGATCGAATCGATCGGCGACTTGCGAACCAGTTTCTTCAGCACGGACAGCTGCGTGCGCAGCGTGTCTCCGGATTCCATCGCCGCGAGCACCTCTTTCGCCCATTGCTCGATTTTCGCAAATTCGTCGTGGATGAAGACGGTCGTCATCCGGATCGCCAGCTGCGCTTTGTCCTCGCCCGAACGATCGATCATCTTCTGGGTGCGCAGCAGCGCGCTTTCCATCGCAAACACCGAAATCATGATATCCGCCAGGTTGCTCAAAATTTCCTGCTGTTCCTCCAGCTTCAATTGATATTTTTGAACGGCTTGCGCGCCGCACATCAGGAAGATCTTTTTCGACATTTTCAGCAAATGGGCTTCCTGTTCGAGCGTGCCGTCAAAAATCTGGTTCGGGATTGGTTCCATCAGCTCGTTTTGCAGCGCCATCGCTTTTTGCATGAGCGGCAGCTGGCCTTTCATCGCTTTTTTCACCAATGCGCCGGGGATAAGCAGACGGTTGATTTCGTTGGTGCCTTCGAAAATTCGGTTAATGCGCGAATCGCGATAGTTGCGCTCCACCCGGTATTCTTGGGTAAAACCGTAGCCGCCGTGGATTTGCACGCCTTCATCGACGATAAAATCAAGCACTTCGGATCCGAATACTTTGTTGATGGAGCATTCCAGCTGGTATTCGGCAATGGCCTTGGCGGATTGATAACCGACCTCCGGGCTTGCGTGGTCCACTTCGGCCAAACCCACGTCGAACAAACCTGCCGTCCGGTAAACCATGCTTTCGAGGACAAAAGCTTTGGTGTTCATGTCGGCGAGTTTTTTGCCGATCAGCGGGAAAGAGGAAATTTTGCGTCCGAACTGCGTCCGTTCATTGGCATATTCGGCGGCGAGCTCGATCGTGTCTTTCGCTGCGCCGACGCACCCTGCAGCCAGTTTGAAACGTCCGATGTTCAAAATGTTGAATGCGATCAGATGGCCTTTGCCGACTTCCCAGAGCAGGTTTTCGGCGGGGACCTTCACATCCTCCAAAATAAGCTGGCAGGTCGAAGAGCCTTTGATCCCCATCTTTTTCTCTTCGGGGCCGATACTGACGCCTTCCATCGTGCGTTCGACGATGAACGTGCTGAAATCCTTGCCGTCCACTTTGGCGTAGACGATAAAGATGTCCGCAAATCCGGCATTCGTAATAAACTGCTTCGTGCCGTTCAATACATAATATTCGCCGTCCTCCGATAATGTGGCAGTCGTCTTGGCTCCGAGCGCGTCCGAACCGGAAGACGGTTCCGTCAGGCAGTAAGCGGCAATCTTTTCGCCCGTGGCGAGAAGCGGCAAATATTTTTGCTTTTGCTCTTCCGTGCCGAAGTAGACGATCGGCAGCGTGCCGATGCCGACGTGGGCGCCGATCGAAAGGGCAAAGGCAGAGGCTTTCGTCAGCTTTTCGTTGATCAGGGTCGAGCTGACCTTATCCAGGCCGAGTCCCCCGTAAGCTTCGGGCACATCCGCTCCCAAAAGGCCGAGCTCGCCGGCCACCCGCATTTTTTCGACCGTCAGCTCATAATTGAGCTTTTCGATTTCCTCGTCGCGGGGAATGATCTCGCCTTCCACGAAATCGGCCGTCGTCTGCGCAATCATGCGATGCTCTTCGGTAAAATCCTCCGGGGTAACGACTTGGTTGAAATCGGTATCTTCAATGATAAAACTGCCGCCAACCACTTTATTCATCGTCGTGCTCATGCGCTTTCCTCTCCTTTATCATCATTATTCGGGATGGACTTCAAAAACGCCTGCGGCGCCCATGCCGCCGCCGATACACATCGAGACGACGCCGTATCCCCCGCCCCTGCGGCGAAGCTCGCTGATCAGCGTCGTCGTCAGCTTCGTCCCGGTGCACCCGAGCGGGTGGCCCAGCGCGATGGCGCCGCCGTTGACGTTCACCTTCTCCTCGTCGATGCCCAGCTCGCGGATAATGTGCACGCATTGGGAAGCAAAAGCTTCATTGATTTCAAAGAGTTTTACGTCGTCTTGCGTAATGCCTGCCATGCGGAGCGCCTTCGGGATCGCTTTGACCGGGCCGACGCCCATGATTTCCGGCTCGACGCCGCTGAGGGCAAAGGAGCGGAAAGTCGCCAGCGGTTTGAGTCCCAGCGCGTCCGCTTTCTCCCGGCTCATGACGACGACGGCGGCGGCTCCGTCGCTTGTTTGCGAAGCATTGCCCGCGGTGACGGTGCCGTTCAATTTAAACGAAGGCTTGAGTTTGCCAAGAACTTCGGGGGTCGTGTCGGGACGCACGCCTTCATCCGTGTCGAACGTAAAGGAACGGGTCTGGACTTTTCCTTTCTCATCGACGTGTTTCAGCTCAACCGGAATCGGGATGATTTCATCCTTGAAATTCCCTTCCGCGATTGCCTTGGCTGCCTTTGCATGCGACCTGGCGGCAAAGCGGTCCTGATCTTCGCGGGAAATTCCGAACCGTTCGGCCACTTCCTCGGCGGTATGCCCCATCCCCATGTACACTTCCGGCATGTCGGCCACCAGCTTCGGATTCGGCGACACTTTGAATCCCGTCATCGGCACATGGCTCATGCTTTCTACGCCGCCCGCGATCAGCGCATCCGCAGACCCGAGCATAATCCGCTCCGCCGCAAAAGCGATCGCCTGCAGCCCCGAGGAGCAGAAACGGTTAATGGTCAGGGCAGGCACCGTCACCGGAAAACCGGCATAAAGCGACATGATGCGGGCAAAATTCAAGCCCTGTTCTCCTTCCGGCATAGCGCAGCCGATAATGATGTCCTCGACGTCTTCCTTAAGCAGCCCCGGCGCGCGGTCAACGACCGCTTCCAACACGGCTTTTCCGAGATCATCCGCCCGGGTCTGGGCCAGGCTGCCTTTTTTGGCTTTTCCGACGGCGGTGCGGGCCATCGATACGATTACTGCTTCTTTCATTTGGATTCACCCTCCCCTGGGATGTTAGTTGCGCAGCGCTTTGCCTTTGGTCAGCATGTGGTGCATCCGCTGCTGGGTTTTCGGTTCGCCGCACAGGCTGAGGAACGCTTCGCGCTCCAGGTCGAGCATGTACTGCTCGGTGACGAGCGAACCGGTCGGAACGTCGCCGCCAGCCAGCACATGGGCCAGCTTTTTGGCGATCAACAGATCGTGGTCGCTGATATATCCGCCGCGTTTCATCTCGATCGCTCCGAGCTGCAGCACCGCCTTGCCTTCCGAACCGACGACGCGGATTTTTTCTTCCGGTATCGGCTTATAGTCCGTATTCGCAAGCCCGAGCACCGATTGCTTCGCTTCGTAGATCGCAAAGTCCTGATTGACGACAATCCGGTCGGTCGGGCGCAAATAACCGAGCCTTTTCGCATCATGCCCGCTGCTGGACACGGTGGCCATGCCGACCGTCTGGAACGCGTGATTGATGAACGGCTGCGCATCGACGCCTTCGACGCCGGCTTGTTGGCTGGCGCGCAGTGCAAGCTCCTTGCATCCGCCTCCCGCAGGGATCAGGCCGACGCCGACTTCCACGAGTCCGTAATAGGTTTCGGCGGAAGCCACCACCTGGTCGGCCGGCATGCAGGCTTCGACGCCGCCGCCCAGGCACATCCGGTGCGGAGCGGCCACGACCGGTTTTTCGAAGCGTTTGACTTTGTACATCGTGTTTTGGAATAGATGAATAATGTCGTTGATTTCATCCCATTCTTCGTCCTGGGCTTCCATCAAGAGGAGCATGATGTTCGCGCCGACGCAGAAATTGCGGCCTTGGTTGGCGATGACCATGCCCTTGTAGTTGTTGCGAACCTCTTCAAGGCTTTGGGTGATCATGCTTAGAATGTCCTCGCCGATGGCATTGTTCGGCGAATGGAATTCGAGGCAGGCCACGTCGTCTCCGATATCGATCAGGCTGGCGCCGCTGTTGGCTTTGATCACCTTGTTTTGCTCTTTCAACCGGCGCAGGTTGATGATTTCGGGCGCAAACTCGATTTCTTCATAACGGGAGGAGCCGATGTGGACGGAATACAGCTTTCCTTCCTCCTGCTTGTAAAAAGAGGTGTGCCCCGCCGCGATCCACTCCTTCACCCAGGCCGGAACGGAAACGCCTTCCTCCTCCATCCGTTCCACCGACCGGACGAGTCCGATCGCATCCCAGGTTTCGAACGGTCCGAGCTCCCATGAAAATCCCCATTTCATCGCGTCGTCGATTTCCTGCACGGAGTCCGCGATTTCGCCGACCTTTTCCGCGGAATAAACCAGCACTTGCTTCAGAATGTTCCAGGCCAGATCGGAATAGCGGTCTTTGGCCGACAGCAGCGCTTTGGTCTTCTCCTTGGCGCCCTTCGCGAGCTTGGCGGCTTCCAGCGAGGCTCCTTTCGGTTTCGTCTGCGGCGCGTATTCCATCGTCTTCAGATCCAGGGCGAGAATTTCGCTGCCGCCGGCCCCTTTTTTCTTCAAATAAAAGCCCTGCCCGGATTTTTCGCCGAGCCAGCCCTTTTCGACCAGGCTCTTCATGACGGCGGGGACGCCAAAGATTTCTTTTTCCTTTTCGTCCGTCACGTTGTCATAGACGTTGTTCGCGACATGCACGAACGTGTCCAGACCGACCAGATCCAGCGTGCGGAAGGTAGCGCTCTTCGGACGCCCCATCGCCGGGCCGGTGACGGCATCGACCTCTTCCACGGTAAAACCGTTGTCGGTCATTTCCTTCAGCGTCACGAGCAGTCCATAAGTTCCGATGCGGTTGGCGATAAAGTTCGGCGTATCTTTGGCGAGCACGACGCCTTTGCCGAGCGCCTTTTCGCAAAATCCCTTCATAAAGTCCACAAGCGCCGGATCCGTTTGCTCGCCGGGGATGATTTCCAGCAGCTTCATGTATCTTGGCGGGTTGAAGAAGTGCGTTCCCATAAAATGCTTTTTGAACGCTTCGCTCCGGTCCGCCGCCATTGCGTTGATCGAGATGCCGGAAGTATTGGAGCTGACGATGATGCCCGGCTTCCACACGCTTTCGATTTTTTCAAGCAATCCCTTTTTCACTTCCAGATTCTCGACCACGACCTCGATGATCCAATCAACCTCGGCAAGCCGGGACAGATGGTCGTCCAGGTTGCCAGGCGTGATGCGTTCGGCGAACGCTGGGTCGTAAAGGGGAGCCGGCTTCGTCTTGGCCAGCTTCGCGATTGCCGAAGCCGCAAGCCGGTTTCGTACCGACGGATGTTCCAGGGTCAATCCTTTGGCCGTCTCTTCTTCGGTCAACTGCCGCGGAACGATATCCAGCAATAAGCACGGGATGCCGACGTTGGCCAGATGTGCCGCGATGCCGGAACCCATGATTCCCGAGCCGATGACGGCTGCTTTGCGAATGGCTTTGTTCATTGTGCGCTTGCCTCCATTTCTAGTCCTTTATTGTGAGCGGGATGGCCGCCGAATACGGAAAGCTCCAATATTTCCGCGACATCCTTCGCTTTCACACGCTCTTCGACTTCCTTCGCTTTGGTCCCGTCCTCCATCATCGTCAGGCAGTAAGGGCACGCGCTGCTGATGATGCCCGGGTTCGTTTCGAGCGCCTGCTCCGTCCGCGCCAGGTTGACGCGTTTGCCGGAGGTCTCCTCCATCCACATCATCCCGCCGCCGGCGCCGCAGCACATCGCGTTTTCGCGGGTGCGCTTCATTTCGACGAGCTCGACGCCCGGAATCGCCCGGAGCACGTCGCGGGGCTGGTCGTAAACGTCGTTGTAGCGCCCGAGGTAGCAGGAGTCGTGATACACGATGCGCTCCTTGACCTCATGTTTCGGCTTCAGCTTGCCTTGGCGGATCAATTGATCCAGAAGCTGCGTATGGTGAACCACCTCCACGCCTTCCAGCCCGAATTCCGGGTATTCGTTTTTGAAGGTGTTGAAGGTGTGCGGGCACGCGGTCACGATTTTTTGGACTCCGTATTTTTCGAACGTTGCGATATTTTCCATGCAAAGCTGCTGAAAAAGCATTTCATTGCCCATGCGGCGCGGCGTGTCGCCCGAATTTTTCTCCTCGTTGCCGAGGATGGCGTAATTGACGCCCGCTTCATTCAGCAGCCGGACGAAAGCTCTGGACACTTTTCGGCTGCGGAGATCATAAGACCCCATGGAACCGACGAAAAACAAATATTCGAAACCGGGGTTATCCTTGACGGTCGGCACTTTTATTCCTTCCACTTCCCCGCTCCAGTTGGCGCGGTCGTTGCGATTGAGCCCCCACGGATTGCTTTGCCTCTCGATATTCTGCAGCGCGCGTTGGCCTTCGGTCGGCATGCTGCCTTCCATGAGCACCAGATGTCTGCGCAAATCGATGATTTTGTCCACATGCTCGTTGCCGACTGGGCATTGGTCTTCGCAGTTGCGGCACGTCGTGCACGACCAGATTTCTTCTTCCGTCATGACGTCGCCGATCAGGTTCAAGTCCTTCGGATCTTTGGCTTGATGCGTCCAAGTCGATTTTTGCCAGGCCAGGGTCGGACGGATATCCGTGATCTCGACGCCGTCAAACTCGGGTTCCCCGTAAGAGGCAGACAACGCGTGGGCACCGATGGTCGAAAAAGCGAATTCCGGCACGTAAGGCGATTTTCCGGTAACGGCGGTCCCTTTTTCCGTTAAATGGTCGCGCAGCTTGACGATCAGATGCATCGGGGACAGCGCTTTGCCGGTATTGGATGCCGGGCAGACGCTCGTGCAGCGGCCGCATTCAACGCAAGCGTAAAAGTCGATCATCTGCTTTTGCGTGAAATCTTCGATTTTGCCGACGCCGAAGCTTTCCGCTTCTTCGTCTTCCAGATCGAGCTTGCTAAGTTTGCCGACCGGCTCGGAGCGGCCGAGATAGATGTTGACCGGTGCGGACATCAAATGAAAATGTTTGGATTGCGGCACATAAACAAGGAATGCGAGCAAAATGAGCAGATGCGCCCACCAGCATGCGTAGAATAGGATTTGGGCAGCCGACGTGGATAGTCCGCCGAAAAGCGCTGCCAGCAGCGAAGAAATAGGCGCGTATCCCGAGGGCTCCTGTTCAAGCCATACTCTTTCGAAACCCAGGGAAAAAACGACCGACAACATGAGGAAGAAAATAAAGAAGATGACGATGCTCGGCTTCCAGCCTTTTTTGAGTCGCGGCAGCTTCTCGCCGTACCGGCGGTATGCCGCGTAACCGATGGCCGCCAAAATGAGGATGACGGTTATCTCCTGCAGCAGCCCGAATACGTCGTAAGCCGGCAGCGGCAGATGGCCTCCGCCTGTCAAACCTTTGACGATCAAATCCAGGGCGCCGAATTGAAGAATGATGAAGCCGTAAAAGACGACGACGTGCATGATGCCGCTTTTCAAGTCTTTAAACAGCTTCTTCTGCCCGAATACCTGCGACAGGAATTCGCCCCATTTTCCTTCGCGCTGCTTGCGAAAGTCGGACGGCTTGCCGAGCTTCACGTACAGGATCCGGTGGTATACCGCTTTGTAAAAGAGGTAGATGCCGTAACCTGCCGCAGTGAGAAACAAGATCAAATTGACCATTTGCCACATCATTCGCGGTTCCTCCCTTTATTGATATAAAAGGCATTAAATAACTTATTTACTATAGATAGCGGTTACAAAATGCGACATTGCCGAAACATGGCAGCAACGGTTGCGCCGTAAATGAAGGCCTTCCCTTAACCAAACCGCCGCAAAACCTTTCCAACAAATCTTGTCTTAAACGATTGACAACTGGCATCCTTTACCATTAAGATTAAGAAAAATGAATGAGCATTCATTCAGTTAATTGAATTCTATCACTGGGGTGGCCTGATGACAAGTAGAAAATTGGAAAAATATGAGTTAATTTTGGATGCGGCTTTAAAGGTCATTGCGGAGAACGGTTTTCACGGCTCCCAAATTTCCAAGATCGCAAAGGAGGCTGGTGTCGCGGACGGTACGATATATCTATATTTTAAAAACAAGGAAGATATCCTTATTTCCCTGTTTCAGGAACGCCTCGGCAACCTGGTCGGGATGTTCCACAGCAGCATCAAGGAATCGACTACGGCGGAGGACGCGCTGCGCAAGGTGTGCGAAATCCATTTTAACGAACTCGAAAATAACGTGAACCTCGCCTATGTCACCCAAATCGAGCTGAGACAAAGCTCCCTTGAGCTGCGCAAGGCCATCGGACTTGTCGTCAAGCCCTATATTCAGCTCATCGAGCATATTGTGGAAAGAGGCATGGCGGAGGGGGCTTTCCGCAAGGACCTCGACGCGAAGCTGACCCGGCTGCTGATCTTCGGCGCCATGGACGAAGTCGTCACCTCCTGGCTGATCTCGGGACGGAAATACTCCCTTTCCGCCCAGGTCGACAAGACGGTTGATTTTTTTCTGAGAGGACTAAAATCATTCGGCGGCGTTTAGCGCCTGCCAATATAAAATGAGAGGAGTTTGCCGCATGAATATCTTTGTACTGCTGAAACAGACCTTCGATACGGAGGAACGGATCGTGATTCAAAATGGGGAAATTTCCGACGACGGCGTGAAGTACGTCATCAATCCTTACGACGAATATGCCGTTGAGGAAGCGCTGCTGCAAAGGGATCAACACGGCGGAACGGTAACCGTGGTCGGCGTCGGGCCCGAACGGACGGCCGAGGCGCTGCGAACGGCGCTGGCGATGGGAGCGGACGAGGCGGTATTGATCGGAAACGACGGCTTGGAGTCGGATGAATATACGGTTTCCCGCCTCCTTGCGGCATACCTGGAAAAGCAGTCTGCGGACCTGATACTTGGAGGCAACTTCTCGGTCGACAGCGGCGGCGGACAGGTCGCGGTCCGGCTGGCGGAGCTGCTTGGCCTTCCGCATACCTCCTCCGTCACCAAATTGGCCATCGACGGGCAGAAGGCGGCCGTGGAGCGCGATGCCGAAGGCGACACGGAAACGCTGGAAGTCGCTCTTCCCGCCGTGTTTACGGCCCAGCAAGGGCTCAATGATCCCCGTTACCCTTCCCTGCCGGGCATCATGAAAGCCAAAAAGAAGCCATTCCATCATATCGCGCCTGCCGAGCTGGGGATCACGGACGAGGCGGCGGCAAAAACGAAACGCGTCTCCCTTTCCCTGCCGCCGCAGCGCCAAGCCGGACGGATTCTCCAAGGCGATTACGCCCAGCAGGCGGCCGAACTGGTCAATCTGCTGCGCACCGAAGCCAAGCTGATCTAAGTAAGCGTTGTTGGCGAGCAAAAAAACTGCCCAATTGGGGCAATAAGCAGTTGCTATATGGTTTTAACCGTTAAAGGAGGAATCTGATATGGGTAAAACGTATATCGTGGTAGCCGAGGTTCGCGGGGGCAGCCTGCGCCAAGTTTCGCTGGAAGCGCTTCAAGCGGTATCCGCCGCCAAGCAGGAAGGGGACGACGTCGCGTCCGTCCTCATCGGTTCGCAAATCACGACGCTTGCGTCGGAGCTGGCAAACTACGTGGAAGGTCATGTCTATTCCGTCGATCATCCCGATCTTGAAATTTATAATCCGGAAAGTTATCTGGACGTGATGAAGACCGTTTTTGAACGCGCGAAGCCGGATGCGGTCGTTTTAGGGCATACCGCGCTCGGACGCGATCTGGCTCCCGCCATTGCGGCGCATCTGGGCGCAGGGCAAATCTCCGACGTGACCGCCATCGAAAAAAACGGTGACGACGTCTTGTTCACCCGGCCGATTTACGCAGGCAAAGCTTTCGAGCAGCGGCAATTTACGGGCGGTCCCCAGGTCGTTACGATCCGTCCGAACAATTTCAGCCCGGCCGCGCCCGCGTCCTCGCCCGCTGAAATCGTCGAATTGGATTATGCACCGTCCGGCTCCCTCCGCTCCATCGTCAAGGACATCGTCCGCAAAACCTCGGGCAAAGTCGATCTGACCGAAGCCAAAATCGTCGTTTCCGGCGGCCGCGGCGTCAAAAGCGCGGAAGGCTTCAAGCCGCTGGAAGAGCTGGCCGAGGTATTGCACGGCGCCGTCGGCGCCTCCCGTGCCGCATGCGATGCCGGATACTGCGACTATTCGATGCAAATCGGCCAGACCGGCAAAGTGGTGACGCCCGAAATCTACATCGCCTGCGGCATCAGCGGCGCGATTCAGCATTTGGCCGGCATGAGCCAGTCCCGGATCATCATCGCGATCAACAAAGATCCGGAGGCGCCGATCTTCAAGATCGCGGATTACGGCATCGTCGGCGATCTGTTCGAGGTCGTGCCGCTGCTTACCCAAGAGTTCCGCAAGGTGCTGGTTTAATCCGAATGTTCGCGAAAAAGCATGGATACGGGTTCGTTGAAAGGCGGACCGTTCCCATGCTTTTTTACTGCCCGTCTATGACGATCCCGCAGCAACAAAATCAGCCTCCCCTACGTCTACGGATAGAGAAAAGCAGGCGTAAAGCGAGGTGAAAAAACCATGAAAAACGCGTCTCTGCTCCTTTTGTCAATCATCATCGCTTCGGCCATGCTGGCAAGCTGCCATGAGATTTCAAAAGGAACCTCCCTCCCTACCGCCGCCTCGACGCCCAAACAGGAGATGCCGTCCTCCAATGGGTTACCGTCTTCCCATGGCATCGCCGCAGGCCGTTTGGAAGGAAAAATCAAGATCGAAGCGGCAGGATCAAGCGTCAAAGCGACGTACACCTTCCACAACCAAACGGAACGTCGCTTGCACATCGTAGGCGGCGCAAAATATACGCTTTGGAAAGACGACGCCCTCGTGGAAAAAGGCGCGGTTCCGATCAAGGACTACATCGATCTCGCGCAAGGAGAAGCTTATACGGACGCCAAAACGTTCAAAAATCTAAAATCCGGAACATATTCGCTTCGGGTCGAATGGAGTGACGCGGCCGCCGCCGCAACGTTCACTTTGAAATGACACGATGATGAAACCGCTTGAACTTACCGAAAAACAACCGGGTTAGCCGTTCGGCCAACACCGGTTGTTTGTTTTCAAACCTCTTGATAGGCAAATACGAATTTTTCGATCACCTTCGCCACGCCGTCGTCCATGTTGGAGTCTGTCACGTAATCGGCGGCTTCCTTGATCTCATCCCGGGCATTGCCCATGGCAACCCCAAGGCCGGCAAAACGGATCATCGGCAGATCGTTCGAGCTGTCGCCCATGGCGATCACTTCCTCCTGCTTGATGCCCAGGCGGCCGATCAGTTGATGCAGGCTCGTCCCCTTATCGACGCCCGCTTCGGTGAATTCCAGGAAAAACGGCTTCGAGCGCATGACGCTGAGTTCGCCGGCCAATTGCCGCTGCAATTTTTTCTCCGCTTCCGCCACCTTGTCGGGATCTCCGACCATCAACGTTTTGACGACCGGCTCCTGAACGGTTTCGACGAAGCTTGCCGTTTCTTGAATGCGCATCCCGGTCAGGCCGGATTCGATCTCGACGTATTCGTTGCTTTGCTCCGTGATGATATGATCCTTGCCGTAAGTCAAGATGGACAGCCCTTCTTCTTGGCTGATCCGGTACAGTCTTTGTACCGTTTCGACGGACAATGTGCTGCTGAAGATCTCTTCTTCCGTCCGGCAATCGGTAATTTTTGCGCCGTTAAACGATAAAATGTAGCTCCCGAACTTCTCCAGCTCAAGCTCCTTGGCGATCGGCTTCATCCCGAAAGTCGGACGCCCGGATGCCAGCACCACTTTTACGCCTTCTTTCTGCGCGGCCATCAACGCCTCTTTCGTGCGGGGCGAAATGGTCAGGTCGTCGCGGAGCAGCGTATCGTCCAGGTCCAAAACGATCATTTTGTATTTCATGTTGGCAACATCCTTTTTATATGTGATAGATCGAAAGATTCGAAACCATTCCTCTACTATATCACGATTTATTCGTAAGCATAAGGCGTCGTTTTCGGGTCCTTTTGTGCAAGTCCGTGCCGACCCGCCCCTACAAAATTGAATATTCTTTGAACTTTTATGGTTCGCGTCTTCAAAAAATCATATTTTGGGGGTTGCAGAATTTTTGAAAGTTGCTTACAATTCAACTATATCAATTTGCTTGATATCAAAAATCACGAACACAAGATATTGTACTGAACCAAGTCCATCTTTGTGTCGACTTTAGGAGGAAGAAACAACATGAACGTATTAGTCGTAAAAGCCAACAACCGTCCGGCGTCCGATGCCGTTTCCAGTAAAATGTACGAAACATTCATGGAAGCCGTCAAAGGCGCAGAGAACCTGAACGTAACGACATACGACGTATATGAAGAAGATACGCCTTACTTTGGACAAGACCTGTTCAATGCCTTCGGCAAAATGCAAAACGGCGGAGCATTGACCGACCTCGAACAACGCCTCGTGGCTGCCAAACAAAAAGCGATGGACGCTTTGACGGCTGCTGACGTCGTCGTGTTCGCATTCCCTCTGTGGAACCTGACGATCCCTGCCAAATTGCAAACATTCATCGATTATGTCTACGCTGCAGGTTTCGCCTTTAAATATGACGCGGAAGGCAACATGATTTCGTTGATGCCGGACAAAAAAGCGATCTTCCTGAACGCTCGCGGCGGCGTTTACTCCACGCCGGAAACCGCGCCGATGGAAATGGCCGTCAACTACATGCGCAACGTCTTCGGCGGCGTATTCGGCATGACCATTCTCGACGAAGTCGTGATCGAAGGCCACAACGCGATGCCGGATAAAGCAAGCGAAATCATCGAAGCCGGCCTGAACAAAGTGAAGGAAGTTGCCAATAAATTGGTGCTTCAACACGCTTAATCGGGCATCCCGATCGAACCGGCTTTTCAGGAAACACCTTTACGGTCCTCCGTTCGCGGCGCACCTTAAAGGTGTTTCCTTTCTTTTGCCGAAGTCGTGCCGGTAGGCGAAAAATTCTATCGG
The DNA here is from genome assembly GCF_038004655.1 of Paenibacillus sp. FSL M7-1455. Lineage (NCBI taxonomy): Bacteria > Bacillati > Bacillota > Bacilli > Caryophanales > Paenibacillaceae > Paenibacillus > Paenibacillus sp. FSL M7-1455. The sequence continues at coordinate 2,893,796 of NZ_JBBORO010000001.1, read as the reverse complement.
CGGTTCATGCCGATCAATCAGGACTATCGATATGACGCGGACGTATCCACAAAGCCATAGATTGTGCTATAATACCATTGGTGCGATTCAATCGCGCACAAAACAGAAGAAAATCCGGCTGCGGTAATACACCGCCCGGGAGAGGTTCGCGAACTCCCTCTATAAAAAACTAAGGTCGCCCGTCGGGTTTATTTCCGTCTGGGCTTGTTTTTTACGGTCAGTTCAAGAACCCTCTCTCTTCGAAGGTAGAAGCGTTTTATCCGCGCTTGTACGACAAATTTTGAAGATGGAGAGGTTTTTTTATGCTCAAAAACGAAAAAGCGGTCGTCGTCTTCAGCGGCGGCCAAGACAGCACCACTTGCCTGTTTTGGGCCACGAAGCAGTTTGCGGAGGTAGAAACGGTCACGTTCGACTACGGCCAGCGGCATCGCCTGGAGATCGAATGCGCGCAAGAGATCGCCAAAGAACTCGGCGTCAAAAACACCGTTCTGGATATGAGTCTGCTCAATCAGCTCGCCCCGAACGCCCTTACCCGCAGCGATATCGAAATTACGCAGGAAGACGGCGAGCTCCCGAGCACCTTCGTCGAAGGACGAAATCATCTGTTCCTCAGCTTTGCGGCCGTGCTGGCCAAGGTGACCGGCGCCAGACATCTGGTGACCGGCGTTTGCGAAACGGATTTCAGCGGATATCCGGATTGCCGGGACTCTTTCGTCAAGTCGCTGAACGTGACCTTGAATTTGGCGATGGATTACAATTTCGTCATCCACACGCCGCTGATGTGGCTGGATAAAGCCGAAACGTGGGCCATGGCGGACGATCTCGGCGCATTCGATTTTGTTCGCGAGCGGACGCTGACCTGCTACAACGGCGTCATCGGCGACGGTTGCGGCGAATGCCCTTCATGCCAGCTGCGGCGCAAAGGCCTGGAACAATATCTGGAGCGCCGGACGTTGGAGGCATCCCGATGATGGGCCGAACGCCGGGCGAATTCCGGATCGTCGAGAATCTGCAGCAGCTGGGAACCGACATTCAGCCAAGCGAACTGAAATACCGCCATTACCGCGTCATGGTCAGCAAAGAATTCACTTTTGACGCCGCCCATCACCTGCACGCTTACGAAGGGAAATGCAAAAATCTGCATGGCCATACCTATAAAGCGGTGTTCGGGATCAGCGCCTACCCGAACGAGATCGGAATCGCTGCCGATTTTGGGCTGGTCAAAGAAATATGGAAGCAGCGGATCGAACCTTATCTCGACCATCGTTATCTCAATGAAACGCTGCCTCCGATGAACACGACCGCGGAAAACATGGCGGTTTGGCTGTATGAGCAAATGGAAGCCGCGCTTGCCGATAAGCCGTATGCCGATCTGATCGAGCAAGGCCGCACGGAATTCGTGAGATTATACGAAACGCCGACCAGCTACGCCGAATTCCGGAGAGAGTGGGTGGAAGCATGAGCGAAACGCGCAGCACCGTGAAGTCCCCTCCCCCCATTCCGGTATTGGAGATATTCGGTCCAACGGTCCAAGGGGAAGGGATGGTCATCGGCCAAAAAACGATGTTTGTGCGCACCGCCGGCTGCGACTACTCCTGCGCTTGGTGCGACTCCGCATTTACTTGGGACGGAAGCGGCGTGAAGGACATCCGGAAGATGAACGCCGCGGAAATATGGGACGAGCTGAAACGCATCGGAGGAAACCGCTTCTCGCATGTGACGATTTCAGGCGGCAACCCGCTTCTCCTTCCCCAGCTCTCTTCCCTCGTGGAACTGCTTCGATCCGAAGGCATCCGGATCGCCGTAGAAACCCAAGGCTCGAGATGGCAGGATTGGCTGGCGGAGATCGATGAAGTCACGATATCGCCGAAGCCGCCAAGCTCCGGGATGACGACCGATTGGGAGCGCCTGGACGACATCGTGGAGCGGCTTCGCAAACGCCCTGCTCCCTATGCGTACAGCTTGAAGGTCGTCATTTTCGACGACCGCGACCTCGCGTACGCGCAAACCGTGCATGCCCGTTATCCCGGCGCCCCGATGTATTTGCAGGTCGGGAACGCGGACATATCGCGAATGGACAAGGAAAACCATGCCGCCGATCTGCTGCTGCAGTATGAAAGGCTTATCGACAAAGTGACGGCGTCGGAAACCCTGAACGACGTAAGGGTCCTTCCGCAGCTTCACACGCTGGTATGGGGCAACAAACGAGGCGTCTAGCGCGCTGACCGACTAAGGAGGAAACTGAAATGACCGGCAGACAACCTGAAGAAATGAAAGATTTGACGCTTCTTGGCAACCAAGGGACGAAATACGTTTTTAAGTACGCGCCCGAGGTGCTGGAGAGCTTTGACAATAAACATGCTTACCGCGATTATTTCGTGAAATTCAATTTTCCCGAGTTTACGAGTTTATGCCCGATTACGGGCCAGCCGGATTTTGCGACGCTGCATATCAGCTACATTCCGGATCAGAAAATGGTCGAGAGCAAATCGCTTAAGCTGTACCTGTTCAGCTTCCGCAACCATGGCGATTTCCATGAAGACTGCATGAACATCATCATGAACGATCTGATCAAGTTGATGGACCCGCGGTACATCGAAGTGTGGGGCAAATTTACGCCGCGCGGAGGCATTTCCATCGATCCTTATTGCAACTACGGCAAACCCGGCACCAAATATGAAAAAATGGCCGAACAGCGATTGATGAACCATGACCTGTACCCGGAAAAAATAGATAACCGCTAATTCCGCCGAGGAATGCAAAAAAAAGCCGCAGAAATGCGGCTTTTTCCTTTGGTTACGGCTGTTTGTTGACATTGATTCTGACGGCCTCCGGCCCGGTTTGCACCCGGCTTCCCCCTTTCGGCTCCAAACTGATCACGATCCGGTCGGGGTTCATGATGCCGAATCCGTAATAATCCCCTTTCCCCTGGAGATTACGGGTCAGCATCATGCCCGCGCTGAAGGATTGCTGCTCATGCTGAAGCCATACCTGGTAATCCTTCTCTTCGGACGGGGTCAGGCCGTCCATGACGATCAGCAGCTCTCCGGAGTCCGGATTGAGCCACACGCCTCCCGGACCGTGAAGCGGCGGCAGCGGCGCAATGGAATATTTATCGTAATCGGCGGATTGCATGAACGCGATTTTGGTGGATACTTGCCGCTCGATCGATTCGGAGGACGGGTCTGCCTGGTGCTTGAACGTAAACAGTCCGACAAACAAGAATATGGCCAACGCGGCCGCGGCAGCGCCCGGAAAAATAAAGCGGCGGTTGTGCCAAACCTTGATTCGCAAAGAGCGCAGCGAAGCTCGGGCTTTCAGCCTTCTGCCTAAACGTGCGGGAGGTTCCAAGGTTTCGCGGACCTGACGGGCAGACCGTTGTTCCTGCAAAACGGCGATCCCTTCGTCCATCACTGCCGCATCCTGCCGTGGAAGGCAGAGGGACTGCATTTCGGGCACCTGCATTAACAGCTCCCATTCGCGCAGCTTTTCTGCGCAGCGGGCGCATTGCGCAACATGTCCCGCAACCCGCAACCGGTCCGTTTCCCCCAAACGGTTCATGACGTAATCGACCAGCTTCTCCTCAGGCAGTTCAACGCAGGAACCGAGCCTTTCCTCACTCCCATTTACCGGATTCCATGAACGCATGCGCCTCACCTCCGTTTGCTGCCCGCTTGGTCTGGTTTTCCTGCAATTGTCCGCGCAAATTCCGGATGCCGTACCGGATCAAGGATTTGACGGTCCCCACCGGCTTCTGCATCCTGTCGGCAAGCTCACGATGCGAGAGCTGCATGATATAGCTCCCGTAGAGGGCCATGCGCTGCAAAGGCGGTATGCCCCTCATGGCATGCCGGATCCGTTCGCGGTCCAGATGACGGAACGCTTCCAATTCGGCGGATTCGAGATAAAGCGCACGCTCCGACTCGGCCAGATTTGCTTCGCTTTGTTCCATGGCGGCGATACGCTGTTTCTTGCGCAGCCGGTCCATGGCCCTGCTCCGAACCCGAACCGCCAGCCAAGCTTCGACGCTCCCCCGTTCCGGATCGTATTGATCGGCCCTTTGCATCACTTCGATAAAAATTTCCTGGCAGACATCCTCCGCTTCGGCCGCGTCCTTCAGCCAGTGTTCCGCTAACCGGAAAACCATGGGAGCATACGCATCATAGAAACGGTTAAAGGCTGACGCCGAGCCTCGCGCAATTTCTTTGAGCCACTCGGCAGGATGTTCTTCCATTTTTATGATCCCCCCTTATGTCACTATCCCCTGGTCTCAAGCCTCTGGTCGTGGTGTTTATTCAGCAACATTTTAGCAGATGCGGACGGAAACGGAATTTTCTCTGCGAGAGTTTTATCTCATTTTCAGCAATTTTTTATCTTTTTTTAAGGTTCGGATAAATCCAATGCCGATTTTCGGTTCGTACTTAGGGTGAATAAAAAATATTTTCAATTAGGAGGGTTATGCTTCATGACACGATTCCTTAGGAACATCAAACTGACGGGCCTTATTTTTCTTGTTTTGGCGCTTGGAATCGGTCCGCTTCTCGGCGGTATACCCGCTCATGCGGCTGGAGGGGTGACCTTGTATACGACGTATACGTCCATTTCGGTCCCGCCCGGCGAATCTCTCAATTACAACGTCGAGCTGAAAAACGATACCGGCAGCGTCGTCACGGTCCCGCTGTCCATTGAAGGACTACCTCAAAACTGGACGGCCAAAATGACCGGCGGCGGCTGGGATCTGAACGAAATTTCGGTCATGCCGAATTCGTCGCAATCGATCAACCTTGCCGTTACGGTTCCGATGCAAATCGATAAAGGCACCTATCGCTTTACGCTCAAAGCGGGAACTTTGGCTTCCTTGCCCCTGACGGTGCAAATTACGGAAAAAGGCACTTACCAAACGGAGCTGACCACGGATCAGGCCAACATGGAAGGGCATTCGGACGCGACATTTACGTATTCGGTCAATTTGCAAAACCGGACGGCCGAAAAGCAGACCTATGCGCTGACTTCGCAGGCGGAGGCCGGATGGGACGTGACGTTTAGCGCGGACGGCAAGCAGGTATCTTCCGTCGAAGTCGATCCGGGCGCAAGCAAAGCGATCACCGTCAACGTCAAACCGGCCGAAAACGTAACGAAGGGAACGTTCAAAATCCCGATTCGGGCGCATAACCAATCGACGGACGCCCAGCTTGTGCTGGAAGCGGCCATTTCCGGCAAATACAGCATGGAGTTGACGACGCCGAGCGGATTGCTCAGCACGAGCGTAAAAGCAGGCGGAAGCAAAACGATCGAGCTCGTCGTCAAAAACACCGGAACTGCCGATTTGACCGATATTAACCTGACCTCCTCCACCCCGGCCAACTGGGAGGTGACATTTAATCCGAAAACGATCGACAAGCTGGCTGCGGGCAAATCCACGACGGTCGAAGCCAAGCTCACGTCCAGCGATAAAGCCATCGCGGGCGATTACGTCACGGATATGACGGCTCAGGCATCGGAGGCCTCCTCGACGGCAACCTTCCGGGTCGCGGTCAAAGGCTCCGTCCTGTGGGGATGGATCGGCGTATTGATCATTCTCATCATTCTTGGCGGCATCTATGTGCTCATTCGTAAATATGGGAGGAGATAATGGTGGCGGAAACAGTCATCGACATCGAGCAATTGTCCAAAAGCTACGGCAGCCATCGGGCCGTTGACAGCTTGTCCCTGCAAATCCGCCGCGGTGAAATATTCGGGCTTCTCGGCCCCAACGGGGCCGGGAAATCCACGACGATATTGATGCTGCTCGGTCTCAGCGAGCCGGACGGCGGAAGGATCAACGTCCTCGGCATGAACCCGACCCGCCGGCCCATCGAAGTGAAGCGGCGGGTCGGCTACCTGCCCGATGATGTCGGCTTCTACGAGGATTGGACCGGCCTGGAGAATCTGCAGCTGACCGCAAGGCTGAACGGAATCGGCGAGAAAGAAGCCCGGGAGCGCGCGATGCGGCTCCTTGGCGAGGTAGGGCTGAAGGATGCCGCCCATAAAAAAGCGGGCACGTACTCGCGCGGGATGCGGCAGCGCCTCGGCCTCGCCGACGTCCTCATCAAGCAGCCGGAGATCATCATCCTGGACGAACCGACGCTGGGGATCGACCCGAAAGGGATCGACGAGCTGCTGGCGCTGATTTACGGGCTTAGCCGGGAGCAAGGGTTAACCGTCCTCCTATCCTCTCACCAGCTGCACCAAGTCCAGCAGATTTGCGACCGGGTCGGCCTTTTCGTTAAAGGCAAACTTCTGGCGGAAGGCAATCTGGAGGCGTTGACCCGGCAGCTGTTGACGGATACGCCGATCGTGATCACCGCGGAAGTGGACCGGGCCGATCAGCAGCTGCTTGATCGACTGGCCGAATTGGAGCAGGTTCGCGACGTACAATCCGGAGCGGAAGATCCGGATGCAGTCCTGCCCTCCAGCAGCCGCGTTTTGCTCCAGATCGGATGCAGCGAGGACTGCAGTGACGCGATTGCCCGCATGATCGTTTCGTCGGGCGTTTCGTTATACAACCTGCAGCGGAAACAATACGGCCTGGATGAAATTTATCGACGTTATTTTGCGGGAGGTGAGGAACATGGAAGCAAGCGTTCTAAAAAGGCGGCTAAATAAATGGCGGAATGCGGTGTCGGAGCGCCTGCCCGACGGGCTTCGCAAATTTGCGGGCTCCTTGTCGGACCGCGACCGCTTCGACAAGTCCAACTCCAATCCGGCGGCGTTTCGGGTGCTCGTTCGCAAGGAAATCGCCGACCATGTCCGAAGCTGGCGGTTCATTTTGCTGCTGGCGATCATTTTCCTGACCTGCGTCGCCTCCCTCTATACCGCTTTGAACAGCCTGAAGGACGCCATCAAATCGGAGGACGGTTACAGCGATTTCGTCATTTTGAAGCTGTTTACCATTTCGGACGGCACCCTGCCTTCCTTCATCGGATTCATCGGGTTTCTCGGTCCGCTGCTCGGCATCGGCCTCGGATTCGACGCCGTGAACAGCGAACGCAACAAAGGAACGTTAAGCAGGATCATGGCGCAGCCCATCCACCGCGACGATTTGCTAAACGCCAAATTCACCGCCTCCTTGTTTATCATCGGGTTTATGTTTTTGGCGCTGGGCTTGCTCGTTTTATCGCTTGGTCTCCTTATTGTGGGACTTCCCCCATCCTTCGAGGAGCTGCTGCGGATATTGGCGTTTTTGGTGGTAACGGTATTTTACATCGGTTTTTGGCTGAATTTATCCATCCTGTTTTCGGTGCGTTTTCGGCAGCCCGCAACGTCGGCCTTGGCCGGCATCGCGGTATGGCTGTTCTTCAGCTTCTTTTACGACATGATTCTGAACCTGTTGTCCTCCGCGCTTGTTCGGAACAATCAAGCTTCGACCGTTGACGATATGCTGAATCATGTCAACCTGATGCTGGGACTCAGCCGGATTTCCCCGTATACCTTGTTCAACGAAGCCACCTCGACGCTATTGATGCCTACCGTGCGAAATTTGGGGCCGCTGACGACCGAGCAGGCTTACGGGGCGATCGACAGCCCGCTTCCTTTCGGGCAAAGCCTGCTGCTCGTATGGCCGCAGGTCACAGGCCTGATCGCGCTGACGCTTGTCTGCTTCGCCATTTCTTACGTGATGTTTTTGCGCCAGGAAATCCGCGGACGCTCTTAATGCCGCGAACGTTGCAGGCATTCGGCCGCGAATCATAGCAGCCCCCCCGATGTATTTATCGGGGGCTGCTTTTTTTTACGGCCGCTTCCGTCGGTTTCCGTGTCACTTGGGCGGATGCTGCATAGACTGGAATGGTAATAGCCGTTTGCGAAAAATGGATTGCCGAACCGGAAAGGATAACGCGGAAATGATCGTTTTTATCGTTTCGAAAGGCAGTTATACGGAGATGATTCAAACCGAAATATCCGTTAAGGAGGCGTTCCCTGAAGCGCGGGTGGAGCGTTTGCCGGAAATGAATCCGGGTAAAGTGCTCAATGAGATCCTCGCGGTTTGCAGGGAGCCGTTTTTTCTTGCTTTATACGGCGGCGACACTTTCACCCCTGCAATCAAAGAGGAGCTTATGAGCCGGATTGCCGACATGCATCCGGAAACGGGTGCGGTCGTACTCCATCCCAAAGGCCGTTCCCGCCCCGGCTCAAAGCAAGGTTTCGACGCCCCCCACGGGATCTTATGGCGGACCGCAGCCGTCACGCCTTCTGCTTATGGCGGATTTTCCGAATCCAGCCATCTCCCCTTCAGTGTCTATCTATGGATCGAAAGATTGTTCCGGCTTCGCCCGGCTTGGACGTGGGAGGCTCTGGAAACCGACTCGTTTGTTCCTTCCAAAGCGGTTCGCCCCGGGCCGCCCTTGCACCAAGCGGCTTACGATGACGTCTTCGCCCTGCTGCGGCAGCCTTTGGAACCGCCCGGCCCGAAACATTCCGAAAACCTGTCCGACCCGGTCATTTCGGTTGTGATCTGCACCTATAACGATGCTGCTTATCTCCCGTGGGCCGTGCGCTCCGTCGTTGCCCAGTCCTATGCGGCCTGGGAGCTGATCATCGTCGATGACGGATCGACCGACGGAACGGACGAATATGTAAAAAAACTGAAAGGTCACGGAAAGATCCGCTGCTTGACCAACGCAAACAATCAAGGGAAAGCGGAATCGCTGAACCAAGCGTTGACGATGGCAAAAGGCAAATGGCTCTTGGAACTCGACGCCGATGATTGGCTATCCTCGGACTGCCTGCTGCACCTTGCAAAAACGGCTTTAGCTTTGCGGCATGAAACAGCCGTGTACGCGGACCATCATGAATGGATCCAGCGTATGCACGGCCGGCTGATGTACCGGGGAGTCAAACAAGCGCCTTCTGCCCTTTCGGCCGGCAAGCTTCTGGCGGAAGGATGGGTGATCGCCCCCCGGATGTACCGCACGAGCTTTTTGAAGAAACACCAAGGGTGGAACGCGTCCGCCCCGTGGAGCGGAAGATTGTTCGAAGACGTGGAATTGTTGGCAAGACTGTCCTTAAAGGAAACTTTGCATTACATCGCTCTCCCTCTCTATCACCGCCGGCTTCGAAGCAGCAGCGTCTCCCGGATTCATGCGCCTTTATACGAGCGTTGGAGTTCATGGGTGGCGGATCGAACGTTTAGCAGCCCCGCCGATCTCGATCATTAAGGTAGGATGCGGACGTAAGTAACATTGTTGATAAATGCGGTAACCTGCTGGGATGACGGAATATAATTCGAACTCGACAGCTGAACGGTTATCAAACCTCCCGCGGCGGCGGACAGCTGACCTTGAAGAAACTGTCCGGGTTGAACGATTTCGGTCCTTCTTCCGATGAACGCGTTTAAGGCTTCAATAAAATTCATTCGTATTCCCCCTCCTCCCTGTCAAGCAAGCTTTTTCTCAAAGCACGGAGAGGACGCTGCGCAGCGGAAGCAGCACGATGCTGCCGTCGTCCTCCCTCAGCTGGATGAAATCTTCGCCGATCAACACCAGGGTGCCGAATAACGTGCCCGCCGGCGTCTCGATCGTCACCTTCGAGTTGAGTTTTGAAGCCAAAAATTGAACCGTGCCGGGCTGGTTTGAAGTCAGCGAACCCACCTGTTCCTGAAGGGAGGATACCTGGGCGGAAAGGCCGTTTACCCGGTTCCGGAGCCGTTTCAGTTGCCTGGACAGCCTGGCAAGGCTGACGACGACGAATCTTTTCAGACCATGCAGCTTATGTTTCAGCGCGCTTTTTTTACGGCTGCCGGCATCCGGCTTGTGCCGATGCGCATCCGCCGCGCAATCCGTGTGATGGAATTTTTTTCGATGCAGCTCCACAGCTTTTACCTCCTTCGTTTAGTCATGAGTACAATATGTTTTCATGATGCAGGCGGCTACCGTGGAGATTAAAGTTAATGAATATGCCTAAGGCGGTCAAAGCAGTGGCGCGAACGACGGAAATTGATCGAACATTTAAGGATTGCAATAGTTTTTTACCCAAGCGGATATCCGCCGCCGTACATATTTTGAAGATAGACAATCGTTTAGGGAGGAGAACACCGCTTTGAAGAGACGACATTCAAGGCCACGGAAGCCTAAAATCAAATCCGTATCCCCTACGGTTTCAAAACCTGCCAAACGCAAAACAAAGGCGCCGATCAGACGGATCGATCCGCACCCTCCCGTCATTCCGGCATTCCGGCACGATACGGGCGCATCCGCGGACCCGCTGGCGGCCCCATTGGCTGCAAGCAGCGATCATGCGGCAAATCACGCGGCCGATTCGAGAATCACCGAGACTGCCGCAGGCCATGCCGGGATGTACGACGTGTTCCGTTTTCCGGTAATCGATTGGGATTTCAGATGGCAAAGGCCCCAGCAGATGTCGGTCCAGTTCGCGCGGCACGGTCATCGCGTCTTTTATGCGACCACGACGATGTCCGTTCTCCCAAAAGAAGATGCCGCATTCGATGAGGTTGCAAGATACGTCAAGGTGAAGCTCGTCAAGCCGAACGTTTGGCTTGTCACGTTATGCGCGAACCGAAACTTGAACCTATATACCGATCAGATGAGCGCAACGGATATTCGGTATTTGAATTGGTCCATCGAATATATCCGGGAACGGTTCCAAATCGGACATTTGGTATCCATCGTCGACCTCCCTTTCTGGACGCCGCTTGTCTCCTCCATGGAAGACAGCAAGCTGCTGTATGACTGCATGGACGAACATAACGGTTTTTCGACGAACGCCCCGTCGATGATCCGGCTGGAGGAACAGCTTGCCCGCAAAGCGGATCTTGTTTTGGCCTCATCCCAGCGGCTGCATGACCGCATGAAAACATACCATTCCTCCCCGCTTTTGCTCCGCAACGCCGCAGATACTGCCCATTTTGCAGCGCAGGCGCCGGCTGCACCCGAGCTCGCCTCCATTCAAGGACCTGTGATCGGCTACTACGGAGCGATATCGGATTGGTTCGACGCCAAGCTCGTGGAACGGATGGCCGAACGAAGACCGGAGTGGACCTTTGCCCTGATCGGCCATACCTTTGGCTGCGATACGGCTGGGCTGGAGAAATTGCCGAACGTGCTTCTTTTGGGCGAAAAACGCTATCACGAGCTTCCGATGTATCTTCATCGGTTCGATGCGGCGATTATTCCGTTTTTGCAAAACGAGCTTACCAAGGCAACGAACCCTGTGAAGCTGTACGAGTATTTGGCGGCAGGAAAGCCCGTCGTGTCAACGGCTTTGCCGGAGCTGGAAACCGTCGCCGCCGGGCTTACCGTCATCGCGCGTACCCCGGAAGCCTTCGAGCAAGCGGTGGAACGCTCCCTGCGGCAGAATACCCCTCAGCTTATGGAGGCCAGAAAAAATTTTGCAGCAAGCCATACTTGGGAAACACGGTATGAAGAACTGCACCGGACCATTTTGAAACGGCTGTTTCCAAAGGTGAGCATCGTCATGCTGGCGCATAACAACTGGCCGTATACGCGTCAATGTCTCTTCAGCTTGCAGAAGCCCGGACGTTATCCCCATCTGGAAGTGATCATCATCGACAACGGTTCGACGGACGAAACGTCCCAACGATTGGCGGAGCTGGATCCCGACTGCTTCAAAATCATCCGCTCCGACGTGAATCTCGGTTTTGCCGCGGGGAACTCCCTCGGGTGCCGCAAAGCTGCAGGGGAGTACATCATCCTGCTGAATAACGACACGATCGTGCCCGACGGAAGCTGGATTCGCAGGCTGATCCGCCCTTTGGAGAAACACCCGGGAATCGGCATGTCCGGGCCGATGTCCAATCATGTGGGCAACGACCAGGCGGTGGATTTGTTCGTAGGCAATCCCGTGGAAGGAGCCAATCCCCATTGGTTAAAAGAGTTTTACGGACTCTATAAAGGGCGGAGCCGGTATACCGACTTGTTGGGCTTTTTTTGCGTGGCCATGCGGCGGAGCGTGTTTGAAGAAGTTGGGGGGCTGGACAGCAAATACGGCATCGGGATGTTCGAGGATGATGATTATTGCGAACAGGTCCGGCGGGCCGGGTACAAACTTCTGATCGTCGAAGACGCATTTGTGTACCACCACGGAAGCGCCACGATCAAAAAACTGAAGCAGGAACAATACGATGATCTGTGGAGAAGCAACAAAGCCTATTATGAACGGAAATGGAACAAACCGTGGCGGCAGCCGAAACGGCCGGAAAATATTTTTTATGGAGCGGATACGCCCGAAGGGGTAGCGGGAAAACTCGGCGGTCGCTCCTGCCTGTTGGTTCTCGGCGGCAGCGAATGGTCAAGAACTCCGGCACGCTGGCAGCAGATGGTCCGAGAACTGTCGCAGCGGAATGACTGCATCATCGTCGTGTATTTGTCGGCGTATTTCGGCCATGAGGTCGTCGGCATCCGAAAAGCCGGACCTCGCTTGTATGTAACGAACAGGCCGGATTTGTTCAGCCATGCCGATCTCGAAAGCGTGGTCTACTGCGGCGGAGCCGATGTTCTCCCTTATTTTTCTTCCGACCGCTGCGTGGTCGATGCCTACTCGTACCATGCCCATCAGCTGGACGATCTGAAAATAAAGCTGCAAACCCCAAGGGTGCTCGAAACGGAAGACGTGCCGCTCCTCATCTCCCAATTGCGGAGGGCTCCTCAACCGTAATCCCGGATGAAAGGAACTGTCCCTCGTAATAAAGCAAAGGCTCCGCAAAAAAAAGCTTTCGTCTACCGAGCCATTTTGGCCCGGCATGGCGAAAGCTTTTCTTTTTAACGATGCTCCGGGTTTGCGGCGATGTACCGCCGGACGACTTCCGGATGGCTTCCCTCGAAAGGTACGGTGGCGATCCGGTATTCCGCATGGTCAAAATGCCAATCCGGTTCCCCTTTGTTGTCGGGGACGTTCACGTCTCCGCGGCGGTTATCGTTAAACTTGATTTTTTTCCCAAGCGCATAATGATAATGATAGATGTTCACGTCCACGCGATCCCGGGGAAGGCTCCAAATGCTCCGTCCGCCCTCGCCCTCGAGCGTGCAATGATGCTTTTCGTCCCGGTAACGGATCCCGATGTTCGCCCGCCACATCCGCGTGATGTCGTTGGACCATCGCTCGTCTCCGGGACTGTTGACGCGGAGCGTCCACGGATTTCCCCAAAAATTGACGAACGGAAACTGATAGATGTCCACGTCCATCCGGTTCATGAGCTCGGGCAACACGTCGCGAAACCGGTCATCCATCAGTTCGTCGACGTCCAGGTTCATGATCCAATCTCCGGTCGCCTGGCCGATAAGGAAGTTTCGGACTTGGGACTCGTTCCAGTCGTCGGTGTACGGCATTCCGGTTTGCGGCATGGTGAATAAACGGATCGGCAAATGCGGAAGGTAGGATTCGATGAGAGGCACGGTCCGATCCGTGCTTCCGCCGTCCACGATCACGATTTCGTCCGCATAAGCGGCCGCGCTTTCCAAATATAGGGGAATAAACGTTTCTTCGTTCAACACCGGAACGATGAGGGAAAGTTTCATGCAGTCGTCCTCCCTTCTTGTTTGCCTTGAATCAACCGGCTCATTTCGGCTCGATGACCCAGCGCCTTTCGGTATTCCTGGAACAGCGCATAGTTTTGGCCGTAATGCGGATTGCCTGAAGGACCGACGAACGGATGCCAAAAATGCAGCAAATTGCCTTCGAGCCGGATATGTTTTCCGATGATCGTATCCATCGAATAGGCAAAAGCTTCATCCTCCCCGCCCCATCCGATAAACCGCTCGTCGTATCCGCCGATCGTCTCGAAAGCCGTTCGGGTCACGACGCTGACGCCTCCGACGAAATAACGGGCATCGTCCGGTTTGGTTTCGACGGGAATCTGCAGCGGCCAAACAGCTTCGGATCGATAAGCCGACTGGGAGTTGCTGAGCGTCAAACGCGTAATGCTTGTAAACGGAATGATCCAGTTGTCCTCCCTTAACTGGCGAAGCGCACCCCTTATGAGCTCGGGATCGTAGATCAAGTCCCCGTCCGCTATGATCCATCGGGAGCCGGTTGCTGCCGAAGCAGCTTTGTTGATGGCTTTGGACCTGCTGAACGTTTCGCCCGTAAGCTCGCCGACGCAGATTTCCGCTTCGGGCAGCATCCGCTTATAAAACGACCTTACGAAACGCAGCGCTTCATCGCGCGGCCCTCCATCCGATTGATAGGGTATGAGTACGGAAATATCTCCTGCTTCCATGCTCCGCCTCCTTTTCCTCTTCGTCGCGGGAGTTACTTTAAAAACACCCCCAGCTCCCTGTGTTTTCCTGTTCCGAATGTATTCGCAAGCTTCTCGTAATAAGCGAAATCGGTATTTTCAAGAATCATCCTTTTTTCGGATTCCGGTTCGTCTCCCGACTCCCAAAACAGCAGGCGCGTAACGGAAGCATTCAATTTGGCTAAAAACGCGCTGCCGCGGTCCTCCTTTTTCATCACATGATAAAAAACGGTTAGCAGAACGCCCATATCAAAACGTCCCGGTTCGATGTCCTCAAAGGAAGCCTGAATCCAGTCGAAATGGGTCTGCTCCAGGTCGTTCAGCTTCTTCAGCAGCTCGCAATGCACGGGATCATGTTCGATGCCGGTCACGATCGCCCCTTCCCTCGCCAAACATCTGGCATGGTATCCGATGTTGCAGCCGATATCCAGCACCCGGACTCCGCGCAGTTGGTCGGGTCCCAGGTAATGCAGCATATAATCCAGCCTCGTGGGATAGTTCTCGTCCCTTTCGCTTCGCCAGTCGTAAAATGCCGGATTCAGGATCGGGGTATAGATCAGCCGACGCTGCTGTGCCTTGACGATGCGTTTGACGGCAGCCGCTTGTTCGGCATTGACCCACGTTGCATGGTCCTCCGCGCTCATCCGCGCGAACACCCTTCGAACGCCGCAGCAGTACAAAAAAGACGCGCGATGATGACCGTCCTTCATGTTGAAATATCCTGACGGGTGATAGACGACTTCGATCGGATGATCATAAAAAAAGGAGCTGTTATCCGCCAACCCTTTCTTCATGTTCTCAAATTCCCTTTTGCGCTGCCGAAGCAGCTGGCCGGGGCTCATGGGCGGTTCCAGGCCGCGGGTAACATGTATCATCCGGTACCATTCCAAATAAGGCTTCGGGGAGGCGGATTGTCCCAAAAAGTATCGGAATAGCTCCCGGTGCGGCTCGAACCGCATGATCGAAAGGTTGCTGTGCCGAAGATGATGTTCATACCATGCATCCGTAAATGACGAAATGAGGTGCTCCGTGTTTGACGATTTTACATCGATGTCCGAAAAAAGCAGCTCGACAGGCACTTCGCAAACCACGTGCGTTCCGCCTTGAGCAACCGAACCTGCCATAACACGTCAACTCCTCCGTGGTCCGTATTCATATTCAAGAGAGGCATCTTTTTCCTTGCAGCAATACGGTCGCAAAATCGCGCCCGATATAATCCTTAAACATCCGCTTGGCGGCTACGGGATAGACATTGAATTCGTCCTCGCTCCACTCGCTTCGATGCGTTTCATAGACATTGCCGTATTCGCTGCCCTGCGGCCAATCGCTGCCGATCGGAACGTTCAGAAGCACGTACCTGCTGATATCCCAACATGCGCGCAGCAACTGGTTGGCCTCGGGTTTGGCGAAATGCTCCAGCACGTCGCCCAGGATCACCAGGTCGTAATCGTTTAAAGCCTCTTGCTGCACCAGCAGCTCGTAAGCGTCGGCACGATAGATATGATCGTAAAAACAGGCATGATAAACGTCAATGTTGCGTTCAAACACTTCAATGCCTTCAACTCTTGTCGTCCACTGCTCGCGGAACACTTTTCCCTGCCATACGTCGAGAAACTCCCGGCAGATCATTCCCCACCGTCCAAAGCCGACCCCAACGTCAAGAACCTTTGCTGGAGACACCAAGCGGATCAGTTCCACGCAATACGAAATATTTTGCCAATTCGAAGTTCCCATCGTTTCAACCCCCATCCGTTAACAGCAAGCTGATCCAGCGTTCTACGGCTTTGTCGGCGCCCCAATCGCTCACGATCTTTTCCCTGCAGCGCCGGCCGATCGCATCAAGCTCGCTTCTCTTGTGCATCCACTCGCGGATGCTGCGTATAAAATCCTGCGGATCGTCGCTGTCCAAAATGAACGGGTGCGCATCCGGGTGGGCAGCTTCCTTGATATAACCGACATTCGTAGACAACACCGGCTTGCCGCATGCATAAGCCTCCAATGCCGGCGCGCCGCCCCCTTCATTCGCCGAGGTGATCAACAAAAGGTCGATGGATCGGTAGAATAAGGGCATGTCGTCGTATGCGTATTCCCCGGAGGTCTCCGCGAAGCGCACTCTGGGGTGATACTCAAACGATTTTCGAATGGGGAGATAAAGCGATTCGTAATTTTTCGATCTTTTGCGTTTGTCTCCGGCCCATCCGATGGTAAGCGGCAGCGATGGATCCAAATTGGCGGCCGCCGGCGCGAATTTGGCGGTATCGACGAAATGTCCGATATAATCCACGCGGGCATGGGGAGCCAAACCTTTTAACGTCTCGGCCAGTTTCCGGTTCATGGCTCCGATGACGGGAATCCGCGGAATAACCAAACGGAGAAAATCGGGGTCGGGCACGATCGGATCCTTCCATTCGCGCAAAGTGTCGTAATTGCGGCTAAAGTAATAATACGATACGGCGGCGGAGGCATCGATCCGGATATTTTTGAAGATGGCCCAGGCAGCAATCCCCAAACATAAAGCGCAGATCCGGGAATACCGCCGGTTGACTTCTGCCGCGCCGACGTTCTGTATGAGTTCTTCCAGCTTCGCGCAGGAGATCACGTCAAGATCGGGACGGTTTTGCTGAATGATCTTGGCTGTTTTGCCCAATATCCACCAATCGACGTCATAAATGATGAGATGTTTTGACAGGTTGATCCCCCCTCCGCATGCAAAGTGTTTCTGATTGGAGTATATTCGTCGGTACAGCCCCCAGTTACGGGCCTCGCAAAAATGATGAATTGGTCTACCAATAGAAAAGAGCGCCCGGGCCCTTTCAGGCCAAAGCGCTCTGTCCGAAAATCCGCCTCTCGGCTTATTGGATCCTGTAGTAAAGCAAGGCGATATCGCCGCGACGTTCCATACGGCTTAGCTCGAACGTGCCCGGCACGGTTCCTTCGGGAAACAGGGGAATGCCCCGGCCCAGCACTTTCGGAATGACGGCTATCACGGCTTCCTCCAGCAGCCCCTCATGCATGAATGCTTGGACCAGCTTGCCGCCTCCCGCCAGCCAGACCGATCCGGTCGATTGCTCATTTGCCCGTCGTACGAGGTCGGACAGCGGTTCGCCGGTGAACTCGACATGAGGCGTGCTTTGATGCGCCGACGGCGTGCGGGTGACGACGAAGCAAGGTTTGCCTGCATACGGAAATTCTTCCGTAAGCGTCAGCACTTCGTCATACGTCTGTCTGCCCATGATAACGCTGCCCACCGTGTCGTAAAATTCGGCATACCCGTTATCTCCTCCGTCGCCTTTGACGTCATGCAGCCAGTCCACGGATCCGTCGGGAAGCGCGATATACCCGTCAAGGCTCATTGCAATATAGAGCACTACTTGATTTCCATTCGCATCGTTCATCCTTCATCGCTCCTTTCTAAATCTTATGTTACAATGGATTTATGACATAAAATGTCGCAGTTATGTTTATATGATGATGATGTTAGGAGCCCATGCGATTATGAACGAACGCAGAGTTGCCTTAATGAGACTGCTCGATTCCCGGAAAAAGTATACCGCTCGCGAGCTTGCCGAGCGATTTCACGTTTCGGTCCGGACGATCCAGCGAGATCTTGATTATTTGCAGCAAATCGGCCTTCCGTTGTATACCGAAACCGGTCCCCACGGAGGATACCGGGCGCTTCCGAACCGGCTGCTCCCTCCGCTCCATCTGTCCCGCGACGAGGCGATCGGGCTGTTCCTGATGCTGAAGCTGCTGGAAGACCTGCCGGACATCCCGTTCGGGTCGGTCCGCAAGCATTTATCCGAGCAGTATTACGCGGAGCTTCCGCAGGACGTGCAGGAGCAGGTCGACCGGTTAAAGGATTATGTTGCCTTTCGGATGACGCCCACCCAGGCGGCGTCGCCTTTTACTTCGCTTATTTTGGAGGCCGCGATGGAGAAACGGCGCGTCCGCATGGAATACGCCTCCGCTTCGGGCAGCAAACGCTTTGACGTCTGCCCCGTCGGTTTATATTTCGAGCACGGCTATTGGTACATGCCTGCATACGGCCGCGAAAAAATCCTCTTATACCGTGCGGACCGGGTCATCGCCATGACGCCTCTGGAGGAAGCCGTCCCCGGCCTTCCTACGCTCAAACAATGGCTGGATTCTTCCGATCCGCGGGAAGGAGTCCCGACCAAAATCCTGTTTAGCTCCTTCGGCGCACGCATGGCGATGTCTGATCCCATGTTCCGGGGGATGTCCGGACAAGAATGGCTCGGTAACGTGCCCCGCGAAGAGTTTCCTTATCTTTCCCGGTTGTTATTGAGGTATGGGCCGGATGCGGAAGTCCTTTATCCGGGCGAATTACGGGACATGGTTAAAACTCTCTTTCAAGAAAGCTTAAAAAACTATATGGCATGAAGCTATGAGATTCCGGACGATGTCCATGAGAAAGAGCCGTGTTCGAAAACGAACAAGGCTCTTATGCTTCATGTCATGAATAATTTTCGTCATGAATTCAAGGCATTCGACAGATTCTCCAATTGTTCTGCGCCTCGAATTTCGAGCTTTTTAGCCTTTTCCAGCAAAGCAATCGCCTGCGGTGCCACCTTCGGATCATTCGGTTTGCCGCCTTCGGGATATGGAAACAGGACGTGCAATTCCGCGAATGTTTGCGCAAGCTGACGATAGGTTTCGGCGGCTTCGTTTAATCTTAACGGGACATTTCCCCCGGCATCCTCCGTCTTTTCCAACAAGCGGGCAGCCTCCTCCAAAAAGCCGGCAGCATATTTCCGGCAATCTCCCACGACCGCGACGTTATAGCCGTTACCGTTCGCTTCCACGCCTTGGCTGCGGAACGCTTCGATCCACGCATCGTAAGACTCCAACCCTTTGGCGGCTTCCGCAGGCACGTTCGGCTCCTTGCCGGCATAATGCTCAAGGATCATCTCCAGCGCCCCGCGCAGCCCCTCTTTAAACGATAGGTTCGACGCCGAATCGACGGCCATTACGAAGATCTCTTCCATCACGCCCCTGCCTAAATTTTCATAGGACAACGTATCCTTCCGGCAGCATTCATCCATATACAGCAATTTGTGTTCGTCGTCGTAACCGTACAACATGCCGAATTCCGGAATGCTCAGGTCCCATGCCAGCACCGGATATCCGCGGTCCACAGCATGATGGATCAAATCGAGCGCTTCAGGAAGCGCCTGGTGGATGTCCCTTTTCTGCATCGTTTTCAGGCTTGTCGCCGCTTCGCCGAGCAGATTGACGTTATCGCCGATCCCCGGCTTCATCCCGTCCACGATCCTGACCGTCAACCCCAGGTTCCGGAGCCCTCTCCGAAACACCTCGGCAAAATCGAAAGCCGTCGGTCCGGCAATATGCACGCCCGGCAGCACTTGAATCCGGAAGGCCAACCCTGTAAGCCCCATCACCGCCACCAACGAGTGATCCCGCCCCGCCGCTTTGGCCAGCGCATGAAGCACATTGCCCGCCGTCGACCATGAATGCCCGCCCTCCTGCCATTTTTCCGTACCCAACACCGTTTTTCCCATCGTTCCCCAATCCTTTCGCGTTTGAATATAGGCGTCAACGGTTACGCGGAATCACTTTTTTGCGGGAGCGGGACAAGATTTGGTACACGTTGGCAGCAGTCAGGCTGAACTCGCGGGCGATTTCCTGAGGCGAACGCTGGTCGAAAAAATGCGATTCGAAAATTTGCCTCTCCTTTGGTTTCAGGCAAGCGATGATATCCATCAACACCTGCTGTGTTTCCAGCCGCATCAGCCGCGCCTCGGGAACGCCATCCTGCTGCATCTCCCGTTCCATGGCATGGGCGACCCTCTTCAGGACGTAATCCAGACTCCCCCACATTTCCTGCTCTTCCCCGCCTCCGGACACCGCCGCCTCCAGGCCGGAAAACGTCGTTTCCTGCCCTCTTCCGGCTTTTTTCAACCGGGTCAGCGCTTGGTTGCGTACAATCCGGTGAACCCAGGGCAAAAAACGCTCGGCATCCACCAGCTTGCCCAGATGCAAAAACGCGCGGATCAACGCGTCCTGCACGATATCTTCGGCCGCATGCGCTTCCTGAACCATGCTTCGGGCATACCCGTAAACCTTGGAACGGTGCCTGCGAACAAGCTCGCCGAAGGCTTCCCGGCTGCCTTCCTTCGCTTTTTTGACCAGCGCCGCATCGTCCATTTCTTCCCATTCCACGCTTATTTCCCGCAATTGACTCAAGTGAAAATCCCCTCTCAAAACGTTGACATACGATATAGACTTCAAAAGCAAAGGATTTCTGACAACTTTTCTTAAAATCTTTCGAAAAAAATCCGGACGTATATCACCCTGATTCCATTATCCCTTATTCGCCTGCCCATTCCAATGATTCCTTGAGGAACAGGAGAACGCAAAAAACAAGGCCCGGGATGCCATCCCGAGCCTTGTTCGTTTGTCTATTCAGCGATCCATTCGAGCATTTTTGCCGCCGTGTCCTCCCCGTTTGCGATGCAGTCCGGAATCCCCACCCCGTAATAGGAGCAGCCGGCCAACGCCACGTTCGGGTACAGCTCCGTCATTTTCGCCTCCAGCGATTCGACGATCTGACGATGCGTGATATGATAATTCGGCATGACTTCATGCCATTTGGTTACGTTATAGGTCGGCGGTTTGCTTGCGATTCCCAGGCTGGCCTGAATATCCTCCATGCCGATTTGCAGCAATTCGTTTTCCGTCATGGCCACAAGCGTATCGTAATGCGGATTCATGCTCTTATAAAAGAGTCGGACCAGCAAACGGCCGTCTCCCGACGTGTGCTCCCATTTTCGGCTCGTCCAAGTGCACGCATTGCATTTGACGTCCTCGCTGCCCGCCGTAATAAAGCCGGTGCCGTCAGCCGGGAGTTCCTCGTCGGGTACGTCAAAAGCCATATAGACGCTGATCAGCGAGCTATGCTTGAACTGGTTGAACTCCTCATCCAACCGTTCATTCCGCAGCAGCTTTTGGGCCGCGACGGATAACGTGGCGATCGATACGACGTCCGCCTCAAGCGCCCGTCCGTCCATCAGGGTTATTTCGTACCGGCCATCCGCGAGGGGGTTCACCGCTTCGGCTGCAACGCCCTTGATGATTTCGGCCTGACCCAGCTTCTGCTCCAACGCGTCGATCAACTGCGACACGCCCCGGCGGAATGAGAGAAACTTTTTCCCGCTTCCGCTTTGAAACTTGGCTTTATTGGCGTTTAAGCCTTTGATGATGCTTCCGTATTCGTTTTTATAATCGATTAAATACGGCAATGTGGAGGCGATGGTGAGTTCGCTCAGCTTGCCGGAATATACGCCGGACAGCACCGGGGCGATCTGCTTTTCCACCAGCTCTTTCCCGAGGAATGCTTCAAGGAAATCCCCTACCGAATCGTCCTTGGTAAAGGTTTCGTTCGGCGTATAAAAGTCTTTTAACGCCTCGACTTTCCCTTCGGCCGACACCAGGCCGGTCGTCGCAAGCGACTCGATGCTCAATGGAATGCCGAACACGGCGTCCTTCGGAATTTGTTTCAGCGTTCCGTCCGTATAGATGTACGAAATCCCCGTCGCGTTATAGACGACTTCGTCTTTCAGGCCTACTTCCTCTATGAGTTCGGCCGCATTGGATTTGCGCGTTACGATCGAATCGGCGCCCGTTTCCATCGTAAACGTCCCGTCATGAACGGTCCTGATTTTGCCGCCTAACCGTTCGCTGGCTTCTACGATCGTAATGCTAACGTCTTGTCCGCTTTCGCGGGCTTTTTTTTGCAAATAATACGCGGCCGACAATCCCGTGATGCCTCCGCCGATGATGACTGCCTTTTTCAAAATGAGGACACCTGCTTCCGTCAATGTTCGATGACTACATTATATCACAGCACGCCGGCCCCGTTTGCGTTCCCTTTTGTGACGTTCCTCTGACATTCGTCATCGGGAAAAGGGTTGTTAAACCTTTTAGTTTACATAATATATTTTACGTATATATGATTTTGGCGATACGATACATGTGCATCCAACTGCCGGAAGATACTATGACCGTGTCGAAAATTCAGTGAATGAGGGATATGTATGGAACAACGGTATGTCAAAGAATCGAGATGCTATAAAATCGCGCGCGTGTTTCCCACGGACGTCAACAACCATGACACGCTTTTCGGCGGCAAGCTGATGGCTTACATCGACGACATCGCTTCCATTTCGGCCTCCAAACACAGCCGGAACCTGGTCGTGACCGCTTCGACCGATTCGGTCGACTTTTTGCTGCCCATCCACATGACGGATTCGGTCTGCTTGGAGTCGTACGTGACCTGGACTGGCCGCAGCTCGATGGAGGTGTTCGTCAAAGTCATCACGGAAGATCTGAGAACGGGAAAACGCCATATCGCGGCCACCTCGTTTTTGACGTTCGTCGCGATCGGCGAAGACAAAAAGCCCGTCCCCGTACCGAAAGTGATCCCCGAGACGGAAGAAGAAATCCGGCTGCACGAAACGGCGCCCCAAAGAGCGGCGATGCGCAAACACCGCCGAGAGGAAAGCAAAAAATTCGCGGATTATTTGACGATCGATTTTCCGTGGGAATAAGAAGCCGGGATGCCTTGGAAGAGATCGAACCGATCTGCGCTGGAAGCAAGCCGGTTTCGAAGTCGGATGGGGACGGAACGCGCATCTTTTGCAGGAATCCAACATATGCATCCTAACCCCGGTCAGGATCCGCTTCCGCATCGCTGCCGCCTTGACGTTTTTCGCGGCCGGTGGATTTTGTGCCGCCGTTTCGATGCATCCTCTCCTCCTCATCTTCCCGCTGGCTGCTTTTTACGACGCCGTAGGCGATGTAACTCATAAGACCCATGAACAGGCCGGTGCCGACGACGATGTACAGCATCGTAAAAATTTTGCCGAACGGGGTTTGCGGAACGAAGGTTGGGTGTCCCGACGTGCTGAGGGTCGCAATGCAAAAATACAACGCGTCCAAAATCGGCAATCCTTCCTCGCGCGTGTAAAAAATCGTCCCCGACAACAGCATGAAGAGGGTCACCACGAACAGAACCCGGAACCTTTTATGGTGAAAAACATGAAACAGGCCGCTTAACAGCCGCTTTAACGTCAGGACAAACGAGATCATGATGTCAGACTCACACTCTTTTGCTGCAGGTTCATTCGGCACCCTTCCTCAGGTTCAATATCGAAAAGTCAGCTTCTCTTTCAAAATGACATTCCCGCTTTTTTTATCGGTCATCTCGATCCACCCATCCCGGCCTTCTCCGAGAATACGGATCGGCAGTTGCGTCCAAAGGACCAGCTTATAGTTGACCGGCACAAAAGTCGTCTCATATTCAACATGCCCAACTTTTACGCTGCTAGTCATATCGCCGAACGTCACGCCATGATTGTCGGGGCCGTGAAACGTGATGCCTACCTGGTCATGATGGACGGCGTCCAAATCGAGCACGATATGGACCGAATGATCGTCGGCGCCGTAGATCACGGAACCTAATTCGTTGCGGATGGTGCCTGCTTCCGCCGTTTGGATCACGTGGTTACGCTGTTCGCGGTCAGGGTCGGCGCTTGAAGCCGGAGCTTCCGCATGCTTTGGAGGCGGGGCTGCCAGGCTATAGGCAAGCAGCAGCAACGCAATGACGGCAGCGCTCCAAAATAAAGGTTTCGGCCTGGAATGGTTCATGTTGTACCTCCGGTTCGTAACAATAGGATGGTTTTTGTCAAACGGATAATCCTGTCCGAAGTCAAGCCGCAACGTTTTTCGGATATTTTTTCCTTGTAAAGAGCCCTGCGATATTCCGAGTAAACGGTTCGATCATGGATAAATTCAGCGAAAACAGCATGGCGCAAGCCACGTTTACAAGCGGCGGCATCGCCATGAAAAGCAAATGGAACAGCGTGACAAACAACAACGCGGGCATTGCGGAAAGGATCATCGTCATCCAGCTGCGCCGTAGAACTGCGGATGGATCCTGCGTCCCTTGCAGAAACGCCAGCGCGATGCAGTGGACTAGAAGCGGAATTGCAAACAAATAACATGCGCCAGGCAGCAAAAACGTAACGATCCAAGTCAACATCAAAAATAAACATGCGGCGGCAAGGACCGCCTCCAATTCGCTGCGGCCGCGGCGCAGGATGGAACTCAGCAAAACATGGACCAGCAGCGTAATGGCAAGGAAGCTGAAATGATAGAACGGATTCGGAATACGGGAGGTCATTGCCGACAGCAGCTCGTAGAAACCCCAGGACAGCAGCGCCGACAATAAGAAGCCGATAAACGCTGCCCCGACGGCCCCGGCTATTTTGCCGGCACGGGCTTTGCGTTTTTTGACGTATAAACCGACAAGCATGAACCACGCGGCCGTCAAAACGATGGTTAGCGGCAAATTCACGGATTGCGGGTAATAAAACAGTTTGCCGAACAAATTGAAATATTCCGAATCCGGCTCCTTTAAATCGCCCAAATCCATTGCCCCAAAACGGCTCGCGACCGCAAGCGCGTTCTCTCCATGATGCTGCAGCGTAGCCATGGAGACGTTTTCGATCGTATCTTCCGCCGAGTGGTATTTATCCCAGCTGCCGACGTAAGCGAAATTGAGTCCGGGAATCCCTTCCCGAAGCGAAATCGTCAGGTCCGTGTCATTCGGCATCAGGCGGTAAATATCGGCCAGAAACGAATTGCTTACAGGAACTGGCGCAATAGCGGCAAACTCGCGAATCAACTTGCCGTTTCCGCTGCTCGTCTGGAACATGAGCGAAGGCCCGCTGGCCCCTCTAGCTTCAAAATTTGCGACCAATCCGACCTGGTCTTTAAATTTGGAGGCGCTCCAAAATGCTTTGGCTCCGAGCAGCCCGCCTTCTTCCCCGTCCGTGATGACAAACAAAATGTCGTGCAGCGGTTTTCCTTGGGCCTTTAATGCCCTTGCGGTTTCGATCAGGGAAGCCACGGCTACGCCGTCATCGTTGGCTCCGGGCCCGTGGGCAACCGAGTCGTAATGGGCCGAGAGCATTAACGCTTTCCCCGGCTCGGATCCCTTCAACGTCGCGATGATATTGTTCATGGCGACGGTTTCATAGCCGTTTCCGCGATTCATTTGCGCTTGAAAAGGCTCCACCTCGACTTCGAGACCCAGCTCCGCGAACTGCCCGACGATGTATTTCCTGACGTTCTCGATCTCGGGCATAAACGGCGTATGGGGCGCTTTTGCGATATGGGTCAAATGGTCGAAAGCGCGATCGGCGGAAAAGACGGTTTCCGGCGATGCTTTTCCTTTGCCCGCGGGCGGCTGTTCAAACCAAAGCGAGGAAATGACCGCCAACCCAATGAATAAAGCGGCAGCAAAAACGCCGGACAACCTCCGCAAAATGCTTTCAGCCCTGAAGGTAGCGTTCATGAACAAAGCCTCCATTATGATCATCTTTTAAAAAAATCCGGCTGCAGCAGGCCGCAGCCGGAACCAAAACGTTGCGTCAATATCCCGCCACAGGCGAATCCACCTTCCCTTGGATCTGTGCCAGCAGAACGAGCACTTGGGCAGCCTCGGCCTTGGTGACCGGTCGGGCAGGCTCGAATTTGCCGTCTTTAGCGGACATCAGACCCAGCTGGATCGCCTGTTTCACGGCACCTTTATGTTGGATGGCTTGGGCATCCGCCAACGCCAAAATTTGAGGGTCGGACTCGTAAAAGGCCGACAGTTTATCGTATCGAAGCACGTTCACGATCGTTTCGGCCAGCTTATCCCGGGTCAGCTTTTGCTCCGGATGGAGCTCGCCCGACGTATTGCGCAGCCAGCCCCGATCCGCGAACATCTGCACGGCTTCGGCATAGGGACTGTCGGCAGGAACATCTTTAAACTGTTTGCCGAGACGGCCCGGATCGTAGTAGCTTTGGGTCGGGCTCACTCCCTTCGCGATCATTGCCAGCAGATCGCCGTACGTAATCTCTTTGTCGGGATGCAGAAGCCCGTCGGATTCCGGGGCGATGATGCCGTATTCGAGCAGCGTCGCCAGTTCTTTGCCCGCACCGTGGCCCACCGCATCGGAAGGCAGGTTGGCTGCCGGATCAGCGCCGCCGTTCTGGGTTCCGAAATAACCGTAAAACTCGTTTTTGCCGGTAACGGCGTTAATGAACGGCAGGTGGCGGTCGCCGTTGAAGGTCGGCGCGTAAGCCAACAAAATCCGGGGCTCCGCGAATTTGCTTTCCACGTAATATCCTCCGGTCGAGGCATAGATGAGCTGAGCCCCCAAAGCCTCCCGGTACGTTTTCGCCGCGTCCTCCGGTTTGATCTTGGCCGTCAATGCATCAAGCTTTTGGCGGTCATCCCCCGTGAGCGGCAAATTAGCGTTATACGAAAGGAGTTTGCCGCTGCCGTCAAGAACGAGGCTTACCTGCTGGTTATAAACGGGAAGGTCTTTGTAAAATTGCTGGAATACGAATCTGTGAACCGTTTTTCCGTTTGCTTGATCCGTCGAGGAGTCGTTGGACAGCTTTAATGCCTTGGCCGCTTCGGGGTAGTAACGCCCGGCAAGGTCGAAGGCTTTTTTCTGGGCTTCGGATGCCGACATGCCCGGAGCATTGCTTTTCGCATCGGTAATCGGGCTCGGCTTGGCATTGTCCGCCTCTTTCGCATACGCCGGGAGTTCATTGATATTGTAGCTGATGAGTTGTCCCGTCCCTGCGTCGACCATCATATATACGCTATCCCCGGACATTCCCAACGCGCTTTTTTTGTACCAGTTCAAGGACCATACCTGTTTTCCCGAATCCATCCAATAGTTCGTCAGCGAAGAGGACAGGGAATAATCCTTGCTTGACGGGACAAGATCGGGATATAACTGAAGGACTTCCTTGGAGGTTAGCGTATTGCCCTGATGCGCTTTAAAGGATGCCGACCCGGAGGGCAGCGCCGTGTATTCGAGCGCTTTCGGAACCGTTTGTTCCGAGTTTTGCAACGGATTGAACCTTTTTCCGGTATTGGCGTCCGTCATGGTTATGGAAGGAGCGGGTATGTATGCCAGCCG
The DNA here is from genome assembly GCF_038004655.1 of Paenibacillus sp. FSL M7-1455. Taxonomy (NCBI): domain Bacteria; kingdom Bacillati; phylum Bacillota; class Bacilli; order Caryophanales; family Paenibacillaceae; genus Paenibacillus; species Paenibacillus sp. FSL M7-1455. Next base: position 2,866,523 of record NZ_JBBORO010000001.1, on the reverse strand, counting down.
CCAATCCTTTTTGGAACGGGCAGGGTTGTAATAATCGTTGAATTGAACGTAAGCCAGCCCAAGGGATAAATCCTTTTTGAATGATTCAAGCGCATCGGAAGACGATATTTTCGGATTGGCGGATGGATAGGATTTGGAGGTTGACATGCGATTATAGCTGAAGATCCGCCCCTTGCCGTCGACGCCGATCTGGATGTTTTCGCCATCGGACGGGATGCCGTTGACTTTCGCGCTGTAGCTGAAGTTGTACACCACCTGCCCGAACAGCGATTGGTTCCCGTTATTGACGCCTTCTTGTGGAACCAGGTCATCCGCTTTGATGGAGCTGGCGGCTTGCACGATAAACGCCTTGGCCGCTTTTTCGGCCTGCTCCTGACTGATTTCGGGAGGATAATAGGCCCTGCTTTCGTTGGAAACATACTCCGGCTGGTAGAAATTGAGCACATCGCCGGTCATGCCATCCACGCTCGCCGAGAACGAATACGTGCTGTTTCCTCTTGTTATCGTCCAAGTAAGCATCCAGACCGACTCGTTGAAGGAATTGTCCGTCCCTTCCGTATAGCTGGCATCTTCCAGCTTGGCTTCATTCAAGACGGGAAACAAGGCGACCATTTTTTTCGCAGCTTCTTCTTTGCTTATTTTCGCTTTTTCCCCTGGAGCAGGATTTGCGGCGGCCGAGTTAGCGGCCTTGGCCTCTTTGGCGATCCCCGTGCCCGACTCCGAGACGGATGCCGGCGAAGCTCCCGCCCATATCGGAACTTGCAGCAAGCTGAGCCCGATCGTCCCCGCAATGACGGTTTTTGCTACCTTGTTAGCGGAAGCGGGAATCGAGTGTTTTATGCTGAAAACCGTAACCAGCTTTTCGAAGGAGAGATTAGTGATGAAACAACGGACGACGAAGTCCGCGAAATCCGGACAGACGAGACAGGCAGCGCCGGTTATGGGGGGACGGGTCACATGGAGCCGCAAACCGATGACGCAGGTGGTCATGAACAAAAAAGCGGAGCAGCGCCGAACGTGGTGCCGAAAAGGCACGGACGACGGCGCTTTTTTATTTGTGTCTTAAAAGGGAAAAAGGCCCGCTCTCCCGGGATGTCGGGGATTCGGACCTTGAACGCGGTTCATTTGCTTCGGATGACCTGCTCCCTCTTGTCTTAGGGCGATCGCTTAGTATGCCGTCCAGCCGGCATCGGCGGTAATCACCGTACCGTTGATAAAGCTGGAATCATCGGAAGCCAGGAATAATGCGATTTTGGCGATTTCCTCGGGTTTGCCGTTCCGGGGATTGAAGCCGGCTCCGGACATGGCTTTTCTTAACCCGCGCGATTCGGGGTTCATGTCTCCGGCATCCGCCATAATGTTCGTTTCCACGCCGCCCGGAGCGATCGCGTTGCAGCGGATGCCCGCATCGGCGTATTGGAAGCCCACGTTTTTCGTCAAGCCGACCACTGCATGCTTGGAAGCCGTATAAGCGGCCCCGGCCCGGGAGCCGTACAACCCGCCGATGGAAGCGGTATTGATGATGACGCCTTTACCTTGCCCGATCATGATCGGGAGGGCTTTGCGGATCGCACGCATCGGCCCCGTCGCATTGACGGCTATGACGCGTTCCCATAGTTCGTCCGTCAGCTCCGTCACCGGCGTCATTTTGTCCATGATTCCCGCGTTATTCACCAGGATATCCAGCGAACCGTACGTCTTGACAGCGGTTTCAATCATGTTCTGAACGTCCTCTTCCTTGGCAACGTTGGCGCTGACGCCGACCGCTTGACCGCCTTTTTGCTTCACTTCCGCCACGACCTTGCTTGGGAGATATCCGCAAGCACAAGCTTTGCGCCTTCAAGCCCGAACAGCAAAGCCATTTCCTTTCCCATGCCGGAGCCGGCACCCGTAATTACCGCAACCTTGTCTTGGAGCTTCATCGCATATTCCTCCTATGGCCATTAATTAGACAAACTGTCTATTATCTATTGTAACGCTTGTCCCGGAAAGCTTCAAACGTTTCACATGCGAAAGCATGAATTTTTTATAACTTATCGCGAATTTTTACACTGAATCAATACGGCGCATACGATATGCCTTTACACTCAAATCGAGCATGCCGAAAAGATGCCGAAAACGAAACGCGGCAGATCGGCATGGCCGTCTTGGGCAGCGTTGGCTAACGGTCCCGGGCGCCGCTCGGAAACTTGATCCATCCGATTCTTCAGTCGGGGCTTTAATTTTTGCGCATTTGCCCCTTGAACATACATAAATTTACTCATAATCTATTATTAGTAGAATAACAACGGATTTTCACACCCGCTTTTCCTTCCCTTTCAAAAATTTTTCATCAAACCTGCATGGTTATCTTTTCGCGCATCGTCTAACTACATAGAATAACCCGAACAGGCCTTGTTCCCCCGACCTAGGTCTAGCATGGAAACCAGTCCGCGGTCCGTTTTGGACCCTTTCAATCCGTCATAAACTTATTTCATAAGACGAAGCGATCGAGCATAGAACGGAACCCGCCTGATTTTCAGGGTTGCTTAACGTTAGAACATAAGCTGCCTTCCCGACGAAGGAGCGTCCAATATATTAAGATCGAAGGTGATCATATGCGCAAGAAAAGAGTACTGATATTATCCGAAGGTTTCGGCAGCGGCCATACCCAAGCCGGATACGCGCTGGCCGCAGGCATGAAAAAAATGAATCCCGATATTCAAGCCAAAGTGATTGAACTGGGATCGTTCCTGAATCCTACCGTCGCGCCCTGGATTATTTCGGCATATCGTCTGACCATAAACACCAATCCCGGTCTCGTCGGTTTGCTGTACCGCAAACAGCACGACAAACCGCTGAGCAAACTGGCCATCATGGCGCTTCATCGCATCTTTTATCATCATACGGCTGAGGTCATCGCGCATTTGCGACCGGATCTGATCGTCACCACGCATCCCATCCCGACCAACATCATTTCCAGGCTTAAAGCGGCCGGGCTTAACGTGCCTTTGTTTACCGTCATTACGGATTATGACGCCCATGCCTCCTGGATCAACAAAGAGGTCGACCGCTTCCTCGTCTCCACGGACAACGTCCGCCAGCTTTTGCTGGACCGGGGAGTGTATGCGGAAAACGTCAAAGTCACCGGCATTCCGGTTCATCCCGACTTCTGGTCTTCCGAAGACAAAACCTGCGTCAGAAACACGCTCAACATCAAAAACATGCCAACCGTATTGATCATGGGAGGCGGCTGGGGACTGGTTTCGAATCATCAGCTCGTCCAGCAGCTTCAACGGTGGAAAGATCAGGTTCAGCTCGTATTCTGCTGCGGCAGCAATCAGAAGCTGCTCGACAAGCTGAAAAGCGACCCGGGATTCCAGCATGAAAACATCGTGCTTCTCGGGCATACGCGCGAAATCAGCAAATGGATGGACGCATCCGATCTGCTGATTACCAAACCGGGAGGAATGACCTGCACCGAAGCGCTTGCCAAAGGGCTGCCGATGCTGTTCTGCGAATCGCTGCCCGGCCAGGAAGAAATGAACCGGGAATATTTCGTCAAACGCGGTTACGGCGAAGCGCTGCAAAACGAAAACGTCCTCGAAGAATGGCTGCGGAAGCTGGCGCGCGGCGAACAAATCCGCATCGAACGCTTCTCCCGCCCTTCCCTCTTCGGTTCTCCCGCGAAGGATTACTACAGTCCGAGCAAATGTGCCGCAGAAGTAGCCAAAATGCTGGAATACCCGCCGCAGCAGGCTGACGTCGTGGTTACGCACGGAATTCCTGTCGGCATTTGATCCGTATAGCTTCGCATGAAAAAAAGAGAGCGCTCAGGCTCTCTTTTTTGTCAGTTCGTGCATCAGCCGCTCGCCGATGCTAAGCGCCCGGCTGTTCCTGCCGGTTCAAGCGATTCCGTGACGACAGCTTTCGAATGTGCTCTTCGACCAGCGGGACGGCCTGTTCCAGCGTATCGAAAGAAATCGGCTCCAGTTTTTGGAATTCCTCTCCGTAGGAAGATACGGTGTGGGCGTATCTCGGATCATAATAATAGGCAAGCAATAACTCCACCGCGCGTTCGTAGTTCCCGGACAGCAGGCAAGTTTCGATTTCCTGGGCTACCGGCGTGTGGATGCGCGATTGGATCTGTCGAAATGCCTGCAAGCTTTGTTCGGCATGCTCGGTCGGACGGTAATCGTTAATGATGTTTCTTACGCGCAAATCCGTGGCGGCATCGAGCAGAATATGAGTGCCCTTTTCCTTTTTATCGATCAAAAACTCGGGCAAAATCACTTTGCCGATCCGTTTGCTTTCCGCTTCGATCAGGATAAACGGCTCGTGCCGGTATCGAAGCAGTTCCTCCAGAAGAAGCGCATCAAAGGTTTTTTGGTTATGGCTTCTCAGTCCGATTTCGCCAAAAATCGATCCCCGATGTCCGGCCAGACCTTCCAGGTCGATAACCGGATACCCTTTGTTCTTCAAGGCCCTCAAAATCTCCGTTTTGCCTGTTCCGGTATATCCGTGCAGCACGTAAACCTCCGGCGGAAATTCCATGGTCCCCAGCGTTTCGACCACCCATCTGCGATAAGCCCGGTAACCGCCGTCCAGCCGGTACACATGAATCCCCATCAACGAAAGCACGGTTGCCGTCGTCCGGCTCCGCATGCCGCCCCGCCAACAGAAAACCGCCTTGTTGCCCTGAATTTCGGCAAATTTCTTCACGAAAGCGGGCAGTTTGGCGGACATGATCTCGAGCCCGCGTTCTTTGGCGGTTTGGATGCTGACCTGCTTGTAAAGCGTTCCGATTTCGGCACGTTCCTCATCCGTAAAAAAGGGGATGTTGATGCTGCCCGGGATGGTCGATTCGGCATATTCGGAAGGCGATCGAACGTCGATCACCGTGATTTCGTTTTTCCCGCGAAGCTCATTCAGTTTCTCTATAGAAATGTCCTGGAACATAACAATCTCCTCATTCGATTACGATTTGTCCGCTGCCGCTTGCCGTAACCTCGCCGATGATTTTGGCTTCGACGCCGGCTTGCACGAGCTCCTCATGAAGTTTCTCTGCTTCGCTGCCGCTAACGGAAATCAACAGCCCGCCCGATGTGACGGCATCGCACAAAATCCAGCGGTCGATTTGGTCCATCTGCTCAGGGAACCGAACGCTGTCTTTGACATGCTCGTAGTTGTTTTTGGAACCGCCGGGAACCATTCCTTGTTCCGCCAGCTCGCGGACTCGGGGAAGCACGGGCACGTCATCCTTGCGGATGCGGATCTCCACGCCGCTTCCTTTGGCCATCTCCAGCGAGTGGCCCATCAGGCCGAAGCCCGTCACGTCGGTGCAGGCATGGACGTCGTAACCTTCCATGACCTCGGCGGCCGTTTTGTTCAAGGTCGCCATCACTTGGGTTACCCGCGCGATTTCTTCGGCGTTGAGCTGGTCTTTTTTGATGGAAGTCGTCATGATGCCGACCCCGATCGGTTTGGTCAGGATGAGTTTATCCCCCGGCTTGGCTCCGGCGTTGCTGCGTACTTTATCAGGATGGACCAGACCCGTGACCGCTAAACCGAATTTCGGCTCTTTATCGTCGATGGAGTGGCCGCCTACCAACGTCGCTCCCGCTTCCTTGACTTTATCCCCCGCCCCGCGCAGGATTTCGGACAAAATCCGCTTGTCCAGCGTGGAGATCGGAAATGCGACGATGTTTAATACCGTTAAAGGTTTGGCCCCCATGGCATAGATATCGCTGATGGCGTTCGCTGCGGCAATTTGCCCGAAGGCGTACGGATCGTCCACGATCGGCGTGAAGAAATCCAGCGTTTGCACCAGCGCCAGTTCGTCGTTCAGTTTGTACACGCCGGCGTCATCGCTTGTATCCAGCCCTACGAGCAAATTCGGGTTCGGCTCGGCTGGAGGCAGATTACGGAGCACCTGGCTTAAATCCGCCGGGCCGATTTTGCAGCCGCAGCCGCCTTTGCTAGAGAGGGAAGTCAATTTAACGCTGATATCGGAATCCATTCGTTTACACGACCTTTCGTCATAAATAGAATTATCGGATGAGTTACTTCATGTTCCGTTCAGGATGAAGGCATGCCCCATTTAGATCGTACACATCCCCGGAAAAAAAGGCAAATGAAAGAACAGGACCCCGGGCGCACGCAGTGCATGCAGGAAGTCCTGTTTTTCGAATCCATCCGCGTCACGGGGGACGCGAATTATTTGGATACGGGCACCGCTTGGCCGAAATACTGCTCCAGCGTTATGTGGCGGCTCGTCACTTCATTGGCGATTTTGGCGCCGACGTAACGAAGATGCCAAGGCTCGTACTTATAGCCCGTAATCGAAGCTTTCCCTTCAGGATAACGGATGATAAATCCGTATTCATGCGCATGCTTAGCCAGCCACTTGGCCTCTTTCGTGCCGGCGAAACAGCTTTCCGCGGCACATTTGCCCGTAATGCCGGATACGTCGATCGTCAGGCCGGTTTGGTGCTCGCTGTGCCCCGGACGGGCGCTGTACGTATCGGCCGCTTTTACGCCGTCCCGTTTTACGTAGTTGTTATACAGCGTCTTTTGGCGCGATTCGGAGCGGTAACCGGATACGCCCGCCAGCTGAACCCCGTCTTTTTTGGCGGCGTCAAACAGCTTTTCAAGCGCCGTTGCCGCCTCCTTGCGCATTTTGCGTTTGTCTGCCTTTTCCGAAAAGATGAACGGGACGTTCGGATATACGAGATCCGGAGGAACGTAGCCGGCCGGGAGTCTGTACGTTTTGTTGACCAGCACAGCGATGCTTTCCGGATTGGAAACGACATGCTCCACGCTGTAAGAATTTATAAATCCTTTTCCTCCCGTTTTGCTCGTGCCGCTCCCCGCCTCGGAGGCCGCATTGCCGGTTGATGACGATTTGCCTGCAGAAGCGTTTTGCGCAGGTTTCGCGGCCTGCTGCGTTTTCGCGCCCGTATTCATCGCGCCTGAGCCGGCCTGATTCGGCGTTTCTCCTTGCTTGTCTGCGCTGCCGGACGTCAACGTGTCCCCGGTTTGCCGTTTGGCGGAATCCGCTGACGCCTTGTCCTCATCATCATCCTCGCCGACAACCGGCGACGGCGATGGTTGCGAATGTTGCTGCGCGAGCGCGGGCGGCTTTTCGACCACGGCGCCGTCGGCAGCCGGAGCATGGTTTTTCCCCAAAGCCCAATAACCGCCTGCTACAATGAGCACCGCGGCAGCAAAGGTAATCATATACTTACGCATGAATCTGCATCTCTCCCCGTGTTCAAGCTTGCCTCTCTTTACAGTTCTTGGGTCATGCCAATCTTCGAATCTATCAATCTACTATTTCATTATAATCGAGTAGAAGGGGGCGGCAAACCCCCGTCCTCTCACACCACCGTACATGCGGGTCCGCATACGGCGGTTCCAAAAGGTTAACGAAGTTCCAAGTAACGAGAAAGCAAACTTTTCAGCCCTTTCGCTTCCCAATAGGTTGTCGGAAGGGCGTTATTTATGTTTCGGGACATTTCCCAAGCTCCTTTGCGGGAGTTGGCCATCATAAAAGCGGCCCATTCTGGCACGCCCAGGGCGCGGAGTTCTCGAATACGTGTACGCACTCGCTTCCATTGTTTCCATAAGCACATGCGCAGTCTTCTTCGAATCCATTTGTCGAATCTCTCGCAGTGGCCCTTGGCAGAAGCTATCCGGAAGTATCCAATCCATCCCATGAGGTAGCGGTTCAATTTTAAAATTCGCTCTTCCATCGATATGGACCGGGAACGATTCGTTAGCTCCCGGACTTTCTCCTTCAATCGGGAGATCGTCTTAGGGGACAGACGAATCGTCGCCTGTCTATTCCTCAGAAAGCTAAAACCAAGAAATCTCCGATTCCACGGCCTGTCTACGGCACTTTTGTCCCGATTCACCTTCAGTTTCAACTTTCCTTCTACATAGTGAGTTATCGATCTCATGACACGTTCACCTGCCCGTTTGCTTGCGACAAAGATATTGCAGTCGTCCGCATAGCGGACGAAGCGCAAGCCTCGCTTGGTGAGTTCTTTATCCAGATCATCCAGCAGAATGTTTGCCAGCAGCGGACTCAGCGGACCGCCTTGGGGGTTCCTTCCTCTGTCTTTTGGCAAACTCCGTTTTCCATCGCTCCGGCACTCAGGTAGGCTCGGATCAGCTTCAGTACTCGCTTGTCCTTCACCTTCCGCGCCACCCTTGCCATGAGCATGTCGTGATTCACTTGGTCAAAGAACTTCTCCAGGTCCAGATCTACGACCCATCTTCGGCCGCTTTGGATGTACCGCTGCGCTTGCTTCACCGCGTCATGCGCCCGCTTTCCGGGTCTGAAGCCGTAGCTGTACCACGAGAAGTCTGCGTCGAATATCGGATTCATCACTTGCAGAAGCGCTTGCTGGAGGAAACGGTCCATCACGGTCGGGATGCCCAGCAGCCGTACGCCGCCTCCGGGTTTGGGGATTTCCACCCGTTTGACTGGCGCCGGCCGGTAGGTTCCCGCCAGAAGTTCGGCTTTCACCGTTTCCCAGTGGGTTTTCAGGTAAGCTTGTAGCTCGGCTACCGTTACGCCGTCCACACCAGGAGCTCCCCGTTTTGAACCACTCGTTTGTAGGCGAGCCGAAGGTTATTTCCTTCGAGCATCTTCTCCAGCAAGTCGTTTTGATCTCCGCGAGGGGAAGGGGCGACTTGTGCCGGTGAAGAGCTCGGCGCTCCAACATACCCTTGCGGCTTCACCGCTCCTCTTTGTCGGCAGCTCCCTTGCGGGATATTCGGCTTTCTTTGCTCCTCACTCGAACGCATCGGTTTCCTCTCTCCTTTCGGTTCGGTCCTTCCGCTTTCCGGCGTCCCGTACTCACGTACTATGATCTCTGCTGACTCCTGCGGGTTCAGCGCAACCTCTCGGTTACGGTTACGAAGTGACTTCGCATTTTTTCCTCCCGCAGGCCTCCCCAGATAAGAACGTCATCTTTCCGCCCGCGACCACTGGAGTTTACAGAAATAGCTCTTGGCGGCTTGGGATTTCGCTGTGTTCGGGCAGCTCATCCGGCTATCCCTGCCTCAAATCCAGTTCGTGTACCTTGGCCCGTGCTTTTGCCTCCGGCTTCCTTCAGATTCTGCCTCGCGGCAGACACCCTTGCCCTTGGCTAACGGTAGGCGCTCGCCAGCCCCCGTTCGGGACTTTCACCCTAGAGATGACGCCCATGCTGGGCGTACCGACAAAAAACGACCCGATCAAAGGATTGATCAGGTCGCTTCTACGAATTTCATGTCGATCTATGTAAATTTCCGGCTGTCTTTTAAGACTTCAGCCGTTTTTGCATAAATACAAGCTCTGCAGCAAGTCTTTCAATCCGCTCCAACACGTTGGGATCATAAATTTCCTTAAACTCGTTAAAATGATCGTCATGCACGTAAACATAACCGGGCGCCACATAGGATCTGAAATAGCCGGCGATCGGCTTCAGCTGATTTTCGATCACGAGATAATGCTGGTACGTTCCTCCCGTCGCCACGAATCCGATAACTTTTTGCTGCAGCGCGGACTGCGGAATCAAGTCGAACAGATTTTTGAGCACGCCCGACATGGAGGCTTGATAGATCGGGGTTCCGATCAGGCAAAAATCGCTGGAAATGACGGCGTCGATCACCTTTTTGGTGTCCCCCGTATACGCGGACGGATCCCTCCCGTCGCAGAATTGCACGTCGTAGTCTTTCATATCCAGCAATTCGGTTTCGATTTCAGGATCTATTTTTTTGACTTCTTCCAGTACTTTTTGTACGACAATGGCTGTTTTGCTGCCGATGATCGCACCTGATATTCCAACCAGCTTCATGAAGGCAGTCTCCTTTTCGTGCGAGGCCGCTGCAAAATGGACGGTTCGCATGGACCCGGTTTTTGCAAAAGCCTCGGGTATGATGTTCGCTTTATTTTGCCGGTACCGGGAGTATCCTTCAGCCGTTGAATGCCGTTGCTATTGGATGCTTACGCTTCCATCGTATTCCCTTTCCGTCAAAAACGAAAGCTTGTCGATCGTTCCGTTACATGTCGTCTTCTTGTTCGTCCGTGTTGACGAAGAAATAGGCGGTCATGGCCAAACGTTCCATCATCTGCTCCCGGAGCGCGGAGTCCTCCACGACTTCATCCATGGCCTGCTGCATGCAGCTGAGCCAAGCCGTCGCCCGGTCGGGCGTAATCGGAAAACGAATATGCCTTGCCCTCATGCGGGGATGCCCTTCTTTCATCGTGTAGAGCTGCGGTCCCCCGAAATACTGCGTCAGGAACATTTCCTGCTTTTCCATGACGGGCGTGATGTCTTCCGGAAACAGCGGAGCAAGCAGCGGATGCTCTATCACTTTCGGATAAAACGCTTCGACGATCGCGCGTATGGTTGGCGCCCCGCCCATCAATTCGTAATAGGATACCGGCCGCCGTGCGGATTCCCCCGTTTGCGCCGCGTTTCCTTGATTATGGTCTGAGTTCATGAAGAAAATTAATCCTCCTTCCGGTAAATGCATGAATGTATCCATATTCCGGATCAGCAAAAAACTGCAATGCAAGCTTTTGGATCCGGCTATTTTTCATACAAGGAACGGTCCAACTTAACCGAGTAACTTCTTTTTTACCGCATCCTAATTAGTATACATAAATGTATATTAATTATTATAATCCTTTAAACCCTTTGTCAAGTACGGATCATGAATATCCTTTTACTTTTTATACATATATGTTGACTATATGCGTTGCGTGTTCTACAATTACCGTGTCCTGACTTGTACGCGCGGACGTTTCCGATCCTTTTTCTTGGCCTCCCCATACACGGTGATGGCAATGTCAAGATAACCCGGTAAGGTTTGCGAGATTATGGACATACTTTGTTTTAAAGATCGAAGTGGATTGAAGGTGAGAAAATTTTGACGAAGGATGATCTGGTTGCTGCGATCGCTCATATCAAAGACGAGGAGCGCCAGCTGCCGCTCACGGAGATCGGACTGATCCGGGACATTACCACGAACAAGGATCATGCCGCAATGACCGTGCTTCTCCCCCCGGATTCCGTATCGCGGGAGCAGGAGCTGAAGGAGCAAATTACCCGTGCGGTGCAAAAGACAGGAATTACCGATGTTCATATACGCTTCAAACCTATTTCAAATGAAGAAAAAAATGATATTATAGCTATTAAGCTTAATAAATCGGTGCGCCGCGCCCCGACGCTGATGAATTCCCCGCTGCTTTCCGCGGATTCCGGCGTGACTTTCATCGCCATAGCCAGCGGCAAAGGCGGCGTCGGAAAATCTACCGTCACGGTCAATCTTGCAAGAGCTTTGGCTAAGCAAGGCAAGCGGGTGGGTATCATTGACGCGGATATCTACGGACACAGCATTCCGGAAATGCTGGGGATCAAAGAGCTTCCGCAAAAGCAAGGAAACCGGATCGCCCCTGTGGAGAGCCATGGCATGAAGGTGATCTCGACGGGATTTTTCGTTCAAGGCAATAAGCCCGTCGTCTGGAGAGGCCCGATGCTCGGCAAAATGCTCGGCACCTTCCTGAACGAAGTGGATTGGGGTACCCTGGATTATATCATCTTGGATCTGCCGCCGGGAACCGGCGACGTTGCGCTTGACGTTCATAACCGGATTCCGCAGTGCGCAGAAATCGTGGTGACCACGCCTCATAAAACAGCCCACCATGTGGCGGCCCGTGCCGGCGAAATGGCGCTGCAGACGAACCACCCCATTCTTGGGGTCATCGAAAACATGTCCTATTTCACCGATCCCGAGGGAAGACGGCATTACCTTTTCGGACGCGGCGGCGGGCAGAGGCTTGCCGATGAGCTGCAGACGAAGCTGCTCGCGGAGGTGCCGATTCAATCGGCCGATACGCCGGATGAAGCCGATGCGGCTTCCAACCTGTTTGACGAAAACAGCGAACAGTGGCATATTTTCATGGATTTGGCATCAAATATCATAAACAACAAACTAGCGAACTAATTTGAAAGGGTGAAAGAAATGGCATACGTTATTACCTCGGCTTGCATGGATGAAAAAGCTGCCGATTGCGTGGATGTTTGTCCTGTAGATTGCATCGAGGAAGGTCCTGACCAATATTACATCGACACCGACATTTGCATCGAATGCGGAGCATGCGAAGTGGCTTGCCCGGTCGGCGCGGTATATTATGACGCGGATTTGCCTGAAGAAGAAAAAGGGTTCCTCGAAAAAGCCGAAAACTTCTTCAAAAATAGATAAGCTGATACACCAACGATACATTTCGAGTGATTGCAGCCTGTTGATCTTTCGTGTCGGCAGGCTGTCTGCACTTCGCACCCGAGCTTCAGGAAAAAAGCAGAACAGGCGGTGATGAAAATGAACCAACAACTGGATATTTCAACCCGGGACAAAATCCTGCAGCTGCTGAAAACCAAAGGCGAGCTCAGTGCAAAAGAGATTACCGAGTTCATCGGAATCACGAGCATGGCCGTACGCAGGCATATCAATACGCTCGAAAAGGAAGGATTGATCGAATCGAAAACGATTCGGCAGCCGATGGGCCGCCCTACCGCGATTTATCATTTGACGGATCAGGCGGAATCCTTTTTCCCGAACAAATACCATACGTTAACGCTGGATTTGCTTGGCGAGCTTGAATTGGACGCCGGCTCCGGGATGGTCGACCGTTTATTCGAACGGCGCAGCGAATCGCTGCAAAGGAACCATGCGGCAAAAATGCAAGGCAAAACGTTCGGCGAAAAAGTCGCCATCTTGGCGGAAATCCAGAACGAAAACGGGTATATGGTCGAGCTGGAACAAAACGGCGAAGACGAATATGCACTGATGGAATACAATTGCCCGATTTCGCAAATCGCGAAAAAATACAACCACGCCTGCACCTGCGAAATGAAAATGTTCGAATCCCTGCTGGGGGCCGAAGTGGTTCGTACCGAATGCCTGGCCCAGGGCGACAAGAAGTGCGCATACACGCTTAAAAATAAAAAGAAAACCTCGCAATGAACCGGACCTTGCGTCCGGAGGCCGTTCGCCTGTCAAGGAATGCAGCCTGGTTCATGCGAGGTTTTTTTATGGAATCAGACAGGATCATCCGAGCGGTCCGCTTCCACGAAAAATTGCAAAGCAGCCATTTTGTTTTCCCAGAAGCGCTCGAAATAGGCGTACCACTCTTTGATCTCCTGCAGCGGCTGCGGGTCAAGGCTGTACCTGTTTTCTCTCCCGACCCTTCTCTCTTTTACGAGTCCCGCCTCCGACAAAACGCGGAGATGTTTGGACACGGCCGTCCGGCTCATCGGAAAATGGCTGCTGATGACCGTCACGGGCATTTCTTTCCCGGCTAGAAGCTTCAGCAGCTGTCTGCGCGTCGGGTCGGCAATCGCCTGAAAAACGTCGTGTTTGGCTTGCGCTTCCCCCATGGTTACCCCTCGACGTACGCGCCCAGTTTTTGATGCAGACCGGCCCAGCCTTTGTCCATCACGCCGCGAACGATCGGATGAGGTTGCCCGAACTCCGTCAACGTATGCTCGTTCCAGCCGGAATGAATGATCGTAATTTCGGTTTGATCTGCCAGATCCTTCAATTCAAACGTCAGCGTCCAGTCTTTCCCCCACCGAAACGCAATTTTGCGGGGTTCGTCCACTTCCGTCACTTTGCACGGAGACATTCCATAGGGGCCCGCATTCAGCTGAAATTCATGGCCAACGACCGGCTCGAGATCATTGGGCATAAACCATGCCGACAGCCCTTCCGCCGTAGCGACGGCCTTCCATACCTTCTGAATCGGCGCCTTAAACACGCCGGTATACCGTATATCGGGCAAAGCCCCTTGTTTTTCATGTTCCATTGTTGATCCCTCCCGTTTTTTATACCTAAATGCGAAACCTTCTGGTTTTATTTCTTGTTTATTATATACAACCGTTTGGTTTCATATCAAGTCCAATTTTTGCCTGGGATCCTGTTTATAAAAATAGATTCCCTCTCATTCGGTACCCTGTCGGCCTTTTTTTATTGCATTTACAACAAATAATAAATTCTATATACTTGTCATTGACGTTGACGTCATCATGACTATCTGATCGAAACATAAATCCGGAGAGGGTTGAAAATGATGCATTCAAAAAGAATTACACAATCCGAGGAACTAGAGGCTGCTTTCTTAATAAGAAAGAAAGTATTCGTTGAAGAACAAGGTGTGCCACTCACAGACGAGTTTGATGAATTTGATACGCTGGATGGAGATTGCGAGCATCTGCTCGCCTACTACGATGGACAACCCGTTGGCACGGGCCGGATCCGCGCTCATGATGGAGTAGGCAAATTAGAACGTATTTGTATTTTAGAACCTTACCGCAAAATGGGGATTGGAAAGACAATCATTTCAGGATTGGAAGAAATCGCGCTTGAAAAGGGGCATCAGCAAGTTAAATTGCACGGGCAAACCCAGGCAGAGGGATTCTATAACAAGCTTGGCTACCGGACTTCATCAGCTGAATTTATGGAAGATGGTATTCCCCACATATTAATGGTCAAAAATCTTGAACCTTCTCTCATTTAAAAACAATTCCAAGGGTCATCTACTGTCAAAACACAAAAAAGCCGCAACAATGCGGCTTTTAAAGTGTAATGTTCGCTTCGCCTTGCCGTTTTTCGCCGTACAACGCTTCGCATTAACCTCTGAACTGCTTCAAAAATTGCACGGCTTTGGAAATGTCGGCTTCCGGATCTTCGCCCACTTCGCGTTCGATCGTCAAATATCCGGCATAACCGATGTCTTCGAGCGCCTTCAAATATTCCGTCCAGTTCACGCTGCCTTCGCCAAGCGGAACTTCGCGGAAATATTGGCCTTCGCCTGGAACGAACGTGTTATGTTCGTTGACGGGCGCATCGTAGCCGAGGGACTCGTAAATGTAATGCGCCGGTACCTCGCGCAAACGGATGCCGTCCTTCGCATGGGTGTGCACAATGTAATCCTTCAGGTTGTATACGCCCTGCGCAGGATCGTCTCCCGTCACCATGACCATGTTGGCCGGGTCGAAGTTGACGGATACGCCTTTGGAGCCGAGACCGTCGAGGAATTCCTTCAATCTTGCCGAAGGCTCCGGACCGGTTTCGATCGCAAAGTAGGCGTTCATGCTGGTTGCGTACGATGCGAGCTCTTCGCAGGCATCATGCATGTTTTGATAAATCTCGCTGTTTCTATCTTCCGGCACGATTCCGATATGCGTCGTCACGACGGAAGTGCCCAGCTCGACGGCCAGATCGAGAATCCGTTTCGATTTTTCGATTTTTTCCGCATTTACGCTTTTGTCCTGGAATCCGTAACCGCCCAAATCGCCGACAAGCGCGGAAATTTCCAGACCAAGCGACGCGATGTACTCCTTCAGTTCTTTACGCTGCGCAGCAGAGAGGTTTGCCGGGTCCATCTCGCCGCTTACGGCATAAATCTGAACGCCGTCCGCCCCGACCTTTTTAGCCCGCTGCAGGCCTTCTCTAACGCCTACGCGAAAGCTGTCTACAATAACGCCGATTTTATTGTTCATCACCATTGACTCCTTCCGTATTCGTATGATTTACGCTTCGTTCCAGAAGCGCTTCACGTTTTCCAATCCGATGCGCGTTCCTTGGACCGCGTCTTCCATGCCCTCGAATTCGATGGACAAATATCCGTCATAACCCGAAGCCTTGATCAGGCGGATCGATTCGCGCAGGTTGATGTCGCCGTGTCCGGCGATCGCCCCTCTCAAGTAATTGCCGCCGGCCGTTTTGAACCAGCCTTCGCCCGGATCCTTGGATGCATGGCGCAGGTAAAAGTCCTTGATATGAACCATGGATGCAAACGGCAGATTGTTGCGGACGGCAATGACCGGGTCCTCGTCGACGCACATGAAGTTTCCGACGTCGAGCGTCGTTTTGAAATTCGGACGGTCCACGGCGTGAACCAGCGCCTGCACGCGGTCGCTTGCTTGAATGTAATACCCGTGGTTTTCGACGCTTGTCGTAATGCCGTACTGCGCCGCATAGTCCGCAACTTGGCGGCAGGCTTCGGCCAGGCGTGGAAGCTCGCTGTTGAACTGCTTGATGGAAGTGTCGCTGCGGCCTGCCACGTCATGGCGCATCAGCTTCACGCCCAAACGGGCGGCGACGTCCACTTCTTTCTTGACGCGTTCGACTTCCTTGGCGATCTCCTCGTCGCTGTCGACGCCGAAATTGGCGTAAATCGCATAGTTGGAAACTTCGATGCCCACTTCCTTCGCTTTAGCGACGATTTGGTCCGTCAATTCGGGATTGTCGGTCAGCGAATAGCCGATCGGCACGATTTCCACATGCTCCCCGCCGATTTCCGCGATTTTCTCGATGGCCTCGAGGATCGTCATTTTGCCTTCATGCACGGGACGGTACAAACTATAAGTGCTTACTCCCACTTTCATAGCTGGATTTCGACTCCTTTTTCGGCGGATTCGTAAATGCCCGTCAATATTTTCATCAATTCCAATCCGTCTTCGACCGGGCTCATCGGCTCCCTGTTGTGTTGGATATTGAGGATGAACTGATCGATTTCGTTTTGGAACGCGGCTGCGAAGTTAAAGCCTTTGTTGTCGATCTGCGGCTCGATGTTGACCATTACGTCGTTCTTTTCGGTTACGATCACTACCTCCGGATCGATTTCAAATCCGCCTTTGGTGCCATAAATGCGAACCCCTGCTTCATCCTTTTTCGCGTGCAGGGAGAAGCTGACGTCCACCATCAGCGATGCGCCGTTTTCAAAACGGATCAAAGCATTCGCCAAATCCTCCACCGTATTTTTGCTTGCGTCATAGTCGGCAGCCTTGTAGAAGGACAGATGCTTCACGTTCGAACGGTTGCCAAGCTTGTGATAAACGTTCCCTGAAACCGATTTCACTTTTGGTCTGCCCAGCATGTACCAGCACAGGTCGATGACGTGCACGCCGATGTCGATCAGCGGTCCGCCGCCGGAACGTTCTTTGTCCGCGAACCATCCGCCAGGGTTGCCGAGACGGCGCAAAATCGATGCTTTGGCATAATACAGCTCGCCGAATTCGTCTTTTTGGATGAATTCCTGCAGAAGGCCGATGTTCGGGTCATACCGGCGCACAAAGCCGACTTGCAGCAGCTTGTCGCTGGAACGGACCGCTTTTTGGACGTTCAGCGCCTCTTCCACGGTGCGGCACAGCGGCTTTTCGACCAGGACGTGTTTGCCTGCCTGGATCGCGGCGATGCTGATTTCCGCATGGGAGTTGTTCCATGTGCAGATGCTGACGGCGTCGATTTCAGGGTTCGCGAGAAGCTCGTTGTAGTCCGTATATGTGTGCGCTGCGCCGTATTTTTGCGCGGCCGCCTTCGCTCGTTCTTCGTTCAGGTCGCAGATGGCCACGATTTCGGCATCCGGGTTTTTTTGATACGAATTCATGTGCGACTCGGAAATGGAACCTGCACCGATGATGCCCACTTTGATTTTGCTCATTCGCATTCAACGCTCCTTTGGATTCATTCTCATCTTTTGGATTGATTGGGAAGTGCTTCGATAGATGTTTTATATATATTGAATTATAATGTTTCTAGTTAAGTCTGCCATGCAAAGCCTTGCTCTTTATTTGTATAATTGTGCGATTTTGAGGTGAACGATATGGAAAGACCCCTTTCTCTGCAAGAACCGATGGATATGCCGAACCGCTTTTTCCCGATCAAAGTCCATTACACGACGACCAAAGAATACGGAATGACGCTCTTTAACCATCATTGGCATAATCATCTCGAATTCCTGTATTTCACCAAAGGATCCGCCATGATCGAGCTGAATTCCGTTCCGTACGAGGTTCGCGAGGGGGACCTGGTCGTCATAAACAGCAACGATCTGCATTACGGCGTCAGCCAATGCGACGATTTGGTCTATTATGCGATGATCCTTGACATCAAGCTGCTCCATAGCCACTCGATCGATGCGATCGAAACCAAATTCATCACGCCGATTTCGCAGAACCGGATTTTGTTCGCCAGCAAAATTACCGGCGACGCCGAAATCATCAGCTGCATATCCTCCCTCATCGAGGAGCTGAACCAGCGCGAGCTGGGATACGAGTTATCGATCAAGTCGTATTTGTATCGAATCCTGACCATTTTGCTGCGCCGATACGGAACGAATAAACTGTCCACGGAAGAAGACCATCAGCGCCTGAAGAATCTGGAGCGGTTCACGCCCGTTTTTCAATATATCGAAGAGCATTACCCCGAGGATCTAAGCGTCGATCAGCTCGCCAGGCTTGCGGGCCTCAGCCGGTTTCATTTCAGCAGATTGTTCAAAGAGCTGACCGGGCGCACCATTACGGACTATATTAATACGCTGCGGATCAACAAATCAGAATACCTGCTGCGCAACTCGCGCATGAACATTTCCGAAATCGCGCTATCGACCGGTTTTAAGGATATTTATTATTTCAGCCGCTCGTTCAAGAAATATAAGCATGTTTCGCCAAGCGAAATGCGCAAAAACTTCCATATTTAATGTAAAAACGATAGGATTCCTGATCGAAAACAAAAATTTGTCGAATGAAATTTAGGATTTTGCATGGTCAATCTCCTTTTTTCTGGGTATAATAGTTCTGAATGTTTGATATTTTATACATAAAGTATCATTTTGAGGAGGAACATATCTTTGGATCCATATTCATCCGAACAATTTAACCAGTTTCAACAAATGCCGCCGATGCAGCCGCCGAAGACCAACGGCAAGGCGATCGCAGCCCTCGTGCTCGGCATTCTCAGCCTGATGATCCCGTACGTGGGCCTGATCCTCGGCATCATCGCGATCGTCCTGGCCTGCCTCTCCTTCAAGGAGATCAAGCAGAGACAAGAAGGCGGACGCGGCCTGGCCATCGGCGGACTCGTTTGCGGCATTATCGGCACAGCCTTATACGGAATCATTATCGTCATCCTCGTCATTGCCCTCATGGCCTTCGGCGCTACCGACAGCTATTATGATGTGCTTTCGTCGATTCCGCCTTTGACATCGGCTTAATAACGCAAAAAAGGATTGAAGCATGCGCTTCAATCCTTTTTTTGCATTCGCTACGATAAAACAGAGTTCGCCGTTAAACATCCAGGAGAGACAAAAAGAGCTGCCCCGGCCTTGAAGACCTTGGGCAGCTCTGCTGCATAAAGCGATCCTTATTATTCCGTCACCGTTCCGTAAATCAATACAGGGGCTTCGGCATGGTCGGCGATACGGATGTTGTCGTAAATTTTGTTTATGACGTCATCCACGTTTTCGCGGTTGGCATGAATCGTTACGAGCGATTCGCCTTTTTTCACGCGATCTCCGATTTTTTTGTTCAGCATCAGGCCGACGGCCAAATCGATTTCCGATTCTTTGGTCGCGCGTCCCGCTCCAAGCCACATGGCCGCCGTACCGATTTCGTCAGCGACGATTTCCGCGACGACGCCGTCTTCCTTCGCAGGAACCTCGATTTGATACTTCGCTTGCGGGAGCAGTTCGGGATGATCCACGACATCCGGATTGCCGCCTTGGTTGCGGATGAACTCCTTGAATTTCTCGAGCGCTTTGCCGTTTTTGATGACTTCCTTCAGCATTTCTTCCGCTTCCTCGAGGGAGCTTGCCTTTTTCGCCAGGTATACCATTTGGCGGCCGAGCGCCAGGCACAGTTCTTCAAGGTCTTTCGGCCCTTGGCCTTTCAGCGTATCGATCGCCTCTTTGACCTCAAGGGAGTTGCCGATGGCGAAGCCAAGCGGCTGGCTCATGTCGGAGATGACGGCCATCGTGTTCCGTCCGACGTTGTTGCCGATGCTGACCATCGCATGCGCAAGCGCCTTCGCGTCGTCGACGGTTTTCATGAAAGCGCCGGCTCCCGTTTTGACGTCCAGCACGATCGCGTCGGAGCCTGCGGCGATTTTTTTGCTCATGATGGAGCTCGCAATAAGGGAAATCGAATCGACCGTCCCCGTGACGTCGCGAAGCGCATACAGCTTCTTGTCCGCAGGGGTCAGGTTGCCGGTTTGGCCGATGACCGCGATTTTATGTTTGTTGACCAGCTCCACGAATTCCTCGCGTTCGATTTCCACGTGGAAGCCTTCGATGGACTCCAGCTTGTCGATCGTTCCGCCGGTATGTCCCAGGCCGCGGCCGGACATTTTGGCTACCGGGATATCCAGCGCCGCGACAAGCGGTGCAAGCACCAATGTCGTCGTGTCGCCCACGCCGCCCGTGGAGTGCTTGTCGACCTTGATCCCTTCGATTTCGGACAAGTCGATCGTATCGCCGGAATGAACCATGGCCATCGTCAAATCCGCCCGCTCCCGCTGGGTCATGTCTTTAAAGAAAATCGCCATCGCCAAGGCACTGACCTGGTAATCGGGAATTTCCCCTTTGGTATAGCCTTCTATGATGAAATTGATTTCTTCCGTTGTCAATTCTCCGCCGTCACGTTTCTTTTCAATCAAGTCGACCATTCTCATAGGTAGCAATGCCTCACTTTCAAAAAGTTAATGATATTATTCCGGCTTACAGCGTGATAGCCGTTTCGAGCGCGACTTCCATCATATCGTTGAACGTCGTCTGGCGTTCTTCCGCGGTCGTTTCTTCCCCTGTCAACAAATGGTCGCTGACCGTGAGCAGCGTAAGCGCGTTGACGCCGAATTTGGCGGCAAGCGTATAAAGTGCGGTCGTTTCCATTTCCACGCCGAGAATGCCGTGCTGCATCAGCTTTTCAACGACGGATTTATCGTCGCGGTAGAAGATGTCCGAGCTGAAGACGTTGCCGACATGCAGCTTGAGGCCTTTTTCCACGCCTTTCTCATAAGCCGTTTTCAGCAGCTGGAAGCTGGCGATCGGGGAGAAGTCATAGCCGCCGAAATAATGGCGGTTTGCGCCGGAATCCGTACAAGAAGCCTGGGCCAAAATGACGTCGCGTACATGCACGTCTTTCTGCATGCTGCCGCAAGTGCCGACGCGCATCAGGTTTTTAGCGCCGTATTCATTGATCAGTTCGTTCACGTAAATGCTGATGGACGGAATACCCATGCCCGTGCCTTGAACGGAAACGCGTTTTCCTTTATAAGTCCCCGTAAATCCAAGCATGCCTCGAACTTCGTTGTAACAGGTCACATCCTGCAGGTACGTTTCCGCGATGAATTTTGCACGCAGCGGATCTCCAGGCAGCAGAATCGTTTCCGCGATATCTCCGGTTTTGGCTCCAATATGAGTACTCATGAATATGTCCTCCTGACAAGTGTTTATTATGGATAAAATAGGTTGCGAATTATTTCAAATCTTTAAGGAAGCTCGTGCCGTATTCCGGCATGGTCACGCCGAAGTTGTCCGCTACCGTTGCGCCGATGTCGGCGAACGTGTTGCGGAGCGCAAGCTCGCTGCCGCCGTTCTTGAAACGCGGGGAATACACGATCAAAGGCACGTACTCGCGGGTATGGTCCGTGCCGCGGTACGTCGGATCGTTGCCGTGGTCCGCGGTGATGATCAGCAGATCGTCGTCGGTCATTTTCGCGAAAACTTCCGGCAGGCGCGCATCGTAATCCTCAAGCGCTTGACCGTACCCTTGCGGATCGCGGCGGTGTCCGTACAGTGCGTCGAAATCGACCAGGTTCAGGAAGCTGAGACCGGTAAAGTTTTGGTCCATCGTAGCGATGAATTTGTCCATGCCGTCCATGTTCGAAGACGTGCGGATCGCTTCGGTTACGCCTTCCCCGTCATAAATATCGGAAATTTTCCCGAGGGCGATGACGTCGAAGCCACCGTCCTTCAGCTCGTTCATTACCGTGCGGTTAAACGGCTTCAGCGCATAATCGTGGCGGTTGGCCGTGCGCTTGAAGGAACCCGGCTGTCCGACGTAAGGACGCGCGATGATGCGGCCCAGCATGTAAGGATCGTCCAAAGTGATCTCGCGGCAGAACTCGCAAATTTCGTAGAGTTCCTTCAGCGGAATCACGTCTTCATGCGCGGCGATCTGCAGCACGGAGTCTGCCGAAGTGTAAACGATGAGCGCCCCGGTCTTCATTTGCTCTTCGCCAAGCTCGTCGATGATGGCCGTTCCGCTCGCCGGCTTGTTGCCGATGACCTTGCGTCCGGTTTTTTCTTCGATGCGCTTGATCAGCTCGTCCGGAAATCCGTCGGGGAACACGCGGAACGGCGTATCGATGTAGAGGCCCATGATTTCCCAGTGTCCGGTCATCGTGTCTTTGCCTGCGGATTTCTCCTGCATTTTCGTGTAATAGGCGAGCGGCTTATCCGCTTTGTCGACGCCCTGGATTTCGCGAATGTTGGAAAGGCCGAGCTTGGCCATATTCGGCATGTTCAATCCGCCGCGTTCTTTGGCGATATGCCCGAGCGTGTCGACGTCAAAATCGTCGAATTGCGCGGCGTCCGGCGCTTCGCCGATTCCTACCGAGTCCATGACGATCAAGTGTACGCGTTTAAATTCTGCCATTCATGATCACTCCTTCGTAATTGAGTATAACGTATCTATTTTATAAAAACACGCCGGCAATCGTTGCGGACAGCACGCTGACAAGCGTCGCTCCGTACAGCAGCTTGAGGCCGAAACGCGCAACCACGTTGCCCTGCTTCTCATGAAGTCCCTTCACCGCGCCGGCAATGATGCCGATCGAGGAGAAGTTCGCAAACGAAACGAGGAACACCGATACGATGCCGACGGCGCGGGCGGACATGGCCGTATGTTTGCCGAGCTCGAGCATGGCGACAAATTCGTTGGATACCATTTTCGTAGCCATGATGCTGCCTGCTTCCACGGCCTCGTTCCAAGGCACGCCCATCACGAAGGCAAACGGAGCGAAGACGTAACCGAGCAGTTCCTGGAAGGTGATGCCGAAGATGCCGTTAAAGATGCCGTTGATCATCGCGATCAACGCGACGAAACCGATAAGCATCGCCGCAACGGTAATCGCGACCTTGAACCCGTCCATAATGTATTCCCCGAGCATCTCGAAGAACGACTGCTTTTCGGACTCCTCCTGAACTTCCAGACTGTCTTCCTCAGGCGTCACTTTATAAGGATTGAGGATGGAAGCGATGATAAATCCGCCGAACAGATTCAGAACGAGCGCCGTCACGACGTATCTCGGGTCGATCATGGTCATGTACGCGCCAACGATGGACATCGAAACCGTGGACATTGCGGACGCGCAAAGCGTGTACAAGCGGTGCTTCGGCAGCGCGCCGATCTGCTTTTTGACGGAAATGAACACTTCGGATTGCCCCAAAATGGCCGAGGCCACTGCGTTGTAGGATTCCAGCTTGCCCATGCCGTTGATCTTGCTGAGCACGAGGCCGATGAGCCGAATGATAATCGGAAGCACTTTGATGTACTGCAAAATTCCGATCAGGGCCGAAATGAAGATGATCGGCAGCAGCACATTGAGGAAGAACGGAGCTTGTCCTTCGTTCGCTATGCCGCCGAATACGAAGTTGATGCCTTCCGCGGCATAATCCAGCAAGTTTTTGAAAATATCCGAAAATCCTTGAATCAGCGCGGTTCCGACAACCGTATTCAGCAAAATGAATGCCAGAATAAGCTGAAGAATGATCATGATGATCAATGGGCGATAGCGAATACCACGTTTGTTATTGCTGACGACAAAAGACAGTGCAAACACGACGAGTAATCCCAATACCGCAATCAAATATTTCATGGCTGTCTCCCTAGGTTGAATTTTGTATGAAGATCCGTATGAACAAGGCTATGAAAAATCGTTTTCATAAAGCGCTTCCAGACGATTCATGAAAAAGCGGAGCATGGATGTTTCGCCTCTCCGCTTTGCGTCCAGGCGGCTGACGCCGTCGGTTTGAAGCATTAGTAGGAAGACGTCGACTGGCCGCCCTCCATAATTTTTACGCCGGAGCTCGCGCCGATGCGGGTAGCGCCCGCTTCGATCATTTTGTTCATGTCTTCCAGGCTGCGTACTCCTCCGGAAGCTTTCACGCCAACGTTCGGGCCGACCGTCTGACGCATCAAACGGACATCCTCCGGCGTCGCGCCTCCCGTGGAAAATCCGGTCGAGGTTTTCACGAAATCTGCACCCGCTTTCACGGACAAACGGCTAGCGCGCTCCTTCTCTTCATCCGTAAGCAGACAGGTTTCGATAATGACTTTTACAAGCGCTTTCCCTTTGGCTGCGTCAACGACGGCTTTGATATCCTGCTCCACGAAATCGTCCTGCTTGTCCTTCAGAGCCCCGATATTAATGACCATGTCGACTTCGGTTGCGCCGTTTTCGATCGCATTTTGCGTTTCGAACGCCTTCACGGCCGATGTGGTTGCTCCCAGAGGGAACCCGATGACCGTGCACACTTTTACTTTCGTGCCGCTTAACTGCTCGGCGGCATATTTAACCCATGTCGGGTTTACGCATACAGAAGCAAATTCGTACTTTTTCGCTTCTTCCGTCAATTTTTGAATTTCGCTTTGGGTTGCATCCGCGCGAAGCAACGTATGATCGATCATACCTGCAAGATTTGTCATCATGTCATCTCCTTCAAGAATAATTACCCGAAAATATTGCGCTTTCTTTGCTTGCTGCAGAAATATCATAACACTCGTCAGAACATATGTAAACACTGTCTTGAAATTATGTTCATGGCGGTTTTGTGGCATTCACCAGCCTATTTTGCGCAAAAAAAATCTGCCATATGTATCTATGGCAGATTTTGAAATCCTTTAAACCGTCAGGGCTTGGGCCGTGAACTGGTCCGTGATCAAAATGTTCGCGTACCCTCCGGCCAATGCCGCGCGGATCGCATCCACCTTGCTTTGCCCGCCGGCAACCAGGATGGACTTTTCCTTTTTCCGCAATTCGTGCAAATCGATGCCGACCGTCCGGTTGTTGATCTCCTCGCTGCAGATGTTGCCGTCCTTGTCGAAAAAACGGGAAGAGATATCGCCGACGCCTTTTTTCTTCAGCAGTTTTTGCTCCTCATCGGTGAAATAACCGAGCCTGAACAGCAGCGCATCCTCCCTTACCGTCCCGACCGTAAACACGGCAATGTTCGCTTGCTTGCCCAGCTCGATGATCCTGCTGATGTGCCGGTCCTCTTCCACGATGCGTTTCAAGGCGATATTATCGAAAATGACCGGAAGCGGAAGGTAGCGGGCCACCGTTTGATAAGCTTCGGCAAATAAATTGACCGTATCCGCCGCGTACGTGTTGACGTGGGAATGGCTGACGCCTCCCTTGAGCTGGACGACTTCGACTCCCCTGACGCTTTTGGGCTGCAGCTGCTTCGCCACCGCAAACATCGTCGTCCCCCAGGTTACGCCGATAATATCTTTGTCTTGGACGTTGTCGTACAGATAATCGGCGGTTTGTTTGGCGATATGCTTTTGAATTTCTTCATAGGTATTCAGGGGAGAATAACAGACCTGGACGGTATCCAGCCCGTATTTCTGTTCCAGCTTTTTCGATAAAATATGGGAGTCTTCCTGCGGATCCACGATCTCGATTTTCACGTACCCCTGCTCCTTCGCGAACTGCAGCAGCCTCGATACCGTCGGACGGGACACGCCGAGCCGCTGCGCGATGTCCTGCTGGCTGAAATCCGATTGATAGTAAAGTCTCGCAGCTTCAATCGACAATCGTTGTTTTTCTATGTCCATTCTTTGATCATCACCCGTCTTTTCTCTCTCTTACGTCATGAGCCGTTCGTTTCGCGCGCCTTATCCTGCAATTCCCCGATCGCTTGCCTGATTCCTTTTTGCAAGATATGCTTTTTCCGGCGCCGTTTATTTGTTAAGATAGTTATTGTGAATTTTTCCGTCACAATCAGTATAACAAAAATAGTCGATGAACGTACATCGTCAAAGACAAGGCCGGCCTTCGACCACAAGGATGGACTTCAAAACAAGACCTGCGGATTGCAGCCGGGGCCGGGCCCGATAGAAAGTGAGCGATCATGAAAAATACATATTCCCCGTACTTTGAATTTGACCGGAACGCATGGGCGTTGTCCCGGGATTTGCCCTCTCTCACGATATCGGAAGAAGAGTTCGAAAAGTTAAAGGGCTTAAACGAAAAAATTTCGATCGAAGAGGTATCCGCCGTATATTTGCCGCTGGCGCGGCTGATCCATTTATACGTCACCGCTTTTGCCCAGCTTCAATCGAAGATGAGTTCGTTTTTGAGCGTCCCTGCGCCGAAAGCCCCGTTTGTCATCGGCATAGCAGGCAGCGTCAGCGTAGGCAAAAGCACCACCGCCAGATTGCTGCAAACGCTTTTATCCCGCTGGCCCGAGCATCCCAAGGTCGATCTGGTGACGACAGACGGTTTTCTGTACCCCAACCGGGTGCTTGAAGCCAAAGGCATCATGAACAAAAAGGGCTTTCCGGAAAGCTACGACATCAACCAACTGATGCATTTTATCAGCAGCGCCAAGTCCGGCGAACCCGCCCTTCACGCTCCGTTATATTCCCACTTCGAATATGACGTTCTGAAGGACCGCACGCAGCTTGTGGACCGGCCCGATATTTTGATCGTCGAAGGGATCAACGTGCTGCAGGTGAACACCAGCGAGCCGTTTTTCGTCAGCGACTTCTTTGATTTTTCCATCTATATCGATGCCGACGAAGAGAACATCCGCAAGTGGTACATCGAAAGGTTCCTGCTGCTCCGCGATTCGGCCTTCCAGGACCCCCGTTCGTATTTCCACAAATACGCGACGCTCTCGGAGGAAGAAGCGGTCGGCACCGCAGCCAAAATCTGGCAGGACATCAACGCCAAAAACCTGCACGAAAATATTTTGCCGACGAAAGAACGGGCCAAACTGATCATCAAAAAAGGCTCGGACCATTTGATCGAAAAAGTGATGCTTCGCAAATAACGGATTCGAATCCTCGAATAACGGGTGCCGCCTGCGTCCTAATGCGGACGAAACCAGGTCGGCGCCCACCAATTATATTTCCCCAGCAGCTTCATCAAGGACGGCACCACAAGCAGCCGGAGCAGCGTAACGTCAATCCATACGGCAGAAGCGATGCCGGCGCCGAGCTGCCTAACCCCTTCCACCTCTCCAAAAGCAAACGGCAGCGTGACCGCAATCAGAATGGCTGCTGCAGTCGTAATGAGCTTTCCCGTAGAAGCCAATCCTTCTTGGATGGCAACATCCACTTGTCCCGTTTCCCGGAAGGCTTCGGTCATCCGCGACAGCAGAAACACCCCGTAATCCATGCTTACGCCGAAAACCAAACCAAAAACAAACACGGGAACCATCACGGCGATCTCCCCCGGCGATGAACCCGCCAACCCGCTCTGAAACACGATCACCAGGACGCCGAACGAGGCCGCGATGGTGAGCAGGTTCATAACAACCGCCTTCACCGGAATCAACACCGAACGGAAAGCCGCAAACAACACCAGCATATTGGTGATGACGATAAAAGTAAGCATGCGGGGCAATGCACCGGCAACCGCGTCGATGACCTCCTGCCGGGATTTGGCTTCGCCCCCGAGAAGCACGCGGATGCCTGATTGTCCGGCCTCTTTTTCCAGGCTTCGCAGCCAGGTATGGACCTCCGCCGAGCCCGGCTCTCCCATGTAAGAAATCCGGTAGAAGACTGTATTTAAATAGGAATTGTCCTTGAAAACGGGTACCGGCAATGGTTTGATGCCAATAACCGAAACGTCGTTTTGGATCCGCTTGATCCAGGCTGCCGCTTCCTTGCGTTCTTCGGGCGTAAATCCCTTTCCTGAAGGCTGCATGGCAAGCAGCACCTCCGAGACGCCATCCTGCCGAAAATACGTGCGGATCGCTTCATCGGCTTTTCTTGATTCCGTTTCGGGAGGGAGGGAACGTGCATCCGGAACCGCCGTGGTCATCCGCAATGCGGGAAAAAGCAATAGCATCATGAGGCAGCATCCGGCCAGCAATACCCTCCCCGGTCTACGCCTCACCCTTTCCGCCCAAAGAGCCCAAAACCTGCGGCTTCGGTCGTCCGGGAATGCTTGTCCGGCCTGTTTCCGTACCAGCCACGGTGAAATGAATCGCAGCAGCGCCGGCACCAGGCTTAAATTTACGGCCGCCGACAGGATCACGACGATGATGGCGCAAAGGGATGCGCTCCGGAACATCGGCATCGGGATGAAAGCGACGGCAACCAATCCGCCTAAGACGCATGCGCTCGAAACATAAACCGCTCTTCCCGAAGTGCGAAGCGTTACCTGCAACGCTTTTTCCGGATGGCCCCTCCCCAGCTCTTCCCGGAAACGGTTCGTCATAATAAAGGCGAAGTCCAGGCATAGCGCCAGCCCGGTCATCGGAATGACGTTCAGGATGAAATTGGACAGCTCGAGATCGAAAGCGGCGCCCAGCATCGCTATGAAGCCCATCGCCGTTGAAACGGAAAGCAATCCCATCAGAACGGGAAGCAGCGCATACCAGAAACCGCCGAACGAAAGCAATAAAATGAGGAAAGCAAGCGGAATCCCGAAACGTTCCGCCCGTTTGAAATCATGCATGCTCGCTTGATTGACATCCTCCTGGACCACCGTTTTCCCCGTCAATTGGATCGTGATGCCTTCGAAATGCGGCAGTCGGTCCCGAATCCAGTTCAATAGATTTTTGCGCTCTCCCAGGGGCTCATCCGTTCCAATGAGGGCATATGCTGCATCCTTTGCCATCTGCTCGCGATGTTTCAGCGGAGACTGCACGAATGCAACTCCGTCCAGTACGGCCAGTCTCTTCAAGGTATCATCGATAATCTCTGAAAATCGGGCATGCGAAACGGTTGGCTGCCTTTGGAACACGACGATCACCGGATCTTCCGGCATGCCGCCGTTTTCCTCAAGGAGCCGCTGTACTTCGTACGAGCTGCCTTTGGTGTATAAGCCGGGGCCTTGGACGATGGAGGGGAGCCGTGCCGAAAACGATCCGAATATAACAAAAATCGCCATCCAGCATGCCGCGATTGCACCCGAATGGCGATATACGAACCGAGACAACCACTCACCCATGCCCGTCATCCCCGTTTTCCGGCGGGGTTTGCGGACCCATCCGGGTGGACTTGACCACCGCATCGCCCAGCTGAGGGAACATGCGTGCACAGGCCGTGAAAATTCGCGGAACAACCGGCATGTTGGCCAACGCCTGCAGTCGGCGTCCTAAGCTCAAAATCGATGCATATTCCTTTTGCATGTCAAGTCGATATGCGCGGTACCACTCTTCCATGCTCATGGCGTTCCGGAGGTACTTATCGCCGTAATGGGCGCATCTCCCTGCCGATCGCAGCGCGGCGGACATGCCATCGCCAAACAACGGCGGGATCATCGCGCCGGCATCGCCAATCTGGGGCACGATTCCCCAAACGTCCGGCTCCAAGGACAAATAGACAGGGGCAATCGATACCTCCGAATCCGGGATCACCGTCCCACCGGCCAGCCGCTCCGCGAGCTGCTTGTTATCGGCTGCAGCCGATAGCAGGAGCTCCCGCACGGAGTTGCCTTTACGCCGGATCCGGTCCAGCGGCAGGAGAGCCGCGACGTTCGTTTTCCCCCCTTCGACGGGCGAAATGCCGATATAGCCATGCCTGATAAAATAAAGCTCCACCGCCTGATCGGTGGCTACTCCGCCGAAATGGGCCTTGATTCCGATATAGGCTGTTCTTCCGCGCCTTTTTGCCGGTCGTGCCGCCAATTCCGTTCGTGGATGTACTCCCCAAGCGGCAAAAACGGTACGGGCATACAGGATGTTGGTCCCTCCCGCCGAGCGGATGCCGATGCGAAATGCCCCCGAATCGGCGGCGATGCTGGATACCGACGTTCCGGTATGCACTTGTGTGCCGGCTTTTTCCGCAGCCTCGAGCAGAACCGCATCCATTTCATACCGGCTTAAGCCCCATGCAGGTTGCTCCAGCTTGGCTTCGACGACGCCCCCATGCCTGAAAACGATTCGCGCCTTCGTGATTCGGCCAGGCTGCAGCGCCTTCAGCGCCTCATAAACGCCAAGTTCCTTGAATACTTCGAGCGTTTCCGGCGAAAGGAATTCTCCGCAGGCTTTATGCCTGGGAAAACGGAGCCGGTCGAACAACATGGTGTTCCATCCGAGGCTGCCGAGACGGATTGCCAGACTGCTTCCGGCCAGTCCTCCCCCTATTACCACCGCGTCCGGCATTTCGGCGTCCCCCCCTCAACATTTGTTCCCTGCGTGTCCTTTTTTGAAAATCACGACCGTATACCGAAACAACGGTTTCCACCGGTATTTCAAATCATAGCTTCCATGCTGCTTGATCGCCTCGCTTAACCTGTTCCAATCCTTGGCTTGAAATCCTTTCGCGACGGAAAGCGGCCCGTCATGGCGGATATAACGGTTTTTGGAGAAGATGCGGGCTGCCAGCCAAACCGCGGACCAGGCCAGCCAATGGCGGTGAATGTCGCTGATGACGATGCCGAGCCTTGCGGATTTCAGCATATGTCCCGTCACTTCCGCCAGCCGCTCGTCCGGAAAGTGGTGCAGAAATTGCGAACATATAAGCATATCGGCCGCCGACTCGGCAACGTCGAACACGTTTCGCCTGATCGCACGGACGCGAGGTTCGTCCGTAAATATCCGACTGGCTTCGCGGCAAGCTTCATCGGTCATGTCTACCAACGTCATGCGGATCCGGATGCCGTTGCGATCGGCCCAGCGGAGAATGCGGCGGTTCAATTCCCCCGAACCTGCTCCGATATCCATCACATGAAGGTCGTTCGGGCAGCCTGAACGCCTCCATAATTCCTTCACGCCGCTTAATACCGGTCCAGAGGCTGCGAATATCCGATTAAGCAGTCGTAGATGGCGGAGCGCTTCCTCCAGTTCCTTGCCGCCTGCATCAAAATCGTCCATGTATTCTTCTTGGGGCGAACGGCCGTCGAGCGCTTTAAACATATGCGCCTTCACTCC
This sequence comes from Paenibacillus sp. FSL M7-1455, assembly GCF_038004655.1. NCBI lineage: Bacteria > Bacillati > Bacillota > Bacilli > Caryophanales > Paenibacillaceae > Paenibacillus > Paenibacillus sp. FSL M7-1455. The sequence continues at coordinate 2,835,595 of NZ_JBBORO010000001.1, read as the reverse complement.
CCGCCGATTGTACCGCTTCCGCTTTTGATAAATAAGTAAACGCCATCAGCTCCGCCGTTAATCCCGGACCAAAAGCAAGCGAAATGCCATCGGCCCGATCGATCTCCTGTCTGGCCAGCTCGGATTTCATTTCTTTCAGGACAAACAAAATCGTGGCCGACGACAGGTTCCCGAAATTTTTCAAGACGTTGCGGCTGTATGAAACCTGAGATTCCTCCAAGGCAAACATCTCCCGCACGGCGTCTATGATGCCCCGCCCTCCGGGATGGATGGCCCACAGGGACGGCAAACTCCGCTTGCCAAGCAGCATTTCTGCCTCTTCGCGCAGGAAAGATTTCAGCCGTTTAGGGATGTCTGGTGACAGATACAGATCGAATCCCCGGTCTCCAACCCTCCAGATCATCTCCTCCCGCGAATCCGGAACCAGCACGGCATGCCCTTGGCCAAGCCGGAATACATGCTCCTGACCGTCGGCGGCAGTTTCGACGATGCACGCTGATGCGCCGTCTCCGAAAAAGGACGCCCCGAACAGCGTTTCGCGGGAGGTCGGCGGCTGAAAATGGATGGTGCAAAGCTCGACGCAGACGATCAACACCTTGTAATCCGCTTGGCTTTCGGCGATCGTTCTGGCGAGCTGGACGGCTTTTAGCCCGGCATGGCAGCCTTGAAACACGAGCGGGATGCGGTTCACCCGCCAAGGCAATCCCAATTCCTGGACGAGCATGGAATCCAATCCGGGCAGAAACTGTCCCGTACAGCTCACTGTAATCAGATGCGTAACGTTTGCCGGGCCGATCCCGGCATCCGCCATCGCTTCCCGGGCCGCATGGACGGCAAGCGGGACCGATTCCCGTTCATATGTATTCATCCGGTGCGCCGTCGACGGAACCGGCATGCCGGTCCGGTCGGGCAGATAACGGCATTTTCCCGCCGGCTCCAAAAATTCCGGTTCGCACGTATAACGCGTTTCGACGCCGCATTGCCTGAAAATTCTTCGGGCCCATCGCGTGATGTCCAAATCATCTCGGCAGGACTCCGCGATTCTCTCAAAAACTTCATCCTGCTGCAGCTTGTACGGCGGGATGCTTGTCCCGATCCCGGTGACCGCCGTTCTGCCCGCGTATACGGATGCCATCATCTGCGACTCCGCCCCTCTCTTCGAAAACCATATTCAGACGCCGTTCACCGGCGTTGACACGATCGTACCGTTACTTCCTCAAATAAGTTATGGTGAGACAAGTTTATTCGAAAAAAAGATAGAATATGCTACATCAAGCAACGATGCAAAAAAGGACGTATCCGGTTTACCCGGAATACGCCCCATCATGTGTATCCATTCGAAATTTATTCAATGGAAATGTGTTTCGTGCCGTCCGTATCCTGCGCTCTTTTCGGAATTTCGATGCGGAGCATGCCGTTTTCCAGTTTGGCCCGCGCCCCGTTCCCGTCTGCGCGGTCAAGATAGAACCGGCGGACGAATTCGCCGTAATGACGCTCGCGGCGGATCACTTTTTGATCCTCGTCTTTCGTTTCGAACATGTCGTTTCGTTTGGCGGAAATGATCAATTCATCCTTCTTCAGTTCGATTCGGATATCGTCTTTCTCGAAGCCCGGAAGTTCCGCGTCGACGTAATACGCCTTTTCGGTTTCGCGAAGATCCGCGCGGAATGGTTTCGTGCCGAATTCGGTTACTCCGAAGGAATCGAATATATCGTTAAAAGATTTCATCATGCTGTTAAAGAAGACGTCGCTTCTCCGTTGGAAAGGAATCAAATCAAACATATCGTGTTCCTCCTTTGGTTTATGAATTTGCAAAATCGGCCTTCATTGCCGGCCAACCTGCGCAATATTTTGGTTCATTCGGCGATGAACCTTACAGTTATATTGTACGTTTCTTGCAGCTTTCGGGCAAAGCCGATCTTGTATGAAATCCGGCGGTTTTAAGCGGTAGAAGGCGAATTTGAGAATTTGACTTTATCTGACTTTAATTGTCTTTGACTTTCTTTGACTTTTATGAACGCATGAAATAACGCCTGCCTTCGGATGAAGCGCAGACGTTTTGGGGTTGTTGCAAATTTTGAATCCACCCGGACTCTATAGGAGGCCGGATTAAAGAACGGAATCGTCCACCTGATTGAGCCAGTTTTCAATGTCTCCGATGACCGACGCCACGCAGCCGTCTTCAAACGGCGACTTCAAGCCCGCGTATTCGACCAAGCCCGTAAACGATTGGCTTCCGCCCGCTTTGCAGAGCTTCAAGTAATCGGCCCAGGCAGCCTTGTAGTCTTCGTTCATGCGCTTCCAGAACTGGAATGCGCACAGCTGCGCCAGCGTGTAGTCGATGTAATAAAACGGCGATTGGAAAATATGGCCCTGCTTATGCCAGAATCCGCCGCGTTCCAGATAATCGTTGTCTCCGAAATTGCGGTGAGGCAGGTATTTCTTCTCGATTTCGCGCCAAGCCTGCTTCCGCTCCGCCGGGGTCGCATCCGGATTCTCATACACAAAGTGCTGGAATTCGTCGACGGACACGCCGTAAGGAACAAACAGAAGCGCGCTGCTCAAATGATCGAATTTGTATTTTTCCGTGTCTTCCTCGAAGAACAGATTCATCCAAGGCCAAGTGAAAAACTCCATGCTCATGGAGTGGATTTCTGCTGCCTCGTACGTCGGCCAGTGGTATTCCGGCACCTCGAAATGGCGGCTGGAATATACCTGGAACGCATGGCCCGCTTCGTGCGTGAGGACGTCGATGTCTCCGGACGTGCCGTTGAAGTTCGAGAAAATAAACGGCGCGCCGTATTTGCTGATGTACGTGCAATAACCACCGCCCTGCTTGCCTTTCTTGCTGACGAGATCCATGAGTCCGTTTTCCACCATAAAGTCGAAAAATTCCTTCGTTTCAGGCGACAGCTCGGAATACATTTTTACGCCGCGTTCCAAAATCCAGTCCGGATCTCCTTTAGGCGCGGCATTTCCGGTTTTGAAACTGAAACCGTCGTCGTAGATGTACAATTGATCCACGCCGATCCGCTGACGTTGGCGTTCTTTGAGCCGGGTTGCTACCGGAACGATATGCTCGAGAACCTGCTTGCGGAAATTGGCGACCATTTCGGCGTTGTAATCTGTGCGGTTCATCCGAACGTAAGCCAGCTCGACGAAGTTTTTGTAGCCCAGCTTATGCGCGATGCGCGTGCGCACCTTGACGAGCTCGTCATAGATGCGGTCGAAATCCGCCTCATGTTCGGCCATGAACCGGTAGCGGGCTTCCGATGCCCGGCGGCGTACATCGCGGTCCGTCGACAGTTCGAACGGAGTGAGTTGGGTCAGCGTGCGTTCTTCGCCTTCAAACGGAATTTTCGCGGAGGCGATCAGCTGCGCATATTCGGTGGCCAGCTTATTCTCCAGTTGGAGGTCTTCGATGATCTCGGGACTGAACGTTTTGAGGGCCAGCTCGGCGAGCTGGAACAGTTGGGTGCCCCATTTGGCCTCAAGCTCCGCCCTGAATTTGGAATTTACCAGCGCACGGTAAAAATCGGTTATGTATTCCTGATAGATTGGCACGACTTCGTCAATATAGTCCTGTTCGGCTTTGTAAAACGGATCGTTCGTATCGACCGAATGGCGGACCGTTACGATTTGTGCCATCGAATCCACTTCCCCGCGGAGATGGTTGATCTCGGACAAAACCTGCTCCTGATCTTCCAGCCGCTCGGCGGATTCGAACCGTTGCACGAGCTGTCCGAACTGTTCCTTGATCGACTCGATATCCGGACGCTCATATTTGTATTCGCTGAATTTCATGCGTTGACACTTCCTCTCATCCTTAGGATCATGTCTATTATACATGGAGATGAGAAGAAGATTCTACCACCGTTCAAAAAAATTTAATGTTGACTTTCTTCAGCCGTCAGCCCGCTGACCATAAAAGCACGATGACCGCGAGTTGGACGCTGAAAAATAATCCGAGAAGCAGGAGAACGATGATAGCCAGCAATTTCCCTACAGTAAAAGCTAGTTTTTTCCAATTGATATGTTTCACCCTTCCAGCCTCCCGAATCATACAATTTATTAACATTAAAAGCCTATTGTTCCTTGACGTCAAATGATTTCAGATGGTTGCTTGTTGGATTCTATCGTGGTAAATTAGGTGGCAGATCATTTATTTAGGCAGCACCTAAAAAATCGCTTTGTGAAAGGGGATGACATGGATGCTTGTGTGGATGCTTCGGCAGGTTATGGCCCAAAAGGGCATTTGGTCGGGCGCCGAATTGGCAAGATTGCTGAAGGAAAAAGCCGGATATGAGCTCTCCCCTCCTTCCATCAGCGCATTGCTGCGCGGACAGCCCAAACAAATGAAAGCCGAAACGTTGGATGCGCTCTGCACGGCTTTGGAGTGTACGACCGGTGATTTATGGGTTCATACGCCTACGAACATGCAAGGAGCTTAATTTAACATCGGGAGGTTCATCAAAGTGGCAGAAAGAGAAATACTTCCTTTTGGAGATCCGGTGCTCCGGAAAAAAGCCAAGCCGGTCGAACAGCTGACCCCGAAAATGCTGCGGATCCTGGATGATTTGGTGGATACGCTGTACGCGGAAGACGGACGCGCTGGCCTGGCCGCTCCGCAAATCGGCGTTTTGCGCCGAATGGTCGTCATGGATTGCGGGGAAGGGCTGGTCGAATTGATCAATCCGGAGATCCTCGAATCAAGCGGTGAGCAAATCGGTCCGGAGGCCTGCCTCTCTTACCCCGGTTATGCCGGGATCGTAAAACGGGCCGATTACGTCAAAGTCAAAACGCTGACCCGGACGGGCGAATCGGTTGTGATCGAGGGTCATGGTTATCTCGCCCGCTGCATACAGCATGAAATCGATCATCTGGACGGCGTGTTATTTATCGACCGCATCGTGGACGGACAGTTTTACGACGAGTTGACCAAACAAAAAGCCGACCTGCTGCGCGTCCTCAAGCTTGCGCAAAAATAAGCGTATTGGGACTCCCGGCAACAAAAGAAACCGTCCCTGTTCTCCGGCGAAAACAGGAACGGTTTCTTATTCATATCCCGGGTTAACGATGTGCCGTATATACGTTCGCGCGGCTGATCCCGCGGATTTGCTCCAACTCCTCCGGACTTAATACCGGCGCAGCGGCCGAATCCGCATTGTGAATGAGCTGGTCCAGCGAGCTGGCTCCCGGAATGGCCGCGGCTACCGCCGGATGGCCTAGCGAATAACGGATGGCGGTCTGCGACATGGTGCGATCCGGACGGATGAACGCCTCCAGCTTGCGGCGGATGTCCAGCAGTTCTTCCGGCCCGTAATCCAGATATCCTTTGCCGGCTTTTCCTTCGCCCGTTTCCGCCAGCACGCCGGAGGCTACGGGGCCGCGGGCAACGACGCTGATGCCGTGCTCCGCAAGCAGCGGCAGCACTTCTTCCTCCGGTCTGCGGTCCAAGATGCTGTACTGGCTCATAACCGACACGATGTTCGAACGTTGGACGTATTCGCGGATCACGTTCGGACGGATCGAGGAAATGCCGTAATAACGGATGACGCCTTCCTGCTTCAATTCTTCGAACGCCTCGATCGTCTCATCGATCGGGTCGTCCAACGTGCCGCCGTGCAGCTGATACAGGTCGATGTAATCGGTCTGCAGCCGGCGCAAGCTGTCCTTTACCGCCGTTTTGATGTAAGCTTTCGAAGGATCCCAGCTCCAGCCTTCCTTGCCGGGAATGCGCCGGTTGCCCACTTTGGTCGCGAGCACGACGTCGCCCCGGCGGCCTTTTAACGCTTTGCCCACGATTTCCTCGTTCCGGCCCGCATCATACAAATCCGCCGTGTCCAAAAAATTGATTCCCCGTTCCAGCGCCGCGTGGATCAGGCGTTCCGCCGGTTTTTCCTCCGTCCCAAGCGACATGCAGCCCAGTCCGATTTCGCTAACGTACAAATCCGATGATCCCAGGCGATTTTTTTTCATCATTCATACTCCTCTCCGTATATCGCTTTTTCCCATGGTCAGGCAATCAGCATGTGAACGACCGTTAATACGAGACCGATCAAAAAGCCGCAAATCGCCCCGTTGACCCGAATCCACTGCAAATCGCTGCCTACTTTCTCTTCAAGCATCTTCACCAGCGACTGATCGTCGAGCTGATCGAGGTTTTCGCGCACCAGCAGACCGATCCGGTAATAGTTGGCTTCGACCGCCTTCACGATCAGGGATAACGTCCCTTGCTCCCAGCGGGCCATCATGTCTTCCTTGTCCCGGAGCATGTTCGCTGTCCAGCGATAGAGCTTAACGATGCCGCGTCCTCCGTTTTCACGTTCCTGCTCCAAAGCCGCAAGCACGCGATCCCGGATTTCTTCGAGCTTTCGCAGCATCCATTCCTCGGTGCCGGGAGCCGCAATTTTATCGCTGATCAATATTTTAAGGCGCTCGGCGACTTCCGGATTTTCCGCAAAACCGGTCACCTGCTGCCGCACCTCCGTCAAAATGCGCTGGCGGACCGGGCTGCTTTCGTGCGCCAATTCATGCAACGTGGACTGAATCAGGTTTTTCAGAATGTTGCCAAGCTTCTCTTCGCTCATGAATCCCAGCATCGCCTGCAGCGCAAATCCCTTCATCCCGCTCAACTGGACTTCCTGCAGCTTGCTTAGCGCCAGCTGTCCCAGCATATATTCGTTTTCGGGGCGGCTTACCCAGCGTCCTGCAAAATTCAACACGAAATTAAAAGCCTTTTCGTCCAGCTGACTGCGGAAAGCCTGCTTGGATGCCGCTTCAAGCATCGGCGATAAATCCTGCTTACCCACCAAATCGATCAGCAGCTTTTGCGCGGAAGGCGTCATTTTGTCCACCGGCAGCTGCCGGACGGCCTCGCTCAGTGAATCAATGACCTTCAGCCGGATTTCCTTTTTGGCGATCAGCTTCAATAGGCCCGACGAAATCCCTTTAAACAGCTTCATCTGCCGCAATCGTCCCGTAATGCTTTCCTTGTTCAGCAGTTCCGTTTCAAGGGCCGAAATCAGCGAATTGACGATTTTATTGCGGTTTTTCAGCAGCAGGGACGTATGCGGAATCGGGATGCCCATCGGATGGCGGAATAAGGCCGTGACCGCAAACCAGTCGGCAAAACCGCCGACCAATCCGGCTTCAAAACCTCCCTGCAATAAGCGAACCGCTATATTTTGAGGCAAAAACAAGGTGATCAGAAACCCCGCCCCCATGACGGCCAGGGAGGTCCCTGCCAAATATCTCGATTTCAAGTTTAATCCCTCCGCTCTATGTATCCATGATCTAATCCTATTGTACCCACATATGGCCCGAAGCGCTTCGGCAGCTAACCGGCAAACAGAAAAACTCCCGATGAAACGGGAGCTCCGCCAACTTCATAACCTCGGCTTGTATACCGTGAATTTCTCTTCCGCAGGCGTTCTCGGTTGTCCCTCCGGCGCCTCGTGAAAAAATCCGAGATGCAGAAATCCGGCAATTTTTTCGTCCGGTTGTATCCCGAGTGCTTCCTTGACGTTCGGATCGTAAATGTGCGGATTCGTTTTCCAGACCGATCCGAGCCCGCGCTCCCAGGCAAGAAGCTGAAAATTTTGGATCATTGAACTGACGGCCCCGTAATCCTCGTCCCGCTGTTTTTCATTTTCGGCATCCGTCATGACGACGATCAGATAAGCAGCAGGTTCGTTGAAATATTTGACGCGGTATTCGAACATCTCGTCCGGGTAATGCTGAGCCATTTCGATCGCGAAAAACGGCTTTGCATCGGTCGGCACGAAGATGAACCTCCACGGCTCGCGAAGCTTGTGGGTCGGCGCATAGACCGCGTCGTTCAGCAATTCGAGCACCAGCTCCTGCGGTACGGGATCGTCCTTATACCCGGTTTTTACCGATCGTCTTTCCCTGATGATTTGGGCAAGTTGCGATTTTTTGACCTGTTCCATTCGTCTCTTCCTCTTCCATTCGTATATTGCGTTATTTGAAAGAATAGCTCCGTTTCTCCTGCCAGCCGCGCAGCAGCATGCCGAAGATCAGCAACACCACGCCGGCATTGATGGCCAGATCGGCGATGTTCATGATGCCCGAACGGGATCCCCACACGAGAAAATCGGTCACCTTGCCGTACATGAGACGGTCCAGGGCATTGCCGAGCGCTCCCCCGGCGAGAAAACCGGCCGCCAGTTCCAGCACCATGCCGCGGATGGCTCCCTTAATGCGGTAATAGATAAGGGCTCCCACCACCACGATCGCCAGGTACGCAAACCATTTGCCGTACCCTTGGAACGAACTGAAGGCGGCCCCGCTATTTTGATAATATTCAAAATGAAGGTACGGAATAAAGACATTCCGCTGTTCCCCGACAAACATATGGGTGCGCACCCACCATTTTGAGCCTTGATCCACGAGCAAAACAACAAGCGCCAAGATGTAGAAAGCCATAGAACCCCTCCTTGTTTTTGCTTTGTAAGGCAGATCTCCTACCGGCTTTTGATTAAAAGCTCCACCGCTTCCTTAACCAGCCCGCCGGTGTCGTTTCCTTTGGCGCGCTCCTCGAGGATGCACTGCTCCAGATTGGTCGCAACGATATATGCCATCGCTTTGTCGGTTGCGCTGCGGACGGCGGACAACTGCGCGACGACATCCTTGCAGTCTTTTCCTTCTTCCATCATGCCGAGCACTCCGCGAATCTGACCTTCGAGCCGCTTTAAGCGCCGGACCACGTTATCATCGTAATTCATGCCGAACCATCCTTTCCTTGACTAATTTGAAAGAGCGCGGGCAGCGACTCCTTATTTCGCCATGGATTCCATCGCTGCATCGACCAACGCGTCGAACATGTCGTCATCTTCTTCAAGAAGCTCGTCCGCCTTGAGAAACTCCTCTTCGATCCCGGACTCTCCCGCAAAGTTCAGACTGTAATCCCAATCCTTGCCGTTTTTGCTGAACAGCGTGATTTCGTATTGCGACTGGTGACCTGCGAGGGTAAACGTCACATGACCGAGGTAATGTTTTCTTCGTCCTGCGCCATGTCTGCTTTCATGATTTGGTATTCCATAGATCTGTTCTCCTTTTTTGCTTTTCCATGTATCTATAGTATACCATGTCCGGTATTCTTTCCATCCAACGCGAACATATTTTCAATATGTCATCCGATTTAGTACAATAGAAAAACCATCGCTTGAGTCGGTGACGTCTTGAGCCGGTGGAGCGAAAAAGTGGTGTTCAGACTGCATCGCGGGAGAAGACGATCAATATTGGAGGGACAAAATATGGCCAGCTTTCAAGAAAATTTGAACAAATATGCCGATCTGGCCGTCAGAGTCGGCGTCAACGTCCAGCAAGGACAAATTCTCGTGGTAAATGCGCCGGTCGAATCGGCGGAGTTCGTGCGCATGATCACCGAAAAAGCTTATCAGGCGGGAGCCAGCGAAGTCCGCGTCAACTGGAACGACGAAAAAATCACGCGGCTCAAATACGAGCATGCCGCTGATGAGGTATTCTCCGAAGCGCCGAAATGGTATGCGGGCGAAATGACCGAACTGGCGGAAAGAGGCGCAGCCATCCTGCACGTGCTCGCTGAAAATCCGGATTTGCTCAAGGGCATCAAACAGGAGCGGATTGCGGCGAACCAAAAAGCGAGAGGCCAAGCGATGACCAAATACCGCGCTTACCAGCAAGCCGATAAATTCAGCTGGTGCCTGATCGCGGTTCCGTCGCCGGAATGGGCCGACAAAGTGTTCCCGGACGCGCCGAAGGAAGAACGCGTGCAAAAGCTGTGGGATGCCATTTTCCATACGGTTCGCGTCGACCAGGACAACCCCGTGGAAGCATGGACCGAACATCTGAAAACATTGGATGAAAAATCGAAAATCCTGAACGAAAAGAAATATAAAAAACTGCATTACATAGCGCCGGGCACCGACCTGACGATCGAACTCCCGGAAGGCCATATTTGGGCCGCCGGAGAAAGCTTCAACGAAAAGGGACACAGCTTCGTGGCCAACATGCCGACCGAAGAAGTGTTTACCGCTCCGCTGAAAACCGGCGTCAACGGATACGTCAGCAGCACGAAACCGCTCAGCTACGGCGGCAACATCATCGATAAGTTCACCATTACGTTCGAAAACGGAAGAATCGTCAAGGTGGAGGCCGAAGAAGGCCAACAGGTGCTCGAGCACTTGGTGGAAATGGACGAAGGCTCGCACTATTTGGGCGAGGTTGCCCTCGTGCCGCATCAGTCTCCGATTTCCGAGTCCAACATTTTGTACTTCAACACGCTGTTCGACGAAAATGCATCCAACCATTTGGCGATCGGCAGCGCGTACGCGTTCTGTCTCGAAGGCGGCAAAGACATGACGCAGGAGCAGCTTAGCGAACGCGGGCTGAACACCAGCGTGACGCATGTCGATTTTATGATCGGCTCGGGCGAAATGGACATTTTCGGCATTACGGCGGACGGGAAAGAAGAACCCGTATTTAAAAACGGAAACTGGGCATTTTAATTCTTGTCTCCAAAACGCATCAATGCCAAACGCATACGATGTCAACCTTGGAGCCAGCTGGAGTCTTTCCTGCAGAAGCGGGAAAGGCTCCATTTTGCGTATATGCGTCCGTCTGCGGCAAAGTTTCGGTTTTATTTGACCTGTGGTTGATTTACAATAGAAAAATAACCCAAACACACTGATTGTGTTCTTTAAGGAGGATTCCGCCATGTTAACGTTTGAACAAAAACTGAACAACTATGCCGAACTAGCGGTCAAAATCGGGGCCAACGTGCAGCCTGGGCAGACCTTGGTCGTCAGCGCCGACATCGAGGCACGCGAGCTTGTCCGATTGATCGTCAAAAAAGCTTATGAAGCGGGGGCCAATTTCGTAAGAGTCAATTATACCGACGAAGCCGTCACCCGGCTGAGATACGACCTGGCGCCGGATGAATCCTTCCTGCTCCCTCCTGCCGCGCAAGCGCGCGAATGGGTTGAGCTGGCGGAGCAAAACGCGGCGTTTTTGACCGTCATTTCCGCCAATCCCGATCTGCTGAAAGGCGTGGATCCGGAGCGCATCGCGAACAACCAGCGAACCTTCGGCCAAGCCATGGCCAAATACCGCCAGTACCAGCAGGCCGATAAAATGAGCTGGACGGGCATCGCTTTCCCTTCTCCGGACTGGGCCGCGAAAGTGTTCCCCGATCTCCCCGGCGACGAAGCGGTCGCAAAGCTGTGGGACGCCATATTCCATGCCGTACGGGCAGACCAGGAAGATCCGGTCGCCGCATGGCAGAAACATATCGATACGCTTCAAACCAAATCGGATGAGCTCAACGGCAAAAAATATCATAAGCTCCATTTCGTCGCGACGGGCACCGATTTAACGATCGAACTTCCCGAAGGACATATTTGGGCGCAAGCCGGCAGCGAAAACGAACAAGGGACTCCGTTCGTCGCGAACATTCCGACCGAAGAAGTATTCACGGCTCCGTTAAAAACCGGCGTAAACGGATATGTCAGCAGCACCAAACCGCTCAGCTACGGAGGAAACATCATTGACCGCTTCAAGCTGACGTTCGAAAACGGCAGAATCGTGGATTTCACGGCGGAAGAAGGACAGGATACGCTTGCGCGTCTGATCAATATGGACGAAGGATCCCATTATCTCGGCGAAGTGGCGCTCGTGCCGTACCAGTCTCCGATTTCGCAAAGCAATATTTTGTTTTTGACGACCTTGTTCGACGAAAACGCGTCCTGCCACCTCGCGATCGGCAGCTCCTACGCCTTCAACCTGGAAGGCGGAAAAACGATGTCGGCCGAAGAGCTTGCGGCTCACGGCATGAACGCTAGCATCACGCACGTCGACTTTATGATGGGTTCTCCGGAGATGAATATTACCGGCATCACCCGCGACGGGAAAGAAGAACCGATTTTCGTCAACGGCAATTGGGCCTAATCGGCAAAAACAAAGCCGGGAAGCTATTCCCGGCTTTGCTCATGCACGGAATATTTTTTCGAAAAACGCCAGCGCTTTGCCGCTGCATCTCACCTGCAACCTGCGGATAAGCTCGGCACGGGATTCCTCCTGCGATAATCTGCTTTCTTCGATCCCGTTTTGGTTCATGCGTCGTCGTTTCATAGGCGGTGCTGTTCCACCCGTTTTTCTCCCCGTCCGCATTCACTTTCGCTTGTACGCCGGAGATGACGATGAACAAGGCGTCCTGCAGCTCCACGACCGCCTGGTCGAAAGCTTTTTTGTCTTCCTTCGCCTTCATGAACGCCCGCTCGCGCAGCGCCCGGGTATCGATCCCCTGCTCGATTTCGATGAGCCGGTACAGCTCCCACGCCGCTTGGGACAGCAATCCGTCTCGATAGCAAGCTTCGGCGCTTGGACCTAAACGCAAAGCGTTAAACACGAGCGGAAACCAGTCGGGCGAGACCAAAACCGCTTTTTTCTTCATGAACTTGCCGTAGGCTGCTTTTCCTTCCGCGGGAAAACGAACCCGCCATTTCCACGGATCCTGCTCCGTGTCGCTGTGCCAGCTCGTTTGCGGCGTCACGCTCTCGAGCGACGGATAGTCCGGTATCAAGGACGCGAGCGGCAAAATCCCAAGTTCCTCGATTAATTTTACGGCTTCATCGTAGTTATTCACCATCGTACCGGTCTGCATCTTCTCATCCATGGGTCAGCTCTCCTTCTTCCGACAGCCCAGTCCCATTCCCTTCCATTTTTTATTTCCCTATTTCACGGGTCTCGGGTATAATGCCATAAGAAAGTCCCTAGGCATACGAATGCATTCTATAATCCAAAGCAAAGCCATAAACTATACTACCAAGGTATCCATAAGCGAGAGGTCGGTAAAGATATGAAGCCGGAGTCTATGAGATGACGATCCATATGGATACGCCAAGCGGATGAAGGAGGAGAAACCCCGTTATGTCCAACTTTTTAAACAAACTCAAACAGGGTGTATCGGATGCAGGCAAAAAAGCTCAGCAAACCGTGGAATCCACGACATTGAAGTTTCAGGTAGCATCCAAAGAAAAGGAAATCGAAAAAAACTATACGGAGATCGGACGGATCGTCTACCGTTCCCTTGAAGATCAAACCAGCTTCGTTCCCAATGCGGAATACCAAAAATATCGCGAGGCCATCGTGAACCTCGAGCAGGAAATCGAAGAGCTCAACCGCAAAATCCAGCAGCTCCAAAACCTGAAGGAATGCGGATGCGGAAAGATGCTGCCGGCCGACGCGTCCTATTGTCCGTTTTGCGGTCAGCAGTTCCAAACCATCGTGCTCCAACCGTCCGCCGTTCAGGCCGAAAAAACTTCCTATTGCCCCAGATGCGGGGAGGCGGCAGGTTCGACGGATAAATTTTGCCGGAGCTGCGGGTTTCATTTAGCCGAGTGACGTCCGCTATATATTAACGATTGCATGACCGCCTTTCCGATGACGGAAAGGCGGTTTTTTTATGCCACGTTACAGTATTCAGGCTTAAGTTTTAACGTTTCAAAGCATAAAACGAGCTGGTTTCTTCCCATCGTTCGCCCGGCTGGAGTCCGAAAAGTCCGATTTTCTCCGCAGGCAACCCCGTGATATTCGGCGCATTGACCAGATTGGTTTGCGGTTCCGGACAGAAAAACTTGCCGGAGGCGCCGTTGTTCCAAATCATCCAATGCTTGTAAGAAGTTCCGACATCGTATACCAAAACGTCCCCGGTCCTGTTGTCGGTCAGCTCCATGCGGTTGCGGCCGTTTTGCGGGCTAGCCGTGTAATGGTTGTCCATCTCGGCAAAGTAAGGGCTGACGCCTTCGGTCTTCATTAACTCTTCCTCGGCGCTAAGCGGCTGGAACCGTCCCGTCGGCAGCATCCGCTCGTCCATTTCCCGGCGCTCCCCGATCGTCACTTTGAACGTATAATCCGAAGCTTTGCTTCCCGGCACGAAAGGCGCGTTGATCGCCGTATGGAACGCCAGCAAATTCGGCATGTTTTCCTTGCCGTCGTTGACGATCGTCACCTTCTGGTGCAAACCCTCGGCATTTAAGGTATATCGAAGCGTCACCGTAAAATCGAACGGGAAATACTGCTTGTAAAGATGGCCTTCGCCCACTTTCTGCGAGATGACCACCACGCTTTCGTACTCGTCGCCCTTTATGTATTCAACCCTCCAAGGGATCGTATGCATATAACCATGCAGATGGTTGCCGCGGTCGGTTTCGTTGACCGGCAGCCGGTACTCCTTGCCTTCCCAGGCAAATTTACCGCCGTCATACCGGTTTGGCGGAATCAGGACCGGAATGCCGTAAATGCCCGGATTAGCCTTGAAATCTTCCATTTCGCCTTCTTCAGGCTCTCGCAGATACTTGAATCCCTTTTCGACGTCGCGGAACAAAATCAGATTGCCCCCAAGCTCCGGGAGCAGCGCCGCTTCGTACGGTCCATGTTTCAGCCAAACCGCCCGTTCGCCTTGAAAATCGCCTACATAGGCCGAATGTTGTGTCTCCATGATTGCCTCCTCTTCATCCATGAAAAGATATTTAGCATACTAAGGATAGATTTCATCCTTTACTTAATATACCATGCTTCAGAGGCCTTCGGAAACGCTAGCTGCGATAAATCGTTGAATCAAGCCGGAGGCTCCGGGCTTCCTACCAGAAGCACGTCAATGTCCCTGGCCAAACGGAGCAGTTCCCGGACGGCTTTGCGCCTGCGTTGCTTGGATCCGGGCGATCCGTCCTGTCCGGCGATGATTTGCGTCGCTTGGAGGCCGGATGCTTTTTCCATCGTGATCCGGGGAATATCCCGCCATGCTCCGGCTTCCAACACGCCATATGTTCCTCCCAAACGCTCCGTGAGCTTGCGGCAGTCGTCCATCATGGGGGTTATGACTTCAGCGGTACTCATACGGATGGTGTCAACATAAAGTGCCGCCTTCAAACGATACGCAATTCTAAAACCGCGCCGAATGAGCCGCTCCCCGTTTGTTCCGGGAAAAATGCATACGTAGATCGTTTCTTCTTTTCGCCATGGACCGCGGATGGAAAAGCTGCGTTCCCTGGATTCAAGCCGTTCGTCCACGTCATCGGCGATTTCTCGCAGGGCAAGCTCCCTTAAGGCGATCAGATTCCCGGTTTTGAAAAAGGAGTCCAGTGCCTGTTCAACCTTGCCCGCTGCGTAAATTTTCCCCTCCCTCATCCGCCGGCGCAGCGCCCGGGGAGCGACGTCGATGAGCTCCACTTCATCGGCCATCGACAGAATGGAATCCGGAACGGTCTCCCTTACCCGAACTCCCGTGATCTGCTGCACCGCATCATTCAGGCTTTCCAAATGCTGCACGTTCATCGTCGTGATCACTGAAATGCCATGCTCAAGCAGCATCAGAACGTCCTCGTACCTTTTTTTATTGCGGCTGCCCGGCATGTTCGTGTGCGGGAGCTCGTCGACAAGGGCCAGCTCCGGATTGCGGGCAAGGATGGCATCCAAGTCCATTTCCTTTAACACCCTGCCTTTATACGCAATTTCCGATGCGGGCACCGATTCCAACAATCCGATTTGGGCCGCCGTTGCCGCCCGTCCGTGGGTCTCCAGCCAGCCGATGAGGACATCCGTCCCCCTGCTTAAGCTTTCGTTGCCTTCACGCAGCATCGTGTACGTTTTGCCGACGCCCGGGGCTGCTCCGATATAAATTTTCAACCGTCCGCGTTGGATGCGGTTCACTTTCAATTCCATCTCTTCATTGCTCAGTCTATGAAATCGCTCTTGTTGATGCGGCTGAAAACGGAGGGCAGGAAGTATGCGCGAGTCTCCATGCGCCGTCCGGTCGGCCACCCAAAACAGATCGATCCCCCTTGCGTGCTTCAGTATGCCGCCCGTGACGGAGCCGTGCCAAAATTCCTGCCAACGGCTTTTCTTTGAATGTCCAAGAACGATTCGCGTCACGTTTTTTTCGAGGGCATACTGAATGAGCGCCTTGGGAAAATGCCTGGATGAACGCAGCGTCCGTTCCTCGACGGCGCCGTCCGTTTTTTTCGCCATCTTGTGCAGGGAACGTTTGAAAGCCGCCGCTTCCTTCGTCAACTTGCGTTTTTCATGCATAAAAACAACGACGAGCAGGTCCCCGTTTAAACGTTTGGCGATCTGTTGCCCCCTGCGGATGTAAAGAGAACCGTTCGAGTGATACTGCGCCGACACCAAAATCCTTTCCGACGCGCCCGACGGCCCCTGCAACCCCATGTGCTCGCGGTGTTCCTCGAGTTCGGCTTGAACGCCCTCGGCCACAAGGCGCAATGACAATTCGCGCAGCACGGCCAAATCCTTGCGGGTCAACGAACCGGCATCGTCGTTCGCCCCCAGTTGACCTTCCTTGATTCTTGCGATCAGCGTTTCGTGCGAAACATCGATCAATCGAATTTCATCCGCATGCCCCAACGTTCCCATCGGAACGGTTTCCCTGGATTCCACGCCGGCCCACTTTCGGGCCAGGTCATGGACGCCTTCGATCTCGTATGCGTTTAACGTCGTGACCACGCCGATGCCATGATCAAGCAAAAATTCGATATCCTTTAACCGGTTCGGAAATTGCGCCCCTTTGCGGTTCCGATGCGCCAATTCGTCCACCAGTACGACCTCGGGATTTCGCGCAAGCAATCCTTCAAGATTTAAATCCTTGGTCTCCTTGCCGCGGTCCAGCCAATGGATGCTGGGTACCCGTTCAAAACCGGCCAACTGCTTTTCAATTTCCGGCCTGTTTAAGGCGGAGACGGCGCATAGGACGACATCGATCCCCCGCTCCTTCAATAGTTGGCCTTCACGCAGCATATGGTAGGTTTTACCGCTCCCGCTAACGGCGCCGATCATGATTTTTAATGCGCCTCGCCGAACCTTTCGGATTTCTTCCAAAACTTGTTCCGGCGTTTTTCTTTTGTATTCATCCATCGCGTTCTCTCCCCACCATGAACGGTTTGCACGTAAATCGTAAGCCTGCGAGGGCACTGCTGTAAAATGCCGAACGCCCCTCCTGCACCGACGATCCTCCGAAAAACGGAATGTGAGGCTGTTTACCAGAAAATGCGCATATATTTGAAACATTAACGCTTATGTACGACGATTATCCTATATTTGTATTTTTGTTTCCCAAAAAATTTCAATGCCAAATATTAGGCTAAGCATACATAAATATTGTAAAATAGATAGAAGAAAAACCTCCACGATGGGGAATTGCCAGCAAGCGAACCGGCTTTTCGGCAGACTTGCCGATCGGATGTTTCCGATAGCCGATGAATATATGGAATTGTAAGACGGGATTCAAAATTGAAACACGGGCTTTCGGGAAGGGGATAACCATGTCCACAATGATTCGGCTCCTCACGACGACGGACTTCAGCGATATCAGTGAGGATTTACAGGAAGAGATCTATTACGAGTATTACGATTTTGCATACGGCATGATATATTACATTGTCAAGGATCACGCTGCTACCGAAGACATCATTCAGGAAGCCTTTATTAAAGTGGTCAAAAACAAGCCCGTATTCGAAAACGAAGCCAAACTTCGAGCCTGGCTCAAGGTCGTGACCAAAAATACGACGATAAATTATTTGCGAAAAAATAAAAATTACCGTAACCAAGTGGATGTTGAAGGTGTTTTTATGTATAAAGAAGACGTTCCCCAGTCGCCCATGTCGGTCGAAAACACCGTTGAAACCAAATTGATCGAAGAATCGATCATGGAATACCTTCAACAATTGAAGCCCGAATACAGAGTGTTGATCGAATACAGGTGGAAACAGGGACTGAGTTACAAAGAAATTTCAAGTATGCTGGAGCTGAGTGAAGATGTCGTCAAGCAACGTCTATTCAGGGCTCGGGAAAATATTAAGAAAATGCTGTTTAAAGAGTGGGGGATTAAGGATGAAAAGCGAAAAATTTGAAGAGTGGTTTGATGTTGCCTTTGACCGCGCAGTGTCTTCATCTTCCTTAACGTCCGACGAAAGCAAGCGAGCATCCTGGAAGAAGGTTCAAGCGCAACTCGATCAGGTCAAACGCAAGCGCAAACAGAGACGGCGTTTGCAGCTTAGCGGCTTCGTAGCCGCATCGTTTATCGCGGGCGCCGTGTTTTTCAGCCCTTCGGGCGTCACCAAAGCTCTGTCTCCGATCGTTCAATCCGTCGTGGATTTGGGCAACGGCATGATCGGAATCGTGATCAAAAACGGCGATGTGCCGCCAAGCCTCGTGACGCCAAAAACCGAAAAACCGGATACGTACGTCGAACAAAACAGCGACGGGGACAACTTCTCCCGTTTGGAATGGTCCGAAGTCCGGGAAAGCGTCGGTCCACCCCTTAATTTGGACGAACTCAAATCCAAATTATCGTTTTCGCTGCCGGAATTAAACCAAATACCTTCGAAATATCATTTTGAAAACTATACGTTATCCAATCCTTCCGTAGAGGGAAAAGGATACGATAAGGTTTCGTTAAAGTACACCGATTCGGAGCAGCACGCGTTATGGATCCATCTGATGAATCTAAAAACGTACCAATCGACGATTTCCACCGTTCCGAAGGAAACGGAGAAAATCGCGCTCGGCGGTCAGGAAGTATTTTATAGTCCGGGCGTGTACAACCAGCTCTTAGGCATCCACCAGACGCTGATCATTCAGATTAGCAGCGACTTGCCTAAAGAAAAATTGGTTACCGTTTATAAATCGTTCATGCAAATCCCTTAAACCGAAAACCGAATACGAGACCGCCTTTCGTAAAATAGGGCTCAGGCCATATTATGGTAAAGTACATCGCGCTCGCCGCGCTCAT
The DNA here is from genome assembly GCF_038004655.1 of Paenibacillus sp. FSL M7-1455. Taxonomy (NCBI): domain Bacteria; kingdom Bacillati; phylum Bacillota; class Bacilli; order Caryophanales; family Paenibacillaceae; genus Paenibacillus; species Paenibacillus sp. FSL M7-1455. The sequence goes on along the minus strand of NZ_JBBORO010000001.1, from coordinate 2,816,790 downwards.
TTTGGCTGCAGGCTGCGCATCGAACAACAACGTCTCGACGAAGCAGGCCACCCCGCAACCGGCCAAAATAACAACCCATTCCCATTCCCAATCCCGTTCGACGAACCCCGCTTCGATCAAAACCCAAGCATCGTCGACGTCAACGGACCGGATCGGGAAACTGTCTGCAAAAGGAACGCAGGACGGGATTACTTCCGAACTGCTGGACTTGATTCAAGCTCCGGCAGGCACCCCGGCTAACCAAGCCCCCGGAGGTACGCCCGCAAATCGGGGGCCTGCAGGCGCACCGGTCAATCAGGGACCGACTAACGCACCAACGAACAAGCCGCCTGCCGGCACACCGGCGGATCAGGAGCCGATCGACGGCACGAACGGACAAGCCGGAAGAAGCGCTGCCGGAAACGGAACGGCCGGAACCGGCGCACAAACGCCTGCAAGCGGCAAGGATTCCGCCCAGTTCGCGCAGCAGGTGCTCGATTTGGTGAACAAAGAGAGATCCAAAGCAGGGCTCGGCTCCTTGAGCATGGACGATGAGCTTTCCAAAATGGCCATGGCCAAAGCGCAGGACATGTACAATAACAACTATTTCGATCATAACTCCCCGACGCACGGTTCCCCGTTCGACATGATGAAGGAATACGGGATTACCTATCAATCGGCCGGGGAAAACATCGCCAAGGGACAAACCACTCCCACGCAAGTGATGAATGACTGGATGAACAGCCCGGGGCATAAAGCCAATATTCTCAACAAAAGCTTCACGAAAATCGGCATCGCTTTTTACAATAACGAGTGGGTGCAGGAATTTACCGGTTAAATTTTCGCTTGCAAATCGCGGCAAAAGCAAAGGATATAAGCCTCCCCCTGGACGGCCAGGCGAGGACTTATATCCTTTTTTTGGGTGACCGCGTTAGAGACGCTTTATGCAGCGGCTATGGTCGGATCAGTTCAGTTCAATTATAAGTCCAGCTTGTGGCCCCGCTCCATTCGGGAAATCTGCTTTTCCCCGGTATCGGCCATTTCCCGGAATTGATTGATCGTTTCGCGCATTTTAGGCAGAGCCTCCTGCTTATACGTGCTGATCGAATCCAAGGCGGACAACACGTCCGTAAACGCCTGCTTTAACGTGTCAACCGAAATGCTGGCCTCCAGCGCTTGCTTTTGAATCGCCGCTCCTTGGTTTTTAAGCATTCGGGACGTGCTTGCGATCAGCTCGTTGGTCGTTTGGTTCAAAAGCTCGATCTTTTTCAGCACGATTTTCTGGTTATATAACGCTGCGGCAACGGTGACGGAGATTTTGAGCGCCGAAATCGTGACCGTTTTCGCCCGATCTACCCCGCGGATCAATTCTTTGTTGTTTCGGATGACGACTTCGATCGCCATGATCCCCTGCTGGTTCACGACCAGCATCTGCTGCAGGTCCATGATCCGCTGGCGGAGCGGGAACAGCACCTCTTCGGTAATGAAACGGATTTTATCCGGGTCTTCATTGCGCGCTTTGGCCGCTTCAATCTGGGCTTCGATGGAAGCATCCATCATTTCGCCGAGCTGAATTTCCTTTTGCAGCTTTTTCGTTAAATCCCGCAGGCTCTGCTGCTCGATTTCGAGCGTCGTATTGTCGTTTTTGAGGGTCTGTTTTCCTTTATCGAGCGAAACCACGATATCGCCGATGACGCTGTCCGCTTTTTCGAATTTCAAGAAATAGGCGCGGAGCGGGTTGAACAGCTTGCCGAGAAAACCCGTTTTTGCAAAATCGATCGCGCTCGGGTCCAAATCCTTCAGCTGCGTGTGGAGTTCGGCCAAGCCTTTGGCGACTTGCCCTCCTTCGTCTCCCGTCTGGGAAAGTTTCCCCACCGAAACTTGCAGCATCGTATTTTTGTCCGAAGACATTCTCATCGTATTCAAACCGAACGTATCGATCGATTGCAAAATCTCCTTCCGCTTCTCGAGCGAATCCAGATCCAGGTCCATAATCGCCGCGACGTTGGAATCGGCCAATTCCTTCAGCTTGGCGACTTCCTCCGGAACGGGTTTGACCTCTTCCTCAATGACGGCTTTGATTTCTTCCGGGCTTGCGACTTCCATCGAAAATGACATCGTAATCCTCCTTTAAATGACGTTACATTTGAACGTTGAACAGGTTTCCGATTTTGTAGACGACATCGTCGGTGTCCGCATTGATGCTTGCCGCCTCGTTGATGCTCGAGATGCTTTGGAGCGCTTTGATGTTGGCGTTGTATCCGATCGTGTAGATCGGGATTTTATAGGCTTCGATCAATCCCTTAACGTCTTTCAGCGTATGGCCTTCATTCGTTTCCCCGTCGCTCAGGACAAAAATGAGCGGTTTGCTCGACGGATTTTCCGCCAAATAATCCTGCAGCATTTTGATCGCGACGACGATTCCGTCAAAGGTTGCCGTGCCGCCGTTCGCCTGCAGGCCTTGGACCGCGCCGACGAACATCGACTGCTGATTCGTATTGTATTTGCCGATCGGCAAATTGATGGTGACGTCGCTGGAATAGGACACGAGGCCGATGCTGTTGTCTTTCCCCAAATATTTCTGACCCTTCAAAAGCGATTCTTTCAAACGGTTCAAAGGTTCGCCCGCCATGCTGCCGGAAACGTCGGTGACGAACACGGCCGCAATCGGCTTGTTGCCGTTTTTCTTTTCCTTCCACAGCTTTTGGGCTGCGATCAGGACGTCGCCGCTGACCACGGGAAGCTCGGATTTGTAATCTTCGAGGCCGTTGAAGCCTTTTTTCTCCGCTTCTTTTTGATATTTTTCCTGCGTGACGAATTCGGCGAACTTCTTAATGATATTCAGTTTGTTTTGAGGCACGTCGCCAATGGCGTACAACGGGCTGTCATGTCTTACGCCGAACGGGGTGAATACGTATCCGCCTTTCAGGTCGGAGGCATTCACAAACGTCTGGTTTTCCAAAACGAAGCCGTCCAGCATGCCCGATTTGGCCGCGTCGCGCATTTGGATCGTCGTCGAGGCGGTAAACGGCACGTTGGCCTGGAAGCTCTCGAAGCCTTGGACCGCCTTTTCTCCCAAAAGATTTTTGTTGTCGAACGTATAAAGCGCGGTAAGCAGGAAGTTCAACCCCGTCGAACTGGCGAACGGATCGGTATATCCCATCGAAAACTCGTTGTTTGCGATCGCTTCGGTGACGGTCTTGACGTTGACGGCTCCGTATTTTTCAACCAGGGCGTCATGTTTGGCTCTCGATAAAACGATGCCCGGGACGTTGCCGACAAGCCGTTTGGAGACGAGCTGCGTCTTGATGCCGCTGGCTTTGACCATTTCTCCCCATAGCTCGTTGGAAGGGGTGAACGCGTCCGGAACGTATTTTTTGGACCTGATGTAATCGACGGCCGTGCCCGACGCGATGTTGCGAATTTTGACGGAGGCCGGTTTCCCGTTCACCATGACTTTGGCTTTGTTGAATTCGGTAGCCGCTTCGGTCAACCAGCCGTCTACGCCCGTGCCCGATTTTTCGATCGAAGAGAAAATTTCGACGAAGTTGTCCCCCGTCGTGTTTTTAACGGTGATCGGAAACTTGGAGATGTCCGGAAGCGAATCCCCGATATCGATCGGGTTCAGGTCGATTTGCCCTTTGACCGGCGTATCGGTTTTTACCGCGACATTGGAGTAAAGCTTGTTTAAGCGCTTGGCCGCATCTTCGGCCGAAACCTGCAGTTTGGTTTTGCCGAGATTGGAAGTCATGTTGACCCCGACGTAAACCAGCACAAAAACGATGACCAGGATGATACCGGAAATAAGAAAAAACTTGCCTCTTCTTGCCATTCATTGCACCTCTCACTGTTTATATAATTTGGTCTGCTTGATTAACGAGTCGATTTCCTGCATGCACGGCATGTTGTCGATGTCGCCGGGTTCAAAACTGTCCAGGCGGGAGATTTCGATGATGAGCTTATCGAGCTTCAGCAAAATTTCCTCGTTCGTGCTCAAAGAGCTTTTCATGAAAGACAGGTACTCGTTGTACACCTTCGTTTTTTCCTCGAGAATTTCGCGCGAGAACTTGGACTGCCGCTGGTTCATGACGCTCAGGTATTCCGACTCGTCAAACACGCTGAGCCTGTTTAAAATGCTTTTGACGTTAAGGTAGAACAGCTTTTCGACCTCGTAGGCGACGGACGAAAACTTTTTGTGGCTCAATTCCCCTTCGTCAAACCGCTGGTTGATGATATTCATCAGCGTGGCTCTTTTTTTCAGGATGCGGTCCAATTGCTCGAGGGCCAGCGTAACGAATTCCTGAAGCGATTTGACGTTGCGGTAGCGATTGAGCGCCTCCACATAGTCTTCATGCGTGCTGATCTCTTTGACGGGAATGACGGCCGGAGGCTTGAACAGCAGCATATAACATCCATAAAATAGGATGATGGCGCTTGCAACCAGCAACGTAATCCCGCATGCCGTCGAAAGAGCGCTTCCCCCGATCGAAATGCCCAAAAATCCGGGAGAGAGCACGAGAATGTTCAGGACCACGAGCCCTGCGACAAGCCCGAAAAATTTTATGTACTTCATTCGATCCAACGTCTACCTCCTTTTGCTACCTCGCCAAACGCGGGAAAACACATTCAGGCTATCCCATGTGATCTTGCGTTGTTAAAGGCAATATATTTTAAGTTGCTTGTTCCGTTTGGCGGAAGGTTTTCGTGATTGCGAACCATTCTCTTCCATTTTGTTTATGTACCCTTGACGCCGATCCTGCATTGCGTCTTACCTCATCTTTCCATATACCTACGTTGCAGTTCCGAATAGGTTCCATTCCGCAAACGATGACCACGATCGGCAAAAGATTCCGCTTGGTCCAAATACCCTTGCCTTTTGAAAATTGTACCATATGTCACAGGGGTCTGGAACGATTAAAATTTTTTGTTCCGCCCGGGGTGCCCTTTCGCAAAAAAGAGACCCGCCCCAAAAGCAGGAGCAGGTCTCAAGGATGAAAAACATGTTGGGCAGAAGCCGATGAAATGCATCGATGTTGTAGTGCGGTCAAAAGGATCAGGATATGACGAACTGGACGATTACCGGAGTTCCGGGACCCAGGGCATCCCCTCCGGGAATGGTAATCGCTGTCGTCGTTACGGTTGAAGCATCGGCCGTTTGCATGACCCCGTTCACGTAGAGGCTGCAATAGCCTCATTCTTCATCTGCGCTTGATAAAGCTCCTGGTATCTTCCGCCTGCCGCCAGCAGGGAGCGATGTGTCCCGTTTTCCACGATTTCGCCGTTTTCCATGACCAGAATCAGGTCCGCATGCTGCACGGTGGACAAGCGGTGGGCAATGACCAGCGTCGTTTTGCCGATCATCAGCTTCGAAAGCGCATCCTGGACCAATCTTTCGGATTCGTTGTCCAGTGCGGCTGTCGCTTCATCGAGAAGCAGGATCGGCGCATCCCGCAAGATCGCCCTGGCGATCGCAATCCGCTGCTTTTGTCCGCCGGAGAGCCGCGAGCCCCGTTCCCCGATCTCCGTAGCGAATCCTTCCGGCAGCTTCATGATGAAATCGTAGGCGTTGGCCTGTTTGGCGGCTGCGATGATTTGCTCCTCGCTCGCATCCGGGTTTCCATCCAAAATATTGTCCCGGATCGTCCCCGTGAACAGAATGGATTCCTGCGGCACGAGCGAAAAATAATCCCTGTATTCCCGGGGTCCGATGTCCCCGAGCGCTTTCCCGTCGATTCTAATGCTGCCCGATCCGGGAGGATATAACCCAAGCAGCAGTTTGAACAAGGTAGACTTGCCTCCTCCGCTGCCGCCGACGACGGCCACCGTCTGTCCCGCGCACACCCGAAATCCGATATGGCGCAGCGCCGGTACCTCTTCCGCCCCCTCCTTGTACGAAAATCCGACAGAGGACACAACAAGCTCGCTGAATGCCGTTTTTGCCCGGCTCGCCGCCGGCAGCTCGGCGTACTCTTTGGGGGCGTCGATCACCTGGAAAATCCTCTCCGCCCCTGCCAATGCTTGCTGCATGCTGGACCATAAAGCCGGCAAAAGAGCAAACGGATTCACCAGATAGTTCATGAGCTGGATAAAAGCAAGCATCGCGCCGACTTCCAGGCTGCCTTTGGCGACGAAATACCCGGCTAGCAGGATGGCCGTCATGAAGGTTACAAGCGCAATCCCCTGCGACATGGCCGCGGCAGCCCCTTGGGTTTTGCCCTGGCTTTGCTCGATTTCCGCGATTTCCGTGCTGAATTGCCGGTACTGCTTGGATATCTTTTTTTCCAGGCCGAAAATTTTGTACAAAACGCCAGATCCCAGCACATCCTGCAAATACGACGTTCCTCGTCCCATCGTCTCCTGCAGGCGGACCCCTTTCCTGCGCATCGATTCCCCGAACATTTTACCCGTCAAGATCATCGCCGGTCCGACGCAAATCGTGATCAACGCAAGCGGCCAATGAATGTTGAGCAGGTAGATAAAGGCGCATGTGGCAAGCAGCGGATTTCGGATCAACCCCATGATCACGTTCCCGGCCGCCTCGCCCACCGCTTGGTTGTCGCTCGTGAACCTCGCGAGCAAATCGCCGGTATGAATCCGGTCGCTAAAGGCCTGATGCAGCCGCAAGGCATGGTCCATCGTGTCCAGACGGATGTCGTTCCTGACTTTTACTGAAGCTTTTTGTTTCAAATATGTATCGAAAAATGAAATCAAGCTGCAGCCAAGCATGATGGCGATCCCAATGGCGACAAGTAACGGCCAACGGTCAACGTCGAACTTCACCGCCGCGTTTGTTATTTGGGACAAAAACCATGCCACGGACAGATCCAAGGTGATTCCAGCCAGCATGGTCGCGATTAACCCGGCATAGAGAAGCTTATACTTCTTCATATATTTTATGAGCCGGAAAAATACATCCTTTTTCATCATGCCATCCCTCTCTGACGATTTAAGTCATTGCTTTCCGTGGAAGCGTTTTCTATTTATCCAATCCTCCCTCCATATCCTTCTTTTTCCACAAGGCATGATTATAATCCATAACGGGAAATGAGGGAATATGTGTTTCTTGTATCCGGATCGAACCCTGCCTGGCGGGGATCCGGGACTTTTTCATCAAAAATGACACAGCCTTTAAAAGAGGTTGAAAACATCGATTAACCTGCATACAAAAAATACCGAAAACGGATCCGTCGTCCGTTCCCGGCATTTTCGTTATCGGTATGGTTATTTGTTGATGCCGCCTGCTTTCATTTTGCGATTGTTCATTAGGAAGGACGAATGATGGCTCCCACCTGCTTCAATATGTCCGACATCGAATCGGGATCATGCACGTCGTATTCGTCGATGTTCAAGCGAAGCACCGGGCAAGCCTGAAATTCACGGATCCAATCCGAATATCTTTGGTGCATACGTTCCCAATAGGATACGTCGGTCTGAATCTCCATCTCGCGTCCCCGCTCCTTAATCCGGGCCAGGATGGACGGCAAGCTGCCTTCAAGGTAAATGAGGACATCGGGATGCGGGAAATACGGCGTCATCACCATCGCCTCAAATAGGCTGGTGTATGTTTCGTAGTCGATTTTCGACATCGTTCCTTGGTCGGCGTGCATTTTGGCAAAAATGCCGGTATCTTCATAAATGGAGCGGTCCTGGACGAACCCTCCTCCTATTTCGAACATTCTTTTTTGTTCCTTAAAACGCTCGGCCAAAAAATAGATCTGCAAATGGAAGCTCCATCGTTCGAAATCGTGATAGAACTTTTCCAAATAAGGGTTATGATCGACCTTTTCCATGGAGGTTTTAAAGCCGAGCTGCGCCGCCAACGCTTTCGTAAGCGTGGATTTGCCCACGCCGACCGTACCCGCGACCGTGATGATCGCGTTTTCCGGGATTTGGTATGGATTCATGACAAGTTCTCCTTTAACTGAGAGGCAATTTCCTCGAATTGGTTTTTGTTTTGGACGAAGTCGACCCGGTTGGCGTCGATGGTCATGATGATCGTTGAAGGTTCGCGGTCTGCAAGCGACGACATCGCCGCTTCGTAATCCTCGATCAACTGCTGGAGATATCCCGGATCCATGTCCTGCTCGAACGGCCGCCCCCTCTTGGCGATCCGGTGCAGCAGGGTTTCCAAACTTGCTTTGATGTAGATCATGATGTTGGGTTTAGGCAAATCATCCGTCAGAATATGATAGATTTGCTCGTATTTGTCCCGTTCCGCGCCGGTTAACGTTCGCTGGCTGAAGATCAGGTTCTTAAAAATATGGTAGTCCGAAACCACAGGTTTTCCCGACATGACGTACTCTTGGACCGTTTCTTTCAACTGCTTGTACCGGTTGCACAGAAAGAACATTTCGAGCTGAAAGCTCCAATCGTCCATATTTTGATAAAATTTATCGATAAACGGGTTTTCTTCGACGATTTCCTTCACGACCGGAAGCGCGAAATGCTCTCCAAGCATCGCAGCCAACGTCGTTTTGCCCGCCCCGATCGGTCCCTCAACGGCAATAAAAGGCGTGTTTTTTTCCATGTAGCCGACTCCTTCTCCCATGCATGTGAAACTTCTCTATTAAAATTGGACCAACTCATTGTATCACAGACCGGCCTGTTTTCTCATCGAAACTTTGGCTTGGAAAATGTGACAACATGATGCGCGATGTGCGCCGCGAATCCAGGGTGAATGTTCTCAAATAAAAAAAACTTCGAGTACTTGCGACAAAATTTGCGGAATGCATCCAGGGGTGTTTTTTTGCGGTCAAAAATGTAACATTTTATCATGATGCACGTCTAATATTTGGAATCTTCCGATCCAAGCTCCCTACCGATCTCATTTTTTCGCGGCAATCTGCATCATTTTTTGGTTACATCTTGAAAGGAGAATTTCAAACATGAAAAAAACGATTACACTTTTGTCGCTGGCAATCGGCCTAACGGTTTCGGCCCAGGCGTCCGCAGCGGCAGCAAATACGAATACCGCTTCGACCATCGCATCGTACGGAACGGATTCCCTTGTCAAAACGGACGGGACGTTCTGGATCTGGGGCCCTCAGCAGCCCGTGCCGACCCAAGTCCCGGAACTCAGCGGCGTAACGTCCATGCTCGGCAACAAAATGGTCGAGAAACAAGACCACACGGTATGGCTCTGGGAGACCAAAGTGCTGAGCAAAGCGGTGACCGTCAAACCTGTCAGCGGGATCAGCAACGTTGCGAAAATCGAGGGTTATGGGCCCATGCTCGCCATCGATGCGGACGGGAACGTTTTCAGCTCGGTAAAAACGGATGAGGGCTGGGATCTGACGCATTTCGAACCCGTTAAAGGCATCGACCATGTGACGGACGTCGAAAGCTTTTACCGCAGCAACGACAAAACCGGCGAAGGACGCCGCGTTTTCTTGAAATCTGACGGGACGGTCTGGACGAACTCGGATTCCGCCCAAACCTTCACCCCCGTCAAAAATCTCGATAACGTCGTTCAACTCGAAGACACGATCGCGCTGAAAAAAGACGGCACCGTATGGACCTGGCCGAAAACCTTAAAAGGCACCGGCCCTCTTCCCGGCACGCTGAGCGCGACGAAAATCCAGTCTTTAAGCCATATCAAAAGCATCTGGCAGAACCAGAAATCCTCGCTGGCCATCGACAACCAATCCCGGCTTTGGTTCTGGGGTGCAACCGTAACCGGATATTCGGACGGCCCGGTATATACCGACCATGCCAAACCGGTCCTGTTAACCGGCGTAAAAAACGTGAAAGAGGCGTATATCGTAGAAAATTCGATTGTGGCCTTCACGGGCGACGGCAAAGTGTACGAGACTTCGATCCAGCGGAATCAAGTACCGTCCAACGTCTCCTTTAAGCTGCTCGCCTCGAACGTGGTTTCGGTCAAAAACGGCGACCGCCACATCATCATGCAGAAAAAAGACGGCACCCTTTGGGGATGGGGCGTCAATAAAGCGGCGGAACTCGGCCATGGCGATTATGAGTTCATGCATAACACGCCCGTACCCGTGCAAAAACCGATCTCCGTTTCCTTGAACGGGGAAAACGTGCCATTGGGCAGCGGCGTCATCACGCGCAATGAGCAAAATTTCGTGCCGCTTCGTTCCGTGTTCGAAAAAATGGGCGCCGAAGTCTCCTACGACGAAAAAAGCAAGACGGCTAAGGTTACGCGCAATGAAGCCGGAAAACCTGCCATTTCAATCGCGGTAAACGTCAAAACGGGCAGCATCACGCTGAACAACAACCCGATCCGGTTCGATAACAAACCGTTTACCGTGGACGGAACGGTATACCTTCCGCTTCGTCTGATCAGCGAAAAGCTGGGCGCCACCGTCAACTGGCTGCCGAACGAGGAACGGATCGCCATCCGTATGAACTAGTTCGGTTCGGTAAAAAAACAAGGAGGGTCGTATATGAACCGCGCAAAGCCCGTAACGTCGCTTCGCCGGCCGGCCGTTCTGGCCATCGCTGCAATAATAATGGCATCGGGTGCCGGTACAAGCCTGGCGGCAGACGAAAATCATCGCGGCGTTAGCGTGCCTGCTCATGCCGCTGCACATGTTTCTTCAGGTCCGGTAGCTTCTTCTCCCGCCAAAACGGCAGCAGAAACCGCCTTTACGCAGGTATTGGCAGGTACCTATTATTCCGTCGGATTGCGTGCGGACGGATCGGTGTGGACATGGGGCCGCAATTTATACGGCGAATTGGGGCTGCCCGGCACAAGCGCGGTCGGAAGCGTCAATTCGCCGGTCCGGCTGGTCGGTCTCACCGGAATCCGCTCGATCGCGACGAGCGGTTCCGGGTATCAGCTTGCCGTCAAAGATGACGGAACCGTCTGGGAATGGGGATCCCATCTAAGAAATTCGACCGAGACGCTGCCGCCGCGGCAGTTCCCCTTGCTAACGCGCGTTGCCCAGGTCGCGACGCAGCATGCCGTCAACTTTGCCCTTAAGCAGGACGGATCGCTTTGGGCTTGGACGAAGGATGTTGATACCGGGAAAATAGGTCAGCCCTTCGAGATTAAGCACACCGGCAAATACGTCAGTTTGAGCGTTGCGGGAGATACCGCATATACACTCGACGATGCCGGGTCGTTATGGGTGATTCGGGCGGAACGGCAAGATCATCGATTGAACGTACTCCCGCCGGTTCGCGTTTCAGGCCTCCCTGCCCTAAAGCAGGTCACAGGGGATTTCTCCTCCGGTATGTACGGGATCGATCGATCAGGCACAGCCTGGAAATGGTCGTTAACGCCTTCTGCCGCGTCGTATAAACTTTCCGGGAAACCAATAAAGCTCTATCCCGGCCTCAAGTTTAAACAGGCGGCCAGCAGCGGCTTAACGATGCTCCTCACCGAACAAGGCGAGGTTTGGACTTACGGCAAAGGACCTGACGGCAAGGAAGGCAAAGTGAATGGCTTGAAAGGGATCGTTGCCCTCTCCCCCGGATCGAGGCATGCTTTGGCTATCGATGCTCAGGGCCAGGTCTGGGGCTGGGGAGCCAATCAATGGAACGAGGTCGGGGGCCGCAGAAATTCGCAGGACGGCATGGAATATGCGCCGAAGCGGCTGCAAATCCCGATCACCGTTAAGGTCAACGGAAGCCTGCTCTCTTCCTCCTTCCCCGCTACGATGTCCGGCAACTTGATTAACGTGCCCTTAAAGGATACGGCAAAGGCCCTGGGGGCCGAATTGAAGACCCCGACGACGGCGGACGGAGGCATGTATACGCTCAAATATAAGGATACCTCGGTTGACTTCCGCCCTGGTTATAACGAAGTGGACATCAATGGCAAAAAAGTGCTGTTGCCCAGCCCGATCACCGCAGAGAACGGAGCGACGATGATTCCCGCCTCCTTATTGAAGCAGATGGGATTCACCGTCACTTGGGACTCAAAGCGCTCCGAGCTGACCATCACAGGCGCGTAATCGATTCGTCAAATCCAAGAAACGTCCTTATACGTATTTAGCTGCAAACACGGGGATCATCCGGCTATTGGATGATCCCCGTGTTTATGATGGAAACCTGGACGTCCGTATGAAATTGCACCTCTTGATATTCCTTGCTCCAGTCCTTTTGTTTCCAAAGGCTATTATGGTATGCGATAAGCTCCCTGCCGACGCCGAATATATCGCAATTAGCCTTTTGCAAGCTGCGCACGACGTCCCGCGCTTGCCTCGTCAAAATATCGGACAACTCTTGATTGACCCGAACGAGCGATTCCTCGGTCAAGGGATGACTTCCCGTATATTCTTCGATCAGCCCCTTGAGCTTGATGTTCAGCTGAACGTGAACCTCCCCGTTTTTTCCAACCATCACCTTGAATGTTCGTTTGACCTTTTTTTTGCCGACGTTGAAACTGATGTTTCCGCGAAGCGGTCCGTCATCGATCTTTTTGGTCAAACGCGCATTATCTCCGGAACGTCCCTTGAGAAGGACCAGCATAATCGAATCCTCGATATTCAGCTCCCCGGTGAAATATTGATCATGAAACAATGCGACGCCTTTGGCAACGATCTCTTTCCCTTCCAACCCGATGTACGGCAGCGCAAAGTCCTGGCCCGGATCCTTCAAAGCCTTGAAGACCGTATCCATCGTTTCGGGCGGATAAAAAAGGCTCATTTTCTCCAGGCTTTCGATCTTTTGGATCAGGAATTCCCCGATTTTCAGTTCCCCGACCTCTTTTTGGCCGATGATTTCCGACGCTTCCCCGTCTGTGATGATCAGTCTTACGTTCGAGCTCGGATTGTCGGGATCCCGGAAGTTCACATCCATCGGAGGTTTCAAGCCGTTTAGCGCCAAGTCTTTGCCGATGACTTGAACGCCGTTTTTGAGCACCCGCATGTTCCCTCTTACCCGGGCCCGAAGCTCGTTGCTCGAGCCGCGGGTCGTTGGTCCTACTGCGCTGTGGATTTCGTTTTTCGTGCCGGATTGCTCCGATTCGGGCGGAATAATGAGCTCAACCGTTTCTTTTATCTTCTTGTCTTTCGTCAGATCAAAGCCGACGCTGTATGCAAGATTCAAATCTTTCAAATACTCCCGGTCCCAGCATCCCGCCAACATTGCCGTCGACAGGACCGCTCCAAGCACGGCGACTGAACGTTTCATGCAGATCGTTCCACCTTCTTTTTGAACAATTTCGATCCGAAGACCATGGCAAACGGAAGAATGAATATAAACAGATACGCCGCATATTCCGCGGAAACGTCCAACCGGCGTGTGGCTAACGGCGTTGCTGGAAGCAGCGTAATGAAAAATATCACGGCGTTAACGTAGGGCGTAAACACTCCATGGCTTTTTCGCTCGAACAATTGCGCAAGCCCCACGGAAGCGGCATACGCATAACTCGTGATCGAGCAGACGAGGGTAATCGACCAGATGGGAAGGAACAAGACGTCCGCCCGGTCGACGATGTAAAAATTCAGCGATTTGACCAGATAAAGAACGGGCTCGGGAATCAAGCGAAGCTGCTCGGAGCTGAACACCATGAGACAGGTGCAGACCACGAAAACATAAAACAACGTGACGAACAAATTCGACATGCTTATGATCATCAGCTTCTTTTTGTCCGAAGCATCGATAAACGGAAATATGACCAGAATCACCTCGAATCCGTACATGGAGATCGTCGTGTCCTTCGTCGCCTTCAAAATGTTCCAAATGCCCGCTTCCATCAGCGGAAACATATATTCCAGGCGGGCTTGGGTCAATCCATAACTTACGAAGATGATCAGCGGGATAAACAAGGCGGACGACAAGGTATAAAAACGGGCCATCACCGTCAGCTTCTCCTTCGCCAAGTAATACGTCATGATCGAAAACAACCCAAGCAATATCCATGTCGGCGTTGCATTCATCATCCATCTCTGCAGCACGCCGACCGCGCTGAGCATAATATTGGCGCCGAGCAGCACGAAATATCCGATGTATCCTGCAATGAGCAGTTTGCCGAATACGCGGCCCCCGAGGCGCAGGCAGATTTGGAACAAATTAAGGCCCGGAAATTTGCGCAGCAGCAACCAGAACATCAGGATGATAAGCTGCGTGATGGCTCCCGTAATGAGAACGGTAATGCCCGCCCCGCCTCTGGCGGTCTCGTTGAGTTTATAGGGAATGGAAAGAACCCCGACTCCGATTTGGGCCTGTATGATAAACAGGAACAGCTGCCTGGCCGATATCTTTTTTTCGGTCTGAGCCATATCGTCCCCCCTTTCCTGCTTCTTTTCCTAAAATTCAATTGTCGTTCCCTTGCGCCTTTTTGCGGATGTTCCAGACCGGAAACCTCGAGAATGTATCCTTCAACCCCTGAAATTTGAGAGGAGCGATCGGATAAAAATACGGCTTGCCGAATGATTCGAGCTTGCACAGGTGAACAAACAACAACGTCAATCCAAAAGCGATGCCGATATATCCGAACAAGGCGGCCGCGATCATGAGCGGGAATCTTAGAATCCTTAGCGACGAGCTCATTTCGTTGGACGGGATAAGGAAGGAAGAGATGGCCGTCAATGCGACGACGATCGTCATCGTATACGAAACCAATCCGGCCTTGACGATCGCGTCTCCGATCACCAAACCTCCAACGATACCGATCGTTTGGCCGACGCGGCTTGGAAGCCGCAGTCCGGCCTCCCTTAAAAGCTCGAATATAAGCTCGAGAATCATCGCTTCAACGATCGGCGGATAAGGAACGCGCGTCAGCGAACCTTGCACCGTAAAAAACAATTGGATCGGCAAAACGTTGGAATGGAAAGATACCGTCGCAATGTAGATCGCCGGCAGCTGGAACGCGGTAATAAAGCTGATGAGGCGGATGAACCGGATAAAAGACGCGATCATCCACCGGTTGTTGTAGTCGTCGGGCGTTTGATAGAAAGTAAAAAAGCAAGCGGGCACGATCAAAGCCGTCGGATCGCCCTCCAAAATCAAGGCGATATGTCCGTCGACAAGATACGCGCTCGTATGATCGGGCCGCTCCGTATTCACATGCTGCGGGAAGATCGAAAACGGATTGTCCTCCATCAATTCCTGAATGAACCCCGTAGACATCACCGTGTCGAGCGAAATCTCCGATAATCGTCGTTCCACTTTTTGGACCAGCTCGTTATCGCATAGGTTTTGAACGTACAGCATGGCAACCTTTCTCGGCACGGTGTTGCCGACGGTGTGGTACCGTACCGTGAGGTCGGGAGTGCCGATATGCTGACGGACCAGATGCAGATTGACGGTTAAATTTTCGATAAAGCCGTTATGCGGGCCGCGAACGATCGCTTCGTTTTCCGGTTCGGTAATGCTCCGCTCGTATTTGGCCGGCGTCGTAAGCGCATAAAATTCATCGTCCCCGTCCAAAACATACAGGCAGCTGCCCTGCATCAAGCCCTGAATGCCTTTTTCAAGGTCGTTGCTCCGTTCCATCCTTAGGGTCGTAAACAGTTCCGAGAGGCTTTTTCCTTCCGCAAAACTCATGGGCGCAAGAATATTGCGTTCGATCAATGCCGGATCGACGAGGGATTCAAGGTAAATCAGCGCTCCCTGCGTATCTTTGTACGGATGATGTTTTATTTTGAGGTCATGGGTATCAAACAGCGCCTTTTGAATATACTTCGTATTTTGCTCCAAACTGAAAAAGGCATGTTGGGATGACTCGTTCATGAATGATCGCCTGGCTTTCCGATTATGATGAGTTACTTGGTAATTTCTCCATTCATGAGCAAAATATTCCCTTCTGCAGCCCATTTCGGGCGCACAAAAAAAGCCGCAGCGATTGCGGCCTTTTTCTAAATTCATGCGTTTGACGCGTCCAGCTCGGCGAAGCTGCCTTCGCGCTTCATGTATACGCCTTTTTTATACACCGATTTAATGACGAAATTCGAACCGAGTTTTTTGTTCGTCCGGTAAATAAGCGAATTCACTTCATCGATGCCGACCAGCTCGGCGTTTTCGACGCAGCGTTCCGGCCACACCTGCTTCATGATTTCCTCTTTGGTGACGAAATGGTTCAAGCGGCTGTGCAGCAGCTTAAACAACAGATACTCTTTTTTCGATAAGGTCACCTGCTCGGTGCCGATCTGAATGCTCTGCAAATGGTCATACAGCTGCACTTCGCGCTCCAGCAATTCGGAAACCGAATACTCCCGCGTTTCTTCCAGATCCCCGTCGAATTCCACCTGCAGCCTTACAAGCCCGTTCACAAGCGTCAGCCGGTCTCCGGGGGAAACAGGATATCTCCTGTGCGGAATCAAACGCTGTCCGTTCAGCTCGGTGCCGTTTTTGCTGCCCAGATCTTCGATGAACACTTCCTGGTGAACGCGGTGCAAGCAGCAATGGCGTTTCGATACCAATTGATTATAGATCGCCAGGACATCCCGGTTCATATGCGTGTGTCTGCCGATCGTGACGCTTCTCCCTTGCTCGAGATACAGGAACGAACCATGTCCTTTTTGCCCGGCTGTATCCAGAATGATTTTTACGATATCCGGCATGTTCAATCTCCCACTTTCTAACCGCGGTTAGGCGCACCGAAGGGCGGCCCTAACCAAAAATGATAATTTCATCAGATTTGCTCCATTGTTTGCCACACGGGCTCATTTTATAGTAAGAACAACACCTATCGATCACGAACAACATCACATGATTTAATACTATCAGTCCTGTCATCATTTTTCAAAGCGAGGTTTAACGACGTGAAACGAACTCAAACGATCATGTACGGCGTGATGTCATTTTTGGCTGCGAGCGTGCTTGCTCTTTACGTATACTTTTTTCAGCAATTGGAGGAGAAACCGGATGGTGCGGCGGAAACCTTATTTCTTCAGCAAAACGCCGGGAACGTGCCTGGTAACGATGCCGGCGGGCAGGCAGGCCTGTCGGCGGGAACCGCGATCCAAAACGGCAAGTCGATCTGGGAGAGGATCGAGGATGCCGTCCTGGAGCGCATTCATTCGGAATAACGAAGCTTAATGATTCACCTGCTTGTCGTTTTTTGATATAATCAATGTCGACTTAAGCGGTTTATATTTTAATGCAGGAAAAGAGGTTTTCACCGTGTCCAAAATCATCAAGACATTAACGATTGCCGGCAGCGATTCCAGCGGGGGCGCAGGCATTCAAGCCGACCTCAAAACGTTTGAGGAGTACGGAACATACGGCTTTAGCGCATTAACCACCATCGTGACGATGGATCCGGACAATGGCTGGCACCATAATGTATATCCGGTTGACGCCGCGCTTGTCGCGGAGCAGCTGAAAACGGTGTTTGCCGGCGGCCCGGTCGACGCCATGAAAACAGGAATGCTCGGCAGCGTGGAAATCGTCCGCGTCGCCGAACAAGCGATCAAGGAACACCGCCAAACCAACGTCGTCATCGATCCGGTCATGGTTTGCAAAGGCGAAGACGAAGTGCTGAACCCGGAAAGCGCCGAGGCCATTCGCGATTTGCTCCTTCCGCTGGCAACCGTTGTCACCCCTAACCTGTTCGAAGCGGGCGTGCTCTCCGGCCTTGGAAAGCTAACATCGATCGAAGAGATGAAAGAGGCGGCCCGCCGGATTCACGAGCTTGGCGCCAAAAACGTCGTCGTCAAAGGCGGCAAAGCGCTCGATGGCGAAAAAGCGATCGACGTTTTCTATGACGGAGCAGAATTTGCCGTGCTCGAATCGGACAAGATCGAACCTGCATTCAACCACGGTGCGGGCTGCACGTTCGCCGCGGCCATCACCGGTGGATTGGCCAATGGCTTGCCTGTAAGCGAGGCCGTGGCCAAAGCGAAGGATTTCGTATCCGCGGCCATCCGAAGCGGCTACCAGTTCAACCAATATGTTGGCCCGGTATTCCACGGCGGCTACCGTTTGGCGAAATAACTTGCCTTAGAGGCATGAAGAAACCTCCTTCCAACGAAGGAGGTTTCTTTTATGCTTGCCAGGCATTACCCATGAACTGCCTGTTTGCCGGGCAGCACGCGTCTGTAACGCTCGGATAAAAACGCAAGGTATTTTTTCAACCCCAACCAGCTCGCAAAGGCGATGCCTCCAACGATTCCTCCAACCACAAGCGCGTAAATCATGCTGTATTCGGTCGCGATTTCCATTCCGGGTCCGATGCTCATATTGATCCAAGCCGCTCCGAAGGTACGAAGGATGCCTGCGATCACGATGAGAACCGCGCAAAATCCGAAGCCGTAAGCAACGGTGGCCAACACCGGAACGATCATGACGCTGAGCAAACCTGCCGTGCAGTAAAATCCGATCACCGCGAACACGTCTTTAAGCGACTTCATGCCCTTCAACCCGTTCAAGCGCACGCTGCGATATGCCTTTGCCAGTTTGCGCGGGTCGCCAAGGCGCGATAAGATGACCGCCTCCGGAACGCCGTTAGCGATGCCTTCCGCAATATGGCTTTCGATCTCCATGACGGCGTCCATCCTTTCGTCTTCCGGCAGCTTCTCCAAGTAACGGTTCAACTTCTCCAAATATTCCTTTCCATACCGGCTAATCAATGTTCTCTCCTCCAAATCGTTGTATTTGTTCGACCGCGCCGCTGATTTTATTCCATTCCGCAGCCATCATATGCATCAGTTGGTGCCCGGAATCGGTTAGGTTATAGTATTTCCGCGGCGGACCGGACTCGGATTCTTTCCAAAACGATTCGATGTAATGATCCTTCAGCAGCCTGCGCAGCAGGGGATATAAGGTCCCTTCCGTTACGGCAAGCGGCTCCCATTGGTCTAACAGAGTGACCAGTTCATAACCGTATCTGGGCTTATGGCCGATCAGCTGCAAGATGCAGTATTCCAATATTCCCCTGCGAACCTGCGATGTCCATTCCGACATTTCCATACATCCGTTCGCTCCTTTCGGTATTATAATATCACCTAGTACTGTGCATTGCAAGGTACTTGGTCAAAATCAGTTCCTGCCTATCATTATTTGTTCCTCACAGTCCTATGCTGGCGAAAGATAAAATACGCATGAAAAAAAGCTCAGCATCCGCTGAGCTTCGTGTTCGAAAAGCCGCTTTCCTATTTCCACCATTCATCGAACGGCGTCACCGGGAGCTGCCGTTTATGTTCCGTATTTTTGTAGCGTTTTTCGATTTTTTCGCGATTTTCGGGATCGACCTGCTGCCCGGTGAGATATTCGTCGATGACCGTATATTTCATGCCCAGCTCCGTTTCATCCGCCTGCTGCGGTTTATTGTCGAGCAAATCGGCCGTCGGCACCTTCAAATACAGCCGCTCGTCGGCGCGGAGCTCTTTCAGCAGCTCGCGGCCTTGTTCCTTGGTCAGCCCCGTCAGCGGCGTCACGTCCGCTCCTCCGTCCCCGAATTTGGTGAAAAATCCGGTCAACGCCTCTGCCGCATGATCGGTTCCCACCACGAGGCACTGGCGTTCTCCGGCAATCGCGTATTGGGCGATCATGCGCATTCTGGCCTTCACGTTGCCTTTATGATAGTCCGACAAACCGCTTCCCGTCGCATCGGCGTAGGTCAGGGCCAGGGCATTCACCGAACTTTCGATGTTAAAGACGATGGACTCATCCGGATTGATAAACGCCAGCGCCGCCTGCGCGTCGTCCTCATCCTTTTGGGTGCCGAAAGGAAGCCGGACCGCGCAAAACGAAGCTTCGTACCCCTCCGCGCGCAGCTCTTCGGCGGCCAACTGGCAAAGACGCCCGGCCAGCGTGGAATCCTGTCCGCCGCTGATGCCCAGAACGAAACCTTTCGCTCCGGCTTTTTTGCAATATGCTTTGAGAAAATCCACCCGTCTGCGGACCTCCTCCTTCGCATCGATCGTCGGTTTTACGTTCAGCTCTTTCATGATCTGCTCTTGTGTGTTCATCGTTTTTGCATTCTCCCTTTTATGGATTATGGATTTTCAGAGGCTTACGTGTACAATTTATGGGCTTTGATGTAGCTGTAGCATTTTTCGGGCACCAAATACCGGGGTTCTCCCCCCATTTTCAATTCGTCCCGGATATAACTCGAGCTGATCTCCATGGCCAGCCCTTTATCGATGAGATGAAACGTTTGCCCGTCGTCGCTATTGCGCAGAATCGGCGATTTGCTGATGGCCGTTAGCATGTTGATGCCGTCTCTCGCCATGACGATAAATTTGTTTTCCTGTATCAGCTCTTCGGACTTCTTCCATTTGCCTTCCCCGATATCCAGCAGCAGGTCCGCGCCCATAATAAAATAAATTTCGTCCTCCGGAAACTTGGCCTTAAAATGCTTCAAGGTCAAATACGTCGCGATTTCCCAGCCGGCCTGCTTCATTTCGTAATCGTCCGCAATGAATTTGTCATTGCCTTCGATCGCCATCAGGACCATGTTCCAGCGGTGTTCATCGCTGATATGAAGCTGCTTGTCGGTTCTTTTGCTCGAACAGGGAAGAAAAATCACGCGATCCAGCTTGCAGCGCTGCGCCACCGTGCTTGCCGTCCACAAGTGCACGTTCGTGATGGGGTCAAAGGACGAGCCGTAAATTCCGATTTTAGCCATAGGTCCTCCTTAAGCTTGAACCCTCCGGTTCACTTTTTGCTGAACTTCCTCGATCCGTTTCATTTTGTTGTCCCAGCATTCCTGGCTCAAGTTGACCGGATATTCCGCCGGGTTGAGCAGGCGTTTGTATTCATCCCACAGCACGTTCAAGTTTTCCTTCACAAAGGCTTGGATCTCGCGCAGGTCGGGCAGCCGATAAACCAATTTGCCGTTTTCGACGATCGTATGGTGAAGCTCCTTCGCTTCGAAATTCGTCACGAACTTCGCAATGTACGTATGGACCGGATGGAACATTTTCAGGCGATCCTGCTGCTGCGGTTCTTCGTGCTCCAGCGCAATGTAATCCCCTTCCGATTTGCCGCTTGCTTTATTGATGATGCGGAATACCCGCTTGCGGCCGGGCGTCGATATTTTTTCCGGATTCGAGCTGATTTTGATCGTGTCGACCATGTCCCCGTTATCGTCCTCGATGGCGATCAGCTTATACACGGCACCCAATGCCGGTTGATCGTATGCCGTGATCAGCTTCGTGCCGATTCCCCATACATCGATTTTGGCCCCTTGAGCCTTCAAGTTCAAAATGGTGTGCTCGTCAAGATCGTTCGACGCGTATATTTTCGTGTCCGTAAATCCCGCCTCGTCCAGCATTCGGCGCGCTTCCTTCGACAAATACGCCAGGTCGCCGCTGTCCAAACGGATTCCTTTAAATTTTATCCGATCGCCGAATTCCTTCGCAACCTCGATCGCCGTCGGGACCCCGGAGCGCAGCGTATCGTACGTGTCCACCAGAAACACGCAGTCGGTATGGCACTCGGCATATTTGCGGAAGGCGGTGTACTCGTCGCGGTAGGCCTGGACCATCGCATGGGCATGCGTGCCCGCCGTCGGGATGTCGAACAGCTTTCCTGCCCGGACATTCGACGTCGCGTCGAAGCCGGCAAGAAAGGCAGCCCTTGTGCCCCAAATCGCCGCATCCAGCTCCTGCGCCCGGCGGGTGCCGAATTCCATCGTCGTTTCGTCCCCCACGACCTGCTTGATCCGGGAGGCTTTGGTGGCAATCAACGTTTGAAAATTGACGATGTTCAGCACCGCGGTTTCGATCAGCTGGGCTTCCGCCAGCGGAGCTTCGATTCGCAGCATCGGTTCGTTGGCAAACACGAGCTCCCCTTCCCTCATCGAGCGGACCGTTCCCGTGAAGCGGAGCGTTCGCAAATAATCGAGGTATTCGTCCGGATAACCGTCTTCCTTCAAAAATGCCAAGTCGCTGTCCGAAAAGCGGAAATCCTGGAGATAACGGACAAGGCGCTCCAACCCGGCAAACACCGCATAGCCGTTTTGAAACGGAATTTTCCGGAAATACACCTCGAATACCGCCTTGCGGTCGTGAATTCCGTCCTGCCAATACACCTGGGTCATGTTGATTTGGTATTTGTCCGTATGCAGCGCCAGGCTGTCATCCGGGTAAAGCGCTTCGGGCGTTCCAACCGTTTGATCTGTCATGGCCAACATCCTCCCTTGTGAGAGTTCGAAAAATAGTCAGACGACCTTCGCGCCCAGCGAACCTTCAAAATGCCGCAAAGCCCAAGCATGGCCTTCCGGATCGAAGCTCGCCACCGCATCCTTATGGATCACAAGATCGAATCCCTTGTTGTATGCATCCACGGCCGTATGCAAAACGCAAATGTCCGTGCAGACGCCCACGAGATGAAGTTCGGTAATGCCTCTCGCCCGCAGCCGAAGCTCCAGGTCGGTGCCCGCGAAGGCGCTGTATCTGGTTTTATCCATCCAATAGACGTGTTCCGAATGTTTATGGTCATCAAATACGCCCTGCAGAGCTCCGTAGAGATGGCGGCCTGCGGTGCCGTCGATGTTATGCGGCGGGAACAGCTTCGTTTCGGGATGGAGCGTATCCCCGGCCTTGTGCAAATCGACGGCGAATACGACGAAGTCCTGATTGTCCACGAATTCCTTCGTCAATTGCACGATGCGCTGCTCGATGTTTTGTCCCGGCTCGCCGCAGGTCAGCGCCCCGTCGGCTGCCACGAAGTCGTTGGTGTAATCGATGTTAATCAGTGCCTTTTGATTCGTTTTCGTCATCGCGATTCCTCCTGATCCGTTAGCTTCATATTACTTTTTGGCGTAATAAATGGAACTGTTCACCGGTGCGTCGTTAAAACGGTACAATTGCGTCGGTTTCTTGGACGTGCGGGTCGTCTTTTTTCCGGCGATTTCCTCGATGAAAGGCAGCGTCTTGATTTTGCGGGCGAATGCGGCATCGAGCGCGATGGCCGTATCGTCGGTGACGGTCAACAGCACCGCCTGCAGCTCGGAGTACGTAAACTCTTCGGGCAAGAAGGCTTTTGCCGCCGTCGTCTCAAGCAGCTTTTTGCGGATGACGGCCACCGCATCCCGAATGATCGTCTCATGGTCGAAAGCCAAATCGAGCTTAAACACTTCTTCCACCGGAAACAGCGCAACCTCGCTCGCATCATCTTGCGCCACGCGATCCGCAAGCCGGTGTTCGGGCACGATGGCGTAATGGGCGTTGGAAATGATCCAGCCGCGGGGGTCGCGCCCCGGCTTGTCGTACACCCCGAAATGCTCGAGATGAATCCGGTCCACCCCGGTTTCTTCTTTTAACTCCCGCTGCGCCGATTGAAACGCGGTTTCGGTTTCGCCGACGAATCCTCCGGGCAAAGCCCATTTGCCCGCTTCGATGTTCGTTCGCCCTTCGCTGTCGGTCATGCTTCGCTTGATCAGCATAAGGTTCAGCTTCATGGCGGGCGGCTTGAACGCTTCGGTTTTGTCGCTCAAGATGGTGAATACGGCAATGTCCGAGGTGTAGCCGTCCGGCGTACGGTATTTTTTAACGTCGTATTGCTTGAGCGCTTGTTCGTTGGACATGAAGACAGCCTCACTTCTGTATGATTATTTAACATTTAACGATTTGTTAATTTTATTATAGCTTCAGTTTATGTCCTTGTCAACCATTATGTGCCAATCGGATAGGCCAAAATCCCGTTTGCATCCAAAAATAAAAAAAGTGCCCCAAGCAGCACATGGCTGCCTGAAGCACCGTTATCTCACATATCGCATATCCGCGAAAATATGTCGTTACTCTGCCGTTACCGTTTTGCCGGGTCTGCCCGTTGCCGGTTCGCTTGCGGCGCCGGCTTCCCCTTGCGCCTGGTTGGTCGAACGAAGCGGCAGCTCCTTCAAGAAAAATACGAGCAGGAGCGCGACGACGAGGACCAGCGTCCCTGTCAGGAAAACCGTCGAAAGCGTGTTGCCCAGCGCATCGCGGATGCTGTCGATCATCTGGGCAAACAACTGCTTGGCTTGATCCGGCAAGCCGGCTTCGGTTTTTTCGACCAGCGGCTTGTTCATCAGCGTTTGCGGGTTGGCAAAAGACAGCATGTTCTGTGCCAGCTTCGGATCCAATTTGCTGAAATCCGGAGCGCTGGCCGATTGCAGGGCTTCCTTCAGGTTTTTGGTCAAGCTATTGGACATGACGGTACCCATGACCGCGATGCCGATCGTACCCCCGAGGTTACGGAACAGCTGCGTGGAAGCCGTCACGACGCCAAGCTCTTTATGCGAAACGGCGTTTTGGGTGGCCAGCGAGAAAACCGGCATGCCAAGGCCCAAACCTATGCCGAAAATGATCAAGCTGACGATCGTCATCCACAAGCTGTTCATGAAAATCATGATGCCCATCCCGATGATCATGATCGGCATGCCGATCAGCGCAAACCGTTTGTATTTGCCGGATTTTGCGATCAGCTGACCGGTAATGGCGCTTGTTATAACCATGCACAAGGACATCGGCAGCGTGACATAACCTGCATACGTCGGCGAAATGGCCAAAACGCCCTGCACGTAGAACGAAATGTAGATCATCGCGCCCATCAATCCGAAGTTCATAATAAAACCGATAATGTTCGAAATGGTTACGACGCCGTTTTTAAATAAATGCAGCGGAAGAATCGGTTCCTTCACTTGCGTTTCGACGAAAATGAAAATCAGGGCGGAAACGACCGCGCCTCCGATCAAACTGAGAATTTGCCAAGATCCCCACGGATATTCCGTACCTGCCCAAGAGAACGCGAGCAGCAGCGGAACGATCGTCGTCGTCAGGAACAACGAACCCCAGTAGTCGATATGCTGGCCTTTCTTTTTGTCGACTTTCGGGAACAACATCATAATCATGATAAATGCCACGATGCCCAGCGGCAGGAAAATCCAGAACAGCCAGTGCCAATCGATATGGTCGACCAAATAGCCGCCGAGCGTCGGTCCCAACACGCTGGAGAAGCCGAATACGGCGGTCATCAAGCCCATCCACTTGCCGCGTTCGCGCGGCGGGAACAAGTCGCCGACGGCCGTAAAGGCGGTGGACTGGATGATCCCCGCGCCGATCCCCTGAATCCCGCGGTAAATAATAAATTGATAGACATCGGTGGAGGTCCCCGTCAAAAAGGCCCCGACCATAAAAAACAATATACCGATCAGTATGAACGGCTTCCGTCCAAACATGTCGGACAGCTTACCGACCAGTATGGTGGCAATGGTGGACGTCAGCAAATAAATGTTGATGGTCCACGTGTAATAGTCCATGCCATCCAGAATCGCGATAATGCGCGGCATCGCCGTGCTTGTGATCGTCTGGTTGATGGCGGCAAAAAACATGGCGGCCATGATCGCGATCATGATCGTTATTTTACGTTTAAGCGTTA
Source organism: Paenibacillus sp. FSL M7-1455 (assembly GCF_038004655.1). Taxonomy (NCBI): domain Bacteria; kingdom Bacillati; phylum Bacillota; class Bacilli; order Caryophanales; family Paenibacillaceae; genus Paenibacillus; species Paenibacillus sp. FSL M7-1455. The sequence goes on along the minus strand of NZ_JBBORO010000001.1, from coordinate 2,791,587 downwards.
AATGCTCCATTCCCTCTCCTTCACCTCTAACCGTTGTTATGTTCTATATTCAAAAGCATCGAAGAGAAGATTCTTCTCAAATGCTGAATATCTTCCTCGGACAACATGCCGAAAAATACCTGGATAACCTCCTTCTGGTCATCTTTGATTTTGTCTATGATCTCATAGCCTTCTTGCGTGATCATCGTGTATACCACCCGGCGGTCGTCTTCCGCCCGCTCCCGCTTGACGTAACCCGCTGCGATGAGCTTGTCGGTCAAGCTTGTGATGGCCGGGGACGTTAACCCCAGCGCCTCCGCCAGCTCCGATACTTTCAAGGAGCCGCGCATGTTGAGCGTATACAAGACTTGAAACTGCGGAAACGTGAGATTGTATTCCTTGGTGCTGATTTTGTTCCATTCCTGGGACATGCTTTTCAGCAGTTGGCGGAACATCCCCGAGACTTCAAACAATAGTTCGTTCTTAGGCAAAATGCCAACCTCCTTGTACGTTTTCAAGTGCTTTGTCATAAGGATTTTGCGAACATTGACGAGTGAAGTCCGCCTGCGGGATTCCGTGCAAAACCCTTTGCTGAAATCTTTGAAATAATTAAGTTTTATTTAATAAGGCGTAAATAAATAAACCACTTAATCATTTAACACTTAAGTAATATACTCCGTCGCAAAGACGAAGTCAAGCAAATTTTATGTATATAATTTCATAATAAAATGAATACAGTTACCGCCTCAGGTCCAAAACAAAAAAACAGGCCCCCGTTAAGAGAACCTGCTTTCCTGCTTGCTTGTATTGAGATTCCAGCTGCCCGTCCAAATCCTCTACATGAAGCGGCGAAAAATACGGGTCATGCTTGTCGGCTCCTGCATATTCAAAAATCAGATCGACGCCAAGCTCTCCCGCATGTTCATGAGTCCATTTGCCGCATCGAAGCAATCCGTGACCAACGCCGCAAACGGATATTTTGAAGCCAACCGATAATCGGCCGAAACGACGACGGCTTCCGCTTTTTTTCGCCTGTGCCTTGCACGGGTTCTAGACCTTCCATTCCTTCATTTATGCTTTCAGATGAGTACGATCATACGTCGTGCCGCGCCAAGTCATGCCTCCCCGCCGGCCGGCGCGGTAAGCCCCTCGAAAGCCTCCGATCGTCAGAATGAGGCCTATCAAAGGATGGGCAATCCCATACCAAAAACCGCTGCCGGAATACCTTGAATAGATGAAATAGAGCCATAATACGGATACGATGCTTACGCCGCATAAAACGCGCGCGGAGAGCGGACCGATAAACAACCCGATCCAGGGATAAATCATCGTCAACAGGCAGGAGACCGCGGTGATGACGGCCTTCGGGTAACTGAACACCGATTTTTCCACGCTTCCGATAAGTTGGCTCAAACTTTCGTACCAATTCCAGACGCCGATCATCCGGGTTCCGTAAACCGCATCTTGGCGGTATCCCCCCTGCTTTATCCGTTTTCCAAGCTCGGCATCATCCGTCGTGACGTAAGAAAAGGCTTCATGGGTTCCGATCTTCTCGTAAGCCTCCCGTTTGACCAGATTAAACGCCCCCACGCCAAGCGAATGCGATGCCTTCGGATCTTTGATTTTCCACAGTTGGCCGAAGGAAGACGCGCTCATGAAAATAAAAGAGGCATACCATTTGGAAAGCGCATGAGGACCGATAAAATCGGGAATCATGGTCAGATGATCCAGTTCATGGCGTTCCATGTAAGCAACGGCTTTGGCGATGCACGACGGCTGAAACAAAATATCCGCATCCGTGAACAGCAGCCACTCTCCTTTGGCCATTTTCGTGCCTTGGAACAACGCGTGGCTTTTTCCCATCCATTGTTCGGGCAAATCACGCACGTCCAGCGCGGTAACATTCGGATAAGCCTGTGCAAGCTTGGCCGCGATCGCGCCGGTGCCGTCTTCGGAGCGGTCGTTGACCACGATCACCTCCAGCGGGTCGTAGGTTTGATTCATTAACGATTCGACGCAGCGTTCCAATGCCTTTTGTTCGTTTCTCGCGGCAATGACGACCGAAATGAACGGCTGCCGTCCCGCCGGCTCTTCCCGGGTACGATGCAGGATGCCGATCTTTCCGGCGTTGGCCGTAAAAATGATCGCAATGCTTCCCCACATCAGCACGTTGAGTCCCCCCAATACCCAATACACCCAACTCATGATCTTCCACCACTTTCGAATATTTTGGACGATCGTTCTAATCTTGATAAAAGAATGGGAATTGCACCTTTGATCTTATCCTATGGAAACATAAATAGAACGACCGTACTAATGTTATCATAATGGAAATGATTTCAATTGGCAATGAAAGAATCTTTGTTCTTCGGCAAAAAAATCATGTACAATGTAAACACGGAAAAAACAAGCCGGAACCGGAACACTAAAACGACCAAGGAGATTTTGCATGCTTAACTTACCAGAACATGATGCGCGGCATCCGGATCGGGAGGAGCTTCGGGCAGACTGCGGACAATGCTTCGGATTGTGCTGCGTGGCCCTGCCTTATGCCGCATCGGCAGACTTCGCGTTCGACAAACCGGCCGGGACGCCTTGCCGGCATTTGAATGCGGATTTCCGCTGCGGCGTCCACCAGAAGCTTAGAAACCTTGGCATGCGCGGGTGCACGGTGTACGACTGCTTCGGAGCCGGGCAAAAAGTATCCCAACAAACGTACGGCGGGCGCGACTGGCGCCAGGACCCGAAAAAAGCGCGCCAAATGTTCGACGTGTTTCCCGTCATGTGGCAGCTTCATGAGCTGCTGTGGTATTTGACGGAAGCACGTTCTTTGGAACCCGCGTCCCCTATTCATGAGGAGCTGGATGAGGCGCTCCAGGAAACTTGGCGGCTCACGGAGCTTGATCCCGAATCGCTCCTAAGCATCGACATGACCGCCTATCGGGCAAGCGTGAACGTCCTTCTTCTTCGCACAAGCGAGCTTGTCCGCGAAGACGCGCGGCGCAAACATCAAGGACCGCTCAAACAAAAAAAGGTTGCCGGCCGCGGGGCCGACCTCATCGGGGCCAAACTGAAGGGGGCCGATCTGAGGTACCAAAGCTTGCGGGGCGCTTACCTCATTGCGGCCGATCTCAGGTCGGCAGACTTACGAATGGCCGATCTGATCGGAGCGGATTTGCGGGATGCCGATCTTCGGGGCGCCGACCTCCGGGGAAGCCTCTTTCTCGCTCAAGCCCAGATTAATGCCGCAAAAGGAGATGCCCGTACCAAGCTGCCTCCTTCCTTAATGAGGCCCGAGCATTGGCAAGCGCCATGAACGAATGCTGCATTTCATAAAAATAAACAGTCAAGCGACAGATCTTTTATAGTTCTGGCTTGACTGTTTTTATTTTTTTGCGGCTTGCCGTATTCACATGGCGTTCCTGGTGGTAAGTATCTTATGACCCATTTGAATGATTACGAAGGAGGATGACAACCATGGGCAAAAAAATCGCAACCCTCATCACCGACATGTTCGAAGACGTCGAGTTTACCGATCCGGCCAAGGCTTTCAAAGAGGCCGGCCATGAAGTGATAACCATTGAAAAAAAGGCCGGGCAGCAAGTCACCGGCAAAAAAGGAGAGAAGGTCAGCATCGATCTGGGCATTGATGAAGCGAAACCGGAGGATTTCGACGCCCTGCTCATCCCCGGCGGATTTTCTCCGGACATCCTGCGCGCGGACGACCGTTTTGGCGAATTCGCCAAAGCCTTCGTGCAAGCAGGTAAACCGGTGTTTGCCATCTGCCACGGACCGCAGGTGCTGATCGATACCGATTTGTTGAAGGGCGTTGACATAACCGGATACAGATCCATCCGCAACGATCTGAAAAACGCCGGCGCCAACTACAAAGACGAAGAAGTGGTCGTAAGCCGCAACATCGTCACGAGCCGCACGCCGGACGATTTGCCTGCCTTCAACCGCGAGTCCTTGAAGCTGTTGGCGGATTAAGCGGCGCGCATTACCGGTTTGAAAGCGGTCTGAACCATAAAGCCCTCGCCTTGTTCGATAAGGCGAGGGCTGTTTTTCGTCCCCCGGCAACGTCCAATCCATTGATCGCGCCGCCGAGCAAATAATTATCCCCTTCAAAGGGGATAATTGTAATGCATATCAAAGGAGGCCCATCCCGTGGAGAACGAATTCGGCGGCTTTTCACCAAAGCCGGAGGAAATCAAACAACGGCTCAACCATATCGCGGACGGCGTCGACGCATTGATTTCGTCTTTGGATCAGCAGAAAATCGGCATTCTTAAGGAAGTCAGGCAGCTCTCCAAACGGTTTTCGGCTACAAGCAAAATGGCATCCGCCTACCACTTGAATCGGTTGCTCTTTCCTTATACCACGAAATGCGACGTCATCCTTCAAACGTTAGGTCAGCTTAGCGACATCCGCAGAGGTGCGCTGATCGTCATCGAACGGGAAGATCCGGTCGACGAATGGATCACCCGGGGCACGCCCTTGTTCGCCGAAATATCCGGCGAGCTCCTGGATTCCATCTTCCATGTCGGAAGTCCGCTGCACGACGGGGCCGTGCTGATCCGCAGCGATAAGATCGTCTCGGCAGCCAACATCCTTCCCCTTACGAAAAAGATTTACAAAGGCAAAAAGCTCGGAACCCGGCATCGCGCCGCCATCGGCTTGTCGGAACGAACGGATGCCTTGGTTTTCGTCGTATCCGAGGAGACTGGGAAAGAGTCGTTTTCGTTTAACGGAGCCCTTTACCCTTTTCAAACCATCAGCCCGTAACGGTCAAAAGCATCACTGGGAGCGTGACATGACGTTATGAATAACAAAAACTGCCGGGACAACCCCGCTCTGCTGCAAGCGGAAATGGCAAAGCAGCTCAACCGGGTCGCGGAAATTCTGCGGCACGGGATTTCCACGTTCGATCAAAACGACATTCAAATCCTGAACGACTTGGAGGAAATATCCAAGGAATTTGCCGATTTGGAAATGCTGGTATCCACGTATTTTCTGAACTGCCTGCTCACGGAATATACGGAATCCAGCAAGGAATTGTCACGCGCCGTCCACAAACTGAGCTTGAAAAGGCAGCAGGCGTTGATCGTTCTGGAAAAAAGCGACCCGGTAACCCCCCATATCCAGGGAGGAACCCCTATTAACGCCCAAATTTCAAGTCCCTTGCTGGAATCGATTTTTTATCCGGGAAGCAAATTGCAGCAGGGCGCGGTTCTCATCAAAGCCGATACGGTCCTTTCCGCAGGAAATGTGCTTCCCGTCACGCAGCAAATATTTTGGGATCGGCTGTTTGACTTGAACGAGGCCTCCGCCGTCGGCTTGTCGGAACGGTGCGATGCCTTGATTTTGCTGGTCGCGGCGAATGGAACCACGTCGTTTTGCCTGGAAGGAAATCTCTATCCCTTCACGACCGCCTGATAAACATACAGCGCGCATGGCCTGACCGCTGCCTACTGCCCATTATTCTTCATATCTCAAACTTTTAGACGCCGGTCCTCTTTGCCGTCTCTTGATGCATGTACCGATCCGCCTCATCCCAGGGGACGCTGAATCCTTTCCCTTTGGCGCAAAAAATCGACGTGGACGTGTATTCGGGATCGGCGTTTTTATCATAGCTTTTGGCCGCAATCACTTCCTCCGCGTTGCCGCAAGGCCGGTAACCCGCCAGCCGGAGCGTGAGCGCGCCTTTTCCTTTCGTGAAAGCGGCAACCTCCGCCGGATAATCCATCATGGTGGCGACGGGGACCTGCCCGGTGATCACCGCCGTGTCTCCCTCGATATCCGGAGCGTCAAAGACGCCGCGCGCCTGCTGGATATCGGACATCACCCGGCCGATGTGATCGACGCCGACTTTCAGCTTGAAGTCGTAGACCGGCTCCAGCAGCACATTTTGCGCTTTTTCCAGCCCTTGCCTCAGCGCCCGGAGCGTCGCCTCCCGAAAGTCGCCTCCTGACGTATGTTTGTTATGGGAACGGCCCGTCAGCAGCGTCACGACGACATCCGTCAAGGGAGAGCCCGTGAGCAGGCCGCGATGTTCCTTCTCCGTCACATGCTGGCCGATCAGATGCTGGTATCCGACGCCGAGATCGTCGGGATGGCAGTCGTTAACGAACTTGACGCCGCTGCCCGGTGGCCCCGGTTCGATCTTTAGATGGACCTCCGCATAATGGCCTAACGGCTCGAAATGGCCCGACCCGATCACGGCGTCCGCTACCGTTTCCTTGTACAGAATTTCCGGCTTTCCGAACGAGACGGCCAGGTTGAAACGGTCATACACGACCTGCTTCAGCACTTCGAGCTGGATCACGCCCATGACGTGAATGTGCAGCTCCTGCAGCGATTCGTCCCAGTTTACCGTCAGCGACGGGTCCTCGGCATCCAATAGTTGAAAACAGCGCAACACTTCCCGGATCGATACGGCAGGATCGAACAACACCTTCGATTTCAGCGCCGCAACAAGCTCGTAAGGCTTTCGTTCGCCGATATGGCCGATTCCCGCCCCGGCCGGCAGGGAGGTAAGTCCCGTCACAGCCACGAGCTGACCAGCGCGGGCTTCATCAACCGCGGCATATTTTTCGCCGTTATAAATACGGATCGATGTGATTTTTTCCCGCAACCGTTCGCCGCCGCAGCTTTCGTATTCGATTTCGTCCCTGACGCGCAGCCGGCCTTGCAATAGTTTCAAATGGGTCAGCCTCACGCCCTGCGCATCATGGCGGATTTTGACCGCGCGAGCTGAAAGTTCGCCCGACGAATCCCGGTTGACCTCCGCAAGCGTGCCCAGGTTCGCAAGAAATTCTTTGACTCCCCTATCCTGCAATGCCGAACCGCACATGACCGGGAACAGGCAGCGTGTTTTTACCAAAGTACGCAAGCTTCGAATCGCGGACTCTTCATCCGCTAGGCCATCCAAATACATCCGCAGCAGCTCCTCATCCCGTTCCGCGGCGAATTCCAGCACTTCTTCGGAGACGCCTTCCGCTAAAGAACCCTGAAAGATCACGGCGTCCGGAGTCAGATGATGGCGGATCTCCTCCAGCACGGCCGCGGCATCCGCCCCTTCGCGGTCCATTTTATTGATAAAAAACAGCACCGGCACCCCATACGCCTGAAGAAGCTGCCATACCGTCTCGGTATGCCCTTCGACGCCTTCGACCGCGCTCACGATGATGACCGCATAATCCATCGCCTGGACGGCCCGCTCCATTTCCGCGGAGAAATCGACGTGCCCCGGCGTATCGATCAAATCGTAAGCCGAATCCCCGTACGTCATGACGGCCTGGTCCGCAAAAATGGTAATGCCGCGCGCCCGCTCCAGTTCATGGCTGTCCAGGAAGGCATCCTTATGGTCCACCCTTCCCCTGCTGCGAATGCTGTTGGTATGGTATAAAAGCTGCTCCGCAAACGTCGTTTTTCCCGCATCGACATGCGCCAGCAGACCGATGGTGATATTTGTGTCTCCCATGAAGCGATCACGCCCGTCCCTTCTGTAAAAATCTCATTTTGAGTATAACAGAAAAAAGCGGCGATCCGGTCATCAATCCGGGATAAAATTTTCTTCAATCGAACGGTTCCGGAACGGGCTGTCCTTGCCGTTTAACGGGATTCGTGTCATCCAGGCGCAGGTTGAACGCTCCGTTAAACTTCCGGGCCACGGAGTGGTTGATATAAATCGCATAGGCGCTTCCGATATGCAAATAACCGTTCGGCTCCGGGGAAAACCGCGTCGCAACAGGCCTTGAATAGGCGTTGTCCCTGACGTCTTCCCATACCTCCTTTGTCAAAAAGTCGGCAGGCCCTTCAACATCCTTGTTTCGATTCTTCATGTTCGAAAAACCTCCCTCATCCATTCGAATTTTGTCCATGCTTCATAAAAAACAAAAAAATCCCGCCTCCAAGACGATGGGTCTTGGGGACGAGATTTGCGTTCGCGGTGCCACCCCGGTTCGCGGAATATATCGCTATTTCCGCCTCTTCGGGTACGGCAACCGCGTTTAAGCTGCGTATACCCTAGCTCTGTAACAGGAGCTCCTGTCGCATCATCCGCGAATATTCGCTTCCGAAGCACCGCTCAGAGGCTTGGTTCAATGAAGTTTTTCCTGCCCCTTTTCAGCAGCCGGGGCTCTCTGTCAGGAATCACGTTTCATTTACTCTTCTCTTCATCCGTTTCCACTAATCCCCGGCGTCTTCATCATGCACCGACTCCGCCTCATAGAGATGCCCTTCGTGGTAATTCACGTCCATCCGCAGATTGTTGGCGATGGTCCGGCTGATTTTGCCTTGTTCGAACATGTTCTGAATTTCGTTGCGTTCAGCCTGAATCGCCTTCAGTTCAAGCTCCCTGCGTCTGGCATCGGTCTCCCTTCCCGTTTCGGCCGGGACGTTGTCGTCAAGCAGCTGAAGCTCCATCCCCCGGTAATCGGCGAGAATGCTTCGTATCATTTCGCGGTTCTGGTCGGTTTCCATCGATTTGACCTCCGCGATGGCCGCACGGACGGCTTCCAGTTTGAGCGCTTTATAGAGTTTCCATTTCGGATGCGAAGGATCGAATGCCGCCTCTTTATGTCTTGCCCTGCGCATCGCCCGCTGCAGTCCGCCCCATCCGAGAACAAGCAGTTTTTTGAACTTTCTACTGGTCGTGAGCAGCATTTCGATCCGGCTAAGCGACGATTGGAACCGGTCTGCGAGCTTAGGGGAAATCCGCCCTTCCTGCAGCCACCGTTCAGCGGTTTTTCGTTCCGCTTGCAGGGCACCGATTCGGATGTCGAGCGCCTGCTTCCATGCTTTTCCGGACTCGTCTTTATTGTGGAACCTCGCCATTTGAAGCCTGCGGTTGTAGGCCGTGATCAGTTCGATCCCTTCCCGCCGGTTATCGTCGTTCATCTCTTCGCGCACCGCGCATAATCCCGCTTCAAGCACGCGAATCCGCGCAGATCGTTCCGTCTCGGCCAGCTCTTTGGGATCGGCTTGGGCTTCCCTCGTCAGGATCGGCAGCAGCACGCTGGCAATGACGAGCGTTAACAGGATGACGCCCGAGCAGATAAACAATATCAGGCTGCGCTCCGGAAACGGGCTATTATCGGCCAGCGTCAACGGAATCGAAAAGGCCGCGGAAAGGGTTAAGGCCCCCCGGACGCCGGATAAAGCCGTAAGAAGCGCCGATTTAAAATGCCGGTTAGCCGCCCACACCCATACGAAACGAAGCAAAATCAACACGGCGGTGATCAGAAGGATATACCCGATCACTTGTCCGTTATTGTAGGCAGGGTCTTTCCATATCTCGAGGATGACCCCCGGAATTTCAAGCCCCAATAAAATGAACACCAGACCGTTCAGGCAAAAAAGAATGACCGACCAGGTGCTGTCGGACACGACCCGCAGCCGGACGGATCCGCTTCTCATCCGATCCCGTTCGATGGCATGCGTCACTCCGGCGGCGACGACGGCCAAAATCCCGGAAACATGCATTTCCTCGGCAACCCAATAAATGACGAACGGCGTCAGGATGATGATCAGCATATGCAGCGTTACATCCTCCATCCCCATGCGGCGCAGCTGCATCCGCATCCCGATGATCAGAAAACCCAATACGACGCCCGCGATGACCCCGCCAATGGCGATGACGAGAAAGCTCCCGATGGCCTTCGGCAAGGAAAAATGCCCGGTCACCGTCGCGGCGATCGCAAAATTAAAGGCAACCAGGCCGGAGGCATCGTTCATCAGCGCTTCGCCTTCCAGCAGGCGCATAATTTTGCCGGGGAGCTTCGCCCTGCCCGACAAGGAACTGACCGCCACCGCGTCCGTCGGCGAAAGAATGGCCGCAAGCGCAAAAGCGGCGGACAGCGGAATCGCGGGGATCATCCAATGAATGAACGGTCCTGCGATAAGCACCGTCGCAAATACGAGTCCCAAAGCGAGCAGCAAAATGCTCGATCGGAGCTGCCACAGCTCGTCCCGCGGCGTCATTTTGCCGTCGTTAAACAGCAGCGGCGCGATGAACAGCAGCAGGAACAGCTCCGGATTCAGCGGGATGTGGTGAAGCCCGGGCAAAAACGCGGCCGCCACCCCCAATGCAATCTGAATGATGGGTACCGGAACGACGGGCAAAAAGTGGTTGACGACATTCGATATCCCTATAAGAATCAGCAGCACCAGCACCATTAAAAATATTTCCATTGATTAGCGCGCCCCTTTAACCCGAAGGATTATTTCGATTGGCATGGCAGAATAAGACCCTGGATGAATTACCATTTATTTTGATCCAATTCCCCATGCTTTATCATCCTCCATGCATTACCCGTTCCGCGCAAAAAGAAAACCCGCTCGAAAAGCGGGTCAGGCGGTAGCATTCCCATCCATCATGGCGGCTTCTCCCCTTCGGACCGAATGCGTCTTGTATGTTCCTTGTTCGTCGATTTCCAGGCAATTCAGCTGTTTTCCAAATGCGCAGCCGCCGTCGATCCCGATTTTATCCCCTGCGGGGCTAAACCAGATGTCGGCCGACTCATGAAGATATACGACCGGGGTATGACCGAATACAACCTGCTGCCTCAGCCCCGTCCGACGCTCAAAAAAAGGCTCCCGGATCCAAATAAAATCGTCCTGCGGCTGGTTCCTCCAGTCGTCATGCTCCGGATTGATGCCGGCGTGCACAAAAATATGCTCGTTCGTTTCATGATAAAGCTCCAGGCTGCCGAGAAATTCCAAGTGCTGCTGATAATGTTTTTTGATGTGCGCTTTTGCTTCGTCGTAACGTTCCCGGGTCATGTCCCCGCCAAAAAAATCGGCGCCGCAGTAGCTTTCGAGCGTTTGACGGGCACCGTTGCGGATCCATCTGGCATTAAACGTTTCGGTATCCTTCACGATGGCATCGTACATCATCTGGTCGTGGTTGCCGCGAAGCACGGTGACGTTCCATATTTCCTTAAAAGCTTGCACCTGTTCCACGACTCCCCTGCTGCTTGGCCCCCGGTCTACGTAATCGCCGAGGAGCACGAGTTTATCGTTGGACGGGTCGTAGTTCACTTTCGTCAGCAGCAGGTTGAACTCGTCCAAACATCCGTGAATATCGCTGATCGCCAACGTTCTAATACGAATCTCTCCTTCTACCTTGCTTCTGTTTTTTTTAAAATGTTTCCCTTTTGCGAAACTCTACTTGCGCATCAAGTCCATTTCGAGCTCTTTCTGCAAAGCCATTTCCATCTTCATTCTCAGGCCCGCATATTGATCGATCAGCGGATGGTCGTATCCCAAATAAGCGCTGATTCTTCCCGGCACCGAGTCGTCTTCATGACTGCTGCTCCACTGGAACAAGTCCCGGTACAGATCGATCATTTTTTCCGTATTTTGCGGCGCATATTTGATCGGATGCGGATCGCCTGCCAGCTTTACCTCGATTAAATCATGCAACACATGATATCCGTGACCGATCCATACTTCATCGGGCCTATGGTCCCCGGTTCCCCCGCCGACGGGCGTTCGATTCTTCAGGTCCGCGATGATCTCGGCGAACGTCAACCCGGTCATTGGCATGCACATGTAACCCCACCAATGGCTTCCCGTCCCCGTGCTGTTCAATTCCCAGAAAGGATCCATCAAAATTTGCCGCACCCGCTCTTTTTGCGAAGGTCCAAACATGGATATGCCAAGCAGCAGCCCCGCGTTGCAATCCGTTGAGGCCGTTTTCCCCCAAGACATAAGTTTGGGCACGATGCGTTCATCCGCAAACGTGTAACTTAATGCCGGCAAAAATTCAGGAAAAAGCGGCTGTCCGGCCACCTTATTCCATTCGCTCTCAAACCGTTCCCGGTACGCTTGGCAAGGAAGATGCAGCAATCCAAGGCAGGCATCCTTCGAGAGGTCCCAATCGTCTTCGCAAACGCAAGCGGCCATGTAATCCATATATTTTTCATAGCCCATGTACCCGAGCACATGCAAAATATCGCTCGGCATGTCTTCGCGCAGCGATCCCTGGTCGAAGCTAACCCGGGCGATGTCTTCGGCGAGCTCCAGGCCGCCGCATCTCATCACCGGATCAAGGAGCAGCACGCGCCTGTAATCCGACGGATCTTCCGCAAATACCCGGAATAATGCCCTTGCATCCTCATCGTCTCCATATATGGATATGATGCGGCAATAGGCCGTAATGATGGCGGAGTCGGTTCTCGGGTCGGCTTCGAGTCGATGAATGAGTTCTTTCGTGGTTTGAATCATGTTGCTGATCTCTCCCGTTTCTCTGTCTTCTATGCCCTCCATAAATAAAACCAACTCCATACGGAGTCGGTTTCAGAGAGTTATATGAATGGCCATTCGATGTTATTATTCGATCAAACCAAGGAATTTTCCTTCTTGACGCGGCTTTTCTTCATGGCACCGAACAACGCGATCACGCCGTACATCGGAATCACGAAATAGAACACCAGCGCCATATAAAACAGTCCGTCCGGTCCCGGATTCAGGCTGAATGCGGTGACAAGCCCGGCAAGCAAAACGGCGTTTATGATGCTCGCGATCAATATTTCATGTTTTTTCCCAAACATAACGACTCCAATCATCGCTGCGGTGAACAATGCAAGAATCAACGTGGTCATGGAACATTCCCCCTCGGTAACGGTGATGCTTTATCATACGCAATGACGCCGCATCCATTCACAATTTAGACACAATTAGGTTATCTCCAAGATACCACATTTAAACACCAATGAAAAGGCTTTCAATAAAAAATAGGCGATTTGGATCAAAAAAATTCATTGGCCCTTTTCTTCATGCCAACGTAGCATTCTCCAAACTCCGTCCGCTTCTTGCCTCCACGTTTCCAGAGAGAGGGCCCTGACGACCTTGGCGCCATTTATGTACGTTATGGCATAAGATACGGCGGCTTGATTCTCCGATTGGGGGATGACCGTCACCCCCGAAAAGATGAACCTGAATCGTTGGCCTTTGTAATAGGCCGCTGCCTCCTTATTCCCCTCCCGGATCTGATTGGCATTGTACGTCTCAATGGTTCCGGATGAAGGCATGTAGAGCGTGCCTTGGAAGTCTTCTGAATATAAAGCGTTCATCTCCTCGTACTCCCCCGCGGCAAAACGGTTATGCAATTCCTGCAGCCGGTATATTTGAGCGGCAACTTCGGATTCCATACTCATAAAGATCATCCTCCTGTTTGGATATTTTTTGCAGTATAACATATTTCTCGCCCTTGATGCGCCGAATGCTTCCATTTTCCCGGCAGCACAAAAAAACCGGGCACGGGGAACCATGAGCGGTCTTTCGCCGTACCGGCGGCCCGTTTCCGCCAACTAATATTGCGTCCAGTAATCCAAGCTGCTCGTTGCGTTTTTTTGGCGCGCTGGAAGGCCATCTTCCCAGCCTTTAAGAATCAGAACCGATTGGGTGCGCTGTTTGTCTTCCCAAACAATAAACCCTTGATTTTCCAAGGAAGCAAGCGCACGAGCGATGTCCTGCCGGCTTCTCCCCGTTTTGATGATGAGTTCCCGCATGGAAGGCATTCTCCGCCGCCCGCTGGAATAGTTGTAAAAAATCCGGAGTATTTTCCGTTCGATGTCAGCAAGCACTGCGGCGATCCCCTCCGGCCGGCTTCCATGCCAAAATGTTCTCCACCCGAAAGGTTCGCGGTTCCCCCGTTTGCAGGCAGGTCGCGCGAACGAGCGGGCCGCGAATGCCCTTCACCTCGATTTTGCGCTGCGTGATGTTTCCGGCTCGGTCGATATACACGATTTCCAGACATTGACCGACGTATTTTTGCGGCATGAATATCCCCCCAAACAAGAACTTTTGTTCTTATTATATGCGAACGTATATTCGGTATTCAATGTTAAAAAATACAAATTGGAAGGAGGGCAGCGGATGTTGACGCATCGGACGTTCATAAAACGAACCAAAAAAGAAAGCTCCCTTCCGGGAGCCTCAGGGGTTATGCGAATAGGTCATTATTTCAGCAATCCTACCAGAGGCATAATCGAACGCATGACATTCATGCCGATTTGGATGGTGGGAATGATTTTGCCGATGAAGCCGAACATTCCCGTTCCGCTTCCATCCGTTTCTTCCGATCTGTTCAGACTGGCGGATGGCGCGGACCGGCTGGATCCCCCGCCGAACAGAAGACTTAATATGCCGGATACATGGGCCTTGTTCCTGTTCTCCAAAATCGCCGCCGTTCGCTGCGGATCGGCCCATACTCCGCTAAGGACGACGCCGCTGCGGTCTTGTTTCTTCACCGTGCCGATATAGCTGCTGCCGTCCTTCAACACGACAAGCACCGGTTTTCCCGTCCATTTGGACGAGCGCCGTCTCTGTTTCTTCTTTTTAACAGGCATCGATTTCACCTCGGGCAGTCATTTTCAAGAATCGTCTGTCATTGACCTTGCAGGTAATAGTGTATTCTAGGTTTCTACGATATTCTTGTGTTTTTTGCCATAGATTACGATGCCTGGCCTGGTGGCCCGCCCGCGCGGAAAATCATAACCACCCGTCCAACGGGTGGTTTGCACTTGGGGTATAACCCCCTGTTGCCAAACTGCGCCTAAAGACGCTAGCCTGACAATAAATTGTTCAGGCTCAGTGTAATTTGCCTCTTTCACTTACCAGTTAAACTGGTTTACTTTTTCTTGCTACTATTTATGCTAAAAGGGTCCTCATACTCCTTCACACTCAGTTTGTCCACTGCCTGGTCATGTGCTTCTTGTTCACGAATATATTTTGCGACGGTTGCCTCGTTTAAGCCTACTGTACTGACGTAGTATCCTTCCGCCCAAAATTTTCGATTCCCATATTTATACTTTAATTGCGCATGCTTCTCAAAGATCATTAGCGCACTTTTCCCCTTCAGATATCCCATGAAGGCTGATACTGAAATTTTCGGTGGTATCGCTACCAGCATGTGTACGTGATCTGGCATCATGTGACCTTCTATGATCTCTACTCCCTTGTATTTACATAATCGTTTGAAAATTTCGATTAAATCTTTCCTCACTTGATTATAGATCTCTTTCCGTCTATACTTCGGGGTGAATACAATGTGGTATTTGCACATCCACTTTGTGTGAGCTAAACTATAGTTCTTGTTTGCCATCTAAGACCATTCCTTTCAATTGAGCCTGAACATCTCAATTTTATCGGGATGGTCTTGTTGGTCAAACCCTCGTTCCCTCCACCCGCATAGCGGGTGGTTTTTTGTTTCGCACGCTTCGCGAGCTCAACTGGCTAAAGCCTAAAAAAAAAAGCGCGATGGATTAATCCATCACGCCGTAGGGAAGATGTTGCGGAATCGGTTCGGGACGTTCGCAGCTGCTTTTCATGATGTAATATCGGTCCTGCTCGGAAGAGTCGTGGAAGGCGTGCATCGCTTCAAGAACATGGAAGCCCAAATCGCCGCTCACCCGGTTTTTTCTGCCGCTTTTCAGCGCATAAACCATATCAAGCACGCCGATCCCCCGCGAATTCCCGGTATAGCCGTGGGACAGCGGGATTTCCTTCCACTCCTGGCTGTCATGGCGCTTGAGCGTGACCGGCCCGCCGAACGTATTCGGATCCGGGACGACAAGCGTTCCCTGGCTTCCGTAAATTTCGATGCAAGGCAGCCGGCTCCCGCCAAACACATCAAAGGACGTAATCATCGTACCGATCGCCCCGCCGTGGAAATCGAGTACGCCCGCGACATGGGTCGCCGTCTCCACCGGGATCGTTTGCCCGAATTTTTTGGCGCTGGTGATTGTCCGCTCAGGATAGGAGATCTTTGCCATGCCGGCTATGCGTTTGATCGGACCCAACATGGCGACCAAGGCCGTCAGGTAATACGGTCCCATATCGAACATCGGCCCCCCGCCTTTGGCGTAATAAAACTCGGGATCCGGATGCCAATGTTCATGCCCTCTCCCCATCATAAACGCCGTTGCGGCCACGGGCGTGCCGATCCAGCCATCCGCAATAAGTTTGATGCAGGTTTGAATGCCTCCGCCAAGGAACGTGTCCGGGGCGCTGCCGACGAGAAGCCCTTTTTCTTCGGCTTTAGCCAAAATGGCTTGCCCTTCTTCGCGGGTAACGGCCAGCGGTTTTTCGACGTACACATGCTTCCCGGCTTCCAAAATATCCAGGCATACCTGACCGTGGGCAGCCGGAATCGTAAGGTTGACGACCAGCTCGATCTCCGGATCCGCAAGCAATTCGGCAACCGTGCAGCCCTTGGCGATTCCGAACCGTTCGGCTTTTTCCTTGGCCCGGCCAAGATCCAAATCCGCGCAGGCGGTGACTTCAACCGCCGGGAACGTTTTTAAATTCTCAAAATAGATGGAGCTGATATTTCCGCATCCGATAATGCCGACATTCATTTTCTTCATGATGATGAACGCTCTCCATTCCTATAAAAATTTATATCTGGCTGTCCATCATGCCGGTATACCCGCTTCCCGCACGCTGACCCGCCGCCTTCGCTTTGCCTTCCGCCGCCCACAGCATGCCTCTGCGCATGATTTCCTTCACCGGCGGGAGCTCGAGCACGTTCGCCTGATGCCCGAGCGAGCAATAGAACACCCGTCCGAGCCCCCACCGTTTGGTCCATGCGACAGGCATATCAACGGATTTGTTATACACGTGAGGCCCGTCGGCAACCGGGAACCGGGTCGTTGCCAGCACTTCGACCGCCGGGTCGACATGGAGGTAATACTGCTCGGTGGACACGTCAAAATCTTCGATCCCCTCCACGATCGGACTCGACGTATTGGCAATGTGGATACGGTGAGGGGTCCCGTCGTTTCCGGGATGGGCCACCCAGTTGCCGCCGGTCATAAACTGCCAGTCGACGTTGTTGCGGAAGGCGTCGCACATGCCGCCGTGGCAGCCTGCGAGACCGACTCCGTTCTGAACGGCTTCGGACACGCGGTTAACCCGTTCCTGGCTGATTTCGCCCATCGTCCATACGGGGATGATCAGGTCAAGCGTTTTCAATTTTTCGCCATCGTCGAAAGCCGCCAGCGTATCGGAAACTTCGACTTCATATCCTTCCCCTTCCAAAATGCCGCGGAATAAGGCCGATACTTCCTCGGGTTGATGGCCTAACCAGCCTCCCCAAACGATTAGCGCTTTTTTCATGTCAACATCTCCTTAGGCTTAAGCTTATATTTTAAAGCTCCTCGGTGCGCACCCATCTTCTCTCCGCGATCGACAAATCGACGGCTTCAAGCACCTGCTGGCATTTCACGCCGTCCGCAAAATTCGGAACGGGCTGCCGGTCTTCGCGGATCGCCTGAAGCAGCTCGACCGTTTCATGGATGAACGTATGTTCGAACCCGATGGTATGTCCCGGCGGCCACCAGGCTTCGGCATAAGCGTGCGCTGGATCGGTCGCCAGAACGCGGCGGAAGCCCTGCACGTCTTCGGCATCCTCCGTGAAATAAACCTGCAGTTCGTTCATCCGTTCGAAATCGAATTTCAAGCTGCCTTTGCTTCCGTTGATCTCGAAGGAATTCGTGCAGCGGTGGCCGGCGGCAAACCGGGTCGCTTCAAAGCTTCCCAATGCGCCGTTGGCGAATTTCGCCAGGAACAAGGTCGCATCGTCCACGGTGACCGGGCCTTTTTCGTCCGATTGGTTGCCCTTGGCGCTTAAACCGCTCATGGAGCCCGGCAGCGGCCGTTCTTTGATAAACGTCTCGCTCATCCCGATGACTTCCTCGATGTCGCCCACAAGGAAGTGGGCCAAGTCGATGATATGCGCCCCCAAATCCCCATGGGAACCGGAACCGGCGGTATCTTTCTGGAGGCGCCATACGAGCGGAAATTCCGGATCGATGATCCAGTCCTGCAAAAACCAGCCGCGGAAATGATAAATTTGTCCCAGACGCCCTTCCTGGATCAGCTTGCGGGCAAGCTGCACGGCGGGGGCAAATCGATAGTTGAATCCGACCATATGTTTGACCCCTGCCGCTTCGGCTGCCGCCAGCATCTCCCGGGAATCCTCGAGGGTCAGCGCTAGCGGTTTCTCGCAGAGCAAATGTTTTCCTGCTTTCGCCGCTTCGAGGGCGATTTCTTTGTGCATATCGCTTGGAGCATTGATATCGATGAGGTCGATGTCATCCCGTCCGATCAGCTCTTTCCAGTCCGTGACGTATTCCTTCCAACCGAACTGTTTTGCGGCTTGGGATACCCCTTCCGCGTCGCGGCCGCAAATCGCCTGCATGACGGGATGAACGACGTCCGGGAAAAACATCGGAATGTCGCGGTATGCATGGCTATGCGCCTTCCCCATAAATTTGTAGCCTACCATTCCTACTCGAATCTGCTGCATTGAATACGCCTCCTTTTCATATGCACCCTATTCATACCTATGCTTGGCTCCTTGCGCTCGATGATCGAACGACAAGCCGGGTTGCCATTTGATATAAATGACCGCTGATATGATTTACCCCTTCCCCGAATTCCGACACAGCCTCGTCCGCATTTTCCGTAAGCAAAAGCTTGGCGGCAAGCGCCCCCATCCGGTAAAAAGGGACGGCCACGCTCGTCAACGGCGGATCTGTGATCCGGGCGCCATCCGAATCGTCATAACCGACGATGGCGATGTCTTTGCCGGGTATAACGCCCAGTTCCCGAAAGCCTTGAATAAGCCCGATGCCCATCCGGTCATTCGCGGCAAAAACGGCATCGATGCTATCGAGATGGCGGGCGAAACGAAAGGCGGCCTCATATCCGCTCGTCCGGCTGTAATTGCCCGTTTCAAGCCATTTGGCGGGGATCGCTTTATCCGGATCATACCCGGGATTGAAAATGCCGGCTTCCGTCATCGCGCGTACGTATCCCTTAAGACGGTCGGCGCTGTTCGAATATCCGGGCGGACCGTTCAGGAACGCGATGCGGCGGTAACCCTCGTCAAGCAGATGCTTCACCGCTTCATAGGCGCCTTGTTCATGATCCGCATCCACTTCAAGAAACTCTTCGCCGGCAAAATGCTGGTTTACCAAACAAAACGGATGGTTCGCCTCCTTCAGCGCCCTTAGCGCTTTCCGCTCCTCCGGCGTATCCGTCGTTCCCAAAAGGATGCACGCGTCGATCTTTTGCGATCGAAACAGCTCCGTGTAACCGTTGTCATCGCCGGGTTTGCGAAAAATCAGCAGCATATCGTAACCAAGCTCGCGAACCTGTTCCCCGATCCCGCTCAAAATCTCCGAAAAATAATACGTTGAAAAAATATGTACCTTCGGCACATAAGGAAGCACGACGCCGAGATTGCCGCTTTTTCTGCGGGCAAAGCTTTGGGCGATGGCATTGGGGTAATATCCCAACGTCTCGGCCGCCTTCAGCACTTTCAGCCTCGTTTCTTCCTTGATGGGACCTACCCGGTTGAACACGCGGGAAACCGTTGCTTCCGATACGCCCGCCATGTCCGCAACTGCTTTTCTTGTGACGATACGGCATCACCCCCTGCATTCCACAAACAAGTTGTTGATAGTGGATCAAGCTGAAAAACTTTAATGTACGCGCGTACATTATCTCGTATTTTTTTCCAAATTGTCAAGGGAATTGTTTTTTGATCGCAACAACCATAATGTTTGCACCGTCTGTTTCTTAAAGGAGGGGTGAACATGATCAAAATGCCCATTACGCTCTTCATATTGCTCTCCCTATTGGGATGTTCGATCCAGGCCAACAACGGAGGCAAGACGACCGTTCGCGAATTGACCGGGGGCCAGCCCCCCAAAGCCTCGATACAAATCGGGGAGCAACTCCACGAGACCAAACTCGGCACCTACTGCTGGTCCTCCAAAAACACTAGCACGTGCATAGACGCGGTCGGTCCGGCCGAACTCCTAAAAAACAAAAAGCCGGTCAAGGTAAGACCCGGCGCCGAAATCAAATTTGTGATGGATTACGAACCCCTTCCGAACAAAATCCACCTGGAGCAAATTTCGGAAGGCAAGAACACGGAGATTGCCGTGAAAGAAAATACCTTCCGAGCTCCGACTCAAAAAGGAACCTACTATTTTTCATACGGGGTCTGGTGGATGGATGAAAAACGGGAGCATGTTTCCCTTGGGGACGCTTTTTATGTTTTTGCATTGGAAGTCATCTAAATGCTTTGGCCCTTTCGTTTCAATCCTAGTCAGGCCTTGAGCCATAGAGTGTCTTCCGCGACCTCCTCGCCATTGACGACCAGCACGATGCGATGCTCCCCCGGATAATGGCGCCTTGTCGTCAAATCGGACCAGCCGTGCTTGCGCCGCCCTGTCAGCTTCGAGCCGCCGGGGACGGTTTTGTCCGACAGGAGGAACAACTTGCGTGAAGTTTGTCCGTTGGCTTTCACGAAATAAATGCCATATTCGATCCTTAAGCGCGCGTCGGTTCCTTCCCGAATGGAAAGCTCATAATGAATCATGCTGTGGTCCCCAATGGATATTTTCTTGGGCTCGACCGCAAGCACAGCCGACTGCACAAGCGCGTTTCCCTCGCTGCTGCCGGAATAGCCAAACAGCCTCATGATGTCCGGCTCCGCTTTCCGGATCAACGTCCGGCAGGCATGCCTGACAATCCAATCGGTATCCGGATGGTTCCCGAGCCACGCTTTGGCCAGCCGAATCACGATGTCAGGATGGTCTTTGGCGATATCGTTCAAATTGTTGGCCACGCTCTTGCGGACATAAAGCGACGGATCTTCCTTCAGCCGCTCCAACACCGGCAGCACGGGGGAAGGATCCTTTTTGAATGGCGCAAGCGCTTGTCCCCACGGCAGACGGGGTCTGCAGCCTTCGCTCGCCAAACGTCTGACATGTTCGTTCGGATGTTGCGACCAGATCAGCATTTGGTTCATCATCCGCTGCGGATCGCGCAAAATGAACGGTCTGACCGCAAATTCGGACGAGGAACGTTGCGTGAACCGCTCCAACGCCCCCATCGAAAGATCCCAATGTTGCGGATCCTGCCCGTACACTTCGACAAAATCGGGAAAAAACAGGTACGGAAACCCGGTACAATCCTCATCGATCGAAAACAACACCTCCAACGCAGCCGGATAAGACGAAGGCAAAAATTCGCCCAAAACGGTCGCGATTCGGCGGATTCTCGCCTTTAGCTCCAGTCCCTCCCAAGCATCGTCCATGATTGTTGCAACAAAGTCCTCGGCCTGAAAGGCCGGATATGCGGATCTGACCTTCCCGGCGAAATCTCCTAAAAACTCCCGATCGTACATCGCTTTTAACGCTTCAGCCAAAATTTTCTCCCCCGTCGTTCAAAGGTTCCGCAAAAATGCGAACACCCGTTTTCGTTTACTATAGCAAGAAACGAAACGGGTGTACAGTTTTGATCCATATAGATTAAACTAAAGTTTGCATTGAACCTTCCTGTTCAAAGAACCGATGCGGCCCTATAACCTTCATTTCTTTTATTCATTCTATATATAGATTTGAATTAAAGTAAGTCACATCTTTGAAACGGATAGTCCCTGTGGATCAAGGAATGACAAGTAAAAACTTTAATTCATTCTATATAAGTGAATTATTTTTTCAGTTTTTCCTGCTGCTCCAAATCGTCGCGCATGTTGTGCATGTAATCCGGAGCATCCATCGGGTCGCCTGCCATCAGCTCGATGATGCACATTTTGCCGGCGCATTCCTTTTCCGCGCGGGAGATCGCGTCATCCAGCTCTTGATTGGTCCGAACCGTTACGGCATAAGCTTCCCCGCCGAAGGCTTCCGCAAGCTTCGTATAGGACCAGCTCGGGATGTTGTTATAGGTTTGGTTTTCGGTCTTTGCGTTCAAATATTTTTCGATGGTATATCCGTCGTTGTTCAGCACGAAAATGATCGGCTTGCAGCCGTAGTACAGCATGGAACTGATTTCCTGGGCCGTGAGCTGCAAGGAGCCGTCGCCCGTGAAAAGCAGGACCCTGCGCGAAGGGGCCGCAATGCATGCTCCATAGGCTGCAGGCGTGGCGTAACCGATCGATTGCCATGCTCCCTGGCCGATAAACAGCGTGTTGACCGGGAGCGAAACCTGACTCATGCCGTAATAAAATGTTCCCGTTTCCGCAATCACGATATCCCCTTCTTTGAGCATCCGTTGAAACCGGGGATAGTAGGAAGCCGCCTGAAGCGAATCATCCGGATTGCCTGTAACGGCGTCGTACGGTCCGGGCCCTTTGGTTGGCGTTCCCGGCTGTTTCCACCCGATGTTTTGCAAAGCGAGCAACAGATCCTCCGCCTTCACGTTGGGATATTCCGCCAGACCCGCTTTAACCTTCGAGGGTTGAATGTCTATAAGCCGGAGCGGGTCCAGTTTGGCCGTAAAATTCGCGGTATTGCCGTCCGCCTCCACAAAGCCGGCTGCGATGACGCAATCCGCGCTTTCCACAAGGCTGCGGACGTCCTGACGGCCGAAGGCTCCTCCATACATGCCCATAAAAAGCGGATGCGATTCGTCGAACGCGCTTTTGCCGTACAACGTGGAAACTACCGGCAAATTCAGCGATTCCGCAAGTTTGCGTACGTATGGCTCCCAATGGAACCTCATCGTTTTGACGTCCACTAAAAGGATTGCGTTTTGCGCCTGCATCAACATCCTGGTGATGTGTTCGACGGCGGTCTGCAGCGCTTCGGGACTCGAATTGGTTGACGCCGGGCTGGCTTCTTGGCGCATAACCACCGGCTTGGCGACCAAATCGTCGGCAACGACGAGATACACCGGTTGCTTTTTTTCCTTGGCGATCCGGATGGCATTCGGGATTTCCAGCATGGCATTTTCGGGCGTCAGTACGGCCGTATAGGCCGTGATTTGTTCATACATCTTGCGGAATACGTCATAATTGCCGTCCATTAACGTATGATGCATCAGCTTGTGCTGCTTCTGTGCCGCATCCGGCGGCGAGCCGACGATATGGATCACGGGCACATGCTCGCTGCAGGCGCCGGCAACGGCGTTGCAGGCGCTCATTTCGCCGACGCCAAACGTGGTGACGAGCGCGGACAATCCTCTGATTCTCGCATAAGCATCCGCCGCGTATCCGGAGTTCAGCTCATTTCGTCCGTTAATGAATCGCAGTCCGGCGTACCGTTCGATCGCTCCAGCAGAGAGAAATTATAGTCTCCGGGCACGCCGAAAATGTCGGTCAGTCCCTCCTGTTTCAAACAGTCCAAAAGATATTCACCCAACGTTTTCGGCCGCATTGGTTCTAGATTTTGGTTGTTAAGCTCTTGTTGTGCCATCGGCGATTTTAGGCTCCTTCCTTTTTTAGTGTCCGGCAGCCGCGTTAATCGCTTCTTTCACCGTCCTGGCCAGCGATTCGGCATCCCCCAGCGCTTGGAAGTGCAGAAACAGGATACGCGGCTCTTCGCCGATGAGGTGGTTATGTAGGGCGGATATGTTGATGTTCCCTTTGCGAAGCGCATCGATGACGGGATTCACCTCGTTGCCGAGAAGCGCAAACTCCCCGATCACCGCCGTTTTATCGCCTACCTTTTCAAAATTCGCGCCGAATGAAAGTTCGATTTCTTCCGGAGATAACGGCACTCCCAAGTTTGAAACCTTGATACTTTTGCGGTGAATCCCTAATTTGCACAAGCCGTTTTCATGCTTCAATTCCGTGTTAAAAACTTTGTCGAATACTTGGCAATTTGGCGCTTCAGCCCCCAAGACGGTGCCCGACGGGACGAGCAGCAAAAATGCAGCAGCCATGAACCCAAAGATTTTTTTCATCTTGTCCATTCCTCCAAGTTTGGGATTTTAGCTTATTGTTTTACGAAAAAGCGCAAAAAATCCCTATTGCTTTTGGCAATAAGGATTTTTTTCTTTTTGCCTGATTCCCTCAGGGAGGGTCAACTTAATCGTATGATCGTAACATTGGTCGGCGTGGTGGTCGTAAGCGTTGCGGTTGCAAGCACGCCGAACAGCTGAATGCTTATGGTTGCCCCTGCAGGAACAGGCGTAATCACGTTTGTTTGGAAGGAAGTCGTGCCGACTGCGGGCGATATCGTTGAGGCCGGTGCGGCGCTTCCGTTGATTAGTATGCGGGAACTGACCAGCAAAGAAACGTTCAAGTTGACCGAATATGAAATATAATAGTTTCCTGCATTGGCGACGGTAAATGTATTATTGGCCGCATTTATCGTGATGCCTGGTCCGATATCCTGCGCGTTTGGGAACGATACGTTTGTTCCGCCTAAAACTACAGCGATGACGGTGCCGGATGTATTGGCCGCAAATGCATGATTTTCGGTCACGCTGGTCCCTGTTGCTCCCGTAGCGCCTGTGGCTCCTGTTGCTCCCGTGGCTCCTGTTGCTCCCGTCGTACCCGTTGCACCTGTGTCGCCTGTCGCTCCTGTCGCGCCCGTCGCACCTGTTGCTCCCGTGGCTCCTGTTGCTCCTGTCTCGCCAGTAGCTCCCGTCGCTCCCGTTGCGCCCATTGCGCCCGTCGCTCCTGTTGCCCCTGTTGCGCCTGTCTCGCCCGTTGCACCCGTTGGCCCGGTTGCTCCTGTATCACCTGTCGCACCAGTGGCACCTGTGTCGCCTGTCGCTCCTGTAGCTCCCGTTGCTCCCGTTGCACCTGTTGCGCCTGTCTCGCCCGTTGCTCCCGTCGCTCCTGTAGCACCTGTTGGCCCGGTTGCACCTGTGTCGCCCGTCGCTCCGGTAGCACCCGTTGGCCCGGTTGCGCCTGTCTCGCCCGTCGCACCTGTTGCTCCTGTAGCGCCTGTGGCTCCTGTTGCTCCTGTTGCGCCTGTGGCTCCTGTCTCGCCCGTTGCTCCCGTCGCTCCCGTTGCTCCCGTTGCACCTGTGGCTCCTGTTGCTCCTGTAGCTCCGGTTGGCCCGGTTGCGCCTGTCTCGCCCGTTGGACCCGTCGCTCCTGTAGCACCTGTTGGCCCGGTTGCGCCTGTCGCTCCGGTTGCACCCGTTGGCCCAGTTGCGCCTGTCGCTCCTGTAGCTCCCGTTGCTCCTGTTGCGCCTGTCTCGCCCGTTGCACCCGTTGGCCCGGTTGCGCCTGTCTCGCCCGTCGCACCTGTTGCTCCTGTAGCGCCTGTGGCTCCTGTTGCTCCTGTTGCTCCTGTTGCTCCCGTGGCTCCTGTTGCTCCGGTGGCACCTGTAGCACCTGTCGCTCCCGTCGTACCCGTTGCACCTGTGTCGCCTGTCGCTCCTGTTGCGCCTGTGGCTCCTGTCTCGCCCGTTGCTCCCGTCGCTCCCGTTGCTCCCGTTGCACCTGTGGCTCCTGTTGCTCCCGTTGCACCTGTGGCTCCTGTTGCTCCCGTTGCTCCGGTTGGCCCGGTTGCGCCTGTCTCGCCCGTTGCACCCGTCGCTCCTGTAGCACCTGTTGGCCCGGTTGCTCCTGTATCACCTATCGCTCCGGTGGCTCCTGTCTCGCCCGTTGCACCCGTCGCTCCCGTTGCTCCGGTTGGCCCGGTTGCGCCTGTCTCGCCCGTTGCACCCGTCGCTCCTGTAGCACCTGTTGGCCCGGTTGCTCCTGTCTCGCCCGTTGCACCCGTCGCTCCTGTAGCACCTGTTGGCCCGGTTGCTCCTGTATCACCTATCGCTCCGGTGGCACCTGTCTCGCCCGTCGCACCCGTCGCTCCCGTCGCTCCCGTGGCTCCTGTTGCTCCTGTAGCTCCGGTTGCACCTGTTGCTCCTGTCTCGCCAGTAGCTCCCGTCGCTCCCGTTGCGCCCATTGCGCCCGTCGCTCCTGTTGCCCCTGTTGCGCCTGTCTCGCCCGTTGCTCCCGTTGGCCCGGTTGCTCCTGTATCACCTGTCGCACCAGTGGCACCTGTGTCGCCTGTCGCTCCTGTAGCTCCTGTTGCTCCTGTTGCACCTGTCTCGCCCGTTGCACCTGTAGCTCCTGTTGCTCCCGTGGCTCCTGTAACTCCCGGCTCTCCCATAGCGCCTGTCGGGCCGACAACGCCGGCCGCTCCCGTAGGTCCCGTGGCTCCTGCTTCACCCGTCGCGCCCGCTGCAGCCAGAAGCGTATAATCGGGCGAACTTCCCGGTATGCCTGCCGGCGATGCCACGTTAGCGATATACGTATTTCCATGAAAAGTAACGATTTGTCCCTGCGGATAAAACCGGCTCTGTTCAGGACCAAACGGCAGAATCCCGTTGAACCCCGCTCCTGTCGGCCCCGTCGGGCCGGTCGCACCAACTTGGCCGGGATCGCCTGCCGGCCCGGGTGGGCCAGGAGGACCCGGTGGCCCGGGCGGACCAGATACGCCGATTCCCCCTGGCGTTCCGGTGCCTCCAAGCGCGACCGAGGACAGAACGTCGGATATCGAACGCTGGATTTTCCTGATCAGATCGACCAACGTATCTTTGATATTCCGCGAGACATGAAGCAGCAGGATCGTGGATAAAAGGTCATCCAGATTCTCCTGGAGGTTAATCAGAATCCCTGCTCCTGAGACCGGCACCGCCTCACACATCGTAACCGCCAGCTCAAGCGTCGATTGCAGGCGGGCTTTGTCTCTGACGGGAAAGTCGGAATCCGTAACAAAGATTTGAAGAAGCTTTAGCACGTCCTTCAAAGCCGCAACCGATACCGGATTTTGCCTGAGCAGCGCAGGAGGGACCGTTTGAAGCAGGCGCAGCAAGAGACCGATGAGCTTTTCGGTCTGCTGCCGGGTAATCGGAATGACGCCGAACCCTTCATTTTCATTCATACTCATTCATCCCCCTTACGATCGATGCTCCAATGGCTTGTACGTTCCATGCAGGGTATTTCGAGGCGTTTATAACCAAACGTTACTCCACCCTATGCCGTTTGCCCAGAAAGGGTGACTCTCCTTTTTCCCGGCACAACCAAAAAAAAACGCTCCCCCACATGACGTGAAGGAGCTGTGAAATCTTTATTTTTTTGCAGCGATTTCTTCATTAATAATAGAGATGATCTCCGGGATGCTTTTTGCTCCCAGGTCGCCTGCTTCCCTTTTCCGCACGGACACGCCGCCGGAATTTTTTTCGTTTTCGCCGAGAACGAGCATGTAAGGGACCTTCATCATTTCGGCTTCCCGGATTTTGTACCCCAACTTTTCGTTCCGGATATCGATTTCGACCCGAATACCGGCCTCTTCAAGCGATTTTTTGACCGCAAAAGCGTAATCGGCGTAGTTCTCCGACACGGGCAGCAGCTTCGCGTGAACGGAGGACAACCACAACGGGAAGGCTCCGGCATAATGCTCCGTCAGCATGCCCATGAACCGGTCGATCGAGCCGTACACCGCACGGTGAATGACGACCGGGCAATGTTTCTCGCCGTCTTCGCCGATGTAAGCGAGATCGTATTTTCGGGGCATTTGGAAATCCAGCTGAATCGTGCCGCACTGCCAGCTCCGCTTGAGCGCGTCCAAAATGTGAAAATCGATTTTCGGCCCGTAAAACGCGCCGTCCCCCTCATTGATGCGGTAATCGATGCCGCGGCGGTCCAACACGTTTTGCAGCGCCCGCTCCGCTTCTTCCCAGAGCTCATCCGAACCCATCGAGTCTTCCGGACGCGTCGACAGCTCGATTTTGTATTCAAAGCCGAACACTTGATACATGTTGTCGATCAGTTCGATGATGCTGCCGATTTCTTCTTCGATCTGGCTCGGGAGCACGAACAGATGCGCGTCGTCCTGGCAAAACGTCCGTACCCGCAGCATGCCGTTGAGCGCTCCCGAGAATTCATGCCGGTGCACCTGGCCGAACTCCGAAATGCGCAGCGGCAGATCGCGGTAGGAACGGAGCTTGTTTTTGAAAATCAGCATATGTCCCGGGCAGTTCATCGGCTTCAGCGCATATTTCGTGTCGTCGACGTTCGTGAAGTACATGTTGTCTTTGTAATGATCCCAGTGTCCCGATTGTTCCCACACCCGCTGGTTCATCATAAGCGGCGTCCGGACTTCGTCGTAGCCCCTTTTCCCCTGCATTTCCCTTGCGAAGTTTTCAAGCTCCGTGCGGATCGCCATCCCTTTCGGCAGGAAAAACGGCATGCCCGGCGCTTCCTCCGAAAACATGAACAGCTCCAGCTGCTTGCCCAGCTTGCGGTGATCGCGTTTTTTAGCCTCCTCAAGAAAATGAAGATGCTCTTCCAACTGTGATTGCTTCGGAAATGCCGTTCCGTATATGCGCTGCAGCATCTTGTTGTCGGAATTTCCGCGCCAGTAGGCGCCCGATACGTTCAGCAGCTTGAATGCCTTGATACGCCCCGTGGAAGGAAGATGGGGCCCGCGGCACAAGTCGAAAAATTCCCCCTGCTCGTAAATGGAGATAACGGCCTCTTCCGGCAGATCGCGGATCAGCTCCAGCTTCAGCGGATCTTCGAGTTTTTCAAAGATTCCGACGGCTTCCTCCCGGCTAACCTCCCGGCGGACGATCGGCAGATTTTCCCGGGCAATGTTCTCCATTTCCTTTTCGATCGCGGCCAGGTCATCCGGCGTTAAAGGCTTCTCGATATCGATGTCGTAGTAGAATCCGTCTTCGATGACCGGACCGATGCCGAGTTTGACCGCCTTTTCGCCATACAGCCGTTTGATCGCCTGCGCCATCAGATGCGCCGTGCTGTGACGGTAGATCTCAAGCCCGTCCCGACTGTCCAGGGTGACGATTTCCACCCGTCCGTCCGCTTCGAGCGCATGGCTCAGGTCGACGGGCTTGCCGTCGATTTTGCCTGCGATCGCGTTTTTCTTTAGCCCGATGCTGATCGATCCGGCGATTTGTTCCACCGTGGTGCCTTGCGGATACCTCCTTATCGAACCGTCTGGCAGCGTTACTTGAATCTCCATTGTTCTGACCTCCATTCCTTTGAATTGGTTTACGTTTGGTGACTTCAAAACTCCATTTATGAACGCAAAAAAACGCATCTCATCCTCAAGGGACGAGTGCGTTCATCTCGTGGTTCCACCCTAATTCAACCTGCCGTCAACCAGCCTCGGCCGCAGGCCAAAGTTGAAATTGCAGGTTCTCATTGGAATCCGTTAACGGGGATCAGGCGGTGCCGCTTACTGCCGCTCCGTGATGCAAAAGCGGGTTCAACGCCACAGCTACAAAGGGGTAACTTCATGCCGTTTTCAGGAGAAGCTTTCAGCCGGAACCTCTCTCTCTGGGCAGCTCGTGCAGGAAGTCATGTCTTTGATCAAAGCCAAATGTTGAATTATGGCTATAATCAAATCACAGACCAAAATAAATGTCAAGCCCTTGTTTTTCGTTGCTCCCCAATGAAAAGCACCGCAGTCCATCTGCGATGCGTTGTTCATGTCATCTATGTGTCATATGTCGGGACAGCCTGCCGAGTAGCGCTTTACAAAGCCGAGGAAGCTTGGCCTACCCAGGCTTGCAGCTGTTCCGGATTAAAGCCTTGGCCTTGGCGGAGCTTCATCGTTTTCCGTTCCGGCGGACCGTCAAAAACGCCTTCCGGAAGGTCAAGTTCAGTCGCATTAAAAATCGTAAAACTGACGGCATCCTTCGAAGTCGAAATGACCGCCGCATATTTCCCGTTTTTCAAAAAATGGGGCTTTTTGTATTGGATCCGCTCCTGCACGTCCGGAATGGCCTGACGAACAACCTCGCGCAGCCCGGCTGCCAATTCCTTTTGCCACGGTTCCTTGATGGCATCAATAAAATCCGATACTTCCTGGCTCATATCATCTTCTCCTTTGCTTTGGGAATGTAAGTCCGTTCGGACCCTGTTCGTGCACTGAATTAGGATGGTTACATAAGCCCGGGGATTTTAAATGTGCTCCCTCAAGTTTGTTTCCATCGCCATGATGTTAGGATCATGATAGGTTTCTTCCTGATCCGACAGCTGACGCAGCTCAATCTCCGCTTCGCCCCGGCCTTTTGGAACGGGAGCCTTTTTCGCCCACTCCAAGGCCTCCTCGATGGAATGGGCTTCGAGCAAGATGAAGCTTTCCATCAGCCCGCTCTCCGCGGAAAACGGACCCGCAGCTGTGCATGTTGCTTCGCCGTCCGGCGATAACGTGATCCGAAACCCGCCGGAGCTTGGAAGCAGCGACTCGTCGGCAAGCAGCATGCCTGCATTGGCCAAGGATTTGGCATATGCTTCCCGCCGGGCCGCAAAATGCGGATCGCATTTCACGCCCGCTTCCGAAAATGCCGTCGATTTGAATATCAATACATATCTCATCGGTTCGCTCCTTCAAGCAGAGGTTGGATTTGGCGACTTCCTGCCTTTGTCTCTGCCTTTACTTAAGCGACGAACGAGAAAGCGGCTAATCGACGGACGGATCGAAAAATTAAAAAAAGATTTTCAATGGATGCATTCGGATGCCCGGGCGAGCAAAAGATCCCGCTCGCGGCTGTTCTTCGCCAAAGCTGCAGCCCGCTCGAATTCTAGCCGCGCTTCCTCAAAGCGGTCCAATTTGAACAACAGATCGCCGCGAACGCTGGGCAAAAGATGATATTCCGGAAGGGCCCCCTCTTCCGTGATCGCATCGACGATCTGAAGCCCGTATAGCGGCCCAAAGGCCATCGCGACCGCCACCGCCCGGTTCAATTCCACGATGGGCGAGGGCAGAACGCGCGACAAAGCTTCATACAATGCGGAAATTCGGACCCAATCCGTGTCCGCAGGCGTCACGGCCTGTGCGTGGCAAGCCGCAATGGCCGCCTGAAGCGCATAAGGGCCGAGCGGCTTTCCCAGCTGCCGGCAGCGATTGAGGGCGGCCAGTCCGCGGCGGATCAGCAGTCGATCCCATTGGGCCCGGTTTTGATCCATGAGCAGGATCGGCTCCCCGTCCGCTCCCACCCGCGTTTTCAGCCGGGAGGCCTGAATTTCCATCAGCGCCGCGAGCCCGTGCACTTCGGGTTCATCCGGCGCAATCTCCGCCAGGACGCGGCCGAGCCTTAATGCTTCCTGGCAAAGAAGGGGACGGACCCAATGTTCGCCCGCGGTTGCCGAATAACCTTCGTTAAACATTAAATACACGACCTCAAGCACCGTGCCGAGGCGCTCCTTCAGCTCTGCGCCGACGGGTACCTCGAACGGGACCTTTTTGGCGCTGAGGGTCCGTTTCGCCCGAACGATCCGCTGCGCGATCGTTGCTTCGGCAACCAGAAAGGCGCGGGCGATTTCGTCCGTCGTCAGGCCGCACAACAGCCGGAGCGTAAGCGCCACCCGTGCATCCTGGGACAATACCGGATGGCATGTCATGAAGATGAGGCGCAGGAGATCGTCCCCGATCTCCCCGTCCAGCTGACGATCCATGTCCTCTTCCGTATACCATTCGGCGCTGCGGGTTAACTCTTCGTATTTTTGGTCTCGAAGCTTGTTTCTTCGCAGCAGGTCGATCGCGCGCCGTTTGGCCGTCGTCATGAGCCACGCTCCCGGATTGTCGGGGATGCCCGTTTCCGGCCACCGCTCAAGCGCGATCACGAGCGCATCCTGGGCCAAATCTTCCGCCAACCCTACATCGCGTACCATACGCGTTAAACCGGCGATTAGTTTGGGTGATTCGATCCGCCAAATGGCGTTGATCGTACGCCCCGCGTCAGAAAAGCTCACAGTCTAAATTGCCCCTTTATTTTTTCTTGCGTATTTTCATCCGAAGACAATTCTTCCGGATCAAAGATTTGCCTAAGTTCAATCTCTCCTTGTCCGCCTCCATGCGGATCGGGCATGCGCAACGCCCACTCGATCGCTTCCTCCCGCGACTTCACTTCGATCAGCGTAAAGCCGGCGATGATTTCCTTGGCTTCCGTGAACGGGCCGTCCACTACCTTCGGTTTGCCTCCCGGCTCCGGATACGAAATCCGAATGCCGCTCGAACTAGGCTGCAGCCCGTCCGCCGCAAGAAGCACCCCCGCTTTCGCCAGCTCCTCGTTGTACCTCAGCATGGCATCGAGCAGCTCCTGGCTTGGCTTGACGCCCGCTTCCGAATCCGTTGTTCCTTTGACGATCATCATAAAACGCATGTTTTTTCCTCCCGGGTATGTGATAAGCGGGCCGATTACCGTTTCATTCCATCCGCTTGGGGCGGCCCTCTATAAGGACAACGAATGAAAGACGTGCAAATCGACGCATCAAACGATTTTTTTCAAAAAAATCATTGGACGCTTCAGTTTTCAAAGCGTTTTATTTATTTCGAGCAAATAGGACTGTTTCCTGCATCTCCCTCTGCCATCTGTTCCTAAAAAGTTCCGGATATCCCGATGAAGGTCATTTGACGTAAAGTCCCTTCTTCCTTTGACACGGACGTCCAGGCCAATGCAAAAAAACCTGCCGAACGCTTCATGCTCGGCAGGTTTCGATCTAAAATTTTCAATTCGCTTCTTCTTTTGCGCGGTACCTTTCCTTAAACTCCTGCAGACCGATGATCGTCCCTTCGACCCGGGATCGTTCCGCGGCGAATGCCATCAAATGGCTTTGAACCGAGGCATCGGCCGACGTCAAGCCTTGGCTTGCGCCGTTTGTGCGCACGAGCTTCAGAAAATCCTTCACGAGGCGCAGATCGCCGCCGCCATGTCCGACGTGGCCGCCCATGTCTTCAAAGGAGATGCGTTCGACCTTCCCGCTGCCGAAATGGATGATTTCGATTTCGTTTTTCTCCATCGCTCCGCGGATTTCGCCTGTCGTCCCCATCAGCTTGATCGTGCGGCTGATATCTCTCGTGAACGCGCTCATCGTAAAAGCGGCCGTCACCCCGCTCGCAAACTCCAAATTCACGACCTGATGATCGACGACGTCGTTGTCGCAGTGGTACACGCATCTGCCATACGGCCCTTCCTCCAACGCTTTGTAGCGGGCGGCGTAGCTCATATCGTCGCTGATCGCCGACGTCGGCCAATTCGTGTCCTCCGTCAAATAGATATTGGGCGCATAATACAGGCACTCATCCGCAACCGGACATCCGTCCAGGCATCGCAGCGGAGCCCCCTCCGGCGCTTCCGAAGCCGTGAAATGGCTCAGCGAACCGAAGGAAGAAACCTTGACGCAATCCGAACCCGCAAGCCACAGCAAAATGTCCAGATCGTGGCAGGATTTGGCCAAAATCATCGGGCTGGACTCGTCCTTCCGCCGCCAATTGCCCCGCACGAAACTATGCGCCTGATGCCAATACCCCACGTTTTCATTGTGCTGAATCGACATCAACCTGCCGATCGCGCCTTTATCGAGGAGCTCTTTGAGCGTGCTGAAAAACGGCGTGTACCGCAGGACGTGGCAAATCGAAAACACGAGTCCGGCCTCGGAAGCCATTTCGCCCATCCGAATGCATTCTTCCGGATCAGGCGACATCGGCTTTTCCAATAACACGTGGTATCCCGCCTGCAGCGCCTTCATCGTCGGCTCGAAATGCTGTTTGTCCTGGGTGCAGATCAGCACCGCATCCGCGAGCTTCGGTTTCGCGAGCAAATCGTCCCAATGCTCGAAGCACATCTCCTCCGCCAGACCATGCCTTTCTTTGAAGTTTTCCCTCCGCTGACGGACCGGTTCCGCGACCGCAACGACCTCCAGCTCGGCAGGATGCTGCAGCGCATAGTCCATGTAGTTGATGCCGCGAAGGCCCGCCCCGATTAATGCAACTCTAACCTTTTTCATCCGATAACTCCGCTCCTTAGCCAAATTCGCTTATTCTTTGACGCTTCCGACGGTCATGCCTTTAACAAAATATTTCTGCAAAAACGGATATACGACCATGATCGGCAGCGCCCCCATGAAAATTTGCGCCGTCTGCAGCGTTTTTTCGCTCAGGTTCTCCATCGCTTTGATCTGCTCGATCGATACCGAAGTCATCTGGGAATTGATCGACATGATGAGCGTGGACAAATAGGTTTGCAGCGGATATTTCTCCGGCGAGTTCAAGTATAAAATGCCGTCAAACCAAGAATTCCAATGCCCCACGATCGTGAACAACCCGATGGTCGCGATGGACGGCAAGGACACCGGCAAATAAATCCGCCACAAAATTCTCCAGTGCCCCGCGCCGTCGATCGTCGCGGCTTCGTCCAGCTCGCGCGGAATGGTGCGGAAGAAGTTCAGCATCAGCACCATGTTCCACACGTTAAGCGCTCCCGGCAAAATCAAGGCCCAGATGGAGTCGATCAATCCCGTATTTTTGACGATGATATACGTCGGGATCAGCCCGCCGCCAAAAAACATCGTGATCGCGAAAAACCACACGTATACCGTCCGGAATTTGAACTGGTCCACCGATTTCGACAGCGGGTACGCCGTCACGAAGCATAAAAACATGTTGACGGCCGTCCCCAGCACCACCCGCTCGACGGATACGCCCAGCGAACGGAAAAACTCGACTTTTTCCCCGAGGTAACGGTAAGCATCGAAGTTGAAGCCGACCGGCCAAAGCTTGACTTCGCCCGCCATGGCCGCCGTATTGGAGCTGAGGGACACCGAGAGGAGGTGAATAAACGGAATAATGCCGAGAAGCGTGATCGCCGTTAGCAGCACCGTATTGAATATGACGAAAATCCTTCTGCTGATCGTAGGTTTATGCATCTCTCTGCCTCCCGTTTAAAAGATCCGATAATTGTTGTATTTGTAAGCCGCGTAATAGGTCACGGACACCAAAACCAGGGAAATGACGGATTTGAACAATCCGACGGCGGCGGCCGGTCCGAACTGCTGGCTGAACATCCCCAGCCTGTAAACGAACGTATCGATGATATCCGCCCCTTCGTAAACGGTCGGGTTATACATGATCAGGATTTGTTCGAAGCCGGCATTCAAAATGCCGCCAAGGCTGAGCACTCCGAGCAAAATGAGGATCGGCGCCATGCCCGGAAGCGTAATGTGGATCATTTGCTTCCATCGTCCCGCACCGTCCACTTCAGCGGCTTCGTAAAGGGTCGCGTTGATGCCGGTAATCGCGGCCAGCATAACGATCATGTTATACCCCATCCCTTTCCAGACGTCGGACCCGATCACGATGCCGCGGAACCACTCGTTATCCAGCATGAACATGATCGGCTTGAGTCCCATCGCCGCCAGCAGCCCGTTGACCGGGCCGCTCAGCGAAAACAGCTCGATGATGACGCCGCCAAGCACGGTCCAGGACAGGAAAAACGGCAGGAACACGGCCGATTGGATGAACCGGGAAAACCAGCGCTTGGTGACTTCATTAAGCAGCAGCGCCAAAATCAGAGGGACGAGCAGAAACAACACCATTTTAATGACGGCGATCAATACCGTATTCCACAGCACCTGCTTGAAATCCGGCATATTAAAAACGTATTTGAAGTTGTCGAACCCGACGAACTTCGAATGGAAAAAGCCGGAAAGCGGCTCGAATTGCTGGAATGCCATCACCAGCCCGGCCATGGGCCCGTAAGCATAAATGAGCGTGACGATCACGCCGGGCAGCAGCATGATATGAAGCAAATATTCCTTTTTTAGCGTTCTCACAGATGGACCTCCCCGTTCAAATCGTAAACGGGAGGAATCGCCGGCATCCATCAGGCTCCTCCTCCCGTTTCATCACATCATTCTGGATTGTCGCAGCATCCGCGCAAGCGATTATTTCGCAGCCTGTTTGCTGTAC
Source organism: Paenibacillus sp. FSL M7-1455 (assembly GCF_038004655.1). NCBI lineage: Bacteria > Bacillati > Bacillota > Bacilli > Caryophanales > Paenibacillaceae > Paenibacillus > Paenibacillus sp. FSL M7-1455. The sequence continues at coordinate 2,756,122 of NZ_JBBORO010000001.1, read as the reverse complement.
CAGTCGTTCACCTCTTGGGTGATTTGGTCTCCGCCAAGGGACTTCCAGCTTTGAACGAACTTGTCGAATTCGTCCAGGGAACCGCCCATAATGATTTTCGTGAAAGATTCCTGCATCAGCTTGTCGAGCTGGGCGCCTTTTTCGACTTGCGTTTCCGTCGGCAGGCCGAAGAATTCGTTGTTCACGAAAGCTCCGCTTTCCTTGATCTGCCGGGTCATGCCCCAGCCTCCGTCTTTTGCCGCGCGGCTGAAGTATTGGCCCCAGTTGACGCCTTTGGAGGCATTCGCCGTGTTGCCTGCCAGATAATCCTGGGTTGCCTTAAAGACGTCGGCAACGTTTTTGTAGTTTTCATCGTCCAGCGTAATTTCCGTCTGCTTCGCATCCAGCGCCTTGTTGACTTCCGTATAGATCGTCTCGATTTGGGCCGGGTTGTAAATCCGCGGATTAAACCAGTTGTATACGTATCCGTTTTCCGCTTTGTTTTGCTCCATGTATTTCTTTTTGCCTTTTTCGATGTAGAAGTTGATCATTTTGATGGCGGCTTCCGGATTTTTCATTTTTTTGTTTACGGCATAAACTTTGCCGCTGCGGATTTTAGGCACCAGCGATTTGCCGGGACCGTCGAGACCCGGAATTTGAATCGCGATCCATTCCGCTTTCGGGTCTTTGTCGACGTTCAGGTTCAGCGGATAGTTCGGATACCACCATTCGCCGTACACGATGCCGACTTTGCCTGCCGTGATGTCTTCGACGGCCTTGTTTTCGTCCTTTAACGCAAATTCTTTGTCCAAAATGCCGTCCTTGTACCAGGATTGAAGCTTGCCCAGCGCGGTTTTCACTTCCGGCTGAATGAGGCCCGGAATCAGCTTGCCGCTGCTGTCCTTGATCCAGGCGGACTGATTGTCGCCGATCGAAGGATAAGCTCCGAAGCCGTTAAAAAATCCTCTAAGGTCGTAAGCCCAGAAAAACAGGTTCTTTTGCAGGGATACGCCGTACGTGTCGTTTTGGCCGTTTTGGTCCGGATCGTTTTTCACGAAGGCTTGGGCTACCTTATCCAGTTCGTCCATCGTTTTCGGCGGCTCCAGCTTCAAGTTTTCGAGCCAGTCTTTGCGGAGCCAGAGCAGCTGCGTCGACAGGAACGGGTCTTCGAAAGCCGGGATCGCGAGCAGCTTGCCGTCCTCGGTGAACGTCTTCATGGCAAAACCGCCGTCGGATTCCATGTATTTCTTCAGCTCCGGAGAAGCGTAATCGTTATAAGCTTCGGTCAAATCGGCCAGCATGCCCTGCTTTTTCAGCTTCTCGAAGTTTTTCTGGTCAAGCTCCATGATGTCCGGCAGGTCGGCCGAAGCCATCGCCAGCGAGAACTTTTGCTCGAATTGGCTGGACGGAACGGTCCACTTGTATTTGACTTCGATGTTCAGCATGTCTTTCAAATCTTTGAGGTAAGCGTTTTGGTCCGGCGTGATGCCTTTCGGCGTCCGCGGGTCTTCCGGAGGGTTGTAGCCGAGCACTTCCGTCACCGTGACGGTTTCGGGATATTTCCCGAGCGGCTCCGGCGGCGCGTCCGTGCTCTTTTTTTCTTCCTTGGAGGACGGGTCTGCAGCCGGGCCTGCCGTATCTTTGCCTTGGCTGGAGCATGCCGTAAATAACGAAAGCGACATCGTGACGAGCAAAATCATTTTCCATGGATTGATTTTTTTCATGTTCAACGCGTTTCCCCCTTTGTTTATGCTGCGATTTGCAAGTGCTTTATGTGTTTAATTATAAATTTCAGAAGAAAACGCTATCAATTTTGAGTTTTTTACTTCCCTTTCACTTTATTTACCTTTTTAAAAACGATCGCTGCGAAACCGATGATCGGGCTCTCATTTGGCATTGCGGTATTCTTGGGGAGAGATGCCCGTCTTTTTTTTGAAAAAGGTCGTAAAGTAGGATTGCGAATCGAACCCGACGCGGGCAGCGATTTCGTTCAGCTTCAGGTTCGTGTGCATCATCAGGTGCACGGCCGCTTCAAGCTTTTTCGATTGGATGTAGTCCAGCAGATTTTGCCCCGTCATTTGTTTGTAGTAGCGCGACAAATACGATGGGTTGAAATGCACTTTCTCCGCGATTGCCGTCAGGGATACGTCCCCGGACAAGTTGGCTTGTATGTAGTTTTGGATCTGGCCGATCACCCAAGATTTCATGTCCTCCTGCTTCAGGAGCCCCGGATCGTCCATGGCTTCCGGTTCGCTGCCGGCATGTTCGATATCGATGACGATCAGGTTTTGGCCGAGGGCAGCCCTGGAACGCAATACGCCCAGCAGCGTGTTGTATTGGCCGGAAACCGTCTCCCAGCATCCGCTTAAATTGCCCGATATGCCAAAGGATACGGATACGCCAATCAGGCTTTCGCATTCGTTCTGCACGAGCTCGAGAATCCCTTTCATATATGACGTAAATCCCCGCCACCGCTGCGGCTCCGAATCCGGCTGGGAAAAACGAGCAAGCAGTTCTTCGTGCGGCTGAAGCAGCCAAACGAGGACGCCTTCATCCAACACGGAATGTTCGCATGCAATCGAATCGGGCAAATAGTTGCTGAAGCCGTTTTGCACCGCCCCGAGCTTGTCCTTCGTATTCGGATCGTCGATTGAATCCAAGCTGCCGACGACAAAAAATGCAGGCTCGCTTACGCGAATTCGGAAGTCCAGTTCTTCATACCGGGGGTCGGACAGCAATGCGGCCGCGGATTCCCCCTTCAAAAGCCTGCCGACCAGCTCGTTTTTAAGCACGGGAGCGGCGATTTGAAAATGCATTTTCGCCTTTTCTTCCCGGATTCTGCGGCGGTTTTCCTCGTCGAGTTTTTGGCAGGCCGCTTTTACCGCCCCAAAGATCGGTTCGATGCCTTCCGTTTTTAAGATGTAATTGTCCGCTCTCTTGCGCAGGGCTTCCTGGACGTAATCGAATTCGCTGTAACCGGTCAAAAAAATGATCCGGCAGTGCGGCCAATAGTAGGCGATGTCGTCGACAAGCTGCAGCCCGCTTTTTTGGGGCATGCGGATATCGCTGACGAGAATGTCGAGTTTCATTTTTTTGGCGATGTTTAACGCTTCCGCCGCCGAGTAGGCTTTGCAAACATCCAGTTCGAATTCGGTATTTTCCTGGAAAAGCTGAATCAATCCGTTGACGATGACCGGCTCGTCGTCGACGATTAACAATCGGTACATGCTGCTGCCTCCTTCATGTTTTCAAGTGCGATAACCAGATCTATTTTTAAGCCGCCATGCCGGCTTCTCGACACCGATAACCCGCTATCCGGCCCGTATTTAAGCTGGAGACGGTTGTTGACGTTGATGAGTCCCGTGTTTTCCACCGTTTTCGAATCCATGGCGAGTTTGCCGCGCAGCTCCTCAATCATCCCGTCGGTCGCCAAATTTCCGTTGTCTTCGACCGTGACGCGCAGCATCCCTTTCCGGTACGCCGTGCCGATCAACACCTTCCCTTCCATCATGCCGTCCTCAAAAGCGTGCTCGAACACGTTTTCGACGATCGGTTGGATGATCAGCCGCGGCACCGTGATCGATGGCGGAATTTCCGTCTCCTCCTCGTATTCGAAGGATACCCGGTTGGCGAAACGGATGCATTGAATGTCGCAATAATCCAGCGCATGGCGGTATTCCTTATAAAACGGAACCTCGTCGGACCCGCTTCTCGTAATGTACTGATAATAGCTTCCAAGCCGCTGGGAAAGCTCCGCCGCGCTGTCGGAATCCCCTACCTTGCACATCATGTAAATATTGAAAAAGCTGTTGTACAAAAAATGCGGATTGATCTGGGACTGGAGCTGTTTCAGCTGGGAATGCTGCAGCGCGATTTTCTGCTCGTAGTTTTCCTCGATCGAATTTTTGAGCCGCCGCGCCATATTGTTGAAGCTGTTGAACACGTAATGGAACTCGTCTTTGGTTTTCGATTCGATCGTAATATTGAGGTTGTCGGTTTCGATCATATGGAACGCTTTGACCAGCTTCGATAACGGCCGATGGATCATCACGTTGACGGAAAAGGAATACAGGATCATCACGATGATCGCGATAATGAACAGCGTATAGAACCAGGTAATAAATTGGCTTAACGGGCGCGTAAGCTCATTTTGGTTCACGTACATGATCATGGATAAATGCAGGGAGCCGACGGCGCTTCGGGTGATAAAATAATTGACTCCGTTCATTTTTTTGAACTGCGGCGGTTCTTGATCCACGGATTCGTCCGCCGTCAGTTTCAAAATCTCCTCCGATTCGTCCGCATTTTCCGCCGTCGTCAGCATCGTTCCGGATTCTTGGCTTCCGAGCAGCACTTCCGATTCGGGATACAATTTCGCGATTTCGTTCAAGGACTGCAGCAGCATGGGCCTCGAGATTTCGATATACGTCACGATGCTGCCGTTGTTTGCGCTTTCAATCAGGAAAATCCGGTTCCCGCTGCGGTAAAAGGACGGCTTTGGCGTCACTTCGCTCAGCGACGTCATAAGCTTCATTTCCTCATTGGGCGTGCCCGTAACCCCCGAGTTCATCGAGATGGTCTTTTGGATGGATTCCACGTACACACCGCTGTTCACCACGTATTCGCTGGACGCCATGAGCGTGGACAGCCGGTCCCTGACCTGTTCGATCAGCTGCACTTCCTCGTAATCCCCCAGCAGGCTTCCCCGGAAGCTCAGCTTCTGCAGGTCTTTGTCGTTGATCAGCTGCAGCTGCAGATTGCGGATAAAATACATCTCTTTGTCGAGCTGTTTGGAATAAAAGGACGCCCCGGCCTGCGAGGAATTCAGAATGGCGTTTTTCGTGACCGACATGCCTTTGTAGTTGAGCCATATATTCATGGAAATGAGAGGAAGCAAAAATAAGATGAACACGATGACGATTTTTTGATAGACATACCATTTGGACGCTTTGCCCGCCGCCTGCAGCTTCATATGTACCTCCCGCTATTGCTTGGATGATCGAATCTTTTCATCTTTAGTATAAGGCTTCGCAAAAAAAGAACCATCCTTTTGGATGATTCTTTTCGAATCCGCGCGGTTTTCGGTACTGGCCCTGGACGGCTTTACTGTTTTGCATACAAGTAATAAATGTAGTCGGTCATGACGGACGAATTCCCCGTTTGCCGCAGCATCGTGGAAATGTTGCCTTTGTGGTATGTCCCGTGCGTCACGATTTGCATGACGATTTCGGCCAAGCTCGTTTCGCGGCTGCCTGCATACGGATTGTTTAACATGACGCGTTTTTCCAGGTCTTCCTGCGCACGAAGTAAACGGGAGCACGCTTCGGACAGCCGTTTGAATTTCGTTTCCAGTTCCGGCAGCGAGCCGTTTTCAAGTTCCTCCCTGTTGGACCAGGAAGAATTCAGGGCATCCGCCATTTCCGTCCCTTGCAGCGTTTGGAACCAAACGTTGTCGACGATATAAATATGGGCCAGCGTTTTGGCGATGGACGGAAAACTGCTGGCGATCTCTTGCCGGTACAGCTCCTCCGGAATCTCCTTCAGGCGGTCCATGATCCGGGAAACCTCCCACACGTGGTAATCGTACATTTCAATGGCTGGATGCGTCATTATCGATCTCCTCCTTTATCTTGGGTTCATTTTAGCACCCGAAACATGACGGCATACTGTCATAGTTATTCAAGGAGCTGCCGTCTTTTTCGTGATGCGACCATGCGGCAAACAAGCATGTACACCTTTCACGCCGTTAACGATTTGGGTGATTCGAAGATCGATCGCGGCACTGCCGACCGCCATTGCCTCCACGCGATTCAAGCCGTATAATTGGCCCATCAAACCGAGCATGCCGTCCAAGGCTTGAACCGTCGCTTCGTTTAGATCCTCATGAAAACCAAACGTGAGCCAGCCGGACGGCGTGTTCGCCCGCGGATATGTCAGATGCATATCTTGCAAAAGATCTACGGTTACTTCGACCTCTTCCATCGGACATTCGATCGCTTGGCAGCTGACCTCGCCGTCCCCTTGCGCCGCATGCCCGTCGCCAATGACCAGATAAGCTCCGTCAACCGGAATCGGCAAAAAGATCGTACTGCCGCTGACGAGCTCTTTGCAATCGATGTTCCCGCCGCAAAAGCGGGGCGGCCAAGTCGAATGGATCCCCGTCTCTTCCGGCGGCATGCCGACGATGCCCATGAAGGGACGAAGCGGGACCGAATACGTCGCCCCGTCGATTTGGCAGCTTCCTTCCATTTTTTCCGGATCCAATGCCCAGTCCAGCGTTAGTTCCCGTTCATCCGTCAGATGCAGTTTTTGGTTTTGCCAGTTCGGATATTGTCCCGCCGACGTAAAACCGTACCTTCCGGGGACGATCCGGTTAAAGCGGATGGCGAGGGTCATTCCCCGTTTGGCGTGTTCCAGGAAAAAGGGACCGATCAAGGCATGCCCTCGATCCAGCTTATCCCGTCTGGCATAAGGCTTTTTCCGTTCGGCATAAGACTCCCCGACTCCCCAAGCCGCATCCGGGACGGCAAATCGGATCGTATCTCCGGAAGATACGGTCAGGAGCGGAGGAACCTCTTTCGTGAAACTCCCGATCAGCGCTTTTGAGTTCAAATCCATCTGATGCACAACCATAGGATCGCCTCCAAGGAAGATGATTTTTGGCAAACGCTAAACCCATTCCACGTCTAAACGGCCGGCAAAACGGATCTTTTCAACCGGGACATGATCTGCCCCGCCGTCCAAAATGGTCCTTACATCTTGAAGCGTATCCCGAAGGGGAATCCACTCCGCTTTTTTCTTGGTAAACGGCTCGGCGATAAAAAACGGCTGGGATAAATAAGCTTCCAAGCGCTCGCCCCGCTTGAACAAAGTCCTTTCGGAACCGGGAAGCTTTTCTTCGCCGCGAAACAGGACCAACGGCCTTAATTCGCGGTAACGGCGCATGAGTTTCCGGGCCTCCTGCTGGATGGATAAATGAAGCGGCTCGAGCTGCGCTCCCTCCAGCATCACGGACGTGGATGCGACGGGATCTATGGCGGGAAAAAGCCCTCTTGTCGTCAGTTCCGCGTCAAAACGCAAAAACGTATCCAGCGGTCCAAACGGCAGCTCTTCGTCCGCCGCATTGCCGCTCACGTCGACGAGAATGGTCGTAACGGGACGTATGCCGGCCGATTTCAGTTTCTCTTCGAGATCGAATATCCCGCCCGACAATACCATGGCGCGATCCGCTCCCAATACGACTTCTTTGCTGTTGGCGCATTGGAGAATCCGCTCATACACTTCGGCGGACGTGCTGCCCACGGCTTCGGCCTCTTGAAGCAGCTCGTCGATCCCTTTTGCATATGCTTCAGGCTTCCAAAATACGGTAGCGTAATCCGATGTGTTGAACCTGTAAAAAAGCTCCGCCAACAAGGCCAGCTGCCCGACATTCTGGCGCGCCACCAGACCGATGCTGCCGCCTTGGACCAATGGAGCCAGTAAATCAATCACTTTGATTCCCGTCTCCAGCATGCCCAAAGGTCTTCCCCGAAGGATGAGTTCGTCCATGGTGCATCCTGCAAGCTCCGCAAGTGCCGCAAGCGTCCGGACCTCGGCCCTTCCGACCGGGATTTTGCCTGTGCAAAGATTGGACACGGTTGCCGGTCTGAGTCCCGCAGATCGTGCCGCCACCGTGAGGTTCGGAATTTTGGCGCGCAGCAGGGACACGTTTAAATGAATGTCTTCCATATTCCACCACCACCTTACTTTATAGAGTAATTTATTTCCTCCATAAAGTAAATACATTTCTTTACAGTTATCCTCTACATATGAATGCAAACAAAAAAACTGCTCGATGAGCAGTTTTCGGAAGGTTATCAATTCATTTTAGTCATCCACCCACCAACGGATTGCATGGTAAAAGTAACCATTTGCCAGCCTTGCTTCAGGCCGGTCTTTAGCCTCGAATTTAATCCTTTTGTTGAAGGCCATAAAAGCATCATATTGATACAAAAAGATGCAGGGCAAGTCGGCAGAAAGAATGCTTGCTGCTTCTTTATATATTTCAGCTCGTTTCTTGGGATTCATTTCTGTGTTCCCCCGACGTAATATTTCATCAAGGTCAGGGTTCTTATACCATAGAAAATTTCCGCCGTTAGGAGGAACGGATTTGGAAGCGAGAAAAATTTCTTGATCGGGATCCAGCGATGTTTGAATTTGGCCCACAAGAACGGCTTCAAATTTCCCTGGATTAAGATGTTGTTCAACCCACTTGGAAAAATCCATCGCTTTTAAATTCACTTCGATTCCGACCGTTCTAAAATATCGTTGTATCATCGCTGCACCGATTTCCTGAAGCTCATGATATTGCAGCTCGAACGAGAAGCGGTGACCGTTTTTAACTAATATCCCGTCTTTACCGGTTTCCCAGCCGTCTTCACGTAGTAATGCAACGGCTTTTTTAGGATCATAAGGATGGGAAACTGCCGAATCGCCTGGATCATACCAAGTTCCGGGCAGGAACGGCGAATTGAGGATTCTTCCTCTGCCGAAGAGTACCTTCTCGATCATCGCTTGACGGTTCAATGCGTAAACCATTGCCTGCCTCGTTTTTGGCGTGGACCACGGAATCCATCGTTCTTTGAAATGGTCTGGATTATGGTTTAAACCTAAAATTTCATATTGTGGTCCCGGTGCGGCGTAGAACTCAATGTCATCATTATGATACGAAAATAAAATGGGACGAATGGCTTCGGCCGGCACACCGATAATAAAGTCAATTTCACCCTTAGCAAGCGCTTTGACTTGTGCTCCTACATCCGTGTATATTTTGTAAATGACTTTGCTCAAATGTGGTCTAGGTCCCCAATAATCCGGATCGGCTTCGAATAACAAGTATCTGTTCCGTTGGTACCCTCTCCATCTCCATGGCCCGTTCGTAACCGTTTGACGCGGGTCCAGGCCGTATGGATGACGATGTAATTTTTCGGGATGCACATCCTTTAATACATGACAAGGAAGCAGCTCCATCGCCAGCGCATATTGAAACGGCGAATATGGTTCACGCAAAATAATCCTAACTGTATGCAAATCCAGCTTTTCCATGTCAACTATTTTTTCGAAATCCATGTTGGCCGGAGAACCTGACAAGGGATTCCTGAGCGTTTCAAAAGTAAATATGACATCATCGGCAGTTACAGGCCTGCCATCGCTCCATCGTGCGTACTCTTTTAATTTCACGGTATATGTTTTTCCGAGATCGGATATTTTTAAAGGCTCTGCAGCAAGGGACCAGGGTTGGACAACCAAATTACCGTTTCGGCTGATGTCATACAATTTGGCAAAAATCCACTGAACGGCATCGCCGGAAGCAACGTCCTGCACATAGATCGGATTCACGCTTACGATGTCTGACAAACTTCCGAAAACGAAAGTTCCGCCATACGCATGGGCCACGACCTCATCGCAGTCAGGTTCGGCATGCCTGTCCATTTTCAATTCCTTCATCGCTAAGGACGGATTACGATAGCTTGAAAAGAGGTCCTTGGTGAGTTTGGAAAATAGAGCGGGCAACCTTTTTTTCTTGTTTGTCATATCACCGGGATTCCCCCCTTCAATAAATAGGCTGCGAAAGTAGCTGTTTGAAATAATATCGGCCTTTTGACGAAAATCCGTGAGAATAAAGTATCCTTCACCGATCAACAGCGCTTGCATCCAACATCCAAGTTTCGAAGAGAAGCTACCTGTTTTTGAATACGAATCGCAGGAATCCCACAATCGACATAATGACGATCGCTATAAAAAGCAATACGACAAAGATACTTGACCAATTTATCGACATAACCAAAGGAACCTCCATTCTCACATCGTTCATTAACTTATATAACACGCTATTTCCTTTAAAGTTATAATTATAGATCGCAAGGATTTACACTTTCTGACCCAATTGAAAAAAACCAATTAATTCGGAGGCTTAGGCCTGAAAAAAATGTATTTTTGAGCTGTTAGCCGATCCCAGCCAATCAAAAAAACCGAATCGAAGAACCACTCTTCGATTCGGCTCTATCACGCCATTTGGAATGATGCGAATACTCCCTCTATTTCTTTAACTTCACATACGACTCCTTGTACTCCCTCCCCGCGTTCTGGCCCCGGCATTCAATAGCGTTTCATCCAACATGCCATCCAGGTTTGCAAGAAAACAAGCTTTTAATAACCTTCATTCCCCCACGCAATTCTTCTATCAGCACAATATGATAGATTATCCGACATAGAGGTGGTGGAATGATTGAACAAGTTTCATAGAGTGTGCAAAATCGCAAGGTCTGGCAAGCCCCGGTTAAACAGCTTGGGATGGGTTTCCGCCAATTGGAGCGGTTACGCCGTATCGGGACGAACCAATGCCTTTCATCGCATATCCGCAAAATGGACGGTCCCCGTTGTGCGTCCCAGCTCCCAATCTACTTATTCATCCGCTTGGATCGGGATCGATGGTTTTGGCAATACGGACCTGATTCAAGTCGGAACCGGACATGATTATGTGAACGGAAGAGCCCAGTATTACGCATGGTGGGAAATTCTTCCCGACGTCATGACGCCGATACCTAACCCCGTCCAGCCCGGTGACCGGATGCATGCCGTCATCTCGAAAGTCAGAGGTTCGACTTGGCTTATTTATTTGCGCAATTCATCCCAAAATTGGACGTTCCGAACGACGAAACGTTATACCGGACCGCAATCCTCGGCGGAATGGATCGTCGAGGCGCCGCAGGTTGGGTCAAGCATATCCCGGATGGCCCGGATTTCGACGGTCAGATTTTCATGCTGCCGCTTGAACGGCCGCAGCCCGAAGCTGACGTCGGACGAACTCGGCGTGATGCTTCAAGGAGAGAATGTTACATCGATTCCGACGGCCCCGAACCGCGAGGGGGACGCCTTCCAAGTCAGAAACGCCGTAGGACGCTCATCGGGAAGCTCCACTTTGCAGAAAAGCTCATAGCTGGAATTCTATGATGTACGGTTTAAGGACCATGCCATAAACCGGCCTGCCCATGAGGCATGGCCGGTTTTTCCGTTTTTTTGCCCCTACTCCTTCCAGCCGCTATCCCCTTCCCTTTCTCGTTTGGGAGGGAGTGACCCCCATATACTTTTTATAGAGCTTCGTAAAATAATTCGGGTTCTCGCAGCCGACCTTCGCCGCGATTTCGGTCACCGAATCCTGGGTGGAATCAAGCAATCTCTTGGCCTCCTTGACCCTGCAAACGTTGACGTATTCGATAAACGTGCGGCCGGTCAGCCGCTTGAACAGCTTACAAAAATAATAGGGGTTCAGATTGACTTGCCCGGCGGCTTGCTCGACGGTAAGTTTTTGGGAAAAACTCGCCTCGACGGTGCGGATCAGTTCCTTGAACCGTTCGCGGTTGGGAAAATAGTCCGTCTCCGGTTTCCATTCTTCCGTCTTCGGCATATACGCCCTGGCTAGCAGCGTAAACAGCAGATGCAGCCGGGATTTGACGACCAAAGGATACGCCGGCGGTTTGGCTGCAAGCTCCCCGATAATGTCATGCAGCAGAGGCATGCAGCCGGCAGCCGATTCGTCCCGATCCGACAGTTTGACGGGAAATTGATTCCTCCCCTCCAAATAAGGCGCGACAAATTGGATATGCAGCGGATCGTGGAGCCAATCGTTAAACAAGGAGGCGTTGACGACGACGCAATCGTAATGGACGTCCCCTTCCGCAAGCGAGTAGCCGACGTGCAGGCTTCCGCCGGGAATCAGCAGGACGTCCCCTGCCTGAACGACATAAGGGCGGCTGTCGATATGGAAGACCGCGCTTCCTTTTTGCATCGCCAAAAATTCGAAGTGTTCATGCCAATGCAAATATAAAATGGATTCTCCCGGCTGTACGGACGGGCAACGGTTTTGGAACAGCTGGAACGGATAAGCCGGATTCTCAAGCAGGGTATCCTCCCAAAGTTCCTTCGGATAGGTCATGATTCGATCACCACCACAAAATCGGACTATTATTGCGCAAGAACGTATAGAGCCAACGGCAAAACCGCCCGTTATAATGAAGGATGTTACGATTACTATAGGCCAATTTAGGAGTGATCACAAGATGACAATCAAGCATCGGGTCGTCGTGGCCGGCTGCGGGAGCATGGCGAATACCTGGGTCGATTATGCCCTAAGCAGGGAAGATACGGAAGTTGTCGGTTTGGTGGATATCCGTCCGGAATCGGCAGAGGCCATGGCCGAGCGCAAAGGCTTGCGATGTCCCGCGTTTACGGATGTAAAAGAGGCCATTACGTCAACCGGAGCCAATCTGGTTTTCGACGTCACCGTCCCGTCAAGCCACCATTCGGTCGGGATCGCGGCTCTTGAGCTGGGCTGCCACGTGTTTGCGGAAAAACCCTTGGCTGAGTCGATGCAGGAGTGCTTGGACATCGTTCATACGGCGAAACGCACGGGGCGGACGCATGCCGTCATGCAAAACCGCCGCTACGATCCGCGCATCCGCGCATTCCGGAATCTCATTGCGGAGGGGACGATCGGCCGGCCGGGATTTATCGGGGCCGACTTTTTCCTCGGCCCGCATTTCGGCGGATTCCGGGAAGCGATGGCCAGTCCGCTGCTGGTGGATATGGCCATTCATACCTTCGACCAGGCCAGATTCATTTCGGGAGCGGACCCGCTGACCGTATATTGCCATGAATTTAATCCCCCCGGCTCGTGGTACGCGGGGAACGCCATGGCCATCTGCATTTTCGAAATGTCGGACGGGTCCGTATTCGATTACCGCGGCTCCTGGTGCGCCGAGGGAGCTCCGACTTCCTGGGAAGCGGCATGGCGCGTCACCGGGGAACGGGGAACTGCGATGTGGGACGGGCAAGGCGAACCCTTCGCCGAAGTGGTGGCTGACAAGGATCAGACGGGCAAATTCGTGCGGGACTACGAGCGGATTTCCGGCAAAACCGTGGTGATGAAACATACGTTCCATCACGGCTGCCTGGACGAAATGTTCGCCGCATTGGACGAAAACCGCAAACCCGAAACGGACTGCAGCGATAATCTCTACAGCATGGCGATGGTGCTCGCGGCGCTGGAAAGCGCAAAAACCGGAAACAAGGTGCGCATCGCGGAATGGATGAATGCGGTCCATCGTTAGAAAAAGCAAAAAAGGAGCCTTGGCCTTCAGCCAAGGTCCTTTTGTCTGTTTTGCCGGCATCACACCGACAGCTGTCTGAACTGCTGCGGCGAAGCGTCATGCACTTTGCGGAACATTTTTGAAAAATGCGAAAAGTTGTGGTAACCCAACGCTTTGGCCACGTCCGAAATCGGCATGGAGGAGTTTGCGATCAAATCTTTGGCCAGCGCCATCCGCTCATGCAAAATGTAATCCGTAATCGATTCGCCGACTTCGCGTTTGAACAGCCGGGATAAATACGCAGGATTCAAATGTACGTAGCTCGCCAGCTGCTCCCGGGTGATCGGCTCGTTCAAATGCTCTTTAATGTAATACTGGACCCTTTGAATGACGGAGTTGTTCTGATGAAGTTCATGATATATGATGCCTGCCATATGAAGGGCCGACGCCTCCAGCTGCTCGAGGTTTCTTGGCTGGGCGTTCAGCAGGATCCCTTCCTGCTGCTGGAACAGCTCGTAGGCGGATAACCCGTTTTTATGAAGGATATAATGCACCATCTGCATAAATTCATGGCGGAATCCTTCAAGCTTCGCCAAGGAAAGCCCTTCCATCCCCTTCAACTCCGCGACGCGGCTGCGGATTTCCTTTTGAAGCTCCTCCAGCTTCCCCTGCTCCAAAAGAATCGTCCAGGTCGAGATCCGCGGGATCATCGTTTGGATCGGATCGGGGCCTTGCGATGCAAGGGAATACACTTGATTGGACTTGTTCAAATTGTTGTATTCAAGCTCCAGCAGCTGCTTGTAAGTGTCCGCGACCTCGTACAAACCGGAGCGTCTTCCAATATAGCAGGAAAGATTGCACCCGAAATATTTATGGCAGTTCTGCACGTATTTTTCGCAGCGGGAACGAAGATCCGCCCATCCATCCTCCCCGGCCTCGCCTACGATGACGACCACGTTCACGCCCTGCTTCGTTTGAATGACCTCGCCGCCTCCGGCAGGCAGCAGCATTTCGACCGCCCCTTTGCGTACCGCGTATTCCATGATTTCCTCGTCTTTGGTGCTGAACTCGCGCAGCCAGGATTCCACGCTGACGAGAACCGGGAGAAACACGGCATCCTTCAAATCCGACAGCTCATGTTCTTCCAGAATGCCGGCCGCGTTGTCGGGGGTGCACACGATTCTGCCCGAGAACAGGTCATTCCAAAACTTGTCCACGATCAGCGACTTTTTCTTCCGCCACATGTCATAATAGGGCTTGTACTGTTTTCGCAATTGATGCAATTCCCGCTCCTCTTCGATCGAAGCCAGCGCCTTGGATATCGTCTCCTGCAGCACGTCGAATTCGACCGGCTTCAGCAGGTAATCGAACCCGTCCAGCTGGATCGCCCGCTTCATGAAATCGAACGCCGAATGGGCGGTCAGAAAAATCGTCTCCGTTTCGGGCGAGATTTTGTTCACGCGTTCCAGCAGCTCGATCCCTGTTCCTTTCGGCATCTCGATGTCGCAGATCATGATATCGATCGGGGTCCGTTCGAATACTCGCAAGGCATCCCTCATGTTGTACGCTTCATAGACTTCCGACACCCGCAGTTCCTGCCAATTCACCCCGCTCTTGATTCCCATGACCGCATAGATTTCATCATCGACGATCAATGCCTTATACACCCTTTGCTCCCCCATTTCATTCATCAATATGAAGTAAACTGTTCTACGGTCCGGAAAGGAAGTATGATTCTGATTCGGGCCCCGCCGTCCGGGGCGTTATCGAATTCCAAGGATGCTTTTTGCCCGAAAATATGCTTCAGCCGGTACTGCACGTTCGATATGCCCAAATGCTGCCCGTCCCGATTGGCCTTCAAGCCTCCCGATTGAAGCTGGGACAGCACGTCCGCAGAGAAGCCGTTTCCGTTGTCTTGGATGACGATCTCCAATTGGTCCGAACCGATGAAACGGACTTCGATGCCGATATGGAACGGATGATCCATGAAGTCAAACCCGTATTTGATCGCATTTTCGATGAACGGCTGGATGAGCAGCGGCGGGATGGCCGCCTTCTGCGCCTGCTCGGCGATGTGAAACGCGTATGTGATGCGCTCCGGGAAACGGACCTGCTGAATTTTGATGTAGCTTTCCATATGCTCCATTTCTTCGGCGATCGTCACGGCAACCTGATGGGTTTTGGTCGTAAAACGGAAATATTTGACCAGATTCATGCACATAAGCTGTATGACGCCGTAATTTTTGATTTCGGCCAAATTGTATACGATGTTGATCGAGTTCAATAAAAAATGAGGGTTGATTTGAAGCTGCAAATGTTTAAGCTCGGCTTTATGGGCTTTGATCTGTTCTTCATATACGCTGATTTTGAGGTCATGGATTTCGGCTGCCATGCCGTTGAACGTTTCGTTGATGATGGCAAACTCCTTCGCCTTCGATGAATGCAGGCGCGTTTCCCAGTCCCCGTGTTTGATCCGCCGCATTCCGCGCACGAGATTGTTCAACGGCTTTAATAGGATATCGTTGAGATAGACCAAATAAATGATCAGCGTGATCAATGCCGCAATGGAGATGAGGACGATGCCCCTGCGAAAATGATATAAATTTTTCAGCATCTGGGATTCCGGCACAAACGCGCTCAAGATAACGTCCGTTCCCTGGATGGGATTCATGACGACGACATATTTCCGGTCATCCTTCCGGACGACCTGATAGACCTCGTTTGCCTCGGAAGCGAGCGATATATCGAGCCTATGCCGCCCGATGGCCGCCGCATTGGTGATCAATTCTCCTTGTCGATTGACGAAGCCGGCGAATCCGTCCTCCAAATGGATCAGGTCCAGCGGAATCATCAAATTTTCGAGCTGCACGAAAGCGCCGAGATAAAACCCGTCCCCCGCATCGACCAAACGGATCAGCGCAAATCGGTC
The DNA here is from genome assembly GCF_038004655.1 of Paenibacillus sp. FSL M7-1455. NCBI lineage: Bacteria > Bacillati > Bacillota > Bacilli > Caryophanales > Paenibacillaceae > Paenibacillus > Paenibacillus sp. FSL M7-1455. The sequence continues at coordinate 2,740,087 of NZ_JBBORO010000001.1, read as the reverse complement.
CGGACCGTATTCGACCGCCTTCCATTCCCTGAAATATTCGCTTTCGGGACGGACGCTTTTGACCAGCTTTTCGATCGTCGTTTGGATCGATTCCAATTCTTCATAAGACGAGGTTTTGATCGGCGTATGAAACAGATCCTGTTTGTTCACCGAATAAATGAATTGCAGATCGACGCTTTTATCGAACCGGTGATACCTCGTAAGCGTATTCAAAATCCTTGCTTTGGCCAAGTAATATTCGTCCGTATGTTCACGCAGCTGCGAAAACGCAACGATATTGGGGTCTTCCAGGGCGATGTTGTACAAAAAATTCGTTTCTTTGTTCAGTGCCGCTTCGATTTGATGGGAATAAAGAATCATCGAGTTTTTGTTCGAATCGGCCACCTGTTCCCGGATCGTGTTGGAAGCATAATAGTTGTTGTACAGAAGCAGCGCCACGAGCGGAACCGCCACCGTAACGAAACCGATAATCAGCTTGAATCGTAGCGAATGTTTAATGTTCAGCAGTTTCATGCACTTCCCCGGCTCTTTCAAAAAATGGTAGGATCAGTCCCTACCTTTTGAGTATAGTGACATACGGAAAAAAAGGGAATCCCTGACGAAGGACTCCAATCCATAGTCCCGCCTTCGGAAATTCCCGATGTTGCGTCATCCGTTTCTGTTACTTGCTTTGGGTTTGGGCCCATTCGGCAAGCTGTTTTTCCACTTCCGCCTTCACTTTTGCGAAACCTGCCGCATCGCGTTTTTTCTTCCACTTGGCGATGATCTCTTCCGGATCGGCTGCGCCCGATCTCAGGGTCGATCCGAATTCTTGCTCCACGTTGCTGATCGAAGCCAGCTCCGACTTCACGGGTTCCTGGTTGAACGCAAACCCGAGGGCGATGGAATGCTCCGATCTTTCGTTGAATTTCTTGAACTCTTCCCATTTGTTCGGATCCTCGTTGGCCCAAAGGTACGAATTGAACTGGTTGCCGAACATCCAGCCGCCCGGATTCGGATACCCTTGGTTGTCCGCGTTGACGCCTTCCGGATAATCGATCATGTTTTCGGATTTTTTGACGTAATGTTTGCCTTCGATCCCCCAATCCAGCATGTTGAGCAGCTTCGGATCGGTGTACAGCAGATTCAGGAACATCATCGCCCGCGCAGGGTCTTTGGAAGTCCGAGAGATGCCGAGCATCGCGCCTTGCGCGTCGCCGGTCGTCGTGAACGGCTCCGCCGTTTCCACCTGCACCAGTTCGACGCCCGCGCTTATGCTCATTTCCTTGTCTTTGCCCGGTTTCAACGATTGGGCCACCGCAAACGCCTTGCCTGCTTTAATCATGTTGACGCCTTGGTCCGCGTCGGAGGTCAAAATGTCCTTGTCGAACCAGCCGTTCTGATTCCACTGATGCATCCGTTTGTAGAAGTCGATGAACTTCGGATCTTCGAGCGTATCCACCACTTTCAGTTCCTTGCTTCCCCGCGGAATGGCAAGATTGGCGACGACCCCGTCATAGTTGGCCGCCTCCCAAATATTCGTGAATTTGCTGGATACGATCGGCGTCACGCCGGGTTCGTTCTCTTTGATCGTTTTGAATATCGCTTCCAGGTCTTCCAGGGATTTTACCCCGCTGGTATCGAACTTGTATTTGTCCACCAGCTTTTTGTCGAACAGGAAACCGAACCCTTGGCCGAACTCCTTTTTGGTCGGAAGCGCAAACAACTTGCCGTCGATTCTCGAACCTTTGATAAAATCTTCGCCGAGAACGCCGGGAATATCTTTGCCGTATTGGGACATGAGCTCGTCGAGCTCCAAGTATTGCCCTTTGGCGGCATCCTTCGCGTAAGAGAACCAGCTGGCCGTAAACATCAGGTCGAACGGTTCGTTCGAAATTTTCATCAGGTTGGTTTTGTCGTCCCAGGACGCCCATTCGATCGGCTTGAGCTCGATCGTGGCATTGATTTTTTCGGTCAAATATTTGCTCATTTCATCCTGCACCAGCTGCAAATCTTTAGGCGCCGTGGCCGGATAGACGAGCGTAATTTTGTAAGGCTTCAGCCCCGCGTCCGAACCGCTTCCCCCTGCCGATGCGGAATCCGCCGGCTTGCCGGGATCCCCTTTGCCGCAGCCTGCCAAAGCCAGCATACTGCTCAGCATGATCATCAGAACCAAATGATAGGCTTTTTTCATGTTCACTGACGTTCCCCTCTCGATAATGGCTTTTGGAATTCATGGAGATGCATCGAAGACGTTTGTCCCACCCCCTCCTGCGTAATAAGGTATATCAACCTTTGACTGCGCCGCTGGTAATCCCGCTGATGTAGTACTTTTGGAAAAACGGGTAAGCGAACAATAAAGGGGCGATCCCGACGACGGCAAGCGCCATGCGGACGGTTTCCTGCGGCATTTTGGCAAGCAGCTCCCCGACCTGGGCCGTGCTGTTGGATTTCATCAAAAGATACTGGATATTCGTCAGCGTTTTGGTCATCAAATACTGGATATTGTACAGCTCCGGCTTGTCGATAAACAGCATGCAGTTATACCAATCGTTCCAGTAGGACAGCGTATTAAACAGCCCGATCGTCGCCATGATGGGCAGCGAGAGCGGAACGACGATTTTGAAAAAGATTTTGAGCTCGCCCGCCCCGTCGATCGTTGCCGATTCGATGACCGACTCCGGAATGCTCGAAGCGAAAAAGCTTCGCATCAGCAGCACGTTAAACGCGCTCAACAGCAGGTTCGGGATGATCATCGCGAAAATCGTGTTTTTCATGTCGAACATGTTGACATAAGTAATGTACCAGGGCACCATGCCCCCGCCGAACAACATCGTAAAAAAGATATAGAAGGAAAGCGCGCGCCGAAACGGCAGATCCGGCCTCGACAGCGGATACGCAAACAGCGCGGTGATCAGCAGGCTGACGACCGTCCCGATGAGCGTGCTCACAATCGTGACCCCGTAAGCTTTGGCGATTTCCGAAAAATCGTTGAACAAAAACCGGTAGGCCGCAAAGCTGATCGTGCTCGGAAACAAGGAATAGCCGTTTTTCAAAATGGAATCCTCGCTCGAAATGGACACCATGAACACCAATACAAAAGGAACCAAGGATGCGATGGTGAATCCCCAAAAAAACAGGTGGATCAAAGCAGGTCCGATGCGTTTCGTTAAGTTCATTCCCTCACTGTGTCTCCTCTCCCGGTTTTAGAATAAGGCATCCCGTTTGTTGATGCGTCTGACCGCCGCGTTCGCAACCAGGATGAGCACGAAGCAGACGACGGATTGGTAGAATCCCGCGGCCGTGGACATGCCGATATCGCCGGATTGGACCATGGCGCGGTACACGAAGGTATCGATCGTATTCGTCGTCGGAATAAGCGCTCCCGTGTTCATCGGCACCTGGTAGAACAAGCCGAAGTCCGACCGTAAAATGCCGCTGACCGCCAGCAGCGTCATCGTGGTGATGACGGGCAAAATGAGCGGGATGGTGATGCGGGTCATCTGCTTCCACTTGCTTGCGCCGTCGATCGTGGCCGCTTCGTAATATTCCTTGTCGATGCCGATGATGGAGGCGAAGTAGATGATCGACAAATAGCCGACGTTTTTCCATGCATTGACGATGACCAGGATGTACGGCCAGTATTTCGGTTCCCCGTACCAGGAGACGGCTTCCGCCCCGAACCATTTGATCAGCAGCCGGTTGACGAGACCGCTGTCCACGTTCAGGAAGCTGTATACCAGGTAGGCCACGACGACCATCGAAATGATATGGGGCAGCAAAAACGTGCTTTGGTAAAATCGGCTGATCACCTTATCCTTGATCTCGTTGATCAGCAGCGCGACAAAAACCGACAAAACCAGATTCAGCACGATAAAAACGAAGTTGTACAGAAAGGTGTTCCGCGTGATGACGTACGCGTTTTCCGAATTGAACAGGAATTTGAAATTATCGAGTCCCGCCCACTCGCTTCCCCAGATGCCGTCGACGTAATTGTAGTTTTTGAACGCAAGGATCACGCCGTACATCGGGATATAATTGTTGATGAACAAATATACGACCCCGGGCAGCGTCATCAACAGCAGCCACTTATACTTTTTTAAGCTTCTTCGCAGATATGACGTATTCCTCATGTTCCAGCCCCTTCGCAGCATGTCATGTAAACCTTTTCATCCACATTTTATTTTGCGGCTCGTCCGGTTCACCACCATCTTCGTGACTTTCTGATGCCACGATCATGACCTCTTCCGAACCTGCGCGGCGAGTTGGCCGGAAGTTATTGACAGCCTTCGCCGTACTCTATATGCTAAGGGTCATAATAACGCTTTCATTGCATTTCATCCGAGGGAGGTATTTCGATTCATGGGCAGCAACGGAATTCAGCGAGTATTTATTTTGGGGATGGACGGGGCCGGAAACTTCATTCAAAACACCGAAACCCCGATCATTGACGCATTTTTGAAAAAAGGGGCGTACACCTACATGGCGCAGGCGCAATCGCCGACGATCAGCGCGGAATGCTGGGGTTCGATCCTTCACGGAGTAACGCCGGAAAAACATCGATTAAATAATGAAGCGGCCGCGACGACTACGTTCCCTGGCGATTCCCCGTACCCTTCCATCTTCCGTTTGGCGCGGGAAGCGTGGCCCGAAGCGAAGCTGGCCGCCTTCTCCAGCTGGAGGCCGATCAACAGCGGAATTATCGAGGAAGATCTGGGGATACATAAGGAATCGCTGCCGGATGAGGAACTTGTCGGCGCCATCGAATCCTACCTGGAACAGAACCGCGACGTGAAGCTGTTGTTCATGCAGCTCGACGAGCCGGATGCGGCAGGGCATAAATTCGGCTACGGCCCGGACTCCAAGCTGTACCTGCAGGCGATCTCCAAAAACGACGAATTGTTCGGACGCGTGCTTGGCGCCATCGAGAGATTGGGACTGCTGGAGGACAGCCTCATCATCCTCCTGACCGATCACGGCGGAGGCGGAGACAACAAATACAGCCATGGCAGCGACCATCCGATGGATAAAAACGTGTTCTGGGGCTGCGTGGCTCCCGGGATTGAACCCGGCACGGAAGTATCGGGCCTGTATATCGTGGATACGGCTGCCGTGGCTGCGCATGCGCTGGGTCTCGAACGGCCGGAGAGCTGGGATGCCAAACTCCCTTCTTTCCTTCAATGAATAAGGACGAGAATCCGGCATGAGAAAATCACTTCATTTTAATTCGGACGGCAAATTTAAGATCGTTCAGTTTACGGATACGGAATTTTCGCGGGCAAGCGAAGAAGAAACGCGAATGAAAGCGATGATGGCAAAAATCCTGGAGGCCGAAAAACCCGATTTGGCGGTCTATACCGGGGATGTGATCGCAAGCGGCGGAAGTCCGGATCCGGTTCAGGCATTCAAAGACGCCGTGTCCGTGCCCGAAGAGATGCAGGTGCCGTGGGCCGCCGTGTTCGGGAACCATGATTCCGAGGCGCCGAACGTCACGCGCGAACAGCTGCACAACCTTCAGCTCGCCCATCGTTACTGCTACGCCCAGCCCGATCCGCCGAATGTCCAGGGATCCGGAAATTACGTGCTCGAAATTTTGGGGCGAGACCATCAGGCCGCGGCTGCGCTGTATTTTCTCGATTCGGGGAGTTACTCGCCGCTGGAACACCTGCGGTTAGGTTTTTACGATTGGATCCGCAGAAGCCAGATCGCTTGGTATACGGAAACCTCTTACCGGTTGACCGTCAGGAACGGAGGCTCCCCCCTCCCTTCCCTCGGCTTTTTCCATATTCCTCTTCCCGAATACAACGATGTTTGGGATTTTTCGGTATGTTATGGGCAAAAGCTCGACAAATATTGCTGCGCGCCATGGATTAACTCCGGCTTTTTTGCCGCCATGGTGGAAATGGGAGATATCATGGGGACCTTCGTCGGACATGACCACGGAAATGACTTCTGGGGAACGCTGCATGGTATCCGTCTCTGTTACGGACGCACGACCCGAAATGCCTATTTGAATCAGCCTTTCCTGACGGGAGCGCGGGTCATTGAACTGACGGAAGGGCAGCGGAGCTTCGATACCTGGCTTCATCTCGAAGACGGTACGCTCATTGCGGATCAGCCGGAACATCGGCCGGAGGGGCGTCCGCTTCAGGTCTAACCCGCAGCGGCTAGAACCGGCCGAATGTATATGCTCGCAGGTATCCCTCTTTTTTCAATGCCTTGTCTATATACGAAGACAGCCATGGATAAGTGCCGTACGGCCTATCCATGGCTGTTTTATATCCCTTCGCCAACATTTATTTATGAGGATTCCGGCTTTCTTGTTATGCTTTTTGCGCTTCGGCCGTATCCTTTTCCTCATACTCTTTCATCATTTCCTTCTGCTGCTCAGGAGAAAGCTTCGCGATCCCGAATCCGGTAAATCCCCAGATCGTTGCGAAAATGATTCCCGTCCAGCACAGCATCGCCCACGGCAAATACGAAAGCGTTGCGACGCCCAGCGTTCCCGCCATGTAAGCCCCGGCCGCCGTCCAAGGCAGGATCGGTTCGATGATCGTGGCGGAGTCTTCGATCGTCCGTCCCAGGTTTTTCGGATGCAAGCCGCGGCGGATGTAAGCTTCCCGCAGCATTTCGCCAGGCATCAGGATGGAAACCTGACCGTTGCTCGTTACCCCGATCATCGTCAATCCGGTGACGATCGTTGCTACGATGAGGGAACCCGTGGAACGAACGAATTTCAAAATTTTATCGACGATAAGTTCAAGCGATTTGGTAAGCGAAATCGTGCCCGCGAACGTGATTGCGCTGAAACAGATGAGCAGCGTTCCCATCATCGAGTTCATGCCGCCGCGATTGAGCAATTTCGGGATGTCCGGAATGACTTTCGCCGCATCGAAACCTTGAGCATGAACCATCGAAATGTCGAATCCGTTAATCACGGAGCTGACGACGTCATGCAAGGAGAATCCTTGGAAAATGAGGGCGTTGGCCATCGCAAAGGCGGAGGACACCAGCATGACCGGAAGCGTCGGTTTTTTGCGGATCGATCCGTACAATACGATCAATACCGGAATGACAAGCCAGAAGTTCCAATGGTAAATCGTGCTCAGCGTATCCATGATCGTGCCGACTTTTTCCGGAATCGCGGCGCCTGCTCCGTCCGTATTGAGACCCGTAATGACATAGGCGATCCCGGCGACGACAAACGATGGCAGCGTCGTATACAAAAGGTGGCCGATGTGCTCGTACAGGTTCACGCCCGTGGACAAAGACGCGATATTCGTCGTATCCGACAGCGGAGACAGCTTGTCCCCGAAATATGCACCGGCCACGACGGCGCCGGCGACGGCAGCCAGGTTGGCATCGAGTCCTGCGCCGACGCCCATAAACGCTACCCCGATCGTGCCCGCCGACCCCCAGGATGTGCCTGTGCAGATGGAAACGACGGAGGTCACGAGAAATGCGGTAATCAGCAAAAATTGCGGGTTAATGATCTTCAGTCCGTAAAAAATCATCATCGGGATCGTGCCGCCGACCATCCACGCGCCGATCATCAGACCAACGCAGATGAGGATGAGTATCGCCGGCATCGTTTTGGCAATTTTTTGCGAAATGGACTCCAAAATATCGTTGTAGCTGTATCCAAGCTTGATCGCGATGATGCCCGCGACGACCGTTGACGCGATGATCAGCGGCTCGGGCGGCAGCTCGAACATGACGTATCCCAAGCAAAGCAGCAAAACCATGGTGATGATCGGAAGCAAGGCCAGGAATAATGTCGGTTTCTTGATAGTTTTTACTTGTTTCGGCTCAGCCATTTTGTATTCCCCCTGGGTGTGATAAAAATCTGGTTAGTTTTTGCTTAAAGGATAATGTGCCGCCATGCGCTCCAGCGCTTCGCGAAGAAGCGGTCTTGGAGCCGCAACGTTGATGCGCACAAAACCTTCCCCGGCCTGTCCGAAGGATGTTCCGAAGCTGACGCTAACCCTGCTTTGTTCCTCTATCCACTTCACTAAATCGCTTTCATTCCGGCTGCAAGCCGTACAGTCGACCCACAATAAATACGTGCCTTCCGGTTTCATCACTTTCAATTCCGGCATATGCTCGGCCATAAACGACTCCGCAAACGAAATATTGTCGGTAATATATGCGCGAAGCTCCTGCAGCCAGTCATCGCATGCCGTATACGCCGTCTCCAAAGCCGGTACCGCAAAAAACGTCGGATTGTGCATTCCGGCTTGCTGCAATCCATCCTTAAACCGTTCCCGCAGCCCGTCATTCGGAATGACGATGTTGGCGATTTCAAGGCTGGCGAGGTTGAAGGTCTTCCCCGGCGAAGTGCAGATGATCGAACGGTCCGCGATCTCCTCCGATAATTTGGCGATGATCGTATGCTCATGGCCTTCGTGGATAAAATCCGCATGAATATCGTCCGACACGATCAGCGCGTCGTATGTGATGCAAAGCTCGGCAAGTCGTTCAAGCTCCTCCCGCGTCCATACCCGGCCCGTCGGATTATGCGGCGACACCAGAAGCACCATTTTTACGCCTTGCTGCATTTGCCGTTCCATATCCTCAAAGTCGATTTCGTACCGGCCGTCGACCAGACGAAGCGGGCTTTCCGCAAGCTTTCTGCCGTTGATCGCAACCGCTTTCGCAATCGGCTGATAAGCCGGCGTATGGATCAAAATCCGGTCGCCTCATTCGTAAATCTCTGGATCAGGACCGACACCGCCTGGACGATGCGGGGACTGAACACGATCCATTCTTGCGGAACCTGCCAGCCGTAAACTTTGTCCAGCCAATGCTGCACAGCCTCAAAGTAAGGCGGAAACGGATCCGTATATCCATAAATCCCGTGCCGCGCCGATTCGACCATTTGCTCGACCACCTTCGGCGGCGCCTGCAAATCCATATCCGCTACGGAAAGCGCAATCATATCTTTGCCGTGCGCCTGGGCCATTCCGTCCCATTTGGCGCTGTTCGTGCCGAATCTGCTGATGATTCGGTCAAAATCGTATGTCATGCTGTCACCCTCTATTTCAATTTTTGCAAATACCGGTAAACCGTCGGCTCCGAGATCGATAAAGACGCCGCGACTTGCGAAACGCCGCCTTTTAGAAGAAATACGCCTTGATCGTTCAATTCCTTGACGATTTCGATTTTCTCCTTGGAAGACAGGCGGTCGATCGGAATCGTGATTTTGCCGAGCACGTTCGATATCATATGCTGCAGCAAATCGTCCGCATTGCCCTGCAGATATTCCTTCGATTGCTGCTTGTCCTCTTGGGGAGAATCGATGGCAGCCGGAGGAACCAGCGAACCGCCCTGCAGCACATGCTGCACCCATTCCGCGGCCACCTCCATATGGGTGACGTCGATGTTCAAGCACATCAGGCCAACCAAGGTGCCGCTGTCGTTTTTAATGAAATATGTCGATGACCTGAAGCTTTGCCCCAGCTTGCCGGAAGCTTTGTAATTCGCGATGAATTGCTGCTCGTGGTAGGCTTCGGCTTTAAGCAGCTTCAACACCAGGTCGGTAGAGGCGTCTCCGACTTTCCGCCCGGTAATGTGGCCGTTTTCGATAAAAATGATGGACCGTTCCAAGTCGCTGATATCATGGATGACGACTTCGCATTTCGGGCCGACGATCGCGGCGATAAATGAAGCGATGGGAAAAAACTTCTCAAGGTACTGCCGATTTTCGCTCATGGATCGATTCCGTTCCTTTCTTCTAGCGTTGAAGGATGTGTCTGCATTTAAATTATCGTTATAATAAATTATTATCTTGATAAGATTATATTATATTCATAAAACGGTTTCAATCCCTAAAATGCGAAAAGAAAAAACTCCGCGCGGTTGGCGGAGTTTTTCTGATTGATCTGACCTGATGAGCGGGAAGGTGACCCCTTTATATGGCAGCATTTTCGGTCGCATCGCGGTTTTTGGGATCCGTGGCGAACGTTCTGATCCACCGGAAACGGTTCACCTTCACCAAGGCAACGAAGCATTTGAGAATTTGGTCGCATTTGAGGCAAATGAACGTGATCAGCGGCGACAGCTCGAAGACGAAGGCGCAAAGCGCTGAAGCGGGCAGCACGATCAGCCACATGAATATAAAATCGTTGTACAGCACGAATTTCGTATCTCCCCCGCTCCGGACGATGCCGGTGAGTGCAGGCATTTGGTACGCGGTGCCGACGACCGTAATCGACAATACCGTCATGAAGTGGACCGCAAGCACCTTGGCGTCGCTGGAAATCGCGTACAAATCCATCACGTAATCTTTCGTAACGAAAAGCACGAGCCCCGTCGCAAGTCCGATGAATAGGTATAAAAGCTGGAGCGTTTTGCTGTACGTTTTGATTTTGGAGACATGCCCTTCCCCGATCGTCTTGCCGATCACGACCGCCGTTGCGCTGGCCGAGGCGTACGTAATGACCGTCACGAGCTGGAATACGGTAGTGGCCACGCTGTTGGCCGCAATCGCCGCTTCCCCCATGTGCCCCAAAATGGCGGACTGGGCCCCCATCGCGCAAGCCCACAGCAAATTCGCCATCAAGATCGGTGAACCGATGCGCAAATACTGGCCGAACAACGGCTTGTCGATCTGAAAAAAATCCTTCAATCGAAGCCTCAGCCTGCGGTCGAAACGTTTAATGAAAATGACGACGATGACGGTTTCAATGATTCTGGCCGCCAGCGTGGCCGTTGCCGAACCGCTAACCCCCATGCGCGGAAACCCGAAATGCCCGTAGATCAGCACGTAATTCAAACATACGTTGATGATCAGCGTGGACAAAGATACGATAAATCCGATCCTCACGATTTCGACGCTGCGAAGCGATGCGAGCAGCACATTGGTCACGGCAAAAAACACATAAGAAAAACAAATGATTCTTAAGTAAGCCGCCCCTTCTTCAATGACGCGCGTTTCATTCGTAAAAAGCGACATGCAGCCGTGCGGAAACGCAAACACGAGGATCCACATGACAACGCTGACAAAAAGCGCGATCCGCATGCCGATGCTGGCCGCCTTTTTGACGGCTTCCAGGTTTTTCGCGCCCCAGCTTCTGGCCGACAAAATGACCAACCCCTCTGACGCGCCCATCACCAGCATTTGCAATACGAACTGGATCTGATTCGCCAGCGCGACCCCGGACAACGCCGACTCGCTGTAGCCGCCCAGCAGCAAATTATCGGACAGGTTCACGCCGAGCGTAATGATGTTCTGGAGCGCGATCAGCAACGTTAGCCTAAAAAAGTTTTTGTAGAACGAAGATTCCCGAACCCATAACGCCATAACATTCCTTCTTTTCCGCTGGATTTGACTTGCTTGACTGTCTAAAAGCATACCATAATCAGGCAGCATCGGTGGCTTGAAAATCCAAGCGAAAATCACAAAAAAATTCGGCAAAATTTACAGTCCTTACGGGCCGGGAAAACGCAGCAACCGATTTTACACAAAGATTTCGGAGTCCGCCTAATCGTTGTTCAACCCGGCAGGAAAATGGCAAACCTGCTTCATCGGGTGATATAATGAAATACATGCTCGAACGGATTTCGGGCGGCATTTGCAGGAGCATCTTATAGTTGACGATGAACAACCAGCGTCCGGCAACTTGGTCGTTCGATCCGGAAAATGGTACGCAGAATGGGAGGCCGAGGTTGTCATTGATCGTAAGATCGGAAGAAAAATCGATAGGAGGCGCTCAGCATGAAAGTAAAAAGGATCGTCACGAATATTGAGGCAACGGATGTTGCGGAAGCCAATCGTTTTTATCAAGATCTTCTCGGAATGGAACTATTGATGGATCATGGCTGGATTGCCACATACGGAACCGCGGAAACCATGAGGACCCAAGTCAGCTTTGCTTCCGAAGGCGGGTCCGGCACCCCCGTACCGGATCTTTCGATTGAAGTCGATGACGTCGATGAAGCCTGCCGGCGCATGCAGGAGGGCGGGTTTCGGATCGAATACGGACCGGCGGATGAACCTTGGGGGGTCCGAAGATTTTATGTCCGCGATCCGTTCGGCCGGCTGGTCAATATTTTGGAGCACCAATGACCCTGCATCCGCAGATGAAAAAGCACTCTCCCGGCATCCTTGCCGGATGCGGAGAGAGTGCTTTTTCGTTTTTTGCCTTCGGAGTCTCCTCCCGCCCCGTTTTCCTATATCATGCAAGCCCCTTCGACGTTCTGACGCTAGGCAGCAGAAGTCCGCTGGTCCGTTCGACATAAATGCGGTTGCCGTACTGTGGAAGCGGAATGCCTTCGAATACGATCCGTTCCCCATCCGCTTCGGCCGGCTTCGATACCGCAATCGGCGCTTCGGCCTGCAACGATGCGAACAGCGCAATGACGTCGCCTTTTTTCACGCGCTCGATTACCACGTTCCCCGACGCTTCCAGACGAATGTCGGACGTCGGCACCTTCTCGGACATTTCCGGATAACGCTCGTCAAACAACTCGAAGCCGTAAATCCGGGTATGTCCGCTTCCTTCGATGCTCATCTGAGTAGGTTCGATGATCTGAAGCCGTACATACCGCGCCTGGACGTCCTGAGGCAAAATGCGATTGATTTCGTCGGCCCGGTTATCCGTCATTTCGTCGATGAGCGTGAAACTTTCGCCGTCTAGGCTGACCAAAATCTGGGCATGTTTCGTGTTCCAGTATTTCGACTCCCTGGCCTCCGGATGTCCGCAATTGATGATGCGATACTGCCTGATCGTCTTCGGCTCTTTCAGGTCGATCGTCAAATGCGGCCGGACCTCGGTCGAACACCATTTGCCGCTTGAGATGGTGCCGTCGATCGTTTTCGACGCATTTTCGTTTTCGTTCGCGCTGCTGGATGCGCTGGCCGTAACGCCCAATGACGATAAAGCGATGTTTTTCCGGTCGTACCCAAGCTCCGGAACAGGCTGCTCCGTTCCCGCCTGGACCGCCGTTTGCACGATCATGTCCGAAATAAACGGCTTGATGGCAAGGGTTCCCACATCCACGGCGAAGTCGAACGGTTTTTCCTCCTTCAATCGGTTCACTTTGCATTCGTCCATGGCAGCCAGCCGTTTGGAGGCCGCCTCGTTATGCTGCTCCATGCCGATCAAATCCCCGCGCCGCATGGCGTTCGCCGCGTGAATGGCATGTTGTCCCGCTTGCGCCATCAGCTTGAACGCGCGCAGGAACGGATCCAACTCTTCCACCAGATTCCGGTTGAGGCACTTCTCCCGGATCCGGTCCGCCGCTTGTTCCATGCGCTCGAACCGGGCAAGCAGCGCCGACGCAGGCCCGGAAATGTCCCGCCCGCTTTTGAAGCCTTCGCGCAAATCGGCGATGTCTTTTTTTGCGTCCCAGGACTCGTCAAAATAAAAATCCCCGCTCGCGCCGCCGTCGTCTTTCAGGTGGCAGCTGTTGGACGCGAAAATTTCCAAATCCTCCGCCACCTCGGGAGCTATCGCTTTAAATGATGCGGAAAAGCTGCGTTCCGGATCAAAGGCGTCCGTATTCCAGTTGTGATCGGCAATGCAGAACAGCGCCTGCTTGGAAGCCTGCGCCTGGTTCATCGGATTGGCAAAAAAACCGTTGACGTTATCCAGGTCGGGGCTCAGGTTTTCGATTTTGCCCATCAAAATTTTCGAATCGCAATAGTCGTTGACCGGATAATTCCACCATACGGACAGGTTGCGGTCGGATCCGATCCGGCGTTTCGGCGCGTCATACTGTTCCTTCGAAATGTTGGACATCGTGGCCGCACCCGTCCACATAATTTCGACGTCGTCATGCAGCGTTTCGACGAGCGGTTTGAAATACTCCGTCATGGAAGGACCCCACGCTTCGCAATACCGGGTTCCGACGGTCAGCAAAGGCCGCACGTCGCCTTTCGGTTTCACGAATTCGCCGTCGATCCGGTTGATGAATTCCGCCTGCTGCTTGCCGTCCGCAGCCCCGACCAGATCGTCGAACAAGACGCCGAATTGACGCACGCCCAAAGCGTACAGCTGCTCCAGCTTCGCGATCGCGGACCGGAAATCCTCCTCCGACGAAAGGTCGATCGAATCCCCGGGATGGATGGTCCACACGAAATTCAAGTTGTTGGCATGTCCCGCCGCGGCAAGTTCGGCGATTTCCTTCGCTTTCTCTTCCGGATAAAGGTCCCGCCAATGCTTGCGATGATACGGGTCGTCCTTCGGCGCGTAAATATAAGAGTTCAGCTTCTGACGCCCGCCGAATTCCATCAGGTCCATCCGGTCCTCATGGCTCCATGGATAGCCGTAAAAACCTTCAATATATCCCCGGTACAAAATCTCCGGATAATCGACGATCCGGCAGGTTTTCAGGCGGCGGTTGTCCGACTGCTCCAGCATTTGCAGCAGCGTCACGACGCCGTAATGAATGCCGTCGGCGTCGCTGCCGACGACCGCGATTTGTCCGCAGCCTTCCTTTTCGCCGATGCACAGGGCATAAGCTTCTTTGCGTTCAGGGAGAACATCGGAAGCGTACTCCGTGCCTGACAGCCGGCCGGCCTGGCTTTTTTCGGCTAAAACGATTTGCGTTTGCCCGTCTTTCAGCCCGTCGGATACGGAATATGTAAAACCTTGGTCGCTTAACGCTTTTTGCAATTTGGGCAGCGTCGCTTCCTTCAGGCCGGATAATACGGCGATATGCACTTCTTTCGTCAAAACCGCTTCCCCTCCCGAGGAAACGACCGATTGAGGAACGGGATACAGCTCGTACAATGGTTTCGAAACGTTGCTAGCATTTTTCGTCATGATGTGCTCCCCCAGCTTCTTATATATTCATCATATCTATTATAGCAATCTCTTTCTTGCAAACGCTACCGGTTAAACGGTAGATTTTCATCTTCATGTTCCGCCTAAAGCCCCTTGCATTGGCACCATTCACCATAATTCGGGACAAAATCCCATTTTCTTGGGACGGCTCAGCTATTTTCACGTATAATGAATGGAAGAAGATTGAAGAAGCCGAAATGGAGGACCTAAAGAATGGGATTGTTTTCTTTTATTCGCGGCCAGTTTATAGAAGTCATTGAATGGACCGACAACACCAATGAAATCGTTCATCAGTTTCCGGTATACGACAAAGCGATCAAAATGGGCGCCCAGCTCACGGTTCGCGAGTCCCAAGCCGCCATCTTCCTGAACGAGGGGCAAATCGCCGACGTGTTCGGTCCTGGAAGATACATACTCAGCACGGAGAACATGCCGGTTCTGACGGCATTAAAATCCTGGAAATACGCATTTAACTCGCCGTTTAAGGCCGACGTCTATTTTGTGAATACCCGGAATTTCACCGACCAAAAATGGGGCACCACCAACCCGATCATGATGCGCGATCCGGAATTCGGCGCCATCCGCATGCGCGGTTTCGGAAGCTATGCATTCCGCGTGCAGGATCCGGCGTTGTTTTTAAAGGAAATTTTCGGTACCCAATCGTCTTTTACGGCCGACCAGATCGGAGGGTACCTGAAATCGGTCATCGTTTCCGGCCTTACCGATCTGATCGGCGAAGCCAAAATCCCGATCATGGATATCGCGCTTCATTACGACGAGCTGAGCGCCGCCGCCCAAACCAAGCTTGAGCCGATATTCAACGGCATGGGGCTGTCGCTCTCGGGATTTTTCATCGAAAACATCTCCCTCCCGGAAGAGGTCGAAAAGATGATCGACCGCAAGTCTTCCATGAATATCGCCGGAAATTTGGACCAATACATGAAGTTCCAGGCAGCCGAGTCGCTTCGGGAAGCGGCAAACAATCCGGACGGCGGGCTTGCCG
This sequence comes from Paenibacillus sp. FSL M7-1455, assembly GCF_038004655.1. Classification (NCBI taxonomy): domain Bacteria; kingdom Bacillati; phylum Bacillota; class Bacilli; order Caryophanales; family Paenibacillaceae; genus Paenibacillus; species Paenibacillus sp. FSL M7-1455. Next base: position 2,724,316 of record NZ_JBBORO010000001.1, on the reverse strand, counting down.
GAACCGGCGCGGGCCTTGGTGCCGGCATGGCGATGGGCCAAATCTTCGGCCAGGCGATGAACATGACCCCCGGACCTTCCGCTCCGTCTCCGTCGGCTGCGCCGGCCCCTTCCGCCGCGGAAACGACGGAGCCTTGCGGTTCCTGCGGGCACGGGCTGAAACCGAGCGAGAAGTTTTGTCCGGAATGCGGCACGCCGAGACCCGAAAAGAAATTTTGCACGGAATGCGGCGGCGCGCTTGAACCCGGCATGAAGTTTTGCCCGAATTGCGGCACGAAGGCGTAAAGGAGGTCGAAGATGACGGTAGAAGCACCGATTCGTTTCCCATGTTCCGGATGCGGCGCGCAGATGGTGTTCGATGCCGAAAGCCAGCAGATGAAATGCACGTATTGCGGGCAGCTGGCGCCGATCGATCTTCCCGAGGAATATGAGGAGCCCGTCGAATACGAGCTGGATTTTTCGGACGAAAACGATGAAGCCTTAAGGGATTGGGGGACGGAGCAGCAGGTCATCAAATGCGAAAGCTGCGGCGCCGAGACGCTGATTCCGGTTCAGCAGACGGCGCTCACGTGCGCGTTTTGCGGTTCTCCCAAGGTGCTGCCCCAGGGCAGCGACGATAGCATCCGGCCCGAATCCATCATCCCCTTCCATATCACGAAGGAAAAAGCCAACGAATTATTCCTGAAATGGAAAAAGAAAAAGTGGTTTGTGCCGAACGCGTTCAAAAGGCAGCATACCCATTCCAACGTGACTGGGATTTACGTGCCCTTCTGGACCTTTGACGCCCAAACGCATTCCGATTACGAGGCTGAAGTCGGGACCCACCATTACCGGACCGAAACGCGGACGCGAACCGTGGACGGCAAAACGGAAACGTATGAGGAACAGGTTCGTTATACCGTGTGGCATTCGACCAGCGGTTCGTACAGCCAATTTTTCAACGACGTGCTTATCCCTGCTTCCAGCCGCCATGACGGCAGAATCATCGAACGGTTCGACGATTTCAGCCTTGAGGATCTGTTGCCGTACAAACCCGAATTTTTGAGCGGCTTCGTGGCCGAACGATATAACGTTTCCTTGCGCGACGGGTGGTCGGAGGCGAGATACCGGATCGATCAAGCGCTCGAAAGCCGGATCAAAAGCAAAATCGGCGGGGACGAGATCCGGAATTTGGAGATCGACACGGGGTATTACGACAGGACGTACAAACATATTTTGCTGCCTTTGTGGAATGCGACGTATACGTTCAAGAACAAAACTTACCATTACATGGTAAACGGCGAGACAGGCAGCGTCAGCGGCAAAGTGCCGCGCAGCGGATGGAAAATTACGTTTTTTATCCTCTTTTGCGCAGCCATCGCAGCGGGCATCATTTGGTATCTCAATTTATCTTAAATGCGCAAAAAAGACCGGTCAGCGGAAACATCCCGCGCCGGTCTTTTCGGTTTATTGCTTCATGCCCGTGATTTCCGCCACGATTTCGTACGAACGCAGACGGGCCTTGTGATCGTAAATGGCCGAGTTGATGATCATTTCGTCCGCCTGGGTTTCGTCGAGGAACGCCTGCAGCTGGCGTTTGACCTGATCGGGATTGCCGATGATCGCGGTCGTGAGCCTGCTCATGACGATATATTTTTCCTGTTCGGTCCATAAGCCGTCCATCGATTTGACCGGAGGCGGCAGCTGTCCCGGCGTGTTCCGGATCATGCTTAAAAATTGCTGCTGGAACGAAGTGGCGATAAACTCGGCTTCCTCCGTCGTATCCGCCGCGAACACGTTGACGCCGACCATCGCATGCGGCCGCTCCAAATCTTCCGATGGCTGAAACTGCTCGCGGTATTGCGTCAGCGCAGGGATCGTATATTCGGGCGAAAAATGGCTCGCGAACGAAAACGGCAATCCCAGCCTTGCGGCGAGCGCGGAACTGAATCCGCTCGAGCCGAGCAGCCAAATCGGCACCTTCTGCCCTTCCCCCGGAAATGCCCTTACGCGTTTGTATCTGGAATTCGGGTCAAAATATGCCCGCAGCTGCTCCAATTGCTCGGGGAATTCCGAGCCGTCCGCGCGCACATCGCGGCGCAGCGCCATGGCGGTCACCTGGTCGGTTCCCGGAGCCCTGCCGAGCCCGAGGTCGATCCGGCCGGGATACATCGCTTCCAGCGTGCCGAACTGTTCGGCGATGACAAGCGGCGCATGGTTGGGCAGCATAATGCCTCCCGATCCGACGCGGATCTTTTCGGTTCCGCCCGCCACATAGCCGATGACGACCGAAGTTGCGGAGCTGCCGATCCCCGGCATGTTATGATGTTCGGCCAGCCAATAACGGTGATATCCCCAGGCTTCCGCATGCTGGGCGAGGCTCATCGTGTTTTTGAACGCCTCCGACGGCGTGCTGCCCACGGTTACCGGGGCCAGGTCCAAAACGGAGTACGTGATGTCGTTTAGTTTTTTGCTTTGAACACGTGAATCCATGTTCTTCACCTCGATTCATTATTGGAGAAGCTTGCGCATTTCGTTGACTTGGTGCTGCCTTACCTTTTCGGGGGTCACGTCGTTGCCTTCCGGATCCACGATCGTGATCCCTTCAAAGGATTTGAGCACCTGCCCGCGGATTTCGCGCAAATAGTCTTCGCGAAGCACCTGCTGTTCCACGCGCTCCGCGTTCGTTAAGCCGACCTCGCGTTCTTTTTTGGCCAACTCGTTAATGCGCGCCAACGTCGGTATCATTTGCATTCCTTCTTTCTTTTTTGCAGCCGGGATCCTTGGATGTCCTTTTGCATTGTTATTTTATTCGCGTATCACTTTCTTAAATGACCATGGTATCCTGCACCCATGCCTTTAGCGATTCTAGTTTGCCCGCAAAACGTTCCGCCTTCATCTCTTCGGCCAAATCCGCTACGGTTTTTTTCTTCAGAACCGATTTCCAGGCATTTTCGGCCTCTTCCATCAGATCGGACAACAAGCAGCAGCGGTCCTCTTCCCTCAGTTCAAGCATGTCGCACAAAATCCCGCTCGAGGAATAAAGCGTCTGCTGTCCCTCGATCGCAAGATAGACGTCGTAAATGCGAATCTCTTCGATCCGTTTCTTCAGCTTGAACCCGCCTTTGATTCCGGGCACGGAAGCGATCAGATCGGCGCTGACGAGTTTGCGCAGCAATTTTTGGAAATAGCTCGCCGAAACGCCAAGCTGTTGGCTGATCGCCTCTCCGGGAAGCACCGCTTTGTCCGGCAGCATATTCAGCAGTAATATGGCATAGACGGATTGCTCAACGCCCGTTTTCATGTGCATGAATAAAGTCACCTTGCCTCATCTTGTATAACATGGATATTGTTTATCCGCTTTATACATTATATACGATCCGCCGTGTAAATCAACCCCGTCCTCCCTGCACGACCCAAAAACCGGCACGGGGAAACTCCCCATGCCGGTCTGTATCGCTACTTGATGTAATTATGGCTGACCAAGTCGTTTGCAATGGCCTCGGTCGGAATCTCGAATTCCACGGAACCCATATATCCCGGAGCTACCTCGTATTTGTCGAAGACGATGACGAGTTTGCCGTTTTTATTGATGTAGAAGTTCTGATCCTTTTTGATCGCTTTGAATTCATCCGTCGGCAGGACATCGGAAGCGCCGTGCACCCAATAAAATTTGTCCGGATTGTCCTTCATCTGCGACTTCATCTGTTCTTTAATATTGCCGCTGATCAGCCGGATATACTGATCGTCCTTGAACAGCATCGGCAGCGTGATGAGGATCTGGTTCTTTTTGTCGATGGTGTCCAGCTTTAATTGCTCGGAAGACGAGCCCGCGCTTTCGACGACATAACGCTCGATGGACAGGATTTCGTCCGTGTCGGTTTTGATTTCGTAGCCGGCATCCACGTTCAGGTGGCCGCCGCCTTGTTTCTTCAATGCCTCGATTTCGGTTTGGAACTTGTCGAAGAGCGCTTTGTTTTCCTTCATGTATTTTTCGTTCAGCCCGCTCTCCAGCGCCTTATTGTCCAGATTCGTCACGGCGGGTACTTTGATATTCGCGCCGTAGTTTTTTTCTTCAACCACGTATTGTTTAAGCGTCAACACTTGGATGACCCGGTCCATGCCCGGGATGGCCGATAAAGCGTTCGCGACGGCGGGACTGGCATTGATCGTGACCAGGAACAGCAGCGCCGCGGCGCAAGCGCCGGAAATCCATCGATATTTCACGCGTTTTTGCTTGCGGTTGCGCAAGGATGTATTTATGGCCCGATCCACGATCATGTCCAGCTCGTCCGGAATCGGGATGTCGTCATACTCTTTTCGCAAATGTTTCATGTGTTTGTTCATCTTTGTTTGATCTCCTTTGAGGGTTCGTCATCCATCTTGATCCGCATGACCCGAAGCGCCTGATACAGCCTCGTTTTGACCGTATTCACGTTTTCGCCAAGCACGGCGGCCACTTCTTCGATTTTCATGTCTTCAAAATACCGCAGCACGATCACGCTTCTATATTTCTCGGGAAGCTCTTCCATCGTCCGTGTCAAATCGAAATTCGTATAATCGTCTTCGGTACCGGAAACATGCATGTCGATCGTTTCGTGATCCATCGTCCGTACCTTTTTGTTCCTGCGGAGAAAATCGAGTGCGGTATTGACCACGATGCGGTAAAACCAGCTTTTGACCGCTTCCGGATCCTTCAGTCCGCCGATATGGGTCATCGCTTTATAAATCGAATCCTGCACGATATCGAGCGCATCTTCTTTATTTTTCACGTAACTGTACGCGAGCCTGTACACATTTTCTTTATGCTCTTTAATGCATCGCGTCAGCAGCTTTTCCATTTTCCTGTTCAACATGTCGTATTACCCTTCTCTGTTTAGTCGCTGGCGGGGAGGACGTGATCCCCGTCCCCGCTTTACGGAAGCAAGACGTACGAAGGGGCGCAAAAAGTTTGGCGGTTGCGAAAAAAAATTTATTTTTTCTGCGCCAGAACGGCCTCCGCAAGCATGGAAGCGTAAAACGACGCACCGCTTCGTTTCAAATGCACGCCGTCGTGGTAGAAATAACCGTCCTTGCCTTCGCTTGCCGAATACCAGTCTACTACCGTCACGTTCCCGAATTCATTGGAAACTTCTGCAATATCCGCATTGACGGCATCCTGCCATTTCCGAGGGACCCGGGTATTCACCAGCAGGATCTGCTTGTCCTCTCCAAGCGTCTGCAGCAGGGAGCGCAGCTGCTTTTTGCTAAAAGGCCCGTTGGTGCCGAGCTCGATTATGATCCGGTCCCCGAGCCGCCCTTGTTCTTTTAAGCGGGCGACAACATCAGCGGCCTGGCGCATCTGCCGCCCTACTTTGCCGTCCACGACGATGCCGGGAAGCTTTTTTTCCAGAAAAGGCGCCGCGTCCAGCATAACCGAATCCCCGATTGCGGTAATGCCTTGGCCGGAAGGTTGCGAAACGTTCTCTGCCGGGTTTTCCGCCTTTTCCAGCGGCTGGAGTTCAGCAGATTTTTCTCCGTTGGCCTGGGACGACGATGCATCCTGTGAAGGGCGGTCCGCAATTTGAGCGTCAACCGGGTGTTCATATTCATTTTCGGACGCCGGTCCCTCATGGGGTTGAACCTGTTCGGCCGGCGCCCCATCCGCTTCGACCAGATGCGCGGCCGGCTCGTGCGTATTCAGGGCAAAACGGCCCCAGGCCGCCGCTACCAAAACCGCCGGAACGATAACGCATAACATGACGGGACCTAAACGCCGTTTCCGGGCAAAAGACGGTTGATTTCGTTTCATATGGAATCCTCCTCTACGCAGTGGTTCTTCGATACATTGGTAGGAACATGCTGCCAGAAAAAAACTCAAGAACAGCTGGAACAAGATGCGAAGGGCGTTGGCCCCTCCCGTATCGACCTCGGGGGTCGTTAAAATAATGACGGGAAAATGCCAAATATAGAGGCTGTAAGATCGGACCCCGATCCAGCGCAAAGGCTTGCAGCCCATCACTTGGCCGACCCGGCTTGCAGGATGCGCAAGAACCGCGATGACGGCCGCGGAAAGGACCGCGATGCCAAGCAACCCTCCCCGGTACAGGAAATCGTCATATTCGCCCGTCCGGTAGATGAGTGCCGCTAGCGCTATGAGTCCCAGAAAACCGGCGATGTCCAGCATGACGCGGGCTCCTGCCGTCACTCTATCGCTCAGCTTCCGGCTTGGCCAGACCACGGCCAGGGCAGCCCCGATCAGGAGCGCAAAAGCCCGGGTATCGGTTCCGTAATAAACCCGGCTCGGGTCCTCGCCCGGTATGTATATGCCGAACATAGCCAGTGCCGAAACGCAGGCCAATGCCGCAATCATGAGCGCCAGTTTGCCGCGCCGGGGAAAGATGTGCATACCTGCAACCAGCAGCAGCGGCCAGACCAAGTAAAACTGCTCTTCGATGGCCAGCGACCAAAGATGCCCGATCGGCGATGGCGGGCCGAAACTTTCGAAGTACGATACTTTATGAAAGATGAGCCACCAATTATTCGCATAAAATACGGAGGATAAAAAAGCCCCCTTTAAGCCTTGCAGTCTCCCGGGCTCGATGCATAACAGCCATAAAGCGACGAACCCCAGCATGGCAAGCATCGCGGGGAGCAGTCTGCGGGCCCTGCGGATCCAGAAATCGATGAGATTCAGCCTGCCCCGGCTTTGCCATTGCTGGATGATTTGATCCGAAATGAGATAACCCGAGATGACGAAAAAGATGCCGACGCCGATAAATCCGCCCTGCGCCCATTTGGCGTTCCAATGATAGGCCATAACGGCGATGACGGAAAATGCCCGTAATCCGTCGAGTCCGGGCATATACCGCTTGCCCTCGGCCGGTCTTCGGGGCATCCAACCCCGTGGTTGCCGGTTGCTGTTAACCTTCATGTTGTCGATCATAGCCATTCATCCTAACCTTTCATTTGTTGTTCATAGACAGGACGCCGGGACATATGCGAAAAGTTGGTGGAATTAACTGGAACATCCATTAAATGATAAAAAAGGCATCCCGAGCAGAGTTGCTGTCGGAATGCCTTTTGTTTTTGTAACGAAAAGACAGGGGTTTGAGAAGTTACCGCTGAATTTCCGCTTGCAGAATATCGGATACGAATTGAAGAGGAACATACAGCTTGTTTTGCTGAAGCACGGGCGCGGCGTTTAATGCTTTTGGAGCCGTTTTGGCGAAAAAGTATGCGTTTTGGCCCACGGTTACGCGCGTAAATTGTGCCCCTTTTCTCAGCTCGGCCGTTTTGGCGGACGGATTCCACTGGAGTTCGTATCCCAATTGCCGAGCTGCGTCGCGCAAAGCCACCATCTCGATGCCGTGGGCATTTTTATATTTTGCGGTCTTTTTCAAGTCCAGTTTCCGGGCCGCTTCCGGTTTTGTTTTCAAGCCCGTTTTCCCTTTCAGGTCGAATCGAAACTCCGGCGAGCCGATATACCCCGGCCCAATGCTGTACTTCGGGAACACGACGACCAGCTCGCCGTTTTCGATATAGAAGGTTTGCTCCTCGAACGTTCCTTTGTAATCCTCCAGGAAGTATTTGTCGGGATCTTTTTTCATTTGCGCAAGAATGTCGGCATCGAGTTTTGCCTTGTAATCGTCCCCCAGCAGGTCGGAGAGCGTCACCCGCTCGGCTGCGGCAGCATTTTTCACGTTGTACGTATCGATCCGCGGCATGCTTGTTCCTCCCGCGAACCCTTCGGTAGTCACCACCAACGAAATGATGCCGGCCGGGGTTCCGGTGCCGTCAGACTTCAGGCTGTAGGTCATATACAGCTCGTACGGACGGTATTCGAGATGGGCCGATTTCGCTTTTGCGGCCGCATCCGCGGCATTTTTCTCCCAGTTCGCCAAATCTTTTTGGGCATGCGACAAAATGATGTCGTTCATTTCATCCTGATAGCGCCGATCCAGCATCCCGGAGAGTTGGGGCACTTGGATGTGAGCCTTCAGATTCCCGTTTGCCGACTTCAATGTTTTCTCCTGTACCTTTACGCCTTTCGCTGCCGGAACTCCCGTTTTCATGTTAACCGCTGCCGGGGCAGGGGCTTGCACGGAAGCCATGGCATGGACCGGCACACCTGCCGCGCTGATGCCTAGAATAGCCGCACAGCCTGCCGCGGTTAACGCCATTTGTTTGATCGTTTTCTTTTTCATATCTTTTTGTCCTCCATCTCTCTATTCAAAGTGTCTTTTGCTCGCACTCATGGGCTAGGACGCAGGAGAAGAGGCAAAAAGTTTGGAAAAAATAAAAAAACGTCTCGCGACGTTTTCAATTTCCCCAGCGGACGGACGCGTCTCCCTTCCGATCATAGGCCTGGGCCCAATAATATCCGGGGGCCGTGATGCGTCTTGGAGCAAAACCGATCTCCCCCGACGGGGACGACACGTTTTCCGAGCTTGCGCGAAAGGAACCCGTGGCGGCAGCCGTGCCGTTGACGTATTTTCCCGCCATGTAGGTGAATCTTCCGGATACTTTTGCGCCGCCGATCGCCTCCCCGGTTTTCAAATCCGCCACTTGCAGGGAAACGACCGCTTTAGAACCGTCATATTGAAGCTCCATGCCGGACACGATCAACGGTTTTAAGGAAGTATGTTCCGTTTTCGCTTTGATCGGGTCGCTTGGCGGTCCTTCGTTTCCGGAAGCGTCCACGGCCGTAATTCGATATACGTATTTCGTGTCGGGCAGCAGGCCCGCGTCCCGGAAGCTGAGTTTGGTGGATACGCCAGCCAAATGCGCTGCGTCCAGCGGAAAGTTCGTGCTGGTCCCCCGGTAAATGCGGTACTCCTGAACGGCTGCGTTATCCGCGGCCGCACCATAAGCTAGGTCGATGCGCTGATAGTCGAACACGGTTGCCTTCAGCGCTCCCGAAACGGCCGTGGGCGGCTCGGTGTCCGGCGGTGCCTGCCAAAAGACCGCTTGGGGTCCCCAGACGGAAGGAAGCCTCCGAAGCGAATCATAATGGTGCACGGCGATGCCCCCGAAAGCCGGATTCCCTGCAAAAGCAGCGTACACTTTCTCCAGCTCCGCCTCCATATGCTGCCTTCCTTCCTCGCTAAAGCTGATCGTTTCGGGATCTCCGCCGTCGGCGATGTCTTTCGTTTCCACGCCGATCACGACGGAATACGGTTTTCCGATCTTATTGGCATACTCGATTTCGCCCCGCGCCTGTTCGATGATCCCGGCCGTTCCTTCCGCCTGATCGCGATAGTCCATGATGGAGATGTAGTCCAGCGTATCCTGAACATGTTCAGAAAGCGGTTTCAAATCACCCTTCCAAACTATATCCGTAGCATCCGCGGAAGTGTCGAACCAGCGGGGAATGGCCGCCCCGACATGCAAGGACAAGCCCGAGGCTCTTTTGCGGTCCATCAACGCTTGGAGCATATCCAAGTATTGCACCTGTACCGAAGGTTTGCCGCTTTTGAAATCAGGCAGGCTGTACGGCTCGGTATCGATGTTGACCCCATCGAACCGTTCATGCTCGCCGGAGGACAAGTTGTAATTCAAGATCTGTTCGAACTCGGCTACCGCCTGCTCCCGATACCTTTCATAAGCCCCGAAATACGGAGGGGTCGTGCCGCCGGCAATCAAAGCCTGAACCCGATAACCGCGATCATGCGCCCACCCGATAAATTGGCGGACTTCCGGGCGTTTGTCTTCCAGCATGCGAATGCCGTTATAATTGCCTACGGCCAAATACCAGGTTCGGATCGGGTCTTGGCCGAACGTGTCCGTATCGGTCGACATCGCATCCAATACCGTCCTTGCGCCCGGGTTCAATACGAGCGGATAGGACTCGTTTTCCCATATCCATAACGCCCGGTCTTGACTGTATACGTCTTGGGTTACCGCAGAAGAAGCGTCTTGTTCCATCTCCGCGGAACCCCCGGCTTTGACGTATAGGGTCGGGCTGAACCCGATATTTCCGTTTACGTCTTCTGCCCTCGCTTCCAAGCTATTCACCCGGCCGGACACGGACCGGGTATCCCAAACCAGCGAATATCCCCTTAGGGACGGATTGGCATCCTCCCACTCCCCGCCGTTGATCCTCACCTGAACGCGCGCGATAGCATTTTTGCCGGAAACCCCGACATCAACGGCGGTTTCTCCCTCGGCCAACTCCTGCTCGGTGGGGCTGATCACCTCGACCCTTGGAACGTTCGCCTGCGGATTGTCCACCTCGATTAGCAGGAACGGAGACCATACCATGTAGCGGGTAGTTTCGTCCTTGCCTCTTGCCGCGAGTTCGATCGTACCGTCATGCTTCGAAAGGTCGATATCCGCATACCAGGTGCCCGCCTCCTCTCCTTCCATATGGGCGCTTGCGATCGAATCGCCGTTCACCGCGATTTCGATGTCATATACGCCGCTGTACGTTCCCGTCAAACGGGTGATTCCAGGGCCTAACGGTCCGCCGGCGCCGGGAGGATCGATCGAAATCTGCGCAGCGGCCGTTGCCGACGAAGGGGGAATGCAGGAGAGTGCCAGAAACACCATCAAAACCAGACAAATTCCGAGTTTGGCCAACCCTTTTTTACGGGTCCGGATCATTCCCCGTTTCTGTTCGGCTGCCATAAGTTCCTCACTTCCTTTGTCCATAATGCGAACGGCGTCGAAACGGCAACTAAAGCCATCATGCGTGCTTACCTTTAAGGCATTTGCTGTAGAATAAAGCGCTTACTTTTTCTTATTTTGGCCGGCGCTCCGTTAGAACCGGATCCGACAAAAAAATAAGGAGCGGAACATCAGGTTCCGCTCCTTTTCGCAAATACGCTTAGACATTGAATATTTCCAAAGCACGAAGCTCGGGCAAAATCCCGGACAAGTTCCCTATAAGTAAGGCTGGACCAATGCTTTTACCCGGTTGATGCCTTCCCACATATCGCCCGGCCCATCGTACACCAATGTAATCGGGCCCTCATAACCGCTGCTTCTGACCAGATCCATGCATTTCTTAAATTCCTCCTCATCCGGTTTGCCCTGGCCGTCCGTGATCGCTTTCGCATGGATGGATTCGCTTCGCGGGATCGTGGCCCCTAACTCCGCAAGCTTGCCTTCTCCGGCGAAGTTGCCGAAATCCGTTGTCAACCCAAGCCCTTCGCCACAAATGTCAAGCAAGGATATGCAATTTGCAGCCGTGGAAGCCAAATCATGAAAATTCTCGGTAACGATTCGGACCTGCTTATCCGAGGCGTATCGGATCAGGCGCTTCAGCTGCGCCGCCGCCAGCCGGACGGCCTCCGCGTCGGCCGGATCCGCATCGCCCGCGATAATGCGAATCCGTTCGGCGCCAAGGGCAGAGGCGACGTCGATCCACTTTTTCATCCATTCCATATCGGCTTCCCTGCGCCATTCGTCCGGATTCGTGAGATCTCCGTAATCGGCCAGCAAAGTGTACAAACGGATGCCCGACCGAACGATAGATTCGCGAAGCTTATCCAGGTAAGCGGTGCTTGTCTCCGGAAGATGGAAATGGCAAAGCTCCATCGCCTGAAAACCGTTCTCGCGGAGCAAAGCAGGCAAATCCAGCAGCGAGATCGTTTGCGGCTGCTCATCCATCGCGGTGCCTTGCGTTTTAGCCTCCTCATCCCAGTACGTCCAGCGGAGCGGGCCCAAATTCCGGTGCAAGCTCCAAGTCGTCAACGATAAAAACGGCATGCTCATACGCCTCCTTTATGGATGGTTTCCATCCTCTTCTTTCCGATTCAGCACGATTCCAAAATGCTTCAACAACGCTTGATGGTATTCCTCTGCCGATTGCGGTACCCATGATTCCACGCCGCCGGAACCGAAAATCCTGAACTCCTCCCCCGCTACCGTGTTCCTGCCTTCGGGGGTGCGGATAAAGACCATCGCGGATTGCGTAAAGATGGATTCGGGCGCATGTTCGCACCAATAGGAAGCCATCGCGTAATCCTGCAGCAGCTGCGGTTCCTCCGTAAACGAATACAACCGGCACCATTCCCCGTGTTTCCATTCGCAAAGCATCCAGCCGAAAAACGGATCCCGATCCAGGCGGTACCGTTCGTTGCCTGCCGGCTGCTCGATCCCTTCTGCCAGCAATAACGGGGTTACGGGTACGATGCCCCCGACGCCGACGTCGCATAAAAACGGGCGGCCTTCCGCTTCGACCCTTAGCACATGATGCCGCCGCATCGGCGGCGGATTCGGTTCGTCTCGCCAAAACCGCGCGAAATAATGCGTCACTTTAAATCCGATCTCCTCCAGCAACCAAGCAAACAGCGCGTTGAGCTCAAAACAATACCCTCCCCGGCGGCGGGAGACGATTTTATCATGCAGATCTTCAAGCTTCAGCGACAATGGCACGCCGTTGACGATGTCGAGGTTTTCATAGGGAACGTGGTAAATATGGCATTCCTGAAGACGGGCAAGCACGGCCGCGGTCGGTTCGACCGCTCCGTGGTACCCGATCCTGTTCAAATAATCCGTTGCCCGCGTCGAAATGCCGGTTACGTTATGATTCATGCCGCTAACCGAACCTCCACTTTCATAAAAATATACGACTTACAATACTTTTCCATAAGTATATGACCATCTCCTGCCGGAAAGACAAAACCAGCCGGGCAAAGATGCTCACGGCCGGTTTTATGTCATAAACTTGGTAATTCGCTTGTCTTGCTTACGACAATGCAGGATAAACAGCAAGAGCCCAAACCCCCGGCTTCAGGGAGGTTTGAGCTCTTTTGCACGTTTTGGCCTTGTTGCTGCGCCTTTCCTAATATCGCGGCTTCAGCAAGGCCGCCCTTTGGACAGGGACCCGGATTACACCGCCGTATACCCGCCGTCCACCAACAGGCTTGTGCCTGTAATAAACGATGCGTCATCGCTTGCCAGGAACAGGACGGCTTTGGCCACTTCTTCCGGTTTGCCGAGGCGTCCCATCGGGTGCAGCCCGACCAGATGCTGGGTGATCGCTTCGGTTCTGCCTTTGATCAGCGGCGTATCGATGTAGCCGGGGCACACCGCATTGATTCGAATGCCTTTGGCTGCATAATCGGCGCCCAGCGTCTGGGTGAGCAGCTTAACGCCGCCTTTGGCGGATGCATACGCGGTGACGCCCGCTTTGCCGACGTGGCTGTGGATGGAGCCGCAGTTCACGATCGCGCCGCCATGGCCCTGCGCAAGCATCTGTTTGATCGCATATTTGTCGCAAAGGAATACGCCGGTCAAGTTAATGTCGATCGTGCGCTGCCAGCTGTCGGAGGACAGCAGGTCGGCAGGACCGTCCTGCGCGATGCCCGCGTTTGCGAACAGCACATCCAGCTTCCCGTATTTCTCAACCGTTTGCTCCACCATGCGAATGACATCCTGCTCATTCGTCACGTCCGTTTTCACGAACAACGCATCAGATCCGGCTGCATTCAGTTCATCCGCCACCGCTTGTCCGCGTTCCGAAAAATCGGCAATCACGACTTTTGCGCCTTCGGCGGCAAACATTCTGACGGAGGCTTCCCCGATGCCGCTTGCTCCCCCGGTAACCACGGCCACTTTATTTTCGAATTTCATTGATCTCGCTCCCATCTTAGATTCATTTTGAAACACATGCTCGAAGGTTTTTTCTTACATCGCGGTAGCTCCGCCATCGATCACGAATTCTGCCCCCGTGCAATAGGAAGATTCGTCGGAAGCAAGGAACAGAACCATGTTCGATACTTCCTCAACCAAGCCGAATCGGCCCATTGGAGCCATCCGTTTGCCCAGCTCCGCGGCGGACATTCGGCTCGCCTGCGTCGCATAATCGCCCATCGCCGTATTGATGTAGGCAGGATGGATCGAGTTGACCCTCACGTTGGCCGAAGCGTATTCGACCGCGGCGTCTTTGGTCATGATCCGTACCGCCCCTTTGCTTGCGCCGTAAGCGACGTGCCCCGATGCCCCGGTCAAGCCGGCGATGGAGGAAGCATTGATGACCGAACCGCCTCGTTCTTGCTTGGCCATGACCGGCATCACGTGTTTCATGCCGAGGAAGACGCCCGTCACGTTGATCGAAAGCATCCGATTCCACTCATCCAGCCCGATTTCGGCCAGCGGTTTAATGAAATAAATGCCTGCGTTATTGAACAAAATATCGATAGAACCGAACTGCTTAACCGACGCTTCAACGATCCGTTTCCAGTCGTCTTCGCTGCTGACGTCGTGTTTGAAAGCCGCGGCGCTGCCCCCGGCCTGCTCAATTTCCGACGCCGTTTGTGTTACGTTATCCAAATTGATGTCCGTGACGATCACTTTGGCGCCTTCCTGCGCAAACCGCAGCGCCGTCGTTTTCCCGATGCCTGCTCCCGCCCCGGTGATCAGTGCGACTTTTCCTTCCAATCTCATATGATAACTCCCTTTCCGTCATGGCATTTATCCAAGCTTGTCTCCACACGAAACCAATGAACGGCCTGAACATGCTGCAGCAATTCCCCAAAAGGATGTACCTCAGGCTTTACTTCTATGTTATCATCGATAAGGGTTCAATAAAATTTAAACATATTTAATTTGACTTAAGGCTAGCTTAAATCATATCCGGATATAAACTTACAAGGATCGGGTTGAATCATGCATATTGAAAAACTGGAGTATTTGGTCGAGGTCGCGAAAACCGGCTCCATCTCGAAAGCCGCCCAAAATCTTCACGTCACCATTTCGGCAGTCAGCCAGTCGATTTCGAGCCTTGAAGAGGAATGGGGAGTTGCCGTTCTGAAACGGCAGCGCACGGGAGCCGTCCCCACCGCCGAAGGAGCCGTCATCATTAAAAAAGCGGCCGAGCTGCTGCAGAAATACGAAGAATTGAAGGAAGCCGCCCAAGGGTATTCCGAGCTGGTCCAAGGACGACTGCGAATCGCAACGATTCCCGGCCCCATGCTGCTGCTCGAGCAAGCGGTACTGGATTTCAAGCGGAAATATCCGCAGGTCAAAATCGAGATCGTCGAACAAGGTTCGCAGGATATTATCGACGACGTTTTGAACGACAAAACCGACCTGGGTTTCATCATTTTTTACAAAAACCGGCTGATCGAACATTTGGGGCTTGATTACGACCCGCTGCTCAAAGTCAAAATGGTTGCCGCTACCAGCATCCATTCGCCGCTCGCTTTTCAGAAAACAATTACGCCGGAAGAGCTTAAACGGCAGAACGTTGTGCTGTATAATGATGATTATGTGAAATGGTTTATGGATGATTTTCAGAAAAAATACGGGCCGGCCGATATCGTATACACCACGAACAACCGCGCATTGATCAGCCGCGCCTGCCTCACCCATTCGGCGGTTACGGTCGGGCTCAACTATTCGTTCATTTCCGAACCGATCTCCGACACCGTTATCCTGGATTTTGATTTCCCCCAGCAAAGTCCGGTATTCCTGGGAGTCATTCAGCGGAAGGAACATCATATTTCCGCGATTTCACGGCATTTTCTAGACCGCATCAAACATGATATTTCCGGTTTGCAAAACATGCTGTAAGCCGGTAGTGGCGTTAAGCAGGAGGACAACGACGCAATGAACTTTTCTTCCCTCATTCTAGGATTGATCTTGTTTCTGAATTTTATTTTCGCTTTGGTCGTCGTGTTTAAGGAGCGCCGCGACCCTGGAGCGACTTGGGCTTGGCTGCTGGTGCTGTCGTTCATCCCGATTGCCGGCTTTTTGCTGTACCTGCTCTTCGCCCAAAACTTCAGGCATGTCCGCTTGTTCCATTGGGACGACCTGAAGAAAATCGGCGTCAAAGAGATTATTTTGGAGCAGCTGGAACGCATTCAGATGGGCAACTTCCGTTTCTACAACGAATCGGCCAGCAAATACAGGGATCTCATCTACATGTATTTGAAAAACAACCACTCGATGTTTACCGAAGAAAACGCGGTGGACATTATCACCGACGGACAGGAGAAATTCGATAAGCTGTTCAAAGACATTCACGGGGCAAAAGATTATATCCATATCCAGTATTACATCATCCAAAACGACGTCCTCGGCAAAAAATTGATCAACCTCCTCACGCAAAAGGCACGGGAAGGCGTGAAGGTCAGAGTGCTCTATGACCAGCTGGGCTCGAGAAAGCTGACAAAAAGGTTTTTCCGCGAATTCCGGGCCGCCGGCGGGCTTGCCGAAGCATTTTTTCCTTCGCGGCTGCGCTTGATCAACTTCCGTTTGAATTACCGCAACCACCGCAAGCTCGTCATTATTGACGGCGAAATCGGCTATGTGGGCGGGTTCAACGTGGGGGACGAATATTTGGGGCTGAATTCGAAGTTCGGCTATTGGCGGGACACCCACTTGCGGATCATCGGATCGGCGGTTTACGCGCTGCAGATTCGGTTTATTTTGGACTGGAACCAGGCCTCGCACCATCACGCGATTACATACTCGCCGAACCTGTTCCCGGAGGTGGCTCCCTGCGGCCGGATCGGCATGCAGATCGTCACGAGCGGACCGGATTCGGAGCTTGAACATATCAAAAACGGATACATAAAAATGATTTCCTCCGCGAAAAAAACGATTCACATCCAGACTCCTTATTTCATTCCGGATGCAAGCGTGCTGGATTCGCTGCGGATCGCCGTTCTGTCGGGCGTTGAAGTCAAAATCATGATACCGGACAAGCCGGACCATATTTTCGTGTATTGGGCCACGTATTCATACATCGGGGAGCTATTGAAGGTAGGCGCTACCGTTTATCTGTACAATAACGGTTTCATTCATTCCAAAACGATCGTCATCGACGAAGAAATCGCTTCGGTGGGTACGGCCAATATCGATTTTCGCAGCTTTAAGCTGAATTTCGAAGTCAATGCCTTTTTGTATGACGACCGGATTTCGAAACAATTGACGGAGATGTTCGAAGAGGATTTGCGCGTATCCCGGCAGTTGACGCTCCAGGAATACCAACAGCGCCCGAGATGGATTCGGATCAAGGAAGGCATATCGCGGCTGCTGTCGCCGATTCTGTAAGAAAAAAAGAGCGGTCCCATGTAAACTGGTACCCATACACTGGACACTTCAAAAAAAGTGTTTAGTGTGTGGGTACCTTTTTGTATACTGGAAACAACAGTGGAGGCGAACAAAATGAGCAAAAAGCATTTTAATAAATATGAACGTGAACGACTAGCGCTAAATCCGCACGTTTTGCGGGTGAGCGAAAAATCGATTACTTATGCCGATGAATTCAAACGTCTATTCATCGATCAATATATGTCGGGTCGAACACCTAGAGAGATTTTCGAGGCGAGTGGGTTTGATGTGGAGATACTCGGGATAAAGCGAGTGGAGCAGTGCGCGGATCGTTGGAAGAAAGCTTACGAGAAGGACGGAATCACTGGGCTAGCGGACTCACGTAAAGAAGCAGCATTACGCCCCTCACAACGCTCCTTATCCCAGGAAGAGATGATCGCGAGCAGGAAGCGAAGATTAAACTTTTGGAGGCTCAGTTGGCATACGTAAAAAAGTTAGACAAGAACGAAAGGAGGCTGTTAGCAAACGGACAAAACCTACCCAAGAGTGACTGTTTCGAGCTTATTCAAAATGCAGTAAAGCAAGGCCTGGAACGGATGACGCGTTACTTCTGTCAATTACTTGGTGTGTCTCGTTCCGGGTACTACAACTACCTTCAAAGCTCGGACAAACGGCTCGCACGCATCAAAGCGGATGAGCAGGCCGGTGCTTTGATTAAGAAGGCATTTCATCGAAGAGGCTTCAAGAAGGGTTCTCGCTCCATTAAGATGACGTTAGAAAATGAATTTCATATCGTGTATAACCTGAAGCGAATTCGAAGGTTAATGCGCAAATTTAACCTCGTATGTCCACATCGAAAGGCCAATCCTTACCGAAAGATGGCAAAAGCCACGCAAGAACACCGCACGCTTGAGAATACGTTACAGAGGGACTTTAAGAAAGGTACGCCAGGTCTCGCTCTGCTAACAGATATTACGTACTTGCCATATGGTCATTCCCAGACGGCTTATTTGTCAACCATTTTAGATGCTTCTACAGGCGAGCTTCTCGCTCATAACTTGTCCACTACCCTCCACCTCCCTCTTGCAACAGACACGATCAAATCACTGATGAGGCAAAGACGGTTGAAGTTACATCAGGACGCTTTCATTCATTCGGATCAAGGCTGCCACTACACGAGTCCTGTCTATCAGAAGCTTTTGAAAGATAACGGGTTAGGACAATCTATGTCTAGACGGGGGAACTGCTGGGATAATGCCCCTCAGGAGTCTTTCTTCGGCCATATGAAAGACCACGTGAAGAGTCGCGATTGCAAATCCTTTTCTGAACTAGAGCAAGAAATTAAGCGCTATATTCATTACTATAACCATTACAGATACCAGTGGGGGTTAAAAAAGATGACTCCTGTACAATACAGAAATCATCTCTTAAGTGCAGCCTAACTCTTTTTTTAAAAGTGTCCTTGACTAAGGGTCCAGTTTAATGCGGGACGCTCTTTTTTATGATGATTTATTTCATCTCTATCGACTCGTTGATCTTCGCCCAGGCAGGCTGCCCGATCAGCCCCAAGCGCCAGAAAGCGACGCCTTTCAGGTCATACCGTTTGGCCAGGCCGATCTTGGTGTTGACGGTACCTGCGTTTTCGCTGCCGAGCGAGATCCCGAGAATCAGCCTGTCTTTGCTAGTTTCCTTCAACGCCAGGCGGATGGCCTCGTCGACCCGCTTCAATGGTTCGGGGCCTTTTTCCTGTTCGAACGCATAAGCCATAATCACCAAATCGTCCGCCAGACCCGATAACGTTTTGTAATCATACCCTGCATAGGAACTGTTCAGCGGATGAAGGATCAGCGTCAATTTCAGGCCTGCCGCGCGGGCTTTGGCGGAAAGCTTCTTCACGAATGCGTTGTATTCTGCTTTCACCTTGTTTTTGTCGCCGGTCAAACCAAGCCCTTCCAGATCGAGCGCAATGCCTTTAAACCCTTTTCCCGAGGCCGCTTCCACGATCTGCGAGGTGGTTTTCTCCTGCAGCGCCTGATCTTCCAGGTTTTTCGTCAATTCGCCGCTGGAATCCACGGAGTACACCATCAAATACGGCGACGTTCCTTGCTGCGCGGCATCTTGAATGATCGATTCCGGCGTGACTTCGCCCGCAGCCTGCGGCCATTTATACTCCTTGCCCTCCATCGTGAATTGTCCGGAAGGATCGATCCGGCTCCAGCCGAAAGCAACCGAATCGAAAGACGGGATGTATGCCCGTTCATCGAAAGAAGATAACGCGTAAAAGCCTAACGTATACATATCTTCCTTGGGCGACGTGATCGAAACGGTTTGCGTTTTCTGATCCCAGGCCACCCCGGCCCCGAACTGCTGGCTAAAAAAGCTGAGCGGGATCATCGTGCTGCTGCGGATCGTTTGCGGGGCGTTGGCAAGGGCTACCGTTTTCCCGTCGACCAAAGCTTGTTTGCTGCCGATGGTCAACACGACCTGTTTGGAGATCCCGTCCTCTTTTTTCGTAGCCGTGATTTTTTGTTCCTTCTGGTTCCAAGTCACTTGAATGCCAAGCGCTTCGGAGATGGCCCGGAACGGCACCATGGTCGTTCCCTTCAACACGGTCGGCTCCACCGGAAAAGACAGCGGATATCCGTCGAGCATGATGCTGACCTTGCCTGCAGCCTTGGCCGCATCCGCGGGAATCGCGGAGAAAGAGCCTGCAATCAAAACGGAGCTTAAAAGAATTTTCCCAATGACCTTCATATTCGGTTCTCCCATGATCTGAAATATAGTTTTGTTTGATTTAATAGAATGCTAGATTCACTATACCATGATCCGGAATACCATTTCCACCCAAAACAGGCAAAGCAGGGTTGTTCTCTGTGCCTGCGCAGCCTTCCCCAACGGCAGGTCATCGGGAACCGGGGGATCATAGACAGCGGACACAGCGTGGAATAGTTTAGAAGGATAGGATAAAACCTATTGCTAGATTCGACGGACGAATGATCCGAAGGATCGTCGCCAAAAACGATGAAAAACCCCGCAGCCGTGGCTTTGGGGTTTTTGCGCTTATTTAATCGTGTTTTACCGGAACCCGTTTAATAAACAGGCCGATCACGAAGCCGGCCAGAGCGATGATCATGCCGAACATAAAGGCATGCGATACGCCGGCCGTCAACGCTTCGATCGGATTCCCGCCCGGATGGGTTTTAAAATAGCTCTCCTGCCCGGCCGACATGATGCTGACGGCAACCGCCGTGCCGATGGCCCCCGCCACCTGCTGAAGAGTGTTCATGATCGCGGTTCCGTCCGGATAATATTCGCGCGGCAGCTGGTTCAAGCCGTTTGTCTGCGCGGGCATCATGATCATTGAAATGCCGATCATCAAGCAGGAATGCAGCACGATGATGAGGAAAGCGGCGGAAGCGGCCGTTACGCCCGAGAAAAACCATAGAGCCGCGGCTGCTACAATAAAACCAGGGAAAACAAGCCACTTCGGACCGTATTTATCGAACAAACGCCCCATGAGGGGAGACATCAAGCCGTTCACGATTCCCCCGGGAAGCATAATGAGTCCGGCGTAAAACGCCGATTTTCCAAAACCGCCCTGCAGGAACAGCGGCAGCACCAGCATCGACGACAAAATGATCATCATGCTGAAAAAGACCATGACGACGCCGACCGAAAACATCGGGTATTTGAATGCCCGCAGGTTGATCATCGGCTGCTTCATTCGCAATTGATGCCAACCGAACAAGAGCAGTGCCGCGATACCGATGATCAGGGACGCGATCACCTTCGGACTCGTCCAGCCTCCGCCTTCGCCGGCGCTGCTGAAGCCGAACACGATGCCGCCGAAGCCGATCGTCGATAAAATGATCGACAACAGATCGATTTTCGGTTTGGTGATGGTCGATACGTTTTGCATGAACAGGATGCCGCAAACCAGCGCCAACACGAGAAAAGGCAAAGACAGCCAGAAAATCCAGTGCCAGCTGAGGTTTTCGATCAACAGACCCGCGATCGTCGGGCCGACCGCAGGGGCGAACATGATCACGAGGCCGATGATGCCCATGGCGGCGCCCCGTTTTTCTGCCGGGAAAATAACCAGAATCGTGTTGAACATCAGCGGGAGCATAATGCCCGTCCCCACGGCCTGAACGACGCGAGCGACCAGCAGTACTTCAAAACTCGGCGCCAGCGCCGCAATCAAACAACCGGCGATCGAAAAGATCAGCGCGGTAATAAATAATTGTCTCGTCGTAAACCATTGCAGCAAAAGGCCGGATACCGGCACTAAAATGCCCAGCGTCAGCAAATATCCCGTAGTGAGCCATTGCGCCGTCGGCGGCGAAATGTGCAGCACCTGCATCAAATCGTTTAAAGCGACGTTTAACGCCGTCTCGCTGAACATCCCGATAAATCCGCTGATGAGCAGCGCGACCATGATCGGGATGACTTTGAATCGTTTGTCCGAGCTTGCTGCCGTTTGTGTATTTTGCATGGCTGCTTCCACAATACCTAACCTCCATATGTCTGATTTCTATCTCTATTTGTTATCTAGATCACTGTCGCTCTTTCTATCTCAATCTTCTTTTTTATGTCTTTCGCTTTTTGGGGACGATTGATCCGACCGGCTGACGTCCAGCAGGCGTTCTACCAGTATCCCCATATACTTGGATGCCGCATGGATCGGTCCGGAATCCTGCTTTGTCATGGCAATGATCAGCGAACCTTCCATCATGGACAAGATGACCGTGGCCGTCTCGGCGGCACGTTCCGCATCAAGTCCCGCCGATTGCAGCCGCTGGGATAACATCCCATGCCACTCATCGATTGCGTTCTGACAAGCTTCCCGAAGCGATACGCTGACGGAACACGTTTCCACTGCATTCCAGAAGCTGAGAGGGGTAAAACCCTCAAAATTCGATTTTTCGGCATCCTCGGCCATCATTTCGATATGGTATGGGATCGCTTGGGCCGGATGTTCGAATCGTTCGAAAGCCTCCTGCCATTTGCCGGAAACCATTCGCTTAATCTGCTCGATGCATTCCCGCGCAAGCTCCTCTTTCCCTTCCGGAAAATAATAATAGAGCGAGCCTTTGGGGCATTGGCTTTCCTTAATGATTTGGTTCAATCCCGTTCCATGATATCCCTGCACAGAGAACAGTCTGGTAGCCGTTTTCACGATGGTTTCACGCGAGTTTGCTTTGCCTGCCATGGAAGCGAGGCCTCCTTTCTTCAAAATTATAACGAACGGTCTACATATTATAACGGACAGAAGGCCTTGATTGTCAACGATTTTCTTTTGCAGAAAATTTTCCGGAGGTTTGCCGGCCGCGTGCTGCCAATAAAAAACGGCTGCCTGCCCATTCGGTGGACAAACAGCCGCTTCATGAATTCATTTGCCATTCTCTTTTAATCGAGTGGGCGCTTGCCGGCATCCATGCCGGAACCGGAGACGGTCATGACCGGCTTGACGGTCAGATCGCTATGTACGCGGATTTGGCAGGAAAGCCGCACGTTCGGCTCGTGGATTCCTTTGGTTGCGAGGATCGCTGCCTCCGCTTCGCCCATGGCGCCGGCGTCTCCTTCAAGGATCTCTACGCGGCAGGTCGTGCATCTCGCATTGCCTCCGCAGCGGTGCAGAATGTCGACGCCGTGATCCTCCAGAGCGAGTACCAGCTTTTGTCCGTCCGCCGCTTCAATGGTTCCTTTTCCTTCGACTTGAATCATTGGCATGTGGAATCGCTTCCTTTCTTACGCTTGAAATTAAGCATCATCCCGATGGGAATGATACACGAGTCTCTATTATTGCTTGACGGAAGGTATTTTTCAAGTGATGTCCAATAAATCAGCTATCGATCCGGTTGTCGACATTCCGGACGGACCCGCGTTGAACCAGTTCAATGCCCAGCTTATACGTCGCGTTGACCTCTTCCCCGTTAAGCATTTGGAACAGCAAATGCGCCGCCAAGGAACCGGCCTCGTGTTTGGGCTGGCGAATCGTCGTTAGCGGCGGATTCATGTAACCGGCCTGCTCGATATCGTCGAAGCCGATGATCGAAATGTCGCCGGGAATCGAATACCCGCCTTCCTTCAACGCCGCCAGGCCGCCGATGGCCATTTCGTCGTTCCCGTAAAAAATCGCCGATGGCAATTCGCCCTGCATCATCATCGTTTTGGTGGCGCGATATCCTCCATCCCGCACAAAACCGCCGGTCAGGCGCCACTTCGTCTTCTCGCTTAAATCTCTCTCGTTTAAAGCTCGGAGATATCCCTTATAACGTTGGCCGTTGTCATACGAGTTTTGCGGGCCGCTGACATAAGCAATGGTTCGATGTCCCGAATCCAGCAAATGACGCGTGGCGATATAACCGCCTTGTTCGCCGTCCACCAACACGTTCGCCAACCCGTCGCCCGTAAGCTCCCGGTCCATCACGACGATCGGAAAACGTTCCGACGCCGACTCCAGCAAAATTTCGTTCGGAATGTTCTGGGCCAATACGATCGCCCCGTCGGCTCTTTTTTCGCGGAGAAAACGGACGGCCGTGGAGTCCTGGGCGCCGATGGAGCTGCAGGCGATCAGATCGTAACCGTTTGCAATCGCCACGTCTTGAATGCTCCGGATGAGCTCCGAATAATAAGGCCCGGAAAGATCGGTCAGGATCAGCATGATCGTGTTGGTGCGGCTCCGTTTCAAATCCATGGCAAAACCGTTTTTGCGGTAGTTCAGCTGCCGGGCTGCCTCAAGGACTTTCTCCTTCGTTTCTTTGCTTACTTTCGGGTCCCCGTTTAATGCATAAGAAGCCGTCGAAAGCGCAACCCCCGCCAGCTTCGCCACGTCTTTTATGGTCGCCATTCGACCTCCTCCTTCCCAAATGACTTCGTTATGTATAGATTATGCGATTCATAAAAATGATGCAAAAAAAGCGCCTACATCCAGGGTTAATGATACCGGACTTAAGCGGTTTTTACAATGAAGCCGGGGGTTCCCCGGCGAATCGCCCGCTCATGACAACAAACCCCGCCGATGCGGCGGGGTTGTCTGTCGATTGGAACTTAAAACAGGAGAGCCTTGGCGTATTGTTCTCCTTCGAGCAAATCGTATTCGACCAAGCGGTAATCGTTTAAGAGCGACCGCTGATCGGGGGTTAGCTGCGATATGATTCCCGAAGCGCCAATCAGCACGTTTTTATTGAGCCCGGGTATTTCGGATTGCACCTTTTCAAGCAGTTTGTAATACGGAGGCAACTCCTGTCCGCTCAGCTTGAATAACGTCGGTCCGATAAACGATGGGCTGATTGTGCCGACGGAGCTTTTTCCGATATCGAAATTGGCCATGTACAGAAGCTTCGTCTCATGTTTCAGCCGCGGATTTTGGTCCCAGCCTGCCTGGGCGTAGATTCCCGAAGACAAGGCCGGCAGATGGTCGCCCCAAAAAACGACGATCGTTGGACGTTTGATGTTCTTTAATTCGCCGCTTAAATAGGCAACGGCTTCGTCGGTCAATTTCGTGTCGTGCACGTACGTTTCCATCTCGTCTTTATATTCCGGCTTGACGCCGCCGACCGTAATCGTGTTCTCGCCATTCAAGCCTTTCGTGAACGGAAAATGGTTTTGCATCGTCACGAGATGCAGAAAGGCGGGCTCATCCGACGATTGAAGCTGGCGAACCGCTTCCTGCATGGCATACTTATCCGTGATATAACCGTTCGGCGTAAACCGTTCCGCGTTCTGCAAATCCTTTTCGCTCGTAAAACGGTCGAAGCCAAGAATCGGATACACCCGATTTCGGTTATAAAACGTATCGTCAAACGGGTGAAGGGCTTTGGTTTCGTACCCTTTTTCTTTTAAAATGCTGACGATCGACGGAAGCGAAGACATTTTGACGATCCGCTGCTGATAAGGAATGGATCCGTCCTTCAGAAAATACATCGACAAACCGGTTAACGCTTCGAATTCGACGTTGGCCGTATTCCCCCCGAATTCGGGAGAAAGCAAATACCCGGAAGGCGTTGCATGCTCATGCTGATGGATGAACTTCAGCGGATCTTCGCTAAAGGTATAGGTAGGCAGCCGGGTAGGGTCGAAAAAAGCCTCGTCCATGATATACAAAATGTTCGGCTGCTCCGCGGCCGGCTTCGCCGTTCCGCGATCCGGCAGGTTGCGGTATTTGGCGGCGATTTTTTCGATCGCCTCTCTGCTGTACCCTTCGGGTTTTTCCATCAGTTTCTGGTTCAGGTTGCCCGTAAAAGCATACACAAACCCGTTCTGCGCGTAATTCACCTTCTGGTTCCAGGGAATATTTTGATAGTGCATGGAGGTTGCAAACGCGCTTTGCCCGCCGACCATTTGAATGAACCCGGCAATCATCAAAACGGACACCGCTACCATGACGAGGCGCAAAGGCAGCTGAACCTTGAGCTTGGGCAGCTTAAACGCCAAATACGCCAGCGCGGCGACGATGACGACCGCCATGATCACGGCTGCGGGAGAGATCATGCCATGCGTGATTTTGGTCATTTCCTTGGCGTTTTTAACCTGCATCAAATCCCATGGAAATAACGGTTCGCCGGTCGTGCTCAGCTTTTTATAATTGGCCACCGCCAAAATGCAGCATACCAAAAAAGCGAACAACGCGCCGGAATACACATTCGGAATGATCGCCGCAAAAGTGAGCAGCACAAAAAAGAAAAACAGGCTCCCGGAAATATAAAGCCAATAATATTGCGAAATCCAGGACAGAACCCTTCCCAAACTCAGGTTCAGGGATGCCGCCTGCATGATGAAATTCAGGACAAAACCGCCAAAGAACAGGGTAAGCAGCGTCGCTCCCAACCGCTTCGAGGGTTTAAACAATTGTTGCACTCGTATCCTCTCCTTACTTGACTCAGGCGGATATTATACTACATATTTCTTAAAAGCAGATTAAAAAAAGAAAAAGACTTGCGCTTCAGATGACTGAAGGTCAGCCTTTTACAAAAGGTGCTCCTTACTTCGTGTTTTGATGCATGTCAGCGAATTTGACGGCTATGCACACCCTGCCCGGCGGCCTGATCCCGCTTGAACGGGCGGCTTGCCGCCGAGCGTGTCGATGGTGTATCGCAGCAGACGCCGGGTGGCGCCTTGGAAGAAAACTCCTAATCTTGCAGGCAGGGGCCAAAGAATTGGAGGCTACTTCCGTTTCATCGCTCGGATTCGCTGCCTGGTCTCCGAATCAACGCGGGTCGACTCGATTATTTTTTGCAGCGCTTTGTTGTATGTAAAATCATCGACCGTGCTGTTCTGCAGGTAAGCCATTGTCGTAGCCGGCAGTTTTACGTAACACATCGATAATGCCCAAGCCACGGCCATTCGGACGTAATAAGCTTCGTGGCGGATCCGATCCAGGATGTGCAGCACGCGATCGATATAGGCTTCGTCGATGTAATAATTGAGCAGCATGACCACGCCAAAACGGATGTCGTATGCTTCTTCGGACCGTAAATATGGCTGAAGAAAATCCCATACCAGCTCCTTGTTCGTTTTGGTGAATTTCAAGCCGGAGCAAAACGTATCGCATACCGACCAATTGTCGATTTTAGGGACAAACGCGGCGACATAATTCAGCTTTTCAGCGGGGTCCGCTTTTACATGGCCTATCAAAATGCCCTCCAGCATTACCTCTTCAAAATATTCGCCTGGAGCATGCTGCAAATAAGACCGCCAGTCCCCGTTTGCAATCCCCTTCACCAATTTCCGCAGCTCCGGAATCCGGACGCCCAGCAAATTGGATACGCCCGGAATGAGGGATGACGCAAATTTTTGGTATTCAGGTTCGGCCAGCTCCAGCAGCTTCGCTCGAACGACCGCCGTTTCCGTTACCATCATGAACTTCCATCCTTACCTGTATGATATTTCCCATAAATAGATCGAGGCGACGGAACCATACGGCGAATAACGCCGCCGGTACTCGTCGAACTGCTGTTTGGACAACCCGTCAAGACCGTAGAGCTTCATCATTCCGCGCCGGATCGCCACATCCCCCCAGCTGACCACGTCAGGCCGCTGCATCGCATGGAGCAGCACCATTTCAGCCGTCCACACGCCGATGCCCGGAAGCGCCGTCAAGCGGCGGACAACTTCGGCGTCAGGGAGTTGAACAAGCTCATTCAAGTTAAACTCGCCGGTTCTAATGCTGCTGGCGATGCGATGGATGGATGCCGCTTTTTTCTCCGTCAAACCGCAGGCCCTTAACTCCTCCGGAGACTCCGCCGCTATAACGGCCGGATCGATTCGCCCGAACCGGCGAAGCATCCTTTCCCAGATGGACTGAGCTGCTTTGACCGAAATAAGCTGGCCTACCACCGCCTGGCTCAAAGCTTGAAACAGGTCCGGATTCGCGGGTCGCTCCACTCTCCCCAGCTTGTCCATGGCCGCGCCAAGTATGGGATCCGCGTTCTTTAATGCTTCCGTTTCCGTCTTGCCGTATTGAAAAAACGCGGCGTTTTGACTCAACATAGGCTTGTTCCCCCTCCCGTCGCGGCTTTCGTTTAAAATTAGGGTTCAAAACCCTTTTGGCTGAGAAACACTTGATCCTTCGGAAAAGTTCCGATGAACCGTTCATAGACGGTCCGGTATGCGCCGGGATCATACCATTCCTTAAGCCCGATTTCCCCGTAAAGCCGCTCGATGCCCAGGCTTCTTGTCCGCTTTCCGCCGCTTCCGTCACCCATAAAATAATCGTCGATGCATACCCGGTCGACAAGGGTGCGTAATTTGGACGGAAAAGCATCCGTGCTCGGAAGTACGGGCGCAATCGTTGCCTGGGCCGGCACACCGGCTTCCTTCAGAAGCTTCAGCGTCCTAAGCCTCGCTTCGATCGGCGGGGTTCCAGGCGTAAAATGGCGTCTGATGCCTTCCCTGTCCGTTTCCACGGTCATGCTGACCCTGACGCGATCCCCCAATCGAAGAAGCAAATCGATATCGCGTTTCACGAGGGGACTCCGGGTCTGTACCAGCAAAAAGTCCGGCGGCAGCTCCGCCATCGCTTCCAGCAAGGAGCGCGTAATCCGTTCCGTCGCCTCCGCCGGTTGGTAGGGGTCGGTGCTCGAGGACATGAAAATCGTGACCGGCCCCTTCTTTCGAGCCCTGGCGAGCTCTTTCCGGAACACGTCAGCAGCGCCATGTTTGACATCCACCCACGTTCCCCAAGCCTTTTCACGGAAGGTGGCTACGGGCATTCGCCGGACGTAACAATATGAACAGCCAAACGAGCAGCCCGAATACGAGTTTAGCGAATGGCTGTAACCGGAAAGGAAGCCCGTCCCTTTATTCAGCATCGATTTTGGCGTTTTATATTCCAGCGAATAGGTCATGGCTTCTCCCCCCGGGTTCAATTCTCATATCTAAAGTTTCCGTTTTATGTCGCATCATGGAAAATGACGCCCAAGCTGTACCTTTTGCCGGCCGTTACGGTGCCGACCCCATGCCGCAGAAAAGCCCGGTAATGTCCCCTTGCTCCTTGAACGGGACGGAAGCTCGTCGGGAAAATGACGCCGGCTCCCCGTTCCAGCTTGATCGCATGCCCGCGGCTTTGCGCGCGCGGGCGCTGTTCGACCAAGAGAAACTCGCCGCCTTCATAATCGACATCCTTCCGGTTCAACGTAAGGAGCACCTGAAACGGAAAATATACCTCGCCGTACAAATCCTGATGCAGGCAATTATACCCTCCGGCTTCATATTTCAGAATGAGGGGCGTGGGACGGCGTTGTCCTGCTTCATGGCACTTCTCCAGAAAAGCGGAAAGCGTGCCGGGATACCCCGGCTCCTTGCCCAGCTGCTCCAGCCAGCGGTTGGCGGCAGCCGCCAGCGGCGGATAAAACGCCTCCCGAAGCTGCTGCAGCCGGCTGGGAAGAGGCGACTGAAAATACTTGTATTCCCCGAGCCCAAAACGGTATCTTTTCATATCGATCGTTTTTCTGTACAGCTCTTCGGCGGGGTAGGACGCAATGAATGCCTCGCACTCCTCCGGAGTCAGGATCGGCCGGAAAACGGCGAATCCCTGCTGATCCAAATCCCGGTGGAGCGCGTCCCAGTCCAAAGCCGCAACCCGTTCCGAAACCTCGTTATGCATGATGGGCAACCTCACGGGCCCGGGTATCGGCGGCCGCTTTCTCGATGGACAACAGCCGCGATTTCATCTCGAGCCCGCCGCGAAAGCCGGTTAAGGCTCCGTTTTTGCCGATGACGCGATGGCATGGGACCGACATGAGCACCGGATTGGCGCCGATCGCCGAACCCACGGCCCGAACCGCGGCCGGCTTGCCGATCGATTCCGCGATGTCCGAATAGGAGCGCGTCTCCCCGTAGGGAATGGAGCGCAGCGCCTCCCAAACCGAACGCTGGAACGGGGTGCCGACCAGGTCGCAGGGAATCGTGAAGCGCACCAGCTTGCCTTCGATGTAATCCGCCAATTCGCCGATATAAGGCGACAGCGCCTTATCGTCCCGGATCAGCTTCGCCGGGCGCATGTGTTTTCCCACCCATTCTTCCATTTCCTCAAACGGCTTGTTAGCCGAACCTACGTAGCAAAGGCCGCGGGACGTCGCTGCGAGATGCAGCGTCCAGCCTCCGTGTTCCAACACCGACCAATAAACAGGTCCTAACACTTCACTTTTCATCGAATGCGCCTCCTTGGGTCCATATCTCCGTTTCCATCATCCGTTTTCGATATTCGTAGGGGGTC
Organism: Paenibacillus sp. FSL M7-1455; assembly: GCF_038004655.1. Classification (NCBI taxonomy): domain Bacteria; kingdom Bacillati; phylum Bacillota; class Bacilli; order Caryophanales; family Paenibacillaceae; genus Paenibacillus; species Paenibacillus sp. FSL M7-1455. The sequence continues at coordinate 2,694,631 of NZ_JBBORO010000001.1, read as the reverse complement.
ATGCCGAATGTTCGTTTGAATAGCGAGATGAAATAGGACGGATTCGGAAGCCCTACGCTGCTTCCGACCTCGGCTACGGACATGTTGGTTCGGGCAAGCTGCTCGCGCGCCTTATCCAATCGGATGCCTTGCAAATAGGCGACCGGCGTTGCTTTCATGATTTTTTTGAACGTCCGGTGCAAGTGGTACGGGCTGCCATGAAACATCTCCGCCAGCATATTCAAAGTCATCGCGCTGTCGTAATGCCGCTCCATGTACCGGGCGATCGCGTCGACCCACTCGCGGTCCGGCAAACGTTCACCCGTCGGCTTGCAACGTTTGCACGGCCGGAATTCCTCCCGAATGGCTTCCGCCGCGGTGCGGAAGATCCGAACGTTGGCCCGGTTGGGGACCTTTGACTTGCAGGAAGGCCTGCAAAAAATCCCCGTTGATTTGACCGCGTAAAAAAACTTGAAGTCATAGGACGCGTCATTCCCGATGATCGCCTGCCATCTTTCCTCCGTTAACGCCTCTTCTTTCGCCATGTTCATATTCGTTCACCCCTTCATCCAAAGTATACCCTCTTTTTCGTCCGGACGAAGGAATATCGGAATAGAAAAGCAAGATCGTGATATTCCGCCGCTCCCCTGCTTCATTTGGGTCTTCCCCATGGGATTCCATATTTTTCGTGCTTCTAGGTCTTTTATACATTTTAACAGGAACATACGTTCCTTACAATATCAACCTAATGCAAAACATAAGGGAAGATTCGAATGCATATTCGCCCCTTCCATGGGGAAAATATCCACGAGGTGTTGTTTATGGGCGTTTTTCAGAATTTAAGGAAATTTTTCTTCACGCAAGGGAAAAGCTCGGATCAGGTGACCGCCAAACCCGAAAAAAACGAAAAACCTGCTTTGAACCATATACTGGATCAGTTTAAGGACTGCATCGATTTTCAGCAGCGCACGTATCCCAATTGCTCTGTCCATATCGTTTATCTCCCGTTCCTGGTGGGACCGGAGCCGCTAAAGCGGGATATCGTCGATCCCCTTTCCGAAGCCACCGAGGAGGAAGCGGAACAAATCTTTAAACGTTCCCAATACAAGCTGACGGGCGACGCCAAGGAATGCGTCAAAGGGATCCTGGACGGTCAAGCCGCCATATTTTTTCGGGACCTGACCTATCTCGTCGATATTTCCGAGCCCGTTGGCCGATCGATCTCCCAATCCGAGACGGAGACGGTCATTTCCGGCCCCCACGACAGCTTCGTGGAAAATCTGTCCCAGAATCTGGGCGTATTGCGAAAAAAAAATCAAAAGCACGCATTTAAAAACCGTCAAATTTGAGGTCGGGGAAATCGCCAAAACCGACGTGGTACTGGCTTACATCGACCGGATCGCGGATCAAGACATGGTGGAAGACTTGAAAAAGCGGATTCGATCGATCGAATTCGATGCCGTCATGGATTCGAACATGCTGATTCAGCTGATCGAATCGAGTAGAAGGGGGCGGCAAACCCCCGTCCTCTCACACCACCGTACATGCGGGTCCGCATACGGCGGTTCCAAAAGGTTAACGAAGTTCCAAGTAACGAGAAAGCAAACTTTTCAGCCCTTTCGCTTCCCAATAGGTTGTCGGAAGGGCGTTATTTATGTTTCGGGACATTTCCCAAGCTCCTTTGCGGGAGTTGGCCATCATAAAAGCGGCCCATTCTGGCACGCCCAGGGCGCGGAGTTCTCGAATACGTGTACGCACTCGCTTCCATTGTTTCCATAAGCACATGCGCAGTCTTCTTCGAATCCATTTGTCGAATCTCTCGCAGTGGCCCTTGGCAGAAGCTATCCGGAAGTATCCAATCCATCCCATGAGGTAGCGGTTCAATTTTAAAATTCGCTCTTCCATCGATATGGACCGGGAACGATTCGTTAGCTCCCGGACTTTCTCCTTCAATCGGGAGATCGTCTTAGGGGACAGACGAATCGTCGCCTGTCTATTCCTCAGAAAGCTAAAACCAAGAAATCTCCGATTCCACGGCCTGTCTACGGCACTTTTGTCCCGATTCACCTTCAGTTTCAACTTTCCTTCTACATAGTGAGTTATCGATCTCATGACACGTTCACCTGCCCGTTTGCTTGCGACAAAGATATTGCAGTCGTCCGCATAGCGGACGAAACACAAGCCTCGCTTGGTGAGTTCTTTATCCAGATCATCCAGCAGAATGTTTGCCAGCAGCGGGCTCAGCGGACCGCCTTGGGGGGTTCCTTCCTCTGTCTTTTGGCAAACTCCGTTTTCCATCGCTCCGGCACTCAGGTAGGCTCGGATCAGCTTCAGTACTCGCTTGTCCTTCACCTTCCGCGCCACCCTTGCCATGAGCATGTCGTGATTCACTTGGTCAAAGAACTTCTCCAGGTCCAGATCTACGACCCATCTTCGGCCGCTTTGGATGTACCGCTGCGCTTGCTTCACCGCGTCATGCGCCCGCTTTCCGGGTCTGAAGCCGTAGCTGTACCACGAGAAGTCTGCGTCGAATATCGGATTCATCACTTGCAGAAGCGCTTGCTGGAGGAAACGGTCCATCACGGTCGGGATGCCCAGCAGCCGTACGCCGCCTCCGGGTTTGGGGATTTCCACCCGTTTGACTGGCGCCGGCCGGTAGGTTCCCGCCAGAAGTTCGGCTTTCACCGTTTCCCAGTGGGTTTTCAGGTAAGCTTGTAGCTCGGCTACCGTTACGCCGTCCACACCAGGAGCTCCCCCGTTTTGAACCACTCGTTTGTAGGCGAGCCGAAGGTTATTTCCTTCGAGCATCTTCTCCAGCAAGTCGTTTTGATCTCCGCGAGGGGAAGGGGCGACTTGTGCCGGTGAAGAGCTCGGCGCTCCAACATACCCTTGCGGCTTCACCGCTCCTCTTTGTCGGCAGCTCCCTTGCGGGATATTCGGCTTTCTTTGCTCCTCACTCGAACGCATCGGTTTCCTCTCTCCTTTCGGTTCGGTCCTTCCGCTTTCCGGCGTCCCGTACTCACGTACTATGACCTCTGCTGACTCCTGCGGGTTCAGCGCAACCTCTCGGTTACGGTTACGAAGTGACTTCGCATTTTTTTTCCTCCCGCAGGCCTCCCCAGATAAGAACGTCATCTTTCCGCCCGCGACCACTGGAGTTTACAGAAATAGCTCTTGGCGGCTTGGGATTTCGCTGTGTTCGGGCAGCTCATCCGGCTATCCCTGCCTCAAATCCAGTTCGTGTACCTTGGCCCGTGCTTTTGCCTCCGGCTTCCTTCAGATTCTGCCTCGCGGCAGACACCCTTGCCCTTGGCTAACGGTAGGCGCTCGCCAGCCCCCGTTCGGGACTTTCACCCTAGAGATGACGCCCATGCTGGGCGTACCGAAAATCCGAACTCCGTATTCCCGCAGTTCATGACGACGGAGCGCCCGGACGCCATCGCGTCCAAACTGATCGGCGGCCGCATCGTAGGTTTTGTGGACGGAAGCCCGTCCGCGTTTGTGTGTCCGACCAACTTTTTTGATTTTTTCTCTTCGCCGGACGATTATTACCAACGCTGGCTGCTGGGGTCTGCCCTGAGGATTTTGCGGTTCATCGGCTTTCTCATTACGATCAGCTTTACCGCGTTCTACGTTTCCGTGACCACCTATCACTATGAAATGATTCCGCACACGATGCTTCTAAACTTGACGGAATCGCGCGCAAAGGTTCCTTTCCCGCCGCTTATCGAAGCGCTGCTCATGGAGACGACCATCGAGCTGCTTCGCGAAGCCGGCGCAAGGCTCCCGACGAAAGTCGGCCAAACGATCGGCATCGTAGGCGGTATCGTGATCGGTCAAGCCGCGGTGCAGGCCGGGTTCACGAGCAACATTCTCATTATCACGGTCGCCACGTCCGCCATCGCATCGTTCACTATCCCAAGCTATATCATGAGCGCATCCATCCGCCTGATCCGGTTCGGCCTGATCATCATGGCCGGCGTCTTGGGAAATTTGGGGCTCATGATGTGTATCGGCCTTGTGGTGATCCACTTGTCGGGAGTCACCAACATGGGAACGTCCTATTTGACGCCGCTGTCTCCGATGAACTTTTCCGATTTGCTGGACACGTTCGTTCGCGGACCTTTTTGGGGCCTTAGAAAGCGCCCTTCCATTTCGGATTCCCAAAACAAATCCACCAATAAAATGCGGAAATAAGGGTGAACAAAGTGAAAGAAAAATTAAACGTTTTCCATATCACCCTGCTCATTTTCATGACCGAGATGAACATCACGATGTTCAGCCTCCCCCGCTTGATCGTCGAAAATATCGGCACGAACGGATGGATCGGCTATTTGGCGTTGTCCGTTCTCGCCACGTTTAATATCTTTCTGTATTGGCTGGTCTACCGCATGGGCCGCGGCGCCTCCGTATTTCAAATCATGGAGTGCGCGCTGCCCAAAGCGGTCATGTATCCGGTCTATTGGGCGCTGGCCGTTTTTTGGATATTTACGGCTTCCTTCACCGGAAAAAAATTCTTCCTTATATTCCAAATGCTGTCGTTCCAGACGACCAATCCGATGTTTATATTCCTGCTTTTCTGTCTCATGGTCTTCGCCCTCTTGATCAAGAATATTTACAATATCAGCAAAACGGCGACTGTATTTTTCTTCATGACCATATGGACGGTAGGGCTCACGGTGTATCAGTTCCAGGATTGGGAGATCGTCCGGTTTTCGCCGCATCTGTTCCAGCTTGCGTCCCAGGGCCATTCGTTTCGCAACTGGATGGAAGTGTACACCACTTTTATGGGTTACGAGCTCTGCATGTTTCTATTTCCCCATGTCACAAAAAGAGCAAATTGTTTCAAGGCGTGTTCATCGGGCACTGGGTGATTACCATTGCCCAGTTAATCGTCATACTGACTGCGTTCGGCTTTTTCAGCTTTCATCAAATCGAGTCGCTTCTATACCCCATCATCGATTTGCTGGATTTCATCGAAATGCCGTTCATTAACCGGATCGAAAACCTCGTGTTCTCGATGTTCGTGTTCGCCAATTTGATCGTGACGGTCATGTATTGTTATGCCGCCCTGACCGCGATCAAGCAGACGTGCCCGAAAGTAAAGCCGAACCGGCTCGAGTTCGTGATCGTGACCATGGTGTTTTTTACCGGATACATCCCTAAATACCTGGGGCAATCGGAACAGCTCTTACGAAAAGTGCTGTACACTGAAACTTACATTGCTTTCATCATACCGGTGGTGCTGATCTGCGTGCTGCTATATCTCAAACTGAAAGGAAAGGTGCCGAACAATGAAAGTTAAGCTCGTTTGCCTTGTCCTTCTCGTGGTGCTGACGGGTTGCACGGACGAGCATATTTTGGAGAAATCCGGGTTCATCCGAACGATTGCCTATGACAAGGAGTCCGGTGAACCAAAAGATTCCATGAGGGTCACGATCAGCATTACGAAATCGAACCACCAGGATGCCATCGTATATTCCGTCGTCGCCAAGTCCGACAAAGACGCAAAATCGCATTTTGACCGGCAAAACAACCGGAGATTGGTCACCGGACAGCTTAGGCAGGTGTTATTCGGGGAAAAACTGGCCAGGGAAGGGATTTGGAAGCATCTCGATTCCTTGCGCCGGGATCCCATGATCGGCTCCAGAATGCACGTCATCATCGCGGAAGAGGATCCTTACCACATCTTGCTTCGCAATGACTACCCGCAGGGACCGACGGCTGGCGAATACATCGATACGCTCATCCGGACGGAAGCCAAAGCAGGCGACATCCCCGATTCCAACCTATATACTTTTTCAAGGGATTATTATGACGAAGGAATCGATCCGGTAACCACCATCATTAGGGAACAAAAGGAAAGCTTGATCATCGACGGCGTCGCCCTTTTTAAAGACGACAAATACGTCGGGAAGGTGGAGCCGAGCGACCGGATGTTTTTTGGGCTACTTCACCATAACATTCATGCCGGCGATTTATATCTGAACTTGAAAGAAGATCACGATGATGGCGAGCAGGCTTCCCTGCAATTTCTAAGAAGCCGCCGCAAAATTCATGTCATCTCTTCATCCAAGCTTTTGCAAGGAAAAAGATTGAAAGTAGACATGGACATTAAGGTTGAAGGTTCGCTGCTCGAGTATATCGGGGAACTGGATATGAAAAAACCAGCGGAGCAGCGCAAGCTGGAAGAAGAGATTCGGAAATCCATCCAAACGAAATGCCGTTCCTTGGTCCGCACGCTGCAGGAAAAACAAACCGATCCGCTGGGGATCGGCCAATATGTGCGCAATTCGCTTCCCGTTGGCGTATGGCATTGACTGGATTGGAGGAAAGTGTACGCGGACGCGGATATTTCGGTCCATGTCCATGTCCGGATTAAGGATTACGGAAAGCTGCAGCATTAGAATACTTTTTCGATACATGCCCTTGGATTACCAAAAAAGCAGAGCCTCGGCTCTGCTTTCAGAGTGTCGAGAAAGTCCAACGGACTTTTCGACACTCTATTTTTTATATGGGGAATCATATCTTTTAAAATAAAAATCGATTTAAAGCGCTCTGAGAACCCTACTTCAGTGACCGACGAGGCAATTTTAAACCCCCTGCAAAAAAACAGGGGGTTTCTCGACAGCCTGAAAGCAGAGCCTCGGCTCTGCTTTTTTACGTGCTTCGAACAATTCGGAAACGTTCCAATATGAAGCGCGGCTCAAGTTGTTGAAACGTTTATGCGGCCGTCGTTTTTTCGGCTTTCCTGAACCGGACGTTCACGAGAAGGATGCTGGCCAGGATGAGAAGCAGACCGAACACCAAGTTCAGCGACACATGTTCGTTCAGGAACAATACGCTCGTAACAATGGAGACCAGAGGAATGAGAAAAGTATATGACCCCACCTTGCTGGCTTCTCCCTCATGAATCAGCTTGAAATAGACGAACCATCCGAGGGCGATGACGAAGACGGCAATAAAAGCCGTATCCGCCATGAACGGCACATTCCACTTGATGTCCTTCCAGCTTTCCATCTCCGAACCTCCGGCCAGAAGGATGATGCCGCCGATCGTGACCTGCATCGCCGTAAGCCAGAGGGAATCGACGCGGTGTCCGATTTTTTTGACGAAGACCGTGCCCAGCGCCCAGGTGAGCGCCGTTACGAGCGCAAGCACGATGCCGATCGGGGCAATGTTTCCGGTCATGCCGCCGACGCTCATCGTGGCGACGCCGACGAAGCCGATGATCAGCCCGAGCATTTTTTGGCGCGTCATCCGTTCTCCAAGCCACCACCAGGAAAACAGGCCGAGCAATACCGGCTGCAAAAACACGATGGCCGAAAACAGCCCCGACGGCGTGTACTGGAGCCCGATCGTCTGCACGCCGTAATAAAGCACGATGCTGAGCAGGGCAGACAATACATACACATGCCAGTTCCGGCGAAATTGCAGCTGCTTGTACTTGGGCAGCGCTACGAGCACGAGCAGCAGCCCGCCGATCAGCGCGCGGAGCCCCGCAAACAGCACCGGCGGCGTATATTGAAGCGCAAATTTGGACAAAGGCCAGTTGATGCCCCATACCAAAATGAGAAAAGCCAAAAGAAAAATCGTTTTGTTATGCTGTCGCATGGATCTTCACTCCTTGTAAAAACATCGGCATGGAGTGAATTATACTCCTATATGTCAGCTTCGTCACGGCTTTTTTCTGAAAGCGTTTCTTTCATGAAAAGGTTCTGATGCTCTGCTCTTGCTACAACTGCTTCATGCTGTTTAAGGCCGGAACCGTCAGGGCCCGGTCTGCTTCCGTTCCCCGCGCATGCGGATTGGGAGTAAAATGCTTCATATGCCGGTGAAGCACCGCCGCAGCTTCCAGAACCTCCGGCCCGGCGACATCCACGGCCGAAATCCGGATCGCCTCGTTCCCGATCTCCACGATCCGAAAACCCGGCTCATCCAGGCAGGCCGACATTTGTACGAATGACCAGTCGTCGCGCTGCACGATCGAATCCATGTGCGTATGGCCGTTGAAATAAATGCCGATGCCTTTTTTGCGGTTCAGGATGTTCCACATGTCGATGCCCGGATGAATCGAGCCCTTTTCCCGCTCCGAACCGGCCGTGGTCCGGTATACCGGGTGATGGCCGAACACAAGCAGCGGCTTTTCCCCGGACGATTCCACCTTGTCTTCCAGCCATGCCAGCTGCTCGAAATCAAGCCAGCCTCCCCAGTCGTTGAAATCCAATTCTTTGGCCGTATCCAAAAAAACAAGCATAGCTCCCTCGGTATCGAGCACGTGATAACGCTGTTGTCCGGTAATCTTCAGCACGTCCTCCCTCGTTTGCCCGTAGAGGTCGTGATTGCCGAGCACGTGGACGAATGGTTTATCGGGCCGGCGAAGCATCGCGTACACCTCCTCCAGCTCCGACGTTAGTCCAAAGTTGGTCAGGTCTCCAAGCGAAACGTACAAATCCGCATCCAAATTCAAAAACTCATCCAGCACATGCCGATAAAACGCGTCCCGGGCCTCCGCAAGCCCCGGAATCGACCGGTCGATCTCGTGATAATGCAAATCCCCAAGCAATGCCAATCTCATATGGATCGCTCCCTCCGCTGATCAGGTTCAAGTATTTCTTCCCACTATATTACAGACCAAGTGTTATGGATCCATTAAGTTCACGGCCATCGTTTGTAAAAGACAACGGAAGCCTCCGCGAAACAAGTCATTAAATCGTAATCGTTACGTATAAATAAACGAACCTATTTTTTTGCATCCGATCCATGGATCCGTCATATTCATAGAATCGAAAGAGGTGGACGCTTATGCAAACGCCCGTCATCCTGCTCAGCGGTTTTCTCGGAAGCGGCAAAACGACCCTGCTGCTGTCCCTCATCCAAGAAAGCAAACGAAGGGGCCTTCGGCCGGGCATCCTGATGAACGAACTGGGGAAACGCGACGTCGACGGCACCATCCTGGAAGAGCATGCCGACATACAAGTGGAGAAGCTTTTGGACGGATGCGTATGCTGCAGCCGCAAAAGCGAGCTTCCGTACAGCCTCGCTCTCCTGCAGGATCAGCGGCCGGACGTGATCTATATCGAACTTACCGGGGTCGCCGATCCATACGAAATCAAAACGGTGTTGCACGGCCCGGAATTTAGGAATTGCTTGAAACTGCACCATACGATTACGCTGCTGGACGCAGAAAACGCCCTTGAATACGCCAGCCGGTTTTCGGCGGATAAACGGCTCGTTCAAACGCTGCGCAAACAGCTCGAAACGGCGGACCTGATCGCGGTGAACAAAAGCGACCTGGTATCCCGGGACATGCTCGCCAAAATCGAAAACATGGTCCGAAAGCATAACATGACCGCCAAATTGACGTTTACGACGTACAGCCGGATTCCCCTGCCGGATCTTTTGCAAGGGATTTCGCCCAAGGCATCGAATTCGCATGCCCCAACGGTCGCCGGTGCCATCACCAAGCCTGTGCAGGTTCACTCGGCGATTCCGGACGGACACCGCCATGGCGCTTCGGAAACTTACGGATCGTTTTCGCGCGTCGGCACGGTCACGTTAACTTTTCCTCGGCAATCCCCCGAGCGCAAGTTGTCCCGGGAGCGTTTGGAATCCTTTTTTCAAAGCTGGGGGGACAGCCTCATGAGAGCCAAAGGGCACGTCGCCTTGGATCAAGGCGGGCCGGTCCGGCTCGTTCAGTATGCGGGAGGCCGCACGTCGTGGGAGGATTCGCGTTATCCCGGTTCTCCCTATCTGGTATGCATCGGCATGGATTTAAACGAAACGCAGTTGAAAGAAACATGGGCCGCATTATTCCGTTAAAACCGACAGGAAGGAGCTTTGATCCGTGACCGCGCTTTCTCCCATGAAAATCATTCCCTTGCTTCTTCCTGCCGCCCTGCTGATCATCCTTGTCGTCATGTGGCTGCCGGAATATCAAGGACTGCTGAACAACGAATATGTCCATACGTTCAAAACGGGTTTCATCGGCATTTTATTGGAGGCCTTGCCGTTTATATTGGCCGGCGCGCTGTTGTCCTCCCTGCTTCAGGTATTTGTTCCCGATGAGGTCATTTCCCGCTGGATTCCAAAAAGGGCGATTCCCGGCATCTTGTTCGCGTGCGTGCTCGGGATCGTGTTCCCGGTTTGCGAATGCGGCATGATTCCGCTCGTGCGCCGGCTGATCCAAAAAGGCATGCCCGTCTATGTCGCGATCGTGTTCATTTTGTCGGGGCCGATTCTAAACCCGGTCGTATATGGAGCGACCTTCATGGCTTTCCGCAATCACCCCGAATTGGCCTACGCCCGGATGGGACTGGCCTTCGCGGCAGCGTTTCTGATCGGGCTGATCGTCTATTGTACGGTAAAAAAATCGCCCATGCGCTGGTCGGCACAACGCGAAATGGGCGATATGGCGCACTCCCATGCCGTTCGGGGAGGCAGGTTGACCTCGGTATTCGTGCATACGTCGGAAGAGTTTTTTGAAATGGGAAAATATCTTCTGATCGGCTGTTTGCTCACCGCGGCGTTGCAGACGTTTATGGTCAGGGACAGCCTTGCTGCGGTCGGCGGGCAGCCGCTGGGTTCTTATCTGTTCATGATGGGACTGGCTTTTGCGCTTTCCCTCTGCTCGACTTCGGACGCTTTTGTCGCTTCCACCTTTTTGCATACGTTCCCGGCGGGCTCCCTGGTTGCTTTTATGGTGTTCGGGCCGATGCTTGACTTTAAAAACGCGATGATGCTGATGGCGCTTTTCAAAACCAAATTTGCGCTGTACCTGTTTTTCCTCATCTTCGCCTGCGTGTTTATCGGCTCCGTTTTGTTATCACCCTGGTTATAAGCTTGGAGGTGGTCCCATGAACGATTCCAAAAGCATCCGCCTGCATTACCTGTTTCGGGCAGCGGTTCTGCTGGCGTTCGCCTATTATATTTGGCATTTGACGAACGAAAACGCGCTCTCTTATTACGTTGCCCCCGCGCTTGCGCGCTGGATCAAGCTGTGCCCGTTCCCCCTGGGCTTGATGGCGCTTAGCCTGATCATCCAGGCCGTGCTGGGCAAAAGCGCCATGCTTTGCAATTGCGGCCACCGGCTGCCGGCATCGCCTCTTGCAAGCGGCGCTTTATACGGGTTGTTCCTGTTCCCGCTCCTCCTCGGATTCGTCCTTCCCGACCGGGCTTTGGGGAGCGCCGCCGCCGTAAAAAAGGGCATGTCCTTTTCCTACAGCGCCGTCGAGCCTGAAAAATCCGTTCGCTTCGAATCGAAGGATCCTTATGCCCAAGAATTTACGGAGCTTGCGAAGATTTTGTACGAACAGCCGGTCATTCCCGTTTATCCCGCCATTTTCTCCGAGACGTTCGGCGCCATCGACATGTACAAAAAACAGTTTGAAGGCAAGGAAATTGCCGTATCCGGCTTCGTATACCGGGATCAAGCGGGCGAGGACACCGGTCCGTTCGCGGTGAGCCGTTTCCTCGTCCAATGCTGCACGGCGGATGCGACTCCCTTGGGCATTCTGGTCGATCCGGTTCGGCAGCAGCACCTCCCGGCAGATGCTTGGGTGAAGGTACAGGGGAAAATCCGCGTGGTTCCGCAGGATGGAAAAGAACTCATCCGGATCGAGGCTTCTTCCATCACGCCGATCGCCCAGCCGGACGCGCCTTATATCTACACCAGCGCCGATTCCGTCGAAACTTGGCACGAGCTGCAAAAGTTTGCGAATAAGGAGAAGTGACTCCGCTTTTTCATTGCCTTTCTTTCAGGATGGATAAAATAAAAAAACGGCTTTCGCCGTTTTTTTAAGCTCTTAGGAGCGCATGCTGGCAAGCCGTCTGCAAATCCCGCCATGCGCGGTTGATTTCCGTGTCCTCCATGCATGCCGCCAGTCCCAGCAGCGGGAACAGCCGCAGGCCGCAGCCAACCGAAGCTTTGGCCGCCGTGATGCATTCGATGGAGATTCGCTGTTCCATTTCGGGCGTCAGTTTGCCTTTTTGCCCCAGCTCTTCCCAAGATTTGTCCAGCACTCTGTAAAAAGCGTCCTTTTGATGGGCGAATTCCTCTTTCTGCTCCTCCAGTTCGCTTAGGACGCTGTCATTGCCCCGCGCTTGCAGGTAGGATTCCGCCGCTTCCAGAAAATGATCCGTGAGCCCCATCGCTACCCCGGCAAACGACGTTTGCGCAAACGGCAAAAACGGATATTTGTACAAAAGCTCGTCCTCATGGGATCGGACCTCGGTGAACGAAAACGTCATTTCGTCCGGAACGAAAGCATCCTCCGCGATCATGCTGTGGCTGCCGGTCGCTTTCAGGCCGAACGTATTCCAATCCTTTTCGATTCGAACCTGGTCGGGGCGCATGATCAGGGTAACGATCTCCGGCGCTTCGCCGGAATCCGCCGCCTGCTCCCGCTCAAGCACCGCATTCGCCGTAAAGGTCGTGGCGTACAGGGAACCGCTGCAATATTTCCATCTCCCGTTCACGATGTAACCGCCCTCCACCTTTCGTGCCGTCCCCGTCGTCGCGCCGCTGCCTGCAATGACGGCATCGGGTTTGGCGTACACGTTCCGGCCGATTTCGTCCGTCATGAACGGCACGAAATAACCGCCGCCCGCTCCGATCGTGACAAGCCAGCCGAAGCTGCCGTCAATGCGGGCGCATTCCTGAAAAATTCGGATCGCTTCCGGAAGCGGTGTCATTTTCCCCTCCAAATCATCCGCGACGAACAAATGAAACAGCTTTTTATCATATATGTACTGAAGCGCTTCCGGCGTCATGCCGCCTTCCTGCTCCATCCGGTACGATTGCTCGCGGATGCGGCTAATCTCCTGCTGTGTAAATCCCATGCTTCCACCACTTTCGTATGAATGATATCTATTCTATTTTACCATGAACTCCAATTTGAAGCTGTTAAAAAAAGACGGGGAGCCCCCGTCCTCAAAAACAGCCGAACTTCTCTTTTTTGGCCTTCGGCCATCGAAACTTCGGAACATGGCGTACCATCGATTCAAAAACGATCCCCCACTGATGCTCGGATAAAGACGCCACCGGCAGGTCGCCTCTTGCCCCCAGACTCCGTTTGACATGCTTGATTTGCGGGGCCGTAAATAGGCCCCGCAATGCCAAATCGACGGATAATCCCGGGTTTTTCAGCACATGTTCCGCCATTCCCCAAAAGACCGGATAGTCCTTCATCGGCACGATCGGCTTTGCTTTCCTGCTGATCGCCACCAAAGCGGAATCCACCTTGGGAGGCGGAGCGAAACTTTGTCTTGGAATATCTTTCACGTACCGGATGTCAAACCACATTCTCCAAGCGACGATATACGGATCTTTGGCCGTTTTTGCCGTAAATCTTTTGGCCGCGCCTTTTTCCATCACGATCACGCCTCTTTGGAATCCGCTCGAAGGTTTGCTGAGAAGTTTCTTCAAGATCGGCGTCGTAATGGAGTACGGAATATTCGAAACGACGATAAAGGGTTCTTTGGGCAGCCGCATGTTCAAAATGTCTTCATGAATGACTTGCGTGTTGGGATAAGGCAGGTTTTTTTGCTTCAAAATGTCGACGAACCTGCGATCGATTTCCACGGCCAAAACCTTTCCGGCCTTTTGGTTCAGCACCGCCGTCAGAGCTCCTTTTCCTGCGCCTAAATCCAATACGGTATCCTGTCTGCCGACCTTGGCTGCAGCTACGATCTCCTGGATCGTTTTTTTGTGATGCAGCAAATGCTGCCCGGAAAAATGAGGCGAGTCTCCGCAGCTTCTTTTTCCCCGGCGATTATCGTTTTTCGAGATCATTAGGCATCTTCCCTTCATCTAGAAATCTTGGGCTTCCGCCTGCGATTCGGAGCAAAGGGAAAACACGCTGTCCTTTTTGGACGATGGGTCCAGCAAAGCCGTCAGCAAATAAGACCTGCTTTACGGTCCAAAAAGAAGGAATGCATGCATAAAAAAAGAAAGGCAGAGCGACCCGCCTTTCTTTGCATCACATATCACGAATATGGAATGAAGATCATTAAAAAAGGACAGACTGATCCCGTTTGCTCCGTTTCACGAAACAGAGCCTTTGAACGTATGGAATTAACGGTTCAAAGTCGGGATGCGAAGTCTCATGTATTGCGTCATTTTTTAATAATCCTCCTGATTTGTTAAAATGCTCCACCATTGTACCATTTCCTATCCTTTAAAATCAATCCTGCGGGTTCGTAAAAAACGGTTTAAAAAATAAAATACGGCCGGTCTCCTCCCGATCCGGGGGGAAAGCGGCAGCGTTTCCAACGGAACAACCTACCGGACTTAAGCCAGCAATGCCGTGATTTCTTTAAAATGGTCGGCGAACCCGACGAACACCTGATCGTCGATCACGATCGTCGGGACCGTCTGCATCCCGGTGAGTCTCCGGACTTCCTCGGCATATTCAAGATTGTCTTCGCAGTTATATTCGATAAAATCGATCTGGTGATCCTTAAAATACCGCTTCGCTTGGTGGCAGTCGCTGCACGTGGAAATCGTATAAATTTGGACCGATTTTGCCATTTCCATTCCCTCCTATCAGGCGTTTGGTGATACCGCAACTCCCGCGGCTTCCCGGATTTTTTCGAGCGTCATGCGGCGGACGAACTTGGCGAATTTTTCTTTTCCTTTGGCATTGGACTTATAGAAGTCGATAACCTTCATGATCGCCGGGATGACCTGTTCTTCTTTCAGCCCTTCCGCTAACGGCTCGGCGATGGCGGTTTTGATTCCTTTCGGCTCTCCGCCCACATAAATGCTGAACGTGTCCTTCATTTTAACGACCCCGATGTCTTTCAGCAGCGGTTCGCTCGTGCCAAGGGCGCAGCCGGCATAAGCAACCTTGATCGGAACCGGCGTCGCCGCTCCGGCGATCGCTTGGTGAATGGCTTGGGCCGTCGCCAGCCCGGCGTCTTCGGCCCCTTTGCAAAATTGGCAGACGATCAAACCTTTGACGACGGCTCCCGCGGGATACACTTGCAATCCGGCCTGCTGCAGCTGCTCCGTCACCTTTTCTTTTTCCTGTGCCGCTATTTCAACGTAAATCTGCCGGAAAGGCGTGATTTCAATATGCGCTTCAGGGCCTGCAGCCGATGCAATCACCGTAAGCTGCTCCGGCGTAATGACGTTTCCGCCGACTTGAATCGGCGTGGATACGGCGATTTTCGTTTTCCCCGGCGTTTCTTTCGTCTCCATCATATTTGCTGCTCTCCCTTGCTATCCGCTTCGTTTTTATTTTGCTTCCACGACAAAAGGGACCGTCAAAACTTCGCCTTTGTGTTGAAATTGCCCCCAGATTTTATAGATCCCCGGATGCGGGAACATCGTTTTGAATTCGGCCGCCGGGCCCGTCGCTCCTTCATCCACGGGATGGACGTGAAGGTACTGTTCCGCATCGGCCGATAAGATGACCACGTGCCCGGCTGCGCCGAGGTATGGTTCCAGATCGTCGATGCCCTTCTTTGTATGCGCGTCGCGGACCGTGTAGGTTAACAAGGTGTCGCTTTGCGCAAGATCGCTGCTGAGCGAAAGCTCAAACTCCCTGCCGTTCACTTCCCGTACCCTTTCACTGTCCGGCACTAGCTTGCGGTGACCGGCAGGCGCGCCGTTGACCTCTACCCAGTCGCCCCAATTAACGGCAGCGTCGTCCTCCGTAACAAAATCGACGATCCATTTATATTTGCCGCCATCCGGGAAAGTCGTTCTGACTTTGAATATCCCTTGGCCTTCATACTCGGGATGGATATGGGCAAAAAACGACAGGTCCCGGTTGACGATGATCAAATGGATCCGTTTTTCATGGCTTATTTTGAAGCGGCTTACCGGATTCCCGTCCCGATCCGTCGTTACGATTTGGATCTCCGTCTCCTCGTTGGCGTTTGGCGCGCCGTTCGGAAACTCCAAGCGCGCCTTATAATGCCCCGCCATGTTTTGGTGATGGCCGTGACCGCCGTGCTGATGTCCATGGGCTCCATGACTTTTATGCGCCCCGTTGCCGTGAGGGTCATGCTGCTGATGCCGGCTGTTTTCATGATTCATGGCATGTTGTTCGCTCATCTTCAATCGCTCCTTTGTATTCGGATGGTTTGCATCATGGGAACTCGCTGCGAATCGAGACTGGCTCACATCAGTGGCGGATTTTCACCCGCTGCAACCGGAGCGCGTTCAGCACGACCGACACGGAACTAAGCGCCATCGCCGCGCCCGCAATCCAAGGAGCAAGCAGGCCGAGAGCAGCCACCGGAATGCCCAGCGTGTTGTACCCGAGTGCCCAGAACAGATTTTGCTTGATGTTGCCCATCGTTTTGCGGCTCATATAAATCGCGTCCGGAATGCTGGACAAATCTCCTCGCATCAGCGTGACGTCCGCGGCTTCCATGGCAACGTCGGTGCCTGTGCCGATCGCCATGCCGATATCCGCCGTCGCAAGCGCCGGAGCGTCGTTGATGCCGTCGCCGACCATCGCCACTTTTTTGCCTTGGGCTTGCAGCTTTTTGACCTCTTCGGCTTTTCCTTCCGGAAGGACTTCGGCACGGACGTGATCGATGCCGACTTCAGCCGCGATGGCTTTGGCTGTCCGTTCGTTGTCGCCGGTGATCATGATGACTTCGATCCCCATGTCTTTCAAGCGCTGTACCGCTTCTTTGGATGTTTCCTTAATGGTATCCGCAACCGCGACCAAACCTGCGTAGCGGTTGTCGATCGCGGCCAGCATCGCGGTTTTGCCGGATTCCTCCAGGCGGGACATCAACGCGTAAGCATGGGAAGCTTCCACGCCGTGTTTTTCCATCAATCTGCGCGTGCCTACCAGCAGTGTTTTGCCTTCGACCTCCGCTTCGATGCCGTACCCCGGAATGGCCGCAAACGATTGCGTATCCGGCAGCTGAATGCCGCGTTCCTGAATTCCTGCGACGATCGCTTCTGCCAATGGATGCTCCGAGTTTTTCTCGGCGGCGCCGACGAGCCGGAGAAATTCCTGTTCGTCGCCTTCGGCCGCAACGTCGGTCAATTCCGGTTTGCCTTTGGTTACCGTACCGGTTTTATCCAGGATAATGGCGTCGATTTTATGCGTTTGCTCCAAATGTTCGCCGCCTTTGAAGAGAATACCGAGCTCTGCGGCACGTCCCGAACCGGCCATAATCGATGTCGGCGTTGCGAGACCGAGGGCGCAAGGACATGCGATGACCAGGATCGCGATCGCTTTTTCCAGCGCTTCGGCGAAATTGCCGGGCGTCACGAAGAAATACCAGACAAGGAACGCCGCAATGGCGATGCCGACGACGATCGGAACGAAAATGCCGGATATGACGTCCGCCACCCGCTGGATCGGCGCTTTCGATCCTTGGGCTTCTTCCACGACCTTAATGATCTGGGCCAAAGCCGTTTCTTTCCCGACCTTGGTGGCTTGAACGCGCAGGACGCCGTTTTTGTTCAGGGTCGCGCCGATGACGGCGTCCCCGGATTTTTTCTCGACAGGCAAGCTTTCGCCCGTCAGCATCGATTCGTCCACGGACGATTCGCCTTCGATGACGTTGCCGTCGACGGGGATTTTTTCGCCCGGACGAACCATTACGATATCGCCTGCGATCACTTCTTCCACCGGGATCGTCAGCTCCTGGCCGTCGCGGATGACCCGGGCGGTTTTGGCCTGAAGCCCCATCAGCGATTTGATCGCTTCGGACGTCCGGCCTTTGGCAAGCACCTCGAACAGCTTACCCATGATGACGAGCGTGATCAAAATGGCGCTTGTTTCGTAGTACATGTTCGGACCGTGGTGCAGGTTGCCGCCTTTTGCGTACCAGTCGATCGTCAGGTACAAACTGTAGAAGTAGGCGGCCGATGTTCCCAAAGCAACGAGGACGTCCATGTTGGCGCTGCCGTTGCGCAGCGCTTTATACGCCCCGACGTAAAACGGCCATCCGATGTAAAACTGTACCGGCGTCGCCAAAACCAACTGAAACCACGGATTCATGAACAGGTCCGGCAGGTAGATCCAAGATGTAAACGAAAAGTGCGCAACCATCGCCCACAACAGCGGGATCGACAGAATGGCCGAAACGATCAATTTTCGTTTTTGCTTCCGGACCACCTGGTCCCGGGTATCTGCGTGTTCTTCTTCATCGCTTTGCGCGACCGCTTTGTAGCCGAGCTGCTTCACTTTCGACTGCATATCCGCGACCGAAACCTCGGCCGGCGAATATTCTACCGTAGCGGTCTCCAGCGCAAAATTGACGGAAGCGTTCGTGACGCCGGGCATCTTGTTCAGCCCTTTCTCGATCCGGTTGGCGCAAGCGGCGCAGGTCATGCCTTCGAGCTTGAACCGGGTGACTTCCTTGACGGTTCCGTAGCCCAGCTTTTTGATCGTCGCTTCGATGGCCTCATCGTTCACCTTATCCGCATCGTAGGTTACGGTTGCCCGTTCCAACGCAAAATTGACGTTGGCGGAGTCTACGCCCTCCATTTTGTTTAAGCCTTTTTCAATCCGGTTGGCGCAGGCTGCGCAGGTCATGCCGGTTATTTGTACGGTTTTCTGTTTTTGCTTTTTAAGAGCTGCTTCCAAAACCATCACTCCCTTACGTGCATCACGTTTAGTGTAACCATTTGAAAATCGTTGATTTACATTCGTTGTCGTTTCCCTTTCTTGACCTTAGTATACCCCACCACCCTATATTGAGTCAATACATTTTTACAATACCCCCCTAGCCTATTTTTGAAACATGTAAAAAGCCGCCTTGCGGCGGCTTGCGCTTTTTTACTTGATTAATTTATTCATCGTCGTCATCAGTTCCGTGAGCACATCTTGGTCGCCTTCCTGAATCCGCTGAACCACGCAGCTTTTCATGTGATGTTCAAGCAGCAATTTCCCAACGCCGTTCAAAGCGGATTGTACGGAGGCAATTTGGTTCAAAACGTCGTCGCAATACGTATCTTTTTCAATCAACCCTTTGATGCCGCGGACCTGGCCTTCAATGCGGTTCAGGCGGCTGATCAAGCTGTTTTTCACCTTATCCGAATGATGGCTTTTCCGCTCCGAATGGTCTCCGGAGCACGCTTCGGCTTTTGCGTTCGTGTTTGGATCCATCATTTCCGGTACCGTATTCATGCATTCGCCTCCTTTACCCTAATAATACTATTATACTCGGCATGCCGCCGGATACAAACCGTTTCATGACGAAATATTGGCCGTCTCTTGCCTAATCCTTGGTTTTACCGCCTGGCCTCCCGGACGGCCCGGTTGATCCATAAAATTTCGGCTTTCGCATCCGAATGTCGGATGGCCGCTTTAAAACGGGGAATATCCAAAACATGGACGCTGTATTTCAAAACGAACCTCCGGTCCTCATCCCCATATCGTTCTTCGGATAGAACTTCGCCATCCATATTGATTCTGCGGCGCACCTCCTGCAAGATTTCATCCGGCTTTGAAGCCATGACCCAGGCCGTTTTCCGGAAGCCCCACAACATCAATGCCGATGTTTCGTAAGCCGCGATGCAGGCAAGGGCCGAATACAAGGTTCGTTCCCATCCCATCATCGCTCCTGCCAAGACAAGAACGGCTCCATGGCACAATACGAACAAGCGCTTCGGGCCGAACGGAGCAGACGATACGAATATCCTTGGCCGGATCCGGTCGCCTTTCTCCAGTCCAAGCGAATCCAGCAGCCCTCCCGATTTGACCGCAAGCCCGGCGCCGATGCCGAGACAAAACCCGCCCGCAAGCGCAGCAACGACCGGTTCGCCGCTAACCGCGGGGAAGGGCGCAAGCAGAAGCGCAGAACCCGCAAACGCAAGCAATCCGGGCAACACGCCGCGAAGCGCGGACGTTTTTCCCATGAACGCATACAGCAGCAAAAGCGGAAGGTTGAACAGCAGCAGCAATATCCCGAAATGTCCTTCGGTATGGAACGAAACGAGTGCCGAAATGCCCGTCATCCCGCCTGCAATCATGTCATGGGGATGCAAAAACAATTCCAGGCCGACCGATGCGACTATGCCGCCGACGACGGACTGCGTCACCGCATTCCTGCCGAACCGGAAACGAACGGAATTCTTCGAACGCATCATCTTCCCTCCTTCAAGACTGGGAACATCACGATCCGGTGGCATCCGCAACGCTTAGAGCGCTTCTTCCTTCGGCACCCGCCTGTCTTTGAATTTGAACCAACGGTTCATAAACGCATAGACATGCGGCGATTGCTTGGTGAGAATCGGGCCGAGGATGGCCAAAATCAGGACGTAGATCGCAGAAAACGGCTGCAAAATATCCATAAGTCCACCATCTTTCCCCAAATTGGCCAGAATGATGGAAAACTCCCCTCTCGATAAAATCGTAAGTCCGATATTCGCGGAGGCTTTCGGCGACAAATTCGCCGTACGGCCCGCAAGCATGCCCGCGCTGAAATTTCCGGCGAACGTAATGACGACGGCAGCCAGCGCAAGCCATACCGCATTCCCGCCCAGCGACATCGGATCGATGGATAAGCCGAAGCTGAAGAAAAAGACGGCTCCGAAAAAGTCGCGGAACGGCATGATCAAATGCTCGATCCGCTTGGCGTGTTCCGTCTCGGCAAGGACCAGACCGACGAGCAGCGCCCCGATCGCTTCCGCGACGTGAATGGTTTCGGAAAAACCGGCGATCAGAAACAACGCCCCGAAAATGACGAGACCAAACAATTCATTCGAGCGGATACGCAGCCACTTGTTCAGCAGCGGGACCGCTTTTCTTCCCAGAATGATGATCGTCAGCATGAAGCCAAGCGACACGAGGGCGGACAACAGGACGCCGCCGATCGAGCTGGAGTCGCTTAACACAAAACCGGAAAGAATGGAAATGTACACCGCGAGGAAAATATCTTCGAACATCGTAATGCCCAGAATCATTTCCGTTTCCGGGTTGGCCGTCCTTTTCAGGTCGACCAGCACTTTCGCCACGATGGCGCTCGACGAAATCGTCGTAATGCCGGCAATGACAAGCGCTTCCGCCACAGGGAAACCGCCCAGAAATCCAAGCAGCAGCCCGAGCGTAAAGTTGATGCCGATATAAATCGAACCGCCGACCACGATCGACCGCCCCGACTTGACCAACCGTCCGACCGAAAATTCAAGCCCCAGATAAAAGAGCAGGAACAACACGCCGATTCTTCCCATAAAATCGATAAACGGCGCGCTGTCGATAAAGCGGAAATCGAAATGCCACAGTTCCGTCGCATGGGGGCCTACCGCCATGCCGATCAATATATAAAACGGAATGACCGAAAAACGGAACTTTGCCGAGATCAGTCCTCCAAGCGCGATAAGTCCGAGCGCCAAGCCGATTTCAAAGATCAAATGGTCCATCCGATCACCCGCTTCCGTTCATCAGGATTTGTTTGAACCGCTTCTGCTGCTCCCTTTCCCCTACCGCCACGACCGTGGCGTCGGCGCTGAGCACCGCTCCCGGACCGGGATTGACCAGCTTCCCTTTATTCTTATCGATCAGCGCGATCACCGACGCGCCGGAGTTTTGCCGGATATGGAGCTCGCCGATGGTTTTGCCGATGCAGCCGAAATGGGATTCGATCCGGTACCATTCGATCGTCAGATCGTCAAATGCCATTTCCACGCTTTCCAGCTGCTTCGGTTTATACACCATGCCTCCGACCAACGCGGCCAGCTGCCTGGCTTCCTGATCCTCCAGCGTCGCCACGAGCTTGCTTTGATCGTCATCCTCCCGCGAAAAATGGTACAGCTCCCGCCTTCCGTCGTCATGGATCACGATGACGATCCGGTCGCCGCTGGCCGTATCCATCTGATATTTCATCCCGATTCCAGGCAAAATAGATTCACGAATTTCCATCATATCATAGCCTCCTGAACGTTCGATATTTAGTTTGAGAAAATGTTCACATAATCCGTAACCGAGCAAAATGTCTAGGATGCGGTTCTTTTTTCAGCCGGAAAAAATCGTGGCGTAATCAAAGAAACGCATGAAAAACAGGATCATGCTTGCTACTTGAGGGTATAGGAAATAAACCGTTCAATGGAAGGCGTGTTAACCCACGTAACTCGAGGTAAATTTGACGGGTAGTAGCAGAAGGTATCTTTTGCGAATGGAAATGATCGGATGAAAAGGCAGACGGGGTCTAGGAAAACGCAGCAGCAAAAGCAGCGGGATCACGAAAACGCCAGGCAGCGCCGAGGCCAGCATGATCAACCGTTGCATCAAAGAGGGATTTTTGCGCAGGACAGGTTTCGTTTGCGGATCGATTCGGCCGTGGACCGTCTCGGTCTCGCTGTTGTAAGCAGGGGATACTTCTTCTTCGAAGGAAACGGGAAAGGCGAGCATCTGAATGCAGCCAAGCAGAACGATAAGCAGCATGCGAAGTCTTTTGGTCAGTGCCGGCATCCTATCCCTCCCTCTTGTGAAAATTTCATATATATCGATTTTACCATAAAAGACAGTGCCGTTTCAAACCACGGGAGCAAAAAGTCGCCAGAAACTTTCGAGGATTTGTCCATCCGCGGCGACAGAAAAAACCAATGACCCAAACGCGGAGCCATTGGTTGAATTGGTTATGATGTTACGCGATCCATTAGATCGTGACGCTGTTTTGCTCATGGAATTCCTGCCCGTCGCGGACCTCCTGCACGTAGCCGGCGCGAATGACAAAATCTCCAAAATGCTCCCCGGGCTCCCGATTTTCGGCGTATTGGGCCAGGAGCGGACGGAGCGAATCGAGGATTTCCTTTTCCCCGATGTTTTCTTTGTACAGCTTGTTTAAACGGTCTCCGGCGAAGCCGCCGCCCAGATACATATTGTATTTGCCGGGAGCTTTGCCGATAAACGCGATTTCGGCCAAAGCCGGGCGGGCGCAGCCGTTCGGACAGCCGGTCATGCGGATGACGATCTCCTCTTCGCCAAGTCCCGTTTCCTCAAGGATTTCCTCGATTTTGCCAAGCAGCGTAGGAAAATACCGTTCGGACTCGGCCATGGCCAAGCCGCATGTCGGAAGGGCCACGCAGGCCATCGAGTTGCGGCGCAGCGCCGAAAAACGAACGCCGTCCATCAAACGGTACTGTTCGATCAAGGCTTCGATTTTTTTCTTGCTTTGCGTTTTGACGTTGGCAATGATCAGGTTTTGGTTCGGCGTAATCCGGAAATCCCCGTTATGAACTTTGGCGATTTCGCGCAGGCCCGTCATCAGCGGGTAATCTTCTTCGTCCTTCACGCGCCCGTTTTGGATAAACAACGTAAAATGCCAGCTGCCACCGCTGCCTTTCACCCAGCCGTACCGGTCCCCGTTGCTGTCGAAGCGGAACGGTCTGGCCTCTTCCAGCTTCCAGCCGAGGCGCGAAGTCAGCTCATCGATGAACCAGCCGATGCCGCGGTCATCGATCGTATATTTGAACCGGGCATGCTTCCGGACGGACCGGTCGCCATAATCGCGCTGGATCGTCACCGTTTTTTCGGCCACGTCGATCACTTGCTCCGGCGTGCAGAAGCCGATGACCTTAGAAACTTGCGGGTACGTCTTCGGATCGCCGTGCGTCATCCCCATCCCGCCGCCGACGGCGACGTTAAAGCCCGTCAAGCGGCCGTTTTCCACGATCGCGATAAAGCCCAGATCCTGCGAAAAGACGTCGACGTCATTGGAAGGCGGCACGGCGATGCCGATCTTGAATTTCCGCGGCAAATACACGCGTCCGTATATCGGTTCCTGCTCTTCCTCGTTCTGGCTTGAAGCGACCTTCTCACCGTCCAGCCAAATTTCGTGGTACGCCGTCGTTTTCGGATCCAGGTGGCGGCTGATGCGGCAAGCCCAGTCGTAAACTTCGGCATGGATTTCCGATTGGTGCGGATTCGGATTGCACATGACGTTGCGGTTGACGTCGCCGCAGGCGGCAAGCGTCGTCAGCAGCGTTTCGTTCACTTCGCGGATCGTGTTTTTCAAGTTCCATTTAAGGATGCCGTGAAACTGGATCGACTGGCGCGTCGTCAGGCGAATCGAACCGCTGGTATATTGCTGGGCGATGCGGTCCAGCACGAGCCATTGCTCCGGCGTGACCACGCCGCCCGAGGCCCGTACCCGCAGCATGAACTGGTAAGCGGGTTCGAGCTTTTGTTTCTGGCGTTCGTTGCGCAAATCCCGGTCGTCCTGCATATAACTACCGTGGTGCTTCATCAGGCGGTTGTCATCCTCGGGAATCGATCCGGTAATCGGATCCTTTAACGTTTCGGTCAGGCTGCCCCGCAAATAGTTGCTGCGGCGCTTAATATCTTCCACGTCGCTGTGCGGGGCGCTGTTTTTCGACAACAGATTATTTTCAGACATCTATCTCGCATCTCCTCTCACGTCTTGTCGCGGCTAGCAGGAGCCAAATCACGCTCCCTGTCAGTACACATCCCTCTGATAACGTTTCTCCTGCTGCATCCGATGCAAATAGTCCGCTGCCTCCTCCTGGCTCAGGCCGCCCTCTTTCTCGAGGATCGCCGCGAGGGTGGCATGAACGTCATGGGCCATTTTCTTTTCGTCGCCGCAGACGTACACGTACGCCCCTTCTTGAAGCCATTCGTAAAGCTCCCTGCTTTTCTCGAGCATGCGGTGCTGCACGTAGACTTTTTGATCGGTGTCCCGCGAGAAAGCCACGTCCATGCGGGTAAGCACCCCGTCTTTCAGCCAGCGCTGCCACTCGATTTGGTACAGGAAATCCGTGGCGAAATGCTGATCTCCGTAAAAGAGCCAGGTTTTCCCCTCCGCGCCGGTCTCTTCGCGTTCGCTCAGAAAGGCCCGGAACGGAGCCACGCCCGTGCCCGGCCCGATCATGATGACCGGTGCGCCCGGATCCCCCGGAAGCTTGAAGTTCGGATTATGCTGAATGTAAACCGGCAGCGTATCACCGGGCTGAAGTCTTTCCGCAAGCTGCGTGGAGCATACCCCGTACCGGTCGCGGCCATGCGCTTCGTATTGAACCGCGCGCACCGTGATATGCACTTCGTCCGGCGTTGCTTTCGGGCTGCTGGAGATGGAGTACAGGCGTGCCGGCAGCTTGCGCAGAACGCTTGTAAAGCTGGCGGCCGGGATGCCCTTCAGCTGGTAATCCTGCACCAAATCAAGCAAATCCCTTTCCTCGATATATTGTTTGAGTTCTTGCTCATGCCCCGGTTCGACCAGTTCCTGAAGTCCCGGATTGGAGGTCAGTTCGGCGAACTGTTTGATCAAAGGTTTCGTCAGCACCGTAATTTCGTAATGCTGCAAAAGCGCTTTCCGCAGCGCAAGCAAATCTCCCTGCTTATTGACCGTAATGGATTCTTCCGGGTTCCAGCCCATTGCCTCGATCAGATCATCGACAAGCTGGGGATGGTTTTCCGGATAGATGCCGAGACTGTCGCCCGGTTCATATTGGAGCCCGGACCCTTCCAGCGATATTTCCAGGTGCCGGGTTTCGCGGTCGGAGCCGCGTCCGTTCAGGTTGATGTTTTCGAGAATTTCGGCATGGAACGGATTCGTTCTCGAATATTCCGATTCGGTCTCGGTGAGAGCCGTGCCTGCGAGAGGCGCGGCGGCGGAAGCTTGGGCGCTTCCCTCGCTTAATTTGCGCACGACGTCATCGATCCACCCGGCGGCCGCTTCATCGAAATCGACGTCGCAATCGACGCGGGGAACGATCCTGGTGCCGCCAAGCTCCTCCAGGCGCTGATCGAAATCTTTTCCCGTTTGGCAAAAGAATTCGTACGAGGTATCTCCGAGCGCCAGGACGGAAAACGAGACGCCTTCCAGCTTCGGCGCGCGTTTGCCGAGCAAAAATTCATGGAAGGAAATGGCGTTGTCCGGCGGTTCTCCTTCGCCGTGCGTGCTGACCACGATGAGCAGGTTCCGGATCTTTTTCAAATTTGCGGATTTAAAATCGCTCATGGATGACAGCGTGACGTTCACTCCCTGCTCGGACAGCTTTTTGGACAATTTTTTGGCAAGCCCGCTGCAATTGCCCGTCTGCGAACCAAAAAGGATGGTCGCTTCCTTGGCGGGGATTGCCGGGCTAGGCGCCCCGGTCTGCGGCTGCGCCGCCAGCGCGATGCCTCCCGCGCCCTGCAGCGCCGTCAAATAACCGCTCAGCCAGCTGGCCTGCGCCCCTGTAAGCGTCGGCAGCAGCTGGTTCAATAGCTTTGTTTGCTCTTCATTAAATGGACTGTTTGATACTTGAAGCTCCAACCCTATCCCACCTCGCGTCGTTATGAATGCTTGAATTAATTCCGAGTAAATCTATCCACTTAATTCATACTTCCTTGAATCTATCACAGGCCGGGCATGAGGTCAACGAAGAATTTTCAGCTTTTTGCCAAAATTTCAGGATCATGGCGCGGAGCGTCTGACTGATGCTTTTCGTGGAAATAATGATACGACGAACGCGAAAACAAAAGGGGTTTTTAGCGATGGATCTCAACCATGCCAAGCCGAACGGATCGAATGGCGCTTCGGCTGCCTTCCGCTTCCGCAGCATCGGCTCGGGCGCTTTGTTCGGTCTCGGTTTCGTCGCTTTTATCGACGAAACCGTCTTTCATCAGCTGCTGCATTGGCATCATTTTTACGATAAATCGACGACGGGAGTCGGGCTCGTATCGGACGGGCTGTTCCACGCGTTCAGCTGGTTCGCGACGCTGGCCGCCTTTTTTATGCTCTCCGACCTTCGCCGCAAAAACGGGCTGAACGCCATGTCCTGGTGGGGCGGCATGCTCGCGGGCGGAGGCGCTTTCCAATTGTACGACGGCATCATCCAGCATAAGCTGATGGAGATTCACCAGATCCGCTACAACGTGGACGTGCTTCCCTATGACGTGGCTTGGAACGTAATCGCGGCGGCCATGATCGCGGCCGGCATCCTCTTGATCCGAAGCGGCAAACGAGCCCGAGCCGCAAGAAACGGCGGAAAACGGCGATGAACATGAACGGTTCCCCGCTGAATCACGGAGCCGCCGGCGTTTGGGCTGCCTGCATCCTGGCGGCAGGAACGGCGGGCCTCGCCATCCTTTATATCCTGGCCTTTATCCGGTCCCGTCGACGGGGAAGGAGTTGGCCGCCGCATCGGCTGATACTCTGGTTGTCCGGCGCATCCGCCGCCATCGTCGGAATCCTCGCATCTTCTCCGGCGCAAGCCCATGCCGGCTTCGTTGCCCATATGGTCAGCCATCTCCTCTTCGGCATGCTGGCTCCGCTGCTGATGGCGCTGGCGCGGCCCGTCACGCTTTTGCTGCGTGCCCTTGACGTCACCCATGCGCGGAAGCTTGCATCCTTGCTGAAAATGCCTCCGCTGCGATTCGTCACCCACCCCGCCGTTGCCGGAATTTTGAATATAGGCGGGCTTTGGCTGCTTTACGCGACGGATGTATTCGGCAAAATGCACGCCAACCCGTTTGGCTATTTGTCCGTTCATGGACATCTCTTTATCGCCGGGTATGTATTTTCCTCCGCCATCCTCGGCAATGAACCGAACCCGCATCCAAGCAGCCATATTTTCAGGGCGTTGATCCTTATACTGGCGCTGGCCGGGCACAGCATCCTGTCCAAATACGTTTATGCCCATCCCCCTGCAGGCGTTCCCGCATCCGAAGCCGAAGCCGGCGCCATGCTGATGTATTACGGCGGGGATGCCGTCGAGGCGTTGCTCATCTTTTTCTTTTGCCGGACATGGTACGTTGCCGTGCGGCCCCGGCCCCGCCTTCCGCAGGTCAAAGGTTGAGGCAAACAAAAAGACAGCCGAATGGGTCGGCTGCCTTTTTGTTCTATTTTACTCTTTAAACTAGCGGATGACCGAGCAGGCAATGCGCGCGCCGGAATTCCCCGACGGGTCCGTCACGTAGTCGTCCGCTTTTTCGTGAATCATCAAGGTAGTGCCTCCCGGTTTGAGCAGCGAGTTCGATGCGCCCTTTTTCAGCGTTACCGTTTTGCTCTCCAGATCGGCCACGACGCTTCCGTCATCATTGACGCGGATGTTCAGCAGGTCGCCCGCATGGAACCCTTGCGGGTTTTTGAAGCCATGCTGCTTGCCTTGCGGATTAAAATGCGCTCCCGCAGTCGTGAAGTCCGGCGGATCGCATTTTCCGTTTTCATGGAAGTGAATTCCGTGCTCCCCCGGGGGCAAGTTTTTCGCTTCGACGTGAATTTGCACCGCATCGGCTTTTTGCGTGATCACCGCCGTGCCCACTTCAGTCCCTTTGGAATCGATGATTTTCGTTTTCACTTGCATTTCTTCCGAGTGGGCCCATGCGGACGGGCTCATCGGCGCAGCCCCGAATACGAGTGTGCTCAGTACGCTCAGGCAGATCGCTTGTTTTTTCATTGTGCCTATTCTTCCTCCTGTAGATGTGTTTCGGTACCTGTTCACAGGTTGTCCTTTTTGCAGGAAAAAGATAACACCGATCCGCTCAAAAAATGGCGCGGACGTTTCCACGATCATCCACCGGCATTTTTACTCGGCAGGTTTGGGTTTGGGAAGAATGCGAAACAGCACGACATACAACGCGACGCTTGCCAGCGTGCAGAAAAAGATAAAACCGAAGACCCCAAGCGGCGGGAGCCAAGTCGAAAGAAAAATCGTCGCCGGAGCGATAAAACGGCCCAAGGAATATTGAAGGTTGGATGCTCCCATGTACTGGCCTCTTGCGTCGGCAGGCGCATATTTGCTGATGAAGCTTTCCGTAACGGGCGAACGGGACACTTCCCCCACCGTCATGATGACGACAAAAACAAGCAGCAGCCATACGTTCGTGGTAAAACCCATTAGAAACATCCCGAGACCAAACAGCACCGAGGATAAAATGAACACGTTTCGATCGCTCCAATGCTCGAACACCTTGGTGACCGGCACCGCCAACAGCACGAACAACAAACCGTTAAGCCCGATCATCAAGCCGAAAATTCCGGTGCTGTCCAGGGAATGCGACCAGCTCCCGAACGAGAACAGCGGCTGCGCAGGCACGTATTCTTTGACGTACACCGTAAGATACATATCCAGCTGCATAAAAGCGATGGTGACCATCACTCCCGCAATGATATACACCGCAAAGGGCAGATCCTTGAAAATAAGGCCGTAATCGCGGAACTGCTTTATGATCAGCGAGCCCATATTTCCTTTTTCGTTCGCGGGTTCCGCCGATTTCGGCAGCGTTTCGCGTATCTTCCAATAGATCGTCAAAAAGTACAGGAACGTGACCAGCGTGCATGTCCACAGCAGTTCGGTGCGATGATGGATGAAAAAGACGGAACCGATCGCCGGGCCGAACACCGCGCCGATGTTCCTCCCGGTCACGAACGTCGCAAACACCATTCGCCGCTCCTTTTCCGGCGTGACGTCCGCGACCATCGCCGAGCTGGCCGGCGTAAAAATCGAACCCCCGAGCCCGACCCCGATATACGCTACATAATCGAGCCAGCGGGAAGGGGATAATGCAAAAATCGCAAACATCACGGATTGAAGGATCGAACCCAAAAGCATCGCGGGGCGCCGGCCCAGCCGATCGGCCAAAAACCCTCCGAACAGACCCGCGAACATCCCGACGAGCGGCGGCACCATCATCAGCATGCTGGCGACGGATTTGCCGAAAGCTTCGCTGAAGTAAAGCGCCATGAACGGAAAATACATCCAAAAGAGCATGTTAAACAGGGAATCCCCAATCAGCCTGATCTTCAGGTTGAGGTCCCATTTGAGCCAAAGCATTGGAAATGTCCTCCTGAAATACGATTTGGAGTGAGATGTTGGGAAATAAGGAAGGAGTTTAAATATACCATAAATTCTCAGGATGACAAGAACATTGGATAAAAAAACAGTCCGCGAAACCTGATGGGTCAGGCTGCGGACTGTGGTTTCGGACGCCGGAATTAACCGATGTCCGGAATATGGATTTCGACTTCCCTTTTCGTTTGCGAAGACCGCAAAATGCCGTCCAGGATCGCCTGGTTGCGCAAAATCTGCTCGCCCGGGATCGGTGCCGGCCCCCCTTCGCGGAGCGCGCGTACGAAATCTTTGATTTTTTCCTCGAACACGCTTAGTTTATGGTCGATCAGCGGAATGATGCTTTCGGTATGATGGCCTTGGATATCATGGAATATGGATACCGCGCCGACGTTGCCGTCCCATACGCCTCCCCACGGGCCTCTGCTGCCCGGGAGCACCTTCATCCCCGCATCCGTTCCGAGGAACATGGTGGCGCCGAGCGTATCCATGTGCATCGCCCAGGAGGTTTTAAAGTTCAGCACGAGATCGTTTTCAAACCGGACGATCGCAACGCCGAAGTCTTCCACGTCGAAGCGGTCCGCCTCCGGATGATATTTCGGGTTCGTGCCGAAATAGTTCGACGTGTAAGCCGACACCGTCAGCGGTTTGGGATACCCGAGCGTATTTAAAGCCAGATCGAGCGAATAACAGCCGATATCGGCCATGGCCCCGGCTCCCGCGATCTCCTGCCGGATGAACGTCCCGCCCGGCATGCCGCGGCGGCGTCCCCCGCCGGTTTCTACATAATAAACTTTGCCGAGCTGGCCCTTCTGCACCAAATCCTTGATCAGCCCCATATTCGGGTCGTAACGCGGCTGAAAACCGATGTTCAGCATATTTCCGGTTTGCTTTGCGACCTGCACCATTTCGACGGCCTGTTCGAGCGTGACCGACATCGGCTTTTCCAGCATGACATGTTTGCCGGCGCGCAGCGAATCGATCGTCGTCTGGTAATGGGCGACGTTCGGCGTGCAAATGCTTACGCCGTCGAGTTCCATTTCCAGCATCTTGCGGTGATCGTCAAAGCCTTTGGCCTGCTGCAAATCCCAGCGCTTGATGAACTCTTCCGCCCGTCCCGGCAAAATGTCGGCCACGCCGACGATTTCCACGTCTTCGATGCGTTTATAAGCGCGGACATGCTCGCCGGCAATGCCGCCGCTTCCGATAATCCCAATCCGATAAATCTTTCCCACGAAAGCCATCCCCCTATATTTTCGCGTGTGTCATCCGATATTCCGTCGGCGTCATCCCGAATCTTTTTTTGAATACCGTATGCAGGTAGCTGCCGCTCGAAAACCCTTCCAGGCCGGCAATGACGTCGATCGGATCCTTCGTTTCGGTCAGCCGTTTGCAGATCGATTTCAGACGAAAGTCCTCCAAAATCTCGCTGAACGAGCGGCCGTCGCCAAGATCCCTGAGGATCCGCTGCAGCTGTCTGCTGCTGATATGCAGCTTGTCGGCGACGTCGTCCAAGACGATCTCCCCCGCCGAATTGGCTTCGATGTATTCCATGGCCAGCTGGTACCGGTAAGCCTTCATGTCCCTCGCGGGCAGCAGCGCCTCCATCGGCTCCGATTCGTAAGCCCTGACCGCGCGCAGCAAAATTTGGATGACGCTGTGTTTGATCGTCGTATACAGCCCGGCATATTTCATATGGGCCGCCTGATAAGCCTCCAGGAAATAAGGCATGGCCCGATGAGCGTCCATGACCGGTTTGAGCGGCAATGTTTTCAGCTTCTCCATGCAATCCTGGGCTTCGGCGATTTCCCACGGATCGGCGGCATGGCGGGTGCGCCTGCCCTGGCCCTTTTCTTTCTCCGCCAGGTTGACGATATCGACATGGAGGCAAAGCTCATCCATCGCTTCCTCGGCATCCGCCTCCTGGTAATGCATTACGCCCGGTCCCGTCAAATAAAACATGCCCTCGCGCAGCGTGAACGGCTCCTGTTCCAGGATGACCATCCCTTTGCCGCGCGGAATAAAATGAAACTCATATTCGGCGTGCTTGTGAAAAGACACCATTTTCCCCGGGGGAAACGTAATGAGGTGAAATCGCAGGACGCGAATCTCATAGTTCCCCCAATACACTTTCAGATCCAGCCGTTCCAGAGCGTCTGCGCGCTCCGTCATCATTTCATACGGAAAGTTGTTCATCATGAAGCACAGTCCTTGATTCCATATATTTTATTTCGGCACCTGAAATTTAAGCTTGAAGATCGGATATACGAATGCCGCGATGCTCGCGCGCCGATTGGTTCGCCGCCTCCATCAGTTTCGTCAATTCAAGGGCATACGCCACATTCTCGTCGGCCGTCGTGTCGTTCTGGATATGGCCGACCCATTGCTGGAACGCGCTTTCACGCGGCCCCGGCACCGGAAGCTCTACCCAACCGTCGCTGTATTCGCTTTTCCGGGCCGTACGGATGAGAAGCTTTTCCTCAGGCGTGCCGTAAAGCAGCGTGCCGTCCGTGCCGTGAACTTCGATGCAGAACGGAGAGAAGCTGTTCACGAAGCCCGCTTCCACGATCCCGATCGCCCCGGACGGCGTCGACAGCGTCGCTACCGCGTTATCCTCGACTTCTTTGCCCGTAACGTAACCGTATTCCGCTTTGACCTCGACAGGCTCCTGCTGCAGGAACAAACGCGTCAAATACATCGGGTGGCAGCCCAGATCGATGAGCGCTCCGCCGAAGGTATCTTCCAGCTTGTAAAAATGGTCCGGCAGCCAACCCGCGGTAGACCCGTTGTGGGACAAACGGACGCGTACCAACGTCACTTTTCCGAGTAGCTCCTGATCGAGAATTTCGCGGATCGCCAGCGTGTATCCGTCATTCAGACGCGGCAGCGAAACCGTCAGCTTCACGTTATGGCGTTTGACCGCCTCCAAAATCTCGTTTGCTTCGTGCAGCGTCGGCGCAAGCACTTTTTCCGTGAAAATATGCTTGCCGGCGGCTGCCGCCTTCAGCATCACGTCGCGGTGCATCCGCGTCGGAGCGTCCACGATCACGCCGTCGATGTCGTCGCGGCCGAGCATTTCGTCGAGGGATTCATGGAAGTCCACGCCTTGCTTGTCTGCGGCTTCCTTGCCCCGCTGCGGGTTTTCGTCCCAAACCGCGACGATTTCCGTGTCCGGATGCTCCTGGGCTTGTTTCGTATAATCCCAAGCATGCACGTGCCAATAGCTAATTTTACCTATTCTGATCATGTTCAGCCACCCCAATGTTTAATTTAAGGACATCATGCCATTAATCTATCACAGGAAATACCGATAATACAGTGTAACATTGCGACAATAAGCTTCAATATTGCGACACAACGGCCGGACCGTCCCGATGACAAAAAGCCCACTCTCTCTTTGATAAAAGGGTGAGCTTTTCCTATGAACCTATTTAAAATAGACCGTTTTGCCCGTGCGCGCGGATTCGTAGATCGCTTCCAGCACCTCGGTGACGACCAATGCCTGCTCCGGTTTCACCATCGGTTCGGTATCGTTCAGGATGCTGTCGATCCAAAGCCGGCATTCCCTTGCGGCCTGGCTCTCCGACTTGCCGTCGAAATAAGCGACGCCGCCCGTGTTCAGCTCCGGCAGCTTGGTGTACAAATGGCCCATCTCTTCGCCGTTGATCCGCAGTCCGTCGCGCATGTCCGCGCCGGCTTCGGTCCCGCACAGCGTCGCCTTCGCTTCGCCGACGTCCAGCGTATTCAGCGCCCAGCTCGATTCGAGGATGACGGTGGCCCCGTTTTCCATCGTGATGAATCCGAATGCCGAATCTTCGACGGTAAACTGCTCGGGATCCCACGGACCAAACGCGTTGGCGGCGTCTTTTTTGCTGCCGAGCTTATGGTATACGTTTCCGACGACGCTTTTGACCTTGTAGTTATCCATCAGCCAAAGCGTCAAATCGAGCGCATGCGTCCCGATGTCGATGAGCGGGCCTCCGCCTTGCTCCTCTTCGTTCAGGAACACGCCCCAGGTCGGTACGGCGCGTCTGCGGATGGCATGGGCCTTCGCGAAATAAACGTCGCCCAAATCTCCGCGTTCGCAGATTTTTTTGAGAAGCAGCGAATCCGGACGGTAACGGTTGTCATATCCGATCGTCAGCTTTTTGCCCGTGCGTCTGGCCGTTTCCAGCATCGCTCTGGCTTCCTCCGAAGTTTTTGCCATCGGCTTTTCGCACATCACGTGTTTGCCGGCTTCCAGCGCAGCGATGGTAATGAACGAGTGGGACTTGTTCGGCGTGCAGACATGGACCAGGTCGATGCTTTCGTCCTTTAACAGTTCCTTGTAATCCGTATAAATCGCGATGTCTTCCCTGCCGATTTTTTTGGCGGATTCGACCGCCCGCTCTTCGATGATGTCGCAGAACGCCACCAGTTCCACGTTTTTGTTCGCGTTCAAATTCGGTATATGTTTGCCGTTTGCGATGCCGCCGCAGCCGATCACGCCGACGCAGAGCGTTTTTTGTTCCTTAACCGCCATAACCCGAGTCATCTCCTTCTGATTCATAATTTATAATATTTGTCGAAGGTAGGCGAGGCTCGCCTTGATGCTTTCCAGCTGAGGCATCTCGAACTCCTCTTGTTCCACCGTATACCATTGCACGCCGTAACGTTTGCCCGTTTCGACGATCGCCTTGAAATCCATGATGCCGGACCCGATTTCCGTGTTCCGCTTGTCCTGCCCGCTTTTCATGTCCTTGATATGCAGCACCGAGCAGCGTTCTTTCAGCGATTCGATCCAGTCGACGGAACGGAATCCCGCCGCCTCCGCCCAGTACGTATCCAGCTCGAAAAACAAATGGTCGGGATCCGTGTGCCGGGCAAGCAGTTCGATGCCGGTGAGTCCGTCGAACTTCTCGAATTCGACCGCGTGGTTATGGTAGCCGAACCGAAGTCCCTGCTCCTTGCAGCGCTCCCCGATCCGGTTGAAGGCTTCCGCCGTGCGTTTGTAGCTGTCGGCGCTGCTGCGCATCTCTTCGGGAAGGCCCGGGCAAATAATGTAAGGGCTTTCGATCGTAAGCGAGTATTCGATCGTCCGGTCAAGACCGTCCTGCAGGTCGGAAATGCCGATGTGGCTTCCGGCGGCCCGGAGACCGTGAGCATCCAGCGCTTTTTTCAGTTCCGAAGCAGAGGTGCCGAAATAACCCGCGAACTCGACGCCGTCATAACCGATTTCCGCCACTTTGGCAAGCGTTCCCAAAAAATCGGCGCTTGTCAGTTCTTTAATGGAATACAGTTGAAGTGCTATATTTTCCACCGTCTTGCCTCCTCTGTGTCTCAAGTCAAGGTAAGGATACCAAAATCGGCAGATTCGTTATACAATGAACCTATTCAAAAATATAAAATTTTTGTCATGGTAAAAACGAGGTGCTGCAGCGATGACCGAACCGTATTTCGAATCCAACCGTTCCCAAGACGGGTCTGTCCAATATCCTTACGAAAGCATGATCCATTCCAGCCAAAACGGAAGCATCGTCGTGGATCCCCACTGGCATATTTATATCGAAATACTGTACTTCCTTTCCGGCAAAGCCAAGGTGTTCCTGGGCGGGAAAAGCCATCGGCTCGAAACCGGCGATCTGGTTCTGATCCACTCGCACGAAACCCATTCGATTTATTCGACGGAGGAGCCCGTTTCATACATCGTCGTGAAATTCGATCCCGAAATTTTGTACTCGACCTCGCGCACCTTCCTGGAATCGAAATACATCCTCCCTTTTACGCTTGCGGATGCCGGAGGACAGCGGGTGTTTACGGCGGCCGAAATCCACGACACGCCCATTCCCGGCCTGATCCGGGAAATCTATGAGGAATTCACCTCCAAAGGGTTCGGCTTCGAGCTGGCCGTCCGTACGCTGATCTGCCGCGTTTTTCTATGGTTTCTGCGCCGCACGCATCCCCAGCATTGGGGGTGGGAGGTTTCGCGCTCGCTGAATGACAGCGACTACCGGATGCTGCAGCAGGTTTTCGAATACATCGACTACAACTATATGAACGACATCAACGCCCAAACGGCGGCCAAACTATGCAATATGAGCTATAGTTACTTTTCGCGGCGCTTCAAAGCGATCATGGGCAAAACTTTCACCAATTACCTCAGCTACATCCGGATCACCGAAGCCGAAAAGCTGCTGCTCACGACCGATATGAGCATGACGGATATTGCGCTCGAGGTCGGCTTTTCCAGCTCAAGCTATTTCATCCAGCAATTCCGCCAGTACAAAAACATCTCCCCCCATCAATTCCGCAAAAAAGGAAAAGCCTGATTCCAAGGAATCAGGCTTTTTGGGTATTCGAATGTAGCATGAACCTGCGAGCAGCAAGTCCCGCGTCGGCCGAAGAATAAAA
The DNA here is from genome assembly GCF_038004655.1 of Paenibacillus sp. FSL M7-1455. Classification (NCBI taxonomy): domain Bacteria; kingdom Bacillati; phylum Bacillota; class Bacilli; order Caryophanales; family Paenibacillaceae; genus Paenibacillus; species Paenibacillus sp. FSL M7-1455. Next base: position 2,658,549 of record NZ_JBBORO010000001.1, on the reverse strand, counting down.
TGAATTAATTCAATAGCGTCTGAATCATCGTCTTCAAACCCTTCAGCATCGTATCATGCGAGAGGGATGGCAAACTCGGCTTGCTTGCGGCCATTTCTTCCGATGCGGGGAAATGGACAAAACCGCCGATCATGGATAGCCGGTTCGTCCGGATATAATCGAGAAGCGCATACATCGTATTGTTGCAAATGAAAGTGCCCGCCGAATACGAAATCGAGGCCGGAATTCCCTGCTCCTTCATCTTCTCCACCATCTCGCGGACCGGCAGCAGGCTGAACAAGCCGTCCGGGCCTTCCGGGTTCACGCGTTCGTCGTATGGACGGTTCCCTTTATTGTCCCCGACGGAAGATTCCTTGGGCACCTCCTTCAGATTGATCGCGATTTGCTCCGGCGTAATGGACGTTCGCCCGGAAGCCAAACCGCAGCAAATGACCGCGTCCGGCCGGATCGCTTCCACGGTTTCCAATAACTTGTCGGCGCATTCGTCAAATACGACCGGCAGCAGCCGGGTATGGATTTCCGCCCCGTCGAACCGTTCCTTCCCAATGTCCTCCAGCAGTTTTTCCGTCGGGTTGACCGAATCGCCACCGAACGGCTCGAACGCCGTCACGAGTATTTTCATGGATGTTTCCCCCTGTATGTAAGTTGTTATAAGGCCGAGACTCTTATCCCTTCCCGTTCCAGCGCGGCCCGCAGACTGCCGGCAAAAGACAAGGCATGTTCGCCGTCGCCGTGGATGCAGACCGTGTCCGCCTCGATCGGAATGGTCCGGCCGCTCGCAGCCGAAACGGCGCCTTCTCTAACCATTTGCAGCACTTGATCTACCGCCCGGTCCGGATCGGCAATCAATGAACCCGGCATGTTTCTCGGCGTTAACGTCCCGTCGTCCCGGTAAGTCCGGTCCGCAAAGACCTCCGATGCCGTGCGCAGCCCCATCGCCCTGCCCGCGGCAATCAACGCGCTGCCGGCCAGCCCGTACAGGATCAAGGATGAATCCGTTTCGTGCACCGCCCGGGCGACCGCGTCGGCCAGCCGCCGATCGGCTGCGGCCATATTATATAAGGCCCCATGCGCCTTAACATGTTTCAGCGTGCCGCCTTCCTGCTTAACAAAAGCTTGGAGCGCGCCAACCTGGTATGTCACCATGTCGTAAACTTCCTCGGCCGACACCTCCATGGGCCGTCTGCCGAATCCCGCCAAGTCGGGCAGCCCCGGGTGAGCGCCGATGGAAACGCCGCTTTGGACGGCCATCCGGACGGTACGCCGCATCACCGACGGATCGCCGGCGTGAAAACCGCAAGCGATGTTGGCGGACGTAATATACTCCATCATTTCGGCATCGGTGCCTAAAGCATAACGCCCGAAGCTTTCTCCCATATCGCAATTCAGGTCCACGCTTAACATCCGAACATTCCCTCCAATCTGACGTCGATCATGGTTTTGAGCCGCCGCAGGCCGCGTTCCCGTGCCAGGTACAACTGTTCCGCCTCGTCAAGGGAAACCTCGCGGAAGCGGATCGCGTCGCCCGGGGACAACTGCGCGACTTTAGGCAAATCGGCGGAAACGACCTGCGCGATTTTCGGATAGCCGCCAAGCGTTTGCCTGTCGGCCATGAGGATGATCGGCTGCCCGTCGGCCGGCACCTGTACCGTGCCGTCGGCAACGCCTTCGGACAGATACTCCCGGGGAGTCCGCAGCTCGAGCCGGGGTCCCGACAACCGGTAGCCCATCCGGTCGGACTCCGGCTTGACGCGGTAGGAATCTTCGAAGAAACGCCGAAGATCCGCTGCCCGAAAATCATCGTATTGCCGCCCCCTCGTGACCCGAACGGCTTGATTCCCGCGGATATAACCTGGCCGGGGAGCCGTCGACCAACGCGCCGCCCGAAAAAAAACATGCTCCGCGAAATCGCGGGAACTCGCGGCGGGACTACCGAATCGGCCCGAATCTTTGTTATGCAGGACATCTCCCGCCTGCAACGCCCTTCCGTTCAGGCCGCCGATGCCGGCTCGCAAATGCGAGCTGCGGCTGCCGAGAACTTGAGGCGAATCCACGCCGCCGGCAACCGCAACATAAGCGCGGCACCCGGATACGGGGCGTTTGAACGCCAGCTCGCTTCCCTGACGAAACCATACCGGCCGCCACATCGGAACGGGCGTACCGCCGGATTCCGGCGATAAATCGGCGCCCGTGATCGAAACAAGCATGCTTTGACGGAAACGCACCGAAAAACCGGACCAGGTGACTTCGAGCGCCGCCTCACTCTCGGCATTGCCGACAAGCCAGTTGGCGACCCGGTGGGCAAACCCGTCCATCGCCCCGGACCGGCCGAGGCCGTATTTGCCGTAACCTGTCCGTCCTAGATCCTGCACGGTAACGAGTAACCCCGGTTTCAATACCTCGATGCTCATCCCCGTTCACCTGCCAGTCTGTCGTATTCGGAAACGCCGATCGGCCGAAAACGGATATACTGCCCGCTGTTCAACAAAACAGGCGGGTTCTGCCCGGGCCGAAACAAGGCGAGCGGCGTTCTGCCGATGATTTGCCAGCCGCCGGGCGTGTCCAACGGATAGATGCCGGTCTGGGTTCCGGCGATCCCTACCGACCCGGCAGGAATGGACAACCGGGGCGTTCCTTTCCGCGGTGCGGATATGCTTGCCGGCATGCCGCCCAAGTACGGGAAACCCGGGGCAAAACCGAGCGCATACACCAAATAGTCCCGGCCCGAATGGATGCTGACGACCTCGGCTTCATCGAGCCCGTTCAATTCCGCCACATAGGCCAAATCCGGCCCGTGTTCGCCGCCGTAACAGACCGGAATGTCGATCACGTCCCGCTTCCGCTCCGCATGAACGCCGATCTGTTTCAACCGGCTCTGAACGAGGGATCTGACATGCTCGAATGCCGTTCCCTCTCCCGGGGAGCGGTCTAACCTGAACGGGTCATAATAAACCGCAACCGCCGCAAACGAAGGAATGCATTCCACGAATCCGGGAAACGGACCTGCCTCCAGCAGGGACACTGCCGCTTGAACCTGACGGTTCACGCCTTCCTCGATCGTTTCGCCGAATTGGATCAGCAGCGCAGTTTCGCCCAGCGGCTCGATCACCATATTGCCCATGCCTTCCCGCCTCCTTTACGTCAACGTTCATGAATCTATTTTAGAGGCAACCCGCGGAAATGCGCAATCATTGCCGAATAAAAACAAAAAAGGACTGCCTGCCGCAGCTCTTTCCCTTGTACGTGCCTGATTTATTTTTTATTTCGCCAAGTCGATAAAACCTTCGCCGAACACGTCCCTGACGTCGTGAATGGTGATGAAGGCATCCTTGTCGACGGACTTGACGATTTTTTTCAACGTCGGGACCTCCTGTTTGTTAATGACGACGTACAGCACTTCCTTCGGCTGTTTCGTATAGTAGCCGTATCCGGGAAACACCGTCACGCCGCGCTCCATCACGGTATTGATCTCCTGCGCGATATGGTCGTATTCCTTGGAGATAATCGTGATCGCTTTCCGCGGGTTCAAACCTTCGATGATGAATTCCATCACTTTCGTGCCGACGAACAACATTACGATGGTAAGCATGAGGCTCTGCGCCCCGATGATGAAATAGGACGAAAACGCCACGATCAGGTCAAAAAAGAGCAGCGCGTAGCTGATATTCCAATCCCAATATTTATGGGCGATCCGCGCCAAAATGACGCTGCCTGCCGTCGTGCCGCCCGCGCGCACGATGAGTCCGATGCCCACGCCCGCAAATACGCCGCCGAAAATGGCGTTAAGAAGCACGTCGTCCGATTGAAGCGTCCATCCTTCCGTCAAATGCAGGAACAAGGAGTTGCACACGATGGCGATGATGGTGTATACCGTCGTTTGCTTGTCCAAAAATTTATAGCCGACGATCAGCAGGATCGCGTTTAATATCAAATTCACCAGGCCCGGAGACCATTTGAACAAATAGTAAAGAATGATCGTGATCCCCGTGACGCCGCCTTCGGACAGGTCGTGAGGAATGACGAACAGATTGATGTCGAGCGCAAAAATGAATGAACCGATGATAAGCAAAAAAATGTCTGCGAGTTTTCTATTCATGGAACTGCCTTCCCTTGATCAATATCCGAAATTTTCAAATGTTCAAAAACGCAACTCCCCTATTTTATAAGGGACGCCTGAGATACGTCAACAGAAAAAGGCCGGCCTCAGCAAAAAAAATCCCGCAGCAGGCTGCAGGTTGAAAAAAAGTTTCATAAACGGATCGGATCTTGGGCATGGCTAGGCATAAAATAAAAAAATCCGCGAAAAACGCGGATGAATTGGGGCATACCCGATCCTCATTTCGGCGATCGGATGGAAACCGTATTGGTCGTACCGTCCCATTGGACGGAATAACCCGATAGTTCCGAAAAATTTCTCAGCGGAAGCATCAGGGAGTTATCCCTGTACCTTGAGGCGGTTATCTTGACGGTTTTCCCGTTGACCGTTGCTTGACCCGACAGCGCCTGATGCACGATCGTGCGGCTGCCGATTCGAAGGGTCGCCGTTTTCGTTTGGTTGTTCCAGAGCACCTCCCCGCCTAACAATTCGATGCAAGCCCTGAGCGGAATATAAATCCGGGAATCGTACAGGATCATATCGTTACGCAAATCCGCTTCCTTGTTGTCGATCAACAGCCTCCCCTCAAATTTCTGCTCGCCTAAGCGGTAACCTGAGTTTCGAGCGATCTCCTCAAACGAAAGCTTAGACGATGTGATAATGGCCATGGTGTGGAGTTGTACTTTGGGAAACAGCCAGTGAATATCGTCGTTATACATGCGGATGCATCCCGCGCTGACATACTTTCCGATGGAATTTTTGTTGTTGTTTCCATGGATCGCGTATGTCGTTCCTCGCGTTCCGTTGACGTCCAGCCCGATCCAGCGGTCGCCGAGCGGATTTCTTGGATCTCCTCCCGGAATTTTTTCTTTGTAATACGGACGGTTTTTGATTTTGTTCACGATTTCAAAACGCCCTTCCGGCGTAAGCGATGCCGTTTTGCCGGTGGCTACGCGAAATTCCCTGACGAGGGAACCGTTTTGGAAAAATGCCAGTTTATTCGTTTTTTTGTTGACGATGATCAGATCGTTACCCGCACTTTGTGCGTCCGCTTGCACAGGCGGGGGGATGATCCAACCCAGTAACATGATAAGAATGATTGCTGCGAATGAGCGGTGATAAGTACGCAGAATCCGCAAGCCTCCTTTCATCCGGTGATTAATGCCATTATATGGGAGAGAGGGGGTGTCCTATCACTCTTAGATGGATTTTAATCCGGAATTGTTGCAGCGCGCTCGAAAAAGCTTGTCTATGAAAATTCAAATTGAATCTTTCATGAAAATGATAGATTTTCCTTGTCACGATGCAGCGGGAGGAATACAATATATAATTGTCCACTTCAAGAATGGAGGAAATAAGATGTCACCGATTCGTTCGATTCCGGGACGCCCTTCAAACAAAAAAACGGTTTGGATGGTGGGCCTGTTCGTACTCATAGCCGTCATCGGATTGCTTTACGTCAAATGGTGGCCTTATTATCACAAGGCGTTTTCGGCTGCCGACAAGCATTCCATCGGCTCTTCGATCTTAAATATGGAAGGGAACGGGCCATCCTGGGGCTCCGCCTTGCAATACGCGCAAGCTTATTTCAAATCCGTATGGAAAGCGGCGGTGCTCGGCATTTTGCTCGGTTCCCTCGTACAGGTGCTGCTGCCTACCGGTTGGCTCTACGAAAAGCTTGGGAAAGCGGGATTCAAAAGCACGCTGATCGCGGGCGTATCGTCCCTGCCCGGCATGATGTGCACCTGCTGCGCCGCACCGATCGCCACCGGCCTTCGCAAACGCAACGTATCGGTCGGAGCCGCGCTGGCCTTTTGGCTCGGGAATCCGCTGCTTAACCCGGCGACGCTGATTTTTATGGCATTCGTCCTGTCCTGGAAATTCATGCTCATGCGCATCGTGTTCGGAATCCTGCTTACGTTCGGCGTCAGCTATTTTGCCAACCGGTTCGCGGGTGAAGCCAAGATGCCCGAATCGATGGCGGCCCTGCCCGAAGACAAGGGGGATCAGGCTCCGTTCCTTGTCCGCTGGCTCAAAAGCCTCGGCATGATGCTCGTCAGCGTCGTTCCGGCTTATCTGATCGCCGTGCTGCTGCTCGGCGCCTTTCAGTCCACGATGTTTCCGGTCTGGGTCGGCGGCGGCATCGCGGCCGTTATCGTGTTTGCGGTCGTCGGCACGCTGTTCGTCATTCCGACGGCGGCGGAAATTCCGATCATCCAATCCTTTCTGGCATTGGGCATGGGTACCGGACCTGCGGCGGCGCTTCTCGTGACCCTGCCGGCCATCAGTCTGCCGTCGGTGCTGATCGCATGGAAGGCTTTTCCGAAAAAAGTGCTGGCCTTCGTCTCCGTGTCGGTCGTGGTTGCCGGCATCGTCAGCGGTTTGATCGGCGCTTGGATCCTGTAATCCGCAAACGGCATCATATCCGAGCCTAAAACATAAAAGGACCTTCGATGGAGGGTCCTTTTGTTTTTGATCCCGATCCACTTCTTGACAACGTTTTCATTAGGATTTATATTGAATTCAAAGTTAATACGATGTGAAGAGACGCGGAGACCACGAAATGCTTTTGTTTTTCAAAAGGTATTTTGTGCGTCTTTTTTTGTTTCTTCCATCGGCATAAATTCTTCAACCAATCCAAATACGAGGTGATCGATCATGGCCATTCATGAACTGAGTTTCAAATCATTTAATCAAAAGGACGACATTCGAGCCTGGATCTACACCCCCATCCGCAAACCGCGCGGAATCGTTCAGCTGGTGCATGGTTTCGGCGAGCATTCGCGCCGGTATCTCCACATGATTTTGAAGCTGAATGAAGAAGGCTTCGTGGTTGCGGCGGACGATCATGTGGGACACGGCAAGACGGCATACGATTCAGGCAACTGGAGCGATTGGGGCGCACACGGCTACATGACGATGGCGGAAGATGAACACTCGCTCCGTCAACGGGTACAGGAGAAATATCCCGGCCTGCCCTATTTCATGTTTGGCCACAGCATGGGTTCCATGATCGCCAGATGTTATGCCGCCGCTTACGGAGAAGGGATCGACGGTTTGATTCTTTGCGGGACTTCGGGCGTGTTTCCGAATGCGGGCGAACTTGCGAAGGCGTTGAAGGAACAGATGGACCGGGGCAATGGAGAAGAAATCGATCCATCTTACTTGCAAAAGCTTCTGGGCTGGATGACGGAGCGCTGCGAAAATGCCTCCACCCCGAATGACTGGATCTGCGGCGATCCGGACGTCGTTGCCGACCATGCCCATGATCCGTTCAACAACTTTACGACGCCGCCCAATATCCGTTCGTTGTATTATTTTGTGATGATGATGGAAACGATCAAAGGTACGCAGTGGGCGGAAAAAGTGCCGGCATCCATTCCCGTTTACAATATCGCCGGGGATCAGGATCCTGTCGGCCAATACGGGGAAGGGGTCTACGCCGTTTCGAACTGGCTCGCGGAAACGGGTCATCGCGTGGAAACCAAGGTATATTCGGGTTATCGCCATGAAATCCACAACTATCGCGACATCCGGGACGACGTCGAAGATGGAATCATCGATTTTATCCATCGCGTGATCGGGAACAAATAGACCCTGCTCCAAAAAGAGGAAGCCTATGGCCATCGCCATGGGCTCTTTCTTTTTGGGACACCTTAAAATTTATCCGGCGGCAGAGGAGCACCGGTTTAGGACACGGTCGAATAGCCGTAGTCTTTTTTCTCTTCCTTACGATCCGGTTCGGCTTGAACCTCCGGCGCGGCGCTTGCATCAAGCTTGGCTTTGCCCATCAGCAGCGAGGCTGCGCATGCCAGGAGCACCGGGAGCAGCGCCCAACCAAAGGTGGCAGCGATCGACGAGGACAACGCCTCCGATACCGAATCCAAAAGCGCGGCCGGGATGCCGGCACGCGTCTGCTCCGACAGCAGCACGTGCGGATCGTTGACGGAAAGCGCATCGGGAACCTGTGCGCCTCCGCCGAACATCTGCCCCATCTTCGCCGAAAACGCATGGGTCTGGATCATCCCGAACGTCGTGATGCCCAGCGTCATGCCCAAGGAACGGAGAAAATTAAACGTGGAGCTGGCCGATCCCCGCTGGCGGTACGACAAACCGTGGATGCACGCGTTGCTCAGCACCGAAAATGAAGCGCCGATGCCCAGGCCTACCAGGATCATGTAAAACGTGACTTGAAGCCGGGACGAATCCGGGCCGAGCGTCGTCAGCAGCGCCGTGCCGACCGTTAACACCAGCAGCGAGGAGACCATGATCGAACGGTAGGAAATCCGGTTCATCAAGCTGCCGCCCAATGTAGCCGTAATGACCGACGATACCATCATCGGGAGCAGCACCATGCCGGAGCTGGTGGCCGAACCGCCGAGCACCCCCTGAATGAATATCGGGATGTAGACAGAGGCGGCAATAAACGCCGCGCCGCTAAAAAATCCGGTCAGGATGCCGGACGTATAGATCCGATTTTTGAACAAGCCGAACGTGATGATCGGTTCCTTCGCCTTCGTTTCCACGAACAGGAACGCCGCCGACAGAAGCACGAACCCTCCAAGCAGGCTTAACATCTCGGGCGAATTCCATGCCAGCTGCTTGCCGCCGAGCTCCAGCGCAAACATGAGGCAAACGACGGCTCCCAGGAAGGTGAACGCGCCGGCCCAATCGATCGGCTGCTTGGAATGCTCATGGGATTCCTTGTAACATAACGCGATCATCAGCAGCGCCGCCAAACCTAGCGGCAAATTGATGTAGAAATTCCACTGCCACGCGATATATTCGGTAATATAAGCCCCGACCAATGGGCCGAAGATGCTGGAGATGCCGAACACGGCCCCGAACAATCCGCCGAGCTTCCCTCTTTTCTCCAGCGGGACGGCATCATACATGATGGTAAAAGCGATAGGCACAAGCGCCCCGCCGCCAATGCCTTGAACGGCCCGGTACAGCGCCAATTGGGTAATGGACTGGGCCGTGCCGCACAGGGCCGATCCGATCATAAACAAAATGATCCCGAACACAAAAAACCTCTTTCGCCCATACATGTCGGACAGCTTCCCGAAAATCGGCATGCCGGCCATTTCCGCCACCATGTAGGCCGACGTGACCCAAACGAACTTGTCCATCCCTCCGATTTCGCCCACGATGCTGCCCATCGCCGTCGCCACGATCGAATTGTCCATCGATGCCATGAGAATGCCGAGCAGTAAAGCAGCGATGACGACCGGCAGCCTGTTTTTTCCTTGTTGCTTCATATTCAGTACCACTCCTTCTTTTCTATTACGGTTTCGTTCTTGGCCTGAATAGAGCATACAAAAAGAAGTATGACAACGGCGTGTCATACTTCCCGATATTTTTCGAGCATGTTTTGCAACTGCTCCTTCACCGCTTTTCGGATTTCCGGCGGACTGACGACTTCCGCCCCAACCCCGAAGCTCAGCATGATCGGAATAAGCCAACGCAGGCTGCTGCGATGCTGGTTCGTCAAAATGATGTCCAGGCATCCGTCTTCTCCAAAGCGCTTTTCCGCGCCGACGAAAAAATCGAGCGCCCTCGCCATGGCGGGCGGCGCGATTCGGAGCACGACATCGAATACGTCCGCATCGGCCGGCCCGCTTTTTCCCCTTCCGGATTCGATCTTCGGTTCATGGCGGTGATGCTGGAAATGTTCTCCCGTAACAGCCATGGAAACGATGCGAGGCAGCTTGAATTCCCGATAGTCGCTGCGGAGCCGGCAATAACCGTACAAGTACCAGGAGTCGTATTTGTACAAAAGATTAACCGGTTCGACGGCCCGCTGGATCCGCTCCCCTTTGGTGCTCACATATTCGAACTTTACCACAAGCCGCCTCCGAATCGCGTCATGAATCATCCGAAGCGTCTCGTTATATGGGCGCCAGCTGCCGATATCGAGCGACATGCTTGGTTTTTTGGCTTCCTGGTGGACGGTTTGGAGCTTATGGATCGTCTCCTCGGCTTTCTCATCCTCAAATACCGTGGACATGCTGCGCAAAAGAGTCACGAGCGAGTTCACGTCGTAGGAGCCGAGCAGGCTTTTGTCCATTTTATATTCTTCCATGATCCCGTAACCGCCGTTCACGCCTTGATAGGAAACCACCGGAATGCCCGCCGCGCAGATGGTTTCGATGTCGCGGTAGATCGTCCGTTGGGACACGTTGTATTTTTCCGCAAGGGCCGAAGCCGACAAGATTTCGTGATTAAGCAGCATGTAGATCATGGAAATGAGACGCTCAAGCTTCATGAAAGACCACCTTTTTTGATATGGATATACGATCCTCATGATCAGTCTAGCGTCCCGAGCCGCTTTTGTATAGAACGATGAAGAAAAAACGGAGATGTCCGATTCAAAACTTCCCTTTAAAGACAGGCGCTCCGGGCAATAAAATGCCGCTTGCAAAAGGGCGGTAAGTTTTTTAGCAGTTGCTTTATTCAAACTAAATCCGCAGAAATGAAGAGTACGGTGGATATGAACTAGGTATGTGTCGGTTTTTCTTTTGTGAATTTTTCATATGTTGTTTTTTTAACAGGTTTGCCTGCTCTAGCCGGATTCTCAATCGAGTAATCATCGGTCCGTTCACTTTCTATTTCTTGTCTTTGAAGAAATCGTGCTTGATCACAAAATCGAAGAGAGCCATAATTGCAATTGCTCCAAGGGGAATCATTAAATACGCCCATCGCGGATGGTTCGGAATTTCACCAGGGGGTGCTTCAATTAAAAAACCATAAAGAACAATGCTATAAATGACGGCCACGACCATACCTGTTACGTTTCTATTTTTCATAACTGCTTCTCACCTCGGATTCACAGAAATTCAAAGTATTGTATTTTTCACCTAATCATAGGATAACATGGCGCAACAACAAGCGGAGAGATTCTCCTGTCGCGCCCCATTTTATTGAATGATCGTGCCCTTTTGCTCATTCGTTTTTCAATTGCGGATGGGCTAACAGTGAATTAAAAGGTTTAAGCGGTCCGCTTTGTAAAATCTTATCCACTTCCTCGTATCCAGGCGGGTAGGCGAAATTGTAACGTGAAGGAATTGCAAAAACGTATTTATCGTTTTGACCCAATTCGCTCGGTTGGATCGCTGCTGCACCAATAAAAAATTCTTCTCGTAGAAGAGATTCCCACTGATTGATCGTAAATACCATAATGGGTATATCCTGCCTTGGCTTTTGCTCGGTCCACCGAGGATCTCGAATAGAAAGGATTGGACCGGTTTCTGAAGTCTGTTTACTTACGTTTTTGTCCATTGCGTTGCCTTCCCAATGACTATTTACAATAGAATAACCTTTCCAGCTTTCGGGTAAAGAAAACTGAAACCCGTATTGTTTATTTGTATACACGATAGAGTCTGAATCCGTGGATGAAGGGGCTCGATCAGGGCTTTGAGTCGGCGTTTTTGTTGGTTGACTTGTGGCTTGCGTGGGTTGGGATTGAAAATGTTCATCATCCATACTCGTGCAACCAACCAATAAAATAATGGTGAAAAGAAATAGAACAAGCCATTTATTCAAAAACCGTCACCATCCTTATTGCCTCATGTTTTCTAAAATTACAGACGATAATGAAAGCATTAAAGTTTGACCAAGTTTATGATTATTTTTATGGTGCATATGTAAACACTTTTTCCGCTTTACTGTACCCGCAACCCGTACGCAACTTGATCGTGGCATATGAGTAAAAACAGGGACACCCGGGAGAACGGATGTCCCTGTTTTCGTGAATGCACATACCGAAACGTTGATCATTAACCAATCCAATCATTTCATGCCATCGTTTCGCAACCCCCATGCCGCGATCCAGGCGACGGCCGCGACCGCAGTCGTGATGAAAAACGCGTCGGAATAAGCTCCGGCCCCCTCCCCGTACCAAGGATTAAAGGGATGCGCCGCGTCCCGCCGCGCCGATAAAACGGCCCCGATCAACCCCGCTCCCGTTCCGGCGCCAAGGTAGAGCGAGCCTTGGAAGATCCCGACTCCCACGCCGACCTGATCTTTCGCCACAGCGCTGACGGCTGCGCTATTCGCCGGGGAGTTCAACAGCGCAAAAGCAATTCCCGCCCCTAATACGCCTACCGAAACAAGGACAGGAGAGTTTCCTGCAGCATAGGTCGACAAAAAGAATGTGGATATGCCCATCATGCTTGCACCCGCAACGATCAACCGTTTCGTCCCTACCCGATCCGACAGGCGGCCAATGACCGGAGAAAAGGCCGCGACGGCCGCTCCTCCCGGCAGCAACACCAGCCCTGCCTGGCCGGGGGAAAGCCCGTTCGCCTCCACGACCAGCAGCGGAACGAATACAAGCACGGCGAAATAGGCAAACATCGAGCACATTGAAACGATCAGTGCGCATACATAAACTCGGTTCGCAAACAGAACGGGCGGGACGAACGGATCATCCGCGGCATGGATACGCCAGACGAAGCAGATCAAAGCCGCAACCGAACCTGCAAAACTTCCGAGCGACGACACTGAAGCAAACCCGGCTGCTTCCCCTTGAGTCACGCCAAAAAGCAGAAGCCCGGCGGTCAGCCCCAGCAGCGCGCCGCCAAGAACATCAAACGGTCGCCGCTTTTCTTGCCCGGCGGCAGCACCTTCGAAACGGCGACGACCGAAAGGACGGGAATTGCCGCCATCCCGGCTCCCTGGATCATTCTCCCCGCAACAAGAACGATTAGATTCGGGGCGAGAGCGCAAATCAGGCTCCCGGACGACAGAATGCCGACCGCAATGATAAATAGCTTTTTCAAATCGAAAAAATCCGACATTCTTCCGTACAAAGGAACCCCGATCGCCAGAATAAGCGCGACGCCGCTGACCACCCAGCTAATGCGGGCTTTTGAAGCTCCCAGTTGTTCGCCGATAAGCGGGAGCACGGGATTTACCATATCCACCGTAATCGCCGCCACAAGAACGGATAATGCCAATGTCATGACGATGAGTGTTATTTTTCCTTGGCTGAGTCGTGGGATAAGTGCTTCATTTGAGTTGTTTCTAACCATTGGATTGCCTCCTAAAAAATGATTTATGTTTTTTAGGAGGCCGCATCCACTGCTTCCTTCGTCAATGTTTCTCACCCCTTCCCCTTGGTTCACCATGAACCCGTTGTTTCAAACAAAAACTTGCAAACCTTCATTTTCACGCCAAAAAGTCGCAAAAAAAAGACACCGGAATTCCGGTGCCCATCTTACGTTTAATGTTATCAGCCCATCACTGCACATGAACCAGCCGCAGCTTGAATTCACGCATCAGTTAACACGAGAGAGGCATAAAAACGTACAGACACCGTATTCGCAGATTTAATTGCAGCGCAGCTTAAAAATGGGCAGACGTATCCCGTCGAATGCAAATTTCCCGATTTTTTTACGGATAAACCGATCCAAGCCGGTACGAATACAGATCTCATCGCTTTTGGCCTCCTTTCAACTTAATTAAAGTCATTGTATCCGAAAGCGGTTAGGTACACAACCTTTGGCCCGCTCGGATCCAAAACCCGGCTTGTTCGACTTTCCCATGGATGCATGACTGACGCTTCTTTATCGCTCCAACACTTCACTCAAGCCTTGCTTGAGTCCTTCGACGTCAAGACCGTCGACCGCAAAAGCCATGCGCACCAGCTCCGGCGAAACGAATTCGTCGTACTTCCCCAAATAGGGCGCTTCATCAGGCCCGAGCAGCATTAACGGATCCGTGCAGGACGCGCATTCCTGAAGGATTTGCTCCAATAACGTCCGGCTGTCCGCTTGGCCGGCAACGACAAAATAATATGGCTCCATCGGCACGATCGAACGCAGCGACAGGCGCTCGGCAAGATTATGTTTAAGCAGCCGTTCGAGCGTCCGGAACTGCTTGCTCCCGATCCACGGCAATACGAACAGCGAGTCGCCGCCGGCCGGGATGACGGGCGACTTCAGCAGCCCGCTTTCTTTCGCCAGCCTGCGCGCCCGTTCCAACCGGTTTACGGCCTGCGGCGACAGGTACGAATAAATGGCGGTGTCCATCAGCACTTCGCGCATTTTCCGCACGACCAGCGTATGAATATCCCCTCCGCCGCCAAGCCACAACGTATCGACTTTGCCCAGCGCCGCTTTGACATAGACGGCTTTATGCTTCGTATCGACTTCCGTTACTTTCCACAATTTTCCCGCCAATGAAAAACAATACCCGGGCGGCGGCACCGTCGTAATCGAGCCGATTTCCTCCGTGCCGTTGTAGACCGCATGCTCCTCGTCATCCTTGAATACGGCGTAAAAACGGAAATTGTTGACGATTTTTTCTCCCGTCAGGCCGATGATCAAACTTTGCTGTTCCGTCCACTGCACATGGTCGGTTTGCAGCAAATAATTCAAAAACGTTTTATACGCAGCGGCCGGAATTTGCTTGAACGATGGCAGCGAAAGCACGTATGCCGCCAGTTCGGCCGGCGTTGCTTCCCCCATGCTTTTCAGGATGCTCATCGTCTGGTGGTATAAAAGCCCGATCGGCATTTTCCGGATGTCCAGCGGCTCCACCCACCGGTCGCGGACGTACAGCTCGATCACGGCGATGGCGCGCAGCAGCGTCCAAGGCATTCGCGCCGGCAGCGGAGCGTCTTCGTCTTCCTCTTCCGGGCATACAAACAGCATCTCCGACGGCGCGTCGTTCCGACGGCCGGAACGCCCCAGCCGCTGCACGAAGCTCGAAGCGCTGTAAGGGGCGCCAAGCTGCACGACGCGCTCGAGCTCGCCAAGGTCGATGCCCAGCTCCAACGTCAGCGTGGCAGCGGCCACGGCCGGACCGGGCCCGTTTTTCAGCGCGGCTTCCGCCTCCTCGCGCAGCATGGCGGAGATGCTGCCGTGATGCACGTGGAAGACGTCCGGCTGATGGCGCTGGACTGCCACCCTTCGCAGCTCCAGCGTCGTGAGTTCGGCATCCGATCGGCTGTTGGTAAAAATGAGCGCTTTTTTCAAATGGGTGCTGTCGTATACGAAGTTATAGTAGGCTTTGCGCGCGTTTTGCAAGTGCTCCGCCTGCTCCTCGTCCCTGGCGTCCGGAAACGAAAAATGCTCCACGCGCAGCCTAACCTTGCGTCCGCCAGGCACCGAAACGGCCTCCACGGGCCGGCTGCCGCCTGCGCCAAGCCATGCTTTCGCCGCCTCGTAGTCGCTTAACGTCGCGGACAAGCCTACGCGCCTTGGCGAGCAGCTTGTCATTTTTTCGATCCGGGCGATTTGGCTGAGCACCTGGATCCCGCGGTCCGCTCCCATAAAAGCATGAACCTCGTCAATGATGATATACCTGAGATCATGGAACAGCGCCGGGATCGCGTTCGGTCGGTTCATCAGCAATCCTTCAAGCGATTCGGGCGTAATTTGCAGCACTCCGGAAGGATTCCGCATCAGCTTGGTTTTCTCCGTCTGCGACACGTCGCCGTGCCAATGCCATACCGGAATGTTGCCGTCCCTAAGCAGCTCCTTGATCCGTTCAAACTGGTCGTTGATCAGCGCTTTGAGGGGACCTATGTACAAAATCCCGACGGAAACGGACGGGCGTTCGTGCAGCTCGGTCAAAGCCGGAAAAAAAGCCGCTTCCGTTTTGCCGGACGCCGTCCCGGCGGCGATCAGCATATGATGGTCGGAATTCATGCAGATGTTAAGAGCTTCGACCTGCGCAGGACGCAGCGTCTCCCATCGTTTCCGGTAGATGAACTCCTGAATGAACGGAGCCAAACGGTAAAAGACATGGCTCGCGCCGCCGCTCATAATTCGAACTCCGCCAGAAAATCGTCCAAATCGTCTTGTTCCCGGCACGCCGCCGCAGGCGCGGCCATCCGCTCGCCCAGCAGCCGGCCGAACGAAGCATCCGGATTTTGATGCAGCGTATGCAGCAAATCCATGAAGTCGCGCACCACTTCGCGCGGGGTCAGCAGCTCGTCCGCCCCCAGCCGCCCCACGGCCGTTTCCATGAATTGAATCAAATCCGCGTCGGTCAAAACCGGAGCATAACCGAAATGCAGCCCGTGAATTCGCAGCAGCTTTTGCAGCAAAATCAAAATCTCTTCATGCGACAGCATTTCCAGCTTCAAAATCGGACCGGTGTAGTTCCGGTATCCGTTTCCGGCAAACCTTCCTTCCACCAAGCGCGAACGCAGCGCCTCATAACTGAATAATCCGCGGCGTTCGTCCTCGACGAATTGCGGCGTCCCTCCCAGGAAGATGCCCAAATGCTCGGCTTTGCCCTGCATCGTGTCATTAAACATCGTCAGCAGCTTCTCATAATTGCTTGTCCGGGACACGCTGTTCGATATTTTATAGAGATTGACGCCTTCGTCAATGAACAGCAGCAGCCCTTTGTAGCCGATTTTTGCCACGAATTCCGACCACAGCTTGATATAATCGTACCAGCTGTCGTCATCGATGATGACCGCCACGTCGAGTTCTTTTCGAGCCTCGGTCTTGTTCGGGTACTCTCCGCGAAGCCAGCGCAGCGCCGCCTGCTTTTTCTCGTCCTCCCCAAGCTTGTATCCGTTCCAATAAGCCGCAAGCACTTTGGCAAAATCGAAACCGTGCACCAAATTGTGCATTTGTGACGTCACCGCAAAAATCCGCTGCTCCACCTCATGGGCAAGCGCCGGATCGTCCGCGCGCAAACCGCCGGCCTGCATCGCCTCCTGCTGAATCGCCAAAATCCATTTTTGGAGTATCGCTTCGAGCGCCCCGCCGTCCGGCCGGGTCTTCGTGGACAAGTGGGTCATCAGCTCGCGGTACGTTGCAAGCCCTTGCCCTTTCGTGCCGACGAGTCTGCGTTCCGGAGACAAATCCGCGTCCGCCGTCACGAATTCCCGGTCCAGCGCGTAGTTGCGGATCGTTTGCAGCAAAAAGCTTTTCCCGCTCCCGTAACGCCCGGTAATCAGCTTCATGGCGGCGCCGCCTTCGGCAATGTTGTCCATATCCCGCAGCAGCGCCTCTACTTCCGGCTTCCTTCCCACCGCGATATGCTCCAGCCCGACCCGCGGCACGACGCCCGCCGTCAAGGAATTGACGAGCGCGGTCGTCAGCCTTTTTGGTATTTTCAAATCCGTCATGTTTCCACCCCTTAAACAATTACGCTTTCTTCAACGCTTCCAGATATCCGCTATATTCTTCCGCAACGTCGTCGCCGTCGATCATCAGATCGCCGATCGTTTCCATCGCGGCTTGGTTTATTTCGTCGATCAGCAGCGCCGGCATCGATCCGTGTTTTTCGGCGATCCGCTCCAGCTCGCTGTGTGGCATTCGGGATTTTAATGCATATAAGACCTCCGAATGGGCGGGTCCCAGTTGCTCCGCAAATGAGGTCCATTCCTCGTCCAATAAGGACGTATCCCACGCAAATCGTTGTTGTTCCATTGCAGGTCTCTCGGGGGCTCGTTCGCTGCAGCTTTTCCGTTCCAAACCTTCCTCTGGCCCGCTATGTTCGGCATGATCATGTTCAGCAAGATCCGTTGGCGGCACGGGAATATTCCCTTCCTCATTCCGTTCATGCGCCGGTTCGTCCCATTCCTCGATCGTCAGCATGCTCCGCACTTCTTCGCTGTCTTTTTGCAGCATGGCCAGTTTCTGCGGATCAATGGATACGGCCGGGACGGAAAGCTTTTTGGCGGCAAATTCCTTGTCCAAAAACCGCCGGATCAACGTCTCTGTTTCGCTTTTTAACGTGACTCCCCGCAAGCGTCCTTTAAAACCCGTCAGCTCCCGCAGCTTGTTTTCGGCGCACCGAACCAGCTGCGTGACGTAATAGCGTAACGGCGGGCATTTTCGGATTTCAAGGATCCGCATTGGAAATGTCCTTCCGTACGTTTCGGCGTCATACACGCTGCTGCGGAACAAATACCGCTCGATCTTTTTGCCCGTCCCCTTATAAAAGGTGTCCACGAGGCCTTTTCCCGTCGTTTTTTGCAGATAGGAGTGGACCAGCGCGATGACCTGAGGCGCGTATTCCTCCAACAATCCGCAGCCCTCTTCCGCATAAAATTTGCTTCGCCGCGCATCGTAATCCGACAGCGTCAAAATCTGGTTCAACGTCAGTAAAGCGGGATTTTCGCCCATCATCCTTTCCAGTTCCAGGTCAAACAGTTCTCCCGCCCAAGCCTGACCGGACCTTGCGAGAATGTCGATCAGCGGGACGTCCAGCCGATGCACCAGCACGAAGTCGCATACCCACTCGGCCAGATACTGATTCAGCTTCGGATATCGGTTTCCATAGGCATCCCAAAGGTTCATCATCTGCTCATATCCCTGCCGCGGCCGCTCCCATCCGACGCCATGAATCAGCTCGTACAGGCAGACGAAAATATAGGAGAGGTCGGTGAAAGGAAAACGTCCGCTGCGGACTTCGCTCCTCCAGTAAAAATACCAGCGCCGCTGCGATTCGTTCATCTGCTCGTACGTCGGCCAGTAGCTCATGAACGGGACAAAAGGCGCCTGCTCCTCCGTCCGCTCCGCCATCGCTTGAGCCTGCTGCACAAAACGTTTTTCCTTCGATAGAGCCGCCACAAAAGGGAGCTTCTCTTCCGCCGGCCGCTCCTTCCGCTCCGGAATGCCCAACTCGCGCAAAGGGCCGTTCTCCCCATTCGCAGGCGCGCTCAAATCGATTTCCGCAAAATCCAAAGGCTTTTGATTTGAATTCATGAAACCATACATCACCATTTCACAGAATATTTGTTCTCTTTTTTTCATTATATATGAAAATGGCTTGGGGTGTAATTTTTTTGGCATTCTGTGTGGTTTCTGCAGAGCTGTCTCTGGGAAAAGATGATCTCCTGCAACCTGGTTGTATCTATTTCCTTATAAATCCCAATTGAAGTCTTCGTAACTTTAAACTTCAGATACTAACGAAGAAGAACCCACTCCATGGAGTGGGTTCTTTGCCAAAATCACTGCCTTTACTTCACCGGAATCCTAAACTCCAGTTCAGAAATGTACTGCTTCTCCCCGTTCCGGTAAATATATGGTTTGACGATAACCGATTCCGGGATCGATTCAAACGGTTCGTAGCTGGACGAAAACAAATAATGATCACCTTCTCCGGAGCCGTTTGCACCGAGGTTTTTTTGAAGCCGCCCTTTTTCGTCGGCCACTGATTCCGATTTTTTATGTTCCAACAAAAAAGGCACAATCCTGAATCGGATTGTACCTTTCTAACAGCATGGGCGCCATGCGCCCGCCGTCATTTTGAAAGCATCAGTGAAACTCGACGTCGATCTTTTTGCGGGCATCCCCTTGTTTTTTCATGTGGATTTCCAGCACTCCGTTTTTGTAGGAAGCTTTGACGTCGTCGGAGGAAACGTTCGTCGGCAGCGTCACCATGCGGTGAAAACGGCCTACGTAACGTTCTTGGCGGTGCATATGCTCTTCCTTGATTTCGTTCGTCCGGTTGATCGTACCGCTGATCGACAGCATATTCCGTTCGATGTCGATGTCCACGTCTTCTTTCTTTTCAAGACCCGGAATATCGCACACCGCTACGACCTCGCTGCCGGTTTCGTACACGTCGACGCTCAAATTGCCCAGGTTTTGGCGCATGTTCCGGTAGGCCGGGAAATCCGCATTCAAAAAATGGTCCATCTCCCGTCTCATTTGATCGAGATGGCGGAAGGGCTCGTAAGGAACTAAAGGCATGTTGCTGCATCCTCCTTCTTCATTTTCAAGCTTATTTTTTCCGGGCAATGGGAAATTATGCTCGAAAGAGGCGCCGCGATTTCATTGAAGGAGAACCTCACACAGCTTGTGGTATTTCGCCAAAACGCAAGAAGCCACTCCCATCATACGAAGTGAAAAAACTTCAGCTGTTTTGTTTGAGTATGTCTAGATGGAACCCTATTTTCGGAATAAGTATAATCCAAAGCCCAGGGTATCCCGTCCCCATTGCAAGTAGGTTCTCCTCCATGACCGGATCCGTTCCAGCATGGCATCCCGGTCAGGATCATCCGGGTGTTCATGGCAATAATTTTCGATCGATGAGGAATAGAGCCATTCGTATTCATCCCAATCATTTTCGTCCGCCACATACGACCAAAGCGGAACGAATCCCAATTCCTCGGCAACCTTTACATTGTCTGCATGGCTTTTTAAATCCGTTTCCGATACTCCACCCAGCGCTTGCAGATACTCCTCACTTGGACGCTGTTTCCAGTATCCCTCACCGATGAAGATGTACCCGTCTTTTTTCACAAGACGTTTCATGTGTTGCAGAGTGGATTCCAGTCCGCCCAAGGCATGCGTAGAACCGATGCAAACGGCTAATTTAAATTCTTCTTGTTCACAATTTCCGACGGCTGCACTGGCGTCATCTACAATGAACTCTATGCTGCCATCAGGTATTCTGCTGCTCGCTTTCTTTTTTGCTTCGTCAATAGCTCCATCGTATAATTCAATAGCAACCCCTGAAATTTTGTAATTTTCCACCAAACGGATTAGCAGTTCACACTTCCCTGCCCCAATGTCCAGCACCTTATCTTGTGGATTCAGCGGTACCATTCGTATGATGTTCATCATCTTCGTTTCGTTGACGGGGTTACTGAATGCATGGTTTCTGTGGGCAATATTTGAAAATCGGTTTCGATCCAACGAGGGCATTCTCCTTTTTACGATTGAATTTGGAATCAGTGATTTGTTCCCATGATTAAATGATAATAATAAATCGTATGAATGCAACTCGTTTTCTTGATAACGCCGGGCACTCCTCCGCATTGAAGGAACCGGGATATTATCGTTATAAACATCCTAGCTAAAATTCAAATCCATACCGTACTGTCTCAGCTTCAACTTTTTGGCTACCGCCTGTGAGGCAAAATTATTCCATGCCGTGCTGTATAAAGCCATCCGCCCCTGATTTTGGATCTCGGCAGCCCAAGCTGCCGTCACCTCCATTCCGTAGCCTCTGCCGCGGAAGTCCGGTGCGGTGTGCAGACTCGCTTCCGCAGCAATCGCTGAGCTTCTGGCACTGCTGCACAAAGATACGACAGATTGATTTTGTACAACCGCGTAAGCGGGCTGTCCAAGGATCACATCATTGACGAAATCAGAAAAATACGGTTCTAAAAGTTCGATATTCATCTGCGTGATTTTTATGGCTTGCGAGGAACGCCCTCTCATGTCAGGGAATACGTAAGCCGGTCCCAGGTAGACATGTTCCACGGGTCCGTCCTTACTTAAAATACGTATAATATCAGCTATATTAACCCGATTTGGAGCATCCAACCAAGGCGCTTTTTCGACAAACCGTTCCAGTTCGTTTTTAACGTCATCAACCAGTGTTTCATGGTACCTTACAACATGGCCTTGCTTGGTGATCCCCATGAAAAAACGGGGCGCGCTCTTCGCGCTTGGTTCGTTTATCGTGGTCATGCGGCCATCCTCATTGTGGTTAAAAAGGACGTTGGCCTGGACTTCCATAAGTTCATGGTCTGACTGCAGAAATGGATGATTCAACTCGGTACCCCTTTATTGAGGGGAAAACGCTGGTTTTTGGGCTAGTAGGCGCGATCCCCTGCGATAAATTTTGCCCCAATCCTTGTGTTCTCCATCAGACCACCCCTATCAAAATGTAGAAACTTTCCATTCAAAATCCGCTGGAACGCATCGTCCAGGAATTTCCTCAACAGTATATATTTGAACCTTCCTTGATGTCAACGGATGAAATCGTTGCGCGCGAACCACCGTTCCGACCAAAATCCCCCCGCAGGCGTTCGAATCGCCGGACAGCCCGCCGTCATTTTCTATATAGGAACGCTAGCCGCCTCAAGTTTAAACCGATGAACAACGCCGCAAACAGAAGCAGCACTCCCACATCCACCGCGATTTCGCCAAATCCAAGACCTTTATACATCACGCTTTTCAGCGCATCGGCCGCGTAATAAAGCGGCATGATCCTAGCAACGGCTTGAACCCACGAGGCCATTCCGTCCAGCGGAAAGATGCCTGCAAAGAAAACCTGCGGGATGATGACGATCGGAATGAACTGCACCATCTGGAACTCCGAAGCCGCGAAAGCCGAGAGCAAGATGCCAAGCGAAAGCGCCACGAATGCCAGAAGCAGATTGACCAGCAGCACGTACCAGATGGAACCTGCCAGTGGGATGCCAAGCACCAGCGTACCGAACAAAACGACGATGACCGTTTGCAGAAACGCAAACATGCCATATCCAGCCAAATAACCGGCGATAACCTCACCCGGGCGCACCGGGGTGGCCATCAGGCGCTCCAAAGTTCCCGACGTGCGTTCCCGAAGCAGGCCGATACCCGCAATGAGAAACACAAAAAAGAAGACAAAAAATCCGATCAGGATGGGACTGAGCGTATCAAAATAGTTCGTATCCGCGCCGCCATAAACATAATCCGTCGTCATGGCTACATGCGGTTCCGCAGCCTTTCCTTTCTGCAAAGCGGCTTCGGCAAGCGAGGCAGCCGTCTGACTGATTTTCATCCGGATCGCTTTGGAAACGGATGGATCGGTATTTTTCAGAATCAGGTGGATCGCCCGATCCTTCATCACTATCACGGCGTCCAGCTTATCTTTTTCCAACGTATCCTTATCGGCCTGAGCATAAAAAACCACGTCCATGCCCTGATTTTTCATCGATTCGACGATTTGCGCATCCACGTTGACCGCGCCGATTTTTACGTCGGAACCGTCCCCGGTATGCTGGAACAAATAATTCACCAAAGACAATACGAGCAACGGGGCCAAAAACAACAGCGCAAGCGTCCGTTTATCCCGGAGCAGCTGCTCGCAGATTCTGCGGACAAGCGCGCGGATTCTCATGGACGGACACCTCCTGCCTGCAAAAACACGTCTTCCAAGCCGGCGGCGTTGTACTGCCGTTTAAGCTGCTCCGGCGTGCCTTCCGTCAAAATGCGGCCATTCCGCACCATCGCCAGCCGATCGCATTTTTCCGCTTCGTCCATGGCATGCGTCGTCACGACGATCGTCTTCCGTTCGGAGGATCTCAGCCGAGTCAGCTCCTGCCAAATCGATTGTCTCAATTCCGGATCGATCCCTACGGTCGGTTCATCCAGGATCAGGACCGAAGGGTCATGAACCAGGGCTATCGCCAGCGACAACCTGCGTTTCATCCCGCCGGAATAGGCCGATACATTTTTGCCGAGCTCTTGGGACAGGTTCACGAGATCGGCCGCATAGCTTATCCGCTGCTTTTGCTCCGCTTTGCCCATCTTGAACATCGAGGCAAAAAACTTCAGGTTCTCTTCGCCCGTCAGTTCGCCGTACAGCGCATCCGATTGAGCCATATAGCCGATATGCTGAAGCATGGTAAGGTTGGGCATCTTCGTCCCGAGGATATTCACCGCCCCTTCGTCCGGCACATCCATGCCGACCATCATCTTGATCAGCGTCGTTTTTCCGGCCCCCGAAGGCCCGATCAGACCATAAATTTGCCCTTGCTCCATGGTCAAGTTCACTTCGGACAGGACGGTCTTTTTTCCGAAGCTTTTGCTGACCTGGCGTACACTTACTGTGGTTTTCATGGGGAAGAACCTCCCTCAGATAATGAACATCGCGTTGATTATCTTGCACGCCTTTATTATAATCAGGGCATACCGAACCCTCAATAAACAGAAATGCGGAATGTGACCCTTAAACGGCAGGTTCGCTAAAAGTGTTCATTATAAAGGAGGGAATCGATTTGAACGAATCGACGGACCGGCGGGTCGTCCGCACGAAAGCGGTCATTCGCGACGCCCTGACGGCACTCATCGAGGAGAAAGGATTCGAAGCGTTAACCGTAAAAGACATCACGGCCCGGGCGAACATCAACCGCGGGACGTTTTATCTCCACTACCGGGACAAATACGACCTGCTGGAACAAAGCGAACAGGAACTGATTGAAGGCATGGTCGCGATCATTCGAACGATCCGCCCGTTTAATCTGGATGAGCTGCTTGCAAAGGATGAACCCGTCCCCCAAATCGTCGAATTGATCGAATACATGAACGGCCAGGCCGATTTTTTAAAGACGATCCTGGGGCCTAAAGGGGATCCGGCCTTCCATTCGCTAGTCAGGTCCATGATGTCGAAATATCTGTTCGAAAAAAACATCGTCCCGCTCATCAAAAAGGAAAACGCCCTCGTGCCGACGGAATATCTCGTGGCGTACATCAGTTCCGCTCATTTGGGCATCATCCAGGAATGGCTCGCGCAAGGGAAAAAGGAATCGCCGCGTGAATTGGCGCTCATCATGACGAAGCTTTCGATGAAAGGCCCGTTATATGCCGCTGGGGTCTTTCAGGCAATGAAAAAGGCCACGGACGGCACATAGGAGGCATTGCTTTGGAAAAGCAAAAATTAATCCGCAAGTTTGACAAGCAATCGGCGATGTACGAACAAAACACGCGGAAGCGGATGTTGGGCGAATGGCGGAAAAAGCTGCTGCAGGGCGTTTCGGGGAACGTGCTGGAAATCGCCGTCGGGGCCGGAGCCAATTTTCCGTTTTACGATATGGATCATATGCGGCTGACGGCCGTCGATTTCAGTCCGATGATGCTGCAAAGGGCGCGCCGGATTGCGGAAGAGCTGCACATTGAAGTCGATTTGGCGGAAAGCGATATAGAAACCCTCGACTTTCCTCCGGATTCTTTTGACTGCATCGTCTCGACCCTGTCGTTATGCGGTTACGATGATCCTGCCAAGGTTCTGCGGAAGATGAGGAAATGGAGTAAACCTGACGGCAGGATTTATTTGATGGAACACGGGCTTGGAAACAACCCCTTCTTAAAATCGGCGCAGCGGCTGGTGAACCCCGTAGCCCGCCGAATGTCCGGGTGCCACTGGAACCGGGATATCGAACGGTTGGTGCTGGATTCGGGGCTCCGGGTCGAACGCATGGAGCGTTATTGGGGCGGCATGATCCATTTGATCTGGGCAAGGGCGTAAGCATCCAAAACAGCAAAGCCGTCCATGATCCAATGGATCTGCTGGACGGCCCGAGGTCCTGCTTGAAATGGACCAGAATAAATGATGTTCCATGAGTAATCAGATCATGCGCTCCAACGTCTTCAGGAACCAATTCCGGAACGCTTCCTGGTCAATCCCCGTCGCTGCCTGAAGGTTCGGCTCGCCATGGACTTCCATCGTCATGCCGACGGCCGGCCCTTCGGTCACGACTTTTACGCATTTCGGCTCGACCTTGAATATTTCCGGGTTCGTGATGTAGGTTATGGCGCACATGTCATGCATCATGACCCCATGTTCCATATCGCCGTCCCGGTAATGACCGAAGGTGGCGGCGAACATTTCGGCCGATTTGTTGCTGTGTTTTGCCAGCTCGCTGCCTCCGATCAACGCTTTTTGGGTGACGTCCAAACCGATCATGACCAGGTCCAGTCCCGATTCGAACACGATTTTGGCAGCGTGCGGATCGGCCCAAATGTTGAATTCGGCCGCGCTGGTCACGTTCCCGCCGCATAGCGATCCGCCCATGAACACGATGCGCTCGATTTTGTTTTTTACCTGAGGATACATCAGCAGCAGCACGGCCACGTTGGTCAAAGGCCCGATCGACACCAGCGTCATTTTTTCGTCCGAAGCTTCAAGCAAGGAGCGCATCGCTTCGACGGCATGATCAGGCACGACCTGCTGCGTGCTTTCGGGAAAATCGTACCCGTCCATGCCGGACTCCCCGTGCACGTCGGTGCTGACCGGGGCGATTACGAGCGGCGTTTCCATGCCGCGGGCCACCGGTATTTGTTGTCCGAAGAAATCAAGGATCTTCAGCGTGTTTGCCGTCGTTTTGCCGATATCCACGTTTCCGTGCAGCGTGGTGATCAATCGGATATCCAATTCGTTTCGATAAAAGGCCACTCCGAGCGCCGCCGCATCGTCGATGCCCGGATCGGTGCTTAGGATCACAGGAATTTTTGCCATTTTGTTTCCCCCTAGAATTCGATGATTTCTCAATTGCAATCGATCTGGAACCTGTCCACACGGACGTGTTCAAGGTTAGCTCATATGTAGGCAAAGGTCAACCGGGAATGCGCTTACAAACATGATGGTGAAAAAGGAGGAAAACAACCCTACGGGCGATCTCCCCCTTCAAACCTTTATGCGGCGTTTATTCCTTCGTCACCAGTTTCAGCGGCGCCGGAATGGATTTTTCCACCGTTTTGCCTTGAAGCACGTCGTATGCGGCTTGAACGGCCATCTGTCCGATCAGATCCGGCTGCTGCGCCACCGTGGCGGTCAGTTTGCCGTCCTTGATCGATTTCAGCGCATCTTCGTTGCCGTCGAAGCCGACGACCGGGATGTTTTTGCCGGAGCTTTGGATCGCTTCGATTGCGCCAAGCGCCATTTCATCGTTGTGGGCGAATACCGCCTGCACTTCAGGATGAGCCTGCAGCAGGTTTTCCATGACGTTCAAACCTTTGGTGCGGTCAAAGTCCGCCGTTTGTTTGGCGACCACGTTCAGGTCCTTGTCCGCGACTTCATGGAAGCCTTTGCCGCGTTCGCGGGTCGCGGATGCCCCGGCGACGCCTTCGAGTTCGACGACCTTCGCGCCTTTGCCGACCGTTTTTTCGATAAATTCGGCGGCCATCCGTCCGCCCTTCACGTTATCCGATGCGACCAGCGCTTTCACGTCCCCTTTGTCCGCGGAACGGTCCAGCGTGATGACCGGAATGCCCAAACTGTTGGCCGACTGCACCACCGTCGAGATCGCGGCGGAATCCGTCGGGTTGATCAGCAGGACGTTGACGCCTTTTTGCATCAGGTCATCCACGTCGTTGCTTTGTTTCGCCGAGTCGTTTTGCGCGTCGACGACGATCGTTTCCATGCCGTGTTTTTTCGCTTCGGCCACGACGCCGTCCTTCAAGGATACGAAAAACGGGTTGTTGAGCGTGGAGACGGACAAGCCGATTTTGATATGCTTCAAATCTCCGCCGGTTTTGGGTTTAGCCCAGCCCGGCGGTTCCAGGGAACAGCCCGTGGTCAATATCAGCAGAAACGCCGCCAGGATTAACGTTAGCTTTTTCATATGATTCTCTCCCTTATGCCGATTTCTTCCGGTCGATGAGCACGGCGATCACGATGACGATCCCTTTGACCACCATCTGATAGAAGGACGATACGCCGAGCAGGTTCAGACCGTTGTTCAATGTTCCGATAATGAGCGCGCCGATGAGCGTGCCCACAATGCGTCCGCGTCCGCCGGAAAGGCTTGTCCCGCCCAGAACGACCGCCGCGATGGCGTCCAGTTCGTAAGAGGTACCGGCCGTCGGCTGCGCCGAATTCAGACGGGAAGTCAAAATCGCGCCCGCCAAAGCCGAAAGCAGGCCTGCCAAAGAGTAAATCATGATTTTAACGCGGGATACCTTAATGCCGGATACGATGGCCGCTTTTTCATTGCCGCCGATGGCATACGTTTTGCGGCCGAAAGCCGTTTTATGAAGCACGATCCACAGAATCGCGAAAGTAATGATCATCGTAATGGCCGGAACCGGAATGCCGAATTGGTAACCGCGGCCGAACAGCTGGAATGTCATGCTGTCGCCCAGGCCGGTGATCGGGTTGCCGTCCGTGTAAACAAGCGTAAGTCCTCTGAAAATGGTCATCGTCGCCAGCGTGGCGATAAACGGCGCCATCTTCCCTTTCGTGATCATGATGCCGTTGATCATGCCCATGACGCCGCCAAGCAAACAGCCGATAATGATGGCCAAAACCGGATCAAAGCCGGCCACGAGCATATTGGCGACGAAGGCGCTGGACAGCGCCAGAATGGAGCCGACGGACAAATCGATTCCGCCTGTCAAAATGACGAACGTCATGCCGAATGCAATCAAGGCGTTAATCGATACCTGCCGCAGCAGGTTAAGAATGTTAAGCGGTTCCAAAAAGCTTGGATTCAGAACCGATACGATAATGATGAGAATGATCAGGCCCAGCAGCGGCCCGAGCTTTTGCGTGATTTGCGAAAACTGGAAGCCTTTGGCCGTTTTTGCTTCATTAAGTGTTGTCATGTTACTGTCCCCCTGTAGCCAGCGTCATAATTTTTTCCTGCGTTGCCTCGTCTTTGCTCAGTTCTCCCGTGATATGTCCCTCGTGAACCACCACGATCCGGTCGCTCATGCCGAGCACTTCCGGCAGTTCGGAGGATACCATGATGATGGCGACGCCATGTCCGGTGAGTTCATTCATCAACTGGTAAATTTCGCGCTTGGCGCCGACATCGACGCCCCGGGTCGGTTCATCCAAAATAAGGAGCCGCGGTCCGATGCCCACCCATTTGGCGATGACGACCTTTTGCTGGTTCCCGCCGGACAGGTTTCCTGCTGCCGTTTCCCGCGAGTGCGTTTTGATCTGCAGCCGCTTGATCAGCGCATCCACGAAGGCGCTCTCTTTTTGCGAGGATATGAGCCCTTTGGTCGTAAAACCGCTCAAGCTCGGCAGCACCATATTTTCGCGTACGGAGAAATCAAGCACCAGCCCTTCGTCCTTGCGGTCTTCCGTAATAAAACCGATCCCCAGCTTCACGGCGTCCACCGGTTTGCGGATCACCGCTTTTTTGCCGAACATCCGGATTTCGCCGCTGTCGAGGCGGTCCAGCCCGAACAATGCCCTCATGATTTCGGTTCGTCCCGAACCCATAAGTCCCGAGAAGCCGACGATTTCGCCTTCGCGGACCTGGAAGCTGACGTCCTGGAACAATCCTTTGCGCGTGGCATGCTCCACTTCGAGCACGACCTCGCCCGGGTTCGGATTTCTTGCCGGGAACCGTTCGGTCAGCTCTCTGCCGACCATTTTTTTCACGACTTCGTCGAAGTTCGTGTCCGGAATATTTTTCGTATCCACCGTTTTCCCGTCGCGCATGACCGTAATCCGGTCGCAGATGGTGAATATTTCCTCCATCCGGTGCGAAATATAAACGATGGAAACACCATCTTTTTTCAGGGATGCGATCACTTCGAACAGCTTCTGGATCTCCCGTTCCGTCAACGCGGACGTCGGCTCGTCCATGATAATGACCTTGGCGTCGGAAAGCAGCGCCTTGGCGATTTCGATCATTTGCTGTTGGCCGACCGAACATTCGCCCGCTTCAACGTTGAGCGGAATGTCGACGGCAAGTCTTTGAAACTGCTTCTTGGCAAGCGCCTTCATCTCTTTATATTTTAGAAATCCGACCGGGGATGACATTTCCCTGCCGATAAACAGGTTGTCAAGCACCGTCATATCCGGCCAAACGTTCAGCTCCTGATGGATAAAAGCGATCCCCTGCCGTTCCGCTTCTTTCGGATTCGTGAAATACGTCTCCTTGCCGTCGATGAGGATCGTTCCCTCGTCTCTGGCATGCAGCCCGGTAAGGATGTTCATCAGGGTGGATTTGCCGGCGCCGTTTTCCCCCATCAGGGCGTGAACCTCGCCTTCGCGCAGGTCGAAGTCGACGCCGGACAGCACTTGGTTGCTGCCGAAGGCTTTATGGATACCTTTCATTTGGATCTGCATAAGGGCTCCTCCTAAAAAATTTTGCGGAGCAAGGCTCCTTGGATTGTTCTTCGCAGTAAAATTTGACTTCGTAAGCTTTCGCTTAGTTTTTGCGAAGCAAAAACTTGCTTCGTAAGCATAGGCTTAGTTTTTGCGAGTAATACGTCCTGTAAGTCTTCGAGCAAAAACTTGCTTCGTAAGCATAGGCTTAATTTTGCGGAGCAAGGCTCCTTGGATTGTTCTTCACAGCAAAATTATGCTTCGTAAGCTTTCGCTTAGTTTTTGCGGGGCAAGGCTTCCTGAACAGCTTCGCAACGCCCCGCGACCGGAAGCCAAGCTCCGGGCTGTTTTAGCCGAAATAAACGCCTGCCTGCAAAATGACGTTCGCAAACGGCTTTGCCTCGCCGGTCCGGATGACGGCTTTCGCTTTCCGGGTCCGCTCCTTAAACTCTTCGTGCGGGCAGTGCTCGATGGCGCAGCCGGCGAATTTGTTCTCTATATAATGGAGCGCTTCGGGATTATCGGTCCCGATTTCCTCCGCGATGACGATTTTTTCGATCTCCATGTCGGATGCGACCGCATTGACGGTTTCCTCGAAACTTGGCGAGCCGAGCGTCAGCGCCAGATCGATTTTGGGGACGCCGTCGGGAACGGGAAGCCCCACGTCGGCGATCACGATCGTGTCGGTATGGCCCAGATCGGCCAAAATTTTTGAAATGTGACTGTTCAAGATGCCTTGCTTTTTCATGTTACAATTGCGCCTCCACTTCTTCGCGATAAGGCATGCCGCCTTGGGCCCCGAATTTCGTGACCGACAGGGAAGCGGCCCGGTTGGCGAAACGCACGCTGTCGTAAATCGGTTTCCCTTCGGCCAGAGCGACGGCAAACGCGGCGTTAAACGTATCTCCGGCGCCCGTCGTATCCACCGTCTCCACTTTATAAGAAGGCACGAGCACTTCCTTTTCGCCGTCGAAGTAACGGACGCCGCGGCTGCCTTCCGTAATGAACAGCTTGTTCGGATATTTCCGCAGCGCTTCGGAAACGCTTAAATCGGAGAACAAAATCGTTACTTCATGTTCGTTCGGCGTAAGGTAGGCCGCGTTTTCAATGACCTCCTCCGGCACCGGACGGGCAGGCGCGGGATTCAGCAGCAGCGGGATGTCCCGTTTTTTGCACAGCCGGCTGACATGCATCACCGTTTCCTCCGGAATTTCCTGCTGGATCATGACCATATCGGCTCCGTCGAAAGCAGACAACGATTGGTCGATATAAGCGGGCGTCACTTCGTTATTCGCCGCTTTCACGACGACGATGCTGTTGTCCCCTTCGGCCAGCACGATGTGGGCGGTTCCGCTTTCCATATGTGTAACCGGTTCCACATGATCGATAGAAACATGGTTCGCTTTAAAGTTATTTAAAATGATGTCTGCGTAATGATCGTCTCCTACGCGTCCGATCATCGTCACATCGGCTCCGAGCCGCGCCGCGGCTACCGCCTGGTTGGCGCCTTTGCCGCCGGGAACCGTTTTGAAGCTTTCGCCGAGAACCGTTTCGCCGGCTCCCGGGCGCTTCGACGATGTGACGACAAGGTCGATCGATGAGCTTCCTACCACAATGATTTTAGCCATGCTGCTCCACCTTTCTCGTCGTATCCCGCTCCGTGAACGTCACGGGCATTTGTATCGTTTTATTGTCTACGTTTTCATTTTCGATCAATTGAATCAAGAGGCTTGCCGCCGCTCTTCCCATATCGTACGCCGGCTGCCGGATCGTCGTCAGCGAAGGCGTCAGCAGCGTGCTCAGCGGTATATCGTCAAAGCCGATGATCTGCACGTCATCCGGAACCTTTTTGCCCAGCCTGAGCGCCTCATGCAAAACCGCCGTCGCCACGATATCGTTGCTCGCAATGACGCCGTCGGTGTCGGGATGTTTCTCGAACAGCTCCTTCGCCCAGGTCCCCGCTTCCGTAAAGGAATACGAAGAGGTCTGGATGACGTTGAAAGCAATCCCTTCGTTCGACAGCACATCGATCGCTCCCTGGTAGCGGTCCTGCGCCGGACGAATATGCTTCGGCCCCTTGATCACCGTGATTTTGCGGCTGCCGCGGGAAAGCATTTCCTGGGCGGCAATCCTTCCGCCCTCCCTGCCGTCCGAATAGACGGATGGGCGATTGTCCGCCGTCCGGTCGAGGAACACCACCGGAATGTCAAGCTTCCGGTATGTATCGTTATCCGGATGGTTCGTGGAAGCGATGACGCCGACCACGTTGTTTTGGACGAACGTCTGAATGTAATCTTTTTCTTTTTTCCTATTTTCATCGCTGTTCCCAAAGATAATCCGAAAATCGTTCGCCTGCATCTCATCCTCCACCCCGCGCGCAAGCTCGGGAAAAAAGGGGTTGGTGATGTCGGGCAGCAGCAGGCCGATCAGCCTGGACTTTCGTTTATACAAGGATCTGGCGACCTCATTCGGCGTGTAATGCAGTTCCCGGATCGCGGTTTCAACCTTCCTGCGGGTATCTTCATGGACATAACCTGTTTCATTGATCACGCGCGATACCGTCGCTACCGAAACCCCGGCATGCTTAGCCACATCTCTTATCGTTGCCATCTCTATTTATCACCTCAATGTGGAACCGGTTACACATATAAAATAGCACACCCCGATTTTTTTGGCAAGCATGAATTCTCATACAAAATACGGAAACGCGGTTGAAAAGCACAGGATATATTGGCGTTATACGATTATAGGGAACGAACCTTTATCACACGGCGGCAGATTACTCCTTACATAATTTGTTAACCTCTGATAAAATTAACCATGATCAGTTATATCCGCTGCCCTCCCTCGTTTTTTTCCGGATGGGGCCGCCTGAAATCTTCTTCTAGGAGGAGGTCCGAAATGGATTCCCGGAATGAAAGACCTGAAGAAACAAGGGAACGTCTGCGGCAGGAAGAACGAAAAAACAACCCTTTCGGGGCGTTTGGAGACGGAATCAACCGCGCCGAACATGGAAGTTTAACCGATTTGACCGGCGGATTAGGATGGAAAGGCACCGGTGTTATCCTATTGGTTCTGGTCATAGGGTATGTCATCTATAATATATGGTTTTGACGAATCGATCGGGCGGGCGATGACTATGAATCAACCATGGAACAGCCTAAAAAAAGACCCCTGGCAAGTTACCGCTCAGAGGGTCTTCGGCGTTCATCCCGGGCATCCGTGAGATGTTATTCCCCCGATAAATGGGAGTCGAGCCATGGCAGCAACACCGGAAGCACATGCCGCGCTTGCATCGCGCCCGTATGATCGAGCCCATCCAAAATCCGCACGTCCCATCCCGCTTGCATCAATTCGCCTTTGCGATGAACCAGCGGAGATACGATATCGACCGTGACGTCTCCCCACTTCTCCCCGTATTCGATGCGATCCTTGCTTCCCGCAAAACAAAGCCGCGGACAGGTCAGCAAGGATTGGGCCTTCCGGTCGTCGAACCCCCGCAAATGTTCGTAAAGCGTGACAAACTGCCTCGTCTGTTTTTCGCTCATGGACACTTCGACGCTGGACCAGTCGTATTCCTCTGAGGTTTCTCCCCATTCGGCCGTTTGCGCCGTTTCGCTCGGTTGGTTGGCGGAAGCAGTGGACAAAGACATTTGATGCGTCGCGTTCGTGACTTTCAGCATTTCCAAGTAAGGGCCATCGATCGGGGGATATCCTCCCATGACCAGTGCCGTGAGCCGGCCGGTGCGGATCGCAAGCTGCAGACCGCTGAGCGCCAGCCAGGAATAACCGTAATAAGCAAAACGCTCCGCTCCCGCCGCATCGGCAATCCGCAGAAAATCGGCGGCGATGTTTTCCGGGGTTAGCGTGTCCGGCTTTGGCGCTTGAAGCACATGCCCCTCGTAGTCGAAAGCGATGACGCGATATTTCCGGCTAAGTTCCGCTATAAGCGTGCGTCCGAGCGCCGGATCGGCTCCCCATTTTCGCATTTCGTCCGCTTGCGGCCCTTCGACCGGAACCGGATTGACGGGCAGCAAAATAGCCGGTCCCTCGCCTTCCATAACGACATCGATCCGGCTTCCATCGTGTAATTCAACGTTCATCTGTCAACCCTCCCCATGATTGGCCTATTCCCCCAGAAACCTGTATTTTCCCGCTTCTAGCTTGGTAATCAAATTCAACGTGTTGGACAACTCGCTGCTTACATAATTTTCCCAAAGCCCCGTCAGCTCCGGATGTTTGGAAGGTTCGGACGGCATTTCCTCCGTAGGCAGCGTGCGCAGAAAGGAAGCCGATTCCTTCAAAGCGGACGCCCGGTCCGAAAGCAGACGAATGACCTCCCCCCTCGGCAGCATGTCCATAAAAGCGATCCCGACGGCAAACGTCTGGATTTCGAAGCTTTGCAGCGCCGATCGAAGCAGGGATTCGAACTCGGCTTTCCCCTGCTCGGTGACGCTGTATTCCGTGCGCGAGGGCCCGAGCTTGACGTGGATTTCGGAAGCCTCCGCACGCGTCAGCCCTTGTGCCTCAAGTTTTTCCAAGGCATGGTAGATCGATCCGGGTTTGACGTTCGTCCACGTCTCGGCCCGCCAGGTGGTCAAGTCGTTGTACACTCCGTAGCCATGGCTGACGCCTCTTCGCAACATGGAGCCTAACACAAGCAGTCGTACCGTTGACATTCCAAACGCTCCTTTCATTGATTTCACATACATCATAATGCAAAACTGATCACTAGTCAAATTTGAATAGATAAATAACGCAAAAAAATGTCCCCCAAAATCAAAGCGATGACTTTAGGGGACACAGATCTATGCCCATTCGATTTGAACGTTTTTGCCTTGCGGCGAACCTTCAAACTCCAGAAATACCGTCTGTGTTTCGGCGTCATAATCGAACGTGACGTCCTCTCCGTCCACGGACGCCCGCCGCGGCGGATGCGGCACCCAGGCCCGGGTGCTGACGCGAATCCCTTCCGGGGATTCCGCCATCCAATGCAGCCCCCGCTCCGATTGGATTTCCTTCCGGATTCTGGACGAGGCGGCCAAGATCCGCGCCTGCCCCCGATTGCCGGCATCGTAATCCAAATCATAAAGCAGCACATTGCCGTTTGGCATCAGTTCCACGCGTGTTGCCAACGACAATCGGTCATCGAACAGCCGAATAAACGATCCTTCCAGCACCACGGGGTCCGCACAGCCGGTTTCGTCAAGAAGATGGGCGATGCGGTAAGGCCCCCGCTGGATGTCGAGCAGGCGGTTTTCCTTGAACTCCGCCTCTTCTCCGCGGAAAGCCAGCGCTTCCCTCAGGCTGTCCAGGACGCTGTCCGCGCCTTCGGCCGTTTCCGCGAACGCAGCCGGATGTTTCCGACGAACCACGACCGCCCCGGCGCCGGCCGGATGCAGTCCTTCTTTCGGGCGGCGCCCAAGCCCAAGCGTTTCGAAAAGATGCTCCTCCGGACGTTCATATGCGCCGCGCCGCGTTTCCCGGTTCCACCATTCCCGGACCCGATGGTAAGGGTCGCTCCCGTCCCCGACATAAATCAGCACGCCGCCCCCCCGGATCCACTGCGCCAGTACCTGATGGATGCCGGGATGCTCAGGCTTCATGAATTCATAGCTTAAAAACAATACCTTGTACTCATCAAGATACCCGGGAAAATGAAGCAAATTATCGTATTGCAGCGGTCTCACCGGCACCCCGAATTTAAGCAGCGGGAGCGCAAGCCCGTAAAAAGGCGACCAATCCAGCAGCTTCCGCTCCTCCATGCTTAACGGGTCATCCGTTTCGGTACCGTCATAACGCGAATTCGAAACTTCCTGCCCATCCGGGCTCGCATCCACGCTGCCCCGCTGAAACATCGCCGAATTGGCAAGGCATAACCCAATGCCTGTACCCGGACGTTCGGCCGCGTCCGCCGGGTATCGATGCATTTCGCCAAGCATGTGCATGACGCTTAGCAGCTTCGTCGCATACCGGCCCGGGATCGGCTCCTTACCGGTGCCGTCTTCCTTCGGATAAGTTCCTTCGAACACGCGGCGCGGCCAGGGGCAAACCTCGTATTGGCTTACGCCCGGATGCAGCAGCGAAGCCGTGACGGTCGCCAAATAATTTTGCTCGTAATCGGCCCACGTATGCCGCGGGTTGTCTTCGATCGGATCATGAAGGAACCACATTTCGCGTCCCGTCCCCCGGGTCAGCTCCTGCATCATGCCGTATTCCATATAAGCCGTTTCAAACGTCCGCTCGCGGCGCACGCCCCGGTAGACGTTCGGCGTCCGGCTCGTTCCCGTCCAGATTTGGGCGATAAAACCGTCGCAGGCCGGCATCGACACAAACAGCGCTTCGGGGCTGACGATCCTCCACTGGGCATAGTTGATCAGGCTATGCGTCGGGATGTAAAAGCGCACGGTCCGGCCATAGGTCGCAAGCGCGTATTCCTTCATGGCGCTGCAAATCCGGTCCATCGCCCGGTAATACATCGCCGCTTTCAGCTTGGAAGCCCGGTACTGCGCGTCATGGGAGGCATGGGGCGGAATCCATTCTTCCCCGTAGACGTTCAGCCACTCCCGCTTGAACGCTTCGGAATAGCCGGCCGCCGCCCAAAATTCCGGCTCCTCCATATGGATCGCCTCCACGCCGGCATCGATCGCCTTTTTGATATGCGTGGACAGATAATCCGCAAAAGAAACGGTCGGCACCATGTAGGGAACGTCCACGTTATGAAGCAGATGCTTCCCGGCGCGGTCCGTCTGGGCTTCGTCCCAATGATTCCGTCCGTCGAACCGGCCGTACAAATAATCCTGGTAATCGCCCCAAGCCACGCCCGTCATCAAATGTACGGCATATCCGGCTTGCTTCCAGCCGGCGATGCGTTCGGGCAAATCGTCCGAAATCCCGTACACCATCACGAAATCGGTCCGCAGGTCGTATTTCGGCCCGTAGGGCCTGGCTTCCTGGAATCCCGTCCATTCCGGAGCAGCCTTGGCTGATCGTTTCACCACCGTTTTCCTCCTTAGTTCGGCATGGCGAGTTTGACGACTTCCTTCCCTTTCAGCTCCTCGTTCACGAACTTCATCGCGTCGTCATATCCGGTTTTTTTGATCTGATCGCGAAGATCGTTAATGACCTTCAGCGCCGCATCGTCCGATTTGGCGAAAATCGCCTGCTTCCACACGTCGCCCACTTGGTCCATGGAAGGTTTGAGCGCTTCCCAACCCGGCGCTTTCGTGATGACGTCGCCGGGATTAAACGCGGAGATGACGCTGATGCCGTTCGGCCGCAAAATTTTACGCGCGTTGTCCATCGCTTTCAAGCGTTCCTGATCCGCCCAGATGTCACCGCCGCCCACCGAGTTGATGCGGTCCATTCCCGTCATGTTTTCGAGGCCGATGCCGATGCCTTCGTTTTTCTTCACTTTCCCGGTCGTATCTTCGTAAAACTTGTCGAACCATTCCTTTTTGGCTGCCGGTTTGCCGTCGACCTTTTCCCAATGCACCCCTTCGACACCGTATCTTACGAGCATGAACCCTTCGTCCGAAGCCAGGAAGTCCAGCAGCTTGAGGGCGGCGTCGACGTTTTTGGCCTTTTTCGTGATGACCGTCACGTTGTTGCCCTGGATCGAAAGATCCACCGGACGGTTCGGCTCCGCCCCGGCTCTTTCGAGCGGACCGACCGGCACGTAATCCGAGCCCGGATGGGACTTCACGTAATCCTTGGACGCATCGAGAATGGCAGGATAATGCGCGGCCAATACCGCGATGCGGCCCTGTTTGATTTTTTCGTTCGCGATCGGGTCCGTTTGGGTGAACGCTTCCGGATCGAGCAGGCCTTCGGCGATCAGCTTGCGGTAGTACAACGTGTAATCTTCATAGGCTTTGGTGAAAAAGACGTTTTCGAGCGATCCGTCGCCTTTGTCGACGTAGCTGGTGCCGTAAAACATGGTGCTCCCGATGCCCACGGCCCATCCGTCATGGAAGCCGCCCAGCGGCAGTACCGGCATGCCGTTTTCGGTAAGGTTCGCGTCCTTGATTTTTTTCAGGAACTGGTACAAGTCCTCTTTCGTTTTGACCGATTGCGGATCGACCCCGACCTTTTCCGCGATGTCCTTGCGCACGTAAAAGCCGTAAAGCCAATCGTTGACGTCATCCCCCGTCGCCGGATGGTTCTGATACAGCATGTATTTTTTGCCGTCGATGCCTCCGATCGCTTTTTCGTAAAGCGCCGGCGGAACGTTTTCCTTGGCGATCGCCTTGGCGAGGTTCGGGTACTTGTCGATTTTGTCGGTCAGATCCACCAATTGTCCTTCCTTGGCGGCTTTGATGATCCCGTCCAATTCGCCTCCCCATGCGGGTCCGGTATAAATGTCGGGTAAATCCTGCGTCGCGAAAATCTGGTTGACCTTCTCCACCTCGCTGCCTTTCGTATAGTCGATCTTGATTTTGATCCCCGTTTTTTCTTCGATGGCTTTCGTGACGGGCGTCGTATCGGTGTCCGGTCCGGACGAACCGTTCCAGTTGTTCAGGATCGTCAGCGACACGGCGTCCCCGTCCGCGGAATCCCCGCCGCCTCCTCCTCCGCATCCGTAAAGCAAGCTTGCAAGCATCATGGCCGACAACAGTGAACCTACCGTTTTCATACGAAATTTCGCCATATAGACCCTCCCTGAAAATGATTTGATATGATCAAGTTCCATGAAGGAACCTGCATCAGCCTTTTACCGAACCGATCATGACGCCTTTGACGAAGTACTTTTGCAGGAACGGATAGACGCATAAAATCGGGAACACGGTAATGACGAGCAGCGCCATGCGCAGCGATTCCGGCGTCGCGCCGGCCATGTTGACGTTGACGGTTTGTCCGCCCTGCTGGGCCGCTCTTTGCATCGAGGAAGACAGCGCCTCGGCTTCGGTCAGCATCTGCTGCAGCAGCGTTTGCACCGGAATGAGGTTTTTGTCCGAAACGTAATAGGTTCCCGTAAACCAGTCGTTCCAGTGCGCGACCCCGATGAAAAGCGATATCGTCGCGATGACGGGACCGGACAAAGGAATGATGATG
The DNA here is from genome assembly GCF_038004655.1 of Paenibacillus sp. FSL M7-1455. Taxonomy (NCBI): domain Bacteria; kingdom Bacillati; phylum Bacillota; class Bacilli; order Caryophanales; family Paenibacillaceae; genus Paenibacillus; species Paenibacillus sp. FSL M7-1455. The sequence goes on along the minus strand of NZ_JBBORO010000001.1, from coordinate 2,619,917 downwards.
CGCATGAAAATCTGGAAGTCGTTTAACCCGTCGATCCGCGCCGACTCCTCGATCTCTTCGGGGATGCCCTGCAGGAACGTCCGGATTATGACGATATGCATGAAATTGAACAGCATCGGGATCACGTACACCCAGAACGTGTTGATCAGGTGAAGCTTTTGAAGCGTAATGAAATAAGGAATGAACCCGGCGCTGAAGATGGTCGGCAAAAAGATGTAGAAAGTAAAGAAGGTGCGTCCCGGCAGCGTTTTTTTCGATAAAGCATAGGCCATCAGCGTGCATAAAAGCACGTGCAGCACCGTTCCGGTCACCGTCCGCAAAATCGTGATTTTGTAGGCCTGCCAGATTTGCTTGTTGTCAAAAACCTGGGCGTAGTTGTCCAGGGTGAATTTCCGCGGGAAAAAGTACAATGCGCCCACCATCGAGTCTTTGCCGTCGTTCAGCGAATAAATGAGGATGTAAATAAACGGATAAATCATCAAAAAACCGAACAGGGTCAAGAGGATGTAATTCAACAAATTGAATACGGAAAAACGATGCGTTTGCATACGGCTCCCCCTTCCTTAAAACAGCGAGACGTCGCTGACTTTGCGGGCAATCCAGTTGACGGTGACGATCAGCACCAGCGCGATGCCGCTCTGGAACAATCCGACGGCCGCCGCATAACTCAATCTTCCCTGCTGAATCCCCGACGTAATGACATGCACGTCCAGGACGCTGCCGATATTCGCGGTCGCCGGTCCGTTCAGGAGAAGCAGCTGCTCGAACCCTGCGCTCATCAAGCTTCCCGTCGCGAGAATGAACAGGATCACCGCGATGTTGCGAATGCCCGGAAGCGTGACGTGCCAAATTTGGCGGAAGCGGCCCGCGCCGTCGATTTTGGCGGCTTCGTATAGCTGCTGGTCGATGCCCGCGATGGCGGCCATGTAGATGATGGAGTTCCAGCCGATGTTTTTCCAAATGTCGGAGCCTAGGATCAGTTGATAAAACCAGGTGGTGTTATACATGAATTGCACGGGCTGCATGCCCATGGAGGTTAAAAGATCGTTGACCGGTCCCCCGTACATCGACAGCAGGCGCTGCATCAACGTGACGACGACGATCCAGGACACGAAATAAGGGAGGTAAGATAGCGTTTGGATCGTTTTCTTGAACTTCAAATTGCGGATTTCATTGAGGAGAAGGGCCAAAATGATCGGCATCGGAAAACCGACCAGCAGCTTCAGCAAGCTGATGACGATGGTGTTCCGAATGATCGCCCCGGATTGGTAGTAATCGAAAAACTGCTCGAAATATTTCAGTCCCGCCCAGGGACTGCCCGTAAAGCCGCCGACGAACGTAAAGTCCCGGAACGCGACTTGAAGCCCGTACAAAGGCACGTAAGAAAAAATGAAAAACCAAGCGATGCCGGGCAGCATAAACAGATAAAACAATTTGTGGCGCCATACCCTTTTCCAAAGCAAAGATGATTTCATGAACCTCACCTCTCTTCTTGATGGTAAAAGAACCAGCCAAAAGAATATGTAAGCGTTTGCATTATGTGCATATGCCTGATTCCCGATGGACCCTCGTTCCCCCCTTCGCGCTGCTGTCTCGGGTACCGCTTGCGGTTCGCTTCTAATCCGCCGCAGCCGCGGTCCCGCATATTTCCGTTACCTCTCGATAGCCGTCTGTTTTTGCCGCCGTTTCTGCGCTGCCATTTACAGACTTTGGAATTATAATATAATATATATTTGTTATATTCAATATATTGTTAACAAAAAAACGCAGGCTTTTCGCCTGCGTCGCATGACAACTCGATTCCATTACATCACTTCGGGGGTTGGCGTCGGCGGGGCATATTGACCCGTTGAGTAGGTTTGGTCGATGATCGAACGGATTTCCTTTACCGATTTCCCCTGCTTGCTCAGCTCCGACACGGTCATGGCCGTCTCCACGCATACCCCGCAACGGGTGCCGTGATCGTCCCATACGACGCTGCCGTCGTCCGGGTTCACTTCTTTGATAAAACAGTTTAAGTTGCTTTGATGCCCGGCGCTGTCGCCGCAGCCGCAATAACAAGGAATCGACTTCAATATTTCCTTGACCTCGCCCGCCGTGCTGTATGCCGTTTTCAGCATCGGATCAAGCGGGTCCAAAAACGTCGGAAGCTTGTCCAATCCCGCCGTTTGCTCCTGCAGGTCCCCGTTTGCGGCCACGATCTGATGCGCGCCTGCATGACGATCCTGCGGCTCGGCTTCTTTGGCTCCGCAACCGGCCAGCAGCATGCTTGAAATGACGACGCCAAGAACGGTAATACGTGTTTTTTTGCCCAACATCATCTCTCCTCGTTTTTGGTTCTCGCAAAAGCCGATCTTTGAACCTCGTAACCGGGCTCATATTTCGCCTTTCGCGAAACCGGAATCTCCGCCTTTTAAAGACGGCGCAGCGATTACGCTTGATTGTAATCATTTCGTTTAAGCATTTCTTTTGCTATAATTGGGATCATAAGCTTAACACGCAAGCCGATAGAAAGGTGATTATCCAATGGAACCGTCCATCAACCCGATCGAAGAATGCGATGCAACCTGCATGGGCTCGGAAGCCGAACTGAACCGGATCAAGGAAGGACTGATCGATGATCAGGCCGCCTCGCAGGTCGCGGACTGGTTTAAGGCATTTAGCGATCCCACCCGCGTGAAGCTTATCGATGCGCTTCTGCAGCGGGAATTGTGCGTGCATGACCTTACGGTGCTGCTCGGCATGGGACAATCCGCCGTATCCCACCAGCTGCGTTATTTGCGAAATTTGCGCATCGTTAAACGCCGCAAAGAGGGGAAAACCGTCTATTATTCGCTTGACGATACGCATATCGAACAAATTTTCGTGCAAACGCTGCAGCACACCCAGCACGGGTAAACTTCAAAGAAAGGCCCTCCCGGGATCGGCGAGGGCTTTTTTTGCTGCAGATTTTGCCAAAAAATGCGCCGTTCCGCCCTATTATAAGCGAAATCGGTAAAAATGATATGGCGCAATCTTGAATTTTTCGCGATATTTTTCCGCAAGGTTTGGAAGAAAAAGCAGCCTGATTCCTGGCTTGGGGGCATGAACGACGCCGCTTTCGGGAACCCGGCTGCTTTGTCTTATTCCGGCATATTTCCGGCATTCGGATCCGGTTCGAACGTGTTGTTAAAATCCGTGTATTTCAGCTCCGTCACCATGCCTGCCGCCGCATGATGCAGGTCATGGCAATGGAACATCCAGTCGCCGGGATTGTTGGCTTCGAATGCCACGACGTAATCTTCGCCGGGTTTGACGTTCAGCGTGTCTTTATATTCCGCCGCTCCGCCGAGCGGCGTTCCGTTTTTGCTCAGCACCTGGAACGTATGCCCGTGCAGATGCATCGGATGGTCTTCGCCGGCCGAAGAGTTTACGAAATGGACCTTGACCTTATCCCCCGTTTTCACTTTAACCGGATCGGTGTCCGGAAACACTTTGCCGTTGATGGTATACACCATCTCCCCGTTGCGGCGGCTCGTGCCCAAGTCCATCGTATATTCGAGATTGTACTGATCGTTTAGCGAAAATTTGCCTTTCTCCGGCTTCCCGTATTTCGTCATGTCGACCGTTTCCAGCATTTGGGCCGAATCGTCCTGCTCCTGTTCTTTCTGCGAAGATGGCGCGTTTTCGTATTGGATCGCGATTTTCATGTTGTTGGCAACCGGGTTATCGCTATGCTCGTCGAGCAGCCACGTTCCGGGATGGTTCGCTTCGAATTCGATATCGTACCGCTCCCCGGGAGCGATGGCCAGCAGTTTGTTTTCGACCCATTCCGGATTCGCTATCCGGTTGCCGTCGGTTGCGACGATCCGGTAACGATGTCCTTGCAGATGCAGGGAATGGCTCATATAACCGGCGTTAACCAGCCGCAGCCGCACGATGTCGCCTTCCTTGACGATCAGCGGCTCGGATGCCGGGTACGTTTTGCCGTTGATCGTATACAAATCGTACATGCTCATGTCGTGTCCCATGGATGCATCGCCATCATGGCCGCCGCTCATGTCATGTCCCGCCGATGCGCCGCTTTCGTTCCCCGCACCCATGTCCATTCCCTGCATATCGTGGTCGTTCATGTCCATGCCCGGCATGTCCATTCCGCGCTCATCATGTCCCGGCGACTCCGCCTCATGGCCGCCGCTTTCCGCATCCATGCCGCCGCTCATCCATTCATCCAGCACCAGCGTGTAATCCCGGTCGATGACATCCTCTTCGCTTTCGACGACAAAGGAACCGTAAAGCCCCATATCCACCTGCTTGACGCTATTCTGATGCGAATGATACCAGTAGGTTCCCGGTACCGTCGCTTTAAAGGCGTACGTAAAGCTTTTGCCGGGAGCGATGGCATTTTGGCTGACGCCGGGGATTCCGTCCATCTCGAAAGGCAAGGGATATCCGTGCACATGCAGGGAAACGGGAACCTTCAGCGTATTTTTGACCGTAATCTTGACCATCTCCCCCTGCTTCACCCGGATTTGGGGACCCGGCACCGAATTGTTGAACGTCCATACCGGCAGCTTGCGGCCCTGTCCCGCATCCAGCGTGCTTTCCTGCGCCGTCAACGTGACTTCCCGTCCGTCCGCCGGGCTTGGCTTCACCGTCTCGGCCGCACCTTGGGTCAACGCCGTCCCTGCTGCCGGTTGATCGGAAGCGTGAGCACCGTGCATGTCCGCTTGTTTGCCTTCAAAGCAGCCTGCAAGGATCAGCGGCAAGGCGAACGTCCCGGCAAATAACGTTTTTTTGATTGCTGCAAATGTGTTCATGCCGAACACTCCTCCTTCATCTTCATGCTCTTCCCTAGTATATCCAGCAAATATGTAGAAAGATGGGATTTCGTCTTCACATTTGCTACACATTTTCAGCCATCGTTGCTTTATCCGAACCATTTTGCTCGTCGGCTTGTTCTGATGAAGCGGATGAAGATTGCGGAAGGAGAACATGATCATCGACGCCAAACGGCAACGCGATTCGGACGGAGACATCTTTCGGATCGATTGCAAAGACGTGCGGTCCGTGGAGTTCCAGAAAGATTCGCCCCTCTTCCGTTGGGGTAAAACGCCAAAAATCCGCGCTTCGGCGCGGATTTTTTTTTATGGCTTTAGGGTTTGATGCTCCCACGTTACTTTCGAAGCGGACCGGCCTCGTCGACCCATACCGTGAGTTCTCCGAACGGCTTGCGTTTTCCTTGTGGCGCCTGTTTTTCGGCAGGTATTCCCAAATAAATGAAACCCAGCACTTTATCTTTCGCGCCAAGCCCGAAATGCTCGTTCATCTTGGCGTGGTATGTCGGTGCTCCGGTTCTCCAGATGGCGCCAAGGCCCAATCCGTGGGCTTCAAGCAGCATGTTTTGAATGGCGGCGAATACCGCGCCGTATTCTTCCAGCTCGATCACTTTTTCATGCTCGGCAGGCGTCACGGCTACGGTAATGATCACCGGCGCCCGAAACGGTTTGGCTCTGGCCGCTTCAGCCGCGGCCGCGGCTTCCGGCGAAGACGGATCGGCTGCGGTTGCGAGCGCCACGTCCGCCAAAGCTTCCCCGAGCACCTTCCGTCCTTCGCCCCTCAGCACGAAAAAGCGCCAAGGTTCGGTCATTTTGTGGTTGGGGGCCCAGGTGCCCGCCTCCAAAATTTGCTCGATTTTCGAAACCGGAATCTCTTCTTCGGTGACTTTCCCGATGCTCTGGCGCGTGCGAATGGCCTCAGAAATGTTCATCTATGCGTTCCCTCTCTCCAATTAAGAATCTTTCTCAATGTCTACATTGTATCAAAAAATCAATTGCAATGCCTGCGTAATGGGAGCAGGTCACATTTTACCCTCCGATCATCTCCGGATAACGCCTCGTTAACAAAACTTCAATACAATGACCATGATACATATATTTCAGCCATCATTCGAAAGGGGTCACTTTCATGACAAAAAAATGGTTCGTTTCCGCCATCGCTGCCTTGGCGGTCGGTTCGGCGCTGCTTCCTTCCGCCCATGCGGCCGCACCGGAAATCAAATATTCCGCCAACGGACAAACCTTCACGCCATCGACGCCGGCCGTTCTGCAGGACGATCGCCTTTTCCTGCCTTTGCGCCACGTCGCCGATCTGCTTGGGAAATACGTGGATTGGGATGACGCAAGCAAAACGGCTTTGTTTTCCGATAAACCGAAACTGACGGGGAAATACACGCTTCATGAAAAAGATTTGGCGGAAGGCGTCAAATTCGGCGTCGGCTCCTCACTGACCCATATTCCGGGCGACCCGGACAACGTCTTTTACACCACGGCCGACCGCGGCCCAAACGGCGAAATCGACGTTGACGGCAAAACGCGGCGCACCTTCCCGCTTCCGAATTACACGCCTTCCATCTACAAAATCCAGTTGGAGCAAGGGAAGATCCTCATCCTTGAAACCATTCCGCTGAAAATAAGCGGCAAAGATCCGGTGAACGGAACGGACAAAATTACGGGCCTGCCTAACTTGAAATCCCGCGACGAAGTACCGTACGATAAGGCCGCCCAAAACGTCATTCAATACGATCCGTACGGCCTCGACGTCGAGGGGTTGGCTTATAATCCGCAGGACGGCACGTTTTGGATTTCCGACGAATACGGCCCCTACCTCGTGCAGGTCAAACGCGACGGCACCCTGCTGCAGCGGATCGCCCCGAAAGGGATCGACCCGGCATTAAACACGGCCGCGCTGCCGCTTAAGGACAACCTGCCTGACGTATATTTGAACCGCCGCCAAAACCGCGGCGCGGAAGCCGTAGGGATTACGCCGGACGGGAAATGGATGTTCATGGCCATGCAGAGTCCGCTCCGCAATCCGGACAAAAGCGTGGACAATTCGCGTACGCTCCGGATTTTGAAAATCGATCTCGCAACATTGAAACCGGTCGCCGAATATGCCTACATCACGGAGGATGCGGGACAATTCAAAGATTTGAAGCAATCTGACATCGTCATTTCCGACCTGGTTGCGGTCAATGAGCATACGCTCCTCATCGACGAACGCGACAAAAACGCCGGGGACGCCGCCCAGCTGAAAAAAATCTTCGCCATCGACCTAAGCAACGCCACGAACGTTCTGGGCAAATACGATGACGCCTCCCAAGCAGGCAAAACGCTGGAACAGCTCAGCTTGACCGAGCTGCGGCAAATGGGCGTCCAAACGCCGGTCAAACGGACGGTGCTGGATGCCGTGGAGTTCAAGTACCCGAACGAAAAAATCGAAGGCATCTCCCTCGTGGACGGACATAAGCTGGTCATCGTCAACGATAATGATTTCGGCGTCAATGACCCCGGCTCGCCGGAAAACGGAACCGACCTCTGGACGTTCGAGCTGCCGTACGACATCAAATAAACGGATATCCTCGGCAAAAAACCGCCTCCCGACGCTAACGGGAGGCGGTTTTTTCATGCATCAGACGGATCGGCTATGCGGAATCGGTAAAAGAACGCAACTCTTGCCGCCCCGGACACCCGATTCAACGAAACTCGACCTTCATGTCGTATCCTTCCGGCGCAGCCGTCCGGATTTCAATATGCAGCGGCGCCGAAACGGCAAGAATCAACCGATCCGTTCCTTCGATCCGCCAGGAAACGTCGATGCGCCCGCCATCCGGCAGCGGCACGGAACCCGAGGCGCGTTCCAGCCCGCATGGCTGCGGTGCCACCCTTACCGTGGACCAGCCGGGGTTCGCGCCTTGAACGCCAAGGATATAGGCTCCGAGGAAATAGGCCGGTCCGGCGGACCACGCATGGCAGTGGCTCCGGGTCAATATTCTCGGATCCTTATAAAATCCGCTCCACGGGTACATCTCCCAGCATGCCGTCGCGCCGTTTTCGATCATGATCCCATAACTCGCGCGCATATCGTCGACCATGACATCCAGCCGTCCCATCCGGGCCAAGGCTTCGTAATAAAAGAAAGACATGAACGGGCTGCCGATGTTGACGAAGGACGGCGGCGGCTGCAGGATATGGGACGAAATTTTTTCCAGCCTTTCCCCATCCGCGATATCGCATAAATAAGCCACGACATGTGTCTGGGCGCTTAACGTCCCGGAGAAGCCGCCATCCCGGCGGATGCAGTCGGCATACGCCTGCCGCGCCTCATCCCAAAGGCGGATATTGATCGAGGTTTTCAGCTTGTCGGCTTCCTTCCGGAAACGCGCGGAGCCCTCCTGGTCGCCGGCAACGGCCCCTATTTCGGCCGCATGGTTCAACGTCCGGCACAAAAACATGTTTTGCGGGGCGACCACCCCTTCGTTCGGCTGCTCGAACGGCGCCCAGTCCAGAAGATTCCAGCCGTCAAACGAAAACAGCCCGTTCCCGTCGATATGCTTCAAATATTGCTCCATCGCAAGTTTGACATGAGGCCAGATCCCGTGCAGGAATTCCTCACGGCCATCGTACCGGTAATATTCGAGGCACGCCGTCACCCAAAAAAAGGTCCAGTTCGGAATGACGCTGTTCCAGCCGCTCGGCACTTGATCTGCGTACAGCGGCGTTTGGAACTCCGAACCCGGCACGAGCTTCAGGCAGCGCTCGACGATTTCTTTGGCGCCGAAGGCATAGTAGCCGACCAGCGCTTCATTTCGGGCATCCCCGACCCAATAGGCCTGCTCGTACGCCGGGCAATCCACGAACGTGTCCTCCATGCATAAGCGGGTCGTATCGCGGCTGATCCTCCATATTTCATTGAGCGGCGTATCGCTGCTGCGGAAGCTGCCGATGTTCGCCACCGGATAGTTGCTTTGGATCATTTTCACCTCGAACAGGCGGACGGGCCGGCCGGCTCCCCGCACGGTCAGCGCCAGATAACGCAGCCCCCGGCGGATCAAAGACGTGTAAGCCTGCCTGCCTTCGCGGCAGCGGTAACGGAGCGTATTATCCAGCTGGTAGGTGTGCTGACGCCAGCCGTCCTTCATGAACTCGAAACCGTACAAATCGATCACGGTGCCGCTTGCGGCGTCCAGCTCGAACGAGATGTAGCCCGACAATTCCCTTCCGAAATCGATGACTATTTCGGTATCCCAACCCGGAAGCACGGGAAGAACGGCGGCGTCCGGGCCTGCAATCGCGGCGAACTGCAACGAAGCAGGCATCCTCTGGACCGCTTCGTCCCTTTTCCATACGCAAGAAGCAAAAACGTCGTTTCGGTTTATGAACGGAGGTTCCACCGGCCGAATCCAGGCTGCGTACGTCTGCAGGTCGGAAGCGGACGCGGCCGTCCGAACCGCTTGATAGTCCGGATGCTCGCGGTTCAAGGGTCTCGTTGGCCGGTGATCGATCATAGCCACCGCATCAAACGGGCCGATCAAGCTGAACTCGGACAGCTCCGGTTGCGCAACTGATCCTCCGGCCGCTGCTCCCCCGGCCTTCATGGCTTCACCCGCATTTTGATCTGCCGTGGATTTCCCTGCCTTCGGCACGTTTACGGCCTCAAGCCTAAATGGCGAAGCGCAGTCGAAGCCGAGATGGAAGCCATGCCCGTGGCTCACGCCGGTAACGTCCATCAGGAGGAGATGTTCCCCCGCTTCCAAGGCTATCGTCAAATAACGCTCGGGAGCCTCGCCGGTAAAATCCTCCGGGGCGTACACTTGTCCGTCGACGCGAATGACCGGATCGATGCGGCCCGAATCGGGAAGGCCGATCGTAAAGGAAGCCGCTTCGTTCAGGATGACCCGTGTGGCCAAATAGCCGCAAAAAGCGGCATTGTTGGCATGCTCCCCGCTGTTCGGCGACATCATGCCGTATAAATCGATGACCGCGCTCCAAGCGGGCGGACGCACGCCGCTCATGCTTTCCACCCGAGACGGATGAACGGGCTCCTCCGTTAAATAAGGAATGTCCCTCGGCACCAGCTTCGTCCACGGCTCCATGCCCACGGGGCCAATGACCGAAGCCTGCTCCCAGTCACTGTCGTCATACGCGGCCGTGATCCACCGATCATCCCATTTTGCGGCATCGATGATTTCCGTAAAAGCCATTTGGCAGGAAATGCGCGAGGAATTCGGGTCATGCCCCCGGTGGATTGCCGTTTTCCAAGAGGAATCGGTGACGATGCTCCATTCCTGCGGATGCGGATCGCCGGAATCCAGGCCGGAATCCAAGCCGGACTCCGCATTCAGAATGTCCAGTTGGACCAAAAGTCCGCCGCGCCCGCGGAGGTATTGGAACGTGGATATGCCGTAATGCATGACCAGCACGGCGATGACCGTTTCTTTTCCCGGCTCCAGCAGATGACCGATCTCATATTCGTCGTAGGACCAGGCGAAAGGCCAGGAACGCACGGGCCCCCGTCCAAGCGGCTTGCCGTCGATGTACAGTACGTATCGGGAATCGGCGCTAATGCGGATGCTGGCGGATTGCACGGAATGCCGCGCCTTGAAGGCGCGCCGGAAGCAGCGCCATTCATTCCTCGGACTCGGTTCCCCGCTTCCCCAGATCCACTGGGCCTTCCATTCCGGATTTGCGGTTTGGTTCATTGCGATGTTCCCCTTTCCCATCTTCCTTTTTCAGGTTCATGCGATTCGAACACCTTTATTATTCATGAAAGCCCTTCCTGAAAATAGGGGGATTCGGATCAATAAAAGGGGGCATTTGGCAACAGTAAAAAAAAGAACGCCGGTCTCCCTTGGAGAGACGAAGCGTCCTTTCTGCGATCTTCGAATGATTTAAAAACGGCCTTGTTTGACTATTAAGCTTTTGTTTTCAGCACCCGCATCGCGTTCAGCACCGCCAGGAGCGTAACCCCGACGTCGGAAAATACGGCTTCCCACATCGTTGCGATTCCGAAGGCGCCGAGCAGCAGGAAGATCGCTTTTACGCCTAACGCAAAAATGATGTTTTGCCATACGATGGCGCGCGTGCGTTTGGCAATCCGGATGGCGGCTGCCACCTTGGAAGGCTCATCCGTCATGATCACGACGTCCGCCGCTTCGATCGCCGCATCCGAGCCGAGGCCGCCCATGGCCACGCCGATATCCGCGCGGGCGAGCACCGGCGTATCGTTGATGCCGTCGCCGACGAACACGATTTTTTCTTTCGGGGATTTCCGGGCGTCCAGCTTTTCGATCTCTTCGACCTTATGTTGCGGCAAAAGTTCGGCATGGATTTCGTCCAAGCCAAGCGAACGGCCGACGGCATCGCCGACGGATCGGGCATCTCCCGTCAGCATCACGGTCGTTTTTCCCATCTCCTTCAAGGTACGGACCGCCTCCGCCGCGTCCTCCTTCACCTCGTCCGAAATCGTGATATACCCGGCATATTGCCCGTCTAGGCCGATATGAACGATCGTGCCCGCCGTTTCCGGCTTTTCATAGGGAAGGGCTTCCCGCTCCATAAGCTTCGCATTCCCTGCCCATACTTCCTTGCCGCCGACCTTCACTTGAACGCCATGGCCGGAAATTTCGTCGTAGCCTTCAATCCGCGTCTCATCCAATTCCTTTCCGTACGCCGCACGGATCGATTCCGCGATCGGATGGGTGGAATGGTATTCGGCATGCGCCGCTATTTCCAGCAGCGCCGCTTCGTCCAGCCCTTCGAGCGCCGGATGGATGTTCGTTACCTTGAACGCCCCTTTGGTCAGCGTTCCGGTTTTATCGAATACGACATATTTGACGTCGTTCAACGCCTCGAGATAGTTGCTTCCTTTCACCAAAATGCCGGATTTCGATGCTGCCCCGATGCCGCCGAAAAAGCCGAGGGGAATCGATACCACCAGCGCGCAAGGACAGGAAATGACCAGAAAAATCAGCGCCCGGTAGATCCATTCGGCAAAGCTCGCCCCCTGGATGAAAAGCGGCGGAACCAGCGCCAGCAGCAGCGCTACGATGACGACCACGGGCGTATAATATCTGGCGAATTTGGTGATGAATTTTTCGGTAGCCGCCTTTTTGCTGCTCGCGTTTTGGACGAGATCCAAAATTTTCGAAACCGTCGATTCCCCGAAATCCTTGGAGACTTCAATCGTCAAAACGCCGTTTTTGTTGATGAACCCGCTCAGCACCTCTTGGCCGGCCCCAACGCCGCGCGGAACCGATTCCCCGGTTAATGCCGACGTATCCACCATCGAGCTGCCTTCGACGACGATCCCGTCCAGCGGAACCTTCTCTCCGGGCTTCACCACGATATGATCTCCGACCTGCACTTCCTCGGGAGACACGCGTCTCGTATCGCCGCCCGTTTTTACGTTCGCATAATCAGGCCGCAGGTCCATCATGGCGCTGATCGATTTCCGGGAACGGTTTACCGCAATCCCTTGGAACATCTCGCCCAGCTGGTAGAACAGCATGACGGCGACGCCTTCGGGATATTGCCCGACGCCAAAAGCGCCGATCGTCGCAAGCGACATGAGAAAATATTCGTCGAATACCTGTCCCCGCAACATATTTTTCACCGCTTGAAGGACGATGTCCCCGCCGGCAACGACATAGGCGACCAAAAAAATCGCCAGTTCGATATAAGCATTCGTCTGCAGCAGCATCCCGGCAGCCGTCAGCGCCGCACCGACGAGCAACCGCGCAGCCATGACCTTGGTTCCGCCGCGGCCATGGTCGTGACCGTGGGAATGTCCTTCCTCCCCGTGCGCTTCCGCATGGTCATGCCCATGTGCGTGATGGTGCCCGTGTTCGTGAGGATGACCGTGTCCGCGGCTGACGCCTGAAGATGCGCCCTGCTTCGTTTGGGGATCCAAGACGTTGATGTGCGGCTCAAGCTTTTTGATCTTATGTTTCACCTTGGACGCCAGCTCATCGTCTTCGCCGTCGGCTTCATAGGTCAGCGTTTGCTTGACGAAATTAACGGAGCAGGAGGCGATTCCCTCCATCTTTTTCACGCCGTCTTCGATTTTCATGGCACAGTTCGCGCAATCCAAGCCGTCCAGCACGAGTTCCCTTTTCACTCTTCCGGTTGCTTCAGCCATCGCAATGCCTCCGATCCAATCTGCAAATATAATATGAGCATATGTTCATGTATTAAACTTGTTAAGCACATTATATTCACTCCGCCGGGACGATGTCAATGAAATCGAACCTAAAATAGCTAGCATGAACCAAAAAAGCCGCGTTCATACGCGGCTCATGCAGAAAAATAGAATCATATCCGGGTTTAAGTGCGATTCGATTTGCTTTTGAAGTCAAACATGATTTTAACGGCAAGGGAAAGGACCATGATGAACATCAGCGACAGCTGCCAACCGGTAAACCCCAGCCAAAAAGCTTCATCCCGGGCTGCGCCAAGCAGCGAAGCGGCAAACATGCCGATCGCCAGCCACAGGACCGAAACGATGAAATGATATCCGCTGAACAACCGTTCCCGCTGCCGGAACTGGTAGGCGACGATGAGGGCGGCAACGGCCCCCGAAACGATGTCTACCGCTCCGCCCCGGCCGGAAAAGACACGGAGCAAGTTCCATATCCCATCTCCCGCGGCTAGCCAAGCCAATGCGGTATTGGCGTAAACCGCCCATGGCCTGCGGTATTTCAGGCATTTGTACGCCGGAATGAGGAAGGCGACCGCCGCGGCCAACGCCATCCCTTCCGTCCCGCCCGTGTAATACAGGAGAGACAACGGCGAACGAATGACGCTTTGGATATCAAACACGATGAAGCTGAACTTCCAGACCAGGATGCCGATCAGGAGGGCCGTCGTAAGATCGTCCATCACGGGCTTGCGAACGGCAGGATCCACGCGTCTGGCGAGCAAAAAAGGCGCCAAATAGCCTAAAACGGCGGAGGCTGCCAGCATGAGCAGCGAAAATTTCAGCATGAAGGGGCCGATCATGACAACTTGCAATGGAATGCTCCCTCCCGTATGGAAAATAAAACCGGGCGTGCGTAAGGCATCGACTTGTCCGGCACGTCAAAGAAAAAACCCGGCGGAGACGCCAGGTCATCTGCATCGGCCTTACGAGCGGCAGCAAACGCCGCAGTTCCAAACGGCTTTGTCGTTGCTCGGCGCATAGATCCGCAAAAAGCCGTACCGCTTCAGCATGCGCGCCGCTTTTTTGATCTGGCGGCTGTTTTCCGCCAAAATCAGCACCGGTTCATCGGACGTTAATTGCGAATGGTGAACGTAAGGCAATCTTCCGATGGAAATGTTGATCGATCCGGGAACATGGTGCTTGATATAATCGGCCGCGTCTCTCACGTCAAGCATTTGCAGGTCCTGCCGGTTCTCTCGTTGCGCCTGCAGTTCTTCGGGACTGATGAAGGTCAATCCGTTCACCGGCCGCAGCTCTCTTAAGGCCCATAAGCCAAACGCTGCGGCAAGAACAGCGAACAATACCCACAGCATCGATACATGTTCCTCCTTTTACCGTATATGTTCATCGTCAAAATAAACCGGGCGCCGTCCCTGTGGTGGCCCGATTTATGCAGAAAGACCGCATTTGCGCGGAAATATTTCAGCTCGTTAACCATACCCTTTGGGGTATAGACCGATTATAAAATCCATCTTGGCAAAAGTCAATCATGATCAAACCTCTTCCTGAAGGACCGTTTCCGCGATCCGGAGCTGCTGGTTGGCAAACTCCCTGTACATCGGATGGCTTTCGACGAGTTCCTGATGCGTTCCCCTGCCCGTAATGCGTCCTTTTTCGATAAAAAGGATCTGGTCCGCATCCACGACCGTCGACAGCCGGTGGGCAATGACCAGCGTCGTGCGTCCTTTCATCAGGTTTTGCAGCGCTTTTTGCACGAATACCTCCGACTGGCTGTCCAGGCTTGACGTCGCCTCGTCCAGCATCAAAATCTGCGGGTTCCGCAAAAGCGCCCGGGCGATGGAAATCCGCTGGCGTTGGCCGCCGGACAATTTGATCCCGCGTTCCCCGACTTCCGTTTCGTACCCTTCGGGCAGCTCGTCGATAAAAATATCGGCGTAAGCCATATGGGCTGCTTGTTTAAGCTCCTCATCGCTCACGTCCCGGTCCATGCCGTAACATATGTTATCGCGGATCGTCCCCGCGACGATCGGACTTTCCTGGGGAACGTATCCGATCTGTTTGCGCCAGGACTCCAGCGAAAATTCGCTGACATCCTGCCCGCCGACGCGGATCATGCCGCTGTCCGGGAGATAAAAACGCTCGATGATCGAAAACAGCGTCGTTTTGCCGCCTCCGCTCGGGCCGACGACGGCCGTCACCTTCCCCGGCTCCAGCGTGAAGCTGATATCATGAAGGACGGTGTCGCCTTTTTCGTACGAAAAATAAACATGCTCCAGCTGAATCGTTTGGATCGGGCCGGTCAACGCCTTGCCGACCTTGACGTTTTCCTGGCGGTCTTCGAGAATGCCGACGATGCGTTCCGTCGCCCCGACCGATTTTTGGAGCTGCGTGAAAAACATCGTAATCTGGTTCATCGGCATGATGATCTGCACCAGGTACAGAATAAACGCCACCAGGTCGCCCGCGGAAAGGGCGCCGCTGGAAACCCTCATTCCCCCGTATCCGATGATGAGCACCATCAGGCCCATCATGACGAACGAAATGATCGGCCCGATGAAAGCCTGGATTTTTCCTTCGCGGATCCCGAGTTTCAGCAAGCCCGCAATCGCCTTCGCTCCCATGGCGTTTTCCCGTTCCTCGGCGTTCGAAGCTTTGACGAGGCGGATTTCGGACAACACCTGATTCAGAATCGTCGTAAAATCGGCCGTTTCGTCCTGCAGCCGGCGCGAAATATTGAGCATGACCCGTCCAAGCGGCACGAGCACGGCCGCGGTCACGGGAATCGCCGCCAGGATGATCAGCGTCATTTTCCAATCGAGAAGGAGCAAAATGACGATCGCCCCGACCATCGAAATGACCCCGTTAAAAAATCCCGTGACATGCTCGGACACCAGCCCTTTGAGCACGGCCGTATCGTTGGTCATCCGGCTGATCGTATCGCCCGTGCGGTGATTGTCGTAATAGGGAATCGTCAGCTTCAGCAGCTTTTTCCACAGCCGCTCCCGCAGTTTGGCGACGACCTCCTGTCCAAGCCGGTTCAACAAATAAATCGATATCCCGCCCGAGATGGCGGAAGCGACGAAGCTGGCGATCAGCATGGCGATCTGGGACGGTTTAATGCTGTCGGCCGTAAAACTGTCGACAAGCCCTTTCGTAAACAGCGGAACCACGAGGCTGACCAAAGTCGAAATGACGCTAAGCAGCACCGCCACGGAAAGCATCCAAACGGAAGGTTTGGTTTCACGGACCAAACGGACGAACGCTTTCCAGTTTCCCTTTTGATAACCTTCTTTCATAGGACGATTTCCCCTATCCGTGTATTTTCTTTTTATGATCCCAATCCGATTATACATATATTTCCTGATGAAGTCATATTTCGGGGCGCGTGTCGAATCCGCGGGTTTTCAGGCAAAAGCAAAAAGACGCGGACCATTTTCCGCGCCTTCGTTTCAGGATACGAACAAGCTGTTGACTTTCAAATCGATGGAATCCCAGAAGGACTGGATGTCTTTTTTGAGCGGTCCCTGCATGCCGCCGGTTCCTTGTTCGTAAATCACGTCGTTGTTCCGGTTTATGGCGTCGAGGTACTTTTCCACGATAATCGCCGTCTTGGACTCGGGATGGTCGCTGACGAAGGTTCGGTAGCTTTTTTTCACGTCCGGCAGCAGCTTTAACGTCCGGTCATCGACGGCGTCATAGCGGAAGTCGGTCAGATACGTATCCAGATAGGATTTGTACATCTGCAAAACTTCTTTCGCCCGGAGCCCTTGCGGGTGCTCGACCAAATAATATTCCGCTTTGAGGATCCGGTTGCCGAGCTCTTCCCTCGAGACCGCGATCGCCCCGTCTTCGATATAGTTTTTCTCCGAGTCCATGGCTTTCAACGCCAGGTAGCTTCGGATATCACCGGAGACATAACGGCTGTATCGTTGCAGCTTTTTGTAATCGACCTTCCAGTAAAACATGCCTTCGGTATTGCCGAGGGCCAGCCCTCCCGCCATTTGGTCCAAAAGCCATTGCTTAAGCGTATCGTCGCCTTTGATGTTGTCTACGTTCATCGGGTAACCGATTTCGTTCATTTTTTGCGCCGTTTCGGGCTTTGACAGCATCGTATCGAAGTTGTCGTTCAAGCTCGGCAGGTACCGGTCATAAAAATGCTCGAGCTCCAAAATAAGCCGATCCGCCTGCTCGGGCGTCGTTTGCGGCATGTTGTCGTCCAAAAATCGAATCGTCTCTTCCGCATCCTTCGCCTGCGATGCCAGCAGTTTGAATTGTTCCAGCACGTCTTCTTTCGTTTCGGCCGCCTCCCCGGCGGGAGGCTGCTGTTGTTCATGCTGCCCGGCAGGCGTTTGAACCGTAACCTTTTGGGGACTGCCGCAGCCGCTGACGGCGATCATCAAGGATATCCCCAGCAGCAGGTGAACGCGTTTCCGTTTCAACCCCCTTCGCCCCTTTCCATATCTCTAGTCACTTAAACCGATATATCTCTGTCATCAGTTTGGTTCTTTCCGTCGTCAGGTTCATCTCGGGATGTTCCTGGCTCATCATCAGCCGATCCCCGTCAGGGCTCCAAATCAGGATGCTCTGCAGGTTCGGGTATAACGACACGAGGGTCGTATGGCCCGTCTTCGCGTCCATCACATAAAGGCCCGAGCCGCCCCGCTCCAGGTTGAACATCGAATAGGCCAGCTTGGAGCCGTCCGGCGACCAGGAGATTTGCCTGATGAGCCGTCCTTCCGTCAGCCGGGTCGGCTTTTCGGTTGCGCCCGTCCCGACAAGCTCAAGCGTATTGGCATGGTCCCCGGTTTCTTCGGCGACGGCAAGCCGGGAACCGTCCGGCGATACCGAAAAATCGGCCGCACGGGTCCGAATCAGCTCGGGTTTCCCTTCCGCTTTCGGAAACCGCGACTCTTCGATCACGATCCGCAGCTTGTAAACGCTGCTGTCCCTGTCTATGAAATACCCCGTGAACCGGTTGGGATCTTTCGGGTCGGGGACCGCTTCCACTTTGATGACGTCCTGGCCGTCTTTCAGCTTCATCACCGAAGCGACTTGACCGTCCAGACCGGCGACGGCAAGCCCGTCGACCTCCGCGAACAGGTACGCCCGATCGCCCAGCCAGGCGCCGCGTACGTTGCCGTTCAGGCTGGTCTCGTTTCCGCTTGAAGCTTGCAGCGGGATCTTTTTTAGGCCATCCGCATAAACGAACGAAGCTTTCATCTGATTGCTGACGAACAACATGCCGCCCCCCGGCGAAGGATTGACCGTCAAAGCGTCTTGAACCCCCAGAGCCCTGTCCGGGTCCTTCTCCTTGACGAGCGAATGGACATATAGCGGTTCTTCCATCCACTTCGGTTTTTTCGAGGCGATGATTTCCGTATCCGACAGCCACGCGAAGCCGTAAGCATCTTCGAGGCGGACGATTTGCCCGAGCTCGATCTTGCCGGTTTCCTCGCGGATCGGAGGGTTTTTGACGGTGACGCGCGCGCCGCCGTTTTCGCTGCATCCGGCCAGGATCGCTAGGGAAGCGGCCATGGCCGCAACGACCTTGGCAAGCTTCCGCTCGGCGTTTCTTTTCATTGCGGCCCCCTCCTTTCGCGTCTCTGCCGGATCGCCCGAGCTTCGATCTGTTTCGAGTATATCGAACAATCGTTTCGAAAATATAATCAAATGTTTCAAACTTGTATCCGTTTTTGAACTTTTATAGCCTGCTTCAATCCCGCCGGAAACATCCGGGTCAGTGCCTTCGGGCCAGCGGAAACGTGACGATAAACGCCGTCCCTGGACCGTCGGCAGGCGTTTCGATCCCGATCCGCCCGTCGTTTTGCAGCGTCAGCTGCTTGACCAGGGCCAGTCCGAGGCCGCTGCCTCCCGATTTTCGCGCACGGTCGTGATTGACGGTGTAAAACGGTTCGAAGACCAGCTCCCGCTGTTCTTCCGGAATGCCGACTCCGGTATCGCGAATGCGCACCACCGCGTCTTCCTCCCCGGCTGCATTCGAGACCGTCACCTCTCCTTGGGCGACGTTATATTTAATGGCATTATCCAGCAAATTGACGAAAATATGCGTGAGGTTGTTGCGGTCGCCGACAATGACGGCGGGTTCAAGCCGCTGCCGGATCGTGATGCCGAACTGTTCGGCTTTACCTTTCATTCGTGCGCACACATCCGTCAGCAGTTCCTTGAGATCAACCTCCTCCGGATGATGGTCAAACGCATATTTTTCCGCGGCAGCCAGATGGAGAACCCGTTCCACCAGGTCGTACAGCCGCCCCGTTTCCTTTGTGATCGATGCATAAGCATCCTGGATCAATGCGGGATCGTCCGGGTACAGATGCAGCAGGTCGGCATACGCGCGGATCGATGTCAGCGGCGTTTTGAATTCATGGCTGATGTTATGGATAAAATCCTTCTGCCGCTTTTCGAGCTGGCGCAGCGTTTCCAGCGTTTCCATCAGCTTTTCCTGCTCCGCTTGCAAGGACTGCACGTTCGCTTGGATGGCCCGGTTCATCTCGAAAATGCCGCCGCTGAGGTCCCCGAGCTCGTCTTTGCGCTTGAGGGTCGGTTCCGCCAGGTAATCCCCGCGCCGGATCCGCTCGCTAGCATTTTTCAGCGCGTGAATGGCATTGGCCTGCCTGTTCATGTAGATCCATCCGAACATAAACGAAACGATGAGCACCGCCGCTCCGGCGAACAAAAACAGCCTCAACATGCTGCGGTAAAAAAGATGCTGGCTGCCGACCGAGGTCTGAAAATGGACGACGCCAAGCTGCTGTTGATCGCTGACGACCGGCGCCAAATAATCCAGCACATCCCCTTGAATTTCATAGGCGATTTTATTTTGCAAGGCAAACGGCAGCGTACGCCGCACATCCGGTTTTTCGGCCATAATCAGCGAATCTCCGGTCGCCTTGCCTTTGGCGTCATACAAAATGACCCGCATCCCGCTGACGTTGCCAAGCTCGCGCGCCAAAGCCGGCCCCTGCAAACGCATGAACGCCTCTTTGTCCACCTGCGTTCCCGTGACGTACATTTGCAAGATCCGGTCCTCCGCTACAGCCGCCTGCTGTTCCATCGCATGTTCCATCTCCCGGCGCTGGTTATTGGAGATGCCCTGCAAAACCAGAAAGCTTAGCAAACCGATCGCAAACACGAGCAAAACGGCCAAAAACCCCGTTAATTTCCACTTTAAGCTGAAGCGCATGCCAAATCCTCCGCTATTCTCTTCGGTCCCCCGCATCTTAAACGATGCAAAGGCGACAGTTGATCTAAGATTAGCGGAGAAGCGGCATAATTTCAATGGCAGGAACCGGGCCCTTGGCACCCGGGGTTCAATCAAGCTTGCTTGGAATAATGCGGCGGAATTTTTCCGTAAGTGCCGATCCGCCACACCCACTCCAGCGGTCCCATGGGAAAACGGCTGAGCCACAGCGTGCTGAAAATGGCTTGGATGACCAAAATTTCGATGGCAATCATGGCCAATATCAAATAGTAGGCCTGGCCGCTCAGGTTCAGCACCGCATCCAACGTCAAAATCAGGACGGTTTGCATGATGTAATTGGTTAACGCCATCCGGCCAAGCCGGTTCAGCGGCATAAGCCACAACTTCATGAACGGCAGCTCCAGCAGGAGCGTCAGCGCCGCGACGTAAAATACGTCCTCGGGCAATCCTCCGGCCACCATCGCGATGTCGACCAAACCCGTTGCATCGACGATCCGGGATTCCGCCCATAATCCGAGAGGAATCAGGACAAGCGAGAGGATCATGGCGACGATCCATCGTTTTTTGTGCTGCCGCACGTCTTCAAAAATTTTGTTTTGCCCTGCCCACAACCCGAACAGGAACATCCCCAGGCTGATCCCGATCGGTCCGAGCCAGCAGGCCGAAAGCAGGAAAAGCACGCCGATCGACAAATTGACGCCCGGTTTCAGCCGGTAAAGCGGAAGCAGCAAAAATCCTAAAAGCGCGTAAATCAGCAAAGCTTCGCCCGGTTGAAACTGATGATGCACAAGGCCGAACACGAGCAAAACCAGCAGCCTGCGCACGAACAGCACGTTCGCCTTCTCCCCTCTGGCCCGGGCCCGGGAAACGAACAGATAAAACCCGAGCCCGAACAAAAAGCTGAAAATCGTATAAAAACGGCCGTGCACCGCATCGTTCACAAACGTCAGCAGCCCTTGGTCGAGACGGCTCCAAAACCCGTATTCCGGCGGAACCGGGACATAGGGAACCATCTGATAAATGTTGATGAATATGATGCCGACAAGCGCGAATCCGCGCAAATAATCCAGCGTGTCGATTCTTTTCACGAACATGAAGCTCCTTTCCTTACACCATCACCCTTTTCAGCTTTTGAATGTACCGCGAGCTCACCAAAACGAAATATACGGCTTGCACGACCAGGAAAGCGGCCGAAGCCAGCAGCACAGGCTGGTTCACGTCATCCAAATCGAAGCCTTCGCGCACCCGGTTGAGCACGACCAAGGTTTGGACCGCCGATACGAAGATCGGCGTGAAAAACAGCACCGCAATTTGCACGGTCGAAGATTTGCCCATCTCGCCGGACTGCAGGCCGATTTTGGACATGGCGTTATAGATTTGCTGGTCCTGCCTCAGCTCGGAATGCAGCTTGAAATACAGGAAGCTAGCCGAACATACCGACAACAATGAGGCGATAAAAACGCCGACGAAGCTCATCATGGCCGTCGCCTGTTCGTGCTGGGCGTACATTCCCCCGCGGGAAGACAGCAGGTCCGCCGATTCGCCGCTTACGTTCCGTTCATGGGCCCATTGTTCGAGCTCCAGCCCGATCTTGTATTCTTTGTCGTTTCTGCCCGGAGGCGTTTGGCCGGACCAATCGGGAACCATATAAATGTAAATGGTATAGATCCAATAGCTTCGATCGGCCGGGATTTGCTTGACCAATCCGTCATAGAGGGCGGAACTCACGACGAGAAGATTGGTGCCGTTCACCGGCGAAACCTCTTTTTGCGTACGGATTTCCTTGACGACTTCCAGCCCGGAAGACGGATTTTTCAGCTCGATCGACGAGCCTGCGGACCAGTCCGGGTTATTCCGCGCTTCCTTGTCGGACTGCACCAGGACGGCTTGTTTCCCTTCGAGCGCATCGATCTTTGCCAGCCCCAGCGCATCCGCAATGCTTTTATACACTTCCTCCGACATGACGGTAACGGTGCCTTTTCTTCCGGAGGCTGTCGCAACATAGGATTCGGTTTTGAATTTCTCGTACGTGATGCCTTTTTCTTTCAGTTTTTGCTCGACGGTTTTCAATCCGCTTTCGCCTTGCGCAGGGTCGCTGACATAATACCGGAACGGATAAGGATCTTCGTGGTACATGTTTTGCGTGCGGACATTGACGGACATGACAAATGCCACGGCCATGCAGCAAATGGCGGTGACGACGGTCACCATGAACAAAATCACCGCGTTGTCCTTGATTTTATAGGCCATTTCCGAAATCCAGATCAGGTTCGTGCCCCGCCAAGTCAAGCGCCGGCTTTTTTTGAGCATTCGGAACACAAGGACGGTAATTTGCGTGAAAAAGAAATACGTGCCCGCAATCCCCGTTGCCGCCGCGACGGCCAGGTTTTTGTCGACCGTGACATACCCGGCCGCGAGCAGCAATACCCCGAACAGGGAAATCCAAACCGAAACCTTCGGCTCTTTTTTCGGTTTGCTTCCGCCCTTCAACAGTTCGAGCACGCGGCTCTGGTTGATAAACAGCAGCGTAAAAGCCGAGATGACCAGAAACAGCAGCAAAAAAGCGCCGACCGTCAACAGAAGCGCTTTGGCCGGAAAATACAGTCCGAGCTCCTCGATCCCGATCATGCGGGCGCTAAGCGTCAAAAACAGCTTGGACAAAAGCAGCCCCGCCAACATCCCGGTAACGATCGACAATGCCCCGATGATCATGTTTTCGACGAAAACGAGTTTGCTGAGCTGGCCCTGGGTCGCTCCCAAAATGGTCAGCAGCCCGAATTCCTTGTTCCTGGCTTTCAAAAAGGAGCCGATCGAATACAGCACGAACAGGAACGCAAAAATATAAATGACGTATTCCATGATGAGCATGACCATCTGCACGTTGGAGCCAAGCTCGGTTTTATCGATATCCGGATGGAAGATGAACAGCGCATACGTAAAAAACACCATGACCATGAAGCAGCTGCTCAGGAAATAGGCAAAATACGCGCGCGCATTCCGCTTGACGTTGTTAAACGCGAATTGAGGAAAGCTCATGAGCCTGACCTCCCAAATACGAAAGCATGTCGATGATTTTCTGGAAAAAGGCTTGCCGGCTTTCGCCCCTGCGAATTTCCCCGGAAATCGTTCCGTCCTTGATGAACACGACGCGGTGGCAGTAACTGGCTGCCTGAGGGTCATGCGTGACAAGCATCATCGTGACGCCGTCGTCTTCGTTAAGTTTCTCCAGCGTCTGCATGACGATCTGCGAAGAATTCGAATCCAGCGCACCCGTCGGTTCGTCCGCCAGCAAAAGCGAAGGTTCCGGAATGATGGCGCGGGCGATCGCGGCGCGCTGCCTTTGCCCGCCCGAAATTTCATACACCCTTTTATTCAAAATCTCTTTGATGCCAAGCCTGTCGGCGATCGCTTCAAGCCGGGCTTCCATCGATTTCAGGCTTTGTTTGTCAAGCGTCAGCGGAAGGACGATGTTCTCCGCCACGGTCAGCGTATCCAGCAGGTTAAAATCCTGAAACACGAATCCGAGCTCCCGCCTGCGGAACAAAGCCAGCTCCTTTTTCTTTAAGGCATGCGGGTTGCTGCCGTTGATCAGCACGGTTCCGGAGCTTGGCGCGTCGATGGTCGAAACCATGTTCAGCAGCGTCGTTTTCCCGCTTCCCGAAGGCCCCATCACGCCGACGAACTCCCCTTTTTGAATGCTTAAGTTCACGTCCGTCAAAGCGCGGGTCGTTACTTTGCCCGGATATACTTTGCTGAGTCCCGTCACTTTTAATATTTCGGTCACAAACATCTCTCCTTCTGGGTTCCCTTCTCTCTATGTATCTCACTTTATAGCATGACCGGCTTCAAAACCATGGATTCTCCTTACCCGAACCTTAAACCTTTGTAAGGTTTTCTTCGAACCGGCCGAAGGCGGCAAAAAAAGAACGCTGCACGGATGCAGCGCCCTGATGGCTCAAGCGGTTTTAAACGTAAACCTAACGGTCGTTCCTTTGCCGGGTTCCGACTCCAACTCCACCTGGTGATCGAGCTTGCGGCACACTTCCCGGACGAGAAACAGTCCCATGCCCGTCGATTCATGGTATTGCCTGCCTTGATTACCCGTAAAATAGGGATCGAACACCCGTCCCAAATCCTCTTTGGCGATGCCGATGCCTTCGTCGCGAATTTCAAGGACGGCATGCGCTCCCTGTTTAAAGGCATGAAACGCAACCTTCTTGCCTTCGCCTTCCGAATAATTGACGGCATTGACGATGACTTGCCCGAGCACGAACGCCAGCCACTTGGCGTCGCTGATCACGGCAAGGCCAGGCGGGATTTCGATCGCCGGGTAAACCTTTTTCCGGATAAACCACTGCCTGTTTTCGGCGACGGCTTTTTCGACCGCTTCCGCAAGCGGCATGCCCTCCACCTTGAAGTCCTGCTCGAACTTGTCCAGCCTCGCCGTGTATAACGCCATCTCCAGCCCCTTTTTCAGCCGGTCGATTTCCTCCTGCAGTCCGTCCGCGATTTCATCGTCGAGATCCAGATCCTGCAGCGTGAGCTGAATGACGGAAACGGGCGTTTTCATCTGGTGAATCCAGCGGTTGATGAATGCGGTATGGTTATCGAGCCGCTGCTGAGTGCCGTAGAGCTCGTCTTTGTACAGCTGGAATTGATGGCGAAGCATATCGCTCACCGCCTCGGCCACCGGCGCTTCGCCCAGCCGGGTCAGCGATTGGTCCATGGACTGCAGCGGAGACTCCAGCCGTTCGTACAGCTTCCGATGGGTATAGTAGCGGTAAGCCAAATATAGCGCCAGCACGACGAAGCCGAGCAGCGCCCCATAAAACACGGTGAACCCAGAATGGTCCTCGACCGCTAACCAATACCACAATCCGACGATCAACATTTGCCCGGCATAAAAAAGGATTAAAGGCAGCTGTTCCCGAAAAAAAAGCCTCATCGTCATCCCTTTCCTTCCAGCCTCAGCATGTATCCTGCCCCGCGAACCGTCTCCACGGGATCATCAAACCCAAGCTCCTTCAGCTTTTTGCGGATTCTCGTAATA
This sequence comes from Paenibacillus sp. FSL M7-1455, assembly GCF_038004655.1. NCBI lineage: Bacteria > Bacillati > Bacillota > Bacilli > Caryophanales > Paenibacillaceae > Paenibacillus > Paenibacillus sp. FSL M7-1455. The sequence goes on along the minus strand of NZ_JBBORO010000001.1, from coordinate 2,594,667 downwards.
TAGACGTTCAGGGTATTGTCGTCGATAAAATGCCGGTCTTCCCACATGAGATCCAGCAGGCGTCCGCGGCTGACGACGCGATCCGCTTTCTTCATAAGCGCCTCCACCAGGACCGATTCCTTTTGCGTAAGCTCTACCGACTGCCCCTCGTAAGTTAACATGAACCGCTCGGGGTATAATACCAATCCCGACGCTTCCACCGTCCGTTCCTCGGATTTCGCCGAATAAGAGCCGTATGCCCTCCGCAAATGGCTGCGGATTTTGGCCACGACGACCTCATAATGAAACGGCTTCGTAATGTAGTCGTCCGCTCCGTTTTCAAGCGCCATCACCTGATCCATTTCGCTTTCCCTGGCTGATATGAACAAAATCGGGCACGTCGACAGCGTGCGGATTTGGCGGCACCAATAAAAGCCGTCGAACATCGGCAGGTTGACGTCGATCAGGACCAGGTGCGGCCGCACGTCCCGGAAATCGTCCATCACCTTGGCGAAATCTTCGACCGTAAAAGCCGTATAGCCGTATTTTTGGATATGCGTTTTCAATAATGACGCGATTTTCGCATCGTCTTCAATAATGAGAATGTTTACTTGATCCACCGTTTCATCTCCGTTTCAAGCCGTTTCCCGCCGCTTTTCGATTCATGCGTACGCCGAACCGTCAACGCTTCCTATCATATACAAGGATGTGAAAAAAATCCAACCCGGCGGGAACGCAAAACCGGACAGGATCGATGCCCGGCATATCGCAGGGTTGCATTCAAAGCATCACCCATCCGATCGCAAGATGCCGGTCTGGGGCGACGGCTGCCACCCGGTCAGCCACTCTTTGGCGCAGCGGATCAGCTTTTTCGTTGCCGGGGCCGTGTTTTTGGCCGAGTTCAGGGCGATCCCGAGCGAACGGAAGCTTTGGTCCTCCAGCTCGAGCGCGACGATCCGGTTGGTTCGTCCCTGCAATATCATTTCCGGCAAAATGCTGATGCCCAGCCCGTTCTCCACCATCGCGATGATGGCATAGTCGTCCGAGGCTTGAAACGGGACGGGCGGCTTGATCCGCCCTTTCCGCAACACGCGGCGCACGTCATAATCGCTGCCCTCCTTCGGCATAATAAACGGTTCGTTCGCGATCTGGCCGTAGCGGACAAACGGCTGGTTCGCCAGCGGATGGTCCGGCGGCATGACGCACAGCATCCGATCCTGCCGCAGCGGGATGATGCGGAAGGAGTCCATCGTCGGCAGCGAAACGAATCCGAAGTCGATTTCCCCTTGCAGCAGCCACTCTTCGATTTCATGGTAATCGCCTTCGAACAGTTTGACCTCGATATTAGGATGCTGGCTTAAAAACCTTCTGATGATCCCCGGCAGCCATTGCACCGAAATGCTCGTAAACGTACCGATTCGGATCGTCCCGGTTTCGATCCCGTTAATCAGGGCCACCTCCTGCTTCAGCTGCTCCTGCACCCGGAGCATGTCCCGGATATAGGTCAGCACCCGTTCCCCGTTGTCCGTCAGCTTCACCCCGGACCGGCTCCGGCTCAGCAAAGAAAATCCGAATTCCGTCTCGAGGCTCTGGACCGCGTGGCTCACGCCCGACTGCGTCAAACCGAGCACCTCCGCGGCTTTCGTCAAGCTTCCCAGATCCACGACCTGCTTCAATATTTCGTATTTTACGAGACTCATCGCACTCACCTGTTCCCAGCAAAATAAGGCTGAAATTTTACATGAATTTTCCTCATGTTTAGAATGATAAACATTCAATTTTCTTATTTTACGATACCATTTATACTGATTCAGGCACAAGGGAAACCGATCGGGAAACGGCTTTCGTGCCGGCCGACAACCTTCATTTTTGACGTAAAGGCAGAGAAATGGGAACATGAAACAATACAAAGCGGATTTGATCATTTTACTGGTGACGTTTTTTTGGGGAACTTCCTATTCGTTCATGAAAATCGGGCTCGATACGCTGGCTCCGTTCAACTTGATCGCGCTGCGGTTCGGCGTCGCTTTCATCGCGGCAGGCGTTTTGTTCCACAAAAAACTCCGGCGCGCGGACCGCAAGGCCGTTCAATACGCGCTGCTGCTCGGAACGCTCCTTTTTGCCGTATTCGTCTGCATTATCTTCGGACTGCGGAATACATCGACATCGAACGCCGGTTTCCTGATGAGCATGACGGTCATATTCGTCCCCGTGCTGACGGCGCTGTTCCTGAAAATCAAACCGGACAAGAGGCTGATCGCCGGCATCGCGGTTGCGGTGGCGGGCATCGGGCTGCTGACGTTAAGGCCGCATGCCGCACTCCAATCCGGGGATGCGCTGTGCATTTTTGGCGCATTGTTTTTTGCCGTACATATCATCGTCACCGGCCGCGCGGGGAAAAAAGCGGATTCGGTGACCGTCGGCGTCCTGCAGCTGGGATTTGCCGCGCTTTGGGGCGGCTTGTTTTCGTTTCTTTTCGAGCAGCCCGAACTTCCGAACACCGCCGCTAGCTGGCTTTCGATCCTTGCGCTCGGCATTTTGTGCAGCGCGGTGGGTTTTGTCCTGCAAGCGATCGCCCAAAAATATACGTCGCCGACGCATACCGGCCTCATATTTGCGCTGGAGCCCGTCGTCACCGCCTTTTTCGGGATCTGCTTCCTGAAAGAGACGTTGACCATGCAGGGCTACATCGGAGCCGGGCTTGTCCTCGCCGGCGTGGCCGTATGCGAACTGGACATTCGGAAGCTTCTCGTTGGGCGCAAAAGGCCTGGGAAGTCGTCGTATCATCGGGCGGCTTAAGGATATCGTTCGGCTCGGTCATGCGAATTGTGACGACGATTCCTTGTCCCGAGCACATATTAGCGGAAGCAAACAAGCCCTGCCGGGTGCAATCAGCACCGGTCAGGGCTTTTATGTCGTTCGGCCGCGGGCGGACGGCAATCGCGTACGCAAACCGCAGCGGCCGCTTTTTGACTTAATGTCGATTTTTATGCGTCCGCGATTATTTCCGCAAACCGTATGTTTGAAGCAGCGCCGTCAAATCCTTGTTGATGCTCTGCACATCCGGGCCGGATGCCGGGCGGTCGGTCAATCCGTACGCCTGCTTCAGTTTGAGAATCGCGTAAACCCGGTTGTTCAGCACGTCCTCCGGAATCGTTCCGTCGGCTACCGCTTTTTTCAGGGCGCGGATCGCTGTTTTTTCTTTCTCGGCATCATGCCCGACCAAAACGATGTTGCCGCCGGCCAAAATCGCCTCTACCGACGCTTTGCCGATTTCGTAGTTTTTTTCGATCGCGCCCATCGTCATGTCGTCGGAGATGACCACCCCTTGAAACCCGAGCTCGTTGCGCAAAAGATCCGTGATCACTTTTTTGGAAAACGAAGCCGGGTGATCGGGATCAAGCTTCGGCATGAGCAGATGCGCGATCATGACCACATCGGCCTTGTTTTCGACGGCTTCCTTGAAGGGGATCAGCTCCAGCTTCCGGAGGCGGCTCAAATCATGGTTGACGACAGGCAGTCCGATGTGGGAGTCGACCGAGGTGTCCCCATGCCCGGGAAAGTGCTTGACGACGGGAACGACGCCTTCCTTCCGAATGCCCTCCATCGTGGCGATGCCGAGCCGGCTGACCACGTCCGCCTTGTTCCCGAACGAGCGGTCCCCGATGACCGGGTTATTCGGATTGCTGTTTATGTCCAGCACGGGAGCGAAATCCATGTTCAGCCCGAAGCCGGACAACTCGCGCCCGAGCACGGCGCCGATCCCTTGGGACAACGCCTCGCTGTTCTTCGATCCGATCGCTTTGGCGGTCGGCACCTTTGCGAACTCCTTCGGCATGCGCGTCACGCGTCCGCCCTCTTCGTCGACGCTCATCCAAAGCGGCACCGGATTCGATTGGTTGGCCGCCTTCAGGTCATTAAACAATTTCAGCGCCTGCTTGGCGTTTTCGATGTTGTTTTTATAAAAAATGAAGCCGCCGACATGATAGGATTCGATCAGCTCGCGGGTTGCATCGTTTGTTGCCGTGCCGTCCATGCCTACAAGGACCAGCTGCCCGATCTTTTCGTCCGTATGCATTTTCCCCAGCAGCTCAAGCGCCGGATCGTTCGGGACTTGATGAACGTCCCCCTGATCGTTCCCGCCGTCCTGGCCGTTTCCTTTCGAAGCGCCGGGGTCTTCCGAAGCGCCGCCGCTCCCTTGCTGTGCTTGTTGGTTCGATGTGCCTTCCCCCGGTTTGGCCGGTTGGACCTCATTCCGGTTCCCGCCGCATCCGGCCAGCAGCATGACGGCCAGCAGCAAAGCCAAACCGGTCTTCCCTATTTTTTTCACCATTCAAGGCTCCTTTCGAAAGCAGATATCATCGTCGATCTTCCCCCGTGTCATCCTTCTCGTTTCCGTTCGGCATATCGTCTTTTCCGCCTTTTTGTTGGCGCCCCTGGAACAGCAGGTTTTTCCGCGATGCCAGCGTCGTTCCCGGCGGCACGGCAATCCAGTGGCTTTTGGCGGTCCCGATGCGCTGCGAGGTGTAAATCCCGCTGTATCCTGCAAACAAATAGCTGATCAGACAAGCGATAAACATGTAGATCGCCCCGTCCGCCCCAAAGAGCTCGATGCCCATCAAAAAGCAAGCGATCGGCGTGTGGGTCGCGCCGCAAAACACCGCGATAAAACCTAACCCGGCCAAAAACGGCCCGTACATCTGGAAGACGTCGGCCAGCGTATGGCCCAGCGTAGCCCCGATCGCAAACAGCGGTGTCACTTCGCCCCCCTGAAAACCGGCGCCCAGCGTCACCGACGTAAAGATCAATTTCCACAAAAACGCAAAAACAGGCACGTCCCCGCCAAACGAATCCGTAATCAGCGGGATGCTGAGGCCCAAATAGGCGCGGGAACCGGCAATATACGCAAGGCCGATGACGATCAACCCGCCGGCGGCGCTTTTGAGCACAGGGTTCGAAAACGCTTTGGCGAACAGCTTTTTCAGCGCATGCGTCAGCTCGCTGAAACAGATGCTGGCGAGGGCAAACAGCAGCGAAGCTGCCGCGACTTTAAGGAGTACGATCAAACTAAGCTCGGGCGCGACCATGTGCGGGTACTGGACATGCTCCACTCCCCATAGACGGGTAGTGACCAGGTGGCCGACGAAGCTGGCCGTAAAACAAGGGATGAGCGCTTCGTACCGGATCAGCCCGATCGCGACGACTTCCAGGCCGAAGACCGTTCCGGAAAGCGGCGTGCCGAACACCGAGCCGAATCCGCCGCTGATCCCGCACATAAGCAGAATTTTCCGGTCGACCGGTCCGACCCGGGTCCACTTGCCGAATGCTTCGGCCAGGCTTCCGCCCATCTGCACCGCCGTTCCTTCCCGGCCGGCCGAGCCGCCGAACAAATGCGTCACGACGGTGCCGAACAACACGAGCGGCGCCATCCGCAGCGGGATGGTTTCTTTGCCGTCATGGATTTGCTCGAGAATGAGGTTGTTGCCTTTGGCGCTGTTTTTTCCGATTTTCATGTACAAATAGCTGACCAAAGCGCCGCCGGCAGGCAGCAAATATAAAAGCCAAGGGTGCGCTTCGCGGGTGTCCGTCGCGTATTCGAGCGCCAGCAGGAAAAGGGCCGAAGCCGATCCGCTTAGGAGGCCGACCGCCCCTCCGAGCCAAATCCATTTGATAAAACTCCGGAACAATGCCGCGTGCAAAAATTTCGGACCGCGGCGCCCGTTCGGATGCATCATCTTATCCATCATTTCTGTTATGCCCCTTTTGTTCAACAATATGTATAATTTTTCCTGACGCGCCGGGCAGGAGCATGAAAATAAACAGACTCCTACCAGTGCGCACGTTCATCACCGGTAGGAGTCATCAGCCTTTTCAGGCGGTTATGGCGAACTCCATCGCCTTATATTCGCTTGTTTTATTGTATACGAACGGATCGTTTTCAGTCAACAGAAAGCCTGCTTCCGTCCGCTGCCTTTTTAAGAATCTGAAAAGTTGGCTTCGGTTACCCTGCGTCATCGGCGTACGGAAGCATGTTTTCCCGGTATTTGCCCGGGGTGACGCCTTCCAGCTTCTTAAAGGCCCGGATAAAAACGACGTCGCTCGTATAGCCGACCATCTGCGCGATTTGGGCATTGGTCAGGTCCTTGTCGCCCATATGCTGCTTGGCAAGCTCGATTCTTTTTCGGACGATCGTGTCGCTGAGGTTTTTCCCGCTCTGCTTCTTATAAAAGGTCGAAACGTATTGCGGCGTCATGCCGAAACGGTCGGCCACCATGCCGAGCCCCATGTTCGGGTCGGTAAAATTCTGCTCCACGAACTCCTCCATCTCCTGCAGGAGCTGGGAGCTGTGGTCGGTCCGCTCGGTGACGAGCGACTCGGCCAGCAATTCGTAAAGCTTTTTCGTCCGCTTGTGCATGCCTTCCGCCGTTTCGTACGAAAAAATATCCTTGACCAGATCGATGTCCGGCCCCAAAATGTCATGCTGATTCGTCCCCGTCGCGTTGATGATTTTCAGGAACGTGCTCGTAATGTTAAAGAACAGGCATCGGCCGATCTCCGGCGTAATGCTGCCCGACTCGAAATTCATCGCGTAGATCGTATCCAGCAGCTTTAGGACGTTTTCCGTGTCTCCGCTGCGGACGAAGTTGATCAGCTGCACCTCGATGTCGATCGGGTAATAATAGTGGGCATGCACGTTTTTGATGTCCTGAAAATAGATGATCGTGCCGCCGCCCCGGATGATGCGGTATTCGAAGGCCGCCACCGCCTCCGCATAGCTTTCCCCGATGCTTTTCGCTCCCGAGTGGGGAAGCCCGGCGGCCACGGTAATATCCATCTTGAAGCGCTGCTCGATGACCGTTTTGAGGGACTCGCACATCTCCGCGATCACGCGTCCCGCTTCCCCGGACAGCCCCGGATCGAAGTTGTTCAGGAAAGCCACCCGATCGCGGTCGAGTTCGACGGCAAAAGACTTATGCGGACTTGGGATCATATCCGTTCCGATATTCGAGACGATAAAGCGCGCAAGCGCCCATTGTTCCTCGCTTTGCTCCGCATTAAACCCGGCGATGCTGTCAAGCTGCACGACGATGACCGAAAAGTAATCGCTTACAAATTCGATGTCCATAAACCGCAGCGACTGTCCGCCTTTCTCCGACGTATCCACGTCCATCTGTCCGCGAAGGAGGCGCGACAGGTAGTTGGAACGGATCACGGGAGTTTGGCGGGCCAACAGGCTGCGCAGGTTTTTTTCCTCGTGCAGGGAACCCTCGATCGTCTGCAAAATAAAATCGTATTCGTTGACGGACGGCTTGCCGCTCCAGTTTTTGCCGCGAAGGATCGCATTGACCGCTCTCCGCAGCGGGCTGTAATTGCGGTATGTAATCATGAACGCGGCGGACATGCCGACGGCCAGGCACAAGGCGAACAGGATGACGGCCCATTGCTTGATCAAAATGACCTGCTGCATGAACACGCTTCTCGGCGTGACCAGGACGTATTTCCAGCCTTCCTTTTTGGAGGCGGTATACGAAACCATCTTTTGTTCCCCGTTCAAGGTCTGGTTGAACAATCCCCCGCCGCCTTCGATCCGGGACAACAGCTGGGACGGGAGAGGCTCCCGGTCCGTCGCCATGATCGTCCTGCCGTCGCCGTCCACGACATAGATCGAACTGTCGCTCGCGGACTCGATCTGCGCGAACATTTCTTTGATCTGGCTTTCGTCGATCAAGGCGACAAAACTGCCTTTAATGTCTTTCCGGTCGCGTCCGGGAAGGGATTGGGCGAACGTCACGACGTTCAGCGGACTTTTGTCCAGGCTTTCCATCGGATCGTATTCCGCCCGGCGGAGCAGCGTCGCGGTAGGAAGATATGCCATCGTATGGAAGCTTCCCAGCATCTCTTCCCGCCACTGCTCGTAGGATATGCCTTGATAGCTGTAATACATGTCGTAAAACTTTCGCGAATCCGTCATGAGGCCGGACTTTAGAACGAGATCGCTATTTTCGAAATAAACGTAATAATCCAAAATGAAATTCGTGATGTTCCCGGGACGGGACATCGTATTTTGCATGAATTCGATAAACTTGTAGCGGTCCGGGCTGGACGGATCCCCGCTGAGTTTCAGCAAATATTCCAGCTTCGGATCAAAAATGATTTGCTGCGCCAATTTTTCCACTTCGTTCAATTTACCGTCAAGGGACAGCTTCAGCTGCTCCAGCATCGCCTTATTGGACCGGTTGGCCCCGTTTTCGAGGCTGGCTTCGACCTTGGTGTACAGAAAGGCGCCCATTGAAACGGGTATAAGCAAAAGAACGAGATTCGAGATCAACATCGTCATCCAAACGCTTCTCAGATTGGATATCCCCAGCGGACGAAGCAGCCATTTCAACAAGCATCACCCCTACCTTAATTTGCATTATGCAACTTACGCAAAAATGAACGATTACGTACATTATAATGCAAGCAGTAAGGGCCGGTCACCCGTTTTATTCTTTAATGGCACCAATCAAAACCCCTTTGACGAAATACTTCTGCAGGAACGGGTACAGGCAGATGATCGGCAGCGTCGACACGATGATCGTCGCGTATTTGATCGTCTCGCCGATGGCGTATTTATCGTCCGCCGCCACCCCGGTCGACATCGAATCCGTGGAGTTTGCGATCAAAATTTCCCGCAGGACAAGCTGAAGAGGATACATGGTACGGTCGCGCAAATACACCAGCGCCGAAAAATACGAATTCCAATGCCCTACCGCATACCATAAAATCATGACCGCGATAACCGGCATGGATAACGGGATCACGATCCGGAACAGGATGGTCATCTCCCCCGCCCCGTCGATTTTGGCGGATTCCTCGAGGGAAACGGGCACGCCCTGGAACGCGGTTCTCATAATGATCAGGTTAAACGTAGATATCGCTCCGGGAATGAGCAGCGCCCACGGCGTGTTCATCATGCCCAGCTTATTGACCAGAATATAGTTCGGAATCAAGCCGCCGCTGAACACCATCGTGATGACGATGCCGAACATGAGAATATTTTTGAAGTACAGGTTCCGGCGGGAGAGGACGTACGCTCCAAGCGCCGTCATGAACAGGTTGATTGCCGTCCCGGCCGCGACGTAAAATAGCGTGTTCCTGTAGCCGCTCGTGATCATCGGGTTATCAAAAACAGCTTTGTATGCGTCCAGATTGAACCCAAGCGGCTTCAGCAGCATGCCCCGGTGTTGGATGAAAGCGGATGCCTCGCTGAGGGAGGCAAACAGAACATACAAAAACGGGTATAACGTGACGAAGCAAAGCAGCAGCATCAGGATCGTGTTGACGACCCCGAATATTTTTTCGCCGGTTGTTTGTGCGCCCATCGTTTGGCCTCCTTACCACAATTTGTTTTCGGATACGCGTTTGCTGACGGCGTTTGCCGAAACGATCAGAATCAAGCTGATGACCGAGTTGAACAAGCCGACGGCCGTCGTGAAGCTGTAGCTCGCCTCCAGTACCCCTTTGCGGTACACGTAAGTGGAAATGACATCGGCCGTTTCGTAGGTGAGCGGATTGTAAAGAAGCAGCACCTTTTCGCTGCCGACCGAAAGCAGATGGCCCATGTTCAGAATCAGCATGATGACGATCGTCGGCATGATGCCCGGGATCGTAATATGGAAAATCTGCTTCCACCGGCTCGCGCCGTCGATTTTGGCCGCTTCGTAGAGCGTCGGGTCGATGTTGGCGATCGCCGCCAAATAGATGATCGAACCCCAGCCCACGCCCTGCCAAATGCCGGAGGATACGAAAATAAACCGGAACCAGCCCGCTTCCTTCAGGAAATCGATCGGCTCGACGCCGATAAACCCAAGCAGTTGATTGATCAAGCCGTCGCGGCTCAAAAAGTCGAACATCATCCCTGCCACCACGACGATCGAAATGAAGTGGGGCAGATAGGAAATCGTCTGGACGAACCGCTTGAACAGCATTTTGCGGATTTCGTTTAACAGCAGCGCCAAAATAATGCCGGCCGGGAACCCGAAAATCAGGTCGTACACGTTCAGGAGCAGCGTGTTTCGGATCAGTCTCCAGAAATACACGCCGTTAAAAAAGCTGTCGAAGTGCTTGAACCCGACCCATGGGCTGCCCCAAATGCCGCTGGCCGGCGAATAATCCTTAAAAGCGATTTGCAGGCCGTACATCGGACCGTAATGAAAAATGACGTAATAAGCGATGACCGGGAGCGCCATCAAATAGATGACCCAGTTGCGGCGCAGATCCTTTCGGATCGTTTGGGCGGTGGAGAGATCGTTTTTGGGCTTGGCGGAACGCTTGTTCATCGGCTTGTTTTTGCTTATCTGCCACATGCTTATCCCTGCCTTTCTGTAGGATTCCGGATGAAATAGGAGCCTGATGGTAAGTGCGAAACGAATTGTCTTCCCCTATTTTTAGAAAAGCCGGGGGATGAGCGTTCATCCCCCGACCCTGAATCGCGTTCATGCCATTAGCGTTTGTTGAACCGGTCAAGGGCTGCCTGCTGGATCTTGATCGCGTCTTCGATGCCCATAGCCTCGATTTTCTTCACGTATTTATCGAAATTATCGAGCGGTTCGGCGCCCATGATGAATTTCAGGAACATTTCGTCCCGGTACGTATTGATGTCCGTCATGATCGAAGCGTATTGCGAGCTTTCGTCTTTGGTCGGCGTCACGAGCGGCATTTTGCGTTCGCCGGTCGGCTGGGACCAAATTTCGAGCGCTTCGCGCTGGTTCGGCAGCGCCAGGTATTGCATTTGGAAATCGTCGCTGAGCACGAACGGCGCGCTCCACGTCGAGCGGTTATGCTTCGCGAAGGATTGCTGCAAGCTTACGCCGCTTGGCGGGTTCAGGACCTCCGGCAAAAAGACCGGCTTGCCGTTTTCCATTTTGTAAGCTTCGCCTTCCTTGCCGTAGTTAAACAGCAAGTTTCCTTTTTCGCCGTACGCGTAATCCAGCCATTTCACGGTTTCGATCGGGTTCGGGTTGCTGGTCGAAATCGCCGCGCCGATGCCGTTCGTCGCAAAGTCCTTTTGGCCCCAGATCGCTTTATCCCCTTTGTTCAACACCGGATAAGGAGCCGCCACCAGATTAAACGTCGGGTCTTTATCCTTCATCAGGTTGGCGTATTTGCCGATGCCGCCTCCGTTGTAGGTCGGCGCCGCGCCGAGCTGGTTGCCCGTCATTTTGGCATCGAACAGCTTGTCGTTCGGCGCCGCGAAGTCCTTGTCGAGCAAACCTTCCTTGTACCATTTGTTCATCGTCGTCAAAAATTCTTTGTATTCCGGCTGGATCGGACCGTATTTCACCTGGTTGTCGACTTGGTAGAACCCGTAGTTGATTCCCCAGGCCCCCAGGAATGGCGCGTCGATGCCCACGTCGTCTTTCGTGAAATACAGCGGGATTTCGTCCGCCTTGCCGTTGCCGTTCGGGTCTTTTTCTTTGAATGCCTTCAGCACCGTATACCATTCGTCGATCGTCGTCGGCTTTTGCAGCCCGAGCTTATCCAGCCAGTCCTGCCGGATGGCCGGCCCGTAGAATACCCGGACTTTTTCGCCGCCGCGGAAAAACGGGAACATATACAAGCTGCCGTCATCCGTCGTCACTTGCTTTTTCCAATCCGGATGCTCTTCCAGCAACTTCTTCAAATTCGGCGCATATTGATCGATCAGATCGTTTAATTTAATGATTTTGTTGTCCTGGATCGCTTTTTCCGGTCCGCCCGGATAGCCGATCCAGGACGTCTCGATGACGTCGGGCAGCTTATCGGATACCATCATCAGGTTAAACTGCTCGGCCGCTTGCGCGGAGTCCGTCGGCGGGTGCTGGAAATCGACTTTGACGCCGGTAATGTTTTCAAGCTCTTTGTACATGCCCATTTCGGCGTACGTTTTCATTTGGGCCGCAGCCGCAGAGTGCATGCTTACCCAATACGTCAGATGCGTGAGCTTTTCGGGTTCGCCCGATTTGCCTTCCGCGGAAGTTCCCCCTTTTGCTTGATCTCCTCCGGAACTGCTTCCGCATGCCGCAAGCGATAAAACCAATGTGGCCGCCAAAAGCGCAGTCCCGATTTTTTTGCCTCTTTTTACCATGTAAGCGCCTCCCTTTTGATCGTTTCTAAACTATCCGGAGCTTGGTTCATTTCGTCCAGCCGGTATCCAAAGTATAGGGAACGCCCCCGCCGGCAAGATACTGGAAGTTTTTCATAAACCTTATATTTTCGTAAGATTGAGGACTGACGATTCTTATTTTTTTCAGCCTTTTTTTAATATTAAAATTGTACAGAATCGCGTCAAACCCTTGTCGGGACGGCGTTTTTGAGGATCGTGAAATTCGTCAGCCGTCCACCCGCACCAGCCTCAACGCCCGCAGCTTGACCGCATCGGCGTGCCAAATTTCCGTGAATTTCGGCGCCGGATCCTTCAGCCTCGACGAGAGCAACGTCAACGTATGGACGCCCGCCTGATCCCAGGTAAATTGTCCCATTCGCGACAGCACGGCCGTATACGGATGCTGGCACGAAGGCGAATCGGAATCCGCCAAATCTTCCCGGGGATCCACGGCGATCACTTGACCTGCCGATTCCAGCAAAATCGGTTCCGGATACAGACCGTTCCATGCCTGATCATGGCGTTTGAAGCTGACCAGCAGCAGTTCGTAGGTTCCCGGCTTTACCAGCTTAAACGTCCATTCCGCGCCCCGGATGACGGGAATGCCCGCTTCTTCGTCGGCTTCCCGGACCAGGCTGATTTTGGCATGCGGCACTTCCAGCTGGAATACGCCGCCCGGCATCTGCGTCAGGGTGCGGTCGAAGTCGTTTTCCCCTTCGAGTTCCAAGGCGACGACGGATACATATTGATCCGCGGGCTCGTCAGGCAACCGGATTTCGAGCGTATGAAGCTCCAGCTCCTCATCGTAAGCCTGTTCGAATTCAAGCTCGGTACGGCTCTGATCGGCCAAGCAGTAGGCGCGCAGCACCCGGTTTCGGATTCCGCCGAGCCGCAGGCCGTTTGCCGGCCATTTATCGTTGTGGACGTGAAGATAGACCCGCCCCGGCCGGGTGGTCAACGCCCCCCATTCAAGCTCCACGGGAAAAGGGCTCCCGTCCGTTCCGTAGATGGCCTCGGCATTTCGGCCGGTCCATTCCCCAACCTCGCGCAGACGTTCCGCGGAGAGCTCGGGAATCGTGCCTTGCGGCATCGGGCCGACGTTCAGCAGCAGGTTTCCGCCTTTGCCGATGACGTTCACGAGCTTTTTGATGAGCGAATCCGCCGTTTTCCACACCTGATCCTTGGTGGTATATCCCCAGGACTGGTTCAGCGTCATCGGCGTTTCCCACGGCCGGGTATCCTCCCCGCTCATGCCGATTTCGTTGTCGCCCTTGGATACGAAGTCTCCCATGCCCATGAAATGGGACACCCGGGAGTTGATCAGGCAATCGGGCTGGAGGCTGCGCACATGGCGGACGATGTCCTTGCTGTCTTCTTCGGACAACCCTCCGGCGGTGTCGAACCAAAGCAACCCCACCCTGCCGTATTCCGTCAGCAGCTCCTTCAGCTGGGGTTTCGCTTTGCCTTCGAAATATTCCGCAAAACGCTTCTCCTCCAGCTTGTAATCCCAAGTATTGTTATGCTCTTTATGCAGCGCATGCGGGTGATGCCAGTCGATGACATGCGAATAATAAAAGCACAAGACGATTCCAGCTTCTGCGCAGGCTTCAGCCAATTCCTTCAAAGGGTCGCGGCCGAACGGCGTGGCGTCCACGATGTTAAACGGATCGGCTTTCGAGCCGTACATGGCGAAGCCGTCGTGGTGTTTGGCGGTAATGACGATGTAACGCATGCCCGCTTCCTTTGCCAACGCCACCCACGCTTTCGCGTCGAATTCGGTCGGGTTGAACCTTTGCGCCAGCTTCTCGTATTCGCGGACGGGCGTTTTTTGCGCATACATGATCCATTCGCCCTGCGCGGGAAGCGCATACAATCCCCAGTGGATGAACATGCCGAATCGCGCCGCCGTCCACCATGCCGTTCGCGGGTCGCGTTCCGCCGTTCGGTTTTGTTCTTCCTGGCCTGTGCTGCCTGCTTTGCTTATGCCCATGATGTTCACGCTCCTTTCCTACCAGTACGGCTTCCAGTCTCTCGTGACCCGGACAAGCGCTTCGTGCATGTAATAATCGCCCCAAATGCAGCATTCGTCCACGCCGTTGTTCCCCGGTTTGCTGTATACCGCATGGAGCAATATCCCGTTCGACTCCGGCACGTCCGTCGTCATGTAATTTTCGATCAAGGATTCCAGAATCTTTAGCGCGGCATTTTCGTACTTCCGCTTCAGCGGTTCGGTCAACGGGAGATGCGCCGCGGCTTCCAGCAGCCCGCAGACGGCAATGGCGGCGGCAGAGCTGTCCCTTTCTTCCGGCCCTTCGGTAAAGATCAAATCCCAGTAGCAGACAAAATCCTCCGGAAGCCGGTTCAGGAAATAATTCGCGATTTTCGTCGTCAAATCGAGGAGTTCCGTTTCCCCGGTGTAGCGGTAAGACAGCGGAAAGCCGTAAATCCCCCAGGCCTGCCCCCGCGACCAGCATGAATCGTCGGAATAGCCTTGGGCGGTCTTCCCGTATTTCGGGTCGCCCGTTTCGGCGTCCATATAATAGGTGTGATAGCTGGAGGCATCCTCCCGAATGAGATATTTGGCCGACATGCGGACATGGGAATGGGCGGCATCGTAAAATTTCCGGTCCCCGGATTCTTCGCTGGCCCAATAAAGCAGCGGCAAATTCATCAAGCAGTCGATGATCATCCGGCCGCGCTGCCTCGGATCGTCCAAATTGCCCCAGGCCTGGATGATGCCCGCTTGGTCCAGATAACGGATATACAGAAGTTCGGCGGCGTCCAAAGCTATCTGCTTCGCTTCTTCGTTGCCGGTCAGCTTATACGCCGATACGCAGGAAAGCGTATACAGAAAACCGAGGTCATGCGTATTCGTATATCGCCGTTCTTCGATCCGCTGCTTGTAGCTGGACAGCTGCTTTTCCGCCGCTTGCCGATATTTTTCGTTTCCGGTGGTCTCGTAAGCAAGCCACAGCATTCCCGTCCAAAAAGCCGGCGTCCACTCCGTATTCCCGACCTGCCGGTAAACGTTGCCCGTGCTGGCTTCGGACGGAAAGGTGCCGATGAACGTTTCCAAATTGCGGTCGATTTGACCCAAAATAAAAGACAATGCTTCTTCGCACCTTTTTTTCGTCAAGCGGGGCGCGTCGTCATACCTGCCGGCGGCCAGGATTCCTTCGTCAATGACTTGCTTCATGCCTGCACTCCTCCCAAACATTCAATTGGTGTTCGGATCAAATTGTAGCCAGTACGAGCGAAACGGGCAATCTTTATCTTTTTGGATGCACTGCCGTTTTTACTCCATGCGGGCGGGGGTTGAAAAAAAGTCGATGCCCCTTAAAAATCGTCGGCACAGAAAAAAAACGTAAGGCCGGCCGCTTGCGAATCAAGCGCCGGCCTTACGTTTGACGTCCAGAAGGTTTATTTTTTCTGAATCCAAAAAGTCAAAATTCCGTTCTCTTCCCGGCTCTCCAACAGTTTATGCCCCGTGGAGTTGGCCCAAGCCGCAAGGTCGTTTCGGGCCCCTTTGTCGGTTGCCTGCACTTCGAGAATTTGTCCCGACGCAAGCTCGTCGATCGCTTGTTTCGTTCTGACGATCGGCATCGGGCAGGCTAAGCCTTTGGCATCCAGCTGTTTATCCGCGTTCATCGGTTTTCCTCCTTAATAAATGGAACTGAAAATATATCGGCCTTAACGATCATGCAGGTTCAACGATCAATCATGGACGGCACAGCGGTTCGGTCCGGTCTCCATCTCGCGCTGCGTCTCTTCGTCGGGGCTGATTTTCCCCATGTTGGTCTGGCGGATTTCCCGGTAAGCATGCGGCTGCGGCGGCAACTGTTCCGTTACCGTCTGCCGGAAGGTTTGCTCGTCTTCTAGCTTGAGCCCGGGGTTTTGCCGATACAAATCGCCCAGCTTGGCCGAAACCGCCCCCGTCCGGTCCATCTCCGCAACCGTGCCGAAATGGGCGGGCAGGACGATCAGTTCCTCCGGCAGGCCGCTATACAGACCGTATAGTGTGTTCCGCAAATCCCCGACCCAATCTTCCGCTTTCCCGGCGAGATCGGGACGGCCGATGGAAGCGACGAACAAAATGTCTCCCGTCAACAGATATCGATCATCCACCAGCAGCGTCGTGCTGCCGAGCGTATGCCCGGGCGAATACATCGGTCGGACATCCGTATGGCCGATTCTGAGGTCTCGTCCTTCGGTAAGCGGCAGGTATGAAAATACGACTTCGTCCGCATCCTGCGGCGGAAGGAAATAGGATGCGCCGGTTCGCCCCGCAAGTTCACGTCCGCCCGAAATATGGTCGGCATGCAGATGGGTATCTACGATGTGTTGAATGCGAATGCCCCGTTCCCTTGCAAAATCGATATAAGGCTGCACCATGCGGGCTGCATCCACCACGACGGCTTCCCCCTCGGAAACGATCATGTACGACAGGCATCCTTTTCCGAGGCGGTTAAACTGGTATATTTCTCCGCCGTTTTTCAGATCCCCGGCCTTCACCGGCACCAGAAGTTCGCCCCACCGCTTCATCCCGCCTTCCAGGTAATGCACCTCGCTTCGTCCCGCTTCCGCGATCCGTTCCGCGATAAACCTGGAGGAGCCTTCCTTGGCGCACACGACCAGCAGCCGCTCGCCTTCCGGGATCCGCTTGAGCGCAGGCTCGACGCTATCCAGCAGGTCGAAATACGGTATGTTGATGATTTCCAACGCTTGTCCTTCGATTTTCCAATCCTTGAATTCGGTTTCGTTGCGCACATCCAGCACGAACAGCTTCTCCTGCCGGGTGATGATGCGGCCCAACTCATCAGGAGTCATGTTGACCGGTAAAGTTTGTGGATTGTTATCCATCGCATCTCCCTCCAATGGTTAGAACGACAGGCTGATGTTCGCGTCTTTGGCAAAATCGATAAAGCTCGCCGCCCCGCCAACTTCGGTTCCTTCGATCAAGTCCTCGAGCTTCAAGCCCATGACGTCCATCGTCATTTGGCAGGCGATGATTTTGACGCCGAGCTCCCGCGCCATATTCACGAGTTCGGGAATCGGGGGGACGTTCGCTTTGGCGAAGCCGTCCGCGAAATGTTCGGTGCCGGCCGGCATCGGCAGCTGCCTCATCGCCTTTTGATGAATCAGGTTCAACCCTTCAAAGGTAAAAAAGATGCCGACTTCGGCGTCGCTAGCGGCGGCCGCGGTTGCGATATTAAAAACTTTGTAAGCGTCGAACATGCCGCCGTTTGCCGCGATGATCGCTACTTTGTTTCCCATGTTTTGTTCCTCCCAATACTGGTTTGTAGTGCGCATCGTGCGCCATTTAATCTCGGACGACTTCGCCTTTCCAGCTCAGCATGCCGCCGGACATATTTTGCAGTTTCCGGTGTCCGCGAGAGGCCAGAAATTCGCAGGCTTGCCGGCTTCGTCCGCCGCTGCGGCAGATCAGGATCGCGTCTTTGCCGCGCTCGATTTCGTCATGCCGAACTTCGAGCTGGCTCAGCGGGATCAGCTTCACGCCGGGAATGTGGCCTTCCTTGTACTCATCCAACTCCCGGACGTCAATCAGCTGGACGTCTCCGCGGCCGCTTCGAATCAGCTCTTCCACTTTTTCGGGCATAATCTCCATCCAAGTTTGGTTTGACATTCGGCGAACCTCCTTTCTTCCTAATACCCCTATGGGTATAAAATGATGATAAAGAAAAACGTCATGCGACGTCTTTATCAGGGTCCTCTTTTAACAACTCATGTTTTGTATACCCCCATGGGTATAAGTCTAACCAGTCTTTCTATCCTTTGTCAAGCCCGAACGGAGGAAAGAGATCCGACTTTTTGCTGGTGAAAACGGACCGGAACTCGATATAATGAGGATATTCATTGGAGTTGAACCATTGACCTGATCCCTATTTTAACTAAGGCGGTGTAATAACCATGAACGCAATCGTAAGCAAACCTTGGGTGCTCGCCCGCATGTACGAACCGGATGTGACCATCGTGGATTGCAGATTCGAACTCGGAAAACCCGAAGCCGGAAAAGAAGCTTATGAACGAGAGCATATCCCCGGGGCTATTTACCTCGATTTGGAGAAAGATCTTTCTTCCCCCGTGCGCGAGCATGGCGGCCGCCATCCCTTACCCGACCCGGAAGAGCTCAGCCGTACTTTGGCCAAAAACGGGATCACGCCCGAAACGCGGATCATCGCGTACGACGATCAAGGCGGCATTTATGCGTCCCGGTTATGGTGGCAGCTGAAATATATGGGGCATGGGCAAGCTTTTGTCATGAACGAAGGTTTCAGCGCCTGGAAGGCTGCGGGTTATCCGGTGACGGCGGATCAGCCGATCCGCGTGCCCGCAAGCTACAGCTACACGCTGCATCCTGAGCTGCTTGCGAGCATGGAAGACGTGCGCCGCGCGGCAGGCCGGGATGACGCCATCGTCATCGACTCCCGTGATCCTCGGCGCTACCAAGGTTTCGATGAAACGATGGATCCCGTGGCCGGACACGTCCCGGGCGCCAAAAATAAATTTTGGAAGCTTCTCTTGGACGAACACGGCAAGCGGATCGATGTTTCGCGGCTGCAGGAGCATTACAAAGCATTTCCGCGGGACAAGGAGATCATTGTCTATTGCGGTTCCGGCGTATCCGCCTGCCCGAACTTCATCGGGCTGAAAGAGGCGGGATACGAAAATGTAAAGCTGTATGCGGGAAGCTGGAGCGACTGGATCTCGTACAGCGAAAACCCCGTGGCGACTGGGGAAGAGTAAGAATCATAAACCCTCATCGGATGCAGGCCGGCGCAGCGCCAAGTCCCCGTGGGGCCGGGGAGCGCAGCCCTTTCGGACAAAAAAGGAAAAACTCGCCGGAATATCCGCGAGTTTTTCTTTTTTTATGCCCGTGCGCAGCCGAAGCAACTGTTGCATGGATCGTATCTGTTGAACGTTATTCAATCATATTTTTCGTGGCCTGATACATATTTTCCGTGTACCGATCGATTTCGTCCCGCGACATGCGCAAGCGATCTGCGGAAGTGCCGTATCCGATTTCCGTTTCCCCTTCTTTCAATCCTTCAAAAATGCCGTCTGCAAAGGCGTCCAATGGTTCCCCGTGGACATGCAGACCCGCCCCGCCCAAATCCGTATTCACGGCCGGAGGAGCGATTTCAATGACTTCGACCGGCGTTTCGGAAAGCTGATGTCTCAGGCTCATCGTAAACGAATGCAGCGCCGCTTTGGTGGCCGAATAAATCGGAGCAATCGCAAACGGAGTAAAAGCGAGCCCCGATGTGACGTTTACGATGGCCGCATATTCTTTTGCCGCAAAAAACGGAGCGAACAGCATGGAGAGATGGAATGGCGCATCGATGTTGGTCGTGATTTCTTGGCTGAAATAACTCCAATCGTTTTTCGCATCCGCTTTGAGCACGTTAAACCGTTGCTGAATGCCTGCGTTGTTCACGAGCACGTTCACTTCCGGATAGTTCGCGGTGACCCAATCAAACAACGATGCCCGCTCGGACACGATCCCTATGTCGCACACGCGAGTAATAAGGCCGGGGAGTTTTTCTTTCGCAGCTTGAAGCGCGTGTTCGCGGCGTCCGCAAACGATCACTTGGTTTCCCGCTTTAATAAAACGTTCCGCAAAAGCGAGCCCGATTCCGGTACTTCCGCCGGTAATAAGTATGGTGTTTCCCGATAGTTTCATCTTGCTTCCTCTTTTCCATTATTTTTTTGCTTTTACGCCTGGATACGGTTGGTATACCTTGCAATTTTCAGATCGATTTCGTGGAGCGATGTTTCCATCAATGAAATTTCGGCCAGCACGGCTTTTTTATGTTCCTTCATCATGTCAAGCCGGAGTTGGGTGGTGTGATCCCCCTCGACGACCCAATCCACATATTGCTTGATTTTTTTGATTGGCATGTGCGTGTTTTTCAAATAAATCACGACTTTAAGGAGCGTCATGGAATCTTCCGAAAATAACCGCCTCCCGGCCGCATCGCGCTCGATTAATGGCAATAGTCCTTTTTTCTCGTAATAGCGGATCGTGGATTCCGGAATATCGAATTTGGCTGCAGCTTCGCTAATGGAATAATACTTCATTTGGAGTCCTCCAAATTTTTATCTTGATTCTGTCGACAGGAATAGGATACGACTTAAACCATGGTTTAAGTCAACACAAAATTATGTTCGGCCAACAGGCGGTTTATCCCCATGCACGCAAAAAAATATCGCTTATAGTTGTGACCTCGCCGCAGACAGCTATCGAAGAAAAAACTCGAGATGTCAAAAAACTATTTACAAACCAACGGTCGGTTTTTTATAATAAGCATACATCGAAAATCAGAGACGCAAAAAACGATTACCACTCACGGAGGGAAAGACGTTGAAACAAGAAGAGCGCAGACAGCAAACAACAAGACTTCTGCTGGATACGGTCAAAGAGCTGATCCGGGAAAAAGGATGCCATGCGATGACCATGAAGGATATTATGGATCGATCGGGCTTGTCCAAAGGGGCGATCTTCCACTATGTGAAAAGCAAGGATGAAATTTTTGTATGGGTGCTTCAGGAGCGGCTGGAAGAAACGAATACGCAATTTATGAACAAAGTGGAACTAGGCCGCCGGTCTTTCGAGGAGCCGATGCGGAAAATCGCGGAAAGCATCCTGCAATACGAAAACCCCCAGGACGTGACGAACAAAGTGCTGCTCTACTTGCTCGGCAAGGAGGATCAGCCCGTCATCGCGGAAGCCCTCCAACAATACTATGAGAGATCCATGGAATTATCCAGGCAGTGGATCATGACCGGCCAGAGGTACGGCGTCATTCCGGCATCGGTCGATCCGGACAAAACGGCGGATATGTTCGTCCTTCTTACGCTCGGCTTGCGTGTGCGCTCCTCCATCCCGTTGACGGCCGCTTCTTTCAAAGGACATGATTTCACGTCCATGATTTCGGATATGTTGCAGTCTCGAAAATAAAAAGCGAAAGGTGGAACCATCATGAATCTATGGTTAACGCTTCACCTGCTCGGAGTCGTATTATTCGCGGGAAACATCATTACGGCGGCTTTTTGGAAGGTTCGGGCGGATTTGACGAAGAACCCTGCAGCCATCCATCATGCCGTGCAAAACGTCATGCTTGCCGATTATATCTTTACGATTCCGGGTCTGTTCCTCGTGATCCTTTCCGGCAGCATCATGGCCGCCCGCGCGGGATTTTCCCTGGAAGGATTTAACTGGCTCACGTTATCTCTCGCCTTGTTTGCCCTGACCGGCCTCCTCTGGGCGGCGATCCTCATTCCCCTGCAGCGCAAAATGATCCGAACCAGCGCCGGGAGCATCGAAAAAGGAGAGATTTCCCAAGCGTACCGGAAAGCGTCCCGTTCCTGGGCCGTATTCGGCATTGCGGCTACGCTGCTTCCGATCGTCATTTTATATCTCATGGTCATGAAAGGGTTCTAAGTTGGGATTGATCACGTTCCTAAGGAGGTTGTACGAATGCTGCCTTTTTATGTGCTGGTTGCGGCTTTTCTGTTGTTCAAGGGTCTCGGCCTGATCGGCTTGGCCTATTTTGAAGGCTGGCATGCTTCCCTTCAGGCGGCGGTGGCCGTCATGCTGCTCCTCACGGCTTCCGCGCATTGGGGGACCCGCAGGCCGGACCTGATCCGCATGGTTCCGCAGGTATTTCCCAGACCGGATTGGATCGTGACGGCCACCGGACTGCTGGAAATCGCCGGAGCCGTCGGCATCTTGATCCCTGCCGTCTCCAAGGCGGCTTCGATCGGATTGGCTGTGCTGTTTATGGCCATGTTCCCCGCCAACGCGCGCGCGGCCAAGGAAAAATTAACGATCGGCGGGCGGCCCGTACCCAAGCTGTTACTCCGAACCGCGCTGCAGCTTGTTTTTATTGCGGCGGTCCTTCTGGCCGGATAAAAGTCCGGCCCTTCGACCGGGATGGCCTTGTTTTTAATGCTTGAAAACAACGGCCCTTTTTTATATACTCTAAAAGCGAATGGAGGTTCATTTATGGTTCAAGTATTGAAGGAAGAACTGCGACAGGCGATCGTGAGGCATGCGCAAGACGAGTTTGCGCAGCATGGATATGCAAATGCCTCGATCAAAAGAATCGCGGCGAATGCCGGCATTTCGGTCGGTAACTTGTACCGGTATTTTCCGGGGAAGGAGGCGTTGTTCGAAACGGTCGTATCCCCGGTTCAGCATGAACTGGAGACGCTGATCTACAATCACGAAAAATACGCTTATGATGAGCATACCGACATTTTTGAACGTGTCGTCCAGGCGCTGACGGCGGTCGTCGGGGAGTATCGGGTGCCGCTCCTTATTTTGATCGATGGCTCCAAGGGGACCCGGTTCGAAAACGCCGCCGCGGATTTTCACCAGGCGATGGCAGAGAACGTCGCGGATCATCTGGCAGCCTATAACCGCAAGCAGGGTCAGGCAGCGTTCGATCTGCAGACGGCTTGGCCGATCGCGGTCGCTTTTATGCAGGGATACTTCGAGATCATCCGCCGCCATCAGGATCCGGAAGACTGCAAACAAGTGGTTCGCCAATATGTCTCTTTTTGGTATCAAGGCCTGCGGGCGTTTCTGTGAAAAGGGCGCACGCGTTTTTTTTGGATTCAATAATGAATCATAATTCGCTTTTGGGAGGCGCATGTTCTATGGAAAGATCCATCCATCAACACTTGACCAGAAAAGGCTACACGCTGGAATACAGCCTTGTCGGATCGGGAGAACCGGTCCTCATTTTGCATGGTGGCCATTCGAACTGCCACGAAGAGTTGGGTTATGCCCATCTCGTGGCGCATGGTTTTCGGGTTATTACGCCTTCCCGCCCAGGTTACGGCAACACGTCGGCAGAACTGGGCCAGTCGATCATGACTGCATGCGAAGCTTATATTGAACTGTTGAATGAGCTCCAAGTGCCCCAAGCGCATATTCTGGCCATGTCGGCTGGAGGGCCGAGCGGAATATGTTTGGCGTCTCGATCCCCCAGCCGCATAAAAGCCTTATCCTGCAATCCGCCGTCTCCCGTTGCTGGCTGTCTCCCGGCGATCAGGCGTACCGGGTGGCACGGATCATGTTCCGGCCCTCCGCCGAAAAATATGTATGGGCGACGTTACGGTGCATGAATAAATTTGCGCCCGGCGTCCTGCTGAACAGCATGATCCCCTCCTTCAGCAAGCTGCCGAAAGAAAAGGTGCTGCCGCTCATTAGCGGCGAGGACCGGAGGCAGTTCAAAAACATGATCGACCGTCAACGTTCGGGGCATGGCTTTCTGATCGATTTGGAACAATCAAGGCATGACCTGACTTCGGAGCTGGCATCGATCCGGTGCCCCGCCCTGATCATGCACAGCATTCACGATGCATCCGTCCCGCTGGAACACGCCCGGCATGCCCATCGGACCATTCCAAACGCCCGGCTTTGCGAGCTTGATTCATGGGGCCACCTGATTTGGCTCGGAGCCGGTACGGATGTGATGTGCGGGCAGCTGCTTTCATTTCTGGATGACGTGATCGAACGCGAGCGACGCTAAACCGAACAACGCCCCGTCTTATTATCGTTCCCCTTCCTTATCCCATTTCTTTTGAGTCCATCCGGTCCGCATCCGGCCCAATAATGAGCTGTCGAAAATAATTTTCGGCAGCCTTATTTTGAAGCGTTTTTGGTCCTTTGCTTATTTCTCGAACACCCGCTCAAGTTAATATAACAAATCGCTACCACTTCGTTTGGTTTTATTGTAAAATATAACCACGCATGAATGAAAGCGTTTACCAATACATATAAACGAAGGATTAGATATATCTTTTAAAAGACATGTTCCATAGATTCATCCCCTGCTTTTAGCATATGGCGCCCTCTTGGCGGTCCGGGTTTACCCTTTTTCGAGTATGTTTGATTCCGCTCAAATGAAAAAGAGTTCTAGGAGGTTACAGGATGAACATCTTGATTGTAGAAGACGAAGCTTCCGTCCGGGACATCTTGCAATCGTATTTTCTCAGTGAAGGCTGGAATGTGCACATTACGGGCGACGGCCGGGAAGCCTTGAAGCGAATCCAGCTTTTGAAGCTGGACTTGGTCGTGCTGGACCTGATGATTCAAGGGCTCCCCGGCGAGGAAGTGTGCCGAAGCATTCGGCAGGTATCGAACATCCCGCTCATCATGATTACGTCGAAAGCCCGCGAAGCCGATATGATCAACGGCCTTAACCTTGGGGCGGACGACTACATTACGAAGCCGTTCCGCATGAAAGAAGTGATTGCCAGAATCTATGCCTTGCAGCGAAGAATCACCCAGCTGAACAAAAGCGGACCTAACGTGCTCTATTTTAACCGCCGCCGGCTGATGGTCAATTTCGAATTCGAGGACGTGTATATCGACGGAAAACCCGCGAACCTGACCGCGACCGAATTCCGCACGCTGAGCATCCTCGTCAAAAAACCCGGGAAGGTATTCAGCAGGCATGATTTGTCCTACGAGGTGCAGGGTTACCGTTTTATTGGCGACGGGCGCGTCATGGACGTACATATCCGCAATATCCGCAGAAAAATCGAAGAG
This sequence comes from Paenibacillus sp. FSL M7-1455, assembly GCF_038004655.1. Lineage (NCBI taxonomy): Bacteria > Bacillati > Bacillota > Bacilli > Caryophanales > Paenibacillaceae > Paenibacillus > Paenibacillus sp. FSL M7-1455. Next base: position 2,569,978 of record NZ_JBBORO010000001.1, on the reverse strand, counting down.
GATCCCAAAAACCCGCAGTACATCGTCACCAAGATCGGCTCCGGATACAAATTTACTTTCCAGCCGGACGAAACATGAAAAAAACGGCATCCTGGACGATAACCACCCGTACATGCCTGTTTTTGGCGATCCTCTCCCTGACGGCGGCCGCTTCCATCGGCTCCTATATGGCCCTGACGCAAATTTGGAGCAAGCAGCTTGCTTCGTTCAAACAAAAATACGCCGCCGAGCAAAGCCACCATCTGCTTTATACGCTGCGCGAACGGATGAAAAACGGCGCGGATCGCAGCGAAAGCATCAAAATACTCGAAGATGCGTCGCGCCATTTCGCGGTCCCGATCCGATATGTCGGCGAAGACCGCCAAACGATGATCCTGGATTTGGTGGACCCGGCATGGCTGTCGCGCCCCGGCCTTTTTTCCGTAGAAGCTCCGCTCGTCTTGGACGGAGAAATCGACGGTTATCTCACTTCCTATTACGATACGGCCGAAGGCGCGTATTCGCCTGCCATCCGGCAGCTGGAAGAGCAGCTCGAGCGGAGGGGCCGGACGGTGCTCATCTTGTTTCTTAGCGCCGCTTTCGCGGTGTCCCTCTTGGCCTCTTGGCGCTGGAGCCGAAACATTTCCGCATCTTCCGACGCGGCGGAGACCATCGTAACGAGCAACCAGCTTTCGCCGATTCCCGTCCGCGGCACGAAGGAGATCCGGGTCCTGATGACGACGATCAATCATCTCATCGACCGGTTCGAACGCCATGAATCGTGGCGCAATCAGCTGATGCAGGATCTCACGCATGAGCTCAGAACGCCGCTGACCGCCGTTTTGTCGCAGCTGGACGCGATCATTGACGGCATTTACCCGCTTACGGCCGATCAAATTCAGCGTATCCTTGTCGACATTGAACGGCTGTACCGTCTCGTGGAAGACATGGAGAAGCTGTCGGAAGCCGAAGGAGCGCAATTCGAACTGAATAAGCAGGAGGTCAATTTGTCGCGGATCGTGCAAGGCATTTACGAAGGTTTTTTATTCCTGACCCGGGAAAAAAACATCCGCTTCGATTACGTGCCGTCCAAAACGCCGTGCTACCTGCAAGCCGACCCGGACCGGATCGCGCAAATTCTGTCCAACGTCATGTACAATGCCATCAAATATACGCCAAGCGGCGGGAAAATCGAGGTGGGCGTCGTTCATGAAGAGGACTCGATCCTCGTCTTCTGCAAAGATACGGGCATGGGCATTCCCGAAGAGGAGCTCGGCCGGATTTTCGACCGCTTTTACCGGGCGGATAAATCCCGATCCAGGGACAGCGGCGGCCTAGGGGTCGGTTTGAGCATTGCCAAAGCGCTGGTCGAGGCCCATCAAGGCAACATATGGGCAGAAAGCCAAATCGGCAAAGGTTCGGTCTTCTGGATCAGGCTGCCGGTGCAGCAATCGTTTCAGCTCGATTCGTCCAAGCCGGCCTGAACCGCAGGCTGACATTCCGCAAAAACTTATCGACACCAATCCAAAGGAGGTTGCTATGCCGATCCTGGAAGCTTGCCGAACGTTCAGAAAGCATCCCTATATTGTCCTGCAGCCCTTCCTGATCGACGCCATTTTGCTGGTCGTTCTATACGGCTCTCAAACGTCGCAGATCAAATCCCAATGGAGTTCCCGGGTCATGCTGGGCATGGGAATCCCGTCCGTTTTTCAGCTGTTTTCCCTGCCGTTCACCTGGTTTATGCTGGTTGCGGCCCTGTTATGGTCATTCGCGCAGGGAGGATACATCCGTACGCTCGCTGCGGCATGCCGAGGTTCGAAACTTCCGGTTTCGCAGATGATGCGGGCGAACTTGCGTTACGGACTCCCCTTTCTGCTGCTGCAGGCCGCGATTATGTTTGCGGCTTCGGCGGCGTCCACCCTGCTGATCGTCATGTTTGGGGCGATCGGCTCGGGGGCCGCCCTGCTGTTTTTGATCGTCTTTCGGATTTTGTTCGTCTATTTGGAATTTACCATTGTCACCGATCGCGTCCCTTTCGACGCCGCCTTCCGCCGGGCTTTTCGGACCCTGAAGCAGCATGGGCCGGCCTCCGTCGGGATGGGCGTTGCGATTTTGGCCGTTTCGGGTTTGGCAAGCCTGGCCGCCAACCTGTTGACGAAGCCGATACCGCTTATGCTGATCCTCATCATGTACGATGCGGTCATGACCGTGCTCCTGCTGGCGCTGATGCTAACCTATCGCGAAGCCCGGAGATATGAAGGATAAGCGCCGCAGCCGTTTTTGTGGCGGTAAAACCGAAAATCCCGCTTCCGTTTTCCGGATGCGGGATTTTCTGCGGTTGCTTATTTTCGGCCAGCCCTTGGAATTTTTAAAGATTCATGCGGCTTTATGACTCCCCTTTCGAGGATTTTGCCTCCTGAATCGCCTTTTCCGCTTTTTCCGTCTGCGTTCTCAGGAACTGCTGAATGTCCATGTCCGACTGCAAAAACTCCTTGACCGCGTCATCCAGCTTCACGTACGAATCCCAAGGGCTGCTTTTGGCCGGCGGCGGCGTAAAAGGATATTGGAAAAACGCGTTAATGTTTTTGCCTTCGTACCTTATATTGTCCTGAGCGAATTGCTCATTGATCGTTTTGTCCCCCGTGATGACGGATGGCGTTCCCGCCCGGGCAAGCGTCGCCTGATACTCCGGCGAAATGCTTTCAAGGATCCATTGAAATGCCGCTTCCTTGTGCTTGCTGAACGCATTGATCGCGAAAATCTGCGTATTGGGCGTCGGCGCCGTATTTTCCTGGCCGGGAAACGTGGGTACGGGGACGATGTCCATGTCCTGCTGGAACTCCTTCGCTTCTTCGTCGTTCCCCCCGAACCATGTGAGATATCCGTGCCAGTCCACATGCATCGCGACCGTTTTATCGCTGAATCCGCTGACGTTTTCATCGTACATGCCCGGTATGCTATATATTTTTTTCAACAATTCCATATACTGCGTGAATTCCGGATATTTAGATAACAGCACTTCGCCTGTATCGGGATCGGTTAAAGTGACGGATAGCTGCTTCAGGGGGAACGTATAGCTTCCAAATTCCAATCCCCTGTAATGCACCCCGTTCCGTTCGGCGGTCATTTTTTTCGCCATCTCGATCGCTTCATCCCATGTCATATGATCCGAAGGATATTCAACCCCGAACAGATCGAAAATTTCCTTGTTGTAATGAAGGCCGATGACGCCCATCTCCTGCGGAATGCCGACCAACCGGCCCTGTTGGTCCCGCGATCGCACTTGGGCCAGTATCGCCGGATCGATTTGGCTCAAATCAACGCCGTAATCTTTCACCATGTCGTCCAGGGGATAAACCATTTCGAGTTCTTCAAGCGGCTCTTGGCCCGAAAAAGCAAGCACGATATCCGGAACGATCTGCGAAGCGTTGAGCTCCTGCATGTTTTCTACCGTACCGTTCCAATCGACATGCTTCACCTGGATATGAGGCAGCTTTTCCTTCATATAATTTCCAATGCGGGAATTAAAGTAATCTTCGCCCCAAGGCGTGGCTACAAGCAGTTCAACCGGATCCTCAGGAAACGTCTTCACGGGCGCCTCCTCCTTGGGCTCCGACTGCTCTTCCGTCTGCGTCTGCGGCTTCGGCTCGGGCACGGCTTCCTGCGCCGTACTGCCGGTGCAAGCGGTGATCCATAACAACAACAGCAAACCGAGCGCTCCGTGAATCCAAGATCGCTTATTGCCCACTCGTATTCCCCCTCATCCGCGATTATTTTGGGAAAGACAATTACCGCGCATCAATTCTGCTGCTTTTTCTCCTTCACGATGGTGGCATAATCCTCATCCATCTTCCGCAGGAACGTTTGAACGTCGTTGCCCGAAGTCAGGAACGGTTTCACCTGCGAGCCGACATAGTTGGTTCCGTAGAGCAAAATGTCCGGCCCGAATGGGCTGTAAAGCGCCGGTTTGGCCTGCTGCAGCGAATAGATGCCTTTGATGTTGAATTCCCGGCCGTTCAGCGTATCGGCGGCAAACTGCTCCAATATGCCCTGATCCGAAGAAACCGAAGGGATGCCCGCGCGGGTCATGCGGATTTGCTGCTCATCCGTCAGCAGGAATTCCAAGAGATCCATCGCTTCGTCAATATGTTTGCTGTGCTTGTTGATGGCGATCGTCAGCGGCAGCGTGGACGGTCCGACGCCCGGCAGATCCGGCCAGCTCGGGAAGCTTACGACGTCATAATCCAGCTCTTCCGGATAATAAGGGATCGTGTTGGCGATCAGTCCAAGGCTCATGGCCACGTCGCCCTTTTTGAAGTCGTATTCGATGTCTGGCTCCCAGTTCCCCGGTATGCTGGCGATCCGTTTGGTCAAATCCAGAAATTTCGCGAATGCCGGGTTTTTCGAAAATTGGGGTTCGCCCGTCTTCGGATCGGTGCCGTTCGCGGACAGCTGCGTCATCGCCTGGGACAATGAATTGGTCGCCAGTCCCCGGTATTTCACGCCGTCCCTTTCCCCGGTGACCTGGCCTGCCAGCTCAATGACCTCATCCCACGTCATCCCGTCGACCGGATAGTCCACGCCGAATTTATCGAAAACGGCTTTGTTGTAATGCAGCGCCACCGTCACGTCCTCGATCGGCACGCCAAGCAGCCTTCCTTGGCCTTCCGGATCCCGGGCCCGAAGCGCATCCATGATTCCCGGCCTGATTTTGTTGAAGTCGAAGTTCCGTTCTTTCAGCATGTCGTCGAGCGGCAGCAGCATGTCTCTTTCCTTCAAAATGTCGAAGCCGTCCGTCGTCAGAATCAAATCCGGCATCACATTTTGGGCGAACAGTTCGTCAAAGGACGCCGCATCCGCGAATTTGCCCGTCGGCTCAATGTCGATATTGGGAAATTTCTCCTTCGTCCCCGCAAGAATGCGGCTTTCGACCTGCTCCTTGCTCCAAGGCGCCATGAAAATCAGCTTGATCGGCTCATGATTTTCTTTTTTCTCTTCCGGCTTTTGCTCCGCCGGTTGACCGGGGGCTTGCTTTGCATCCGACGGGGCCTGCTCCTTCGCCGCCATGTCGGTCCCCGAACCTCCGGAGCCGCATCCCGTAATAATGAGCGCAAATGCTGCAAGTATCAAGAAAAAAACATTCATCCGCTTTTTCATGACCGATTCATCCCTTCAACATGGATTCACTGTATACCTTTTGGCATTTCATGAACTGATTGAATCGCATTGGATCTTTGAAACCTCCAGTTTGACCGGCAGCCCCCCTTTCTCGATTCCGATCATTCGGCAAAGCCCGGTCCTCCGCGCTTCTCCTTGGGCATCCGCATATGCCCGTTATTCGACAAGCCCCGTACGCTCGACGCTTTCGACGAAATAACGCTGCGCAAAAAAGAAGATGAGAAGCGGCGGCAAAAGCGCAAGGAAGCTGGCCGACATTTTGATCGCTTCCACCAGCACCAGCGCGGTTTCTTCGTTCCCGAGCATGCTCGCAATGCTTGCATCCACCCGGGACATCTGGGTCGAAAGCGGCACCAGCGGAGATTGGCCGAGAAACATTCGTGGATAATAGGTGTCGTTCCAGGTCCATACGAAGGAGAACAGGGAAACCACGAGGATCGCGGGTTTTGCCAGCGGAAACATGACCTTCCAATAAAATTTGAAGCTGCTGGCCCCGTCGATTTTGCCCGCCTCCTCCAGCTCTTTCGGCTGCGTCGTATAAAACTGCCTGAAAATGATGACAAACAACGCGCCTTTGATCCCGAAACCGAATAAGGAAGGCAGCACCAGCGAAAACAGATGCCCCTGCAGCCCCAGCTTCGTGTACATGATGATCATGGGCAGCACGATGACCTGCGGCGGAATGATAAACGTGACGACGAGCAGCACCGTCAGCAGCTTTTTGAAAGGGAACTGCATCCGGGCGAGCGCGTAACCCATCAATCCGCACGCGATGACATGAAATAGGGCAACGACCGTGGAAATGCCGACGCTAACCAATAAGGACTCCACGTAATGAAGCGCCTGCCAAGCCGTTTTTAAGTGGCCTAAATAAACTTCGTGGGGCACCCAGGTCACCGTCGGATCGTTCAGGTCCTTCTCGTTCATCACCATCTTCACGAGCATTTTCAAAATGGGGTTCAAATAAATGTAAGAGGTCACGATCAGGATCCAGTAAATAAACAGCTTGAACAATAGTCCCCGGTTCACTTCCCGGCCGAGGATGACGTATCGGACCGTGTTCAGCTTGTCGCGGGCAATCCTTTTTTTAAGCGCAGACGTTTTGGACTTGATCGTGTTGATTTTTCCAATCATTTCGGCCCCTCCTCTCTTGCGGGATCTGCATTACCGGTAGCGGCGGCTGCGGTTCATTCTCAAAAACAGGAGCATGATCAGGCTCAGGAAGCAAGCTATCACGACGAAATAGATCCAGGCCAAAGCGCTGTTGTAGCCATAGTTCCCCGTATTGATCAGCTCGATGATCGGGTTGTAGGGGAACGTGAACATGTCGACCACCGTATAAATCAGGTTCAGCAAAATGAACGGCGACATGGCCGGCAGCGTAATTTTCCAGAACACCTCCCATGGGGAAGCGCCGTCGATCCGCGCCGATTCGTAGCTCGATTTCGAGATGGTCTGCCTTCCCGCCAGGAAAATCAGGATCTGCACCCCGGAGTACCATAACACGAGCACGAACCGATTCAGCACGTCCATGACCGGCTTCGTCCAGGAACTGTCCCCCAAAAAATCGAGCAGGTATTCCCCGATCGAAAACCGCTCCAAAAAGCCCAGCGTTCCTTCGCCCTGATTCACGAATTCCGTCAACACATATCCCGAGGTAAAAATGATCGGCAGGAAGAACACGACCCGAAACAAAATCCGTCCCGGAAAATTCTGATTGAGCATGATGGCGATAAATAATGAAAAGACGATGATGACGGGCACCATGATGACGATTTCCTGAAAAAACGGGATGAGGTTATCGTAAAAGGCCGAGCTCCCGAACAAAATTTCCTGATAATATTTCAACCCTTGAAAATCGTATTTGAGGCCCGTCGGCAGAACCGTCACTTTATGCAGGCTCATATACAGGGAGAAAACAAGCGGAAAGGCCATGAACAACAGGAAGCCGAGGACCCAGGGAGCGACGAACATCAGCGCTTCCAAATGCCGTGAAGTACGAGCTTTGATTTTGAATTTGCCCATCATGATCTCCCCCCATGAACGACGGCAAAATCGCGGGCTTCGGCCTCATAACCGCTCCCGTGATATGGCGATTCGTTGTAGTTCACGACGATCCGTTTCCCGTTGTCGTAGGTCGTCTCGTACACGCCTGCGGCAAGGGAACGATGGCCGACGATCATCCGGTCCTGCACGTCTCCAAGCGCTTCGTTGAACCGGCCGTACTGCTTGGCGATTTCTTCCGACCAGTCCTTATAATGCGTGCTGTAATAGTTGTAAAGCGAACGCGTCCCGATCAGGTCCTGCGAAGCCGCATAGGTCAGCATGAAACTCGGGATGGAGCCGTATTCCAGGTTTTTCAGCAAATATGTCGTGTAGTTGTCGGCGGTATTGGCAAACGTCGATGAATACGGGATCAACCCATGCAGCGCGATTTGCATAAAAGGTACCGTCTCGTCGACGAACAGATCGAAGGAATTTTCGATCGGCAGGCCGTCCAGGGCATCGACGTATTTCCAGGCATACGCATTGGCGCTCTCCGCCCTGACGGAGCCCAGCGTTTGAACCGCTTGATCGAACAGCTGCTGCTGGATTCCTTTCACTTCTTCCCGCGTCGCTTTGTGACGTTCATTAAAATCGCTGTTCAACAGCGAACCCAGCCCTTCGCCAAACGTTAATCCGTCGGCCCCGAGCGGTTTGAATTTGTCCAAGTCCCTCCGCAGCACCTTTTCCATAAAACGGGGGCTCACGAGCGTCTTTGACGTTTCGTTCCTTCCTCCATACTTGATGACGACGGATCCCAGGTCCTGCAGCCCGTCCCGGCTGGAACGGAAGCCGTCGCGCCCCGTGTTGTTGAACGTGTACGAGGAGGCGTCCAGCGTCACGTCATGGCCTTTGACATGGGCATATTCGATGAAATGCCGCATTCCCTCATTGCCTCCGATGCCTTTGTCGACCGGGAAATGACCTCCGAAATCGCTGATGCCGCCTTTTTGCCAGCCGGCGTAGGTGACGGCCATTTTTTTGACTCCGATCGCCGTCAGCTCGTTGACGATTTCTTCGGCTTCCGACGTCGTCGTCAGAGCCTCGTAAGAATCCCACAGGAACCCTTTTTTGGAATCGGCCCCGAGCAAATATATCGGCAAACGGATGGAACCGTCATCCGGCGTCGCCCGTTTCAGTCCGTCTTCTTCCGTCAAAACCTGGCGGTAACGCGCTGCCATCCCGACGTAATCGGGGGAGCCTGCGTCCAGGAAATAATACCGGATCGACCGGTCGCCATGAGCGCGTTCCTTGTTAAAGGTCTGGAATCCGTTTTGCTTGCGTTTATCGGTCGGCTGAAAAAAACGCTGCCTGTACGTAAACTCGGCCGTCGCCCAGTTGTACTGGTTCATCGATTTGGACGGGGCCGCAAGCACGTTGGCGTATTCCGCCCCGTCGCGAATGACGGCCAACAGCCCCTGACCGCCGGCCTTGATGCCGAAAACGGGCATGCGAACGGGCTGGCGAATGGAAAGGGATTGGTTGTTGTTGCTGAAGGCATAATCCTCCCCGTACACCCCTTCGAAATAAAAATTGTTGTTTGGCGGCCGGTCCTTCCGAAACTGGATCAGCGTCCCCGGACCATCCGGTATCAGGAGATAGCCATCCTCCCGGTCCGACGTATAAGCGCCGAGGAAGGGATATAAGCGAAGCGCCGCAATGCGCGCGTTTTTATCCTTTTTTTTCGTGCGTGACTCGTATTCGGCCATCTCCTCGCTGCTTTTCCCGTCCTTAAAGCCTTCTTCGATGATTTTCGTTTCGACGCTGTCATCCTTCAGGCTCACTTCGATCGGAATGGCGAACCCTATGTCGGGCATGTCGAACGTAAGCCGGAAACCCGAATCCGTGATCTCGAACCGCTCGATCGACGCTTTCTGATCCTTGACGTTCGTTTCCTTGATTTGGTCTTTCCGCACGTTAAACTCGACGTATTTGATGAACACCGGCGATTGCATATGCTTTTTCCAGGTGTTCGTGTTATCCTTGTCGTTCCAGCCGTTAGCATCCGGAAAGGACCTCCACTCTTGGCCGCTGCGTTTGTCCTTGACGAGGAAATGCCCCGTTTTCGGGTCGACGTACAGCCCAAGATAGGCATTTTCGCTTGCGAGCCGAAAGGCATCGTCGTCCGGGAACAGGGAGCGGTAGCTGTTGCTGGCCGTTTGGCCGCTGCGGCCCGTCACTGTTTTGCCGTCGGCCCCTCCCCCTGCTTTTGCATCTTTCGTTTGGGAAGGATCGACTATCGTCCCCGGTTCGGATCCCCGAGCGCTTTCGGCGCTGTTTTCCCGCTTCGCATTTTGCTCCGAATCCGTTTTGCCCGCTTCCGCCCCGTTCGGCGTCTTCGTCTCCGCGGCGATGGTGTACGTGACGATGCTTGCGCTTGTCATGGCCGCTAGGAGCGTCAGAACGAAAAGCCGTTTCCACTTCGCCGGCATCCGCATCACATCGACACCTCCTGATATATGGTATAGAAGAAGTTCTGCAGCTCGGAAGACAGCCCGGCGATGATCGAAATCAACACCCAGGCGATGATCATCGCAAACGCGGTCAACAGGATGTTCCCTACCGTCTCGCCGACGCCGTAATTTTGAAGCGACTGGATCTTCCAGAAAAACAAACATCCGCACCAGATGAGCATCCCGGTCTGGAAAAAGCCGTAGATCGACGATTCGCTGAGCGTCATGATGTTGGACACGGCGGCCAGCGGCAGCCCGAGAATGACGATCGGGAACAGCGCATAGGAGCTGCCGACAAACACGTCCTTAAAGCGCGCCTCCCCCTGCCTGATGCTGCCGATCAAATAATTGCAGACGACCCAGGTGAGCCAAGTCACCGCCCCGGTCATCAGGAAGCTGCCGCTGCGTTCGTTGCTGGGAACGGGCATGAAGGTGAAACTCGTGTAATATTCCTTCGCCAGAAGCACCAGCGTTACGAACAGAAGAAGAAGGAAAGCGCTCAGGTAACTTCCTTTTTGCCTGTACCTGAGATCCGTGAACCCGTCGATCGGGTGCCTTAAAATGGTAAATGCATGCCTCAGCTGGACCAGCAGCTTGTTTTTGCCCAAAACCCCCCGCAATCTTTGGCTTCCCTGGGTTAAAAAACGCATCTTTTTCTTGCTGCGGTAAAAGATCCAGATCAGGATGGCCGCAGCGAAAACGGTATTGGCCATGACGGAGAAATGGCGCTGGAACCACTGCAGGCGCAGCTGCCAATACGAGTCGGAATATCCGCCGACGTCCCCCGACAGCTTGAACAGGCGAAGCGCTTCTTTGTAATCTTCCTTGTAATACGCTGCTTCCGCGAGTCCCTGGTAAGCCGGCGAATACAACGCGTTTAACCTCAGCACCTCCCGCCAGACGGGTTCGCTTTCGGCATATTTTCCTTCCTGGGATAAGCTCGTCGCCTTATGCAGCAGCATCCCGAACTCCGTGGGCTTCAGTACGTGGATCAGGTTTTGGGAATCGTCCAGCACGAACAGTTCGTTGTTGGAATTGGTGTCCACCGCGACCGGGCTTTGGCTGATGCCGAGCTGCGGAGACCCGATCGTCACCGGTCCCGTCCAGAAAAACAGCAGTTCCCCGTTCGGGCCGTATTGCGTCACCGCATTGGACACTTTATCGATCGCGACCAAATTTCCTGCGCGGTCCACCGTGATGTCGGTCAAACCGGACTTCTGCACATCCTGCTTCGAATCGGTTTGCTGCGTTTCCGCCGCCTGGCTCCGCCTCCTGAACCGGGGCTCGATCCCGAACTTTTTGTCCTTCCATTGGTTTTCGCCGCGGATATTCAGCTTCTTGACCTGCTCCTTATCCGTCGCGGACACCGTATAAATGAACCCCTGTGCGTCGATGTGAATATTGCGGATGGTCGAAGGCAGCGTCCGGACCTGGCGGCTGAGCTGCTCTTCCGTGTAAAACAGCTTGCGTACGATGTCCATCAGCGATACTTCGGTCATGTTCGTGCCGTAAAAGCCGTAAAATCGGCCTTCGGGATCCAATTGGATGATCCCTTGATAACTGCCGTTGCTGATGACGTACATGAAACCCCGGGCATCCACGACAAGGTTCGTCGGTTCGTAGTGAAAGGATTCGTCGATGAAACGCGACTCGGGACGCCCGTACTCGGCAAGCAGCTCGCCGCTGGCGGAAAGCTTCAAAATCCGTTTGTTTCCCGTATCGGCGACGTAGATCGTCCCATCCGAAGCGACGAACACGCCTTGAGGCGACTTCATGCCTTTTGCGGTAATTTCGCGCAGAAATTCTCCGTCCCGGTTCAGGTGGACGATCCGGTTATTGTCCGTATCCGCGATATAGATTTCGTCCTTGCGGTCGATGAACAGGTCCTGCGGCCGTTTGAGCGGCGAATATTCCAGGCGCTCCGCGCCGTTTTGAACCTTCTTTTTATAGATGTTGTCCCCCACGACGGTGGATGGGTAATAGGCTGCCTGGCTGGGGATCCTCCGGTCGTAACCGTCCTTGCTGAAAGTCATGTAGGGCGGTTCCGCCGCGGCAGATTCCGGCAATAAGGCGGCGGTCAAAATACAGAGAATCGTCAACATATAGATCAGCCGTTGTCCGGCCCTTCGCTTTTCCATGATTGAACCTCCGTTACCCTACTTGATGCCCGAATGGGCCATCGTCTGAATGACTTTCCGCTGCGACAGCAGGAAGATGATCAGATTCGGCATAAAAATGATTAAAGACGCAGCGGCCGCAACCCCTTGCCGCGCCACCGTATTCGCCAGGTTCGATGTAAGCGATTCCACATAAAACGGCAGCGTCTTCATCGCGTCGTCCTGCATAAACAGCGCGGATGTCTCCGAATTGCTCCAAGCGGTTTGGAACGACAAAATCGTTATCGTCGCCATCGCCGGCGTGACGATCGGAAGGATGATCCGGACGAGAAGCTGCCACTCGGTGGCTCCGTCAAGCTTCGCCGCTTCAAGCAGCTCATCCGGCACCTGATCCATAAACTGCTTCAGCAAAAACACGCCGACGGGTAGGGCCAGGATCGGCAGCACATGCCCCCAATAGGTATTCATGATGCCCAAGGACTTCACGACGATATAACGCGGAATCCCCATCGTCTCCACGGAGATCATGATCGACAGGAGAATGACGCCGAACACGATTTTGCGCCCGGGAAACGGATGTTTTGCCAGCGGATAGGCGCACAAGGCGCCCAGAATGACCATGCCGACCGTGGATAACAACGTGACGACGATGCTGTTGAAAATGAACCGGGTCACCGGCAGAAACGTGTCCTGCGTCGCCTGGAGCAGGTCGGTAAAGTTCTGCAGCGTCGGCTGGCGCACGAAAAACGTCGGCGGAAACAGGAACAGCTCGTGCAGCGGCTTGAACGCATGGTTAAAAATAAAGACAAGAGGCAAAAGCATGAATACGGCAAGCAGCGTCAGCAGCAAAAGCAAAAAGATTTGAGTTTTGTCCATGCTCCGGAAATCGCTCCGGTACAGGGACCAGGACCGGGCCATGGACTGCCGCATTTTGTTCAGTACCGCCATGTTATTCATCCTCCTTCGGCCCGAGCAGCATCCACAGGAACCGGCTGAGCAGAATCGTAAGAATGAGCAGCACGATCGAGATGGCGCTCGCATAACCAAGCTCGAGCCTCGTGAACCCGAAATCCTCGATATGGTTCATGAAAAGCTGTCCCGAATAATCCGGCGTCGGGTTCATCCCGGACAGCTGCGTTCCGATACCGCCTGATTTTAACGTCCCGACGATCGCCATGACCGCGGCGAACAGCATCTGCGGTTTCATCATCGGAATCGTAATATACCAGATTTCCTGCAACCGGCTGGAGATGCCGTCGATCCTTCCCGCTTCGTACAGCGTCCGGTCGACGTTCAGAATGCCGGCCAGGATGGCCAGGAACCCGAGGCCCATGCTGGACCAGATCGAGACGACGATCATGATTCCGAGCAAATAGTCCTTATCGATCGTTAAAAGCATGGGCTGGTCGATCAAACCCCATTTCAAAAGGAAGCTGTTGATATATCCGGTGCGGTCCCCCGTAAACATGACCTGCCATACGACGACCATGGCGATCCCTCCCGTCAGGGATGGCGCGTACATCGCAAGCGCGTACCAAACGCGGAGGGTGCCCGGAAGCTGGGCGATCAGCCAGGCCAGGACGAAGGCCAGGACGTATCCGATCGGGCCTACGAACAATGCAAACTTGAAGGAGTTCGGTATGACATGCTGCAGGAAAATGACGTCCTGCGAAAATAAGTTTTGGTAATTCATCCACCCGGCCCATTTCGGGAATTCGATCGAGTTGAAATACGTAAAGCTGAGGGCGACCCCCGTAAAAACAGGAATGATAATAAACAAACTGAACACGACGAGGAAAGGCGCGATAAAGAGATAGGAAAGCCGGAATCTCCATATTTCTCTGATCTTGTCCTGCAGCATCCGGCCGAGACTGCCCTTCAGCTTCGGGCTCCGCGCAGCTGCCGGCTGCCGTACGACCCGGGTCGCTTCATTCGACAAGCTGATCCACTCCTTCCCAAGGTTGATCCATCCGCGGAAGTTCCAGCGACTTCAGCGCTTCGCCGTTCGGCCCCGCAATCCCGAATTCCTGCTGCTTCCGCGCGAGCTCGCGGTTGATTTCCTTGATCGCTTTTTCGAGCGAAATACGAGGATTCTCCGCGTCGACGACCGTCCGGTTCCAGGCGAACCCGATCTCGCGATCCGTCATATACCCGCCCGGCACTTGAGGGACTTCCTTGGTCCACTTCCACTGCTCCAAAATGACGTTCAAATCCTGCGGTTTCCACGGCATCTGCGCGAAAGCCTGCACGTTGGCCGTGTTCCAGCGGAACGTTTCCCCGTAATACTGCTCGAGATTGAGCCCAAACTCCGTCTGGATTTCGGTGGACATATACCATTGGAGGAACTTCCAGGCTTTCTGCTGCTTTTCCGGAGCACTGCTCTTGAACAGCATCGCATTGGTCGGATTGGCGCCTCCCGACCAGCGTACCACGCTTCCGTCCTCCCGCTTCGTCCCCGGAATCGGGGCGATCGCCCAATCGTTGGCGATTTCCGGCGCGGCCACGAGCAGCTGGATGTACATATTGAAATCGGATATGCCGATCGGAATGTCTCCTCGCCTAAACTGGTTGTAGAAGCTCTGCACGACGCGCTCCAGCCCTTGGACGTTGTAGAAATCGGTCCACATTTTGTACGATTTGAACGCGTCGGGCGTATCCAGCCCCGTTTTCAACCCGTTCGCCGTATACAGATCGACGTTGTTCTGGAACAGGATCGGCGTATAATCCGCGGGATCCATGTAGAAGTTGTAATGGTTCTGCAGCAGCGTCGGCAAGATCGCGTAGACGTCGTCCCACGTTTGCGGCACTTTCAAGTCCAACTGATCCAAAATGTCTTTGCGGTAAAACAACACTTTGAACCGGACCGTTTCCGGCACTCCGTAATAACCGCCGTCATAATACAGCGGCTGCAGCATCCCCGGATTATACGCAGAGAAAAACTCGTCCGCGCCGGGCAGCTTGCTTAAATCAAGCGCCGCGTTGCGCAGCGCCATGTCGAACGGAACGTTGGCCGGAACTCCCAAAGCCACGTCGGGCATCATGCCGGATGCATTCGCCAAGGTCAGCATTTGCGGATTTTGGATCATGTTGATATGCACCTTGATCCCCGTCTCCGGCGTAAACCGGTCATTGACCAGACGCTGCAGCTCATCCACGTAATCCCGTCCCCAGACCATCCAGACTTCGAGCACGTCTTCGTCTTGGGCTTTCGTCGTCGAACCTTTTCCGAACGAATAAAACAAGGATTGGAGCATACCGCCCGTTTTCTGCCAAAAATTAGACGTCATGCCGGGCAGCTTCGCGTCCAGAGGAGCGACGAACAGCTGATCCAGCTGCAACGGGCTATCCATCAGGAGGGAACGGTTCGATTCGAGCGATTCCTGCACCGATGCGATGCGCTCCTTGGCGTAAGGAATCTGGTTGGGCTTATTCAGGATGCTTTTGAGATCGGCCGCCCCGTTTTTCAACATTTGCGTCACGTTATCGGTTTTCGGATTGATGCTTTTCATTTGGTTTTGCAGGGAAACGAATTGTTCGCGGATCCGCTCCAGCCGTTCGATTAACCCCGGAATATCCTTTTCGACGTTCCACACCCGGTATTTGTCCTCCCGGTTGCCGGTCGCCATCCGGAGCTCCAGCAAAATGGAGCGCAGCTCCTTGGATATACGGTCCATCTCGATCATCATGGGCATGTAGGGCTCATAATGGGCTTCCATGGCCAGCGTATGCGTGCCCTTGGTTAGGTAAAAAACGAACGGAGCCCCGTCCGAATCCGCTAACGTTATCCCCTTCCAACCGGAATCATAGGGAAAACGAACGGTTTTCATTTCCTGAAAGGGAATTTTGCCGTCAATGTATAAACTGCGGAATACAGCCATGTTTTTCATGCTGTTCTGATTGGCCCGCATGGCCAGCTTATACAGCCCGGTCTCCGGCACGTCGATCGTCCAGGCGACCGACTGTCCGCCCTCCATCCACCTTGAGCCTCCCAACGTGTTATAAGCAATGGAGCCGATCGATTTGGGATGCGACGCGGGATCGCGGTCATACACGTTTTGAATGGAGGTTGAGTTTTTCTGGTCGTAAAGCTCCGCCTCGACGACGATAGGAGCTCCCGACCGAACCCCATCCGCAGGATACGACGCTTTCGCATCCGCATACGAAGGCAGTTCCTCCGCCGGCTTGATCGTGATCCCGTGGAGCGCAACGGGCTGCTGCAGCACTTGCAGGCGGATCGTGTTTTTCCCCTGTTTCAAATGCCATTCAAGCGGAAGGGCGTAAGCTCCGTTCGATTCCCGAAACGCCGTCTTTTTCCACCCGGACACTTCTTCCACTTGGGCGCGCAGCTGGTTTCCGGACTCGTCGTACCGCTCTCTGCCGACTTCGCGGTAGTAACGTTCCAGCACGATCGATCTGGCTTCGTTGAACGGGTACTCGCCGTTGACGAAAACCGATAGCAGAACCGGTTGACGGTTGCCTCCGTCGCTCACGGGCAGCGGATAATAGTCGGCCCAAATCTCATACAGCCCTTCCCGGGCCACATCGACTTCGTATTCCACCCAACCGCGTTGGTTCGGCCAGACAAGCGCATCGGATTTTCCTTCGAAGGTTTCGACGCGAAGGTCGGCGTCATCGGATTTGGCGGTGAATGCCGAAGCGGGCAGCGTTTGCTCGGATGTCCCCTTCGATACGCCCGCTTTTTGCCAGGCTTGAAGCCGTTCCAGATAATAGGGTTCGATCGTCTCCTCTTCGCCCGGCATGGCATGGTCGGACGTTTTCTTGCCTTGCTGCGGTTCGGCAAATGCGGAAGGCGGATGGCTGTATGGCTGCGGCTTGATGAGGCTGACCACCGCTGCCAGCAATAAAACGGCGATGATGGAGCGTTTTCTCCACCTGTGCTTGTTGAGCTTCACGTCTGCAACCCCCTTATTTCGTCAGGAGCATTTCCGTATCTTTGTGGAAAAACAATGCCTTATCCATATTGATCGCCGCGGTAACCAAACTCCCGTCATCGCAGCGGATGCCTTCGTTCGCGCGGATGACGAGCCTGCGATCCTGTTTGATGTCAATATGGTAATAACGGTCGGAGCCGACGAATTCGTTGAACTGCAGGACGCCGGTGACCAGGGATTTCGAGGAAGCTTCGATCCGGTGCGGTTCAAAGCTGATATGCTCCGGGCGTATCCCCAGGATAATCTCCCGGTCGATCATATGGAGCGACCGCAATGTGCCGGCTTGCGCAGGCGGTACGGTCAAGTCAAAGCGGTTCGTATAAAACTGCAATTCCCCGTCCCGCTCCTGGAGCTTGCCTTTGATGAAATTCATCGGCGGATTCCCGATAAAGTTGGCCACGAACATATTCACGGGTTTGTTATAGATCATTTCGGGCGAGTCCACCTGCTGAATGATCCCCCGGTTCATGACGACGACCCGATCCCCCATCGTCATCGCCTCGATCTGGTCATGGGTGACGTAGATCGTCGTTACTTCGATTTTGCGGTGCAAATTGATGATCTCCGACCGCATCTGCACGCGCAGCTTCGCATCCAAATTCGAAAGCGGCTCATCCATGAGAAACACCTGCGGCGTCCGCACGATGGCCCGGCCTAGCGCCACCCGTTGACGCTGTCCGCCGGACAGTTCCCTCGGCTTCCGATTCAAAAAATTTTCGATTTCAAGCACGCGGGCCGCCCTCTTCACGGCAAGGTCGATTTCATGTTTAGGCAGCTTCCGCAAGCGAAGGCCGAAGGCGATGTTCTCATACACGCTCATATTCGGATACAGCGCATAGTTTTGAAATACCATGGAGATGTCGCGGTCCTTTGGGGGAATATCGTTGACCAGCTTGTCGCCGATATAAATTTCGCCGTCGGACACGTCTTCCAGGCCTGCCAGCATGCGCAGCGTCGTGGACTTTCCGCACCCTGACGGGCCTACCAGGACGATGAATTCCGTATCCTCCACGGTCAAATTGAAATCGCTTACAGAAATCTCTTTGTATTTTCCATACCGCTTGTAAACCTGATTGAATAGAATGTTGGCCACTGGCGATCCCTCCCGATTACTGCCCATTATAAAGGGGAGGCTGTTAATTTGGTGTTAATAAAGGTTTAAGCGATTTTATTTTGGAACATAAAAAGGGGGCCGTTTTCGGCTCCCCAATTCGGCTTATTCATTTGTTAACTGCCGATCGCCGTCTTCATCGTTAGACATGCCGCGGATCACGTCGGCCCTGTCTTCCCCTTTTTCATTCGCGTCAATTGCTTGCATTGCCCGCAGTAAATATTGAAACAACTCCGGAGTAAGCCCGTATTGAAGAACATTTTGTTTGCTTCCGGCATGATCGGCATGGAACGTATATGCGGCATTAATGATATCCGGAGCATTGCCGGTTACGGTTTTCACAAAACGTTGCCAGTAGTACGCCAGCGCTTTTACTTCGGGATCTTCTACCGGCAGCTTGTTGCTTCGGCATTTCTCCAACCGGGATATGAAGCTCCGCCATCCTTCCTTTAAATCCCGTTCCTCTTCGGGCGGAATCGATCGATAAACTTCTTTGATTTGCGCGATTTGTTCATCCGTCAGATAAAACCTCGTGTTCATCTGCATCATGACGACAATTTCGACAAGATCGCTTACGGACGGGGATTTTTGTGCTCGCAGCATGGTTTGGACTTCTTTCAGCGAATCGCAAAGCTTTTGCTGCCATTGCAGCATTTTCGTCGCCTTTTTCAATTGCAAATCAATCAAAAAAAGCGGGTTCACGGAAACCGAATGCATCAGGTCCCGAATCTCTTCGAGACTGAATCCGAAATCTTTTAGCGCTATAATGTGGTATAACTTCTTGAGGTCTTCTTCGTCGTATAACCGGTGTCCGCCTTCCGTCATATGGCCGGGAATCAGCAACCCGATCTGATGGTAGTGATGCAGCGTTCGGACCGAAACGCCGACCATTTTAGCCAAATCGCCGATTTTCATGTACTCTTGTTCCATTGCGCATCTTATCCTTTCCCCATGAGAGCAAGCAAGTCCCTGCTATTATATACGTAGGGCTTGCTGAACAAGATTCGTTCCATCTACACCCAACGCAAGTCTCTAAACCCAAGCAGTCTGAAAAAATGCAAAAAGAGAACACGCAGTCGCCGCTCCAGATTCATGACCAGAAACTGAAGGGCGATGACGGTCAAACTGGTTTCGGCGCCACGCGCCCGAATGCGACCTAGGCCCAATTTGCGCTTGCCTTCTCCAAATTTTCCTTCGATCGCATTACGCTGTACAGCGTCCTGGCGCTCTTGCCGACGATCGGCGACTTCACTTTGCTCTTTCGAGGGTCTGCCGAGCTTCGGGCCACTAAGGCGAATCCCTAGCGTTTTGCAATAGTTCAGGTTGTCTCGATTGCGGTAGATTTTATCGGCTAGAATGACGGCGGGATAATACCCGAATCGCTGTTTGTACGCTTCCACCGATGCTTGCAGCGTGGTTGCCTCGTTGAAGCTGTCCCATTGTGCCGTTTCGATCCAAGCGTAACCGTCCACCAGACTGGCGGCGATTTTGGCGCCGAACTCCACGTTCGCTCCAGCTTTGCCTCGAACCATCGGACGTACATGCGGCTGTTCGATACTCACGATGCGATCGGCGACGACATGCGTATTCTTCTCTAGCATTTCGCGCTGCTGACGGTAGAGCTCCGAGATGATCAGAAGCTGGCGATAGTGTCTTTTGCTCAGTTCCGTGAGAGGCGTATACTTTACGAGGGCTTCAATAATCCGCAGATTCCGTCCCACGTAGCCAAGTTGCTTTTTGATCGCTTTGCGGATCACCTTGCCCGATGCCTTGCGTTGCTTGGAAACACTCAGGTACGATTTTCTGGCTTTCTCGCGGTACGTGCGCGGCTTCTCCATCGCTCCGACATGGGGACGGTGCAGCACGTCGATGATGTCTTCCAGGATTTCACGGGCGTGATTCAGCAGCCCCAAGTCAGTCGGATACTTGATGTCCGCAGGCGCGCATGTCGCATCCAGCATGAGGGTGCCCTTGTTCATGACTTCCGCTGTCGGTGCGGCTGTAGATGGCAGGGCGTGTAGCTTTTTCGCCATGTTGCGGGGGTTCTTCGCCACAACAGGGGGCTCCTCGGGAATAGAGAAAGCGTCCCCTACCTCCATGGTGAGCTGCGAGCCGCCCGCGTCGTTGTCGTCGTCATCGCGATCCCGCTTGGACGATTTCGGTTTCGCCTCGACCTCTCGCTCTGCTTGCAGCGCGGCTTGGGCGATCCAGTCGTTGACTTCAGCTAGGATTTCCAAGCCGAGCCGTTCCCGAAAATGCGTGAGCAGGGAGTGATGAAACGGCACTTTATCGACATACGCGGTGTAGCCCAAGAAGAACTGCAAATATGGATTTTCCTGGATTTGTAAGGTGGTCTCGCGGTCACTTAAACCAAGGCGCTCTTTGATGATGAGCGAGCCGAGGGCGATACGTGCCGAGTACGCCTTTTGGCCGATGGCTGGGGACTTGAACGAGCTCACATATTTCTCTTCTACTTTGTCCCAAGGGATGATCGCCGCAAGCTGCACCCACCGATTGGTTGGATTTAATTTTCCGCCAAAGGGCAAATAGAAGTTTTCCAACAAGTCTGCCATATCTCGATTCAGCACGAACACTTTCGCTCACTCCATCTGCAAGGTTTTTTACCGATTTTCCGTGTTTTCTTTGCAGATGAATTCGACAATAGTGCCTCTAAACCCTTGTGAGATAAGGATTTTTTGATTATTCAGCAAGCCCTACGTATGTTTTGCCGCAGGTGCTGCATCCGATCTCGATTTCCTGGTTCTTGTCGATCGCCTGATTCAATTCTTCCATGCCCAATCCGAACAGCAAGCCGATCAAAGCATCTTTGGAACATCCGCAAAAAAGCCGCACGGTGCCAAATTCCATGACATCGGCGTCCGGGAACAACGTTTTTAATGTCTGTGGGTCCATTGGCAAGGACGCAGCCTTGAATTTCTCCCGGCTTTCATCCATCCGACTTGCCCACTTTTCGAACAACCCGTTTCCTGCAAACGGCAGCAGTTGAAACAGCATGCCGCGGCTAAAAGCGACGTTACCGTTTTTGTCCGTGCCATAATCATAACGAAAAAAAGTTTCCACCTGTTCGCTTTGCAAGAAAAAATGGGAGAAATCGTCCGTAATGTTGGCGTGCGGCATATCGACGGCACTGGTATACATCGCCCCCATTCCGATATCTTTCGTGATCCGGATCACGCCTTTGTCCCCGATCAGTTCCGGGATCGTCACGGGTTTTTGCTTGATGAATGTATCGCTGGCGTAACCCCTGACATTGCCCTCCGAATCAACATCGCAATGAATATAGGCGGAAGGCACCGACGTGTCGATGCGGATGCTTAACCGCTGACCATCCTTCAGTAAACCGCAAACCAGACTCGATAGCGTAAAACTCGCAGCCAACGCTTCCGCGCATAGGGGATGTATGGGACGCTCGCCGATCAGCTCGCGCATCATGAACGTGTTGTCCATATACAAAATTCTGGCTTGTTTGTCCGTAGTCATCAATTTTGCAATTGTCGCTTTCATCTCTGGTGCTCCTTTCCTCTTTCGCACCATCATACAACCTAACGTTACGTCAGATTCAAGAGCATGGAATCAAATCGCTAAAAAAGCCCGAAACTCGTGCGGATCTGCACTTTCAGCTAAAATGCTGTCCGGGCGTGATCCAGTGTTTTTTAAGCCGCTGCTCAAACACCGTATGATAATAGAATTTTCGCGGATAACGATCCTCCTGCAACACCCGGTACAGCACGGATTGACCTTCCTCGTAACGCACCGGAAATTCGCATTCGTCATATAACTGCCGCGATAATCGCTGAAGTTCCCTGTGATGTCCCTGCGATCTCCAGCCGAACCGGATTAAGTCCAGCAACGCCCCTACTTTACTAATTCCATTCCGTCCATCAAACACGAAATTGCTAGGCAAAACTCCACCATTTCGCGTTACACTGCAAATATTCTTCATTTATCAGGTACTCCCTGCCGGATTCATCTGGTGTGCGGTTTTAATATTCAACTAGAAAACGGCGAATAAAATCCTTCCGGCGTCGGAGATCAACCGCTATATTTAAAAGAAGGCGTTGGGTCGTCTTGGGCTGTTTTTGCATTCGCTGAACTTAGGATAAAAAATCCCCAGAAGGGGCAACTTCT
This sequence comes from Paenibacillus sp. FSL M7-1455, assembly GCF_038004655.1. Classification (NCBI taxonomy): domain Bacteria; kingdom Bacillati; phylum Bacillota; class Bacilli; order Caryophanales; family Paenibacillaceae; genus Paenibacillus; species Paenibacillus sp. FSL M7-1455. The sequence continues at coordinate 2,547,996 of NZ_JBBORO010000001.1, read as the reverse complement.
TCCTGTCGAAAATCGTATATAATGGGGATAGTCGACGGACGGGAACGTTCCATCCAGCCATCGCGCAAAACGTTTCCAGGTGTCTCGACATACATAAATTTCATACTCGAAAGGATGCTTTACATGAAAAAATGGACGGCTTTATCCCTATCTTTGGCGCTGTGCGCATCATTGACAACCGCTTCCCTCGCTGCAGGCTCCATCCCGGCGAAGGCCGAGGCCGCCAAAGAATGGGTGAAATTACCGAATCAAGCCTCTTATTACGGCGAGGTCAAAAACGGGACTCCGGATGGGCTCGGAACGATTCAATGGGGCGAAGGCAAGCAGTATTCCGGCGCATTCGTCAACGGCAAACGGGAAGGCTCGGGAAAATACATCAACGAATATGTCGACGAAAACGGCGAGAAACATAAAGTCGTGTACTCGGGCTCGTGGAAGCAGGACAAAATGAGCGGCAAAGGGACGTTGACCCACAAAGTAACCCAGGAAGACGGCTCGGTCCGCTGGAACGAAATCCAAACCGGCACGTTCAGCGGCGGCGTTCTCCAAACCGGCTACAACGTCATCCATGCGCTGGCGGACCCGGATTACAGCTTCACCTACAAAAGCCCGAATGAAACGCTGAACATTCTTGACAGCAACGTCAACATGAAAGCTTTCTTTAAAAAAGGACAGATGTTTAGCGTCGATTACCGTAGCGGCTCCATTCACCACGCCTATAGCATATTCCCTGTGGATACCAAAGCGGAGCAGCGCAAATACGATGCGGCCCTAAAATATTTCCAAAGCCATACATCCAAATTCAATCCAATTTTGGACGAATTTGAGCGGTTGTCCAAGCAGCTGCCGCTGAAATAATCGAAGCAGGATAACCTTTTATAAAATGCTAAAAAAGCTGTGCCTATCATTGGCACGGCTTTTTGCATTACGGGCGGGGCGGCATGCCTCCGGATGACAAACCGTTCATTCGGGCCTTCCGTTCCTCTAAAGCGGAGTACCACAAACCGACAACGCTGTTTCAAGTCGATTCAACGGGTTATAAATGTATCAGTTGGGTAACCTAATTTTCAAAAGGAGTGATATTGATGGAAAAGCTGTTGGTGAAACTGGTCGTTCACGGCGTCATGATTACGGCTCTGATTTACCTGATGTCGAACGCGACCCTGATGTCGGCGCTGCTGGCCGCGCTTGGCATAGGCATCGTTGCTTACCTGCTGGGAGATCTCCTGATTCTACCAAGAACCAGCAACATCGTCGCAACCATCGCGGATGCAGTATTGGTTTTTGCCATGCTGTGGATCATCGCCGATGCCGCCGATTGGACGCTGAACCTCACGGAAATATTGGTGATCACCGTTTTGGCAGGAGTTTTTGAGTACTTCTTCCATATGTGGCTGCTGCGGGACCATACCCCGGTTCGCAGACAGCGGGCCTAACCTGTGGCGAGGGCTGACGGAGCCCTAACACGGTCAATACAACAATAGCGAAAAGACTCTCTGGCTTTGTGCTAAAGGGTCTTTTCGCTTCTTGTTATATTTTTTGCAATGGGTTGTCCTTAGTTTTTTGTAGAGACCTGGCTCGTCTTAAATTTTTTCCAGATGAGGACAAAGGAAAGGATTACCTGCCCCTTTAGCTGCATGAAACCGGCCGCCTTGAATGAAACTGAAGGCATACAACATTTCAGGAAAGCGGGGCATCGCCATGTATTTTTACAAGGAAGATTTGATCAACCTGATCGTACCGGATAAACCGGATCCTGCTGCCGCTAAGGTCCTGCAAGAAACGCTCGGCGGCCGTTTCGGCGAGATGCGGACCATGATGCAGTTCTTTTTCCAGAGCAACAACTTCCGGGGAAAAGACACCCGATACCGGGATTTGATCCGGGGCGTGTTTTTGGAGGAAATCAGCCATGTCGAGCTTGTGCAGCATACGATCAACCAGCTGCTGACAGGGGCTGGAGCTCCCGGACCGGGCAATGCCGGCATCGACGAAGCGCCGCTGGACGAGGCGATCAAACATGCGAACCCGCACCATTTTATCATGGGGGCTCAAAGCTCGCTGCCGGTCGATGCGGCGGGAAATCCATGGATGGGCAATTATGTATACGACCATGGCAACCTGGTAGCGAATCTGCTCGACAATCTCGTGCTGGAATCGACGGGCGTGCTGCAAAAATCAAGGATCTATGAAATGAGCTCGAACAAAACGTTCCGGGAAACGCTGGCTTTCCTGATCGTCCGCGACAATGCCCATCAAAACGCATTCGCCAAAGCGCTCGAAACGCTTGGAGTGGAGTGGGGCAAGCTCTTCCCGGTCCCGAATTACGATATCCATACATATCCGGAATGCAAAAAATATGTGGATATGGGCTTCCATAACGCCCAATTCAATTTCCGGCTGGACGCAACGAGGATCGGCGAAATTTTCAGCGGCCAAACCCCAAGCCGAAACGGCGGCAGTCTCCAAGTCGTTCAGCCGCCCGAAGGCTTTCCGGTTCCGAATTTGCCGGAGCTCCTAACGAGCACAGCCCCGGAATTCGCGATCTGAACGCCTAAGCCGGTTCGGGGAACAGGAGCCGGAATCGCTACGGATGAAGCAACCTGCTGCCGTATTCATCAGAGGCATACAAAAAGCCGTGCCATCATAGGCACAGCTTTTTTTGCTGTTTATCCGCATGTCCCCTCATTTTTGGTCAAATATCACTCCCGGCCCGCCAGGCTTCTTGCACGGAAATCCGCGCCTTGCTGCTTGTTTCAACCCCGGAGATCAATTCCTGCGGTAAGGCTCCAGTATTTTTCTCAGCATCCCTTTCACTTGCCTCATGGAAGAGGGGAGCTCTTTTTCGACCTGCTCCATCGAAGCAAAAGGGAACCCTTCCAGCAGCCCTCTAATGTTTGAGCGGATATAATCCTTGTTCGTTTTATGCTGCTGCAATAGCTTCTCAAAAACGGGAAGCAGCCTCGGATCCGGCACCCCTCCAAGGGCCTGCAGCGCCGTATGCTGCACTCGCGGATCGGGGTCTTCCAGGGCAGCCAGGAAGGCTTCTACGCAGCCGGCCTTAGCCTCTGACTTGCCTGCCAGATACAATGCCTGAACGCGAAACTCCTTGTGCGGGTGGCCAAAAAAAGGCAGCAGCATAGGCAGCATGTCCGCTCCGGAGTCGTGTAAAATCATGGTGACTAAGCGAAAGGACCGCTCGTCCGCCACGTCCGGCAACAAGGCGGCCAGCTCTTCAACAAAGCTTGCGTCCCCTTTCGGCCTATACCACTGGATCGACTCGAGCGCCGCCAATTGGCCTGCCATATCGCCGCTGCGAAGCATCTCCCGCAAAAGCGTCTTGGCCTGCCCGAATTTGAACTTGGCCAAAATTTGAAGCGCAGAGCGCCCGACTTCCCCCGGTTCCTCGGCATGCACGCCGCATAAAAAGCCGGCCGGATCGTGCTCAACGCAAATCTCCCCTTCATTCACAGGTAAGCTGAACCGCTGACGCATGACGCTCCCGCGTTCCCGGCCCCCATTAAAAACATCCCGCAGGCTGGCCGGGCAACCATAGAGCCGGTGTTGTCGCTGGCTCAGCGATCTTCCATGGCGTCCGCGGAAGCCACTTTTTTCTGCAGCCCTTCGGCAAGCCGCCGCCAAAGCCGGTATTCCTCGTTTTGCGACCATTCCTCTTCGTCCATGTCGAGCCAATAGTCGGCTTCCATCAGTTCGTACATATCCAGCAGCGTAATCTCGGCGCAAGCCGGATTTTCGTAAGCCGCAATCATCGGCTCCGGACCGTCATCCCAGTTGTAGCCGTCCACGACGGCATGGATCAATTCCGGCGAAGACAGCTCCCGGATCCGGCTGCACATGTCGTCGATCGACTCTTCATACAAAATGCCGTCCACGATCTCCTGTTCCCGCGGATCCAAAGTTAGCCGCACCGCACCGTTGGTGCCCAGGAGCAGGTCCGCCATCGTTTTGTTCCTTCTTGCCGCATTCCACGCCGTCCCCAAAATGCCGTACGGAGAATCCAGACTCGCTCCGAATTCGAGCAGCAGCTTGACGGTCTCCGCCTGCTTAAATTTCACCGCTTTTTTTAAGGCGGTATCGCCCAGCTTGTCTTCCGCCTCCAAGTCCACGCCTTTTTCCAGCAAAAGCCGGATTCCCTCGACGGGCATCCGGTTCGTGATGCAAAGCATCAGCGGGGTTCTTCCGCGAGCGTCCCGTTCGTTCGGATCAAGCAGATCCACGGCGCTGCGGATGTCAAGTTCCTTCGTTTTGCTGATTTCCGTCCAGTCCATTTCCTCGTTCCTCATTTCGTTTTCTTCCGTATGGATGCGATCCTGTTCCAGACAGGAAACGTTTAAAATTTTCTGCGGCCCCTCTTCCGCGACCGCTTTTAGGCCATCCACTCCGATATCCGCAAAAGCTTGTCCTTTAGCGGCGGCGAAGCTTTTTTGGCAACCTGCGCGAGTTTGCCCGGACTGCCGAATATCCGGTACAACACCGCTTCGCGCGGATAGCCTTTTATGGTTTCAAGCTCGGCCAACAACGCGTCCACATGCTCCGGGCTGTCGATCGGGGCGGATTTGACCGGCTTTGCGGATTCGCTTCCCCCGAGCAGGATCGATACCCATACCGGCATCGTTTCGACCGAGAGCCCATGGGCTTCGATAAAAGCGTCCGCATAACCGTCCTGCATGGATTGATGCTCGGTGTCGACAAGCTTCATATATTGTTGCACCAATTCAAAATAGGCATCGCTGCATAAACCAAGCCCGAACACCGCATAAGTGCCCGGCATGACGGATTTTTCTCCCGGCTCCACGTCCCGGTACCAAGCGAACTCCTCCATCGCCAGCCCGGCGTATTCCGCCAGCTTCGGATATAGCGCAGGATAACGAAGCGCATTTCCGAAAAATTGGTGCAGCCGGGACTTGGCCAGTTTGGGAAGCGGCAGGAAATGTTTTTCCTTGCTTTTGAGCCCGAATCGATATCCTTTCGGAAAACCATTCTTCAACAGGTCGATGAGATATTCCAGCGCTTCGGCATAGGCTTCTTCCTCTTCGGACAAGATGCGGATTTCGATCGTCTGCAGCACGTCGTTGGCTTTCCCTTGGAACCGCCCGCTCCGGCGCATGCTCTCGAATCGTCCGCTGCCATGCGCCAAAAACGCTGCCGCCTGCTCCGACCCGAGCTGCACGGCAAGTTCGAGATACTGCTGCCGGGTATCCGGCTCCAAATTTCCGATCTCCTGAGCGGCATACAGAAAAAACTCCAATTCGTCGGGAGCAGGCTCCCTGCGCCCGTCCGCCTCCTGAAGAACCCACGGCATGCCAAAGTCGCCGGTCCGCTGAAAATAACGGGGCAAAAACCGTTCCTGCGCCCATGCTTTGAACGCCGACACGCATTCGGCTTCCCATCCGGCCGCCCGCCCGCGGTTTTCCCGCAATTTGTCCCCGAGGCGCCGGATCAGCGGCTCGACGTTTTCCCGCTTCTGCTCGAACAGATCCGGGTTCAGAAGCAGGCGCGCAAAAAAGAATTCATCCTCCTTCGCCGGCCGCACCGGGAGATCGGACAGGATTTTCGTTTGGATGAACGCATCCAGACGCTGCCGGAGCCGAAGACGCTTCGCCTCGTTCACCAACACCTGCGAAAGCCGCAGCACATGGTCGTCCCGGTCAAATTCCAACACCAGCTCCAGACGGTAATCAAAAAATTGCGGATCATAAGGGCCATCCAAAAAAATCCGGTTCATCCGCTCAATGAAAGCAGGAAAAACCTCGTCCGCAAGAACCTCGTCCGTTAGCTCTTGAACGTAAGAGCCGGCCTCGGATTTATACGCGTCGTCGCTCCAATCGAACGGTTCAAAGACATCGATATGGACGCGTCCGTATCCACCGCCACCCTTCGGTTTTCTCCAGGCGACCCTCAGGTAATCCTTCATGCCGGCCTGCAGGCTCCTTCGTTTGGGAAGCTCTCCGATTCTCCGGTTTTCCCGTTCATAAATTTCCGTCATTCGATGCCATACATCCTGCAAAAAAGCTTCGGCTGCCTGGTTCAACGTCAATAACCCTCCCTTGCGATGACCGCGGTTTTTTCTGGCTGGGCGAGCGATCGCGGCGTTCCGAAGACCGCGACTTCAGAAGGATCGCGACGCTCCGTTAGCTTCGTGGAAAAAGCCGTCGGATCATCCACCGCCATCGGTTTGCCTTCTCCGGAACACGCTTATTTTCCGCTTGCCGGGGACTTCGTCACCCGATCGTCTCCACGACGTTCCCGTCCTGATCCTTAATGTGCGTTTTTAAGATTTGAATCGCGATGTTTTTTAACGCCGGAAGCTCGATCATATTTTCTTTAGGAAGCAAATTCCGGCTAAGCTCCGTCACGGTTTGCTCGTTCAAGGAAATGCGGAGCTCCCCGTCTTCGAACGCGGCGGCCGCTTGTTCCCCCGGTTCAAGCACGACCCTGACTTCAGGCCCCACCAAGGTCAACTCCTTGCCTTTCAAAATCCGGCCGCGCAGCAGCTTGCCGACGATGCCGGCCTGCTTGGCACCGAGGCCGAGAACCGCCGGAGCCGTCCTGAACAGCCCTTTTTTGCCCGGAGTCCAGGACAACTGGTCGACGTACAGGAACCCCGTATTGGACCCATCTTCCTCCATGCCTTTCTCCACCGCTTCCGCAACGGCAGGCATCTTGAGGAGCGACTCGCGCCCCAAATCGGTGATGTACTGCGGCATGTACGGAAGTCCGGCGGCAAGCACCCCCAGCGTGTTCCAGGTTTGCATGGACTCGAGCTCATCTTTCGTGATGCCTACCATCTGAATGAATTCCACACGGCCGTTCGGCGTCTCAATGGCGGGAAGCTCCGGATCGTGCACGAAAGCGAGCGCCGTCAGCAACGTGTCGGAACCGAGGCAAATCGGCCCGTTAGCGTCCAAATAATCCCCTGACCGGAATACGTTGCCGCTTTTAAATACGTATCGTCCCATGTTTTGCAGCAGGTTCAGGGCCCAGGCCGGCGGTTCTTCCTCTTCCGGGCTCCGCGCAAGGCGAAACGTTAATTCGAACCCGTAGCCGCTTAATTCCGCGTCTTCGGTTTCTTTTTCGTACAGCTCCGAAAATCCGTACGTGACAACATGCCAATGAGGAACGGGCGTCTCGCTCTTATAGGCGCTAATGCCGTCCAGAGGATCCTGCCCGCCGAGCATGAACGGAAGGAGCGTTCCATAATGTTTTGGCTCCTGCTCCCCGTAAATGTTCGTCAATTGCTGTTCGATGGCATCCCAGCCGGATGTATTGTTTTCTTCGCTCATAGGTGGTACCCTCCATGTCCTTTTTTGGTTATCGTGCCATTTTCTTTTTAGTTTCGTTTATTGTTCGAGTGTTCGTTCCTTGCGAACGCGATCTCCCCGATGGTGCATCAGCATCAGCAGGACGGAAGCGGCAAACGCCGCCGACACGATCCAAATCGGAATGCGCGGATCCAGCTCGTAAGCCCAACCTCCGATGATGCCTGCCGGGGAAGTCAGCAACAGGATGAGCACCGACAGCATGGAAAAAACTTTGGCCCGTTTTTCGTCGTCGATCGCATTTTGCACGGCCGCCTCCAAATAAGGGGAGCTGATCATCAATCCGACGGCTGCCAAAACGGTGCTTAAACCGATCCATGCCAGGTTGGAAGTCGGCAGAATGACCAGCATGACGTTCGACAGGACGGATAAAGCAAAACCGGCCATCATGGCCCGGTTTGCGGCCTGTTCCGGAATTTTGGGCATGAGCAGCCATAACGTCAGCAGCATGATGACCGACGACACCGCCGGAAACAGGGATATCAGCCCGCTGTCGACATGCAAATAATCGGCCAAATACAGCGATAGATACGTCGTTTTCATCGTCGCTTGGAAATTGAACAAAATATAAATGCCAAAAATGAGCAAAAGCGGTTTGCTGGCAAAAATATCGCGGATCGCCCCGCCGTAATCGATCAGGCTTTCTTTCAGGCCGAGCTCCCGCGTTTCCCGCATCTTGCGCAGGCCGATTTCCGTTTCGCGCGTCGTCAGGTGGCGGCCGACGAACTGAAAGGTCATCATCAGGAACGCCAGCACGTACATGATCCTTACGCCGGGCACAAGCCCAAACCGGTCTACGAGCAAGCCGCCAAGCGGGGCAAACAGTCCGCCGATGACGCTTATAATCTGCAGCAGCGTAAACACGTAGGTTCGATCGGAAGGTTTCGTATCCTCCACGACCAGGCAATAAAACGCGACATGAGGAACGCGCTGAAAGCCGTTGATGATCGCCGCGGCCAGGAAAAACCACACGTTTTGCGATACGGCCCATAAAATGGTCGCCAGGCTCCAGCTCAGCAGATCGAAATACAAAATCGCGGATTTCCGCCCCATTCGGTCGGTCAAGTACCCGCTGATGAAGGAAGAAAACACTTGGACGACGAGACCGATGGTGGTAATCCATCCGATCTTCGTCTCGGAAACGCCAAGGTTATGCATATAAAGCGTTGCATATGTACCAAACATGCTGTAAGGAATAAGAAAAAAGGGCTCGAACGCAAGGCATCCCCTGCTGTTCCCCTGCAAGCGGCTGAACCGTCGGCGCGTCATACATTTCCTCCGAATCTAATGATGGTATCCATTTCTTTCACATGCTGATCAGGGCAATTTTCTTCTGGGCTTCTTCGGCTGCGGCGGCCTCCATGCCACCAGAACGCCCGCTTCTCCCAAAATCCGGTTTACCTCTTCTAGCTGCCCGGCTTCGACTTCCCACATCCACAAATCTTCGCGGACCCGGCTAAATACGCCATGTTTCCGATCAGCCTGAATCCAGTCCCCAAGCGCGATTCCGCCAAGATCGATTTTTAAGTGCTCCGCATTCAACAGATTGCACGGGTATGCCATCCGCAGCATTTTGTCGACATAACGCGCCTGCCCGTTATACAAGCCCGGCGTTTCGCGGTTGAACGCAAAGCCGTTCTCGGTTGTAAACATCGTAGTGAAGTTATATCCCGCCGCATAATAAAAGGCAGCCGTCATGTTTTCGGCCGTATACAGAATGCCGTACGGAAAACGAACCCGCTCGGCGGTTTGCCGCATCCAACCCGTCAGCCTCCCGTAAATCCGGTCGATCCCGATATCGCAAAACGCGGCCATATGCGGAAAACTTCCGAATCCACCCGTTTGGTATTCAAATGCGGCGTTCCAAGGGGCTAAACCTTGCTGGTTGTAGAGCCAGAAGGCGGAAGCTTTCCCTTCGTCAAGCAACGCTTTCAACTTGTCAAAGGATACTTCCTTGATGTCATGGTCTCCTTCATGATCGCCGTTCTCGAGATATTCATAATAACCTGCGCTCGTAATCCGAATGCCCGTCGATTCGAAAAAAGCGCAGCCGATCTCCAGGGCTTCCGACGGACCAATACGGCCCGTATGATAAAAAGCCGCTCCCGTGCACATGAGCCCATCTCCTTTCCAAGAGAGTTGCGATTCTTTGAATTTCCTATGTATGTTGCCGCTTCAATCGAAAGAAACGTTTCGATACTTGGTGCTCTTGGGTAAATGTCGCATTTGTTTGGGTACCCCGTAAGGTTATGAAGCTATGAAACTAAAAAATCAGGAAATCGGAATCCCTATTGATCATTGGAAGATGAATAGAAGGAAGGGGGTTCCATAGCCTGATTATGTTTCAGTATATAACCTTTGCGGTGCCGCAATCAATTTTTACGAAGCTTAACGGCTTTAAACAATGCTTTTGAACTAGAATGTTTAGTATATTTCTCCTAACTTTCGTGCTCCCCGTGCATGTTGACGATAGAGCAAAAAACGCCTTTAGGCGCGGAATGTTGAATCTTGCTTTTACGCGTATGTATTGTACGCCTTGGCTTATGCCTTCGCAGATTGGAAATGCCCAACGGATTACATGATCAACACGCCTTTCGTTTTAGTGATTTGGGACCGGCTAATCCCGTTGCCCGTGAGCTTTTCTACCGATTTTTACGGCGTTTTTTCGGCCAACCGATTGGGTTCCACCGGTTTGCTTAACCAATGTTCGTCGGTTTGCACATGGTTTTTGCGGACGAATTTGGCCACGCTTTGCTGAAAATCCTCGAAGCGAAACGCCGATGCCAGCCTGACCACGTAACCTTCCTGTTCGCCGCCGCAGCGGGAACGCTGCGTAAAGCAGGCTTTGGCCGCTTCTTCGCTCCAAATTCCTCTGTACAATACCGGGACAAGCGACAGGCCGAGCCGGGATGCCCAGTTTTCCGTTTCATCCCAGGACAGGCATTCGTTTTGCCCGTTCCATACCGAAAACAGCATGAAATACGACGGCAGCGACGTATATTCGATCGAGTGCTTGGCATAGACGTTTTCTCCGCACAGCCGGTAGCCTTCCGGAATCAGGTAACGGATGCCTCCATGCAGCGTCTTGACGAAATGCCGCGACGGATGATCCTTGCTGTCCAGGGATCTTGCATGGATGCCATCGGAATACATCGTCGTGTTTTCCCCGTCCATTTTTTCCGTGATCACCACTTCCCGTCCCGCAAAATGATCGGTGGTCCGCAAAATTCTGTCGTCGTCGGTATAGCTTCTTGACCATGGCAAATGCATCGTGCGCGGGTATTTTATTTTCATGTCCTTCACCTCCCGTGATGTGATCACGCCAAGCGGATGCGCTTCAAGATCGCGGCGCACGCTTATTTGGCAAACGTGTCGGCTTCGGCGAAAAAATAAAGCTCTGCCAGCAGGTCCTCGCCGAGCAGGTGGTAAATCCTCGACGCTCCGGCATCGCCGCCATGCAAAATATCCATATGGAAGCTGACCAAATGGACGACATGCAAAACGAATCCTTCGTCATATCCGAGCTCCTGCAGCACATGGGCGGCGATGGCCGCAGATACATGCTCATGCCCGTAATACGAGTAATAGCCGCGGGATGCTTTCCACACTTTGCTGAACGGCTTGCCTATGTCATGGAACAATGCGGCCAACTGCATGGCAAGCAAATGCTCCCCTTCGTAGCAGGCGTTCAAATATTCCAGGACGGCATACGTATGTTCCGACAGCGTCTTGGAATGATGCGGATTTTCCTGGTCGAAGCCAAGCATCGTGCAAAAATGCGGATACGCCGACAAATACGCAAAAAGCGTGCCATGATCCGGCCGGCTGGCCAGCAGCTGCTCCAGCGTCCCGCGCCGAAGTCCCGTTGCCGACGGAAAATGCACCAAATGCAGTTTCTCGAAACCTTCGCCTGCGGCGGGGAATTCGAAACTTTTGGCGTATTTCTCCAATATCCGCTCGCCGACCCGGCGTTTCCTTGCCTGATCGCGCTGCGCGGTCACTTCATGCGGCGTCGTCAGCACATGGCATTCCACCGGCACGTCCCTGAATCGTTTCAAAAATTTCAACCTGCGGTCGCGGCTCACGTTCGTGGCGTCAAAAATGACGTTTCGTCCGGATTCGAGCGCCTTCCCGATCTCCGAATAAGCTTCATCAAAGACCAAGTATGCGTTTTTTTGAATCGTATCGCTGCCGAACAACCTTTCGCGGATGGCGTCCGTCGCAACCACTGCGGCGCGCTGGCGTTTGCTCAATTCTTTCGCGTAATGGCTTTTTCCGCTGCCCGGGAGGCCGACCAGCATATGAATCGTGCTCATCGTTATCACCTCCTTTCGCGCACCTTTTTCCGGTGCTTTCTTTTATACGCGGTCTTCGGCGATTTTGTTTCATGCGGATTCCAAACTTTTCACATGCGCGCTGCCGGAAGACCGGGCCTAAAGCCGTTATGCCCCCCGAAAAAGCAAGCGGGGCGAAGCAGTTTTTCACCTCTGCTTACGCCCCGGTTATGAAAGCCGTCTTGTATCTTATTGAACCGTGTTTCCGTTGTTCACGTTACATCTTCGGCAGCTCGCCGGCCTGTGCAGGCGTCAGGGCCCCGTCATAAATGCGAAGGTCGTCGATCAGCCCTTTGAACGGCGCATCCCACCAGTTGACTCCCAGGCTGAACACCGCATCCCCGCCGCCGAAAATGTCAGGGAAATTCGTTCCTTTAAATTTCTGAACCCCGTTCACGTAAAGCGTTAACGTGCCGCGGTCCACGGAAAATGCCAGATGGGTCCATTCCCCGGCCGGAACCGTCATTCCCGCCGGTCCGTCGTACCAGCTCGCGCTGCCCGACCATACCATCGTGTTGTCCTTCACCGGACCGCGCGGCACCAGGCTTACCCAATGCTCGCTGTCTTTGGCGCCGAAGAAGGTCGGGGTATACGTCGTCAGCTCCTCCGGTTTCACCCAGAGGGAGACGGAATACGTGTTGCTTGCAATGAGCCCTTTCGGCAGCCGGATTCCGGATTTGCCGTCAAAACGCGCCGCTTGACCGTTTTTGCCTTCGGCAAACGTGATGCTGCCTCCGGTCTTGTCGATCCGGTCCCCGGAAACGGCGCCCGCTTCAAAGCGTCCGGCTTCTTCGGACAGGTTTCCGTCAAACCCGTAACGGGCGCTTAGCTCCGCCTTGACGTACGGAAGGACGGTAACGTCAAAACGCTTCGTCAGCTTCTCTTTCCCGCGCGCGATCGTTGCGGTTAGAACCGCCGAAACCGCGGAGCCCTCTTCCGGACGGTGCACTTCCCCTTTGGAGGACATGACGGACGGGTCGGAGCTCTCCCAGGAAATGGCCGTATGCCGCGTACCTTCGGCAGGCAGGGCCAAATCGGAAACGACCTTCGACGTATCCCCGAGGTTCAAATCTTGATAAACGGCCTGGATGATTTGTTTGTCGGTTTGTTCTTCCAGTTTGCTTCCCCATACGGCTACGCCTTCGCTTGAGGTTGCCGTAAACGTCATGACCCGGCGTTCGGACACCGGATCCCATTCCCCGACGAATACGCCCGTATAGGTCTGGCCGCCAATCGTAAGCTCGGCCGCGTTATGCCCCGTCTTTTTCCATGTGCCGGTTGCGTCGCCGGAGACGGTATTGTTTTTCTCCAGCTTGATATATTTCGCCCGCTCAATCGCCGGGTTCGTTTCTTTGCCGTGGTTGATGAATTTGTATTCGCCGATCAGCTCCTGACGGTCAACCTTCTCCAAGGATTCGCCCGTATACCGGTATGGAGCGACGACCGGCCAGCCGTCCGCATTCATGAACATCTGATGCACCCGCAGCTCATGCGCCTCGCCCATGTTCGGGAAACGGGTGTGGAATACCAGAAAGCGCTTGCCGGTTTTTTCGTCGATCATGACGGAGTTGTGTCCGGGAGAAACGTACCCCACGCCGATGCCCGTCCCCGGGTCGCCTATGTCGCGCTGGAACAGGTAGTTCCCCATCAGTTTGTTCCCGTACAGCGCGTTGTCGGTGTCGCCCGGCAGAACGGCGCTTTGTCCGCCGGCATCCACGTAAGGTCCGTCGGGATTTTTCGAACGGAATACGCGCATGTTGTACCCGCCATCGGCGCCCAGCCATCCGTAGGTCATATACAGGTAATAGTATCCGGTCTCCTTGTCGTAAATGACGTAAGGTCCTTCGCCGGATTTGCCGAATCCGCCGGCGATTTTCGTTCCGAAATACCGGTCGACGAGGCGTCCGTCAGCCGTTTTGCCGTCTTTTCCCGGATACATCGCTTTGCCGGTTTTCTCGTCGATCTCCAGCACGAAGATGCCGCCGGACCACGAGCCGTAACTCATCCAAAGCTTGCCGTCCTTGTCGCGGAACAGGTTCGGATCGATCGCGTTCGGATAGGTGCCGTTGGCGTAAGATCCGTCCGGGTTAAACCAGTGTTCGCTGGCTCCGGACAACGTACCGCCTTCGATCAGCTTTTGGATGTTCGTATTCGTCCATTTTTTGTTGACCTGGCTGTCTTTGTCCTTGGCATCGTTCCGGGTGAATCCGGAGTAGACGAGGGTGCCTGCATCTGTGTACGGGCCTTCGATGTTTTGCGACACTGCAAAACCGATCGCGGACCGGATATACGTCGAGGACGTGCAGTAATAGAGCATGTAAGCGCCTTTGGAGCCGTCGGTGTTGATGTAGTTTTCGTTCCAGAACACTTCGGGCGCCCAGACCGCAAATCCCCCTTTGCTGTCCGAATCGTTTTCTCCCGCCCAGGCGAACGCTTCCGCGAGATTTTTGGACAGATCCCCGTACAGCGCATTCCCCGGCGTCGTGTAGCCGTTCGTAAAGCGGGTCCAGTTCTGCAAATCCTTCGATTTGGCCGCCTCGATGTGCGAACCGAATACATAATAGGTGTCCCCGTCCTTCACGATCGATGGGTCGTGCACGGATACGTTCGTAAACACGGGTTTGCTTCCTCCCTGGTTTTCCGGTTTCCCCGCTTTGCCGCTGCCGGCGGCAGCTCCTGCCCCATTTTGTCCAAACGCCGGCCCCGTTAACGATGCAAACAGCATCAACGCGGCGAGCGCCGATACGCTCTTTCTTTTCATTTATGCCTCTCCTCTCTTGTCCTTGCGTAACTGAACGATTCCTTTCTGCCCCGCATTTCCTTTATGTACCCCGGCTGTATCCCCTTTCTTGCATCCCTTTGAATAATGAAACGCTTACAACTAAAGTTGTATTTTATTTGAAACTAATTAAAACATTTTAGATAATAGTATATTAAATCAATTTAAAATTCAATACTGTAGCAAATATCTTTTTACGACCTTTGGTTAGAAATCAAGCTACTATAAGCCGAAAAAGAATAAAATTCATGATCTCCTTGGCATATATTTTTGCACGCCCAAAATGACGTTCGTTTTTCATTTAACAAATAACTAAAACAAAAAAATGGAAGATGTCGCATCACCCCGTTTAAGAAGGACCAACACATCACATACCGCAGATTTTATATTGACATTCGATATAACCGATCTTAATATATCGTTAGATGATATATCGAAACTCATTATATTTCGGAGGAAAACACCGTTGAAATCACCTCAACAGATGCTGCCGCTGACCGAAGCTTTTTATTATATATTGGTTGCCTTGTACAAAGAGCCCGCTCATGGTTACGGGATCATGCAGGATACGGAAAAAATGAGCGGCGGCAGAGTGAAAATCGGCGCGGGAACGCTGTACACAGCGCTGAATACGTTGCTGAAAAAAGGACTGATCGATCATTATCCTATGCCTGAAGGCTCGGACCCCCGGCGTAAAATGTACCAAATTACACCTGACGGAAAAAACGTTGTCGCTGCGGAAATCGTTCGGCTGAAGGAGCTTCTGGCGGCAGGCGAACAGGCAGTAAATGAAACGAAGGAGTGACGAATGCATGGGTGAGCATTTGGAGAAAAGATTCCGCTTCACGACAAGCTGGAACTATGAGAAAGAAGAAGAATGGTTAAATGAATTGTCCGCTCAGGGGCTCCACCTTAAGAAAGCGGGGACATTCCATAGCTTATTCACGCGCAATCCTTCGGTACGGTACACCTACCGTTTGGATTATCAGCCCGGACTCGGGACGGAACGCCTGCAGGAATACAAGGATTTGTATGAAGACGCCGGATGGGAATATGTATCTTCTTACAAAGGCGCGTGGCATTATTTCCGCACGGAATGGGAATCGGGTGACCTCCCGAAGCTGTATACGGATACCGAATCTTTGACCGAGCATTACAAAAAAATTCAGCGCGTCATCGGAATATTGATGCTTACGAATGTCATCATTTTCTCAACCAATATGGTCAATGTATTGAACCATTACAGCGGGGTGTGGGGAATCATCCTTCCTGTAGCCTGCATTTACGTGCTTTTATTCGGTTTGTTGGGGTACGGTTATGTGAAAACAGGGAAAAAGATCAAAAAAATAACCTCCTAACGACTATCGGCGCCGCGTTTTTGCAAAATTCTTGTAAAGCAAAAAAACGAATGAAACACTAGGCTTCATCCGTTTTAGCATCATCATGCGTGAGCGCGCTCATCAAAAACTTGTATACTTCCGCTTCGTCGATATGGTCGTCCGCGCCGATAATGCGCTGAATCTGCAGTCCATTCTTGAACAACGCCAACATGCGTGAAGCCTTTCTCGCATCGATCGTGGCAGGAATGCCTCCATGCTGTTGCCCGACCTCGATCCATTTCGTGGAAGACTCGATGGAAGCTTCGTAATGCCGTTTCAAAATATCCGCCACGGCGGGTTTATCTTTGTTGCTCAGCAAATACATGAAGATCAGGGTGGTTGCGTTGTCGGCCGCCCCGACCCTCCCGATCCGCTGCGACAGCGCGTTCATCGGGCCTTGAAGCCCTTCGTCGCCGCCCGGGGATTTTTCGACGGATTCATAAAAACGCTGGTTCGTTTTTTCCAATCCCGCCTCCAAAATCATGCCGAAAAGCTCATCTTTGCTTTTGACGTAGTGATAGATCGCTCCTTTGGTCAATCCGGCCCGGTCCGCGATATCCTGAAGCGTCGTCGCCCGGCACCCCTTTTCCAATATCATCTCTTCCGCAGTGTCTAGCAGCAGTTTTAAGCTTTCATTCATTGGTTTGTCTATGGACATGATATGGTTAACCTCCCTATTACGGTGTCACGCCGGTATTGCGCGCAGCCTGTTTTTTTATTTTTCTGACATAGGCGATATTCCACCAAATCGCCAACGCGATGATGCCATAAGTGAAAAAAGGCGAAATCGCAAGGAAAGCCGGCACCGACAAACTGTAAACAAGCACCACTTTGACGCCTGCCTCCAGCAGCAAGCAAACGCCCCAGACTCCGGTCATCAAACGGAACCTGCGCCGATAAACCGGAGATTGGTTCCACTTCTGCTCCATGTTCGGATCATGCCCCGTAAATCTGTCGGCAAAATAATAAATGAGCGGCCGGGCAAAACAGAGCGAACCTAAAAACAAAATCCCCATGATCCCGGTCACATAGGATTCGCGCAGCAGGATGAAACGTTCGTCGCCGCCAACGAGAACGGCAATGCCCCCAAGAATAAGGCCCAAAAAGATAAAGCTGGAGAATGCATCCACTTTGCGCGACTTGATCAGGCTGTAAACGGAATCGAAAAGCGGAACGACGGAAGCGACGGACAAAGCGACAATGCTGCTAGTATGCGGGATAAGCATGGTGTAAATCAAGTAAGGCAGCACGATATTCAAAACCAGAGTAACGATGATGGCTCGACGAGTTTTCATAGTTATCCCCCTTCCTCTTCATTAAATAATTCATTCGTGTACAAACCGTGAAACCCATACGGAATATGATGCGGGACGACTGCCCTGCCAAGCTCTTCAAACGTAACCGCATCAAGCGCAAGCAGGTAGGAGCTTCCGCCATCGCCGTCCAATACGACGGACAAAATGACGCCATCGTCTTCGCTTGAAGCATGGGGCGTGGCCACAAACACGGGCTCCCCCGGATAATGACCTTCCTGAAACCAGGTTTTTGCCGTTCCGAAGTGCGTATCCACCTTGACCAACTGATTCTCTATGCTTTCGGGACGATTCCGGTTGGTGCTGGTACCATAGGCGTATCGGTATTCCGCTGCGTTCGACCAGCGATAATGAATCCCTGGAAATTCCATCGTTTCCTCGGATAAGCGTTCAACGGCCGCCACGGTTTTCCCGGGCGACAATCTGAACCGCAGCATCGCCGGCTGATTGGAGGGGTTATACGCCGATTCGCTCAAATGCCCGGGATTGATCGAGCCCATGGAGATTTTTTTCATCGCACACGCATCAATAAAAATGTCGCCTTGCTTTTCGTATGCATTGATCAGATGGAACGAAAAGCAAGAATCGCTTTCGAAAACACGTTCAAGCTTGCC
Organism: Paenibacillus sp. FSL M7-1455; assembly: GCF_038004655.1. NCBI lineage: Bacteria > Bacillati > Bacillota > Bacilli > Caryophanales > Paenibacillaceae > Paenibacillus > Paenibacillus sp. FSL M7-1455. The sequence continues at coordinate 2,530,240 of NZ_JBBORO010000001.1, read as the reverse complement.
GCTGTTCTTGCCGACCACGAGAAAACGGGTTCCTCTTTCAGGCATCCAGTGCATGCTGTCCGCGATCGATTTCTCGCCTTGCATCAATTCGAGTGGATTGAAGATCAGCGGAAATTCCACGAGGACGATATAGTTTTCCGTCATGGCAAAACTGTGCATATACGCAGGCGCTGTCGTCTCCACCGTGCCGATCAGCTTGCGGCGGCGGGTCCCATCAGGCATCCCGTACACATGGTAGGAACAAGTTCGGCCGAACTGGACCGTGAAATTAAACAAGCTTTTGCGGCGAAAATCGTAATGAGGATGAGCCGTTGTGTAATGTGCGGGCAGGTCGTCCTCGTAAGGGAGAACGCCGATCGTTCCCAGTGAGCAAGGATCGAAGGCGACGATGTCGGGCGATTCGGTCAGGGCTGCAAAGTGATGGTCAATCCGGGTGACGCTGACATTGGCGTTATAGCCTTTGGCCCCGGAAGACGAAGGGGAGGCGAATCCCGATAACGTCTGCCCGTTTGTCATGGCCCGATCGTAGGCCGGCGTACGCAGAAAACGATTCGAGTACGTCACGCAGCCGTGGTCAATCGCAAATTTATGAATCATTGCGAGTCCATCGAACAGATGGCTTTCCATAAACTTGGCCGGTCCGTTCCGGAATAAAGTTCCCGACAGCCATTCCGGGAAGATCCCTTGAATATGAAGCGGCTCCCGTTCAAGCTCTTGTTTCAAATCGGTAAACAGCCATTTCGATCCGTTGCTCAACCTGGATCATCCTCTCCCATTGATTTTTAAACGTCATACTTGTTTGCTGATCGTAATTATTCGGCAAAAGCTTCAACATACCTTCGGTAGGTATCTCAAATTTTACATACCTACCGAAGGTATGTCAACAGGTTTTGGAAATTTTTTTTGCAATCCGCATTTGGATCGCTTCAAAAAAACAAGCTAACCAGGCGCGGGGATTCCGGGGGAACGTTTGCGCTGGTTAGCTTCAGTTTTGCTGCCGTTCTATTTTTCGTTCACGTCAAATTGCTTAATAGGAATCACTCTCGTGGCCTTTACGCTCCGCTTCCTTCACCGCCTCGTGTGTTCCGGTCGCCCCAAGCGGGCCGTGATCCTTGCTGGCTCCATGCTGCTTGAGACCTTCGGCGACGCGGCGGCCGTAATCCGGATCGCATTTGGTCAAATGCTCGATCATTTTGTTCTGGATGACCGGTCTGCAGGAGGCCAGCCCGTTCACGAGGTTGCTGATCAGCTCGTCCTTTTCGAAGTCGCTGAACGCCCGGTACGTTTCTCCCGCCTGCTTGTAATCGTTCGTCCGGTCGATGGTCTCGCGCACCAGCTTGCCTTCCACATGCGGCGTGTATTCGGCGCTGGTTCGTGATGCTTCCTGCAGCCCGTTTAACGAAGAAGGCTCGTAATTGATATGCGGGTTTTGGCCGGGAGCCAGGTCCACGTGATACGTCATCTGCCCGTCGCGCTGGTTGGTCGCCACCCGCTTTTTCGGCGCGTTGATCGGCAGCTGCAAATAGTTTGCGCCGACGCGGTAACGTTGGGTGTCCGAATAAGATAACGTGCGGCCTTGGAGCATTTTGTCATCGGAAAAATCCAGCCCGTCCACGAGAACGCCGGTTCCGAACGCCGCTTGCTCGACCTCCGCAAAATAATTCTCCGGATTTTTGTTCAGCACCATCCGTCCGACCGGAAGCCACGGAATTTGCTCTTTCGGCCACAGCTTCGTATCGTCCAGCGGATCAAAATCCAGTTCCGGGTGCTCATCGTCGCTCAAAATCTGCACGAACAGCTCCCATTCCGGATAGTCGCCGCGCTCGATCGCTTCGTACAAATCCTGCGTGGCATGGTTGAAGTTTTTCGCCTGAATCGCTTCGGCTTCCTTCTGGGTCAAATTTTTGATGCCCTGCTTCGGCTCCCAATGGTATTTGACGAGCACCGCTTCCCCTTTGTCGTTCACCCATTTGTAGGTGTTCACGCCGGAGCCCTGCATTTGCCGGTAATTCGCCGGGATTCCCCACGGGGAGTAGACAAACGTCACCATATGCATCGTTTCCGGCGAGTTCGAGCAAAAATCGAAAAAACGCTCGTTATCCTGAATGTTCGTCACCGGATCGGGTTTGAAGGCGTGGATCATATCGGGGAATTTGATGGCGTCGCGGATGAAAAAGATTTTCAAATTGTTGCCCACCAGGTCCCAGTTCCCGTCTTCCGTATAAAATTTGACCGCAAACCCCCGCGGGTCGCGCAGCGTTTCCGGGGAATGCCCGCCGTGAATCACCGTGGAAAACCGGACAAAAACGGGGGTTCTTTTGCCTTCGCCCTGAAACAATTTGGCCCGGGTATATTTCGAAACCGGCTCGTCGCCCACTTTCCCGTAGGATTCGAAATATCCGTGCGCACCCGCGCCGCGGGCATGCACCACCCGTTCCGGCACGCGTTCCCGGTCGAAATGGGTGATTTTTTCGATGAATTGGTAATTTTCCAGCGTCGCAGGCCCGCGGTTGCCCACGGTCCGGATGCTTTGATTGTTGGTAACCGGATGGCCCTGACGCGTAGTCAGCGTCATGTCGTCTTCCCCAGTGCCCATCCGCCGGTCCAGCGCATCGCCCGTGCCCGTGACCGAAGTTCCGTGTTCTGATGGTTTTTGTTCGTTCGCCATTAGGTCGTCGCCCTCCATAAAAGCAAAATTTTGCCTTGTATACTCTCGTCTCAAGGTAGATTTGCCCAAGGGATTTCTTTTTATACTGATGGAATGCCGTCTCCCCTTTCTCCTCCAAGTTTATGAAGTCTGTGGGGCTTCGGCCGGCCTTGGAATTTGCTTATTGACAAATGAGGATCTGCATCGTTATGATCTAGTTAGAATTCTAACTAGTTTGGGGTGCATGAACGTGTCGGAGCGAAAATCCGAGTGGAAATGGCAGAACGGTCCCATCGGGCGGTTGATGAAGATGGGGTACATTACGCTTCGCAAGGACGTCGAGGAAATGTTGAAACCCTTGGGGCTGACGCATACGCAGTGGAGCGCGCTGCGCATCATCCGGCAATTTCCGGGCATCACTTCCTCCCAAATCGAGCCGATCCTGATGATCGAACGTCCCAGCGTGACGAGCCTGATGAACGGCCTGGAGAAAAAAGGGCTCATCGTGCGCAAGGATCACCCGGAAGACGGCCGGTTCAAGCTGATCTACCTGACCGACGAAGGCGTGCGGACGGCCGATGAAACGGAGCGGTTTGCCGCGGACGTCGAAAACAAGGTCAAGGCTGGCCTTACGCCCGAGGAGTTCGACTCGTTAAAGAAGCTGTTGGTCAAAATGGTCGGAATATTCGAGAAGCGGTAAATCCGCTTTTTCGCCCTAGTAGTTAGAATTCTAATTACATGCATGAACATGATCGGCCATCGTTTCTTCGAAACCAGACACGCAGGAACGACAGCCGCCTTGGCTTGGTTTCCATCATGTCGCCCCGGCAACTCCCGATTGGGATGCTATGCAGCAGCAAGGCATCGTCATGACGGACATTTACGAGCAAGGAGCCCTCCGTAATTTTATATTCGTCGATCAGAACGGCATACAAATTGAAGCCGCGTGGGAGGTACAATAACATGCGTTTAAACCATTTGAATCTATGCGTCGGCGACCTGTCCGAAGCCAAAGATCTATTTCAAAGCCTGTTTGATTTCGAAGTAGAGCAGCAAAAAGGTGACGCCATGCTGGTCATGAACGACCGCTGCGGCTTCACGCTCGTCTTAAGCAACCCGAAAGCATTTGGAGGCGAGGCGCCGGCCTACCCGGAAGGATTCCACCTGGGATTCATCGTCGACACGCCCGAAGAAGTGGACCGTTTCTGCGACCGGTTGGCCGCTTCTCGCTGGCATGACGGGACCCTGCCGCAGCCGCGCAATATCCGGGGCGGGTATACGCTGTATTTTACGGCCTTGGGAGGAGTCATGTTCGAGGTGACCTGTTTTGAGCGGAAGCAAGGCCTGGAGAAGTAACATCTTTGGGGAAGGTTCACTATTCTGTTGTACGGCCGAGCGGCCGGCGTTGAAAGCGGGGAAGGCCGTAGCGGGATCGAGCAAGATGCCCGAAAGCGGTCTTCTTTTTGTTGGTTTTTGTTTTTCCTAAGAAGATGGAATGTCTGATTTTTAACGAAAATGGACGGTTTTTTGCATGTGAATCCGGCGGCGAACGTCCTATCATGTGATTGGGATTCGCTTTTGCCAATTTTTGCATGGGGGGGATGTCCGGTCCGGAATACGTGACGTTTGGGTTTTGTTGATGCGCCGTGGAACCGCATTTTGTTTTGCAAACGCTTTCCATGGATATCGTGCTGTCGCAAACTCTAGTAAGAAAGAGGGTATGACCGTAATATGCGAACTTTGTTTTTCAAGCGTCCTTTTTTGACGCTCCTAAGCACCGCCTTGATCCTCGCCCCTATGCTTCCTTCGGGCACCGGGCGCGCCCATGCGGAAGAACCAAGCCCGCAGCACGTGCCGGAAGCGACCGTCACTAATTCCGTCTACGGTCCCTCCTCCCCTCCCCCGCTTGCCGGCGATGGCGAGTGGCGCTTTGACTTCGGTCCCGGGGCTGTCGCGGACGGATACATACCAGTTCAGGCATCCACGGCTTACTCCGCGGAGCTCAAATACGGCTTTGCAGAACCGGCCAAAGTTTCCGGCGCCGACAGGGGAACCCCGGATCCGGTCCGATCCGATTTTGCGATGCCGCAGGACACGTCGTTTCTCGTGGATTTGCCGAGCGGCGATTATACGGTGTCGCTGATCGCCGGGGACGAAGTTGAATCGACGGATATTGCAATCAAGGCCGAACTCATGCAAAAAGTGCAGCAGACCACGAAGCCTGCCGGCCAATATTTGGAAATGAATTTCGAGATCGCGCTTGTGGACGGCCGGTTGAATCTGGAGTTTTCGGGGTCAGCCCCGAAAATCAACGCCCTCGTGATCCGCAAGTTGCCCGACCGGCAGCCGGACGGCGTGCCGACCGCATACATCGCCAGCGACTCCACGGCTCAAACCTATGATCCGTATTGGGATCCTCAAGCGGGATGGGGGCAAATGATCGACCGATATTTCACGGGGGATGTCCGCTTTGATAACCGGGCCATCGGCGGCCGCAGCTCCAAAACGTTTATTACGGAGGGGCGGCTTGACGACATTTTGCGGAGCATCGTCCCCGGAGACTATTTGCTGATCCAATTCGGGCACAACGACGCGACGATCAGCCGCCCGGACCGTTACGCGTCTCCGGAGGATTACAAGGGGTATTTAAAAACCTACGTGCTTGGCACGAGGGAACGCGGCGCAACGCCGATCCTGATCACGCCGGTCGGCCGCAGGGATTTTAACGCCGATACGGGCAAATTCAACGTCAGCTTTCCGGAATACGTGCAGGCGATGAAGGAAGTCGCGCAAGAGCTCGACGTCAAGCTGGTCGATCTCAGCTCGCTCAGCGTCGCCTATTACGATTCCATCGGTCCGGAAGCCGCCAAATCGGTGTTCCTGTTCGCCGAACCGGGCGTGTACCAGGCGTTCCCGAACGGCGTGACGGACAATACCCATTTTCAGAAATACGGCGCCATCCAAATCGCCCGGCTTGTTGCAGCGGGCGTGAAGGAGCTGGGTTTGCCTCTGTCCGGGTACGTCAAAGAGACCGACATGCCGGAAACCGTTCCCGCCAAACCGGAAGGGCTGACGGCTGGGAGCATCAGCAATGCCGGGGCCGTGCTCAAATGGAATCCGGTGGACGCGGCGGAAATGTATAAAGTCTACCGCAAACTCGCATCCGAGCCGGAAACGTCCTACGCCATGATCGGCACGACGACGGTTCCGACGATGACGATCGGAGGCATGGCGGAAAGCGCGGCATACACCATCCGCGTAACGGCCGTCAACGGACGCGGCGAATCACCGGCCTCGGACGAAGTGCGGATCGGGACGAAATCGGCCGAATACCGGTTTGATTTCGGACCTGTCGGCTCCCCGGTCGCCGAAGGTTATACCGAGGTCAACCGCAACGTTTTGTATACTCCGGAACGCGGATACGGATTGACTTCAAGCGCCGGCATGGCCGACCGCGACCGCGGCAGCGTGACGGATGCCCTCCGGAGGGATTTTGTCATTTATTTCGGCGGCAGCTACGAATTCAAAGTCGATCTCCCGAACGGCTCCTACGCCGTCAAAACCTATACCGGGGATTGGATCGGGTCAACGAAAACGAACGTGAACATCGAGGGCAAAGACTACGGTACGGTCTCCTCCGGGAAAGAAAACATCGCCGAAAAAGTGTTTAACCAAATCGCGGTGACCGACGGCCAGATGAATCTCGTTTTCAGCGGCCAAACCGCCCATTTGAACGGGCTGGAGATTACCCCGATCCTGCTTGCGCCCGCGTCGTTGAAGGCCGACGAAGTCGATCTGGCAAACGATCCGGTGAAGGTAAAGCTGTCTTGGCAGGCCTCGGAAGATGCAGCCAAATACCGCATTTACCGGCAGACGGAGGGTTCCGCGTCTCCCGCGCTGATCGGCGAAACGTCTGATACGGCTTTTGCCGACGCGACGGCCGATGTCGGGCAAACGTATGTTTACACAGTCACTTCCGTTGACGGCGCGGGCTTCGAATCCGTTCCGTCCGCCACGCTAAAGGTCGCGACGATCGACCCGGACGTGCCGACGGCAGCCCCGCCGAAAGGGCTGAAAGTCGAAGCCATTCATAAAAACGACGTCACGCTTGTCTGGACGAAAGTAGACGGCGCCCGGTTGTACAACGTGTACCGTGCCGACAAAGCCGACGGCGCATACGCTTTTGTCGGCCAGACCAAAACGAACGCCTACACGGACGCAACCGTGCTGACCACCATTCCCTATTATTATCAGGTGGCGTCGGTCAACGCGGGCGGCATCTCGCCGATGTCGGAACCGCTAAAAACGGAGGCCGTGACGACGTTGTACCGGGACATGGAATATTTGGATCGCGCCCCTGTTGCGGTGCGCACCGAACAAGGAAACTACATCGGCTGGCGGATGCTTGGGCTGGATCCGGACGGCATCGCCTTTAACGTCTACCGGGACGGCGTGAAGCTGAACAAACAGCCGATCAAAGACCGCACGAATATGATCGATGCCAAAGGCAAAGCGGACTCGGTTTACAAGCTGACGACGGTCATCCAAGGCAAGGAACAGGCTGCGAGTGCCGAATTCGGCGTATGGCAGCAGCAATACCTTTCGGTTCCGCTGCAAAAGCCGGCCGACGCTTATACGAAAGACGGCCAGCCGTACACGTATGCGGCCGGCGACGCCAGCGTCGGCGACCTCGACGGGGACGGCGCCTACGAAATCGTAATGTTATGGTCGCCGTCCAATGCGAAGGACAATTCGCAGAGCGGTTATACCGGTATCGTTTACATGGATGCATATAAACTGGACGGCACGCGGCTGTGGAGAATCAATCTCGGGCCGAACATCCGCGCGGGAGCGCATTATTCCCCGTTTCTCGTCTATGATCTGGACGGCGACGGGAAAGCCGAAGTGGCGCTGAAAACCGCCGACGGCACGGTGGACGGCCAAGGCAAGGTCATCGGAGAACCGAAAGCGGATCACCGGAACAGCTCCGGATACGTGCTGCTCGGCGATGAATTTTTGACGGTGTTTGACGGGCCGACGGGCAAAGCGCTTTCGACGATCCCGTACGATCCGCCCCGGGGAGACGTCGGATCTTGGGGCGACGCGTACGGAAACCGCGTCGACCGCTTCTTGGCCGGCGTCGCCTATTTGGACGGCGAGCATCCGAGCGTCATTTTCAGCCGCGGTTATTATACGCGCACCGTCCTGGCCGCCTACCGCTTCCAGAACGGCAATCTGACGCAGCAATGGCGGTTCGACACCAACGACAAAGGCAACGAAAGCTATGTCGGGCAAGGCAATCATAATCTGTCGATCGGAGACGTCGATCAAGACGGCAAGGATGAGGTGCTCTTCGGCGCCCTTGCAATCGACGATAACGGGAAACCGTTGTACAGCACCCGGCTGGGACACGGCGATGCGATGCATTTCGGCGATCTCGATCCGGAACGTCCGGGACTTGAGGTGTTTGGCGTACATGAACATAAGGACTCGAAATACGGGTTGGAAATGCATGATGCCGCTACCGGGGAAATCCTTTGGGGCGTGTATACCGGCCTAGACACGGGCCGGGGTCTGACGGCGGATATCGATCCCCGTTATCCGGGCGAGGAAGCTTGGGCTTCCACCATCACGAAAGAACAGCATGTTCCGATTTCGGGGCTCTACAGCGCCAGAGGTGAACTCATCGGCGAAACCCTTCCTTCTTCCGCGAATTTCGCGATCTGGTGGGACGGCGACCTGCTGCGCGAACTGCTGAACCACGATTGGAAAAGCGAGCTTGGCGCCGGTCCGGGAACGATCGACAAATGGGATTACGAGAACAAAAAAACGGTCAATCTCCTGACGGCGGAAGGCACGCTCTCCAACAATTTCACGAAAGGCAATCCGATGATCCAGGCCGACCTGTTCGGCGATTGGCGCGAAGAAGCCGTTTGGCGCCCCGCCGACAGCACCGAGCTGCGGATTTACACGACGGTCGATCCGACGGAACACCGTCTGCGCACGTTGATGCACGATCCGGTGTACCGGCTTGGCGTGGCCTGGCAGAACGTCGGCTATAACCAGCCGCCCCATCCAAGCTTTTACCTCGGAGCGGGCATGAAGGAGCCTGCGGCGCCGCTGATTCGCTACGTCGGCGGGCCGGAAGATCCTGCGAAGGCGGAAGGCCTGCCCGGCAAGCCGGTCCTGTCCGACGATAACGGTTATGATACCGGCCTTCTGGACGGCGACTACACGATCACCATGAACATGTGGTGGGGCAACAACGGCACGGAATATAAGCTGTACGAAAACGGAAAGCTGATCGACTCGCAAAAGCTGACGGACGAATCCCCTGCCGCCCAGGCGGCGTCAACGCCGGTTTCGGGACGTGCGGACGGCATCTATCAATATACCTGCGAGCTCACGAACGCCTTCGGAACGACCGTTTGCGAACCGCATACGGTAACCGTCAAGCATGCCGCCCCGGGCAAGCCGGTGCTGTCGGATGACAATTGGGACGGCGACGGCAGCTATCAGCTGACGATGAATCTTTGGTGGGGCACCAACGGGAACGTTTACCGCCTATACGAAAACGGCGTCCTCATCGACACCCGGACGCTGACGGCCGCCACGCCGCGGGCGCAGACCGCCGTTACCAGGGTCGAAGGACGGACTCCGGGCGTGTACGAATACCAGGTCGAGCTGGAGAACGGCAGCGGAGTCACCAAAAGCGATATTCTAAAAGTGACCGTCAAATAGGAAGGTGAAGCGGTTCTTCATAAAACTAAGGACCCGATCAAAAAACAGGGCTGCAGCCGGATGTCCGGCTGCAGCCTCTTTTTGAGGATCATTTATTGTTTTTTCGGGGGTTGTTTCATCATAAACGGCAGCTTTTCCACCCCAATCATTCTTGCATACGTAAACAATTGGCCTTTATGATGGATTTCATGATCCTTTGCTGTTTCCAGCCATAATCTTCCGGTACCGATATAACCGTTAAACTCGAGTTCTTTTTCCAACTGTTCATCTTGGATCAAATTCAAATCTCTATGGGTCTCTTCCGTCAATTCCCGGACAACGTTTCCGATTTCTTCCATCGTTTCGCATGGATTGATTTTTGCCGGCGGAGTAAACGTGCCGTTTTTGACCGTTTTTACGCGAACATGTCCGTTGAGGTGACGATATGTGTGATTAAAGAACCCATTGGAACGGCTTTCTCCCAAGGTTTGAAGCCGATATGTTCATCGGGAATCAATGCAACCATTTCTTGCAGCACCAAACGATGCCGGAGCCATTCCTCAATATACTTCTCTACGCTTGTCATGATCCGTTTGCCTCCCTACATTTTTGTTGTTGCAACAGGGTCATTGCATATCTCTTTTTCGACGCTGCATCCCGTAATCCTTGCGGCCTCTGCCGCAAAACGGCGACAACCCGCCATCATGCGCGCAAGAACTTTGCGGGCTTTTAGTCGCATCGTGAAATCAATAAAGCCTCGGCCGCTCCATCCGCATGGAATCGATTCCCTGGGACATGGCAACGGCTAAGGCTTGATGAGTTGTATGTTTTCCGCGGAGTTTCAGTCCGGGCGTCTTATTTCAAAATGTTCTTGAACGCTTCGGTCTGCTGCTTGATGCCCACCTCCGTCGCAAAACGTTCGATGCTCGACGCTCCGAAAAAGCCTTCGACGCCTTTTGTTCGGGACAGAACGTATTCCGCGTCTTCCGGTTCGGCAATCGGGCCGCCATGGCACAGAACCATGATGTCCGGATTAACCGCCTTGCCCGCGTCGCAAATCGCCTGGATTTTTTCCACGCAGTCGTCCAAAGTAAGCGCCGTTTTCGCGCCGATGGTTCCTTTCGTCGTCAATCCCATATGCGCAACCAAAATATCCGCTCCGGCTTCGGCCATTTTTTTCGCTTGTTCCTCGTCAAACACGTATGGCGTGGTCAGCAGATCCAGTTCATGCGCTTTGCGGATCATGTCGACCTCCAGGTCGTACCCCATGCCGGTTTCCTCAAGGTTGGCCCGGAACACGCCGTCGATCAGACCGACCGTCGGGAAGTTTTGTACGCCTGCAAAACCTTGCTCCTTCAGCTGTTTCAAGAAAATATCCATGATCCGGAACGGATCGGTTCCGCAGACGCCTGCCAGCACCGGCGTTTCTTTGACGACCGGCAGCACTTCGTTCCCCATGTCCACGACGATTTGGTTCGCATCCCCGTAAGCCATCAGTCCGGCAAGCGAACCGCGTCCCGCCATCCGGTACCGGCCGGAATTATAAATGATAATGAGATCCACGCCGCCGGCTTCGGCGCTTTTCGCCGAAATGCCCGTTCCTGCTCCCGCACCCAACAGCACGTTGCCTGCAGCAACCTCTGCCTTTAGTTTTTTCAAAATTTCCGTTCTGGTTTTCATCGTATGTTTCCTCCTCCATATCGCGTTTGTTTCAGATGGTCTTCCGGTTCGCTTTTTTCATCAATTCGATCAATTTTCGGGCCGCCGCCACGGCAAAAGCTTTGTCGTTGATGTCGGTGTCGAGCTCGATCAGCTCTACCGTTTGGCGGTCAATCCGCTGTCTTAACGTGTCAAACAGCATTTCGTCCTCTTGCGTTCCATGGAACGGCTGCCCTTCCACGTCAAGCATGGACACGCCCTGCAGCGGAAGCATGAGCGCCGTCGGCCCCTGCGCCCGGTTTAATTTCTCCGCGATCACTTCGCCAAGCTTCCGGTTTTCCTCCACGGTCGTCCGCATTAAGGTTACCGATGGATTATGTTTGTACAAATTGCGGTTTTTGAATGCAGCCGGCACGGTATCGTACGGCCCGAAGTTGACCATGTCGAGCGCGCCCGTCGATACGACCTGGGGCACTTGGCAGCGGCCTGCCGCCTCAAGGCGATGCGGTCCGGCGGCAAGCACCCCGCCGACAAGCTCGTCGCACCATTCGGTCGTGGTCAGGTCCAGGACGCCGTCGATGAAGCCGCCTTCGATCAGGCTTTCCATCGTTTTGCCGCCGGTACCCGTCGCGTGGAAAACAAGCACCTCGTAGCCCTGCTGTTCCAAATATTCTCGGGCATAATTAACGCACGGGGTCGTCACCCCGAACATCGTCGCCGCGACCAGTTGCTTTTTATCCCGCGGCGGAGCCGATTCGAACTGCACCATGCCCGCGATGGCATGCGCCGCGTTCGCAAAGATCGTGGTCGAAAAAGAGTTCAGCCCGGACACGTCCACGATCGACGGAAACATGACGATGTCGCTGGTGCCCACATACGGTTCGGTATGGCCGGAGGCGACGGTCGAAACCATCAGCTTCGGAACGCCGATCGGCAATCCCCTCATGCCTGCGGTAACGATGGACGTGCCGCCGGTGCCGCCGAACGACAGGATGCCGTCGAACTTCCCTTCCGCATAAAGCTGCGGAACGATCCGTTCCATTCCCCTGGCAAGCGTCTCCGTCCCGGCGGACCGGTCCTTCCTTGCGGCAATCTCCCGGATGTCCGCTCCAGCCGCCTGCGCCACTTCAATGTTGGACACGTCGGGCGTAAACATCGGCTCGAATACGCCGCAGTGAATCGTAAACGTTGTTAAGCCAAGGTTTTCAATGACCGATTTCACGTACAAAAACTCTTCGCCTTTCGAATCGAACGTTCCGGCAATCGCAATCGTTTTCATGAAAACAACCTCCTTCACTTGAGCCTCAGGCGGCCACCCGGTTCGGGCTGCCGTTCATGCCCCTACAAGTCAAGGATACAGCGCTTTCATCAAAAAAGGATCGTATCCATGTACGATCTTTATGTATATTTGTCTTATGTTTGTCGGCGGTAGGCTTGAGGAGTCATGCCCGTATATTTTTTGAACGTTTTGCTGAAATGGACGTAGTCCGGATATCCTACCGTTTCGGCGATCCGGGCCAGCGGCAGCCTGGTGTGCTTGATCACTTCCTGGGCTTTATGGATGCGGTATTTCGCGATGTATTCCGGAAAGCTGCAGCCGACCTCTTTGTTGAACAAAGCGCTCAAATGGGTCCGCGATACGTGAATCCGTTCCGCCAGTTCGGTGAGCGAAACATTGTGCATGTAATGCTCAGCGACGTATTCTTTGACAAAAGCGACATAATCGTACGGTTCGTTCGCATGCGACAGCCGGTCCATCAGCTGCTTGTCCTGCTCCAGATGCCCGGTCAGCTTAAAACGGTGCGTCGTTTCCACGATCGCCTCTTCCGTCGGAATCCGCTCGAAGCTGGACCCGCCGACATACCCCATCGCCGAAGTATTGTCGTACATATATTGCACATCGATGGGAGCATGCACAGGGCCGCCGTAGACAAGCTTGACCGGCTGCTTGCCCGAAGCGTCGCAAACGGCGAAAATTTGCCGGGCGAGCTCCGCCCCTTTTTCCAGGGACAGCACTCTTTTCGTGCCCATCCTCCCGCCTCCGGTGACGCCCAAATGAGCACAGATGCAATCGGCGCCCGCCTTCAGCATCAGCGATGCCTGCTCCGCGTCAAAAACGAAAGCCATCGTAAAAAGCCCCAGCTCGTGCGCCAGCCTGACGGCTTCCACCTCCTGCAGATACGTCATGCCCTCTTCCTCCAGCGCTTCTCGGAACTTCCCGTCGATCAATCCCACGGTCGGGTAGTTGATGATGCCCGCAAAGCCGCTTTCCCGAATCCGTTTCAAAAAAGCTTCCGGTTCCATCGTCGGGTCCGTCGCGCACAGGCCGAAAATGACCGGCGTTTCTCCCACCACGGATAAAATTTCCCGCGACCCGAATTCCATGACCATGTCATTGCTGTTTGCGAATGGCAAAAAGCCGGCGACGGAGCCGAGCCCCATCTGTCTGAAACGCCCCGAATTCAGCGCCAAAATGAGATCCGCTCCGCCTTTGACGGCGTATTTGGCCGAGATGCCGGCCCCTGCCGCCACGCCGATGATATGCTCATCCGCCTGGATTTGCTTGTATAACCGCTGCAATATTTCCTCTCTTTGTGCCGCCAATTCCAAATCCCCTTCGTTCGCATCGCCCGCCGGCCTTGTTTTTTCCTGCGGTGTCTTATCTATATATTATAAGGGAATGTTCGGATTATAGGTAATGCAGCCATGGCTCAAGTTCTTTTTTCAGCTGCTCGGAAATCGGCATCAGCGGCAGCCGGAGGCGATCCGTGGCGATTTGGCCCAAGCTCGCCAACAACCACTTAAGCGGAGCGGGGTTCGGTTCCCGGAAAAGGCCTTGGACCAATGGAATCAGGGCGTCGAAGGTTTGTTTGGCCGCAAGGATCTCCCCCTTTTGCACCAGGTTATATACATCGATGAAACGCTGCGTGTTTACGTTCGCGGAGGCCAATATTCCCCCGACTGCCCCGAGTGCCAGTTTGGCGAAATAATGCAGGTCGTCCCCGCAAAGGACCGGGCCGGCGTTATGCCTCGTCAGTTCCCCGATCAGCTCCAGGCTGTCGGAACTGTCCTTGATGCCGATGACCCCGTCCAATTCCATGATGGCTCTGGCCGTATCCATGCTGAGGCGGATCCCCGTACGGGAAGGAATTTCGTAGGCAATGACCGGCACCCCGACCCGGGCCACGGTCCGAAAATGCTCCAGGATCCCTTGCTGCGACGGTTTGCTGTAATAAGGAACGACAACGAGAACCGCATCGGCTCCCATGTTCGCCGCGCTTTCGGTTCGTTCGACGGTCGATGCCGTATCGTTGGTTCCGGTTCCGATGACGACGGGCACCGCCCTTTTTTTATTTTTCAAAAGAGACTGCGTCGCTTCCGCCAGCTGCCGCACCTCTTCCCACCGGACGGTCGGGGCTTCCCCCGTCGTTCCGTTCACGATCAGACCCGCAATATCCTGCTCTGCCAGCTGCCCGGCATAGTTTTGGTAAGAAGCCAAATCGAGCTCGCCGCCTTGCGTAAACGGCGTAACGACGGGCACGAAAACGCCCCGCAAATCTTCTCTTTTCAACATTGGGATGACCTCCTATCGGTTTGTGCCTTCAATTTACCATAGGAAATGCCATCGGTGTTATCTATAATAATCGATGAGCATGATCAATATTATTGATGGAGTTGAAACTGGATGGATCTCACTTACCTGAACACGTTTCGCGAGGTCGCCCTCCGCCAAAGCTTTACCCGGGCGGCCGAGGAGCTTGGATACGCGCAGTCCAGCGTCACCGCGCAGATCCAAAAACTGGAGAAAGCCTACGGCGTCCAGCTGTTCGAGCGGTTCGGCAAAGGTTTGCGCCTGACTTCCGCGGGGGAAGAACTGCTCCGGTTCACGGTCCAAATGCTGGACCTCCACCAGCAGTCCAAGGAAAGGCTTGGCAGGCAAAGCGGGGGCACGCTTTCGGTCGGCACCATCGATTCGCTGGCCGCTTATTTCCTTCCCCCTTTCCTGCAGGAAATCCGGGAGCGCTACGAAGGGCTGTCCGTCCGGCTGCAGACCGGTCGCGAGACGCATATTCTCAAGCAAGTCAAAGAAGGCGAACTGGATCTCGGCCTGATCCTGGACGGCGAGCCTTCCGATCCGTCATTGGCATGGCAAACGATCCGCGACGAACCCCTCGTGCTGCTGGCAAGCCCGGAGCATCCCCTTTGCAGGATGAAGAAAATCGAGTTGGAGCATGTGGCGGGCGCCGAGTGGATCATGCCCGAAGAGAGCTGCAATTACCGGATCATGCTCGAAAACATTTTAAAGAAAAACGGCATCCCTTATGCGATCGGCCTTGAACTCGGCAATCCCGAGGCCATCAAACGGTGCGTGATGAGCGGCTCAGGCATATCGCTCCTGCCGCGGATGGCTGCCGCAGCCGAAATCGGCCGCGGGGAACTGGTCAGCCTCCCGTTTGCGCATCCCGATCTCCGGTTAACTTTGCTGCTGGCCTTGCATCCCAAAAAGTGGATTTCGACCCCGCTTCGCGGTTTCATCGAACGGATCGGGAGTGCGGTCAATTAAAAACAGGCCGGGGTTTTCATGCCCGGCCTGCCGATTTTGATTCCATGGATGCCTTAGGCGCAGGTTTGCCCGCTTTTTTGCATCCGGGTGTTCGGTTCGCGTTCCTTCAAGAGATACGGCACAAGGGACAAGAGACCGAGAATCCCCAATACGACCCCTACCCAGAGCGGAGAAGACAGGCCGAAACCTTGGTCAATGGCGAGTCCGCCGAACGTCGATCCGACCACGATGCCGTAGTTGACAATGGAAACGTGGACCGTGCTCACCAAGGAGCCGCTGTTGGACGTCCGCGATACCCGCGTCACCATGGCAGGGTTCATGGGCACTCCGGCAAGGCCGATGACGATCACGGCTGCCATCGCGACGACCGGATTGCCCGCAAACAAGCCGAAGATGATCAGCGCCGCGGCCAGGACCGTAAGTCCGATCGTCAGGATCGGCATCATGAAGCGGTCAGCCAGCCGCCCCGTGATCAGGTTGCCGACCACCGTGGCCACGCCATAAATGCCGAGAAGAAGCGGAACGAGCTTCGCATCGAAACCGGTCACGTCGGTCAGGATCGGCGAAAAATAACTGAATGCGGCAAAAGTGGCGCCGATAATCAGCATGCTCGTCAAATAAGCGGCCCACAGGTGCCGGTTTTTAAAGGCGGCCATCTCGCCGCGGAGGCTCACCGACCCGACCGCAGGCGATGCCGGAATGAGACGCTGCGCCATGATACCGGACAGCAATACGAGTATGGCTACGGCCCAGAAGCTGGAGCGCCAGCCGAAGTATTGATCGAACAGCATCGCGATCGGCAGGCCCACGGCCGTGGCGACCATCAATCCGCCGAGCACGATCGAAGCCGCGCGGCCGCTGGATTCCGGCCGGACAAGCGTCAAAGCAATTTCGATGGCAACCCCGAAGCAAGCCGAAGAGGCAATGCCCGTGATGATCCTTGCCGCCATCATCAGCTCATAGTTCGGAGCCAATGCGCCCAAGGTCTGGCCGGCAAGAAAAATGAACGCCAAGCTCATGAAGGCGGTTTTTCGCGGAAGCTTGAGAAGCCCGATCGTCAGCATCGGTCCCCCGACGATCATCCCGGCGGCATAAGCGGAAATCAGATAACCGATCGCCGCGATCGATACCCCGAAATCCGAAGCAAGCGAGGGCATAATCCCCGCGACCATAAATTCGGACGTCGTCATGGAAAAAATCATCAGTCCCAGTACGTAAATAGCCAGTGGCATAAACATCACTCCCGGATTTTCAATATTGTAATAAACAGTACAAAATTAAGGTTAAAAAAGCGTCCCTTCGTTCAAAAGGGATGTTCTGCAAAATCAGAAGACGATTTTGTACAACCCAGTACAAAATTAATCCAAAAAAGGTTCCTCGGGAAGCACCCTATCCGTCTCTTGCCCGATCCATCGCAGCCGCGGCCGGCGTTCGCGCTTCCCAAACCCGGAAAGCGCATGCCGTGCCTAATCTAGCGACGATAACGTTCCTTCAATGATGCGTTCCGCCAAGCTTCGGTTCAACGTCGCGGGATAAATGACGCCGAGACCGTATAGGCTGCTGAGAAACATGTCAGCCAGTTCGGAAGCCTTGCGGTCCTGCGTAATTTCCCCCGCCTCCTGACCTTGGATGATCGCTTTTTCGATCGCGTGTTCCAGCAGGTCGACGTGTTTTTTGAAAATGCGTTCGACGGCCGGATCGGTTTTGGCCCGCTCCGCAGCGGCATTAATCAAAAGGCATCCCCTGTTGTTCGCCCTGGAATCCCCCCGAATTTGCCACTCCAATAATGCCCTCAAGCGATCTTTTACCGGAACCTCCCTCTCCAGAATTTCCATCTGCTCCTGGATTCCCAGCTCATGATATCTCCGAAGGGCCTGTTCATACAGCTCGTGTTTGCTGCCGAATGCATTGTACAGGCTTCCCCGGCCGAGGCCGGTTTTATTGCACAGCGCTTCGGTCGAGCATGATTCATAGCCGTTGTCCCAGAACACTTCCATCGCGGCGTCGATCACGGCGTTATCCTTAAACTCGCGCGGTCTTCCGCTTTTGCTCATCTGGCCTAAACTCCTTTCGGAAAATAATGGTGGTATTAGCATACTTATTTTGTACTGATCTGTCAAATATTATTTGGGCATCCCTCCGGTTTGATTACGCCCCCCAAACGCAAAACAGGCCCGTGCGAACATCCTCGCACAGGCCCTCAAAACGGTGGTTATTACAGCGTCAATCCGCCATCGACCGGAACGATCGAGCCGGTCATGTAGCTGTTTTTCGGCGAAGCGAGGAACGTAACCACTTCCGCCAGCTCCTCCGGATTGGCGTAACGTCCGATGCGCATGTTCGGCAGTTCCTCAGGAACGTATCCGGATTCCTGCATCATGGACGGAACGGCTTGGGTCAAGGACGTATCCACGCCGCCGGGGCAAATCGTGTTTACGCGGATTCCTTTTTTCACGTATTCAAGCGCCGCGGATTTCGTAAGCGCAACGACGGCATGCTTGCTTGCCGAATATACCGCAAGACTGTGCTCGCTCCGCAGTCCCGCGGTCGAAGCGGTGTTGATGATGACGCCGTGTCCCTGCTTTTCCATCACTTTCAGCATATATTTCATGCCGAGGAAAACCCCTTTGACATTGACGGAGAAAATCCGGTCAAACTCGGAGTCCTCGATATCCGCAAACATGGAGAATTTTTGCAGGACGCCGGCATTGTTAAAAAAGACGTCGACGCGTCCGTAGGTCTCCACGGCTTTGTTCACATAGTTTTGGACGTCCTCGCTGTTTGCGACGTTAGCCTGCACGAAGATGCCTTCTCCGCCTTGCTCTTTCACGAGCTTCAACGTTTCTTCGCCCGTTTGCCGGTTAAAGTCGACGAGCACGACCTTGGCGCCGCCTGCGGCGAATTTCAAACTTGTCGCGCGGCCTATTCCGCTTCCCGCACCGGTAATGACAACAACTTGATGGTTTTCAGACATAAGGATCGACTCCTTTAGGATTTAGAATAAAATCTGCTAATGATAGTTAAAATATCTGTGTGATAGTGCAACTATCATTACACCGATCATTATACGCCTGCCGCAGGCGAATGACAACCGTTTCATCCTGCAGGCGGCGCGGACTTTCCCCGCTTTATCCGGTTGACAGCCCTCCGGCCATTTGTTATGATCACGAAACAAAAAAACGAACCGTTTGGAAGGAACGTGGACAATTTGAATTCAAAAACCAGATGGGACCGGGAACGTACGGAAGCCAAGCAGCAGCGGGTAGCGCTCATGCTGGAAGCAGCCCAAAAGGTGTTCAACCGGAAAGGCCTCGACAAAGCGACGATGCAGGATGTCGCAACGGAAGCCCATATGGGGGTCGCGACGGTGTTCCGTCATTTTCCGAAAAAAGACAAACTGATCGTCGCCGTTGCAATCAAAATCATCGAATCGCAGACCGAAACGTTCGAGGAAATCCTCCGCCGGCCCGGCACTTGCTATGAGCGCCTGGAGCAAATGCTCGACGTATTCATCGGGTTTATCGGCGAAGAACATAGCGAAAACACCAAATTGATCGAAGCGTTCGAAAGCTACGCCGCCCAATCCCGCGAGCCGCTCGAGGATTTGCCTGCGTACCATGCCGCCGTCGGCCGCATTCAAACGTCGTTGTCCCAAATTTTAAAGGACGGCATCAACGACGGTTCCCTCCGGGCAGACGTGCCTTTGGAGGAGACGATTGCGACCGTTACGAACGCGTTTGGCCAGTTTGCCAAAAAATTGTCGCTGCAGAGCAGCATTCCGATGCTCGAATCGAATATCGAACCGGTAAAGCAGCTCGAAATCCTGAAAGCCATGATTCTCGATTATTTAAAAGCGACTTGAACGCAACGCGTTGCGATAAAATAAAAAAAGAGCCTCAGACTTCGTCTGATATGCTCCCATCATGAGTGTTTTGCATAATTCCGTTTCAGAGAAGAAGCGATAGCATATTCACTGTCGTTAAGGGGGAATTTTCGAAAATGGTATTATATGGATGAAGAAAAGGGCAGACTTGCAGAATTTTAGAACAGCTCGTTTTTTAAGCGGCAGCCCGTTTTGAATGATGAGAAACGGCGAGCGCAGATGCAAGCAGAACAATGGCATTCAAATACTGGTGAGTTGTGACTTTCTGAATGCCCCGGACATGTGCGGCGTCTGCCGTCAAATAGGTTTTCAATCGGGAGTTGCAGCGTTCTACGCTGGTTCGTTCATTGTAAAGTTCCTTCCAACGCTTTGTATCCCGATGAGGGATGCTGTATCGCCGGAGATCATCCTTCGCATTTACTTTGACGACCATTCCATAGTTTGAAGACGAGCAGGCAGCCATGCCAAGCGGACAGTCGACTTTACCCGTGGCATGCGGGCAGCGAAATTTATGCATATCGCCGTCAACTCCCCAGTATGTCATCGCATAACCCATGGAACAGCACGGTGTTCCGTTCGAGGTCATGCCAGCAGGCGGTTCCTTCTCCCCCCGAAGATTAAGGGGAATGATGGCTTGTGCCTTGACGTTGCGGGCGGCCTCATAAACTTTCATTTGGTCGTAGCCCGCATCGAGTATGAAAAATCGTGTGCTCGTCCTGGACGCTGTTTTCTCGATCAGGCCCGGCGCCATTTCTCCATCATTGACATGCGCCGGCGTTACTTCCAAGGCGATCGGCAATTCACTTTTCGTATCGACCGCCAGATGAATTTTGTAACCAAACCATGTGATTTTATTGCCGAAGGAATCAATTTTTGCGCCCCAGTTCGCATTACCCGTTTGCTCGCTTTTGCGTTTGGGCTGCTTTTTCTCGTAAGCGCGGAGAGCGGTGCTGTCTATGGCGACGTTACTGCCTTCTATGATACCTTCCTGCTGACAGCGTGTGACCAAATCCTCAAAAAGCCGTTTTGCCAAGTCCTTTCTCGTCAGTTCTGAGAAAACTCGGCTTAATGTGGATATGGAAGGAGCTTCTCGATCCAGCGGAAGACCACACTGATAACGAAACCGGAGATCCGTATCCAAACGCTTATGCAACCCTGAAAAGGTACTTATTCCTTCAAGCGGCGCAGCCAAGAGTGCTCGTAGAATACCTTGTCTGCAGTATCCCTCAGCGCCTCGGGGTGAACGGCTTCTCAGTTCCTTGGCATACGGTCTCAGATCGAGAGAGCTGAAGAAGATCGGCAATCTCTCCTTGGGTTGAATTTTTAAAAGTTCTTCGAAGGAAAACAGACATTCTTGGAGAATATACAAAGTGACTTCCTCCATCCTTGAGGTTTTTGGGTTTGGTCACTTGAAAACTTCTCCAAGTTGGGGTGAAGTCCCTTTTTTATGTCCGAAAATCCTTACGGCTCAAGGCCTCAGATTACTGCAAAACGCTCATCATAGTAGACAGTAGAAAAAATAAAAACTTCTACTACTGCAACGATGGGAGTATTTCTATGTCTAGAAGAAGTTCAACTTCAATTGAAACGAAACTGCATGCCATACAGCGATGCCTGGAGCACAGGTCAAATCCAAACTATGAAGCGAGACAACTAGGGGTTAGTTCCCACACAGTTAGAGAGTGGATAAGAAAATACAGAGCAGATGGTTTGGATGGATTGGGGGAATCGAGAACATGGAAAACGTATTCAAGGGAATTGAAAATTGCTGCTGTTCAGGATGTGTTATCTGGACATTGCTCCCTTGAAGAGGCGACAAGGAAGCATCGTATTTCCAGCAACAGTGTGTTGCGGAAATGGATTAACAAGTATACTAAGGAGATAGAATTAAAACCTACTCTTAAAGGAAGAGGACTATCTCAAATGAACAAAGGACGTAAAACAACTTACGAGGAACGTATTGAAATTGCGCAATATACAATCGCTAATGGTTTGGATTATCAGAAAGCCATCGAAAAGTACGGTGTATCTTATCAGCAAGTGTATGCCTGGGTTCGGAAGTATCAAGCAGGCAGTGAAGATGCTCTTAAGGACAATCGCGGTCGAAAGAAGCCTGTAGAGGAACTGGATGAGCATGAACGTCTCAAGCTGCGGATCAAGGAATTAGAAGCTCGAAACGAATACCTGGAGATGGAGAATGCCTTCGCAAAAAAGTTGGCGGAGATCAAGCGACGAAATACACGCTAACCCTTGTTCGACAAGTAAACTTGTATCAAGCGATTCAAGAACTGAACAAAGAAAAAGGTTACGCAATTAAGAAGTTGTGTGCGTTAGCAGGGGTTGCTCGATCTGCCTATTACAAGTGGTTAGGTTGGACGCCATCTACCAAGGAACTTGAAATTCAAGTGCTAGCCAAAGAAGTAAAGCTTCGTTATGACAAGCGAAACGGAATACTTGGCTACCGCCAAATGCGTACTCAATTAAACCGAAAGCTCAAAAAGCAGTACAACAAAAAGCGCTATTACCGAATTATGCGTGCGCTTGGCCTCAAAGCAGTCATTCGTAAGAAACGACCAAGCTATATGAAAGCCCCAGAGACCCATGTCGTTGAAAATGTAATGAACCGTAACTTTGAGGCCCAGTCTCCAAATACAAAGTGGTGTACAGATGTGACAGAACTGAAGTATGGAAATGGCCGCAAAGCCTATTTAAGCGCCATTATCGATGTATATGATAACTCCATTGTTTCATGGGTATTAAGCCATTCCAACAACACTAAACTCGTGGTGGATACGCTGAAGCAGGCTTATGAGAAGAATCCCGGTGTAACCCCACTCCTACACAGCGACAGAGGTTTCCAGTACACGTCCCACGAGTATAATCGGCTCCAACTAAAGTATGGATTTATGAAAAGCATGTCTCGTGTGAGCCGATGCTTGGACAACCAACCTATTGAGCGCTTTTGGGGTACTTATAAATCGGAAAGTTATTATCTTACAAAGCATGATACCTATGAAGACGTCCTGAAAGATGTTAGCAATTATATTCGCTATTACAATAACCATCGCTATACAGAACGTTTAGAGGGTCTGTCACCCAACGAATACAGGCGAGTTGCATAAGGAAGATCCCTCAGTTCCGTTAAACAAACTGAGGGATCTAGATAAACTATTTTTGTTTTTTTACACTGTCCACTTGACAGGGGGCACTTCAGTCTGAAGCTCTTTTTTGCCGTTTTCCCCCGTAGACCGGGCCGAAAAACATCAAACGCACGGAAACGAATCGCGTGAACGCCCCTTTCCATGCGTTTCCATGCTTTTGCTTTCGGTTCATGATTTGCGGATCTCAAAAAATTGGCATTCCCCGCGGGAATGGTATGTCAGGTCGCTGACATCCGACTGGGTAATGACGGTGCTTTCGGTAAATCGGATGATATACGTCAAGGAGTCGATCAAATGGTCGTCGCGGAATACGCGGATCGGCAGCCTTTGTTCTTCGGCCTCCCGAAAATCCGCTTCCGTCAACAGCTCGCGGACTGTCGCCATAACACGGCAGCCTCCTTTGTTTTTATGTTTTGGATCAAGGCATCCGGGTTTCAGTGAGTTATCGATCCTGCAGGGGCTGCTGTTCTATCGCTCGAATGTCCCGCTTTGGCGGCAGCTTGTCCCTCCGGGGTCCAATCCGGTAGAATGTTGCCTAAAAGAATATCAGTCCAGCTTGCCCGGCAATGCCAGAATCGTCCCGTAAGTGATTGTAACATACTTTAAAGGAGCGAAAAACGATGGAACCGAAAGTAACGCCGTTTTTAATGTTTGAAGGGCAGGCCGAAGAGGCGATGAATTTTTACGTCTCGGTATTCAGCCCGGCCGAAATCCTGCGCGTAACGCGTTACGGGCCCAACGAATCGGGGACGGAAGGGTCGGTCATGCAGGCGGCCTTTTCCGTTAAAGGACAAACCATCCTGTGCATCGACAGCAGCGTCCATCACGCCTTTACGTTTACGCCCGCGATTTCGCTGTTCGTCGACTGCGAGTCCGAAGAGGAAATCGACGAAACCTTCGCCAAGCTATCCGAAGGCGGTGCCGTCCTGATGCCGCTTGCGGCCTATCCGTTTGCCAAAAAATTCGCTTGGGTTCAGGACCGTTTCGGGGTTTCTTGGCAGTTGAGCTTAAATTAAGGGGATCTCGCACGCGGAAGCTTGCAGCCAGGAAAAAGAAACGGTTGACCGTTCATCAACGGCCAACCGTTTTTTTGCAATCCCGGCATGGAATCGCTTTCAGATATCCGGGTTCAAACCGGCCATGCGCAAAGTCGGGCCCGTTTAACCCTCCTCTTTCATCGGGCTCCGATGTTGGTTCCTGCCGGACTTCCGGAACCGATCAGGTCGCTCCCCGGGGCAAGCTTCAGGAAATAGCCCAGGTTAGGCGAGCCGTCGGCGTTTCGGATGACCGAAGGCGTGAGCGACGCGAAATCGGCCGGGCTGGCTGCCAGTCCTTTGCCGTTCACGGAGGCGTTGTTTTTCCACCATACGTTGGTGTTTTCCACATCCGTTCCGCTTGTTTTGTCGCTCGAGCCTCCTGCAAACGAGAGATTGTTCGTGAATCGATGCGTTCCGGCGTCAAAGGCAAAATTGCTTTGCCCGTTGTTCCAGGAAGTGTTGTTGGTCAGCGTTATGGAACCGGGATTGCTGTTGTATGTGAAGACGTGCTTTTTATTTTGGAAGGCGATGCTGTTTTTGACGATGTGATCCACCTTGATTTTTTCGCCGCCCAGCTTAAAACCGTTGCCGTCGCTGTTCGTCGTGGATGTCCCGTCGGAGGTCGCCCCGTTTTTGTATGCGATGCTGTTCAGAATCGTCACGGCGCCGATCGCGCCCGTTTCCGATTTCGTGTATAAATCCCAGCCGTCGTCAACGTTATAGGCGGCAATGCAGCCGTCGAACACGTTGCCGGGACCGACGGTCAGCTTGGCCGCGAACCCGTCGGCATCCTCCCCGTTGTCGGGATCGAAATTGTCATGGGAATACGCGTTAACGATTTCGTTGTATTTCGGCCATTCGTCATATCCAACCGATGACTGATATCTGCCTAACTGCAGGCCGGTATCGCGGTTATGATGGGTTTCCACATTTTCGATCCGGTTATAGCTGCCGCCGATATAAATGCCGTTATCTCCCGCTCCCTTCACTTCGATGCCTTTGACCAGCCAATAATCCCCGAAAATTTGCAGCCCCCGATTCGTCGATCCGAACGGCTGGGCCGAGAAATCAAGGACCGGCTTCTCGCTGCCGTAAGCTGCAAGAGCCTTGCGCTGACTTGCCGATGCCCCGCTGTTGTCGCGGGCGATCGTAACCGTCGAAGAGAAGGCATAGCTTCCGCCGCGCATATAGATGGTACGGCCGGCTTGTACCCGCGCAAGCGCGGCTTCGAGCGTTAACGGGCTGTCGATGGTTCCGGCATTTCCGGCCGATCCGTCAGGCGATACGAAGATATCTCCCGCAATCGGCGAAGGAGTCTCTCCCGGGTCGGTGGCCGGATCCGTACCGGGGTCCGTGCCCGGATCGGTGCCTCCGCCGGTCGCTGACACTTTCACGTCGTCGAATTTGGCGATTGTCTTGTACGTCAAAAGTCCTGCCGCGCCGGAAGCCAGACTCGTATCGGTCGCCGTCAGCTGCAATTCCCCGTTAACGTACATGCTGAGCGACGAGCCGGAAAGCTCAAGCTTGACCGTGTACCAGGTGCCGGTTGTCAGCGGGTAATCGACGGAAGCGAGCGTCGACGAGGAACCGCTTACTTTTTTCCTGATCTCAAGCTTGCCGCCGCCGCTATTGTAGAGGGAAGCGGCATAATAGTTGTTGCCGTCCCGATAACGTCCGGTGACGTATGTCCGGTTCGTGCCGTTGAAGTTGTCGACCTTGACTTTGGCCTCCACGCTATAATCCTTCCAGGAAGCGCTGCCTGCAGAGGTCCGTCCTTCGCTGGTACTCGATTGGTAATAAACATTGCCGCTTCCCTCGCGAACGACGGACCAATTCCCCGTGGCGGCCGTCCAATCGGAAGCCGTGCCGTTTTCGAAATCGTCCGTAAACACCGTTTCCGCAGAAGCCCTGCCGGCGAATCCGAAAGGCAAGGCAATCAGCAAGCAAAGGATGGCCGCCGTCCACCGGTTAGCTTTCATTCCTTTTCCGCTCATGTTTTTTGTTCTCCTCCTCTTCATTGCATATTGGATTACATATTTAACTTTAATCTCACATGGGAATTACAGATATAATCATTTTTTCATTTTCTTAGTATTTTTTGATTTCCAGCCTGATCGCCAAGATGGAAGACATCGCATTCCAACGAAAAAAAGACCGGCCGTTTCCTCTCCAAGGAACGGTCGGTCTTGCTTGTGTTGTCCGGGTTGCCTAGTTCGCTTTCCCGCCTGGCCGTTTTCCGCGAAACTTGGCAAAGGACCAAACGATCAGCAGCAGCAGAACGGCAAGACAAATCCCGATGCTTAAACGGTTTTGCCGGTCCACCACAAAAAATACGGCGATGACCGCCAAACATAACGCGGCGATTCCGGTAACATACGGGTATCCCCACACCTTAAACGACGGTTTCACCGGATACCTTTTGCGCAGCTTCATTTGCGACAGCGCAATGCAAATCCATACCAGCAATACGACGAATCCCGGCACGGCCATGAGCACCCTGAACAGCTGATCCTGCGCGAAAAAGCCAAGCATGGCGCCCGCAAGCAGGATGACCGCGCATAACAGCAGCGTGTTGACCGGACTTCCCTTGCGGTTCGTTTTGGACAACGCCTTCGGCGCCTCCCCGGCCGCAGCCATCGAATACAGCATCCGCGACGCGCCGTAAATGCCGGAGTTCGCAGCCGACAGCACCGCCGTAACCAGAATGAAATTCATAATGTGAGCCGCGCCCGCAAGCCCCGTCGCCGACAGCACCTGCACGAACGGACTGCTTTCCTGCCCGACCTCGTGCCACGGAATCAAGCCGCAAATGACGAGGATCGGCAGCGTAAAAAACAAAATGATCCTTAAAATGAAATTGCCGACGACCTTGGGCAATATGCGCTCGGCATTTTCCGTCTCGGTGAGCGTCAAGCCGATCAGCTCGGAGCCGCCGTAGGAGAACATGACGACCAGCATCGCCGAAAAAACGGATGTCCAGCCCCCGGGGAAAAAGCCGCCGGCACCGGCAAAATTGCTCAGATACGGCGTATTGCCGCTTGGAATGATCCCGAAAATGAGGCAAGTGCCCAGGACGATAAATACGATGATCATGGCGATTTTGATGCCCGCCAGCCAAAATTCGAATTCCCCGAGCGTCCCTACGCTCAGCAAATTGATCAGGATGATCAATGCCGCGGAAGCCAGGCTCAGCACCCATAACGGCACCCCCGGCAGCCAATACTGCAAGAAACTGCCCGCGGCAATGATTTCGATGACGCATACCGAAAGCCACATAAAGCAGTACATCCATCCCAAAATGAAGGACACCTTTTCGCCGAATGCTTCCCTCACGAAATCCTTCATATTCCTGCCCTTGTATACCGTGGCCATTTCGGCCATCGCCGCCATCACAACCAGCAGCAGCAGCCCCGCAAACACGTACGTGACGATGACGCCCGGTCCCGCAAGCCCGATCGTTTCCGCGCTGCCTTTAAAAATGCCTGTTCCGATGACGCCGCCCATAGCCATAAAACTGATATGTCTAGGCTTTAGTTTTTTCTGCAACGATCCTTCTGGTTGTCCCATCCATATCCTCCTGATGCACTCATACATGAATGACGATGAATTTAATTAAACGTATAGTCCAGTATAAACGATTTTGCGTTTTTGTGAACAATATTTAAGACGGCAATAGGAAAATTTAAACTTAATTTAATCGAGAATAAGGCTCGATTATGTTATGATCATTACCGGCTGTCTTTCCACGGCGGCCTTGATTAAACATTGGCGGTGATCGTGTGCTTCATTCCTATCTGTTTCCCATTTCTTACGCCTTTATGTCTTTTCCGTTTGCGGCGTTGTTGTTCACGCTTCCGTTCCTGATCGTGCAATACCGCAAATACGGTTATATCAATAAAGTACGGGCGTTTGTATTGTACCTGTTTTTGCTTTACTTAATGAATGCGTTGTATCTTGTGATCCTTCCGCTGCCGTCGTCGCGGCATAACCCCGCGCTGGCGTCCGGGGCCATGCAGCTGGTGCCGCTGAACTTCATTTTCGATATTTTAAAAGAGACGTCGGTCGTCGGATCGGCTCCGTCCACTTACTGGCATTTGCTGAAGGAACGGGCGTTTCTCCAGGTCATCTTCAACATCATTCTGACGGTGCCTTTCGGGATGGTGCTCCGTTATTACTTCCGTACGGGCTGGATCCGGTCCATCCTGTTTTCGTTCCTGCTCTCCCTCTTTTTCGAGGTGACCCAGCTGACGGGCATTTACGGAATATATGACCATGCATACCGCGTATTCGACGTCGATGATCTCATCATGAACACCCTTGGCGGCATTTGCGGGTATGTGGCGGCCGAATGGTTGTCCGGGCTCCTGCCAAGGATCGAAAAACTCGATGAAAACGTGGATTTGTCCGCCAAAAGAGTCACATACACCCGCCGGGCCGTCGCGTTTTTGATCGATTCGGTCATCTGGCCGATATTGATGGCGATCTGTTTCATTCTTCATGTCAAAGCCGCGTTTTGGGTGGCCACGGGGATTTATTTCATTTTGATTCCGTGGCTGACGCATGGCGTGACTCCGGGAAAATGGCTGGTCCGCATCAAGCTGACGAACATGGGAGAACCCATTACGCTCGCGGCGCTCCTCAAACGTTACGGTCTGCTTTACTGGGTATTTTTCGGGCTTAACCGCCTGTTGGCGGGATCGCTCGACAACGTGCCGGACGTCGGCCGGCTCATCCTCGGCATGGTCGTCTTCGTCATGGACGCCTGGTTTTTTATCCACGTCCTCATCCGCCTGTTTCGAAAAGATCCCCAGCTTTTTTACGAGAAACTCAGCAAGACGAAACATGTCATCCTGTGGAACCAACCTGCGGTAACGGTCAAAGAAGAAAAAGAGCCCGATTAACGGGCTCAGATTGTCGAGAAACCCACGTCTTGTAGACGTTGGGTTTCTCTTATTTTCATTTGCAGTTGCTAAAAAAGAAGGGTTACCCCCTCTTTTCCAGGCGATCCAGATGGATCGCCATCTTCTTCATGTTCTGCACGGCGGCCGTCATCAACGCTTGTTCCGTGACGTTTGAGAGCCCGCGCAAACGGCAATAGCGAAACCCATGGAGCTCTTTGGCATCCGCGAAGCTTCGCTCAATCGTTTCTTTTCGTTTGCGGTACAACTGCTTGCCGTCTCGGCTTAGCCGGTTATTTCGCACCCAGTCTTTGCTGTCTTCCCAGACATGTCGGGTCAGTACCTTCCGGTGGTTCCTGGAATGAGTGCATTGCGCAAGCATCGGGCAGGTCTTGCAATGTTCCGGGTCTGACGCATACTGCCTGTAACCCTTCCGGTCGGTAGTCCGGTATGTCAGTTGGTGTTTTTCCGGGCAGATATAGGTGTTACTTTCAGCGTCGTAAGTAAACTTCCATTTGGCAAACAAACCTTGCTTCGGATGAAATCTCCGGTGTGCAATAACGGCAAAAATCTTTCGCTGCTGTAAGCCTCGGCAAATGGGCGTAGTTAAATAACCGGAATCCAGGGCTACAGCTTCAACCTTGAATCCAAAACGTTCTCTTTGGCGGTCTAATCGCGACAAATACGGAACCGAATCGTGGACATTTCCTGGCGTAACATGGACATCGGTAATGAGATTGTATTTAAGATCTACCGTCCGGTGGTCGAGATAAAAGAACCCCTCTGGCTTACCGTCGCGAATCATATAGCCACTTTCAGGATCGGTGGTGCTCACTTTAATTTCTTTGGTTCCATTCACTTCCTCTCGTACTTTCAGGGCTTTTTTCCGTGCGCTTTGCGGTCCTCCGTCACAGCCTCATTGAGTTCGTCAATATAGTCCTTGGTGTTTTGCAGAACTTCCTGCTTGGTATAGTGGTGCTTGTTGGCATTGGCTTTTACGTGAGTCGAATCGGTAATGAGCACACGCCCGCCCACCATTTTGTGCGAGATCGCTTGGAGGACGATTTCGTCAAAGATCTCCTGGAAAATGTCAGTATCCTTAAATCGAGTCCGCCGGTTCCAGCTAATGGTGGAGTGGTCTGGGACTTTATCGGTTAGACCAAGACCTAAAAACCAGCGGTAAGCCAAATTCGTTTGAATCTCGCGTTCCAACTGGCGTTCGGAGCGAATGCCATAAAAATAACCGAGAAAAATCATCTTAAACAGAACGACCGGATCAATGGCTGGCCGCCCGTTATCTGCGCAGTAAAGAGGACGAACCTTATCGTCAATAAAGGAGAAGTCGATATACTTGTCCACTTTCCGCAGCAAATGATCCTGTGGAACCAGCTCTTCAATTGACACGAATTCGTAGCTTTGTTGTTTTTCCCGATTAGATCTCAGCATTCAAGACACCATCCGTTCATGAGTAGTTATCTATATTATACAACATTAACGCGGTGCTGTCTTAAAATAAATAAACATAAAGAAGGCTGTCGAGACTTTCTCGACAGCCTGCAGGCTGTCGAGAAACCCCCTGTTTTTTTGCAGGGGGTTTAAAATTGCCTCGTCGGTCACTGAAGTAGGGGTCTCAGAGCGCTTTAAATCGATTTTTATTTTAAAAGATATGATTCCCCATATAAAAAATAGAGTGTCGAAAAGTCCGTTGGACTTTCTCGACACTCTGCTGAGCCCGATTAACGGGCTCTTTTTCCGTATTCATTCGTATCTCAGCGCTTCGATCGGGTCCAGCCTGGCCGCTTTTCTTGCCGGGAACACCCCGAAGACCATGCCGATGCAGCCCGAAAAAATGACCGCCAGCAGCACGGAGTTCAGCGATACCGCGGTTTGGATGCTCATGAAATGGCCGACCAGCTTGGAACCGCCGAAGCCGAGCAAAACGCCGGCGATGCCGCCGAGAACGGCAAGCGTGACGGATTCGACGAGAAACTGGGACAAAATCGCGCCTTCCCGCGCCCCGATCGCTTTGCGGGTTCCGATCTCCCGGGTACGCTCCGTAACGGACACCAGCATGATGTTCATGATGCCGATCCCGCCGACAAGCAGCGAGATGGCCGCGATGCCGCCCAGAAACAGCGTCAGCGTTTTCGTCACGCTTTCGGCCGAGGACAAGACGTCTTCCTGGCTCTGAACCTTGAAGTCATCTTCCGCGCTTCCCAGCTTATGGCTCTGGCGCATCGTGTATTCGATCAGCGCGATCGTGCTTTGCATCGCATCCGGAGATTTGGCTTCCACCAGAATTTGATGAAGGCCGTTTCTGGAACTGCCGGACATCAAGCGGGACTGCACGGTCGAAATCGGCGCGATGGCCGTATCGTCCTGGTCCAGGGAGCCGGACGAACCTTTCGCTTTCAGCACGCCGATGACGCGAAACGGGACGTTGTTGATGTTGACGATGCTGCCGATCGCGTCAAAACCCGCCTTCCCGAACAGGTTTTCGGCCGTCGTGGCCCCTAAAACGACCACCTTGGCTTTATCCGTAACTTCATCCTCCGTAAAAAAGCGGCCGATATCCGTTTCCCAGGATTTGATGTCCGCGTAGCTCGGGGTCGTTCCGGTCACGCTGGTTGACGTAACATTTTTTCCGTTTTTGAACTGAGCGTTTGCCTGCGTGACGGGCGCTACGTACCGGACGGTATCGATTCGGGAGAGCGGGTCGGCGTCCGTCAGCTTCAGCATGCCGCTCCCCGATCCCCCGCTGCCGGATGATCCGGCCGAGGAGGCGGTTATCGTGATCAGGTTGGAGCCCAAGCTTTGGATTTGGCTCGCCACCTGTTCGTTGGTCCCCTGCCCGATCGAAATCATGGCGATGACGGTCGCAACCCCGATCATGATGCCGAGCATCGTCAAAAAGGAACGGAGCAGGTTGCTTTGCAAACTTCGAAAAGAAAGCTTGAACAATTCTCCCATTTTCATCCGGACACACGCTCCACGTTCAGCCGGTCGGATTCGATTCGCCCGTCTCGGAACCAGATGATTCGTTTCGTATGCGCCGCGATTTCCGGCTCGTGCGTTACGAGGACGATCGTGTTGCCGCCGTCGTTCAACCGCTTGAATATGTCCATGATCTCCTCGGAGGATGCCGTATCCAGATTGCCCGTCGGTTCGTCGGCCAAAATAATGGCAGGTTCGTTCGCCAACGCCCGGGCGATGGCAACCCGCTGCTGCTGCCCGCCGGACAGCTCGTTCGGCTTATGGTGCATCCGGTCCTTCAGGCCCACCAGCTCCAGACAATATTCCGCCCGTTCGCGCCGCTCCTTTTTGTTTTTCCCGGCGTACAACAGCGGCAGTTCCACGTTTTCGACCGCCGAGGTCCGCTTGAGCAGGTTGAAATTTTGAAAAACGAAGCCGATTTTTTGATTGCGGACCGCCGCCAGCTGCTTGGCCGAAGCCGAACCGATATCGACGCCGTCTAACGTATACGTGCCGGAGCTCGGTTTGTCCAAACAGCCGATAACATTCATCATCGTGGATTTCCCCGACCCCGACGGGCCCATGATGGACACGAATTCGCGCGGCTTGATCTGCAGCGACACGCCTTTTAACGCATGGACTTTCATCTCTCCGGAGGCGTAGATTTTCTCGACATGCTCAAACGTGATCATTGGCCGCCACCTCCGCCGGAACCGGCTGAACGCGAGCCTCCGCTCCGGCCCGACGGCTGAAAAGGCTGCCTTCCCCCGCCCGTTTCGCCGCCGAACCCGCCAAAACCGCCGAACCCGCCTTGCATCATCGAAGCGTTGGTTTTGGCAGAGGAAGACGTCGTCATCGTCATCGTTACCTTGTCGCCTTCCGAGAGGCCGGAGATGACCTCCGAGCTTGCGCCGTCGTCCAGCCCGGTCGTGATTTCCTTTTGTTCCGTTTTGCCGCCCGTTTCAACCATGACGATTTTTTTGCCGCCGAACGACTTGATCGCCGCATCCGGAACGGTCAGCACGTCCTTTTTCCCGTCGGTAACGATCGCCACCGTAGCGCTGAGACCGGGAATAAGCTTATCGGCGTTGTCCTGGCCCGGGGTGATTTCGACGGTTACCGGGAACGTGACCAGCCCGCTGCTTTGGACTTCGCCGAGAACGGCCTTGTTCGTGACCTTCCCCTTTAACGCCACGCCCGTCAACGCGTCGAACGTAATTCGAACCTCTTGCCCGACTTTTACGTCGGTTATGTCGGTATCGTCGATGGGTGCCGAAATTTTGTAATTGCCTTCGGTCGAAAACATCGAAATCGCCGCAGCCGCATCCCCGGAAGGATACTCGCCCGCTTTGATATTGACCGCGGACACGACTCCGTTAAACGGAGCGAAAATTTTGGCGCCCGTCAGATTTGCCTTAGCGTCGTTTACGTTCGCCTCCGCCTGCGCCACGCTCGCTTTGGCCATGGCCAGCTCGCTTTCCTCCGGCCCTTTTTGCAGGTTGTTCAACTGCTGCACGGCCTGATCGTAGGCCCGTTTGGCGCTTTCGACTTTGCTCTCCGCCGTTTTTACCGACGACTGGGAAGCATCCGCTCCGCTCTGCCGCGAAGCCGCCTGCTTGTACGCGTTTTGGGCGTTCTCCAGCGCCACTTGGGCGAACAGGACCTGCGACTGATCCGTTCCCTGTTTCGCCAGATCCAGCTTCGCCTGGGCAATCTCCACCGTCTTTTTTGCCTTGTCCAGCTGCTGCTGGATATACGTCGGATCGGCCTGCTTTTTGGCCTCCGCCAGCTCGCTCTGCGCATTTTCCCAATCCGCCTTGGCTTTGGAAACCTCGTATTTCTGGTTCGCGATCGTATCCGCGTCCGTTCCTTCCTGCAGGCTTTTCAGCTTGGCGGCCGCGCTTTCGTAATTCGCCTGCGCGGACAGCAGCGCGTTTTGCAGCGCCGTGGCATCCATCTCGGCAAGCAGCTGGCCCTTTGACACCTTATCGCCGGGGCTCACGTGCACTTTGGTCACTTTGGATTTTCCGCTGAAGGCCAGATTGACCGAATCCGAGGCTTCCACATTGCCCGAAGAGGTCACCGTCTTGGAAAGATCCCCTTTCTTGACTTCGTATGTAATCGTCGCCGTTTCCGTCTTCGGCGTGGCCGCGCTTTTCTGGACAGCATAAGTCCCTCCCGCTCCGATCACGACGACGCAGCCGCAGATGATCAATACATTCCTAGCCACCTTGTTCATGCCTTCTCTTCTCCCTTCCCTTGAATGAACATGATGGTAGCACGGCCAGCTTAAAGAAAACTTAACTGCGGCTCCTGGCAGCGGATGCGTACCGGCTAAAAACAAAAAAACGGCTCCAGGGGCATCCCCTTAGCCGTTTTGCCTGCCATCACAACTTCGTCTGCATCGTCCCCTTTATCAGAACCTTTGCGGGTTGATGGGGCAGGCGCAGCCGCGAACCTAGCTTTTTTTCCGGTCGCCCAACACAATGTACACTCCGGAATCGTCGGTTTCCACCGGATAACCCCGCAGTTTGGCATCGCTGCCGGCCGCCAGGTGGCGGCCGCTTTTCAGGTCGAACTCCCAGCCGTGCCACGGGCAGCGCAGCACTTGTTCCTCCATCCCGTAACGGTAATCGTATACGCCGGAAGGGAGACGGGTTCCCCGAATCGGACCCGCGCAGACCGGCGCCGCCGCATGCGGGCAAACGTTAAGCCACGCATAGTAGCCGTCTCCGATCCGAAACAAGCCGATTTCCATCCCTTTCACGTTTAAGATCAGCTTGCCCCCGCTAGGGAGCGCATCCGGCTCCGCCACTTTTACTCTCATGCGGGATCCGCCCCCTTATGCTCCGCCGGGACCGGAATGCCGTACAACTCCGCGGCGTTATAACCGAGAATACGCTCTTTGAGATTCTGGGGAAGGCCCCGGAACACGACCTTCGGATTGTCGAAGTCCCAATGCGGGTAGTCGGACGAAAACATGGCGATCTGTTCGGCATGCATCATCTGGAAGATTTGCAGCAGATGCTCCGGCATCCGCGGTTCCTCGATCGGCTGCGTCGTGAGCCGCACATGTTCCACGATATACTCCGAAGGCAGCCGCTTGAGCCACGGCGCGGTATCGCGCAGCGCTTTGTAGTTTTTGTCCATGCGCCACATCAAATGGGGCAGCCAGCCTATGCCGCCTTCGATCGCAACGAATTTGAGCTGCGGATATTTTTCGAACACCCCTTCGCATACGAGGCTGTTGATATGGGTCATGAAATTCGCCGGTAAAATATTATGCCATTCCATATACCGCGTCGGGTATCCGGCAGGCGTTGGCGGGCCGGCGATCCCTTTCCCTTCGGTGCCCGGATGAATCGCGACCGGCAGGCCGTTCCGTTCCGCCGCTTCGTAGATCGGATGGTAGAAGCGGTTGCCGTACGGCATGCGCGCACCGCTTCCCATCACGATCTGCACCATGCCCGGATGCGCCCCCATTCTGTCGATCTCTTTGGCCGCTTCGGCCGGATCGGAATGGTTGATCTGAATCGAACCTTTGAATTTCGGACTGACGCCGAGCCAACGGTCCGCGAGCCAATCGTTGAAGGCGGCCGCCACGGCATTCGCATAGTCCGGATCGGCGTGAAGGGAGAGGCCTTGCTCTCCCCCGCCGGTCAGTATCGCATAGTCGATGCCGAACGGTTCCATGTAATGCTGCAGAACAAATTGAGGATCGCTCCCGGGAAGCCCGCCGTCGCCCGGCCGGGCGTCTTGGCGCAGCACGCCTACGGGCGAATAATACTGGCCATGCACGCCGATCCCGCTTTCGAGCCATTGCTGATGCCATGCTTTCGGCAAATAGGGCAGCAGGTCCTCCGGCTTGCCGATCGCATTGTGGACGTCGGCATCGACGATAAACGGTGCGGATCGCATTTCATGCCCTCCTTTGATTTGAATCGTGCTGCTTATTTCGAGCCGTACGTGCGCTTATACGCGGTGTTGTACATGTCCAGCAGCTCATCCGCTCCAAGCTTCTTCAGTTGCTCCAAAAACTGCTGGTAGTTCGCGTCCGTAATCGGCGTCTTGCCCGTGACGAATTCCGTAATTTTCTGCTCCAAAAACTTGGTAAGCGGGGTTAGCTTCGCTTTTTCCAGATCGAGCTCTTCGGTCGTTTTCACGATCGCTTTGGGCGCGGGAATAATGAACTTTTCATAGCTTTTGTTGATTTCTTTGCTCTTGTCGTCGAGGCCTCTCTCCCACGTTTCGCGCGCCAGCGCGTTGTTCAGCGAAATGTTGTCGTACCAGACGCCAAAATCGCGGCGCAGCGGCACATAAGGACTGGCTCCGAACTCTTTCATATAGACGGGTTTTCCGTTCTCAAGCGTATACGATTTGCCTTCGATGCCAAGCGATAAATATTTCGTCCCTTCTTCGCTCACCAGATAGTCGAGGAATTTGACGGCTCTTTCCTTATCCTTGACTTTCGCCGAAATGGCCCGCCCCGATGATCCGACCACCGGACGGGAAAACTGGTAGCTCTGAACGCCGTCCGCGGCAAACTCGGGCAGCGCATCCAGATTGTAGTCCGGGATGCCGGACTGCTTCGCTTTTTCAATCATCGGGTTCACTTCGGCCTTCCAATAATACGTTACGGACGACTTGCCTTTTAATAACCGCTCTTCCCACTGCTCCGGCGTCAACAAATAAAACTCAGGGTCGAGCAGCTGCTCCGCGTACAACTTATTCATGAAAATAAGCGCATCTTTATACTTGCTGTTATACGGCGCAAACTCGTATTGTTCACCCGTCGGGCTTTGATTGAAAAAGCCTGAAATCCCCGTGAATATTTTGCCGAATACGGTATACATGCCGGTATCGCCCGTGACCGGGGTATTGAAGCTGAGCGGGAAGCTGTCCGGCTCTTTGGCTTTCAAATCTTTCAGGAACCGGTAGAACTCATCGAGATTGGTCGGAGCTTTCAGTTGGTATTTATCCATCAAATCTTTGCGTGCCATCCAAATATAGTTGAAGCCTTTCCCCGCCGGATCCCCTTCGAGCACGGGAACGTCGTAGAGGCCGCCGTCCGCGCCGGTCGCCACGGCTTTTGCTTCGGGATACGTTTCGTAGAACTTTTTGAGATTGGGCGCGATATCCAAATAATCCTTCAGGTTCAGGAACACTTTTTCCGGCCCGTTCTCCCTGGCCTCCTGATTCGTCGGCTGGCTGAAATCGGTGACCGAGTTCGTGGCGATCATAATCTGCCGCTTCTCCGTCAACCCTTCCTGGCTGACGACCTGCCAATCCACCTTGACCCCTGTTTTTGCTTCGATCTCTTTGAAAATCTCCCAATCATCCCTTACCTTTCCTTCCGGACGGTCGTAGACGAGCCAGGAGAACGTCGCCGGCTTTTGCGAGCCCGCTCCCCCATCGGTTGCCCCTTCCTGCGTGCCTCCCTTTCCGCTGCAGCCAGCGGTCAAACCGCCCAGCATCACGGCAGCAAGCATGACAGCCATCATTTTTTTGCTCATACGTTTGCCCCCTCCTTATATTGACTTCGGATATAGGAATAGTTTCGGCGGTATCCATGGCTACCCTTTGATTCCGCCGATCATGGCGCCCTGCACGAAATATTTTTGGACGAACGGATATACGCATAAAATCGGCACCGTTGCGATCATGATCATGGCGTATTTTAGCGTTTCTATGTAGTCCGTGTTGCCTTCGCCCTGGACGTTGGAGCCGGCGATAATAATGTTGCGCAGCATGATCTGCAAAGGGTACATGCTCCGATCGTTCAAATAGAGCAGCGCATCGAAAAACGAGTTCCATTGATTGACGGCGGTAAACAAGCCGATGGAGACCAGCACCGGCAGAGAAAGCGGCAGGACGATCCGCAGGAATACCTGCATCGTGCCGCAGCCGTCCATCGTGGCGGCATCCTCAAGCTCTTCCGGCAATGCCTCGAAAAAGGTGCGCATGATGAACAAATACCAGGTGCTGACTAGCGTCGGCAGGACGATCGCCCACATCGTATCGAGCAGCCCGAGTTTCTGCACGACCAGGAAGGTCGGGATCATCCCTCCTCCGAACATGAGCGTAAATGCGGCCAAAAGCAGGATCAGGCGTCGGCCGGGGAGCCATCTTTTGGCCAGCGGGTAAGCCATGGCGGATGTGACGGCTAGCGACAAGAAGGTTTGAACGGCGGTATAACGAATCGTGTTCCAATAGCTGATCCACAGGTCCGGATTGCCGACGAGCCGTTCGTAGGCGGCCAAGGTGACCGCCTTCGGCCAGAGGACAACCCGCCCGCTCATCACCATGGCGTTGTCGCTGATGGAAGCGGAGAATACATAGACGAGCGGATACACCATGACAATAACGAGGACGATCATAAAAAAGATATTGACGGCGTCAAACAGCCGCGAGCCGAAGCTTTCCTTGATTTTCATTTCCCGGCCCCCTTCACCAGAGACTTGTGTCCGAAAATTTCTTGACGACGCGGTTCGCGGCCACGACCAGCACGAATCCGATCACCGATTGGAACAATCCGACCGCCGTAGCGAAGCTGAAGTCGGCGGATAGGATGCCGCGCCGATAGATGAACGTATTCAGGACGTCCGCGGTTTCGTAAGTCATCGGATTGTACAACAGGATGATTTTTTGAAAGCCGATTTCCATGAAATGCCCGAGCGTCAGGACGAACAGGATGATCATCACCGGAATCATGCCGACCAACGTCACATGGCGCATTTGTTGAAACCGGTTGGCCCCGTCGATTTTGGCAGCCTCGTACAAGGTCGGATCGACGCCTGCGATCGCCGCCAAGTACAGAATCGTGCCCCAGCCGACCGTCTGCCATATTTCCGAACCCACGTAGATCGTGCGGAACCATTCCGGCTGGCCGAGGAACAGGATCCGTTCGAATCCGAGCCAGCTGAGCAAATGATTGACGATGCCGGTCTGCTGCGACAAAAAGGTGACCATAATGCCGGCGATCACGACGGTCGATAAAAAATGCGGCAAGTAGCTGACGCTTTGCACGAACCTTTTAAACGTGCGGCTTCGAATTTCGTGAAACAGCAAGGCCAGGATAATCGGCGCCGGAAAACGAAACAGCAGGTCGTACACATTCAGCATGACCGTGTTTCGGATCAGCTTCCAGGCATCCGGCGTGTTCACGAAAAAATCGGTAAAATGCTGGAGGCCGACAAACTTGCTGCCCAGGATGCCGCGGCCGATCGAAAAGTTCTGAAACGCGATGATCAGCCCGTACATCGGCACGTATTTGAAAAGGATGTAATACAGGATGCCGGGCAGCATCAACAAATACAATGTTTTGTGCTTCTTCAGCATCATTCCGAAAGAAGCCCTCTTCCTCCGATGCCCCCGGGCAGGCACTCGGACGTTCGCCGCATCGCTTCGATCCAATGACAACGCTTTCACCCCCTTTGGCAGGTGTTTGCACACCAACCTTTGCTGAATGTTTGCCCTGACTATACGTCTTGGGCATGCCGGGGGTAAAGCGCCGTGTTTTTACCAATGTCTCCGTTTTTGCATCCCGCGGTACGGCTGAATTTCCATAACCTGCCGACGAAAAAAATGAGTCTTCCCAAAAAAAGAACCCTCTCAAGATTGATGCATGGTACGGTATTTAGCCGGGGTAATGCCTTCGTATCTTCGAAAATTGCGGATAAACGAATTCCTTCCCCAATAGCCGATCCGTTCCGCGATCTCGTCGATTTTCAAATCCGTTTCGAGCAAAAATTGCTTCGCTTTCGATATCCGGTATTTGGCGATGTATTCCACGTACTTTTCGCCGACCTCTTCCTTGAACATGCGGCTGAAATGGCCGGCGGACATGTTCATTTGCTCCGCGAAATATTCTATGGAGAGCTCTTCGTTATAATGGTCCTGAATATAGGCCAAAATGTCGGCAAACTGCCGTTTGCGATCCGACGGTTCGATCGTCCGGAACAGCACGCCATGGATGTCCCGGAACGTCTGCTTCAGCTCATCCCAGGTCACGCAGCGGTTGATGGCGGCAAAAAACTCGGAATAGACCGAAATGTCAAAATCGTTCCGCTCGCTCTCGACGGCGCGGGTCCACGTATTCAGCACATCGACGGCCATGTTTTTGACCTGGCGGGCGTTGGCATGGCTTCTCATTCCGTCGTCCAGCAGGTCGAACGCCGATTGGAGCAGGCTTTTGCTATCGCCGGCTTTATACATATTGAGGATGCGGTTCACTTCGAGCGCAGACAAGAAGCTGTCGCCCGACAATCGTCCCTTCCACGCCCTTTGCTCGCTGCAAATTTCGGCGCCGGAATGCAGACTTTTATACTTGAGCATCGAATGGGCATGCTTGTAAGAC
Organism: Paenibacillus sp. FSL M7-1455; assembly: GCF_038004655.1. Taxonomy (NCBI): domain Bacteria; kingdom Bacillati; phylum Bacillota; class Bacilli; order Caryophanales; family Paenibacillaceae; genus Paenibacillus; species Paenibacillus sp. FSL M7-1455. Next base: position 2,490,342 of record NZ_JBBORO010000001.1, on the reverse strand, counting down.
TGATGGAGGGCGGCCATGGAATGGACCGTTTTCCCGATGCCGATGGAAGCTTTGTAATACGGCTGCTGCAGAAGCTGCTTGATGGCATCCGCCGTTTCCGCGGGGTCGTCATGCCCGTTCTCGTCATGGTGCAGCACGCACGCCAGTTGATCGGAACGCGTCTGGCAAACCCAGATCATGGCGGGGGACAGTTTACGGATGTTCTCCTTCAGTTCGGCCAGCATGAACGATTTGGACGTCTCGGACAATTGATCCGCAAACGACGCGTAGAATTGGATTTCAATGCAAAGCACGGTGGCCGTCGCAACCGGATTGCAATGGAAGGATATTTCTTTCGCGTAATATCCGACCGACAAGCTGTCGCGGTATTCGCCGAACAACACCCTGACGATAAATTGCTCCTGAACGATCGGGTACATGCCGTTTACCGTCTGTGCCAGCTCCTTGTTCTTCGAGATCAGCAAACGGGAAAACCGTTTGATCATGTCGAACTCGTTGCCGCCGTGCAAGTCGGGTGCATCGTCCAGCTGCTGCGATTCGAGCCCCGTTTTGATTTCGCGGATCGGGTTGTACAGCCTCCGGCTCAACACATACGAGACCAGGCCGCCGACGACGATAAACATGCCGAGCAGCGCGAGCGTGATCATGCGGATCGTGCGGGCCGGCTTCAATAAGGTTGGCAGGTCGATCATGCTTACGTAATACCACCCGTCATTGAACCGGGATTTCACGTATGAAAGCGCTTTCCGTCCATCGTTCAAAAATAATTCCTGCTCCGGCATCGTGCCGATCATCGCCGCAAACGCATCGCGTTGCAGCTCGGAGGAACCGCTTGCGATCAGGGCGGAACCTTCCGAGTTGACGAGCGCCGTATCCATCACCCACTTCTCCGGCATGCCCAATCGTTCACGAAGCTTATCCAGATCCAAATTCACGACCAAGTAGACGTCGGGACGGCCGCTGTTGAACGGATAGCTCATCAACACGGCGATGTTCTCATGGGCCTGGACGATGTCCCGCGTGTACGGGGGCCTTTCATATACGGTATGCGGTTTGGTAAAAACCATCGGCTTTTTGCCGGTAAAATTGCCGAAGTAGGAAGGCATATCCGCTTCTTTTACCGGATACCTTTCCCGGAAATACTCGTCCTTGCCATTGTACGTTTTGCCGTCGATGACAAGGTCTTCGTCCGCAAAATACAGGAACGATTGATACACCAGAGGTTCCGAATCCAGTTTAATCATTTGCTGCATGAGCGTGTGGATCGATTCATAACGCTGCGTCAGTTCGGCGGGATCGCCGGACGTTCGCGGAACGCTTTTGAAGCTTGCCGTCGACAGCATGTTCACCATATTGCTTTCGAGCGCGCCGAAGGTGTCGTCGATTTGCTCCGAAAAATGCCGCATGACGGTATTGTTCAATGTCTCCGCATCGCGCTCGATCAACCGGACGACGAAGAAATGGGTCAATACGCTGGCTACGATGACCGGAATGAGAATCAGCGCGAAATAGTTGGCAAAAAAACGACAGAACAGCACCGTGCGGTACGTTTGCCAGACACGTTTCACCTGGATGACCTCCTAATAAAAAATATCATGGAACAAACTGGGCAATGAAATATTATTTCACCCTATTCTAAACTATTTTGCTGCGTTTGTATTTAAACTTCTATTTTTCGGCCGAACTCCAACCCCAGATATTGGCATTGACATCTCTTCTTGATCTGCTAAAATCGGTAATACCGATAATTCAAAGCGTCTTACTTGTATTTATACAAAAAAACAGCATGATTTTTTTATTAGGAGGGGATCTCATATGTTGTTAACGGGCTTGTTATGCGGAGCCTTGCTGGGATTTGTGATGCAGCGCGGCCGCTTCTGCCTGACGGGCGGTTTCCGGGACATGTACTTGACCAAAGATAACCGCATGTTCTACGCCCTGCTGATCGCCATCTCGATTCAAAGCATCGGCGTCTTTGCCCTCATTCAGGCGGGTCTGATCGAATTCAGCGCAGGCGCATTTCCATGGGTTGCCACGATCCTCGGCTCTTTTATATTCGGGATCGGCATTATCCTTGCCGGCGGCTGTGCGACGGGAACATGGTACCGGGCCGGCGAAGGTCTGATCGGCAGCTGGATCGCCCTTTTTGGATATATGGCCATGAGCGCGACCATGAAGACCGGTGCGCTGGCCCCGGTCAACAACGGAATCAAGAAATTGGACGCACCGGTCAATTCGATTCCGGAAACGTTCGGTCTTTCCGTATGGCCATTCATTGCTATTCTTGCGATCCTTACGGCATTTTTGGCCATCCGCCAGCTGCGCAAACCGAAGGTGGCCATTCCGGCCATGAAAGCAAAACGTTCCGGTCTGAACCACCTGTTGTTCGAAAAGCGGTGGCATCCGTTTTTCACGGCCGTCTTGGTCGGATTGATCGCGCTTCTGGCTTGGCCGCTCAGCGAAGCGACGGGCCGGATGTCCGGACTGGGCATTACCACGCCTTCCGCGAATCTTTTGCAGTATCTCGTTACGGGGGACAGCGATAAATTCGTAAACTGGGGCATGTTTCTCGTGCTCGGCATTTTCGTGGGATCTTTTATCGCAGCGAAAGGCAGCCGCGAATTCCGTTTCAGAGCTCCGGACGCCAAAACGGCAGTCTCCAGCTTCATCGGCGGCATTCTCATGGGCTTTGGCGCCAGCTGGGCCGGCGGCTGCTCGATCGGCAACGGGCTGGTGATGACCGCGATGATGACCTGGCAGGGCTGGGTTTCCCTTGCCTTTATGATTCTGGGTACCTGGACGGCGTCATACTTCGTCTATGTCCGTCCGCGTGCCAAAACCAAAGCGAATCCGAGTGCGGCGCTGCGCACATCAACGACATAAGGGAGGATCAGATCATGAAACAACAAAAGCTGGAAGTCCTCGGAATGGTATGCCCGTTCCCGCTAATTGAAGCCAAGCAGGCCATCGAAGCGCTGGACAGCGGCGATGAGCTGGTGATCGATTTTGACTGCACCCAGGCGACGGAAGCCATTCCGCGCTGGGCTGCCGAAGCCGGCCACTCCGTCACGAACTTCGAACAAATCGATGATGCGTCCTGGACGATTACCGTTCAGAAGAAATAAACGTATTGATTTATGCCCTGTAAACAGAGGTGCCGTCCATTGCTGGACGGCCCTTTTTTTGAAAATATCGCCAAATCAGGCATGATCGATAAAAAACAACACGTTTCCATAATGCTTCTTAAACCTTTGATAATCCGCCGTTTCCTTTAACACGATGATGGTCGGGTACGCATTTATTTTGCGGCGTTTTCATGCGGCTGATGTGCTCATCATAACATCGGCCTTGTTAAGGAGATAGGCAGCAAATAAGTTTAGTCAACTTTACACGCCTGAGCATGAGTTCCAGCCCCCTGTAAAGTGCTGCAATCTAAAGAACAAGCCGCCCAGGCTGTCGCCGGGACGGCTTTGCATATCGATGAAGGATCTTTCGGCTCCGTCTGCATTTAGAACGGCCGCCCGCAAATGCGGCCCAAACACGATCCAAGCTTCAGCTCTTGATCGCGCCCGCGGCGATGTCCGAAATGAACTGCTTGCTGACGAACAGGAACAAAATGATGAGCGGCACGACCGCGAGCAGCGTTCCGGCGATGACCATCGAGTAGTCCGTGGTGTAGATGCCGTTAAGCGAAGACAAGGCCACCTGCAGCGTAAATTTGCTTTCGTCGTTCAAAATGATGAGCGGCCACAGGTAATCGTTCCACGCGCCGATGAACGTAAACGCCCCCAAAAAGGACAGGGCCGGCCGCAAAATCGGCAGCGCCACGTTCCAATAAAGCCGGAAAAAGCCGCAGCCGTCGATCCGCCCCGCGTCCAGGAGCTCGGAGGGCACGGATTCCTCGGCATATTGCCGAATCCAGAAAATGCCGAACGCGTTCGCCATGCCCGGAATAATCAGCGCCTTGAAGGTGCCGACCCAGCCGAATTTGGCCATGATGACGAAGGACGGCACGAGCGAAAGCTGCGCCGGGGCCATCATCGTTGCCAGGAGCAGAACAAACAGCCATTTTTTGCCCGGAAACTTGAATTTCGCAAACGTGTAGCCTGCCAGCGAATCGAAGAACAACACGAGCACGGTGCTGCAGGAGGCCACAAACAACGTGTTCAGGAACGCCCCGAAAAAATCGATGTTTTGCAGCACCCGGGAAATGTTGTCGATCAGGTGGGTTCCGAACCAGAACTTGGGCGGGAAGCTGTAAATCTCCGCGGTCGTGCGCGTAGCCATGACCACCAGCCAGTAAAACGGAAAGACGGATAGGATCAGTCCAACGATCAGACCGAAATAAAGCAGGATCGATTTTCGGATAGCCATTCGATGCACCCCCGTTTATTCGTCTTTGGCGCCGCCGCCCTGAACGACCCGCCAATTGAAGATCGAAAACAAAGCGATCAGGATGAACATGCCCCAGCCGACGGCCGAGCCGTAACCAAAATAGTTGTTCACGAAAGCTTCGCGGTACAGATAGAGGACGATGGTCAAACCGCCTCCGCTGACGCCGCCGTCATTGCCGACCAGCACCTGGGATTCGGTGAAAATCTGCATGCCGCCGATCGTCGACGTGATAACCGTAAACAAAATGATCGGCCGCAAATTCGGGATCGTGATGCGGAAAAAAGCCTGAACGCCCGTGGCGCCGTCGATTTTGGCCGCTTCGTACAATACGGTCGGAATGCTTTGCAGCCCGGCAAGGTAAATGATCGCGTTGTAGCCGACCCAGCGCCAGATGACCATGACGGAGACGGCCAGCTGGATGCCCCAGGTTTTGTTCAGCCATTCGACGGGCGAAATGCCCAGCAGCGAGAGCAAATAGTTCAGCAAACCGTAGTTGTTGGAAAACAGCGTGCTGAACACGATGGCTACGGCGACGAGCGAAGTGACGTTCGGAAGGAAATAGCCGATCCGGAAGAAGGTCCGGAATTTGACGAAAGACGCGTTCAGCAAAAAAGCGACGATCAGCGCGAAAAACAGCATCGGAATCGTGGAATAGATCCAGATCAGCAGCGTGTTGCCCACCGCTTTCCAAAATTCCGGATCGGTGACCATGAACTGATAGTTGTTCAGGCCGTTAAAGGTCATTTCGCCGATGCCGTCCCATTTCTGGAAGGAAAGATACATCGAAATCTTTCCGGTGCTTCCAGATTTCGGACGCCAATCCCGCCTTTCGCCCCGCCGGCGGCACGGAACTGCCCGGATCGAAATGAGTTCGCTTCTGCAAGGGTGCTCCCATAAGAATCAACCTCCATTGTCGATGATGGTCTAACCGTTTTACCGCAGCAGCTCCTTTTTGACCCTGGAGAGCGCGTCTTCCCAAGCCTTTTCCGGATTTTTGCCTTGAATGGCGACCGATGACAGCTCCCGACCGACGATGCCGTTCAAATTGGCATATTTCGTGCCGTAATAGGCCGGTTTTACGTTGCGGGCAGACTCCGAAAAGATTTCGCCCGTGACCTGGCCGCCGAAAAACGCTTCTTTTTGCTTCATGACGTCGGAATCGAGCGCCTTTTTCGCGGACGGGAACAGATTGATTTCTTTAAAGCTGGTTACCTGGTTTTCCGGATTTTGCAGCCACTTGATGACGTCGAACGCTTCCTGCGGATGTTTGCTCGTTTTCATGATCGCCAGGAACGATCCGCCGTTGTTGCCGTCCCCGCCCGGCGCCCTTGCAACGCGCCACTTCCCTGAAGTGTCGGGCGCCGCCTGCATCAGAATTTCCTTGCACCAGACCGCGCCGACGAAGGACGCGATTTTTCCGTTGTTCGCCGCGGCGTTCCACTCGGAGGAAAACGTGCTCGCATTGGCCAACAGCCCCATTTGGGAGGCCTTGACGGCGAGATCCCACGCTTTTTTCATGGAAGAAGAAGAATCTTCCCCTATAAAATTTTCGTTTTTGTCAAAATAGATTTTGTCCGACTGGGCGTTCACTTGGGTGTATATGTTGCCGATGTTGTCCGTGAGCTTGACCTTGCCGCCTAACGCTTCCTGCAGCTTTTGGCCTGCGGCGAAATAGTCGTCCCAGGTCCCCATCAGCTTATGGACCTCTTCCGGATCGCTCGGAAGCCCGGCCTGCTCGAACAGGTCCGCCCGGTAAAACAAGGCGGTAGGTCCGGTATCCATCGGCAGCGCGATCATTTTTCCTTCCGGCGTTACGCCCAGCTTCCATTTCCAGTCGAGGTAATCCTGCTCGATGTCTCCCGCGCCGAGATCGTACAAATCGTAGAAACGGTCGGCGCTCGGGAACAGCTCCGTCACCCAGTCGTTAAAGGCTACGATGTCCGGTCCGCCGGAGCCCGCAGCCAGCGTCGTTTTCAATTTGGATTTGAAATCGCCGCCGATCTTTTGGGCATTGATGCGGATTCCGGGAAACTGCTTCTGGACCGATTGAATCAGGTTGTCGTCGATGCTTCGGTTCCAGTACCAAAAAGTAAGCGTTTTCACATTTTCGTTGGAAGAAGATCCGCTTGAACACCCGCTAATCATGAGAACGACAAGCAATAAACACGTAAACGCCATGCGCATTTTTTTCAATCGCTTCAGCCTCCCACCGTTAGCTTATGGTACTGCCGTTTTTGCCGTCACTCCTCTGGACAACGAATAATGACTTCTTATGTATGAACCATTATAAACAATTAATATCATTTTTGAAACGGATTGGTAAAAAAATCTAACCCCCGGATCCGTTCTCCCGGCCGCACGGCATACTCAAGATGTATAGGCCGGCCGGACGGCGGAGGGACAAAAAGCCCCTCCTCACGGCCATGTTTGCTGCCCCTCCGTCATCCCCGCGTTTCATTTGGCGGAGCCCGCTTTCGCAATTTCGGTCAACACGAGCTGTTTCAGGGATGCATCCCCTTCGATCACTTTTTCCTCGTATTTGAATTCCACCTGCTGATCCGGCTTCATCGCTTCCACGTCCGGTTTCAATGTTTCATCGAATTGGAATGCCATCGGTTTGCCGTCCACGATGATTTCAACCGTGTGCGAATCCGCGAGTCCGGTCAAGCTGCCTTTCCCCTGTTTAACGGACGGCTTTTCTTCTTGCGCGGAATCTTTCGAATTTTGGGGTTTTTGAGATTCCTGATGTTTTTGGTGATTATGGTTCTGCTCCTCCGGTTTTTCCATGGGGGTTTGGGGCTGTTCGGCAGCGGGACGGTCCTGTCCCTCCGCCTCCGGCTGCCCTCCGCACGCGGCGAGCGGCAGCCCGAACGCCAACAGCGCGGCGAACGAAACCAGACTATATTTCATGGGTTTCAAGTACATGGCAGTAATTCCACCTCCTGATCCGTTTGACGGAAAACCGCTTGTCCATGTTTCATGGTCAAGCTTATCTATGCTTTACCCAACAAGCCGGGATCAAAAACAAAAAAGCCCGGACGGCAGCCATCAAGGATACCGGCGGGCGATGATCCTTTTTATCGGGCGGCTTTTCCTCGGATCGGATGCTCCTCGTCCCCGCCAAACGACACATTGAACCTGTGGCGGATCTCAAGGGCCTCTTCGGTGAACCGCACCCCCATCGTGATGCAGAACGGGGTTTCGATGCCCCGGATCGTCAACAAAAGCTCATCCGGCGATCTCCACGTAAAACTCGATGCCATGCGGGTGTCCGCTCCCCCGAATACCGAGGTTTGTCCGAAGCTCCACTCATGGCGGCCCAATGAGAGCGTTTCGTCGCCTTCTTCTTTTATGAGCGTCAGGCAGGCGGAGTCTTCGTCAAAATCGATGCGGAAGCCTTGCAGCGACAATCCGTTTTCCTCCAGATCGTATCTTCTGCCCCCGATTTGAGCCTCCAGCTGCGAACGGGGTTCGAACCGGGGAAGGTCCAGGCTCAGCTTCGCGAGTCTTTCCTTCAGCTCGGAAGACCGTTCGACAGCCTCCGCCGGTTCCGGCAAAAATGCTTCGAGCAGATGGTCCCATACGCATTGCAGGACGCCTTGAAGGTCCCCCGTTCCGGCCGTGATCGCGATCACCCCATCCTGCTCCGGCATGACGATGCAGAATTGCCCGAAAGCCCCGTCTCCGCGGTAAACGCCATGGCGGCAGCGCCAGAATTGGTACCCGTAACCCTGCGCCCAGTCGCTGTCTCCGCCGTCCCCGTTGGAAATCCGCTTGCCTGTGGCCTCCTCGATCCAAGCTTCTTCGATGAGCCTTTTTCCTTGCCACACTCCTTTTTGCAAGTACATCTGCCCGAACTTCGCGATATCTTCGGTGGTTACGTTCAAGCCGAAGCCCCCGGTATGTATGCCGCGCGGACAGGTTTGCCAGGTGGGGCTCAGGATGCCCAGCGGCTCGAACAGCCGGCTTTGCAAATAATCCAGCAAGCGCTGTCCCGAGGCCTTCTGCAGAATCGCGGAAAGCATATAAGTCGCGCCGGTGTTGTACAGGAAATGAGTGCCCGGTTCATGCGGAACCGGCAGCGCAAGAAACGCTTTAACCCAGTTGCCGTCCTCCGCCTGATGGAGCGCATCCATCGTGTCCTTGTCGTGGCCCGTCCCCATCATCAGCAGATGACGGATTTGCATGGCTGCAAGATGTTCCGATACTTCGGCAGGCAAATCTTCCGGAAAAAACGAGACGACCGGATCGTCAAGCGTTAGGATGCCCTCCTGGACCGCCATGCCGATGGCCGTCGAAGTAAAGCTTTTGCTGAGCGAAAACAGCATGTGCGGAAGCTCCGGCGCATAAGGAGCCCACCAGCCCTCGGCGGCCACATGGCCGTGCCGGAGAATCATCAGGCTGTGAATTTCAAGTCCCCGTTCCTTTAAGCCATCGAGGAATCCGATCACCTTTTGCGGGGATATCCCGAGTTCCTCCGGGCTTTTTCTTGGCAGCGGCGTTACCGTTTTCTGCATACATCCACTCTCCCTTATATTGAAGTGGCATTGCTTGGGATCTTCCCGCTTCCATTATACACCAATGGGGAGACGCTTTTGGCGAAACCAAAGCGAATGGCCGATTTTCGGGTTATAATAGGGATTGCATCTTCACCGAATCATTCCAAGGAATGAGATTTTCAACGAACCGGAGGACAAATCGCCATGAAAGACTTCAATCGCATGCTGGAAAAATACGCGGAACTGGTCATTAAAGTAGGGGTGAACATTCAGCCCGGCCAGGTGCTGCTCGTGCAGGCCCCGCTGGAGACGGCCGAGTTTGCCCGCCATGTCGTATCCAAAGCTTACGAAGCCGGCGCCAAATACGTGCAGGTGGATTGGGACGACGAAAAAATAACGCGCATCCGTTATGAAAAAGCTCCGGACGATTCGTTCGGCTATTATCCGAAATGGACGGCCGACATGATGGAGCAGCTTGCCGAAGGCGGCGGAGCCGTATTACATATCAAAGTTCCCGACCCCGAGCTGTTCCGAGGCATCGACGGCTCCAAGGTAGCCACGGCCGTCAAAGCCGCCGCCGTCGCCCGCGAGAAATATCAGGCTTATGTACGCAGCAATAAAGTAACCTGGTCGCTGATCAAAGCCCCGACGAAGGCCTGGGCGGACAAAGTGTTCGCCGACCTTCCGGAGGAAAAGCGCGTGCCCGCCATGTGGGAAGCCGTGTTCCAAATGAACCGCGTCACCGAAGACAACGATCCGATCGCCGCCTGGAAGGACCATATCCGGACGCTGAAGGAAAAACAGGAGTACATGAACAACAAGCGGTACAAAGCGCTGCATTACCGCGCGCCGGGGACGGATCTGCGCGTCGAGATGCCCGAAGGCTACCTGTGGCTGGGCGGAGGCGATTACAACGAGGCCGGCCATTATTTCGTCGCCAACATGCCGACGGAGGAAATTTATACGATGCCGCATCGGACCGGCGTTAACGGCACCGTCTCAAGCACCCTTCCGCTAAACCTGAACGGCCGCCTGGTCGAAGGCATCAAGCTGACGTTCAAGGACGGCAAAGTCGTGGAATACGACGCGGTTTCCGGCCGCGAGCATTTGACGTCGCTGTTCGAAACGGATGAAGGCGCGTCCTACCTCGGCGAAATGGCCCTCGTGCCGAACGACTCGCCGATTTCGAAGATGAAGCGGGTCTTCTTCAACACCGGGATCGACGAAAACGCCTCCTGCCATTTCGCTCTCGGCAGCTCCTATCCCGTGAACATCGAAGGCGGCACGAAGCTGAGCAAGGAGGAACTGCTTGCCCGGGGCGCCAACGTCAGCCTGACGCACGTCGATTTCATGGTCGGCTCCGAAAAGCTAGAAATCGACGGCGTGCTGCCGGACGGGACGACCGAGCCGGTATTCCGGAACGGGGTCTGGGTGTAACCCGGCACGCCCTCCCATTAAATAGCTGGATGAAACGTTAGAAAAACAACCACCCTGCGGCCGCGTGCCGAAGGGTGGTTGTTGGCGTTAGATCGCCGCGCCGGCTCTCCCTGCCCGGCTTTTGCGGATTTGCATCGCCATCACCGATGCGATAAAGCATAGGAAGCCGGCGACCACGAAAGCCTGCGAATAGCTGCCTAGCCAGTCGCGCAGCGCGCCTGCGCCGTAAGCCGCCGCCGAAGCGCCGATTTGGTGGGCGACGACGATCCACCCGAAAATCATGCCGGATTTCTCCTTCCCGAACGCTTCTCCCGCCAGCTTGGCGGTAGGCGGTACAGTGGCGATCCAGTCCAGGCCGTAAAACACGGAGAAAGCGAAAAGCATGTACGGGGAAGCGCTGCTCAGCGCATAGGGCAGAAACAGCAAGGACAAGCCGCGGAACCCGTAATATACGAACAGCAGCTTGCGGCTGTCGAAACGATCCGACAACCAGCCGGAAATCGTCGTGCCGAACAAATCGAATACCCCCATCATCGCAAGCAGCCCGGCGGCCGCCACCTCCATGATGCCGTGATCCCCGCAAGCCGCGATAAGGTGGGTGCCGATGAGGCCGTTCGTGGACAAACCGCAAAAAAAGAAGGTCCCGGCCAGCAGCCAAAAGGTGGCGCTGCTTAACGCCTGCCGCAAGTTTTGCAGCGGAGCCAGAAATATATTCCCTTCGAAAGGCGTCGGTTTGACCATTTCGTCGGAACCGTACGGCGCCGCGCCGACGTCATGCGGGTGGTTGCGCATCCAGATCGCAACGGCCGCAAGCACAAGGACGATGCTGATGACGGCGATATAAACGGCGTATTTCCAGCCGAAATCGGACGTCAGTTTGGCATACAGCGGCAAAAAAAGAAGCTGGCCGGTCGCGGCGCTGGCCGTCAGCAGCCCGACGACAAGTCCTTTGCGCTTCGCGAACCACTGATTGCTGACGGTCACGCCGAGCACGTTCGCCATCATCCCTGTCGCCAGCCCCGAGACGATGCCCCAGAGCAGTTCGAATTGCCACAAGGAACGGATCCACGGCGTCACGGCCAGGCTCAGCCCCAACACGGCAAGGGAAGCGACGATCACTTTGCGGAAGCCGAATTTCAGAAGCAGCGCCGCCGAAAACGGGCCGACCAAGCCGTAAAGAAAGATGCCGACCGAAATGACGCTCGAAATGCTGGCGCGGCTCCAGCCGAAATCTTCCTGGAACGGAACGATCAGAACGCTGGGCAGCGAACGAATGCCCGCCGACACGAGCAGCGTGGCAAAGGTAAGCAAAACGATAATCCAACCATAATAAAAACGCGATTTAGGCCTGATTTGAACTTGTTCGTCCCTCATGCTCATCGTATGGTTCACCCTCTATATTTGTATTTTGTTTGTACATACAAAACAATAACGACCAAGCGCAGCGAAGTTTTCCGCCAGAAGGACGAAATTTGCGCTTCGGTTCAACAGGATCAAGCTCTTGCGTTATTGCTCCAACAGCTCGCTTGCGGACTCCTGCATCCGGGTCAGCGCATCGGCCAGCTCCTTGCCGAGTTTCGCCTCGTAGGCGGCTTTCAGCTTTTTGGAAGCTTCGTGGAGCGTTTCCTTCATGGCCGTCCCTTTTACGGTCGGATACACCAGCACGGTTTTCCCCTGAACCTGACGCTCCACGAGCTGTTTCCCCTCGAGCTTATCGATGAAACGCGTCAGTGTGGAGGGCGTGATGTACAGCTTCTCGGAAAGCTCCTTTTGGGTAATGCCCGGATTGGCGATAACCAGCCGAACCAGATAACCGTAGGCCGGGGCCAGCCCCGTCATCGCAAACGCCTCGTCGGCAAGGCGCGTAATCGCCCGGCTTAACCGGTTGGTGGTGAAGTACATGCAGGTATGCAAAAACGTTCCGTCTTGTTCAGAGGATGGCTCTGTTTTATTGTTGGGTTCATTCGGCATGATCGTTCATCCTTCCTTGATCGGATCGGCATCATCAAATCAATTTTGTATGTACAACAAAAGTAAGGGGTCAGGATGATTATGTCAAGCGTTTTTTTACCATTGCCCGGCTCACGTCTCCCCCTAAACCAAAAAGCAGTCCCGCCGCATACGCGGCAGACTGCCTGTTTTTCCATCCTATTTTCGCCTGTTCCGGGTCTAGTCCGTTTGGCTTTCGGAACCGATTTGGGCCAGTTTTGCCTCGTCAAGCTCCAGAATGATCGGGCAGTGATCGCTGCCCGTTACTTCCGCGTCGATCCGCGCATCCGTCAACGCCGGGACAAGCCTGTCCGATACGAGGAAATAATCGATCCGCCAGCCGATATTCCGCTCCCTGACCTTCGGCATAAAAGACCACCACGTAAAGGCGTCATCCCGGTCAGGATAAAAATGCCGGAAGCTGTCCACAAAGCCGGCCGCCAGCAGTTCGGTCATTTTGCCGCGTTCTTCGTCCGTAAATCCCGAATTGCCCATGTTCGACTTCCAATTTTTCAGATCGATCTCCTGATGGGCAACGTTCAGGTCGCCGCAGATGATGACCGGCTTCTTGGCATCCAACGCCGACACGTAGCTGCGGAAACGCTCCTCCCATCCAGGCGCAGCGGCAGCCGCGACAGGTCCCTTCTGGCATTTGGCGTATATACGTTGACCAGATAAAAATGATCGAACTCGAGCGTGACGAGACGCCCTTCCGCTTCCGCGTTTTCTTCCATGCCGTAATAGACGGACAATGGTTTTAATTTCGAAAACACCGCGGTTCCGGAATACCCCTTTTTCTCGGCATAGTTCCAGTACTGCCCATATTCCTCGCCGTAATCCAGGCAGATCTGCCCTTCCTGGAGCTTCGTTTCCTGCACGCAAAACAAATCGGCGTCGCTTGCCGCAAAATAATCGTTGAATCCTTTATTGACGCAGGCCCGCAGGCCGTTCACATTCCAAGATACCAGTTTCATCGTCGTTCTCCTTATGGCTATCAATCTATCGACATCATTTGATAGTGTACCATAAAAGGAAAATGACGTGGGACTTTCCCGCGACGCCTGCCGTATAAAAAACATGCGCAATTTGGTCTGCCCCATGTCCGCCACTTGTGTTAAAATAGCAGAACTGCCGATTCGTTCGACGATCGGTTGCAGAAAAAACTTCATTTTGTGGAAAAGGACAGAAAAACATGAGATCTTCGTTTACGGTTAAATCGTTCAATTTTCTTTTCTTTGCGCTGTTATCGATGTTTATTCCGTTTTTGCCCCTCTATTTCAGCGAGCAGGGGTTAAACGAGACGCAAATCGGCTCGATCATCGGCATCGGCGGGTTCATTACGCTCATTGCGCAGCCGCTTTGGGGCATGATCAGCGACCAGACGCGGACCATCCGCAAGGTTCTCCTGATTTTGGTGCTTTGTTCGACGGCGACGGGATTCCTGTTATATAACACCGACCGCTATGCCTTGATTTTGCTGTTCGTCATGCTGACCTACTTTTTCCTGATGCCGGTCGATCCGTTAACGGAAAGCCTCAATTTCCGCGTGGCGGAATCGGCGGGGATCAGCTACGGGTCCTTGCGGACATACGGCGCGCTCGGGTATGCGGTCATGTCGCTGGCGGCCGGGTACTTGATGACCCAGTTCGGCTCCCGCAGCCTGGGGTATACGTTCGCCGGAATTGGCGCAATCAGTCTGGTCGTGACCTATCTCATGCCGGATGCGCCCGTCTCCGGGAAACCCGTGACCATGAAAAGCCTGAAAAACTTTTTGAGCAACAAGGAAACGCTGCTGTTCCTGATCCTCGTGTTTATCAGCTCGATTCCGGCCCGAATGAACGATACCTTTTTGGGCCTGTATATCAAGGATTTGGGCGGGAAGCCGGATTTGCTCGGCCTTGCATGGTTTCTGGCCGCCGGCAGCGAAATTCTCGTGTTTTCCCTGAGCTTTTGGTGGCTTCGCAAAAACAAGGAGCTTGCCATCATCTCTTTTGCCGGAGCGTTTTACTTTTTGCGGTTTTTTATTTCGGCCTGGATCGAGGACCCGAACTGGCTCGCCTACATCCAGCTTTTGCAGCTGCTGACGTTTCCGGTATTCTACACGGCTGCGATCCAGTATTTGTACAACATCGTGCCCGTGGAATGGAGAGCCACCGGACAAACCGTGCTGGCGCTGTTGTTCTTTGGGGTCTCGGGCATTTTGTCGTCCTTTGCGGGCGGCGCGTTATACCAGGCTTTCGGCGGCCGCACGATGTATTTGACGATATCTTGCATGTCCTTCATCGGCATGCTGTTCGGAATTGTGCTGTACCGCATGTACGGGCGGAAAAAGTCGGGCGAGGGCGATGCAGCCTCATGACAACGGCGTCATCCTGAAACGATAACGATCGTGCCTGAAGCGTCTTCCCATATCTAAACACTATGAAAATGGTCCAATCCGTTCATAACAAGGCAACGTTAAAGCGAAAACAGCCGCCCTGGAATCGAATCCCGGTCGGCTGTTTTTTCATTAAGTCTTTCCGCAACATAAAAACGGCGTTGTTCGAAATGTTTTTTATGCCATGATCTATACGCTCCGGGAGGCTTTTCCTTGGGTTATGCTTTGGACCTCGTACATGTTGACCTTCGTGCTGATGACGTATTCCGGGGGTTCCTGCCCTTTTTTCTCGCGGTGCCCCTGAAGATGCGCGTCGCTTTTCTCCCAGTTTTTCCAATCGTCGCGGGAACGCCAACGGATCATGACGGCGACTTCTTCCTCTTCCCTGCTGATTTTGGTCGTCATGACCGTTTTATCGATCAACCCTTCCATGCCGTCGATCGGGCTTTCCTTGCTGAACCGGGCCACGACCTGATCGGCGTTTCCCGCCTTGACCGTGATTCTCCGAACCTGAATGAACATATAAGCAGCCTCCTAAGATTAGATATCGGTGATTTCGGCAAAACCTGCATATGTATGCTGCAAATATCGATTAAACCTTCTTTCCTATTTTAGTTGATAATGATTATCATCGTCAAATATATTTTGCTAAACGTTAATTAATTCCCTTTTGCTTGCGATCCTGGTTGGTCGTTTCCTCAAAAATTGATACAATAGGATGGAGTATGTCCAAAACGTCTCAACATTCGTTGTATTTTCATTTGGAAGAGAGGAAAAGCCTAACATGATCATTAAACCGAGAACACGCGGATTCATCTGCACCACTTCACATCCGGCAGGCTGCGCGGCACAGGTTCAAAAACAAATCGATTACGTCCAGTCGAAACCTGCGATCGAAGGGCCGAAAAACGTGCTGGTCATCGGCGCGTCCACGGGCTACGGCCTGGCGGCCCGGATTACGGCGGCTTTCGGCGCGCAAGCGAACACGGTCGGCGTCTATCGTCCGAGCAGCGGCTCCGAAAAACGCACCGCTTCTGCAGGCTGGTATAATTCCGCCGCCTTCGAGCAAGCAGCCCAGGACGCAGGCTTGAAGTCATACAGCGTAACCGGCGACGCTTTCGCCAAAGAAACGAAGGATAAAACGATCGAGCTCATCAAGGAAAAAATCGGCAAGGTCGACCTCGTCATTTATAGCGTGGCTTCCGCCCGCAAGACGGACCCGGAAACGGGAGAAACGTTCAACTCCGTGCTCAAGCCGATCGGCAAGCCATTCTCGAATAAAACCGTCAATTTCCATACGGGCGAAGTGACGGACATCACGATTGAACCGGCAACCGAAAAGGAAATCCAAGAAACGGTAGCCGTCATGGGCGGCGACGACTGGGAAGCATGGATCGAGGCGCTTCGCGCCGCGGAAGTGCTGAGCGAAGACGTAACGACCATTTCGTTCTCCTACATCGGCTCCGAGATCACGAAAGCTGTCTATCGCGACGGTTCGATCGGTCGGGCCAAGGACCATCTGGAGGCGACGGCCCTGAAGCTAAACGATCAGCTCAAAACGAACGGCGGACGGGCTTACGTCGTAGTGAGCAAAGGCCTCGTGACGCAATCCAGCTCCGCGATTCCGATCGTTCCGCTGTACATTTCCTCCCTGTACAAAATCATGAAGGAAAAGGGCATCCATGAAGGCTGCATCGAGCAAACCTATCGCCTGTTCAAGGATCGCCTGTATGCCGGAGGGGAGCCGCAGGTCGACGAAGCCGGACGCATCCGCATCGACGATTGGGAGCTGCGCGAGGACGTGCAGGCCGAAGTGGTGAACATTTGGGATCAAGTCACAAGCGACAATATTTATGATCTGACGGACCTGGAAGGATACCGCAAGGAATTTTTCCAGCTGTTCGGGTTTGAAACCGAAGGCGTGGATTATGAAGCCGACGTCAATCCCGACGTCAAAGTTCCGAATTCGATTTAAGGTCAAAAGTTACACGGAAAGCCCGCTTCACGGCGGGCTTTTTTCGTTCCCCGCTTCCCCGTCCCTATGGTCTCCAACGCGTCCGAATATACAGTTGTGCGTTCATGGCGGACATTTCCGCCTTTTTTTCATTCCTTAATGACATAGGACTGGCAGTTCCTGCATTTAAACCGTATAATGATAGCGGGTCCGATAAAATAAAGCGTTCTCATCTGACTCTAATATCCAGTTACCAAACTCGGAGGAATGTATTCATGAGACTAGAAAAAGACTTTCTCGGCACCAAAGAAGTTCCCGAAGACGCATACTACGGCATTCAAACGATGCGTGCGGCAGAAAACTTCCCGATTACCGGCCAGCGGATTCATCCGGAGCTGATCCGGGCGATGGCCATGGTCAAAAAAGGGGCCGCGATCGCAAACATGGAGATTAAACGGCTGCTCCCGTCCAAAGGCGAAGCCATCGTCAAGGCGGCAGACGAGATCATCGGCGGGAAATGGTTCGATCATTTTATCGTCGATCCGATCCAAGGCGGAGCAGGCACGTCTATTAATATGAACACGAACGAAGTCATCGCCAACCGCGCGCTCGAGCTGATCGGCAAAGAAAAAGGCAGCTACGCCGACATCAGCCCGAACAACCACGTCAACATGGCCCAGTCGACCAACGATTCCTTCCCGACGGCGGTGCATTTGGCTACCCTGACGATGATCGAGAAGCTGCTGAAAACGATGCAGGAATTGAAGCAGGCCTTCGAACGCAAAGCCGAAGAATTCGACTCCGTCATCAAAATGGGACGAACCCATCTGCAGGATGCGGTTCCGATCCGTCTGGGACAAGAATTCCAGGCATACGCGCGCGTGCTTGGGCGGGACATCGACCGCCTGGCCGCGACGAAGAAAAACCTGCTCCACATCAATATGGGCGCAACCGCCGTCGGTACGGGCCTGAACGCCGACGTCCGCTACATCGAACATGTCGCCAAAGTGCTTGCCGAGCTGAGCGGTTTCCCGATCGAGCCGGCGGACCATCTGGTCGATGCCACCCAAAACACCGACGCGTACACCGAAGTTTCGGCCGCGCTGAAAATTTGCATGATGAACATGTCCAAGGTCGCGAACGATATCCGCTTGATGGCCTCCGGACCGAGAGCCGGACTTGGCGAACTGTCGCTCCCGGCAAGGCAGCCGGGTTCTTCCATCATGCCGGGCAAGGTCAATCCGGTCATGTGCGAAGTCATCAACCAAATCGCCTTCCAGGTCATCGGCAACGACCATACGATCTGCCTCGCCTCCGAAGCCGGACAACTGGAACTGAACGTGATGGAACCGGTGCTGGTATATAACCTGCTCCAATCCCTTGAGATCATGAACAACGGCTTCCGCGTATTCCGCGAGCATTGCATCGAAGGCATCCAGGCCAACGTGGAACGCTGCCGCGAATACGTCGAAAACAGCGTCGGCATCATCACTGCGCTGAACCCGCATCTCGGATACGAGGTCGTTTCGCGCATTGCCCGCGAAGCGATCCTGACCGGCAAATCGGTCCGCGAATTGTGCCTCCTTTATAATGTGTTGACCGAGGAAGAACTGAATATCATTCTGGATCCTTATCAGATGACGAATCCGGGCATCGCCGGCGCGGAACTGCTGAACAAGGAGTAATCCAAACGGCCAAGCAGCGCTTCACGCGCTGCTTTTTTTGTCCTCTTTTTCTCGGTCAAAGTCCGTGGGGCGTGGCAGACGTTCGGTATAGTAACTAGGCGCAAGCTTGTTTTGTTATTGTGAATTTTTCATATAATGAAATTATCACTTTAAATAGTTGGAATTTTTGGAGGATAAGCCCGCTTTTTTGGGTGTGGAAGCCTCATGTCATCCGCTTGTTTCAAAATATTGAATATTCAGGAGTGATTTTAGCCAAAATACGATAATCAACGATTTCATTCAGGAAGAGGGAACAAGCCTCAAATGAAAAAATCAGCATCCGTGCATATCGTGCCAATTTTGATGTCCCTTATGCTAATGAACGGCCTGACGAGCCATATCATCATCAATCCGCTCGTGCTCGATGCGGCTGGCAGGGACGCGTGGCTTTCCGTTATTTTCGCGACCGTGCTGCTGGTGCCTTGGACCCTGATGCTTGCCGTTTTCATGAAACGGACCGGCCAGCAGAAAATTCAGCCGTGGCTGGCGGAAAAAACAACTCCCGTCCTGTCCTGGATTTTGGTTGCTCCATTGATTATTCATTTGTACCTGATCGGCGGCGTTACCCTTTATCATACTTCCGGCTGGACGATCAGCAACTATTTGCCGGCGACGCCCAAAATCGTTTTGGTCGGCACCTTGATGTTTGTATGTTTCTATATGGCCAAGCTGGGCATCCGTTCGATCGCCGTCAGTGCCGGAATATTGCTTCCCGTCGTCGTCATACTCGGCTTTTTCGTGTCGATTGCCAATGCTTCGAAAAAAAACTTCAATTTGCTCGCCCCTATTCTGGAGCACGGAATAATGCCGCCGGTGAATGGAATGATATATGTTGGCGGGGGTTTTGTGGAAATCTTCGTTATTTTGTCCATACAGCACCGGATCACAAACCGGGTCAAACCATGGCACATGGTCGTCTACGGCCTGATCATCTCCTACATAACCCTCGGCCCTATTCTAGGCGCCATATCGGAGTTTGGACCGCAGGAGGCCGCAAAGCAAATGGAATCCCCCTATGAACAGTGGAGGCTCGTAAAAATCGGGGAATATGTGGAGCATGTCGACTTTTTGTCGGTTTATCAATGGCTGGCCGGCGCATTCATGCGGATTGCGCTTGCCCAATATCTCCTTGTCGAAATACTCCCATTTAAAAGCAGGGTGATGGCGAACCGCTTTCTGCTCGCCGTCTCCTTCAGTTATGTCCTGTTTGCCATGTTTCCTGTCAGCCAAGACGCGTTCTATCAAGGTTTGTATCGATATTACTTTCCGATCTCGCTTTGCGTAAACCTGTTACTATCCGTCATCTGGACCGCTATAACGTTTTTGCCGGCGAAAAGAAAGGAGGAAGCATCGTGACCCCGTCCGAATCACCAAACGAAAACGCGGTATGGACGCTGCCAAAAATCCGATCCGTCTTTTCCAAGAGCTTCGATGTCGTCATCCGAACGTACCGTTTGGAAAAAAACTCCGCTTCGTCCGACGTCGTGCTCATATACGCAAGCGGACTCGCGGACTCCGCGCAAATCAGCCTGGTCGTACTTCCCGAGCTCCAGGACATGTACCGGGAATCCGGCTTTTTCCTGCAGCAAAACGGCGACCTGTATTCCAAATTGGCGCTGGACGAAATGAAGGAGCCCATCACCGAACAGCAAATCGAGGATATCGTATTCCAAGGGGGTCTTGTCATTTTGATCCCGCTCACCAATCAAATGTATTCTTTGGATATTTGCAACTCTCCCAAACGAACACCCGAAGAGTCCAACGTCGAAATCTCGATCAAAGGGCCGAAAGACGGTTTTACCGAGGATTTTGTCACCAATATCGCCTTGATCCGCAAGCGCATCCGCAGCAAGTCCCTTTGCTGCGAAAATCTGATTTTGGGACGCAGGTCCAGAACAAGGATTGCTTTAATGTACTTCGACGACATCATCTCAAAGAGTATCCTGACGGAAGTCAGGCAACGCCTGGACCGGATCGATATCGATGCGATCTATTCGATCAATCAGCTGGAGGAGCTGTTGTCCGACTCCAGATATGCCCTCTTCCCCCTGCTTGATTTTACCGGCCGGCCGGATTACGCGGTTGCCAGCCTGATCAACGGCCGTTTCGTCATCATTATTGACGGCATTCCCATGGCGTTGATTGGGCCAGGAACCTTGTCGCTGCAGATGAAGTCTCCGGAGGACGTTCATTTCAACTATATTTATGTTTCTTTTGCGCGGCTCATCCGGATCCTCAGCCTGCTCATCTCCATCGGCCTGCCCTCCTTCTGGGTAGCTTTGGCCGCTTTCCATCAGGACCAGATCCCTTTCCGGCTCATGGCTACCATTTCGACCGCAAGATTGGGGCTTCCTTTATCCGCCCAAATGGAGCTTTTCCTGATGCTGATCCTTCTTGAAATCTTCCGCGAGGCGGGAATCAGGCTTCCAAGCACCATCGGGCAGACCTTAACGGTCATCGGCGGCTTGATTATCGGCGATGCTGCCATCCGCGCGGGGCTCGTCTCTCCTTCCTCGGTCGTCGTCGGAGCCATCACTGCGGTTGCAAGCGCCACGCTCGTCAATCAGACGCTAAGCACCGCCGTGAGCGTGATCCGATTCGGGCTGTTTTTTGCTTCGTCCATTCTGGGCATGTACGGGATGATCCTCGGCTTGATTCTTTTGCTGGCCTATGCGTCAAGACTCCGGTCCTTCGGCGTTCCTTACTTGACGCCCGTATCGCCTTTTCACGCGAAGGATTTTTTCCTCGCCATTTTGCGGGGGCCTTGGAAGCTGATGCGTAAAAAGCCGACGTCGCTCGGCACCATGGATTCGGATCATTTTGGGGAGAACCCGCAATGAGGAACGCAAAAAAAATCGCCTTATCGCTTCTCATCCTGATGCTCGTTTCCGGCTGCTGGAATTCCAAGGACATCCAGAATATGGCTTACGTTACGGCTCTTGGCGTCGATTATGAAAACGGCCGCTTCAAAAGTTACGCGCAGATGCTGAATTTTACCAATATCGCCAAATCCGATACCGGGGAAGTGGGAAAACCGGTCCCGATCTGGGTTGGAGTCGGCGAAGGAAAAACGTTGACCGAATCGCTCACGACCATGTACGCCACTTCGCAGATCAGGGTTTTTTGGGGGCATTTGAAGGCGCTGGTCCTGTCCGAAAATGCCATGAAACATGGAATGAAGGAAATCTACGACATGCTGAACCGCTATCGCGAGGTGCGATACAACATTTTGATGTACGGCACGAACGAACCGCTGCACGAGATCCTGATCCAAAAGTCCATCCTGAATTTTTCGCCTCTGGACACCCTTATGGATTTACCGTACCAGATCTATTCGCAAAGGTCGTTTATCCTCCCCGAATACGGCTACAAAATCATCGCGCAAATGAACGAGCCGAGCGGACTTGCCATGATCCCGTGCCTCACGCTTGACCGGACCGGCTGGTACGAGGATCAGGATAAGCGTTCGATGTTCCGGATCAACGGGGCGTATTTTTTTCAAAACAAGGAATTCCGGGGCCATCTCAGCGAGGATGATCTCAAGGGAACAAGATGGATTCAACGGCAATTGGTCCGCTCCCCCATGAACATCCCGGATAAAGGTCCTCCCGTCGCAACGATCGTTCTCCAAAAACCCCATCTGTATGTGAAACCCGTCATCGAAAACGGCAAAGCCCGATTCAACATCCGGGTCTCCGTCGATGCGTATATCGATGAGCTGATCAAAGACACGCCGCATAAAAAGATGGAGGAAATGGCAGGCGATGCCATCCGGGACGAAATCAAAATGAGCTTCAAAAAGGGATTGGAGAAAAAAGCCGACGTCTTCATGCTTGATGAAAAGCTTTATCGCAAAAATCCGAAAAAGTGGCATGAGTTTCATCGCGCCAGCCCGTATCTCTTGGACGCGGACTCCATCAAGACCATCGATATTCGGGTCAGCATCGAAAGCTCGGGGAAATATAAGCAAAGGGTGAATTAGAGTTCGCCGATCAAAACGCAAAAGGAGCCCGTTTAGGCTCCTTTTTGTATGTTATTGCAGCGTGAGAATTTCCGGTCCGTCCGCGGTAATCGCGATCGTGTGCTCGTATTGGGCCGACAATCCGCCGTCAAGCGTTCGTGCCGTCCAGCCGTCGCTGTCGATTTTGCTGCGGTACGTTCCCGTGTTCAGCATCGGTTCGATGGTAATGACCATGCCTTCCTTCAAACGGGGGCCGAGTTTTGGCGGTCCGTAATGCGGCACCTGCGGTTCTTCATGCATTTCCCGGCCGATGCCATGGCCGATGAACTCGCGGACGACGGAGAAACCTTCGGCTTCCGCGTACACCTGGATCGCATTCGAAATATCGCCGATCCGGTTACCGATCACCGCCTTTTCGATGCCTTTGTAGAGCGATTCTTTCGTCACGTCCAGCAGGCGCTGCGCTTCTTCGGACACGTTGCCGACCGCATAGGACCAGGCCGAATCCGCCAGCCATCCGTTCAAGTTCACGACCATGTCCACGGTCACGATGTCGCCGTCCTTGAGGGCGTAGCTGCCCGGGAACCCGTGGCAGATAACGTCGTTGACGGATGTGCAAGTCGCGTAAGGAAATCCGTTATACCCTTTCTGTTCGGGCGTCGCTCCTGCTGCCCGGATGAATTTTTCCGCGAAACGGTCGATTTCGATCGTCGTGATTCCCGGTTCGATCAGCTTTCGGATCTCCCGGTGGCAAGCCGCGAGGATGGCTCCGGCTTCCTTCATCTGTTCGATTTGTGATCTGGTTTTAATCGTAATCATGTAATCCCTCATTCCTGTCTGATCTCTTTATTATACCCTGAACCTCAGAAAAACGTCCATCCGGCGTGCTTTCACCGATGGCCGGCCATGTCAGTGCGGAAATGTTTCTAGCAGAGAAAAGGATCGCTTGCGCATAAACATGATACTCTCTTTTGCATTCGAAAAAAAGTCCTGACCTTTGCGGATCAGGACTTCGTTTTTTTGTGGAATGCCCTGAAGTTCCTGCTGCTTAAGCCGCCGCCTCGGCAGGCTGCTGCTTTTTGCTTCCTTTCCACAGGAAATAAATCAGGCTGAAAACCAGGAAGATGACGGCGACGATGCCGAGCACGCCGGCCTGTTTCCACATCAGGTCGTAATCCCCGCTGGATATGATGGCTTTATATCCAAGCACGCTGTGCGACATCGGAAGCCAAGGATTGATCGGTTTGAGCCAATCCGGAATCAGTTCGAGCGGGAACGTGCCTGCGCTGGTCGTCAGCTGCAAAATGAGCAGAATGATAATGAGGAAACGTCCCGGCATATCAAACCACGTGACGACCGCCTGCACGATAAACATAAACGTCAAACTCGTGATAAAGGTGAAGAGGAAGAAATACGGCACGCTCTGCACCTTCAATCCAAGTCCGTACAAAATGATGGTCGCCGCCACGACGGACTGGAACAAGCCCATGCCCGCAAAAGAAAGCGTGCGGCTGACGAAACGGCCGAAGCCTGTCGCTCCTTCCACGGTCGTGCCTTTGAGCGAAATCACGAGCGTCGAGATGAGCGCCCCGACGAACAAACCGAGGGACATGAAATACGGCGTCAAGCCCGTGCCGTAATTCGGCACTCTGCGGCTGTCGTTTTCCTCGGAGTCGATCGGCTGGGCGAACATTTTCACGAGATCGTCGGTCTTTTTCAGCTCGGAAGTTTTTTCGGCCGCATCGTTCAGCTTGGTTGCCAGCTCCTTCGAACCGTCGTCAAGCTTCGTGATGCCATTGGCGAGCTCGCCCGCGCCTTTATGCAGCTGCTGCGACCCGTCGGCAAGCGTCACCAGGCCGCCCGACAATTTGTTCACGCCGCCTTTCAGCTGGGACGTGCCGTCCACGAGCTGCTTCGAGCCGGCGACAAGCGCTTGGCTGCCGTTTGCCGCTTCTCCGAGCTTCTGGTTAAACGTTGAAAGTCCGGCGGTCAACGCGGACTGCCCTTCATTCAGCTTCGCGGTGCCCTGCACGAGTTGTTCCTGGCCTTTCACAAGCTGGCCGCTGCCTTCAAGCAGCTGTTTCTGCCCGCTATGAAGCGCCGTTGCGCCGGTCAGCAGCTGCTGCTGCGCGTCATGCAGGGAATCGGCGCCTTTGGACAGCTGTTCCTGGCCAGCCGCCACCTTGGCGCTTCCTTCCGCCACGGATTGGCTGGCGGCAAGCAGCTTCTGGAATTGCGGGTTTTTGGCCAGTTCCGGGCTGGAGGAGGCAAGCTGCTGCAGTCCGTCGGCAACGCCCTTCGCGCCTTCGGAAACCTTGGATGCCCCGTCAAGGGAAGACTTGAGTCCGGAAGATAGATCCGCGCTGCCCTTTTCGGCGGCTTGAAGCCCCGCTTCAAGCTTGCCTGCGCCCTGCTCCGAACCTTGAAGGCCTGCGTTCAGCTTTTTCGCGCCTTCCAAGGAGCTTTGCAGCCCGGCATGCAGCTGCGAACCGCCCTGCTGCGCCTGCTTCGCTCCGCTCAGCAGCTGGCCTCCCGCGGCGTTCAGCTGACCCAGCCCGCTGGCGAGTTTGCTCGCGCCCTGGTTCAGCTGACCCGCGCCCTGATGAAGATCGCTTACGCCTTTGGCCAGCGGCCCCATGCCGTCTTTGGCTTCCAGCGTGCCGTCCGCCAGCTTTTTCAGGTTTTCCTTCAGCTTGACGGCTCCTTCGTCAAGATCGACGCTGCCGTCATGGATTTTGTCCGCCCCGTCGCCCGCTTCCGCAAGTCCGTCCGAAACTTCCGTGAAGTTGTCGAGCAGGCTTTCGGTATACGATTCGGTGACTTTGGCGGACACTTTCGCTTTAATGTCCTTGATCGCCGTATTTCCGATCTGGGAGGCGATAAAGTTGTAATCCCCGTTCGGTTCATACAAAATTTTTGCCGGCTGCGGATGATCGTCCAGCAGCGTCGTGGCTTGTTCGGAGAAGTTTTCGGGGATGGTAATTTTCATATAATAGCGGTTTTCCTTGATCCCCTTCTCCGCTTCCTCTGCGCTGACAAACTTCCAGTCGAAATCTTTGCCTTTTTTGAGTTCATCCACCAGGTCCGAGCCGATATGCAGCTCTTTGCCTTTGAACTCGGCGCCTTTATCCTGGTTCACCACGGCGACCGGCAAATTGTCCAAATGGCCGTACGGGTCCCAGAAGGCTGCCAGATACACGCCGCTGTACATGATCGGGATAAACATGACGGCAATGATCGGGATCAGCACTTTCGGGTTTTTGACGGCCGCAGCTAAGTCTTTAAAAAACACGGATAATGCATTCATGTCTGGCGGTAGCCCCTCCTTATCCAAATATCGATGATGCCAAAAACATTCTGACTGTTTTCATCATCCGGTCAATCATGCGCATGCGAAAGCAGGCTCCGGGTATCCGTCGCCGGTTCGCATGCCCGAGCTGAGCTGCTCCCGATGTATGAGCTTGGTTTGGCGGTGCTACTTCCATGTTTCCGGAATGTGTTACGCGTTCGCAGCGAGCCCGTTCTCCAAAAAAAGCCGGATATGCTCCTTGATCTGCTCCTTGGATAACGGCTCGTGGTTTTTGTTCCACTCCGAAGTCAAGGCGATGTACATCTTTACCATCAGGAAAGATACGATTTTGGGGTCGCATTCCCTCAGCTCGCCCTGGGCAATCGCCCGCTCGATTTCTTTTTCGATATACCCCAGAATGACGTTTTCCACCTGGGCCATCGCTTCTTGCGATTGAGGCGTGCCGACGTCCCGAAGCTCCTGGGACAGCTTGATGAGGAGTTCGTGCTCGCTGCGGAATTCCAGAAAAGAATCCAAAACGCGGAACAAATTGTCAAAAAACTTCCTGTCATGGTCCACTTCCCGCAAAATGATCGATTTCATTTCGGAAATGACGCCATTGACGATTTCGTCGAAAAGCTGCTCCTTGGTATCAAAAAACGTATAGATGGTCCCTTTCCCCACATTGGCGATTTTGGCCACCTGGTCCATCGTGGTCGCTTTGTAGCCGAACAATGCGAAGGACCGAGAAGCCGCTTCAAGCACCTGCTTTTTACGATCCACCGTTCCTATGATTTTCCCCTCCCGAATTCGCTCTACACCCTATGATTGACCGAAAAACGATTCCAGTCATAAGGTCAATGTTAACTTTATCACGTTTTGAAGGATATGACAAATGTTTAATACAGATTTTCTGTAAAAAAACCAAAAAACCACCGACCGCTTTTCAAGGATGCATGGTCGGCACGAGCCGGCAAGACCGTCAAGAAATGACGGAAATGCGGTATTTGGCCCGTCCCGTCGTCAAGCTTAAGCCGTTGCCGTCGGGGCTGCAGTCGAACTGTCCGTCCACGTAGATCTGGTATTCGTCCCTAGGCAGCGGCAATTCGCCGTCCCCGCTGACGACGTTTCCCGCCCCGTGCAAAATGAGGGAGCTTCCTTCCGCGTATTCGTCGAAGGTCGGCACCGTTTCGTCATATTCCACGCTCTCCAGGCGTACCCGGGTTTCGTCGATATCGTCCCGCTCCTCTTTGCGGATCAGCAGCGTTTCTCCGGTTTTTTGCTCCAGCCATGCCTTTGCTGCGTTCAGTTGGTCACTCATTGGTTTACCCCTTCTTCCTTGGAATGTTATGAAACCCTTTTTTCCTAATATGAGTCTAACCATTCCGGCGGGGCGCAAAACATCGTGCTGTCAGAAAAGCTCCCTTTCCTGCCCCAAAGAAAAAACGCCCGACACCTCGGACGTTTTATCGTTTTATAGCATTTCAATGCCTTTAGGCTTTCTCCTGCCGCTTCTGAGGGAGTTCGACCCTTGCCTTCCCCATCGCAATGACGAAAATGACGGCGATGGCAATCGGGACGAGAGCAATCAGGAACACATGGGTGATCGAACCGGACATGGCGTCGATGATTTTGGAGAGGACAGCCTCCGGAATCTTCGTCCGTACGCTAGGCTCGAAGATTTGCTTGGGATCTCCCAGGCTGGACATGGCGGAATCGGCATTCCCGCCCATGCCTTTGAAGTTTTCCGTCAGCTTGCTCGTAAACAGGTTATTTTGGATCGTGCCGAAAATCGTAATCCCCATCGTCATCCCCAGCGAACGAAGAAACTGGTTGGTCGAGTTCGCGGTTCCGCGGTAGCGCGGCTCCAAATTATGCTGGGAGGCCGTAGGCAGCAGCGAAAACGAAAAGCCCATGCCAAAGCCGACGACGATCATGAACAATGTCAGCAAATAACGCGCGGAATCCGGCTGGAGCGTGCTGAGAAGGTACATGCCTGCAAGATAAAACACAACCGAAATCCCCATCAGATTGCGATAGCTCGTCTTCGTCGAAAATATGCCGCCGATCGAGCTGCCCGCCACCGAACCGAGCATCATCGGCGTCAGGATCAGTCCTGCATTGGTCGCCGAGCCTCCATACACGGCCTGGACGAAGATCGGAATGTACACCGTCAATATAATGAACGTGCCGCCATATAAAAACGCTAATATTTGCGATGAAGCAAACAAACGGCGTTTAAAGAGGAAAAACGGCAAAATTGGCTCCTTCGCCCGGAGCTCCACGAAAAAGAACGCGACGAAAAAAACGGCGAAGAGCGCAAACAGCGAAATGATCGGCGCCGAACTCCAGGCATACTCCTTGCCTCCGAGCTCCAGCGCGAACATCAGGCTGATGACCGCAATAACGAGCGTCGCGGCGCCCCACCAGTCGATCTTTTGCTTCGAATGGGAAGGCGATTCCTTATAGTTTTTCATGATCAGCGCAAACGAAACGATCCCGATCGGAACGTTGATATAAAACACCCATTCCCATCCCATGTAATCGGTAATATAGGCCCCGAGCAGCGGACCGACCACGCTTGCCGCTCCGAAAACCGCTCCGAGAAGGCCGGTCATTTTGCCCCGTTTTTCCGGCGGAAAAATGTCAAAAATAATCGTAAACGCGATCGGCATAAGCGCTCCCCCGCCGATCCCCTGGATCGCGCGGTAGATGCTGAGCTGCTCGATCGTTTGAGCCAGCCCGCATAATGCTGAACCGATCAAAAACACGGCCAAACCGAAAATAAAAAATCTCTTTCTGCCGTACATGTCCGACAATTTGCCGAAAATCGGCATGCCCGCCATGGTGGTCACCATATACGCGGACGTGACCCAGACAAACTTGTCCATCCCGCCAAGATCGGACACGATCGTCCCCATGGCCGTGGCAACGATGGTATTATCGATAGCCGACATAAAAATGGCAAGCAACAAGCCTGCCACAACCAGCTTTATGTTGTTATTGGCTGCTTCCATTCGCAAACCCCTTTCCCCTTTGCAAGGTATGAACAAGTTCGATAAAATCATATTAATATCTCATTTATCGAATATCTCGTTCATCGAGATATGTAAATATTAAGAGGAGGTGTCTCGTTTGTCAAGCGAACGGCAGGAACAGCCTGCAGATCTCCGGGAACAGCTTGCGCTGCTGATGCGGGGGTTGGGCACCCGAACCGTATTGTACCAGCAGTTTGTCGCCGCCTCCCACGGTTTGTACAATAACGATCTGAAATCGGTTGACATTTTGCGCGAAACCGGGCCGATTACGGCAGGCGAGCTATCCAAAATTACGGGGCTGGCGACCGGAACGATCACCGCATTGATCGACCGGCTTGAAAAATGCGGTTACGTGCGCAGGGAAAACGATCCGGCCGACCGGCGCAGAGTCATTATCGTTCCGGTATACGAGCACAACAAAGCAATCAAAAACACGTATTCGCCTCTTCATTCGGCGATGCTGGAGCTTGCCTCCCAGTATTCGGCGGACGAGCTCCGGCTCATCATGCAGTTCATCGGCAAAACGAGCAACATTTTGGAGGAGCAAATCCATCATCTCAGCATCTCCCGCGGGAAAACCTCTCCTGAGCCTTAAACGGCTCCGCCGTCCTTGGCAGGCGGTGCTTACGCCTTGCACACGGCATCATTAGCCTGGTGATCAGCGTGAAGCGTTTAATCGTGCAAGTTTTAAAAAAGAAGGGACGGTTTTTCCGGCAAACTCGGAATAACCGTCCCTTTTCTTTTTATCTTTTTATTCGTAGCTGTATGCCGGGTTGGATCTGGATTAGTTGAATACTTTGACGCGCTCTTCAAGCGGCTGGAATTGTTTCTCGCCGGCAGGAGCCACCACTTTGCCGAACGGCATTTGGGCAATCAGCTTCCAGCTTGCAGGCAGGTTCCATTCGTGAGCGACCTTTTGGTCGATCAGCGGGTTGTAGTGCTGCAAGCTTGCGCCCAGCCCTTCCTCTTCCAAAGCCGTCCATACGACGAGCTGAAGCATGCCGTTGGATTGGTTGGACCATACAGGGAAATTATCCTTGTAAGCTTCGAATTGGGCTTGAAGACCTTCAATGACGGCATTGTCTTCGAAGAACAGGACCGTGCCGTATCCATTGCGGAATCCGGCCATTTTCTCGGCCGTCGGAGCAAAATTTTCGGCTGGAACGACGCCTTTGAGCGTTTCTTCCGTCAGGTTCCACAGCTTGTCATGCTGTTCGCCCAACAGAACGACGACGCGGGCGCTTTGGGAGTTAAAGGACGATGGCGTATGTTTGACCGCTTCGTTGACGATTTCGACGATCTTTTCGTCCGAAACGGATACATCCTTGCTAATGGCATAAATGGAACGTCTGTTTTTGAGCGCATCGATGAAATTCGACATAAGTATAGTAGCCTCCAATATTTTATTTACTTACTTTTTTATTATATAACCCCATTAACTTACTTGCAATACTTTGTTTTTCTAAACTAGCCTGCACGTATACAAAAAACCTTTCCTAAAACGGAAAGGTTTATACGCGGCCGCAGCCTTGTATGTTATTTTGTTTATTTCACGACGACCACTTCGGGTTCCGGTTCAAAGCCGAATGCGTTATTGACCCCTTCGATGATCACGTTCATCAAATATTTCACGTCTTCGGCGGTGGCATGCCGGTGATTGATGATCATGTTCCCGTGATACGGCGAGATCATTGCGCCGCCATGCTCCTTGCCCTTCATGTTCAACCGGTCCACAAGGGCGCCCACCGGAACGCCGTAGTCGTAATTGTTTTTGAACACCGAACCGCAGGAAGGGAATTCGAAATGTCGTTTTGCGTTACGGTAATTGGCGATGTCGGTCATTTCGGCCGGGATGACGATGCCCTGTTTCTTAAGCGCTTCGGCTTCCCCATCCATGTACGAATAAAAAGAAGCCAGCGTCGACATGCCTTCCTTCGCCTTCCACCGCGCAAGCAGCTCATTGCCGGCAGCGATCTGCTTCTCGTCCGGCA
The DNA here is from genome assembly GCF_038004655.1 of Paenibacillus sp. FSL M7-1455. Classification (NCBI taxonomy): domain Bacteria; kingdom Bacillati; phylum Bacillota; class Bacilli; order Caryophanales; family Paenibacillaceae; genus Paenibacillus; species Paenibacillus sp. FSL M7-1455. The sequence continues at coordinate 2,459,688 of NZ_JBBORO010000001.1, read as the reverse complement.
CGGCAAGCATATCCGCCCCGAGCACCAGCCATGGGTTCATCTGGAAGATGGATTGTTTGTAGCCGTATTGGCACTGCGACACGTCAATCGACCGAACGGCCAAGGACGGGTCGGACAAGTCGACGTAATAAACGGTTTTAATGATGTCGCTGATCTGATGGTGATTGTATTTGGCGTTCATATAAATTCCCGCGCCAAGTCCCCCGGGCAGCAAGTAGGTGAATTCGTAGCCGGGAATGCCGAACATCCTGCCGCTGATCGCCAGCATGGACATCGGCGTTCCGGAGGATATGAACCATTTGGTCGGCTGGATGTCCCAATAGACGAATTTTTTCAATGAGATGTACAGCGTATCCTCCTGCGGACGGTCCGGAAACAGCAGGTTCGAACCCATCCCGCAAATAAAATAATCCAATCCGTGCGTTTTGCAGCCCCGCAGCAGTGTCAGAAGCTCCTCCACCGTTTCGGGCATGGCAAAAAAGTTCGCTTCGCCCCCGATTTGGTACGATGAATGGTTGGCCAGCGGTTCGTTCCGCAGGCACAGGCTTTCAAAAGTCATCCGGTTATTCAGCATTAGGTTCCTTCTCGCTTTCAACTTCATTATTAATGTTCAAAATCAATGAATGATTCCTTTTCGCCACGTAAACGTAGACCTATCTATTCTAATATATCGCCAGTCATTACGCCATGTGTCAATTCATACCCGCATCCAGGAATTATATCCGATTTTTTGGGGAAAGGAAACGGCGAAGGCCCGCTCGGCAAAGTATCCGGCAGCATGTTCGGCGCAATGCCGGCGGTCTGCGGAACGGCTGCGGCCTCCGTTTTTCAGGCGCTTATCCGTATTTTCTTGTTTTCCATATGTTTCTATACGTTATTTAATGCGGCAAACCGGGCGGAAATAGCATTTCTGCCGTCTCGTCGGCGTCCTTCACCGCGTTATATTACAGCGAACAGTACGGCATCGAGGAATCGGGCTAACGGTCTCATTTCCCCCGAATAAAAAAGAAGCAGCGAAGGTTCGCTGCTCCATGCCGCTGCCGTCCGTAATGCTACGCGTTGACGTTAAAAAACTTCTTTCAACACATACAACATGCAACATGCGAACGGCCGCAAAATCATTTCGTCTCTATATCCGACTGTCCCCAATATGCCTTCATGCCGGTAATGAGCCCTTCCTCGTTAAACGTCATCAACTCGATCACATGAATGACGATCGTTGCGCCTTCGACTGTCGTTTCGATATGAACGGCCATGGCTCCCGAATGTTCGTGCGACCCCCGAATCGGTTCCTCGCGGCGGATCCGGGTGCTTCCGTTCACGACCTTACGGTAAAATTCCGCGATCGCGGCCTTGCCCCGCACCGGCTCGGACCCCGCGGGATCCTCTACGACCGCATCCTCCGCATATAATGAAAGGATTCCTTCCAAATCGTCTCGGTTAAAACAATCGATGTAGTTTTGCATGGCCGTTTTGATATGCTGTTCGGCAAGCATGGCTGATTCCTCCTTTAATTGACATCATGTCCAATAAATCTATTATACCTTCCGGGAAAGCGTTTGTAAAAACAAGGTTGGCAATCTCCCCGGCCGAGCCGCGCTTTACACGGCGTTCCGTTAGTTATAAGGTTATTATGTTGAGGTCAAATGAATTGTACTGGAGGATTCTGCATGAAATCAGACTTGGAGACCGTGATGCATGACGGGGATATCTTCCGAAATGCGGATTCGGACGGACGAATCCTGATCATGACGGCGGTCGAAGCAGAGCGGCAGGCCGTCATGCGCGGAACCCGCGATTCAAAGCGGTTTAATGTTCAACTCGCCGGTTTCGGGCCGGCCTCGGCGGCGGCACGGACGGCCGCAGAGCTTGCGAAGGGCAGCTACAGCCTGGTCATCAGCGCAGGGATCGCCGGAGGCTTCAAGGGACGGGCGGAGATCGGCTCCACCGTCATCGCCGACCGGATCGCGGCAGCCGATTTGGGAGCCGAAACCCCTGACGGGTTTCTCAGCGTGGACGAGCTTGGTTTCGGCAGCTCCGTCATCCTGCCTGATTCAAAGCTTGTGCAAACCCTCTCCGATGCCATGGCATCCGAGGGGATTCCCGTTACCCGCGGCACCATCCTGACGGTCACGACGGGAACGGGTTCCGCCGAAACGACCGCCAAGTTAACCGCGCGGTACGGCGATGCGGCTGCCGAAGGGATGGAGGGCTTCGGCGTGGCGACCGCCGCCAAGCTGTGGAATCTGCCCGTGCTCGAAATCCGCACGATTTCGAACGTCGTCGGCCCAAGGGACCGTGCGGCCTGGCGCCTCGGCGAAGCCTTTGCCGCGCTCGAAGCGGCAGGCGACATTTTAAGGAGGGTATTTACCGAATGAAGATTGCTTTTTCACCATGTCCAAACGATACCTTTGTCTTCCATGCATGGGCGCATGGCCTTATTCCGGGCGCACCGCAGCTGGAAGTTACCTATGCGGATATCGACATTACGAACCATCTGGCCGCCCAGGAACAAAGCGATTACGACGTGCTCAAAATTTCCTATGCGGCATTGCCTTGGGTGCTGGACCGCTACGCGCTTCTGCCATGCGGCGGCGCTCTCGGCAGAGGCTGCGGGCCGCTGGTGCTCGCGTCGGGCGGACCGGATGCGCCTACAAACGCCGAAGGCTTGTCCGGACGGCGCGTAGCCGTTCCAAGCGAACGTTCCACCGCGTACCTGCTGTTCCGCTTATGGGCTGCCCAAAACGTCCCGGGAGGCATCGGGGAGATCGTCGTCATGCCGTTCGATCAAATCATGCCAGCCGTTCGCGACGGAAACATCGACGCCGGGCTTGTCATCCACGAAGCCAGATTTACGTATCCCAATTACGGCCTGACGCTGATGGCGGACCTGGGCAACTGGTGGGAACAGGATACCGGGCTGCCGATCCCGCTCGGCGCCATCATCGCCAAACGGAATTTGGATCTCAAGGCCATTTCCGATTGGGCGCGCGCATCGGTGGAATATGCATGGGCGCATCCGGAAGCTTCCCGCGAGTACGTCCTCAGCCATGCCCAGGAAATGGATCCGAAGGTGGCCGACGCTCACATCGATTTGTACGTCAATTCCTTTACCGCGAATTTGGGCGAAGACGGTTACGCCGCGATCTCTTCCCTGCTCACGCGCGCGGCCGATGAAGGTCTTGTCCCGCCGATCGATCCCAAGGCGCTCCTGCTGCCTTAAACGGAAAAACCCGCGTTTCTATTGGCTTAGAAACGCGGGTTTTTCTATATCGCAGGTGATCTTAGCGGAAATCTTTCGGAATTCTGCGGGCCACGCCGGTCAAAATCGCTGCCTGCACGACCGCTTTGCGGACTTCGATGACGACCTGGTCGTTAAAAATGCTCGGGATGATGTACAGCTCGTTCAGCTCGCCGCCGGTCACGACCGATGCGATGGCGCGCGCGGCGGCCAGCTTCATCGGTTCGTTGATGCAGCGCGCCCTGCAGTCGAGCGCCCCGCGGAACAATCCGGGGAATACGAGCACGTTGTTGATCTGGTTCGGGAAATCGCTCCGGCCGGTAGCGTATACCCGTGCATGGGGAAGCGCCTCTTCGGGCGACACTTCGGGCACCGGATTGGCCATGGCGAAAACGATCGGATCCGGTCCCATTCCCCGGATATCCTCGCCGTTCAGCAAGTTCCCGCGGGATACGCCGATAAAGACGTCGGCGCCTTTAATGACTTCCTTCAGCGTTCCGCCCGTCGCCTCGACCTGAGGCTGATCCGCCAGCCACTGCCACATCTCGTGTTCGTACGTTCCGCCTCTGACGATCGCGCCTTCGCGGTCCACGGGCACCAATTTGGTCACGCCGGCGCTGAGCAGCATTTTGCAGATGGAAACCCCTGCGGCGCCGATGCCGTTAACGACGACCCGGATGTTTTCGATCCGTTTGTTGACGACCTTTAAGGCGTTGAGCAGCCCCGCGATGACCACGACGGCCGTACCGTGCTGATCATCGTGGAAGACCGGAATTTCCAGCTCCTCGGACAATCTTCTTTCGATTTCGAAGCAGCGCGGGGAGCTGATGTCCTCCAGGTTGATGCCGCCGAAAATCGGGCTCATCGCCTTAATGGTGCGGATGATCTCCTCCGTGTCGCGGGTATCCAAACAGATCGGGAACGCATCGACCCCGGCCAGCTGCTTGAACAGCATCGCTTTCCCTTCCATCACGGGAGCAGCCGCGTAAGGGCCAACGTCTCCGAGTCCGAGCACCGCCGTGCCGTCGCTGACGACGGCCACCGTATTGCGTTTGATCGTCAACGAGTAAGCCTTTTCCGAATTTTCGTGGATTGCCGTGCAAACCTTCGCCACGCCTGGCGTATACACCCGGGACAGGTCGTCCCGGTTTTTGATCGGCAGCGTCGGCTGAATTTTGATTTTGCCGCCCAAATGAACGAGGAAGGTCCGGTCCGAAACGTTGATCAGCTTGATGCCATCCTGTTTCCTAAGCGATTCGACGACGTTGTCCTCTTCGGTGTCCACGACTTCGACGGTAATGTCCCTGACCGAAGAATCTTTTCCCGGCCTGATCACGTCGATGGACGTGATATCTCCCCCGGATTTGCTGATTGCGGCAGCAACATCCCCAAAGGTGACCTTCGCATGATCAAGTTCAACGCGCAGAATGATACTCGTGTTTGCCATGATGCTTCCTCCCAAAAATATATGTAGTCATCCTCATGTAATCGATTTCAGCACTCACATATCATAACAGCCGAAGGGCTCCAATACAAGCCTCCTTCGAATCATTCTGCTTCCATTTTCGTCTCCGGACGGAGGACAAAACTCAAGGAATGTTGGCGTGGTGCGCATTCGACATCCTTTTGTTTGTTTCATGCACTCCCATAACGACGGCGATCAATTCGTAGCTCCCCAAACGTTCGGATTCGTTCCGCAGGCAAAAAGCTCCGGATTCGAACCAGCCGTTCACCTTTTCGAATTGGGCAACCGCGATCCCGCGCTCGTCGGTGATCGAATATTCCTTGAAGAACGCGGGCGAAAAAATTTCGTAAATTCCTCTCCCCTCTGATTCGTAAATGAATTTTTTCGACATGAAACTGAGACGGTGTTTCAGCACGCCCAGCAGGCTTCCGTCCGCCCCCGTCACCTCCCATTTGCTTGACATGAACCGGAACTTTCCGCTGCAAACCAGGTTCCCGCCGGCATCCAGCACGTCGAGCGACGAGCCGAACGCGCTTTTCAAATCCAATTTCCCTGCAGGCTCCCGCCTGGCGTTGACGATATCCGTACGGCCCGCATTAAAGAAATTATCTCTAAAGTACAGCTCCAAGATCGGCACCTTCTTTCAAAGACGAATTCTTCGTTCACCGTTCACGGAGTAAGAAAGCCATGGACAAAATGACACGATCCATGGCTTATGTTCATGCAAACGCTGCATATTTTCGGTTTTCAAGCCTCCGTTAACATCACGGCAAACGACAAGACAATTTTATACTATTTTAGGCATTTTTTCTATACGCTAGGCCTGGTTCAGCTCGCATTTCATATGTACCTGATGAACCGTGGCTTTGAAGCCGGATTCCTCCAGAACTCGTATGAGGCGCTCCTCGGATACCCGCAGATTGACGGCGCGGCGCGTTATATTGGCATCCAGCGGGGCATATGCCCGGGACAACAGCGCTTTGAGGAGCTCCGGGGCTCGCTCTCCCGTATCTTCTACGGTCCGGCACTGGTACAGAATCGTCGCCTGATGTTCTCCGCCCGCGTCCATCGTTTTTCTAAACAGCGCATAACCCGCAAGTTCCCCATTTGCGTCCGTTGCGATGACCGATTCGCCGCCGGCGATGTTTTCCCAATGGGTTTGCCACGGCAGGTCTCCGACCGGAAGCTTGAACCGCTGAACATCCCGGGGCAGGCCGAACCGGAATTGGTAGGCATCCGCCCCCTCCGACGCCAAAGCATCGGGTTTCAATCCTTCCTTTTGCTCGTAAAATCTTAAATCCCCGATCCATCGGTATCCCATCTTCGCGTACAGCTTGATCGCCGGTTCATTTTCGCTCAGCGCCTCCAGCAAGGCCACCTCGGCGCCTTTTTCCCTGCAGACGTCAAGCGCCGCCCCGATCAGCTGTTTGCCGAGCCCCCGGCCCCTGTATTCCGGAATGATCCCCGTGCCCCCGTTCCAGGCCGTCAACCGTCCGTCGACGGTGCGAAAACCGTTCATGACGAAACCTACCGGCTTGCCTTGATCGCAGATCGCGATCGACGCCTCCATGGAGAACTGGTTCTCCGGAATCCGTTTGATGAACGCGTCGACGCTCATCGTCATGTCGAATGCGTATCCTTTGAAGCCTTCGTTCCACAACCGGGTAAGCTCACTCGCCGAAAATTCGCTAAACTTCACAATTTCCATGTCCCATCGTTCTCCCCTGCTCAACATTTTCATCGATAGGCGGGCCCGAAAAGCGGCCAGCGTTCAGACGCCTGCCATGATTATCTCTTGATTCGCGCCCCGGAGCAAGCACGCCCCGGACAATCCATTCGTATCCTCTTCGGCAACAACATCACGCTTGCCTTAAGAATTTCGCTTCGGCTTCTTGAACCGCGCTTTCGGAAAGAGGATCTTGATCCGAAAATAAATCGGGGTGGTCCTGCAACATTCCGCTTATGACCTCCGTCATTCGGACGGCATCGCATGCCCAGCAATCCGCCTCCCCCAATTTCGTCCGGCGGATCGCCCCTGTCCGCTCAAGAATTCCCTCCACCTTCCAGAAATGTTCCGACCACGGAAGTCCACAATGGCGCCGGGACGGAACCGGAATTTCCGTGCCATCGCCAAGCACGACGATCAGGTTATCATGGCCGTCGGTCAGTCTGCCGGGAACATCCGACCATTCCTCGATTCCGTGAATAAACGTGTTGCGCCTTAAATCCACCCCGACAAGCAGGATGGTCGCTTTGCGGTCCAGCAGTTTCCCCCACGGGGATTCCCTGTGGCACGGCGTGTCATACCGCTCCGCCCCGGCAACAAAATCCCCGGCATCCCTGCCTAAAGCGGCGACGGAGTGCGTCGGATGATACGAACGAACCACTCCCTTGCGTTTGCGGAACAATTCCGGCAAAATGCCGACGCACGAAGGCGACGATTCGACATAAAATTTGGGATTATCGGCCTGAATGTATGACCATGTATGGGTTGGCAGAACGAGCAGGCCCTCCCGCATGTATTCGCTCAGCGCATCCAAAACCGCATCCGCTCCTCCTTCCACTTCCCCGACGCTTTTCATGGAAGAATGAACGAGCAGCGTCCCCTTCCGGTCGATTCCAGCTGCTTCCAGCTGATCGATTAAACTACGACGCGTATGCATGGTATGCCTCCTAAAAATTCATCCTATGGACCATTTGTCCCCAGTATACCGCAGTCAGCCGCAATAACAACCCGCCCTTTAGGCTTTATTTCGCTGCCAAGCCCGTGAGGAATGATGTTTATCCGGACCGGGTGCGCTGTCGTATTCGTAGCTGCAGCCTTACCTCATGAACAAAATGTGAATGGAAAGCAATCTTTTTGTAACTTTAAACGGAAACGCTTATGATAAAGTAAGTACCTGTGAACCCCTTCATTGACATCATCATCCGTACGGAGGCATCCAGATCATGAACATAAGCGAATCGATCTTTTCCGCATACCTATCCCGCTTTTTAAGGGACCGATCCGGTTTGGAAAGCAGGGTTAGTCCATATGTCTAATCAGTTATCCAACAGCAAACGTTACATGCCGGGTCTTGACGGTCTGCGGACGCTGGCGTTGTTTTTTGTCGTTTTGTACCATCTGAACGTCGAATGGGCCCCGGGAGGACTGCTCGGCGTCAGCATCTTTTTTGTTTTATCCGGATATTTGATCACGGATTTGCTCACCGCGGAATGGAGCCGCAGCCGGTCGATCGACCTGAAATCGTTTTGGATCAGGCGATGCCGCAGGCTGCTCCCTGCCATGCTCGTCATGATGGCGGCCGTCGTGGCGTGGGTCACCCTTTTTGACCGTTCCTTGATATCCGTCTTGCGCGGCGACGTTGTTTCTTCGCTTTTATACATAAACAATTGGTATTCGATTTTCCATGAGGTATCCTATTTCGAAAAATTCGGACCCCAATCCCCGTTCGGGCATATGTGGTCGCTGGCGGTCGAGGAACAGTTTTACCTCTTGTGGCCCATATTGCTGCTCATTGGCATGAAACGGATGAAAAAACGCGGGCCGGTCTTTTTGCTTGCCCTGGCTTTGGCGGTTTTGTCGGCCCTTGCCATGCTTTTGCTGTACAATCCCGACACGGATCCAAGCCGGGTCTATTACGGCACCGACACGCGCGCGTTTTCGCTGCTGATCGGGGCTGCTCTCAGCATCGTTTGGCCCAGCCGGAACATGTCCGCCGCAGCCGGGCCCGGAACACGCGTTACGCTTAACCTGATCGGGGCGGTTGGGTTGGGTTCGATTTTTAGGATGGTATGGAAAACCAACGAATACGACCCCTTTTTATATCCGTACGGATTCCTGCTCCTGTCGCTGCTCACCGCCATGGTGATTGCCTCCGCCGCGCATCCGGCAAGCTTCGTAGGCAGGCTGCTCGGCATGAAGCCGCTGCGTTGGATCGGGGTGCGAACCTATGGGATATATTTATGGCATTATCCGGTCATTCTGCTTTCGGGCGGCGCGAATGCCGAACCGAACGTATGGCGCGCCCTGCTGCAAACGGCTTTAAGCGTCGCGCTGGCCTGCCTGTCCTATAAATACATCGAAGAGCCGGTCCGGGGAGGCCTCGTCGGCAGGTCGTGGCGCAAACTCCGCAAAGGCAGCGTAAACTTGTCCCTCGTGCCGATGAAAGGCTGGGTCACGTTAGCCTCCGTGCTGCTGATGGTCGTCGTGTCCTTTGCCGGATTCGCCATGCGGGCGCCGGTGAGCGCGTCAAAGCTGCACCAGGAGGCGGCGGCCGCGCAAGTATGGGCCCCGTCCGAAACGCCGGCAGAACCGGCTGCGGGTCCGGCGGGAGAAGTAGGCGGGGACGTGCCGCCGGTGAAAGGGGCGCCGGAAAGCACGGCGGCCAAATACGATGGCGGGGAAGCCGGCCGGCCGGATCAGCCGATCGGAGGCACCGACGAACCCGCGGATGATCCGGCGAAAAAACCGGCAGCGGACGCGGAGGCACCGGCGAATTCGGGCAGCGGCCGGCAGCCGGCGGGCAAGGAGGGCGCACCCGAAGAGGGCTCATCCAAAGAAGGTTCAGCCAAAGCGGGTACAGCCAATGGTGGTTCAGCTGCAACCGACGAACCTAAGGATTCCGCAAGCCAACCTGGCAAAACGAAACCTCCGCGTGCATCGGCCGGCGGCAAAACGCAGGTTCCTGGCGCTCCGAAAAGCGGCAAAAGCGTTCCGGTGACGGCCATCGGCGACTCGATCATGCTGGATGCGGAGCCTTATTTGCAGCAGCTGATCCCCGGTGCGGTGATCGACGGCAAAATCGGAAGGCAAATGGCCGAGGCGCCGGAACTGGTCGCCCGTCTCCGGGAAGAAGGCAAGCTGGGCGATCAGGTCGTGATCGAGCTGGGCACGAACGGCCCGTTCAGCAGCAAACAGCTGATGTCGCTTCTGGATTCCATGCAGGACGTGCGCAAGGTCGTGCTGGTGAATGCGAGGGTTCCGCGCAGCTGGGAGAGCGTCGTCAACGCCTCGATCAAAAAAACGGCTTCCGCTTATCCGAATGCGGTGCTGCTCGATTGGCACGGGGCCAGCGAAGGCCAATCGTATTTCGAACCCGACGGCGTCCATTTGAAGCCGGAAGGCGGAGAAACGCTGGCGGAGCTGATCGCCCAAGCGGTCGGATACGGCAAATCGTAAACGTTGTTGCCATGATCCCTGATCCCGCGGATCGATGGCTATCTTAAACTTTCCGATGCCCAAAAAAGGACCTCTTCATTCGAAGAGGTCCTCAGAGTGTCGAGAAAGTCCAACGGACTTTTCGACACTCTATTTTTTATATGGGGAATCATATCTTTTAAAATAAAAATCGATTTAAAGCGCTCTGAGAACCCTACTTCAGTGACCGACGAGGCAATTTTAAACCCCCTGCAAAAAAACAGGGGGTTTCTCGACAGCCTGAGGACCTCTTCATTCGAAGAGGTCCTTTTCCCATGGATGCAGTCACCCTGCCTGCTGCCGGCGACTGCTGCCAATGACGCCATTTTCCGTATTCGGCCTTGCCGCCAAGGATCCTTCGATGATGGCATCCAGCAGCTTCGCGAAAGAGATTCCCGCCGCAAGCGCGCTCTGCGGCAGCAGGCTGGTCCGGGTCATGCCGGGCAGCGTGTTGACTTCGAGGATATACGGAATGCCGTCCTTCAGCATCATATCGACTCGGGCATACACCGAACACTTCATCGTCCGGAAGCTTATGACGGCCGCATCGCGGATGCGCTGTTCAAGCTCCGGTTCGAACGCCGCGACACGCTCGTCGCTTTGCCCCGGCTCGTATTTGGACGTATAATCGAAAAATTCGGCGCTTGGTTTAATCGACAGGATCGGCAACAGCTCCCCGTTCAGTATCCCGCACGTGATCTCCTCGCCGTCGACATAAGCTTCCACGAGCACCTCTTCGCCATAGGAAAAGGCGGTCTCCGCCGCTTGCCGAAGACTTTGTTCGTCCCTGACCAAGGTAACCCCGATGCTGGAGCCCCCGGCATTCGGTTTGACTACGAGCGGATACCCGAGCGCGGCGACCTGCGGACTCCGGATATCGTCCAACCGGCGGAGAAGCACCCAATCCGGCGTATGCAGACCTTCGCAACGCAGCAGTTTTTTGCTTACATCCTTATCCATGCACAATGCGCTGGACAGCAGCGAACATCCCGTATAGGGGATCCCCATCGTTTCAAGCGTGCCTTGAACCGTGCCGTCCTCGCCGAAGCTTCCATGGAGGGCGAGCAACGCCAGATCGATCCCTTGCGCCTGCACAAGCAAATCCTGTTTATGCCGAATCTCGATCGGGACCGCCTCGTATTTCGTCCGGTCCAGATGAGCCATCATTTCTTTCCCCGTCGCCAGCGACACTTCCCTCTCGGAAGAAACCCCGCCCATAATGATGCCTACCTTCATCGTTGCGCCTCCAATCTTTTGGTCACTTCTTTTCCGATGATTTCGATTCCGCGGCGAAGCTCGTCGTCGCTCACCCGCGAAAAACCGAGCCGGAGCGTATTTGCGCCGCCTCCATCCGTAAAAAATACGTCCCCTGCGGTATACACCACGCCTTGCCTGTAGCAATCGGCGAGAATTTCCCTCGCGTTCAGCCCCTGGGACAGCTCGATAAACAGGTGCAATCCGCCTGAACCGGTTATCCGCTCGCAGGGAATGTGTTCGGTGCAGCAGCGGACGGCCAGCTCGTGTTTTCTTTTATACTCCGATTTGGCCCTTTTCAAGTATTTTTCAAAGTTGCCGTTATGGAAATATTGGAACAGCACCGCCTGGTCGAGCGTCGAAGTATGGATGTTCCGCGAACGCTTCACGCTGACCAGCGCATCGATCAATTCCCGGTCCGCCGCAATCCAGCCGATCCGGATGCCCGGAAACAGGATTTTGGAAAAGCTGCCGAGGTAGATGATGCTGTTCCCCTCCCCGCCGAAAGCGGCAAGCGGTGCCATGTGGGAACCCGAATAACGCAGTTCCTCGTTAAAACCGTCCTCGATCAGCGGTATCCGGTGTTCCGCGAGCAAACGCAGCACCTCGACCCTTTTTTCCGCCGACATGACGATTCCGGTCGGATTATGGTACGAAGGCGTCAAATACGCCAGCCCGAAGTCGTTCTCTTTTAACGCCTGCTCGAACAAATCCAGCCTGACGCCGTCCTGATCCATCGGAATCCCGGTGATGTCGTAGCCGTGCAATTTCGATATTTTGATCGCCGTGTGGTGGGTCGGGTTCTCGCACAGAATGTGCCTGCAAGGCACCTTAAGCGAGGATAAAATGATATCGTACGCTTCGGTAAAGCCGTTCGTGATCAAAATGTCCTTTCCTTCCATGTCGACGCCTTTCGTTTCCATGTATCCCGTCAAATATTGGATCAGCGGTTTATACCCTTTGGCATAGCCGTAATTCAGCAAAATTTCCCCTTCCAGAGCCATTCGGTCCAAAAAGGCGCGCTTCACGTTGGTAAGATCGAACAGCTTTTCGTCCGGCGCGATGCTGGCGAAGTTGATCATGCCTTTTTCGCCCCGCAGATCGCGTTTCATCAGGTCAAGGTCGACGGCCTGTTTTGCCGTATCGTTCAGCCGCTGCTGCCAATCGAGCGACCAGGACGGGACGGAGGCGATCCCGACGCGGGAAACGAAGCTTCCTTTGGAATGCACCGTATAGATGAATCCTTCTTCTTCCAGCTCGGAATACACGGTGACCAGCGTATTTCGGCTGATGCCGAGCATCGTACTCAGCTCCCTTGTCGACGGCAGCTTCTGATCGACCCTTCCTTTTCCTTTCGTAATCCACTGTTTCAAATATTCTTTAACCTGCACCGTTAACGGCCGGCCTTCCACAATTTTAAAGTCGGTAAACATATGGCAATCCCTCCGTATACTATCTTGGCATAAAGCAGGAGCGGATGAAAGAACCACCGGGATGCGTTTTGCCGCCGGTCGTGGTATGGCATGGAAGATACGAAAAAAGGGCGGCCGACAAGTCCATAAGGGATGGACCTCTCTGGCGCCCTTGATTTCAAACCTGCTGCATATGCCGCAAGGAGGGGGGTTCCTTTCCCCCAAGGTTTTTACGGCAATTTCTTTCGATGCGCGGAACCGTGGACAATGCCACATTACCGGCTACCGCGCGGGAAATCATGCAGGAGCTTTCCGCTTTTTCGGCAAGCCTGCGGGCATGCTCCAAATCGTGATCCGCAGCTTCGGCCTTCAGCACGATATGCGGCTTATGCGTGATGCTGACGTACGTGAAGACGTTGTTCGTGACGTCCACGATGCCTTCCGACTCCAGCGTCAGCTTTTCGACCGGCAACCCGCCCCGCTCCATCATCGCCGCCAGCGTGATCAAATAACACGTCGCCGCGGCCCCGAGCAGCATTTCGTCGGGATTGGTGCCGACTCCTGGCCCGCCCATTTCCTTCGGAATCGAAATGGCCGTTTTCAGCTGGCCCGCTTCGATCGTTCCCTGGCTGTTGCGGCCTCCGTCCCATACGGCTTTCAAAATAAACGAATGATTCATGACGCCATCCCCCCCCATGCATGATGTTCGGTTGTTTTATTCATATCATAACATAACCGGCATCGTTTTTTTTCCATGCCGCAGCATGCCGCTGGTTCGCTTAGGATCCCTAAAAGATTTCACTTGAGCCAGGAGCGGACACACGTCACTTTTTCCCGTTCGCCGGGATCGGCAGCGTAGGCGCTTCCCTTATTTCTTCGGGCAGCCGCTGGGACATGCTCGGCACCTTTCTCGGCATGTATTCAATGACGTCCGAAGAATGAATGGACACGCCGACGCGGCCTCCGCCCGCAAACGCCCGGATCAAAACGGGCTGGTTGTAGGCGTTTTTAAAGACGAAGTCCGGTCCGCCCCAACTGACCGTCGCATCCCTGCCCGGCGGAACATAGGGCACGTGGCGGCTGTGGGAGTACCGCTGGACGATGCTCAGCCCTGCCCGGTCGGCCGCGTTGAACAGCGTCGAGGATACCTGGCAAATCCCTCCGCCAATGCCTTCGGACAATTCGCCCCTGACGATGACGGTCGCTTGCCTATACCCTTTGCCTGTCGTGCGAATGCCGACCACGCGATTAAAAGAAAACGTTTCTCCGGGGAACACGACGGTGCCGTCGATCGCTTTGGCGGCCAGAGCGATATTGTGGGAGCGGTCGATGTTGCCCGCATTGTAGTACGTTACGTAATATCCGATCTGCTGGGCCCGCAGCGAAGCAAGCAGCTCCGTGTCTACCTTGGGATAGACCGGGTACACCGGAACCTCGATCGAAGCCGGGCCGCCGCCGTAGAGTACATCATAATAACGTTTCATGAATTCTCTGCGGTCGAGCTTATGCCCGTTTTGACCGGGCACGATTTGCCCGTTTCCACCGATGCGGGCGTTGACGGGTTCCGTATACGTTTTCCGGTCCAATTCATTTACCCATCGGTTATATTTTTCCATATCCAGCAAAGGAAACACGGGTAACCTGTGCGCATCCAAGCTCAGGCTCGATACGGGTTTCCCTTCATGGGTGACGGTTAACCCGCCGTTATGCTGATCTGGAGCGTGATCCTGCAGCAGGAGATACAGGAGATATGCCGCTATTGTCCACTTCAAACCTCATCACTCGTTTCGACATTGTGGTTCATCGTTGGTTTCGCCTTGAAAAACGATGTATTTTTGCGATGAACCCGGCGTTATTCAGCGATCTCTCTTCCTGCTATTATGATTACATCGCTTGGTATTCATGCAAGAAATAACAATTCCAACAGATATCCCTCCATACAAAAACGCCCTCGGCATTCGTCATTGCCGAGGGCGCCATGTAGGCTCCGGACTTCGCTATCATCCGGCCGTCAATTGAAACAAAGCCGCTCCATGCGGCGGAATCGACCATTGCAGCACGTCTTCCAAATGGCCGCATCCTTCTCCGGTCCACAGGTTTTTGGCATCCGCGCCTCCGTCGATCCCCAACTCGGAAAGCGAAACGGAGACTTCCGCGGCGGTTTCGCCGGTGTTGAACAGTGCCGCGTAACGTTCCCCGTCAGGACCTTCGGCCGTCCACACCGCCTTGCCGTCCGCGCGGCTCACTTGCCGGGCACCGAAGCTATGCTTATGCATGTATAACACGCCGCGGTTTGTCAGGAGGGATAAGGTCCACTCGTCATTGTCGCGCATCTCTCCCCCGAACATCAGCGGCGAGCGGAAAATCGTCCACAGCGTCATCATCGTGAGCTGTTCGTCCCGCGTAAAGTTCGTCATCCGGTCGGGGTGGCTGGCGCGGACGCCGATGCGCCCCAGCGGGAGCATGTCGCAATCCGGCCAGCAGCCGGGTTTCGGCCGTCCCTGCCATGCCTCGCAGCGGTCGAACATGTCCAAAAGAAGCGGCCACCGATCCCAGAAGTCGTCGGTCATCCGCCACATATTGGCATTCGCTTCAAAAAAATCGGCGTGCTCTACGGGCGATGGTCCGGGCGAAAGGCTCAGCACCATCGGACGGCCGGCGTGGTCGATCGCCTTGCGGATCAGCTCGATCTCCGCCAAATGCGGCCCTCCGTGCAGCCATGAAGCCGCGATGTCGTCAACCTTGACGTAATCGACGCCCCATTCGGCATAAAGCTCGAACAGCGAATTGTAATATTCCTGCGCGCCTTGCTTGGAAGCATCGACGCCGTACATGTCGGTGTTCCAGCCGCAGAAGGAACAGGGATGGGCTATGTCCCGGGCGGTCGCCTCCGTTCCCTTGATCGGCGTATTGTCATGGACCGCCTGCCGCGGAATGCCGCGCATGATATGGATCCCGAACTTCAGCCCGAGGCCATGCACATAGTCCGCCAGCGGTTTGAACCCTTTGCCGCCTGCCGCGGAAGGAAAACGGTTGACCGCGGGAACAAGCCGCGAATAACCGTCGGTTTCCAGCCGGACAAAGGGTCTGTAGAGATCCGAGTTCGCCCCCGGCTCATACCATTGAATGTCGACGACGACGTACTCCCATCCATAATCCTTCAAGTGCTTCGCCATATATTCGGCGTTGCCGCGAACTTCCTCCTCCGTAACGGCGGCGCCGTAACAATCCCAACTGTTCCACCCCATCGGGGGCGTCGGTGCATAGGAATGATGCTGCATGTCGTTCCTCCTTAAATAGCATTCATTTGCTGTATGTCCCTATCATAAGGTTCGGAGGAATCACGTTTCTATAGTAATCTTTCGTGGAAAATAGCAAAATATTGCGGTTCCGGAGACTAATCAAAATACAACCGGCTGAGCGTCAGCTGACCCTGTTCCGACCGGAAGCTTCCGGGCGTCCGGCCGGTCATTTTCCGGAACACTTTGATAAAATAACTCCCTCCGGAATACCCCACCTCTTCGGCAATCCGTTCGATGCCGAGGTCCGTTTGCCGGAGCAGCCTCATCGCCTGCTCGATGCGAACCCGGTTCAAATATTCGCTTGGCGTTTCGCCGGTCGCGGCCGCAAACGTGCGGAGCAGATGGTACTTCGACACTCCGAGCCTCTCCGACAGCTGATCCAGGCTGATCATGCTGCCGTAATGCGTGTCGATATAGCGGGCAGCCTGACGCACCTTTTCCGGCCAATGCCGGCGTTCGCCTTGCGGCGCGATCGCAAAACGGCACAGTTCGGACACGAACTGGTACACATAAGAGGAAGCTGTAAAAGGATCCGTGATCCGGCCGTCGTTCGCTTGCTCCCATATGTCCTGCAGCAGGCGGATTGGCCGGCTGGTCGCAGGCAGATGCGGCGCTTGCCCCATCCTGCTTTTCGCTTCCTGCCAATTCGGCAAAATCAGCGACGGCCGCATCAGGATGAACATGAAGCTCCACTCGGGTCCGCCCTCCGGGAAATAATACCGGTGATCCCCCGGAATTTCGGACATAAACGCCCGTCCCGCATCAATCCGGTACGCTTCGGCGCCCGATTCGAAAACGCCCTCGCCTTCGATCGTATACTGGAATAACAACAGCGGTCCGTCCTTCCGCGTGTACCCGTCCCACCGGTAAGCCGGACTCTGCACCGCGTCCCTCCCAACCGCAAACAAGCTGCACAGCGCCAAATGGTCCGGAGCCGAAAATCGAAAGCCGTATGTGCCTATCCTGTTGCCGGTTCCCATATGCCCTCTCCTTTTACATCGTTTTTGCCCGCAGAATCGCTGCCGCGTTCCCCATGGCGAGATTCGCCGCCATTCGAAAACATGGCTATGAACGAACTTTCGGCAATCGCTCAAGTCAAGGTTACGACGATCATGGCCAAGCGTCAATGCGGGGGAGCTCATTTAAAAAAGCTGCCGTTTCCGCGGCAGCCTTTGGTCATGGCAATCCAGTTTTGTTCATTGGATATGCAGGACTTGCCCGCTCACCGTTCGGATTCGGAAAACCGAATCGAATGGATGGCGTCGGTGGACGGATCGAAACGGATAAACACGTACACTCCGAACTCGCGGCCTTCCTTGTTTCTGACCCAAAGTTTGAATCGCTCCTCCGATTCGTTTGGCGTCCGTTCAATCCTCCCCAAATGCCGATAGTCGATGATGTCTGCCCGGTACCTTTTTTGTGCTTCCTTTACCGCTATTGCGCCCCATTTTTCGTATTCAGGGTTTGCTTGGACTGGGGCAGCCAACATAACGAACACCGTCATCAGGGAAATCAACCATGTTTTCATTCAAAGACCACCTGCCTGAAACGTTTTACTTCCGGCTTTTCGCTTATCGCGCATTCATTCAAGGCTTTTTCCATGATCGGAGATGGAGCGGGGCACGAAAAAAACAAACACCCGCTTTCAAGCTCGGGTTAAAAACGCCTGAAAACGGGTACTTGTGCATATTTAATGGTTGATGTCGCATTTATTCATAATAAACGCAATTTGGTTTTCAAGCCGATTGATTTGCTCCTGAGTCTCTTGGTCTTCCCTGCCCAGACCGCGGAGCGAAGCGAGTTCCTGCTTGAGTTGATGCAGGTCATCCCCTGCACGGGAACAGTCGTAGCTGCTTTCAAGGTTGTCCAGCATGCCTCATTCCTCCATTTTTTCTTGGGTGTACTTCCCTATTATGGAGGATTCGGACGAGTTTATTCAGTCGAAAGGCATGGCGGGTCACCCCGCCTATACTGCCACTTAAGCATGATTTTTCGAAGTAGGGAGATCGTGCGGTATCCGGCGGGCTAACCCTTTCATCGTTCCGCTTCCCTTCCCCCGGTAACTTCGCCTATCTTCCGCAGGAAGGATTGAATATGTTCATGCATCGCTTGAATGTCTTCGATCCGAACATTCGTACCGGCGTACAGCTTGGTCGGAACTTCCGCGGCTTGTTCACGCAAGTCCTGTCCTTTGGCGGTCAATTCGATGATCACGCTGCGCTCGTCCGCCTTATCGCGGGTTCGCGTAATCAGCCCCATCGCTTCCAGCTTCTTCAAAAGCGGCGTCAGCGTTCCGGAATCCAAAAACAGCTTTGCCCCGAGCTCTTTGACGGTCACCCCGTCCTGTTCCCACAAGGAAAGCAGCGTAATGTATTGCGTATACGTCAGTCCAAGCGGCGACAGCAGCGGGCGGTACAGCTTCATCATCTCGCGGGAGCATGTATAAAAAGCAAAGCAAAGCTGATGTTCCAGTTTCATATATTCGTTAGGCTGCATCTATCTCACCTGCCATTAAATTGTATGCAATTTATTATTCGAAATATTATAGCATTCGGAACTTGGACACGTCAAAGATCGAAAAACAGCTTGAATTCGTCATTTAAATTGTATACAATCTAATTGCACAAAATTATAACGGACTCAGGAGGAGAGGGTATCATGTCAATCTACGATATCGAGGTTAAAACGATTAAAGGAGAAGTACAGACGTTGGAACCGTACCGCGGCCAAGTGCTGCTCATCGTCAATACGGCGACCAAATGCGGGTTCGCTCCGCAGTTCAAAGGGCTGCAGAAGCTGCACGATGCTTACAAGGAGCGGGGGTTTGCCGTTCTCGGTTTTCCTTGCGGCCAATTCGCCAACCAGGAGCCGGGAACGGACGCGGAGGTCGCC
This sequence comes from Paenibacillus sp. FSL M7-1455, assembly GCF_038004655.1. NCBI lineage: Bacteria > Bacillati > Bacillota > Bacilli > Caryophanales > Paenibacillaceae > Paenibacillus > Paenibacillus sp. FSL M7-1455. Next base: position 2,440,922 of record NZ_JBBORO010000001.1, on the reverse strand, counting down.
CAGGCTTGCGAGCTGAATTTCGGGGTGTCCTTCCCGCTGTTCGCCAAAATCGACGTCAACGGCCATAACGCCCATCCGCTGTTCCGGCACCTGACCTCGGAAGCCCCGGGCCTCCTTGGCTCCAAAGCGATCAAATGGAACTTTACGAAGTTTCTGGTCGACGGCAGCGGAAAGGTCGTGAAACGGTTTGGACCGACGGAAGAGCCGGAAAAAATCGAACCGCATATTCTCCAGCTGCTGGGGACCAGAGCATAGTTATATAGGAAGATGACTGAAGAAATCCTGATTGGCTGCCGGCCTTTCGGGGTTTCTTTTTTCTTCGTCCCCCGAATCGATGGAGCATGTCTATAATTTTTGTCGCAATCCTGTATAATCGGAAATGGAGAGGTTCAAATTTTATGTTTTTGTTTATATCTACTTTATAAGCGGAATTATGATCTTTGGGCCATAAACGTTAGCTCTATGCTCTCCTAAGGGCAAATCAAACACCAAATCGCTATCCCTTAGGCGGAAACCCTAAGCGGAGTTACATATCGGGGGATGGAGGCGCAAAATGGAAAAATTACCGATGGAGGAGTACTCCTATTTGCAGCATGTATACCACAATGCTCCTTTTGGCATAGCCATGTTTACGCTCCGGGGGGTGCTCGTCAAAGCAAATCCGGCACTCACCCGTATCCTGGGGTATTCCTTGGAGGAACTACACAAACAACGTTTTGACAAGCTGATTTACCCTGACGACCTGGAGCGGAACATCCGCCAAATCAGGACGCTGTTCGAGAACTATCCCGCGCAGAACGAAATCGACGTCGAAGGCAGGTATGTGCAGAAGAACGGGCAGATTGTCTGGGCATCCGTACATATATCCATCATGCCTGATACGGAGGGGACTCCTCTCTATTACATCGTGACGCTGAATGATATATCCAAAAATAAAGCCGCCGAGCAAAAACTGCAGGAAACGGTCGAACGGTATACCTCCTTAAAAAGATATAACCACGATGCGATCATTTCACTCGACCTAAACGGCAACATTTTGAACGCCAACACCCGGGCGGAGCAAATGACGGGCTGCCCTGTCAGCGAAATGGCCGGCAAAAGCATCGCCCGTTTCATCGGGGAGTATAACCTGCGGCGGGTTTTGCGGGAGGCGCTGAACAATCCTACCGTCGAGCAGGAGATCAAGACGATCCGGCATAAGGACGGCCATTTGGTCGAAGTCATTACGACGATCGCTCCGATCATCATCAACAACAAAAACGTAGGCTTCTATATCATCGCCAAGGATTTCACCGAGCAAAGACAGCTGATCATTGCCAAAGAACTTGCCGAAAACACGAACAAAGCCAAAAGCGAATTTTTGGCGATGATGAGCCATGAAATCCGCACGCCGATGAACGGGGTCATCGGAATGACGGATCTGTTGGAGACGACGACGGAGCTGGATGACGAACAAAAGGAATATATCGAGATTATCCGCAAAAGCGGCGAAACCTTGCTGTCGATCATCAACGACATACTCGATTTCTCCAAAATCGAAGCCGGGATGACGGAGCTTCAAGAGGATGCCCTAGACGTGAAGCAGTGCATTCAAGAAACTTTGGATGTGTTGTCCGCCAAAGCCAGCGCGAAGCAGCTGGAAATGACCTTCGCCGTGGACGACGACATCCCGGACCTGCTGTATGGCGACTCCAAACGGCTGAAGCAGGTGTTGATGAATCTGGTCGGCAACGCCGTCAAGTTTACCCTGCATGGAGGGATTTCGGTCAGCGCGAGAAAGCTCTACCAGGAAGGAGACCTGATCGACCTGGAGTTCAAAGTTTCCGACACGGGGATCGGCATACCGGACAACAAGCTGGAAGCGATCTTCGAGCCGTTTTCCCAGGTAGACAACTTCATGACCCGCAACTACGAAGGCACGGGCCTGGGACTGGCCATCAGCAAAAAGCTGGTCAACGTGATGGGCGGCAACATATGGGTTAAAAAAAAAGAAGGCCCCGGCACGACGTTCGTATTTACGGTGCTGCTGAAGAAATATCATCAGCCCCCCAAACCAAACGCATGCGACGATCAGCTGGAATCGCTGCCGGACCCGCTTCAGATCCTGATTGCCGAAGATAATGAAATCAACCAAATCGTATTGAGGAAAATTTTAGAGAAGCAGGGGCATGCGGTCACCGTCGTGACCAACGGGCATGACGTCCTGCGGGCCGTGGAACAGGCATCCTACGACATCGTGTTCATGGACGTGCAAATGCCGGGACTGAACGGACTGGAGGCCACCCGGAAGCTTAGGGCCACCGTGCCGAAGGATCAATGCCCGATGATCGTGGCGGTTACCGCCAACGCCCTGAAGGATGACCGGGAAATCTGCCTTGCGGCGGGAATGGACGACTATATCAGCAAGCCGATCAAAAGCAAACCGGTGCTTGCCGTGCTGGAGCACGTCCTCCGCGAGCGGAAAGTTTCGAACCGATAAATGTCCCGGTCTCGAAACTGGCGCGAGCGGACTATCAACTGAGCGTAAAGCCGGAAAGGCCGGTCATGGGTGAAAACCCATGGCCGGCCTTTTTTTGTCGGCTTCCTATATGGATGATGGTTTGATGGTTTCATTCGTCCCCGCTCGAAACGTCATGGAAAAGGAGCCGGCTAAAATAATACAGATCGTTTTTCCAAACCGGCCAATCGTGACCGCCGTCCTTGGTAATGTACCACGCGTGGGGAACTTCGTGCCGCGCCAAATAGTCGTGCGTCCGGGTGCTGATCGATAGGAGTTCGTCCCGGTCGCCGCATGAAAGCCATAACAGCTTGAGACTCGCCGACGTTTCCTTCGGGTTGGGAACGAGCAGTTCGGGTGCCTTCGTATTGGGGGCAGGAGAAAAAGCTCCAATCCATGCGAAACGGTCCAGATGATGCAGCCCGATATTCAAGGACTGACCCCCGCCCATCGATAACCCTGCAAGCGCCCGGTTCCCGCGGTCCGTGAACACCGGGTAATTCGATTCGATAAAAGGGATCAGATCGTGGAGCAAATCCGATTCGAACGTCTCGAATGCCCTAACCTTTTCGGCGCTGAAAACATCCCCCGTCGCCCGGTCGTCGGGCATGGCGCGGCCGTTGGGTAATACGACGATCATGGGCGCCAGCTTGCCGTCGGCATAAAGGTTGTCAAAAATGACCTCCGGATGCCCGTGGTTAAACCACTCCGCTTCATCCCCTCCTATGCCGTGCAGAAGATAAAGCACGTTATATCTCTTCGCATCGGAAAACCCTGGCGGGGTGTAAACCATCGTTTTACGGGAATTCCCGACCGTCGAGGAGAAATATTCCACCGTATTCATGTTCCCGCGCGTTACGTTTTCCCTAGGCCGGTCGAATCCGACCGGAGCCTTTTCTATCATCATCCCGATCAACCCTTTCCGAAAAGCGTTTTCATTGAAATGCCTTACAAAGGAGCATGAGATTCCGCACCTATTCGAACCCCGGGATCGAAAACCGTGAAAGCGACGTTGGTTTTGCCTTTAGGCGACTTTTCATATGGTTTCAAGCACCTTCCAATAAGACGGCTTGGGCTGATGCTTGATATCGAACAGGAAGGGCCAGTTTTTCCGGCCGCGCACAGGGAAATGGTCCAGCCAGGTATAATCGTCTGCAGCCCCCCAAAAAGTGACGGACGTGATATATTCGCTGTATTCCTGAAACAACCGGAAAAATTGCCCGTAACGTTCCGCTTGAAGGGCAAGCATCTCTTCGGTCGGAGCCGCGAGATCGGTCCGCCGGTCATCGAACGCAAACATGGAGACATCCAGCTCCGTAATGTGCAGCTTCAAGCCGAGGCTGGCATACCGTTCGATCGCTTGGCGGATATCGTCCACGGACGGATGATGCAGGCTCCAATGCGCTTGAAGCCCGATGCCGTGAATGGGGACTCCCTGCTCGAGCAACGATTTGACGAGCGCGTAAATTTTCTCCCTTTTCTCCGGTACGGCTTCGTTGTAATCGTTATAGAAGAGCAGCGCCCCCGGGTCCGCTTCATGGGCATACTCAAACGCTTTGGCGATGAAATCGTCGCCGATGATGTCCAGCCACTTTGAAGGCCGCAGCAGTTCGCTGCCGCTGTCGGACACCGCTTCGTTCACCACGTCCCAGGCATAGATATCTCCCCTGTAGCGGGACAAAACCGTGTCGATGTGAGATTTCATGCGGGCCAGCAGCGTCTCCCGGTCAACCGGGCTGCCGTCCTGATGTTCAAACACCCATTTCGGCGTCTGATTGTGCCAGACCAGCGTGTGGCCCCTGACCCCCATGCCATTGGCTTTGGCCAGAGACACCAGGCGATCCGCCGCTTCAAACGTATATTGATCTTGCGACGGATGCAGCCTTTCGAACTTCATTTCATTTTCGGCAGTCACGCTGTTGAAATGCTCGATCAGCAAATCCCGCTGCGTGTCCAATGTGACCGGATTTACGGCGGCCCCCACCAAGAAATGCTCTTTAAACGCTTCACGCAACCTCATATAAAACCAATCCCCCTCCTTAGCGGAAATTCCCAACTAGCAGCAAGCGACTTGCGGCACACACCTTCATCCCAAAGTCTAGCCGTCGCCTCGCCGCGAAACAACCTGCCGTCGACCGTGTCCTTACCCGGGAAAATATGATTCCCTGCGGCCGCAGACGGCGGCTTCCGAAAGAACATCATGTGCAAACAAGGACATTCCCGCGGGAACGTCCCTAACGATTTCTTGCACGATTCGAATAATATAAGCCACTAGGGCTCGTTAAGAGAGCACCTGGTATTGAAAATCGGAAAAGTCGGCCGTTCCCCCGATCTCGCGGGTTGAAAACAAAAACAGACCGATGCGGCAACCCATAAAATGGTCCAGCTTGTATATCATCTTGTGCGTAATCCCGAGCTGCTTCCAATCCGCCCCATCCCGGTAATAAAACATGCACTCGTCCGCGTTATTCACGAAATTGCCGGCCGCCTTGAGCGTGACGACGTCTCCGGAGACGGGAATTCGGGCGAATTCGGTGCCGGGCTTCTCGTCTACCAAATTGCCGAATATGGAACGATCCTGCGGCTCTCTCGCCAACATGACCAGATACGACCGGCCGGCTTCCTTGGTCAGGGCAATCAGGCCGTACGTACCGATCAGGAAACACAGTCCTGCGTAATCGCCATCCTTCAGTCCGCTGCCGTCCAGCGTGACCGTCGCTTCGCATGCCGGCCCCATGGCGCGCTGCGTCAACGTGTTGACCGCAAACGTCAAATTGGGGCTGAGCTTTCCGGATCGGATCCGGTAGACTCCCGGCTTGTCCGTTACGGACCATAATGCATCGTCTGGCGTATGATTCCACTGCCAAACATCCTTCAGGCGCACCTTGCCGCGCTCGTCCGGCGTGTAATGAAAGTCATCGCTTCCAACCAATGGCCGGTAGGAATAACCGGGTCTTGTGCTCGGCAATTCGATCATTTTAGGCGCTTCCTTGGGGAATACCGGAAAACCGTTCTCAAAACGCAGCGGAACGAGCACCGGAATCCGGCCGACGGCGCCATGATCCTGAAACAGCACGGCCACCCATTTCCCGTCCGGCGTATCCACGATGCCTCCCTGCGCAACGCCCGAATTAAAATACCCCATGTCGTCGTTAAAGACCTCTCCGCCCGTAAACTCCCCTTCCAGGGAATCCGCCGCAAAGCAGGCCTGCGTTCGGCGTCCCGCCGCCTTCGAAATATGGATAAAGAAGGCGTAATACCTGCCGTCGATCTTATAAAAGTGTGCTCCCTCATATCCGAGATGATACGGCTCGCTTTCTTTGACGATGATGCGGTTCAGCCCGCCGGGCTTGGGCCCGGATAGATCCTCCTTCAATTCGGTCAGGTGAATTTCGGCATTGCCGTAAATCAAATACGTCCGGCCGTCATCGTCAAACAAGAGGGAGCAGTCATGATAAAATCCTTCGATGTATTGTTTCGCCCATGGACCGGATACGGAATCTGCCGTGTACAGATAGGTTCGGCGGGTATCGTTCGCCACGAAGATCACATAAAATTTCCCCTTGTGGTAACGCAGAGTCGGCGCCCACATGCCTTGCCCGTAAATATGCTGGCCGTCTTCGAGCCGCTGTGCCGGCGTATTGTCCAATACGTCGTACACATAAGAAGCCACTTCCCAGTGAATGAGGTCGTACGAGCGCAGGATGACGCAGCCCGGCATCATGTGCATCGTCGTGCTGACCATATAGTACGTGTCCTCTACCCGGATCACGTCAAGATCCGGAAAATCGGCCCATATCATCGGATTTGGATACATGTTCTTTCTGCCCCTTCCTAGTCGCGTTTTACAATGACTTCGATCGACACCTCGGCCAAAGCCGGGTTCAAATCCCGCTCTTCCGTTAAATCAAGCACCGGATATCCGTCCATGCCGAAATGCACGCGGCGGATTCCGGAACCTCTGGGTTCCTCTACTCCCGGTCTGGCGTGGTAGACGTTCCAAGTGACGCCTTCATCATCGGTCACGTAGGAATTATGGCCGGGGCCGTATTCGCCGGGAACGCTTCTCGACGTCAGCAGCGGATAGTTGCCCTTCGTCCAGCTGCCGGGATTCAGCAGATCCGCATTCGCATCGGCGGTCAACAGGCCTACGCAATACGTCGCGTCGATCGCCGCGCTTGAAAAGGTTAAAAAGATCCTGCCGTCCCGGATCAGGGCAAACGGCCCCTCATCGACGAAGGTATGGTTATTGGCCCAGCCAAAGTCCGGCCTGGTCAGCAGCACCGGGTCGCTCGCCAGCCTCCACGGCTCTTTCGGATCCAATTTCGCGATATAAATCCAGGCTCCAAGATCGACGGGCACGAACTGCCGCTCCGACCAAGCCGCGTAACATTCCCCGTTCACCTGGATGACCGTCATGTCCAGGGAGATCACCTTGCCCGCCTCGCATAAATCGGTTCCGTCTCTCTTGACGACGCGCCGGGGCATCGACCAGTCTGCCGCGCAGGCAGGGTCCCCTCCCTCGCGGAGCTTCATCACGTGACACTCTTCATAGAAAAACTCGCCCGTCGTTGCCGCATGAAAAATGTACAGCTCGCCCCCGATGATATGGAGCTCGGGAGCCCACAACAGCCCTTTAATGTGATCATAGGTCTTAGTATCCAGAATTAAGGACTCGCTGGCCTGAATCAGACCCGATATCGTATCCGCTTCCCTGATAGATAAGGTTTGATTGCCGTCGGCGTCGTTGGTCGCGATGAAATAATACTTGCCGTTCCACTTCGCGATGCATGGGTCCGCCCGGTTCGCCGCGATCGGAAAGGCATAATGCTCCTGACGAACGGTTCCGTTCACCCGATAAGTCCCGGCCTGATCCCAGCGAACCGCCGCCGTGTCCCAGTCCACGGACTTGGGAGCCGTGGTGCCGTCGCTATATACCGCGGTCGCTTTGAGCGTCTTCAAATCCTCGGCCGAGTTAGCCGCGATCCGATCCGGAACTTTAATGGCGACATTCTCGGGAACCGTAAGCCGGCCTATGAGACGGTCCGCCGTTTCCCGCGGAACGCGGATCACGTTTCGGTGCTGCATGCCTTCGATGTCAGCCGATACGGCTTCCAGCGTAAACGCCTCCGCCGTTTCCGGGACACCTGCACAGGTAAGGTCAAAAAGATCCTGGACCCTGTTTCGGTAATGTCCCCCGTTTTCATTGCTCCAGCGGATGACGTAGGCTTGGCTCGATTCATCGTATTCGCAAGCGACATCGCTTACGTGAGCATCGCTTTGCAGATCGATCAGCCCGATTTCTTGGTACTGCAGCAAATCTTCGGAAGTAAAAAACAGCACTGCCCCTCGGCTCTCCTCATCCTGCTGGCCATCCGCCTCCGTCCGTACGGCAACGACGCCGAATGTTCCGTCGGCCATGCGGAAGAGATACGGATTTTTCAAGCTTTTGGCTCGGAGCGTTCCGTTCTCATTTTGGGTGGCCTTGGCGAACAAGACGCCTGAATTATGGTTCAAAGCCTGGAAAGGCTTGCCGTCCTCGCGATAGGCAAGATGCATGCTGAATGCCAGCCTGGGCGCATAAATCCGATCCTCCTGCGGGATGCGCGTGTAGCATAGCACCTCGATAAATTCGCTTTTCTTTTTTGGTATCATGGCATGGACCTCACCTTTAATTGATCATTTCAATACAACTACGAAAAGAGAGACTTTCTCCATTTCTTGTGATTCTATTGACTTTATATTGCGTTTACTATGAAATTATAAAATAGGATACCTCATCAAATGAATGATCTATGCTGACATAAACTTGATCTATTCTACGATTGGAGATTGCGATGACCACATCCATTTACTATGTCGGATATGATGCCGCCCATCCTGGGGACTTTATTTACGACATTCCGGAAGGGCATGACTTTTGGCTGCTGATCCTGACGCAAACGCCGGCCGAGTTCTGGGTCCAAGGAGAAATCAGGGAATACCCGGCCAACTGCGCCGTTCTCTTTCCCCCTCGCCAAAAGATCATGTACCGCGCCTGTTCAGGCCCCTTTGTGAATGACTGGGTGCGGTTCGAAACGGACGAAGCCTACGTTCTGGAGACGCCGTTTCCGCGGGGCATTCCGATTCCGGTTCCGGATCCCGGATACTGCCGCCAACTGTTCCAGCTTCTCGCCACCGAAAATTTTTTCAGCTGCGATTACCGGGAACTCTCCATCGACTACCTGTTTCGGCTCTTGTTCAACAAGCTGCTCGAAGCTTTTCAATCCAAGGAGCATTCGCCGCATTACCAGAAACTATTGGATTTGCGCAAAGCGATCCATAACCGTCCCGGCGGCGAATGGAGCGTCCCCTCCATGGCCGATGACGTTCACTTGAGCCCCGGGTACCTGCAAGCGCTGTATAAGGCGACCTTCGGGATTTCCTGCATGGAGGACGTGATCCAGTGCAGAATCCGTCTCGCCAAGGAAAGGCTGAGCCACGGGTCGCTCCGAATCGCCGATATCAGCGAGCTGTGCGGATACAAAAACGTCGAGCATTTCTCCAGACAATTTCGGCGCATCGTGGGCTGCACGCCCCGTGAATACCGGCAATCGGCTCATTTGCGGCCATGAGACGCTGCCGGCATGGCATGGCATAAAGAAGCGTCTTTCAGGTACCAAGCATTTACAGCTTGGTTCCGAAAGACGCCCTGAATGTATCAACGTTACCCGACGATGCCGGTCCGCTCGATGCTTTCCACAAAGTAACGCTGCACGAACAAATAAATAATGATCAGCGGCAGGATGGCCAGCAGGATGCCGGTATCCTGAACCATGCTCATATAGAAAGGATCCTTGTTGGTCGCGACCCCGCCCTCGAGCATGATGGAGAGGTTGTGCGGCAGCGATGCCAGCTGGGTGGACATCACTTTGCCCGACGTTAAATACGTGGTCGTAAAGAAGCTGTCATTCCACTGCCATACGAACGAAAACAACAGCACGGTAACGATGGCCGGAACGGCATTCGGCAGCATGATGCGCAGAAAGGTTTTGCCTACGCCCGCCCCATCGATGTAAGCCGCTTCCTCCACTTCTTTCGGAATGCCCCGGAAGAACTGCCTGAAAATAAAAATGTAGAGCCCCGCCTTCAGCGAGTTTGCGGTGACCGAGGTCAAAATGAACGGCCAGTACGAATCCAACAGGTTCACGGACTTCCCGGTCAGCAGCGGAATCAGTCCCATGAGGCTGAAATCCTTCAAATTCATGTAGATCGGGATCAAAATGGTCGTCGGCGGCACCAGAATGGTCAAAATGACGCCTCCAAAAAGCAAGTTGCTGCCTTTGAATTTAAGCCGCGCAAAGGCGTAACCTGCAAACGCGCAGGACACGGCCGTCAGGATCGTCGTCATGGCCGATAAGGTAAACGTATTGAACAGCGTATGCCAGTAGTCCATGATCGAGATGGCTTTTTTGAAATTGTCCAGCGAATAATGCTCCGGGATAAAGATGACGATCGGCGAATACAGGTCGCTTTTGTCCTTGATGGCCGTCGAAATCTTTTGAAGAATGGGGTACAGAATGACAAACGACAGTCCTGCCATCAGGACCAGCCGCACGACGGTCCACAGCCAGCGCTTCCAGCTTTCGAGCGACAACAAACGGGCGATGATCAACGCTGCTCACGCTCCTTCTATTCTTGATAGAAAATTCTTTTGGAAATGAAAAACGTAATGATGGACAAAATGACCATGATCGCCAGGAAATAGATCCAGGCCATCGCCGAGCTGAGGCCGAAGTTGAAATTCGTGAACCCCGTTTCCCGGATCAGCGTCGTCATTTCGCTCCGGGAAAACGAGTCGATGATCGTATAAATCACGTTGACCAGGATGAGCGGGCTGACCATGGGCAGCGTGATTTTCCAGAACGCTTCGTAACCGGTCGCTCCTTCGATCTTGGATGCCTCGTAAAGCTGGGGGGATACCGATTGGATCCCCGCCAGGAAGATCAAAATTTGCACGCCCGACTGGCTGACGATCTGGTAGATGCGATCCACGGCGCTGGTCAGGTACGCGACGACGTTTTCGCTGACGCCGGAATTGAGCATGATCCGCGTCAGCTCGCTGGTCCCCAGGCCGCTCACTGCGCCGCCGGCGTTCTGCTCGTTGATGGCTTGAACCAGGCTGGTCGTCTCCAAATTCGCGATCACCCCGGAAGCCAAAATGACCGGAAGGAAAAAGATCGATCTGGCAATGGCTCTGCCGACAAACTTCTGGTTCAGCAACACAGCCAAAAACAAGCTGAAAATCACGATGAGCGGCACGTTGATGACCATGTTGACGATCGAGGTCGTCAGCGTCCGGTTAAAGCTCGTATTGACCGTAAGGGCTTCCACGTAATTGGAAATGCCGATGAAGCTGATTTTCATGCCGTTTGCATTGGCTTCGATGGAGCTGAAGCTGTACCTTAACGAAGAGACCAGCGGGATCAGGAAAAAAAGGAGAAATCCCAGCAGCCACGGCAGCACGTAGATAAAGCCCCAGAGTGCCTTCTGTTCGGCGTACGTCCGCCGCTTCATGCCGAATTTCAGTATGGACTTCATGATTGCACACCACCCGTCAAATAGCTCTCGGCTTTCACCGTTCGGCCGTCCACCGTCACATCCGTGCGGTTATAGTTGACAATGACGTACGTGCCGTTTCCGTACACGGTTTTGAATACGCCTTCGCCAAGCTTCTCATGGCCCGTAATCGGTTCATTCCGGACCTTCTTCAGCACGTCGTTTACCTCGCGGTACATTGCGGCGGCCTGATCGATCCACTGCTTGTAATGGACGGCATACAGGTCGTTGTACTCCGTATCCTTCACTTTGTCGTTCGGTTCATGGATCCATTCGAAATATACGCCCGCTCCGTATTCGAGGCATTTCAGGATATACTGCCGCTCATCCGTATAGGTCGACAGGTTAAACGGACTGCCCGTGTAGTCGACGTACCCGCGAATGACCATTTGGTAGAACGGGATCTCCTCGTCCTCGATCTTGAAATGGCTGCCTGACATCGGCGCGTTCGTAATATCCGACAAAAATGGAAGCGCATAAACGTTGCCGCCGTCCGCCATGACCTTCGGATTCGCCTGCGAGAAGCTGCCCAGCGCCTGAATCGATATGCTCTCGGATTCGGTTCGATCCAGCTGAGCGTGCTTCCGGTAATCGCTGTTGAGCCGGTCGGCGAGATCCCGCAGCGAAATGCCGCCCGGCTGGTACTCTTTCAAGCCCTTCAGCACCGACTCGGCATAGGATAAGGTCAGCCGCGGGGAAACAACGTATGACGGCGGCTTATCCCGGTCCCTCCGGTTGAGCGCCTGATCCAGCGGATAAAGAGCGGCAGGAACGCCTCTCAACGTTCTGGCGGCATTCGCGTTCTCGTTGAATCCCTTCCCCGTATTTGCGGTCAGGACCGCAACGTCAGGATAGAAAGAAACCCCTTGTTCCCGGGTGAAGGAGATGAAGTTTCGCAAACCTTTGCTGCCGCCGACAGCCTTGTCGACCGAAACATGATCCGGAACCTCATGATCCATCCCGCCGTTGAACCAGCCGGAAAATTTCAGCTTAATATTGGATATGCCCCGGTTTTTCATCTGGTTGATGATGTCCTGCGACTGTTCGAACGTCGTGAGCGGTTCAATCGTCCGGTAAGGGATGCCGGCGACATGCTTCTGTTTGGCAATGCCGCCGACCAATTGCAGGTAAAACGGCATATTTTCCGCTTCCGCAGCCGGCTTCGGCTTGGGCAATCCGCCGCGATCTTCGAGATACTGCCGATAGTACCGCGCCAATCCTTGATAGGACGCCTCTTCTTTGTTCAAAAAAGCGTACCGGACCGTAAAATCCGATTTCGTCGGACGTTCCTGGAACCTGGGCAGCGTGCGTTCCTGACCGTTTGCCTGCAGCGACACATCGCCCTTGTTGACGACATTGAAACTTGGATACACATAGTTATAGCTGTTCAGCTTTCCGCTGATATCGGCATGGATCGTCGCAGCCGAGGCGCCTTCCTCGATGATGCCGAGCATCGCGCCGCTTTCGCGAATGATCCCGAACACCGGCAGACGAACCGCTTGCTCGTTCTTGGCATCCTCGATCGTCTTCATCGTCAGATCTTCCCCGTACACCGGTTGCTGGTAAGCGGGATACTGCTTCTTCCCGTTGTTGAAATGGATGAGCGCGCCGGAGCCGTCCGGCACGAAGATCGCCCCCTGCTCCTTGGAACTGCCGGCTCCAAAAAAGCTGAGGAAGGAAATGTTCCCGATCGGATAGGCGCTCGGGTATTGAATGCCGGATGCCGGAATTTTGGCGATTAGGCTGCCGCCGTCCAGGGCGTATTCGATCGATGCCAGGAAAATCCGCGGTTCCGGCTTCTCCTGCGTGAATTGCAGCTCCTCCATGTCTTTCATCAGGTCCTCTTCGGTATATCCTGCATCTTCGAATGCCTTAAAGGCACGATCGAGCTGCAGCCCGTTTAAGGCGCTGTCGTTGCGGACATACACTTTTTTGTCCGGATCCTCTTTGTAGGCGATTTTCAGCGCCCGCTGGCCCGTTTTGTCCAGCTTGCCCAGCATCGCCTCGATTCGTTCGCTGCTGAGCATCATCGGCAAATCGGCCGCCGATTTCACGGCCGTTCCGAACTGGTACGTGACCCTTACCCCGCTTGGGATCGGCTCGAATTTGATCTGCTTATGCGAGACGCTGTCGGTGAACGTGTTGATGGAATTCACCTGCCCGAAATTGTTGTAATAATCGATTTTCAGCTGGGACGAAAGGATGCCTTTATTCACCCCGGACGCAAGGGCATCCTTATCGCGTTCCGGCGGGTTGCTATACCACATCTCGCCGGATTGTTTATTCATAACGGCGATGACGCCCGTTTGCTCATCCACGAACAACCGCAGCCGTTCATTTTCGGCCACGCCTTTCATTCCTGCTGCCCGGGCATCGGTGAAGGCGGCCTTCACGGGCTGGCCCTTGGTGAATTCAATGGCAGCCGGCGCATCGCCTGCACCGGAATGGACCGCGTTCGAACCGCTGCAGCCGGCCAGCGCGACCCCCGCGAGCAGTACCGGGAGCCACAAGGCGTTTCTGGCTTTACGCATGGTTTCTCCTCCTTTCTTTAGTTTCTCAGCATGATTTCCTGGTAGATGACATGAACGAACGAAATCATCTGCTGAATCAGTCCGAAAAACAGCAGGCAGATAAAAGCCATGAATCCCATCGCCACGACCGTCAGCAGGATCGTCCCGACGGTCTTCGACGGCGAATATTGATGCACCGTCATGTTGCCGACGAACAAGAGATACGCCGACCAGAGGACGGCCGCGCTGTTGCAGAAGTAATAAAACGCGGTTTCCTGCAGCGATATGACATTGCTGAGCCAAATCCACGGAAAGTTGATGATCATCATCGGAACGAGGGCAAAACACGTCGACGTAAAGATTTCAACGAACTTCCCTTCGCCGTCCATGAGCGTCGTCAGCGACCAGTTGGCTACGCACCAGAACAAGACCGGGACAACGACGTACACCACTTCCATCAGGCTGTTTATATCGTCCGGGTTGGACAGGCGGACCAGAAATCCGCTGTACTGGTTGCCCAATACATTCGTGATGATCATCAAAAACAAAATGATAAAAGCGGTGATCAAGGTATGCCGCTTGTTCCGTTCATATTTCAGATCCCAATACGCGTTAAAAGGATGAACCATAAGATAAAGGGGGTATTTCACGAGCTCACGATTCAATCGTAACACCTCCTTGTCTCCTCATCCGCTTACGGAGCTTTTTGAAGAGCAGGAGAACTGCGGCGAGCACGATCAACCCCGTCATGACGGCCGGGAAATATTCTCGCAGCACCTGCTTGCGGTAAAGCAAGTAAGCCTTGGAATAATTGGCTTGGTCGTAGCTTTCCTTGAAATAATGCATCGCCCCTTTGTAGTCCCCTTTCCGAAGGAGGGCCTTGCCCACGCCGGAATAGGCAAATTCCAGGTTCGCATTCATGTTGATCGCCTGTTGATAGAGATCAAACGCTTTTTCCTCGTCGCCTCTGTAGTAGCTCCGGACCGCTTCGTTCAACAGCCGGCCGTACGCCGTCGTCCGAAACACCGTAATCTCGCCGAATGCCTTATCGAGGACAAGAAAATCGTCTCCGACCCGTTCAATCGCCGCAGGGGTGTTGAATTGGCCCAACTGGTTGCCCAAGCCGCCGAAGATATACATCAGATGGCCATCCCCGCTGTAAGTGAAGATTCTGCCCCGCTTGGAATCGAGGACCGAATACATTTCGCTGTCGGCGACATCGATATCGATGAGCCGCGAAGGACCGACATCGGTTGAATACCGGGTATCTCCCACCAGGCTGAGATATCCCGTCCGCCGGAGAATATCGTTGCCCTGAGCGTTCAATTTCTTGATCGGGTTGTTCGAGTAGTCTCCGCTCGTTGCGTAAATGAAGCCTTCATCATCGATGTCCAGATTGGTGAATTCGGTAGGCGTGAACATGACCATCTGGCTCCGCTGCGCCTGCGTGGACATCCTTTTCCAAAACAGTTCCACCGGATCGACCGTCACCCGGTTGGCGCCGATGAACGAGGTGAACGCTCCGTCGGAATTGAACTCCATAAAGCCGTCGAATACGCCGGTCGACATGACGTAGATCCGCTGCGCCTTGTCCACGACCACCCGAACCGGCTGGAAATCGAAATTGGCCTGCAGCAGGTCGGACTTCGGCGCTTCGAGCACTCCCAAGAGCCTTAGGTCGGCATCCAGGTGAACCACCCGTTTATTGCCCGTATCGGCGACAAACAGCTCTTTCCGTTCGGTCACGAAGATCCCTTGCGGGTTGTTGAACGTATCCTTCTTTCCCCCGTGGTCAAAGGAACTCACCACCTTTACCGGCTTGAATTGCTCATCAAGGACGACGATGCGGTTGTTGCCGGAATCGAGCACATAGATCCGCTTGTCAGCCGTGACATGGATGTCGCTCGGGTTTTTGAAGGGACCGACGCCAAGCTGGGCGCCGCTGAGCAAAGACGCGGCCTCATACGCGGCAGGCGCTGCCACGGTGTCGTTCCAGAAGGAATAGTTGTAAGAGGCGCTGCCTTCGGCATGAACCGCGTTTACGCCGGTACTCGTCCCCAGCAGGCAGCAGAGGGCAGCCAGGAGGAACCATTTCACTGTCGTTTTGCTCTTTTGCATCGTGCTAAGTCTCCCCCTATTCTTTCATTCCGGAGGTCGCCATCGTCTGAAGGACGTTGCTCTGCGAAATGATAAAGAGTGTAATCGGCACGATCATCAGGATCAGCGCGACGGCGGCCCCCACGCCGGCACGGGCGATCCCCCCCGCGGTAATTTGGCCCAAGGCGTAGTGAAGCGTTTTGAGGTTCTCGCTGTAAATGAAATTGCCCCCGTCCGAGCCCCACAGCATCGGAAACTGCAAAATCATCAGCGTCAGCCAAGCAGGTTTTACGTTGGGCATGACGATCGTCCAATAAATCCGGTATTCGTTCGCCCCGTCGATTTTGGCCGCTTCCAGCAGGGCGTCCGGAATTTGTTCCATGAACTGTTTCATTAGAAACAACCCGAGCGGGAAAGCGAGCGACGGGACGATAATCGATGCGTGCGTATTGATCCAGCCCAGCCACGACATCACCATATAGTTGGGAATCGCCGTCACGTGCCCGGAAAACATCAAGGCCATGACGACGATGGAGAACAGGACCCTGGACCCGGGAAAGCGGTATTTCGCCAGCGGGTAAGCCGCGGCGGACGACAGCAGGATATGGCCGACGGTCCCGACGATCGTAATGAAAAGCGTATTCACGATATACCGGGACAGCGGAACCCAGGAATTTCCCATTAACGCCACCAGATCGTAAAAGTTGTCCATCGTCGGATTGTTGACGAAGAAACGCGGCGGAAACAGGAACAGTTCGTTCAGCGGTTTAAAGGCGTTGTTTACGGCATAGATCAGCGGCAGCGCCATAAATGCGCCGAAGACGGCCAGGAACGCGAACAGCACAAAGCTGACGGCAAAAGAGCGGTTTAGCCTCCGCGGCATGCGAATGGCGCCCATCATTCTCGTCACCAAATCACTCCCCTACCTTTCTGAGCATTCGCTGCGTCAGCTTGTTGGCGCCAAGCATCATGGCGAACAGCACCGTTGCGATCGCGGACGCATACCCCATTTCAAAGCGAATCGTTCCGTAATCCATCAAATGGGTGACGATCGTATGCCCCGCATAGTTGACGCTTGGAAAACCCGCGAGCGCCACCGAAATATCGGCCACCGCAAACGAGCTCGTAATCTGCATGACCGCCCCGAACATCAGCTGCGGCCGCATGGAAGGCAGCGTAATGAACCACAGCTCCTGCCAGCGGTTGCGGATGCCGTCGATCGCCCCGGCTTCAATCAGGGACTTGTCGATCGTCTGCAATCCCGCGATAAAGGCCAGGAAGCTCGTGCCCAAACTGAGCCACAGCTGGACGATCATGATGATCGGCAAAATGTACTTCTCGTTCGTCAGCCATTGAATCGGTTCCAATATAAAGCCGAATTTAATTAAAAAGCCGTTCAAATAGCCGTATCTGTCGCCTGAAAAAATGATGAGCCAAATAAAGAAAACGTTGCCGGAAATCGACGGCGCGTAGAACACAAGCGTCATCAACGCGCGGACTTTCGGGGACAGCTCATTGATAATCCATGCAAACAGGAAGCAGGCCAGGTAGCTGATCGGTCCGCAAATGACCGCAAACAGCAGCGTATTTTTCAATGCGATCATAAAGACGTCGTCGTTCAAAAACAATCTGGAGTAGTTCTGCCACCCGACAAACCGGGGGAACTCCAACATGTTGAAATAAAAGAAGCTGAGGACGATCGAAAACACGACCGGGACGACCGTAAAGGCAAAAAAGATCAGCATATACGGACTCATCAAAATGTAATAATGCTTGTTTTTCTTCAGTTCTCTCCATAAGTTGGCCAGCCGCGACTGCTTTTTCGGCTGCACGAGGCTTGAAACGGCGGACGGACTGGTTGTTTCGGCTTGCATCCGATTTCCACCCCCTGACTGTTAAGGTAAATTGAATTCCTTCCGCTTGACCGCAATTTCGTCATCGATGTACAAGAGGTAATCCGACAAAGCCTCGCGGGGATTTTCGCTGGCGTTGACGACTTTGCGGAATGCGTTGTCCAAGTGCCGTCCGGTAAAGTAGCCGCCCGGAACCTGCGGGATTCCCCTGACCCATTTCCACTGATTCTCCAAATTGCGATAATCTTTGACCGGCCAAGGCAGCTCCTCCAGCGCCTCGACGTTGGCTGTCGGATAACGGGCCGCCTCGCCCATCAGCCCTTCCATCTCGCGGCCGTAAGCGATTTGGGTGTCCTTATCCGTCCACCATTTCATAAATTCCCAAGCGGCCTCTTGATCCTTTGCCCCGGCCAGCATCATGACGCCGGTCGTGTGGCTGGTCACCTCGTGATGGATCGTGCCGTTTTTCTCCGTGCCGGGAACCATGGTGAATTCCCAGAGTCCTTTGATTTCCGGCGCCAATACGGTCAGCATGTTGTACGTCGTATAATCCGCGATGCCGATCGGCATTTCGCCGGTCCGGAACCGGTTCGGGAAATCGGCCAGCAGCGGGAACTTGTAGCTTGTATAAAACTGCGTCCATTTCTTGAAGGCATCCATGGCGATCTCGGAGTCCAGCGCGCTTTTTCTCCCGCCGTCCCGATAAAACTCGCCGCCGCCTTGATACAGCAGCATGGAGAACGTCGGGTTCGGCACCAGGCTCGCGTTGGCGGCCTCGATCGGCAAGTAAAATTGCATGTTGTGCTTCTGCAGAACCGAAATCATGTTATAGATATCCTGCCACGTTTGGGGAGGCTCCAGGTTCAGTTCCTTCAAGATATCCTTGCGGTAAAAGAGCATCGGGAACGACTGCTGCTCCGGCAGCGCGTAAACGCCCCCGTCATATTGGTAAGGCACCAATCCGCTGTCTCGAAAGCGGGATGCCACTTCGTCATAATCGGCAAACTTCGACAGGTCGACGGCCGCCCCCCGCATGGCATAGTTCACGGGCACGTCTTCGCCGATCTGCATGGCCACGTCCGGTCCTTCGCCGGCGAGCGTCGCGGGCAGAAGGATGTTGGCCGGCACGAGCTTCAGATTGACCGAAATGTTCGAGTTCGGGGTAAACGAATCATCGATCAGGTTTTTCAACACCTGGGCCTGATCCCGCCCCGTCGTAATCCAAACCGTCGTCGATCGCTTCTGCTTGCCGGTATTGCCGATGCTGTCGTAATCCTCGGTATAAGACGCTGCCAGCGCCCCGGCTTCATGCTTCACCACTTGCGGAAACGTCGCGTCCGCTTTCGGCAGTTTATGATCCGGCGAGGAGACGATCAAATAATCCAGCGTAAGCGGCTGTTCCCGGACGGTCAGAATCCACGTACCCAGGCCGCCGACGTTGGTCTTGAAGGCCTCCAAACGGTTCGCAACCGTATCCGGCCGCTTGGCCATTTCCTCCAGTTGCTTGGCCATCGTGTGCAAAATGGCGACCTTGTCGCTCTGTTCTCCTGTCGTTTGTTCCAGGTAATCGGCCACGCTTTGGATCGTTTCGGCTTGTTTGCGGAATACCTCCGCCATTTCCGGGATCCGCTTCTCCAACTGGTAGTCCCGGTACGGATCGGGGGAATTGGACGTGATCATCAATATTTTGCGGTACATTTCGTTCAGCTGCAGCACGCTGGACTCGATCGTCTGAATCAGCGGAGCCAGCTCGCCAAGGGAAACGGCCATGCGAATGCGGTGCTTGCCTTGGGTCAAGTGGAACAGATACGGCTCATCCCCTCCCAGCACGTACATGTCCCAGTCCCTGCCGAATTCGAAAGGAATCCGTTTCATCTCCTTGAACGGAACCTTGCCGTCAATCGTCAGGCTTCGCGCGGCGAAGACGCCTCGCAGCTGATCCTGCTTCTCTTTTAAGGCGATTTGGTACAAGCCGTCCTCCGGCGCTTCGAACTCCCACTCGATCCACTGTCCCGGCAGTTTCCAGTTCAACCCTCCGATCGTGTTGATCCGGATTTTGGACACGTCGTACGGAATCACCGTCGGGCTGGACCTGTCGGAAACGGGATATAAGGTCGGAGAGGATTTATACACCGCATCCTCTGCTTGAATCACGATGTATTGGCCTTTGGCGGGCTGCAATCCTTTGGCTGAATAATCGCCCTTGATTTCTTCGTACGTCTTTAACGTTTCTTCCTGATACAACTCGATATAATCGATGGCCATTGGCTCGCGCAATGCCGTTAAGGTCATGCTTTGAAGGCCTTTGTCAAAATAAAACAAGTAGGGTTCGTCATAATAACCGCTGCGGTCGGTAATGGATTCGATTTGCCAGACGGGCTTCTCGACCTGGCTCGGACGCAGATCGTTGCCCCTGTCGTCCCGCCTGATCTTGTCGTCCCGGTTGCCCCATACCCGGTCAAAGGTAACCAGATCGGCTCCCTTAAAGGGTATCTGTCGATTGATCGTCAACTCGCGTTCGATCGCGGAACTTTTCCCCTCGACGGGCAAATATCGGACTCTCACGTTGTAGAGACCCGGCTGTTCGATGGGGATGTTCCAGCTGATGGAACCCGACTCCGGCGTGAGGACGGCGGTTTCCCCCGACGGATGAATGACCTCGAATCCCGGCCCATCGGTTTTGGTAAAGCTCTCGCCCTCAACCCGAATGACCTGATCCGGACGTTTCGCAGCTGAATGGGCTTTTAAATACGCGTCGTAGCCGCCGTCATCTCCGCCCGATCCCGTAACAGCCGCGAAATCGGCCATGGCCCGAACGTTTCGGACTTCGGATGAACCGGAAGGGTAGAAGGCCCAGACGGACGTTACTATGACAAGGACGAGCAAAACAGCGACGTAGCTCTTCTTTCGGTTGATCATCTTCTCCCTCCTGAAGCAAGAGACTTATCATTTTAATAACAGTCCCGATTAGACATGTTCTAATGGGGACTGTCGGTTCAACGTTTGGATTTCAGGATTTTGCAAAATTCGATTCCTGCCGCTCCCGGGTACAATATATAGACGAACTAGACCGTTTTGCTCTGTATATTGCTGACTGAGAGTCGCTTTTTGGATTTTGCAAAATCCTCATTTATTTCGATCCGTATACTTCATCAATCGCTGCTTGGAACGGCGCCTTGTATTTCTCTACGACGGTAGATACCGAGGTTCCGCCGACGATCTCGCCGAGAAAATCGTAAAACTTCAGGTTCGGGAACGTGCCGTGGTCGAGGACGGCCAAATTGGCGGCGACTTCCTTCGCATTGTTGATATCCTCTTCGTTCGTAAACAGGGTTTCATAAGTGGCCTGGTCCGGATAGTCATACATCGAATCGATGTCGTTGATTTTCTCCCAAATATAAAGCAGCTTATCCGGGTCCTTAGCGGCCTTAGGGATGAACAAAGATTGATACAGGCCTTCGTAGGAATGGTACGCGCTTGCGCTCGGGCCTTTAGGGAACGGAACGAATCCGATATCCACATCAGGCATATCCTTTTTGATGCCGCTAAGCTCATGAAGGGCCCCTGCATACATCAGCGTATTGCCCTGACGGAAAAATTGGCCCGGTTCGGTCCAGTCTCCGCCTTCCGTCGGTCTGGCTATTTTTTCAGTCGCGATTCGGGAGATGAAATTAAGCGCTTCGGTCGTTTTAGGATCTTCCAGGTTCTGCTTGTTTTCTTTCGTCAAACTTGTTTCGTTGGAAGCAAGCGCAAATTCAAGCGGCGACGGATTGGCGAGTCCCCAGGAATCCAGCTTGCCGTCGTTATTCGTATCCTTGTTGGCTTCTTTGGCCACTTGCAGGAACGTATCCCAATTCCAGCTGTCCTCATTGACGTAGTCTTGAAGCGGCTTCAAGCCGAGCTTGCTCATGAGGGTCCGGTTGTAAAAAATGCCCTGAACCAGGTTGGCTTGGTTTTCCGTGAAGCCGTACCCTCTTCCGTTATATTGCATGTATTGATTGGTCACGTTCTGGTTAAAAGCTGCCGGATTCTTCGTATACTCATCGACGGGTGCCAGCAGATCCTGTTTTACAAGCGTTGGAATCGTATAGTTTTTGCCCAGTCTGACGATGTCGCCGAGCGGCTCGCCGGCCAGCAGGGATGCCGTCACTTTTTGCTGGTATTCGCCGTAGTCGATCGCGACGTATTCCATTTTGAAATTATGCTTCTTTTGCAGCTCCTCCAGGTTTTTTTTGCGCTGGATGTTATCCGGGTTATCCTCCGGAATCGTCATATCCCACCACGATACGACCTTGATCGTTCGGCCCCCCAAGTCGAAATCCATGTCCGGCGTTTTGTACGTTTGCTCCGTTTCTTTCTCCGCGCCCTTGTTTTCCGTGTCGGTTGCCGCAGTCTCGGTCTTCGTCTCGGTCTTCGTCTCCGTCGCGCCGGTAGTGCTTGGCCCGCCCTTGGAACCGCCGTTGCTGCATGCCGAAAGCACAAGCAACAGCGTGCAAAGCAGCATCATCATTTTTCGATTACGCATTTTTCCAATCCCCCCATGAAATGAGTTGCATTCGAATCACATTCAAAGTGTAGCGCTTACATTGAAAGAGCAACAACCCGTGGTAAATTAGGTATTCTACCCGTCAAAATATAGATTGCTTGCAACCCCTTACATTGCAAATGGCCAATAAGTAAACAACGGTTAGCAATATAAAGAAAAGCACATTGTTTGCATGACGGTTTTTTTTTCATAATGAGAAATAAGCAACTTCACCGAGACAACGTTTTAACGAGAAAGAAATAGGGGGGAATATCGTGTATAAGGTGCTGCTTGTTGATCCCGATCATCATGCGAAGGAACGGATGAAGCGTATGCTGGACAGACATCAAGCGGAATTTGAATTGGAGTGCCATGCCGCTGCGGCTGCCGAGGCGTTGTCGATGCTTTCCGCCCAGAATCATCAGCTGGTGCTGATCAGCATGAGGGCATCGGAGGAAGAAGGGCTTCGGCTGTGCGGCCGCATTCGCGAGAAAAGCCGCGTCCCGATCGTGCTGATCGGCGGGCGCAATGAGTTCCAGCTTGCCAGGAAGGCTTTGTATTATCAGGTGAACGACTATCTGCCCGACCCTGTCACGCCGGAGGAATTCTCCGCGAGCCTGGAGAACGTGAAACGGGAGCTGGACGTAGCGCTGTTTTCCGGAAACCAAGCGGACCCATGGTCAGAAGCCGTTCGGCAAGCCGCGGCCGTCTCTTCGGCCGACATTATCGATAAGGTGAAGGCTTATGTGGACGAGGCCCTGCATCAGAACATCACGCTGAAGGAAATCTCCCATATTTTCCATTTCAACTATTCTTACCTGGGCCAGAAATTCAAGGTTCAAGAGAAGATGACCTTCAAGGAATATCTGCTTCAGCAGCGCATGGAGAAGGCGAAATTTCTGCTCGAGAATACCGACATGAAGGTGTATGAAATCGCGAACGAAGTCGGATATACCGAGATGGACTGGTTCTACAAGAAGTTCAAAACGTATACAGGTGTAAGCGCTAACAAGTATAGAAAAACCCTGAACATTACGGCGTAACAAAACATCTATCAACGTACACACTATGTAACCAACCATCACATATCAAAGGCCGCTTCCCGGTTGACCATCCGGGAGCGGCCTTTATTCATTCCCCCACTCGCTGGGGTTATTCCAATGTTAACAGTCCGATGTTCGTCAGGTTCTGCCACGTTCTGTCCGACGTATCGTTCCAGATCGCCACGCTGTCGCGTGTCCCGTCGTCATTCTCGTCATTGTTGACTTGTACGTCAAACCCGATGATACTGCCCGCCTTAGGCGGCGTTCCGACCCAATCGACAGCGGCCTCGATGATATAGCCTGTCGGTGTCCGCTTCGCGGCCGACGTCAAATTGGCGCTGAGCGATCCGGGGTTGACCGACGTTTCGTTATCGAAGTTCACGCGATACTGCCCGTCGTCGCCGTCATAAGAACCGGTTCGGGCATTGTTCTGATCGATGAAGATTTCGACGGAATCCTGCTCCCATACATTGGCGCTCCGCTTGGTCACCA
This sequence comes from Paenibacillus sp. FSL M7-1455, assembly GCF_038004655.1. Lineage (NCBI taxonomy): Bacteria > Bacillati > Bacillota > Bacilli > Caryophanales > Paenibacillaceae > Paenibacillus > Paenibacillus sp. FSL M7-1455. The sequence goes on along the minus strand of NZ_JBBORO010000001.1, from coordinate 2,417,307 downwards.
GCGAGTCGGTCACCTCGGCCAGCACATACAAACGGTTGTCGTCCCAGAGCGTTCGTACCTTCGCCGTTGAGCCCGAAGATCCGCTGACCCAGCGGTCGGTTACGATCTGCTCCGCCTTGTTCCAAATGTCGTCGATGTCCCCGTCGATGACCGCCGTTCCTTTTGCAGCCTTGGCGGTTCGCGGACCTTCCGCCATCGTCAATATGCCATACCCGGACGTATCGGCGTCCTGTCTGTGATGAATATCGTTCCAGGACGCCAGTTCTTCCGCCGAACCGGACCGGTCGCGAATGCGGACGTCAAAGCCGATTTCCTTTCCGGTTTGCGCGCCGTCGACCGGGATCGAAGCTTCGATCCGGTATCCCTTCTCCGTCTTCACCGCCTTATACTCGGCCGGCTTATGCGGATTGGCGCCGCTGCGCCGGAACGTGTACTTTTTGTCGTCCGCTTCGTAAGCATTCGTTTTGCCGTTGTTTTCGTCAATATACACCTCGACGGCATCATTGCCGTTCACCGTGGCATCATCGACATCGACCCATACGTACAGATGTCCTGCATCCCATAACGTTTTATAAGTCGCTGCCGCTTTGCCGCCTGCCTGGATCGGCACGGCCTGCGCCACATTCCATACCGCTTCCGCCTGGCCGTCAATCTTTACGCTGGCCTCAAGGGCTTTCGTGCGCTTCGTTTCAACCGGAACCTTCGCCGGATCGACGAGCGCCCAGTATGCGTATTTGGCTTGCAGCCGTTCATCGAACAGCAGCGGCCAATTGTTGCGAACGACCGGGAACGTGCGCAGCCAGGTGTTCAGGTCGTCCTTGCCCCAGAATATGACGGCGCTGAGCTGATCCGAATGCTTCCTGAATACGTCGAAAATCTCCCTGTACCGGTTGGCCTGCTTGATTTGCAGCTCCGTTGGGAACGTCTCATAGGCGTCCGTGTCATTCGTATAGATGCTCATGTCCAGCTCGGTGACTTGCTGATCGATGTCAAGATCCCGGAACGCCTGAATCATATCATCTAACTCCTGCACCCGGGGATATTCGATCCCGATATGCGTCTGGTGGCCGACTCCGTCGACCGGAATCCCTTTGGCCTTCAAACGCTTGATCAGATCATGCAGAAACTGCCGTTTCACGGGATCATTCGTGTTGTAATCGTTGATGAACAGCTTGGCGTCCGGATCGGCCTCATGCGCAAAAAGGAACGCCTTTTCAATAAATTCTTCGCCTGCAATTTGATACCATAAGCTGTTGCGGAGGCCCCCCGGCTTCTGGTCGCCGGGCTCAATGACCTCGTTTACAACGTCCCAAGCGTAAATTTTTCCCTTGTACCGGCCAACAACGGTATCGATATGCTTTTTCATCCGGGCATATAGAAGCTCCTTGCTGGCGAGGTTGCCGCCTCTGTCGTAAAACACCCATTTCGGCGTCTGGGAATGCCAGACCAGCGTGTGGCCCCGCATCGCGATCCCGTTATCCATGGCGAAGTTTACGATTTTATCGGCTGCCGTAAAATTGAACTGACCCTCCGCCGGCTCGGTGGCGTCCCATTTCAGCTCGTTGCCGGCCGTCAGGCTGTTGAAATGCTTCCGGACCAGCTCCGCATCAGGGCTGTTCGGATTCTGGATTTCATTGACCAGCACAGCCGTCCCCAGCTTGAATTGGCCGGCAAACACGTCCTTCAGGCTCGGAATGTCCTTCTGAATCTCGATCGGAACCGGATCCGGAGCGCGCTCGATCACGACATCGTCCACGTAAAAGTCCAGCGTCGGATGATCGAAGGATTCGAAATAAACGGCCAAGCTTTCAATCGGCTGCTGCAGGGTATATTCTCCGCTGAGCTTGACCCATCCGCTGTCGCCCGCCTGAACCGATTTGACGACTTCATACGCATTGGTTCCGCCCGTCGTGCGCTGGATCACCATCGATACCGGCGAGCCCGGCGTTCCGGCAGGCAGCTTGACCCAAGCCGATAAACGGTACGTCTTTCCCGTTTCCATGATCGGCGTCACGTCGAGCTGCGGACCGTTCCAGCCCTGGGTTCTGCCGGTGACCTGCATGCCGTAAGACCCCGTGTGGGCCGCTAACGGGGAAACCGTCAGGATTTCGTTGCCTCCCCGCCCGAACCAGCCTTGGAGCGTCCCATCCTCGAAATCCTTGGAGATCCGCACGCTTGCTGCCCCATCGCCCGTCTCGGATGTTCCCGCGCGGCCTTCAGAAAGCGCTTGCGATTCCTGCTGGGCACTGGCCGGGCTCGGGCGTGTACCGAGCGATAAAGGGGCCAGCACGAGAACAAGCGCAATCATCAACAGGATGGAACGTTTCATTCGATGCTTCTTCATGAATCCACCTCTCCTTAAGTTATCTATTCCATTAAAACGCCTCTTTACGGCATTCCATGGCCATGTATCGGATCGCTAAAACTATATCGAATGAACGAAAGTACTTTAATGACACGGATGTCCGCTCCGGATCAACAAATGACAAAAAAGACTTTGGTTCATTCCGGCTTGTTAAAGCTTTGCCTTATATATGGAAGGGTTAGGCCCGAAGAACACCCGAATTAGACCGTCTGCCTTTCGTTCGCCGGGTACAGGACGATTCGTCCGTCCTCGAGTTCGACGCGCACTTTGTTGCTGTCCTTGAAGCTCCCCGTGCCCAGATAACCGGCAGGGATTTGCAGCCGGCCGGCCTTGTCGAGCACCGCATACTCTATATGGCTCTCGGCTTCCCGCCGGGCGCTGTCGGCATCCATTTGCGTCAACACGTCGGAATAAGAGATTCTGCGGAGCATCTCGGCGGACGTCTTGCCGTCGCGGATCTGAACAACCCGGTCCACCTTCCGGGCCAGCTCCGGATCATGGGTCACGATCACAATCGTAATGCCGATCGTCCGGTTCAATGTCCGGAACAAATCGAGAACCTGATTGGATGTAGCCGTATCCAGCGAGCCCGTCGGCTCATCGGCGAGCAGCAGCCGCGGTTCGTTCGCCAGCGCGATGGCGATGGCCACCCGCTGCTGCTCTCCGCCGGACAATTCGCTGAGCTTGTTTTTCACCCTGTGGCTCAGGCCGACCGCTTCCAGGAGCTCGAGCGCGCGGGCCCGGCGTCTTCGGCCCCGCAGGAGAATCGGGAGTTCCACGTTTTCGAGCGCGGTCAAATAGGGAATCAGGTTGCGCGCGTTATTTTGCCAGACAAACCCGACCGACTCCCGCTTATATTTCACGAGGTCGCGTTCGCTGAACGCGAGCAGGTCCTTGCCGTCCACGTACAGCTTGCCGGCCGATGGTTTGTCGAGGCCGCCCAGCATGTTGAGCAGCGTCGATTTGCCGCTGCCGGAATTGCCGATGATCGCCATGAATTCGCCGTTCTCTACCTGAAGATCCAGCCCTTGAAGGGCGACGACTTCCAGGTCCGCCGATTTATAAATTTTGACGAGCCCTTCGCATTGAATCATGAACTATTCCTCCCCGAGCTTCAGCGCCTGCGCGATGCGGATTCGTCTCAGCCGGTACCCCAGAATGAGCAGCCCGGTCGCCAGCGTGAACCCAATGATGCCGTACAGCTGCAAATAGTCGCTGAGCTGATATGTAATCGTGAATGGAGGGACTTGTTCTTTGGACGCAAACGACATTTCGAAGAGCGGCACGAATTTCATGCTGGTGACGTTGCCGATGAACACGCCGATGAGGACCGCGGCCCCCGACGTGAGCAGCTGTTCGCTGACGAGCATGCCGATCATTTGCGGGAAAGAGATGCCCATCGCCCGCAAAACCCCGTATTGAAGCGTTCTGCCGGATAAGGTCAAGACCCAGAACAGCAGGAAACCGATGAAGCTGACCAGCATGGAGATGGCAAATCCGAGCGTCATTACGCCGTTCATTGCCAAACGGAACGGATCGTTCCTGGATTGGACCACCTCCTGGGTCGCGTCCCGGAGGCTCGTCACCTGCAGCTTCTTCTCCTGCAGCTGCCCGTAGATATCTTCGCTGCTTGTGCCGTCCGCCAGCTTCAGCCATACTTCGTACGGCTCGACTGCCAGGCGGTTCTGAATCGTGCCCAGATGTCCGACAACGAGATGCGGCTGCTCCGGCTTGCCGCTTCCTTGATCGGACGGCAGCGGACTCCAGCTCGGCCAATAATCGATAATGCCGTACACGGTAAACGTCGCCCCGTCCAGACCGTCCCAATACATCCGGATCGGATCTCCGGGCTTCAGCTTGGCATCCTCCGCAAGCGAGCGCGAAATGAGCACGGCCTCCGGATTCGGGGCGATCAGATTCAAGTAGCTGTTGATCGGATGCTGCAGCAGCCCCTCCTTCATCCAAGCGGTACTTCCGAAATCCTTCGTGTCGATGCCAAAAAGAGCCGTTTTGCCGTTTTTTTCATTGGTGCCGGCACTGAACCTGGCCTCCTGCTTCTTGAACACCTTTGCTGTCGCTTGCACACCGTCCAGCTCCTCAAAGGGCTCGAAGGGCGGCTCCGTATATTGAACCCGTTTCTGCACGGTTGTCGTTGCCGGCTCGGACGGAGGCTGCCCTCCCGCCCCCGGGGATACCGGTGGAGGGGCATCGCTTTCCCACTTTGTCGTCAGCGCGATGTCCGTGCCGACCGCATACCGAACCTTGCTGTCCATGTTGTCGTTGATGGTCCTGGCCGCGTTCGCGCTGAATAGGCCCGTCGCCACCGTCATGATCAGAAACACCTGGATGGTCAAATACTGCCCGGACGAGCGGCTGATCTGAACGAGCGTATGGTATAGCGCCGGCGGCCATCCGTTTCGGCCCAGCCAATAAACGAGCCGGACGAACCAGGGGTATACCCGAAGCACCAGCAGGCCGCCTCCAAGCGCAAAGAGGGCCGGCGTCAGGAACAGCAGGGGATCGACCTGCAGGTCGGCAGATCCCAGCGCAAGCCTCCGCAAATCCTCCTGACGCTGGTTGAAATTGTACAGCAGATAAACTGCCAGGCTGACGAGCACCACATCGAGACCGGTCCTATGCCAGATCGACAGCCGGGTCAGGCGCGCCGTCTGCTGCTTGTGGCTTACGATGCTCACCCGCGTTGCGAGGAAGGCCGGGATCAGGATCAGGATGATCGCCCCCGCCACGGCGGCCGCAGCCACCTGGTAGGCGCCGCTCGTCATGCTCACCTTCAGCGCGGAGCGCTGCACGAACTCCAGAAAACCATTGGAAGCGCCAAGCAGTTTCGTAAACCATACGCCGAGAAACGGTCCGGCGGCCAGCGCGCTCAGACCCAGCAGCAGGCTCTCCAGCAGATAGACCGCCATAATCTGCAGACGGCTTGCTCCCCGGCTGCGGAGCACGGAAATCTCCGTTTTTTGCCGGTCGATGATCAGATTGGCGGTCATGTATAAATAGAACGCCAGCATCAGCATGACAGGGGTATACAGCGAAAGCGTCACCGTATCGAGCTTATCCTGTTTGCCCTGGTACGATGCGATGGTCGGGCTCGCCGGAATTTTGATTTCGGCTACCCCAAGCTTGCCTTTAAAATAACGCCGGACCTCCCGGTCCGCCTGGGTGAACGCATCGACCTTGCCCAGCGACAGCTGTTCGTAATTGAGCGCGAGCCGCCATTCCATGCTGGAGACCCTGGCTTTGCCGCCCTGCGTAAATTCGCGCTCGAACTGCTGGAAAGGGATCAGGAATCCGTCCTCGTTCTCCGTGGTCAGAAACGGCAAATACCGGTCCGCCTCCGGATTCGTCTCTGCAATGCCGACCGGGATGACCCGAAAGCGGGTACTTCCGCCATCCTGGGGCTCTACGGTCAGTTCTTCACCAAGCTTCCGCTTGGTCGCCAACTGAAACTTCTGCGTGACCAGCGCCTCGATGATCCCGTCCGAACGATCCGCAGGCATCCGCCCCTCGATCAGCCGGACCCGCTTCTCCAGGTCGGACAGCGACATAAAGCTTCCTAACGTCCTTTGCGATTGCTTCTCTTGGGCGGAAGCATCTGCGCCGTACACCTTCATCTTCTGCGTGAACCGCTGCTGATAGAACGACATCGCCTCCAGCCCCGTGCGCTCCGGAATCGTCTTCACGAACCGGTCGGCGCTTTCGACGGCTTCCGTCGTCTTTGCGTCCATGGAGGGTGCCGAGACCGTGGTGCTTATTCGGAGATAGCCCGGATACACCCCGTTTGCGGTCTGCACGGACTGCAGCTCCTTCAGTAACGTCCGCTCCAGGATGGCCTGCGAGTAGAGCGGCATGGAGCTGAACAGGGCCACGCATACGGTAAGGCCGATCCACAAATTCAGCTGCAGCCACTTGTTGTTGGCCATCTTGCGCAGGATCATCGTCCATAAAGCCAAATCATACACCTCATCCCTCATGCCCGGCCGGACCGGGCTGTAGCTCTTTACGTTAATTGTTCAGGATGACCTTCTGGCCTTCCTCCAGTCCTTTGACGATCTCGACTTCCGTCGGCGTCGTCAATCCGATCTCGATGTCAACCTCCTTGCGGCGGTCTCCTTCGGCGATCTGAACATAGGAACGCCCCATATAGGAGCGGATGGCAGAGCGGGGCACAATGATCGCGTTATCCCGCTTTTGTAGCTCAATCGTCAGCTCGGCGCTGTCGCCGACCTTGACGTCGCCCGGGGCGTTGTCCATACTCATGAAGATCGTTACCCCGTTCTTTTCGGCCTTCGTACTGTCTGCGGCAGCCGGCAAATTCGAAGGGGACTGGAGGACCTTCCCTTTATAGTCCTTGCCTTTATACTTAAGGCTGACGGGCATCCCGGCCTTGACCGGGTTCAGATCCTTGCTGTCCGCCGCAACGTACGTCAGCTGCACTTTGTTCGGGTCGGAGACGGTGATGATCGCTTGATAAGCGTTCACGTTGTCTCCCGCATTCAGCTTCTCGACGAACGTCACCGTTCCCGAAACGGGAGCGTACAAGCGCGATTGCCCCAGCCTGGCCTTCATCTCCTGCAGCGACATCCGCTCGCGCTCCAGGTCGATTTCCTTGAGCCGCAGGTCGACGGCGCCGGCGCCAGCCTCGCGCGCCTGGTCGTACAGCAGCTGGGCGCGCTCTACATTCAGCTGCTGCAGGCGAACCTGAAAATCCAGGTCGCCCGTCTCCAGCTCGGCCAGCAGATCGCCCGCCTTCACGGACTGGCCCAACGTCACCTGAATCGATTTCAGCCTCCCGCCCAGATCCTTGAAGGACAGCGCTTCGGATTGGGCCGACACGAAATAAGCCGTCCCCTTCAGGAAGGTCTGAATTTTCCCGCGGCTCGCCTGCACGACGTTAAACTGTTCTTTGGCCGGCTCGACCAAAGGCGGCTGCAGCGTTTCCGGTTCGACCGGCAGGAGCGAACAGCCCGAAAGCAGCATCAGCGCCGTCAGCAGCGCGGCAATTCGGCTCAAGCGACGGTCTTTGTTAGATAAGGGGAGATTCGTTCGTTGTCTGCGATACAATAGTTCCATCCTCCAATGCGATAATGTGATCGACAAGCTCCATCATGCCGGGGTCATGCGTCGTGAGAACGACCGTCATCCCCGACTCATTCACCAGCTCGCGAAAAATGCGGACGACCTGCAGCCCCATCTTGCTGTCCAGCTCGGCGGTCGGCTCATCCGCAATCAGCAGGACGGGCTGGTGGACGATCGCGCGGGCAATGGCTACGCGCTGCTGTTCGCCGCCTGACAGCTCGGACGGCCGGTGCTTCATCCGCTCCCGCATGCCGACGCGGTCAAGCGCATCCTCCACCGCATCCCGTTTCCCCTTCAGTCCCGCGATACGCAGCCCGAATTCGACGTTCTCGTAAGCCGACATCAGCGGCATCAAACCATAGGACTGGAACACAAGGCCGATCTCCCTGCGCCGGATCTGGCTGCGTTCGGAGCCGGATAATCCGGTGATTTCCCTTCCTTTGAAATACACCTGCCCCTCCGTCGGATCGTCCAATGCGCTCAGGATGTTCAATAACGTCGTCTTTCCGGAACCCGAGCGCCCCCTCAAAGCCACGATCGTTCCAGGCGGAATATTCAGATCGATATTCTCCAAAGCGGTCACGGCCGTATTCCCCCTGCCAAAGATCCGTTTGATCCCGCATGCCCGCAGAATCGGTCCGCTGCCCGAATCATTCATTACCGTCTCCATCGTGTTCATTGCACTCGCCTCCTTCGATATGGCCCGATTCGATATATTTCAGCGTCAAAGCCGCATCCGGATGGATTGTATGCGAACCAATGCAAAGCGCAGGCGCCTTCACAACCCCATTTTAGCGCTTTCATTTCGAACGAAATACCCGTTGATTCCCGTTCGTTTACCTGAGAAAACCTAGAATTATGCTGGTTGCAGACTTAGCGGCTTCCTATTGCAAGGATCGGATACCGGCTCCTGGAATGATCTTTCCGACCGCGAGGCAGCGAAGGTCCAATAATAAAAGAATGCAGCCCGTTAAATCGGACGGCATTCTTTCCATGGCACAACATGACAAACGTTCATCCCGGCTTGCTTACCTAAATTGCCAATCCCCTAACCGGAACAACTCGGTGTCCGGCTTTCCTTTGAAGATCAGGAACAAATCATGAACGCCCTCCGCACCGCTGACGGGCGTCGTCACCTCGCTCCACTGTCCGCCGGTCGAAGGCACCTGAAGCGTACCAATCCGTGGGCCTTCAGGACTGTCCAAGCGAAGCTCAATGACTCCCCCGTCATTCATGCACGACACGGATGCGGCAAACGCGGAGGCCCCGGCGCCGAAATCAACGCCGGACACGGCCGTCCAATCGCCATGATGGATATCCGCCAAGACCATAAGCGGCCCGTCCTGTCCCCCTCCATCAGGCTGGAACGGCCGCACGTTCACACCCGCGCACCAAGCAATCGTCACCGCCCCGACGCGGGCATACGGATTCAGCGGCTTGATCTGCTTAGCGCCGACCATGTCCGCTTCGATGGGGAGAATCGCTCCCTCTTCGTCCATGAACACTTGGTTCAGATGAGTGGACCGATATCCCTTCTGCACGCCCATGGCCTTCGATAAAGTCTGCGCGTGATAAGCAATATACCAATTTTCATGAAATTGGAAAATGGCATGATGGTTATTCCCGCTGACACCGAAAAAATGGCCGGGATTTTTAAGGATCGATCCCTGGTACGTCCAGGGTCCCATCGGGCCGGTGCTGGTCATATAGGCAATCTCTCCCGCCGGGGGGCTCCCTTCCGGCCGTATCCCATCGTAGAAGTTGGAGCAATACGAAAAGTAATACGTGCCGTCCTTCTTATGTATGCCGGCATCCTCGAACATAAACGGAGCCGGGATCGGCTCGGCTTCGCCGACCACGCTGATCATGTCGTCACCCAGCCGCATCACGCGGGCGGTCCCCGGGCTCTCATGCTCTCCTTCCGGCACGCCGCCGCCGAAGTATATATATCCCTTGCCGTCTTCGTCCACCAGGACGGCCGGGTCGAAGAGCCATACGACGCCTTGAACGCCCGGCGTATCCCTTGCGATCAGCGGCCTCCCGATCGGATCGACCCACGGCCCGGTCGGACTGTCGCTCGTCAGCACGCCGATGCCGCTGGCGTTGTTGGCAAAGTACAGGAAGAAACGGTCTTTGCCGTCTATTCTTTTGTGGGCCGCAGCCGGCGCCCAGGATTGCGTCGCCCATTTGGCCGCTCCTTCCGGACCTGCGACTTGAATGACGCCATGGTCCGTCCAGTTCGCGAGATCATCCGAGGAAATCACCGATATGCGGTTTATGGTGTTGTAGCTGTTCTCCTTGACCTCTCCTTGCTCGTCGTACTCCAATACGTCGTCGGTATTATAGAGGTATACGCGCCCGTTGAACACAAGCACATAGGGGTCGGCCCCGAACTTATGGGCGACAAGCGGATTTCCGTTTTGCGGCAGTTTGCCGATCGGTGCATGAACGACTTCATTCATTTTTGCGTCAACTCCCGTTATTCAGCATTTTTAGTCTTTAACCCAACTCTCTTAAAAGCGTAAAGCTTGCGCTCCGCGGGAACAACCCGTCTAATCCGTCCGGATTACCCCCCAAACTCTAGTCAGACCGTCAATTCAAAGACAGCGTATCCCGGTATTCCTGCGGCGTAAGCCCCGTCGCCTTTTTGAAAAAGCGGGTGAACGAATGGGCCGCCTCGTAACCGACGGATAATGCCACCTCCCGCACTTTCAAATCGTTGTCCCGCAGCATCTCCTTGGCTTTCTTCACGCGGCATTTGTCGATAAAATCGGATAAATTGATTCCTTTTTCCTGCTTGAAAAACCGTGACAAATACGACGGGTTGAAATAATGGATTTCCGCGAGGCGCACCAGAGACAAATCTTCGCTCAAGTGTTCCTCGACGTACTCGCAAATCCGGTCGACGATCAGCGAGGCCCTGTCCCTCTCCTGCGTTTGTTTGCTTTGAAAAATGGATTCCGCGACGCGCTTGAGGTAACCGAACGCCGCTTCCATCGTGGGATGATCGTTTAGCCGCATCAATTGCCCGGCATCGTCGATTCGGCCGTGCATTCCCATACGGCCTATGCAGGAATGAAGCATCAACGCGACCGTATAATACGTTTCAATCGTTAACTGTACATTTCCGCTCATTTTCAGCGCGTTGCCCGCCACCTCTTCAAGCTCCTGAAGAAACTCCTCGTTTCTGCCCGATTCCAGATAAGCCCTCAGCACTTCCGCCTTTTGACTGTCCGCAAAGCTTTCTTTGCCGGCCAATCCATCGAGCGGCTCGAAGCCGTCGCGCACAATGATGGCGCCCCCGCTGCCGATCCTTAGCTGCTGCAGCTCCCGCAGCCTTTCGTACTGCCTCGTCAAGCATTCCCATCTGCATGCTTCGCAGCTCAGCGTCCATCCGATGGTCAACCCAAGAGAACCGAGACATGATTCCTGAATCATCTCCAGCGTCCCCTCCACGAAACGGATAAAATGGCTGTCAAGCCTGCCTTCGGCCCGCCCAGACGGTTGAAGGAACCAAAAAAGGTCGCCGTGCTTATCGATGATCCCCATGCTTCGGGCCCTATCCGAAAAATAGGTGTCCCAGGCCATTCTGACGGAGGACAGGATTTCGGATCTTTCGGTATACGTCCTGCCCTCCGGGTACGAAATGCGGCCAAGGACCAGCACGACCGGCTGGGCAGGGTCGAGTCCGATGTCCAGCTTGCCGAATTCGCGGACCATCACCCCCGCATCCCTGCACAAAACACGGCTGTTCTGAAGAAGATGCCTCATATAGTCGCCCTGCGCCATGAACCGGTACGCAAGCAGCTGCTCGCGGGATTGTTCCAGCAGCAGGCTGTCATGACGAGCACGGTCCATTTCGTCCAGGACCGCCTGCACGGTGTCGATCACCTTGCCGTACCCTTCCGTCTTCAACACATAACGGACATTCGTCATTTGGATGGCACGGTACGCATATTCGAATTCGCTGTGCCCGGTCAAGAACACCACCCTGCATCTCGGCCAGTACTTCTGAATTTCTTCGGATAATTCCAGGCCGTTCATGCCGGGCATGGCAATATCCGTCAAGACGATATCGATTCTCGTACGCGACATCCAGCCCAGCGCTTCTTTGGCGGAATAAGCTTTGCACACGTCGAGCCGCTCCGGATGATATCGATTGAACACTTCATACAGTCCGTCCGTAATGATGTCTTCATCGTCAACGATCAGCAGTCTATACATCCCCGCTCTCCTCCCTGAATTTGATTCGTATGGCGGCCTCAAGCCCGCCAAGCTTGCTTCTCGACAAAAACAGTCCGCTGCCTTCTCCGTAAGTGAGCAGGATTCGCCGGTGGATGTTCATGATCCCCGTCATTTCATGGGATTCGGCAGGACCTGATACCCGATGCTGAAGGGCTTCGAGCCCGGCATCGTCGATGCTGTCCCCGTTATCCTCCACCTTGATGAGACATTCCGCGTCGGTATGTTCAAACGTGACGCGAAGGAACCCTTCGTTCGGCATGTTCTCCAGACTGTGTTCATAGGCGTTTTCGATCATCGGTTGGACGATCAATCTCGGCACCTTGATGCGCCGCATGGCCTCCGGCAATTCGTCGAATTGGACGCGGATGCGCCGGGAGAACCGGAGCTGCTGGATTTCCGTATACATTCTCGCATGCTTGATTTCTTCCGACAGCGTGACGTGGTCCTCGCCGTTGCGGGCGATGAACCGGTAATATTCGCCGAGCATGATCGTGAACTGCTCGATCCGGTCGGTGTCGCCCGTCTTGGCCAGCGAGTTCAGGATAAAAAAGCTGTTATACAGAAAATGCGGTTTGATTTGCGACTGCAGCTGCTTCAGTTCCGCCTTCTGCATCATCAATTTCTGTTTGAAATCTTGGTCGATCAAGGTCTGAAGTTTGACGAGCATCTGATTAAACCGGTCATATAAATAGCCGAATTCATCCTTTTGCTCATGGCGGATCGGAATATCAAGAGTCCCGCCCTCCATTCTGCGAAAGCTTTGGACGAGCGAAAGGAGCGGGCGATGAACGTAACGGTAAGTGGAAAAGGCATACACGACGATTGCAAAAACCGAAGTTACCGCGAATACCCATGCCCATAAATTGAATTTGATCAGCGGCCTCCTCACCGTTCCTTCCGGTAAGTACGATACGAGGGAGAGGCCCAGCTTGTCGGAATGGGCGATGTTGAAATGGTATTCCCTTCCGCCGATATCGAGCAGCATCGTGCTGTCATCCAAGTCCTTGGCCGCCTTGATCCATTCCTCCGGCAATCCCTGCGGCGTGCCCGTGCTGGATAAAGTGAATCCCGCCGCCTCCGCGATCAGAATTGATCCGCTTTCGGGATACGCGCCGAGCGGTCCCATGGAATCCTTCAGCTTGTCGTTATCCAATTCGATTTGAACGAGATACAGCGGATCCTCGTCATTTTTTCCGCCGTACTTCGACGCCGTCAGCTGAAGCGAATCGCCCTGCCGGACCAGCCGGCTGCCGCTTCGTTCGCCGATGGATCGTATTTCTTCATATCTTTGCCTGTCCAGGGCGCGAACGGCGTTGCTTGCCGAAATCGTTTTATCGATCGAATGAATATGGACATAAATATCTTTAATATACGGGCTGCTGTTTTTTATGGAGGTCAGACGATGGAGCAAATAATTAACGCTGGACCTTTTCTCCGCGCTGTCCATCTTCTCCCACGTGACGGCGATTTTATGAAGCTCGCTTTCCTGCAAAATATCGAACTGCTGAATTTCCAGCCATTCGATTTCCCGGTTCAGCCCCTCGAGATAGGACGACAGCTGCGCCAGCGCATTTCTGGATATTTCTTCGCTTGCGTTTTTATAGCTCCAATTGTACAAATAAACGCCGAGCAGAATGATCGGGAGGATCACCACCACATACATCAGGACAAGCCTGGCCAGGATGGTATGACGCAATGAATTCACAGGAATCCTAATCAAAACAACGCCTCCGATGCACTAATCTTTCTGTTTGTTCGAGTACCATTCATTGACTTCGGCTGTCATTTTATCACCGCCTAATCGATGCCACTCCTCGACGAAATGATCGAATTCTTCGATGGGACGACCAAGGATAATATTGGTGAACGTATCCATCGCCAGGGAGTCGAGAATGGATTGTTTCTCGATCATCGTGTCGGTTGGAGCACCCACAAAGCTTTCATACAATAACTGGTTGTTCCTTTTGTAAAGGTCAAGGATGGAAAAAGCCCCCGACGGGCCGTAGGTTCGTTCCCAGCCCCAACCGGACGGATCGTTCCGGGTAAGGTAGGCCTCGATGTTTTTTTGAATCGCCCTTGCCTCATCCTTAAGCACGGAAGAGTCCCCGGTTCGCCGAGCTTCTTCGATTTGGTAATAGGCATTCAGATTTTTCAGCGCCGGATACGGAGTGACGGGAGAAAGCTGCCACGCCGGATAAGGGGTGCTGTAATAGGTTTCGTATTCGGCCGTTGCTCCCCAGTTCTTTTCAAGATGCAAATTGAACAGCTTGACGACCGCTTCGGGATGAGCCACCCCCTTGCGGACGGCAAGAAATTGATGGGTTGCGAAGCGGAGCGGCACTTTCGCCGCGTTCCCCGTCGCCGATACGATGGGAAATGCCTGCCACCTTGCTTCCGGGTCCCGCTCATGATTTCCTTGCACGACAAACGACCCCCACTGTTCGCCGTACATCATGCCATATTTTCCTGCGATAATTTGTTCTTTTACCTTGATGCCGTCCTTAAACATAAATTCCTCGTCAATTTCTCCGTTCCGATACATGTCCTGAAGGACTTTCAGCGCAGTCTTGACTTCAGGTTGAACGGCTCCGTATACGAGCTTGCCGGATGGATCGCGAATCCATATATTAGGGAAGGCGTCGTAACCGGCCATAAATGCCGACAAGCCCATCACGGGATCCCACAAATATTGGGTCACCGGGAGCCCCAAAGTATCATTTTTTCCGTTTCGGTCGGGGTCATTTTCTGTAAACGCTTTCGAAATGTTCAGGACGTCATTCATCGTTTGTGGCGGCTGTAATCCGAGACGGTCCAGCCAATCCGTCCGGATCCAAATATACTGTGCTCCCTCGATCGATGAGCTTGTCTCGGGAATTCCCATCAATTTACCGTCTACCGTGGCCGCTTCAAACGGCCCGGTCCCCTCCTGGCCCAAAATTTCCTTCGTGAACGGCGCCGCATATTTCTCATAGGCTTCGGTCAAATCCTGAATCAGGCCTGCATTGCTCAGCTGACGCAGCTGATCTGCATCGACTCTCACGACATCAGGCAGGTTTCCCGAGGCAAGCGCAACGCCCAGCTTCTGGTTATAGAGGGTGCCTTTGGCTGTCCAATCATACTTGATCCGGATGCCCAGAACTTGCTCATACAGCCGGGTCCACCGGTTATCTTCCAGCGTTTCTCCCGGAAACGTTTTGATGAGATTGTCCAAATCATCGCTCGTCTCCCGCACGAAGGTCAGCTCGATCGGCGGGTTGTACTTCCTTAATCCAGGCTCTGTATAGGTATATTCTCCATCACTCTTCAACGGCAAACCGCTCTGATTCGTTAAGCCTTTCCCGTCGCAAGACGCCAGCATAGACAACGGGAACGTGATCGTAAGAAGAAGCGTGACCATGCTTATTCTGGAAATACGCAAGCGTGCAACCCCATTTCGTTTCATAGTGTTAGAAGCGTATCATTTCTATTATTCATGGATTTCATTGACAAAACAATCCGCATCTCTTTACTTGCATGCCGTATTTTTACTTTTTTTGGTTTTACGGCATTTTATAAGGGAAGGCTCCCCGCTTCTGCGGATGGGCCTTCCCTTATAAGCTTATAAAACATTGAATCCGCTGCCTGCCGCGTTACGAACCTGGCGAAACGGTAACGCTGTCCATATTCGGCCCTTCCGTCCCGGTTGTAACGACTTTTAACGTGTTGATTCCGCTGTTCATGGATACTTGAATCGTTTGATTTCTCCAGGTGGACCAGCTGCCGGTCGCTGTAAACTCAGCATTGCTGATCGCTTTTGTCCCGTTGACGTAAACATCCACTTTTCTTGAACCGGATTCCAGCGCGTAACGAAAATTCACGTTTTTGGTTCCGGCCACTGCGCAATAAATACCGTTCCACTGAACGGCTGCGCCGGATGAGGCATTAAAGTTAACGTATCCGGTGCCGTGATATCCGGGATTGACGGTTTCAACGACCGCCTCTGTCAATGTCGTGCCGCTTTCTGCTTCGTAAGTGCTGCCGTTGCTGCCCAAGTCAACCACAAACGTGGTCACGCTCTGGGCTGGAAGCTGCGCCGTAAATGAATCTCCGGACGTATGAACAGACCCGGGGGCCAGATTGCGGCCGGCGTCCGTCACCCATGAAGATACCTTGGATGCCGTTCCGTTTTGCAGGACGAAATGTTGGCTTTTGGCCGAAGTGCCCCTGTTGATCGCCACGACCACAACCTTGTTGTCGCCTTTATAGGCGGATGTATATACGTCGGTATCCGGATTCTCCGTTGCATCGATCCTCACGTAACCAGGGCGAACGAACTTGGAGAAATGAGCCATGTTGTAACCCCGCTTGCTTATCGAACCATCCTCCTTGATCGGACCGTACTGCCTGCGGATATACCACCATACGTAAGCCTGAAAATCCCCCTTGGCCATCGCTTTGTGAATATGATAGGAAACATCCAGCGCTTCCGGCCAACGATCCGCCGAATTATTATCGCTATTGGGGTAATAGACCTCCGTCATCCAGAGATCCTTCCCCGCTCCTTTTTCTTTGAATAGAGGATAAGAAAAGTTGTCGAACGGAGTGCCGTACAGATGGGCGCCCAGAATATCCATGTTGGCAAGGGCCTGGGGATCATTCAGAATCGGGTCCGACATGTTTTTCAGATAAGAAAATGACTCGGGAGCGATTACCCGGCATTGGATGGACCCGGCATTTTCTTTCATAAAGCGAAGCATTTCTGCCGGCGTCCACCACGTCCAGGTATGCGCATAGTCAGGTTCGTTTTGGACCGAAATCGCATACAAATCGACGCCGTTATTTTTCATATACGTAACAAAATCGTTGAGATACTGCGCATAGGCAGCGTATTTATCGTATCTGAGCCGTTTGGCCGATGTATCTCCGTTACGATTGAAGGTCTCGGTCATATCGCTTGGGGGATTCCAAGGTGAAGCAAAAACGATGGCTCCGCGCGCGATCGCGCTTTTGGCCGTTTCGACTTCCTTGCTCCACTGATTCCGATCTTCATCCACATGAATTCGTAAAACGGAGAAGCCCAATTGGTTGTCCCCGTTGCCAAATGCGGTTTCCCGTTGCGCTGCCGTCAAGTCTCCCGCCCATACCGGATGGTTGATTCCTCCGAACCCGCGGATCACTTGCTTCTCGGCCGCCAAATTGATCGTTACATCGCTTGCCGCCAAAGCTTTGTTAGGTACCGACACCGAAACGCTAAATATAAGTGACAACATCGTGCAGCATGCCAACCATGCACAGACGGGTTTCTTAAACCGTGACATCTTGTTATCATCTCCTTATACATCGTCGTCTCGCTAATACGATCACTGCGCGAACATGATTTCATGGGAAGCCTGGCGACCACCCCGGTCCTTGACGGATCCGTTCGTCTCTCCTAGTCATGCAACGTTTATGCGACGTTCTAGTTCCACTTCATTTCTTGTTCAGCCAGCAGCCGTTTGATGGCTTTGGCGGCTACCACGAACAATTCGGGTTTGCCAAGTCCCGCATATCTTCCGGTTGCCTGCAGGTGCGGTTCCAAAGACATGAATCCGGAATATCCCGTTCGCTTCAGTTCTTGGAGAAGCAAATGCATTTGACCGTCTCCCTCGCCGGCAGGGACAACCGTACCATTGTCCATGAGTGCATCCTTGACATGAATATACGAAATATAATCGGCCAGCAGCGGGTAGGCCTCGGACACGGGTTTTACCTTGCACTGCACGAAATTCGCGGGATCGAAGGCCGCCCTCAAGCCGGGCGATGAAACCGCCTCCAAGATGTCCCGGCAGCGTTCCCCCGTATCGCCGTAAATATGGCTTTCATTCTCATGGAGCAAAACGATTCCGGCGTCATTCGCCAGCCGAACGAGCCGTTTCATGCGGCCGAATACTTCCTCGCGGAATGTTTCATGTTCTCCGTCCGGAATATAGAAGGAAAATATGCGGACAAACTTGGCTTGAAAAAACTTTGCCAACCGTATGGCATGCGCGGCATCCGCAAAATGAGAATCAAAATCGTCGGTAATTTTTATTTTTCCTAAGGGAGAGCCGATCGAGGAAACGCCGAATCCCCGCCGGTTCAGACGTTCTTTGATCTTTGCCGCTTCCTCTTCGGTTAAGTTCATTACGTTCTTTCCCCAGACCCCTCGCAGCTCCAGGTAACGGATATGTTCCGATTCGAGCACGTCCAGCTGCTCTTCCAAATCGGAAGAAATCTCGTCCGCGAATCCGGTTAAGGTAACCATGCAAAAAACCCCCTTTATTGAGAGCGCAATGAATTGCTTTTTTCTCTTGAAATTTTTGGAGCGGAATCTATGATTAGCTTATAGGAGGCGGTGTCCTTGGAAATCGAGCATCATCCCCATCTTGTTCCGAATATTTTTCTGTTCATTGACCGCAGATGCTTTCCCGAGTGGACGATCCAAAAAGCGAAAATCGATTTTCATGATCTGACGTTCGTGGTAGACGGCATGGCGAATTACTATATTAATGGAGAAAAATTCACTGCCGAAGCAGGCGACCTTGTGTACGTCCCGGAAGGAAGCATCAGGGAAGCCCATACGTTCAAGGAGTTCCCCATGCATTCGTATCCGTTCAACTTTTTTTGGGCCGAACCGTATAATCATGTTCATCTCCCGTTCAAAGGCGTCACGAAGAAAGTGATCACCAAGGAGATTCTGGGGTATATACGTGAATTCAACCATGTATGGATGAGCAAGCAGCCGTTTTACCACATCCAAGCGCGCGCCTTGTTCGAACTCATCCTCCACCGTCTGCTCAGCAACCATTACCGCAAAGCGCCCATGCCGATGGATCCGCGGATCAAAAAATTAACCGAATACATTTCAGAGCACTACTCGGAAAATCTCTCGATCGCCGAATTGGCGGAATGGCTGCAGCTGCACCCCGTATATTTGGGCAGGCTCTTTAAGCAGAGTACCGGTACGACGATCAAGGAGTATGTCAAACGCATTCGCATCAACAATGCCGAAATGATGCTGTCATCCGGCGATTTTACGGTAAAAAACGCGGCGGAGATGTGCGGAATTGACGATATTTATTATTTCAGCAAGTTGTTCAAGGAAATGAAGGGCTATCCTCCATCCGCGGCCAGGAAACAGGCGGGGCAGAAGCACCTCCTTGAATGAGGAGCCCCCGCCTCAGTTATTTTCTTATGTGGAGACGGTATGCATAATCGCTACTTTTTCCAAACTTCATCGATCGAAGCCTGGAACGGCTCTTTATATTTCCCGATGACCGTGGAAACGGAATTTCCTTCCAGGATTTCTCCGACAAGTTCGTAATAAGGCATGGAAGGATACCCGTCTTTGCCGTCGACGACGTTGATGACTTCCCCTGCTATTTTGGCATTGTGGATATCGTCTTCGTTTTTGAACAACGTTTCGAGCGTTGACTGTTTCGGGTAATCGTAGATGGACTCGATATCGTTGATTTTTTCATAGATATAAACCAGTTGCTCGGGATGTTCGACCGCCTTCGGAATCGTCAAGTAATTGGGAATCGTAAGATGGGAGCGGTATTCCGTGGCGCTCGGTCCCTTAGGAAAAGGCAGAAATCCGATATCCAAATCGGGCATATCCTTTTTAAACCCATCCATTTCGTAATCGCTTCCGGCATACATCAGCGTGTTTCCTTGGCGGAAAAATTGGCCGGGTTCGGTCCAATCTCCCCCTTCCGTAGGCCTGGCGATATGTTCCGTTGCGAGGCGGGAGATGAAGTCTAAGGTTTCTTTCGTTTTGGGATCTTCAAGATTTTGTTTGCCCTCTGAAACGAGATTCGCGTCGTTGGCCGCCAAAGCCTGCACTAAGATCGAAGCGGAAGCGAGCCCCCATATGTCCAGCTTGCCGTCATTGTTTGTGTCTTTGTTAGCCTCTTTTGCGGCTTGAATGAACGTCTCCCAATTCCAGTTATTTTCGTTCACGTATTCCTGCAGCGGTTTGAGGCCGAGTTTCCCCATCAAGGTCCGGTTATAAAAAATGCCCGATGAAGCGCCGTTGATGCCTGCCCTGAAGCCGTAGCCCCTGCCCTCAAACTGTGAATAATCGTTCGTGTACTGCTGAATAAACACGTTCTGATTTTTCGTATATTCATCCACCGGCGAAAATAAATCCTGCTTCACGAGCGTCGGAATCATCCAAGGTCTGGCCATCCGGATGATGTCGCCGATCGGCTCTCCCGCCAGCAGGGATGACGTCACTTTATTCACGTACTCGCTGTAGTCGATCATGACGTATTCCATTTTAAAGTTGTGCTTTTTCATGAGTTCGTCCAGGTTTTGCTTCTTCTTGATGTTGTCCGGATTATCTTCCTTGATCGATTCGTCGTACCAGGATACCCATTTGATCGTCCGGCCGCCCATGTCGAAATCCATTTCCGACGTGTTGCTTTCTTCTTTATCATCCGGCTTCGCGGGTGCATCCGTGCTTCCCCCGGCGGAATTCCCGCCGCTTGCATCCGGGTTGGCCGCGCCTCCTCCCGAACCGCTGCTGCAAGAGGCCATCAGGACTAGAATCAAACACCATACCAGCACCATCGACTTACGCTTCCTCATAAATACCCCCCTTTGGATCTCGCTGCACTTCAAAGTACAGCGCTTTCAAAAAATGAGCTTGCACGCGCATGCCAAAACGATGAATGCAACAATCGGTTCCGAAGCCGGCGGTTCCTGATGAAACTGCAAGCCCATGGATCATGTTAAATGGATTTCCGGAAAACAACCATAGAGAATCTAAATGGCATTTGTAAGTTTTAAACATGATTTCGGGCTGCAGCGACGGTGTCCCAAATAAAAAAGAAGCCTATCCATCAAAGGAGAGGCTTCCTTCTCCGTGACTGATCTTACGGCACGTAACCAAACCCCAAAATGGTAAAACGTTGATGTTCGCTGCCCTCGGCCATGCCAATCTCCACCGTATGCTCCTTTGATTCCTGCTCATCAACCAAAATCACCGCGTTACAGTGGGTCCAGTTTATTTCATGCGGATCGGCGAACATCTTATGCTGCCCGTCCACCCGAATCTCGGCGGTTCCGAATTCGCTGCTTCCCGAGTCTTTGAATACGAGAATGAGGCGCTTGCTCCGGAGGGTCATGCTGAAATGGCCGTCTCCCGATTCGGCCGTATGCATCCAGTTATAGGGAAACTGGGGCGTGCCGTCATCATGGTCGTCCATTTCCGCGAGCTGCAGATCCGTATCGGTCTCCCGGAAACCGCCGGGATCGATCCGGGCGACGCTATTACCGTTCAGGCGATCGAGCAGCCGGGTGTGAACGTAATCACGGCCGATCAACGGCGGCTTATCGGTCGCGATATCCTCCGCGTCCGGAGCAGACCGGTCCGTGACTTCGAACAGCCAGTCCAGGCAATCCGCCATGATTTGATGCCCGCTATTCGTCGGATGATAGATATCATAAAAAAACTGCCTTTTGGAGATGACGCCTCCTTGGTCCCTGGCCAAACGGAACTGCTCCACGACGGCATCCTTGATGCTGACCATGGGAAGGTCGTAATGCCACCCGACCGGAGCCAGCCGATCCTGAAGATTCCAGTCGTTCAAAAACACGCTGAACAGCAAAATTACGGCAGGCTGGCCGGGGCCGTCAAGCGCCTTGAGCACCAAGCTTTCGTAGCAATTCCCCCGCGTTTCGTCGCCGGCGTCATTGACGGCAAACTCCACGACCACGATATCCGGATTCTCCTTGCCGTTCCGGAGCACATCCCGATCGTAACGGACGATCCCCAGCTCCGACGGCGTGCCGCCTACCCCCGCTTTGATGAAACGGACCGAACGTCCCTCGGAGGAGGCGAACCGCTTCCTAAAGAGCTCGTACGACCTGTAAGCATAACAATTTACGGGAAGCGGGACGGCCCCGGCGCCATGGGTTATGGAACCGCCGATATAGGCGATGGTCACCGGCTCGCCTCTCTTCGCTTTTTCGATGGCCGCTTTCAATCGCTTATTGTTGCCCCGATTCAGCAGAGATTTGGCGATCATGTCACGGTAGGACTGCGATGCAAAGTCAACCGGGGGATCGATCACGGCTTCAGGAGTTGGATCACCCTCATGCAAGTATTCAGGGTCCCGAGGTGCCGCCGGACCTCCCGAGTCGTTCATGGATATGGTTGAATGGTCGGTCATAGGAATTCTCCCTTCTTTGTTATTCAATGGGAGCAGATTCTGCATTTCGATATGATATTATGACGGGCCGTGAAGCCCAAACGCAATTCGCATCTCTTTACATCCTCGCCCGATGTTTACTCTTTGCCTGTTTTGGGGCCATGCGCACCTCTATCGTTCCTATTTTCCTCGATATGGTATAGTAGAGACATCATTCCACAGGGGGGATAAGGATTGGCCCATATTCATTTTGTCGAGTGCAACACGACGCACCCGGGCAACTTTGTGATCGATGTTCCTATGGGTTATCACTGGCTCCTTGTCATCACCAAAACTCCCGCGCTGTTCTGGGTCAATGGAGATCTGAAGGAATATCCTTCGCATAGCGCTATTCTCTACCGCCCGCAGCAGAAGGTTTATTATCGGGCATGCGCCGATCAATTCATCAACGACTGGATCCGCTTCGAATCCAACGAACCCTATATTACCGAATCGCCGCTGCCGCTCGGAGTCCCTTTTGCCCTGGATGATCCGGACTATTGCCACAAGCTGCTTGAACTGTTGACCATCGAACACAACTTTCACCGGGATTACAAGGCATCCTCCATCGACTGTTTGCTGCGAACGCTGTTCAACAAGCTGCTCGAATCTTATTTCCATGAACCCGTCACGCCTCAGTACTATAACTTGTTGAAACTTCGTACCGCGATCCAGAACGATCCGGGCGATTACTGGACGATTGCGAAAATGGCGGATGATCTCGGAATCAGCCCGGGCTATCTGCAAAGCATCTACAAAAAAACATTTAAAGTCACCTGCATGGAAGACGTCATCAACAGCCGAATCCGGTTGGCCAAAGAATATTTAATTCACAGCACCCAAAGCATTGCCGATATCGCTTCCCGATGCGGTTATCAAAATGTCGAGCACTTCTGCAGGCAGTTCAAACAGATGACAGGCTATACGCCAAGAAAATTCCAACAGCAGGCAAAGGGTTAACATTCGGCGTTCCCCTTGCTATACCTCCGGTTGCAGAGCGGACCCGTTTTTCTTGAAATATTGGTGCACCAGAAATTTCATGATCTCGCTTGGGGGTTCTTTGCAAAATTCGGCCCGATCGGCAAAAAGCATGCCATACGGAGCTTCGGGGGTATAAGGCTCCCATCTCGGCAGCTCTTCTCCCGTCGAATCCAGCCCGTTCGGGTCTCCGGTACGGATGAAGTTGGCCCAGTAATTGCACATCTGGCGGGCCAAATCGTAATGTTTGCCGACAAACGGCCGCCAGCATTTTGCCAGCGTTTCGAAGAAAAACCAGAGATCCACCGAGTGGAAGGTGCCCGGATGATCCCAGCCCGGGATTTCGGCATCAAAATTGTAATAATACAACGGAGTACCGGAACCGTTCTCGGCATTGGCCTGCGCGGCGATCCGGATCGCATATTCGATGCCGCTCACCGAAGCCCTCTTTCGGATCTCCTCCATGTCGGCCGACGTCGCGCCGCAAAGCTCCAGGAACACCTCGGCATCGTCTCCGAACATGTCCGCGGCGAGATGCTTGAAGTCTTCCGGCGAATCGGCGTCCGGAACGCTGAAAAACTCGGATGACGTGTGGCCAAACATGACCGGCACTTTCCAGCGCTTGTTTTCAAGGAACAATTCAAACGCGTTGCCTACGCTAAACACCTGGTCAGCGACGGTGCCCCAGAAACCCTGGTATTGCACAGCCTTGTCGCGGAGAGCGACTGCATCCAGCTGCCGGGCTTCCGCAAGCGAGGATACGCCGAGGTACTCAAAAAATTTGACGCCGTCCCGTTCGGCTTCAGCCAAGTGACGCCGAAGCGGAGGCGTGCGAGTTCCCGGATAAAGCTTCGTAAAGATCCCGCTTTGAATGATCGCCTTCTGAAAGAGCCCCTCATTCTGAGGCGAAGTCAGCTGGGTCATCACGCTGCCGCCGCCGGCGGACTGTCCGCCGATCGTAATGTTGTCCGGGTCGCCGCCGAAAGCCGCGATATTGCGCTTGACCCATCTTGTGGCCGCCTGTTGGTCGAGATGGCCGAAGTTAGCCGGCGCTTCGGGCGCTTCCGCCGTAATTTCGGGATGGCATAAAAATCCGAAAACGTTGAGGCGGTAGTTGATCGTGACGACCACGATCCCTCTTCTGGCGATGCGTTCGCCGTCGAACTCCATTTCAGCCGTATGGCCGACCTGAAGACCTCCCCCAAAATACCATACATAGACCGGCAGCTTCTCATCGGTACGTTTGGCCGGTGTCCATACGTTCAGGTAGAGGCAGTCCTCGTCCATGGCGATGTCCGGTTCCACGGCCCATTCCCGGGTATAGATGTTGTTGTCGTCGATCTCCTGCCTCACCTGCATCGAGATCGGCGCGAATTCGTACGCCTTAAGCACCCCTTCCCAGTCCTTGGCCGGCTGCGGGGCCCGCCACCGGTTTTCGCCTACGGGAGGGGCGGCGAATGGGATGCCCTTGAAACTTGTGATTCGGGGGTCGGCTGCCGGCAGTCCCTGAACCAACCCGTTTTCCACCTGCACGATTCGAAGCATGTTTATCGTCTCCCTTCGTTTTGCGGATTCCCGGCATGTCGCTCCGTGAATCCCATTCGGATTCGTTTGGTTTTCCGCGGCGCTTCGGCCCGGACCGTTCCAAACAAGCGCTTTCATGAGCGCGCAAAGGAACCCTGGCCTTGTCAACCTTTGGCATTCAACGCCTGGTATACATAACTTCGTCATTCACTAAATCACAAAAAATTGTAAATGACGACTTGGATTTAAACAATGATATATACGAATATCCAATTGATATATCGTGAGACGGGAATTTTTCAGTGCGGCCGCCGTAACAAAAGGAAGCCGATCCGCAAGCGGACCGGCTTCCTTCTTATGGAATTTCCCTTTCCTTTGTTATATGGATGGGAGCAAATTCTCCGTTTCGATCCGGTAGGCTGCTCCCGGTTCCGTATAAAAACGGATGAAACCTTCCCGGTTGTTTCCTTGGGATATCGTGTTTCCATCCCTCTTCACCACGACGGGCTGCCGGTAACGAACCGTGCACGGGCCCCCAACGGTGGATACAATCGTCGCGTGCGTCAACTTCCCTGCTTTCCACGCCATGTCGACGGTAAAGCCGCCCCTGGCGCGAAGCCCCTTGACGGCCCCCTCCGACCAGGAAGCGGGCAGAGCCGGCAGCAGCTCAAGCCGACCGGCATGGCTCTGCAGCAGCATCTCGGCTACCGCGGCCGTCCCGCCGAAATTTCCGTCAATCTGGAACGGCGGGTGGTTATCCAGGAAGTTTGGCAGCGTGGAATGCATCAAAAGCGCAGCGAGATGATCTGCCGCCGCTTCCGCGTCCCTGAGCCTCGCCCAGAAATTGATGATCCACGCCCGGCTCCAGCCCGTGTGGCCGCCGCCGTTCGCAAGGCGCCGTTCCAGCGTGCTTCTCGCCGCCTTGGCCAGCTCCGGCGTTCCCTCCGGCGTGATTTGGCTGCCGGGATACAGGGCAAACAAATGCGAAATATGGCGATGGCCGGGTTCGGCTTCCTCATAATCCTCGTACCATTCCTGCAGTTGGCCGTACCTGCCGATCTTTGGCTGCGGCAGTTTGTCCATCACGCGTTTCAGCTCCCCTCCAACGGCTTCGTTCCCGGCAACGCCAAGGATCGCCTCCGCTTCAAGGACCGCCGCAAACAACTCGCGGATGATTTGGGTGTCCATCGATGGCCCTGCGCACAGAACGCCCGATTCTCCGTTCGGAAGAATATAGGTGTTCTCCGGGGATACCGACGGGCAGGTCACCATTTCGCCCCCCGGCGTTTCGACCACGTAATCGACCAGAAACTCCGCCGCTTCCCGAAGCGTGGGATACGCCTGCCTCAGAAACTCCGCGTTCATCGAAAAACGGTAATGCTCCCACAAATGCAGCGAAAGCCACGCCGCGCCCATCGGCCAGTAGGAAGCGGGGAGGTATGAATCCTGAGGAGCCGTATCGGCCCAAATGTCCGTATTATGATGAGCCGCAAATCCCCTGCAGCCATACATGACGCCCGCCGTACGCCTGCCCGTCTCACGCATCCGTTCCAGCAGATCGAACAGCGGCCCATGGCACTCCGCAAGATGGCATGATTCCGCCGGCCAATAGTTCATTTGGGCGTTGATGTTGATCGTATACTTGCTGTCCCACGGCGGGAGGAAGTGCTCATTCCAAATGCCTTGCAGATTGGCGGGAAGCGAGCCGGGACGGCTGCTTGCAATCAACAGGTAGCGTCCATATTGAAAATACAGCGCAAGCAGTCCCGGATCCGCTCCGCCGCGGCGCATGCGCTCCATGCGGTCCGGGAGGCTCATGCGTTCAAGTTCAGCGTCAGTCGGACCGAGGGAGAGCGAAACCCGGCCAAACAATGCGCGGTAATCGTCGGCGTGGCGCTGATACAGGTCCCCGTAGCTTAGCGACAGGGCGCGTTCCGCCCTTTTCATGGCATCCCGAAGCGGATCCCGGGTCCTGAACGTTGTTGCCGCAGCCAGCACTAATGTAACGTGATCCGCCTTCTCCACCAGGAGATGCTCGCCTACAGCCTTCAGCGTTCCGCCTTCCGCCGCCGCCTTCAATACCGTGCCGAACAGGCTGCCGCCTTCGCCGCCGCAGCTGCCGCTCATCCAGATGGCATCGTCTCCGGTTCTTCCGGTTCTGTCCGCATACCGCCATCGTCCCCGCTCCAGTCGCGCAGAAAAGCCGATGGATCCCGGCTGGTCTGCGGTCAGTCGGATGACGATGACCTGATCGGGATAGCTGGCGAACCATTCACGCTGGAACGTAACGCCCCCTTGCTTGAAGCTGACGGTTACGGCAGCATGGTCCAAATCCAGCATCCGGGAGTAGCCTTCCGGCTTGCCGGCCGGAAGCGCAAAATCCAGCAGCAGATGCCCTAGCGGAAGGTAGTGCCGCTGCGTTTCCGGCAGGCCGGACAGCGCAAGCCCGGCCAGGCGCTCCGCTTCCCTCGGTTTTCCCTCGAAGATAAGCCTCCGGATTTCCGGCAGATTCTCTTTGGCGTCCGGGTTGTTGCGGTCTCGCGGTCCGCCGTACCACACGGAATCCTCGTTGAGCTGGAGCCGCTCCTGCCGAGGCTGGCCGTATACCATGGCCCCCAGCCGGCCGTTGCCGATCGGCAGCGCCTCCTCCCATGCGTTGGCAGGTTCCTCGAACAGCAGCGAGCATTTCGGGCGCGTGGGTCGTTCCTTCACGAAGCTTCACTCTCCATCTCTTTAATTTAGAGTCGCCGTTGCCAGCTTGACTCTTGATCATCCAGCGTAACAAATTCATTATCCCTGCGACGGACGGATGGGCACCATTCGCATCTTTTTACATGCCCGCCCGATTTTTACTTTTTATCGGTCCGATATTAGCCACGCCGCTTCTCCAGTCCGCCAACATGGCGGTATGCTGAGCGATCAGTCCAGTTCCACCAAAGCCTTGATTACCTTCGACTCCGGTTGGAGCCAGGCATCGAACTGACCGATCATGTCTTCGAATCCGCAGCGGTGGGTAATGTAACGGCCGACATCGATATCTCCCGCCGATATCGCCGCAAGCACCCGTTCAAAATCCTCCCGCGTAGCGTTTCTGCTGCCCTGCAGCGTCAGTTCGCGTGCATGGAATTCGGGGTCGCTAAAGGTGATGGCGCCTTTCACCAACCCGACGTAGGTCAGGGAGCCGCCGTGGCCGACGAGCCCAAAGGCGCTTTCCATCGAAGAGGCATTTCCGGTGGCGTCGATAACGTATGCCGGGAAGCTGCCGTCCGTTAGCTCGGCCAGCCGCTCCTTCGGCTCCCGGAGCGCGTTTACCGTATGCTCGGCCTTGGCCCAGACCTTGCAAAAAGCAAGACGATCGTCGTTCACGTCCATCGCGATGATCCCCGCGCCGGCGAAACGTGCCATCGCCATCACGCCAAGCCCGATCGGTCCGGCGCCGATGACGAGCACCTGGTCGCCGGCGCCCACCCCCGAACGGCGGACGGCATGCGCGCCGATCGCCAGAGGCTCCAGCATCGCCGCCTGATCCAGCGTCAGTCCTTCCGTCCTGATGAGACAATGCACGGGCACCGCAATTCTCTCACGCATCCCGCCGTCCACATGGACGCCGAGCACCTCCATATGTTGGCAGCAGTTCGTTTTCCCGCTGCGGCAGGCCCGGCAACGGCCGCAATGAACGTACGGGATCAGGCTGACCTGATCGCCTGCCCGGAGCCCTTCCCGGTTACGGCCGATTTGCTCGATCGTCCCGGCAAGTTCGTGGCCGAGCACGCGCGGGTAGGCAAAATAAGGCTGATGGCCCCGGTACGCGTGCAGGTCGGTTCCGCAGATGCCGATCCTCCGAATCCTTACGATCGCTTCGCACTCTCGCATTTGCGGCTCCGGCAAATCCTCCCGAAACTCGAAGCGTCCGACCTCCTCGCAGATGATCCCCTTCATGATCTTCGCTCCCCGCTCTGCCGGTTCGGCTGTTCGCCCCATTCCGGCCGTCCGCTCGGCCATGTTGCGCCATCGATCGGCTTCAGGATCTCCAGCACTTCCCGCAGCAATGGTTCATCGAGGGGTTCTTCCGTCCACAAAATATTGTTGCGGATATGTTCCGGGGTTGCCGTGCTGACCAGCGTCGTCGGAATGCGTTCATTTGACGTGGAGAACTGGATCGCCAGCTTCGCAATGTCCGCTCCTTGGCGCCGGCAATGTTCGGCGGCCCGCCGGCAAACGGCCCGGATGTCCTCGTCCGCGGGATGCCACTCCGGCACGTCCCGGTTGCCCAGCAATCCCATGGACAGCGGCGACGCGTTGATCAGGCCGGTCCCTTGCCGTTCCAGCGACGGAAGAAGACCAAGCAGCGTCGTGTCATTCAGGGAATAATGGCAATACGATAAGATGACATCCGGGGAGGTACGGGACAATACCGCTTCCATCATGTTTAACGGCAGGCCCGATACGCCGAAAAACCGGATTTTCCCGGATGTTTTCAACTGTTCGAGAGCGGGGATCCCTTCCTCCAAAACCTGCTCCGGTGTGCCGAATTCAATGTCGTGCAACAGCAAAATGTCGAGATAATCCGTCCCCAGGCGCCGCATGCTTTCCTCCGCGCTGCGAATGACGCGTTCCGCCGAAAAATCGAATTCGTCCTGCCCGTAACGTCCCGCTTTCGTGGACAAAACGCAGCGGTCCCGCGGAATCGTCCGCAGCGCTTCGCCCAGCACGGCTTCCGCTTTCGTCAGGCCGTAGTAGGGCGATACGTCGATCAGGTTGATGCCCATGTCGATGGCGGTATGAACCGTGCGGATTCCTTCCTCCTTTCGAACGTCCCGGAACACCCCTCCGAGCGATGACGCTCCGAAACTTAATGCCGATACATTCAGACCGGTGTTCCCCAACTTTCTGTATTTCATCGTTTCGCTCCCCCGTTTTTAAGGCTGATTCAGCTTATAAAACCTCGCGGCGTTGGCGCCGAAGACCGCTTCGATCGCTTCCGCGGGCAGCCGGTCCTGCAGCGCTTGCCGCAACACGTCCACGACTTCATCATAGGTTGCAGCCAGAAGGCACACGGGCCAATCGCTGCCGAACATCACCCTTTCCGGCCCGAACAAATCAAGCGTTTCATGGACGTAAGCCGTGAAATCTTCCATTTTCCATTCCCGGCGGTTCGCCTCCGTCACCATCCCCGACAGCTTGCAGTATATGTTCGGATATCGGGCCATTTCGGCCATGTGGCTTCTCCAGGGCTCCATCCCTCCCGAAGCGATCGGCGGTTTCGCCAAATGGTCGACGACGCCCCGTAGATGCGGAATCCGTTCCAGCAATCGGACAAGCTGCGGCAGCTGATGCGACAATACCAGCAGATCAACCGGCACGGCCTCTTCCGCGAAATAGGAAAGCGCTTCTAAATAAGCAGGCGACAATATTTTGTTGGGGTCCTCCATATCCTGGATCATGACGCGAAACCCGATGAATTTCGGATGCTTGCAAAAACGAAGGTACTGTTCCATAAAAAACGGATCATCCAGATCCAGCCAGCCGACCACGCCGGCGACGAAATCAGCATTTTCGCTTAATCCGAGAATAAATTCGGTTTCCTCTATGGTTGGCGCCGCCTGCACCAGAACCGTCTTGCTTATGCCGTGTTTTTGCAAATGCGGCTCAAGGTCGGAAGGCAAATAGTCGCGAAAAAGCACCGGATACTCCGGCGTGATCCAGCCGTAATCGTTTCGATCGATCTTCCAGAAATGCTGATGAGCGTCAATACGCATGTAAGCCGCCTCCATTCCACCTTATTGTAAACATCCGATCAAAGAATAAAAATTGCCTGAACAGACAAATATATACCTTTTTTTGATAAGATAATCGTACATTCCATCCGTTCATGAAAGGCGGCGGCGCAATGAAACCGATGCGCAAACATCTGGAAAACGAGTGTTCGTTCCCTCTTCTTCTCCATTACAAAGAAACGAAAAGCCCGCAGCGCGAGCTTCCCGACCATTTGCATGAATGGTACGAGTTCGTGTACGTTTACCGCGGGAAAGGCACGTTTTTTATCGACCGGACCTTTTACGAGATGAACCCGGGCGACGTCATCGTCATTCCCGGCAACACGGTGCACCGCGCATTTCCCGACAAAGAGGATCCGGTGACGTCCTCCGCCGTTTTTTTCAGCCCGCGGCTGATCCAAAACTTGGCTTTCGGCGATGCTTACCCTTATTTGAAATTGTTTGACTCGGCCAAAAAAAGCAAGCAGTACAAATACAGCCTCTCTCCCTCGCATCGAAAAAAGCTGGAGGACGACATCGACGCCATCCGGCGCGAAGGGGAGCAGCAAAGTCCCGACAGCACTCATGCCATGGCGTTATTGCTCCATCTGACGCTGCTGCATTTAAACCGGCATTGCCTGCAGCAATCCGCCGGGACGGCCGTTCCCCATGATCCCATGGGTCCCGACTGGTTCAGGGACGTTCTTGCTTATATCAACGAACATCTCGATCAGCCCCTCGAGCTGGGCGGGCTTGCCAGACGGACGGCCGTTTCTCCGGCCCATCTCAGCCGCGTCTTCAAGCAGCGGGTCGGCATGAACGTTACCGATTACATAGCGACGAAGCGCATTTTCGCGGCCAAGGATCTCTTGCTGCAATCCAGCGACAATATCGAGCACATCGCCATCGCCTGCGGCTTCAAGAGCATGCCTCATTTTTACCGTACCTTCAAAAGGTATGCCGGTATGACTCCGGCCTCGTACCGGAAACGCAACAGGTAGCGCCGTTTATGACGGAAATGCATCAACCCGACAAATTGCCAAATCCGAATGAATGGAAGCGGCGCAGGCCGTACGGACCCATGCCAAAAGGGCCCCTCTAAGTTTGATATTGCTTCCGGTACTGCGACGGGGACATCGAACAATAATGGGTGAAAGCCCGGGTAAAGGCATAAAGCGTCGGATACCCCAGCGAATAGGCGATTTCCGTAACGGCGGCCGACGTCCCGCGCAGCATTTGTTGGGCTTTGTCCATTTTGACCTTGGCAATATACCGGGCGGGCGTCAAACCCACGGCCTTGGTGAACTGCGCAGAAAAATAGGTCCGGTTCAACCCGGCATATTCGGCGACCTGCTGAACCGTGATCCCTTCGGCCGCATGCCATTCGATATATTCGGTCCATTGCGAAGCTTTGCTTTTCTTTGCGGGGCTCCGAAGCCCTTCCCCCATGCCGGCGGTCGAGGCTAAAAGGGATAACGTTTGGTACAGCAGCCCTTTCAAACCCAGGGAGACGGCAAGCTCATCGGCTTTCCCTTTTCTCCACTCCGCAAACAGCCGCCCGATCCGGTCCTCCAGCTCCGGGGTCCACCGTCCTCTGGACCAGGGCTTCTCTAAATCGAATCCGGCCAGCCTCAGCATCTTTTCCATCCCGGGCCCGTCCATGGCCAGCCACGTCAACTGCAGGGACGGTTCGCCGTCCGGCTTATAATACAAATACGTTTCATTCGGATACATGCAGAACGCGTCCCCCGCCTGCAGCCTGCAGGACTGTCCCTTATATTCAACCATCAGGCTGCCTTCCGTGACAAAATGAATGCTGCTGCATTCGATTCTGCGCGGACCGATCCGGTATCCCGGCTTCGCGATGTTCCGGCCCGCCCTGACCAACCAAAAGGGGCTGCCCTTATCGATTTCGGCCGGGGTGTAGTACAAAAACTCGGCAAATTCATGGTCATATTCCTGCAGCACGTTTTTCGCCTCCTGAACTTCTTTCAAGACACAAACAGACAAAATGATAAATTTAGCATACAATATCAGCATGATGGACAAATACATCGGGCGGATCCTCGATAAGCTGGACGAACTGGGGATGGCCGACAACACGATCGTCGTCTTTACGACGGACCACGGCCATTTCTTCGGGCAGCACGGCCTGCAGGCCAAAGGCGGGTTTCATTACGAAGACTTGATCAAACTGCCGTTTATCGTGCGTTATCCCGGACGGGTGCCGGCAGGCAAGCGGAGCAGCGCGATCCAATCCTTGGTGGACTTGGCTCCGACCTTTTTGTCCCTGTGCGGACTCCCGGTTCCTTACGCCATGACGGGCGTCGACCAGACAAAAGTATGGCTCGGCGAAGCGGCGCAGGCGCGCACGCACGCCATCTGCGAGTTCAGGCACGAACCGACGACGATCCATCAAAAGACCTATGTCGACGAGCGTTACAAAATCACGGTGTATTACAATCAAACCTACGGCGAAATCTTCGATCTTCAGGAGGATCCCGGCGAGTTGAACAATGTCTGGGACGACCCGGCGTACGCCTCGCTCAAAACCGAACTGTTGCTGAAATATGTATGGGCCGAGCTGGGGAAGGAACCGATGCCGATGCCGAGAATTTCCGGAGCTTAAAAGCGAAGCCAACGACAGCCGTTCCTCATCCGGGGCAGGAAGGCTGTGCTCACGGCTCCTTGGGCACGTTCGCACAATAAAACCCCTCTGCCGCGTGGGATACGCAAGCAGAGGGGTGACTCCAAAAACTCCAAATCCATATGACTTTATTGGGTCAGGCTAAGCCTGCTTAGGATTTCATGCCCGTATAAATCAAAATCGCATCCCGGAGAAATGCCGCGGTTCCCGGCTGCTTCGCATCATAATGTGCCGTAAACCGCTCATCATCCACGTACATTTGGGCAAGTCCCGCATGGGCCTCCTTGCTGTAATCGTTCCAAAAATACGTCAGCCACCGTTTATGCAAATCCGCTGCGCGCTGGGCAAGCTCTCCGGCCGGATCCCCCTGCTTGAACGCTTCAGCCAACGTCTCATACAACTCGTCAGCGAGACGGGTCACCTCCTCATGCTGCTCCTTCGTCATGCTCATCCATTTCGCATTGGACTTATCCACGGCCTCATCACCGTATTTTTCGCGGGCTTCCTTGCCGTATTGTTTCTCGTTGTCCTCGATGCATTTTTGTTTAAACCCTTCAAATTTCTCCTGATCGCTCATTGTGATTCTCCCTTCAGCGGAGGCAATCGTTTTCTCCACATTCGTAATCAGCAGGTCGAGCTGCCGTCTCCTGTCAAGAAGCTGCGCATGGTGCTCCCTCAGCGCCCGGGTCCGGTCAAAGGATGGCGAGTCCATGATGGCCTTAATATCTTCCAGCTGGAACCCCAGCTCGCGGTAGAACAAAATCTGCTGCAGCCGGTTCACCTCATCCCCACCGTAAATCCGGTAACCCGACGAGTTGATTCTGGCCGGCTTCAGAATGCCAATCTCATCGTAATATCGAAGCGTCCGGGTGCTGATTCCAGCCAGCCGTCCGAGCTTCTGTATGGTGTATTCCATGATTTCACCTCCTGACGTCTAAACTGTACACCTTAACGTAACGTGAAGGTCAACACAATGAATGAAAAAATTCTTCATTTTGAAATCATTTTTAGACCTTGACTTTCCCCTTGTATGGAAAGTTTATAATAAGGCCACGGTAACTCCAACATATCCAAGAAAGGGAGAGGGATGATGTTTAAGATCAGCGAGTTTTCCAAACTGAGTCAAGTTCCTGCCAAAACGCTGCGCTTCTATGATCAACTTGAACTGCTCAAACCAGCATATACGGACCCGCAAAGCGGTTACCGATACTATACTAGCGATCAATTGCTTGTCCTGCATCGGATTCTCGTTTTTAAAGATCTGGGATTTACGCTGGAACAGATTAGGCAGCTCCTTCATGATGACGTATCACCAGATGAAATGCGAGGGATGTTCCGGCTGAAGAAGGCAGAAGTCCAGTCGTTGATTCAGTCGGAAATCTAGCGTTTGAGGCGAATTGAAGCGAGGCTGGAGCAGATCGAACGCGGTGGAACTCCGCGTTTCGAGGTTTTGGTGAAGAAGGTGGATCCGCTAAGGGTCATTTCGGTCAGAGAAACCACGAGCAGGGTGAACATCCCTTATTTATTTGAAGAAATTGACGAATATTTAAAGTGGAACGGCGTGTCGCTCCCCACTTCGCATATGGTTCTGTGGCACAGCTGCGCGGAGTGCGAAGATAACATCAGCCTGGAGATTGCCTGCCCAATTCAACTTCCGCTCCCGGACTCAGATCGATTCAAGACGAAAGTGCTCCCCGAAATGACCGTCGCGTCGGTCAAGCACGTCAGCCGTCCCGACAGAGATACACCGGTGAGTATCGACCTAGGCTCCTGGATTGAAAGAAATCATTACCGGATAAGCTCTGAAATGCCGAGTAGAGAATGTTATTTATCCAGGCAAGAGGGCAGTGAGTTATGTTATATCACCGAAAGCCAGATGCCGATCGCAGCATGTTGAAAGGAGAGCATATACCATGACGAACTCGCGAGACTTCAGTAATCTTTCCAACCGAAAAAGAATGACCGCGCTCATTCTTTTAACCCTCACGATATTTGCCGTTGGCACTGCCGAGCTTCTCCCCATGGGACTCTTATTGCCTATTGCAACCGAGACCCAGGTTTCGATTTCTGCCGCAGGCATGCTTGTGACAGGATACGCTCTTGGCGTCGTCATTGGGGGACCCGTATTGTCTGCGTTGACCGGAAGATTACCGCGAAAAACCTTATTAAGTTCATTCCTGTTCGTATTTATTCTAGGCAGTATCGTTTGCACCGCCGCTCCCTCGTACGGTGTGCTGCTGGCAGGGCGGGTCATAAGCTCCCTGGCACACGGAACCCTGTTCGGCATGATCGTTGTCACTGCCAAAAATTTGGCCCAACCAGGCAAGGAAGGAAGAAATATCGCACTGGTCGGATCCGGACTGACCGTATCCGTCATCCTTGGCGCTCCCCTCGGAACCCTTCTTGGCCAACATTTGGGCTGGCGGTTTCCTTTTCTGGTCATATCCCTTCTTTCTGCTGCAGCCCTGCTGGGCATCATGAAACAGATTCCCCCATTGCCGCGATCGAAAGGGGGCTCTATCAAAGGGCAGCTGCGTATCGTCAGCCGTCCCGGCTTCCTCCTGGTTCTGCTGATCACCATATTCGGAACCGGCGGGACGTTTGCCGGGTTTACGTACATTACTCCAATCCTAGAACGAATAACGGGCTTTTCTAGCGATTCGGTGACTATCATTTTGCTTGTTTTCGGAGCAGGTTCGTTACTTGGCAATATCGCGGGGGGCAGCCTTGCCGATAAACGGCTCGTGCCGACCTTGTTTGGCGGATTAATCCTCTTAGCCGCATCCATGGCGATATTTACTTGGTCGAGCCATGGCAAAGCCGCTGCCGTCATGACTGTTTTCATCTGGGGAGTGGCAGCATACAGCATCATTCCCTCCCTCAACATGTTCGTGCTGCAAAAAGCCGGAGACGCGCAAGAGTTGGCCTCGACGCTCAATATATCGGCTTTTAATCTGGGCAACGCCATCGGCGCATTCATAGGCGGACTGGTGATCGATAGTACGATGGGACTAGCAGCCGTGCCATGGGTTGCCTCCAGCGTCACATTGCTTGGCATAGCATTGGCTGCATGGAGCGTAATTTCGGAGAGAAACAAGAAATGCGATCGAGTCCCTGAATGTCCGGTCGAAAACCGGACCGCATAAAAAAGCACTCTTCAGCCCTTCCGGCTTCCTGTAGGAAGCGAAAGGGCTGAAGAGTTTACATACCCGTCAATCGATATGCCTCGTTCTAATTATTGGGTGGACCAGAGCTCAATCCGGTCTTTGATATGCTTGGTGTAG
This sequence comes from Paenibacillus sp. FSL M7-1455, assembly GCF_038004655.1. Taxonomy (NCBI): domain Bacteria; kingdom Bacillati; phylum Bacillota; class Bacilli; order Caryophanales; family Paenibacillaceae; genus Paenibacillus; species Paenibacillus sp. FSL M7-1455. The sequence goes on along the minus strand of NZ_JBBORO010000001.1, from coordinate 2,381,218 downwards.
GCTTCTTCCATTTCCTTGACTCCGGCCTTTTCCAGTTCCGCCATGTAGGCGTCCCAGATGTTGTCGAAGTCTTCCGGCTTGGACATGACCGCTTCCGGGATGCGTTTCCAGGTGATATCCTTCATTTTGGCGCCCAGGATCACCGCAGGATCGTCGTTAGGCAGCGACATCGTATACGCCGCTCCATAGGCTCTCGGTTTGAATTCTTCTTCTTTCGGGAAAAGGTCTTTCCAATGCTCCGCGTTATACGCTTTCAGGGTCTCTTTTTCCGCCGCGCTGTAATTGGCCGTCAGCAGTTCCGGGTAGTTACGGGTGAAGTAGTTGCCGGTCGAATCCTTGATGCCGTCGCCGTAGTGGACCATCAGGTTCCAGTACAGCCCCAGGCCGGATTCTTTTTGGAACGCCGCGCCGTCATTGTTCGCCCGTTCCTGCACCTCCGGAATAAGCGTCCGCTTGCCGTTTTCAACCGTGTAATGTTTGCCTTCGATGCCCCAGTTGTTCAGAATCTGCCCTTCTTCCGATGCCAAAAAGTCGAGGAACTTGATCGCACGCACCGGATCCTTGCATTTGCTGGAGATCGAGATGCCGTACCCTCCGTCAAAACCGGCGGGCCAGAAGCTCGTATCCTTGTATTCCTTGCTCATCGTGACCGGATAATGACCGTACGTCTGGTCGAATTTGCCCGCCGCTTTGAGCGCATTTTGTCCGTCGCCGTAGTCCCATTCCGGATCGGCAAGGCCAAGAACCCGCCCCGAAGCCACCTTTGCTTTAAACTGGTCGGTCTTCTGTACGAAACTTTCCGGATCAAGCAGGCCAATGGCATTCATGTGATTCAGCCAGCGGAAAAATTCCTTTTCTTCGGGACGGCGGAAATGGTAGGTGGCTTGATGCGTTTCTTGATCGATGTAATATTCGCCGTCGTCCGGCCCGCCGGTCGTCTGGAATCCCAGGTTGGTCACCTGGTACATGTGCCAGTCGTCCGCATTCAGGGACAAGCCGATATTTTTGTTGCCGTTTTCGTCGGTCGGATGCTTCGTAATATAGTCCTGAATGACCTTCTCAAAATCCTTCACCGTGCGAATTTCCGGATATCCCGCTTCCTTGACGACGCGATGCTGAAGTTCAAAACCTCCGTCGGCTTTAATCTTCTTCTCCTCGACGGCCGACCAGGTCGGGATCGCGTAGATCGCCTGGTCGTCCAAACTGTACTTCGTTCGAACAAGTTTGTCTCCAAGCATTTTTTTGATGTTCGGCGCGTGCTTGTCGATCAACTCCGTCAAATCGATGACGGCGCCTGCGTCGACGAGTTTGCCGACGTCCGCTTTGGCTGCGATCAAGTCGGGATAGTTGCCGGTGGCCGCAATCAGTGAAATTTTTTGTACCGGATCGCCGACGGCGAACTCTGCATCCAGCGTAACCCCGGTTTTTTCCGTGATGACCTTGCCGACTTCGTCTTTCATGTTATTCCAGTTCGTGCTGGAGTCTTCCGAAAAATACGTGAACGTGATGGGCTTTAAGTCGTCGCCCTTCGTTCCGGATGCAGCATCCCCCTCTGTCCCGGCAGCCGGCGAGCCGCCGTTTCCGCCGCACGCTGCGAGCGTTGCCGTCAAAGTCAGCGCCAGCAAAGACGCCGCCCATCCTTTTTTACCTGACTTCATGAAGCTTTCCCCCCAAAAAACGTAATGATTAACGACAGTGTCGTATGAAACAGGCGCAGGCGATAAGCCTGGACACAACTGGATCTGTTTTTAACTTTTGACCGCCCCGAGCGTCATGCCTTTCACGAAATATTTTTGCAAGAAAGGATAGACGATCAGAATCGGTACCGTCACGATGATGGTGATCGCCATTTTGACCGATTCCGGCGACACCTACGCCATACGCTGGGCCATGTTGGCGGCATCCTGGGAGTTGGTTGCGCTTGTCGTCGTGCTCTGCAAAATTTTCATCAACTCGTATTGCAGGGTTGTCAACGATTCGTTGGACCCGTTAAACAGATACGTATCGAACCAGGAGTTCCATTGCCCTACCGCCAAGAAAAGGGCCACGGTCGCCAATGCCGGTTTGCACAGGGGCAGGATCACGCGCCAGTAGATCGTAAAATCGTTGGCCCCGTCCAGTTTGGCCGACTCTTGCAGCGCATAGGGCAGCCCGTCGATGAAGGAACGAATCACGAAGACGTTAAAAGCGCTTACGAGACCCGGCAAAATGTAAACGGCAAACGTATTGATCAAATGCAGGTCCTTCATCAGGATAAATCCCGGAATCAGCCCCCCTGATACGTACATGGTTACGGCGAGAAAGGCGGAAATGAATTTTCTGGCCTGGAAATCGCTGCGCGCAAGCGTGTAGGCCAGCATGGAACCGCTGATCAAACCCGCCGCGGTACCAATGACCGTCCTCAGAACCGAGATTTTGAATCCGGTGATCAAGCCGCTGTAAGTAAAGATCAAATCGTAATTTTTTAACGTGAATTGCCTTGGCCAGATCGTAATCCCCCCTCTGACGGTATCCACCGAATCGTTAAGGGAGATCGCCAGCACGTTTAAGAACGGATACATCGTCAAAACGGTGACCCCGATCATGGACAGATAAACGACCGCTTCCAAAATCCGGTCCTGCGGCGATTTCGACTTCAGTTTGCTTGATCCACGGCCGACCGGTGCCGTACGATTGACAGTCCCCATGTCTTCCTCCTTACATAATGCTTTCGTTGGTAAAGCGCTTAAAAATTCCGTTAGCCGCAAACAACAGGATCAGGCTGATGACCGAATTGAAAATATTGATTGCCGTCCCGAAGGAATAACGTCCCATGGCCAGACCGTAATTAAGCGCATACAAGTCAAGCACTTCGGAGTAATCGATGACGAGGTGATTGCCCAGCAAAAACTGCTTCTCGAAGCCGGTACCGAGCAAATGGCCGATGGACATGATCAGGAGCACGATGATCGTCGGCCTGATCCCGGGCAGCGTGATATGCCACATTTGCCGCAGCCGGCTTGCGCCGTCTACCCGCGCCGCTTCGTACAACTCGGGCCCGATGCCGGAGATGGCCGCCAGGTAGATAATGGCGTTCCAGCCCGTTTCCTTCCAAATGTCCGCGCCCGTTACAATCCCCCAAAACCAGTGCCCCTGGGCCATGAACTGGATCGGCTGATCGATGATATGGAGGCTTATGAGCAGGCTGTTCACCACGCCGCCGTCCGTCGAGAGCATTTTGGTGACGATGCCTGCGGCAACCACCCACGAAACAAAATGCGGCAGGTAAGATACGGTTTGCACAAAACGTTTCATCACCTGCAATCGAACCTCGTTAAGCATCAGGGCAAAAACGACGGGTACGATGAAACCCGCGATCAGGCCCATCAAGCTCATGGCCAGCGTATTCCGAAGCACTTGGTAAAAATGGTCATCCTGGAACAAGGTCCGGAAATGCTCCAAGCCCACCCACTTCTGTTCAAAAAAACCGACGCCGGGCCTGTATTTTTTGGAAGGCCATCGTCCAGCCCCACAGAGGCAGGTACTGGAAGACGAAGACCCAAAGAACGAACGGGATGGACATGTAGTAGAGATACTTCTGGTTTTTCAGCACCTTCCAGGCGCTTTTTTTTGTCTGCTCCGCCGGTTCGTAAACGTTTTCCACATTGGATGATATCGTTTTCATTTTTCCTCCCCCCCCCCTCTCCTTGCTTTCCATCATAAATCAGGGGAGAGAAACGGCCCATACAACGGATTTCGGTAAAAATCATCCACGAATTATGGATTTTTAAAATCCGACGGCGAACGTCCTTCGTATTTTTTGAACTTGCTGTAGAAGTAATTGACGTTTGTGTAGCCGACGCGCTCCGCCGCTTCGTACACCTTCATTCCTTGTTCCAGCAGCTCCTTTGCCTTTTGGATCCGGACCTTGTCGAGGTATGTGTTAAAATACTCTCCCGTCTTGCTTTTGAAAAGCTGTCCCAAATAGGCGGTGCTGTAGTTCAGCATGCCGGCCAATGTTTCCAGTTTCAAATGGTCGGCGTAATGCCTGTGGATGATGTTGATCATGATCTTCAATTCCTTTTCCTTCCCCTCCGGTTCGGATTCCTCCGCCAAAGCGAGAAAAAAACGGCGGGTCTCTTCCAGCAGATCGCTCAGATACTCATATTCGAAAATCCCCTTCAAAAATCTCGATACCTCCTCCGTTCGTTTCCATTCCTTGCGGGAACCCGCGGCCAGCTTATGAATGACGGCGTTGGATAGGAAAAAGAACGATTCTTTGACGGAATGTTCATCCTGCTCCTGCATGAGAAAATACGCTGCGGCTTCTTGCAACAACGGGAGGATCATCGGTTCATTTCCGGCATCCAAACTATAATATAGGCGGAGGATGAACTCCTCCATCATCTCTTCGGCGTTTTCGTTGAATTGTCCGGGGGATTCTGAAAAAGGGCAAGATGAATCACCCGGCCCCAGCAGCTGTCCTTTTTCGCTAAAAAAAGCCTGCTTGATCCAATGCCGGGCTTTCGCATAGGAGCGGCAAATCTCTTCGGGCTCGCAGACGGCTCCCCCGGTTGCAGCGACGAAACGTAAATCGCCCAAACCGTTCCGGAGTTCCTGATGCAAATGCTCCCGCTGCCGGATGCCGCGCAGCGGCTTGCGGAGGAGCAAAACCACGTATGGGGGATTCACGGTCACCACTCCCAGGCCCCTGCCTTCAATCAAGGGTTGTATTGCATCCGCGCACTGCTGCAGCACGTCGGGACGGCCCGCTTCAACGTCGCGCGGAAGCACGCAAACGACTTCATAGCTGCTCCACAACAAGCCGGCTTCGGTTGCGAAGTTTCTCAATCCGGCGGGGGTTTCGTGCTGATCCTGCGGTATGAGAAGGCGGTGCAGGACCCGCTCCCGGTTCTCGACCCCGAGCTGCCGTTGCCCCCGTTTCATCCGCTCCGCTTCGATTCGCTCGCGCACCCGCTTTAATGTATTCGTCATTTCTTTGATATCCACCGGTTTGAGAAGATACCCGGCAACCCCGTATTTGATGGCTTGCTTGGCATATTCGAAATCGGCATACCCGCTAAGGATGATGCATTGCACTTGATGGCCGCTCGTTGCCAGCCGCCGGATCAATTGCAACCCATCCATAAGCGGCATGCGGATATCGACGAGCGCGATGTCCGGAGGTTCTTTTTCCATCATTTCCAACGCTTCTTTTCCATTGGCCGCCGCGGCCGTCACGGTGAGATCCAGGCTTTCCCACGGAATCAACGTTTGAAGGCCTTGGCGGAGCTTCGGTTCGTCATCCACGATCATTACCTTCAACACCGGGAATCACCTCCCGGTATAAAAAACGTGATGCATGTTCCGACTTCCGGTTCGCTTTCGATCTGCAAGGCGCTTGACGCCCCGTACAGCAAAACAAGCCGATCGTTGACGTTGCGCAAACCGATCCGCTGCTCCTCCTCGTCCATCATGTCCGAAGCAAGCTTTTCCCGTACCAGGGCGAGACGATCAGGCGCAAAGCCCGCGCCGTCGTCGCTCACCTTGACCCGAACTCCCCCTGGAACGGCTTTGGCTTCCACCTCGATGCATACGGCTTCCGCCCGGCTATCCAAGCCATGGACGACGGCATTTTCGACCAAAGGTTGGATGATCAACGGCGGTACCTGCATCCCCTCCAAGCCCGCATTCACCGTCAATTGGTACCTCAAGCGGTCTTCATACCTGAACTTTTGAATGTCAAGATAGCAGCGTACCCGCTCCAGCTCTTGGCCGAGCGATATCTTGCCGTTCCCGGTCTCGAGGCTGCTCCGCAGCAGCGTGCTGAGCAACCATACCACCTCCGCGATATCGTCCTGCTTCCGGATATGGGCCTCCATCCGGATCGACTCCAGCGAGTTGAACAGAAAATGGGGATGAATCTGGCTGGCCAGCATCTTGAACTTCATCTCGTTTTGCCTTTGCTCTACCAGGTATTTTTGGCGATTCGTTTCCTGGACTTCATGGACCAATTCGTTCACTTCCCTCACTAACGCATTAAATTGCCTGGACAGCAAACCAATTTCGTCTTTGCCGTCGATATCCAGAAAGGTTTCCCAAGATCCTGACCGGACCCTGGACATATGCTTGCTTAAGCGGAGGAGCCTTCCGGATAACAACGAAGCCGAAGCATAGATAAGCAAAGCGGCAAAAATCAGGCTGGCCGTCATCACGACCACGCCGAGGCGGATCACTTGGTTGGCGTCATGGGTAATCTCGGCCACGGAAAAAATGGAAATGACCCGCAGCCCGTTCCAACTGTCCTGCGGATGTATGCCGGCGATAACCACTTTGGACGATTTGCCGTTTACGGACAGGTCATAACTTCCCGCTTGAAGGGATCGTATATCTTCATCGGCATGGATTGCCGAGAGGTCCTTTCCTGTGACTCCGGCTTCGTTGGACGCGACGATCCGATTCCGGTCGTCCACGATCAACGTAGGAAACGACTCTTGATCCAGGATGGAGCTTAATCGCTGCCTGTCCACATTGATGACCAGGACCCCTTTTCGCCCCGAAGAGTCCAACGGAAAGGAACGAATCAGACTCAGGTCATCGGCATCTTTCCGTTCGTCTCTAATGAAGTTCCAGCCCGCCATGCCTTTCTGGTCCAGGGCCTCCCTGTACCAATCCTGGGCCATGACGCTGGCGTCCGGCTGGATAAACTCCCAATTGTTGAGCGCTCCGGGATTGACCGCATAGACGCGGATGCCCGATATCTCTTTATACAGCTGGAGGTAGTCGCGAATATCCGTGTACTCCCGGTAAGTCCGAATGACATCAACGTAACTGTCGTATTTTTGGCCGGCCGCCTTCTTCATCCGGTTGTCATTCATTAGCCGGTTCGAAATGTCCAGCGGCACCTTAACCAGCTCTTCCGTGCGCTTTCGGACCCGTTCAACGTTGTTGGACGCTTGGGCAAAGGCGTTATTGACGGCGATTTCCCGAAGCTTCCCGGTCAGAAACAGGCCGCACAGCAGCAAGGGAAGAACGGCTGCCGAGATGAACGTAATCGCCAGCTTCTTCTTCATGTTCATGTCGTTCATGAATCGGATAAAAAACATGGTTTTAACCTCCCGGGCCAATTTGGCCGCTGCGCGCAAAATGCCCCTTTTCTCTCAAAAAGGGGCACCGCTATCCATGGATTGTATTTCCTTCGGGCGTTGGCTGAATGCTTTACGTCAGCTCTTCCCGGGCTTTAAGGCTTGAAGCCTGAACCATCTGCTTTCGTAGTCTTTTTGTTCGTAAGCGAGGGGCAGCCCCAATTTCATGAGTCTGTCTCCTCCGATGATCGACTTTTCTCCGCGATGTCCCGACTGCACCTCGTATTCCAGTTCCGGGTCCAGTCCGTCGAGCCGCAAGGTCCGCCGAGGCGGGTTCGGCACGGCCATCACTTGGAAGCAGAAGACGAGAGCCTCCCCTTTGTCTTCCGAAACGAACATCCAAGCCGACTCGTTTCCTTCAAACGGACTCTTCAGCCGGTACAAGTCGCCTTTTTGCACCAAACCGCGAATCTGCTTGTAGAATGCGACTTGGTGCTTGACGGTCTCTTTTTCCTCCTCGGTGAATTTCGTAAGATCCAGCTCGTATCCGAAATTGCCGGACATCGCGACATCGCCACGAAAATCGAGGGGCGTCATCCGTCCGACCTGATGGTTCGGAACGGCCGATACATGCGCTCCGATGGCGCTTACGGGATAAACGAGGCTGGTGCCGTATTGAATCTTGAGACGTTCCACCGCGTCGGTGTTGTCGCTTGTCCAGGTTTGGGGCATGTAATGCAGCATGCCGGGATCGAAACGTCCGCCGCCGCTGGAGCAGCTTTCGAACAAAATATGCGGGAAATCGGCGGTAATTCGCTCGAGCAGCTCGTACAACCCAAGCACGTAACGGTGTGCCGTTTCCGCCTGGCGCTCCGGCGGCAGATCGGCGGAGCCGATTTCCGTCAAGCCGCGGTTCATGTCCCATTTGACGTAAGCGACCGGCACGCTGGAGAATATCGCGGACAACGAGTCATAGATATAATCGCGCACTTCCTGGCGGGTATAGTCCAGCACTAACTGCCACCGGGCTTCGGTCCGCCGCCGCTCTGGAACATGCAGGCACCAATCCGGATGCTTCCGGTACAGTTCGCTGTCCGGCGAGATCATTTCGGGCTCGAACCATAGTCCGAATTTCAACCCCAGCCGATTGATGCGTTCCGCGACGTCCGCAAGTCCGCCCGGCAGCTTCCGGCGATCCTCGTACCAATCGCCCAAGGATGAATTGTCGGCATCCCGTTTCCCGAACCAACCGTCATCCAGGACGAACAATTCGATGCCTAATTTAGCCCCTTCCTCGGCGATCGCGACCAGCTTATCCGCATTGAAGTTAAAATAGGTCGCTTCCCAGTTATTGACCAGTATCGGCCGTTCTTCGTCCCGATACTTCCCTCGGCACAGCCGGGTTCGATATAAACGATGATAGGTCCGCGACATGTCGCCCAGCCCTTGTCCGGAGTAAACCATGACGGCTTCCGGCGTTTGGAAGCTCTCCCCGGGACTTAGCAGCCATGCAAAGTCAAAGGAATTGATGCCGATCCCAAACCGCGTGGAACCGAACGAATCCACTTCGGCCCCCGCCTCAAAGCTGCCGCTGTACACAAGGCTGAAGCCGAAGGCCTCGCCATGGTATTCCGTCGTTTCCTTCGCGACCAGCGCAGCGAAAGGGTTGAACTGATGGCTGCTGATGCCCCTTTTGCTGTCGATGCGGGTTTCGCCCTGAAGAAGCGGCCTGCGGGTGATGTTGCCTTCCCGAGCCCAGGCTCCGGAAAGGTAGACCATCTCCATCTCTTGTTTGCCGGTAATATCGACGCTTGCGCTCAGAGCGCGACGAATGCGAAGCCCTCCTTTCCCCTCGTTCGACAAACGGGCCGAGCGCACGATCGCGTTTCGATCCGCGAAAATCGTGTAGAGGAGAACTACCTGTAGTCCCGAATAGGCATCTTTCAATATCAGCTCGAGCGTATCCGCCTCGGATTCATCCTCCGCGTAAACCGCCGGCAGTCCGGGCAGTGGCGGCTTGCCCTTGCTGATCCGGTAACCGTCGTACTTCAGTTCCGTAATCCGCGTTCCGTCTTCAAGTTCGACCTGGTAGGCCGGGTTACGAAAGTCTCCGCTGCCATACTGCGGATATTCTTGGGGCAGCCGGTCCAATCCCGCCCCCGCCGGGGTGTGAATCAGCAGATCGGGCATCGATTCCCGGTGCTTCAGTCTGCTCCCCCAGTATACATGCACAGGATATCCATCCACGATTTGGATAAGATAGCTCATGTCGGTCGACTGCAAATGAAACAGCCCCGTTTGCTCTTGAACCATTACGCCCATGAAAAAAATAACTCCCTTCCAGATCATACTCCTCGGAAACCCATGCCAAAAAAAGAGGCGCTATGGAAAAATCCCCTTTGCCACGCACATTGGAACATTCGTTTCGCCTTGCCCAACAGAGTATATTGATCGATGAGTAATATGAAGCCGACATGGTTTAAAGCTTGATCCATTTGCTTTAAAACGCCCTTCGGCTACAGAAATAATATATTAAATTCAAATATCGAGTACATGGCATGACCCTCATAAAATATGTTATAATGCTAGAAATTTTGCATAAGGAGATTGACGGTGATCGAATATTTGCCACGAAGCAAACATCACGCAGAGCTGCATCTTACTCAATTTGGCAGGGAGGATTGCATTCCCGGCCATTATTTTGGGCCCGCCGTAAGAAACCACTATCTGCTTCACTACATATTGGGCGGAGAAGGAATTTTCGAGGTGGGAGGCAAAAGGTACAGGCTGGGGAAAGGACAAGGATTTCTCATCATCCCCGATGTCGTGACGCATTATCAAGCCGATGCGGTAAACCCTTGGTCTTATTGCTGGTTTGGCTTTAACGGGACGCTGGCGGAATTCCTCCTTAAGCAGGCCGGCCTAACCATGGCATCTCCGATCCTTCATTACGATCGGGACGATATGATCGATCAGTATCTGCAGTTGATGATCGAGTCGAGGGAATTCCCTAAATCCCGGGAAACGCGGCTGACCGGGCTGCTGTATTTGATGTTATCGTCCCTTGCAGAGTCCGGTCCGCTAACGCTCCCCAACCCCAAAGAAAGCCAGGCGGAAATTTATGCGGAAAAAGTGAAGGATTTTATCGAGCTCAATTATGCCCAGAAAATCACCGTTGAGGACATCGCGCAATATATCGGACTCAACCGAAGCTATTTGTGCTCGTTATTCAAACAACGGACGAAGACGAGCATCCAGCATTATTTGATTCAATACAGGATCCGCAAAGCTTGCGAAATGATGGAAAACGCGGAGCTTTCGATCGGCGATATCTCCCGGTCTGTCGGCTATAACGACCCTTTGCTCTTCTCCAAAGTTTTTAAAAAGGTAAAGGGGATCTCCCCAAAACGGTACCGGACGGAAGGAAAAATAACTTCGCATTCGACCTCATGATTGAATCCCGGCCGGCTGGTTCCCATGTCTTCAGCGGGTTCAATCATGAAAAAAGCCCGTCCCCTCCGGGTACAGGCTGCTCATACGATTTTAATTTATTTATCCCTGCGGTACATGCCGGCCAAGACCACGTTCCAACCTATTGCGCGGTTTTGGCCGGTTTTGCCTGGATGGCGATAGCCTTCCGTCACACTTTTCGTTTTCGGGGCAAAAACAAGGCGACAACCGCGCCGAGAAGGATGCCGAGCGCCGCGAGATAAATCGCCGTCCGGTTCCCCTGGGCTAAGGCATCGCGGAGAGCTCCCCCCGACTGTTCCTGTATGCCCGCGTTGGCGACCGCAATCAAGATGGCCATCCCGATGGCGTTCCCGATGTTTAACGTGGTCGATGCGATCCCGGACGCTACGCCTTGGTCCTCCGGGGCTACGCCACTGGAAGCGGCGATCCACATGCCGGTCCATGTGATGCCCTGGCCGATGCCGGAAATGACGAGCCCCGGAACGATCATCAGATAGCTGCTGCCGGCGTAAGCGCCAAGCGGAATCAGCAAAGTCCCGACGATTCCGATCGCCATGCCGACCAGCAGCGTGCTTCGCGCTTCCAAGCGGGTCGCCAGGCGTTCGCCGAGCTGCGTGCCTGCCGCAATCGCCAACGAAGGAATGATGAAGGCAAGCCCGGTTTGCAGCGCGCTGTATCCGTGCACGTTCTGAAAAAAGGTTGTCAGGAAGTATGGCAAAGCACCGAACGTTCCCATGTAGATGAATGTGATGACCATGCTGGCTACCAAGCTGCGGTTACGCAGAAGATGCATCGACATGAGCGGAGCGGCGCTTCGTCTTTCGATCAGGGCAAAGATCGACAGGAAGACCAGGGAAAGTACTGCGCTTACGATCGTTTCCCCGGAGGCCCAGCCCAATTCGGGCCCCTGTACAAGTACATAGACGAGAAGGGTAGCGCCTGCGGTTACGGTGGCGGCGCCGGGTACGTCGAAATGGCGCTTTTGCCTCCGCTTCTCGTCGCGGGGAATGACAAGCAGCGCAGCCAGGGCAACGATTCCCGCCAAAGGAACATTAACCAAAAAGACCGCTTCCCAACCGAATGCATTCGTCAATATTCCCCCCAAGATCGAGCCGATCGTCAGTCCGCTGGCGCCGGCGCCGCCCCATACGGCAAGGGCGCGGTTGCGGCGCGGGCCTTCCTCGAACAACCGGTTGAGCAGCGATAACGTGGACGGAAACAGAAACGCCGCTCCTATCCCTTGGATGGCCCGGGCGATAATGATCACAAGCGGATCCCAGGCCAAACCTCCCAATAGAGACGAAAGCGCGTAGAGGACCAATGCGAAAACAAACATTCGTTTTTGTCCGAGCAAATCGGCGGCACGGCCTCCAAGAAGCAGAAAGCCCCCGCAGAAAACCGTGTAGGCGCTGACGACCCATTGCAGCGACTGTTCCGAGAAGCCAAGACCATGGCCGATCTCGGGCAAAGCTACGAAAACGATATTGATGTCGAGCCCGTAGATAAGCTGCGCCAAAGCAAGCAGCGCCAAACTCCATCCCATGGCCCCCTGCTTGACGGCAGCCGGTTGAGTGGCAGAGCCGCTTAGGCGCGTTTGTTGATCGGTAGACATGAACGTACCACCCCTATATTTCAATTTTATTTGAAATGTTCGGGATCATTATATTTCAAAAATATTTGAAATGTCAACCGCCTTTACAAAATTATGCGCCTCCTCGCGCTGCATGCCCATTTAAAGCACAAAAAAAGCCTGATCCACCAAGGATTCAGGCTTTGCGGCATGACGTTCAAGAAACGCCTCCAAACGATGGCCTCAACATTCCATCACGTTTATATCCCGCCCTATAAATTTTTGATGATCACTTCGCGGCAGCTTCCTCCGCAAACCCGTTCGCCTTGTAGTTAAACCGCTTGCGGTACCCGCATTTCCGGCACAGCTCCTCCACCACTTCGCGGCGGGAGAAGCCGTCGACGATGTTGGTCGCGCGTTCCCCTTCGATGATGTCTTTGAAAGGCGTTTTGTAGATATTGCCGAGATTGATGACGCCTTCCCCGTCCAAACAGCACGGGATGACGGTGCCGTCGGCCAAGACGCCGGCCTGGTTGCGCAAACCGTGGCAAAAGCCCGGTCCGAAATCCTCTTCCGCGTTCAAATCCGGCCACTCGAATTCATGGTCCATGTTGATGTAGATCCGGTCGGCGATTTTGACGCCTTTGCCGGGCTGGACCTTTTCTTCGATGTTATAATCCAGTCCGAATTCCTTTTCGATATAGGCCAGCATTTCGCGGTTCCGCTGCTTCTCCAGGTTCGTGGCGTTATCCATGTCCAGGTTCCACAATCGAAGCGACACGATCAGGTTCGAATTCGCGGTCGCTTCCTTGACGAAATTCAGCACCTTGGCGATGTAGGCGTCTTTGTCCTTGGAGCCGACATGCCCGTCGAAGCTATGAAGCGAGAAGTTCATCTGGCGAAGCGCCGGCTTGTTCATCAGCTTAGGCCCCGCTTTATGCAGCAGCGTCCCGTTGGACGTGATGTTCACTTTAAAACCTTTTTCATGGGCGATATCCAGCAATTGGTCGATGTGCGGGTGGAGCAGCGGTTCGCCTTTGACGTGAAAATAAATGTAATCCGTGTACGGCTTGACTTCGTCCAGCGTATGCCGGAATTGATCCAGCGTAATATATTGGGTTGCTCTGTGCGTAGGCGGGCAAAACGTGCAGGCCAAATTGCAGCGGCTCGTCAGCTCGACGTAAAACTTTTTGAATTTCTTCATTCTCGTTACTCCAGTCCGTTCCTCTATCAGAATCGATGAATTTTCGTCAAAATATAGTGCAGCTCTCACAAAAGTTTATATGAGAACCCCCGCAATCGCAACCATAACTCACTAAAACGGCCCGCATGCCGTCTTTTCATCCGTACTTTTGACATTTCTTGGCTTGGCCGCGACATATGCTCTACTTAGGTTAAGGAAAGGAGCGGGATAAACAGTGATCCGAATCGGCAATGAAGAGCCCGTGCTGGAAACCGAAAATTGGCCGCCGTTATGGCAAAAAATTGTTCGCGCCAAAAAAAATAGCGCCTCCGTATACCGTTATGCATCGCTTGCTCATTTGCAGTTTGAGCTGAAACTAAGAACTGGCATCGTCGAAGCAGCCAAGGCGCTGAGGCGAAGCGGCGTGCAATTCGAAGATTTCGAACATTCCCATTGCAACGAGCGGTTCTGGCATTTGAACAACCGGGGAGGGTTCGAGCTCCGATCCGATGTGACCCCGGCCGAAGGGATTCGGGATATTTTCGCCAACGGACCGCTTTACGGCTTCGAATGTGCGACCGCCATCGTGATCGTCCTGTATAAAGGCCTGCTGGATTGCATACGGGAAAAGGATTTCAACCGGATGTTCGCGGACCTGCTGTTATACGACTGGCATTACGACGCCGACCTGCGTCTCATCGAAAAGCAAGGCGCGTCCGAAGCGTTCCCTGGCGATGTCCTCTATTTCAAAAATCCGGACGTCAACCCGTGGCAAATCGAATGGCAGGGAGAAAATACCGTCAAGCTGGAAGAAGACCTTTATTACGGGCACGGCATCGGGATCGAATCGTCCCGCGCGATCATCGCCAAGCTAAACAGGCACCGAAAGCCGGGAAGCACCGTATCCGCGTATTTGACCGATCAGGTGATATCCCCGGATTTTCTGTATTTATCCCAGTTTGAAGGCGGCGGGCCGGGGGCGAACCCCGAATCATTCTACCAAACCTTCGCGCAGGAGCCGGGGATCGTCTCGCGGATCGGCCGCCGGCGGTATTGGATGGTTTGACCCTGGAAAAACGAAGCTGGCGCAAAATGCATCGGCTTCGTTTTTTTAACGGGAACGTTATCGAATTATGTCAAAAGAATCATTAATTTTGGCTCATTTTGTAAACGTTTTATAGACCTTTGAACCGTGTCGGTGCTATAATATGGTAGAACTAGTACACATTAAGGAGGCCTATTTTCCTATGTCGTGGTTGAAGAATCTTCCGCTTTCCCAACGGGTCATCGCCGGGTGTTATTTGGTCGCCGCCCTGTTCGCCCTTCCGGCGCTCGTTATTTTTATCGTGATCGGCAAGCTTGTGATCGGAATCGTGTTTGTCGCCGTCCTGGCCGCATTGACCTACCCGCTTGCCCGATACGTGGAGCAGACGCTCACCTCCTCGTTCGAAAACATCGCCAACGTGACGGCCGCGATCGCCAAAGGCGACTTTACGAACCGCGTCGATGAAACCGGCTCCATGGGAGACGTCAGCCGTTCGTTTAACAGCATGATCGACAAGTTGAAGAAAATATTAAACGAAGCCTCCGGCATTACCCGCCGGGTGATCGACGCCAGCCGCGGGATCGCGGACAAAAACCAGGAGCTGAAAACCGTCATGGCGTCCGTCGCCTCGGCATCCAACGAGCTGGCCGTAGGCGCAAGCGAAATATCGCAGGACGTCGCCGGCATGACCGAATCGATCCAGGATATCGAATTGAAGGTAGGGAACTACGCCAAATCCACGAAGGAAATGAAAAAACAATCCGACCTGACGCTCAGCTTCGTGGAAAAAGGCCGCCAGTCGGTCGAAAAACAGGCAGAGGGCATGCGCAAAAACGTCGAAGCGACGGAGCACGTCGCCCAAACGATCGACGCCCTTTCCAAAAACGCATACGGCATCCATAAAATCACCAAAACCATTTCCGAATTGGCCGAGCAAACGAACCTCCTTTCCCTGAACGCATCGATCGAGGCCGCCAGAGCCGGGGAGCATGGGCGGGGATTCGCCGTCGTTGCCCATGAAGTGCGCAAGCTGGCGGAAGAGTCGACGGCATCGACCCAGGAGGTGTTCGGACTCGTCAAAAGCATTGAGCAAGGCATCCGCGAAGCGATCGAAAACATTCAAGTAAACGAAGAAGTCGTGCGGATGCAAAACGAAATGATCCGCGAGGCGGAGCAGATTTTTACGAACATCGTGGAAAGCGTACAATACATAACCGAGCAGATCAACGCCTTCTCCAGCGAAAGCGACCAGATGCTCGAAAGCGCGCAGAAAATTTCTGCCGCGATCCAGAACATTTCGGCCATTACCGAGCAATCCTCCGCCGGAACCGAGCAGGTATCCGCTTCGATGAATGAACAGATGAAATCGATCGAAGCCGTCGTGGAAGAAACCGAAGCGATGAGACAAGCCGTATTCCAGCTGCAAAAAACGATTCAAATCTTCAAGTTCTAGCACCGAATCTCCGATTCTTCATTCCTTCGCCTGATTGAATCCTTCTCCGGTCTGTTATATGATGGATAGAATACAATGATATAGCAGGATTGTGGAGGAATGAAAAGTATGGCTTCAGAGCAACAGCAACGAATCGATCCGAGGGTCATACGGACGCAAAGGCTGCTCAAAAACGCGCTCTTTGATCTGCTGGAGGAACAAAACTACGAACAGGTTACCGTACAGGATATCGCCGACAGAGCCACCGTCAAACGAGCGACGTTTTATCTGCATTACAACGATAAACAAGACCTCGTGAATCAATGCATCGACGAGCTGCTGGCCGAATTGAGCGAATCGATCCGGAATTCGAACGACGATCCGATCCAATTCGATTTTTCCAGCGGACAAGCCCATCCTATTTTCATCCGGATGTTCAAGCATGTCAGCGAGCGTTTCCGCCAATACCAGGCCTTGCTGGTCAAAAACCGGATTGCGGCCTTCACCGCCGGTCTGCTGGATGTGCTCCACAACTTCATATCCGAGGGCATCAATATGACCGAGCCGGACGATTCCAATTTATCCGCTCGCAGGGAAGTCGTCATCAAATACGTGGAAGCGGCGTTCCTGGAGCTTATTATTTGGTGGGTCGAAAATCAAATGCCTTACAAGGAAGAGGAAATGGCCGAAATGTTGATGAACTTGTCCATCCTTGGCCCTTATCGCGTCCGTCCGTTCGATAAAATAAAGCAAATGGAAAATAAAAATAACCCTGAAGGATAGTTCTTCAGGGTTATCAGATTGTCGAGAAACCCACGTCTTGTAGACGTTGGGTTTCTCTTGTTTTCATTTGCAGTTGCTAAAAAAGAAGGGTTACCCCCTCTTTTCCAGGCGATCCAGGTGGATCGCCATCTTCTTCATGTTCTGCACGGCGGCCGTCATCAACGCTTGTTCCGTAACGTTTGAGAGTCCGCGCAAACGGCAATAGCGAAACCCATGGAGCTCTTTGGCATCCGCGAAGCTTCGCTCAATCGTTTCTTTTCGTTTGCGGTACAACTGCTTGCCGTCTCGGCTTAGCCGGTTATTTCGCACCCAGTCTTTGCTGTCTTCCCAGACATGTCGGGTCAGTACCTTCCGGTGGTTCCTGGAATGAGTGCATTGCGCAAGCATCGGACAGGTCTTGCAATGTTCCGGGTCTGACGCATACTGCCTGTAACCCTTCCGGTCGGTTGTCCGGTATGTCAGTTGGTGTTTTTCCGGGCAGATATAGGTGTTACTTTCAGCGTCGTAAGTAAACTTCCATTTGGCAAACAAACCTTGCTTCGGATGAAATCTCCGGTGTGCAATAACGGCAAAAATCTTTCGCTGCTGTAAGCCTCGGCAAATGGGCGTAGTTAAATAACCGGAATCCAGGGCTACAGCTTCAACCTTGAATCCAAAACGTTCTCTTTGGCGGTCTAATCGCGACAAATACGGAACCGAATCGTGGACATTTCCTGGCGTAACATGGACATCGGTAATGAGATTGTATTTAAGATCTACCGTCCGGTGGTCGAGATAAAAGAACCCCTCCGGTTTGCCGTCGCGTATCATATAGCCGCTGTCCGGATCGGTGGTGCTCACTTTAATTTCTTTGGTTCCATTCACTTCCTCTCGTACTTTCAGGGCTTTTTTCCGTGCGCTTTGCGGTCCTCCGTCACAGCCTCATTGAGTTCGTCAATATAGTCCTTGGTGTTTTGCAGAACTTCCTGCTTGGTATAGTGGTGCTTGTTGGCATTGGCTTTTACGTGAGTCGAATCGGTAATGAGCACACGCCCGCCCACCATTTTGTGCGAGATCGCTTGGAGGACGATTTCGTCAAAGATCTCCTGGAAAATGTCAGTATCCTTAAATCGAGTCCGCCGGTTCCAGCTAATGGTGGAGTGGTCTGGGACTTTATCGGTTAGACCAAGACCTAAAAACCAGCGGTAAGCCAAATTCGTTTGAATCTCGCGTTCCAACTGGCGTTCGGAGCGAATGCCATAAAAATAACCGAGAAAAATCATCTTAAACAGAACGACCGGATCAATGGCTGGCCGCCCGTTATCTGCGCAGTAAAGAGGACGAACCTTATCGTCAATAAAGGAGAAGTCGATATACTTGTCCACTTTCCGCAGCAAATGATCCTGTGGAACCAGCTCTTCAATTGACACGAATTCGTAGCTTTGTTGTTTTTCCCGATTAGATCTCAGCATTCAAGACACCATCCGTTCATGAGTAGTTATCTATATTATACAACATTAACGCGGTGCTGTCTTAAAATAAATAAACATAAAGAAGGCTGTCGAGACTTTCTCGACAGCCTGATAACCCTGAAGGATAGTTCTTCAGGGTTATTTTTATTTGTTCCGTCAGACGGATTACAGGGCCGTCCAGCCGCCGTCGATGACAAGCTCCGCGCCGGTCATGAAACGGGATTCGTCGGAAGCCAGGAACAGCACGCCGTAAGCTACGTCTTCTGGATTGCCGAAGTAAGGAAGCTGCGTAAACGTTTTGTAATACGGCTCCGCTTCCCCGAACGTGCCGGCCGTCATCGGCGTGACGATGATGCCGGGGTGCACGGAGTTTACCCGGACGCAGTCTTTCGCATATTCGACGGCCGCCGCTTTCGAAATCGAACGCAGCGCGCCTTTCGCAGCGGTATAAGCGCTGGAACCGGCCATGCCGACAAGGCCGCCGATCGAGGAAATGTTGATGACGGAGACGGAGCCGTTCTTTTTCATCTCAGGAATGGCATATTTCATGCCCAGCATGCAACCGTTTAGGTTGATGTCCATCACTTTGTTCCATTTGTCCATCTCCAGGTTGGCGATGGTCATCGTCGAGGAAACGCCGGCATTGTTCACAAGAACGTCGACTTTCCCGAATTGTTTGACGGTTTCTTCGATGATGGATTTCCACTCTTCTTCCGAAGCTACGTTATGCTTGAAGCTCAGGACTTCCCCGCCGCTTTGCTTGATTTCGTTCACGACTTCATGCAATGCCGTTTCGTTGATATCGGTTGCGACCACTTTGGCGCCTTCCCGGGCGAACAATTTCGCTTCCGCGGCCCCCATGCCGTTGCCTGCGCCCGTAATGACGGCGACTTTGCCTGCCAATCTTCCCATGTCCATCTTCCTCTCTATGTGGTACATCGTCATCAATGTAATCGATTACGATCCGATTATACACCCGTTCGTCCATTTTGTGAAGTATTTTACACCATGTCATTTATCAAACATTGAAATGGGCCGCTTTGAAAAAAAGGGAACTCCCGCCTCAAACAGAAGTTCCCTAATTTATCGCTAATCATGTTTTTCCAGCCAAATATCCTTGAAATCGACCCATCCAAGCGGGTTGAGGCTCATTCCGCGCACGAACGGATGCAGGAAATCGTCAAGCTGCCGGTGATGGAGAAAAATGACCGAGGCTTCGTCACGCAAATATTCCTCGATTTCCCGGAACGTCACTCGTCTCGTTTCTCCGCTCTCCGCCTCCAAGGCGTCGTCGATCCGCGTTTTGATCCAGCTCATGCGCTCTTCATCCAAGTACAGCCGCAATCCGTTGATCCCGTTCTCATACGTCTCGATTTCGCATACCTCATCTTCGGCCAGCACGATGCTGGAAAGGGTGCAGTCCGCTTCCTTCCAAGTTTCGCTGGTCTCAATTTCGACCCGGATTCCCCACTCCGACAAACGTTTTCGTATCCATGCCGTGTCCTCCGCGTATTTGTCGTAAACCGACAGCCGGATCGGCCTTCCGTCATAACGCGATTCCTTTAAAGCCGCCTTGACGCGCTCGGGGCGGATCGGTTCGATCACGCGGCTCCGGCTCTCATCCGGACGGAATCCGAAAGCGGGAAGGATACGGGGGCCTCCCAGCTCCTCAATCATCTCGCCGGGATGTAATATCATCTTTACGGCCCTGCGGAAGGCTTCCGACTGCTGCGGGCCTTCCCGCTTCATGTTCCAGCACAACATCGTGCAGCCTTGCCTTAGGTCTGGAACCGTTCCCTTACGATCTTCCCGTCTATACCGGTCTATCGTTTGCAACACCTTGGTAAAACCGATCGCTTCCGGGTCGCAGTCCGCCGGCATAATGACGATATCGACGCCGTCCAAATACGGGCGGCCCTGATAATATTGGGAATGCGCTGCAAGCTCGATGCGATGTTTGGAAAAAGAAACGACGCGAAACGGACCGGTGCCTAGCGGCAAGTTCCAGAAGCTCCCTTCCTCCTGACCGGCGAAATCGGCAGGCAGGATCGAAGCCCCGACCGAACACATGAACCTGTCGAAAATGCGGTTCGGTTTGCGCAGCCGGATCCGGACGACGCGCGGCCCCAGCGCCTCGATCGTTTCCGCCTCCCGGAGAAGCCACTTGTTTTCCGCATGGTTGCGCAGCCGCTCAAAGGAAAACAGCACGTCGGCGGACGTCAGCTCCTGGCCGTGATGAAAACGGATGCCCTTGCGCAAATAAAAGGTCCATTCCGTCGCATCCCGATTGGCTTCCCAATGATGGGCCACCCCGGGCACGATCCGGCCCAGCCGCTCGTCAAAAGCCAACAGCCGGTCGAAAATTTGCCGCTGAAGATGGGAATCAAACGCGAAGCTTGCGGCTGCCGGGTCCAGCGTCCGAGGCGGATACAGGACGGGAAATATCAAATTGTCGGTTGCATGGGAGCCCTCGGCTCCTTCTTCTTTTTTGTAGCCGAAATGGCCGTTCAGCCAATCCAGAAACTGCTCCTTTGCCTGCGTTCCGCTTCCGTATGCGCCAAGCGTTTGAAAAGCCTGCCGATAATCGCCGCTTTTGGCCAGCTCGACGACCAGGTTCAGCAAAAACTCCTCTTTGCCTGCTAGGAACGTAATTCGCGAATAATTGCCCCTTCCCCGGCCGGGAAGCCATTGAACCCACCCTTCATCCACGAGCTTCCGCAAAATCAGCTTTGCGTTTCGCACGGTGCAATATAAGGCTTGCGCCAAATCCTCAAGCGTCACTTCGATCGGCATGCCGCTTTGTTTTCCGTCCGAAAACCGGCTGTGAAGCATTAAGTATTGTTCTTTAATTTGCATCGAACGACCCTCCTGAAAGCAATCTCCGGCGTAAAAGGGGAAAACCATTTCCGAAAGTATACTCTTTTTTGCCCCTTTTGAACAGCGCATAATGAGAGCAACCCAATAGAAGCGGAGGAGAAGACATGCTCGAACATTATACGTTTCAAAAGCTGCTTGAATACGAACAGGCGGAACGCAACAATCCCGTAAACATCCGGAGGGAACAAGAAAAACAAATGATCTACGAGGCAACCCGAACCAGGAAGGCCCATGACAAATGGTATGTCATGCCGCTAAGGTTGTTCCGCAAATCGCATCGGCGCCAAAAATACCGAACCTGAGCGAAACCCGGGCCCCGAGTCCGTTTTATTAGGCTTATGGCAAAAAAGGCACCCTCATGATCGAATCATGAAGATGCCTGGGCCGGGGGCTACCGTTTCCCCTTTTCAGGGGCCTGTTTTTCCGCCGGTCCATCCGGCGAACGATAAACGTGGTCTCGAACCGCCGTTTCTTTTTCATCTTTTGCAGGCAAGTTCGTCCGTCCGGATCGTAAAAACCATGCAAGCCCCGCCCTCCCTGCGGTTCGACGCGCGGATGCTGCCTCCGTGTTTCTCGACGATCACTTTTGCGGTATGCAGGCCAAGGCCCGTTTGCCCGTTGTCCCCCCGATAAAACTTTTCGAACAAATGCGGAAGATCTTTTTCGGCAAAACCCGAGCCATTGTCGCATATCGCGAATCGCAGGCCGGACGCGTTCCTTTCGATCCGAACGCCGAGCCAGCCGCCCTCCGCGGGCAAATACCGGAAGCTGTTGGCCACCAGGTTGTCCATGACTTGGCTGATGCGCTGCACGTCCATATATACCGTCTCCCCGCCGCCGGGAGCAGAATCCTCGTATTCGAAGCTGAACCGGACCTGCCGGGAACGGCACATGAAGCCGATCTCCCGCTCCTTGTCCTGGATGAACTGCCGCAAAGCAACCTGCGCCCCGCGAAGCGGAAAGTATTCCAAATCCTTTTCGGAAGCGATCTGTATGTCTTGGATCAGGCGGTTGACCCTTTGAATGTTATCCTCGATGACTTTCAGATGGCTTTCGGCTTGGCTCCGGGACATATCGGGCGTATCTGCCAACAGCTCCACGTTGCCTTGGATGACCGTCATCGGCGTGCGGAAATCGTGGGCGATCGCGTCCATCATGTCCCTGCGTTCCTGCTCCAGCTTCCACTCCCTCAGCAAGGCGTCCTTAAGGGCGCTGCGCATGTTTTCAAACGATTCGGTCAGCATGCCCAGCTCATTGTCCGCCTGATAGCTGATCGTAAAGTCGAGATCCTGGTCGCGGATGCGTTTGGAGGCATCGATGAGATTATGCACGGGTCTGGCAATCCGTTTTCCGAGCCTCGCCGCAAACAGATACGTAAACAACGCGACGTATAAAAACGGCGAAACGACGAAGTACAGGACGATGGCGAGGTTGATCCAGTTGGAACCCGACGCGGCCGTGGTCGCTTCCAGCTTATAGCGGAATACCATGGCCCCTTTTAGCTCCCCTGCCGCCGACATGACGGGCACGCTCCGGACAAACATCCCGCCAAAAGCCGGCGTCGTCCCCGCGCTTTTGGTCGTATTCAGGTTCTCGATCAACGCTTGACTCGTTTGAAACTTGCGTTCCCGCATCGTTCCATAGAGCGGATTCCCGGAAAGGTCGACCGCCTGGTACTGGATTCCGTCGCCCGGAATCCGTTTTTCCAGCTCCGCTCGGCTTGTCGGGTCGAGGATCGCGTCCCCTTGCGATTTGACGTATGCCACGAGGGAAGGGATTTTGTTTTCATAGCTGTTCGCCGGGCGTATCCATTTGTTCGAAACGATCCAGCCCACGCCGAAGACAAGCGTAATGGCCGTGCACGCCACGCTGAAAACCATGATCCACACGAAGGTGAGAATCAGCTGCCGCTTGATGGGCAGGCGTTCTACGAATCCGATCTTTCCCATTTGTAGCCGACCCCCCAAAGCGTGGAAATATAGCTGTTCAAAGGATCCCTCGAGCCCAGCTTGGCGCGGATCTTCTTGATATGCTCCGTCACGGTGCTTGCGTCTCCGCTCGCTTCAAGCCCCCAAATCCGGTCATAAATTTGTTCCTTGGAAAAAACTTGCCCGGGATGCAGTGCCAGCAGCTCGACGATATCGAACTCTTTGGCCGTCATCGGTACGACCGCGTCGTTGACATGCACCTCCCGGCCTTTCAAATTGATGCGCAGCCGTCCGTACCGGAGCAGGGACCGCTCCGCGGAGCTTTCCCGCATTCGCCGGCTTCCGCGCAGATGGGCAGCCACTCGCGCTTTTAGCTCCCGAAGGCTGAACGGCTTCGTAATATAATCGTCCCCTCCGATGGACAGCCCTTGGATCCGGTCCGCCTCCGTTTGCTTCGCGCTGACGAACAGGATCGGGCAATCCACCTCGTCGCGGATCATCTGGCACAGCTCAAATCCGTTCATGCCCGGCATCATGACGTCAAGAATGATCAGATCCGGCGCCTGGCCGAGTTGATTCATCGCTTCGATTCCGTTGGAAGCGGTCAGCACCCGGTACCCCTCCGCCGTCATGGCCTGCTCCATCAGCGACACGATTTGAGCCTCGTCGTCTACGATCAGTATTTTGTCCTGCATGTAAAATAAACTCCCTGCTTCCGGGCTATTTCACCCAGTTTCTTCGGTTCCACCACAACATTGTAACGGCAAAACCTAGAAATATACAAACCATTACCGGCAAAAGAAAGGCATGAACGTACCGGCCGGCCATCCATTGAAAAACGGTGCTCATCCCTATCAGCAAAAATCGGAGCGCATCCGAAACATACAGGCCGCCCACTGCCACTCCGATCCAGCCGAGATAACAGATGATCGGGCTTGGAAGCAAGGTGCACAGGGCCGCGGTCACGCTTAACTGCGCGAGCAAAATCAGCATGAACAACCCGTAGGATTCCAGGTTGTACAGGAATGCGCCAACCGGGCCGTAAGCGCGGTCCGGGTTCAGGTACACGACGGAGTCCACGCTTGGCTTGAGCAGATGCCCGGCACCTTCCCCTATGACAAAGGTTACCGCCACAAACAGCAGCAGGATGACGGCCAGATTGATCCATTTTGCCGCAAACAGCCGCAGGATCGAAATCGGGCGGATCAGCACCAGACGCAGCTGGCCCCCGTGATATTCCCCGTTAAAGCTGTCGATCATCAGGATCGGGCCGATAATCAGCACCAGAAAAAACGAGACTTCCTTCAGCAAAAAAAGCGAAAAATTTTGTGCGGTCAAAGGCACCGACGATACGTTATCGAACGCGCCGAACGACTGCACGCCCAAGAACAGGCAGTCGAGCAGCACGATCGCAACGAACATCAGCAGACTGACGAAGGTTTTTTTCCGTTTCCATATCCGCTGCCAGTCGCTTTGCAAAAGCTGCATCATGATCCATTTCCTCCTTATATAAAACGATCCGATTTGGTAAAGATGAGGCGGGCGGCGGCCGTAAACAACGCGACATATCCCGCAAGTATAAGCACCATCCACAGTCCGGCATGCCATTCTCTTGCCGCTGCGCTGCCCGACAGCATGACCGCGATCCCGCTAAATTGGATTTCCGTCAGCGAAACGTATTTCAGCATCGCGGGCCAGCCGAACCCCGTGACGCGGTTGAACAGGTCATAGATGAGCGGAAACCCGAGGGAACAAAGCAAAAATCCCATGCCGAGGCCAATGGCCGCGGTCGACGAACGGGAGATGACGCCGATCGCGATAAATACGGATGCCGTCCCGACGATCGAGGCATAAGCCATTCCGTAATAGCTGAGCGTATAACCGATCATGTATCGGCTTGAAACGGCATGATCGTAATAAAACAACGTCTGCTGCGGCGAAGATTCGAAAAATACGTACCCGGCGACGACCGCCGCAACCAAATAGACGACGAAAAACAAAGCCATCATGGATGCAAACGCCAGCCATTTGGCCCAAAAAATTTGCGAGCTGCCGTATGCCCGCAGCATGACGAGCCGCAGCTGGCCCGAACGGTATTCCTCCGTAAAGGAAAAAGTCAAAAGCACAAGCGCCACGACGTTAAACACGACGATCAGCTGCTCGATCATGGCCATGACCGGAAAATTTTCCGCCGTCGTATGCTCGGGACTTCCAAGCGGAAAGGACGCGTTATGGCCAATGTAATATTTAGCCGTCAGGGCAATGATCAGCGGTATGGCGATCAGGAACAGCCAGGCGATTTTGCGTTTCCATAACCGTTCCCACTCGCTGTGAAATAAAGCCATCATGTGGTCATCATCTCCACGAAATGGTCTTCCAGGCTGCTCGTTCCGGCCATCTCCAGCCACGCTTCCTGCGTGCCCTGCCATACGAGCCGTCCTTCCTTGATGATGACGAAGCGGTTGCAGATCCGCTGCAGTTCGTCAAGCAGATGGCTTGATACGAAAAAGGTGATCCCGTACGCCTGGTTCAGCTTCAAAATCAGGTTGCGCAGCTCGCGAATCCCCATCGGGTCCAGCCCGTTGGCCGGTTCGTCCAAGATGATGAGCTTCGGGTTTCCAAGCAGCGCTTGGGCAATGCCGAGGCGCTGCTTCATGCCCAGGGAATAGGTTTTGACTTTATCGCGTCCGCGTCCGTCCAGCCCGACGGTAGCCAGGACCTCGTCGACGCGGGCCGCGCGTTTTTCTTTCGGGATGCCCGCATGCAGTTTCGCGAGGTTCAGCAAGTTGTCCCTTCCGGACATATATGGGAAAAAGATCGGCGATTCCACGATGGCTCCGACCTGGCCAAGCGCCTTCATCCGGTCCCGCTGCACGTCGAAACCTTCGATGCGGATGGTGCCTTCGCCCGGTCTGACCAGCCCCGTAATCATGCGGATCAGCGTCGTTTTGCCGGCGCCGTTCGGGCCGACGAAGCCGCAAACATCCCCCTGCATGATTTCAAAGGTCATGTCGCTTACAAGCGTCCGCCGTCCTGCTTTTTTGGTTACATGTTCGATTTCCAGTACTTTCATAATCATTTCCCCTCCTGGGATTGATACTAGAGGGCAATTCTAAAGAATTTATAACGTCCGCCGATTTTCTTCGAAAACGTAGCCAATCGGCTTCGAATGTTTTATAATACATATAAATCATCCCGTTTTATAAAACATAGTTTCATTCCATGAAACTTAAAAAGGAGGAGTTTCTGTTATGCCGATGGATTTTCATGATCCAAGAAACCAATCTTCTTATACGACCCGCGTTGCGGATGCCTCTTGGCTGGAGCTCATTGCCAAGCAGGTGGAACTGAAGGGAAAACGGGCGGCGGATATTGGCTGCGGCGGAGGAATCTACACGAAAGCACTGCTTGCCCTTGGAGCCGAGCATGTCATCGGCGTCGATTATTCGGCGGAAATGCTGCAGGGGGCGAAACAAAACGTAGGCGAAACGCAAGAAGTGGAATGGATTCAAGGTGCTGCGGACCGGACGACGCTGCCTTCGGAGCATGTCGATGTCGTGCTGGAACGGGCGCTGATCCATCACTTGACCGATCTGCAGGGCTGTTTTCGCGAAGGGCATCGAATTTTAAAGGCAGGCGGCATGCTGATCGTGCAGGACCGGACGCCGGAAGACAGCGTATTGCCCGGATCGGATACCCACATCCGCGGTTACATTTTCGAAAAATTCCCTGGGCTTATGGAAACGGAGAAATCCCGGAGGCATCATTCGGAAACGGTGACCGAAGCGCTCCGCGAGAGCGGTTTTTGCGATATTCGCGAGCTGAAATGGTGGGAGCCGAGGAAAGTGCATCCTGACCCCGAGGCGTTGTTCGAGGATGTGCGGCGGCGAACCGGGCGTTCGATTTTGCATGAACTTTCGGACGGGGAACTGGATGAGCTCATTGCCTATATGCAAAGCAAGCTCCAAGGATCCGGCCCGATTGCCGAAAAGGATCCTTGGACGATCTGGTTCGCGAAGCGCTAAGGCGTCATCGGCGGCTGCCCGGGTTCGGGCAGCTCGTCTTCGACGGAAACAACAGCTTTTGATTTTCGCTCATATACATATTGTATTTCGTAATGACCTTCGACCCGGTGTCCACTATTTTCTCAGAAGACCCTCCGTAAGAACGGATTGACCGGCGTCTCTGATTCAAGAAGGCCTCCTTTCGTTTAAAATTCAGTAAAAACGTTCTTGCCGCCCGGGCACATCCGCCGAAAGCTCCGGGAACACGCAAGATGCGCAAAGCGCCAAGGACGAAGGAGGAATCTGACTTATGGATACCGATAAAAAACGTTATTATATTTCCGTCAGCCATCATTTGATTCAGGACGCCCCTTACGAATCCGCCGAATTCGAGGTGTTGATGACCGAAGCGGAGAAGACCAAGCTGATGGATAAGCTGGAGGATCTGAACCGGGAAGACGAATATACGTTCAAGCGCGCGTTTATTCCCTATAAATCGGCCGACCATGACGACGCGCCGCAGGAATTTAACGATAAACTGATCGACGTGTACGCTTTCCTGCACGACATCGGGGACGAAAAGACGAAGCGCACGATCGAAGGCATGAAAATCCTAGGCAAAATGCGGCACACCGACTACGACCACGAAGGATACGAGGATTCCCCTCTCAACAAATAGGTTGAGGCCCTGTACGCCCCCTGCTATCATAGGTTTATAGACTTTTATACCGAATGGGAGCGAGCAAATGGACCAAAAACGGAATTGGGCAGGCAATTACACGTACAGCGCTTCAAAGCTTCATATCCCTGAAACGATGGAACAGGTGGTTGAACTCGCGGCCGCAAGCCGCCGGATCAAGGTCGTCGGAACGCGGCATTCATTCAACGGAATCGCGGACAGCCCGGAAACCCAACTGTCGCTCGAAAAGCTGAACCGGGTCTTGGCGCTGGACCGCCAAAACCACCGGGTAACGGTCGAAGGCGGCATCCGCTATGGGGATCTATGCCGTTATCTGAACGAAGAAGGTTATGCGCTTCATAATTTGGCATCGCTTCCGCATATTACGGTCGCAGGGGCCTGCGCAACCGCAACGCATGGCTCCGGGGTGAACAGCCGCAATCTGGCCGCTGCGATCCATGCGATGGAAATCGTCGGGGCGGACGGAGCCGTCATGCGCTTCTCCCGGGACGCAGGGGACGAGATCAATGGAGCCGCCGTTGGTCTTGGCGGACTCGGAATCGTCACGAAAATGACGCTCGACGTCATCCCGGCGTTCGAGATGTGCCAGTACGTATACGAAAATCTCCCCTTGGAGAATTTGGAGCATCACTTTGACGAAATCGCCTCTGCCGCTTACAGCGTCAGCCTGTTCACGGACTGGAAGTCGTCCTCCTTTAATCAGGTCTGGCTGAAGCATCGGACGATGGACGGCACCGCCTCCGCCATGGGGCCGACGTTTTTCGGCTCGGTCAGGGCTGCGGGAAATGTTCACCCCGTGGCAGGATTTTCAGCGGAAAACTGCAGCGAACAGCTGGGCGTCCCCGGACCTTGGTTCGAGCGGCTCCCCCATTTCCGGATGGAATTCACCCCAAGCGCCGGGGAGGAGCTGCAAAGCGAATATTTTGTGCCCCGAGCATTCGCCTACCAGGCTTTATGCGCGTTGGACGGACTTCGGGAACAGGTTGCCCCTCTTCTTTATGTTTCCGAGGTTCGAACGATTGCAAAAGACGATTTGTGGATGAGCCCTTGTTACCTGCAGGATTCGGTCGCGATCCATTTCACCTGGAAGCCTGACTGGCAAGCCGTGCAGCGAGTGCTCCCGTTGATCGAAGAGCGGCTTGCTCCATACGGCGCGCGTCCGCATTGGGCCAAGCTGTTTACGATGCCGCCCGTCCGCTTGCGGACGCTTTACGAACGGCTGCCGGATTTCCGCAACCTTCTTCTTCGCTGCGACCCTGAAGGCAAGTTCCGAAACGATTTTTTGGATGCTTATGTGCTGGGTGACTGATGAGAGTGAGAGAATAAATCATACGGAATGAAGCTAAATGACCGTTCGAAAGAGAGCCCGTTCTTATGGAACGGGCTCTTTCGCAAGTCACGGCTGCAGTTTATGGTTTGAGCACTACTTTGATGCAGTTGTCCTCTTTGTTGTCGAAGATGTTGTAGGCATGCCCCGCTTCGGACATCGGAAGCCGGTGCGTAATGATGTCGGTGGCGTCCAGCTCCCCGGACTTGATCCATTGGAATAGTTCCGGCATATAGTGGATGACGGGTGCCTGCCCCATTTTGACCGTAATGTTCCGTTCAAACAAGTGGCCGAACGGGAACAGGTTGTATTTCAGCCCGTAGACGCCGACGACCGAAATCGTTCCGCATTTGCGCACGATGTTGGCCGCCATGTCAAAAGCTCCAAGCGAGCCGCCCTGCAGCTTCAGCGCCGTTTCGACCTTTTCGAGCGGGGTGCGCTTCGCATCCAGGCCCACGCAGTCGATGACGACGTCGGCTCCGCCTTTGGTCAATTCGATCAGCTGCTTGTCCAGGTCGTTGACCGCCCCGAAGTTGTAGGCTTCAACATGGCTGTATGTTTTGGCATGCTCCAGCCTGTAATCCACTTGATCGACGGCGATGACGCGTTTGGCCCCTTTTTTCCAGGCAAATCTCTGCGCGAGCAGTCCGACCGGCCCGCATCCGAGCACCACGACCGTGTCCCCGGGTTTTACGCCGGCGTGATCGACGCCCCAGTAGGCCGTCGGCAAAATATCGGACAAAAAGAGAATCTGTTCATCCTCCAGCTCCGCGTCTTTGGGTACGACGAACGGAACGAAGTTTCCGTAAGGCACCCGCATCAGTTCGGCTTGTCCCCCCGCGTAATCGCCGTAAGTCTTCGAATAACCGAAATATCCGCCCGTATCCCTGGCATCGTTTGCATTGTCGCATTGGCTTTCCATCTGGTTTTGGCAGTAAAAACATTGCCCGCAGGATACGTTAAACGGAATGATGACCCGGTCCCCTTTTTTGACGCGTGTCACTTCCGGCCCCACTTCTTCCACGATGCCCATCGGTTCATGGCCGATCACATAGTTGTCGTACATGCCGGGAATTAAACCGTGATACACGTGAAGATCCGAGCCGCATATCGCGGTCGTCGTGACCCGGACAAGAATGTCGTCCTTTTTTTCAAGTCCGGGATCGCGGACCTCTTTCACTTCCACCTTTTTTCGACCTTGGTACGTTACGGCTTTCATGCGCATCCTCCATGGCTGTTTTTCCCTAGTTTGCCCTGTTTGTGGAAAGTCCATCCCATGATATCGCGTTCGGGAAAAGTGATATTGAATATGGTAAAGCAATTAGATGACAAAGCTATGATAAGCAATTGGAAATACAGTTTATACCGTTCAGTAATTTTTTTTAAGCTTTTGGTTTGTCGGTTCTTGGGATCAAAAAAAACTCTAAAACAGTCACAACTTCAAAGAATGATCTTGTAATAAGAATGACAATTGGAATATTAAAAGCGATTATTAAACGAGCAGAGCCTAATCCAAGATCCTTTTTTAGATGAAACAGAAAATTATCTTTATGTTAATACACATGTTGTTGCTGAATCTATTGGAGTTACTGGTTGAATGGAAATCCTTTTAAAAATTTACTCTATAAATACATAGTTTAGGGTATTATGTCGATTTATTTTCGTTTTATCCAACAAAATCAAACAATAGTAATATTGATTTTCATATAAGGCAGTACTTGTTGATCATTTTCCCATGGAAATATTTACAATTTAGCTTGTTTATATATAAAATATTCCTGTAGAATAAAAATTTATCAAAGGTGGTTGAAAAAATGAAAAAACTGTTATTCTCTCTTTTTACTGTATTTATGCTACTTTCATTACCTGTCGCGTCGTTTGCTGATTCTGCAAATCCAGAAGAATCCCAGCAAACAAGTTTCAGTTCTCGATTTTTTCTAGTGGAGGAAGGAATAGAGAATAACGCTGCTGACTTAAAAAATTTAACAACTGACGAAATAAATACTCATGCAGCAGGTGTGGGAGGGTTTGGAACAATAAATTGTGAAGCAATTGGCAGCGGCAAAATGTTGTGTAATTGGACAGTAACATTAACAAGATCAGGTGAAGCAATTCAACAAGGAGTTTTAATTTTTGATGTAAAAAATGATAGTGGCAAAATCGTGGGTCAAAAAGATCATTATATTAATCCAAAAGGTGGGAATAAACCAACTGAGAAAGGTCAGATAGAATTCACACCGGGTAAGGGTACGTTCTCCGTAGAAAAGTATGGGTCAATTGAAGGGCGATATGCAGTTTATGATATTATTGCTGTAACTCCTAGTACTATTAGAGTATACTAATATTAATGATTTAATAGAAACTGCCCAGTTATATACTTGGGCAGTTTCCTGTTGGGAGAGATGCTGATGTGGTATAAGAGAGTTGAACACATTGAAAGAAAAAACTTGTCACACGAAATATATAATGCTGACTTTGCTATCAATCAATTATCTGTAAATACCTCAGCGCCATATCACTTAGAAGAAAATAGTTTGCTCCAATGGATTGTTGCGCCATTCTTACAGGAAAAGCGCGGTACTTCTTTTGAGGTACCTTTGTATTCACTTGAAATCTATCGTTTTATTATTGATCTGGTTGCACCACATTTTAATTCGATAGAAGGCATACATGAGAATAATGAGCTAACATCTATTAGATTAAGTGAGATGAAAAATGAATCGAGAATGGCATTTCAACAAGTTGTCACGGAGAATGATATCTTAAGTCCGGTAGTAAAAGACTTTTATCTACGTTCAGAATTAGATATTAGAAATCAAGTACTTGATTGCGAGGATATTGAAATAATTATTGATAACTTTCAAGCTATGAACAACGTAGAAAATAGGGAACTTGAAACTTCTATTTGGGAATATTTGAATAATATTATGTTGCTCAACGGCGGAAATATTATTTTAGCTCCACAAAATTGGCTGTTTAATGAAAATTTGCTTGAATCACCCACTTTGGAATATTTTTCTAGATATGCTAAAAGGCTCTACCTTACAATCAATAAATTTAATATGCATGTTAGAGCAATAGAAATATTTATTGAATAGGGGATGATAAGACGAGACGCACGATCAAAGGCATGAACTTTTTGGGCAAAATGCGGCACGCGGATTATAACGATGAAGGATACGAGGATTCTCCTCTCAATAAATAGGGTGTGACAATTCCTTAATCCAAACAGCCCGTTCAGAAAGAACGGGCTGTTTGATGTTCTGAAATGTCACGAGGGGAAGCAGTCGGACCTGCCGTAATCCCAAATACCACACAAAGCTCAAAAACGCATATGGTTTCAGCATGACTTAAATGGCCGCCCATGGCAGCGGATTGCGGAAACGGGACCAATCCAGCTTCATTTCCTCCGGCGTCAGCAGGCAGGCATCCAGTTGCCGTTCGATCGCTTCGCGATCCAGATCGATCCCGATCAGAACGATTTCGTTCATCC
Organism: Paenibacillus sp. FSL M7-1455; assembly: GCF_038004655.1. Classification (NCBI taxonomy): domain Bacteria; kingdom Bacillati; phylum Bacillota; class Bacilli; order Caryophanales; family Paenibacillaceae; genus Paenibacillus; species Paenibacillus sp. FSL M7-1455. The sequence continues at coordinate 2,348,890 of NZ_JBBORO010000001.1, read as the reverse complement.
GGTCGCCCCAGGTCGGATCCCATTTGCTTTTGAGGTCCGGCTCGGCCGCCAAAATGTCGCGCTGCTCGGCTTCAGGCATCGCCGCCAGCCAATACCCCGCAGGGCCGAACTGGATCGACGGTCCCGCTTGGCTGAAGGTGGCGGCCACATCGTCCTTAACCGCCAGCCATACCAACCCTTTGGCACGAACCACTTCCGCTGGCCAGTCCGACAATGCCGCGGCGAGACGTTCCGGGTGGAAAGGGAGGCGCTTGCGATAAACGAACGAGCCGATGCCGTATTCCTCCGTTTCCGGCGTATGGTGATCTTTTTCCAGCTCCTGTATCCAGCCGGCGGAGAGGCTCGCTTTTTCGAAGTCGAACAACCCCGTGTTCATGATTTCGGCGGGATTCACCCGGCCGCCCACGGTGCGAATGATTTTGGCCGTAGGCTGCAGCTTGCGCAGCAGTCCCTCGAGGCGGTTCAGCTCCTCTTCCTCCACCAAATCGCATTTGTTAAGCAGCAGCACGTCGCAGGTTTCGATTTGGTCGATCAGCAGGTCGACGACATCCCGATCATCGTTGTCTCCCGAAGCCTCCGCCCGGTCAAGCAGCGATTCGCCCGAGGAAAAGTCCTTCCAGAACCGGTAGGCGTCCACCACGGTCACCATGCAGTCCAGCCGGGCGTGCTCCGCCAGGTTAATGCCGGACGCTTCATCCGCGTAGCTGAAGGTTTGCGCGACGGGGATCGGTTCCGAAATGCCTGTCGATTCGATCAAAATATAGTCGAACCGCCCTTCCTCCGCCAGCTTTTTGATCTCCTGCAGCAAATCGTCGCGCAGGGTGCAGCAGATGCAGCCGTTGGACATCTCGACGAGTTTTTCTTCGGTGCGCGACAGGCTCCCGCCCGACTGCACCAGGGCCGCGTCGACGTTGATTTCGCTCATGTCGTTGACGATGACGGCTACCTTCACGCCTTCGCGGTTGTTCAGGACATGGTTCAGCACGGTCGTTTTGCCTGCCCCCAGGTATCCGCTCAGCACGGTTACCGGTATGATTTTGTCAGCCATCTTCTCTTCTCCCCTTAAGATCCTATTCGTTTAACGCTTTTTTCAGCGCCGCAAGGTTAGCGCGCATGACGGAGATATAGTCCATGTTTTTCGCCTGTTCCTCCGCTGTCAATCCTTCAAGAGGGTTCAGGACGGCGGTTTTCGCCCCGAGCTCCTTGGCGATCGTATCGGCAACCTGGGAGGAGACTAGCGTCTCGAAAAATATCGTTTTGACCTGATGCTCCTTCGCGAACTTCACCACATCCGCCATGGCGGATGCCGACGGTTCCTGTTCCGGCGACAGCCCGGCAATCGGCACCTGCGTTAAACCGTAAGTCTTGGCCAAATATCCGAAAGCGGCATGCTGGGTAATGAAATCTTTCCGTTTTGCGTTTTGCAGCTCCTTTTTGTAATCCGCATCCAGCTGCTCCAGCTTCGCGACGTAAGCGTCCGCGTTTTTCGAGAATTGTTCCTTATGTTCCGGAGCTTTTTCGATCAGGGCCGCTTCGATGTTCCGGACTTCCTTGACGGCCAGCTGCGGGGATAGCCATACGTGCGGATCCAATCCCCCGTGATCGTGTTCATGCTCATGTTCGTGTGCATGCTCATGGGAATGCCCCGCTTCCGCATCATGGTCTTCCGCAGCATCATGCTTGTCATCGGCTGCATGCGCCGAATGCGCAGCTTCCCCGTGCTCGTGCTCTCCCTCGGCGCCTTCGATCAGCTCAAGTCCTTTGCTTGCTTCGACGACGCTCAATTTTTTGTTGCCCGAACTGTTCAGGATTTGATCGATCCATCCTTCCAGGCCGGCGCCGTTGTACACAAGTACGTCCGCCTGCTCGATTTTCCCCATGTCCTGCGGCGTCGGATCCCAATCATGGGGCTCCACGTCCGGCGGAATGAGCAGGTTCACCTCCGCCAAATCCCCCGCAACCTGGCGGGCGAATTCATACATCGGATAAAAGCTCGCTTCGATCTTCAGCTTCTGCTTTTGCGCGGCGGGCTGCGCCCCGGCCGGTGCCGAAACCTCCTCTTTTTGGCCGCAGCCGGCCAAGGAAACGGCCAGTGCGGCAATCGTAAGCGCGGATACATAAGGAATCCATTTTTTCATTATTTTGAAGCTCCTTCCTTCAATGTTTGATGGGTTTGCTGCCGTACAGGCATGCCGGCCTTGGCGATACGCCGTTTGGCGGTCCGTTTGACCACTCGTTTGACGCCGATGCCGACCAGCAGAATGGCAAGCAGAATCAGGGCAATGATCCCCCCGGGCGGGGTATTCGTGTAATAGGAAGCGGTCAGGCCGCTGAACACGCCGATCATGCCGGTGGCGACCGCCAGAACCGAAGCCGACGCGAATCCTCCGGCAAATCGAAGCGCAAAAGCCGAAGGCAAAACGATCATGGAAGAAACGAGCAGCACGCCGACGATCGGCATCGCAGCGGCCACAATCATCCCCGTCACGACCGCAAAAGCGAATGAAAGCAGCTTGACGCGAACGCCGCTGACCGCAGCCGTATCTTCCTCGAACGTCAAACTATAAAGCGGTCTGCGCAGTAACACGAAAAACAGGAGCCCGATCACCGTTACGGCCGCGATGACGATCAATTGGGTTTCGCTGACCGCCACGATGGAACCGAACAGATAAGAATTAAAGCTTTTGTTCAGGCTCGTCTTCAGGCTCATCAGCACCATCGCAAGCGCCAGCCCCGAGGTCATAATGATCGCCACGGGCACTTCGCTGTAGGAACGGTACGTCCGCCGCAGCTGCTCGATGACGATTCCTCCCAATATGGCGAACAGAAATCCGCATAACACCGGGCTGAGATGGAGCACGGAGCCGAGCGCGACCCCGGCCATCGAGACATGCGAGAGCGTATCCGACATCAGGGACTGCCTTCTGAGCACAAGATACACGCCGAGCACCGGCGCAATGAGCGAAATCAAACCGGCCGCCAAAAACGCCCGCTGCATAAATTCATATTGAAACATCGCTTTCTTCCTTCCCTTCCAGATAAATCACGCGGTCCAGGTAATCTTGGGCTTCGTCCAGCCCGTGGGTCACCATGATCACCGTCCTGCCTTCCTCTTTGACCTGCTGCCGCATCCACTCGTAGAAACGAGTGCGGCTCGCGGCGTCCATGCCGGTAACGGGCTCATCCAAAACGAGCAGATCCGGCTGCTGCACGATCGCCCTGGCGATGCATGCCTTTTGCTTTTGCCCTCCGGACAACTCCCCGATTTTCCGGTTTCGCAGCTCCCACAAGCCGACCGCTTTGAGCGCCTCCTCCACGAGTTCATGCTGCTCCCGGCGAAAGCGCCGGAACAAACCGAGCTCCGGGTAACATCCCGACCGGACCAATTCGATGACTTTGCTGGGAAACCCGGCATTAAAGGAAGAGGCCTGCTGAGGAACGTACGCCACCCGGCTCCGGCCGAGTTCCGCCGAAAACCTGACCGTGCCGCTCCATGGCTTCAGGAGACCGAGCATCAGCTTTAACAGCGTCGTTTTGGCCGCCCCGTTCGGGCCGCTGACGGCAATGAATTCTCCGGCATGAATATCCGCGGATACATTCCGGATCACAGGTTCGTTTTCGTATCCAAACACGATATCGCGTAATGAGCAAAAGATCATATGTATCCTCCTTGACGGTATTAATAGTAATAATTACGATTTAAAAATAGGCAAAAAAATATCCTCTGCTGTGTACGCACATATTTAGTACGAGTGAACCAGCTCATCTCCCCTTATTCGTAATTATTACGTTTAACATTAAAACATACATTTTTTGCTCTGGCAAGTTATTCGTAACAATTACTATTAAAAAATTTAGGCACTTGCTTATCAAGCAATCATCTGTTAAGATGACTGACGAACGTTCGTTAGTTGGAGGTGCACATGATTGAAAGTCGATGAAATTAAGGATGCCGCCCTGAAATTTTTCACGATACACGGCTATGAAGGAGCCTCCCTTTCCCAAATCGCCGAAGAAGTCGGTATGAAAAAACAGTCCCTTTACGCACACTTTAAAGGAAAAGACGATTTGTTCCTGCAGGTGCTGCGGGATGCGAAAGAGGCCGAGCGCGCTTCGAAGCTCGAATATATGAGCGGATTCGATGAGCATCATCCGGAGCGGGATCTTTACGGATTTTTGCGGCTGGTCATCGATTTGTTCCAGAAAAACGAGCAGTTGAAGTTTTGGCTGCGGACGTCCTTTTTCCCGCCGGCACATCTGGCCGATGCGATCGGACAGGAAGTCGTCGACATCGAAACCGAAATTCAGGGCATACTCGAACGAAAATTCAAGGATTGGATCGATACGAAGGCCATATACGGCGAGTCGGCCAAAACGCCGACGCTTGCATTCCTCGGAATCGTCGATTCCATCATGCTGAGCCTGGTGTACGACAATGACGAACAGCGGCTGGAAGAAAAATTGGAAGCCTGCTGGACCGTATTTTGGCGAGGCATATCGCATCCATGATTTTTACGGAAAGAGTGTTGAGACATGAAAAAACCAATTAAAGAGCAAAAAGCGGTGCTGCTCATTCTGCTGAGCAACGTGTTCATTGCGTTTCTGGGGGTCGGCCTGATCATCCCCGTCATGCCGTCCTTTATGGATATGATGCATTTATCGGGCAAAACGATGGGGGCGCTCGTCGCGGTATTCGCGGTGTCCCAGCTGGTGATGTCGCCGTTTGCGGGCCGCTGGGTCGACCGCTACGGCCGGAAAAAAATCATCGTCATCGGCCTGTTCCTGTTTGGCGTGTCCGAGCTGATCTTCGGGGTGGGCACGAACGTATGGGTGCTTTATTTCGCAAGGGTGTTGGGAGGTTTCAGCGCCGCCTTTATCATGCCCAGCGCGACCGCATACGTGGCCGACATCACGACCGTCGAGGAACGTCCAAAGGCCATGGGGTATATCTCCGCCGCGATCAGTACCGGCTTTATTATCGGCCCCGGCATCGGCGGCTTCATCGCGGAATACGGGATTCGCGTTCCTTTCTTTTTTGCCGCGGTCATCGCCTTCCTGGCATGCGTAATTTCCATCTTTATTTTGAAGGAGCCGCTGACCAAGGAAGAACTCGCGGAAATCGCCGCGAACGCAAAGCAAACCCATTTTTTGGGCGATTTGAAAAAATCGCTTCAACCGCTCTACTTTATCGCGTTTATCATCGTATTTGTGCTTGCGTTCGGCCTGTCGGCCTACGAGACGGTGTTCAGCTTGGTTTCCGACCATAAATTCGGGTTCACGCCCAAAGATATTGCGGCCATTATTACGATCAGCTCCATCTTCGGGGTCGTCGTCCAAATATTCTTGTTCGGTAAAATGGTGGACGTTCTCGGCGAAAAAAGGCTCATTCAGTGGTGTCTGATCGTCGGCGCGGTGTTGGCGGTCGTATCCACCGTGATCTCCGGCTTTATGGCGGTCCTGGTGGTCACGAGCTTTATTTTCCTTGCGTTTGACCTGCTTCGCCCGGCCTTGACGACGTTTTTGTCCAAAGCGGCCGGGAAAGACCAAGGGTTTGTCGCGGGGATGAACTCGACGTATACGAGCCTCGGCAATATCGCCGGTCCGGCGGTGGGCGGCATATTGTTCGACGTCAACGTCAATTATCCTTACCTGTTCGCCGCCGTCGTCATGGTCATCGGCCTTGCCATTACCGTCATGTGGAAAGAAAAGCAATGGGGAGAAAACGAAACGACTGCATAACGAAAACGCCGTTGCCGGGGAGATCCGGTGCGGCGTTTTTTTCGGTTTGCCTTCAGAAATTCTTCAGATTTTCCTTTGCTTGTTCCCAAGAAAATTTTTTTAACATGGGAATATGCAAAAGCAAGGGAGAGAAATCCGATGATGAAGCATATCCAAGAAAAAATGCTGTTTCTGTACAAATTTTCGCAGGCGCCGAAACAAATCGGCAGCGTGACGCCGAGTTCGGCTTTTTTGGCCCGGAAAATGCTTGAGGCGGTCGACTGGCGGCAAACCCGGCATATGGCCGAGCTCGGCGCGGGAACCGGCGCGATTACCAAGTACATTGACGCTTATAACGTCAACCGGACGAACGTGATGTTATTCGAAAAAGATGCGGTGCTCCGCGGCGGATTAACCAGGGATTTCCCCCGTTTTGCGTGTTACCCCGATGCCTGCCGGCTTCGGGAAGCGCTGCGGGCCGAGGGTGTCGATCGGCTGGATTGCATATTGAGCGGCCTGCCGTTTTTTAATTTTCCGCAACGGCTTCGCGATCAGCTGATGGACGAAATCATGGGTTCGCTAAAACCCGGAGGTTTGTTCATCGCCTTCCAATATTCGCAGCAAATGAAAAAGCAGCTCGGCACGTTGTTCGACATCGAGCATGTCCATTACGTCCCGTTGAATATTCCCCCGGCATTTGTGTACGTTTGCCGCTAGCGATATGATACGTATGAATAAGAAGCTTGCAGCCTATCTGCCGCTTGGATGGCTCCTGGCCATTCCCGTCTTGAATGTGTTTTACGGCTTGCTCAATCATGGCGGGGCCGATACGGCCCAATTGATCACCGAATGGGACCGGCGGATTCCTTTCATGCCCGTCTTCATTATCCCGTACCTGATCTGGTACCCTTACGTCTTCTTGATGTTCGTCGTGTTTTTCAAGAAGGACCGGCGGGTTTACTACCGCAGCTTAACGTTGACCTGCATCGGCCTCGCCGTCTGTTATGGCTGCTTTTATCTGTTCCAAACGACGCTGCAGCGGCCGGAAATCGGCGAAGGCGGCGTGCTGAATGCGCTTGTCGGCTTCGTTTACGCGACGGACGCGCCTTACAATTGCTTTCCGAGCATTCACGTCCTGACCAGCCATATCGTCCTGAAAGCGGCCTTCCAGTGCAATCCGGGCAAGCGCTTAAAAATAGCCGCATTCGTCGTCTCCTGGATGATCATCGCCTCTACGTTGCTCGTCAAACAGCATGTCTTGGCGGACGTGGCGGGGGGCATCCTGTTGTCCGAATTGCTTTATTACGGGATCGGCAGGAACCTATTCAAGGATGAAAAAAAGGAGCGCGCAGCCTATGAATGCTGATACGCTACTTTCCTTCATCGGGCATTTTGGTTATGCCGCGCTGTTTTTTGCCCTGTGGCTTGGCATCGTCGGCATGCCGGTTCCCGACGAAGTGATCGTCATGACCGGAGGGGCTTTGACCGCAAACGGTTTTCTTCATGTGCTCCCCGCCTTCATGCTCACCTATCTGGGAGTCGTCTCCGGGTTATCGTTAGGTTATGTGCTCGGCCGGTTATTCGGGAATACGGTGCTCGAGCGGCTTGGCCGGAAGAAAAACATAAAAAAATACGCCGACTTTTCAGAGGCGCTGGTACGCAAGTATGGCAGCTTCGCGTTATGCATAAGCTATTTTTTCCCGGTCGTGCGCCACGTCATGCCGTACGTCGTCGGGCTGCACCGTATGCCGTTCCGGAGATACGCGCTGTTCTCTTTTGCGACGGGAGGGATATGGACGGCGATATTTTTCGCCGCAGGACGTTTCGTAGGAGATCACGCGCAGGCGGTCGGCGAGCTGGTTTACCGTTACGGTTTGCTGCTGGCCGGCGTCTCGGCTGCCGCAATTGCCATTGCGGTGGTCGTTCGTCATCTATTCAAACCAAACCATTCGAAAGGAGATCGTTCGCTTTGAACCATACCGTGCTGGTCGTTGACGACGACCCGGAAATTCGCGACGTGGTGCATATTTTTCTGCGCAACGAAGGGCTTCGCGTGTTCGAAGCCGAAGACGGCCTCAAGGCTTTGGAGCTGCTCAAAAACGAGGCTGTGGATTTGATTGTTTTGGACGTGATGATGCCCCATATGGACGGGATCAAGGCATGCCTGAAAATCCGCGAAACGATGAATATTCCGATCATCATGCTTTCCGCCAAAGGCGAAGACATCGATAAAATTACGGGGCTGACGACGGGAGCCGACGATTATGTCTCCAAACCGTTTAACCCGCTTGAGCTGGTAGCCCGGGTGAAGGCGCAGCTGCGCAGAATCAAGCTGGCAAGCGACGGCGGCAGCCAGTCCCAATCCGGCGGTGCGATCATCGAAATCAACGACCTGATCATCGATAAAAGCCGCCATGTCGTGACGGTCCGCGGCAAGCAGGTCTCGCTGACCCCGATCGAATTTTCGATCCTGGAACTGATGGCCAGCCACCGCGGGCATGTCTTCAACGTGGAAAAAATCTACCGCGGCGTCTGGAAAGAAGACAAGTTTTTATCCGACAACACGATCATGGTCCATATCCGGAACATCCGCGAAAAAATCGAGGACAATCCGCGGGAACCCCGGTATATTAAAACGGTCTGGGGAGTGGGATATAAAGTTGAGTAAAGAGTTTCTTTCGTTCCTGGCCTCCTTTCTGACCGGAAAAAAGAACATCCGGGTCCGCATGTTTTGGGCCGCTGTCCTGAGCTTTATCCTGATGATTGCCTTCTCATGGATCCTGGCTTATTTTACGATCAATTTGGGGGATCTGGGGCCGGTCGGGAGTTTTGCGTTTTTGGTCGTGACGTTTTTGTTTTTCTTTTTTATGCTGACGCGGCCGATCGTGCGGTATTTGCGGACGTTGGCCGACGGCCTCATGACGATTGCGGGCGGAAATCTCGACTACCGGCTCCCCGCGTCCAGCGAAGACGAGCTGGGGGAGGTCGCCAAAAGCATCAATTTCATGGCGGAACAGCTGCAGGAAAAAATGGATCTGGAGCGGCGGAGTGAGCAGTCCAAAATGGAGCTGATCACGGGCGTCTCCCATGATTTGCGCACGCCGCTGACCAGCATCATCGGTTATTTGAACCTGCTGAAAAATGACGATTATACGAATCTTGAGGAACATAAACGCTATATCGACAATGCGTACAACAAATCCCAGCAGCTGAAACAGCTGATCGACGATTTGTTCGAATACACGCGGTTAACGAGCGGCGCGGCAAACCTGAGCTTAACCAAGATGGACATGGCCGCATTGCTCGAGCAAATCATGAACGAATTCGAACCCATCGCGCAGGAAAATGCGCTTTCGGTGCGTTTGGTCCGGGACCCGGGGCCGATGTACGCGTCCATCGATACGGAAAAAATGGTCCGCGCCATCGATAACCTGTTAATGAACGCGCTCAAGTTTTCGTTTAAGCCCGGCGATATCACGGTGCGGCTTTTGGAAAACTCCGGCCACATTTATTTCGCCGTCGAAAACGTCGGCAAGCCGATCGCGAAAGAGCAGGAAAAGCTGTTGTTCGAACGGTTTTACAAGGCAGACCCGTCCCGCAGCGAATATCGCTCCTCCCCCGGGGCCGGCCTCGGGCTGTCCATCGCCAAAAACATCGCCGAACTGCACGGCGGGCGCATCGGCCTTAAACATCGCAACGGGCACTTCACTTTTTTCATCGAGCTTCCCCGATGGTCCGAGTAGAAGTGCCCGCATGCAGGCTTTTTGCGCAGGTTAAAAAAGCTCAAGGCCGGTGCTTCCCTATGCCGATTTTAACGGTTCGGCGGCCCGTTTGTCTTTCGGCTTCCATTTGAAACGGTCGGCGTTCAAAAAGACGATCAATCCGGAAATGGCCAGCATGCCGCCGACGACCTGGAACCAGGTCATTTGTTCGCCGAGCAGCAGAAACGCAAGCAGGCTGGACCCGACCGGCTCGCCCAGGATGCTCATGGAAATGGTCGTGGCCGAAACGTACTGAAGCAGCCAGTTGAACAGCAAATGGCCGAATACGGTCGGCACGACGGCCAGCAGCGCGAACATCGCCCAGTCCTGTCCGGGATAGTCCGTAAAAGAAATGCCGCAAACGGCGTTATACACGGCGAACACGACCGTTGCGGACAAAAACACGACAAAGCTGTACACATAAGAGGAAACTTGCTGCACCACTTTTTGGCCGATCAGCATATGCACCGACACCGCAAGCGTGCCGAACATCGACAGCAAATCGCCGAGCAGGTTGTCGCGGGAGACGCCGATGTCTCCCCAGCCGATCAGCACCGCCCCGACGATCGCCACGCCCATGCCGGCCATGGCGACCCGCGACGTCCGTTCCTTGTAGATAAAAAAAGCGCCGATGACGATAAAAACCGGCTCCAAGGCCAAAATAATGGTCGAGCTGGATACCGTCGTCAGCTTGAGCGAACCCATCCACAGCAAAAAATGCAGCGCCAGAAAAAAACCCGAAGCAAACAGCATGAAGAGCTTTTTTCGGGTCAATGACTTCAGCTCCGCCAGATGGGGGCGGATAAACGGGAGCATCAGCAGCGCGGTCATCAGCAGCCGGTACATGCCCTGGATCGATGCGGGCGCCGAAGACCATTTGACGAAAATGGAAGAAAACGAAACGGCGATGATGCCGATAACCAAAGGGATTCCGGTTGGAATGGGTGCGTTTTTTTTCATGATGTTTCCTTTCCCGTAACGGTGATCACAACAATCCATTGTATCACGGCCGTGCGAAAGCGGCTATCCCGACATTTTTCCTTTCCACTTAGCCAAAATTTTTAACCATTACGGAGATCAGGCCGACCACGATAAATAACGCGCCGCCGAATATCCCGGCTTCCCCTTGATAACGGATCTCGTGCGGCTTAATTTCGGTTTTGGGCGTACGCCTCAAGAAACGAAAGAGCCCGGAGTCCGGTTTTTTGGCGTCATACAGCCCCAGCAAAATCATGATGATGCCGATCAAAATCATAACCATGCCTTCATCTCCTATCGCTTTGGTTGAATCGGGCAACCGTAGCGTTCATTCCCAAGATATTATAGCAAAATTTCCCAGGTTAGTCCTCCGTCCTTCGTTTCCGCAATCCCGCCGTCATAGCGAAGCCAACCGTGTTTCGGGTCCGCAAACCAAACGCTTTTCGCCCCGCTGATCCCGGACGCCGCAGGAATAGGACGGTCCGTCCATACCTTTCCGCCATCCGACGTCGTTAACAAATGCACCGCATCTCCATCGGAGCGGAAATCCTCAAAAACCACCACACCGTGAAGGGAATCGGAAAAGCCGATCGCTTCCGGATACCAGCCCGCCGGCAAAGCAAGCACTTTTTGCCCCGCCTGTTCTCCCGTCAAACGCAACAATGCGGGGCCGCGTTGCCGGTCTCCTTCCTGAACGGCCCATCCCTCCGAGGTTGAAGAAAAATACATTTGCGTTCCCAAACCGCCGCCGACGCCGACGCTCGATGGTTGCCAGCTGGCTCCGCCGTCCGTCGTGCGCCAAATAGGGTTTCCCGAGCCCTTGAAAGCAATAACGCCCTGCTTTTGGTCATAAAAACGGAAGAACGAAGGTTCGGATACGCCGCTCAGCTCGCGAAGGGAATCCCCCGATACCTTTGCCCAATGCTTCCCGCCGTCCATCGTTTTCAGCAGCGTGCGATGGGGCTCATGCTCGCCGTAGGCAATGACGTACCCGTCCATCCGATTGATGAAGCTTGCTTTTTCAAGCCGCACGTATCCGTCGATCCGGCCCTGCACGTTCCAGCTTGTTCCGCCGTCCACGGTTTGCAGCACCGCGTTGTTGTCCAGCAGCGTGCCTACGGCATAGCCATGGGAAGCGTCGACCATGGAGACGTCGCCGGTCGGCCGCACCGCCGGATAAACTTGCTTCCATGTCATCCCGCCGTCCGCGGAATGAAGCAGGAAGCCCGACTCATTGATGCCGTCCGCGGCAGCCCATATGTCCTTCGCGCTTGCCATCTGCACCTGGTTGACGGCAACGGCGCGATTCGGCGCCACGCTCGCAAAGCTTTTGCCCCCGTCATGGGTGATCCATATCCCGCCTTCGATCGGGCCGGCGCCCGGGTGAAGGGACATCACTCCCGTATGGGCATCCGCAAGCCGAATATCGGTTGGCGTCGGGCGTCCCGTGCGCTGCGTGCTCATTTTCGCCCAATGTTTGCCTCCGTCCGTCGTCCGGTACAGCTCTCCGCTCAGCATGCCTTCTTCGTTCGTCAGCAGCCAGCCGGTGCGTTCGTCCTTAAAATCGATGCCTAAGCTCGACAGCGGCGAATGTTCCCCTGTAAGCTCCAGCTGCTTCCGCCAGGTTCGGGCGCCGTCCGTCGTTTTCAAAACGGCAAGCTTTCCCGTATCCGCGCCGACCGTCCCCGCCACGTAACCGGTCCGCTCGCTTGGAAAGCTCATATAAAGCGGAATGAAATGGTTGATGCCGAACGAAACCTGATCGAAACGAACGCCGCCGTCGCGGGTAACGTACAGACGGCCGTTGGCAAGCATCATCCCGTTTTTCGGGTTGTCGAAGGACAATCTGCGCATATTCGTAAACACATGGCTGTTGTCTTCCTGCGAGGCGGCCTTCCACAATGTCGTCCAGGTGTCCCCACCGTTTTTCGTCCGGATCAGCCGGATGGTTTTGCACACGGTTGTGCCCTTGGCGCTGCATCCTTCCTGAATAAGGCTCCAGCCGTTTTGCCCATCCGAGAAATCAAGCCCCAGAACAAGCTCTCCCGGCAAAGGTTTCTCCTTCCAATGCGCGCCGCCGTCGGTGGTGGAAATGAGCGACAGCGATTCCGCATATGCCTGCTTGACGGCAAAACCGGTATCGCCGTTGACGAAATCGACCACCGGAAGCTCAAACGTGCTTGAACGGTTGATCATTTTTACGGGATCTCCCTTTTGCAGGACGGCTGTGCCATCTGAACCTATTTTTGAAGCTTTTGTCTCAGGCACGGCATGGCTGTCCGCTGCCGCCGCTTTTGCCGGCAAAACCGTTCCCTCGTTGCCGGATGCGGCCGTGATGCCGGAACCGGTGCGTATACAGCCTGACATCAACATCGCTGAAATAAGCAAGGCGGAGCCCGTTTGGGCAAGCCGCGTCATTTTTCTCATGATAAACCTCCTTAACGCCCCGTTGGATAAAAATGCCTCCTCCATTATAAAGTCGTCCGGGAGACAAGATGTTAAGGTTTCGTTGCAATCCGGAGTCAATTTGTTCTTTTTTGTCCAACATGAGGATTTACAAACACTGCAAAAAAGAGGCAATGAAGCATTCATTACAAAAAAACCGCCACCACAGAACGTGGTGACGTTTTTGTACGATATAAAGCCTAGGCGGATCGAACCCCCGGCCTCATCGCTTCAAGTGGAACGTCCTTTCAAGCAAGAACTTCCCTCGCTGCTTCTATGAACGATAACATGACGGGCGAAAGCCATTTGTCTTTATGCCATGACATCTGTGTATATACGTGAAGGTCCGGAATTTGCCATGGAAGGGCAACCAGATCGCCCCGTTCAACTTCGGTTTTCACTACGATTTCAGGAAGAAAGGCAATGCCGATTCCCGAAATCGCGCATTGTTTAATGGCTTCCGCACTTTGAAACTCCAAATACGTAATACTATCCATGCCCTCTTTCTCAAATGACCGGTCAAACATGGTTCGATAGGGACAACCCTTTTCATTCGTCAGGAACACTTCCCCGTGAAAATCATCCAGCTGCAGCACCGTTCGTTGGGCAAGCGGGTGGTCCGGAGCGGCGAAAAGGCGGAAAGTTTCTTCCAGTAAAGGCTCCACTGCAAGTCCGTTCGAGCGAATGGGCTCATCCAGCATAAAGACGACATCCGCGGTTCCCTCAAAAAGCGATTGCTTGAGCTCCAGATTGGGAACGGAGCGGAAGATCAGGCGAACTCCCGGATGCTGCGCTCGAAATCGTTGAAAAACAGCCGGCAAACGATAGACGCAAATCACCTCGTTCGCGCTGATCGTTAGGGTGCCGCTTAGCACTTCGTTGTCGTGAACGGCGCTGCGGGCTTCGTCCAATTTTTCCAGAACGCTTTGAATCTGGGTTAAAAAGCGTTTCCCCGCATGCGTGAGAACAAGCTGTTTCCCCAAACGGTCAAAAAGACGCACACCAAGCTCATCCTCCAATGCTTTGATTTGCATCGTGACGTTGGAGGGGACGTAGTTCAGCGCTTCCGCAGCCCGACTGAAATTTAAAGTGGATGCAACCGTACGGAACGTAACCAGTTGGCGCAATTCCATCATACGATCCCCCTTCAACTTTCAATTTTATTGAATACTAATATGAAAATCATTCACTTTTACTGAGAGTATCACAGATCTATACTAACAACAAGAAATACATTCTTAAGGCATGGTTCATTTTGAAGGGAGAGGCTGTACGATGGATTATGAGATTTTTGATTTGGGTGACGTAACCTTGCAATCGGGAGTGACATTGCCGGGCGCTTTTCTGGCTTATAAGACATATGGAACATTGAATGCAAAAAAGGATAATGTCATCGTCTATCCAACCGCTTTTGGCGACACGCATGTTCAGAATGAATGGTTGATCGGAAACGGCCTGGCTCTGGATCCGCAAAAGTATTTCATCATCGTTCCAAATCTGCTGGGCAACGGATTGTCTTCGTCTCCCAGCAACATGCCTTCGCCATTCGATCGGGCGAATTTTCCGCAGGTAACGATCTATGACAACGTTCAATTCCAGCATCGGCTGGTGACCGAAAAATTCGGCATTCAAAAGATCGCTCTCGTCGTCGGATGGTCCATGGGAGGCATTCAAGCATTCCAATGGGGAGCCAGTTATCCCGACATGGTGGAACGAATTGCGCCTTTCGCCGGCGTTGCCAAGACCTGGCCCCAAACCTACGTGGTCCTGGAAGGAATGAGAGCTCCGCTCATGGCTGCAGTCGGCTTCGATTCCAGCAAGCTCAACCGGTTGACCTCAGCAGACATGCGTGCCGTTGGCCGTGTTTATGCGGGATGGGGCGTATCGTCAGCATTTTACAGAGAGGAACTTTATCGTGAGATGGGATTTGACTCCTTGGCTGATTTTATGGTCGGCGTCTGGGAGGACAGCTTTATGCAGATGGATCCCCACAATGTCCTGGCCATGTTATGGACGGGCCAACATGCAGATATTAGTGCAAACCCCACTTATAACGGAGATTTCGATAAGGCGCTGGGAAGCATTAAAGCGCAAGCCTGCGTTATGCCGGGAAGCACGGATCTCTTCTGCCCGGCCGACGATAACGAATACGAGGCAAAGCGTATACCGAATGCCGAATTTAAACCGATCGAGTCGGTTTGGGGCCATTTTGCCGGCCGCGGAATCAATCGTAGCGACAATCAGTTTATTGATGATAACTTAAAATGCTTGTTGGCAACTCGTAGGAACGGGTAAAACATGAGGACCTGTTCCCGAATTGTCACTGCTCTCATGAATGAATGATTGCATTATGAGGTCACCAGAACTTGCTGGTCTATCTCGAATCATAATATATACAGACATAGAAAAGCCTTTAAACACTTGGAAATCCTTGTGTTTAAAGGCTTTTAAGTTATAAAGCCAAGGGATCGCTCTCTAGCTGCCTCCTTACTTCTATGACTCGCCCTACAGCCGTCGCCGGTTCACTGCCCTTTTGCTTTTTTCCAGCGGCAGACGAGCATCAACTTGTCACCGTCCAGTTCGGCCGTCAGCGTGCCGCCCATGTTGTTCATCAGGCTTTTGGCGATCGGAAGGCCAAGCCCGGATGTTTGGGCGGATCGGGCACGGTCAGCCGTATAGAACCGGTCAAACAAAAGGTTAACGTCGCTCCCGGCCAGTTCCTTCGCATCGTTAATAATGGTCAAGTCTACGGTCTCCTGCTGCTGTTCCAACCGGATGTCCACCTGACCGGAAGCATACTTGGCCGTGTTGGCAAGCAAGTTCTCAACGACTCTCCGCACGGCCGATTCATCGGCGTATACGGACGCATTTCCCTCAGGCAGCCGTATGTCAGGTGTGATGCCGCGTTCGTTAAACGCATCGTAAAATTCGACCACAATGTCGGAGATCAGGGCGGTCAACCCAAGCTTTTCGGTTGTCAGCGGGTAATCCGGCGATTCGATCACGGACAGCTCAAAAAAATCGTTTAATAACGACTGCAGGCGTTTGGTTCGATTTTTCACGACCGCGATGTATTCGAGTTTCTCTTCAGGCGTTATGTTTTCCGCCTCCAACAACTGGATATAACCGAAGATCGAGGTTAACGGAGTACGGATATCATGGGATATATTCGCTGCCGCCTGACGAAATTCGTTTTCGATTCGTCTTCGATGGGCTTCCGCTTCTACGATGAAATGAGACTGACGATTGATTTGCCCGGCAAGCGCTTCGAGCTTCGGGTCGAATAGGGCGACGTCGATTTTTTTGCCGGTGACCCCTTCGTTGTAGCTTCGCAATTGCTCCGTCATCCGCCCTATTTCCCTCCTCAGCATCCATAAATGGACAAGCAGGAAAGCTGCTGCCGCCATGGATAGGATCGTCAGGACAAGCAGCACTCTCCTCACTCCCATCATTATTTGATAGCTTTTCGCCGGAATACGAAAATGCCCAGCATCGCGCATAACGCAATTGTCAACAACGGCACAAGCAGGAGCTCGGGCCAATCTCCGCTATCGATGCTCGGTTTGCTGATGTCCCCAACCAGCTTGAAAATGGAATCATCGTACAACTTGCGAAAAAATTCAACCTTCGAACCGATGCCGGCCAAAACGATATCGATCATCAGAAAGAAAATGATGGAAACCCCGATCGTTTTGCCGCTGTCCGTCAGGATGACCGCAAACATCGCCCCAATGGCCGCGTAGGCCGCCGTATACAGCAGCGTTAAACCAAGCACTCTAGGTATGAAAAACTCACTGCTTTCCGCCGGTAAATGGCCAAAACCCGACAGCAACGTCACTTCCACTGTACTCACGATTGGAAAAACAAGAGATACCACCATGTCCTGCATCATCTTGGCCTCCTTTTTGTGATAGACCAAGTATAGAAATCAAAACATACGTAAATCTAAAGCCAAAACTTAAAAATGTCTTAAGGCTTTAACCGATATCCCATGCCCCATACCGTCTCGATATAATCGCTTTGCGGGGCTGCTTTTAACAGCTTGCTGCGCAAACGGCTCATATGAACATTGATGATGTTGTCGTCGCCGTAGAAAGGCTGCTGCCACACTCTTTCGTACAGATTGGATTTCGTGAATACCTTCTTCGGTGCCGACATAAGCAACGATAGAATCTCAAATTCCCGCGCTGTGAGAGTCAGTACGGCCCCGTCAGCCGTAACCGACATGGCGTCCCGATCCAGTACAAGCCCTTTATGCTGCAGCACATGGGGCAAAACCGGTTGCGCGATTCGCGCATACGTACGCAGATGGGAATCGATTCGCGCAGATACTTCCTCAACGTCGAACGGTTTCGTAATGAAATCATCCGCTCCCCCGCGCAAGACGGACACTTTGGTCTTTGGCTCGTTTTTGGCCGAAATGATGATAACCGGCATATCGTCACATCTGTCGATCCGTTCGAGCAGTTCTTCTCCCGACATTCCCGGCAGCATCAAATCGAGAAGCAACATGCTCCATCGGCGCTGCTCCAGGTAAAGAAGCGCTTCTGTTCCGGAGTAAGCCGGCTGGGGGATATAACCGCTTTTCTTAATAATGCTGCAAAGCAATCGGCTGATATCGTTGTCGTCCTCGGCAACAAGAATATGTATCGGATTGTTCATGAAGTGCTCCTTCGCTATCTTTCATGTTTCTATGGTTATGAATCGATATTACCACCAGATTTTCGCCGGTTCTACCATATTTATGAATTGAACCTCCCTTGTTTCCGCAAAAAAAGAAGCCTTTCGGGATGATCTGCCGCTGCCGCTCCCTTAGGCTCCGATGTCGATTCTCTAATTTAATGCTTCTTGCCGTCTTTCCCGGGAACGTATTTCCCGTAGTCGGGCACGGCGACCTCGTCGAAATGGGCAACAAGCGCTTGGAGCCCGTCCGCCAGCTCGTCTCCGGAAACGGCCCTGCCATGCCCCGTGACCGCGCAGCTTGGCTTCAGGGCTTCCAAGGTTTGTACCGATGTTTTGGCCGCAGCCCAATCGGTCGTAAAATAACGCGGCGGCCCGCTGATCTCCATCTTCTGCGTTAATACGCTATACAGCCGATCCTGGCGTACCGTTACGAACGCGTCGCCCGCGATCAAGAGCCGGTCCCGTTCGCGGAAAAACGACACATGTCCCGGGGCATGCCCCGGCGTATGCAGCCAGCGGAATTCGTTCAGCCCGGGAACCGTGCCGTCGTCCGGAAGGGGGCGAACCCAGGAGCCCAGGTTCAGCGGCTCGTTCGGAAAAGCGAAAGACATTTTCGCCAGCAGCCCGCCTTCCACCGACCAATCCGGTTCGGGGTAACTTCGTTCTCCCGTAAGGAAAGGCAGCTCCTCCGAATGGGCATAGACCGGAACCTGCCATTCGCGGACCAAATCCACGAGGCCGCCGACATGGTCAAAATGCGCATGGGTCAACAGGATCGCCTCCGGCCGGGAATGCGGGCCAAAGCGCTGCCGGGTCATTTCCAAAATGTCGCCCGCCGATTCCGGCATTCCCGCGTCGATCAAGACGAACGAGTCCTTCCCCGGCGTGCCGACCGCCACGAGATTTACGATTTGGCTCGTATAAGCATAAACGTCTTCCCTGATTTCAACGCCTTTACCGCTGGCAACCGAAAATGCGGGTATGTAATGGTAATCTTCGCCGCCATGAATGTGCTCATTGTTGGTGGTATCCATCGTTCAGACCTCTTTTCATCATTATGCCTGTCTTATGGATAGCTTGTGAAAAACGGGAAAGTTTATTCTTTGGCGGCGGCCGCCCTTCTTTTTTGCGCCGCGGATCTCCAATGAAAGAGCGCCGCGGCCCCGGAAACGGCACAGATCAGCAGGCCTACGGAAAGGAAAAGCGCCGGCAAGCCGAAGGCGGACGCGCAGTAAGCTCCGTACATCACGCCAACGGGCGTGGCCGCCCGCTGAAGCAGCGACTTCACCTGTCGGCAACGCAAAAAACCATGGAGCGCCCGCGGAAATAACCGCATGCGTCCATGGTTTTAGGCGATGAAGCGAGTTTCGTCTCTTGACGTGCCGCGACGGATGCTGTCGCGGAAGGGCCGGCGACCGGCGTCGAAAAAATCGGAATCGGGCCGCCTCTCATCGAATCCTGCGCTCGCCCGGGAAATGTACGCTTAACCCTTTTTGTTATACTCGAACGTAATCTTCACGGGTTCCTGCATCCCTTCCATCAAAAGATAAGCATCGCACGTTCCCTTTAAATTGCCGGTAAGTTTGATCGCAAACTCAAAACTTCCCGATGCCGTGCTGGTGGTTTCTCCCTCATAGCGAACCTTCCCTTTGGAGTCGACCACTTTCAATTGGACTTTGGACCGGCTGCCGTTCATGACGAGGCCGTCGATCGTCAATTTCTTTGCGGCCGGATCCACCACGGCTCTGGCGCCGTCGATTGGAGGGGCCTCGCTGCCTGCCGCAAGGTTGTATACGCCGAACTCGTAGAAGGAGTAACCGTAATCGGTATTTCTTTCAACGCCTTGGAACTTGACGTATCTTGCTTTGACGGGATCGAAGCGGACGGTCTCCTTGCCGTCATGCGCCGTGATGACGCCGCCGTTGTCCTTGACTGCGCTGGTCCAGTTCTGTTTGTCGTCACTGACTAAGATCTTGTAGGTTTTGGCGCGGGCGAATTCCCAGTCGATTCGGACGGTATCGAACGCTTTGGCTTCGCCAAGATCGATCTGGAGCCAGCTGTCATTGACGTAATTGCTGGCCCAGCGTGTAGATGGGAAGCCGTCCACCGCATTTTCCGGGGCAAGCTTCGCACTTGAGCCTTCGACGGAAGAAGCCGTTGCCGGTTTGCCGGCGGCCAAATTCCCGACAAGGTTGTACACCTCTTCCTTCAGCGCGGTATACGCCGTATCGGAAACAGCACGTTCGGCAGCCAATTGATCCAGCCGTGCGTTAAAGCCTCTGACGTATGTTTCAAACCGGGCCGTATCCGTCCCTTCATACCGTTTCATCAGATCCGCGTAATTGAGCAGCGACCGCGGACCTTCTTCGGTCGTAAACTGTTTCTGCTCCGCGAACCGGTTCACATGCGTTTTCATCGTATCGGCATTCGCCGCCGCGTTGATGATGTAAGTCGTCGTCTTGGATTTGGCCGCGGCTACGGTAACGTCCAGCCGATGTTTGCCCGGTTTGCCCGTCAGGTCGATCGGCGTTCCCGAAGCGTATGGCTTGCCGTCGAACAGGGCCGTTACTTTCGTCAATCCGCTGCCGTCATCGTCCTTGACTTCCCAGGTCAATTGGATCGTTTCCGTATCCGGTACGACCGTCTCCCCGTTTAACGTCTGCCCGTTGACGAATACGTTTGCCTCCGGCGGCGGGCTGTTGTTGATGACGTACGTTCCGTTCACGTATTGGTACAGCCAATCATACATCAAACGCAAGCTTGAATCCTTGCTCACCGCCAAGTTGTAAACGGCATTATTGCCTTGGTAATAAGCCCTAAAGCCATTCTGCATCAAGCCGGTT
Organism: Paenibacillus sp. FSL M7-1455; assembly: GCF_038004655.1. Lineage (NCBI taxonomy): Bacteria > Bacillati > Bacillota > Bacilli > Caryophanales > Paenibacillaceae > Paenibacillus > Paenibacillus sp. FSL M7-1455. The sequence continues at coordinate 2,328,462 of NZ_JBBORO010000001.1, read as the reverse complement.
TCGGCGCCGCTGTTCAAATAATCGATAAAACGTTCGCGGAAGACGCCGTCCGTCAGCATCCGGTCATCAAATTCGACCTCGTTCGACATTCTATACTGTTTGGCCATATTCGCTGCATCCTCCAAACGGTCGATGTCCATCCCGCCGAAGAAATAGTTGGGCTGAAGCGCCGCGGCATCAAATCCTACGTCTTTCCACATGAAGCTTTTGTATGCCAGGGAGTGCGGAATCCAGAAAAATTTCAGGTTCATGCCGTGAACCTTGCCGCTCACCGATTTCACCAATTCCGGCCCCGTAGCGCTTGTGCTGATTTGCTCTTCAAGCCAGTACATGCCGACAAGCTCCAGATGGGAATAATTCGCCGCCTGCCATCGTTGCCGGACTTGATCCAGCCACCATTGCACCGCTTTTTCCCGGTTTTCGAACGCTTTCGCTTCGCCGACGTCGGAGGCGTTGAAGCTCTCCGGTACGCCGTCGCCGTCAATGTCGCCGAAATGGCTCAAGTATTCGCCGGGATTCGGAATCATCAGCACGACTTTCATTTTGCGGTCCGGCTGGTTCAGCTTGCCTCCGACTTCCTTGGTAGCTTCATTCAACTGCTGCATATCCCCCGCGGACGCAAACGTCTTATCCAAATACCATTTCCAGTCCTCCAGGATCGTTTGCCCCAAGCCGAAATCCCGGCCGGCAGGCGAAGCGAGCCCCAGATACAAAACTCCGTCAAAAAGCCAGTCGACAGGTTCGCCGTCCGTATTCACGTAACTGATGTTCGGGATAATCCGTTCCTTGTTCCAATCGCCTAAACCGCCGTCATACTGTCCGTTATACAGCAGATTCAGGTCCCGGATCCCTGCCGTCGCTTCGCCCGGCTCCAAAAAACGAGGCTGCTCGGCAGGAACCTTTACCGCCCCGTCGACCTGGCCGTCCGTTCCCAAAATTTCGATTTCGTCAATGTATTCCCAATGCGTAGGATGCATCGTAAAGGTAACCTTTACGTAACGGGCATAGGCCAGCTTGCCGTCCGTATCCCCGCCTTTGATCCCGTCCCGGCTGCCGTCCCATTCAAAGGTCTCCTGTCTGGGCGGGCCTTCTCCCCAGAGCAGTTGGGTCGCGTTATGGGAAAGCAGCCCCCAATTCTCCTTATCGTCGGATACGTACATTGATACGGTCAACGGCACGAGAATCGAGTTTGCCGGATAATCCTGTAAAAAGTGGGCTTTGATTTTTCCGATCGACTTTTCTTCGCCCAAATCGAACACAACCTCGCGCGTTTTCCCGCGCACATGTCCGACCCATGCCGGATCGTTCATATCCAGCTTGCCGTATTTGCCGTCCGTCAGCTTGTTCCCGCCATCGGGACGGGAAACGTCCGGCGCCTCGGACCATTCATATGTAAGACCCGCAGCGAGATTGCGGAGTTTCGTTTGATCCTCCGAGGCCGGAGCCGCCGGGTCGGTGGCCTGTGGATCGGAGACCGTTGCCGGATTCGCTCCCGGCTGCCCGGCATCCGCCGGCTGGTCCGGCATGGATGACGGATTCACTGCCTCATTGCCTTCCGCTGGGCCTGCGTCTCCCGCCTGCGCGATGGTTGCGGACGGAACAGCCGGCTCTGCCTGCGCCGCGGAAAGCGGGGCCGTCAGCAATGCGGCGGCGATCAGCGCGGAACCCCAATTTTTTTTCGAATTCATCATGTTCAGCTCCTTTATTTATGTTGGAGTACAGAAATGCTGCAATCGTACAAACCTCTTCTGTTTCGGGTGACGCTCAGCCTATCCCCTCCCTTCGCGCCATTCGTCGCCAAGCGTTTTGAAAGCACTTTCAATGACTTTACTGTAGGGAAATTCAGAAGCGATTCAAAGAGACAATCATTGACTTCCCGTATACACTTGTTTACTTTGCTGCTTGTTAACGGATAAGGCCGCTTTTTTAACCGCCTGCATGGGAACGTCTTTTCCGTTTGCCTGCAGGCAAGGACAAAAAAAGCCCCGACCGAAAACGGTCGAAGCCCAAAGCTTTTTATAGGTTTAAAATGGTTCTTTTTAATACGAGGCGTAACGGACGGCATTTCTCAAACTCGGCCAAATATCGTCGGTTTCGGCGCCCATGTACCAGTACGCATAACCCGCTATGCCCCGCTTGGCGGCCATCATCGTTTTCAGGCCGAGGGAACGTCCGTCTTCCACCCAAATCCGGTGCTCGATTCCCTGCCCTGAATATCTGACCACATATTGGCCGATCTCTTCATCCCATAAGCGGTTATAGGCCACGGAACGAATCCGGTAGCCCTGCTGGATCAGCGTCAAATCCTCGGACGTAACCCCGGTCGGCGACAGCGTCCAATCCCTCGTATAAAAAGGGAGTGCCAGAATGGTTTTTTTCGCCGGAACGACGGAAAGCATCCGGTTCAAAGCTTTTTGCACCCATGGAAACGAGGAAACGGAACCTGCCACGGGATCCGAGGACCAATGTTCGTCGTACCCCATCAGCACCACGTAATCCGCGTATCTGCCGAGCGCTTCATAATCGAAGGCTTCGGTCCAGTCGGTGCCGAGGTCCGGGGAAACGTCGATCGACAGCACGGCTCCGGCCGCCCGCAAACTCGTTCCGAGCTCGGAAACGAAAGCCGTAAGCGACAAACGGTCCTCCGGGCTTACGTTTTCAAAATCGACGTTAATGCCGGACAATCCGTACGTTTTTACATAGCCCGTAAGCTTCTTGATGACGGCGGCCCGTTTGTTTTCATCCGACAGGATCTGATGCGTCAGTGCCGAATCCGAATGGTTTCCGAGCATGGCCCACACCTTTTTGCCGTTCTGCTTGGCCCAGCTGGACAGGCTGCCGTCCGCATGGCTGGAAACCGGGACCGATCCGTATTCGAGAAAAAACCACCGGGGCACCAGCGTGTTCACGGTGCTGTTGTTGACCTGCTCTTTAAATTGGGAGGTCGTTAACCCGTTTTGCCAGCCAAGCTGGAGTCCCATGTTCGGTGTCGCATGGATGGCCCGGGACCAAACCTTGTCCTTGAGCACCCTGTCCAGCACGGCGGCCGTTTCTTCGCGGGTCATGGCGTCGGAAGGACGGAATTTGCCGTTTGCTCCGCCCATCAGTCCGAGCGTTTTGGCGGCTTGCACGTATGGGGCGGCCCAAGGAGCGATCCGATCCGCGTCCGCGTAATTCAGGCTGCTGCCGGAGTCGCTTCCGGGATCGACCTTGAGGGCCCGGACGATAAGCACGGCTGCTTCCTGCCGCGTAATGCGTGCCGACGGCTCGAACTTGCCGGCGCTTTTCCCCTCTACGATCCCAAGCTGGACCGCCGCTTCAACCCAGCCGTAATACCAGCTTTTCGCGGCAACGTCGGCAAACGTCGGCATGTCGGCATCCACGGGCGCAAGCTTGAGCAAACGGTCGGCCATGGCGGCAAATTCGGCGCGCGTAACGTTTTTTTTCGGTTCGAATTTCCGGTTGCCAGTGCCGTTGACGACCCCCTCCTTGACCAGCTCCAGAATGTCGTTTTTGGCAAAACTTCCGGCAATATCGTCAAACGGCAAAGAAGCAGCAGCGGCTGCTGCCGAAGCGTTGGCGCAGGAACCCAACACGATGGCCGCTGCCGTCCAGGCGGCTAAAATAGGTTTACGTTTTTTCAACAGGACTGCCTCGCTTTTTTATGTTTTCATAGAATAATTTCATAGCATCGTTTCCTAGCATATGCATCTCTTCTATCCTATCAAAAAATAGCTCCGGCGTAAGATTCTAAATATTGGCAAACAAAAAAAGGCCCTAACGCCTTGTCCGGCGTTAAAGCCTTTCTACATGCATCTTCATTCATCAACGGGGAGTTCGAACACACACCCGGGGCGAGATCACCGCCGTTCACTGGCCAACTGCATAATCCAATCCTTGAAGTCCACGATGCGCAGCGTTTTGGGCCGGATATCTGTTCCGGCGACGATCACCGGGACGAGCGAATCCTTTTCGTGCAGGGAGCCATGCGAACCGCCGCCAACATGCGTAAGCGAGCTTTCGCCTACGAGTTCGTATCCGGGTTCCGCGTTTGCGACAACGTACCTGCCTTCATGGGAAAACATCGCCCCTTGCAGCCTTGCCAACGCATCGGGATATTTCCCGTAAACGATCCGGTTGCCGGTGATCTTCATATCGGCGATGCGCGGATCGCCGGATAACGTCCATGTCTGCCCGTATTCGTCCTTGTAGGATCCGCCCGGCCGGAATCGCAGCGTCCCCCCGCTTTTTCCGGAGATGATCCGTATGGCGGACCCCTCTTTAAAGGCGATCATATCGAGCTTTGGTTCCCTGCTCAAGCGCGCTGCGACCTCCGATACCTTCACTCGGGGATCAAGCGCGTATACATAAGCCATGCGTTCGTTCGTGGAAATCAAAATTTGGTCCCCGGAAGATACCGGCCGGTTCAATCTTGCGATGCGGAAATCTTTTAATAATGGGATCAATTCAATCGTTGCCTGCCCACGGTCACCGTAAACCCGGCTTTGCCCGCTGTCCCCCATCACGATCCAGATCGCTTCCTTTGCGGCCCGCTCCCACGAGCCGAAAGAGCTTAGCGCTTCCTGAAGCGCTTCATCGGCCCGTATGATTCCTTGCCGTTCGTCAGGGCCTTTTCGATGCACCCTATTGTCGTTTTCCGGAAAATACGCGATCGTAACCGCCGGGAGACGGTGCTGCCGGACGAGATAAGCCAGATCCTGCGCGGTAAATCGATCGTTCATCCCGAATTTCTTCCAAAGATAGGTGTTGCGTGCGTTATCCGGGTCCAATCGGGCCAATGCCGCATAGGAAAAAAGCTTGGGTCCCGTGATCCGGAGTTGATCCGGCACGTCTTTGGCCAGTTTTAAAAATGGGGGTACCTTCAGGACATGCTCCGTTCGGCCCCGGTAAATGACCCCGTTAATGGAGGCGGTATCTTTGCCTTGGTCGGCCAGTTCCTCATGGATGGTTTTCGTTTCCTTGCTCAAATGCTCCTGGTTTAAATGGTACACCGCATCCATGAACACTTGAACCTGATCTATTTTCATCGCTTCTTTGATGCCGTTGCCGTAAAAAACCATTCGTTGCTCTTTGCCGTCGTACCATACAAGCCCGGGCACATGATGCCCATCCGCATACGTTCCCGTCAGCAAGGTGCTGTCGATCGTCACCGACATGGTGGGAAACGAACTGACCACCTGCGGAATCAGCTCTCCTTTTTGCAGCAGGAACTCCATCGCAGGTGCGGATTTTTGCCGGATCGCTTCCCGCAGCGGCTTTTCCATCAATGAATCGACGATGACTAAAATGACGGGTTTCGTTTTCCCGGCCGAAGCCGTATGAAGCTTAGAGGGATTGGATTCCGCCGTTTTCGGGTGGATGTGCGACCCGCAGCCCGCAACGAGGAAAGTGAAACAGATGGCCAACATGATGCGCATGCAAAGTTTTTTCTTCATCGGGCGACCTCTCTTAATAGTCCTTTTTCCCGATTAGGGTTCCTTGTTTTGCGCAATCTATCCGGCATTCGGCGGAAAACGGTTACAGCGGAAAGCGACAAAATAACCCGTCTCCAAGGAGCCCGGGTTATTTAACGGCTTGGTTTACAGCGATTTGACCATGTGATAATAGATATGGCCGTTGATCGTAATTTCTTTGTCCACTTCATAACCAAGATGAAGGTACAAGGAGTAGGCGCGCGTATTGTCCGTCACCACGGCCATGGCGATTTTGTCGTACCCTCGCTCCCTCGCTTTTTCTTCCGCGGCCTGGATGAGCTTGGTGCCGATCCCTTGACCGCCGAATTGCGGGGATACGGACAACGTATCGATGTAATATTCGTCTTCGTCCGACTCTTTGTCGAGCTTGAGCGTCGGATCGTTTTTCAGCTTGCGCAGCCGTTCCAGAATCGGACGGTCCAATTCCTTGATTTCATCCCCGCCGTAAGCGACGACGACGCCGGCGACCTTCCCTTCCGCTTCTTTTACGATCGCCTGTTTATGGGAGAGCCTCCCCTCGTCCGAAGCGAAATATTGCTCCAGCACCGCAACCGCGTCTTCTTCTTTTTCTTCCCCCGTCAGTTGATGCGCCACATCATGCAGGGCGTCGTACAGCAATCTTGCCGCCTCTTTCGCGTCTTCGCGTACCGCAAGTCGAATCGTCATGTTTGTATTTCCTCCATTAAAACCTTTGTCTCCTCCATTATAGCCGCCCTTCGGCGGAGGAACAAATCGCGCCGATCCGCCGGACCGCTTCATCGATACCGATCTGTTCCTTTAGGTCCCCTTCCAACCGGTTCTGCCATTCCACATTGCCCTCTGCCGCCGATTTTCCGGCGATGATCCGCAGCGGGGCTCCGATCAGGTCCGCATCCTTGAATTTGACGCCCGGGCGCTCGTCGCGGTCATCCAACAACACGGCGATTCCTTTGCTGCGGAGCTTATCGTAAAGTTTGGCCGCCACCCCATACTGCTGTTCGTCTTTGGCCGATACCGGAATGACGTGAACCTGGAACGGAGCGAGCGACAACGGCCAGACGACGCCGCTGTCGCCGCCATGCTGTTCCGCTACCGCCGACATCAGGCGGGAAACGCCGATGCCGTAGCACCCCATGATCATCCATTCTTCCTTCCCGTCTTTATTCGCATAAGTCGCACCCAGGGACCGGCTGTATTTGGTCCCCAGCTTAAACACGTGTCCGACTTCGATGCCGCGGCTGAACATCAGCCCTTGCCCGCAGCGGCAGCAGCGATCGCCGGCTGACGCGTTCCGGAAATCGCCGATCCGGTCGGCCTTGTAATCCCGCCCCAAAACGAGATGACGGACATGGTAATCTTTCCGGTTTGCGCCGGCTATCCCTTCGTGAACGGCTGCGGCGGCGCGATCCATCATGATCGGGATACCGAGGCCAACCGGCCCTGCAAAGCCATGGGGCGCACCCGTCAGCCGCTCTACGGTCTCCGCATCGGCCAACTCTGCGCGGGATGCGCCAAGCTCATTTTTCAGCTTGAATTCGTTGACCTCATGATCTCCCCTGACCACCACCGCCACCGGCCTGCCGTCAACCAAATACAGCATCGTTTTCAAAATCGCTTGCGGCCTTGCTCCCAAAAAAGCGGATACCTCTTCGATCGTTCTCGTCTCCGGCGTATATACCTCTTCGGGTTCAGGAACGGAATCCCGAAGGCGGACTCCGGTTTCCGCTTCGAGGAAAACCGCCTTTTCGAGATTGGCGGCATAGTCGCAGGAAGAACAGGTCACGATCGTGTCTTCCCCGATATCCGCAAGGGCCATAAACTCAAGCGTTTCGCCTTCCCCGCCGATCGAACCCGCTTCGGCTTCGACCGCCCGAAAACGCAAACCGCATCTATCGAAAATGCGATGTTAGGCGCGAACCATCGCTTGATAATTTTCATCAAGCCCTTCCCAATCCGCATCAAACGAATAGGCGTCCTTCATCAGAAATTCGCGTCCCCGGAGGAGGCCGTAACGCGGACGGCGTTCATCCCGGAACTTCGTTTGGATCTGGTACAGCCGGAGCGGCAGTTGCCGGTAACTGCCGGCTTAGGCGGCGACCAACGAAGCGATGACTTCCTCGTGCGTCGGACCCAACACGAAGCCGCGCTCGTGCCGGTCCTGCAGCCGGATCAACTCCGGTCCGTATTCCGAATACCTCCCCGATTGCTCCCATAACTCCGACGGCTGCATCGCCGGCATCAACAGTTCGTCGAAACCGGCTTCGTTCATCTCCTCACGGATGATCCTTTCCATATTCCGAATGACGCGATGCCCAAGCGGCAAAAAGCTGTATATGCCTGCAGCCGTTTGCCGGATGTAACCTCCCCGAAGCAGCAGTCGATGGCTCGCGGCCTCCGCTTCGGCCGGGGCTTCCCGGAGCGTCCGCAGCAGCATGAGCTGTTGTCTCATTTTTTCATCTCCTTCACAAGTGTGGATGCCTATCATGGAATGCAAAAAAACACATCCGTCCGGACAAGGGACGAATGTGCTCGTGGTACCACCCTATATTCAATAGCCCGTCAGCAGTCATGCGATGGACGCATGCGGACTATCCTTTATGGTCGACATAACGGGTTAACCCGGCCTGGAATGAACCGAACCTGCAGATTCCGTTCTTCCGGCAGCTCGCAAGATGGGGGGCTTCACGACGCATGCGAAACCTTTCAGCCTGGGGTTTCTTCTCTGGGGCGATGCGGGATTCCATGAACCGCTGGTCTTGGTCACGGCTTTTGGCAATGTGAACAAACGCGCGTTTGTTTTTCCATACATTACAAGATCGCCCGGATGATGTCAAGCCCGTTTTAAACGTTATTTCAGCTTCTGCAGCAGCTGTACGCGGTAAGCCTCGCTCTCGAGCGACTGAATTTCCTTGTATTCCTCGTCCGTGAGCACTTTCGGCGTGCCGGCGGCTTTGGCGGCAAGATAGATTTTCGCGCTTTCCTCCACCACTTCGGTGCGGTAGTAAGCCTCGCGCAGGTTTTTCCCTGTCGTGACCAAACCGTGGTTTTCCAGCAAAATCGAGTTGTATTGCCCGACTTTCGCGGCAACCGCATCCGCCAATAAATCCGTCGTCGGCAGCACGTACGGCACGAACGCAACTTCGCCGACGAGCGCAGCCTGGTCCGGGAACAGCATCGGCAGTTCCTTAGCTACCAGCGTCAGCGCGATGCAGTAGGCGGGATGCGTATGCACGATGGCCTGAATATCCGGATTTTCGCGGTAAGCATACAGGTGCATCAGCACTTCCGACGAGGGCCTGAATTCCGTGTCGAGCACCTTGCCGGACCCGATCTCTACGCGGATCCATTGATGCGGTTCGATATCTTCCAATGCAAAACCGCTGGGGGATAGCAGCATCAGATCGCCGGCCTTGGCGCTGATGTTGCCTCCGGGCCCTACGACCAGCCCTTTGGCGACGATCTTGCGGGCGTAAAGCGACAGCTCTTCGCGTACTTGTTGTTCCAGTGATAACGTCATCTCTCCATGCACTCTCCTATCCGATGATTCAACCGATCCGCGGGGCGGACCGGTTCATGAGTCTTCCGTTTTTTGAAGCATCAGCCGCTGCTCGTATCCACGGTAACGCTCTTCCCATTCCGCGGCGTCTTCAGGCATATAAATTTCCGGCGGGAAGGACCGGCGTACCACCTCGCGGATGTCCGCCAAGCCGCCGACTTCTCCGTGAGCTTTGGCCTGCATCATGAGGTTTCCGATGGAGGTGGCTTCCACCGGTCCCGCGACGACGGTTCTGCCGGTAACGTTAGCAGTCAGCCGGCAGAGAAGCCTGTTCTGGATGCCGCCCCCGACCATGTGGATTTGCTCGATGCGTTTGCCGGTCAATTCTTCGATTTCGTCCAGCGTCTGCCTGTATTTAAAGGCAAGGCTCTCCAGGATGCATCTCACGATTTCGGGTCGTGACTCCGGCACGGCCTGCCCCGTGGAGCGGCAGTATTCCCGAATCCGCTGCGGCATGTTCCCCGGCGGCAGGAAAACGGCGTCCCCCGCATCGACGTAACTGCCGTTGCGCGGGGCGTGCTGCGCCATTTCCGTCAGCTCGGCAAAGCTAAGCTCCGTCCCTTCGAGCGCCCACGTCCGGCGGCATTCCTGCAGCAGCCATAACCCCATGATGTTTTTGAGCATGCGGATGTTGCCTTCCGTACCGCCTTCATTGCTGAACAGCAGCTGCCTGCTGCGTTCGGTCAATATCGGCTCCGCCAGCTCGATTCCCATAAGCGACCAGGTGCCGCTGCTGATAAAAGCATACGGGGCATCCCCGGCCGGAACGGAAGTAACGGCTGCGGCCGTGTCATGGCCCGCGGCCGCAATGACCGGCATCGCCTCCAGCGACAGCTCGGCGCCAATGTCCTGCCGGACCGTTCCGACGGGCGTTCCCGGCATGATGATCGGATTCAGCAGCGACGACGGGATCGAAAGGCCGTCCAGTACGTCCGCGCTCCAGTCCCGTCGGGCGGCGTCAAGCATGCCGCTTGTGCTGGCGATGGTATATTCGCTTGCCATCGTGCCGGACAGGTAGTAATGGAACAAGTCGGGCATAAACAGCATCCGCAAGCCGCGGTCGTTTTGCGCAAGCCGCAGCTCTTCGTCCGCAAACAGCTGATACACGGTATTGATGCTGGAGGATTGGATCCCGGTTCGGGCGTACAGCTCTTTCTCGGGGATGAGCTTCAAGGCTTCCCGCATCGGCTTCTCGGTACGAAGGTCGCGGTAATGATACGGGTTGCTTACCAAACGTCCCTTGGGATCGACCAAACCGTAATCGACGCCCCACGTATCCACGGCGATGGAAGCGGGCGTGCGTCCAAGCTGCTGTTTTGCTTTGGTCATCCCCCGCTTCAGCTCATGGAACAATCGCAGAAAATCCCAATGAAGCCTGTCGCCGAGCTGCACGGGCTCGTTGTCGAAGCGGTGGACCTCCTGAACGGAGATCCTTTCGCCGTCAAAATGTCCGATGACCGCCCTGCCGCTGCTTGCGCCAAAATCGACCGCCATCATCTTCAATGATTTCGTGCTCATATCAATCACCTCATCGATTCTCCGCGAAAAACCCGCCAAATCCGTGTTGTGGTGAATGTTGGCGGGCATCGTTTCAGGCGTAAATCACTTATAAAGCGGGCCGAAATTTTGGCATGCGCGGTAGTCTGCCCCCTCCGGATCGTTGGTTCCGAACAGTCCCCAAGCTCTTGGACGGAAAATTTGCTCTTCGCTGACGTTGTGCATGCTGACGGGAATGCGAAGGATCGACGCAAGCGTGATCAAGTCCGCGCCGATATGCCCGTAGCTGATCGCTCCATGGTTTGCGCCCCAGTTGTCCATGACGGTGTACACGTCCGTGAAGGCGCCTTTCCCCGTCAGGTTCGGAGCAAACCACGTCGTCGGCCAGGTCGGATCCGTACGCCGGTCCAGCTTGTCATGCACTTCTTCCGGCAGGTCGACCGTATATCCTTCCGCGATCTGCAGCACCGGTCCAAGTCCCTTGACCAGGTTCAGGCGGGACATCGTGACCGGCATGCCGCCGCGCGTCAGGAAATCGGAGGAGAAGCCGCCGCCGCGGAAATATTCCACCGCCGCCGGACGCCAGGAGGTTGCTTTCAGGCAGTTGTCGACATCCTCTTCGGTGATTTCCCAGAACGGCTTCATGACCGGTTTGCCGTCCCGCATCTGTTCGCCCGTGCCGTCCAGCGCGGCCGGACCGGAGTTGATCAGGTGCAGCAGCCCGTTTTGCCCCAGCCCGGTCAGTTCGTGGCCGGTCACGCGTTTGACCGCATCCGGGCTCCAATATGTACGGACGTCGGCAAAAATTTGGGCGGTGTTCGTGAGCAAATAACCGAACAGCATCGATACGCCGTTCAAGCTGTCGTTTTCCGTGGCGACCAGGTAAGGGGCGCGGATGCCGTTCCAGTCGAAGGAAGAGTTCAAAATCGCTTCATGGAAGTCCCCGTTCGGGAAATGGTCCGTCCATTGCCGCTGCCCCTGGAAACCGGACACGATCGCGTTATGGCCCATGGCTTCTTCGGCGAAGCCCAGTTCTTCCAGGCGTTTGTTGCCGACCATCAAGTCGCGCACGATTTGCGTCATTTTGACGACCATTTCCCAATCCTTGTCCTTTTTCTCGCGGGAAGTTTGGATATGCTCCGGATTGTTGTCCGGTCCTTCCTTGCAGTTTTCCTTCACCCAAGCCAGCGCCATCTTGTACTCTTCCGGATCGTAAATTTCCTCTTCGATCCGCCGGGTGATTTCGGACATGTCGACGTATTCGTTGCGCATGCCCAGATATTCCTGGAAGAAGTCCGGATCGATCATCGAACCCGCAATCCCCATCGATACGGAACCGATCGCAAGATACGATTTCCCTTTCATGAGCGCTGCGGCCATCCCCGCTCTGGCGAAACGGAGAAGCTTCTCCTGAACGTCTGCCGGAATGGAAGGATCGTTCAAATCCTGCACGTCCCTGCCGTAAATCCCGAAAGCCGGAAGCCCTTTCTGCGCGTGGGCCGACAATACCGCGGCCAAATAAACCGCACCCGGTCTTTCCGTCCCGTTAAAGCCCCACACCGCCTTCGGGATGGCCGGATCCATGTCCATCGTTTCGGTGCCGTAACACCAGCACGGCGTCACGGTGATCGAAACGCCCACGCCCGCCTTGGCGAATTTATCGGCGCAAGCAGCCGCTTCTGCGACCCCGCCGATGCAGGTGTCGGCAATGACGCATTCCACCGGCGAACCGTCGGGATAACGGAGATTTTCGCTCAACAAAGCGGATACCGACTTGGCCAGATTCATCGTCATATCTTCGAGGGATTCGCGCACGCCCTTTCTTCTGCCGTCGATGGTGGGACGGATGCCGATCTTGGGAAATTCCTGCTTCCATCTTGCGTCCTTCGTCATAACCATTACTTCCTCCTCATGAAAAATATGATGGGAAATGCCTTTGCACAACATAGGGTTATCGATAACCCTAAACTTAAAAATAAGGCAGCTTTCGCTTTGCTTTTTACCATGACCACTAAAAATAAAAACTAGATGGATCTTAACAAATGATAGCTGCAGATAAGTTATAGCCTATTTTGTCATTCCGCGTGTATAATAAGGTTATCGATAACTTTAAAATAGCAATGAAAACGGTTGCTGTCAATCCATATTTTCGATTTCCGGAACGCTTCAAAACAAACATAAGAAGGGGTCACTCATGGTTACGATTTATGATATCGCGCAAAAAGCCAACGTCTCCGCGATGACGGTGTCGAAGGTGATCAACAATACGGGGAGGATCAGCGAGCAGACGCGCAAAAGGGTCAAAAAGGTCATGGAAGAACTCAACTACGTGCCGAACTCCAATGCGAGGAGCCTTGTTCTCCAGCAGACGCAGATCCTGTCGCTCCTGATCACGGACATCACGAATCCGTTTTATACCAGCCTTGCGCGCGGGGCGGAAGACAGCGCCAAAAAGCTTGGATACCGGCTTCTTTTCGGCAACAGCGACGAAGACTACGACAAAGAGCAGGATTACGTGGACATGATTTTGTCCACCCGCGTGGACGGCGTCCTGTTCGCCCCCGCCGGAGACCATTCGCTCAAGCATCTGGAGAAGCTGCGCGCCCATAATATTCCGTTCGTCATCCTGGACCGGGCCGTGCCCGGCATCGAATCCGACATCGTCCTGGGGGACAGCAAGCAGGGCGCGCGCAACCTCGTGGAATACCTCATCGGCCTCGGCCATCGCCGGATCGCGCTCGTCAACGGCTCGCTGGACGTTTCCACCGCGCGGCTCCGGTACGAAGGATATGCCGAAGCGCTTCAGCTTCACGGCATTTCGCTCGACGACGAACTGGTCGTCCACAAAAGCTATCGCGAATACAAAGGCGAAGATCAGCTGGAGCGTTTGCTGAAGCATCCAGCCCCGCCGACCGCGATATTCGCGGCGAACAATTTTCTGGCCGTCGGCGTCATCAACGCCTTGCGGAAGCGGGGAATCCGCGTACCGGAGGATATGTCCGTCGTCTGCTTCGACGACCTCGACCTGTCTTCGGCGCTTGACCCGTTCCTGACCGTCGCCGCCCAGCCGGCGTACCAGTTCGGGGCGATGGGCATCCAGCTGCTCGTCGAACGCATTCAAGGCAGCGCGGTGCCGGAACCGAGGAAGCTTATTTTGCCTTCGGAGCTTGTGATACGTTCTTCGGCCAAGACTTTCGCGACGGAATAGGGTACAATAGGAAGAACGCAATGCTTTAAAGTAGGTGACGTACCATTCCATCCATTCGAACCAAAAAGATAACGAAAAACATGCTGACGCCGCCGAAAATTCTCGTCGTCGGCTTCCTGCTGATCATCACGCTCGGAACCTTCCTGCTGTCTTTGCCCATATCGTCGGCAACCGGCGTGCGGATCCCGTTCCTGAACGCGTTGTTTACGGCGACTTCGGCCACGTGCGTGACGGGTCTCACCGTCCTGGACTCCGGAACCGCCCTATCGGTCTTCGGCCAAATCGTCATGATCGTTTTGGTGCAAATCGGCGGCATCGGGTTCATGACGATGGCGACGATCATCGCCCTTGCGCTCAACAAGCGCATTTCCCTGCGCGAAAGGCTCATTTTGCAGGAGGCTTTGAACCACGGCACCATCAACGGCGTCGTCCGCCTGGTCAAAAAGGTCACGTTGTATTCGGTGCTTGTCGAACTGGCGGGGGCGCTGCTGCTGGGGCTTCATTTTTTCTTTTCGCTCCGTCTGCCTGTGGGACAAGCCGCTTACTTCGGCATTTTCCACAGCGTCTCCATGTTCAACAATGCCGGGTTCGACCTGATGGGAACGGTCAACGGGCCGTTTAGCGGCATGGTGCCGTTCGTGACCGATCCCTTTATCAACATCGTGATGATGGCGTTGATTTTCCTTGGAGGCATCGGCTTCATCGTTCTTTCGGATCTGATCGAATTTCCGACGGCGCGCAAGCTGTCGCTGCACAGCAAGGTGGTCCTTACCGCGACGCTTTGCCTGGTCGTCATCGGCACGCTGGTCATTTTCGTGATGGAATTCAGCAATCCGAACACCCTGAAACCGCTGCATGCCGGGGGCAAATTTTTGGCATCGCTGTTTCAATCGGTGACGACCCGTTCCGGCGGCGTTGCCACGCTCGATATCGGTTCGCTGCGCCAGTCCACCCAATTCATGATCATTCTGCTCATGTTTGCGGGCGCTGCGCCGGGCTCTACGGGCGGAGGCATCAAGATCACGACCTTCGTGCTTTTGCTCGGAGCGGTGCATGCCATGATGCGCGGCCGCCCGGACGTGATTTTGTTCCGCAAAAGAATCGCCAAGGACGTCGTCTATAAAGCGATCACGCTGACGCTGCTGTCGCTGCTGATCATCATTTTGTTCTCCATGCTCCTGTCCGTGACGGAACATCAGGATTTCCTGACGATCCTGTTCGAATCCACCTCCGCCTTCGGGACGACCGGATTGTCCATGGGTTTGACGACCCACCTGTCACCGCTTGGCAAGGTATGGATCATCTGCCTGATGTTTTTCGGGCGTCTCGGTCCGCTGACGCTGATTTACGCGTTGTCCCGCGAGCGCAAAAAGGATTTGTACAACTACCCGGAGGGCCAGATCATCATCGGATAACCGGCTGTGCCCCGTCCGAACCGCAAAAAAGTCCGGCAAACCGTCATTCGGTCGCCGGACTTTTTGCATTCCCGCTAAAACTTCGGATCTATCGATTGGGCGCCTGCCGCCCGCGTCCTTCGCCTTCCTGGTTCGTGCCGGATTTCGGTTCCTGAGCTTCATGCTGCCGCAGACCCAGGTTCATCCAGAACCGTCATTCCTTCCACAGTTTCGTGAACAAACCCGGCTTTCTTCCGACCAGCCCTTTTTCGATCGCATAACGCGTCAGTTGAACCCGGTTTTCCAAATGAAGCTTCTGCAAAATGTTTTTCAAATGGTTTTTTACCGTCTGGTCCGAAATATGCAGCTCCGCCGCGATCTCTTTGTTGGTCAAACCCGACGCCACCCAGTTCAAAATTTCGCGCTCCCGGTTGGTCAGCGTCTCATGATGCTCCGGGCTTTTCGCCGCCAACGGAAATTCGCGCAAAATTTGCGTGGCTAATTCCCGGCTAAGCGGCGCCTCGTCGCTCATGATCGCGTGCAAATATTCGATCCAGGTCGAAGGGGACAAGTTTTTAAGCAAATACCCCTGCGCCCCTTGCTTCAACGCTTCGAACAAATGCGACGCATCGTCCGAAACGGTAATGATCACGATTTTGACGTACGGATACCGCAGCTTGATCTGCCTTGTCGCTTCAAGCCCTCCGATTCCCTGCATCTGGATGTCCATCAGAATGAGATCCGGCATCAGGGATTCGGTCATCGCAACGGCCTCCTCCCCGCTTGTGGCCAGTCCCACCACCTCGAACGAAGCATCCCCGGACAAAATCTCGTTTACCGCCTCGCGGGCATGCGCGGAGTCGTCGGCGATCAAAACGCGATACGTGCTCATGATGTTTCAGCCCCCTTTCTGATCTCGACCCGGCTCCCCTTGGAAAGCGGGATAAAATCGACCTGCCATCTCAGCTCCTGCGCCCGTTCCTTCATGATCCGCAGCCCGTACCGGTCTTTCATTTGAAAAGGGTCCAGGATCGTTCCCCTGCCGTTATCGTCGATCCGCACCACCCAAGCCTCCGCATCCCCGCTGCCGGTCACCGTCACCAGATCCGCGTGGGCATGTTTGCGGACATTGAGCAGCGCTTCGCGGATGCAGGCGAGCAGCTCCACTTTTTCCTTGGCGGTAAAAACCGGGTCGGGGATGTCCCATTGGATCGAAGGATGGATGAACGTTTCCTTGGCCGTATGCTCGATCCGCGATTTCATGGAATCCTCGATCTCCTGTTCGTCGGCATTCGCCTGAAAACGCAAGTTCGCGATCGCTTGTCTCACGTAACGGTTCACCTCATGCACCAGCTTGCGCATTTCCTTGAACTCGGTTTGCGCCGCAAGCCCATGCTGCCGCGCTTCCGCCCGGTCCATTTTGACGGACAACAGAAACAGCGACTGGGCGATGCCGTCATGCAGTTCCCGTGCCAAAAGATCCCTCGCGGCCAACGCCGCATTTTCCGCACGCTCCTTGTTCAGCTCCTCCTGAACCTGCTCCAGCCGGTGAAACAGCTGGCTGAGCAGCGTCATGCTGATCAGAAAGACGATGACCGGAGTCAAAAAATTCCCCGCCTCCATCGACAAATACGGCATCAACAGCGTATGGCGCACATATTCCCACAGCCCGACCGTCAGCGTCGGAACGATCAAAATCATCCATTTGATTTGCGTATAAGACATAAGGCCCTCCCGAAAAGGCTTTTTCAACATATTGTAGCATGAAGCCGGGAAAAATGCCTGACCCCTCTGGGCCATGCCATGTATGTTCGCCTCCTCTCCGTCGCATACTACCTACGGACTTTGGGAACGGGTCATGGACACCATTACATATAGGGGTTGAAACCATGCAAATTTACATGCGGAGGATGCTGCTGACGGCTTGTGCCGCCGTCCTGGCGACCGGAATTCTCGCTCCGGCGGCCGCGGCCCCTTCCGGAAATAAAGGGCGGGAATATTACGAACAACGCGGGGATGTCGTCTGGGAAATACCGAACAGGGAGAAAGTGATCGCCTTTACCTTTGACGATGGGCCGGATCCGGAGGAAACCGGGCAGATTCTCGATTTGCTGAAGCAATACGATGCCAAAGCCACTTTTTTTGTCGTCGGCAAGCAGGTGGAGAAACATCCCGAGCTGGTGCGGCGCGAAGTGGCCGAAGGGCATGAGCTCGGAAACCATACGTACGACCATGCTTATTTCAACCGCGGCAGCTCCGCGGAAACGATCGCAAGCCAACTGCTCCGCACGCAGGAGGCCATCTTCAAAGCGACGGGAAAAAAATCGTATCTGTTCCGCCCTCCCGGCGGTTACTATAGCGACCGGATGATCGAAACCTGCAAAAAAAACGGGTATTTGGTGGTCATGTGGTCCTGGCATCAGGATACGTGGGACTGGAACCGCCCGGGCGTCAAAAAAATCGTCAACAAAGTGCTCGGCAACGCCCGCAACGGCGACATCGTGCTGATGCATGACCACGTCGAAGGCAGGTCGCAAACGGTGGACGCGTTAAAGGAAATTTTGCCTGAGCTGAAAAAACGGGGTTACCGTTTCGTGACGGTCTCGGAGCTGGCGCAATACAACATTCCTTGAGATAACCCAGCGGGTAGGAGCAAAGGACGTAAGAATAACAAACGAAGGACATGGCATTTTGCCAGCATTGTTGCTGCCTGCCATGTCCTTTTTTGCCTGAAAAACAATCACGGTTTGGACCAGTCGAGAGGCACTCGGATCGTTGTCGGCGGTTTCGGTTCATACCCTGGCTTGTAGTCGTACATAGTCATGTTGATCTGCTTCAGCGAGCCGCTTTCGAGTTTGGGGAATTTCATTTGAAAATCGAACCTCTCTTTGGAGATTCTTACCGGCTGACCGATGCTGTGATGTTCCTTTTCATTCGAATCGGTAAGAATCAATGTCGGTCTTTGATTTTCGGCATCGCTTGCTTCGTAAGTAAGGATTGTTCCTTCATCCTTATAATCCACGCGGGTAACGGTGACCTTCCCGCCGTTTCTGCCCTTCAACACGACCGGAAAAGCGTCATTCAAAGGCGCTTGTTCCTCGCGTCGAATGAAATTTTCAGCTTTTTCGGATGGATCGTCGAACAACACTTCCACATATTTGGGATGCGGATTGATGGCGGAGGGCGGGCTGAAATTGCCGATTATTTCATAGTCTCCTCCGAGGCCCCCGCTTGTTGCAAAATCGGTTTGAAGATCGTCCCGCAGCCTGTAAGAAATTTCGTGTTCCCTGTATTCGCTGGTACGGATGGCGATCTGCGTCGAGACCGGCGTGAACGTAATGCGTTCGATCGTTCTTGTCCTGCCGTTCGTCTCCACGGTTTGATTCGGAAAAAAGATTTTGGTATCCGGACTCGTTTTCGAGACGGACAAAGGAACGGTCACGGACCAATCGCCCTTGACTTGGCCGATCTGCGTGATATTCATGTGCAGCTTATAACCGTCGAGATATTGATAAGCATCGATAAGCGTGCTTCCGATAAAAGCATGATCGTTCAGTTGAGTAAATTTGTGCGTGCTCGATGCCGTCGGCTCTGCCCCGTCAAATTTCAGATCATAGTATACGGCAACATCTTTTTCGCCGATGATTTTCTTTTTGTCCAAATACTCTACGTCGTAATTTAATACGATTTGAACCCCGTCATAAAAAACCTCATCCATCGTAAACCGGATATTGCGGTCGATGACCGATGTATTGAGATGCACGCCGAGGCCCTCTTTTTCGATCTTCGACAAGCCTTGTTCCTCAAACCCCCCGTCGGCCAGCAGCATCTTCATGAACGGAAATCGGGACAAAGCCGCCCTGACTTCCGGCGAGGAAAATAAGACGGCTCCCCCAAGCAATATCAACACGAGGAACGACGCGGCTGCGGCCCGCCACCTGTTCCGGATTTGCTGCTTCCTCCGACTAGCTTCCGCGGCCGATAAATAACGGTCCCATACGTCTTCAAAAGGCGCAACGGGTTGATGTTCCTCCCATTTTCTAAGAATGCTCCCGGCATGCTCCCGCATGATTTGGTCCTGCTCGGTTACGTTTGGTTCAGCATGTACCGGATCACGTTTCGCGCTCATTGCATCTCCTCCTCGCATCGAACCTCGTGCCGCCGCAAAGTCTGGCTGCGCCTTAATTGTTTTAGCGCTTCATGAAGCCTGGATTTGCATGTCCCTTCAGGAATGTGGAGTGCTTCAGCCACCTCGGGCAGCGACAGCTCCGCATAATAATGCAAAATGATCACTTCTTTTCTTTTGGCCGAAAGCCTGTTCACCGATTCCCAAAGTTCCCGCTCGCTTTCGCTTTTCATCATCGATTCCTCCACCAGGAATTCGTCACCGATGTCGGGCGGGTCCGCTTGAAAGAAAAGCCATCTCTGCTTGCGCATGGCGCTTTTGGCTAAGTTTACGGCGATGCGGCACAACCACGGTCTGAGCGGTCTGGATGGATCGTATTGGTCGAATTTTTGAAATGCCCGCAAAAACGTTTCCTGCATGATATCGTCGGCCATCGGACTTGAACGGGTCAACATCAACGCGATCCCGTACACATAAGGCGAGTGTTTGTTATATATGGACCTGGCTTGTTCTTCGGATATGTTCTGAAGTCCCAACATCGCTTCCCCCTTGTCTCGTTACCTTCTATACGCTTTGAAATGCCCAACCGTTCGGTCCAAGCTGCAAAAAAATGCTGCAGACCGGCGCGATCTTATGTTAAAGTTGTGAAAAATATCGTTTTACGGAAGAAGCTACATATAATAAATATAGAGGGGCTTCAGGTGTAAAAAGATGAGACATTCCAATTGGGGAGGTACATGTTATGAATTCCGATTTACGTTATCCTATCGGGGAATTTGCCCCGTCCGAGACGATCAGTCCCGCCGAACGCAGCTATTGGATCGACCAGCTTCGGGCGCTTCCGGGCCAGGTCAGGGATGCCGTGGCCGGGCTTACGGATGAGCAGCTGGATACGCCTTATCGCCCGGGAGGCTGGACCGTTCGCCAGGTGGTGCATCATTTGGCCGACAGCCACATGAACGCGATGCTGCGGATCAAGCTGGCGCTTACCGAAGATGCGCCGACGGTTAAACCGTACGAGGAAAATCTTTGGGCCGAACTAGTGGATTCCACCGCTCCGGCGCCGGAGGTTTCGCTTAGAATATTGGAGGGCGTTCACGCCCGCATGGTCCTCATTCTCAAAAACATGAAGGAAGACGATTGGCAGCGCTCGTACATACACCCGGTGAACGGTAGCACGACGCTGGACCGCCATCTCGGCTTGTATGCCTGGCATGGACGCCATCATCTCGCCCACATCACCTCGCTGATCCGCAGAATGGATTGGTAATGTTTTCATTTTTGCCTTGAGCGGTTAACATAGGATAAAGCGACAAATACTAACAAAAAACCGTTCCATAGGCGAGGGATGCGAATTCATGAAAAACATTGCACTTATTTTTGGCAGGGATATCCGAAATATCGTCACCAACTGGGCGGCATTGGTCATCATTCTTGGATTGGCCATGCTGCCGTCTTTGTATGCATGGTTTAACATTAAAGCCTCGTGGGATCCTTACGGCAACACCGGCGATATCGCCATCGCCGTCGCGAACAACGACAAAGGCACCACCCTCAGGGGCAAACCCATCAACCTCGGCAACGAGGTCATCTCCTCCTTGAAAGACAACCACAAGCTGGGCTGGCGTTTCGTTAGCGAAGCCGATGCCATGAGGGGCGTCAAACACGGGGACTATTATGCGAGCATCATCATTCCCGACAACTTTTCGGCGACGATCGCCACCGTTCTCTCCGATCAACCCACCAAAGCCGAAATTTTATATTACGTCAACGAAAAAATAAACGCCGTATCCCCGAAAATTGCCACCTCGGGAGCCAGCGGCATCATTCAGGAAGTCAGCAAAAACTTCGTCCAAACGGCCAACGGCACCATTTTTAAAATATTTAACGAGCTCGGCATCGAGCTGCAGGAGCAGCTGCCGACCATCGAAAGGGTACGGACGTTGATTTTCAGGCTGGAAAAAGATTTTCCGGAGATCAACCGCGTCGTGAATACCGCCATGAATGACGTGCAAACCACCGACAAACTCGTCAAAAAGGCCCAAAGCAGTCTCCCTGTCGTGACCGAAATCGCGGAAAAAGGGCAGCGCTTTGCGTCCGGCTTGGACACTTTTTTGACCGAAGCATCGGGGGCCGCCAAAGACATCGCTCCGAACGTCAAACAAGACCTGCTTTTGCTGCAGCAAACCGCCATTTCGACGCAGCAGCTGGCCTCCGCCCTGAAGGATCCGAACGTGGACCCGTCGGTCGTAACGGGCATGCTGGACCATGCCGCTTCCAGGCTCGAGATCGGGCTCAAGGTGCAGTCCCGGCTCATCGAGTGGTTTAATCAGCTGAACAAGGTGACCGGCAACAAACTCGGTTTCGTCAGCTCGCGGCTAAAACAGGTGCAGGATAAAATGAAGGAGCAGCAGACGCTCGTCAGCAGTATCAGCAGCGCCGTGAAAAAAGGCGAAAAACCCGCTTCCGATCTGGTCGACCGGCTGGGCAAGGTGTCCGGGGACGCCTCGGAGCTGCTAGGCAACATCCTGGACAGATACGACAGCGAAATCCAGCCGGCCATTCTCGGCGGGGTGAACCAGGCGCGGCAAACGGCGGAAAAAACCCGCGACACGCTCAGCGACGCGCTGAAAAGCGTGCCTGACGTGAAAAAGATTTTAAGCGACGCATCCAAAGGCCTGGCGATCGGCACCCAAGGTCTTGCCCAGATCAAAAAGGAATTGCCGACGGTCGAAAAAAAGATTACCGAGCTGGCCAACAAAATGAGGGAATTCGAAAGCAAAGGCAATCTGCAGGAGGTCATCGGCCTCCTCAAAAACAATTTCCAGCTGGAAAGCCAGGTTTTTGCCGAACCGGTCGTCCTGAAGGAAAACAAACTGTACCCGATTCCGAATTACGGATCGGCGATGTCCCCGTTTTTCAGCACCCTTGCGCTATGGGTCGGAGCTACGCTGCTTGTTTCCCTCGTGACGACGGAAGTGCACGGGGATCATCCCTACCGAAACTATGAAGTGTATTTTGGCCGGTTTTTGACCTTCCTGACGATCGCGCTGCTGCAATCCGTACTGGTCACGGCCGGCGATATGTACATCCTCGGAACCTACGTCGTGGACAAACCGTGGTTTATCGTGTTTGGCATGGTGAACAGCGCCGTGTTTATGCTCATGGTTTATACGCTGGTATCCGTATTCGGCAACGTGGGCAAAGCGCTGGCGATCGTCCTGCTCGTGCTACAGCTTGCCGGTTCCGGCGGCACCTTTCCGATTCAGACGACCCCGGCTTTTTTCCGGGCCATCCATCCCTTCCTGCCGTTTACGTACGGCATCAGCATGATGCGCGAAGCGGTCGGCGGAATCATTTGGCCCATTGTGCGGAACGACCTGCTGATCATGTGCATTTATGCCGCCGTCACGCTGGTGGTCGGCCTGGCGCTGAAAGGCATCATTAACCAGCTCTCGGCCGGACTCGTCAAAAAAGCCAAGGAGAGCAAGCTGATTCATTAACGCCCCGTACGCCGCTCCAACCCGCGTGGCAAACGTCATGGCAGCTTCCCGTGCCAGAAAAAGCCCTGTCCGAAAGCGACATGAATCGCTTGCGGAACAGGGCCTTTTTTCATGTGAATGAACGAAACAAAATGCCTAGTCAGCTTCTACGGTATTTCTTGGTTCGCTCATCCTCGATCACGCCGCTCCAGTTCAACCCGAAGGCAAAGTCATATACATGATTGTCCGAATCGACATGGCATTCCATATCGTGCGCGACATCTTCCAGCTGCTCTTCGACGGTGCGCATATGGGCGGGCATTTGCATCGGCAGCAGCCCGGACGGCTCCGCCGCCCCCGTCAATACATCCATGATCGCCTGATCCTGAACGCCGAAGTTCGCCAGGATGGCATCCACTTCCGCTTCAAACTCCGAAACGACCGTGGGATTGCTCAATAGCATCGAGACAATGACGGGTTTGCCTTTCATTTTTTCCTTCGTCTCCAGCACCATGTTTAAATCCGTCGTATTGTGCGGAATGACGGTTTTTCCTTTATAAGAACGGTTTCGCGGTTCGTTCCCGTGTTCATCGCCGGCCAGGCTGACTTCCCGGGCATGCTCCGCCGTATACGGCTTGTATTGCAGGCTGATCGGCACATAACCGTTCCCGCCCTGCTCCTCGTCCTCCTGGCTGTAGCCGGTGCCGGACTTCGGTGATGCGATAAAGACAAGGCCGAAATCCGCTTCGTCCGGTTGGTCGGTGACTTCGAAATATTTCGAGACGACCTCCAGGTTGACCGGATAATCATAGCTCTCCGGCGTCGGATGGCCGAACCAGTCTTTTCCCGGCGGGAGAAAACGTTTGGGGATGTAAACTTTGCTTTTCGCGCGAAGCGGGAGCACCCCGTTTTTGTTTTTGAGCATGACGATCGATTTAAGCTGTGCTTCGTAACCTTCCCGCATAAATTCGGGGTTCCCGACCAGCTTGGCGCTTTCCTGTGGATCGAGGTACGGATTTTCAAACAAGCCGAGGCGGAACATATTTTTCAGCAGCCGGACGGCCGATTGCTCGAAGCGTTCCCGCATATAGGCTTCGCCGTGTTCTCGAACCCCGATCTTGTAAGCCTCCAACACCGGCTCGATCTCATTGTTGCCGCCGAATTGGTCAACGCCCGCCATCAGCAGCTTGTAATGGCGCTCGGCCACGGTCAAATCCTCCACGCCCCATGGTTTTCCGCTCAGAAAAGAATCCTTGGCGCCGGAAACGTCGGCCGTGATCATCCAGTCCGTGCATACGACGCCGTCATACCCGTATTTCCCGCGCAGCAAATCCTTAATCAGGTACGAGTTATAGGAGTTGCCGACATTTTCGCCGTTTACGGTGTCCTGGCCGAAGGAGATCGTGTAATACGGCATGACGGCCGACGCCTTCCCTGTTTTGCCGTCCAGCTTGAATGCCCCGTCAACAAAAGGCACCAGATGTTCGTCAAAGTTGTTGCCCGGATACACCGCATACTTCCCGCAGCTGTAGTGGGCGTCCCTTCCGGCTTCGCCCGATCCGCCTCCCGGCCAATGCTTCACCATCGCATTGACGCTGTCATAACCCCAACCGTCCGCGATTTCCCGTTCGCCTTCGGAAGTCTGGAAGCCGTCGACATAAGCGCGGGCCAGATCGGCGGCGAGCTTCGAATCTTCGCCGAACGTGCCGTTAAACCGGAACCAGCGCGGCTCCGTGGCGATATCGATTTGCGGAGACAGGGCGGTAGCAAGCCCTAACGCGCGATATTCCCGGGAAGCGATCATCCCGAACTTCTTCGTGATCTCGGGATCAAAAGTAGCTGCTAGGCCGAGCGTCTCGGGCCACATGGAGATATGGCCGCCCGCACCCGCGTTGAATTCGGAGCTTGAATCCGAAGTGTGGCGGGGATCGGAGCTGTTGTTCGCCGGAATGCCAAGCCCGGTGCCTTCGGCAAACGCCTGGATTTTGTTGTTCCAGCGCGCCGCAACTTCCGGACTTTCCACCGTGGTTACGAGCACGTGCCGCACATGGTCCTTGGTCAAAAATGCGATCTGCTCATCGGTCAGTTCCCAAGGCTTCGCTCCGCTCTCTTCATACGTTTTCCCGCTGTACGTGCCTGCAAACCAGCCGGTACTGAGGGCGGGGATCGACTGATGACGGCTGTACAGCATCAGACCGGCAATCTGCTCGACCGTCATTTTCGAGGCCAGATCTTTCGCCCGCTCCTCCGGCGACAGCCGCCAGTCCTCGTATTTGTCCAGCTTGCCGTCACGGCTTAAATCCTTGAAGAACAAGCCGTCCTGCTCGATGATGCCCACGCCCGATTCCTCGCTGTAGCCCAGCGTGGGGCCGCCGGGATTTTTTACGTATCGAACGGTTTCTACTGTCTTATTGATCGTGTCTGAAGTATGGTTTCTCATGTTCGCTCTCCCCGATTCTCTTTGTTTTTATCCGAGTGTTACGTTCAGTTGATGTTGCCTGCCGCAAGGTTGATGCCCGCCGTTTCTGCTCCGTTCTCCGTGGCTACGGGTTCGCCTACTTCCGGCAGCGGCTTGATGGAGATCATGCCGATTGCCGTGAATATGGCAAGAACGAGGTAGAAGAACGTCCAGCCGCCAATTCCAATCGACGTGCCTGCGCTTAACAGAAGCGGCGCAATCGCCGGAACGATCGATTGCGGCAAGGCGTTTGCCACGTTCATGATGCCGAAGTCCTTCGCCGAATCTTCTTTGCGCGGCAGAATGCGCGCCACCAAAGCCATATCGACGGCGGAGAAACAGCCGAAGCCGAGGCCAAGCACCGCCGATGCGACGACATAAGCCGTGTAATGCGGAACAAACGCGAATACCAGGACGGCAATCACCATAATGAATGCAGACAAATACAAGAACGGTTTTTGCTTGCGGAATTTATCCGACAACATCCCGCCGAAGATACTGGTCAGCGCCATGGCAATCGTGGAAATAATGTTCACGGTAGCCACGCTGGATGTCGCCTGCGCTTCCGTGTAACCCATCCGGTTGACGAGCATCACCGTGAGGTAAAGGCTGCTGCAGTATCCCATCATCATCAGAAATTTCGAAGCGACCGCCCAGGAAAACACCGGGAACCGCCGCGGGCTAGGGTAAATTTTGCTCAGCTTTTCGCCGAGCGGCACGGCCGTGTTATGCTCGCGGATAATTTCCACTTTTCCTTCTTGAATCAGGAACAGGCTGATCACCGGGCCTACGATGCCGATTGCGGCGATCAGCGTCCATTTCGCGGCCGAGGAGACATCAGGCAACAAGGTCATCAAGACCATCCCGACTACGATGCCAAGCGGTAAGGACATGCCGAGCAGACCGGAAATCGTGCCTTGTTTTTCTTCTTTCACCTGATCGGGAATGAGCGCCGTGTACGCCGCCATCCCGAAGTTGAAGAACAGCTGCGCAATTGCCCACCCGACGATGATGAGCCATAACGAGGATGTCCAGCCAATCATCAGAAGCGCGGCGCTGCCGACCAAGGGGCCGAGCAAAATCCAGGTGCGCCGGCGTCCGAATCGATTGATCGTCCGATCGCTGATCGCACCGCCCAAAGGGTTTCCGATCAAGGCGAAGAAAGCGCCGATGCCGGCCACGAGGCCATAAGACGACGTATATCCATTCGGATCAATCTCGATCATCTTGAATGTCAACAGCAGTGTCGCCGGCGTCATGAGTGCGACCATCATCAGGCCGTAGCCCAACATCACGCCGAAGGTCAATCGGCCAAAAGGGGTTTTGACCTGTCCTTTAACTTTAGCTCCAGCCATTTATATAACCTCCCATTGTCTTGAAAACGATTACAATCAAATTATAAGAGAAACCGCCTTCATGAAGACAGGCGGTTGTTTACAGACTTATGGGGCGATTTTTAATCTCATTATGAAAGCGTTTAAATCCCCCTTTCCGATCGGCTTAAAAATTGACACAGATTGCGCTGCCGCTCATACCATAGGCGTTAATTCAATCAGCTGCACCTCATGCGGTTTCAAGGTGGAGCCAATCACCGTCCCGTTCTCCACGTTCAAGACTTGAACCTGTCTTAACGGGGAGCTCTGCTTCAGATAAGCGATATCCTCAGCCGTCAATGATTCCGGTGCCCCCATTTCCACCCATTTGTCGTAGCTGCTGCCGTGTTTGAGGGTGATCGTTTGGGTAACCATGCGGTACACGCCTTGAGGCAACCCGCTAAGCGCGATGTCGATTTTTAAGATTTTCTCTTCCTTGAATCCGTTATACCTGTGAGTTTCATCTATAAACGAAGTGTCGCCGAGAGCGTAAAGATCATCATAATGAACGTAATTATACGTCATGATTTGAATGGTATCTCCGCGGGCAGCCACGATATATCCGTCCCCGCGGGCAATCAGCGTCTCCCCCAGCTTGCCGAGCAGCCTGTATGCATGCATGGCGGGCTTCGGGATCCCGTATTGGGCGATCAGCCCAAGTCCTCCATGAAACAAACGCGGTGACGGGAACGTTTCCTCGATGTTGTCGCTCAGCACCCAGTAACCGAAACCGTCGATGCTATCAAGATTATCGAGGATGTTTTTGGCGATATAGGCAGCCTTGTATAAGGTATCGTTCGTCAATTCACGGTGATAGGCTGTCGAATTCCATTCCGTCATATAAACCTCGCGGCCGGATAACCCCTGGTCGGCGAGCAGCTGCAGCTCGATCGCAAGTCTTTCCCTAAGAAAATCGGGATTCGGCGAAATCCCTCCGAATTTCT
Organism: Paenibacillus sp. FSL M7-1455; assembly: GCF_038004655.1. Lineage (NCBI taxonomy): Bacteria > Bacillati > Bacillota > Bacilli > Caryophanales > Paenibacillaceae > Paenibacillus > Paenibacillus sp. FSL M7-1455. Next base: position 2,300,950 of record NZ_JBBORO010000001.1, on the reverse strand, counting down.
CCAGCAGCCTCCGGTACAGATCTTCATCCTGCTCGAGTTCCGCTTCCTCCTGTTGTATTCGTTTTTCGATTTCTTCATGCGGATAAAAATGCAGCGGAATGAAGTCGGGAAGACAATCGTGCTTGCGGCAAAACGCGAAAAAATTCGTCGCCGTTTCCGGCGAAGTCACAGTGATGATCCGTCCGGGCGCGCCGATCTTCAGTCCTGCGGATAACCGTTTGACGATTCTGTAGGTGGCCAGGTACAGCTCATGGTATTCCTGAACGGATCCGGGCCAAAATACGTTTAATTCCGGCTCGTTCCAGAACTCGAATCTCCAGCTCTCGACCTCCGCCGCGCCGTAACGGTTCATGCAGTGGCGAAGGAAGTTGTCGATAAGTCCGCACCATTTATCCAGCGACTTCGGCGGGCTCGTAAAGCTGGCTCTGTAGAACACCGTCTTCCCGGGATCGGATGCCAGCGCGGAGGGCATAAATCCCAGCTCCACGAACGGCTTCAAGCCAATCGACAGCATAAAATCGAACAGCTGGTCCACCAGCCTGAAATTGTAGCGCGGCCGCCCTTCCTCGTCTTCATCGTATACCATCATCCCGTCGTCAAAGATCCCGTGGAAGCGCAAATACCGGAACGGACAATTTTGCTGGACATAGATCAGCTGTTGTTGTACGTCGGCATGCAGCCCTTCCTGCGCTTTCCCGATCGTGATGAGGTTTTTCCATGTATGCTTCAGCTTTCTTCCCGGAGCGGACGCGTTCACCTCGTAGGTCTTCGTTTCGATGGCCTGGATCGTTTCAACCTCCAACGATTCGGTACGCCGCAAATACTGACGGATGATCCCCAGTGCGCTGGATTGGTTAAACTGAAGATAATTCGAAGAGATGTCTTGCTTTTTGGCTTCCGTTTCCCGGTCAGGCCGATATTGTTTACGGTATTCGTGAGGGGTCATGCGGTATTTGTTTTTGAACGCCGTGTAAAACGATTTGGCATTGGGAAATCCGTGGCTTAACGCCAGATCGGCAATCGGGAGGTCTTCATGACGAAGCAGCTCCTCCACCGCGTTTTTTAACCGGATGCTGGTCAAATAGGCTTGGAAATTAAGTCCGATGTTTTCGCTGAAAAATTTGGACAGATACGGCACGGACAGAAATTCCTTCTTGGCGATCGATTGCAGGGTGATCGGTTCATTGTAATGCTCATCGATGTAATTGATGATTCGGAGCATGCGCTCCATGTATTTCTCGTTGATCGCGCCGCCGTTTTCGGAGGATTTGAACTGCTTAATGAGCATGGAAAACACGGCCAGCATGCGGATGCCCATATCCAGCTCGTACGCCTCTCCTTTTTTCTGCTTCAGCTCGACCATCTCTGCCAGCATCTGGCGGATTCGGTCCAACCCGCTTTTCTGTTCCGGCCGGACCGCGGAAGAATTGCACTCGAACTGAATGTCCTCAATGCCTTTAATGTTTTCTTTCAGAAACACCATAGGTATCAGGAACGTGGCGATAATGTTCATGTCCAGGCCAATGACCTCATGGACATGGCTGGAATTGATCACAAATACATCGCCTTCCGTTATCGTGTGGCGCTCGTTTCCGACGGTGACTTCCAGATTGCCGGACAGCACGAATATGATCTCCACGCTGTTATGCCAATGGCTCGGCACGTAGTTTACCCGGTGCAGCGATACATCGAACGGCAGATCGTCCGCTGTCTCCACCAATTCAAAGATGGACGTTTTCAAAGATGTCCCCCCAGACAAAGATTGCGTATCTTTTTTGTACTATCGTCCATTATACAAAATAGTATGCTTTATGATCGATCTAAGCGCATTGTAGAAACGCGGCATTATCCCAACCGCCAAACCTCCATTCAAAACAAAATGACCCTAATCGAAGTCTAAAGACCGCGACCAGGGCATTTTGTGGTATTGGATGTAGGCTTTAACTCCATTCGCATGCAAACGAAACGAAACTAAATAACCAGCCGCCGATGGATTACAGGCGACTGGCTGCTTTACTTGAAAGGTGTTTGGATTAGGTCCATTTTTTATATCTTTGCATATGAGCCCGACTTTAGCGGAGCAAAAAAATAATAAACGACGCTGAATTTCGGCGTTCATGCTCATCATCCTTGCTTCGCTTCCAGCTCTTGCAGCGTTTGGATCAGAAAATGCTTGTTGCACTCAAGCAGAGCCATGCGGTGGCGGAAAGACAAATTCACGCCGATGCCCTCGCCGTGCGGCGGAATTTTCGAACATGCCCCGATCAGTTGCTGCACTCTCTCCAGCTTGATCTTAAGCAGTTCTATGGCATCCTCCCGCGACAAATGATCGATAAACATCAGTCCGATATTCCCGTCCGGCGTCGTATTTTCGGCATGGACCAGGGAAGCTCGGAGCAATTGAAAAAAACGTTTTTTGCCTTCTTCCGTGATCGAGTAAATCTGGCGCGGCGGCCGGTTGCCTTCCTGCTCGACCGTCACGTTTACGCAGCCCTGCTTGTCGAGCCGCTTCAAAATGGCATACGCCGTCGCTTTTTTCATATCGGATACTTGACCCAAATTGCGCTCAATGAAATCGTTGATTTGATACCCGTGCTGGCTTTGGGTCATCAGCAATCCCAAAACGAGCAGTTCGCGTTCATCCATCGTTAAGACTCCTTCAATGCTGTTGCTACTTCTAGTATAGTCATTCTTGACTAGCAGGTCAAAAAATGGTTTGGCGCGAGGCTGTTATGAAATCATGGCAGAAGATCGCCTAACATCCCAGGTACCGCGTCCGGGGGAAAGCCGCGCAGGCAGATCGTTACCGTTTCTTTCGGGCCGCGATGATAAAACGGTGACAGCTCGTATCCAAATATCCTTGCTGCTCCAACGTACGATGAAGTTCCCGAAGCTGCCGGTCATACCGATCCACCGAAAAGTCGGGGATTTGCCAGGGAATGACGCTTAAATAATAGACGACGGCTCCCAGGTCATAAAATCTGGAACGCGTTACCTCTTCGTCTTGGCCTTCAATATCGAAATACGGCTCCAACTCCCGCACGGCGTAATCCAAATTCCAATGCGCAAATTCGTCGTTCGGCGCAGCCAGCCATTCGTTCAGCTCCTGGTCGTTCGTCCCCCCAACCTGCTGGGTGATGAACAAGCCGCCCGGTTTCAAAATCCGGTGAACCTCCTTGGGGCAATACGATTCATGGCGGTTGACCACCAGATCGAATTCCTCGTCCGCAAACGGAATCTGCTCATCCTTTTCGATGTAGGAAACCCGGACGCCCAGCGGTTCAAGCCTCCGGCGGGCTACCTCCACATTCGGCTTATACCCTTCCGTAGCGCAAGTATGCGCGGGAAGCCGGCTGAGCCTGGACAAGAACTCGCCGCCGCCAGTCCCCATATCCAGCATGCTTTCCGATTGGGATATGGCTTGTTCCACCAGATTGTAATAATTCCAGCGCAGCGGAAATTCCTGCAGCCTTCCCGTGTTCCCCAGATACGAAAAATCCCAGCCGCTAAACGTCATGTCCGTCGATTGAACGACTTCCTCATAGGACAGGTCCGTCAAATGCTTCATGTTCCCACACCCTTTCGTTTCTCTCTGTCGTCCTGAACATATCATTTCTATGAAAACGGCCAAAAAACCTTTTTCCGGAGGAGGGATGTTCTTCTGCCCCTTTTTCGAAAAAAATGAATGAATATATTTTTATACCATGATAGCATCCAAAGTGAATTCACTCATATGACCAGAAAAGGAGCTTAACGATGAACATGAAGATCGAAAACATTCCGAATTACCGTTTGGCCTATGTGCGGCAGGTCGGCCCGTACGGCCCGGCCAATGCCCAAGCCATGGAAACACTGAAACGATGGGCCGCAGACAGACATTTGCTGACCGAATCGGCCATTCTGCTCGGAATCCCGCAGGATCGCCCCGAAACGACGCTTCCCGAAAACTGCAGGTATGACGCCTGCATCGTGATTTCGGAAGATGTTGCGTTGGATGATACCGTGGAGGAAGGCGTATTTACCGGCGGCGAGTATGCGGTTTGCACGGTGAAGCACACCACGGAAGAAGTACAAAAGGCATGGGCCGCCGTTTTCCCGGCTTTGCGGCAAAGCGGATATCAACCGGACAACAAGCCTGCCTTGGAACGATATACCGGGAAAATGATCGCCGATGGATATTGCGAAATATGCATCCCTGTGATGAGAACGGTCTAGAGAATACGCAAAAAGAAGAACAAGGGGCTGCCGATCGCGACAGCTCCTTGTTCTTCCTTATACGCATGTTTTATGGCACGATGATAAGCTTATTGCACGATGTCATTTGAATCGCTTATCCGCCCAATACGACCCGATCGTCCGACAGCTTGTGGCCGCTGATCCGTTCGAATTCGCCGAGCAGCTTTTCGATCGTAAGATCCTTTTTCGTCCGTTCATCGATATCGAGAATGATTTTCCCCTTGTCCATCATGATCAGCCGATTTCCCAGCCGAATGGCCTGCTCCATATTATGGGTGACCATCAGCGTCGTCAGCTGCATCTCGCGCACAATCGTATCCGTCAATCTCGTAATCAGCTCCGCGCGGGCGGGATCAAGCGCTGCGGTATGTTCGTCAAGGAGCAAAATCTGCGGCTTGGTAAAGGTGGCCATCAGCAGGCTGAGCGCCTGCCGCTCCCCTCCGGACAACAGTCCGACTTTGGCGCGGAGCCTGTTTTCAAGGCCGATGCCCAAACGTTCGAGCGATTCGCGGAACATGCTGCGGCGGCTTGCGTTGATGCTGACCGAAAGTCCCCGCCGGGCCCCGCGCCGGTAAGCCATCGCCAAATTTTCCTCGATCGTCATTCGCGGCGCCGTTCCGGCCATCGGATCCTGGAATACGCGGCCGATCCATCGGCTGCGGCGGTATTCGGGAAGGCCGCTGATCTCCTGGCCGTCGATCCGCACCGCGCCGGCGTCCGGTTTCATCACGCCCGAAATGATGTTCATCAAGGTCGATTTGCCTGCGCCGTTGCTTCCGATGATCGTGACGAAGTCGCCGGGATTCAGCTTCAGGTTGATGTGCTGCAAAGCGATTTTTTCGTCCGGCGTTCCCGGATTAAACAGCTTGGAAACATGGGATAATTCAAGCACGGAGATCACCTCCCTTAAACTCCTTCGATAAGGCCCCCGTGATTTCTTCGGTACGCTTTTTGGCCATTTTTTTCTGCTTCATCGCCCGGCTGGCCGTCGGGAAGACGAGCGCTATGATGACGATGACCGCCGTAATGACCTTCATGTCCGAAGCATCGAGCCATTCCACCCGCAGCGCCAAGGCAACGACGATCCGGTAGACGATCGCGCCGAGCACGACCGATATCGTGGCATGAATGATGTTGCGGGCCCCGAATACGGCTTCGCCGATGATCACCGATGCAAGTCCAACGACAATCATGCCGACCCCCATCGTAATGTCCGCAAATCCGGATTGCTGCGCGATCAGGGCCCCGGACAGCGCCACAAGGCCGTTGGAGAGGCTGACGCCGATGATTTTGGTCGTGTCCGTATTTGCCCCGAAGCTGCGGATCATCCGGTCGTTGTCGCCGGTTGCGCGCAGCGCCAGGCCGACGTCCGTCCGGAAAAACCAATTCATGAGCAGCAGCACGATGATCAGCATGCTCCCCAGCACGATCCACGGGTTGACGGAGGTAAGCACGGTATCGGCATCGATGATCGCGATGTTCGGTTTGCCCATAATCCGCAAGTTGATGGAATGCAGCGCAATCATCATTAATATCCCGGACAACAGCCCGTTGATTTTTCCTTTGGTATGGAGCAACCCCGTGCATAACCCTGCCGCGATGCCGCCGGCAAAGGCCACGATGCAGCTCAGCCATGCGTTATATCCGTGGGAAATCATGACGGCGGCAATGCCGCCCCCTGTCGTAAAACTGCCGTCAACGGTCAAGTCCGGAAAATCGAGAATCCGGTACGTAATATAGACGCCAAGCGCCAACAAAGCATAAAGCAGTCCCAGTTCGACCGCGCCTATCAGCGAACTGATCATAATGACGTTCCTCCTTCGGGTAATTTCCGCACCGATCGGGGCGGAAGAGTCCATAGATGCCGCAAATCCGGCCCGTATGCAATGAAGGGAGTGGACGAAGGACGTCGCCACTCCCTATCACACCAATCCGTGCCGTTACTTATTGATGATGTAGTTCTCCTTGTCCTGCACTTCGTTCTTCATTTCTTCCGTTACCGTAACCCCTTGCGCCTCGGCAGCCTTCAAATTGAGAACGACGTCCAGCTTCTCCTGCATTTTCACCGGAATCTCTCCCGGATTTTTACCGTTTTTCAAAATGTCCGCCGCAAGTTTGCCGACCTCGTATCCGTGATCGAAATATTTGAAGCCGACGGTCGCGAACGCGCCTTTTTCAACCGTGTCGTAGTCGCTCGAGAAAAACGGAATATGATTTTCGTTGGCCACTTGGATGATCGTATCCGCTCCGCTGACCACGGTATTGTCCAGCGTAATGAAAAGCGCGTCGGCGCGGCCGACCAATGACTGCGCGGCTTGCTTGACTTCGGACGTGTTGGTCACGGCCGCTTTGACCAGCTTGATGTTATGCTTGGCCAGCGCTTCTTCGGCATTTTTGGCCATGACGACCGCATTCTGCTCCCCTTCGTTGATGATCAGGCCTACCGATTTGATGTTCGGAAAATGCTTGGCGATAAAATCCATCAGCCGTTGAACCGCCTCGGGATTCGTGTCGGAAACGCCGGTCACGTTGCCGCCCGGCTTCTCCAGGCTGGAAACGATCTTGGCATCGACCGGATCGGTCACGGAGGCGAACAGGACCGGTTTGTCCTTGACCTCCTTCACGACGGCCTGCGCCGAGCTGGTGGCGATGGCAAGCACGAGGTCTTCCTTGCCCGAAGCAAACTTTTGCGCGATGGACAGGTTGGTCGCCGGATCATTTTGGGCGTTTTTATAATCCACTTCCAGATTGTCGCCTTCGGACAACCCCGCATCCTTAAGCGCTGCCATGAAGCCTTCCCGCGTCGCGTCAAGCGACGGATGCTCGACGATTTGGGAAATGGCGATTTTATACGTTTTTTTGTCCGCTTGGTTTCCGGAGCCGCCGGCTTCCGTTTTCTTGCCGTCAGAACTGCCGCAACCTGCAAGCGCTGCCGCCAAAAGCGCCGACATGACGACAGGCAGCCATTTTTTCTTCAACATCATTAGACCCCTCCAACATTTTCCTCTACACTGCTTTTGTGTTCGAAAGCATTAAAGCAATCGGGTAAAAAAAAGAGTGCCGATCGTATAAAATTTTCCATTCCATACAATCCGTTGATTATTCATAATCATAAAGGGGCACTCCGGCATCCGTCAATCGGTATCATGTAAAAAAATGAATTTTTTTATCGGATTTTAAAGGATGATTATTCCAATTCGCCTACCCGGTTTTGCTTCTCCAGCCGTTCGATCAGCTCGTTTAACGGCATCGCTTCCATGTCGGGGATTTTCAGGTCGTAACCTTCGAACGAAAAGGTCGTCGTCATCTCGTTCGGCACGATCACGGTACGGACTCCGGCTTGTTTCGCCGCGATAAACCCGTTTAAGGAATCTTCGAAAGAGACCGCTTCCTCCGGCCGGATCTCCAGCTTTTGCAGCGATAATTGATAAAGCTCGGGGTCCGGCTTCACCTTCTTGACCAAATCCGCCGTATTGACGAATTCGAAATAACCGTGCAGGCTGAATTTGTCCAGGTACGGCTCGATCCAGTTGTAATACGAACTCGAGGCGATGCAAACCCGCAGCCCCAGCCTTTTGGCTTCCTGCAGATAGCTGACGACGCCGGGCCTCGGCTGCACGTCCTTCAACAACTCCCGGTAGCAAACGTCGACCTGCTTGCGGATCCGTTCGGCATCCCCGGCCTGTTCAAGCAATTCGGCGAGGTATGTATATGGGTTGAAAAATTCGAAGGAAGTCCCGACGCACCGGGCATACATTTCGAGCGGGAGCTCCTTGCCGTATTCCTTGTATATTTTGCAAAAGGCGTGGTAGGCCGGCGTTTCCGTATCCACGATCAATCCGTCGAAATCAAAAATAAGCGCTTTAATCATGTAAATCCCCTTTTCGTCCTCGTATTCTTTTCTTTGCTCCGTAGCCGATCCCCATTTTCCCAGCCGTTCGGCATGAACCTGCCCTTTCCCCGGGAAAAATAAACAGCCGCTTGCTTCACGCTTGCTCTGAAATAGGACTCGGTTTATACTATAAAATTCTTCGCCGGCGCGGCACATTCCTCTTTTTTCGGGAAGCGGCGAAAGACCGGACGCCAACGCGCCCGGCCATACAAATGATACTCCCGCAAGTTATAATGCCGTGATCCGTACCTGCCCGCGCAGCCGTTCCACCTCTTCCGGTTCGATCAGCCCCGCTTCGTCAGTCATGGCGTTGGAAGTGCCTGCCGCCGAAGCCAGAGCCAGCCCTTCTTCGAGAGACAGCCCTGTGGCCAGCGAGACCGCCATTCCGGCGACGTACGAATCCCCGCAGCCGACCGTGTTCACGACGTCGACCTTCGGCGTTTCCACGCGGAAAGTTCCCGCTTGGGACGCCACCATGGAGCCTGCGCCGCCGAGCGAGACGCTGATCCGGTCCATGCCGTATTTTTGCAGGAGCGTTTCGACCGCCTTTTGGAGTGCGGCCTCGTCCTGAACGCGGATGCCGAGAAGCCCCTCGACTTCCTCTTCGTTCGGTTTGATCATATCCGGCCCGGCTTCCAGGCCGAAGCGCAGCGCGTCCCCGCTGGCATCCAAAATGACGTAGGCTCCGGCTTCTTTGGCGATTGACACGAGCTTCACGTAAAAATCCTTCGGAACCCCGGCCGGCAGGCTGCCGCTAAAGCAAACGATGCGGGATTTGGCGGCGTGCTCGCGGATTTTCTCTTCCATCTGCGCCAAAGCCTGCGGGTCGACGGTCGGCCCCGGCTCCAAAAGCTCGGTGGAAATACCGTTTTCCTCGTCCAAAATGTTCAGGCAAACCCGCGACTCCCCTTGAACGGAGACAAAATCATGCCCGATGCCCATCCGGTCCAATAGCTGTTTGATCATTTCGCCGTTGAATCCGCCGACGAAACCGGTTGCGGTCACCGGCACGCCGAGCTGGGCCACGACCTTCGCCACGTTGATCCCTTTGCCGCCCGGCGCGGCGCGGTACCGCTGTACCCTTGAAACCTTGCCCAGCGGAAACGTTGGAAGAAAATACGTCTTATCGATGGCTGCATTCAATGTTACGGTCGTAATCATAAATACCCTGTCATCCCATCCTAGCCGTGAACGTGAGCGCCTTATCCGTCATGACCCGGCCCGGGGAAAGCCGTCCTTCGCTGCCTGCTCACCGTTTGCTATCCGTCTCGATGCCCCCTGAAGCCCTTGCGCTCATGGGCAAAAAAGCCCATGCCGCCGGGCACATCGGCAATATCCAAAGTATACCTGCATGCCTCAAATTGCACAACGTTACATTCCGAAGCTTCTCACGCCTCTTCCAGCATCGCGTTTACTTTTTCCAGCGTCGGCAGGGAGCCCGTCCCCCCGATCCCCAGCGTCGAAATCGCCCCGCTCGCGTTGGCGAACCTCACCAGCTCCCGTCCGCGCAAACCGCTGCGGTAAGCATAGATCAAACCGGCATTAAAAGCGTCCCCTGCACCGGTCGTATCGACCGGCGCGACTTGGAAGGAGGAGACCAGTTCCGGTGCCTGCTCTCGCGTGAACAGCATCGCTCCCCTTTTGCCGCATTTGACGACCACGGTATGTACGCCTGCCGGAAGCCCTCTGGCCGCTTCTTTTACGCTTTCGGCCCCGTAAATGTGCATCATTTCCTCTTCGCTCGGAATAAACAGGTCCGTGTGCGGCAGCAGTCGGTCGATTTGTTCGCGGTACCACAATCCGCGGACGTCCCAGCCGGTGTCAAAGGAGGTCGTCGCCCCCTCGGCCCGAAGGCCCGCAAACAACGTTTCCCAATGCGGCCGCATGCCGTCCTGAAGAAAATAAGAACCGAAATGCACATGGTCCGCTTCCGCAAGCAGCCCCGCAGGGAGGTGCTCCGGCGCAAGCAGCGGAATGCTGCCCGGGTACGTGAGCAGTCCGCGGTCCCGCGGCGTCGAAAATGACAAGGTGACCCCGGTTTTAAGATCCGCCTTCCGGAGGACATGTTCGGTATTCACCTGCATCCGATCCAGCTCGCGCAAGCAAAAACGCCCGAAGTCGTCTTCCCCCACCACGCTTACGAAATGAACTTCGGCGCCAAGCGATGCCAGCGCGCATGCGGTAATCGCCGAAGACGAACCCAGCACGACGTCAAAGGAATCGATCAGCTTTTCCCTGTTCCACTCCGGCATCACGCCGGTGCCGGCCAAAATAACGTCCACGTTCAACTCGCCTACGACAACGATTTTCACGGCATTTTCCCCTTTGCAATTGGTCTTATGCCTGCATTACAAATTGACGGCGTCCAAATGACGGCGGCAGTTGTACAAATCGCATACCCACTGTTCATCCAGCTTGCGGATCAACGTGACCGACGTGTTGTGAAGATGCTGGCGTTCCCCCATGTTCGCAACGAGCGCCGGAAGCAGCGTCGAGATCAAGGCGCCATGGCTGACGAGGAGCACGCGCTGCCCGGGATGCCGCTGGCAAACCTCCTTCACGAGTTCCGTTCCGCGCGCAATCATCGACTCTTCGGTCTCGATGCCAAGCTCAAACTCCCGCCAGTCCTCGCCCCACATGCGGATCCGGTCTTCCTCCGTCGTGCCTTCGATTTTACCGCAGCCTTTCTCACGCAAACGCTCATCGATATAGAGCGGAATGCCAAGCGCTTTGGCAATCGTTTCCGCCGTTTCCTTCGCCCGCGACAAATCGCTTGCGTACACGGCATCCCATGTCTCGTTCCGGAACCGTTCCGCCAGCGCCCGGGCTTGCGCCCGGCCCGTATCATTAAGCGGAATATCCGTTTGTCCCTGCGCCTTTTTCGCCACGTTCCAGTCAGTAATGCCGTGTCTGACCCATCCAATCGTCGTCATCCTATGTTCCCCCTGTTATTCGTCGTAAAATGTCATATGGCCTTTTTCCGCCCGGTAATAATCGAGGCGGTCCTGCAGCGTGCCCGTGTGAAGCTCGAAGCGGTGTCCGTCCGGGTCCAGGAAATAGACCGATCGCTTATCCTTTTCATCGCGTTCCCGTCCGGGCAGGATTGTGACATCAAGTTCCCTCAGGCGGCGGGGCCATAAGTCGAACTCTTCTTCCGCCACCGAAAAGGCGATATGGGTATACGTCCGCGGCATCGCTTCTCGCTTTGCATCCTCTTCGTTCAGGGCAATCCACAGCCCTTCCAAATCGAAGTAGGCAAGCTTTCTCCCTTTGACGAGCCGTTTTGCTCCAAATACGTTTTCATAGAAGGCCGTCGAGGCGTCGAGATTCGAAACGGAGAAACAAATATGATTGATTCCCTGCAATTTCATGCGGCCGCTCCTTTCCTTGAAACTCCCGGATCGGCTTCGCTCACTGCCATACTTCATCCAGCTTATCGGCATAAAAGCGGATCGCCCTAGCGTAACCCCGAATCCCGTCATCCCCGGACGTATCGGCGATTTCGGCAAGCAGCAGTTCCATCGCCTTCGGGTGTCTGCCTAAATTATACAACACCATCGCATAAAACACGCGGAATTCTCTTCGCTTACGGAAACGCGCCCATTCCCCGTTCAAGCACCTCCGCCGCCCGGCCGTATTCCCCGAGCGACCTGAAGGTGCTGCCAAGACCGAGCAGCGCGCCTGCCAGCGATTCTTCGGCGAGCCCTAACCGGATGGCTTCTTCATAATACGGCACCGCCTCCCTTTCGAGACCGAGGACATCGTGGGTCCATGCCGTCTGGTACCAAATTTCCGCATTGCCCGGCTCCTCTTCCAGCAGCGACAGCCATAACTTCCTGGCCTGTTCGGCATCGCCCGATTCCCGCAGCGATATCGCCTGACGAATCTTTTGTTCCGTATCCGGCATGTTTCCTCCCCTTCCTTTCCAAGCCCGTTAGTCCAGGTAGACCGTGCTCCGCTTCATCTTCACGCTGGACTCGCGCACGATCAGCCTTGGTTCGAATTGCACCCTCTCGTAAGCGCCTTTGGACGGTTCGCGGATCCGTTTCAGCAGCAGCTCCGTCGCCAGGCGGGACACTTCCGCCCCCATGATGGATACCGAGCTGATCTGCGGGGAAGTGAGCGTCGTCCAAATGTTGTTGTCGATGCCGACCACGGCCACGTCCTCCGGTACCCTGACCCCAAGCTCTTTAAAACGGTTGATCAGCCCGATGGCGACCATGTCGTTCCCGGCGTAAACCGCGTCCGGCATATGTTTCAGGCTTTTGAAATAATCGGCGGCTTTCGCCCCCGTGCTAAGCGAGAAGTCCTCGCCGAAATAAACCAGCGACAAATCGACGTGCGCCAGCGAATTGACATAAGCGTTGTAGCGTTCCTCGATGATATCCTTCGGCGCTCCGGCGTAACCGATCCTCGTGCGGCCGATGCTGAGCAAATGCTCCATCGCAAGGCGCCCTTCCTGCTGCGACATGCAAACCACGTCCGCTTTAATGTCGGGCCCCAGCATTTTCCCGTAGTTGATGACCGAGATCGGCACCGGCGATTTGTTGACGAGCTCGACGAAGTTTTTCGGATACGCCAGCGGCAAAATGATGAGGCCGTCCACGTGCAGCTTTTTGACGTCGCGGATCGTCTCCAGCTCGATCTGCCCGATGCCGGACGTGTTGATGTTGACGACGCGGTAGCCGTGATGTTTGGCGGCCTGCTCCACGGACCAGGCGATTTCGGGCATGAACGCGTTGCGGATATCGGGCACGGCAAGCGCAATCTGATAGGTGCTGCGCACCTTCAGGCTTTGCGCCGCAATGCTCGGGATGAAACCAAGTTCTTCGATCGCTTGAAGCACCTTCGCTTTCGTTTTTTCGCTGATGCCCCCGGAATTGTTGATGGCCCTGGATACCGTCGCGATCCCGACGCCGGCTTTTTTGGCGACGTCTTCGATGGTGACTTTCGAGTTTTTTGACAAGCCGACACGGCCCTCCTTCGTTCGGAATCGTTTCCTATTTCCGCTCCATATTTTCATCCACTATTTCTATTATACCATGAAAGTTTTGGCGGTTAAATCACGCGGAGAACCAGGTGAAACGCCCCAGCTTAAAAGCCTTTTTTTCAAGAAAAAAAAACTGTGCGCCCCGTTTCGAAACCGGTTTGACAATCCTGTGAAGTTGTGACATATTAGTTTTCGGAAACGTTTCCGATATGCGAGCAACCAAGCTCATCTGAACCTATTCAGAACCTAAGATCGAAATGGAGATGTCAAGCATGAAAGCACTAAGATGGCATGGCCAAAAAGACCTGCGTCTGGACACCATCGAAGAACCTGTCGCAACGGGCGGCAAAGTCAAAATCAAAGTGGAATGGTGCGGCATTTGCGGCAGCGACCTGCATGAATACACGGCCGGACCGATCTTTATTCCCGAGTCCGCCCCTCATCCGCTGACCGGCGAAAAAGCCCCGATCGTGATGGGACATGAATTCTCCGGGCAAATCGTCGAAATCGGCGAAGGCGTGACAAAATTCGGCGTCGGCGACCGGGTCGTCGTCGAGCCGATTTTCGCGTGCGGCAAATGCGAAGCCTGCAAGCAAGGCAAATACAACCTGTGCTCCGACATGGGCTTTCTTGGACTTGCCGGCGGGGGCGGCGGATTTTCCGGTTACGTCGCGGCGGATGAAGCCATGGTCCATAAAATTCCGGATTCCGTGTCCTTCGAGCAGGGCGCGCTTGTCGAACCGTCTGCGGTCGCTCTGCATGCGGTCCGTTCCAGCAAGCTGAAAGTCGGCGATAAAGCGGCCGTATTCGGCACGGGACCGATCGGCCTGCTCGTGATCGAGGCATTAAAAGCTTCCGGCGCATCCGAGATTTACGCGGTCGAGCTGTCTCCGGAACGCAAACAAAAAGCGGCGGAGCTCGGCGCGATCGTCATCGATCCGAAGGAATTCGACGCCGTGAAGGAAATCCATAAACGCACGCAGGGCGGCGTGGACGTCGCCTATGAAGTTACCGGCGTTCCCCCTGTGCTCACGCAGGCGCTGGAATCCACCAAAATGGGCGGCGAGCTGATGATCGTCAGCATCTTCGAAAAAGAGGCGCCAATCCACCCGAACAACGTCGTCTTGATGGAACGGACCGTCAAAGGCATGATCGGGTACCGCGACGTCTTCCCTGCGGTCCTCAGCCTGATGGAGCAGGGGTATTTCCCTGCGGAGAAACTCGTGACCAAGCGGATTTCGCTCGGCGACGTGCTCTCCGAAGGCTTCGAAACGCTGCTGAAGGAAAAAAACCAGGTTAAAATTCTCGTGAAACCGGAATAACCGACCCGGGATCGTTCTCTTCTTTTGATCAATCCAACTTCCAACCACCTATTGCAAAGCCGGATTCTCGTCCTGAGAAATCCGGCTCTTTTTTTATCCGCCATGTCGAAGCGGATCGAGACAAAATGCGTCGATAATTTTTATATTGACAAATTCTTTATTTTATGTTATGATTAAATACTTTGGTTTGACTAATGATTTTTGTGGCGCTATCATAGTACCTGCCTTACATTTTTCAGAACCTTTGGAGGTGCGGCATGAACCCAGCCACGCAAAATTATCGTATTCATATGCTTGACATCGCAGCCGTCGTTTTGGGGAAAGAGGACGTCATTCATCCCGTGCTGATCCATGATGAGGGGCACGCGGTGTTGGTCGACGCCGGATATCCCGGCCAGCTCGGCAAATTCGCCGAAGCGCTAAGCCCTTACGGACTTCGCATGCAGGACGTGACGCAGGTCATCTTGACCCACCAGGACATCGACCATATCGGAAGCCTTCCGGCAATCCTCGAAGAGGCGGGGCATGATGTTGAGGTGATGGCCAGCGCGGAAGAAAAACCTTTTATCGAAGGCGAAAAGATGTTATTAAAAATAACGCCCGAAGCGCTTGCCGCAGCGGAAGCCATGATTCCCCCCACCGTTCCGGACGCGTGGAAGCAGGCCTTCCTCTCCACATTAAAAAATCCGCCTAAATCCCCCGTGCACAGGGTCATTCATGACGGACAAAGGCTGGACATCTGCGGCGGCATCGAAGTGATAGCAACGCCGGGACATACTCCGGGACACATCAGCCTATACCATGTTCCTACCAAAACGCTGATCGCCGCCGATGCGCTCCGGGTCGTCGACGGACGTTTATGCGGACCGGATCCGGACCAGACGCTGGACATGGGAAGGGCGATGGAATCGGTCGGAAAGCTTGCCGGCTGCGAGATCGAAACGATCATCTGCTACCATGGCGGCATGTACAAAGACGGAAACCTTTCCCGAACCTTGCGGGAACTGGCCGGCCTCTAAGGGAGCCGTCAAATATGCGTTGCGTTTGAGCCATATAACAGAAGTTTCTCGCTCCCGGTCGTCGACAGGCCGCTTGATTCCCGGACTTAAAAAGACGTCGGCAACGCCGGCGGCACGAAACGGCAAAAAATCCGCCACAAATCCCCGCGATTCCCGGTTGATTCGTGACGGATAAGCTTAGCGCTCGGACGGATGGCGCCCGATGCGGCTCTAACCCGTTACTTTTACAGCTCTGCCCGTGTTTGCCGTTCCGCGGCTGTGGTAGAGCTCGAAGGCCTGCTGCATTTTCCGCAAGTAATCCGGTTCCCGGCCGGAGCAAGCAAAACGAATTTCCCCCTTGCCGCCCGAGCCCAGTAGTTTTTGCTCCGCCAAAACGCTCCGGAGCCTGCGGACCGTGCCGCGGCTGCCGTCGATAATCTCCATATGCGCCGGCAAAATCCGGCTGAGCAGCGGCTTATAAAATGGAAAATGGGTGCATCCCAATACAAGCGTTCCATAATCGTTCAAATCGTACGGCGCAAATTTTTCTTCAAAATAAGCCGTCATCACGCCGGGATCAAACTGCATGGCTTCGCAATACGCAACCAGTTCGGGCAGCGGGAGCGAATCCACGATGCTGTGGTCGTCCACGCGGGAGACAAGCTGGGCGTATTTCGATTGGTGAAGCGTCAGCGGCGTCGCGGCGACCAATACTCTTTTTCCTGTGTTGCGGTTCATTTCGACGGCCGGCTTCACCGCAGGTTCCATCCCGATGATCGGAAAGCGGTATTCCTGGCGCAGTTCCTCCGCCGCCGCGCTGGTTGCGGTATTGCAGGCGATGACCAGCGCCTTGATGTCTTCCCGCAAAATTTGATCCAGCGACTCACGCACAAAGTCCTGCACCTGCTCCTTGGTTTTCGTGCCGTAGGGCGCATGAAGGGTATCGGCAAAAAACAAAAAATCCTCCTCGGGCAGCTGCTTCACGGCTTCAGAAAGGACGGTCAATCCGCCTAACCCTGAATCAAAAAGCGCAATTCGCATGTTGTTCACCTGATTTTTTCATAGATTCGTTTCACATGGTTCTTTGGTTCCCTATATGATGAAAACCAAATTATGGCCAAAAGTCAAGGATAACCGCCGTGGAAAAATCATACATTGCCGTGAATCGCCGCGGTTTGAAGCCGTCACGAACCCGGCCCCGGCCAAGTTAAACCCGTCTGCGGACCATGCAAATAAACGGGGTTTCCCGGCCGTGTACGGGGGAAGACAAGACGCCCGCCCGCTCGAACCCCGCCTTCCCGTAAGCGCGGATCGCCCGCTCGTTAAAAGCGGCGACGACCAGCCGGATCCCTTTTCCCGGAAACGTACGCTGCACGTACCCGATGCCCTCCTCGACAAAGCGGCGGCCATGCCCCTGTCCCGTCAGCTCGGGCTTCATCCCGAGGCCAAAGTCCACCAAAGAATCATCTTCATAGATTCCAGCGGCATAACCGCCGGGGACTCGGGCCGAAATGCCCGTGCAATAAAATCCGATGACGCGTCCTTCGGCATCCTTGACGGATACGTAATCGCCGTTCATCAGCTCGGCGGCATCCTCTTCGCTCCCGTCCATGCTGTACAGCTCATAGGGAGGCGGATATTGCCACAATGCGATGACCGCCGCGTCCTCCGCGTTCATGCTGCTGATTCGATACACTGCTTAGCACAACCTTTGCCTGATTTTAAAATAAGGTTCTTGCGGATGGTTCTTGAAGAAGGGTTTCTCCAAGCCCGCGGCCGATGACATTCGCCGATACGCGTTTGATGCCAAGCTCCTTGGCCCAAACCGAAAGCTGGCCGACGTGGTGAATTTCGTGGGCGATGACGTGCCGCAGCACTTCGCCGTACACAAGCGGCTCCGCGTGCCATGGAACGCGCACCACGGTTCTCTCTTTTTCCGCGTTTACCTTCGATAAAATATCCTTGATTTGGCCGCGGCAATCCTCCGACAGCATCCTGATTTTCTCCAGCGATGCGTAATCCTCGAAACGAGGCTCCCAATCCTCCATTCCTTCGATCGCCCGGATCCAGCTCAGTTCCACGTCAACGATATGGAACAGCGTCCGAAGTATCGATCCGACGCCCCCCGTCCGTTCCTTGGCGAGTTCGCCGGCGGGCAACCCGCCGAACACCTCAAACCACTCATCTCTCACCTGCCAGTTATACTCAAACCAGGTCTTCAAGCTGCCGCTCCCTTCCATCCCCTTACCATCTTCGTTTTATCCTATGCCGCAAAGGGTCTGCATTCCCTCCGCGGCTGCTATTTTTCATAGCGTTTAGGGATCGTTTTTCAAAAGTTAAACACAGTATACCACGGATCGATTCCGGCTGCCGCAATCAGAGCCCGCAAACGATAATCCCGAGAAAACACGAAAACCGGGTGGTCTTCCACCCGGTTTTGTTCCATCCGTTCATGTCTGTTATGAAAGGCGTACGTGTCAGTGGTTCATCAGCATATATACCATTTTGGCCATTTCCGCCCGGGTCACGTTCCCCTTCGGATCAAAACGGAGATTGCCTTTGCCTGTCATCAAGCCAAGCCCGTTCACCCGTTCGACGGCTTCTTGGGCCCAGGTCGACACCTGATCAAGATCCGCAAAATTCGCTTTTGCTGATCCGCCCTGCATTTTGCCGTACAGCCCGCTTGCCTTCGCCAGAATAACGGCGGCTTCCTCGCGGCTGATCGGAGCCTGAGGCCGGAATTTGCCTCCGCTTCCTTGAACGATGCCCAGCTTGGACGCCTGGTCGACCGCGGCGGCATAATACGCGTCCGCAGGCACATCCGTAAACGATGGCTGCGTATCGGACGCATGTTGGCCCGCTCCGCGCATGACGAGGGTGATGAAATCCGCCCGGCTCACCTGCCGGCCCGGCTGGTAGTGATTCGCATCCACGCCCTGGACCAGATGTTTGGCCGCCAATTTCGCAACGTATTCCTCCGCCCACGAACCTTTAACGTCCTCAAACTGCTTGCGGTATTCCAAAACCGCATACGCGCCTGGCGCATCGGCCGCAAACGAGACGGTGCCGCCGCGGAAGCTGCCGCCTTTGTACACGGGCTCCCTGCCAAGCAGGTACACGCCCGCGTAATCGCTTTGAAGCTGTTTTTGCTGCTCGGCCGTCAAACTTCTTTCGATCGTGACCGGACCGCCGAAAACGGCAATTTCCGTTTCGGTTTGTCCTTTGACCAGGATCAGGCGCAGTGAATAAACGAGGCCGGCATGCACGAAATCCTTGGAAGCATTCAAGCTTGCGCCCAGCTTTTGCTTGATGCCGTCGTTCATCGCGGTATCCAGGCGAAGCACCAGTTGGTCGGCTGCTTCGAGCCGTTCCGGAATCGAGGCGGCAGGCATCGTTACCGTGAATCCCGGCGCGGAAACGATGATCGACAGCCCGCCGTCTTTGGCTTTTTTCACCGGCCCTGCAGGGAGGTACAAGGCGGATTCCCCGTCCCCATCGGCGCTTCCGTTCAATTCTACGATGACCTTTCCGTTGTCGGCCGTGGCGACCGCTTTTTCCAGCGCCTGCTCATCGGCCCGGTACGCTCCGTCCGAAGACGGTTTTATCGCGAGATGTCCGCGTCCGGTTTCAGCAACCGGCGGTTTTGCCGGGCCGGAACCTCCCGGATGGGTTCCTTGGTTTCCGCCGGCGTTTCCTGGTCCGCCGCTGTTTCCTCCGCCTCCCGGCGGATGCGGTACGCCGGTGGCTCCTCCTGTATCGAAGCCCCAAATATCCGACAGCACGCTGCCGCTATGCCCGTCTTCCGCTTTGGCGTACCATTGCTGATAGCTGTTCGAAGGCAAGCCTTTCCAGGCTACCGATGTTTCGGTACCGCTTGGAACGTTCGGTTGGGCGCCGATTTGCTGGTCGGTGTAAACTTTTACGCCGAAGTAATCCGTAGCCACCCGTTTGGCGGCCGGCTCAAGCCCGAGATCCAGGCTGAATTCGTCTTTGCCCTTATCCGTTTCCGGATCGTAGTAATTATAATCGTCCAAATAAGGGGAGTACGTCTTGATATGCAGCTTGTTGTTTTTCATGTCGAACTGCATGAGACGGATATACCCGAGTCCGCCTTCGGGCGCCCCTTGATAATCGGCAAGCATCTGGTACACGCTTCGATCCGGAATGCCGTCGCCGTTATCGTCCAGCTGATCGACCTTCAGTTCCGCATCGTGATAGTGGCCGGACAACGCCGCGATCACGTTTTTGTTGGGCTTCACGACCTTTTCGAAAATCTGGTCGGCGATCGGTGCCCGGTTGTTCGACACGAGAAGGTATTCATGCAGGCACAATATCGCTTTGCGTTCCGGATATTTGGAGACGACCTCGTTCATCCATTCGATCTCCTTGTCGCCGAGTCCCCAGCCCATATACACGATGATGAAGTCGTTCCCGTTCGAAGACACCAAATCGTAGTGGCCGCGGTTGTTGTCGTACGATCCGCCGAACACCTGGTTGTCTTTAAAGCGGTCTTCGCCGAAATATTGCTTGAACTTCGTATAATCGTTGTTTTGGTGATCGACGTCATGGTTCCCTGCCAGCACGCCGTACGGAATGCGGGCGTCTTCAAGCACCTTCATGTCTTTGTCCGCTTCGATCCACTGATATTCCTGATACGATTTATCGACCACATCGCCCGTATGGATCACGTATTTGATGTTCATTTTGTCCTTTTGGTCGACGATCCAGTTGACGATTTTTTGGTAAATCTGCGGATAGCTTTGGGAGTAATACTGGGTATCGGACATCCAGACGAACGAAAAATCGTACGGATCCTGGGATTCCGGCTCCGGCTTGCTGCCGCCGGATGCGGCCTGAACGGCGATTTCATCCTGCACCAATACGTCGATGGCCTGGCCGTTGGCGTATTCGCCGGCTTGCACAACCGCATTCAGCTCGAAATCATCCTTGCCGGCTATAACCTGATCCAGCTGAACCCATTTCCCTTGCGTCGGGCTCCAAGCATATAAGCTTACCTTACGGCCTGCGAGCGATTTCCCTTTCCAGTTGATTTCTACGCGGTCGGTGCCTTTGACCGAAGGATCCAGCTTCACCTCAAAGCGCTGGTAAGGAAACTGTTCCACGGAATCGTTCACGAGATATTTTCCGTCCAATGCGCCGATTTTTTCGTAATCCTCCGCGTTCATGGCTTTTTCCCCGGCAGGGGCCATCTCTTTGGGAGGTTCGGTTGCGGACGCGTTCATGTACCCGGTGAATCCTTCCGCGCGGCTGCCGTCATATTTGAACCCCTTATAAAACGTCACGTTCATCGGATCCTGGTTCGGATCCTGCACCTTGACGGTCAGGTTGGCTTCGGCGCCGACGTCGGTTTGCCCCTGCTTAGGGCTGACGAGCTGCGGCGGAAGCGGATTTTCGTCCGGCACGTTAAAGTTGACGGTCTTTTCGGAAATGTTTCCGGCTTTGTCCGCCGCCTGAATGGACAGCGTATGGGTTCCGCCCTTCATCGCTCCCGAAGAGGTGCGGTACGGAAGCTCGACCGGTTTGCCGTCCAGATTTACCGTCACCTTGTCCACGCCTGCCAGGGCGTCTTTGATCTCGGCATCGATGACGAATTCCCCGCGGTACTCCTTTCCTTCTTCCACCGTCGGCCGGATGGTCGGAGCGGTATTGTCCACGATGACGTTCGACGTGATTTGTTCCTTGCCGTCCGAAACGGTCACCCGGTGAGCGCCGTCCGGCACGGTCGACGTATCCCAAGCGTATGCCTTGGCTTTCAGATGTTCCGGCTTCAGGTCGAAGTGAAACCCGATCGATTCGCTTTTGCCTGCGGAATCCCCCATCTTGATCTGCTTTTCCTTTTCGGCATAGGCAGGATCCCAAATTTCGGTACCGTCGGCCAGCAGCAGCCGGACGTTTTTGATTTCGAAATCGTCTTTGTTTTCTTCCGGACGTTTATCGAACGGCGATGTTTTGGAGCCGGCCCGGATGTAGATGACGTTATCGCCCGCCGCCAAACGGTCCGCGCTGATCGGGAAAGACAGCGTCGTATAAGACGTGATCGGATCCATGAAGGTATACAGGATCGACTTGTCTTCAAGCTCCGGCGGCCCCATCGTCAGCGCGTTTTTGAAATAATAATCGACGTTGACGGCATCGAAAACGAAATAAGCGTCATGCTCAAGCCCGGCAAACGTGCTGCCGTCGGGCACTTTGGTCCCGTCGATGCTTAACTCGACGTCTACTGCTTTACCGGCTTCCGCGGTTCCTTTGATCGTACGGACGCCTTTCAAAATTTCCTGGTCCTTCACGTTCAAGCGGAGCGGGGCATCGCTTACGCCTCCGGCAACGTCCACTTTCGCGATCGCCGATTTCGTTTCGTTCATCCCGTCGGACGCGACGAAATAATATTCGATGTATTTCCGTCCGATCAATTCGGCCGAACTTAGCTTATAGCGGTAAAGCATATCGTTAAAATCTTCCGTCAGGCGATGCCCCGTAAAATTCGGCTGCTTGTCCGAACGGACAAACACTTCGACCGAGGTCACCTCATGATCGTCCTTGACGTCTGCTTTGATCTCAAGCCCTTTGGACTGATCCGCTTCCGTTACGCCCGTGACGTCCGTTACCGTCGGCGGGACCGTGTCGGCTTCGACATGAACCGGCTCGGCGGGAACCTGCGCTGCCGTCACGGAACCGGGCGAAGGCGCGTCCTGGCCCGATGCGGCTTTGATCATGACCGCGCTGCCGTTCACCGGGTAGCCGAAAACAATCGCCTTGTTTTCTTTCGTTTCATCGCCTTTCGTCCCGCCTTCATACATCAGATCTGCGTCGTAATAGGCGGCTGAAACTTCCTTGCCGGTATTCGTTTTGATCACGACCGCCCGTCTGCCGGAGTTGGCCATCCCGTCGCTTTGGATCGTCTGCAGCGTTTCCCCCGGAATCAGGTTCGTTTTGTAAAATTGATTAAAATCATGTTCCGTGTATGCCGTATTGGCGCTGTTTTTGATCCAAAAAACGACGGACTGCTGCGGTTGAATCTTAAAATCCGGATTTACGGACGACCATTCCACGTCGGCTCCCGGTCCTTTGTCCGGATACCGGTAATATATTTTGTAATTTTTGAAATTTACCGGCTGATCGGAGTTGTTGTACACCTCGATGTATTCGTACGCGTCCGTCGAAGTGCCCGGTACGTTGGCCGTGTTCGGCACCAGCTCGGTCACGAGCAGCACGGGCGCCTTGGCCGGATGAAAAGGCTCCATGCGGACTTGGGTCGCGTAAGGTTTGTCGAGCTGGCCCGCTTGAATGCGGTACTGCAGCGTCGGCTCGGCCAGTGCGGCCGCAGGAATCGTCGCCGTGTAATCCCCCGTATTGCCGGAGTCGGTCATCGTCGTCACGGTGTATCTCGCCTGGGACGGCGTTTTGTAAAGCAGCTTTACGGCAGCTTTGGAACCATCCGCATTCGTGCCCGGGTTTTGCACGCGGGCTTTGACCTCGTAATCCGCGGCATCCACAACGTCGGCCGGTACATGAGTGATTACCGTTTGTTTTCCATCTTCAATAACCGGAGGCACCGCTTGCGAAGGATCGATCGTCCCCGGCGTAGCCGCCGTTTTCCCCGATTCCTCCGTTACGGTCATCAGCGTGCTGCCGGCAACCGGATGTTTGAAAAAGATCCCCATATTGGGCTGGACATGCTGCGCTTCGTAAGCAGCCGATACGATCGTGTCGCCGCTGCTGCTTTTGATCGCCAGCGTTCTGGCGTCTTTGTTCGCCATCCCGCCGCCGCCCTGAATTCGGAACAGGTTGACGCCTTCAACCAGGTTCGTTCCGAAATTGGCGTTGAACTGATCCGCCGTTTCCTGGGCGTTTTTGCCGTTCATGATCCAAAACACGACCGGCTGGCGGGCCGGGATGATGATGTCGGTTCCCGGATCGGGCGTCCATGGATCGCTATTATTGTAAAAAAACGAATAATCCTTGAAGTTCACGTCCTGATCCGTGTTGTTGTATACCTCCACGAATTCGTAAGCGTCCGTGCTCGTTCCCGGCAGGTTGGCCGTATCCGGCACCATTTCCGTGATCAGCAGCGCCGGCGCAGCGGCCGATGCCGCGAGTTCCTTCGGCTGAACAGCTTGAATGGCCGCGGAATACGACACCGTCCGAATGACGTTTGCCCCGGAGTCCAAAATGTCGATCGAATAGTCCAATCGGCGCCCGATCAGCGCCTCGCCCGGAATGTCTCCGATGTATGTATCCGGCTGCTGCCCCGCCGGTTTCAGTTCGACCGGAGCAAAGGGTTGGCCGTCCACCGCATAACGGATTTGCCCGCTCCATGGTTGATCTGCGCCGTAGACGACGGCGGTCACCGTATAATTCGTCTTCTCCGGCACCGATGCCGCCGGCGTATGCTCCAGACGAATCCCGCCCGGTTGTTCAGCCTGACTCTGTTGTCCCTCCTGCACGGCCGGGATCGGCTCGGCATGCGCAGCGGCGGTCGTCAAAATCCCGGGCGTTCCGGTCGTCAGCATCATTCCGCTTAGCACGGCGATCGAAACGCTCCGTCCAAGCTTCTTTTTCCTGTTCAATGCAGCCTGCAACTCCTTCATCAACGTATTTGACCCAACAAGTCCATTGTATGAAGGTTGTGTTAGCCGGATATTACGGCAGCGTAAAGCGGTCGTTAATCTGGTTAAACAAACGTTAACACAGGAATATATCTAATAAAGCCGTTTTTCGTAGCTTTCGGCCAACGATGCCCGGACCTCTTCCGTGGACAACCTCAGCTTGCCGGCATGGGCGGCGATGATGGCCGCCGGATCGGGAAGCGATTCCGCCTCGGGCCAAGCATCCGTTTGCCACAGCCGGGATCTTTTGAACGCTTTCGCGCAATGGATGTAGCACTCTTCCACTTCGACCGCGATGCCTGCGGCGGGAGTTTTGCCGTGCGCGGACATCCGCTCCATCAAATCCGGATCGCGGACGATGCAGGCCTTGCCGTTGACGCGCAGCGTCTCCTCCAAGCCGGGGATGACGAAAATGAGCCCGATGCGCGGATTTTCCAACAGATTGCGGAGCGAGTCGTATCTTCGGTTGCCCGGACGTTCCGGCAGAATCAAATGATGTTCGTCCAGGATGTATGCAAAACCGGGAGCATCGCCCCGCGGCGAACAGTCGCATGAACCGTCCGCGCCGCTGGTGGCGACAAAAACGAGCGGAGACAACGAAATGAAATGCCTGCAGTGACGGTCAAGCGAAGCGACGACCTTTTGGTTGACGAGTTCCCGGGGTTTGCCCGCAAGCTGTTCGAGCTCCTCTACGGAGCGAATGACATGCTGAAACTTTTCCAATGTAAACACACCTCCGGATTTATTATAAAGCAGCGGGTGCCGCTCATTGACGTAAAAAGAAAAAACAGGTGCTTTACGAAAATGCATCCGATATAAAAAACGCCCGGCGAACGGCAAAAAAACCGGAGAAAACTCCGGCTTTTGTTTGGGTGCCTCTATTTTCGACGATCCGCGTATTCGCTCATGGCGTCCCGCATGAAGGCGGCAAGCCCTTCGCCGAACCGGTCGATGTTTCGCGTAAAACGTTCATCGTCTACGTACATTTGTCCAAGCCCTTTGAACGCTTCCAGCGAATAGCTGCCCATCCGGTTCAGGAACTTGTACCATTCGCCGATCGCCTCCTGCGCTTCATCGGATGCCGGGGACGTATGCCGCAGATCCGCAAGCTTGCGGTAGATGGCGTTCATGCCCTCTTTCAGCTGTTTTTGTTCATCCCCGGAAAGGCTGCCGAGCTTGGCCTTGGATGCATCCACCGCCTGATCCCCCCAGCGTTTTCTCGCTTCTTGTTCATACGGGTTGGTGCTGAAGTCAAACCCCGCAAATTTTTCCCGATTCGACATGTCGATCTCTCCCTTTTCGTGTTTCATCGTTTTCTCCAGGGTTTCGATCATCCGCTCCAGCCGGGACCGCTTTTCCAGCAGGAGCTTGTGGTGAAGCTCCATCGCCTCCATCCGGTTAAAATCCGGGCGGCTCACAATCTCGCGGATTTCCTTCAGCGGGAAGCCCAGCTCCCGAAAGAACAAAATTTGTTGAAGCATCGCCAAATCCTCGTCGGTATATACCCGGTAACCGGCTTCCGTCGTTCGGCTCGGATGCAGCAATCCGATTTCGTCATAGTGGTGAAGGGTGCGTACGCTGATCCCTGCCAGTTCGGCGACTTCCTTAACCATCATGGATGTTCTCCTCCTTTTTGTTCACTATAAAGAATAACGTAACGTGAGGGTCAACAAACAAAACGTCCGCTCCGCCTCTCTGTGATTTTATGGCCTGTCCATGATATCATAGAAAGGAATCGCACCATACATATGATGTTTCATTCGACGGAGGAGTTTCCAAGCATCCCCGACAATAAAAAAGGAGCTGACGAATGTGAAACAGGAAATCATGGAACGTTTTATTTCCTATGCCAAAGTGGAAACGCAATCGAACGAGGAAAGTCCGACTTGTCCTTCCACGCCGGGTCAATTGAACCTCGCCCGCATGCTGGTCGATGAGCTGAAAAGCATCGGGATGCAGGAGGTGACCATGGACGACAACGGTTACGTCATGGCGACGCTGCCTTCCAATACGGACCGCGACGTGCCGACGATCGGTTTTTTGGCGCATGTCGACACCGCTACCGACTTCACGGGGGCCGGCGTGAACCCGCAAACGATCGAAAATTACGACGGCGGCGACATCGTCCTGAATTCCGAGCTGAACGTCGTGCTGTCGCCGAAGCAATTTCCCGAGCTGCCCGCCTATAAGGGACATACATTAATTACGACGGACGGAACCACCCTCCTCGGGGCCGACGACAAAGCAGGCATTGCCGAAATCATGACCGCCATGGCTTACCTGATCCAACATCCCGAGATCAAACACGGCAAAATCAGGGTGGCGTTCACGCCTGACGAGGAAATCGGCAGGGGTCCCGAAAAATTCGACGTCAAAGCGTTTGGGGCGGATTTTGCCTACACCATGGACGGCGGCCCGCTCGGCGAGCTGGAATACGAAAGCTTCAACGCCGCCAAAGCGAGCATTACGATCAAAGGCACCAACGTCCATCCCGGCACGGCCAAAAACAAAATGGTCAACTCGATCAAAATCGCCATGGAGCTGAACGGCATGCTTCCGGCCGAGCAAGCTCCCGAGCATACGGAAGGATATGAAGGCTTCTATCACCTGCTGAGCCAAAACGGCGATACCGAGCGCACGAAAATGGAATATATCATCCGCGATTTTGACCGCACGGAATTCGAAAACAAAAAGGAAAACCTGAAGCGGATCGTGAAGCAGCTGCAGGAGAAATACGGCGAAGAACGGATCGTGCTGGAGATGCGCGACCAGTATTACAACATGAAAGAAAAAATCGAACCCGTCAAAGAAATCGTCGACGTCGCTTATGAAGCCATGGAAAGCCTGGGCATCAAACCGATCGTGAAACCGATCCGCGGCGGCACGGACGGCTCGCAGCTGTCCTACATGGGGCTGCCGACGCCGAACATTTTTACGGGCGGCGAAAACTACCACGGGAAATTCGAATACATTTCGGTGGACAACATGCTCAAAGCGGTTCGCGTGATCGTGGAAATCGTTCAACGCTTTGAACGTCGCGGCGCATGATGCAGATCCCCGAAGGCAACCGTCAAAGCAATGTCGACCGTTTCTCCGGCTACAAGGATTTGTATGACCAGCACCGGCCTCGCGCGCCGCGCGAAGCCGTCCGGATCCTGACGGGATATTTGCGGCATAAGCCCCGCCTCGTTCTCGATGTCGGCTGCGGCACCGGGCTGTCCACTTTTGCATGGAAAAACGATGCGGAAACGATCGTCGGCATCGAGCCGAACGACGATATGCGCAGCAAGGCGGAAGAAAAGCTGCGCGCGCTGCAGGCCGAAGACGCTGACGCAGGCAGGATCCGATTCTTGAGCGGGTACTCCAACAAGCTGGAATTTCCAGACGATTCCGCGGATTTGATCACCTGCTCCCAATCCTTCCATTGGATGGAGCCCGTCAGCACGCTTGCGGAAGCAGCCAGGGTGCTGAAGCCGGGCGGCATTTTTGCCGCTTACGATTGCGACTGGCCGCCTTCCGCTTCCTGGGAGGCGGAACAAGCGTACATGGAACTTTTGAACAAAGCCGACCAACTGCTGAAGGAACGCCAGAATAAGCAGGACCAGGCGTATAAACGGGACAAGGAATCGCATCTGGCCTGCATTCAGCAAAGCGGCCATTTCCGTTACGCGCGGGAAATCGTGTTCCATAACCGCGAAACATGCGACAGCAAGCGGTACATCGGCCTTGCACTGAGCCAAGGAGGGCTTCAAACCGTCATCAAGCTAGGTTTTACCGATTTGGATGACGAGTTGGAGCGTTTCCAAGCGCTCGTGAAGGAATATTTCCAGGATCGTACGCTGGAGACGCTGTTCAGCTACAGAATGAGAATCGGCATAAAATAGTCGGGGGCGGGCCGGTTTCGCCCATCGGGCAATGACAAAAAGGCGAAAAACAAGATCCTTGCATCTTGCTTTCGCCTTTTTTGCATGAGCGGGAACTGGAACGGAGCTGCTTCAAGCGGAGCACTTTAGGCGTAATGCGCGACGTTCGCCTGTGAGGCGGCTGCCCGGCACGCCGCCCCGCACCGGCTACACCTGCCTCTGCAGCATGATGAGCCGCATGACGTTTTCAGCCGCGCGCTCCAAATTGTCCTCTCCCTGGCGCAGCGCCGCCTGAAGATCACACGCGCCGGAAAGTATGCCGAATACGGCTCCGATTCCTTGTTCGTACAGTCCGTCGATGCCTTCGCCGATCCGGCCGGCAAACGCGATGACGGGTTTATGATGTTTTGCGGCCACTTTCGCCACGCCGGCGGGCGTTTTGCCGAACCGGGTCTGGCCGTCGATGCTGCCTTCCCCCGTCCAGACCATGTCCGCCATTTTGACTTTCTCCTCGAGTCCCGTCAGCCGGGCGACCAGTTCAATGCCTTTTTCCAGCTTTCCGTTCAAAAACACCATCAGTCCGGCGCCCAAGCCGCCCGCGGCCCCCGCGCCGGGCACATCCGCGATATCTTGGCCCAGCTCCCGGCGGATGACGTCGGCATAATGCCTCAAATTCCCATCCAGCATGGCTGCCGCCTCGGGCGTCGCACCTTTTTGCGGACCAAACACATGGGACGCGCCTTCCGGGCCGCACAGCGGATTCGTCACGTCGCAAGCCACCCGGATCTTCACCTTCCCGATTCTTGGATCGAGTCCGCTTAGATCGATGCGGGCCAGCTTATGCAGCTCCCCTCCTCCGGGCCCAAGCGGCAGCCCGGCTTCGTCGAGCAGCCTGCCGCCGAGCGCTTGAAGCATCCCCGCTCCGCCGTCATTGGTCGCGCTGCCTCCGATTCCGATCAGCAGGTTGTCGATCCCATGATCCAGCGCAGCTTGAATGAGCTGTCCGGCCCCATAGGTCGTCGTCAGCAGCGGATTTCTCTCCGATTCATGAATCAGGCCGATGCCGCTGGCGCTCGCCATCTCCAGCACGCCGGTTTTCCCGTCGCCGGAAATCCCGTAATAGGCCTCCACTTCACGGCCTAACGGTCCTTGGACCTGGAGCGGATACAGCGTCCCTCCCGTCGCATCCACGATGGACTGCGTGGTACCTTCCCCGCCGTCGGCCATGGGGACATGAAAACAGCGCACGCCCGGGTTCACGCGCCGGATTCCGCGCTCCATCGCCGCGCAAGCCTGCTTGGCAGTCATGCTTTCCTTAAAAGAATCCGGCGCAAGCACGATCGCCTTCACATCGTTCATTTGGCGTCCTCCTCCCGTTTCTAACCCATATGGCATCGAGCATGCCATGCCCAAAGCCTCTCCAGAACAAGATCTTCCGCGGTTTCATGACGATTTGTTAGCACGGATCTTCCGGATGACCTGGTTGGTCACCTCGGACAGCAGCAGGCCAAGCGCAATCGCGCCGGACATCATGAATGCGACCGCTCCCGACTGCACCGCCTGGTCGTATTGGTTTTCGACCGCGCTTCGCATCGCGTCATACGCCAATCCGCCGGGAACGAGCGGAATAATGCCGGACACGCTGAAAACGATGATCGGTTTCCGGTATTTTTTCGCAAAAAAGTAGCTGATCATCGTGACGCAGTAAGCGGCGACGACCGTTGCCGCAAGTTTTTGGATGCCGATATCCTGGAGCCATATGTACAGCACCCACCCCACCATGCCCGCCAGCCCGCACTGCCAAAGCGCTTTTCTGGGGGCGTTAAAAATCATGCCGAATGCGGCGGATGCGATGAAGCTCGTGACGGTTTGTTCGATATAATACATCATGACCCCCTACTGAAACGACAGCATAAACGCGATTCCCGCGCCGATGGCAAAGGATGTAATGAACGCTTCGGCGCCTTTGGACAAGCCCGAAACGAGATGGCCCGCCATCAAATCCCGGATCGCGTTCGTAATCAACAGACCGGGAACGAGCGGCATGACGGAGCTGATCACGATGATGTCCCGCGCCTGCCCGAATCCGTATTTGACGAAAAGCACCGCGCATAACCCGATCATCGACGCGCCCGAAAACTCGGCGAAAAACTTGACCGGGATCAACCGGTGCAGCAGCACCGAGCAGTAGTATCCGATGCCCCCGGCCAACATGGCGGGGATGAAATCGGACCACGTGCCCTGGAACATGATCAGGAAACAGCCGCTGGCCAAGGCGGCCATGAACACGTTCAGCCATAACGGGTAAATGGCCCGCGTGCGGTCGATTTCCTGCAGTTCCCGGTAGGCTTCGCCGATGGTCATCCCCCCTTGGCTGATCTTGCGGGACAACGTGTTGACCCGGTCGATTTTATACAGATTGGTTGTCCGCTCCGTGATCCGGTTCAGCCGCGTCATCGGCTGCGGGTCTTCCAGCGAAAAAATGATGCCGGTCGGCGTCATATAACTGTGCGTATGGTCGATCCCGTAAGATGAGGCGATCCGCATCATCGTGTCTTCGACACGGTACGTTTCCGCTCCGCTTTGCAGCATGATCTGCCCGGCAAGCAGGCAAACTTTCATGATTTCGCGTTCTTCGCGCAATGAATCCTCCAAAGCTTGCTCCTTTCGCGTCCTGTAAATGGAATTGAAGAATTTACCTACAGTATAATGCCTTTTTCGAATAAAAGCATGGGGATTCCGGCGTTTCCGGCCTGCTTTTCATGAATATTCGGCATTTTGGAGAAATTCGGTACCGCCCACTTCGGGCGAGGAGCGGTAAAACGGCATTCAGCATATCGTTTTAGTCATCCATGGAATGCCGGAAAGCCGGTCCGTCGGAAAGATCTTCCGAATGAACCGGCTGTTCGTTTTTCGCTCCGTTACCCCGTTAGGCCCTTCCTAACAACAAAACTTTATGTTTTTAAGCTTGCAGCCTCCATAATGCCGGAACGTTTGTTTTATTTTTTCAGCCATAACGCAGGCACGTTCGGCGGTTCCCATCCTGGAAGCGAGGTATGCGCAATCCGGCATTGATAGACCGTCCCGCCGTAGCTCACCTCGGCGCCGACGTTATACGCCGTATTCGGCGACCATACGGGGACCGTTCCGGGGGCGGAAGCATCCGTGGTCACGCGAACGGCATTGCTGGCAGGTGAAAGGTTTCCGGCTGCATCCCTGGCTTTTACCGAAAAGGTATATTCGGTTTCAGGCGTCAGGCCGTTGACGGTATAGCTGTTGGAAGACGCGGGTACCGTGTCTGCGAGCGCATCCCCTTGATAGATTTCGTATGCGGTAACGGCAGCGTGATCGGCAGACGGCTCCCACTGAAGCGACACGGTCGTATCCGAATGTGCCGTTACCCTCAGATTGGCCGGAGCTGCCGGAAGACCGGGATCGGTCCCTTGAGCAAGCGTGGATACGGTAAGCGGGCTGCTGGGGTTCGATACGTTACCTGCTGCATCCGCAGCTCTTACCGTAAAGGTATAGGACGTTTGCGGCTCAAGTCCCGAAACCGTATAAGCCGTTCCCGAGACGCGTGTTAACAGAGTCTGGTCCCGGTAAACGTCATACCCGACGACGCCAACGTCGTCAATTGAAGCATCCCATTGCAGGGAAATGGAGTTGGCCGTTTGTGAAGGTGATTTCAAATGCGAAGGAGTCGTAGGCGCGGACGTATCCGGCCGAGTCGAATCCGATCGTAAATCCGAGGAGAGCTGATCGAGCAGTTTCGTGCCTGTGCAGGCGAATTTTGGGCTTGTCCGGCAGTCTTCGCTTAACTCCCAAATCATCGCGCCGCCCAAAGAACGGTTTTTGATATAGGCGGCTTTTGCGGCAATCGACTGCGGATCTTCGTAGCTGATAAAAATCTTGGAGGAAGGATTGTAAAGGTACGGCACTTGACTGGTCTGGCTCCAATACCGGGTAAAGCCGTTTTTGTTCACGTACGCGGCTGCCAAGTCGCCGTAATCGAACATCCCCGTCGGTCCGGACTCGTAATTGTCCCAGGTCCCATTGGGAACGACGCTGCCGTTATAATCCGGCGTGCAAGCTTGGTAGAGTCCGTCGCCACGGGGACCGGGCGCGCAATTTTTCCATCCCCGCCCGTACAACGGAATACCCATGACGATTTTGGAAGCCGGCACTCCGGCATTTAAATAAGCGTTTATGGCCATGTCCGCGCTGAACTTATTGGCAGTATCCGGATCGTTCGGGTCAGAATAAAGGCTGGCGTTGTGATTCGTGGTTTGTTCCCAGTCGCCATGGAAATCGTAGGTCATGATATTGATCCAATCCAGTATTTCCGCGATGGCGTCCAACTCGGTCGTCGAAGCGTAAGACGGATTGGCGTGGCCCGCGATCGTCAGCAAATAGCTGCGTCCGTCCTGGGCTCCCGCGGCTGTCAGCTTTTCCCGCGTTTCCCGCAGCAGCAGCGTAAAATTATGCTTGTCCTCCGGACGGGTGCTGTTGTCCGGCAAACCGCCTTCCACCGGGTATTCCCAGTCAATGTCGATCCCGTCGAATCCGTAGGCACGGATGACTTGAACCGCCGAATTGGCGAAATTGGAGCGTGCAGCGGGATCGGCAGCCACGTCCGAAAAATGGTTGGACCAGGTCCAACCGCCGACCGATAGAAGGGTTTTCAGGTTGGGATTCGACTGCTTCAGCTTGTTTAGCTTATAAAAGTTGCCGCATTTGCCTTTTTCGCAGTCCTCCCATTCCAAAGGCACGCCTTCGTTATGATTGACGTCCGCCCATGGATCGCCCAACACGATGGCGCCGTTAGGCACGTTCCCCGTTTGGGTCGGAACGCCGGCATCCCTGCAATTCCACGTCGTTTGGTTCGGATTTCCGGGATCGTTTGACGGGTTGCCGTGTTTGCCGTTCCAGCATAAGTCCGCAAAAGCGTAATTCAGGTGGGTAAGCTTCGACGCATCGATATGCTCCACTTGAAAATTGGGGTCATACATGCTCCAGTTGGTAAAATAACCGACAACCTTGTAGGCCTGATCGGCGGGTGCCGCCCGCACTAAGCCCGCTCCGCCCGGTCCCCATCCGGTCAAGGCAAGCAGCAGGCTGAACCAAACGGCAAGCGCCACTTTTCCCCATTGCCTTTTTGCCATTTCTCATCCTTCCTTCGCTTCAATTTCCGCTCCCCACGCCAGGTTCCGGATTTGGGCATGCGGCCGGAATGCACGCGTTCGCTTTAGAAGTGGAAACTGCTCTTTTCACCTCCCTTCATGGATGAGACGATGGTTGTTGCCGAATCAAAACCAAAATTAATACGCTTTCATTTTCAAGCTTTCAAAAAGGACAGCTGTTGAAGTTGTCCTTTGTCTCCTGTAACCAATTCGTTTACTTTTGTGTTTTCATTTTAATACCAATTTTTGTAAGTATCAAGCTTTAATTTAGTATTTATAGTCATTTTTTAAATAAAATACTATGTCCAAGCAAACAGACGCATCATGAAGGATCGAGATCCTGCGTTTTGCAAATCTCAAACAGTTATCCGGACGATAGACCCCATGGCATGCCTTTTCAAACTCCGTTGGGAACGACCCGTCAGTTCGATTCCAGATCATCCCAAGCCAGGCACAGCTCCGGCACGAATTCTCCGCCGATCTGCAGCTGTTTCTTCATGAGAAACCGCCCGCCCATTTTTTCGTAAAACTTCACGCTCGGATTTTCTTCCAGCACCCAGACCAGCATCGAGCGATACCCCTTATCTCGAAAATAACCGACCATACGCGTCATCAGTTCCCGGCCGTATCCGCGTCCTTGCGCTTCCTGAAGCAGGTAAAGGGAATAGACTTCCGCTTCGATATCCAGATCTTTTTCCCGGCTTGGTCCCCCGTTGATAAAACCGGCTATCCGGCCGGACGGGCTCTCCAGCACCAACGTAGCCGACCCGTTGTCCGAGGCGAAGACTCGCGTCCATAATTCGATCCTCGAGTCGAGATTCAGGCTGTCGAGGTAATGATCCGGCACGATCCCGCGATAGGTCGAGAGCCAGCTGTTCAAATGCACGTCCGCTAAGCCGGGAATGTCCTTCGGGGCGGCGTTTCTAATGATCCAGGAATTCATGCTTCCACCTTCCTCTTTTCAAGATGAGTTTATGAATGATGGTTAAGTTCGAATATAGTTTGCGAGGGGAGGAAAATCAAGTGAATATGTACCGTTTGAACTCGGATGCCCATCAAATAGAAAAACTGCCGATTCACAATGAATCGGCAGTTCCAGCATGAAGCAATGCCCCCGGAATTCCGGGCAGCAGCCGGGGAGATGCTGAATCCCCAAAGATTACGATACTTTGCCCGAAGCATTACCGGCTGCGATTGCCACGGGAGCCGCGAGTGCGTCCTCTTGTCCGGTCGCCGCGCGTGCCGCGGGTACGGTCGCCTCTAGTGCCACGAGTACGGTCGCCACGCGTGCCGCGGGTGCGGTCGCCTCTAGTGCCGCGGGTACGGTCGCCACGCGTGCCGCGAGTGCGGTCGCCTCTAGTGCCGCGGGTACGGTCGCCACGCGTGCCGCGAGTGCGGTCGCCTCTAGTGCCTTCGCCGCGAGTACCCTCGCCGCGCGTGCCTTCTCCTAAAATCTCATCCAACATATGATCAACTCCTTCTCATAGGATTGATATATGTTATGAAGAGAATCTATCATTTGTTATAGCCACTCGCGCATTTCATGCTAGAGCATCCGATTTGAGCAAATTGCCGCGGAGCTAGATGCCATGCCTGATTCAAGCCGCTCCCGATTCTAACTTTGATATGAATGGCAAGGCTCAAATCTTGATATCTGATAGATTGGCGTCTTAGCCCTTATAGGAGGGAAATCGCAAACTCGTAGGAAAAGCATGTAAATAAAACTTTCAAAGCTTTTTCACGCTTTCCTTCAGCGTCTTTTTGTTTTCCATGTCATAGACTTCGTATATTTCGAAAGTGCCTTCCTCGAAAAAAAGCGGGAAACGCCGCTTAAACCAATCCTGCATCGGCAGGGAAGTGGCTTCCTGGATCGGAACCCAGAGCAGTTCGCCTTCCGGCGGATTCTCGAGCAGTTCCCCCTCGAACGAAGTCGCCAAATAATTAAAAACCATGTACCTGTAGTTCGTCGCGGGATCGACGAATTCGTCCAGCCCTTTATAGACCAGGTCTTTGACGATCAATCCCGTCTCTTCGCGCACTTCGCGGATGGCGCCTTCCGTCAAGCTTTCGGGAAACTCCACTTTGCCTCCGGGGCCGATATAGCCCGGAAATCCCCGTTTGCTCGGGCGGTTCAGCAGCAGCACTTTGTCGCCGTCCTGGACGAGACACATCGTATACAAAGCCACCTCGACCGCCGGAGCGGATGTGATCTGCGTCATGATGATTCCTCCGGTTCGTTTAACATGATCGAATCTGTATGTCCATTCTAGCATATTTTTGGGAGAACTTTAGGTTGAAAGTTCCACCTAGCCACTCCAGGCATCCGAATTATGGCTTCGAACCGACGACATTTGCGCCCTCTGTTCCGGTCCCCAGCAGCAGCTCCTTGTCGCGCCGAATTTCTTTCAAAGTCGTAAAGTCGGCAATGGAGCGGTTTAAGGTGACATCCAGCACGACCTTTCCGTTTTTCGTGAAAACGAGCTTATTCAGCGAATCGTCATCCAGGGGATAAGCGCCGAGGAATGTCCGGTCCAGCAAATACCCGATAAAAGAGCTGCTTGTCGTCCATGAAGTTCCAACGATTCGTTCCATTTCACTCTTCGTCGTGTACGGGTGAAAAATATAGGCATGATCCCAATCAACCGGCGTCAGCTCCGATAATTTAAAAGCCGCGCTGCCCTTCATGACGGCCTGCAGACGGCTGACAAATTCGTCCGCTCCTTGGTTGGCCGTTTGCTTCGACTGGAAGGAAGCGTAACTGAATCCAAAAGGGATCAACAGAATGATTAACAGCAGCAAAAGGGGGATGGCCCGTTTCTTTTTGTTCATTTTGTTCATCTCAGGGTCTCCATCGACATATATTCATAAACCCGATTCCTAAATAATTCACAGTATATTCATAGGATATATAAGAATTTCCTATATCATACCTTTTAGCGGCGGCCATTTCCAGCTTTTTTTGAAAAAAAGGGCCGATTTCGGACATGGCAGCCGGGGCCCAAGAGGCCCCGGATATTCGGCACAAAAAAAGGAAGGCGCGATGGCCTTCCCCTTCATCCTTCGGTATGGGTCCTTCGAATTGGGGTCCGCAATCTGGGACCACATCGTAATTTTGATCTTTTCCTTGCCCGCTGCCGCCGATGTCCCTTGGTTCTCCGAATCGCCGCTTTTTCCGCAAGCCGCGGTCGTCAGAACCTTGGGAACCCTTTCCTTTCATGGAACATGGAATATCATTGCTTTTTCATTGAAAATGATGACAGTAGGGAACGAAGGGACAGGTGCCCTCGCACCCTGACTATTGTCGGTTTGCTTTTTGATTTCCTTAAAGAAAAAGAAGACCGGAAACCGGTCTTCTTCGCTGACTTTTCATTATTTTCTTCTTTCGGAATCGGAACCGGACGATCGGGCAGGAACTGGGCTGTGCCTTTCAACCTTAAAGGTCCGCTTCTTTGATAAAGACGATTTTCACGCCGATAATCCGGCCTTCGCCATCGGCAGCGGCATACGCTGCATAGCCTCCGTCGCCAAAGCCGGAATGCGAAACCACGCCCCCGTCCAGCACGCCGGCCTCTGTTTCGCTTCCCGTTATATCGCAGCAGGCAAGATACCACTCGCTGTCCGTCGTATCCGGCTCCGTCGCCTCCGGATCGGGAATGCGGTACTTGCTTGCGTCGAATATGCCCGCCTGCCCGCTGTCCACGCCGACGATGAAATTGCATTTCACCCATTCCAGCCGATCTTGCTGATCCGTATATGCGCTATGGCAAGCGACCAGCTTGGCGCAGGCTTCACCCCAATCCCTCACCTCGGCTTTGTGGACGAAAGCGTCCCAGGCGCCGTTTAACGGGCGGTCCAACACGCCCATAATGATCGTGTCCGGGTCCAGGTCGTAACACGGATCGGCTACGACCATTTTGCCGGATGTGATTTCAAATTGTCCCAATGGAATCATCATGTTTTGTATCCCCTCTCTGTCCCTATCGATGGCGGTATGCTGGTATGTACCATAAAAACATCGCTGTATTATTGAGATTAGCATTCGAAGGGTACAGATTTCAAACTGTTTAGAACAAGCCGGACCGGTTATAACGATATTTCTTTGTAGTAAATAACGGTGCTGTCCAAGCTTCCATCCGCCGCACGGGCAAAATGCGGAATTCTGCCGGCCTCGATGAATCCGAGCGACCGGTACAACGTATTCGATGGGTCGCCCTCCCTCGTATCCAGAACAAGCAGCGTCCTGTTCTCTTGGCGTGCCGCCTCTTCCGCCGTCTCCATCAGCATCCGGGCGATGCCGCGTCTCCGGGCTTCCGGGGATACCATGAGCTTTGCGACTTCCGCGCGGTGTGCGGCATTGGGTTTCATTGCAAGGTGAAGCTGCACTGTCCCTGCCGCTCGGCCATCCTTCTCCGCAATCCATAAACGGACTCCCGGCGACATCACCTGCTCCCAATACTTCTTCGCCTCCTGCTTTGAAAGCGGCGGCAAAAATCCAATCGATGCCCCGTCCCCGACGACGGCGATGAGGACCTCCGACAGCTGCTCCAACAGATCCGCATCAATCGCCGTGACCTCCAAGATATTCATTCGTTCATTCACCGAGTACCCTCCCCTTCCTGGATGAACCTGATCTAATGACGATGCAAGATAACCGTATGTTTCCTTTGATCATAGCCGATCCGGACGGAAAACGGTAGATCAAAGATAAACTGTCTCTTCCCCACGGACATCTTCCATTTTCTGCTTCCCACCGGGAGATCCTCCTGCTACAATGGGGATGACCATACAACGATGACAATGACGGGGGATCGGCAAAATGCATGTACTGCATGCGGTTACATCAGGATGGAAACTTCTCGGCCGCAATATCCGGCTTTTTTTTCTGGCGAATGTGCTGTACCAAATCGGGACGGGCATGTTCTCGGTGCTTTACAACTTGTATATTCAAGCATTAGGGTATGAAGACACGATGAACGGGACGATCGTCAGCGTGCAGTCCTTGGCGACGGCGCTCGTATTTATACCGATCGGGCTGATCGCCGACAGGGCCAGCCATAAGCTGCTGCTTTCGCTTGGCGCGATGCTTACGGGACTAAGCTTTATGGGAAGGGCTTTTGCGAGCGGGGAATCGGGACTGGTGCTGCTGGCGGTGGCCGCCGGCTTGTTTGCCGCCTTTTTTCAGGTGATCGCCGTCCCTTTCCTCGCGGAAAATACGGATAAACAGCAGCGGCTGAAAATATTCAGCTACCACTTCTCCCTCGTGCTTGCGGCGCAGGTGCTCGGCAGCAGCGGGGGCGGCGTTTTGGCGGATCTGCTGCAGCAGGCGGGAATGGAAAAAATCCATAGTCTGCAAACGGTGCTGTTCATCGGGGGCGCGGCAAGCTTGCTGGCGTTTATTCCGCTTTTGTTCGTCCAAAAAACGGCGAAGGAACACGTGCCGGTCGAAACCGTCGTTCCGGAGGCGACAGCCAAACCAGCGGTTCCGGCCAAGGATGACTGGATAGCCATCTGCAAATTCACGCTCGCCCAATTGATCGTCGGAACGGGCTCCGGGCTTGTCGTGCCTTATTTGAACCTTTATTTTACGAACCGTTTTGCCGTTTCGTTATCGGCCGTCGGGATTTTGATTTCGCTCGGCCAGGTGATGACCATCGTATCGATGCTGATCGGACCCACGCTGGCGAACCGGGTTGGCCCCGTAAAAGCGGTCGTGCTGTTCCAAATGATGTCGTTGCCGTTCCTGCTGCTGACCGGTTTCACGAACCTGTTCGTC
The DNA here is from genome assembly GCF_038004655.1 of Paenibacillus sp. FSL M7-1455. Lineage (NCBI taxonomy): Bacteria > Bacillati > Bacillota > Bacilli > Caryophanales > Paenibacillaceae > Paenibacillus > Paenibacillus sp. FSL M7-1455. The sequence continues at coordinate 2,262,069 of NZ_JBBORO010000001.1, read as the reverse complement.
ATCGCGTCGATCACGTTCCTGTTCCGGCAGGCGCTCATGAATGCGGCCAATCCCATCCAGTCCTCCATCATGGTAGACCGGGTATCGGACGCGCGCCGGGGCATCGCCAATTCCATGACCCAAACCGCTTTTATGCTCGGCTGGGCGACGATGGGACCGGTGCAGTCGTTCCTTCTGACCGCCTACGGAACCTATTGGGGATATGCGATCACCTTCAGCATGACCGGGGTTTTGTACATCACCGCGTCGGCGATGTATTATTTTATGTTCAAAGAAGGAAAAACCGCAGCTTCCGAAGCGGCGGCGATGTAACTTCTATTCATTTCTTCTTATTTACAAAGTCGTTTCTGTCAGGCGGAAGGCGATGCCTTCCGCCATTACTATAGAAAAAAAGAAGAGCTAATGGCAAATTTTTTGACCGTTGGCTCTTCGAATTAAAATTTAGATAGTTCTATAAAACTTCAACCACTGTAGCAGCGGTCAGATCTTCCGTAGATAAGCTTCCATTTTCGGTATCGATACGAATCAACATAACAACCTTTATTTTATAACGGCCTTTGGAAACATGACGGCCCTGTACATCTTTAAAATCCCATGTTTCTTTGTAACTTAGTACCTCCTCATTCTTTAATTCCCGTTGTATTGATTTCATGGGAAATACTCTATTTGTAGACCACCTGTAAACTTCTTCATTTCCCTCATTCATTATAAATATCTCGTATTTTTGAGATCCATAGTGAATTAGTTGGTCTTTCCCTGATTGTAAGTTTTTTCATGCAATTCACCTCAAGTAACTAACGAGGTAAATATAGGGAATGTTTCAAAAAAAACTCCGAGTGCCCTTCAAAAAGCGCCCTCAATTCCTCCACGGTTTGCACATGATACGTCGGCCGAATCGCGGTCAGCTCCTCCTCGCTTCCGTATCCGAAACCCACCGCTACCGAATCGATGCCGTTTTTTTGCGCCCCGATGATGTCATGCTTGCGGTCCCCGATCATGATGGATTCTTCCTTGCGTAAGCTAAACTTCTCGATCACCTTGGCGATGATCTCCGCTTTGTCGGACAACGTTCCATCCAAATGGCTGCCGCAGACGTATTCGAAATAAGCATCGATGCCAAAATGCTTCAGCACCTCCACCGCAAACACGGTAGGCTTCGAAGTGGCCACGAATAACCTCCGGCCCTGTCCCTTTAGCGCTTCAAGCAATTCATGGATGCCGTCGTACAACTCGTTTTCATAGATGCCCCGATCCTGGTAATATTCGCGGTATTTCTCCACCGCCAGCACCGAATCCCGCTCCGAAAAGGAGTGGATCTCCCGAAAGGAACTTGCAAGCGGCGGACCGATATACGGTATGAGCGTATCCGGATCCGCCACCTCAATGCCCCAATGGGTTAATGCGTATTGCACCGACTTCGTGATTCCGGCCTTCGGGTCCGTTAACGTGCCGTCGAGGTCAAACAGGACGTTTGGATATTGCATAGCTTCTCCCCCTTTTAAAATCCCCCGGCACCATCCTGCCGATCAAATGCCGGTTTCTCTTACTATATAGGGCTTGCTGAACGATTCTTTAACCGAAACTCATGGCTAGGCGACTGCGAGATAGCAGCGTAAAAATGAGGCAAAAAAGAACGCGGAGCCTGCGCTCCAGGTTCATCACCAGAAGTTGCAGCGTAATCACGGATTCACTTGTCTTTGCGAGGCGTGCTCGAATACAGCCAAGCCCGTACTTGCGCTTGCCTTCTCCGAACTTGCCTTCGATTGCGTTTCGTTCTCCGGTATCCTGTTTGGCCACTTGCCTATCTTCGCTTGTCGGGCCGTTTTTCGGCTTGCGTCCCAGTGCCGGTCCGCTGAGCCGAATCCCATGCTGTTTGCAGAATCTCCGGTTTTCGCGTGTGCGGTAGATCTGATCCGCTTGGACGACAGCCGGATAGAATCCCATGCGGCTGCGATACTTCTCGATCACGTCCATGAGCGTCGTGCTCTCGTTGAAGTTATCCCAAGATAGCCGATCAAGGAACGCGTAGCCCTTCGTCATGCTTACCGCGATCTTGGCTCCGAACTCGACGCGCGCCTTGGCTTTCCCGCGCACGATCGGCCTGACATGCGGCTGATGAATGCTGACGACCCGGTCTTCCATCTGGTGGGAACGCTCGTTGTACATGTGAAGCTGCTGACGGTACAGTTCGTGAATCACCAGCAGGTCGCGATAGGCTTTGCGGCCAAGTAGCGTGAGCGGTTGCGACTTGGCTTGCTCGGCGATGATGGAGAGGTTCCGTCCAACGTAACCGAGTTGCCTCCTGATCGCTTTGCGAATCACTTTCGGCCCCGGTCTGCGTTGCTTGGAAACGGCCAGAAACTGTTTGCGCGCTTTTTCCCGGTACGTGCGCGGTTTCGCCATTTGTCCGATGACCGGCTCATGCAGCGTATCGATGATCGCTTCGAGCTTCTCCCGCGCTTCATTCAACAGATTCAGATCGGTCGGATACGCCACATCCGCCGGCGCACAGGTGGCATCCACCAGCACGGTCCCTTGATTCGGCTGCTCAGGGGCTTCCCATTCTGCGGTCGATTTCGGATGCGCTTCGCAAACAAGTTTATTCGTTTCAGGAACCTCTGACTCTGTAGCCATCGACTCCACGGGAGACGCTGCTTCTGACGATGCGACTTGCGATTGTGCAAACATGGTTTGCTGCTCGACTTCTTCATCAGAGGCGCGCTTCTTCGAGCGCTTCCCTTGGCCTTTACCGCCGCCGGTCGCGTCGTTGCTGTCATCATCATCTTTCGTTTCCTTCGCACCTTCGGTGGCGACGATCTCATTCAACTCTGCCAGCACGTCCGTCAGACGCTTGCGGAAATGCGTCATCATGGAGTGATGGAACGGTGGCTTCATGACGAATCCAGGCAGACCAATGAAGTATTGCATGTAAGGATTTTCGCTGATCGACTCCAACGTTTCTCTGTCGGTCAGTTGCATTCGCTCCTGAATGATGAGCGCACCGAGCCCCATCCGAAGACTGATCGTTTGCTGGCCGCGAAAGGTGTCTTTGAAAAATTGACCGTATGTTTTCTCAGCCTCCGCCCACGGCACCAACCGCGCCAACTGGACCCAGCGATTGTCCTCGTCCAGCTTTCCGCCAAAGGGCAGAAAGAAATCGCCGGGCAGGATCAATTGATTATCGAGGTGCGCGGTCGGCTTAAACATCTTCGTCACTCCATCTGCAAAGGTTTTAGGTGGTTTTCAAACATTTCCTTTGCATATGATTTCGACAAATGGGCCTTAGAATCCTTGTTGTTATGCGGTTTTTGTTGTTTTTTTAAGTGTTCAGCAAGCCCTATATAAAGATTTTGCAAAAAGGGATAGAGAAGTTTTTAATGCTGCGGAACCATTCCCGTCGCCAAAAAAGTATTCCGGACATAATCCGGGTCCTGAAGGAGCGGTCTGCCCACCGCGATAAAATCGGACAGGTTTTCCGATACGATGAATTCCGCAAGCGACGGGTCATAGATTTTTCCGACGGCCATCACCGGAATGCCCACGTATTGTTTTATAATGGAAGCATACGGGACCTGGTATCCATCGGGCGTCGCGAGCGGATTGACCGGCAGCAGACCGCCGGAGGACACGTCCACCGCATCGATGTAGGCTTCCAGCCCTTTGAGGATCTTCCCGACTTCGGCGGGAGTCAATCCTCCTTCGGCAAAATCGGATGCGGATACCCGGACGATCACGGGATAGTCTCTTCCCGTCTCCGAACGCACGGCTTCCAGGATTTCTTGCAAGAAACGGCTGCGGTTTTCGAGCGATCCGCCGTATTCGTCGGTCCGCCGGTTGGACAGCGGGGACAGGAACTGATGCACCAAATGCCCGTGGGCCGCATGCACCTCGATGCCGTCGAACCCCGCCTGCAGGCTTCTTCGGGCTGCGAGGCGGAAATTCTCCACTTCGGCGCGGATGTCCGCGACGCTCATCTTCTCCGGAACGCCGTATTCATCGTCATAAGCGATGGCACTTGGGGCCAGCAGCCGCGATGCGCCGTTTCGCCAAGATTTTCTGCCGCCATGCGTCAATTGAATGAATACCGGCGTATCCTTGGCGTGAACGGCATCGACGACCGGTTTCAAAAATGCGGTATGGGCGTCTGTAAAAATGCCGATGTCATTGTGAAAAAGCCGCCCATTCGGGGAAACGCCGGTCGATTCGATGATCAACAGCCCTGCCCCGGATGCCAATTTCGCGTAATGCTGCACGTGGTAATCGGTCGCAAACGATTCGGGCGTCCCCTGCCACTGCTGCATCGGGGATACGATCAGGCGATTTTTCAAAGTCAATTTTCCTATATTTTTTTCGCTTAAAATGGTTGTGTTCATCCGCTAAACCCTCCTGAATGTTGAACTTGTGTACTGCTTCTTTTTTAATTACAGTTTATCGGGCGGAGGGCTGGCGTGCCATGCCAATAACAAGTTTTCCTTCCCGTTTTACTATGGATTTGAAGGACTATTTCCCCTTATACTTAAAAAATGAAAGCAGCCGTTGCATGGCGGTGCGATGCCGATAATCGCGCATGCCTTGAAGGCGCCAGGAATAAATCCTATTTCGTAAGATCATATGCTACATGCCGCCAAAGGAGGATGCCCCTAATGGATCAAACCGACTTGAAAATATTGAATATACTGCAGGACAACGCCCGGATTACCATTTCCGAATTGGGCCGGATGATCAACATGACCGGGCCGGCGGTCACGGAACGGGTACGGAGGCTGGAGGAAAAAGGAGTGATCCGTTCGTATCGGGCCATGCTTTCTCCCGAAAAACTCGGAAAAGCCATTACCGCGTTTGTGGCCATCCAGGCGAACCGCTGCGACCTGTTCACCGATTTTTGCCGGCGGTCGCCGGACGTCGCGGAAATTCATCAGATCAGCGGCCAATTCAACTTCCTCATCAAGGTCGTCACCGAATCGATGCAGTCGCTTGACCGATTCCGGAAGGAATGCAGCGAATACGGATTTACGCAGACGATGACCGTGCTCTCGACCCCGTTCGATCCCAAAGGCGTGCCTCTTGACGTTTAAAAGGCTGGCCGCCCGGATGTTTCGTAGGGTGGAACGTTCGTTTCCACCCGCCCCAACACCGGCAATGCAACGCTGTCGAAGCTTGAGCGTTCATCCCCTCGTTGACGATGATCTTCACATCGGGCTGATTCGGCGAGGGAGAAGCTAACGTGAGCATTCCGCTGCTCAGATCCGCCGGAAACACCAACGCTCCGTAATATTCACGCTTATCTAGTCCTTCCCGGGCTTCTTCCTCGGAATTCAAGACATGCCAGACGAACGGCAATGCCGGGTCCGACATCATTTTTTTCCGGATCATCTCCCCGACCGATAATGATTTTCCATTCGGCAGCTCTGCAGGCTGGTCAAGCACAACAAGTGCCACCGGGAGCTCCTTTGGCTTCGATCCAAGCACCGTCCCCAACATCGCCGCCCCGAATACGACCAATACGGCCAGGACAATCGCCGCTCCCAGCCATGTCATTTTTTGTTTCAGCATGTTCATGATCCTTTACTCCTCGTCTCTATACAATGAACAAAAATAGCGCTGCTGCGGCAACGCGGCCGTACCCATTGGGCACCCCCATGTATTTGTGATGCGAAAGACATCGCCCTGTAGAAAACGGCGATGTCTTTTTTGGTATTCAGCTGCGCCAACCTTAAAATCTGCTGTTCGAGTTTTTGCGTTTTTCCGGCGGCAGAATCGCCTCGACGACGTCCCAATGCTCGGCAATCTTATCATTCTCTACGCGGAACAAATCGTAAAAAGCCGTAGGTCGGCCGTCGAAGAGCCCTTCACTCACGGTAAGAACAAAATCGCCTTGTCCGATCACCTGATGAAGATGGGTGTATTGGAATGTAATATTTTTTTCCGCCAGTACCTGCAATGCGGCATGAAGACCCGAAAGGCCGTCCGCAATATGCGGACTATGTTGAATGTATCGATCCCCGTCAAAGTAAGAGGCAAGCAGGTCAGGGTCCTTCCCGAACAAAATGTTCTCGACATAGCTTTTGACAAGCGTTTTGTTCGCGTCCGTCTTGTCGATATCCTGAATCGTGACCGGTCCGTCAATCATCGTATGGTTGCTTGGGGTTTTCTCCACCATCTCCTGCAAATTGTCCCAATGTTCGACGATCAGTCCATTTTCAAAACGGAAAATATCAATAGCGATTTTGGGGCCGAAAAAATCGTATACGGAATGAAGCACCACATAATCACCGTCGACAAAAGCGCGTTTAATGCTTACCTTAGTTCCAGCTTCCTTCAAATGCGCAAGTGCGCCAAGCATAGCTTCACGGCCATCGAGTAAAGCCTGGTTGTGCTGAATGTATTTTTCCGGATGAACGTAGGCCTTTATCGCTTCGGGATTGCCGCTCTCCAAACTTTCCAGCACGGCGACGGCCTTATTAACAAGCTCATTTTGATGGTTAAACGTCATATGAATACCCTCCTGATTGAATTTATAGACACCAAGATAAATAATGAACTTCATGTTGTTTATTTATCTGTTGCTCATTATAATGAAGGTGAATATGACGCTCAATATTCAATATTTTTAGTTTTGAAGGATAACATACAAATTCTCATCGCTATGTCGCTTAACGATCGAAATTTTATTTAGGGGAACGAAAACTATGGACAAAAAAACCGATTTAAGAGTGCTGCGCACGAAACAATCGATTCGAAAAGCGTTTTTTGAACTGATTCAGGAAAAAGGATATGAAGCGATCACGATCCAGGATATTGCCGATCGGGCCATGATCAATCGGAATACGTTTTATCTTCACTACCAAAATAAACCTGATTTATTGGATATTTGTATGGAGGAGCTGCTAAGCGAATTAAAGAAAGCCATCGTCCTATGTCCGATCCACATGAATCCTTTCAGCATTTCCAGGCTCGAAACCGTGATGCAAGCGATATTGGATCATATTTCAGGCAATATCTCTTTTTATTACGCCATGCTGATTGATGAGAATAGAATCTACCCGTTTCGAGCGAAAATGGAGAAGATCATGAAAGACAAATTAAATGAGGGATGGAATCCTGCGCAGGGAGATCCCCCTTTGGCGATATCCAAGGATTTGCTGCTCGAGTATCTCGTGTCGTCTTTCATGGGAGTTATCGTTTGGTGGATTAAAAACGAGATGCCTCTGCCTGCGGGTGAAGTTGCATCTCAATTCAGCAACATCGTCGCCTACGGGCACTGGAAAGCTGCCGGTATCGCCATAGAGGAATAAAATTAGCACAGGCTTTAATATCATGTTGCAATGCAGCGACGGGCGGGAGGACAAGCCATGAACAAACAAGAACAGATCATCATGGAATTCAGGGACTTATTTAACAAGATGGGGTGGCTTAATAAAAATAAGATGGAACACCGTCTTAAGGGTTATAAACCTTCTGAAGTACATTGCATCGAATCCATTGGAAAAAATACGGAACCCAACGTGACCAAACTTGCCCAGTCTCTTTATATGACTAGAGGCGCCATAAGTAAATTAACGAAGAAACTCATGGAAAAAGGCCTCATCGACAGCTACCAAAAGCCGGATAACAAGAAAGAAATCTACTTCAAGCTTACGGAGCAAGGCAAAGTCATTTATAACATCCATGAGGAACTGCACAAAGAATTTCAAGAGCGGGATCAAGCCGTATTTGAGCAGATCACCGAGGAACAATTTGACGGCATGCTTCACTTCATTGAAGCGTATAGCAGGCATTTGGATGCAGAAATAAAGAAACAGGGAATAGACATTCATTAAGCCGGAGCGCTTTTGAACCATGAAAATGAAACCGCAGGCAGCCGGGCTCTCTTGAGCATGGGTTGCTTTTTTGCACCCTTGTTTTTGTTGACACGGAAACAAATTTGCGATATTGTTGACGAGGAAACAAACAATGCCAGTAACAACATCGGAGAGGAGAAATAACAATGGCAAAAGACAAAGCAAAGGAACCCGGATTAACCCGGGGAAGCCTCTTGGCTGCCTGGGCGATTGCACTTGGAGCCATTGCCCCCATGCTGGACTCAACGATGGTGAACATCGCCATCGATACATTATCGAAGGATTTCCACACGACATTGGATACCATCCAATGGGCCATTACAGGTTATGTGTTAGCCCTTGCGATTGCGGTTCCCGTATCCGGCTGGCTGATGAACAGATTTAACGGAAAGAAAATCTTTATCGGAGCGGTCATTGCCTTCGGTCTCATTTCCGTTTTGGCAGGCATTAGCCGGGATATTTCCAGCTTCATCTTCTTTCGTTTGCTTCAGGGATTCAGTGCGGGGATCATTACCACGCTCATGTCAACCCTATTGGTTCAAACGGCTGGTCCGGAAAATGTAGGGAAAGTGATGGCCATCGTCAGCACGCCTATGATTCTCGGACCGATCTTAGGGCCGGTCATCGGGGGATTCATCGTTCAAGGCGCATCATGGCACTGGATATTCTTCATCAACGTGTTTATTGTTCTGATTGCTGCACCCCTGATGATCAAAAAAATCCCGGACTTTGAACCGTTCGACAAAGACAGTACGCTCGATGTTTTTGGAATTATTGATTTGTCCTTTATGAGCGCTGCCTTGATATACGGCATTACGAAAGCAGCGGACCATGCGTCCTTTAACAATCGCGAAACCATCCTATGGGTGGGCATTGGTCTGGCTTTAGCCGTCATTTACTTCGTATATAACCGGATCCGGAAGAATCAAACCGTGCTTCCAATGAATTTATTTGCACGCAAGAGCTTCGCGGCTTCGAGTATCGGTTTGTTCTTGGCGAATATATCCGTCATGGGCCCGATGCTGATCCTGCCGCTATACTTCCAAAACTTCCGTCATTTCACGGCGATCGAAGCAGCGCTTGCGTTAATTCCCCAAGGCGTCGGGATGCTCGTTACCCGGCCGATGATCGGAAAAATGATTGATAAGATCGGTGCGAAATACGTGGTCATGGTCAGCCTCGTTCTTTCGCTGATCGGATCGATTCCGCTAATCTTTGTTACCGATCAAACAAGCATGATCTGGATTTCCATCGTATTGTTCATCCGGGGGACCAGTTTCGGAGGAATCATGCTTCCGCTCACGAGTGACGCTTATACAGGACTTGACGGCAAACTGCTTCCGAAAGCAGGCGTCGGCATAAATATGATTGAAAACCTTGGCTCCAGCTTTGGCTCGGCTGTGATGGCAACCGTCGTCGCAACGGCCCAGCAAGGGATGCAGCCGTCGATTGCCAACGGATTAAAAGGTTATCATGCCGGATTCTTGGTATCCGTCGTTGTCCTTGCGGCAATCTTCATTCCGGGTCTATTCCTCACCCATAAAAAGAAGGCGAAAAGCTTTGGTTCGTCTGTATAACCCGGAGACGGCCGAAATCCGGAGTTACAAAAAAAGCGCTGCCGGCGAAATGAACGCCGACAGCGCTTGGAACATCCGTTTCGGATTATACCTCATCCCATATCCGTCTTAAATTTTCAAGGCCCAGCCTCGTGCCTTCGCGGCACTCCTCCATGCCTTCGAATTCCAGCGTGACGAATCCGTCGTAGCCGGACGCCTTGATCATCCGCAGCACCCGCCTCACGTCGATGTCTCCTTGCCCGAAGATCGATCCCCGCAGGTAGTTTCCATGGGACGTCCGGAACCAGGCTCCGCCCCCCGGGTTCTGATCCGCCGGACGGATGTAGAAATCCTTGACGTGAATCAGCGAAGCAAACGGCAGGTTCCGCTTCACGCCGACGAGCGGCTGCTCATCGACGCAGAGAAAATTGCCGATGTCAAGCGTCGTTTTGAAGTTCGGACGGTCCACGGCCCGAAGCACCCGCTGCACCCGGTCGCTGGCCTGCACGCTGACGCCGTGGTTTTCGATCGTGGTCGTGATGCCGTATTGCGCAGCATAATCCGCGATGCGCCGGCAGCCCTCCACGATTTGCGCCAGATTGTCCTCCAGGTAGTCGATGCCCCATTTTTCGGGCGGGAGCGTAAAAGCCGTCACGTCGTGGCGCATATGCTTCATCCCTAGGCGATGGACCGTATCCACATGCCGCTTGACCCTTTCCATTTCGGCTTCGAACGCTTCCTGTGTTTCCTGCACGAAATTCGCGGGCATCGAATAGTTGGACAATGCGATGCCTTTTGCGGCTGCCCGCTCGCGGACGGCATCCGCGAGTTCCGGCTGGTCCTCCAGGGTGAAGCCGTAAGGAACGATCTCCATATGCTCGCCGCCCTGCTCCGCGATCCAGTCGATGACGTCCAAGACCGTCATCTCCCCCGCTTTGATCGCTTGGAGCAGACTATAGGTGCTGACTCCAGGTTTCATTCCGTTCATCCTCCCTTTCGGTATCGATATCAACAGCTCATTTGGACGATCAAACGCTTACAATTCCTCCGTCAGTTCAAGCTCAATGACCGTATCCAGTTCATCCGGCAAGTCTCCTCCGGGGATGTGAATGAAAGCGCCGCTTTCCGTATCCGAATATTGGTCCGCCATCCAAGGCGTATGCACATGGAGTTCGCTGCCGTCCGCAAGCAGGCGGGCTTTTTTGATTTTGCCCTTCAGTCCCTGGAAGTAAATCGGCCCGATGCCCCGGTCGAAGACGTGCGCGTACAGCTTGTTGCCGCGCTGGGTGTAGCGGCCCCACTCCGGCTTCGGCAGCTTGGCGATGCCGCAGCCGTAAATGCTGTCGCCGTTGCGGCGCAGCCACTCGCCGACCGTCTCCAAAATTTCAAGCGATTCCTTCGGAATTTCCCCCTTTGCGTCCGGACCGACGTTCAGAAGCAGATTGCCGTTTTTGCTGACGCATTCGACGAGCGCGCGGATCACCTGGCGCGGGGATTTGTAATTCCGGTCGGTCGCGTGGTATCCCCAGTGGTCGTTCAGCGTAATGCACGCTTCCCATGGAATCGGCTCGCCCGCCGAATTGACGATGCCCTGGGGCGGAATGATCTGCTCCGGCGAGAAGAAATCCCCGGCGTACACTTCAGGCTCCGCCGCCATGATGTTGCCGCCGAGCCGGTTATCGATCACGATATCCGGCTGCAGGGAACGGATCATTTGGATGAGTTCGGTCGCGCGCCACTTTTCGCCCGTCATATCGTCATAGGAAAAATCGAACCACATGATATCGATTTTGCCGTAGTTGGTCAGCAGCTCCCGGACCTGGCCGTGCATATAGTCGAGGTAACGGTCAAAATCGATCTTTTTGTCCTTGTAAGCCTCGTTGTCGCGCATCGGGTGCTGACGGTCGCCATAAGCCGGATAATCGTCATGATACCAGTCGATCAAGGAATAATAGAAACCGACCTTCAGCCCCTCCTCGCGGAAAGCGTCCACGTATTCGCGAACGAGGTCGCGCCCCGCCGGCGTATTCGTCGCCTTGTAATCGGTCAGCTGGCTGTCGAACAAGCAAAAACCGTCGTGATGTTTCGTCGTAAGCACCGCATATCGCTGTCCGGCGGCTTTGGCCGCTTTGGCCCAGCTCTTCGGATCGTAAAGCACCGGATTAAATTCTTCGAAATAAGGCTGGTATTGTTCGTTGGTGATCCGCTCCTGGCTTCGCACCCATTCCCCCCGGGCTGGAATCGCATACAATCCCCAGTGGATAAAAAGGCCGAAACGGTCGTTCATCAGCGGCAGCGTTCGTTCGAAACGCGGATTCATGTCGTATTACCTCCGTTTGCTAGGTTTATTTTTTGTTCTTTTCGTCGTAAGCCGTCTGGTAAATCTCCAGATATCGCTTCAGGTTCATCGCGTCGAGCTGGCTGACGTAGCTGTCCCAATCCGCATCCAGGCTGGCGTCGCCAATGACGAAGCGGGCGATCATTTCATCCACGTAGTCATTGATCGTTTTCGCCAGGTCGGCGATTTCGGACGCCTGCTCGTTCGTCAGGAACAGCGGCGGCACCGTGCTGACATCCTTCGGTTTATACGGCTCATATTTATTCTTCGTCTCGTTGTACAGAATTACCTCTAAATCGTCGTCACCTTTTGCGACGGCAGACAATCTGAAATCGTTCGTACGCAGCGCCGGACCGGTTTGCGCCCAGTTGACGTTTTGCACCGTGCCGTAGGATTTAAGCTCCGACCACACCGCAGGTTTGCCGTTGATGCCGATTTCGCCTTCCTTGGCGTCGCGCCATTCTTGATCCGGACGGCCGTACACGCTCCGCAGCGTCATTTCTTTTTCGTACAGCCCGTCGGCCCAGCGGAGCGCCAGCTCCGGATTTTTGGCTTTTTTCGTGATGATGAAGGCGCCCGGCGTCAAAGCCGTCGTGTCGACGGCGGCATACTGCACGCCTCCCGGTCCTTTTAACGGCGGAACCGCTTTGTATTCCTTCCAGCGTCCGCTGTCTCCCATGAGCTGCGTGAATACGCCTTCATGTCCGCCCGTGGATGCCCCCAAGATGACGGTACCCGGATTTTCCCCTTGCTGAATCAGCTGGTTTTCGTCCTGGGTGAACGATTCCGGCGCAATCAGGCCTTCCTTGTAGAGTTTGTTCAGGTACCGCAATCCCTCGCGCCATTCCGGCTTATTGAAGGCCACGTCCAGTTTGCCGTCCTTAATGAACATATGCTTGCTGCTTGATCCGTACACCGGATTGTAGATAAAAGAGTTCATCAGAAACGCGTCGATGGTCGAACGCCATGATTTTTGCGTGATGGACAGCGGGATTTCGTCCTTTTTCCCGTTGCCGTTCGGGTCGTTTTCCTTAAAAGCCTTCAGCACGTTGTAGAGGTCGTCGGTCGTTTTCGGCATCTCGAGCCCCAATTTCTTGAGCCACGGCTCATAGATCCACATTTTTTGGCTCATCGAGCAGTGGTAGCAATCGTTGACCTCGGGAAGCGCATAAATGTTGCCGTCGATCGCCGTGACCGTTTCTTTGATTTCCGGGTTGTCCGCGAACATTTTTTTCGTCTGGGTGCCCTGCTTTTCGATCAAATCGTTCAAAGGAAGGAACGCCCCTTGGGAGCCGTAAATCATCTGCTGGGTCGGCGAGACGTTCAGGCCCATGATGACGTCGGGATAATCTTCGCTCGCCAGCACGAGATTCAGCTTTTCCTGCATGCTTTGTTCCGGAACGACCTCCCATTCGATATGGACGTTCGTTTTTTCCTCATACCATTTGGTGAACTCGTTCGTTTCGAAATTTTCCACCAGCGGGTTGCCGCGGACCATGATTTTCAGCGTTGTTTTTTCTTTAACGAGCGGATAAGTCCCCGGCGGCGTCAGCTCCACAGTGCCCGCAGCGGGCGGGTTGCTTCCTATCGTATCCGCGCCCTCCTCTTTCGCGCCCCCGGAGCAGCCTGCGAGCAGCATGCCGGCGGCCATGACGATCCCCGCGATTTTATTCAGCTTTTTATACATAACGCCCCTCCATCGATTTCAATTTTGGCTTCCGTCTTATCCTTTTAATGAACCGATCATGACGCCTTTCACGAAAAACTTCTGCACGAACGGGTACACCACCAGAAGCGGCACCGATGTGACGACGATCAGCGAATATTTGAGCAGCTCCCGCAGTCCCTGCCGCGCAGCGGCCGTTTTGGCGTCCCCGAGCATATCGATATTGATCTCGTTTTGGACGAGAATGTCCCGAAGGATCAATTGCAGCGGATATAGCTCCGCCCTTTTGAGAAAGATCATCGCGTTAAAATACTGGTTCCAATGCCCCACGGCATAAAACAAAGCGATGACCGCCAGAATCGGCCCCGAAAGCGGTAGCACGATCCGGAGCAAAAAACGAAAGTCAGAACAGCCGTCCAGCTGGGAGGCCTCCAGCAATTCGCCGGGGATCGTCGTTTGGAAATAGGTGCGCATGATGATGACGTTCCAGACGGACAGCGCCCCCGGGATCAGCATGGACCACACGGTGTCGATCATGCCCAAATCTTTGACGAGCAGGTACGTCGGGATCAGCCCCCCGCTGAACATCATCGTAAACACGAACAGCAGCATGAACATGTTCCGCCCGCGAAAATCGCCCCTGGACAGCGGATACGCCGCCAAAACTGTAAACAGCAAATTGATGCCCGTTCCCGCCACCGTATAAAAAATCGTGTTCATGAAGCCGCGCACGACCATCGTGTTTTTGAACACGGCCCGGTAGCCATCCAGCGTCGGTTCGACCGGCCATAACCATACCCGTCCCGACAACACGGCGCTGCTCGAGCTGAATGAAGCGCTTACAACATACGCAAGCGGGTACAGCACGATCAGCATGACAAGCGTCAACACGCAAAAATTCACGATCGTAAACAGACGGTCAGCGCCGGCTTCCTTTATTTTCATTGCATGCATAGTTCCGCCGCCTTTCTACCATAAGCTTTCCTGCTTCAATTGCTTCGCCGTCTGATTGACGATGATCAGCAGGATGAATCCGATCACCGCTTTGAACAGGCCGATGGCCGTCGCATAAGAGAAATTCATCGCCTGCGAGACAAGCCCGACCTTATAGACGTATGTGTCGATCACTTCCGAGGTGCGCAGATTGAGCGGGTTTTGCATCAGCAAAATTTTCTCGAAGCCGGTCTCCAGCATTTGCCCCGTGTTCAAGATGAGCAAAATGACGGCGATCGGAAGAATGCCGGGCAAATCGATATGACGCATCCGCTGAACCTTGGTCGCTCCGTCCATGACGGCCGCTTCATGCAGCGCCGGGTCGATGCCGGACAGCGCCGCCAAATAAATGATGCAGGCAAACCCCGTGTTTTGCCATACATGCGACCAGACGTAAATCGATTTGAACCACGACGCCTGCGCCATAAAATGGTACGGACCAAGCCCGAACCAACCGAGCAGCGTATTGACGAGCCCCGTCCGCGGATCGAGGAACTGCAGCAGAAGGCCCACCAGCACGACCAGCGAGATAAAATACGGCGCGTACGTGATCATTTGGACCGACTTTTTGAAGCGTTCGTTTTTGACGTAATTGAGACCGAGCGCCAGGATGATCGGGAACGGAAAACTTGCGACCAGCGCGTAAAAGCTGACCACGAGCGTGTTCCGCAGCAGCCTCCAAAATTCATGCGAGTGGAAAAAACGCTCGAACTGCGCGAATCCGACCCACGGGCTGCCGGTGATGCCTTTCGTCACGTTAAAATCCTTAAACGCGATTTGCGCTCCGTACATAGGCACGTATTTAAATACGATGATGTAAATCAGCGGCAAGGCAAACAAAGCGTACAGCTGCCATTTGCGCGTGATGTCTTTCCAAAGATTCAGCTTGGTCACCCCCCTTTGGTTTGGATGGAAAAATCCGGCCGGTGATCACAGCTTACTTGAAAGCGCTTCATTGCGTAAATCTGCATGTTTTGGCGGTTATGCCGGGCTTTAGAAAAGGCATTATTCCGTTTTCCCGGCGGTATTCGTTTTTTAAGAAAAGGCTGCGTGCGGCCGCCGTATAGGCCCTTACGCTTCACGCGGCCGGGAAATTTTGCGGTATTCGGTGGCGCTTACGCCGTTGGCCCGTTTGAACGCCCTGCTGAACGAGTTCAGCGATAAATACCCGGTTCGGACCGCAATTTCGCTGACGGGAAGGGCGCTGCCGACGAGCAGCCGTTTGGCCTCTTCCATGCGGACATGCTCCAAATAATCGGAAAAGTTCATTCCGGTCTGCTCTTTGAAAAAATAAGACACGTACGCTTCCGAATTCCGGGCTTCCCTCGCGAGTACCGCAAGGCTTAAATCCGGATCCGGGAAATGGCTGTCGATATATTCCATCAGCTTGGCCGCCAGCGTATCGTTATGGCTCCGTTTTTGTTCCTCATGCTTGCGGCACAGCTGCATTAGGGCTTGAAAAAGCTTTTGGACGGCTTCGTCAGGCGACCATGCGGGATCGGAAACTTCCAGCACCACCTTCATCTCGTCGGTCAACGCATCCCGGTTTGCGAAGGAAGGCTCGCAGCATTTCATCAGCGTTCCGCTCAGCTCCTGGGCCAGCAGCTTGTGGGCGACGACGGGCAGCGGACCGCTGCCTTCGTTTTTCTCCCGGATTTCCCCGATCAGCCGGGCCGTCTCCGGCTCGTTGCCCGACCGCACCAGCTGGATCAACCGCTGTTCCACGTCGGAAGGGTAAAAATAAACGGGCGGCGGCACTTCCGCTTCCTCATAAAACAAAATCGGCTGCCGATCGCTCCAGGCCGCGTTCACTAGAAGAAACTCCGCTTCTCCGAGGGAACGATAAACTTCGGTCAATCTCGTCTGGCACGTGCCCACGGCAATCCAAAGCCCGGAATGGCTGGTTTGCTTCACATGATCATGCAATTGCGCCACCAGCCGTTGGACCCCTTGCATAAAATCGTCCGGCGTTTCGCCTTCCCCGTGAACGAGCAAAGCCAGTTTGTTTTCGCCCAAATCATGCGCCTGAGCCGAGATCTGCACCCCCGGCCCGATCGGTGGGATGGCGTCCCGGATGTTCAGTTTCACAATGTCCAGCTCCGTCAGCATCTCCTCGTTGTACGGAGCATGGTAGCCCCGAATTTGGATGGCGGACACGGCGAAATATCCGCTCCTCAGCTCCATCCGGGCATGCTCCATGGCGGCTTCGACCTCGCCCATGGACGTATACCCGCCCTGAAGCAGACGATCAAAAAACACGCTGCGAAGCAAAGGGACTTGCGCCTCGAGCCTGCTGCTCAGCTCGCCATGGCTTTCGACCAGCGCGGAAACGGAGCTGCGGATGTCGTCCATCAGGTTGCCGAGCGGGCGGTTTTTGCGGCCCCCGGGTTTCAGCGGCAGCAGCTGCAGCAGTTTAAACACGGGCCTGCTGCTCCGGTAGGCCAGCAAAGCCGCAACGGCGAGCCCTGCGCCCAACGCCAGCATAAATACGGTTAACGTCAGCTCTTTGATGTAATTGGCCTTGGCAAGCACGACCGTCTCCGGTTGGGCGGATACGTAGGTCCACCCGTTGTACTGGGAAGTCGTTTGCGTGATCAGCATCTTTTTCCCGTTCCAATCAAATAAGGAAAAACCTTCTTTAACAGGAAGCGCTTTCATGTTTGCGGTCGACGGATCCATGCCCACGTAACTGATCAGGTTGCCGTTTTGGTCCGCAACATAAGCAAACCCTCCCTGCTCGGCATCGATATGCCGCAGCATCTCTTGAATTTGCTTGTTGTCGATCAGCACGGCAATGACGCCTCCGCCGTCTTTCGTGCCGAAGGACTGCATGTAGCTCACGACCGAATACGGTTTTCCTTCATACCAAACCTGCCTGCCAGGCTTATAGGTTTTGTAATAATACCGCCCGAAAAGCTCGTCGCGCCACTCCTCGTAGGATTTGCCGTCATAACGCAGCTGCAGGCCGTAGAACTGCTTGGCGTCGTACACCTTGCGGGGCGAAATGAACATGCCGCTGTTTTTGTACGCGATAAAATAATCGATGATAAAATGGTTGGTTATCCGGTAAT
This sequence comes from Paenibacillus sp. FSL M7-1455, assembly GCF_038004655.1. Lineage (NCBI taxonomy): Bacteria > Bacillati > Bacillota > Bacilli > Caryophanales > Paenibacillaceae > Paenibacillus > Paenibacillus sp. FSL M7-1455. The sequence continues at coordinate 2,244,604 of NZ_JBBORO010000001.1, read as the reverse complement.
CGAACAAGCTTTTTTCCAGGTCCCAGAGCCGGAAAGGATTCGTTTTCTCGAACGGGGCTTTGACGAACTGAAAGGACTGGATTTTGGACTCGCTGGCCATCTGCTGCGCAATCGTCTCCACCTCGGCAAAACGGCCGTCAAGCGCCTCGCGGATTTGGCCGAGCGCCGCCGCATTGCTTTTCATCGTTTCGGATTCCACGAGCGACGACGTTTTATGGTAGGCGAACCACCCCGCAAGCAGAGACCCGAGCAATATAAGCACATATGGAACAAAAAATCGAAGGATCAACGTCGCGCGTTCACTGGAAGCATTCACAGGCATATCCCACCTTTGGATCTGTTTTACGGATCATGCCGGCCGCAAGCAGCGGCCGTTTACCTTAACGATTATAGAATGCGGCAGATCATTTGAAAACGCATTCATCAAAAAAAGAAGCCGGCCGGACTGTAAGTTTTCCGGCACGGCTTCTCCCTATGCGGGTTCGAACCCTTGTTGAACAAGGAACAGCCCCAGCTTTTCCTCGTCCCAATCATGCATGTCAAGCAGGCGCTGATACGGATCTCCTTCGAGGCCCAGCAGCCTCGCAAAGGCGGGTTCGGTTTTGACGCCGCTGCTTTTTAATTTTCTGACGTTGTCGCGAAATACGGGTCCTAGCCGCTTCAATATCCGGTCTTCGACGACCATATGTTTATAGGCGTTCTGCTGCGTCACCGGCCGGTTTTGGGCAAATATCTCGACGGGCCACGGACCGAACCGAAAGTTGCACACGATGACCCTGTCGCCATGCATGCGTTCCCGGCTTAACGCAAAACGCTCCAGCGCGTCGTATGCCGGGATCAAAACCTGCTCCAGCGCCTCCGGTTCCCGCATCTCGCAAATGATATCCAAATCGCTGTCTTCGACATCGATATCGATCGGAACGGTTCCGGCGAGGACCGGGCTGAATGCCGCCAATGTTCTGAAAATGCCCAGCCGGTCGAGCGCCGCAAAGACCTCCCGCTGCTTCGCGTTTCCTGTTTTCAAGTATGAAATGTCCATAAAAGGTTGACTATTCCGGGTATCGATCGCGATCCTTCCTTTCCGCCTTCCGTTGCCGGTCCCGATCCAGCGCTTCCTGCACGTAATCCCGCTTCAAGACGTTCATCCAAGTCCTCCTTCGATCCGGGCGTGCGGATCAGTCCGGCCAACATCTCGTCACGGCTTGGAGCGCCCGGTCTTCAAACACCAGTTTATAGACGTCCGGCATCGAAATCGATCTCCAAAATGCATAACCGAATTTCGGGTCAAAAAAGTTCAAGATCAGCGTCATGATGTCCCCGTGCGTGCCTAATGCCAATTTTTTGCCGGGATGCCGCCGAAGAAGCTGCATAAAGGCTTCCGTACCTCTGCGCTGCGCTTCTTCGCTCGATTCCCCTCCCGGAAACGCATGCCGGAAGTCATTGTACAACCGCTTTTTAAAATCGGCAAACTGTTCGCTGGGGATTTGCACATGATCCGCCGCAAGCGTACGTTCTCTCAGCTCGTCGATGATCGCGATTTCTTTTCCGGCCGCCCGTGCAGCAGGCTCCAAGGTTTGGACCGCCCGCTGATACGGACTCGAAAAAAACGCGTCGATCCCTTCCGGCAGCAGCAGATCTTTTACCTTTACCGCATCCTGCCTGCCTTTTTCCGATATTCCCCTGGCCTTTTCCTGGCCCGGTATATACTGCGATTCCGCATGCCTGACCATAAAGATGACCGTCTGAATGGGTGCCACCCCCTATGAATTTTACCGTTTGGCCGCAACAAACACTTGAATCGGACCGTCCCAGCCCTCTTCCCTGATCTCCTCAAACTGCCCGTCTGTGTACTGTTCGATGACTTTGCGCCAGAACCGCTGCGCAGGTACGTTCGTTTCCATTTCGGCAACCTTCCATTTCCCGGGCAATCGATCGAACAATTCAAATGCCGCCTGCTGCCCCGCGCCCGAGCGGCGATATTTTTTCAAAATAAAAAATTCGGCCATTTCGTAAACGGGAAACTCATTCTGCATATCCAGCCGACGAACCAAAGCAAATCCCGCCAGTTTCCCGCCAACGCGGAACAAAAAAGGATGCCTTCCTTCCTCGGTCCAATAATGATCCAGATACATGTACTCATACAGGCCGTTTTCGTTCAGGTCGTCCTCCGGATCGAACTCGCTGAAATCATACTTGTACAGCTCCAGCAGGTTTCGGAGCGTCGATTTATCGGCATACGCCGCTTCATGAACCGTTATCATCTGATCCATATGCCTACTTTCTTGTATAGTTTGCGTACCAAGCGGGAACCGTCGTTTCAAAATAACGATGATCCTCCAAAACCCGATCGATCCTCGCCAGCATATCGCCGAGCCCCTCCGGGTAGACCTTCAGCGTCCATGCCACCGAACCTGCCAGATTCATCGCCAAATAAAAGGAGTACAGCCGCCAAAATTCGGCGTCCGGCTCCCGGCCCTGGTGATATCCGTGGATTTGCCCGACGGCAAAGGCAGCGCTGATGTCCGCGGAGAAAAAACCGATTTTCAAAAAATCATGGATCGGATCTCCCCAATCGCAGCGGTTAAAATCAATCACGCCCGATAAATGCCCGTCCTTGACGACCAGGTTTGCCAGATGGAAGTCGTCGTGCTGGAACCGGTTCGGACGGTCTTTCATGGCATCCAGATGTTCTTCGACAAACGCCAGCAGCCGTTCATCCCCCCGAAATCGCATGCCGCTGTTCAGATACTGCTCTTTATTCCGCCCATGTTTCTTCGTTTGCCGTTCATGCCAAGGCCCAACCGTGTCCGGCGCCTCATATCGATGGATTTTGAGCAGTTCGGCTCCCGCCTCCAAACCGATCGTATATTGGATTTCGTCCGGAAAGGCTTGAATTGCTTCCGCTGCCTCTTCGCCCTCGATATACGTTAGTATCATGTATCCCTGCTGCGCTTCTTCCCAGCGCCCCAGTTCCAAAGGCCTTGAACAGAGCACGTTTTCCTGCTTCATTCGCTCCAGCGCCCTGAACTCCATTTCCTTGCGCGGATATCGGTCCAGTTCAAAAACCCGCAGCAGAAAAGTTTCGTCCCCCTTCGTGACGGCATATTTCCGATCTTCGGAAAAGCCTTTGGCAATGAGTTTCGGCTCGCCGCCTGCAAGCAGCGGAATCCGTTCGATTCGCGCCCGCAATTCTGTCGCCTCGTCTGCCAAGTTATCCCCCTCCTTAACGGCACCGGTTGATGCCCCTCGAAATGCCGCTAGCGGTTCATTCCGTTTTGCGAACCCCCGTTGTCCTGCTTCATTCGACGATGGCCCTTAGAATCCTCTCTTAACCTATGACAAAACTTAACCTCGATAAATTCTACAATTCTTAGCAATTTTTGAATCTTCCATTGAAGACCGTTCCGGATCATGCTTATAATATGGTTACAATCCGACAAAAAACTGGAAAAAAAGAGAGGAGATTTGTAGTGCTACGTGATCATGTCCAAAATGATGATCTCATCTTTCGGCACGCTGCTCTTGGAATGGCTCTCATATCGCTTCACGGAACCTTCATCATGATCAATCCCGCGTTATGCGATCTATTGGGACATCCGCAGCACGACATTGATTCCACCGCTCCCCTGGACCATACCTACAAAGATCTTTTGGCTGACATCCGACGCTTCGGCGAATCGCTTGCAAACGAACGGAACATTTCAGGCCGGTTCGAGCGCCCGCTCGACCAAGTCTCCGGCCGACGGTTAACGGTCACCATCCATGTCTCGCTCATCCGCGACAAAGATGCGCTTCCGCTCCACTATTTGGTCCAGTTTGAAAACCGAACCCCGCTGCTTGAAATCGAAGAGAAACTGAAATCCACGGAATTCGCGCTGACGGATATCCACAATTCTTACCACGAACTGCTGGAAAAAATGCAGCTTGCCGTTTTGATCACCAAAAAAGGGATCATTCAATACGCCAATCCCGCTGCCCTCCGGCTGGTGCACGCCCAAGACCGAAGCGAAGCGCTCGGCTTATCGACCAACATGGTCGTCGATGCGACCTATCACACGGCGCTTGAAGAACGGCGGAAGATCTATGATGTAAAAAAAGCGCTAAACCCCATTGTTTATCTCATCAATTGCATGGATGGGCGTCAAAAATACGTGGAAGGGTTCACGCTTATCATCAATTATGAAGGGGAACATGCCGCCGTCAACGTATTTAAGGACATCACGGATCAAAAACAGCGGGAAGAATATATGATGCAGTCCGAAAAACTGACGATGTCCGGGCAGTTGGCTGCGGGCATCGCCCATGAAATCCGGAACCCGCTGACGTCGATCAACGGCTTCATGAAGCTGATCCGATCCTCCAAGCGCAGCCCCGAAACGTATTATGAGATTATCGAGTCGGAACTGAAGCGGATCGAACTGATCGTCAACGAGCTGCTCGTTTTATCCAAACCTCAAGGGAAACATGTCAGCAAGCCGATCAACGTTCTGCCGATGTTGGAGCAAGTGATTACGTTAATGAATGTTCAGGCGGCGTTAAAAAACATCGAAATCACGCTTGAACGCGCCGATGTACCGCAGTGGATCGTCGGGGAGACCAATCAGCTCAAACAGGTGTTCATCAATTTGCTCAAAAACGGCATGGATGCCATGGACTCCAGCGGAACCATTCTCGTGTCCGTCGATTCCACGGAGCAAGAGGTGTGGATCCGCGTCCAGGATGAGGGCAGCGGCATGACGCCGGAGCAGGTTCAGAAGCTTGGGCAGCCTTTTTTTACCACGAAGGACACGGGAACGGGACTCGGTTTTATGATTACGCAAAACATTATACATAACCACGGCGGCTCCATTCAGATCGAAAGCGAACCCGGACAAGGGACGGCCTTTACGGTGAAGCTGCCAAAAACGATGAAACCGGAACATACATAGCTTGCAATACGATCAGGATAAGCAGTCCTTGCTGAAATAAGGACTGCTTATTCGTTATATCGAAAGTCAGGCACGAAGCTTATTTTGCCGGCGGATCAGCCGGGTACCCAAGCACCTTCCCTTGGATCGAACCGATCGGCAAAGGGCCGAAATGCCGGCTGTCGAAGCTTCGGAACCAATCGTCGCCAATCACGAATACATGCCCATCCGGAACGCGCAAGGCGTCCAGCTGATTCGACGCCAGATCCTTGATCGCATGTTCGAGATTTTGCCTCATTGGATCATCCGGATTTTGTTCCAGCGCCTTTTTCAACCCTTCAATATCGGAGCCCAGCCGGCGGGCCTTCCTCGTCTTGGCATCCTGCGAGCAGCAGGATGAACAACGCGGCATATCGTACCGCTTTTTTCATGGGTCACCTCGCCCGTAAGTTCGGATCAAACGCAGTTTGACGCCCGCTTGGATTTACGGCCCCGTTCCGGCCGATGAAACTCTCCAGCCCAACGCGGATTTTTTGACGTATACGAAAGGCCTGGATGACGCATCCACGAGGTAAAGATCGCCGTATCGGGGATCGTTTTTGATGTTTCCCTCTTGGATCGGCTCCAAACAGGCCATCATGGGATGAAACGATAACAGATAATGCTTGCGGACGGCGAGTTCGGGCGAAGGGGACGGGAAAAAGACAATGTAGAGCACGGCAACCGCGATGATCGCGATCCACCATTTCTTTTTCTTCATGATGGGGTGGGCCTCCTTTTTAGGGGTGTACGGGCATTGTTTATCGCTTTCCGCTCCCGCTTGTGTCGCAATTCGCATAATCTTCGATTCACGAATAGGAAAGGCACTTCTTCCTGTTCAATAAAAACGCCGCAAGCTCTGCCGGGGTCGGTGACCCGTTCGATGTCCGGCTCGATCGGCACGGATTCGTGTCGCACCAGTTCCCCGTTGCGATACTCGCAGATATGCTCGTAGCAGCGGTCATCGCACAAGATTTTTTCGATGCTTTCCGGTATATTGCAGGCGACGCCGCGGTTTTCCGGACGCAATATCCAAGCAAATATTGTAAGCGATCATAAAAACGCCTCGGGGTATATGAGCTCTCCCTGGATCCGGCCGAGCGCGCCGTCCTGCAGCTCACAAACCATAAAGACATCATCGGGAACGTCAAATTGCTTTAATTCGAGACCGAAGGGGCGAGCCGGCTTAAAGCCGAATTTCGGATAATACGCCGGATGGCCGATTAACAGCACGAGCTCATAGCCCATCTGCCGGCAGCGTTCCACACCTTCCTGGATCAAAAGCCCGCCGATTCCTTGTTTCTGATGTTTCGGGTCGACGGCGAGCGGAGCCAGCGCAATCACGCCGGTCTGTTGGTCCCCGTTGACAACCTTTGCCTTGCTTAATAAAATATGGCCGACGATCTCACCGTTTTGCTCGGCCACAAGCGACAGTTCGGGGATAAACCCATCGGACCGCCTGATTCTTTTCACGAGTTCGGATTCGTCTTCGCGGTTGCCGAAAGCTTGAAACAATACCTTCGCGACTTGCTCGGCATCCGCCCGCGTTTCCGTTCGAACAGTTACGGTTGGCATCGCTGTGTTTCTCCTTCTCTTTTTGCGCGCTATCATTTCAGAAAATAAAACGGCCCGGCCTGGATCCATCTCCCTCCGACCGGGTCTCGTAGTCACTCCATGCTGCCGATCAACTCGCGCAACACCGTTTTGCTTTCCTCGTCCTTCGGGCGCGGCATTCTGCCGATCTCCCGATACACTTCTTTTTCTTCGAGAAGCTGCCGGGGATGAAGGACGCGTGCCGAGATGCCGCCAAGGCTGAACGTCTCGGTCTGCAGCGCATCCGTCCGCCATACCCATTCGGGGAGTCCGTTCAAGATGATATGGCCGTCCTCCGTATAGTTCACGTAACAAATCTGGACATCGGTTTCATTTTTCCGAAAATCCGTCTGTCTCCCGCTGATCGGGAATTTTTCATAACCGGCATCGGCAAGTCTCTGCTCCAGCAGATCCCGGCATTCAACGAAAGCCACTAGGTCAAGATCCTCATGGGGACGCGTAATGCTGCCCAGCAAAAAGTCGATGGCCCAACCTCCGCGAAGCCAAAACGGCCGGTCCAAAGCACAAAAGATGGCGGCGATCTCGCGCAAAATTTCCAGCTGGGCTTTTGATTTATCGTCCATTTTCCCGCTTGGGTCAAAAGCCGAACCGCTATGTTCATGTATTAACGGCAGAAGGACCGCCCCCTTTCTTACATCAGGATTGCAAAATCCTTACCTAATATTATACTTGGTGTACGCTGGGTGATAAAGACACTTTCACAAGATATTTCCATGCGGTTCATTTGGGAAACGCAGCCTTCAGGCCGGCTATGAAAATGCCCATGCGAAATAAATATCTGAAACGCGTTCATACGCGACGTTTTTGATGGCCTTACGGCTTCACGATCGACAATGCCGCCTCATGCAAAATCGGCCGCAGATGCCTCAATTCGTTATGCTCCCTGCCCAAATGCACCCCGTTCGTCAAAAATACGACGGTCATCTCGTCTACCGGATTGATCCACATGCTCGTCCCCGTAAATCCCGTATGCCCAAAGCTGCCTTCCGGCCAATTCGGGCCACATGACAGCCCTTCATCCGAGGCGCCCTGCACCTGCCACCCCAGCCCTCGTCCCTGAAAAACAGGCTTCAAGCATGCATCCACCGTCTCTTTGGAAAGCAGGGAATACCGTTCGGGGTAAAGCCATATTTTCGCATACCGGGCCAAATCCTCCGCCGTCGAAAACAAGCCCGCGCTGCCGGCGACGCCCCCGAGGCGGTAGCAGGTTTCGTCATGCACTTCCCCGAGGATGTACTTTTGGCCGTCCCACTCGGTTGGGGCGATCCGGTCCCGTAAGGTTTCCGGCGGGTTAAAATAACTGTCTTTCATGCCAAGCGGTTCAAAAACATGCTCCCTGGCCCATTCGTCCAGCGGCTGCTGCGTCAACCGGGAAACGATCCAACCGATCAAAATCATGCCGATATCACTGTAATTCACACGCTCTCCGGGGCAGGATTCAAGCTCCAGCTCGAAAATTTGCCGGATGTCCAATGGTTTGTAACGATCTTTGAAATCCGGAACGCCGGAAGGCAATCCCGAAACATGTTTTAGACAGTGCTCGATGGTCACATCCGGATGGCGAAACTCCGGGATATACGTTTGGATCGGGTCCTGAAGCGAAACCCGCCCCGACTGGACCAGCGTCATGATCGCCGGCAGCGTCGCCGCCACCTTCGTTAGCGAGGCCACGTCAAAAATCGTATCCCGCGAGGCTGTTCCGTAAGCGGCTTGCCATTGAAGCTTGTCTTTGACCTGAATGTCAATGACCGCGCCGGGTATTTTGTTCTCCGCCACCCAACCTTCGATGAATTGATGCACGTTCTCGATTCCTTTCATATCGCCACCGTCTTCCATTCGAGATTCGAATCTTTTTGATCATGTCCATAAGCCGTGCATTCGGGGTATTCAGAACCCCTCTTACATATCATTAGGAACGCGCCCGAAATTCCTCTTCCAAAAGCGCCATCAAAATCATGTCATGAAACCGGCCATCAAGATAAAGCGCATCCCGCTTCACGCCTTCCCGGCTAAAACCCAGCTTCTCATACACATGAACGGCCCTCGGATTAAACGCATACACTCCGAGCTCGATCCGGTGCAGGTTCAAATCTTCAAAACCGTGCCTGAGCATCAACCGCATCGCTTCCGAACCGTACCCTCGATCGCTGTGGCGCCCGGAAACCATGATGCGTATGTTGGCGCAGCGATTGACCGGATCGATTTCGTTCAAAACGACCTCCCCGATCAATTCATCCGTTTCCTTTAAGGCGATCATCAAATCGACGCGATCCTCGTGAACGCGGCCGATCTTTTGCAGCCATGCCGACGTGGATTCCTTGGTGAAACGCTCCTGCGTTCCGGTCAATCTCATCGCCTCAGGCTCCTGCAATAGCCCGAAATAAGCATCCAATTCGTTTTCCCGTACGGGTCGAAGCAGGATACGTTCCCCGGTCAATCGGGTTTCAAGCAGCCCTTCCATCCCTTATCCCCTCCAGCTTGCAAAATGTTCTTCAAAATAACGATGCCGGCGAATGATCGGTTTCCATCTGCGGCAACAATAACCTAAACAATTATAAAACGGAGTCCAGCCTAGTGAAAAGCAAATTAACGGATATCATTAAAAATAATGGCACGGTATGGAAAATGCCGTTAGCTGCGGCGCTGTCATGGGAAGCCGCCGAATGGGCCGGGTCCAACCATCCTTACTTGGCCCCGCTGACGGCTATCTTATGTTTTCAAATTACGGTCAGCCAATCCCTGCGATTTGCCTGGCAGCGTATCATCGGAACGATCGCCGGCGTTGCGGCGACCGCATGCATCACGCCTTATGTCGGCTTAAGCGGATGGAGCATCGGGCTGTTGGTGCTGCTTGGGGCCGCCATCGTCAAGAGGCTGAACAGGGATCATGCCTTGACGGTCCAAATTGCGCTCAGCATTATGCTGGTATTGTATTTTCAAAGCAAAATGCCGAGCTATCCCTTTTACCGCGTGCGCGATACCGTGGTGGGTGCCGTCGTTGCGGTTCTTATTCACGCGCTGTTGTTTCCTCCCGATTCCATCCCGACGGCCAAACAAAAAATGACGCGTTTTGCGGAGCGTTTAACCCGCCAATTTTATCAAACGGCCGACTGGGTACGGCATGGCTGCCCGGCAAGCCAAGGAAAAACGGTGGAAGCCAAGCTGCAGACCATGTTTCAATTCCAGGGTAAGTTGCGAGACGTTCGTGGATAAGCGGGGCGTCTTTGGGGTAGGCTTGGCTCGGGGAATGTACGATGGGCAGAGGTTCATATTCGGCTTGAATCCGCAAAGCGGCCATTTGGGCGACATATTCCGAGTCGGCGACGACCAAAGCCACCGGCTCGCCGTAATATCTGACTTTGTCGATGGCGAGCGGCGGTCGGTCTTCGAGCGGAGACCCGGTCAACACCGGAAAATGCCGCCCTGTCACGACCGCTCGTACGCCGGGAATGCTTAAGGCCTGCGAGGTATCGATCGAGATGATTTTGGCATGGGCATGGGGACTGACCGCGAGTTTCGCATACAGCATCCCCGGTCTTGCGATATCGTTCACATAGCGGGCCGTTCCGGTCGCTTTTTGCCATGATTCCTTTCTCGGAACGTTTTTTCCGATTGCTGAACCGCTCATGGCTCCCCTCCTTGGACCTTGAATGGGCGTATAAATTCATTTTCCACAGCTATGTATATGGGAAACGAGTGGCCGATATATCTGAATGATTGGGGGATGTTCCTTTCCGGACGCGGTGCCGGCAGGAGTTCTACAGCAGTTTCCTGAATCCTTCGACCTGTTCGTCGCGGTAACCGAGCTTCTCGTAAAACCGGTGCGCTTCCTTGCGCTGTTCGCCCGACACGAAAATGATATAACCGCAATCATGGTCCCTCGCGATTTGCTCGATGGCTTCCATCAGCTTCTTTCCGATGCCCTGCCTGCGAATGCGGCTTGAAACAATGACGTTTTCGATGACCATAAACGGTTTGCAGCTTCCGACAAAGTCGAGGCATATAATCCCCATCAGCGATCCGGCGAGCTCCCCTTCATGGAACGCGCCCAAAATATGATAGTTTCCGCTGCTTTCGGCGCTTCGGAAAACCTGAAGCATCCTGTCCCCGTTCGTCGGAATTCCCATCAGTTCTTCGTAGAGCCGGGCAAGCGCCGGAAGATCGGATTCGGCAATGTGTCTAATGTCTGTCATGATGTCTTCCCTGCTTTCTGTCTTTTGTTTTCGTAAAATCTTGCTTGTCTTCTTCCTACATGAAGAATCATATCAACGGCTTCGTCCGCATACCGGCTAAAATATTGATGATGTTCGGCGTGAAATTTCAGCAGCTCGGCGGCCGGATTGGGGGCCAGAAAAAGCGTCCCCGACCCGATAAACGTACCCAGCATGCCGAAGTTTAACGAAAAGCCCGCCCTTGCGTTGTAAAAACGATCAAACATGTCCATGAACTCGGCCTCATCCAGATTCGAATAATCCGCAAGCGTCAAATGCGGCCGCCGGTTCGGGACCTCATCCACGTATCCCGAGATGCCCCGATCACGCATTTCTTCCCAGATCCGTTTCAGCGCTTGTTCCGTCTGTTGATCGAAGCGGAGAACGACGGCATACATATCGGATTCGCACCTTTCCCTGGCTTACTCCTGCATCTCTTCCCGAAGCATTTTCAGCCTTTTTAGAATTTGCGTCATTTTGCCGTTTTCAAGGACTCGTATCCATACCCCTTCCGTAAATCGGTCCCCGCGCACGTAACTTGTGACAAGTTTTCTTAGCGTCTCCAGATCCGCCTGCATCAAATGGTCTTCGATGTCCCGGTCGATATCTCGATAGATTTCATGCTCCGCGACCCACGAACTCCAATCGAATACCATCATGAAACCCGTGTTGGACAGCTCTTGCACAAAATTCCGGACAACCTCCGTTTCAAAGCGGTAACGTCCGGACACAGCAGACAACGGCTGGTTCGGATCTTGAAGAACATTCAAAAAAGGAAGCAGCCGATCCAGCTCCCCGGACGTGATCGTTGCATCATAGGGCATAACATTTCCTCCAGTCTAAGTCATCGTTTGGAAGCACGACATTTACTGATTCCATACGGTGTACATCAACCAGGCTACAAGCAGGTACACCGGGACCGACAGCATAACCGAAAGCCATCTTCGCTTCCTTTGGATCAAAATGGCCGAACCTGCGAATAAAAGCGGAAAAGCGAGTCCCCACAAATGAAACCGCGGCGTCGCAGCCAAATATAAAGCTAATGGAAGCACCAGCACCGCGGCCAGGTAAAGCAAAACACTTTTCCGAAAAATAAGACCGGTCACCGAAAGGATAACCGCAGCGAAGATTATCATCCAATAAAAGTTGAAAAAGACCACTGGCTTGCGCTCCATTCTTAACGGAAATTGCCTTTCTGCTCAGCTTGCCTGCCATTCTATCCCATGTGCATCCGCGTTGCCATCGTTATAAGGCTTATGGCTTAATCCCTGTTTGATTTTTTGCTCCGGAAAATGGAAATGCCGCCGAATCCGCTAATCACCGCAATATAGAATCCGACATCATACCACCAACCCGAATTATAAATTTCATATACCCTAATATGGGGTTTAAACAATCCTATAATTAATGAAATAGGCGCGATCCACCCATGCCAGATTCCCCAGAAAAAACCTGCGGCATGCTGGGGCGTATTCGTGCCGTCTCCGGGGACGCAACCTGTTAAAAGCGAAATCGCGGCAAACACCAACAAAAGCGCGAATACGTATTTCTTTTTCATTTCCATCCCCCTTCGTGAGCCCTGGCGTTCGCTTCATGAATGACGGCATAAAGTTTCAAATCTTCGAATTGGCCTTTTACGAGTATATTTTTTCGTAAGACACCCTCGAATTCCATTCCGCATTTTTCCATCACCCGGCTGGAGCCAATGTTAGACAGATGACACCGGGCTTCGATCCGCACCAATTGCATCGCCTCGAATCCGAAGCGGATGATTCTTCCCGCTGCTTCGCTCATCAACCCTTTGTTCCAATGCGCCCTGGAAAGCGCATATGCCAATTCGGCCTTTGCATGCTTGGGATGCCAATACACAAAACCGACCGTGCCGATGACGGCTCCGGTTTCCTTGTCTTCGATCCCCCATGGCGCAATATCGTTTTGTTCGTACAACCCGAGAACACGATCGACGTACTGCACGGAATCCTCGATCGTCTGATGCGAATACCAGGTGGTGTATTTCGAAATTTCTTCGTCGGAACAGTAGGCGAACACGTCGCCGACGTCGTTTGCCGTCAATTTCCTTAATATCAGCCGCTCGGTTTCCAATACCGGGTTGCCGGGGTTTTGCGGTTGCGGGTGCATGCTCATCACCTTTCTACGCTTTGTCGATCAACGCGATGATTTCATCCAAGCTGTCGATCCGATGCTCGGGTTCGTCCAGATCGCGATGCCAATCCATAAATCCTCTCAGCCAAACGGCTTTTAACCCGGCGCTGGTCGCGCCGAAAACATCGTTCCGCGGATGGTCGCCGACATACCAGCTATTCTCCGGTTTGGCTTCCAACCGGCTTAAGGCCAGCTCAAATAGGCGTTTATCCGGTTTATGGAACCCCGCTTCGCCCGATACGATCACGACGTCGAAATATTCCCGGATTTGCGCCTTGTCGATTTTGGCATGCTGCGCATGCGGCGAACCGTTGGTGATCAGGCCGAGTTTAATGTCTTTCCGTTTCAGTCGCTCCAAAACGTCCAAGGTTCCGTCCATCAGAACGGTATAATTGTAAAATTCGGCGAACCAATGGTCGAGCAGCTCTTCGGCGGTCGTTTCCGGATTTTTCAGCGGGAAAGAGGCCAGGCATTCCAGAGCCATTTCCCGTTTGTCGCGGTAGCCGTCCCGATCCGACACCCGCATGAATTCGACGAATTCTTCTTTTTGCCGGGCATCCCGGACGGACGCGAACCGGTCGATAAAATGCTCCGAATAAGCGCGAAAAGCAAGCTTCCGGTTAATCAACGTGTTGTCGAGGTCGAAAATAACGGCTTCCGTTTTCATGGGCATGTTCCTTTCCCTCTTCAAATGGCTGCGTTCAAGCGCCTACGAGGGCTCCTGAATACCGGCAATCCTCGGCTCCGCAGGCTCGTAAAACGCGATTTTATTGCCGAACGGATCGATCACGCAGCACTCCAGGGTCTGCCACGGCGTTTTCTCCAAACCGGGCCTGGAGTATCGATACTGCTTGCCGATCAGCTGCCGCTGGAAGGCTTCGATGCCTTTCATTTCGACGCGGATGGCGGCTCCCGGGCTGCAATCCCCGTAATGCTCGCTAAGATGGATGGTTGCTTGATGCAAGGAGATTTGCGCATACAGCGGCAGGTTCGGTTCGAACCGGTGCCCCCAATCCAGCTTGAAACCGAGGTAATCGATATAAAATTCTTTTGCTTTCCTTTCGTCGAATATGCGTAAAATCGGAATGATTCCTTGGGCTTGCACGCCAACCGCCTCCTAAATCTTTCGATCTGCAAATCACTCTATGTCATCATTGGTTGAATTTATTCTACCAACAAACCACAATTTTCTAAATATCTCAAATTGAGTGTTTTGCATAATTCCGTTTCAGAGAAGAAGCGATAGCATATTCACTGTCGTTAAGGGGGAATTTTCGAAAATGGTATTATATGGATGAAGAAAAGGGCAGACTTGCAGAATTTTAGAACAGCTCGTTTTTTAAGCGGCAGCCCGTTTTGAATGATGAGAAACGGCGAGCGCAGATGCAAGCAGAACAATGGCATTCAAATACTGGTGAGTTGTGACTTTCTGAATGCCCCGGACATGTGCGGCGTCTGCCGTCAAATAGGTTTTCAATCGGGAGTTGCAGCGTTCTACGCTGGTTCGTTCATTGTAAAGTTCCTTCCAACGCTTTGTATCCCGATGAGGGATGCTGTATCGCCGGAGATCATCCTTCGCATTTACTTTGACGACCATTCCATAGTTTGAAGACGAGCAGGCAGCCATGCCAAGCGGACAGTCGACTTTACCCGTGGCATGCGGGCAGCGAAATTTATGCATATCGCCGTCAACTCCCCAGTATGTCATCGCATAACCCATGGAACAGCACGGTGTTCCGTTCGAGGTCATGCCAGCAGGCGGTTCCTTCTCCCCCCGAAGATTAAGGGGAATGATGGCTTGTGCCTTGACGTTGCGGGCGGCCTCATAAACTTTCATTTGGTCGTAGCCCGCATCGAGTATGAAAAATCGTGTGCTCGTCCTGGACGCTGTTTTCTCGATCAGGCCCGGCGCCATTTCTCCATCATTGACATGCGCCGGCGTTACTTCCAAGGCGATCGGCAATTCACTTTTCGTATCGACCGCCAGATGAATTTTGTAACCAAACCATGTGATTTTATTGCCGAAGGAATCAATTTTTGCGCCCCAGTTCGCATTACCCGTTTGCTCGCTTTTGCGTTTGGGCTGCTTTTTCTCGTAAGCGCGGAGAGCGGTGCTGTCTATGGCGACGTTACTGCCTTCTATGATACCTTCCTGCTGACAGCGTGTGACCAAATCCTCAAAAAGCCGTTTTGCCAAGTCCTTTCTCGTCAGTTCTGAGAAAACTCGGCTTAATGTGGATATGGAAGGAGCTTCTCGATCCAGCGGAAGACCACACTGATAACGAAACCGGAGATCCGTATCCAAACGCTTATGCAACCCTGAAAAGGTACTTATTCCTTCAAGCGGCGCAGCCAAGAGTGCTCGTAGAATACCTTGTCTGCAGTATCCCTCAGCGCCTCGGGGTGAACGGCTTCTCAGTTCCTTGGCATACGGTCTCAGATCGAGAGAGCTGAAGAAGATCGGCAATCTCTCCTTGGGTTGAATTTTTAAAAGTTCTTCGAAGGAAAACAGACATTCTTGGAGAATATACAAAGTGACTTCCTCCATCCTTGAGGTTTTTGGGTTTGGTCACTTGAAAACTTCTCCAAGTTGGGGTGAAGTCCCTTTTTTATGTCCGAAAATCCTTACGGCTCAAGGCCTCAGATTACTGCAAAACGCTCAAATATCTCAAATTAAATCGGTGGTTGCGAAGTTCATTTTGTCTCTTCCATGAAAAATCCCCGCCGGTCCAAATGAATCATTCACGGCGGGGACTGCTTACGCGCTTAGTCCCGGCGTGTGCAAGCCCAAAACAACAGCGCCAGCGCGCTTACGGACGCACCCAGCGTGCAAACCCCGGTCCATCCAAAATAGGAATACACCGCCGTGGATGCAATGGATCCGGAGGCGCTGCCGATCGAATAAAAAATCATATATCCGGCGGTCAACCGGCTTCTTGCTTCGGGGCGCACGTTAAAAATCAAGCTTTGGTTCGTGACGTGCACCGCCTGAACGGCCATGTCCAGAAGAAGGATGCCAAACACCAACAAAAGCAGGGAACGATGGAGCAATCCGATCGGCAGCCACGACAGCAGCAGGAGGCCAAGCGCGATGCCCGTCGTTTTTTGGCCAAACCCCATGTCGGCCCAGCGGCCTGCCCTTGCCGCAGCAAGCGCCCCTGCGGCCCCTGCGAGCCCGAACGAGCCGATGGCCGAATGGGAAAGGGACAGCGGCGGACGGCTAAGCGGCAGGACGAGCGAAGTCCACAGAATGCTGAACGAAGCAAAAATAAGCAGCGCCAATATCGCGCGAATGCGCAAAATCCTCTCCTGCATAAACAAGGCGAGCACCGATTGCAGCAGCTGCACGTAGTTTAACCGCGGTTGATCCCGATGTTCGCGGGGCAGCGAGCGCAGCAGAATGCAGGCCACGAAGAACAGCATCGCGGCGGAAGACAGGTAAACGGAGCGCCAGCCGGCAATATCGGTTAACGCACCGGCGAAGGTACGGGCGAGCAAAATGCCGATGACCACGCCGCTCGTCACCAAACCGACGATTTGTCCGCGTTCGGAAGGTGCCGCCAAACTCGAAGCATACGCAACCAGCGTTTGCGTCACGACGGCAAGCAGCCCGACCACGGCCAACCCGGCGAACAAAACGGCGGTGCTGCCGGCCGTACCGGCCACGATCAAAGCGATCACGGATAACAGCATCATGCCCGGGATGAGTTTTCGCCGATTCTGCAGGTCCCCCAGCGGGACAAGCAGAAACAATCCGAGCGCGTAACAAAGCTGGGTTACCGTGATGACGATGCCGACGGAAGAATGCGGAAGTCCGAATTCGCGGGCCAAAGCATCCAGCAGCGGCTGGGCGTAATAAATGTTGGCGACGGATAACCCGCAGGCCACGGCAAACAGCAAAGCCATCCGGCGCGAGAACGAAAATGCAGGCTTCTTTCCTCCCTCACCTTCCCCGCCATGTTCGCGGAATTGCGCGGCTGGGGCTTCCATTGGTTTTTCAAAAACCTCCGTGTTCATCAAATGCCTCCTTTTATTTCATACCGAAAAGTATATTATACCGATCAGTATATTATGATGAGCTTACAATAACCTCCTTTGAAGCAAACTGTCAAGAGAAGGAGAACCAAAAATGGACGGATGAAATCGGGAAAAGCAGTTCTATAGAAGGTTATTAGCGCTTTTCGACGCTGTCTGTACGGGCAAGTCTTTTGACATTTCAGCATCAGATCGGCTACAATCATTTTATACTGAACGATATGAAATGGGGTGCCATTATGGTCCGGCAGCGGGAATTTGATGTGGACAAGGCATTGGACGCGGCCATGCAGCTGTTTTGGGAAAAGGGGTACGAAGCGACCTCGTTAAGCGATTTGACTTCGGCCATGGGAATCCAGCGGCCAAGCATCTATTCCACGTTCGGGGATAAAAAGGAGCTTTTCGAAGCGGCTTTGCGGAGGTATACTTCAGCCCACGCCGCCGGCATCCGCGCGAAGCTGCAGCATCATCCGTCGGTGAAGGAAGCGTTCCGCGTTTTTTTTGAAGGATTGGTGGAAGAAGAATATGCGGGGACGGGGAACCGGGGCTGTTTCTGCATCAATACGATGGTCGAGCTGGCGCCGCATGACGCCAAGTTCGAAATTCTTACCAGGGAGCACGAAATGTATCTGGCGGCGATGTTTCAGGAGACGATTGAAAAGGGGCTTCGTTCAGGCGAACTTCAAGCCGGGCTCGATGCCAAAGCTTTGGCCCAAACGCTGGTCGTTTCGTTGATTGGGCTGACGGTCATCATGAAGGCCCGCCCGGAGCGCGCTTTTGTCGAACATTCCGTCGAAACGATGCTCTCGCTCATAAAATAAACTTGAATCCTTTCCGGGTCCGTGCAAAAATGAATTGGAGACTGTCTGCTTTGCTTATCCATCAAGCGTAAACGCATACAAGACCGCAAACTCCCGGCGGCAGCGCCGCCGCGGGGCAGAAACATCATTCCATTATGAGTCTGGAGGACAGCATTCATGAAAACGATTAAGCTTGGAAGCAGCACGCTGGAAGTCCCTGTCGTTGCCGTCGGCTGCATGCGCATCAATTCCCTCGACAAAACCGGCGCGGAGCGTTTCGTGCAAACGGCGCTGGAATTGGGCGCGAATTTCTTCGACCATGCCGACATTTACGGCGGCGGCGCCTGCGAGGAAATTTTTGCGGACGCCATACATATGAACAGCGACATCCGCGAAAATATCATTTTGCAATCCAAATGCGGCATCCGTCCAGGGATGTTCGATTTTTCCAAAGAGCATATTTTAGATTCGGTCGACGGCATTTTGAAACGGCTGAAAACCGATTATTTGGATGTTTTGCTGCTGCACCGCCCGGATGCGCTCGTGGAACCTGAAGAGGTCGCCGAGGCGTTCGATCAGCTGGAAAGCTCCGGCAAAGTGCGCCACTTCGGCGTATCGAACCAAAATCCGATGCAGATCCAGCTGCTGAAAAAAGCGGTGAAACAGCCGATCGTCGCCAACCAATTGCAGCTCAGCATCACGAATGCGACGATGATCTCCAGCGGCATCAACGTCAACATGGAAAACGAATCGGCCGTCAACCGCGACGGAAGCGTTCTCGACTTCTGCCGTTTGCACGACATTACGATTCAGCCTTGGTCTCCGTTCCAATACGGATTTTTCGAAGGGGTATTCCTTGGCAATGACAAATTCCCTGAGCTGAACCAAAAAATCGATGAAATCGCCGCCAAATACGGCGTCAACAACACCACGATCGCCATCGCCTGGCTGCTGCGCCATCCGGCCAACATGCAGCCGGTCATCGGCACGATGAACATTGAACGTCTGAAAGACTGCGTGAAAGCAAGCGAAATCACGTTGTCTCGCGAAGAGTGGTATGAAATTTACCGCGCGGCCGGAAATATTCTGCCGTAAACCGCGAAAGGGCATCCGCCAGCGATGTTCCATACCAAAAAAGGGCCCGGGCCGTTTGAACGACCGGCGCCCCTTTCTATTTGCTGAGCCAAAGCTCCGCTTCTTCCCTCGTTTCAAAAACCCGAAACGCGTTGCCGCCGTTTCATTCGCGCCTCCATTCCTTAAACCTGCCCTGGTTAGACGGGACTCACGTAAAACCAGCAGCCGTTTTGACGCGATAGGTCACCCATTTTTGAACGAAACTGCCCGCTACGCCGGTACCCAGCTCAAAAAAGGATTCCGATAAAGCATCCTTCGCCGTATCTTTTTTTCCGAAAGCTCCTTCCGCATGCCCTGAATCCATCGCAGTTCGTTTTCATATGAGGACAGCAGATTCTCGGAAATTTTGTTCCATAAAAAAACTTCGCATGGATTGCGGCGCAAGGACCTATGTTAAAGGTAACACAGTTAGAAGTAATGTATATCCCTTTGGCTGCCGGCAAATAAAAAAGCCCGCTAAACAGCGGACTTTTTTTGGGTATTTTTGACCCCGAACAAATGCCCGACATGCACCCGAACCGCTGCCGTATCGATGGCAGTGCCAGAACACCGGGCCGTTTAGGCTTGTGCCGGATGCCTTACATTTGCTGATCGATCAGACGTTTGGCGGCGCCGAGGAAATGATCCGGAACATACGCAGCCCGCTCCAAATATGCCGACATCATTGCTCCGTTATATAACATCAGCAGCTGGGCGGAAAGCGATTCAGGATCTTGGGCTCCGGCCCGTTCGGCCAATTCTCGCAGCCGGCGGCGCATCTCCAGATGGTATGTCGCTATCGGCTGTTGGGTCGGGTGGTTTTCGTCGGGAAACTCCACGGCCGTATTCAGGAACGGACATCCGCGGTAACCCGGCTGCTCGCTTCTTGCGCCCAAGCTGTCCACCACGTCGTAAAGCTGATGCAGCGGCGCGTCGGGATGCCGCCGTTTCGCCTCTTCGAACGGTTTCATCAGCTCGTCGTTGCATCTTTCCAAATAAGCCACGACCAGATCGTCTTTGGTCGCGAAATTCCGGTAAAAGCTCGCTTTTGCCACGCCGGATTCCTCGATGATCCGATCGATGCCGACGGCCCTTACGCCTTCCCTGTAAAACAGTTTGATGGCCGTTCGCAAAATCCGCTCTTTAGCCGTTTCTTTTTTCTGCATATTCATTGCTGCCCCCTTCCTTCCGGCATCCAACCCGTTGACATGATACAGATCTGTCTGTATGATAATCGTGAATACGGTACAGACCTGTCTCATTCATTTTAAAAAAAGTCCCGTCTTCCGTCAATCCGACGCCATGGTTGGAGCGAGGCGCGCACGACCGCAGAAACATCGGGCGAAAGGCGCGTTACGCGCGTCCGCTTTCCCCATCCCCATTACGCTTGACGCCGGTTCACGGATGCCGTCCGAGACCGCGGCTGGCGTATCGTCATTTGGAAACAAAAAATACGGCCAAAGCAGGTGAACGTTGTGAACATTGCAAACGAAACAAAAGAGTTCGACGTCTTGGTGATCGGTTCGGGTCCGGGCGGATACACCGCCGCCAAACGGGCGGCGGAAGCCGGTCTTCGCGTCGCTGTCGGGGAACGGGAACGGATCGGGGGCGTGTGCACCAACGTCGGGTGCATCCCGTCCAAGGTTCTGATCTCCGAAGCCCATCGCTTTGAAATCGGCGGCCGGTCGAACCTGGATTTTGCGGAAGTGCAAGCCTTTAAGGACGCGGTCGTCCAGAAGCAATCGGGCGGCGTCGGTTTTTTGCTGAAAAACAAATACACGGAGACGTTTCGCGGCGAAGCCCGTTTGATCAGCGATCATGAAGCGATCATCGATCAGGGCGGGACGTCGACCCGCATCCGGTTCGAACATTGCATTCTCGCCACCGGTTCCCGTCCGATCGAGCTGCCGGCATTCCCTTTCGGGGGAAGGATCCTGTCCTCGACGGAGGCGCTGGGGTTGCAGCAGGTGCCTGAAAGCCTGATCGTCATCGGCGGCGGATATATCGGCATCGAGCTGGGGCAAACCTTCGCCAAGTTTGGATCCAAAGTCACCATTCTGGAAGGCGGCGATCAGATCCTTCCCGGATTCGAAGCCGAGTTGACCCGTCCGGTGGCCAAAAAGCTGCAGGAAAATCAGGTCGACATCTTTACCGGGGCCATCGCCGAACGGGTCGAGCAGCAGCCTGACCGGGTAACCGTTCATTTCAAGGAAAACGGAAACCCGCGCCAAGCGACGGCCCAATACGTGCTCGTCACGGTCGGCCGCCGTCCGAACACGGACGGGAATTTGGGGCTTGATCGGGCGGGCGTCAAACTCGCGGAACGCGGGCTGATCCCGGTGGACGAACAAGGCCGGACCAACGCCCCCCACATTTTTGCCATCGGGGATATCGTCGCCGGGCCCGCCTTGGCGCATAAAGCTTATTACGAGGCAAAAGTAGCCGTGGAAGCGCTGACGCATCATCATGCGAAGGTGGACTACCGGGCGCTGCCGCTGGTGGTCTTTTCCGATCCCGAAGTCGCAAGCGTCGGTTGGAGCGAAACGGATGCCCGGGCACGCGGCACGGAAGTCGTAACGGGAAGAGCCTCCTATGCCATCAACGGCAGGGCTTTGGCGCTGCGGGCCGCCGAGGGGTTCGTTAAAATCGTGGCGGAAAAAGAAACGGAGCGGATCATCGGCGCGCAAATCGTCGGCGCGGAAGCCTCCAATCTGATTGCCGAACTGGCGCTGGCCATCGAAATGAGCGCCACCCTCGAGGATATCGCGCTTACGATCCATGCCCATCCCACCTTGGGAGAAATCGTGATGGAAGCGGCCGAAGCCGCTATTGCCAAAAGAAGCAAATAAGCAAGCTTCCAGTTTTTTGCGCCGGACGAAGCATCCGGGGAAGACAAGCGGGAAGCACCGAAATGAGACATCGCAGACAAAAAAAGAGCCTCATTCAAGTTCACGAGCTTGAACGAGGCTTTTGGCTTTCCCGAGAAGTCATACGGAACCTCCGCTATTTTTCTCCGGACAGCTCCCTGTACAGCCCCACAAACCGCCGGACGCCTTCCCGCAGCTGCCGTTCGTTCAAAAACGAATAACTCATGCGGATCCAAGGCTTCAGTTCCCGGAGCGGGTCGCAAATCGAGCCTGGGACGAACGTGATGGAACGTTCCCTGCTCGTCACAAGCAGCTCCTCCATCGGGGTCGATTCCGGCAGTTGGACCCATAGATTAAAGCCCCCTTCGGGGCTTCTCCACTCCCAGCCCGTTCCGGCCAGCTCTTCCTCCATGATGTCCTTGCGGACCGCCAGCGCCGTCCGAAGCTTCTCCAAATGCCGCTGCATCCGCTCCGAAAAGAAATAATGCAAAAAGATCTTTTGGTTCAGGAGCGGCGTGCCGCTGTCCGACAGCGATTTGGCCTTGATCAAATAGTTCATCAGCCCCGGCCGGCAGGCCACCGTCGCGATGCTCAGGCCCGGGGCGACGTATTTGCTGAAGCTGCGGATATAGATCGTATATCCCGAAGTATCGTAAGCAAAAAACGGCGGCGGGGGTTCCTTGCCGAAATAGATGTCCGGGCAAGGATCGTCTTCGATCAGCAGGCATTGATGTTCGGCCGCGAGATCCACCAGCCGCTTCCGCTGCTCCGCAGGCACGGTGTATCCCGTCGGGTTTTGAAAGGTCGGATTGATATAAAAAAGGCGCGGTTTGTATAGACGCATGAATTCTTCGACCTGATCCAGCCGATAGCCGTCCGGGTAAATCTCAACGGGGACAATCCGCGCCCCTTGCCTTCTGAACACGTCGATCGCCGGACTGTAAGTCGGCCTTTCAAGCAGCACGGTATCCCGCGGCTTAACCAATACCCGGGCGATCAGGTCGATAGCCTCCTGCGAACCGCAGGTGATCAGGAGCTCGTCCGGGGTGAGGTCGAACCGGTACCGGCCGGCGAAATAGCGGCACAACGCTTCCCTCAGCTCCGCGTCCCCCTGCGTGGTCGCATACGTGCCCAGCACTTTGGGATACAGATCGAACACTTTTTTTACGTATTCGGAAAAATACCGGTTCGGCAGCAGGTTCGGGTCGATCAGCGCTTTGGAAAATTGATACGCGGCCTCCGCCTGGTGGATTTCGGAGAGATGGCTTTCATGAACGTAAGCCGAAACGATCGGGTCCTGCTGCGCAGCAGGGGGCAGCAGGCTGCCCGGTTGAACATAATAACCGGATTTATCCTTTACGTATACTTTATGGTTTTGCTTCAGCCATTGGTAAGCTTTGAATACGGTCAGCCGGTGCACGCCGAATTCGGCCGCAAGCGCGCGAACCGAAGGGAGTTTATCATGCGCCTTCCATTCCCCGCGCCGGATCCGATCCAAAAGATAGTCGTACACTTGTTCAAAAAGTTTATCCGAATGAACATCGGAAAGGACCTCTCTTTTCAGATGACTCCCCCCTTTCCTTCGATTATAACCTAAATGTCCGACATCTGTTCTACTCAATTCCATCTGTTCTGTTCCACTCCTTTTATGATAAAGCCATACAAGGAGGAATGGACATGATATTCGTCAATTATTTACTGATGTGTCTCGTATTCGGGACGACCTTTCTGGCAATCAAAGTCGGGATCGATGCAGGAGCGCCGCCTTTTTTCTCTGCGGGTCTCCGTTTTCTTTTGGCAGGAAGCATTCTTTTCGCATTCATGGTCATCAAACGCAAGGCCACGTTCTCCCTGCTGCTTCGCAAGGAGATGTTTTTGACGGGAATGGCGCTGACCTTCGGCACGTTCGCCACCCTGTATTGGGCGGAACAACATTTAAGCTCCGGGATTGCCGCCATCCTGTCGGCAACGGCCCCGCTTATGGTCCTGCTGCTCCAATCGGCCCTGGCCCGGCAGCGGCTTTCCGTTCACGCCTTGGCCGGCTGCCTCATCGGGTCGGTGGGCGTCGTGTTGCTGCTGCTGCCCGGCCTGACGGTCAACTTCAGCAGACTGTGGGTGATCGGATGTATCTCGGTTTTGGTGGGCCAAGTGTTTTACTCGGCCGGTACCGTCTATTCGCGCCGTGTCGTAAAACGGTTTGAGGATACGTCCCCCATCGCTTTGAACGCGGCCCAGATGATGTATGGCGGAGGCATGCTTTTGCTGTTGGCCTTGTTCGTCGAACCGATCGAGATCGGTCCATGGCTTGCGCCAAAAGCCGCGTTATCGCTGCTTTATTTGATTTTCGCCGGCTCCATGACGGCCCATACGATTTTCTACTGGCTCATCGCCAAAACGAACCCCGTATTCCCGTCCACCTGGCTCTACGTGTCGCCGCTCATCGCCCTTTGCCTTGGTGCCGCGTTATACGGCGAGCCCATATCCGTTTTGTCGGTCATCGGCGGAATCACGATTGTCGCCGGCATTGTCGCCGTCAATCTGGATTCGCTAAAAACGCTTTTGTCCAAAGGCAGGCCGCAGCGCAGCAAAGCCGGCGAATCCAAAGCAGTATAACGAAAAACGCGGAAAAATTTTGAAGAGAGTTTCGAACAAGGGATGCGCAGCGGAGAATATACGCTTCAATGGAGTGGCGGCGGTACTCCCGTTAATGACGAATTTGTTGGAAAAACGGGTTCAGCCATTTCCGATGTTCGAAAGTAATTCAAGTTTTGCTGTTGATTTCATCGATGGTATCATCCTTTCTTTACGGGTAAGATGGTTCCCAGTATAGGACCTTGAGCGCGCTCTAGGTCAAGACCCGATTGCCACGTGCATCGCTGGTGGTTTGGGTTGCATACAGGCTTGTGCAAAAGGGGATTCCAATCAGGAGTTGAATTCAATCAAATATCCCTTGGTTTGGCAGCGTGTAAATAAGTGTAATACTAATAAATAAACACACTAGGAAAAGGTGATCAAAATGACAAATTCAACTCCGGACAACCAAGAAGCGATCGAGAAAATACGCGAATTGATTCAGGGCATCGACACGGCCATGCTGACGACCGTCTCGGAAGAAGGGCTGGTTTCGCGTCCCATGAAGACCCAGGACATCGAATTCGACGGCGACCTGTGGTTCCTGACCAAGAAAGATACCGACAAATTCCATGAGCTGCTGCAAAACCGGCAGGTCAACGTTGCCTACGCCGGCAAGTCCTTCGTCTCCATCCGCGGTGAGGCCGAGCTGGTGAACAGCACCGAAAAACTGAAAGAATTGTGGAACCCCGTTTACGAGCAGCTGCTGGAAACGAACGTTGACGATCCTAATCTTGTTCTCATCAAGGTGCAAGCCGAGGCGGTCGAGTACTGGGATGCCGGCAACAAATTTAAAATGGCCAGGTTCCTGTTCCGCAGACTGATGGGGAAAAGCGGCGAAGGCACCAATATGAATCGGACGGTGGAGTTGGATTAGAATAAAAAAACGGGCGCCGGTTAAGAACTAGCGTCCGTTTTTATTTTCAGATCACAGTGCAGTGACGTCGACAGGACTCAACTCATCTTCGCTTATCCTTAGCGAGAAAAAACCTTTTTTATCACGCTTATTATTCCAGGAACAAGAAAAAAGATGCCAAAAAAGACAGTGAGTAAATTATATTGGGGCGTATCGTAGAAATGAAACCATTCCGTGAAAATAGGAGTGTCAAGAATCCTTCCAAGTATCGTTCCATCCGTATCCCTGTATTTAAGGATCCAACCTGTTGCTTCAGATGTGATAAAGAATATTTGTGATAACAAAAATACTCCGATAGAAGATACCCAATATCTTCTCAGAAATGGTACAGTCATTTGTTTCCGAACCAAAATAATCCCATCCTTATCTAGTACTATTGTCTATATATTACAAAATAAATACGGATATTTAAGAATTAAGTTCCAAGATTTATGTATTATATTGTCGTAAAATTACATAATTAGCAGAATGCCCATGGAACGAGGAACAACCATATGTCACTTCAATCGCTATACAACGAATATTTGAACATCAAATTCAACAGGGGATTACAGCCTGGTCAGACGGAGGGCTTCGAATACGGCCTCTATGAGGATGGCGGCGCGGAGTTGTTTTTTGCAGGTCATGATGACGAGCCGTTTGTGGAATGGGCAGACGCATTGCAGCCGAAAGATCCCCGTTACACGGCCAACCCCGACTGGAAGCCGCTGCTCTCGGGTTGCTTTCCGGACCTCGATGTCTACGATGAACAGATCCTTTATTTTCTCCTGTATACGATCAACTCGACGACGTCCATTGCCGGGCCTAATCCTTACGGTGCAATGAATGATTTTATGAAACCTTACTGTTTTTTTCAATTGGGACAGGTGGCGGATGCCGCCCGGTTGAACGATGCGCAAAAAGAGCAGCTAAGGGACTTTTTCTTCTTTTTTTACCTTTATACCCACCCGGTTAACGAGGAGACTCTGTACGGCTTTTCATTCCGCGGCCGGGATTTGGTTCATACGAAAACGGGGATCAGCGTAGAGCGCTATTTTTCCTTATACCACGATTACTACTGCGACAAGCACGATGAGTATAAGGATCGATTGCTAATCGCTCCCCACGAAATTCAGGCCGGTAAGCACCTTACGCTGGAGCTGCTAAGATCGATTGAAGGTAAATCATCCAAGCGGCTTATGCCTTCGGAAGAAGGATTCGAAACCGTGCTCCGGTTGATCAATGACGTGGATGAGCTGCTACGGATTCACTCGGAACATCAAACAAAATTCTTCAATTTGCTGAGAGACGCTCTGTTGGATGCCGGAACCAACCCGTATCGAGTATACTGCTTCCGCATGCTGCTTCAAAATTACGTCTGTTATATCCTCTATTTTCAGTTTGACGACATTCATGATTTGGTCGATCATCTCAAGGACACCCCGTTTGCGTGCGAAAAGATCGTCAACATGCTCTTTGCGGACGCCATTTTTATTCAGAAAATCATGCGGCAGCACCGGATCGATATCGCCGATTATCAGGACGTAACCGGATTTTTTGCTGAAAAAGCCCGGGAGATGCATTTGTAAAGGCAATTGCTTTTTCATGAGCATGGATGAGAGGCTGCCAGGCCTTCGGGCAATGCGCTTGTTCATGCTGTTTTTTGGTTGCTGTACACCCATTATTGCCGGCTTCAGCTATACGCTACCCTATAAATCACTAAAATACCCTATATTTTGACAGGTTGTCTTCTTTCTTCCTCTGGCATACACTTTTTTGAAAACGCATTCACAACCTCGTGCTCCGTGATTTCGTACCGTCATTGATTTTGCGTAATCCAAAAAAAGGAGATGAATCTTGTGAAGAAAATGAGATGGACCATCAAGCTTTTGCTGGCTCTGGTCATGGTAGTGCCGACGCTAATGGACAGCCAGCGCGCAGATGCATGGACCGGCATGCCCATGTCCAAGCTCCACGTTAGCGGCAACCAACTGGTGAACAGCAGCGGACAGCCCGTCCTGCTAAGCGGCTGGCATCAGCCCTCGGGCTCCTATTGGACCTACCAGTCCAGCAAGTACTACCTGGATCGGAACGGAGGGAACCGGCATGCGGCCATTTTGGAGTACTTGAAGGATATCACCGATGCCTTTACCGATACGTCTGCCAAATACGGCAGCAGCCACGGCTGGTACATGAATCAGGTCCGGCTGTTTATTGACCGGGAAGACATGGGCGATGTAGCCGCCGGCACCTATAATTTTGCCGGTTTGCAAAGTGTTACGCAAAACGTCATCATTCCGTATATTGCCTATGCCAAGACCAAGGGCCTGTATGTTACGCTGGGGCTCGATTTCACTCTTTCCAACAACCAGGCGACCACCCCATCCAATCTGAACAAGTTCAACGAAATCTGGGGTTACCTTGCCTCCCAACCGGCGATCAAAAGCGCGGACAACGTGATGTTCGAACTGATCAATGAACCGGTCCTGTCCGATGTCAACGGGCAATGGGGCGGAAATCCCTCTCAACCCAATTTCGCCGATTACTGGAACTCCCTTAAAAAATTCCAAAACTCCATCATATCCACCATACGCAGTAAAGGTGCCGACAACGTGATATGGGCGGCGGGGCTTGGCTGGGATCAATACTACCAGCTGTGCGCGTCCAGTCCGCTGACCGATCCCTTGAACAATATCGGGTATTCCGTCCACTGGTACCCAGGGTACGGTGCCCATGACGATTATGCGACTTTGCAGCAGCAGTGGGATACGAATATTAAGCCCTGCGCCGATCATTATCCCATCAACATTACGGAGACCACCTGGTTCAAGACGCAGCCCGGCGATTCCTCCTACTGGGAGCTGTTCAACGGGTCCAATGAAGGTTT
The DNA here is from genome assembly GCF_038004655.1 of Paenibacillus sp. FSL M7-1455. Taxonomy (NCBI): domain Bacteria; kingdom Bacillati; phylum Bacillota; class Bacilli; order Caryophanales; family Paenibacillaceae; genus Paenibacillus; species Paenibacillus sp. FSL M7-1455. The sequence continues at coordinate 2,216,442 of NZ_JBBORO010000001.1, read as the reverse complement.
CGGCAAAAACACGAAGGCCATATTCACAGCGGCCGGCAATGTCAGCATGACCGCCCATATGAACGGGTTTTTGCTGGAGCCCGGCCCAAGAAGTTCTTTTGCTGACCCGACCGCAGGCCTCAAATATGACGGCAATGCCGCACGGGACGGCATGGCCCGTTTTCTCTTCGAATGGTATTATGAACGCGCGCAGCTGAATCCTTGGAACGGGATCTGGAACGGGGTTTTGTCCGGCTCGACCTATAAGATCCTGAACCGCGCTTCGGGCAAAGCGATTGACGTGCCTGGCGGACAGAATACCAACGGGCTGCAGCTTCAGCAGTGGACAGACAACCAAGCGACAGCCCAGCAATGGGTTGCCAGTGATATGGGGACTTACAACAATGTGTACAAGCTGCGAAGCGTCAGCTCGGCCGACCAAAAAGTCATGGATATCCGGAACGGCACGAAGAACAACGGCGAAGCGGTCCAACTCATGCAGGACTTGGGGAATGCCGCACAGCAATTCAGATTGATCAAACTGAGCAACGGTTACTGGAGCATCCTGAATGTGAACAGCAACAAGGCCGTCGAGGTTGCCGGAGCCTCCTCCTCGGATGGAGCGAAGCTTCAGCAAAATCTCTACCGGGGCAATCCGAACCAGCAATGGCAGCTGGTAAAAATCAATTAGTGCTTGATACCGAATATCCTGATGATGTTTCCCTAAAAAACGAGCGCGAGCCTTCATAGGCCAACGCTCGTTTTTTAGATGCGCCCGGAACGCTGAATCTGCTGGCATGATCTTCCCCTCATTCCGAACAGGCACACCTCCAATCACGCAGATTCATATACTTCTCGCCCCACTCATCCAATTGATCCAATATCGATTTCAGCGACTTTCCCAGCTCGCTCAGCTCGTAGACGACTTTCGGCGGAACCTGATTGTAAGACGTTCTCGTGACGATGCCGTCTTCCTCCAGCTCCTTGAGCTGCTGGATCAGCATTTTTTGCGTAATTTCGGGAATCGCCTTTTTTAATTCGCTCGTTCTTTTCGGTCCGTCCCCGCAGTTCAAATGGCATAAAATCAACAGCTTCCATTTTTCCCCGATCACCTGAAGCGTCGCCTCTGCGGGAATATTAAACGTCCGTGCGGTCTGCATTTCCATGGGATGCCCCCCCTCCTGTCGATTCAGATGAACGATTACTTTCCGGTGAGTATATCACTTTAAAGTGTCTATATCACCAAAAAGTAAGTACTTCCCATTTATCACAGCATACCTGATAATTTTACCGTACTCTTATGAAATTTGAGAGAGGGAAGGTGACATCGATGAAAATTTTGACGGTTGTATCGCATCCGCGGGTGAACTCCTTAACCTTTTCCGTGACAGAGAGATTTACCCAGGGACTTGCCGACGCCGGGCACGAAACCGAGGTGCTGGATCTGCATCGCAGCGGCTTTAATCCCGTGTTGTGGGAAGCCGACGAGCCGGATTGGTTTTCGGATCACAAGGTCTATTCGCCTGAGGTGGAAGCGGAGATGGCACGAATGAAACGGCACGATGCGCTCGCCTTTATTTTCCCAATATGGTGGTACGGCCTGCCGGCCATGCTGAAAGGATATATCGACCGGGTATGGAACAACGGGTATGCTTACGGCGCAAGTCACCTGCATCATCAACAAGTCCTGTGGCTTGGTCTGGCGGGAGCCCCGAAAGAGCACTTCGAGAAGAGGCAGTACGATACGTTGCTCTCCCAGCTTCTAAACGTCGGCATCGCCGATTACTGCGGAATCTCGAACAGCCGGGTTGAGATCCTATACGATACGCTCGATTCCAGGCCGGAAGTTTTCGATAACCTGCTGACGCGAGCTTACCATTTGGGACGGCATTACGGCAACGTTTCAGAGGCTGTGAATTAATCGGGGGGCGCTGCGGCAATCCGGGTCCGGCTCGAATGCACAATCTTTGCTCAGCCGCTCGGACAGCTGGCGCCTGACTCTCCAGCGGTGGTTTTTCAGGTTATGGCGAAGAATCGGGCAATGGTTTGAAAAAGCATCGTTCAGCCCTATTTTCGACCAACAAATCCGAAAAAAAGCCGTACGGATGACCATCCATACGGCTAAAACCGGTGTTATTCGATTTTCCACTTCCCGATTACTACCCAATCTCCTCAGCGATTTCCTTGATAAAAGCTGGCTTACGCCATTCATGCTCTCAGTCGGTCTCGCCAAGGCGTGCTTTCACCGACCGCTCCAGTACGTCAATGACCTCGTCAAATCGCAGCATTTCCAACGCCTCGTCTTTGGTTTCATCCTTCAGCGCAAAATCGGACCGCAAGTCCCCGATCAGCTCCGGAAGATACGTATAGTCGATCTCGTCGATGCGGACGGCTTCCGTTTCAAGCGGCTTCCAAACCAATGCATAATGATCGATAAGCCTTCCGTTCAGCCGCCGAAAATCCCTGTAATATTGCTCCTGGGCTTTTTTCTTTTCCGGCTGGGGCAGCCATTTGATTTTTTTGTAATAAATCTCTTTCACCCAAATGTCGTCCGAGATCAAATGATAGTAATAACCGAGAAAAAAGGGATCTTTCATGTGGTGCTCGTATTTTTGGCAAAAACCGCGGTAATCGCAGGCAAATTCCGAATCCGTCTGGAGAATGATGAAATGGGATTCCTTTTTCGGCGCATTCATGTATTTATGGACGTCGGGCGCGATGCCGCCCAGCAAAAATTGATCGTCATCGATGCCCAGTTCCCGGGCCAGCAGCGTGGAGATGCAGTAGTGCATCACTCTCGATCCCATAAACGTATCCCCCCATTCCGGTTAGTCGTTCGGCTGAATGACGCCCCACATGTTTCCGCTTGGATCGATAAATTTAAGCACCCATCCGAAGCCTTCATTTTAATAAAACGCAATTTCGACGCCGAGTTCGTGCAGATGGTCGTGCAAAAGGTGAATCTGGTCCGTGTTATACAGCAAAACCGGCATCGTTTGGCCGTTCACCGAAAAATTCGCATCACTGTCGTCCATTGTCTCCCATAACATGAGCATCGGCCCTTCTTGGAGCGTTAGAAACGCATGGCGATGTTCCTCGGAAACGCTCAGCACTTGAAAGCCGAGATGGGAGACGTACCATTGGTCGGCTTCGGATACATGTTTGACCGGAATTTGCATATGTTCCAATGTTTTGAGGACGGATTTGCCCATACCGAACACCTCGCTGGTTATGATTTTTCCGCGCGTGCACACGCGATGATTTTACGGATCAGCGTACCCTTCGCTTCGGTATATTTCGCCCGGTCGTGCGGGTGCTGCTCCGCGAGTTCCTGTTTCAATCGAAAATATTCCTTTAGAGCCTCCGGATGGCGGATCAAATAATCGCGAAACAAGAGCTGGGTGTTCCAATGTTCGCCCCCGTGCCGATAGATATGCAAATGATGGGTCCCCGCCCGCCACTCGCCCCGGCGGAAAAACCTTCTTTCCGGAAAATGCGGATGATCGACAAAATGGTATCCGATCCTCTCCATTCTGTCATGGTGCACAGGAGTGATTTCGTCCAAAGCAGAAACGCCGGCCATGATGTCGATGATCGGCTTCGCCCCGAGGCCGGGGACGGCCGTGCTGCCGATATGTTCGATCCCGAGCACGATACCGTCCAGCGCCTCGGCGATTTTCATTTTTTCCTGCTCAAATTCCAAAGCCCATTGCGGGTTATATTCGCTTATAATCACTTGTTCCATCTGTCTGCTCCATTCTGCCTTTACTGCATGCAAGATTCTCTATTTGGCTTTCCGTATTTTCATGATAAAAAATCGGATGTTCGAAAAACGATCGTACGTTTCCACCTTCTCCGTCTCCATGTGCCATTGGGGAAGCAAGTCCAGCAGGTTGTCTTTGCGGTCATCCTGATCAAAATCCATATACATTAAAGCGCCGCCGGGTTTCAATATTTCGCCGATTTTCTCGAATGTTCCGCCGATAACTCCGATTTCGTTCAAGGCGGAGCCAATCATCGTCACCAGGTCAAATTCCCCTGCCGGCAAATCGCAGGTTACAAAATCGCCGCAAACGACCGTCGAAGGATTCGGATGCCCCTCCCGCGCCTGCCTGTAACCAAACAGCCCGCAAATGTCCGGATCGATGTCAACGCTTGTCAGCTTGCCGAACCCATGTAACCGGTAACCCAAATAGTCATCCCATTCTCCCACGCCAACGCCGATGTTGCAGGCTTTGATTCCCTCAAACGCTTCAAAATGCCTTGCAAAAAAGTCGCGCGTCTCCAGCTCAAGATACAGGCTTTGGGCGGACAAATTCCATTGGTAGGCTTCCGGCTCCCTCATGTTCAAATAATATTGCAAAAGATTCGCGTCGTTCATCGCGCCCGTTCACGCCCTACGATCCATTGAACGGCCTCCAAAATATCCGCGGCCACAAAATCCGGCTCCGTTTCCTTCCAGCGGTGGCGAAAAGCGCCCAATGAGCCTTCGCCCCAGCCTGTTTTCACCAAAATCTTTCGAGCTCCCACTTGATGCGCGGCCAGCAAATCCGTGTCCCCCACGTCCCCGATGACGACGCATCTCGTTAAATCCAGGCCATGCTCTGCCGAGGCGCGATGCAGCATCCCCGGTTTCGGTTTCCTGCATTCGCATTCTTCCGGCATCCCGTGCGGGCATATATAAGCCCCGTCAAACCCGTAAGCTTTAAACTGGTTTTCAAATTGCCAGATTGTCGCCTCTCCCCGGGAAATCCGGTGCTGATTCGTAAAAGCAAACACCTTGATGCGGTTTGATTTCAATAGATCAATCGCCGTTTGGGCATTCGGATATAGCGTAAAATCGTCCGGGTGAACGAAATGGCCCGTCCCGCCGATCGTTCCGTCGCGGTCGATAAACGCCGCTTCGATTTTGCTTCCCATAGATTGCGCGGCCTCCTAACCCTTTTTCAATTCTTTTAGCGTTTGGTTGATCTGATCCAACGATTGTTGCATCTGTTCCATTCGTCGAAGTCCGGAATACTGGTTTCCGATCACTCCGGCGAAAGCGACAATCAACACGATGACAAGCAATAAGATCACCGAAGATCTCCCCTTTCCTCTCATAAAAAACGGAATAAACGACGAAACCCGGCCTTGAATCTCGGATGTCGAAGGTCGGGTTCTCGGTTTGTATGCGTTTTTCTTTTATGTAAATTTTCACTTACTGTTTGTTATACCATCGGATGCACAATCAATGATTTCCGACGAAAACCGCCTCATGGGGTTTGACTCCCAAACGCTGCAATGCCCTCTGGAATATTTCGGCATCGGGCTTCCGAATCCCTTCCGATTCGGAGATCAAAATTTCCCGGCAATTAGCGTTTGATAGAATTTATCTTTCCACACATACCCTTTGGGTCGAGCGCCTTGAATCTCTCAATAAAATACGTTTTAATTGGCGGTAGCCCATATCCGATTATGCATTTGAAATACGATGAAAATCACACGCAACCTTGCAAGGCTGTCCGGGACATCGGCAGCCCCCGAATTCTTGGACGCAACAAAAAAAGGGCTCCGCTGTGCGAAACCCCGTTTCATCTTATTTCACCTTGCTTATGCCGTTCCAGTACTCCTCAGCAAGCCGGTATGCCGTAAAGAGTCCTTTTCCTTCAGCTTTTTGACGACCTCTCCCGAATATACGCGCAGTTTTTTGCTTTACAAGATCCAATTTACTGCATGCCCCCGAGCGATATGCACTCATTTTCCGGCCGCATCGGCAGCTGCTAAACCGTCAGCCTCAGCCCGATGATCGTTCCGACAATGCCCGCGATGGCAACCAGGCGAAGGATTGAGGCGCGTTCTTTGAAAAAAAGTATCCCGACAATCGCCGTGCCAAACGTTCCGGTCCCGGTCCAGACGGAATACGCGACGCCGAGCGGGACGGATTGCAAAGCAAAGGACAACAAGCCGAGACTTGCCCCAAATGCACCGAGCATCAGCAGGTTGTTCATCCAGGTGTCCCGGACGGACGTCCGCTTTAACATGATAAACCCGATGACGTCCAAACAGCCCGCGGCGAATAAAGCAAGCCAAACCATCAGTCGCGCTCCCTCCTGCCGTTTTCTATTTTCAGAAGGCAAATGAAGCATATGAGCAATGCGATCAATCCCAACCGGACGGGATGCGATTCGCGCTCGAATATCAGCATATCCAACGTTACGGTTCCCGCTGCCCCGATTCCGGCGAAAACTGCGGCAACGATGCTGAGGGGCAGCTGTTTGGCCGCCTTGGTCAAGCAGTAAAAGCAAAAATAAACGATCAGGAGCAGCGGACCGCCCAGCCAATTCTGCTTTAACAAAAATGCCCAGGCGATCTCCAGCGAACCGCCCAATAACAACCATATCCACGGGTTTAAGCTTCGGCCCGGAGCAGTTGCAGCCGATTTCGGGGATATGGCATCGGGAAAAGAACGCCCTGAAGGCAAAACGAAAACGTCGGCATTCGGGGATCGTTCCGCCTTCGCTTGACGATGTTGGGACGAACGGGCAGACAAGCGGCCGTTTTTTCCGCTCATGCCATAACATGCATCGATGATGAGGATCAGGGTCCATAATCCGTTGACGTAAATTCCTGTCGGTTCATGATAAACCCCCATTTCCCCGCGCCTTGCGGCATCTTTGAGCCATAACAACCATGGCGGGCTGGATCGTTCCGACTGCAGGACGAAATAAAACAAAACATGCGCCGAAACAAACAATGCCATATGGATCATGAAGTTTTTCGGCAAGTTCCGCCTCATCTTGCATCATCCTTTCGGTTCCGCAGATAATGCCCGATCATTTCCCCGACATAAACCAACAGCTCCCGATCATGGCCGTAAACGACCGACCGTTCGCCTTCTTCCGGTATCAAGCCCTCCCAATATTTATCGATCAGTCGGGCGTCGCCTTGAAAATAATCCAGTGCCATCCCGTATAACGCTTCGGCCAGCTGCTGCGCTGCGGGAGAGTCGGGAGGTTCATGCATGTTTTGCCGGATGGCGCTCATGAGCTGGATATACGGCTCCATTCTTGGATCCGGGCTTCCCATGACCGGCAGTTGGCCAAGAATTTCCTGCTCCTGCTCCGAGTATGAGGACTCGGGAAAAACCGGCTGAACGACGCCATCCTTAAGCTCCCTGCTTTGCAGCTCCCGAATCAGGGCATGGATTTCCGACGCTTCGATGCGGCCGCTGATCCGGATCGCGTGAATGGAGGCCTGCAGCATATACCGTTTCCACTCCAGCAGTTCTTTTTCCCGGTCGACCCATTCGATCTGTTCCTGAAGCGATTGGATCCAGCTTTATATTGATTGTTCCCCACTTTTGCGGGAGGCAGCTGGCCGATTTCGTTGTAATAATGAAACGTGCGCCTGCTGATATTCGCGATTTTGACGAATTGGCCGATACTGTACATTTCCATCACCTCCCATTCATCATAAACGCCGTCACGTCTACGTGAAGGTCCAGGTTTAATTACATCTCTCTGTGATCAGGTTTTCTCGTTTGGACCGATGCGGAAATACCGTAAAAACCCGCCGTTCACGCGAACCAAGCCAGGTTAAAGATCCTTGACGTTTGCTGGCAAAGCCTGCTGAAGCTTGCGGTATCGCAAGGGCGAACAGCCGTTCATTTTCCTGAACAGCTTATGGAAATTCGCGACCGTCCCGATGCCGGTTTGTTCCGCCACCTCGATCATTTTGAGATTCGTCTCCCGGAGCAGCCGCTGCGCCTCCCGGATGCGCACCAGCTGGACATATTCGGCGAAACCGAATCCCGTGCACCGCTTGAATTTGCGGCTCAGGTAATACGGACTCACGAAAAACCGCTCCGCCACATCTTTCAGATGCAGCTCCTCCCGGTAATGGGTGCCGACGTATTCGGCGACCTCCGACATCGTTTGGTGCAGGGCGGACGGCTGCGCCTCCGGCTCCCCCCGCTCCGCTTGCGCGCGGAACACGTGCACCAGCAGCTGCTTCAGAAGCGATTCCAGCATGACGTCCCGCCCCGGCGAGCATCCCTTCGCTTCGGCGACCAATTCCCGCACGAGCGCCTCCCCCTTGTACTGCTCCTGCGGAGGAAAGGTGACGACCCCGCTCCGTCCGGTCAACCCGAGTCCTTCAAGCAGCCCCGCGGCGAAATTGATGACGACCCGTTCATGCTTCGGCGACCCGGCATCGATCGTCCGGTGAAGCTCCTCCTTTTCGATAAAGACGAAGCTTCCCCGTTTTACCCGGTAGGTCCGGTTCCGAATGAAATAATCCCGCTCCCCGCTAAACAAATAATAAAGCTCATACCCTCGATGCATGTGCTGGCTTGTCATGCTGTAAAAACCGGTTCGCTCCACATGATCGATCTGAATCGTTCCGGCCGAGTTATGGAAAATGTTCATACCGCCCCTCCAATAGTGCAAAAATTGCGACTTTTCAAGCGAATTGAGCAATATTTATAGACGATTATACTCTATTTGCTGCGTTACAGTAGAAGAAAAGAACCTATCCTTAGTTCTAAAAAGGAGGCTTCCCATGAAAAAAAAGTACGCCCTCATCGGCACCGGCGGCCGGGCGGTTTTCTTCTACGGCGCACTGGCCAAAGACTTCCGCGAGACGTCCCGCCTCGTCGCCTTCTGCGACACGAACCAAACGCGGATGAACTACGCCAACAGGCTGCTGCGCGAGCGGTTTAACCACCCTGAGGTTCCAACCTATAAAGCCCACGAATTCGAGCAAATGATTCTCCGCGAGCAGCCGGACACGGTCATCGTGACGACGATCGACCGAACGCATCATGCGTACATCATAAAAGCGATGGAGCTCGGCTGCGACGTCATTTCGGAAAAACCGATGACCGTGGACCAAGAGAAATGCCAGGACATTTTGGACGCGGTCAAACGGACCGGCAAGCAGCTTCGCGTCACGTTCAACTACCGTTACGCCCCGCACAACACCAAAATCCGCGAACTCATCATGAACGGCGCCATCGGGGACGTGCATTCCGTTCATTTCGAATGGCTGCTTAATACGGAGCACGGCGCGGATTATTTTCGCCGCTGGCATCGCGACAAACGCAACAGCGGCGGCTTGCTCGTGCACAAATCGACCCATCACTTCGATCTGGTCAACTTCTGGCTCGGCACCCGGCCGCAGACGGTGTACGCGCAGGGTTCCTTAATGTTCTACGGCAAGGAAAACGCGGAAAAACGCGGCGTGACCGAATTCTACAGCCGGGCCCGCGGCAGCGACATCGCAAAAAACGACCCGTTTGCGCTCGACCTGGAGAAAAGCCCGGAGCTCCAAGGATTATATGCGGACGCGGAGCATGAAGACGGCTACTACCGGGACCAAAGCGTGTTTGGCGACGGCATCAGCATCGAAGATACGATGGGCGTCTTGGTCCGCTACAAAAACAAAGCGATCATGACCTATTCGCTGAACTGCTACATGCCATGGGAAGGATTCCAGGTCAACCTCAATGGCTCCAAAGGCCGCATCGAAATGAAAGTCGTGGAGAAATCGTACGTCAATTCCGGCGGCAAAAAGGAAGACGAGGGGGCGCTGCAGACGAAAAGCATCAAGGTGATCCCGATGTTCGGGGAAGCGTACGAGGCCGAAATCGTCGAAGGCGCGGGCGGCCACGGCGGCGGCGACCCGGTCATGCTGAACGACATTTTCGGCGTTCCGGCCGAAGATCCGTATAAGCGAGCGGCGTCGCACATCGACGGGGCGATGTCGATCCTGACCGGGATTGCGGGCAACCGGTCGATGAGCACCGGACTTCCGGTGAACGTCGACGACCTCGTGAAGTTTTGACACAAACGAATGACGATCCAAATAAAATACGTTAATGGACATACCTCCTAGGACGATTTCTAGGGGGTTTTTTATATGCGCCCGTCCTTGCCCAAAGTTTAAATGCAGGCAAAAAGGAAATCATGGAATCAAGCGATCAAATCCCGAGGGTGAGGATGCACACATGAGGCCTTTTACAAAAAATAAACAATCCGGGAACCCGCAGCCCGAAGCCTGTACTCAACGTTCAACCGAAAGCCAGGCGGCCGAAACGAAACTTACCGGAAATCTGGACGACGATTTGCGGATCATCAAGGAGCGCACGGGCGGAAGCTCCGATTTGATCATTCGCCTGATTGACAGCATGTTCGGCAAAGAACTCCGCATTGCGGTGATTTATATCGAAGGGCTCGTCAATGAACAGGTCATGAACAGCTCCGTCATGCCGTCGCTCACGGCAAAAGACTTTATCGATCCCCATCATTTGGCGGCACCGTCCGAGGTGCTCGGCATGATCAAAAACCGGTTCCTCTCGATCAGCAACGTGAAGGATGTTCACAGTTTGGACGAGGTGCTATCGGCCGTACTGGCGGGCAATACGGCCATATTGGTCAGCGGGGCTACTCTCGGCATCTCGGCGAGCACCGCCGGCGGCGAACAGCGCGGGGTCAACGAACCGCAGTCCGAAACGGTCATTCGGGGGCCCAGGGAAGGCTTTACGGAAAATCTTCGGACCAATACCGCGCTCATCCGCCGCAAAATCAGAAATCCCGACTTGTGGATCGAGAGCCGCAAAATCGGCCGGATCTCGCAAACCGAAGTAGCCGTCATGTATTTGCGCGGCATTGCCAACGACAAAGTGGTGCAGGAAATTTTGCAGCGCTTGGACCGCATCGATACGGACAGCATCCTGGAGAGCGGCTATATCGAGGAATTTATTCAGGACGAAGCTTTCTCCCCGTTTCCGACGATGACGAACACGGAACGTCCGGACGCGATCGCGGGGGCGCTTTTGGAAGGGAAGGTCGCCATTTTGGTCGATGGGAGCCCCTTCGTTTTGCTGGCTCCCGTAACGATCTTCAAGCTGTTTCAATCCAGCGAAGACTATTACCAGAAATTCGATATCGCCACTTTTTTGCGCTTGCTGCGCGTCATCTCTTTTGTGGTCTCCATGCTGCTTCCCTCGCTTTATATTGCGATTACGACTTTTCATCAGCAGATCCTGCCGACCACTTTGCTTGTCAGCCTGGCTGCGCAGCGCGAAGGGGTTCCTTTTCCTGCGTTCGTCGAAGCGCTGGCCATGGAAATCACGTTTGACGTTTTGCGGGAAGCCGGGGTTCGCATGCCCCGGGCCATCGGCTCAGCGATATCGATCGTCGGGGCCTTGGTGTTGGGCCAGGCGGCCGTTCAGGCCGGATTGGTGTCTGCCGCGATGGTGATCATCGTCGCCTTTACGGCGATCGCAGGTTTTGTCGCGCCTTCCGTAAGCATTTCGAACTCGGCCAGAATCCTGCGTTTCGGCTTCATGATTTTGGCCGGGACCCTGGGGCTGTTCGGCATTATGGCCGGCCTGATCGCCCTGCTGATCCATCTGTGCGGGCTGCGCTCCTTCGGCATCCCGTACCTTTTGCCCTTGGCGCCTTTTATTCCCGCCGACCAAAAGGACGCTTTTGTCCGCGTTCCATGGTGGGCGATGCTGCGGCGGCCAACCCTGATCGGAAAGAAAAACCCGAAGCGGGAAAAAAAGTTTCAAAAACCTTCGCCGCCCAAAAACAAAAACTAACGCCGACAGAAAAAAGAGGTGTAAAGAAGCATGAACCGCTGGCCCTTCCTGATCCTGCTGCTGCTCATCGTCCCTTTGTTCGTCACGGGATGCTGGGACAGCAAGGAATTAAACTCGCTGAGCATCATTTCTGCCACGTCCATCGACCGGGAACGGGATCATTGGGTCGTTACCTTTCAGGTCATCATTCCGCAGGCCATTGCCACGCAAACCGGAGGCGGGGGCGCCGGCAGCCAGTCGCCGACCACCATATTTTCCACCAACGGGAGAACGATCCGGGAAGCGATGCAAAATGCCAGCCTGGAAACGTCGCGGATGCTCTTCTTTGCCCATAACTCCATCCTCATCCTGAGCGAGAAGGTTGCCAGGGAAGAGGGCGTCGGCCAAATCCTCGATTTTTTCCTTCGCCCGTTCGAAAGCCGGGAAACGATGTCGATCCTCCTGACGAAAGGAAAAGCGTCGGATTTGCTCGAAGTGCTGATCCCGCTCGAGAAAATTTCGGGCAACGCGGTCAAACGGGTCATCGACCAAAGCCAAAGGAATTTGTCCCAGGTGCAAAACATCAAGCTGATCGACTTTGCCGCCAGGGTCGCCGACCCGAACGCAAGCGCCATGGTGCCGGAGCTTCAGGTATCGGGCAACCTCAAAGGACAATCGTCCCTGGATGCCTTAAAATCCCCTCGGAACGAAGCGGTCATCAAATTGGGCGAGCTTGGCGTATTCAGGAGAGATAAATTGGTCGGATGGTTAAACGGCGAGGAAAGCAGGGGCGTGGCCTGGCTATCGAATCGCGTCAAAAACCTGATCATCGTATATCCTTGCAGCGCCAAAGGAGGCGAACGGGACTCCTTATCGAGTTTCCGGGTGCTCAAATCGTCAACGAAGCTGTCTTCGGAGATTCAGGGCGGCAAAGTCACGATGAAGGTACAGATCAACGCGAGGGGGGTCCTCGACGAGACCGGCTGCAAAATGGACCTAAGCAATCCGCGGGTCATCGCCGAACAGCAGCGGATCATCGCCAAGGAAATCAACGGCGAGGTCGTCTCCACCTGGAACCGTCTCCGGACGATCGAAACCGATGCGCCCGGATTTCTGGACGTCATTCATCGGGAGCATCCGGACGAATGGAAAAAGCTCGCCCAATCCAAGCACCCGCTCGATGAGATCACGATTCGTCCCCAAATTCGCGTGAACATTGAGCATACGGATATGATCAACAAACCGTATTCAACCTTGCTTGAACAAAATAAGAGACCTTGAGGGGGTGCAATCCGTGGAAAAAATCGATAAATATCAGCTGATTTCGATGACCATCTTGTTTATGATCGGCAGTACTCCTTTGTACGAATTGGGGATCGGCGTCAAGCAGGACGCGTGGATCGTCATGGTGGCCGGGTTGCTGGCCGGATTGCTGCTGCTGGCCTTGTATTTGTACATCCAGCGCAATCATGCCGGCATGGATTTTTTCCAAATTTTGAATACCCATCTCGGAAAGCTTGTCGGAACGGTTTTATCGGTCTGCTACGTCGTTTATTTCGCTTACGAATCGATGCGCAACACGAGGGAGTTCGGAGACATCATCAACATTTCCTTTCTCCCCAACACGCCGCTGTCTTTGCTCATGCTCGTGATGGTATTGCTGTCCGGCTATGCGATTTCAAAAGGGGTCGAAGTCTTTTTTCGCGTCGCCGAATTTATGTTTCCGTTTACGATCTTTGGATATGCCGCGCTGTTCTGTTTGATCATCGGCTCGAACATCATCCACCTGGACCGTCTCCTGCCGGTCATGGAACACGGACTGCTCCCGATCCTGGAACAGGCGATTCCGGAAGTCATCAGTTTTCCGTTCGGCCAGATCGTCGTCTTTTTGATGTTTTGGAGCCATTTGAACGAAAAACGGAAAATGGTCCGGGTATCCGTTTATTCGTATCTGTTCGTCGGGGTCCTCCTGCTGCTGTTTAACGTTCTGAACCTGGCGATTCTGGATCCCTCGATTACGTCCATTACGACGTTTCCGTTATTGCGGTCCGTCCGTCTGATCCAAATCGCCAATTTTCTCGAACGGCTCGACCCCGTGATCATTCTCCTCATTTACATCGGCATTTTCGTAAAAATGACGGCGTTTTATTTGGGGGCCGTGCTGGGCCTCGCCCATCTCGTCCGGATCAGCCGCTTCAAGCTGACGGTCGTCGTCGGGGCCGCGATCTACGGCATGAGCTTTTTGGCCCCGAATTTTATTTATCACGTTTGGATCGGCTTTGCCCAAAACTTGAAATACCATTTCCCCGTCTTTCAAATTTGTATCCCCGCGCTGCTTGCGGCGATCATCTTCTGCAAGTCATGGAACGATAAAAAAAAGAAACGGGCGAAACAACCGTCATAAGCCGGTATTCCGCCCTTTCCCTTTTCCCCTCAACCGAATGCCTGCCATGCTTCCGAAAAAGCTTTCCTCTTCCTTTCCGTCTTCGCCCATTATAATATAATGGAAAAGATGTGAAGCGAGCGTTTACATCCCATGCATACCTTGTAACCACGATAGAAGGAGCCCATATGGAAACGCCAATCTTTCACTTTATTTCCCCGCCGATCCCATACTTTATCGATTGCGGCAAAGCCCAGTTCAACGCCGGGGAAAAACATATCAGCCGCAGCGGCATCGGCGTCTTTGATCTCATCGTCGGCATGAAGGGAGCCCTGTCCGTCGGGGAAGACGGAAACGAATGGGTGGTGCGGAAAGGGGACATTCTCGTATTAAGGCCGGACGGCCGCCACTACGGACTTGCCCCGTGCACCGAAGAGACGGTAATTACGTGGATTCACTTTCAAACCTTCGGCAGCTGGCAGGAAGGAAGCTGCATGGACGACTGTCTGGCCGGACAATCCGGACTCATTGAAAATCATAAGAAAAACGCCTACCTGAACCATTGCGACGTGAACTCCATTTTTATCCCGAAGTATTCCAAAATATCGGAGAAAGCGCTGGAGGACATCGAGCAGTTTTTCCAGCTGGACCAGGAACCCAAGTCTTTGCGCAACTGGAAGCGCCAATCCACCTTTCAATTGCTGCTGCAGCATCTGGACCGGGACCTGACGTCGCTCTCCGATGCGACCGCGATCCAAATCGCCGACAAGATCGAGTGGTACATCCGCCAGCATTACAAAGAACAAGTCAGCAATTCGTCCTTGCGCAAAGCCTTTAATTACCATCCCAACTACCTGGCCAAAAACATGCTGAAGGTGTACGGCATGACGCCGATGGAGTATTTGCAGCACTACCGGATCGAGCAAGCGAAAAAGCTGCTGCTTCAGACTTCCTGGACGGTTGCGAAAATCGCTGAAGAGACCGGTTATCAGTCGGTTTCGTATTTTTCGGCGAACTTTGCCCGCAGGGAAGGGATCTCCCCTTCCGAATTCAGGCGAAAATTCATTACGCATGGTTGACCCTTGCATTGAGGGCTGCCATCCCGATTCAGGTTACTGTGCGGTGCCCGGATAAACGATGAAAAAAGCGGCATGGCCGGCTGCTTCGCCTGCCATACCGCTTCCATCCGTTATTGTTCCCTCACCCACACCCTCATTTCGCCCTCGCCGCGGTTGGCCCACGCATAATACGGAATGAATTTGGCCTTGACGGGACGATAATCCGGCAATTCCCGTTCGCTGTAAAGCGCTCCGTCCCAAGTCTCTTCGTTCAAGCGAAGGGCATCGGCTTCAATTGCGACCATGCCGCCAAGCAGCTCTTCTTCCAGCAGGCTGAGACCGGCCTCTTTCGGAAGCACCAGCTGATGCAAATGTTTCCCGTTATCCGCCTCTTCCAGGCAGTACACCAAAGGTCCCCGCTGGATGGCGACCCTGCCTGCATTCGCTTGGACCGCAGGGTGGCTGTGAACCCTCATGACCGGCATTTCCAAAGACAACGCGATGACGTCCGAAGGCCTCCACTCGCGCTTGATGACGGCGTATCCGTTGACGACTTCAAGGCTGTCCGCCGGAATCGCCTGACCGTTCAGGCGAACCGATGCATTTCCGCCGCACCAGTGCGGAATACGGAGCGCCACCGCGAAGTGCTGCGTTTTTTCCGGAGTCACTTCGATTTTGATGTCGCCTTGCCAAGGATACCGGGTCTCTTGCTTCAGCATGACGTTTGTGCCGTTCACCTTTAGTTTGGCTTCGCCCCCGATATATAAATGGTGATAAATCGTATCGCCCTGCACCGAATAAATGTAACTGCCTAACGAAGAGAGCAGGCGGGCGATATTCGGCGGACAGCAGGCGCAGCCGAACCATTCCTGGCGGACGGGCTTCACGTGGTCGTAATTTTTGTTTTTGCCGCCGCAGGATTTCGGGTTCACTTCAAGCGGATTGACGTAGAAAAACTGTTTTCCGTCCCGCGACATCCCCGCGATCACCGTGTTGTAAAGCGCCCGTTCCATGACGTCGGCAAACTGCGCGTCTTGCTTGATCTGCAGCATGCGGCGAGCGACAAAGATCAGGCCGATCGAAGCACAGGTTTCGGCATAAACGGTATCGTTCGGCAAGTCGTAGTCGTAGGAAAACGCTTCGCCGTGTACCATCGATCCGATGCCCCCGGTAACGTACATTTGCCGGGATACGATGTTGTCCCACAGCCGCAGGCATGCGTCCAGCATCTCTTGGTCGTTTTTCCTTGCGGCCACGTCGGCCATGCCGGCGAGCATATAAACAAGCCGCACGGCATGCCCGACCGCACGGTCCTGCTCGCGGACGGGGAGATGGCTTTGGTTGTATTCCAGGTCCGTCGCCATGTTCAGCCCCGGAAAATGCGTTCGTCCCCCGCGTTCATGCAGCTGCTGTGCGAAAAAGCTCGGCTTTTGCCCGCGTTCATTCAGAAAATAGGCGCTTAAGTCCAAATATCGTTCATTTCCGGTCGCTTCGTAAAGCTTGACGAGCGCCAGCTCGATCTCCTGGTGGCCGTCATAACCGCGCAGCTTGCCCGGCTCCGTCCCGAACACGCTGTCGATATAATCCGCGAACCGGATCACGACGTCCAGCAGCTTCCGTTTTCCCGTGGCCCGGTAATACGCCACGCCGGCTTCGATCAGGTGTCCCGCGCAATACAGCTCGTGGCATTCGGCGAGATTGGTCCATCTGGCCCCCGGCTCTTTCAGCGTAAAATAAGTATTCACGTACCCGTCTTCCTGCTGCGCGAGCGCGATGATGTCGATCATGCCGTCCGCAAGCTGCTCCAACTCCGGATCCGGCCTTGTTTCCAGCAAGTATGCAGCGGCTTCCAGCCATTTGGCCACATCGCTGTCCTGGAAAACCATGCCGTAGAATTCGCCTTCCATGAGACCGGCCGCGATTTTGAAGTTGGCGACTGCCCCGCTCGGTTCGGCGCTGTTCACCCGGTCGTTCAGCGCTTTCCATTGGTAGGGCACGACCACGTTCCGGACCAAATCGATGTAATAGCTCCAAAACGGATCTTCGATTTTGTAATTGGATAGACGCGCATTCCGCGCCGTTTCCGTCGTTTCGGACTGATGCATAAGAAGTTCCTCCCAAGTCGTAAAAACTATTTTTGAATGTTAAAGGTATCCAAGGCTGTCTTCAGGCGCTCTGCAGCTGCCTTTATATCTCCTTCGGTCGCCGATTTGTCGTCAGCTGCGGTTTGAGCCGCTGCGAGGGCGTCCTTCAATGCTTTCCATTGCTCCGGCGTTGCCTCGTATTGCTCTTGGTGGTCGAGCATGTCTCGCGCCTGGCCGATCAAGGATTTCAGCTCCGTCTTGTCGTACGTGACGGTAATCCGGCAGCTGGCCGATTGTTCGGTCCCTTCCACGCGTCCGAGGACGACGAAGGAATGCGCCGTCGTCAGCTCGTTATACGGAACCTCGTTCCAGGTGACCGGTTTGGTGCCTTTCGTTTGGTCCGCAAACGTGACGTTGACGGTGGCCGGAAGCTGCGGAGCGACGCCGATGACGGTTTCGACTTCCATGGGATCAATGCTCAAAACCGGCTTGTTCGAGCCGTTGCCCGGATTTCCGGCAACCGCCTCCGGACCGAGCACCCGCCACTCCTTCACGCCGGTCCAAGCTCCGGACTGCCTTATCAAATGGAGGCGGAGTTTCGTCGTCGTGATTTCATCGAAGGAGACGTCGTTAAAACGGTCCTTGTTCATTGCTTTTCCGGACAATCCGGTCACCGGTTTGAATTCGTTCGACGCATGGTCCCAATACTCCAAGGAATAATCGGCCGGAACCTTGACGCCGCCGCCGTCGTCGTAGAAGTAGATCGAGCTTTGCGACAGCTTCACGGGCCGATCCCAGGTATACAGCAGCCAATGGGACTCGGCCGGGTCGGCCCAGTTGCCGTATTGCACCTCATCCTCCGGTTTGCCGATGCTTGCTGACGTATAAGGGATGTATCCGTCATTGACGCCGGCAATGGATTCCCACGGCGATACGTAGGAAGTCGTCGCCTTGGCGAGCAGCGCGACGTTTTTCACTTGAAGCCCGTCTGACGCCTTCTTCAGTTTCGCCCGAACCGCCTCTACCTGCTCCCGCGTATAATTCTGGCCCGCAAGTAATGTCTTCGCTTCGGTTAAAGCCGTTTGCAGCGCATCCCAGGATTCCGGCGTGAAATCATCCTTGTTCCGGACAATTTTTCCGTTGTCCCTTGGCGCGTAGGCGTGGATCATATCAACGATATCCTGGGTCGGAACCGAAACGGTAATGTGAACGTCGACCGCCGTTTCCTTTTCCCCGTCGCTGACGGTTAACGTATACACATACTCGCCGACGTCATGGAAAACAGCCTTCAATTCGGCCCGATCCGTCTGCATTTCTTCCACGCTGCCGCTGCCTGACGCTTTGCTCCAACGATAGCTGAGCTCCTTGCCCGACAATCCGTCATCGTATATGACGGGCAGGATCGATACGGTTTCATCCTGCGCGGCCGTCCGTTCGGTCTGTCCAATGTACACCTTCGGCGCCTGGTTGACCGCCGGGGCGACGTTTTTAAGCTTGTTGTCGTAGATTTGCACTTCCTTGATGCCCGTCTTGGCATCGAGCGCATGCGTTACTCTGAGGCGAATGGCCTGCGTTTTCACCGTTTCGAACTCCACGTTGTTATAGTTGGAGGCGATCGTTTCGGGATAGCGGGTTTGGCCCTGAACCGGCTTCCACGCGTTCCCGTCCTCATCCAAATATTCGAGCAGGAACTGCTGCGGCGTGCCGTAGCCCCCTTCGAGCCGGTCGTTGTAGAAATACACTTTGACGTTGTTGACCGGTTTCTTTTTCCCGAAATCGAACGTGACCGTGTCGCTTGGATTCGGACTTCCTCCGAGCAGCGCCGTATTCCCCGCATGGTCCGTCGAGGCGATCGTCGATCCGTCGGCCAAACGATTGATATCCGAATCGGGGCTCACGTAAGTCGACGTAATCGTCGTTCCGGAAGCCATGGCCAGGTTTTCGCCTTGATGCTGAAGATCGATCCCGGCTTTGTTGAACAGGTCCACGACCCGCGGCTCGCCGGCAAGGGACGTGCCCTTCGCGGAGGCGACGCGTTCCTTTTCCCCCTTTTTCTCGTACCAGATCTGCGTGTTCGCGTTATTGCCCGCCGCGCCTTCGATATCCGATTTCGGCAGCTCCGCTTTCCCCGTTTTCGTATCGTAAATGACGTGGGACATTTCGCTTGTCGTCAACACGCGCTCCCCGTTGATAAAGAGCGAAAAACCCGCCGGAATGCCTTTGTAATACGGATTGTTTTGGTATTTGGCCGGATCCTGCCATACAATGGACAGATTCGCGTCATGGTATCGCACGTTGTCCACCGCAAAATGGTCGTAACCGATGCCGATCGGCCACAGCTCGATTTTGTCGTCGGTTCTCGGCTGAATTCCCGCCATATCCTCCATGACCGTGTAATTCATCATGCCGAGCGTATCGTGGTGAATCCATGATCTGACCATGTCCCCGCTCGGGTTCGGCGGATTGTCCTTGGTCCACTGCGTGCCGAAGAAGTAGTTTTCCAGCCAAAAGAACTCGTTGGAGTCCAGGTGGTCGGTATTCCCCGGTTCTACCGTATGCAGCCATGCGCCCCAGTCGAACAGCTTTTTGTAGGTGTCCGCGTTGATGTTGTCCACAGGATAATACCGAAGCGATGCCCGGATCGTATTGATGTAGTTGCCGAAATTGCACCAGGCGAATTGGTCCGTGCCGTAAGCGTCGGTTTTCCCGTCCACGAAGGCCTGCAACCGTTTCATGATGCTGTGCTGATCCGCCGTGAAAAACGGAAAAATAGGATAATATTGCGGATCGTCGTAGTCCGCCAGCTGGGTCAAGTATTTGGACTGGTAGCCGTTCTCTTTCGCCGTCGGCACGACGCCGAAATTAAACACGAACATGTTGTTGTCCCGCCAAGGGACGAAGGTATCGGCGCCGTTTACGATTTTTTTGTGGAGGAAGCTGCCTTCTCCCTTCGTGTCCGCTTTCCCGTCGCCGTCAAAATCCGCGCCGTCGTACCACATCTCGCTCAAAATATGGCTGCGGATGTTGTCCGCAAGATCGCGTTCCTTGTTGGCCGCGCTGCTGTCCCCGAGCTCGTCGTACATTTCCGCCGCAGCAACCGCGTTGGCGTACGTCGTTGAAGTGCCGTCCAATCGGGCATAATTGCCGCCGCCGTTCCAATGCATCGATACCGTATCCCCGTCGTTGCCCGTAATCGGGGCGTGATTATAATAGACAAGGTACGGATCGGTGCCCTTGAAGTGCTCCAGCGTTCCGGTCACGTCATTCGCGGAAATATCGGCAAACTTCTTCAGGAGCTTGTTCCCGCCGCCGTAGATTTTATAAGCTTCCCATCCCACTTGGGAGGTGTTCTGCATCATGTCCCAGGTCCAGATGTTCGGGCGGCCCGGGTTGTTTTTGTAGTTTTTGTTTTCCGAATATTCCCCTTGCGCGAGCCAGGTGCCGTAGGCATACACCGGGTTGCGCAGCCATTTGAGGTCCTGCATCGCCCATGGGACGCTGACGGTAATGCCGTTGTTGTATCCCAGCACCCCTTCCATGTTCATCGGGAACTGCCAGTCGTTCCCCGGGATGTTGGCCTCCAGCAGGTTGAACCGGTTGCACCACCAGCGGTAATAAAGCACCTTTTTTACGTTTTCGTCGGGAATGTCGATGTACGGAATGTTGTCGGCCCACCACTGGTTGTATTCCTTCACCTGACGTTCGAAAGCTGCGCCGTTGTCGGTGATATTTTTGTATTCTTCGTATTGCGTTTTCGATTTCGGAATCTCGTCGGCCAGCCAGCCCATCGTGATTTTTTGCGAGGCGGTGCCGCCGGCCGGGACGACGATTTCCTTCACCAGTCCTTGATCGCCCGGTTTCATGCCGTTCCCGCTGAGACGGACGTCGACATAGGACATCGCCTTGACGAACTTGCTGCCGTCGGTGCCGATCATAAGCGGGGCAGCTACGCGTTTGCCGACCATTTCGTCCCCTTCCGCGACGGCTGCAAACGGAGACTTGACCTTGATCGTCAGCTTGACGTCTCCCGAAGTCGGATTATGAAAGTCCAGCAGCGTCACCGCCGAGTTGTAATAGGTAATAAATTTCTTCTGACGAACCTGCAGCGATCCGCTCGTATACGTTTGATCTTCATGGCTCGGGTAATTTTTCCTCGCGTTTTTGTCTTCGCGTACGCCCCCGGTGGACAGGCTAACCGAATACATCACCTCCTGGTTGAGTGTATCTGCGTAGTACACCTGTCCGGCAAATCCCAGCTTCGAATTGTCCTGGGTTTTCATGAACAAGGCGCTGCCGCGGCTGAACAGCGTGTTGGCGCCGCCCTCATCGTCGATGTCGTCCGGAATGACGCCCTTGTTGACGAGCAGGGAATCGAGCCAAGGCAAATCCTGATGGTCTTTTTTGAACGCTTCAAAATCGAAATTTTCGATGGTTTTCATCATTTGACCCACGGTTTGGCTGCTGAAATCCACGCCTTCGCTTGCAAATTTGTTGCCGCTGTCCCATGTGGCCGTTCCGAAATCATGCCCTGCGCCCGGCACCTCGAATCCCGTCGTATAATTCGCCAACGCGGCCGATGCTGCCCCGCCGGACGCAAGCGCCACGCTGATGAGGGCCGCCGCCCCTTTTCCAAGCCATGTTTTGCCTGTTTTCACGTGTATCCATGCCTCCCTTATCCTTTGATTCCCGTTAACGTAATCCCCTCAACAAAATATTTGTTGCCGATAAAAAAGAACGCAAGGCACGGCGCGGTAACGATGAGCGCAAGCGCCATCACCTGCTCATAGTTCGGAATCCGCATGCCGTTGACGATATAGAGCCCCATCGGCAGCGTATAATCGGCTTCTTTTTTCAAATAAATCATGGTGTAGAAAAAGTCGTTCCAATTGTTGATGAAGCTGAACAGCGCCACCACGATCAATGCCGGGCGGATCAAAGGCAGCATGATCTTCAAATAAATGCGGAAATATCCGGCCCCGTCGATTTTGGCCGCCTCCAGCAGCTCATCCGGTATGGTCATGAAAAATTGCCGCAGCAAAAAGACGAAATAGGCATTCCCCCCTGCACAGAATATGGCCGGAATGATCAAAGCCGGTTTGCCGGCGAGCCCGAGGCTCGTAAACAAGGAATATTGCGGAATCAGCGTCACCGCGCTCGGCAGCATCATCGTGCTGATGACGAGCGCAAACCACATGCCGCGCAGCGGGAAACGCAGTTTGGCGAAAGCATAACCTGCGAAGCTGGTCGTGATCACGTTAAACACCACGTAAGGGACGACGATCGAAACCGAATTCCACAGCTGCCGGGAGAAATCGATCCGGTCGATGGCCCGGCTGAAATTGTCGATGCCGAATGCCGAAGGAAAAAACACCGGCGGACGCGCCAATATTTCCGCATGGCTGACGAACGAACCGCGCAGCAGCCAGTACAACGGGAACGCCATCGCAAGCCCGAGAAGAACCGAGAGGACAACCAGCAGGCGGTGAATCGTCTTTTTTCGCGCTTTGGTTCGGCGGATGCCCGCTCCATGAATCGCTGTCGCTGCCATTACGCTCTCCCCCTTCGGTTTCGCACCGTCGATTTATCCCTCTTTAGCGCGCCCTGAAAATAAAACAGGATACCGGTAATAACCATTGTAATGAGGAAGACGAGCCAGGCCTCGGCCGACGCGAGCCCGCGCATGCCCGTTTGCACGAAGGAATGGTCGTAGATCATAACGTTGATGAAGTAAGTCATCCGGTCCGGCGCGCCGTTCCGCGACAGCACCACGCTTTGGGTGTAAATCTGGATCGACGTCATCATGCACATGATGAGCTGGAAAAACACCACCGGTTTGATCGTCGGATACGTGACCTTGGCAAATTTATGCCAGGCATTGCCCCCGTCCATTTCGACCGCTTCGAGCAGCTCGCCCGGCACGTCCTGCAGCGTCGCCAGAAACACGACGATCGTTCCGCCGCAGGTCCATAAGCTCATCAGAAACAACGTGCCGAAGATGTTGGTCGCATCGTTCAAAAAATCGACCGGCGTCGCCCCGAGCTTCAGCAGCAGCCAGTTGACCAGTCCGCCCTTGGCCTGATTCTGCAGCAGCATCTGCCAGACGATGGTCGTCGCCAGCATCGGAATGACCGAGGGTAGGAAAAACACGGCGCGCAGCAAATTTCGGCCAACGAATTTCCGGTTCAGCAGCAGCGCGACCGCCAGGCAAAACACGATCACCAGAAACACGTTGATGAACGAATAGATGAGCGTCACCGACATGGACTTGCCGAATTCCGAGCCGGGACCGTAAAAAATCGTTTTGAAATTGTCCAGCCCGATCCATTTCATGACCTGATGACCGCCGATGATCGTGATTTTGTGGAAGCTGTACACGAGGCTCGCCAGCATCGGGTACAAGGTGAGGATAAGAAACCCCAGGATCGCGGGAGCGGCAAACAAATAACCGGCGACGGCCTCTTTGGCGCTCCCTTTGAGACGCGAATGCTTCGGAACGATGTTTTGGCTGGTGTTGCGTTTGATCTCCATATCCAATAGCCCTTTCCTGTACTGAATGTGAATGACTCCCGGCTACTCCGAAACCTTGCCGCTTTCCCACAGCTTTTTGATCGTCGGCATGACGGACGCGTACACTTCCTTGACCGTTTTTTGGCCGGATAACGCCTGGTCGATTGCTTTTTCGTATTCCGTGTTCATCCGCAGATAAGCCGGCACGTAATAAGCAGGCCATTGCACGATAGCGTCTTTCGTGTTGGAATAGCTCAAAATCGTTTCCTTGGCGCTGACAGGCAAATCGGCCGTCCACTTATCGACCAGCGCGGCGTCGGTGTACCAATCCGCCTGGTTCGGAAGCCATGCCCCGGATTTCAACAGCTCCAGGCTGTTTTCCGGATTCACCATATAGGCGTAAAACTGTTTCGCTTCTTCGATATGCTTGGAAGATTTATAGACGACAAGCGGCGCGCCGCAGTTCATCGTGACGGCCTGTTTCATTTTCGGCAATACGCCTACCCCGATGTCTTCGTTTCCGTTGATGTTCGCCAGATCCCAGGAGCCGCTGATGGCCATCGCGTAACCGCCGCTCAAAGCGTCGACCGCCGAACCTATGCCCGAATTCCATGTATAGGTAAAGCTTGAAGCCACCTTGTCCTTGTTGACCAGGTCCGCCAGCTTCTGAATGCCGTCGACGGATGCCTGCGAATCCCATAAAAACTGTTTGCCGTCGGCAGAAACGACGCCTCCGCCGTTGGCGTTCGCCGCCCAGAAATGGTGGAACTCGCGGCCCGCGGTGAACCCCAGCCCGTAATTTTCCGTTTTGGCCGCGTCAAATTCGGGATCGGCCGCCGTTTTGCCGCTCGTGTCCGTCGTCAAGGCTTTTGCGTATTTCACGAAGGTGTCCCAATCCCAAGCCTCTTCGACCTTGGTCGGAGGATAAGGAATCCCTGCCGCGTCGAATTTGGATTTGCTGTAGAAAAGCAGCTCCATTTGGTTGGACAACCCGACGCCGATCACCTTTTGGTCCGGGGAATGGATCGTGATGGCATCCAGCTTTTTCGGAATGGTTCCGTTATCGATCAGATCGCCGATATCCGCCAGAATGCCCATTTCGTAATATTTCTGGATGTCGCCTTCGCCCATGTAGCTGATGTCCGGCAGCTCGCCGGATTCCAGCCGCGTCTGGATGAACGTATCGAACGTGCCGTCCGCCGGCAGCACCTGGGCGTGGACCTTGACCCCCGTTTCCGCGGTATATTTCTCGATCGTCTTTTCCACCAGTTGTTTTTGCGCATCGTCTCCCCAATACAGCAGCTCCAGGGTCACGTCACCGCCTTTGGATTCGGCGCTTCCGCTCTCCCCGCTTGCCGCTTGCCCATCCGTGCCTGCGGCGCTGCCGCCGCATCCGGCCAAGGCCAACATCATCGCCGCTAACGTTACAGCCAACCATCGTTTGCGAAATTTCATGTCCTACTCCCCCCGTTTTGTTTGGATTTTGGATGTTCATTCTGCAAATCTCTCAACCGCTTGGTAAGCGCTTTATTTAATAACTATACCGGTTTTTGCCGGATATAAAATCTTCGATTCCAACCACAATTTTAGAAATTTCAACCTTTAAGATTCAAACTAATACTAAGAGGACTCTATTAAAATATTATTGTAAAAAAGAGAAATTCTTATTGAAATAAATGCAAAGAACCTTGCCTTTGTTAAGACAAGGTTCGGTATATAACATTATTCCTAAGAACAATGTTGTATAAGTAAGTCTGTAGTTACAATCCTCTTTTATCTAATTAACTACTTTTGGTTTTTTGACTTTTACTACCGATTGATTTCTCTATAAGCTCAAATAATTTCTTGAATTGATTTAGATCCGTTGATTTTGTTGAAAGTTCAATAATTCTATTTGCTACTTTTTTCTTGTTACCTTCAGCTATCTCAAATGATGTAAATTGATTTCGAGTATTTAAAGTAAACTTTACTTGTTTTGGGCGTTCGTTTACAATTAGCTTTTTTACTCGTTTTGAAGCAAGATCTTCTGAAATAGTAGGTATTTGGAAGTAGTCTATGTTAGGTTGGATTGTGATTTGCTGAACTCTCAACCTTTGTATTAAGCCATTCAGTGCCTTCTTTCCGGCATCATCTCCATCAAGAATTAATATGACGTGCACTTCATTATTCTTATTTAAAGTTAAAAACGATTCGAATAGTAAACATGCTGAATTACAGTTATTGGCTGGAAAAAATTTAACATCCTCTGGGTTAATACCTACTTCACCGTTTTCAAATAGTTTCATTAATGCTCCATTAAATAAGATTTCATCTGACTCCCCTTCAACAATTATATTTATTTTACTAAGAAACATCGAGTCAAGTAATGTTACACCCAATGATTCTCGTGCAACTAAATATTGGTCACTAACAATAATTGTTGAAAAAGGGGCACAGTCTTGTTTATCCACAACATATAAGCTAGAATTGTCATTTTTCGGAACAAAATGAGCTGAATGAGTTGTAATGAAAGTTTGAACATCATGCGAGAATTTTTTTAATACATTTGATAATTCACGTTGCTTTTTGGGATGCAAAAAAGATTCCGGCTCCTCTATTGCCCAAATATAAGTAACAGTAGAATTATATCTCTGAGGACGATTATCCGAGAGATATTTAAGAAAGAATATTAAACTACTAGTTTGTATACCAGATCCTTTCATACTCAATGGAGTTTGATAGGAATCAGTCACAACAGGAATAAGGATTGGTAGCATTGACTCCAGATCATCGAATGGTAATTGTAATTCAAGATGTTTAATTTCTTCAAAAGCATTACTTATCTCAGATGTGATAGACTGACTTGTTCCCGTAAGTTGGGGATTTAATTTGTTAAATAAGTTATCAATGGCTTCATTAATTTCCTGTTTAACTTTCGTAGAAGTGCCGCTCCATCCACTAAAGATAGTCTGAACTAATTCTTGGCTAATTTCTTTTTGAATAGTCTCAGATACATTTCTCCCCACTGGAAGGTACTTAAATCTAACACTCGATAGAGTCGCATCTACCACTTTGTCAATTAATTCCGGCTTTATATTTCGGACACCCGCTTTTCCTATAAACTGCCATGTTTTGTTGCCTTTACGAGTATATGTGAGTCTTAATCTTAGTCTATTATTATCAAGCCGACTCTGCTTCATACCTGTTTCACTTTCTAATTCGTTTAAAGCATTTACTATCTTATTTTCTCTTTTAGGGTCATATTCGAATTCAACCGTAATTTTTGTCACAGCTCTTGGTGATAATCCACTGTACTTCGGAAAATCATCTTCAGGACTGAATGGGCGTCTTTCAATAGTAGTATTGAAAAACAGATCTAGTGCTCTTAGAATGTTGGATTTTCCAGAATTATTTGGACCAACAATAACGTTATATTCAGATGGCTTAATAACCATAGGTTTCTCAATTATTGAACGAAAATTCTCTATCTCGATTTCCTTTATTGTTAACATGAATTACTCCTTAATATTGTATATCTTAATAAATAAATTTTGTGTCTCTATTTAATAATAACAAAACAAAAAATGTATTGACTTATGTATAGATTGGTTTTTACCTTTTACCTCCATAACTTTATTTTTCTATTTAATTATGCTTAATAATATATTAATGAGTGTTTTGCATAATTCCGTTTCAGAGAAGAAGCGATAGCATATTCACTGTCGTTAAGGGGTAATTTTCGAAAATGGTATTATATGGATGAAGAAAAGGGCAGACTTGCAGAATTTTAGAACAGCTCGTTTTTTAAGCGGCAGCCCGTTTTGAATGATGAGAAACGGCGAGCGCAGATGCAAGCAGAACAATGGCATTCAAATACTGGTGAGTTGTGACTTTCTGAATGCCCCGGACATGTGCGGCGTCTGCCGTCAAATAGGTTTTCAATCGGGAGTTGCAGCGTTCTACGCTGGTTCGTTCATTGTAAAGTTCCTTCCAACGCTTTGTATCCCGATGAGGGATGCTGTATCGCCGGAGATCATCCTTCGCATTTACTTTGACGACCATTCCATAGTTTGAAGACGAGCAGGCAGCCATGCCAAGCGGACAGTCGACTTTACCCGTGGCATGCGGGCAGCGAAATTTATGCATATCGCCGTCAACTCCCCAGTATGTCATCGCATAACCCATGGAACAGCACGGTGTTCCGTTCGAGGTCATGCCAGCAGGCGGTTCCTTCTCCCCCCGAAGATTAAGGGGAATGATGGCTTGTGCCTTGACGTTGCGGGCGGCCTCATAAACTTTCATTTGGTCGTAGCCCGCATCGAGTATGAAAAATCGTGTGCTCGTCCTGGACGCTGTTTTCTCGATCAGGCCCGGCGCCATTTCTCCATCATTGACATGCGCCGGCGTTACTTCCAAGGCGATCGGCAATTCACTTTTCGTATCGACCGCCAGATGAATTTTGTAACCAAACCATGTGATTTTATTGCCGAAGGAATCAATTTTTGCGCCCCAGTTCGCATTACCCGTTTGCTCGCTTTTGCGTTTGGGCTGCTTTTTCTCGTAAGCGCGGAGAGCGGCGCTGTCTATGGCGACGTTACTGCCTTCTATGATACCTTCCTGCTGACAGCGTGTGACCAAATCCTCAAAAAGCCGTTTTGCCAAGTCCTTTCTCGTCAGTTCTGAGAAAACTCGGCTTAATGTGGATATGGAAGGAGCTTCTCGATCCAGCGGAAGACCACACTGATAACGAAACCGGAGATCCGTATCCAAACGCTTATGCAACCCTGAAAAGGTACTTATTCCTTCAAGCGGCGCAGCCAAGAGTGCTCGTAGAATACCTTGTCTGCAGTATCCCTCAGCGCCTCGGGGTGAACGGCTTCTCAGTTCCTTGGCATACGGTCTCAGATCGAGAGAGCTGAAGAAGATCGGCAATCTCTCCTTGGGTTGAATTTTTAAAAGTTCTTCGAAGGAAAACAGACATTCTTGGAGAATATACAAAGTGACTTCCTCCATCCTTGAGGTTTTTGGGTTTGGTCACTTGAAAACTTCTCCAAGTTGGGGTGAAGTCCCTTTTTTATGTCCGAAAATCCTTACGGCTCAAGGCCTCAGATTACTGCAAAACGCTCATTAATAAATAACATTATCCTTCTAATGACCCACGACGTAATAACCAAATTTTCTAATGCCTATAATAAATATACCTCCTGATAAATAACGCTTCAACAATTTTCGATATAATCCCCTATAAATCAAGAAATTGGATATCTGCTTAAGCAACATAAGGTTTCTAAAATAAAAGGGGCTGTCCAGAAAGTCAGTGAAAACTGACTTCTGGTCCGCCCATTTTCGTTGAATGCAAAAAATAACACAAAAAAACCGTCTGATCTTGTAAAATGAAAGTTACCAGACAACCATTTTACAGAAGGACGGTTTTTATGCGTAATCAAATGACTACTACAGAACAGTATACCATGCAAATGATACTTCCTCTAGGGGATTTGGAAGAAAAAGCAGTTTCCAAGCGAAGCCTTGCCCCTGCCTTCAAACCCTATGACAACAGACAGGCTCAGATGATTCTTGATCTGGAGATGCGTATCCCTACCCACCATGTGGCGCGTGTGATTGATGAAATGATTGAAGCCATCCCGGATGAGCAATTGTTTGCTCATTACACAGGCGGAGGCCGCAGTTCCTACCATCCCAAAATGATGCTCAAAGTCATCCTTTACGGTTACTCGCAAAAGGTCTACTCTTGTCGCGGGATTGAAAAGCTACTGCAAGAAAACCTCCCGGCTATGTGGCTGGCAGCGATGCAGCAACCCGACTTCCGCACCTTGAACGACTTCCGTGGCGTGCGCATGAAGGCATTTATGGACGAGCTGTTTGAAACGATGATCCGAAAGCTTATCGCAGACAATTACATCACGATGGAGAACTACTTTTTAGACGGCACGAAGATCGAAGCTGATGCTAACAAGTATTCTTTTGTGTGGAAAAAATCCACCCTTCACTTTGAAGAGAAGCTCAAGGAAAAGGTGCAGGCGGCCCTTGCGCATATTCATACGCTCACGCAGCAAGAAGCTGGCGGATACGCGGCGGCAGAACCGGACGAACTCCCTGCAAGACTCGAAAAAGCAGCCGCCATACTGGAAGAAAAGGTGGAGGATTTCACCGAACAAATCGCTCAGGCAAACGACAGCGAAGAACGGAAAGCCTTACGCAAAGAGCGCAGTGCCTTGAAGAAGCCACTGAAACAAATTCGGGAGGACTTTCTTCCTCGGCTCGCCAAGTATGAGCAGCAGAAGGCGTGCTTTGGCGATCGCAATAGCTACTCCAAAACAGATCCGGACGCCACGTTTATGCGTATGAAGGAAGACCACATGAAGAATGGTCAGCTGAAACCGGGTTACAATGTGCAAATGGCGACAGAAAACCAGTTCGTGTTATTTTACAGTATCCACCAGCGCCCCACCGATACGCGCTCTTTCATCCCGCATATGAAGCGATTGGCCGCGTCTTCTTTGCCGATGCCCCAAACGGTGATTGCTGATGCAGGCTATGGTAGCGAAGAGAACTATTTGTATGCGATGGGCGAAGAAAAAGAGTCCCGTTTTGATTTTCTCATTCCTTACGGCAGTTATATGAAAGAGAAAACGCGTCGCTACAAGAAGGACATTCGGCATGCCTCGAACTGGATGTATGAAGAGCGCGATGACCGATTTGTTTGCCCGAATGGCCGGTATGTTCGCTTTAAGAAATACCAAACGAAAAAAAATGCTTCCGGCTTGGAACAAAGCTTTAAGATATATGAATGTGAAGATTGCAGTGATTGTCCATTCAAGGCAAGCTGCACCAAGGCCAAGGGGAACCGCCAGGTACACTGGAATACGATCTGGGAAGAACTAAAAGCAAAGGCCAAAAAAGCCCTTGAGGATGACGAGAAATCCGCGATCTATGCTCGGCGTAAAGTCGAGGTAGAAAGCGTATTCGGTCACATCAAGGGCAATCGGTCGTTCCGGCGGTTCTCCTTGCGAGGGCTGGAGAAGGTTCACACCGAGTTTGGGATTGTGGCTTTGGCCCACAATCTACTGAAGGTGGCAGGCATCCGCCTCGCTACTTTCCTGCAAAAGCGACAGAACAAAAAAAGTTGGACGGAAAACATGACGTTTTTCCGACCAACTTTTTATTTTGGGGACTTATTGGACAGCCCCTTTATATAATAAACACATAAAAAGTAATATTCATACCTTTAGGAAATAATGAAAAAATCCGTCGTCGCGCTGGTATCCCAGACCCTCGTAACATTTTTGGGCCGCGGCATTGTCGGTTGCGGTGCTTAGCTCGAGGCCCTTGGCTTTGGTTAATGCGGCAAATTCCTTGGCTTGATTCAACAGTTTCGTGGCAATCCCCTGTTTCCGATAGTCGGCGCATACGAACAAGTCGTTTAAAATCCAAGTCCGCTGCAAGGATATCGACGAAAAGGACGGGTACAGCTGCGTAAACCCGACGATTTGGTCCGTCGGCCGATGCTTCGCCAAAAAGATGACCGATTCCCGGTGCTCGAATTTCTCGAACAGAAATTGCTTCGCGGCCTCCAGGTCCGATGCTTGTTTGTAAAACACGCGGTATTGGTCGAATACGGGAGCCAGTTGCTCCAAGTCTTTTACTGTTGCTTGCATGATAAGAATTGGGTCGTTCACCATTCTCCATCTCCTTTTGGGCAAAAATAATGATTTGTTGCTTTTAATGTCCCTGCTTATATAAAAAATCGTTGACGCTGGTTGAAAAGACAAACACGACGGATGTCGCGATTTGAAGCACTAAAGCGGCCGTCGCAAAAATCCAAAGATTCATCGGCAAAGGGGAGATGACTGCTTTTCCCGCCCAAGCCGCGATGAGCATAGCGATATTCCATCCCGTGAAGATGACGAACGCCCATTCGGCTTTTTTAACGCCGCAATAGATTAAAATCATCGTCACAATCGAAACGGCGGTTCCAAGAAGATTTGCGAAAATGCCTTGGGCCAGCCTCAAAATTTCCACGAGCAAAACAAGCAGCAGATTGGAACCGATCAGCGTCAGCGCTATTCTCTTGCCTTTGTTCACCTGCTGCACGAGAAAATCTTCGGTCGGTTTAACGGCGATCCTTCCTTTCGTTCATTTCGCCTGTGCTCCAAGCAGAATACCCGCCCTTATGTTACCACCATGCAACAGCCCTTCCCACTTCTTATTTTTGTGGACTGCAAAACAAAACCCCCAAAAAAGCTTCCGCTTTCTTAGGGGGCATGATCATACGCGTATGTAGGGCTTTAAGGATTAATCTACAAAAAAGTCGGGTTCCGGACGGATCTTCGTTTTCAGCTGTCTGAGGTTGTACTCCATTTTGAGCACGATTTCCTCGATTTGCTTCGGATCGATCGCGAACCGGTCGGGTTCGGGGCGGGAGCTCGACTTCATCTCGCGCAGCGCAACCTGCTGCTCCTGCCATTTATCCATCAGATCGGAAATGGTTGCGTAAAATCGTTCATAATCGCTAATAATTTCATCCAGGTAGGAATCGACCTCTTCCGGATCGTATCCTCTAAGTTTGGTGCTGAACACTTTTTCGTGGATCGAAAGAGCATCCAAATGTATACCCAGCTGCTTAAACAGCTTTCTCTGTTTATCCAGTCGGCGCTGCATATGCTCATCCATTGCCAATACCTCCAAATATGTTGCGACTCAAAAACGGGACAGTCGTTTCATTATATACATCCCCATTCACTTTTATATCACAACCGGGCCCAAGATGAAAATGGTTGGCCGTTTTTTTGGAGAATATTCCAATACGAAAAGCGTTTTCCCTGCTTCTTGGAATGAATCCGCCGCGTGAAACGCGCATGTTGGCCGTCGACGCTTCCGGCAGAAACGACCGCATCATCCAGCAAACGGCTCTAGCCGCAAAAACAACCCCGTTTCTCCGATTGGAGATTCGGGGTTTCGCGTCGAACGTCAATAATTGTCTTTTACGGCTTTGTTCAGCATGCCGAGGCAGCGATCCAGATCGGCTTTGACCTGTTTTTTGTACAGCTTGGCCTTTTCGTGGCCGTCTTCGGTAAAATGGTACAGCACGATCTCCTGGAAATCCACGCGGGGATCGTTGCCTTTCAGCTGCTTGGTCCGGTAAAAAACGCCCTCCTGCACCAGCTCATGCAGCGCGCGATAAATTTCGCTTTGGGGCGGCGAATACCCGAACGACTTGAATTCCTGCCTCATTTCTTCCAGCATTTGATAGCCGTATCCCCGGTGCTGTTCCACCATCGTAATCAAATACGTTTTAATAAAAGCACGCTGGGCAATCATAAAAGCCACCGCCGCTTCCCCCTTTGCTCCTTCGCTAATTCCATTATAAACCACTATTTTCAAAAAAGCATGACATGAAGCATTCACTGAATAACAAATCGCCGATCCTTGGCCGAGTACGTAAGTACGTTCCGTGAACGGTTTTGACGCCAAAGAAACACATCCGCAGCTCATCTCCTCATGGACGCGTACGCGGGCCGCTTTTTTCGTTTCAACCACGCGCAAGAATGCAACAGGAAGGCAAACGGCAGGACGGGTGCGAAAGAACGTTCAAGGTTTTTCTATTGTGAATTTTTCATATATTGAAATTGTAAGATTAGTACTCAAAAAAAATCCTCGCCTTTTACGAAATCGTCCGTTTGCTAACGATGGTTGTAAAAAGCGAGGGTCGTTTGCTGCCGATCGGCATCAGCTGCCGTCGAAATTCCGCACAGACGGTTGTCCTTGCGCCGGAACGGATTCCCGCGGTTTGCGCCTGAGCGAAGAAACTCCGGCCGTCCATTTGCCGAACGGCAAATAAGAAAGCGCGACGGTTACCGCATAAGACAAAACCACGCAGACCAGGAAAGACATCAGCATCCGCAGCGTCACGTTCCATCCGGCAAACAGCCGGGCATCCACCCTGTAGCTTTGGCGCAGCATCAGCGCATGGGCCAAATAAGCGCCGTACGAATATCGGCCGAGAAAATTCATCGCCTTATGGACGATCGGCCCCGAAGATTCCGACCATGTTTTGGACCAGGCATAAAATACGAAAATCGAGCTGACGAGAAAAACCATGATCAGCGGCCGCAGCAGACTGAGCCCGATAAAAGAAAAATGAACACCGTCCGGGGTCGCAAAACCCTGCACCGTTATATACATATAATATCCGAACAGCAAGGCGAAAACGGCCAAGTACGCCGCCTTTCCCCGGGCAAGCCAATAACTCCAGCGATCCGGAGCCATTCCGGCCGCAGCCCCGAGGATGAAATAAAAGGAAAAATACAAAAAATTGCGGTCCGCATATGCCGTAAAAAACGGCGTCAAAAACGGAATTTCCGCCTCCGCCATAAATCCTGATATCCGAAACAAATGATAGACAAGCAGGAGGCATAACATGCCTGCCCCCGTCAATGCGGCAGCCCGCCACCGGAACGGGATCCTTTTCGCGCATGCGCGCATGAGGCAGCGCAGTACCGGGAACAGCGCATAAAATTGAACGATCATGACGATGTACCATAAATGGTAGCTGTTTTTGCCGGTGACGAGATGGCTGGCAAACGTTTCGAGCCGGTGCAGAAGATCCCCGCTCCATCCCGGGTTTTCCGTAAAATACACCGCAGACCACAAGATATAGGGAACCACGATATCGCCGAACCGCTTGCGCAAAAACGAGCCGTACCGCAGCTGCCCGTCATAGTTATAAAACAATACCATGCCCGTGATAAAAATGAAGACAGGCACGGCAAATTTGGCGGCCAGCAGGAGGATGGCCATCAAGACCCCGTCCTCCATCCGGGCCTCGTTCAGGCCGGCGTAATGGGCAATCGCGTGCTGAAGCGCAACGGCCAAAAAAGCCAGACCTCGCAGCAGTTCGATTTCACGTATTCTGGCTTTTTTCGGCATGTCCACCCTCCCTTTGAAATCAAAAGTATTTTTGGTTATCGTTAACCCCGTTATGCGGCATCTGAAGCAGAAAAGCCAAAAAGAGCGCCAGACAGACTATAGCATCCGCTGCGCTCTTTTGACAAATGTTTTTAGAATTTTTTCGGCAAAAGCCCGTAGTGTACCCGTTCCGGAACTTCGATCAGCAGCATTCTTACGTCCTCGTCACCGGCATGAAGGAATACTTCCTCCTCGCGGTCCGATGTCAGCAGCATGAAATCCCGCTCATGAAAAGCTTCCTCATGCGCTTTCCCTTCCT
Source organism: Paenibacillus sp. FSL M7-1455 (assembly GCF_038004655.1). Lineage (NCBI taxonomy): Bacteria > Bacillati > Bacillota > Bacilli > Caryophanales > Paenibacillaceae > Paenibacillus > Paenibacillus sp. FSL M7-1455. The sequence goes on along the minus strand of NZ_JBBORO010000001.1, from coordinate 2,181,638 downwards.
TCCAGCTCCCTGCGCCTCGAACCGCCAGGGCGGTTAACGTCGTGCCTTTGGACAGGGTATGGGCGTATTCATGGCCGGGCTTGAGCTCAACGTCCCACATCCGGGCATCGGCCGTCAGCAGGATCGGCGATTCTCCGCCCAATATCTGTTTCACGCGGCTGCCGTTTTGCTCTTTGCACGGAATGTCGTCCCGATCAAACTGTTCGTAAGCCGGCTTTTTTTTCGCTTCCAGCTTCAGGTCAGGTTCGAACCAGATTTGAAAAGCCTCCATATCCGGACCGAAAAAACGTTCTTCATGGCTGACGCCGCTGCCGGCTTTGATCACCTGCACCCCGCCTTCGCCGATCGTGCTGCGGGTGCCGAGGGAATCGCCATGTTCGGCGGTCCCCCGAATCACGTACGTCATAATTTCGAAGCCATAGTGGGGATGCGGCGGAATGTAGCCTTCCTTAGGCGTGTGGGCCCATGCCCAGTAATATAACGGACCTACGCGGTTGATGACGGAGCCTTCGCCCGGAAAACCGATCGGTTTCTGCTCCGTGATGTTTCCTCCGTCAAATTTGCCTTTTCCCTGCATCGCAGGCGTGTACAAACGAATTCTCACGGCAATTCCCTCCTTCAAATACGGGATGTTCAAGCAGTGTCATTAAAACAGATGATAAGCTCCCGGACCGGTCAACGCAACGCCCACCACGACCGCAAGCAGGATCAGGTTGAACTCGATGCCGCCCGAAGTGCTCCAGAAGCCGTTTTTCATATGAACCGTCAAGATGGCTCCCAACATCGTCACGGCCAACATCGCCGCACCTACCGGCGTAAAAAGGCCTGCCGCAAACAGCAGCCCGCCCACCAGTTCGAACAATCCGACCAGGACGGCCATCGGCAACGCCGGTTTGATGTTGATGGACCCGAACCAGCCGGCCGTGCCTTTAATGCCCGGACCGCCGAACCACCCAAACAATTTTTGGGCTCCGTGCCCGACAAACGTCAATCCGACGATCAAACGGATGATCAACAATCCCCAAGCTATCATCATTATTTATTCCTCCATTATTGTTTATTCTTTATTTTAATTAGCTTTAATTTAAGATATGAGTTCAAAAAAATGAGCGCTAAGCTTTGGATAAACGAATCATATTTTCACTCCTATGCGTTTGTTATTTATCTTGATTTAAAGATACATGATATTCAGATATTAGTCAACCCTTATTTTAAAAAAGAGAACTTCATTCCGGAGATCGAAGCAAGCCTGCAGATCCGCTCATAAAACCGCTTTTTTCCGCTCATAATATGCCGAAAGAGAATGGAGTACGTCTATGGAAAAAATGTCCGGGCACTCGTCCCCTATCCAAAACACTGCGGCAGCCTGCTTCCAATGGCAAGGCCTTCTTCGGCATGAGACGCTGCGGCTTGTCAAATCCGGCACGTTCGTCCAATTGATCACCTCCCCGGAGCTTGCAAGGCTCGCAATGGAGTATGCGGAACTGAATCGGCGGCTGCTGGATGCTTTTGACGACAGGTTGGACCGCCAGTAAAATCCCGGCTGAGTTTTTCGAAGAGCAAAAAGCGAGGTGTCTACCTTTGAATCCCGTGACGGAAAGCTTGCTGGGCATCAAAGCGTTTAATGATCAATTCATCGCGCAGGACATGCTGCAGGATAACCGGCTGCGCATGACATTGCTGGCGGACTGCATCGAAGCTGCCGCAGATGACGCGCTGATGGAAGAGCTGTTGGCTCATCTCATGCATTCCATCTATTTGGAGGAACGCTTGCTTAAGTTATGCCTCGATCAAGATTGGCTGACGGCCGACGCATCGGAGCAATGGGAAAGGGATATCAAGTGGGCAAGCAAAGTTCGTAAAATGATGCCGCGCCGGCGATAAGTCCTTTTTGCGGCCCGCACCGCCGATAGAAAAAGGCCTCTGCGAAAGCAGAAGCCTTGTTTGTATCGCTATTATTGGGGATGGGGACGCGTGCGTCTCGTCGGGATCGCTTCCAGCGGGTCGTCCGGCCAGTAATGCTTCGGATACCGTCCTTTCAAATCCTTTTTCACTTCAAAATATCCGTGTTTCCAAAAGCTCGCCAAATCCGAAGTGATTTGGACCGGCCGCTGCGCCGGCGACAGCAGATGGATGGTCAAAGGGATTCTGCCGAAGCAGATTTTCGGCGTCTCGTGAAGCCCGAACATTTCCTGCAGCTTCACCGCCAGCACGGGCTGTTTCGGATCGCTGTAGTCCACGGCGATTTTTGAGCCGCTTGGGACGGTGATATGCGTCGGCGCTTCTTGATCGAGCCGGGACTTTTTGTCCCACCCGACCATCTGCTCCAGGATCGGAACCAGCTGCAGCTTCTGAAGGCCGTTCCGGCTTTTGATGCCGTAAAGATAGGGCAGCAGCCATTCCTCCAGATGTTCCAGCAGAGCCTCGTCCCCCATGTCCGGCCAATCGGGGTCGGCCTCGTGCATAAGCTGCAGGCGCTGGCGAAGCTGCACGGCCTGCTTGGTCCAGGCAAGGATCCCCAGCCCTTCGGAGCGGATCCCGTCCAGCAAAGCCTGCGCCACCGCTTCCGCCGGCGGCTCGGCGGCAGGCGACTCGCGCAGGACGATCGCGCCGAGGCGCAGCTGATGGCGGGATTTTACGCCGCCCAGCGACGGGTCCCATTCTACGGTCGTCTCCTCCGTAATGTCGTCCCCGTGATGCCGCCGAAGGTCTTCAAGGCTGACGGGAGCGGCGAGCAGAATCTTCCCTTCCGCTCCCTTCCTGTCGTCGACCGCCGCCACCGTCACATAGGCCTCGCGGCTTAGCGGCTGCTCTCCGGGCAGTTCCACCCCGCGCCCGGATGTCAGCAGAAATTTTCCGCCGCCACGGCTTTGGCCGATCCGGTCCGGATAGGCGAAGGACAGGAGCAGGCCGCTTTTTTCGATCTGCCAAGCCCCGGCCGAATTCGTATCAAGCCGTTTCTGCATATACCGGCTTTCCTGGACGATTCGCTTCAAGGCCGCTTCGTCTATATGGGAGCCCGCAACGCCTTGCTGCTCCCACCGGTTTACCGCCTGCACGCGGCTCCGGATATCCGAATCCGGACCTGCCCCCTGGCCGGCGCGGAAGATATCCCGCTCCTGCAATACGGCGGCAAGGACGGCGGCCAGCCCGCTTTGCCCCATCTCTTCCGCTTGAATCATCATCGCCGATAACCTCGGATGCAGGCCCAACTCCGCCATTTTTCTGCCCTTTTCCGTCACGGAACCGTCCGGACGGGCGGCGCCGAGGCGCTGCAGCAGCTCTTTTCCCCGCTCGTACGCGGTTTCCGGCGGAGGATCAAGCCAAAGCATGTCCCGCGGATCCTGCACGCCCCAGGCGGCAAGTTCCAGCGCGAGCGGGGCCAGGTCGGTTTGCAACATTTCGGGGGTATTCCGCGAACGCAGATGATTTTGCACCTCATGGCTCCATAACCGGTACGCGATGCCGGGAGCCGTACGGCCGGCCCGGCCCCTGCGTTGGTCCGCGGAAGCGCGGGAGACCCGGTCCGTCGCCAGATACGGCATGCCTGTCCGGGCGGAAAAGAGCTGCGTGCGCATATAACCGCAATCGACGACGATGCGTACGCCGTCGATCGTCAAACTCGTCTCCGCGATCGACGTCGCGAGGATCCATTTGCGCCTGCCTTGCGGATCGGGAAGCACGGCGGCCTCCTGCTCCTTTTGCGGCAGCTGGCCATACAGCGGCCGGATCACGCAGTCTGCCGGGATGCCGCCGCTTTCAAGCTCGGCTTGCACCCGGCGGATTTCTCCCCGGCCCGGAAGGAAAGCAAGCACGTCGCCGGGATGGCTGGCGGACGCCTCGCGAATGACGGCCGCCATATGTTTTTCCAGCGGCGTGCCGGCAGCGGGCGGCCTATAAACCGTTTCGACCGGAAACTGCCTGCCGGGGCAGTTCACGACTGGGGCATTCCCAAGCAGCGCGGCCACCGGCTCGGCTTCAAGCGTTGCGGACATCACCAGGATGCGGAGATCCTCCCGCAAAGCGGCCTTTGCTTCCAATGCCAGGGCAAGCCCCAAATCCCCTTGCAGGTTTCTTTCATGAAATTCGTCAAAAATGATCATGCCGACGTCTTCCAGACCGGGATCGCTTTGCAGCATTCGCGTCAATATGCCTTCGGTAACGACTTCGATTTTGGTAGCGCGGCTTGTCCGGCTATCCATTCTGACGCGGTAGCCGACCGTCCCTCCCGGCTGCTCGCCAAGCATCCGGGACATGTATTCGGCCGCCGAACGGGCGGCCAGGCGGCGCGGTTCCAGCATGACGATTTTACGTCCGGACAGCCACTCCTCATGTATGAATGCAAGCGGAACCTGCGTCGTTTTTCCCGCTCCCGGTTCGGCGACAAGGACCGCGGAACCGCCGCGGCGCAATCGGTCCAGAAGCTCGGGCAGAACCCGCTGAATCGGTAATTCGTTCATTGTTCTCCATCACCATGTCTTTCCAACCTATGTTTGAACTACTTCCATTATAGTGCGATCAGCGACTGGATATCCACGCCTGTTTGCTATAAAATGTACGAAGCGCATTTTTAAAGGAGACGATGACTTTGAGCCAGAACCTACGTCGGGCGCGAGGCCGATTCGCGCCAACGCCTTCAGGCGAACTGCACATCGGCAACGCCTGGACGGCCCTGCTGTCCTGGCTGCAAATCCGAAGCGCGGACGGGACCTTTATTTTGCGGATTGAAGATATCGACACCCAGCGTTCCAAACCCCATCTCGCCAAACAAATCCTGGACGATTTACATTGGCTCGGGCTCGATTGGGACGAAGGTCCGGATATCGGCGGCCCGTTCGGCCCGTATACGCAAAGCGAACGCATGGAATATTACGACGAAGCGCTGAAGCGGCTTCAAGAGAATGGATATTTGTTCCGCTGCTTCTGCAGCCGTGCGGACCTGCTCGCGGCAGCGAGCGCTCCCCACGGCCTGTCCTCGGAGGGACCCGCTTATCCCGGTACCTGCCGGAACCTGACCGACGAAGAGGCGGACCGCAAATCGTTGGTGAAAGAACCGTCCCTGCGGTTTAAGGTCCGGCATGAACAGCTTGTGTTCCATGACGGCGTTGCGGGGACGCAGACGTTCGATGCGGCCGCGGGCGGCGATTTTATCGTCCGGCGGGCGGATCGCATGATCTCCTATCAGCTGGCCGTCGTCGTTGACGACCACATGATGGGGATTACGGACGTCCTCCGGGGAGCGGACCTGCTCGATTCGGTCCCGAGGCAGCTGCTGCTGTACAAAGCCCTCGGGATGGAAGCACCGTCGTTCGCCCATGTCCCGTTATTTATGGGACCGGACGGCAAGAGGCTGGCCAAGCGGCATGGAGGAACCAGCCTTTCCGCCCTGCGCGAACGCCAAACGGCGCCTGAGCGTCTGGTCGGCTGGCTGATGTGGCTTGCGGGATTCACCCCGAATCCCGAGCCGTTAACCGCACGCGAATGCATTCCCCTTTTCCGCATGGACAAGCTACCTTCCGAACCGATCGTCATTACGAGCGAGATGCTTTCCCGTTTGCATGGCGCTTCATAACGGCAAAAAACCTCTATCCCTTCGCCATAGGTTCAAGGCAAGGATAGAGGTTTTTTCCGGTTCGGCCAACCGCACGCCGCCGCATACGGCCGTCTGTTTATGCATCCTCCAAGCGGCCGCGGATTTTAGGCTCGTATTCCAGAAACGCCGTGCTTCCGCTTAACCCTCGTTGCTCCATAAGCATTTGGAAGCGCAGCTTTTTTTCGGTCAGCGACCGTTTCAGCTTTTCTTTTTCGCCGGCGTTTTCGCAGGCGTATATCAAATCCCTCAGCTTCAGCAGTTCGCCTTGCAGCTGCATCTCCTCCGGAATAACTCCTGCGTTTTTCATGACTTTATACGACATCCGAAGGTCCTCGGGAATATGCGACAAGTCTTCCAGCTCCAGCGGTTTTCCTTTGCCTGCCAAATCCTTGAACTCGCCTTGTTCCATGGCCTTATGGATGCGTTCTTCAGCAAGCCAAGACATGATTCCCATGGCGGAAACCTCCCAGTTGAAAAGATGCGTTCCACCCTTATGAAAACATGAACCGCCGACGCTGTCAAACGAAAGAAAACCGCTGGCGGCGGAAGCGGAAACGGCTCGGCTGAAGCCGTCTTACCGGAGAAGCGACTCCGCTCCGTCGATGTACACCTGGGTGCCGGTGATATGGATCGATTCGTCCGAAGCCAAAAAGGCTACGAGATCGGCTACGTTTTCCGGCGTGCCCGGCCCGTCCGACAGCGGCTGGCTGCCCTGCGGGTATTGTACCGGAATGACGATTTCCTTCAGTTCGTCGGTTTTTTCGGTGCTCTGGTCGATGTTGGTCGAGATGGCGCCCGGACAGATGACGTTGACGCGGATTTTGAATTTCGCCAACTCCAGCGCCGCCATTTTCGCGAACGCGACTTGTCCTGCCTTCGAAGTGCTGTAGGCCGCCATCCCGAAATTGGAGAACGTCCGGTTGCCGTTGATCGAGCTCGTAACGATGATGCTGCCCCCTTGTTTTTTCAAATGGGGAATGGCATATTTCACCGTCAAAAACGTGCCGTTCAAATTGACGCTTAACGTATGCTGCCAATCCTCGAGTTTCATGTCCTCGATAGGCGACAGCACGCCGTTGATGCCCGCGTTGGCAAACACGATGTCAACCGTCTTGAACAGCTCCGCGGTTTCCAGCACCGCTTTTTCGACGCGCGCGGCATCCGAAGTATCGACGTCGAAGGCGCGGGCGCTGCCGGGCCGGATGGCGTTGATTTCGGCTTCCGCCTGGGCGGTGCGGTCGTCCAGCAGGTCGAACAACGCGACGTTTGCCCCTTCCGTTGCCAATTTCACGGCTGCCGCCTTGCCGATCCCGGAACCCGCTCCGGTCACGATGGCCGTTTTGCCTGAAAAACGCAATTTATTGATTTGCTGCTGGCTCATGTTAGATCTCTCCTTTTGGGTCCTGATTCTATTATGTTGCATTTGTCTCAAGATTACCCAAAAAAAGGTTCTGTCTAATCACGCCCGCGAAAAAAACAAATCCCCGGGCGCTGGCCCAGGGACAATCATAACCACCCGTCCAACGGGTGGTTTGCACTTGGGGTATAACCCCCTGTTGCCAAACTGCGCCTAAAGACGCTAGCCTGACAATAAATTGTTCAGGCTCAGTGTAATTTGTCTCTTTCACTTACCAGTTAAACTGGTTTACTTTTTCTTGCTACTATTTATGCTAAAAGGGTCCTCATACTCCTTCACACTCAGTTTGTCCACTGCCTGGTCATGTGCTTCTTGTTCACGAATATATTTTGCGACGGTTGCCTCGTTTAAGCCTACTGTACTGACGTAGTATCCTTCCGCCCAAAATTTCCGATTCCCATATTTATACTTTAATTGCGCATGCTTCTCAAAGATCATTAGCTCACTTTTCCCCTTCAGATATCCCATGAAGGCTGATACTGAAATTTTCGGTGGTATCGCTACCAGCATGTGTACGTGATCTGGCATCATATGACCTTCTATGATCTCTACTCCCTTGTATTTACATAATCGTTTGAAAATTTCGATTAAATCTTTCCTCACTTGATTATAGATCTCTTTCCGTCTATACTTCGGGGTGAATACAATGTGGTATTTGCACATCCACTTTGTGTGAGCTAAACTATAGTTCTTGTTTGCCATCTAAGACCATTCCTTTCAATTGAGCCTGAACATCTCAATTTTATCGGGATGGTCTTGTTGGTCAAACCCTCGTTCCCTCCACCCGCATAGCGGGTGGTTTTTTGTTTCGCACGCTTCGCGAGCTCAACTGGCTAAAGCCTAAACAAAAAACCGGGCCGTTCGGCCCGTGCCGAATGATCCGGCTTCATCTTGAACGCCGTTCTACCATTTAAGCTCCAAAAATGCCGCATCGTCCTGCAGCCCGCCGGTATGCCGCGCTTCCAGCAGAACCTGGATTTGTTCGTCGGGGAGCGGCTCGCGGATCGGGTCCAGATCGTCCAGCCCGTCCGTGTATAACTGGAGCCTCATCGGCATCCCGTATTCCAGCCGGGTCTGATACACATGCGGCTGGCCGCCGACAGGCCCCGTAAGCGTCGACCAGCGTTCATTCGTCTGCATCGTTCCCCGGAAATGCTCGCTGATCTCCGTCTCGTGCCTCCAGAACCGCAGCCGCGAATCCCCCTGCCAAGCCATCCATATCCTTCCTTGCTTTCTCTTGGACGTCGGCAGCTCGATGCGGCCGCAAATGTACATCGTCTGGCTGCCAAGCCGCTGCTTGTCCTCAAGAACCTCGCGGAGCAAGGAAGGCGTCTCGCTGGGAGGAATCAGCTGCTTTAACTGCGCGGAAGCGGCCACGGTAATTTCCCGCATAAAACCGGCAAACCCCGCCGACGACCATTCCCGGGTCTTTCCCAGCCACTCGAGCAGCGTATGTCCCAGAAACCGCGCCGCAAAATCTCCCCTATAACTCATGCTGACTCCGTCGCATAACACGAAATTGCACACGTCCCCATCGATGTGGACGCCGACAAAATCCTGCCCCTTTTCCCCCTGCACCAAACTTTCCATTGCCCGTCCGTAGGCGTATCTGCAAACGAACCGCCCGCGGTACGTGGAGAGCCGCTGCTCTGAAGACTGGGAACTGACATACGTAAAGACGTCCTTCGCTGCAGCCGAATTCATTTTCATAGCTTACCCCTTCCTACGCTCTGACCGGCGTCGCCGCCGACATTTGGAATCCGATGGATACAAGCTCCGCACAGCTGCCCGGAAGCATCATCAGCGCGCCCGGGGCGAGCTGGTAATCCGCTTCGGCGAGCATCTCCCGGTAGCTTTCCGGCAGCGGCGAAGACATATTTCTCAGCTTCACCGCATGTTCGTCCTGCAGCACGGTTTCCGGATGGATGCCTTTCCAGCGCCGCGGCTGAAGGATGGGTTGGTCGAGCAAATGATCGGAAATAAAAATGTTTTCCACCAGCACGTTCCCGTCCGGGACGCTCATGTTCATGATGCGTCTGGCAATCGGCTCCGGATCTTCTCCCGTTGCGACGCCATCGGTCATGTGGCACACCAGCGGAGCCGGACAATCCTGCATGGAGGGGAGCTCCGACTGCAAAATCAGCTCTGCCTGGCGGAACGCCTTGGCGGAATCCGAAAAACGTTTCGGCGTCAAATCAGGCAACGTGCCGGCCGCCGCGATTTCGTCGATCCCCTTGATGCCGTTCAGCAGGTCGTACACGTCGTCGCTGTACGCCAAGATAGCGATCCGGTATCGCGGCGTCAGGCGGTTCCCTTTCGTCGACCGGAACACCATTTGCCGGATGGCCAAAGAAAGCGCTTCGTATACGACGTCGATGCGGCGTTTGTTATCCATCAGCATGTTCATGGAAGCGCTGATGTCGATCAGGTAGATAATAAGCGCGGGCGTGCGCTGGGAAGCCTGAATGGTATAGTTCATCTGCGATTTCAACTCCCCTTTTTGAAAATTGAACTGAATTATATGTTAGGCAGTATGTAACCCGTATTGGCCAAAAACTTATAGATCGCATTGGCGCGCGAGCTGACCTTGCCAACCGTTTTGAAATAAGCGGCGTCTTTTTCGTACAGGCTGATAAAATTCAGGGCATATTGCCTTGCTTTGGACGTATTCCCGGTTTTTTGGGCGTTGTATGCCTGATTGTACGAGGCGATCAGCTGCACCACCTGGTTGGATCGTCTCTTTTGCAGCTCTCTGGCCTGCTGCTGCTTGCGCGCAGCCGCTTCCTTCGCCTGCTGAATTCTTTGCTGCTCAAGCTTCTCCTGCAGAATTTTCTGCTGCTTCAGGTAAGCCTCGTATTGGGCCTGCTTTTCGTACAGCTCCTGCAAACGCTGCTTTTCCGCCGCTTTTTTCTTTTCTTCGGCAAGCTTTTTCTTGGCAAGATACGCTTCGTATTTGGCCTGCTGCTCGTATTTTTGCTGCAGCTTCTGCTTTTCCTCTTTTTGCTTGGCCAGCTTGATGGCTTCCTCCTGCTTGCGCTTCTTTTCCGCCTCTTCCTTTTTGCGTTTCTCCTCTGCCTGCTTGCGCTGCGCCTCCGCTTCGGCCTGCTTCCGCTTCTCTTCCTCCAGCTTTTGCAGCTCCGCTTTCCGGGCCTCTTCCTGCTGCTTCGCTAACACCTCGGCTTCCTTTTGCTCGGCCCGATCGGCCAAAATCTGATTGACCGCAAAAGCCGAACCGACGACAAGAATCAAAGCCGCGATTCCGGCTGCCAGCCATTTGCGCGAACGGTAAAAAGGAATCTTCCCGGACGGCTGCTCTTCGGGTTTCGGATTCAGCGTTTCTTCCAGTCCCGCAATCGCCGCCTCCAGCTCCACCTGCATCGGCGAACCGGCCGGAACGAAATGATGCGCAGACCGGTACACTTCAAGGGCTCCTTTCAGATCCCCCTTTTGCTCCATCTCCCGCGCCTGATTAAACAAGCGGTCGACGACTCCATGTTCGTTGCCCGACTCGGCGGCGCCAGCAGCTGTTCGGCGCGGCGCTTGCTCCTCCATGTCAGGCAAAGCCGCTGCCGCTGCCGCGGTTTCCAGCGCCCCTTTCGAGCGGGGACCCGCCGCTTCAGCTTTTCCCGGCTCCGCCGCCGGTTGAGCCTCCGCTTGGGGTTGCGGCAGCTCGTTCCCGTTCATGGAGGAAAGAACGACCAGCCACTCGCCGAACGTCGGACAGCTGCTGATGTCCTGGCTTTCCCAGGCCCGGGCGAACAGTTCCGAGACTTTCGTCCCCCAATTGCGCTCCAGCGATTTTTTCAGGACGAAATACCGTTCGCAAGGATTTTGCATCTCATGCTGATCGAAGTAGCTTTCTCCCCACGCTTTTTCCACCACGTGCGGATCGCACCAGCCCAGCATTTCGGCAATGATGATCGCCCCTGCAAAACGGTCCGCATAAGCGCTCCACAGCCCGCTTTGTACCGTGCGATGCGCCGCGTAGCCGGGAGAGCCCGACAAAAGCACGTCCGGCCGGTCCATTTTGGGGCTGTACATCTGTTCCACGTCCACCAGCTCGACAACGGATTTTTTGCCCGGCATATCGACTTCTGAAAAAAACGGAAGCATGACGTTCGGGGCAGACAGGTCGCAATGCGCCAGCCCGCGTTGTTCCATCCCCGAACCGATCGCCGCAAGCGCTTTGGCAAGCGCAAGGCTTTCCGTCCGCTTGAGCTGTTTTTGCTCCGCGATGACGTCGAACCAGGTCACCCCATGGACCCAGGGCATCAGGACGGCATACAGCAAGTCGGGATGTTCGGTGATGAGTTCTCCGTTTCTTTCGGGAGTGAGCACGTCTCGTTTGCAGACCTGCAAGCCGGGGCTTTCGCTGTAAATCTCCATCGTCTCCGACTGGTAGACCATCGCGGGAATCCGGAATTTCGAAAAAAACACTTTCAGCGCCTTCGCCTCTTCCGGCCCGCCGTTTTGCGGGATGAGCTGGTAGACGATCCCCTGCCTGCCGGCCTGGGCATACGCCAAACCCGGAGCGGCCGGATGCTGGCCTACCGTATAGGTTTTACCGTTAATAGAAATAGAGTCACCCGCATTGGGTTGAAAAGACATAGATATCCCCTCTCTTTATCCGACAACAGATATAGACCGCAAAATAACCCCACTCAGGTGGAGCTATCGCTTTGTACGATTATTCTCATGCAATAAGCGGGGGACCTCCAAACAAAACGCCTTTACTTGGCAGAAAACCGGGAGTTCAAGAACACCCGGTCTCGTCATACTTTATTAAAAATAGTTCAACCCGATCCCCTTAGTCCTATTAAACCATAACTTAGCGGGATTCGTCGACCGTGCGGAATTTCTGTGCGATGGCAGTCAATTCCTGACTGATATTGTTCAAAATTTGAACGAAAGATTGCATTTGCTTGTTCGCTTCCTGGAATTCCTGGAAGAAACGCTGCTTGGTCATCCCTTCCCATTGACCTTCCATGCCGTGGATCGCCTGGGTCAGGCTGCTCACGATTTGCTGGCTTTGCTGGCCGCCTTGCTTGAATTGGTTTGCAACCGCGTCCACCTGTTCCGGGGTAATTAAAATACGTCCTGCCATGTTGCTCCTCCTTCAAATTCAATGATTATCGTAGTCGACTATACTATAAACGACCGGCTTCAACAAAAGTCCCTGGTCCTGAGTCTTTTTACCCGCTTCTTTATCCGATTGAAACATCTTCCAGGATCTTTTGGAATCTTTTTTCCTCATCGTTGGAAAATCCGGTAAACTCGATTTTGTCGATATCCTCATGATTGAACAAAAAAGTATAGTTAGGGTCGATGTATCCCTCCGGATAAACCACGCCGAGATAGTCGTATAACGTGTTGCTTTCCATTTGGATCTGCTTGCGTCCGTAAATCATCAGCTTCTTTTGGGCCCCTTTGAGCAGAACGATCGACCCGAGCGGAAGCAATGATTTCGCGAGTTCCCGTTCCTCCATCGTTTGTTCAACCTTCCTCTCTCTATGACAGCTTGTATGCTAGCGTCTTTTTCTTAGCAAATAAAATTTATGAAGATTGCCGGCAAGCATGATATAAACAAGAGCAAACAAAAAAAGCAGCGCGATGATCAGCGTTATTTTCATGCTGTATCCCCCGAAGGTTTTGATCAGCACGCACGAGACGAGCACGCCGGCGCCGGAGGAGGCCAAAATGATGCCTTGCGTTTTCCTCAGCCCGCGCGTGTCTCCATCCGGTTTCTCCTGTTCCTCCCGGCTGTAATACCCGCTGTACAATAATCTCATATGTATTCCGTAAAGCAGCGTAAATACGACTATGTATCCAACCGCGGACCCGATCAGAAACCAGGGCGACGAAATGTCCAGCGTGGCATAAGCCAGCTTGTTCGCAGCCGCCGCAAAAGCGGCGGAACCCAAAATGCCGATCGCCCCCAGAACAAAAAGATGGAACTCCTGCATTTTTCCCGGAGAGATCACGACGGCCAGTCCCAGGATGTCCATTACGGCCAGCGGAACCAACAGCAGCCAAGCCCAAACCGGAACGAACGGATCCGCAAAAGCCGCGATCAGAAGCAGCAGGTTGGGAAGCAGCAGCAGGCTGATCGTCTGGGATCTGATGATGCGCAGCGGATAAACTCCCGCATAATCGTTAACGAATGATTGCTTTTGCCGTGGAGCATTGCCGTTCACCGTTCCCACTCCTTTGCGTGGCCGGATGCCGCCAAACCTGGTTTCGAACGCGGCGTGGCATCCTTAGCCGAATAAATTCCCGAGCTTGCCGAGTTTGTTTTTCACTTGATCCGCCAACTCGCTGGCGCCGTGGGATACCGCTTTGACGGAATCCGACACGGCGTTGAAGGTTTCTTCGGCCGCATGGCCGATCCCTTTTGCCGCCGACTTCACTCCTTCGACCGTTCCGTCGATGGCCGCGTCTACCGCATCCACCGCATAGGTTTTAAGCGATTTCCCGTTGATTTCAATGTCGGTGACGGCCGAGATGACGACGCCCGACGCCAGTCCCACCACCGCGCCGACTGCCGTTCCCGCTACGGGCACCGCGGAACCGACCGCAGCCCCGATCGCCGCGCTGCTTGCCATGGTGCCGAGCCCCAAGCTGCCGTTGACCAGAACGCTGGCCGCGGCCCGGCTGGCCCCGCCGGTTTTATAATCCTGAAAGCCGGACACGCCCGTATCGAACAGCAGCCCGGCATAACCCAGCTTTCCGCCGAGGCCTTTGATCGAAAGGGCTTCTTTCGCCGCGATTTTAGGATCGACGAATTTCCATACCTGCGGATTTTTGGCCGCGTTGTTCAGCGTGTACCGGGTTCCCCGGATGCCTTCGCTGAGGGCAAAAGGAGAACGCGCCCCTTTGATCGTGGCGACCGAGCCGTTGTTTCTCATATTGACGTTAAACCCGCTTTTGACCATCGTGCCTACCATCAGCGCGCCGTATCCTAGCGTCGCCCACCCCGCAGGCGTAGGCCCCTGGTATCCCCATCCGACATTGAGGCCGTCATCGTCGCCGTTATGCGCTTGTACGGCCATGACCGCCGACGACGGGTTCGAGATCGGGATGCCGCGCCCGCCGTACCCCGGCAGGATGGAACCGTCCCCCTGAACGCCTACGGCGCGGAACATCGCGACCGGAGAATGGTATAGGGCGGAGTTTCCCAAAAAGGAATGATGCTGTTCGTCCGCCGACTGGAACATTCCCGCTTTTTTGTGCACGTTTCTGCCCATTTCGCTTAACATGGACGAAATCTGTTCCCCCTGCTGATTCGCGGCCTGCCACTCGTTCAAGAGAGATTCCCGGATAGAAGTTTCCCATATGAGCGATCCCAAAGCCTGATTCAATAACGCGGTTAATTGGCGGATTTGCTCGCCGCTTTGCTCCAGTTGACGACTTAATGCCCGGAGTGCTTCCGGTTCGACAGAAATACGCACGGACCATCACCTTCCATCTGATTCTGCAGACTGCTTCAACCATAGAAGCAGCATCTCTTGAAATTGTAGTTTGCTGGCAGGACTGGCGGTCAACCAGTCTTGATCTCCCCTCAGGCTCATGCGGACAAGCCAGTTCATCGTATCATTTACCACAAAAGCGGCGCTTTGCGTCTCCCATCGGCTTCCCGTCCAAGTGGAAAAATGCAGCTCGCCTTCCCCCGTCCGGAACTTCAGGCACCGGGCAAAGGCTATGGAGCCCTCCGCGTCATTGGTCGCGGCCGCAAGCTCGTCACCGAGCTCGTCCAAAGTAAGGGCCGGAATGCGGCTGTATATTTCGCCGAATTTCTTTTTGGATAGGAGGAGCGCCGGCATTTCCGCTGGAGCGTAATCTTTCAAATCCATTTTGTCTACCAGCTGGCTGCAGGCCGCTTCCACGTTGCCGAGCTCATCCAGCTCGTACACCAAATCCTTCTCCGACTTGCACACCTGCACGACGCGTTCATTCGTTGCATGCAAGTACCCCTCGAAGGCTTCCTCTTGGCGTTTATACCGCAGCCAGCATGAACGTTCCGCCAAGCTAGCGATGGCGACGCGCGAAAAAACCTTAGGCGGCATGGCCAGCAGGCTGCCGTCGTCTTCCTCGACGAGGTAGCCTTTTTCCAAAAGGGATCTTTTCACATCGTCCCATTCTTCGGCAATTTCCTGCGCCAGATAACCTTGAAACGGGTCCTCCACGCCCAGCAGGCGGTCGGAACCCAATATTCCGGCAAGGAAAAAAAACTCTCTATTATCAAGCGTAATCGTATCCTGTTTGGAAGCATGAATCGTCAACATTATGAGCCACCTCCCCTCAAACAACAACATGCCATCGGTCGCGAATTATTTCCGCCCATCGTTTGCCGTCCCACTCGTCATCAAACGGAACCGCGGCTTTTACCCTGGTAAATTTCCGCTTTATGTAGTACCCCTGTCCCGGCGGCAGGATCTTCAAGCCCCCGGGAGCCTGACTCGATTCCGAAAAAGGAATCCGGAAGAACGACAAATCGTTAGGGTCCAAAGTCCCGAATAAAAATCCGCTTTGGCAAGCTTTGACGTCATTGAACCAATCCGCTCCGAACGTAGGGAAATCGGCCGGAACGCCGGAAAGCAAAACATGCACGTTCCGATCCCGTCCAAGGCGCACAATCGCTCCCAGTTGATCTTTTATCGTAAAGTCGTTTAATTGTTTAGCCAAAATATCCGCATCATCGATCGCCAGAAGGATGGCCGGCCCTTCCTCCCCGCCGCTGCGGCGCTGCACCAGCTCAAAAACTTGTCCGATCAGCGCGGCAAGCTCTTCTTCCCTCGTTGCCGACGCCTGCACATGCGGGAGTCTGCCGATTTGGGAGAGCCCCCGGCTGCCGTACCTGGCATCGACCGTGTACATTTGCAGCTGCTCCGGGGAATAATGATAGGCCAGCGAAAGCATCCAGCTCAGCATGAAGGCCGTTTTTCCGCCCTCCATCGGGCTGGCAACGATAAAGTGCGGTCCTTCCTGCAGGTCCGCCTCGAAAGGCTCCAAATCATCCGTATACAAGCCTACGGGCACTTTAAACGAAGCGGCGGGACCATGTTCCGGCTTAAAGCTGGCCGCATGCGGCATCAGCTCATGCAGCCGGATCCGCTCCGGCAGCTTCTCGATTTTCCGGACGTTCCCGGCCGGATACCGGGACTCGATGCTTTGGATCTGCTTGCGAAGCTCGACCGACCGTCCGGCTTCGTCGTCGCCGCTGGCCGGCAGCGCGGCCTGAAATTCAAGCGGCGGGGTATGACCCTTCGCAAGGCCCCTGCCCGGCGGCATGGAGCCCGGATTCCTTGCCGGCCGGCCGACGGCATAATAATAATCCGACGGATCCGCAAGCTCGAAGGTTACCGCGTTGGCGATATTGCTGCGTACTTTTTCGAATATGTCCGAAATGCGGTTCGAGGTCAGCACAAAGGTGATGCCCAGATTTCCGCCTTCGCGCAAAATGAACTCCAGCAGTTCGTTTTCCTCGGGATAGGAGTTCCGGAAATTCAAATATCCGTCGATGACGACGATAAACTGCGGCAAAACCGCGTTTCGCGCCCGCCGGTAAGCGGCGGCCGTCTTCACGCCGGCGTCGGCGAACAGCTCTTTGCGCTCCGATATCGTTTTGACCAGAAAGAGGAACAGCCGCTTGATCCGGTCGTCCTCTTCGGCCATCATCACGCCGCCGATTTGCGGCAGCTTGGCGAAATCCCTCATCATTCGTCCCATGTCCACGATGTATCCGTGCCACGCGTCCGGAGAATAGGCTTGGGCGAGCGACATCAGCAGCGTCTGCACGAACGTCGTCTTGCCCAGTCCCGGCATGCCGTAGACCGCCCAATGCCCTTGCTGCATCGGAATACGCAGCGGACGCTGGCTTTGGTTCGACAGATCGTCGACGATGCCGACGACCCCTTCCAATTCGCCGCATTCGGGCGCGGATGCCTGCGCCGCCAGCTCCTCGAGCTCCAGCCTTTCCGGCAGCGGCGGAAGCCATGGCCCCTGCAGGCGCTCGATGCCTTCCTCCCTGGCCGCTTCGGCGAGTCTGTCGATGAATACTTGAAGCTGTTTCGGAGGCTGCTCCATTTGCAAATTGGCTGCGGACATGCTGGTCGAAAGCAGATTTTCCCGTTTCCCGTTCAAAGCGATTTCGGTCGGAACGACCCGCCCCGGAGAATCCGTCTGCTCCACGTAGGGCGCGCCGCTCCAGGCAAACTGCATTTCCTCGAATATTTCGTCGCTGCCTACCTGGAAATAACCCCGTCCGGGTTTGTTGATCCAGGCCGCGTTCGGTATTTTAAGCATATCGCGGCTGTCGCCTTCGTCCTGCACGCGCAGGCAGATGCGGAAACGCGCGTTGCTCCATATTTTATCGTCAACGACGCCCGCCGGTTTCTGGGTCGCCAGGATCAAATGCACGCCCAGCGTACGGCCGATG
This sequence comes from Paenibacillus sp. FSL M7-1455, assembly GCF_038004655.1. Lineage (NCBI taxonomy): Bacteria > Bacillati > Bacillota > Bacilli > Caryophanales > Paenibacillaceae > Paenibacillus > Paenibacillus sp. FSL M7-1455. Next base: position 2,164,193 of record NZ_JBBORO010000001.1, on the reverse strand, counting down.
GCCGCGATGCTGATCAGCTCGTCCATGAATTCCGGCTGATCCTTTTTGAGCTGCGCGAACTCGTCGATAATGATCACCAAATGCGGGAGCGGCCGGCCGCCCTCGCGTTTCAGAAGCTTGTAATATTCGTCGATGTGCTGCAGGTTTCCGGCATCGTTCAATATTTTCTGCCGTCTGACCAGCTCCGCTTTGAGCGAAACCTTCGCCCGTTCCATGAGCCCGCTGCTCAAATTGGTGATCGTTCCGACGACATGGGGCAAGTCGACGAACGTGTTGGACATGCCCCCGCCTTTGTAGTCGACCAGCATGAAAGCAAGGTCATGCGGGTGGAACTCGGCGGCAAGCGAAGCGACGATCGACTGGATGACCTCGCTTTTGCCCGAACCGGTCGTGCCGGCGATCAGGCCGTGCGGGCCGTGCCCCTGCCGTTCTATTTTATCATGAATGTTCAAATTGATCTTTTTGCCGCCCGCGCGTACGCCAAACGGGACGGGCAGGCTTTCCGGATACCGGTTGTTTCTCCAGCGCTGCTTCACGTCCAGGTCGGCCGCTTTTTTGATATTCAGCATTTCGAATAACGTCAGCACGTCCGGGATATCCGACGCAAGCGACCGCTTGAGCCGGATCGGGGCCATGTAACGGGTCAGCGCTTCCGCTCTTTCCAGCGTGAGCATGTCCGGGACGAAGCTTACCTGGTCGAACGCCCCGTCCTCGCGTTTCAGCGAATATTGCCCTTCGCTCCGGCCGACGTCCACGATCAGATGGCACTGCATCGGGAGCGTCTCCTTCCGGTCGGAACAAATGATGGTGCATGCGTCGATTTCAGCGGCATCCTCCAGCAGGAGCGGCAGCAGCGGCTCTTCTTCGATCAGCTGCCCGCTGGACAGCAGGACGACCTGGATCGGCAGTTGAGCCGTCTTTTTTTTCTGCTCGTGGCGGGAGGACTTGCGGCGTCCCAGCCGCTGGAACAGTTCATCCGCAAGCTGGTGGGCGGTGCTTCGCCGATCCGACATATAGCGGTAGCTGCGGCTTTCGTCCCAGGTATGGGGCAGCCATCGCATCCAATCCCATTCTTCGGCATCTTTTTCCTCATAAAAAGCGGCCAGCTTGACCTCATCCGGCGAATGGCGGACCGTCATTTGCGCGACGATGACCCGCAGGGCGTTCATGACCGAATCCCGGTCCCCCACGATCCCGACCACCTTCGCCTGAAACAGCGGCAGCGCGATCGGCGCGTCCGGCACCGTTTCGAATTCGCCGGCAAGCTCCTGCGCCGCTTCGATCAGAGGATCTTTGACGTACCCGTCGGGACGGGGCGCGTTGACCTTCATGTAAAACGGGACCTGGCCCGTTCCGATTCGCGTATGCAAAAAATCGTCGTCCCCGAAGGAACGTTCCCATAACACGCTGCTTCGGTTTTTGACAATATGAAAGCAGACATCCGGATCCCCGTGAACCTCAAACAGCACGTCCACCTGCTCCTTATGCCCTGCGGCCAGTTCTTCCCTATGCTTGTCGAGCTCGGCATGATACAGGCGTACCCGCTCTTTGAGCTGCTCGTTGTATTTCTTTTTGTTGCCCAAATAGACGAAAAACGGAATCGTATACGACGTCAACATCATCGTCACGGATACCATTTGGAACATCATATAATTGCTGTTGCCCATTTTTCCGGTCAAATTCATGTATATGTAAAACCCGATGCTGAAGACGGTCATGACGGCGGGCAGCAGAATCGATATGAGCGAAAACGAAGGTTTGCTCGGTTCGTTCTGCGGCTTCGGGATTTCGACCGTCTCCTCCTTCAGCGCCGGTTTGATTCGCGGCGAGCGTTGGTACAACACATTCACGATGCGTCAGCTCCTCCTCTGCTTTCCCAAACATGGTTATGTAATTTGATTTGCATAGATTTCAACCCTTAATCCTCCATTACCCCGATCGAATCATGTTGAAACAGGCTCCTTTTCCCGAATACCGGCGCCTCCTCGTCAGTCGTAGAAAAAGCGCGCTGCAGGCGGATCAGGCACCCTTCCCTCAACCCGGCCCCGGCCACGTCCTGCGGATCGCGGATCGTAAACCACAGCCCGTCCGGAAATTTCCCTTCCAATATATATTGCTGCCCGGCACGGGGCGCTTCGCCGTACACCCTCATGCCCAGCATTTCCTTCAACTGAAGCACGGGATAGTCGTCCGGCACGTCGATATCGAACCAATCCCGTTCCAGGCGGCTTTTGACCACGGTAAGAATCATTATTTTACACCTCTTGTTCCCTGCGAATCTATGATTCGCAAGATGCAATAACTTCTATGATAATGTATCATCCGCTCCGAATCATGTCAATTTGTGACAAATTAACTATTTTAAATGATGTAACCATGAAATGGTATAGGTTTTTATAGCTATTTTCGTCGTACGCCAGTTTCGTTTTAGTGAAAGAACTCCCCCCGACAAGCGGATTCCACTCTATTATCTCATATAATTCGCATTCTTTAAATCTTTGAAAAAAGTTTGAAAATTTTATGCAATTTAAGTATTTATAAGCTTTCTTTAAGGTTTTTTTAATAATCGGGGTTTACAATGCAATTGTGGAATAACACGAATGAGGTGATTTTCTATGAGAATGCTAATCAGTTTTCAAAACAAACTTATCCCTGTATATTTTACCACTGAAAACAAACAATCCGTTCAAAAAATACTTAAGCTGCTCAGCGGCACCTTGGAAAATAAGATTCAATACGGCAAAAGAGCGCTCAAAAAATGCCTGGATTCCTTGATCAGCATCGAAATCGAAGGCTCCGAAGCCATTCTTCACAGCAAAAGCGAAAACGACACGCTCGCATTGTCCCTCTATTAAGAGGGATCTTTTGCGCGCAAAATAAAGGAGCCCGGTCATCCGGAGCTCCTTTTTTGGATTCGCTTGCGTCATACGCTTCGCCCTTCGTCCAAGCAAGCGGCGAACGGGCTTTACGGCCCGCCTGGGCCGCAGTCGTTACTAGCGGCGAAGCACATGCTCCGCTTCCTGCATCAGCAGCATCATCAGCACGTGTATGCAGACGGAAGCGATCATCAGCGCAAGCGCCAGGACGATGGCCAGCCCCGGAACGAGCGGCGCAATCAGCATGACGACGAACGTAGCGGCAATGACGGCAAGAAACCACCGCCAGCGCTGCACGGCCTTGTTCTGAAACGCCCGGTGCCCCTTTCGCCCGGCCATGTCGCCGATCCCGTAGCAGATATGAAACACCATGTACAGATTCAAAATGAAAACCACGGCTTGATACAGGAACATAAACAGCCATGACGTTGGCGGCGACAGCTCCAGGATCAGCGTGACGACCGAAAGAATGATCAAGGTGACCGATACGGTTTTGGCGCTCCGAAAATGGCTGGACCTGCGCTCCAGCCTGACGAAGCCGAGAAAGAAGAGCACGTACCCGATCACGTCCGGCAAAATGTCGAATTGGTTGATGCGGATATCGATCAGAAACAAAAATCCCCAAAACAAGTGCACAAACCCCACACTCTCCACCTCCCGCAGCTTCCTTCATTATCTATATATGGATCGGGCAAGCCTGATTATACCCCGTTTCGAAAGCCCTTTCACGGAAATCAAGCCGCTCTGCTGCCCGGCAGGGGAAGAATCTTATTCATCGTGCAGACGCTGGTTCCAATAGGACGATTTGCGCCGCACGGGATCCTTTCCCGACCGATCCGTCCGGTTCATTTTGCGCTGGCCGCGCGCTTCCTTTTTCATCTGAAATTCGAGCTCGCGCTGGGTTTTCCGGTAATTTTGCAGCCGTTTGGCATCGAGCTCTCCGGATTCCACCGCCGCGCGCACCGCGCAGCCCGCTTCCCGCTCATGCCGGCAGTCGGCAAAACGGCAGGATCTGCCGATCGCCTCGATGTCGGCAAACGCCTGCTCCCAGCCTCCGCCGTCGTCGTCGTATAACTGCAGCTCCCGCATGCCGGGCGTATCCACCATTAAACCGCCTTGCGGCAGAAGAAACAGCTGACGGTGCGTCGTCGTATGGCGTCCCCGGCTGTCATCCTCGCGGATGCCCTGCGTCCGCTGGGCGCTTGTTTCCGCCAGCCAATTGACGATCGTCGATTTTCCGCAGCCGGACGAACCCGTAAGCGCCACCGTCACCCCTTCTCTCAAATAACCGGTGACCGCTTCTTTTCCCCTGTCCTCCAGGGCGCTCACCACATGAACCGGCACGCCCGGCGCGATCAACTCCATTTCCGCGGCTTTGATGTCGGCGTCATCGCACAGGTCGGCCTTGCTTAAAAGAATGACCGGGTTAACGCCGCTGTTCCAGGCCATAATGAGGTACCGCTCCATTCTCCTCGGATTGTAATCGTCGTTCAGGGAAGTAACCAGGAACAGCACATCGACGTTGGCGGCAATCAGCTGCTCCTGCGCCGATTTCGCCCCGGCCTTTTGCCTGGAAATGTTCGTTTTCCGGTCAAGGATGCCGTGGATCACGCCCCTGTCCTCCCCTTCAAGCATTTGAAACTCCACCCAGTCGCCGACGGCTGGATAAGGGGCTCCGCTCTGAAGCCCATGTTTCATCTTGCCGGACATCTCGCCCCATGCTTCGCCTTCTTCCGTGCATACCTTGAATTTCTGTCCAAAATCGGCGGTGATGCGTCCGGGTCGATGGAGTCCGCGGTCTTCCTTGCTCCATTCCTTGTCCCAATGGTCATTCCAACCGTATTGCGTTAAATTTGTCAAATCAAATCCCCCTAAAGTTGGTTATCGTCGGGCCGGTTCCCTTGCGGGGCCGGCGCCAATATATTCCGGGATGCCGCATCATCCGTTCCCATTCCTTCGGCCGCCCGTTAAGTCCGGCGGCGGGGTTCAGGGAAATTTCGCGGCAGCCCGCAGAAAAACGCCTGTCGGCGTGTTTTCGTCTCCAGCAACATCCGTTTGAAGCAGGACATCTCCGACACAAAAAGCCCCGGAACGAAACGCTCCGGGGCTTTTGCGCGCAAAACGGCAAAAAAAAGCGCGGAGACGTCAGGTCTCCGCGGCATATGAAAATCATTCCCTCATGTCGTATCAGAACACGGGAATCTTCTTAAGCCGATGAAAGGAGACCGATATGCTTGTCGAACGAATGGCGTTTGCGGCAATGGATGTGTTGTTTTTCATGATTTATCGTCTCCTTTCCTGTCATATGCTGCCATCATAACCAGCAGATGAAGCCGTTGTCAAGCCCTTTTTTATTTGACGTCCTCCCAACGGGTCCAAAGCTCGCGCGGATTCAGCTCGTAAATTCCGTCTTCGCGGTACATGAACTGGTGCATGATGAATTCCCGGCGGATGGTCGCATAATCCTCGTGGAACTGTTTGATGAACTCGTTGATTTCCTTTTCCGTGTATTTTCGGCCCGGTTCCAGCCGCTCCACCACATGCTCCAGCGCAATCAGCTTTTTCTTGTACTGGGCCGGTATCGAACGCAAGCGTCCGTCTTTGGCGAAAAAGTTGCGGATCACCGCGCTTTTCATTTGCTCATTTGCGGTCGTGGTCATTTCTTTCCCTCCTTCCCTCAAGATCAATTCAAGCGATGCCTGCGCGTGCTGCTGGATAAAATAACGGTTTTGGGCAAAATAAACCGTATTCTTCTCGCGGCGTTCCGTAATGAGCGCCGCCTCCCTGAGCTTAGCGGCGTGATGAGTCACCGTCGGCTGGGAAATGTTCAGTTTTTCGGCCAGCGCCTGGCCGTTCATCTCGCCTTCGGAGAGCAGCAGCAGGATTCGAAGCCGGGTCGGGTCGGCCAAAGCCTTATGGTAATTGACGATTTTCTCGAGCTGCATATTTGTCATCCTTTCTTTAGAGTCATGGACGCGAACAATGGATATGCGAATCATTTAAAACTCAGCTAATTTTATGATTATCTAATTTGGTCTTAAGCTAATTATATTTTTGTCTAAATAGATTTGTCAACCTGTTTTCGCCCATTTAATCCCGGGTATGCTGCTGGTTTTTGTCAGTCAATTGCGTTACGATGGTATGTGAATTGTTTTAGTCAGAGGAGGAACCAAACGTCATGCAAGATGTCATTATTATCGGAGCCGGCCCCTGCGGATTATCCGCAGCCATCGAGTGTCAACGCAGGGGGCTTTCCACGCGGATCATCGAAAAGCACTGCATCGTGCATTCCATATTTTTATACCCGACCCATATGCAATTTTTCAGCACGGCCGAGCTGCTGGAGATCGGCGATGTTCCGTTTCCTTCGTCCAACGAGAAGCCGTACCGGTATGAAGCGCTTGCTTATTACCGCAAGGTCGCCTCGCATTACGGGCTTGAAATTTCGCAATACGAAGAAGCCCTTTCGGTCGAGAAAAAAGCGGACCAAACCTTTGTCGTCCATACGGCGGACCGCACCGGAAAGCATCACCGCTACGAAGCGCGCAACGTCGTCATCTCGACCGGTTACTTCGACCATCCCAACTACATCGGCATTCCGGGGGAAGAGCTGGACAAGGTCACGCATTATTTCCGCGAAGCCCATCCCTACAGCGGCATGAAGGTAGCCATCATCGGAGGCAGCAATTCGGCCGTCGATGCGGCCATGGAACTGATCCGCGTCGGCGCCCGGATCGATATGATCTACCGCGGCGAGACGGTGTCCGAGAACATCAAACCTTGGGTGCGGCCGGTATTCGAAGCGATGGTGGAAAAAGGGAAAATCACCGTGCACGTACAGTCGCACGTCACGGAAATTACCGAGGACTCGGTCGAAATTACGGGCAAAAACGGCGATAAGGTCCGGATCGAAAATGATTTCGTCCTGGCTTTGACCGGATTCCGCCCGGACCGGAAGCTTCTCACCTCCTGCGGCGTGGAGCTTGACGACGACATGGAAAAACCGCGGTACGACCCGGAAACGATGGAAAGCAACGTACCCGGCCTTTACGTGGCCGGCGTAATCGCCTCGGGGCGGAACGCGAACGAGGTGTTCATTGAAACGGGACGCAAACATGGCGCCCTGATCGCGCAGCATATCATGAAAACCAGAGGATAACGATAAAACATCCGTTTTTGGCGCCCGGCCATGGCCGTTCGGCCGAAAACGGATATTTTTCGCCTGCGGTAAGAATACTGCTGTATAGAAGGCGCCGGTACGCCTTAGGCGTCAGCCGGGCTTCGGGCGTTTTATGTGAAATCATCGAATTCGTTTACAGCGAAGGGGGATCCGGATGGACTTCACGTCATTGATTTTGCTGCTTATGGCGGCTCTGGGCATCATCAGCAGCAATACGCCGATCACCATAGCGATGATCGTGCTGCTGCTGATCCGGGTGCTCCATTTGCATCAGCTGTTTCCTTGGCTTGAGAAATATGGGCTGACGGTCGGCATCATCATCTTGACCATTGGCGTCATGACGCCTCTCGCGAGCGGAAAAATGAGCCTGCAAACGATCGGGGAATCGTTTTTGAACTGGAAATCGCTGCTTGCGATCGCCGTCGGCATGTTGGTTGCCTATCTCGGAGGCCGGGGAGCGACCCTGATGTCGATGAATCCGACGGTCGTCGCCGGGCTTCTGATCGGGACCGTGCTTGGCGTGGCGCTGCTGCGCGGCGTGCCGGTCGGCCCGCTCATCGCGGCCGGGATATTATCGCTTCTGATCGGAAAAACATGATCATCCATTTTCGCAAAAAAAGAGCCTTGGCTTTCTTCAGCTAAGGCTCTTTTGCGTTCATACCTCGAGATGCTGCACGTTAAACAGTCGGGCGTAGCTGCCGCCGATCGCCATCAGCTCGGCATGCGTTCCCTGTTCGGTAATCATGCCGTGTTCCATGACCACGATCTGGTCCGCGTGCGTGATCGTCGACAGGCGGTGGGCAACGATCAGCGTCGTCCGGTTCGCGGACAAGGACTGCAGCGCCTGCTGAATCAAATGCTCCGACTCCAAATCCAGCGCCGACGTCGCTTCGTCCAGCACTAGAATGTCCGGGTCTTTCAAAAACACGCGGGCGATGGCGATCCGCTGCTTTTGCCCGCCCGACAGCTTGACGCCCCGTTCCCCGACTTCCGTATCGTAGCCGTCCGGCAAATCCATGATGAAATCATGGGCGTTGGCGCGGATGGCCGCTTCTTTGACTTCTTCGTCCGTAGCGTCTGGATTGCCGACAAGAATGTTGTCCTTCACCGATCCGCTGAACAAAAAGTTGTCCTGAAGCACCATGCCGACCGAACCGCGGACGCTTTCCATCGTCAGTTTTCGTACGTCCTGCCCGTTGATGGACACGCTGCCCTTTTGAATGTCGTAAAATCGCGGGATCAGCGAAATAAGGCTCGATTTCCCCCCGCCGCTCATGCCGACGAAGGCGACGGTTTGTCCGTGGCGAATCTCCAGGTTGACGTCTTTGAGCACCCAATCGCCCTGCTCGTTATATTTGAACCAGACCCCGTCAAACGTAATCGAACGCGCCGGGGCATCCAATTTTTTCGCATCCTCGGCATCGACGATGTCGTACGGCTCGTCCATCAGCTCCATCACCCGCTCCAGCGAAGCGGAAGCTTGGGTAAGCACGGTGGATGAGTTGATCAGCCGTTTGAGGGGCGCGTACAGCTTGTCCAGATAACCGAAAAAGGCGACGAAGGTGCCGATGGTCAAGCTATGGTGGATGACGCGGTAGCCTCCGTAGCCGATGACGAGCAGCGGCGCGATGTCGGTCAACGTATTGATCACGGCAAACGTCAGCGCATTCCAGCGCGTTTGGGCCATCGCTTTATTCAAAAAGTTCCGGTTGATTTCGGTAAACTGCCGATGGTCATGGCGTTCGAGCGTAAAGCTGCGGATTACGGAGATTCCCTGGATCCGTTCATGCAAATAGGCCTGTATGCCGGCCAGTGCCTGCGAGCGGTCTTTGGTCAGCTTTTTGAGCCGCTTGTATAAAATGTTGACCGCGATGCCGTACAGCGGCAAGATCGCAATCGCCACCAGCGTAAGCACCGGATTCAGATAGAACATCGCCCCAAGCACGAACAGCAGCGTGAACATGTCCAGCCAAATATTCATCATGCCGACTTCCACGATGTTTTTCGTTTGTTCGACGTCGTTAATGAACCTGGATATCGCTTCGCCGACCTTCGTGTTTTGGTAATAGCGCAAGGAAAGCCGCTGAAGATGGGCATACAGCTTGTTCCGCATGTCGAACAATACCCTGCTTGTGATGAACTGGGCAAAATACTGCCGCAAATATTCGACGGGTCCGCGCACGACGATAAACAATACCAGAGCGCCGCCCAAAATCAGAAACAGCTGCGTGACCTGCTCCTCCAGCGTCTTTTGGGGATTGAGAAGCAAATCGTCCACGACGTATTTCAAAATCATCGGCAGCGTAAGCGGGATCCCGAATTTGACCATCCCGATGATCAACGTTAAAACAATCCATTTCGTATAAGGTTTGACGAATCGATAATAAGATTTCCAATGATTCAAGTGATTGTACACTCCCCTTTTCAGGCTTGTATGATAGGTTTTTGCGCGGATTCCCTGGGCTGACCGGAAGAGGCGGGCCGTTCACCGGTTGACATTTCCCCTTTACAATGATTATATATCCTTAAGTTGCAAGAAACGTTTTCTTGCGCCCAAATCTATCGAAACCATAGCCCTTGCCGCTGCGGCAGGACCTTCAGGAGGACCCAAATGTCAAGACAATTCGTTACGGAAGCTGTCATGCTGGCGATTTACGGAGAACTGCTGCTGACTCCCGTGCCGGTTGAATATATGGTACCGTATACCAGTTTGCTCGAGCTGTACGAATTCATTTCCAGCGACGAGCCGCTCATGAGCAACAGCGACGACGACAAACACGTGAAAGAAAAAATCAGGGAACTCGTCGATTATCTCGAAGAGCCGTTAAACAAGAAAAAGATCCAAAAAGGGCTCAACGCGCCTTGGGCCAAAAGCTCTTCCATCCTGATCGGCGAAACGGCGCGGATCACCGTGGTCAACGCCATGGATACCGCTCCGTACGGGGAATTTTTCGATCCGGTCGAAACGGAGCTGCTGCTCGTTTCCCAGCGGGAGCAGGTGCCGCTGCTGACGGATCAGCCCGAGCTGATTCACCGCATCATCGACGCCGCGGTACCGGTCACGGTATATGACATCGACGATTTCCAGTTCGCGGTGGAATCCGATCCGTTTTCGCACCATATTTGATCCCCGGCGCCCTTTCGGGCGCGGTCAGCAAGAAACTCCTTTCCGGCCGGAAAGGAGTTTTTTCATGCGCGGCATTCGTTATCCGCGGCAGTGCTCGAGGAGAGTTAAGGTAAGCGCATCGAGGGCGGGCAGCGGCTCTCCGAAAAAACGGAGCGCCTTGTTCACCTCGGCCTTGAAATCAAGCTCGCTCTGAAGCCCGTCGGCTTCGTACAGCGCAATGACCAAAAATTCCTCATCCCCGTTTTTGGCGACCTTTTTGAATTCCGGGCCGGAAAACATTTGCGCCAGCCTGACCTCTTTGGCCGTCAGGGACGTCTCCTCCCACAGCTCCCGGCGGGCCGCATCCTCCAGCGATTCTCCAGGTGTCATGGACCCGAGGGGAAGCCCCCATTCCTCAGCCCCCGCCCGCTGCTGCAACAGCATCTCCCCGGCTTTGTTTCTGACGAGGATCGCTACCTGCACGGTAATTTTGGACGTTTTTTTAATGTATTGGCGGAAATCACGGTCCAAATGAGACAAGCTTCTCCCTCCTTCCGCAAATCCCAATTTGCTGATTACCCGGCGCTTGAAGGCGTACGATCTTGATTCGCTTCGTAAACATAATCAATGTCATCCAGGGATTCCAAGTACCGAACGACCAGATCATAACCTTCCAAATACCAACCGTCCTGCTCTTCTATAAAAAAGGTGATCCCTTCGACCTCTTGCTTGAGCAGCGGACGCTCGGGCCCTTCGACCGAGATGCCCAGCGAAAAGCCGGGATGAAGGCCCCCTCCAGAGCTATAGCGGGGAAAGAAGCGAAGCGCGCTGCCGGGCTGCAGCTCCAGTTCCTTGATGTACCATTTTGCCGCGTCGTTGCTGATTCGAAGTTCCATCTGCTTCATTCCCTTCGTTGTTGTGGCTAGGCAACGTCATTGCCTATCTCCAATATATCATAACTTGAATATGGCGACTTAGGAAAATATAAATTGACAGACGTTCGAGGAGGGTGATAAAATTCTCAGCATACGAGGTCTGAAATTCAATTTATTACCAGAAGGTATGACGGGTACCCGGGCTTCCCGCCCCAGGCGCCGTCAAATCCTGACCGAAGAAAGGGTGGGCGAACGTGTTCAATTTCATCGATCATCAACGGAATCAACCGACAATTGAATACCGTCGCAGCCCAGCTGGTGGAACTGATTGTTGAAATTTGGAAACAGGTTTCAAGGAGCCAACGAATATCAGCCATTCCTCATGCTCGGCTTGCGTCTACCGTCAACCGTACGCATGATAGATGTTTGGATCGCAAAGGCATATCGTCCGTTTACGGGCAGTATGCCTTTTTTTAATGTCCTTGTTCTCCGGCAGTTGACTTACCGGCACAAAGAGAAACGTAGGAAGGGAAGTGAAAGATTTGTTCTCTGTATTAAAGAAACTGGGCTGGTTTTTCCGCCAAGAAAAAAAACGCTACTTAATCGGCCTGTTCATGCTGATCATTTGCGGCATCGGCGAGCTGTTTCCGCCCCGGCTGCTGGGAAGCGCCATCGATGAAATCGTGCGCGGCTCCATCACCTGGGCATCGCTCGCGAAATACATCTCGCTGATCATCGTGACCCTGATCCTGATCTACATCTTCACGTACATATGGATGCACAAGCTGTTTGGGGGCGCCAATCTGGTGGAGCGCATCCTGCGCTCCCGTTACATGAACCAGCTGCTGCGCATGACGCCGCCGTTTTTCGAACGGAACCGTACCGGCGACCTGATGGCCCGGGCGACCAACGACCTGCGCGCCGTCGCCAATACGGCCGGGTTCGGCATGCTCGTCATGACCGACTCGACGGCGTATCTGGCCGTGATCCTGTTTGCCATGGGCTTCCTGATCAGCTGGAAGCTGACGCTCGCCGCCATCCTGCCGCTGCCGTTCATTGCGATTGCGATGAAAATATACGGCAAAGTCATTCATGAACGTTACACGGAAGCCCAAGACGCTTTCGGCGACATGAACGACCAGGTGCTGGAGTCGGTGGCCGGCGTGCGCGTCATCCGTGCTTACGTTCAGGAAAGATCGGACGAACGCCGTTTCCAGGTGATCGCCGATGACGTCTATCGCAAAAATATGCGCGTCGCCAAGCTGGACGCCTTGTTCGAGCCTACCATCCGGCTGTGCGTCGGGCTCAGCTACGTGATCGGGCTTGCTTTCGGCATTTATCTCGTATTCAAAAACCAGATCACCCTCGGCGACCTCGTATCGTTTAATATGTACCTCGGGATGATGATTTGGCCGATGTTCGCCATCGGCGAATTGATTAACATCATGCAGCGGGGAAGCGCGTCGCTGGACCGCGTCGACGAAACGCTGTCGGTCGTTCCCGACGTGCAGGACGTCCCTCAACCGGTTCGCGTCGATTCGCCGGACACCATTGCGTTCAAGGACGTGACGTTCCGTTATCCCACCTCGACGGTGGATAATCTGAAGCATATCAACCTTTCGATCCGGCGCGGACAAACGCTCGGCGTCGTCGGGCGGACGGGAAGCGGCAAATCGACGCTGCTGAAGCAGCTCTTGCACGAATATCCGACCGGAACCGGCGAAATCCTCATCTCGGATACGCCGATCGAACAAATCGCCAAAGACCAGCTTCACGGCTGGATCGGCTACGTGCCGCAGGAGCAGATCCTGTTCTCCAAATCGGTCCGCGAAAACATCCAATTCGGCAAACATCAGGCGGATGACGTTACCATTATGAACGCCATCGCCACGGCCGCATTCGATAAGGACCTGCACACGCTCTCCGACGGTCTCGACACCCTAGTCGGCGAAAAAGGCGTTTCGCTTTCGGGAGGACAAAAACAGCGCGTATCTTTGGCCCGGGCTTTTATCTCCGACCCGGAGATCCTGATCCTGGACGACGCCCTCTCCGCCGTCGACGCCCGCACGGAAGCGCGCATCGTGGATAACATCCGCGAACATCGCGACGGAAAAACCACGCTGATTTCGACCCACCGCCTTTCCGCGATCGAACATGCGGATTGGATCATCGTGCTGGACGAAGGACGCATCATCGAAGAAGGAACCCATGCCGAGCTGCTGGAACGCGGCGGGTGGTACCGCGAGCAGTTCGAACGGCAGCAGGTCGAAAACAATCTGACGAACGAGGAGGAAGCATCATATGACTCCTAATCCCGGGACCGGAAGGCGTTTGTTCCAATACGCGCTGACCGCCAAAGGCATTTTCATCGCCGCATTTATCGCCCTTGCCATCGGCGTCGGGGCGGAACTGGCCGGACCTTTCATCGCCAAAAGCATGATCGACGATCATATGCTGGGCATCGAACGTCCCTATTACGAAACGGCGTCGGCCGAGCAAGCGGCCGAATATAAAGGGCATTATTACAAGCGGGGCGACCGCTTCGAGCCGGGCGAAACGAAGGGCGCCGAGGTGCGCCTGCTGCAGTCCGGACGCAGCTTTTATTTCATCAACCAGCCCGTGGCTTCCCCGGAAGGCGAACGAACCTTTGCGGACGGCCTGATGACCATCAAATACGGCGACAAGGTGGCGCAATATCCGGCGGAAAAGCTGTCGGCCGCCGAGCTGTATTCCTTTTACAAGCCTGAAATCCCCGGAATATTGAAGCTGGTGGGCTTATACTGCGTCTTTTTGGTCATCAGCATCTTTACGGAATTCGGCAAAACTTACTGGCTGCAAGCATCCGCCAACAAGGTCATTCAAAAGCTCAGGAACGACGTATATGCGCATATGCAGCGTTTACCGGTTTATTTTTTCGACACGCTGCCTGCCGGCAAAGTCGTCTCCCGGATCACGAACGATACCGAAGCGGTAAAGGACCTGTTCGTGGCCGTGCTCGCCAATTTCAGCTCCGGCGTCATTTATATTACGGGCGTTTACATCGCGCTTTTCCTGCTGGACGTGCGGCTTGGTCTCGTCTGCCTGTTCATCATTCCGCTCCTGATCGCTTGGATCGTGCTGTACCGGAAGCTTGCGACCAAATACAATACGATCATCCGGTCTCGCCTGAGCGAAATCAACGCCATCATCAACGAATCGATCCAAGGGATGTCCATTATCCGCGTCTTCCGCAGACACAAGCAAACCCGCGAGGAATTCGAAGCGTTAAACGACGATTACATGAAACACCAGAACAAAATGCTGAACCTGAACGCTTTTACGTCGCATAACCTGGTGAACGTGCTCCGCAGCTTTTCGTTTGCGGTCATCCTCGCCTACTTCGGATTCGGTTCGCTGTCGGGCGGAACGGCCGTATCGCTGGGCGTGCTCTACGCCTTCGTCGACGTGCTCGGCCGCTTGTTCCAGCCGATTACCGGCATGGTGAACCAGCTCGCGGCGTTGGATTCCTCCATGGTATCCGCCGGGCGGGTCTTCACGCTGATGGATGAGCCGGGCGAGGACGTAACGGACGGCACGATGCCGCGTTACAAAGGCGACGTGGAGTTCAAAAACGTATCGTTTGCCTATAAAAAAGAAAACTACGTGCTGAAAAACATCAGCTTCGAAGCGAAGCAAGGCCAGACGGTTGCGCTCGTGGGCCATACCGGCTCCGGCAAAAGCTCGATCATCAACCTCCTGTTCCGTTTTTACGACCCGCAAAAAGGGACGATTACGATCGACGGCCAGGACGTCAAGGAGTTGCCGAAGCAGTGGATCCGGCATCATATGGGGATCGTGCTCCAGGATCCGTACCTGTTCACGGGTACCATCGCTTCGAACGTCAGCCTCGGCGACGAGAAAATATCCCGCGAGCAAATCGAAAAGGCGCTGCGAGACGTGGGCGCCGAACGGATTCTTGCCCATTTGCCGCAAGGCTTCGACGAGCCGGTGATCGAAAAAGGCAGCACGTTGTCCGCGGGGCAGCGGCAGTTGATCTCTTTTGCGCGCGCGCTTGCCTACGACCCGGCGATCCTTATTCTGGACGAAGCGACGGCCAACATCGATACCGAAACCGAAAGCCTGATCCAATCCGCGCTGGAGGTGCTGAAAAAAGGCCGGACGACGTTCATCATCGCGCACCGCCTGTCAACCATCCGCAGCGCCGATCAGATCCTCGTGCTGCACCGCGGGGAAATCGTCGAACGCGGCACGCATGACGAGCTGATGCTGCTTGGCGGCCGATATTATCAAATGTATCAGCTGCAGCAGGGCGCTTCGGGAGGCGCCGTCGAGGCACAGCCCGCAGCCATTTCTCCGGCTTAACGGATGGAAGTCCGTTAGTTCTTACCGACCATCCGTTCTGCTTAAAATGTGACTCTATCCTGCGGCAGCCCGTTCTTTTTGAACGGGCTGCCGTTTTATTGATGGATTGCCATTTGGCTGTTAATAGGTCACTTCCACGATGCCGCGAATGGAGTTGGGATGATGTACCTGCTCGATCATGCACGATGCCAAATCTCCACGCGTAAGTCCTTGGAGTCCCTTGGGCTTTTTCATGGGTTCGTTTATGGCCACTCTGTAATGTCCCCTCGGGGGACCATCCACTAATCTTGGCGGTCGAATAATGGTCCAATCCAGTCCTGAGTTTTTGATCTCGTGCTCCATGCGAGCCATGTCCTCATACAGATTTTTAAACAAACGCATCACGATTTGTTCCGTAATGATGCGGGATAACAACGGCGTTTCCGGAGGAAGGGCGAGCGTAGACGCCGACAAACAAACGATCCGCTTTGTTCCAGCATGACGCATCGCGTTCATGATATTACGGGTTCCTTCGGAATACACGTTTGTCGGTTTGCGGTGATTTACCCCCAGCGCGGATAGAACAACGTCCGCTCCTTCCATCGGTTTCAGCAAAGACGACGGATTCAAAACATCTCCTTGAACGATATGCAGCTTTTTGCCGTTCTCCGTAAACCGGGAAGGCTCCCGCACAACCGCCGTCACTTGATAGTCCAGATCCAGCAGCTGCTTGACGACTTGCAATCCCGTACCGCCTGTTGCGCCAAAGACGATCGCTTTCATCATGGTTTCCCTCCATATTCTCTTATCATGATTCCCAGCCATGGCAAACGAGCTATCGGTCTTCTTGACGAACGACGGCCGGTCATAATCCATGAATTGATGGTTCGCTTGCCCCGCTTCATGACAACACCCCGTACAACCGCCGATACGCCGTCGGGGTCATGCCCTCATGCTCCATAAACCGTTTGTTGAAGTAACTGACGCTCGGATACCCGGCATCTTTGGCGATTTGCCCAATCGTCGTCTCCTTCCTCTCCAGCAGCCACTGTTTGGCCATCTGCAGCCGGCATCTCGTCACGAATTCCATCGGAGTCATTTCCGTGACGCTGCGGAACAGCTTGCAGAAATAATAGCTGCTGACGCCAAGCCTCCCCGCCCATTCCTCCAGGATAAACGGCTGCGCGGCCTCCTGCTGCATGACGGGCAGCAATTCCAGGATCCGGTTGCCCGACGTTTTCGAATTGCCCCGGGTTAATGCGGCCGCATGCGCGATAAATTCGGTCAGCAGCGCATACGTCAGCGTGGATAGATGGGAAGAATGCAGCATCCGGTAGGTTTCGGCTTCATGAAGCAGCGCCTCGTGGGCCTGCTCGAACGCTTGCCGGTTGCGGACGGTCCACAGCGGACTCTCATGAAAACCTCTGCCGATCAAATATTCCTGGAGTCCCGTCCCGTAAAAATGGATCCAGCGCACGTCCCACGGCTCCTCCTTGCTGCTGTAATACCGCTGGCGCTGCATCGGGAAATAGAGCACGGCCTCCCCCGGCCCCAGCTCGTGGGTCTCCCCGTCGATCTCAACGTACCCTTTGCCTGCGGCGACGTAATGGATATTAAAATTGTTTAACGCCCCCGCCTCCCGAAAAACGCTGTGTTCCGGTTCTTGCCGGTAATGGCCCACCGATTCCGGAAAGCAAAAAAACGGCATGTCGGGCAGCGTCAGCAGGTGAATTTGCCTTTGCACGGCCTCATCTCCATAAATGACAATATATTTATAATCGATTGCAAAATCGTATTATATTAATTTTAAATTCGCTATTTTATAATGGCAATATCATATTATAAAGCCTTCAACCGCAAATCATGTAAACCGTTTTCATCGTCGTTTGCGGGGCTTTCCGAACCATAAAGGAGTTGATGATCCCGATGAGTCCGAAAACATTAAAATGGGGGATTCTCGGCTGTGCCGGCATTGCCAAACGTTCCGTCATACCGGGCGTGCAAGAGTCCGAACTGAACGAGGTGCATGCCATCGCAAGCCGCGATCTCGATAAAGCCAAACAAACGGCGGAACAACTGAACATCCCGGTGGCCTACGGCAGTTATGAGGAGCTGCTCGAAGACCCTTCCATCGATGTCGTTTACATACCGCTGCCGAACCATCTTCACAAAGAATGGACGATCCGCGCGGCTGAGGCCGGCAAACACATTTTATGCGAAAAACCGCTGGCCCTGACCGAAGCCGAAGCCGTGGAAATGGCGGAAGCGGCGGCAGCCGCCGGCGTATACTTGTCGGAAGCGTTTATGTACCGTTACCATCCCCGCTACGATATGATCCGGGATTTGATCTCTTCCGGGGCGATCGGCGACATCCGCGGAATCCGCGGCGCGTTTACGTTCAATAACGCGGGCGACAAGGGCAACGTCCGTTACAAAAAGGAATGGGGCGGCGGGTCGATTTACGACGTCGGCTGCTATCCGATCCATGCGGCCCGGATGCTCCTCGGCAAAGAACCGGTCGCGGCAACGGTAAACGCCTTTTTCTCCGCGGAGCATGATGACGTCGACATGATGGCTTCGGGGCTTCTGGAGTTCGAAGGATCGGTAGCCCTGACGTTTGATTGCGGCATGTGGGCGGCTTTCCGGAATCCGCTCGAGATTTTGGGAACCGAAGGCATCATCGAGCTCCCTTCCGCTTTCGTCGGAAGCGACAACTTTTTCTTGACGGCGCTCGGGGAGCGCAAAGAAATCGAAGTGCCGAAGGTGAACGCCTATGCGCTCCAGGCCGACCACTTGGCGACTGCCATCATTCACCGGCGCCCCCTCCGCTTCGAGCCGGAAGATGCCATCCGGAATATGCGGGTTATCGATGCCTGCCTGCGGTCGGCAAGGGAGCATGTCCGGGTCGAACTGTGATTGCCGGCCACGTTTATGAGGTAGATCAACTGCTGCGACGAGAATTCGTTGTCTTGGATATTTCCGTCTAGGGATATAAGGGTGAAATCATCATACAATCCTTCAGGGAGGTCACTTGCCATGGAATACATTTCGGTGCAAGGCTTGGATAAAAAAGTTTCGCGGCTGATGAAAGGTTCGGACTACTTTTATCACGAAAATTACGAAAAGGCGGCGGCCAACATGGACGCCTTCTTCGCCGCCGGAGGCAATTCCGTCGATTCGGCGCATATTTATTGCGGGGGACAAAGCGAAGAAGTGATCGGGCGGTATTTGAAGGAAAGAAACAACCGGGACGAGTGGGTCATTTTGACGAAAGGCGCGCATCACGACCAGCACGGACCCCGCGTCAGCCGGGAGGCGATCAAACATGACCTCACCGCCAGCTTGTCGCGCCTGCAAACCGACTATATCGACATGTATGCCCTGCACCGGGACGATCCGAACGTGCCTGCGGGCGAAGTCATCGAAATCTTGAACGAATACGTCAAAAACGGGACCGTACGCGCCATCGGCGTGTCCAACTGGACATGGGAGCGGATCCGCGACGCCAACGCTTATGCGGCGGAAAAGGGGTTGACCGGCTTCTCCTTCAGCAGCCCGAACCTGAGCCTCGCGAAAGCGAACGAACCGTTTTGGCCCGGCTGCGTATCGGCGGACGAAGAAACCTGCCAATGGCATGAAGCGGAGCAGTTTCCTTTGTTCTCCTGGTCTTCCCAGGCCAGAGGTTTCTTTACGGGGAGGTTCACGCCCGAAAACCGCGATAACGCCGACCTGGTCCGGGTCTTTTACAGCGATGCCAACTGGGAGCGGCTGGAGCGCGCCAAACGGCTTGCCGCGGAGAAAAACGCCACTCCGATCCAGATCGCGCTTGCGTACGTGCTGAACCAGCCTTTCCCGACCTGCGCGCTGATCGGCGCCCAATCCGAAGAAGAGCTGCGTTCCTGCGACGAAGGTTCCCGCATCAAGCTGACGCGCGAGGAGCTCGCCTGGCTGGATCTTTCTTCGGACGAAAGGGGATAATCCCGCATTCCGGAAGCTTGGCAGCAAGCACGCTGGGTCGTTCGTGATCAAGCGGCCGCGGTGGCCGCGATCCCGCTTTCACGCCGCCCGGGTTAACCTGGCCTTGCGCCACGCCAAAAAGCCCCCGCCGGCCGAAATGTTTTCGGCTAACGCGGGGGCTTCCTTTATCCCGTCCATTTCGAATCCAGCGTTTCCTTCCCCTGGTAGGCCGTGCGCTCCAGCGGAATGCGAATATGGACGGTCGTGCCGATGCCCGGGGTGCTGTGCAGCTGTACGCCGTAATCTTTGCCGAAATACAGCTTGATCCGTTCGTTTACATTGCGGATTCCGTATCCTCTTCCCCTTCCGTGGCTTCCCGTCGCACCGGGTGCGTTCATCGCGGAGACGACCTGCTTCAGCATCTCCCTAGGCATGCCGCTGCCGTCATCCATGATTTCGAATACAATCGAATCCGTCTCTTCCTCCATCCGGCCGCTCACGCGGATATAAATGTGGTCTCCGCGCCAGGCGTGCTGCAGCGCGTTTTCCAAAAACGGCTGCAGGATCAGCTTGACCGTCATATAATTGACGATTCTAGGCTCGATGTCAAACTCCACTTCCATGCGTTCCCCGTATTTTACCTGTTGGATGTCCAAATACGCCTGCGTTTGCTCCAGCTCCTTATGAATGGCGATGATCGTCTGCCCGTCGTTTAACGATAGCCTGTAGAATTTCGCCAAGTTCATCACCATCTGATGCTGCTTGTCCACCTGTCCGAATTTGGCCAGCCGGCTGATCGAAGAAAGCGTATTGTACAAAAAATGCGGATTGATTTGAGCCTGCAGCGTCTCAAGCTCCGCCTGCTTTTTTTTCAGGTTGGTCAGGTAGACCTCCTGAATCAGCCGTTCCGTCTGCTCTCCCAGCCTGTTCAGCGAGGCGGCGATCATCGTAAATTCGTCGTTGCCTTTATAATGAAAGCGCTTATGAAAATCCCCCTGCTGAAACAGGTTTAAAATGGACACGACTTTGGACACCCGTTTGGAGAAAAAGCGGGAGACGCCCAGAGCGAAAAGGAGCACCACGACGAAACTTGCCAAACAGATGACGATCGTGAGCAAATTGATTTTCCGGGTCTCCTGCTGAATAATCGTGTCGGGGACTAGCGCCGTCATTTTCCAGTTCAGCTTGGGCAGGCTTTCGCTGAGCACCGTAAACCTGGATACGTCCATCAACTCGTAATCGGAATGCATGTCGGGGACGTTTTCGCCCGAACCGTAAATGATGCGGTTGTTTTCGTCGAGAATAAGCAGCATGCTGCCGCTCCCGAATTTGTTGATGTCCACGCTCTGGAAAATTTCCGAAAGGTACACGCTGATCCGCATGAAACCGATCGTCTCCAGATCCAGCGGATTGCGCGTATCCACGAGCCGCCGCAGCAGGCTGATCCGGCCGAACCTGCCGTCGTCTTCGACTTGCTGCCATACGACCGTTTTGCCGTAATCCTCCTTCGGAAACTCCGCATACCAGGGTTTGTCCATGATCCGGCGCAGATGAAACAAATCCCAATGTTTCCCTTTGGCGAGCGGATCGGCGGCGGACAGGTCGTTGTTGTAGATTTCCGGCAGCGTCTCGTTTTTCAAATAAATGCTCATCCATATTTTGCGGTTGGTCGAATCCACGGTCTGGCGGAATTTCGGAATCAGCAGTTTGGTCGTCGTTTGGTAGCTGACCCACCCTTCCTCGTAGCTCATAATCTCCAGCGGCAAGCTTTCGTCGAAATACAGCGTATCGGACAACCGCTGGGTGTCCTCCAGCTTGTAATTGATGTTGTCGCGGATCTGCGCCATCGTGCCGGTTAAGTTGGTGTTCATCTGTTTGCCGTAAAGGTCGACCAGGATGGTATTGGCAATATACCCGAAAATAAAGATGGGGACGATGATCAGAATCATATAAGAGAAAAACAGCTTCATGCCGAAGGGCATGAACATGCGTTGCTTGGAATCCAACCGGTTTTGGTTTTTCATACGTTACATCTTTCTCCTGAATTCGCCCGGCGTCATGCCGAACACTTCTTTAAACTGGCGGCTGAAATACGGCATATACCGGTACCCGACCTTGTCGGCGACCTCATAAATTTTAATCCGGGGATCCTTGAGCAGCTCTCCCGCCTTCTCCATGCGCATCATAATCACGTATTCGCTGAAATTCGTCCCCGTAACCTCCTTGAACAGCGAACCCAGATAATTCGGCGAAAAGGACAGATAGTCGGCCACTTCTTTGAGCGTGACGTTATCATGCAGCTGTTCCCGGACGTAACGGATCATCTCTTCGACCAGCTTGGCGCTTTTTTTCTGCCTTTTGTTCTGGATGATTTCGGCGGCGCTGAACAGCCGGTACCTTAACCAGGATCGGATATCGTGAAGCGTTTCGTATTTCAGCATCATATCGGGACTGGGCAGCCCGTCGTGCTGAAGGGTCTGAAACATGTTGTCGCTGAGCGATTTGAGCTGGCTTTCCAGTCTCAGCCAAATGTTCATCACGAAATACTGGATTTGGACTTTGGAGCGCATCCCGGCCGCCGCCGCAAACAAACCGTCCACTTCATCGCTGATCTTCACCAGGTCGTAATGCAGCACGGCGTTTAAAAGCGGTTCGAGCGGCAGGTCCGCCGCCTGGATCTCCCCGCCCCTTTCGGCTTCCAGTTTTTCATGCGGAATCACTTTTCCTTTGCCGACGATCAGCTTGTAATCCAGCGCGGTGAGCGCCTCTCCGTAAGAAGCCCTAAGCCCCGGAAGGCCATCCGCCCGGTTCCCTAATCCGATGGTCACGGAATAAGGTTGCAGCGCATGAAGCTGCCGAATGACCTGCTCCAGATCCGGTTCTTGTGCCCCGCATTCGGCCAGCAGAAAAATCCGCTGCTTGGAGGTACGCCCGATATGGCGGATGCCTGCGGCTTCAAAAATCGGCAGCGCCGATTCGTAAAATCGGTTGAACCATTCCTGCTTCACATGCTCCGGCAGCGCCTCAAGCTTCCAGCCCAGATCGTCGATTTCAAGCGCGGCGGCCCGGGCGGGCCAGCTTGCGTGTTTGAGGCCGTAATGCTCAAGCAGGATCGTTTCCGCCTCTTCCGTGAAGTTCCCCTCGAGAAGCTGCAGGAGGTATTCGTTTTTGGCGGTTTGCCGGTAAGCCTGCTCCGTTTTTTCCCGCTGTCTTTCCGCGTCAAGCTCCAGCACGATTTTTTTTAAGGCTTCGGTCAACTCCGTGTCGTCCATCGGTTTCAGGACATAGTTGTAGGCATGGAGCGAAATCGCCTGCTTGACGTAGTTAAAATCCTGGTATCCGCTTACAAAAATGACTTTGATGCGGCCGTATAACTCTTTTGCTTTTCTGACAAGGTCCAGGCCCGACATGCCCGGCATATGTACGTCCGTGACAAGGACATCGATGCTTTCACTTTCCATGACGCTCAAGGCTTCAAAGCCGTTATGCACGGCATCCACGACTTCCAGGCCAAGCTCAGTCCAAGGTATGAAGGTCCTCATCCCTTCCAAATCGAGGATTTCATCATCGACGATTAAAGCTTTATACATGAAATCATCTCCTGACCGAATAGTTCACAGCCGAACGCTGTACATGGAATTCGCCGCATAAACGCATGAGCCGCCCCGAGGGACGGCCTAGCGCGCACGATAGCTAATCGATAGTTCAGTATCGTTATATATGACAATTATACCATTTTTTGCGGTTAACCGCCGATTTTTTTCAGGTTCTCCTGCCATTTTTGCGTTTTGAACGCGAGCAGCTTGTCGTAACCGACGGCCATTGCATCTTTTTCGGCTTTGTCCAAAATGGCCAAAACCTCTTCGTCGCTTTGGGCGTACAGCGCCTTCGCTCTCGATTCGGAGAAGATTTCGTCCACGCTTTGTTGGATGATGCCTTCTTCCGTGTCCGGCATCGGGTTCAAATTGACGAATGCGGTGGCGTTATATTGCGTTTTCCACGTGATGGACGACTGGTAGCGGCTCTCCCAGTTTTGCTTTTCAGGCGGCAGCGTTTTTTCGAACTTCATCTTGGACTTGTCGATATACACCGTGTTGCCGTTCCACTGCAGGTTGACGGTAGCGTCCATGATCTTGCTGCGTCTTTCCACGTCGTTGATGTACGTGTCGGTAAAGATCGGATATCCTTCTTCATCGGTTCCTTTCCACAGGATGCCTTCCGGTCCCCACATGATGACGCGGCTTCCTTCTTCGCCTGTCAGCCAATCGAGGAACGCGAAGATTTTTTCCGGATCTTTGGCGGATTTCGTGATCAAAGCCACGTTCCAGCCGAGCTGGTTATAACTTCCCGTCCAAATTTTGTTTTTGTCGAGCCCTTCCTTATGCACCGGCCAAATCATCTCGTATCCGGCGGTCGGATCTTTTTTCTTCAGCTCCACGTCGCCTTTGCTGCCGTATTCCGTCGGGCTTGCGCCTGCGGCGATCGCAAAACGCCCCGTGTACGCTTTTTCGAGCACCTGGTCTTTCGTTTGCGTCAGCGCGTCCTGGGCCATCAGCTTCTCGCGGAACAGCTTCGAGGCGAACTGCATCGACTCGCGGTACGTCGGATCCTGGAAGATGGAGGTCAGCTTGTCGCCGTTTGGAACGGCTCTTTCCCGCAGGAATACCGGAGGATGGTCTTCGGCGAACGCGCTGTACAGAATGTCCAGCCCCTGGCCGTCTTTCGCGAGATCCGGCTCGAACGGAACGACGTTCGGATACTTGGCTTTGACCGCCTTCAAATAGTTGTACAGGTCGTCGGTCGTTTCGAGTTTTGGCGAACCGAGGTCTTTGTAAATTTTGCTGTTCATCAAATATCCCGCGTTGCCTGCCGGCTGGGAAGTATACCAGTTCGGGAACTGGTACAGCTTGCCGTCGCTCGAGCGAAGCATGTTGAGCGTGGAATCGCCGGCCCATTTTTTCAGGTTCGGGTACTTGTCGAGATATTCGTCGTAGGATACGAGCATTCCTGCCGCCCGCAGACGTTCCACGTCGGTGCCGCGGTCCGTCCAAATGACGTCCGGAAGCTCCTTGGAGGCGATCATCGTGTTCAGCTTCTGGGCCGCGTTGCCGCCGGAGTTGATGGCCGTGACCGTTACTTTTTTGTTGTCCTGAATCCATTTGCTGGCTTCGTCCGCGCCCCATGACGGCATCGTGTACCAGTCGTAGTGGCCGTAGAAGCTGAATTCGAGAGGTTCGCTGCCGAGCTCGAATTTGCCCGTGCCCGCGCTTTCCTTGTTGTCCGTTTTCTCTTCGGCTTTCGTATTGCTGTTGCCGGTTCCTTCCGCCGCCTTGCCGCCGTTGCCGCTGCCGCATCCCGCAAGGGCCGTGGCCGCGGTGCATAAAAAGACAAGCGTCACGATCAGCGATCTTCTAAAGCTTTTCATACGATATAACCCCTTTTCCAAAGATCGATTTATGTCAGGATTTAGGCTGAAACCCTGATGGTTAAAGCGCATAGCTCTGAACCCTATTCTTTTAGCGATCCTACCAGCACGCCTTTGACGAAATACTTCTGGACGAACGGGTAGACCGCGATAATCGGCAGCGTCGCCACCATCATCGTCGCCATCGACAGCGATTTGGTCGTCACGCTTTTCATGGCCGACATGCGGCTTTGCGCCGCGGAATCCAGTTTGGACATCTGCTCGGTCATGATGTTGGTGCTCAGAATCTGCTGCAGCATGGACTGGATCGGCAGCAGCTTTTCTTTCGTGATATAAATGCTCGGCAGGAACCACTCGTTCCAATGCGCCACCGCCGTAAAAAGCCCCAGCGTCGCGATGACCGGACCGGAAAGCGGCAGCACGATGCGGAAGAACGTGGACCAGTTGCCGCAGCCGTCGATTTTCGCCGATTCCTGCAGCCCGTCCGGTAGCCCCATGAAAAAGGTGCGGAAAATGATCATGTTCCACACGCTGATCAGGCTCGGGATGATGAACACCCAGAAGGAATCCATCAAGCCGAGGCCGCGGACCACGAGGAACGTCGGGATCAGCCCGCCGCCGAAATACATCGTGACGATGCACATCAGCATGTAAAATTTGCGGCCGATCAGCTCCTTTTTGGTCATGCCGTAAGCGAATATCGCGGTGCACAGGACGGAAAGGATGGTGCCTACCACCGTTCTCATCACGCTGATCATAAAAGCGTTCAAGATCCGGTCATCCCGGAACACGACGTAATAATTTTCGAGGGACCATTTGCGCGGCCAAAACGTCACGCCGCCAAGGGCGGTATCCATGCCGTCGTTCAGCGAAATCACAAGCCCGTTCCAGAACGGATAAAAGGTGCTGAAGCCAAGCAGCGTGAGGAATCCGTAGACGAAAATGCTGAAGATCCTGTCCCCGATGCTTTTTTTGTACATTCGATTGCAGCCTCCCTGTCTTCTCCCAAGTCTTTCAAGCGATGCCTCTTACCACAGGCTGTTGCCGGATCGGCGCGCGAAGCTGTTGGCGAACGCCAGCAGGCCGACGCTGATGACGGCTTTGAACAGGCCGACCGCGGTCGCGTAGGAGAAGCGTTGGTTCGTAATGCCCACCCTGTAGACGTAAGTGTCGATGACGTTGGCCACGTCCCGCAGCACCGGATTCGATCCGAGCAGGAGGATGTCTTCAAAACCTGCGCTGAGCAGATTGCCGATCGCCAAAATCATGAAGATGGAAATGACGGGCATGATCGAAGGGAGGGTAATCATGAACAGCTGCTTGATCCGTCCCGCTCCGTCCATGGCAGCCGCCTCGTACAAACTCGGATTGATGCCCGCGATGGCCGCCAAATATACGATGGATCCGAATCCGATTTCCTTCCACACGTTGGTCGTGACAAGGATGCTCCAGAAGTATTCGGCTTTGCCGAGGAATCCGATGGGCTCCTTGATCAAATGCAGCTTTTGCAGCAAAATGTTCAAGCTGCCGTTATCCGTCGACAGGATCGACATGGCGAACCCGGCCACGATGACCCAGGACAAAAAATGCGGCAGATAGCTGACGGTTTGCACGACCCGTTTAAAGACCATGTGCCGGACTTCGTTCAGCAAAAGCGCCAGAAATATCGGCGCCGGAAACCCGATGCAAAATTTCAGCAGGCTGATGATGATCGTGTTGCGGATGATCGGCCAAAACTCGGGGGAGTGAAAAAACATGTTAAAATGCTTGAACCCTACCCATGGGCTTGCCCAAAAGCCGTCGAAAATGCTGTAATCCTGAAATGCCATCAATACCCCGTACATCGGTATGTAAGAAAAAATGAAAATCACTACGAGCGCCGGCACGACCATCAGCTGGATATCCCACTGCTTGGCCAACCGGTAAGCGACTCCCCGCCTTTTCTTGACGTGTTTCACTTTGTTTACGCTTGCGAGCTGCGCCATACGTTTCCCCCCTCGCTGTTATTGTAATCGTTTGCATGCGGGGGAATCTATTTGCCTCGTCAACGAAATCTTATACATTTTACGGTTGTAGGACTCCTTTTCATAAAAAGGATGAAAAAGAAGTTCCGGCCGAAACAAAAAAAAGACCCGTTCCCCGGATCCCGGAGAAGGGTCTGTCCCGATCGTTTATTTTATCGTTTTGCCGGGGCCGGGAACGGAAATCGATCCCTGGTCATGCCCGGGCGTTGTTTTCACGCTGATTTCAAGGCTGCTGTCCAAATAAAACGACGCCGTGGCGGTCGAAATGACCTGCGGATACATTTTTCCAGGTTCGGGATACGTCAAATGATAATACGCCACGGCCTTTTTCCCCGGAAGAAACTCGATACGGTCGATGACCAGCCCGTACCCCGGATTCGGCATGTCCGCCTTGGACAATACGATTTTGTTGACCTTGTCGTTCACTTTTTCGATACGGACCGAAACGTCGGCTTCGGACGCTCCGGGGTCCTGATTCTGATGGCTTTGGATGAATTTCAGCGCATTGTATATCATTTCGGCGGCCTCCATGCGCGTAATATGCTTCTTCGGATGGAATCGGTCTTGGGCGTCGAGTTCGGCGATCCGGGTGAGCAGCAGAAACTGCAAAGCGCTTTTGTATTCGGAAGACATATCCCCGTCGTCCTTAACAAACACGTACATCTCGATCGTCGAATATTCTCCCGTAGCCTTTACCGCTTGATGAAGCATGCCTGCAAACTGCTCTTTCGTCAGCTTCATGTTCCAGTCGCGGATTTGTCCGACCGATATCCCGTTGTCCGCCGCAATGCGCGCCGCTTGGGCATACCAGGCTTTGGCCGGAACGTTCGCGGGCGGGGGCGGGCCGTCTACCTTCCCCTGGAGTTTCATCGCTTTGACGAGGAGTTGGATGCCTTGAGCCGCCGTTAGCGGCTCGGCCGGCGCAAACCGGTCCGCGGACACGCCGCTGATGATGCCTTGCGACTGCAGGGACGCAGCGATCTTTTCCTGTTCGGCGTCCTTAATATCCGAAAAAGCGTATGCGGACGATGCGGCTGCAAGGCAGCAGAAGGCCATCAGTGCCGCCGCTATTCTTTTAAACTTGTTCATTCAAGATCACCTCCACCCTCTCAGACGGAAAGCATCCGGCAAAGGTTTCATATATTTGGCAAAAAACGAGCGCAGCCAAGCCGGATGACCTCAAGCGTTCGCTCCGTCTTTTTCCGGTTCCTGATCCAGTCCCAGCTTGGCGTACATTTCGCTCGTATATTTTTGAAGTTTGCGTTCGAGCTCCTGGGCTTGTGCTTTAAAAGCGGTCAGTTCGCGGATCATTTTCGACCGCCCTCCCGGGCTGAAGGTTTCCTGGATGCGTTCCTTAAAATAGTCGTGGACGATGTAATTCCGCTGCTTCCATACCTCTTTCAACAGCGTCGTTTCATCCGGCGAGAAAGGGAAGTGATGCTGGATTTCATTGACGAGCTGGCCAAGCGAGTTGCTCAGCTTCTGATGGTACAAATCGGCGAGATCCTCTTCCGTCGGAACCTTGCCTTGCGAGACCTTCATCAGCATAAGCAGGTTGACCAGCTGCTGCTCGAGCGCCTGCGAATAATAGACCGCCAATCCGAAATAAGCAAATAGTTCCTTAGAATGCTCGCTGTCCAATAGCCGTGTCTGCTTCATCATGCCCTCCTCCCTATCCTGTCATGTATCATGCCCTGATGGTTTCGTCATACCTCCATGGTAAAGGATATGCCTTCATTCATCAACCGCCGGATCCGCAGGTTTTAGGTACGGGCGTCCCTCCGCAGCGAAACGAGCATGTAAACCAGCCCCAGCAGGAGCGCATAAACCAAGCCGTACCCCAATGTCAGCCATACTTTATGGGACGGCTCCGCGCCGCCGTTCAGAAGGACGTCCATGATCGGCGATACGGGCGGAAAAATCCAGCGCAGCCACCGAAGCTGCTCCGGCAGCAAACCCGCGATCGATTTGGCCCCGATTGACGCGATGACCAGAGCAAGCAGCAATGCCACGGCTCTGGAGCCGTTTGGCATCCAAGCCGACTGGAAAAACAACGCCAGTGAAGCGCCAAGCCCCCCCATAACCAGATGCCCGCCAACCGCGAGCAAAAATTCTCCGATCCGCACGGGCCTGTCGAACATTTGCGCCGCGATCGGATACAGCATAAAAATCGCCGTGCACATCGCCACCGGAACAAGCAAAGCCATGATTTGGCTGAACAGATACCTTTTCATGCCGCCGATATGCGTGATGTGCAGCTGCTCCTGCTGCGGGCTTCCATGGTTCAAGAAGGTCAAAGCGAGCCAAGCCGAGCCGACGAACAGAAATACGGAAGTGACGGCATAGCTGTCCATGACCGGATTAGGTTTGTAGGTATACAGCAAAAACATGGCGATCAAGGTTGCCGCCAGCGGCGCGAAATAAGCATGTTTCCTCGTATAGCTTCTCAGCAAAAAACGGGATAACGCGATCATCTTTTTCTCCCCCTCATCAGCGTGCCGCGGCTTGCAGCCGCTCCCCCATGCGGGCATCGATCCCTTCGGCCGGAATGACCGACAGGACCGAACCGCCGCGATCCAGTATGATGCGCAAAACCTGGTCAATCGAACCTTCCTCTACTTGAAGCAGGTAAACATCCGAATCTGGCGTGCAGTCGGCAACGCCTGGATGGGCGGCAATTTCCGCAAGCGCCTCGGGGCCTGGAATGCGGGCGGAAACCTCCGCAACCGCTCCCGGCTGCCGGCGTTCCTCCCGGGATTCCTTCACGATCCTCCCTTCCTGAATGAGCAGCACCCGATCCGCCGCCCGTTCGATCAGCTTCGATTCATGAACCGACATGACGATGGCGGTTCCGCTCCTTTTTTGGGCGAGCAGCACATGAAGCAGATTTTCCTGCGCCTTGACGTCCAATCCCGACAGCGGCTCGTCCAACAGCAGTAAATCCGGTTTGCCCGCGATCGCCTGGATCAAATTGATTTTTTGCAGCATCCCTTTGGAGAATTGATTCATTTTGACATGCATGGCATGTTCCATATCCAGCTGCCGCAGCAAAACGTTCAACTCTTCCTCCGCCGCGTGTTTATCCAATCCCCGGACGGCAGCCGTGCTCGACAGGAATTCCCATGGCGTAAAGACAATCGGGGGAAACCGCTCCGGCACGTAGCCGATGCGGAGTGATCCCCCGGGCACGGTCCGCGTCCCCGACGCCGGACGGGAAAGTCCTGCCAGCAACCGCAGCAGCGTGCTTTTGCCGGATCCGTTTTTGCCAATCAGCGCGATGCATTCCCCTTGCCTTACTTTCAGCGATATATTGTGCAGCACGTTGCGTCCGTTATACGTTTTGACGGCGTCCCGAAGAATCACCAAACCGTCGTCCCGACCTTCCGCTTCTCTTTTATCGGCCACAGCCGAAGCCACCTTCTTCCGGTTCATTTATTCGGAGGTTACATCCGTTCAGGCGTCTGGATGCCCAACAGCCCCATCGTCCGCGCAATCGTGCGGCCGGCCAGCCGCGTCAGCCGCAATCTTGCCTTTCGAACCTGGGCGTCTTCGATGACAATTCTTTCCTTATTATAAAATTGATTGAAGGACTGCGCCACATCCAGCGCATAACGCGCGAGAACCGACGGCTCCTGGTTGCGCACGCCCCGCTCCAATGCTTCCGGAAACCGGGTCAGCAGCTTGAGCAGCTCCCAGCCGGCGTCGCCGAGGTGATGGGCCCCTGCGTTGGGATCGGTCTCTTCCATGGCGTCCTCGGCCGTGCCATACGCAGCCGCCCCCTTGGCAAGCACGCTCTGGGTTCTAGCGTAGGTATACTGCACGTAAGGCCCCGTTTCCCCGTCGAAATTCAGCGCGTCCTCCAGCGAGAAATCCACTTCGTTCAGGCGGTTGTTTTTCAGGTCGCCGAAAATGACCGCGCCGATCCCGACCGCCTCCGCAACCCGCTGCTTGGACTCCAGCTCCGGATTTTTTTCGTTGATGATGGCTAAGGCCCGTTCGACGGCTTCATCCAGCACGTTTTCCAGCTTGACGATTTTGCCGCGGCGCGTGGACATTTTTTTGCCTTCGAATTTCATGAGGCCAAACGGCACGTGCGTACAGCTGTCCGCCCAATCCATCCCCATGCGGCGCAGCACCGCAAAGACCTGCTGGAAATGCAGCCTCTGTTCGTTCCCGACCACGTACAGCAGCCGGTCCGCTTTCATCTCGTCATGCCGGTAGATGGCGGTGGCCAAATCCCTCGTCGGGTATATGGTCGTGCCGTCCTTTTTCAAAATGAGGCATGGCGGCATGCCCTCCTCGTCCAGCCGGACGACCAGCGCCCCGTCGCTTTCGACCAGCAGCCCTTTTTCCTTCAAGGAATCGACCACCGCAGGCATTTTATCGTTGTAAAAGCTTTCGCCCAGCGTGTAGTCGAAACGGACGTTCAGCCGATCGTACATTCTGCTGAATTCCTTCATGCTTACGTCCACGAAATAGGCCCATAACGAGCGGGCTTCGCCGTCTCCCTCCTCCAGCTTGCGGAACCACTCCCTTGCTTCCGGTTCCAACGTCTCGTCATGCTCCGCTTCTTCATGGAAACGAACGTACAAGTTCAGCGATTCGCCGATCGGGTCTGCGGATAACCGTTCGTCGTCTCCCCATCTTTTATAGGCGGCGATCTGCTTGCCGAACTGCGTTCCCCAATCGCCCAGATGATTGACGCTGACGACGTCGTAGCCCGCAAGCTTATGCATATGGTATAAGGCCGCCCCGATCATCGTGGAACGGAGATGGCCGATGCCAAACGGTTTGGCGATGTTGGGGGAAGACATATCGATGACGACGCGGATGCCTTTTCCGGTTTCCGGCACTTTCTCCTGCTCCAGCCCTTCCATCATCAAGCTTCCGTAATACCCCCGGTCGAACGTCAAATTGACGTAAGGACCGGCGGCAGACGCCGTTATATGCGCGTGGTCCCAGGCGCCGGCGATCGATTGGGCGATCTCCTGGGGCGCTTTTCTGAATTGTTTGGCGAGCGTAAAGCAAGGGAACGCGATATCCCCCATGTCCGGGGAAGGCGGCGTTTCAAGCCGTTTCGATATATCGTCCGCCTCCAGCGGCACGTGGTTTTTCAGCGCGTTTGCAGCCCATTGGGTTATCATCATGGATCAACCTTTCTTTCTTTTTCTCAAAATAAAAAGCTCCCGTCTCCATAATAGAGACGAGAGCTGAATATCCCGCGGTACCACTCTAAGTAAACGAATCTTCCGGCCCCTGCCGTAAGGTTTCGTTTCCCTTCGCAACATCTAACGGAGTTACCCGGACGAATCTACTTGCCCCAAAGTCCGCTGCCAAATGGCTTCGATGCCGATTCAAGCACTTTGCGCGGCTCCCGGAACTTTATATGCCTATCGATCAGGATCACCGATTCCGGAAGCGAGGTTTTGGATTCGCCGTCTCACGGGTGCGCTTCACGAAGGGGCATGTTCCGGCTTCCACCCATCCCGGTTCGCTGTCCATGCGTAAACCTTCGTTACTCTCCCGATCCCTGACGTTCAATATTTCAGACTATTATACCTAGCGCCAAACGAGGAATCAAGCCCAAGTTCTTTTTTGAGTCCCCGGCCCGGGTTCCCCCGCCATGTCCCTTCAGCTCCGGCCCTCTTGGCCTTCCAGCGCCCGCATCCCGTTTTCGATGGCCGTTTTTGAGAAATGCTCGCCGATAAAAACGACCACGTCCGGCACGTCGCCCTGAGGCGTGATCCGCAAAAAATCAGGCTCCCGGAAGGCGTATTGAAACAGGAAACGGCTCGCCGTATCGCTGAACGTCAAGACGCCTTTGGCACGGTATACCTCCCGCGGCAAACCTGCCACAAAACGTTCGAACTCCCCGCTGTCCACCGGCCCGCGCAAATAATGGGTATACACCATCACATGGTCATGATGCGCATGATGATGCCCTGCTGCCGAATGGGAATGATGCTCCTCATCCTCCGCTTCAAGACCGGTCGAAGCTGCCCCATCGGGTTTGTCCGATTCAGGCAGACCTGTTTTGCCGCCAAGCGAGGCCAAGACTTCGGCGGCGTCCACCTCGCAGCGGACGGCCGGAAGGATGGGGGCATACCCGTTCCAACGGGAAATGACCGACTCCAGTTCTTCCCGCTCGCCTGCCGTGACGCGGTCCGTTTTATTCAAAATCAGGCAGGAGGCCGCGCGGATCTGTTCTTGCATTAGCCTGAAGGTTTTCCCTTTTTGCTCGCGGTACCGCTCCAGCAAATGAGCCGAATCGACGACGGTCAATACCCCTTTCAAATCGATTTTCATGTATAACGCCGCTTCGGTTACTCCGTCCAAAATCTCCATCGGGTTTGCGATGCCCGTCGCTTCGACGACGATCACGTCGGGATGTTCCCTTTCGATCAGGCCGGCCATCTCCACGCTCAAATCGCCGCGGATCGAGCAGCAAATGCAGCCGCTGAGCATCTCGGTCATCGGAACCCGCTCTTCCACCAGCAGCCCGTCCAGATTGACGTCCCCGATTTCGTTCATGATCACGGCCGGACGTAATCCCTGCTCCTGCCAGTGGTTGACGAGGCGCTGAAGGAACGTCGTTTTCCCGCTTCCCAAAAAGCCGGACAATATGTAAATGGGTGTCGTTGCTTGATTTGGCATGTTCGTTTTCCCCTTGCGTTATTGGATTTTGCGTTTTACGCAAAGTGTACTACACCCCGGGGCCGGGCCGCAACCGCTTCGAATGTTTTGCACCTTTTGCCGTCCGCGTTCATTTGCAAGTTTGTCCCGAAAGGTCTATCCTAAAAAGACATTCCAAAAAAGAGAGAGGAGAATGGAAGATGAGATCCGTGGACGAACATCGCAGTCAAGCGCCGGACACCGTCTCCTGCATGGTCGTGACCGTATCCGATACGCGCACGCCGGAGACGGACGCAGGGGGAAAGTTGATGAAGTCCCTTTTGGAAGATGCGGGATACCGTGTCGTGCGCTACGAAATCGTCAAAGACGATTATGAAGGCATTCGGGAGCTTATTCATGAAGCGGCGGGAAATCCGGAAGTGGAAGCGGTCCTATTCACGGGAGGAACGGGCATTTCCCCGCGCGACACGACGTACGAGGCGGTAGCCTCGCTGCTCGACAAGCAGCTGCCGGGATTCGGCGAAATATTCAGGTATCTCAGTTTCACGGAAGATATCGGACCTGCCGCGATTTTAAGCCGCGCCATCGCCGGAACGGTCGGCGGCACCGCCGTGTTTTCCATCCCGGGTTCGACGGGAGCCGTCAAACTCGCTTTGGAGCGGATCATCGTGCCGGAGCTGCGGCATGTCATGCGTGAAATATACAAAAAAAATTAAAAACAAGCCGGGAACGTTGCGTTCCCGGCTTGTTTTACGGTTAAAAATCCATTCTGTCGATCAGCGAATTGAATATTTCATGAACCTGCGTTTCGTATTGTCCCTTGTTTTTTCCGGAAGACGTATAAATCAAAGCAACCCTGTTATGGCCGTAAATCAGCGTTCTGGACGTCGGGGTTTCCACCCGTTTTTGGTCGCCGTACCAATTTTGAATCCGCTCAATCCGCTCCTTTTCGTTGGTAAACACATGGAGTTTGACATACTGCTGCGGATTTCCCCGGATAAAATACTGGTAGCTGATATTGCCGCGCCCGTCCTCGGCATGCGTGTGATGGGTCAATGGAATGTTCTTCTCGCCGAAAGCAAGCTGCAGCTGATTCAGAAGCTGGCCGTTCAGCCCGCTGCCCTGCGATTGTGCCCGGATGTTGCCTTCGGAATAGGAATCGAAATTATACAGTTTGACTTCTTTTTTGATGACGGTATGCTTGTCGCAGCCGACCGTAACAGCCAGCAGCACGCAAGTGAGCAGCCATGCGAACCGTTTGTTCATGTTGATTCATCCCTTCCCCTGATACCGCTTCAAGCGGAAGACAGCCTAATATGGGCTTAGAATGCCATCATTTCAAACGGTTTATGCAGCATCGGCTGCTGTGAAATCTTAACAAGCGTAACTCGCGAATCGGCATTATGCCAAACGGATGACCGTCCTTCCAACCGCTTTTCCCTGCAAAACGGACTGCAATACTTCGGGCAAATCTTCAAGCGAAGCTTCCTTAATTCCCGCGCTTAGCGCCCTTTCGGGCTTCCACTCTTGACCGAGCTTATTCCAAACGCGCGTTCTCCAATCTTTCGGGCAAAACACCGAATCGATGCCCAGCAGCTGGACCCCGCGCAAAATAAAGGGATGCACCGTGGAGTTGAACGCCGTCCCGCCCGTTAATCCGGAAAGCGCGACCGCTCCCCCGTAACGGATGTTTTTTAAAATATCCTCCAGTCCCGGCCCGCCTACCGGATCCACCGCTCCCGCCCAGCGTTGTTTGCCGAGCGGGCCGGCGCCCGAACCGGCAACGTCCTCCCGGCCGATGACATCGGCCGCGCCTAGGCGTTTCAGCCACTCTTCCTGGCTGGTTTTGCCGGTGCTGGCCGTCACTTCAAAACCGGCCCGCGCCAAAATATCGACCGCAAAGCTGCCGACGCCTCCGGTTGCCCCCGTCACAAGCACCGTCCCTGCTTCCGGAGTGACGCCGCAATGCATGAGGCGATCGACCGACAGGGCCGCCGTGAATCCGGCCGTTCCGATTCCCATGGCCTCGCGCAAACTTAAGCCCGCCGGCAGGGGAAGCAGCCAATCCGCCGGGATGCGGGCATATTCGCTGAAACCGCCGTGGTGCGCTGTTCCAAGACCGTAACCGGTGCACAAAACCGGATCTCCTTCGCGAAAATCCGGGTGGCTTGAGCTGACAACCTCGCCGGCCAGGTCGATCCCCGGAATGATCGGGTACTCCTTGACGACTTTCCCTTCAGGCACGCTGGCGAGTCCGTCCTTGAAGTTCACTCCCGAATAATGCACTTTCACAAGCACATCGCCTTCCGGAAGACCGCCGAGGCTCATTTCTTCGATTTGTCCGGCCAGACTTTCGCCGCTGCGCCGGATGACATAGGCTTTAAACGTTTCCATTCGTCTTTCCCTCCTTCAGAAATCGTTTGTCCGTTTGTAAAAAAGATTCGGCAAGGAGCGATCCCGTTCCTTTGCCGAATCTCGGTGATCCGAATATTCCGTTTATTCTTCCGTTTGCATGAATTCGGCCATCAGCTTCTGCTTCAGGTCCCAGACTTTTTCGCTCAAATTGACGCGGTAAATTTCCGGATTCAGCTTGCGCAAATATTCCGGCCAAAACAGTTCCATTTGCGCGCGGTGGTAGCTGCGGATCTCCTCCAGGGAAGGGAGCTCGTACACCAGCTTGCCGTTTTCGAAAATTTGGTGCAGCATCGGGACGGCCTCGTAATTTTTGACGTATTTTTGCAAATACGGGTGCTGCGGATTAAACAGCTTCAGCCTGTCGCGCGGCTTTTCTTCGTCCGGGAACACGATGTAGTCCGCCGTCGCTTTGCCGGTGACCCGGTCCACGATGCGGTAGACGTCCTTTTTGCCCGGCGTGGACACCTTTTCCGGGTTGCCCGAGATTTTGATCGTCGGGACCATTTCTCCGTTCACTTCGCGCTCCACGAGCTTGTATACGCCCCCGAGCGCAGGCTGATCCGCGGCGGTAATGAGCTGGGTGCCGACGCCCCACGTGTCGATGCGGGCTCCCTGCGCCTTCAGGTTCAAAATCGTGTTTTCGTCCAGATCGTTCGAAGCGACGATTTTAATATAGGATAATCCGGCGTCGTCCAGCATTTTGCGGGCTTGGATCGACAAATAGGCCAGGTCCCCGCTGTCGAGGCGGATCGCGGACATTTTTTTGCCGGCGGCTTCAAGCTTTTTGGCCGTCTCGATCGCATGCGGCACGCCGCTTTTTAACGTGTCGAACGTGTCCACGAGCAGCGTCACTTCGTCCGGCATCACCTTCGCGTACGTGTCAAAGGCCTCCTGCTCGGAGGAAAAGCTTTGGACCCACGAATGGGCATGCGTTCCTTTCGTCGGGATGCCGAATTTTTGCCCTGCAAGCATGTTGGAGGTGGCGTGGAAACCCGCAATGTATGCGGCACGAGCGCCCCAGACGGCTGCATCGGCTTCCTGCGCGCGCCGCGTTCCGAACTCGAGCAATATGTCGTCCCCCGCGACCTGCTTCACGCGCGACGCTTTCGTGGCGATCAGCGTCTGGAAGTTCATGAAGTTGAGCAGCGCCGTTTCCACCAGTTGGGTTTCCATGATGGTTCCTTCCACCCGGATAAGCGGCTCGTTCGGGAACACCAGCGCCCCTTCCTTCATGGAATAGATATTCCCGCAGAACCGGAACTGCTTCAGCTCCTCCAAAAACGCGGTGTCGTAGTTTTCTTCCTGCTCCGACAAATATTTAAGGTCTTCGTCCGAAAAACGCAAGTTTGCGATGTAATGAACGATCCTCTCCAGACCGGCGAAGACGGCATACCCGTTGCCGAACGGAAGTTTGCGGAAATACGCTTCGAAAACCGCCTTTTGCTGATGCGACCGGTTCACCCAATGCGCATACATCATATTGATTTGGTACTTGTCTGTATGTAATGCCAGACCTGCTGTTTGCATACAGGCTTCCTCCTTTGTATTCCAGCCCTGCAGGGTCCATGACTCTTCAAGCCTTCGATTCTTTCTTGTATCCCCTATTTTCGTAGGCAGCCCTCAGCGGGCAGCGACGTTGGCGTGAGGTCTGCTTGCCTTTTCCTGCAGCTCACGTGTAGATGGACAACAGCGGCACGTAGTCGGTAAACCGGTACAGCTGTGCCGGACGCTGCGAATATTGGTTCGAACTGAGCGGCTTGCCGTTTTCGTCCCGGACTTCCTCCAAAATCCCTTGCCTGCTGCGGGTAGAGGTGATTTTGCGGATAAAATTCGGTTCGCTGAATTCGGGCACGACGGTCTGGATGACCTGGTAAAGCTCGCTGAGCGTAAACTGCTCGGGCAGGAACTGGCGGGCGATCGTCGAATGCAGCATTTGCTTTTGAATACGCATGTAAGCGTCCCGGATAATGTCCCGATGGTCGAATGCCAGCTCCAAGTCGCTAAGCGCCTCTTCAATGCCAAACAGCCCCACTTCGCCCGCGTCATCGGCGGCCTGCCTGCTTTCAAGCATCCATTCTTCCACCAAAGCAAAAAAAGCATGGCTGATAATCCAGCCCCGCGGATCCCTTCCCGGCGTGCTGTATACCCCGAGGTATTCCAAATGCCCTCCGTCTACCCCGGTTTCTTCCTTCAATTCCCGCTTGGCCGCATCATAGATCGATTCGCTTTCCCGGCAAAATCCTCCAGGCAAAGCCCACATGCCCGCGCACGGCCACGATTTGCGCCTGACCAGCATCACCTTCAGTTCGCGGATCGGCAGCGTTTTGGTCACCGTTTTCCGTTCCCTTTTGGTCAGGGTGAACATGACGATATCCGCCGGCACGCCGTCTGGCGTCCGGTATTTTTTGGCGGAATAAGCCCGTGCTTCAGGTGAAGTGTCCTGTTCTTTCCGATGTTCGTTCATATCATCACCACATAGAGTATCTTTTTGATACTTTCATTATGATTTACTGATAACAAATGTCAAGTCCCTTTTTATTAAATGGATGGGTTTACGTGCCCGATAACCTACTTGCGGTTCACGATTCGAAAGGTTGCCGTTGCGAGACAGCCCAGCGTCCCTTCGCCGTTATGGATGCGCGCTTCGGTCGTCATGGATCTGCCCGCGCGATGAATGACCCTTGCCGTTACGATAAGTTTTCCCGTCGTCATGGCGGACATAAAATGCACGTTGATGTTTGTCGTGACGCAGCTGTCCTGCTCCGCCGCAGCCGTTGCCGCCATTCCCATCGCCTGGTCCATCAGGGACGTCAGCACGCCTCCATGGATGATGCCCATCGAATTGGTATGGTGTTCCTTGGCGTCCAAAGCGATCACGACCTTCTCCTCGTCGGCCGATAC
Organism: Paenibacillus sp. FSL M7-1455; assembly: GCF_038004655.1. Classification (NCBI taxonomy): domain Bacteria; kingdom Bacillati; phylum Bacillota; class Bacilli; order Caryophanales; family Paenibacillaceae; genus Paenibacillus; species Paenibacillus sp. FSL M7-1455. The sequence continues at coordinate 2,125,460 of NZ_JBBORO010000001.1, read as the reverse complement.
GAACTCGCAGCCCAGATAAGCCCAAAACGTGTTTTCGCCTCTGGCGATCATTTCCTCCAATGCGTTCATCTGTATTCCCCCCATGCTGTCTTGAAAAGATGTCCATTTTTTATTCCATGCGGAGCATAAGCTCCAGAACGATTTGATCCCGGCACGGAATGCCGTTTTCAAATATTGGCTCAGGATAGTTGTTCACAAAATAGTCCCGCTCTATCCGAACCATCCGGAATCCGCATTTTTGATACAATCCCAGCTGATTTAAGCTGGAGTTCCCGGTCCGTACGATCACCTTTTGATAACCTTGGCCTTGAGCCTGCTCCAAGGCGCTGGCGATCAGCCGTTTGCCAAGCCCTCTCCCCTGCCAATCCGGGTCGACCGCCAAGTTCATGATTTCCGCGGAAGCCTGATCCAAAGGCATCAAGCCGCATACGCCGATCAAGTTTCCATTCTCCTCGGCCACCGTCCAGCTGGATTTGTCCACATATTTCTCCACCTGGGACCAGTCCGGATCGGCAAGCAGCAACAAAGATGCCGGAAGCTTCTCCCCCGGCCGCGCCGGTCTGATATTCACCTGCCGCCACCTCCCATGCATAAAAGATCACTTAAGGCTTAAAAAGCCTTGGTTTAATCCGATTTTGAAGCCTATATCCTAAAAAAAGGCGCGGATGCATGATCCGCCGCCTTTCTTATCCATCTTACCCGCAGCTTGCAGGAGGTTCGTCCGATCCCGCTTCCACGTTGATTTTCTCTGAAACGGTATCCCGGATGACCGACATGACCAGCTGCAGCAGGTAGTTGATGTCGCTTTGGCTTTGCTGGAATTCGACGACGAGCGGGATGCTGTCGATCTCGTCCTGCAGTTCTTCCATTTCCTTTTCGATTTTCGCAACCATTTGCGGATTTTGGAACGATTCGAACGCCACAAGTTCCTTTTGCCGCTTTTTGAGCGTTGCGATCAGCTTTTGCACATGCTCATGATTGCGGATTTTTTCTTCAGCCTTCTGGTACTGTTTGACTTCTTCGCTGCCAGAGATCAGTTCCGCGAGTTCTTTGGCTTTTGCCATAATATCGTCGCGGATGATCAAATCCCTGGTATCGTATGACATCATGCCCAAACTATTGATACGACCCTTTTCTGTCACCTTACATTACCCCTATTCCGTTAAATTGACTCTTAATGAGTGAGTGCAGGAGCTTCGTTTGTTTCTGTCACGATTTCGCCTTTGATGTACCAGGTCATCGCATCGGTTATTTTGACGTTGACGAAGCTGCCGATGAGCTCCTTGCCGCCTTCAAAATGAACCAGCTTGTTGGTGCGGGTCCGTCCGGCCAATACGGAGGCGTTGTTTTTGCTTTCGCCTTCGACCAGAACTTCGACGATCTGTCCGCGCAGGTTTTCGTGGCTCTTGCGGCTGTGCACTTCGATGGCGCGATTCAGCCGCTGCAGGCGTTCGCTTTTAACCTCCATCGGGACGTTGTCCTCCATGACGGCGGCCGGCGTGCCCTCGCGCGGCGAATAAATGAACGTGTACGCGGAATCGAATCCGACCTCATTGACAAGCGACAACGTCTCTTCGAACTGCTCTTCGGTTTCGCCCGGGAACCCGACGATGATATCCGTCGTCAGGACGACGCCCGGAACGGCTTCCTTGATTTTCCGGACCAGCTCCAGATAGATTTCCCGGGTGTATTTCCGGCCCATGATTTTCAGGATTTCGTTGCTTCCCGACTGCACCGGCAGATGGATATGCTCCACCAGGTTGCCGCCTTTGCCGAGAACTTCGACCAACTGGTCGTCAAAATCCCGCGGATGGGACGTCGTAAACCGGATGCGCGGAATATCGATTTTGCGGATATCGTCCATCAGGTCGGCGAAGCTGTAGCTGATATCGGTGAAATCCTTGCCATAAGCGTTTACGTTCTGCCCGAGCAGCGTAATTTCCTTAAAGCCTTGGCGGGCCAAATCGCGCACTTCGGCGATGACGTCCTCCGGACGGCGGCTGCGTTCCTTGCCGCGGGTCATCGGCACGATGCAGTACGTGCAGAACTTATCGCATCCGTACATGATGTTGACCCATGCGCGCAGTCCTTCCCGTTTTTTCGGCAGGTTTTCGATGATGTCGCCTTCTTTGGACCAGACCTCGACGACCATCTCCTTGCTGAATAACGCTTCTTTCACCAAATGAGGCAGTCTGTGCAAGTTATGCGTTCCGAAGATGATATCGACGAACCCGTGTTTTTGCATGATGCGGTTGACGACGTTTTCCTCTTGGGACATGCAGCCGCAGACGCCGAGCAGCAGACCGGGTTTTTCTTTTTTCAGATGTTTCAAATGGCCGAGCTCGCCGAACACCTTGTCCTCCGCATTTTCGCGGATCGCGCAGGTGTTGAGCAAAATGATGTCGGCTTCCTTGCGGTCTTCCGTCGGCGTGTATCCCATTTCCTCCAGCATGCCTTTGATCGTTTCCGAATCATGCTCGTTCATCTGGCAGCCGTACGTATACACGATGTAATGCTTTCCGTTTCCGATCCCGCGAAGCTCCTCGGGCACGGCCGTTTCATACAGAACCTGGACTTCCTCCCGGCGGCGCTTCTTGCTTTGTCTATGGTTAGGCTCCGAAATAATATGAATTTCCCGACCTTTGATGCGAATGGTTTTGCCGTGTTCATCCTCTGACAGAACCTTGGCGTCGGAAAAATCAAAATATTTGGAGTAATCCTTCGTTTCCTTGGCCATGCTTTCGATCACTCCTTCAATTCCCTTGGGGACAAACCTTCAAGCCTAAAAAGGCATTCCAATAAATTATAGCATGAACATCCATCGTTAGCCACTTTCCTCCAACCAGAAAATCGTCGCTTTTACGAGCTGGCGGGTGCCGAAAACCAAGGTGTATGTAGGTAAGACGGGCGGTACGGGCTTCGCGAATAAAAAAACGGGAGATCAGGCTGTCGAGAAAGTCTCGACAGCCTTCTTTATGTTTATTTATTTTAAGACAGCACCGCGTTAATGTTGTATAATATAGATAACTACTCATGAACGGATGGTGTCTTGAATGCTGAGATCTAATCGGGAAAAACAACAAAGCTACGAATTCGTGTCAATTGAAGAGCTGGTTCCACAGGATCATTTGCTGCGGAAAGTGGACAAGTATATCGACTTCTCCTTTATTGACGATAAGGTTCGTCCTCTTTACTGCGCAGATAACGGGCGGCCAGCCATTGATCCGGTCGTTCTGTTTAAGATGATTTTTCTCGGTTATTTTTATGGCATTCGCTCCGAACGCCAGTTGGAACGCGAGATTCAAACGAATTTGGCTTACCGCTGGTTTTTAGGTCTTGGTCTAACCGATAAAGTCCCAGACCACTCCACCATTAGCTGGAACCGGCGGACTCGATTTAAGGATACTGACATTTTCCAGGAGATCTTTGACGAAATCGTCCTCCAAGCGATCTCGCACAAAATGGTGGGCGGGCGTGTGCTCATTACCGATTCGACTCACGTAAAAGCCAATGCCAACAAGCACCACTATACCAAGCAGGAAGTTCTGCAAAACACCAAGGACTATATTGACGAACTCAATGAGGCTGTGACGGAGGACCGCAAAGCGCACGGAAAAAAGCCCTGAAAGTACGAGAGGAAGTGAATGGAACCAAAGAAATTAAAGTGAGCACCACCGATCCTGAAAGTGGCTATATGATTCGCGACGGTAAGCCAGAGGGGTTCTTTTATCTCGACCACCGGACGGTAGATCTTAAATACAATCTCATTACCGATGTCCATGTTACGCCAGGAAATGTCCACGATTCGGTTCCGTATTTGTCGCGATTAGACCGCCAAAGAGAACGTTTTGGATTCAAGGTTGAAGCTGTAGCCCTGGATTCCGGTTATTTAACTACGCCCATTTGCCGAGGTTTACAGCAGCGAAAGATTTTTGCCGTTATTGCACACCGGAGATTTCATCCGAAGCAAGGTTTGTTTGCCAAATGGAAGTTTACTTACGACGCTGAAAGTAACACTTATATCTGCCCGGAAAAACACCAACTGACGTACCGGACTACCGACCGGAAGGGTTACAGGCAGTATGCGTCAGACCCGGAACATTGCAAGACCTGCCCGATGCTTGCGCAATGCACTCATTCCAGGAACCACCGGAAGGTACTGACCCGACATGTCTGGGAAGACAGCAAAGACTGGGTGCGAAATAACCGGCTAAGCCGAGACGGCAAGCAGTTGTACCGCAAACGAAAAGAAACGATTGAGCGAAGCTTCGCGGATGCCAAAGAGCTCCATGGGTTTCGCTATTGCCGTTTGCGCGGACTCTCAAACGTTACGGAACAAGCGTTGATGACGGCCGCCGTGCAGAACATGAAGAAGATGGCGATCCACCTGGATCGCCTGGAAAAGAGGGGGTAACCCTTCTTTTTTAGCAACTGCAAATGAAAACAAGAGAAACCCAACGTCTACAAGACGTGGGTTTCTCGACAATCTGACGGGAGATGGCTCTCCCGTTTTATCAACCCTATGCATGTAAAGCTGGCAATTAGTCAATGATTTCAGCGGTATCCCCGGTTTTGACGCCGGCCGCGTTTCCTTCATCGGTATCGATATGCATGTCCAGCGCAAAGGAATCGGACACGCGGGCAATGACGTTCTCGAATACGAGACCGCGTTCGCCGCCGACGCGAACCTTCAGCATTTGTTTGTCGGCGATTCCCCATTTTTCCGCATCGGATGTATGAAAGTGAATGTGGCGGGCTGCAACGATCACGCCCCGCTCCAGTTCGATTTCGCCTTTAGGGCCTTTCACTTTGATGCCCGGCGTTCCTTCGATGTTGCCCGATTCGCGCACAGGCGCTTTGACGCCGATCGCGAAAGAATCGGTCCGGGAAATTTCGAGCTGGCTGTCTTTGCGGGCAGGGCCCAAAATTCTCACTTTCTCGAACCCGCCTTTCGGCCCCATCACGGCAACCGTTTCATTGGCCGCAAATTGGCCCGGCTGGGACAAAGGTTTAAACTCGGTCAATTGATATCCTTCTCCGAACAGCACCTCGATGTGCTCTTGGGTCAAATGAATATGTCTGGCGGAAACGCCAACAGGTACAGTTTTACTCACGTGGATCACTCCTTATTTTTTCTCTATGATCTGTACGCCAAACCATTATACCTCCATTTACCCAAAAATAAAAAGGCGCTGCCGGTGAAGCAAGCACCTTCTGCGCCGATTATTTGCGTTTCGCTACAAGATTGTCAAAATATGAAGGGGCCCGCAGCCCTTCGAATTGGCAGGATGCCGGCTTCTTGGGGCAGCTGGACGGACGTTGGATCCTGATATGCAGACGCCCGCCCAGTTCCAGCATTTGGCAAGCGGACACGTTAACCGTTATCCGGCATTGGCGTTATCCCGTTCCGGCAGATGGCTCGTCAAAAACGACAGCGCATTCCCCGAAAACCATTTCCGGACCGAGGCTTCGGGAAAATGCCGGGACAGCAGCTCCGCGAATGCAGGGTATTTTCCGGGATGTTCAAGTCCCTCGATCCAGGAGTCGATCCCGTCGAAATCGGACCCGAGCATGAGGTGGTCATCCCCTCCAAGCGCGCAAATATGCTCAATATGGCGCAGCAGTTCCTCCGGTTTGACGGCCCCTTCGCCGCCTTCGCGCACGAACCACGGCACAAAGGTCAAACCGATCCGGCCGTTCATGGCGATGATTGCCCGAATCTGGTCATCGTTCAAATTCCGCGGATGCGCACAGACGGATTTAGCGTTGGAATGGGAAGCGATAAAGGGACGTGCGGTCCGTTCCGCGAGCTCCCAGAAGCCGGTTTCGGACAAATGCGAGACATCCAGGAGGAGTCCCGTTTCATTGGCCAATTCGATCAGCTTTTTGCCTTTTTCCGTAAATCCGCCGTTCCTTTGCTCAAGCACGCCGTCCGCCGCCCAATTGGCGTAATTCCAGGTGATGCCGAGAAAACGGACCCCAAGCTCATAACACATCCGGACATAATATAGGTTGCCTTCGAAGCCGTCGGCGCCTTCCACCGACAACAGTCCCCACGGAAGGTGACGGGAGCGACCGGAAGCCGCCGTTCCGATCGTTCGGCCAAGCTCCTCCGCATCCTCCTTCCATTTTAACCACCGGACGCCTTCCCCGGTCCGCATGACTCTCGTTTTAAACGCGTCGATCTGATCCAAAATGAATTCATAACGCGGAATTCCCCAGCTCTCGGGCAAATACATGGCAAAACATTGCAGCATGACTTCCCCTTCCAGCATCCGGTCATACGTTACGTCAAGCTGAGCCCCGTCTTTAAAAGACAAACCGTGGTCCTCTCTCATTTTGCTCAGTACGTCGCAATGAAAATCAATCACCGGAAAACTCACGTTTGTTAACTCCCTTCTCATGCCTCGCAAGGTCATCTTTTTCCAAAATGCAAAAAAACCTGTCTATCCCATATAAACTGAATGCCAGCCACGGACGTCGGCCCCTAAATCCCCGGCTTCATTCAGCTTATATCAATAAACAGGTTTCAACAACGTATCGGCGACCGGATTCATCTCGGTTCCACGATGAGCTTTATCGCGGTCCGGTCTTCCCCGTCGATCACGATATCCGTAAAAGCTGGAATGCAGATCAAATCAACGCCGCTTGGCGCGACAAATCCCCGGGCGATGGCAACCGCTTTAATGGCTTGGTTTAGCGCCCCCGCTCCGATTGCCTGCAGTTCAGCAGCACCACGTTCACGAAGCACGCCAGCTAGAGCACCGGCAACAGAATTTGGATTGGACTTTGCTGAAACTTTTAATACTTCCATGGTAAGAACCTCCCCTGGGAATGTTGATGGTTAGCTTCCACATAATAGATGTTATTCGTGAACGGTAAAATAATTCCTTCTTTTTGTCAATTTCACCTTCAAAAACACATCGATAGTCTCAGCATCCCATTTCCCATTTCCTAGAGGCTGGTTTGGTTCAGCTCATGATCCATTTGTCTTCGAGCAGCCGGATTTTTTCCATCTTTTTGGCTTTTCCCGTGGACTCGTCAAGCTGCACGAACAGCCCGTGGAACTGCCATTTTCCTTTATCCACCTCAAAGCGGACCGGCAGCTGGGTCTTGAATTTGCGCAAAACGGCTTCCCGCTCCATGCCGAGTATGCCGTCTTTCGGGCCCACCATGCCGGCGTCGGTCAAATAGGCGGTGCCTCCGGGCAAAATCGTATCGTCATTGCTTTGCACATGCGTGTGCGTGCCGACGACAATCGAAGCGCGACCGTCCAGGTGCCATCCCATCGCGATTTTCTCCGACGTCGCTTCGGCGTGAAAATCAACCAGGATGCATTTATGTTTTTTGCGCAGTTGATCGATGATTTCATCGCTTGTGCGGAACGGGCAGTCGATCGCCGGCAAAAACGTCCGGCCCTGAAGGTTGACGATGGCAAGCTCCTTCCCGTTCGCCTTAATGACCGCAGCCCCGCGTCCCGGCGTTCCCGGCGGAAAATTCGCCGGACGGATCATGCGCGGTTCGTCATCGATAAAATCGAAAATGTCCTTGTTGTCCCACGTATGGTTGCCCATCGTGATGCCGTGGACGCCCCACTCGAAAAAATCTTTGGCGATCGACTGGGTAATTCCTCGGCCTGACGCGGCGTTTTCGCCGTTGGCGATAATGACATGCGGGTTATATTTCGCTTTCAGGGAAGGCAGCGTATCCTTTAATGCCTTTCTGCCCACGCTTCCGACGATGTCTCCTATAAATAAAACGTTAATAACGTTCCCCTCCTTAAGTACGGACCTCCAAACGGGCCTAAAAAGATGAAAAGTGGCCTCTAACGCGGCCACTTTTCCATACATCATTATTTTGCGTATTCAACCGCCCGGGTCTCGCGAATAACGGTAACTTTAATATGCCCCGGATAGTCCAGTTCATTTTCGATCGTTTTCGTGATATCCCGTGCTAAGCGGAATGCTTCCGCATCATCGATTTTCTCAGGCTGCACCATGACGCGAACCTCGCGTCCGGCTTGAATCGCAAACGATTTTTCGACGCCCTCGAAGGATTCGGAAATTTCCTCCAGCTTCTCCAGACGTTTGATATACGTTTCAAGCGTTTCACGACGCGCTCCCGGTCTCGCCGCGGAAAGTGCATCCGCCGCGCCGACCAGCATCGCGATGACGGAAGTTGCCTCCACGTCCCCGTGATGGGATGCGATACTGTTGATGACCACCGGATGTTCTTTGTATTTCTTCGCTAGTTCCACGCCGATTTCAACGTGCGATCCTTCCACTTCATGATCCAGCGCTTTTCCGATGTCATGCAACAATCCGGCACGTTTGGCAAGCACGATGTCTTCCCCAAGCTCTCCGGCCATCAGTCCCGTGAGGTAAGCAACCTCCATGGAGTGCTTCAGCACGTTTTGACCGTAGCTGGTACGGAATTTGAGACGGCCCAAAATTTTGATCAAATCCGGATGCAGTCCGTGAACTCCCACCTCGAAGGTCGCCTGTTCGCCGTATTCGCGAATCCGTTCGTCGACCTCTTTGCGTGATTTTTCCACCATTTCTTCGATCCGGGCCGGATGAATTCGGCCATCCGACACGAGTTTTTCCAAGGCAGTGCGCGCAATTTCTCTGCGGATCGGATCGAATCCGGAAAGAATGACGGCTTCAGGCGTATCATCAATAATGAGATCAATACCGGTAAGGGTTTCCAGTGCCCGGATGTTCCGGCCTTCCCGACCGATAATCCGGCCTTTCATTTCCTCGTTAGGCAATGTCACGACAGATACCGTTGTTTCCGCGACATGGTCGGCAGCGCAGCGTTGGATGGCAAGAGTCACGATTTCGCGCGCCTTCTTGTCCGCTTCCTCCTTGGCCTGCTGCTCGATCTCCTTGATCATTTGTGCGGTTTCATGCCTTACTTCCTGTTCCACGTTGTTCAAAATAATGCTTCTGGCATCTTCCATCGTAAGATTGGAGATCCGCTCCAACTCAGCGACCTGAGTTTTATAAATCAAATCAATCTGCTGCTGAGTTTCTTCGATGCGCTTCTCTTTGTTAGCCACTTGTTCTTCTTTGCGTTCCAGCGATTCAATCTTTTTATCCAGCGACTCTTCTTTCTGCAACAATCGTCTTTCTTGCCGTTGAATTTCATTTCGACGCTCACGAGTGTCTTTTTCAGCTTCGGTACGGATTTTGTGGACTTCGTCCTTCGCCTCCAGTACCGTTTCTTTTTTCAGTGCTTCAGCTTCTTTCTTCGCATTTTCGATGATTTGCATCGCAGCATGCTCAGCACTTGAAATTTTAGCTTCTGCAAGAGATTTGCGAATAAAATATCCAATCACGAACCCCAAGAACAATCCGGCAACAACGAGAATGATCCAAAGCCATAGATAAGGCATAATTTCACCTCCTCGTTGGTTCCTCCAAGGTATTCCTTGGGATTTTCTTCAGTTGTCCATTCAACATGTTTCATCATTACACTAATCGCAAATCAACGATTCTAATCTCCCGCAAAAACGGGCATTATCCATATGAATTAGCGTTGCTGAATCTGACAGAAACGAGCCTTTTTTGGAAGGAAAAAGGGTTCTTTTCTATACAAGATTCATATTCATTTTAGTATTTGTGAAAAGATATTGTCAAGAGAGAGGCTTTCATAATATGTTAACATTTGCCTTAATCGAACGCAAAAGGCTCTTCGTTCTCGTCGGCTTCCCCGTCTTCGCGGACCAATTCATTGATCACCTTGCGAACGAGTTCCCCCGAGAATCCCCTGCGCATTAAAAAAGCGCCTGTTTTTCGCTTCTTGTCCATGCATTCGCCGCGGGTCTGCCTCCATTTTTTCCTCCCGACGGCCAAGCAGCTTTCGAACTCCTGCTCTTCGCTGACCTCGGCCAACGCTTCGCTGATCAGAAGGCTGTCGACGCCCTTCTGGCGAAGCTCCTGCTTCACCCAGGCCCTTCCCTTCTTCTGGCTTGAAATGCGCTGCTCGGCCCACTGCTTGGCGTACAGCTCGTCATTAATCAGGCCTTCCCGCTCCAGCCTGTCGAGGGCTTGCTCCGTAACAGCTTGCCCGAAATCCTTCTGCCGCAACCGCTCCGCCAATTCCTTTTTCGTCCGCTGCTTCCGTTCCAAGTATTTTAGCGCCTGGACGTACGCCCGCTGCTTTTCGTTCGCCAGCACGATCTCTTCAAGCTCCTGCTTCGTAAAGATGCTTCCCTTCAGCATCCGGTATTTGATCATCGTGTCTTCATGGATGAGCAGCATGTATTCGCCGATTGAGACTTGGTATTGTCCCCTTTGCTTGGGATGCCGCTCCACCGCGGTGATGACCAAATCCACGCCGTCCGGAAAAAGGCTGATATCCGCCATATCCTGCTGCTGCTCCTGCCGGTACGACCGATCTTGCCGGTTTCGTATGTCTTCCTGCACGTCCGCTTCCTCCTGCCCTGTTTCGCAATCAAGAAAAGGCGCTCTGGACGAATCGCCAGGGCGCCTTGGATTGAAGTCAAACTTTATTTATTCAAGCTCTAACAATTCCTGCTCTTCCAGCTGCTCTGCTTCCAGCTCGCTCGCTGATGGAGAAGGCACCACCGTCGTCAGATTGCTTGCTTCCCGAATCTTCTGCTCGATGGTATCGCAAATTTGCGTATTTTCTTTCAAAAACTGCTTCGCGTTTTCGCGGCCTTGGCCCAGGCGCTCCCCTTCGAAGGAATACCATGCACCGCTCTTGTTGACGATATCCAATTCCGTGCCGATATCGATGATGCTTCCTTCCTTGGAAATGCCTTCACCGTACATGATGTCGATCTCCGCCTGTTTGAACGGAGGCGCCACCTTGTTCTTGACCACCTTGATCCGGGTACGGTTCCCGACCACGTCATTGCCCATCTTGATGCTTTCTACGCGGCGAACGTCGAGGCGCACCGAAGAGTAGAACTTGAGGGCTCGTCCGCCTGGAGTCGTTTCGGGGTTACCGAACATGACGCCGACTTTCTCGCGCAGCTGGTTAATAAAGATGGCAATCGTCTTCGATTTGGCGATCGCGCCGGACAGCTTGCGCAACGCCTGCGACATCAGGCGGGCCTGCAGGCCGACGTGGGAATCGCCCATCTCGCCTTCGATCTCGGCCTTAGGAACAAGCGCCGCAACCGAGTCTACGACGATAATGTCTACCGCTCCGCTGCGGACGAGCGCTTCGGCGATTTCCAGCGCTTGCTCGCCCGTATCCGGTTGGGATAACAAAAGCTCGTCAATATTTACGCCCAGCTTGCTGGCGTAAAGCGGATCCAAAGCATGTTCCGCATCGATAAACGCGGCTTGTCCGCCAGCCTTTTGAACTTCGGCGATGGCATGCAAAGCCACCGTCGTTTTACCGGAAGATTCCGGACCGTATACTTCAATGACGCGGCCTCTTGGAAGTCCGCCGATACCTAATGCTATATCCAAAGCCAGGGAACCGCTGGGAACGACTTCCACCTGCATGTGGATCGATTCGCCCAATTTCATAATGGACCCTTTACCGAATTGTTTCTCTATCTGACGAAGCGCGATTTCAAGCGCAGCACGACGATCTGACAATAAACTCACATCCTTCACCGTTTATATTGATATCATACCTTGTTTTGGAACGTTTGCCAAGCATTTTTTCGAACATACATTCGTTTTTTTTGTTTTCGGCCCATTTCTCCTTCCGGCTGGAAGCCGCGGCCCGGAAAAGAAAAGAACCGCAGCAAATCCTTATTTGCACGGTTCTTCCGTATGCTCGTATTATACCTCTTTTGAACGCCGAAGCACAACTGCCCTTCGAAGGGGAAGGCCTCACTTGGAAATTAATCTCAGCCAGAGCCGGTAAAGCAGCGTCTTGACCGAACGGACCCGGACGCTCTCCCGGTTGCCGCCCTGCCGCAGTTCAAACACCTCGGTATCTTTTCCACGCTCCGCAAGGCCGACGTACACCAGGCCGGCAGGTTTGCCTTCGGAATCGCCCGGTCCGGCAACCCCCGTGACCGACAGCCCGAAATCGCTGCCCGTGATCGTCCGAACCTGGTCGGCAAGGGCTTCCGCCACTTCGCGGCTGACCGCCCCCGGAGCCTGCTCCCCTTCGAGCAGCGAACGCGGCACACGTAGAAGCTTCTCTTTCATCTCGTTGGAATAACATACGAATCCGCCGAGAAACATCGCCGAGCTGCCCGGGATCGCCGTGATGCTCTCCATCAGCAACCCGCCCGTGCAGCTTTCGGCCGCGCTGAGCGTCAACCCGCGCTCCGACATGATCTCCACGATCTTTTGTTCGATCGGCATGTCCGTGTTTGCGTATATATGCCCCGGAAGGCGCTCCTGAATTTTGGCTTCCATCGCCTCCAGCTTTTTCTCCGCCTCGGCCTCGCTTGCGGCCTTCGTGGATAGCCGCACCGAAACCTCGCCTTCCTTGGCGTAAGGGGCGATGGTCGGATCGCTCTGGGCCTGGATCAGATCAAGCAGCTTATCCTCCAGCAGCGATTCGCCGATGCCGGCAAACTTCAGCATCCTGGAATAAATCGGCATTTCATCCGTCAAGGCATGCCGCTGCAGCCATGGTTTCGCCTGCCGGTCGAACATCGGCTTCATTTCTTTTGGCGGACCCGGGAGAACGATGTAAAATTTGCCGTCCTGGGCGATGGCCACTCCGACCGCCAAACCGGTTTCGTTCGGAAGCGGCGTGCACCCTTCGATGACGAGCGCCTGGCGGCGGTTGTTTTCCGTCATGTCCCGGCCGCGGCTGACGAAAAATTCCTCCACCTGCTCCATCGCCGCAGCATCGATATGCAATTCGCGCCCCAGCACGGCTGCAAGCGCATCTTTGGTCAGGTCATCCTGGGTTGGTCCGATTCCGCCGGTCAGAAGCAGAATGTCCGCCCGCTCCGAAGCCAGCTCGATGGCATGCTGCAGACGCCCCATGTTGTCGCCGACGACCGTTTGGAAATAAACGTCGATCCCCATGGCCGCAAGCTCCCGGGATAAGTACTGCGCGTTCGTGTTCAAGATTTGCCCCAGCAGCAGTTCAGTTCCTACCGCGATAATTTCCGCTTTCATGCTGTCACTCCTCCTAGAAATCGGCGCATCCAAGACGCCCCGCTTAAAAAATTTGGCACGATACGGCGAATGTGCCGTATAAAAAAGATATATCCTCCTCCGGGCAACCAGAAACAGCGGAAGTTCTTTCCGTCTGATGAAAGAAAAAGCAATAGGATTGAACCTATTGCCGTTTACGCATTGGATAGCCGAAGCAGATGTTTGTTTTTGACGAAATAATCGATACCCGAATAAATCGTGATCAACGCAGCCGCCCAAGTGGCGATCGTGTCCAGCGGAATGCCGATCAGTTCAAATGGGAAGTTGTTGATGAGCATCAGGATAATGGCAACGATTTGAACAACCGTCTTCGCTTTTCCCCATTTGCTCGCGGCTACGACCGATCCGTCCAAAAGCGCGATCTGGCGCAGCCCGGTCACCGCGAACTCGCGGCTGATGATGACGACCGCAATCCACGAATCGCATTTCCCCATCTCGACGAGGGAGATCAGCACCGCCGCCACAAGGAGCTTATCCGCCAAAGGGTCAAGCAGCTTACCCAGATTCGTAACCATGTTGTTCTTCCGCGCCAAATAACCGTCTATACCGTCCGTGCTGGCCGCCAAAACGAAAATGAATGCAGCGACAAGCTGATTCAAGGGCAGCTCGTAAGAATTCCAAACCAATGGTTTAGGATAGAAGCTGAAATCCACCAAAAGAAACACCATCATGATCGGAATCAAACAAATTCTTGCAATGGTAATACGGTTGGGCAAATTCAATGTGCACCCTCCCCGGATCAAGCAAACTTGATGAATGAATTCAAATGATCGGCACCAAGGTACCGGAAACAGCTATGTAAAAACATCCACATGCACTTCTCCCCAAGTATAATATAACGTTTTATTCCCTGTCAAAAGCCCGAGGGGAGCGCCTTTCGGGGCAACCAATCCCCGGCGCGTGCCTGCCTGGGAAGTTATTTGAAGTTCGTGAACTGCAAATCAAGCGGAAGGTCCGCCTTGCGCAAAAGCTGCATGACAGCCTGCAGATCGTCCTTGCTTTTCCCCGTCACGCGGATTTGGTCGCCTTGGATTTGGCTTTTGACCTTCAGCTTGGAATCGCGGATGAGCACGTTGATTTTTTTGGCGTTCTCCTGGTCGATTCCCTGTTTCAAGCCGATGCGCTGGCGGACCGTTCCCATCGAAGCCGGTTCGATTTTGCCGTAATCCACGTTTTTCAGGGATAGGCCCCGTTTGATCATTTTCGACTGCAAAATGTCAATGACCGACTTGATCTTGTATTCATCGTCCGAAACGATGACGAGCGCGTCCTTTTCCAGCTTCAGGCTGCTTTTGCTGCCTTTAAAGTCAAAGCGGGTTTCGATTTCTCTTTCCGCCTGGTTGATGGCATTGTTCATTTCCTGCAGATCGAACTTGGAAACGATATCGAATGAATTTTCGGAAGCCATTGCTACACGTCCTTTCTTAAAACTTCATGTCATATTATATGAAAATGTTGCGGACAAGTCTAATGTATTTATGCGAATCTTTGCCGGGCGGCGGATAACACCCCGCCAACATCCCACCGTCAAACGCCAAAAAGACATTCCTTCCGGGATGCGCCCGAAAGAAATGTCTCCTGCGGCTATGCCTTGTCGCGGTCAGGGACCGGTTGTCTGAACATGTTGAGAATCCCCAGCACGACCCATGCCAGTCCAAAACCCAATATGCCGTACCCCCAAGCGTTGGGAGTCAAATAGTACCCGAGGAGGCTGACAATAACGCCAATACCGGTTACGATCCAGCTGATTGCCATCGTTCCTGCACCTCTTTCATGGGAGATATGAACTTTATGCCAATAGTTCTATTGTCTCCGCGAGGATACGGGCTTATTCGTTTTGAAAAGCGGCTTGGATCAATCGTTGCCGGACGCGGAATTCGAATCGCCGCCGTCCGCCGCATTGCCGGTATTGCTGCCGGAAGACTGGTCTCCGGTCGTATTCACGGTGCCGGAATCCACGAGATTCAGCAGTATGCGGGATACCGATTTGCCGTCGGTGACCGTCTGGCCGCCCACCGTGATCGTCGTTGCCGGCGAATAGCCGGATTTGATGTACAGGCCTGCGGAATCAAGCGTGAACGACATGGAGTCGCCGCTTTTCGTTTTGCCGAAAGAAAGCTTCTCCCCATGGATGTTTTGGCCTCTGTAGACCTCCACCCAGCTTTCGCCCGACGCTTTGATTTCGACCGTCACCGGAGCTCCGGCAGGAGCGGCCACTTTAAAGATGGTGTCCTTGCCTCTCTTCCGATCCTTTTCAACCGTGACGGCCTGATTTCCCGGAGGGGTAACCGTACCGTTGTCGGTCGTCGTGCCGCCGTTGTCCGTCGTGGCATTGCCGTTATCGGTCGACGTATTGCCGTTATCGGTCGTCGTTCCCGTCCCGTTCTCCGGCGGCGTCGTCTGCTGATTGCCTCCGGCCGTTCCTCCGCCGGTTTCGTTTTGGCCTTGCGGGGTGTTATCTTTGTTTTCACCCGCTTTGTCCTGACCGGCCGGCGGCGTCGTGGTCGTATTGGCGGCCTCGTTTTTCGAAGGATCCTGCTGGTTTTGGGTCACCTTGGCCGGATCGACGCCGTTGGACTTCGGTTGGGTTGCGCTGCTGGCGTACCAATAGATCACGACGATGATCAAAATCGGAAAAATCCACATCAGCGTCGTGGAAAGCCATTTGACGTTGCGCTCCGAAGAACGGGTACTGCTCCGTTTCTGGATCACCGGCTCCATGACCGGTTCGGGTTCGGCCGGCGCCTCCTGCTTATGTCCCTCCAGCAGCAGATCCGGATCCAACCCGACCGTTTCCGCGTATGTTTTAATGAAGGCCCTCACGTAAAAGCTCCCGGGCAACACCTTATAATCCCCTGCTTCGATGGCCTCCAAATATCTTTTTCTAATTTTCGTCATTTCCTGCACGTCGTCCAGACTCATTCCCTTTTGCAGTCTGGCTTCTCTCAATTGCTGTCCAAGTTCGGACATGCCATCACCTCCTCATCCAAAAATTATATGTCGTCATTATAAGAACTGGTAAATGTATCGTATATGATTTCCTCGTTCGGATTGTTGCGCAATTCAACGATAATGTCGAAATCGTCGTACGTATATTCGGACTCCTGCACAAAAACATCCGGATGCTCGATCACTTTCGTGCTTGGCATCCGCATAATGTTTTGCAGCAGATTATAATGGCGTTCGTTCGAACGGATCGTGCTGACGATGCCGTCGATGATAAACACGTTGGCCGGATTCATCTCGTCTTCGGAAAGCTGGCTTCGGACCGTCTGCCGGAGCAGCGTCGACGATACGAACGTCCACCGCTTCATGGCGCATACGCTGCCCGCGATGATCGACTCGGTTTTGCCGACGCGCGGCATGCCCCGCAGGCCGATGACCTGATTGCCGCTCCTTTTAAATAATTCACCCAAAAAATCGACGAGTAATCCGAGTTCGTCCCGGGTAAACCGAAACGTTTTGCGATCATCGGAATCCCGGTCGATGTACCGTCCGTGCCGGACGGCGAGAATGTCGACCAATTTGGGCTCGCGCAGCGCGCAAACCGTAATGTTGTCCACTTTTTTCAGCATCGCCCCCATGAGGCGGATCTTTTCTTCGTCATCGGTTTCAAGCAGCATGCCCCGGGTTTTCCCCTCCACGCCGTTGATCGTCAATATGTTTACCTCCAGCATGCCCAGCAGGGACGCGATATCCCCGAGCAGGCCCGGACGGTTTTTATGTATGCGGTATTCCATGTACCACTGTTTCGGTTGTTTCGTTTGATTCGCTTCCACCATGACACCCCATCTGAGCTTTTCCCGCACATTTCGACAAATTCAACTCAAGCCTCGGCCGCTTCCGATCATGCTGCTTCAATGCCGTAATGTCGGGTCACGTTAATGATATATAAAATGCTTGTGAAAAACAAGTTCAATACTGTAACCATTAGAGAAAAAGCCCCCTTACGGGGGCTTCTCGATGGCAAGGATTCAGATGAGCGATGGTTTGCGTCAAAGCACCCTTCAAACCGATCAGACGTTTTTCTTCGCCAGTTTGATCATCAAGCGCGCAATCGTGCGCCGTTCCTCTTTGTTGCCGACTTCCCATAACTCTTTAAGAGCGCGGTTCGAAGAGTTTTGGGGATCGACTTTCGCATCCAGAAAATCACCGATTTCATACGCAAGGTTGGCGATCGTTTCTTCGCTCATTCCCATCTTTTCGGCTTGGATGACGCGTTCGCCCAGAAACTTTTTCCAGGTATCGAAATTTTTGATTACGGTCATTGATAAGTCCTCCCTTAGCTATGGCGCATGAGATTTAAAATCAACAGTTGTAATATAACCTCAAGAACCATTGCCTATGCAGGGAAGACGCCATTGGCCGTTAACAGCTTCAGGTAATCCAGCCCCCGTTGGGACTGATCACTTGGCCGTTGATATAACCGGATTCCGGCAGCGCCAGGAAATAGACGAGGGACGAAATTTCATCCGGGGTGGCCAGTCGCCCTGCCGGAATTTCCTCCTCGAGCATTCGCTTCTCTTCCGGGTCCAAATGCCCCAGCATCTCCGTGTTCACCGCGCCGGGCGCGACGGCGTTGACGGTCACTCCCGAAGGCGCAAGCTCTTTGGCCAATGCCTTGGTAAACGCGTTGATGCCTCCTTTGGTCGTGGAATACAGCACTTCGCAGGAGGCCCCGGAAATGCCCCATACCGAAGACATGTTGATGATCCGCCCGTAACGCTGCGAAACCATATGCGGCATAAACGCCTGCGTGCACAAAAACAATCCTTTCAAATTGACGGCCATGACTTCGTCCCACTGCTCCTCCGTCACGTCCGCAAGCATGCCGTAATGCGAAATGCCGGCGTTGTTGATCAAAATGTCGGGCATCAGCCCGTGGCTTTCCAGCTTATCCTTCATGCGCGAGATCTGGCCTTTGTCCCTCAAGTCCGCCGAAACCGTCAATACTTTGGCGCCGTGCTGCATGCAGCGGCGGGCAACGTCATTGGCCGCTTCATGCGAAGCGCCGTAATGGATGACGACGTTCATCCCCACCTGCGCAAACCGTTCGGCGATGGCCGCTCCGATCCCTCGGCTTGCGCCCGTGACCAGCACCGTCGTGTCGCCGAGCGCTTTGGCCAAGCTCTCCTCTCCCCGACTTTCCATTAAGGATTCACCACGATCGATACCGCCATCTGATTCCAATCCACGTGTTCCTTCAGGCGGTCGTTGACTTCCTGCAGCGTAATGGACTCATACACTTGCACGACGGAGAAAAAATCGCTGCCGCGGAACTGGTAGCGGGTAAATTCATGGGCGATGTTTTCCGGCGAATTGAGCATGCGGAGATATCCGCCGATTTTCTTTTTCCGCGCCCGTTCGAAATCCGATTCCTTAAACCCGTTTTTCAGCACGTTGTCCACTTCCTCGCGGACTCTCGCCAGCAATTTGTCCGGATCGGGCGTGTCACCGCCGACCGCGGAAAACGCGTACTGAGGCGAGCTGTTGTACTCATGCGAAAAGCTGTCCGAAATGAGCTCCTCGTCATACAGCTTTTGATAAAGCTCCGTGCTTGTGCCGAACAGCAAATCGAGCATCAGCTTTGTCGTCAAATCGCGGCGGAGCAGCTCGCTGCCGGTAAAGCCGACCGTCTTTTCCTTGAAGCCGAACAGGCATTTCGGCATGGATACCGCCAGTTTGGCGACGCGGCGTTTTTCCGCGACCTCCACGTTTTCCGGCTCGAAAATGCGCTCGATTTTGCCCTGCGGTTTGTAATCCTTAGCCGCCTGATTGGCCCGAACAAGCTCGAACACTTCCTCCGGATTGACGCCGCCCACGACGAACAGCAGCATGTTGCTCGGATGGTAAAAAGCATTGTAGCACGTATAAAGCGTTTCTTTCGTAATGGTGCTGATCGATTCCACCGTGCCGGCGATGTCGATATGGACCGGATGGATCTGATACATCGCTTCGATCAGGCCGAAATAGACGCGCCAGTCCGCGTTATCGAGGTACATGTTGATTTCTTGGCCGATGATGCCCTTTTCCTTCTCCACGTTTTGGTCCGTAAAATAAGGATGCTGCACGAAATTGATCAGCGTCTCGAGATTCGCCTTGACGTTTTCGGTGGCGGAAAAAAGATATACCGTCTGGTCAAAGCTGGTGAACGCGTTGGCGGATGCCCCGTTGGAAGCGAAGGTGGCAAAAATGTCCCCCTCCGGCTCCTCGAACATTTTATGCTCCAGAAAGTGGGCGATGCCGTCGGGCACGGAAACCTCTTCCTGTCCTTCCACGCGGAAATGGTTGTCGACCGAGCCGTATTTGGTCGCAAACGTGGCGTATGTTTTTTGGAATCCGGGTTTGGGCAGCACGTACACGTGAAGCCCGTTGTCCATCACTTCCTTGTACAGCGTCTCCTGCAAGTTGTCGAACTGAAGTTTTTCCACCGTTTATTCCTCCTTCTGGCCCTTCAGGAAATAGATCGTATCCAGCTCAAAGGTTTCCGCGGCCGCCTTCACGTCTTCGATCCGGATCGCTTCCACCTGCTGCAGCAGCTCGGCGCGCGACCGGTCCTTGCCGGAAAATTGGCGGTTGAAATCGTAGGCGATCATCTCGAAGGCGGAATCGTCGATCTCCAGCAGAAGGTTGCGGATCATCGCTTTGGTTTGGGACATTTCCAATTCGGTGATTTTGCCTGCGCGCATATCTTCCAGCTGCATTTTAATGATCTCCAGCGCCTTTTCGTAATTTTGAATCTCGATGCCGGACTGGATGGTTCCGATGCCTTTGTGCCCGTCGTAACGGGAGGACGCATAATACGCCAGGCTCGCTTTTTCCCGGACGTTCATAAACAGCTTGGAGTGCGGATACCCGCCCAAAATCCCGTTGTACATCAGCGCGGCGGCGTATTGGTCGTCGGCGTATGTAACGGACGTGCGGAGCCCCATGTTCAGTTTGCCTTGGCTGACTTCCATTTTTTCGACGACCGTGCGGACTTCGTCGGCTTTGCGGACCGACTTCTCCTGTTTATAGGACGCCTCGGCGGCAGCGCTCAAATCGAAGTGTTTGCCGATCAGCTTTTCGACTTCTTCAAGCGACGTGTCTCCCACGACGTACAGATCCAAGCTGGCGTGATCCAGCCATTGGCGGTACGCATCGTAAAGGCTTTGCGGCGTAATGCCTTCCAAATCCTTGCGTTGTCCGAGCGGATGGAGACGGTAAGGCTCGTTCCGGCACATTTCTTCGATGCAGCGTTCCGACGCGTACCGGATTTTGTCGTTGACGATCGCTTCCATCTTTTTGCGCACGTTTTCTTTCTCGGCCTGCACGT
The DNA here is from genome assembly GCF_038004655.1 of Paenibacillus sp. FSL M7-1455. Taxonomy (NCBI): domain Bacteria; kingdom Bacillati; phylum Bacillota; class Bacilli; order Caryophanales; family Paenibacillaceae; genus Paenibacillus; species Paenibacillus sp. FSL M7-1455. The sequence continues at coordinate 2,105,033 of NZ_JBBORO010000001.1, read as the reverse complement.
AGCTGCCGCGGAAACGCCCTTCTTCCAGCACGGGGCGCGTCACCACTTCCCCCAGAAAAGCGAAGGAGGATTCCAGCAGGCTTTCCTGGCTTTTCACGAACGAATCGTTAATCGTGTCCATGCGGAACTGGACGATCTGATAATTTCCTCTTTTATATACGTCAAAACCGAAACCGGCACCGTACATTTGCTCCAGCTGTTCGCGGATTTGCCGCGTTTCCGGGCAGGAAGCGGTTCCCCGTCTCAGCACGAACGGAGTCAAGGCCGTTCCCGTTACCGTCTCCTCCGCGAGCGGGATGCCCGCGTAAAGCGAGATGGCGAACGTTTTAAAGCGTTTCGACGGCAAAACGTGAATCCGCATTCTGCCTGCGTTTCCATGTTGGAATGCTGTTTTATTCAAGGTCCAAAACTCCTTTAGCCATGAATTTGTCTGTCGATACGAATATGAATATGTTCCATTCTATACCATCCCAAAGTGAAGAAGCAACCGAAGACAAACCCTCCGGTTGCTGTTTTCTGGGCGGCAAAACGGCCTACATGCAGAAGATATGTTGTCCGATGGTTTTAACCTGCGGACGGGACCAGATCCACTTCGAGGTCGCTGTCTTCGGGTTGAAATAATACAGGCATCCCCCCGTCGGATCCCATCCGTTCAAGGCCTGCTGGACTGCTTTGCGCGCCACTTCGTTCGGCGTGAGCCAAATTTGTCCGTCGGCTACCGCCGTAAACGCGCCGGGCTGGAAGATGACGCCGTGCACGGTATTCGGGAAGCTCGGGGACTTCACGCGGTTCAAAATGACCGCCGCGACCGCCACTTGCCCTTCGAAAGGTTCGCCCCGGGATTCGCCGTACACCGCGTTGGCCATGATCTTCAGGTCGTTTTCGGACAATCCCATCGTGTTGGCGGAAGCGAGAGGTTCGGATTTGTTGCCGCCGGTGTCGTTTGCGGGCGCTTGGCTTTTACCGGCAGCCGTTTCGGACGGTCTCCAATCTTTCGTCGCATTGTACAGCTTCAGCTTCGTTTTGGCGCCGACCGTGCCGTCGACCTCCATGCCGAATTCGGATTGGAACCATTTGACGGATTTTAACGTCGCCCAGCCGAACTGGCCGTCGATTTTGCCGTTATAGAAACCGAGAAATTTCAAGCGTCCCTGCAGCTCGTAAATATCCTGGCCGGAGGATCCGTATTTCAGCACCGTCGTTCCGAACGTAGGTACCGCCTCTTCGGGAACGGGTTTCGTTTTATCGGATGCGGCCCGGTCCCCCATCAGAGGCTGCGCCCCGGCAATAACCGCCGCTGACAAAAGGACCAGAAGTCCTGACATGATCCACAATTTCTTTTTTTTCATTTCGCAGCTCTACCTTTCTCTTGTGAGTTTGACTAGGATGGCTACGGTTATTATGACAAGAGCCACCATGAACTATGCACATTACAAAAGAAAGGATGTAAACCGTCAGGGCATTTACGTTCAAGCCGTTCCAACGCAAAAAGGCGGCCGGCAATACATTGGAATGTACTGCGGCCGCCAATCGGTTTTACTTAAGGCCATTCGCGTTTGCTTTTTTGGTTACGTGACGGGTTCCCCGGGTCTGTTCAAAACGTTATCCTCAAGAACCAGAAATTTGTCGCCGTATTCGCGAATAATATGCTGTTCCCCCCAAGAGCATAGGGAATCCAATATGTTTTTCAAGCTCCAGCCGTATTCGGTGAGCTCGTATTCGACTTTTGGCGGGACCTGATTATATACGATGCGGTTCACGATCCCGTCCTCCTCCAGTTCCCGGAGCTGTTGGGTCAGCATTTTTTGGGTGATGCCCGGCATGAGCCTGCGCAGATCGCTCGTACGCTTCTTGCCGTGAGTCAAATGGCATAAAATGACGCATTTCCACTTCCCCCCGATGACTTCGAGCGTTGCTTCCACGGAAATGTTGTATTTTTTCATAAGGTCCTCCCTCCGTTTCATCATGGGAACTTTTTAGTACCTATAGCACTTTGAAGTACGTACTGTTCAAATGATCACTGCCGATTCATAATAGCATATACCGGCCGGGATGACTAGAACAGGAGTGAAAAGAATGCCACAAGAAAACAAAAAAAGCATATTTGCGCTTCTGGCTTTAGCCATCAGCGCATTTGCCATCGGAACGACTGAATTCATCAGCGTAGGCCTGCCTGCTGCCCTTGATTGCGGAGGATCTGCATATTTCGCTTACGCTGACCGGTTTGACCGTAACGTTGTATGCCCTCGGAGTCACCTTCGGCGCGCCGGTGCTGACTTCGATGACCATAAAGATGTCGCGCAAAAAGCTTTTGATCGGTATCATGCTCGTGTTTATCGCGGGCAACAGCATGGCCGCGCTGGCAAACGGAATCGTCATGCTGCTGGCGGGGCGGATCATCTCCGCGCTGGCCCATGGCGTGTTCATGTCCATCGGCACGACGATCGCCGCCGACATCGTTCCGGAAAATCGCCGCGCCAGCGCGATTGCCATTCTTTTTTCCGGCTTGACCATCGCCACCGTCACCGGCGTGCCGCTCGGGACGTTTCTCGGCCAGCAGCTGGGATGGCGGGCCGCGTTCATCTCCATCGCCGCGGTCGGCTTGGTCGCGTTGCTCGCTAACCTCGTGCTGGTCCCTTCGCATCTTCGGAAGGGCGTCAAGACGCCGGTCCGCGAGCAGCTCAAACTGTTTGCCAACGGAAGATTGCTGCTGGCTTTTCTGATTACGGCCCTGGGATACGGGGGGACTTTTGCGGTCTTCACTTATTTATCCCCACTGCTTCACCAAATAACAGGGTTCGCGGAATCCACGACGGCGCTCATTCTGCTGGTGTACGGCATCGCCATCGCCATCGGCAACATGGTCGGCGGGAAAGCGGCCAACCGCAATCCGTTGTCGGCGCTGCTTGTCATGTTTATTCTGCAGGCTGCGGTTCTGCTGCTGCTTACCTTTACGGCGCCGTTCAAAATCGCGGCGTTGATCACCGTCTTCCTGATGGGCCTGCTTGCATTCATGAACGTACCCGGCTTGCAGTCATATGTGCTGACGCTTGCCGAACGGTATGTGCCGAAAGCGGTGGACGTCGCCTCGGCGATCAATATCGCCGCGTTTAACGCCGGAATCGCGCTTGGCGCTTATTTGGGCGGACGGGTAACGGATTCGCTCGGCCTTGTCCATACGGGCTGGGTCGGTGCCGTGATGGTTGCGGCCGCCGTTATTCTTACCGGATGGAGTTATATTTTGCAAAGAAAAGAAACAAGCGTTTCAACGCACAATAATGAAAGATCAATTCGAGGAGGAACACATGATGACATTGCATCTGCAAAGCACGACAAAGCTTGCTAACGGAGTAGACATGCCTTGGCTTGGCCTCGGCGTATTTAAAGTGGAGGAAGGCGCGGATCTGATCGCGGCGGTAAAAGCCGCCATCAAACACGGATACCGCAGCATCGACACGGCGGCCATTTACGGGAACGAAAGCGGCGTCGGCCAAGCCATCCGCGAAGCATTGGCGGAAAACGGGATCGCCAGGGAAGAACTGTTCGTAACCTCCAAGGTATGGAATCAGGACCAAGGCTACGACGAAACGTTGGCTGCCTTTGACGCAAGCTTGTCCAAACTCGGTCTGGACGTGCTTGACCTGTACCTTATTCACTGGCCGGTTGCAGGCAAGTATAAAGACACGTGGAGAGCTCTGGAAAAGCTGTATAAGGACGGGCGCGTCCGGGCGATCGGCGTCAGCAACTTTCATGTTCACCATCTGCAGGATCTGCTGTCCACCGCAGAAATCAAGCCGATGGTCGACCAGGTGGAATTCCATCCTTACCTGGCCCAAAACGAGCTGTTGACCTTTACGAAAGAGCAGGGCATCCAGCTCGAAGCCTGGTCGCCGCTCATGCAGGGCGAACTGTTAAACCAGCCGGTGCTTCAAGAGATTGCCGCGAAGCATAACAAATCCGTCGCTCAAACGATATTGCGCTGGGACCTGCAAAAAGGCGTCGTAACGATTCCGAAATCGATCAAGGAACATCGCATCATCGAAAATGCTTCGATTTTCGACTTTGAGCTTTCGCCTGAGGATATGGAAAAAATCGACGCCCTGAACCAAAACCGCCGGGTCGGCCCGGACCCGGACAACTTCGATTTTTAAGCCCAAAAGGGATGATGGATCGGGTACTGTATAAAAAGAAAAAACGTGCTGCCGCGGTATGAAACCGCAGCGGCACGTTTTTTTTGTTTACGGAAGACTCGCCGGCTCTTTATGAACTGATCCGGTTTTGCTGCTGATACTGCTCCAGCGACACGAGGACCTCGCGTGGTTTGCTTCCTTCGTAAGGGCCGATAATGCCCCGGGCTTCCATGGAATCGATCAAGCGGGCCGCACGCGTATACCCGACCCTCATTCTGCGCTGCAGCAGCGATACCGAAGCCTGCTTGGCCTCGAGCACGATTTGCACCGCCTGATCGTACAGCTCGTCCAGCTCTTCGTCCGCTTCGGGCTGCGACTCATCCACTTCGGGGACGATCGATTCGTCGTACTGGGCTTCGCCCTGCTCGCGCACGTAATTGACGATCGTTTCCACTTCCTGGTCGGTCATAAAAGCGCCTTGGACGCGAATCGGTTTCGAAGACCCCATCGGCATGAACAGCATATCGCCCCGGCCCAGCAGCTTTTCCGCCCCGGCCATGTCGAGGATCGTCCGCGAATCCACCTGGGAAGAAACGCCGAAGGCAATCCGCGAAGGAATGTTGGCCTTGATGACCCCCGTGATGACGTCCACCGAAGGCCGCTGGGTGGCGATGATCAGGTGGATGCCGGCGGCGCGCGCCATTTGCGCAAGCCTTGTGATCGCTTCTTCGACGTCATGCGCCGCCACCATCATAAGGTCCGCGAGCTCGTCCACGATGACCACGATGTAAGGAAGCACGGCTGGCAAGTTGTCTTTCATCAGATTGTTGTAACCTTCGATGTTCCGGGTGCCGGATTTGGAAAACAGCTCATACCGTTTTTCCATTTCGACGACGATTTTTTTCAGGGCGAGCGAAGCCCGCTTCGGATCCGTCACCACCGGAGCCATCAAATGCGGGATGCCGTTATATACGTTCAGTTCGACCATCTTCGGATCGACCATCAGGAATTTGACCTCATCCGGTTTGGCTTTATACAAAATGCTCGTAATAATGCCGTTGATGCAAACCGATTTCCCCGAGCCGGTCGCGCCCGCGACCAGCAAATGGGGCATTTTCGCAAGATTGCCGACGATCGTCTGCCCGGAAATGTCCCTGCCGAACGCAATGGACAGCTTGGACTGGGCGTCCTGGAACACCGGCGTTTCCATGACTTCCCGCATCGTGACCAGAGACACCTCGTTATTCGGCACCTCGATGCCGATGGCCGATTTGCCCGGAATCGGCGCTTCCATCCGAATGTCCTTCGCCGCCAGCGCCAGCGCGATATCGTCGGTCAGGCTGACGATCCGGCTGACCTTGACGCCGATATCCGGCTGGATCTCGTAACGCGTCACCGCCGGGCCGCGCACGACTTCAAGCACCTTGGCCCGAACGCCGAAGCTCTCGAGCGTCGCCTCCAGCTTGCGGGCCGTTTGCATATAGTCGTTCTGGTCCCCGGCTTTGCCGCCGTTATGCGGTTTGGCCAACAAACGGAACGGCGGAAGCTTGTACGGCTTCGGCGGCGGGGCGGGCGGTTTCGTCTCAAGCGGTTCTGCCGCCTCTTCACCGGCCGGCCCTTGGCCATGTTCCTCTGCGGCTTCCCCGCCCGTTTCAGGGGAAGATGGGATCGGCTGCAGGCCTTCATGTCCGCTTTCGTCCGAAACGGCTTGTACGCCGCCGTCCGGCACGGGTTCATGTTCCTCCCAATCCTCTTCCTCCAAGCTCCCTTCGGATTTCACCTGCTCGAAGAAGTCGCGGATGATGGGCGATGACGTTTCCGCTTCTCCGCGATTCCACGGTTCGGGCTCCGCATCGATTCCGCCATACTCCGGCACATCATCGTAAATCGGCTTTGCCGCGCGGCTGGAATGCCTGCCTACAGGCTCCAATATGTCGCTTCCGTCCAGATCCTCGTCCGGTTCCGGAGCCGCCCCCTCTGCAGCAGGTTTGCCGATTTTGTTGCCAAAAAGCTGGAAAAACACCGGCGCGGACCTCTTCGGCTTCGGCTCGACGAAATCGTCGAGATCGTCCTCCTCATCCTCATCCGGCAGCGGGGCATGCCCCCGTTTTCGCGACGGTTTGGCGGAAGACGCGACGGCTTGCGGTTTTTGTGCCGCTATCCGTTTTTGCACGTTGCTTCCCGCTTGAACCATTCGTTTGCGCAAGATCCGCATCAGGTCGACGTACGACAGGTTCGTGATCAGCATGAAGCTGATAATGAACATGACGATGAGCATCAGCTTCGTTCCCGTATTGCCGAACAGCCAAAACAAAACGGCGTATTGGAGCGCACCGGCGTACCCTCCGCTAATATCCTTGTTCAGCATGGAACGTTCTTTGGAGCCTGCGGACGACAACAGCGAGCCGTCCAAATCATTATGTATTTGGGCAATGATATGTCCGGCGCTCAGGCCGGGAACATGGGACAGCTTCTTCTCGAGCGAGGCGACGCTGCTCATGAGCGTCAACGCCAGCACAAGCAAAACGATCCCGCTTTTGCGGGTGCTCCACCGGTTGGGCCATTTTCGCTGAATCATGACGCTGAGCCCCACATAAATGCCGATTAAAGGAATGACAAAATAAAACCGTCCAAGCACTAGGCCGAACATTTTAGATAAAGACCACCCTACCGCCGCTTCGCCGGACAGGGCAATGACGGATAGGGTGATCAATATGATGCCGTATATTTCGTATTTCAGAACATTGGTCAGCAAGGCCTTCTTCTTTTTTCTCCGTTTAGCCAAGAAATGTCACCCCCGGAACCCCATTATACCATATAATCCCGGTGGGCACCTATGTTCTGTTTTTCGCAAATTTCGCTTTATGTTGCCGGGACATAACGGATAATCTGTCCGGGGGAATATGACGGATTCAAATAGGAATCCAGCGGCCCGTCCAACAAACGGACGATTTGCACCTGGTTATGATCCAACGGCTTGACTTCCATCAAAATCCCTTTAAACCGCACTTCCGTCGTCGTCGTTTCTTCCCCTTGCTTTTCCCAAACGGCTTCCAGCGGCATGACGGTATGGAGCGTCATTGCGTGATCCCCTCCGTTTCGCCGGCCCGCTTGCGTTCGTCGATCAACTGGTTCAGCTTCATGATCGCTTGCCCGATGCCGCCGACCTCGTCCATCAAACCGTATTTCACCGCATCGATCCCGCCGACCGGCGTCCCGACGTCCCGGTTCAGCTCGCCGGTGCGGAACATGAGCTCCTTGAATTGCGATTCCGTGATCCGCGAATGGGACGTAACGAACCGAACGACGCGCTCCTGCATTTTTTCCATGTATTCGAACGTTTGCGGGACGCCGATGACCAGTCCGTTCAAGCGGATCGGGTGAATCGTCATCGTCGCGCTTTCGGCGATGATCGAATACGTGGACGATACGGCGATCGGAACGCCGATGCTGTGTCCTCCGCCGACCACGACCGTCACCGTCGGTTTGGTCAGCGAGGCGATCATTTCGGCGATGGCCAGCCCGGCTTCGACGTCGCCGCCGACCGTATTCAAAATAATGAGGAGCCCGTCGATGTTTTTGTTTTGCTCGGCCGCGACGAGCGTAGGGATGATATGCTCGTATTTCGTCGTTTTATTTTGCGGCGGAAGAACCATATGTCCCTCGATCTGACCGATGATGGTCAAGCAAAATATGTTGGATTCGTTTGCGGTAGGCACATTCATCTGGCCAAGCTGCTGCACGGCCTCAATTGCTGCTTTCGTTGGGTTTTCCGGCTGCTGCTCCGGCGCGGCCGGTTCCTCCATACGGTAATGACCTGTTTCATTCGCCATGTTTTTATTCCCCATCCTTTCACGTCAAAGGTGCGTTCATTCTGTTTAGCATGGCGGGCCGAACCCGGGTATTATTCCTTTTTGCCCCTGAAAAATAAAACGGCACCCTGCTCCCGTTCCGCCAAACGTCAAAAAAAGACACCCGCCGGAACGGGTGCTTTCTCCCTGGAACCTTAATGAAGCTGCTGCTGTTCGGAAATTTCGCTGAGCGCTTCTCCCGCTTCATTGATATGAATGTTGATGGTAGCCAGATCGCCGATGGCGCAAATGCCGACGATTTCCCCGTTTTCGACGACCGGGATGCGGCGGATTTGGTGATCGGCCATCATGCGTGCGCATTCATGGGCGTCGGTATCGGGAGAACAGGTCACGACGTCTTTCGTCATGCACTCGTGGCAGTGTACGCTGTCCGGATCTTTGCCTGCGGCCACGCATTTCAGCACGATGTCGCGGTCGGTGATCATGCCTACGATTTTTTTGCCTTCGCATACCGGAAGCGATCCGCAATTGATATCGCGCATCATTTTTGCGGCGGCAGTTGCCGTATCATGCGGAGCGCATGTTTGAACATTCGTTGTCATACATTCGCGAACTAAAGTCATTGTTATTGATCCTCCTCATGGGAATTCCCCCGTATTGTTCCCCATGTGGAATCCCGGTTATTCAAAAGACGAAGCAAAAAAGCGCAGCTTCCGGTTGATCGGAAAACTGCGCTTTGATTATCGGTGTTTTTCCTATGGCATGCAGGAGAAGCCTCGTCCATAACTTAGCCTGCATATGAGGAAAACAGATGAGTGAATGTGGCCAATATGGGGTCAAGTGACGAACACGGTAAAAGATAGTGCTGGTATATCAAGCATTTGCCACTTCATGTTTGCAACATTACACTTCCATAATGATCGGCAAGATCATAGGTCTGCGGCGGGTCTGTTCGTACAGGAACCGTCCCAGCGCATCCTTGACTCCCGTTTTGAGGGAAGCCCACTCGTTCACATTCTCGCTCATCAGCTTCTGCAGCGTGCTCGAGACGATCCGGTTCGCTTCGTCAAGCAAGCCTTCGGATTCGCGTACATACACGAAACCTCTGGAAATAATGTCCGGTCCGGACATGATCGTGCCGTCCTGTTTGCTGAGCGTAACCACAACGACCAGAATGCCGTCCTGGGAAAGCAGCTTGCGGTCCCGCAGGACGATGTTGCCTACGTCGCCGACGCCCAGTCCGTCGATGAGCACGTTGCCGGCCGTGACTTTACCGGCTTTGCGCGCCATGCCGTTCTGAATTTCCACCACTTCACCGATATCGATGATAAAGATGTTGTCGGGATCGACTCCCACCGATTCCGCCAGGAGCGCATGCTTGCGCTGCATTCTGTACTCCCCGTGGATCGGAAGGAAAAATTTCGGTTTCATCAGGTTCAGCATCAGCTTCAATTCTTCCTGGCTGCCGTGTCCGGAAACGTGAACGCCCGAGTTCGAGCCGCTGTAAATGACCTCGGCGCCTAAACGGAAGAGTTCGTCGATCGTCCGGCCGACGTATTTCTCGTTGCCAGGAACCGGCGTTGCAGCGATGATAACGGTATCACCCGGCAAAATATCGACCTTGCGATGGGTAGAACGGGCCATGCGGGTCAGCGCCGACATCGGTTCGCCTTGGCTGCCCGTGCACAATACGACGACGCGGTCGGCGGCCATCTTGTTCACTTCTTCCGGTTCGATCAGCATGCCGTCCGGCATGTGGAGATAGCCGAGCTCGGCGGCGATCGACACGACGTTGACCATGCTTCGTCCGATCACCGTAATTTTGCGGCCCGTCGATTCCGCGGCGTTGACGACCTGCTGGATCCGGTGAACGTTGGATGCAAACGTGGCGATCACGACGCGTTGGGACGCTTTCCGGAAAATATCCTCCAGCACGAGGCCGACGTTTTTCTCCGATGGCGTAAAGCCCGGTTTTTCGGCATTGGTGCTGTCGGACAGCAGCGCGAGAACGCCTTCTTCGCCAATGGCAGCCATCCGCTGCAGGTTGGCATACTGGCCGTTTACCGGCGTATGGTCGAATTTAAAGTCGCCCGTATGAACGACATTGCCCTCCGGCGTCGCGATGCAAATGCCGACGGAATCCGGAATGCTGTGGTTCGTTCTGAAGAACGTCGCTTTCAGCGTTGAGCCGAGCTGCACCACCGAATCCTCATGGATCAGAATCCGTTTCGTTTCGCCGAGCAGATTGGCTTCCTTCAGCTTGTTCTCGACGAGTCCGAGCGTCAGCTTCGTTCCGTATACCGGAACATTCAAATGTTTGAGGACGTAAGGCAAACCGCCGATGTGATCCTCGTGTCCGTGAGTGAGCAAAATGCCTCTCACTTTGTCGCGGTTTTCCGTCAAGTAGCTGATATCGGGGATGACGATATCGATGCCAAGCATGTCCTCTTCGGGAAATTTCAAGCCTGCATCAACAACAACGATATCATTCGCGTATTGAATGACATACATGTTTTTCCCGATTTCACCGACGCCGCCCAATGCAAATATCGTCAATTTATCGTTATTATTTTTTTTAGACAAATGAATCTAAACCTCCTATGGTGTTGGACGTCGTACCATTTTATAGTATTTTAATTTCAAAAATATACCGCACCCAGTCACTTGACCTCATTATACATGATAAAAAACGCAAAACACAAGTCACCCTCCACGTAAGTGTTAACGTTCCCCAAAAATAAAGCCTCTATTTGCTACAAAAAACAGCGCCCGAACGGGCGCTGTCATCGTTTTTTTCGTAATGTTGACGTCGATAAAAATCAAGCCTGCAAAGAAGCTACAAGATCGCGGAGAAACGCGGCTTCGGATTCGCTGGGGTCGACGAGCGGCAAACGTACGCCGCCAACGGGACGGCCGAGCAGATTCAGGGCATATTTCAATGCAGAAGGATTCGGCACGGGATGCGGGCATTCGAAAAGCCCCTTGAAAACAGGGAACAACTTCTGATGCAGCTTCGCCGCTTCGGCTGCCTCTCCGTTCAAATACGCTTGAATCATGTCCTTCATGGATGCGCCGATCAAATGGCTGGCCACGCTCACAATCCCGTAAGCGCCAACCGCGATGGCCGGCAGCGTCACGGAATCGTCGCCCGAATAAACCTTGAAATGTTCGGGGGCGGCCGAGGCGATGAGCGTCACCTGCTCAAGAGAGGCGCATTCTTTCGTGCCGACGACGTTAGGAATCTGGGCGAGGCGGAGGGTCGTCTCGACCGAAAGGCTCGTTACGGTTCGTCCCGGCACATTGTAAAGAATGACCGGCAGGTTCGTGCCGCGAGCGATGGCCTCGAAATGGCGGTACAACCCTTCCTGGTTCGGCTTGTTGTAATAAGGCACGACCAGCAGCGCCGCGTCAACGCCCAATTTTTCGGCCTTCCGGGTCAGCTGGACGGAATGCTCCGTGTTGTTGCTGCCCGTCCCGGCGATGATTTTGCAGCGCCCTTTGGCATGCTCCACCGCGAAAGCAAACAGCTCCAGCTTCTCTTCATCGCTTAACGTCGGGGACTCGCCCGTCGTGCCGCAGATGACGAGGGAATCCGATTTTTGCTCTTCGATCAAATATTCAATCATGTTTGACGTTTCCGACCAGTTGATGTTTCCCTGCTCGTCAAACGGCGTGATCATGGCCGTTATCAATCTTCCGAAATCCACTTGTATAACCTCCTCAAACGATGGAACGCGCTCTTGCAAGCCGTTTTTTATGAGATTTCCAATGAATATGCAGGCTAGGCGGCTCTGCGGTATGGAAGATCCGTTGATCAAAACGTTTCTCCCTTAACCGCTAAGCCGCTTCTTAAGTAAAAGTTATCTATGAAGTTCGAATTTGGTATGAAGAGCACGCAATGCCTGCACCATGTCTTCTTTTTTCACGAGCACCCAGATGGTCGTGTTCGAATCGGCCGATTGCAGGATTTGAATGTTCTGTTCGCTTAACGATTCGACGATTTTGGCCATGATTCCCGGAACCCCGTTGATTCCCCCGCCGATGACCGAAACTTTGGCACAGCCGGACAACGCCTTGGGCTCGAATCCAAGCTCCCGGAGAACCGTCAACGCCCGATCCGAATCGAAGTCAAACACCGTATAGACCGCACCGGTTGGGGTAACATTAATAAAGTCCACGCTGATGGAATTTTCCGCCATCGCTTTAAATACCTGAAGCTGAAGATTATGGCCTCCGCCTTCGCAATCGACCGTAATTTGCGTCACGTTGCTTACATAGGCGATCCCGGTCACGTAACGGTCCATAAAGCCCAGCTGAACGTCCTTGAAGCCCTCCGGCTGGGTCACCAGCGTCCCTTCATCCTCGGAAAACGTAGACCGCACCCGAACGGGGATATGGGCCTGCATGGCGATTTCAACGGCCCGGGGGTGAATCACTTTGGCGCCGTACTGCGCCATGTTGCAAATTTCAGCGTAGCTTACGACGGGCAGCGGTTTGGCGTCTTCGACGATTCTCGGGTCCGCAGTCAAAATGCCATTGACGTCCGTATAGATGTCAACGATTTCCGCATGAAGCGCAGCGCCGAGGGCCGTAGCCGAAGTATCGCTTCCGCCTCTCCCCAGGGTCGTAAAGTCGCCGGACTCCGCCTGTCCCTGAAAACCGGTCACGATAACCACCTGATGCGTCTCCAGTTCGGAAATCACCCGGTCCGGACGCACGTCCTTGATCCGGGCATTGCCGAATTGATCGTCCGTGACGAATCCGGCCTGCGCCCCCGTCAGCACGGTTGCGCGAATGCCTTCGGACTCCAACAGGCTGCAAAGCGTAGCCGCGGAGATGATTTCACCGCAGCACAGCAGTAAATCCCTTTCGCGCGCAGGCAGCGCATCGCCATTCTGGGCAACCCAGTCAAGGAGCGTGTCCGTAGCGTAAGGCTCACCTCGGCGTCCCATTGCGGACACAACGACAACGAGCTGGTATCCAGCATTCAGCTCGCGTTTGACGTGGCCAATGACAAGCTCTCTTGCCTGCGGCGTCGACAGCGACGTACCGCCAAATTTTTGTACTAAAATACTCATTTCCATTCCTCCATACGACTAAGAACGCGCGGAACGTTTGGCTGCAGTAATCTCGTTTTTCGGACAGCACGGTTTAGAGCCGCACCCTCACGGAATTATCGTTGCATCGATTGGAGGTTTGTTGCCCGCGACAAGATCACGGCGCAAACGCCCTGCAAAAACGTCCGGCTTCCTGCGGCATGGGTCGCAGGCGGATAAGGGCAGGAAGCGGGGCGGCTGCGCGTGCCAAATTCCCGGCGCTTCCTCCAAAATTACGCGTCTTCAAGTTCATAGTCTCTCTCAAGTTCGACAATTGCAGATTTTATGTGACCGCAAACGACAGGAATGCGGGCACAAGCGGCCGTTGCATGGACGGATCCGCCTTGCTGATTCAGCGCCCGGATCGCCATGCGGCAGCCTTCGAATTAAAATGGTGAAGCCATACAGGATGTTCGGCCGTTTAGGCCGAGAACACCCGTTGAAGGATCATGGGCTGAAGCTGTTTTCCTTCCAGCGCTGCGTAGCAGGCTTCGGGAATCAAATCCATCTGGGCCACAAGCGAATTCGGCTTTTGAAAAGGATTATCCTGGCCAAACGGAACAAAATAGATGTTTTTCGTAATTAAAAGCTTGGCGATGTTGGACGCATTCAGTCCAAGCCCGTCATTTGTCGAAATCGCGAGCACAAGCGGTCGCTGGTTCCTCATCTGGGCCTTGGCGGCCATAAGCACCGGACTGTCCGTCATCGCGTTTGCCAGCTTGCTCGTCGTGTTTCCGGTGCAAGGGGCGATGACCAGCACATCCAGCAATTTGGACGGCCCCAGCGGCTCCGCTTCGACAATCGTAGTAATGATGTCATTGCCCGTAATGTCTTTTAATTGCTGAAGCCAATTTTGAGCCGTTCCGAAACGTGTATCCGTTACCTGCACCGAACCCGACGCGATCGGCACCACGTTCGCGCCGGCTTCCACGAACCGCTTCACCTGCGGCATGATTTCCTCAAGCGTGCAGTGTGATCCCGTAACTGCATAACCTACCGTTTTACCCTGCCAATTCATTGTCCATCCCCCCGAGTCTTGAACTCATCCGAAATCAACTGTACCAACGTGTTCGCGATAATCGAACCAGCCGTTTTGGGAGCTACGATTCCAGGGAGCCCGGGGGCAAGCAGCGCCTTGATCCCCCGCTTCTCCGCATACCGGAAATCGCATCCTCCGGGAGCGGAAGCAAGGTCAATAATGACGGCGCTTTGGGGCATTCTAGACAGGATTTGTGCTGTGACTATCATAGTCGGAATCGTATTAAAAATCAAGTCGATGTTGCGCACGTGATCCGCCAAATCCCTTGTCAGAAAAGGCTCCCAGCCCATCACCTCCGCCCGGGCGACGTCCTTTTCGCTGCGGACTCCCACTTTCACTTTCGCTCCCAGACCCTGCAGGCTTTTCGCCATCGTAAACCCGGTCCTGCCCAGTCCAAGCACCATGCAGTTCGATCCATGTATCGTAAAATCCGTATTCTGAATAGCCATCACCAGAGCGCCTTCGGATGTCGGAATGGAATTGCTGATCGCGACCTCATCCCGGTCCAGCAGCTCGATCAACTTGATCTCGTGATGAGCGCACAAGCTTCGCAGATAAGGTTTGGCCATGCCGGTGTATACTTTGCACCCTCTGCGGAGCGCGGCCATATGCTCATCCTGCAGCTTTAGCGACTCGTTCGAGAACTGCGTATGGATGATGCCGTTGTCATCACAGCCCACGACAGGAAGGACCAGCACATCCGCAGCAGCGAGCAGCTCAGCCGTCAGATGATCCCTGGTCACTCCCTGGAGTTTTTCCTTCAGATTGTCAAAACCGACGACGCTGACGGTGGCATCCATCTCCGAACATTTGCGGATCACCTCGATCTGCCGCGCATCCCCGCCAAGGAATACGATTTGGACTCCTGTCAGCATAAGGATGTCACTCCTTTCAAAAAACACTGTTATGGAACATCTTATGCCGAAGCCTATCATTCGGTGAGAACGCGGAGGAAATAACCCCGAAACCCGGGGCGGTTGCAGTGCTTTGGCCTTTTGGTCAGCGGTTTTCGGAGGGACCCTAAAACGGGATTGAACGCAAAAAAATCCGCCGTCACTTCGCTTTCGGCGAACATGCGGCGGATCTTGGTTTGTTATTTGCCCGTGTGGCCGAATCCTCCGGCACCGCGAACGGTCTCGGACAAACGTTCCACTTGTTCGAGACGGATCGGCGGAACCTCCTGGAATACCATTTGGGCAATCCGTTCGTTCCGGGCGATTTCAAAAGGCTCCTGTCCCAAGTTAATGAGCAGCACCTTCACTTCCCCGCGGTAATCCGCGTCGATCGTTCCCGGCGTATTGAGGCAAGTGATGCCGTGTTTCAAGGCGAGTCCGCTGCGCGGACGGATTTGGGCTTCCAGCCCTTCCGGCATCGCTAAGGCAAATCCTGTCGGAATCAGCTTGCGCTCCCCCGGATGGAGCACGACAGGTTCCTCGACGGCGGCATGCAGGTCGTAACCTGAAGCGCCCGAGGACATTTTTTCCGGAAGTTTCACGTCGTCATGTCCCGGAAGCTTATGAATTTGAACGTAATGCAACCAAATCATCCCTTCTTAATCCGGCGATAGCTTTGTCCGATGCTCCGACCATGGCCAGCGCAAAAGGCACGCCGAACATTCTGTCCAGCACGTCGTCGATATCCTTCATGCCGACATGCTCTATTTTATCAATCATTTCGTCCAGGGAATAGTGCTTGCCCAGCATCAATTCGTTTTTGCCGAGACGGTTCATCCGGCTGCCCGTTCCCTCCAGGCTCAAAATCAGGCTGCCCTTCAGCTGTTCCTTGCCTTTCCGGAGCTCGTCTTCCGTAATGCCGTTTTGCGCAACGTCCGCAAGCACCTCTTTGGTCAGATCAAGCACGTCCTTGGTCTGTTTCGGCGCGGTGCCCGCATATACCGTAAACAAGCCGCTGTCCTCATTGGAGCTGTGGTACGAATAAACGGAATAAGCCAGGCCCCGCTTTTCGCGGATTTCCTGGAACAGCCTCGAGCTCATGCCCCCGCCGATCGTATTGTTCAGCAAAATCATTGCGTACTGCAGCGGGTCATGGATCGAACATCCCGGCAGCGACAGGCAGATGTGGTTCTGCTCGGTTTTCTTTTTATGGAACAAAACATCACTGTGGAACCCCGGTGACGCAATTTCCTTCACCCGGCGTTTGTTCCCGAAATGGCCAAAATGGCGCTCCAGCAGCTCCACGACGCCGTCATCGATGTTGCCGGCCACGCTGATGACCGTATTTTCGACCGTGTAATGCTCCTCCATGTACGCCCGCAGCTCCGCCGGTCCCATCGGGTCAAGCTGCTGCTTCGTGCCCAAAATCGGATAAGCCAGCGGATGTTCCCCGTAAACGGCTTTTGCCATCAAATCATGCACCAGATCGTCCGGCGTGTCTTCGTACATCGAAATTTCCTCAAGAATGACGTTTTTCTCCTTGGCCAGTTCGCCTTCATCCAAAACCGACCGGAAAAACATGTCCGAAAGGACGTCCACGGCGATCGGCAAATGCTCATCCAGCACTTTGGCGTAATAACATGTATACTCCTTCGACGTAAACGCGTTAACGTTGCCGCCGATGGCATCGAATTGCTCCGCTATGTCTTTGGCGTCGAAACGCTCCGTCCCTTTAAAGAGCATATGCTCGATAAAATGCGATACGCCGTTATTATCGGGTGTTTCATGACGCGAACCCGTTTTTACCCAGATCCCGAAAGAAACCGACCGACAGGTCGGGATTTTCTCCATGACTACTCTGAGGCCGTTGGTAAGCTTTATTTTTTTCACGCGGCTAGGCCCTCCTAAAATAATATCAATCACTGCCTTCAACGCATCCCCTATCCTACCAAAAAACAACGCCCCGCTCAACCGCTTTGCGGAACAATGCGTTCGGGCGAAAGCGTCTGGCTCACCGTTCCCGGGATCAGCCCCTTGGCTTTGATGCCCCGGATCATCCCCCGGAGCGCCTTGGACGACGAAGACGTCGGATGCATCAAAATAAGGGATCCTGCCTCCGCTTTCTTCGATATTTTGCTTACGACCGATTCCGGGGAAGGATTTCTCCAGTCGACCGTATCGAGCGTCCATAGGACGGTCTTCAGGCCGAGGCCTGCGGCGATACGCACCGTTTGCTGATTAAAATCCCCCGACGGCGGGGCAAACCATTTATTGTCGACGCCCAGGGTTTCCTTCAGGAGCTTTTGCGTTTTGCTGATCTCCATCGTGGCCCGGTATTCGCTCAGCTGCCTCATGTTCGGATGGGTGTACGCATGGTTTTCAAGCTCGTGTCCGCGTTTTTGGATTTCCTTGGCCAGCTCGGGATTTTTTTTCAGCCAGCTTCCATCAAAAAAGAAGGTAGCCTTTACCTTCTCCTCGTCTAAAATATCCAGCATCGGCACGATAAATTCATTCCCCCAAGCCACATTGATCATAAGCGCGACCATCGGCTTGTTCGGATTTCCCCGGTAAATCGGCTCCGCCCCCAAATCGTCCAGGCTGACCTTCGGAGGGATTTGGCGATACACGTATGTAAACGGCTTGGACGCCCCCGCCGCCTTTGCCTGCTTATAGGTTGCATCCACATCGATTTCTATTCCATTATAACCGGGAATCGCCTTCCATACACGGTCCACAACCGCGTCGACGGGCTGGATCCTCGTCTGCTCCCGCTTTTCCAGAAGCTCTTTGTAGAGCGGATCCTGCGCCTGATCTGCCGCCGGGGCCCCCGTCGCACGAACCTCCGCCGCCTGATGCCTGGCTTCCCTGATATATTCGCCGACGACGTCGGTCTGCGCGACCCCTACGACGACGGCAAAACAGGCCATCAATACCGCGCCCTTTCTTCCATTCATTCCCCCGCTCATCTCCCTTACCCGCTTTGTCCCATCATATGAGCAAGTCCAGCGGATTATGAATGGAGGAAAAGAAGACCCGGGCCCTTCCATCCCCGAAAAAAAAAAAAGAGCCAGAAGTGGTTACGTTCTGCCTCTTTCGCAAGACCTTCCAGGTCTCTTTTAGATTGTTAAGCTTTTTGCGGTTTGGATTCCGCAGTCAAAACTGCCTTGCGGGACAGGTTAATCCGGCCCTGCTGGTCGATCTCCGTCACTTTCACGGTAATCGAATCCCCGATCGCCACGACGTCTTCAACCTTCGCTACGCGTTCGGTGGACAATTGGGAAATGTGAACGAGACCTTCCTTGTTCGGCAAAATTTCCACGAATGCCCCGAATTTCTCGATCCGTTTGACGGTGCCGACGTAAATTTCGCCGACCTGTACCTCGCGGACGATGCCTTCGATGATGGAACGCGCTTTTTGGTTCATTTCTTCGTTCGACGAAGCGATGAATACGCGGCCATCCTGCTCGATATCGATTTTCACGCCGGTTTCTTCGATGATTTTGTTGATGATTTTGCCGCCTGCGCCGATGACGTCGCGGATTTTGTCCGGATTGATGTTCATGACGATAATTTTAGGCGCATATGGGGACAGCGTTTCCCTTGGCTTCTGGATCGCTTCCATCATTTTGCTAAGGATGAACATCCGGCCTTCTCTTGCCTGCTTCAAAGCGTCCTGCAAAATCTGGCGGTCGATGCCGTCGATTTTAATGTCCATTTGGATGGCTGTAACGCCTTCCGCGGTTCCGGCCACTTTGAAGTCCATATCGCCCAGATGGTCTTCCATGCCTTGGATATCGGTCAAAATGGAGACATGTTCCCCGTCTTTGATCAGACCCATGGCCACCCCGGCAACCGGCGCTTTAATCGGCACGCCCGCGTCCATCATGGCCAGCGTGCTTGCGCAAATGCTTGCCTGGGAAGTGGAGCCGTTGGATTCCAGCACCTCGGACACAAGACGGATCGTGTACGGAAACTCGGTTTCGGAAGGAATGACCTTCGACAGCGCTCTTTCGCCAAGCGCGCCATGGCCGATTTCACGGCGTCCCGGAGCGCGGAGCGGGCGGGCTTCGCCTACGCTGAACGGCGGGAAGTTGTAATGGTGCATAAAGCGTTTCGATTCCTGCAGGTCGATGCCGTCCAGGATTTGCACGTCGCCGAGCGCACCAAGCGTACATACGCTAAGCGCCTGCGTTTGACCCCGGGTAAACAGGCCCGTTCCGTGCGTGCGAGGCAAAATGCCCGTATCGCATTCAATCGGACGGATTTCATCCAGCTTGCGGCCGTCAGGACGAACCTTATCATGCGTGATCAGGCGTCTGACTTCTTCCTTGACGATATCGTGCAACACTTCTTTGACGTCGCTCAAAAGCTCAGGCGTCTCTATGTATTGCTGTTCAAAGTATGCCACCGTTTCATCGTTAATGGCGTCAATCGCATCTTGGCGGGCATGCTTCTCGGCAATGCGAACGGCTTCGACCAAACGGGCTGCCGCATATTCGCGGACCTGCTTGTTGACTTCGGCGTCCACCGTGTGCAGCTTGACTTCCATCTTCGGCTTGCCGGCTTTGGCGACCAGTTCCTCGATGACCTCGACGATTTTTTTGATTTCCTCATGACCGAACATGATCGCTTCGAGCATGACTTCTTCAGGCACTTCGTTGGCTTCGGCTTCCACCATCATAATGGCGTCTTTGGTGCCCGACACGACCACGTAAATATCGCTGATTTCCTGCTGGGCGATCGTCGGGTTGATAATGAACTCCCCGTCCACGCGGCCAACGATAACTCCGCCGATCGGTCCGTTAAACGGAACGTCGGAAATGCTCAGCGCGGCCGAGGTACCGATCATCGCGGCGATTTCCGGAGAGCAGTCCTGATCGACGCTCATGACGAGATTAAGGACTTGTACATCATTACGGAATCCTTCAGGGAACAGCGGACGGATCGGACGGTCCGTAAGACGGCTGGCAAGAATCGCCTTTTCGCTCGGACGCCCTTCGCGTTTGATAAAACCTCCCGGAATTTTGCCGACGGCATACAATCTTTCCTCATAGTTTACGGTCAGCGGAAAAAAATCCAAATCTTTAGGTTCACTGGAAGCAGTCACAGTACAAAGCACGGCGGTTTCCCCATAACGGACCATCACTGCGGCATTGGCCTGTTTGGCGAGTCGACCGGTTTCCAAAACGAGGGGTCTTCCGCCCAACTGCATTTCGACACGACTTTCCATGAAATCCCTCCTTTTCAATACACATTATTCCCAGGTTTGGGTCAATTCATATAAGGCCTGCATAAAAAGCAACCCGGTTGCTCCGCTGTCACTCCGAAAAGGACAACGGTGAACAACCAGGCTGCTTTAAGTAGACCATACGGATATTAACGACGCAATCCGAGTTTTTCAATCAGCGCGCTGTAACGTTTAACATCTTTGTTTTTCAAGTATGCCAACAGCTTACGGCGTTGACCGACCATTTTCAGCAGTCCGCGGCGGGAATGATGATCTTTCTTGTGCGTGCGCAAGTGATCAGTCAGGTTCGTAATGTTCTCCGTAAGGATAGCAATTTGCACCTCTGGGGATCCTGTATCGGATTCATGAGTTTTGTGCTCTTCGATCAGTTGTTGTTTGCGTTCTTGAGTCAATGCCATCCTGTTCACCTCCTTAAGTAAATAATCGCCGTTAGCCTCGTTACCGTCGGTGAGATCGTGTAACCAAGCCAAGGTTATTGCCGCTGTTCCCAGCGACGTTTATCAGTATAACATACATGGGCGGCAAAAGTAAATGTTCTCCATGTCCGATTATTTGGACAGGCTCAAAATCTTTCCGGCCGTTTCGGCGTCGGACCGGATTTGAGCGATCAGCTCCTGGATGGAAGGGAATTTCCGTTCCGGCCGGATATAGGACACCAGATCTACGATCATCTGCTCGCCGTAGATGTCCCGGTCAAAATCCAGGAGATGAACCTCAAAGCTTGGCGCGGCAACGTTCTCTTGGAACGTCGGTTTGACTCCCAAATTCATCACGCCGGGGATCCACTCGCCTTCAATGAACGAACGGACCGCGTACACGCCTTTGGCCGGCACGACGTATTGGTCGAGCAGGCGCAAATTGGCCGTCGCAAATCCGATCGTCCGGCCCCGCTTGTCCCCGTCGATGACGACGCCCCGCAGCCGGTACGGCCTCCCGAGCAGCCGGTTCGCTTGTTCCAGATCTCCGCCGTGCAGCGCTTTACGGATCTCCGAGCTGCTCACCTTCCCGCCTCCTTGCTCGAAAGGCGGAATGATCTCGACGCTCATTTTTCCTTGCCCGAGCTCGCGCAGCATTTCCGCGTCCCCCGCGCCTTTGTGGCCGAACCGGAAATCGAAGCCGACGATCGCCGTCCGCACCCCGAGCGACAACAACATGCCCTCGGCGAATTCCTGCGGGCTCAGCTTGGAGAAGGCTTCGCTGAACTCCACGACGTACAAGACATCCACGCCCAGCCCTGCGAGCAGTTCCTGCTTTTCCGGCAGCGGCGTCAAACTGCCCTCGTAGTTGCCTTTTTTCATGACGTCCTTCGGATGGGGATGAAAAGTCATGACCGCGCTCGGAACGCCCTCCTGCCGTGCCAACCGGACGGCGGAACCGATCACGCTTGCATGCCCCTGGTGCACGCCGTCGAACTGTCCGATCGCCACGATTTGCGGGCCCGCATGCTCCCGGAGGATGCCGGCGGACAAGGGATAGGTTAAATGTATAGTCTTCACAGCGTTCTCACCTGCAATTCGATTAGAAATATCCGTTACAGCCGCTTATGCCTCCGGCAAAAACACCTTTACCGGGGCAATGGCGCCTGATTCTTCCTGCTTTTCAAAGATCCCGAGAAAAACGCCTGCGCTGTCGTACAGACGAATGCAGCCGGAAGTCCGCACTTCCGGGGAAACGGCCCTGCCGGAGAGCCTCTGGCCCTGCAGCGCCGCGGCAGCCTTGTCGTCCGCTACGGTGTGCGCCGGCAAATGTCTGACGGCATGGTCGATCTGAATCAGATGTTCCTGCAGACTTCCCTCCTGCATCAGGCGCTCCACCTCTTCCAGCGTCAAGCATGCCGAGGCGGGAATTCCCGCGGACATCGTTCTCGTCAGCCGAACCATCGTCGCAGGCAAACCAAGCGCCTTGCCGATATCCACGCAAAGCGTACGGATATACGTTCCTTTGGAGCAAAGCGCCCTGAAGGAAATATCGAGATACGGCCCCTGCCATTCATGGCCTTTCATTTCAATTTCGTAAATGGTCACTTCCCGGCTTTTGCGCTCCACCGTTTTGCCTTCGCGCGCCAGTTCGTAAAGCCTTTTGCCGTCGACTTTAACGGCGGAATACATGGGCGGAACCTGGGAGATGGTTCCCCGAAACGACCGCAGCACGTTCTCCGCCTCCTCCGGCGTGACCGTGACCCGGTCGACCTTTTCCGTCACGTTGCCGGTCAGGTCTTCGGTGTCGGTGGCCAGTCCCAGCCTTAACGTCGCTTCGTATTCCTTCGGAAGCTCCTGCATGTATTCGACCACTCTTGTCGCCCTGCCGAGGCAGAGCGGGAGTACGCCCGTCACTTCCGGATCGAGCGTGCCGGTATGGCCGATCCGCTTCATCTTCAAAATGCGCCGCGTCTTCGCTACGACATCATGGGAAGTCATCCCTGCCGGCTTGTGAACGGCCAATATGCCTTCAAGATTCATAACAATGATTTCACCCGTTCTATTACCTGTTCAATGGAGCTCTCCAGGGAAGCTTCTAGCCTGCAGCCTGCGGCGCGAACATGGCCTCCGCCCCCGAAGCTTTGGGCCAGCGCGGCAACGTCGACTTTTCCTGCCGAACGAAGACTGACTTTCACGGCCTGGTCATGGATCACTTTAAATAAAATGCCGACTTCGACCCCCTGAATGTTCCGCGGATAGTTGACGATCCCTTCCAAATCTTCGTTTGCCGCTCCCGCTTCCTTCATATGTTCCGGAGTAACGTAAACCCAGCAAATTTTCCCGTCGGGCGTCATCTCCATCGTGCTGAGCGCCTTCACAAGCACTTTCATTTGCGGCAGCGTCATCGATTCCAACAAGGTTTCGCATAATTCGGGCCCGTTTACGCCGTAGCCGAGCAGTTCCGAAGCAATGCTCATCACCCGCGGCGACGTATTGGAGTAACGAAATCCGCCCGTATCCGTCAAAAGTCCGGTATAGATGGCGGATGCGATATCGGTCGTCCACTTGAATCCGAAAGCGTCGATGAGGTCATGCAATATCTCGGCAGTCGCGGCGGCATCCGGTTTCACGAGAGCCGCGCTCCCGTAACCGTTGTTGGTCGGATGGTGGTCAATATTCAGGATCAAAGCATCTTCTTCAAAATATCGGGCCGTCTGTCCCACCCTGGCAAAATCGGCGCAGTCCACGCAAACGACATGCTTGAAGGTACGGTCAAGCGGCTGCTCCTCCATGTTCACGATTTGGTCTGCCAGCAGCAAGAAACGCATCCGCTCCGGGATCGGGCCCTCATTGATCAGAGTGAATTTTTTGCCCAGACATGAGAGAAGCCAGCCCACGGCTACGGTGGAACTGACTGCATCTCCATCTGGCTGAATATGCGACACTACTAAATAATCATCATGCTCCAGCAGAAACTGCTTCGCCTGCTCAAGCGACTGTTCATAGGTCTGCATAGCCTTCTCCTTTAAACTGTATTAGTTCGAATCGTTTTTGCTGATCTCTCCCAGCAGCTTTTCGATATGGCTGCCGTAAGCAATGGATTCATCGAACTTGAAAATAAGCTCGGGAATGTGACGAAGGCGAATCCGCTTGCCGAGCTCGGAGCGGAGAAAACCGTTGGCTTTCTCCAGAGCTTTCAGCGAGTTTTCTTTCTGTTCTTCGTCTCCCAGCACGCTGAGGTAAACCTTCGCTTGGGATAAATCATTGGTTACGTCCACGCCGGTCACGGTCAGGAAACCGATGCGGGGGTCTTTCAATTCACTTTGGATGAGCTGGCTCAGTTCCTTTTTGATCTGTTCTCCAACCCGTCCTACACGTATTTTGGCCATAGCTGTTCACCTCTTTACCTACTTGCGCTCGACAGCCTCCATGACGAATGCTTCGATGACGTCTCCTTCTTTAAGGTCATTATAGCCCTGAAGGGTAATTCCGCATTCATACCCCTGATTTACTTCCTTGGCATCGTCCTTGAAGCGCTTGAGCGTATCGATCTTGCCTTCGTGAACGACGATGCCTTCGCGGATCAGGCGCACTTCCGCGTTGCGGACGATTTTGCCCTGGGTAACCATGCAGCCGGCGATCGTGCCGACTTTGCTGATTTTAAACAGGTTGCGGACCTCGGCATGGCCGACGACCACTTCTTTATATTCCGGATCAAGCATGCCCTTCATGGCTTGCTCGATTTCTTCGATGACGTTGTAGATGACGCGGTGCAAACGAATGTCGACCTTCTCCTGCTCTGCCGTCGCGCCCGCTTGAGGATCCGGACGAACGTTGAAGCCGATCACGATCGCGTTCGAGGCGGCCGCCAGAATAATGTCCGATTCGGTAATGGCGCCCACGCCGCTGTGAATGATTTTCACGCGTACGCCTTCCACTTCGATTTTCGCCAAGGAGCCTTTCAGAGCCTCGACCGAACCCTGCACGTCGCCCTTGATGATGACGTTCAGGTCTTTGATTTCGCCGTCTTTAATGTGCTGGAACAAATCGTCGAGCGTCACGCGCACGTTGCTGCCGAGATCCGACTGGCGCTGGGTGATCGCGCGTTTTTCGGCGATGGAGCGTGCTTTCCGCTCGTCCTCGAAGACCATGAACGGATCGCCGGCTTGCGGAACTTCGGTCAGGCCGGTAATTTCGACCGGCGTGGATGGACCGGCTTCCTTCAGACGGCGGCCTTTGTCGTTCACCATCGCCCGAACGCGTCCGAAGCAGTTGCCCGCTACGAAAGCGTCCCCGATCTTCAGCGTGCCGTGCTGAACCAAGATGCGGGCTACGGGACCGCGGCCTTTATCCAGCTCGGCCTCGATGACGGCACCGCGCGCGCGTTTGTCCGGATTCGCTTTGTATTCGTTGACTTCGGCTACCAGGAGGATCATTTCGAGAAGATCTTCCAGGCCGATTTTTTGCTTCGCCGAAACGTTGACGAAAATCGTGTCTCCGCCCCATTCTTCCGGCACAAGACCGTATTCGGTCAGCTCTTGTTTCACTTTGTCCGGGTTTGCCGACGGTTTGTCGATTTTGTTCACGGCTACGATAATCGGCAGTTCGGCCGCTTTGGCGTGGTTGATGGCTTCGACGGTTTGCGGCATGACGCCGTCGTCGGCTGCCACCACGATAATCGTGATATCCGTGATTTGGGCGCCGCGTGCCCGCATGGCCGTAAAGGCTTCGTGGCCCGGGGTATCCAGGAACGTGATTTTTTTGTTGTTGATCTCCACCTGGTAGGCACCGATATGCTGCGTGATGCCCCCTGCTTCGCCGCCGGTAACGTTCGTGGAACGGATGGCGTCGAGCAACGTCGTTTTACCGTGGTCAACGTGCCCCATGATCGTCACGACCGGCGGACGGGTTCTCAGATCCGCAGGATCGTCATTCTCCTCAATCGTCTCGAAACGGTCATCCTCGACGACGATCTTCACTTCAACCTCTACGCCGAACTCGCCGGCGAGCAGTAGAATCGTGTCGATGTCGAGTTCTTGGTTAATGGCCGCCATGACGCCCATAAGCATCAGCTTTTTGATGACCTCGGACGCGTCCTTATGAAGCAGTTTGGCCGTTTCGCCAACCGTCATCGTGCCGCGGACGATGATTTTTTTCGGCGTGTTGTCGATTTTCTCGCGCGGCGGCTGGTTCTGATATCTTCCCTTGTTGTTCTTTCCGCCGCGGTTGTTGCCCCGGTTAAAGCCGGATTTTCCGTCTTCAAACCGTTTGTTTCCGCCTTTGCCGCGATTCTGGGTACGGCCCGCTCCGCGGTTGTCGTTTTTCGAGAAGTTGTCATCCGTATTTCCACGCTCTTGGGTTGGGCGCGGATTCGTTTGCTGCGGACGGTTTTGGTTTTGGTTTTGGTTTTGGTTCTGGCGTTGGCCGCCGGATTGCTGGCCGCCGCCTTGGCTCCGGTTGCCTCCCTGGCCTGCGCTTTGATTGCGTCCGCCTTGGGAAGAACCTTGACTGCGGTTGCCTGTACCCTGGCTGCGTCCGCCTCCGTTATGTTGTCCTTGCGTTCTGCCGTTATTCTGGCCTCCCTGATTCGAGTGGCCTTGACGGGAATCCTGCCCGCCTTGGGTTCGCTGGGAACCGTTTTGAGTGGTTTGATTTGATTTATTATTCATACTTACCTGCTTTTCCTGTTGTTTTTGGGATTGGCCCTGGCCTGCCGGCCGGCCCCCCTGATTTTTCTCTGCCCGATTGTCGTTTTTTATGGAAGAAGTATTAACTGTCGTAAGAGTTTCCCCGCTTTCTCTTTTCGCAGCGGCATTCGATTTGATATCTCGAAAAAATTGTTCCACTTTTGCGACCGAATCATTCTCCATTACGCTCATATGGTTGTTAACGGGAATGTTCAGCCGCTTTAAAATGGTTATAATTTCTTTGCTGCTCATATTTAATGATTTTGCATATTCGTATACACGCAGTTTGTCTTTACTGTCTTGTTTACTCAATATACTCCACCTCCGACATTATCTCCAAGCTTTTGGAGATCATTTCTGCGAATCCTTGATCCGTAATTGCGAGCACAACTCTTTCGGGTTTCCCGATGCTTGCGCCCAAACTTTCGCGGTCAAATCCGATCACCAGAGGGATGTTGTACGTTCCGCATTTGTCGCGGAACTTTTTCTGTGTATTTGCTGAGGCGTCTCCCGCAAGGATAACTAGCTTTGCTTCCGAAGAACGTATCGCTTTCAGCACAATCTCGTCGCCTGTCAGCATCTTCCCCGCACGCATGGCAAGACCGAGTCGGGAGAAAAATTTATTCATCGGCCGTGCTTTCCTTGACCGCCAGAAACTCGTCCTCCACCGAAATGAAATCTTCGGCAAGCTGCTCGTATATTTCCGGCTTGACGTGGTGCTTCAGGGCACGGTCCAGCGACTTGTTTTTTTGTGCCAGCTTGAAGCAGGAAACTTTACCGCAAAGGTAGGCCCCTCGCCCCGACTTCTTGCCGGTCAGGTCGATCAGCACCTCGTCGTCGGGAGTCTTCACAATGCGGATCAGTTCTTTTTTCGGCATCATTTCCTGGCACGCCACGCATTTGCGCAGCGGCACTTTTCTTTGCTTGATCATGGCGCAGCCCCCCCGTCAATGTCGTTCTGCGGTCAATCGACGGAGACGGAATCCTGATGCATTTCGACCGAAGAAGTTTTCGGTCTGCCGAATTCCTGTTCCGCCTGACTTTCGCTCTTGATGTCGATTTTCCAGCCTGTCAGCTTGGCGGCCAAACGGGCGTTTTGGCCCTTGATGCCGATCGCCAGGGAAAGCTGGTAGTCAGGCACGATGACGCGTGCCATCTTCTCTTCCTCGAACACGATCACTTCCAGAACCTTCGATGGGCTAAGCGCGTTAGCCACATATTCCTCAACCTGTTCGGAATAGCGAACGATGTCGATTTTCTCCCCGCGCAGCTCATTGACAATGGTCTGCACGCGGAGGCCTTTAGGCCCGACGCAGGAGCCGACCGGATCGACTTCCGGGTTGCGGGAGTAGACCGCGATCTTGGAACGGAAGCCGGCTTCCCGGGCCACGGAGCGGATTTCGACCACGCCGTCGAAAATTTCGGGCACTTCGAGCTCGAACAAGCGCTTGAGGAGACCCGGATGCGTACGGGACAACATGATTTGCGGCCCCTTGGTCGTGTTTTCCACTTTGGTGATGTATGCCTTGATCCGGTCGCCGTGCTTGAACTTTTCGTTCGGCATCAACTCGCTGAGCGGAAGCACCGCTTCGATTTTGCCCAGATCCACATAGAAGTTGCGGAGATCCTGGCGCTGCACCGTACCGGTCACGATATCCTCTTCTTTATCCACAAACGCGTTGTAAATCAAGCCGCGCTCCGCTTCGCGGATGCGCTGGGTGACGACCTGCTTCGCCGTTTGCGCGGCGATGCGGCCGAAATCGCGAGGCGTAACCTCGATTTCCGCGATATCGTCGATTTGGAAATGCGGGTTGATCTCCCTAGCCGCCGGCAGGGAAATTTCGGTGCGCGGATCCAGCACCTCTTCCACGACGAGCTTGCGGGCATACACCTTGATGACGCCCGAATTGCGGTTCATATCCACGCGCACGTTCTGCGCGGTGTTAAAATTGCGTTTGTAGCTGGAGATCAGCGCGGCTTCAATCGCTTCAAACAGAATATCCTTGCTGATTCCCTTTTCTCTTTCCAGTTCATTCATTGCTTCGATAAAATCCATACTCATTGGAAATCAGTTCCCCCTTTCATTACATGCACCCAAGCGTAAACGGCTTCGCCGTCTATGACAGGTGAAGTTTGCGTTTCGCGACGTAAAACCCAGGAATCCGCGTTCGAGTAAGCGGTGTCCATTCCTGGACTTTAAAAAATAATGGCCAGTCTGGCGCTGGCAACTTTTGCGTACGGGATGGTGTGCTGCTTCTTTCCCGCGGAGATGACAAGCTCGTCGTTCTCGAACGAAAGAAGCCGGCCTTCGAATTCCTTCTGGCCGTCCACCGCCTCGTACACGGTCACAAAAACATCTTTGCCGACGGCTTTAGCCACGTCTTCGCTTTTTTTCAGCGGACGCTCGGCGCCAGGGGAGGATACCTCCAGAAAATACGCGGTGGGAATCGGATCGTTCTCATCCAGCTTCTGGCTCAGGTATTCGCTGATCATGCCGCAGTCATCGATGTCAATGCCGCCTTCCTTGTCGACATAGACGCGCAGGAAGTAATTGCTGCCTTCCTTCACGTATTCCACGTCAACAAGCTCAAAGTTATGCTCATCCAGGTAAGGCTGGACCATTTCTTCTACAATTCCCTTGATCTTCGGTGTGCTCAAAGATTATTACCTCCAAGACTTTCAATATCCTATATACCAAAGAGTAAAGAGTGGGTCGCCCCACTCTTTAAACAACGGTTTTATCTCCATGATTGCCAAAAAAATTATAACATAGTCTGGCAACACTGACAAGTATCGCTCCTTGACTGCTTCCAGTCGCAGCAAGGGGTGCGCGTCCTCGTCAAGTCTTGTCAAGGGCGGATAAAAAAACGGATATATCGGTTTGAGGCTTTAGAACAACGAGAGCTGGTTGCTTTCCGGCAGGCCGCGGAAGCAGCCCATCTGGGTCAGCAGCTCGATAATGGATTTACTTGCCTTCGACTTCTGCTGGAAGTCTTCGATCGACAGAAACTCGCCCTGCTCGCGGGCGGCGGCGATGTTTCGCGCCGCGTTTTCCCCGATCCCCTGCATCGCCGAAAACGGCGGGATCAAGGAATCTCCGTCCACGATAAACCGCGTGGCTTCCGAGCGGTACAGATCCAGGTTTTTGAAGGTGAATCCGCGCGCGGTCATCTCGAGCGCCATTTCAAGCACCGGAAGCATGCTTTTCTCTTTGGTCGTAGCCTGGAAGCCTTTTTGCTCGATTTCTTCGATTTGGCGGTAAATCGCCTCGTAACCTTGGCAGCAAAGCTCGATGTCGAAATCCTCGGCACGGACCGAAAAATACGTGGCGTAATATTCGATCGGATAATACAGTTTGAAATACGCGGTCCGGACCGCTGAAATAACATATGCGGCCGCGTGTGCCTTCGGGAACATGTACTGGATTTTGAGGCATGAATCGATGTACCATTGCGGCACTTTGCACCGTTTCATTTCCTCGATCCATTCCGGCGTCAACCCTTTGCCCTTACGGACGCTTTCCGTAATTTTAAAGGCGAGGCTGGCGTCCATGCCGGCTTTGTAGATCAAGTAGAGCATGATATCGTCGCGGCAGCCGATTACCGTTTTGATGTTGCAGGTGCCGTTTTTGATCAGCTCCTGGGCGTTTCCGAGCCATACGCCCGTCCCGTGGGACAGACCCGAAATTTGCAGCAAGTCCGCAAACGACGAAGGCTTCGATTCGATCAGCATCTGGCGGACGAACTTCGTACCCATTTCAGGCACGCCGTACGTGGCCACCGGCGTCCGGATCTGTTCCGGCGTGACGCCGAGCGCTTCGGTCGAGTTGAACATGCTCATGACCTTCGGATCATTCATCGGGATGGTGGTCGGATCGACCCCCGTCAAATCCTGCAGCATCCTCATCATGGTCGGATCGTCGTGCCCCAGAATATCGAGCTTCAGCAGGTTCGCGTCAAAAGCGTGGTAATCGAAGTGGGTCGTTTTCCATTCCGCGCTCGTATCGTCCGCCGGATATTGGACCGGAGTTATATCCTCAACTTCCATGTAATCCGGAACGACGACGATCCCGCCGGGGTGCTGGCCGGTGCTGCGCTTCACGCCGGTACAGCCGGCCGCAAGGCGGCTCAGCTCGGCGCCGCGCCAGCTTTTATGATGGTCTTCCTCGTATTTTTTCGCGTAGCCGAACGCCGTTTTCTCCGCGACGGTACCGATCGTTCCTGCCCGAAACACGCATTTTTCGCCGAAAATTTCCTTCGTGTAGTTATGCGCATGCGGCTGGTATTCGCCGGAAAAGTTCAAGTCGATATCGGGAACCTTGTCGCCTTTGAAGCCAAGGAAGGTTTCGAACGGAATGTCCTGCCCTTCGCCCTTCAGCATCTGCCCGCATTTCGGGCATTCCTTGTCCGGAAGGTCGAAGCCGCTCGGCACGCTGCCGTCCAGGAACCATTCGCTGTATTTGCAGGCTTCGTTCCGGCAAATATAATGGGCAGGGAGCGGATTTACCTCCGAAATGCCGAGGAACGTGGCGACGACGGAGGAACCGACGGAACCCCGCGAGCCGACCAGATATCCGTCCCGGTTCGATTTTTTCACGAGCCGTTCGGAGATCAAGTAGTTGGCGGAAAAGCCGTATTTGATGATCGGCTCGAGCTCTTTCTCCAGCCGGGCCACGACGACTTCCGGCAGGTCGTCCCCGTAAATCGACCGGGCCGTTTCGTAGCAGGTATTCCGGATCTCCTCGTCCGCGCCTTCGATGATCGGCGTAAAGAGCTTGTCCGGGAACAGCTCGATTTCTTCGAACCGGTCGGCCAATTCGTTGGTGTTTTTTACGACGACCTCAAAGGCCTTGTCTTTGCCCAGAAACTCGAATTCTTCCAGCATTTCATCCGTCGTGCGCAGGTGCGCGTCCGGCTTGCGGATATCCTTCAGCGGACTGAACCCCGTGATGCCGTGGATCGTAATGTCGCGGAACAGCTTGTCGCGCGGATCGAGATAATGCACGTTGCCTGTGGCGATAACCGGTTTGTTCAGTTTTTCGCCGATATCGCAAATCGTCTTGATCGCCGCCTTCAGCTCGGCCGGACTTCCGACCAGCCCTTTGTCGACCAGGTGCATGTACATCGTCAGCGGCTGAATTTCCAGCACGTCGTAAAATTCCGCCACTTCCATCGCTTCTTCGACCGTCTTGTTCAGCACCGTCTCGAAAAATTCGCCTTTTTCGCAGCCGGAGATGACAAGCAGCCCTTCCCGCAGCTCGACGAGCTTGGATCTCGGAATGCATGGAACCCGCATGAAATATTCGGTATGCGACAACGAAATCAGCTTAAACAGATTTTTTTTGCCGGTCGGGTTCAGCGCATAAATGCCGCAGTGGAACGGACGGGTATTGGACAGATCCTTGCCGACGTAATCGTTCAGCCGGTCGAGCATCGTCAGTCCTTTGATTTTTTCCGCATCGGCCAACAATCCGTTCAAAATGCCGGCCAGCGCCACCGTATCGTCAATCGCCCGGTGATGGCTTTCGAGGAGCACCTTGTATTTATCCGCGAGCGTGTTCAACCGGTGGTTTTTCATTCCCGGATGCAGCAAGCGGGCAAGCTCCAGCGTATCGAGCGCCGGATTGTCCAGCGGCGGCATGCCGTATTCTTTTAACGAAGCCTGGATGAAACCCACGTCGAATCGGGCATTATGCGCAACCAGGACCGCGTCGCCGACGAATTCGACGAATTCCTTCAGGACGGGCTCCAGGTCGGGCGCATCTTTAACCATTTCATCCGTAATGTTCGTGAGCTGCTGGATATGGTACGGAATTTTTTCGTGCGGGTTGACGAACGTCGCGTACCGGCCGATTTCTTTGCCTTCATGCATTTTGACCGCGGCAAGCTCGGTAATCTTGCTGTTCGTGATCGACAGACCGGTGGTCTCGATATCGAATACGACGTACGTCGCGGACTTCAGCTCGATCGGTTTCGGCTGCATGACGACGGGAACGGAATCGTTGACCACGTTGGCTTCGACGCCGTAAATCATTTTGATGCCGTTCTTTTTCGCCGCCTTGGCCGCGTCCGGAAAGCTTTGCACGCCGCCATGGTCGGTAATCGCGATCGCCTTATGCCCCCATTTGGCCGCCGTTTTGATATATTGGTCGACGGGCGTCACGGCATCCATCGTGCTCATGGTCGAATGCAGGTGAAACTCTACGCGTTTTTCGGAAGCGGTATCCTTCCGTGCGGGAGGTGCTTGGACCTCGACCAAATCGGAAGGGATCATCACCAGCTCGGGCACCTGCATGAACCGGTCGTATTCCACCCGTCCGCGCGCTTTCACCCATTTGCCGTTGGCCAACAGGCTCAAAACCTTCAAGTCCTCTTTGGTTTTCGCAAACATTTTCATCTGCAGCGAATCGGTAAAGTCCGTCAGGTTGAACATAAACAGCGTGCTGCCGTTGCGGAGCTCCTTGCTGTCCAGGCCGAAGATGGTTCCCTGGATCGTAATCTTCTTCTCCTCGTCCTGAATCTCCTGGATCGGCACAGGCTGCTCCTTGATGTCGTAACCGACCTGCAGGCGGACTTCTTCTCCGTCGTCTTCGATCTCGCGCGCTTCGGCTTCCATGCTCGTGATCATCTTCTGGATGACTTCAAGCTCTTCGGCCCGCTTTTTCTGCTCGAATTCTTCGTACGCCTCCCGGTTCGTTTCCCCGACCTGAACCTTTACCCTGAGCGGGAGCGCAAAATATTGCTGATAAAAACGGATGATGGCCTGGTCGATCTGTTTTTTGCGCGCCAGTTCAAGCGAAGTGGAATCCGACATCGTTACGAGGAGCATGTCCCCGTCCAGCTCATGCCCGGCTCTCGCCATCCATCCGTTGACCGACGGAATTTCCCTGTGAACCCATTCCAAGAACAGATTCCAATACGTATCGACGATTTCCCCGTGACCAACTGCAGGACCGTATTTGAAGATAAACGTGATTTTGGCGATATGCTGCATTTTTTCCCTAAGCTTCAGGCAAAAGTTACGGTATACCTCCGCAGGCACAAGCGTTTCCTTGACGATCGTGATGATCCATTCCTTATTGCTTCGGCTCGTTTCGACCTGCTCGATATAACCGTCCAAAAAATAAGGGTCGACCAATCCGGGGGGGATTTCGCCCTGCTTCATCAGAAGCTCGAACCGTTTTCTTTTTTCGCCAGTCTTGTCCAATGCTCTCTTCCCCCTTGCTCCACTGCTAAAAATGAAAAGCTTCTGAAACCAGTCATATCAACCGGGTTCGCGAACACCGGACCTATTTCTGGGCAGAAGCTCCTCAACGTCTATTCCTGAAACAACCGCTCCGCCGCCGGCTCGGGCGGCAAAGCACATGACACCGGCTTAATAAGCTCTGGCAAAAACGACCGTATGTTTGGCCGGTTGTCCGCAAACGAGGCAAGCATGCTTTTCTTCGGAAGGGTTAAACGGAATGTTCCGGCTTGTCGCGCCGGTTTCTTCCTTCACCTTGCTTTCGCATGCTTCCGATCCGCACCAGCCGGCCAGCGTAAACCCGCGTTTTTCTTCCATGCTCGCCTTCATTTCATCCAGCGTGTTCACGGAATAAAAATGGTCGTCCATGAACTGCTTGGCGCGTTCGAACATTTCGCGTTGCACCTGATCCAGCATCGCTTGAACCTCTTCCACGAGGTTGGCCTGCTGAACTACTTTTTTCTCGCCGCTAATCCGCGACACAAGCACGCAGACGCCGTTTTCCATGTCGCGCGGACCGATTTCGAGCCGCACCGGCACCCCGCGCATTTCATACTCGTTGAATTTCCAGCCCGGGCGAACGTCGTTGCGGTCATCGACACGCACGCGAATGCCGGCTTTCTTCAACTCGGCGAACAGCTCGTCCGTGCGTCCCACGACGGCGTCCCACGTTTTCGGCGGGCCGATCGGAATCATGATGACCTGGGTCGGAGCCACTTTCGGCGGCAGCGCAAGTCCCCGGTCATCCCCGTGCACCATGATCATCGAACCGATCAGGCGCGTGCTCGTCCCCCAAGAAGTGGTGTGTACGTATTCCTGTTTGTTTTCGCGGCTCAAATATTGAATATCGAAAGCAACCGCGAAGTTCGTTCCAAGATAATGCGACGTTCCCGCCTGCACGGCGCGTCCGTCCTTCATCATCGCTTCGATGGAGAACGTATCGACCGCGCCCGCAAATTTCTCGGACGGCGTTTTTTGGCCGGTGATGACCGGAATCGCCAAAAATTCCTCCACGAAGCTGCGGTATACTTCGAGCATTTTCATCGTTTCCTCGCGCGCTTCTTCTTCCGTCTCATGGGCGGTATGGCCTTCCTGCCACAAAAACTCGCTCGTGCGCAAGAAAGGCAGCGTGCGTTTTTCCCATCTGACCACGTTGGCCCACTGGTTGATCAGCACGGGCAGGTCGCGATAGGATTGAATCCATTTCGAATACATGTGGCCAAACATCGTTTCGGAGGTCGGGCGGATCGCCAGCCGCTCCTCGAGCTTGTCGCCGCCGGCTTCGGTTACCCAAGGCAGCTCCGGGTTAAAACCCTCGACATGCTCTTTTTCTTTTTGGAAAAAGCTCTCCGGAATGAACAGCGGGAAATAGGCGTTGCGGTGGCCCGTTTCTTTGAAACGCCGGTCCATCTCTTGTTGGATATGCTCCCAAATTTCGTAACCGTCCGGGCGGAACACGATGCATCCGCGCACAGGCGAGTAATCCATAAGATCCGCTTTTTTAATCACGTCGATGTACCAGCGCGAGAAGTCTTCCCCCTGCGGCGTTATCTCGGTCACAAATTGTTTATCGTTTGACATAAAAATGGACTTCCTCCCAATGTATCGTCAATTATCCGTTGATTAAACGCAAGATGTCATTATAAGTTACAACAATCATTAACAGGAACAGCATCGCAAATCCGACGAAATGCACCATGCCTTCCCGGCTCGGATCGATCGGCTTCCCGCGGACGGCTTCCACGCCAAGAAACACGAGACGGCTTCCGTCCATGGCCGGAATCGGCAGCAGGTTGAAAATCCCCAGATACAAACTCAATATCGCAGCCCATTGCGTGAGCTGGGCGATTCCTTGCTTGGCAATCTGGCCCGTTATCTCAAAGGTCCCTACCGGTCCGCTGATATCGTTCATATTGAACTGTTTGATCAACTTGCCGAAACCCTGGAAAATGATTTTGGTCCCATTAACCATGGCGGAACCTGCTCCGGTAAAAGTCTCTCCGATGCCGGCCTTGCGCGTAGGGAGTGCGGGCGTGATGCCGATTTTTCCGCCCTCTTGCCCTTCCATCGCCCGAGGGGTCAGCGTCACATTGAACACCTCGTCGCCGCGGCGGATGGTCCACTTCATCGGCTTGCCCTCGGACTTGGCCGTCATATCGATCATCTTCTCATAATCCGTGCCGATGCTGACGCCGTCGATCGTTTCGACGATGTCGCCTTTTTTCAAATGGGCTTCATCCGCCGGCATTCCCTTCGAAACGTCCCCGATCACGATGTACGTCGGATTTTCGACCGGAATGCCCGCCATTTGAAGATGGACTCCGAACAAGATAAAAGCCAGGATAAAGTTCATCAGCGGTCCGGCAAAGATGGACATCGCCCGCTGCCCGACCGTTTTGCTCGCGAACTGCCGGTCCCTTGGGGCGATTTGCGTTTCCTGGGACTTGGCGACGAGCATCGTCTGCGGATGGACCGGATATTGCTGGATTTCTCCATCCACGTTCAGGCGGATTTTCAGGCTGTCGGTCAAGTCGATGAACTCCACTTCGCCGCGGATGACGTTTTTGCGGTTATCCAGCTGATCCAGATAAATCTTTTTTACTTCCCCGTCCTTGACCCGCACGGCAACCGTTTGTCCCGGGTGGATCTCCACGAGCTCCGGATCTTCGCCCGCCATCCGGGCATATCCGCCGAACGGAAGCAAACGAAGCGTAAATTGGGTTTCCCCCCGTTTATAAGAAAACAGTTTCGGACCGAAACCGATCGCAAACTCCCGAACCAGTATGCCTGCACGTTTGGCGAAATAATAATGCCCCCACTCGTGCACGGTGACAATGACGAAAAACATGAGCACCGTCAAAAAAACTACCTGCACCATTTCCAATTCGTCGCATCCCCCTTTATTGTCTGAGACCGAAGCTTCATAATCCGCGGACCGGCAAGCCATGCCGCCCCCCATAGAATGAATGATGGTCCGTAACCGGCCGTTCCGGCCTTTCTGCCCTGCAGCCTCGCTGCTAAGGCTCGTCTCGATTCAGTCTATATAGATTATCATTATTCTCCGGACCCGCACAAGAGAATCACTTTTGAGCCATTTTTTAGATAAGGGAGAAGAGTGGATTCTTGCGGTTTTTGCCCGCGTTCCCCGAATGTCAGAGCTTGGCTGCAGCCTCCCGGGTACGCTTGTCGCACGCTTCGATTTCCGCAAGCTCTGGTTCTGGAATGTTGTGATGCCGATCAAGCACTCTTTCGATGATATCCTCAATTTGCAAAAATGAAATCTCTTTGCGCAAAAACCGCGCAACCGCCACCTCGTTGGCGGCATTAAATGCGGTTGTGGCTGTACCACCCATTTTACCACATTCATATGCCAGTCTTAAACAAGGGAAGCGTTCAAAGTCCATTTCGCGGAATTGAAGTTTGCCGACCTCGGCCAGCGAGAGCGGGCGCGACGGCGATTCCCACCGCTCCGGGTACGTAAGGGCATACTGGATCGGAACCCTCATGTCCGGATTGCCGAGCTGGGCAATGATGCTGGTATCGCGAAACTCCACAAAGGAATGGATGATGCTTTCGGGATGCAGAAGCACGTTGATTTGCTCGTAGGGC
This sequence comes from Paenibacillus sp. FSL M7-1455, assembly GCF_038004655.1. NCBI lineage: Bacteria > Bacillati > Bacillota > Bacilli > Caryophanales > Paenibacillaceae > Paenibacillus > Paenibacillus sp. FSL M7-1455. Next base: position 2,067,858 of record NZ_JBBORO010000001.1, on the reverse strand, counting down.
AAGCCAAACAGCCAGTGCGCCTCGATCACTTCCAGCCCTTTGTTGACCATCGTCGCCGAATCGATCGTAATTTTGGCCCCCATCGACCAATTCGGATGCTTAAGCGCATCCTCCACCGTCACGTGTTTCAGCTCATCGCGCGTCCGGTCCCGGAAAGAACCGCCGGAAGCCGTCAGCGTAATGGATGCCAAATCCTTGAGGTTTTCCCCGTTCAAGCATTGGAAAATGGCGGAATGCTCGCTGTCGATCGGGAGCAGCTTCACGCCTTTTTCCCGTGCGCGCGCCGTCACGATATGGCCGGCCGTCACCAGCGTTTCCTTATTGGCCAGCCCGATCGTTTTTCCGGCTTCGATCGCCGCAAGCGTCGAAGGGAGCCCCAGGCTCCCCATGACGGCCGTGACCACGATATCGGCATCGGTCCCGGCGGCGATTTCGATCAGCCCGTGGTCCCCGTAAAACACTTCCGTGCCGGCCGGAACCTCGGCTTTGATTTGTTCGGCAAGCTCGCGCGTAGCCACCGAAACTTTCCGCGGTTTGAATCGCCGCGCCTGCTCCAGCAGAAGGGCGATGTTCCCTCCCGCGGCCAAACCTTCGATTTGAAAATGCTCCGAATGCTTTGCCGCCACATCCAGCGTCTGCGTTCCAATCGAGCCCGTGGAGCCGAGCACGCTAATTTTTTTCATATCGAAACCTTCTCTCGTTTTAATAAGGCATCAGCATCACGATATGTACGAACGGAAAGACGATAATCCAGCTGTCGCAGCGGTCCAAAATGCCTCCGTGCCCCGGCAGCAGAGTGCCGGAATCTTTGATGCCGTATACGCGCTTATAAGCGGATTGAATCAGATCGCCCAGTTGTCCCGTCACGGCGCAGGCCAGTCCGATCGCCACGGCGCGTCCGAACGTCAGGATCCCCCCGGAAAAGAGGGAAAACGCCGCAGCCGCGATCATGGAAATGACGACGCCGCCGAGAGCTCCTTCAATCGTTTTGTTCGGGCTGATGGCCGGCCAAAGCTTGTTTTTGCCGATCCATTTCCCGACGAAATAAGCTCCTGCATCGCTCGCCCAAATCGAAACGAGCAGCAGGAACGTCCAAAACAGTCCATGCCCGTCCGGCGCGCCCCGGGAGCCGGCGATATAGGAAAATCCGACCCCGATGTATACCGCGCCCAGAAACAGCATGGCCGCCTGTTGTATTGCGATTTTATTTTTCGTTATGACCGTGACCAGCATGAACAGGAACAAAAGCAGCCAAATGAAGTGATCCCATGACAGCGGAAAATCGATGCCAAGCGGTTTCCACGGAAAAACGAACAAAAGCACGCCCAGATATCCCAGCCATGCCGTACCGCCAAAAGGAGAAACCTTGGTCATGCGCACGAATTCATAATATCCGATCATGGCCATCGCCAGCACGATCAGATGGTACGGCAGCCCCCCGATCAGGCATAATCCCAAAAAGACAACTCCAGCAATGATTCCGGTAACCAGTCGTTGTTTCAACGATAATCCATCCTCCATATGGCTTAAGTCAAGCCGCCGTATCTCCGCGTTCTGCGCGAATACTCGGCAACAGCTTCGTATAAATAATGTTCATTGAAATCAGGCCAATAGATATCGGTGAACCACATTTCGCTATATGCCATTTGCCAGAGCATAAAGTTGCTGATCCGCATCTCCCCGCTGGTACGGATGATTAAATCCGGATCGGGCAGCCCGCTGGAAAGCAAATGCCGATCCACCAATTCCGGCGTAATGTCTTCCGGATTCAGCGCACCAGCTTCGATTTTCCGCGCCAATTCGCGCATGCAGTCGGTAATTTCCTTCCGGCTGCCGTAATTGAGCGCGAAGTTCAGCACCAGCCCGTCATTGCCTTCGGTGCGGCGGACGGCTTCTTCCATGGCGCTGATGGTGTAGGACGGCAGTCCTTCGCGGTCGCCCATCATCCGGACCTGCACGTTTTTTTCCACCAATTCATCCAGCTCGAGGGCCAGGAATTCCTGCGGCAAGCGCATCAGAAAATCAACCTCGTCCTTCGGACGTTTCCAATTTTCCGTCGAAAAGGCATACAGCGTCAAATATTTGATCCCCAGCTTATCCGCTGCAATCGTCGTCCGTTTGACGGCTTTCATCCCGTTTTGATGCCCGATGATACGCGGAAGCCCTTGGCGTTTCGCCCAGCGTCCGTTACCGTCCATGATGATGGCGACATGTTCAGGAACATTGTCTATTGATCGTTCCGGCGACTGTACTTTGGATTCCCGTGTCCACCACGATCGAACTCGTTTGATCATTCTAGTTCCTCCATGCGGGTTTCTGCAAAAAAAGACATAAACCCCACCATAAAAGGAGGGGCCGAAAGTCTCTTATACTTCCATGATCTCTTTTTCTTTAGCTACGAGCACTTTGTCGACTTCCGCGATAAATTTATCCGTCGTTTTCTGGATGTCATCCTGGTGACGGCGGGATTCATCTTCAGATATATCGGTTTTTTCCATTTTTTTGATGTCGTCGTTCGCATCGCGGCGGATATTGCGGATGGCCACCTTCGCTTCTTCGCCGAATTTTTTGGTCATTTTCACCAGTTCCATGCGGCGTTCTTCCGTCAGCGGAGGAATGACCAAACGAATCGTGTTCCCGTCGTTCGCAGGCGTCAGCCCGAGATCGGATTTCAGGATGGCTCTTTCGATGTCGGCCAGCGAGGACTTATCCCACGGCTGGATCAACAACGTCCGGGAATCCGGCGTGTTGATGTTGGCCAACTGGTTCAGCGGAGTCATCGTTCCGTAGTATTCAACCTGTACCCGGTCCAGAAGGGCCGGAGCGGCGCGTCCCGCGCGCAGCGTCGCCAAATCTCTTTTCAAAGCGGAGATCGCCTTTTCCATGCGTTCTTCCGCATGTTTTTTTACTGTTTGAGGCATTAATCTACACTCCCTTTAACGATCGTTCCGATTTTTTCGCCTTGAACGACCCGTTTAATGTTTCCTTGCTCGGTAATCGCAAATACGATAAGCGGAATGTTGTTGTCCATGCAGAGGGAAGATGCCGTGGAATCCATCACGCCCAAGTTTTTGTTCAGTACGTCCAAATACGTCAGCTGCTCATACTTCTCTGCCGTGCTGTCTTTGAAAGGATCAGCGGAATAGACGCCGTCCACTTTGTTTTTGGCCATCAGAATGACCTCGGCTTCAATTTCAGCTGCACGAAGCGCGGCTGTCGTATCCGTCGAGAAGAACGGGTTGCCTGTGCCCGCCGCAAAAATGACGACGCGTCCTTTTTCCAGATGGCGGATCGCTCTGCGGCGAATGTACGGCTCGGCGATCTGCTGCATGGCGATCGAAGTTTGCACGCGCGTCGGAACGTCGATCTGTTCCAAGGCGTCCTGCAGCGCCAGCGAGTTCATCACCGTGGCCAGCATGCCCATGTAGTCCGCCGTCGCACGGTCGATGCCGCTGGAACTGCCGGCGATTCCGCGCCAAATGTTCCCGCCGCCGCAAACGATCGCGACTTGAACGCCCAGCTCCACTACTTCCTTCACTTGTTCAGCGATGGATGCGATCGTCGCCGCATCGATACCATATCCGTTTTGGCCCGCGAGGGATTCCCCGCTGACTTTCAAGACAACTCGTTTAAAAATTGGCTCTTTCAAAATGTTTACCCTCCACTTTAAGACAGCACCTGTCTGGTGCCCGTTTAGAAAACCGACTTTGCTTCCCGCTCCGCGGGGGCGGAGCTACCAGAACTGATGTCATGCTCATACTCAAAAGAAAAACTTCCGATGCCGGCTGTAGCGGCCTGACAGCGGATGTTTTTCTTACGAGATCAGGCGGCATTCCACGCAAAGCTGTTGTTTTTCTGATCTCTGAAAAAAGAGGGAACACTGGCGTGTTCCGCTCTTCATCCCGCAATATTCATCAAAGGCGCGTCAACCGCGCATGTTACTTGCTTAGTTTTTAACTTGCGCCATAACTTCTTCAACGAAGTTATCCACTTTTTTCTCCATGCCTTCGCCCAGCTCGTAACGAACGAAGCGGCGGATCGAGATGTTTTCGCCGATCGTGCTGATTTTTTCTTTCAGCAGCGTAGCGACGGTTTTGTCCGGATCTTTAATGAACGGCTGTTCCAACAGGCAGAACTCTTCGAAGTATTTGCCGATGCGGCCTTCAACCATTTTTTCAACGATTTTTTCTGGTTTGCCTTCATTCAGGGCTTGGGCTTTCAAGATCTCTTTTTCCTTTTCGATCTCTTCGGCCGGCACTTCTTCGCGAGCTACGTAACGCGGGCTGGAAGCCGCGATGTGCATAGCGATGTCGCGCGCAAACTCTTTGAATTGATCCGTTTTGCCGACGAAGTCGGTTTCGCAGTTGATTTCGACGAGGACGCCGATGCGGCCGCCGCCGTGGATGTAAGATTCAACGACGCCTTCCGTCGCTACGCGGCCCGCTTTGTTTGCTGCCGCTGCGAGGCCTTTTTCGCGAAGGAGTTCGACCGCTTTCGTAATGTCACCGTTTGCTTCTTCCAGCGCTTTTTTGCAATCCAGCATACCTGCGCCTGTTTTTTCACGAAGCTCTTTTACCGCACTAGCACTTACTGCCATAGGATTTTTCCCTCCAAAAGTTAATTCGTTGTTTTTTTGGACGATATAAGAAGAGTATTCTCCGAAGCCATCTTCCTTATATCTTAAAAAAAGGGCAGTGAGAGGTTATACACCTACCAACCACCCTTTTCATTTAATTCATGTCAATTGCTTGCTTCTGCTGATCTTAGGCAGTTGTTTCTTCGCCTTGATGAGCTTCCACCACGGCGTCGGCCATTTTGCCAGTCAACAGTTTAACGGCACGGATCGCGTCGTCATTACCAGGAATGACGTAGTCGATTTCGTCCGGATCGCAGTTCGTGTCGACGATGCCAACGATTGGGATACCCAATTTGCGGGCTTCGGCAACAGCGATGCGCTCTTTGCGAGGATCGATGATGAACAGGGCGCTAGGAAGGCCTTTCATGTTCTTGATCCCGCCCAGGAATTTTTCAAGACGATCTTTCTCTTTGCGGAGAATGATGACCTCTTTTTTAGGCAGAACGGCAAAAGTACCGTCTTCTTCCCACTTCTCGAGCTCTTTCAAACGGTTGATACGTTTTTGGATCGTTTCGAAGTTAGTCAAAGTTCCGCCGAGCCAACGTTGGTTGATGTAGTACATGCCGCAACGTTCCGCTTCTTCTTTCACGGAGTCTTGAGCTTGTTTTTTCGTGCCGACGAACAGAATCGTTCCGTTCTCTTCAGCTACGCTCTTAACGAAGTTAAAAGCTTCCTCGACCTTTTTCACAGTTTTCTGCAGGTCGATAATGTAAATACCGTTTCTTTCGGTGAAGATATATTTATCCATTTTCGGGTTCCAACGACGAGTTTGGTGACCGAAGTGAACGCCAGCTTCAAGAAGCTGTTTCATGGAAATAACTGCCATCTTCACGCACCTCCTAAATTTGGTTTTTTTGTGTCCTCCGCTGTTTTCATTTTCCGTCAAGACTTTCCATCAGGAAAGCACCCTTTACGAAATCCGACAGCGTGTGTTTTAACACCGTCAATTAATATACCATAAGTGAATGCCCGATGCAACGCCTATTCGCGGGATTTTCGCCGCGGAGGGAATCGTCCTGCAAAGCCGCGCCGTTAGCGTATTATGAGCCCCCGCTTGAACGACCTTTCAAAGCAGGTTACCGTTAGGTGCGGCAAGCTCGCCAGCCCCCGGATACAGCAAAAAACCGTCAGGCTGCGCCTTACACGTCAGCGTGGCGGTTTTGTCGTAATTTTGGCGATGATGCTGTCAAAATCCTCGCCTTTAGCAAATTCGTACGTGCCTGAGCGGATTTTCGTGCTCATTTTCAGTCCCCTGCCCGTTTCGACGAACGCGGCCGCATCCGAAATCACCCCTGATTTTTTCAGCTTGTCGGCGACATCGGTTAAATTGCTTCCGCTGGCGATTTTGACGGAAATAAGCGGAGCCTCGGGCGTTTTCGGCTTGTTTATGCCGTCTGCGGCTGCATTGGCGGCAGGCTGGCCGGATGCCTTCGAATCCGGGGCTGCCGGTTTTTCGGGCGTCTTGGGCGCTTCGGCCTTTTTGCCGGCTTCGGGCGCTTTTGCGGGACTTCCTTGCGGTTTCGCGCTTTTGTCCATCATCTGCCGCTTCCATTCTTCTTCGGTCATCCGCTTGTCGTCCGCTTCAACCAATTTGAGCCCCAACGCTTCGGCTTGTTCCTGCAACTGCTCTTTTGTCGGTTTGACAACCTCCGAAGCCTGCGGCACGACGTTCGCCCCGGTTCCTGCGTTCATAAGCTGCAAAAGAAGAGCGCCGGCCAGCAGCCCGCTGCCGAGTCCGATCATAAAGGAACGATTTTTGATCACAGCGATCCCTCCCGTTTCGCCAGCTGCAGTATCAGCGTCACTTCGCCTTTTTGCATGCCCGTGAACTTCGCGATGGCTTCGATCGATTTGCCTTGGGCGTGAAGCTCGAACAGCTCGGGGTAACGTTCCCGGATGGACGGCTCCTTCGTCTCTTCTTCGGTAGCCGTCTCCTGCACGGATTGGTCCCCGGGGATCCGCGTCTCCGCGGCGGCCGCCCCCTCCCGTTCAGCAAGCAGCGCCGACGCCGCTTGGCGGTCACTTTGCTCGATGTCGGAGAGGCGCGCTTCATGCGACGCGTTTTGCTGCTCGAGCTGCAGCAACCGCTGCCTCATCTCGTTCAGCTGTTCCTGGTGCGCAAGCTGCTTGGAGGCGATGTCCTGCTTCATTTGGCCGATCAATTCCACCAGCTCTTCGTTTTCTCTTTCGATATCCGCCATGTACTGCTCCAGGGTTGCTTCCACTTCCCGGACCATTTGCTCCTTGTCCGCCGATTTCCCGACTTGCCGTTTAGGCAGCATGAGAGCATAGACAATGGCGGCAGCGCCTAAAATAACGACAATCATCCACGGTTCCAAAGCTTTTTTTCTCCTTTAAATACGTTTTTCGCCACGGCCCCGCCGCCGGGTCCGATTTCTTCGTTCAAAGGGACACATCCAGGCGGTGCCCTTTATAAGGATGTTCCGCATCCTTGTGCCCACCCGTCTCCTCCGGCTTGGACGCCCGGCGTGAAGGATCTTTCTGGCGCGAAGGGTGGCGCTTGCCTTCGTCCCGCACCGCGGCATTCGCCGTTTCGTCCACTCCCGCGCTTTTCTGCCGGAGCTCCTGGGCTTCCTTTTGCTGCTGCCCCGCCAAAAATTCTTGCTCCTGCGAGGTCCGATGATGAATATCGTTTTGTATTCTGCCCGCTTCCGTCGTTCGGGGGATGGCAATTTGCATCTCTACCGATTTCATACTCACGAACATTCACCTGCCTGCAACAATCGCTATTTGTTATGCATCCCGCAAGCCGTCATCTCCGTCATAGGTAAGGGACCATCGTGATGTCGCCCTCGTGGAAATAAAAGGATACCCTTTCAACTGGGTCCTTGATAAATCTCGTATACCTTCCGATCACGATTTTGGAACCGCCGTAAATTCTTTTGATGATATCCACCCGGGCTCTGACGGTTTCTTCCAGCGTTTTTTCGATCTCCAAAATCCGCCCCTTGACTTCCTCCTGCTCCCGCTGCGTCGACTTTTTGGTCGCGCTTAGCTTCACCCGGAGCGCCATTTTGTCCGAAGACAACTGTCCCGTCGATGCCAGCTGGTTAAGAAGGTGGAGCGCCTTGTCCGCCTTGTCGAGCGCTTCTATGAGCTGCCTCGAACGCTGGCGAAGTTCCGCAAGTTCGTTTCGGAGCTCGGGCTGCACCCCGACTTCGATCGAGGTTGTCGTCGACATGCTGTTGCCGATGGTCCGGGCGGTTACCCGTTCCCCCGCCTGGATGCTTCCGCCGACGATCAGGCCTTTCGTTCCGTTGCAGATGATGTTTTTGCCGGCCTGGATATTCGAATGCATGATGCTTTGGGAGACGATGACGTCTTCGCCCGCAATGACGTTGCCGTCCTGGATGAACGAGCTTTTGACGTTTTTGCCCGCCCGGACGCAGCCTTTGTTGTATCCGATAATTCCGCTCGTAATTTCGATCGATCCTTCCGCCTCCAGCTCGGCGCCTTCGACCCCGCCCACGATGCGGATATCGCCGGCGGCTTTTACCCGAAACCCCGTCAGCACGTTGCCCCGAACGACGACGGTGCCGACAAAATCGATGTTGCCTACGCTGTAGTCCACGTCGCCGTTGACCTCATACACCGGGAACACGTTGATCTTGCCTTTGTCCGTCGTCGTGACGAGTCCGTCGATGGCTGCATACATCGAAGTTCCTTCAGGATCGAGAACCACGTTTTTGCCTACTTTAAAATAGGCTTCCTTCCCGGGCTTGAACGGGATCGGTTCCCCGGTGACCGCAGTGCCGGGTTTTCCCGGCTCCGGCGGGATCCTCCTGGCAATGAGCTGCCCTTTGATGACGTTGTTCAGGCTCAGCAGCTCTTTGAAATCCACCTTGCCGTCCTCGGTTTCCAGCGGCCGAGGCTGATGCTCGTCCTTAAGCTTGAACGCATATTCGATATATCCGTCCTTGCCGCTGACCGGCTGCTCTCCCATCGCCACGGGCGTGCGGTTGAACATATACTCTTCGGGATGGCTCGCGATCCGGCTGATGACCCCTTTTTCAATCCCGAACTGAACCTGGTGGCTGCGCAAAAACAGCATCAAATCGTCTTCGGTGCATTTGAAGTTTTCATCACGTTTCGAGAATTGGATGTAGGCGACGCTTTTGTCATCGGAAAACGTGACGTTTAGATAGCTGTCCAACCCTAATTGAGCTGTCAATCCTTTTCCTCCCTTCCATTTCTACAGCGGTTAATCGTTTTGCATCAGCAATTCCCGATGTTTTTCCAGCGTTCCGCGCAGCCTTAAAATGGCCTTGGAATGCAGTTGAGAAATTCTCGAAGGCGAAAGCGACATCACCTCGGCAATTTCGCTGAGGGATAAATCTTCGTAATATAATAATGATACAACGGTTCGCTCTTTTTCGGTAAGCTTTTCCAACCCTTTGATGAGCGATTCCTTCAAAAAAAATTCGTTGACCTTGTAATCAGGGTTTTTGGCTTTGTCGTCCACCATGACGGACAATCTCGTTTCGGATTCTTCCTCCCTGATCGGATCCTCAAGTGAGCAAAGTGACATTACCGCCACTTCCTGAAGCATATGTTGGAACTCTTTTTCCGAGACGTTCAGGTAATCGCTCATTTCAGCATCCGTGACGGACCGGAGATGCTTCTGTTCCAGCTGCTGGTACGCATCTTCGATTTTTTTCGCCTTTTCGCGGACGGAACGTGGGACCCAGTCGCCCTGGCGGAGCGAATCGAGAATCGCCCCCCTGACGCGGAAGGATGCGTACGTTTCGAACTGAAGCCCGCGCTTGTAATCGAACTTGTCGACCGCGTCGATGAGGCCCATCACGCCGTTGCTGGCCAGATCGTCCTTGGAAACGTTTTTCGGGAGCCCGATCGCCAGCCTGCTGGACACGTAGTCCACGATATGCAGATAGTTTTCGATCAACCTTTTTTTAGCTTCCAGGTTCCCTCTTTCTTTCCACTCTTCCCAAAGTCCGGCATGGTTCAGATGTGAAGTTTTTCGCTCGCTCAACTACCCTCACCCTCCTTAATTTTCTGTCAGGTGACGAACTGCCTTGGCCAATTCTTCAGGATCCTTTTTCGAGACCAATTTTGGCGGATTGAGTGGAGTAAAACCGGCATCCCCTTCTTGGGGCGGGTCGGTTTTTGGCTTCAACAGCTCATTCAGCTCGTCACTCTCGTCGGGAGTCGTCAAGTCCAAACGCGTACCGGTCTGCGCGTCTTCAGCCTTCCAGTCATTGAACTCCGATTCAGCCTGCGGGGCGCTGACCATCGTCCATGCCCACCGGAGCACGAACGCAAGCGCAAACCATGCGGCAAACGACACCACCGCGCGAATCAAGCTTGTCATGAACAAATTATTGTTCATCAGGGAAAACAACAGGGTCAAAACCAATCCTATAACGCCGAATACCAGATTAAATCGCAGATTTCCTTTCATGGCTACATTTCCTTTACACCTGTTTGTACACTGCGGATAAGCAATATGCCCGTGCCGGCATCCATTTCAATGGTGCGCCCGTAATTGCCGCCAGTGTCTTCTGCTATAAGCGGAATGCGAAGCTCCGCCAATTTGGCTTTGCAGGACTCCACGTTCCTCGGTCCGATCCTCATGGTGTCCCCGGCGCCGGCAAATGCGAACATCTGCGCCCCCCCGGCCATTTTGGCGACGATCCGCGAAGGAGAAGCGCCAAGATCCTGGAGCTTGGCCAACAGCGCGGGCAGCGCCGTGTCCGCGTATTTCGCGACGTTCAGCTGCCCCTCGCGGGCGATGTCCGAAGAGGGCAGCATCACGTGCGCCATGCCCGCCAATTTGAGTTCGGGATCATACATCGTAAGTCCGACGCATGAGCCCAGGCCGACCGTCCGGATGATTCCCGAATGCTGCACCACGTTCAGGTCGGCCATGCCTACTTTCACAATGCTTTGCTCTTCAATCATGATCCATTGGTACTCCCAGGGATTTAAAGATCTTGGCGAATGAATCCGGATCGGGAATCAGGAAAAATTTGCCCTCCACCTCGTGGTCGCCTTCCAGGAACGTCGTATCGATCAACAGGGCGTCGTCCCCCATATGCCCGAACTGCAGCAGGCCGAAGCTGAGGATGGCGCCCGCCATATCCATCGCCAGCGCCGGAACGGTAGGGTACATGCTGAGTTTCGTGAAATCCGCCAGCGACGACAAATAAGAGCCTGCCAAAATGTTGCCGATTTCGCAGAGAGCGGACTGCTCCATCTCGTTAAACATGCCGTCCGTTTCGGGAGGAAGGCCGACCAGCCGATTCAGCAGGCTTTTGGCGGCCTCGGGGCTTAATATGAAAAACAGATTCCCCGGAGCTTCCCCTTCGACGCGGAGGAAAATGGCGACGACGACCTGCTCGGCCCCTCCGACCTTCTCCGAAATTTCTTCGAAAGGAAGCAGCTGCACCTTGGGCACGGCCATATCGACGGGTTTGTTCAGGAGGCGGGACAAAGCGGTGGCGGCGTTCCCCGCGCCGATGTTCCCGACCTCCCGCAGGACATCCATTTTGAATTCCTTGAAATGTTTAAAGACCTCCACGGGACTATTCCTCTAAACTTTCCAATTGGATGATTTCGTTTTTGTTCAGCACTTCGGACAGATTCAGCATGATGAGCAGGCGGTCGTCGCCGATTTTGGCCACGCCGTCCAAATATTTCGCTTTGATGCCGCCGACGACCTCAGGCGGGGTTTCGATTTTATCCTTGTGCAGATCGATGACGTCGTTGGCGGAATCGACGATAAAGCCGACCTCCATCTCGTTTACGGCCACGATGATGATCCGGGTCTGGTCGGTATATTCGGTTTCTTCCAGGCCGAAACGCCCGCGAAGATCGATGACCGGGATGACCACGCCGCGAAGATTGATGACGCCTCTGACAAACGCGTACGTTTTGGGGACCCGGGTGATCGGAAGCATGCGCTCGATCGTTTGGACCTTGTCCACTTCGATGCCGTATTCTTCGCTGCCGAGTTTAAAGACGATGACTTTGATTTCTTCTCCCATGAAAAAAACCTCCTTTTATACGTTGCCGGGAATTACTTGATGAACACGTTCGGATCGAGAATGAGCGCGACCTGCCCGTCGCCCAGGATCGTGGCGCCCGAAATGCCTTTGATCGGCGGCAAATATTTACCGAGGCTTTTCAGGACGATTTCGTTTTGCCCGATAAATTGGTCGATGGCCAGCGCGGCCAAGCGCTCCCCTTTATGGATCACGATGATTTCCGTTTCTTCCTCTTCGGTTTCGTCAAAATCCTTGATATTGAAAATGCGGCTTAGCGATATTAACGGAATGAGCGATCCGCGGAACTCTACCATTTTATTGCCGTGCACGGCGCGGATCTGCCCTTTTTTGACGATGCCGGTTTCGACGATCGACGACAGCGGAATCGCGTATTTCTCCGAACCCATTTTCACCAGCATCGCCGCGATGATCGACAAGGTCAGCGGGAGCTGTACCGAGAAATTGGTGCCTTTGCCCGGCGTGGAATAGATCGTGACCTGTCCGCCGAGCGACGTGATTTTGGCCTTGACGACGTCAAGCCCGACCCCGCGTCCGGAAACGTCCGAAATTTTTTCGGCCGTGCTGAAGCCCGGAGCGAACAAAAGCTGATGCACTTCCTCATCGGACATGCCCGCCGCCTGCTCCTCCGTCACGACGCCTTTCTTGAGGGCCGTCTTCAGCACCTTGTCGCGGTAAATGCCGCGTCCGTCTTCTTCGATTTCGATAAAAACATGGTTGCCGCTGTGAAAAGCCCGCAGATGCACGGTGCCCGTTTCCGGCTTGCCCGCGCTGATCCGGTCGGCCACCGGCTCAATCCCGTGGTCGACGGCATTGCGCAGCAGGTGCACCAGCGGATCGCCGATCTCGTCGATGACGGTCCGGTCCAGCTCCGTGTCGGCGCCAGTGATGATCAAATCGACCTTTTTGTCGAGCGATTTGGCCAAATCGCGAACCATGCGCGGGAAGCGGTTGAAGACCGTGTCGACCGGGACCATGCGCAGCTTCATGACGATATCCTGCAGATCGGAGCTGACGCGGGTCATATGCTCCACCGTTTCCGTCAGCGCATGGTTCTGGATCTCGCTGGCAAGCTGTTCCAGGCGAACGCGGTCTATCAATAATTCGCTGAATAAATTCATAAGCACATCCAGCCGCTCGATGTCGACGCGGATGGTACGGGTCGGCACGGCGCCTCCCGTTTTGGCCGGGGTTTTGGCTGCCGGGGCCGCCTTCTCGGGAGCCTGCTCCGGTTTGGCCGGGGGAGCTTCCTGCCCCTTCTCGGCGGCCGGGGGCGCAGCGACGGCGGCTGCAGCTTCCTGCGAAGCGGCGCCGATCTCGCTCATTTGCTGCAACGTTTCCGCGTCAAGCTCCGTCACGTCGGCTTTTTCGATCTCCGAAATGCCGATAATTTGCCGCTGAAGCTCGGCGGGATCTTTGGTCGTTATGTAATAAAGGGAGAAGCTGAAATCAAACTTTTCCTGCTCGATGTCCTGGGTGGACGGAAAGGACTTGACGACCTCGCCCGATCTCTCCAGCAATTCGAACACCATGTAAGCCCTGACCGCTTTCAGCTGGCAGTTCTCGCGGATATGGACGTCGATGTAAAGCACGCGGTGCCCCGCTTCGATGGATTGGTTCAGCACGGCATACTGGAATTCGTCCAGCTTAAGGGCCGTATTGACGTCGGAGGCGCGGGCTTCGCCCGGCGCGTTTGCCCCTTGCGGCTTGGCGGACGGATCTTCCCCTCTGACGATCGCCTGCAGCGCGGACACGATCGCGGATACGTCGGCTTTTCCTTCCCCGCCTTCGGTAATGTCCTGCACCATCGATTCCAAAGCGTCCAAGCCTTTGAACAGCGTATCGAAAATAAAATCCTGCATGGCCAGCTTTTCGTTGCGGACCAGATCGAGCACGTTTTCCATCTGGTGGGTCAGCGCGGCGAGATCCTCGAATCCCATCGTCGCGGCCATCCCTTTCAAGGTGTGCGCCGAACGGAAAATCACTTGCACGATCGAGAGATCGCTTGGGCTGCTTTCGAGAAGCAGCATATTTTCGTTCAGTGATTGCAGATGATCATTGGACTCATCAATAAACATGGATAAGTATTGGTTCATGTCCATTGCGAGACACCTCCTTTATAAGTTCACTTCCCGTGGCCTACGGCACGGACCACGCCGGCCGCAATGTCCTGCAGGGGCAACACGTGGCTCACGCAATCAAGCTCGACGGCCGAACGCGGCATGCCGTAGACGACGCACGTTTCTTCGCTTTCGGCAAACGTGCTTTTGACGCCCGCATCATAGAGCCGTTTCATCATTTTCGCCCCGTCGCTGCCCATTCCCGTCATCAGCACCACATGGCGCTCCAAGGAATCCAGCGGCAGCAGCGATTCGAAAAGAACGTCCACAGACGGCTTGTGGCCGTTCAGCGGCTTGTCGTCGGACAACGACGTTATCAAGCTGCCGTCGGCGTCCCTGACGATTCTCAAATGCTTCCCGCCGGGAGCAATGTAGGCCGAACCCGCTTGCAGCTTCATGCCGTCCTCCGCCTCCATGACCTCGAGCGGGCTGAAGGAATTCAACCGCTGCGCAAGGGAGCGGGTAAAATTCGGCGGCATGTGCTGGACGATGACGACCGGAGCGGGTAGATCGGCCGGGATATGCTCCAGCACCTCTTTCAGCGCTCTCGGGCCGCCGGTGGAGCATCCGATGGCGACGATGTCGTTAAAAGCATGCCGCACTCCGCTGCGTTTTTCGTTGCGCTGTTCGCTACGCTTATCGCGGCGTTCCTCGAGCGGGGCCGAAGCCGCGTTATATTCCCGCGCTGCCGCGGTCTCGGCCACTATGACGGGAGGCGGCGCTTCGGGCTTGGCTTTTTTCGGCTCCTTCATCCTCCGCCCGGTTTTTTCAAGCGGGGTCTCTTGTTTCACGGCAGGAGGAGGAAGCGGCCGCTTGAGCGGCCCGGATGCAGCCTTTTTCGACTCGACGACGGCTCCTCCCGGAGGTGTGTACGGCCGCAGCGTTTCCTTCTGCAGGCGCCGCTTCCCCTCCTCGGCTTCAAAGGCAGCCCTTCTTTCCTTGGCGGCCATGGCCGCCTTCAACTGCACCAGAAGCGCATCCCCGACCTGCCCGATGTCCTGGGAGTACGTCAGGGAAGGTTTGCGTATAAAATCAAACGCTCCGGATTCGAGCGCCTTAATCGTTTCCTTCATACCTTCTTCATTGATGCCGGACAGCATGATGACGGGCATCGGTTGCTTGGCCATGATCAGCTTCAAGGCTTCGAGGCCGTTCATCTCGGGCATTTCCACATCCATCGTCACGATGTCCGGCTTCAGACCGACGGCTTTCTCCACCGCTTCACGCCCGTTTACGGCCGTATCGACGACCTGAAACGCGGGATCCTTTTCGATCAGGTCCGAAAAAATTTTACGCATAAATGCCGAGTCATCAACAACTAGGACTTTATACGGCGCCATGCCATTTCCACCCCTTGTTCCTTTTTACAGAAGAATCATTTTGTTCGACGGAGCCACTTTTGCATAAATCCTTTGATTCCTGTCAAGGCGCCCGGTTCCGGGGAAGCAGGGACTGACGCATACAACCTGGCGATCCGCTGTATTTCGCGCGCCGCTGCGCAGCCCGGAAAAGCCATGGAAAAAGGAACTTGCTTTTTTACTGCCTGCACGACATGGGAGTCGTCGCTTATGTATCCAAGCAGCGGAACGTCCACGTTCAAAAACTTTTGCGCCGCTACCCTGATTTTGTCCGCCGTCTGAGCGGCTTCTTTTTCATCGCTTGCACGGTTGACGATCAGCTTGAACCTCGTGCCGCGCTCCCTGGAGCTGACTACCTTGATCAGCGCGTAGGCATCCGTGATCGATGTCGGCTCCGGCGTCGTTACGACGATGCATTCGTCCGCCGATTGGATAAAGTTGAAGTTTTCCTGGGACAAACCGGCGCCGGTATCGAAAATGACGAAATCCATCCCGTCCGCAACCGTTTCGATCTGCTGCATGAAGTAATTCAGATCGCTTTGCGACAAGGAGAACAAATCGCTCAAACCCGACCCCCCCGCAATCAGCGACAGGGAGCCCGGACCTCGTTCGATGATTTCGTCGATCCGTTTCTCGCGCCGCAGCAAATGATACAGGTTGTATTTGGCGGACATCCCCATCAGCACGTCGATGTTAGCCATCCCGATATCGGCGTCGAACACCAGCACCCGCTTGCCCATAGACTGCAGCGCCAAGGCGAAATTAAGCGTAAAGTTGGACTTTCCGACGCCTCCTTTTCCGCTTGTCACGGTGATCAGCCTGGCTCCCTGCCGCGGCTGCTCGCCGCTCCCCAGGGCAGCGCGTTCGCGTTCGCGCATCATGACCAAATTTCTTAGCGTTTGTGCCTGATCCGTCATGCGCCTTCTTCTCCCAACAGCAGATCGCTAAGCAGCTTTTCCCCCGGCAGGAGCAGGTCATCCGGAACGTTTTGTCCGTTGGTCATGTAGGATAGGCGGAAAGGAAATTCCTTCAGCAAATTCAAGATGGGGCCGTAGCTTCCGGTCTCGTCCAATTTGGTGAAAATCACCTTGTCCAAGCCGTATTTGCTGAAATGCTCGGCGATCTTTTTCATGTCTTGGCTTTTGGAAGTCAAGCTGAGGACAAGGTACGTCTCGCTGCGTTCCACCGGTGGCAGGAGGCTTTGCAGTTCGGAAACGAGCAGCTCGTTGCGGTAGTTGCGCCCGGCCGTATCCATCAGAATAAGATCGCAGTAGTCCAGACGCTCCATGGCCCGCTGCATGTCCCCCGGAGACTGCACCACCTCCAGCGGAACGTTCAGGATCGATGCATAGGTCCGCAGCTGCTCGACCGCGGAAATGCGGTACGTATCGGACGTAATGAATCCGACCTTGCGATGGTAGCGGAAGAGTTGTTCGGCAGCGAGTTTGGCGATCGTCGTCGTTTTCCCGACCCCCGTCGGGCCGGCGACATAGACCATTTTGGTTCTGGGTGCGATGCCTCCGCCGAAACGTTCCGCCAAAAACCCCTTGATGCGGTCGCGGATAAACGACTCCATGTCCGCGTCGCTTAAG
Source organism: Paenibacillus sp. FSL M7-1455 (assembly GCF_038004655.1). NCBI lineage: Bacteria > Bacillati > Bacillota > Bacilli > Caryophanales > Paenibacillaceae > Paenibacillus > Paenibacillus sp. FSL M7-1455. Next base: position 2,051,109 of record NZ_JBBORO010000001.1, on the reverse strand, counting down.
CTCCGGCCCTTCTCCTCCCAATGCTCAAAAGCTTCGCCGATCCATTCCTGGATAAGCGAGGCTTCGATATCCTGCCGGAACAACCGGTCCTGGAGTTTTTCCAGCACGTCCGGAAGCGTGCGCTGCATGGCGGACTGGCGCGAGATTTTGGCCATCCAGGCCTTCATTTCGCGCAGCTCCTCCAAAAGCTTGTCTTCGGCCGAGGATCTTCCCTTTTCATCCAAGGCGCGTTCCGGCATCAGGGCAGGCTGCATGCGGGGCGGAGCAATGGGCGGCGCTTCCGGCTGCGGCGATGGCATGATGCCAACGGCCTGCGAGCGCCCGTCTTTGCCCGTTTCCGCGGGATTAGCCGCAGGCGGCGCGATGCTTTCGTTTGCCGCGGCTTGTTCCGCGAACGTCTCCGGATGCCCCGCATCCGTTGCTTTCAACGCAGCCGTTTGGCTCTGCGGCGTCCCTGCGCCCGAAGTGATTTCCGCCGTTTTTTGGTAAGCTTTGGGCACCGCTTGTTTCGGAACGGCGAGGGAAGGTGCGGCCGGGGAAGGCTGGGCTTTGGAAGGTTTCTGCGCCTCCTCTTCGACGGCCGCGACGACTTCGATTTTCTTTTGTTTGAACATGCCTAGAAAGCCGCCGATTTTCGTTTCCTTCGTGCTCAGGATCACGGCGTCGCTGCCGAGGTCATGGCGGATCTGGAGCATCGCTTCGGGCATCGTATCGACCAGATAACGCTTCACTCTCATAAATTCACCACTCCGACACTTTGAATTTCAACATTTGGCTCCAGCTCGCTGTAAGATAGTACCGGAATATCCTGCATGGTCCGCTCGATCACTTGCCGCAAATACATGCGGATCGTGGGCGACGTCAGGAGAATGGGCTGCTGCCCGGATTGCAGCAGGCGGTTGACCTGCTCGCTGAGCTTTTGGAATACCGTCTGGGTCGATACCGGATCCAGCGCCAAATAGCTCCCCTGATCGGATTGCTGCACGCTTTCGGCGATTTTTTTCTCCAGCGTCGGGCCGACCGTAATGACCTTGAGCGTCTCCCCTTCCTGGGAGAACTGCTGGGTAATCTGCCTGGAGAGGGCTTGCCTTACGTATTCCGTAAGCACGTCCGGGTCTTTGGTGTATTGCCCGTAATCGGCCAATGTTTCGAAAATGGTGACGAGATCGCGGATGGAAACTTTTTCGCGAAGCAGCTTCGCCAGCACCTTCTGGACATCCCCGATCGCCAGCACGTTCGGAATCAGCTCGTCGACCAGCACCGGATAGTTTTCGCGCAAATTGTCGACCAGCGTTTTGGTTTCCTGGCGTCCAAGCAGCTCATGCGCATGTTTCTTGATGAGCTCGGTCAAATGCGTGGCCACGACGGAAGGCGGATCCACCACGGTATAACCCGACAATTCCGCCCTTTCTTTCGTCGCCTCGTCGATCCAAAGGGCCGGAAGGCCGAAAGCCGGTTCCTGCGTCTCAATACCCGATATGCTTTCGTCTTCATACCCGGGACTCATGGCCAAATAGTGATTAAGTAATAGTTCACCGCCGCCGACGCTATTCCCTTTAATTTTGATGACATATTCATTCGGTTTTAGTTGAATATTGTCGCGAATGCGGATGACCGGCACGACAAGTCCTAACTCCAAAGCGCACTGCCTGCGGATCATGATGATCCGGTCGAGCAGGTCGCCGCCCTGCTGGACGTCCGCAAGCGGGATCAGGCCGTAACCGAATTCGAATTCGATCGGGTCGACCTGCAGCAAATTGATGACACTTTCGGGACTTCGGACCTCTTCGATCTGCTGCTCCTCCTCCTGCTGCTCCACTTCGATTTGCTTGCGCTCCATGTTTTTCTGCATCCGGTAGGCCGCATACAGCAGGATGGCCGCCAGCGGCAATGTCGTAATGATATGTATAGGCGTAAAAAAGCCGAGCATGGCAACCGTGCCGCCTACGATATACAGCAGTTTCGGATAAGACATCAGCTGCTGCGTCAGGTCGCTGGCAAGATTGCCCTCCGATGAGGAACGGGTCACGATCAAACCGGATGCCGTCGAAATGAGCAGCGCCGGAATTTGGGAGACCAGGCCGTCGCCGATGGTCAGCACCGAATAGGTGGACAAAGCATCTTTGAAATCCATTCCGTTTATTGACATCCCGATGATGAAACCGCCGACCAGGTTGATGATGAGAATGATGATGCTGGCGATGGCATCGCCCTTGACGAATTTGGTGGCACCGTCCATCGCTCCGTAGTAGTCGGCTTCGCGTTCGACTTTTTGACGGCGCTCCCGCGCCTGCTGCTCGTTGATGAGCCCCGCGTTCAGATCGGCATCGATGCTCATCTGCTTGCCGGGCATCGCATCAAGCGTAAAACGCGCGGCCACCTCGGCAACCCGTTCCGAACCTTTCGTAATGACGATAAATTGAACGACGACGAGGATCAGGAAGACGATGAACCCGACGGCGATTTGTCCATTGGCGATCCAGCTGCCGAACGTGGATACCACGGTTCCGGCAAACCCTTCGGACAGGATCAGTTTCGTCGTCGAAATGTTCAGCGCAAGCCTGAACAACGTCGTGATCAGCAAAAGGGAAGGAAATATCGAAAATTGCAGCGCTTCCTTCGTGTTCATCGCTACCAGCAAAATGAGCAGGGCAAGCGAGATGTTGATGACGAGCAGAACGTCCAAAAGCCATGTCGGGATCGGAAGAATCATCATGAGAACGATGCCGATGACACCTAGTAATACCGTAATTTCCTTTGCTTTCAATGGCTTCACTGCCTCCGATCCCTGAGTTTATTTAACCTTGCCTTTAAGTTTGTATACATATGCCAAAACTTCAGCCACGGCCTGAAACAAATCGGCGGGAATGGAATCCCCGATCTCCGCTCTGTGGAACAGGGCCCGGGCGAGAGGTTTGTTTTCCATGGTTATGACGCCGTGTTCTTTGGCTATTTCCTTCATCCGCAAAGCCACGAAATCCTGGCCTTTGGCGATGATTTGCGGAGCTTCCATTTTGGAACCCTCGTATTTCAGGGCGACGGCGAAGTGCGTCGGGTTGGTAATGACGACATCCGCCTTGGGGACCTCCTGCATCATGCGCTGCATCGCCATCCGGCGCTGACGCTCCCTGATCTTCCCTTTGATCAGCGGGTCGCCCTCCATTTTTTTGTATTCGTCCTTGATGTCCTGCTTGGACATGCGGATGCTTTTTTCGAATTCGTAACGTTGGTACAAATAGTCCAGTATCGACATCGCAAACAAGACGGCGCCGATTTTCAGCCCCAGATTCATCGTCAGGCTGGCGACAAAATGAAAGGTTTGCTCGATGTTCGTCTCCGACAACCTCCCGATCTTCGGCAAGGCGCCGGATAACGTCTGGTAAACGAGCAGCCCGATCACGGTAACTTTAAAAATCGATTTCAAGCATTCCACAAGCGACCTGACCGAAAAAATATTTTTAAACCCTTTGATCGGATCCAGCTTGCTGAATTTGGGTTTGAGCATCTCGCCCGTCAACATGAATCCGACTTGGGCCACATTGGCGACGAGAGCCAGCACGATCGTGATGATAAACATCGGCGCCATCAAGATGAGAATCTGAATGGAGTACTCCATCGCCAGGTTCATCACGTTTCCGATCGAAATGCCGGTTTGGAGGCGGTGCAAAAACACGTCCTTGAACAGCCCTACCAGCCGTTCCTTATAAAATCCGCCGAACATCAGCAAGCTTAAGAAGGAGGCAAGCAGCACCACCGAGCCGGAAACTTCCTGGCTTTTGGCGACTTGGCCCTTTTTACGGGTATCCTGGCGTTTTTTAGGCGTTGCTTTTTCGGTTTTTTCGCCGGCGAACAGCTGCAAATCGAGCCGATATCTGTAGGACACTCCAGTCGCTCCTTTATTCCTGCTTAGGTCGGCTTGCGCCCCATCAGCCCCAGCAGATTTTGCATCGATTCGAACATGATCCCGAACAAATCGCCGAACAAATACGAAAAGCTGGGCACGATCAGCAGCAGCACAATCAAACCGACAATTACTTTAAGCTGCATCCCGATCACGAATACGTTAAACTGCGGAGCGGTCCGGGCCAAAAAACCGAGTCCCACGTCCGTCAAAAACAACGCGGTAACGATCGGCGCCGACATCTGAAAGGCCAGCACAAACGATTGGCCGAAGGTTTTAACCAAAAAGTCGGATATGCTTCCGTTGTAAAGCTTCATGAAAAAATCGTTGGACAGCGGAACCCAGTCGTAGCTCCGTATGATCCCGTCGATCAAGTAATGATGCCCGTTCATCGCAAGAAACAATAAAAGGGCGAACATGTATTTAAAGTTTCCGAGAACCGGTGCCGATGCCCCGGTCATCGGGTCGATGACGTTGGCGATGCCGAATCCGATCTGTATGTCGATAAACGCGCCGGCGGTCTGAATGACGACGAACAGCAGATACGCGACGAACCCCAGCACCAAGCCGATAAGGATTTCGCGGATGATGAGCAGCACGTAAGTCAGATCGGCCGGAAGCTCGTGATGGACGCCGTACGTGAGAAATACGAGAACGGACAGGAAAAAGGACATGCCAATTTTGAAAACGTTAGGGATTCCCCTGGAAGACAGCACAGGCGCTACAACAAAAAAAGAGGTGATTCGACAAAAAATAAGCATGAAAACCGGCAAGCTATTCAGCAGCATGTTCATCGATCGCTACCGCCTAACCGATATACTTATATAAGTTGTCGAAGATGTTATAGGTGAAATCGACAAGCGTCGTTAAAATCCAAGGCCCGAACAGCAGGAGCGCCAGCAGCACCGCCACGATTTTAGGAATGAACGCGAGGGTCTGCTCCTGGATTTGGGTCGTCGCCTGGAATATGCTCACGATCAGGCCGACGATCAGCCCCAGCAGCAGCATCGGCGCGCTTACCTTCAGCACGGTATATACCGCTTGTCCCGCAAGGCCGATAATAAAATCAGAATTCATGGCCGGCCTCCTTCGCCTTTCTCATCCATCATGTATTAAAACTCAACAGCAGCGACTTGACGACCAGGTACCATCCGTCCACCAGCACGAACAGCAATATTTTGAACGGCAGCGAAATCATGACCGGCGGGAGCATCATCATCCCCATGGCCATTAAGGTGCTTGACACGACGATATCGATGATCAAAAACGGAATGAATATCATGAATCCCATTTGAAACGCCGTTTTCAGCTCGCTGATCGCAAAGGCGGGCACCATGACGGTGAGCGGGATATCCTTGTACGTTTTGGGTTTTTCCGTTTTGGTGTATTTCATGAACAGCAGCAAATCTTTTTCCCTCGTTTGCGAAAACATAAACTTTTTCATCGGCTCCGCCGCTTTTTCCAGCGCCTGCGTTTGGGTAATTTCGCCTTTCAGATACGGCTGCAGGGCAACGTCGTTGATCGATGAAAACGTTGGTGTCATCACAAACAGCGTCAAAAACAGCGCCAGGCCGACAAGCACCTGATTGGGCGGCATTTGCTGCGTGCCAAGCGACGTTCTCACGAACCCCAGCACAACCACGATCCGGGTAAAGCTTGTCATCAGCACCAGCAGCGCCGGCGCGATGCTGATGACAGTGATCAGAAGCAAAACCGACAATGAGCTGGTGCTCGGTTTTCCTCCTGAATCGCCTACCTGGATATCGATGTTGGGAATGGGATCGGCAAATGCCGCCGTCAAGGCCAGCAAACTGATAACCGATAAAACGATGAAAGCTAGCAAAACCTTCTTTTTCATGGATCCCTCAACCGATCTGTAGTATTGTCTTCGCGAAGAAGCTCCTCCATCTTTTCTTTTCGGCTGGACATTTTTCGCAGCTTCTCGTCGAAGACTTCGTGAAAAGAGGATGAATCCTCGAGTGTAATCTCTTCCGACAACGTCCCTTGCTTGCGGAACCTGGAGGCCAGCTTTTCAAGCACCGGGGAAAACGCGCCCGACCGGGCGCCCGCTTCCTGCTCGAAGGCCTCCATGATCAGCTTCACTTCTTCCGGATCCGTAATCTTGTCGACCAGGCGAATGTCCTCGCCTACGCCGACCAGATACAGGTTGCTGCCGATTTCAATGATCTGAAGGGATTTGTTCGGTCCAAGTCCGACGGCTCCCAAGGTCCGAACCGCTCGGCTGGTGAACCATGTTTTGTTTTTTCTTCCGAGAAAACGGATCAACAGCACGATGAGTGCGACGATGACCGCGAGAACAACGATGACGTACACCAGATTAAGCGCATAATTTCCCGGGTTTTGGGGCGTTTGCATATCGGCGCTGAACATGGAAGATTAAACGCCCAACGTTTTATTGATCGCTTCGATGACGCGGTCCGTTTGGAACGGCTTCACGATGAAGTCCTTGGCCCCGGCCTGGATCGCGTCGATGACCATCGCCTGTTGGCCCATGGCGGAACACATGATGACCTTCGCGCTCGGATCCAGCTTCTTGATTTCCTTCAGGGCGGCGATGCCGTCCATCTCAGGCATGGTGATATCCATCGTAATCAGGTCCGGGCGGAGTTCCTTGAATTTTTCGATCGCTTGCGCCCCGTCCTGCGCTTCTCCGACGACCTCGAAACCATTTTTAGTCAAAATATCACGGATCATCATTCTCATAAATGCTGCATCATCCACGATAAGAATACGGTTTGCCATTGATTAAAAATCCTCCCTAAATTTTGCTATTGTAATTTTTGTATTCGGTCCCATTGGCTGAGAATGTCTGTGACGCGTACGCCAAAGTTCTCATCGATGACAACGACTTCGCCTTTGGCGATCAGCTTGTTGTTTACGAGAATATCCACCGGCTCGCCCGCAAGCTTGTCCAGTTCGATGATGGAACCTTGGGACATTTCCAAGATATCCTTAATTTGCTTCTGGGTCCTTCCTAATTCTACGGTGACCTTCAGAGGAATGTCCATCAATAAGTTCAAATTATTTTGATCGACCGGACCATAGGCCGGGGATTGCAAATTCGAAAACTGCACGGGCTGCACGTTCACGTTCCGGTTATACGGCGTGCCGTAATGCTGAGGCATTCCGTACGGCGGCATCTGCGGGTTCTGCTCATAGCCGGGCATCGGCTGGCCTGCGGCCGGATATTCTCCCGGATAGCCCGTTGGCTGCTGGCTTGGGGCCTGCGGCTGCTGCGGCACCGATTGCTGCTGCGGCGGCTGGGCCGGCGTCGGCTGCGGGCTCGGAGCCGGCTTTTCGGGAGCCTGGGCCGCTGCGGCCGTTTCCTCAATCAGCTGCTCGACGGAATCGGCGCCGTGAATCAAAATGTTGACCATATCCTTGGCGAATTGCACCGGCAGAAGCTGCATGATGGTCGAATCGATCAAGTCCCCGATCGTCAGACGGAACGAAATTTTGATGAGCGTCTCGTCCGCGGGAAGGCTGCTGACGCCATCCCCGCTGGCCACGTCCAAAATATCGATCCCCGGCGGCGAGATGTTCACGAAACGGTTGAAAATCGTGGACATCGAGGTTGCGGACGAGCCCATCATCTGGTTCATCGCTTCCTGAACCGCGCTGATATGTATTTCGTTCAGCTCTTGATCTTCGGGGTTCCCTTCGCCGCCAAGCATCAGGTCGGCAATGACCTGGGCGTCGCGCGTTTTGATGACCAGCGAATTGATCCCTTCGAATCCGTCGACATACGTCACGTGAACGGCGACATGCGGTTTGGGAAATTCGGATTCAAACTGCTCGCGCGTGATGATGGACACTTTCGGCGTCGTGATATCCACTTTTTTGCCGAGAAGCGTGGAAAGAGCCGTCGCGGCGCTGCCGAACGTAATGTTTCCGATCTCGCCGAGCGCGTCCTGTTCCAGCGGCGTCAAATAATCGTCCACCGTCATCGTGCCCGCTCCTTTGGAATAATCCGATTCGGACTGCTTAAGCAAAGCGTCTATCTCTTCTTGCGACAAATATTCGTTACTCGTCAAATTCCTCAACTCCTTCGCTGACAATTTCGTCGATTTGAACCGCTACCCGATCCTTCAGCGTTCCCGGGCTTCCGATGAATTTCAGGCGGTCTCCTACCCGGATCGACAGGCCGGTGCCCACCGCTTTGTTGAGGCTGATGACATCCCCGACGCTGAGGCTCAGGAATTCGGATACGGAAATATGGCTCGTGCCGAGTTCGGCCACGATATTCAGCTTCGCCTGACTGATCCGGTACTTGAGCGATTCGGCTTCTTCAGGGATGCTTGATTTTTTCTCCGAGACGAACCATTGGTGCGCCGAAAGCTTGGACATGATCGGCTCAAGCACGACATGCGGTATGCAGAGGTTGATCATTCCCGTCGTATCCCCGATTTTGGTGCTCAGCGATATGAGCGCGATCGTTTCGTTCGGAGACACGATTTGCATGAATTGCGGATTCGTTTCCATCGCTTCCATCCGGGGCGAGATATCCAGCACGGTCTTCCAGGCCTCAGCGAGGCTGTCGAAAGCCCGGCTGAAAATCTTCTCCATGATGGTTGTCTCAATCTCCGTCAAGGTATTGATCTTCGTGGGCGCATTGCCTACTCCGCCCAGCAAACGATCCAGCATCGCGTACGCAACGTTGGGGTGAACCTCGAGCACCATTCTTCCTTCCAACGGCTCGGCTTCAAAAATGTTCAAAATCGTCATTTTGGGAATCGACCGGATAAATTCGTCATAAGGAAGCTGCTCGACCTGTACGACGCTAATTTGCACGAAAGTGCGCAGCTGTGCCGAGAAATACGTCGTCAGGTAACGGGCAAAGTTCTCATGGATGCGCGTGAGGCTCCGGATATGGTCTTTGGAAAAGCGGACCGCCCGTTTGAAGTCATAAGACCGGACTTTTTTCTGGGTATCCTCTTTTTTCAGCTCCTCCGCATCCATTTCGCCGGACGAAAGCGCGGCAAGCAGGGCGTCGATCTCATTTTGCGATAATACGTCAACCAATCATCTCACCCCCTTAAAGGATTGTCTTGGGTTCTCTACAGCATGTTAGGGAGAATCCTTCGTTTAGATCGGCGTTACCAGGTATTCTGTGATTGCGATCTGATTCAATTTCCCTTCAGTCAGGGTCTTATTGATCAGATTGATCAATTTTGCGCTTAATTGGTCCTTGCCGTCCGAGCCCTTTAATTCTTCCGGCTTGGTGTCCGCAAGGGTTTTGATAATAATCGGTTTGATTTTAAACTCCTTGATCTTGTCGAATGCTTCTTTGGATTTCTTATCGTTCAATTGGAACGCAAAATTCATCAATACGATATAATCCTGATCTGCAAGATTGGTTTTGATATCTTTGATTTCAGACGTCATTTCCACGAGTTCATCCGCTGATAATTTTTTCCCCTCGGCCGCCGGAGCCGCAGCATTCGAATTGGTGGAGTCTTTTCCGAATTGAGGCGCTAGCAAAACAGCAGCAACCACGATCAGTGTTATCGCCAGAAGTATGGTAATCAGCCAGGGCAGCATTTTTTTCATGAGTTTTCCTCCATTTGTTGCACTTTGATTGTGGCATTGTGAACGCCGATTTCCTGATTGTATTGTTTCACCAAGGAAATGACCTCAGCTGCTTTTTCCAAAACGATCATGCGTTTGCCTGTGACCAACGTAATATAGGTGTCTGGCGTTTCTTCCACTGTTTCGATAAGCAAAGCGTTCAGCCATATTGGTGAGCCGTTTAACCGGGTAACAGAAATCATAGCAGAGCCTCCTATGGAAATTCGGGAGAGGCGGTCCCTCTCCCGCTACGATCATTTACTAACGTTTCAGATTGACGACCTCTTGAAGAACCTCGTCGGACGTTGTAATAATCCGCGAGTTGGCCTGGAAGCCGCGCTGAGCCACGATCATTTCCGTGAACTCGCTCGTCAGGTCCACGTTGGACATCTCAAGCTGTCCGGCGATGACCGCGCCCGTGCCCTTCGTGGCGTCATTGGCGTCGGCCGGGAAATCGACCAGTCCGTCTTCCTTGGCGTTGAGCGTCATCCGGAACAGGTTTCCGCCGATTTTCTCCAGGCCTTCCGGGTTCGGCACTTTGCCCACGCCGATTTTCGTTCCGTTGTCCGTCGTTCCGTCATCGAGCTTCTGGATGACCGTTCCATCCTGAGAGATGGAAAAAGAGACCGTGTTGCTTTGCAGCTTGATCGGCGCTCCGTCGGTATCGCATACAAACAGGCCGTCCGAAGTAACGAGCTGCTGCAAAGCATCAATATGGAAATCGCCAGCCCGGGTCAAAAAAGGCGGGTCCTGCGCCGGATCCAGCTTCACAAGAAAAAATCCGTCCCCATCGATGCGCAGGTCCGTTGGATTATTCGTCATCATGGCACTGCCGCCCAGATGCATCGTATCGATGGAACCAACGGATACGCCAAGGCCGATTTGCTTGGCATTCACGCCGCCATGAACAGAGTCTTCCGGGGCCGTAATACCTGCAACGGTCTGGCTTATGACATCTTTAAACATGACCCGTCCGGATTTGAAGCCGATCGTATTCACGTTTGCGATGTTGTTGCCGATGACGTCAAGCTTGGTCTGGAACCCCCGCATGCCTGATACGCCGGAATACATGGATCTCATCATAGTTTTATTCCTCCCTCGTCGTGTAAGGACCGCGTCTGTCGGTCAGCGGTCCACTGGCTTCCTGTCGGGCCAGCCAGATTAAGATATAACGATCGCGCTGTCGATCTGCGTAAACACGTTGTCCTTCATCGAATTTCCGTCGATCGCCGTCACGACCGTCCGGTTTGCCACATTGACGATCAGCGCCATGTCTTGCAGCAAGATGAGCGATTCCTTGCTTCCTTTCGCCGCCGCTTTGTCAACGGCATCTTGAATTTTGGCCAACTGGTCCCCCTGCAGTTCAATGCCTCTTTGCTCCAGCCGCTTGGCCGCATGGTTGCTGAATTTCAGCAGCTCATGTCGGAATAACCGGTCAAACGAGGTTGCTGGCGTTTCCCGCTGCAAGCTTCGCTGAGCGGCGTTCTTGACTGCGGGATACATCTTGGAAGGATACAGCTGCCCGATGGTTATGCGTTCATTCATGCCGATTCACCGCTTCCGGGTGCGTCGGTATTCGAATCAGCGCCAGCAGGCTCCGCACCTTTCGGATCATCTCCAGGAGGCGTTTGATCCGGCGCCGGATGTTCTTCGGTTTTGGACGCTTCTTTGATTTCAATGACCTTGTCCAACGGAATCGCCAGCGAACCAACGGACGCGTACTGAACGCCGTCTTTCACGATGATGGAGTCCACGACGCCCGATTTCATCTCGCTTTTGCTTTCGCCGCCCTGGTCCTTGTTCGCGTCGTCGATCCAGCTGATCTCCTTGCCGATCAGGCCGGAGACGTTGCCCAGGGACTGGCTCATCGCATTCAGCTGTTTGGAAATGTTGATCAGCTGCTCTACCGAAGTAAACTGGGCCATCTGCGCGATGAACTCTTTGTCCTCCATCGGCTGCATCGGATCCTGGTTTTGCAGCTGCTTGATCAAAATGCTCAAAAACTGGTCCTTTCCCAGCTCCTGCTTTTTGTTGCTCGCTCTTGCGACGTTTTCAGCCGAATAATTAGGCCATATATTCGGTGTGGAGAAAATTTCCGAAGCCATTTGTTTTCACCTCCGTCTGGCTAAGCTTTTGCCGTAAACATGTTGCCGCCGTCCGCTTGTTCCTGGGCTGCCAGCCACTCGCTAAGCTCTTCCCCCAGTTCCGCGATTTTGATCGCGTCGTCGGTAGGCGTTTCCTTCTCCTTGGAGCGGCGGTTGGACTGCTGCTGACCTGCTCCCGGCTGGCGTCCGCCGTCCTGATACATTTGCGATTGCGGCGACGGGTTCTGGGTTACGACCAGCTTTTCAACCTGCACGCCTTGCGTTTGCAGCGTCGAACGAAGCTGGCTCATCTGTTGTTCCAGCAGGTCCTTTGTGGCCGCATGCTCGGTCGAAAATTGCGCGATCAGCTGGCCGTTTTGCATCGTCAGCTTGACGTCCACTTGGCCCAGGCGCTCCGGATAAAGCGTGATTCTTGCCTCCGAAATTCCTTGCTGCTTCACGAATTCCAGATTTTTGACGACAAATCCGCTCATCTCTTCCGAAAATTTCTCGACCGGTACCGGTGCCGCGGCTTTCGCCGAAGCGTTGATGCCGTGTCGCAATGCCAGCTGGCCGGCCGTTACCGTATGCTGGGTAGCAAACGGGTCGTCAGGCTGCTCGTGGCGGTCCCCGGCAGCCGTCTGCTCGGTGCCTGCGGGCTGTACGCCTTTAGACAAAACGCTGATACGGGGTTCGAACACGGCATTTTTGCTCTGGGCCGCAAACGTCTGTGTCTCTAGCGGCTTCGATGGCGCCGCCTGCCCGTTGTTGATCAGCTCCTGGAACGACTGGAGAAGCTGAAGCGCCTGATGCTGCGTCTTGCCTGGCGCCCCTTGCCGTTTTTGCAGCAGGGAGGCGAGCTGTTCCATCCCGTCCTGCACGACAAATCGAATCGTCTCCGGACTTTCGGAAAGAGGGCCCGTCAGCGCATCCGCGTTTTCCGCCTGCGCCGCATTCCCCGCCGAATTGGCCTGGTTCAGCAGGTTTTGAACTTGCTGCAGCCAGCCCTGAAGCGCCGCAAGCAGCTCGGGATCGGCCGCAACCGCCTCGTCCAGCTTGTCCATGTCGGCGGTCAGGCTTTGCAGCAGGTCCAGGACGCCTTGCTCATCGCCGCCGGCTTCTTCGCCGGTTGCGCCCATCCCCGCCAGTTGGAGGAGGCCTTCGAGCAGCGTGCCTGCATTTACGATCGCGGCGCTTGGCTGCGAGGCATCCCCCGACATCATTTGCGCCAGCGATTGATTGAATACGCCCGCGACGGCCCCCGTTCCCGCCGCCTGCTTGCCGCCGGCAGCCGCTGTTTTTCCGCTTGGGGAGTTTCCGGCGGCCACGTTTTGAAAAACGAGACTCATATGATTTCACCTCCTTTCACGAACCGAAAAGGGCTGATCTTACTTGATCATCAATTTGTTCAAGATGACGGCCGCCGTTTTGGGATCCTTGGCGTTCATCGCGTCCAGGATTCCGGAACGGGTCGAGTCAGCCACCTCGTTCAAAATTTTCAATACTTTGTCTGGCGATATTTTATAGGTCGCAAGGAGGAGCTCCGCCGCGCTTTTGGCAGGCATGCTCGCAAAGGTTTGGCTGATTTGCGTTTTGTCCAGGCCGCTCGACGCGCTAGTTTTTTCCTCCGCCGCATCCTTGCTGATCCGGGATTGCAGCGCCGCGATCGCCAAATCGCTCGAAGAAACGGCATCCTTCAGTTTCATCGATACATCCGCCGCAATCTTCGGGTCCATCTTGGCCAGGATTGCCGTCCGGCTGTCGGTTTTCATGCTGCTGAGGAGCAATACCATTTCTTCGGTCGTCATGTTCTGCATGATCGGCGCGGCTTTGCTCGGGCTCATGTCGGCGTACATTTTGGCCAAATCCTTGATTTGCTTTTCATAGGGATCGGCGTTTTCCGGATTTGCGCCCTGCGCTGCGGTTTCCGCGTTTTGCGCCGATTCCAGCTGGTCCTGCAGGCTTTTCACTTTCTGTTCCTGCTCGGCTTTTTCTTCCTTGGCCTTTTGCAGATCCGCTTCTTTGGCCGCCAGCTTGTTTTTGAGCTCGTCGATCGTCGCGTTTGCGCTTTTGACCTGATCTTTCGCGTTTTGAAGCTTCGTTTTTTCAGGGTCTTTGACGGGATCGGGAACCCAGTTTTTGACGACCGGAATTTTATCCGCAACGCTCAGCACGCTGTTTCGAACATCGACGTTAAATAGCGTGAGCAGCACGCCGATCAGCACGACCGTAAAAATGATCGGGATCATGAAAAACAGAAACTTTTCAAACCCTCCCGCAGACTCTTTCTCTATATCAAAATCTTTATCTGCCACAATCAATCCACCCCCGAGGCCACAGCATCGTTTCGATTCGTTCCATCTATCTCGCTCTCATGGCGAACCTGACTGTTGCCATTTCATCCAGTTCGTTCTGTTCCCTCAGGAGCATGGTTTGCTGAAAGGAACTTTTAGCCTTATCCCGTGCTTTGAGCCAGACCTGTTCGTCCAGCATTTTGCGGGTCAGCTGATGTTTTTTCATTTGGACATTGCTGTCCGCCCGCTCGACGTCGGAATATTTTTTGGCGATGCATTGCTGCAAATGATCGGCATACATTTGAAACTCGCGTATTTTCGCTACCGGCGCCCGCCGTTCGGCAGCTTCCTGGAGCTGTTTCGCCATCCGTTCCCTGCTTTCAAGCAGCTCTTCAAGAGATTTCTTTTCTTCCTGCAATCTTCCGATCGCGCTGGATAGCATCCATTCGGCTTGTGTTTTCTCATTGGTTTTCAAATCCACGATTTTCTGGAACGCATACTGAAATTTCATCCCTTAAGGTCATCTCCTTGAAAATTCGGAAATCAAACGCTCCTGCACCTGCTCCAGCGTTACTTTCTCGTCCACCTTCTGCTTGGTGAAGTCCCAAATCTGCTGGATGTAATCGATCGACTCGTCGATTTGCTCGTTGGAGCCTCGTTGGTAGGCGCCGATGTTGATCAAATCCTCCGAGTCTTTGTAAACGGCCATCAGCCTTTTTAAATTGTCCGCCGCTTCGATCTGCTCTTTCGGCGCGATATCCTTCATCACCCGGCTGATGCTCGCAAGCACGTCGATGGCGGGAAAATGCCCCTTATTGGCGATGTTGCGGTTCAGCACGATATGGCCGTCCAAAATCCCCCGGACCGCATCGGCAATCGGTTCGTTCATGTCGTCGCCGTCGACCAGGACGGTATAAAAGGCCGTAATTGAACCCGTCGGTCCTGTTCCGGCCCGTTCGAGCAGTTTCGGCAAACTGGCAAAGACGGAAGGCGTGTAGCCTCTCATGGCCGGCGGTTCGCCGACGGCCAGGCCCACCTCGCGCTGCGCCATGGCATAGCGGGTTACCGAGTCCATCATCAGCATGACGTTCATCCCCCGGTCGCGAAAATATTCCGCGATGGTCGTCGCGATCAGGGCGCCTTTGATCCTGACAAGCGCCGGCTGATCCGACGTCGCGACGACGACAACAGAACGCTGCAGCCCCTCCGGCCCCAGGTCCCTTTCGATAAAGTCCAAAACCTCGCGTCCCCGTTCCCCGATTAAGGCGATCACGTTGACGTCCGCGTCCGTGTTGCGGGCAATCATGCCCATCAGCGTGCTTTTGCCGACGCCGGAGCCGGCGAAAATGCCGACCCTCTGCCCTTTGCCGATCGTCAGCAGTCCGTCGATGGCCCTCACTCCGATGCTGATCGGTTCCTTGACCCTTGGGCGGGTCAAAGGATTGGACGGCTCGTTGTACGTCGAACTGTACGGCATCCGGGTCGGGATCAGCGATCCGTCGAGCGGTTGCCCGAGCCCGTCAAGAACTTTGCCAAGCAGCTCGGAGCCGACCTGAACGCTAAGCGGCTTGCCCGTTCCCACGACGTCGCAGCCCGGACCGATCGAATGGAGCTCCCCCAGCGGCATCAGCAGCACCTTGTTGTCCCGGAAGCCGACGACCTCGGCCTGCAGCGGTTTAGAGCTTTTCGTCGGATAAATGTAGCAGACATCGCCGACGCTGGCGTCCGGTCCTTCGGATTCCACCATCAGCCCGATCACCTGGGTGACTTTGCCGTTGATTCTGACCGGGTCCAAATTCCGCAGATGTTCCTTGTATCGTTCGCTGCTAAGCATCTTCATCTTGGTTGCTCCGCTCCTCGTCATCCAGCGCGATCCGAATCAGTTCCTTTTTGATTTCGGTCAGCTGCGTATCGATTCTCGCGTCGATGCTGCCGAAGGACGAGCGAATGACGCAGCCCTGGTCGTGAACCGTCGAATCCGGCAAAATTTGAAGCTCCGCCTGGGAGTCGATCGCGGCCGCAAGCTCTTCCCTTGCAGCCTGAACGAAAGCGAAATGTTTCGGCGCCACGCAAAGCGTGATGACGCCCTGCTCCCGCTTGCGCGATAAATTGTTTTTGATCAGTTCGATCACGTAGTCCGGTTCGAGCGTCAGCTGTTTGTCGATCACTTTCTCGGCGATGGCGCAGCTGAGTTCGACCAGAAACGGCTCGGCCTCCTGAATGATCTGTTCTTTCATTAAATAAGCTTGCTTCAGCACCGTCTGCGCTTCGTCCATCATCCGGCCGATTTGGTCCCGAAGATCCGCCATCGCCTTCTCCGAGCCTTCCCGGTACCCTGTGTCGTAACCTTCGGATTTGAGCGCTTCGACCAAATGTTCGTCCTGAAGCCTGCGCTCCTGCCACCAGCTGTCGATCTGCCCGCTTGCTTCCGCCAGCATGCGCTCCGCTTCCTCCGAAGCCTCGCGCAGCTGCCGTTCGGCGAACTCGCGGGCATCCTCGAGCATCTCCTTGCTGAGCCGCTTCGCTTCTTCATCCGCTTCGATTTTCCTGATCTCTTCGAACGCTTTTTCTTCCATCGGAGAAGCTTCCGATTGCGGAACGTAACGATGCCCGAGGTCCAGCTTTTTCAGCGCTTCGACCGGAACGTATTGGGAAGATTTGATTAGATTAGACAATAATGTCATCTCCTCCGCCGCGAGCTATGATGATCTCACCGGCTTCTTCCAGTCTGCGGATCGTGCTTACGATGCGGGTCTGCGCTTCTTCGACGTCACGCAGCCGCACCGGACCCATGTATTCCATTTCTTCCTTGAAGGTCTCCGCCATCCGTTTGGACATGTTGCGGAAAATGACGTCGCGCACCTCTTCGCTCGCCACCTTGAGGGCAAGCTGCAGGTCCGAGTTTTCGACGTCGCGGATGATCCGCTGAATGGAACGGTTGTCCACGTTGACGATATCCTCGAACACGAACATCCGTTTTTTGATTTCTTCGGCCAGCTCCGGATCCTGGATTTCCAGGGAGTCGAGGATGGTCCGTTCCGTGCCGCGGTCGACGCCGTTCAAAATTTGGACGATCGACTCGATGCCGCCGGCGTTCGTATAATCCTGCGTGACCGTAGCCGAGAGCTTCTGTTCCAAAACCCGCTCCACTTGCGCAATGACTTCCGGAGACGTGCTGTCCATGACGGCGATTCGCCTTGCCACGTCGGCCTGCTTTTCTTGCGGCAGGGACGACAGGATGGCAGCCGCCTGTTCGAACTGCAGATAGGACAGGACCAGCGCGATCGTCTGCGCGTTTTCGTTTTGAATGAAGTTCAAAATCTGGTTCGGATCCGCTTTGCGCGCAAAATCGAAAGGTCTCACCTGCAGCGTCGCCGTCAGGCGATTGATGACCTCGATCGCTTTTTGCGGGCCGAGCGCCTTCTCCAAAATTTCCTTGGCGTAGTTGATGCCGCCTTGGGATATATATTCCTGAGCGAGACAGATTTGGTGGAACTCCGACAGGATCATGTCTTTTTCCACGCTGTCCACTTTCCGTACGTTTGCAATTTCCAAAGTTAGCTGCTCGATCTCTTCATCCCTTAAATGCTTGAAGATTTGAGCCGAGACTTCCGGCCCGAGCGTAATCAGCAGGATCGCCGCTTTTTGCCTCCCGCTGAGCCCCTGGCTGTTTGGTTTTACCAAGTCATTTCACCTCTATTCGTCAGCGAGCCATGTACGCAGCAGATTGACAAATTCCTCCGGCTTTTTCTTTGCCAGCGTTTCAAGCTGCTTCCGCACCTGGCTTTCGTTCGTCACGCTTTCCAAGCTGATGGACGGAAACTCTGTCGGAGCCGGCAGCGGAAGATCCTCTTCCAGTTCTTCGTTCTGTTTGCGGCGGCGGAAAATCAGGAACGCGCCTCCCGCAAGCAGAGCAAGCGCGGCGAGACCGATGCCCCACAGAACTCCTTTGGAAAGATGCAAGCCTTTCGCCGGGGTCTGTTCCTCGCCAAAAGGTTGCGAATAAACCGAAACTTTTTTGGCCAGATCTGCGTCTGTATATGTAGAGCCCGAATCCGCAAGGGATGCCCTGACGATGTTCACCAAAATGTTTTGAATGGCATCTTTCGTTTGCTGATCTACCGTTTTTTGTCCGGTAGGTGGTTCAACGGCTACATTAATGGTTAAATCTTTAACGGTATAAGGACTCGAGACGATATCCTTCGTAATCCGGTTCACTTCGTAATTGATCGTTTTGGACAAATCTTCGGAAGTGACGTCGCCTGAGGATGCGTCTCCCGGATAGGACGGCACCTGCGTTTGGCCTGTTCCTGCCACGCCGCCCTCGGGGCTGCTTTTGCCCGTATAGTTTTTCGATATTTCCTGCACGCTGATTTCAATGCCCTTCATGTTTTCGGCATCGACCGGCGTGACCAGGTTTTCCTTGCTCTGAACCTTGTCGAAATTCAGCTTCGACACGACCAGCACGTCGACTTTGTTCGGACCCATAAATTGGCCCAGGAATTGCTTGACGTTTTGGCGCACCTCGTTTTCGAATTTCTTCTGCAGCGCGAAGTTTTCTTCCACCGAGCTGCTCAGCGTTCCTTGCCCGCCTCTGGCGGACGGAAGAAGCTCTGTGTTGCTTTCGCCTTCCATCATCGTGATGTTTTCGATCGGAAGGTTCGGCACCGCCGTTTTGACGAGGTTGAAATATCCGTCGATCGTCGCCTGGTTCGGATGGTAACCCGGTTTGAAGGTCAACACGACGGATGCGTTGCCTTTTTCCTGGTCGTCCATTCCTGCAAAGACGCTTTCCTTCGGCAGAGTGACGAGCACTTTCGCGTTGGAAATGCCGTTCATTTGCTTGAGAAGCTGTTCGACCTCGCCGTTCAAAGCGTTGTTATACTTTACGTTAAACTCGCTGTCCGTCGTTCCGATCGATGAGGAATTGTCGAAAGCGCGGAATCCGATCGAACCGTTTTGTATGATGCCTTGGGAGCCGACATCCACCTTGATGCGGGCAGCCTGCGCGCTTGGCACCGAGATCGTTTTTCCGTCGGGACCGAGCTTGTACGGAATGTTGTTCGTGTCCAGATAATTCATGATGCCTGCGGAATCGCTGGCGTTCAAATCCTTGAAGGCGACCTCGTATTCCGTTTTGGAAAGCTGAATGGTCAATACCACGATGGCAATGACGATTAATGCGAGTGTTGAAATAAAAATGGTTTTCTGTTTCTTGCTGAACTGATTCCAATATTGGACGACTCTGTCCTTATATTGGGCGATTCTTTCATTCACAACGTCACCCACCCTACCCGAATCTTAGCCATTTACGATTAGATTTGCGTACGCATGATTTCCTGATAGGCCTCGATGACCTTATTGCGGACTTGGGACGCAAGCTGCAGGCTCAGCAGCGCTTTTTCCGAGGAAATCATGACTTGGTCCACGTCCACTTGCCCGAGCATGAACTTCGTGCTCATGTCCTTGGACGTTTTTTCCTGGTCTGCGATTTGGCTGATGGCATTTTCCAGGTATGTACCGAACTTGCTAAGCGATTCCGCCGGCGTATCTTTTCCGCCCGGTGTGGTTTCCTGAAGTTTAAGCGGTTGTACGTTGAGCGTGTTGAACATGGTGTTCTGTATCATCAATGTCCCTCCTTAATGCATTTATGGTTCTATGGAACTACCGGCCGATTTCTAAAGCTTTCATAATCATCGCTTTCGAAGCGTTTAACGCCGTTACGTTCGCGTTGTACGCGTGCGACGCCGAAATCAGGTCCACCATTTCCTTGGTGAGGTCCACGTTAGGCATGTACACATACCCCTCTGCATCCGCGTCCGGATGGCTCGGATTATATACGGGCTTGAAAGGGGTCTGGTCCTCTTGGATCGCATTGACCTTCACTCCCCGAGCCGAGCTTCCCTCCCCATTCAATTGTGCTTGCAGCATATTCTCGAATTTCGACTCATTCGGCGCTAAAACGACCATCTTGCGCCGGTAAGGCACGGCTTGTCCGTTGACGATGGATGCCCTGGTCGTTTCCGCATTGGCGATATTCGAAGAAATGACATCCATTCTGAGGCGCTGCGCCGTCAGGCCGGATGCACTGATGCCAAAACTGCTGTTCAAATTCATCTATTCTTATCTCCCTTCTACCGCGACGCGCATCATTTTGATTTGTTCATTGATTTGCTGGATGTAAGAATTGTACTGAATTTGGTTTGCCGCCAGATTCGCCATTTCGCTGTCGACATCGACATTGTTCCGGTTATTGTTCATCGCGGTGGACCGGTCCGTGGTGACGACCGGCTCCGGAATCGAATTGGCAGGTCCTATGACAAAATGCCGGGGATCCGTTACTTTGCCGCGCAACCGAGGCATCGCACCGTCGTTCATTTCCTGCTGCAGCAAATTTTCGAACGACACGTCCGAGCGCTTGAAATAAGGCGTCTCCTCGTTCGCGATGTTGTTGGAAATGACATTTTGCCTAATGTTAGCCGCACGCAGTCCAGCCTCCATGAGCCGAAAGCTGGTGCTGTTCAACAAATCCATGTTCTGCCCCCCTCTTCAAAAGATCTTACATATGAAATTTTTCCACTTCATCCTCCGAAATCCTGTCTTTTTCGACAAAACCAATCAAAATAAACAAGATTTTTGGGACTTAAGTAGAAAAAATTACTAACTTGTCGTATATCCTAAGTTTCTTAGAGATTGGGATTTATTACAATAAGAAAAAAGCCCTATCTTTTGACTAAAAGAGGGGCTTTTTTCTTATTTTGCGTCGAAATCTTTGTGATTCTGCTCCGTATAAGGGATTAGAGGTTTAGGACAACCTTGCGCATCGCCAGTTTTCGCCAAAAACGATGCGAAATAGTCCCGGATTTTCCGATTTGCGAAAGTATAAATTTTCAAAAAATTTTCATATTTTCCCGATCTGTTACTAAACGACCGGTTTTAACGACAAATAACCCGATCAGAATATAAGCCTTTAAGGCTTCCGATCGGGTTATCTATGTCTATGATCACAATATATATTGGCTGAGATCGCGGTCCTGCGCGATACCGGCAAGTTTCTCCCGCACATACTCCGGCGTGATCGTCATGTGCTCCAGCGTCAGCTCCGGCGCTTCGAACGAAAGATCCTCCAGCAGCTTCTCCAGGATGGTGTGCAGCCTGCGCGCGCCGATATTTTCCATGTTTTCGTTCACGGTTGCGGCAATTTTGGCAATCTCCCGGATGGCTTCGGGCGAAAAGTCGATTTCAAGGTTTTCCGTCTTCAGCAAATCCTTGTATTGCTTCGTAATCGCGTTTTTCGGTTCCGTCAAAATCGACACGAAATCATCCAGCGACAGGCTGTTCAATTCGACACGGATCGGGAAACGTCCCTGCAATTCCGGAATCAAATCGGACGGTTTGGCGATATGAAAAGCGCCGGCCGCAATAAACAGGATGAAATCCGTCTTTACGGGGCCGTATTTGGTCATGACGGTGGAACCTTCGACGATGGGAAGGATATCCCTCTGCACCCCTTCCCTGGACACGTCGGGGCCGCTTCCTTTGCCCTGGCTAGCCACCTTGTCGATCTCATCGATAAAAATGATGCCGGATTGCTCTGCCCGGGACACCGACTCGGCGATGACGTCGTCCATGTCGATCAGCTTCGTGGCTTCTTCCTGAATCAGCACCTTGCGCGCTTCCTTGATCGTAAGCTTCCGTTTTTTCGTCCGTTTCGGCAGCAGGCTGCCGAACATTTCCTGGATGTTCATGCCCATTTGATCGTTGCCTTGGCCGGCAAGCATATCCATCATCGTCGGCGTCGTATCCTCAACGTCGATTTCGATCAGGTCGTCCTCCATGCTGCCGGACAGCAGCTTGAACTTGACCTGGCGCCGTCTTTCGGCGATCGAACCTTCAAGCTCCTGGTCTTCGTCCTCATCCTGCGGCTCGTTGTTCCCGTTCCCGAACAGCATTTCGAACGGATTGCGCTGGCCTTTGTTTTTCGCGTTCCTTGGAACGAGGATTTTGACGATGCGTTCGTTGGCAAGCTCCTCCGCGCGGTCTTTGACCTTTTCCATCCGCTCGCCTTTCACCATCCGGATCGACGTTTCGATCAAATCGCGGACCATGGACTCCACGTCGCGGCCGACGTAGCCGACTTCGGTAAACTTCGTGGCCTCGATTTTGACGAACGGCGCGTTGACGAGTTTGGCCAAACGTCTGGCGATTTCCGTTTTGCCCACGCCGGTCGGCCCGATCATCAAAATGTTTTTCGGAACGATCTCGTCGCGGTCCTCGTCGGGAAGAAGACTGCGGCGATACCGGTTGCGTAGGGCGACGGCTACGGATTTTTTGGCTTGTTTCTGCCCGACGATATATTTATCCAATTCGGCGACAATCTGTCTTGGCGTCATGTTCTGATTCACCATGTTCATCCCCCTGTCCTTACAGCTCTTCCACGATGATATTCCCGTTCGTGTAGACGCAAATTTCGGAAGCGATTTTCAGCGCCTCGCGCGCGATGTCTTTCGCTTCGAGATCCTGCGCATGACGTTTCAGCGCCCGGGCGGCCGACAGCGCAAAGCTGCCCCCCGACCCGATCGCGATGACGTCGTCGTCAGGCTCAATGATTTCTCCGCCTCCGGAGATCAGCAGCATGCCGCTCTTGTCCATGACGATCATCAAGGCTTCGAGCTTGCGGAGGACGCGGTCGGATCTCCAGTCTTTTGCAAGCTCCACCGCCGCGCGCTGCAGATTGCCGTGATGCTCCTCCAGTTTGCCTTCGAACTTTTCGAAAAGGGTAATGGCATCCGCCACGGATCCGGCGAAGCCGGCCACGACCTGCCCTCTGTAGAGCCGCCGTACCTTTTTGGCCGTTTGCTTCATGATCATGTTCTCGCCGAACGTCACTTGCCCGTCGCCGGCGATGGCCGCCTTCCCGTTGTGACGCACGGCGCAAATCGTCGTTGCGTGAAATGACATCTCCATGTCCGTCAAGCCTCCTACTCTATGCTTCCTGCCCCTGCTTTCGAGGCGCCGTATTCTTTGACGAATTCGGCAATGCTGGCGAGCGCCCGGTTGGCAAGCGCCTCGTTTTTCTCTTTTTTGTTGCGGATTTTTTGGCCTAATGCCGGCAGCAAACCGAAGTTCGCATTCATCGGCTGGAAATGCTTCGGATCGGCATTCGTGACGTAATGCGCCATGCTTCCGATCGTACTGGTTTCGGGTAGAACGACGAGCTCCTCGCCTTTGGCCTTTCTGGCGGCGTTAATGCCCGCTATAAGCCCCGATGCGGCTGACTCGACATATCCTTCCACCCCGGTCATTTGCCCGGCAAAAAACAGATTCTCGTTCGTCTTAAGCTGATATGTAGGCTTAAGCAGGCGCGGCGAATTGATGAACGTGTTGCGGTGCATGACGCCATAGCGGACGAATTCGGCATTTTCGAGTCCCGGAATCATGGAGAACACCCGTTTTTGCTCGCCCCATTTCAGGTGGGTCTGGAACCCTACGAGGTTGTACAGCGTTCCCGCCGCGTTGTCCTGGCGCAGCTGCACGACCGCGTACGGAAGTTCGCCCGTATGAGGGTTCACCAGGCCGACGGGCTTCATCGGACCGAACAAAGCCGTCTGTTTGCCGCGTTTCATCATCACTTCGATCGGCATGCAGCCCTCGAAATAAACTTCTTTCTCGAATTCCTTCAGCTGCGCGACTTCGGCCGAAACGAGCGCATCGTAAAACGCGTTGAACTCTTCTTCGGTCATCGGGCAGTTCAAATAGGCGGCTTCGCCTTTGTCGTAGCGGGAAGCCAGGTACACTTTGCTCATATCGATGGAATCTTTTTCGACGATCGGCGCTGCCGCATCGTAAAAATAAAAATACTCCTCGCCCATGAGCGCTTTGATTTCGGCAGAGAGAGCAGGGGATGTCAGAGGGCCTGTCGCGATGACGACGATCCCCTCTTCAGGTATATGCTGTATTTCTTCGTTTACGACCTCGATCAGCGGATGGTTGTGCAGAATGCTCGTAATATCGCCGGAAAAACCGTCCCGGTCCACCGCCAACGCGCCGCCGGCGGGAACCGCGTTTTTGTCCGCCGATTTCAAAATGATCGAATCCAGCATCCGCATTTCTTCTTTAAGCACGCCGACCGCGTTGGTCAAGCCGTTGGCCCGAAGGGAATTCGTGCAGACGAGTTCGGCGAACTTGTCCGTATGGTGGGCGGGCGTTTTGACGACGGGACGCATTTCATATAATTTCACGGGTACGCCCCGGCTCGCGATCTGCCAGGCAGCTTCGCTGCCTGCCAGACCCGCGCCGATGACGGTCACCTGTTTTGCTTCGGTCAATTTCATTACCTCCTACTGTGCATACAACATGCTGTTAGACTGTGTCTTCATCGTTTTCTTCGATTTCCTGGGTGTGGTCGCAGGAGGTGCATTGCAGCCGGGCTCCTTGCTTGTTCCGCTTTTCCACCATCCACGAGCCGCATTTCGGGCAAGGAACGCTGGAAGGGCGGTCCCAGGACACGAAATCGCATTCCGGATAACGGTCGCAGCCGTAAAAGATGCGCCCTTTTTTGCTGCGGCGTTCCACGACGTGGCCTTCCTTGCATTTCGGACAAGTCACGCCGATATCCTTGACGATCGGTTTCGTGTTCCGGCAATCCGGGAATCCCGAGCATGCCAGAAACTTTCCGAACCGACCCAGCTTGTAAACCATCGGCCTACCGCATTTGTCGCAGATTTCGTCGGAAACCTCGTCTTCGATTTCGATTTCCTTCATTTCCTCCTCGGCGACTTCCAGGCGTTTTTCGAAGGATTCGTAAAATTCCTTCAGCACCTTCACCCAATCCTCGGAGCCTTCCTCCACATGGTCGAGATCTTCTTCCATATGGGCGGTAAACTCCGCATCGAGAATTTCCGGAAAAAACTGTTCCATTTGCTCGATGACCAGCTCTCCCAGCTCGGTGGGAACGAATTTCTTGTCTTCGATCGCCACGTAACCCCGCTTCTGAATCGTTTCCAGCGTCGGGGCATACGTACTCGGCCGTCCGATTCCAAGCTCCTCCATCGTGCGCACGAGACGCGCTTCCGTATACCGCGGCGGAGGCTGGGTGAAATGCTGCTTCGGCTCGATGTCTTCCTTCTTCAGCTTATCTCCCGGCGTCAGCTCGGGCAGGAATTTCTCTTCTTCGGTCGTGCCGTCGTCGTTTCCTTCGACATACACCTTCATGAAGCCCGGGAAACGCACCTTGGAGCCGGAAGCGCGGAATACGGCCGTTCCGGCGGCGATATCCACCGACAGCGTATCGAGAACCGCGGAAGCCATCTGGCTCGCCACGAAGCGCTCCCAAATCAGCTTATACAGCCTGAACTGGTCGCGGCTCATGAAGGCTTTGACGGATTCGGGATCGCGGAGCACCGAGGTCGGGCGGATCGCTTCGTGCGCATCCTGCGCGTTTGCCGCTTTCTTCGAATATTCGCGCGGGGTTTCCGGCACGAAATCGCCGCCGAATTTTTCGCCGATGTAACCTTTTGCTTCTTCCTGCGCGGACGCGGCAATTCGCGTCGAGTCGGTACGCATGTAAGTAATCAAACCGACGGTGCCTTCCTTGCCGAGTTCGACCCCTTCGTACAGCTGCTGGGCGACGGACATCGTTTTGGCAGCGCGGAAGTTCAGCTTGCGGGCCGCTTCCTGCTGGAGGGAGCTTGTCGTAAACGGCGGCGACGGATGCCGCTGGCGTTCTTTTTCCTTGACCTCGGCCACCTTGAAGGTAGCCCCTTTGATCGCCTTCAGAACCTCCTGGACGTCTTCTTCCTTCGAAAGCTCCTTCTTCTGCCCTTCAAGCTGATGGAATTTCGCTTCGAACACCGAGCTGCCCTTGGCAAGCTTAGCGGTGATGGACCAATATTCCTCGGGAACGAAAGCGTTGATTTCGTTTTCGCGGTCCAGGATGATTTTGACGGCGACCGATTGGACCCGCCCCGCGGACAGTCCCTTTTTGACTTTCTTCCATAATAATGGGCTGATCTTGTAGCCTACCAGACGGTCCAAAATCCGCCTCGCCTGCTGGGCGTTGACCAAATCCATGTTGATTTTGCGCGGCGTTTTGAACGCGTCCTTCACGGCCTGCTTCGTAATTTCGTTGAATACGACCCGGCAGTTTTCCGTATCGTCCAGTTCAAGCGCATGCGCCAAATGCCAGGCAATCGCTTCCCCCTCGCGATCGGGGTCGGCTGCGAGATAAACCTTTTTGACCTTTTTGCTGGCGTCCTTCAGCTCTTTGAGCACGGAACCTTTTCCGCGGATCGTAATGTACTTCGGATTGAACTCGTTTTCTATTTCAACTCCGATTTGGCTTTTTGGCAAATCGCGAACATGGCCCATGGAAGCCTTTACGATAAATTTGCTGCCTAAATATTTGCCGATCGTTTTCGCCTTGGCGGGCGATTCCACGATCACCAGTGAATCAGCCATCGGCTCATCCTCCTCTCCTACAGTCAAAAGTTTCGCTTGATTTTTTGCGGTTCAAACGTTCAATGTTCAGATGATCTTATATATAGCACCAGGTAATTGGGTAATCTGCTTTTTTATGATTAAAGATAACAGAACTGAATGCAAATGTCCAAAATCCCATCGGCTTCGTAGCAGCAGTTCGTCCAGCGTGAACGGCCCCTGCTCCAGTATATGGTATAGTTGCAGCTCGTCGGTTGTCAAATGGCCCGTTCCGCTCGCGGCCTCTTTTACCTGGCGTTCCCTATTGTATGTATTCTCGTGCCGGTTTGGCAACCATGAATCATATTCCTCGAGAACGTCGTCCGCGCTGCAGGCCATTTTGGCCCCCTGCCGGATCAGGTTTAAAGCCCCCCTGCTTTTCGGGGAATTCGCCTGGCCCGGCACGGCAAAAACGTCGCGCCCCGCATCCAGCGCCGCGTCCGCCGTAATGAGCGATCCGCTCCGTTCATCCGCCTCCACCACGATCGTGCCCAGCGACAAGCCGGCAATGATGCGGTTCCGCTGCGGAAACAATCCCGGATGAGGTCTTGTCCCAGGAGGATATTCCGTCACGATCAATCCGCGATCGCCGATTCTGGCAAAAAGCGATTTGTTTTCCGGCGGATAAACGATATCGATGCCCGTCGCAATGACCGCAACCGTCCCGCCTCCGCATAATAACGCAGCTTCGTGGCAAATGCTGTCGATTCCTCTGGCGAGCCCGCTGACGACGGCCAATCCCGCTTCGCATAATCCCTGCGCCAGCTCCGCCCCCATTTTCCGCCCGTACGCCGTCGGAACCCTTGTCCCGACCATGGCAACCGACGGCACATGGAGCAGCCGGAGATCCCCTTTTCCGTAAAGCACGTGCGGAGGATCGGGGCTTTCCTTCAGCAGCGCCGGATAATGCTCATCCAAAATGGTGACCACGCGGGTGCCCGCATCCCTTTCTTTTTCTTCCCGTTTCCGCAAAATATAGTCGGCCGTGAGCTCTTTTGCCAACCGCTCCGACAGGCCGGCGGAAAAACCGCATTTTTCCCAATCCCTACTATTAAAATGGATCATCTCTTCCGACAGCATACCTTCCGACAGGATTCGTGCGATGCTTTTTCTGCCCAGCCCTTTGAATTCATGCAGACCGATCAGCAGCCAGCGCTTATTCATCATGGTTTCACCTCAGGCAACGAATTGAAATGCAAAAAAAGCAACCTTTTATTCCCCCTGGAGGAAATAAAAGGTTGCTTACCTTTGATCCTATAATAACCCGAATGCGGATTAGTGTGTCAAGCATTTATCCAGCAGGCCGCGTTCCTTCAAAACGTCGACCAGCGTGGAGCCCATTTCGGAAGGCGTCGGAGCGACTTTGATGCCGCACTCTTCCATTTTGGCGATTTTTTCTTTCGCCGTGCCTTTGCCGCCGGAAATGATGGCGCCTGCATGGCCCATTCGTTTTCCCGGAGGAGCGGTAACGCCGCCGATAAAGCCGACGACAGGTTTCGTCATGTTGTCGCGGATCCATTCCGCGGCTTCCTCTTCGGCCGTGCCGCCGATTTCGCCGATCATGATGACCGCATAAGTATTCGGATCTTCGTTAAAACGCTTCAGCACGTCGATGAATTCCGTGCCTTTGACCGGGTCGCCGCCGATGCCCACCGCCGTGGATTGGCCGATGCCGCGGGTCGTCAGCTGATGGACGGCCTCGTACGTCAGCGTTCCGCTGCGGGATACGACGCCTACGTGGCCAGGCGTATGGATGTAGCCGGGCATGATGCCGATTTTGCATTCGCCGGGCGTGATGACGCCAGGGCAGTTCGGTCCGATCAGGACGGTCTTTTTGCCTTCCATGTAACGGGCAACCTTGACCATGTCAAGCACCGGAATGCCTTCGGTGATGCAGATGACGAGCTCCATTTCGGCTTCAACCGCTTCCATGATGGAGTCCGCGGCAAATGCCGGCGGTACGTAAATAACGCTCGCCGTGGCGCCTGTAGCCGCTTTGGCTTCGGCAACCGTATTGAACACGGGCAGGCTGACGGACGTTCCGTTTTCAAGCTCGATGTCGACGGTTGTGCCGCCTTTGCCCGGGGAAGTGCCCCCCACCATTTGCGTTCCGTAATCAAGGGCTCCTTTTGCATGGAAAAGGGCGGTTTTCCCGGTGATGCCCTGGGTAATCACTTTTGTATTTTTATCGACCAAAATACTCACGATTCGTTCACATCCCCTAATCTTATTTAAAGGTCCTTATTTTACGAGCGAGACGATTTTTTGCGCGCCGTCGGCCATGGAATCGGCTGGAACGATGTTCAAGCCGGATTCGGCCAAAATCTTCTTGCCGAGATCCACGTTGGTGCCTTCCAGGCGCACGACCAGCGGACGGGTCAAACCAAGCTGTTTCGCCGCTTCGACCACGCCTTCGGCGATGACGTCGCAACGCATGATGCCGCCGAAAATGTTGACGAAAATGCCTTTGACCTGCTCGTCGGAGAGAATGATTTTGAACGCTTCCGTTACTTTCTCGGTGGTTGCGCCGCCCCCAACGTCAAGGAAGTTGGCAGGGTCGCCGCCGTAGTATTTGATGATATCCATCGTTGCCATGGCAAGGCCCGCGCCGTTAACCATGCAGCCGATGTTGCCGTCAAGGGCGATGTAGCTCAGGTCGTATTTGGATGCTTCGATTTCTTTTTCGTTTTCTTCGTCCAGATCGCGGAGCTCCTGAATGTCCTTGTGGCGGAACAATGCGTTGGAGTCAAAGTTCAGTTTGGCGTCCAGCGCCATGACGTTGCCGTCACCCGTCACAACCAGCGGGTTGATCTCCGCGATCGAGCAGTCTTTATCCACGAAAGCCGTATAAAGGGCCATCATAAATTGAACGGCTTTGTTTACCAATTCTTTCGGAATGTTGATGGCATAAGCAAGTCTGCGGGCTTGGAAAACCTGCAGTCCTACGGCCGGATCAACGACTTCCTTGAAGATTTTCTCCGGAGTTTTCGCAGCCACTTCTTCGATCTCCGTGCCGCCTTCCTCCGATCCCATCATCACGACGCGGCCCGTTGCGCGGTCGACGACGACGCCCACGTAATATTCCTTCCGGATATCGCAGCCTTCTTCGATGAGAAGACGTTTTACTTCCTTCCCTTCCGGACCTGTCTGATGCGTAACGAGAACCTTGCCGAGGATTTCTTCGGCGTAGGCGCGGACTTCGTCCAGATTTTTCGCTACCTTGACGCCGCCTGCCTTACCGCGTCCGCCCGCATGGATCTGGGCCTTGACGACCGTGACCTGGCTGCCAAGCTCTTTCGCCGCTTCGACGGCTTCTTCCACCGTATAAGCGACCTTTCCGTTCGGAACGGTAACCCCATACTGCTTCAATACCTGTTTTCCTTGATATTCATGGATATTCATTTACGGAATCCTCCTATCAACATGACTGCTACAAGGCGGGCTTTTCTCTTGGAAAATAATATAAACCCAAGCTATTGTACCACGTTTTTAAAACGCTTACCTTAAGAAACTGAGGGAATATCGACAGCTTTTTGATATCGGTTTAATCCGTTTGAGAGAATATTTGGGATTTTTTTCCATAATCATTCGTTTTGTTGTTCTCCGGCTCAGGATTTCGCTTGTCTACTCCAACCGGGCCTGAAAAATCGACACTTTTAGACCTGCCGGCCGCTCCCCTTAGGTTTCGGCGCTTTTCCCTCGCTTCCCGGCTTATATTACCACAACATTTGGAAAATATTAATCTTTTGGCAAACAGGGCATGCCACCTTAAGATACCGCCATCCGCTTCAGGCAACGGCCATCCCTCTTCGACCTAAAGCTTTTGCAATGACGTTCCCGAAGAATATCCGCAGTTCCCCTAAACAGCAGCCTTGACTTTTCCCTGCCGCAAAATTACAATTTGATCAATATCATGTTCGAAAATAAGGAAGCACCTTTTTTCGACAGACACGCCGCTGCATTTGGGCAGCAGAACCGATCTGTTTGGAAAGGGTGCTTTTGTCGTATGTACGGAAAAATGTACAGTGCATGTTTATACGGAATTGATGGGGTTCTGATCCAGGTTGAGGTCGATATTTCGAACGGTCTTCCCCAAACGTCGATCATCGGCTTGCCCGATTCGGCCATTCGCGAGGCGGTGGAACGCGTTCGGGCGGGAATCAAAAACTGCGGGTTCACCTTCCCCTTGCAGCGTACGACCATCAACCTGGCGCCGGCCGATTTGCGCAAGGAAGGCTCCGCCTTCGACCTGGCCATCGCCCTCGGCATTTTGTGCACCAGCGGTCAGCTCGTGCTTCCCGGAGACGAAAAGCTCCTCATGATCGGGGAAATGGCGCTGGACGGAAGCCTGCGGCCGGTGACGGGCGTATTGTCGATGGTGGACCGGGCCAAACGCGAGGGATTTACCGCCGTCCTGCTCCCCAAGGATAACGCCGCCGAAGCATCCCTCATCGAAAATATGAATATTTATGCACTTGACCATTTGAAAGAGCTATTCGCTCTCGGGGAAAAGGAGGCCGCGGACAAGAACGCTCCGCTGCGGATTTCGTCTTTGGCGGGCCTGCGGTTTGTATCCGGCCATCCGCCCGGTCAAGAAGCGCATCAAGCCGAAGATTATGCGGACGTTCTCGGACAGCATCACGTGAAACGGGCATTAACGATTGCGGCGGCAGGCATGCATAACATCATGCTGATCGGTCCGCCGGGAACGGGAAAAACGATGCTGATCAAACGCCTGCCCACCATTCTCCCGCCCATGACGGAGCAGGAGGCGCTGGAGACGACCAAAATTTTCAGCGCCGCGGGAAAACTGAAGGAACCGGCGGCGGGCCTGCTGCGGACCCGGCCGTTCCGTTCCCCGCATCATACGATTTCGGCCGGCGGTTTGATCGGCGGCGGAACGATACCGAAGCCGGGGGAGGTCAGTCTGGCGCATCGCGGCATCCTGTTTCTGGACGAACTGCCCGAGTTTAACCGGCAGGTGCTGGAGGTGCTGCGGCAGCCGCTGGAGGACAAATGCGTGACGATCAGCCGGGCAAGGGCGGTCCATACCTTCCCGGCAAGATTCATGCTGGCCGCATCGATGAACCCTTGCCCGTGCGGGTATTGGGGCAGCGATCACCCCGGTCATCCGTGCACATGCAGTCCGGCAAGGATCGCGCATTACCGCTCCAAAATTTCCGGCCCGCTGCTGGACCGGATCGATCTGCAGGTCGACGTGCCGAGGCCCAGGGAATGGACGAAAGAAAAGTTCAGCCTTTCCTCCGCGGACATGCGCGCGCAAGTGCTGGAAGCGCATGAAAGGCAAGTAAGGCGTTACCGGATGCTCCAGATGAACTGGAACAGCGAGCTTAGCGGCACAGCGCTCCGGCGGTTCACGAAGCTCGATCCGGATACGGCCGACATGCTTCATCGGACGATCGACGCCTTGGGACTGAGCATGCGCGCCTATGACCGGATTTTAAAGCTTTCCCGAACGATCGCCGATCTGGACGGAAAGGAAAACATCCTCTCCTCCCATGTCGCGGAGGCGATCCAATACCGGAATCTGGACCGGCCCCAAACCGAAACGCCGGTGTGAAAAAAGACTTCCTGAAACGCGTTTCAGGAAGTCTTTTTAGGCTGGGATCCATTCTTCGAACCAGAATTCGGAAAATGATTGGCGGATGAAGTCCATTTGATGTTGTACGGCACGGTGTTCTCTTGTTTTCTGATTGGAATTTTGAAGATAAGCCTCCTTTAAAAAGCCCCTTCAATATGCTGCAGCGAGACGACGTTCCGCGCCGCATCCAGTTCGATGGCAATGACGTCGAACCGCATCTCCCGATCCTCAAGCCGTTTATAGTGCAGGTACGTTGACGCAATGCCGCGAACCTGCCGGATTTTGCGGTAATCCACCGATTCGGCGGCGGTGCCGTAACGGCTGCCGCTCCGGCTTCGAACCTCGACGATGACCAGCAAACGCCCGAGCTCGGCGACAATATCGATTTCCCCGCTGCGGCAGCGCCAATTGCGGTCTAGTATGGCATAACCTTGGGCCGCCAGATAATCGCATGCAGCCTGCTCGGCCGCCGCTCCTTTTTCGCGGCGGTTATCCTTTTCCCTTTTTATCCGTTCAGCCATTCCTTCTCCTTTTCCCGTGCCAAGCGGTCTGTCCGGTAAATATAGCTCAGCACCTCCGCCACAAGCTGGTAAAGCTCGGGAGGAATTTGCTGGTCCAGGTCCAGCTTGGACAGCACCTCCACCAGCGCGGCATCCTCCTGGACGGGAACGCCGTGCTCTTTGGCTTTTTCCAGAATCGCCTCGGCCACCTTGCC
Organism: Paenibacillus sp. FSL M7-1455; assembly: GCF_038004655.1. Lineage (NCBI taxonomy): Bacteria > Bacillati > Bacillota > Bacilli > Caryophanales > Paenibacillaceae > Paenibacillus > Paenibacillus sp. FSL M7-1455. The sequence goes on along the minus strand of NZ_JBBORO010000001.1, from coordinate 2,018,447 downwards.
CCGGCCTTTGGCCGCCACCACGGGCGCCGCGGCTTCATCCGGCGTATATTTCAAAGCCACCGCCTTTTTCATCGTATAAGGCGGCTCTTGTCCTTTTGCGTTCATACCCGGTAATCCACCCCTCTGTAGCTTTGGGGCACGTATTCGCTGACCGCCGCTTTCGCCAGCATGGCGGACGGCGAATCCGGTTCCTTTTCGGGCAGGGGCTCCGCCTTTAAGCTCAGCAGCTGATATCCGATCGACTCGATGGCGCCGGCAATTTCATCCCTGTGGTTTTCCAGCAGCTCTCCGGCCCATTCGTGCCCGTTATGGACCTTTAAGGAAACGATCCGGTCGACGACCTGCACGTCCACGAGCGTCTGTCCAAGATGTTTCATCTGCAGGTCGAACCATAAACGGCAGTTGGACGCATCCAGCTCGCCTTTGGCCCCCCGGCGGGATTGGATCTGGATGGATGCCGTCTCCTGCCCGTCCGGCCCGTTCAGCGGCAGCAGAAGCGTTACCTGCGCGAACGGGGCCGTACGGTCCGTATTCAATAGCAGCTGCTGGCCCGTCAAATGCGAAACGAGCTGCTGCGCCGCTTCTTTGAGCTGCGGCGGCGCGTCGTCGTGATTCACCAGCTGAAGCAAAATGCCCTTCAGCGTGTCGTGCTGCGTGCCCGGGCCATGCAAGGCATGCTCGGCGCGAGCCCCGGCCGTTTCCGAGGCCGGGATCTGCGCGGCTGCCGGATGTATGCCGGCAGCCGCCGGGCGGGCCTGCAGCCCTTGCGCGGCCGGACCTTCGTCCGCGGCCGCAGGCTGCTGCAGGCCCGCTCCGCCCGCGTGCACCGCCGCGGGCGGGTTCCCGGCGGCGGCACCTGCCGCGCCGCCGCCCGTTGCGGGCCCCGGCGCAGCCGGGCCGCTTCCGGCCGCGCGCTCTGCGCCGCGGCCGCCGTTTGCGCGGGCGGCATCGCCCCGCGCACGCCCTGCTGCTCGTGCTCCGCACCGAGCAGCTTCAGAAGCCGCCCGACCCACGGCTCCGCGCCGGGGGTCTGGGGCGGCTTTGCCTCTGGCGCCGGCTCTTGCGGCGGCGCCGCTCCCCCGGCCGGCGCGCCTGCGGCGCCGGCCGCTACGCCGCTGCCCTGAAGCCCGGCCAGGGCAGGCGCGGCGCGCAGCTGCAGCAGCACCTGCTGCAGCTTGTCCAGCAGCGGCTGCAGCCCGCGATCCGCAGCAAGGAGAGCAGCGGACTTTGCGGCAGCAGCTCCTTGCTCCTGCCCGGCTGCGCCTTCTTTCGCCGGAGAAATCCCTTGCTGCGGCTCCGTTCCCTTGGCGGCCGCCATGCCGTTAGCTCCGGACGACAGCGCAGCCTGATCAAGCGCCCCCGGCGTCCCCGCTCCCGCAGCAGGTTTCGCTTGTCCGGACGAAGCAAGCGCCCCTTCCAGCTGCGAGAGCAGTTCGTGAACCGGCGCGCCAAACACGGCCTGCTGCAAGCCGCGGACGCTTTCGCCGGTCACGGGCAGGCCACGCTGCAGCGCGATCGCCGCGGCTTGAATCCATTCCGCCGTTGGCACGGACGCCGGCTTTTGCTGCAGCATCCGGCCGAACAGCTCCGCGTTTTCCTTTGTCAGCGCTACCCCGCTTGATTGCATCGCTTGAATCATCGTCCGGTTTTCTTCCGTGTCCGCAAGCCCAAGCGCATTCAGCACGTCGGCAACCGATTTCGCCGGCAGCGAGGCATTCGGCGAGCCGGACAACGGCTTTAATACGAGCATGCCTCCGGCCGCAGGCGGCTGCACTTGCAGGAGCGTTGTCTGCCCCTCCTGCAGCGGGGTTTCAAGCATCGCCCTCACCTTGACCCCTTGAATCTGCACGACGGCCTCCTGGCCGTCCTCCGAGACGCTGAGCACCATGCCTCTGACCACCTGGCCTGTTTTCATCTCGAGCTGCTTGGCATCCCCCGTCTTGGCGTCGCCGAGCATGCCGCGAATCAACGAACCGATATTCACGCCTCTTCCTCCTTCAGTCGTACGAACCCTTTTATCTATATATCGGCGCCAGCCTTCCGGCTGTGAAGAAACGCCTTAAAACAAGGTTTCCTGAACGACTTCCAGATTTTTTAAAAAGCTGCGCCGGTGCATCGGCGTCGGCCCCAGGGCAAGAATCTGCTCCCGGTGAAATTTGGTGGCGTAACCTTTATGTATCGCGATTCCGTATTCGGGATATTTCGCTTCCCATTCCCCTTTGCAAAGCCGGTCCCGCGTCACTTTGGCGACAATCGATGCCGCCGCGATGGATTGGCTGCTCGCGTCCCCTTTGATCATGGAGAGCTGCGGCAGGTCGACGTCCACCTTCTCCGCGTCGATGAACAATACGTCCGGCGCCACGGACAATCCGAGAACCGCCCTTTTCATCGCCAGCCTGGCCGCCTGCTTGATGTTGATGCGGTCGATCGTCTCGGCATCCGCATAACCTACCGACACGTCCACGGCTTGATCCAGGATCTGTTCGTACAGCGCCTCGCGTTTTTTCTCGCTCAGCTTTTTGGAATCGTCCACGCCTTCCAGCACCAGCCCGGCCGGAAGAATGACGGCCGCGGCGACCACGTCCCCGAACAAACAACCGCGCCCGACTTCATCAATGCCGGCGATATATCGATAGGATTGTTCCCAATATTCTTTTTCATGCTTCAACAAGTCCGTCATGCTGTTCCTCCCTGCTCCCATAGGCGGCCAGGGTTCCCTGTCCGCTCAAGCTTCGCTCTCCACATTATACTGGATTCGGCGCGGAGCTGCATGGCTTTCCCGTTATTTTCCGCTTTAGTCCTCGGCAATCCGCAGATGGACGCCTTGCGGGTTCGGCGGTTTCTGCTGCGAAGCGGCCGGTCTCCCTGCCCCCGCTTTGCCGCCGGCGGTTGTTTTTCCCCCGGGAACCGCCCCCCGCTTCATCACTTCAATCAGGCGTTCCGGATCATTGTCCGCGCCCCCTGCATTTACGCGGTATCCGTTGAGCCCCCCTGGCCGGTTGATGCCCGAAAGCACCGTGAAGGATACCCGCATATCCAGGTCCTTGCATATCCGAAGCAATGAGGGCGAAAACACGCCGTAAGGGAAGGCGATGACATTCATGTCGTTGCCGATTTTCTCGCGCAGCACGGCATTGGCTTTTTCCAGATCCCGCCGCACCCGGGCGGCATATTCCTCTTGCGTCTCCTTTCGGCCAAGCTGTTTGCTGTAAACCGGCCCCCTTAAAATCGCTTTGGACCGTTTCCCTGCGGCATCCAACGGCGCATACTGATGCGAATCGAAGGAGTGGCTGTAAAAGTCGACGCCGCTGGCGTGCATTTCCCGCACCTGCTTCCAGCTCAGCTTCGGAATCCCGGCATGCTGGGGATGATCGATCGTGCCGACGATCAGGAAACTCGTCGCAGGGACCCGGTACTTGAGCAAAAGGGGGTAGACATACTCGTAAAACGACTCGTATCCGTCATCGAAAGTCATGAGCACCGCGTTCGGGGGCACGGATTTGCCATGCAAAACAAACTCCGCGTATTGCTTCATCGTGATCCATTGGAAGCCGCTTTCCTTCATCAGAATCAGCTGCCGTTCAAACTTGGCTGCATTCAAGCTCTGCTTGTTTTTTTGACCGGGCGTCACCTCGTGGTACATTAACGCAATCACCTTATCGCGGTAATAAACCTTAGCCGGATGTTCTTGTTGAAAAGACGTATCCCGAAGCGGCGCCTGAACGCTGCCACCCCCGGGCTCCTCCTGAATCGGCCCCGTCCCGACTCCCGTTTTGGCTGCCTCACTGAGCGCTTGGCCGTTCACTTCTGCCGACTGAACCGCCGTCATCATCGGCGCAGGCTGCACGAACCCTCCCTCCGCAGCTGCCTGCCCTTCCATCGGCAGGGAGCTTGCCGCAATGATGAGCACCGCAACCGCTCCTGCCGTCACCAGCCGTTTCCGCTTCAAACGCCTCTCCCCTTGCGCCTTAGTTTCGCTTGTTCCCGTAAACCCCTGAGATCCCGGCAGCCCTTGCCCTTTTTTCCTGGCGTTTGATCGCTGCTGATATTTTTATATTCAAAGTCCGCTAGAAAAAGTCGCCCGGCATCCTGGCGCGCAGAAACGAACCTTGGCTTCGCGGAAACGATTGCGGCAAAAAAAAGAGCCGGCTGGCCGGCTCTCCCCTTGAAACAGAAAAAAGCCGCCTTCCGGCGGCTGGCTCGATTTCCATATGCTATCAAGATCAATAAGGCGATTCCAGGGAAAAGCGGCCCATTTTGCCTGCGCGAAGCTCCCGCAGCAATGTCCGGGAAGCCTTCTCCAGATCGACCCTTCCCCCGCTCACCAAGCAGCCGCGTTTGCGGCCGACCGCTTCCATGATGGCCACGATTTCATCGCTGTCATCCGGGTTATGCGGGGTGTTCTCGTCAAGCTCAAAGCGTTCCCGGAACGCGTCCCAGTAGTATCTGACCAAATATTGCACGGCGAAAAAAGCGATATCCTCGGCGTTCAGGATCTCCTCTTTGATCGCTCCCGTGACCGCCAGTTTGTAACCGACGCTCTGGTCTTCGAATTTCGGCCATAAAATGCCCGGCGTATCCAAAAGCTCGATTTCGCCGCCCACCTTGATCCACTGCTGGCCTTTCGTTACGCCCGGACGGTCGCCCGTCGCCGCGATGCTGCGCCCGGCAAGCCGGTTGATGAGCGTCGATTTGCCGACGTTCGGAATGCCGACGATCAGCGCCCGGATCGCCCGCGGATTCATGCCTTTGGCGATTTGCTTATCGATCTTTTCCTTCAAAAGCAGCTTCAGCTGGCCCGGAATGTCCTTGACCCCGGTTCCGCTGGAAGCGTCCACCGGAAATGCCGCATGCCCCTGCTCCTTGAAATAAAGCTGCCATTCCTTCGTGACCGCGGCATCCGCCAAATCCGCCTTGTTCATAATGATCAGCCGCGGCTTGCCCTGCAATATTTCATCGATCATCGGATTGCGGCTGGACAGCGGAAGACGGGCATCGATCAGTTCGATGACCACGTCGATCAGCTTCAGCTTTTCCTGTATTTGGCGGCGCGCTCTTGTCATATGACCTGGAAACCATTGAATCGTCACCGTCATCACCTCATTTTTGCCTTAACCAGCCGCTTGACCGGTAGATGGTTTTAATGTTTGATCAATTGGATGTCTTTGATCGGCCAGAAAATCAAATCCGCGCGTCCGACGATATCGCTAAGCGGCACGTATCCGATCATCCGGCTGTCCGTGCTGTCGGAACGGTTGTCGCCCATCACGAACACGTGGCCTTCCGGAACTTTCCCGTCCGGGAACGCGGTGTTCGGAAAATCCTTGTCGTTATACAGTTTACCCTCTTTATGGCTTTCTTCAATCGCGCCCTGTATGTAGGTTTCGTTGACCGGCTTGCCGTTTACCGTTACCGTATCGCCTTCGACCTTCACCGTATCGCCCGCAATGGCGATGACCCGCTTAATGAAATCCTTGCCTTCGGAAGGAACGTGGAAAACGATGACTTCTCCGCGCTGCGGCTTCCGGATGTCGTATAAAATTTCATTGACGATCAGCCGTTCGCCCGTATGGAAATTCGGTTTCATCGAAGGCCCGTCCACAATAAACGGTTTAAAGAGAAGCCAGCGGATGAGAGCTACCAGAATTAAAGCAATGACGATCGCTTTTAACCATTCCACAACTTCATTTTTCGCTTTTTTGGGTGGTTTCTGATCCCGCTCCTGCAATTCCACCCCGTCGCTCTGAATGTCCTGCTGCATACGTCACCGTCCTCTCCTCGCATCATTTTCATGAGCTTGCCGCATTTTCATTTTTTGCCGAAAAGAAAAGCTCCTATACGGAGCCGTAACATTTCTTATCCTAAAACGAAAAGGGCTTGAAATCAAGCCCTTTTCGCTGCACCGCATATTAACGGCGAATTTCTTTAATTCTCGCTGCTTTACCGCGAAGTTCACGAAGATAATAAAGCTTCGCACGACGCACTTTACCACGGCGAGCCACTTCGATTTTATCGATTTTTGGCGAGTTGATCGGGAAAGTTCTTTCCACGCCAACACCGTAAGAAATTTTACGAACCGTAAAAGTCTCACTGATTCCGCCACCGCGACGTTTAATAACAACACCTTCGAACAGCTGGATACGTTCGCGAGATCCCTCGATAACCTTTACGTACACTTTCAAAGTGTCTCCAGGACGAAAACTTGGGATATCTTTACGAAGCTGTTCTTGAGTGATCGCTTGTAGGATATTCATCTAGGACTCCCTCCTTCCGTACAGGTGTTCTTGCCTCTTCCGGAAAACCCTCCGTTTTCCTTCATCATCCGCAGCGGACCACCGTATTCCACACAACAGCGTTAATTGTATCATACCGGCATCCCGGTTTGCAACCATGAATTGAACAAGCTTCGGCCGGTTTCCCCTCGTGTCCAAACCTACGCGGGTTTTGCGTGTTACGAACGCTTCATCTAAGCATCGTGATTCCGACAAAGCCTTTAGAATCAATCATTAAAAAAATTTTGACGTTCTTCCAAAAACCTCTTGAAATTCGCTTGAATATAAATAAAATAAATCTAACGTTAAAATAATTTTATCGTCAATAATTTTTGAATGGAGTTGTGGACATGAGTGAAACGGTTTTGGTTCAATCGCGCCCCCGTCAGGGGATTCGGGCGTTAAGCGCTCACCGCTCTTACCTGGTCATGATGGCTGCAAAAATCATTTCGCGTTTTGGGGATTCGGTCGATTCCATCGCGTACAGCTGGATGGTTTACATGCTGACAGGGTCCGAAGTGCTCATGGGCACGCTGTTTGCGGTCAATTTTATTCCGGGGATCGCCTTCAGCCCTTTTACGGGCGTTTTGGTTGACCGCTGGTCCAAAAAACGCATCGTCATCATCGCCGGCACCGGACGGGGGGTCATGGTATCGTTGACCGCGCTGCTGTATTTTACAGGCCTTCTCGAGCCTTGGCATTTATTTGTCGTGACGCTGATCAACTCTTCTTTCGAATGTTTTTCGACGCCTGCGGAGATGTCGCTTGTTCCCCGTCTTTTGCCCAAAGAATTGCTTTTGACCGGAAATTCGCTGACCTCTTCCGCCTCCCGGACCGCCGAGCTTGGAGGGATGGCCGCCGCGGGCGGGCTCATTGCCCTGGTCGGCATTTCCGGCACGATGGTCGTCGATGCCGCCACTTTTTTGATCGAAGCCCTGCTGTTTTTCTTCGTCCGGCCGCAGCCGGAAGCCCAACAGGCGGATGAAGAAACCGGAGATGCCGCAGCGACGGCCAAAAGTTCTTATTGGAAGCAGTTTGTTTCCGGCCTGCGATTCGTTAAGCAAAAACGGCTCATTCTGATGACCATGCTGGCCGGCGCGTTCGTGAACCTGTGCCTATGTCCTTGGAACGTTCTGCAGCCCGTCTATGTGAAAGAAGTGCTCCGCTCCGGTCCGTTCGGGCTCAGCCTGCTCGGCATTACGCTCGTCGTCGGCATGATCCTCAGCGGTGTATGGATCAGCCAAAAAGGCTCACGTTACAAAAAAAGCTCCCTCATCGTTTTTGGCTTTCTGCTGCTTGGGGCGACCTACAGCCTTCTGTACGTTCCGCCTTTGTTCGCCCATAACCCGCTGTATGCGGCCGCCTTGTTCAGCTTCGGCATGGGTTTTGCCATTTCGTTCGTCAACACGCCGATGTCAACGTATACGATGGAGGTTACGCCGCAGCATATGCTTGGGCGCGTCGGGGCGTTGTCCAGCATGATCGTCACGTTCATGATCCCTCTGGGCGGCGTCATCGCCGGCTTTGCGGGCACTCTGCTGAGCGCCAACGTGGTGTTTCTCGTGTTCGGGCTGCTGATGATCGTTCCCGGACTGCTGCTCCTGAGCCAGAAAAGCTTCATGAGCATCTAAATCGCCGGAGGCAAACAAACATTCTTTGTGCTTTATCCCTTCGGGCGATATAATAGGCTTATTGACAAAATGCTCTGATCGTAAAAGCAGGAAATAATGAGGTGCGATTGTATTGGAAACGAAGGAACTGAGCACGATTGAGGAAATCCGGATTTATTCCGACCCTTACCGAATGAAAATATTAAGCCACTTCCAGCGGATGGATCACCCGGCGACCATCAAAGAAATAGCCGACGACATGGGCGAAGTGCCCGCGAAGGTCTATTATCACGCCAAAAAGCTGGAAAGCATCGGGATGATTCACGTGGTAAGCACGAAGGAAATCAACGGCATAAACGCCAAATATTACGAGGCATTCAAAGGGGCGGTACGGATCAAACGCGACGACGGCGCTGACGAAGCCGCAAAAAAGATCTTTATCTCGGAAACGCAAAAGCTCCTTTCGGATTTGTACGAAGAAAACAAGCAAAGATTTTTGAAGGCCCAAAGCATGGATCAGCCCCATGGCAATTTGACGCATTCCGAAGTGTACCTGACCGAAGAGGAAGCGAAGGAATTTTTCGAAAAAATCAATCGTTTCGTGGAAGAGCATCATAAACGCAAACATGAGGGCCAAGAAAAATACGATATTTTTACGACGATTACCAAATGGACGGACGATTAAACGGGTACATCCACGCACGCGTTTCGATTCCTTGGGAATGGCGGGTTTCGTTTTCCCATGCGGTCGTGCGGGTTAGGTCTGACCCGAAGCCTAAATGCGAAAAAACCTCGGCTGGCATGCCGAGGTTTTTTTGTGTTCCGGGCGTTGACGCCTGCCCGAATCGATTACCTCAAATCTTTTTTGGCAAGGTCATAACCCTTCCATACCGTAAATCCGAGCTTGGCGTAAAAGTCGATTAATCCGGTCCAGTCGATGACCAGGTTTTTGACGCCGCGGCTTGCGAGTTCGGCAACGCCGTCTTTGACGATCGCCAGCCCGTAGCCATTTCCGCGGAAACGGTCGTCCACGCCAAGCGGTCCGATGCCGCCAAGCGGGCTCTCAAACAACGGGGCCCAATACGTGTTTTGGGCAATCAGCGGAGATTGATCGTCATTGACCCTGCAAAAGCCGATCATTTCGCCGTCCTTAAACAATCCGACAAACTCGCGCCCCGTACCGCCGCGTTCCCAATACGTTTCCGCTTCGTATAGCCAGCGGCCGGGGAAGCAGCGTTTGAAAAAGCGCAGCATTTCGTCCCGGTCCCCCACTTCGAGCAGGCGTGCGTAAGCCCCGTCGACGTACTGCTGGCGTCCTTCGTGTTCTCCCGATATATTCACCAAGTCATATACGTCGTACAGCACTTCATAACCTTTGCGCGCAAACCAGGTTTTGGCATCGGGCAGCTCATGGGGAATCCCCGGAAAGTAATGCCAAGGATCCCGTCCGACATAAGCCAGCTGGGCGCCCGCGTCACGGAGCGCCTGCTCCGCCTGTTCCAGCAAACGGCTGCCGACGCCTTGCCCTCTGACATCGCTGCGGACCACGATCGCCTGAATCCAGCCTCCGCCGTCGCCAAGCTTCATGCTGCGCTGCTCTTCCTGCCATATTTTCGCAATGACGAAACCTGCTAGACGGCCCTCGTCATCGACCGCCAGCTTAGAGCCGGCTGCGTAAACGTTTTGATCCTGGAACGTATTTTGGCGCATGAGCTGCTCGCGCATCGGAAAAAGCCCGCCAAGCTCCCGATTCCAAAGCTCGCACATGGCAGCCAGCCAATCCTCATGCAGCGGAATGATGTTCACATGAAGTCCCCCCGGAAAAGTAGAATAAATATTTCAAAATTTCGATCAAGATATAAAATTTTATTTCATAATGTGATTATATTTTAAATTCGCTTTCGCATCAACCTTTACCGGAAATAAACCGCTGGATCCGTCACCAGGCCGAGCCTCCCTTGGAAACGGATGAATCAAAAAGAGGCATCGCAAGAAACCTTATGCCCGCCATCGACCAGCTCCTTTGGTTTATTTGAAGGATGGTTTGGCGCAGCGTCCCTCTGGACGTTGACTTCAATTTAGCTCATAATAGTGACAAGGATTGTCATGATTTGATCATAAAATGAACCTATGCAAAGGGCGGGATAACACAAGCCGTTTCCGATCCTGCTCGAATGGAGAGATGTTATGTCCAAATCGAAAAGACTCATGGAGCTCATGATGGCGGTCAACCGGAAACGCAGCTTTACCGTCAAGGAGCTTGCCTCGGAATTCAACGTGTCGCCCCGAACGATATTGCGCGACCTTCAGGAGCTGAGCGAGCTTGGCGTGCCCCTCTATTCGGAGGTTGGTCCCCACGGCGGCTACCGATTGCTGAACCAGCGAATGCTCCCTCCGATCGCTTTCACCGAAGAGGAAGCGGTGTCGGTGTTTTTTGCCGTTCATGCGTTACGCCATTATTCCTCGCTGCCGTTTGAAGCGGAATCTTCTGCCGCGCTGCAAAAATTTTACCGTTTTATGCCGGAGGACACGCGGGAGCGGATCGATCAGATGAAGCATCGGGTCGATTTTGTCACGCCAAAAAGACAAGCGTCCTCCCCTTTCCTGGGCATTCTACTGAACGCCGCGGTTCGCCAGCAGGTATTAACGATCGATTATGCCTCCAGGCAAAAGCAATCGCAGCGCGACATCCAGCCGATCGGCATCAATACGAGGAACGGTTTTTGGTACTGTCCCGCCTATTGTTTTAATAGCCGAGATTTTCGCGTGTTCCGCTGCGACCGGATCAAGTCTGCCGTTCCTTCAGAAAGACCCCCTGAAAATCTCCGGCATATCCATCTGGAAAACTACCATCCCTCAACACATACCAGCCCGGATCTAGTTCCGGTGTACGCCGAACTAACGATGGCGGGGGTTCAAATCTGCGAGGCCGAGGTGTGGAGCGAGAACCTGCTTCATATCCGGGAGGACGGCAGCGGCTGGCTTGAAGGCCGCGTGCCGAGCAAAGACCTTCCTTATTTCGCGAAATTCATCGTCGGGTTGGGCGATGAAGCGACGTTGAAACATAGCCCTGAGCTGCTGCAGGAGATCCGCCAGGTGGTTGCAAACCTGATAAATAAATATGGACAGACCAAGCTTCAGTGATTCAAATAAAAAACAGCCTGCCGCAAAGGTTTCCTTTGCGGCAGGCTGTTTTGCTTGTATCGCACTTACACTCTTCTCAGGAAATCAACGATGGTTAGCAGACCCAAATCGAAGTTTTCAAGATTGAAATGTTCGTTTGGTGCATGAAGATTTTCGTCCGGAAGGCCAAAGCCCATGCACACGACAGGAGCTTCAAGAACGCGAGAGAACGTTTCGACGATCGGAATCGATCCGCCGTCGCGGGTAAAGACAGGGCGCGTGCCGTATACATGCTCATAGGCGTCGGCCGCTTTTTGCAGGACGGGCGTGGAAGGATCGATCGTAAACGGATTGCCTTTTTCCATTGGGGTCACGACGATCTTAGCGCCGGTCGGCACATGGCTGTAAAGATGTTTCTCGATTTTGTCGAGAATGTCCTGCGGATCCTGATGACCAACGAGGCGGCAGGTAATTTTCGCATGCGCTTCCTTCGGAATGACCGTTTTGCTGCCTTCCCCTTGGAAGCCGCCGTAAACGCCGTTCAGCTCCAGCGTTGGGCGCGCTCCGGTTCTTTCGGCAAAGGTGAATCCTTCTTCCCCGAACAGGGCGTCCAGACCCAGATCCTGCTTCAGCTTTTCTTCGTCTACATTTTGCTTTTTGAATTCTTCGCGATCCTCCGGCGTCAATTCCAGCACGCCTTTGTAAAATCCTTCGACGCTGACCCGTCCCTTTTCGTCATGCAGGGAGTCCAGCAAGCTGACCATGGCATGCAGCGCATTCGGAACGCCCCCGCCGTACGAACCGGAATGCAGGTCGGTATTGGCGGTGTGGAGGGCCACTTCGAGGGAGCAAAGCCCGCGCAAGCCCACGCAAATGGCAGGTTTTCCTTTTTCGAGCAAGGAAGTATCGGAAATAAGTACCATATCTGCTTTCAACAGATCCTGATTCTCCTCGAGGAACGTCGGCAGGTTCGGGCTGGATACTTCTTCTTCGCCTTCAACGCAAAATTTGATGTTCACGGGCAGCTGCTTTTCCTGTGCCAGGATCGCTTCGACCGCTTTGATATGTAGGAATAGTTGGCCTTTGTCGTCCGTCGCTCCTCTGGCGAACAGTTTGCCGTCGCGAATATCCGGCTCGAACGGCGGCGTTTGCCACAGGTTCAGCGGATCGACCGGCTGCACGTCATAATGGCCGTATACGAGAACCGTCGGTTTGCCTTCGGCATGCAGGTGATCGGCATACACGATCGGATGTCCTTTGGTTTCATGAATTGTAACGTTTTCAAGCCCGGCCCGGGTCATCGTCTCGGCAAGCCACTCGGCAGCACGCTTCACATCCGGTTTATGTTCGGACAAAGCCGAAATGCTCGGAATGGACAACCATTCCTTCAATTCGCCCAAATGTTTGTCTCTATTGCCCTGGAAATAATTTGTGTAATCCATGGAGATCCTCCTTCTAAAGATAAGATGATTTGAGCCCCGGCTTTGATGAAGCAAGCAGGAAACCGGCCTATCGGCCGCTTTCCCGCTCGTTCTGCAGCTGCTTAAGGAATTGCCGGTCTTGATCGGTAAGTTCGACCTTGTCCAGCAGGTCCGGACGGCGCTCCAGCGTTCGTTTCAAGGCCTGCTCGCGACGCCACAGCTCAATGTTGGCATGGTGTCCGCTCAGAAGAATATCGGGCACCTTCCAGCCTCTGAACTCGGCGGGACGGGTATAATGCGGATATTCGAGCAGCCCCGTGCTGAACGAGTCGGTTACGGCCGAGGTTTCGTTGCCCAACACTCCCGGCAGCAGACGCACGATCGAATCGATGGCTACCATGGCCGGAAGCTCCCCGCCGGTCAGCACATAGTCGCCAATCGACAACTCGTCCGTCACCAGATGCTCGCGGATCCGTTCATCATACCCTTCGTAATGTCCGCAAATAAAAATAAGATGCTCCTCCTTGGCAAACTCCTCCGCCTTGCGCTGCGTAAAGGTGTCGCCTTGCGGGCACATCAAAATAATGCGGGGAGTCGTGGACGTCCGGGACACCAAATCCTCCACGGCCGAAAAAATCGGCTCCGGCTTCAGCACCATGCCTCCCCCGCCCCCGTACGGCGTATCATCCACTGTCCCATGTTTGCTGTTGGAATACTCGCGGAAGTTGATCGCATTCAAGCTGACGATGCCTTTCTCCTGCGCTTTTCCGAGTATGCTCGAGCGGAATACGCCGTCCATCATTTCCGGGAACAATGTCAGCACATCGACCTTCATCATATTACAGCAGCCCTTCCATCAAATGAACGACCACTTTCCGGTCTTTGACGTTCACGTCCAAAACGACGTCGTCGATGTACGGAATCAGGATGCTTTTTCCCTCTTTCGGCTTCACGACCCATACGTCGTTGGCTCCCGGCGTAAGAATTTCCGTAATGACGCCCAGCTCCTGTCCTTCATCCGTCATGACGTGACAGCCGATGATTTCATGGAAATAAAACTCGTCTTCCGGCAGCTCGACCAAATCCTCGCCGTTGACCTTCAGCATGCTGCCCTTGAATTTTTCAACGTCGTTGATATTATCGTACTCTTCCAGCTTCACGATGTACATATTCTTATGGAATCTCGAGGATTGGACCGTGACGGGTAAGGGAGCTTTCCCGTCCGGCGGGACGATCAACAGCTCGCTGCCTTTGGCAAAACGGACTTCGGGAAAATCCGTGTGCGACAATACCTTGATCTCGCCTTTGATCCCATGGGTGTTTACGATCTTGCCTACGTTTAACATGGTTTGCGGCATACTTTCCTCCTGCATTCATTGCTGTTTCCGGTCCCGTAGACCGCAGTCAAAAACGCCGTGTTGGCGCCTCCGAAAAATAAAACCGAATATTTAAACAAATAACCGCCGCTTGCCCGGCGGCATTTGCTTCCATCCTATATAATACCGCGGATAAGGCATAATTCCTTCTTGAACGGCAAATTTCCGGCTCTCTTGCCTATTTTGCTCCGCCGGAAACAGATCGATCCGATCATTCGAAAAAAAGGGCTAGGAAATGCATCCTAGCCCCCTTCGTACCTTTAAGATATAATATCCACGGTTACGCGTTTATCCATTTTGACTGCTGCGGAAGTGACGACCGTGCGGAACGCCTTGGCGATCCGGCCCTGCTTGCCGATGACCTTCCCTACATCGTCCGGATGCACGGTCAGTTCATAGACAATCAGGTGATCCTTCTCCACCGTTCTCACGGTCACATCTTCGGGATGATCCACTAAAGCCTTAGCAATGACTCCGACTAATTCTTCCATAGATAACCCTCACCATCAGTCATTATTTCTGTTGCTTCAGCTCATGGAACTTCTTCAACACGCCCGCTTTGCTCAGCAAGTTGCGAACCGTATCGGATGCTTGCGCACCATTTTGGAGCCATGCAAGAGCTTTATCTTCATCGATTTTTACTTCAGCCGGTTGTTGTACCGGGTTGTAGTAACCGATTTCTTCGATAAAACGGCCGTCACGCGGGGAACGGGAATCCGATACCACGATGCGGTAGAAAGGAGCTTTATGAGCACCCATGCGTTTCAGACGAATACGTACTGCCACGAAATTCACCTCCTTCAACAAAATATATCTGTTCAGATTAACGGAACGGGAACCGAAGTCCGCCTTTGCCGGCCAATCCTTTTAACTGTTTTAAGGCCTTGCCTTTAGGACCTTTCGGCCCCATCATATCCGAGAACTGTTTCATCATCCGGCGCATCTCGTCGAACTGCTTGATCAGCCGGTTCACCTCGGCGAGCGACGTTCCGCTGCCCGCGGCAATCCGCTTGCGGCGGTTGTGGTTGATGATGTCCGGATTCTGTTTCTCTTCTTTCGTCATCGAGAACACGATGGCTTCGATGCGGCCCATCTGTTTCTCGTCGACCTTCAAGTCTTTCACCTGCTTCAGCTTGCCCATGCCGGGAATCATGTCCATGATCTGGTCGATCGGGCCAAGCTTCTTCACTTGCTCCATCTGCTCCAGGAAATCGTCGAAGGTAAATTCGGCGTTGCGCATTTTGCGCTCCATTTCCTTGGCTTTTTCGGCGTCGATGTTGGACTGCGCCTTTTCGATCAGCGACAGCATATCACCCATGCCGAGAATCCGCGAAGCCATCCGCTCCGGATGGAAAGGCTCAAGCGCGTCGACTTTTTCGCCCAGCGCGGCGAATTTGATCGGGCAGCCGGTCACCGCCTTGACGGACAACGCGGCACCGCCGCGCGTATCGCCGTCCAGCTTGGTCAGGACCACGCCCGTCAGTTCAAGCTGCTTGTTGAACGTGTCCGCCACATTGACGGCATCCTGACCCGTCATTGCGTCGACGACGAGCAGCACTTCGTCCGGCTTGATTTCGGCGTGGATTTGCCGCAGCTCTTCCATCAACTCTTCGTCGACGTGAAGACGGCCGGCGGTATCGACGATCAAATAATCATGGCCGTTGTCCTTGGCATGCTGCAAGCCCTGCTTTGCGATTTCCACCGGGCTTGTCTTGTCTCCGAGCGAAAATACCGGCACTTGGATCTGTTCTCCCAGTACCTGGAGCTGCTTGATCGCCGCCGGGCGATAAATATCGCCTGCAACGAGCAGCGGGCGGTGGTTTTGCTTTTGCAGCATTTTGGCCAGCTTGCCGGAAGTCGTGGTTTTACCGGCACCCTGCAAACCGACCATCATGATCACGGTTGGAGGCTTGTTGGCTTTCGCCAGCTTCGCCTGGCTTCCGCCCATCAGCTCGGTAAGCTCTTTGTTGACGATGTCGATGATCACCATGCCCGGGGTGAAGCTTTGCATCACTTCCGTGCCGATGGCTTTTTCCTTCACCTTCGCCACGAAATCCTTGACGACTTTAAAGTTGACGTCCGCTTCCAAAAGGGCCAGACGCACTTCGCGCATCGCTTCGTTTACGTCGTCTTCGGTGACCTTCCCTTTGCCGCGCAGCTTGCTGAATACGTTCTGCAGCCTGCTGGTCAATCCTTCAAATGCCATGAACCGCCACCTCCTTCATTTGATTTATTCCCATGCTTCCAATTGATCCACTAGATCATTAATGTTCGTTTTATCGCTCTGCGCCATCGCGCTGGCATTCACCAGCTCGCGCAGCTTCTCTAAATCCTGTACGCGCCGTTCATGCTTTTTGAGCAGCCCGAGCTTTTCCTCATACTGCTCCAGCACCTGCTCGGCCCGTTTGATATGTTCGTATACCGCCTGCCTGCTGATCTCGAATTCGGCGGCGATTTCCCCGAGGGAAAAATCATCGTGAAAGTAATATTTAAGGAACGTCTGCTGCTTTTCCGTCAGCAAAAGTTCATAGAAGTCAAACAACAGATTGATCCGGTTCGTTTTCTCGAGCCGATTCTCCTGACTCATTTAGGGGCACTCCCTTCGTCAAGGAAAAACACTTTACACTTCATTAACGTTCATTATCATACATAAAACGAAGAAAGATGTCAAGCATTATTCCTTGTCATCCTCCGATCTTTTTCCCATCGGCCCTCCAACCGGCTCGCACCTCTTGCTATCAAGCGTTTTACGACCAGGGGAGCAAATAAACCAGCACGGCGAAAAAGTGGACGATGCTGCCGCCTAGCACGAATAAATGCCAAATGGCATGATGGAACGGGAACCCGCGCCAGACGTAAAATATCGTTCCGAGCGTATAAAGCACGCCCCCGACCGCGAGCAAAACGATTCCGCCGGACGCCACGGCCGCCGTAAGCGGCCCCCAGGCAACGACGACCATCCAGCCCATCATCAGATAAAATATCGTCGACATAAATAAAAAGCGTTTCGTGAAATAAGCTTTGAAAATGCAGCCCAACACGGCGATCCCCCACACGATCCCGAACAAGGTCCAGCCCAGCGGTCCGCGGATCGCCACCAGCATAAACGGCGTGTAGGTGCCGGCGATAAACAAGTAGATGGAAGAGTGGTCGAAAATTTCGAACAGGTCTTTGATTTTTCCTTCCTTAAAGCTGTGCACCAGGGTGGAATTCAAATACAAAATCAGCATCGTCGTGCCGTAAACGGAAAAACTGACGATATGCCACGCCGTTCCCTTCATCGTCGAAAAGACGATGAGAACGATTAAAGCGGCTACGCTAAGCAGCGCGCCGATGCCGTGGGTAATGGCATTGGCCACTTCTTCCCGCCGGCTGTAGGTATATGTGTTCGCCATAAACAACCCTCTCATGGTTTCTTTACTTATCATTATAACCTTCCCTCCTCTGCCATTTCCACTTTTGCGGGGTCCGGCGTCATCCGGGCTTTTCCGATCGAAGGACAAAGATGGAATTCGAGAGCAACAAGGGCAGGTACGCGTCATCGCTCGCCATTTCTGAAAAGCTGAAAAGATGCCCGGAACCAAAAACGGTTTTGGAGTCCGATTCCGCAAGAAGTTATGTATCCGTGCTCGCCGGAAGCCTGATAAAGTTTATGAACATCGCGGCAGAGGTGTGCCTGTACGCGGGACCGGTATCGTTCTCCCTGGCTTCGGGAACGCAACAAAAACGGCAATCCGCCGGAATGGATCCGGTGACTGCTGTTTTTAGTTCCGCCGGATAAGGGTTCCGGCTCCGGGCACAAACTGGCCCGAACGCAACTTTCAGTATTTGAAAATCTCCCGGGATATTGCGTTTGTCCTATGCATTATAGGCGAACGAGGGGGCGGGTCCGGTTCAAAGTTATGCCAAAAACACGTTAAAAAAATGAAACCTCCCGCAAAAAAACAACCCCGTGGGTTTCTATGACAGAAAAAAGACTTTGCGACGGAAGCGGCATTCCAGCCGGAACCCCGGCCTTCCATGGCAAAGTCTTTTTATATCGTTACGGGAGTAAGTTTAAGTTGGCTAAGTCAGTTAACTCCTTATTCGTTTGACGCTCCGGTTTCTTCGCCCTGCTCTTGTTCCTGGATCAGCCCAGCGAAAAGCGCATGCACGAACTGCTCCGAATCAAACGGCTGCAGATCCTCCATTTTTTCGCCGAGGCCGACGAATTTGACCGGCAGGTTCAGCTCCTGGCGAATCGCTACGACGATGCCGCCTTTGGCGGTGCCGTCCAGCTTCGTCAGCACCAGGCCGGTGACGCCGCTTTTTTCGCCGAAAAGCTTCGCTTGGTTGAGCGCGTTCTGCCCGGTCGTCGCATCCAGCACCATCAGCACTTCATGCGGCGCTCCCGGAATTTCCCGCTGAATGACGCGGAAAATTTTATTCAGCTCTTCCATCAGGTTCGTTTTGTTCTGCAATCGTCCTGCCGTATCGCAAATGAGGACATCCGCCTGCCGCTGCTTGGCGGCCTGCACGGCGTCAAACATGACGGCGGCAGGGTCCGATCCGGCATGCTGCTTGATGACCTCCACGCCGGCGCGTTCCCCCCATACTTCAAGCTGCTCGATGGCCCCGGCACGGAACGTGTCGCCTGCGGCCAGGATCACTTTTTTTCCTTCCTGCTTAAAACGGTGGGCCAGCTTGCCGATCGTCGTCGTTTTGCCGACGCCGTTGACGCCGACGAACAAAATGACGGTGATGCCGTCCGGGTTCATGCGAATGGCGTTATCGTCGTCTCCGCGCAGCAGCTCCATTAGCTTTTGCGACAAAATCGGCTGCAGCTCGGACGCGTCTTCGATCCGCTGTTTCTTCACCTCGGCGCGCAGATCGTCGATGAGCTCCATGACCGTATTGACGCCGACGTCGGCCCCGATCAAAATCTCTTCGAGCTCCTCGTAAAATTCCTCGTCGATTTTTTTGCGGCGAATCATCAGGTCCGCCACTTTCTCGACAAATCCCTTGCGGGTTTTTTCCAGGCCGTCGCGGAATTTGCTTGTCACCGCCTCGGTTTTGCTGGAAATGCTTTCTTTCAGCTTTTTGAAAAAGCTCATATGTCTCCTCCATCTCTGTCGTCATTGCCTGATGTCAGGCGATCTCGGCTTCATCGTTTTCGAGGCGGACGGATACCAGCTTGGATACCCCGCCTTCTTCCATCGTTACGCCGTACAGCACGTCGGCTTCTTCCATCGTGCCTTTGCGGTGCGTCACGACGATAAACTGCGTTTGTTCGGAAAACTCGCGCAAATATTGGGCAAAACGAACGACGTTCGCTTCGTCGAGCGCCGCTTCCACTTCGTCGAGCACGCAAAACGGCACCGGTTTGACCTGCAAAATGGCAAACAGCAGCGCCATGGCGGTCAACGCTCGTTCGCCGCCGGAAAGCAGCTGCAGGTTTTGCAGCTTTTTGCCCGGAGGCTGCGCGACGATGTCGATGCCCGTTTCCAGCAGATGCTCGGGATCCAGCAGCACGAGGTCTGCCCGGCCGCCGCCGAACAGCTTGACGAACACCGTGCCGAATTCGTGCCGGATGGCATCGAAGGTCTGCTTGAACCGCTTGGACATCTCATCGTCCATTTCCCGGATGACCTCGTACAGGGTCGTTTTGGCCTCGACCAGATCGGCCTTTTGCTCGCTGAGGAACTGATACCGTTCGTTGACGCGCTGATATTCCTCGATGGCGCCCAAGTTGACGTCACCGAGCGCCGCAATGCCGCGCTTCAATTCGCGGACCTCGGCCTGCACGGCAGGCACGTCTTCCGGAACCGGATATCTCGCTTTGGCCAGCTCATAGCTAAGCTCATAGTCCTCGCTCAGCTTTTTGAGGATATTCTCCAATTCGACGTCAAGCCGGTTCACGCCGATTTCCGTTTGCCGCAGCTGGTCTTCCACCGCCTTCAGGCGCGTCCGCTGCTCCTTCGTTTCGCTTTCGTCCTGTTCCAGCTTTTTCGAAAGCTGCATCCGGGCCGCACGCTTGAAATCAAGCTGCTCGGATGCCTGCTCCTTCTTCAGCTTGTAGCGGTTCAGGTCCTCGATTTGCTGGATCGATTCCTTGGCATTGTTTTCGAGATCCGCCTCGATCGATGCCAGCAGCGTCTTCGATTGGCGCAGCTCCTTATCGTGGGAGTTGAATTCGTTTTGCATCCGGCGGAGCTGTTCCTCAAGCGAGAAACATTCCTGGTCCAGCTTGCCTTCCCGGACTTTGAGCTGGGTCAGCTGGGTCTGGAGCTCCTCCTTGGCCGATTCGCTGGCTTTGCGGGCAAATTCGGCAGCCTGGATCGCCTGATGCGTCGCCTTTTCTTCCTCCTCCAGCTGCGCGAGCTTTTTGACGGCTTCATCGCGCGCTTTCTGCAGCTGTTCGTTTTCTTCATTGAAGCCGGTTCGTTCCTGGCCGGCCAGCTGCACCTGCTCCAGCACATGCCGAAGCTCATGCTCCAACTGCTTCAGGTCGCCGGAGAGGTTCTGCTCTTCGATCCGCTTTTCGTCGCCGGTTTGGCGAAGCTTATCCAGCTTCTCCTGCGTTTCGGCCAGCTGGTTTTTCACGTCCTGGATGCTTTGGGTCAGCTTGCGCAGCTGATTTTCCGTATCCAATATTTCCTGGTCCAGCTGTTCGAGCTGGCGTTTGCGGCCGAGCAAGTTGTTGTTTTTCTTGTGCTGGCTGCCGCCCGTCATCGAACCGCCGGCGTTCACGACGTCGCCTTCCAGCGTTACGACCCGATAGCGGTATTGGCAGCGGGCGGCGATTTTGTTGGCTACTTCCAGGCTTTCCGCCAGAATGACATTGCCGAGCAGGCTGCCGACGATCGGGGCATATCTGTCCTCGTATCGGATCAGATCCGCCGCAATGCCGACAAATCCCTCCACGCCTTCGACCATGGACCGGTCGCCGGAGGAAATGTTCCGCGCGCGGATGACGTCGAGCGGCAGGAACGTCGCCCGTCCGAGCTGCCGCTGCTTCAGGAATGCGATCGCTTGGCGGGACACCGCCTCGTTATCCATGACCACATGCTGCAGCGACGCGCCCAGCGCCGTTTCAACCGCAAGCTCCAGCCGTTCCGGTACGCGGATGAGGTCGGCGACGGCCCCGTGTACGCCATGCAGCACCGATTTGCGCGCAGCCTTCAGCACTTCCTTGACGCCCAACATAAAGCCGTCAAAATCATCGGCCATTTCCTTCATCGTATCCCGGCGCGAAATTTGCGCTTCGCGCTTCTGCTCCCACTTCCGCAGCATGCTTTGGCTTTCATCCAGCAGACGCTGAAGCGATTGGTACCGTTCGCTTTCGGTAATGTAACTGCCGCGAAGATCCCGAATCTCTTGCCCGATTTTTTCGATCGCTTGGTCGAGCTGCTGCTTGCGGCCCATCAGTTCTTCCTTTTTGCCTTCCCATTTGCCCGTTTCCTCGTCGGCGCGGCTCATGCGGCGGGCCAAAGCTTCCTGCTGCTGGTCCGCATAACGGATTTCGTTGCGCGCCTGAGCCATTTGGTTCATCAGCTCGAGCAAGTTGCCTTTCAGGCTCTCCTCTTGCTGCTGGCTGATTCCCCCGGTCAAGCCGGCCAGCTTTGACTCCTCGTTCGAAAGCTGCTCGCGCAGTTGCTTCAATTCGTCCTGCGACGCTTCCAGCTTCGTTTTCAGCAGTTCGATTTCCGCCTTGCGGTCCTCGAAACGCTCATCTCCGCTGCTCAGCGTATTCAAAAGCTGCTCCCGGTTCGCTTCCAGGTTCCGCTTGCGCTCCCGCAGCACTTCCGCATAACCTTCGCTTTTCTCGTAGGCCTCGCTGTACTGCAGAAGCTCGCCTTGCAGCGTTTCGACTTCCGACTCCAGCTTGCGCAGCGCCGCCCGGTCGCTTTCCAGCTTGGCATCATGCGCGGACACGACCGTGGACAGCTGAAGCTGCTCCTCCTGCAGCACCTTCAGCTTCGCGTTGGCTTCGCTCCAGGCGGCGTGGATCTGTTCGATTTGGTGCACGTACAGCGAAATTTCCTTCGTTTTGAGCTGCTCGCGCAGCTGTTTATAGTGGATGGCCTTTTCGGACTGTTCCTTGAGCGGCCCGATCTGGTCTTCTAGTTCCGTAACCAAGTCGTGAATGCGGAGCAGGTTCTGCTCGGTTTCATCGAGCTTGCGGACCGCATCCTTTTTTCGCGATTTATATTTGACGATACCGGAAGCCTCTTCGAAAATCCCTCTGCGGTCCTCGGACCTTGTGCTCAAGATCTCTTCGATCCGGCCTTGTCCGATAATGGAGTACGCTTCTTTGCCGATGCCGGTATCCATGAACAACTCCGTGATGTCCTTCAGCCGGCACGATTGCCTGTTGATAAAATATTCGCTGTCTCCGCTCCGGTGTACCCGGCGCGTCACCGTTACCTCGTTAAAATCAAGAGGCAGGGCATGGTCCTCATTATCGAGGGTCAGCGACACTTCGCCGAAATTGACCGCCTTACGCGCGTCGCTCCCCGCAAAGATAATGTCCTCCATTTTGCCTCCGCGCAGCGATTTGGCGCTTTGTTCTCCAAGAACCCAGCGGATGCCGTCGGAAATATTGCTTTTGCCGCTGCCGTTCGGACCTACGACCGCCGTGATGCCGCGGACAAATTCCATTTCGGTTTTGTCGGCAAACGATTTAAAACCCGCTAATTCAATCCGCTTCAAAAACATATAATCCAAATCACCTCTAAACCTTATAATACCATAACCCCGCGCCTCATTGGGAGCTCGGCCGGCCTTCAACGAAGAAAGAGCAAAAAGCAGTCTGAAGGCTACTGCCGTTCATCATGTGCGACTGCTCTTTGCTCTTTGTTTGTCCTTGAATACTTACAGGGAGCCGTCCGTTCCCGCGAGCTTCAGCTGCTTCAGGGCGACTGCCGCAGCCTGCTGCTCGGCTTCTTTCTTGGAGCGGCCCGTTCCTCTTCCTACGCGCTCATTTCCCATATATACCTCGGAGACAAACTCACGTTCATGCGCCGGACCCCGTTCTTCGACGATCCGGTATTCCAAAGCGCCCATATTATGATGCTGCGTCAATTCCTGCAGCTCCGTCTTGAAATCGCTCATATGGAGATTGCCCCCGGATTCGACTTGGGGAAAAACGTAGGTCTGCAAAAACGAACGGGCCGCTTCCAGGCCCTGATCGAGATAAAGGGCGCCGACAAACGATTCGAAAACGTCCGCGAGCAAAGCCGGGCGGGTGCGCCCGCCGGTCAGCTCTTCCCCTTTTCCGAGCAGCACGTACTGCCCGAATTCCAAACTTTCCGCAAACTTCACGAGCGACGGCTCGCAGACGATGGCCGCGCGCAGCTTTGTCAGCTCACCTTCGGGACGGTTCGGAAAAAGCCGGTACAGATATTCGGATACCGTCAGCTCCAGCACGGCATCGCCCAGAAATTCAAGGCGTTCGTTATCCTGCTGCTGGCTGAAGCGGTGTTCGTTGACATAAGAAGCGTGGGTAAAGGCCTGTTTCAGCAGCAGCCGATTGTGAAATTGGATTTGAAGTTTCTGCTGTAACTGCTTCAGATCTCCACTCAACAAATCGTCCCCTTACTCATCGAATTTTTTAAGAATGATGGTGGCGTTATGGCCGCCAAAACCAAAAGAGTTGGACATGACGACGTCCAGCTTCGCGTCGCGGGCATGATTCGGAACATAATCCAGATCGCATTCCGGATCCTGATTTTCCAAATTGATCGTCGGCGCGATTTTTTGATGTTCGAGCGACAATCCGCAAATGACCGCTTCGACGCCGCCGGCCGCGCCCAGCAGATGGCCGGTCATCGATTTCGTCGAGCTGACCGCTACCTTGGCAGCATGGTCGCCAAGCGCCTTTTTGATCGCGATCGTTTCGGAACGGTCGCCGACAGGCGTCGAGGTCCCGTGGGCGTTAATGTAGTCGACCGCCTGGGGGTCAAGCCCGGCGTCGCGCAGCGCCATCGTCATGCAGCGTGCAGGCCCGTCCGGATCCGGCTCGGTAATGTGGTAAGCATCGCCGCTCAGGCCGTAGCCGACGACCTCGGCGATAATGCGCGCGCCGCGTTTTTGGGCATGCTCAAGCGATTCCAGAACCAGAATGCCGGCCCCCTCGCCCATGACGAACCCGTCGCGGCCCGTGTCAAACGGACGGCTCGCTTTTTCCGGCTCGTCATTGCGCGTGGACATCGCGCGCATCGCGCAAAATCCGGCCATCCCCGTCGGACGGATCGTCGCTTCGGCACCGCCGCAGATCATGACGTCCGCGTCGCCGCGCTGGATGAGCTTAAACGAATCGCCGATGGCATGCGAACCGGTGGCGCAAGCCGTGACCGGCGTCGTATTCGGCCCCTTCGCCCCGAGCATGATGGACAATTGGCCGGAAGCCATGTTGGCGATCATCATCGGGATGAAAAACGGGCTAACGCGTTTCGGCCCCTTTTCGAGCAAAATGTTGTGCTGGTCTTCCCAAGTTCCGAGACCGCCGATGCCGGACCCGATGGACACGCCGACGCGATTCGCATCCGCATCCTTCGCGATGTCCAGCCCGCTGTGCTGAAGCGCCGATTTTCCGGCCGCTACCGCAAACTGGACGAAGCGGTCCATTTTGCGGGCTTCCTTCTTGTCCATGAAGTTTTCGGGATTAAAATCCTTGACCGAAGCCGCAATTTGCGTAGGATATTCGCTGACGTCGAAAGATTCGATCCGCGAAACCCCCGATTTGCCCGCCATCAAGTTATTCCAAAACGTGTCCAGGTCATGGCCGAGTGCCGTCACAACGCCCATCCCGGTTATAACCACTCTATGCTTCAAGTACGTTCACCTCTATATCGATTGCACGGACGATAGAAGCCCGTCCGGTGCAAATATTCATGTCCATTCGCATTTCACTTTCAAAATGAGGAGAAGTCCCGCCTGTATAGCAGTACGGGACTTATCAAATGACTTAGGTATGAGATTGTATGTAATTTACAACTTCACCTACGGTCGTAATTTTCTCTGCGTCTTCATCAGAGATTTCCAGATCGAATTCGTCTTCCAATTCCATGACGAGTTCAACAACGTCGAGAGAATCAGCACCAAGATCATCTTTAAAAGATGCTTCCAGTGTTACTTCAGCTTCGTCAGCACCCAAACGATCCACGACGATGCGCTTTACACGCTCCAATACATCGGACATCCGGTTCACCTCCTCCTTGGTATTATACGAGAAAAGTTTTCAAAATGCCAGAGGCTATGAAAACGGTTCTCTTTTTGGCCGTTTAGCCTGTTTTTGCGGGCGTTACATATACATGCCGCCGTCTACATGAAGAGTTTGTCCTGTCATATAGGATGCCCCTTCGGAGGCCAGGAAAACCACGACCTTGGCAATTTCCTCCGGCCGGCCGAGACGGGCGAGCGGAATATCCCGAATCATTTTGTCTCTCAGTTCATCCGAAAGCTCGCGGGTCATATCGGTATCGATAAATCCCGGAGCCACGCAGTTCACCGTAATGCCGCGCGAAGCGAGCTCCCGCGCCGATGATTTGGTCAGGCCGATGACACCGGCTTTCGCCGCCACGTAGTTAGCCTGCCCCGCGTTGCCGAGCACGCCGACGACCGAAGAGATGTTGATGATCCGGCCGTAGCGCTGTTTCATCATCGGACGGCTGGCGGATTTGAGGCAGTTGAACACGCCTTTGAGGTTGGTTTCGATCACTTGGTCGAATTCTTCCTCTTTCATGCGCATGATCAGGTTGTCTCTCGTAATTCCCGCATTGTTTACCAGGATGTCGATCCGGCCGAATACGTTCGTTACCTCTTTGATAAGGTTCTCAGCCTGGTCCGATTGCCCGACGTTGGCCTGAACGGCGAACGCCTCGACGCCCAACTGCTTGATCTCATCGACGACAGCCTGCGCGGCGGCTTCGCTGCCCGAATAGTTGACGGCAACGTTCGCTCCGGCTTCGGCAAGCGCAAGCGCGATGCTGCGGCCGATCCCGCGGGATGCGCCGGTAACGAGCGCGGCTTGTCCCTGCAATGGTTTGGACATGCGAATTCTCCTTTCTTCTTAGTATACGGGCATTTCTTTCATCCCGTATTTTTAGAAGCTTGCGGATAGACTTTCAAGCGTATTGATGTTGATCAGCTTCACGGTCTTGTCCATTTTTTTGACGAGCCCCGTCAGCACGTTGCCCGGTCCGATCTCGACGAACGTGTCGACGCCTTCGGCGATCAGGTAAGCCACCGTATCTTCCCAAAGGACGGGAGAATACACTTGCTCGACGAGAAGCTCCCGGATCCGGTCCGCATTTTCGGCCGGACGGGCCGTTACGTTGGCAACGACCGGAACGGCGGGTTCGCTGAACGCGGCCTCCTCAAGCTTCTCCGCCAACTTCTGCGCCGCTTCCTTCATCAAGGAGGAATGGAACGGTCCGCTGACTTCGAGCGGGATCGCCCGTTTGCCCCCGGCTTCCTTCACGCGTTCCCCAACGGCGGCAACGCCTTCTTTGGTGCCGGAAACGACGATTTGTCCCGGGCAGTTGATGTTGGCCATTTCCACCAGATGGCCTTCCTCCGTGACGCTGCGGCACAGCTGCTCCAGAGCCGAACGGTCCGCGCCGAGCACGGCCGCCATGGCTCCTTGTCCGCCGGGAACGGCCGCCTCCATGAATTCGCCGCGGGCACGCACGATTTTCACCGCATCTTGGAAGACAAGAACTCCGGCAGCGACAAGCGCGCTGTATTCGCCCAAACTGTGGCCGGCGACGTAATCGGGCTCGATTCCTTTCTCGCGGAGCGCCGTTAACGCGGCGATGCTCGCCGTCAGCAAAGCCGGCTGCGTATTAAACGTCTTCTTCAATTCGCCGTCCGGGCCTTCGAACATGAGCTTCGAAAGCGGAAATCCCAGCGCGCGGTCCGCGCTGTCGATAATTTCGCGCGAGGCGGCGTGCGCCTCATAAAAGTCGTTGCCCATTCCGACGGACTGGGCTCCTTGTCCAGGAAATATAAATGCCGTTTTACCCATCTTTCGGCTCCTCCCACTAACTTGTGTTGCCTTGCGGGCGCCGGCCGTGTTTTCCCTTAAAGCAACGGTCGGCGGCAGCTTCGGCCTACGTAATGAAACGGGGTCGCGGGATCATCCGGCGTCCCCTAAATTGTTATAAGGGTGATTACCATACCAGAACGGAAGCTCCCCAAGTGAGGCCGCCCCCGAAACCGACCATCAGCACGCAGTCGCCTTCCTTCATCCGGCCCTGCTCCGCCGCTTCGACGAGCGCGAGCGGAATCGACGCCGCCGACGTGTTCGCGTATTTATCCACGTTAATGACGACCTTGTCCTCCGAAAGCTCCAAGCGCTCCATCGCGGATTGGATGATGCGGATGTTGGCCTGGTGAGGCACGAACAGGTCGATATCCGCTTTCGTTTTGCCCGCTTTTTTCAGCACGTCCTCGGTAGCGGTGTTCATGACGCGGACGGCAAACTTGAAGACTTCCCGGCCGTTCATGTAGATGTAATGCTTTTTGCCTTCCAACGTTTCGACCGATGCCGGCAACCGGGAACCGCCCGCTTCCAGCTTAAGCAAGGTGCCTCCGGCTCCTTCGGCGCCCAGGTCGAAGGATTGGAACCCGCGGCCCTCGGGAACTTCGCCGAGAATGACGGCGCCCGCCCCGTCGCCGAACAGGACGCATGTGTTGCGATCCGTATAGTCGGTGATCCGGGAGAGGCAGTCCGCGCCGATGACGAGGGCATTGTTGTACATGCCCGTGCCGATGAAATTGCTGGCCGTCGCCAGCCCGTACACGAACCCGGAGCAGGCTGCGGACAAATCGAAGGCTGCTGCCTTTTTCGCTCCAAGCTTATCCTGCAAAATGCACGCCGTGGACGGGAAGAACGTATCCGGCGTGATCGTCGCCACGATGATCAGATCCAGCTGATCCGCCGTCATGCCGGCAGACTCCAGCGCTTTTACCGCCGCTTCATAACAAAGATCGGACGTCGCCTGGTCTTCGGCCGCGATATGGCGCTCGCGGATCCCCGTGCGGGATACGATCCATTCGTCGTTGGTGTCCACCATTTTTTCCAGGTCGGCGTTTGTCAAAATCTTCTCGGGCACGTACATTCCCGTGCCGATGATACCTACTGGCCGCAATGTATTCATATCGTCACTCTCTTCCCGCTAATTTCGTTTGAAATGCTTTCTACCAGCTTGTTCTGAATGGCAATCCGGGCTTGGCGGACCGCATTTTTGATCGCGTTTCCGTCGGCCGAGCCGTGGCTTTTCACGATCAACCCGCTCAGGCCGAGCAGCGG
Organism: Paenibacillus sp. FSL M7-1455; assembly: GCF_038004655.1. NCBI lineage: Bacteria > Bacillati > Bacillota > Bacilli > Caryophanales > Paenibacillaceae > Paenibacillus > Paenibacillus sp. FSL M7-1455. The sequence goes on along the minus strand of NZ_JBBORO010000001.1, from coordinate 1,990,349 downwards.
AGCGCCGCCGTGTTCCTTGTAGTCCAGCTTTTCCTTCAGCCCGCGCATCTGGGGCATGAGGAGCGCGGCTCCCAGCTTGCTTTTGAGGTTGGCCGTGAACTGTTCCTTCAACAGTTTGAACATCGCTCCCGCCGTGCCTTCGACGGCCTTAAGCAAAATGTTGCCCGCAAAGCCGTCGCAAACGAGAACGTCGCAGGTGCCCATCATGATGTCGCGGGCCTCCACGTTGCCGACGAAATGGATCGGCATCTGCTCCAGCAGCGGAAACGTCTGCTTCGTCAGCTCGTTCCCCTTGCCGGGTTCGGTGCCGACGTTCAGAAGGCCGACGCGCGGCCGTTCGACGCCCATCACCTTCTGCCTGTACAGGCTCCCCATCAGCGCGTATTGCGCAAGATGCTCGGGCTTCGCATCCATATTGGCGCCCAAATCCAGCGCCAGGACGCCGGCTCCGTCCAGCGTCGGGATCATCGGCGCGAGGGCCGGCCGCTCGATGCCTTCCATCCTTCCGACGATCAGAAGCCCCGTCGTCATCAGAGCGCCGGTGTTGCCGGCCGAAATCATCGCGTCGGCTTCTTTTTCCTTTAGCATGCGTCCGGCCACGACCATGGAGGCATCCTTTTTGCGCCGAACCGCCTTGACCGGCTCATCCTCCGGACCAATCACTTCGCCCGCATGGCGGACGCCCAGATTGGAAGGGAGCTGGCCGCCGCTTTTCTGAAGCAGCGCTTGAATTTTCGATTCGTCCCCCACCAATACGATTTCCGTATCTTTCCATTCGGCAGCAGCGGCCAAAGCTCCTTCGACGTTGCATTCGGGAGCGTTGTCGCCTCCCATGGCGTCAATGGCGATCCGCATACTACATTCCTCCTTCAATATGATCTTCCCCTGTTGAGCGATAAATGACGAAATTGCCTTGGAACACCATTTCTTCGCCGACGTAGGTAAACACTTCGACCTTGGCTTTTCCCCTGTGTCCGTTCATCGATCTGACGTAAGCTTTGGCGATGCACTTCTCGCCTAAATGGACTTGCCGCAAAAAGCGAATGTCCGCCGAAGCCGTCAGCGCGATTTCGTCGTTGATCAGGGCTACCGCCAATGAGTTCGCCTGGGCGAAGACGTAATGTCCGCGGGCAATATGCGTCCGTGAAAAGACATGCTCTTCCCGGATTTCGAATATGGAGATGCCGCTCTTGTCCAGCTGCAGATCCACAACATCGCCGACAACCTCATCCAACGGAAGCGAACGCACCTGGTCGTAGGAATGCTCGGCCATCTGCTTCATGCGCTCCCTCAGTTCGGGGATGCCGAGCTCCATTCGGTCGAGGCGGATCGTTTGGATGCTGACTTTCAGCTCGCGGGTCAATTCGCGGTCCGTCACAAACGGGTTTTCTTCAATGATTTTCAATAACTGCTGATGTCGCTGTTTCTTGGGCAACCGTTCGATCAGAGGCACCTCCTAAGCATTTTGTAAAATCCGGCGTTAACTCCTGTTATAAAAACGAATTCCGTATCAAATTCGTCCGATCATTTTAGAACCTGGTACTAAAACAGTATATAGCATGGCAAGCCAAAAAGGAAGAGGAGACAAAAAAAATAGCACCTCACCATAGATGAAGTACTACTTGATTTGCCGCATTACTGCGAAATGATTTCTCTAGATTTATACGTTCCGCACACTTTGCATACGTGGTGAGCAAGCTTCAATTCTCCGCATTGTTCACATTTCACCATGCCCGGCACTGCCAGTTTAAAGTGAGTACGACGTTTGTCACGACGTGTTTTGGACGTTCTCCGTTGAGGTACTGCCATGTTCCCACCTCCTTATTTCAATCCACCGGGGGCCGCAGCCTCCGGTAATGCTTGCATACTCATTTGAAAAAATCTTTTAGCGCCGCAAGCCGCGGATCGACCGCTTCCGTATCGCAGTCGCAGGTTCCTTCATTCAAGTCCGTTCCGCACTTCGGGCACAGGCCCTTGCAATCTTCTTTGCAAACTGCGGTCATCGGAATATGAAGTACGAATGATTCCTCCACGTACGGAACAAGATCCACCGTGTCATCGTCCACGTAAATGGTATCGTCATCTTCATCCTGAATCTCTTCAGTCGACTTCATAAGCTTGAACCGCTCGTGGAATGGAATGTTCAGATGCTGATGCACGGGTTTCAAGCAGCGGGAGCATGCCATGTCCAGCTCGATCGAGAGCTTTCCTTGCACATCCACCGCATCCTGTCCGACATAAGTGGCCTCCAGCTCCGCCAAAAGCGGCCGGGGCGCTCTTATATCGCCAAGTCCTTGAACTAAACGGCTTACATCCACTTGCTGTCGGACCTGCAGCGGCTCACTGCCGGCTGCCATTTTTCTAAATTGAAAGTGCATGAACATCACTCCAAACAAACAAAAATTATTATACCGATATCTTCGAAGCTTTGTCAATAGTTTGACCTTTACTTTGCTTTTTTTGGCGTCGCGGTCAAACGCCAAATCCAGAACGGCTCCATCACGGTTATTGTTGCAGGGTTGGCAGGCTTTTATGTTATATTGGATAAAAATCTAACCACGCGGATGGAGTTGAAATCGCCTTGACTGCCGTCGGAATCATCGTCGAATACAACCCGTTGCATAACGGTCATGTCCATCATTACAACGAAGCGAAGAGGCTTTCCGGTGCGGAACATGCCGTTGCGGTGCTGAGCGGCCCCTTCCTTCAGCGCGGCGAACCGGGAATCGTCAGCAAATTCGCCCGCGCCGAGATGGCGCTGGCCATGGGGGCCGATCTCGTCATCGAGCTGCCTGCCGCCTATGCGGTGCAGCCGGCGGAATGGTTCGCTTACGGCGCCGTTTCCCTCCTTCATGCCACGGGCGTCGTGGACAGCCTCTGCTTCGGGACGGAAAGCGGCTCCCTCGACCTGCTGCTCCCCCTCGCCCGCGCGTTGTCGGAAGAAAGCCAAGAGCTCCGGGAGCGGATCGCCTGCCATCTAGGGGAGGGAATGAATTATCCTGCCGCCTACAGCAGGGCGGCCGCCGAGGCGGCGGGACTCCCGCGGGAGGAAAGCGACGTTCTCCGGATCATCCAGCAGCCGAACCATACGCTCGGGCTGCATTATCTCATCGCGCTGAACCGCCTGGACAGCCCCATCCGGCCGCTCACCATCCCGAGGATCCATGCCGGTTACCACGATCAGCAGCCCTCCCACGCGGCCGTCGCCAGCGCGACGGCCGTGCGGAAGATGATCCTCGAGCAGGGGGTAGCCGCGGTCCGGCCCTACGTGCCCGAAACCACGTTTCGCATTCTCGACCGGGAATTCCGCGAAGGCCGGGGCCCCGTCACCTGGAATTCCTTCCGCGGGGCGCTCATGCATATCCTCCTCACCAGCTCCCCGGAAAACCTGGCGGAGTATCACGAGGTCACGGAAGGGCTGGAGCACCGTCTGCGCAAGGCCGTCTTTAGCCTGAAAGAGCCGAACGTGGACGAGCTGCTGAAAGCGCTCAAAACGAAACGGTACACGCATACGAAGCTGCAGCGGATGCTCGCCCAGATCTTGCTGCGCCACACGAAGCGGGAGATGTCGCCCGGGGCGCTTGCCAAGGGACCGGGGTATTTGCGCGTGCTCGGCTTTAACGGCAAAGGGCAGCGGCTGCTGAAGCAAATGAAGAAGACGGCCGCCCTTCCGGTCATCGTCAAGCCGTCTTCGTTCGAGCACCCTCAGCTCACGCTCGATCTCCGCGCCTCTGCGGCCTACGCCAACGCTTTCCCGCATCCGGATACCCAAAGCATGTTCAGGGATTATCTGGAGGCGCCGATCCGTTATACGCCCGGGAATGAAACCGGCGCGTTGCCTTAAGATTTAACCCGGAGGTTCTCCATGTAAGCGATGGCATCCTCCAGCTTCTCCACCGGCACAAGTTTCATGCCGGTTTTTATTTTGTCCGCTTTCGCTTTGGCTTCCGCGTAATTGTCCTTCGGAACGAAAAAGATTTCCGCGTGTTTCCGGTCGGCCGCGACGATTTTATGCTGCACGCCTCCGATCGGGCCTACGTTCCCTTCCTTGTCGATCGTCCCCGTCCCTGCAACCTGGTAACCTTTGGTCAAATCGCCGTCCGTCAGCTGGTTGTAGATTTCCATCGTGAACATCAGTCCGGCGGACGGTCCCCCGACGCGGGTATTTTGGAAATTCACCTGGAGCCCCGGATCTTTGGAGACGACTTTTTGCATGGTCGCGATCGTTACGCCGAGCCCCGGGCGGGTCCGGTTCGTGTCCTTGTCCCTGAGTTCGATCAGCTTCACTTTTTCCTCCAGCGTTCTGCCGTCCCGGATCAATTTGACCGTGACCTGGTCGCCTGCCTTTTTCGTCTTCAGCAGGTTGGTCAATGCCGCATTGTCGGTCACCGGCTTCCCGTCGACTTCGGAAAGGCGGTCGCCCGGCTTGAAATGTTTCCGCGCTTCGTCCCCTTCCGGCGTCGAAAAAATAAACAAATACTGCGGAACGATGCTGTACGGGACGTTCGCTTCGTGGTACGCGGCTTCCATCGCCGAAGATTGCGAATCGCTCATCAAATACACCTGCTCGGCCGCATATTCGTCTTCGCTCCGGTCGCCCAGCCTTGCCTCCTTTTTGTCAATTTCCGCATTCGGGTTAAACGCGGAAACCACCAACATGACAAGGTTGGCATAACTCGCCGATACCGTCGTCATCATAAAAGCCCCCTTTTCGTCGGGGTCCCCTTTTTGCACGGAAAGCATCGGCTTGACCTCATCGGCGCTTCCCGGCTGATAAATGATGTACGGCGTCGGCATGTATACCGTTACGTAAACCAGCAGGGCCACCGCAAAAATATAGAGGATCAGGCGGGACGCTTCCCGCTTTTTCGTGCGCTGCATGTTATTCGCTTCTCTCATTCCATCCTGCTCCCCTGGTCTTATGGTTGTCTTACCCGCATAGATTGGGTACTAGCTATGTTTACTCAGAAGAGGTGAAAATCATGAAAAAAAAGGCCCCTCTCCGCTTCACTCCCGCTGCCGCCACGCTGGTGCTCGGCGCGGGTTCGCTTGCGCTGGTGGCTGCCATCGTCAGTTCCCCTTCGCCGGCCTTTCAGGCCTCCCTGCAGGGTCTCAAATTATGGTGGCAGATCGTTTTCCCGGCGCTGCTCCCTTTTCTCGTTTTGTCTGAAATATTGACTGCTTACGGTTTTATTCACGCTTTGGGCACATGGCTCGAGCCGCTGATGAAACGGCTGTTCAAGCTTCCCGGCGTCGGCGGGTGGGTTCTTGCCATGGGCATGACCACCGGTTTTCCGGGAGGCGCCCAGGCCGCCAAACAGCTGTACGACCAAGGGGATCTCAACGGTCCGGATGCCGGCAAATTGGCCGCCCTTTCCCATTTTTGCAATCCGATGCTGATTCTGGTCGTCATCGCGACCGGGCTGATGCATGAACCTGCGGCAGGATATGTCGTGCTGGCCGTGCATTGGCTCGCCGGACTGCTCGCCTATCTCCTGATCGGCCGCAGAGGCGCAGGTAAAGACGCCGCTTCGCAGGCTGCCGAAAAGCCGGACGAGGGCAAAAACAAACCTTCCATGCTGCGCCGCTCCCTGCACGCCGCCAAAGCGGCCCATGCCAAAGACGGCCGCGGATTCGGCAGGCTGCTGGGCGATTCGGTGACGAATGCCGTTCAAACCTTGATGATGGTCGGCGGGTATATCATTATTTTTGCGGTCGTCATCCAAATCGCCGGCCGCTTTCTCCCTCCCGGACTTCCATCCTATTGGCTGTCCGGAGCGTTCGAGGTTCATCTCGGCACGAACGATGCGAGCACGGCCGCTTTCGCCGCCGAACGGCTGCAGTGGTCCGTCATATCCGCCCTGCTTGGCTTCAGCGGCATCAGCGCCCTGCTGCAGTCGATGTCGGTGCTGAGAAAAGCCGGCATGCGCTGGTTTCCCTTTGCGCTTGTCCGCTTGCTACACGGCGCGCTTGCTTTTGCGGCTGCTTGGCTCGTTTGGCCGCTCGTCCGCTATTTCCCGAAAAACGCGGATCACGCATTCCTTGGGAGCGAAGCGATCTCGTCCGATTGGAACGCCTATTTTTCCCTATGGAAAGCCGTGCCGCAGCTGCTGCAGTGGCAAGGGGCTCTGCTCGCGGCGATGATCGCCTGCTCGCTGTTGTTCAAGCTGCTTCATCCTTCCCGCAAACATACGGGTTAACCGCGCTGCTTCCGCTTTAGCGCTTCCTCCACCTCGGGCGGAACCAGATCCTTCACGTCCCCGTGGTAGGCGGCGATTTCTTTGACGATGCTCGAGCTTAAATAGGAATATTTCGGATTCGTCATCATGAAGACCGTTTCGGCATCCGGATTCAGCTTATGGTTGGCGGACGCCATTTGAAGCTCGTATTCGAAATCCGTCACGGAGCGCACCCCGCGAACGATGGCCTGCGCATTCCGCAGGCGCACGTAATTGGCCGTCAAGTCCTGGAAGCTGTCCACCTGCACATTGGGTAGATGCGTAGTAACCCGCCGGATCAAATCCATCCGTTCTTCAATCGAAAAAAGCGGCTGCTTGCTCCGGTTGATCAGCACGGCCACCACCAGCTCGTCAAATTGCCTTGCCGCGCGCTGGATAATGTCCAGATGCCCCATCGTCACCGGATCGAAGCTTCCGGGATATACTGCGATACGTTTATTCGTCGAACCCATGATCGGCCTCCTTAGCGGCTTCGCCCTCGGGCGAGGCCGCTTTATTTCCGTCGTATTTGTAAATGGAAACTGCCGTTTCCCCGTATGTCGCATGCCGGACGCAGGCGAACGGACCGAACTCTGCCGGGTATTCGTAACCCGATTCATGCTCGAGAACGATCGTCGCCCCGCTTGCCAGCATGTTTTTTTCATGCATCGTTTCCATGAGCTTGTCCCCGTTTTTCATCCGGTACGGCGGGTCCAAAAACACGACGTCCAGCACGACCCCACGCTTTTCAAGCGCTTTAAGCGCGCGTTCCGCCTCATTGCGGTAGACCTCGGCCTGCCCCTCCAGCTTCGTCGCCTTCAGGTTGGCGCGGACCGTTTCGATGCTTTTCGGGTCCATGTCGATAAAAATCGCCTTTTCCATGCCCCTGCTCAGCGCTTCGATGGCCAGCCCCCCCGTTCCCGCAAACAAATCGAGGGCGACTCCCCCGTCAAAAAAAGGACCGATCATGCTGAAAATCGCTTCCTTCACCTTATCCGTCGTCGGACGCGTGCCCATGCCCGGAACCGCCTTCAGCGGTCTTCCTTTGGCGCTTCCCGATACTACTCTCATGTTGCTTCACCCATTTTCGTCAATCAGAATATTTGTCTAATGCTGCTCATTTCTGACGATATCGTACCATAATCACCCCAAATTTGAAAAACGAAGACCTCGGACAATTTTTTTTGGCAAGGGATGTATAAACCGGGGATTACGGGGAATGCTTTAACTATCGACATCAATGAATGTCGTAGACAACCGCGGAAAGCTTACGTTTCCCCATAAGCTCTTCGTCCGGTTTCTCCTCTCCCATGAAAGGGCGTCCCGAAAGGGGCGCCCGATTTTATTTCTAAAGAACCTTTTCCATTGTTGTTGTTCCTTCCGCAATGATCATTTTCATTTTTCCGGTCTTGATCCATTTTCCGCTTATTCCCCTTCACCGCCGTTCATTCCGAGAGAAAAAAAATGACGGCCATAGGCGGCTCGTCATTGTCAATGTAAGTAAATTCATTGAATATTAAAATATCCTAGACCTAAAAAGGGGGCGTTAGCGCCAATACCCGTTCGGAGACCTGGCCCCTTCATCATCAGCCGTACTTCGGATACGCCGTGATGCAAAGATCTTCTCCGATTTGCCGGACGGAGTGAATCCGCACGTTCAATGCTTCATCCATCGTTTCCAAATCCGGACCGCCGTATGGCGTGAGGGAACCGCGTCCTCCCAAAACTTTGGGTGCGATATAAATCAACCATTTGTCAATGAGGCTGGCGCGAAGGAACGAGGCGTTGACTTCGCTGCCGCCCTCGACAAGCAGGTCGGTAATTCCCTTTTCGTATAACATTTCCGATAATCGCCGGAGGTCCAGCCCGAGCCGGGTCGAAGGAACGAATAGAATCTCCAGCCCTTTTTGCTTCAGCCTGTTGACTTTCTCCGGATCCGCATCCTCCTTCGTGGCAATCCATGTCTTAGCCGCGGTGCAGTCGGTTATATGGGCATCCTCGGGCAACCGCAAATTGGAATCCAGGATGACCCGTACAGGGTTTTTCCCCTTTTCCGGCAGTCTGGTAGTCAGGCGGGGATTATCAGCCAGCACCGTGTTGATGCCGACCAAGATGGCATCGACTTCGTTTCGCAACCGATGCACCTCCCGGCGCGCTTCTTCGCCCGTAACCCACTTCGAATGGCCCGAAGATGCAGCTAACTTCCCGTCCAGCGTCATGGCGACCTTGGAAATAATGAACGGCCGCCGTTTGGTCATATTATGGACGAATCGTTCGTTGAGTCTTTTGGCTTCCTCTTCCAACACGCCCACTTCGACTTCAATCCCTTTATCTCGGAGCAGTTGAATCCCCCGTCCGGCGACCATCGGAGTCGGATCCTGCATAGCCACCACAACGCGGGTTACTCCGGAGCTGGCGACCAGCTCTGCGCAGGGAGGGGTTTTTCCGTAATGGGAGCAGGGCTCAAGGGTCACGTAAAGCGTTGCACCGTTCGTGTGTCCTTCCGCCATACGGAACGCGTGTACCTCCGCATGGGGTTCTCCGGCTTTTCGGTGAAAGCCGACGCCGACAACTTGTCCATCCTTCACAAGGATCGCGCCGACGACGGGATTGGGGTTCGTTTTTCCGCTTGCCGTGGCCGCCAGGTCCAGCGCCAGCTTCATATAATGTTGATCCGGGTTCATGCGGGGCCTCCTTAGCCGAGCTGAACGGTTTCGTTCAGGGGATTGTAAATATGGCCCGATTTTTCGATTTTCGTTGCCAGATACCGGGTATTATGTTGGGATACATCGCCCCAAATCGATACGTGATGATCGGATGCAAGCCCTTTTTCCCGCAATGATTGCAATTTGCGCGGATTGTTCGTAATGAGGCTTACCGGTTTCTGCCGCAATGCCTGAAGAACCTGTATCGCCTCGTCATAGGACCGGAGATCATCCGGAAAGCCCAAAGCGTGATTGGCTTCTACCGTATCGTATCCCTCTTCCTGCAGCAGATAAGCCAACGATTTGGAGAAAAGCCCGATTCCGCGTCCTTCGTGATTGGCCAAATAAAAGAGAGCTCCGCTGCCGTTGTCGACGATCATGTTCATGGATCGGCGCAGCTGGTACCCGCAATCGCATCGTTTGCTTCCAAAGATGTCCCCGGTATGGCAAATGCTGTGCATCCGAATCAACGTGTGCTCCGCATTGGCAAAATCACCGTAAACAAGCACGGATGATTGCTGGTATGAGGCAAGATCGGCAAACGGCAGGATATGGAGAACATCTTCCACCTCAAACGAAGCGCTTTCCGTTCTTAACCAAGTATACCAATTGAAGGTGATCTCCCGCTCCTCCAATTGTACCGGGAGCCGAACAGGACCGACAAGCGCAAGATCGGGACCTTCGGGCAGTTTAACAAGCGTTATTTTGTCCTTCAATAATCGACTAACCTGGTTTGGAATCACAATCATCCATCTCCTTTGTGTATTATCGTTCGTTTTGAGGCTTGCTGACTGACACCGGCTACGACAACACCTTAACGAGAACTGCTCCCCCTTATGTAGAACTGATTTAGGAACACCGTACTTGATATAGAAAACACAAAAAGCCCCCGTCTATGCGCGTAAAGAAATAGACGGAGGCCTCCGCCGTATTCGGTAACTGGCTGGCATAGCGGATGGAATCCGCCTTAGCCCCTGTAGCTTTGCGTCGCCACTTTTCAGTGGGTTTGCCATTATCGTACGATGTCGTATCATATAGAACTTCCGCGATTCTTGCAGGAAAAACGGAAGGAAAAACCTATGATTTTGAGAAAAAAGGAAAATATTCGTTTTTTTATGTAACCACACTAAGAATATAAATGACAAATTTAATAAATGCAACGAAAAGATTGATGCTGCACCCGGGTATTATTTCATGTTCCGGATACGCATCGACTGCCCGTTTGCGGCCATGCTGCCGCTCGGCTAAAATACACGTAGGTATGGTTTCCTCGTGCGAGAAAAAGAAAGGATACAATTGGCGGATTCCGGCGTCGGCAATTTTTTTATCCGCCGCGAGGATTTGGCCCGATTGGATTTTTCGAACGCGTATTATACCCGGGACTGCCTGCAGTCTTGGGTGACCGCCCTCGATATCCGAACATGAAGCAATAAGGACAAGCAAACGAAAAAGGCAGCTGATCTACATGATGATTCATATGACATACCGCTCCGGCGAATATAAGGTAAAGGGTTATCTCTCCCTTCCGTATGGATACGAAATCGAACCGGAAACGCTGGAAGCGCATATCCGGAAAATATACGGCGGGAAGCGGCTTCCCATGACCGTCATCGCGAACAATGCCAAGCGGGAGCGGCTGGATATCCATGAACGGAAATGGCCCGTTCTTGTTTATTGCCGCGGCGGCATCGGCAGGGTCGGGCAGGTCAAAACCGAATGGCTCGAGCGTTTTTCGCAAAGCGGTTTTATCGTTTTTGCCCCGGTTTACCGGGGGACGCAAGGCGGGGAGGGACGGGACGAATTCGGCGGCGCCGACCTGGAGGACGTTCCCGCGGCGTGCCGGCTCCTTGCCGGGCTTCCGTTCGTCGATCCGAAACGGATAGCGGCCATGGGTTTTTCCCGGGGCTCCGTAAACGCCGCGTCCGCGGCTGCGGACACGGATTTCATCTCGCAGCTCGTCCTCTGGGGCGGCGTCTCGGATCTCGCCCAAACGTACGAGGAGCGGGTGGATTTGCGGAGGATGTTAAAACGGGTCGTCGGCAATCCGCGCAAAATCCCCTCGGCTTACGAAGCACGCTCCCCTCTCCACATGGCAGAACGCATCCGCTGTCCGGTCCTCATCGTTCACGGAAGCGAAGATCAACAGGTGGACCCGGGGCACGGCATCCGGATGTACGAACGGCTTCAGGCCTTGGGCAAAGACGCCGAGCTGCATTGGTACGAAGGATACGGCCATCACATGCCTTACGAAATGCACATGCACGCGATCAACCGGATGTTCGACTGGATCCGGAAGCACCAAACCCGGCCATGAACAGTGCCGGGCCGTCGGCGCAAACTTCGACGCGGCCCGGCAGGGTCCATGCTTGAACGAAGAAAGCGGACCCGTAGCAGATTAAAGAATTGTAACGTCTTTTTGTCATCATTGTCATAAATGGGGATTCTATTCCATTCTGGGCAAGGTTCTGATAGACTTCATTTGTATCATGCTTTAGAGAAAGGGGGATGAAGTTGAAGCCCAGATCGCCTTTTAAGGTTGTATGCATGATGATGGCGGCGTGCTTCCTGCTGGCTTCCTGTTCAAGGAACTCCGAGCCGGCCAAGGTTGGCGTCGCGCAAAAAAAGGATGTCTGGTCCCAAGCTGAAGTCACCCGCGAGAACATCAAGCTTGTCCTTGAAAAGCCCTTAGACGAAGGCGCCATCCCGGCGGCGCAAATCAAAGACATCCAGCTCCAGGGAGCCAACAACAAGACGGTCACGGTCGACCTCAAACATGAATCGCCGGATCCGGACCGATTGATGAGCGATGCGGCGGCTACGCTGATTTCATACAGCGGCATCTTGCTCGAGAACAAAGGCATCGGAACGGTTGAGGTCTGCTTGTACGGAAATCCGGAGCCCGCAAACGGCAAAAACGTGACCAAAGAAACGGTTTGCCTCGCGATCAACCGCGAGGATTTGCAAAAAGGGCAGGACGCCTTTACAATCCCGGTGGACGATTACGCCCTGGTTTTCAGGCACGCAAGCTGGTACAAAATTCACCCTCAACTATATAAGTCGCTTCTTCACAAAGACCGGTTAAAAACGAGAGCTTACCTGAAATAAAGTTCGAAACGGAAAACGGATATGCCCCAGGGCATATCCGTTTTTTCGCTGCGGACAAACGGCCTGCCGATCACAAAAAAAAGCGGCCCCGGCGATCCGCATCGTCAGGGCCCAATCCGAACTATATATATCAAAGGGGGGTTATATATATAAATATACAGAATGGCGCGTCCTGAAACATGAAAACAACCTTATGCGATCATTAAATTGAAATAAAATCAGCTAAAACGCTAGTCCCTCCGGCAGACAGACCCCGCCAACCTCCGCTTGCGCCCATTTTTCCCGGGCGATGATCACGGGTTTCAGAATATGCATAGGCTGTAATAAATCGCAAACTTACAGGAGGAATGCATATGTCTTACACCCCTTACGCTCCATCCTCTTCCTATTATCCATATCCTTACCCGTATCCGTACCCCTATTACCCCTACCCTTATCCCTACTCGTTCCCATGGTGGCTTTACTATGGCGGCCCTCACGGTTATCCAGGGTATCATGGTTCTCCCGGACATCATGGCTCCCCAGGACATCACGGCTCTCCCGGATACGGCGGTCACGGGGGATACGGCGGCGGCCATCGCGGCGGGACGTCGAAAGGCGGAGGGCGGCGCGCCAAATCATAACGCCAAAGGAAGGCGGCCTGGAGCCGCCTCCCTTGATCCGCAAATCCCTTCTCCTCCGGCGGAAGCGGATCCGGCCGAATCGCGGTTTATCGAGCGGGAACGCCAAAATTTTTCGCGCGGCCATGACTTTCGTTACATCTTTTGTAATGATCGCTCTTTTGCTGCATATGATTTTTACGTACCCTCGTGTTGGCATCGATTATAAACGGAGGTGTGTTGGATGAAGCTAAGAAGCGTCGATAATACCATTGTGGCCCTCATCGGGATCTGGTTTATCATTGCGCCGTGGATTGCGGGTTATTCCGATGACAAAGGAGCGTTATGGACGAGTGTCATTGTCGGGGCCGTTCAATTGATCGCTTCCTTGTGGGCTTTTTCCGGGTCCGGATGGGGCTCCTGGCAAAACTGGATATCCCTGCTTGCCGGCGTTTGGTTTATTGTTTTTCCGTTTGTTTACACCGTCGAGTCCAATGTCATGTGGAGCAGCATCATTTTGGGAGCGGTAACCGTTCTTCTCAATTTGATCACCCTGTCTGCCAAGGATTGACGGCAGGTCAAGCGTTGCAGGCTTAAAGTTACGTCGTTAGGCCAACAGGGGCGTCCTTCACCTGTGTTCCGCGCAAGGTTTCACCGTGACGAAAGCGCAGGTCCCGTACGAAAACGGGGCCTGCGCTTTTTTTCCATGCCGGCCGCTTATGTAAAATCGCCTGAAAGCAGGCTCCCCATCAAGCCGCATTCAGGCGATCTTTCCGGCATTAGCGATCCGCTGAAGAAATCAATCCGATTACAGCCAGCAAGAGCGCAAAATAATAACCAGCAAAATAAAGAGAACCAAAATGGCACCTGTAGAAGCGAAAGGATTGTAACAACCTACTCCGCCAACAACTCCGCTCATTCCATTCCCTCCTTCCATCTAACATACTCTAAAGTATGTGGCCTGCCTGGCTTTTGGCATAGACTCCTCCCCAAATCGGGCTGCGCGGGAGCCTAATTTCAAGGGCAAATGCCTGTCTTATCTTTATCCCTCCTGTTTACTTATTCCCGGTCGCGGCATATTTGGCCAAAATCGCACCCAGCGTGCCGATATCGAGCGGATCTTCCGCTTGCCATTCCGGGCTGATCCCTGCATGCTTGATTAGCCACTGCCGGCCTGCTTCCTTCCATTCCGGCGCGTCCGGCCCTTTTCCCTGATCGTTCCGGTTGTACGCGGCCATCAGATCCGCCTCGCTTCCTTTATATTCGTTCAAGTCTACATCTCCGTTGATCCCCGGCACGCGGCCTTTGTTCGTATATTGGATAAACTCCCACGAAGTCCAACCGCCTTTATCCGCAGGGACCCCGCTGTTGTAGTAAGCGTACCATAGCGGAACGTTTCCCAGCGTGCCGTCCAGGGAGGTGTCGATGAAATCGGGGTACGTGTAGATCATAAGCGTTCTGCCCGTGCGCAGCTTGAATCGGGTTACCCATTCGCGCACGATGGCCGTGATGTTCGCCCGGGTCCCGCCTTCTTTCGTTTCGACGTCAAGGGCCAGCGGCAGCTTGAACGAGCTTAAGCCCCCGGCGCTTTCGACGGTCTGAACGAAATGTTCCAGCTCCGCGTTGACGTCGGCCTCATTGCGGGCCCGGGTAAAGTGATAGGCGCCCGTCAACAGGCCGGCCGACCGAGCGCCTTGCGAGTTGACCCTGAACCGGTCGTCCACCAGCTTCGGCCCTTCCGTCGCTTTCAAAAATGCGAAAGAATATCCTGCGCTTCTAACCCGTTTCCAATCGATGACGCCCTGCCAATGCGATACGTCGATCCCTTTGGCATGATTGCCGTTTCGGCTTTGCACAGCAACACCTCCGCGTTGGTCTGCAGACCGCCCGGTCTGCGCGTATATATAATTATGTGTGCTCCCATTCCCCCGTTTGGACGTTTCCTCGCCGAATCCGGAAATTGGATCCGTGCCCTTTGCGCGAATCCCGGGCGAAAAGCAGGGCTTGAAGCATAGAAAAAGAAGCCCTTAAATAAAGGCTCCTTTCCCCAAGAAGTAAACGCATTCGTTTTAATAACGGAACGTTCCTCTGGAACGTCCCCGTTGGTCTATTAATCCGGAATCCCCTTGCTCTCGGTACTTCCTCATCCATACCTTCAAACGCCCGATATCGGCAATTCCCAACGCTTCGGCGACCTCTTTTTTCGTCATTCCTTGAAGACGCATGTCCACAGCTTTCTTCTTGGTATCCAAACTGTAAGAACAGAAAGTCTGTCCCTTTTTGGCCATCCGTATCACCTCAACTACTTTATCGGCGGATGTCCTGTTTTTTTTCATTATTATCACACAAATAGTTCTAAAGACCCTTGTTTATATTGGAAATCAAATACATTTTCCTTGTTTTTGTCTATTGAATCGTTCTCTGGAATTATGACTTCGGATTCATGGCAGCAGATACCCTTGCTTGACCGCATCATCGATCAGTCCGGCGACGAAAGCATGCAGCTCCGGCATTTCCCGTTCAAGAAAACGGATCCGTTCAAGCACGCGTCCGGACGTCACCCGGTGCTCGCGCCAGGCCTTGCCTTCCGTATAATAATTGTGCAGCAGCGGCTGTATGCGGTCCATCGCTGCGGCATAACGGGCTTCGGCCGTTTCCCTCCGTTCAAATTCAAGCCAAAGCTCCATCATTTCGGCCGATTGGTCGGACGGCAGCAACCCGAAAATCCGAACTGCAGCCTGCCGCTCCCGTTCGAATTGATTCTCATGCCCTTGTACATCATATGCAAACGTGTCTCCTGCATCGATTTCCACGATGTCGTGGATGAGCAGCATTTTCATGACCCGCAGCACGTCGAGCTTTTCGGGCCCTCGATGCTCTTCAAGCAGCCAGGCCATAAGCACGATATGCCAGCTATGTTCCGCATCGTTTTCATGACGTGCCGCATCCATCAAATAGGTTTGGCGAAAAATCGTCTTCAGTTTGTCGACTTCGCGTATAAACGCGATTTGCCGGCTTAATCGGTCGTTCAATCGAACCGCCCCCCGTTGTTACTCTATTGAATGATCCACCGTTTAGTATATATCGCAGCGGGTTCCGAAAACAGGCTAATCCGATTTTCTGCGCAGGAAAAAAGCGTCCCGTTCGGGCCATAACCATCATTTGGGAGCATTTCGCATTCGCCGTCCCCGGATAACTTCATCGCAAAATGTAGAATAATCTGGAAAAAGAAGCTATTATTTTATACGGAGCCGTTATACGACCGAATTCGAATCAGAGAATTGGCGGAGCCATTGACGAACACAAACCGCGCGGAACATCACTTCCGGGCGTTACGGTCGGTCGACATCGAACTCATGGAGGTTATATATGGGCAAAATTTTAGGTTTTGTGCTGTTATGGAGATTGCTTGGAAACCCTTTCCTGGCCATCCTTGTCCTGCTGGTCATCGTCTATTTGCTGGACCGGCGTTTTGTCGGCATCCTTCCGAGCGTGACCAAACCTTTCAAACGGATGGGGCAAATCTCCAAACTCCGCACCCAAATCGGCATGAACCCAAGCGACGTGTCTTCGAAACATGAGCTGGCCAGGCTGTTGATCGAACGAAAAAAAGACGGCGAAGCGTTGAAACTGCTGGAATCGATCCAGTCGCAATCGGAAGATTCGGCCGAATTTTGGGATGACCTCGGGACCGTTTATTTGCGGCAGGGCAAAATCGCGGAGGGGGAAACCTCCATTCTGAGAGCGCTGGAGCTGAATCCGCGCGTCAAATACGGGCAGCCTTACCTTCGTTTGGCCGACGTCTACAAAAACAGCGACCGGGATAAAGCGATGGATTACGTACGCCGGTTTCAGGAAATCCATTCTTCATCCTGCGAAGGTTATTACCTGCTCGGCATGATGTACAAGTCGCTTGACCGCAAGGAAGAGGCGAAGGAAGCTTTTCAGGAAGCAATCGACATTTACCGCTCCCTTCCGAAATACAAGAAACGCCAGGAACGAAAATGGGCCGTGCTTAGCATGATAAAAAAATAATAAAAAAACAGACCTCGGAAAGGTCTGTTTTTCATTGGACCCAAGCATCAGCCCAGCGGATGGTACCCAAGCCGGTGCAAATGTTCGGCAATCACTTTGTAGCCTCTTCCGTTCGGATGAAGACGGTCGAAAGACAAAAGCTCCCTTTCCCTTCCGTAAAAGGAAGAAAATATGTTGGCCGCGGCATACCCGCTTCCCCAATAACCGTTGAGGTAGCCGTTAAATTGCTGAACCCATTGCGTGGCTGCCCCCACCTGGGGGTAGGGGTTATAGAGACCGACCGCCCGAACGATGTACGGCGTTCTGCTGCCGGATTTCAGCTGGTAGATCGACTGCATGATGCCGGAAAAATTGGACTCGCACTGCGACAACGCCTTGTTGAAATGCGAGGCCGCCTGATGGGAAGGCGCGCTTTTCGCCGCCCGGATCAAATCGTTGCCTCCGATCGACACCGTGATGATTTGCGCGTCCTTTAACGAGCTGCGCAGCCTCGGGTTGCGCCTCACGTTGTCGTACAATTCCGAGGAGGTCAGCCCGTTGATTCCCCAATTTTCATAGACCACCGGTTCCCCGATTTTCTGCTGCGCCAATCTCCGGTATACCGGCGCAAAGCCGTTTCCGGGCATCGCGCCGAAACCGACCGTCAGCGAGTCGCCGATCGCCGTGTATGAAATTGCCACAACCTTCGCCTCCTTCCCGTTTCCTCGTACTTCATCATTGTATGTGCCGGGAAGGGGCGTTGAAAGGGACAATATCCGGGGACAGGGAGAAGATCTCGCGAAAATCGGCGCAGGCCCAAACGCCAGGTTTATTTGACTTGCTTCAGCTGCTCGAAAAAACGGTTCATGGCGGGGGCGGAGGAACTTGAGCGCTCCCCTCCCGCTTCCCCGCCGCGAACGTACTGGCCGGCCCGTTGCCGTAGCGTCTGGAAATATCCGTCTTGTCCCGCCGCTTCCCGTTTCATCGCAAGGAGCAGCTCATCCCAATGGATCGGACCGGAATAGGACATCCGGTCAGGGTACTTTTCCGCCAAAGCCGCCGCTGTCTCCAGCGGGCTGCCGCGGGCAATCGTTAAGGCGATGTACGCGCCGATGAACCGGTGCGAGGGATCGTTTTCGAGCGATTTTTGAAAAGAAGCCGCTGCCTCATCCCATTTTTGCTGTCTCATGAAAGCGATGGCTCGCGTTCCGTCCCTATAGCCGGTATCCTCCGACGTATCCAGCGCCGCCGCAAGTTCGTCGTACCGGCGATATTCGTCCCAATCGGCCCGATCGAACGCTTGCTGGGCCAACATGTCGTAGTACCAGGCGGCGGGATGCAGTTTCACCAGCTGCCGCAAAAGCCGGGTTTGCTCCGCCAGCAGGCTCTCCTCCGCCTCCCCCGCCCCTTTCCCCTCCAGCATCGTGGTTCCCTGCAGCAGCCTGATAATCATATGCAAGCTATGGGCATCGTCGGGATCTTTGCGGTAATCCGCCCGATACATCGCTTCCGCCTTTTTCAAGTCCCCGCTGAGAAGCGTTCTGTCGGCCTCCGTCATCTCCCGCGCTTTCAAATAAAAAAATGGCAGACGGTCCGTCAAGCGTTCGTCCAAACGGTATCCGCCGCTGCGGGTCAGCATCCGGCCTCCCGCATCGTAAGCCGCGACGTCCCAGGTCATCTGGTTGTCCGTATTGGCATATCCGAGCAGGGACAACGGATCAATCGTCAGCTGGCCGCTGCCTTCGGAAAAACCGCTGATCCCCGTATATTCATAATAAAGATCATCCGCCTGGATCCGGACTTCGGGCACCGATATTCCCCGGCGGACGACACGGCTCGTCGAACCCGACTTCAGCTTTATTCCGACGCTGAGGTTATAATACGCCGCTCCCTGAACCGGCTCCCAGGCAAAGGCAATGCTGTTGTCCTTTACGATGGCATTGTTCACGGGTTCCCGGAGTTCGAGCAGCGGCTGAAACGTAACGTTCTCCACCGCCGCCTGCTGCCCGTTCAGGTCGATCCAGCCTCCATCGCGTTGTTCCGGCCACGTCCAGCCGTTCAACTGGCTTGCGTTCACCCCAAGATAGAGTTTGTAACGGCCGGGAACCACCCCTTTAAAAGCGTACTCTCCCTTTTCGTTGGTGATCGTCTGGTAGGGTTCAAAACCCGCCATGCTGTGGTTCAAATCATCGTCTCTCCGCAAAAATACGCCCGCGTAAGCCAAAGGCTCCCCATTTGCTTTCGCGATCGTGCCCGACACGTCGGTTAAGCCGGCCGGACGGCCCGAAGCGATCTTTTTTAAACGGTCCGTGATGCCCCGAAGCTCCTCTTTTTGGATTTGGACGGCCTGCCCGCTTGTCATGCGGCTGCTTTTTTGTTCCAAATCCGACCGGAGCAGCTCCAGCGTTTGGGGAACCTCCCCTTTTTCGATCGCATACTGCGCGAGCAGCTCGGACATGCGCACAAGGATATCATCGTTTGCTGCGTTCCTGTCGATTATTTCCGCGCACAACTTCAGCAGCGTATCATATTGTTTTTGCCCGGCGGCGAGCTGCGCCTGCATGAGCAGAAGTTCGTTGCTTGCGTACACGGCGTTCGAGGAATGCAGCCTTTTACGGGCTTCGGCCAAAACTTTCGCCGCTTTTTCCTGCTGCCCTTCTCCCTGGTAATGATAAGCCAGCAGCTTGGCCGCGGCGGCGAGCTCCGGCCCCGGTTCACCCTCCGCAGCATACTGTTCCAAGTAGGGGAGCTTTTCGTCCAAGGAAAAAACGGGCTTTTTGGCGACGTCCACCACGCCTCCGCCGTACATCATGCCGGTCGACTCGATGTACATGTCGTATGCCCGGCTTAAATCGGCGCTGTCGTCTTTCAGCATGTATTCCTCAATGAGCTTCAGCTTTTCTTCCGCGCCGGCCGCCGCGATTTTACGAAGCACCTGCTCCTTCGCTTCCGCGCCGGTTTGACCGGCCCCGGCCATGTTTTGGGGCGGCTTCGCCATGACGGCGACGGCAAGGATGACGGCCAGCAGCAGGCCTGCCCCATACGCCAAATGTTTAATTTTGACCCGGATTTTCAAGCAGGGCAAGCCTCCTTTCGAGATCGTCCTTCCAATATACGCTGCCGGCCTCTTCGACCAGTTCCCGCTTGAAGGCGGTTTCGCTTCCCGGCAAGGGGCCTTTCGGATAAAGTGCCGCGCGATACAAAAAGGCGGCTGTCAATAAAAGCAGCAGCGCTGCGCCAATCGGGACGACCGGCAGTTCAAGCTCCTTGTTCCACCATGCTCTTAACCGTCCGGGCAGCGATTTCGGATGCGTTCTTTCGAGCACGTTTTGCCGGTTACCGAAGCGAAGGCCTGCAAGCTCCCGGTCCAGCTCCCGTTTTACGTCCGGTCGGTTCAAGTCCAATCGGTCTCCCCCTCCTTCTCCAACGTTTGTTTTAAATAGGCGCGCCCTCGGGCAAGCCTCGCTTTGACCGTGTTCTTGCTCACCTGCAGGTGATCGGCGATTTCGGCAACGCCCATCTCCTGAAAATAATAAAGCGTAATGACCTCGCGGTATTTATAGCTTAGACGGTGCACCGCTTTCGTGAGCCTGCCGCTCCTCCACCGCTGCACAAGCCTTTCTTCGGGCCCCGGCTCCTCTTCTTTCGCCAGCCGCCCGTCCACGTAGGCGGACGGAAACAGATGCCTGAAACTCCAGGTACGCTGCTTCATGCGGCAGCGATTGACGACGATGCGAAGCAGCCAGCTTTTGAGCTTCGTATCGTCGCGCAGCTGCCCGATCCGTTCAAAGGCCGCGATAAAGCTGTCCTGCACCGCTTCCTCCGCTTCCTGCCGATCCCGGAGCAGCAAGCAGGCGGTACGCAGCAAATCGTCGCCGTACTGCTGCATCAGCAGCACGAGCGCTTCTTCATCCTTCCGTTTTAAACCCGCTATGATATCCAGTCCGTGTTCCTCCCCCCTTGCCATTAATGATGCGTCCCGGAGCGGATTGGTTGCATGTTTCCGAAAAAAATGTGCTTCTTCCGATTCCCTGCATGAAATACAAAAACCGGCTCCCCAAGAGGAACCGGCTATGTTACACCATCCGAACCAAATTATTCTTCTCCGGGCTCATCCTCGACCTCGAATACGCAGCGGAAGCGCTCCTTACCGGGATACTGCTCGCCCAGGCTGTGCACGATAAAGCCGATGTTCCGGTAAAAATCGACGGCCTCCTCATCCGTTTCGGCGATCACCCGCTCCGGCTTTTCCTTCGTCATGGCCTCCAAAATCATCCCTCGGCCATACCCCAGGCCCCGATTTTCGGGAATGACGGAAATATGGCGAATCACGAGGTCATTCCCCGATTTTTCGTA
Organism: Paenibacillus sp. FSL M7-1455; assembly: GCF_038004655.1. NCBI lineage: Bacteria > Bacillati > Bacillota > Bacilli > Caryophanales > Paenibacillaceae > Paenibacillus > Paenibacillus sp. FSL M7-1455. The sequence goes on along the minus strand of NZ_JBBORO010000001.1, from coordinate 1,969,352 downwards.
TCCGATCATCCCGACGAGCAGTTCGCCGTCTTCATAGCCGTACAGCTGCCAGGCGTCGTTGCTTTCATAGGCTTGGACGGCCTCCTCGACCGACCGGTCATCCGGAAACACCGCGTAGGAAAACAGCTCGGCCACCTGCGGTTTGCGTATGTATGATTTAATGTTCAACAGCATGTTCAAAACCTCCACATCATCCACTTCATCTTTCAATTCATTGAGTTACTTTAACCCGCCGCGGCAAAAATTTCAACTTTAACATGCTGAAAATTCTCCCGGTTCCCGAAAACGATAAGCTTCAGGCATGAATGCGATGCTGGACCGATATTGAAAACAGCTTGCAAACAGGCGTACACTGGGTTAAGAAAACAATTGATTCGTTTTCAACTTTTTTCATGGAAAGAGGCTTTGCATCATGAGTTATATCCAGCATGGCACGTCCGCATTCCGCAAAACGAGTTTGGCCCTCTTCGCGGGAGGTTTTAACACGTTCGCCATCCTCTATTATACCCAGCCGTTGATGCCCGAGTTCTCCAGGGAATTCGGCATTTCCCCGGTGACGGCCAGCCTGTCGCTGTCGCTGACGACGCTGGTGCTGGCGTTCAGCATGATCGTCGTCGGCTCCCTCAGCGAATCTTGGGGCCGCAAGCCGGTAATGACGGTCGCCATGATTGCCGCGTCCGTTCTGACGCTTGCCACGGCATTCGCGCCCAATTTTCATACGCTGCTCGTCTTCCGCATCGTACTCGGAGCCGTGTTGGCCGGCCTTCCCGCCATCGCCATGGCCTATCTGGGCGAAGAGATCGCCCCTGGCAGCCTCGGGGCCGTCATGGGACTGTACATTAGCGGCAACTCCATCGGCGGCATGGGCGGCCGCGTCATTACCGGCGCATTGACGGATCTGTGGAATTGGCGCATCGCCATCGCCGCCATCGGGTTGCTCGGGTTGACATTCAGCCTGGTTTTCCTGTTTCTGCTTCCGCCGTCGCGCCATTTCGAAGCCCGCCCGCTGCGCTTCAAATCGTTGCTTCGTTCGCTTGGAAGCCAGTTCAAAGATCCCGGCCTCCTCATTCTATATGCGCTTGGCTTTTTGCTTATGGGAAGCTTCGTTTCGCTATACAATTATATCGGTTACCAACTGATCGCTCCGCCTTATTCCCTCAGCCAGACGCTGGTCGGATTTATTTTTGTCGTTTATATCGCGGGAACCTTCAGCTCCACCTGGATGGGAAAAATGGCCGACGCGCACGGCAGGCCGCTCATGTTATGGATAGGGCTGGCCGTTTTTCTTTGCGGAGCGCTGCTGACGCTTAGTCCGCTGCTGGTCATAAAAATCGCCGGCATCATCATGTTCACCTTCGGATTTTTCGGTTCGCATTCGATCGCCAGCTCCTGGATCGGCATCCGGGCCAAACGCGGAAAAGCGCAGGCCTCTTCGCTTTATTTGTTTTTTTATTACGCAGGTTCGAGCGTCGGGGGGACGCTTGGCGGCACGTTTTGGGGCGCGTACGGCTGGCACGGCGTGGTGGATATGATCGCGGGTTTCCTCGTAACCGCCCTGTGTCTGTCTTTGCTGCTTGCCCGCCTCCATCGCCGCCAAGCCGCCGCCTAAGCTTCCGTTATGCGATGATTTTCGGCGCGAAAAAGCCGGGTAGAAAAGGGGACCGCCCGCTCTACCCGGCTTGTTGTTCACATCATGTTAAAAGAGGACAAGTTATCGCGGCAACCTCGTCATCCTTTGCATGTGAAAATCCGGTCACTAACATCCTGCAAGGGCTGCTCCGTAGGAACGGCGCCTGCCTTTCGGTTTAGGGCGCGAATTTCTCGAGCACGATGACGGCATTATGGCCGCCAAAACCGAAGGAATTGGATATGCCGACGCGCACGTCCTTCCTCCGGGCTTCGTTCGGCACGAAATCCAAATCGCATTCCGGATCGGCCGTTTCCTGATTGATCGTCGGCGGGATGCGGCCGTCCCGGATCATTTGCACCAGCGCGATCGCTTCCACGCCGCCGGCGGCCCCGAACATATGGCCGATCATCGATTTGTTGGCGGTTACCGGGATCCGGTAAGCCTCTTCCCCGAACAGCCGCTTGATGGCCGCCACCTCGGACCGGTCGCCGACCTGCGTACTCGTTGCATGCGCGCTGATGACGTCGACGTTGGCCGGCTCGACGCCGGCCTCCTGAAGCGCAAGCTTCATCGCCAGATAAGCCCCTTTCCCCTCGGGATGGGAAGCCACCACATGGTAGGCATCGGAGGTCGCGCCGTAGCCGGTCACTTCCACATAAATTTGCGCGCCGCGCTTTTGTGCGTGGGACAAGCTCTCCAGCACCAAAATGCCGGCGCCTTCCGCCATGACAAACCCGTCGCGCCCGGCGTCGAACGGCCTGCTGGCACGGGCCGGATCGCCATCCCATCCGGACAGCGCGGTCGCGTTGCCGAATCCGGCCATCGAAATTTCCGAGATCGCCGCCTCGGCGCCGCCGGCCAGAATGACGTCGGCTCCGCCCGCCCGAATCAGCCGGAACGCTTCCCCGATGGCCGTGTTGCCGATCGAACAAGCCGTCACGGGCGACAGGGTTGGCCCCTCCGCTCCCGTGCGAATGCTGATCATCGCCGCCGCCATATTGGAGATCATCATCGGCACCAGCAGCGGACTGACGCGGGAAACGCCGCGCGTGCGAAGAACCTCCGCCTGCTCCATCAAAGTCGAAATGCCGCCGATGCCGGAGCCGACATAAACGCCCATTCGTTCCTTATTCACCTGATCAAGCTTAAGGCCCGCATCCTGAATCGCATCTTCGGCGGCGGCAAGCGCAAACTGGCAAAAGCGGTCCATGCGCCGCGCTTCTTTCCTGCCGAAACGGGCGTCGGCGTCAAATTCGCGTACCACGCCCGCCAGCGAAGTTTTCATAACGGACGTATCCCAGGCATCGACCTTGGAAATCCCGGATGCTCCTTGCAGCAGCGCGTTCCAAAAAGACGGCACGTCATTGCCAAGCGGCGAGACCAGCCCTGCTCCCGTAATAACGACTCTTTCCATATCCTGATTCCTCCCTGTGCAATCTTTATGGAAATATCTTTTCACAGGTGTTATCCTATTACAAGTTGTTGTTTATCCTAGTATAATGAATACTATGCATGTACTTTGGAAAGCTTGGCCGTGCAACAAGAGAGGAGGAACGCCATGAATCGCGATACCCGCCTTAAGGCGCTGTCGGCCTTCCTGACCGAGCAGCGCGCCAAAATCCAGCCCGAAACGGTCGGATTGCCGGCCGGCGGAAGGCGGCGCACCCCCGGGCTGCGCAGGGAGGAAGTCGCCCAATTGGCCGGCGTCAGCAGCACCTGGTATACATGGCTGGAGCAGGGCCGGGACATCAACGTTTCATCATCGGTGCTCGACTGCATCGCCGCCGCCCTGCGCTTGACGCCCGACGAACGCAAGTATCTGTTCGCCTTGGCCATGGAAGCCCCCTCAAGCTCCATAACGACGCAGCAGGAGGAGCCCAAGATCAGCCCTGCGCTGCAAAAAATGGTGGACGAGCTGCATTACTGCCCGACCATCATCTCCGACCGCCACTGCCAGATCGTCGGCTGGAACCGGGCGGCTTCTTACGTCTTCCTTGCCTTCGAGCGCATTCCCGCCGAGCAGCGGAACATGATCCGGCTGCTGTTTACCCGGAAGGAGTTCCGGCGGCTGGCGGTGAACTGGGAGCATTTTGTCATGGGTTTTCTTTCGATTTTCCGTTCCTATTACGGCCAATACGTGGAAGACGCCTGGTACGAGCAGTTTTTGCAGGAAATGGAGCAGGTCGATCCGGAATTTTTGCCCTTATGGAAGCACAGCCAGGTCAGCAGCGCGCCCGAGGTCGTCATCGAATTCCGGCATGCCAAAATGGGGAAAATGCTATTTGACCTGACCTCGCTTCAAGTGCAAGGCAGCGCCGACCTCCGCTGCAGCGTATATACGCCTGCCGCCGGCTCCTCGACGGAAGCCAAGCTGAAGCGGCTGATGAACCAATCGGCGGATTGACGCAAATGATAAGCTGGGGATGATGAACGATGGCTTTTGGCATAAACCGCAAGGAACTGGACGCGTGGAAAAAGGCGGTCAGCCGCGGCGAAATCGCGTTTTTGACCCATTATTGGCTCGATCCGCGTTTCCCCGGCATGACGACCGTGACCAAAGTGGGCTGCTCGGACCTGGAAAGGCTCCGGGCATGGTGCGAGGCGCATGATCTGCCCTCCCGGTACATCCACAACCGGAACCCTTTTCCGCATTTTGATTTGATCGGTCCGAAGCAGAAAGAAATTTTAATCGAGGAAAAGCTTTGGGAACATTTGGAGCGCTTCAACCTGTAAAGGCGTTCGAAGCCGCTGATCGCCAGCGTTTTTTCCTTTCCATTCAACGAAAAACGGCCCGCCGTCCGCTGTCCGATACGCGGCGACGGGCCGTCTTTTGACGTCCTACAAGGGGATTATCATTTTGGGCGTCCGGCTTTGTAGCTCTCTTCGGCAGCATGCCCCAGCTTCTTCAAAAGCTCGACGGCCTGCTTTTTCTCGTCTTCATTAAGCCCTTCGACCGCATGGACGAGCACCTCTTGGTGGCTCGGGAAAATCGACCCGAAGAAAGCGCGCCCTTCGTCCGTCAAATCCGCGAAAATGACGCGGCGGTCATCCGGCGAGGCTCTGCGCACAAGCAGGTTTTTTTTCTGCAGCTTATCGGCTACATAAGTAATGTTTCCGCTGGAAATCAGCACTTTCTCGCCGATCTTTTGCAACGGCTGCGGGCCTTTGTGATACAAAAGATCAAGCACGCCAAATTCGGTGGTATTCAGGCCATGGCTTTGGATATCGCGCGAGGAATGGGCTACGACCGAATTATAAGCGCGTGCGAGTACGATAAATAATTCCAGGGACAATTCGTCATTGTTCATTTTGTCTGCCATACGAGAAACCTCCAAAACTACTATCTTAATATAAAGATAGTGGAAACCCGCGCGATTGTCAATGGCCTGCTATTTTTCGGGCGTCATCACCGTTACGGTGCCGTCCTGATGCCCGATCACGGCCCGGGCTGCGAGTCCGATAAACAGGCCGTTATCCACGACGCCGGGCAGCGCGAGCAGCTGCGCATGCAGCTCCGCCGGATGTTCGATCACGCCAAAACGGCAATCGGCAATGTAATTGCCGTTGTCCGTGATGAACAGGCGCTCGCCGTCGGTGCGGAGCATCGGCTTTGCGCCCAGCTTTTCCAGCGCCTCCATCGTCCATTCATTCGCAAAAGGAACGATTTCGACCGGCAGCGGAAAGCTGCCGAGCTTGTCCACGAACTTGCTCTCGTCCGCGATAATAATCAATTCCTTGCTGTGGTACGCAACGATTTTTTCCCGCAGCAGCGCGCCTCCGCCGCCTTTGATCAGATGAAGCTCCCGGTCGAGCTCATCGGCGCCGTCGATCGTCAGATCCAGCCCTGCGATTTGGTCGAAAGGAACCAGCGGAATGCCCTCTTCCTGCGCCAGCTTTTCCGAAGCCTTGGAGGTGGCCACCGCTTGTATGTTCAACCCTGCCCGGACGCGTTCCCCGATTTTACGGATGGCCCAATAAGCCGTCGACCCCGTTCCAAGCCCGATCCGCATCCCGTCTTCCACATATTCCACCGCTTTTTCGGCGGCCAGCTGTTTCATATTCATGCTCCCACGCTCCTCAAACGAGATTCATTTCCTTTTCCGGTCCGTTACAGATCTTGTCCGTAACCTGATATAATCAGACATAAGATGACAATCTTTGGAGGTACCGACATGAGAACCGAAAATCAAATCAAATCCAAAATCAATGAACTTACGCTGCAAAAAAAATCGCTGATGTCCCGCATCGAGTCCGCCGAACAAGGGTCTCCGGCGCATGCGTCGCTGAACGCGCAGCTGCTTCGGCTGGAGGATATGATCAGCATGCTGGAATGGGTGCTGCACGAACCGAGCGGCAGTTACCATATGTAGCCCCCGATTCGGCCTTTGTCAATCCGCTGCCCCCGTCCCCTTAAAGCCGTACACGACCGAATCCGCCGCCAGCGATAAATCCTCTGATCCATCAAAGTGACGGGTTTCAGGCCCGTCTGCCGCTGCCATGCTTCCGCAAAAGCGTCCGCGGCATGGCGAACGGCTACGATGCTTGGGATATGTACATCCTTTCGGCGGTGCAGATGCTCTGGGCAGCCGCGCAGCAAGCTTCCAGCTTTCCCGCCGGCATGCCTTCAGGCACCCCGAGGATCAGGTGGGATTGCGTCTTCATCATGACGAGCAGCGGCTTGTCCCCTTCGCCGACCGAGGCAAGAAAATACGGCCCTTCCGCCTTCTTCTCGAGGACAAGCCTGGACAATACGCCAAGAGGGAGATTGTTTACCGCTTCCTGCTCCATGAGAACCGCCTCACATGTGCGCGGAAGGCGGACGGGTCCGTAAAATGGCGGAATTGCATTTTTAGGTCCCCCCTTTTGGTTGCTTCTTACCGGTTCGCGTTCGCGAGTGAACCCCGCAGTCCCTGCTCAAGCCGGTCCAAGGCCCGGCCTTCCTCGTCGTTCATCACGGCGTCGCGGCTTGCCCTGACCTCGATCATCTCCGCCTTGGACGCCAGATCGGAGCAGGTATGCTCCATGATTTGCACGGCGTGGTCCAGCTTCAGTTCGCCGACCGTGCCGTGAACCCGGCTTAAACGGACTTTTACCGTTCCTTCGGCTTCGCGATAGGCCGCTTCAAGCAGCGTTGCCGCGTTGGCCGCTTCACCGGCCGCAGACTGGCGCTCCACCAACACCGTATAGGACGATACGGCAGGTAGGGTCCCCTTCTTTTCCTTCTGCTCCGCGATAAGTTTGGAATTTCTCCAGGCAAGGAAGCCGGCCCCGGCGAGAATCAGTATTCCTAATGCATATCCGATATAAACAATCAAGTCTTCACCTTCATCCGTTTCTTTTCGGCTTGCCTGCCGGTTACAGCTTTTTCAGCATATGGATATCCTCGGGCTCGAGTTCGAACAGTTCTTCATCCACCTGGTCGGCGATTCGGCCGCCGTTGGCCATATAAAAATGAACGGCGGACTCGGTTTCCGTCGAAGAAATGTACAAATAGGACGCCCCGCGCTTGCGCGCCTCGTCGGCAAGCTCCTCCATCAGCTTCGTTCCGATGCCTTGCCTGCGGTACGCGCGGCTGACATACATCAAATCCACCTGCAGCCGGTCCAATTGTTCGCCGCGGAACCGGTGCCCAAGCACGCCGAATCCGACAAGGGCGTCCCCGTCAAAGGCGCCGTAAGCCGCGCCTCCGCTGCGGAGCTCGGCCTCAAAACGTTCGATCATTTCCCGCGTGTGTTCCTCGTCCCAGGACGGGCATTCATGCCCGGCAGGAAGGGCCTCCAGCACGCCGTCTTTCATTTTATAAATGCTTCCGATCGTTTCCGATCTGTCGATTTGCCGAATCAAACCCGATTCATGAAGCTGCAGTTCCCTAATGACCATGATTTGCTTCCTCCAATGTTTATTTTAGATGATCCCTCCTTTTTTCTTCCGTTAGTTTGGAAATGCGATGATTTTTTTTGGAATAACCGTACATCCTCCTTTTTTCTCTCATTATACAAAAAAACGGCCCGCGGCTGAACCAGCCGGAGCCAAAAATAAAAGAAGAATGTCTACACTTATACATTACCCTCCGCGGCGGCCGTTAATCGGGCCTCGGCAAGCCGGGTTCACAAATTCGCCGCGGATTTCTGGGTTTCGTACAGAGGCGGCGTTTTTTTCCTGGAAAACCGGATTTGCGGAATGGCAATCCCGATAAAAATGAGCACGATGCCGAACCATTGCAGGCCGCTTACGTGTTCATGCACGAGAAGGACCGAAGCCACGACGGCCGCGGGCAGCTCGGCGGCGCCAAGAATCGCTCCGGTTCCCGAGCCGACCTTCGGCATGCCGATCGCAAAAAACACGACGGGGATCAAAATGCCGAGGAAGCCCAGCGCGACGCCGTATTTCCATAACCCGTCGCCCAGCGCCCCATCCCACAAAAACGAAGGCGAAAATACCGATAACACGATGACGCCGGAGCCCGTCGTCATAAAGAAGCTTTTATTGAAGGCGGGAACCTTCGTTTCGACGCGTCCGCTGACGAACATGTACAGCGCAAACGTAAAGGCCGACAGCAGTCCGAAGATCACGCCCGTCATGTCGAGCGCTCCGCTGCTGGACCCGATGACCCCGCCGGCGAGCAGCGTTCCGGCGATCAGAACGATGATGGAAGCGATCTTGCTTTTGCTCGGAAAACGGCGGTCCGCAACGGCTTCAAGCAGCACGCCGATCCAGGTGAATTGGAATAAAAGCACGACGGCGATCGAGGCAGGCAGCCGTTCGACGGCTTTACCGTAAAACACCGACGTGCCGCTCATGGTGATGCCGACGGCCAGCAGCGTCAGCCACTGCTTCGGCGACAGTTTTTTGCGCGAAAACAGAAGCATGAGAATGAGCAAAAACGTCCAGCCGAACACGTATTGCCCGCCCAGCATCTGGCTGACCGTAAAGCCCTCCTTCATGCCGAGCTTCATGATGGATGACAGCACCCCGTAACTGATCGCCCCGATCAATATCAGCAGCGAATATTTGAGTTTGTTCATGCATATAGTCCCCCTTTGATGCAGCCTTCCGCAACAACCAAAAGCCCCCCGTCATGGATAGACAGGGGGCGAACGAAACCGGCGGGTTCATACCGCCGTTAAAATTTCGCCACTCGCGAACGAATCGGAGTTTAAGACAGGTGCTGCGTGTCATGTTTAAGTTAAGTATCCTGGTGCTTTCAAGAATGAATATTAAAACATTCTTCCGGGGGCGTCAATGAGTTACGTTACCAGAATAAAGGATGTCCCGCCCGGCGGATCCAGCGGGTAGATCTCTTTCCAACCACCGCCGCTCCGTTCCCAAATCCGCTGGTTTCGGCTCCCTCTGAACGGAACGGACAAATCCCGCTGCCGAAGGTCGAAACGTCCGTCGACCAGCACGTCGCAGCAGGCAAGAAGTTCCCGTTTATGGCTGTCGCCGCTTGCAAGCAGCTCTTCGAGCGTATAGCCGGTATACGCCCAAATATGCTTCCCTTTGCGCCGCAGCTCCCGGGCGGCCAGGCTCATCCCCCGCGCCTGCAGGAACGGGTCGCCTCCCGACAGCGTGATGTCCGTCAGCGGGTTGCCCGCGGCTTCGCGTACGAGCTCGGCGACGCTCCACCGTTGGCCGCTGCGCAAACGCCAGGATTCCGGGTTATGGCAGCCCGGGCAGCGGTGCGGACAGCCCGCGCAAAAAATGACGGTGCGAAGCCCCTCCCCGTCCACGACGCTGTCATGAATAACGTCCATGATCCATACGTATTCCGCAGGGTTTGGAAGAGCCGCCGAGGAGTCATTCGGATGTTTGCCCATCTCGCCTCACGCTCCTTATCTCCCGTGTTTCAGGCGGTCGGCTTCCTCCGCCCGCTTGGCCGAATTCCATTTGTCCATGTCGCCTACCAGATAGCCGGTAATCCGCCGAATCCGTTCGACCTGGGCGCCGTCGCATGCCGGGCAGCGATCGTCGATGATGCCGCTGAATCCGCATGTTTTGCAGCGGTCCACCGGGTGGTTGATCGAACCGTAGCCGATCCGGTTGTCCGCCATGCACCGCACGATCCGATCCAGCGCGGCCGCGTTGTGAATGACCGATCCGTCCACTTCGACGTACGTAATGTGACCCGCGTTGCAGAGCTCGTGATACGGCGCTTCCAAGCGGATTTTATCCGCCGCCCTGATCGGAAAATAAACGGGAATATGGAACGAATTCGTGTAATAGTCCCGGTCGGTAACGCCGGGTATGGCGCCGAACGCGATCCGGTCCTTTTTCACGAATTTCCCCGACAAACCTTCCGCAGGAGTCGCGATCAGCGTAAAATTCAAGCCGCTGTCCTTCGTTTCGCGGTCCATCCGTTCACGCATGCGGCGGATGATCCGAAGCCCCTGCCGCTGAACCTCCTCGCTTTGTCCGTGATGGCGGCCGAAAAGCGCCGTCAAAGCTTCGGCCAAGCCGATGAAACCGACGCTCAGCGTCCCCTGCTTCAGCACGTCGCCAAGCCGGTCGTGAGGCTGGAGGTGCTCCCCGCCCCTCCATACGCCTTGCGAATATAAAAAACGGAAATTCCCGGCCCGCCGGCCTGCCTGGTACCGGAAGCGCTCATGAAGCTGGCGTACCGCCACGTCCATCGCTTCGTCAAGCCGGCGGTCAAACTCTTCCGGACCTGCGGACAAAAGGGCAAGTTTGACCAGATTGACCGTCGTAAACGACAAATTGCCGCGGCCGATGGCGGTTTCCTCCCCGTTCACGTTCCCCATCACGCGCGTCCGGCAGCCCATGTAGCAGACTTCGCTTTCCTTCGTTCCCCGGTCGTAGGCTTTGTTGAACGGCGAATCGAGAAACGCGAAGTTCGGGAACAGCCGGCGGGCGGTCGTTTCCAGCGCGAGCCGGTACAAGTCGTAGTTCGGATCCCCCGGCTGAAAGTTCACTCCTGACTTCACCTTGAAGATCTGGATCGGAAAAATCGGCGTTTCTCCGTGCCCGAGACCCCGCTGGGTCGCCAGCAGCAGCTGCTTGATCAGCATTCTGCCGCATTCGGACGTGTCCGTCCCGTAATTGACCGATATGAAGGGAACCTGGCCGCCGCCCCGCGAATGCATCGAATTGGCATTGTGGATGAACGCCTCGCAGGCCTGGTACACATCCCGTTCGGTCATGCTCCAAGCTTCGCGCTCCCGGTCGAAATCGTCTTGGAGCGGCAACTCCCGCAGCAAGCGGAGCTTTTTCTCGAAGGTTTTGCGCACGTACGGCGCAAGGTCGGCGTCAAACATCGGGAAAGCTTGTCCGCCGTGCTGCTGGTTCTGGTTGGCCTGCAAAATGATCGAAGCCAGCGCCATGGCGCTTTTGATGTCCTGCGGCTCGCGCATATGGCCATGGCCGGTATTGAACCCGCCCCGGAGCAGCTTGCCGAGCGGAATTTGGCAGCAGGTCGTCGTTCCCGAGGCATAAAAATCAAGATCATGCGGATAAATCAAATTTTGTTCGATCGCTTCCTTGGCCTCCGGCGACAATAAATGTTCGGCAGCGTACATTTTGGCGCTTTCGCTGGCAAATTTGCTCATCAGCCCCATGGGCGACTTTCCGTCCACGTTCGCGTTTTCCTGAAGCAAATCCGGGTTGCCGTCTTGCAGCATATCGTCAAAGGAACGCCAGAGACGATCGGCCGGATCCTTGATGAGATCATTCATTTCCACTTCCTCCTTAAGGCGCAAAATGGGATGGCTAATCCACCCGACACCATATATAGTATTTAATTCGAAAATCAAACACTATATCTATTGTCACACCCCGGAGAAAAGCTATTTCTGCTTTACCTGTCAAACGTCATCGCTGGCCAAAACAAGGGGCCCGGCATAAAGCCCAACCGATGGCATAACGATTCGAGCGGATGGCCGTGCGCGATGCGGGCGCGGAGCATCGGCTCCCCGCGATGCGCCAAAGCGGTCAAAGCCCGCCTCAGCATATTTGTCGCGACCCCTTTGCCTCTAAAACCCGGCCTTACGGCCAGCGCTTCGATCACCGGACAGCCCTCCGAGTACCCGATCAAACAAACGCCGATCAAAGCATGCGTTGCACGGTCATACGCTGCGCCCGAGGCTTCCAGCACGGCTTCCGGGCTTTGGGCGGCAAATTCCCGAAGCCGAAGCAGCGTCTCCGGAAAAGACACGGCGCCTCTCTCTCCGCTCTCCCCGCCCTGGGCATGCTTAAACAAAAACAGCCCGGCTTCGCGCTCCAGCTTCAGCCTCGTTTCCCCGGAATCGCACGCGGTTTCCGCCCGGCGCCAAATCATCTCGGGATGCTCGCCTTCGAATACGGCCGTCGGACGCCGCATCCACCGGAATCTGCATGGGTCCGGCCGAAAGCCGGCCCGAATATAGTTGTCGGCGTCGCCGTCCGGGACCTCCATTGCCTGGATCGGCAGCCCGTTGCCGCCTTGCCGCCGCAATGTTTGCGCGATCAGCCGAATCACCTCGGCCCCCCCTTCAAAAGGCGGAACCGTAAAAAAATACCGGAATGCCCAAGGCGACAGGGCCAGCCCGCCGACAACGGTCTGATCTTTGACGAGCCAAAAAGGCTCATCGCCCCCGGAGAGGAAATTTTCCTTCTCCCGGCATCGGAAAGCGATCGTCGCCTGATGATAATAAACGTGAACGTACCGCTCCCATTCCGGGGCATCCGCCCGGCATAAATGAAGCGACTCCGTCAGCTTGAGCGTAGACGCCTTTTTCAGCCATGTCTTGCGATCCATACCCAACGAACCTCCTTCTGCCTTCCGAAAGAAAGCTTCCCTACTAGATTACGTTCCGCATGACCGGTTTCATGCCATTTGGCCGCCGAACCCTCTAATTCTTTGCCGCCGGTTCGCCTGAAACGGCAAAAGGGCCGCACCCTTGTTTGTCTCGATTGGAGACCAAGGATGCAGCCCTCGCTATGTAACTGTTTTTTCGTTCCGGCCGTCCAGTTCGATCAGCCAGCAGTCGCGGTACGCCCCTTCATGCCGTTCATGCCGAGGCAGCAGCTTTTTCCGCACGAACCCGCATTTCTCGTAAACGCGAAGCGCGCGGGTATTCCAGGTTTGCGGGTCCATGACGATCCGGTCGGCCTTCATCTCGCCAAGCAAATATTTCGCCATGGCCCGGATCAGCATCGTACCGATTCCGCGGTTCCAGTAGTCCGGCTCGCCGATAAACTGGTCCATCCCGAAAATGTTCTCCTGCGATCCGGCATAACCGTAAAGTTCCCGTTCTTCCCCATCGATCTCGTAATACTGGATATAGCCGATCGGTCGGTTCCCGTACGACACGATGTTTCGGACGATACCGCTATCCTCGGCGTAGAAGTGCTTTTGCACCCGATCCAGGTCATGGGGCTGATCCCGGCCTTCGTAAAATTCCAGCACGCGCGGGTCGCTGAGCCATGCCGCCAGCAGCGCGGCGTCTTCCTCCGCCAAGGGCCTGACCGAAAGCTCTCCTTCGCGGAACAGCATCATGCGAAACTCGCCAAATATGTATGGATTTGAGCCATGTGATGGCGGTCATGTTCGTAAAAATCAAGCAAATATTCGTCCACCGACAGCTTATCTTCATGTCTATGGCCGAATTCGGATTCCGGAATGCCCTCGATGACCTCGACCAGCTGCCTGCGCGCTTCCACGGTTTGCCGGATCAAATCCTGCTTGCTCTGGGTCAGCCCGTAAGCCGCGGCGTCGCGGTTGAACTCGTTGAAATCGAGCGGCTTCAGCGTCATCGGCCGATGCTCCGCCATGGGCCGTAACGCGTTTTCCAGAAAGTACCGGTCCCACAGCATCATATGGCTGATGATGTCGCGCGGCGACCATTTGCCTTCCGCGATCGGCCCCGCCCACTGCTCTTCGCTCAAACGCTCCAGCGATTCGGCGAACCGGATCAGCCCGGCGAAAGCTTCCAGTTTCTCCTGCTTCGTATTCATCGAAATATCCTCCTTACAAAGAAATGGTTGATTCCTTTCCTGATCATACCATTGAATCCGGAACCAAGCAAGAACATTTGTTTGGTTTTTGGCATGCCAAAGGTTAATGATGGAAGAGATATCCGAAAAATTCGGGGATAACGGAAAAACGGGCGCACCGTATCGCAAGATCCGAATGGAACGCCTCCGACGCCGCCGCCGCCCGCTTCTCCTGTCACGTGCTTCATCCCCCGCTCGAATTACAGCAGCAAATTTCTTTTTCTGAACCAAACGATCCCGGCCGCAAAACCGGCGAAGCCGACCGCCAGCAAAATGAGGACGACCGGCGTCAAATGAACCGTTCCATTGACGATATCCGCGGTGTCAAATAAAGAAAACAAGGAAACATGCTGCATCCAGGAAAGCTTGTCGCTGATTTTGCCCGCCAAATTCAAGCTGAAAAACCCGAATACGATGAACCCGGAGATGCTAAGCGCCCTTTTTTCGTCATTCGCAACCGCGGACACCAAAAAGCTGATGCCGCAAACCGCAAAAAACAGCAGGAACGCGCCCAGATTCAGCAGCAAAAACCTTCCGGAGTCGAGCTCGCCGACATCCCCGATAAACAAGGCATACCCGCCGTATCCGGCAAGCGTCGTAACGAGCGAAATGATGAATAATCCCGTCAGCAGGACCACGGCCTGCGTAAGAGCCACCTTGATCCGGGTCGTGGGCGCGGCCAGCAAGTAGGCCATCGAGCCTTGATCGACGAGACGGGCCATCAGTTGGGTGGAAGTCGTGATGCTGAAAATGGACAAGATCAGCACGAACAGCAGCCCGTAATATTCGCCGGAAATAAACGACTCGACGCTGCCGAACCCGTTTTCGAGGCTGAACGCCTTGCTTACTCCCTCCGGCATCGCCGCGATGAGCGCATTGAGGTTTTCCGTTTGCGTGGCCATGCTCGGGTAAACCCAAAACATGAGCAAAATATAAAAAGCCGAACCAAACGCGTAACTCGTCATCGTCCGCAGATGATTTTTGAGCATTTGCCCATACAGCGCCGCATTCATGTCAGTTGCCCCCCTTCCGGTCGTAATAATCCATAAAAATGTCCTCCAGGTTTTGCGAAGCCACGTCGATGCTGCGGATCCGGTATTTCGCCGTTTCCTGGACGAACCGGTTATAATCCCCCTGTACCGCGACGCGCACCCGGTTATCTTTGCAGGATTCGATTTTCAGGCCGCTGGCAAGGAACGCATCCCAGTCCCCGGCATCCTCGAAGGAGACCTCGAACAGCTTCCGCTGCTCGGCCTGGAGTTCATGGATGTTTTTTACGGCGATAAGCTTCCCGTCCTTGATAATGGCCGCCCGGTCGCAAGTCCGCTCGATTTCCGGAAAGCTGTGCGAGGACATCAAAAACGTCGTCCCTTTGGCCTTTTCCTCCAGAACAAGCTCGATGAACACCCTTTGCATCAGCGGATCCAGGCCTGAGGTCGGTTCGTCCAATACGATCACCTCGGGTTCATGCATAAAAGCGGCCACGATGCCTACCTTCTGCTTCATGCCCTTGGACATCTTCCGGATCGGCGTGCGGTCATCGAACTGCAGCCGCTCCACGAGCTCGGCCCTGCGCTTCGGATCCACCCCGCCCCGCAGCCTCGACATGAAATCCAGAAAGGTTTTCCCCGTCATGCCCTCCATAAAGGCAATTTCTCCGGGCAAATATCCGACCAGCCTTTGAAATTTTCCTTGATCTTTCCACGTATCAAAATCCCGTATCCGCACGGTTCCCTGTGCCGGTTTCATAAAACCCATGATGTGGCGGATCGTCGTCGATTTGCCCGCCCCGTTCGGACCAAGAAAGCCGAACACTTCCCCTTTTTCCACGGTGAAGGAAATATCGAATATCCCTTTCCCCCCTGGAAATACCTTCGTTACATGTGACACCGTAAGCATAGCCAGCGCCTCCCGCTCGGGAATGAAATTATGAAATATTATATCCAGAATATTTCACAACCAGATCATACGCCGGAATGATATCCCCGTCAATAGAGTTATGAAATATTTTTGTGTTATAATTTCATTATTATGCGGCGAAAGCCGGAAAATGGAGCTGATACAAACGTGAACGGCTTTGAACGAAGAGCACAGCAGATTAAAAACCGCATTAAAGAGACGACATTAAAGATGCTCGCCTCCTGCAGCCCCAAGCAAATCCGCATCGCGGACATCGCCGGGGAAGCCGGCGTTTCCCAGGTGACGATCTATAATTATTTCGGCAGCAAGGAAGCCCTGATCCGGGAAGTATTCCGGGATTACGCCCAAGGCGCCATAGATGAATTCGAATCCGTCGTCCGCGGGAACTCCACGTTGAAGGAAAAGATCGAATACATCATTTTGCAAAAGAAACAAAACTCCCACACCTTCCATCCTTCCGTCCTCGCGGAATTGATGCAGGAGGATCCGGAAATCCGGGAGATCGTCCGCCGGAAATACGAGGAGCAAGGTTTGCCGCTCATGGCGGAACTGGTCGGCAAAGCAAAGGCAAACGGGGAAATTTCGGACGGCATATCGGTCGAAACGGTCATTTTGTATTTGAACATGCTTAACGATTCAGCCGCGCGCATGCTCGAATCGATGCAATACGGCGAAGATCAGGACAAATTCATCGAGGAAATGGTGCATGTGTTTTTTTATGGCATATGTGGTCCCAAGCCCCAAAATTGATTAACAGAACGTAAATTGTATGTTAATTTAGTATTTTCATCGTGTAAAAAAACTTATATAGTATTGGTTAACAAGCATTCAGGAAAAAATTAACAGACGCCATGAAAGGAGCCGGAATGATAGACTTTTCCATGCGATCATCGAAACCAAAAACGCCCGTCGTCGGGATCTTCATTCTTTTGCTGCTGAAGCTTTTGCTTTTGCGCTATTTTTTCTTCCACGAGATCATGTGGAGCCGGATCGCGGCCGATGCCGCTTCGCTGCTGGTTCTTCTGTCCCTGCTGGAGCTCGTCGTCCCTTCGAAAGCGAAGGGGATCGTGTACTGGATCTTCAATGTGCTGTGCTCGCTGATCTTTTTTGCCTCGGCGGTGTACTTCCAGCATTTCAACACCGTTCCGACGTATACAGCCCTTTCCGAGCTGAAGCAGGTCGGCGGGATCAAGGACAGCGTGCAGTCGACCATCCAAACGGCGAACTACCTCTTTTTTGCCGATATCGTCGTCATGACGCTGGTATGGATCGCCGGCAGGCTGATGGGGCGAAAGCCGAGCATGTCCGCACCTTTGCGCAAAAGATGGCCGGCGGTCGTCGGCGTGGTCGCCCTTTGCGCGACGGCATGGTTTATCGCCAAAGACCGGGGCATCACGAACGAAGTGCTCCAAGCGGAGCATCTCGGTTTTTTTAATTACCAGGTAGCCGCAGGACTCAAAGCCAAGGAAGAAGCCGTCGCCGTCGCTTCCGGCAATATCAAGGATACGGTCAAGAAAATCGAATCGAAGGAAGCCATGTTCAAATATCAGGACCATCCGCAAGCGCAGCCGAAATTTTTCGGGGCAGCCAAAGGCAAAAACGTCATCGTCATTCAGATGGAGGCTTTCCAAAACTTCCCGGTCCATCTGTCTCTAAACGGCCAGGAGCTGACGCCGGTGCTGAACGGCCTTTCCAAGGACGGCTTCTATTTCTCGCGGGTATTCCAGCAGATCGGCCAAGGCAATACCTCCGATGCGGAATTCATGAGCAACACCTCGATTTATCCGACGGCGGCCGTGGCCATGTCGACGGGTTACGGCGACCGCGTGCTTCCAAGCATGCCGCGCCTGCTCGAAAAAAGAAATTACGAATCGGCCACGTTCCATGTGAACGACGTCAAATTCTGGGACCGGGACAAGCTGTACCCGGCCTTGAAGTTTACCCATTACTACGACAAGCCGTATTATAAAAACGACCATTTTAACGAATTTGGCGCTTCGGACGAGGAATTGTACAAATTCGGCATCCAAACGCTCTCCAAGCTTCATCGGGAGAAAAAACCTTTTTACGCGCAGTTCGTGACGGTGTCCAGCCATTTTCCGTTCAACGTGCCCGAGGACCGGATGAAAATCGGCATCCCGGATGCCTTGAAAGGGACGCAGCTCGGCAATTACTTGGCTGCCGTCAATTACACGGATTACGCGATCGGAACCTTGATCGACCAATTGAAGCAAAACGGCATGTGGGACGACACCGTCCTGGTCATCTACGGCGATCATTTCGGCCTGCAGCCGCAGGATAACGATCCGGCGATGATCAGCCAGGCGCTTGGCATCAAATACGATCCGCGCGTCACCCGGTTCAACATCCCGCTCCTGATCCGCGTGCCCGGCGTGCAGGGACAGGAAGTGAAGCAGGTCGGGGGGCAGGTGGACATCATGCCGACGCTAGCCAACCTCCTCGGCATCTCGCTGAAGGAAGAAAACTTTACCGCGTTCGGCCACGATTTGCTGAACATCGACCATAACATCGTCGGCAGCCGATATTATTTGCCGACGGGTTCCTTCTTTAACGACGACATTTTGTACGTCCCGGGCAAAACGTTCGAGGACGGCAGCGCGACCGATTTGGATACGCTTGAACCCGTCGCCGATTTCGCCAAGTACAAACCAGATTACGACTATAACCTGTCGCAAATGAAATTGTCCGACGAATACGTCAAGCTGCTGCCGAAACGGGAATAACGGCGATGCATTCCTTACCTTTTTACGGCAGCGCAAAAAACACGGGCATCCGATTTGAAGGATGCCCGTGTTTTTTAATGGAAGCCGGGCTGCGCGAAGAACGCCCAACAGGCGTTTTTTACGCAGCCTTTCGTTTGTATGCAATCCTGGAGCCGCTTACTCCGCGACGATCAGCTCGATCCCTTTTTCCCGCAGTAGCTTGGCATCGGCGCTTTCGATCTGGCTGTCCGTAATGACCGCATCGATCTCTTCCCATCCGGCCACATGCGTAAAAGCCTGCACGCCGATTTTGCTGGCGTCGGCCAATAAATACACGCTGGCGGCCTGCTTGATCAGCTTATGCTTGACCATGGCCTGCAGTTCGTTCGATTCGCTGATGCCCCGCTCCGGGTGCACCCCTTTGCACGAAACGAACGCTTTTTCGACGTAATAGGCCTCCAGGCTGCGCTCAGCCATCGGACCGACATATGAAAGGGATCTTGCCGCCAAAATGCCGCCGGTCGAGATCACCTCGATTTTTTCCTTCGACGACAGCTCCAGCGCTACCTTGATCGAATTCGTCAGCACCGTCAGCGGAACATCCGGCAGGATCGATGCCATGTACCATGCCGTCGAGCTGGCGTCCAGCGCGATCCGGTCATGCGGTTCGATCCGGGCGACTGCCGCTTTGGCGATGCGCTTTTTCTCTTCCTGATGCATGACTTCCCGCTCGAAATACGGGGTTTCGGCCTGCGTCTCCTTGACGCTCACCGCCCCGCCGTGGCTGCGCCGAAGCTTGCCCTGCTGCTCCAGACGGTCCAAATCGCGGCGGATCGTTTCTTCCGTGACCCCGCACAGCTCGCTGAGCTCGGATACCCGGATGCTGCCTCTTTCGTTGACGAGGCTTACGATTTTATCGTATCTTTCCGCAACTAACATAGCTACCCTCTTTCATCGCCGGCCTTCCCGCCAGCCAGAATCACAACGTGGAATGTTCATGAAAACAAAACCTATTATACCAAATCTCAGGATGCAGGCGCATGTCCCGCTACAGGTCTATCCGACGATCAGCGCATAGGCCGCGCCCGGGCCGTGCACGCCGATCGTGAGGTCGTTTTCGATGTCCGACGACCGGCTTGGTCCGGAAATAAAATGGACTCCGGCAGGGAAACGTTCGGCCGGGATGCTTGCGACCCGGCTCATCGCCTCGCCGAGCCGGGTGTACATGCGTTCCGCCGGGATAACGGCAATAAGCACGTTCGGCAGCAGCGATACCGAGCGGCCTTTGTCCGCGGAGGACGCCACGACGATCGTGCCGGTATAAGCCGCCGCATGATCCGCGAGGACGATGCCCACGTCCGCCTGCTCGCAAATGTTCAGGGAGCCTTCGGGATCCCGGCCGTTCCAGGCATGATGCGAAAGCTCCGGCAGGACGCTCTCCAGCTGCAGGTTTGCCAGCTCCGGCAGGTTTTGCCGGATCGTCGACCGCGCCTGCCGCTCTTTGGCGATGCGGGCGATGACCTCAGGCACGCCCGACATGGACGCGATTCGCTCGGGATAACCGCCTGCAGCCCGCCAATTGTCCATAAAACGACCGATTTTCTCTTCGGTCCCCAGCTCATAGGAGGCCCAAAAATCCGGCGCCCCCCGGTACGGATGCACCGGAGCCGGACCGGCGGCCGGTCTTCCCAGCCTGTTTGCGATGTTGCCGATAAACCGCTTTTCCGCCTCCCGCGATTCGCGGTCTAATCGGGCAAGAAATTCCGGATCGGATTTGGCCATGTTTAATGCCCTCCCTTCGCCCGCGACTGAACGATCTTTTCCATGCGGGACTTCATTTCATCCGTCATCGGCTTGAACGACGTTTCGGCCTCCGCCGTCACTTTCGTCCACTGCTCCCGGAACGATTTTTTAGGCAGCGCCGGAATATGCCGGTATGCCGTCCAGCCGCCGAGCGGGCCGATCCTGGATTTGATGACTCCGCCGCGAACCAGCAGCTTTTGGCCCAGCTGCCCTGCTTTTACCGCCCTCTCGAACCAGGCATGGCTGCCCATCAGCATTTTGAAGCCTCTCATCGCCATTTTTTCGCCGGGCGCGGTCACCCCTCGTTCCACTTTCCGGTTGCGAAGGTACACGAGCATGTCGTGAAGCGGGATTTTGACGGGACAGGCTTCGTAACAGGCGCCGCACAGGCTGGACGCATTGGCGATGTCATGCCACTCCTCCGCATTTTTGTTGAGCGCCGGGGTCAGCACCGCACCGATCGGGCCGCTGTAGGTTCCCGGATAAGAATGGCCCCCGATATGCCGGTACACCGGGCAAGCGTTCAAGCAGGCGCCGCAGCGGATGCAGTTGAGCAGCTCCTGGAAATCCGGGTCCCCGAGCTGCAGCGACCTGCCGTTGTCGACGATGATGACATGCATTTCCTCCGGACCGTCCCCGTCCTCCGTCCGCTTGGGTCCCGTAATGCCGGACATGTACATGGTCATTTTCTGGCCGGTCGCCGATCTCGGCAGCAGCGTGGCCATCACCTCCAGATCGTCCCATGTCGGAATCAGACGTTCCATGCCCATCAGCGTGATCTGGATTTTAGGCACCGTGCTGACCATGCGGGCGTTGCCTTCGTTTTCGAAAATGACGACGGTCCCCGTTTCGGCGATGCCGAAATTGCAGCCCGTCAGCCCGATGTCCGCCTCAAGGAATTTGTCGCGCAGCTTGCGTCTCGCAAAACCTGCGAGCACCTGCGTCTCGGGCGGCAGCGTCTCCCCGGCTTCCTTCGACAGCAGCTCCGCGATTTGGCGGCGGTTTTTGTGAATGGCCGGAATAATGATATGGGACGGCGGTTCGTTGGCCAGCTGGATGATGTATTCGCCCAAATCGCTTTCGATCGACTCGATGCCGATCTGTTCGAAAGCCTCGTTGATGTGGACCTCCTCGGACACCATCGACTTGGATTTGACGACCGATTTCGCGCCCCGGTGTTTCGCGATGTCCATGGCGATCCGTGCCGCATCCTTCCCCTCCGGCGCAAAATGCACGTGGACGCCTTGGGCGCGGGCATTTTCGATGAACCGGCTCAAATAATAATCCAGATGGGCAACCGTGTGGGCCCGGATTTGCCGGCCGCGCTCCCGCCATTCCTCCCAGTTGCCGTGTTCGGCCGTCGCCGCTTTTTTGCCGTTTTTCAGCCTTTCCGTCGTAAATTTGACGGCATCGATTAGAAATTCGTCTTGGAGGGCGGTTCTCGCGCGCTCCTTGACGTTAGACCCCTGCGGTTTGCTCACGGTTCCTCACCCCTTCGTACAGCAGTTCGGCCAGATGCATCACGCGGACCGGCTTCCCCTGGAATTTCAGGTTGCCGCCGATGTTCAGCAGGCAGCCCATGTCCAGGCCGACGAGCACCTCGGCTTCCGTCTCCAGCACATGCTGGCTTTTTTCTTCGACCATCGCCCCGGAAATTTCGCTCATCTTGACGGCAAACGTCCCGCCAAAACCGCAGCAGTCTTCGGCATAAGGAAGCGGAACGTATTCCATGCCTTCGACATGGCTCATCAGCTCCATCGGCTCGTCCTTGATCCCCAGCAGACGCGTGCCGTGGCAGGAAGGATGGTAGGTAACCTTATGCGGAAAATACGCCCCGACATCCGTCACGCCCAGCACCTGGACGAGGAATTGGGTAAATTCGTACGTCTTTTCTTGAAGCCGGCGGCTTTTTTCAAGCAGTGCGGCGTCGTGTTCGAACAGCTTCGGATAATAATGATGGATCATGCCCGTGCACGAGCCCGAAGGCGCAATCACGAAATCGCTGTCGTCAAACGCTTCCAAAATCGTTTTGGCCGAAGCTTTTGCTTCGTCCCAATAACCGCTGTTGAAGGCCGGCTGGCCGCAGCAGGTCTGCACCTTCGGAAAATCCAGCCTGACGCCGTAGCGGGCAAGCAGCTGCGACATCGCTTCGCCGATCGGCGGAAACAGCGCATCGCTGATGCAGGTAATAAAAAGCGACACTTTCATCCTAGCATTCTCCTCCTTTGCGCTAAGCGCAACATTCGAGCCGGCCCATGGCCCGGATAGAAAATCAATCCCCACATGCCCGGGGACGAGGCGTGTACGGCGCTCTTTTCGGACATGGCGGGGATTGCGTTGTTCATGGGATCAAAAGATAATCGTGAGCCGGGCGCAAACCGGGAATCAGCGCGTGAACGCGGCAGGCACCCCGCCGTCGATCGTCAGCATGCAGCCCGTCGTTTTTTCGGCTTTCGACGATGCGAAGAAGGCGATGCCTTCCGCCACGTCCTTCGGATAAATGTTGACGAGCAGCGTCGTTCTCTTCCGGTAATGCTCTTCCAGCTGGTCCGGTTCGATGCCGTAAGCCGCGGCGCGCTCGTTGCGCCAGTTCGAATTCCAGATCGCGGAGCCCTGCAGGATCGCGTCCGGCAAAATCGTGTTGACGCGGATGCCATGCTCCCCGCCCTCGGCGGCGATGCAGCGTGCCAGATGCGCTTCAAGCGCTTTGACCGAGCTGTAGGCCGTCACGTTTTTGCCTGCGTAAACGGAGTTTTTCGAGCCGACGAAAATCATGCTGCCGCCGAGCCCCTGCTCTTTCATTTGCTTGAACGCCTCGCGTGCCACAAGGAAATACCCCGTGCCCAGCACGTTCATGTTCAGGTTCCATTCCTTGAGCGACGTTTCGTCGAACGGGCTCGAAGTCGCCAGCCCCGCATTGTTGACGATAATATCCACGCCGCCGTATGCCAGCGCCGTTTCGCCCAACGCCGCGATCACCATTTCTTCGCTGGTAACGTCCATTTTCACGGCTTTGGCCCGTCCTTCGCCATACTGCGCGTTGATCTCGGCCGCAACCTTCTCGGCTCCTTCAAGATTGAGGTCGGCCAAAACGACGTGAGCCCCTTCGGAAACGAGGCGCCGCGCCGTTTCGCTGCCGATGCCGCCGGCGCCGCCGGTGATGAAGGCGACTTTGCGGGAAAATTCCGCTTCGGCCGGAGCCAACGTCAGCTTATACAGCTCAAGCGGCCAATATTCCACGTTATAGGATTCGTTTTCGTTCAGCGACACGAATTCGCCCAGCGCCGTTGCGCCTTTCATGACGGCAATCGCGCGGTGGTACAGCGCGCCGCTGACGCCGGCCATCGCCACGCTTTTTCCCGTGTTCACCATGCCGATCCCCGGGATGAGGATCACGCGCGGAGCCGCTTCGAACATGACGTCGCCCTCGTGTTTGTTCCGTTCGAAATAAGCTTTATATTCCTCTTTATAGGCTTCGATTCCGCTGCGAACGGCTTCCTTCAGTCCGGCTGCCCCGGTGGACGGCGCCCATTCGACGTACAGCGGAACGCGTTTCGTATGCACCAGATGGTCCGGGCAAGCTGCGCCGACTTGGGAAAGCTCTTTGGCGTTTTTGCTGTTGACGAACTGAAGCACGTCGTCCCCGTCATCGTACGTGCAGATCATTTTTTTGCCGTCGCTGACCGCGCCGCGAATGACCGGCATCACTTCCGCGAGGATGGCTTTGCGCTCCTCTTCCGGCAGCGTTTCCGCTTGGCGTCCGCCAAACACCCGATCCTCTTGAATCCGTTCGTTGATGTAGCTTTCGGCTTTTTGGATCATCGCGATCGTTTGGTTGTAGCACGCTTCCGACGTTTCGCCCCAAGTGACGAGGCCGTGTTTTTCCATTAGCACGAGCTGGGCGTTCGGGTTGTTTTTGACGCCTTCGGCGATCATTTTCGATAACGTGAAGCCCGGACGGATGTACGGCACCCACACGAAGGTATCCCCGTAAATTTCTTTCGCGATTTCTTTGCCGTTATCCGCGCAGCACAGGCTGATGATGGCGTCCGGATGGGTATGGTCCACGTGCGGGTAAGGCAGGAATGCGTGCAGCAGCGTTTCGATCGAAGCTCTCGGATGTTTGCTGTCGATCATGCAGTGGGACAAATATGCGACCATTTCCTCGTCCGGCATTTCGTCGCGTTCGATCAGCGGCCGGATATCCTCAAGCCGAAGTCCCGTAAAATGCTGGGCTTTCATCGTCGCCAGGTCGGAGCCGCTGCCCTTCACCCACATGACCTCCACGTCTCGGCCGCGAAAATCCTTTTCCACCGTTTTCAGCGACGTATTGCCGCCTCCCCAGTTGCATACGCTCCGGTCGCTGCCGATCAGGTTGGAGCGGTATACGAGCTCTTCCACGCCCGCTTTATGTTTGGATGCTTCTGCGTTATTCCAAAGACTTTGAACCATGAATGATGCCTCCCGTACCGAATTGTTTTGTTTTCATTTGTTTATGTTTGAATTGACTTGATTATAACAGATAATGTTTGTTTTGGCACCCATTTTTTTTGTTCTTATATTTGATTCATTCGCATAAACCGCAAAAACAAAAAAAGACGGAAACCGGAGTGCGGTTGCGTCTTTGAATGATGGGCAGCCTGTCTATGAACATAATCCGATCCGAAAACGTAATCCGAAACCGCATCCGAACCGCAAAAAGCCCCAAAATATCATTTTGGGGCCGTTCCATCGAACCGGATGTCCCTCCCTTGGAACGACGGGAGCCCGACCATCACTTGGGGCCGCGGGAAGAGTGCTGATTCGATGCATCATTCGTCCGTATCGGCATGGGATACCGCGTTGCACGGGTGCGTTTTCGTAGTTCCGCCGGTTGTCGTCCATGACGCGGGCCGGCTCCCGGCCAAGGTTAGGGCGGCGTTCCACGGCCGCCTTACACGGCAAGACGCGGAACAAATGGCGCAAGGGACGGGGACATCACTATATTGTATAAGGCGGCGCCTGAAGACATGACAATCTTTTTGCGTTTTTTTCGCAGAGCTTACCTGGCCTTGGCCCGTTTTACGGCCATGCCTGGGGATGGCTTGAATTTGCGTTCCGTCGGGTTATCGGTCTTATTTTCCTCCGGTTTGACCGCAAACAGCGTCAGCAATCCCCCGACCGCGCCCACCGCAGCCATGACGCCGAACAAAACCCAGTGGTTAGTTTTCATGAGAAGGGAAACGGCCGGCGGGCCCAAGGACACCCCGATGAAACGCATGCTGCTGTAGAGGGAAGTGATGGTTCCGCGCTGCTTCTCGTCGATGCCTTCGGTGATCAGCGCATCCATGCACGGCAGGACCGTGCCGATTCCGGCTCCGCATAACGAAAAAAACGCGACGACGAAAATGATTTGGTCGCTGAAGCCGGTAATGACCAGGCATACGGTCAGTACGGCCATGCCGCAGAATCCCGTCCATTTCATCCGCTTCTTGTTTTTCCCGATGACTTTGCCGGCCACAAACGACGCAAGGCAAAGCACCGCAAGCGGAATCGCGAGCACCAGCCCTTTGATGACGCCGCCCAGTCCGTATTTGCTTTCAAGCGTTTCGGATAAATAAAACAGGACGCCGAACAAAATGAACATGCTGATGCCGCCGACCGCAAAAATGGCGTACAGCCATCTTCCCTTTTCGCGCAAAATGTCCTTTGTATCGCGAAGGAAGCTGCCAATCGAGTGGTCTTGATCATCCTTCTTTTTGGGCGGTTTGACGAAAAACAGAACCATCAGCAATGAAATCACGCATAAGACCGGGATGCTCAGAAACGGCAAATACCAGATCACGCTAGCCAAAGCCGCTCCCAGGATGGGGCTCAGTACTTTGCCGAAGGTATTGGAAGTTTCGATGATCCCCAGGCTTTTGCTGACGTCGTCCTCTTCCTTGAACATGTCTCCGACGAGCGGCAGCACGATCGGAAAAGCCCCGGCCGCTCCGATGCCCTGAAGGAAACGGCCGCCAAGGATAATCCAATAAGCCGCGAGCCCCTCCGTCATCCAAGCTGCCGCTCCGGAAAGCGCTCCACCGACGGCGGCAATGATCAAACTGGGGATGATGACGGTTTTCCGGCCGTAGCGGTCGGATAAATAACCCGCGATCGGAATCAGAAGGATGGCAACCACCGCGTAGACGGTAATCAGCATGCTGACCTGGAACGGACCGACATGGAGCTGCTGCGAAATTTGCGGCAAAATGGGAATCAGCATGGAGTTGCCGAGGGTCATGATTAAAGGAATGGAGGCTAAGGCCGCCAAATCCCATTTTTTGTCTTCCATGACTAAACCACCTTTTATGTTCGGTTACCAACTCGTTATATTGTGGTTTCTTTTGTCCGGAACTATGCAAAACCGCCGCCCCAAGCGGCAAACGCTGGGACGGCGGCATTTCGGTCAGCCTGTTTATGTTTCGACGACGTATTTATCCGGGTCCGCGTCCTGAATAAAGCGGCAAGGCTCGCCCAGGCTGAACATGCGGAGCTGATGCATCGCCCGCGTGCAGGCGGTATAAAACAGCTTGCGCTCGGATTCCCGGCTGTACGAGTCCGCCGAGGCGTCATAGATGACCACCGCGTCGAATTCCACGCCTTTGGCCAGATAGGACGGAATCACGAGGGTCCCCGTGACGAACGACGGCGTCGTTTTGGCGATTTTTTTCAGCGGAAGACGCTCTTTCAAAGCCTCGTAGACCTGCTCGCATTCCTCGGCCGTTTTGCATATGATCGCCGTATGTTCGTAGCCTTGGCTGTTCAGGTTTTGGATATGCCCGACGATGGCGCGGTGCAGCTCTTCCCTGCCGCCCGCCAGATGCAGCCGGGGTTTTTCCCCATGCCGGTTGAAAGGAATGATCGATTCGCCCCCCGGCATCATGCTTCGCGTGAATTCGACGATTTCAAGCGTCGAACGGTAGCTTCGCGTCAGGGAGATGACCTCGGTCGACTCCTCCCTGTACAGCTTTTTGAGCGATTCCAAGCTGCCTTCAAGCGCATCGGTATGCGCATAGATTCCCTGGTTCAGGTCCCCGAGCGCCGTCATCCGCGCACGCGGGAAGATCCGTTTGACGTATTCCAGCTGGAACGGGGAGTAATCCTGCACTTCATCGATGAAAACATGGCGGATGACGTTGTTGGTTTGGAACCCCTTCAGAAGATCCTGCAAATACAGATACGGGGTTACGTCTTCATAAGGAAGCCTTCCTTCGTTCATCTCCCCGACCGTCTGCCTGCCGATTTCCTCATATTCTTCCGGGAGCTTGCCGTCCGCGCTGACGCTTATGAACAAGTCCCGGTTCAGGAACAGCTCCTGATACATCGCCTTCACGTCCACGAACCGCATCCGCTTGATCCATTTCCGCACCGGCTTCAGCCACTCGTTGACGACCATTTTCGCAAGCAGGCTGCGTTCGCGGTCAAAGTCGTCGAAGGTTTCGCTTTTGGCCCCTTGCTTGCGGCGGACGCGCGTATATGCCTTCTGGTATTCGTCGGGGTCAAGCAGCTGAATTTGTTCGTCGACCCAGGGCTCCTTCCGTTCCTGCTTGGCGAACTGCGCAAGCTCCTTCAGCAGCCAATCCTTGAGCAGTTCCACGCGGTTGGCAAGACGGATCCCCGGGTCGAAGCCGTAAAATTTCTCCTGCATCGCCTGCTCGGAAACGATCAGGCGGCCTTTGAACCGGACCGGCTTGAATTTCATTCCGCTTTGCTCCAAGCGGTCCTTGTATCTCTGCATCGTGTCGAGGAACGCCGTAGACGATTTGTACGCGATCGACGCGCGTTTGACCTTCAGCCACGGACCTTCCTCGGCCTTCAAAATCGTCTCCATCTGCGAAAAGACGTCCTCCAGGTCGAAATCCCGGCCGAGCCGGTGCTCCAGATAAGCCTGGAAGGTGGTCTGCAGCATGTTCTCCTCCCCAAGTTCGGGCAGCACGGTCGAAACGTAGCTGTTGAACATCGGGTTCGGGGAAAACAGGATTACCTGGTCCGACTTTAGCGATTCCCGGTATTTATACAATAAATAGGCGACCCTTTGGAGCGCGGCCGAGGTCTTTCCGCTTCCGGCGGCACCCTGAACGATAAGCATCCGGCTTTTGTCGTTGCGGATCACCGCGTTTTGCTCCTTCTGGATCGTTGCCACGATGCTTTTCATCTGGTTGTCGGAAGAATGGCTGAGCACCTGCTGCAGCAGCTCGTCTCCGATGGTGACGCCGGTGTCGAACATGACCTTGATGCGTCCGTCGCGAATGACGAACTGGCGTTTAAGCTCCATTCGGCCGCTGATTTCGCCGCTTGGCGTCTCGTAGGAAGCCGGGCCGGGCGCCCAGTCGTAATAGAGGCTCGATACCGGGGCGCGCCAATCGTACACGAGGAACGTTTCCTGATCGTCGTCAAGGAACGAGGCGATGCCGAGATAGATTTTTTCCGTTCCCGTTTGTCCTTCTTCCTTAAAATCGATCCGTCCGAAATACGGCGATTTGACGAGCAGCCTCAGTTTCTTCAGCGTTTCCGAAGCCTGCAGGTGCGCCCGTTCGCGCTCGGACAACACTTGGGATTGCTGACGCAAGCTGGTGGACGTTTCTCCCAGATCGTCGGAACTGCTGAAATTGACCCGGACTTCGTCCCAGAAATCCTTGCGCAGCTCGACGACATCGCCCCGGACGACGCCTACGTCGGCCTCAAGCGCTTCTTTGCGGACGGCGATTTTCCGGGTAACCGAATCGACCCGCCGCTGTTCGTCCTGCCAATCCTGATCGTTCAAGTCCATGCCTGTCTTCATCCCCTTTATATATTTGACAATATCTTTCCCATATGTTAAAATGAAAAAGCAATCTCTGTGCATATCTCTCCATTTGTAGGGCCGTATGTTCTATTTTATCAAGAACCATCATGAAAATCAAACGTTTAAGGGGAGCCGATGGGCTCCCCTTTTTGAATGGCCGGAATCGATTCAACTCCGATTCGCGGTTACAGGAACAAAGGCACGATGTCGATGCCTTCCGCCGAAATTCGTACCAAGCCTTTATCCGACAAGCGAATTTCCGGGATGACCACCAGCGCCAGCAAAGACAAGGTCATAAACGCATTGTTCAGCGGGCAACCCGCCTGAAGGAGCGCTTGGCTGATCGCCTCGGACTCGCGGGCTACCGTTTCGAACGGCTTGTCCGACATAATGCCTCCTACCGTTAGCGGAAACTCCGTTACGCCTTCTTCGGTCCACATGACCACGCCGCCCTGCATTTCTGCGACCCGGTTGCCTGCGCGCGCCATCAACTCGTCGTCATTGCCGATGACCGTCAAGTTATGGCTGTCATGGGCGACCGTCATCGCAATCGCTGCCGGCTTCACGAACCCGATCCCTTTTACGATGCCCAGCGCGTGTCCGCCGCCTTTGCCATGGCGTTCAAACACCGCCATCTTGCACAGGTCGTCTTTCGGGTCGGGCAGCGCCTTTCCGTTTTTCACGTTCACCTCTACATGCCGTTCCAGGGTGTCCACATGGTTTTCGACGACTTCAATCGCCCGGGCCACGGCTATTCCGTCGGCGACAGGCGCCGCAATGGCAAAATCGTCCGCCGTCAGCGTCCGGTTCAGCTTGACGGTATGATATGCCGTCGCGGGAAGCTTATAGCGTTCCCAATCCGCGGTCATCCGGCCGTTCTCCGCCACGACCTGCCCCGCGGCAATCGTCATCGTCACGTTGACGTCCGCCAAATTCCCGTCCAGCAGGATGATGTCGGCATAGGCTCCCGGAATGATCGCCCCGATGTCCCGTGACAAACCGAATCTTTCGGCCGTGTTGATCGTGGCCATTTGGAAAGCCGTCACGGGTTTGACGCCCTGCGATATCGCATGCCGGACGACGAAGTTCATGTGACCTTCGTTCATCAGCGACTCGGAGCTGCGATCATCGGTAACCAGGATCATCCGCCGCGTGTCCAAACCGCCTTCGGTATGCGCTTTGATCGTTGCGGCCACGTCATGCCAAGCCGACCCTTGGCGCATTTTGGCGTACATGCCGAGCCGGACGCGTTCGATGACGTCTTCGGCGGTCACGCATTCGTGGTCGCCGTTCACCCCGCTGGCCGCGTATACCGGCAGACGCCAATCGTCCGATTTCCATGTGAAATGCCCGTCGGCGAATTTCCCCGCGGCCAGCGTCGCCTGGATCTCCCCGATCATCTTATCGTCGCCGTACACGACGCCCGGGAAATTCATCACTTCGCCGAGGCCGATCATGTCGTCTCCCCAGCCCAGCGCTTCGGCAACCTCTTCCGGCCCGATGAAAGCCCCCGTCGTTTCGAGGCCCGGATGCGTCGAAGGAACGCAGGACGCGACCTGCATATACGCCGCAAGCGGAGTGGATCTCGCTTCCTCCAGCATAAACCGGAGCCCGTCCAGTCCCAGCACGTTGGAAATTTCATGGGCATCGAAAAAACCTCCGGTCGTGCCAAGCGGCAGCACCGCCCGGGCAAACTCCGTCGCCGTCATTTGCGTGCTTTCGATATGGCAGTGGCCGTCGAGCAAACCCGGCGCCGCATATCTGCCTCCGCCGTCGATGACCTTCGTTTCTTCGCCGATCGTGTGGCTCACGTCCCGGCCTACGTATACGATGCGGGCGCCTCTTGCCGCGATCGACATGCCCGGAAGGATCTCGCCCGATACGACGTTCACCAAACGGATGTTTTGAATGACCAAAGTCGCTTCCAGATCGCCGCGGGCGGCGGCCACCAGCTCCGGCACGCATTCCGCGAAAGGGCGTCTTCCCCATGCTGTCTTTTTCAATGTAAACCCTCCATTTCTCTTTAACCAAACCTCAATCCAACGTAACGACCAATTCTCATCATCATACATCCGTCCGGAAGCAAAAATCAATTCTTTAAAAATCTTAAGATTTTCTTAGCCGGAGCTTAAACTGTCGCGGATAAGATGGAAATAATAAATTTGTGAAATACATAGTTAAGCGGGGTAGAGTGAAATGAAGGTTATCCGTAAGAAAAAAAAGAGAAAACACGTGCTTGCGCTGTCGCTGCTGTTTTTGGCGGCGCTGGCCGCTTCGGCGTCATCCCTCCGGTTTCCGACGTTCAAAATCGACGCTTCCGCGTCCGTGCTTATGGATGTAAAGACCGGAAAGGTATATTATGAACATAACGCATCGGCGGCGCTGCCGCCTGCTAGCATGTCGAAAATGATGACGGAACTGCTGGTGCTGAAAAACGTCAAGGAAGGGCGCCATTCCTGGAACGAAACCGTCACGGCCAGCCGGTATGCCGCCAACGTAACCGGGGCGGAGGTCGGGCTTAAGCCCGGGGAATCGCTCTCGCTACGGACGATGTTCGAGGCGATGGCCATCCATTCCGCCAACGACGCCGCCATTGCCCTCGCGGAGCATATCAGCGGAAGCGAGCAGGAATTCGTGAAACTCATGAACGAAACGGCCCGGGACATCGGATTATCGCGGCAAACCGTGTTCGGCAATGCGACCGGGTTATCTTCGCAGGATTTGCGCCCGTTCAAATCGGCGGCTTCGGAACGGGAAACGATGATGACGGCCAAGGATTTGGCCATCCTGACGCGTTACCTGATCCGGACTTATCCGGAGATTTTGGACGTTACCGCCAAAACGGAGCTGCACATTCCCGAGAAACGCATGACGCTGCATACGACCAACGCCATGCTTCCGGGCGAGGCTTTTGCTTACGGCGGCAACGACGGCTTTAAAACGGGCTATACCCAAAGGGCCGGCTACTGCTTTACGGGAACGGCCGAACGGGACGGAAAGCGGTTCGTCGCCGTCGTCATGGGAGCGCCCGATGCCGGAAAACGGTTTGAGGACGCCGCCAAAATGTTCAACTATGCCTTTGAAGGCGGCGGCATTCCCGTGGTCGGGAGATGGTTTGCATCAGCAGAATAATCCGTGAATTGTTGACTTGGAGGATCATGGAATGAGAAATATATTGGTCGTGGACGACGACAAGGAAATCGCGAATTTGATCTCTATTTATTTGAAGAACGAAGGGTTTAACATCCGCTGCGCCCATGACGGCGAGGAAGCGCTGAAACTGCTGAACGATCCGAACGAGGCGTTCGATCTCGTCATCCTCGACGTCATGATGCCGAAAATGAACGGGCTGGAGGTTTGCCGGCAGGTACGGGACACCGCCTCCGTCATCCCGATCCTGATGCTCAGCGCCAAAACGGAGGACATGGACAAAATTCTCGGCCTCATGACCGGGGCCGACGATTATATGATCAAGCCCTTTAATCCGCTGGAATTGACCGTTCGGGTCAAAACCCTCCTGCGCCGCACCTTTCAATACAACACGGACACGCGCAGCCAGGATGACGCCGTCCTGCGCATCCAGGACGTCGAAATCAACCGCAGCACTCACCGCGTCATCGCCGACGGCAACGACATCCAGCTGACCGGAAGGGAGTTCGACATTTTGAGCCTGCTTGCGTCGCATCCGGGGCGGGTGTTCAGCGCGGAGGAAATTTTCCAGCGGGTCTGGAAGGAAAAATATTATGTATCCAACAATACGGTCATGGTTCATATCAGCAATTTGCGGGACAAGCTGGAGAAGGAGCTCGGCTACAAGCTGATTCAAACCGTGTGGGGAGTAGGTTATAAAATCGATGCATAGTTTCTTTAATAAACTACAGTGGAAGATCATCCTGCTGTTCTTTTTCAGCCTTGGTTTGACGTTTGCCACGCTTTATGTAATGGTTCAGGTTCTGGATATAATATACCATCGGTATAGGCCCCAGCTGTACCCGCTTGTGCTCCGGATTATCAGCGTGAATCGCTACGTCGGTTTTTCGCTGTGGCAATCGGTTGTCGTTATCTTCCTTTTCATTTTTTACGTCATGCTGCTGAGCTGGGGAACGACGCGAAAATTGACCCGGATTATCCGCGGGGTGAAAAAAATGGCCGAGGGCCATTTGGATGAGCGGATTCCGGTGCGCTCGAGCGACGAAATCGGCATGCTTGCGGACCAGATCAACGCGATGGCCGAGCAGCTTCAGCTGTCCCTGGCGGAGGAGCGGATGGCGACGCAGGCGAAAAACGAGCTGATCACCAACGTATCCCATGATTTGCGGACGCCGCTCACGTCGATCATCGGTTATTTGCGGCTCATCGAGGAGGATAAATACAAAGACGAGGTCGAGCTGCGTTATTACGTCAATATCGCGTATGAAAAATCGAAGCGCATGAACCGGCTCGTCAACGACCTGTTCGATTATACCCGCATGGGCTTCGGGCAAATTCCGCTCAACCGCACCTCCATCGACCTGGTGCAGCTGGTTGGGCAATTGACGGCCGAATTTACGCTGCAGGTTCGGAACCATAAGATGGAGATCGAATGGTATCCGCCGCAGGAGAAGCTGATCGTCCACGGCGACGGCGATAAGTTGATGCAGGCCTTCGAGAACCTGATCACCAATGCGATCCGCTACGGCAAAGACGGCAAAAGAATCGAAATTCACGCCGCAAAGGAAAACGATCTGGCCGTCGTGCGAATCGTCAACTTCGGCGCTCCGATCCCTTCGATGGATCTGCCGTACATTTTCGACCGGTTTTACCGCGTGGAAAAATCCCGTTCGCTGGATACGGGGGGCGCGGGTCTCGGGCTCGCCATCGTCAAAAGCATTGTCGAACTCCACGAAGGAACCATTCTGGCGCTCAGCAATCCGCAGCAGACCGAGTTTATCGTCCGGCTTCCGCTTCAATCCCAATAAACGGCTTCATTTAAAAAGAGGCTTGTCTTGGAGAATCCCTTCTCCTTTGACAGCCTCTTTTTCTTACTGCGAACGATTCTTACGGCAAACGCCGCTTATTTTTTGAGCCAGGACAACCACAGCGCCTCATCGTCATCCGATTTGTGGTAATGCTCTACAAGCCGGTTCAGCCGTTCCAGCTGGTAGCCGTAATCGTACATGGTCGAAGCGACGATCGACAGGCGCAGCCGGCTTTCCGGCTGTTCCGCGGAATACCGGAGCACATCTTTCACGAATTCCTCGCTCTCCTGCAGCAATTGGCATGTTTCCACGCTGTTCGGCTTCAAATTATCCTCGAACTTCAGCAGCACGTGCTCATGGAGTTTGATCAGCTTTTCAAGCTGCGTATCGAACAAAACATCGGTTTCCTCCGAACGTTCCGATTGGAAATAATGCTCCTCCACCGCATCAAGCACTTCCCGCCCTTTCCGCAGCGCATTCAGCATTTGCTTGTATACCACCAGATGGCGGTTTTGGCTGAACGAAGCCCGTTTCATCTTCTTCTGCTCTTCTTCGAGCAGCTTGTATTTATCCGTCAACGATTTGATGGAATCTTCGAGCGCCCGCTTTTTGTCGCGGAAAATGTTTTCCTTGATCTCGTCGGAAATCGCCGTCCGCATCAGAAGCGACATCTGGTCGAAGGTCGTTTGGATCTGGGCGGTAAACTGCACTTTCGGCTTCGGCGGGAACAGCAGGATGTTGATCAAAAACGCCGACACGATCCCGATCAAACTAAGGGAAAAACGCGTCAAAGCAAATTGCCACTGGCCGGACGCTTCCATGACGACGATGACCGTGACGAGGGTCAAACCGATCGTATCCCCCATTTTGAGCTTCAAACAAATCATGATGACGATAATGCATACCAGTCCGACCGCGATCGGTTCGTTCGAAAACACCAGCCCCGCAATAAGAGCCAACACAGCGCCCAGCGTATTGGTCTGGAGCTGGTCCAAAAAATAACGCCAGGAACGGTAAATGGACGGCTGCATCGCAAAAATGGCTGCTACAGCCGCGATGACCGGCGAGGATAAATGCAGCCACATGCTGATGTATAATGCGAGCGTGACGGCGATTCCCGTCTTTAACATTCGCGCTCCGAATGTCACGGCTTCATCTCCTCCTCATTTTGAATCCGCAATTTGAATGATTTATACGATAAAAAACCGGTCCCTGTTTCATTTTTCCTCTATACGAAATGTTACCCGATGTTTTTGGTTCTGATGCAGCCCGCTTCCTCGGTCCTTGCCGCCAAAAAAGAAAGTATGTTTTTTCCAAAAAGGCCCATAATAAGTAGAGTCTTATGAAAGAATGACCATAACATCAAAGAGGTGACAAGATGAACCCGTTCAGAAAAACGATATTGGCAGGAGCCCTTTCCTGCATTTTGGCCGGAGGGGCTTTGTCCTTCGGGCATACAGCGGCGGCGGAGCAGGCGCAGACAACGCCCTCCGAGGTGAAACCCGGGACGGAAACCGAAAAACGCGATGGGGAGCATCACAGACGCCACGGGCACCACGGCCGCAAATTCGTATTGTTCAAGGACGCAGCCACCCTGCTGGATATGACCGAAACCGATTTGAAAAAGGAATGGAAGCAGGGCAAAACGCTCCAGCAAATCGCCAAAGAGAAAAAGAACTGGGATGCCGAAGTGTTCGTGCAGAAGCTCGCGGCCGTGCAAAGCGCCAAAATCGATAAGGCGGTAAAAGACGGCAAAATGACGAGCCAGCAGGCGGAGCAGCTGAAGAAAAAGCTTCCGGGCATGCTGAAACGCTTTACGCAGCATCAGTACCATCCGAGCCAGGAACGCCGGTTGCCGGCCGCCCACTCCGCGATTTGACTTTTTTGCGGCACAATAAAATCCTAACGGACTTCGTTAGGATTTTTTGTTTTGCTATCCCCTTTTGTTCGCGTCCGTCTTCTGCCGGGTTTTTCGCGGTTCCCTGAGGTGGTTGTTGACCGGCACATCCAGCAGATCCAGCAGGAACATGAACACCGGCACGCCGAGGATCAGCCCCCACACCCCGAAGAAATGCTCGGAAACGATCAGCACCGCAAACGTGTAAAAAATCGGAAGATGCGTCTTGTCGGACATGAACTTCGGGTTCATGACGTAAGCTTCGAACGCGTGCAGAACGGCCACCATCAGCAAGACGTAAATGACCTTCGGGAGCCCTCCGATGCTGAAGGCGATGGCGCAGAGCGGAATAAGCGAAACGATCACGCCCATGACCGGAATGAGTCCGAGCAGGAAGATCATAATCCCGAGCGCAAACAAATTCGAAAAGCCCATGATCCATAAGAACAACGTCGAAAAGACCGCGTTGATGACCGATATCAAAAATTGGACCTCGATCACTTTGCCGAACGAATCCGTGAATTTTTTTCCGAAGTAGGCCAGCTCGTCGTATACATAGGATAATTTGCTTGTTCTGAATTTTCCCGTGAAACTTGTCACTTTCTCCTTTTCCAGCATGAAAAACAAGCTCATGATGATGGCAAGCGCCAAATTCAAGCTGAACTTTCCGACGTTGGAGATGGTGCTGGATACGATGTCAAACCCCTGTTTGATGTAGGCCGCAACATCGATTTTGTGGATATAATCCAAAATATAATTCATGACTTCATTGTTCGTCAGCACCAACGGATTGCTGTAAAAATAAATGACCTGGTTGATCAGGCCGTTGAGCTCCGCGATCAGCTTGGGCGCATACATGTAAGCCCCGATCGACAATGCGGCCACAAACAGCACGTAGATCAGGATGAGCGCGATTTTTTTGCTGATCCCCATCCGGTTCGTGTAACGCCGGGTCACGGAAGAATGCACCCGGTTCACGAGGTATGTAAGAATGAAGGTGATCAGGATCAGGTTCATCATGCTTCTGAACAGGTACATGAACAGGATGAGCAGGATGAGCACCACGCCTCTTTTTACGGCAGGAAGCTGCAGCACTTCTTTCATCGACGTCATTGCTTTGCAATCATTCTCCTTTTATCTTTAAAGTTTCTCTCCATGTTTGGCTTGCAAAGTTCTCTATGCTTCCATATTACGCGAGGCCCGGCTTTCCATGCAAGTTTCCTGAATGCCTCCAATATTTTTCGAACAACAGAATCGAAACCATCAGCCATGCGGCGCTCGCCAAATATCCTCCAAGCACGTCGCTCGGGTAATGAACCCCCAAATAGATCCGGCTGATGCCGATCAGGAGCGTTAACGCAACCCCGGCCGCGATCATGGCGATTCTTCCAGCAAGAAAAGGGATGTGCCTCCACACCAAAAAAGCAAACGCGCCGTACAGCGAAAAGGCTCCCATCGAATGGCCGCTCGGAAAACTGTAGCCCGTAATCTCGATTAACCGGTGCGTATTGGGCCTGTCCCGCTGAATGGCATACTTCAGAAGCAGGTTCCATAGCTCGGAACCGCCTACCGCCGTCAAAAACATCAGCAGCTCGCGCCGGTGCTTCAGGACGACCATCAGGAAAAAGAATGCCAAGACGGAAAGGATGACCGCCATCAGCGAGGACCCTAAAAAGGTAAACCATTTCATGACGCGCGTCAGTCCGTCGTTCTCCAACCCCTGCACGGCCGAGATGACGGCATCGTCGAACCATGCGATGTGACCGGTCTCAATCAAAACGGCCACGATCAAAAACAATACGGCAAAAATAAACGCGGCGGTAATCAACTTTCGCAGCCGTTCGCGCCTTAATGTCATATTTCGAATTTCCTCCCGTCTTTTGGATCAGGCTTCTTGCAGCCCTTCATTATTATCCACAAACCATATGCTTTTGTCACGCGTAAGCGTCCCTAAAATGCAACGAAGCAGCGGCCGTCGGCCGCTGCTTCGTTTCGGGGTCGAGTCCGGTATGTAACAAGACCCTTCGGATGGAAAGGATTAGAATCCTTTGTATTGCGGTTCTTCGTTTTCAAGCTGCTGAACTCTGCTCTCCACCTGCTGCACGATTTGCTGGGTTTGCTGCGCGGCAGCGGTGAACAGGTTTTTGGCCTCTTGGTTTTGCGTGCTGAGCGCAAACGTCTCGAGGCTTGCTTGGGCGCTCTTCAGAGAAGCGAGAGTCGTTTTAACCTGGGAAGCTACTGTCATCTCGGTCACACCTCCTTCGAATGCAAAAGTACGAATCATAATCTAACCTGCATGGATTGAAAAAATTCATAAAATGAAGGAACGATGCAAATAATTTGGTTATTCAGACTGAAATGGGGGTTATGTTATGCCTGAATGGGTCGAGATCATTGTCCGCACCCTGGCATCGATCATCGTATTGTTTGGTTTAACCAAGCTGCTTGGCAAGAGGCAGATTTCCCAGCTCTCCTTCTTCGAATACATTACGGGGATTACGATCGGGGATCTGGCGGCGGCAATCTCGCTTAACGTCAAGGAAGCCTGGTATTTGGGAGTCATCTCATTGACCGTATGGGTGCTCGTATCGTTAGGCATCGAATTTTTGCAGCTCAAGAGCAAAAAGGCTCGGGACTTCATCGACAGCAAAAGCACCGTCCTGATCAAAGACGGCAAGATCATGGAGGACAATCTCAAAAAAGAGCGGCTGTCCAATGAGGAGCTGATGCAGCTGCTCCGGACCAAAAATGCCTTCAAAGCGGCAGAAGTCGAGTTTGCTCTCATGGAGCCCAACGGCGAAATCAACGTTCTCCTCAAAAAGGAAAACCAGCCGCTTACGCCGACGCATCTGGGCATTAAAGTCGGGCCCGAATCCGAGCCGCAAACGGTCATTCTCGACGGCAAGGTGATGGACGAACCCCTGGCGACGCGGGGGCTCAACCGGAGCTGGCTTCATACGGAGCTTGAAAAACTCGGGGTTTCGCTCGACAACGTGTTTATCGGACAAGTGGATGCCTACGGCCAGCTGTACGTCGATTTGTTCGACGATCAGGTCAAAGTTCCCCAGCCGCAGCAAAAAGCATCGCTGTACGCGAATCTGAAAAAATGCCAGGCGGATCTTGAAATGTTCGGATTGTCCACGGACCGGGCGGAGGCCAAAACGCTGTATGAGCAATGCTCAAACCAGCTTGAACAGGTCATTTCCGACGTCAAGCCGTTATTAACGCGTTAGGAGGACAAAATAATGGTCAGCAAAAAGAAAAAAAAGCTCACCCCTGTCATGCAGGAATATCAAGCCCTGGCCAAAAAACGCGAGCCGAGCAAATTTGCTTTCATTAAATTATGCAGAGCTTTCCTGGTTGGCGGCCTCATCTGCCTTTTGGGACAAATCATCCAGCAGCTGTTCGTTCATTTCGGCGGTTTCAGCATCAAGGAAGCCGGCAGCCCGACCACCGGCGTGCTGGTTCTGATCTCGGTCATTCTGACAAGCCTCGGGGTATACGATAAAATCGCCCAATGGGCCGGGGCGGGCACGGCCGTGCCGGTGACCGGCTTTGCCAACGCGATGGCCTCGGCCGCCATCGAATACCGCCGGGACGGAATCGTGCTCGGCATGGGCGGAAGCATTTTCAAGGTCGCCGGACCCGTGATCGTGTTCGGCACGGTAGCGGCATTTGCCGTCGGCATCGCCCACATCATCTTTGATCCCAACATCGTAGGAGGTTGAACCGAACATGCTGAAAGGCCATCAAAGCTGGATTTTTGACAATAAACCTTCCATCCTTTCCGCCGCGACGTCCGTCGGGCCCTTTGAAGGACAAGGCCCGCTCGCCGAGGACTTCGATATCGTCCACAGCGAGCTGTACCTCGGTCAGGACAGCTGGGAGAAAGCCGAAAAGGCCTTCCTTGAGGAAGCGGCCAAAATGGCGATCCAGCATGCCGGATTGACCGAAGGGCAAATCCAGTTCCATTTCGGCGGCGACCTGATGAACCAGATCATTTCGAGCAGCTTTGCCGCCCGAACGCTGGCGATTCCGTATTTCGGGCTGTTCGGCGCCTGCTCCACGTCGATGGAAAGCCTGGCGCTCGCCGCTTACGTCGTCAACTCCGGCGGGGCGAAACATACGCTTGCCGCCACCTGCAGCCATAACGCAAGCGTCGAAAAGCAGTTCAGGTATCCGACCGAATACGGGTCGCAAAAACCGCCGACGGCCCAATTTACCGTTACCGGGGCCGGCGCCGCCGTGCTAGGGCGGGAAGGGAACGGGCCGTACGTCACGTCGGCTACGATCGGACGCGTCGTCGACATGGGCATGACGGATCCGTTTAACATGGGAGCCGCCATGGCGCCTGCCGCGGTCGACACGATCGAAGCCCATTTCCGCGATCTTCAGATCGAACCCGGTTATTACGACCTTATTGTGACCGGGGACCTGTCAAAGGTCGGATATGAAATCGCCTGCGATTTGTTCAAAAAACATAACATCCCGATGGAGCAAACGACGTACTCGGACTGCGGCATGATGATCTACGACTACAAGACCCAAAACGTGCAAGCCGGGGCGAGCGGCTGCGCCTGCTCGGCGGTCGTCACTTACGGCCATTTGCTGAACCGGATGCGCCGCGGCGAACTGAACCGGATTTTGGTCGTCGCTACCGGGGCCCTTCTGTCCCCGCTGTCTTATCAGCAGAACGAATCGATCCCGTGCATCGCCCACGCGGTGTCCATCGAACGGGAAAAATAAATCGGATGGCAAACATGGCTGTTTTTGCTGCTTATGGCGGAACACGGCCATGTTTTTTGCCGTTTCTTAAAACCTCATTAAAATTTTTTGTTCACAATTTATTTCTTCTTAAGGATAAATGCTCCCGAATCTGGTAAAGTGATACGCATAAGTGTTATTGTTATATCAAAGGAGGAGTTAGATTTAATGTCGGAAAAAGAAAAAGACACATTGAATGAAGAAAACCTCACACCTGAAGAGCAATCGGGGGTAAACCAAGGGCAGGACGCGCTGTCATCGGACAAGCCTGCCGCGGAAAAGCCGGTTCCGGCAAAGACAGACAAGGACGCTCCGGCCTCCGCCCATGCAGCCAAAACGCCTAAAGCGGGTTCCGTACCGCCGACGCCGGCTCCTGCCTCGGGCAACAAATTGTGGATGGTCGTTTCCTTGGTGCTGGCGATCGTGCTGGTCGTCGTGCTGATCAAACCACCGTTCGCCAAAGGCGGCAGCAGCGAAGCGGTCGCAACGGTCAACGGCGAAAAAATTACGAAAGACAAGCTTTACGGCGCATTGGTCAAAGTCGGCGGCACGCAAACGCTGGACAACCTGATCTCGGAAACGCTTCTGAACCAGGAGCTTTCCAAAAAAGGCCTCAAGGTTGCTCAAGCCGATATCGATAAAGAAAAAAAGTTCATCAAAAAACAATACGGCGACGAAGAAACGTTCCAATCGGCGTTGATGCAAAGCGGCATGTCCGAAGAAGACTTCAACGATCAAATGGAAATGCAGGCCAAGCTGCGCAAGCTGCTGGAGCCGGAAGTCAAAGTCACCGACGAAGACGTGAAAAAATATTTCGAAGAAAACAAAGCTTCCTACGACACGCCTGAAGAAGTCAAAGCATCCCATATCCTCGTAGCCACCAAGGAAGAAGCCGAAGACATCCTGAAGCAGCTGAAAAACGGCGCGGATTTCGCGAAGCTGGCCAAGGAAAAATCGACGGATCCGGGCTCCAAGGATCAAGGCGGCGATCTCGGGTACTTCCCTCGCGGCAAAATGGCCAAGGAGTTCGAAGATACGGCGTTTAAGCTGAAGGACGGCGAACTGAGCGGCGTCGTCAAGACCGATTTCGGGTACCATATCATCAAGAGAACAGGTTATAAAGCAGCCCATGCGGCAACGCTCGACGAGAAAAAAGCGGACATCAAAGAGCAGCTGATCTTCCAGCAGCTCATGCAAAAAGCTCCGACTTGGCTCGCCGACATCAAGGCAAAAGCGAAAATTACGAACACTCTGGAAAAAGCGGAAGCTTCCAGCAAAGAAGAAAGCAAATAATCGGTACATCAAAAAGGATACGCCAGGCGGCGTATCCTTTTTTGCGTTCAGGATAAGCATTTCGGGATTTTGGCGACGTCAGCCTCTATGCCACCGGTATCCGACTCCCCAGACCGTCTGGATCGGCGTATAGGAAAGTCCGGCGCGTTGCATCTTTTCGCGGATGTTTTTGACATGGGTGTCCACAACCCGGTAATCCCCTGCATAATCGTTGCCCCAGATGTTTTCGATCAGCATGTCCCGCGAGTAGACGCGATGTTCGTTTTCCGCCAGCAGCAGCAAAATGTCGAATTCCTTTTGCGTCAAATCCAGCGGCGTATGCTCAACGAGCACCTCCCGGCCTTCCGGATAGATGGTCAACCCCGGCATGTCCAGCTTTCGGACATGACCGGCCTGAAGCCTGGCTTGCCTCGATCTGCGGATCAAGGCGCGAAGCCGTTCCGTCAGTTCTTCCGGCTGAAACGGCTTCGGCAAATAATCGTCCGCGCCGATTTTCAGCCCCTTCACGATGTCCTTCGTATCGGAACGCGCGCTCAGCATCAGCACCGGCGCCATGGAAAATCCCAGCAGCTCCTCGCATACCTGCCACCCGTCCATGTCGGGCATCATGACGTCCAGCACGACGGCATCGAATGCGCCGGCCCGCAGCAGGTCCAGCGCTTCGCTCCCGCTTGCCGCTTCCCTGACGCCGAACCCCGCCTGCTCCAAATAAATGCGCAGGAGATTGCGCATGTTCCATTCGTCATCAACGATCAAAACCCGGTCTTTTCCCATTTCCGTTTCCTTTCCCTTCAGCGGCGTCTCCGGCCGGAAACGTGAGGATGAACGAGGTTCCCGTTCCAGGCGTGCTGCGAACCTCGACCGTTCCTCCCTGAAGCTCCGCCAGTTTTTTCACGATGGAAAGGCCGAGGCCGCTCCCGCCGTGCTGCCGGGAACGCGACTTTTCGACCCTGTAAAAACGCTCGAAAATGTAGGGCAGCTCCTCCGCGGGAATGCCGGGTCCGGTATCGCTGACTTCGATCCTGATCCGGTTCCCCTCGCTTGCGGCGCGCAACACAATCTCGCCTTTCGTCGTAAAGGAGACGGCATTATCCAGCAGATTGATCAATATTTGCTCCATGCGGTTGCCGTCGGCCCAGACATATTGCTCCTTCCGGGGATGGCGGACATGAATGCCGATGCCCTTGCTTTCCGCCCGAAGCTTTACCTTCAGCGCGCTTTTGTCCAACAAGCCGTTGACCTCCACCCATTCGGGACAAAGATCGATCCGGCCTTCCTCCATTTTCGCCAGATCGAACAGCTCGCGGATCAGGACCATCAGGCGGCGCGCTTCTTGGGCGATGATGTCGAGCGTTTTTCTCTGTTCCTCTTCGCCATGAACGAGTCCCTTCGAAAGCACGTCGGCATACCCCTCAAGGTACGTAATCGGGGTCCGCAGCTCATGGGAGATGTTCGCAAAAAACTCGTTTCTCGTATCCCTGTACCGCTGGAGTTCTCCGGCCAAATCGTTGATGGCCCCGATCAGCGACCCGATCTCGTCTTTCCTCGTGACCGGCAGCCGGGTTTCAAGTTCTCCCCTGGCAATCCGCCGCGCCGCCCTTTCGATCTGCAGCAGGGGACGCGACAGCTTCCTGGACAGCATGAACACAAGGCCCAGCGTGACGAGGAACGCGCCCGCTCCCGTCAGGGCGATCATCGTCCGGATCGAGCGGATCGAATGCTTCATCGCCTCCAGCGAGCTGATGACGTACACGCCTCCGATGAACCTGCCGTTTTCGTCCGTCATCGGTTTGCCGTGCAGCAGCAGCCATTTGCCGTCCGCGGAAAATTCCGTTTCCACCTGACGGGAAGCCAGCAAATTCGGGCGGTCCCAAATCCCGTCCGGGTATTGCCTCTGCCGAATCAACTCGGCATCCCGCTTGGAAA
The DNA here is from genome assembly GCF_038004655.1 of Paenibacillus sp. FSL M7-1455. Lineage (NCBI taxonomy): Bacteria > Bacillati > Bacillota > Bacilli > Caryophanales > Paenibacillaceae > Paenibacillus > Paenibacillus sp. FSL M7-1455. The sequence goes on along the minus strand of NZ_JBBORO010000001.1, from coordinate 1,925,644 downwards.
ACGTGCCGTCCGCCCGCAGCAAAAAAATGTCCACGTTCGAAAATTCGGCCATCGTGCCGATCAGATCGTTGGCGGCATACGATTGCTTTTGCAGCATGTGCACGACGTGAGCCGCAAGCTCTTCCGCTTCGTGATGGCTTTGTTTCGTCGTGAACTTGGTAAACAATCCGCCCATCACGACGCCCAACAGCAGCAGCACGGCGACGAACATGCCAAGCATGACGGCGCCAAGCTTGACGTCGATCCGGTTCCATCTTTTCATTGCCATCGTTCGCTCCCTCTAGGCATTCCCCCGGCTGCACCCGCGAGCCGTTCGCGGAGTTTCGGCAGCCGGATTTTATCGCGAGTCCAGAGTCCAGTATAGGCCATAAATGTGTAGAATCCATGAAGCCGCCCGTTTTTCGAAAAAACATGCTGCCGGTTATAGTCCCAAAGAAATATATTTGATCTCCAAATATTCCTCGATGCCGAAATGGCCGCCCTCGCGTCCCAGCCCGCTCTGCTTGAAGCCCCCGAACGGGGCTTGCGCCGTGGACGGAAGCGGGTCGTTGACCCCGACGATGCCGTATTCCAGCGCTTCCGCGGCATACAGCGCTTCTTTGATGTTTCCCGTGAATACGTATGCCGCAAGCCCGTACGGACTGCGGTTGGCGCGTTCGACCGCCTCCTCCAGCGTGCGGAAGGTCGTAATCGGCGCGAGCGGGCCGAACGTCTCCTCGTTCATGCATTCCATCTCGTCGGTGGCGTTCATCACGACCGTGGGGTTCATGAAATAACCCTTGGCGCCCTCCGGCGCGTCCCCGCCCGTCAGAATCGTCCCGCCTTTGGCTTTGGCGTCTTCGATCTGGCGCTTCACCTTTTCGACGGCTTTGGCATTGATCAGCGGGCCGATGTCCACGCCTTCCTCCATGCCGTTTCCGACCTTAAGCCGGGATGCGCGCTGTGCCGCCCTTTTCGCGAATTCGTCGGCGATCGATTCCTCCGCGTAAACCCGGTTCGTGCATACGCAGGTTTGTCCGCCGTTGCGGAATTTGGAGGCGATCAGCCCCTCGACCGCTTGATCCAGATCGGCCTGCGCCGTCACGATAAACGGTGCGTGGCCGCCCAGCTCGAGCGATATTTTTTTGACCGTGCCGGCCGCGCCGCGCATCAGCATTTTCCCGATCGCCGTCGATCCCGTGAACGAAATTTTGCGGACCCGTTCGTCCTGTTGCCATGCTTCGGCGATCGGAGCCGCATCCCCGGTCACGACATTGAATACGCCCGCGGGAATGCCCGCCCGTTCGGCCAACTGGGCCAGCCTCAAGGCCGTAAACGGCGTTTCCTCCGACGGTTTGAGCACGACCGTGCATCCGGCGGCCAGCGCCGGAGCGACCTTGCGCGTGATCATCGACGCCGGGAAATTCCACGGGGTAATTGCCGCGATGACGCCTACCGGCTGCTTGTGCACCCATATTCTTTTGTTCGGGGAAGAAGCCGGGATCGTCTGCCCGTATACCCGTTTGCCTTCTTCGGCGTACCAGGAAACGAAGCTGTTCGCGTACCCGATTTCTCCGGCCGCTTCCTTGAGCGGCTTGCCCTGCTCCGCCGTCATGATTTGGGCCAGCTCCTGCGTGTGCGCTTCGATCAGCGCATGCCATTTCATCAGCAATCCGGCCCGTTCGTTCGCCGTCAAGGCGGACCAGGAGGACAGCGCCGCATAAGCCGCGTCCGCCGCTTGGCGCGCCGCGTCCGCGCCGCCTCTCGGAATCGAGCCGATCACTTCGAGCGTCGCCGGGTTCCGAACCTCCAGCTCCTCCCGGCAGCTTATCCACTCGCCATTAATATACATGTTCTGGATATACATCCGTAAGTCTCCCCTTTCCTGCGAAGGCTGATATGGATCGAAAAATGCTTCTGCCGCACCCGGAACTTAAAACGTCTATCGATGCATTTCAAAGAAGACCGGCTGCTTTTAACAGAGTTGTTTGAGATGCAAGGTCCGCCGTGCTTCGAAACTTGCGCTTTTTCCATCAGGATTTTGCAAAACCCTCATACCTATAAATATACCCTTTTTATAGGCCGTGCCGTCAATGTCGGCAGGAGCACATGGCATGAAATGCCAAAAAGCCACCCGTTCCTGCCGGAAAGGATGGCTTCTTGTCCCCGCGAACGAAATCGGCGGATGACGGTTAGCTTCTGCCCAATATTTTTCTCCCGAAGGTGAATATCACGGCAAGCATCGACAGCCCCACGATCAGCTGCATGCCGTACACCCGCGTCCAATCCGGCCAATGCCGGATCGCCTCGGAGGCGTTGCCGCCGAGTAGAGGGCCGAAAAAGGCGGCCACTCCCGTAATCGCCGCGTACATCGCCATGTACATCGGACGTTCGCTTTTCGGCGTGCCGCCGATCATGAAATTGAAGGCCAGCTGGTTAAAGCCCCCGACCCCGATGCCAAAGACGATATGGGCGGCAAACAGGACCGGCAGCATCGGCAGCGCGGACAACAACCCCCACATCAAACACGAAAGGGCGATGACCGGCAGCGTCCAAAAGAGGAGGCGCCTGTTGCTGTAGCGGGTGTTCAGGCTGCCCCAAACGTAAAAGCTTCCCATCATGAACACGGTCTGGGCCACGTTAAGCAGCGACAGCGTTTGATGGTTGACATGGAGCAGCTGGAGCATGACGAAGGAATACAGCGGCACGACCAGGTTTTGCAAAAACAGAAAGCTTCCCAAAAAAAGGGTCGCCTTCATGAACGCGCCGTCCTTCAGCGGCTTTTTCAGCATCGGAACGAAGCGGCGCTCCGAAGAATGCTCGAAAGGCATATCGGGATAAAAGAAAAACATCGCAATGTTGGCGGCGATGCAAATCCAGACGACCACGTACAGGATGAGGTAGCCCGTGCCTCCGGGTTCATGGTCCAGAAGCATCCCCCCGCCGTACATGACCAGCGTCCCCAAAGCGTTCAGCATCGTGTTGCGGATCCCGAAATACCTCCCGCGGACACGGGCGGGAACGATATCGCTGATCAGCGAGTTCCACAAAATCCCCCCGACGGTGTTAAACGTAAAAGCAAGCGTATACAAAATGATAAAGGCGGTGACCCATAGCGGTTTGGGAAACAAAAACGGGATCAGTCCCGTGCTGCCCCACAAAATCCGGTGTATGGCCACGAACAGGACAAGCGTCCATTTACGGCTGTGCAGCCGCTGGATCAAAAATGCGGCGAACAGCTGGGCAATATTGACGAACGTCGTAATCGCCAGCACGAAGCCCAGCTGACTGGAGTCGGCTCCGAGATACAGCAGATATCCCGTCAGGAATTGTCCCCCGAGCAGCGTCTGGAACATCACCGCGGGCACGCCTTCCATCGTGGCAATCCTCAGGTTTTTGCGCTGAATCGATTTTTTGCGCGCGTACTGCCGTCTCGTTCTTAATGAAATCATGATGTACTCTCCTTCGGAGCTCCCGTATGTTGGTTCCGGATTTCAAATATGGGGCGGATGCCTTCTTTTTCTTGTCTTTGATCATCATTCTACTCGCAAAGGGTCACGAGTCAATATGGGCAAACGGCCTTATGATCACAAAAATATTTGTGGAAATTCACGTGGAAATCCCTTGCCGAAAGCGATATATTGTAAGGTCGCGGCTCATGAACGAAAGCTCCCTCGCGAACATCGCAAACAAAGCTCCCCGGACTTGAGCAGCCTTGTTCTGACGGCGCATCATGGGTTGCATCGGTTCAAAACCGTTCTATGCCCCGAGAATTCCGGCCGCTGGAATCACGCCGAACTTCGCGGCCAGCTCGGACAGCTCCCGGTCGGTTATCGACTGTTTGATTCCGTGGGCTGCCGTCAGCATGTACACCTGCGCCGCCTTTTCCACCGTTTCGATCAACCCGAAGGCTTCATCCATCGTTGATCCGCTGCCGAAAATGCCGTGATGCGGCCACACCACCGCTTTTGTCTTTTTCATTTTATCTGCGGTTTTCCGCCCGATATCCGCTCCTCCCGGAACCATCCACGGCAATACGCCCACTCCTTCCGGGAACACGACGATGCATTCGGTGCACATTTGCCAAAGCGTTTTTGTGAATTTTTTCTCATCCAAGTCGTGAACAAAGGTCATCGCAATGACATGCGTGGCATGGGAATGCATGACGACCCGGTGTCCGGGGTCCGCCCGCAAACGTTCGATATGGCTCATAAAATGCGCGGCCAGTTCGCTTGTCGGCGAAGCATTCCCTTCGAATCCCCACAATACTTCGGCGCGTTCCCCGTCTGCCGTTACGCGGATGATGCCGAGGCTCCCCGCCGGATCGGAAACGATGTTCCTGAAATATTTGCCGGAGCCGGTCACGAGGAATATTTTGCCTGCAAGCTCGGGAACCGGAAACGATAAAGCGATCGTCCGCCCGACTTCGCCAAGGCGGAGGTAAGAGGCAACCTCTTCTTCTTCCAATATGCGGCTGATATTCCCGCCGTTCCGTTCGTCCCAACCGAGCGTCCACATATGGTAAGCCATCTCTGCCATTTCGCGGACCGCAGGGATCGCGGTATTTGAAACATGATGCCGGTCCGATGCAATGATTGTCGTGCTCACGGTAAGCCTCTCCTTTGATCTGATCTGTATTTTTCACCTTCATCGTACTCCCGGGAATCCACCAAGTCAACATAAACAAAAATATAAATGTTGTTTTGTTTTTGTTTGTGTACTTTTTTAGTCTGAGCAGAAAAAACTTTGCGCACGTATGTTTTGTTGTTGACATATTTAGGAATCTGTTTTATAGTAATATCGATTTTATTCGATGATCGGCTTACGTGAAGCACTCGTAAGGAAAGGCTCCCTGCCTTTTTTTGCGGGTGCTTTTTGCGTCTTTTGGCCTCTTTTAGTCCCTTTGCCGCTCATCCCATTTTTATCGCAAAGGAGAATGTCCATGAATCCCGTCAAAAAAATCGCCGCTGTTTTTCTGTCCCTGTTGATCGCCTTGTCTTTATACGACTCCCGGATGGCCGAAGCGGCGGCCTCCATGCAGTGGTCCCCAACCCAGCAGCAGGCGGTGGACCGCACCACGGCCTCGGACGGCGTCCTTCGCAGCCAGCTTTCTTCGCTGTACCGCACGTTTACCGATGTGCAGGAACAGCTGCGCCAAAGCGACCTTAACATCAACGCCCAGCATTACAAAAACGAAGAAACCAAGTCCGGCCTGACCAAGCAGGTCAAAATGATCGACGCGGACAAAATCGCCAAACTGGAAGCCGCGGCCAAACAAGCAAAGGACAAATACAAACCTTTGTTTTCGATGTACACCTCGATCAACCAGCAGGTCAAAACCGCAAACAAGCTCAAAAACAAGCAGCTGTCCTCCGCGCTGAAAGCCCAGGCCGACACGATGAAAGTCGCGGTCCAAATCGCCAAAGCGGACATCAAAAACAAGGAGCAGGCGCTCAGCGCGGCCAAAACGAAACGAACCGCCGCACAGAAGAAAATCCGCGGCATCATGGCGCAGGCCGACCCGCTCCGCATCCGGATCAAAGCCGAAAAAAGCACGGCCAGCAGCCTGAACAAAAACGTAAGCCCGCTGTGGAGAAACGTAACCCAAGCCGTTAAAGGCGGGAACGGCAAACAAGTGTATAACGCGCTGAACACCCTTGTCTCCCAGCTCCGCCAAATCCAGGAACGGAAGCAGAGGATTCTATCGCTGGAAAATCAAATCGGCGGCATCCTGCAAAACGCAAAAACGCAGCTCGCCTCCGTGTCATAACCGCCTTCCAAAGCAATGGAACATCTTTCGAAAATGGTGATTGCGCCGTCCACCAGATTTTGGTATGATGGAGTCCTTCTCACTCGTTACGCCTTGACTGAAGTTGACGGTTTTCGTCGCCACAAAACTTATCGGAGGTGTTCAATGCTCTATTTCACTTTGGCTTCAAAAGCGTACGCCCGCAATTTGCACTACCGCGGGGCGCACATGCTGCACAATGTCGCAAGCGCTCTCTTCGGCTATCTGTACGCCTGCATCTGGATCGGGATCGGACAGGACCACCCGCTTGGCGAATACGGCGTGCACGGCATGGTCGGCTACATTGCTTTTAATCAGGCATCGCTGTGGGTGTCCGGCTTCGTGAGCAACGGGCTCGGCATACCGCAAGCGGTCAGGACAGGCCAAATCTCCCTCGATTTAATGCGGCCTGTCCATTTGTTTGTCATGTGCATGTGCAGGGAATGGGGACAGATCGCGTATCAGTTCGTCTATAAATCCGTCCCGATCTATCTGCTGTATATGCTCGCGTTCAAGCTGTCCCTGCCTACCCGGCCGGACACGCTCCTGTTTGCGGCCGTCGCCCTTGCGGCTGCGGGTTATATGTCGATCTGCATCAACTACATGATCGGGGCGACGTCGCTGTGGACCACCGAATCAAGCTGGTTGTACTGGGTCAACCATGCGCTCATCAATTTGCTCGCCGGGTTTCTGATTCCGGTCGAATGGCTGCCGTCTTGGCTGCAGACGGTCGGCTGGTTGTCGCCTTATCCGTATCTGTTGTACGTTCCGACGCGCATCTACATGGGTTATGAACAACCGGGTATCCTGCTCGGTTCAGTTGCTTGGTGCATGCTCCTCACGCTGCTTTGTCTGCTCGTCACCGCTGCGGTCAGGCGGAAAGTCGAGGTGCAGGGAGGATGACGATGAAGCATTGGTTCGACCTTTATGCCGTGTTAATCCGTTCGAGCATCCAAAGCCGGATGCAGTACAGGATGAACTTCGTGCTCGGCACCCTCCTCGCCTCCCTCATCCAAATCGCGGAATTTCTGATGATCGCCATCATTTTGAACAAATTCGGGGCCGTCAAGGGATGGTCGCTCCATGAAGTCGGTTACCTGTTTGCCGTCATGACGTTGTCCAAAACGCTGTATCGCACCTTTGCCAGCGACGTGCACCACCTGGAAAGGTATTTGACGACCGGCGAGCTTGACCAGCTGCTGACCCGGCCGATGCCGGTCCTGCTTGCTTTGATGAGCCAAAACGTCCGGCTGATGCCCGCCGAATTGCTCCAAGGAAGCGCCGTGTTGTATTGGTCGCTGCACGGGTTGATGTCAGCGGGGCAGATCACATGGACGGCCGTGCCGTATACCCTGCTTGCGATCATCACCGGTGCCGTGATCCTGTTCGCGATCGGTCTGGCGACCGCCGCGGTCGGTTTTTGGATGACGCGGATCAACGAGCTGCAGACGCTGACGGAAGACGCTTCGCAAACGGCGGCCCGTTACCCGCTGGTGTTGTACCCGCCGTGGCTCCGCTCCTTCCTGCTTGTCGCCATTCCCGTCGGTTTTGTCAATTATGTCCCCTCCCTGTTCATTTTGCGGGGAGAATACGGCCCTTGGCTTATTTTGGCCGTCGCGCTGCTTGCCGCCTGCGTACTGGGACTTGCGCTTACATTTTGGAAATTCGGGCTTTCGCGTTATCAAAGCACGGGAAGCTAAGGAAAAGGAGTTCTGATCATGGGAGCAATGATTGAAGTATGCGGGCTTCATAAGCAGTTCCGGACGCCGGTCGTCAAGGAAGGCCGTTTCGCCGGCATCCGCACGTTGTTTACGAGGGAATACCGCCTCAAGGAAGCGGTGAAGGATATCAGCTTTACGATCCAAAAAGGGGACTTCGTCGGTTACATCGGCCCGAACGGAGCCGGCAAATCGACGACGATCAAAATGTTGACGGGCATTCTTCACCCCTCTGCGGGCGAAGTCAAAATCAACGGGGTCGATCCCCATAAGCACAGGCGCCGGGTGGCCCAAAAGCTCGGCGTCGTGTTCGGGCAGCGCAGCCAGCTGTGGTGGGATTTGCCCGTCAAGGATTCCTACGACATTTTGGCCCATATGTATAGGGTCGCCCCTGCCGAAAAAGAGCGGCGCCTGGCCGAGCTCGGCGAACTGCTGGACCTGAAGGAGTTTTGGGAGACGCCGGTCCGCAAGCTGTCGCTCGGGCAGCGGATGCGCGCCGATATCGCCGCCTCGCTGCTGCACGATCCGGACGTTTTGTTCCTGGACGAGCCGACGATCGGCCTCGACGTAACCGCCAAACGGAGCATCCGCGAATTTTTGAAAACGCTGAACGGTGAATTCGGAAAAACGATTCTGTTGACGACCCACGACATGGACGACATCGAACAGCTCTGCCGGCGGGTCATGGTCATTAATCACGGGGAACTCAGCTACGAGGGAACCATCGAGCATTTGCGGGACAAAATCGGGCTCCCGACCGTCATCCGGATCGTCTTCCGCGGCTCCTACCGTCTGCCGGCGCAGGAAGGCGCGAGGATGCCGCTGCAACTCCGCCTGGACGGCGCGGAGGGCGAATTCCGAATCATCGAAGCGAGCGGCAGCGAGGTGCTGATCGAAGCGAACCGGCAGCAGGCCAAGGCGATGGACATTTTGCGGATGGTCGGCGGCTGGGGAGAAATTGCGGACATTCATATGGAGGAACCCGATTTCGAGGATATCATCCACCGGGTGTATTAACGATTTTTACGGGGAGAAGCAGGATGCGCGGACGTACAACGTCCGCAGCCTCCTGCTTTTGTTTTTTTTCACAGGTATGATAAACGGATTCTACATCTGGGATCCGGCCTGATAGTTAAGCAAGAGCTTAAAGGCGCCTTTGTTCTCTTGCGACAGCTGCGTGTATCCGCCTTGTTGAATGACCCGGCCGCGATCCATGACGATCACGTGGTCGGCATTGCGAATGGTGGAAAGACGGTGGGCGATGACGATAATGGTCACGCTCCCTTTCAATTCTTCCAGAGCCTGCTGAATTAATCGTTCGTTTTCGCTGTCCAGCGCGCTTGTCGCCTCATCCAGGACGAGGATCGCGGGGCGCTTCAAGATCGCCCTTGCCAATACGATTCGCTGCCGTTCCCCTCCCGATAACCGGATGCCCCTGTCGCCGATGACCGTATCCAGTCCTTGGGGAAGTTGGCGCACAAATTCGTCGGAGGCGGCGAATTTCAAAGCGCTCCACAGCTGTTCATCGCTGGCCTCCGGATCGACCAGCTTCAGATTGTACCGGATGCTCTCATTGAACAGAAAAGGATCCTGCGGTACATAACCGATGGCGCTGCGCAAAGACAGAAGCTTCCGCTCGTCCCGAAGGGATACGCCGTCGATAAGCACCTGTCCTGATTCAGGCTGGATCAAACCCATGAGCATATCGATAAGCGTGCTTTTGCCAGAACCGGATTTGCCTACGATGGCCGTCATGCGGTTCGCGGGAATATGTACGTTAACGTTGCGCAAAGCGTACTGGGAAGCATGGGGATCGTAGCGGTAATCCACGTCCAAACACTCGATCCCGTCCACAAACCGGAAATCCTCCGGCTCATCTTCGAACGCCGTTTTGCTAAGCTCCTGGTCGGCCTCGTATTCCTTTTGCAGTTGACGCATCGTGTGGAAAGCCGGAAGACAAGAAACGAGCTGCTCCATGTTCGATTGCATGCCGATAAATCTCGGCCACAGCCTGGAGAAAATCAGCACGACCACTACCAATTGTTGCGCCGGGGTATGCATCATTTCGAGCGCCAGATAAACGAAGCCGGCAATGAGTACGACAGAGGAGACGCGGTAGATGAATTGCGACAACGAATTCACCCGGCCAAACTGGATAAAATTCCGTTCCATATGTTCGGTCAGTTTGTTGAACCAGTGGATGTGGGACTGCTCGAGCCTGTTGCTTTTGATCTCCTTGATACCGTTAAAATGCTCGCTGATGCCTGAAAAATAATATTTGGAGAGCTCCGTTGTCTGTTCCCCGATCCGTTTGGATTTCTTGATGAATTTACGTGAAAACAAGGCCAGCAGACCGCCGCTGATCAGTACGGCTATGGTTAAAACAGGGGCGAGCCACAGGGCAATGGCGATTTGAAGAAGGGTGAATAAAAAAGAAGAAACCGCCTGCAGGAATAAAGATGTGCCTAAGTTTACCCGGCCCAGCTCATTGGACATGACATGGTTGAATTCGGATTTCCGTTTCCGGAGATAAAACTCCCATTTGGCTTGCAGCAGGCCACGGTACGTTTCCATGCGGAGCGTACGGATAAAGCTTTGCAATATCCTTGAGTTCAGCAAGGCTTGGCTCCGTTGAAGCCATGCCTGCCCCCCTACGATCACGATGTATAAAGCAAGTATGATCGGCAAATTCAAATCAAGCGACCATGACTCGATGATGTTAATCATAGCGGACAGGAGCGGTATGCTTGACGTATCTATGGGAAATACCCCGATGATGCTCAGAAGGGGCACGATCAAATAGATGCCGAAGCCGTCCAGCAAACTGATGAGCAACACCATGGACATGTTCAGGTATAGTTTAAAGCCCGCGAAATGATGCATTTTGCGAACATAATAAAACAGCTCTTTCATTATGCAAAGCTCCTTATGCGGATTCCGGGCGGCGCTTCACTTCACGTCCCTGTAACCTTCAGCGCCCATCCCTTTCCCGAATATTCCTACGACCGTGCATTTTTCATGGCCTTCTTTCCCGGTTACGATGTACGAACCGCTTCGCAGCCATGCATGGGCGACCATCTGTCCTTCGTTGTTTCTGGCGCTTCCCAAGTAGAGCGTGCTTGGAATCCCTCTTCTCTCCAACATCTTCATCGCGGCAATCGCCTTGACGAGACATTGGCTTTCCCACCATGTGAGCCTGCTCATGGCATGGACTGCTCTGGACACCGTTCGCAGCAGCTGCAGTTCCTGGTCCGTACTATGGGTATGGGGGGTCTCTTTCATTTTCTCCCCCAAGGTCGGGGCCACTTTGTGGAAGGGGAGCAGCTTAAGAATCCTCCCCCACGCCAGGTAAACGTAAGCTTCGGCATACATCCCCTTGACTTGCACGGGATCATTCATAAAACGATGCACTTTTTGATAGAAGCTCATCGCTTAAAGCACACCTGTATCAGTTTCTCCGCCGCAAGCTGCCTCAGAAAAGCAAATACTTGCTGCTCACAGGCCTCCCGCCCGATTTCAAACTCTTCCACTAATTGATCCACGATCCCGGAAATGGTTACGGGGGAAGCAATGAGCTCCCAGATCCGGCTTCCGGTCTGCCCCAAATTATAATATTTTCCGTTTTCGATGCTCAGCATCACCTTTTCGCCATCCATTTCACTGACCAAAAAACCTTCGGATTGTTTGACCAACACATCTGATGAAATCACGTCGACGCCCATAAAGCGAGCCTCCTCTAATTGAATTTTGCGCACTGTATTTGGATGATACATTTTGTATCATTATAGCAAAAACAGGTTGTTTTGTATACAACCGCCAGACGGTATTATACGGACTGTTGCCTGAACCGCCTCCAGAACCATAGCAACGGCCGAAGGGGGTAATATAGAAAATAAAGCGGCTCAGGCAGCGGCAGCAATAATGCATCCCGCGAACTGGGGAGCGTTTTGTTAAGGAGATAGGCGATCTTTTGTCGGGTTGACATTAACGAAAAAAGGTAACGGTAATAATGCCAGGCAACGCTTTTTTCGGGTACGGGGTTTAATTGGACGATCCGCGAAACGTAAAAAAGGGCTTGGTCGGCAAGCCGGCGCGCCTTCGCATCCCTTGCCAGCTCCTCCAGTTCACCGGGAATCTCCGCCGACAGCAACTGGGACGATAAAATCAGCGCCTGCCCAACGTGATGTTTGCCGCCATGCTGTTTCAGAACGTCCCTGAGCCGGGTTCCGCTGATTTGAGGCAGCAAACGTTCGATATCCATTAACCACCGCAACCGGAACCAGCCGTGCCTTGCCCCATGGTCCGTCAGGTAGTGAAGCTGATCTTCGTTTCCCAGGCAGTGGAAGGTTTGGTTCGCCAGGGCTACGGCGCGCTTGCGCTCCCATAGTTTTTCGAACGAGTACGATTTGCTGAAGTGAGGATTCAATCTCCAGTGCACTTCCACTTGCGTCCGGTGCTCCTTGTGTTCGTACGAAAGATGATGGGACTTTTTTTTCCAATTGCCCAAGGCACGGTAATCCATCAGTTCATAACCTAGCTGCAGCAGTACGTCCTCCGCCCGTTCCACTTCATCCGGCGACACGAGAATATCCAGGTCTTTGGATGTCCGATGGGCCAAATCTCCGTACAGCTGGAAGGCGAGCGCCGGCCCCTTCAACAAAAGCGTCCGTACCCCTGCTTCGTCCAAACGTTCGTAGACGCGGCTCATTTCCCTGCTGAGATGGAGCATTTTGACGGTATTGCTTTGGTACTGGCGATGCAAGGATTCCATGACGCCCGGAGGAACCGAGGCGGCATACGCTTCTTTTAATTTGATATATGCCAGGGGATATACCCGATGGTGCATCGCAAGCTTCATGAACCGATCCCAGTCCAGCACCGCTCCAAGCTCCCGAATCAGATGCTGATCCGGGGATGTTCTCCCCAACAAGCTCAATAAAAAAATCAATTCTTCCGGCAAACCGCTGAGGTCCAACTCCATGGCTTCTGCTCTCAAAGATTCCTCCCCCGCTATCTTCAATCGAATAGGTTCCATTTATAAGACCGGCGCCTGTTCCTTCGCGCCCCGATTCATGCCGGGCCGGCCCACGGAATAATAAACAAGATTCGTATTAGCCACTTGCCCTTCGTCATAAATGTTTCTGCCATCAATCAAATACGGCAGCTTCAGCCAGCCTTCGATATCCGTTAACGGAATCTGCTGAAATTCCTGCCATTCCGTCAAAATGCAAAGCGCATCCGATTGCCAAGCCGCTTCCTTCGCGTTGTCGCAGTAGATCACGGTGTTCGAACCGTAAATTTCCCTGAAATTGTCCCCGGCGATTGGATCATACGCTTTCACCTGTGCTCCGCGCCGCTCAAGCGCGGCGATGATTTCCAATGCCGGGGACTCGCGGACGTCATCCGTATCGGGTTTAAACGCAAGTCCCCAGACTCCGATCGTCGTACCCGCAAATCCGTCCAGCAAGGACTCCAGCTTGCGAACGACGTTCAGGCGCTGATCCCGGTTCACTTCGATCACGGACTTCAGAAGCTTGAAATCATAATCCATTTGGCCCGCGATCTGGACAAGGGCCTGGGTGTCTTTCGGGAAACAAGAACCGCCGTAACCGATGCCCGCTTTTAAAAAAGAAGAGCCTATGCGCTTGTCGTAGCCCATTCCGGAGGCTACTTTCGTCACATCGGCTCCGACCTTTTCGCATATATTCGCGATTTCGTTGATAAAAGAAATTTTGGTTGCAAGAAACGCATTCGAGGCATATTTAATCATTTCCGCGCTGCGGATATCGGTTACGATGATATCGGGCGTCAAGCTTTTATGCAGTTCGACGAGCCGCTCCCTCGCTTTTGGGCTGTCCGTGCCAATCACGATACGATCCGGATGCAGCGTATCTTGGATCGCGGTTCCCTCGCGCAGAAACTCGGGAACGGATGCAACGTCAAAAGGTTTTTCCGTATGGTTCGCGATGATGTTGGCGATTTTTTCGTTCGTGCCCACCGGAACGGTGCTTTTGGTGACGATGATTTTATAACCGTTCATGGCGTTTCCGATCTCCCGGGCCGCTTCCTCGACATACCCCAAATTGGCCTGCCCGTTCGGCAGGGACGGCGTTCCCACCGCGATAATGACGATATCCGACCATTTCACGGAAGCGTTCAGGTCCGTCGTGAAACGAAGCCTGCCCGCTTCTTTATTGGAAGCTATCATGGACTGGAGTCCAGGTTCGTAGATCGGCACTTCGCCGCCGTTCAAGCGTTCGATTTTTGCCGCAATCTTATCGACGCAAACCACCTCGTTCCCAAGCTCGGAGAAACATACGCCCGAAACCAATCCAACGTAACCTGTTCCTATGACCGCAATTTTCATTTTCGCTTCATTCCTTCTATAATAGAATTCGCTGTTTCGCCGTTTCGTAATTTCCGCTGTCAGCTCAACACATTGACTTCGATTTCCTCCCATTTCATCGCCAGTCTCACGACGTCCTCCTCGACCAATTCGCTGCCGGTCTGCACCTCTATCATTTCAATGTCCGTAATGGCGCGCAGGCTGTGTTTCGCACCCGCAGGGACGACGATGACGTCCCCTTTTCCAATGCTCCGCACATTGCCGTCCAGCACCATTTCCCCGACGCCGGACACGACGGTCCACACCTCGCTGCGATGCAAATGATATTGATAACTCAAATTTTTCCCTTGCAGTATGCATATCCGCTTCGTCAATACTTCATTCCCGTTGGGATACTTGATATAGTCCAGCACCCGGTAGCGGCCCCAGCGGCGCTCCTCATACATGGGACGCTGCTCGCCGAACTTCATCACGTCTTTGATGCGCATACTGGCGTTTTTTTCGGATACGAGAATGCCGTCGGGACTTGCCGCCACGATTAAGTTGGGAGCTCCAATGACCGTGATCGGAATGTCCAGCTCGTTAATGACATGCGTACGGGTCGAATCTTCGGTCAACGTTCCTTTCCCGATCAAAGGCGTACGGACCTCTTCCGTCAGCGCGTCCCAGGTGCCGAGGTCCTTCCAGATCCCGCGGTAAGGCATGGCGACAATATTTGTTGCCTGCTCCACGACGGCATAATCAAAGCTGATTTTATCCATCCGGCTGTACTGGTTTAACAATTCGTCATATTGAATGGGAAGGGAACGCTGGATCAGATGTTCGATCATGTATTCCAACCGGAAAGCAAATACGCCGCAATTCCATAGGGCCGATTGTTCCATCAAGCGAAGGGCCGCCGGTCCGTCGGGTTTTTCGACGAAATGGCTGACCCGGAAGAACTCCATTCCATGCGCTTCGGTTATGGACGATTGAGGCACGATATAACCGAATTTAGATGATGGATGGTCCGGCGAAACGCCCATCAAGCCCAGCTCGGCCTTCGTATGTACCATTAACGACTCCAGTTCTTTCACTTTATCGAAGAACAGGTCCTCCACAAAAAGATCCACCGGGAGGACGATCACGACATCGCTGAGTGCGGCGCCTTTGACGGAGTATAAATAACCGGCAGCCAAAGCGATTGCCGGAAACGTATCCCTGCGCTCCGGCTCAACAATCAACTCCACCTCGGGTCCAAGCTGGCTCTGGATCAGTTCCACCTGGCTCCTCCCGGTCGCCAAAACGGAACGCTCCCGGAGATTCTTTTGTCCCAGTTGGCCCCAGACGCGCTGCACCATCGACTCCCGCTGGCCCGACGCGCATTCCAAAATTTTCAGAAACTGCTTGGACCGGGTGTCGTTCGATAAAGGCCACAATCGATTTCCGCTTCCGCCGGACAACAAAATGATATGCATCATCAGTAGCTCCTTTTTGCTTCCATAGTCATTTCGCGACTCGTCTTTTCCAGGACAAGCTCCTCAATGCTGGACCGGAGCCGCGCCATAAACACATGCTCGCCGAATTGCTCGGCATGCGCCCGAATATAGGCGGGATCCCAATCATATCGATGGAACCGCTCAATGGCTTCCATCAATGCACCGATCCGCTGTTCCTTAAAAAAGAGTCCCGTTTTTTCCGGCACGACCGTATCCAGGGCACCGCCCCCGCAAAAGGCGATGATCGGTCTGCCGCACGCATTCACCTCAAGCGGCGTAATGCCAAAATCCTCAATACCGGGAAAAATCAGTGCTTTGCAGCGCTGCATATATTGGACGACTTCTTCATCGCTCCGCCTTCCCAGAAACGTGACCGTCGCCCCCGCGATTTTTTCGAGCCTTTGCCGGTCCGGTCCGTCCCCCACGACCAGCAGTCTCTGTCCCAGCAGCGTGCAGGCTTCAACCGCCAGATCGATTTTTTTATAGGACACCAGCCTCGAGACGACAAGAAAGTAATCTTCAGGCGGCTGCTCAGCAATGTTGAATCGGCTGATATCCACCGGAGGAAAAATAACGGGCGAATGGACGCCGTAACATTGGCCGATCCGCTCCTTGACGATCGTTGAATTCGCGATGATCCGGTCCACCTTTTTGGAATTGTGCCGGTCCCAGATCCGCAGCGGGTGCGTAAGCCATTTGGCGATCCGTTTGACGGAAGGGGGGACCTCGACTCCCTCCATATACGACTCAAAATTCCACGCAAATCGCATGGGCGTGTGGCAATAGCAGACATGAACGCTTGCCCTGCCCTTTCGCACCCCTTTTGCATACGCGCTGCTGGAGCTGAGGATCAGGTCGTATCCCTTCACGTTCATGGAGCGGACCGCAAACGGATATAACCAGAAAAACAGCTTGAATTTGGATAACACCCATGGAATCCGCTGCATCCAGGTGACCTTGATGACGGCATCCGCCAATTCCGGAAGCAGCTTATCGCCATCCGCAATCGTCGTATAAATCGGCGCCTGCGGAAACATCTTGTGAAAGACGGCCACGACCCGTTCGGCGCCTCCCATTTGATTCAGGTAGTCATGGACGATTGCAATCTTTAAATCATTCATTCCAACATCTCCCCCGTACGCGGCCGGTCCAAATATTCGTGGTTTGAAGCTGCCAGCAGCTGGTCATAAATAAGCTCGATTTTTCGGGACGTGTGCGCAATGGAAAACTTCTCCTTGACCCTCTCCGGTCCGTTCCGGCGAAGAGCCAGCCGCAAAGTCTCGTTATCAAGGATGTCGCGGATCCGATCTTGAAGCTCCTCGACATTCCCGATTTCGTACATCAACCCGCTCACGCCATCTTGAATAATCTCCGGAACGCCTCCTCCCCGGGTGGCCACCACCGGCGTTCCTTGCGACATCGCTTCGATAATGACGCGGCCAAAGGGTTCATGGTCCGAACATAATAAAAGGAGATCCGCTGCGCAGCAGATCTCCAAAACATCCTCCCTAAACCCGGTGAATATGACCTTGTCTTCCAGGCGCAAGGTTTTAACTTTTTGCTTCAATGTATCGAGATATCGATCGTTCTCTTCCCTGAATTTAGCCTCACCCACGATCCAAAGAACGGCGTTCGGCTTCTCCCGAACAAGAGAGGCAAACGCTTCAATGGCATCTTCCTGCCTTTTCCATGGCGCAATTTGCCCGATGATTGCCAAAACTTGCGCCTCATCCGAAGCGCCCATTTCGGAACGGATTCTCTTCCGATGCGCCAATCTATCCTCCTGATTCATTTCCCTTAACTCGACTCCGTTATGAACGAGATGGCAGCGCTCTTGCAAATACGGCTCGACGATTCCCTTTATGACAGGTCTGGAAATGCCAATCAGCGCCTGAGCCCCGCTTCCCGCGATTTTGCGGATGCATTTTCCGATTAACCCCTGAGGAGGCATATCCCGAACATGCCAGACCACCGGCAGCCGATGGTACCATCTGAACAAACTCGCCATGATCCCCGCCCTGATGGAGTTTGCATGAATGAGGTCCGCCCTGCTTTTTTTCATCGCCCGCGCAAGCCCCCAGCCCGCCCGCAACATTCCCATCGCATACCACCCGAGAACGAACGGGTTTTTGGTCATTCTTGCGCGAAAACTAGGCAGATGGACCGTTTCAAGTCCCTCGCTGCGTGCTTTTTGCAATAGTTCCCCATCAGGCGCGTAAATGATCGGATGGGCTTTCGTTAAGTTTTTTGCAGTCAGCAGCAGGCTGATTTCGGCGCCGCTAATCGTGCTGGTATGGTTGTAAAAAGCTATTTTCATGTTCTGAATACCTTTCTTTTATCAATCTCTTCCGCGAATACTTCGGTAACGGCCTCAGCCACTTTGCTCCATGTATACCGGCTCAGCACATGTTCTCTGCACGTTTCCCGAGAAGGAAGAAATGAATCCTTGTTGAGGACACCGATAATCTTTCTTGCAATGGCTTCGGAGGTTCCGTCCTCAAACATCAGTTCATCCGAGAGGTGCCGCAAAATCTCCTTCGTTCCGCCTATGGGAGTGCCGAGCACCGGCGTCCCGCACGCAAGGGATTCCACGGTGATCAAGCCGAATCCCTCCAAAGCAAGGGTCGGGACCACGCTGATGTCCGCTGCTTGGTAATACTGCACAAGCTTCTCATCCGAAACCCTGCCAAGCAATGCCACATTCTTAATAAGTCCCAGTTCATCTATCAGCGCTTCATATTCTGCCCGCATCGGCCCGTCGCCCCCAATGAACAGCCGGACATCGGGATGGGACTTGACCACCTCGGCCATGGCATGGATCAAACGGTCAATCCCCATTCTTCGGACTAACCTGCGAATACAAAAAAGCATCGCCTGATTAGGGGCAATGCCTAGTTTAGCCCTCAGTCCTTCACGATCAGGATGGGGGCAAAAGCGATGGTGATCGACCGCGCCGGGGATGATATGGATTCTTTTTTCATCGATGCCGTAGTTTTCGGCCAAAATATTGCGGAAATATTCGCTCAGTACGATGAAGCTGTCCGCTCGGCGATAGGTGAGCTGCTCCACCTGTTTTTTCATCCATAACCTTGCTTCCTTTACGACTTTGGTCACCGACTTGCCCGACTGCACCTCGGTTTCCAAAGCCCAGGGACCGTGAAAATGGGAAACGATGGGGACGTGCGGCGGAATGATTCCCCTTGTGACCAGCGTCGTATAAAAAGCAAAATGCGGATTAAAAACATCCGGGCGAAAAGAGCGTATGGCTTGCAGGGTGTGATTTCGAACCGATTTCATCCGCGGAAGGAAATGTTCCGCTTCCAGTTCCTGCGCAACATTTTTGATGTTCAAATCGGTTTCCACTTGGATCCCCCTGGGTGCAACCACAAGTCCGAGCTCCGCATGGCCATGGTTCCTCATCGCATTTGAATAGTCGGCAAAATAACGATTCAATCCTCCATATTGGACGTCGATCCAACCCATTCCAGTCGAAAGCACATTCATTGTATCTCCCTTTTCTTCAGTAGAATTGTCAGGAACTCTCTTTCCAGATGCAGATTGTTTGGCGGTAAGCCTTTATTTCGCTGCCTGATTTGATATCAGTACTTTTCCGATTTGATCTACGATGTCGACCCTTTCGTCCGCGTAATTCATTTTGACTTGAGGAACCTCCTCTTTTTTCATCGTTTGCTTTATGGTTCTTGCCAGACTGTAAGGGTCCGGGGCTTCGGCGTTGGATATGCCCGTGATATATTCGTTCCACTCTGCAAGCCCGCCAACATTAAACACCACAACCGGTTTACCGTAACTTCGCGCTTCAGGAACTACCAATCCGGCCGGCTCGGGCAATATAGAAGGTACCACAATGACATCGGCTGCTTCATACCATTTTCCTACATCCGTGCCGGGTACCGACCCGATAAAAGCAATGGTGTGACTTAGATTTAATTCTTCGGTAAGCTGTACCAGCTTGCTTTCAAACCAACCTTTTCCTGCAATGGTGCATGTCACCTTCATGCCTTCATCCAATAAAATTTTTACCGCTTTGATCAAATATTGGACGCCTTTATTATATGAAAGCCTGCCCATGAACAATATATGGATCGGGTCATCGTTATTTTTCTCAACGATGTTTATCTCTTTAGGAAGTTCTAACACTGAGCCTAAAGAAACATCAAAAATAGTGATTTGTTCTTCCCGAATGCCTTCTTGCATTAAATACGATTTCATTGATTTGCTGATGGTGTACACCCAGTTGCATGATTTTAATGTATTCATCATCGTTTTATGCACCAATAAAGATTTAACGGCCTTGGTTGGCGAGGGGTTGGTCCCGCACCTTCTTGTATACCAGTTCTGAAGGCATTTTGCTCCGGAAGTGATATAACAAATTTCGTCTTTGTCCCGAAACAGCCGGGTTCCTGACGGGCACGGGATACTATGTACTATAGCTAAAACCGGATATTTTTTTGAAAGTTCCCTCACTAAACCAATCGTTCTGATACTGACATGCCACACGATGAGGTCCGGGTTGCATCCCGAAATTTTCTTATAGCTTGTTTCGTTGTTGTCATCCAGTTTGATGATATTTAAGGACTGCTCCCCCCAGTTATTGTTTTCCTCAAGCTCATAAACCGCCGATATGGCACGGTTTGTTTGCTCTTCAAGTTTTAACGTCAAGTTATAGATAAAGCGGCTGACCCCGCCGATCGATAACATCCCATCCGCCAATTGGACGATAACCATGCGACTTCCCCTCCCTTTTAAAAAAATTACGTCATTCCTTTAACCTTCTGTTTTTTTCTGTTCAATATATTTAACGCTTTGACCGTCTCTGCAGGTCTGATGAACAACCGCACCATTTTGGGATGTATTCTCATCATGTTCGAGGCGGCAAGCCCCTTCTTATAACTCCAATAAAACATCAAGCACCATTTCACCAGGCTTGATACAATGACCCCCAAAGGAGCACCAATATTACCTACGACGGGCAATAACAAATACATCGCCGAAATGCCGGACGCCAGTCCGACGATCTCCGCGATCGTTATTCGGTTAAAGTCGCCTTTGGTATTTAAATATGACACCAAAATACTGTGAGCGACTTTAAAGGGGGCCACCAATAAAAACGCGATAGCCATGGGAATAGATAATAAATATTCATTTCCATAGAGAACCGGGAGTAAGAAATAGGTAACGATTGAGCCGCACAAGCACACCAACATCGAGCCGTAAAACAAAAGACTATGCGTGTCTTCCACCTTTTTTGCCCGTTCTTCCTCGTTAAGATCCATCAACTTCGGCCAGAAATAGAAGCTTAAGGAACCGATCATAAGAGACGGGACAATGGTGCCGATGCTGATCGCTACGCTATACAACCCTAAGACATAACTGGACAACAACATCGAAATAACGATCTGGTCCAGTCCCCCGCTAAATACGCCCACGACAACCGTTCCAAATATTTGCACCCCTTTTTTTGAAAGCTGCCGGGAATATTGAAGCACCGATTTGAATTTCGGCTTAATCATTCGAATTAATGATATAAATAGAATCGCAAGAACAAACATAACCCAAAGATAATAGATCGTGATGTAATTTTTAACATTGTATACGTTAAATGCAATCAATGCGGACATGATGACTAATGAACCTACAGGGAGGCTGAACTTGAACAACATGATTTTCTTAAACGCATTTAAAGTTTGCAGATTCCCTACAATCCCGTCCGAAAGCACCGTAAAGGGCAACGTGATCAGCAGAACTCTTAGCAGGCTAAGTACGTGTTCCGCGTCCTCCCCCATGGCATAAGGCAAAAAGACTTCTCCTGCAACAAGTCCTATTAAACCGGCCAAAGGAGCGATGATTAAGTAGGCTCCAAGGTAATATTCCCTTTCGTTTGATGAAGTCTTTCCCATATACACGACCGCCCCCGGCAAACCGAAAGCACATAGCCCTCCGAGCAACAGCAGCCACTGATTGATGATCGCAAGCTCTCCTCTGCCTGTAGGCCCAAGGTAGCGTGCACTTAGGATCCCCGTTATAAAATTAATGACTAATATCGATAAGTTCACCGCAAGTCCCGAAAAAAAAAGTTTCTTCACAATATATGCACTCACCTTAAGGTCCTATGGTTACATTCCATGAGACGAATTGTGGACGACAACTAGGATCAAAGCTCGTTCAACAGGATGAATTCAACCTCTCTTCAGTTCCTCGTAAATTCTCAGTGTTTCTCTTGCCACTCTTTCGATTGAATAATATTCCAGTCCTTGTAAAGCTCGTTTGCGATAATGTTCTCTGACACCGGCGTCTTTTAGCATTCTTAAAATGGCTTCGGCCAGCTGATCCGGAGATTTTGGCGGAACTAACATGCCCGATTTTCCAAAGTCCAATGCTTCCGGAATGCCGTCAACATTCGTTGCGACAATCGGACAACCCGCTTCCCGAGCCTCAATCAGTACCAAGCCAAACGATTCTTTGTGCGAAGGCAGCACGAAAACATCCGCGGCCCCCATATATTTTTGGGGATGCGGCTTATAGCCCAAAAAATGAATCTGCGACTTTCTCAGGGACTCGTTCGCCTTCATTTCAAATTTAGGCCTGTCTGGACCATCTCCTAAAAGATATAAATGGGCTTCAGGACATTCCGCACCAACGATTTCAAACGCCTCGATCAGATCCTGAATCCCTTTCCGCTCATAAAGTCCGGCTACGGTAACAATAGACGGTCCTTTCAGCTGGATTTCCTCATCGGCGGCTTCTTTTCTGGGACTCCCGACCGTACCGTTCAGAACAACATGCAATTTTTGCTCTTGTACGCCTCGGCTTAACATCGATTTGGCCACCGCTTGGCTTACGGCAATGACGGAATCGCCCACTTTCATGAAATCCGCGCTTTTCTGGAACTCGTTATGTACATGGGTGACGATTTTATATTTTCGAAGTCCTCTAAAAAGACGTGACAAAAGAGCCCCAGTCATCATATGCGCATGAACAATATCCGGCTTGAACTGTTTGACCAATTTCCGATAATGATAAAAAGCCCGTACCATCTGTACCGGCTTTCTCGTTTGATCAAGCTTGTAATGCCGTATGTTGTTCCTTTGCAATAATTCGACGTACTCCCCTCCTCCTGATGCAACCGCTACGTTATGCCCGAATTTGGCTTGACTGCATGCAAGGTCTATCATAACGTTTACGATGCCGTTGCCGGATTGTTTGACATGGTTGGCTATATGCAGAATATTCAAGATATTCCCTCGCTTCATGATCGTTTATGAATACATTTCCTCAGGTTTTTGCAAGGATCGTCATCATCTTGTAGAGTGGATTAACCTTAAGTATTTTTCAGCCATGCTGCCCCAAGTGTGTTTCCGGGCAACTTCCCTGGCCCTTTTGGACATTATTTTCAGCCTCTCTTTGTTGAATAACAACTCATTTAAGATATGAACCAGCCCTTCGGTATCGTCGGGGTCTTCCATGACGACCGCCGAATCCTCCGACAACAGCTCCACAGCGCCGCATTTACTGCTCGTGATTACCGGCAGTCCCGATGCCATGGCCTCCAATACTACGAGCGAAAAGGGTTCGTATCTTGATGGAAAAATAAATAAATCGACCAGGGACATCAGTTCGGCAACATTCTTTCTGTAGCCCAGGAAATGAACACGATCGCTTAGGCCTAACGTTTCGGCTAATTTTGGATAACTGCTCTTCTCCGTATAGCCAAGCACCAGTAGGTGTATATTCTCCACCTTAACCAAAGCATGAAGGACCGTATCCAGATTTTTTCTGGAAGACCTTAAGTCTCCCGCAAACAAAGCATAAACCTTATTTTCATCCAATTGATAATCCTTCCGGCTCATCGACCTCGGATAAAATTCATCCAAATCTACGCCATTGGTAATGACAGAGATCCGCGAGGGTTCTATTTTGGCGTCTCCTGCCAATTCCCGTTTCACCTGCTCCGATACGGAAATAATATGTTTGGTGCGTTTCATGGCAAAACGCTCCAAGGATGCGTTTAATCTGTTATATATATATTGGTACAGGGTTTTCAGGTTTTTCCTTTCACGGAATGGATGATATTCCGATTTGACCCACGCGCTGTGGACGAAATGTATACAGTTGATATCCGACCGTGCATAGGTAATAAAACCGTTGACCACGGTTAGATCGATATGTTTGCAGTGACTCCATAACCAAATTGCGGACAATAACGCAAAGGCCTGATATCGCAATAATAATGTAGGAATTTTTCTCATATTGATTCGGATCCATTTGACTTGGCTGTGATTCCGCAGTTCGTCCGATAGCTCTGCAGATATTACCGTGATCTCATGCCCTTGCCTAATCGCTTCAACCATCACTTCATAGTTGACCCTTCCTTGTCCGTCTCCCTTGATTACCTTATGCGTGACAAAACAGATTCTCATAGGCTTACCTCTTTCTTCGCCATGCGACCTCCCAGCGAGTGCCCCAATATCGTGTTCAATAGTGCCCTTGCTATTTTGTCGTGCCCCAAACCGTTAGGGTGAAACCGATCTTCCAGATAGTCATTCCACTTGTGCAAATTCCGAGCGGCATCGCATACAAATACCCGATTCGCGGATTGAGGATTATTGCAAATTTCGTGAAACACTTGCCGGTACATTCGAATGGACTCCGATGCTCCCGGGAAATATTTGTCCTCAATATCGCTTGTCGCGAGCAAAATAATGCGGGTGTTCCTGTTATGGTTCAGCACATTGTGGACAAATTCCGTCGTGTGCCGTCTGAATTCCTCCAAACTCATCCACGGCTTGCCGCCAAACATTTGGATGAGCGCAACCTTGGCGCGCCAGCGAGCACCCGATTCAACCTTTTCCATGACCCTCCGGAACGTACGGGTCGAATAATATGGTCTGGGATCCATCCATCCCGGTCTTCTCCAACGCTTAGGCATCCATTTCAAATGCTTTTTCTGCACACGAGGGATCGCTTCGGTGATCCCATGAGCAAATACGACGATGTCCGGCTGCATTTCCAAGATACGCTGCTCATGCCTTTCCCTGGACTCGCTGACCTGCATCGCACTGGAACCGAAGTTGACGATATGAACGGGCTGGGCTACCTGGGCTTTGAGTTGGGCTTGCAGCAGATTGGCATAATTCGTTTTAGATCTTATGACGCCCAGCCCTTCGGTAATGGAATCTCCTATAAAAACGATTTGCATGTTACGTGTCCCTCCGCTTTGGAATCGTATGCGAAAAAGCAAACGAAATCACGAGCATTAGAATGTACCCCGATAACCCGCTGAGCACATTGCTGCCCAACAGAAGAAATAACGTAGCGCTGATAGCTGCAAATGATATAGGGGCGTAAATTTTCTCCTTTTTACTGATTTTAAATAGAAGAAAAAAAATATAGATTAACATGAAGATCACGCCAAGCCCTAATGGTAAGCCGAATAAATAAAATAAATTCAAATACCCGTTATCAAAAACCTTTAAGGTGTCGGAACTTTGCGTCAGCTTAACTCCGAGCCCTGAACTGCCTATTCCTCGCCCAAGCGGATGCGAAATGACATCCGAAACGATATTCCTGGCAAATACCAATCGTTCATTGAATGAATGGTCTTCCTCCAGTGATTCGAATGTACTTATGCGGGAAGATACCTCGTTTGCGCCGGGCAATGCCGGAAGAACAAAGACATACGCCACAATCATGAACACACTCAGGGTTAGCAATTTGACCTTGCTTTTTAAATGGGAACGAGCAAAGTATCCGAGGATCATAATGATACTGCAAATCCAGCTTACCCGAACCAATGTAAGCAACAATGCAAACCCTACAATCATGATGCCTACAATGCCAAGCACTCTCCATTTCTTCTGTACAATCATGATCGGTAGAGCGAATCCGAGGAACAATCCGGCTGGTCCGGGAGAATTCAGGAAAGAAAACAGCCTGAATTTTTGAGGCTCCGGAAGACCGACCGAATTCATCTCCGCATGGACCATCCAAAAGTGATCCCATGGCGGGAGGACCAGATATTGATATATCCCATATGCGCCGACGAGGACAGCAAGGAAAGCGTAACTTCGTAACCATCGATCCCAGACCGTACGATCGAATTTGCTGATATGAACATAAACGAATACCAGGAATGGGACGAGCAAGCTCAGCAATTCATACACGGAAGATAGGCCATATTTCAGAAACCCGAGAAGAAACCCGTATATCAACGCTGCCCCAATAATTTTCAATATCAGTCTGACTCGGGAATCCATCTGTTTAAAATGTTTAAGGATGGGGATAAGCAAAATCAGACTGACGCAATACGGCGTCAGCATGATCATCGACGTATCGTTATACGTTTTAAAGGTCCAGTCCAGAAAACGCCTTGCTTCCGGGCTGACCGTCCAGATCACGAGCGTATAGGGGATAAGATTGTGGGGGCTTTTAAAATACATATGCAGACCAAGCAACAAGCCGAGCAGCAGAAAGGCCGTCTCTAACAGTTTCATGTGCAGGGAATCAACCGAACCCGCATATCCAATTGCTGCCCCGAGCGCGACAAATCCACCAGTTCTTATCGTACCCGATAAGATGCGGGTAACGCCTTTCAGCCCCGCATTTATTCTAAAGACCCTTTCCATGTTTTCCAGCCACCCCATCTGCCTTTAAATGCCAGCGATACTTTTTTCAAAGCCATGCCCTTTTGACTCGGAAGCATCCGCATGCCCTGGACCACTCCAGGCGAAGACTTGCTTCCTACCGCCACCACCCAGATCAAAAACATGATTCGGTTCATGAACCTCATATGTTTGAGCATCGCATAGGTTTCATTATGTGCGGCATTAAAAAAAGCTGTTTCGTTGAAACTGTGACGTTGGTCTTCATCGAATCTCACGGCCGGAAAATGGTCCACGAGTACATTGGGATCATAAAGAAGTTTCCAGCCTTTCTTCTTGACAGCCTGGCTGAACTCCAGCTCATTATGAATTTGTGCCCCTGTCCCCTTAAGCTTCTCGTCGAAACTCAGCCCTCGTATTGCCTCTCTCCTAAAGCTCATATTGGCTCCCTTGAGGATATCCACTTCGCGTACGTCCCCCATACCAATATGATGATTGCCGATAATGCGCCCATAAGGCCTGATCATTCCTACCTGGCGTTTTTGGGGCGGAACCGGTTTCCCTCCATGATGGACAATATCCCTTCCGCCAACGCCGCCAACGTCAGGTCTTTTTATGTAATGTCGTTCCATGTTCAGCAGCCACTCGGGATGCGGGACCGTATCATCGTCAGTAAGCGCTACGATCGCGCCCGTGCTTTTCAAGATTCCCGCGTTGAGCGCGGCAATCATGCCGTCTCGTTCAACCAAAGCAATTTTAAGCACGTTCAAGTCAAGCGAAGACAGGTACTGCAGCGTCACATGATCCGAATTTCTAACGACAATCACTATTTCGTCGGGAAACCGGGCCTGCCTGCGTATGCCTTCAATGCAGTTCACGAGCGTATCCACTCTGTTATAAGTAGGTATAACCACACTTATTGTTAATTTCATGATTTAAACACGCTCCATTAGTAGGCCGAATTTGGAAAAATCATGATTTTGATCGTCCGGAATATGAGTTTTACGTCCAACCAGAGACCTCTACGTTCAATATATTCCAAGTCCAATGCGATCATCTGGTCAAAACTGAGGTTGCTCCGTCCACTCACCTGCCATAAGCCCGTACATCCCGGGCTTACTTTCAATCGAAGCTTATCCAAGTTGCTGTAGAGTTCGACTTCCCGGGGCAATGCCGGCCTTGGACCTACTAACGACATATCGCCCCGAATCACATTCCATAGTTGGGGAAGTTCGTCAATACTTGTCTTTCGGATCCATTTTCCGATTCTGGTCACTCGTGGATCATTTTTCATCTTAAACATCGCACCGCTGACCTCATTTTGATCCAATAGTTCCTCCAACATTTCTTCCGCGTTCGACACCATCGAGCGGAATTTAAACATTCGAAAAGGCTTTCCTCCCTTTCCGATGCGTGTCTGGTAAAACAAAACGGACGCTTTCGGGTCATCCAGCTTAATAAGGATCGATATGATTAGTAAGAATGGGGATAAGATCATAAGTCCGAGCAATGCTAACATAAAGTCCAGCAAGCGCTTAGTTCCGATGTAAATGATTTTAGGATCTGCTTCCAGGGCTATTTCGCCTGCATAACTGGGCTCCCCCTTAAACCAAACATCCGTTTCGTTCCTTTGCGGATTGGGGTACATGAATCATTCACCTCAGCGATTTATTTTGCCTAAATGCTCTCTTTCAAGAATCTTCTCCATTCCTTGCAAAAGGGGCGTTCGCAGCTCCCTGTTTTGAAGGGCAAAATCCAATGTCGTCATGATAAATCCCAGCTTTTCGCCCACGTCGTATCGCGTTCCTTCAAAATCATACGCATACACGCCTTGGCTTTCATTCAGCTGCTGAATGGCGTCGGTCAATTGGATTTCCCCGCCGGTTCCTTCCTCCAGCTGCTCCAAAAAATAAAAAATTTCAGGGGTCAGTATGTATCTGCCCATAATTGCCAAATTTGACGGAGCTTCACCTTCGGATGGTTTTTCCACAACGTAGTTCACTTCGTATAATTGTCCTGATTTCCCCAGCACGGATACGATTCCGTAACGTTGCGTTTGGTCATGCGGGACCATTTGCACGCCTATGACGGATTTCTGTACCTGCTCAAACTGCTCTGCCAGCTGCCTAATGCAGGGCGTCCGGGACTGTACAATGTCATCCCCTAATAAAACGGCGAACGGTTCGTTTCCGATAAAATTTCTGGCGCACCATACCGCGTGCCCAAGCCCTTTCGGTTCCTTCTGACGTATGTAATGAATATCTACATTCGAGGAACGGCGTACTTCATCAAGCAAATCGAACTTCCCTTTGCTGAACAAATTATTCTCCAGTTCAAATGCATGGTCGAAATGATCTTCAATGGACCTCTTGCCTTTGCCCGTTACGATAATGATATCCTCAATACCCGAAGCCACGGCTTCTTCCACAATATATTGAATCGTAGGCTTATCCACGATCGGAAGCATTTCTTTAGGCATGGCTTTCGTGGCTGGCAAAAACCGGGTTCCAAGGCCAGCTGCAGGAATGATCGCTTTTTTTACTTTTCTCATCTTCATCCTCTACCAATCATTAGTTATTCTTTAATACAAGATATATCCTGTTAATTTAGGGGGCATTTAACCCCGCCTCACATCACACCCCTGACAATCATGTCTAAGGTCGCGCAAGTGACCCACAGTGTGACCGAGTGCCTACAGTGATAGAGGTTCAGTAGACATTACCTATTTTCATGATCAGTCGTTAACCCTTTGTACCGTAGTCATCCATATAAAATATTTGTTGGTCTTCCCGATTCATTCGATTGAGCACAATGCCCAACATTCGAGCATTCACATGATCCAACTGTTCCTTGGCTTTCCGCAAATGATCCTTTTTAACCCGGCCCGTGGCGACCACCATAACCACACCATCACATAACGTACTGGTTATAACAGGGTCTGTCACAGCAAGTACGGGAGGCGTGTCAATCAGAATCACGTCATAATCCTGCTTCAGACTCTCAAGCAGTTCCCGCATAGCTGTGGAATCAATAAGCTCCGACGGATTCATCGGTACGGGTCCGGAAGGGAGCAACGATAAATAACCAACCATGGTTTCCTGGATTGCAGACTGAGCACTCGTGCCGCCTGTTAATAACGTGCTTAATCCGTGATTATTCGGCAGAGAGAATATTCGATGCAGAGATGGTTTACGCAAATCCGCATCAATGAGCAGCACCTTCTTGCCTTCGAGAGCATACGTGGTTGCCAAGTTGCAAATCGTTGTCGTTTTTCCTTCGCCTGCCAGCGCGGAGGTAACCATAATCAGTTTGGATTCATGGTCTTTGGACAAGTAGTGGATTTTTGTTCGAAGCAAACGGTATACTTCGGAGATCGTTGACGTTGGATTCACGGATACGATTAAACTTCGGTCATTGATTGAGCGCCGCATACTTGCTTTCACCTACTTTTGAATTGTGTACTGCTGCCGCCTTCTTCGTCGCCTTCAAATCTCCTTTGGTAATCTCGCCGACGGCCGTAAGAACGGGCAAATTGAGAATTTCAACGATTTCGGCTTCCGTTCTCAATGTATCGTCGAGATAATTAAGCAGAAACACGAGTCCGACGCCCAACATCAGGGAAACAGCAAAGCTGATCAAAATGTTCATCAACGGATTGAGATTAATCGGAGCAGGGGATGCCTTCGTATCCGCCATGCTTAGGATCGTGATATTATCCACGTTCATAATGTGGGGGATTTCATCCTTAAACACTTTGGACACAGCATTTACGATTGCGGCTGCCTTTGCGTAGGATGTATCCTTATATCCCAAGTTCATGACTTGGGAGTTATTCGCGGTTATGACTGAGATGCCGGCCGACAATTCACCGGCAGTTGCCTTTAATTCGGGGAATTTCTGTACCACCTTATCCATGATTGCGGATGATTTGATAATTTCTTTATAAGAATTAATAAGAAAAATGCTGGTTTGTATCGTTCCCGTATTCAGGCTGCCGTCTGCTGATCCCTTCTGATTAACAATCAGCTTCGCAGTTGCCGCATAAATCGGCGTCGTGAAGTAAAAGCTCTTGACGCAAGCCGCAGCAATCGCAACCACCACAATGACCATGATCAGCCACCATTTTTTTTGAATGATCCTAAAATATTGTTTGAGTTCCATTCTTTCGCAACCCTCCGATTAATAATGTGTGGAATAAAAATATCCACCGCATTTGTTGCTCCCAACCTAAAACGATACAATATGTATATTCACACCCCATACTCTAAGATACAATTTGTATCATGTCAAGATTATATTTTTCCTATCGCCTTTATACGTATGACGTTTTGCTTGATGTATAGGCAATGGCCATCATTAAAAAAGGTTCACTTGTTGTACAACCAACAAATGAACCTTTTTTATGCATTATGTCCATGTAGAATGACATCTCACGATACCGGAAGAATCTGCATCTGACCTTTGACGATGGATACTTGATATCTGGCGCCTGTAACGGAATCGGTTAGTATCAGCCCTTGCCCGCCGATTTCGAACGGACCAGGGACATAGTGGTGAGGATACGGGGAATATGAACCGATATGATCCCACGTTACCATGACCCCGGCAATATAAGTTTCGCCTTTCGGCGGAATAAATCCGATGCTGAATTCATATAACAAACCTGTTTTGCTTGCCAGTTCCCTTCCGCGAAGATGCTTCCAGCCCTTCTCTTTCCAAGTAGCAGCATCATTAAAAATATATTCCCCATTCTGCGCTGAAATCCGCCCGATCGACGCATAAAACGATGTGTTCGCAAATTCGGTTTCCAATATAAAATATTGCATGGCCAAATTGCGATTTGCATCCCCCTTGAATGGCAGGGATCGAGCATTGAATTTTATTCTAACGCTTGGTGAATTGGTTCCATCAGGTGTTACTTTTAATATTACCGGATTATTGCCGATGACCTGTTTCATCTCGTTGGAGATAGGTACCGGGACCTGATCCGCCGTGACTAGGCTGATGGTTCCGTTACTAACCGTCCAGTTTGACAAGATCTCGGGATTTTGAAGAAGGTTTGGAGCAGAGACGGGCATAAGCGCCCTATGCTCTCTTTCTTGCATGCGCGCCTGCAAATCAACGGAAGTGTATAGCGGCGTGAGCTTTCTCCGGATCACCGTTTCGGCTACGGACAGCCCGGAAAGATCGGATTCCTTGTCGCCCGTCAATGTATCAATATAAGCAGTGCCAAGCGCTCCTATGGCCGTTGATTTTTTCAATTTGCCCAGATCATCATGGAATACGACCGGAGCCGTAATGGTTCCGAACCAGGCTGCATACCGTTGCTTTTCGTTCGGATGCTTCAGATCATCCGGCAGCGCATATTCCCAAGCAGATGGATTATTGGTGTGCTGTGTCGTTGACCACGAAAATCCGAATCCGAACATTCTTAAATTGAGCGTGGAGGATTTTGGCAGCAATTTTATGGCTGCTTCACCGCATTGCTCAAACTGAGTATTAACGTATAAGCCGCTTAATCCCAGAACGGATGGGGCTTTATTATAATCCTCCAGTCCGCCGTCTATGCATTGATAGATTGCGTACGGGGAAAACCCAAGATGGGTCCTATGAAGGAATGCTCCGAAGCCTCCGCGATGACCGGCTGTTAGTATGGTACCCATCATTATCCCAGCAAATGCTCCTGATATGCCGCCGCCTTGGTAATAATAATCGCCAGAATTAATGCGACAATACACGCCAATCATTCCGCTCCATGTACAATCATACGATGATACATGCCCGCTCGTGCTATTAAGCAGCTGACCGACCTTTACCTGAGACGTAATGATATTCCTGAATATTGGAGTGGCTGTGCCGGCGACCTCAATTGCAGCCGCTCCAACTTGGAACATGTCATATAAGTCTTGTTCGAATAGACTCTTATTGATCCAGGTCGCAAGATTTTTTGAATTATAGCTCACAATTCCTTGGATGGAGAAATCCTCGAATACAGCTTTTATCCCGGCCTCTTTTATTCTTATGCAAGGGAGCAAGTCCGTTGCTTTATCCATGGGATCCCAAATGATCCGGGTACCTGATTGCCCGCCGTCCACGTATGGACCGACACCAAAAATGCCCCGGCTGTTATTTTCGATCGTTTGCCTGATCCGATAATTTCCTGCAGGGATAAATATTTTGTACCGCTTATTGCTCATAGCCATTGCAGCTTTGAAAGCTTCGGTATCATCCGTCACGCCATCTCCCACGGCCCCAAACCATTTGACGTTGATGCCGCGGCTTCCCATTTCTTCATCTAATAGATCAAAATTAGCGCTTAATTCTTCAGGTAATACCGCCTCATTTGCCAGCCACTTCCTCATCTTCATGAAATGCGTGCTCGGATCAGTCATGCGATCCCCTCCTTATCGCTATAGTAATCATCCATTTCAATAAATGTTCAGTACAAATTCCCAGTACGTTTGAAATAAATCCAATTCAAATATTGAAACCATTGGATAACTGCAATATAATTCTACAGATACAAAATGTATCGAATTGCATTCATTTGAGGCAAAGCGGATTCCGATCATGAAAGGAGAATCAATGCGTATGCGAATATTTCTAACACTGATATGGGCCTGCATTCTTTTTATCTTCACTTGCTCCGTCAATTTCCATATGCTGATCAAATATCAATTCATCGATTTTCAAATCAATCCTGCACCCGACTGGCTGGAACTCTTGAAGTCGGATTATCAATGGTCGGACACGGAGTGGCTTCAACGAAAAGCCGGGCACATGTTGGGATTTTTTATATTGGCGCTCCTGGGGTCCAAGTTCGGCAAATACCGGTCCGCTTTTTATCTCTCGGTTCTCTATGCGGCTGTAACCGAAATTTTGCAGTTGTATTTTTTTCGCGGCGGACGAATTTATGATGTTTTCATCGATACCGTCGGTGTTTTGCTGGCATTTCTATTTTGCCGGAATCCTTGGCATTTCCTAAAAAAATCGAAGAGCCCGTAGAAATAATATTGATTTTTAAAACAGATATTGATACATTTCGTAACATAATGTATGATATAGCCAAATGGGACGATTCTTAGTGCATTTTTACTAGGCGGTACATAATGGGGGAGATATTCAATGAGTGCGATCGCCGCTATTTACGGCTTCAATCGGGAACCCGCTTTGCCCGAACACGGGAGCCTGATGATGGAAGCAATGGACCAATATCCGGCTGACCAAAGGGCTGTATGGCAGAAGGAAAACATCATGCTCATGTGTCATGCGCAATGGGTTACTGAACAATCCGCCCAGGAAATATTGCCTTATTACGATGCGCACCGGGGTCTTGCGATAACTGCGGATGCCATCATTGATAATCGCGACGAATTAATGGAGCAATTGCAAGTGCCGCAACACGATACGAAAAGCATTACAGACAGCGAAATACTCCTGAAGGCCTATGAGAAATGGTCCGAACAAATGGTGGAGAAACTTGTCGGTGACTTTTCATTCATCCTGTGGGATGAGAGAAAACAGCTGCTTCTGGGAGCAAGGGATTTTTCTGGAGCGCGTACGCTCTATTTCCATCGCAACAAGCAGCAATTATCATTATGCACTGCGATTAACCCCTTATTGTCTTTACCTTACATAAAAAAAGAGCTAAACGACCAATGGTTGGCTGAATTTCTTGCCATTACCGGTGTCTTTGAACCCCCGGATTTGTCAACGACGATTTATAACAACATTGAACAGCTGCCTCCGTCCCATACGATTACGGTCACGGGAAATGAGGTAAGCATTCGCAGATACAACAGTCTTGCGGAAGTCACACCGCTGAAGCTTGCTTCGCCGCAAGAGTACGTGGAAGCTTTTCAAGACGTCTTTAACAAAGCCGTGACCGCAAGACTGCGACGGACCCGTCAGAACATCGGCGCTCATCTTAGCGGAGGCTTAGACTCCGGGTCGGTTGTCAGCTTCGCCGCCAGAGCTTTGGAAAAAGACAGCCGCAAACTTCACACGTTCAGTTACGTGCCTGTGGATGGATTTACGGATTGGACACCGAAACGCAGACTCGCCGATGAAAGACCCTTGATTCGTCAGACGGTACAGTTTGTGGGCAATATCGATGATCATTACATGGATTTCCAAGGAAGAAACGCCTTTACGGAGATCGATGAGTGGCTGAATATTCTGGAGACCCCCTATAAATTTTTCGATAATACGTTCTGGTTAAGGGGCATCTATGAGGAAGCCAAGCAACGAGGTATAGGGACTTTGCTTCAAGGTTCCAGAGGCAACTACAGCATTTCCTGGGGGCCTGCGATCGAATATTATACGAAACTCATGAGGAAGTTCAGTTGGCTTCGCTTATCGCGTGAGGTTCGTTTGTACAGTAAAAATGTCGGATTAGGACGAAGATATGTTTATTCCACCATTTGCCGTAAAGCATTTCCCGTACTCGGGAATTTGAAAGCAACCCCGGCTCCAATAAAAATTCCGCAGTTAATTAATTCCGATTTTGCAAAACGAGCCGGCATTTACGAAAAACTCCATGATGACAAATTTACCCGAATTGGTTCGACGCATGATCTGCCTTCGGATCCGCTTGAAGCGAGGAAACAGCATTTTCACCGTGTGAATATGTGGAGCACGACGGGAACCGTTGGATGCAAGCTCTCTCTTCGTTACTCCGTATGTGGCCACGACCCTACCAATGACCTCCGGGTTATCCGGTTCTGCCTTTCAACTCCGATGGATCAATTCGTGCATGACGGGATGGATCGGGCATTGATTCGCCAGGCTACGAAAGGCCGGCTACCTGATTCTATTCGGTTGAATCAACGAACAAGAGGCATTCAAGCAGCCGACTCGATCCACAGAATGTTAGACGATTGGCCGGCATTCGTCGGCGAACTTAACCGTTTGCGCCGCGACCCGCGAATGCAGCAAATCTTAAACATGCCTGTCCTCGAGCAGGCCATAGAAGAAGCTCGCCAAGGCATTGACATCAATCAGGCCTACGGGACGTCCATAAAATTATTAATGCGCAGCCTAATTCTGCACCGATTTCTCGAAAAAAACTTTTGAAAGGAGGTGAATACAAATGAAAAAAGAATGGACAGCACCCGCTTTGGAAATTCTGGATATCAATATGACAATGGCCGGCCCTGGAGAAACGACTCCGGACGCGGTACAACCCGATCCCGACGAGCACGTACATCATACATCCTAGTTAGTACATAAAGGCATGTTTTTTCAAGGGGGGAAACTCGATTACACCTTAACAGGTATATGGGTTACCCCCTAATTATTTATTGGTATTGGGGTGAAAGCATTGTTTCAAACGAAAACGAACGACGCGTATACCGCCTTCGGGTATTCCATTCAAAGCGTGATCCCTTTTCCGGAACTTCGAAAGACCAGCTCATTATCCGATACACCTGATATATCCATTCGGTACGGTGATTTGACGCATAAACGGACGGAGCTAATGAAATCACCCAAGAAGATTTCGGTTGGAAAAGATGAGGTCGTATTTCATATACCTCATCAGGCCACATTCTCGGTTGAAAAAGGAACGACGATCACCATCTCGCCTGAGCAAGACGCCGACGTCGATATTATTCGATTATATGTACTGGGCACATGTATGGGCGCTATTTTATTCCAAAGAAAAATACTCCCCTTGCACGGCAGTGCAGTTGTCATCGATGGTAAAGCTTACGCGTTTGTCGGCCATTCCGGTCATGGCAAATCAACGCTTGCTTCCGCTTTTCTGCAACAAGGGTATAGGCTGATAACGGATGATGTCATTGCTTTGACCCTGGATGACTGCAATAACCCTTTCGTGACCCCCTCCTATCCGCAACAAAAGCTGTGGCAGGAAAGTCTGGATGCTTTTGGCATGAACTCGAAATTATATCGTCCATTGTTCGACCGTGAAACGAAATTTGCCGTTCCTGTCCACTCCTATTTTTCGGAAAACGCCGTTCCTTTGGCTGGTGTATTCGAACTCGTGAAGATGGATTGCCAGCATGCCGAAATCCGTGCCGTGACGAAGAATCTAGAACGATTGTCGCTTTTGTATCGCCATACATACCGTAATTATATTCTTTCGGAGGGCGGGCTTACAGCATGGCATTTCGAAACGACGACCCGACTGTCGGCAAACGTCAGCTTTTACCAACTTCGCCGCCCAGTACACGAGCAAACGGTAAACCAGCTGGCAGACATTGTATTAGATGCCATTAAAGATTCATGCGAATGACGGCAGTCTTTTTGAGGATTCCCTTTGTTCGGAGAGACGGATGGGTACAATAGCCACCGAAACAAAGTCAGAAAAGCAGTAATGTCATCTTCATGTTCATGAACAAAAGTCATGGAGCAACGGCTTCGAGGCTATGCCCAGGCCAATCCACGACTTTCGGAAGAATCCATTTGCGGTTGATCTATTTACATTCAAGGGCCAAGTTACGTATTAGGGCTAGTAATTTCATCATCTCTGCAGATACTTTCTATTCCGGACTGTTGATGATGCAAGCTGGTCATTGTACTTCCATAAATTAATTTCGCTGCATGTTCCTGCAGTATCTTCATATAAGAAGAACCACACAATTGTTTAATTGCTTCATAACCTTCTTGGAAGTGAAAATTCCGCAATGACAAATTATGTGCATCACTGCCTACCAAGTGAATCCAGTGCTTCCGGCACAGGTAGGATGCCGTTTCTTGCACGTTCCGGCCAAAAACGCCGATCAAGGATTGGGTTGTAACCTGCAGCCTAACTCCGTAATTCTCAATCCAGTCAAGCACTTGATCCGGGTTGTCGATAATTTCAAGATTCCTTTCAGGATGAGCAATGACCGGATGGATGCCATGATGTTTCATGTAGGTGAAAAATTCGTAAAGACAGCCGGGGATCATGCGGGAAGGAAGTTCGACGAGCAGATAAGAGCTTCCGGCAAGCGTCTGAAGCCGTCTCGCCCGATGTTCCGCCCGAAAAGAATCCGTTAGGCGGTACTCCTGTCCGGGGAGAATCCTCAGCGGAATGTTATGTTTCTTCAGCTTGCCATTGAACAGACCTACTCTGCGTTGTATTTTTCGTGCCGTATTGTTATACCTTTTCGCGGTATGATGGGGCGTGGCAATGATCGTTTGAATTCCATCCCTTACTGCAGAAGCGGCCATGCGCAAGGCAGCATCCATGCTTCTTGGGCCGTCATCCATGCCGGGCAGGATATGACAATGGGTATCAATCATCTTTTCAACACCTGTCTTTTTTTAATCGATACTAAATGTATCTAAAAAATGAATCCTCGACAACATTTTATGTTTATAAATCCCTTAATAGGAGGAGTTATGCCGAAAACCTTTAACCTCAGCACAACATTGCATCAACAGGAAGATTCCATCGTGTCATAAAGGGTTCAGCAACCTGTTTTCTTAGGAAAATGGTTACAAAATGGTTATTCGCTATTGACGACATTGTAAATTTACGATACATTTTGTATCGCGTCAAGTATTATTTCATTAGCCTTGGATCATATACGGAGGGTGGGAACGGATGAAGTACGGTCATCGGATAGCAGAACTTCGGGAACAAAAAGGCTGGACACAAGAGGAATTATCTGCCTCGATCGGCATCAGCAGAGCGGCGCTGTCTCATTACGAGAAAAACCGGAGAAAGCCGGACTATGAAACGTTGGACCGGCTGGCTGATCTGTTTCAGGTTTCAATTGATTACCTGTTGGGAAGGGGGGCGTTGCCCAAGGATTCGGCCGGATCGGAACCCGTCGATTCGAAAGAATGAGCCCTCCGCAACGCACGGCCTGCAACAAATTTAAAGCGGATACATTGGCATTGGTTAGGCTTGGATACAGAATACATATTGATCCACAACTAGCTGTTCTATAAAACTTCCTCTTTTATCAAAAGAACCTTTGCGCGCCTCGCTCCCGGCATGTATAATAGGATAGCAAACATATGTTTGCCTATATATCCACGTGGTCAGTCAGAGGAGGCATCATGAAAGGTTCAACGCATATGGCGATCGGCGTCGCCATCGGAGCGGCTGCGGCTGCGCACTATCCGTTTACGCTGCAGCATGCCGCGCTTTATATCGCGGTTTCCGCGTTGTCGGCGCTCAGCCCCGATCTGGACGGGCCCAGCATGCTCAGTTCAAAGATCGGGCAGTTTTCCAAGTGGCTGCGGGAGATGCTGTACTGGTCAGGCCTGCTTCTGATCGTTATGCTTATCTGGCTTTATTTCGCGAAACATCTGTTTGTCGTGGAATATTCGCTCGCGGCGCTTAGCTTGTTTTTGCTCGGCCTGATTATTAAAGACGGACTCATGCGCAACATCCTTGTCAGCGTGATCGGCTGCGCGCTTGCGTATATCGGCCTGTCCCATCAGATGACGTGGCTTCTCGGATTCGGGTTGTTCGTGGCGGTCGCCCCTTGGCTGAAGCACCGGGGATTAACGCACACCGTCTGGGCGCTGGGACTATGGGCATACATAGGTTCGGGCTTGGAGGAGCAACTTCAGGTGGAAGGCATCATGCTGGTGGCCACCGCCGGATACCTGTCGCATCTGGTCGCCGATTCGCTGACGCCAAGCGGCGTGAAGTGGCTGTACCCCATCATCAAAAAATCGTTCAAAATTCCGATCGCGTAAGCAAACATCACTAGTAGCACAAGCTCCCATTCAAAAATGATCCAAAAAGCTCTCCAAGCGCAAAAGCACATCCCCCTATGCGGGAAATGTGCGCGTCGGGAGAGTTTTTTCCTGTTCAAGCCAAAAAAAGGCAGCCCGTTCCTTCCGGAATGAATAACATTTATTCATATGCAGAATACTTTTAACTTGAAGCTCTCCGCTATGAATGGTACATATTGTAAGAGGTCGAACGATTTTTAATTTGCCTTAAGGAGTAGAGCAGGTGGCCAATAAAACCATTGTTGCCGTTTGGATCAGCTTGATCAGTAACGTGGTGCTGACGGCGCTCAAAATCGTCACGGGTCTTGTATTTAATAGTAAAGTTCTCGTCGCGGACGGGATTCACAACGCCGGGGACGTCGTGGCAACCGTTGCCGCCTTGACTTCCGCCCTCGTCGCCAGGAAACCGGCCGATGAAGACCATCCTTACGGCCACGGCAAAGCCGAAGCGATTGCTTCCGGACTGGTGTCCATCATTTTGATCATGGCGGCGCTGCTGATGGTTTACAAGTCCGTCGAATCCTTTTTTTCGCCCCCCGCCGCAGCCAGCTGGATATCGCTTGTGGCCGCTTTTGTTTCCTTGGCGTGGAAGCAGGCGCTGTACATGTACTGCATCCGGATCGGAAAAGCGGAAAACAGCCGCAGCCTGATCGCGACCGCCTATGACCATATTGCCGACGTCTACGCTTCGGCAGCGGCCGTGATCGGGATCGGCATTGCGCTGATCGGCGACAAATACCATATCGCGTATACGGAATACGGCGACTCCGCCGCGGGCATTATCGTCTCTTATCTCGTCATCCGGCTCGGCTACAAAATGGGACGCGAAGCCATCGACATTTTGATGGACAAAAACGTCACGAACGAGCAGCTGGAACAGCTGACCTCGATCATTTATTCGGTTCCGAACGTCAAACGGGTGGACAGCATCCGCGCCCGGGAGCTCGGCAATGCGATTATCGTGGACGTGAAGGTCAGCGTCCCGAATCAATTGACCGTGAAGGAAGGACATGACGTGAGCCGCGAGGTGAAGCAAAGCATCATGAAGCGGATGAAGCACGTCGGGGACGTCATGGTGCATTTGAATCCGTGGTACGCAGACGGAGAGGAAGAATAAGAAAAACGTCTATCGATGTACTTTCTCAGTAGACAGACCGCGTTTAGTTGAAGTTTTTCTTGCAATATCAGGATGCAATCGCTCTGTAGTTAATACTTTCTGATATTATAAAACAGGGACTGCCCCAGGATCGGGACAGTCCCTGTTTATTATCCGAGATCCGGCACGTCCACCAAGCTGACTTCCGGATTGCTTGTTCCGTGAAGCTCGAAGACGACAAGCTCGTTGCTGCCGGTCTTCAGCAGCGGCGCCGGAATGTACAATGCTTTCTGCGGTCCCGCTTCCCAGTATCGTCCGAGATTGAAGCCGTTAATATAGACGACGCCTTTCGTCCATCCGTCCAAACGGATAAAGGTATCCGCCTTGTCGTCGACCTCGAACGTTCCCTTGTAAAAGGCCGGCGCTCCGCCCTTAACGGAAGCTCCTTCTTCCTTCAGCGGCGCAAAAGACAACGCTGACAAGTCGCTAAGCGGCAGCGGACGGATCGTCCAGTCGTACAGGAACTGGTTGCCGAGGCGGATGCCTTCCGTGATGCCCTTCGGATCCCTCATCAGCGGGCCGTAGTTGACGCGGCCCATGTTTTCCACGAGCACGTCAAGCTGCAGTCCTTCGGCCGGGATTTCGAGCGGGATGCCTGCCGGATTCCAGCGTTCCACCGTGCCGACGTACTCGCCGTTCGCAAAAATGAGCGCCCGGTCGCGCACGTCCTGCAGCACCAGCTCAAAGCCGTGCCGCGGACCGCTGATCCGCGTGGAATAAAGGATAAAGCCGTAATTTTGGCCTACCTTCTCCATCGGCTCCGGACACGCCCTGCGGATCGGCTGCGACAACTGATCCAGCTGGCCGAACAGTCCGGCCTGTTCCGTCATCTGCACGGTGCCGTACGCCTTTTTGCGGATCGGCTCAGGCAATTCCAGCTCCGGCAGGTCCGTGTAACGGGAAAGCACCTCGCGTACGGCATAAAACTTCGGCGTCGGATCCCCCCACTCGCTCAGCAGCGTATCGTAATCGTAGCTCGTGACCGTCGGCTCGAACTGCTGTCCGTGGTTGGCCCCGTTGTAAAACCCGAAATTGGTGCCGCCATGGAACATGTAAAAGTTCACCGATGCGCCTTCCTCCAGCATCTCTTCGAGCGCTTTCGCCACGTCTTCGGCCGGGCGGGTGTGATGCTCCTCCGTCCAATGGTCGAACCAGCCGTTCCAAAACTCCATGCACATCAGCGGGCCTTCCGGCTGGTATTCGCGCAGCTTCGCGAACGCCTCCTTTGCTCTGGAACCGAAGTTGACCGTCTCCAGCACGCCTTCCACCATGCCGCCTTGAAGCATATGGTTTTCCGGGCCGTCGGAGGTGAACAGCAGCACGTCGATGCCGCGGCTGATCATGCCTTCTTTCAAGTAATTCAAATATTGCTTGTCATTGCCGTAGCTGCCGTATTCGTTTTCGATCTGCATGGCGATGATCGGGCCGCCGTTCGTGCATTGAAGCGGTTTCAATCTTGGCAGCAGCTCGTCGAAATAACGGTCGACCTTGTCCAGGAACGCACGGTCGAAGCAGCGAAGCCGCATCGAGGAATCGGCCAGCAGCCAGGCAGGAAGTCCGCCGAATTCCCATTCGGCGCATATGTACGGGCTTGGACGCACGATGACATGAAGCCCCAATTCGCCGGCTAACCGGACGAACGCTTCGATGTCCGCCAATCCGTCAAACACGAACTTTCCTTCTTCCGGTTCGTGGATGTTCCACGCCACGTACGTTTCGACCGTGTTAAAACCGCAGGCTTTCAGCTTCAGCAGCCGGTCGCGCCAATATTCAGGTACCACGCGGAAATAATGGATGGAACCGGAAAAAATGCGAAGGGGTTCCCCTTCATAAACAAAATCGTTTCCTTGAACCTTGAATTCTGCCATTACGTTCGATCTCTCCCTCTCGGTGCCTTTTTTTGGCCTTTCCTGCCAATAGCCCTATCCGGCTTATTATAAGCCAGAATGAGGGCTATTGGGAGAACTATTTTGACAATTTTTCCGCAAAAATCAGCCCTTGACCCCGCCGAGCATCAGGCCTTCGGTCAGCTTCTTCTGCAGCAGCGTATAAATGACGACCGTGGGAACCAGAACGATGACGAGTCCCGCGAACAAGGAGCCCCAATCCGTGGCAAACTGCTGGATTTGCATCAGATTGCTGAGGCCGATCGGAATGGTTTTTTTGGCGTCGCTCGTCACGAGCGTCATGGCAAGCACGTATTCGTTCCAAAAGTCGAAAAAGCTGAATACGACCATCGTAATGATGCCGGGACGCACCATGGGCATAATGATCCGGAACAACGTGGAAAAATATCCGCAGCCGTCGATCATCGCGGCCTCTTCAAAATCGGACGGGATCGATTTCATGAAGCCGGTAAGCAAATAAATCGAAAAGGAAAGGGTGCCCGTCGCATACACGGCGCTGAGCCAAAACCGGTTGTCGAGCATATGCAGGTCGTTCATTAGGATGAACAGCGGCACGATGATATACACTCCTCCGATGAACAACCCCGCCATATACAGGTTCGAAATGAGTTTTTGCCCGCGGAAACGCATCCGCCCGAGCACGTAAGCGGTCGGCACCGCCATCAGGATCAGCATGATCATGGACAAGACGACAACCAGCACCGAATTCAGCATGTAATCGCCGATTTTGGCGGTCGTGAAAGCCCGGACGTAGTTGTCCCACTGCAGCGATTTCGGCAAAGTCCACGGGCTTTCCATCACTTCTTCGTTTGTTTTGAAGGAAGCCATCACGTTCCACAGCAGCGGATACGCGACCGCCAGCGCCTGAAGGATGAGCAAGATCCGGAGGAGCCCGTTGCGGACGATGACAGCCGCTTTCGCCGGCCGACGTTCCCTTGGGGAAGGAAACGCCGCGCTTGTCTGAATTTGTGCCATATCAGTAGGAACCCCTTTCCGTAAGTTTGTTGCTGATCAGCGACAGGAGCACGGAAAATGCGAAAACGAAAACGCCGATGGCCATCGCGTAACCGAAATTGGAGTTCGTAAACGCCTGCTGGTACAAGTAAGTCATGACCACTTCCGAATGCCGGTCCGGCCCGCCCGCCGTCATGATCGTCACGATGACGAAGCTGATCGACAAAACGCCGTTGATGCTGAAAATGATGGTGATCCGGATGATTTCCCACAGCATCGGAATCGTGATATGAATGAATTGCTTCAAGGGCGTTGCGCCGTCGATGCTCGCCGCCTCGTACAAATCGGGCGATATGCCGTCGATGCCCGCCATGTAAATGACCATGTAATATCCGGCGGCCTGCCAGATCATCGTTACGGCCAGCGCCCACAATACGGTGCGGGAATCGCCGAGCCACGGCATCGCGTATTGCCCGAGTCCCGTCAGCTCCAGTCCCGAATTCAAAAAGCCGAGCGTCGGATGGTAAATGAAAGACCAGAGAATCGCGATGACGACAAAAGACAAAATGCTCGGGAAAAAGAACAGCGTACGGTAAAGCCCGCGCTCCTTCAGCTTTGTCCGCGTCAAGATC
The DNA here is from genome assembly GCF_038004655.1 of Paenibacillus sp. FSL M7-1455. Classification (NCBI taxonomy): domain Bacteria; kingdom Bacillati; phylum Bacillota; class Bacilli; order Caryophanales; family Paenibacillaceae; genus Paenibacillus; species Paenibacillus sp. FSL M7-1455. The sequence goes on along the minus strand of NZ_JBBORO010000001.1, from coordinate 1,882,368 downwards.
GAGGCGTTGACCAGGGCAATCAGCAGGTTGAATACGGGAACGATGACCATCAGAAACCCGGTGTTGCGGAGAGACAGCAGAAACGCATCGTCGCGGAACATGTCCACGAAGTTTTTGAAGCCGATGAATTTGGGCTTATCCCCGATTCCCGTCCATAGGAAAAAAGATTTGTAAAACACTTGGATCGTCGGGTACAGTTTGAACAGCATAAACATGGCCAACCCCGGAACAAGGCATACGGCCATAAACAGAAGCCGCCTCGTTTTCAGCGTCATTCCCTCACGTCCTTCCACTTGGGTTCTTTAAGCCGGCCGCAACCCGAATCGGCCTTTGCGTCCTAACGGGTCGCGACGGCCTGTTTTTGTCTGCTTTCACGTTAGCTTCCCATGGGGGCGCGGGAACTACTGAGCTTGTTTTAATTCCTTGCTGACCTCCGTATACATGTCGTACATCTTCTGTCCATATTCCTCGAGCGTCATCTGTTTGTTGACCAGGGAAGAAATCGCTTTGTATACGTCGTCCTTCGGATTGTACTTGCTGCCTTTCGCTACCGTTTGAAACGTTCCGTTGACCAGTTCCATGCCGTTGTCCACGGCTTTGTAAACATTGTACGTCGATTCCGAAATATACGGCTTCGCCAAATCGGCCGCATCTTTGACCGCCATGACCGCCTTGGATTTTTCGGCATTCAGCTTAATGCTCTCGTCTGAGTAGATGTATTTCAGGAATTCGGAGGCAAGCTCCGGATTTTTGGCTTTCGCTGGAATGACGATTTGTTCGATATTGCTTTGCGCTTTAACGCTGCCGCCGCTAAAGGACGGGATGCCGAGGAAGCCGAACTGGAAGCCGCTTTCGCGCGGCGCATCCTTCATTTCATCCTCGAACCACGTTCCGTTCGGGATAAACATCGCTTTGCCCTGCATAAACGCCGTTTGCGCCTGCGTATGGTTCAGCGCGACCGTGCCTTTCATCAAGCCGTTATCTTCGTTTGCGAACTTGAGGATGTTGCCCCATACCTGCTTGAACACGTCGCTTTTCCAAAACTCGGGGTCGTAATTGAAAAATTGGTCGAGCGCCTTCTGCCCGCCAAGGTCGTAAATGGCCGGAACGATGACTTCTTCCAGATAACCCGGATAGATCCCTTGATACGTAAACAGCGCCCTGCCGTTCTCCTTGGCCGCCGCATTCATGGCAAACAGCTCATCCCAGGTTTTCGGCGGCTGGAATCCCTTTTCGTCAAACAGCGTCTTGTTGTACCATAGGCCCAGCACGCCGAAGTTGAACGGCGCCAGATAGATTTTTCCGTCGCCGTACGGGGACATCGCGCGCGACTCCAACACGCCCGGAAGAATTTTATCCTTCAGCGGACCGCTGCCGTCGTTTTCATTGAAAATATCCGTCAAATCCAGCAGCGCCTTGTCCTTGATCAGTCCGTCAAGCAGCGGGATGTTGTCTCCCCCCGCGATGTACAGCAGATCCGGCGGGTTACCCGCTACGATTTTCGGACGCACGAGCTCGGCGATTTTCGGACTGGCCGTCAGATTGATTTTCGTGCCGGGATGATCTTTCATGAACGCTTCGATGACCTGATCCCAATATTCGCGGCCGTAGCCGCCTTGGAAAACAGCGACGTTCAGCTCGCCGTTGGCGACTTGCTTGGAACCGTCGCCGCCCGATCCCGCCGCGTCCTTGCCGCCTTCATTCGCTCCGGAAGCACCGCTGCTGCCGCCGTTACCGCAGCCTGCAATGAGGGATACGGACAATGCGCAAGCGCTTACAACGGTGAGAAACTTATTCCATTTCATTCCATGACCTCCTTTTTCTTTGTTGTCATTATACCTCTGCCTCAAACGGCGCCAAATGGAGCACGGAATGAATGACATGGACGATTTTATGCTCATGTTGAAACCGCTTGCGCCGTACCTGTACGATTTTAGGATGGCAACGTAAAATGGTGCATTTTGGCGTTACTTTTATCTTAAAGCTGGATTTTCTTTCGGTTTGACGTGTTTTGGCGCGATGCCGAAATGCTTTTTGAACAAACGGTTGAAATAAAACGGATCATGAATGCCGACCTCGGCCGCAGCCTCCTTGACCAGCAGCTGGCCCGAGGACAGCAGCTCATACGCTTTGGCCATGCGCAGCTCATTCAGGTAAGTCATGATGCTTTTTCCGGTTTCCGTTTTGAAAATCTGGCATAAATACGTTTCCGACAAATTGACGTGGGACGCCACGTCACGGATCGAAACCGCTTGGGCGTAATGCTCTTCCAAGTAGCCGAGCGCCTTTCGGATTTCCGGCCGAATCGCCCGAAGCTTCGCGTCGCTCCCAGCAAGGGCAAGCACGTCCTGCGCCAGCTCCGAGACGAGCATAAGCAGCTCCGTGTCGCTACCCGCTCCGGTAATCCGTTCCAGCCAAAGCGAATGGTCGAACTCCCGCCGCTGCTCAAGCCCTAACTTGCGGCTTAAGGTCCACATTCCCTCGCATACCGTCCGTTTGACGACCCGCGGCAGCAGCCTGCGCGCGGCGCCTTCCCTGATGAGCCGCAGCGCCCGCTGCTCCCATTCGGCGGCAAACTCCGGCCGGCCCGTGCGGATGTCCTCCGTCCATTCCGATTCCATCCGCTCGTACGCAGGATCATATTCGGCGGCTTCGGTATCGCTGGGCAAGCACACCCGCCCGGCTTCTTGGTAAAACAACAACGTCCTGGCTTTGCGGCAGCGCCTCATTTCATCGATCAGCTCTTCCAGGCCGAATGCCGGTTTCCCGTAAACGATATCGACGTTCAGGCTGTAGTACATGGCGGCCAGGCTGGCGATCCTTCCTGCCATCTCGGCCGGCTCTGCCGTTTGCGTATCCGCAGGATAAGCCGCGGCGAGCAGGAACCTGCGTTCCTCCTCCGCCACGGTACATTGCCAGCTGCTCCCCGGGTAGACGTCGCTCCACAGCTGGCTGAGAGCACGCGTCAGCGAGGTTTCGTCCCTTTTTTCCCCTGCCGTATCCACTTGAATGGCGAACAGGGTCACGCCGTGACCCGGCGGCAGCAGTTCCGATGCGATTTCCGGGCTCAGGCCGGGAAGCTGGGCCGCGTCGACGGAATCGCGCAGGGCGAGGAGCAGATCGTGAATCCGGTTTGTTTGGTCATTCCGCTCCACCGTAAGAGCAACGCCCGGCTGGCGTTTTTTTTCGTCCAGCTTGCTGGCGATTTCGTTTAAGGTTTGCATGAAATTTTCGCTTTTGAGCGTCAGCTTCAACATATAGTCATGGGCGCCGCATTTCAGCGCTTCGCGCACCAGCTCGAAATCGTTGAAATTGCTCAGCACCAGGATCTCTCCGTCAAAGCCGGAGGCCACAAGGTGTTTAATCAGCTCGATCCCGTCCATCTCGGGCATTTTAATGTCGGTGATGATGATATCCGGATGCTGCTCGCGCACCATCTTCAGCGCGGACGCCCCGCTGGACGCCGACCCCGAATACGCAAAACGGCTGCCTTCCCAGCGGATCAGCGTTTTCACCGCATGACGGACGATCATTTCGTCATCGACGATAAGCACTTTATACATGATGCTCCCCTTCCCCCTCGCTTCGATAGATTGGAATCGTAATGACCGTCTCGGTCCCTTCCCCGACCGTGCTGGTCGTTGCAAGCCCAAAATTCGCGCCGAAATGCAGCCTGATCCGCTCATGAACGTTCGCGATCCCGAGGCCCGACAGCTTCGAGCGCGAAGCCTGTTTCGGCTTCACCGCGCTCATGTCGAACCCTTTGCCGTCATCGGTAATCCGAATGGTCAGCACATGATTGCGGCAGGTGGCTTTGACCGTGATGCCCACCCGCTTTTCATCGTCTCCCACGCCGTGCAGAATGGAGTTTTCCACGATCGGCTGCAAAATGAATTTGGGCACCAGCGTCTCGGAAAGCTCCTCGTCCACGTCGGTATGCAGCACGAAAGAATCTCCGTAACGTATGCGCTGGATGTTGGCGTAATGGCGCAGATTTTCGATTTCGGCCCGCAGCGGAATGAATTCGTCCTTGACCATGATCGTGCTGCGGAGCAGTTCCGAAAGCGACTCGATGCCGCTCGTGACCGATTCGTTTCCCCCAAGCATCGCGGACCATTTCAGGGAGTTTAACGTATTGAACAAAAAATGCGGATTGATTTGCGCCTGCAGCATTTTCAGTTCCGCGTCGCGTTTGGCCTGCTGCTCGGTCTGCACCTGGGCGATCAGCCGCTTCAGCTGCTCCACCATCCCGTCGATCGTTTCGGTCAACATATCCATCTCGTCCGGGTACTTGGAACGCGCCTCGGCTTTGGCTACAAGCCTTCCCATCCGGATTTGCTTGGCGTACATGAGCAGCGAGCGCATCGGACTATGGATCGTAAAATAAATCCACATCGAAATCATGCCGGACAACAGCACGATCAAAAGACAAATAAAGACCAGGTTCCGCTGCATTTCCGACAGCTCCGACACGATGAATTTTTGCGGGATCATGCCCACGAAAAACCAGTTGGCCGAGCGGATATAGGCGCTGCCGACGAGATACTCGTGTTTATCGACGTTGGCATGAAACGTCGCCAGCCTCCCCTCCCGGTGAAACTGCCGGTCGATGACCGCATGGATTTCATCGGGCGCAAAGCGGCTTCCTTTGGGGATGTCTTCCGATAGCGACGAAATCACCATGCCGCTGGCGTCCGTAATATAAATGCTGCTGCCCGTCCCCAAATTGACGAATTTATAAATGTTGCGCGAAAACACTTTTTCGTCGATAAAAATGATGACGTATCCGAGCTGCTTGTTCAGCGCGTCCTCCGAATAAATGATCCGGCTAAGCGCGATGGTATTGGTCCCCCGGCTGGAACGAAGATACGTCCAGTAAGCGTTTCCAATGGAGTGGCTTGTTTGCTCCAGCATGGCTTGAATGGAAGCCGACGGATACAGCTCGAAGCCGAGATCGAAAAACGTCTCGCTGCTGCTGTTCAAAATCATGACGTTGCTGATGTTGCCGAGCTGGAAAATTTGCTGCCCCATCTCGTTTCCGATCCGGACTTTCAGCTGGTTTTTTTCGTAGTCGGTCATCGTATCGAAACGCCGCAGGCCGTCCTGGATGGAAGGGTTGATGATGATGTTTTCGCTTAACGTTTCATATTGCTCGAGCTCGCGCGTGGCGTTTTGGGAAAGCTCGTCCAGGATCTGCATGGAGTATGCGCTGATTTTGTTCGTTACCGAAGCCTGGTATTTCATGTTGGAATAAACGCTGACGATAACGACCGGCAAAAGCGAGGTAATGACAAAGGCGGCCAGCAGCCGGTTTTTGATCGACAAGCGCCGCAAAACGAAGGACTTGCTTTTGATTCGGGAACCTAAAGTACGGATCAACATCGAATTCCCCCCGCGTAAGATCTCCTCGGCCCGGGGCTGTTCCCCAAGTCATAACCTATACTAACCGCCACCGTCGAAAACCGTCAACGGAAACTGTCCCGCGTCCGGGTTCCCGATAAACGGGAGAAATCGGGCACCTCAGCAACCGTTTCCGCCTTGGCAGCCTGGACTCCGCAAGCCGGATGCGCCTCCCCGAACCGAAACAAAAAACCGCCGCAGAAGACGCGAGCGTCCCTGCAGCGGCTGCAAGCATTTATGTCTTGGGCCGAAGCAAAACCGTTTTGATTTCCGCGGGCCCTGCCGCGATCTCCGCGAGATCCACCCGTTCCAGCGGCTCCTCCATAATGTTGCTTTCCCTTGCCTCTTGAACGGCAAAAGAAGGTTCGATGCGCAGAAGCCGCGGGTCTTTTTCGGTATTGAACCACCGAGCCACAACGGCATCCTCCGGGGACATTTTCAGCGCCGAGAACAGAAGCCCCTTCCCTTCCCAGGACAGATAAGAATGAACGGCCGGAAGGCGGCCCCCATGCATCCCCGTTTGCTGCGCCAGCCACGGCACCTGGAATTGATGCGCCAGAACCATGGCGCCCTCCTCGTCCAAACCTCCTTTTCCCTGACCTAATTCATCCGGCGAAAAAGGGACGATCATCAGGCGCGCCGTATGTTTTCCTTTGCACTGCGCCCCCGGCGTCGGAAAATGGCCCCAGTCTCCCATTTCCCCCACCGCCCGCAGCAGCGTGACCGCAATTCCCGCCGTCGATTCCTCCTGCATGATTTCGTATTCCGGCAGCCCCTGGTTGGCGATCAGGAGGCCCTGCCGTTCGTCCCGGATCGATACGAAGGCCTGTTGATGATGACAGTTGCTCGGGTTTTTCCATTCCGCGGCCGGGACGTTGCTTCTTTCCGCCGCTTCGAAGATCGAATCCGCCTTGTGCGTCTGGGCGACGATGCCCGGTTTGAACAGCATCCGAAGCCGATGGTCTTCCGCTTGGTTGTCGAACGCGGACTCGACAAGGATGCCTTGGCCTTCGCGTTCGAGCGTGATCCGGGTGTAGATGCGCAGATCAGTCATGACGGAAGAACGGCCCGCCCTTCGTCCCGTGAACCAAACCAGCTCCCGCTGCTCCTCCCCGAGCGTGTCGTCCGCGGAAACGGGAATGCGAAGCGTATGCGCAATATCGAAGGAAGCCCGGTACGGCTCGTCTTCGGCCAACGTGACGTCGGCGGCCAGGCCCTTCGTCGTGATCGGCAGATCGCCGTCAGGCTGCTTGTACATATATTCGTTGCCGATATCGCCGGTGTCCTCATAGATGCACAGGTCCCGCAGCATCCGGCCGGTTGCCTTGTCCATGACGGTCAGTGAACCGTCGTGTTCGATCGTCACCGCCAAATATTCGTTTTCCATGCGGTTAGGTCCGGTCACCAGCGATGGACGGGGCGCATCGTTTCCCGCCGGAGCATTGGCAGGTGCGAGACCGGCGGCGGTTCGGCCTGCGATGCCCGCGCCTCCTTGCTTTCCGCGGACGACGGCAAACGTTTTATGCCCGATCCCCGGCACGCGCCCCGCTTCGAAGCGTACCCGGATTTTCCTTGCGAAATAAGGCTGGCGGAAGCGGTCATCGGGCAGGTCGTAGCCGAACGCGATGCCGAGGTCCTCATAGGAAAACGGCACCTCTTCCCCGTCCGGATCGATCATGCGCAACCGGCCGATCGGCAGCGTCTTCAGCGTTTTTTTCATTTCGGCAAAACCGATGCCGCTCCGGAAATAGATCCGCTCGATCTCAAGCTCCGCCGTCGCCACGCCGGAACGTTTCCAGCCGGTCGTATTCCATACCGCCAGCGGATGTGCGGTTTCCCCTTCCCGAAGGAACCGGCCGAACCGGCTCGTATCGATCTCATCCGCAAGCGCGTCCAGGCTGTCGCTGACGATCGCTTCGGCCACGTGCCTGCTTTTGGCGAACCGGGCCACCATCTCGTCATGCACCTCGTCCACGCTGCAGCCGCAAATGCTGTCATGGGGATGGTTTTGCATCAGCGTTTTCCAGGCATATTCGAACAGATGATGCGGATACGGCGCTTTCCCCGTCAAATGGGCGAAAACGGCGAGCGGTTCGGCCGTTTTTTCCAGCAGCGTTTGTCCCTGGTTGTTCATTTGCTTCAGGTATATTCTCGACGACGCGGTGTTGACCAAGGTGGACCAGCCGTCCGTATGCTGGCTGCGAAGTTCGCCGCGGACGACCGACAGATGCTCCGGCACGTTTTCGGATACGGCCTTGGCGTAATCCGCCAAGTTGGAATGGACGAAACGTTGTTCCGGAAACAGGGCTTGCGCCGTTTGGATCGCCGCGGCGGCCGTCTGCTGCACCGGCTGGTGGTCGCATCCGTTCATCATCAGCAGATGCGGCGTTGAAGCGTACTTTTCCGCATCCTGCAGCTTTTGTTCCCAATAGGCCACCGCTTCCCCGGGTTCCACGGGCATTTCGTTGCCGTTGCTGTACCAATTGGCGAACAAAATGCCAAGGACGCGCGAACCGTCGGGAGCTTCCCAGATCATTTCCGAATACGGCGATTCGTACGCCGCCGCCTCGCTGACTTCGTTGTTGAACCCCGTCGGCTTGACGCCCCGTCCGAAGAAGGCGTTCCCGATGCCGGCCTGGCGCAGCAGCTGCGGCGCCTGCCCCATATTGCCGAAGGAGTCGGGGAAATACCCGGTTTTGCTTATCGCGCCGTAACGGGCCGCATCCCGGTGACCGTATAGCAGATTACGCACGTTGGCTTCGCTGCTGGTCAGAAACTCGTCCTGCAAAACATACCACGGGCCGATATGGATGCGGCCTTCGCGTACGTATTTCTCGAGAAGCTCCCGCTTTTCCGGGCGGATCTGCACATAATCGTCCAGCATGATCGTTTGCCCGTCGAGATGAAAGCTTTTGAAATCCGGATCCTTTTCCAGGATAGCCAGCAGCTCGTCCATCAGCTTGACCAGGCGCACATGATGTTTTTCATAAGGCAGATACCATTCCCTGTCCCAATGCGTGTGCGAAACGATATGTACCGTCTTTGATTGTGCCAATATTCCGCTCTCCATTCTAAGATTTTTTCTTATGACGCATGACGGGTCCGCCAACGCTCCTCGATCAAACGATGCGCAGGCCGCATGCATGAAACAGGCGATCGTATGTGCCGGTTTAACCGACGATGCCCGTCCGTTCCACGCTTTCCACGAAATACCGCTGCACGAACAGGTATAAAATGATCAGCGGCGCGGTCAGGAGCAGCACGCCCGTGTTCAGGAGCATCGACTGGTAGACCAGATCCGGCTCCTTGCCAAGCGCCGACCCCATGTCCATCAGCTGCGTGGAAAGCACTTTGACCTTGCTCAGGAAAAGCGACACGTAATAGCTGTCATTCCACTGCCAGACGAACGAAAACAAAACGACGGTAATGATGGCCGGCACGGCGTTCGGAAGCATGATCCGGTAAAAGGTTCTCAGCACGCCCGCGCCGTCGACGAAGGCCGACTCCTCGATTTCTTTCGGAATCCCGCGGAAAAACTGGCGGAAAATGTAAATGTACAAACCGTTTTTCAGCCCCATCGCGGTTGCGGAGGAAATCAGGAACGGCCAGAAGGTATCGATCAGGTTCAGGCTGGATTTGCCCGTAAACAGCTTGATCAAACCGAACAAATCGAAATAACGGTACGTCAGGTACAGCGGAATCATGATGGTTTGCGGCGGCACCACGATCGTGAAAATGACGAGGCCGAACAGCAGGCCGCTGCCCCGGAACTTCAGTCTTGCAAAGGCATACGCCGCAAGCGCGCACGAAGCCAGCTGGACGATCGTCGTTCCGGCCGATATGAGGAACGTGTTCAGGAGGGCCGGGAAATATTGGGTCGCCTCCATCGCGATTTTGATGTTGTCGAGCGTAAAATGCCGCGGAATCCAAAGCACGGTCGGATCGTAAATGTCGGCTTTGCTGCGAAAGGCTACCGAGAGCCGCAAAAACAGCGGAAACAAAATAATGAAGCAAAAGCCGACGATCATGACGGTGCGCACGGCTTTCCACAGCCAAAGCTTGGATTTTTCCAGGGGATTGAATCGGTACTGGATGATATCCGCGTATGCGGCGGGCGATTTCATGGCCTTCTCCTCCTATCAGTCATAGTAGAATACCTTTCGGGAAATGATGGCCGTCGAAATGCCCAGGATCGCCGTCACGACCGCGAAATACACCCAGGACATCGCTGCGCTTTGGCCAAATTCGAACGATTTGAACGCCGTTTCGGAAATGAGGGAATTGATCGAATTCCGGCTGAAAGAATCGATGATCGAATACACCGTGTTCGTCAGGATGAGCGGCGTCATCATCGGAAACGTCACCTTCCAGAAAATTTCGTAGCCCGTCGCCCCTTCGATCCGCGACGCCTCGTACAAGGCCGGCGAAATCGACTGCAGCCCGGCAAGAAAAATCAGGATTTGCACCCCGGACGAGCTGATGATTTCGTATATGCGGTCCACCGCCCCCGTAATGTAATCGACGAACACCGGCGCAAGCCCGGATTCGGTCAGCATTTTTTTGAGCTCGAAGCTTTGCAGCATCCCGCCTCCGCTTTCGCCGCTGCTTCCGGACAGGGTCGAACCCCCGACAAAGCTGCTGATATCCAGGTTGGCGATCGCCGCGGAAGCCAAAATGACCGGCAGGAAAAATATCGCGCGCGCAAGCGCCCTCCCCCGGAACTTCTGGTTGAGCAGCACCGCGGCGAACAGGCTGAAAATGATGATGATCGGCACGTTGACGACCATGTTGACGACCGATTCGGTCAGTTTGCGCGGATAATCCGGGTTGGTCGTAAACAGGCTGCCGTAGTTGGACCATCCTTTGTAATCGACGGCAAAGCCTCCTTCAACGAGCCGAATGGTGCTGAGGCTGAACCGGAAGGACTGGATCAGCGGCAGCAGGAACAGGATGACGAGCCCCAAAATAAGCGGCGTGACGAACAGCAGGCCGTACAGCTGCTTTTTCTGGGACAAGGTTAACGATTTTCTGAACATGTTATTCACCGCCTACGTGATAGCTCTGCGGCTGAAGCTGCAGGCCGTCCACGGCCACCGCCGCCCGATTGTAATTGATGGTTACGGTTAGGCCGTTTGCGTACGTCGTTCTGACGACGCCCGGAGCCAGGGTGCTGTGGGCCGTAATGACCTGATTCCGCACTTTCGCAAGCACCCGGTTCGACTCCTTGTACAATTCCGCCGCCTCGCCGATCCAATCCTTGTAGTTCAGCGCGTACAAGTGGTTATAGTCCGTATCCTTTACCTTGGACGCGTCGCTTGCGAACCATTGGTAATAGACGGCCGAGCCGGTTTCCAGCGACTTCAGCATGGACAGGCGCGGATTTTGCAGCCCGCCCATGTTGTATGGGGCTCCGGCAATATCGAAATAGCCGTGGAGCGCGATCTGGAAAAAAGGAATCTCTTCGTCGGTAATGTTAAGCCTGCTGCTGCGCTCCGGCGCATCGACGATCACGTCGGCATACGGCAGGCTGTAGGCGTTGCCGCCTTCAACCATCAGCGAGCCCGTCTTATTTTTGAGAAGCTCCATGGCTTGCACCGATGCTTTGAGCGAATCCTGCCTGCTCACGGGATGCGCAGGGTCGAAATCGGAATGGACCTCGCGGCCCAAATCCCGCAGCGACAGCCCGGGAACGCCCAGCTTGGCATAATCGGCCAAAAATCCGTCCGCCTGCTTGGGCAGCCGATGCGGCGACAGAAGATAGTGCGAAAATTTGCTCGTATCCTTCGCATGCGTCACCGGATTATAAGCGAATACCTCCGCTTTGCTGCGGTCGAGGAGCGTAGCCGCGCCTTTACCGCCTTTGTATTTTTCCACGAACGCGGCGTCCGGGTAAAACCGGAATCCGTTTTGCTTCATATAATCCGAGAGCTTCAGCAATCCCTTTTTGCCGCCCAAAGCCCCGGTCACCTCAACGTCGTCCGGCGAACCATGGCGAATGCCGCCGTTGAACCAGCCCACGAACCGCAGGTCGATGTTCTGGACCCCGGCAGCCTTCAGCTCGCCGACGATCGTTTGCGCTTCCTCAAAAGTCGTTAACGTTTCGGTCGACCGGTAAGGAATGCCGAGCATCGATTTCTGTTTGCGGAACGCGCCTTCAAGCTCGAGCACGAACGGGCTGCCGGACGAAGCCTGCAGCGGCTTCAAGCCGTATTTGCCTTCCAAGTATGTGCGGTAAGCCGCGGCCATTCCTGTATAATCGGCGTCATCGCCGGACAAAAACGCATACCGGACTTGCAGGTTCCCCTCATATTTGCCTGTTTGGAACATCGGCACCGCGCTCGTTTTCGTGCCGGACGACAGCGTGTAATAGTCCATCGCGGTGACCTGGAATTTGGCCCCGACCGTATTGTAGGAATCGTTGCGCCCGCTGATGTCGGCCGCAACGCTGGCTCCCGCTTCCCCGTCCTCGATGATGCCGACGAGCGCATGGTCGTTTTGCTTTAATCCGAACACCGGCAGGCGGGACGCCTCGTTCGTCTGAATTTTCTCCTTCACGTCGAATGCCCCGTCATTCCCGTAGATCGGCAGGTCATACCCTTCGGCATGAAGCTTTTGATTGTTAAGATGGATGAGTGCGCCGGAGCCGTCGGGCACAAAAATATATCCTTGTTTTCCGGTATCCGCCGCGCCGAAAAATTTCAACAGCTGAAGCGAGGCGATCGGAAACGACTTGTTGGCCTTCAGCTCCTTTGCCGGAACCGATACGACCAGGCTGTCCCCGTCAAGCGCATAAACGACCGGGACGGCAAATTCCGGCTCTTCGGATGCCGCCTCGCCGCCCGCTCCGTTGGCCTGGTTGTCGGCAGCGGCATCCTCCGCCGTATAGCCTGCCGCCTCCAATACGGCGGACACTTCCTCGGCTACGTAATCCTGCAGCTTCCGCACTTCGTATACCTGCTTTTTTTCGTCGAAGCGGAATTTGTATTTGATGTCGTCCCGCTGGTCCGGATCCTGGATGTTGGCGAGGATGTCCTGCTCGAAACGCTCTTTGCCGATCACCTTCGGAATGTTCGGGAAGGATTGCTTCACGTTCCCGATCCGGTAGTCCACCCGGATTCCGTTTTCGACCTGCGTCAGCTTGAACTGCTGTTTGGCCACGCTGTCGTCGAAGCTGTTGAAGGCATTGACCTGGCCTTTGTCGTTGTAATACGTAAGCAGCACCTGTGCGGACAGCTCGGATTTGTACAGCGGAGACGCTTTCGGGTCTTCGTTTCGCCCGGGCGGATTGGAAAACCATACGTATCCGTTGTCCTTCTCCTGCACGGCGATTTCCGCCGTCTCCCGGTTGACGAACAGTTTCAGCCGCTCATTTTCCGCCGCAACCTCCATCGTTTCCAGCGCTGCAAGCTCTTGCGGCGTGTTTGGAGCGGCCTGCGCATGGCGCGAGAGCGCCGGCATGGCGCTGTGACCGGCCGGATCCGTTTGCGGCGCTGCGGATTTCGCAGCCGCCGTTTCGGAGGTTTGAGCTCCGGAAGCTTCCGCCTCTTTGCGCGGCGGCACGCTGTCCGCGGCGCCCCAAACCGCCGCCGTCAGGAGCAAAACGCACAGGAAGCCTGCCGCTTGTTTTTTGCGAATGCCCACGTTTCATCCCTCCTACAGCCTGAATGTAATTTCCCTATAGATGGAGCTTGCGAAATTGATCATTTGCTGAAGCATGCTGAAGAAAAGCACGCCGAGGAAAATGATGATCCCCATCATGACCAAGGTCAGCAGCATCGTGACGACCGTTTTCCCTGCCGAATATTGGTGCACGGTCATCGTTCCCGTAAACAGCAGCCAAATGAACCAAATCATCGCGATCGTATCCAGCAAATAATAAAACGAGCTCTCATCCGCCGTAATGACGTTGCTGTACAGCACCTGAGGAAAATAGATGAGCACCAGCGGCAGCAGGGAATACGCCGTCGCGGTCATGATTTCGGTAAATTTTCCTTCCCCGTCCATCAGCGTCGTCAGCGACCAGTTGGCGATGCACCAAAGGAGGAACGGAAGCAGGATGAATTTGAGTTCGTTCAGCGTGCTCAATTGATCCGGATCGTTAAAGTTAATGACAAAGCCGCCGAGCTGGCGTTTGACGATCATCGCCACGACAAGCAGCGCCACGATGGCGAACGCCACGCTGAGCCTTCCCTTCCGTTCGTATTTCATTTCCCAGAACCCGTTAAACGGATGAAGCAGCGTGTAGAAGGGGTTCCGGATAATGCCGAATTCCCGATAGAACTGCCCCTTGGCCTTGCGCCCGGCCAGCTTGACGGCCGCGGCTACGACGGCGATCGCCGCTGCGATGACCAGCACGATCGTGCCGAAATGCTCGAACACGACCTCCTTGCGGTAACGCTTGAAAGCTTCGGAATAATACTCGCGGCCGTTGCCGAGCTTGAAGTAGCTCATGGCTTCGCGGTTGTCGCCCTGCTTCAGCAGCGATTTGCCGATGCCGATATAAGCGACGTCGAAATTCGCGTTGAGCTGGAGCACCCGTCTCCAGGCCGCGGTGGACGCATCCGTCCGCCCTTCGCTCAAGGCCACGACCGCGCTGCGGATCAGGCTGCCGTAGGTGGTCGGAGCAAATACCGACAACCGGTTGTTGTCCTTATCGAGCACGGCCATCCGGTCGCCGAGCAGATCGATCGCCACCGGCGTCCGGAAATTGCTTTGCTGGCTGCCGAGGCCGCCGAATTCATACAGCAGGTTGCCGTCCTTGTCGTAGGTGAACACCCGGCCCCGCTTCGCATCCAGCGCGCTGTACATCCCGGCCCGGTCCGGCGTCACGTCGACGAAAATCGAACTGCCGGTGACGCTTCCCCCTTCGAGGTTGCCGACGTCCCCTTTCGGCGGAAAATATCCTTTGCTGCGCAAAATGTCCGTGCCGGAGGGATTCAGCCGCTTGAGCGGCTGGTCGGAATTTTCCTCGGAGGTCGAGGTATAGATGAATCCGTTCTCGTCCACGTCCAAGTTGTTGAATTCGATCGGGATAAACTGCTGCATCTGCTCGCGCTGCGCTTTCGTGGATATCCGTTTCCAGAACAAATCCACCGGGCTGAATTTGACGCGATTGGTGCCGATAAAGCCGCTAAACGTGCCGTCCGACTCGAATTCCATGATGCCTTCGTAGCTGCCTTGGCTGATCACGTACAGCCGCCCGGCCTGATCCACGGCAAGCTTGGTCGGCGTATACTGGAACCCCTGCCGGAGAAGCGTCGACTTCGGTTCCCCTATGATTCTTTTCGCTTTACCGCTTGCGTCAAACTCGACGATGCGGCGGTTATCCGTATCGGCAACGTAAACGTTCCCGTCCGGGTCGACAAAAACGCCCTGCGGCTGGTTCAAGCCGTCTTTTTTGCCCTCATGCGCGAATTCGCCAATGACTCCCGCAAGCTGCAAATCCCGATCCAAAATGACGATCCGATTGTTGCCGGTATCGGCGATGTACAGCTTGCCTCCGGGACCGGCGTACAGATCCTGGGGCGCGGACAACGGGCCCGCGCTCCATTCGTTTCCGTATATCACCCGCTCCAAGGCGTAGGGATCGGGGGCCGGGACCGGCGTTCCCCAATACGAGTAGTTGTAAGCATCGTTGGCCGACGCCGGGGCCGCCTCGGTGCCGGAGGCCAAGAGCAGCGCGATCATGAATGCAGCGAACCATCTCTTCATCTGTTAGCCCCCTCCGTTATTCCTTCAAGCCCGACGTGGACATCGTTTGAATGATGCTGCTCTGGGTGACGATAAACACCGTAATCGGCACGAGCATCATCAGCAGCGTCACGGCCGCGACCGGTCCCGTCCGGACCAGGCCGCCGCTTGCGATTTGCCCGAACACGTAATCCACCGTCTTCAGCTGCTCGCTGTAAATAAATTTGTGGCTCGTGACGGAGCCGTTGGTCCACAGGCTTTGCAGCGAAAAAATGATGAGCGTCAGCCATGCGGGCCGCACAATCGGCATGACGATTTGCCAGTAAATCCGGTATTCGCTCGCTCCGTCGATCTTCCCCGCTTCAAGCAGCGCGTCCGGAATCTGCTCCATGAATTGCTTCATTAAATACAGCCCGAGCGTCATCCCGAAAGCCGGAAGCAATATCGCCCAATACGTATTGATCATGCCGAGGTACGAAATGATCATATAGTTCGGCACCTGGGTGACGTAGGCGGTAAACATCAGCGACAGCACCACGATGCTGAAAAGCAGCTTTCGGCCCGGGAAACGGATTTTCGCCAGCGGATACGCCGCCGCCGAAGCCAAAATGACATGGCCGACCGTACCCGCGATCGCGATAAAAAACGTATTAAATACGTACCTGGAAAACGGCACCCAGGAGTCGCTGAAGATCCCTACCAGATCCGTAAAGTTTTTGAAGGTCGGATTGCGCACGAACAGCTTGGGCGGAAACGTAAAAATTTCGTCGATCGGCTTAAACGCGTTGCTGATCGTAAAGACGAGCGGAAGCGCCATAAAACACGCCACGCCTCCCAGCAGCAAAAACAGCAAAATGTCGACGCCCCAGGACCTGTTCAATCGTTTCGGCATTTTCAAAACCAATTTCACGCTTTACTCACCCACTTTTCCTAGAAGCTTCTGGGTTACGAGATTCACGGTCAGCATGATCGTGAACAACACGGTCGCGATGGCCGAAGCGTACCCCATTTCGAACCTGATCGTGCCGTAGTCGACCAAATGGGTGACGATCGTATGCGCGGCATAATCCACGCTCGGAAAGCCGAGCAGATAGATCGATATTTCCGCGACCGAAAACGCAGAAGCGATCTGAATGACCGCGCCGAACATCAGCTGCGGGCGCATCGCCGGAAGGGTGATGAACCACAGCTCCTGCCAGCGGTTGCGGATCCCGTCGATGCTGCCTGCTTCGTACATCGTCCGGTCGACGTTTTGCAGTCCGGCGATAAACGCCAGGAAGGACGTCCCCAAACTGAGCCAGAGCTGAACCAGAATGAGGATCGTCAGCACGTACCGCGTATCCTGCAGCCACTGGATCGGCTCCATGATGAAACCCCATTTCATCAAAAACGAGTTGGCATACCCGTAGGAATCGCCCGCAAACAGCAGCGTCCAGATCAAATAGGTATTGCCCGAGATGGAAGGGGCGTACAACACCAGCGTAAGCACCGCCCGCAGCTTGGGCGGCAGCTCGTTGATCAGCCAGGCGAAAATGAAGCAGGCCATGTAGCTGATCGGTCCGGTAATCGCCGCGAACAGCAGCGTGTTTTTCAAGGCGATCAGGAAGATGTCGTCCTGGACGAACAATCTCGCGTAATTTTGC
This sequence comes from Paenibacillus sp. FSL M7-1455, assembly GCF_038004655.1. Classification (NCBI taxonomy): domain Bacteria; kingdom Bacillati; phylum Bacillota; class Bacilli; order Caryophanales; family Paenibacillaceae; genus Paenibacillus; species Paenibacillus sp. FSL M7-1455. The sequence continues at coordinate 1,865,635 of NZ_JBBORO010000001.1, read as the reverse complement.
CAGCCGATCCACCGGGGCTGCTCCAGCAAATTAAAGTTCGTGAAGCTTAAAGCGCAGGACAGCAGTACCGGAATGACGGTGAACGTGCAAAAAATAAGGAAATAAGGCGCCATCAGCACATAAGCGTGCTTGTTTTTTTTCATTTCCGTCCATACCCGGACGGCCTTGCTCCGGAGCATGCGCCCCGGCTTGCCGCGTCCCGGCGCGTTCGCTCCCGCCATGACGGGACGTTTGGCGATTTGCTGTTTCATGGAAGGTCCCTCGTTTCTTGGGTAGGGAGATTAAATTCCTTGCGTTTGAGCGTAATTTCCTCGTTCATCGCCCTGACGTAGTTATCCATCGTCTCGCGCGGATCCTCGCCCTGCACGACGACGCGGCGGAACGCATTGTCGATGTTGCGGCCGGTCAAATAACCGCCGGGCACTTCCGGAATGCCTTTGACCCACTGCATCTGATCCTGCAGCTTGCGCAAATCCTGCGTCGGCCACGGGAGCTGGGCCAGGGCTTCCTTGTTCGCCGTCGGATAACGGGCCGAAGCCCCCATGCGGATTTCCATTTGGCGTCCGTAGGCGATCTGCGTTTCTTTGCTGGTCCACCATTTCATGAATTGCCAGGCGGCGTCCTTATTGCGGGCCCCTTTGAACATGACCGTCGCCGACCCGCTGCTGCCGACCTCGCGGTGGAGCTTGCCGTCCGTCCCGGGCGTTCCCGGCACCGGCGCGAAGGACCACAGCCCTTTGATTTCCGGCGCAAACACGCTCAGCTTGTTGTACATCGTGTAGTCCACGATCCCGATCGGCATTTCCCCGGTGCGGAACCGGTTGGCGAAATCGACCGAAATCGGAAGTTTATAATTGACGTAAAAATCCGTCCATTGCTTGAACTCCTGGATTCCCGTCTCGGAATCGAGGTCGACGGCCATGCCGCCGTCCTTGTAAAACCGCCCCTGGTTCTGGAACAGGAACATCGCAAAAGCGGGGTTCGGCGCCATCGTGGCGATATTGGCGTTCGACACATAGTTGCCGAAGGAATCGAGCGGCTTCTGCGGCAGTCCGAACTGCAGGTTATGCTTTTGCAGCACGGGCAGCATTTCGTATACGTCGTCCCACGTCTGCGGCACCTTCAAATGCAGCTCGTCCTCGATAATGTCCTTGCGGTAAAAAAGCATCGGGAACGTTTGCTGCTCCGGCAGCGCGTAATAGGAACCGTTATATTCGTACGGAACGAGAGCGCTCGCATGAAATCTGTCCTTGATTTCGCCGAAGTCCGGAAAAGCCGACAAATCCTGCAGCGCGCTGCGGCTGGCATAGTTGACGGGAAGATCGTTCCCGATCTGCAGGGCGATGTCCGGCCCTTTGCCCGCGACGGTCGAAGGAAGGATCACGTCCGACGCCACCAGCTTCAGGTTCACCTGAATCCCCGTCTGCGGCGTGAATTGATCCTCGACGAGGCGTTTGATGACCTGTGCCTGGTCCCGGGCCGAGGTCACCCATACGGAAACGCTGTTTTTGCCGTCGGCATCGCTTGAAATGTCGTCATAATCTTCGTAAAACGAAGCAAAAAAAGCGTCGACTCCCGTGACAAGCTTCTTCCAGGCCCCGGCCTGGGCCTCCGGCAGCTTGCTTCCCGGCGAGCTTACGATCAGGTAATCGAGCGCGAGCGGCTGCTCGTTGACCGTCAGCATCCAGGAGCTGAGCGCCCCGACGTTCGTTTTGAACGTTTCGACGCGGGACGGCACGGTTTCCGGCTTATCGGCCATGTCTTTCAGCTGGTAAGCGACCGTGTGGATGATCGAGGTCCGCTCGTCGCTTTGCCCGGACGGCCCTTCGATGGCTTTGGCGATTGCCTCGAGCTGCTCGCTGGATTCGCGGAATACTTTCGTCATCTCCGGAATGCGCTGCTCCAGGTTGTAATCGCGGAACGTATCGGGAACGGTGCCGGTGTAGCTGATGATTTTCCGGTACATCGCGTTGAGTTCCAAAATGTTCGATTCCACGGAACGCAGGATCGGAGCGATGTCCCCGAGGGTCACCTCCATCCGGATCCGGTGTTTTCCTTGCGTCAGATGGAACAGATAGGGTTCGCCCCCGCCGGGGCCGACCATTTTCGTTTGCCAGGCGCTGCCGTACGGGAAAGCGACGTTTTGCATCTCCTTGAACGGCAGCCGGCCGTCTATGTAAATCGAACGAAGCACGGAAAGGCCCCGCAGATAGTTTTGCCGATGTTTAATCGCGATCTGGTACAATCCGTCCTGCGGCACGTCGATTTCCCATTCCATCCATTGCCCCGGCAGCCGCCAGCCGTAACCTCCCATGGCGTTGTTGCGCAGCTTCGAAACATGGAACGGCTCCACGGCCGGATTGGACCTATCGTTGTACGGAAGCAGGCTCGGCGAAGATTTGTACGCCGCCTTTTCCGCCTGCACTTTCATGAAAACGCCCGATGCCGGCTGAATCCCTTGCCGCTCGTATTCGGACGCGACCTCATCGTACGCCTTCGGGCCGGCAGGCGCCAAAAGCGTCATTTGACGGATCACCATCGGTTCTTTGATCGAAGTCAGCGACAAGCTGTGCTTGCCTGCGGAAAAATAAAACATAAACGGTTCTTCATAAGAGCCGGCGCTATCCTTTAAAGTGATTTCCTGCCACACATGCTCTTCGACTTGCCCCGGCGTCAGGTCGTTGCCGGATGCATCCCGGTCGAATTCCTGTTTTTCGTTTTTCCAAACCCGGTTGAACACCAGGCTTTTGGCTTCCGAAAACGGCACGGCTCCGTCGATGGCCAGCTCCCGCTCGATATCGGAGTCTTTGCCCGGCTCCGTGAACATTTTCAGGCGTATGTTGTAGAGCCCCGCCTGCTTCACATCGAACTGCCAAGTTACGGTGCCGGCATCCGCCGTACGGATGGACTTGCCCGGTTCGCCTTCATAGTCCTGCAGGACGGACACCTGCATGCCTTCGGCCTTGCTGAATGCATCTGCTTCAATGACGACGTCTTCGGCGGAAGGCTCCTCATGTTGATGCTTGGACAAATATGCTTCGTATCCGCCCGCTTTCACGGATGGCTTGATGCCGCTCAAGTCCAGCCTTTCCGGCGTTTGCGCGGCCGAAGCCGAAACATCGCGGGAAAGCGGCCCTTGCGCGGCGGCGATCATGCTTGCGGAGATCGCTGCGGCAAGCAGGACGGATGCTGCCTTCATTATCGGTCTGTGCATGGGCTCCCCCTTTCTCTTGAGCAATGCCCCCATTTTCTTCATCCAAAGGAAACAGAGGCATGCGTTATAGAGCTGTTATCTGCCGCGCGGTTATTTGCTGTCCTGAAGCAGCTTGTTGATGTTGGCTTCGAACTGCGGTTTCACCTTGTCGACGGCGGTAGAAGGAGAGATTTTGCCTGCGGTGATATCTTTGACGACGCTTTCGAACAGCGTTCCGCCGTCCGGAATGGCGTAGTAGGAAATGTAATCGATGCTGTCCGCCATTTGTTTGCGCGTATCCAGCGATTCCTTGTTCGGGTAGGAGCTTTCCCAAGATTGCTGCGCAAGCTTTCTGCCCGCATCGTGCAGGCTGATTTCATCCATGATTTTTGCGGCCACGTCGGCATGCTTGGAATATTTCGCGACCATGAACATGTTGCCGAACGGCGTATAAGAAACGTATTTATCCGATTTTGGCCCTTTCGGGAAAAAGACGTATCCCAGCTCCTGGTTTTTCATGTTGTCGAGAAGCCCGCCAAGCTCCCAGCTGAAGCCGCCGTACATGACGCCTTTGCCGGCGACGAATTCCTTGCTTGCGTCTTCCGGAACGGGCTGCATGATGGATTTGTCCTTGTTGTACAGGTCGGCGACGAATTGAAGCGCTTCGATCGCGTTTTCGCTGTTCAGGGAGAATTTGATGTTGCCTTCGGCATCCTTATCGACGGAGCCTTTGTTGGAGTACACCATTTGCTCCGTGAAATAATTCGTTTTGCCGTAAGCGCCGGCGATGCCGAAAATATCCGTTTTGCCGTCGCCGTTTGTGTCTTTCGTCGCTTTCTTGGCGAAGTCGCGGAACTTTTCCCATGTCCATTCGCCTTTTTGCTGGAGTTCGTACGGATCTTCGAGACCGAGTTTTTTCACGAGCGTTTTGTTGTAAAACAGGCCGTACGGCGAAGGAGAGGAATCGGTCATGCCGTACTGCTTGCCTTTATAGCTGCCGCCTTTTTTCATCCAGTCGATGTACTTCGGATCGTTCAAATCCAGCTTGTCGTCGATCGGTTGGATGAAATCCTTGTTGGCGAGCGTCGGGAAAGCCCAGAACAGCTCCAGCAGCACGATGTCGGCAAAAGGCTCGCCCGAAAGGGAGGTCGTGGTGAAGTTTTCGACGTATTTGTTGTAGTCGCCGAATTTGACGAATTCGATTTTGGTGTTGTATTTCTTTTCCACTTCTTCGATGAGCTTGATTTGCTCTTCATCCGCAGGGCTTTTTTCCTTCAGCAATCTTGGATCGGCATCGTCGTACCATACGCCGATTTTGATCGTGTCCCCGCCAAGATCGATTTTTTGCTCTTCCGCCGCGGCCGGCTGGTCTTTGTCGGGCTCTTTGGCCGTCTCCTGCGCAGGCTCCTGCTGCGCGGCTTTATTGCTCTCGTTGGAACCGCTTGCACTGTTGCCGCCGCCCGAGCATCCTGCAATCACGAATACGAACAGCAGCACTGCAAGCAGCATGGAAAGTCCTTTCATCTTCTTCACGCGTTCATCCCCCATTTTTTCCGTTTCGGATTAGAATTGTTGAATCGCCAATACAGAAAAGACCGATGAAACTTCAAAGCAATAAAACCGGATCACCCCTTTGCACGCTTGCGGAACCCGCAAAAAGAATGCGCTTACATGAATTGCACAAAAAAATAAGCGATATGCAAAGCGATTCTGAAGCCTTGGAAGTCAGAACGAACTGCGTCATATATCATATTAGATATATCTTTTATACCGCTTACACGAGTTATTATAATCGGGTACCTAGATTTTGTAAATAGTGAATATATCTTATATTCTATTTTTATAATATTAATTATACTCAAAGCCGAATAGGCCAATAAAAACTAGGATCGGAGAATGACAAACGGGAACGTCATGAACCCGATATCGCCCCCAAAAAAACGGACCCCGGAAATCGTTCCGGGGCCCGCTGGTTAAGACGGTATTGGCAAAAATTCCGCCGCGAAGTTCAGGTTTGTTGCTGTTCGGAAACACGGGTTGCGATCGCGGAGGTGGACGCCCTTTCGATCAGCCGCACCGGCACGAGCGCCCGCTCGCCGGGCCTGCCCCGGTCTTCGATCCGCGAGGCGATCAGCTCGGCCGCTTTGCGGCCGATTTCGCTGTAGTCCTGGGCGACGGTGGTCAGCGGCACTTCGACCAGGCTCGAAATCATATGGTTATCGAATCCGGCGATGGACAGCTGCCCCGGCACGTCAATGCCTAGCCCGATGGCGCTGCGCAGCAGCTCGACCGCCAAATGGTCATGTTCGGCCTGAATCGCCGTCACCCCGAGCTCCATCGCCTTGGCGACGAGTTTCGGGTAGAAGGCATTCGGGTCCTTGTCGGCTTCGCGGTAAAAGTCGGTGATCACAAGTTCGGGATCGATCGGCAGCCCGTGATCCCGCAGCGCTTTGCAGTAGCCTTGGTACCGGTCGCGGACCGTGCTGCGGAAATCGATGCTGATGCTGGATATGAACGCGATTCGTTCATGCCCCAGCTCTAGCAGATGTTTTGCGGTCATGTAGCCGCCTTTGACGTTGTCCGAGACGACGCTCGTCACCGGCAGGCTGTCGGCGTACTGATCGATCATCACGAGCGGATAGTCGTTCCAATACAGCATGTTCAGCAAATCGATGTTGCTGCTTGTGCTCATCGGATACAGGATGATGCCCGCCGAGCCGTTTTTCGGAATCCGGAGCAGAAATTCGCGCTCGCGTTCGCTGCTCCAGTTGCTGTTGTGGATGCTCAAATAATAACCTTTCGAATCCAGGTAATCCGTTGCGCCTTTAATGAAATCAAGCTCGCTTGTCGCCATGTAGGGCAAAACCATGGAAATGATCGGAGCGGCCGTGGACGCAGCGCCGCCTTCGAACGCGTGTTTCGGCTCCTGCTTCTTGACGTAGCTCCCGCTGCCGCGCTTGCGGTAGATCAGGCCTTCGCGTTCCAGCTCGATCAGGGCTCGTTTGGACGTGATCCGGCTGACGCCGGACTGCTCGGCCAGCTCCACTTCGGTCGGAAGCTGCTCTTCTTCTTTGTAATGACCGGTGAGGATCTTTTCCTTCAAGTCTTCCATGATGATCATGTATAGCGGTTTTTGGCTTGACTGCATCCCACTCACTTCCAGTCTGTCCTTTTATTCACATACTAATGCCTCGATTGATTATATCAAATTAAGGTTTGTATATGCAAACTATATACCTAATATGATACATCCAGTATGTAAGCCAAAACATAAGCGTTCATCTTTCTATGTTCTTTCTCCGGTTTATAGAAGGGCGGCCCCAGCCCAACTTGCCGGCTGCAGGCCGCTCCCCGCCTCTGAATGATGGAATCTGCGTTACATAGGAACTTTAAAACGGGAGACTCCCGTTTACGGCTTAAGAACGGCCGCTTGGCAGCGGTCCAAAAACTCGACCATCCGCGCATAAGCGACTTTTTCGTTCGCCTTTTTCGTTATGCCATGGCCTTCATCCTCAAAGACGATATATTCGACGTCGCGCCCTTTCGCCCGCAGCGCCTCCACGATTTGGTCCGATTCGGCCTTGACCACGCGCGGATCGTTTGCGCCTTGGATGATGAGCATCGGGTTGACCATTTGGTCGGGATACGTAATCGGCGAATCCTTGACGAAACGTTCGCGGTCGCGCTCCGGATCGCCAAGCCACTGCTCCATGACCGGTTTCCAATGGTCCGGCACCGAACCGTAAAACGAAAACAGGTTGCTGACGCCGAAAATGTCGATGGCCGCCTTGAAATATTCCGGATTCCGCCCGGCCAGCAGCAGCGTCATGTAGCCGCCGTAGCTGCCCCCGACCACGAACAGGCGATCCGGGCTCGAAATGCCCTGCTCGAACAGCCAATCCATTCCGGCCAGGCAATCCTTCCGCGGCCCTTCGCCCCAATCCTGCTCCACCAGCTTCGTAAACGAGCTGCCGTAACCGGTGCTGCCGCGGAAATTCGGGCAAAAAATGTTGTATCCCCCGGCCAGGATATATTGGAACATCGCGCGGAATTGCTTGCGTTCCGCCGCCTGCGGCCCGCCGTGCGGCCAAAAGACGGTGCAGCCGTTGGCGGCTTCCGCTTTGGCCCGGAACAGGAGCGCTTCGATCTCCATGCCGTCAAAGGATGCATAGGTCACCACTTCCGGCGCGACAAGATCTTCCTCCGTCAGCCCGGTCAGTACGTTTTTGGTGAGCATCGTCCACCCGCTTCCGTCGTAGCGGTAAATGTTCAACGGCTTCACCGCGCCTCGTCCCAGGATATACAGGTTGCCCGAAGCCGCGACAAACATCTGCTCGAGAATATCGGCCGGAAGCGGGATCGGCGTCAGTTCCCCGCTGTCCAAGGCGTATGCGTAGAGGCGGTCTTCGACGCCTTTTTCCGTCACGATATAGACGGTTTGCGTTTCCTTATGCAAGCGCAGGGCGCCGATCGATTCCCGGTCGATCCCGCACAGCCGTTTGAAAGCCCCCTCCTTGATGCTGAAATGCGCCATGTATGTAAAATCCGAATCGTAATCCGTCGCGAACACGACGTTGTCGTTATCCAGAAACTGCACGTTGCCCGACATGTGGGACCGCTCCGGAGACGGAGTAAGGCAGACCTCTTGGCCGTTTTCGAGCAAAAGATAACTTACGTAGTGGGTATTGGCGTACATTTTGGTGTAGGCAAAGGTCTTTTCGTCCGGACTGACGGCGCTGATCATGGTCACCGTGTCTTTGCCTTCCAGCAGCAGCCTGTCCTGCTTCGATTCCAGATCGTAAACGCGGGAGTTAAGGAAATTCGGATTGTCTTTGGAGGTCGTGTAATAAACGCGGTTGCCGTCTTCGGACAGATGCACGAATTCATGTTTTTCGTCCGGCGATGCGTTTTCGAACAGCGGGAGCGGCTCGCCGCCGTTCCAGCGAAGGGCGTGCAGCTGGTAGTTTTCGTTCCCGTCCCGGTCGAAGGCCGTAAGCAGATGTCTGCCCTGCGGGTCCGGCTTCACGAAATTGCACATCTGATCGTTGTACGTGAGCGGATACGGGTACTGCGTATCCCCGTTTAAATCCATCGCCCACAAATTGAATTTGCCGTTCAGCGTGCTGCTGAAAACCAGCCGCTTTTCATCTTTGCTTATGCCGAAGGAACGAATGAGATAGGTTTGAAAAAACTGCTCTACGTCAGGCCTCGGAAATTGGATCATGATTATGCAACTCCTTCTCCCTGAAAATGGACCTCCGGTCAAACCGGGGCTTGCTTCATATTATAGTCGATCCATGGACCGGATGACCACTTCGGGCATGCCTCGCGAATTCCGCTTTTGCCCGCAAAAAAAAAACGGCTGCCTGCGTTTGCCCCCGATCGGGCAAGGCAGGCAGCTCGCTTCAGCTGCTGAAGGTTAAAATATTCAGGCGTTCCGGGCCATCCGCTCTTTGGCGCCGAGCTGGCTCAGCATATCCGTCGTCATCGCATCCAGGTCGTATCGCGCCTGGAAGCCCCATTCTTCCGCGGCGGCGGAAGCATCGATGCAGTCCGGCCAGCTCTCGGCGATGGCCTGTCTTTTCGGATCGACGTCGTATTCCAGCACGAAGGAAGGCAGCACCTTGCGGATCGAAGCGGCGATCGCTTCCGGGTCGACGCTCATCGCCGTCACGTTAAAGGCGTTGCGGTGCTTCAGCTTCGAACCGTCCGCTTCCATCAGCTGCACGATCGCATCAAGCGCGTCCGGCATGTACATCATGTCCATGAAGGTGCCTTTGTCGATAAACGATGCATAACGCCCTTTGCTCACGGCAGCGTAATAAATCTCGACCGCGTAATCGGTCGTGCCTCCGCCGGGAGGGGTCACGTAAGAGATGAGCCCGGGAAACCGCAGCCCCCTCGTGTCGAGTCCGTATTTATGAAAATAGTAGTCGCAGAGCAGCTCGCCCGATACCTTGTTCACGCCGTACATCGTCGTCGGGCGCTGGATCGTGTCCTGCGGCGTATGGCTTTTCGGCGTCGACGGGCCGAAGGCCCCGATGGAGCTTGGCGTGAAAAACTGGCAGCCGAGCTCCCTGGCCGTTTCCAGCGCGTTGACCAGCCCGCCCATGTTCAGGTTCCAGGCGAGCAGCGGTTTTTCCTCCGCCGTTGCGGAGAGAAGCGCCGCCAAATGAATGACCGTGTCCACCCGATGGCGCTTGGCGAGCTCGAACATCGCTTTACCGTCGGTTACGTCCAGCGTTTCGAAAGGGCCGGATCGCGTCACCTCATGACCGGACATTCGGATATCGGTCGCAACGACCTGATCGGCGCCGTACAGTTGTCTCAGTTTCGCGACCAGTTCGGATCCGATCTGGCCGAGCGCTCCCGTCACCAATATTTTTTTCATCGTTATTCCTCCCCTGTTGGCTTCCCGGCAACCGGACTTGCAGCATCCCGCAATCGATCCCGCTTAAATAATCCCCAGCTCTTTGCCTACGCGCTCGTAGACGGCAAGAACCTGATCCAGCATTTCCTTGCTGTGGGCAGCCGTCGGCATGTTGCGGATCCGTCCGGTTCCTTTCGGCACCGTCGGGAACACGATCGCTTTGGCGTATACGCCTTCCTCATACAAACGTTTGCTGAATGCCTGGGTTTTGACTTCGTCCCCGATAATGCACGGCGTAATGGGCGTCTCGCTGTTTCCGATGTCGAAGCCGATTCTTTTCAGCCCGTCTTTCAAGTAATTCCCGTTGTCCCACAGCTTCTCGATCAGCGTCTTGTCATTCATCAAAATGTCGACCGAAGCGATGCAGGCGGCCACGGGCGCTGGCGGCAAAGCTGTCGAAAACAGGAACGGGCGGCTTCTCAGCTTCAGCCATTCGATCAGCTTTTTCGAGCCGGCCACGTAACCGCCGACGACGCCGATCGCTTTGGAAAGGGTGCCGATTTGGAAATCGATCCGGTCCGACAAGCCGAAATGCTTCACCGTCCCGGCTCCCCCGCCCAGCACGCCGGATCCGTGGGCATCGTCCACGTACGTGATCAGATCGAACTCTTCGGCGATTTGCACGATTTCGGGCAGCTTCGCGATGTCGCCGTCCATGGAAAACACGCCGTCGGTGATCACCATGATTTTGTTGTACAAACCGGATTCCTTGGCGGCTTTCGCCTGCGCTCTCAGGTCTTCCATGTCCGAGTGCTTGAACCGGATGATTTTCGCCTTCGACAAACGGCAGCCGTCGATGATGGAGGCATGGTTCAGCTCATCCGAGAGGATCGCGTCGTTTTTGTCCATGACCGCGGATATGGCCGCCATGTTGCAATTGAAGCCGGACTGGTAGGCGATGACCGCTTCCGTATGTTTGAATTCGGCCAGCTTGCGTTCCAGCTCCAGATGAAGATCCAACGTGCCGTTGATCGTCCGGACCGCCCCCGCGCCTGCGCCGTAGGTTTTTGCGGCTTCTATGGAAGCGTTTACCAATCGTTCGTCCGTAGCGAGCCCCAAATAGTTGTTGGAGGACAGGTTGATCAGCGATTTCCCTCCGATCAGGATGGTCGGTCCGTTGGGTCCTTGAAGCGGGTCAATGACGTTGTACAAGCCTTTGCTTTTTAAATCCTCGATGTTTTCCGTTAAAAACCGGTCCAGCGAATGACTCGGCATGCGAATCCCTCCTAAATATACATGTGTCCGCAATCAGAGGACATCAATATTGTTAAAAACCCTTTATATACAAGTGATTATGTATATTCAATGTAGCACCTTTTTTAAGTTTTGTACATCCACCAAGGACATTATTTGCAAAATATTTTTTGCATGCCGCATGTTTGCCTTCGAAAGTTCCTGCCTGGTCCGGCGGCAAAAAGTGGTTGCCAAGAACGGCAAAAAGAGCTAAAGTGAACGTATGTGAACGATATGAACATAAATGAACGAAAAGGGAGTGTTTCTTTTGGAAAGAAGATATGCATCGCATCCGCGGGAAGTAAAACAGTTCGATACGGCGCGTTTGCGCGAAGAATTCCACATTCCGGTGCTGTTCACCCCGGACCGTCTGGAGCTTGTCCTCACGCATGAAGACCGCATGATCATCGGCGGCGCGTTTCCGGTGAACGAATCGGTGCGTCTGGACGTGGATTTGAAAGAGCTCGGCGTAGGTTACTTCCTGGAGCGCCGCGAAATCGGCATCATCAACGTCGGCGGCAAAGGCACGGTCTTCGTCGAAGGCGAGTCTTACGAGCTGGACCACAAGGAATGCCTGTTCGTCGGCATGGGCAACAAGGAAGTCGTTTTCAAAAGCGAAAGCGCTGCCGCTCCGGCCAAGTTTTACCTGAATTCGGCGCCTGCCCATCAAGCGTACCCGACCCAAAAGGCAACGCTCGCCGATGCCGAATCGGCCGATCTCGGCTCGATCGAAAATTCCAACGAACGCACCATCTACCGCTTTATCCATCAGAACGGCATCCAAAGCTCGCAGCTCGTCATGGGCATGACGCTGCTCAAAACGGGCAACATGTGGAATACGATGCCTGCGCACGTGCATCCGCGCCGGATGGAAGCATACATGTATTTCGACCTGCCGGACGATGCCGTCGTGTTCCATTTGATGGGCGAGCCGAGCGAAACGCGCCACATCGTCATGCGGAACGAGCAAGCCGTCATTTCTCCGAGCTGGTCGATCCACAGCGGCGTGGGCACAAGCAATTATACGTTTATTTGGGGCATGGCCGGCGACAACAAAATTTATTCCGATATGGACCCGGTGGACATGAAGGAATTACAATAGAACGTAAATGCATTCAAGTTTAACCCTGATTCGAAATGAGGCTTGTACATGAACCCGATCCTGCGGCACGAGAAGATTATGGAAGCGCTGCTGACAAATCAAGAAGTTACGGTGGCGGAGCTTAGCGACATATTGAAAGTCACGGGCAAAACCATCCGCGAGGACCTGACCAAGCTGGAGGAGCAGGGGCTCATCCGCCGCGTTCACGGCGGCGCCGTTTTGGCCCAGGCGGACCAATTCGGCATATTGCCCTCCAAAGAGCCGATTTCCAAAAACCTGGAGATGAAAAAAAACATCGCCCAAGCGGCGCTGAACCGCATCGTGCCCGGCGACATCGTCGCCCTCGACGGCGGCAGCACCACGCTGGAAATCGCGCGCCTGCTGCCCAACCAGCCGTATACGGTCATTACGAACGACGTCTATATCATCAGCGAGCTTTCCAAAAAAGACAAAATCAATCTCGTGGTTCCGGGCGGTTACCGGGTGCGCAACATCTTGACCGGCCCCGAAGCCGTGGCGTACGTCAAAGAGCTTAACATCCAAAAAGCGTTTATTTCGGCGACCGGCATCCATCTGGAGCACGGGCTGTCGGTCTATACCGGAGAACTGCTCGCATTCAAACGGGCGCTCATCGACACCGCCCGCGAAAGGATCGCGGTGGCGGATCATCATAAATTCGGGCAGACGGCGCTCCGGACCTTTGCCCGGCTTGAGGAACTCCACGGTCTCATCACGGACGACGGTTTGCCGGAAGCGGTGCTTGCGGAGTACCGCAAAGCCGGCCTTCCGATCGAACTTGCGGGAGACCGGTGAAGGATAAAGTCACAGTCAAGGAGCGGATGAAAGCATGAATCTGTTTAGTTTGGAAGGCAAAACGGCGCTGGTCACCGGCACCTCCGGCGGCCTGGGTCAGGGCATCGCCATCGGGCTCGCCGAAGCCGGCGCGAACGTCGTGTGCGTGGCCCGCGGTTCATCCGAAGCGGCCGTCGAAAAGGCCGCGGCTTTGGGACGCAAAGCTTCTGCCGTCAAGGCCGACCTGAGCGATGCCTCGGGGCTGCAGGCCGTGTTCGACGAAGCTTTGCAGCTGACGGGCAGCATCGACATACTCGTCAACAACGCGGGGACCATCCGCCGGACCCCTGCCAAAGACCACAGCGAAAAAGACTGGTTCGACGTCATCGACCTGAACCTGAACTCCGTGTTCCTGCTGTCGCAAATAGCCGGCAGGCATATGATCGAACGCGGCAGCGGCAAAATCATCAACATTTGCTCGATGCTCTCCTATCAAGGCGGCATCAACGTGCCGGGATATACGGCAAGCAAACACGGCGTCGCAGGTTTGACCAAAGCGCTTGCCAACGAATGGGCCGCCAGCGGCGTACAGGTCAACGGCATCGCGCCGGGATACATGATCACGGATAATACGGCGCAAATTTTGGCCGACGAACAACGCAAAAAATCCATCACCGAACGGATCCCCGCCGGACGTTGGGGAACGCCGGAGGACATCCAGGGCGCGGCGATTTTCCTCGCCTCCTCCGCATCCGATTACGTCAACGGCCATGTCCTCTGCGTGGACGGCGGCTGGATGGCAAGATAAAACGAAGCAAGGCGTGCTGCCCGGGTTTTCCCGACAGGCACGCCTTTTGCATTGTCCGCCCCCCCTCTTTTATGCTATCGTCATGATCAAATATGCAGTTCTGTATAAGGAGAATCGAACATGCAAGGATACAATGTCGTCATGATCTACAGCAAAGACATGGACCGGCTGCTGATGTGCAAACGCCTGAAAGATCCGTACAAAGGCTTAAGCAATCTGGTGGGCGGGAAAATCGAACCCGGCGAGCGCGGCATGGATGCCGCTTACCGGGAGCTTATGGAGGAAACCGGGATCTCCCCGGAAGACGTGACGCTTCATCACGTCATGGATTTTACGTATTATTTGCAGCACTGTTACGTCGAGGTGTATGCCGGCAGGCTGAAACGCGACGTCGATGCCGTGGGCGACGAAAACGAGCTGTATTGGAGCGATCTTGGCCAAAACTTTTTCGACATGACCTTGTACGCAGGCGAAGGCAACATCGGGCATATGATCGAGCAGGTCAACATGAGCGGCATTTTGCAGCAGTCAAAGGAATAAGCCGGCTGCAAAAAGCTTGACCTTAACTGTAAAAAACAAATCCGTTCAGAATTTGATCCAAGGTACTTGACTATGACGTTAGGTCATAGCGCATAATTCTCACTATAAAACGACTTGGAGTGAGAGTTATGAATATAAAAACACTGCGTTCAGATCGGATTTACCAAAAAGTTGCCCAAGCTTCGCCCGAAGAAAAACTTGAATTGTTCCGAAACGAAATGATGGCCCCCTTTATGAAGCAATGGCAAATTCAACAGATTCCTTTTAAAGCTGAAGAGCCTCATGGGTTTGATGTTATCGCGTTTAATAGCATGATGCATCGGTCCCCTGATCAGATTACCCCTCAGCTTTCGGAAGAGATCGGGCTGATTTCGTCCGAATCCTTTTGGCAAGAGTGTGAGGAGGCTGTGAAGAAAAGCTTGTCTCTATTTGTAGAGCATGGAATAAACCTCCCCGTAACCGATTATCTGTTTACCGTTCAACTCGGGAATCCTGAAAACCGTTCCTTAACTATAAACGAAGGATACAGCGGCTTCGGGGGCATTCCCGGGTTTATCTGGGGCACGCTCTTGCCGAATGGGTACACGATTCCCCGGATGAAGGTTGCGCTGGCGCATGAATGCAACCATAACGTGCGTTATCAATTTATTCGGTGGGATCATACCGTTCATTTGGGCGAACTCATTGTCAGCGAAGGATTGGCTGAAAACTATGCCACGCTCATGTTTGGCGAAGAATGGCTCGGCCCTTGGGTAACGAAAACAAACGCAGACACGCTGAACAGGCACATCAAGCCTGTGATTAGAGAGAAATTGAACGTAACCGGGTTTGATCAAATCGCTCCGTATCTTTACGGCGACGAGATCGCGAAACTTCAAAACTTTACACCGGTCCATATGCCTTATAGCGCCGGTTACGCTTGCGGATATTATTTGATCCAATATTATTTAAGAAAAACAGGAAAAACGATCTTTGAGGCCACCCTAACGCCTGCTGATCAAATACTTGACGAAGCAAAAGGATTTTGGGATGAAGAAACCATTATTAACGGTTAATGATATTGTCCAGATTACGGGCATTACCAGCCGGACCCTGCATTATTACGATAGAATTGATTTATTCAAACCGACGCATCTGACGGAAAAAGGGTATCGCCTATACGACCGAAGCAGTTTGGAAAAACTTCAAACCATTTTGTTTTTAAAGGAATTGGATTTTTCCCTGAAAGACATTGCGGACTTTTTAAAGTTGCCCAAGCAGGAACAGCAACAAACATTGAAAAAACAAAGACAAACCTTATTATCGAAAAAACAAAGACTGGAAACCATCATGGCAGCTCTCGAAGAATATGTATCGGGTAATGATATTAGTCATTTGCAGATCTTCAACACGACCTCCGCTTTGCCCTTGAAAGAACAATACGCGAATGAGGCAAGATGGGTTTACGGCGAAACCGAGGCGTACAAATCGTATAATGCAACGTTGGAACAAATATGTCCAGATGAAAGAGAAAAGCTTTTTTCCTCCATGGAGGAAATTTTCAGGCAAATTGCGTCTTGCATCCATCAGGATCCTTCCTCCGATGAAGTGCAGCGATGGATCGGGGAGTGGAAAAACATGTTAATGCAATTCATGCCGTGCGATGCAGAGTTGCTGGCTTGCATTGCCCATACCTACAAATTCGATGCCCGGTTCAAAAATTACTTTCATCAATACAGCAATGAGGATTTGGCAGATTTTCTTTACCGTGGAATTATGCATAATATCAAATAACCGCCCATCAAAACGACGAAAGCGGCGATGGACGTCAACGATCGCAAAAAGAAACCCTGTTCCTCCGTAAGAAGGACAGGGTTTCTCTGATAGGTTGGCGGATAAGCCAAGCCTTTTCTTAGAGCAGCGATCGAAAGAACGCCCGTAACCGGAATCGTTCGCCTCGCATCATTTATAACCTTGCATGAATATCGGGCTATACCAGCACCGCAAACGCCTCGTATGGCCGCAGCCTCATCTTTTCCGTCAAAACGATTTCCGGATAAACGGTCACCCGCACTTTGCCCTCGACGAAATCGCGGCCGAGCGCAAAATCAAGCGGCTCCTTGCTCCAGTTCGATACGATCAGAAAACGCCTGCCCGAAAGGCTGCGCTCATAGGCGAACACATGGGCATCTTCCGGAGCGGCCAGCTTAAATTCCCCGTTGACCAAAAGTCCGTTGATCAGCGGATCGCTCCGCAGCAAGGCCAATTGATCGTAAAAATCCAGCAGCGATTGCCGGCTGATCTCCCCCCGGGCTTGATCCGCAGGCCAAACCGGAGTTTGGGCGCCCTTTTCTGCCGATGCCCCGGCGGCGGCCGTTTCGGCGCGCTGCTCGCACACCGCTGCCGGGCGATCCTGGCCCATGGCCGCACCGCCATCCATCCCGGGAGTTCCCTGCATCAGCTGCAGCGTCAAAGCCATGGATTTGGCCGATTCCAAAAGATAGGATCCGCTCATCATTCCGCCGCCCCGCCGAACTGCCGGGAACGGCATTCCCTCCCATCCATGGTTAGTGCAGCGTCCGTGCCGTCGCCGCCGCATCGGCGGCTGCCGTCCGGGCGGACTTCCACTTGATCGACGCCACGGCGCTTGCAAGCGCCAGGATGACGAAAATCACCCCGACCCAAGCATTGTAATAGACCGAGGAGCTTTCGATCACGATCCCGCCGACCGCGGAACCGACGGCGATCCCGACATGCGTCGCCGAGCTGTTCAAGCTTTGCTGAATGTTGGACGATTCCGGCGCCGACTTGATCAGGTAGCTTTGCATCGACGGAGAGATCGACCAGCTGAGCGCGCTCCACACCAGCATGACGATCAGGCATACATACATCGAAACGGTCGAAAGCGGCATCAGGAACATAATGACCGCAAATACGCTTACGATCGCCAAAATGCTTTTTTCCGCCCCGAACTTATCCGTCACCCAGCCTCCGAATCCGCCGCCGAGCACGGCCGCAATGCCGAACAGGAGATAAAACAAGCTGAGCACCGACGGGCTCAAATGCAGCGTCTCCTGCAAAAACGGCGTCAAATACGCGTAAAGCGTCAAATGTCCGGTCAGCATCAAGACCGAGATCAGCTGCCCGAAAATGATTTTTCCGTTCTTCAGGGAAGCCAGCTGACGGCGCAGCGGAATGGCCGGCTCCGGCTCCGTTTTCGGGATCAAAAGCTGAATCGCGACAAGCGAAACGACGGACAACACCGTGATCATCACGAAAGGCGCGCGCCAGCCGAACGCGTTTCCAAGCATCATGCCCAGCGGCACCCCCAGCACCAGCGAACCGCTCACGCCCATAAAAATGACGCCGATGGCTCTGGCCTTAAATTCCTCGCTGGCCATTCTTGAAGCCATCGTGATCGACAATACGGTAATCAGCGCGCTGCTGGCCGCCGACAAAATCCGCGCGACGACCATCGTCGCAAAATTAGGGCTGACCATCGACAGGACGTTCCCGGCAATAAAGACGAGGAGCGCGCATTGGTACAACCGCTTCCGCTCCATGCGTGCCGTTGCCGTCAGCAGCAGCGGGCCGGAAATCGCAAACACGATCGAATACAGCGTAATGAGCTGCCCGGCGGCGCTTAGGGAAATGTGAAGATCCCTAGAGATCAAATCCAAAATGCCGCCGACGATCAGCTCGACCATGCCGGTCACGAAACAGGCTATCGCCAAAATGTAAATTTTAAAATTCATATGCCGGTGTTGCTCCCTTCTCTCTGGTTGTCGCTCTTTGGTTACTACCGTAATAGTAACTTATATCAAATTCGTGAGCAAGCACATTTTTTTCCTTCCAGGCTCAGCTGCCCAAGAAGTCGCATCCGGCGATTCATGAGCCGTTTTTGACTCGTCTTCCGGCGGATCGCATAAAAAAGCGGGCAGAGCATAAGCTCCGCCCGCTTGAGGGGATCGTCTGTCAGCGTCCGACGCGGATCAGTACCGCAGCTGCAGGAGCTGGGCCATGATTTCCTTGTCGTTCATCAAAACATCATGATATTTGGTCGTAATTTGGGTCAGCAGCACGTCATGGTGGAAATAATCCGTAAAGACGCGCACAAACGGCTGCGATCTTGTTTTGATCGCCTGCCAGGAGCCGTCTTCCATGCCCGCAAAAATCGCTTCCGCGTCGTCCACGATCAGCAGCCTGAATCGTTCCAGCGTCACATGCTGCTCGTTCGGCTCCATCACGGCCAGTTTTTTCAGCCCGCTTGGGACTTCCCCGACCGATAGCGCCTCGACGGCAACGCCTTCGCGCTCTTTTTCCTCGAGGATCGGCAAAACCGTTTGGAAATCGTCCTTCCACGACGAATAGCGGATCGAACTTTTCGCTTCCAGCAGCATTTGCTTGATCTGGGCGTGGATCGAGGCGTCGGCCTTCAAACTCCAGACGCGGTCGTCCACGATCTCTTTTTTCGGCTTTTGCCGCTCAAGCTCCTGGATATCCGCCTGAAACTCGGCCGTCAGTTTTTCGACGACAAGCGGAATCGGCAGCGCCGTATACAGCTTTTTCTTTTCGGAAATCGACTCGAGCACCATCCCCTTCTCTACCATCCGGGAAATGACCTCGTAGATTTTTGCCTTGGGCACGCCCGAATATTTGACGATCATCGTCGCGTCCATCGGCTGCACCGACTGCGCCAACGTTTCATAAACTTTGCTTTCATACTGGGAAAAACCGAATTTATAGAGCAACTTGTCCAACTCCCGATCTTTCGAACTTGGTATTAATGTACCATAATTCAGGCATCCAATGTCAATTTTCATCATGCTGTGCCAATTGCTGTTTGAAACAAGCTGCGCAGCATCCATCCCCCGGTATTGAACTACATCTCGATGCTTTTACGAGAGAACTATCCGTTAGTCATTGGGCTGGGGACCGTCGGATTCCGTTCAGCTAACCTTTCTGATCTTTAGCCATCCGGACGAACCATATGAAAGCCAGCTGCCCAACAGGGCAACTGGCTTCTCACGGGAAAGTTACTCTCCGAACAATTCCGTCATTTCATTAACGGCTTGATCGCATATTGCGGTTTGACGGAACCGGGACGCCTTTGCCGTCAGCCGCCTTTGCGATTTTCGTGCCGCGAACCGATGCCGCACCATATACAACGAGCGCCGTCCAGATGAGCGCGAAGCCGATGAGCAGAACCGGCGAAACCGATTCCTTGAACACGAATACGCTCAGCAGCAACATGATCGTCGGCCCGATGTATTGTACGAAGCCGAGCGCGGACAGCGTCATCCGGGCGGCCGCCCGCGCAAAAAAGAGCAGCGGCAGCGCCGTTACCACGCCGGAAAGAAGCAGTTCGACGAACATGGACGCAGGCAGCGTCCATGCCGTCGCCTTTCCCGCGGCGGCCAAATAGATCCAGTAGCCGAGCGCGACGGGCAAAACGACAGCCGTCTCCGACAACAAGCCTACGGAAGCGTCTTGCACGATCTTTTTCTTCGCGAGGCCGTACAAGCCAAACGACGCGGCCAGCGAGATCGCGACCCACGGGAACCGCCCGTAGTCGATGGCGATGATGAGCACCGCGGCGCCTGCGATGGCAATCGCGAGCCATTGGCCGCGGTTTGGCTTCTCGCGAAGGAAGAAGACCGCTAGCAGGACGTTCAGCAGCGGGTTCAAATAATAGCCGAGACTAGTCTCGACGACATGGCCGTTGTTGACTGCCCAGATGAAGATGAGCCAATTAGCGGCGATCAACAGCCCGCTGGCGGTGAGCGCTAGCAGGAGCGAGCGGCTAGCCGCAATCCGCTTCATGTCGCCCCAGCGGCGCTGGACGGCGACGAGAATACCCATGAAGACGAACGACCAGACAACCCGGTGTGACAGAATTTCGCCTGCCGGCACATGGTCAAACAATTTCCAATAAAGAGGGAGAACCCCCCACATGATATACGCGATGATCGCGTTGATCAATCCGTTGTTCATCATTCATTCCCCCTGCTCTCTCTGATGTCTGAACGGATTATACGCCTCGATCGTCGCTTAAGTAAAGTAAATTATTGGTTGGCAGTCGACGCACTTAACTTAATAGATGCGCAATTTATTCGTAACTTAACGCATCGATCGGTTTCAAACGCGAAGCCTTGTAGGCCGGATAAACGCCGAACAGAATGCCGATCCCTACCGCGCTAAGGAAGGACAGCAGGATGGGCGGAAGCGAAATGACGATCGGCAAGGAGGCGAATTTTTCGAGCAGGACCGCCGCTCCGATGCCAAACAAAATCCCGGTTGCTCCACCCAGCATGCTGAGGATCACCGCTTCGGCCAGAAACTGCGTCATAATATGTCCGCGTCCGGCCCCAATCGCCTTGCGTATCCCGATTTCGCGCGTTCTTTCCGTCACGGATACGATCATGATGTTCATAATGCCGACGCCCCCGATGAACAGCGATATCGCGGCAACCCCCTGAAGCAGGTTGGTCATGATCCGGTTGACGCCCTGCGCCGACTCCAAATATTCCTTCTGGGTTTCGATCCTGAAATTTCGGGCGTCGCTTGGCTTCAAATTATGCTGAATCCGGAGCGACTCTCCGATATCCGCGCTCGCTTTGTCGATCAGTTCCGGGGTTGTCGCCGAGATGAACATCGAGTCGATCCTTTTTGCGCCGAAACGGTTTTTCATCGTGGTAATCGGAATGTATAATTGATCGTTTTGCGTAGTGAAACCTTCCATTTTTTCAAGCACGCCGATGACCGTATATGGAATCCGGTTGATCTGGATCGTCTGCCCGACGATATTCCCCTGATCCCCGGAAAACAGGCGATTCGCGGCTTCGCTTTCCAGAATGACCACATTCATGCCGTGCTCCATCTCATGTTGGGTAAAACTTCTGCCTTGCGCGAATTTAAATCTGAATACCTTGTCAAACCGGTTGAGGGTCCCCTCCACTTGAATATCGAAATTCCGGTGCCCCCTTGCCGCCTTTGCGCTGGCGGAGGCGCCTTTGGGGGCGACGCCGGCAACGGTACGCAGCTTTTCGATCCGTTGAACGTCCTCCAGCGTCATTGGGTTGGCTTCATACGAATTTGTTCCGTTTTCGCCAACGTCCGGAACATAAGAATAAACAATGATGAGATTGCTGCCCATGCTGTTGATTTCCTTTTCAACGCTGGCCGCCGAACCTTTGCCGATCGCTACGATCGCGATGACCGCCCCCACCCCGATGATGATCCCCAGCATGGTCAGCAGGGAACGAAGCTTATTGGCCGTCAGGCTCGCAATCGATACGCGTACGATTTCCGTTACATTCATCCGCCCGATTCCTCCGCCGCCAGTCTGCGGTTCATGATGTCCCTCGACCCGACGATCGCGCCGCCGCGGAAATCGACCAGCCGTTTGGCGTATTCGGCCGTTTCCATTTCATGCGTGACAAGCAATATGGTCGCTCCCCGGTCATTCAGCCTTTGGAAGATTCCCATAATCTCCGTGCTTGTCCGGCTGTCCAGGGCGCCCGTAGGCTCATCGGCCAGCAAAACGACCGGATGGTTCACGAGCGCCCGCGCGATGGACACCCGCTGCTGCTGTCCCCCCGACAGCTCGCTCGGCTTGTTTAGAAGCCGGTCCCCCAGCCCTACCTGAACCAAAGCTTCAATCGCTCTTTTACGCCGCTCCTTGGCGGGCACTCCCGCGTACATCATCGGCAGTTCCACGTTGGCGAGCGCCGTCGCCCGCGGAAGAAGATGAAACTTTTGAAATACGAACCCGATTTTTCGGTTTCGAATGATCGCCAGCTCATGTTCCTTCGCTTCCAGAATCGAATAGCCGTCGAGGTCGTATTTTCCGGAAGTGGGCCGGTCCAGGCATCCGATCATGTTCATCATCGTCGATTTTCCCGATCCGGAGGGACCCATGATCGCTACGAACTCCCCTTCGCCAATGGTCAGGTTTACGCCGCGGAGGGCTTCTATCTTCTGATCTCCCACATGATATACCTTTTTCATGTCTTCGATTTGGATTACCGTTTTCATATGTTCATGCTCCCCCTTATGCGTGTGTGACGCGTACGGCTGTTTAACCGCTCCAAGCGGCGTTCTCGGGGCTGTTGTCCGCCGGAGGTTCGGCCGGTATGACGACGATGGCTCCTTTGTTCACGCCTGATATGATTTCTACCCGGTCGGGTGCGTAAATGCCGATTTCAACGGGCTGGAACACGTACGTTTCAGGGTGCGCCGGGTCGGGCGCCAAATACACGCCGTCTTGCCCGCCTTCCGACTGCAGCGCAGCCAAAGGGATATACAAAACGTTGTTATGAGTAGCCAAATGGATCGATATTTGCATATTCATCCCCGTCTTCAGCGTCCCTTCCGGATCCTGGATCGAAAGCTCCACGGTATACGTCGTTATTCCGGCATCGGTCACGGCTTGCGGCGAAACGAAGCTGATTTTGCCTTCGTATTGCTTATCAGGGTACGAATCCGTCCGCATGGTCGCTTCAAGCCCCGTTTTCATTTTCGCAATGTCGGTTTCGTCCACTTTGGCCTGCACCTTCAGCTGATTGGAGTTCGCATTGTTCATGACGATAAAAGGAGCGGTCGGGGTTGTTCCGACATCCCCGTTCACCTTCAAAACCAATCCGTCCCACGGAGCGGTGATCTGCAGTTTGGACAGCTCGCTTTCTTTTTGTTTCAAATCCGCTTCGGCCTGCAATACGGCAGCTTCGGCCGACAACACCGCGGAAGGCTCCGGCGGCGCTTCGGCGGCTTTTAAGCCCGCCAAAGCGGATTGGTAGGAAAGTTTGGCCTCCTCCCCCGCCTGCTTGCCTTTGATCACCGTTTTTTCATATTGCAGCTCTGCGTTCTCATATTCTTTTTGCGCTTTATCTAACGCATCCTGCAAAGCCGTCTGCGCTTTGGCATATTGAAGTTTGGCGTTCTCATATTCGATGTTGGCTTTTTCCAGGTTTCTCTCGGCCTCCGTCGCTTCATTCAAGGAAACGGCGCCAAGGCCGAACAAATAGGACTGGTCGTCATACTCTTTTTGGCTTTTATCCAAATTGGCTTTTGCCGCCGCAACTTGCTGCTCCGCTTCCCTTAATGCAGCGTTTTCCCCCGGCTCAAGGACGGCCTGTTTTGCTTTTTCCAGATTTGCTTCGGCCGCCGCTTTCTGGTTTTCGGCTTCCTTTAAGGCAAATGGATCATTCGCCGAATCGAGTGCCATTTTCGCTTTTGCGACATTCTCTTTTTGCGCTTCGATTTCGTTCGGCTTGGCGCCTTTTTGCACCTCGGCCAACTTTGCTTTGACAATCGCCAAATTGGACTCGGCGCTTTTGATCTGCATTTTCGCTTCCGAATCGTCAAGCTGCGCCAGGACCTGTCCGGCTTTCACGCTGTCGCCGGGTTTGACGTTCACCTTGACCAGCTTGCTTGTCCCTGCGCTGGTAAAGTTCAGGTTCGCTTCTTTGGTCGCCTGAACGATCCCAGCCAGGCTAAGCGTATCCGTCACGTCTCCCTGCTCGACCTTCACGGTTTCATTCGGGAGCGCCGCGGCAGGTTTCGGGGTGGTTTCGAAATAGATCAAAATGCCGGCGCCGCATAATAAAACGACCGCGAACGCCATCCAAATCCAACGTTTTCTGCGCTTCCGCCTCAGAGAGGTTAATGTCTGATGATTTTCGATTTCAAGCACGCCGTTTTCCTCCACATTCATCATTTCGCATCCGCTTGGCCTTCTTTATAAAAGCCATGGTTTGTACAGCGCAAATTCCGCTTCCTTCTGCTGGATCGCAAGCTCCGTCGCCTTTCTTTCCCATTGCTTTACCTTGGTCTCGATCGTTTTGATTTCAATGCCGGGCACGAGCCCTCTTTTCCATTTATTTTCGGCCAGCGCCAGCTCGTTCCGGGCATTCTGAAGATTGCGCAGCAGTTCTTCGTATTGCGATTGGTACTGCTGAATGCTTAAATAAGCGTTTTTTAGCGTATCCGCCAATTGCTCCTTGGCTTGGGAAAGCTCCATCTTGGCCGTTTCGACGTCCAGCGTCTTCAGCCGATATTCGCTCACTGACGTCCCGTTGTAAAAAGACGCTTCCGCCATCGCTTGCTTCACCGCATTTTCCTGCTTGTACAACGCCGGGCTGCCGGAAGATGTCATGTCCTGAATATGTAACCCGATGTCAATCGCTTTGGGCTTGCTGTATATCGGTATGTCCACCAGTTCGTATGCCGTCCCCTGCTTTTTCCCCAACAGTTTGCTTAGGGCATCCTCGGCTTTTTGCGAAGCGGCTTTGCTTTCCGCGAGTTTTTTCTCGGCTTCCATTCTCGCCTGAACCGCCTTCGCTTTGTCGTTCTCCGATATTTTGCCGCGGGCCGCCTTGGCGAGCGCAATGTTCTCCTCCTGAAGCGCAACGTCCAACGCTTCTTTGTCCGTTGCCTCATGATCGGCAGCCATGATCGCCTCATGGTATGCTTTCATCGTTTGAAATTCCAGCTGATCCATGGCAAGGGGAACTTGCTTCTGTGCATCTTCGTACATGCTTGCGGCGGCCTCGTATCGTTTGTACGCCGCGCGCAGCGCATCCGCGTCACTTGGCCCGTTGTCATCTTCTCCGTCATGGTTGTCCCGCCTGGTCACCTGCTTCAGCTCGTCCGCCGCGCTTTGGAGCATGATCGCGTTCCGTTCCACGTTTTGATTGGCCGCCTTGAGCAAATGGCTGCTTTCTCTCGCCCATTTAATGGCCTGCTCCAACGTCAGCTTGACTTGGTCGGCGCTTGATTCCACGATATAACCTTTGACCACCGTTTCCGCCCGGGCAGGCTGCAGCATCGCCAATGCAACGAAAGCCGCCGCGGCAGCGGCCAAAGCCAAACGTCCAGTCCCTTTCATCGTCGCCCTCCCGATCCTGATCTTTTTTATGCCGGCTTATGCCGAAACTTCCGGAACCCTTTTACATGGGACATATTCCCATAACACTGTACCATTGCGCATTTTTTCATTCCATCGTTCTCCCTTACATTCGCCTTACATTTTTGTCATCTACATCGAATGAACGAAAGAAAGTCCTGTCTTTCACGCGGAATTCCCCCGTAGATCAAGGAGCGGCAAGTAAAACTTTTTTGTCAAAACGCAAAAAAAGAACCCGGAGAGGATGACGATCTTCTCCGGGTTCCCTTCATGTTGTAGCCAAAGAGGGATGGGATGTTATGAAAAAGGATACCAAAATCCGCGCAGCACCTGAACTTTCAGCCAGATTCCGGCTGCGAGCAGCACGACCGCAAGCACGGCCATCGTCCAATCGAGCGGCTCCATGTCTTTGCCGCTGTACCAGGTACGGCGTTTTTGCGTCCCGAAACCGCGCAGTTCCATCGCGTTCGTGACGGAATCGATCCGGTGCAGCGCCGATTGAAGGACCGGCACGACGACCGCAGCCAAGTTGCGGATCCGCTGGGCGATGCTGCCGTCCTCTTTGGAGATGCCCATGCCGCGCGCCTGCATCGAATTCAGCGTGCTGCGGAATTCCTCCGTCAGATCCGGGATATACCGGAGGGCGATGCTGACCGCGTAGGCGATTTTGTACGGGACGCCGATCCGGTTCAGGCTTGCGGCAAACGCGCTCGGCTGCGTGGTGAAGATGCACAGGATCGTGATCGGCAGCAGCGTCAAATATTTGGCCGACAGCGTCAGCACGTAAAAAAGCGTTTCGCTGTTGATCGTGTTGTACCCGAGCGGAATGACCGGCGTATCTGTACCGGTAAGCCGCGTCGCGAACGTGGGCGTGATCAGCACGATAAAAATGCTGTTCAGCACGGTAAAAATGATCATCAGCCAAAACAAAAACGCCATCCGCCTAAACGGAATGCCCGCGGTGACAAGCAGGGCGATCCCGACGACCAGCATCGGCACGAAGACGCGCAAATCCAGAAACATGTAGGTCATGACCGTCCAGGCCATAAAAAGCACCAGCTTGACCGCGCCGTCCAGCCGGTGAAACAGCGAGTTCCCAGGGGCGTAGAGGCTTCCCGTTCTATTCATGGCCTTTCCCCTTTTTCTCTGCGTTAATGAACGCCTGCACGAAACGCTCAGGCGATGCCAGCCCGTTGGCTTTCGCAAACAGCGACAGCGACGTTTCCTTCAAATGGGCGGCCTCCGTCACCGCCGGATCGCTCAGCACCTGCGCCACCGCATCTTCGGCGATGACCCGCCCCCCGCTCAGCACGACTGCGCGCACGGCATATTCGAGCGCCAAATACATGTCGTGGGTGATCAGCAAAAAGCCGATGCCTTGTCCGGCCAACGAAGCGATAAAATCCATAAACTCTTTATAATGGCGGTAATCCTGTCCGGCCGTCGGCTCGTCCAAAAGGATCAGCTTCGGTTCGAGCACCAAAATGGACGCGATGCTCAGCCGCTTTTTCTGCCCGTAGCTGAGCGCGGAGACCGGCCAATTGCGGAACGGGAACAGCCCGCACACCTTCAGCGCGTCCTCCACCCTGCGCTTGATCTCGGCCGCCGGCACGCCTCTCGCCTTGAGCCCAAGGCCCACCTCGTCGGCGATCATATGCTGCGTGATCATCCGGTTCGGATTCTGCATCACGTACCCGATCGCTTCGCCGCGGCGGCGGATCGACCAGGAGCCGATATCCTGCCCGTCATAACGCAGCTCGCCCGATTGCGGCTTCAAAATGCCGGTAATCAGCTGGGACAACGTCGACTTGCCTGCGCCGTTGTTGCCGAGCAGCGCCACGATTTCTCCGGCGCCGATCCGCAGGGACACGTCCTTGATGACCGGATGCTCCGCCTCGTAGCCGAAGTTCAGCCCTTTGACCTCCAGCAGCGGCGCGGCAGGCTGCAGGTCCGAAACGTCCCCGCAGGTTTCGCACCAATGGTCGAGTTTCTCCTTCAGGTCCGGGATGTCGAGCCGCTGCGGCAGCCGCAAGCCGCTCACGCCTTCCAGCGGTACGCCCGCATACTGAAGCGCGTCGACGTACAGCGGCGGCCGCAAGCCGAATCCGTGGAGCGCGCCCGAAGACAAAATTTCGTCCGGGGTTCCTATGGCCGCGATTCTCCCTTCATTCATAAGCACGATCCGGTCCACCGGCTGCTGCAGCACGTCTTCGACGCGATGCTCGATGATGATGACCGTCTTTTTGCTTTGGCGATGGATGTCGTCGATCAGCTGCATCGCCTTCCGTCCGCTAGCCGGGTCCAAATTCGCCAGGGGCTCGTCGAACAGCAGCACCTCGGCGTCGGTGGACAACACCCCGGCCAAAGATACGCTCTGCTTTTGGCCGCCCGACAGCTCGTACGGGCTGTGCTCGGCATATTCCAGCATGTCGACCCTATTTAAAGATGCCGCCACTTCCCGCTTCATTTGCGGGCGCGGCATCGCTTTATTTTCCATGACGAAGGCGGTATCTTCGGCAACCGTCAGCCCGACGAACTGGGAATCCTGATCCTGCAGGATCGTTCCGACGGTGCGGCTGAGCTTAAATATGCTCGATTCCGACGGGTTTTGGCCGGCAATTTTCAGGCTGCCGCTGGTCTCCCCTCCGTACGTAAAAGGAATAAGCCCATTGATGCAATGGGCCAACGTCGATTTGCCGGAGCCGCTGGGACCCGCGATCCAGATTTTCTCGCCGTGATAAATATCCAGCGTAATCTCTTTCAGCGTAGGCTCCGACTGGTTTTTATACTTGAATCCGTATTGTTGAAACGAGATGATTGGCTGCATAACCTTCAAAAACTCCTATTCCTTCGGGCGCTTCCCGCGCGCCTACTCGTTCACGCTCAAGTGGCTCGTTTTGGCGTTTCTTTTCGCAAAGCCGATGACGGCCGGAACGCCAAGCACCAAAAAGACGACGATGTTCGAAATCGAGGCCGCGGCCACCTGCACGACCAGCTTGTCGGAAGGTTCGCCCATAAACGCGATGTCGAACCAGCCGGAGAAAAGCAGCGACAAGACGATGCCGACGATGCCGTACACGATAAACAGTCCGATATGCTTTCCTTTAAAACTTCCGTTTTGCGGATCGAATCCTTTGGACAAATAGATGAGTCCCATAAACGCGGCCGTAATGCCCGAACCAAGCGCCCAGCCCCACCATACCGTACCGCTGGTCAGCAGGTCGTTCAGCACGTGGCCGATCAGCCCTGCGACAAATCCGACGACGGGCCCGAACAACGCGCCGAAAATCGCCAGCAGCGCGATGGCCGGACGCAGCGACGTATCGGGACCAACGGGAATGCCGATGAAGCTGGTGGCTCCGTACAGGGCGGCGCCGATGCCGATGGTCACCACGGTTCTTGTGCTGAATTGAAAAATGGATTTCTTCAAAGCAATATCACCTTTCCGAAAGCGAGATATTCCAACATCTTTCACGTCCAAATACGAACATTAATCGATGATTGTACTCTTAATATAAGGGCACATGGGCGGGAAGGCAAAACTTTTTTTGTAAAAAGACATATAGATTTTTTTGCAGCTAAACGCGGAGTGACGCAAAATGGCGCATAGAAACAAAAAAAGACCCATTTCTTTGATCGGAAATAAGGTCTTTTGAACATATTGTTTGCTTTTCGGGGAACGGCTCCGGGCAGCCGTTCGGCTTCTACGGCGTTAGTATAACATGTACCGCCCAGCCGTCAGATTCAAGTCCGCCAGCTCATTTCCCTTCTGTTTGAAAATATAGTCGTTTTCGCCTTCCGCTCCGGCCCAGGCTACGCACAATACGACCCCTCCTTCGCCGGATGCGGCGAACAGGACCGAGAACATTCCGGGTACCATCTCCCCGCCGTCGTCCACGCGCCAGGTCGAAACCGGATCGTAGTCGGCCGTGAAATCCTTTGCCGCGATCCGCTCCCCCTCCCGCAGCACGAGAGACGCCGTGATCTTTTTTCCCTGCTTTCGGAATTGGACCACGTACAGCTCTTTGTCCGGCGCAATGTCGGCTATTTTCCAAATCTTATCGATCTTTTGGGATTTGGCAGCCTCGATGTTCCGCTTTACTTCGTCACTTGCCCCGACCCTTGTTTCAGGCTTCACCTGCAGCAGGGAGGCGACGTTAAACCTGCCGCTGTTGGCCAAATAATAGGTTTCGTTCGGCTCGGCATTCCCGTCCACGACTTCGTACAGCAGTCCTTGGACGTTGCTGAAGTTGTTCGCGGACCGGGTTCCGTTATCCTGAGAGCCTTGGGGCTGTTTTTTGACGAATCGGATGTTGAGCGGCCGACCGTCTTTTCCAATGGCTGTATCGAGATCGTCTGCCTCCATGTTTTCGAACGAAAGGATGTACTTTCCGGTGTTGTCCGCAAAACCGTAGGTGTTTGCAAGCCGGGCCGCATCCAACCGCGGCGGGCTGCCGGCCCGGGCTCCGGCTTGCTGCTGCGAAGCAGTTGTTTTCGTTCCTTCCGTGCCTGCCCCACGGGTTGGGTCGGGCTCGGAGCCCGCAGCCTCGGAAGTCCCGTCTTTCGGTCCCGATGCTTGCTTCGCCGGTTCGTCTGCACCCTTACGATCCGTTCCGCTGCCGCCGGGATCCGCCGTTTCGCTACCCTCTTGCATGACCGTTCCGGACGGCACCGGGGCGGCATGACGCTCCGTCTTGCCCGCCTCCGTATTGGAACATCCTCCGATCACCAATGCGGCCAATAGAATAAAAAGCGGTCTTTTCATCTCCTTGCTCCCTTTTTATGGATTTATGATCTAAACGCAGCGGCGCTGAAAAAGTTTCAGCTCCATATCGCCCTTTTCGGGCCGGGTGAACATGCCATTCCCGACAAACAGCGTACCTAGACCAGCCTTGTGCAGAACACGGGTGACACCGATCTCCATCAGGCCAAACGAAAAGGGGCCTTATTTCCTGGGGAATAAGGCCCTTTCCACCCGCATTTTCATTCGGCGCGGCCGATCGCGCCGCAACCATGGTCGGCTTCGCGCAGCATCGCGTCGGCAATCGTCATAAAATCGTCCCGCCGGATCTCAAGATGGCCATAACGGAACGAATAACCCCAATGCGCATTTCCGCGCGCAAAGCTAAGCCGGTCGAGCAGGCCGGCGATCTTCACTTCACGGCAAGGGGAATACCGGATATTTCTTCGGAAGGGTACAAACGATTCCGACATCGGGAATGCGTACACTTCGTCGTCGGCAACCTCCCCTATGGCGGTAAACGCCTGCAGCGGACGACCTGTACCCATTTCCGTTCGCGGCGAGTAGTAGATCAGCCAATCGCCCCGACGCATCTTTCGCAGCGGCGCCGACTTGCCGTGGCAGAGCTGGGCGAATCCTCCCAATACCCCTCGTTTGACATGAGACGCCGATACCACGCCGATCCAGAAGCGGCTCTGTTCGTTGATTTGTTCGAGTTGCATATCCGTTTTCCCTCCCTATGGATGAAGAAGGCTTGTTTTCCTGTGAAGCAGCCTTCCTAGTCTTCCTTTTCAATATACAAAAACGCTCCTGACACCCTTATGTCAGTAGCGTTCGGAAGTTTTTTCGACTTAGGCTTACATGTTTTTTCCGCGGGTTTTCCGCCGGCCGAACAAGGAGCGGATCCCGTCGGCGGCCAAATAAAGCAGAGGAATCAGCTCGGCGACGATCAGGAACGGGACAAAGCCGTGATCGATCAAATAATCCAGCTCCGGCACCGTCCGCACCATAACCAGGGAAAGACCCACCATCGCGACGGTCATCGAAAGCGAAAACGGCTTATGGTCCTTCAGCCCGAAGGCATGCGTCAAGCCGATCACGGATATGAACAGCAGCAAGCTGATCTTGATGAATAAGCTGGAGAGCCAAATCGCGATAATGAGCGGGTCCAAGTTTTCAAAAAAACCTCCCGGAGGAATGTACCGGATCAGCTCCAGCTCCGGATAAGTCAAGTTTCCGACCAGGGACGGCCCAAACAGCAAAATCGATGATATCAGGCCGACCAGAACGATGACGATCGAGGTGACGGTCGCCCAACAAAGGGACTTCATCGTTTTTGCGTGTTTTGCGAAAAAAGGAAACAGGAACACGATAAACGCCATTTCCCCGTACTGTGCCGCCATCGAATAGCTCCCGTTCCAAATTCCCGCCAAATTGAAATGGTTCACAAGGGCGATGGCCATGTTGAAATTAAGCTCTTTGTAAACAAACGGCGGAACCATAAAAATCCAAACGGCGCTGATGAAGAAAAAACCTTGCGCGGCCCGGAAAATGGTTCCGACTCCCGAACGGACGACATAAACGAAGGTGCACCCGAACAGCATCGCAATCGCCCAATCCGGCGTATCCTGCAAATAAATTTGTAAAATCAGATCCAATAGCTCCCGCAAAATAAGCGCAGCGACGAACAAGGCCGTAAACAGCATCACGAAGGTCAACGGATAATGCAGCCATTTGCCGACCAGTTCCCCGCCGTAGCTTGCAAAAGTCCGATCCGGCCGCTTCAATGCCAAACGGTAGGCGCCATAGGTCATTACCAACCCCATGCCGGCGCCCACAAGCAGGGAAACCCAGGCCATGTATTGGGCGCTTTTGATCAGCAGGGGGATGATAAACCCCAGCGTCGTCGTATACAGGTATTGCGAATACAGCATTTAGATCTGGGATTGCGAGATAAATACGGCGTCCCGAACGAACGCAGATTGATCAGATGGATATAAATTAAGATCAAGCCGCAAGCCAGTCCGAACAGGCCGAACACCCCCGATAAAATCATGATGGGAAACCGGAGCAGCCGAAACGCCAATCCCAAATCGAAGTGGGGGCTAATAAAAGAGGCGATGCCGGTGAGAGAAACGATAATGACCATAAAGGCCGAGACGATTCCCGCCTGCACCGCGGCCGTCCCGATAATCAGCGCACCGATGATGGAAACCGATTGGCCGATCGCTTTCGGGATGCGGACGGTGGCTTCCCGCAGCGCCTCGAAGGCGATCTCCATGATAAAAGCTTCGACAAGCGCCGGAAAGGGAACGATCTCCCTGGAGGCCGCGATCGATATTAGCAGACTCGAAGGGATGATCTCCGGGTGAAACGACGTGACGGCGATATAGGTGGAAGGCAGCGTCAAGGAAGCAATCAGAAAGACGTACCGGATCCACCGGATCCATGTCGCGGCCACGTAATGCTGGAAATAATCCTCGGCCGCCTGCATCAGCATGAACAGGGTCACCGGCGCCATCAATACGATCGGCGTTCCGTCCACGAGAATGGCCACCCTTCCTTCGAGCAGGGAAGCCGTGGCCACATCGGGCCGTTCGGTGTATTGCATTTGGGGAAACGGAGAAAAAGGGCTGTCTTTGATGAACTCCTCCAAATAGCTGCTTCCGATGACGCCGTCGATCTCGATTCCCGACAATCGTTTTTTTACTTCTTCCAGCAGTTCCGGCTTGCAAATCCCCTGCATGTAAGCAATGACCACTTTGGTTTTGGTATGCGTGCCGATGTCCATCGACTCCAGTTTAAAGGACGGGGTTTTTAGCCGTTTCCGGAGCAGCCTGATATTGACGTCCAGGTCTTCGATAAAGGATTCGCGCGGCCCCCGGATGACGGATTCGTTCGGCGCTTCCTCGATCGCCCTTTTTTCGATCGAACTGCATGGTATATCAAGCATTCGCGGATCTCCGTCGACTATCAGCAGCGCGTGCCCGTCCAAAACGGCGGCAAGTCCCTGATCCATGTCGGTGACGACGCTCAGGCCCGTGACGGACAAACGCTTTTGCTCGAACAGCTGCTCGTTGAACCTCTGTGCGTCTTCGGCCTCCAGCGAAAGCAAATCCCGCAACAATTCGTCCTGGACCGTGTTTTTGGCGATCATGCCCCGGAAAAATACCAGGGCGCATCTCCGGTCCTTGCCCGTATGAAACGTGTGGATGATCAAGTCGGAGCAGTGGACCAGTTCGTGCCGCACCCACTCCAGCCGTTCATCGAAGGTTTCCGGACGTTTGCCGCTCCGGTCCGCGGGCGGCGTCTCCGGGGACTTTGGCGGCTTTTCTGCGTGTCTTCTTTTTTGCGACCAAAAACGTATCGACATAGCTGCTCCCGTCCTTGATGTAATGTGGGTCACCCAAACGCTTCAAATAGTTGGTTATTCAAAGCTTTGCTCCGCAAGGAAAATTTTATTCAACTAACGGGCGCCTTTGTGGCGGCATGCCCCGGCAGCCATCCGTCCATCCATCCCCGTTAACCCTTTCGTTAACCATATGTTTCGCTGCCCTTTGCAGGTTATCGCGAATCCCCCCTCCTTCCTGCCGTTTATTCCGCTTGTTTGATTAACCTTTTAATTATATAATTCATTCCGTACGCATGTTTATTGCATGTTTATTACATGTTCGACCGCATGATGAATACGACAAAAGGTGGATATTTTCATGGAATTCAACGTAAACCGCGACAGCCTTTCCTTATTTGCGGCCCTGGCCTCCGACACGAGAATCAAAATGGTGGAGATGCTGAGCCGGGAACCGCTCAACATCAAGGAAATGGCCCAAAAACTCGGCATCTCTTCGGCCATCGTCACCAAACATGTCCAACAGCTGAAGGAAGCCGGCATCATCGACACCGAAATTTCGTCCGGAAAGCGCGGCATGCAGAAAAAATGCTTTCTGGTCCTAGACCGGCTCACGCTCGTTTTCAAGCCGTCCGGCAGCACGGACGAAATCATCCATCCGGACCAAAACGGCTATTCGGTATCGATTCCGGTCGGCCATTACGTGTCCTATCAGGTCAAACCTACCTGCGGGCTGGCATCGGAAGCCAAGCTGATCGGCATGCGTGACGACCCCCGCTATTTTGCGGAACCGGAACATGTCCATGCCCAGCATCTCTGGTTCGCCAGCGGTTACGTCGAATACCAAATCCCTAATTACATGGTAGAAAGCAAACTTCTGACCGACATCCGCATCTCGCTCGAGATCTGTTCCGAAGCTCCGGGTTACGATGAAAACTGGCCGTCGGACATTCTGTTTTCGGTCGGCGGGGTTGAGGTTTGCAAATGGACGTCCCCGGGAGACTTCGGCAGCGTGCGCGGAAAGCTTACCCCGCTTTGGTGGGATCAGGGAAGCACCCAGCACGGGCTGCTCAAAACGCTGTGGATCAATGCCGACGGCACGTTCATGGACGGCGTCCGGCTGTCCAGGGTCACCATACAGGACATTCCCATCGCCCCCGCCAAACCGATCCGCTTCCGGATCAGTTCGCCCGAAGATGCCAAATATCCCGGCGGCGTCAGCCTGTTCGGCAGAAACTTTGGCAATTATGAACAAGACATCGAAGTGCAGATCCGTTATTAACCCTCCTCTACATCCCCCGGCCCCATCCTCCTTCGCTGCCGGTTATGAACTCTTTCGATTACGTGCATACTAAATGCTACGCATGGATTTTGGCTGAGTCCTCTAGCATACGAAAACATCGAAGGAGGTAGGGGCATGAACACTTCCAATACGAGCGAGAACCCGCATACCCTTCCGGTTCCCTTGCATATCGACCGCAGCTGGCTGGATCAGCTGAATAACCGCCTGGAAAAAGGAGGCCCTTGGGGAGACTGGGGGCTGGCGCAGCTGGCCATCCGGGGAGAGGAAGCGCGGCTGGTCACCAGTTTCGACGAACTGCAGTGCCTCAAGCATTTGCAGGGTCTTTCCCCGCTCCCGCATCAGCTTGACACCACGCGCAAGGTGCTGTTCGAAATGTCCGGCAGAGCCATTTTGGCCGATGAAGTGGGCCTTGGCAAAACGATCGAAGCCGGGATGATTTTGAAGGAGTACATGATTCGCGGCCTCGTATCGAAAGTGCTGATCCTCGTGCCTGCTTCCCTTGTGCTGCAGTGGGTGCGCGAGCTCAACAGCAAATTCGGCATTCCCGCCATCGCCCAAAAAAAAGCCTACACCTGGCATTCAGATATCGTCGTCGCGTCCATCGATACGGCCAAACGGGATCCGCATAAAGATTTTTTGCTCAGCCAGGAATACGACATGCTGATCATCGACGAAGCCCATAAACTGAAAAACAAAAAGACGACCAACTACCAGTTCATTCAAAAGCTGCGCAAAAAATATTGCCTGCTCCTCACGGCCACGCCGGTGCAAAACGACATGACGGAGCTGTTTAATTTGATCACGCTGCTGAAACCCGGGCAGCTGGGCCGCCAGGGCGATTTCGCCACCAATTTCGTCGTCGGCAAGCGGCAGCCGAAAAACCAGGAGCAGCTGAAGGACGAGCTCGCCAAAGTCATGATCCGAAACCGCCGGGGCGAAGGCCCCGTCCAGTTCACGAAACGGCACGTCACCAACGTCAGCCTGCAGCTGTCGCCTGAAGAACAGGCTTTATACGACGGCGTGACGGCCTTCGTCAAAGACGAATACCGGGCGTCCGGAGGAAATCTGAGCAGCATGCTGTCGCTCGTGACCCTGCAGCGGGAGGTTTGCAGCAGCCGGGACGCGGTATTCCTGACGCTGGTGAATCTTTCGAAAAAAATCCCGGACGAATCGCCCCTCACCGCCAAGGTGTGGGAGCTGGTCAACGCCATTCGCGCGATCAAGGCCAATACCAAGGCCGAAAAAACGATCGAGCTGATCCGGCAAATGAACGAAAAGGTCATCGTGTTCACCGAATACCGGGCGACCCAGGAATATTTGCTCCAATATTTTCAAAAACACGGCCTGATTTGCGTCCCTTACCGGGGCGGCATGAACCGCGGCAAAAAAGACTGGATGATGGATCTCTTCCGCGGGCGCGCGCAGGTGATGATCGCGACGGAAGCCGGCGGCGAAGGCATCAACCTGCAGTTCTGCCACCATATGATCAACTTCGACCTTCCGTGGAACCCGATGCGCGTCGAGCAGCGGATCGGGCGGGTCCACCGCCTCGGACAGCAAAACGACGTCAAAATTTATAACCTGTCCACCTCCGGAACGATCGAGGAGCATATTCTGCATCTGCTCCACGAAAAGATCAACATGTTCGAGATGGTCATCGGCGGGCTCGACGTCATCCTCGAACGGTTCGAAAAACAGGAATCGCTGGAAAAAAGACTCGTCAAAATGTTCCTCGAATCCGACTCGAACGAGGAAATCCGGCAAAAAGTGAACTCGCTTGGCCAAACCCTGGACCAAATCAAGCAGCAGGTCGATTATGAATCGGAAACGATGAAGGAGGAGGAAGCCTGAGATGAGCATGTCTCCGCAGGAGGTCCAGGAACATATGATGACCTACCTGGAAAGCACGGAATGCCAGATCATCGAAAAATCGCCGTACCACGTGACGGTCAAGCTGTCTCCGCAGGCTGACCGGCAGCTGACGGGCAGGCCTTATTATTGGGGATTCGTCGACCGAACCGGCGCGGAACCGGAGACGTTATCCTTTACGTTCGTTTTCGACCCGGAACGCTACGACCAACACGAGCAGGAAAAAACCGCGGCCGCGCGGCAGCAGGATCATCTCCTGTCGCGTTATTACGGAACGGCGCCCCTCCTGCCGCAGCTCGGCCCCGGGCGCATCCAACGCGAGGACGTCACTTACGGCAGCGCAAGGCTGCAGCAGATTTGGAATGCCGCCCGCCAGGAAGGTTTCTGCCTGTATCTGTTCGAGCAGCCGCCTTCGCTGCAGCGCGAAACGCTGTTTTCGGCCCCTTACGAGCCGTGGCTGGGCGTCTGCTTCAAAGCGGAAATGGCGTGCGACATGAAAAAGGAAGAACTTCATTTCATCGGAATTTCCCTTGTCAGCGGGCAGATCGCTTCCCCGTTTCCCGATCGGCTGAAGGGACTGGCC
This sequence comes from Paenibacillus sp. FSL M7-1455, assembly GCF_038004655.1. Classification (NCBI taxonomy): domain Bacteria; kingdom Bacillati; phylum Bacillota; class Bacilli; order Caryophanales; family Paenibacillaceae; genus Paenibacillus; species Paenibacillus sp. FSL M7-1455. The sequence goes on along the minus strand of NZ_JBBORO010000001.1, from coordinate 1,828,807 downwards.
TTGAGTCCGCGCCTGCCCGAAAACGTTCATATCAAGCCGGCAACGCTTTCGATTGACGCCGCAGCCGGACTGCTGGAATCCTATTTGACCGGAAAGCTTGCCGAGATGGACTACGGCTGGGCCGAACAGGCCAAGGAACGCCTGAAGGAGGAACTCGCGGTCATCGACATCTATTACGAGGATCTTCTGAAGGAACCCGACGAGGAGAAGCTGGCCGCGATCCGAGAGCAATTCGCCAGCAGACGGAGCGAAACGACATGGCAATACGAGCCCAAAGTACATCTGTCCGCCATAACCTGCGGCCTGTTTCATCTCCGCTCAAAAGGGTAGATTTATTTAGACCTTCCTCGCTAAAAGCAGGCAAAAATAGAACCGGAGCCGCCTCCGTCCGCGTGACAGCATGCAACAGCCTTTTTACGGCTTGTCCATTACAATAAGAAAAAAGTCTATCGGCGTGCTTCAAAGAAAATCAATCGCCATTTAGCGAGCTTATCCCGGGATGAACCGAATGTTCGTCCTGCCGTAAACTTTAAAAGCCTATGTATCTCGGGAAAAAGCGGAAAAAAGGAAAGGGTGAACCCAATGAACCCTGCGACTATGCTTTCTTTTGCCACAAAAACGGCGGCTGCGCTCCTTCTCGCCGGATGTCTCGTCCCGACAGGGGCCGCGCTTGCATCCGGCAGCAGCGGCGCCTCGAATTCCGACGCAGCGATCCATTTGGCCCTGCCGGCCTCTACTGCCGTTTACGGCCTGCGTCAAGCCGCCGTCCCGTCTTCGCTGCAAAGCTTTACGGAGACCATCGTGAGCGAGCTTTCGAAACAAGATTCGTTCCAGGACTGGAAGGACGCCGGCATCTCGTACGATCCGCTCGGACCGGGCACGCACAGCTGGCTTGTGACCGTCAGCCGAGACGGCAAACCGGTCGGCTATTTGTTTCTGACCTCAACCGATGACGGCAACTACATGCTGAGCGAATACGGACGCGAGGATGCGATGCCGTTCAACGCCCAAGCGCTGCGTGAGCAATTGAAAGAACGAGGCATCCTCGGGCCGGGTTCGAAGCTGGCCGCCGGCTCAAACGTCGAAGCGCGTTACTTTACCCTGCTGCCGGTGTGGAAAATTACGCTGCCCGGCAAATCAACGATTTATCTTCACGCGATTACCGGCGAAGAGCTTCCGGTGCCGTCCGGCCGAGAAAAAGCGCCCCTTGGAGGCCTCGCTTCCCGAAAAGGACTCCATCTGACGAGCACGATGCTGCCAAAGCAGCAGCGGACAAGCGATCCGTACGATAATCTGCTTTGGCTTCAATCGCCGAAGCTATCGCTGACTGGCAGCCAGGATTTGCTTCAAGCCATGCGGAACGGACGAAGCAGCCTCGTATTTACGTCCCCCGGGCGAAATGCGGACTTTGGAGCTCCTTTCGTCGTGAACGGACTGCATGCTTGGCAGGTTGCGGGCATCGGCAAAGAAACGTTATACGCGGCCACCGGACCGAACGGCACCAGGTTTCTTCCTGCCTCCGAGCTCATGGCGCGGGGCGAATTCCGATCATTGAACGTATCCTATTTATGAAGCCAAGTGCGAAGCAGCCGATATGTTGAACATAACAAAGACGCCCGGCCATACTCGGCAAGGCGTCTTTTTCAAATGTATTCCCGATTTTTTATTTCCGGTCTTTTTTGTCGGACGGCCGCTTCATCAACATGATTCCGAGCGGGATCATGCCGAACCATTTTTCCGACCAAGGTTCCTTCGTTCTGCGCCGCCGTTCCTCTTTGGGAGTTTCCATAAACGTCACGACGCGTTCCGTGATGTATTTGACAAGCTCTTCTCCGCTAGCCACTTGTGCGCATCCCCTTTCGCAGCTGTGATAGCATTAGCTTTCGCAAAACCCCGCGTTTTTAAACAAAGCTTCCCCGGAATCCACCGCGGCAGTTTATCCCATGATTTGCAACGTCCATCCTACACATGCATTTTTTTCCGACAATTGCGCATTCTAAAGCTGTGCAGGAACGGACTGGACCAGACTTTGGTTCATCCGGATACGTTTCGAAAGGATGGCCTCAACGTATGAACAAACTTTTGAAGCCCGTTTTTCTCGTTTTTATGGCGTCTGTGCTTGCCTTTCCTCCAACTGTAAAGGCTCAGCATGCGCTAAGCCCGGAGGAAGTGAAGGATCACCCTGCGTTTATCCGCGACGTCATCATCATCGATGCGGGACATGGCGGCATCGACGGAGGAACGTCATTCCAGAATATTATGGAAAAAGACATCAATCTTGCCATCGCGCAAAAAGTGTTTATGCTCCTTCGCAGCATGGGCTACCATGCCGTGCTGAACCGGACAGGCGACTACGCGCTGAGCGAGGAAAACCATTGGCTTGGCACGAGGTCCAGGCATTTGCGGGATTTGGCGCAGCGAAAAGAGCTCAGCCGGCAAATCCCGACCCTGGTGGTCGTCAGCCTGCATGTCAATTGGGGACGAAACACCTCCAAACGCGGCGGACTCGTCCTTTTTCAAAACGAAGGCCGCAGCGTCCTGCTTGCCTCGGCCATTCAGCAACAGCTGGATCAGCTATACGGCTTTAAAGGAAATATCGAGCATGGCCGTCCATTTTACCTGTTGAACCAAATTGCCGATCCGGCCGTCATTGTCGAAACCGGCTTTCTCAGCAATGCCGCAGACCGCGCCATGCTGACCGACCGCAGAGGTCAATTGCAAATCGCCAAGGCGATTGCGGACGGGATCAATTATTATTTGACGGTAATATAGGCGAAGGTTGCCAGCCCCAAATATCCCGCACCAAGTCGCTGATGCCGACGAAAGAGACATGCTCCTGCAATTTCGGGGCAACGTTTTTCAGCACTTCGGCCGTCTTTTTGCCTTGCGTTCCGACATGTCCGATCGTGATGCAGTTGTCATGTTCGAGGGCATACGCTTCGACGGCTTTCATTTGTTTGGCAATATGGCTGACCGTGTGGGAGTCGTCGAGAAAAATATGGTTGGCGACCGGCGGCATGCCCATGTTTGCGGCCAGTTTGCCCACGACCGAGTGGTAGTTCGTTTTGCTGTCGACAAAAAACAGCCCCCGCTCGCGGCATACCTGCAGCACGATGGACATGATCCGCTCGTCGCCCGTAATTTTCGATCCCATATGGTTGTTCATCCCGATCGCATGGGGAACGTTGTCGATCGCCTCTTCGACCTTTCTCCGCACCTCTTCATCGCTCATTTTGGACGTAATCGCTCCCGGTCCGAGCCATTTCGGGTTTCCATGCTTCGGTTCCATCGGCATATGGACAATGACGTCGTAACCTTTTTGATGAGCCAGCTCCGCATCGGTTTGCGTCGTCGGAAGGAACGGCATGATCGCGACGGTGAGCTTGATCGGCAAGGACAACATCTCTTGCGTCCCCCCCTGCCCGTTCCCGAAGTCATCGATGATTACCGCAACCTTTTTTTCTTTTTTCGCGGCCTTTTGAGCGGCTTCCCCGTGTTTTCCCTGTTCAAGGAACGTTTTCAAATCCGCATACGCACCGTACGACTGCTGCGCCGATGCGCCGAATGCGGGGACGGCAGCCAGAAGCAGGACCAGCCCGGCGGTCTTCATGCACATGCCCCAACGTGATGTCTTCGATGATTTCAAGAGCCCTCTTCCTCCTTTTCGCTTGCTGCAATACTTCTTCCCTCATTGTTTGAGAAAGCAGGTGGAAATATGTATTCGTCTCCAAAAAGGAAAAGATAAAAAAGCGACCAACGCGTATCATCGCGTTGACCGCTTCGTCATGTTAGCCAAGGTTACGGTTTCGCCGGCAGTCCGTTCGCCTCCCGGATCAGGGTGAAGAACGGGTCAGCGAGAACCGGCTGGAACTCCGGACCCAGCGAATCCGTCAACCTCACCACATCGGTCGGCGTCATGCTCCAGGCCAGCAGTCCGAGCGATACGAACAGCGGCGATTGGCCGTCCCAGTTCGCTTTGGCTTCCGCCAGCACCTTTTGCCCGTCCTCTACCGTGCCGATGCCCCGGATCGTCGACACCGGCAGGTTCCCGTTTAGAATATCTACTCCGAAACGGTCTTCCCAGCTCAGGAAAAGCCCGTTCGGCCGGTAAGTCTCCGCATACGCTTTGACCACCGTATCGCCGAGCGGAACGTTTTGGTTCGCCACACGGTTCAGGACATATGGAACGGTCATGCCGGTCTTTTTAAGATAGGAAGAAGTTTTTTTCAGGAAATCGGGCAATGTTGTCTCCGGCCAGGCGTTCGGGTAGAAATAACCGCCGCCGGACGGGCCTGCGACCCATTGGTCGTTGGCGGTGGCGGTGCTCCGGTAATAGCTCAGCATCGCAGGCGCGCCGTCATAGAGCAGCGGGCTGGAGGTCCAATTGATCGGCACTTTGCCGCGGTTCGGGTCGTCCCACAAATGGCGCAAACGGTGCTGGTTGTACTGGAAGTTATCGCCTTCGCTGAAGGTATAAGTGACATATATTTTATTTTCAAGCTTCGGCGCCTTGACCTTTTCGTTCGGGAGCGGACCGAGACCTTTCGCCTGCGTGCCGGAGAATACCGTCAGGTTGCTGAACCAATCGGCAGCCAGCACGTATACGCTGTGATTCGACAAAAGCTCCACCCCGTTGAACTCGCCTTCGGTATCATTGCTGAACCAGCCGAGATAGGGCGTCCCTGCCGGAACATCGGACAGGATTTTGTCGAACAACGCCTCTTGCTCCGGCGTATTGGTGCCCAGCCAGAACACCATCGCTTTGTTGGCGACCGCGTAATCGCGCAAATACCCGTAAGGCTCCTTCCGTTCCGAAGAAGGCGGCGCTTCGTTGCCGGCATATACTTTGAACTGGTTCCACATGTCCACCGAAGCCGTCAACGACTTGGTCCCTGCCGGCAATTTAAACTCGTAGACGAAGTACCGGCCGTTGTCCGCAAACCGGTGTCCGCCGCTGCCGCTCGAGAGCTGGGAGCTTTGGGCATCGTACAGGAAAGGGGTTTCGCCGTCGGTTCCAGGCACGAATCGGGCGATGGTCCGGCCGTCGGCTTGTACCGTTACTTCATGAACGGCGGAGCCCCATCCGTCCTGCTGGAAAGCATCCTCGAACCGAAGGTATACCGCATCCCTGCCCAAAAAAGAGGTCAGATCGAGATCATACGTGTTGCGGTTTTTGGCATCGCGTTCCTGCGTCTTCTCCTCCGCCACCACCTTAAACGACGGCGGAAGTCCCGGAGGCAGCTTCACCGGCGTATCCGGGCTGAGCCCGATGAGCATCCGGTGCGTCGTCTGCTTCCACAAGTTCTCGTACTGCCAATTGTAGGCGTCCATCCGATCCTTGAATTTGCCTTGAAGATCATCGAGCACGTTCAGGCCGTATGGAGCGGCCGTGAGCTTCGGCACGAGGTCCGGACTGGCCACAACGGCATCCTTCAATCCGGCAAGCGTCGTCGCCACGTTGATGCTGTCCGGCACCTTCGGATCGTATACGATAAGTCCCTTCGCTTCATGTTTGAATTCCGATACCACTTCCCAAGGGTCGTTATGCACCGTATAAGGCACCTGAAGATCGTTCAGCCAGGTCATTTTTCCTTCTTCCTCGTTTTCAAGCAAATAAATCCGCGGTTGATTCCGGTTGACGATGCCCTGCAGCGTCGCCAGCAAAATTTTGACATCCCCAGGCGCGTCGTAGACATCCGCCACATCCAGATGTTTAACTTTGGCGAACGACGGGAGCGCTTGCGAATCGGGCCACTTGATCCCCTTGGAGGAGGATGACGGGCCGGCTGCCGATTCCGCTGTTGCATGAAGGGACATGGACAGCACGCAAACCAATGCGAGACAAAGCGTGGTGAACTTTCGTAACATGAACAATACACCTCAACTTTACGCTGAATTGGTCGGCAAATGAAAGAAAAGACCTTGTTCTACCGGCTGAACATTCAAGAATCCCGCACACGCTGTCTCGCCTGAAAACTGAACCGATATTTCTTTCACTGCAGATATATAATACATATTTAATATATTCAATATGCATATTCAAGACATTCGACAAAAGTAGTGTAAAAATAGTGTTGTCGGCGCATCGTTAAGCGGTTCATTCAGCCCGTCTCTTTCGATTGATATTCCGGCGATTGATACTCCGGCATTACCCCAATTCGCATACGACTCTCTGGCCATGATGCCGGCCGGCTTATCGTTCGATTGCGGCGGCATGACGCTTTTCACGAAATTTATCGCGATTGGGAATAAATGGAGACGAGTCGGCATGTTTATAAAATGATAGGGTATACGCCGATGGCTGGATCGCACCCGCTTCATCGTTTTTACTTCGGCCCGGTGGACCACTTCATATCAAAAGAGAGGGGTACGCTATGCGAAAAAAACGAAAATCCATGCTGGCGGTGCTGCTATTAACGGCTGTAAGCGTTTTTATGGGCGCTTGCGGAAGCAGCGGCCAGGACGCCAACTCTTCCCCGCCTCCGAAGGCGAACAACGAAAAACCCGCCGAGCCAGCGCCCGGGAACAAGACCGAAACGCCGAAGGAGCAGGTCTTCCGCTTCAATTTGCATTCGAATCCGCCCACGCTTGATCCCGGCCAGTCGCAAGACAACGTGTCGTTCGCCGTGCTTAACGGGCTGTATGAAGGGCTGACCCGGAGCAATGAAAACGGCGAGGTGGTCCCGGGTACCGCCGAGAAATGGGATGTTTCTTCGGACGGAACCAAGTATACCTTCCATTTGCGGAAGGACGCGAAATGGTCGAACGGAGATCCCGTGACTGCGGCTGACTTCGAGTTTGCGTGGAAGCGTGTGCTCGATCCGAAGACCGAACCTGCGCCGCCGTACGCCTATCAGCTGTACTACATCAAAGGCGCGGAAGCATATAACACCGGAAAAAACGCCGATCCGAATTCGGTTGCCGTCAAAGCCGTCGACGCCAATACGCTTGAGGTCGAATTGGAGCACTCCACTCCGTATTTTTTAAGCCTCCTTTCATTCCAGACCTATTTCCCTGTTCATTCGTCGGCGAAAACCAATCCGAAGTGGGCCTCCGACGCAAATACCATCATATCGAACGGCCCGTTCAAAATCAGCGAATGGAAGCAGCAAAGCTCGCTTGTGCTGGTGAAAAACGACCAGTACTACGCCAAGGACGACATCAAATTCACGAAAGTGCAGATGACCATGGTCGACGATTCCGGCTCGGAGCTGAACATGTACGAAACCGACCAGCTCGATTTTGCCGGCATGCCGACCGGACGCATTCCAAACGAACAGATTCCGGTCCTGAAGCAGACGAAGCAGAACGAACTCGAGATCAAGGGCATCGCCTCCACCTATTTCTATTTGTTCAACAATAAACAGAAGCCATTTAATAACGTCAATATCCGCAAAGCACTGGCGATGGCGATCGACCGCCAGCAGATCGTCGACAAGGTGACGCTCGGCGGACAGCTGCCCGCATTCGGCATCGTTCCTCCGGGTATCGCCGGGGAACATGGCGAATTCCGTTCAGAGCACAAGGACGATTATTTCAAGGAGAACGTTGAGGAAGCGAAAGCGCTGCTGCAAAAGGGGCTTAGCGAGCTGGGGTTGTCCGCCATGCCTGAATTCACGCTCAGTTACAATACGGACGAAAGCCACAAAAAGGTAGCTGAAGCCGTCGCCGACATGTGGAACAAAAATCTCGGCATCAAGGCGAAAATCGAAAACCAGGAATGGGGCGTCTTCCTGAAGAACCGCACCGCGCTCAATTACCAGATGGCCCGGGCCGGATGGATTACCGACTACAACGACCCGATGTCCTTCATCGATCTGTACATGACAGGCAGCGGGAACAACGATATCGGATACAGCAATCCGGAGTACGACAAGCTCGTCCGCGAGGCGAAGGAGTCGCAGGATAACAAGGAGCGGATGGAACTGATGGTGAAGGCCGAGCGCATACTGATCGAGCAGGATCAGGCCATCCTTCCGCTTTACTACTATACCAACGTCGCCCTCAGAAAACCGAATCTCAAAAACGTGTATATCGACTATCAAGGAAATATCGTCTACAACCGGGGTTACTTCGAATAACGGGCGCTTATTGACCTGCCCGGCATGAAGTCCGTTCGGGATGCGCTTGGCTGCTGGCTGCCGGTGCGTCCCGCTTCTTCATATCCGCGGAGGAAGGAACGAACCTGACTAGAAGGAGGGTGCAGCCATGATTCGGTACTCCTTGACCAAGCTGTTTTATCTTGTGCTTTCGCTGTGGGTACTCGCTTCCGTCACGTTTTTGCTCATGAAGTCCATCCCCGGCGATCCGTTCATGTCGGAAAAGGCGGTTCCGCCGGAAATCCGCGCCCGGCTCATGGCCCAATACGGACTCGATAAGCCGCTTTACGAGCAATATTTCGTCTATTTGTCCAACCTGGCAAAAGGCGACTTGGGCATTTCGATGAAAATGCAGGACCGGGAAGTCGGTCAAACCATACGCGATGCCTTCCCCTATTCCCTGAAGCTCGGCGTCGTCTCGATTATCGTGTCGGTGATCGTCGGCATCGGCCTGGGCATGGTGGCGGCGCTGCGGCACCGCAAGCTGCTTGATTCCGCCTCGATGGTTATCGCCGTCTTGGGCGTATCGGTTCCCAGCTTCGTGCTGGCTTCGTTTTTTCAATATATTTTCGGCGTACAGCTGAAATGGCTGCATGTCGTCGGCCTGAACGGGCCGCTCGATTACATTATGCCTACCCTGGCGCTCTCCGCCTTGCCGATCGCCTTTATCGCGCGCCTGACCCGTTCGAGCATGCTTGAAGTGTTGACGGCCGATTACATTAAAACCGCCAAGGCCAAAGGCTTGTCCAGCAGCGCCATCATCCGGAGGCATGTGCTGCGCAACGGCATTCTGCCCGTCGTCACCTACCTTGGGCCGCTCACGGCCAACGTCGTGACAGGATCCTTCATCATCGAGCAAATTTTCGGGATCGGAGGGCTCGGCAAAATATTCGTCACGAGCATCAGCAACCGCGATTACTCGCTTATTATGGGCATTACCCTATTCTATGGACTCATTCTCATGTGCGCCCGTTTCATCACCGACATCGCGTACGGACTCATCGATCCCCGCATCACGCTCGTATCGGGAAAGGAGAAAGCGGTATGACCATGCCCCATTCCTCGACTGCCGAAGAACGCGCCTTGACTTTGGAGGATTTCCGGAAGGCCGACGTCGACGAACATGCGGCGGAAGCGATCGGACAACCAAGCCTGTCCGCATGGCGCGAAGCCTGGCTGCGCCTGCTCGGCAACCGGGTTGCCATGGCGGCCCTTGCCTTCCTGCTGCTGATCATCTTGATGGCGATCATCGGCCCGGTGCTGACGCCCTACGATTATTACTCCAACAACTTGGAGCAGACGAATCTGCCCCCTTCCGCCGAACATTGGTTCGGAACCGACGATCTCGGCCGCGACATGTTCGCCCGAACGTGGATGGGCGCCCGCATTTCGCTCACCGTCGGTTTCTCAGCGGCGGCCATCAATCTCGTGATCGGCGTGGTCTACGGCGGCATCATGGGTTACGTCGGCGGACGCCTCGACGACGCGATGAACAAAATCTCCGAAATCATCTACTCCGTTCCCGATTTGCTGGTGGCGATCCTGCTCGTGGTGGTCTTCGAGCCGAGTCTGGGCACGATTATTTTGGCGCTGTGCGTGACCGGATGGATCAATATGTCCTGGATCGTGCGCGGGCAGATGATGCAGCTCAAAAACCAGGAATATGCCCTCGCCTCCCGTTCCCTGGGTTCGCCTCACATGCGCATTCTGTTCCGTCACCTCCTGCCGAATGCGATGGGCCCGATCATCGTCACCTTGACCTTGGCCGTGCCGACGGCCATCTTCAGCGAAGCGGTGCTGAGTTTCCTTGGGCTTGGCGTGCAATCCCCGGCCGCGTCCTGGGGGACGATGATCAATGACGCGCTGAAGACCATGATCATTTATCCTTGGCGCCTTGCTTTCCCTGCGCTGTTCATCAGCTTGATGATGTTGTGCTTCAATCTGTTCGGAGACGGGCTTCGCGACGCGCTCGATCCGAAAATGAAAAAATAAGGACAAGGAGGGTTCTCCCATGCAACCGTTGCTCGAAGTCCAAGATCTCCGCGTCTCCTTTCCCGTCCGCGGCGGCGAAGTGCAGGCCGTGCGCGGCATCGGATTCCATGTCCAACCCGGCGAAGCGGTCGCCATCGTCGGCGAATCCGGCTGCGGCAAAAGCGTGACCGCCCAAGCGATCATGCGGCTTTTGCCGCAGCATCCCGCCCGAATCCGCGAAGGAACGATCCGGTTCCAGGGAAAAGATCTGCTGCGTTTGAAAGAGCGGGAGATGCAATCCATTCGGGGCAAGGATATCGGGATGATCTTCCAGGATCCGATGACATCGCTGAATCCGACGATGACGATCGGCCGCCAGATTACCGAAGTGCTGCACAAACATCAACGTTTGACGGCTAGCGAAGCCAAGCGGCGGGCGATCGATATGTTGGAGATGGTCGGGATTCCCCATCCCGCCTCGCGCTTCTCGCAATATCCGCACGAATTCTCCGGCGGGATGAGGCAGCGGGCGATGATTGCCATGGCACTGGCCTGCCGCCCGGCGCTGCTCATCGCGGACGAGCCGACTACGGCCCTGGACGTGACGATCCAGGCGCAGATTCTGCGAGTGCTAAAATCTCTGCAGCGCGAATTCGGGACATCGATCATCCTGATTACGCATGATTTGGGCATCGTGGCGGATCTGTGCGACCGCGTGATCGTCATGTATGCGGGCCAAATCGTCGAGACCGGCACCAAGCGGGAAATATTCAAGCAGCCGCAGCACCCGTATACCCGGGGATTATTGCGATCCCTGCCGCGCATCGACCGGAGCAAGGATGAGCCCCTCGTGCCGATCTACGGCACGCCGCCCGATCTTTCCAATCCGCCGTCCGGCTGTCCGTTCTGGGCCCGCTGCGGGGATGCGATGCGCATCTGCCGGGAGCGGCTGCCGGAAACGACCGCCATCGGGGAAACGCACAGCGCAAGCTGCTGGCTGCTGCATCCGCTGGCACGGGAGGTGGCCAGATGAGCACAGAGCCATTGCTCCGGGTCCACCGGCTGAGCAAGCATTTTCACTTGGGACGGGGCCGGACCCTGAAGGCCGTCGATGACGTGAGCTTCAGCGTCCGCCAAGGAGAGACGCTTGGAATGGTAGGCGAATCGGGATGCGGAAAGTCGACGGCGGGACGGACGATCCTCCGCTTGTACGAGCCGACGGAAGGGGAAACCTGGTACGGAGGAACGAACATTTATCGGCTCAAGCCGCGCCAGCTGAAGGCGCTCCGCCGGGAGATGCAGATGATCTTCCAGGATCCCTACGCATCGTTGAATCCGCGCATGACGATCATGGACATTATCGGGGAGGCGCTGGATATTCACCGTCTCGCCGACAGCCGTTCGGCGCGCAGGCATCGGGTCGAGGAACTGCTCCACATGGTTGGCTTAAACCCCGATCATGCCACCCGCTACCCTCACGAGTTCTCGGGCGGACAGCGCCAACGTATCGGGATCGCCCGCGCGCTCGCGGTCGATCCGAAGTTCATCATTTGCGACGAGCCGATCTCGGCGCTGGACGTATCGATCCAGGCCCAGGTCGTCAACCTGCTGAAAGATTTGCAGAAACGGCTTGGACTGACGTACCTGTTCATCGCGCATGATCTGTCCATGGTCAAACATATCAGCGATCGCGTTGCCGTCATGTATTTGGGGCAAATCATGGAGCTGGCCGACAGCGAAACGCTGTATGCGGAACCGCTGCACCCGTACACGCGCGCGCTCATGTCCGCCATCCCCGTCCCGGATCCCGACGTGGAGGCGGGCAAGGAGCGGATCGTGCTCAGCGGCGAGCTTCCCAGTCCGCTCAAACCGCCAAGCGGCTGCCCCTTCCGGACGCGATGCCCTTACGCGGCGGCGGTCTGTGCGGAAAGCAAACCCGAGCTCCGGGAAGCGAAACCGGGGCGCATCGTCGCCTGCCACCTCGTTTAAGAAACCGCGACTCGCCAATTTCTTAGCGGATTGCATAAAAAAACAGACCCGTAAATTATGTTCATAATTTACGGGTCTGTTTATAAGCGATGCGGTCGAGAGGACTCGAACCTCCACGGGGGGTTAGCCCACACGGACCTGAACCGTGCGCGTCTGCCAATTCCGCCACGACCGCATATGTATTCATCGCTTGGCGCTTTCGTTGTTTTATAACTCTTTCGCGGCGACAAGATAGATCATACCATGATTTTAAAATATAGTCAACGCTTTTTCGATATTTTTTAGGGATCCATTTTATGTTTATGAAAATCGGAAGCAACTGCCAGCGAAAAAGCATTGATTAAAATGCGGCAGGCGGGATAAAATAAGAACATGAGTTCCCATGAAAGGCGGTGATCCTTACATGACTGCACCAGGCATAACCCGCGACGAACTGGCGCTGATCAAAAGTTATCTTCTGCTGCAATACATTCACAAAGTGTTTGAGCGGGACCTTCGCATCATGGAAGAAAGCGGCGTGTTCAAAACGCCCGAGCTGTACATGGAGGTGGTGGCCGGAGGCGACCGCCAAGCCTTAACGCTGCTGTCCGGCGTCAAACGCGAATTCAAAAGCCGCCGAATCCGCGTATACCGCATCCTTCAAGACGAACGCGGCATCGGCGCGGAATATGTATGCAGGGGTTACACGGGCGAAATGAACATTTTATGGCCGGCTTTCCGCAGCGAAATGATGGCCCGCATGAAGGCTTATCTGGGACTCGTTCCGAATGTCGGCACCGGCTTTTCTCCGGGCAACCCTCTTTCCCCTCCTGTTTCGACGACGTAAGGATACCCATGTCTTGCCCGCGGGCCGGGAGCCCAGGCTGAAGCCTGACGGAGTCTGGTTTGGAGCATCACGCTGGAACATGCATTCCCCAGCTGCAAAAAAGCCGCTTTAACACCGGAGAAACCCTGCTCTGCCATGTAGGCAGGAGGATTCCCCCAGGTTAAAACGGCTTTGCTTACAGCTATATCATCCCGAAAGCTCAAGCTTCGGGGTTTTTGCGGGGCTCGTCCGCCGGCTGGAACAAATAATTCCGGTCAAGCTTGACGACCTTCCGGTTGCGGCGCCGGATCAGCACATGATTGTCGTCCCACGCCACCACGATGCCTTTTACATCGTTTTCTTCAAGACTGTCGCGAACCACCCTGACCATTTCTCCGGAAAGGCGGTAGTTGTTGAGCTGTTCGTCGGTAATCATCGCAAGCGGCCTCCTTTCCTTTGTTCGTATCACAAAAAAAGACCTAAATGGATTCATTTAGGTCATATCTTTTGCAGCGGCTTGCCGGCTGAATTCCACATTCGTGCAAGAATTAGCGTTGCGCATGCTCTTTGCTGTCATTTTTCTCAAACCAAAAATCAAGCACTGTAGAAGACATCACCCGTTTTTCAACATACTCCACTTGATGAGGGGCGAACAAATCCTTCCAGGAAAAGTCAAGCTCATCACACATACGCACGATGGTCAGAAGTTCCGACCAGGCGACGTAACGTTTGTACCAGAAAAATTGAGGATGCTCCATCATGTAGGGATACAGATCATCAAACTCCGTATGTTTGCAATCCAATGCGCGTTCGAAATGATCTTTGGCTGCAGCCAGTTTATCGACGAAAAACTGTTCGGTTACCGGTTCTTTCCCCATTTCGCTGCCTCCCCTCTCGAGTTCTTAAGTATATTATAAGCGAAAAGGACGCCACTTGAAAGAAATTGTTTATATTTGGACGATCAGTCGGCAAAGGTGATGGTTCCGTGATCGAGCGACTCGATCCTTACAAGCGACTCCAAACGGATTCCCTGCTCGCGGATCGTGCGCGCGCCGGCCTGGAAGCATTTTTCGACGACGACGCCGAGGCCGGCCAGCTCCGCGCCCGAACGTTCGATAATTTTGACGAGCCCTCTGGCCGCATCGCCGTTGGCGATAATGTCGTCGATAAACAGCACCTTATCCTCTGGCCGGATGTACTTGCGCGACAGCATGATATCGGTGACGATCCCTTTCGTAAAGGACGGGACACGCTCGCATAACGCGTCGGGATCGGCCAAAAGCGTTTTTTTGCGGCGCGCGAACACGAGCGGTACCCCAAGCTCCAGCGCCGTCGCAAACGCGACGGAAATGCCCGAGGATTCCACCGTGATGACGCGCGTGACGCCTGCATCCGCAAACCGCGCTGCAAATTCCCGGCCCATTTCCATCGTCAGTTCGGGATCCACCTGATGATTCAAAATGCCGTCCAAATTCAGCACCTGCTCCGACAGGACCGTGCTTTCTTCAATAATCCTTTGCTTTAATTTTTCCATTTCATAACCCCCAAAACGATTAAGAAAAACGTCGATCGACGTCCTTTCAAAAAAATTCATACCCTGTAACGGAAACGGCGAACCACCGCGTTTAACGTCTTCGCCGCCAAACGAACCCCGCGACCGCAAGCATTGCAACGAGCAGCACGGTCACCAGCACCCCGACCTTGAGCGACGACCGCTGCATCATGATCGCGATTTCGTTCCAATGATACCCTACCGCATGCCCGATCAGCAGAAACGTCGTACAAAACAGCAGCGCGCCCAATGCCGCATAAGCGGCGTAACGTCCCACGGGCAGTTTGGATATCCCGGCCATATAGGAAGACAAGTGGCGCAATCCGGGAATGAAATACCCGATCACGATGCTGAAAGCGCCGTACCGCTTAAACCAGGCTTCGGCGGACTTCAGGCGCCCCGGCGTGAGCCTGACCCATTTGCCGTACCGTTCCAATAGCGGCTTCCCTACTTTTCTTCCCAGCGCATAGCTGATCATCATCCCCGTCATGCTTCCCGTAAACGTGACGGCAAGCGCGACGGCAAAATGAAAATGCCCCTGCGCGATCATGCCGCCGAAGGCCGCGATCAGCGTTTCGTCCGGAACCGGCACGCCCACGATTCCTAATGCCAGCAAAACAAATAATGCGATATAACCGTATTGTGTCAGGTAAACCATAATTTCCGTCAAACGTTATGCCTCTCTTTTCTCATGCTGTGGCAGCAGTTGGATATTTTTTCGAGGTCTAACCGATGGGGACACGCCTGAGTCATGTCCTACACAATCCCATCATAACCTGTACTAAGCGAAGTACACAATAGCGCCGTTTTAAAGCAGGGAGGAACCTAATGAAAACCGGGATACGCATCATCCAAATCGCATTTACATACATCGGAACGGTCGTCGGGGCCGGATTTGCCACCGGACAGGAAATCATTCAGTTTTTTACCCGATTCGGCAAATGGGGCGCCCTGACCATCTTGCTTGCGACGATTCTGTTCATATGGCTCGGCACCAAAATGATGCTGTTGTCGCGCCGGATTTCCGCCCGCTCTTACGAGGATCTGAACAAACATCTTTTCGGCCCGAAGGCGGGGTCCGTCATCAGCATCATCATGCTGTTGATTTTGATCGGGGTCAACAGCGTCATGCTCGCGGGGGCGGGCTCCGTATTCATGGAGCATCTCGGCATGCATTATCAAACCGGACTGCTCATCACGATCGTAGGGACGTTTTTTTTGCTGAAGCACGGCATGAATGCCATTATGCAGCTCAACAGCATCGTCGTTCCGCTAATGCTCTCCTTGTCGGTCGTCCTGATTCTCAATACGGCCAAGCTCCCCACCGCCGACCGTTTCCTCAGCCTGCCCGCCGATTCGCATTGGTCCGTGGTTTGGCTATCGCCGATCATTTATACCGCTTTTAACCTCGTTTTGGCCCAAGCCGTCCTCGTTCCGCTCGGAAGCAAAACCGAAAGCGCGGCCGCCGTCAAATGGGGAGGCATAGCGGGCGGAATCGGCGTCGGGCTGATGCTGCTCTCGGCCCATATCGCCATCTCGGCGCATATGCCCGGCATCCGGCAATACGAAATCCCTATGGGCAGCATCGCCTCCCATCTGGGAACGGCCGTCCATTTGATCTACGTCATCCTGATCTTCCTGGAAATCTTCAGTACGTTCGTGGCGGATTTGTACGGGGTGACGCTTCAGCTGCAGCAGCATATTTCCATTTCCCCGAGGCTCATTACGGCATCCGTTTTGTTCATCTGTTTCCTGCTCAGCCAAATCGGGTTTAGTTCGCTTTTATCCGTGCTGTACCCGCTGTTCGGCTGCCTGGCGATCGTCTGGGTGGTCAAGCTGATGCTCAAATCCGGATGATTTCGGCCTGAGGCAGCCTTTGCCTTACATGATCCAGAATATAACGGTGGCAGGTCAGCATGATGATTTGCCGCTCCGCCGCCAGCTTGCCCGCCAGATCGAGGGCGGAGCACATCCGCTCCTCGTCGAAGTTGACGAACAGATCGTCGAGCAGCAAAGGCACGGCCGTTGTGCCGTTCATGCTCCCGGCGAGGGCGAAGCGCATCGCCAGGTACAGCTGTTCGGCCGTTCCCCGGCTTAGCAGCGTGCTGTCGATTAGTCCGGCGCTGCGATGTTCGGCCAGCAGCCTTTTGTCGCCCAACTTCATGACGACTCTGGCGTAGCTCCCCCGCGTCAGCTCGGCAAAATAAGACGAAGCGAGCTTCAGCAATTGCGGTTGCTTCTCCCGTTCGTAAATGCTGCGCGTGTTCGCGATCATTTCGGCGCACAAGGCACGAACCGCGTATTGCCCGGCGATGTCCTTAAGCGCCGCCTTCTGTTCCTCAAGCTGCTGCAGAGCCGTATCCTGGGCGCATAACCGCGCCAGATCGTCCCGTTCCTGCAGCAGCCTGCCCTGCAGCTGCCGCAGCTCGCTTAGCAGCAGCTCCGCCTGACCGAGCTCCCGTTCCGCTTCCTTCACCGCTTCGTCGAGGGAGGCGGCGTCATGCTCGTCCAGGACGCAGCGAAGCGCTTCTTCCCGTTCCCGGGGCCAGCCGCCGAACATGCCGACCGTAAGCTGGCGGATGTTGCGCTCCAGCTCTTTGCGCCGCTCCGATGCGGCCCCGAGCCGCAAAAACTGCTCTCCGTCCGCCGCTTTCGCTTCGGCAAGCAGGGATGCCATGGACCGCGTGACCGCTTCGATTTCCCCGTTCACCCGGATACGCTCCTCCTGTACAGGCTCCAATCTGGAGATCACGATTTCCCTTTGGCGCAGCAGCTTTTTCTCTTCATCCCACGCCCGCTCGGCCGCTTCAAGCCGGAAAAACGTAGAGGGTCCGCTTTCTTCCCGATCGGGCAGAACCAGCCGGCATTCCTCTTCATAAGCCCGTATTTCCTGCTCAAGCCCCCGCATTTTTCTATCAAGCCAATCGAGACGCCGCACAAGCTCCATTCCCTGCTCGGCAAATCCGAACAGGTCCATCACCGTCTCGGGCGAGGAGGATGCCTGGAGTTCCCGCTCCGCCAGCCAGTGCTGCCACTCCTTTTCAAGCTCGGCGAAGATCCCCTGCTCCTTGTCCATTTTACGGCGGAGCGACGCCAGCTCATGCCGCAAAGCCTCGGTCCGCTGGCGCGCCGACAACGCTTCGGCTTTGCTTCTTTCCAGTTCGTCCTGCCACAACAGCCAGGCGTCCACCAGTTTGCGCAGTTCGCGCAGGGCCGATTCCAGATCCTGTTCGGCAAAGAAGGCGTCCCGCCTTCCTTCCCTTTTGCCCTCCGCCCGGGCGGAAGCGGCCAGCGGGTCGGCAACTAGCGAGGAGATGAGCGAAGACAACCGGCTTTCCTCGTTTCCCGGATCATAACTTTTTGCATGCCTTCTGCTTGTCCTCTCCGCTTTCGCGGAGGACCGCCTGCTTCCCAGCCATAGCCCGGCATCGGCTGCAGCCAACAAAGCCAAGGCCGCACCGGCTCCCAGGGGGGACTGCAGCAGCCACAGCGCGCCAGGGAGAAGCAACGTCAAGAGGACGCTCCCCCATAACAGCTTCCGGTACAAAGCCCTTATGCGTTTATCGACGGCGGCCTCGCGTTCTTCCATTTCCTGAAGGGAAAACCGTTCAAGACGGGTTTCGCGCCAACGTTCCGCCGCCGATTGGATTTCGTTCCAAACGGGGAGCAATTCGGCTTTGGATTTCGGGATGAACATCGCGAAACGGGCGGTTCCGTCTTCTTTTTTCTCGCCATAAGCGGCTTCCGCCCGCCGAAGCTCATATTCGGCCGCTTCCAGCTGCCTGCCCTTTTGCTCCCGCTCCAATGCAAGCGACTCCATGCGGCGGTCATACCCGGCAAATCCGGCGGCATACCGCCGGACAGCCTCCCGCTCCGCGGCGCTGCCCGAAAAAGCCCGCAGTTCGGCCATGCCCCACCGCGGGTCCATCTGCCGGAGCAATCGCTGCAGCTGCTCCCTTAAGGCCGCCTCCTCGCCGGAAAATTCCTGGAGTTCCTTGATCCTCACTTGGATCGGCTCCCGCCTTGCCGCCAGCCTATCAATCAGCGGCCCCTTGGCCAGCAAGCTTTCGGCGGGCTGAAGACGGCCCAACTGTTCGTTCATGGCGGCTTCCGCATGCTCCAGTTCTTTCTGCCGGATCCTCAGCCGGTCCAGCTCCTCTTGAAGCCGATGCCACCTCAAGACGCCTTCCTCGGGGTAACTTGCAGCTTCGGGAAGCCCGGCCAGCTCGAGCGCAGCCTCCTTCCACTTCAGCCACTGCGGCCGGATGTCCTGCGCCTTTTGAAGCAATACCAGCCGTTCGGATATCCCGGCCCGTTTTTGTTCCGTTTCTCCGATGCTCTTTCCGGTTTCCAGCAGCTTCGAATCCGCCGCCATATATTTGGAGAGATAAGCGCGGCTTTCCGAGATCTCCCGCTCAAGCCGCTCGATGGATTGCAGCACCTTTGCGCTTTCTTGAACCCGTCCCCGCGGCTTGTACAGCCTTTCCATCTCCTGAAACAGCCTCCGCTCGGCCCGGACGATCCCGGCGCCGCCGCCGAAACCGGCATGGAACAAGTAGCTGCCCATTTCCTCGGACTGCAGGGTCCGGATTTCCTGCAGCTCCGTCAAGGTCACGGCAAACAGCTGCTTGAACATGTCCCTCGACAATCCGCCCAGGAGCCCCTTTTCCAAATCGTCTTGCGTCATATGTACAGCCGTTCCTTGGGCGGTCGTTTTGACGATCGACAGCCGTTCTCCCCGTCCGGAGGCCGATCCGCCTTCCCTGGACGCAAACCGGGAGACGGTCCATGCCGAGCCGTCTTCGGCCCTGGCGGTCAATACGCCGCCATGCGCTCCGCCTCCCGGCGGTTCGAAACGCTCCCCGGGGTAGGACCGGCTCGGTATGCCGTACAGCATGGCCCGCACAAAATGCAGGATCGTGCTTTTGCCGGCCTCGTTCGGGCCCGCCAATACCGTGATCGGGGCGTTTAGCCGGATGTCGCGGTCCCGGATCCGGCCAAAACCTTGAATTTGCAAACGCTCAATGTGCATCCGATTCCTTATCCCCTTCCGTTTCCGGGCCAAGGTCCGCCAGCAGCATGACCGCCATCTCTTCGGCCCGCCGCAGCCACCCCATCCGCTCCTCTTCGCCGGTTTCGGCCAGCAGCCTGCGCAGCTCGCCGTTCGCCGCCAGAGGCTGCAGCGCACCGCGGAACAACTCGGAACGGATCCGCTCGTCCTGGCCGGCCCGCTTTCCGTATCGCAGCAATTCGCCGAGAAAGCTGTCCTCCTGAAGCAGCGCTTCCCGGTCGATCCATGGGCCGGAACGGATCTCGAAGCTTTCGATCCATACGAGCCCGCGGAATCCGCCAGGCCCTTCCGCCGCTTGAACCGCTTGTCGGCGGAACGCATGCAGAAGCTCTTCCGCCATCCCTTCTTCCAGCCGATCATGAAGACGGCCTCGGCCGATCACGGTCAACCGGACGATGCTCATTTCCCCGGGACGTTCGCGGCGAATAGCCTCCAATCGAGCCTCCACCATCTGATGGAACGACTCTTCGCTTTCCAGGCCGTCGATGGCGAGCTCCTCCCGGAACCAACGCACCGTATCCAGCTCATGGAACCGCAGGCCGACGTTCCCTTCTTCATCCACCTGAACGGCATAACAGCCCTTCGCCCCGGTTTCCCGAATGCTGCGGCCCTGGATATTGCCCGGATAAATGATATGGGGGTTTTCCTGCAGGATTTGCCTTTTATGGATGTGTCCCAGCGCCCAATAATGGTAGCCTGCCGCATTCAGGTCGCTCCGGGTGCAGGGCGAATACGTTTCATGCGCGGGATCGCCGTCCACGTTGGCGTGGAGAAGCGCAATATGGAACAAGGATGAATCCTTGCTCCTTTCAAAATACCGGGACGTATTTTCGGTAACTTTGGCCGTCGGATAAGAAATGCCGCCGATGACCGCTGCCGGCCGGCGATCCTGCCTGCGGTATGCGACGACCCGTTCGAATTCGGGGCCAAACACGTGCACATGCTCCTTCGGGGAAGTGCCCATGCGCGGGCCGTCAAGCGGATCGTGATTGCCGTGGATGACGTACACGCCGATACCGTGCTCGCCGAGCCGGTCCAGCGCCTCCCGGAAACGGAGCTGGGCCTGAAGCGACGCGTCCTTCGCGTCGTATACGTCGCCGCTAATGACCATAAAATCGGCCCGCTCCCGGACGGCCAGCTCCGTCAGCCGCTCCAGGGAAGCAAAGGTGGATTCGCGCAAATATGCGCGGATGTTGTCCGAAAGCCCGCTGATGCCTTTAAACTGGCTGTCGAGATGAAGGTCCGCGGCATGGATGAATTTAAAAGAAACCATTCCATCACTCTTTCACCGGTGAGTATTGTAAATATAACTTCTTCAGTTCATTGACCGCATGGGTCAGCGAATAATGGCTTTTGGCTTTGTCCCAGGCCGAACGCGCCAGTTCGTAACGATAAAGCGGGTCGGCGATGACCTTCTCCAGCGCCTCGCTGAGCGCGACGTAATCCTCGGGCGGAACGAGAAGACCGTTGACGCCGTCCTCGATCTGTTCGGCAATCCCGCCGACGTTCGTGCCGACGAGCGCCAGGCAGCTGAGCGCCGCTTCGGCAAATACCGAACCGAAAGCTTCCGCCCGGGAAGGCAGAACGAAAATATCGAAAAACGGCATAAACTCTTCAGGGTGCAGCGTATAGCCGTAAAATATCGTTTCATTGTAAATGCCGAGCTGCTTGGCCAGCGTTTCAAGCTCCGTGCGGTACGGGCCGTCGCCGATGATATGCAGGACATAATCGAGCCCTTTCTTTTTCAGCTCCGCGCACGCTTTAAGCAGGACGTCAAGTCCTTTGGCCGGGACGAGCCGGCAGACGGTGATCAGCTGCGGAACGTCGTTTTCGTGGGGAACCGGCTTAAACCGTTTCTCGTCGAATCCGTTCGGCGTTACCGCGATGCGCTCCGGATGTTCCACGTAGGCTCCCAGATAATCCGCAAACGAACGCGAAACCGTCAGCATCCGTTCGCTTTTCAGCTCGAGCTCGCGGTACAAGGACACCAGGAATCGGTGCTCGGGGCCGTCCGCCTTGATTTTGCCGTTCAAAATCAGTTCTCTTTCGTAGCTGGAATGGATAGTTTGGATGAGCGGCACGTCCGGAAACGCCTGTTTCATGGCGAGGCCCGCGATCGGATGGTGGGCATGGATCAGATCGTACGGCTTTTGGATCCGAAGCTTCGTCCACCATAAATAATCCTTGTAGGTTTGAATGTATTTTTGAACGATAGGATGGTCGCCGTATTCCGTCCAGTCAAAGGTTTCGAACCGGACGTCTTCATGTCCCTTGTTCCGGATCCGCTTCGGAAGCCAGAACATCTCCATGTCCCATCTCGAGGATTGAAAACGCTCCTGCATGTAAGGAATCATCGAGGATACGCCGCCCGGCTGTTCCGGCGGGAAAAAAAGTGCTTGCAGTAATCTCATGGGGAAACGCCCCTTTCTAGTATCTCTTTCTATCTGTTTTGTGCTGTCCACTCGTTTCGGGATCTTCGAAATTATGATATATTGGAACATATGTTTCAGTAAAGGAAAACCATTTCGGGAGCCGATGGAGGATGACGCCTTTCATGTCCGGATCACCCTACGCCGTTTCGGCCGGCATTGCTGCGGCATGCTGTTTCTATATCATACTCATCATGACGATGATGTGCCTCATTATGTACAGCAAGCAGCGGAAAAAGGCCTATGTGTCGATGATCGTCGCCTTTCTATTTATTATGACATACGAAGGTCTGAACATCCATTTCGCCTTGTCGCCTGCAGGCAGCCGGAGCGGGAGCTATTCCCGGATCGCCGATTTGCAAATTTTTTCGTTCCTGCTGCTCAACCTGGCCGTGTTTCAGCTTTACCGCCGGATGAGCCGATCCTCGACTCTGATTTTTGCATCGCTTGCGCTGCTGTTTCTCGTGCCGCTGGTCTCTTACGTCCTGCCGTTCGGAGGGACCGGATGGCAGAAAATCTACTTGGATGTCTACCAATTGGGCATCTTATATGCAGGCATTTCATTCATTCTGCCGCGGATCGGGCAGCGCGGAAAATATTTTGCCGGCATCGGCGTCTACTTCGTCTACGCGGCTGTCGGGATGCTGGCGCGTTACGCCGGCTGGCATGCCGCATGGATCGACGCCGCGATGGTCTGGCTTCCGCTTGCGTATTACACGATCGTGTTCCTGATCCTGTTCGAGCGGATCGTCGAGCTGATGCAGTCGATTTACCGTTCCTCCATCACCGACGGACTGACGAATCTGTATAACCGCCGCTTTTTCATGAAACAGCTGAACAAATATGTGGAGCAGGGCGTCAAGGTATCGATGATCTTTTGCGACATCGACAATTTCAAAAAGCTGAACGATACCGAGGGCCACCAACGTGCCGATCAGGTATTGAAGCAGGTGGCGGCGATCATCGACGAGGAAGTGTCCGAGGTCGGCCTCAGCGGCCGTTTCGGCGGAGAGGAGCTTGTCGCCCTGATCGTGGACAAACGGGCTAATCCCGCCCAAATCGCGGAGCGGATCCGCGCCCGGGTCGCCGAAGAAACGATCGTTACCTTAAGCATCGGCTACAGCTCGCTCCGCAAAAACGGTACCGCGGAGGAATTGGTCAAACAAGCCGACCAAGCGATGTACCGGTCCAAAACGACGGGCAAAAACAAAGTGTCGCCTTACCGCACGCCCTCCTCGAAAAAAGAACCGGCGGAGGAAACCGGCTCATGAGGGCAACTCCCTAACCATAAAAAATTTACCGGCCATCGCGGCATCACGAAACGAAAACTGCAAAAAGGAGCTTAAACGATGGGCAAAGAATCGCTGCCTTCCGCGTACATTGAACAAATGAAATCTATTCTGGGCGGGGATCTCCCCGCCTTTTTGCACTCTTACGATCTTCCGCGAACCCACGGATTGCGCTTCAATGAATCCAAGGCCACGGCCGCGCTTCAGGAAAACGTAATCCGAATGTTCGACCTGAAGCCCGTTCCCTGGTGTTCGACCGGTTATTATTACAACGAATCCGCGCGCCCGGGCAAACATCCCTACCACCAGGCCGGACTTTACTACATCCAGGAGCCTTCGGCCATGTCGGCGGTGGAGATGCTCGATCCGCAGCCGGGCGAAACGGTGCTGGATCTGGCGGCCGCTCCCGGAGGCAAAAGCACCCATATCGCGTCCAAAATGCGCGGCCGGGGGCTGCTGGTCTCCAACGAAATCCATCCGGAACGCGCCAAAATCCTTGCGGAAAACGTCGAGCGGATGGGCATCGCAAATAGCGTGGTCACCTGCGCCCCGCCGGACGAGCTGTCCCGCCGGTTTCCCGAGGCATTCGATCGGATCATGCTTGATGCGCCTTGCTCGGGCGAAGGCATGTTCCGCAAAGATCCGAACGCGCTGGCGGAATGGTCTCCGGCCATGGTGGACCTTTGCGCCGCGCGGCAGCGCGACATTTTGGACCATGCCTACCTGATGCTGAAACCCGGAGGCACGATGGCCTATTCGACCTGCACCTTTAACCTGAGCGAAAACGAGGAAATGATGGCGCATTTCACAAGCGCCTATCCGGATATGGAGTTGGTCTCCATGAAACGGCTGTGGCCGCATGAAGAAAACGGAGAAGGGCATTTCGTGGCCGTGCTGCGCAAAAAGGATGACGGAGAGCGGACGGGGAAGCAAAAACGAACCCGCAAACCGCAAGACAAGGGCAAAAACAAAGAGGGGTTGGCGGCGTATCGCGACTTTGCCGCCTGGGCGGCGGAGGAGCTTCCCGGATTCGTCCCGCCGGCGGGAACGCCCGTTTTGTTCGGGGAAGCCTTGTATCTTCTCCCCTCCACCGAACCGCTGCCGATCGACGGGCTGAAGGTTCCCCGGGCCGGGCTTCATTTGGCCCACTTGAAGAAAAACCGCGTCGAACCGGCCCATGCGCTTGCGATGGCGCTGGCCCCCGAACAGGCCAAGCAGCGGCTCCTTCTGGAAGCGGACGGGCCGGAGGCGGCGGCCTATCTGCGCGGCGAGACGCTGCCCGTTGCGGCCGATCTCCGCGGCTGGACGCTCGTGACGGTGGACGGCCTTCCGGTGGGGTGGGGCAAAGCCAGCGGAGGGCAGCTGAAAAATCATTATCCGAAAGGACTCCGCCAATTCTGATCCCGAAGGGAACGCGTTCCCTTAACAAACGAAGGTACCTTGAAGGCTTGTCCGCAAGCCTTCAAGGTACCTTCGTTTTTATATATCCGTTACTCCATCAAGACAAGCAGTATTTGAGCAAAGCCGCATGCACGCCGTCTTCGTTGTTCGAGGCGGTTACCTCGTTGGCCGCCGCTTTCACTTCCAGCGGGGAATTGTCCATGGCGATGCCCATGCCCGCAAAGGTCAGCATCGTGATATCGTTATAGTAGTTGCCGATCGCCAGCACCTCTTCGGGGCGCACCCCGCGGCGTTCCGCCAGCTGCTTGAGCGCGTTGCCCTTCGATGCGTCCGGATGCATCAGGTCCAGGAAATATTCGCCGCTTCGCAAAATGTTGAATTCCGGCGTCCATTTGCCGATTTCCTCATGGACCTTGTCCAGCACGTCGGCGTAATCGAATGCCGTCACCTTTACGACCGGCTCGCCCAGCTCTTGAATCGGCGGCAGGTTGGCAGGCAGCATCAGGAAATTCTCGTACATGCTGCGGACCTCGACAGCCATCCCGTCCACGTCGTCCACATACATGCGAAATGCCGTATTGACGTCAAAATGAACCTTTTTATCGCGGAAATAATCCATATACGGCTGGATCGCTTTCGTATCCATGGAGAATTGGTGCACGACTTCCTTCGTGACGACGTCCACCGTCGCCGCCCCGTTATGGCTGATCACATAACCTTTAAGCCCGATCTCTTCCATGAACGGAATCGAGTTTTGCGGGCCTCTCCCGGTGCAGAGCACGATTTCCGCTCCGGTTCGCGATACCTCCTGAATGGTTTGTTTCGTTTGCTCGGTCAGTTCATGGTTGTCGTTCAGCAGCGTTCCGTCGACGTCGAGAGCGATCAGCTTGTATTTCATGTCTCCACCCATCCTTTTTCTCTATTTTA
Organism: Paenibacillus sp. FSL M7-1455; assembly: GCF_038004655.1. Classification (NCBI taxonomy): domain Bacteria; kingdom Bacillati; phylum Bacillota; class Bacilli; order Caryophanales; family Paenibacillaceae; genus Paenibacillus; species Paenibacillus sp. FSL M7-1455. The sequence continues at coordinate 1,803,274 of NZ_JBBORO010000001.1, read as the reverse complement.
GGGATTTGGCTTTGAAACCCCTTCGATTGATGCAAAAAACCATTCCTTTGCTTTATACAGAAACGTCATCTAGTCATCTGCGCGCAAGCCGTTTTTTTACTGCGCTTTAATCCTGCGGGCCCGTTAGCAAGGCCAGTTCGTCTTCCGTTAATTCCCGGTATTCCCCGAGCTGCAGCGAAGGATCCAGATCCAACCGGCCCATGCGGATCCGTTTCAAATAGACCACCTTTTTGCCGACCGACTGGAACATCCGCTTGACCTGATGGAACTTGCCTTCATGAATCGTCAGCTCGATCCGGGAGACGACCTCTTCCCCTTGACGATCGTGCCCTAGCACGACGAGCTCTCCGGGTTGCGTCACGTAGCCGTCGTCCAGCGTAACCCCTTCGGCGAACCGCTCGACGTCCGCCTCGCCAACCTCTCCGAGCACCAATGCCATGTAGGTTTTCGGCACATGCCGCCTCGGGGACAACAGCTCATGCGCCAGCTTGCCGTCATTGGTCAGCAGCAGCAGCCCTTCGGTGTCCTTGTCGAGCCGCCCCACCGGAAAAGGTTCGAACGCCAAATACTCGGGCGCCAGCAAATCCAGCACGGTCCGGTCCCGGTTGTCTTCGGTCGCCGATACGACGCCGGGCGGCTTATGCAGCATCACGTAGATGTGCTCCCTGTAATGGATCCGCTCCCCGTCCAGCAGGATTACGTCCGTTTCCGGATCGACATGCATCCCGCTGTCTTTTGCCCGGACGCCGTTCACCGTAATCAGGCCCTGTTTCACGTATTTTTTGATGTCGCTTCGGCTCCCATACCCCAAATGGGTCAGCGCCTTGTCCAATCGCAGCGTATTTCTTCCTTTTGCGCTCACGCCGAGGTCCACCTCCACCCTGCCGGGTATTCGTTTTTCAGCATTCCGTCCTGCCATTTGCCAAACCCCGCCGAATAGCCGTCGATGCATACAAGCACGTATCCTTTGGGCAGGACCCCGTCCGTGCAGCGGATCCGGTCCGCTTCGACGTTCAGCGTTTCGCCCTTTAAATACCGGACCGCCTCGCCCGTTTCCGACGACAAGGAAAGCACGCGGCAAAACTCCTGCGGGCGCAGGGCGGTGGCCAGCGGATGGGCCGGCACGAAGCGGCCGTTTTTGGCATCGCCCATATACCAGCCCGGACGAACCGCCTTCAGCCCGTCCAATGCTCCCGGCGGAAGCGGCGATTGATAGACATGCTGGCCGAACATGATCGTATACCCGCCCGGAACGAACCCAAGATGGTCGCGCACGAAATTCCCGTAGGCTTCCAGCTGGGCGGCCGGATCATCCCCGGCCGGCTTTTTCGTTGTTCCTTTGCCTTTTTTGGGCATTCCCTGGCTTCGGTCCTTCCGGTTTTTGCCTTTGCCGTCCAAACGTGCCCCGCCCGAGGAACCCCGATCCGTCGCAGCCAGAAAACGGCCGGGCTCGTCCGTGCCGGTTCCGTCATGCTGCAGCACGGCCACGAAATGGCCTTCGCCTTCGATCAGATGCGGCCATAAACGTGAGGTCTGCTCCGCCTGCTCCCAGATGTCATCCGGGATTTGGTCGGATTCCTCCATATGGCCGCGAAGCCAGCCGGCGGCTCCCGGAGCGAACAGCCCGCTCGGAGGCGGAGCGACGCTAAAACATGGTTGCTCCAGCAGGAATTCGGCGATGATCGCCTCGTTTTCTTCGGGAGAAAACGTGCAGGTGGAATACACGATCCGCCCGCCCGGCTTCAGCATGTTGGCCGCCGATTTCAAAATTTCCCGCTGCATGGCGGCGTATTTGTCCGGCGATTCTTCCGTCCACTGGCGAACCATGTCCTCGTCCTTGCGGAACATGCCTTCGCCCGAGCAGGGGGCATCCACGAGGATTTTATCGAAAAAGGCCGGGAAGCTGGCGGCGATCCGCTCCGGATGCTCCTGAAGCACGACGCCGTTTCTCACCCCGTAAAGCTCCAAATTTTTCGCCAGCGCCTTCGTCCGTTCCTGGTTCAGGTCGTTGCTGATCAGCAGTCCTTCCCCTTGCAGCTTGGCCGCAATTTGGGTCGACTTGCCTCCGGGAGCCGCGCAAAGGTCCAGCACCTTGTCGCCGGGACGCACATCCAAAAGCTCCACGGGCGCCATCGCGCTGGGCTCCTGGATATAATACAGCCCGGCATGATAATAGGGATGTTTGCCCGGCCGGTCGCCCGGCTCCGTATAAAATCCCGTTCCGCACCAAGGAATCGGCTTCAGCTGCCAAGGACTCGACGCCAGTAGGTCGCCGACGGATATTTTTAACGTGTTGACCCGGATTCCGCTGTACGGATCATGGTCATATGAAGCGATGAAACGTTCGTACTGATCCTGCAACAGCGACTTCATGCGCTCCTGAAAAGCGGCGGGCAGCTGCAATGCCATGTTTCTCATCATCCTGTTCTGTCTTGTTAAAATCGGTTTCGCTTATGCACCATCAAAAACAACAACCCGCTGTTCCTAAGACAGCAGGTTGAACGTATGGATGATGTTCGTCTTGACGACAGGCTTCCGGAAGCCGGCGCCTAGTCTTCTTGCGAGTCGTTCTTGCGGCAACCCGCCATCACCCGTTTGACTTCTTCGAGCAGCTGCTTCATCTCATCCATGTCGGGGCGGCCGTCTTGGCTGGACCAGATCCGGTTGAACCGTTCTTGGAATTCCATCGCCTCGTTGACGAGATGATAAAAATACAGCTGGTGAATCAAGGTCAGCACCTGGGACGTCACGTTGGAATCGTCCTCGAACTTTTTCTGCGCCTCCAATATTTCTTCGCGGATACCCGACATTTCATTATCCAGAATAGCCGCCGCTTCCGCCGTTTTTTGCAGGCGTCTGCGCACGTCCTCCGGCAGCATTTCGCGGTACTTATAACTTAAAGAATGCTCGATCGTCGCCCAAAAGTTCATCGCAAGCGTCCTGATTTGGATCTCGGCTAGCACCTTTTTCTGTCCAAGCGCCGTTTGCACGGGATATTCCACGATCATATGAAAACTTCGGTAGCCGCTTTCTTTGTAATTGGTAATGTAATCTTTTTCGTATAAGAGCTTCAGGTCCTTGCGGTTGCGGATATATTCGGCCACGCGCCGGATATCCTCCACGAACTGGCACATGATGCGAATCCCGGCGATATCCTCGATGCCGGTCTCCAGCTGGTCCATCGGGACGTTCAGCCGCTTCGCCTTCTCCAAGATGCTGGAAATCCTTTTGACGCGTCCCGTCACGAACTCGATCGGCGCATATTCTTCGCGTTTTTTGAGTTCGGCGCGCATCGTTTTGAATTTCACTTTCAGTTCCTCAACGGCTTGCTCATACGGTAGCAAAAATAATCCCCAATCCCTGCCGTCCATTCACATGCCTCCTGTCTGTCACCCTCAGCGATGGTCCGCTCCTACGGCTTCGGAAATATGCGAAAATCCGTCACGGCGCAGAAGCTCCCTGAGTCCGGCATGCAGCCGGCGGTTCACTTCGGGCCCTTCGTATATAAGAGCTGTATATATTTCGACCAGGCTGGCTCCGGCCCGGATCTTTTCGTACGCATCCTCCGCGCTGAAAATGCCTCCCGATCCGATAATCGGCAGCTTGCCGGCCGTCTGCCTGTAGACGCGCGAAACCACTTCCGTGGAACGCGCGCGGAGAGGTCTGCCGCTAATTCCCCCGGTTTCCTTTTTGTTCGGATGGGTCAGCCCGTCCCGCCCGATCGTCGTGTTTGTGGCGATAATGCCGGAAATCCCGCTCGCGGAAAGGGCGTCCACCATCATCTCGAGCTCCTCGTTGGTGACGTCCGGAGCGATTTTGACGAGAATCGGCTTGGATTTGCCGTGCTTTTGCGCCTGCAGACGCATCTCTTCCATAATATGCGCCATCAGCGAGGAAAGCTCGCTGCCGTACTGCAAATTCCGCAAATCAGGCGTGTTCGGCGAGCTGATGTTCACGACGAAAAAGTCGCCGTACGGATACAGCGTCCGAAGACAAGCCTGATAATCCTTGTACGCTTCCTCGTTGGGGGTCACCTTGTTTTTGCCGATATTGACGGCGACCGGAACGGGCCTTGTTTTCAGGCGGGACAGTCTGCCCGCCATCGCTTCCGCCCCTTCGTTGTTGAACCCCATCCGGTTCAGCAGCGCCTCGTCCGGAGGCAGGCGGAACAGGCGGGGCCGATCGTTGCCGGGTTGCCCTTTCGGCGTGACCGTCCCCACCTCCATGAATCCGAATCCGATGGAAGAGAACCCTTCCACTGCTGCCGCGTTTTTATCCAGCCCCGCCGCCAATCCTACCGGTGTGGGAAAGTGAAGTCCGAACAAATCGACCGCCAGATCAGGCGTTTCGGTGACGCCGTACATGCTTCTCAAAAAACCGGAGCCTCCCGGGAAGGAACCGGCCGTATGTAATCCTCCGATCACCAAATGGTGCGCTTTTTCCGGGTCCATCTTAAAAAAAATCGGTTTTGCCACGTTTCGGTACAGCACCAGTTACTCTTCCTCTCCATCCGCAAGTTTTTTCTCTACTCTCCAGTTTATCCTTTTCCGGGGTAAAAGAAAAGTTTTTTGCCTTCTTTCTTCCGCCGCCACTCCCTTTGTCCCGCTGGTTTTTTGGGGATAAACCCATTACAATTGAGGTGTCCACCGAAAATCGATAGAAAGAGGGTAGAACGGTATGGCAACCAAACGCAAGCCTCCGACACTTCGGCAAAAAAAAGAAGAAGTGAACAGAAAGGCGATATTTTGGTCCGGCCTTAGTTTATTGCTTCTCATTCTGCTGATCGTCGTGCTGATTGTTTGGAACACCTGATTTACAGCCAGTGGTATGTTTTACGGGGGTTTGTCTGATCCTGCTCCCGCTTCGTGCGGAACTTCTCCTGCGGAGCGAGCAGATCGTCGGGCAGGCCCCCTTTGCTAATGATAACCGGCGTCCCCATCGGCACCAGGTCGAACAATTCCTCCGCATCGGCTCTGCTCATCCGTATGCATCCCTGGGATTCGTCCTTTCCGACGCTATCCGGCTCGTTTGTGCCGTGGATGGCGTAATTGGTGTCCGAAAGCTGCATCCCCCTGCTGCCGAATTCCCCGTCGTCGCGTCCATTCGGATTCATCACTTTGTCCGTGATCGCAAACCGGCCCTCAGGCGTCCGTTCGCCCCCGAGTCCGACCTTATAATTCCGCAGCATAACGTTTCCGCTCACGACGGCCAGGCGGTGGTTCTGCTTGTCCACGAGAATGGTCAACGGGTCGTCGAAATAAGGCCCGCCTCCCCATGTATCGGCGAAAGGCCCTTTTCGCGCGGCCCCGCCTCCTTTTTCGGCGTCCGAAGAATCCTGCTTCTGTCCTGCCGCTTCCGCCCGCGCCCGCTGCACAAGAGGCAGGAACGCTTCCTTCATCCCTTCCGTCGTCCCGGAAATCCAGTTGTCCGGAAACGGGCGCACCAAATCCTCCAGCTTTTTGGGGTATTGGCCCGTTTGGCTTTGATATGCCCGAATCGCGCTGCTCAACAGCGCCAGCTCCTCCTGCTTCTCCGTCCAGGCGGACGCGGCTTTGGCCAGCTTGTCCCCATCCTCCGGGCGGCAGCTGCACGTTTTCGGATCGTATGACTGGTAAGCGACCGCTCCCGAACCTTTGTTTTCCAGCGTATATCCGACCGGCAGCCGGCGCTTCCACGCCAGCCAGTTCCCCTGTTTTTTCATCTCCAGGACGGCCAGACGGCTTCCAAGCAGCTTGGGGTGGGCTAACGGCCCCGGCGCGATCGGCGTCACGCCTTTTTCCAGACCGCCTTCCTTCACGGCCGTAAACATGACCGCCCCTTTCTCCGTCACCGGCTCCTTGCCGCCTCCTTGCGGGTCAGCCTGCGCCCTCTCCTTACCGGCAGCCGGATCTGGCCGATGAACGGCCGGCGCTTCTTGCGCCTTCCGATGCCGGCTTGGCGCATCCACCGACGGGACCAATGCGAGCAGCAAAACCATGACGGCCACCAGCAAGCGGCGCAGCCGAACGGACCGCCGTTCCCTTTCCTCGGCCTGCTGCAGCAGCCTTTGCTCGTATTCCTTCCATATATCGGATGGCATTTTGCTCGTTTCGAACGCTTCATAGATGCCGCCGGACCGGTTAAAACAGTAATTCGCCTTGCCCAGCTGCCCTTCTTTTTCGTACTCCTTGCCCAGCAAATACCATCCCATTTTGTTATCCGGGTGCATCTGGACGTATTTTTTCAAATAAAGTGAATTTCTCACGGGGTCCTCCATCCCTCACAACGTCTTTTCTATATATATCGGGTCGGGGCGTCAAAAAAAACACCCCCTTCCCGGACGGATCGGAAAGGGGGTGCCGCAGCAGCTTCCTCTTGCGCTTATTTCTCAATCAGGGCGCGAAAAGGGCTGTCCGCTACCTTAATGGAATCGGTCGGACATCCGTCCGCCGCATCCTGCATATCGTCGAACAGGTCCTCCGGAATTTCGGTCATGCCTTCATTGCCGTCTCCGCCGAAGACGACCTCGGCGAGACCTTCGTCATCATAATCGAAAATGTCCGGCGCCGTAGCCCCGCATGCCCCGCAGGAAATGCATGTATCTTTGTCTACCCAGCAGTATTTCGCCATGATTTCTTGAGAGCCTCCTCTTTCAACGTCAAACGCGAGCGTTTCAAGTTGGCCTGATGCGGCCGCCAGACCTATCTTAATCCACCTTGGGCAAAATGCCAATGATCAATGTCACTTTCGCTGCCGGATATGTGATGAATATCGATGGGAATCAAGGAAGATCCAGCCCGTCTTTGCCTACGAAATCCATTTGAAGCGACGTTCCCCGCACCTTATGGTTGCGCAGCAGCACCGACGGATCGTCCCCCAGCATGCCGGCCGTGACCACGGCGTTTTCGCCGAATTTGTTGCGGAGCATATCCATCGTTTGCGTCAGCATTTCTTTTTTCGGCTGTTTTTCATATTCGAAAAGGTCCAGCTGGATCGCCGCTTCGCTTTTCGGCGTCAAGTGCTGCAGCGTAATGCCGAGCAGCCGCACCGGCTTATCCCAGCTCCAATGCTCCGCGTACAGGCGCCGGGCTTCATCGTAGATGTCGCCCGCGGTCTCCGTCGGCGTGTCCAGCATGCGGCTGCGGGTGATCGTTTTCATGTCCGGGGTCCGGATCGTGATTTGGACGCCCCCTGCGACAAGCCCCTGCCGCCTCAGCCGGCGCGCGACCTGGTCGCTGATGTTGAGCAGCACCCTATGGACGTCCTCGCGTTCCTGAATGTCGGCCGGCAGCGTGGTCGTATGCCCGATCGACTTATTGGGCTCGCGATCCTCCAGCACGGGCGAATGGTCGATGCCGTTTGCCGCCTGCTTCATCCACACGCCCATCACGCCGAACGTTCGGATCAGCGCCTCTTCGTCGGTTTTTGCCAATTGCCCGATCGTATGGATCCCGATTTTGCGCAGCTTTTCGGCCGTTTTGCCGCCGATGCCGAACAATTCGCCGCAGGGCTTGTTCCAGAGCAGGCGCGGGACGTCGCGAATGCGCAGGACGGAAATGCCGCGCGGCTTTTTCATGTCGGATGCCATTTTGGCCAGCAGCTTGTTCGGAGCGATGCCCACCGAGCACGGCAGGCCGAGCTCCTCGTCGATCCGCCTTTGAATTTCCTCCGCGATCTGCTGCGGCGTGCCGAACTGCCTCGAACCGGTAATGTCGAGGTAACATTCGTCGATCGATGTCGCCTGCATCAGCGGCGTGTAGGAGTAGGCGATTTTCATGAACGCTTTCGAATATTTGCGGTATAAATGGAAGTCCGGTTTGATGAGGATCAGCTCCGGACATTGCTTCAGCGCGCGGTTGACGTGCATGCCGGTCGAAATGCCCCTCCGCCTTGCCGCATAGGAGCAGGTGACGATGATGCCTTTGCGCAGCTCGATGCTCCCGGCCACCGCCGTCGGTTTGCCGCGGTACTTGTCCGGCTCCTCCGCCTCATGGACCGAGCAGTAAAAAGCGTTCATATCCACATGCAAAATGACCCTTCCGTTCGTTGGATAATAAGCGTCTACGTCCCTATTCATGAGCCTTCTCACCTTCGAAAATTTCGTTACGTTCAGCATAACGTTCCCCCGGCAACAGGTCAAGAATGGGGAACACGCGAAAAACACGGAATTCTTTGTTACATTCCCGCGTAAAAATGCTATAATAATTTACTATATATGTGGATCGTTAGATTCCCGCTAAAACCAAAAACGAATTCATAAGACTTCCAAAGGAGGACGCTTTCATGTCAAAGTCCATATCCATCTTCGACACAACCCTGCGCGACGGCACTCAAGGAGAAGGGGTCAGCTTGTCGGCGGACGACAAACTCAAAATTGCCAAAAAGCTCGATGAACTTGGTGTTTCATATATTGAAGGCGGGATTCCGGGAAGCAACAGCAAGGACATCGAATTTTTCAAACGGGTGGGGCAGCTCGGCCTCAACGCCAAAATCACCGCCTTCGGCAGCACCCGGCGCAAGGACAGCATCGCCGATCAGGACGCGAACTTGAACCGGATCATCGAGTCCGGCGCCCAGGCGGCCACGCTTGTCGGGAAATCATGGGATTTCCATGTGCATACCGCGCTGCAAACGACGCTGGAAGAAAATCTGGCGATGATTTACGATTCGGTTGCTTATTTAAAGCGTAAAGGGCTGGAGGTCATTTTTGACGCGGAGCATTTTTTCGACGGCTACAAAAACAACCCCGAATACGCCGTCGCCGTGCTCAAAAAAGCGAAAGAGGCCGGCGCGGATTGGCTCGTCATGTGCGATACCAACGGCGGCACGCTGCCGCATGAAATCGGAAGCATCGTTGCCTCGTTCCATGCCAGCGTGCCGGATGCGAATCTCGGCATCCACACCCATAACGACTGCGAGCTGGCCGTCGCCAATACGCTTAGCGCCGTCCAGGCCGGCGCCCGCCAGGTGCAGGGCACGATCAACGGTTACGGCGAGCGCTGCGGCAACGCCAACCTGTGCTCGATCATCCCGAATCTGCAGCTCAAGCTCGGATATGAGTGCATCGGCGAGGAGCGCCTGAAGCAGCTGACGAACACCGCCCGTTACGTCAGCGAAATCGCCAACGTCAACATGCCGGTGAACCAGCCGTACGTCGGAAACGCTGCCTTCGCCCACAAAGGGGGCATCCACGTGTCCGCGATTCTCCGGGACTCCAGGACCTACGAGCACATCGTTCCCGAATGGGTGGGCAACAAACAGCGCGTCCTCGTATCCGACCTGGCAGGGCAAAGCAACATCGTTTCGAAGGCGCAGGATATGGGGCTCGACTTTGATCCGGCGAACGAACAGTCGCGCAAAGTAATCGACAAAATCAAGGATTTGGAGCACCAAGGTTATACCTTCGAAGCCGCCGACGCCTCCCTGGAGCTGCTGCTGCGCGAAGCCGGCGGGGAAATGAAGGAGCTTTTCACCTTCGAATCCTTTAAAATGCTCGTCGAAAAAACGGCAGGACAGCCGGTCATGTCCGAAGCCTTCGTGAAGCTGAACGTGGCCGGCAACAACGTATACACCGCCGCCGAAGGCAACGGTCCGGTCAACGCGCTGGACAACGCCTTGCGGAAAGCGCTCGTCCAATACTTCCCGGCGATCAAAGAGATGCATCTGTCCGACTATAAGGTCCGCGTGCTGGACGAAAAGGACGCCACGGCGGCCAAAGTCCGCGTGCTGATCGAATCGCGGGACATCAACAACTCGTGGAATACCGTCGGCGTATCGGGCAACGTCATCGAAGCGAGCTGGGAGGCGCTCGTCGACAGTATGCGGTATGCGCTTCTCGGGCAAGCCTTGAACGAACGGGATGCGGCGCAGGAATTGCCTGCCTCGGAGCAGCGGGGACTTGTCAATCATTAAGACGGCAGCACGGCAAAAAAACCTCGGACGTCCGCATAGGGCACCGAGGTTTTTTCGTATGGCGGCCGGCAAGGCCTGTCTGCATGTCAGGAGTTGATGAGTTTTTTTACCTTTTTCTCCAAATCCTTTTGCGGCAAAATGCCGAGCACGACTTCCTGCACGACCCCGCGCTTGTCGATCAGCACGTTCGTCGGGAAAACGACCCCTTTATACTGCTTTTCGTAAATGTCGGCTTTGAGGTCGAACATGACCGGGAATTGAACCCCGTATTTGTCGACGAACTTCTGCGCGTTTTTTTTGGTGTCGTATTTGGTCACGTTCACGCCGTAAACGGCCAAGCTGTCCTTGTATTTCTCGGCAATGGCGTTCAGCTCGGGCGCTTCCTGCTTGCACGGCTCGCACCAGGACGCCCAAAAATTCAGCAAAATCGCTTTATCCCGGGTTCCGCCCACATGATACTCCTTGCCGTCCAGCCCTTTGGCGGTGAATGCGGGAGCAAGCAGCCCGGCTTCGGGCCCCGTCTCGGTAGGCATCGGTTTTTCATGCTGGAACGCCGCCTGAATGCCGGGTCCCGCATTTTGGTAAAGCGCGATGCCGATTAAGACGATGACGCCAAGAAGAATATATAGATTACGCTTCATGGATGTCTTCGTTCCTTTTCGTATTGTAGTGGCTATTCAGTATTGTACCCTCTTTTCATCGGAACTTACAAATCGTTTGCAGAAAATGGCCAAAAAACGAAAAAACGTCGGACTGACGTCAAAAAAAATACCTCTGCTTCCATTGAGCAGAGGCCATCGAGAGGGGAGAACTACGGTTGGCAGATCCTCATACGGTCCGGCGGGAAATCCGGCTCAATGCCTCGTGCGGAAGGCAAATCGCCGAACACCTTGTTTCCGGACTGCCATATGAAACCTGCGGCGTGTTGCGGGGTAAAGCTGCAGCGGGCGGCATGCGAATCGATGCCTTTGCCCCGATTCGCAACGTAGCGCCTGACCCGCTGCACCGTTTCGTCCTGGACCCGGCGGAATGGACGCGGGAATGCTTGCGGGGCGGCGGCCTGATCGGCCTGTTCCACTCCCACCCTTCCTCGCCGCCCGTTCCTTCCGATGAAGATCTGCGGCAGCTGCCTTTATTCGCGGGCATGCTCAGCGCGTACCTCATCGGCAGTCCCGTAAAAACGGGCGGCGAAATCGAACTAAACGGTTATATGATCGAAAAAGGAAAAAACGGTTTATATCATTTGATTCCTGCGGACGTCACGCATGGCTGAGACAAGCGTACAGGTCGCCGAGCGTCTCCGCCTTGCGGCTTTCCGCAATGTCCCGCAGGTAGGAAACCCACAGCTTGGCCGTCATCCTCGCGTCTTCCAGCGCATGATGCCTGCCTTCAACCGGAATGCCTTTTTCCGAAAGCAGCGCATCCAGCGAATAACTCGGAAGGCCGGGACCGAGCCAACGGGCGATCATCATCGTATCCAGGACCCGGTGGCCGAGATTCACCTTGGACGTCTTCCACAAGGCCGCGTTCAGGAACGCTTTGTCATGCCCGCTGGCATGGGCGACCAGCACCCGGTCCCCGACGAAATGCATAAAGTCGTGCAGGCCTTCGATCAACGGCGGAGCCTGGTCGATCATCGGCTGCGTTATACCCGTGAGCTCCGTAATTTGCGGAGGGACCGGCCGCTTGGCTTTCACCAGCGTATAAAACGGCTCCTCTTCCACGATATGCTGGCCGTCGGCCTTCAAAGCGCCGATGGACAAAATTTCATCGCCCTGTTGGACGTTGAACCCGGTCGTCTCCAAATCGAAAATGACCGTCTTCAGTTTATGCAAAGGAGTATGCAGCATTTCCGGGCGGCGTTGTTCCCTCATCAGCGAGCGGATAAAAGCCATCTGCTGGGCGGAGGCGCCCCCCATGACGGAAGCGATCGCGGACGGGACGCCTCCTTGGCGCAGCAAACTCCAAAACCCCCCGTTTCCGCGTTCCGGAGCCTTCATAGTCTCCCCTTCTCCGCAAAACGCAGCCTTCTTTGCAGCGCCCGGTGCGTGCGCCTGACCGTCGTCAGGCTTTCCCTCAGCTTATACAGAAGAGGTTTTTGCTTCAGCTCGGTCTGCGGCAAATAACCGCTGCTGGAGTACACGCCGTTCCGGAGCGTATATGTGGCCGATGCGCGGAGCGTCAATGCGGTCAAAAAAGCGCGCTGGCAATTTTCAAACAGAAGGTTTCCGCCGTCCAGCAGGGTCAGCTTTTCCAGCCGTTTCAACGTCGAGGTTTCATGGACCCCTTCCTGCAGCGCCATATAGCGGATGCTGTTGACGAGCGGTATATACACCCCGTATTTGACGTCGAATTCGCCGGCATGTTCGCCGAAACGTTCGGTCACCACCTGACCGAGAATGTTCAGCGTCGCTTTGTGCCTCACCGTATTCCGCAAAATGGCGGTCGCCGTTTCCGGCGATTCGTTCAAGCCATGGGCAAAACAACTTTTCCAGGCAGCCGCCAGCGACGGGTCGCCGGCGATCCAGCGCAGATCCGACGCGATCATCAGGTTGCGCACGTTCTCCCAGCTGAGATCCCGATGCCAGCCAGCCAGCCGATGTCTCCATTGCCCAAGCGTTTGGTTCCAGGCCGGCTCGGAGCACATAACCTTTCCCTTGCATTTTTCATATCCCGCATATTCCAGCAGATCGGACAGACGGCGCCCGAAAGCGGCGAAATACTTGTCCTTATGTCCACTGGCTTCGTCGCTGACGATCAGCCCGTTATCCTGGTCGCTCCAAGGCGTGGATTCCCGGCGGCCGGAGCTGCCGAACACGACCAAAGCATACGGAACCGGAGGCGGGCCGTAACCCGCTTCCTTCAGTTCCTTCTCGCACACCGCAGCCGCCCTGGCGGCCACCTCGTCATGCATGTCGTTCACAAGCGCCGTCCAGGCTGCAATCGGCATTTCCGGATATAAATATTCGATCCGGGACTGGCAAGCCCGCCTGCCTTCCCGAAGCTGCTCGCGCGTATCCGCATGCCTGATGAGCTCCAAATCCGGTTCATGTTTCGCGTTTTTCACCGGCTCCATACCCGATACCTCCCTGTCAAGCCGTCATGCTGCACTCGTCGACGAAACGCTGCGTCCTCGCCTGCTTTTTTCGGATTAAAAGGAATCGCCGGTCCCTACCGCCGGTTTGGAGACGGAAGGCATCTCGGAAGCGGATTTTGCCGCCTCGGCGCCGGCGATGAGCTTCATTTGCTCCGGATACCCGTAGGCGCCGTGTTCGCTGATGTCCAGCCCCATCATTTCTTCTTCCTCCGTGACGCGGATTCCCATCGTCGCTTTCATGATGCCGACGATCACAAACGAGATGACGAACACGAATACAAAGGCGCCGAGCACGCCCAGCAGCTGTACGCCCAGCTGCCCGAATCCTCCTCCGTAGAACAGCCCCGGTTTGCCGACCCCGGTTTTTTCCACGAGTTCCGGCGTCGCAAACAATCCTGTGGAGATCGCCCCCCAAATGCCGGCAATGCCGTGAACGGAAAAAGCATAGATCGGATCGTCGATGCCCGCTCTTTCAAACCACTGCGCCGTAAAGAAGGTGACGATGCCGGCGACGGCGCCGATGACAACGGCAGCCCATGCGTCGACGAACGCGCAAGCGCCCGTAATCGCCACGAGCGCGGCCAACACGCCGTTCAGCATGCTAGGAATGTCCGCTTTCCCGAATACCGCCCATGAGATGAACAGCGCCGCGATAGCGCCCGCCGCCACCGCCAGATTGGTCGTCAGCGCGACGTATCCGAAAAAGCCGTCCATCAGTGCCGAAAGCGTGCTGCCCGGATTGAAGCCGAACCAGCCGATCCACAGAATAAACACGCCCAGAACGGAAAGCACTTGATTATGACCCGGAATGCTGTTTGGTTTGCCATCCTTATTGTATTTGCCAAGACGCGGTTTAAGCAGGTAGGTAATGACCAGCGCCGCGGTCGCCCCCGTCAAATGCACGACGGCCGAACCCGCGAAATCCTGCATGCCGAGTTGGCCGAGCCAGCCGCCGCCCCACACCCAATGGGCCACCACGGGATAAATCACGATCATGAACAACGTGCCGAATACGATATATACGCTCAGCTTGGCGCGTTCCGCCATGCCGCCGCAGGCAATCGCCAGCGAAACGGCCGCAAACGACAGCTGGAACAAAAACTTCACCGATAAAGAGACCTCCGACGCCGAAAGCGCGTCAAAAGAGGAAGCCATCGAATCGCCGGTCATAAAAAACCCGGTCGTTCCGAAAAGGCTGTTGCCGTTTCCGAATCCGAGGCCAAACCCGAACGCCCAAAACACGACGATGGCGATTCCGAGGGTCAGCACCGTTTTCCCGGCAATATGGCCCGCGTTTTTCATCCGCACCGAACCGGCCTCCAGAAGGGCGAATCCCGCCTGCATAAAAAAGACGAGCATCGCGGCCATAAATACGAAAAACGTGTTCAGTCCCGTCTGAAGCACCATATTGCTTGCCCCGTCATCGGCAAATACCGTTGCCGGAAATGCCATCAGCGCAAGAAAAGCCAATCCACCGCCAAGCCACTTTTTTTTCATGTTCCCCACTCCTCTTTAATGTTAGGTTTTATAACATATTACGAAATTATTAATCACATTATAAACAGATAAGCAGGAAATTGACAATACAATTCTCGAAAAAATAATATATGTAAAAATATATCACATGAATTGTTATATTATAAAACCGTAACGTTTGACTGTACGGTTCGTTATCATGTATCATATTTTTATCTACAGGTCATTAATATGAGTTACATAGATTGAACGAACCGGAGCATCCTTTTTTAGAAAACCGACAAAAATGAGACGTTCATTCTATAGAGCTCGGGATACTGCAACCAATCAGCATCCGCAAACTTTTTTCGGTGAGGTGGTTTAGATGGGGATATGAAACTTTACCGGATCGGTGAATTGGCTAAGGCCGGGGGCGTCAGCGAGCGTACGATCGACTATTATACCAAGCTGGGGTTGATCTCTCCCGAAAAGCGCACTCTTAAAAATTATCGTTTGTACAGCCATGAAACCTTGCTCCGTCTCAAACGTATTAATGAATTGAAACAAGAGAAATATACTCTGGAAGAGATTCGCCAGACGCTTGCCAAATGGGATGCCGCCCCCGAGATCCATCACGTATCCGACAGGCTTTCCCACCTGGAGCTGCAAATGCAGCAGCTGGAACGCGAGGTCAAGGAGCTCAGCCCCCTTCTCGAGAAGATGAAGCCCGGGCAAGCGCGGCGCCTGCTGCTGAATTTGCTGCCGCAGGGCGCGGCATGCATCGAGGCGATCAGGCTTTTCCTCGAACAAGGACCTACCCTTTAGCGAGGTTCTATTTTACAGGTATCGACACAAGCAGGAGGTTGTAAGATGGGAATGTATATTCTTATTATCATTGCGTTCGGTTTTTCCTTGTGGGCGCAGTTCCGGGTCCAGGGAACGTTCAGAAAATGGTCGGACGTACCGGCGGCCAGCGGCATGACCGGCTACGATGCAGCCCGGCATATGCTTGACAGCAACGGTTTGCACGATGTTCCGATCGAACCGGTGCGCGGCGCGTTATCCGACCACTACGATCCGATTCACCGCGTGGTCCGCTTATCCGAACCGGTCTACTACGAAAATTCGATTTCGGCGGTTTCGGTCGCCTGTCACGAAGTCGGACACGCCATTCAGCACAAACAGCATTATCCGATGCTCGTGCTGAGACACCGGATATTCCCGATCGTCAACTTTGCGTCGGGGATCGCTCCTTTGCTGATTATCGCCGGCTTCCTGTTCCAGTGGATGGGGCTTCTCGGGATCGGAATCATCTTCTTCTCCGTTGCCGTCGCCTTCCAGCTCATTACGCTGCCGGTCGAATTTAATGCCAGCAACCGCGCCCGCGACATTATGGTGGCCGAAGGATATATCACAAACGAAGAAGAAAGAGGCGTCGCCAAAGTGCTGAACGCCGCGGCCCTGACCTATGTGGCTGCCGCGCTGATCTCCGTGCTGGAGCTTCTGCGCTACATCTTTATTTTCGTGAACAATAACCGCGATTAACGTTATGACGCCAAAAACCCCCTGGACGGTTGCCAACCGGCCAGGGGGTTTTATGATTGTTCAGGTTATGTTTTCGGTTTATCGCAAGTCCCGGCTTGCTGCTGCAGTCCGAAGTAGCTGAGCAAAAAGGAGCGGAAGGCCTGAGCCACCCGCGGCAGCTTGTCGTCCGACCGGTGGATCAGCCCGATGGTGCGCGTCACCTTCGGCTCCGAAATCCGTACCCGGGCAGGCTGGAGCGGATTCGTTTGGAATAATGCCATCTCCGGCAAAATGCTTACCCCCATGCCCGCGGCCACCAACCCCCGGATCGTGTCGGTTTCCTCGCCCTCAAACGCGATCTTCGGCGTGAATCCCGCCTCCAAGCAGGCATGCCATACGATCGGCCGCAGCGAGTACCCTTTGCTGAACAGGACGAATTTATCGTCCTTCAACTGGCTGAGCTTGATGCTCTCTTCCTTGGCCAGCGGATGGTTCGGAGGCAAAATCGCAAACAGCTCCTCCGTCAGCATAATCTCCCCTTCCACTTGATCATGCTTCTCCGGAAACGGGGAAATGAAGGCAAGATCCACTTCCGCCGAAATGACGTCGCGGATCAAGGATGGGAACATGCCCTGCTTGAACCTGAATTTCACGTTCGGATACCGCCGCTTGAATTCGGCCACGACAGACGGAATAAGATGGATCCCCAAACTGTGCGGAAAACCGATCCGGATTTCGCCTTGCTCCGGGTCCAAAAATTCATGAACCTCGGCAACCGCCCGGTCGAGATCTTTGAGGATGCTGTCCACCCGTTTGCAAAACAGCTGTCCTACCGGCGTCAACTGCAGGTTTCTTCCCTTTTGCATAAACAATTGAACGCCCAGCTCTTCCTCCAGCTGATGAATCTGACGGCTGACCGCAGACTGGGCCACGTGAAGCTCCTCCGAAGCCTGGGTGACATGCTCTTTCTGCGCTACCTTCAAAAAATACTGCAACTGTCTTAATTCCACCTGTTACTCGCTCCATTCTGCTTTTTACGCGGGTCCTCTTGCTATGACCTTCCATACCGTTTCTTCAAAATCCTTGCCATTAAGCCGTAAACGAAAAATCCGCCGACCAATCCGCCCAAATGCGCCATCCAGTTGATTTTAATTTGTTCCCCCGAAGCAAACGAGAAAATAATCCCGATGGCAAGCAGGGCATAAATCGTCTTGCGCGAGGATTCGTCCATCAGGTTCCGCTGCAGCAGGGCGATGTAGAGGTAGGCTCCGTACACCCCGTAAACGGCCCCTGAGGCGCCTAACGTAAGGAGCGTTTCCCCCAGACGGTTATAATGCGCCACGGACAAAATATTGCCGATCACGCCGCTGAGCAGGTATAATAGCGCATATCGCCAAGCCCCAAGCAGCCGCTCGAGCGGCGGGCAAAAGACGAGGATGGCAAAATCGTTAAACAAAAGATGCGAAAAACCTCCGTGAAGAAAAAGCGACGTTACGTATCGCCACCATTCATTCATTCCTTCCACGTTGGTCAGCGCCCCGAATCGGATGATCGTGTTGTTATCGGAGGCCCCTCCGTTAAAGACCAGAATCAGGTACATCACTATATTCGCCACAAACAATATCGTCGTAATCGGATAATATTTCAAGTAGCTTTTCCAGTTTTCATAACGAACAAATAACATGCCGCACTTCCTTTTCTATCGCTATATCGGGACCGTCCCGGATATCGGGAAACCATGTTCGCATTCGCTGCGTCGCCATGCCGACATCCGGCTCATTGGACAATGCCTTTTTAAAAAGATTATAATGAATTGGCACGAATCACCAAAATTCCATATCCGAAAGGAGAATCAACCATGGCACAAGAACGCACAGGTGCTGCAACTTTTAAAGGCAATCCGATTACGCTGATCGGTCCCGAACTGAAGGCGGGCGATCAGGCTCCGGACTTTACCGTCAGCAAAAATCTGCTTGAACAGGCTACCCTCAAAGATTTCGCGGGAAAAATCAAGCTGATCAGCGTCGTTCCTTCCCTGGATACCGGCGTATGCGACGCCCAAACCCGCCGTTTCAACGAGGAGGCCTCCGCCCTTGGCGATAACGTGGTCGTACTCACCATCAGCGCCGATCTTCCGTTTGCCCAAGAGCGCTGGTGCGGCGCAGCCGGCGTAGACCGCGTCATCACGCTTTCGGATCACAAGGACATGTCTTTCGGCCAAGCCTACGGCGTCCACATCAAGGAATTCCGTCTGGACATGCGTTCCATTTTCGTTGTCGACCAAAACGACAAAATCACGTACGTGGAATATCTGAAAGAGATGGCCGAACATCCGAATTACGAAAAAGCGGTCGCAGCCGTCAAAGAGCTTCTGTAAGAAGCCCTCGCCTTAAGTATATGCTTGCCAGGGCATAAGAAAAAGCCTATCGTCGTTTTTCGTTGAAGACAGACCGCTTTTTCATGTCCTCTGTTCATTCGGATCGGGAAGCGCGTCAACGACGCGTTTTCCCTACCTGAAAAAAAGCGGGAGAAAGCTTGTGTCTTTCTCTCGCTTTTTCATGCCTATCGTTAAGAGACTTTGTATTTGCCCAGTTTCTTGTCGAGTGCCGAAAATAAATTGAGAATAATGCGGTAGTTGGCCCCCAAATCCCCCAGGGAACCTCTGGAAGCGGAATACATGTCAACCGCGCTGCGCACCGGCCCGACCGATAGCACGGATACCGTGATGTCCACCGTTCGTCCGAAAGACGTTCTTTTCTCCAGCGTAATTTCGCCGACGGAAGGAACTTCATGCAAGACCTTATACCCCGGGATCTTTTTTAATGTCGAGGATATTTCCTCCCATGCCTTGTCTTTCGATAAATTGTAGTAGCGCGTCTTCATCTTCGGATCCTTCGCCCGGTCGCTTGTACCTTCCTGACTGCGAAAGATTCCCACTAGAACCCTTTTCAGCGACAAGACCTTTCCCCCTTTGTAGTAAGCATCATCAATACTTTACAGTGTATCATTGTTGGGACCAGAACAAAAGAGAAAGTAAGGGAAAATTCGGCGAAAAGGCAAATTAGCGCGGCTTTCCATAAAGCGTTTGCACGTTTTTGCCATCGCTTCCGAACAGAGTCCGCCGGGACGTTTTTCGTAAACCAAAAAGACACCCCGGTTTGCGGAAAAATCCGCAAGCACGGAGTGCCCTGCCATGTTCTAAAATAAAAACCCGCCTATGCCGTCCGGTTAAATTGTCTTCTGAACCTGCTTTGGCAGGTGGGTGATCGCGGACGCGTTTTTGAAGTCCCCTTGTCATATAGACAGGGCGTTCCAGCCGCGCATCGTAAAAATCTCCCTAGACATCATCATTGGTTCAAAACAACGATTAACCGTGGCGAACATCGCAGGATGTAGTCTTATTATAGACCTTTTTGCTCAAAAAGTAAATGTCGGGAGAAAAATTCCGAAACGAACCGGAGCGGGATCAGTCCTTTCTTGTCGCTTCCCCGCTCCGCCGATCGCCGTCGCCGGGTTCGCCACCGGCTGCATCGGATGAAGCTTCAAGATCAATGCCTGCCCCCGCGGCTTCTTGCTCCTCCAGTTCCTTTTGTTTGATCCGCTCGGCCTGTTCCTGCATTTTGGTGAACGTCGCGTAGAAATTAAAAAATGCCCAGTAAGCAATCAAGCTTCCGCCGAAAAAGAAGATGAGCGCCGGATATTTGGAGCCAATGAACAGCACGACCGCGCTTCCGAGCACCGTCGCGATGACCCGGAACGGGCGGATGATCGTGATCAGCACCGCATTTTTCATGATCTGCCGAATGTTCATATGATAATGGACGATCATGGAAAAGAAATTGAACAAGGACACGAACAAGACGATCAGCAGAATCAGCATCACGATGCCGATGATTTGCATGTTCTTGAACTGCGTCATGTAAACGGTGTAGTCCACCATCATGATCACCAGAAGCAGAACGTAAAAAATGCCTCCGATCATGCTTTGCTTGTAATTTTCCTTGTACGATCTGAAAAACAAGCTGAAAATTTTGACGTCCGGATCGCCCATCACCCATTTGCGCACGACCGCAAACAACGCCGCCGTGGCCGGAAACAATGTAAACGGTGCCACAATACCCATGGCCCAGTTCATTTGAAGCGATTCGTTTACGCCGGTCACCATCAGCCTGGTCACCAGAAAAAAGAAAAACGGAGACGAACAAACCAGCCATAGAATGTTGCTGTAAGCAAAGCGGGTGATCCATTCCGTTAATCTGTAAATACCGCCCATTGCGCCTTTAAATTCCAAGAAAAAGCCTCCTCCTCCACTATCTATGCTCGTACTAATGATATTTTACCGCATTTTAGCCTTACATTGCCAGAGCCTAATTTTTTCGCAAAATGGGTGATGGTCTATACCTCAAGGTGCTCACCCACATAAGATACACAGTAACCCAAAGGAATCAAACACTTAAGGAGGTAATTCTCAATGTCTCATGTTGGTGGATATGGTTATGGTCCTGGTCTTGGTTTGTGGGGTTCCACAGGTGCGATTTTGGTTCTCTTCATTCTGCTGGTCATCATCACGCGCGCATTCATTTTCTAATCCGAGCGAATCCATCCTTGGCAGCAACCAAAAAAGAGACGAAGGGCAGCAATGCCCCTCGTCTCTTTAAGTTTGAGCGGGTAACGTCCCCGCCTTCGGCTTAGCTGTTGTAGGATTCGTCGCGTTTGGACTGGCGTCTGCCCTCGCCGCTGCTGCTGCTGCTGGTGCGCGGCTTGCGGTCCCCGTCGCGGTAGGAATCGCTGCGGCCGCCGCTGCGGTTATAGCCGCCGCGGTTATCGCGGTCGCGGTTGTAGCCGCCTCTGCCGCCGCTGTTGCTGCGGAAACCGCCGTAGTTGCCCGAAGGTCTGCGGCCGTTCCGGAGATCAGGCTTGCCGCTGTTGTAACGGCGTTTCACGCGGATCGGTTCTTCCGGAGTCAGCTGGATTTCGGAATCGCGCTTCTCGCCGGTCAGCATTTTCATCGCCGCGGACAGCAGCTGCACGGAATCGTACTGCTCTAGCAGCTGGATCGCCAAACCTTTGTACTCGTTCAGCTCGCCTTTTTCGATCGTCTCAAGCAAACGCTCGGCAATGATGCGCTGTTTGCCTTCGATCGCTTCGGCCAGCGTCGGCAGCGGTTTGCGGGCGATGCGATGGCGCGTGATCCGTTCGATCAGGTGCAGATGGTCGATTTCGCGAGGCGTCACGAACGACCAAGCCGTTCCTTCCTTGCCTGCCCGGCCCGTACGGCCGATGCGGTGCACATAGCTCTCCGGATCCTGCGGAAGGTCGAAGTTGACGACGTGGGTAACGCCGGACACGTCCAGGCCGCGGGCGGCCACGTCCGTCGCAACCAGCACGTCGATGCTTCCGTCGCGGAATTTGCGCATCACGGTGTCGCGTTGGTTTTGGGACAAGTCCCCATGCAGGCCGTCAGCGGAATATCCGCGTTTTTGCAAAGCTTCCGACAGCTCGTCGACGCGGCGTTTGGTGCGTCCGAATACGATCGCAAGCTCCGGAGATTCCATGTCGATCAAACGGCAAAGCGCTTCGAACTTCTGGCGTTCAGGCACTTCGATGTAAGCTTGATCGATCAGCGGCGCGCTGACTTGTTTCGGCACGACCGACACGTGTTCAGGATCTTTCAAAAATTGCTGGGCAAGTCTTTGGATGTTAGGCGGCATTGTTGCGGAGAAAAGCATCGTTTGGCGATTTTCCGGAACCAGCTTCAGGATCGATTGGATATCTTCCATAAAGCCCATGTCCAGCATTTCATCGGCTTCGTCCAGAATGACGGTTTCGACGTCGTCGAGACGGATGGTTTTACGGTTGATATGATCCAGCAAACGGCCTGGAGTACCGATAATGATTTGCGGTTTTTTCTTCAAGGCGCGAATTTGGCGTCCGATGTCTTGGCCGCCGTAAATCGGCAGGGAACCGATGCCTTTGAAGCGGGTAAGCTTTCCGATTTCCTCCGCCACCTGGATGGCCAGCTCGCGGGTCGGGGTCATGACAAGCGCCACGATTTTGTCCGTTTCCTTCGAGATTTTGTTGATCAGAGGGATGCCGAATGCGGCCGTTTTGCCCGTACCGGTCTGTGCCTGACCGATCAAGTCGCGTCCCGTCATCGCGATCGGGATCGCCTGTGCCTGAATAGGTGTCGCTTCCTCGAATCCAAGCTCGGTAATGGCCCGTAGAACCTTCGGCTCAAGGCCTAAATCTGCAAAATTTTTCAAAATATTCATACTCCTTCTATATAGTGGACATTCCACAATCTTGTCTGTATTCTTAAGTAGCGGTAAACATATATAGGTTAGCCATTCTTCATGATTTTTTGCATGGCTTATATTCTCTATAGCGTTTATTCAGGGCAAAAACGCCTACAGGGACTTTGCATGACATCGATTCAAGCCGCTCCGAAGCACAATGTGTAGACGAAGCACC
This sequence comes from Paenibacillus sp. FSL M7-1455, assembly GCF_038004655.1. Lineage (NCBI taxonomy): Bacteria > Bacillati > Bacillota > Bacilli > Caryophanales > Paenibacillaceae > Paenibacillus > Paenibacillus sp. FSL M7-1455. Next base: position 1,780,836 of record NZ_JBBORO010000001.1, on the reverse strand, counting down.
CGCTTCCCGATCCATCAATTGCCAAACGAAACGCCGCTCATCGCAAAATCTCTTTTAAGTAAACGGTAATTTTCTCCTGAAACAATGTCAGAATAAAACTATTGTACAAGCCTACTCAAGAATATCCAATCCATTATATCACAAACTAAATTACAAACACCAGCGGCTTGAAACTAAGATTGAAAATTTTTATGAAAATGTATCGCATAGAAAATTGAGGTGAGGCTGTGAAGCTCCGTAATATTTGGAAATATATCGGCGTGATCGTCGGCGCGGCGTTTATCGCCTGCGGGTTCAATCTGTTCCTGGTCCCCCACAAGCTGTTAAGCGGCGGGGTATCCGGCCTGTCGATGCTGGTCAATTATTTTACGCCGATGAATCTCAGCGTGCTGTATTTCGTGTTTAACGTGCCGATTTTGGTCGCGGGCTGGTTCCAGCTCGGGAAGCGGTTTATCGTGCTCAGCATTTTGTCGGTCGTGGCCACGACCGCATTTATCGCCGTCGTTCCGGTCAACCTGCTCGCGACGGATACGCTGATCGCTTCGGTGTTCGGAGGGGTCCTGGTCGGCGTCGGTGCAGGCATCTCCTTCCGGGCGGGCGGCTCCTCGGGCGGTTTTGACATTATCGGCTCCATCGTGACGCGATACCGGGACTTCCCTGTCGGCAACGTGTTGGTTGCGATGAACGGCCTGGTCATCCTTGCCGCGGGATACTTGCAGAACGACTGGAATCTTGCCCTGGCCTCGATGATCTCCATTTTCGTCACCGGCAAGATGGTCGATTTCATCCACGTCAGCCATTTCAAAGTCACCGTCTATATCATTACCAACGAAACGGAGGCCCTTTTGGAAAAACTGCTCGAACGACCGCGCGGCGTGACCAAAATCAAAACCGAAGGGGCTTTTTCCCACGAATCCAAGGACATGCTGATGACGGTAACCACCCGCTACGAGCTCCAAGAGCTGAAGCGGATCATCAAGCAGACCGACCCGAAAGCTTTCGTCAACATCGTCGAGACCGTCGGGGTCATGGGTTCGTTCCGCAGAAGTTGAATTTGGCGCCCTTTGTGTAAAAAGGATGCGTTTTGTGGTATATTAATGATGCGCGGTACCTGCATGAGTTCCATGAGATTAGGATCGACAAAGGTTTTCCAGGCACTTACACGCTTTTCCGGTTCCTTGGCTTTAAAGATTTAGGGCTCTGAAGAATCCGAGAGGAAAGGGTGATTTTTGTGGAAATGGAAACGGTCAAATTGTCCCAAATCGTCATGAAGTGGTTCCCCGACATGATGCCATTTTTGAAGCAAAAAGAACTGAATTCACTCATCGTGCTGCGGGACGGACTGGGTATCCTGGAACAGGAAGATGCCATGGAAATTATCCAGTACAGCATCTGCGAACATCAAAGCTCTGCGCCTCTTCAATGAATGAAGATGTGGTTAGTTCACCGAAAGATCCGTGCCGCCTCGCAGTCAGTCCCTGAACCATACTGAGACAGGCGGCATTTTTAATCCGTTCATGTGATATATGCCATGAGGCCAAAAAGAACCGGCGGCTCAAGAATCTTGGGCTTCCGGTTCTTTGCGTTCTTCCGTTTGTTCCTGCAGTGAAAAACGTTCCCGCAAAAAAGGCTCTTTTAACCGACGACGGATCCTTTCGCTTGCGTTCTGGGGAACAACACTTCCCGTTCGTATCGCTTGACCTCCGCCAGCCATTCTTCCCTTACCGGCGTGCCCGATTTCCAGCAGTAGTAATCCCAGACCGCCCCGAACGGATAGGACTTGAATTCTTCAACAAGCGCCAGCCTGGACGTAAAATCCCCTTCCAGCTCGATCTCTTTCAGCCGGTCCACCGGCTCGAGCATCGCCCGCAGCAGCGCTTTCAGCGTGTTTCTGGTGCCGATGACCCATGCCGCCACATGGTTGATGCTGCCGTCGAAGAAGTCGAGGCCGATATGGGTTTTGTCCAGCAGTTCGCCGCGGACCAGCTCGCGGGCAATGTCGAGCAGCTCGTCGTCCATCGTCACGACATGGTCGCTGTCCCACCGCACCGGACGGCTGACGTGGAGCAGCAGCTGCTTGCCGAACAGCAGCCAGGACGAAAGCTTATTGGAGATCGTTTCCGTCGGATGGAAATGCCCCGAATCAAAGCAGATGGTTTTTCCGCGGCTCAGGGCGTACCCCATATAAAATTCATGGGAGCCTACCACGTAGCTTTCGGAGCCGAGGCCGAACAGCTTGCTCTCGACGGCATCGATATTATAGCTTTCGTCGATCGGTTCGCGGAATACCTCGTCAAGGGATTCCATCAGCCGGACGCGCGGCGACAAACGATCGATCGGGGTGTCCTTGTACCCGTCCGGAATCCAAAGGTTCGTCACGCAGGGCTGCCCCAGCTCCCGGCCGAAATATTCGGCGATTTTCCGCGAGGCTTTGCAGTGATCGATCCAAAACCTGCGGATCCCCGCGTCCGGATGGCTGAGCGTAAAGCCGTCGTTCGCTTTTTCATGCGAAAAGCACGTCGGATTAAAATCCAAGCCGTAGCCTTTGGCCTTGGCCCATGCCACCCAATTTTCAAAATGCCTCGGCGCCAGCGCGTCCAAATCAACCCGCTCGTCCGTATCCGCGTAGATGGCATGCAAATTGACCTTATGCCTGCCCGGTATGAGCTCGAACGCCTTGTCAAGATCGGCCCGCAGCTGGTCCGGCGTGCCGGCGCGCCCCGGATAACTCCCGGTGACGGCAATGCCGCCGCCAAGCTCCCGGCTCTTGTTCAAAAATCCCCTGACGTCGTCCCCCTGCCAGCAGTGAAGCGATATCTTGATGCGGGAAAGCCGTTCGAGGACGCCGTCCACGTCGATGCCGTGCTTCCCGTAAAGCTTCTTGGCTTCATCAAAACTGTTTTGAATCGTCGACTCCATCTGTTTCCCCTCCGGATTCTTCAAATGAAATGGTGGCGTCCCACCCGGTTCGTTTCAGCCAAGCGACCGGTATTTCGCCCGAAGTTCGGCCAAAAGACCGCTGTCCATCGGCCGGGGCGCATACGCGCGGACCGGAAAGGAGCGGCGGATCAGATCCCTTGCCTCCTGGATGTCCCGGACGGATCCGTCCGCGATCATCTGGACCGCAAGGTTGCCCAGCACCGTCGCTTCCGTCGGCCCGGCATAAATCGCCATGCCAAGCACGTCGGCGCTCAGCTGGCATAAAAACCCGTTGTTCGCGCCGCCGCCGACGACGTGAAGCTGCTTCAGCCGCTCCCCGGTCACCTCCTGCAACTCGCGGACATAGACGTCGTAAGACAGCGCCATGCTGTCGAAAATGCACCGGGCCAGTTCCCCGGCGGTCGCCGGCACCGGCTGGCCGGACTCCCTGCAGAAGCCGCGGATCGCTTCCGTCATGTTCGGCGGATTCATGAACCGGCTGTCGTTGCATGGAATAAGCGATCGGAAAGGTTCGGCCGCCGCAGCCATTTCCGCCAGTTCCGCAAAGGAATATGCGTCATCGGCTTCCTTGCGCACCTGCTGGATGAGCCACATGCCCATCATGTTTTTCAAAAACCGGTACGTGCCGAAGGCTCCCCATTCGTTGGTGTAATTGCGCTCCATGGCAAGCCGGCTCGTCAAGGGATGCTCCCGTTCCACGCCGATCAGGGACCAGGTGCCGCTGCTGAGATACCCCCATGACGTTCCTTGGGCCGGAACCCCAAGCACTGCCGATGCCGTATCGTGCGTTGCCGCCGAGATGACCTCGCAGCGGGGAAGGTCGTGCTCCCGGACAAGCTCGCCTAGGACGGCGCCCAGACGGACGCCCGGCCGGACAAGATCGGGAAATTGGCTTCTTTGCAGCCCAAGCAGCGCCAACAGATCGGAATCGTAATCCTGCGTTTGCCAATTGAGCATTTGGGTCGTCGAGGCGTTGGTCGCTTCGCTTGCCAAAACCCCGCACAGCCGGTAGTGCAGGTAATCGGGAACGAGAAGGATATGCTTCGCCGCCTCCAGCTCCTCCCGGTCATGCACGAACAACTGGTAAAGCGTGTTAAAGGATAATTGCTGGATGCCCGTTTTTTCATAGACTTCCTGAAACGAAAGATGCCGGTGCAGACGTTCCGGGGCGCCGTTCGTCCGGGGATCGCGGTACGCAAAAACCTCCCCGATCCTCTCCCCCTTCCGGTCCAACAGCACGTAGTCCACCGCCCAGGTATCGATGCCGAGCGTGCATTCGTCGACGCCGAGCGTTTTTGCCATTTGCAGTCCCGTAAGAATCTGCCCGAACAAATACTCGATATCCCAGCAAAACTTCCCGTCTTTTTCATGGAATCCGTTGCCGAACCGGTGAATCTCCTGTAAGCGGAGCGCTCCTTCCCGAAGCGTCCCCCAGATGACCCTGCCGCTGGAAGCGCCGATATCGACGGCCAAATAATGGTTCATATGCATGACTCCCGAAATGGATTTTTTCACACCCAAAATCATATGCGAAGCCCTTCGCGCTTTGAACGGTTTGTGCATGACGGCATAGCAAGTTTATTGGCGCACTTTCGCATAGCTGTTCAACCAATGGCAAAAATGTATTGTATACTTTTTTTAATTAAGTATATTGAACACTTGGCGGTTATGCAATCATTTTTTGGATGAATCGGAAGATTTTATCGTTTCCGAGGCCTTTAAACCGATAATTAGCGTATACTTTGCTTTGGATTTTGAATATCGTCCATCTACGACAGGTTTTGTCATCGTTAACGTATATCCTAAAAGCGTCAAATGAATTTTTTGAAAGGGGAGACAGAACGTGAATTCATTAGAAGGAAAAGTAGCATTGGTCGCGGGAGCGACCCGTGGAGCCGGCAGGGGCATCGCCGTCGAGTTAGGGGCGGCTGGAGCCGTCGTTTATGTCACCGGACGAACGACGAGGGAGCAGGCTTCCGAGTACGGCCGTCCCGAAACCATCGAAGAAACGGCGGAGCTCGTCAACCGCGCGGGAGGCAAAGGCATTCCCGTACGGACGGATCATTTGGATCCGGAACAGGTTCGGGCTTTGATGAACCGCATCGAGGCGGAGCAAGGACGGCTGGACGTGCTCGTCAACGACATTTGGGGCGGGGAACATCTGATCGAGTGGAACATGCCCGTATGGGAACAATCGCTGGAAAAGGGATTCCGAATGCTGCGGCTGGCAATCGACACCCACCTCATCACGAACCATTTCGCGCTCCCCCTGCTGATCCGGAGCGGCAAGGGGCTGGTCGTCGAAATGACGGACGGGACGGCCGCGTACAACGACCGGAATTACCGGTTGTCCATGTTTTACGATTTGGCCAAAACCTCGGTCCTTCGAATGGCCAAATCGCTGGCCCACGAGCTGCGGCCCCATGGATGCACAGCCGTCGCGGTAACGCCCGGCTGGATGCGTTCCGAAATCATGCTCGACCACTACGGGGTGCGGGAAGAGAACTGGCGGGACGCGCTTGTGAAGGAACCTCATTTCATCATCTCGGAGACGCCGCGCTTCGTCGGACGTGCGGTTGCCGCCCTGGCCGGGGACCCGGAAGCAGGCCGCTGGAACGGCTGCTCGGTCTCCAGCGGAGAGCTGGCCAAAGTATACGGTTTTTGCGATGTGGACGGGTCGCGGCCCGATGCCTGGAGATATATCGAAGAGGTGCAGGAAAAAGGCAAGCCGGCCGATGCCGCCGGGTATCGCTAAGCGTCGGCATCCCGGGCCAAAGGCGCCGTCGAATCCCGCACGATGACCGTCGGGACGATTTCCTCGCGGAGCGGGCCGCTCTCTTCGTCCTTCACCCCGAGCAAAAGGATTTCGGCGGCACGCTCCCCAAGCTTGCGGGTGTTTTGGTTGACGGTCGACAAGGCGGGATTCGTAAATTCGCTGATGGCAAGATCATCGTAACCCATGATGCTGACATCCTCCGGGATGCGGATCCCCATCTCCTTGGCGGCGGTCATCGCCCCGATGGCTTTCAGGTCGCTGGCGCCAAACACGGCCGTCGGAGGGTGCTCAAGCGACATCAGCGCCTTGAATCCCCGGTATCCCGTATCCGCGAAGTCCTCCCCCGGCAATACGGCGATGAGATCCTGATTGAAGGGAATCTGATGCTGGGACAATGCCAGGCGGTAACCCTGCAGGCGCAAGGAGAATTCCTGGTTGATGTCCATCATGGATTCTCCCGGCAGGATCATCCCGATCTCCCGATGTCCCAGCGAAATCAGGTGATGCGTCGCCAGATACCCTCCCGTCAAATTGTCGACGATGACGTAAGGAATGCCCAGATGCGGGTAAAAGAAATGAACGGTCACCATCCGCCGTTTTTCTTCCTGCCATCCGGTCAGATGCCGGATATCGAACGCATGGTTGCTCGTGAGCAACACGATTCCCGCGTTCAGGTCGTCCGGCAGCTTATACGTTTCGTCCAACCCCCACAGAAAAAAGCGGATGCCGTTGTCTTCGCATACCTCCCGGATCCCTTGAAACATTTCCGTGAAAAACGGATGGTTAAACGAAGCCACGGCCTCGTTTTTGTAGACTAAATATATGGTGCGCATCGCCCCCCGCTGCGGGGCTGCCACCTCTTCCTTCACAAAACTTCCTTTGCCGCGAATCCGGTAGATGTAGCCTTCCTGCACCAGATCGGCCAAAGCCCGCCGCGACGTGATTTCGCTGGTGTTGAATTGTTTGGCCAGCTCGACTTGCGTCGGCAGCGGATCATGCGCCTGCAATTCGCCGTTTTCGATCCGGCGTTTAATGTCATTGATAATATATTGGTACATCGGCGTCTTGTCCGATTTTTCCATGCCCATAACCCTAATCACTCCCTACAGAATGAATTAAGTATACTTTAGGAGATGTGCTTTCGCAAGATCAGGGCCTAAACCTCATTGCGATCATTTCCAGCATTGCGTAAATCCTGGCAATCCCCCTTGCCCATATGTATTTCGTTTCCCCGCAGGCAAAGATACTCCATATAACGGCGAACCGCTTCAGACTCCCCTGCAAAACCGCGCAACTTTCGACGGTAATCATCGTCAAATTGTTACAAACCTGTTGTTTTTAAGCTTATGCGTTCTAATATAATCGTAATGTGAACGCTAACAAGGGAGAGAATTGTTATGAATATCATCTTTGCACTGCTGTTGTTGTTAGGCGGCAGCGCAACCCATCATCCGCAGAGCGGCAGCGACCAAGCCGCCAATATGTTGAAGTCCGCCATTCATTCGGCCGTCGAGGCTTCCCGGCAAAACGAGGTCGCCGCAAGCGCGAACGGTTCGGCCGCCAAAACCGATCCCCAAACGGACGCCCCCAAAGTCAAAGGCGTGTACGTCACGGCCTACAGCGCCGGAGGGTCGCGCATGAACCAGCTTCTCGACCTCGTGGATCAAACGGACCTGAACGCCATGGTCATCGACATTAAAGACGATGCCGGATACATAACGTACAAAACGGACAACCCGGTGCTGATCAAAAACGGGCACCCGCAGCCGTTTATCCGCGACATCCGCGGGCTCATGGATCGCCTGAAAAAACACAATGTATATCCGATCGCGCGGGTCGTCGTGTTCAAAGATACGGTTCTTGCCAAAAAACGTCCTGATCTTTCCTTTGTCAAAAGCGACGGAACCGTATGGAAAAACGGCAAAGGCGACAGCTTCGTCAACCCGTTCAGCAAGGAAGTGTGGGATTACAACGTGGAAATCGCCAAAGAAGCGGCCAAGCTGGGCTTTAAAGAAATCCAGTTCGATTACGTCCGCTTCCCCGAGGGCTTCGAAAAACGGGCCGACTCCCTGAAATACGCCAAAAACGGCAAAACCCGCGTGGAAACGGTCGCCGATTTCGTGCAGTATGCCCGCAATCAGCTCTCCCCGATGGGCGTCCGCGTTTCGGTCGACATTTTCGGTTATGCGGCATCGGTGCCTGCGGCGGAAGGAATCGGCCAGGATTTCAACAAAATCTCCGCTAACGTCGACGTGATCAGCCCGATGGTGTATCCAAGCCATTACACGCAGGGCTGGTTCGGAGCCAAGGACCCCGACAAGGAGCCGTACCGCACGATCAAAGGCTCGATGGTCGACACCTTCAAAAAACTCGAGCCGCTCAAGGACCGGCAGCCGATCGTTCGCCCGTGGATCCAGGATTTTACCGCCAGTTGGCTGGGAAGCGGCCACTACGTCAAATACGGCAAAACGCAGGTCGAAGAGCAGATTCGGGCGTTGAAGGATATGCATATCGACGAATATTTGCTGTGGAATGCCACAAACCGCTATTCGCAAGGCGTGGTTTACAAATAATTTGCTCTATCGCGCAAATCCGTTTCACAGCCGAAACCCGGTCCCTCCAAGGCCGGGTTTCGGTCTTTTAAGATTTTCCCCGACAGGGCAAATCCCTGCTTCAAGGCTTGTGATCTCCGGCGGTTTCTTCATTTCCTGTACGGCTTTCCGGTTATTTGACAGTCATCCCTGTTCAAACGGAGGCTTATGTTTTACAATAGATTCCTGCCGTTCAAAAGCGCGAAATTTATATATACTGTGAGGCTTAACATGAAAACAACGGTAACGCTCAGTCAGAAATCGAAACAATTTCTCGTCATCTTGCTGCCGATCCTGATCACGCAAATCGCTCTTTCCGCCATTACGTTTTTTGATACGAACATGTCGGGGCATGCCGGTTCCACCGATTTGGCCGGCGTCGCCATCGGCTCCAGCCTGTGGGTCCCGCTGCAAACGGGCTTGAGCGGTATTTTGATGGGCATGACTCCGATCGTCTCCCATCTGATCGGCGGGGGTCAGGCCCAAAAGGTCGCCTATCACGTCATGCAGGGACTATGGCTGGCCCTGCTGCTTGCGGTCGCGATTTTAGCCATCGGCAGCATGCTGCTTCCCGTCATTCTGGACGGGATGAATCTCGATGCCCCGGTCCGCAGCGTCGCGTTCCGCTTTTTGAGCTTTTTGTCGATCGGCATCATTCCGATGTTCGGTTATACGGTGCTCCGCAGCTATATCGACGCTCTCGGCCATACGAAAATTTCCATGACGATTACGCTCATCTCCCTGCCGATCAACATTTTTCTGAACTATCTGCTCATCTTCGGTAATTGGGGATTTCCCCGCCTTGGGGGCGCCGGTGCCGGGATCGCCTCGGCGATTACGTATTGGTGCGTGTTTGCGGTCGCTGTCACGTTCGTGATCCGGCTGAAACCGTTCGCCGCTTACGGCATTTTCCGCAAGTTTCACGGCGTATCTTTAAAAGTATGGAAGGAACTGCTCAAAATCGGCGTGCCGATCGGCTTTTCGATTTTTTTCGAAACCGCCGTTTTTGCCGCGGTAACGCTTCTGATGAGCCGCTTTAACACGATAACGATTGCGGCGCACCAGGCGGCGATGAACTTCGCGAGCACGCTGTACATGATCCCGCTGAGCATCAGCATGGCATTAACCATCCTCGTCGGTTTCGAAAAAGGCGCCGGGCGGCTGAAGGATGCGCGGCAATACAGCATCCTCGGCATCGGTTCGGCGGTGGTCCTGTCGCTTGCAACCGCCGTGGTGCTGCTCGTCGCCGGCAAATACGTCGCCGGCTTGTATTCGGAGGAAAGCAACGTCATTGCGCTGACGCAGCATTTTCTGATCTATGCGATTTTCTTCCAGATATCCGATGCGATCGCAACGCCGGTCCAGGGCGCGCTCCGCGGGTACAAGGACGTCAATCCCGCCTTTATCATTACCTTTATTTCGTATTGGGTGATCGGGCTTCCCGTCGGGTACCTCCTCGCCTCCTTTACGTCGCTGGGCGCTTTCGGCTTTTGGATCGGGCTCATTGCCGGGCTCGCCGCAGGCGCAACCCTGCTGCTCTGGCGCCTTGTAAGGGTGCAGCGCGCGAGCCGGGAGAACAAAGCCATCGCCGCATGACTCGGCCTGAAACGTTCGTCCGGATTCAAGCGCATCCCTCCATCCATGAGCTGCGATCAAGCGAACAGAAAAAGCCGTCCCGGGTCGATTGACCTGCGGGACGGCTTTTTGGTTTTGCCGCCAACCCCCGTCATTATTGCGAAAGACGGGATGCCAGCTCGTAAAGCTCCATGTTGAATTCTTTTTTGGTGTTGACGACTTTGTCGATGTCCGTCAGAACAAGTTCGCCTTTGATGATGCCGCAGGCTTTGCCGGATTCGCCTTCGATCAGCTTGCGCACGGCAAAATCGCCAAGGCGGCTGGCCAGGTTCCGGTCGGCTGGCGTCGGCGTTCCCCCGCGCTGGATATGGCCGAGGCACGTCACGCGCGGTTCGAGCGTCGGGCAGCGGTCGGTGAGCGCCTTCGCCACGTCTTCGCCGCTTCCGACCCCTTCCGCCACGATCACGATGCTGTGGCGTTTGCCAAGCGCGAAGCTTTGCTCCATCCGTGCGGTAATTTCGTCCATGTCATGCGGAACTTCCGGCACGAGAATCGTTTCCGCGCCCGAAGCCAGGCCCGCATAAAGGGCGATGTCCCCGCAATGTCTGCCCATGACCTCGACGATGGAGGAACGCTCGTGGGAAGACATCGTGTCGCGGAGTTTGTTCACGGCGTCCACGACGATGCTTACCGCGGTGTCAAAGCCGATCGTATAATCCGTGAAAGAAATGTCGTTGTCGATCGTGCCGGGCAGGGCCATCGTTTTGATGCCCAGCTTGCTCAGCTTGTTGGCTCCGTGGTAAGAACCGTCCCCGCCGATGACGACCAGGCCGTCGATGCCGCGTTTTCTCAGGATTTCGGCACCCTTTTGCTGCCCTTCGGGCGTCATGAATTCTTTGCAGCGCGCAGATTGCAGGATGGTTCCGCCGCGGTGGATGATGTCGCCTACACTGCGCAGATCCATCGAAAAAATGTCGTCGTTCAGCAGTCCCTGGTAGCCGCGTTGAATGCCGTACACTTCAAGCCCAAAATAAAGCCCGCTGCGGACAACCGCACGAACGGCCGCGTTCATCCCTTGGGAGTCCCCGCCACTGGTTAGAACTGCAATCTTTTTCACTGTCATGAAAAATTCCTCCTCGTAATCACTCATACAAATGTTTGCGGATCCAGCGGCTGTTGACGAAGAAAAAGAGCCGGGTCAGCGGGCTTCCCTTCATCAAGCGCTTGGACACGGAGCGAACTTCCTGCTGCTCGCTGACTTTCGGATCGGACAAATAGATGGCCAACAATCCCTCAATAATCATCCGGTGAAACGGCGGAACGGGAATGGCCTGAACATCCTTTCGCGCCAATCCGACGATCAAGGCGATCCGGTCCAGCATGGTTTCGGGAGATTCATAATAATTGCAAAAGTTCAAGTCTCCGCCAAGCCGATCCTCTTCCTGATCAATCAGGTAATCCAGCATAATGTGCAGACAGCAAACATGTGGAAAGTATGACGCATGAATGGAGGCCGCAGCCGCATCGCTCAAGTGCCGGTCACTTGCGGCAAGAAAAAGCATGAATACGCCCAGCGTCGACCCCGTAGCCGCGGCGAATTCGTTCCACTGGAGATGGGGGGTTCGTTCACGGTGCTGCTCCCACCACTCCAGCAATGCCTGCTCCCTTAGTTCGGGCCGGATATGCTTGTAGACCTGTAGGTCGGTATACAAGCCGGCCAGATCCCGAACATAGGGCATGGCGGACGCGTAGCCGGGGAGCTGGCGGATGCAGTCCTGGCATGTCGTGACCAGGCTGCGCAGATAACCGCCGTCGTTTTGCTCCAGGCGCAGCGCGTAATAATTCACCGGCTCTGCCTCCGGATCGGTAGCATCCAGCATGGACCGGTGGAGAAGCCTAAAATCCTCCGGATCCATGGAGGTGCTGCGGTCGCATAGATTATCCAGATAGTCGCTGATCGTCTGGTAGGCGACGATAAGCTTCGTTAGAATCAGCCTGTCCGGCAGCGGGACCGCGGCATAAACGCCTCCGCCCTCGCAATGAAATTGTTTGGTCTCGATGCTGGCAAGCGCTTGTTTCCGCAGTTCCGGGTCAGGTATTTTTTTCGCCAGACTCCGCCATCCGTTCAGCTCTTTCCGCACTTCAGGCAGAATATGCTTATACACTCGTCCCATCAAGCTTATAGGGTTCCGGGGAACTTGATATTGACTTTGCCTATTTTCATTCAAGACGGTGCCTCCACATTGTTGTCTACTTGTGTCAATCCTAATGTTTCTTATTATAATATGGACCTTAAAATAGTACAAATAAACTAGATCACGTTCAACGCCTTTATTTTCAATGAAAACGCTTATATTTCAACCAAATCCGTTTTTGCGAGGGAGGTATGCCGCTTGGCCAAAAAATCGCTCCCGCTTCTGATCCTGCTGGCGGGGCTGCTTTATGTTTTTTTGCTGCACGGACTGCTGTTCAAGCTGATTCCCATGGCACTCATTATCGTTTACGCTTGGCTGCAGTTCCCCCGCTCCGACAGGAAATACGCCTGCCTGACCGCAGCCGGCCTTTTCTTTTGCATGCTGGGAGACGGTTTGCTCCGTTTTTTCGTCGTCGGACTTTCGGCTTTTCTGATCGGGCATCTGTTCTACCTGTCCGCTTTTTTAGGACGATGGACATATTCGCCTCTTCGTTTGAGCTTCGCGCTTCCGCTTGCCGGTTATGCCGCGTTTATGGGCTGGAAGCTGCATGGCGGCTTGACCTCCGGCGGACAAGGAGACCTGGTCGTTCCGGTCTTTTTATATGTGGCCGTCATCATGCTCATGGGGTTCTTCGCCGTCATGACGGGAAACTGGCGATGCGGGACGGGGGCGCTGCTGTTTATCGTGAGCGACTCCATCCTCTCCTGGAACATGTTCGTTTCGGATATCGCTTATTCGGACGTGCTGATTATGGGAACCTACTATGTCGCGCAATTTTTGTTTGCCGGCAGCATACGGCATCAATCCGGAGCAGCGCACGGCAAACGGGACGTCACGATTCAATAGCCGGAACTCCCTAAGCCGAACCAAAAAAAGCACAGCTCTCTTTCGAGAACTGTGCTTTATAGGCTTTTTTTAACCAAAGCTATAAGAAAACGTCGGTTCGACGCTACTTCCGAAGTTTTTCATGCGATTACGACATTTCAGCCGATGCCGAAAATCGTAATTCACAGAAATCCATAAAACGGAGTTGATCTTATAATTTAGTTACGTTTGCAGCTTGAGGGCCACGGTTGCCTTCAGTGATTTCGAATTCAACTTCTTGACCTTCGTCCAAAGTTTTGAAGCCTTCGCCTTGAATTGCGGAGAAATGCACGAATACGTCTTCGCCGCCTTCAACTTGAATAAAGCCATAGCCTTTTTCTGCGTTAAACCATTTAACTGTACCTTTCAAATGAACAACCTCCTAAAAATACCGCCATATGTGGCGAATAAGTACATTATACTTCATGCTTCTTGACAATGCAATCGATCTTTTGCGAAATTGCACTTTTTCATTTGCTTTTGTAGCTTCCTCTAAGGTATCATTTTACCAAAAGAGCAAACGGAGAATGCATATGATCAAAAAACACGAAATATACAAAAAAGACAAATGGAACATGATGACCGTCGAAGTGCAGGGCCGCTACATCGTGCTTCGGGAGATTTCCGATCAATGGGGCGAGGAAACCCATACCTTCATGAGCCGACCGGCTCTCATGCAATGGGCCGAATCCCGGTTCCCCAAAGAGGAGTACGAAGACAACATGGAAGAATGGCGCTCCATCATGGCCGCCTTTAAAGGAGTCTAAACCCTTAAAATGGAATACAACAGCACCCTTATTTACATCATCTCGGCCTTTTGCCTGGGAGCCGTGCTCATCCTGATGAAAAACTCGGTCCCGCCAAGGCTGAAACGGGGCATGGCAGGCACTGCGGCCGTCATGATCCTGATTGCCTTTATCCTTATTGTATACAATCTGTTTACCATGGGTTCCAGCCCTTGAAGGAAAGGTTTCATATTATCGCGGGGAAAAGTTCATACTAAGGGACATCTTTCCTTTATAAGGAGGTCCCCTGGTAGTGAACTTCAACAAGACGATCAGGATCGCCGCGCTGCTCACCTTAGTCGTGGGGGCGGCTTCCTGCTTTCCTCCAGCGGTTTCGTCAAATGGAACCCATGCTTTTTCATCCCAACATTTAAGGAGGATTCCCATGGAAAAATTATTGAAGCGTTCCGAGGTAGCCGAAGAACATAAATGGAATGTGGAGGATTTGTTCGACGGCCAAAAAGCCTGGGACCAAACTTATGCCGAACTGCAGCAGGAGCTGAAAAAGATCGCCGAATTCCAAGGCAAGCTCGACAACGCGAACGCGGTCAAGGACTGTTTTGCGCTTGAGGACGACATTTCCCTCAAAACCGAACGCCTTTACGTATACGCTCACCTGCACCATGACGAAGATACAGCAAACCCTACATACCAGGCATTATCCCAGAAAGCGAAAAAATTGAACGTGCAGGTCGGCGAAGCCCTTTCTTTCGTTACGCCGGAAATTTTGTCCTTGCCGGACGAAAAGCTGGACGCGTTTATCGCCGATCCCGTACTCGCGCCTTACAAATTCACCCTGACCGAAATGAAGCGCGAAAAAGCCCACGTGCTTTCCAAAACGGAAGAAGCGCTGCTCGCCCAGGTCGGCAACCTGTCGCAGGCGCCGCAAACGATTTTCGGCATGCTTAACAACGCGGACCTGAAGTTTCCGAAGATCAAAAACGAAGAAGGCAAGGAAGTCGAGCTGACCCACGGCAACTACATCCAGTTCCTGGAGAACCCGAACCGCGAGGTGCGCGAGCGGGCATTCAAAGCGGTGTACGATACCTACGCCAAGCAAAAAAATACCATCGCCGCTACGCTGAACGCCAACGTCAACAAAAACATCTTTTACGCGAACGTGCGCAAATACCCTTCCGTTCTGGAAATGTCCCTTTACGGCGACAACATTCCGAAGGAAGTGTACACGAATCTGATTGACACGATCCATGAAAGCCTGCCGCTGCTCCACAGATACATGGACCTGCGCAAAAAGCTGCTCGGCGTCGACGAGCTCCATATGTACGATCTGTTCGCTCCGCTCGTGGACGAATACAAAATGGACATCACGTACGACGAAGCGAAAAAGACCGTCAAGGAAGGCCTCAAACCGCTGGGCGACGATTATTTGGCATCGCTGCAGGAAGGTTTCGACAACAAATGGATCGACGTATACGAGAACGAAAACAAACGCACCGGAGCATACAGCTGGGGAGCTTACGGCACCCATCCGTACGTGCTTCTGAACCATAAGGACAACTTGAACAGCATGTTCACGCTCGCGCACGAAATGGGCCATGCGCTGCATTCCTATTATTCGGACAACGCGCTGCCGTACCGCGACGCACAGTACACCATTTTCCTGGCCGAAGTGGCTTCGACGACCAACGAAGCGCTCCTGATGGATTACCTGCTCAAAAAATCGACCGATCCGAAGGAAAAGATGTACCTGCTGACCTACTATGCCGACCAGTTCCGCACGACGGTATTCCGTCAAACGATGTTCGCCGAATTCGAGAAGCTCATCCATGAGCGCGCCGAATCGGGCGAAGCGTTGACGCCGCAGGCGCTTTCGGAAATTTATTACGACCTGAACGTGAAATACCACGGCAAAGGCATGGTCGTCGACAAGGACATCGAAATGGAATGGGCCCGCATTCCGCATTTCTACAACAGCTTCTATGTATACAAATACGCGACCGGATTCTCGGCGGCGACAAGCTTCTCCAAGCAAATTTTGGAGGAAGGCCAGCCCGCGGTGGACCGCTACCTCGGCTTCCTGAAAAGCGGCGGCAGCGACTTTTCGATCAACATCCTGAAAAAAGCCGGCGTCGACATGTCTTCGCCGCAGCCGATCCGCGAAGCGATGAGCGTCTTTGAAAATGTCATCGAGCAGTTGGAGCAAATGACGAAATAACGCATCTGGCATAAAATCCCTTGTCCTTGCAGGTCAAGGGATTTTATACTGTCTTTAAGAAGGAGGTATCTTTCGCATGAAAATCCAATGGTCGCTGATTGCCGGATTGGTGTTTGCGCTGATTACGGCGGTGTTTGCCGTCATTAACGTGGATCCTGTCCGGGTGAATTTTATGTTCAGCGAAGTCGACATCCCGCTCATCCTGCTCATCGTCGGCTGCACGCTGATCGGCGGCATCATCGTCGGCTCTTACGGAATCTTCAGGCAGTACAAGCTGCAAAAGGAAATCAAGCTTTTGACCGCCCAGCTGACGCATATTCAAAACGAAACCGGATATACGCCCCCTTCCCCGGAAGAAATCCAAACCGGCGGCAAAGAAAAAAATGAAGGCGAACTGCCTACGTAGGAACCTATCATCTTCATCCATGAAATAAGGAGGACATCTGCATGTCAATCCAACCGAACGAAGAATACATATTAACGTTTTTGAAAAAACTGCTCGACACGCCAAGCCCCACCGGCTTTACCGCCCAGGCCTTGAAACTCGTGGAGCAGGAAGCGGCCTCCCTCGGCGTCAAGCTGTCCTGGAACCAAAAGGGCGGCGCGATTCTTGAAGTGGAAGGCGAGGACCCCTCCCGCACGGTCGGGCTCAGCGCGCACGTGGACACGCTGGGGGCCATGGTCCGCGCCGTCAAATCCGACGGCCGGCTCCGCCTGACCCGCGTCGGCGGCTTTATGCTGCAAAGCATTGAAAACGAATATTGCGTCATCCATACGCGCAGCGGCAAAACGTATACGGGCACGATTTTGAGCACGCATCCTTCCGTGCATGTCTACGACGATGCCCGCGACTTCAAACGCGAGGAAGAAAACATGGAAGTCCGCATCGACGAGCTCGTCGAATCCAAAGAGGATGTCCTGAAGCTGGGCATCGGCGTCGGCGACTTCGTTTCTTTCGATTCCCGCGCGGTCATCACCGAAAGCGGGTTCGTTAAATCCCGCCACATCGACGACAAGGCCAGCGTGGCTGCGCTGTTCGGCCTGCTCGAATCGATGAAGCGCGAAAACTGGAAGCCGAAGCATCATGTGAAGCTGCTGATCTCGAACTATGAGGAGGTCGGTCACGGCGCAGCCTATATCCCTTCCGACATCGACGAGATGATCGCCGTCGACATGGGCTGCATCGGCGACGATCTCAGCTGCAAGGAAACCGACGTTTCCATTTGCGCCAAAGATTCTTCGGGCCCATATGATTACGACATGACGAGCAAGCTGATCGAGCTGGCCAAAGCCGAAGGCATCCCTTATGCCGTCGATGTATATCCGCACTACGGCTCCGACGCCTCCGCCGCGTTGTCGGCCGGCAACAATATCCGGGCGGCGCTGATCGGCCCGGGCGTGCATGCCTCCCATGCCATGGAACGCACGCACAAAACGGCCGTGTTTAATACGGCCAAACTGCTGGCGGCCTATTTGCAGTCTTAATCGGCGTGAATGCCAAGCCCGGCGGCTTCCATCGGAACGCTGGAATGGTCTCTCCTGCATTCAACGCATGTTCATATCGACAAAAAAGGCTGTTCGATCGACTTGATCGAACAGCCTTTTGTTTCTTGGGCGAAACGCGCGTCATCCGTCTTCCGTTAGTTGCCGGACCGGCCATTGGCGCCACGGCTCTTGGCGAATCCCGGGACATGTGGTCCAGTCGCTGCGTTTGGATGCGGACCGACGAATTTCAGCTCCATCGCCGAGTTTGTACACGAGAATACCGTCGTGTTTCTCTCACTCAATATACCGGATCGAGTTTTTAATCGGATGAACTGCTGCACGAAGATGAGCTGCAGGATGAACTGCTGCATGACGACGAACTGCACGAGGAGTCGCTGCTGCATGAGGAATCGCTGCCGCAGGACGAATCGCTGTCGCAAGAAGATTCGCTGCTGCAAGCAGACTCGCCGCTGCAATCCGAATCGCCGCCGCTGGCGTCCCCGTCGATCAAATCAAGCAGAATGAGCGTATTTACGTCGCTGCCGCCATAAGCATATGAATCCGTTTGTTGGGAGGTAAAACCGGAGGCTGCTTGAGAATTTTTCCCCAGCCCGGATGGCCGGCCCGCCTTCGCTTGGGAGGACGGCGATGTTGGCATCCGTTTTTGCAGCTCCTCCCGGTTTTGGACGACGTGGATGATATGGTTTACAAGCTCTTGCACGGCCGTGTGATAAACATATGACGGATGATTTTTAAAGTAACGTTCAAGCAAAACATCATGGTCCCCCGCCAGAGCATGGTTCGCCAACGCCGGGTCCAGTTTTTTACGCCCGAAGCTCCCAAGAAGGATGGTGCTTTCCGTATGGATTTCAAATAAAACGGAGTACACCAGCTCGAATTGGGCCCGTTCCGCCTCCCCCGGTTTCGCGGATTTGCCCGTATGGGGCGCGTGATGGATCATTTCCCCGAACAGGTCATGGCAAAACTGCTGGTATTCGCGGGAAAAAAGCAGGGCGGAATGCCAGATTTCATCGACCATGGAGCTGTACATGCCGACGCTTTTGAGAAAAACATTCATCGCCAAGAACCGTTTGAACTCGAGGAGCAGCCAGGAATACATCGCGTCCGAAACATCCGGATGTTCGGCGAGGAACCGCGACCGTACATTGGCCCAATATTCTTCATGCTTAAGGAACACCTCGTCCAACCGCGTTTGGATCGGGGCAAGGAATTCATGCTGCCGGAATCCCGCTCCCTCGGGAGCATCATCGGCAAAAGCGCTCCCCGGGTAACTGCCGAGGGAACGGCGAGGTTCTTTTTTCCGTCCTTTAAACCATCTTTGAAAAATCCCCATGCGTCACCGCCTATTGCAATTTAGCCGTTTTTGCTTGCTTCGATTTTTTCCGCCAGCTCGTTCAGATACGTCCAGCGGTCCATCAGGTGCTCCAGCTCCGCTTCGGTTTCCTGCTGCTGCGAAAGCAGCTCCTGAAGCAGGGCCGAGTCGGCGAAGGCCTCTTCCATCTTACTCTGGATGGCCGCCAGTTTATTCTCGCAGGCTTCGATCAGGCCGTCGATTTGCTCGTATTCGCGCTGCTCCTTATAGCTGAATTTCAGCTTCTCGCGCGGTGCCGCCGCGGCCGCCTGCGGCGCGGTAACCTTCTCCGCCTTGCGTTCCGCGGCGGCAGGTTCGGCGTTTTTAGCCATCCATTCGCTGTATTCGGTAAAATTGCCGACATGAACGCGCACCCGTCCGTCGCCCTCAAAAGCCCAAATTTTATCCACCGTCCGGTCCAAAAAGTACCGGTCATGGGATACGACAAACACGACGCCCGGAAAATCGTCCAAATAATCCTCCAGCACGGCCAGCGTTTGGATGTCCAAATCGTTTGTCGGTTCGTCCAGAAGAAGCACGTTCGGCGCGGACATCAACACCCGCAGCAAATACAAGCGGCGTTTTTCCCCGCCCGACAATCTGGAAATCGGGGTCCACTGCATCGCGGGCGGGAACAAAAAGCGCTCCAGCATCTGGGACGCCGTAATGCTGCTCCCGTCCTCGGAGCGGATGACCTCCGCTTCCTCCTTGATGTATTCGATGACGCGCATGCTGCCGTCCATGTCCTGATGCTCCTGCGTGAAATAGCCGATTTTGACGGTGGGACCCGTGATGATCTCCCCCTCGTCCGGCTCCAGCCTGCCGGCGATCAGGTTGAGCAGCGTCGACTTTCCGCTTCCGTTCGGCCCCGTGATGCCGATCCGGTCGCCCGGCACGCTGATGTAGTTCAAATCACGGATCAAAACCTTGGGGCCTGCATTTTTGCCCACGTGCTCCAATTCGATGATTTTGCGCCCCAAACGCGCCGAAGCCGCCGACATTTCGATCGTGCCGCTGCGCGTCGGCCCCTGCTGCTCCTTCAGCGCTTCAAAACGCTCGATCCGCGCCTTTTGCTTGGTCGTTCTTGCTTTGGCTCCGCGCCGAATCCAGGCGAGCTCGTTTCGCAGCAGGTTTTGCCTTTTTTGCTCCGATGCTTCCTCCCGTTCTTCCCTTTCCGCCTTCAGCTCAAGAAATTTGGAATAGTTGGCCTCGTAGCGGAACAAACGGCCTTGATCCAGCTCCAGCATCACGGTGGCCACCCGGTCCAAAAAGTAGCGGTCGTGCGTGATCATCAGCAGCGCGCCGCGGCGCTTCTGCAAATACTGCTCGAGCCAAACGACGGAATCGTTGTCGATGTGGTTCGTCGGTTCGTCCAAAATGAGCAGCTCGCACGGTTCGATCAACGCTTGCGCCAAGGCGACGCGTTTGCGCTGTCCCCCCGACAACGTGCCCATGGCCGCGTCAAAACGGGTGATCCCCAGCTTGGACAAAATCGTTTTGGCTTCGCTTTCCATCTGCCATGCCTGCAGCGCGTCCATTTGCTGGTTCAGCTTCAGCAGCTTCTCCTGCAGCGCCTCATCGGCCGGATTCAGCTCCAGCAGCTCCATCGTTTCCGTGTAATCCCGAACGACCTTCAGCTTGGGATCATTCCCTTCAAACACCTGCTGCAGGACCGTATTGCCGGGATGAAAATCGGGGTTTTGCGCCAGGAAACGCACCCTCACCTGATTTCCGAGGGAGATGCTCCCCTCGTCCGGCGGCTCCAAACCGGCAATGACGCGCAAAAACGTGGATTTCCCCGTTCCGTTGACGCCGACGATGCCGATTTTATCCTGATCCCCCATGCCAAACGAGGCATCCTTAAACAACACTTTTTCGCCGTAACTTTTGGATATATGTTCAACGGTCATGATGTTCATATCGTTTTTCCCTACTTATCTCTGAAATTGAAAAGCATATTGCTATTTTAGCATACGGTCCGGTCCGATAGGAACAAAAGGTACGTTCACCGCCCGTACATGGAACCAAAAAAACCGTCCGGAAGGGACGGTTTTTGCATCGTTTGAAAGATGGAGCAGATCAGACAACCAACGCCAGCAGCCAGGCTGCAAGGCCGCCGATGCAGGAAGAAATGAAATTGACCGCGTCGTTGTTCATCCACCTCCAGCCGCGAATCCGGCGGGTCGGTTGCCCGCAATGCTCAAGCACCTCGACGTCTTTGCCGCATACCGGGCATCGGTACATCACCTGTACGGTCGCTCCCAGGAAGGAGTCGGAAAACGCGCCGGCTAGTCCGCCGGTAAGCCCAGCAAGCCACAAGCCGCCCCAGAAAACGTCCGTTCCGGACAACAAGGCGAACAACCACCCGAACAGCGCAATCAAGAGACCGCCGGCCGCTGCCGCGGAGCTTCCCATCAGCGTCACGCCGCCCGACGTTCCCGGAGGAACGATTTTTCCGGTTAATACGGAACGCGGGGGCCTGCGGCTCAGCCCTCCCCATTCCGTCGCCCAGGTGTCGGCCGTGACGGCCGCCATGACGCCGATAAACGCATAAATCCAGCCGGAATGGGGCCAAATCGCATGGAACAGGCACAGCAGCATGCCTGCGCCGCCGTTGGCGAAAACCTGGCCTGCATCCCGCGTCCCGGTTTTGGCATACGATTTTTCGAGCTCTGCTTTGTTGGCTTGCTTGAATTTCGACAGCAGCGAAGAGCTGACGAAAAACACCAGCAGAATGCCGAACCAGAGCAGGTTGCCCGCTCCAAAATAAATCGTGCCCATGACGAACGCGGCGGCGGCGCCGGAAAGCGTGAGCGACCTTTTCCGGTAAGCCGCCCCGGCGACGGCGAGGGCGCAAAGCGCGCCGATCAGCCAAACCATGTCAGCCGATCACGCAGCTTCCGAGAAGCCGGTTTCCCCAGTACAGCTCGAAGGCATCGCCGGAAGCGCAGGGGCCTACGCCCGCGGGAGTGCCCGTGAAAATGACATCCCCTTCGCCAAGCCCGTAATGCGTGCCGATGTAATCGACGATTTCCTGCAACGGAAAAATCATCTCCCTGATATTTCCGCGCTGCACTTCCTTGCCGTTTTTATGTACCGTGAAATCCTCGCTCCCCGCCGCTTCGGCGCCGGGAAATCCGATGAATCCGGACACCGGGGCGGAATTTTTGAAACCTTTGGCCGCCGTCCACGGATGCCCTTTTTTCTTGATCCCCGTCTGCACGTCCCGCAGCGTAAAGTCGATGCCCAGGGCCATTTGGTCCACCAGGTCGTCCACCTTTACGCCCGGCTCGTAGGCGCGGCTCACGCGGAGAACCAGCTCCCCCTCGTAATGGACCTCGCCTTTGTTTTGCGGCAGCTCAAGCGTTTGCCCTTCCAGGCGTACGACCGCATGGGACGGTTTCAAAAAAATCATCGGCTCCTCAGGCACGTCGTTGCCAAGTTCGGCGGCGTGGAGTTTGTAGTTTCGTCCGACGCAATATACGTTTCGAATCATCGTGATCTCTTCCTTTGCAGTTAAAATAGGATGATGCTTAGCGGATAAACGTTTTTTTCCATACGTCAGGCCGGTTGGTGCAGATCAAAACTTCCGGAGAAATATCGGCAATCCGTCTCATTCGCTTCGGATCGTCGACGGTCCAGGCCATGACCTCGATGCCCGCCGACTTCAGTCTTTGAAACAATTCGGAATCCAAATTCGGGTAGCCGATCGACAGGAAGGAACAACCCAGCGACTGCAGCCGTTCCACGAGATCCTTGGGTTTGGCGTCGATGATGAGTCCCGTTTGGATATCCGGGTTGATCTCCTTTACTTTCCGGAGCGCTCCGGCGTCAAACGACGTCAGGACCACATCCTGCTCCATATGGTATGAAGCGACGCGTTCGATGACCGCCTGCTCCAAGCCCGGATACATGTTTCCCGAAGTTTTCAGTTCGATGTTCAGCCGGACCCGGCCGCAGCAAAGGTGAAGCACCTCGGTGAGGGAAGGGATGCGCTCCCCATGGTATTCCCTGCTTTTCCAGCTTCCGGCGTCGAACCGGAGAAGCTGCTGCCAGGTATAATCCTTGACCTTGCCGGTGCCCGTCGTCGTCCGGTCCAGGCTGAAATCATGAATGACCACGGGAATCCCGTCAATCGTAAGTTGGGTATCGATTTCCATCCACTGAACATAAGGTTCGGCCAAGGCCATCCGAAAAGCCGCCATCGTATTTTCGGGCGCTTTGCCGGAAAAACCGCGGTGGGCCACACACAGATTGTTCAACCTTCTCCCCCCAAACTTGTCGGCGTCCGAAGGCCGTCCGCTCATGAACCCGGCGTGACGACTCCGTCCGCTGAAATTTTGACGCCGCCGATCGATAGATTTTGCAGCTCTTTCATCAGGCGGCCGCCCTCCTGCGCGTTCATAGGCACCGGCTGCCCAAGCTCCGCATGGTAAGGAACCAGCTTCATGCTGCAGCCGGATGTTTTGCAACGGGCTTGAAACACGGCCGTTTTCCATGTCGACGGCGTGCCCGATTTCGTGAAAATAAAGTTCCCCGTGCTGTAAGCGATCCATTTTCCTTTATACTGCTCCAACCCTTGCAGAACATGCGGGTGCCCTCCGATGATCAAATCGGCTCCCGCATCGACGAAATCATGCCCCAGCTTTTTCTGAATGTCATTCGGCGTGAGGGCGCGTTCGATCCCCCAATGCACCATGACGATGACCAGGTCGGCTTTTTTGCGGGCTTCGGTGATCGAGGCAATGACGCGCGACGCCTTATCGTATGCGCTGGCTACGCCGGGCTTGTTTGCTCCCGCCGCCCAGTTGGTTTCCGGATATACCCGGCTTGCGCCGATCACGGCAATCGTCATGCCGCCGCGATTGAAATACATCGGTTGGTAGGCGCGGTCCGCGTTTTTGCCGGCCCCGACGTACTGAATGCCGCTTTGGTCCAAATATTTGATCGTGTCCAGCAAACCGATCTCGCCTTGGTCGAGGATATGGTTGTTGCCGAGATTGACCGCGTCCATTCCCGCGGCCCGCAGCGCCTCCAGCGCTTTCGGCGAAGACTTGAACACGAACTGCTTGTTTTTTGCGCCTACTCCGCCCGTCGTCACCGGCGTTTCGAGATTTCCGAGCGTCAGGTCGTCTTTTTTGAACATGTCTCCCAAATAAGCAAACGGGTATGAATAGCCTTTTTTCTCAAGCAGCGTTTCCACTTTGCCCGAAAATATCATGTCGCCGACAAAATGGATCGTGACGGATTTGCCGTCATCCTTTACTATCTTATGTCCCTTCGGCGCGTCGGAGTCCTCTTGGCCGGCGTCTTTTGCGCCGGATTTCTTTTCCGCGGCATCGGCGGGAGGATTTTTTTCGGCCTGCCCTGCCGGCGGCTTCATGCTGTCGCCCTGCGGCTCTTTCGCCGGTTTCTGTTCCGCCCGCTCGGTTCCCTCGGGTTTCGTTTCCTGCGGTTTGGTTTCCGGCTCGCCTTGTTCCCCTACCGAGTCCTTGGCTTTATCGGAATGTTCACCGTTCGGGTTGTCCTTGTCGTCATCGGCCGCTGCATCCGGCGGCGTGCCGTTCTCCTTGTGACCCTCGGGCGGGGATTCGTGTAGCTCCGTATTGGCGGGCGCAGGTTCCTGCGGCGGAACCCCGGCCGCACTCTGCCGATGATCGGCAAGAAAATAAACGGCAAGTAAAACGACAATCATCATAAGCAGACAGGCATTGACGGTCAGCCACACCCGCCTCTGCTTCAGCTTCCGGTTTTTGGAGCCGGAACGTTTCTTCTGTGATCTCGGCGGATACATCGCTCCTCCTTAAAATAAACAGTTTGGAATCTTTGAAAATCCTAATTTTTAGTAGATTTCCTCCAGAATCCATACTATTATATCAGGCCCTCAGAAGCAAATAGAACCCCCCGCAAGCGGAGGGTTCCTTTAACGATGTCCCGTTTTAGGCCAATTTCGATTTTTGAAGCTGTTCGACGATTGCGTCGCGCAGCGTCTCCATATACAGCGGGTCGCTGTTCAGCATGTCGATGCGCATGAGGCGCATGTCCAGCTCTTTGGCGACTTCCTGGGCTTCGATATCCAAGTCGTACAGCACTTCGAGATGGTCGGATACGAAGCCGATCGGAGCGACCAGCACGTTTTTGACCTGCTCTTTGCTGAGGTTCCGCAGCGTATCGAGGATGTCCGGACCAAGCCACGGCTCGGCGGTGCGCCCGGCGCTTTGCCATGCAAACTGCCAGGACGTAACGCCAGTCTGTTCGGCAATGGCCCGGGAGGTCTCGAGCAGCTGCTCCGGGTACGGATCGCCCATGCTCAAAATTCTTTCCGGAAGGCTGTGCGCGCTGAACAAAACGCGGACTTCGCCGCGTTCGGCTCCCGCTTCCTTGAACAGGTCGAGCTTTGCGTTCACCCGGCGGCTGAACGCTTCGATCAGCTGCGGATGCAGGTGATAGCTTTTGACGAAAGTGAATTGGACCCCGACTTCGTCCGCTTTGGCCTGGGCGCGTTTGACGTAGCTTTCGACGCTCATCGTGGAATAATGGGGGGCCAGCACGATGCCCACCGCTTTTTTGATGCCGTCTTTGGCCATCTGCTCCACGCCGTCTTCGATAAACGGACTCGCGTGTTTCAGCCCTTGATAGCAGACGTATTCCACGTCAAGCAGACGGCTGTCCGTATCCAGCGCTTCCTGCAGGTTCTCCACCTGGTTGTTCGTGTTTTCGCGAAGCGGGAACACGCCGCCCACGATGGCTTTGTAACGATCCGACAGCTCTTCCAGCTGCTCGGGGGATGGCGCATGTCCGCGGCGGATATGCGTATAGTATGCCTCAATGCCTTCCATGCTTTCCGGAGTGCCGTAGGACATGACGAGAACGCCGATTTTGGTTTTCACGAAGCAGTCACCTCTTAACTTAAATATTGAACTTGATGGTTTCGCTCTATATAGGATTTCATGCGAAATCTTACTTGTTTTTTAACGCCGCCGCCGAGTACTCATGAATATAATCCGTCAATTCCTTGAGTTTATCCAGCGATGCCTCCGGGAACAGGCCGTGCCCCAGGTTGAAAATATATCCCGGCTCCCGGATCCCTTCATCAATCAATTCCTTGGCATATTGTTTAATGGTTTCCATAGGGGCCGTCAAAATATAAGGATCCAGGTTGCCCTGCACCGCAAATTTGCCGCCCGTGCGCTTGCGGCCTTCCGCGATGGATACCCGCCAGTCGAGCCCGATGACGTCCGCCTGAAGCTCTTTCAGCGTCGGGAGCAGCTCGCCGGAGCTGACGCCCGGAAAATATATTTTCGGTACATTCAAATCCGAAAGTTCGGCAAAGATACGGGTAATGGTAGGCAGGACATACGTTTGGAAATCCTTCGGGGCAAGCGCTCCGACCCAGCTGTCGAACAGCTGGAACGCTTTGCCGCCGTTTTCGATATGGGACCGCACATATGTAATGACCATATCGCCAAGCTTATCCATCAGCAGCTTCCACACTTCAGGTTCGCTGTACATCAGCGTTTTCGTCAAAATATAGCTTTTGGACGGACGGCCTTCGATCAAGTAGCTCGCAATCGTAAACGGCGCTCCGGCAAACGTGATGAGAGGCACCTCAAGCTCTTTGTCGAGGATGCGAATGGTTTCCATGATATGGGATAAGTCCTTGTCCACGTCGATTGGACGAAGCTTCTCCACATCCGCCTTGCTCCGAATCGGGTTATCGATCACGGGACCGATATTTTTGACGATATCGAAATCGACGCCGAGCGAAGCGACCGGATTCATGATGTCCGAATACAAAATCGCGGCATCCACGCCAAGCTTCCGTACGGGCATCATCGTGATTTCGGCCGCAAGCTCCGGCTGCCGGCAAATTTCAAGCAGCGAATATTTCTCTTTGATTTTGCGGTATTCAGGGTCGTACCTGCCCGCTTGCCTCATATACCAGACAGGAACATGATCCGTTTCCTGCTTGTAGCTGGCGCGTATGAGCGTATCGTTGTAGGTCATGAAGGGGCCTCCAATGTTTTTTAGAATTTCTCTAATCTATATTATGCCCTTTTTAAAAGTCGGTAACAACCGGATGTCTTTCCGTTCGGGTGACAATAGTATGACAACTGTGACATGGTCCTTTGGGTAAATATGCTATACTGGAATAACCTGTGTTTTTCATGCTGAATTTGCAGTCACAAGAGAAAGGAAGTGAAAAGCACATTGAAATCGTGGAAAGTCAATTTGATTGTGCTTTGGATCGGCCAGTTTCTGGTCAACTCCGGAATGACCATGATCACCCCGTTCCTGTCCCTGTATCTGGCGAAAGATCTGGGCGTGCGGGGCGAGCATGAGATCGGCTTATGGGCGGGTTTGATTTTTGCCGCCAACTTTATGACGTCTTTTATTTTCCAGCCGCTTTGGGGCAAGCTGGCCGACCGGTACGGCCGGAAAATCATGCTGCTCCGCTCCGGCTTCGGCATGGCGATCGTCATCACGCTGATGGGGTTTGCCCGCACCCCTTGGGAGCTGCTGCTGCTCCGGCTGCTGAACGGAACGATCTCCGGCTTTAACCCCGCTTCGATTTCGCTGGTGTCCAGTACGACCCCGAAAGAACGGATGGGTTTTGCGATGGGAATCATGCAGTCCGGCTCGGTGGCGGGAACCATTCTTGGGCCTTTGATCGGCGGGGGCCTTGCGGATTTGTTCGGATTCCGTCCTATTTTCTATATCATCGGCGTACTTATTTTTGCGGCTTCCCTGCTGGCCCTGTTCCTGGTCAAAGAAAATTTCAACCGCGAACAAGCGGCAAAAATCCCGCAGGCGTCCGTGCTTGCCGGCTTCAAGGAGCTGACGAAAATCCCGCAGCTTCCGGCCCTGTTCGCCGTGACCTTCCTGCTGCAGTTTGCGATGATGAGCCCGATGTCGCTGCTGCCGCTGTACGTCGAGAAGCTGCATGCATCCGCCGCGAATTTGGCCTTCTGGGCGGGCATGGTCAGCGCCGTCACCGGTTTGTCCAACATGATCACCTCGCCGATTCTCGGCAAGCTGAGCGACAAAGTGGGGGCGCACCGCATTTTGACCTATGCCCTGATCGGCGCCGGAGTGATGCTGATTCCGCAGGCCTTCGTCCAATCGGTATGGCAGCTGATCATCGTCCGTTTCCTGATGGGCGTTTTTATGGGCGGCCTGCTCCCGAGCGTCAATGCGCTGATCCGTTCGTACACGCCGGACGGCATGGAAAGCCGGGCCTTCGGTTTCAACACGAGCACGCTGGCGCTCGGCAACATGCTGGGCGCGCTCGTCGGCGGATTTTTATCCGGCTTTATCGGCATCGAGGGATTGTTTATCATATCGGGATGCCTGCTTCTGCTCAACATGGTGTGGGTGCGGCTTAAGCTGTATAAGAAAGGCAATTCGCCGCAGTTCCGGTAATCGGAACCGGCAAATCCGGCATGTCCCCGTAAAAGACCGTCCGATGGTTTTGGCGGGCATTCGAAAAAAAGGTGGCGCAGGATCTATCCTGCCCACCTTTTTTGGCCTGCGCGGATTTAAGGCTGACGCGGCTTCACCATCGCTACGGCCAATCCGTCGTACGCCGGCAAAATCGTGCCGATCAGTCGTTCATCGGTCGCCATCAGCTCGTTGAAACGGCGCATCGCCTGCACCGAAGGCCCGTTTTTGTCCGGGTTCAGCGTTCTGCCGCGCAAAAACGTGTTGTCCCCGGCAATGATCGCCCCGGGATTGGCCAGTTCGATGGCATATTCAAGGTATACCGGATAATTCTCCTTATCGGCATCGATAAAAAAGAAATCGAAGGTCCGGCCTTCCTGCTTCAGTTGTTCGAGGCTTTCCGCCGCCAGCCCCACCTTGAATTCGACCTGATGGCCAAATCCCGCTTCCGTGAGATGCGCTAACGCCAGGTCGGCATAGTCCTGCTTCAGCTCCAGCGACGTTAACCGTCCCTCCGGAGACAATCCTCGGGCCAGACAGATTCCGCTGTAGCCGCCCAAAGCCCCGATCTCCAGCACCTGTTGCGCTTTGGTCGCGGCCACCAGCATCGTCAGCAGACGTCCGTATCCCGGCGCGATCGAAATGGCCGGCATGCCTCGATCCGCGATATTTTGTTGGACGCGGGCCAGCAGCTCATCATTTTCAAGAAAACGGTCCGCGTATTCTTCAGGATTCATACATTAATTCTCCTCACATTCGCATTCAAAAATCGAAAGCCTTAAAAGGTTTGTGTCTCGCCTTGCGTTACCCTATACTATTATAGAATGAAATTGGAGGGATTCAATCCAATTCCGTCGGCCCAGCCGGTACTTAGGTTACATACGAATCGCACCTGACGAAAATGGAGTTGAAAAAAAGCTTATGTCCCGCTTGCAATTGATTGCTACCGCACCGATGGGCCTGGAGTCGATCGTGGCGCGCGAACTTAAAGAATTGGGTTACAGCGACATGGAGGTCGAAAACGGACGCGTTACCTTCGCCGGCGATCTGCAAGACATCTGCCGCTGCAACCTGTGGCTTCGTACCTCGGACCGGATCCTCGTCAAAATGGGAGAGTTTCCGGCCAAAACCTTCGACGAGCTGTTCGAAGGAACCAAAGCGCTCCCCTGGGAGCAATGGATTCCCGTTGACGGGGAATTTCCCGTCGAAGGGCGCTCGCATCACTCGCAGCTGAGCAGCGTCCCCGCCTGCCAAGGCATCGTAAAAAAAGCGATCGTGGAGAAGC
Organism: Paenibacillus sp. FSL M7-1455; assembly: GCF_038004655.1. Taxonomy (NCBI): domain Bacteria; kingdom Bacillati; phylum Bacillota; class Bacilli; order Caryophanales; family Paenibacillaceae; genus Paenibacillus; species Paenibacillus sp. FSL M7-1455. The sequence continues at coordinate 1,751,351 of NZ_JBBORO010000001.1, read as the reverse complement.
TCAAGCAAAGTTACCGCACGGACTGGTTCCAGGAAAACGGCGCCCGTTACGTCATCGAAGTGAACCTGCACAAAGACGTCGCGCTCCTGACGCTGGACACGACGGGTCCGGCTTTGCATAAACGCGGGTACCGCAAACTCGTGACGGAAGCGCCGATCAAGGAAACGATGGCCGCCGCCATGCTCCAGCTCAGCCGCTGGAACGTTTCCCGCCCGCTGTACGACCCGTTCTGCGGCTCGGGCACCATCCTGATCGAGGCCGCCATGATGGGCTGGAACATCGCGCCAGGACTGCGCCGTTCGTTTCCTTCCGAGCATTGGCGCATCATTCCCGAGCGGCTTTGGAGCGAAGCCCGGGAGGAAGCCTTCGATGCCGTTCGCGACGATGAGCCGCTCCAGCTTACCGGCAGCGACATCGACCCGAAGGCGATCGAAATCGCCCAAGCGTCCGCAAAAAGCGCCGGCTTCGGGCGCGATATCGCGTTTCACGTCCTGCCCGCCGCCAAAATCAAACCCGAGGGCGACTACGGCTGCCTGATCACGAACCCGCCTTACGGCGAACGCTTGAGCGAAAAAGACGAAGTCGAAAAAATGATCCGCCAGCTCGGCTTTACCGCCGCCCAGCTGCCGACCTGGTCCTTTTTTGCCATCAGTCCGACGAAGCAGTTCGAGCATTATTTCGGACGGAAAGCGGATAAACGGCGCAAGCTGTATAACGGACGGATCGAATGCCAATATTACCAGTTTTTCGGCCCGCTTCCGCCGCGCAAGCCCTAATCTCCACGCGGACAAACGGTTCGCGCCAAACCTTGAAACACGCCAAAACCCCGGCCTCCTTCCGAAAGAAGAAGGTCCGGGGTTTTTCTGCAAAAAAACAATGTTATGGATACCGTCCGTTCAATGCGAACGTCCCCTGCTTAAAACATCAGCTCGTCCGGATTCGTTCCGACCCGCTGATCCTCATTCAGCGCATCGATTCGTTCCAGCTCGGACGAAGTCAGCTCAAAATCGAAAATGTCCGCGTTTTCCCGAATGCGCGAAGGGGTCACGGATTTCGGAATCGTCACGATCCCGCTTTGCAGGTTCCAGCGCAAAATGACCTGCGCCGGGCTTTTGCCGTATTTCCCGGCAATCTCCAGCAGCGTCTCGTTATCGCTTAATCTTCCTTTCATAAGCGGGCTCCAGGCTTCGATCTGAATGCCGTGCGAGCGGCAGTATTCCCGAAGCTGACGCTGGCTCAGGCGCGGGTGAAGCTCGACCTGATTGACCGCCGGAACGACGCGGCTGTCCTTCAGAAGCTCTTCCAGATGGTGAACATGGAAATTGCTGACGCCGATGGCGCGGATGCTGCCTTCTTCATAAAGGCGTTCCATCGCTTTCCAGGTGTCCTTGAATTTATCCTTGCCCGGCCAGTGGATCAAATACAGGTCGATCACGTCAAGTCCAAGCCGCTTCCGGCTTGCTTCGAAAGCGCGCAGCGTGGAGTCGTACCCCTGATCGTCGTTCCAGACCTTCGTCGTTACGAACAGGTCGTCTCTGGCGACGCCGCTGTCGGCAATCGCCCTGCCGACTTCTTCCTCGTTGCCGTAGACGGCGGCGGTGTCGATGCTCCGGTATCCCGCTTCCAGCGCAACCTTGACGGCTTCGTACACTTCGTCGCCCTTGGCCTGATATGTACCAAAGCCAAACCATGGCATGGTGACTCCATTGTTCAGCGTCGTGCGGTCGGCAATATGTTTCATGTTGGATCCGCTCCTTCCCCTTAAACAATTTTATCGTAAATGCATGTCCATTATAGCACACCCGTCCGCTTCCAATAAAAGCCGTTCCTTTTCGTGCCGGCCGGCATGAGTCCTCCTGCGGACTAGTTTATGCTTAAAAAAATCCTGTATAAAAAATCCTGCAAAGCTGGGCTTCGCAGGATTTTAGACACGCAACTTATTTCGTTTGTTCTCCTTGCTGGCGGGACGTAAGGGAAGCCAGACGGCTTTTTTCCTCTGCCAGCATTTCTTCGGCCAATTCCACGGCTTGTCCGTTCAGGCTGTTGCCCGCTTGGCGTACGGCCTGTTCCGTATGGGCCAGACGGTTTTGCGCCTGCTCGATCATCCGTTCGTTCGGATGGGACATCGCTTGAGACACCGCATAATGCAGCTTCTCCACGGAATTTTGGGCTTGGGAAATCGGATTTTGCGATTGCAGGCTGGAATCGTATCTGGATGCCATGGGCTGCTCTCTCCTTCACTCGAAAAGTTGCTATCCACCCTATAGGATGGAGCTTCGCGCGAGGAACTATGCGTGACGCCCTCTTTTTCCTGCAACCCGGAACCACCGCGGTTTAATGGTCGCCGCGATTGCCCTTCGACGGATTGGTGATGACGAAACCTTCCTCGGGGAAATACAAATAATCGATTTTGACCCCGTCCAGCATCGGCTCGTTCCGGTCCAGCAGCACATCGATGTTTTTGTCCGTGCTGACGACTTCGTCGTTTTCGCCCGGCTTGTCCAAATCCAATCCATAGTGGGCGTGATCTCCGTGGGCATGCGTGACGAGCACGCGAAGCTTCAGATCGCGGTTTTCCTCTTTATCCAGTTCTTTTTGCAGCACTTTGGCCGCATTGCGCGTAATTTTGCATTTCATCGCTTCACGACATCTCCCGTTCCTGAGGATAAAATCATATTGCCCAATCAACAGCAACATGCCGGCCGGCGCCAGGCTGGCGCGCCGCTGCATGTACCTTTTATCTTAAAAGAATCCGCGCAAGCCCGCAAGGACTGCTTCAGCGGTTCCCCCCCGGCGGAGGCAGCTTGATGGACGGATACTTCCGTTCCATTCGGGCGACGAACCAGCCCATGACAATAAGCGTGACGCCGATATCGTCGATCGGGACAAAAGGCATCACGTCCGGCAAAACCCAATACAGCCCGACCGGAACCAAAAAAAGAAGCTTGTCCACAAAGGAAACTTGCGGGGATGTGAGATACATCCATAATTGGCCGGGCATATGCGACAGGCGCCTGATCGACAGCAGCTTTCTCCATTTCATGCTCACCGCTCCCTTCATCTGGCCTTTCGGGGCACCTTCATGATCATCGCAAGAGGAGACAACCACTCCGATACGGTTGCGGCCGCCTCCTCACCTGTAGTATACGTATCTTTACAGAAAATGTTTCATTAACCTTTTCATATCGACATCAGTTCGCCGACGACCAATCCCGTTTCCAGAGCGATGTTGTCGAAATCCTCCAAAGGAAGCGGATTTTTGCCGAGCCCGATCTCGACGGTAAAACCCGGGCGCCTGAATTCCTGGATAAACCAGTCCTTATACCCCGCATCGCTGCCTTCCAGCTTCACGGGACGGTAGCCGCTGGCCTGGCCGAGCCTTCGCGACCATTCCCGGCTTTCCTTCGGTTCGTAATTGCGGTAGTTCCAATAAATCTCCTGCCCCTGACTGTGCAGCGAAACGGCCGCATCCGGCGACGTTTTGAGCGTAAATGCCGCAAGCGCCTCCGCTTCCGGCTCGGACAATGGCGAAGTGCCCGCATAGTCCCTCGGCCCGGGGGATTTTTTCCCGCGCCGCTGGACCTCTTCGTCCCAATGGGCAGGAAACTGGTCGCCCAGATCGACGCCGTTGATGTTGGCCTTCCAATGGCGGTAATCGCTTCGGCCTCCATTCCATGCCGTCAGCATGCCGTAATACGGATTGCTCGGCTGGACGCCCTCCTGGACCAGTTCCACCCCGTCCGGATTGACCATCGGCACCACCCAAAGGGTGCACTGCTCGAACCACTGGCGGGGATCGTAGCCGTTCCAGCGCATGCCCGACTTCAGGGCCGCCGCATACTCCTCTATGAAATGCATGATGCATGGGGTCGTGATCCATTCGTTGGCATGGATGGAAGCGTTCACATGAATCACCTTTTTCCCGTTGCCGATTTTGACGTAAGGGATCGGCTTGCCCAGCACGCTTTCGCCGATCGTTCCCGAGGAAAGCCGCGGATACGCCTCCGACAGCCTGACGATGTCGCGGCACAGATGCCTATAGCCGTATTCTCCTTCAAGGCGGACGATCCGGTCGCTTTCGGCATGGGGCAGCACCAGCACCCGCCCCTCCGGAAAATAGCTGCGGGAAAGCCCGGGATTCATTTCGAGCAAGGAAGCCTCCCGAATGCGAAAAGCAGCCGCTACCTTATCCGGGCTGTCTCCCGGCTGTATGACATATCTCCTCCGCGGGGAGGACGGCAAAAATATGATTTGTCCCGGCACCAGGTAAGGCTGTTCTCCAACCCAAGGATTCGCATTGATAATATGGGTGCGGGATAACCCTCTGCTGGCGGCGATCCGATCCAGCGTATCCCCTTTGTTAACGGTATATTGCTGCATGGCGTCTTCCTTTCCTGCGGACTGCGCGGCAGCCGCATGTGATCGTGCTTTTTTGATTTTATGACGCCGATGCCTTGGACCATGCTTCTATGCCCCCACCAAGCGAAGCTTTGATTTCGATTTGAGGGGGCACCGAACAAGAAGGGGGATGATCGAACGAAGCCCATAAATCAAAAAAGGAAAAGGCTCGCGGCGATTCCGGAGCCCTTTCCTTGGCTTAGTCTTCCATGAATTTTGAAACCTGCCAGACGACGGGAGTTCGCCGGATTTGCTCGCCCAACCAGGTTTTGGCGATTTTCTGGAACATTTCCGGGTCTCCGCTGCAAAAAAATTGATGCACGGGGCTTTCGTCGCTGCTTGCAAGCTGCCCCTTGTCGTACAGGATCGTGCTGACCTCCCTCGCCGTCTCGTCCGCCGAGCTGATCAGCTTCACCTGCTCTCCCATGACCTCTTGTATCGTATCTCTCAAAAACGGATAATGCGTGCAGCCCAAAATCAGGCAGTCGATCGAAGAGCTTCGCATGTTTTGGAGGGATGCCTCAACGACGGACGTCGTTTCGTTCGACCGGAATTGTCCCTGTTCCACAAGCGGAACAAGCCCGGGGCAAGCTTCGCTCACCACGTGCACATAAGGGGAAAGCTGCTTCAAGGCCGCCGTGTACGCGCCGCTCCGGATCGTTCCGGTCGTACCGATGACGCCGATATGACCGGTTTTCGTGGCGCTGATGGCCGCCCTTGCACCGGGGTGAATCACGCCGATGACCGGAATGGGCACCTTTTCCGAAATATATTCCAGCGCCGCGGCCGTTGCCGTGTTGCAGGCGATGACGATCGCCTTGGGATTGAACTGGCTGAGAAAATCAACGATTTGTTCCGTAAATTTTCTCACTTCTTCGGACGAACGGGGTCCGTATGGCGTGCGGGCGGTATCTCCGAAATAAATGATTTTTTCCCGTGGGAGCTGTCTCATGATCTCTTTGACGACCGTCAATCCCCCCACGCCCGAGTCTAATATCGCGATTGCTTGCTGCACGAACACACCGCTTCCTTCTTGTCGATTTATGCTCTTTCATTTGCTAACATATGAACGGGTGATGCCAAAGGTACCTCCGGCATTTACGCTAATGATGCCAAATACGGCGGAAGCCGCTGCCCGCGCAAAAACGCAGCAAAAGCAGGCCCGGTTATCCCCTGACCATGGGGAACGGACCCGCCCGCAACGCCTGCCGATTACAGCTCTCCGGCGTCTTCTTTCGAATCTTTGCTTGAGACGACGGTCTTTTCGCCGCGTTCCTGGATCGATGAGATTTGAGCCAGCTCGACCTCTTCTTCGTCTTCGTCCGTCTTGCGCCATCCGCGGATATCCGAAATGACGTTGCCGGCCGTGTCCTTCACCCTTTCGATCAAGGTAACGCCCTGCTCGCTGACCTTCCCTGCAAACTCCTGCGTTTTCGTGCCGATCGTTCTTGCGCCTTCAGCGATATCTTGACGAAGTTCCTTGCCGGATTTCGGCGCCAAGAGAAGTGCCGTGACCGAACCTACCACGCTGCCGATTAACGCGCCCCACAACAAGCTTTTGTTTTTTTCCTTCATCGCTCTGATCTCTCCTTTGCGCTCAGGCATCATCGTCCGCAGGGGATGGCGACTGCCGTTTGATGGATTGCCATACGGATAACCCCGCATCCAGCCACCGGAAAGCTTCCGCCAGACGAAGCTCGTTTTCCCGGCGCGCTTTTTCCAAGCGTTCCATGGCCGTATCGGTCACGAGCTGCGCAATGGCGTCCGCCCGCTGGACCGTGTTCGACAGGCTTTCGCCCGCAAGCTTCAGCGACTCGCAGAACGGCTTGACTTCCTCGGTCCTGGCTTTCAGCTGCGAAAGCGTCGCCGAGGTCTGCGCAAGCAGCTCCTTGGACTCGGCGGCAAGCTGCGAAATCTCATGCCCCGCTTTTCCAAGCACATCCTCGGTTCGAAGCAGCACTCTCCGGATCGTGTGCAGCAGAATCAGCCCAAAAACGGCGAATATCGCGAATCCGCAGGCAAACCCTATGGCGCCCCATTCCGACATGACGGTGTCACTCCCTTCACCCTTACGGGCTAATGCCCATTTGTTAGGATATTATAAGCACGGGGAGATTGTCCTGACACAAAGGACTAGGCGTATTTCGAAAAAAAATCGGCCCGCGAAAAAACAACAAGCCCGATCCGGTCTTCAGGATGGGCTTAAGCAGTCCATGCAGGCTTTAAGAAACGACGATTAATGTCCAAGCTCTTGCCGGATATATTCCCGCACCTGAACGGCAAATCGGTCCAGAATGTCCGGCAGCACCGGCGTGAGCGGGTGAATCTCGGCGCGTTTCCAGGAATAGTACTCCTGAACCAACGGCTTGCGGAGGCCGACCAGCTCGCGAAGCACGCGGTAAATATCGTCATCGAATACCTTCTCTTCATGGTTGATTTCCATAATATCTTCGTAGCTGCTGGCATCCCGCATAATAAAGCCGTCGATCAAATAACTGCCGACATCGGTAACGACCTCGATCGCCAAATGCAGCGCCCGTTCCTGAACCATGCCGAGCATGACGCTGCCATCCCAGGCTTCGGCCGTCCGCTTGAGAGCTTCGGCAATTTCCGGAATCGCGTCCAGACGAAGCTGAATCTGCTCCTGATTTACATAATACACGGTTTGTACCTCCAAGCTGCGAATGTTATTTGCCTTTTTTGCCGCGGCGCTTCAGCCAGAAAAACATGACGAAAATCGCTGCGACAAATACGAAAAGCAGGAACAATGTTTCCATTGGATATTCCAGATCGCTCATAATTCGTACTTCCTATCTGCTAGATTTCGTAATCAACGCTAAGGGATAATTCTTTCGTTTCGTTCAAATGGCGAATGACTTCCTGATGGACGGGATGCACTTGGTATGCCTGCAAATCGTCCAGGGAAGCAAATTCGGTCACCAGGGCGATATCGAACGAACGTTCCGAATGAACGATGTCAACGCCTACCTCGATCGCGCGCAGCTGCGGGATCTTCCCTTCCATGGCACGCAACACGGCCGCCGTTTTGTCAACGCTTTCCGGAGATCGGTCTTGCAATTTAATGAAAACGATATGCTTGATCATGGCCTGTTCTCCTTGTACGAGTCGTAAGGTTACAAAAAAAATATACCATATCCTCCCGCTTTGGGAAAGAGAAGCATCCGGGAGAGGTTATCGTTTCGGCGGGTCCTTCTCTTTGTCGCTGTCTTTGTTTTTCAGCACCGCTATCATTCTCCGCAATTTGTCGGGCATGGGCAGTCCAAGCCGTCCGTAGTTTTCCGTGATCGATATCAGCTCGTTCGCCAAATAGAAATAAATAGCTCCCGTTTTGAGGACATCGGTCCCTCCCATAAGAAGCACGTCCATCTGATGGGCCAAAACAATGACCACCAGCATAAGCGCCTTCCGCGTCAAGCCCCAGAAGCCGACGTCGCTTTTCAAACCGGATCCTTCCTTGATCGAAGCCAGCAAACCGGTCACGTAATCGACCACGATGGTGAACAAAAAAGAACACAGCAATGGATCCCATCCCCCGAATGCCATCGCGATAATACTGCCGGCGAGCGCGCTGATGCTATTGACGGCAAGTGAATTCATAAAACTGCGCCTCCCTTCCTATCATCTTCTATATCTTATGAAGGGAGGACACGTTCTGCGAAGCCGGATCGCCTTGATTGCCGGCCTATTTCATAGATTCGCACGAGGTAGCGGATGCTGCTGTGGTATATTATGTCTTAAAAATGCAAGATTATCGTTCGTCGTTCCAGAAGTTCATCGGCTTCATATCGTTCGTCAGCGGCTTAAACGTGTAACCTTCCGCCTGAATGGCCTTGATCAGCTTCGGCAAAATCGTTACCGTTGCATGCTGGTCGTGGAACAAGACGATCGGGGTGACTCCTTTTTTCTTCATGTTTTTGACGTCTCTCATGACATTGTCGTAAATTTTTTGCGGGTTGCTTTGGTATCTCCAGTCATTGGAGTCGATGTTCCAATCCCACAGGCGATAACCGTAAGCAGCCGTCTGGTCGCGGTAAGCTTTCGTAAAATACGGTTTGCTGCCGTAAGGCACCCGGATCAGCTTCGTGTACACGTTCGCGGCCTGGTGCAGTTTGGCATTGTCCATGTTCATTTCGTTCAGCGCCGAAGCCGGCGATGCATAGAACTTGTTCTTCTGATGCGTCATGCCGTGCAAGCCTACGCCGTGCCCTTCCTTGACGATGCGCGCCACGGATGCGGGATGATGGGCGATTTGGTTGCCGAGCATGAAAAACGTCGCTTTTACCTTATACTGTTTCAAAACATTGAGCAGCTGCGGCGTATACGGGGACGGACCGTCGTCAAAAGTAATATAAATCGTTCTCGCTCCTGCCGCCGGCTTGGTCGTCGGCGTCGGCGTCTTCGGCTTATGCTGCTGGATATAACCGGCGTATTTGTTTGCCAGCTGCGCATCCGTCAGCGCCGCCCCGCCGTTTATTGCGCGGTACAGGTTTTGTTTCGGCAAATACGACAGCGCAAACCCGAACTTTTGGCTTAAAATCCGGAACGAAATGAACGTTCTGCCGTTTTTGACGAGCGTGTTTTTGCCGTCTGCCGGAAGCGTCGCCGCAGCGCCGCCCCGATGGGTCAGCTTCACGTTCCCCTTGGCGTATTGCACCGTAAGATTCATGGCTGATGCCGTTTGAACCAAAGGAACGTATAAAGTGCCTTTATGTATGATGGGCGACATTGGATAAGTAACCAGCGTGTCGTTCACGGCAACGAATACGGACGACGTCGCGGCGCCCGCCGAACTCCCCGCCGCAAACGCGCTGCCTTGTCCGGCGGAAAAAATGCAGCCGAAGACCAGGAGCAGGGATAACATCCATTTGGAGCATTGCAAAACCTTTTTCACTTCTCTCTACCAACCTTTTACGCGTATTTTGCATAGATTTGCAGTCTCAAGGAATCTATTAAACCATTTTCCTCAAATCCAAACTTCGAATCTAGCAATCTAGTTCCTCTGCATTGTACCCGACTCCGCCGGTCGTTTCAATTTCAATTCAGTAACCATTGCTGTCATCTTTTCGTAAATATTAGGAAATGAAGGAGATTCATAGAAGCCCGTTTGTGACCAACAGCCTGCAAATGTCGAAAAACGCATAACGCCCTAGGAAGAAAGGCATAAAAATGGGCGATAGTTACTATTGAAAAGAAGACTTTTAAAATGTAGAATTTGAAGAAAAATCTTCGGAGGAAATATGCCTACACAACAAGAACAGCATTCAATTCAGGCGTGGTCTCTGATCAACCGCAAATATTTGGGAAAAGGCATTCGCGTCAAACGCTTCCGCAAGCCTTCCCGCTGCCAGATCCGCAACCGGGTGTTGCTGGCGGTGCTGATGGTCAACGACATCAAGCTGTCGCAGCTTGCCGAGGAGCTCGGCGTCTCCTCCCGAAGCGTCAGCGCCTGGGTGTATGAAGGCCGGATCCCCGGCAAAAAAAATCTGGACAAAGTGTGCCAGTTTCTCGGGTATCCCCACCATATCCTGTTTAACCGCTCCGTTACTTCGAGCAGCCCGATCATATGTCAGCCTTCATCGTCCAGATTTATGCGGAGAACGTTAACCCGTTCGCCTGTCCACAACAAAATTTTAACGGGGCTTTGCATGGTCCATGACCTTTCGGTCAGCGACGTCAGCGAATGGATGGACATCCACCCCGGCACGTTTCGCAAATGGCTGCACCAAGGAACCCTGCCATCCCCAAGCTTTCAGGACCGGGCCGAGCTTTTTTTCCGCATCCCGAAATTCATCCTGTTTGCGGACTGCGTTTTAAACGAAGACTAACCAAATACGGCGTTTACCAAGCCAACCCTTGGCAAACAGCTCTATGATCCGGCAATCCTTCCGGCTTATAGAGCTGTTTTCGTTTGGGCATATTAACTACGGCTTCGAACAAATAGCTCCGGAGAAAAACGGCACGCACAAATGGCGTTCATTCAAAAGTTAACGTTGACGTTAACGTTATATAGGATTAAAATGATGGATGTCGCCGGATTTATAAGCGCGGGCATGCTTCCCGCACATGACGGCAATCGCTCGACAAGCAACTCGAATGGATTTGCCATAAAATCTTAAAAATGAAGGCGATGCAGACCGGGCGGAACGGACGAAGGACCGTCTCGGCGCTTTCGGTCACGCATTCGATGGGGGGAAACGGACCGAAGCGCCCGAACAAGAGCAATGGGGTCCTTTTTTCTCGGCAAAGCCTTGGAGCCCCGTTTTCTTGTGATGCGCACTTCTGAAAAATGAAAAATCATTTACGAAAAAAGTGAGGTAATGTATTCCATGAAGTCTAACGCAACCGAACCTCTGGAACTTGAACAGAGGAAAGCCGGGCTGCTTTCCCAGCCCAAAGCGGTATGGGCGATCGCCTTTGCCTGCGTCATCTCTTTTATGGGTCTCGGACTCGTCGACCCGATTTTGCCTGCGATCGCCGCGCAGCTGCATGCCAGCAAAAGCCAGGTGTCCCTCCTGTTTACCAGCTACAACCTGGTGACCGGGGTAGCCATGCTCATTACCGGCGTCATTTCCAGCCGGATCGGCATCAAAAAAACATTGCTTACCGGCATTTTGCTCATCATCATCTTCTCCGCGCTTGGGGGATTTTCGGACACGATCGGCCAAATCGTCGGCTTCCGCGGAGGCTGGGGACTGGGCAACGCCCTGTTTATCGCTACCGCCTTGTCCGCCATCGTCGGCCTGTCCACGTCCGGCACGGCTAAAGCGATCATCCTGTACGAAGCCGCGCTTGGCCTCGGCATTTCGGTCGGACCGCTGCTTGGCGGGGAGCTCGGCTCCATCAGCTGGCGCGGACCGTTTTTCGGCGTTGCGGTCCTTATGCTTCTTGCTTTCATCTTCGTCATCTTTATGCTTCCGTCCATTCCGAAGCCGAAAAAAGCCAGCACCCTGGCCGACCCGTTCAAGGCGCTGTCCTATCCGGCCCTGCTGACGCTCGGAATCACCACATTCCTGTACAACTTCGGCTTTTTCACGCTGATGGCCTACTCTCCGTACGTCATGGAACTGGATGAGCACGGTCTCGGTTACGTCTTCTTCGGATGGGGCATCCTGCTTGCCTTCACGTCCGTATTTGTCGCTCCGAAGCTGCAAAAACGGTTTAGCGTCGTGAAATCGATTTGCACGGTGCTTACGCTGTTTACGATCGTCCTCGTCATCATGGGGATCGGCACGTACAACCACTCGCCGAAAACCGTCATCGTCTGCGTCATCGTGGCCGGCATTTTCCTCGGCATCAACAACACGCTGATCACGACGGCCGTCATGCAGGCTGCACCGGTGGAACGTTCCGTCGCTTCCGCGGCATACAGCTTCGTCCGTTTCCTTGGGGGCGCCGTTTCTCCTTGGCTCGCCGGCAAGCTTTCGGAATGGTACCATGCCGAAACGCCGTTTTATTTTGGCGGATTGATGGTATTTATTGGTGTCATCGTTTTACTTGCCAGCCGCCGTCATCTGAAGCATGTTGACCGGGCGGAAGGCCATTAAAAGGAGGTCCTCTTCATGTATAATCGAATTCTCGTGCCGCTTGACGGTTCCGAGCATGCCCGCCGCGCGCTGGATACGGCCGTACGGCTCATGCAAAGCTTGAAAAACGTGCCGGAACTGGCGCTTCTTCATGTGAATCCCTCCATCTCCATCAACGAGCCGCCTGTAGGCATCGATTTGGAGGAGCACATCCGGGAAGAAGGAGAAAAAGTATTGGCTCCGGCCACGGCATCCCTCTCCAAGCAGGGGATCGGTTTCGAAACGTACACCAAAACCGGAGACCCCGCTTCCGTCATTTGCAAAACGGCCGAGGAGCAGCACGCCGACCTGATCGTCATGGGCAGCCGGGGCATCGGCCTGATGTCGGAACTGCTGATCGGCAGCGTCAGCCACAGCGTCGTGCAGCATGCCCACTGTCCGGTCATGATCGTCAGATAGCGGGTTCGAAAAGAGCATGCCAAAAAGGGTATCCCCGAAGGTTCAGCGAACCTGGGGGTACCCTTTTTTTGGCGCGGTCAGCGGTTCCGGCGGAGAACAATTAACCAAACCTTCCCGAAATGTAATCCTGCGTCATCTGCTGCTCGGGATTCGTAAAGATTTTTTCCGTCGTATCATGCTCCATCAGGCTTCCCAAATAAAAATACGCGGTGTAATCGGAAATGCGCGCCGCCTGCTGCATGTTATGGGTAACGATGACGATGCTGAGTTCCTTTTTCAGGTCTGTAATCAGCTCCTCGACTTTCGCCGTCGATACCGGGTCGAGCGCCGAAGCCGGCTCGTCGAGCAGCAAAATGCCCGGTTTGACAGATAAGGCCCTTGCGATGCAGAGACGTTGCTGCTGGCCGCCGGACAAGGACAAGGCCGACTGCTTCAGGCGGTCTTTGACCTCGTCCCACAGCGCCGCTTTGCGCAGGCTTGTCTCCACGATTTCATCCAGCTCTGCTTTATTTTTGATGCCATGATATTTCGGCCCGAAGGCGATATTTTCGTAAATGGATTTATAAAACGGGTTCGGCTTCTGCCAGACCATGCCGATTTTTTGGCGAAGCTGAATGACGTCGGTGCCCGGGTCGTTGATGTCCACCCCGTCGATCCAGATGCGCCCTTTGATTTTGGCCTGGGAAATTTCGTCGTTCATCCGGTTCAAGGAGCGCAAAAACGTCGATTTGCCGCAGCCCGAAGGACCGATCAGGGCGGTGACGCTTTTTTCCGGGAAACTCAGGCTGATATTTTTAACCGCTTCGTATTGCCCGTAAAATACGCTGAGATGTTCTGTTCGAAACGTTGCGTTGTTCATGTATGATGTCCCTCCTATCCCATGCGCTTGGATGCCGTCATCGCTTTGTACAACACGCCGCCAAGCCACCTAGCGAACAGATTAAACAGCAGCACGAGAATGACGAGCACGGCCGATGCGCCTGCGGCGATTTGGGCCGCGTCCGGCGCCAGGCCTTCGCTGTTGATTTTCCAAATATGCACGGCCAGCGTTTCGGCCGGACGGAACGGATTGATCGGCGACGTCGGGCTAAGCGGGTTCCAATTGGTGAAATCCAGGCGCGGCGTGGACATCCCTGCCGTAAAGAGCAGCGCTGCCGCTTCCCCGAACACCCTGCCGGCGGCCAAAACCGTACCGGTCACGATGCTTGGAAGAGCCACCGGGAACAGGACCGAGGAAATGATTTTCCATTTGGACAGCCCGAGCGCAAGCCCCGCCTCCTTCTGCTCCTTCGGCACGCTGCGGAACGCCTGCTCCGTAATCCGCACCATCAGCGGCAGGTTGAAAATCGTCAGCACCAGCGCGCCGGAGAACAGCGAAAATCCGAAACCGAACGTATTGACGATCAGCAGCAGGCCGAACAAACCGACCACGATCGACGGAAACGAGGACAACACTTCGACGACCAGCCGGATCGTGCCGGTGATTTTGCCCGGCTTCGCGTATTCGGCCATGTAAATCCCTGCGCCGAGTCCGAGCGGAATCGTAATGATCAGGGTCAGAACCAGCAAAAACAAGGAGTTGAACAGCTGCGGGCCGATGCCGCCCCCTTCGCGGATCGTTTGCGGAACGGAGGTCAGGAAATGCCAGTCGATATGGCTGAGCCCCCGCACCAGAATAAAGCCGATCAGGCCTACAAGCACCGCGACGATCAACAAGGAAAACACCACGATGAAGAAAGTTGCTATTTTGTCGGTCAGTTTCGCTCTCAAATCCGATGTCTCCTTTCCAAAAGCCGGACGATCATAACGAATACGAAGGTCATGAACATCAGCGCAAGCGCCATGCTCCACAGCGCGTTGCTGTGCGCGGATCCCATGACGGTGTTGCCCATATCCAGCGTAATGACGCTCGTAAGCGTCGATGCCGATTCAAACAGCGACCGCGGAATATGCGGCGCGTTGCCGATAACCATCTGCACGGCCAGCGCTTCGCCGAAGGCGCGAGCCATCCCCAGCACGACGCCCGTCAGAATAGAAGGCAAAACGGTTGGCAAAATAACTCTGGAGATCGTCTGCCAGCGGGTCGCCCCCAGCGCAAACGAAGACTCTTTCAGGCCGCGCGGCAGCGACGCCAGCGCGTCCGCCGCCACGCTCGTGATCGTCGGCAAAATCATGACGGAAAGAACGATGGCACCCGCCGCGATCCCGATCCCTTGTCCGGGGAACACGTTCCGCAAAAAAGGCACGACGACGGTCAGGCCGATAAAGCCGTAAACGACCGAAGGGATGCCGGCGAGCAGCTCGATGACGGGCTGCAGCAGCTTTTTGCCCCAGCCGGGCACGATTTCGGTCATGAACAGCGAAGCGCAGATGCTGAGCGGGCTTGCGATCAGCGCAGCCAGCAGCGACGTGGCGAACGACCCGAAGATAAACGGCAGCACGCCGTACATCGGCTCGCCGTTATTGCCTTCCGGGTCCCAGGTGGTGCCGAACAAAAAATCGCTCAGGCTGACGCCATCGCGAAAGAAAGTCGCAAGTCCTTTGGACGCGACGAAATAGACGATGGATAATATGATGACAATGAGCAGAGCCGCGCAAATGAACGTATAGCTCCGGCCCGCGACATCTTCAGCATGATGTTTTTTCCAGCGGGTGCCGCGCGCAGGCTGAACTTGAACAGGCCTTTCATCAATGGTTTTCATCGTTGTCCTTCTTTCTAATGTGAAAATAGAGGCGAAATTCCCTTTCGCCTCTTTCTTGCCATGAGGTTTTGCGCCCGGTCAGGGCTTACTTCGTAATGTTGCCTTCGGCGTCGCGTTTGACTTCCATTTTGCTGACCGGAATGTAGCCAAGCTCTACGACGTCGCCGTTTTGAACGGCATCCGAAGCGATGTAATCAAGGAATGCTTTGACTTCAGGCTTAGGTTCGCCTTTCGTGTACATATGCTCGTAAGCCCATACCGGATATTTGCCGGACGTTACGTTTTCAACCGTTGCTTCCACGCCTTCGTATTTGAGCACTTTCACTTTGTCGTCCAGGTAAGAGAGTGCCAGGTAACCGATCGCCCCTGGGCTTTCAGCCACGATTTTTTTGACCGTGCCGGAGGATTCTTCCTGGATGGAACCTTTCAGATCTTCGGTCGAAGTACCCAGCGCGTATTTTTCGAAAGTTTTGCGGGTGCCGGAGCTTGCCGGACGGTTGACGATGACGATTTTTTCATCTTTGCCGCCGACTTCTTTCCAGTTCGTGACTTTACCCGTGAAAATATCGACCAGCTGCTGCTTCGTCAGGCTGTCTACGCCGACGTCCGGATTGGTTACCGCCGCCATGGCCACAACCGCCACCTGATGGTCAACCAGGTCTTTGGCTTCGTCTTTCAGCTTTTCTTCCGCAAATACGTCGGAGTTGCCGATGTCGGCTTGCCCGCCTGCAACTTGCGTCAAACCGGTGCCGCTGCCGCCGCCTTGCACTTGAACCTGGATTTTGGAGTATTGGGATTCCGCCATGAATTTTTGCGCAGCTTGTTCGACGAGCGGTTGAAGCGCCGTCGAGCCGACCGCCAGGATCGAGCCGCTCAGTTCCGTGGCCGAGGATTTATCGTCTTTCGCAGCTCCGGAAGCGCTGCTCGTGTCTTCGGTATTTTTGCTGCCGCATG
This sequence comes from Paenibacillus sp. FSL M7-1455, assembly GCF_038004655.1. NCBI lineage: Bacteria > Bacillati > Bacillota > Bacilli > Caryophanales > Paenibacillaceae > Paenibacillus > Paenibacillus sp. FSL M7-1455. The sequence continues at coordinate 1,735,294 of NZ_JBBORO010000001.1, read as the reverse complement.
CGGCCAGCATAACAACCAGCGCCAACGTGCACAGCATGAGAAGCGATTTTTTCATCTTGATCATCTTTTGGTTTCCCCCTGTTTTTGAGTGATCTCCCGGCAGCTCTCTTGGCTGCCTACAAACTCATTGTAGTTCCCTATCGTTTTATGAAATGTTGCGTTTTGTAAAATGAAGAATAAAAAAATATATAATCTATTTATAATTAAATAGAATAAATCTATAATGGTAGTTAAGAATTTGATGATCACCAGGGGGACCCCCATGAATTTGTTAAAATTGCACATCCTCGTTCTGATCGAGAAACTGAAAAAAGTGACGGACGTGGCACGGGAGCTGGATATGAAGCAGCCGACCGTGACGTTTCATATGAAAAGCCTGGAGGAAGAGCTGGGGGTAGCCTTGTTTGAGACGAAAAGGGGCCGCATCTGGCTGACCGAGGCCGGAAAGGCGTTGTATCCGTATGCGGTGAAAATGACGGCGATGGCGCAGGAAGCCCGCAAAGCGGTTCAGGATTACGCGGATCTCAACAAAGGGCGCTTGCACATCGGGGCCGACGGCATGATGGGGTCTTACGTGCTTCCGGAGCTGATCAGCGGCTTTTGCAGCCTGCATCCGGGCGTCCAAATCGAATTGAACGTCACGCCCACCCGCCTCGCCAAAGAGCGGCTGCTGAACCAGGAGATCGATCTGGCGTTTTATTATGCCGAAGCCGGGGGTTCTCCTGACGGGCAGAAGCCGGTAAAAGAAGAAAAGTTCTCCCAAGATCGCATCGAGCTTATTTTTTCCGGAACACATGCGTTTGCCGGACTCAAGTCGGTGACGCAGAAGCTCATCGCCCAGCAGTTTTTCGCGCAGCACGGCGAGGGGGCGTTTATGACGGACTACGCGCGCGCGTATGCGGCCGCTTCCGGGATCCATCTTTGGGAGCGGACGGCGGCCGATTCGCCGGAAATCGTAAAAAACATGGTGCGGTCCGGTGAATTCATCAGCCTGTTCCCGCTTTCCGGCATCCGGGAGGAGCTTGCGTCCGGTGCGCTCCGTTCGCTGCCGCTGCCCGGACAGGCCGATCCAACCGTGACCGGCGTGCTTGCGTACCATGCCGATCAGCCGGCTTCGCCCGTTTGCGAAAGGTTTATCCAATACGTGCGGGAACAAGCCGAAAACTGATAAGGGGCATCTCCCCGGATCATTTGGATCTTGAGAGACGCCCCTTCTTATATTGAAGAAAAACAGCCCTGCTTCGATTCAAAATGTGATGCCAACATTTCTAAACCGGCGCCGCAAATTTGCTCCGGCTCCACAGCCACATCGGCGTATGAATGTCGATCGGGCACAGCCCGCTGCCCTGCAGCAGCTCTTCCCATCTGGAAGCCGCAAGCTCCCGGGCCTTCGGGGCGGCCGCTTCCTCCTCGGTCAGGACCCCGAGTTTGACGCTGGATTGAAGGACATGGGTGTCGGGTGCCACCGTAATGCATTCCCGATCCGGAAAGGCAACGTCCGTGTACTGTTCCATCACGTACAGCCAGTAGTTCATGATTTTGTCGCCGCCCAGATAAGGGAAGCTTTTTTTATGCCGCATGATATGCTGCTTGATCCGGAGGACGGAATTCCCGTTTTGGCGGAAAAGGTTCCGCAAGTCCCCGTCCAGCAAATCCACGATCGTGACGCACAGCGTCCGCCAGACGGCGGGCTGCTTGTTCGGTTGAAGCGCGACCTTATATTTCAGCAGCTTTTCCCGCAGCTCCTCCGCATCCATGGCAGCGGCCGACGCCGGATCAAACACGTCCATCGTGTCCGGATCGGTAAACGTCCGGTGAGCGCTCTCCCAAAGCGCATACGAATTCCGTTGATAATTCAGCGCCATCGGCAGCGTAAAATAATGATAGTTAGCCGCCGAAGATGGATCCAGGGGCGGGTGTTCGTCCTCGGGCATCTTCTCGCCGCCAAGCTTCCCCCGTTGATGAAGTGAAATTAATTCCGTTATATCCCGTAAAATATCGTCCCTGCTCCGCAGCATGCGTCCTTGGCTCCTCTCAAAACGGCGTCCCCTTTTTGACCGTCAGCAGCGGCAGCAGCAAATACAACCCGTAAGCAAACGCCATCCAAATGACGAAGGCCAGCAGCTGTTCATCCGACAACCCCGCAAAAAAGACGCCCTTATTCCATATCACAAACGTGTCCAGGATTAAACCGACGGCGCTGCCCACCACGCCAAGCCTTACGGCCGCGTAGGGACTCGGATCGAATCGGCGAAAAAGGACAAATACGACGTACAGCACGACGCCCGTCGCGACCTCCAGCAAAAGAAACGGCGGCAAAAAATTTTGCCGGTACGGGCTGACCAACACCAGCGGTCCGAAAAAGACGAAAAACAGCGTCGCCCCCAGCCAAACCAGCACCGAAAACAACAGCGTCAATCCCATTTTTTCCGAAAACATGTCCAATCCCATGCTCCCTTCCATGCAAAAATAGATGTTAGTCCGTTCCAGCCTTCCGAAGCAAACGCTCAAAGAAAACGCCCAGCTCCGCAAACACTTTTTCCCGGTCCAGCTCGGGGGACACCAGGCTCTGCACGGCCAAGCCGTCAAAAATCGCGTTAATGACGACGGCCCACACCTCGAACGACATGCCCATAAGGCGAACATCCGCATCATCTGCTCCGGCATCGGCTTCCTGACGGTCATGGCGCCTAGTTTCGCCATTCGGCGGGTCCGTTTTCGGCCGCTTCCCGCTCCCGGAAGGCTCCGCCAAAGGCGGCGTTTGTGCCGGGAAGGCAAGCTGCCGCAGCTTCTCCGCCAGCACCCCGTTTTCGAACGAAATCAAGGCGCCGAGCTCCTTCCTCGTTTCTTCATGTTTCAGGCCGAACACGACAAGCGATAGAAACAAGCGGTGAAAAAAAGAATCGGGCCCTCCCCGTTCTTTGGCCTCTCCCAGCGCCTCCCGCACGACAAACTCCTTGGTCTGCAAAGCCGAGAACTCATTCCATGAGCGTTCGCATACGTCTTTGACGACGTCCAGCATGAGCCGGTCTTTCGTCTGGAAATGATAATATACCGTTCCTTGCGTCACCCCAATGCGCTCCGCCACCATTTTTAAAGTCAATTTCTCCAAACCCTGCTCCACGATGCACTGTTTGGCTGCATCGATCAGCTCCTGCTTGGAAACGACATTCGGTTTAGCCATGAGTATGATCTCCTTTTTTTCATCAAGTTAGTTATCTGACTAACTCACTAACAATATATACCATATGCCGAGCAAAAGTAAAGACGGATTTTTAACCTACATTGACCGGAAATCCAAACGGAAATGCCAAAAGGCTCGCAAGCTGCTTTTAAAAGCAGTCTGCGAGCCTGTTTCCGAGAAAGGACCGGGATCGCCAGAGAACCCCTGGAAACATGCCAAAATTCTTACAACAACTCAAACGTAAGGTCCGGCATATGCCCTGCCGCTGCAGGTTCAACGGTCGGTTCTAGATAACCCATTTCCAAAACGGCAACGATCCGTTCATCTTTTTGGACACCCAAACGCCCGGCACAAGTTCTGTCATAGATCCAATCATTCATCGTCATGCGGACATGGAGATTGTTTTCCCGCGCCAGCAGGCGAAAATTCTGCATAAGGCAGCAGGTCGCCGCAAAATCTTCCTCCCTTTTATGAAGGTCATGCTCTTCTTTTACGACCAATACCAGGTAGGCTGGAGCCTGTTCCTGCAATCCGCGCATGATGTCCGTGCTGCCGGGTCCCATGAAGATGAAACGCCAAGGCTCCCGCAGTCCGTCGTTCGGAGCCCATACGGCTACATTCAATAAATCCAGTACGTGATTTTCCGAAACGGATTTATCGCTATATTTTAATGAATGGACTCCGCAGGAACCGGTTTTAGCATGATTCAACAAGTCACCCTCCTCCTCCCGACAAAACGGTCCATTTCTTTTCCGCTCGCGTCCTTGCCCTGGCTTTCGGCATTTTATCGAAAAATCCGAGGTGAAAAATCCCGACAAGCCTCTCTTCGGGCTTCATTTGGAACAGATCGAATAACTCCTTGCTTTGGATCATCGGTTCCGTGTCCCACAGCACTCCAAGCCGCCGCTGCCAGGCCACAAGCTGAAAATTTTGCATGATCCCGCAAACCGCAGCATAATTCAGGTCGCTTTCCCTCCTGTCCGGACCGGTGACGGCAATGACGGCAAGATGGCCCGGTATATCGGTGACCCTTTTCCGGCCGAAATCCCGTACTTTCTCCGGCAGCCATTTGACCAGCCTGTTCTTCACCATGGGCTCCAGCATGCAGGCGGCCAGACGCTCCCTGGAATCCGGCGTTCCCGCATACACGCACCGGAAAGCCGCGGCCTCCCCGGATGAATACAGCTGCTGCGCTTCGCGGAGCAATGTGAACACCAGCTCCGGGTCCACGGGGGAGGAACGAAACCTGCGGATGCTTCTGCGCTCCTGGATCGTCTTCATGAAATCCATTTTATTTCCCCCCCGGCTTTTGTTCGCCCGAACCGCCCGTCAAGCTGCTCATTTCCCCTGCCCAACGAACGACGCCGTCCCTGATCGCGCCTGCCGGATCCGGGTCCGACACGGGCACCGCCCAGGCGATATGGCCGTCCGGACGGATCAAAGCGGTATGAACATCGTCCCAATGGGGCGCTTTCGCCGCCAATGAAGCTTCGATCACTTGAAGATGCCCATAACGATCCCACTCCCCGCTGTTTTTCACGTCCGAAGACAGATGCAGCAAAAGAAACTTGCCTGACCGGAGCAGTTGATACGTGCTGGCCAAATCGCCGTCTTTCAGCCGCAGAATCAATTCTGTCGAACGCTTCCCGTTTAAAGCATGGTACGGCGCTTGGTCATCGGGCGCGTAGTGGACATTGAAGGCGGAAATTTGCTCCGCCATCTGACGGTTCACCTCCGGATGAAGAAGAAGTTTGGACATGATGCTCCGGAGTTCCATGACGCCGGGACTCGTATCCATCAGCGTAAACTGCGCTTCCGTATTGCTCAGCATCGCCGTGCCCCAAGGAAAACGCTCTGCGTGATAGCTGTCGAGCAGCCACTCCGGCGCCCAGCCTTGAACCGCTCCGGCGAGTTTCCATCCCAGGTTCACCGCTTCTTGAAGGCCGACATTCATCCCCTGCCCTCCCGCCGGAAAATGAATACGTGCGGCATCTCCCGCGAGAAACAGCCGATTGTCCCGATAGCGGCTCGCTTGCCGCGTGGCATTCCCGAAACGCGACGCCCACTTCGCTTCAGCCAGCCCAAAATCGCTTCCCGCCGTCCGCATCAGCGACGATCGCAATTCTTCCAACGTAACCCGCTCGTGTTTGGATGCAGACGATCTTTCCGGATCCAGCATTAGGATTCGATAAGTCGTCGAATCGATAGGGAAAATCGATACGATTCCCTTCTCACCCATGCGGGAGACAACGCTCATCGGCGGAAGGCCGGGAAGGGCGGCATCCGCCAAAATAGCCATAAACGTCGCGTCGTGGCCCTCGAACGGTATGCCCGCTTGTTTTCGGACCAGACTTTTGGCCCCGTCCGTGCCGACGACGTACGCGGCTCTGAGCGTCCCCTCCCCCTGAGGGCCCGACATGCGCACGGCAACGCCTTCCTCATCCTGATGCACGGATAAAGCTTCCGTTTCCCTCCGTATTTCTACGCCCAAGTCCAGCGCCCGTTGCTCCAGCACTTCTTCCGTTTCGCTTTGCGGCAAAAATAGGGTGTGATTGGAGGAAGAATCCAACACCGAAAAGTCCAAGGGCGTATCCAATGAGGCAAAATGCCCCATCGGCAAACGGCGCCCTCTATCCAGCAGCTTCGATTTCAAGCCGCGCATATCCATGATTTCAAGCGTTCGCGGATGAACGGTAAGCGCGCGCGAAAACGGCGTGGCGCTTTTTAATCGTTCCAGTATGCAGACGTTGACGCCGGCCAAAGCCAACTCTCCTGCCAGCATCATGCCAACGGGTCCTCCGCCGATCAGTATCACATCATAATCCATAGCCATGACCTCTTTCCCCAAACCCGAACTTGGAAGATGAAAGCGACAAAAACCAGCCTCGCCAGGCCATGGATGGATCCACCGGCGTCTTTACCGCTGTCCTTAACGATAGAAGTCCGACAGATCTCCCAACAGCCGCTTTATAAAATCAAGTTCGGATTCGCTGTATTTATCCAAAAACTCGTACATCCTCTGCTGTTCCTTGCGATGAAGTTCATCATGAAGGGCAAAAAGCTTTTTCCCGGCCGTCGTGAGCCGGAAATACACTTCTTTTTTGTTATCGTTGAGCTGCGTCTTGCGTACCCAGCCTGCGTTCAATAACTTATTGGTAATTTTCGAGGTGTTCCCTTTGCTTAGATTCATCTTTTCGGCGATCGAAGTGACATTGATCGGCTCCTGCTCCCCAATGCATGCGATGGTGTGCAGCTCCGTCATGTTCAGGGAGGATTCCACTTCGATCGTTTTCCGGAGTTCCTCCAGAAAAACGGCGGTTTCCCGGTTCTCATATTGTTCCTTTTGCTCAAGGAATCGAATGAAATTGTCATGGATCGCAATTTTGACCATCCGGTTCGTATCGTTCATGATTTGGCAAGCTCCTCAAACTCATTTTTTCTTCATTATATCTAAAATTAGTTTCACACGAAACAATATGAGCAAACCGAAGGAATTTCAGCCGTGAATGAAACGGCTAATTCAGTTTTCAGACCATGGACAACCCCCCTTAATATTTCATTATTGTTTCCCGAGAATAAATATAAATTGCTTAAATAAAAGGAATTACAGGCGTATCATCAAAATATTTATTCATATGAAACAATTTTATTTTATGTTTTGTTTTTTTCTTTGTCAACTCGTTCCCGGGGCGTGAGATCGCTCGACCAAATGCCGGCGGCTCATAAACCCATTATGTTCGAGTTGCCGGTCCATGGCGCGGGAGATCCGCCAGCCGCTTTCCGAGCGCCTGCCATCGAATCATCTGCGGCTATGGGCCAGCGAAAAAAGGCTTGCAAACAAGCCTAATAGCCATCTGCAAGCCTTTTTCATTGTGACGAGCGAACGCCGCCCTGTCGCCTTTGTCGGATTTTTGTCTCGAACTATCTTAATTATTAAGATAAATAAGTGAAAAATAGCTTTTTGTCAGTCCTGGAGGACCGCTTTCAAACCGGCTGCGGTTTGCGGCAGCTCCTTTTTCATCGATTGGCGCATAAAAAACTCGGCCACCTTCGGCACGTTGCCGACTTCAATGGCGAAATGAACCCGGCAGGACGCGTCGGAGATCGGCTCAATACGGTAGCTTTCGCGAAAGGATTGTTTTTCATGGGGAGCCGTCTCCAAGATCAGCAACTGATCCTGAACAAGTTCGGTCACGACCACCGTTTTTTCGCTTTTGAAGCCCGAGTATTTTCCGCTTTCGAAATATTCGGTCCCGACCCGGGCCGGTCCTTCAGGCGTCACGCGGGTTTCGATAATGCCTTTAATCCAGGCGGCCCGTTCCTCCAGATCAATGAGACGCGAAAAAACGCCGGAGGCAGGATAATCATAGGTTTCCGTATGCTCAAACGTAAGCATGGTCATCTTCCTTTCCTTCATGGGTACAGGGGTTAACGAAAGAGAATGGTCGATAAGGCCCCCGTTAAAACTCGTTCCATTTCTTCCAGGTCCGTTCCGGCAGCCTTGCTCCGCCATCCGATGTAACCGTCCGGCCGCACGATGACCGCTCCCGCAGAGGCGATTCCGTAAGCATCGAGAAAATCGTTCCCGGGATTGCCGATCCCGCCTTCATCCCCGCCGATCCGATAGATATCCATCGGAAGATGGAGCGCCTCTTGGGCAAGTTGAGCGGCCTCCAGCCAGTTTTGCCCGTCGGGGCCGACGAGCAGCACGAACCGGGAACCAAACAGGTCCAATGTTGAAAAGGTCTGACCGTCCCGCTCCAGAACGACGTGCGCCGCGCGGGTTCCCGGCTGCCCCGTCCATAACTCGGGCGACTGCACGTTAGGGAGGTTTGCCCCGCCGGATTCCGGTACGATGGCGCCTTCCGGATAACGGTAACCCATATTGACGTGCAAGGTGTTGACGGTAATTCCTTCCGATCCTTCATGTTCGCGCTGTTGGGACAACATGACGACCTGCTCCGCCGTGTAATCCGCAACGGGACGCCGCTCCGCATCGTAAGTGCCCAGCAAATCCGGACCGGCTTCCCCGCGCAAGACCGCGGCCAGCTTCCAGGCGAGATTGTGTGCCTCGGCAATGCCGGTGTTGCCGCCCAAACCGCCGCTTGGCGGTTGAATCCTTGCCGAATCGCCGACCAGAAACATGCGGCCTTGTTGGAAGCTGTCCGCGACGCGCGCAGCCATTTCCCAAGTCAACACCTTATGGAGCGTGACGGGAATGTCCGGAATTCCGATCGCTGCCCGAATGAGCTCTATGCATCGTTCCTCCGGATAATCGGCGATGCTTTCCTCCTCCGGGTCATACACGACGTCCAATCGGTACATATGCGGTCTTCTGTGCGTTCCAGGGTACAGCACAAGGCTCCCGCTTGTCGTATCGTTGGCCAAAAAACACATATGCGCGTTTTGGCTTGCAAACAGTTCATGAATATCCGCATCGAAAACCATGCTGACCAGATGGCAAAGCGTCCCTTCCCCGTGCTGGCCAATGCCTAATTTGGCGCGGATCCCGCTTTTGCTTCCATCGGCCCCAACCAAATATTTCGCCCGAACCGTGCGCGTTTCCCCGCTGATCCGATCGCGAATGACGGCCGAAACGCCGTCCCCGTCGGCTTCAAAGTCGATCATTTCCGTGTTGTATCGCAAACGGGCGCCGGCTTGCTCGGCCTGTTCCCGGAGGACGGGCTCCAGCAGGTCCTGGGCAATGCCGTTTCCTTCCACGGGACTAAGATCCGTAAAATAAGCGCTCATATCCTCCATCAGGTTATCAAACGTTTGTCCGGCCAAGCTTTCGACGAACATGACGCCGAATTCCCGCGGGAAAGGAGGCTCTTCGCGGCGGATCTCATCTTCGATTCCGGCCGAGCGGAATATTTCCAGCGTTCGGGCCGTCAGGCTCGAAACGCGCGGGTGAATCGACGTTCCCGGATGACGCTCGACGACCAAAGGCCGTATTCCCTGGCGCGCCAGAAAAAGGGAGAAGGAAAGCCCCACCAGGCTTCCTCCGACCACGAGGACAGGAACCGTTTCATCAAACGAGGAGTGATCAAGGAGTGTATTCATCCAACATCCGTCCTTTCGGATCCAAAATGGTTTTCATTCAAAGCCGTGCTCCAAACGCCGGGCTGTCTCGCGCAGTTCTTCCATGCTCCATTTCAGCTTTTCGGCTTGGATATCCGCGATCACCGATTGGAGCCAGCCCATTTCAGCCGCAAGCACCGCCCGCTGATATTCGGTCTCCAGCAAAAACAAACGCGGCAGGCCTATCGCCGCTTCCGATTGCATCTGATCTTCGAGCCGGGCGAGCATGCCTTCAAGAGTGCCCAATCTTTTGGCGAATAGCGATGCGACCTCTTCCGGCGTTAACAGCGCAAGAAAAGATACGGCGGCGGGAAACTCCAAAAACTCCTGGGCGGGCGTCGAGATCATTTCCCGAATCCATGCATAAGCGGCATTTCGGCCTAAATCCGTAATTTCGTAAACGACTAAATCAGGCTTCCCTTCATTCTTTTTTTTTCCTTGGATCGCAATGGCGTTGTCCCGATGCAGCCGGTCGATCGTTTGGTAAATGCTCGTTCGGTGGCGAACGTTGATGACTTCTTCTTTCCCCCTCTCCTTAATGAGCTGCTGCATACGGTAAGGATGCATGGGCTCCTCGATCAGAAAACAAAGAATGGCTAGTGCGACGGGCGACTTTTTGATCGTGTTGTTTTTCATAGTCATAATATTAATATTAATAATATGACGTGTCAACTGAATAAGTCCACTCAATGGAAATTTTTTGTAAAATGGGCGCGATCGGGCAAAAAGAGCTGGAGAGATCGGCCATCCGGCGATCCAATCTCCGCACGCGCTCCGAATACGCAAAAAAGCCCTTGAATTTGTCTTTCGACAATTCAAGGGCTTTTTATTGTGATGCGGTCGAGAGGACTCGAACCTCCACGGGGGGTTAGCCCACACGGACCTGAACCGTGCGCGTCTGCCAATTCCGCCACGACCGCATATTTCCATCGTTGCATTGTTTTGCAGCAACAAAATATATAATATACCCATTTTCTAATAGTGTCAATAATCTTTTTATTTTTGCATGATCAGTTCAAACGTGGACAAGCCTTGGCGCTCCGGAAGTTGCAGCTCGCAGCCATTTCAACCGCCAATTCGATCGCTCAGCGCATGGACGAGATGCCAAGTTGAAAAGCGAAACGGGTTGTGCTACAATGCTGGTAATTTCATTCGGGGAGATGATGGGAATAATGTAATATTTCTTGCTTATTTACGATGATAAAACAAGATTGTTTTATTTGTTGTTAAGCAAGAAAGTTACTTATTCTTTTCGCTCCATTCAATAACCGGATCTAATCCATTCATGGGGTTAGATGTTGTATTTGTTTGAGCTGCGGGAAAGGTAACTTTCTTGCGGCTCTTTGTTTTTTTCGAGAAAGTGATCTGATTTAGCAAAAATATCGCCAGTTGATGAGGAGGCTGAAATACATGTTTGAGGTCGTAAACAATCGTGTGAATCGTTCATTGTCCGTTGGTACGGTTCACGAACATATGAAACGGATGCCGGAGCGTTATCCATCTATCGATCGATGCACGTAGCGGCCGAAGCTGCAAGCATCACGGATTGTCATATAGTTGGTTAATGTTGGCGTGAAGCATCCTTTACCGGTGCTTTAGGCTTGTTCTCCGGCCCAAGAGGAGAAAAAAACATGAAATCAACTTCAAAATACGAAATGATTCAACGGATATTGACCGAATTGAAGCAGCCCGCCTATCGGTTTCAACAAATCGCGGATGCGATCTTCAAGCAAAAAATCGGTGAATATGACAGAATGACCATCCTGCCCAAGGGAATAAGAAACGAACTGATCAAAAACCTTGGCGAACACGTGTTGAACCTAACCCCTGTCCTGCAAAAGACGTCCAGCCAAGTGAATAAAGTGCTTTTTTCCATTGAAGGCGGCGAACGCATCGAAGCGGTTCAACTAAGCTATGAGCGCGGATGGAAATCATACTGCATTTCCAGCCAGTGCGGATGCGGATACGGTTGCCGCTTCTGTGCCACAGGCACGATCGGACTGAAACGAAATCTGACCGCCGATGAAATTACCGACCAATTGTTATACTTTCATTTGCAGGGCGAAGCCCTGGACAGCGTTTCGTTTATGGGCATGGGTGAGGCGCTGGCCAATCCTTATATTTTCGACGCGCTTAAGATTCTAACGGACCCCCGGACCTTCGGCTTGGGGCACCGGCGAATTACCGTTTCGACCATCGGCATTTTGCCCGGGATCGATCGTTTGACAAAGGAATTTCCGCAGGTGAACCTGACCTTTTCGCTGCACTCTCCGTTCGACGAACAGCGGAGCGAGCTCATGCCCATTAACAACCGCTTTCCGCTTCATGACGTGTTGAACAAGTTGGATCAGCATATTGGGGAGACAGGCAGAAAAGTATATATTGCGTATATCTTGCTCCGGGGACAAAACGATTCAAATGAACATGCGGAAGCCATCGCTGCTTTGCTAAGGGACAGAGGTCCTTGGGAACATTTATACCATGTCAATTTGATCCCCTACAATTCAACCGACGTGACGCCCGAAAGCTTTCGCCAATCGGACAAAGACCGGGTTCGAAAGTTTGCCGGGATTTTAAAATTCCAAGGAATCAAGGTCACTGTGCGAACCCAATTCGGAACGGACATTGATGCAGCATGCGGTCAACTATACGGTCACGACAGTCAATGAGTTAGCACGAAAACATATCGATCAAGGAGAATGAATGATGTCTCGTCACAACCTTGCAATCACCCATGTTCAATTCCATGCAAAGACAGATATTTGGTGATATTTGCATGGAATAACGTCATCACCAATCATGCTGGCTTTGCTGCTTGAGATAGGATATGAATTCAAGGAGTGGGTCTTCATGAGATATATTAACGCGAACGCGATTCTCCCCAAAGAATTGGTCGAAAAGTTGCAAAATTTTGTGCAAGGCGAGTACCTTTATATTCCGGCAATCAAGGATCAACACAAACATTGGGGGGAATTATCCGGTTCCCGGGAGGAAATCGATCGGCGAAACCGGGACATCATGCACGCTTACGCTTGCGGTGCTTCGATTCAAGAACTCGCAGAATCTTACTGCCTTTCGGTTTATGCCATCCGAAAAATCATTTACAGCAAATAAAAACTTGAAGCATCCATTTTCGGCATCGTTCCCCATGAACCGGTTATGCATGAAGCCGTTGTCAATTACCTGGCAAATAAACGCAGAGGAACGCAATCTGCATTAACACGCGGTGAAGTTAGGGGCGGCGGCAGAAAACCGTATAAGCAAAACAAAATCGATCGGTCTAGAGCGGGTTCGATTCGCATGCCGCATTGGCGAGGCGGAGGAGTCGTGTTTGCTCCCAAACCCCGGGACTACAGCTACAAGCTCAATAAAAAGGTGAAGCGGCTCGCTCTAAAATCGGCATTGTCCAGCAAGGTCCAAAACAAAGAATTCATTGTCGTCGACGAGATCAAGTTGGAACATTACAGGACGAAGACCATCGTAGCTATGCTTCATGCTCTTGGGGCGGATAAAAAGGCGCTGATCGTTACGCCTACTATCGATAACATTGTGATGAAGAGCGCCAATAACATCCCTGGCGTGGAAACGGCCGCAGCCGATTCCCTCAACGTATACCAAATTCTGAAATGCGATCGATTCATCATCGCCAAAGAAGCCGTCACGATGATCACGGAAATGTACTCGTAAATGAGGCAAATACCATGCATGATTTGAATCCGTACTCATGACTTCTAAGCTCTATGACCGTTTCAAAGTCCCTTCTGCCCTGGTAGAGAACAACAACTTCATGATCAAAATACAAAAAAGCTCGATACAAAAAAGCTCGCAAACGGCTATAAAAGCAATCTGCGAGCTTTTTCTGATGTAATGCGGTCGAGAGGACTCGAACCTCCACGGGGGGTTAGCCCACACGGACCTGAACCGTGCGCGTCTGCCAATTCCGCCACGACCGCATATCGGTCATCGTCTTCGTCGAAAGCATTCTTTCGCGGCGACAAGATAGATCATATCATGACAAGCCTCTCATCGTCAAGCATTTTGTTAAAAAAAGTTTTCGAGAATAAAAGACGCCAATTTCGTCCTCCGCAAATGCCCCGGCCCTCCCCGAAAAAACACGGGCACATCCGCGCAAAGCCCCCGTTCCGGCGGCTCTTTCCGGACATGCCCCATGTTCGTGACCCAATAACGCAAAACATGACTGCGGTATTTTCCGATGTTTATCATTAAGCGGGAACTTCTTCCCTCGTTTACCCTTTCACCGAACCGCCCATCAACCCTCTGACGAAATATTTTTGCAGCAGGAAGAAAATCGCCAGCGGCATCAGCATGGAGATGAAGGCAGCGGACGTCAGCAGGTGCCAGTCGTTTCCGCGGGAGCCGACGAGGTCGGCGATCTTCATCGACATGACCTGCACTTCCGGCTGGTTGCCGATAAAGATGAGCGAAACCAGATAATCGTTCCATACCCACAGGAACTGGAAAATGCCGATCGAAGCCAGCGCAGGCACCGACAAAGGCAAAATCAGCCTGCTGAAAATGGTAAAATGGCTCGCGCCGTCGATAAAGGCGGATTCGAACAAATCCTTCGGCAGCTGGCTGATGAAGTTATACATGAAATAAGTGACCAGCGGCAGGCCAAAAGCCGAATGCGCCAGCCAGATGCCGAGATAGCTGCCGTTCAGGCCCAGCGCGGTATAATCCTTCAGCACCGGAATCAGCGCCACCTGCAGCGGAACGACCAGCATCGCGATGATGACCGCGAACAGCGTTTTCCGGCCGGGGAACCGCAGCCAAGCGAAGGCATAAGCGGCAAACGAAGCGATCAGGATCGGGATGACGGTCGCCGGGATGGCGATCGTCAGCGTATTCCAGAACGCTTGCGAGAGGCCCGTTCCCTTTTCCTTCGTTTCGCTGCCGTCCGGTCCTTTCAGCGTGTACTCTTTGCCGGAAATGACGTTTTTGTAGTTGTCGAGCGTCAGCTGGGTGCTCGCCACCCAACCCGGTTTTTGCACGCTGATCTCGCGGTTGCGGCGGTTCTCCCAAATAAGGCGCTCGTCTCCCGACTTTACGCCCGCTTTCAGCTGATCGTCGGAGTAGGTTTTGCCGTTCACTTCGATCGGCTGGCGCAGGTCCACGTCCCTGGACAGCTTGATCGTATCCGTCGTTTTCCATTCCTGATGCGGGAACACCTTCCACCAGCCGGTCTGAAGAATATCCGCGGCAGGTCTGAAGGAAGAAATCAGCAGGCCCACGGTCGGAATCAGCCAAATGAAGCAAATGATGCCAAGAATGAGGTTAACGAGCCACTTTTTGCCCTTTTTCTTCTTTTTTCCGGCCATTTAGAATCCCCCCTGCTTGCGGATTTGGCGAAGGTTGAAGTAGATCACAGGCAGCACCGCGATCAGGAGCACAATCGCCAGCGTCGAACCGTACCCGAAGTTGCGGTACATGAAGAACTGCCGGTAAAACTGCGTCGCCACCACTTCGGTGTCGTATTGGCCGCCCGTCATGACCATGACGACGTCGAATATTTTCAGCGTGAACACGATGATCGTCGTCGTGACCGTCAGCAGCGTCGTCGAGATATACGGGATGATGATGCGGAAAAAGATGCGGATCTCCCCCGCCCCGTCCACGCGCGCCGCTTCAAGGATGTCGTCGGGAACGCCTTTGATCGCCGCCGAAAAAATCACCATCGCAAAGCCTGTCTGCATCCATATCAGGATGATGATCAGGAAAAAGTTGTTCCATGGCTGCAGCATGGTCACCCAGGCCTGCGGCTCGCCCCCAAGCGCGATCACGATCGCATTCAGGAGGCCGATCTGCTCGGTGCCGGGCTGGTAATAATAAACGAATTTCCAAATGACGCCCGCAGCCACGAAGGAAATGGCCATCGGCATGAAAATAATCGATTTTGCGATCCGCTCATAACTGCTCCGGTCCGCAAGGATGGCAATAAGCAGCCCGAGGGCCACGCAGGCCAGCGTACCGACGAATACCCACAGCAGGTTGTTGCGCAAAGCGGTCGCGAGGAGCCGGTCGCTGAAAATCGCCAGATAGTTGCCCAGACCGACGAACTTATCAGAAGATGCATTAAAAAAGCTTAAATAAAGCGTCCGCAGCGCCGGCAGCACCAGCAGCCAACCCAGCAAAAGAACGGCCGGCCCGATGAAAACGTACGGCAGCATCCTGCGGCTGATCTGCTCCGGAAACTGCTCTACCGCCCAACTGAACGAAAGGTACAGCAAGTAAACGCCCGCGACTCCCCATATGACCGCAAACAGCGCCGTCAACAGCGGATTCAGCGTCGAATCCCGGAACAGCATGAAGATGGCTCCGTGGACAAATATATTAAGCAGCAGCACTACGACAAAGAGCAGCGCGGCTTTCAGGCTGAAATTCTTTTTCGCTTGCGTATTCATAAGTCGTTCCTGCCCTTCGATATCTCAAAACCCCCGGTAAGCGGCTTCGTCGGCATTGCGCGCCGCCGCTACAGCAGGGATCATCGGATATAGATTCTTTGGAAAAAAGGGGCGGCCGCACAGCCGCATACCGCCCCGATTCGTTCGATGGATCCATGATTTGCGTTATTTGTTGTCCCAGCCTTTTTGAATTTGCTGCAGCGCTTCATCCAGCGAAGCGGTTCCGCTGACGTAGTCGGTCATGCCTTTCCAGAAGGAGCCTGCGCCGACTTTGCCCGGCATCAGGTCCGAGCCGTCGAAACGAAGCGTCGTTGCGTCCTGCACGAGTTTCGCCATCCGTCTGTCGGATTCGGAATTGTACCATTCCAGCGGGGCGTCGTTCATTGGCGCGATTACGCCGCCGGACTGCACCCAGGACTTGATGGACTCGCCGGTCGTG
This sequence comes from Paenibacillus sp. FSL M7-1455, assembly GCF_038004655.1. NCBI lineage: Bacteria > Bacillati > Bacillota > Bacilli > Caryophanales > Paenibacillaceae > Paenibacillus > Paenibacillus sp. FSL M7-1455. The sequence goes on along the minus strand of NZ_JBBORO010000001.1, from coordinate 1,719,168 downwards.
AAAAATTCCATGACGGCGCGCACTTCCGGACGGTCGTTGAACATCGCATAAATGTCCCCTGCGACGAGCACCGGCTTGCCGTATTTTTCGTCGATCGGCGGCAGGTAGAACCAGTCGTAGTCCTGATCCACTTTCGCGGTTTCAGGGAAGAAGCTGGTAATGAAGTTGCCGGTCAGGTTAAACCAGGCTTTCGGCGGATTTTCGAACATCGGCTTCGGCGCGTCGCCAAAGGCCGTCGTGACGATCGATTTGGTGCCGCCGTACACGTAATCTTTGTTCATCCAGATTTTAGACATGATTTCAAACGCGTTTTTCACTTCCGGCGAAGTGAACGGCAGCTCGCCCTTGACCCATTTGTCGTAGTTTTCAGGCGTTGTCGTGCGCAGCATGATGTTTTCGATCCAGTCGGTGCCCGGCCAGCCGGTGGCGGCGCCGCTTTCGATGCCGATCGCCCATGCCGGATCTCCGTCCTTGGCGATTTGCTCGGTCAAGGCCATCATCTCGTCCCAAGTTTCGGGCACTTTGTAGCCGGCTTCTTCAAATTGCTTTTTCGGATACCACACCAGGCTTTTCACGTTGCTCCGGTTCCAGATCCCGGCCATGATTTTGCCGTCTTTGCCGTCCATGGTGGCCATGTCCAGCCAGCTTTGGTTGTAGTTTTTCTTCAGCTTTTCCTGATCGAGAATGTTCGTCAGATCGACGACTTTGCCGGTTTTCGCGATCGAAGCGAGCAAGCCCGGCTGCGGGAAGTCGGCGATGTCCGGCGCGTTGCCGCCGTCGACGCGGACGTTGATCGTCGCCTCGAATTCTTTGGAGCCTTCGTACTGGATGTCGATGCCGGTTTTGTCTTCGAAGTCCTTGATGCTTTCTTCAAATTTCTTCTGGTCGACGTCGACGAACGGTCCGAACATCGTCACTTTCGTTCCTTTATATTTGCCCTGCAGCGCCAGCTCGAGCGGCGAGCCGGTGCCGGTTTCCGGCGCGGCGGTTTCCTGGGCCGTATCTTTTTTGTCTCCTCCGGAGGCGGCAGGTTCCGTTGTCGGCCCGGCATCCCCCGATCCTCCGCAGGCGCTCAGCAGCATCGTAAAAGACAAGCAAAGCGAGAGCAGCAAAGATGTTCTGGCTTTTTTTCCTTTGGTCATACACTAACATCCCCTTTTTAGAAATAGGCTGAAAAACGTCGATTGACTTTTTCTGGCGCCAACGATAGGCAAGCGTCTTCGTCAAACGGCCGCAGGACTGTCTTTTCCGGTCTCGGCGCGTGGTGAACAGATGCAGCGGATGCTCGGATCACCTCCTTGCAAAATCAAGGTTATTTTCAAAATACAGCGTTTTCACTTTGTTCAAGTCAAACCATGTTTTATCATAAGTGCATTGTTATAGGAACCCTCTCTATTACCCGGCTGCGCAGCATGCAAAACCAACCGGGATGCGACATTCTGAAAAGCTTTTCAAATCCAGCGCCGCAAACGCCTCACCTTTCCCGCGAAGACTCCCTGACAATCAATTTATGCTCCATCTTTTCCCTTAGAACCTCGACCTTGCCCGTCGTCACCAATTCGTGGAGCTTCTCGGCCGCGCGGTAGCCCATGTCGTACATCGGCTGCGCGATCGTCGTCAGCTTCGGAATAAACATGTTCGCGAACCGGAGGTTGTCGAAGCCGACGACCGATACCTGGCCCGGAACCAATATGTTGCGGTCTTTCAAATACGAGATGACGCCCATCGCGAATTCGTCGGCCACGCAAAAGACGGCGGTCAGCTCGGGAAAATCGGTGAACAATTCATGCGCGGCTTGATAAGCCTGCTCAAACCTGTGCGCCGCTCCCCTTACCCTCTGGACGTTTCGTTCAAGCCCCGCTTCGAGCATGGCTTTGGCGAACCCTTTGAACCTTGGCGGCCCGGAGATCGAATTTTCGTGGTCGAAACCGATCATCCCGATTTCCCGGTGGCCGAGCTCGATGAGGAACTTCGCCGCGTCGTAAGCCGCTTGCTCGTCATCGATTTCGACGCAGGGAACCTCGAACTCCTCGGAATGCGTCGACAGCAGCACAAACGGAATTTTGCAGCGGACCAGCTTCTCGTGGTATTCCGGAAACATCATGTCGCTTGCGAATACGATCCCGTCCACCTGCTTTTCGTGAAACGCGTCGATATACGAAAGCATCCTGCTTCGGTCCCTGTCGGTATTGCAGATCATCAGGCTGTACCCCAGCTTGATGCATGCGTCCTGCATGCCCCGGATAATCCCGGTGTAATAAACGTTTTCGATATCCGGAATCAGCAGGCCGAACGTAAAGGATTTGTTGTAAATCAGTCCGCGCGCAAACGAATTCGGCTGGTAACCAAGCTTCTCAATGGCCTCCAAAACGCGGATCCTTTTGTTCTCGTTGACCGACTCGGGCGCGTTCATCACCCGGGATACGGTGCTGATGGATACCTCCGCCATTTTGGCAACATCTCTAATCGTTGGCTTCATCGTCAAAACTTCCTTTACAAGAAAACCTTTTCAAGGCGATTATAGCAGGGGATTTTATCGTTGGCAATACATTTTTTGAAGCGCTTTCAGACGGGGTTTGCAGCTTGTTCCGCACAAGCAAAAAGGCCCCTCTCGCAAGGGACCTTGGCGCAAACGCGCTGCATAAACGGATCGCGGTCGTCAGCTGTACAACCGGCCCGGCTGATGTTCCGGCACCGATTTGTACATTTGCTGCATCGGCTGCAGCACGTCCTGTGAAGCCGGCACGGCCGCGTAATAACCTCTGGAAGCCATGTACTGCCAAACTTCGAAAGCCTGGTGCGAGCACATCTGGAATGCGTTCTCCAGGAACGAACGAAGCTGCGGCGTGGAGCATTCGAATGCGGACCAGGCATACTCCCGGCCGGCCCGTTTTAATGTCAGCAGGTAAGAAGTCGCGATCGCGCGGTCGTCCAGCTGATGGAGCTTCACCTGCGGCTGAAGCGGCTGATACTGCTGCGGACCCGGATTCATCGCAGGCATCGGCGGATTCATCGGCATGGCCGGAACGTTGAGCTGATCGGGCGAACTGAAGCGGTTCGCGTATTCGACCTTCATATTGTAATCCTGAACGTGCACGGCATAGTGGCGGGTGATCATGTTTCTTAAGACCGGATCGGTCGCCTGATCGATGAAAAGCGCCATGCTTTGGATGGAATTCGTGCAGCTGAGCAGCAATTCGTTGAGTTCGTGGGCTTCGTGTGCACCTAACGGCATCGTCAAAATCTCCTTTAGCGATCATGGTTTTTAGAATTGTTTTCCATCCCATAAACTTCGCTCTTTATCCGGAATTTATGCATGATGCGGCAACGGGTTCAGCCGATTCCTCCCGCTTCTGCCACGTCCCTGCGTTCCTCAGATGGTCGCCCGGCGGATCATGGCGTAAGACAACAGCGCGTACACAACCGCGATCGGAGCCATCCAGACGAAAATGTCCATGTAATGATTCGCGAACCAGCCGAACAGATCGAGCCACAAATTAAAATACGTCAGCGCAAAGGTGGCCACGCTCATCAGGACAAAAAGCGCCGCAAAAAACACGAACATGCCGGTTCTTTTAAACCGCCGGTAGATGCTGGCGATCACGAAGCCCAGGAAAAACATATGCACCATCACGACAAAGTAGATGCCGAGCCGTCCGAGCGGAGAAATGCCGTCCATAAACGGAAGGTTAAAGAAATGCACGCTGACGCCCCAGCCGTCCGACAATTCCTCCGCGAGCGAAAAAAGAAGCAGAACAACCGCCGAAGCCGCCGAGACCAACACGCCCATCGCGCTCGTGCCCGCAAAAAAATCCAGCCGCCGCACGTTCAGCCCCAACGCAAAAGGAAAGGTCTGCCCCTGCACGATCAAGCTGCACACAAAAATATAAATAAATATCGATGAGAGACCGCCCGAGTTGATGTTTTCCTCTCCCCCGGTCAATCCGCCGATGGTCAGGTTGGTCACAAAACTGAACAGCACGACGACCCACGGGATAAAAATCCAGCTCCATTTGTCTCTCCAATGCATTTTCATGACTCCTGCCATCCGGTTCATCCGAGTTCAGCCACCTTTCCATTCGTTTTGCCGCTCGTTAAATGAACGATCAGCTGCTGCAGCGATACGGGGACCAGTTCGATGCCCTGCGCTTCCGCCTCCCGCCGCTCTGCCGCGCTTAAATTTCCGAGCACGGATGCCGACATCAGGCCGCCGATCGCTTCCTCATGTATAAGCTGTTTCCCTGCCGCCCAAGCGCGGACGGTTGCAGCAGGACCGACGGCGGTAAACGCTTTGCCGCGCAGGCTGTCCGCCTCTTCGTCCAGCAGGATTTTTCCGTTATCGATGACGATGACGTGCTCCAGCATATTGCTGACCTCGTCGATCAAATGCGTCGATAAAATGACCGTTCGCGGATGTTCCGCATAGTCTTCGAGCAGCCGTTCGTAAAACAGGTTCCTTGCGACCGCATCCAGCCCCAGATAAGGCTCGTCGAAAATGGTCAGCGGCGCTCGGCTGGCGAGGCCCACGATGATTCCGACCGAGGAAAGCATGCCCCGCGACAGTTTCTTCATTCGGCGTTTGACGGGGAGCCGGAAATCTTCGATCAGCTGCTCTGCGAAACCTTGATCCCAATTGGGGTAGAGGTCCGCCGCAATGTCCAGCACGTCCGCGATCCGGAACACGTCCGGATATTTCTGGCTTTCCTTGATGAAGCTCATCCGGGTCAGCACCCGGTTGTTTTCGTAAGGATGTTCCCCGAATACCTTCAGCTCCCCGCCCGACGGAAACAGCTGGGCCGTGATCATGTGCATGATCGTCGTTTTGCCCGCTCCGTTCCTGCCGAGAAGGCCGTAAATTTTGTTCTCCTCGATCGTAAAGCTCACGTCTTGGATGACGGTTTCGCTGCCGTACGTTTTATTTAACCGGTTTACTTCTACGATGCGGTTCATTGCTTCCCATCCCCTCTCCGGACCATGTCGGTCAATTGGTCGATCGTAATGCCAAGCTTCCTCGCTTCCTGAACCATCGTGATGACATACTGCTCGAAAAACTGCTCCTTCCGTTTCTCGATCAGCGTCTCCCTTGCTCCCGACGCCACGAACATGCCGATCCCCCTCTTCTTATACAGAATGCCTTGATCCACCAGAAGATTCACTCCCTTGGCCGCGGTGGCCGGATTAATCTGGTAAAAGGACGCAAACTGGTTTGTCGAAGGGACCTGCGACTCCTCCGGCAGCCCCCCTGCAATGATGTCGTCTTCAATCTTCTCGGCGATTTGTATGAATATTGGACGGCCGTCATCCATAATAGGCCCCATTTCTCCACCACCCAACTGGTTAATTACTTAAGTAACTAACCTCAATATATGCCAAAACTTTCCTCCTGTCAACCGGAAAACATAAAAAAGGGCCGGGCCGCGTCACAACGGACTCGGTCCAACCCTCACATTGGTCTCGAACCTAAATAACCACCAAATTCATCTTGCAAGCCATGATATGATAGAGGCCGAAGATTACCGGCGCCATCCGGGATCATACCACCATCGAAAGGGTGTAACAGATGAGCATAGAGACGATAAAAGAAACGAACCTGCTCGACGTTTTCCCCTCCCTGAACGGTCTTTCTCAGGAAGAATGGGAGCAAGCCCGGCCGCATGTCAAACGGTTCCCGGCCAAATCGAACATCTTCCAGCGGGAGGATGCATCGTTGTACGGCATGTTTTTGCTCCGCGGAACGGCCCGGATTACGGCGGTTCACGAAAACGGAAACGAGACGGTGCTCAACAGGCTTTCCGCGGGGGAAATCTGTTCGCTGCTTGTGCTCAGCGGGCTGTGCGGAAGGGACTATCCCGCCTATTTGGTAGCCGAAACGGACGTGGACGTGCTGTTTGTGCTCCGGAGCAGTTTCTTGCGCTGGGTGCAGTTCCATGAGTCGTTCCGCAGCACCGTTTTCGGAGGTTTGCTCGAAAGCACGTTCCGGATGATCGACATGATGGGAGAAAAGGAGCGGATGCCCGTAGAAAAGCGGCTCGCCAAAGCATTGTTGCGCGTGACCACCGAACAGGAGCCGCTCGTAGCCGCGACGCATCAAGAGCTGGCCGAGGAAATGAATTCAGCGCGCGAGGTCGTTTCGCGGACCCTTCTTAAGTTTGCGCGCAGCGGATGGGTGGAAACCGGGCGGGGACGGATCAAAATCTTGCAGAGAAACAGGCTTGAAGACATGTTGTGTGACTAAGTCACAGAGGAGGCGGCACCTTCCTGATAAGGTAGCGGTACGGGCGAGAAACGCCTTTTACCGATCATTAGGAGGGATTCACGATGAACAATCAGCTCCGCCCCGGAGATGCCGCCCCATGGTTTGAAGCGGCGGATCAGAACGGGGAACCCGTCACGCCGGACACCTATTCGGGCCGCAACCTTCTGCTCGCCTTTTTCCGCAACTCCGCTTGCGCTTTATGCAATTTACGGGTGCAGCAATTTATAAAGCGATATGAAACGTGGAAGCGGCAAGGGATGGAGGTCGTCGCCTTTTTCGAATCTCCGGAGGCAAACCTCCGCCAATACGTCGGGCGGCAAAACGCACCCTTCCCGCTTATTGCCGATCCTGAGGCAGAAATTTACGCGCGGTACGGCGTCGAGTCTTCGGAAGCGAAAATGAAGGCAACGTTAGCGCAGCCGGACATTCACGAGATTACGGCCCGGGTGGAAGCAGCCGGATTCAAACTGATTCCGGAGGAAGGCTCCAATTTCAACCGGATTCCGGCCGAATTTCTGATCGATGAACAAGGAATCGTTCAGGTCGCCCACTACGGCAGTCTCATTACCGATCATTTGCCTTTTGAGGCGATTGAACGGTTTGCTGCACGATCCCGATCATAAAACCGTCATACCCTTTGCTGCCCACCGTCTGAATCGCGGTCGCCGATATGCGCGGGTCCCCGGCGATCATATCGAAAAAGGTTCTGACGCCTCGTACCCGGGGATCGGTGCTGTGGCGGCTGGCAACTTCCCCGTCCCGGATGACGTTGTCCCCGACGATGACGGTGCCTGGACGGGAGAAGCGAAGCGCCCACTCCAAATAATGGGGATTGTTCGGTTTGTCCGCGTCGATGAAAATGAAATCGAAAGGCTCCGCCCCTTCCCGCTCCAAGTCCTCCAGCAGTTCCAGCGCATTCCCCTGCCGAACTTCGATCGCATGCTTCAGCCCGGCGCGTTTGATGTTGGCATTCGCCACCTCGGCATGATGCGGCTCCAGCTCAAGCGTGATGATTTTGCCGCCCTCCGCCAGCCCTCTTGCCATCCAAATGGTGCTGTAAGCGCCAAGCGTTCCGATTTCCAGCACCCGCTTCGCCCCTTGCATTTGCACCAGCAGCTGCAGCAGCTTTCCCTGGTTTCCCGTCACGTCGATTTCCGGCAGATCCGCCTGCCGGTTCGCGACAAGCACGTCATCCAGAATCGAATCGTTCGGACAAAGCAAATCCGTAATATACTCATCCACTTGTTCCCACGTTTGTTTCATGTTCCATCTCCTCCTCGCATTTCGCATCCACTTTTTGAAAAGCCGACCTGAAATTGGAGAGAATCAGCTTTTGATTTTATTGTAGCCGGAATATAATGATAAGAATAATATATCTTTTTAACGTTTTCATACATTACATATATGAATCAATCCGAGGTGAGAAACGATGAACCTGCACGCTTTGCGCCTGTTCCACGAAATTGCCAACACCGGCAGCGTCACCCGCGCCTCCGAGCTGCTGAACATCAGCCAGCCGGCCATTACGGCCCAAATCAAAAAATTCGAAAAAGAGCTGGCCTTAACGCTTATGGTCCCGCAGGGCCGGGGCATCGCGCTTACCGATGCCGGGGAGAAGGTCGCCGTTTTGGCCAAACGCCTGTTTGCCGTCGAGCAGCAAATCGAGCAGTTCGCCAAAGATTACCGTCAGGGGATGGACGGGCAAATCCGGCTCGCAGCGACGTATCTTCCCGCGCAGTTCCTCCTTCCTTCATGGCTCGCCAAGTTCAAACAGCGGTACGAGCAGGTCGAAATGTCCATTACGACGACCAATTCCAGCGGAGCGCTGAAGCAGCTGCTGAACGTCGAAGTGGATTTGGCGATTTACGGCGGGCTGCCGGAAGCATATCCGGATTCGGTGAACACCGAAAAATTGTTCGAAGACGAGCTGTGGTTCGTGGTGGCGCCGAGCCATAAATACGCCGGCCGCCGGGTTTCGCTTCACGAGATGGTGAAGGAGCCTTTCGTGATGCGCGAAGAAGGAAGCTCCACCCGGGAAAGGCTGCTGGCTTTATGCCGGACGTACAGCGCTCCCGCACCGAAAATCGCCCTGCAGTTCAACGGGCTGCATGAAGCGATTACGGCCGTCATTGCCGGGTACGGAGCCAACTTCGTATCGTCGCTGGTCGTCCGCGAGCATGTCGCCCGGGGCGAGTTATGCCGCGTATACGTCGACGGCATCGACCTAAAGAACGTCATCGCGATCTGCACGCGCAAAAACGAGCCGCTAAACGCCGCGGCCCGCAATCTCGTGGAGCTGATTCGCCAACATCCGCAATAACCGTCCCCTACGTTCCCATGATTAACGAGGACTATACTGCTTTATCCGTTTCAAGTTGAGCCCTTGCCCTCCATGATGCCGTAACCTTATCACTTGCATGAAGGTCATATAATAAAGGTGAATGACGATTCCATACTCCACTTGGAAAGAAGGAGACATATGAAAATCAACCATTTGAATTTGACGGTGACCGATGTGGCGGCGTCCCGGGCGTTTCTGGAGACCTATTTCGGCCTGGTTTGCCGGGCTACCCGCGGCGACAACTTCGCCGTGCTCTTGGACGATGACGGCTTTGTCCTGACGCTGATGAAGGGCCGCGAGGTGCAGTACCCCAAAACGTTCCACGTCGGCTTCCCGCAGCCAACCGAGGAGCAGGTCGACCGCATCAACCAAAGGCTTCTGGAGGACGGCTACGACGTCAAGCCTCCGCAGCATGCGCACGGGTACACGTTCTATGTCGAGGCGCCGGGCGGTTTTACGGTCGAAGTGCTCTGCTAAACGGCTAAGGGGCGGTTCCGAACGGTCGGCAGGCAGGCGTGGACATGTTCCATCCAAGGCCCTTCCTTACTCTGCCAAAGGAAGGGCTTTTTCCTTTTCTCTGGGCTTGTTTAAAACATCCGGCGCTTCGGGCTTGGCCGCCTTCGCCGCCAGCTGATGAACCGCCGCCATCGCCAGCGTGACGGTCAGCAGCACCGGGATCAGCAGCGCATAGCTGCCCGCAGCATCGTGGATTACGCCGAGCAGCATCGGTCCCAGCGCACCGATCACGTATCCGGCCGACTGGGTCATGGCCGACCAGGCCGTCGCCTGCTTCGTATCGCTTACCGCCTCGATCGGCATCATCAGATTAACCGGGAACAGCACGCCGGGGCCGATGCCGATCAGAATCGCCGCAAGCCACGGCGCCGCCGAAATCCAGAGCATCAGGAAGCCGGCGGCCATCGCCAGCGCGCCCAGCGCCAGCCAGAAACGGCGGGAAGGAAAACGCCGCAACAGATGAGGGAACAGAAGGCCGACGGGAATCTGCGTCACAGAAAACAGGACGAGCATGTTCGCCGCATATGCTTTGCCGTAACCCATATGCTCCACGACCGGCGGCAGCCAAGCCGTGACCGAGAAGAACAAGACGGCCAGCAGGCAGAAGGACACCGTAAGAACCCATGCTTTTCCGCTGCGCCAGGGCAATCCGGCCGTACGACTCGTCTGCGCCTCTCCAGCGGACGGCCGGGCACGGCGAAGAACCGACCACCACCATACCGGCAGGGCGATGGCAGCCAGGACGGCCCAAACCGCCAACGATTCGCGCCACGAACCGATCCGGTCCGCCAGCGGCAGGGACATCCCCGATGAAAGCGTCGCTCCGACCGCCATGGATACGGTGTAAAGCGATATCATGAAAGGCACCTTGGTCGGAAAGTGCCGCTTAATGAAGCCCGACAGAAGCGGTCCCGCCGCGGCGATCCCGAGCCCGGCCAAAATCGCGGTCATGAGCAGATACGATGGCGACCCGGTAAACCACCGCAGCACCGTACCGATGCCGATGACCGCAATCGACCAAGCGATGACGCGCTCCAGCCCGGCACGCCGGCCCAGCTTGACCGCAAAGGCCGGAAAAATCCCCATGCACAGCACAGGAATGGACGTGAGCAGGCTTGCCGTCAAGGCGCTCATGCCCAAATCCCGCTGGATGGCTTGCAGCATGGGCGCGACGGAGTTCATCGCGGGCCGCAGATTCAAAGAAGCTAAAATAAAGGCCGCAGCCATCATGAACCGTGAAGTTTTTTTCATCATTCCCTCTCCTTGCAGATCGATTTGAACACATCTTACTTGGAGAAGAATCATTTATCAATTATATTGAAGTTATAATAATAATTTGTTATACAAATGATACGAAGAAACCGCCGCCTTCAGGCGGAAAACATTTTGGTTGAGGATCGGAGTGCAGTGGATATATGGAACTGAGACAGTTGGAGTATTTTATGGCCGTTTGCGAGGAGCTGCATTTTACGAAGGCCGCGGATAAGGTGGGCATCTCCCAGCCGAATCTAAGCCTGCAGATCAAAGCGCTGGAGGAAGAGATCGGCATGCCCCTGTTCGACCGGATCGGCAAACGGATCGCGTTGACCGATGCGGGCGGCGTCCTGCTCAAGCACGCACGGGGAATGTTTCAAAATTTGCAGAACGCCAAGCTGGAGATCGGCGAGCTTCACCATCACCAAGGCGGTACGCTCGGCGTCGGGGTGCTGCCTTCCGAGCTCGATTTCCGCCTGACCCCGATGTTCATCGATTTCCGCAACCGGTATCCGAACGTCCGGCTCAAAATCGTCTCGGCCGTCGATGTGGCGGATCTCGTACTCCGTGCGGAAATCGACATCGGCATCTCGCTCAAGCCGCTTTACGACAACCGGCTCGTGTTACGCTGCCTGCCCCGGGAGGAGTACGGCGTAGTGGTATCTGCAGAGCATCCGTTCGCCGGCAGGGATTCGGTCTCCTTGAACGAGCTGAACGGCCTGCCGGTCATTATGTATCCGAAAGGGTTCTGGGGAAGGGAGCTCGTCGAGCAATTCTGCCGGAAACACGGTTTTAACCTGAACATCGTCGTGGAGACGACGTCCAACCCTTCGCTGTTCCGGTTTGTCCGGGAGAACATGGGGGTCACCGTGCAGACGCCTGCTTTGGTTGAAGCCATCGGCGACCCCAAGCTGCGGTTCCTGCCCATCCATGATGATCCGCCGTACAGGGAAATGAGCATCATTTACCGGGCGGATAAATATTTGGGCCATGCCGCGCAGGCTTTCATCCATCTTGCCGAGGAACGCCTCAAATCATAGCGGAGGAACGGCCGGAAGCCCCGATCTTCGTTGAAGATCAAGGCTCGCTCAAACTACAGCTTCATCCGGTTGACTTGTTTCGTTTCCGCCAAATAGGTCGCGGCCACATACCCGAACGTCATGGCAGGCCCGAGCGTTGCGCCGGGACCGGGATACGTTTCGCCCATAACGGCGGCGGAGCAGTTGCCTGTCGCAAACAATCCGCCGATCGGCGTCCCGTCCTCCTGGAGCACGCGGGCGCATGCATCGGTCACCAGCCCGCCTTTGGTTCCGATATCGCCCGGCACCACGGGAACGGCATAAAACGGTGCTTTCGCGATCGGCGCCAGGCTCGGATTCGGGAGCGTCGGGTCGCCGTAATAACGGTCGTAGGCGCTTTGGCCGCGGTGAAAGTCTTCGTCCTCGCCTTTTTGCGCCATGCGGTTGAAGCGCTCGAACGTTGACGTGAGCCTGGCGGGATCGATGCCGATTTGCCCTGCAAGCTCGGCCGGGGTGCTGCCTTTTTTCACGAACCCGTTTTCCAGCCAGCGTTTCGGGAACGGCTGACCCGGGAACAAGCCGAGAAAAATGTAGCGGTTTTTCGCCTGCTGGTCCAAAATCATCCACGACGGGGTGGTAGGCGCTTCAGGCTTGTTTTGGGCGTACATCGTATCGACGAATTCATGATAGGGCACCGCCTCATTGACGTACCGCTCGCCGGCTCCGTTCACGATCATCATATTGGGAATGCCGCGGTCGGCCACGAGGAAAAACGGCTTTTCCCCGGGCGGAACCGCCGACGGCGCTCCCCAGACGCGATCCATCAAGTCGATTCGGGCTCCCAGGCGAAGCGATGCGGCGAGAATGTCGCCGGTTTGGCCTTCGGCGGCCGAAGTCCATTGCGCGGACGTCGGGTGCGGCAAATACTTTTCCCGTAGCTCTTGGCTGTGCGAAAAGCCGCCCGCAGCCAGGATGACGCCATGTTTGGCCTCGATCCGGACCGGCTTGCCGTCGCGGACCGCATGAATGCCGGTGACGCGGCCTCCTTCCGTCACGTAATCCGAAAAAGCGGTCGACAGCCATAGATCGCCTTTCGCTTCCATCAGCGACAGCCGCAAACGGCCGATCAAGGCTTCCCCCAAGGCCGCCGGGCGGTAGCCGGTACATATCGAACGCATCAGCCGCATGCCGATTTTCAGCGACGTTTTTTTGCCGATCCACGTTCGGGTGATCATGTTGACTTTATGGAATTCGTACGCGTTCATGACCATGCCGTAGGTCGGCAGGTTCGCGCGCCGGATGCGTTTCCGCTCTTCCCCCAGTTTTTTCAGGTCGAACACGACGGGCTCCACCGATCTCCCTTGCGGAAAACCGCCGGGCGCTTCGGGGTAATAATCCGAATAGCCGGGTATGTATTCGAACCGGACATGGTTCGTATGCTCATGCAAAAATTTCACCATTTCGGGCCCGCGGGTCAAATACGCGCGTTTTCTCTCCGCCGGCACCCTGTCGCCGACCGTCGCTTCGATGTAGGCCTCCGCTTTTTCCATCGTATCCTTCAATCCTGCCCGTTCGAGATAAACGTTGTTCGGAACCCAAATCGCGCCGCCCGACAAAGAGCTCGACCCGCCGTACTGATCCGTTTTTTCGATCACCAGCGCTGTAAGCCCTTTCAATTGTGCCGTCAAGGCAGCGGTCAACCCGCCCGCTCCGGAACCTACAACCACCACATCGTAACTCGCATCCCATTTCTCCATACGTATCCCCTTTTTTGGTTGCTTCAAAATTTATGCAGGTCGCTTGTTGTAGTGGATCATGCGATTTTATTTTACTTTGTGTACATTTAGTGAATTAATGGTCACAATGTAAATATATCAGAAGCAGACCGGCAATGGAAGCGAAAAAATGTGCCCTCAGCCGGACGGCTGAAGGCAAGACATACGGATGCCCTTCTATATTATTTCCAAATCTTGTCGGCGATTTCTTGGATGAACGCGAGTTTCTTCCCATTGCTGCTCTTCGGTCGGGAGGTTGCCATCCTCCGTCGAAACGAATCCGCACGGCAGGCCGAGGCAAATATGCTCCAGATCGATAAATGCGCCGGCTGCCGGAAAGGACTATACCGCCTCTTCGGTGCCGCCCGCATCGCCGTGGATACGGAGAAGCGGAAGCACGGCCAAACAACCGGCCGCCAGACACAAGCCGGCGAATCCGTATATCCATTCAAGCGGAAACATGTTTTTCAAAACGCCCGCCAGCCCCATCATGAGCAGCATCGCCCCCGTCATCAGCGGCGTGCGGATTCCGGTGACCCTGCCGATATATTCGGCTTCGGTATGCTGCATCACCAGCGTCTGGTTGCCGATAAAAATCGCCGGCTGCAGCAGCGCGATGACCAATTGGGCGAGCATGGCAAGCCATAACATGCCCGACAGGCCCGTCAGGATCATGCCGGCGGCATTGACCAGCAGTCCCAGCACCAGCAGCCTGCTCGGCGCAATTCGGCTCGCAACGGCGAACGTGACGATGCCGCCGACGATCTCCCCCAGGCCGTAAGGAATGGAGAGCCATTTCAAATCCGACGCCGGAAGGGCCAGCTTCTCCGTGACGACAAAGACGCTAAGCGGAGAGATCAACCCGACGCCGAGTCCAACGAGCAGAAAACAAAGGCTGAGCAGCAGCAGCGTTTTTCGGCCGGCAACATATCGAATCCCTGCCTTCATGTCCCGAATCACGGAAAGCGAAGCTGCCGCTTCCTGCCCGCTGCCGGGGCTGTCCGGCGGGAGGAACAGCAGCACAGCGGCCGACATCAGGAAGGAGATCCCCGTCATGCCGATGGCCGCTTGAATCCCGAACGTTTGATAAACGCCCGTTCCAAGGACCGGGCCTAACACCATAAAGACGGCGAACAAGGTCTGCAACAGGGACATCGCCGGCTGGGCCAGTTCGTCCGGGACGTGGATTTTAAACCATTTCATCCCCGCCGGCTGCGAAAACTGGGAAAGCACGGACGAAATCAACGTCGTCAGCAGCACCGCTTCCCAGAGCCCGCTCAACAGAGCCAGCCAAACGATCCCTACCGATGCCGCACTGAGAAAATCACACCAAACCAGCGTTTTCCGGGGTTTCCACCGGTCGGCGAACACGCCGCCTATAAAAGAGAAAATAAACATCGGCGCATATTCGGCAACCGAGACGAGCGAAACGTAAAGCGCATTTCCTTCCGTCTTGTCCATGACGTACAGCAATATCGCGAAATTCCGCACCCAGATTCCGATCTGCGAAAACAAATTCGAGATCAGGATAATCCGGATAAAGCGGTGGCGAAACCGTTTGAATGAAGATAACATCGGGTTGGACTCCTTTCCTTTTCGGTCTTTAGGATTCCATCATGAGGCCTCCTCCAAGGTAAGGGTCAATCCTTAAATACGGCTTTCCTGCATAAACGGCAAAAAGCCCCGTTCTTCCAAGATCAGGGCTAAAGGCGTCGCTTTGCCATGGAAGCAAAAAAAGAGCCCTCAGCCGGATGGCTGAAGGCAAAACCTAAGGATTTGCGCTCTATTATTTCCAAATCTCGTCGGCGATTTCTTTGATGAACGCGAGTTTTTTCCACTGCTGCTCTTCGGTCAGGATGTTGCCTTCCTCCGTCGAAGCGAATCCGCACTGCGGGCTGAGGCAAATATGCTCCAGATCGACGTATTGCGTCGCTTCCTTGATCCGGCTGACGATCTGTTCTTTGTCTTCAAGCTCGCCGGTTTTGGAAGAATGGAGTCCCAGCACGACCTGCTGGCCTTTTAGGAAACGCAGCGGCGAAAAATCCCCTGCGCGTTCCGTATCGAATTCAAGGTAAAACGCGTCGATGTTCCCGATGCCGAACAGCTTCTCCGCTACCGGTTCGTATCCCCCCGAGGAAGCCCACGTGGAGTGGTAATTTCCGCGGCAGACATGCGTCGTGACGACCAGGTCCTCCGGCAGATCGCGGATGGCCGCTTCGTTCAGGCGGGCGTACGTTTCGGCGATTTGCGACACGTCTTCCCCCGCCGCATGCCGCGTTTTCCAGTAATTTTGGTCGCACAGCATTCCCCACGTGCAATCGTCCAATTGCAGGCTGCGGCAGCCCGCTTCGTAAAATGCCAAAACGGCCGCCCGATAGGCCTGCGCGATATCCGCAATGAGCTCGTCCCGGCTGGCGTAGACCGCTTCGGTGCCCCAGATGTTTTCGGGACGCTGCAGTTCGGCAAGGAACTGGGCCGGTGCCGGAATCGCCTGGCGCGCAACGACGTCGTCGCCGGCAACGCTTTTCAGGAACTTGAAATGTTCCACGAACGGATGGTCTGAAAAACCGATTTTCCCGGTCAGACGCGCGGTTTCCGCTCTTGTTTCCTCACCTTGGAACCGGTAGCCTTTTTCGACTTCCGCTTTCTCGACGCCGTCCAGCCCCCACATGAAGTCCAGATGCCACCAGGAACGTCTGAATTCCCCGTCGGTCACGGCTTTCAGGCCGACCTCCTTCTGTTTGGCGACCAGCTTGACGATTTCCTCGTCTTCGACCTTTTTCAGCTGCTCGGCCGTAATCTCGCCGTTTTGGAATTTTCTTCTCGCGGCTTTCAGCGCTTCCGGGCGAAGAAAGCTGCCTACGATGTCGTGTCTGAACGGAGTTTTGTTTCGTTGCTTGGCTTGATGTTCGATGATGCTCATTTGTCCTATCCCCTTTATCCGATTCGAATGAATGGCTTTTAAAAAAAGATAGCACAATGCTCACGTTATAAAGTAACTCCAATAAACTATATCTGGTTATAGTCTTAGGCTATAGCAAGAAAAATACCCGCCGAGCAATTCCGCTAAAACCCGACCGGATCGGGCCGAACCAACCGCCCGCACGAGCGGAAGATTGCAGCCCCACCTTACTTGATAGCTTCATGGAGAGCGTCGATATACGCCAATGCCAGCTTGGACAAGGCAGCGTTCTGGTGGCAAATCCAGCCCACGTTGATCGATTCCTGGCAGTCCAGCGGAACCGGGATGATTTCGTTCCCGTTCAAATCCGCGCTCAGCACGCCGGTCGAAATCGTGTAGCCGTTCAGCCCGATCAGCAAATTGAAAAGGGTCGCCCGATCGTTGACGCGGATGCTTTTCGGATGCGACAGGGTGCTCAGTATTTCCTCCGAAAAATGGAACGAGTTGTACTCCCCCTGCTCAAACGACAAATAAGGATAGGCCTCCAATTGGTCGATCGTGACGATCGACTGCTTGGCGAGCGGGTTGTGGATGCTGATGAAAATATGCGGTTTGGCCGTGAACAAGCTCGTAAATTTCAAGTTCGCGTCTTTCAAAAGGCGGTTGATGACCTTGCTGTTGAACTCGTTCAGGTACAAAATGCCGATTTCGCTGCGCTGGGTTTTGACGTCCTGGATGATTTCATGGGTTTTGGTTTCCCGGAGCGCGAGCTCGTATTCCTCCTGCCCGTATTCGCGGACCAGATGGACGAACGCGTTCACCGCAAAGGCATAATGCTGCGTGGAGACGGAAAAATGCTGCGGCGCGGGTTTGGCGTTCAAATACCGGCTTTCCAAAAGCTCGGCCTGCTCGATGACCTGGCGGGCGTAGCCGAGAAACTCGGCCCCCTCCTTGGATAACGTAATTCCTTTGTTGGTCCGTTCGAAAATGGTGATCCGAAGCTCCGTTTCCAGCTCCTTGATCGCATTGGACAGGCTGGGCTGGGAGATGAACAACCGTTTGGCGGCTTCGTTCATGGACCCCCGGTTCGCGACCTCGATGACATATTTCAACTGCTGCAGTGTCATGGATTATAATCCCTTCCTTGATATACAATAAGAAAAAGTCGGGCCGTTGCTCCCCGCGATAGACGGCGGCCGTTTTGTGAGAATTATAGCATAAATATCCGTATCCGATATTGAAGTTTGCGAGGTGAAACCGTCATGCCTAGTGCATCCAAAATCCTGATCATCCTTGGCATCGTCCTGATCGCCGCCGGTTTGATCTGGTGGCTGGTGGGGCGCTGGATTCCGCTCGGCCGCCTGCCGGGCGACATCGTCTATGAAAAGGGAAACGTCAAATTCTATTTTCCGATCGTGACCTGCATCCTCATCAGCGTCATCGGGTCGCTTATCATGATGCTGTTCCGGCGTTAAGCCTGTTCGTCGCGGCATGCCGACATTTTGACCCTGTTGCGGTATTCGGTCGGCGATACGCCCGCGTATTTTTTGAACTGCCTGTAAAAATATCCGGGCTCCAAATAACCGACGCGCCTCGAAATTTCGCTCGTCTTCATCGGGGTATCCGTCAGCAGCGCCTTGGCCTGCTTGATCCGGTGCGAGTTCAGGTAATCGCTGAAGCTGACGCCCGTCTCCTTCTGGAACAGCTGGCCCAAATAAAACGGATGGACGTTAAATTCATGCCCAAGCGTCTTGAGCGACATTTCCTCGGCGTATTTCGTCCGGATCTGGTGCAGCACCTGCTTGACGACCGGGCTGAATTCATCCTCATCGACCGACAAATAATCGATGGCGGCATGGGCGATGAATTTGACGTGCTGGGCCAGCCGGGCGATCGTCTGGGCTTTGAACAAAGCCGTGAACAGCTGCTTGTAACCGCTCGTGGCAAGTTCGAAATTCAGCTTGTTTTCCTTCACGACCTGCTTCGTGCACAGGACCAGCTCGACGGCCATGTTGTGGATGCGGGCCACCGGCACGGCTGTTTTTACGTTAAACGCCTGATCGATGTATTCGTCGACGGCCGTTTTGTTTCTGGCAAGCAGCCGTTTTTCGTATTCCAGCGTATCCAGCGCAGCCCAAGCGGGCGGTTCGTCCGGCGGGGACATCCGGCTTGCCGTTATGATTTCGCCTTCCTCGTGGGTCAGGAAATATTCCTGCAGCCGTTTGGCCTGGCTGTAGCTTTGCGGCATGCCCAAATACCCCGATTCCATGCTCCCGAGCGTCATCATGACATCGATTTTCCGTCCTTTCAGCGCGTGCCGGATCTGTTCCAGCCGCTCCAGGCTGCCGGCCTGCAAAGATTCCGGGTCGGACCCCGCATAGACGATGACGATGTCGCCCTCCGTATCGCAAAAACAAATGCCGGACCCGCCGCCTTCCGTCATCTCCCTGCAAAGGAAATACACCTCGCGGTTGTCGGCCTCCGCCTTGTACCAAGGGGTCGCGCCGGCAGGCTCCTCCATTTCGGCAATCTCCCGGACGACGGCGGCCGCATAGCAGGACCGATCGGACGGAATATCCAGAAATTCCAGCCGGTTTTTCAACTCGGCCGGGTCGATCCGTCCCGTTGCCCAGCGGTTCATGACGTTGTCCCGCAAAATATCGAGCTCTTCCGCATTCCAATATGCCGGGCGCTCGGCGTTGTCCATTTTTTGGACCGTGCTCTGGATCGTTTCCGCCAGCTCCTTCATGTTGACCGGCTTCAGCAGGTAATTTTCGATGCCAAGCTTCATGCCTTCCTTCACGTAATTAAATTCGTTGTAGCCGCTCAGCACGATGAATTTCATGTGCGGATGCAGCGGCTTAAGCCGCCGGATCAGCTCCAAACCGTCCATCTCGCGCATCATGATGTCGGTGATCAGAATGTCGCACCCGGTTTCCCGCAGCTGCTCGAAAGCCTCTTTGCCGTCATATGCCTTGCCGCACAGCGTCGTCCCCAGCTCCTCCCATTCGACGACGTTATTCAAGCCTTCCAGTATAAACGGCTCATCATCCACAATAAACACGCTACGCATACAATCGTCCTCCTTGCTCCCCAGATGGTAATTTCATGATGATGACCGTTCCCTGCCGGCTCTCGTCCGAGAGCTCCAGCCCGTAGCGGTCACCGAAGCAGATTTTGATCCGTTCATGCGTGTTGACCAGCCCGATGGAGGCCGAACGCTCCGCGGATTCCCCTTGCAGGCGCCGCCTGATTTCTTCCCGCTTCTGCGGTTCGATGCCCTTTCCGTTGTCCTTCAGGACGATGACCAGATCCCTCCCCCGAAGCTCCGCCTGGATCGAAATCCGGTTGTCCGAACGGGACATGACCAAACCATGGACGATATAATTTTCAATGAGCGGCTGGATCGACAGCTTCAGCACGGGAATGTTCATCAGCTCGGGCTCCACGTCGATTTCGTACGTAAAATTGTTCGCGTACCGGATGCGGAACAGGTCCAAATACAAGCTGCAGTATTCGATTTCGTCGGCCAGCGCAACGATCGTATCCCGTTTGACCGAATACCGGAAGAGCGTGGACAAAATATAGATCATCTCGCCGACGTCATCCGCTTTTTTCGAAAGGGCGCGCATGCGGATGGCTTCCAGCGTGTTGTACAGAAAATGCGGTTTGATCTGCGCCTGAAAGGCCACCAGCTCGGCCTGCTTCTGCTTGATCTCCGACACGTACACCCGGTCGATGTACTCCGCCAGATCCGCGCACATATGATTAAACCGGTCGGATATTTCATACAGCTCGTCTTCCTTTTCCACCGGAATGCGCACCGACAAATCCCCGTTCCTCGCTTTTTCAAGCGCCTTCATGATCGCCCGGGTCCGCCGCGAAAAGTTGACGATCGTAAACCGGGTCAGAATCATCGCCGCCGCGATGCATATGCCCGTCACCAGAAACAGCGTGTTCCGAAGCCCGACCAGGCTTTTGGCGATTTCGGCCTTCGGGATGACCCCGACCACGTAATAGCCGAACCGGTTCGAAACCTGGACGTTCGTATAAGAGGGCTCTTCGAAATGCTGAACGTCGGATGAAGACGACAGCTTGGCCAGATAAGGATACGTTTTGCCGTAATAACGGCTGGACGAATCGAAAAGAACGTCTCCTGCGGGCGTGACGACCGCGACGTATCCCTTCAGGCCGCCCCAATCCACCATGTAATCCCCGTACATGCCGCTCAGATCGTAATCGATGATCAGGTTCCCGATGCTCTCCTGCCGGGTCATGCTGTTGATGTTGCTGACGGTCGTGAAGCTTTTGTCGGAAACGACGTACCGCTTAAGGGCCGACTGCAGGTCCCCGTTCGCCTCATAGTAATTTTGGCTGTCCCGGGTAAGCAGCAGAATGAATTTTTTGTTCTCGCTGTACAGCGCAATCATGCGGATGTCGGGATAATTGTTCAGCTGCAGGCGCAAGTAGGACATGATGTCCCGCCTCCGGACGCCGGTATCGCCGTATTTTTCGAGACGGTCGTCCAAATATTCGGCAAAATCGCTGCGCAGGAAAGAATACACGTCCTCGAGCAGCGTCCCGGATTCGTCGCGGTAGATCTGCTGCACGATTTGCTGGGAGGTCGCGTACCGCATGTCCAAATATTTGCCGATGTTCGACAGGATGCGGTTGTTCAATTCCAGCTCCTTGCTCGCCTGCACGTTCAGCTGATACGTGTAAACGAAGGCCGACAGGCTGGCCAGCGACAACACGGTGATGATCGAATAGATGAACACGATTTTGTTGAACAGCTTTTTCCTGAAATGTATTTTATAAAAATCAACCAGCTTTTTCATGCCGTAAAATCATCCTTTGCGACAGGCTTCGCCCTATCTTGTATGCGCTTTCAACAAGGCGTTGTTTCCTTTTTCCGCTTCATCTATTACCTTACCATAATTTCCCCGGAGCCGGCCCATGCCCGCCGAACTATTCTTTGGTTTGTGCATCTTTTGTTTGTTTTTTTCACTTTAGACAGCGCTTACAGCTGCGGTAGATTAGGATTATCAACATACACACCACAGACGGGAGGGGCTCTCATGGAACACGGGCCGATGCGCTGGCTCAGGACGCTCAATCGCAACAAAGCTTTGCTGCTTATGGTGCTTCCGGGAACGGTATGGTTCATTCTCTTTTGCTACCTGCCCATGCCCGGCGCGGTCATCGCCTTCAAGGATTACAGGTACGACACCGACGGATTTTTGGCGAGCATATTGCGCAGCGACTGGGTCGGGTTTAAAAATTTTGAATATCTGTTCAAAACGGAAGACGCTTTCATTATCGTGCGGAACACCCTGCTGTACAACGCCGTTTTTATCGTGCTGGGCACGGTGCTTTCGGTGCTTGTCGCCATCCTGGTCAACGAAATCGCCAGCAAAAAAATGGCGAAGATCTACCAGACGGGCATGTTCCTTCCCCATTTTCTTTCGTGGGTCATCGTCAGTTATTTCGTGTTCAGTTTCTTGAGCGTCGACAAAGGCGTGCTGAACCAGGTGCTGAAGTTTTTCGGAGCGGATCCGGTATTCTGGTACTCCGAAACGAAATACTGGCCGTACATCCTCGTCATCGTCAACCTGTGGAAAGGCGTCGGCTATGGAAGCGTCGTGTACTTGGCCGCCATCGTCGGCATCGACAAATCCTATTTCGAAGCGGCGATGATCGACGGGGCAAGCAAATGGCAGCAAATCCGGAAAATCATGATCCCGATGATCACCCCGATTATCGTCATCATGTTCATCCTCGCCATCGGCGGCATTTTCCGGGCGGACTTCGGGCTGTTTTACCAGGTTCCGCGCGACACCGGCGCCTTGTACCCGGTCACGAACGTCATCGACACCTTCGTATACCGCGGGCTGAAGGTAACCGGGGATATCGGCATGAGCACCGCCGCAGGCTTGTACCAATCCGTCGTCGGATTCGTGCTTGTCATCGCAACCAATTTTATCGTTCGAAAAATCAACAAGGAACAGGCTTTGTTCTAAAAGGAGGCATGCCGCATGGAAAACAGCGTGATCTCCCGGCAGCCTGCAAGCCGGCCGGACAAACGCGCAAAAAAAACGCGGGATTTTCACCGGTTGTCGCCGTTTTGGAACACAGCGGCGCATCTGGTCATCGGGCTTTTCTCCCTCGCCTGCGTATATCCGTTCCTGTTCGTCGTGGTCATCTCGTTGACGGACGAAAAAACGCTGGCGCTGAACGGGTACAGCATTTTTCCCGAAAAATGGTCCTTCCAGGCGTACCAGTATATTTTCCAGACGGGCGACCAGCTGCTCCGCTCCTACGGCGTCACGATTTTGATCACGGTCGTCGGCACGCTGCTGACCGTCGCGATCGTCTCGCTTTACGCTTATGCCATTTCACGGCCTTATTTCAAGTTCCGCGGCCTCTTTTCGTTCATCGCGTTTTTTACGATGTTGTTCGGAGGCGGCCTCGTCCCTTCCTACATCGTCGTTTCCCAGGTGCTTCACCTGAAGGACACGATTTGGGCCCTCATTTTGCCGATGAGCGTAAGCGCGTTTTCGATTTTGATCATGAGGACCTTTTTCAAAACGATGGTGCCCGACGCCATCATCGAATCGGGAAAGATCGACGGGGCGGGCGAATTTCGCGTATTCTTGTATCTGATCCTTCCGATCTCCCTGCCGGGACTCGCCACGATCGGCCTGTTTGCGGCCCTCGGATATTGGAACGACTGGTTCAACGCCCTGCTTTACATCGACAACGCCAAGCTGCTGCCGCTGCAGTCGCTGCTCATGAAAATCGAAACCAACATCCAGTTCATTTTGCAAAACTCCGCGATCGGCAGCGGCACGGACCGTTCGGCCATCGCCCAGAGCATGCCGGCGGAAACCACCCGCATGGCGATGGTCGTGCTTGCGACGCTGCCGATCATTTTCGCGTATCCGTTCTTCCAGCGCTATTTCGTGCAAGGGCTGACGATTGGCTCTGTGAAGGAATAGTCATCACATAGTTTTTAAAGCTGCACCACTACCAAATCACAAGGGGATGAAAAAGAAATGAAAAAAAGAAGAGGACTTACGCTCCTGCTCAGCTTGTTCCTGCTGACCTCCATGGCCCTCGCCGGCTGCGGCGGCAAGGATAACGGCGGCTCCGACACGGCCGGCACCAAAACCGACAGCACCGGCAGCGAGGCCAAAAGCACCGAAAAAGAAAAGCCGGTCAAGCTGATCTGGTACACCATCAGCGGTCCGCAAAAGGATCAGGACAAAGTCATGGCGGAGGTCAACAAATACGTCGGCGAAAAAATCAATGCCGAAATCGATTTGCGCCTGATCGACTGGGGCGATTACTCCCAGAAAATGCAGGTCATCGCCGCTTCCGGCGAGCCGTTCGACATCGCCTTCACCTCGTCCTGGGCGTTCAATTACGTGGAAAGCGCAAGAAAAGGCTACTTCTACGAGCTTGACGGCCTGCTGAAAAAATACGGCCAGGGCATCACGAAAGCGCTGAACCCGGCCTTCCTGGAAGGCTCCAAAGTCAATGGGCACAATTACGCCATCCCGACGAACAAAGAGCTTCCGGCGCAAGCCGTATGGCGCTTCAACAAGGTTCTCGTCGACAAATATAAGCTCGATGTGACGAAAGCGACGACGCTCGAAAGCCTGGAGCCGATGCTGAAAACGGTAAAAGACAACGAACCGGACGTCTACCCGATTCCGTCCAACATCGGCCCGTACCTGCCGTACGACTTCGCGCTCGAAGGCCTGCCGGTCGGCGTGTCGATCGACGCGAAGGATTTTAAGGTCGTCAACGTATGGGATACGCCGGAGGCGAAGCAGGTATTCGATACGATGCACAAATATTATAAAGCAGGCTACCTGCCGCCGGACGCCGCCACCAAACAGGGCAACGAGCATGAAAAAACCGGCAAATGGCTGGTCGATAAACAGCATACCGTGCCTTTCGCCGACATTTTGTGGTCCGATTCCCTTGGTTATCCGATCGTTTCGTCGCCGATTCACGAGCCGATGGTTTTCAACTGGTCCGTCACAGGTTCGATGCAGGCCATTTCCGCCAAATCCAAACATCCGGAAAAAGCGATGGAATTCCTGAACCTGCTGAACACCGACGCGTACCTGCGCAACCTGGTAAACTACGGCCTGGAGGGCGTGCATTACAAAAAGCTGTCCGAAGACACGTACGAGCCGATTCCGGATTCCGGATATTCGATGCCTTCGTTTACGCTCGGCAACATGTTCCTGCTCTACAAGCTGAAGGAAGATCCGAAGGATAAGTGGGAGCAATACGAAAAATTCAATTCGTCCGCGACCAACGCGCCGCTGCTCGGCTTCCAGTTCGACCCGACGAACGTGCTGACCGAAATCGCCAACGTCAAAAACGCCGTGGACGAATACGGCCCGTCCTTGAACACCGGCTCCGTCGATCCAAACAAAGTGCTTCCGAAGGCGATCGAAAAGCTGAAAGCGCAAGGCATCGACAAAATCATCGCCGAATGCCAGAAGCAGCTGGACGAATGGAGAGCGCAAAACAACAAGTAAGGCGAAGACATCCAAAAACACCTTCCGTCATTTTTAATGATGGAAGGTGTTTTGTTAGGGACGGAATGTCCCTGAAAGGAAACCCGCCTATCGTCCCTCCCCTTCGGATACGACGGAGTACGCGTAGGTATCGTGCGAAACCCCGGATTGTACGATGTAGTTCCGCAGCACCCCTTCCCGGCGAAAGCCGAGTTTCTCCAGCATCCCGCTGGAAGCGGCATTTTCCGTAAACACGACGGCGCCGATGCGGGCGAGGCGTAAAGCCTCGAACCCATAGCCCACCACGCAGGCCGCCGCTTCCGAGGCGTATCCTTTGCGCCAGTGGTCCGGATGGATTTCATACCCGATTTCCGCGCGCCGATGTTTGGGCGACCATGCATTCAACCCGATCGTGCCGATCAGGCCCGGCGAACGTTTGCGTTCGATCCCCCATCTGATCCCGCGTTGGTCGCGAAAGTTGCCCTCGAAAAAGCCGATAAGCTGCTCCGCTTGCTCGCGGCGCTCAAACGGATCCTGGCCATAATAACGCATCGCCTCCGGGTTCGAAAAGCAAGCAAAGACATCGTCCGTATCCTCTTTCGTGATTTCCCTTAAAACCAATCTCTCCGTCTCGAGTTCCGGAAACATCTCCCGCACATCCTTTATGTAAAATATTGGCGAACACAATACGGATATGATGCCATTGATAGGATCATTTTGCAAAGGTTTTATTAAAAGAATGCGGAGGCGAACATAATGGCCGGCCATCGTTCATACACATCTCACATCTTGGGATACGGATCATGGCACGTTGGATCTGAAAAAAACTGATGAACGGGAGGCATCATGCGATGAGAGACGACCCGAAACGCCCGTCCGGCAGCAACCCGCATATTCCCCAGCCTGTCCGGGCAGACGGAGCAGGCGGTCCGGATTGGGGGCCGCGCGACGTATTAAGGGACCTGGAAAATCCGGATATGTTCGTCCCTCCGGTCACCGACGCGGGACTTTTGCCGAACCTTAAATTTTCTTTTTCCGATACGAATATGAAGCTGGACCATGGGGGCTGGTCCCGGGAAGTGACGGTCCGCGAACTGCCGGTGGCCAAAACGCTTGCGGGAGTCAACATGTACCTGACGCCCGGCGGGGTGCGCGAGCTGCACTGGCATCAACAGGCCGAGTGGGCTTACATGATCCTGGGCAGCGCCCGGGTGACCGCCATGGACCAGAACGGACGGAATTTTATCGCCGACATCGGCCCGGGGGATTTATGGTATTTCCCGGCCGGCCTGCCGCATTCCATCCAAGGCTTAGAAAACGGCTGCGAATTCCTGCTCGTGTTCGATGACGGACATTTCTCGGATCTAAACACCCTCTCGATTTCGGATTGGTTTGCGCATACGCCGAAAGACGTGCTCTCCGCCAATTTCGGCGTGCCCGAGCATGCTTTCGAATCCGTGCCGGACGAACAGGTCTACATGTTCCAGGCCCCCGTCCCGGGTTCGCTGGAAAGCCAGCGCGTCGACTCCCCGTACGGAACGGTGCCGCTCAGCTTCAAGCACCGGCTGCTCGCCCAAACGCCGATCGTGACCCCGGGAGGAAGCGTGCGGATCGTCGACTCCTCGAACTTCCCGATATCCAAAACGATCGCGGCCGCCCTGGTCGAAATCAAACCCGGCTGCATGCGCGAGCTTCACTGGCATCCCAACCAGGATGAGTGGCAGTATTATTTGACCGGCCAAGGGAGGATGACGGTATTTGCCGGCAACGGGGCGGCCAGAACCTTCAACTACAGGGCAGGCGACGTCGGGTACGTCCCGTTCGCTTACGGCCACTACATCCAAAATACCGGCACCGAAAGCCTCTGGTTCCTCGAAATGTTCCGCAGCGACCGGTTCGAGGACGTCTCCCTGAACCAATGGATGGCGTTGACGCCAAAGGAGCTTGTCGGCGAAAACCTGCACGTCGGCTCCGAACTGCTTGATGCGCTGCGCAAGGAAAAATGGCCCGTCGTGGAATAACCGGAAAATAAAAAAACGGGCCTCTTTCGTCCAACCCGGATCGGTTCGAACGAAAGGCAGCCCGTTAAGACGTTATTTTATGGCGATATGGCTCAGGCTCCCGCCCTTCGCAAACAAACGCCCGATGTTTTTTTCCACGGCCGGATCGGGTATAAGCGGCGGCGCCTGATGCGGCTTGACGCGCGCGTCGATGATCATGTTGTCGCAGCCCCAATGCTTGTGCCGCACGCCGTCGTTCACGCCGTACATGTCATGCGACGGGTTGCTGCGCGTAAACGTGACCCACAAAAAATTGGACAACGTATCGGAAACGAACGCGCTGTCGTCGCACAACACGATCATCGGGCAGCCGTCCAGCGGGCCATGGGCCGCCACGGCTTCGCCCAGAGCTTTCAGTTCCCGCTCCGCCTTCGGATAATCCTCAAAGGCAGGCCCCTGCAGCGCAACGACGCCCGGCATGACCAGACGCGCATGTTCATATCCGCGCAGTTCCCGAAGCACCTGCGGCACTTCGCGGCATAATTCCCGCTTGGCATCCCCGTAAGCCGCCAATACGACTTTGCTCCCGCTGTTTAAACCGGTTCCCGAATAATCGAGCGTATCGATCGTCGTATTCGTGTAAAAATGAATGTCCCGGCGCAGATCGATCCGCTCCAATATATAGGCCATAAATCCGGCGATATCGTGGGTATCGAGCGGGCGGTCGTCTTCGGCGGTAATGAACAGGTATTTGGCGAGGCTCAGCTGCCCCGTCCCCAAAATCCGGTTTGCCAGCGTCAACAGTTCCGTCGGCTGCTTCACCCGCTGATACGGCGTATACCGCTCGCTGCCGATCGCAAGGAGAAGCGGGTGAACCCCGGCCGCATCGACGGCATGCACTTCCTTGACCCCCGGAATTTCCTGCTTGATCGCGTCGCCCGTGAGCTCATGAATCAGCTCGCCGAACGCCGTGTCCTCCTGCGGCGGACGCCCGACGACGGTAAACGGCCAAATCGCGTTTTGTTTTGCGTATACTTTATGGACCTTCATCACCGGAAACGGGTGCGTCAGGCTGTAATATCCCAAATGGTCGCCGAACGGCCCTTCCGGTTTCGTGTCGTCCGGGTAAATGTCGCCGGTAATGACAAAATCGGCGTCATGGCTGATGCAATAACCGTCGGCGTAGCTGTACCGGAAACGGCGCCCGGACAAAAGGCCCGCAAACAGCATTTCGCTCAGGCCTTCCGGCAAAGGCATGACCGCCGCCAGCGTATGGGCCGGAGGACCGCCGATAAAGATGCTGACCTTCAGCGGCTCTCCCTTTTTGCTCGCCTTCGCCTGGTGGACGCCGATGCCGCGGTGGATCTGGTAATGCAAGCCGATTTCCTGATCCTGCACATAATCGTTGCCGCTGAGCTGGATCCGGTACATGCCCAGATTAGAATGCATGAGCCCGGGTTTTTCCGGATCCTCGGAATAGACCTGCGGCAGCGTCACGAAGGCGCCTCCGTCCATCGGCCAATGCTGGATTTGGGGCAGGTCGGAAATCCGGATTTCCCGAAAACCGGCGGGCACCCCGCTTCCTTTTTTGTGCGGCAGAGCTTTCAGCGCCCCGAGTCCGTTCCCGATGTTTTGAAACGGGTGTTTCAGCGCCTTCATCGGATCGTCCCGCAGGGCGATGATCTTTTGGGTGCGGTCCCAGGTGCTCCGGAACATGAACTTGCTGCGCTCGATATCGCCGAACAGATTGGATACCGCCTTATATTTCGAACCTTTGACGTTTTCGAAAAGCAGAGCGGGGCCGCCCGCTTCGTACACCTTCAAATGGATGGCGGCCATCTCCAGATAAGGATCGACTTCTTCTTTGATCCGGACCAAATGTCCGTGTTTTTCCAGGTCAACGATGCATTCTTCCAAATTCCGATACAATGGTATGACTCCAATCTCCATGAGAGTTTGTTCCAGCTGTTTGTTCCAGCTTTTCGCTTCTAGTACGCGCTACTACGTTAAATATAGTTAAAACAAAACTCCCCGTGGATGTCAAACGATATTCATGCACCCGAATGCCTGGAAAGGCAATGTTCATCATTTTGTTACATCCGGCCAAGCAAATGCTACTGGTCGTCTTCAAAACGGTCCTTGTCGTTCCACATCCTGTCAAAAGCAGCCTCGAACCTCCGGCCGACTTGATCGTCGCGAATGATGACCGCCACGTCGTCGTTTTCTTTGACGGAGGAGTCCAAATAGTTAAACGATCCCGCTTCTACATTGACGCCGTCGGCCACCAGCATTTTCAAATGCATTTTGCCTTCATGGCGGTTGATTTTGACCGGGATGCCGGCCTTCTTCAGTCTTTGCAGCGCATCCCTCTGTTTGCTTTTTTCCTCCGCATGCTCCCGGTCGGTCAACATCCGCACCCGAACCCCCCGGTCGGCGGCATCTTCGATCGCATCCACGATCGGCTTGTAGTTCAGGCTGTAGATCGCAATGTCCAGCGTGCTTTTCGCCTCCTCGATAAGTTCGATGATCGCCTCCTCCGGCCGATCCCCCTCCTGGGTAAAATACGCCTGGATGCCTTTGGATGCGTTGTCCCCTGCAGGAGTCGTTTGCGAAGCGTTCGTGCTTGCCGGGTTTGTCGGGCTTGTCCCGTTATCCGCCGGTTGGACGGCTTCGGCCTGTTTCCCGCCTCCGGTGCATCCGGTGACGGCAACGCACAGCAAAGCGATCCAGAAAAGCTGTCGGAAAGCTCTCATAAAATATCCCTCCCCGTGATGAATGTCGGCGTTTTACTGCCTACCATCGTAACAAAATGAGGGCGGATTTCCAATCGGCAGCAGCGTTTGCCGCGACTTGCGGGAACGACAAAACGCAAAAACCGCCTTTTCGGAAAGACGGTTCTTGCGGCATTTTTTTATAATCCGTTAAACGACGCGAATTCGCCGACCGGTTTGCGGTATCCGCGGGGCCTTTGCTTTTCGGTGTCCTCTTTCCCGACGGCAATCAGCATGACGGGCACGTAACGGTCCGGAATGTTCAGCGCCTGCTTCAGCCGTTCCGGATCGAAACCGATCATCGGGCACGTATCCCAGCCTTTGTCCTTGGCAATCAGCATGAACAGCATGGCGGACAGGCTTGCGTTGCGGATCGCCTCGTCCCGTTTGAACGAATCGCCGCCCTCCTCGTACATGCGGGTGACGTCGTTGACGGTGTCGTCGAATTCCCGTTGGTCCATGACCCCCAGGTTCAGCAGCCCCTCATTGATGGGCCCGACGTTCCGGTAAGCCTCCAGGTCGCCCAGGACCGCAATGACGGCCGAGCTGGTTTTGACTTTGTACTGCTTATGGGCGGCCTCGTATATTTTATCCTTAAGTTCCTTGTCCGTAACGGCCACATAACGGGCATGCTGCAAATTGAACGCGGAAGGGGCGAATTTGACGAGGCTGAACATGTCGTGAAGCTCCTGCTCGCTGATGGCGACGTCCATCTTAAACTTATTGGCCGATCTGCGGGCCTGCACCAATTGTTGAAACTGGCTCATGATGCATCTTCTCCTCTATGTATATTTTTCCAAGCGGTATAATTATGCTTATTTTATCACATGAACTTTAAAAAAGTAAGTAAAATGTTTCAGCTGCCTTGCTTCTCGGGAAAAAGCCATCCCCAAAACCTGGACGAATTCGGGATGGCTTCCTTGAGTCGTTTCCGATTGCCGGCCGCCGGCCTAAACAAGTGCCCGAAAACCTCTTTGGACCGCGTCAGACCAGCTTAAACAGCTTCAACGCGATGTAGACGGCCACGCCCCAAATGACCAAGGCGGACAGCTTGTTGATTACGTTTAATATCCGGCCGCCGGTATCAACCGCCCCTACCGTTTTTCCCGCAAACGCCAGCGCGAAAAACCAGATCCAGGACACGGCCATCGTGGCGACGGTAAACATCAGCTTGTCCGCGCCGGCATAGCCGAGGGAGCTGGTTCCGATCACGCCGATCGTATCGAGGATGGCATGCGGGTTCAGGAGCGATACCGACATGGCGAACATGATTTGCTTTTTGGGCGACAATGCCGCTTCGCGCTTGTCCAGCCTGGCCGGTTTGCTTTTCCAGATCGACCAGCCCATATACAGCAGAAAGGCGAGGCCGACAACAAAGATGGCCGTTTGCAGCACGGGAATCGTAAACACGACGACGGAAACGCCGAGAACGGCAAGCAGGATCAGGAGCGAGTCGCAGCAGGCCGCCGTCACGATCACCGGTATGGCCCCCTTGAATTTCGGCTGGGAAGCGCCTTGGTTGAACACGAACACGTTTTGCGCCCCGAGCGGGAGAATCAGCCCGAAAGCGAGCAGGATACCATGGATGATTGCAGTAAGCATACGTTCAACAATCCTCTTTCGTCAAAATGATATAAGCTATATCCTACCATGTAATCCCGGATCTGTGTATACCGAAATCCGCACGGACGCATAGATGCATCCGCCGGGCCATAGCCGGGCCGTTCATCGCAAAAAAGCCTCCGGATTTCTCCGGAGGCTTTCCCCTCGATTCACTCGGCAAGGTTCGTTCCTTTCCTGCATGCTTCAACGGCCCGCCGGGCAAGCATGGCGATGACGGAATCGTCCATCGGCGGGTTATGCAGGCCGGCGCGGACGTCGCGGTACATCCGCTCGAGCGGCAGGCTGCGCGACAGGCTCGATCCGCCCACGATCCGCATGGCCAAATCGACGATCCGAATCGCGGCGTTCGTCGCCACCGTTTTGGCGAGGCCCAGCTCCGGCCTCATGGAAGCCCGCTCTTCAGGCAGACGGTCCCAGCGGTCCGCGACGCTGTACAGCAGCGTGCGGGCGGTGATCCGCTCCTGCTCCATCTCCCCTATTTTTTGCTGGATATGCGGCAGCTCCGCGATCGGTCCGGGCAGGCTGCTCGGCCGGTAATCCGCGGCGAATCGCACCGCGAAATCGCGGGCCGCCCAAGCGATGCCCAAATAACATGCGGGGATATGCAGCAGCGCGCCCCCGTGGTCGGACATCCCTTCCCCGGCGTCTCGACCGTCGCCTTCGTTTCCGTCGATTCTTTCCTCCGCCGGCACGAACACGCCGTCCAGCAGCAAATCATGGCTTCCGGTTCCCCGCATGCCGAGCGTATCCCAGGTTTCGTCGATGCCGACGCCGGGACCTTTGCGCACGAAAAACGTGCCGATGCGTTCCTCGTCTTCGACGAACGCCGTGACCGTAAACTGATCGAGGACCGGAATCAGCGAGCTGAATGTTTTGCGCCCGGTTAACAGGTAACCGCCCCCGGTTTTGGTTGCGGAAGTCTGCGGGCGTCCTCCCCGGCTCGGACTGCCCGTGGAAGGTTCGCTTGCAAACTGGTTGATCATGGCGCCTTGTTCGACGACGCTCCGGCAAAAATCCGCGTACAGCTTCGGCGGCCACGACTGCTTGATCCTCATCTGCAGCACTTGGCTCACATGCCAGCCGACGGCCAGCGCCGTCGACCCGTCGCCTTTGGCAAGCCGCTCTTGCGCAAGCAGCATTTCATATAAGGATGCTTCTTCCCCGCCGAATGTTTGCGGCACCGTTAATGCCAAATACCCGGCTTCGCGCAAATCTTCAAAGTTTTCGAACGGAAACGACCCTTCGCGGTCGTGCAGCGCGGCACGCTCCGCAAACAAGGCCGCAAGCCGGTCGGACCGGGCTGCGATGCCTTTTTCGCGCTCATTTCTTACAAACGGATCCGATTGGATGGAATTCATGCGGCATTCTCCCCTCTGCTGCTTCATTCCTTTTATTGTATACCCTTTTAGTCGGAATTTCCAAAACGTTTATCCGGATTCTCCTCGGCCCCCGATTCCGGACAAAAACATGGGCGCAAAAAAAGCCGCAACACGCTTTCTGTGTTTGCGGCTTTTGCCGTCATGGACCGGCCGAATCTTATTGCTCTTGATCCAAAGCGCCTGCGACGACAACCCCTTTGTACAAGGTTGCAGCCCGCTTGGATCTTCTGGCGACCGCTTCGGCGGAACAAGAGGCCTCGACCAGCACCAGGTTTGCTTCGTCTCCTGCTTTCGGCCAAGCCTGAACGCCGGCTTCATCCAGCGGAGTCACGCCGCCGGTGATATACCCCAGCGTTTGGCCGAGCGCGCGTTCGTTTGCAAAGCCCGAAATTTCGGCCAATCGGCCTGCGCGTTCCAGGATGTCCCCGTTTCCGAACGGCGACCAAATGTCGAACACGTTATCGCAGCCGACGGCGACCGCAACCCCATGGTCATGCAGCAGCCGCACGGGCGGAAATTTCCGGCCCATCGGAACGCTCGTGATGATCGTGATGCCCGCGTCCGCAAGCATATCCGCCATTTCCGCCGCCTGCGCAGCAGGAATGTCCCCGAGGCTGAAGGCATGGCTGACGGCCACTTTGCCTTGCAGCCCGGCTTCGACGGTAAGCTCCGCCAGGCGCTTGATCGTAAAAATGCCCAGACGGTCCGGATCATGCAGATGCAGGTCGATTCCCGCATGTTCCTCGGCGGCGATCGTCACCATCGTTTGCAGCGATCTTTCCACGTCTCCGTCCACCGTCGCCGGATCGACGCCGCCGACATAACCCGCGCCTTGCCGGACGGCTTCCCGCACCAGCTTTTCCGAATTTGAACGAAGCAGCCCCTGCTGCGGAAACGCCACGATTTCGTGGGACAGCTTGTCCTTGTACAGATGCAGCGCCTGCTGCACCTCTTCCAAGTGGGAAAGCCCGACCTCCGGAAAAATGTCCACATGCGTCCGGATATGGGTGGCCCCCGATCTTAAAGACGCTTCCAGGTAGTTCGCCGCGCTGTCGCGAATCGCGATGGAGCGCGACGCCTCGAAGCTCTTCTCCTCGTCGAGCCGACCGAAAATCGACTTCACCGGCGTGACCGGTCTCCAGCGTCCGCCCAGCAGCGTTTTGTCCAGGTGGCAGTGTTTTTCAATAAAAGACGGCAGCGCAAGGCGGTACCCCGCGTCGATTTGCGGAAGCCCGTCTTCGATCGGCCGGTCCGCCGGAACGATTTGCGCAATGTTCCCTTCCTCCATCAGCAGATGGCGCACTTCCGTTTTCGTGCCGGTCACGACGCCGTCCTTCGTCTCATAACCGCTCTCCAAACGGACATTAATCAACCAATAGCGATGTTCCATCATCGGTCATCCTTTCTATTCGACATAAGTTCAGCGGGCGGCCGGAAGCGCCCCGGCAACGAGATTGCCTTTGAAAAAGACGGCGACCCGCTCAGACCTTCTGGCCACGGCTTCCGCCGAGCAGCCGGCGTCCACGAACACGACGCTTGCTTCATCCCCGACGCGCGGCCACATCCGCTCGCCGTTCCGGTTCAGCGGCGTCACGCCCCCGGTAATAAACCCGAGCGTTTGCCCCAGCTCGACCTCGTCCACGAGGTGAAAACGTTCCGCCAGCGTTCCCGCTTTTTCCAGCACGTCCCCTTTGCCGAACGGGGACCAGTGATCGGTAATGCTGTCGTCCCCAAGCCATACCTTCACCCCGCGCTCATGCAGCAGCGGAATCGGGATCGTCCGCCCGAGCGGCACGGAGGAAGCGATCGATATCCCCAAGCCGGCCAGACGGTCGGCGAAGGCCGCGGCTTTTTCCTGCGGAATGTCGGCCAGCGCCAGCGCATGGCTTATGGTCACTCTGCCCTGCCAGCCTGCTTCTTCCGTCAAATCGGCCAGCCGCTGGAACGTGAACAACCCGAGATGTCCCCCGTCGTGAATATGCAAATCGATGTCCGCATCCGCCTCCACCGCAAGCTCCATCGTGGTCTGCAGCGATTTTTCGATGTCGCCGTCCACGGTCGCCGGATCGACGCCTCCAACCAGCGACGCCCCGTTTCTCAAAGCCTCCCGCATGAGGGAAACCGATTGGCTGAGCAGCAGCCCGTGCTGCGGAAACGCCACGATTTCGATCCCGGCTTTTCCTTTGTAATCCTCGGCGGCTTGGAGCGTTGCCTCCAGGTTTTGAAGCCCGATCGAAGGATCGATGTTGCAGTGGCTGCGGATTCGCGTCGTTCCGGCTTGCAGCAGCAGCTCGATCAGCTTGCCCGCGCGTTCCCTCGCCACCGGAAGCTGCTTCGGCAGCAGTTCCCTTTCCTCTTCAAATCGCGTAAAAATGCCGTTCGTCGCGATGCTTGGAGCCTTCCACTGCCCTCCGTAGTAGGTTTTGTCCAAATGGATATGCATGTCCCGGAACGAAGGAAGCATCAGCTTCCCGTTCATGTCCCGTTTGGGCAGCGAATCCTCGAAAACAAACGTTTCCGGTTCGATTTGCGCGATGTTCCCTTGTTCGACCCTCATATGGAAGATGCCCGTTTCCGTGCCGGTCACGACCCCGTTTTCGAGGCGGTAGCCTGTTTCGAGCCGCACATGGGTGAACCAAAAATGGTCGTTTTGCATCCGTCCTTTTGCCTCCTGCCTGTTCGAAATTGGATCTATCGGATTGCGTATCATCTATGCTAACATGGGGATGACTATATGAAAAATATTAATAACCTTTCAATTGCAAACGTTAATCATATAGATAAACCGTCTAACCTCAGCATCATCGATGTACTTTGGACCTATGGAGGGGAATCATGGATATCAGGCAGCTGAAATATTTTATCGCCATCGTGGAGGAGAGGAAGATATCCGCCGCGGCCCAAAGGCTGCATATGTCCCAACCGCCGCTTAGCCAGCAGCTGAAAGCGATGGAAGACGAACTGGGAACGCGCCTTGTCGAACGCAGCGGCAAAACGCTGGAGCTGACCGCATCCGGAAAAGCGCTGTACCGGTATGCCCTGCAAATGACGCAGCTGATGGACGA
Organism: Paenibacillus sp. FSL M7-1455; assembly: GCF_038004655.1. Classification (NCBI taxonomy): domain Bacteria; kingdom Bacillati; phylum Bacillota; class Bacilli; order Caryophanales; family Paenibacillaceae; genus Paenibacillus; species Paenibacillus sp. FSL M7-1455. The sequence continues at coordinate 1,683,730 of NZ_JBBORO010000001.1, read as the reverse complement.
AGCCGTTTCCGAAGTGATGGAGGTCGGGAAAGGGGCGAAAGGCAGCCTGAACATCGGGATCAACACGTTGTCTTCCGTGGAACTGCCCGGCTTGCTGCACCGGTTCAAGGCCCGTTATCCGCATGTAACGTACAAAATCCAGCAAAACGAATCCTCCCGCCTGTGCGAATTGGTCAAAAACCGGGTGCTGGAGCTTGCGATCATCCGTTTGCCCCTGGAGCTGGACGCGTTTTCGGTCATCCATTTGCATACGGAGCCGTTTTATTGCCTGACGTCGCCAAAGATGCGCGGAAGCGGTTCGGAAGTGTCCCTTTCCGATCTCCAAGACGTGCCGCTGATTCTGCCGAGCACGGAAGGTTTGGGCGTTCACTACACGATTCACATGGCGTTCACCGCCCGGCAGCTGAAACCGAACATCGTCGCCGAATGCTCCGACATTCCGCTGCTTCTCCAGCTTGTATCTTCCGGATTCGGTTCGGCGATCGTGCCCGAGACGGTTACCCGCCAAATTTCCGACGGGAACCTCCATGCCGCCAAAATAACGGATCCCCAGCTGACCGGCGCCACCGGTTTGATTTGGCTCAAAGGCCATCATTTGTCCGCAACGGCCCAGCATTTTGTCGAGCTGATTCAAGAGGAGCGCCAGTGATCGTCCTTCGAAATGCAAGGAAAGGGAATCCGGTGCAAACGAAAAATCATAACCACCCGTCCAACGGGTGGTTTGCACTTGGGGTATAACCCCCTGTTGCCAAACTGCGCCTAAAGACGCTAGCCTGACAATAAATTGTTCAGGCTCAGTGTAATTTGTCTCTTTCACTTACCAGTTAAACTGGTTTACTTTTTCTTGCTACTATTTATGCTAAAAGGGTCCTCATACTCCTTCACACTCAGTTTGTCCACTGCCTGGTCATGTGCTTCTTGTTCACGAATATATTTTGCGACGGTTGCCTCGTTTAAGCCTACTGTACTGACGTAGTATCCTTCCGCCCAAAATTTCCGATTCCCATATTTATACTTTAATTGCGCATGCTTCTCAAAGATCATTAGCTCACTTTTCCCCTTCAGATATCCCATGAAGGCTGATACTGAAATTTTCGGTGGTATCGCTACCAGCATGTGTACGTGATCTGGCATCATATGACCTTCTATGATCTCTACTCCCTTGTATTTACATAATCGTTTGAAAATTTCGATTAAATCTTTCCTCACTTGATTATAGATCTCTTTCCGTCTATACTTCGGGGTGAATACAATGTGGTATTTGCACATCCACTTTGTGTGAGCTAAACTATAGTTCTTGTTTGCCATCTAAGACCATTCCTTTCAATTGAGCCTGAACATCTCAATTTTATCGGGATGGTCTTGTTGGTCAAACCCTCGTTCCCTCCACCCGCATAGCGGGTGGTTTTTTGTTTCGCACGCTTCGCGAGCTCAACTGGCTAAAGCCTAAAACAAAAACACGCCGTGTCCGGCGTGTTTCCTCTTTCTTATGCGCAATTATTCCCGCAGCGTTTTCAGCGCGCCGCTCCAGGCGATGACCTGATCCAGCATCGTATTCAAAACCCCTTCCTGATGCGGCGCCGGTTTGAACACGGTATAGTTTTCGAAATCGCCATGAAAAGTCAATCCGACCTGCGCGCGGACGACGGCCAGCATGAGCTCGCCGGCGATGAGGCGCAGGTTTTCCGCGGCCCGCACGCCGCCGCCTCCGCCGTAACCGACGATGCCGGCCGCTTTGTTGTTCCATTCGTAATATAAATAATCGATGGCGTTTTTGAGCGCTCCCGAAATGGCATGGTTATATTCCGGAGCAAGGAAAACGTAGCCGTCAAACGATTTGATTTTTTCCGACCAGGCGATCGTATGGGGTTTCGTGTATTGGCCCGATGCCGCCCCCATCGGCTCATCCAGCAGCGGCAGGTTATAATCGGCAATGTCGACGATTTCGAACCTGGCGTCCTCCCGCCGTTTGGCGATGTCGTACGCCCAATCCGCTACGGCCTTTCCGTGGCGCCCCGGGCGCGTGCTTCCGATAATGATGGCAATGTTCAACATGTGTTTTTCCTCCCTGTTTTTATTGGATAATGGTTCTAAATACATAGGTGAATCGCGTCATTGGAGCCTGTTATGCCTTTCCCTGCGGCTGTGCTGCCGGCGCACCTGCCGGCTTGATGCCGGAGCGGCTCTCCCTTTTCAAATACCAATGCCCTGCGATCAGCAGCACGGCATGCGCGGCCGCAAGCACCAGGAATATATTCGAATAGATATATCCCCCGCCGCCGGTGCCGAAGCTCAGCGGATTCCAGACGCGGCTTGAGCCCAGGTCCATGAATTTGCCGTTAATGGCTACGGCGACGCTCCCCGAGATGAAATTCATCATGGAAAACATGCCCATGCCGACGCCCGTTTGCGACTTGGGAAGCGTTTTGGACGCCGAGCTGGCGAGCGCAATGTTCATGAAGGTTTGGCCGACGTTGCCCAGCACCAAAATCAGGGCGATGGCCGCCGGCGGTGCCCCCGTGAAGACCGACATTAAGGCAAAGCAGGACAGCAGCAGGACGGAGGCGATATGGAACACGAACGACACGCCCCGCGCATCGGCAAGTTTGCCTCCCTTTTTCCCCAGCAGCGCCGAGCATAAGGCTGCGGGCACAAGGGCGAGCCCGATCCATCCGGACGACAGCCGCTGCTCTTCCGCCAGCAGCAGCGGGCTCAAAAAGATCAGCGAATATGAAATGCCCGTCATCAGGAAGGTGCCAGCCAGGTAAACCATGTAGCTTTTATTCTTTAAAAGCTGCGGCTGAATGAAAGGCGCCTCAGCCGATTTGATCCGGAGCCCGAACAGGATAAACGCGGCGGCGCCTCCTGCCATAAGCAGCCACGAATCTTCCGACAAGCCGAACAGCAGCATGCCTACTCCCGCGCCGAGCAGAATGGCTCCCGGCCAATCGACCCCTGCCGCCGTTCCCGGCTCGTCGTTCAAATATTTGCGGTACCAGGGCAACAAAAGCAGCGTCAGCAGCGGGATGCAAAACAGCCAGCGCCAGTCCGCCACGCTGGACACGAGCGCCGATACGACCGGGCTCAGCGCATTGCCGATCGCCAGCCCTACCGCCGACATGCCCATGGCCGTTCCCCTTTTTTCCACGGGGAAATATCGGACGGGGATCAGCGTCGCCGTTGCCGGGATGACGGCCGCCCCTGCCGCCTGAAGCGCCCTGCCGAAGATGACCATCCCGAAGGTCGCGGAACAGAGCCCCAGCACGGAACCGGCGGCGAACACGAGCAGGCCTGCCGTAAGCAGCTGCTTCAGCCGGTACCGGTCCGCCAGCTTGCCGTAAATCACGGTCCCGATCGCATAAATGAGCGTATAGACGGACGTCATCCAGCTGACCTGCGAAAGGGTCAAATGGAACTGCTCCCGGATTTGCGGAAGCACGATGTTGAACATCCCCGCGCTCATGACGGATATGATCAAGGTGCAGGCCAATAAACGGATCAGCTTCATGGCCTGGTTTTGCCGGGCTTCTTCCTCCATATCTCTCATCCTCCTCCAAAAGTGTCCGTCAGTGCTTACTGACATGTACAGCAAAAGAAAAACGTCGTGAAGACGTAGTTCTAGGTTTCCGAACGGTTGGAACCCGATCATCCCATTGCCCCGAAAAAACATACGGTGGGACCTCTTTCCGCAAATCCGTTCCGCGAGCGGGACCATGCCCGGGAAGGCCGCGCGAAAAGGTCACGGGGTCAACGCTTTCGCAAAAATATGGACGCTTTCCTCGATAAACGCATCCAGCGTTACGCCGGGGAAGTTTTCGTCTTTTTCCAGCTCATTCAAAAATGCGCCGAAATGCATCATCAAAAAGGACATCGCCTGAAGCTCCGGATTCGTCCGGACCAGCTTCCCCTTTTCGGACATGGCCACGAAATATTGCGTCAAAAACTCCATCAGCCGCCGCGGGTGCTGCTGCGTTTGCTGCCGGATTCCCGGAAGATGCGCTTCGTCCTTGATGCTGATCCAAATCATTTTCCGGTTGCGGCTCATCATCTCGTGGTATGTCCGCGCAATGAGCAGCAGATCGGCGTGCAAATTCCACGTAATCTTCTCTTGAAACAGCTTCGACATTTCCCCGGAATAATGGAAACGTTCAAAAGCTTCGTCGACCAGGTTCCGCTTGGAGCCGAAATGGCGAAACAGCGTTTTTTCGCTGACGCCGGCGGCCGCGGCGATTTCTTGGGTGGTCACCCCTTTATATCCCTTTTCCGCAATCAGTTCGATGGCGGAAAGCAGCATTTTGTCCCGGTTGCACAGTGCGTTTTCCAATGTCGCTTCATCTCCTTCAGCCATCGTGACAGTGCGTACTGACAGTCATAGTCTATCCCAAGATGTTCCAAGTGTCAATGGCCATAAAAAAAGCCCCGCCTATTTTCCTTGCATCAAGGATCATTTGCGGGGACAAATCGATTGCCGGCTTCGAAACCGGCTTCGTTGTTTAGTTCGGCAAAACGGGCCTCTCCTGCATGAAATCGCCGTATTCCTCCATCCAGCGCTGCAGTTCTTCCGCCAGCCGCCGGATGTGCGGGGCATTCGCGGGGTCGCCTGAAACGTCGTTCGTTTCCCAAGGGTCGGCCTCCAAATCGAACAGCTGGATCCGGTCCGTTCCGGTATCGGTCACCGGCGAACGGTAATAGCGGATAAGCTTCCATTTGCCGTCCTTGGCCATCCGCTGCACATCGCGGTATGCCGTGCAGACTACAGGACGGAGACGCTCCCGGCCTTCGAGCAGGGGAACCAGGCTCACCCCGCCCGCACCGGCAGGCATCCGGAGCCCGCATAGCTCCGCCAGCGTCGGAAACATGTCGATGTTGCTGGCCAGCGCCGGAATCCGCCGTCCTTGCGGAACGCCCGGTCCCCGCAGAATGAACGGAATCCGAATGCTGTGGTCATAAACGTTCTGCTTGCCCATCAACCCGTGCTGGCCGATCGACAAGCCGTGATCCGCCGTATACACGATGATCGTATCCTCGTAGATCCCTTTGTCCTTCAGCGCGGAGACGACGCGCCCGATATGGGCGTCCATATGGGTGATCATCGCATAATAATCGGCGATATGGCGGCGGATTTCCGCTTCGTCCCGCGGGAGCCGCGCCAGCTTTTCGTCCCGCACCTCCATATCCCCCGCGTCAAACGGATGGCGCTCCAAGAAATTGGCGGGCAGCGGGATCGTCTCCGGATCGTACATTCCCGCATACGGCTCGGGCGCGGTACGGGGATCATGCGGGGCGGTATAAGCGAGATACAGATAAAAAGGCTGCTCGCGATCGTATTCCCGGATAAAATCGACGGCCGCGTTCGTAAACAGCTCGGTGGAGAACGTCTCGCAAACCTGTTCGCGTTCCTGCGGGTAGCTGCCTTCGGGATCAAACGGCTGAACCGGAACGCGGTCATGGTCGCTCATGCCGTAGAAAAACAGTTTGTCTCCCCCGGCGAAACTCCGGGCAAAGCTCCCCTTGTCGTTATGCCACTTGCCGACGGCATAGGTATGGTATCCGTCCGCCCGGAACGTTTGCGGCATCAGCGGAACGTCGGGGCGTATGTTCACGGAGTGCTCCCAGACGCTGACGTCGCTTCCGACCATCGAGCGGAAGATGGGCCGGCCCGTGTTGACGCAAGCCCGGCTCGGCGCACAAACCGCCCCCGTCAGTCCCCCGAAAATATGCATTCCTTCAAGCGCCGTGCCTTCGCCCGACAACGCGTCCAAGGTCGGCGTTTGGATGACGCCGTTGCCTGAAGACCGGATGGCTTCGTAACGGTGATCATCGGAAATGATAAAAACGACGTTTGGTTTTTTCATGTTGCAGCATCCCTCCTTTTTGAAAAAGCGTCATTAACGGTATCCTGCCGAGTCCACGGCAGCGCTTCCGTGTTCGTCCCTACACTCCTCTGACCCGCAATAAAACGGTCTGAACATCCGCCGAATGAGGGCCGACCATAACGTCGAATTCGCCTTCCTCAACGGTTTCCTCCAAGTTCCTTCCCACGAAAGAAAGCTGCTCCGTTCCGATCTCGAACGTCACTTCCCGGGTTTCTCCCGGCGCAAGGAACACTTTGGCGAAGCCTTTGAGCTCTTTTGCGGGCCGGGTTACCGAGCTGACTTTGTCGCCGATGTAAAGCTGCACGGTTTCGGCTCCTGCCCGGCCGCCTTTATTCGTTATGCAGACCGTTACCCGGGTACTCCCGTTTGCCGCGATTTCGGAGTCCGAAAGGGACAACGGCCCGTATTCGAATTCGGTATAGCTGAGCCCGTACCCGAACGGATAGCTTGGTTTCGTATCGGTTTCAAGGTAACGTCTTCCGGTCGTTCTTTTTCCGTTGTAACGGACGGGCAGCTGGCCGACATCCTTCGGAATCGATACGGTCAGCCGGCCCGAAGGATTGGCATCGCCAAACAGCAGGTCGGCAAGGGCGTTGCCGCCTTCCTGGCCCGGATACCATGCTTCCAGGATCGCATCGGCGCGTTCGTCGATCCACGGCTCCGCAACCGGCCGTCCATTGATGTACACGACGACCAGCGGCTTGCCCAGCTTTGCGATTTCTTGCGCAAGCTCTCTTTGCACGCCCGACAGCGCAAGCGTGGCGCGGTCGATCCCTTCCCCGCAGTCCATGTCGCTGTGCGGGCTGTCCGTGACGATCGATGCGCCGGTGCGCAGGTCGATCGTGCCCTCCCCGAAATCGCGCGCGCTCGAACCGCCGAGCACCAGCACGACCACGTCGGCTTTTGCCGCCGTTTCGACCGCCGTGTCGAACCCTTCCCGGCTGTCATCCTTGATTCTGCATCCCGGCGCGTAAAACACGCGCTCCGGCGCATGCGCCAACCGGTTCCGGACGCCGTCCAGAACGGTGGAGACGTTTTGCCGGGGTTGCGGGGACGTGTAATCCCCAAGCTGGTTGTACATGTTGTCCGCATTCGGTCCGATGACGGCGATTTTGCCGGCGCCATCCTTGCTTAACGGCAGCAGGCGATCCTTGTTTTTCAGCAGCACGATGCCTTCAAGAGCCGCCTGGCGGGCCAAAGCGGCATGTTCGCGGCTGCCGATGATCCGGGCCGCGCGCTCCGGGTCCACGTACGGCCGCTCGAACAATCCGAGCTCGAATTTGATGCGCAAAATGCGGGATACCGCCTCATCCAGGACCGCCATGTCCACGCGCCCGTTCAGCACCGCCTGCTCCAGATGGGCCCGAAACATGTCCCCCGACATTTCCATGTCGACGCCGGCCTTCAGCGCGGACGCGGCCGCTTCTTCCGGACTTGCCGCCGTATCATGTCCCCATACGAGCATGTTGATCGCCCCGCAGTCCGTGATGACGAACCCGTCGAAGCCCCACTGCTTCCACAGCACGTCCGTCAGCAAATACGGATCCGACGTGCAAGGGATGCCGTCGATTTCGTTGTACGCCGTCATGACCGACTTCGCTCCGGCCCGGACGGCCGCCCGAAACGGCTTCAAATCCACCTCGTGCAGCTCCCGAAGCCCCATATGCACCGGCGCGCTGTTGCGCCCGCCCTCGGAGCTGCCGTAGCCCGCAAAATGCTTCAGGGTAGCGACGACGCTGTCATCCGCGTCCAGGCGTTCCCCCTGCAGCCCCCTGACGGCCGCTTCCGCCATGGCCGAGGCCAGGTAAGGATCTTCCCCGTACGTTTCCTCGGTGCGGCCCCAGCGCGGATCGCGGACGACATCCAGCACCGGGGAATACGTCGCCGCCCCGCCCTGGCTGCGCGTCTCAAGCGCGATCGCCCGGCATACCCGCTCGTACAGCTCCAGGTTCCATGCGCTGGCCAGCGACAACGGAACCGGAAAGACGGTGGCCCCGATCGCCATATGGCCGTGGGAGCATTCCTCCCCGAACAGGATCGGGATGCCGAGCCGCGAATGCTCTATCGCGCAACGCTGGATGGCGTTCATCGTTTCCGCCCCCTCCCGCGGGGAGAGTCCCGTCTCCAGGGTGACCTCCGTCCACGGATCGGCGCGCAGCACGCCGTAAAGCGAACCGATTTTGCCTTGGGCCGCTTCCTCTTTAAACGACTCGGTCAACGTAATTTGCCCGCCGTTTCGTTCGTACACTTTCCAGCCGAACAGCTGCACGAGCTGCCCTACTTTTTCCTGCAGCGTCATCAAACCGAGCAGATGCTCCGTTCTGGCTTCGATGCTTAAAGATGCGTCTTTGTAATTCACCGGTCGTGCTCCTCCTCCGTGACATATCCGGTTTTCCCGGCATGCAATCGTTCGATGAAACAATAAAGGCAATAGCCAACCCCCGGCGAAAACGCCGGAGTTGTTGGCTATTGCGGCTTGGAACTTCAAGTTATTTTCCGGAGTTCCAGCGGTCGTATGCTCCCTGGTACAGCTCGACGATGCGGTCGGCCCCCATTTTCTTCAGCTGCGCCACGTAGCTGTCCCAATCGGACAGCGGCACTTGCCCGGTGACGAATTTCGCCTCCATCTGCTGCACGTACGTATCCAGGTCGGAGAACAATGCGGAAGCTTCCGACTGTTCCTCGTTCGTCAAGTATACGTTAGGGAACGGCGTTTTGCCGATCGGCACGAGTTTTTCGGCGTTTTCTTTATCGATCCAGGCGTCAAAGTCGGTCCGCAGCCCTTTCGTGACTTCCGGATCGTTGATGCCCGGCGTCAAAATGCCGAAGTTCGGCGTAATCGTTCCGCGATATTCCTCGCGGTCGCCGCCGCCCGGAACCGGCAGCCATTCCTTGACGTGGTTTTCCTTGTCTTTATATTTCCACAGCGTGCCTTCAGGTCCCTGGTTGAAGAGCGTGGAACCTTCATAGCCGTACAGGTAGTCGATCCAGCGCATGGTCGCTTCCGGATTCGGGTTTTTGTTCGTGATCGCAAAGGTGCCGTTGGCGGACATGCCCGGATGTTTGCCGTAGACCGGCGTGCCCGGAATTTCGCTTTTCACCGGCGTCATGAGCGGGTTGTCCCCGCTTGGCTCGCCGCCGAGCGTAAAGTAAGGATAATAGTCGTTAAACAATGCGATTCGGTTGTCCTGCCCTTTCGCCTTTTTCTGGTCAGGCGTCTGCGAGAACGTTTCGTGGTCCAGCAGGTCTTCCTTCCACAGCTTGTTCATGAACGTCAAATATCCTTTGTAGCCTTCTTCCTGTGGAGAATAATGCACTTTCCCGTCTTTGTCGGCGTAAATTTTTTCGTCGTACATGCCCCAGAAGCCGAAGAAGTACATGCGCAGGTCGTCCAGCTTGACGGAAGTCAGCGGAATTTCATCCTTTTTGCCGTTGCCGTTCGGGTCCTCCTCCTTGACGCGTTTCAGGAACGCGTACAGCTCGTCGGTCGTCTTCGGCAGTTCGGTGACGTTCAAGGCTTTCAGGAATTTGCCGTTGTACCACATCGGGCTGCGGTACCAAACGGCGGCCGTATCAATGAACGGAAGCGCATACATATGTCCGTCCGGCGTCGTGAAGGATTTGCGCACGTCCGGATGCTCGTCGAGTATTTTTTTAATGTTGGGCGCGTATCCTTCGTCGATGTATTTTTCAAGCGGCAGCAGGATGCCCTGCGTACCGTAGGTTACCTGCTCCGACGGCTTCAGGTCGGCGGCGTACAGCATATCCGGCAGATCGCCGCTCGCGAACATCAGGTTTTTCTTCGTGGCGAAGCTGTCGATCGGCGAAAGCTGGGGCTCCAGGTGAATGCCGGTCAGTTTCTCCATTTCTTTCAAGACGGGCATCTGGTTCCAGTCCGCTTTCCCCGCATCCTGGGACATCACCTTAAGCGTAATCGGTTTGTCAACGATCGGGAAGCCTTCTTTTTTGACGCCTTCGGCCGCTGACGGGGACGCTGAGCCTTTTTCTCCCGCTCCTTCTTTGGAACCGCACGCCGCCAACAGGCTGACGGACACCGCGAGGCAGAGCGCAATGGATGAAGCCTTGCGAATCTTGTTCATGACAACAACTCCCTTTTTCAATGTAAGTTATTGATATATGGCAAGATCAGCCCTTGACGGAACCGATCATGACACCTTGCACGAAATAACGCTGAAGGAAAGGATAAATGACGATGACCGGCACGGTGGCCACGATGATGACCGCGTATTTCACCAGCGCGGCAATCTCGGCTTTGCTGTTCATCGCCGCGGCCGTCGAGGCGTCGATCGCCCCGCCGCCCTGGGCCGCCATCTCCTGCAACACGAGGATTTGGCGCAGGACGAGCTGCAGCGGATATTTGGCCGAATCGTTCAAATAAATAAGCGCCGAGAAATAGCTGTTCCAGTTGCCCACGCCGTAAAACAGCGCCATGACCGCAATGATCGGCATCGACAGCGGCAGGATGATCTTCACGAACAGCCGCATGTTGGTACAGCCGTCGATTTGCGCGGCCTCCTGCAGCTCCTTCGGAATCGAGCTCTGGAAAAACGTGCGGGACACGATGATGTTCCAAATCGATGCCGCAGACGGAATGACGATCGCCCACATCGTGTTGATCATGCCGAGCTGCTTCACCAGCAGGTAGGTCGGTACCAGCCCGCCGCCGAAAAACATCGTCACCATGAACATGCCCATAAAGAAGTTGCGGCCGACGAAATCCCTGCGGCTCAGCGCATAAGCTGCCGGCAGCGTAACCACGAGGTTGATGGCGGTCCCTACCACCGTATATAAAATGGTGTTCGCGTATCCGTTCCAAATGTTCGAATTTTCAAACACCCGTTTGTAGCCTTCAAAAGTGATGCCTTTCGGCCACAGCCACATTTCCCCGGAACCGACGAACTTCGGATCGCTGATCGATGCGCTGATCATATACACCAGCGGATAAAACACGATCGCAAAGGCCAAAAAAACGTAAATGTAGTTGCAGACGAGAAACGCCTTGTCGCGTTTGGTTTCTTTTACGCCCGAAAGCATCCGCGCATCCTCCTTTCTACCACAAGCTGTTTTCGCTCGTCCGGCGCACGATTTGATTCACGACGATCAGCAGCACGCAGTTGATCACGGAATTAAACAAGCCGATGGCCGTCGAGAAGCTGTATTGGGCATCCACGAGCCCCGAACGGTACACGAACGTCGAGATGACGTCGGAAGAACTCATGTTGAGCGGATTTTGCAAAAGCAGTATCTTTTCGAAGCCGACCCCAAGCAAACTTCCCATATTGAGAATCAGCAGGATCGTCATCGTCGGGATGAGCGTCGGGATGTTGATATGGCGGATGCGCTGAAACCGCGAAGCCCCGTCGATGATGGCCGCTTCGTGAAGCCCCGGGTCCACGCCGGAAAGCGCTGCCAAATAAATGATCGTGCCCCAACCCGCGCTTTGCCACACGCCCGATAACACGTACATCGTTTTGAACCATCTCGGATCCGTCAAAAAGTCAGGCGCTTGAAGGCCGAGCCCTTCAATGACATGAACGACGATGCCCGTCGAAGGGGACAGGAACGAGATGATCATCCCGGCCATGACGACGACCGAAATGAAATGCGGCGCGTACGTGACCGTTTGGGCCAGCTTTTTGAAAAAGCCGTTTCTGACCTCGTTAAACGCAAGCGCCAGAATGATCGGAATCGGAAATCCGACGGCGAGTTCGTACAAGCTGATGCTCAGCGTGTTCCACAACAAATCCCAAAAATAATACGAATGGAAAAAACGAATGAAATGGTCGAATCCGACCCACGGGCTGCCCGTGATCCCTTTGGTGGGAATGAAGTTTTTGAACGCGATTTGGATGCCGTACATCGGCCCGTAGGAGAAAATGAGAAAGTACAGAAACGCCGGCGCAATAAAGATGTACAATTCCCAGTTCTGGACGATTCTTTTCCAGACGCCTTTGCCGGATGTTTTGCGTTTCGGTACCGCTCCCAGCGGGATGGCCGTTTTCGTATCCTGCATAGAACCACTCCCTCATCCACTGATGAACGTTTTGGCTGCCCGCTCCTTTCCGGACTACATGCCCCGGCGGGCTGACGGCGCTTACAACCCCAAAGATATCCGACCCCGCGGGACTCGTAAATATGCCATTTTTGCAATGGGGCAAAAACGCGCTCCGCTCCTAAATTCGTACCGGACTCCAAACGTCGTTGTCAGGCGTAAATATGTCATTTTTGCTTTGATTTACGCCCTTTTGAGCTCCCGACCGCAAAAATGACAATGGGCGCACAACCCTTGACAGCGCCCCGTTTAAGCTGACATCAAAAACGCCATGTATACGCTTACAGGCGTATGACGGTTTTTTTATTGACGCTTAAGGAAGATAGATCGTCCCGGATCGAAACGGGGCCCCTGCCTTGCTCCTGATCCTGACCGGCGCAAAAAAGACACGCCGTTTCCGGCGTGTCTTCGCCCGGGCTTCCGACCCGATATCGAACCGATCAGACGCGGTCACTGATCCGCTTGGATCGTCCCTTATTTCAGCACGCTGCCGCCATATAAAAAGCGGTACTTCCAGGAGTTCGTAAAGTCCGTCACCACGACGCCGCCCGCCTTTTGCGAATAGGTGTGCAGAAGCTTGCCGTCCCCCAGGTACATCGCGACATGCGTGATCCGCTGGCTGGATTTATCGATGCCTTGGTACGCCGCGCTGCTGGAGCCTCTGTAGCTCATGAAAAAGAGGATGTCGCCGCGCTTCAGGCCGCCCACGTCATAAACCGGCGTGCTTTTTTCTTTGATCCAGGCTCCCTGCTGGCGGGAATCGGCAGGAAGCACCAGTCCGGCCCCTTCCTTGAAAATTTGGCGGATGAAATCGGAGCAGTCGAAGGTCGTCGTCGTATTCCGGTTGGAGCCGAATTCATACGGCGTGCCCAAATATTTCATGCCCGTCTGGATGACCTTCTCGATGGCTGCCGATGCGTTCTGGGAAGGTTTCGGCGCCGCCGTGTTTCCATCCGGTTTCGACGGTCCCGCCGAACCTGCGGCCACTTGGATGTACTTGCCGGAAGCGCTGGTGTAACCGACCTCGCCGGACGACGTTTTGACCTTGTAATAATACGGCGTGCTTTGGGCCAAAATCGTCACCCGCTCCCCGCGCTTCAAATAACCGAGAACATGGCTGGAGAGGGAAGGCTTGTCCCTTAATCGGACCGAAGCTTGAACCAAGCCGGTCTGAACCTTGGCTGCCGATTGGACTACGGCCGAAGCCTCCGCCGCATGGGATGGGGTTGGAAGCAGGAAAGCTGCCGAGATTGCGGCCGATACCGCAAAACAGCCGAGAATGCTTTTCTTGATGTTGATCATGTTGTTTCCTCCTTGAAAATATTACATTTTTGTAACATTTAGGTTATAACGTTGCCTCAGGCATTGTTTGCGTTGTACTGTTCACCATTATGTCAGAGCTTGGACGTTGGGACATGGTCAATATTTCACAAAAAATGACGCCAAATTATGGTTAAATTTAGGTCGTAAGTCCTTTTTTCTCCTTGAAAATGGTTTCAAAGGAATAATTACGATTTTGTAAACATAAAAAAACGGCGCCACGATCCGTTGACCGTAAACGCCGTTTGTCGTCGCTGGCCGCACGGGCCGCCAACAACAAGGCAAAAGCTTTTATTCATCTCTTCCTTCGTAACGGAAATGGGAAAAATCGGCATGTATGCCTTGGAACTGCTGCATGTCGTGGACCGCAATCCCTATAAAGTTCCCCGTAAAACCTCCGCTCAGGAAGCCGATGTCGGTCGCCCCATGCAGCGGCTGCCAATCTTCTTCGCCGGCACCGGCCCGGTAATAAAACCGCGCATTCGTGCCCTCCGCTTCCACCGACAGCTGGACCGACTCGTCCGGAACCGGAACAAGTACCGGCAAAAGGGCGAATTCGTCCGCCGCGCAGCGCATCATCCGCAGCACCTTCCCCTGTCCTTCTTCATGGGTGGCATAAGCGTACAAATAATTGTCTTCATTGAGGTACAGCATCAGCCCGGCCATTTGCAAATAACTTTCCGGCGCAAATTCGAACGCGGTTTCGGCGCGAAAACGGACGTCGGTTTGCCGGATCGCCACCATATGCTGGCGGAACAGGCTTTGCGGAGACTCCCCGGCGCGGATCCGCAGATATCCGGGGCGCTCGCGCTGGGAACACCAGCTTTCATCCGCCAGGATCCGAAGGGTATTCCACGTTTTGTTCAACCGCTCGCCATCAAAAGCGTCCTCAAAAATATGCCGTTCCGTCCGCTCCGGCACCTTCACGCCTTGGGGAGCCGGCACCTCCGTGCGCGGCGCGCTGCCGCCTCCGGTCAGGCGCAGCCAGCCTGCGTCGTCCCAATACACTTGCTGAAGCGCGGTTTCCCGTCCCAAAATGGCGTATTGGCCTTCGACCGGACGCGTGCATAGATGGGCCATGTACCATTCGCCTGCGGGCGTCTGCACGAGGCTGCCGTGCCCTGCGCATTGCAGCGCCAGCTCCGGCCGCTCGCGCGAGGTCAGCATGGGATTGAGCGGGTCCACTTCGTATGGGCCGAGCAATTCCTTCGACCGCGCCACCGTCACCGCGTGTCCGGCCCCCGTTCCGCCTTCGGCCGTAATCAGGTAATAATATCCGCCTCGTTTGTAAATGTGGGGCGCTTCCGTCTTTTTCAGCCAGGTGCAGTCGAACAGCTTATGCGGTTTGCCCACAAGCCGCCGCTGCCCGGGATCGTATTCCTGAATGACGATGCCGCTCGATTTGTTTCCTTCCGTGATGCGGTAATCCCATAAGGCGTTGAGCAGCCATTTCCGCCCGTCCTCGTCGTGGAACAACGAAGGATCGAAGCCGCTGCTGTTCAGGTACACCGGTTCGGACCAAGGCCCTTCGAGCGAGCTTGCGGTGATCAAATAGTTATGCGCATCCTTAAACGGGCGTTTCGTGCTTTTCACGTCGGTGTACAACAGGTAAAAAAGGCCGTCGCTGTAGCTGAGCTGCGGCGCCCAGATGCTGCAGTTTTTCGGATTGCCCCGCAAGTCGACCTGGTCCGTAAGCAGGTCGGTGAAATGCTCCCAGGAGGCCAAATCCCGGGACCGGTACACCCTGATCCCCGGAAGCCATTCAAAAGAAGATACCGCGATATAATACATGTCGTCCACGCGCAAAATGCACGGGTCCGGATTAAATCCTTTCAAAATCGGATTTTTGATCACGCCTCTTGCCGTCGTTACTGCCATGTTCCGTTCTCTCCTCCCTGAATCCAGAAATCCGTGCCTAGGAACACGTCTTTTTTATCCGGGGCCGCATCAAGCGAACCGGTGCACAACGCCCATGGCACCCGCCGCTCCCGCAGCGTTTTGGCGTCATGAACCCCGAATTCCCGGTAGCGGACCGTCGTTTCGTTGGCGGGATTGTCCCAGTTATGCCAGCCTTCGGGAACGATATGCCCGCCCAGCTTGCAGCTGACGAAATCCGTTTTGGCATGCGCCCTCCACGGACGGCCCAGATACACGCCCGTCACCCCGGGTTCCGCCGTCAACGCGCAATCCCGGAACACGTAGCCGTGCTCCGCTCCCGGCGGCGTCGAAGCCGCCGTCACGTACCCCCGGCTCCCCCGCTTCGCATGGGCCAAGCTGCGAATCTCGCACCGCTCGAAAAAGGCGGTCGCTCCGCCGAAAATAAAATCGACGGTGCCTTCGATCCGGCAGTACTGGTACAGCTGGCGGCAGCGGTCATGGCGCTCTTTTAACGGGATGCCGCCAAAGGAGCCCCCATGCTTGGGCGCCGGGGGCAGCGGCCCGGTAAACAGCGTATCCTGATGGCCTTTGAAGGTGCAGTGCCGGAACACGGCTTCGTCGCAATAGGCGGATACCGCAACGGCCTGCCCGATGCCGTCTCCCTGCCCCGCCGCATTGGTTACGACGAGATTTTCCAGCAGCAGCCGCCTGCCGCCCAAAAACAAGGTCGGCGTCGCAAAGGTTCCGATCTCTTCTCCCGTTTCGCCCCTTTGTTTGGCGTAACGGTTCATCGTCAGCTCCACGCGTCCGATGCCGACGATGCGCAGGTTCGAGCGGTAAATCCGGACCGCCTCCTCATAGACGCCGGACAGGATGTACAGCGTCTCCTGCCGCTCGCCAGGCATCCGTTCCAGCGCGTCCACCGCTTCCCGGATCGTATGAAAATCGCAAAAGCTCTCTTTTCCAACCAGCATGCCGCATGGCCGTCCTTTCTTTGGGCCTTTTCAACGAATGCATCTGCCGTTGTCCCCGCCCCGCCTTCCGGCAAAGCCGTTCGTCCTACGTTTCGGTTTCGCTAAGTTCCGGCTCCGGCGGTGCCGCCGTGACCTGCTCCACCAGCTTTTCCGGCTTGCGGGTGTTTCGCGAGCGGCAGCCGGACACCTCGACGTTGTCCCCGTTTTCGATATAAAACGCCGGACCTTCGTGATTCTCGACCGTCACGTGGCGGAACTGCACGTCCCGGACGTTGCCCAGGTAAAAGCCCCGGTTGTTCATGTCCTCGATTCCCGCCATCATGGCCGGCTTGCCCGGAATGGCCTGTTCAGCCATCGAAACGTCGATATCCGTGAAGGTCACCTCGGAAACGTAACGCTCGGCCAAACCGTACAGGAAACCGGCTGCCGCATGGACGTTCCGCGCCGTAATGTTCGCAAAATGGATCCGCCGGAACGTCGGCGTTTCCTCCGTTACCGGGTAAGGACGCTTATCCCACACGTATTTGTCTTTGCCGCGCGGACCGCAGAAATAATACAGGTTCATGATAAACGGGCATATGACGTCTTCCATCACGATATTGCTCACCCGGACGTCCTCGACGGTCCCGCCGCGGCCCCGTCTCGACTTGAGGCGGATGCCGCGGTCGGTCTGCTTGAAGATGCAGTTCGTAATGGCGACGTTCCGAATGTCCCCGCTCATTTCGCTCCCCAGCACCACCCCGCCATGACCGTGGATCATCGTGCAGTTTGCGATCGCGATGTTTTCGCACGGAATGCGCTCCTTCGTGTCTTCGGTTCCGGATTTGATGGCGATGCAGTCGTCCCCGACGTCGATATGGCAGTTGCTGATGCGCACGTTGCTGCAGGATTCCGGATCGATGCCGTCGGTGTTCGGCGAATCGGCCGGATTCCAGATCGAAACGTTGTCGATCGTTACGTCGTTGCAGCGGATCGGGTTGATCGTCCAGCTGGGGGAATTCCGCAGCATGACGTCCTTGATCGTCACCCGGGAGCAGCCGTCGAAGCTGATCAGCTTGGGCCGCGGGTATTCAAGCTCCTGCCGCCGGTTGCGGAACAGATCCCACCACGCCTGGCCGTTGCCTTCCAGCGTCCCGCTGCCGGTGATCGATACGTTGACGAGGTCTTTGCCGAAAATGCAGGAGGCGTGGACCTGGCGCCGGACGCCTTCCCAGCGGGATTCCACGGCAGGATAATCGCCCGGATCGGTCGTGAAGGAAAGCACCGCCCCCGGGCTCAGACGCAGCTCGATATGATCCTTCAGAAAAATCGCTCCCGTGCGGAAGGTTCCCGCCGGCACGTATACGGTGCCGCCGCCGGCCGCGCTTGCCGCGGCGATGGCGGAGCGGATCGCCTCCGTCGACGGCTCCGGGCTGTTGCGGTGCGCGCCGTAGTCGATAATGTTGTGCATGTGCATGTCAGCTCCTCTCGTTATGCTGAAGCTTCGGCGGCCGGATGCCGCCGGTTCAGCCACTTCCATGCGGCGATCACGCCTCCGCGCGAGGCAGCGCTTCGTATTCGGCGCAGGCCTGCAAAAACGCGCCCAGTCCTTTTTGGTCGTTCGTCACGATCGGCTCGCTGATGTAATAAGCGTACGTGCCGTCCCGCTTGTCGGCGCCGCCGAGGCCTGCGACCTGGCAGTTTTTGTTCAGGTTGACCCAGCCTTCCTTCGTTTCCAGCACGAATTCGGCGATCAGCCCCCGGTACGCTTGATCGAGCGTCTCCCTCCAGCCGTCGTCCAGCACGCCCAGACGGATGCCTTTGGCCATGGCATACGTGAACATGCTGGAAGCCGACGCTTCCAAATAATTGCCCTTGCGGCCCCCCTGGTCCACCACCTGGTACCATACGCCGCTTTCGGAATCCTGGAATTTGCGGATGGCCGCCAGCGTATCGTTCAGGATGCGGACAAGCTCCTGATAATCGGCATGCTGCACCGGCAGCAGGGCGAGCACATCGACCAGCGCCATGACGAACCAGCCCAAGGAACGGCCCCAGAAGTTTGCGGACAGCCCCGTCTCCGGATCGCACCAAGGCTGCACCCTTTTTTCGTCCCATGCATGGAACAGGAGGCCCGTTTTCGCATCTTTCGTATGCCGCTCGCAAAGGATGAACTGCTTCGTGACGTCGCCGAGGCCTTCCCCGTCCTCGAACGCAAGCAAATATTCGAGATAAAAAGGGGAGCCCATGTACAACCCGTCGAGCCAGATTTGATAAGGATAGATTTGCTTGTGCCAGAACGCGCCTTCGGACGTCCGCGGATGCGAGCGCAGCTGATTTCGTAGGAGCTCCGCCGCTTTTTTGTATTTATCCTGCTTCGTTTCGGCATGCAGGACGAACAGCAGCTTTCCGTTGTTGATATGGTCGATGTTGTATTCGTCCAGGCGGTACCCCCGGATCGTGCCGTCTTCCTGAATGAAATCGTCCATGTTGTCCTGAATGAATCGATAATACGCACGGTCGCCGGTTTGGCGCCAAAGCAGCTCGAACCCTTTTAGCACCACGCCGTAATCGTATGACCATTTGCCCCCGTAACCTTTGTCTTCATGCAGCTTCGGCGTTCGTTCCATGATCGATTTTGCCGTACGCGCGGCCCAGCTCGTATGTTCCATGATGACCTCCTGCGGAATAAACAGGTCCTAACCCCGGGTTAGGCGGATAGGACCCTATTTTTGTTATGGTTTTCATTCGTTACTTTTTGGCGGCTTTGTAAGCTTCTTCGTATTCGGCGATGATTTTGCTGCCGCCGGATTTTTTCCAGTTCTCGACGGCGTCCTTGAACCCGTTCAGGTCGATTTTGCCGAGAATGTATTTGTAAGTGGCGTCGGTGATGATTTTCTGCAGCTCGGAGCCCTGCGTCGAATAGGTTTCCGATTCGAGCGAATAAGCCGGGTTCAGCACCGCGTATTTTGCGTTTTCCTTGATCAGCTTGTCGGATTCGGCCTTCAGCGGATCGGAGTCGTGGATTTTGTAGCCGGTTTCGTTCGGCCGGGAAGACGCAAACGGCTGCACTTCCTGCTGCCACAAATCCTGGTTGATGATCGTAGCCGCATCGTTTTCGTCCACTTTGTAGTGAACGTCTTTGATGCCGTACGTCATCAGGGCGTACATATCGTCATCCATCAAGTCGTTGACGAATTTCAGCACCCGCTTCAGCTCCGCTTCGTCCTTCACTTCCGATTTCGGGAAGGCCAGCAGGCCGCCGATGCCGTTGTTGCCCGCCCAAATATGGCGCTCGGATTCGCTGCCGGTCGGCGTAATGTTGTTGGCGAGCACGAGCTCCATGTTGTCCTGGACGCCTTTGGCCATGTTTTTCAGGTTTTTGCTGTCAAACAACGCTCCCACGTAGATGCCGGCTTTGCCCTGCGCGAATTTTTGCTGCTGGTCGGTTTTCGCCGTCACGGCAAAGTCCTGGTTGATGTAGCCGTTGTCGTACAGCTTTTTCATGTAATCCATCGTTTTGACGTATTCTTCGGTATCGAATTCCGGCGTCATTTTGCCGTCTTCGCTCACTTTCCAGTAGTTCGGAACGCCCATGTAGGAGCCGAGCGTTTTGAATGCGCCGTACACGAGGTCGCTGCGGTCCATGAAGCCGGTCGTATCGTTTTTGCCGTTGCCGTCGGGATCTTTTTCGGTAAACGCTTTCGCGACTTCCATCAGCTCATCCAGCGTTTTCGGCACGGGCAGTCCGACCTTATCCAGCCAGTCCTTCCGGATCACGACGCCGTTGCGGGCCAAATCCTTCTGGAACGGGATGCCGTACAGCTTGCCGGCGATGGAAGCGGATCTGCGCGTATCCTCGGAAATTTTGGCCAGGTTCGGGAACTCGTTGAGATACGGCTCGACTTCCCAGAACATGCCCGATTTCAGCGCATTGCGGACGGAAGAGTTGTCAAGAATGGTCAAGGTGACGATGTCCGCCAGGGAATCCGAAGCCAGCGACGTGTTGATGCGTTCTTCTTTGGATGCGTCCGGGATCCAGGAGAATTTGACCTCGGCGTTCGTTTTTTCTTCGATCTTTTTAATGATCGTGTCCGTCGGCGGCGAAGCCGTATGCAAAATGTTCAGCCAGGTGATGCTTGTTTTCGCGTTTGCGTCGGAGCCGCTTCCGGTCGTCCCCCCCGCCGCTTTTTCTTTCTCGCCGCATGCCGTCAGCACCAGCGCGGAGCAGATCGCAAGCGCGGCCATTTTTTTGACCATTTTTTTCATCTTCATTTCCCCTTTTTCAAAAGATTGAGAACATCCCGCCCGCATGATCAATAGACGCCGTCTTCCCCGAATTTTTTGGCGAGCCGGTTGGAGAGCATGACCAGAATCAACCCTACCAGCCCTTTGAAAAGGCCTACGGTGGTGCTGAAGCTGAGCTGGCCGTTTTTCAGACCGGCGGTATAAATGTAGGTGTCGAAAATTTCGGCGACCTCGCGGTTGAGGGAATTAAGCAGCAGGTACATATGTTCAAAGCCCAAATCGAGCGTGCTGCCGATTTTTAAAATCAGAAGCGTAATGATGACCGGACGGATGGCCGGCAGCGTGACATGCCATGTTTTGCGCAGCCGTCCCGCGCCGTCCATCTCGGCGGCCTCGTACAGCTGGGTGTCCACGACCGTGATCGCCGCCAAATAAATGATGGTGGACCAGCCGAGCTCTTTCCAAATGACTTGTCCGATATATACGGTCCGCAGCCATTCGGGAGAAGTCAGGAAGCTGATTTTCGGCAGCCCGAGCGCGGCGAGCATCTCGTTGAACACCCCGCCGTCCACGGTCAGGAACACGTAAGTAATGGAAACGATGATGACCCACGACATAAAATGCGGAATGTAAATGATCGTCTGGACCGCGTTTTTAAACAGCTTGTGCCGGACTTCGTTCAGCATGAGCGCCAAGATGATCGGAAGCGGAAAAAAAATGACGATGTTCAGCGCAAACAAAATCAGCGTGTTGCTCAGCAGCATAAAAAACGTCGGTTCCGTAAACAAACGGATAAAATGTTTGAATCCCACCCAGGGGCTGCCTGTAATGCCTTGGTAAGGCTGATAATCCTGAAACGCGATCACAAGCCCGCCCATCGGCAAATATTTAAAAATAATGAAGTAAAGCACGCCGGGCAAAATCATGAGGTACAGCAGCTTGTTCCGTTTCAGGCTTTCGAGACGCATTCGCGCCGGCCGCTCCTTTTTGGCGGCTTTCATGTTCATGTTCACTGCGGCGGTACTTGAATCCTTCACCGAGTCGACCTCCTTGTCTGCATGTTGACGTCTACGTTGTTCAGCTTAAGGTCTTTTCGGCATTCCGTACATAATCATTTCATGATAGCGATTGCAAAACGGCGCGGTTATGCGGTTTCCGGCCGGTTCACCTCATCTGATGATCGCGATGCAACATAATGATTATGCCGCAATTCCGGCCCGGTTCGACCGTCGTTTACCGTCCCGGCAAGACCTTAGCATTTGATTATATACGTAACCCTTCCGGCTTGATAAAGTGTCCATGAAACCGACTACAAGGAGGACAAACTTATGGCACGATCCCTTAGAAAAAAACAATCCGCAGGCAGCATCGCATTTACGGTTGTGAACTCCACGTTATTGATATTGATCGCGCTCGCCTGCCTGCTGCCTTTCGTGAACGTGATCGCCAGTTCGTTTGCGTCGACGCAGGAAGTGGTGGCCAAAAAATTCATTTTGTTTCCGACCACGTTTTCGCTGGATGCATACCGGTACATTTTGTCGACGCCGACCATCTTTAAAAGCTTGGCCGTTTCGATCGGCGTGACGCTCATCGGCACGGTGGTGAGCATGGCCTTGACCGCGCTGATGGCGTACGGCCTCTCCCGCAAATATTTATATGGAAGAAACGCGATCAACTTCATCGTCGTGTTTTCCATGCTGTTCAGCGGCGGCATGATCCCGACGTTCCTCGTCGTCAAAAGCCTTGGGCTGATCGACTCCTATTGGTCGCTTGTCCTTCCGGTCGCGATCAACGCCTTTAACCTCATCATTATGCGGAACTTCTTTCAGGCGCTGCCGGACAGCCTCGAGGAATCGGCCAAAATGGACGGCTGCAACGACTTCGGGGTATTTTTCAAAATCATGCTTCCCCTGGCGCTGCCTTCCATCGCGACGATCTCGCTGTTCTACGGCGTAGCGTATTGGAATACGTACATGAACGCCATCCTGTACATCACCGATTCCGCCAAATGGCCGATCCAGGTGCTGCTGCGCCAGATCGTCATCGTCTCGAGCGGCATGCAGGCCGAAAGCACGTCGGTCGACGTCGTCCCCCCTGCGCAGACGATCAAAATGGCCGTCATCGTGATCGCCACCGTGCCGATGCTCGTCGCTTACCCGTTCGTGCAAAAGCATTTCGTCAAAGGCGCGCTGCTCGGATCGGTCAAGGGATGACGCAAGCCTGATGCATCGATCCGGCCGTCCGGTTTACGGGCATGGATCGGAAGCGGCCGGCATGGCAACGCGCCCGGTCTTTTCCGAAGGGCCCCACCCGTGTGGGGCCTTTGCCCTGACTCCGAACGTTCGCAACCCAAAAAAGTCTTGTTTCCCCGCAGGCATTCGATGCGTGAAAACAAGACTTCTTGACGACCGGCCCCGGCTACTGCGCCTGCTTCAGCTTGCGGTACGAACCCGGGGTAACATGTTCTTTTTTGCGGAACGATCGGATGAAATTTTGGGAATTGTGGTACTGCAGGCGTTCGGCGATGTCTTTGATCGTCATGTCGGTTTCCACGAGCCATTTTTTGGCCATTTCGAGCCGGTAATTCATCAAATATTCGCTGAACGTCATGCCGAATTCCTTTTTGAAGATGCTGCTTAAATAGTTGGGATTATAATGAAGGCGGTCGGCGATCCATTCCAGGGATAACTCCTGGTCGTATTCGGCCCGGACGATCGCGGCGATTTTTTCGGACAAGGAACGGAACTGCTGGTTCGTTTTTTCCTTCATGCTTTTGACCATCGGCAAAATGACTTCCTGCACCAAAATGCGTTCGATTTCCTCCGGGTTCCGGATGTCGAGCAACCGGTGGTACAGCGCGTGGTTGTCCTTCGTCATCAGCACCTCGACGCCCAGCAGCTGCTCCAGCTGGATCAGGTTGTTCACGAAACGCACGAGCGCCACTTCGAAGTTCATCGAATTGTTGTTCTTTTTCATCATTTCCGCCAGCAGCGGATACAGGAAACGGGGCACCTGCTCTTCGTCTCCAAGCCGGATCGCGTCGAACAGCTGGGATTCCAGCTCGGTCGGATAATGGAGCAGCGCCGGGCCGGATACCAGCATGGCCATGTCTTCGTAAAAAATGATCGATTCCTTGCCGAGGTTCAGCCGATGGTGCAGCGCCTGCTTGCTCATTTCGCAGGCTTCCTTGCTTTCCCAGAGCCGGTCGTACGTTTGGCTGATGCCGAAGCTGACCGACACCTTCAGGTATTCGCGAACCGCTTTCATGATCGTCTTGGCGTAATCCAGAACCTGCTTTCGGATCTCCTGCTCGCCGGTGCCGTCAAAAACCAGGATCGTCGCCTGGGTTTTGTCGTTCAACAGGATCGGCAGCAGCCTCGATTCCTTCGGCACGATCTCTTCCACCATCTTGTTGATGGCAAACAGCAGCAAATCTTTATCCGCCGCCTCGCGTCCGCCGTAGCTGTCCATTTGGATCAGCATCGTGACATAACGCGGCTTTTCGATTTTTTCGTACCCGAACCGCGGCATGATCCGTTCCAGCTCTTCAGGGGTGACCCTGTTGCGGAATAAGTTCAAGATCAGCTGCGTTTCAAGCTGCGGCAGTTCGGCTTCGATCAGGTTTTCCAGGTTTTCTTTTTCGGTGACGATCCGGTTGATGGAGTGCAAAATCCATTCGACTTCGTTTTTGAAGGACGGATGCGGATGTTTGGGCAGGCTGCGCTGGATTTGCTGCAGCGGTTTGTTGAAGTAAAAGGCGATCATATAGGCGATGATGACGATAAAGACGGTAATGACGAATCCCATCATGATCAAGCCGAACTTGGTCGTCTTGAGCGCCTCGGATATTTCCTTCTGGTCGAGCAGCGTCACGTAAGTCCAGTTGTTGTAGCTGGATCTTGCATAAATCGCTTTGACGGGGCCGTCCCCCGCGTCCGGTACCGTCACCGTCCCGGTCCGGTGCTCCGTGCCGACCGATTTGGCGATGCCCGCAAGCTGC
This sequence comes from Paenibacillus sp. FSL M7-1455, assembly GCF_038004655.1. Lineage (NCBI taxonomy): Bacteria > Bacillati > Bacillota > Bacilli > Caryophanales > Paenibacillaceae > Paenibacillus > Paenibacillus sp. FSL M7-1455. The sequence goes on along the minus strand of NZ_JBBORO010000001.1, from coordinate 1,659,382 downwards.
TCCTTCGTCAGCCGTTTGTCTTCCGGGCCCGTCTCGTACATCAGCTCGCCCTGTTTGTTCAGAATGATGATCGGCGTGTTCTCTTCGGTTTTCAGCGTGTTGTCCAGGGTGGCGAGCGAAATGTCGGACAGGGCGATCGCCTGCTTTTTGGTCGAAAACGCGGGCAGCGTATTGACGAAACGGATGCCGTCCTTCGTTTTCATCCAGAAGAGCCCCCGCTCCTGGCCGTTAATGTAAGTGTCGTACAGCGCCTTGCGGTCCGCCTCCGTCAAATAGGAAAGCTTGCCGTTGGAGATTTTCCAGTTTTGGGCCAGGCTGATCAGCGAATATTCCGTGCCCTCCAGCCCCATCGTGGCAATGTAGTTCAGCTGGGTGTTGACGTTGCGGTATGCCTCGAAGTCTTTTTCGGTGATCGGGTTTTTGACGACGGATTCGAACGAGCTGGTCGTGCTGTATGTATTGAAGGCGTATTCGATCGTTTGGATTTTCTGTTCCAAGGAATTTTTCGTTTGCGAAATGAAGCTCTGCTTGCTGCTTGAAACCCTGTCCACGACGGAATGGGTCGTATTGACGTAAATATAGGCTCCGAAGCTGATGACAAGCCCGACGCCGAGTACCAGGATCGGTATGAAGGTTTTGTAAAACATGCGGCCTTTTTTCATCGAAATACTCCTTTAACTGCGTCTTTGGTTCCAATTATAGCGTTTACATCATGTTATTGACAAATGATTTTTCACGTGTGCATTTTCTTTGATTTTCCTTGACTTGGGAATGGCAAGAACTTAAACTGAAAGCGTGAACAAACGGGCAGCGCCTATCGGCGCCTGGATCAAGCAAGCGCTCAAATCCGGGAACGTGTTCTTGGGTTTGGGGACGCGACCGGCTCCGTCAGGAATGACCCGATTCCATCCATTCAGGAAGACCAGAGGTAGCAATGATTACGATAAAAGATATCGCCCGCGTCGCGGGCGTTTCCCACACCACCGTTTCCAGGGCCCTTAACGGAAGCCCTCTCATCAAAAAGGAAACCCGCGACAAAATCGAAAAAATCGCCGCCGAGATGAACTACATCCCCAACTACAGCGCCAAAAGCCTGGTGATGAGAAGGTCGTACACGATCGGACTGTTTTTCTCGAGCATCGACCAAGGCACTTCGTCAAGCTTTCTCGTCGACGCGATGAAGGGCATCCACCACGTGCTGGACGAAAATTACAACCTGACCGTGCACGGCATCGACGGCATCAAGCATTTCGACGCCATTTTGCCGCAGCGCTTCGACGGCATTCTCGTCATGAGCCAAAGCGACGCGGACAACGCCTTCATTTATCACGTCAAAAAAATGGGCATTCCGCTCGTCGTGCTGAACCGGCAGCTTGAGGACCCCGGCATCATGAACGTCGTGGCCGATGACCGCGAAGGCGTCAAAGAGGCGATCGATTACGCCGCGGCGCAGGGACACCGGAAATTCGCCATCATCGAAGGGAAAGCGGGCTTCAAATCGTCATCCGAACGCAAACAGGGTTTTCTGGACAGCCTGATCGCCAACCGGATGCCGCTCGTCCCGGAATATTTTGCGGCGGGCGACTACGGCATCGAAAGCGGTTATGAGGCGATGGCCTCGCTGCTGTCCCTTCCGGATCCGCCTACCGTCGTCTTTTGCGCGAACGACGACATGGCCATCGGGGCCATGAACGCTTGTTACGCCGGAGGGGTTGCGATTCCGGAGCAAATGTCCCTGATCGGGTTTGACGATATCGTGTTCGCCCGGTACACGAACCCGGCGCTGACGACCATCCATCGGCCCGTGGCCGAAATCAGCAAGCTCGGCACGACCAAGTTGATCGAGCTGATGAAGGAACCGGATTGCGAACCTCAGCGCCTTTTCGTAAAAACCTCGCTGGTCGTGCGCCAGAGCGTGGCTTCTGTATGACCGATGCATCAGAGGCCTCTATTTTTCAATCAAAATGTTAACGTGTGCATGAATAGCGTGACTTATCTATTTGAATAAGGAGTTGATCTTTGAATGGCGCAGCAACTCTCCAGAAGCCTGTTCCCCGAACTGCCTGCATACCCCGAACGCATGATCCAATTCGGTGCGGGCAACTTCATGCGCGCTTTCGTCGATTGGCAGCTGCAGCAGATGAACCGCCAAGGGCTGTTCCAAGGCAGCGCGGTCGTCGTGCAGCCGACGCCGGGCGGGCAAGCGGATGCGATCAACAGGCAGGATGGGCTATATACCGTGCTGCAAAACGGCATTTTCCAGGGGCAAACCGTTAATTCCCGGGAGATCGTCTCCTGCGTAACCCGCGTCATCAACCCTTATCAGCAGTTTGACGACTTCCTCGCGCTGGCGGAGGACGATTCCCTGGAGTTCATCACCTCGAACACGACGGAAGCCGGCATCGCCTACGATGCGCGGGATGAAGCCGGAGACCGTCCTCCCCTGAGCTTTCCGGGCAAACTGACGGCGCTGCTGTTCAGGCGTTTTGCGCTCGGCAAAAAAGGATTCGTGATCATCCCCTGCGAGCTTGTCGACCGCAACGGGGAGCAGCTCAAGCAGCTTGTGCAGCGGTATGCGCGGGAATGGCAGCTGGGCGAAGCGTTCATGGCCTGGCTCGATGCGGAAAATACCTTCTGCTGCAGCCTGGTCGATCGGATCGTCCCCGGGTATCCGCGCGGCGAGGCCGAAAGCCTGGAGCGCGAGCTCGGCTACAAAGACGATCTCATGGTCGCATCCGAGCCCTATCTGCTGTGGGTCATCGAAGGCCCTTCGTGGCTGCCTGAACGGCTGCCGCTGGACCGCGCCGGACTGAACGTGCTGTTCACCGGCGACATGACGCCTTATCGCGAACGCAAAGTCCACCTGCTTAACGGTCCCCACACCGCCATGGTACCGCTCGGATTGCTGGCCGGATTGGAAACGGTGGAGGACGTCATGAAAGATGATGGTTTCTCGGGGTTCGTGCGGGACCTCATGGAAAAGGAAATCGCCCCTATGCTCGATCTTCCGCAAGCCGATGTGCTCGCCTACGCGAAGGATATCCGGGAGCGTTTCAGCAATCCCTTTATCCGGCACGAACTGGCGTCGATCTCGCTTAACAGCATTTCGAAGTTCAACGCCCGCCTGCTGCCGATCCTCCGGAAATACGCCGGCGCCAAGGGAGAGCTCCCGCCGCTGTTGACGTTGTCTTTTGCCGCGCTGCTGCTCAGTTACCGGGGCGACCGCGTGCCGCGCAAGGACGTTCCCGGGGCGATCGCCGCCTTTGACGAGGCTTGGAGCCGTCCCGATACTTTCGCCGAGACCATTTTGGGGAACGAAAGCTTGTGGGGGGAAAACCTCGCGCTCATCCCGGGCCTGGTCCCCGCCGTCGAGGAACGAATCCGGCAGTTGGAGCAGGCCGGCAGCCGAGCGGCGTTACAACAACTGGTATAGGAATAGGAGGTTCCCAATGAAACAATGGCTGAAATTAAACCCGCGGGACACCGTTGCCGTCGCCCTCCGCCCGATTGCCGCCGGGGAAGCGATCACCGGCCTGAATCGGCCGCTGACGGCCCTTTCGGATATTCCCCAGGGGCATAAAATCGCGCTTGCCCGGTTCGAGCCCGGCGACATGATCACCAAATACGGTTATCCGATCGGCCATGCCGCCAATGCGATCGAACCCGGCGAATGGGTGCACACCCATAACATGAAAACGAACCTGAGCGGCGAGGAAAAATATGAATACGTGCCCGACCTGCATCCGATCTCCTATCCGCCGCGCGGCCTGACCTTTCAGGGTTACCGCCGGAAAAACGGCGGCGTCGGCATCCGCAACGACCTGTTCATCGTGCCGACCGTCGGCTGCGTAAACGGCATCGCCGAGCAAATGCTGCAGGAATTTAAGGCGCTCCACCCCGATTTGGGCCCGTTCGATAACGTCACCATCCTCAAGCATCCTTACGGCTGCTCCCAGCTCGGCGACGATCACCGCCAGACCCGCAGCATCCTGCTGGATGCCGTCAAACATCCGAACGCCGGGGGCGTCCTTGTGTTTGGGCTCGGCTGCGAAAACAACGTCGTTGCCGAGTTCCGCAGCCTGCTCGGCGATTATGACGAGGCGCGCGTGAAGTTCCTGGTGGCGCAGGAGGTCGGCGACGAAGTCGAAGCGGGTCTTGCGCTGCTGGAAGAGCTGCATGAAGCCGCGAAAACCGACCGCCGCGAGCCGGTGCCGATCAGCGAATTGAACGTGGGACTCAAATGCGGCGGCTCCGACGGATTTTCGGGCATTACGGCGAATCCGCTGCTGGGCGCCTTTTCCGATTTCCTTATTTCCCAGGGCGGTTCGACGGTCCTGACCGAGGTGCCGGAAATGTTCGGCGCCGAAAAAATGCTGATGGCCCGCGCGGCAAACGAAGAGGTTTACCGATCCATCGTCGAGCTCATCCAAAATTTCAAGCAATATTTCCTGTCGCACGGCGAACCGGTGTACGAAAACCCTTCCCCCGGCAATAAAGCGGGAGGCATCAGCACGCTCGAGGACAAATCGCTCGGCTGCACGCAAAAAGCCGGAACGGCGCCCGTCGTCGACGTCCTGCAATACGGCGAAAAGCTCCGCAAAAAAGGCTTGAGCCTGCTGCAGGCGCCGGGCAACGACCTTGTCGCCTCCTCCGCCCTGGCCGCATCGGACTGCCATCTGGTCCTCTTTACGACCGGACGCGGCACGCCTTTCGGCAGCTTCGTGCCGACGGTGAAAATCGCGACCAACAACGAGCTGTACGCCAAAAAAGGCCACTGGATGGACTTTAACGCCGGGCCGCTGCTCGAAACCCCGATGGCCGACATATTGGAGCAATTTATCGCATACGTAATCGAAGTCGCCAGCGGCCGGAAAACCCGAAACGAGCAAAACGACGTGCGCGAGCTGGCCATTTTCAAAACCGGGGTCACGCTTTAACAACCCCACAAAGTGAAGTGAATGCTTCGAAGGTTATTCCGATTACTTTGCGGGGGCCCCGAACAAAACAAATACACCCCACAAAGTGAAATGAATGCTTCGAAGGTTATTCCGATTACTTTGCGAGGGCCCCGAACAAAACAAATACACCCCACAAAGTGAAGTGAATGCTTTGAAGATAATTCCGATTACTTTGCGGGGGCCCGGAACCAAGCAAATCCCCCCCACAAAGTGAAACCTAAGCTTCGCGGGTTATTCCGACTTATCCTAAATCATTTATTTGAGTGTTTTGCATAATTCCGTTTCAGAGAAGAAGCGATAGCATATTCACTGTCGTTAAGGGGTAATTTTCGAAAATGGTATTATATGGATGAAGAAAAGGGCAGACTTGCAGAATTTTAGAACAGCTCGTTTTTTAAGCGGCAGCCCGTTTTGAATGATGAGAAACGGCGAGCGCAGATGCAAGCAGAACAATGGCATTCAAATACTGGTGAGTTGTGACTTTCTGAATGCCCCGGACATGTGCGGCGTCTGCCGTCAAATAGGTTTTCAATCGGGAGTTGCAGCGTTCTACGCTGGTTCGTTCATTGTAAAGTTCCTTCCAACGCTTTGTATCCCGATGAGGGATGCTGTATCGCCGGAGATCATCCTTCGCATTTACTTTGACGACCATTCCATAGTTTGAAGACGAGCAGGCAGCCATGCCAAGCGGACAGTCGACTTTACCCGTGGCATGCGGGCAGCGAAATTTATGCATATCGCCGTCAACTCCCCAGTATGTCATCGCATAACCCATGGAACAGCACGGTGTTCCGTTCGAGGTCATGCCAGCAGGCGGTTCCTTCTCCCCCCGAAGATTAAGGGGAATGATGGCTTGTGCCTTGACGTTGCGGGCGGCCTCATAAACTTTCATTTGGTCGTAGCCCGCATCGAGTATGAAAAATCGTGTGCTCGTCCTGGACGCTGTTTTCTCGATCAGGCCCGGCGCCATTTCTCCATCATTGACATGCGCCGGCGTTACTTCCAAGGCGATCGGCAATTCACTTTTCGTATCGACCGCCAGATGAATTTTGTAACCAAACCATGTGATTTTATTGCCGAAGGAATCAATTTTTGCGCCCCAGTTCGCATTACCCGTTTGCTCGCTTTTGCGTTTGGGCTGCTTTTTCTCGTAAGCGCGGAGAGCGGTGCTGTCTATGGCGACGTTACTGCCTTCTATGATACCTTCCTGCTGACAGCGTGTGACCAAATCCTCAAAAAGCCGTTTTGCCAAGTCCTTTCTCGTCAGTTCTGAGAAAACTCGGCTTAATGTGGATATGGAAGGAGCTTCTCGATCCAGCGGAAGACCACACTGATAACGAAACCGGAGATCCGTATCCAAACGCTTATGCAACCCTGAAAAGGTACTTATTCCTTCAAGCGGCGCAGCCAAGAGTGCTCGTAGAATACCTTGTCTGCAGTATCCCTCAGCGCCTCGGGGTGAACGGCTTCTCAGTTCCTTGGCATACGGTCTCAGATCGAGAGAGCTGAAGAAGATCGGCAATCTCTCCTTGGGTTGAATTTTTAAAAGTTCTTCGAAGGAAAACAGACATTCTTGGAGAATATACAAAGTGACTTCCTCCATCCTTGAGGTTTTTGGGTTTGGTCACTTGAAAACTTCTCCAAGTTGGGGTGAAGTCCCTTTTTTATGTCCGAAAATCCTTACGGCTCAAGGCCTCAGATTACTGCAAAACGCTCATTTATAAAGGGGATGCCGACATGTTTTTGAACGATAACTTTTTGCTGACGACCGACACCGCGCGCACGCTGTTCCATCAGCATGCCAAAGAAATGCCGATCATCGATTACCACTGCCACCTCGATCCGAAGGAAATTTACGAAAACAAGCCGTTCCGCAACCTGACCGAAGCCTGGCTTTCCGGCGACCATTACAAATGGCGGCTGATGCGCGCCAACGGCATTCCCGAATCGCATATTACCGGGGACGCCTCGGATTACGACAAGTTTATGGCCTGGGCGGTCACCGTGCCGAAAACGGTGGGCAATCCGCTGTACAGCTGGACCCATCTGGAGCTTCGCCGCTTTTTCGGCATCGAGGAGCTGCTGAACGAGGAATCCGCGCCGCGGATCTGGGACGAAGTGAACCGCAAGCTGGCCACCCCGGCGTTCCGGCGCCGCAGCATCATCAAAAATTCAAACGTCAAAATCGTCTGCACGACCGACGACCCGGCGGATTCCCTGGAATATCATCAGCTGCTCAGAAAAGAGGAGCAGGACTTCCAAGTGCTCCCCGCATTCCGTCCGGACAAAGCGCTGAACATCGATGCGCCAGGATTTATCGAGTGGCTCGGGCGTTTGGAGCAGGCCGCGGGCGTTCAGGTTCGTTCTTATGCGGCGCTGACGGAGGCGCTGAAGCAGCGCGTCGACTTTTTCCATGAGCAGGGCTGCCGCCTCTCCGACCATGCGCTCGACGTGCTGCGCTACGAAGCGGGCGACGCCGCCGCGGTGGAAAGCATTTTCGCGAAAAGACTTGCAGGTTCGGAGCTTTCCCCATCCGAAATTACCGTGTACCGGACCGAACTCCTGTCGGCATTGATCGGCATGTATCATGAAAAAAATTGGACGATGCAGCTGCATATCCATGCATACCGCAACAACAATACCGTCATGTTCAACCGCCTCGGGCCGGATACCGGGTACGACGGCTTAAACGATTTGCCGCTTACCGAATCCCTGTCCCGCCTGCTCGACCGCGCCGAAAGCGCGCAAGGGCTGCCGAAAACGATCCTGTATTCGCTGAATCCGAACGATTATCCGTCCCTGCTGGCGCTGATGGGCTGCTACCAAAAGGATACGCCGGGCAAAATGCAGCTCGGCTCCGGCTGGTGGTACAACGACACCCGCAGCGGCATGCGGCATCAGCTGACGATGTTTGCCGACAACAGCCTGCTGTCCCGTTTCGTCGGCATGTTAACGGATTCGCGCAGCTTTTTGTCCTACACGCGGCATGAATATTTCCGCCGGGTGCTGTGCGAGCTGATCGGCGAATGGGCGGAGCGCGGCGAAGCGCCGGACGACATGGCGCTGCTCGGGCAAATGGTCGAGGACATCGCCTATCGCAACGCCGCGGCATATTTCGGCTTCCCGGCTGCCGTAGCCGCCGAATAAGGAGGGCTCGGCCATGCTGCACATTCGCCGTCACCTGGAAGGAGCTCCGGAGACCCAAGCGTCTCCGGGCTCCTCTCTTTGGCTCTACCCGGCTGAGAATGATTCGGGCCGGGAATTGCCGTTTATGCTTGTTCTCCCGGGCGGAGGCTACCAGCATCTGGCCCCGCACGAGGGCGAGCCGATCGCCAAGTGGTTCAACGCTCTCGGCATGCATGCCGGGGTGCTGCATTATCAACTGGAGCCTCTGGACCCCGAGGCTTTGATTCGGGACGTTGCCGACGCCATCGCATGGGCCCGTACCGGAGACAAGGCGTTCCGAGTGAACCCGAATCGGATCGGAATGATCGGCTTTTCCGCCGGCGGTCATTTGGCATCGATCACGGCCACGACCGCCTCGTCCAAACCCGATCTCCTCATCCTGGCGTATCCGGTCATCACGTTCGAAGAAATGTACACGCATCAAGGAAGCCGCGAGCGGTTTCTCCGTCAACGCCTTTCACCCGAAGACATCCAAAGGTACTCCTCCGACCGCCGGGTAACGGCCGACACGCCGCCGACGTTCCTGTGGACAACGGCAAACGACGCCGCCGTCCCCGTGGAGAACAGCCTGCGGTTTGCCGCAGCTTTGTCCAAGTCCGGGGTTCCGTTCGAGCTGCACGTGTTCGAGGACGGACGCCATGGACTCGGGCTGTCCGATGCGAATCCGTCCTGCCGGCAATGGCTCGAATGCCTCAAAACCTGGCTGCGGCAGCATCATTTTGTGAAGGAGGAGACCTAAAATGCCGCAAACGCTGTATATCGCCGGCGATTCGACCGCAGCCGCAAAGGATGCCTCCCAGAAACCGATGGCGGGCTGGGGCGAATACCTGCATCATTTTGTAACCCCTTCGCTTCGCATCGACAACCGCGCCGTCAATGGCCGGAGCACGAAGTCCTTTCTGGAGGAAGGACGGTGGGCCGCCATCGAAGGCGAGCTTCGGGACGGCGACATCGTCATGATCCAGTTCGGCCATAACGACGAAAAAAAGGAAGACCCTTCGCGCTACACGGATCCCGATACCGACTACCGCAGCAATTTAATGCTGTTCATCGCTTCGGCCAAACGGCGCGGAGCCACGCCGGTTTTGCTCACTTCCGTCAGCCGGCGGCGTTTTGCCGACGACGGTCTTCCCGATCCGCTGGCGGTCGGCCCCTATCCGGCCGCCATGCGGGAGGTTGCGGCGGCAACCGGGACGCTGCTGCTTGACGTTTTTGCGGCTTCCCAGCGTTTATACCGCGATTTGGGAGCGGATGCGTCCAAAACCTTGTTTATGCACCTGCCGCCCAACCGGCATCCCAACTACCCTGAAGGAGTCGCTGACGATACCCATTTTTCGGAGGAAGGCGCACGGCAAATCGCGAAGCTGGTCGCCGAGGCAATGGAAACGGTCGCTCCCCTGTCTGCCTTGTTGCGGGCCGCAAGCCGCTAAATGTTCCCTATAGAGACATCAAAAGGGCTTCCCGGCGTCGTGAAAACGACCCAAGGAAGCCCTTAATGTTATGTTCTCCGGCCAAAAAACGGCTCTTAAATCTTTGATTTATTTCCGGGGAAATTGTCGAACGGTTTACTGCGCATAATCGCCGGTATAATTGATCAGCGATGCGTCCTGCACGCCTTTTACCGCGCTGATTTCATTGACAAATGCCGTATTGTCGTCGCGAATCCGCACCTCGTACGTAATTTCCGTGTATTCTTTGCGTACGGTCTTCGATTTCAGCGTGCCCGCAAGCTTGCGCAAATGCACCCTTACCTCATCCGCCGCGGCTTCGGTATGACGAATGATCAGCAAATAAGGCATTTCCTTCACCTTTTTTCTGGCCAACCAGATCAAGACGATTCCGAACACCGCGGAGCCGATCAATGCGGCCGGATACACTTTGGCGCCGCAGGCGATACCTGCCGCAATGGACCAAAACATGTATACGATATCCAGCGGATCTTTCACCGCCGTCCGGAAGCGCACGATGCTGAGCGCGCCGACCATCCCGAGCGACAACACGATGTTCGTGCTGATCGTCATGATGATCAATGTCGTGATCATCGTCATCAGGACGAAGGACACGTTATAGTTGTAGCTGTACACGACGCCTCTGAAGGTTTTTTTGTATATCCAAAAAATAAACATGCCGATCGCAAACGATGAAATCAGGCCCAAAAACAAATCGATATACGAAATATCGCGGAACGCCTCCAAATGAAGCACGCTTTTTTTGAAAAGATCCTGAAAATTTAGGTTATCCCCCACTGCAGTTCCTCCTGAACGTTAGTCTTTAAAATGTTTGACGCCCACTTCCCGGCAAATGACGAACTTCGAAATGGCGGATCGCACATGCGCTTGGGGCTGAATGATTTGCCGGATGCCGTCCGGCAGAAAGGAATCGTATTTGATTTCCATGATGGTCAGCGCCGGAGACAACGCTTCTTCCAAAACGAGGGCCGGGTCGAACAAATCGACGGTATTGATGCCTGCGGCCAGCCTTTTGTCGAACGTCACGCGGACGTTTCCCATCTCGTGCACGTAAGCCTCCCGGGTATAATCCACGATGACGGAAGGGCGGAACCCGTGATGCGCAAGCGAGACGTAAAATTCCTTCAGCAGCGGATGTTCCTTGGCCGACAGGCAGGACGGATCCCCTTGCAGAATGAGCCCGTACTCCTCTTTGGACAAAGGCGCGGATTCCTTGCTGATATAATCGCCATATTTGCTTTTCCGCTCCAGCGTGATTTTTGCGTCGCTCCCGTTGTAGATGCGGATCCGGTATTTGTTCCGGCGGAAGATGCCGTTGTTTTTATCGTATAAGGAATGCTGATGGACTCCGTCGAAATAGAGGCTCCGAATGCCGTATCCTTCCGCGTCGACGGAATTCCGGTCCATCGTCATCGCGGCGGATATCCGATGCCTTAGCGCCAAATATTCGTGCATGTGCAAATAATATTTCAACTCATGCCGCAGTTTGTTCCCCTGAAACTCCATTTAATCCACCTCAAACTTCCTCACGCCGTAATAAGGGGTGCCTTCCTCGTCTTCGAAACTGTCGAACGAAATCTGCGAATGCCCCTTGCTATCGCGCGCGACCACTTTCCAATAATAGATGTTCGGCGAAAGTTTCGGGATCGTGACGTTGTTTTGCGCCAACCCTTTCTTTTGGGCGACGATATTCGCAAAGTTCGGGTCGGTCGCCAGCATCCAATCGTAAGTCAGGTCGTCTCCCTGCAAATCAAACGATATATCCCAAGAAAAGCGGTAGGCTCCTCCTTCTTGCTCGTCCACCTCGTCCATGTAAAACGGCTTGGGTTTTTCCAGATCTTCCAGGAACAGCTTGTATCCCGTTTCCGGCGTCGAAACGATCCGCTCGTAATCCTGCGAAAGCTCGCTTAGTTTCCCCGGGAGATACTGCACATCCGGCGAACGTTTGGCGAAAGGCTCCACCACGTTTTTATATTTGGCGAGCTGTTGCTCCACCGTGTTTTTGTTGATGTAATTTTTCGAGATGTCCTCGATTTTCTTTTTCAGCAATTCGACATGTTCTGTGCTGCGGAAAAACCGGTTATGAAGCGTGCTGCCCCAATAGTTGCTGATGCCGCTTTGGTAAGGGCTGATGCTCTTCAAGTTCCGCTGCAGCCCCCAGCCTCCGTCATAATCCCATGGCAGGAAATACCATTTTTCCGAATTCAGCGGCGAATACAAATAGAAGTTGTTCGCGTCGGTATCCATGTTATCGGTCAAAATGTTTACCGCAAGCCAGGTCAAATAATTGTCGAGGTCAAAATGCTTTTCGATCACTTGATCGATCGGAATGGTCATGTTATTGACGTCATCCAGCATCCGGATCAGCTTCTCGTGGTCTTCCCTGCCCTTGATCTCCAAAATCGACTCGAAGGCCTTTTTGTCGTAAGCCGGGTCCGATTGCAGCTTGATTTGTTCCGGATAACGCTGGAACTCGAAAAACGTGACCTTATACAGTTGGCCGTAAGGATCCAGCCAGTGGGATTTCAGAAACTTTTCGTTCGGCTGCTCGATTTGCGTGTAAAGGCCGTAATCCTGGAACGTTTGCTGCGATCCGCCTTCCGAGAGATCCTTGACGTATAAATGAACGAATCCGGTGCGCAGGCTCGTAAAATTCGGAATCGTCTCGAACAGATCGAAGCTCAGCTTGTTGCGCAGGCGGGACAAATCGGCCGAATGCTTGTTCAAATTGATCGACCGCTGGTCCTGCCATAATCCCGCTTCGTCGAACAGCTTGATCTTGTAGGATTTCTGGGAAGCATAGCGGGCCGTATTGCCCCGCAGGCTGATGCTCCCGTTGGCGTGATCCGCGCCGTACCCGAACATGCCGGACTTCGGCCCGCTGCCGTCCGATGCGCCTTCCTGCATGATGACGTTCAGCTTATCCCCGCTGTAGCGGTCCGTGTTCCGGTTCAGGCCGTACCAGCTGAGCCCTTTTTTGTTGTCGCCTTTCGGCGGCAGCACCGTCACGTACAAAGCCTTCAAGGCATCATCCTGATCCCGTTCGTAGATGCGCTTATCTTCCTCGATGCCGGTTGGCTGGGGAGCGGCTGGCGCTTCTTGCGAAACCCCGTTTCCGGCTACGGATTTCGGCTCATCGGCGGGTTCCGAACAGGCGGAAAGGATCAGCATGGACGAAGCGATCACCATCACCGTCGCGGTCGGCTTGCCGAAGCGCATGGATTTGCGCTGATGATGCATCGGCTGCGAGCAGAACGTGTAATAATTAATATTTTTGAGGACGTACATCAGCCGGAACAAGACGAGGGCAAGCCCGCCCAAGGAAGCGTAAAACATCCCGAGCCCGTCATATTCGAGCCGAAGCGTCCAATACGTGAGCCCGGCATTCAGCACGATAAAAAGGGAACTGATGGCCGCCGCGCCCTTCCGGTCATCGAAGTACAGCAGGAGCAGCAGCGTCACAAACATCATAATGAAAAGAAAATATGACAGCACCAAAATATTAAACGAATCGAGCTGCGCCATCGTAAATCCGATTCTCGGCAGCAGCTTCATGCCAATGGCAATGGAAACGATCGTAAACAACAGCTGAACCTCCATCAAAAAGCTGATTTCCTGCATCAACGTCCGCTGCATCGCTTTTTTCGAAGCGTCCATTTGGAGCAGGGTCCCTCCTTCAAGCACATGCTTGTAGTAGGCCTGAAATTTTTCGTAAAACTCCGTTTCGACCGAAACGATAAAAGCGACCAAGGTCGGAATGACGGACAAAAAAGCATAAAATACCGGCAGATCATATTCCGGGGATATGTAGTACCTGCCCGCCACCACGATTCCGTGATCGCTGAACCAGAACACCATGCTGTGGACGTAAATGCCCGCATACATGCACGAACCGATCAAAAACAAAGCCGGGTACTTTTTGAAATAAGACAAAAACACGAGGCCGATGATCGTCGCGGACAAAAAGCTGACCAACGCCGCTCCGTACAACAGCTTCAGCCCGAATCCGGCCACCACGTTGCCCTGTTTTTCGTTGAGGCCCTTCACCGCGCCGACGATCGTGCCGATCGAGCCGAAGTTGGCGAAGGAGATGAGGAACACCGAAACGATCGCTTTGGCGCGTTCGCTGAATTCCCCTTGGACCTTCACGAAGTCGAGCATCGCCACAAACTCGTTAGCCACGATTTTCGTGGCCATAATGCTTCCGGCTTTGATCGCTTCATTCCATGGCACGCCCATGAGGAACGCAAACGGAGCGAGCACGTAGCCGAGAATGTTTTGGAACGAAATGCCGAACACGCCGCTGAAAATCCCGTTGACCATGGAGATCAGGGCGACGAATCCGACCAGCATTACGCCGACGATGACGACCACCTTAAAGCCGTCCATGATATATTCGCCGAGCATTTCGAAAAAGGTCTGCTTCGTCTCTTCCTGCACTTCGAGAATATCGTCTTCCGGCTGCACCTTGTAAGGGCTTACAATCGAGGAGATAATGAATCCGCCGAACAGGTTGAGCACCAGCGCGGCCACGACGTATTCCGGCTTGAGCATCGTCATGTACGAGCCGACGATCGACATGGACACGGTCGACATCGCGGATGCGCACAGCGTGTACAGCCGCTGCCGCGGCAGCAGGCCGATTTGCTTTTTGAAGGAAATAAACACTTCGTTTTGGCCGAGGATGGCGGAAGCGACCGCGTTGTACGACTCCAGCTTGCCCATCCCGTTCACCTTGCTGAGCGCAAGGCCGATGTATTTAATGATAAACGGCAGGATTTTATAATGCTGCAAAATGCCGATGAGCACCGACATGAACACGATCGGCATCAGGACGTGGAAAAAAAACGAATGGATGCCTTCGTTGACGATGCCGCCAAACACGAAATCCGTGCCTTCGTTCGCAAAATTCAAAATTTTCGCGAAGCCGTCGGCAAAACCTCTGACCAAAAATTCCCCGATGCTTGTCTTCAGCAAAATCAGTCCGAGCACGATCTGCAGCGCAATCATGACGAGAATCGGACGGAATTTGATGTTCTTCTTATCCGAGCTGACGAGCCAGGCAAGCGCGAGCACGACGACAAGTCCAATCAGAGCGATCACATATTTCATGATGTCTCCCCCATTTTTTGTGAATTAAATCACAATATTTTCCGGATCTACAGCGTTACACGTCCGCTATAATGGTCTCCAGCGCAATTTCCGCCATGAGATTAAAGGACTGCTCGCTGTCTTTATGCGCGGAGCGTTCGCCCGTCAGCAGCTGGCTTCCCACCGTCAGGATCGTCAATGCCCGAACCCCGTATTTGGCGGCCAGCGTATACAGCGCCGTGCTTTCCATCTCGACGGCCAACACCCCGAACTCCATGAATTTATGAAGCCTTGCCATCGTCTCCCTGTAAAACTCGTCGGAATTGTACACATTCCCCACGGACACGTTAGCGCTGCGGCGCACGGCCTCCTGGTACGCTTTCATCAGCAGGCCGAAATCCGCCGACGGCGCATAGTTGCAGCCGAGGAAAATTTTCTCCGTCATGTTGCTGTCCGAAGAAACCGCCTGGGCGAGCACGATATCGCGGATTTGCAGCTCCTTCTGCATCGCGCCGCAGGTGCCGATCCGGATGAGCTTTTTCGCCCCGTAATCCTGGATCAGCTCGGTGGCATAAATGCTCATCGACGGATTTCCCATGCCCGTCCCCTGCACCGAAACCGGAACCCCTTTATACAACCCGGTAAAGCCGTACATCCCCCTGACCTCGTTGTAGCACCGAACGTTTTCCAGAAAATGTTCGGCCACGAATTTGGCGCGCAGCGGATCGCCGGGCAGCAGCACCCGTTCCGCGACGTCTCCGGCATTGGCTCCCAGATGAATACTCATGTTGCATTTCCCCTTTGGATTAAACTCGCGAGCGATGTTTCTGTGATCGCTTACAGTAGTCATCTTAAAGGGAATCCGCGGCCGAAACTAGCCCAAATGCTGCCGTTGGAAACGGAAGAAAAAGGACCACGCTATTTACGACATCAGCTCCTGGCGGATGTTCTCCAGGTCCCTTTTCGTCGGAATGGTCGAAATCAGAACGGTCGGCACGCTCGTCAAGGAGACGGGCATCGTGCTGATCACGAAATCGATCTGCTGCTCCCGGATGATGTCATCGGTCAGCCCGTGCAAAATCGAGGTTTCGATCGTCAGGTCGTCCCCGATTTCCCGTTTGATCAGGTTTGCGACGTAATGCCGAACCGAAAATTCCTCGCCGATAATGAGAAATGCCTTTTTGCTTTTATACCGAAGGCTTGCGCTGACCATAAACGTCAGTTTGGTCAAATGATAGTCGTTGTACATGAGCTCGGGAAAACTCCGCTGCCATTGCCGCATGCATTCCGATACCGCCGCATAGATCGGCTGCTCTTTGTCGCGGATATACCCGGTCAGGTGGCTGTGCGAGACGGCCATCAGCTCGGGAATGGCGTTATCGATGCGCAGCTTGTCCATGAATTCCCGGATTTCGGCCAGGAAACGGGAGCTGGCGTTCAACGCCGGAAATGCGTTTTCCAGAATCGAAATGAGCAGGCCGGACATCCGGCTTCCTGCATCGTCTTCCTGCTCCGAAGCAAGGGCCCTTCCCCCGAAAACAGGGAACCCGTCCTTGCCGTGATACTGGCTCAAGCTGAACATCGACTGCAAAAAATAAACCTCTTCGCGGGGCAACACGACGCCGTACGCCGCAGCCAGCTTTTCCGACATCTTCGAGACCGGAACGAAAAACGGATGGCGTTCCCATGCGTAGCTTCCGCTTTTGAGCGCAACCCGGTGCCCCTGCTTGATCCTTTCGAGCACGATCGCGATCAGGAACGTTAAGCTCCGTTTTGCGTTCAAAAAATAAATCATTCCGTTTTCCCGCTCGATCTCGGTCACCCAGCCGTCCAGACGCGCGTAATCGGCATTCGAAAAAGGCCATCCGGTATAAGGATAAGCCTCGGTGAACAGCTTCCATAAAAAATAGCGGACATGGATTTCGTTTCCTTTCAGCGTCGGCGCCGCATACGTGATCCGCAGCTGAAACGGGCGCAGTTCGTCACGGTTTAGCTGGACGATCCATTTTTTGAACGAAGAAAAGCTCATGTACAGCTCTTCCGCTACCTCCTCGGCGGAGGTTTTGCCGTCATGCATGAACAACCGCTGCATCAGTCGGAAATAAGGCGTTTCCCGAAGCAGCGGTTCCAAAACTTCCTGAATGCTTGTCCCATGCCGGTCCCGGCGGAACATGATGCCTTTCCCCCTGGATGCCTCGATCTGCATGGACGGGGGCAGCAGGGGGACGGCGGACTCGACGATCTTGCGGACGGATTTGTCCGATACGCCCAGCTCGCTTTCCACCTCTGCGAACGTAAACCACCGTTCTTCCCGGTCCAGCAGCTTCAGCAGCGATTTCAGCTGCCTGTATTCCTTATTCATGTCATCACCTTTGCCGGATGCTTTCCGCCGACCCTAGCGGCACATCCCTCATGGTTGCCGGCGGAGGCCGTTTTCAGCCCGAATGCTGCTGCTCCATCCGGAAAAGCTTCTGGTCGATCAAAAAATTGAGCAGAATGCGGTTAAATTCCCGCGGCTGGCACAAATGGCTCGGATAAATCGCGTCCTCGATCACCGCTTTCTGGGCGCAGGCGAACCGTTCCACCGCCTTGTTCATCTGGTTGACGAACCATTCGCTCTGCCTGCCGGCCACGCATAACACCGGCATCCGCAGCCGGGGCAACACCGGATCGATATCCGCCTTAAGCAGCGCCATCCGTTGTTTGATCGACTCGGTCGGCCGTTTATGAAACAACTCGTTCCTTAAAATGCTGTAAGCCGGAATCCACCGGTGATACGTTACGCGCAGCGACCGGAGAAAAAACTCGGCGGGAAGATAATAGGAAATCCAGCTGCAGGCCTCCAGCAGCTTCCAAAAACCGTTTTTCGTGCCGAAAGGGCCGCACGGTCCGTAAAAATAACTATCCACCAGCACAAGCGCGTTGACGCGGTCCGAATAGGTTTCCGCGAATTTTTGCACCAGCAGGCTGCCGCTCGAGCAGCCGACCAGCGTCACCTTCGGCAAGCCGAGCTTATCCAGCAGCTCTTTCAGGTCCCTGCACTGGGTGTCGACGATTTCCTCGACTTCCACATTCAATTTACCCGAATTGCCGTAACCTCTCAAATCGAGGACGATGACCTTCGCCCTTTTGCTGAAATATTCCACTTGCGGCTCAAAACTATGATGAGATGAAAGATGTCCGTGAATAAAGACGATCGGCACCCCGCTGCCATGCGTCTCGTAATATAGCGACGTTCCGTTCACTTGTATGTTAGGCAACTTCCTTCTCCTCCCGCTATGCATGGTCTGTCGATGTGTTTTTTATATGTGGGTCGAACCTTCGTTAACGTCGGCAAAATGCTCACGTCAAAAAAAGAAGCACGGAAAGAGGAACTCCCTTTCCATGCTTCTTCAGGGCAAGGCAAAATAAACCTTGCGGCGCATGTATCAAAGCAGCCTCTCTTCTCACGCTTACGAGGTTAGCTGTCGGATTCGGACCAAGAGTAGCCCTACTCGAATGCGATTTCGAGATTCACCCCGTGTGACGAACGGTTGGTTGTCACGGCCGGTTCCCCCGTTTTCCGCCGGAACGGAAATTCAGCGATCATAGACATTCATGTTATTTTTTCGCACAGAAAAACACAGAGCGGATACCCTGTGCTCGTTGACAACTCACAGTTTCACTCCTCTCTCCTAGCGACGCTTACGAGGTTAGCTGTCGGATTCGGGCCGTGAGAGCTGCCCTACGGACGGAAAGCTGATCAAAGGCAGCCTCTTCATCCGATTCACCCCAAGCAGCCGGCTTCATCCCTTCACAATGGAATGCCTGCCGATGCCGATGTGGTTCCCCCGCTTTTCATGATTGAAAATTCAGCGTAATTCATTCATGAACCAAAGATTTTTCATAATGAGCCTTTAGCCTTACTTAGTGACGTTATGCGGGGGCTAGCCCCCACACCCCCAGCCAGCACTCACACCCCAAAACAAGGGGGGACAACTAACTTACAACAAAGTAAAGTGAATAACAGTATCTTGGCTTTTATTTATCCTTGTTTTACTCGTGAGAAGCTCATAAATGCCCTGTGAGCGATTTTAAAGATTAAATAGGGGTTTTTATAAGGGGCAACCTCTTAAAAGGGCTAGAAAGGCTCTGTATGGCGTTTGTCAACGGTAAGCGGACCGCAGGGAGCATTAAGGAGTTGACAAACTCACTACACCAAGACCCTCTTGGTATGTCAATATTTAGACGACTTTATGCCGAGAAAACTTTTTGAAAAAGAAAAGAACCCTAAAATAAACTTAAAGCGCAAGCGTTCGGATAGCGCTAGCTATTAAACCGAACGATTGACACGCTTTGGGTTTTTAGGGTTCAAAGTTTCTATTCAAAAAGGAAATTGAAATAAAAACCAAATTAATTAAACTGTTTATTTTTTATCTATAAACTAATCCGCCATCTGTTAAAATAGATTGACCAGTTATATAATCTGAATCTTCCGAAGCTAGGAATGATACTAAATTTGCTACATCTTTAGGTTCTTGATATCTTCCTAATTTTATAGCACTTGAAAATTTTTCAAAAGCATCTCCAGGATTTAAATTTTCATCATATTTAACCATTTCTTCATCGATTCTTTCCCACATTTTAGTTTTTGCCACTCCTGGACAATAAGCATTAACGGTAATTTTATACTTTGCTAATTCTTTAGCTGCAACTTGAGTGTATGATCTAACTGCGTGTTTAGTAGCTGAATATGTACCTAGCATTTCGTAAGATTCGTGACCTGCTATACTACAAGCGTTTATTATTTTACCTTTTGTATTTTGTTTTATAAATTGTTTTGCAGCTGCTTGGGTACCATAAACAGTTCCAAATACATTAATATTAAATAATTTATTAAGTTGATTTTCGTCTATTTCTAAGAAAGGTGTTACAGCATCCACACCTGCATTATTAATAAAAACATCTAATTTATTAAATTCTTTTACAGTAAATTTAACTAGTTCTTCTTGTTCTTTTTGTTTTGAAACATCACTTTTGAAAGATATTACATTATATCCTTTTTCTTTGAATTCTTTTTCTGTTTCTAGTAACAAATCATTATTGATGTCTTGAACAACGATATTAAAACCATCATTTGCTAATCTTTCAGCTATAGCTTTACCTAAACCACCTGCTGAACCTGTTATTATTGCTACTTTATTTTCTGAGTTCATATGCTTATGTCTCCTTTTATATTTAGTGCTTTCTGAGTTGAATATACGCCTGAGCCGGCGAACTGTAAAGGTTGGTTACACTAGAATTCATGGCCTTTTTTATAGGTTTCGCCGGTTTCCGAACGCTAATCCTGCGTAATCATTCAATTGCAACGGAAAGCTTCCGTTTGCGCGGTTTATATTCCTTATAAATGATGTCAAAAGACATTGTTTCGATCCGTGATGGCTGCACGCCGTATATAATTGGTCCGAATTGAAGTGATACTTATTTATCAGGAACTTGATCTTCGCTATAGACAATCCGGCCTCTAGGCCAAACCGAAATGGCGGCTGACCTATCGGATCTCATCGTTCCCCTTCACATCGCCGAATCCACATATTCGTCCGGCTTGATCCCTTCATACCGCGCGAAGGCGCGTTTGAACGAATAGACGTTTTCGTAGCCTACCCGGCGGGCGATATCGTCCATCCCGAATGTTTTCTCCCGCAGCAGCTCCTTGGCCGTTTCCATCCGGAGCCGGCATAAATAATCGTAAAAGTTGATGCCGGACACCTCCTTGAATATTTTGGAGACGTTCGAGACCGACATGCCGCATCTTTCCGCCAGCTGCTTCAGCGAAATGTCGGCGCTGGTGTAGTTCTGGTTCACGAATTGAAGCAGTTCGCTGCCGACGGCAAGCGAAGGCGAGGTGTTGGCATAACGTTTCCGTTCGCAAATTAACCTGCCGACCTCAAAAACGTAGCTCCACATCCCGCCGATGTCCCCCGCTCCCGCCCGGCTCGCGAATTGCTTGGCGTATAGGCACGTGTCCAGGTTCAGCTCATGCAGCACCCTCAGCATCGTTTCCATCAACAAGGATACCAGCTTGGTTTCGCTCGGTTCGGGCAGCCGCCGCTTTTTGTTTTCCTCGCTGATTTCGTGCAAGATTTGCATCGTCGTATCCAGGTTGCCGATTTTCAGGTTATTGATCAGCTGAACCTCCCAATCGGTCGGATAATAATAATCGACGCCGGGCTGAATCTCCTCCTGCTGCACCGGGAGATGCTCCCGCGCGAAGAGGGCGTACTGCAGGCTTTCGTTGGCCGCATAATACGATTTGCTGATGCCGACCAGCCCTTTTTCCGCCGTGCCGCATAAAACGTCCGGCTGAAAGCCGCAGGCCAGCCCGATCTCGCCCGCGATTTCGGCCGCGATGCTCTCCAGCGCCCCTTCGCTGCCGAACGGCTCGACGGAAGAAAGAATGAGCGCTTTGTCCGCATTGGTCACCTCAAACAGCTCGTACGCGAGCCGGTGACGGCTCATCGCCTGTTCCACGATCATGATCGTCATCATTTCGATTTTCCGGATCCGTTCCATGTCGGACAAATCGCGGAGTGCATGGAAACTGATCAGCATCGTGCAATAAAACATGTCGTCGGTATAACCAATGCCGAATTTTTTCAGCCCGTTCATCTGCTGATCATCCGTAAAATACCCTTTCAGCAGGCGCAGAAACAGGTTCGATCTCGCGGCGCTTTCGTAATCCTGCATCGACTGCTGGAGGTTTTTGTTTTCGAGCAGCAGCCGGTCGAACGATTTTTCGATATAGCTGTATTCCGAGCCATAGATGGGGGCGCCGCCCTTCCCGTCTTCCACCCGGACCGCCGCAGACAGTTTGTTCAGCAGGACGCCGAGCGGGCGGTAGCTGACCTTGCCCAGCAAAAAGACCATGCAGGCGCCGAGGACGACGGAAATCGCGATCGCAAGCAGCGAGCCGACAAGATTGTTGATGCCGATCACGCTGCTGTCGGTATAGGAAATCGTGTACCGCAAATCGCCGGCCTTGGACGGCAGCTCAAACGCATAACCGCCCGAATCGGCCTGAAGGACTCCAGGCGCGCTGCGCGTTTGGCGGTAAATCAAGGCGCCCTGCGACGACATGACGATCTCCTTGGATTCGATCCCGGCAAAACGATGCATATAACCGAAAAAGTAAGCGCTGTCAATAAAAAGGACCAAAACCGCGCGCGGATGGTTGACGACCTCCAGGCTTTGCAGCACCGGAATGACCCGTTTGCCGCTGCCCCATAATTTCATGTCCGCAGGCGGCATGATCTTGAAATACTGCTGTTCGGCCAACGCGGCCTGAAGCTTCCGCTCCGTTTGCCCGTCGAATACCGCGACCCCCTGAAAAAAGCGGTCTTCCGGATAAATGCCCCATGGAGTCAAAACCTGGCCTTTTTCGGGGAACACGACCATGCCGAAGGAGAGGATGCCAAGCGAATTGATATCGTTATCGAGACTTTTGCGGATCTCCAGCATCTTGAACAAGTCGAATTCCTGATCGTACACGTTCGTATTTTGCATCAGCTTTTTGACCCAGGCTTCGTTGCCCAGCATTTTGCCCATGTTTTTCAGCTCGTTCAGCTTATTGTCGACGAGATCCGCGATCCGGCTGGCGTCGGCCGCCTGTTTTTGGCGCTGCTGTTGTTTTTCCTCCATCATGTTCCGCTGCACGTTAAGCGAGCTGAATACGATGATGGGAATGATCAGGATCGCGGTATACGACAAAAAGATGTTGCGGAACGTTCCGCTTCCGAAACCTTTATAGCGCAAAACAACCCCTCCTCCGGTTGGTATGACGCAAACGATAAAAAGCAAAAGCAGGAAAACGGCGATTTTTTCGCGCGTTTTGCGAATAACCGCCATTTTCCCCATTGGATGTTGGACGTTGCCGTTAACGTTATTGGATGCTGTTGTACCGGTCAAGCAGCTGCTGGTTGATTTCAATCAAATCGTCCAGCCCGAGCTTTTTCAGTTCGGAGATATATTGATCCCAATTGTCGAGCGATTTTTGACCGAGAGCCAGCTTGGTCGCAAGCTCCTGCGAGTACGTCGTCAAGTTGGTCAAAATTTTCGTTTTCTTTTCGAGCTGCTGATCGTCCGGGATGGCCAAATACATGTCGTTCATGTTGACGAAATACGGCTTGTAGTTCAGGATGTTTAACTCGTTATCGATTTTGTGCTGAGGTTTGTCGATCAGCTCAAACTCGAGGTTGGCGAATTGGACGCGAGGGAAGACGGTATCCCCGAACAGCTGACGGCCCGTGGCCTGCCCCATTTTGGCCAGCTCCTCTTCCGATACATTGTTGATATATACTTTTGCCCCGTTGGCGTCCTTTTTGTACGTTTGACCTTCAATTCCCCAATACAGAAGATCTGCGTATTTCTCCGAATAGATCGTATCGAAAAACTTGATCGCGGCTTCCACATCCTTGCAGTCTTTCGTGATCGCATATTTCTGCCATACAAGGAACGGCGGTTCCAATTGGGCTGCCGGAGTGATGTTGTCAACCGCTTGGAGCGGCATGAGCGGCAGGAATTCGCCGCCGCCATTGATCGTCGGTTCCTGGTACGTTTCCAGGTTGTAGTCGGTTAAGGAAGCGACCTGGTTTTCCGTCATTTTTTGCTGCTTTTGCTCCCCTGTCGCCCCGATCAGGCTCGTATCGAGAACGCCTTCTTTTACTAACTGCTGCAGGTAGCGGAAGTAATCTTTGATGCCGTCTTGATACCATGGCGATACCACTTTTTTGTTTTCGACATCCACCGCCGTAATATCCGTGCCCAGCCCGAACCATTGAGCGATGGCGCCGTTAAACGCGCTTGGATCGTAAACCAGAACCTCGTCCTGCTTGCCGTTTCCGTTGGCATCCTTTTCCCGGAATGCTTTTAAGGTTTGCGAATATTCCTCGGCTGTTTTTGGAACCGGGAGATTCAGCTTATCCAGCCAATCTTTGCGGAGCAGCATGGTCAAGGATACCGGGGCCGGTATATTTCCCTGGTATGTTTTTTTGTGCAGATTGCTAAACCAGTACATGTTGCCGTCAGGCGACGTCGTCGATTTTTTGGCGAAAGGCATTTCCTCGTTGTACATTTTTTTGATGTTGCCGTTGCTGTACTTCTCGATCAGCGGATTCAGATCAAGCAGCACGCCCTGCTTTGCCAAATTCAGCACCGTCGTGTTATCCAGAGCCGAGATATTCACGATGTCGGGAAGGGAAGAACCGGAAGCCATCCGGGTTTGAATGGTCACTTTGTATTGCTCCGCCGGAACCAGCTCGTAATCCAATTGCAGGCCGGCATCGGTGAGCATCTTGTCGACTTCTTTCCATACCGGATACTTCTCCCTGTCCTCGAATTTGATATATTTGTTCGAGCCGGCCGGCCCGAGCAGCCGGAGCTTGCCGGTTTTCTGCCCGGTTTCGGGATTGCCGCCGGCTTCCTCTTTTTTGCTGTCGGCCCCGCCGCCGTTGCTGCCGCCGCTGTTGCAAGCGGTTACAGATGCGATTAAAACCATCGCCATCATAGCGGATACGAACGGTTTTTTCCACTTTTTCATTGCGTTTTCCCCCTTTGAATGGTCGCAGCCTATTCTTTTAACGAGCCGAGAAGCGCTCCTTTAATGAAATACTTTTGGAAAAACGGGTACGTAAAAATGACCGGCAGCGTGGTGAACACGATGATCGCGTATTTCAGTTGGATATTGGAAAGCATGTTGGCCACGGCATTTTTCGTATCCTCCAGCGACAGCATTTTCAAATCGACCGATTGCTGCACGACGACGCGGTACAAATACATTTGCAGCGGGTGCAGCTTTTCGTTCGGCAAATACACGAGCGCGTCGAACCAGCTGTTCCAGATGCCGACGACCGAATAAATCGCAATGACCGCCAGAATCGGTTTGGAAATGGGCAGGATGACCCGGAACAGCAGCTGCAAATGGGAAGCGCCGTCGATAAAAGCCGATTCCTTGAGTCCGTCCGGAATGGTCGTAAAAAAGGTTCTGACGAGAATGATGTTCCAAATGCTGACCATGCCGGGGATGATCACCGCAAACATCGTATTGTACAATCCAAGCTTGTTGACCAGCAGATAGGAAGGAATCAACCCGCCGCCGAAATACATCGGGATCAGCAGGAAGGCGACGAGCCATTTTCGCCCTTTAAGCGTGCGTACCGTTAGCGGGTATGCGCCTAAAACAGCCGTAAGGCAGTTCAACAACGTCCCTGCGGCCACGTAGATGAGCGTATTGGAGTATGCCCACCACATTTTCGTGTCGCTGACGATCAGTTTATAGGAATCGAGAAAAAATCCTTTCGGGTACCAAAACACGTTCATGGCCGCCACTTCCGTCGGCGAACTGATGGACATGATCACGACGAGATAAAATGGATACAGCGTAATGAGGCAAATGAAAAGCGCAAGCGCATACAAAACAATGTCGACCGCTACAGAACCCTGCTTGATCTTGTTCGGATTTCTTCTGACCGAGGCGGCCATCGTACTCCCCCTTACCATAAGGCGTAATCGGAATATTTGCGGCTGAGCGAATTGGCGATGTACAGCAGCGTGAAGTTTAGGAGCGAAATAAACAATCCGACCGCCGTTCCCGAGCTGAAATTTCCGCCCAGCAAGCCGTCGCGGTACAAATACGTGCCGATGACATCCGCCGTCTCGTATACCATCGGGTTGTAGATAAGCAGGATGAACTCGCTGTTTGCCGAAAGCAGATTGCCGATCGCGAAAATAAGCAAAATAAAAATCGTCGGCCGGATGGAAGGCAGCGTAATATGGAGCATTTGCTTGAAACGGTTTGCGCCGTCCATTTTGGCCGCTTCATATAAATGAGGATCGACGGAGGACATGGCCGCCAAATACAAAATGCTGCTCCATCCGAACGATTTCCAAATGCTTGTGATCGTATAGATGGCCGGAAAATAGCCGGGTTCGGTATTCAGCGCCACCGGTGTGCCGCCAAACAGCTTGACGATCGCGTTGACGATGCCGTCCGTATTGATAAAGGACAAAACCATGCCCGCCACGACGACGTTCGAAATGAAATGGGGCAAGTAACTGGCCGTCTGCACGTATTTTTTGAATATGCCGCTTTTCAACTCGTTCAGCAGCAGCGCGAACAGGATCGGCACCCAAAAGCCGAACACGAGAAAATAAAAGCTGAGCAAAAACGTGTTGCGCATCAATCTTCCGAAATACGGGCCGTTAAAAAAATCGATGAAATGCCGGAAGCCCACCCAGTCGGTATCATGAAGCGAGAAAAAAGGTTTTCCCGGGTAATAATTTTGAAAAGCAATGATGACGCCGTACATCGGAATGTAGCTGAATATAAAAATATGGACAAGAACGGGAAGCATTATCAGGTAGAGCTGCATATTGTCGCGCCATCGGAACGACATGCGCCCGCCCGGTTGTCGAACGGCTTTCATGGTCTTCCCCTTTCTTCATCGGTCTCGCGGTCTTGCGGGCCCGCTTCCGCTGGATTCATCATAATGGGCCGTTTCAAACGAAGGCAAGCAACATTTTTTGATCGGCTTCGCAATATTTTCGGAGACGGAACATTCCGGTTTTGCAAAAAGCAGGAAATACCCGTCGTTATAAGGTTTCTTGGAGATTTTGGCCGGTTCATGTTTTCCGCAAATCGAGATGCCCTCCAGAATGTTTTTCTCCCAGCTTTCCTGCGTTTGGCCCGCGCCGCCGTTGGTTAAGCCCGCCCCCTCCTCCCGAGTCTTCCGCTACTCTTTCGATAGTTCCGCTATCGGCAAAAACACCTCTCGTCCCGAGAAAAGTTCGTAAATGAGTCGTTTTTCAGGAAATACCCAATAAAAAAAGTGAGTAATTCATATAAAATCCGAACAATAACTTGATAATTTCTCGTTTTTTTTGTATTATAAATCTCGTGAACTCCTTATCACCAAAAATATTTCATAGTTTGAAGGTGACCAATGGTTCATTCCGATTCCAACGAATTCAAGCAGAAGCTGAGCCAGGTATACAATGATGTCTCGAAGGAACTGTTCGGCTTTGGAACTTCCTTGCTGAGAACAAGCATCCATCCCGAGGCGATCGCGATTTATGCCCGGCACCGTCGTTCTCCCCGCTCCACCGTTCTGGAAGGCGAAGTTCCGGCTTTGAAATACGAAGTCGACTTTTATATGTCGATGATCTACAAGAAAAAGCTGAAATCCCGACTGGAGGATGAGCTGGATCTCCGGATCGAAGCTCTGCTTCGGGACTACGATCCCGCAACGCAGTGGGCGGTCACGAACATTATTTTAAAAACAGATTCATAACCCGCGGCGCTTTCCTTTTGATTTATCTTAAGGACTGCCCGTGCCAAGAAAGCAAACGGATGCCGCTATTTCTTTGTTTACATTGAAAAAGCGCTCTAGTTAGAGATTCATTCTACCTAGGGCGCTTTTCTTTTTTCTGAAATATACAAATTTAACCAAAAATCATACGGGAGTGAATCATCGTGAAAACAACATGGATCAAAGGACTACTTGCCTGCAGCCTTTCCGCGCTTGTCCTGGCCGGATGCGGCAGCACAAACGGGGACGGAGGAGATTCGTCCGGCGCCAAGAAGCAAAAACTCGTCGTCTCGACTTGGGGCTTTGCGGAAGACTTCTATAATAAGGAAGTTTATGAACCGTTCGAAAAGGCGCACAACGTCGACATCGTTCTGGAAACGGGGAACAATGCCGACCGGCTCAGCAAAATCCTTCAAGGAAGCTCCGACGTCGACGTCATCTACTTGTCGGATTATTACGCGCAGCAGGGCATCGAAGCGGGCGCCTTCGAAAAAATCGACCGCAGCCGCCTCAAAAACCTGGACCAAATTTATGACATCGCCAAAGCGCCAAACGGAGAGGAATACGGTCCTGCCTATACGGTCGGCCAACTCGGCATCGCCTACGATCCGAAAGCGGCCGGCATGAAAATCGAGTCTTGGAGCGATTTGTGGAAACCCGAGCTGAAAGGCAAGCTGACGATGCCAAGCATTACGTCCACCAGCGGCCCGATGATGGTCGACGCCGCCTCCAAAGTTGCGGGAAGCGCCGAGTTTAACGAAGACAAAGCTTTCGAACGGTTGACCGCGCTGAATCCAAGCGTCGTGAAATACTACAGCAAAACCTCCGAATTCGTGAACATGTTTACCCAAGGCGAAGCCGCTGCCGGGCCGATCATGCAAATGTACGTGGGCGACCTGCAAAAAGCCGTTCCCGGCATCGAATTCGTCACGCCGAAAGAAGGCGCGTATGCCATCATCAATACGCTTAACGTCGTCAAAGGCAGCAAAAACAAGGCATTGGCCGAGGAATTCATCGACTGGCAGCTGAGCCAGGAGGTACAGGAAAAAGCGGCGAAAGCCAAGGTCGATTCCCCTGCCAATAAAAACGTAAAACTGACGGCCGAAGAAGCCGAAGGCGTAACCTACGGACCGGAAGTCGTCGAGAAGCTGCAAAAGCTCGATATGGGGTTCGTGAACAGCCATTTGAAAACATGGACCGACCGCTTTAACCGGGAAGTCACCCGCTAAGCGTTTGCGGGTCCGTGCAACTTTTGTACGGCAGGGGCTGCTTGCCCCTGCCCTTTTTATTCAAGCCACGAAAGGGGAATCCACGTGAAGAAAGCCATATTGGACGTAGATACGGGCATCGACGATGCGCTTGGCATCATGCTTGCGATCCGGAGCGGCGAGCTGGACGTGCTCGGGATTACGACGGTGAACGGCAACGTGTCGCTCGAAACGGCAACGACCAATACCTGCAAAATTCTGGAACTCATCCACGCCGCGCCCTCCATTGCGGTATATCCCGGGGCATCCCGTCCGCTTATGCGCGACCGGCTGTTCGAGCACCGGGTCCATGGCCGGGACGGGCTTGGCGGGGCATTGGCCGATATGCGCCCTGCCGATCGCGTCGACCGGAGCCTGTTCGGTCCCGATTTCATCATCGAACAGGCCCGGCGTTTTCCGGGGGAAGTGACGCTGATCGCCACCGGCCCGCTGACCAACGTCGCGCTGGCCTTGGCCAAATATCCCGGGCTCGTTCATGATCTGAAGGAAGTCGTCGTCATGGGTGGCGCCGTCCAAACGTACGGCAACATTACGCCTGTGGCGGAGTACAACATGCACGTCGACCCGGAGGCTGCCAAGCTCGTTTTCCAGGCCGGGTTTCCGCGCCTCCTGATGGTCGGTCTCGACGTGACGCGCACGGCTTTGCTCTCAAGCGAGCATATCGACGCCATGGGATCCTCGGAAATCGCGAGCTATGTCCGCGACAGCACGGCGGATTACATGAAGCGCTATTTCGAACGAAACGGCGTCCAGGCCTGCGCCATGCATGACCCGCTGGCCGTCGGGGCGGCCATCTGGCCCGAACTGGTCCGATCCGCGCGGCATTACGTCGACGTGGAAACCAGAAGCGAACTATGCGACGGACAAACGGTATGCGATTTTCAGAACCGCCTGCAGCGGGAGCCGAACGTCGACGTCTGCCTGGAGGCCGATGCGGACGAATTCATCCGCCGCTTGATCGGCGTCCTGCGCGGTTGATTTTATCAAGCGCAAACGGCTGCTCCGTCTTTGATAAATTTAAAAACGGGAGATTGCATTCATGAAAAAGCGATACTTGTACGTGCTATTGGCACCCGGCCTGCTGTTTTTGACGTTGTTCATGATCGTTCCGCTCATCCTGACGGTCGGATCGACCTTCTTCAAGGACGGCGGCTTTACCGCAGGCATCTACGCGCAGTTTTTTAAAGACGCGTATTTCCTCGATATATTGGGCACGACCCTGCTCGTCAGCGTCATGACCACCTTGCTGTGCATTGTGATCGGTTTTCCGGTCGCATATTATTTGTCCAAACTTCCGCCGCGCAAAAAAGGCATCATGCTTGCGCTTGCGATTTTCCCGTTATTGACGAGTTCGGTCGTCCGCTCCTTCAGCTGGATGATCATCCTCGGCAAAAACGGCCTGGTGAACAATCTGCTGACGGCCCTTGGCATCATCGATGAACCGCTCAGCATTCTTTATACGCCGGCGGCTATGATTATCGGCCTGGTCCATCTGTTCCTGCCGCTTATTCTCATTACGCTCGTCGGCGTCATGGAATCGATCGATCACGATTTGGTGCGGGCGGCTCAAAGCCTGGGCGCTTCCAGGCTGACCGCGTTCCGCAAAATCGTCGTCCCGCTCAGCATTCCGGGGCTGATCGTCGGCAGCATTCTCGTGTTTGTCGGCAGCCTGACCGCTTATACCACGCCTGCCCTGCTCGGCGGCAAAAAACGGGTCGTCGCCACGTTTTTGTACCAAAACGCGATTACGCTGAACGATTGGCAGGCCGCTTCGGCCATCGCAACCATCATGATGATCATCACGTTTGTCGTCATCGGGCTGATGAACAAAGCGGCGGCCAAATTCAAACCGAAGGGGTAGAGACGCATGAAAAACAAAAATCCGGGGCTTTCCCTGTTTACCTTTATCGTCTACTTGTTTTTGCTCGGGCCGCTCGTCATTATCGCCGTGACCTCCTTTGAGCCGGGAACGGTGCTGAAGTTCCCGCCGACCGGATTTTCGCTGAAATGGTACCATAATATTTTCGAAGTCGAGATGTTCATGAGCACGTTCAAAACCTCGATTCTGGTATCCCTGCTGGGGAACGTGCTGGCCATTTTGCTCGGGATTCCGGCCGCCTACGCGCTGAACCGCGCGTCGTTCCGGGGCAAGGAGACGCTGAACGCGGTCTTCCTGTCTCCGCTGCTCATTCCCGGCATCGTCCTTGGCTTCACGCTGCTGAAATACGTCGTGATCGCCTTTCACATTCCGATTTATGCGTCGCTGCTGATCGGCCATACCGTCATTATGCTGCCGTTCATTATCCGGGTCATCGGGGCAAGCCTCGCCGGCTTCGATTTTGCGGTGGAAGAAGCGGCGCACAGCCTTGGCTCAAGCCGTCTGGCCACCTTTTTCAAAATCGTCCTGCCGAATATCAAGTCCGGCATCATCGCATCGGTGCTGCTCGCTTTTCTGGAATCGTTCAACAACGTGGACATTTCGCTGTTCATGACAGGACCCGGCGTCAGCACGCTGCCGATCCAAATGCTCACGTACGTCGAGAACTATTTCGATCCTACCATCGCGGCCATTTCGGTGCTGCTGATGCTCATTACCGCCGGATTCATGTTCCTGATCGAAAGGCTGCTGGGTCTGACCTACTTCACCAAACAATAAATGGAGGCGTAAGACGATGTCTTTACTGCAACTTGAAAACGTATCGGTCGCTTATGACCAGCAATACATTTTGAAGGACTTCAATCTCTCCGTCGAAAAAGGCCACCTGATCTCTTTGCTGGGCCCGAGCGGCTGCGGAAAAACGACGACGCTCCGGCTGATCGCCGGTTTTCTCGACGCCACGGACGGCCGCTTTGCCTTCGGGGGAAAAGATTATACCCGCGTCCCGATCAACAAACGCAATTTCGGATTCGTCTTCCAAAGCTACGCGCTGTTCCCGCACATGTCCGTCTACGACAACGTGGCCTTCGGCCTGCGGCTGCGCAAGGTCAAAGAAGACGAAATCAAAAAACGGGTCATGCGTATGCTGGAAATCGTCAGCCTGGGCGGTTTCGAGAGCCGCTTCCCGCAGGCCCTTTCCGGCGGGCAAAAGCAGCGGGTCGCGATCGCGCGTGCGCTGGTGATCGAACCGGACCTGCTGCTGTTCGACGAGCCGCTGTCCAACCTGGACGCCAACCTCAGGGTCAACATGCGCGTCGAAATTCGCCGCATTCAGCAGGAGCTTGGCATTACGGCCATATACGTATCCCATGACCAAGAGGAGTGTTTTTCCATTTCCGACCGGGTGGCCGTCATGAACAAAGGAATTATCGAACAGCTCGATCAGCCTTCGGTCATTTTCCAATATCCGAAAACCGAATTCGTCGCCCGGTTTATCGGTTTCAACAACTTTATCGCTTTCGAGGAACGCGAAGACGAAGGTTCGTTCTACAGCCTGCGCAGCGGGGACTACCATTTTCACGCCGCCAAAGCGCCCGGCATGCCCGCAACGATGAAAGGAGCGATCCGCCCCGACGATCTCATCGCCGGAACGCTTGCGGAAATTCAGCCCGGCGACAACGTGCTGACGGGCAAGGTCAAGGTCAGCACTTATCTGGGCCGCAGCTACCAGTATGTCGTCGTCACTCCGCTTGGCGAATTTACGGTCAACAAGGAAATGCAGCAGCCCTATGCCAATGGGCAGGAAATCCGCCTGTTGTTTCCATCGGAGAAGCTTGTACTTGTCGAATAACCATAGGGGGAATTTATCATGCAGCCAGACCTGCTTCTGCTCAATCCCAAAGTATACAACAGCTACTTCAAGCAATGGACGGAAGCCAACGTCGCCGTCAAAGACGGGAAATTCATGTATATCGGCCCGCGCGGGGAAGAAACGTTCCGCGCCAAACAGGTGATCGATGCCGGCGGACTGTACATGATCCCGGGTTTTATCGATATCCATCTTCATATAGAAAGCACGATGGTCACGCCCGCTTCCTTTTCGGAGGGGCTGCTTCGGAACGGCGTGACCACGATCGTGCCGGAGCCGCATGAAATGGCCAACGTTTTTGGCCTGGACGGGGTGCTGGAAATGATCAAAGCAAGCCGGGAATGCGCGGTGGACATGTTTTACGCGATCCCAAGCTCGGTTCCGGCCACCTCGCTGGAAACCTCGGGCGGCTCCATCGAAATCGAGGACATGGAGGCTTTGCTGGCGACCGGCGACGTCATCTGTTTGGGCGAAATCATGAACTACGTGGATATCATCACCGACCCGGACTGCAAAACGAACCGGATTTTGAAGCATATGAAAGAACGGCATCCGGAGCTGGTCATCGAAGGGCATGTGCCGAAGCTGCTTGACCTGGACCTGCAGCGCGTCATCTCCGCCGGCGTCGATTCCGACCATACGCACCAGACGGTGGAAGGGCTGAAGGAAAGGATCGGCGCAGGCATGTTCATCGAAATCCAGGAGAAGTCGATGACGCCGGAAATTATGGATTATCTCATCCAACACGACGTATCCGAACGCTTCTGCTTCGTGACCGATGACGTGATGGCCGATTCCTTCGAAGCCCGGGGACACCTGAACCATATCGTCCGCAAAGCGATCGGCATGGGCATGGCGCCCGAAAAGGCGATTTACGCCGCTACCTTCTCCCCTTCCCGCCGGATGCGGCTGTACGACCGGGGAACGATCGCGCCGGGGAAAATCGCGGATTTTCAGCTGATCGCCAATCTCGAGAGCATGCAGCTGGAAACGGTGTTTAAAAACGGCAAGGAAGCCTATTCGGCGTCTAATCCATCCCCGCTGCAGGCAACCCGGTACCGGTTTCCGGAGCATTTTTACCGGAGCGTGCAGCTTAGCGAGCTGAACGAAGCGGATTTCGCCGCTCAGGTTGACGTGGAAGACGGCACCTATCTATGCCGGGTGATGACCGTTCGGGACGGCTCGACGTTTACCCAGGAAAGCCATATCGAATTCGACGCGGTCGGCGGACGCTTGAAATGGGAAGGCACCGGCTGCGGCATGATCGCGACGTTCGAGCGTTACGGCAAACACGGCGGCAAAGCTTTCGGATTCATAAACGGCGATACGATCCAAAAAGGCGCGGTCGCCACGACGTATTCCCATGATAACCATAATCTGCTGGTTATCGGCCATAACGTGGCGGACATGCTTCTGGCGGCAAACACCGTCATCCGGCAGCAGGGCGGGTTCTGCGTCGTCTTGGACGGCGAAGTGATGGCCAACATGCATCTGCCGGTCGGAGGCATCCTTACGGAAGAGCCGCTCGGAGCGGCGGCCGAATCGGTCAAGCAGCTGCGGGAGGCGATGCAGGCGCTTGGATACAAGCATTACAACCCGATCATGTCCATCGCGACCCACTCGCTGCCCGTCAGCCCGTATTTGAAAATTACCGACCGCGGCCTCATCGACGTCAACGCAGGCCAAATCGTGCCGCTGATCATCGAAAAACGGTAGCGGCCATCCAAAAAAGCCCCGCAAAAGGAGCACCATCGGCTGCTCCTTTTGCGGGGCTTAGTTTTTTTCTGGACTCTTCCTTTAGCTTTTCGCTTGACCTTCTGCCCGCGACCGCAGGCCCTACTCCACCCTCGGCTTGGCCGGATCGCAATTGGGCCTTGGCACTTCCCCGAACTGGGAAAGCTTCTGCAAATAATAACATTCTTCCCTGTACATGTGATCCGGAACGAGTTTGTTCAGGCGGGTCAACAGTTCGGCGCTGATATCCAGCTCCTCCACCTCCAGCAGAAACGCCATGAATGCGGACATTTCCACGTCAACGTCGGTATGGAACTTTTTGATCGAAGGATACGTCGGTTTTAACGTGCGCAAATAGCCGACCAGCTCCAGCGCCTTCAAATAAAATTCATTAAAATGCTGTTCGAATTCCTTGCTTTTGCGGATCAACCTTCGTTCGACCCCGTCCAGATCGGATGCGATCGACGCGGAATGAAAGGCCGCATCCGGCAGCCACAGCAGGTCGTGATGCAGCGGATGATAACGCGGCACCGGCTTTCCCGCAAGCAGCTCCTTCAAAATCCTTTCGTACTCCTCCAGCTCGTTGATCATGTGGTTGATGAAGGTCGGGGACAAGCCGATATCGATTTGGCGGAGAAGCACGCGGTCCAGGAGGCTTAATTTGAAGGACCGCAACTCGGCCGCGGCTTGATACGCTTGCTCGTTCAGCTGCTTCAAATCCTGCTCCGGCCCCAAGCTCCGCGACTGCGCCAGCAGCTGGTCGAACAGCCGGATAAACCGGTCCGCCGTTTCCTTGGATGACAGCCCGTTAAAGATAAACCTGGCATGGTCCCCCAATATTTGCAGCCAAAACCTGTGTTCGAACAGCGCCTCGTCGTTCATGCGAAAGCCCCCTTCAGCGTTATTGTAGCCGGGCCTTTTGCAAGCTTCGAAAAACGGATCCGTCGCTTGGGACGGAAAGCGGCAAAAGGCTTAAACCAGCTACAAATATATGCTTGGAGGGACCCGGATTATGCCGGGGAAAAAGGGCTTGAAGCGAACCCTTCGGGAGCCTCGAAAGCGGAATCGCCCGTTTTACAGCAGCCCCGATTTTTGCACCTCCGCATAAAAGTCATGGAACTGAGGAATGTTGAGCTGCTGCGCCGCGTCGGACAAAGCCGTCGCCGGATCCGGGTGCACCTCGACCATGACGCCGTCCGCGCCTGCGGCCAACGCCGCTTTGGCGCAAGGAGCCAAAATGTCTTTGCGTCCCGTCGAATGCGTTACGTCGACAAGTACCGGAAGGTGGGTTTCCTGCTTCAGGATCGGCACCGCCGAAATGTCGAGCGTGTTGCGGGTCGCCTTCTCATAGGTCCGGATGCCGCGTTCGATCAGCATGACCTGGCTGTTGCCGCGGGACACGATGTATTCGGCCGCATGCACGAATTCATCCAGCGTAGCCGCAAGTCCGCGCTTTAGAAGGATCGGCGTCCGCACGTCGCCGGCGGCTTTCAGCAGCTCGAAGTTTTGCATGTTTCTTGCGCCGATCTGGATGACATCGATATAATCGCAAGCCAGCTCGATATGCGCCGGGTCCACGATTTCGCTGATCGTCTTCAGGCCGAACTCGTCCGCGACCTCCTTCAATATTTTCAGCCCTTCGATGCCAAGCCCCTGGAAGTCGTAAGGGGACGTTCTCGGCTTGAACGCGCCTCCGCGCATGACGGTCATCCCTGCCTCCTTGAGCGCTTTGGCGACGGTGCGGACCTGCTCGTAGCTTTCGACCGAACACGGCCCGGCGATCATGACCGGTTTGCCGCCGCCGATCGTGACGCCGCCCAGTTGGATGAGCGTATTTTCCGGTTTCTTTTTCCGGCTGACGAGGAGATGTTTCTTATGGTCCACCTGCTGGAGCGACAATGACGCTTGAAAAATTTGCTTGAACAGATGCCGTACCGTCTCATGGTCAAACGGCCCTTCGTTGTTGGCTACCAGCTTCTCCAGCATTTCCTTTTCGCGCACCGGGTCGAACTTCGGAACGCCCTGCTTTTCTTTTTCGACGCCCAGCTCCTGGGCGATTTTGGCGCGTTCCGACAGGAGCGCGAGCAGCTGCAGGTTGACCTCATCCAGTTTCGTACGCAATTGTTCCAATCGTCCTTGACTCATCGTATGTCTCTCCTTTGTCCCTTTGGTTTTGAAAAACAAAAAGACTCCTGTCCGTCAAGGGACGAGGAGTCGTGGTACCACCCTTATTAGACATGCCCCAAGAAAAACGGCATATCTCACTTCTGGCCTTTTAACGCAAGGTAAACGGGCATGCCTACGGTCTGCGGAACACAGACGTTCAGATACCGGCTCCGGAATGAACTTCGGCGGGTGCGGTTATTCGGATGCTCTCAGTCTACCGGCATACCGTCCCTGTTAAAACGTTCTCCGCTTACTCTTTCCTTCATTGCTTATCGTCGAATGAAATTACATGCATTGTATTACAACCTGAACCCGGGTGGCAAGTATTTTATTTAACGCTGAATTGCTTCATTGCAGCGCAGAAAGATAGGTCAGCCCGAAAAAGACGCCGAAAACCTCCCGGTTATGCGATCGGTTTTTCCGCTCGTTTATCTTTCATCGCCCTGTTGTAGCAGTTGATCAGTTCGTCAAGCACCATCGACTGCCGGATCACCTTGGGATTCCATACCTCTCCGTATTGATCCACCATATGGTAAAGCCTCTGCCTGGCTTCTTCGATGGAAATTTGCGTTGATTCCGTGCTATTCATGAATTCCGGTTACCTCCCTGTCATTTTGGTTGCTTTTATCGGTACGAGTCGATGCTCTACCATTCTCTCGGCTCAACTATGCTCTTCTTAGGCTTTTCATGCTCTTATTCGGGCGGTATTTCCCTCCGGTGACGTCGGACGGCAACAAGCTCTATGTATGCAATCGCTGTTGTTTCCTGCAATCAGCCGTAATTTTTCGTCAGTAACTGCCGTTTGCCAGCGTTTCCTTACGTGGAAGAAAAATACAAATTTTAGAATAATATCTGTATACAGATAATATTATGTTGGATTTTATACGCTGGTCAATAATAAAATTCGAATCTATGAAAACAATTTTATTTTTTCATACTTCCGCCAAAAATGCTGTCAAACTGCGGATAAAACATTGTCAATCCTTGCAAAATCCTCCCGGATAACCGGCCTCGGGCGTCCTGGGCCCGCCACTCCAAGGGGGGTTAAACAAACCGCCGGCGCATGAAGAAAAAAACGACATTTCTGCCGTTTAATCATTGAACCTTTGAAGTTGCATATTCCTTTTGCAAGCATGGAACTCCATTTTTAACCTTTTACCGCTCCTTCGGTCAAGCCCTTTTCGATGAATTTGGAAATAAAGAGATAGATGAACAGGATCGGCATGACCGTCAGCGTCACCGCCGTCGCCATGAGGCCGAAGTCGGTTCCGTACTGCGAGCTGATTTCGCTGAGCAGCGCCACGATCGGGCGAACCTTCTCTTTGTTGACGAAAATGAGCGCAGAGAACAGGTCGTTATACGACCATAAAAACACGAATATGCTGACCGAAGCAAAAGCGGGCCTCGAGACGGGCATAAACACCTTCGTAAACATCTGCCACCGGTTGCAGCCGTCCATAAAAGCCGCTTCTTCGAGTTCCTTGGCGATCGTCGACATATAACCCGCGATGACCAGCGTCGCAAAAGTCAAATTGCCGGCCGTTTGCGGCAAAATCAGCCCCCAGTACGTATTCACCAGGCTTGTTTTGATCAAAAGCTCATATACAGGCACGACCGTCGCGAATGCGGGCACCAACAACGTCGCGTACAAAATGGAGAAAATGAACCGTTTGCCCCGAAACGTAAACCTGGACAAGACGTAGGCGGCCAATCCGCCGAACAGCAGCACGAACAGCACCGTGCCTCCCGACATGATCAGGCTGTTCACGTAGCTTCTGCCGATATTGATCCGGTCGAATGCGGTCGTATAGTTGATGAACACGGGATCCAGGGCAAGGGAAAAGGACTTGTTCATGACGTCCCGCGATTCCTTGAACGAGTTGTTGACGATCCAAAACAGCGGATAGATCGTCGTCATGGCCCAGGCCGACAATACGATGTACATCAGCGCCGTTCCCAATCTGAAACGTTTTTTGCTCTGCATAGCTGGCTGCATAACGATTACACCCCTAATAACAGCTTAATATGTGATTTCTTCGCTTTTTAACAAACGATTGGCAAGCAATGCGATGACGACCCCGAGCACGACCATGTAAATCGCGACCGTCGAGCCGTAGCCGAAGTTTTGGTCGACCATCGCCTTTTTGTACATGTAGGTTCCCAGCACTTCGGTCCCGTTTTGCGCCCTGGAGATGACCCATACGAAATCGAACACTTTCAAGGTGCCGGTGATCGCCAGCGTAATGACGACTTTGATGTCGCTCAAAATCAGCGGGATGGTGAGTTTCACCATTTTTTTGAAGCCCGATATGCCTTCGATTTTGGCGGCGTCGTAATAATCCTCGGGAATTTTGGACATTGCCGTCACGAACAGGACGAAATAAAAACCGACGTAATGCCACACGGTCGGAACCGCGATCGCCTTGAGCGCATTGGTCTCGCTGAGCCACAGCACCTTCTCGAGGCCCAGGCCGGCAAGCACGTTGTTGAGCAGTCCGAAATTGTAGTTATAAAACAACACGAACAACAGCGAGATCGCCGTACCGGAAATGACGACGGGGAAAAAGAACACGGACCGGAAAAACCCCTTCAGCTTCGTAATGTTGTCTACCATGACCGCCAGCACCAAAGCGATTCCCACCTGGAAAATCAGGACGTACAGCATGATTTCAAGCGTGTGCAGCGTCGCCGCGCCCAGCAGCTTATCCGATACCAACCGTTCATAGTTGTCCCATCCGATAAACTTTTTATCGAAAAAACCTTTGGTCCGGTAAAAGCTGAAATACAAACTTTTGAAAAACGGGTAATACAAAAACAACGTCAAAAATGCAGCCATCGGGAACAAAAATATCCAGATATACTTGCGATCGCCCTTCATCTTTATCACCACTTGAGTTTTATTTTCGCGAGCCGCCCCAATCCTCCCGAATTTAAAAGAGGACGCCGCCTCCGAGGAGGACGGCGTATCCGGGTGAAGCTTTGGGTCAAGCCATTGGATCACGTCAGGCTTTTACTTCTTGTTGGCATCCTCGATTTCTTTTGCTTCCTTCAGCACGTCGGCCGGGGACTTCTTGCCGGTCACGACCGCTTGAACGCCTGCGCGCAGCGTCGAGAACGTTTCCGGAGCGACCATCGAGTCGATCGGGTTGTTGACGGAGCTTGCGCTTGCGGCCATGGCGAATCCATCCGTCGCCGTTTGCGTTTTGCCTTTGATTTCGACGCCGGCCGCTGCAGGCGTGCCGCCGTTGGCCAAAGCGATTTTTTCGATGACGGCAGGAGAAGTCAGATGCTTCAGCAGCGCGATCGCCGCGTCTTTTTTGTCCGCGTTGTCATACGTCGATTTCGGGAGGTAGAAGCCGCTGCCGAAACCGCCGATGATGTCCTTGCCTGTTCCTGCGCCGCCCGGCATTACTGGAAACGGAAGAACCGTCGTGTTGTCGATGACGTTCGGGTCTTTCCAGTTGCCCATCGCCCAGGAGCCTTCGAGAATCATCGCGGCTTTGCCTTCGCCGTAGTAGTTGGACGCCATGCTCAGGTCGATCGTGGCCGCGTCTTTCGGGAATGCGCCGAGGTCGTACAGCTCCTTCATGGCCGCGTAGCCTTTTTCCCAGTTCGGATCGATGCCGTCCAGAAGGCCGCTGTTATGTCCCTTCGCTCCCGCGGCGGAAAGGATGAAATGCTCGATGACGTAGTGGGATTGGTCGAATGGAGCCGCGAGCGGAATGATGCCTTTTTTGGACAGCGTTTCCACCGCTTTTTTCAGCTTATCCCAATCCGTCGGCAGCTCGAGGTTGTTGTCCGCGAAGATTTTTTTGTTGACGAACAAACCTTCATAGAAGCCGGTCAATGGAACCGCATAAATGTTGCCGTCTTTTTGTCTCGTGTTTTCGAGCGCTGCCGGGGAGAAGCCGGCTTTCCATTCCGGATCGGCATCGAGAATTTCGTTCAGCGGCACGACTTTGCCCGCATCGACGAAACCTTGGGCATCCGCCCCAACGAAGTAGAACAGCACGTCAGGTTCGTTGCCGGACGTCATGTCCGTGTTGACTTTCGTTCTGAAGCCGTCGTCGTTGGCCGACATGGTATCGTTTTCAACTTTGACGTTCGGATTTTTCGACACGAATTCGTCGATCGCGGCCTGGAAGGCTTCGCGCGCGGCGTCGGTGCCGCCGAATGTCGAGAATACGCGGAGCGATACGTCTTTTTTCGGCGCCTCTTCCTTCGGCTTTTCCGATTCCGTTTTCGGTTGTTCGGTCGCCGTGTTTTTCTCCTCGGTTTTGCCGCATGCGGTCAGGAACATCGTAAACACGACCAGCATGCTCAAAAGAATCAATGAAGACCTTTTCACTTGCAAATCCCCCTCAATATGGTTTTTTCATATGCGCTGTTCGACTTATGCTGTCTGTTCTTATCATACATTAGTTGCAAATTTTGTAAGGGGATACATTCCTCTAAACGACGGGGAAATATTCACAATGGGACTCGGGAAACAAAAAAAGCACCCCTGGAAATGCGCCGGTCGAACCTGAAACGGTTCATGCCGACGCCTCTTTCCGAAAGGTGCATCCCTCGCTTGATATGAAGTTGGTCCGGATGGCCCGGAGCTTGCCGTTTTCTGTCGTATTACC
Organism: Paenibacillus sp. FSL M7-1455; assembly: GCF_038004655.1. NCBI lineage: Bacteria > Bacillati > Bacillota > Bacilli > Caryophanales > Paenibacillaceae > Paenibacillus > Paenibacillus sp. FSL M7-1455. The sequence continues at coordinate 1,618,795 of NZ_JBBORO010000001.1, read as the reverse complement.
TGTTGCCTGCCCCGAAGACGGTGCGCGAATCGCCCCGGTAATCGTTGACTTTGTTGCCACGAAGCGGCTTGCGGCGCCCTGCTCCCACGATCCAGCGGGCCCCCGGCATGCGGGACAACGCATAGCTGATGCCGAGCGAAGCCAGAACCGTCAATGCAAAGGTAAGCAGCGCAAACGGCAGATGGCTGCCGGCAAGGTTCAGGGGACGGGTAAAATAAGCGATGACGTAAATCACCAACGCATGCGCAAGATAACCCCCGAACGAATAGGTGCCGATCCATGAAAGCAGGCGCAAAAAGGCTTGGTTCCGCTCCCGCAGAAGAAGCAGCAGCCCGTACAAAAGCAGCATTTGCGCCATGATGATAATAAAGGTCGAAGGCTTCAGATACGTGGAAATGTTCAGGTTGACGGTTTCGCCGGAGCCCCGCAGCACGTCATAGCCGAGACGGATGTACATTCCCAGAAAAACCATTCCGCACCATGGCAGCAGCTTCGTGCACCATGCCCGCCAGTTCCCGATGTTTGCGGCGCATGCCGCGCCAAGCACAAAATAAAATCCGTACATGAGAAACGAATAGCTGCGGTGCGTTACCAACGCTGCCCACGGGCTTCCGATTCGTCCTGCCCAGTAGCCCATCCGGTAGTAGGACAGATACAGGAGGATGATATAACATGCGCCGGCGAAGGCCAGGACCGCCAAAACGCTCCCGGTGCGTCTTCCTTCGTCCAAAAGGTTGATTTTGTTTTTGGCGCCTCTATAAAGCGCGGCCAGCAGCGGAAAACAAATATAAAATTGAATGATCATCAGAATAAACCATAATTGGTAGCCGGTTTGCGGCTGGACCAGCTCCCGCAGCAGGCTCCCCCAGTCTTGTCCTCCTTTTTGCCAGAACGACGGCGTAAACGCGCGGACGTAAAGCCAGTAAACGATCGTCCAGAACAGGAATGGGACGAAGACGGTCTCAAGCCTTTTGCGGATAAACGCAAAATAATTCAGCTTCCCGTCATAGTTATAAAACATCAGCACGGCCGATAAAAAAACAAAGGTCGGCGTTCCGAATCGGGTCCGATGGTACATCATCGTCAGCATCGTGGAGTCGGCCGGTTCAATATCGGCCCTGTAAATGTACTCCGCGATCGAATGCTGCATGACGATAGCCAAAAAAGCAAGGCTCCTCAGCTGCGTCCATTCTTCAATGCGCGGTTTGCCCATGGAAACTCCTCCTTCATGTGCGGTTACGCGCAAGTATACCTTTTGAATATTAAACGAACCTTAAAGCCCGGACCGAAAACGGTTGGGAAAATGATGTAACTCGAAGTCATCTATGCCCTCGGACAACACGAAAACCGCCCTTATGAAAGGGCGGCTGCGGCAGGCTGCACAAAGCTTCCGGCGGTATAACCCGGCTTAAAACCGAACGGATCCGATGCGGGCGCGGACGTTAACGTTTCCTCCAGGATTTGCCTGCATCGCTTGAAACGCCTGCACCGCCGCATTGGCAATCTCGGCATCCTGCACGCTGGTGCCCCCGCTGACGCCGATGCCGCCGACGATCTGCTCGCCGACTTTTAACGGAATCCCTCCGGCGAGAATGACGACGCGGCCGCGGTTGGTGGTGTTGATCCCGTAGGAAGGCCCGCCGGGCTGCGCCGCTTGCGACAGGTTCGCCGTCGGCATTTGCATGCTGACACTTGTCCAAGCTTTATCCTGTGCAATCCCGATTCCGGCCAGGCGGGCATGGTCCATGCGCTGGAAAGCGACCAGATTTCCGCCGTCGTCCACAATCGCGATATTGCTTGCCAGGCCCATTTGCCGGGATTTTTGCTCCGCTGCGGAGAGCAGCCGTTTCGCCGTCTCCAATGATAACTTCATCAGGGCTTCACTCCTCGTCTTTAACTCATTCCAGGATATGCGCATGGATGGGAATCGTGATATTCGTCTACCCAAATACCGGCTGATTTTGGGCTGTCGCCCCCTGCATCGATCCCGTCCGCAAGCGCAAAAACGCAGCCTTGATAATCAAGGCTGCGTTTTTTTTGGGATCGGCCGTTAATTTTCCTTGCCGGCAGGCCATTCATGCCCCGAATACCGATGGCTGCCCGCGGAGGGCAACACGTTTTGGAACGTCACGGTATGCGTTCGTCCGATGGAGCCCTTCACATCCGCCACGATGGTTGTTATGCCGCCATTTTGCGCCACCTGAACCGAGTCGTCTTTCGCGACCGGCGAAAGGCCGGCTTGGCGAAGCTCGACCGTGATCGTGCTCTGCTGCTGGGTCGGGTCCGACAAGGCCAGTGTAATCTCTCCGCCGGTCTGCTTCAGCATGACCGACGCCGGATTTTTGGCGGTGATCGTACCGATCGTCCCCGGGACCCAGAAGTTGGCTGCGATCATGCCGAGCCTTTTTTGCTTGACGGCCTGCAGCTCGGCCGTATTGCTCATGATTTCGACCTGAGGATTGCTGCTGTACGCTGCCGTGGCGGCGGCGTCTTTGCCGGAGAGCAGGACATAGGCATAACTCGCGTTCGCGGGTTTCGTTCCATGTTCGAACGCCAGGCTGAAGTAATTACGAGTGATCGGCGTTTTGGACTGGCCGCTGTTGATTTGGCTCCATGATCCCGTTCGGGATTCGCGCAAAGCGTAAAGCTGCGGGACGCCGGGGAAATAATAGCCCATGTCCGAACCCGGCACGTTGCCCGCAAGATGCGCCCATTTGACGCCGCTAAGCGTTTCGGACCAACCGAGGCCGTCCGGCTGCCTTGCGCCGTTGACCGTAAGCGCGTTGTCGCCGGCCGCGTTTAGCTTTCGGTTGTCGACGATCGTTTCGACCGGTTTGGGTCCGGCCGTCGTGCTCGTGATCCCCGCGCCCAGCGCGACGATTTCGTCGTCGAACATGAACCACGACTTTTTCACCGTAAGGCTGCTTCCCGTGACCTGCGACAGGGAAAAATCCATGCCGGCCGCGCTGTAAAGGCCGTCGATCGAGGTCCCTCCGACCCATGTTTTGGTGTTCATGTAGCTTTTCCATTCTCCGGGGATCATCCCTTCTCCCGATCCGTCCGTCGTCGTGCCGGGGAGGCGGAACGAGTTCACGGTCGGCCAAAAGCCGTCCCGGAATTGCTTCAGGTCCCGGTCATAGACGTAGGTCATGCCGATTCCCGTATACCAGCCTTTCAAGTTTTCGTTGTTTCCTTTTTCGAATGCGGAGATGCGGTTGGAAAACAGGCTCAGCCCGAACCCGTACCCCTCCCGCAAATGCGCGACGCGGTCCATGCCGGCAAACACCCGGCTTTTGACCAGTTCGCCGCGCGGCTGAACCGCCGCATCGTTCATCAGCTGCTTCACAAGGATCAAGTCGTAGACGGGCAAACCGGCGTAATAGTCGGCATACGTCGTGTCTTTGCTGATCCATTCCTTGGCCATGCTTTTGATGGAGGCGGCGACGTCGGCCGGCGCCCCTTCGGCAAGCCGCAGAAGCGTGACGATCGTGCCGCGGGCGCTGCCCGATCCTTCCCGGGATATCCCCCTGCCGTTCACCATGTCCATGTACAACCCTTTATAAATAACGGGCTCGAACGTATCCGTTACCCAGCGGTATACGTTGTTAACGTTCGGATCCGTCACCGGCCACGGCGATCCGTTCAACAGGTACGTCATGTCGGCGGCGCGGCTGAGCCAGACGGCCCCGTAGCCCGCGGTGTAGGCGATATTCGAGTGCTGAACGAGCGATCCGTCCTTGTACACCCCGTCCCCATGGCTCGCATAAGCAAATTCCGGTCCGATGGCATCCCGGCCGAGCGTGATTTTCGCGCTGTTTTTGCCGATGACTCCGCGAACGGTGACGACAAGCGCTTTGTCCAGCAAATTGGCGCCGGTCATGTTTGTACCTTTGACGCCCAGCACGGTGCCTTTTTTCGGATCGGGATCAAACGCATCGACAGCCTTCATGTAATTGGCGATTTGCTGCGGCGTCAGCTCGTCGTACATCAGCGCGACGGCATCGTTCAAAATTTGCGGGGCGCCGATCTCCCAATCCCACCAGTTCCCGTAGGCGCTTTTCCTCTCGTTGTAACGGTTTGCGTACATCCAGTCCAAAGCGCCGACGATCGCGTCCCTTAATCCGGCGTTATGGTAAAGCCTGGAGCTTGGCGTGGAATAAGCGACGGCCATCGTCCGGATTCTGCCGTAGGCGCTTGAAATTTGCGCCGAGTCCGTCGCGCTCTTCAAGTCGTTCCACAAATAGGTCCGGCCTTCCGTTTGGTTCAAAAGATCCAAATACCCGCTGCCGGCGTCATTCGAAACGCTGTCGTCGATGCTGGCGACGGCCTCCCTTACGTTCGGGTCACCGCCAAGGTTCCCGGAACCGCCCGTTAATTTTTCAACCCATTTGAACCGCAATTGGCGGTAAGCTTCGGCGGTTTCGGCCGATTCGACGTTCACCAGGCATTGCGCTTTGACGCTTCCGTCCGGCGTGGCTGCCGTGATCGTCGCCGTACCGGCCGCGATCGCCGAAAGTTTCCCCGCGGAATCCACGGCAACCGCATCCGGGTTGCTTGAACTCCAGACGACCGTTTGATCCGCCGCATCGGCCGGCGTCATCGTCAATCCAAGCGTCAAGGATTCCCCGACCCCCATCGATACGGCCGTTTGATCCAGCGCCAGCCCCGTGATCCCGTCATATTCCTCCAAAACAACGTCGTCGAACCAGACCTTCCCCGTTCCGGTCTCGAGAAACGGTTCGATGACCAGCTTCGTCACGCCTGCGGGAATGGTCATGTAGACCTGCTGCAGCGTCCAATCGTTGGTGCCCAGCAGCTTGGCCGAAGCCGGCCCGTCCCCGACTTTGCTTGTATTGTAAAACTGCGTCCTGAAGTAGGCCCCGGTGCCGATCACGTTCTCCGTTTTCACCCACATGCTTAATTTGTAGGATTTCCCCGCGGCAATGTTCGTCACTTTTGGGTTGACGGATATCCTGCTCGTTTCGAACGCGTCGAAGGCGATCGACTGCATGCCTTCATGGCGCGTGGTTGAATCCAAGTACACGCGTGCGGTCTGGTTCGGGGCTTTGCCGCTTCCCGTCGGTATCCATAATGCCCAATAGGCCGGAGCCGGGCTGGTCACGCCGCTCCAGCTGGCGTCCGGCGTGGAGGCCGTCTGCTCAAAACCGCCGTTGGCCAGCAAGTTGGCCGTCTCGGCCCGCGCTTTTTGATCCGATGCCCCGAAATTCCCGGGAGAAAATAAAAACAAAAACATGCTGACAGCCAAAAGTACACTGATTTTCCTCACTAACGTTCACCCCGCCGATTCAATTTTTGAAAGACAATGGGAGCATGGAGCAGAAGCGCAATCGAGCATTCATGAGCCGGCGGCCGTCATCAAAAAGGGGATTGTAACCGTTTTCAAATGTTGTATGTATAAACCGGGGATCCGCCGAACAAAGTCGTGAACCCCCGGTGAAGCCGTTTTTTCGGTCGGCCGCCGCTTGCATCCAAAGAATATCGTACGTTGCAGCAACGCCTCCAGGCATGCTGAACCGCTCCTCGTAAACATTATACATTTCGGCAAACCGTTTGCGAAGACCCAATCCGTTAGAAACTCGGGCCTTTACAGGGCATTCAGCTCGATCTCGAATCCCAAATCCTCGATGATCTGGTGATCCGCCGTAACTTCCTGGCCTGCCGTCGTCAGATAATCGCCGACAAAAAGCGAATTGGCGGCATACAACGCCAGCGGCTGCAGGGAACGAAGGTTGACCTCGCGCCCCCCGGCGACGCGGATTTCTTTTGACGGGCAAATGAACCGGAATAACGCCAACACCTTGAGCGCTTTGACCGGCGCCGTGCGTCCCGCGTTTTCCAGCGGAGTCCCGGGTATGGCATTCAGGAAGTTGACCGGAATCGAATCGGCGTCCAGCTCCCGAAGCGCGTACGCCATTTCGGCGATTTCGCCGTCGGTTTCCCCCATGCCGATAATAACGCCGGAACAAGGGGACATCCCGTGAGATTTTACCTTCTCCACCGTCTCCACGCGCTGGTCGTAGGTATGCGTCGTCGTAATCGATGGATAGTTCGTTCGGCTGGTATTCAGATTGTGGTTGTACCGGTGCACGCCCGCCTCCGCAAGGCGTTCGGCCTGGCCTTCCTTCAGCAGGCCCAGGCAGGCGCAAATTTTGAGCGGCATCGTTTCCCGGATTTCCTTGACCGCATCGACCACCTGATCCAGCTCCCGGTCCGTCGGGCCTCTGCCGGAAGCGACGATGCAGTACGTTCCCGCCTTGCGCGACATGGCTTCGCGCGCCCCGGCTAGCAGCGTTTCCTTGTCCAGGAGGGTGTATTTTTCGATCGGCGCCGTCGATACGATCGATTGCGAGCAATACCCGCAATTTTCGGGACAAAGACCGCTTTTGGCGTTAATGATCATATTCAGCTTCACTTTTTTTCCGTAGTAATGCTTTCGCACCTCAAAAGCCGCCTGCAGGATCGGCAGCAGTTCATCGTCGTCGGATCGGAGCACCGCCAGAGCCTCCTCCATCGATATCCGTTCTCCGTTCAGCGCTTTTTTGGCAAGCTCCCGCCACGGGTTGACCGAAATCATGCTCATGGAATGAATCCCCCTCATCATGTTATGGATAAAACCGCTCTGACCGGTTCCAGCCGGACCGTTTTCCGGGCGATGCCGCGCAGCCGAAGATAAGCGGCGGTCCGAACCGTATGGTTCACCGTGCCGATGCCGGTCATCGCTTCAAGCTCGGCTTCGGCGCTGACAAGCGGGCATCAAGACGACCGCCGGCCGTTCACGTCGAACAGCTTGATCCCTTTCAAATCGTCAACCAATTATATTAACAATGGTTAACAATTGAATAGTGCCATTCTATCAAACCATAATTTTCTTGTAAAGCGCCTATGCGCCGATGTCTCTAGCCCTCCTCCCCCGTTTCGTGGAGCGAATATGCCGAATTTTTTGAATGGTTGTCCCCCCTCTTTATGCCTAAAAAAGGCCTCGGCTCCAAGCCTGCAGCCACGCAAAAAGACCGCCGCGCGCCGTCCTCCCGCCGAACAGGCAAAGAATTGTCAACCTTACGTTAAAAAGGCATCCTGATTTTTCGCGGGCAGATGGTATGATAATAAGCAAAGACAAGTTATTATTTGCGTAGGAAGTGAGAAAACGATGTGGAAGCCCGACCGACATAACCCAAAACCGCTCTACGAACAAATTGCGGATCATCTCGAGCAGCGGATTTCTTACGGCGAATTTCCTCCGGGGAGCCTGCTTCCGTCCGAAAGGAAACTGGCCGAACAGCTTGGGGTCAACCGTAGCACCGTCATTTTGGCATTCGGCGAGCTTCGCTCCATGGGGATTATCGAAAGCCGGCCGGGGAGCGGGACGCGGGTAAGCAAATTCAAATGGGGGGCCGTGCCCAAACATACCCCGAACTGGAAGCGGTATGCCGAAGGCGGGAGTTTTTTGCCGAACCTGCCGTTTTTGCGGCGCATACGCGAAGCGCTTCAGCAAAACCCGGCGCTGATCGATTTTGCCAGCGGAGAGTTGTCCGCGGATTTGGCGCCGATCGAGGAAATGACCGAACTGATGGGAACTAATCCCTATCCTTCATACCTGGGGTACGGCCACCCGCAAGGATATATGCCTTTAAGGCAAGCCGTCGCATCGTACCTGGACCGGTACCGCGGAATCCAGGCGACGGAATCGTCGATTTTGATCACTTCGGGATCCCAGCAGTCGCTTTATTTGATCACGCAATGTTTATTGTCTCCCGGGGACGCGGTGGCGATCGAAGATCCGTCGTATCACTATTCGCTGCCGATGTTCCAGTCCGCAGGGCTCCGGCTGGTCCGCCTCCCGGCCGACGAGGAGGGGATCCTGCCGGAGGAGATCCGCTCGCTGCACAAAAAACACCGCATCAAAATGATATTCGTCAACCCGAATTTCCAAAATCCGACGGGGACGCTTTTGTCGGACGACCGGCGCGGGGCGCTGCTGGAAGTCGCAAGCGAACTCGGCCTGCCGATCGTGGAGGACGATCCCTACAGCTTGACGGATTATGAAGGCATCCCCCGTTCGCCGCTGAAATCCATGGATCGGGTCGGCTCGATCCTGCATATCGGCTCTTTTAGCAAAATGGCCGCTGCCGGCCTGCGCGTCGGCTGGATGGTCGCCCCCCATTCCATCGTGGAACGGCTTGCGGATGCCAGGCAGCAAATGGATTTCGGACTCAGCGTCATACCGCAGCAGGTTGCGGCCCGGTTCCTGGAATCGCCTTATTTCGAACCGCATCTGCATCGTTTGCGCACGCAGCTCCGGCGGAAGCGGGACCTGCTCGTCGAGGCTCTTCAGCAAGAACTGCCGGATTCCGTCCGTTTTCATGTTCCGCAGGGCGGCATCCACCTGTGGTGCCGACTCGTTCCAAGCGTGAGCGATGCCAAGCTGCTGGAAGAGGCAATCAAAAAGGGGGTCGTGTTCGTGCCGGGCAGCGTGTACGGCTCCGATTCGGGGTACGTCAGGTTCACGTTCGGACGGGCAAAAGCGGAAGAGATCGGCCCGGGAATCGCGAAATTCGCCGAAGCTCTGCGCGGATTGACCGATTCGTTCCCGACCGTAAAGAAAGCAAAATAAAAACGGCCGCGCTTCTAGAAGCGCGGCCGTTTTTCCATGTGTCCTTTTATTATTTGCCCGTTCCAACCATAATCATGATGACGGCAAGCACGATGATGCAGGCGACATAAATTCCGCTGAGGCGCCCCCACTTTTTCCCCGTGTGCTTGAAATAATTCGGATCGCTTTCTTTATTGCTCTTCGATTGCCCGATCATCATGGTTGCGACAAAACCGGCCGCCATCACGAGCACGGCCATCACCAATAACCAGAACATCTTTCCCCTCCTACCATGGGTCCTACCTGAACATGTCTCATTATAATCAAACGGCCGGGTCCTGACACCATCCATTGACCCGCCCGTTTGAACCATCCAGTTTACTCCCACAATCCGAGCTCCTCGTAAATTTTCCGCGAAACGACGCCGTCCTGCCTCCATTGACGTTCGCGCTGGAATCTTTTGACGGCGGCGGTGGTCCCGGGGCCGAACCTTCCGTCGCATGCGCCATGAAAGTATCCCGCGCTTTTCAGGCGGGATTGGATGAGCTGCACGTCCCCGCCGACGTCGCCTTCGGCGAGGTCTCTCGGATTTTGTTGCGGTTCGCCCAAGACATGGCCGTGAATCGTGACTTTCGTCCCGATCGGAATCATGTCGTACAAACGAATCACGTCGGCGTTGTTCATGCGGACGCAGCCGTGGCTTGCGTGCTGGCCGATGGAATAGGCTTTATTGGTGCCGTGAATGCCGTAAATGCCCCAAGGAACGTTTAATCCAAGCCATCTGGGGCCGAAAGCCGGTCCCCAGTTTGTTCCTTTGTAAACCACTTTGTATTCTCCGATCGGGGTTGGGGTGGAGGGGTTTCCAACCGCGACGGCATATTTCTTGACGATCAGGCCCTTTCTCTTGACGATAAGCCGATGTTTGTCGGGATAAACCTCGATGGCGAATTCCCCTTCATCCGCAACGATCGGCAACGACGGTTCGGCAAAAGCGGACTCGGTTTGAACGCCCCCTATCCAGCAAACCGCCAACCCTAACTTCAAGATTCGAACAGCTAATCTATGGATCTTTGGCCGCAACATGGTCACCACTTTTATAGTATCATCTTGTCTTAAGTGTGCGACCGATCCGGCTTTTTATGCAGCGATCCCCGGCGGCGCGTCCTCTCCTCAAAACGCAAAAAGCTCCCCTTGATTTTCAAGGGAAGCTTCCGCAAATAGATGCTCTATGACATTTTCACCAGGCTGTAGTTTTTCTTGCCTTTCCGGATGATGATAAACCGGCCGCCGATCGCGTGATCCGCCGTCACTTCCAGCGTCAAGTCCGTCACCCGCTCGCCGTTCATCGAAATGGCGCCGTTGTTGATATCCTCGCGCGCCTGACGTTTGGACGGCTCGATGCCCAGATCGACCAGCCAGTCGACGATGTTTTTCGATTCCTTCGCCGCTTCGAACGTCGGCATTTCTTTGAAGCCCTGCTCGATTTCATCGGCGGTCAGCGATTTGATGTCGCCGCTGAACAAAGCGGCCGTAATGCGCTTGGCCTGCTCCAGCAGCTCCTCGCCGTGAACGAACCGGGTCATCTCTTCGGCCAGCGTTTTTTGGGCTTCGCGTTTATGCGGCTCGGTTTCGACCTTGCGCGCGAGCTCCTCGATTTCTTCTTTGGACAGGAACGTAAAGTATTTCAAATATTTCACGACGTCGCGGTCGTCGGTGTTCGCCCAGAACTGGTAGAACTCGAACGGCGTCGTTTTGTTCGGATCCAGCCAGATTGCGCCGCCCGCCGTTTTGCCGAATTTCGTGCCGTCGGCTTTGAGCATCAGCGGAATCGTCAAGCCGAACGCTTTCGCTTCGGGCCCTTCCTTTTTGCGGATGAGGTCCAGCCCGCTCGTGATGTTGCCCCATTGGTCGGAGCCGCCGATTTGCAGCTGCACGTCCTCATGCCGGTACAGATGGAGGAAATCGAGCGACTGCAGGATTTGGTACGAAAATTCGGTAAAGGAAATGCCGCTTTCAAGCCGGCTGGCCACGACATCCTTCGCAAGCATCGCGTTGATGCTGAAGTTTTTGCCGTAATCGCGCAAAAATTCGATGACGTTGATTTGATGCGTCCAGTCGTAGTTGTTGACGAACCGGATTTGATTGTCGCCTTCGGTCATGAACAATTTTTTCAGCTGCGCGGTCAGCGCGTCCACGTTGGCCTGCACTTGTTCCAGCGATTGCAGCGAACGCTCCGTTTGACGCCCGCTCGGATCGCCGATCGTGCCGGTGGCCCCGCCGATCAAAATCACCGGGCGATGGCCGGCAAGCTGGAACCGCTTCAGCACCATAAACGGGATCAAGTGGCCGATATGCATGCTGTCGCCGGTCGGGTCCACCCCGCAGTACAACGAGACCGATTTTTGGCTCGTCAATTCCCGGAGGCCTTCGGCGTCCGTCTGCTGATTGATGGCATCGCGCCATTCAAGCTCGTCGATAATATTCACTGCAAAAACACTCCCTTAATGTCAAAAATGCCCTTATACCGCATCGTGATGGCGTTGAAAAAGCAAAAATCGCCCCTTGTCTATTCAGACATAGGGACGATCGAATAACCGTGTTACCACCCACATTGCACCAATGGCCGTTCGCGCACGCCGCGCGCCGTTGATGCCGCTCTATCCGCGAAATATCGTTCGCGGCTCCGCCCGGCATTACCCGGGATGCTCCAGAGTGTAATTCGCAGGCGTTTGGTGTGTGCCGGGTTCCACCACCCCCGGCTTTCTGGAACAGGGACCAAGCTTGCTACTGGGCTCTTTCAACGCATATCGCATATAAGATTACAGTCAGTATAGTGAAATCGCATGTTGATGTCAACCATGCCCTTAGCTTGGCCAGGCGGCGCCCTATTTATAATACCTGCTCCGAAACCGGCTCGGGGATTCCCCCGTCCAGCGCTTAAACTGCCGGCTGAAATGCGCGATATTGTGATAGCCGAGCCTTGAAGAAATGGCCTCGATGGACAACTCCGGGTCCATCAAAAGCAGCTTGGACTTCTTCAGCATCAAGGCCGACATGTACTGCCGCGGCGAAAGGCCGTACGCCTGCGTAAAAATCCGGTTTATCGCCGACGTGCTGTAGCCGACCTTGGCAGCGATCGACGCAATGCCCGCCATATGAACGGGCCCGCCGTCGTCAAGCGTCCGCTCGACCTCCCGTTCGAGCAAAGCCGCGATATACGAGGCCGTCAGGGCGTGTCGGGTGTGGGCTGCGCCGCTCTCCTGCTCCGAAAGGGTTCCGCTAATGCCCGCAAACAGCTCGAACAAAGCGGACAGGATCCTCATCCGCGAGTCCACGCGAGCCGCCGTTTCATCCGAGGTTAACGCCAGCAGCCGGTCCAGGGCGGGGCGAATCGCGGCCGCGAGCGGACTGCCCGCTTCGTGAAAGCAGGTGCGGTTTTGGCATAACAGCTCGCGAAAGGCCCGTTCGTCCACGTCGAAGTGAAGGCAATAATACGTCATTTCCCCGCCGCCGACGACCCGGCTTTCATGCCGGTCCCCGGGGTTGAGCAGCATGAGGTCGCCCGGCTGCTGCGTGTATTGCCTTCCGTTTACGCTCATTTCCTGGGTCCCCGAAAGAACAAGGTTTACTTCGAACAGCGGATGCCGGTGGAGCGGGTAACTCCATTCGCCGGTGACCGTCCGCCAGTGGGCGGCAAACACGCGGAAGGTCGAATCGATATCCGGAAGCATATATTCCTTGCGCATCAGATGGGGGGCGAATTCCATCGCGATCAGCTCCTTGGGATTGAGGTTGACAGTTGTTTCGAAATGATTGGGCGAAATGGGTAAATATCGGCCAGCAATGGATATGTGAACGTCCCGATATCATTGATAAGATGTAGATATTATAGCATAAATTGAAGCCCGTTCCCGAAGTACAGGAATGGGTAATGACTTCGAAAGAGGAGTGTTACGATGGCCATCATCCAAAATCCGATCCTTACCGGTTTTAATCCCGATCCTTGCATTTGCCGGGCAGGCGAAGACTATTACATTGCCGTATCCACCTTCGAATGGTTCCCGGGCGTCGGGATTTACCATTCGAAAGACTTGAAGCATTGGCGCCTGGTTTCCAGACCGCTTAACCGGCTCAGCCAGCTTAACATGACGGGCAATCCGGATTCGGGCGGCATTTGGGCCCCCCAATTGTCTTATGCAGACGAACGTTTTTGGCTCATTTACACCGACGTCAAGGTGACGGAGGGGCAGTGGAAAGATTGCCATAACTACCTCGTCACGTGCGAGACGATCGACGGGGAATGGTCCGATCCGGTCCATTTGAACAGCTCGGGGTTCGACCCGTCGCTGTTCCATGACGAAGACGGAAAAAAATACCTCGTCAACATGATGTGGGACCAGCGCGTCGGCCATCATCCTTTCTACGGCATCGTGCTGCAGGAATACGACGCCGGGCGGCAAACGCTCGTCGGCAAACGGGAAGTCATTTTCAAAGGCACCGACATCAAACTGACGGAAGCGCCCCATCTTTATAAAATCAACGGGTACTACTACCTGCTGACGGCCGAAGGCGGCACCCGTTACGACCATCAGGCGACGATCGCCCGATCCAAACATCTCCGCGGGCCGTACGAAGTGCATCCGGACAATCCGCTCATCTCTTCATGGTCCACGCCGCGGAATCCGCTGCAAAAAGCCGGACATGCCTCGATCGTGCAGACTCATACCGATGAATGGTTCCTCGTCCATCTGACGGGCAGGCCGCTGCCGCGGGAAGGCCAACCGCTCCTGGATCCGCGCGGGTATTGCCCGCTTGGCAGGGAGACGGCGATCCAGCGTTTGGAATGGCGGAACGACTGGCCTTACGTCGTTGGCGGCAACTCCCCCGCCCTGGAGATCGAAGGACCGGACATGCCGGAAATGCCTTGGGAGCCGGATGTTCCCGAAAAAGACGACTTCGACGGCAGCGTGCTGAACCTGCATTTTCAAAATCTGCGCATTCCGTTAGGACCGGAGACGTTATCGCTGACCGACCGGCCCGGACATCTTCGCCTGTACGGCCGGGAATCGCTGACGTCCAAGTTCACCCAGGCCTACGTGGCGCGGCGCTGGCAGCACTTCCGGTTTACGGCGGAGACCAAGGTGGCCTTCAGGCCGGACACCTTCCAGCAATCCGCGGGGCTCGTCAATTACTACAATACGCAAAACTGGACGTCCTGCCAGATCACGTGGAACGAGGAGAAAGGCCGCATTTTGGAGCTCGTCACCTGCGACAACTTCGTCTTCGACCAGCCTCTGAAAGGCCGGGAAATTGCGATTCCGGACGAGGCGGAATACGTGTACTTGCGCGTCGACGTCGATTATGACGTTTATCGTTACTCCTATTCGTTCGACGGCAAGGATTGGACGACGCTTCCGGTGACGCTCGATTCCTCCAAGCTGTCGGACGACTACATCCAAGGCGGCGGATTTTTCACGGGAGCGTTCGTCGGCATGCAGTGCCAGGATACGTCCGGACGCCGCCAACACGCGGACTTTGATTATTTCAGCTATATCGCGCGGTAAGAAGCGCCAAACGAGTTTATCGAAGACGGTCTGCCTTACGGCAGATCGTTTTTTGCTTGGCAGAACCTCGATTCCCCTTGATCGCCGGTCCTCCGTAATATAAAACAATCCCTTCCAAGTCGTATTGGAAGGGATTGTTTTATCGCTGCTTGGCCTTTGGCAGCATAAAAGCTTGCCCGAAGACCGGGATCCCGGTCTTCGGGCAAGCTCTGCGTTTTTTTAGCCTTTTACCGAGCCGGCAGCGATTCCTTCCACGATCCGGTCGCTCAGGAACAGGAACATGACGAGGATCGGCAAAATGCTGATCATCAGCGTCGCCCCGATCGAACCCCAATCGGTCGTGTACTGGCCGATAAAGTTCTGCACCCCGACCGTCAGCGTCTTGTACGAATCCGAGCTGATGAACGTGTTGACGAAAATGAATTCGTTCCAGTTATAAATCATGTTGATGATGCCCGTCGTGGCAATGACCGAGCTGGTCATCGGCAGCACGATCCGGAAAAACAAGCGGTTGACGGAGCAGCCGTCCATCACTCCCGCCTCCTCCACTTCCCGAGGCAGCGCGTAATAAAAACCGAGCATGATCATGATCGTGATCGGCATGTTAAACGCCACGTAGGACAAAATCAGCGACAGCGGATTGTCGTTCAGCCCGGCTTTGTTGAACATGCTGAACAACGGAATCAGCGTGGAATGGACGGGAATCATCATCGCCACCATAAACAGGCCGAGCACAAGCGAGCTTCCCTTCCATTTCATCCGCGTCATGGCGAACGTCGCGAGGCTTCCCAGCATAATCGTCAGGGCCGACGCGGCGATCGTGATCCATACGCTGTTCAGAAAATAAACGCTGATATTGCCCGCGCTCCATACCTTTTCGTAGTTTTCCCAGCGGAAATGGGTCGGGAGCGAAAGCGGCGGGAGGTTGAACACTTCCTGATTGTTTTTCAAAGAGAAAAAGAACAGCCAGACGAGCGGCAGCAGCTGCAGGGCGGCAACGGCCGTCAATACGATGTACAAGACGCCGTAACCGATTTTTTTGCCCGTCTTGGACTTCGGCGACATCTGCCGGGCAGGCGGCAACAAAGCTTCGGACGTCATAAAGCGGCCCTCCTTAGGAATATTGAATCGTATCTTTCGTGGCGGTCAGCTTGCGGATGATCCAGGTCACGACGAGACAGATGACCAGCAGGAAAAAGCCGATCGCGCTGCCGTAGCCGAAATCATAAGCACGGAACGCCGTATGATACATGTAGGACGCCATCACTTCGCTCGAGCCGTTGGGTCCGCCGTCGGTCATGACGTAGATCAAATCGAAATACTTCAAGGAACCGACCGCAGCCAGCACGATCGTCACCTTGATCACTTCCATGGCCAGGGGCAGCTTGATTTTCCAGGCGATCTGCCAGGAGTTCGCCCCGTCAATTTTTGCCGCCTCCTCCAGCGAGGATGGGATGTTTTTGAGGGCGGCGTAATAGATCAAAATATAGAAACCCGCATACTGCCACAAAATCGGAACGAACAGGGCAAACAGCACCAGCTTCGGCTCCGACAGCCATGCAGGGGGATTGGCAAAACCAAGCGACTCCAGCACGCTGTTGACGATGCCGTTCGACGGATGGTAAATCCGCAGCCACAGCTGCGCAATGGCCACCGAAGACAGCAGCATCGGGATCAAATATATTTTCCGGAACAGGTTGGCGCCTTTGATCCGGGCGGCCAGCACCATCGCGATCGCCAGGTAAACAAGCAGGCTCGCGCACGAAAAAACGGCAAGCAGCAGGGAATGCCAGGCGCTGTTCCAGAAGGTGCGGTCCCCAAGCAGCTCCGCGTAATTGTCCAGCCCGACGAACTTCATGCGGCCGATGCCGTTCCACTCGTTCAGCCCGTAATAAGCGGTCAAAACGATCGGAATATAAACTATGGCCAATATCAGCAGCAGCGCGGGCAGCACGTACAGCGCAATCATTTTTTTGTTGGACATGACCTTGTCCATCGCTTCCGTCTCCTTTCTGGATGAGGATGCCGGGAAAAACTGATCCGGCCTGACGGCCGGATTCAGTGCGTGTTTGCTTCTCCCGTACCCTTCTTCTCGTTAGTTGCCCTTCGCAATCGCCTTGTCATGTTCTTCCGAAAATTGCTCAGGGGAGACGGCTTTGCCGAACAGCGCCTGAATGTTGTTCAGATGCGTCTCGGCCGCGTTGGCCGGCATTTGTACGTCCGCAAACAGGGTAATGCTGCTCGCTTTATTCATTTCGTTGAACAGATCGATGTACAATTGAGGCAAATCAAGGGAAGACGTATCCACTTTGGTCGCCGGAATGACGCCCGCCCCGGTGACCGATTGCTCGCCCCATTTGGTCACGAAATACTCCACAAAAGCTTTGGCTTCTTCTTTCACTTCGGAATTTTGGGATACGAACAGGCCTACGCCCGGGCCGCCCACCCAGCTGTCGATATTGCCTTTGCCGCCTTCCACCGTCGGGAATTTGAAAAAGCCGACGTTGTCGCGGAATTCCTTCGGAATCTCTTCATTGGTCGTATAGTTCGGCAGTTCCCACGTGCCCATCAGGTACATGGCCGCTTTGCCGTTCAAAAACTCGGATTTGCCTTCCTCGTTGGACAATCCGTTAAAGCCCTTGATAAACGCATTGCTGTCTACCAGCGACTGCACTTCCTTGGCCGCCTGCACGAGACCCGGGTCCTTGAACGAACCGGAGCCGGCGATCGCGTCCGCAAGCGCTTTTTGCCCGGCAATGCGGTCGGCGAGGTACATGTACCAAAGCGATCCGGTCCAGCGGTCCTTGTTGCCGAGCGCGATCGGCGCGACGCCGTTGTCGGAAAGCGTTTTCGATACCGCCTTAAATTGCTCGTAGGTTTGCGGAACTTCGAGATTGTATTTCTTGAAAATCGCTTTGTTGTAATAGATCGGCGCAATGTTGAATTCAAGCGGAAGCGCATACGTTTTGCCGTCGATCGCGTAAGCTTCGGTCGTGCCGGCCACGAACTTGTCCTTCAGCTCGCCGCTCAGCAGGTCATCGACCGGCGCAAACAGGTTGCCTTCGACGTAAGGCTTCAGGAATCCGGCCGCCCAGGTTACGCCGACGTCCGGCAGTTCGTTGGAAGCGGACAACACTTTCAGTTTGTTTTTGTACTGCTCGTTGTCGAGCACTTCCTGCTTGATCGTGACGTTCGGGTGCTCTTTTTGATAGTCGTTTATGATCTGGTTGACGATTTTGTTCTGCCCGGCGGATACGCCTTCAGGCCATAAATGCATAAACTTGATCGTTACTTTTTCGCCGGCCTTGTCGCCGCCTGCGGAGGAGGATGCATTCGAACCTTCGTCCTTTTGGCCGCAGCCGGCCGCAAACAACGCGACGCACAGCGTCAATAGCAAAACGCCCCATTTTTTACCGAACATCTTTCACAGCCCCTTTTTTCGTTATCTGTAGACGGGTTGCAACCGCTTACCTAAAGTGTATCAGCGCACCGCCCGGGCCGTAAGGTCAGAGAGATTGGGACTCATACCACTTTTATTGGATCTTCGCATCCTCGTCCAGCCACTGCTGCCTGTACTGCCCCGGACTTATCCCTTCCAGGGAACGGAACACCTTCACGAAATATTTGGGCGTCTGGTAACCGGCCTGCTCCGCGATTTCGGCGATGGACAGCCTTGTGCCGGTCAGCAGTTCCTTCGCCCGCTGTACTCTCCGCCTGGTGACGTAATCGCTGAACGTAAGCCCCGTCTGCTCCTTGAAATGAACGCTGAAATAGCTCGCATTCATATGCAGATGTTCGGCGGTTTCGCGCAGCGAGACCGATTCCCCCAGATGCTCGTCGATGTACTGGAGCGCCTTTTGGACCTGGGGGCTGTAGACCTTTTCATCCTGAACCGTTTCGAGCAGCTTGGGGTCCACCAGCTTCCGCATCCGTTCGATCCGGCCGTTCCACTGCTCCCGCTGCAGCGCCGTTTCCACCGCCTGGACGAGCTTGGTTTTGTCCAGCGGCTTCAGCAAATAATCGACGACCCCGAATTTCAGCGCGGTGCGCGCGTATTCGAAATCGGAATGGCCCGAAATGATAATGACGACCGGAGGATGAGGCATGCCGGCGATCCGCTCCACGAGTTCAAGCCCGTTGATTTCCGGCATGCGGATATCGGTCACGAGCAGGCTCGCGTCATGGTTCTCCAGCCATGTCAGCGCTTCCCCGCCGCTTGAGGCGATTTCGATCCGGTAACGTCCCGAGGACCACATCTCCAACGTTTTGCGGATGCCTTCCCTCGTCCGCGGTTCGTCGTCCACGACAAGAATATTTTTCATTGGGATCTCCCCTTTCCGTCATCAGGTATTTCCAAAGAAACCGTCGTGCCTTTCCCTTCCTCGCTGCGAATCGAAAGCCCTTCCGCTTTGTCCATGTAATACAGCCGAAGCCGCCGCTCCACGTTGACGATGCCGACGCCCTTCCCTTTGGAGGAGCTCATGTAACCTTCCCGCATCGCTTCGTGGATCGAGGATATTTTGTCGGCGGACATTCCCGGGCCGTCGTCCGTCACCGTAATGCGCGTATATCCCTCGCGTTCGGAAGGCCGTACCTCCAGCACGACCATGCCCGGACCGGTACGCTGCTCGACGCCGTGCAAAATGGCGTTTTCGACGAGCGGCTGGATGAGCAGCTTCGGCAGCGGAACCATGCGGCAAGCTTCATCGGCGTCGATCCGCCAGGCAAGACGGTCCAGCATGCGCATTTTCATGATCGTCAAATACCTGGCCGCATGATCCAGTTCGTCCCCGATCGTTACCCACTCTTCGTCGTCGGACCGGTTAATGACGTACCGGAACAGGCCGGACATGGCCACGACGATTTGCGCCAGCTCTTCCTCCCCC
Source organism: Paenibacillus sp. FSL M7-1455 (assembly GCF_038004655.1). Classification (NCBI taxonomy): domain Bacteria; kingdom Bacillati; phylum Bacillota; class Bacilli; order Caryophanales; family Paenibacillaceae; genus Paenibacillus; species Paenibacillus sp. FSL M7-1455. Next base: position 1,599,734 of record NZ_JBBORO010000001.1, on the reverse strand, counting down.
TGATCCTCCAACGCCCAATAGAACGCTTCCAACGTGTTGAACAGAAAATGGGGGTTGATTTGCGCCTGCAGCGCTTTCAATTCCGTCCGGCTCTGGATGATCTCCTTCTGGTATACGACCTCGATCAGCTCGTTGAGCGAATCCACCATCTGGTTGTACGTGTTGTTCAGCTCCTGGAGTTCCATCGTGGAGGACTCGATCGTATTGCGCTTCAAATTGCCGAACCTGGAGCCGCGCATCGCTTTGATCAGGTTCAAGATCGGCCGGGTGATCATCGTGGACAGCATGAAGCTCAAGACCAGGAAAAGCAGCGCCCCGGCGAGGCCGGACACGATAATGACCGTCCGCAGCACCGAAATGCCCTCGGTCGTATAATTCACCGGCGTCAAAATGACAAGATCCCAGCCGGTTTTTTTGGACTGGCGTTCGACGGCGATGTACGCTTCGCCGCCCAGCCCGATCGTCTCCCCGTCGCGGTGAAGCACCTGCCGGGAAAGGATCGCCGGACCGAAGCTGGAAAATATTTTTCTGCCCGCTTCATCGAACAACCCCATCGTCTCCTGCGTTTCGGTCGCGGAATGGATGTCGGAGAGCGCAAAATAGCTTTTGTCGATCCGGACGAGCACGTAACCGCCGTGGGCAAAAGATTCGTCCATCAGCCTGACCTGCCGGATCGCGACGACCGTGTCCGGATCGAGCGGATCCAGGCCGAGCCAGACCAGCTTGCCCCCGTTTTGGTCCACCCTTTGGATCCAGGCGGCGGACACGCGGTCGGTAAGCTCGAGGTCGTACAGGGGCACCAGGCTCCGGTAATCGGTCGTATACAGCTCCAGCGAACGGATTCCGGTCGTGTAAGCTTCGTATTTTCGCACCTCTTGTTGCAGCGACTGGCGCATGGCGAAGCTGACCCGCTCCCCCCGCACCTCCCGGCCCAGCAGCGATTGAATCGTCGCATCCGTCGCCACCTGCGTCGACAGCATGTCGATCTGCTGCAGCAGCGCGTCCAGCTGTCCGGCAGCCTGCACCGCCGTCTGCTGAATATGCTTCTGGGCGTTGTTGCGGAGCAGCACCGACACCCGGTCGAACATAAAAAAACCGACAAGCGCCAAAATGATACACATGACCAGCATGAATCCAAGAAAGATTTGGTTGCGCAGCGTGTTCCTTTTTCCCAAATGTATCAACAACTCACTTCTCCCCCTTGAAGCTCCCCATGTCTGCCTGCATTGTACACCAAAAACGCGCCGGCTGACGAGAGCGTCGCGCCTTCCGCATGGCACGGCATCCGGGAGCAACGGAAAAAGCGCCCTTCTTCAGAGCGCTTCGGCCAACCTTTTTTTCCATTCTATCGGGCTTTTTCCTCTTTCCGCCGGGCTTCAGACCCGTTCTTTCGTTCGAACTCCCGGAAATTTATTTTCCCGCAAGCCGGGCCACGCGGTCATAGGCCGGTTTCGGCCGGTGCCGCTCGTCGAACAGGAACGGCCAGTTTTTACGGCCGCGCACCGGAAAATCGTCCAGCCACGTATAATCGTCCGCGGCTCCCCAGAACGTGACGGCGCTGACCGTCCCGCGGTATTCCTTCAGCAGCCGGAACACCGCTTCGTACACCTCGGCCTGCCGTTCCAGCATGCCGGGCTCGGGCTCCGCCAGATCCGTCCGCCGGTCGTCAAACCGGAAAACCGACACGTCCAGCTCCGTCAGCTGAAGCTCCAGCCCCAGGGAGGCGTATTTTTCGATTGCCGCGCGGATATCGTCAAGCGACGGATCGAAAATGTTCCAGTGCGCCTGCAGGCCGATGCCGTGGATCGGAACGCCCTGTTCGAGCAGCGACTTGACCAAGGCGTAGATTTTGTCGCGTTTATGCGGATGGGATTCATTATAGTCGTTGTAGAACAACCGGGCGTTTGGATCTGCTTCATGCGCGAATTCAAACGCTTTGGAGATAAAGCCTGGACCTGCGATATCCAGCCATTTCGACGGCCGGAGCAGTTCGCCGCCCTCGTCGGCGACCGCTTCATTGACGACGTCCCAGGCATAAATCTCGCCTTTGTACCGTCCGACAACGGTTTCGATATGGGAGCGAAGCCGCTCCAGCAGAACCTCCTTGCCGGCGGGGCGTCCGTCCCCGTCCTGAAACAGCCAGTCTCCGGTTTGGTTATGCCACACCAGCGTATGTCCCCGCACAGCCATGCCGTGCCGGCGCGCAAAATCGACGATGGCATCGGACTCGTCAAACGCGTAGACGTCCTCCGCCGGATGAATATTCTCGAACTTCATCTCGTTTTCCGCCGTCACGCTGTTAAAATGCCGCTTCAAAAGTTCCTCTTGCGTTTGAATTGTCCCGGAGCTGACCGCCGCCCCGATCTTGAAATCGTCCGCAAACACGTCTTTTAACGCTGCCTCGGCCGTCTTTGATTGATTCATGAACCTCTCCCCCTTCTGCTTTCCGTAAAACGATGGATTCGGATCTTCGGGAAGCACCGTCCTCCCGGGCTAAGGTACACCTTTCGCATACCGCTTATTCTTTTACGCTTCCCACGTTCAGGCCGACGACAAAATATTTTTGCATAAACGGATAGACGAGCAAGATCGGCACGGAAGCCACGATCGTAACCGCTGCCCGGATCGACAACGGGGTTACCATCGAAACGGCCGCATCCTGCGTCATGCCGGCCCCGTTGGCCACGGCCGGGTTGCTGTTGGCGTTCATGCTGGATGACAGCAGCTTCATCAGCTCGTATTGCAGCGTGCTGAGCTCCTGCCGCGACGAGGTGAACAGGAAGGCGTCAAACCAGGAGTTCCACGCCCCTACGGCGACAAACAGCGCGATGGTGGCGAGCACGGGTTTGCACAGCGGAAAAATGATCCGCCAAAAAATTTTGAACTCCCCCGCTCCGTCGATTTTTGCCGACTCCACCAGGCTTTCGGGGATCGTGCCGATATACGTGCGGATCACGATCATATTAAACGCGCTGATCATCGACGGAAGGACGTAGACCCAAAACGTATTGATCAGATGCAAATCTTTCATCAGGAAGTATCCCGGAATCAAACCGGCGTTAAAATACATCGTCAGCACGAATATAAGCGTGATCGGCTTGCGGAATACGTACTCCCGCCGGCTGAGCGTGTAGGCGAGCATCGTCGTCAAAAAGATGTTCAGCACGGTGGAAAGCACCGTCCTCGCCACGGAAATCAGGAAAGCGTCGTAGATCGTTCCCGACGCAAACACGGCCTTGTAGTTTTGCAGCGTAAACTGCCGCGGCCACAAGTAAAGTCCGCCCCGAATCGTATCGTTGCCGGCATTAAACGACACGACGATCGTGTTCAGGAAGGGATACAGCGTGACCACGACCAGCAAGATCATGAACACTGTGTTGAACGTATGAAAAAGAGTCGGCTCGATCCGGCTTTTCCCGCTCCGTTTATACGTCGCAGCAGCCGGCACCGGCCCCGGGGTGATGGTTTGGTTTCCCATGTCTATAACAGCCTCTCTTCCCCTAGTCGTTTGGCAATCCAGTTGGCGATCAGCAGCATCGTGACGCTGACGACGGTTTTGAATATGCCGCCGGCCGTCGCTAACGAATAGTTGCCTTGCGCTATCCCGTACTTCAGCACAAAGATGTCGATCGTTTCCGCCCAATCCACGACAAGCCCGTTGCCGAGCAGATACTGCACCTCAAATCCCGCTTCCAAGATGTGGCCGATCGACATGATCAACAAAATGACGATGGTCGGCTTGATGCCCGGAAGCGTGACGTGGAACATTTTCTTGTAACGGCTGGCCCCGTCGATTTCGGCGGCTTCGTACAGCGCCGGATCGATGGAAGACATGGCGGCCAAATAAATGATCGTGTTCCAGCCGACTTCCTTCCAGACGTGGGAAGCGCCGACGACGCCCCAAAAATAATGGCCTTCGCTGAGCCACAGGATCGGCTCCTTAATCAAATGCAGCTTCATCAAAACGTCGTTGACGATGCCGTCCGAAGCCAAGGTTGTCGCCACGATGCCGGTAACGATGACCCAGGACAGGAAATGCGGCAAATAGGAAATGGTCTGTACCGTCCGTTTCCAGAATACTTTTTTAATTTCGTTCAGCAAAAGCGCCAAAACAATCGCCGTCACAAACCCCAATACCAGATTGATGACGCTCATGGCGAGCGTATTGCGAAGTACGCGCAAAAAATTGTCGTCCAGAAACAAAAACTTGAAATGCTTGAATCCTACCCATTTTTGATCCGCAAAATCGAGGGCCGGCTTGTAATCCTGGAATGCCATCGTCCAGCCCCAGATCGGCACGTAAGAAAACAAGATGATATACGCCAGCAAAGGGACCGACATCCAGATCAACTGCCGCTGGTTTTTGATCAAGGACCAGGTCATCGGCTGCCTTTTCCCTTTTTTCGGTTTGCGGACGACGGGCTTTTTCGTTAAGGTCTCTTCCATCATTTTTTCTCCCCACCGAGCCTTGGATTTAAGAAAGCGGAAGGCCGCATTGGCGCCTCCCGCCTCCAGCTAGCTTCTGATGCCTTACTTCACCGACCAGTTCTCGATCCGCCATTGAAGAACTTCGTTGATCCGATCCTCGTAAGCTTTAATGTTCAGCTTGTGGATCTCGTTCGTATATTCCGTCCATACGCTGTCAAAATCGGACGGGTTTGCCAAGATCGCTTTCGGCAAAAATTTGGTCGACAAGTCGTTTTGCTTCGTATTGACGATTTTGGCTTCGGAACCTTCCACCAGATCGACGCTCCATGCCGGATAATAGATCGGATTCTCCGGCGCCGGGCTGAAGAAATCGACATAGCTGTTGAAGCCGTAGGCCTTCAGGAACTTTTTGTCGTATTCTTCGAGGCCTGCCTGGTACTCTTCCGGCTGCGCCGCGCCATCCGTCGCGTTGCCGTCACTGAAGAAACCTTGCATTTTCGGGCTGAAGCTGTACAGCGTGTCCGCTTTGTTCGCCAGCTTCCAAGTGGCGTCCGTAAATTTGTCGCGCTGCTCCTGCGTTTTCATGAAACGGCCTTTCTCGTTCACGATGTAGTCCTCGCCTTCGATTCCCCAGGAGAGGATCTTCTGCCAATCTTCCTGGATCAGGCGGTCCCACAGCTTGATTATTTTCACCGGATCCTTGGCGTTCACGCTGATGCCGAAGCCGTTGTTCAGGTTCAGCGCCGGGCGGTCCAAATAATAATCCCTGGTGCCTTCGTCATACACGAGCGGAAGCCCTACGTACGTTCTTTCATGTTTTTTCTGCGTGATCAGGGCGTTTTCGGCGTTTTGGAAATTCCAATGCTGGTCGAACATGCCCAGTACCGTTCCGCTGGAAATTTTGGCGAGGTACTGATCGAAGTTCTGCGTGAACGTTTCTTTGTCGATCAGCCCTTTGGCGTTAATTTCGTTCAGCTTTTGATAGTAACGTTTCGCATAGTCCTTGTCGGCGAAAATTTCCGCCTTGCCGTCGTTGACGACCACGCTGCCGTCGTTCGGATGGCCGATCAAATGCTGCGGCGGGTTGAACAAGCCCCAGTTTTTCCAGTCGTAGTTCAAAATTTCGAATCCGATCGTCGGCTTGCCGTCGATGTTCGGATGTTTTTCCTTATACTTGGCGATCAGGTCGAAATATTCGTCCAGCGTTTTGACCTTCGGATATCCGGCTTCCTCAAGCACCGCCTTCTGAATCCAGAACGCCGGCCCGGAATACCATGTCGAGCTCACTTCCCCGTTGTAGGCCCCGTAGTTGGGCAAAATGTAAATGTGCCCGTCGTTCGGATCCTTCATCATGTTCCAGTACTTCTCGTAATGTTTTTTCAAATTCGGAGCATGTTCTTCGATGAGGTCTTCCAGCGGAATGTATGCGCCTGCCGCCGTCAATTTCGTATTGCCCGTCATGATGTCCGGATAGTCGGAGCCGGCGATCATGACGCCGAGCTTCTGATTCAGGTCGCCGGCCAGAAATTCGAATTTGAAGGTTACGCCCAGCTCGTCCTTAATCTTTTTGTAAATTTTGTTGTCCGGCGTCGGCTGCTGGCCGGCTTCGCCGATGAACGCCGTAATTTCAAACGGTTCGGGTTTCCCCTCGCCGCTGCCTCCCGATGCCTCGTTTCCGGCCTTGGCGTCTCCGGATGTCGCCGTCTTGTCGCTTCCTCCGCATCCCGCCAGAATGAAGCTGAACGACAGCAGCATAATCATGCCGAGCCGGATCACTGATTTTGACTTGCCCCCCATGTATAGCACCTCCGCTAAAATTTGTTACTTCAGGGATTGGAAGCCCTTACAAGTAACTTACTCTTATTGTAAAATCGCTTTCAAAACCGAACTATATCGCAATTAAAGCATTACCCCCAAAAAGTTTAGGTTTTGGTTTTGAATTCGTTGGGGCTCATGCCCATTCTTTTTTCGAAGTGCTTCAAAAATTGCCCGTAGTTGGCATAACCGACGCTTTCGGCGATTTCGCTGTTTTTCAGCTTGCCCTGCTTCAGGAGCGCCGCGGCTTCTTCGATCCGCAAATCATGGATCAGCTCGTTGAAGCCGATTCCGTTCTTCCGGATCAAAAGCTGCCCCAAATACACCGGATGCAGAAAAAATACTTCGGACAGCTTGCGGATCGTCAAAGGCTCGCGAAAATGGGCGCGGATGTATTCATTGATCTCCTGGATAATGCCCTGCGACTTCTGCGCCTGTTCGCGGGCGAGAAGTTCGATCGTGCCGCGGCCGCAAGCAAGCAGGCTGTCCATCAGATCGTCGAGGTGAATGACGGCGTCCGACATTCCGAACGGCAGCGGACGGCAGGCTTCCAGGAGCCTTTCGGACTGCTCCGTCCCAAGCTCCTTCCAATAGTCCATCATTCGATACATCAGATGAATGACGAACTTTTTGACGATTTCGGGTTCGACGCACTCGCTGCGGAAACTTTGCCCTGCCGACGCCACCGCTTCGGCGAAACCGGGCGCATCCAGAACGTTCAGGGCCCCCGTCATCCGGTCGATGAGGCGCACCTGGTCGTAATGGTATCGGAAGGTTTGGTCCCTCACCGAATCGTACGTGCGGATCCGGCCGTAAGCGGTATCGTAGAAATTGAAAAGAACGGCCTCCTTGGCCGTCTTGCAGCACCGCCTCAGCTCCAACAGCGTGTCGGCCTCCATGCCTGTCGCCATAAACACCCGGGATGAAGCGCAGGCTTCCGACAGGCTTTCGAGAATCCGGAACGCTTCATCCTCCGCCCCCCGGAACGGCGCATAACCGTACACGATCCCGAAGCTGTGCGTATCGATATCGATCAGGTACATCGCTTCCCGCTCCCGCAGCAGGGCCGCAGCGGTTTCGCGCATCCAGGCATAAGCCGGCGGGTCGCATTGCACCAGGCAAAAATTCCACGCGGCCTTCGCGGCGGACAGACGTTGGAGCGCATCGAGATCGCTCGGGGACAGCGGCTCGTCCATCGCCGCTTTTTTGAGCAGGCATACCGTTTTTTCATGTGCGGCAATGAGGTTGATGCTCCGTTTTTCATGTTCCCTGCAAAGCTCGCGGTATACGGCCTCCAGTTCCTTTTCGGCCTCCTCCTCTTCGATCGGCTTCAGCAAAAAATGGTTGATCCCGTACCGCATCGCCCGGCGGGCATATTCGAATTCGCTGTACCCGCTGACGATCACGAACATCACGCTGCGGTCCCCGTCCTTTTGCCATGCGCCGATCATCTCCAGTCCGTCCATGAGCGGCATATGGATGTCGGTCACGACCAAATCGGGCTTCAGCTCTTTGATTTTGTTCAAACCGTCGGCCCCGTTGCCGGAGGTTCCGCAAATCTCAAAGCCAAGCCGCTCCCAATCGATCCACAGCATCATGCCCTCCAAAGCTCCGGGTTCGTCATCGATCAACAGCACTTTGTAACGCATGTTCATTCCCCCCGGCAAGTTCGTCTCGTTGATTTAACAGTTTCATGGGAATATCGAATAAAACCTCCGTTCCTTCGTCCAACCGGCTTTGAATATCGAAGCGAACCAAATCGTTGTAATACAGCTCCAGCCGCCGGTAAACGTTGCGGATGCCGATGCTGTTGCCTGAAACGTTTTCGATTTGGATGGCTTTCATGATGTCGTTCCGCTTTTCCGCGGACATGCCTTTGCCGTTGTCGGACACGGATACGTGCAGCCGGTCCCCTTCTATCGCGGCCCCGACCGTGATCAGCCCCTGCCCGTCCACGGCCTGAATGCCGTGCTTGCAGGCGTTTTCCACCAGCGGCTGGATGCTCATTTTGGGAATTTTGTAGTTCAAAACCCGTTCGTCGACATCAAAGCGGTATTCGAATTTATCCCTAAATCTAAACTTTTCGATTTTGAGGTACATTTCCGTGAACCGGATTTCTTCCTCCAGCGTCACCAGATCCTCCTTCCAGCTGAGCAGCCTGCGCAGCAGCTTGGACAAGCTTTTGATGATGTCCGTCACCTCGAAATATTCGTGTTTGGTGCATACGACAAGAATGGCGTTCAGCGTGTTGAACAGGAAATGGGGATTCATCTGGCTTTGGAGAACATTCAGCTCGGCCCTCACCTGTTCCATCTCCAGGCTTTTCTTTTGAATTTCAAGCTTGTACACGTTGTTGATCAACGAATTGATGCGCGACGTCATCATGTTGAAATTGCGAATCAGTTCCCCGATCTCGTCCTGGCCTTCGTCCATGCGGATCAGCTCGAACTTTTCGTTCGTCACTTTATGCATATGCCGGGACAACCTTTTGACGCGGTAATTGTAAGAGCGCAGCATGATGTAGATGAAGACGGACGTAAACAGCGTAATGACGGCCGCCAGAAGCCCGACGGACCACTGCATGTCGCGCATCGCCTGGCTCACCCGCGTTCCCCGCGTAATGCCGATCAGCTTCCAGCCCTTGACGTATTTGGCCGTGCCGATCGAAACGACATGGACGTCCTTGTTTTTTTCGCTGTCCGACAGGTCGAAGACGGGGTAAGCGCCGCTGACCGCATTTTGGTAGCCGCTGTCCGCCGACATGATGATTTCGTCGTTTTCGTTGACCAGATACAGGTTCAAATAATCCCGTTCGCGGATGATCACGTCATAAATTTTCCGCAGGTCGATATCGATGCGCAACAGCTTTTCGAACCGGTCGTAATAGTCGTAATAATCCATCCGCTCGATCACGCTCAGATAAGGGGCGATCACGGAGGAGTTGCTCGCCTCGGCTTCCCGGTAGGCCGCAACCAGGACCGAATCCTTCGAACGCTCCCACAGCTTGTACCATTCGCTGTTTTTGACCTGCTGATCGATGATTTGATAATTTCCTCCCTGCACGATCGTCGGATTATCCGTGTATATGCCGATCCGCAGGATTTGGTTGTTGACCGGAATGTAGCTGCTGACCCGGTTGCGAAGCTGCTCGTCGAACGTTTCGTAAAAATCGAGCGGATTGGCGTATGTCCGGTCCAGTATCTCGTAAAGCGCTTTGTCCGTGTTCAAGGCATGGCTGACGGCCACGCCCCCGTCCACGAAATCGTGGATGTCCTTCCGGGCCCGCTCGAGCGACACTTCGAGGTTCTGCTCCTCCCGCTGCTTGATCAGCTCGGACATCCGGTCCATAAAAACGAGATGAATGACGGCGATCGGCAGCAAAACGCCGAGCAAATAGATCAAAATAAACTTGAGGTTGATCGGAATATCGTTCACGATTTTTCGGAACCTGATTTTTTTCCCTAACATGCCTGCACCATCCCGCTATTGATCCGCCTGGCGGTTTTTCCATTGTCCCTTGTAAACCGAAGGCAGCATTCCCGTGTAGCTTTTAAACTTGCTGATAAAATAATCCGTGTTCGGATACCCGACCTTCAACGCCACGTCGGAAATTTTGGCCTGCGTCCGTTTCAGCAGTTTTTTCGCCTCTTCGATCCTTTTTTCGTTCACGTATTCGTTAAAGGTTTTGCCCGTCGTTTTTTTGAACAATTGCCCCAAATACGTCGCGTTCATGTGGAACTGCCGGGATAAATCCTGCAGCTGCAGCTTGGCGTGAAATTCCCGGTCCACGTATTGGATGACATGGAAAATCGTATTGTTTTCGTTTTGTTTGGCAAGAAGCAAAAGAAGGGCGCCGGCTTCCGCGCAAAGGCATCCTACATACGCTTTCAGGGCCGGGTAATCCTTGATGTCGCCAAGACTGCCATGCTGCTCGCGGATCCGGGCCATCAGCGGGCCGGGGGTTCCGTTCATCTCCGAAATCCGCCTGCAGAGCGTCAGCTCCAGATCGGCGATGCGGGTTTTGGCCCATTCGATGTCCGAAAATCCCGATGCAAACGACGCTACCAGATCGTGGACCTGGCCCTCCACCGCTTCCGAAAGGCCCGCGCAGACGGATTCGGCCAGCCGCTTGATTTTTTCATCATGATCTGCGCGCTGTTCCGGCGTTTTTCTGCAGCAGCCGTAAAAAAACAGCCCTTCCTTGCCCTGGCAGCGTTTGGATTTGCTGACCTCCAGCGCCTGCAAATACAGGGAGCGGATGGAGCGTACGCCGGACAGCGGATCGCTGAACGAGATAATGACCGGCCGGATCAAGCTCCCGGTCAAATCCCGATATAACGCAAGCCCGATCTCCTCAAGACGATCCGCAGAACATTCTTCCGTCGGCACGATAACGCCGACCCTCCCCGCATTGTCCTGAAAAGACCGGTCAACCGCGCCGGGAAAAAGGAGCTGCAGCCGCTCCCGCAAATCCGCCGACCCGATGTCCGTCTCCACCAGCAAACACCGCAGTTCCGCATCGGTTTTCACATGCAACGCCCGCGCGGCCTGCTGCTCCAGACCTTCATCCGCTTCGCCCTGGATCAGCCTGTTCAGAAGATTGTTCAGAAACAATGAATGCATGCGGTTTTCCGTGCGCTGCGCGGCGGACTCGGCTTGGATCGATGCCCCGACCCGCTGCAAAATCGCTTCGAACTCCTCCTCGTCGATCGGCTTCAGCACATATTCGGCCACCTTTTGTTTCATGGCGGAAAGGGCATAGCCAAAATCGTCGTAACCGCTCAAGATGACGAATTTCGGAGGCCGCTCCATGGTCCTCTTGGATTGCTCCACAAGCTCCAGCCCGTTTAACGCCGGCATATGAATATCCGTCACGACGAGTTCGGGGCGAAGCCGATGGATCAGGTTCAACGCTTCGGCTCCGCTCAGCGCCTCTCCGCATACCTGAAATCCGAACTTCCCCCAATGGACCATCGTGCGCAGCCCTTCCAGAACCCACGGCTCGTCGTCGACCAACAGCACGTTCATCATTCGCATTCCCTCCCCCGTGTTTTGCGGATTTACGGGCAGCCTCCATATCCGGATGCGGCCTCGCCAAATCCTTCATGACTTTAAAGCGCTTAGTCCTTATGCTACCAAACTTGCTTGGGTCCTGAAAATACCAATCGAAGCAGCGCAGGCAGCCCCGATCTTCCGGAGCTGCCGCAGGTGCCGATTTCGAATAAAAAACGCTTCCATTTCCAATTATAAAAAACCTTTCATCGAAACGCCGATCAAAACTAAAGGTGTTACCTTAAATATTTTAGGTTTTCATGCAAAAAAAGCTGTCCTGCATGCCTTGGTGACCAGGCGGGTGCAGGACAGCATCATTCAAAATTGTTTGGCGTACAACTGTGCATACACGCCGCCCCGGGCGATCAGTTCGTCATGGGTCCCCTCTTCCGCGAGGCCATCCTCCGTCAGGACCAAAATCCGCTGGGCTCCCCGGATGGTTGAAAGACGGTGGGCGATCACGATCGTCGTCCGGCCTTCGGCCAGCGATTCCAGCGACCGTTTGACGATGTCTTCGCTTTCGTTGTCGAGCGCGCTCGTCGCTTCGTCCATGATGACGATCGGCGGATTTTTCAAAAACACGCGGGCGATGCTCAGCCGCTGTTTTTGTCCGCCCGACAGCTTGACGCCGCGCTGCCCGATCTCCGAGCGGTATCCCTGCGGCAGGCCCATGATAAACTCATGCGCATTGGCCTTGACGGCTGCCGCGATGATCTCCTCGTCCGTGGCCGCCGGATTTCCGTACCGGAGGTTCTCCATGACCGTACCGGCAAACAGATAGACGTCCTGCTGCACGATGCCGATGTTTTTCCTGAGCGATTCCAGTTCGAGATCGCGGACGTCGGTTCCATCCAGCCGCACTTCTCCTGCGGTGGCGTCGTAAAAACGCGGGATCAGCGAGCATAACGTCGTTTTTCCCGCCCCGGAAGGACCGACCAGCGCAACGTACTCCCCCGGACGGATCCGCAGCGACAAGTCGTTGAGCACATGCGTCTTGCGGTCTTCGTAATGGAACGACACCCGCCTGAATTCGATGTCCCCGTTCACGCGTGCAAGCACGGCCGCATCCGGCTTGCTGGCGATGCTTGGCTTCAACTTCATGATTTCCATGAAACGCTGAAAGCCGGTGACTCCTTCCTGAAGCTGCGTGCTCATATGCGTCATCCGTTGAATGGGTTCGATCATGTAGCCGATATAGAGCAAAAACGTGATCAAATCCGCCAAATCCAGCTTATGGCGAACGATTTGGGCGCTCCCGAAAATGACGACCGTGATCGTGATCAGCTGAAGCAGCATCTCGAAGCTGTTGTAAAAAAGCGCTTCGGCCCGGTACGTTTGTTTCCGGCTTTCGAGGAACCGGGAGTTCTCGCGCTCGAATTTTTCGATTTCCATCCGCTCGCCCGCAAACGACTGGACGACGCGGATGCCCGATAAACTATCTTCCGCCTGGGCGTTGACGTCCGCGATCCGCTCCTTGTTTCCGGCCAACGCCTTGTTCAGCTTTTTGTTGAAATAAAGGGCGAAAAACACGAGGATCGGGAAAAAGCACAACACCGCCAGCGTTAACGGCGCATCAATAAAAAACAAAATGGCAAGCGCTCCGAAAAAGCGGGAGAGCGAACGGACGTAATCCTCGGGCCCGTGATGGTAAAGCTCGGAAAGCAACAGCAGGTCGTTCGTGAGCCGCGACATCAGCCTTCCCGTTTTTTCTTTGTCGTAAAAATCGAAAGAAAGCTTCTGCATGTGGGCAAACAGCTCGCTGCGCATGTCGCTTTCCATGCGTGCCCCTACCTCGTGCCCCTTGTAATCCACGAAGTAGCTTCCAAGGTTCTGAACGGCCGCCAAAACAAGCATCAGCCCGCCGATCCAGTAGACCTTTCCCAGCGCTTGGGACAAATCCTCCTCCAGCACATGTTTCGTGATATAACGCACGAGCAGCGGAAACGCCAGCGTGACGGCGGAGACGAGCAAGGCGCAGGCCAGCACGGACAGAAACAGCCCGCGATAAGGCTTGTAATATAGGGCTTGCTGAATAATCAAAAAATCCTTATCTCACAAGGGTTTAGAGGCACTATTGTCGAATTCATCTGCAAAGAAAACACGGAAAATCGGTAAAAAACCTTGCAGATGGAGTGAGCGAAAGTGTTCGTGCTGAATCGAGATATGGCAGACTTGTTGGAAAACTTCTATTTGCCCTTTGGCGGAAAATTAAATCCAACCAATCGGTGGGTGCAGCTTGCGGCGATCATCCCTTGGGACAAAGTAGAAGAGAAATATGTGAGCTCGTTCAAGTCCCCAGCCATCGGCCAAAAGGCGTACTCGGCACGTATCGCCCTCGGCTCGCTCATCATCAAAGAGCGCCTTGGTTTAAGTGACCGCGAGACCACCTTACAAATCCAGGAAAATCCATATTTGCAGTTCTTCTTGGGCTACACCGCGTATGTCGATAAAGTGCCGTTTCATCACTCCCTGCTCACGCATTTTCGGGAACGGCTCGGCTTGGAAATCCTAGCTGAAGTCAACGACTGGATCGCCCAAGCCGCGCTGCAAGCAGAGCGAGAGGTCGAGGCGAAACCGAAATCGTCCAAGCGGGATCGCGATGACGACGACAACGACGCGGGCGGCTCGCAGCTCACCATGGAGGTAGGGGACGCTTTCTCTATTCCCGAGGAGCCCCCTGTTGTGGCGAAGAACCCCCGCAACATGGCGAAAAAGCTACACGCCCTGCCATCTACAGCCGCACCGACAGCGGAAGTCATGAACAAGGGCACCCTCATGCTGGATGCGACATGCGCGCCTGCGGACATCAAGTATCCGACTGACTTGGGGCTGCTGAATCACGCCCGTGAAATCCTGGAAGACATCATCGACGTGCTGCACCGTCCCCATGTCGGAGCGATGGAGAAGCCGCGCACGTACCGCGAGAAAGCCAGAAAATCGTACCTGAGTGTTTCCAAGCAACGCAAGGCATCGGGCAAGGTGATCCGCAAAGCGATCAAAAAGCAACTTGGCTACGTGGGACGGAATCTGCGGATTATTGAAGCCCTCGTAAAGTATACGCCTCTCACGGAACTGAGCAAAAGACACTATCGCCAGCTTCTGATCATCTCGGAGCTCTACCGTCAGCAGCGCGAAATGCTAGAGAAGAATACGCATGTCGTCGCCGATCGCATCGTGAGTATCGAACAGCCGCATGTACGTCCGATGGTTCGAGGCAAAGCTGGAGCGAACGTGGAGTTCGGCGCCAAAATCGCCGCCAGTCTGGTGGACGGTTACGCTTGGATCGAAACGGCACAATGGGACAGCTTCAACGAGGCAACCACGCTGCAAGCATCGGTGGAAGCGTACAAACAGCGATTCGGGTATTATCCCGCCGTCATTCTAGCCGATAAAATCTACCGCAATCGAGACAACCTGAACTATTGCAAAACGCTAGGGATTCGCCTTAGTGGCCCGAAGCTCGGCAGACCCTCGAAAGAGCAAAGTGAAGTCGCCGATCGTCGGCAAGAGCGCCAGGACGCTGTACAGCGTAATGCGATCGAAGGAAAATTTGGAGAAGGCAAGCGCAAATTGGGCCTAGGTCGCATTCGGGCGCGTGGCGCCGAAACCAGTTTGACCGTCATCGCCCTTCAGTTTCTGGTCATGAATCTGGAGCGGCGACTGCGTGTTCTCTTTTTGCATTTTTTCAGACTGCTTGGGTTTAGAGACTTGCGTTGGGTGTAGATGGAACGAATCTTGTTCAGCAAGCCCTAATATAGAAAAAAACTTTTTGATCGGAAAACGCATAGGATACCCCTTTATACGGTTTTTGGACGCGCATGCAAGGGGGTTGCCGTTTACAAGTTAAGCGACAGTTCCACCCTCATATGCTTGGAGCGTTGCAACCGTCGTTTTTTTCATGCCGATCTCCTCCCTACGTTGTGGTTGGTTTCATTATATTCGAAATCAAGGCTCAGGCATCCGGTAGCAGATGGTTAAATTCGTTTTTTACCGCCTGGCGATGCGCGCGGGGGAAATGCAAAAGGCGCTGCGGACATCTTCGGAAAGATGCCGGCGGCGCCTTCGGTCTTGCGGCCGGTTGATCTGCTACACATGCCTTAATTTATCCGGATTGCCGATGCTGTAGATCGTTTCGATCCGATTTTCGCGATACGCGAACGAAAAAACGTATTGCCCCACGTCCGCCACCCGGACCCGGACCCCTGGCATGCCATTGACGAAAAGAAAGGAAAACTCGGATTTCCCTTCGTACATCGCAAGCAGATTTTGGATAAACAACAGAACCCGCTCCATTCCAACGACCGGAATGCGCGCCGCCCTTGCTTTGCCGCCGCCGTCGGAATAAAAAACGACGTTTTCGCTGAGAAGCTCCAGCAGTTTGCCGGTATTCCCCTGCATCAGGGAGCTTATGAACGATTTGATCCGCTCCTCCGCCACGTGCACCGCGGGAACCGAATCGGGATCGAAATGGATGCCGGCTTTGGCCCGGCGGTAAATCTGGCGGCAGTTCGCGCCGCTTTTTCCGACCATATCCGCGATTTCCTCATACGAATAATGGAAAATTTCCCGCAGCAGGAAGACGGCGCGTTCAACCGCGTTCAACTGCTGCAAAAGCAAAAGATACGCCATGGAAATCGTCTCCTTTTGCATGTAGACGGCAGAGGGCTCCTCTTCGGCGGCCGCACGGCCGACCAACGGTTCCGGGAGCCAAGGCCCCACGTAAAGCTCCCGTTTTCTGGCCGACGAACGCAGCAGGTCCAGGCAGCGATTGGTTGCGATTTTGTACAAAAAGGCCCTCTCATTGCGGATGGCGCCGGGATCCGGCAGCTGGTCGTACGCTAGAAACGCTTCCTGCACGATGTCCTCCGCATCCATGACGCTGCCCAGCATCCGGTAAGCCAACGAAAACAGCTCGTTTTTATACAATCGATACAGCGCTTCGGTACTCATCTTCAGGCATTCCCTCCGTTCCCGTCCGGGCCAAAATATGCCGCACGGCCCGTTTGGCGCTTGCCGTCGCGGCATCGACCAACTGTTCGCCATGCGACGCCCAATCTCCTGCCACGTACAATCCCGCGATTTCGGGCACGGCCGGACCCGGGTTCTCCTTGCGCTTGATATGCATAAAATCATGGCACACCGTCATTTTCGGAAGATATTGTTTGGCCGCCAACTCGTTCCGCCAGCCCGGCTGCACCAAGTCGAGCGTCTGTTCAAGCTCAAGCAAATCCCGCTTGGCATCCGTGTCCGTTCCTTGGTACTTCATCAGCGAAATCACCTGGGCTCCGTCATCGCTTAAGCAGGCCGCGCGCGACTGGTTGCTTAAAAAGACGGTTTGATCGATGCCGTACACGAATTGCTGCTTCGGTTTGGGCAGGCGCCGCAAAGCCACGTCCAGACAGGCGGCCGTAACCGGAATCGCTTGTTCCTTCCACGTACGGAGCGCGGTTCGGTCGGCCTGCGGGACCAGGCGATACGCCTCTTCGGGCGGAGCGGCGATGATGATGCTGCCAGCGATGATTTTCGTCCCGTTGTCGCACAGGACATGCCGGACGGCGCCTTGATCATGGCCGATCGCAACCGCTTTGCTGCCCGTCAGGCAAGCAACGCCCAAGCGGGAGGCCAATCGTCTTAATTCCTCCACGGTTTCTCCCCAGCCCCGATCCAGATAGAGCACGCCTTTCAAAGCGTTTTTGAGCTGCCTGAGCGCCGGACCCGCGGCTTGCAGATCGGGAGCGACCACATAACTTGCCGTGCGCAGCAGGGAATAAAAAATGTGCCGGACCATCGGGTCTTTGATCTGGCCTTCGATCCATTCGCGGAGGCAGATCCCGTCATAAAGGCGGGTATCCAGCTTGCCGAATTTCGCGAGCCACGCGGCGAGCTCCATTTTCCCTTTCCAGGAGACCAGCGGGGTGGCCAACAACGATGCGGCGTTCGTCGGCAGCGTCTTCAGCGTCCCTTTCCAAATCCCGTAGGCGTCAACCGACGGCTGATTCCCTTGCAGACGTAGTCCCAGCTCGCGAAACGTCTCCCAAGCGTCTCCATGGTACAACGCATGCCCGCCCAAATTGAAGTACGCTCCGTTTTTCTTGTTGGTGATCGCCCGGCCGCCCAACCGCTCCTGCTTTTCGATGAGCACCGTTTGTTTGCCTGCTTTTGCCGCATAGACTGCCGCCGTCAAACCCGCGACCCCACCGCCTACAATCGCCACGTCCGCTTTTTTCATTCCAAATCCTCTCCTTCCGTTTGGTTACCCGTATGACGGGGAAGGGGAGCGAAACGTGACAAAAATGAATATTTTTTTCGGATAACGCCCAAAGCCCTTGATCATCAAGGGCTTTGGGTGCAATCGCTCATCTCGCCTGCAGGAGTTGAAATCGCTGCGGATCGCCGCAGCCTTCCGGGAATCGGGGCTACGACCGGCCGGCCGCATGCCGCAAAAAAACGGGATTCAAAGCTGAATCCCGTCCCGTTTTCCCCGCTCCATGTATCATGCAGGCCTTCACTCCGCGTCCGCCGTCCCCCACAATCCCCCGCCCGGCAAAGGGCAGCTGCGGGCCTTCAGCTTGGCCGCCACGGGAATGATGCAGCCGCAGACGGAGCAGCTGATGCCGTCCTGAAGTTTCGGGCAGGATTGGCAGATGGCGAGTCTCTGCCGATAAACCTCCTCCGGCACGCAATGCTCGGACGAAAACATCGGATGGGACAACACGCGTTGGATATACTCGTCATTCACCTGATATTCGGGGCCGCATCCTTTGCATGCCCCTCGATTGCCGGTTTGCATCGCCCGTTTGCCCCTACGCCAGCTCGATGACCGTCACGGATTTCGACGGCAGCTCCAGCTCAAGGCGCGACCCTTCGAGCTTAAAGGCATGGAACGGCTGAGGCGCGATCCGCTCCGGCTGATCGAACGTGTTATGCGCATCCAGAGCGTCCGAGGTGAGCGTCGAACCCGAAATCGCGGGCGTAGACGTCTGCAAGCCGCGAAGGTCTATGCTGACGGACGACGACGACGCATGGTTCAGGTTGCACAAGCTGATATGGATGCGCCCGTTCGCATCCCGGGAGGCCGACGCCGACACCTCCGGAATTTCCCGGCCGAAGGCGCTGTATGTACCGGACGACAGGTTCAGGTCCAGCAGCTCCGCATCCTGATGCACCTTGTACATATCGAAGACATGGTAGGTCGGCGTCAGCACCATTTTTTCGCCTTCCGTCAAAATGACGGCTTGCAGCACGTTGACGGTCTGGGCGATGTTGGCCATACGGACCCGGTCGCTATGCCTGTTGAAAATGTTCAGCGTCAGCCCGGCGACAAGCGCATCCCGCAGCGAGTTTTGCTGGTACAAAAACCCGGGATTCGTGCCGGGCTCCACGTCGAACCAGGTGCCCCATTCGTCCACGATCAACCCGACGCGTTTTTCGGGATCGTATTTGTCCATGATGGCGCTGTGTCTCGCGACCAGCTCTTCCATGTGCAGCGCCTTTTCCATCGTGACGAACCATTCCTGCTCGTTAAAGCCGGTAGCCGCCCCCTTTTGCGCCCAATTCCCGGGAACCGTGTAATAATGCAGCGTGATCGAGTCCATAAAGCGGGCCGCCTCGCGCATCAAGACGTCCATCCAATTATAGTCGCCGGCATTCGGGCCGCAGGCGATCCGGTGAATCCGGTTGTCCCCGTAGTTCCGGACGTACGTCTGGTAACGGCGGTACAAATCCGCATAATATTCCGGACGCATATTGCCGCCGCAGCCCCAATTTTCGTTGCCGACGCCGAAATAAGCGACCGACCAAGGCTCTTGGCGCCCGTTTTCGGCCCGCAGCGCCGACATCGGGGATTCCCCGCCGAAGGTCAGGTATTCCACCCATTCCGCCATTTCCTGGACGGTACCGCTTCCAACGTTTCCGTTGATGTAAGGCTCGCAGCCCAACTGGGCGCATAATTCCATAAACTCATGGGTGCCGAAATGGTTGTTTTCCACGACGCCGCCCCAATGGGTATTGATCATCCGCTTGCGGTTTTCCCGCTTCCCGATGCCGTCCTTCCAATGGTATTCGTCCGCAAAACATCCGCCCGGCCAGCGAAGCACGGGAATTCGGATCCGTTTCAACGCTTCGACCACGTCGTTTCGAATGCCGTTCGTGTTCGGAATCGGCGAATCTTCGCCTACCCAGATTCCTTCATAGATGCATCTGCCCAGATGCTCGGAAAAATGACCGTAAATATTTTTGTTGATCTGTCCTTTGGCAATGTCCGCGTTCAGTACGCCGTTTTGGGCCATCTAGTTCTCCTCCCGTTTTTTCAATAAATTGGATGTATTCAAAGTATAGGAGCTTGATTTCCCCCGGACAATGAATTAAACTGCCCATTAACTGACCTATCGTGCTTGATCGTGAGGAGGAAAGGACATGATTCGCGTCATCAATTGCGGTTACAATTACATCCATCGGGATGGGGTTAGGATCGACCGTCCTGCCGGGGCGGGCAATTACGCTTTCGTTTTTTTCCGGAGCCATGCGGAGGTCGTCGTCGGGGGCAGGCGCCTGTCCGCGGCCAAAAACTCTTATGTGCTGTTCCGGCCGTCCACCCCTCACGCGTACCGCCACGTCGAAAAGCCGTTCGTCAACGATTGGTTCCATTGCGAGGGCGCAGAAATGGAAGCGCTTTTAGAAGAGCTCGGATTCGCCTGCGACGAACCGGTGAAAGCGGCATTCCCGGCTTCCCTGACCAGGAGCATCATGGAGCTGCAGCACGTGAACCGGCTCGGCGGCCCGCTCCGGGACGGCATCGTGGACCTGGATCTGCGCAGCCTGCTCCTGAAGCTGAGCAATTGGCAGCAGCTGCCGCCCTTGCCCGAAAAAACCGAAAGGTATTACCGTCAGCTCCTGGAAATCCGCAACGAACTGTACAGCTCCCCGCAAACGGCGTATTCGGTCGGCCAGCTGGCCGCCAAAGTCAACCTCAGCAAATCCTATTTCCAGCATGTCTACAAAGAGCTGTTCGGATGCTCGGTTTCCGCCGACATGATCAACGGACGGCTGGAGCATGCCAAATATTTGCTCGATAACAGCTCCCTTTCGATCGCAACCATTGCCAAAATGTGCGGCTACGAAAACGACACCCATTTTATGCGGCAGTTCAAAAAGTTCGTCGGAGAGACGCCCAGCGGCTACAAAAAACGCTCCTGAGCTGCCTATTCGTAAAAAAGCAGGCGGTTGGCATACGCGTTGCGGTAATCGGTCGGCGTCAGCCCCGTGATTTTCTTGAAGCTTTTCATAAACTGCTGGCTGTCCGGATATCCGAGCTGGGCCGCAATTTCGCTAATGTTTCTATTGGTGTCGGTCAACAGCGATTTGGCCGCCTCCATTTTTTCCTGCAGCATATATTGCTTCAGCGAAATCCCGGCGATGCCGGAGAACAGCGTGGACAAGTATTTCGCATTGTATCCGAAGTCCTCCGCAAGCCGGGCGACTTTCAGGTTTCCGTGCCGATGCCATTTGATGTAATCGACGATGTCATTGTAAAGCTGCCGCTGCTTCAGCCGATGCCCGGCCTGGTTCCGGACGTAAAACAGCTGGTTGAACAACTCGCAGAGGATCGTCGTAGCCATGTAGCTGCCAAGCGTTTGTTCCCTGTAAGTCCGCATCGAGTCCTGCAGCTGCTTCATCAGCACGATCAGCTTGTCGGGACTGCGCAGCGCGCCCGCAGCCGGCACGACGATCATGCCTTGCTCGTAACCGTACTCCTCAACGTCCTTCAATCGCTCATGGCCGCCCGCCGCCGTAAAGTGAAGCCAATAAAAGCTGCAGTCGGACTTTTGGTACCCGTATTGGCGCGTCCCCGGAGGCATCAGCAGGAAATCCCCTTCCTTCAGCTCGTAACGTTCCCGGCCGGCGGCGATGTACAGGCTTCCCCGGGTTTGGACAAACAGCTCGAAATCCATCAACGTCCGGTCCATATGCATCCATTCCGAAGACGGCGCGACGAATTTGCCCGCCATGTTCAGCGTCAGCGGCACATCCACCTTAAACCGATAATAGTCCATATCCATCCCGCACCTTTCAAACTTTTTAACACTTCATTAAAAACAGGATAGCAGATTCACCCCTTATAAACTATGGATTGCCGCGAAAAAATCTCCTCGCCCGTCTAACGTCGCATCCAAGAACGAACCTTTTGACACCAATTCGAACCTTCCGCCATTTACGGCGAATTCGCGCTTGGACTAAGCTTGTCGTAGTCTAATATGAAAGGATGGCTGCGCAAAACATGGCAAATACGAACACGCTGCCCCTAAACGAGGCGTTGCTGGATTTTTCCCTCGACCAAGTGGTCTTGACAAACGACGATTACGTAAACGCGTTTGAAAAAGAAATCGGTTATTTGAAAAGATTCGAAGCGGACCGCCTGCTTGCAGGCTTCCGCGAAACCGCCGGGCTTGCGCCGAAAGCGGCCAAATATCCCGGTTGGGAGGACACGGAGATCCGCGGCCATACGATGGGCCACTATTTGACCGCATGCGCCCAAGCCTATGCTTGCAACAAAGACCGGGAGCTTCGCGACCGGCTTGAATATATCGTGTCGGAGATGGCGGAATGCCAACGTCGGGACGGGTATGTCTCGGCTTTTCCCGACGTGTTGTTCGACAACGTGGAGAACAGGAAACCCGCCTGGGTTCCTTGGTATACGATGCACAAAATCATCGCCGGGCTGATTGCGGTGTATGAAGCCTCCCGCCTGCAAAAGGCTTATGACGTTGTGAACAAACTGGGCGACTGGGTTGCGGACCGGACTTCAAAATGGACGCCCGACTTGCAGGCCACCGTGCTCCAGGTCGAATACGGCGGCATGAACGACTGCCTGTATGACCTATACCGCTTGACCGGAAACCCGAGGCATCTGGAGGCGGCCCACAGCTTTGACGAAATCGGGCTGTTCGAGGCCATCCGCGAGGGCAAAAACGTTCTGCAGGGCAAACATGCCAATACGACGATCCCGAAATTCATCGGGGCGCTGAAACGGTATCTGACGCTGGGCGAAAGCGAAGCCGCTTATCTCGAAGCCGCCGTCAAATTCTGGGACGTCGTGGTGCATCACCACAGCTACGTGACGGGCGGCAACAGCGAATCCGAGCATTTCGGGCAGCCGGACGTGCTGAACGCTAAACGCTCCGACATTACGTGCGAAACATGCAACAGCTACAATATGCTCAAATTGACCCGCGAACTGTTCAAGCTGACCGGGGACGTCAAATATGCCGATTTTTACGAAAGAAACCATCTTAACTCCATCCTTTCGTCCCAACACCCCGAGACGGGCATGACGATGTATTTCCAGCCGATGGCGACCGGCTATTTCAAGGTGTACGGCTCCCCGTTCGAGCATTTTTGGTGCTGCACGGGGACCGGCATGGAAAATTTCACGAAATTGAACGACAGCATCTACTTCCGCCGCGGCAATCACCTGTTCGTCAATCAATATGTCAGCTCCGAGCTGGATTGGGCGGAGCAGGGAATCCGGATCATCCAAACGTCCGGGCTGCCGAAGACCGACCGGACAGAGCTGCGGGTAAACACCGGAGGCAAGCACATCCATGCGGCGATGGCTTTCCGCGTGCCTTATTGGGCCGCCGGCGGCTTGGACATTTCCGTTAACGGGGAAACCGCGGCGGCCGAGGTCAAAGGACGTTATGCGATCATTGCCCGGGAGTGGAACGACCACGATACGATCCGGGTGCGGATTCCGATGCAGGTCGCTTATGCCGGCCTGCCCGACGCGCCGCATGTGGTCGCCTTCCAATATGGCCCCGTCGTGCTCAGCGCCGCTCTCGGCACCGAGGACATGACCGAGTCCCGGACCGGCGTCATCGTCAGCATCCCGACCAAACGGATGCCGGTCAAGGATTATTTGATTCCGCAGGGCATGAGCGCCAAGGAGTGGCTTGAACGGCTGGACGAACATTTGATCCGCCAAGGGGAGGAGCTCGTTTTTGCGCTCCAAAACACGGACGAAGACGGACGCTTGCTTTTCACCCCCCATTACAAACAGCACCGGGAGCGGTACGGGATCTACTGGAGCATCCTCGAAGCGGATTCGGAGGAATTGCGGGACCATCTGGAACGCAGCCGGCAGGAGCAGCTGATCAAAGAGGCCACCGTCGACGGCGTGCAGGTTGGAAACGACCAGTACGAGCTTCAGCACGGCATCCGGGGTGAACGGACTCATGCCGGAACCTGGGAAGGGTTAAACGGAAGAAGGGCCGAGGCCGGCGGCTGGTTCAGCTATGACATGGGCGTGCTGCGGGGCCAACGAAACGCGCTGCATGTGACGTTCTGCAAGCTTCACCACGGCGGAAGCATGGAAATCTGGGCGGATGGTCGGCTGCTGTTTACCGAGCCGTTTGAGGGGCGGCCGCACCGGGCTTTTTATGAAAAAAACTTCGATCTGCCGGCCGAGCTGACGTCGGACCGGGACACCGTGAACATCAAGTTTGTCCCTCAAGGCGCGATGAACGGCATTTACGGCGTGCTCCGGACGCTAAAGGCTTGATTTTCACGGGGCTGCAAGTTTAATTCCATCGAATCAGGGATTGGTAAACACATAGAAGCGGCTTGCTCCTAAGGAGTGAGCCGCTTTTTCGCGGTTGCTATTCGTCTCATTGCCCAATGCCATCGCCGTTGTTAGGATCGGTATCCTTGCCTTTGGTTAGGAAATCGACGTTATTGGTATCTGCCCGCAAGCCGGTTCCTTTGTTATCATGTATATAGTTGGTGATATTTTCCTCTCAAAGTGCTTCCTTTTAAACCATTCGTAGATAAATTATAAAGCCTCCTTCGTTGGAGGCGATATCAGCCTAGAGGGAAGCCGCAAACGTCGAAAACAATTAACATTCGGGAGGTCGGAAGATGAACGTCATTCTGTGGACATTCGGTTCGATCGCCGCGGTCGCAATCATTTTCGCGGCGGCGGCGGGAACTTACGCGGTGCTGAAGGGAAAAGCCAACGAATTGAACACCCGGCGGGACGAGAACGGCAACCTGATCCTGCTCGATACGCCCAGCATGCGCATCGGTGCCGCCTCCGCGTACGACCAGACGATCGAGATGGAGAAGCGGGGGCACGCGAACTCCGACGGCATGAGCTGGAACGACCGCTGGCTGGGTACGATCCGATCGATCCGAAAAAATACCGAGAACCCCGAGTGGTACGTCCAATATATCATCGAGCAGCGGCGAAAGGCCGGGCTTCCCGAACTCGAGGGGGTCGATGAAGCCTGGCCGTAAGGCAGGTTTGCGGCTATCGGCGCTTCACTTGCCGTAATTCTTAGTGATTAATCAATAACTAGCGAAAAGTCCAAATTCTTTTTACTTAACCTTCATCCAAGCGCGGATCGTTTCGGAAATCCCCTGCTCAAAACCGGTTGCCGGGATCGGGCCGATTCGTTTTCTGTATTTTTCGCCGCTCAGCGTCAAAGGCTCCTCCGTCAAATACAGCATTTCAACGATTTCCTTCATCACCGGTTGAAACAGCCCCAGAAGGGACAGACCCGCCCGGCCAAGCGGAATGACCGGTTTCGCGGCGCCGCTTGCTTTTTGCGCAATACGGACGATTTCCTTGCCCGATATGATCCCTGCGCCCGGGATGTTCCAATTTTCCCCGTAAGCATCGTCCCTGCCTGCCAGTTCAACGATCATCTTGGCCGCGTCAGGCAAATACACATATTCCCGCGGAACCCGCATGTTGCCGATAAAAAAGGCGGTTTTGCCCGCCGCGATCGCGGCAAGCGTCGACCCCAGATAGGAGGCGTCATTGGCCGTGGGACCGTAATAATCCGGCAGCCGGACGATCATTTTTTGCACGCTGTCCCAGCGCTCCTCAAATAACATCCGCTCAAAAGCAAGCCTTGTTTTCCCCTTTCTGGTATGCGGCTGCTTCGGATGCTCTTCGGTCACTTCCTTCATCTGCCTTCTTCCGTAAGGATAAATGCCGTCAACGGCGACCACTTTCAGGTTCAGCCCCTTGGCCGCTTCCATCACCGATTCTCCCAGCGGAACCAGCTTCTGGGCCATCTCGTTGTAGGGGACGTTCGCGCAATGGAACAACACCTCCGCTCCGCCGGCCACCGCCGCAACGTCTCCAGGCCGGAAAGCATCGCCGGTGGACAGCCGCAAATGCCCCGGGTTTCCAAGCTGCCGGGCCAGCTGCTCCAGTTTCGCCCGGGATCTCCCGAATGCAACGGTTTCCACCCCCCTCTGGACCAATTCTGCCGTAATGGCCGCGCCCGTGCCGCCGGTAGCTCCTAATACGATTGCTTTCTTCATGATAAGTCATCCCCATTTCCATTTTGGTTAGTGATTGATCAATTACTATTTGAGAACATCATATTATTCAATTAGTGATTAGTCAATAACTAATTTTCAACGGGGCGCCTGATCCGCGCCGACGGCTATTTTCCCATCAGTTCCGGCATATCCAGCGCCATGGAAATGTTGCACAACATCCCTCTTGCCAAAAACAAAAGCGTCCGCTCTTCCGGATGCGGGATCGAAGCATGCCGGAAAGCGTCCAAAACGATGTTCCGAACGTTCCGGAAGCCTTTCCGCATTTCCTCGCGGATGACATCCGACGGAATGGTCTGGGCCTGCATTTGAAGAAGCATTTCATTGGAGCGGTCCGCCAAAATGCGTTCGTAAGCTTCAATGAGCTCGGACTCCAGCTGCTCGGGCTGAGCGGTCTCCACGACCCGCCGGAACGATGCGATGATCCGCTCCCAGGACGCTTCCAGGGCCGCCGCCAGCAAAGCCTCCTTGGTCGGGAAAAACTTGAAAATATACGGCTGCGAAATGTTGGCTCTTTCCGCTACCTGCGCCGTCGTGGCGCGATAATATCCGATCTCCGCAAACGTTTCGATCGCCGCCGAAACGATCTCGTCCTTCCGGTTGACCGAAGGAGCTTCTTTCTTAGACATCCTGTTTCCGCCTTTCCGCGTGTCAAAAAATGAGTGATGAATCAATTAACATTCATTATACTGAAACCCTCCGGGCATCGCAATGCAGATCCTTCCTTTTGAAACTGGCGGATCCGGCTCCGCTATAATTGACAACAAATGCACCGGAGCATAAAAATAACGGCCCGACGCCTGAAGAAAGACGTTTTGGGCCGTTATTCCGCGCACCAGCCGCAAAGGCTTTTCGGGTACGGATTTCCGGGCGTTTATTGCACCGGGATCGTCATTTCGAGATCCTTGTGGTACGTTTTGACCGGCTTGCCGTTTGCATCTTCCATGACGGACCAGTCCTTATTGACCGTCATCGTATACGGCTTGATCGTAATAGAGGTCGGTTTCTTCGCAAACGGGCTGTAGGTTTCGTCCTCGTGGTATTCGGTCTTCGGATTTTGATGGAAGTATCCGATCATTTTTTGATCCAGCGGCTTTCCGTCCTGATCCACGATATCGTAGTACATTTTGGTGGCGCTGAATTCGCCCGATTGCTCCGGCGTGGACGGCACGTTGCCTTGGCTGTCCAAAACGAGGCGGGTCGTCACCGGCGTGATCTCGATCGTTTTTACGGTGTAGCTGAACTTGCCGCTGCTCTGGGTTTGGTTCGGATGAAGCACCACGTTTCCTTTGGCCAGGTTTTTGACCGGCACTTGGAACACGAACGGCTCTTTAAAACCGCTGACATTCATTTTGACCGTCATGTTGAACTCGTTTGGAAGTTGTTTATCCGACAATCCGCTCGTGATTTCATACATGGCCATATTGCGGATGAATTTGCCGTCTTCGGTTTTGCCGACCGCGTCCGTGAAGGAACCGAAAAATCCCGATTTCCCTTGGATTGTCACCTCCGGCATGAACAGGTACCCTTTTTTCTGCTGTTCCACGGGCACTTTCTTCTGCGTCTCCCCGGATACGTTGGTTGCGCCTTCCGGAAGGTATGGAGACAGGACGGTATCGTCATCCATGCCCTGGCGTTCGATCATAAACGCGAGCCGCGTTCCGTCATACATGACTTCCTTGATGTTCAGCGTCAGCCCGTCCCGGGTCACGCTCAGGTTCGGCTCCGTCGTCAGCCCCGAAATGCTGGCTTGCTTCAGGGTAGGGTCAAAATTGTATTGGAACACGCTGCCGATCAAAGGTACGTTTTTCAGCGCGTCCGCCATGGCCGGGGATACGAACCCGATGCCCAACACGACGCCTCCGAGAACGGCCGCCGCCGATACGCTGATCGCCGTTTTTTTGACCCAGCCTCCTTTGCGATGGATTGACTTTCTGCTTCGTCTGTCCATGTTTTCCACCCTCTCCATAATTTGATTGACATAGCTAACCTCGGGCATTTTCGTTTGTTTGACCGCCCGCCGGATCTGCATCGTTTGCTCTTCCTCAGTTTGATCTAACCATGCGCTCATGGGTTAGCCCTCCTTCTTTGCTTTTTTGCTGAATGAGTTTTTTCCTTACGCGTTCGTATTTCTTCCGCAGGGTTGCAGGTTTGCAGTCCATGATCTCTCCGATTTCCTCGAAGCTGTACTGTTCCACGACCTTCAGCAGCACCAAATTCCGCTCCTCCGGCTTCAGGTTCATCAACAGCTCCTCCACCGCGCGTTCGCTGCCCGCATGACGGTAATCGTCAAGCTGCTGCAGCTCCTTTTGGCCGTCGATCAGCTTTTTGCGGCGGCTTTTCTTGCGAAGCTGATCCAGGCAATGATGATACGCCACTTTGTACAGCCAGGAGGAAAAGGACACCTGCGGGTTATATTTGTCGATCGATTGATACACTTTAATAAAAATGTCCTGCAGCGCATCCTCCGCTTCCTCGCGGTTTTTCAGGATGTAATAGCAATACGTGTAGATTTGATGCTCGAAGGCGCGTATGATAACGGCGTAAGCCTGCCTGTCTCCGTTTTTGACTTTTTCCACGACGGCTTCGATTTCGTCCGGCTCTCCGGCCCCGGGGCTGAACCGTTCCATGGAATCACCTCCTCTTGTCCGTCTTCACCTGTATAACGTCTGCCAAACGGCCGAATGTGACATAAGCCCGGATAAAAACAAAAAATCCCTTCGGCAAACCAGGTTTGCCTGAAGGGATTTTCTTTCGCTCTCACGGGTGGCGCGAAGCTTGTTCAAGGCCGCTGCGTAAAAGCCCCTTACGCCTCAAGCGGCCAAGCCCGTCCCGGTAAAATGCAAGCGACCTTTCCAAGTCTTCAACGCCAAGCGTAAGTACAGAAATGCGCGGTTTCATCGAAATTGATCCTCCTTTGTATGGTTTCAAGCCTGTTTATAGGATCGCAAAATCTTCTCGGTTTTGGATTGTAAAAAACGGACATATTACCTGAACACTTGATGGGGCGTCAGTCCGTAAAACCGTTTGAACATATGGATGAGATGGGGCTGATCGTAGTAACCGTGTTGAACGGCCGTATCCGAAAAGCGGAACGAAGGCCCCTTATGCAGCTCCTGCAATAAGCACTGGAATCGAATGATGCTTGCCAGCTCCTTGGGAGCCATGCCGAATTCCTTCTGGAACATCCTTCTCACGGTCCGTTCGCTGTAGCATAACTCCTCGGCCAGAGCACGCACGGAAACCATTCCCCGGCCGGCATACAGATGCTGCATCGCGGTTCGGATCGGCTGAGGGTCAGGGCATGCCGAACGATGGAGCTTCGCCGAGAGCATCGATTCCGCCAACCCGATCATCGCCTGCACGCTGCCCGCCGCTTCTTGAACCCGTTCTGCGACCAAGCTCGCTTCCGTTCCCCAGACGTCTTCCAGAAATACGTCACCCCCGGAAAGCTCCGAAACGGAATAGCCGATAAACCGGCTGGCCTGATCCGCAAAAAAGCGAATGCCGAAAAAATAACATCGATCGGTTAAATCCATCGTCTCGAAGGATGACATTAAACC
Organism: Paenibacillus sp. FSL M7-1455; assembly: GCF_038004655.1. Classification (NCBI taxonomy): domain Bacteria; kingdom Bacillati; phylum Bacillota; class Bacilli; order Caryophanales; family Paenibacillaceae; genus Paenibacillus; species Paenibacillus sp. FSL M7-1455. The sequence continues at coordinate 1,570,530 of NZ_JBBORO010000001.1, read as the reverse complement.
CGCTAGCATGGCGCTTTGGGCAAACGACGTGGCGTGGAGGTCGAAAATGATGTCCGCGCACCCATCCGGTATGATGCGGTGCAGTTTGCGGTCGCAAGAAGCGTCGAATTCGACGGTCCAATAACAAGCCACGTAAGGCTCCAGCGCCTTGCCCGGCGGAAATTCCCGATACCGGTAAGACGAATCCTGCACGGGCTCCAGCATCGGCGGCTGCAACGGCAGATAGGTTCTCATGTTCGGTCCCTCCCATCCGATTTAAGCCCATTCTACTATACTTCCGCCGTCCCGCCAAAATAAATCCCGGGGGTGCAAGGCAGCAATCCATAAGAAACGCGGCAAGCCGGCGGGGGTTATAATAAAACCCGTACGGAACACCAAAATGACCCGAAAGGATGTATGCATATTGGGAACGCTTAGACCATTTATTTTATCGGAAGATGCCAGAAGCCAGGCCCGGTTCTACGCGGAATCGCTCGGCGGGGAGATCAAGTCCTTGTTAACGCATGGACAAGCCGCGGGCGCCGAAGGCGATCATCGGGACAAAGTGATGCATCTGTGCGTGACGGTCGCGGGGGAAAATGCGATTTTTATGGCGGACGCGCTCGAACCTTTCACGCAAGGCGCAGGCATGATGCTGGATGTATCGTACCCGACGCGCTCCGAAGCCGCGGAAGCATTCGCCAGACTATCGTCCGGCGGCACAGTGAAGCATCCTTTCGCCCGCCAGCCTTACGGCCTGCATTACGGGGAACTCGTCGATCCATACGGCGTGACCTGGATGATCACTTCGGACGATCCTTCGGAAGGATAGCCGTTTAAGCGGCCGCTTCCGCAACTTGGACACATGGCTGCAACCCAATCTTAAAAGACCTCCTTTCCCCCGTTTTGGGGGATGAAAGGAGGTCTCGATCCTTTATAAAGCGAAGGATGGCACGATCGAAAAAATCCCTCAGCGTATGGCGCGGCAAAAGGACCCCCAGGGAGCGCCATGTCCGAAGATACGGATGTGGCCATGAGATTATCCACTCCCGGCTTGACGCCCGAAAATTGAAATGACCGAGCGGGGAATCTTGCATAAAACGAAGCATGCAACGCGGGCTCCGTTTCTTTCGGCGTTTCCGGGCGAACGTTCGCTTGCCCCGGATAGGAGATTGCAAACGGGGTTTTGGACCGAGTCCGCCTTCTTGTTTCGGTTACCGCGAGCGTACCCCCGCTTTTTGCTCCAATTCTTCCTTTTGACGCAGGTGATGGCGCAAATGCATTTCATTCAGTTCAAACCATTCCCGCGCGTTCAACCAGCCAAAGCCGTCGTGTTTTACTTTGCGGCAGGGATGGACCGGGTCGATCCGCTCTTCCCAATCCTTCATTTTTTGCAGCACTTGATCCAGCCCGCGCAATAATGCTTCTTTGCTTTCCGTATTGCTGGGATTGTTTTCCGGGCCGTCCGGCAATTTGATTTTCACGGGCGGGAATCCGCCAAGCTCGAGCAGCCGCTCGCCCGCTTCCGTTTTTCCAAGCGTTTGTTCTTCGCCGTCGGCCGCGCAAATCTCCACTTTTTCAAAATAATCCAAGGAGGCCAGGATCAAGTGGTCGAGCATTTGCCCAAGAGACCAAACCCCCGGCGCGGATTGATGCCTCAGTTCAGCCATCGAATAGCGCTGCAAACCGCTTTTGTACGTTTCAATCAGCATGGCACCGTTCATCATGAACACTCCTTTTCCAATCTGCTCCCTGCCGGCTATCTGCCAAACCATGTTATGCCTGATCCATTTGATCTTATCACACCGCCTATCCCATGATTTCTTGAATTTTGCGAAAGCGCCATGCCCGGAAACTCGCGTTTTGCCAAGGGGCCGAGGCCAGCCTTCTCACCGGGGCGCACAATAGAAAAAGCGCCGAAAACATGCTTTCGGCGCTTTTTCTGCTGCATCTGGTCATTTTAGCACCGGTCGCCGCCTCCAGGGACGGGAAACCTGTGCCATATATGTTTGTCCGTTCGCTTTATTTTTTCTTAGGAGCCAGCTCCACGGCCTGACGGATCGCTTCCATCATGCTTTTCTCTTCGACGATGCCTTTGCCGGCGATATCGAACGCGGTGCCGTGATCGACGCTGGTACGGATGATCGGAAGGCCCACGGTAATGTTGACGCCCGCATCGAGGCCAAGCACCTTCACCGGCCCGTGCCCCTGATCATGATACATCGCCACGACGATGTCGAAATCGCCGCGCACGGTGCGGAAAAACAACGTATCGGCAGGCAGCGGCCCGACGGCGTTGATGCCTTCCTCCTGCGCCTTTTTCACGCCGGGAACGACCTTCTCCTCTTCTTCGCCGTATCCGAACAGGCCGTTTTCGCCCGCATGCGGATTGATGCCGCAGACGGCGATGCGCGGATTTTCGATGCCCGATTTGGTCAACGTTTCATGCGCCAGCTGAATGACGCGGTACACCCGCTCCGGATTGATCATTTTCACGGCGTCGATCAGGCCGACATGCGTGGTGACGTGGATGACTTTCAGGTTAGGCGCGGACAGCATCATCGAAAATTCGCTCGTATCCGTCAGGTCGGCCAAAATTTCGGTATGCCCCGGATACTGGTGGCCGCCCTTATGCAGCGCTTCTTTATTCAGCGGAGCGGTGCAGATCGCGTCGATTTGCTGTTTTTTGGCCAGATCGATCGCCTTGGCCAAATATTCGAACGCCGCATGTCCGGCTTCGGCGGATACTTGTCCAAGCGGCAGGTCGGCGCTGAGCAGGTCGAGATCCAGGCAGTAGACGGTCCCGAATTCGTACGCGAGCCGACCAAGCTGGTCCTCCGTTACGGTCTGAACCTCCAGGTCGCTGTTCACGTAGGATTTTGCGCGGTCCAAAATTTTGCTGTCGCCGATGACCAGCGGGTCGCAAAGATCGTAAATTTCGCGGTTTTTCAGGCTTTTCAAAATAATTTCCGGTCCGACCCCGGCTCCGTCGCCCATCGTAATGCCAATCACAGGTTTCTTTTGATTCATGTTACTCATCCTCTCCACTCATATATTTCAGCACGTTCGCCAAAGAATGCCGGCCGCCGAATCCCCCGGCTTTCGTCACGGTCCAATACTTTTTGCCCGTACCTGCCGCATCCCTCAATATTCCCAGCGGAAGTCCGGTTTCGACCTCGGTATGCAGCTGCATCCGGTTCATGTTCAACCGGCTGCAAACCGCCTTGGCCGTGTCGCCTCCCGTCAGGACCAGCCCCCCGATGTCAGGGAACGAGGTTACGATTTCGGAAGCGATGTTTGCGAGCTCCCGCGAAATCGCCTCGCTGATTTCCGTTTTGTTTAAGGAGAGTTCTTCTCCCAGCCGTTTCGTCGCCTCTCTATTTTTCTCCGACGAATCGACGAATAATACAAAATGCTTTTTGTCCCGGGCGCCGCCGAGCGCCTCCAGCACCTCGCGCACCGCGCAGGTTTGCCGGACGAGTTCGACCGGATCGACCTCCACGAAGGAGGCATCCGCCATCGAGCGCACCTGCTCAAGCTGCTCTTTGGTCACGCGGGACAAGCTTGCCGATACCGTCAGCGTCCGCCGCACTTGGGGCCGCTCTTGCGACGTTACGGCATTCTTTTGCAGCTCCAGCGCCTCGGGCAAATATTCGATCAGTCCGGCCGATCCGGCCCAGACGATCGTTTTTTTCGTTTGGCCGAAAACGTCCGCAATAACCTTCAAATCCTGATCGGTGACCGCGTCGCAAACAAACCAGGTCGTGCCTTGCGCCGCATGCCGTAAAATAAATTCCAGGAAAACATCCTCCGGTCCGTTCAGAAGTTCTTCTCCGACAAGACGGATGCGTTCCGCGTCCGCGTACTTCCCGAGCAAATTCGGAATGTAGCTGTCCGTTACCGGCGTCTTCGGGTCCCTGCCAAACTCGGTTTCAGAAACCGGCCGGCCGTTCACGAATTGACGGCCCCCGATCGTCTGCCGGTTCATTTTCGGATAGGCCGGAGCCACGACGACGATTTCCGGCTGGTGGACCGAAACGACGGCCGCCAGCTCGGCGGCCACGTTCCCCCGGAGGGTGGAGTCCATTTTTTTATAAGCATGCCCGTATCCCCGGGCCCGGAAAATTGCGCTTGCTTTACGAATCCGGTCATAGGCTTCTTGTTCGTCGGCAGCGCGGCTGTCCGTGTCGAGTATCGCCACGTCGCCGCCGTCTCCCGTCCACGATCCTTCTTTCCAATCCAGGTAGACGGTAGAGGCGATCCCGATTTTCGACAGCTGCACGCCGGCATCGTTAGCCCCCGTCAAATCATCTGCAATGATGTAAAAATGCTGCATATCCAAACGACTCCCTTAAGCTTGTGCTTTCCGGCGCTGCGCCCGTTTGGCGAACCAGGTCGTCAGGAGCGGCGTCAAAATGGCGGTGACGATGACGGCTGCCGTTACCTGCAGCGTTGCCGTTGCCGCAATGCCGCTGTATCCGGTATACACGGCCGCTACCGCCATCGGCACGGCTGCCGCGTTGCCCGCCGTCGATGATGCGGCGATCCCGGCAACGCCGTCTCCGCCCGTCAAACGGTCGATCAAAAACAGCATGCCGCCGGTAATGACGACGACGCCAAGGCCCAAAATGATGCCGGAAGCGCCGGCTTTCACCACGTTGGCAAGGTTGATGCTCGCGCCGATCGCCAGCGAGAACAGCGGGATCATGACATCCTGGCCTTTGCTCAAAAATTCGCGCATTTTTTCGTCCAGATTACCCAGAATCATGCCGATCAAAAGCGGCAAAATCGCAAAGACGAACGCCATGATCGGGAAGCTTGCCAGACCTGCAACGCCGAGAATCAGCATCGTGAAAAACGGGCCGGACTCCAGCGACATGATGGAATAAGCGGCGACGTCTTCGGCTTTTTTCCCGAGCTGGCCCATCAGCGCCATGTACAATCCGCCGTTCGTATCGGAGAACGCGGCGACGATGGCCAAAGCGGACAGTCCGAGGAACAGGTTGTTCTGATCCGGGAAGATCGCTTTAATCAGCAGCGCGATAATGAAGGTGGTGCCGATTTTGCCGATCCACAAGCTGACCCCTTTCTTCAAAATGTAACCGGTTGCCTGGAAGCGAATCGTCGAACCCAAACAGATATAAAAAGCTGCCAGCAGTGCGGAAGTCCCGGTTAGGAGCCCGCCCGTGAACGAGCTTTTAAATTCAGGCAAGTCGAAGATTCCGGGAAAAAACGTACGGATAATGGCCCCGATCAAGAGCGGAATCAGCATCATCCCGCCGGGAATCTTGTCAATGGCTGCCTTGATTTTCATGACTGTCTCATCTCCTGTGTTTTATTTTGCAACAATAATGTGAAATGATTGCGTTTTCGTTTATTATATTAATCGCTTACAAAATAAAATGCAACAGTTTTCGACATGTTATTTTTCGTCATGCCAAAAACGTTGCATTTTTAAACAGTTTATAGGAATCGTTTGGTAAAATCAGTCTTTTAACTTGCGCCAAAGCGTGGAACGGTTAATTTGCAGCCGTTTTGCGGCCTTCGTCTGGTTGAACCCCTCTTCTTCCAGCACCTTTTCGATGATTTTTCTCTCGATCTGATCCAGCGTTCCCTTTAGCAGTTCGGAGGATGCGCCGGATTCGCTTCCTTTGCGGCGCAGCAGCTGCTCGATCAGCGAATGTTCGATGACGTAGCCTTTTTCCAAAACGACCGCCTCTTGCAGCAGCACCTTTAATTCGGATACGTTGCCGGGCCAATCATAGTCCGCCAGCAGCTTCATGCCTTTCTCCGTCATCCGGATCGCCGAGGTGCCGAGCGTCTGGCTGAAATGCAGCAGAAACGTCGTGACCAGTTCCTTCAGGTCCTCTTTCCGTTCGGCCAGCGCCGGAACATGCACGTGAATGGTTCCGTCTTCGTATATCCTATGTTCCCCGGAAGCCTCCTCCTCAGTCATGGCAAAAATAAGCGTGAGCCCGCGCCTTTTTAACGCCTCGATTTTTTGCCACTGGATTTCCTCCCGGCCGCCCGGCAAACGGTCAAAGGCATGGACATACACCGTCCGGACCTCCTCGGGGATCTCCTCCGGGCTCAGCTCCCGCAAATCCGCCGCCTTCACCGAAGCGAAATATCCGTGCCCTTTCGTTTTGAGGTCATGCAAATGCCTGGCCAGCAATCTTTTTCCCGTTCCCTTCCCGCCAATGAAAATAAACTGGTCATATGTCACGCTGCGGCCGATCATCGTCAGGCATGTGTTCATGGCCTCGCTCTGATGGATGATCAGCGGGGCGGGCTCCCTATGAATCCGGAGTTTGTCTTCGGCCTCCCTGCGGGTCGGCTGCTTGAAAAATTCGCAAAGCCAATACGCCGATTCGCCGATTGCGATTCGGGTTTTGACCACTTGGACCGATTGTCCGTCAGGATCCGTTGCATGAACCATCTCCCGGCTTGGCCCGCCGGGTTCGGATGCGCCCTCGGCGACCGGAATGTCAAGTTCAGGCCGTGCGCTGAACGTTTTCCACTGCTCATATACCACGCTCCCGTTATCCGCTAACACCATCAAGTCGGACGCCGCGGCACGTAAAAACCCCTTCAGCCGCTCGATTTCCTGCCTGCTTTTCGCAAGCCAGCGCGAAACGGTCGCCGCTTCCTTGAACGCATCGAAAATGGATTCCCGGCCGGACTGGATCAAGATCCCGAGCAAGCCGAGCCGCGACGCCGTTTCGAACGTCACCACGTCGCCCATGATCAGCTGGTACCCGTCTTCTTTTAACTGCCGCAATAACGCTTCCGTTTCGCTCTCGTCCCGGATCGTGAACATATCGATCGGAATGTCGAGCAGGTCGATAATCGCTTTCGCGCCGGCCGTAATGGCCGGAAACCCGACGATCGCCTTTTTCCTCGGAAAATCGTTCGCCAGCGTAAGCACCCGCAGCATGTCGTAACCGGACACGCGCACGTCGATCACCGGGATGTCGACCGCTTCGCTGATCAGCTTGGCCGTTCCGCCCCGGCTGATGATGCAATCGAAGCCTTCGGCTTCCGCCTGCTTGGCCAGCGCGACCCCTTCCTGCAGATTGCCTGTCCGGATGGTCAGATCGAGCTCGCTCTCCTGCTTCCTGCACTCTTCTATTAAGTTCTCCATCGCCGCATACGGGGCTACGAACAGAGCTTTGATCTTCATGTTAACCACACCTATATCCTTTACTTTTGTATTTCAGTCATAACATATCGGCCGGACCGATGCAACGAACGCCTGACGCAGTCCAATTGCGCTATACCATTGTCGGAAAATATATATTAAGATGATATCAAGAAACGAGCACTCAGCGAGAAAGGGCTGATAAACGGTGGAACGACGTAACCATATGCAAAACGATATGCACTTGACCCAGTTGGCTTCAGTCGGGCAAATCGCAGCAGGCATTGCCCATGAGGTCAAAAATCCTCTAACGGCCGTCAAAGGATTTCTCCAGCTCTTGAAAGAAAAAAATGATGCGAACTATATCGACATTGCCCAGTCCGAACTGGAGAATGCCATTGACATCCTGCAAAATTTGCTGCAAGTTTCCAAACCCGATCTGAATAACGAGCCCACCGAACCGATTGATTTGACCGTCGAACTGGAGTCGATCATTCAGCTATTTCAAGATCAATTTTATCGGGTGCATTTGCAACGGGAGCTCCGGGACTCGGGCAATTTTATTTACGGCAGGCGCAATCAATTGAAAAAAATGTTTTTCAACTTGATCAAAAACGCGTTCGAAGCGATTCCGGACAAGGGCACCGTCACGATCGGCCACCAGGCCTCCGATAATCATATCACCGTTTACATAGAAGACACCGGCAGCGGAATTCCGAAAGAAAAGCTCAGCCAGTTAGGCACTCCTTTTTTTTTCGACGAAAGAAAACGGCACCGGCATGGGACTTACGCTTGTTTTTTCCGTCGCCTACCAGCATAAAGGGGAAATCTCGGTCAAAAGCGAAGAAGGCGAAGGAACGAGGTTTACGATCGTTTTTCCGAAAGGCACCGGCAACACCGGAATAAAAGAGGTGAATCGTTTGGACCTGGAGACGTTCAAAGGGGGCAATTTATCCGAGTTTTTCATTTACAACCGCGACATGTTCGAACAAAGGCTTTTGTCCGAGGCGGTTACCGTCAGGGATAAAATCAACGAGATTTTGGACATCGGAAACTTCAACCTGCTGGATAATGCCCATAAGCTCGTGCTGTATATCGTTCAAGGAAAAGAATACGAGGTCGTCTCCTTCGCCAAGGCGGAGGGCATCACGTGGGCGAAACATTCGCTGACCCTGGCCTTCAAATTGGAATGGATCCAGGCGGTACGGCGCGTCATGTGGGAGTTTCTCTACAACTACGACAGGATAAACGGCCATACGACGAACAAAGAACAGTTTTACGGGCTGGAGAAGCAGATCAACGAACTGATGGATCTTTTTTTAAGCCATTTTTTCATGAATTATTCCCAATTCAAAGATGATCTGATCCGGACTCAGAAGGAAATGGTCATGGAGTTGTCCGTCCCGTTCATCCCGCTCAGCCAGTCGATTTCGATCCTGCCCCTGATCGGCTCGATCGATAACGTCCGCTACGATATCATGGAAGAGAAGATTCTGGATCAAATCGGCAAAGAGAACATCCAAACGCTCGTCATCGATTTGTCGGGAGTCGTCGGCATCGAAGCCGAAGCGGTGCACCGGCTGATCAACCTGATCGACGGGATCAAAATGATGGGCTGCAAGACGATCATTACGGGACTCCGGCCGGAAATCGTCAAAATGATGATCCGAAACGGGTTGTCCTTCGAGTCCAAGGCCGTGACGAAAGGAACCTTGCAGCAAGCGCTGGCAGACTATCTGACCCATTCGAAGCTGGGCGGCCGGCAAGACCGGGAATTGCTCCCTCCTTCTTCGGGAGCCGCGCTGAATCTGTAGGAATACGGGGAGTGAAAAACGATGTTGATGGACAGCCCGGGAAACATCATGTTAAAGCGCCTCCTGCCGGAACATGCGCAGGAGCTGCTCGAACTTCGGATCCGCAACCGCCAATATTTGCAGCCGTTCGAGCCGATCCGCGACGCGTCTTATTTTACGGCGGAAGGCCAGGAAAAGGATATTTTGACCGGAATGGGCGATAAGGATCAGGCGACGTCGGTGTTATTCGGCATTTTCCTGAAGGAAACGGACGAGCTGGCGGGCAGGGTAGCGCTCACCGGAATCGCTCGCGGCCCGTTTCAAAACGCAAACCTGGGGTATTTTATCGGGCAAGAGCATCGCGGAAAAGGACTCATGACCGAAGCGGTGCGGCTTTGCGTAGAGTATGCCTTTGAGGAAATGGGCCTTCATCGCGTTCAGGCCGGCGTGATGCCGAGAAATCGGCCTTCGCTGCGCGTGCTGGAAAAGGTCGGATTCCGGCGCGAAGGACTTGCCAAACGATATCTGCAGATCCATGGCGTGTGGGAGGATCACGAGCTGTTCGCCATGACGCGGGAGGATTGGGAGGAACAAAAACAACCCGGCTCATAAGAGTCGGGTTGTCAGGCTGTCGAGAAAGTCTCGACAGCCTTCTTTATGTTTATTTATTTTAAGACAGCACCGCGTTAATGTTGTATAATATAGATAACTACTCATGAACGGATGGTGTCTTGAATGCTGAGATCTAATCGGGAAAAACAACAAAGCTACGAATTCGTGTCAATTGAAGAGCTGGTTCCACAGGATCATTTGCTGCGGAAAGTGGACAAGTATATCGACTTCTCCTTTATTGACGATAAGGTTCGTCCTCTTTACTGCGCAGATAACGGGCGGCCAGCCATTGATCCGGTCGTTCTGTTTAAGATGATTTTTCTCGGTTATTTTTATGGCATTCGCTCCGAACGCCAGTTGGAACGCGAGATTCAAACGAATTTGGCTTACCGCTGGTTTTTAGGTCTTGGTCTAACCGATAAAGTCCCAGACCACTCCACCATTAGCTGGAACCGGCGGACTCGATTTAAGGATACTGACATTTTCCAGGAGATCTTTGACGAAATCGTCCTCCAAGCGATCTCGCACAAAATGGTGGGCGGGCGTGTGCTCATTACCGATTCGACTCACGTAAAAGCCAATGCCAACAAGCACCACTATACCAAGCAGGAAGTTCTGCAAAACACCAAGGACTATATTGACGAACTCAATGAGGCTGTGACGGAGGACCGCAAAGCGCACGGAAAAAAGCCCTGAAAGTACGAGAGGAAGTGAATGGAACCAAAGAAATTAAAGTGAGCACCACCGATCCGGACAGCGGCTATATGATACGCGACGGCAAACCGGAGGGGTTCTTTTATCTCGACCACCGGACGGTAGATCTTAAATACAATCTCATTACCGATGTCCATGTTACGCCAGGAAATGTCCACGATTCGGTTCCGTATTTGTCGCGATTAGACCGCCAAAGAGAACGTTTTGGATTCAAGGTTGAAGCTGTAGCCCTGGATTCCGGTTATTTAACTACGCCCATTTGCCGAGGTTTACAGCAGCGAAAGATTTTTGCCGTTATTGCACACCGGAGATTTCATCCGAAGCAAGGTTTGTTTGCCAAATGGAAGTTTACTTACGACGCTGAAAGTAACACTTATATCTGCCCGGAAAAACACCAACTGACGTACCGGACTACCGACCGGAAGGGTTACAGGCAGTATGCGTCAGACCCGGAACATTGCAAGACCTGCCCGATGCTTGCGCAATGCACTCATTCCAGGAACCACCGGAAGGTACTGACCCGACATGTCTGGGAAGACAGCAAAGACTGGGTGCGAAATAACCGGCTAAGCCGAGACGGCAAGCAGTTGTACCGCAAACGAAAAGAAACGATTGAGCGAAGCTTCGCGGATGCCAAAGAGCTCCATGGGTTTCGCTATTGCCGTTTGCGCGGACTCTCAAACGTTACGGAACAAGCGTTGATGACGGCCGCCGTGCAGAACATGAAGAAGATGGCGATCCACCTGGATCGCCTGGAAAAGAGGGGGTAACCCTTCTTTTTTAGCAACTGCAAATGAAAACAAGAGAAACCCAACGTCTACAAGACGTGGGTTTCTCGACAATCTGACAACCCGGCTCATAAGAGTCGGGTTGTTTTTGTTCACCGTAACGTCCGTCAATCTTCGATCGCAGCCTTGCGGGAATTGATGCGCCGGATGGTTTCAGGGTCAAACTTGGCGCGCCTGTCGTAGGTATACAGCCCGTTCACTTCCTGCTCCACGTCGTACAGCTGGGTATAACAAAATCCGAAGATCATCGGATGTTCCAATAAAGCGCTTGTCAAACCCTCGTAACGCTTCATAAACGCTTCTTCGGAATCGGGTCTGTCCCCGTATCCCCATGCCCTGTCGTCCTTTTGATCGGGATTCCACCAAATGCCGCCGTACTCGCTGACGAAATAAGGCTGCCCCTCGTACGTCTGCCGGTCCGGGAAGGTGTTGTACGCCTCCCCGCCGCTTTTCATCGGTTCCAGCTTGGCCCGGAACGTCTCCGGATTTTGGTCATAGTCATGGATGTCGAAAATATCGGTGACGACATGGAAGTTGCCGCTGGTATCGATCACCGGGCGCGTCGGGTCGATCCGTTTCGTCATCTCGTACACGATGCGCAGCACGTCGTCGTTTTGCTTGACGCCGTCCTGATCCCAAGTCTCGTTAAACGGGCACCAGCCGATCAGGGCAGGATGATTGAAATCGCGCTCCACGCCTTCGACCCACTCGGGCAAAAACCGCGCAAGGCCTTCGGCGCCGGTAATATCCAATCCCCAGTTGGCATGTTCGCCCCATACCAGGTAACCCAGCCGGTCCGCCCAATACAGGAAACGCGGCTCGAACATTTTTTCGTGCAGCCTGGCGCCGTTGAAACCCAGTCCCATCGATATTTCGATATCCTTGCGGAGATCTTCGTCGCTTGGAGCGGTGTAGATGCCGTCCGGATAAAAGCCTTGATCCAGCACAAGCCGCTGGAATACGGATTTGTCGTTGATCCGGAACGCCATGCCGTCGAGCCTTACCGTCCGCAAGCCGAAATACGATTCGACCGTATCGCCGATCCGATCCTGCTTGTTAAGGGACAGCCGCAGATCGTACAGCCTGCCGTTGCCCGGCTCCCACAAGTGGATTTCCGATAACGGAATCGTAAGTTTGACCGCAGGCCCTTGGATCAGCGCGCTGGCACGGCCGACGGGTTTACCGCCGTAAAACGCGGCGGCTTCGAGGTTGTCTCCGGCCGCATTGCCGGCGATCTTCACTTCCAGATGGACGCAGGCGTTGCCCGGATCGGCCACCAGCTTCATGTCCGCCAGATAGGATTCAGGCACGTGCTCCAGCCACACGGTTTGCCAAATCCCCGTCGTGCGCGTATAGTCGCAGCCGTGCGAATGGTACCTTCCGCTTTGCTTCCCGCGCGGCTGGCGCCCCGAACGGACATCGTCTTCGGCATACACGGTCACGACGTTCGTCCCCGGCAGGACGTGCGAGGTGACGTCAAAAGCGAAAGAGGCGTATCCTCCGCGATGTTTGCCCACGGAAGCTCCGTTGACCCATACCTCGGTTTCGTAATCGACGGCGCCAAAGTGCAGCAAAATCCTGCCGTCCTTCCACGTTTCGGGCACCGAAAACTCCCGTTTATACCAAACGGCCGCCATGAAATCTTTGTATTCCACGCCGGACAGCTTGCTCTCGGGGCAAAACGGGACGGTAATCGTTCCCGACAGCCGATGCGCGGGCTCCGCATATCCGCGTTCTTTTCCGCTTTTGCCGTGATCGATCTCAAATTGCCAGGGCCCGTTTAAATTGAGCCAGCTGCTGCGCACCCATTGGGGGCGGGGGTATTCGGGACGGGGAATCGAAGACATCTGTTCCACTTGCAAAACTCCTTTGCAATAAAAATCGGATGATTCATTTAGTTAACATATAAGTTAATCATTAATCCATCAATTCTCGAGTAGATCATAAAATAACCGGTCATTTTAGTCAACATTTTTCTTTTTGATTAATTTATACATTAACTAATGAATGCCATTTTCAACCTGCTCACGCAAAAAGCCACCGTTCCTTTAAACGGAACGATGGCGGTTCATGAAGCGCATTCGTTTTCAAATGGAGAAAAACCCCCGCGGTCCGGCATGAACGTTTCAGGCGGGCAATATGACGTCGATCGTGGTTCCTTCATTGACGACGCTGTTGATGTTGATGCCCCCTTTATGGTCGCCGATGATTTTGTAGCACATCATGAGGCCAAGCCCCGTCCCCTTTTCCTTCGTCGTAAAAAAAGGCTCGCCCAACCGGGGAAACTCGCTTTCGCTGATGCCGACGCCTTCGTCGGCAATGCGAATCATGACGCTGCCTTCCTGCACGCGGGCATGGATGCGGATCACCCCGCCGCACGGCATCGCTTCGATGGCATTTTTCAAAATGTTTACGAATACCTGCTTGATTTCCATTTCCGAGCATTCGACCAAAGGAAACCCGTCTTCCACTTTGGTGCGGATTTCTATATTGTTCAGGGCGGCCTGGGCCTCCAGCAGGGTGATGACGCTGTGCAAAATTTGGACGAGGTCTTGCTTTTGGAATTTCGTGCGAACCGGTTTGGCGATCACCAAAAATTCGTTGACGATGCTGTTGATCCGATCGATTTCGGACAACATGATGTCAAAGTATTCTTTTTTGTTGACCCGCCCGGACTGCATGATTTGCAAAAATCCGCGCAGCGAGGTGAGCGGGTTCCGGATCTCATGCGCCAATCCGGCGGCCAGTTGGCCAACGGCGTTCAATTTATCGGCTTTGCGGTAAAAATCCTCCGATTTTTTCCGTTCGGATATGTCCCGGGTAATGCCGGTCAAGGCGATGATGGCGTCATTTTCGTCTTTGATCGGGGACAGCGTCAGAAAAACGTGAATGGTTTTGCCGTCCTTCCGCGGCCTCACCGTTTCGAAATGGATCGCTTTTTGGGTATGCAGATGTTTGCAAATTTCATCAAAACGGTTTTCCAGATGGGCCGGGATCATCGGCGCCTGCCTCCCGATCAGCTCGCTCTCCGGCCAGCCGTAAATTTTCTCGAAGGCATGGTTGATGCGGATGACTTTGCCGCCAACGTCCATGATGCAAATGCCGTCGACGGAGCTTTCGTACAACGATTCCAGCAATTCCTTCGTTTCCCTCAGCTCTTGTTCGCGGGTTTTCAGTTCCGAAATGTCGACGCAGGAGGCGATCAATTCCACGACCCCCCCGAGTCTTCTCATCGGCTGCAGGGAAACCAGATAAAACACCCCATGAAACTCGCTTTCGTAAATGATCCCTTCCTTCCCCTGCCATGCATCCCGGTAAAAAGATTCCTTGTAAGCCGCCAATTCGGCGGGATAGAAGTCTCCCAGCCGTTTTCCCGTGACCTCCTGAGGAGTCAGACCTATTTTGGATAGCAGCCGCCCGCTGCAAAACGTATGTATGAACTGCCCGTCGATCTTTTTGACCTTAAACGTCATTCCCTGCTGCTCGGACAACATTTCGATCAATTCAGAAGAAGAATACTCCAAAAACTCACGCGGCGGTTTCCCCATCGGCATCCACTCCCTCGGTCGATAATTAAATTTTTAACATTTCATTCGACGAACGGACACCCGCCTCCTTCCCGGGAGACATTTAAAAAATCCGGTTTCGAAAGCTGCATTCCGGCCGCGGCTAGGATCGAACCGATTTTAATTCCGCCCGGCCATGTTATAATAATCGCAGGTTACATGGAGCTTGAAAAACGGTGCTGCAATCGGCAAGGCATGATACCGCCAGATTCAGAGCAGCCGAATTCATCATTATGGGTGTGAAAACATGGAAGTCAATCAGGCAGGATTCAAAGAAAAAAAACCGCTGTACATCAAGGTGTACGACGAACTGTACAAACAAATCATGAACGGTACCTATCCTTGCGACAGCCAATTGCCTACGGAAACGGAACTTGCCAAAACGTTCAAGGTCAGCCGGATGACGCTCAGGCAGGCGCTGGCGCTTCTGCAGGATGACGGGCTGGTCAGAAGCGTGCACGGCAAAGGCAGTTTCGTCACCAGACATCGGCAGGCAAACAAAACCGCAGGTTTGGAGAAAATCGGGAACCCGATTTACAAATGCCTCGCCGAACCCATCGACCAGATCGAACTCGACTTCAGACTGGATTTGGAAAGCGAATATACCCAGGAGATTTTGAACAGAAGGGCCGCCGCGGTCGTGGCGATCGAACGGTGGTATAAAAGCAAGGGGGTTGCCGTCGCGTTTGCGTTTACGTTTATGGCGATCGAAATCGTGTCGGAATTGAACCTGGATCTGCAGGATACGAGCCAGCTGATGGACCTGCTCGAAAACCGGGTATACGAAATGGCTCATTCCGCATCCATTGAAATCAAACGTTCGAGCGCGATCAATTCCCCGTCGCAAAAATACATCATCGCCGGGGGAGCCGATCAATGCGACTTAATTCTGGAGAGCCTGTACGCCAACGAGGAGCATCCGATCGTCTACAACAAATTTTATATCCCCGAGGAATCCAGCGTGATGAAAATCAACGCCGTCAAATAGCCAAGGATAAAAAAACAGTATCTTCCTTTGAAAGAGGGGGATACTGTTTTTGCGTTTGTTTCCGTCAAAATCAATGCCGAACGCCGTCAAATTTTGTAGTTGAACAACAAGCGCTTTATGTGGTATTTTTACATATTACAAATTATACAACTAACCATACAACAAACATAGTTGTAATAAGGAGACTGAGAACATGAAAACGCAAGCACCGAAGGAAACCCCTCACATTAAACCCAACGGGGCGGAAATCGCCGAAACGATCCTGCTCCCCGGCGACCCGCTGAGAGCAAAATTCATCGCCGAGACTTACCTGGAGGATGTCGTCCAGTTCAACGAGATTCGCGGCATGCTTGGCTACACGGGTACCTACAAAGGAAAGCGCTTATCCGTGATGGGAACGGGCATGGGCACGCCGAGCATGAGCCTGTATTCCTGGGAACTGATTCACGTGTTCGGCGTCAAAAACCTGATCCGCATCGGGTCCGCCGGGGCCATCCAGGATCATTTGCATCTGAACGACATCGTCTTGGCGATGGGTTCCTCGACCGATTCCAATTATATGCATCAATTTAACGTTCCTGGGCATTATTCCATTACGGCGTCGTTCGATTTGCTTGAAAAAGCCAAAAAGATCGCCGACGCAAAAGGCCAGAAGGTCCATGTCGGCAATGTCCTTTCAAGCGATATTTTCTACAACGTCGATCCGACCGCGCTCGAAAGATGGAGCAAGATGGGCATCTTGTGCGCCGAGATGGAATCGGCAGGCCTGTACCTGAATGCCGCCTACGCCGGCGTCAACGCGCTTTGCATATTGACCGTAAGCGACCATATCTTCAGACATGAGTTCCTGTCCGCCGAAGAAAGACAGACATCTTTTACGAACATGATGGAAATTGCCCTCGAACTCGCATAAACAGATCGGCAAAGGAGATTTTATGGCATGAACCCGACTCATCACGTACCTGACGCTCAGGCTTCTCTTGCGAAAAAAGCGGTTCCCGTTTTGTTGATATTTTTTGTTTTTTCGTTGATCATCGATAACTCGTTTAAGTTGGTTTCCGTCGCCATTGCCAAAGATTTGGGGATCTCGACGACGACGGTCAGCTGGCAGGCAACGTTAGCCGGCCTCGTGATCGGCATCGGGGCGGTCGTCTACGCGTCGTTGGCCGATTCGATCAGCATCCGCTCGCTGCTTGTCGCAGGCATCGGCTTTATCACCGCCGGATCCGTCCTGGGTTTCGTCTTCCAGCATTCGTTTCCGCTGGTGCTCCTCTCCAGAATCATACAAACGGCGGGCCTGGCCTCCGCGGAGACGCTTTATGTCATTTATGTCGCCAAACATTTGCCCAAAAACGAACAAAAAAGATTTCTCGGTTACAGCACCAGCAGCTATTCGCTCTCGCTGGTCATCGGATCGCTTACGGGCGGTTTCGTCTCGACCTATTTGAATTGGGCTGCGCTGTTTTTGATCCCGTTGTTGTCGATCGCCTTGCTGCCGCTGATCCTGAAATATATGCCGAAGGAAGAATCGAAAAAAAGCCGCGTCGATATCGTCGGGCTGCTTCTGATCGCTGCGATCGCGACGTCGGTCATGCTGTACATTACGGACTTCTACTGGATTTACATTCTGGTTTTGGCCGCTTCGGTCGCGTTGTTCCTTTTGTATATCAGCAAAAGCAAACACTCTTTTATAGACATTGCTTTTTTCAAAAACAAAAGGTTCGTATCCGTATTGGCCGTTGCTTTCATTATTTATTCGGTGCAATTAGGTTATATCTTCCTGTTTCCGTTCCTATTGGAAAAGGTTTACGGCCTCCACCTGGATACGATCTCGCTGCTGCTCATTCCGGGATACGTAACGGCGGTGGTCGTCGGGGCATCGTCCGGCACGATCTCCAAGTACCTGTCCAATAAACAGTCGGTTTCGATCGCGATGATCATGATCGCGGCAAGCCTGATCTTGCCGGTGCTGCTTTACGGAGGACCTGTCATCGTGTACGTGATTTCCATGATGCTTTTTTCAGGTTCCTTTGCTTTTATGTACGCCCCTTTGCTCGATTCGTGCGTAAGCGCTTTACCTTCCAGCCAATCGGGAACCGTGATCGGATTTTACAATTTGACGCTGAACGTCGCGACATCGATCGGCATCACCTACACGGCAGCCATGATTGAATCGGTATCGTTTAAAACGATCTTGTCCGCGCTTTCCTTGATTACGCTTTTGGCTTTGTGCGTGTATGGGCTTCTCATCGGAAAAACGAAAGAACCGGCATAACGTATGCCGCCTTCCACGAGATAGATACGAAAAAGGGCGAGGCTTCCACCCTCACCCTTTCTTTTTGCATAAAAAACCTTGCGTAAAAAGCCGCTTATCGATTCGCCTGCAAATGCTCCTCAAGCCGATCCATCGTTTCCGTAAATCCTTGTTCCATTCCCATATCAAGCACCTTTTGAAGCGCTTCGGCGGATTCGTATGCCGCGTGGTTCACGAATTTCGTTTTGCCGTCATGCTCTTCGAACGTCAACGTGATCAGAGGGGCCGGCATGCCTTCCGCAACGTTGCCTTCGGCATCGGAGAAATAATCGACATATACGATTTTTTCGTTTTTCACGATATCCTGATAGACCCCTTTGCCCCAGGATTCAAAACCGTAAAAATCGCCTTGGTTCGGATCGACGCATTTCATGCAATAATGCCAGACGCCGCCCGGGCGGAAGTCGACATGGCAAACCGGGACGGTCCATCCGCGCGGTCCCCACCACTGCTTCAAATGCTCGGCATCCGAAAATGCCTGGAACACCATCTCGCGCGGCGCATTGAAAATACGCTCGATGAACAACTCTTTGCCTTCCGCTCTCACCGTTTGTTTTAACATTCTATTTCCTCCCCAAATGGATTGTTTCCACCGAATGTTTCTCGTTAGCCTTGCTATGGTTATAATATAACCCTTTAGGAATATTCTCGTCAAGGAATATTTTGAATATATTTTAGAAATTTATTTCTTCCGTGCGCAATATACTGTTTATATAGCCAGCATGGCACCGAAGCTTATCTTCATTCGGTTTTTCGAGAGAACCACTGGGGAGGTCGAAACATGAAGGATAAAAATGAATGGTCGGGAGACGTTCCGGCAGCTTTCCATTCGCAGACGGTTGGCGAGGACGGTCCCGTCTTGGAACAGGACAATATCATGCATGAGACGCTGGAAACCTTCATACATAGCAAAATTCCGGAACGGCCCGTGCACGTCAAAGGCTACGGCGCTTTCGGATATTTTCATACCATACATCCCATGGCGGAATATACCAAGCTCTGCTTTTTGCAGCAGCCCGGCCAGCAGGTTCCGGTCACCGTCAGGTTCTCGCTTGCCGTCAGCACGAAGGGCACCCCGGACACTTCCCGCAACGTGCGCGGCTTCTCCACCAAATTTTATACGGAGCAAGGCGTTTTCGATCTGCTCTGCAACCACATCCCGGTATTTTCCGTCCGGGACGCCATGCGTTTTCCGGAAACGATCAACGCCTTCCTCCCTTCCCCGAAAAACAATCTGATCGACCCCGAACGCTTCTGGAGTTTCGTCGCCAGGGCGCCGGAGTCCACGAACTTTCTCGTCTGGCTTTATTCCGACGTAGGCACGGTCAGAAGCTTCCGCTTCATGAAGGGGCACAGCGTCAATACCTTCGTTTGGCGGAATGCGCAGGGCGTCCGCACATACGTGAAGTACCACTGGATCCCTTTCCGCGGAGAGCAGTACATCGATCGGCATGAGGCCGTCCGGCTGGCCGGCGAATATCCCGATATTGCGGGCAAAGATCTGCACGATACGATCGCGGCGGGAAAAACGGTCGATTACGGGCTTTACGTGCAGCTGATGGACCCGGAAGACGCCGCCCGGCTTCCCTACAACCCGCTGGACGATACCAAGATTTGGGACGAGAAGCAGTATCCTTTGAAACCGGTCGGACGGCTGATCCTCAACCGAAATCCCGATGACTATAAAGAGCAGGTGGAAAAAATCGCCTTTTCGCCGTCGAACCTGCTGGAAGGCGTCGAGCTGTCCGACGACAAAATGCTGCAGGGCCGCGCCAACATTTATTGGGATTCGCAGCGGATGCGCCTCGGTCCGGATTTCCGCAAGCTGCCGGTCAATCATCAGGAAAACTGGTCCCCGGAAGCGCTCGTCACCAGCGGCGGCGGCAGATTCGTGCAAGGAAAGCTGGTGCGCGCCGACCTGACCGAACCGGATGATTTTGCGCAAGCCGGCGAGTTTTACCGCACGCTTTCCCAGGTGCAGCAGGACCATCTCGTGGATAATCTTGCGGCCGATCTGGCAGGCATCTCCCCGGAAACGCGGCGCATCGTATTGGGGTATCTGAGCAGCGCTGATCCGGAGCTGGGAGAACGGGTTTCGCGGCAGATCGAAACGTAACTTCGGAACGTAACTTCGGAACGCAACTTCGGAACAGCGACATGCCCGGATTCTAAGATTCGCGCTCGTGAACATCATTGGGTCGGTCGCTTGAGAAACCGAAAAAACACCGGTATCCCCGGTGTTTTCAGGCTGTCGAGAAACCCCCTGTTTTTTTGCAGGGGGTTTAAAATTGCCTCGTCGGTCACTGAAGTAGGGGTCTCAGAGCGCTTTAAATCGATTTTTATTTTAAAAGATATGATTCCCCATATAAAAAATAGAGTGTCGAAAAGTCCGTTGGACTTTCTCGACACTCTGAAAACACCGGTATCCCCGGTGTTTTTTTGGTTATGCGGATATTCCCGATCCGCGGCGCGTTTTTCGATACAGCACGCAGCGGCAGACGAAGCTTGCGATGCCGGCCAGGGACAGGAGCCCCAGCCATAACATGACGGACGGCAGCGTCATCCATATGCCATGCCAAGGCAGCACCCTTCCGCCGCCGATGAAAGTCACTATCGGCGATAATAAGGCCAGTATCAACATCGGCAGCAAAGCCCGAATCGCCGCAAAAATCAGCTTCCGGCGGGACATCGCGGCCCGGTTTCGATGCTTGATTTGCCTATAGAGCGAAAACCCTTCCCACAGAACGGTAGCTGCCATCAGCGCCATCAGCACCGTTTCCGCATTCCGGCTGTTCACCGCCGAAACTTCGGCTTTCCCTCCGTCCATGATGTCGGCGATGCCTCTGAGAAACGCAGAATAATCGATAAATGCGTTGAGGCCGGCATCAAACATAATCGCGATCCCCAACCGCTGATCCAGATCAATCGTTTCTTCCGACTTATACGTCCAAAGGATGCCCGAGTGGGAGATCGTCCGGCCGACGTCCGGCTCATCGGACGCGAGCCATCCCATGCCGTACGGCCCCTGCTCCCCCGCGGCATGGTACTGCTTCAAGAGACCGGGGGAGAGCAACTTGGCATCGTATTGCGCACGCATCCATTTGGCCATATCCTCGGCCGTGGAAACGACGCCGGCGGGGCCGTCGATAAACCATGGGGGCTCTTCTTGGGCGACCGGCTTGCCCAGCAGCACGTAATGCCCTGCCGGAATGGCCGGATTGGCGTTGATTTGTTCGGTGGCGCTGACGTTGAACGTGTCCTTCATCCCCAACGGCCCAAAGACGCGATCATGGAGATAGTCGGAAAAACGCTGTCCGCTGACCCGCTCGACCAGCAGCGCCAGCAGCTGGTAGTTCGGATTGTGATAGCTGTATGTTTTTCCGGGATCGGCCGCAAGCTTTACCCCGTTCAGCGAAGAGGCGACCTCCTCCAGCTTCCGGAAGGGGGTTGGCCTCGTCATGTCCGGATTCGTTTTGTCGTTCAAGCCGCTGGTCTGATTCAGCAGATGGCGGATCGTGATGCGGTTCACGCGCTCATCCGCAGGCTTTATATCCGGAACATAGGAGACATACGGCGCATCCAGGTCGATCCGCCCCAGGTCGGCCAGCTGCAGCACGGCCAGCGCCGTCATCGATTTGCTTAAAGAGGCGATCGGCATAGGCGTCGCCGCCGTGATGCCTTTGCCGTCCGAAGGCGTGCCGTAACCTTTCGCATAAAACGTGCCATCCCCCTTCGCGATCGCCAAGGACGCGCCGGGAATATGGTTCAGCTTCATATTTTTTTGAACGTATTCGTCGATCTCGGACACCATCTCCGCTCGGCTCCGGGTTCCGGCAGCGCCGGCGGCGGATGGCCATGCGGCGGCCAAAACGGTCATCATGCAGATGAAGCACGCAAAAATTGTTTGGTTGAGGCGATTCATATCAAGCACTCCTTATCTTGGGATAAGGCTATGCTATCTTACAATTTTCAACGATTTATCAACTCGGCATAAAAACTTGCGGTTACCATGCCGCCGCCAAGGGGACCGTTTGCGGCCCGCAATCCGCCCTGATGTTTCCGGCAAAGCACTGAGCAGATATATAATCCCAATCCTTGATGCCCGCTTGCTTCCGGTCCCTCGCTCCGGTAAAAAGGGAGCAAAGCCTTTTGCAGCGCTTCATCGGAGAACCCCGGGCCGTCATCCCCGACGTTGATCGTCAACATGCCGTTTGCTACAACGTACTCGGCTTCGATCCGGCCGGCGGCATAACGCGCCGCATTGGCCATCATATTTTCGAACACCTGCATCGCAAGATCCGCATCGACAAACACCTTCGCCGAATCCGCGGCTTGGCGCGAGCCGAACGTTTTCCCGTGATGGCCGGCGATCCGCCGGGCGGTGTCATCCAGCTGGCCGGTCAGGAGCGCGAACGCCGTCTCCCGCCGGTTAACCGGTATGTCCTCCAGCTTCTGAATCGAGTTCATGGCCTCTACGTAACGCTCCATCCGCAAAATGTGGGTTTGCATCGTTTGCATCGTTTCCAGAAGTTTTTCCTCGGAGATCTTTTTTTGCGGCAAATAAGCGGCAGTGAATTCAACGTATCCTTTCATGACGGAAAGCGGCGTCCTCAGATCGTGGGCAAAGATGGCATTCAGTTGATTGCGTTCCTCTACCGAACGCCATAGGGCTTTAAAATTGTTCTCCATCTGGCTGCGCATCTTTTCAAACGCCCGGCACAGCTCGCCCATCTCGTCCCTGCCGTCATAAACCACATGAAACCCGAGATCGTTCGCCGATATTTTCTCCGATGCGCTCATGAGCACGTCCAAAGGTTTTTTTAATTTCAGCCGATAAAAAAGACTGCCCATGATGACCAGGCCGATGCCGACCGTCAGCAGCATGGCCGCGATCTGGGCCGGCAAAACCCAATTGTTCCCGTAAGGATGGCCGGCAAAACGCAGCTGAAGGCGGGCGGCCCAATCGAATTCGAACACGATGGCAGTTAAAACGGCGGCCAAGTAGAGGCAATGAAACAGGATAAACGTTTGCAGCATGCTCATATTTTTCAATCGAAAACGGCTTAGGATTTTCGCCATTTGTATCCCACCCCCCAGACGGTTTCGATCCAGCCCTCGCAGCCGTGCTCCTTCAGCTTGTTCCGGATGCGCCGGACGTGTTCCGCGATCACGGAGCTTTCGCCTTCTTCGTCCGGCCCCCAAACCCGTTCGTAAATACGCTCTTTATCAAAAACCATGCCGGGATGCGCGGACAGAAGCTCGACGATGTCGAACTCTTTTTTTGCCAGCGGAATATGCCGGCCGTAACCGTACAGCGCCCGCTCCGAATAATCGATGGCCAGCTCTTCGCTGAACCTGACCGAAGATTTTTGCCGGTTCCTCATTTCCCGGCGCAGGTGCGCTTCCACCCTGGCGCCCAGTTCATGGATGCTGAACGGCTTTTGGATATAATCGTCCCCGCCGGCCTGAAAACCGGATATTTTATCGGCATCCTCCAATCTTGCCGTCAGAAATAAAATCGGGCAGGACACGAAGCTCCGGATCTTCCGGCATAAGTCCAAACCGTTCATTTCGGGCATATTGATATCGAGCAGCACGATATCCGGCTGCTTTTCAAGCTTCCGCAGCGCCTCGTTCCCGTCCTTTGCCGTCATGACGGCGTATCCGTTGACCTCAAAATAGTCCGACAACAGCTTGCGCAGGTCTTCTTCGTCATCGACGATCAAAATATGGTTCATCGTTCCTCCCTGATCCACGGCTCGAAATGATTGCCTAAATCTAAATGCACTTCTTTTATTATAATCATATAGATTCGCTTGTCCGTAACAAGCGCAAAAAGGACAGCTTCCCGGATGGCCCGTTGATACTTGCGCATGATCAGCTCGTATTTGGCCGGATCCCCCGCGAGAATGTCGGACACGATCTGAGGCAACTGCAAATCCTGCAATGTCTCTTCCCCCTTTATATCTATTCCTACGAACGGAACCCGCGCCCATGTGACAGACTCTCCAAAATAATGAAACGGGCCGTATCCGGCGGGACCTTGCTGTGTTTCTATTCTTTCGATGTATTGACACCGTCCAGGAAAACTTTTACACTCGGTCTGGATTACAGAAGCAATGAAAGGAGTCGAAACGATGCAAATCCGCCTCATGAACGAAGAGGATATGGACGCCGTCATCAGCCTATGGCTGGCCGCATCCGAACAAGCGCACCATTTCATCGATGGCGCCTATTGGCAATCCAAGCAGGAGGACATGCGCAGCGTTTACCTGCCGATGGCCGAAAGCTACGTGCTGGAGAACGAAGGGGAAATCGCAGGATTTATTTCGGTCGTTCAGCATCTGCTCGCCGCTTTGTTCGTGCATCCGGACCATCAGGGCAAAGGTTACGGCCGGGCCCTGATGGAATACGTCAAGGAACGCGTTCCGAAACTCGAGCTCAAAGTATACAAGGATAACGAAAATGCGATTCATTTTTATGAACGTCAAGGCTTTTCCGTCTTGGAGGAAACCGTCGACGAGGAGACGGGACAAGCCGAATTCGTCATGGGATGGCAGGCTTCTTCCTGTTCATAGCCCCCTCGCCGCAACCTCTTCCTAAAAAGCGAAAGGAGAATGAACCGTGCCCGGGCAAAATCGTTATGCAGTCCATGTCGTTCCTTACAGCGCCGCATGGCCTTCGGCATTCGAAAACGAGAAAAACAAACTGTCGCAAGTTCTGGCTCCCCATCTTGTTGCCATCGAACATGTCGGCAGCACCTCCATCCCCAATCAAGATGCAAAACCCGTCATCGATCTGTTCGCTGCCGTTCAGCCGTTGCTTGATGAACAAGCTTACGCATCCTTGCTGGGCAGCTCGGGTTACCGTTACGTCGAAACGGGCATGACCGGGCGGCATTTATTCATGAAAGAAGCTGGCGGAATGCGCACTCATCACCTGCATCTTCTCCCCAGCGAAGGATTTTACGAAAGAAACGAATTGCTGTTTCGCGACTACCTCCGGGACCACCCTGAATTCGTTCTGGAATACGGCGAACTTAAACGCGCCTTGGCCGAACGATACCCCTCGGATCCCGACGGGTATACGCGCGCCAAAACCGGCTTTATCCAGCGCGTGGTCGACCTGGCTCGCACCGAACGGGGATTGCCTCTTCAAAATGTATGGGACTCATAGCCGGACGTCCTGAGCTTGAAGGGATAGTCAAGGTCAGGTAAGCAGGCTTTGCGGCCGCCAGGATTTAGCGTAAAATTTGCGCATCCCCTTATAGCAAAAAACAAGCCGACGATCGGTTCTGCACCGAAATCGGCTTGTTTTTGCTTTTGCCAAGTCGCCGGCCTCATCGCCTTCAACCCGTCTACGGGGATCCCCCCATCCTCTCCTTCATCGCCTGAACCAGCCCGCCGTAATACCGGAAGGATACGTAACAGGTTTCGCCGTTTGCCATCAGGATGATCCGTTTCCGCTTGTCAATTTCGCGTATATTGTCCAGATTGACGATGTATGCCTTGTGGCAGCGGTAAAACCGGTCGTCCAGCTGCGTTTCGAGCTCCTTCAACGTTCCGTAAAATTCGATCTGCCTGTTTCGCTCATGCAGCTTGATTTTGTGGGGCAAAAACGACGTTTCGAAAAAAAGCACGTCCTCATATTTGACGTTGATGATGGATTCCTCGGTTTCGATCGTCATCCGGCGCGGATCGCCGCCCTTTTTCAAATGCCGCTCATACGCCTTGCAAAGGCAGTCCTCCAGCCTCAAGGCGAATTGGCCGGGGTCGTCCTTGATCATAAAATCAAACGCCTCCACTTTGTATTGGAAGGTCAAATAACTCAGCTCCGAATGGGTGGTGATAAACGCGATCAGGCAATCGGGGTTCCGGTCGCGCAGCATCCCCCCAAGCTGAATGCCGTTGATGTCGGCTTTCAGATCGATGTCCAGCAAAAACAAGGACGGATGGCCGTCCTTCCCGGACTGTTCGAGCAATTCGCGGTAATCCCCCGTCGAGCAGGCCACCTCCATATCCAGCTTGTGCTTGATGATCGAATGCGTCACGAGCCGTTCGATTTGTTCGCGCTGCCGCTCGTTATCCTCGCATATATAAACGTTAAGCATCACGTCATCTCCTCTGCTTTCGGATTCGTTTGTTCGCGGACGGCTGTTCGGACCGCAAGCCGCTGCGTCAATGTCATCGATTCGGGATCGATTTCCGTGTCCAGGATGGCTTCGGGATATTTGCGGTCGAGCAATTCGCGCACGGCGGGCAAACCGATGCCCCGGTTCTCCCCTTTCGTGGAAAATCCCGCTTCAAACATTTTATAGATCGGGGGCGTCCGTTCCGGGCAGCTGTTTTGGACGATAAACAAAACCTTGTCCTTACGGGATACGATCCCCAGCCTGATGATCGGTTCCGTCGTTTCCCGGGCGGCTTCGATGGCGTTGTCCAGCAGGATTCCCATGATCCGGCACAAATCAAGCGCGGAAATGTCCACCTCATGGATGTCTTCCTCGATGTCGACAAACACGTCGATTTGCTCCGCGAGAGCCTTCAACATTTTCGAGGAAATCATGCCCTTGAGCGGCGTGATCTTGATGCGCCCAAGCAGGGACAGCCTCGTGTTCATCTGCAGCAGCTTGTCCGAATAAGCGCATACGTCCCGATAGAAATAGGTTTTCAGTTCCTCGTATTTTTCTTCCTCGATGAACCCCTGCAGGGTCGACAAAATGTTGGCATAATCATGTTTGAATATCCGCATGTCATGCAGCACGTCCTCCAGGGAATCCGCGTATTTTTCAAGCTGCCCCAGTTCCTGCTTCAATTGCCGCTTCTCCATTTCTTTTTTGAACGTGTATGTATATAGCCGGTGGCTTGATACGATGACCGCCATATAGACGGTCAGCAGCAGGGTGTGCAGCACCATGTCCTGTCCCCCGCCGGCATTGGCGAAAAAAAAGAGCGAAAGATAGACGCCGCCCATCATCATGCACATATTGCCGAACGTGATCCATATGCGCTGGCGCAAAGAGAACAGATGCTGCGCCCCAAAGCCGTTCCGGCTCCCGCCGCCCCGAAATAACCTGCCGGCCAGATACGCGACGACCCCGATGAACGCAAACAGGAAAAGCTGTTCCGCGGCCGGGTCCCGGACCTTCAGCATCTCGCCCATAACGATCCGGCTGATTTGCATGGCGAACAGGCAATTCACGAAATTAAGCACGCCGAACAGGGCCGCTGCCGCCGCGTCTTTCGTTTTCAAAAAAAACAGCACAAAAAACAACAGAACAATCCATGCCGTACTAAAATCCATGCCGAGCCACCGGCTTCCGCACACCAAATTCCATTACCCTTGGGCCCTCCCTTTTCGGATTGCATACAGAAGGCACCCTGCAAAAACCATCTGCAAGGCCCCTGCAAACCAGATCGACATATAAGAGTATACCATCAAGGGAGCCGAGACGGTGACCGAGATCAGCCACAGCATATACTTCCGTTTATGTTCGAACATTTGGCGGGGATGGCTCCAATCGTAATTCGGCCGCTTCATATCGTAATACAGCTTGACGAGCGTCGTTAATCCGAGGGATATCGCCATCATCGCAAGCAGCCCCCGGCGATCCAGGCCGGGCCCAAATGCGCAAACGATGCCGTAGGCAGCGGCATATAAGGGAAACATGATCGCCAAGGCGAATATATATTTGCCGGCGAATAGGCCGCCGCGGGACACGGGCAGCG
The DNA here is from genome assembly GCF_038004655.1 of Paenibacillus sp. FSL M7-1455. Classification (NCBI taxonomy): domain Bacteria; kingdom Bacillati; phylum Bacillota; class Bacilli; order Caryophanales; family Paenibacillaceae; genus Paenibacillus; species Paenibacillus sp. FSL M7-1455. The sequence goes on along the minus strand of NZ_JBBORO010000001.1, from coordinate 1,542,907 downwards.
ACAGGAGCAGCTGGCGGTACGGTTTCTCCCAGGAAAACAGCACCCCGGGAGTCGAGCACGTCGACAGCAGCACCAGCAAAAACAGGATCAGCTCTACGCCGGCGCGGGAGACCGCGGTGGACATGTATAAGAAAAAAACCAGAAACAGCGAGTATCCGGCATGGTTCAGGAAAAGCACCTTTTCGCCCGCAAAACGCACGAACTCTCTTCTGATCCAGCCAAACTTCATCGCCGATCTTTCGGGCCTGGACCGCAAAAACCCCCGGTCGTCCAAAAAGAAGACCGCGCTTATGCCGCACCAGCACGCTGCCAGCCCGGCGGCCGCGCACATCAGCCCCCCGCCGGCGCCCTCCAGCAACGTAATGTTTCTATAGGAAACGTTTGAGGCAAGAATGGCCAACACAAAGGGCATCACCCGGAGCCCGATATGTTTGATCCATACGACGGCGGCATACAGCAACATCAACGCGGTTTTCCCCACCGGCATGGCGAGCAGCAGCTTGTATTTCCGGTCTTTGAGCTTGGATAAACCGGACAGCAAGGACAAATACAGGGCGGCGGCGGCCGTTCCTTTCAAGAGGACACCGAGGGATCGGGCGTGAACAGCCGTGTATTCCGAAGGAACGACGCAAAACAGGACGACGATGAGCACGAGGATCGCCGCCAATTCCTTCAGCGGCCGCCTCCCCTTGATTTCGTCCAGCAGCAGCACGCGAAACAAGGCGCGAACGTCATTCATGGCCGATCACCCGGAAAAACGCCGCTTTGACCTGCTCTTCCCCATGTACGGCGACGGTTTCCCGTATCGTTCCCTGGTGCAAAATCAAAGCTTCGTCGCAGATCCGGCTAACGATGGGGAATAAATGCGTGGACAGCAGCACGGCATTCCCCCGCTGCGCATAAGCGCGCAGCTCCCCGTAAATCCGTTCGATCGCGACGGCATCCAGGCCGACCAGCGGTTCGTCCAGAATCAGCAGCGGACATTCCAGCAGCAGCCCGTTGATCAGTGCCGTCTTCTGCCTGTTGCCCAGCGACAAGGCGCCGATCTTCCGGTGAAGGAACGTCTCGAAGCCGAAGGTCTCGCATAACGCCGCCAACCGTGGCGAATCCACCGTTTTTCCGTATAAGCGGTGCACGAAATCCATAAAAGCAAGCGGCGACATTTCGTCGAACAAGGCGGGATGATCCGGTATGAAATACCGATAACGCTTCACCCGCTTGTCGTTTTTGCCCGTCAGCTTCTCGCCGCAATAACGGACCTCCCCGCTGTATTGGCCGTGAATCGAAGCCAGGACGTTCAGCAGCGTCGTTTTCCCCGCGCCGTTGGCGCCCAGCAGCGCATATACTTTTCCCGGCTCGATTTCCAGATTCACCTGCCGGATCACCGGCGCATGTTTCGTATACCAGCCCGTTACATGCCTCGTTTCAAGGATCATGTCCGCACCTAACCTTCCCGGTCCGGGCTTTTGACCGCGCCGTAAAGTTTGGCCGCCATGGCGAGCGCAACCACAAATGCCGCGGCGGAGAACAGCAGATTGCTTTTGACCGCATATATGATGCCTGCGCCTCCCCATACGGCGACCATAATGCCATAAAATAACATTTTTTTCTTTTTGGAATTCAGCAGCATCGCAGCTCCTCCTTCGACGTTGGTGCCGCCATTGTAACATCTTGAACGGTACTCGCTTGCCGTTTTGTCTTCTTCGGCAGCTCATTCGCAGCGACAGTGCTTCCGAAGGGCTCCGGCATGACGTTCAGGACAAAATCGGAGACGTTCAGGATAAGCTTGCCTAAAAATGAAACATATCCCTGATTTGATTCGTCTAATATCTCGTAAACCACGAATACATCTGTGGATCAAGACACAGGAGGGAAACAAAATGAAAAAATTCAAATCCATCACTTTATCCGCTGCGGCCCTGTCGCTGCTGCTGTCGGCCGCTCCCATCTATGCTGCGCCGCAGACAAGCCAGGCCGATGTGCAAATAGCGCAATCCGCCCCTGCCGGGCTGGATCAGGCAACGCTGAACGAATTGACGAAAGTTTTGAATAAGCTCGCCGGAAAGGGCAAGATCGATTTCACGCACGCGGATACCTCCGGAGCCACCTGGATCATCAGCGGCTACGTCAACGGGGCCGTGAAGGCGGAATTCGAGCAGATGTACAATCCGGCCAAAAAACGGGTCGAGTCGACCAGCATCATTTACAAAACTTCCAATACGAACGCCGTGCTGGGAGCGACGCTCGCCAACAAAACGGCCTCGTTCCTGAAAACCTTCGATACCGACCGCAAATTCAAAACGGAAGCCATCTGGCGGGTGTACTCCCCTTATCAGGATAACGTTCCGCGGAACTACTGGGTTCTCTGGGGGAACAGCCAGAGCCTGTACATCGATTCGGATCAAGGCAACCAGATCACGGCCAGCATCACGTATCCTTTGAAGGACATGAAAGCGGCCCTGGTCAACAAGGCGAACCGTTCCCTGAAATCGCTCGGCAGCCACGTGATCAAACCGCTCCAATTTGCTTCGCGCGAGAAAAAGGGGGACAAGGAATTCGTCTGGAACTTCCAGGACAACGAAAATGCCAACCATGTAGCGATCGGCGTCAAAACCGGCAAAGTGTGGGAAGTGGAAAATCTGCATGGCCAGGATTGGGCTAACGACCAGGATTTCGCCAAATCGTTCGCCAAACCCGTGCTCAGCAAAAACCAGGCCCTTGCCGCGGCCAAACCGAAAGTCAAATCCATCTTCGGACTTCAAATGAACGGTTATTCGGTACAGATCAAGAAAAACGAATACACCTTCACCAAAAAAGGCGCTCCGACCATCACCGGAAAAATCAACAAAAAAGGAGCGTTCTACGCCCTTAAGGTAACGCCGGTGAACGGCGTTCGCAACTGATCCCGTCGGAGGAAATAAAAATAAAGTTCTTTGCGGTGAAAGACACCCGGGCCAAGAAGATATGCAGCGGCCCGGGTGTCTTGGACTTTGCGCGTCGCATGCCCTTGCCGAATGTTCGCAGGGGTTGCGACGCTTTTGCAGCGTTAGGCCCTTCAGAAGAGGCAGCATTGCAGGGTTCAAATCGTTTTCTATGGAATGGAGCGTGAATCAACATGTGCGAAAATGAATTATTGAGGCGCCAGGATCAGCTGCAAGCCGAAGCAAACAGGGTAGCGGAAGAGCTGGACATGGACGATCTGCTGTCATTAGCCGGCAATCCGGTACGGGTCGGCAGCGCAGCTCTCGGATTAATGGCATGGAGGGATCTGGACATAACCGTGGTCTGCCCCAAACTCGACATGGATCAAGTGGCGGAGATCGCCACGATGCTGATGGTCAAGCAGGGCGTCAGGGAGCTTCGCTTCCTGAACGATACGGGGATCTGGAATACGGATATCAACTACCCCGACGGGTTTTATATCGGATTAAAATACCGGGCCCAAAGCGGCATGGATTGGAAACTGGATATATGGTTCGTGGACGAGCCGGACAAGCAGCCGGACCTGAAGCATATTGAAACGTTGCCCAAGCGGCTCACCCCCGAGCTGCGCGAATCCATCCTGACGATCAAACATGCATGGGCATCGCGCCCCGAATACGGAAACGAAGTGAAAAGCTTCGACATATATACCGCCGTGCTGGACGATCACGTCAGGACGCTGCATCAGTTCGAGGAATGGCTGAAAAGCAAATCCCGTTCGTAACAACCCGTGATTCAGAAGGGAACAGCCGCAGGACCGGAAAAACCAAAGCGGCGGACGCTAAAACCGGCCATGCAAGCTTGAGGAGCGGCCCGGAAGGGCTGCTTTTTTGCTGTGGAAGCTTAGAAAAAAGCATAAAAAAGCTACCCCTCGGACTTCGCGTCCGCGGGATAGCCTCTTCCTTGCATGAAATTAGCTCTTAACCCCCAACATTGCTTTTGCCTTCAGCTCTTTTTAAATCGGCGGCGTAACCCCCATTTGTATCCAACCTTCCTTGGAGGGACCATACACCGCAGGGATGTTTAATCCCGCCTGACGCATAAGCACGGTAACCTGTCCCCGGTGATGGACGATATGCTTGATCAATCCCATAAAGATGGACGCATTCGTTTCCAGTCTGCCAAAAGCGTTTTGCACCTGCTTCAAATCGTCGTCCGTCCATTGTTCTTCAACCGCTTGGGCTGCACGCTCGCTTATCTTTTTAAAAGTCTCGGCGATTTCTTGGGCTGAAGGCACATCATCCGGATTGGGCACCCGCTCGGTCGCAACCCCGAATTCGGTCAAGTAATCCGGGATGTTCGAGACGAAATGCCACGCAATCCTTCCCAGCGTACGCCCTCCGGGATACACCTGCTGTTTTAATGATTCATCGGTCAAGGCGTTCAAAATGTTTTGGGTTAATGCAGCTTCCTTGTTCCATTCCGTGATCAAATCCGAAACCGTCACATACATCATGGATTCATCCTTTCTTGAATGAGCTTCTCGCCGCCGCCTCATCAGCATCGGTCGGTACATTTTCATCATAACCGCTAATAGTGACAGGGTCTGTCATCATCATAATTTTTATTAGCGATTCGGAATGATCCCCTCTGTGGCCACAGTTTCCCGCTAAAGCGGCCAAGACAATTCAATGCCCTGGTCCTGAAGCAAGCGCTGAAAATCCTCCAGCAGGGAGCCTTGCTCATGAACATCCGAGGGCATCGACCCGCGATTCAGGCAAAATGCAGCCAGCAAACCCGCCGCCTCGCCGATATTCCATTCCACCGGGTGCAGGCGGTAGCAGCCGTTCGTAATGTGGGTCGTCCCGATATTTTTGCAGGCCGGCAGCAGGTTGCCGCCTTGCTCCGGAATCAGGCTTCCCAGAGGAATCTGGAACGGAACGCTTTCCACGTCGATGTAATTTCGTCCTGCCGTGCTCGGATGCAGGTCGATGTGATAGAAGCCGATGCCGACGGAGTCCCGAAACGGCGCGGCCAGCTTCGTGCCCGTACAGTCCGGATTGACGTGCTGCTCCTTGACCGTAAAGCGCGCGCGTATTCGCCGCGATTCCCGAATGTAGACCTGTTGGGCCAGTCCGTCGTCCGTCCCGCACACGTCCGCTCGCAGCCGAAGTCCCGGGTATCCCTGCTTGCCGTCCGGCCTTGGCGCTTCGGTCTGCATCCAATACAGCAGCGAAAGGCTGAGCTGGCGGGCGCCCTCCAAATGGCGGAGCCGCTCCTCCTCCGGGACGTCAATGACCGGGCCCAGCCAATAGTCGTTTTGCGGCCAGTTCACGATCGTGATGTCGCTGGCAAAAGCCCCCTCGCGGAAAAGCTCCTTGTCGATGATCCTCCGGTAATTCCACAACGAAAAAAGTCCGTCCCGCGGAAACAGCGCGTATTCGACCTTTTTCAGCGTCCGCGGCTGCGGAGAAAACCAGCTCAGCTGGCGTTCCGGCCAAAAATCCGCCTGATATTGCCGCCAAAACTCGTAATCTTTCGGTTTATCGATCGTATGGTCTTCGCCTTCCAGGTAGTCCACCGCAAAGCAGTGCGTCACCGCCTGCATGTCCATCGGGTCAGCGGCTCCCTCCAAGGCATGCGGTTCCCCGGTTTCAAGCCGGGATTCGGCCCCCGTGACGTAATCGATGCCGGCTAGCGGGAGCAAGTCGCCGCATTCCGTCGCGTCCAGCACGAAACGGCCGGACAAGGCCATTTGGTCGCCGCTGCCCAGCTGCGTAACCGTGACCGCTCTGACCTGACCGTTGTCCGCTTCGCATCCGGTAGCCTTCCAACCGGTAAAAATACGCAGCCGGCCGCTATGTTCGTACGGGGCAAGCATTGCCTGCAGCACGGCATGGGCAACCCTCGGGTCGTGGCTGATTCGGCTGACCAGGGCATTGCCCGGATTGAGCAGCGGCTGGACGGCGGCGTCCGCGGTCAGCGGGAAAAACGTCCGGTAATACCGGCGAACCTGCTCCCGGTAATCGCGATAGCTGCGCGTCGCCCCGAACTGCTCGATCCATTGATGCTCATCCGGCGGTACCGCCTGATTCGTCAGCTGCCCGCCGATCCAGGCGCATTCCTCGGTCAGAATCACCTTTTTCCCAAGCCTGCAAGCCGCCAGCGCCGCGGCCACGCCGCCAACGCTGCCGCCGATGATCACGATATCCGCTGTTTGTTCCTTCATGTTGCCGCCTCCTTTTTTCTGCTTTATTGGAAGTCCGGCGGGCTTTTGCCCGCGCGCTTCTTGAACACCCCCGCAAATAACTAAGGATCCATATTTCTAAGCCGATCCGCCGCCTCATGGACCATTACCCGCTCGACTTGCCGCAGATGGATGCCCGCTCCATTTTCAGCATCTTCGCGGGTCATATTTTCATCCATATGCTCATCCACGAATAGCATGACCTGTTGAATGATTTTCGCCAATAGATTCCGATGGAAAAAACGGTACCATTGTTTGTGGCTTTCTTAAGCTAAAAAACACCCGGCCATCGCATCGATAGCCGGGTGTTGATCGGAAAGCAACGAATCAACTTATTGAACAAGGTGCTATTTTGCAGCCGGTAACGGCAGCGGTTCGGACGGACTCCAGCAGCTTATGCAGTTGAACCGCATCATGAAAATCGGGCGATGCAAAAGTGCCGTCAATCATGTCCCTGGCGAAAAGCTCATGAGCCTTCAAAACATCCAGCATCGGCGAGTGCAGCTGCTCCCCTTCCCCATAAATCGTCTCGAAGCCATCGTCGTCGCCATGCGCCACCAAGTGGCTTGAAGCATACCGTTTTTGCTGCACCAGCAGGTTCCCAAACTGCACATGTCCGACGGAATGGCGCTGTTTCAATCGGATGACGCCTTTTTCTCCTTGGATTTCCATGCGGAAACCGGGATAGGTTCCTCCCTGAACGTGAACCGAAACGGAGGTGCCCCGCTCCAGCGTCCCTTGGATCATGATTTGGTCGGCCGTATCCTTTTCTACTTTTTCACCCGTTTCGAGCACGGTCGCCTCAACATCATGGATGTTCATGATGGCCGTCAGTTCCTTAAAGTCACCGAGCAGACCACGCAGCACATCCAGGGAATGCCCGCCGTTAATCGACAGAAGGGTTGCGCCATGCTCCTCTTTTAACAAATAGGCGCCGTTTCGGTCCGTCATCCTTCCTTTCCCTTGCGTGGACGCATGGATGCTGCAAGATAGAATGCGGCCGAATTCACCTTGCTCCAACCGTCGCTTGACCTCTTGAATGGCTGCCGATTGTCTGGCCTGCAGGCCGATCGCATGATGAATGCCGGCTCGATCGGCGAGCTTCGCCAACTCTTGTGCCTGATTCAACGTCACGGCCAAAGGCCATTCGCAGTAGACATGTTTCCCGGCAGCAATGGCCGATTTTACGGCTTCGTAATGAAAAGGAACCTTGACGCTCACGATCACCAGCTCAACCTCCGGGCTCTCGCATAATTCCCTATAGTCTGCAAAAGCGAGTGGCGCCCCTAATGCAGCCGCGCTCTTGACCGCACTCTCCATTCGGGACGTTGCAATGGCGGTGATTTGATGCCGGGTGCTGGTTTGCAGCGCCGGAATATGCGTTTTGCTTGCCCATTGATTGTTTAAGGAGCCCCCAATAATGCCTGTTTTGATGCGCTTATGCTCCATTTTTTATTCCTCCATTCCTTTACGGCTATTCCAAGTGTATCGAAGAAAATCCATCATGAATAATGTATAATCGAGATACAGCTATCATTTTTTTTGATAAGGGGAATCTCATTGTACATTGAAAATATGCTTGCTTTCGTTGCCGTTGCCGAGCTGAAAAGCGTATCGGCCGCTGCCGCGAGCTTGAACCATCTGCAATCCAACATGACGGCCAAAATTAAAAAGATCGAAAGCCATTATCAACGGCAGCTGTTTCTCCGAAGCGCCCGCGGAATGGAATTGACGCCGGAAGGCGAAAAGCTGTACAAGCAATTCAAAAGAATCATTCTTTTATGGGAAGAAACCGAACAGGAAATGCAGCAGCGGGAATTAAAGCTTCGGATAGGCACGATGCAGTCTGCCGTCGGCACGAATATTGCGGAGGCGTTTGCGAATTTATATCGGAAGTATCCCGCTTTGTCCGTCGCGCTCAAAACAGGGACGACCGAGACGATGGAAAACGAGTTGTTGCAGGGTCATATCGATCTCGCTTATACCATCGGCAAATCCGACCGGGCCCAACTTACTTACAAGCCGATCGGAACCGAGGAAATGGTTTTGGCCGGCAAAAACATCGGGTCCAGCGCCAATCTGATCCAAGCCCTTCAAGGCAAAACCCAGCTTATTCTTTCGAAAGATTGCTTATACGCCTCCATCCTGGAGCGCATCTGCGTTGCCAACGGCATCAAACAAGACCCTAAAACGGAAGTCGGCGTGTTCGAGACGCTGCTTCAGCTAAGCTCATTAGGCATGGGGGTTACATTGATCTCCAAAACCATCGCGCGGCAATTCGGGGTGACGGATTATTTCGAACTCCCGCCGGGTGACCGATACATCGAAAAGTATTTGGTGACCCGCCAAAACTATGAGCTTTCCCCGCTGGAGAGACAGTTCGTCGAGATCAGCCATTTTATATAAAAACAAAGCAGCAGCCTGAACGGCTGCTGCTTCTTTTTGTTTCGACGTATGCGAACCTGTTATCGCGTTTCCTATTTTTAACATTTGTGCGCCGCTTTATTTGATTTGATCGGTACGCAACAATTCATCAACTTGAACCCCTTGATCCGTATGGACCAAAATAAATTGGGATTTGAACGATTTGGTTTTCATGGATCCGTCGTTGTAATAAATGTTGTATGTTTCCCGCGTATACGCTTTAAACCGATCCTCGGACAACCGCTGAATCGAAGTCACCTCGGAAGAGATAAGCTCCTCGTAGATGCCTTTTTTCTGCAAGTAACCCAAATAGTCCTTGGCTTCCTTGTATGCCTTGCCCGACGGATTCAGATACGGCTCCATGACGCTGAAATCATAGTTGGAGGTCGCCCGAACCGCGCTGTTCAAATAACCGACCATGGCCGCTTTGATGGTAATGTCCGGAATGTGTTCCGCGGGGTGATCGCCGCTAACCTGAACGTCTTTCTTGGCAGCGGATACGGCGGAATTAGGTTGATTCGGGTTGGTTGCTCCGTTTACCAGCACTTCGCTTTGCGGGGTGCCCGTCAGATTGATCAGTTGCTGGTACTTTTCGAGCATGCGAGCCGCTTCCCGCCGATGGCTTTCATGCTGCTGAAGCTTCTCTTTGACGATCTCGTTATTGTCGGATGCGTTTTGATAGGCCTCGTCGGATAAATTATAATATGCGCTGCTAAAATAAAAGCTGTTATTGCCTTCCTTGATGTATTGTTGAGCCAATCGGCTTTGCCGTTCGGATTCTTCCCCGGCTTCGATCGCCGCCACATAAGCATCGTTGGCCGCCCTGCTCTCCGTCAAATATTTTCCCCGGTATGTAATGGCCTCCAGAAACCGATTATGCGCATGCTTCAAATAATTGTGGACCAGCGTTCCCGCCAGCTCATCGCGGATTTGGCTGTTTTGACCGATCAAGTCGGATACTTTGGAATCGTAGTCGCCGATGGTCGTGGTCGTGGAGGTCTCCAGCACTTGGATGTCATCGTCCAGGACGGCGTTTTTCTGCAATAAGACTTGGATATTGTCGATGTCGCCCAAAATTTGATTCAGCTCATTCGAAGCTTTTGTCATCATTAAGGCATCGGCCGACATTTTGTTTTTGACGCTTGCGTATTTGGGATTGTTGTTTAAATCTTTCAGCTGGTCTTCGAACGTGTTTTCCTTCTTCAGTTTCTGGTAGTAATCCACCAGCTCCGGGAAACTCAAGGATTCATCCGGGGTCGAGTTGATTTTGTCGGCAAACGTCTTTGCCTTTTGCTGCAATGCGGAAAATTGTTCCTCGTAATCTCGTGCTACGCTATAACTTTCATATTTCTGATAGCTAAATAGGGCTTGCTGAACACTTAAAAAAACAACAAAAACCGCATAACAACAAGGATTCTAAGGCCCATTTGTCGAAATCATATGCAAAGGAAATGTTTGAAAACCACCTAAAACCTTTGCAGATGGAGTGACGAAGATGTTTAAGCCGACCGCGCACCTCGATAATCAATTGATCCTGCCCGGCGATTTCTTTCTGCCCTTTGGCGGAAAGCTGGACGAGGACAATCGCTGGGTCCAGTTGGCGCGGTTGGTGCCGTGGGCGGAGGCTGAGAAAACATACGGTCAATTTTTCAAAGACACCTTTCGCGGCCAGCAAACGATCAGTCTTCGGATGGGGCTCGGTGCGCTCATCATTCAGGAGCGAATGCAACTGACCGACAGAGAAACGTTGGAGTCGATCAGCGAAAATCCTTACATGCAATACTTCATTGGTCTGCCTGGATTCGTCATGAAGCCACCGTTCCATCACTCCATGATGACGCATTTCCGCAAGCGTCTGACGGACGTGCTGGCAGAGTTGAATGAGATCGTCGCCACCGAAGGTGCGAAGGAAACGAAAGATGATGATGACAGCAACGACGCGACCGGCGGCGGTAAAGGCCAAGGGAAGCGCTCGAAGAAGCGCGCCTCTGATGAAGAAGTCGAGCAGCAAACCATGTTTGCACAATCGCAAGTCGCATCGTCAGAAGCAGCGTCTCCCGTGGAGTCGATGGCTACAGAGTCAGAGGTTCCTGAAACGAATAAACTTGTTTGCGAAGCGCATCCGAAATCGACCGCAGAATGGGAAGCCCCTGAGCAGCCGAATCAAGGGACCGTGCTGGTGGATGCCACCTGTGCGCCGGCGGATGTGGCGTATCCGACCGATCTGAATCTGTTGAATGAAGCGCGGGAGAAGCTCGAAGCGATCATCGATACGCTGCATGAGCCGGTCATCGGACAAATGGCGAAACCGCGCACGTACCGGGAAAAAGCGCGCAAACAGTTTCTGGCCGTTTCCAAGCAACGCAGACCGGGGCCGAAAGTGATTCGCAAAGCGATCAGGAGGCAACTCGGTTACGTTGGACGGAACCTCTCCATCATCGCCGAGCAAGCCAAGTCGCAACCGCTCACGCTACTTGGCCGCAAAGCCTATCGCGACCTGCTGGTGATTCACGAACTGTACCGTCAGCAGCTTCACATGTACAACGAGCGTTCCCACCAGATGGAAGACCGGGTCGTCAGCATTCATCAGCCGCATGTCAGGCCGATCGTGCGCGGGAAAGCCAAGGCGCGCGTCGAGTTCGGAGCCAAGATCGCGGTAAGCATGACGAAGGGCTACGCGTTCCTTGATCGGCTATCTTGGGATAACTTCAACGAGAGCACGACGCTCATGGACGTGATCGAGAAGTATCGCAGCCGCATGGGATTCTATCCGGCTGTCGTCCAAGCGGATCAGATCTACCGCACACGCGAAAACCGGAGATTCTGCAAACAGCATGGGATTCGGCTCAGCGGACCGGCACTGGGACGCAAGCCGAAAAACGGCCCGACAAGCGAAGATAGGCAAGTGGCCAAACAGGATACCGGAGAACGAAACGCAATCGAAGGCAAGTTCGGAGAAGGCAAGCGCAAGTACGGGCTTGGCTGTATTCGAGCACGCCTCGCAAAGACAAGTGAATCCGTGATTACGCTGCAACTTCTGGTGATGAACCTGGAGCGCAGGCTCCGCGTTCTTTTTTGCCTCATTTTTACGCTGCTATCTCGCAGTCGCCTAGCCATGAGTTTCGGTTAAAGAATCGTTCAGCAAGCCCTAAATAGGCCTATTGCGCCCAACACGCATATGCAAAGAACGGATATCGGGATCCATATCCATAACTTGCGTTTTTTAGGGGGAGCGACCGTCAGCTCGTCCATTTTACCTATACCTCCATACTGGTCATATTTTCCTATTTTACAGGCAACCCGTTCGTGGGATCAATACTTTTTGCGCAAGTTTCGACGTCTGCATTCTGTTTTCCGATTGTGCCGATCGTTTCGCATCGCAGGAAGATCCGCCCGGCCGGTCTATTTTCTTTAAAGTGAACTTTCCGCTCCGGGAGCCAAAAAAATCATCACGGGCCATTCCTAAGATGCTCAGATACAGTATAATTTGGTAGGTAAGCTCTGGTTGTTTGGAATGCGGCAATGTATGGCTTGAAGAAGCAACCCAGGGCATCCCTTTGCAAGCAAACTTCAACGAACGGGGGTTCAAGCATGAACGATTACATAACAAACACAGTAAAAATCGCACATCGCGGCAGGAACATTTTCGGCATTTCCTATATGCCAAAGCATGAAAAAAAGTGTCCCGTCGTTATTTTCAGTCATGGCTACAACGGAACAAATGCCGATTTTACGATGCATGCCGAATATCTGGCGTCCCATGGCGTGGGGGCGTATTGTTTTGATTTCTGCGGCGGTTCCGTGAATTCAAAAAGCGATTCTAAGACGACGGAAATGACCTTGTTTACGGAGAAAGAAGATTTATGCACCGTACTGGATCATGTGAAAACATGGGAAAACGTCGATGCGGACCATATTTTTCTGTTTGGCGGTAGCCAAGGGGGTTTGGTCACGGCGCTGACCGCCGAGGAGCGTATGGATGACGTGAAAGGCGTTCTGTTATTATATCCGGCATTCTGCATCCCGGACCAATGGAACGAAAGATTTCCTACGCTTGAAAGCATTCCGGACACGCAAGAGCTGTGGGGAATGACGCTCGGCCGGGCGTTTTTCGAGACGATTCACGGGTACGACGTATTCGAACATGTAGGTGGATATAACAAAAATGTTCTGATATTTCATGGCGATCAAGATGCGGTCGTGGCGCTTGAGTATGGCGAAAAAGCTTCAAAATTATATCCTCGTGGGAGGATCGAGATATTTCCAGGCGAGGGCCATGGTTTTACGGAGGCGGGAAATCGGCGCGTAGCCGAAATGACGCATGAATTTGTAAAGGCGAATATTTGAACGGTTGCCGTAATTGGATTGACGATTAATTGCTGCATCGGACCCGAATTGTTCGTTGCGCCCTGTAGTGTTGGCAGTTGTGTTGGGGAAAATGGCGCTGATGGCCGCTAGCGAAAAGGAAAGCAATGGTAGCGGCTGGCTCCGATTTCGGCTTTGACGGTGTAACCGCCCTTGCGGGAATGAAGTTTACTTTGAAAGTGGCGGGTTGCGCAGGGAGTCTGCGATCGTGAGGAGACACGGTGATCGTGGAGAGCAAGGCACTCGTGGGGCGTTATGCTCAAGTTGAAGTGTAAGGCGCTCGCAAGGAATCATGGTGATCTTAAAGATATGTTGATGAATGCGGAGTGAACAGTTCTAACGGTTGCCATTGCGCTTAATGCCAAGAAATTGTTGCTTTTGGAATTTTAACGGTTCTGATTGACGTTATTTAGGCATTATGGAGGAACATCATAGGATAATCTCGTCAATAAGCTCGCTGGTAACCGTTAGAATTTGCAGATAGCTATTTTGAGCTACATAGGCGCTGTCACAACCGTTAGAATTTGCAATCGGCCATCCGTGCGGGACTCCTCCCCTGGAGAAAGTGTCCTTCCCCTCAAAAAGGCCCCCCAATGGATGTCTTTTTGGTGTCGTGGATTCTAGAGAGTACGTTTATGAGTGAATCGCAGCATTCTGCCATTTCAATATATCGGCACGATCCCTGTGAGAACAAAACATACCCGACCAGGTGCGCTCAAGTTTTATGGAGACTATGGCTTAACCTGACTTTTTTGGCCCAAGATTGGGTCGGGGTCGGTTTCAATGCTCCAATGGAGCAGTTAAGCTTGAATATTTTCCCTTTTAATGGTACATTGTATGCAATTATAGGGTGTGAAGCACATACCGCTTTGTTACGTCATGTTCATGCGAGCATGGATGTATCGGGGCGGTTTTTTATTTTTTCGGATCGGATGTGACATGGAATGAGCAGGTTTGATGAAATCTATCAAAGTTGGATGGAGCAACAGATTGCCGAAGAGAAAAGCCCAAGAAGACGGGAGATACTCCGGAAAGGATTAAGCCGCGGATCGCTCGATTTTTTACGTTTGGTCTGGTTTCCGGCCATAGGCAATCTGGATCACTTATACCCCGAATACGAGGTTAGGGATTTTAATAACGGGTATCGCTATCTGGACCTTGCGTACATGCCCGGGAACGTCAAAGGATGTATCGAAATTCAGGATTACCGAAGCCATGCCAGGGATATTGAAGTCAGCCGATTCAAAGATTTATGCATGAAGCAGTCCCTGCTGGTTTTGGATGACTGGCTAATCCTTACGATTGCTTACTTATCCATCCGGGATGATCCCGGGGTATGCAAGCAGCTCGTCCTGTCCTTCGTTGGAAAGTTTCTAAGCAGCGCCGTACCTTCCGGACTCCATTGGGCAGAAGCCGAAACCCTGAGGTATGCTCACCGACTGCTGCGGCCCTTTACGCCGATGGAGTTGTCAAGCCATTTGCAGCTATCTGAACATCGCACCCGAGTTATCCTTCGCGCCCTTTTGGAGAAAAAACTGCTGGAGGTGGCTAGCGGAAAACAACGATATCGTACTTACCGACTACCCGGCGATCATGTCCAAAGTCCGGTTGATCCGCACCGCTAGTTCAAGGACATGCTGGCAATGAAAATCCCGCGATGAAGACGTTGTTAACGCCCTTTGTTCATAGGGAGGCAGCATACCCGTTAAACCAATGAGCAAATGAAGTGAACGTAAGAAGAAAATTGAACGCAAGGAGATAAATGGACGGGAAAGGTAAGTGAACGGAAGAGATCGGGTGAACCCGAGAAGAAAATTTGAACGCAATGGGATGAAGTAAAGCGATCGATGGGACAAGTAAGCGCCTGGGAGATGAAGGGAAAAGTCGAGGAAACAATTGAACGCGAGAAGATGTAGTCAAGGTGAACGGACAAGTAAAAGTGTCGAAATAAGTGTGGAAGTAAGTGTGGAAGTAAGTATGGAAGTAAGTGTGGGAGTAAATTTCTAACGGTTGCCACAGCGGTTAATGCCGGGAAAATGGAGGTTATGAAATTTTAACGGTTCTGGTTGACGTTATTTGGGCATTTCGGCCGAATTTCATAAGGTAGTCTTGCAGATAAGCTCATTGGCGACCGTTACAACTTACAGAGAACCATTTTAAGCTACATAGGCGCTGTCACAACCATTAGCAACCGAGAACACCTTACGCGCTGCGCATAATGAAAAAGGCAGCCGCCCAGCAGGCAGCTGCTTCGCAAGTTATGATAGGCCTGGCGTTCTTTAGTTTAGTTTTACTCGAAGCTCGTCATCCGGATTTTTGGTGGTGTAGTTCCATACGTATAGGTCCAGATCGGTACCGTTGAAGTTTTTGTACATATCGGTATGCTTGTTGCCCGAACCAAAATAAAACTGCGGAATCAGATACATCGATTCTTTCCCCTCAACAAAATAGGTTTGATTGATACCGCCAAAGCTTGCATCCGGGCTTTCGGATTCGACGTACAGATTATTGTCCTTGATATAATAAGTCCAATGGACCGGATATCCTTCGTAGCTCGTCCGTATCGTCTGCGGCTGTGAGGAAATATCGGTCAGACGGACGGGAACATCGCTGCCCTTATGAACATCCACCCGTTCCTTGCCGATCAGCGTGATTGATGTGTTTTTTAGAGAAGCGATATCCACGGTAATGGAGTCCGTAGGCTCAAACCGGAGAACGGTTTTACCGGCATGGGAATCGCTCTCCTCCAGTCCAACTTCCCCTTCAAATACCCGGCCGCCAACATCCAATTGCAAGGTTTGGTAAGGCATTCGGAATCGGCGGTCCTGATGATTCAGGACGAGCCGGATTTGGGTCGGTGTTACAACCAGTTCACGGATGCTCGCCTCTTCGGGCCATGTATGAAGCGGAATATCCAGGGTTTTTACGAACGAACCGCTCTCCATCTGCTTCCGGGACAAAGAGAGATTCACGTTCCACGTGCCGTCAGTGCGCCCCTTCTCATGGGTATATACCAAAGCAAAACGGTTCCCTTTTTTCTTCAGCAGCTGCCCGCTAAACTTCTGTTGGCTTGCATACTCCCCGGTCGCACCGCTTGTACCATAGGCGGGGGATTCCGTCTCCCGGATTTTGTTACCGAGGCTGTCGTACGCGGCGATTCTGGCCCAAGTCTGCTCCTGAACCGCATCGTCTGTAAAGGTTACGGATGAGTTAAGCAGGACTTGGCCCGGAGAGGATGCAAAGGGCTGTATTTTTACCGTTTGGATGCCGTCCTTTTGAATGGTGAATTGCTGGGTGCCCGGATCGTTTGGATTCCAATGGATCTCGTGCTCCAGATCCTCGAGATACCGGACATTCGTCACGGAAAATTGAAGCTTGGACAGTTCCTCTGTCATCACCCAATTCGTCTCAAAATATCCCTGGTACACGCCCTGCTCCGCGTTCCACTTCTGAACATAATGCCCTTCAATGGGGGTGCCGCTGCTGTCCTTGAGGACGATCCGGTCGTACCGGATCTCTTGTCCTCGGGTGGCTTCTTCCGGTTTTAACGTGTACAGGAGGACCGTCCGGTTCTCATCGGTAAAAGCGGTATGCACCGTCAAAGTGACGCCATGATCCGTTACACTCTGCTCCACCTGCTGGCCATAACCGGCCTCAAGGGCTGCTTCAATGCCTGGTTTCTTGGACAGAATACTGCTCCAATCGTATTGAACGGCTGCATAAACAGGCGTTGCGAGAACGGCCACAGACACACCCGCAATGATCGCCACGCTCGTTTTTCGCCGCTGCGGCCTGTGATATGTTTCGTCTACGATCCTCAGTTCATTTTTTTCAATGCTGCTCAGCATTTGATCAAAGTCGGGATACTGCACCGTTTCCGTACGCTTCATATGATTTCTAACGTTGAGCTCAATAGATTCCAAAATGATTCTCTCCCCTCATGATATATTTTTCCTGGCGCTCCAGTTTTTTGCGGATCAGCTTGAGCGCTTTGTACAACCTGGACCGGACGGTATTCTGGGGAATGCGGAGCGTCTCTGCAATTTCTTTAATGGACAAATCGCCGATATATCGCAGCGTAACGACGCTAAGCAGTTTCTCCGGCAGCTGAAGCAGTTGTCGCTCCAGCTCATCGTAAGAAAGCTTGTTTACAACGATGCTGTCAACCGGACTTACGGCCCGGCTTTCTTGATCATGAAGCCATTGCAGTTGTCCTTGCTTCTCGTGCTTCGTTTTGTTTTTGCGGATCACGTTGAGGCAATGGTTCATCGTAATACGCATAATCCAGGCCTTCAAATTCGTCACGCTGCTCCAGTCCTGGCGGAACACCGTAACGAATACGTCGTGGCATACATCCTCGGCATCCTGGCTGTTTTTGAGCATATACAGACATGTTCGGTAGACGTCTTTGTTGTACGTATGAAATAGTTCATGCTCGGTCACGCCCGGCTCTCCTTTCTTGTTGGGATATATTATAGACAAGTCAGCGTGGAATCCGGCTCACTTTTTTTTCGGAGTCGGGCAACAGAGGCTGTGGGGCGGCGGATTCGACTTCAACTGAAGGCATATTCAAGTCATAGGGCGTTTTTCGAGTAACGCACTAAAGGGAACCGCAGCACAAGGAACATGATTTCCCTTTCCGGATCGCGTATGCCGGGCAGTAGCGTGTTCACAAGGCGTTTCCCGTTATAATCCACTTCAATCCATAAAAAACGCACCTATCGGGGAACCGATTAGATGCGTGCATCGCAGTTCGTCATATACAAGTTGGGCATTTTTTTCAAAAACAGCCCCTTTGTCCCCCATTTCATTGAAATGACGCCAAAGAGGGGCTCTAATTAGCTCTAGAGCTGGATTATTATTTTTTCCGTTAGTATTATTAAATTGATTTTTTTGTCCCCGTTCTGAAAGGTATACTTTGAGCCCAATCGATCGGCTTCTATCCAGCCGCGTCTCTCTATTTCTTTGCGATAATAGTCCGGTAGTCCGTTTTCTTCTTTAACGTCTTTGAAGGCGTACTCTTCCGAGTATTCCTTTATCTCCTGAAGTTCGGCTGATTTCGGGACTGGAAAGTCTTGATTTAAGCTTGAATGATTAAAAGGTTCATCTTTTGGGGAACAACCAGTAACACATAAAATAAAAATCAGAAAACATGATATTCCAATTTCTCGAAATTTAACGAGCCGCCGTACCGGATTTTGAATCTTCGCCAAAAGCTGGCCATATCCGTTCCCCATTCATGTACTCCTCCTTGGCATCGAGACCATTCCATTGTCAAAGCTATTGATACGTTATGCTCGTATAAATTGTCTAATTAATATACACATGGGGATTATTTCGGGAAGCAAAAGCACTTGTCGTTCCCATTAATAACGAAATAATCGGAATAATTACAGTTGCTTTATGTAAAACTTTCATTATATCCCTTTTTTAAAAATAAAAAGAAGATGGATGATACCTTCATTTTCTCTATTTTACTGGTAAATATCAAGCGCTCATGTTCCGGGTCCAAGATTATTGTAATCTGTACTTGAATCCAATCCCGGTCCGCCTCGCATTACAGTCCCCCCTTTTTCTGCTTTCCATGTTTAGTTAATCTCACTAAGCAGCCCGTCCGACTCCCCAATCATAACCACCCGTCCAACGGGTGGTTTGCACTTGGGGTATAACCCCCTGTTGCCAAACTGCGCCTAAAGACGCTAGCCTGACAATAAATTGTTCAGGCTCAGTGTAATTTGTCTCTTTCACTTACCAGTTAAACTGGTTTACTTTTTCTTGCTACTATTTATGCTAAAAGGGTCCTCATACTCCTTCACACTCAGTTTGTCCACTGCCTGGTCATGTGCTTCTTGTTCACGAATATATTTTGCGACGGTTGCCTCGTTTAAGCCTACTGTACTGACGTAGTATCCTTCCGCCCAAAATTTCCGATTCCCATATTTATACTTTAATTGCGCATGCTTCTCAAAGATCATTAGCTCACTTTTCCCCTTCAGATATCCCATGAAGGCTGATACTGAAATTTTCGGTGGTATCGCTACCAGCATGTGTACGTGATCTGGCATCATATGACCTTCTATGATCTCTACTCCCTTGTATTTACATAATCGTTTGAAAATTTCGATTAAATCTTTCCTCACTTGATTATAGATCTCTTTCCGTCTATACTTCGGGGTGAATACAATGTGGTATTTGCACATCCACTTTGTGTGAGCTAAACTATAGTTCTTGTTTGCCATCTAAGACCATTCCTTTCAATTGAGCCTGAACATCTCAATTTTATCGGGATGGTCTTGTTGGTCAAACCCTCGTTCCCTCCACCCGCATAGCGGGTGGTTTTTTGTTTCGCACGCTTCGCGAGCTCAACTGGCTAAAGCCTAAAATAAAAGAGAAGGATGCCATGGAATGACATCCTCCTTAAACGAATGGGCCTATATAATGTTTGTCGACATGATTAAGTTAAATAGATTTAGACTTGCTGCGCCTCGAGCCGTTTCTCGTTCACACGTTCGATCAGCTCGCCGACGACCTCATCCGGAGACCGCTCCATCATCCAGTTTTGCCCGAACATCTGGAAGATTTTAATGACCGGGAAGTCCTCCCAAAATCCCAGGAACTCATCCTGGAGAGATACTTTGTCCTTCACGTGCTTGTTCATTTCATCGATGCACTCTTCCAATACGTCCTTTGCGATCGGGTCGCTCACCCATTCATTGAGCAAGCTGAATTTATGGAACGTGATTTCTTCCTTGCCGAAGTCGCAGAACAGTCGGTTCGTCACTCGGATATCGCGGGACGAGCTGCCTGCGCAGAGTTGGAAATATCCGCTTTCTGCTACCCAGCGATTGTATTTCGTGTTGTAATAGGCAAAATCTCTTTCTTCAAGCTCAAAAACGATCTTCCGCTTCTCGCCCGGCGCGAGCTCGATTTTTGCAAAAGCTTTAAGCTCTTTCTCGGGACGCACCCATTTGCATTCCTCATCATGGACATACAATTGAACGGTTTCCTTTCCGGTGCGCTTTCCGGTATTTTCTACTTGGAGGGAAACGGTAACTCCCTTCTCATGCTGTACCGCTTGAAGATCCGTGTACTTAAATGTCGTGTACGACAAACCATGTCCGAACGGAAACTGCGGAGCCATTTCCTTACGGTCGTAATAACGATAGCCGATAAACAGTCCTTCACGATAATACAGCTTGCCGTTTTCTCCTTGAATCCGCATGTGCGACGGGTTATCCGACAGCTTGACCGGGAAGGTCTCCGACAGTTTGCCGGAAGGGTTCGTGTGCCCGAACAGGATTTCGGCAATGGCTCTGCCCATCCCCTGCCCCGTCAGCCAGGAATGGATGACCCCGGGCACATGCTGCACCCATGGATGCATCGCAAGCGCGTTTCCGCTGCTTGTTACCACGACGCAGTTCGGCTGAACGGCTGCAACGGCTTGGATCAGCTTCACTTGATGCTCTGGGAGGTTAATGCTCTTCAAGTCATGCATCTCGGATTCCGCATATTCCGGCTGGCCGACGAACAATACGGCTAGATCGGATGTCGCCGCCAACGACGCGCCCTCCTTAATCAGGTCCTCGCGAACGGAGTCATCAGCGGGATACCCCTCAGCATAGCTTAGCGTAACCGACTCTCCTGCCAGCTCCTTGATTTCATCCCACGGAATATCGACCCGCGTTGGCGTAACTTCGGCGCTGCCTGCCCCTTGAATTCTTGGCTTCTTGGCAAAACGTCCGATGATTGCAATCGATGGCGCGGATTCCGGCTGAATCGGGAGAATGCCGTTCTCGTTCTTGAGCAGCACGATGCTTTCGGCAGCTGCTTTTCTCGCAAGCGCGTGGTAGTCTTGAACAGCGCCCGAGACCGTTTCTTTTGGAGCTGTCACTCGCTCTACAAGCTTTAGAATACGGGCAACGCTTTGATCAAGCTTTTCTTCGGAGAGTTCTCCGCGCTCCACAGCCTCCACGATTGCCTTCGTATTGTAATGAGCCGGCCCCGGCATTTCAAGATCAAGACCAGCCTTAAGTCCGCGAATCCGGTCATTGACGGCGGTCCAGTCCGATAGCACGACACCTTCGTAGCCCCACTCTTCCCTCAAAATATCATGGAGCAAATGCTCGTTTTCGCTTGTATAACTGCCATTGAGCAAATTATATGAGCACATGACGGTCCAGGGATCGGACTTCTTAATGATCCGTTCGAAAGCGCTAAGATAAATTTCGCGGAGCGTCCGTTCGTTGACCTCCGAGCTCGTGACCATTTTCTCGTTCTCCTGATTGTTGCAAGCGAAATGCTTGAGGGAAGCCCCCACGCCTTCGCTTTGGAGCCCGTTGATGAAGGCTGCGCCAAGCTCGCCTGTTAAGCAAGGGTCCTCCGAGTAGTACTCGAAGTTTCTGCCGCCAAGCGGCGTCCGCTTCATGTTGATGCCCGGGCCGAGCAGCAGCTCCACGCCCATTTTCTTGGATTCCTGTCCAAGCGCTACCCCGACTTCATGCAGCAGCTCGGTGTTCCAGGAGGAACCGATGGCCGAACCGGTAGGATAGCAGGTTGCCGGAACGTTCTCGGACGTGATGCCCATTTCTTCATCGCTGTTCGTTTTCCGGATCCCGTTGGTTCCGTCATACATATGCACAGCTGGAATGTTCAATCGCTCGATGCCTTTGGTCATCCACATATTCAATCCCGCACAGAGGGATGCTTTTTCCGTAAGCGTCATTTCTTGAATTAACTCATGAATTGATCGGTTCATTTGTATTCATCCTTTACACATGACTTGTTGTACTTGCTTCCCGCTCTTTCTTCAGTTCTTGCGCATCATACAGCTTGAAGAACGGAAACCATACCGCGAATACAATCAATAAGACAACGGCCAGAAGAACAAGACCGCCGAGCCCGGACATCATGTAGGTAGACAGCCCGATTGGGGTATACCACAATTGAAAGATTTGGCTCGGGATTCTCACCAGCCCCATATCGAGCGCCAAATACACAATGATCGGCGTTATAAGACCATTAATCCACATCGGTACCATGAGCAGCGGGTTGAAAGCAACCGCTCCGTAGACGACCGGCTCGTTAATATTAAACAGGGAGGGGATAATCGTCGCTTTACCGACGGATTTCAGCTTTTGCGATCTGGCAAGCAGGAACCAGACGGCGAGCGGCAAAGTGGCTCCCATACCTCCGATGCCCAGCCATCCGGAGAAAAAGGTTTCAAAAGTATTGATATTAACCGGGTCCAGCCCTTTAGCCACTAAAGAGGCGTTCTCTTCAATGGCGGGAATCCAAATCGTGTACCATATCGGCATCAACACCCACGGACTGACCCCAAAGGAATACAGGACAACGCCGATAAAGTTAAACAATACGAACCCGATGAGACTTTGCCCCACAGCATTAAGAGGTCCAAATGCATTTACGATGAGCGCAAAAATATCAAAGTGCAGCTGGTATACCAGAACCCATCCTGTAGTTAAAATGATCGCGATCGGAATGAGAAAATCGAACCATTCCTTAATGAACTCAGGAAGCGAGCTCTCTGTTTTAAAGAAGGAGAATTTACCGCAGACATTCATGATCACCGCTACGAATATCCCCACAAGCAGTGCTGTAATCATGCCCGTCGCGCCAAAGCGTTCAAGGATAAACTTGACGGTTCCATCCTCGTTCATGGTCGGGTTAAGCAGCATGATGAATAAAGATAAGCCTGTCATTCCTGCCAGCAGCTTGATTTTGTGGCGCTCCCTCTTTTCCATGACCATATAAGGCGTTAAGAAAGAAATGAATAAACCTAGCAGACCGAAGCTAAATGTCGTGATCGGTGATAGATCCGGCATCCCCGGGAAGAACTCCTTTAAAATCGAAATCAACGTAATGATCGAGCCGATAAATATCATCGGAATCGCGACCATAATGGCGTCTTGAATAGATGAAACCCAGACATTGTTCGTAAACGCCTCCAATCGAGGCGCAAACGATTCCGTCATCCATTTCATGAAACGCTTCATCTTGTTTTCCCTCCTGTCATTCTCGTGCGGCTGTACCTTAAGTATAGGGTTTCCATGGGAACGCTTTCTTGTTTTAAGTTGTCGTGTAGAGGGGCATTTTTTGCCTAGTTGGCTTCTTCCGTCCTAGCTTGTGTATCACGCTCGAAAATAAACAGCAAAAAACACCCCTTTTATTAAAAAGGGATGTCTTGTTGATCTATGATTCGATTCATTTCCATCATGCTAATACTGCCTGTCTAACGTTAGCAGCATGACGCCATGAGGCGGGAGATCAATTTCTTTGCGCCAGCGATCCTGCCGGAGAAGCTCTGTCCGAATGACCGGCCCGCTTCGCTTGTGAAGATAGGCGAGCTCCTCCTCCGAAAGGAATTCGGGAGCCCCCATGTGAATCCATTCGTCAAACACCGACCCATGCTGCCGGTCCAGCCGATAACTGGTACATTTAAAGGTCCCGGTAAGCCGGCTTAGCGATAGCTCGAAGTTTCGGTTTCCTTTTTCCTCAAACACATCGTAACGGTTCGTGCTGGACAGTTCGGACCAGTCGCCGCTTGAAAACAGGGGATCCACGTGCACGTAGTGATAGAACAGAAACTGCATGCTGCCATCCCTGGTTCGCGTTCCCACATAACCATCCCCCTGCACCAGAAGCTCGTCGCCCAGCTTTTGCAACAGTTCTAAAGCATAATAGCTCGGCTTTTTGAGCCCGTCCCGGTTGATCAAGCCAAATCCTCCGTAGAATGGTGAAGTCGGCACCGTGCTTTCCTCGAAGACGTCGGTAAACGACCAGAAGGCCAATGCTTTCACCGCGCCCAGCGTGTTCATCGCATGATAAATGACAAAAGGGGCCATAAACATCGTGTCATGCAGCAAGTTGCGGTCGTACATGGAGAAGTTCCATTCCGTAATATGAAGCTCCACGTCGCCATAGGCGGCGGCTTTCATTTTCTCCCGTAAACGGTCAATGCTTTCCCTATAAAATGAAGGAGGCATAATCTTGGTCAGATGCTCCCTTTCTTCCTTAAGCCGAGGGTATTCCGAATAAATATGGAACGAAAAAAAGTCGAGAGGCACTTCTTGTTCCCTGCAATAGTCCATAAACTCATCCGCCCAAGGATCATTCCATAACGAGCCATAGCCCATCGCAGGTCCCCCTGTCCTCAGCTGAGGCCAGACCGATTTGATCGCGCGAACCGTCGATGCATAAAAAGCAAAGTATTCTTCCTTGCTCCCGGCCCAGCACACCCCGGACAAATCCGGTTCATTCCATACCTCGAAATACCAGCTTTCCACTTCCTTCGCCCCGTATCGATTCAGGCAATGGCGCACGAACTCCCGCACCAGCGCGTCCCATTTGGTTTGATCGGCAGGCGGTGAAATATTTCCTCTCCACCAGAAGATTGTTTCCTTGGAACGTGCCAGCTGGCTCGGCATGAAGCTGAGTTCGACAAACGGCTTTACTCCCTGCTCCAGGAGAAAATCATACAGCTTGTCGACATATGACCAATTATATATAGGAGTTCCGTCTTCCTTCTCGCTGTACACCATCATCTCATCGTTAAATATGCCGTGGAAACGGATATACCGGAACGGAATATGCCCTTTTAGTTCACGCAGCTGCCGGCGCCAGTCTTCCCTTAACCCTTCGATTGCCCTGCCTGCGGTTGTCGTGACATTCCAGTGCCGTTCATACCTTGCCGAAGGCCCATCGGCTTGGACCTCGACCATCTTCCGCTCCGCCGTAAGCGGGGGTGACGGGTTTAGCGCCTCGAGCTTCGTGTCTGCTCTAGCATCCAGATACCGATATAACGTGCCCATGGCATTCCATGTATCCATCTCATAATAGTCGCCGCTTGAGGACTCGTCGTAAGTTAACGGCTTGCGGTCGGGCCGATCAGCTGCCTGAGCAAGCAAGGCGTCACGATAGGAGCTCGGGGTGCAGCCGTACTTTTCTTTGAAATATTTATTAAAGAGCTTCACGTTGGCAAATCCGCAATCCAAAGCGATTTCCGTGATGCTTTTTTCGCTTCCGGCAAGCTCGGCCTGCGCCTTCTCCAGGCGAACCAACGTCAAATACTTCTGGAAGGGGATGCCGATTTTATCCGTAAAGAAGTGAGAGAAATAATGCAGGCTCAAATGCTCCAGCTCCGCCATGGTCTGCAGCGTAATCTTTTCATTATAATGCTGGTCTACGTACGTAAGGACCCTGTTCAGCCTCTTATAGTCATACTCTCTGCCGCCCTCTTCGGCTGCGGGATTCGTTCCATCCGCAAAATACCGCAGCAGGCAGCCGCACAACGTCTGCAAAATGCCCATCGTGTAGCTTTGATAACCCGGAGCCTTCTTGTTGATCTCCCAGACCATCTGGGCGAGATTTTGCTTGATGCTCTGCAGCTGCCGGTTCTGCTCGGGATCCGCAGCAGAATTGCACGAGATAAACGCTTGATTATTCAACCATTCGGGACCGAACTGCAGCGTTAACAGCACGTTGTCTTGGCTTGTCCGCTCGATCTGATGCACCGACATGCTGTTCACGACAATGACATCATCTTCATGGAGCGTATACTGTTTCTGATCAAGGTACATGATGACGGAGCCTTGGAGAACGTAGACGATTTCAACCTCTTTATGCCAGTGAAAATGAATATGCTTCACGCTGTTCACGAAAAGCTTGATCGGTAGATCATCCTGATGCTCTATAAATTCGTAAAGGTAGCGAATACGCTGCTCCTCCCTTCATATAGCCTATTATATGCACATTTTTGCAGGGTTATCAAAGCTCATAGGCCCCCCAAATAGAGGAAAAGGCCCCCTACAAACGTGCGGAAAGTCCTTAACAATCGCTTTTGAGAATCGGGATATATGAGGTGTAAGAAACCCAGTTATTGATCCGGAACGGAGCCTGGCTTCTACTGTTGAAGCTGCGTTCATTTTCTAGATGCAAGATGTTTCAGTTTGCTTGCGTAGTTCCCCTTGTAGAGCATACTAATGATCTTTCACGCCCTTTTGGTGAAAAAGCAGCTGCGGCCAGCAGGCGGTCGATCGCACCGGAGCGCTCGTCCTGCTTGCGGCATCGCTTCGGCCGACGACGGTTGGCCCGGTCGCCTGTGGCGTGGCTCCTTCCTGCCCGCGCGCCGTCCTGGGCCTGCGCCGATGGGTCTCCTCACGCTCACCTTATCCCCTTGATTCACGTAACTCTCTAGCGTCTTAACGTTCAACCTATCTCGTCATCTTCACTTGACCCTCGGGTAGCCGGAAACAACGCTATTTTTGTTTTCCGCCTAACCACCTCCAGCTTCGGTGGCCCGCGATCGAGTGTACGTGAGGGATAGGACGAACGTAAAAAGACGATGGCACGCGAGGTGATATAGGGAATCCAGAAGACAATTGCACGTGAGGAGTTGCAGTCAAGATGAGGAGACAAGTCCAAGCGTGGAAGTAAGTGTGGGAGTAAGTGTGGAAGTAAATTTCTAACGGTTGCCACAGCGGTTAATGCCGACAAAATAGAGGTTATGAAATTTTAACGGTTCTGGTTAACGTTATTTGGGCATTTTGGCCGAATTTCATACGGTAATCTTCCAAATAAGCTCATTGGTAACCGTTAGAACTTACAGAGAACTATTTGAAGCGACATAGGCGCTGTCACAACCGTTAAAGAGACCAATTGAACGCCGGAGACGAAGGAACCGCGAGGAGTAAATTTCTAACGATTGCCACAGCGGTTAATGCCGGGAATATGGAGGTTATAGAATTTTAACGGTTCTGATTGACGTTATTTGGACATTTTGGCCGAATTTCATAAGGTAGTCTTGCAGATAAGCTCATTGGCGACCGTTACAACTTACAGAGAACCATTTGAAGCGACATAGGCGCTATCACAACCGTTAAAGAGACCAATTGAACGCCGGAGACGAAGGAATCGTGAGGACGATCGAACACGAGGAGATGAAGGGAATCCAGAAAACAATTGCACACGAGGAGTTGCAGTCAAGATGAGGAGACAAGTCCAAGCGTGGGAGTAAGTGTGGGAGTAAATTTCTAACGGTTGCCACAGCGGTTAATGACGACAAAATAGAGGTTATGAAATTTTAACGGTTCTGGTTGACGTTATTTGGGCATTTTGGCCGAGTTTCATACGGTAATCTTCCAAATAAGCTAGTTGGTGACCGTTACAACTTACAGAGAACCATTTTAAGCGACATAGGCGCTGTCACAACCGTTAGCAACCGGAAACAGCTTACGCGCAGCGATCTAACCTTGTTTATGCCTCCGTAGACATTTCAGCGGAAGATGAATTTCTCCATGAACTGCCCGGCGACGCTTGTCTGTCTACCCATATCTACAAATGCTTGTTAACCCACGTCATTCTATCGATGCTTATCTACGACACGATCTACCCCTTACGAAAAATAGCAACGCCAAGCTCATCCGCCCTCCCCTTAACGGCGAGGCCCCCCGTTCCCAGTGCGGGACCCGCTTCACTTGCAAGATTCATCCCTCCGCCCCGAAACAAAAAAAGACATCCGTATTGGATGTCTTTTTAAAATGGAGCCTAGGGGGATCGAACCCCTGACCTCATCGCTGCCAGCGATGCGCTCTCCCAGCTGAGCTAAGGCCCCGTAGTATGTATCGCTCTTTTGAAGAGCACTCCTATAATATATCATAGCGGATAGAGTTGTGCAATACTTTTTTTCAAAAAAAGAAGACGCCCCGGCCCTAGAGCCAAAAAGGGCATCTCCTACCACGGAGTTTATTTCACCGTCCGGTTATACTCCTGGATTTTGGCGGTAATCTCTTTCGCCGCGTCGTCCAGCGCCGCCTTTGGCGTCTTTTTGTTGTTGAGCACCTCTTCGATGGCGCCTTCGACGATTTGTCTTGCTTCCGGGAAGACGCCCATCACGGCGCCCTGGGTAGCCCGGTTCAGCTTCGTTTGATGCAGCTGGTCGATCGCCGTCTGGAATTGCGGGAACTTCTTCAGATTTTCCTTCACGCTGTCCTGTTCATACGCTTTGGTCGTGATCGGGAAATATCCGGTGTTGATGTGCCAAAATGCCTGCTGCTCCGGCGAGGTCAGGAATTTGATGAATTCCCAGGCCGCCTTTTGCTCCTCGTCGGGACGGTTGTTCATCATCCACAAGCTTGCGCCGCCGACGATGACGCCGCCTTCCTTCGCATCTGCCGGTTTCGGCAAAAAGCCCGTTCCGACCTCGAATTTGCCTGTCGTGCCGTCCACCAATCCTTTGAGCGCCGCCGTGGAATCGAGGATCATCGCCACCTGGCCTGCGGAGAACGCTTTTTTCGAGTCATCGGTTTTCCGTCCGAGATTGTTGGCTGCTTTCGTGTCGATCAGATCCTTCCACCACGTCATCACCTTCACCCCTGCGTCGGAGTTCACCAGCGATTCGGTCGCCAGGTCGTCCCGGCCGTTGCCGTTGTTGACGTATTCCGCTCCCTGGTTTGCGAAAAACTGCTCCATGAACCAGCCGTAAATCGCGAAGTTCGCGCCGACGGCTTTACCCGTTTTCGAAATTTTGTCCGCGGCAGTTTTCAGCTCTTCAAACGTCTTCGGCGGGTTTTCCGGATCAAGTCCGGCTTCCTTAAACAAATCCTTGTTATAATACAAAATCGGATTCGACGTATTAAACGGCATCGAATACAGCTTGTCGTCGAACGTATAGTAGCCGCTGATGTTCGGTTCAAGCTGGCCGACGTCCCACCCGTCCTGATCGATAAAGTTTTGCATCGGCGTAATCAGCTTGGAATCAACCATGAACCGGCTGCCGATTTCGTACATCTGCACGACCGTCGGCCCTTCGCTGGTGCCCATCGACGCCTTCAGCTTGCTCAGCAAATCGTCATATGTTCCCTGGTACACCGCTTCCACCTGGATTTTATCCTGCGACTTATTGAAGTTGTCCACCAGTTGATCCACGACCTTCGTCGTCGCCCCGCCCATGGCATGCCAGAACACGTCCTTTTGCGCCCCGCTTTTCGTTTCGGCGCCTTTCGTGCCGGGTTCGGCTGCTTTCGGCTCTTCTTCGCCCATGTTCACGCTGCAGGCCGCCATCAGCAGCATTACCGCTGCCAGCATCAGACTTACAAGCCTCTTCTTCCCCATAGTCTGCATCATTCCTCCCCTTTTATTAAAAAACCTGCCTATAGCCTTGTATGACAAGCCCCGCCGCAAATCCAAGGCCGATCACCGCTTTTATCCCTTTACCGCCCCCGCCGCGATGCCGCGCACCAGCTGCTTGACGCCTAAAGCCAGCAGGATGAAGGACGGCAGCAGCACCAGCGTCACCCCGGCCAAAATCAAATTCCAGGACATGACCTCGGCATGCTGCAGCATCGCCACCCCGATTTGGACGGTCCGCATGGACGCCCGGTTCGTAATGAGCAGAGGCCAAAGATAATGGTTCCAATGCGTCAAGAACACGTAGACCGAAAGCGTGGCCAGCGCCGGCCTGGAAAGCGGCAGCACGATCGAAAAATATTGCCGCAAATGCCCGCATCCGTCGATTTTTCCTGCGTCGAACAATTCGCGCGGCAGCTGCAGAAAAAACTGGCGGAGCAGAAACACCCCGAAAGCGCCGGCCATGAAAGGAACGATCAGCCCCTGGTAGCTGTCCATCCAGCCCCAGCTTTTGATCAGCAAATAGTTCGGAATGATCGTCACTTCCCATGGAATCATCATCGTCGACAGAAACATCGCAAACAGCGCGTTTTTGCCTTTGAAACTCAGGAACGAAAAAGCGTACGCCGCTAGGCTCGATGTCACGACCTGGCTGATCATGACCGCGGCCGATACGATAAAGCTGTTCAATATGAACCGGACGATCGGAAATCCGGCGATGGCCTCCTTGAAGTTATCGAGATGGAAACGGGTCGGAAACAACGGCGGCGGAAAATTGGATACTTCTTTTTCGGTCATCAACGACGAAAACACCGTAAAAATAAGCGGATACAACACCATCAGCGCCAACGCGGCAAGCAGGACGTACAGCAGCAGCGCAGTCGTTCGTTTCGCAATCATTGATAGTGCACCCTCTTTTCCAGAACTTTAAACTGCAGCACGGTCAGCGCCAAAATAATCAAAAACAGGATGAGCGCCTGCGCGCTGCCGATCCCGAAGCGGAAGTTCACGAAGGCGTCCTGGTAAATGGAGTAGACGATGACGTTGGTGGAGTTGATCGGACCGCCTTTGGTCAGGATATGAATTTGGCCGAAAGCCTGGAAAGCTCCAATCACCGAAACGATCAAGGCGAAAAAAATCGTCGGCGACAACAGCGGAATCACGATCCGCACAAACGTGCGTACAGGTCCGGAACCGTCGATTTTAGCGCTTTCATAAAGCTCCTCCGGAATGCCTTGCAGCCCGCTGGACAACACGATGTACAGAAAACCCATGTTCATCCAAACCGTCATGATGGAAATGGAAATGAGCGCCCAGGCCGGGTCGGTCAGCCACGGAATCGGGCCAACGCTTATGAGGCTGAAAAAATAGTTCAACATCCCCGCCGTCGGGTGAAACAGCAAAAACCAGATAATGGAGCCCGTACCGACCGAAATGACGATCGGCAGCGAAAATATGAATTGGAAAATTTTCATTCCCCGCAGCTTGTTGTGGGTGATCGCCGCCAAAAACAAGGACCAGATCAGCGAAGTCGGCACCGTGTACAAAATAAACAGAAGCGTTACGCTCAAATTGGAATAAAGCTGGCGCGATTGGAACAGGTTCAAGAAATTTTCGAACCAGACGAACTCGGCCACCTGTCCCCGAGGATCCGTAATCGTCATGCTCAAATAAACGGATTTCAGCATCGGGTAAAACAAAAACATGATAAATAAAATGATCGAAGGCGCCAAAAATGCGTAAGCCAAGACATGCTCTTTCCAAACGTTCCGTTTGGACATCCTGCTTTTAGGATTTTTTACATTTAAAACGCTTTCAAAATTAGACAAATCGATGACCCCTCCCATGTCTCCCGATGTATTTTCGTCATAACCAGCCCATATATGTTATTATCTTACATTTGATATTTTGCCGTTGTCAACGAATTTTCACAATTTATTTTCGAACAACCTTGACAAAATTAAAATAAATTTCAGAACTTTACAACGGCACATAAGTAAAGAATTCACCCAGAATGCCATGCCATGCCATGTTTTTGCCGGTAACCCCGGAAAATAAAAAAGACGCAAGCGGCTTGATGTCTTCCACCTAGCCGTTTGCGCCTTCGGACATCCGGTCAGTCGACCGAGTCGGGCATCGTATTCTTCGAAAGCAGCCCTTTCAGCTCTTTCATGAACATGTTGATGTCTTTGAACTGCCGGTATACGGAGGCAAAACGCACATAAGCAACCTCGTCCACCGGATACAACTGCTCCATGACCAGCTCGCCGATGTGGCGGCTTTCGACTTCCGCTACCGCGGTGTTGCGAAGCGCTTTTTCCACCTCGGACACGATGGCTTCAAGCTGTTCCACCGATACCGGGCGCTTCTCGCATGCGCGGATGAGGCCGCGCAGCACTTTGTCCCGGCTGAATTCCTCGCGGCTTCCTTCTTTTTTGATGACAATCAGCGGAGTTTCCTCCACCATTTCGAACGTCGTAAAACGCCTGCTGCATTTTTCGCATTCGCGTCTGCGGCGGATCGATTTGTTGTCGTTGGCCGGACGGGAGTCCAGCACCTTGGTGCCTGCGTAATCGCAGTAGGGACATTTCATGCATACTCACTTCCTTTACCTTGAGGGTGGATGGGATGATACAAAAAATTACTTATAATTTCCAACTGAAAAACATCTAAAAAAAGTGATGAAGTTTGAATCTTTGAGACATACTACTTTTACAAACAGCAAGGAGGTGAACATCAATGGCTCAAAACAACAACTCCAACAACCTGGTAGTACCTAAAGCTACTGCAGCCCTGAACCAATTGAAATACGAAGTTGCTCAGGAACTGGGTATCTCCATCCCGCAAGACGGATACCAAGGCAACATGACTTCCTATGAGAACGGTTCGATCGGGGGACTCATCACTAAACGTTTGGTGACCCTGGCTGAACAACAACTGGCTGGTCAATTCCAATAATACATGCTTCCAAAGAAGTATTGGGGCAGCCGATGAGGCTGCTTCAATACTTTTTTGCCGTGATGGGAACGGAATCGTCAGAGCAAAACCCCGCTTATGGAGTTCCTTCGGATGGCTTGTCCGCCCCAAATTCAAAACTCGTTGTATATCCGCGTATATTGATTATAATAATAAATCACCCGCTGAACATAGTGCCTTGTTTCGCCGATGGGAATATCTTTGACCGATTCCAGCGTTCCGTCCCAAACTCCCTTTTTCAACCACCCGTCCACCTTGCCCGGTCCTGCATTATAGGCCGCGATGACGGCGATGCGGTTCCCTTTGAACTGGTTGCTCAAATTTCTCAGGTACCAGGTTCCGATGGCAATGCTCGCCTCCGGTTTATGTTTGATATGGTCCATCGTCACTTCCGGCAGCTTGGCCTGCTCCATAACCCACTGGGCCGTGTCGGGCATCAGCTGCATCAAGCCGAGCGCTCCTTTTTTCGATTCCTTGCCCAGCTTGTAGTTGGATTCCACGCGGATGATCGAGGCGACCAAAAACGGGTCAACGTCATAGCGCTCCGCCTGCTCGCGAATGTTATCCTTGTAATAGATCGGGTAAAACCAGGACATCCAGTTCGTGCTGAAAAACAAAACCGCGACAAAACCGATGAACAGCAGCAGCAGGACTCTTTTTTTGCGCAAAAATCGAACAGCCTTCATACATATCCCGCTTGAAGCCAGAACCGATCCACTTGCCGCTCCGTTTCCTCAGCGTCTCCGCTGTTGTCGATCACGATATCGGCCTTCCGCTTCTTTTCCTCAATATCCATTTGCGACCGGATCCTTGCCGCCGCTTCCTCCGCCGTCAATTGGTTTCGCCGCATCAATCGCTCCAGCTGAACGTGCTCCGGGGCATAAACCACCATGACGCGTTCAAACATATGTTCAAGTCCCGATTCGTATAAAAGGGGGATGTCCACGACCACCAGCTTGTCCGGATGTTCCCGCTGCAAATCGTCCATCCGCCCGCGGATCTCCTTCCGGATGGCAGGATGGGTGATGTCATTCAGAGCTTTGCGCTGGGTAGGGTCGCGGAATACGATGTCCCCAAGCTTCTTCCGGTCGAGGGTGCCGTCCTCAAGAATAACGGCTTGTCCAAAATGCTCGGCAACCGCCGCCAAAACGGGATGACCCGGGAGCATGACTTCCCGGGCGATCGCGTCGGCATCGACAAGCAGAGCCCCTTTGTTGACAAGGAGCGCGGACACGGTGCTTTTTCCTGTTGCAATACCTCCGGTTAACCCGATATTCATGTGCAAAACCACCTCATAACAGCTTTATTATTCCCATGGCGATCAATAACAACGCCGGAAGCGCGGTAAAATGCCGCATCCATGATCTTGCCGCGAATTTAAAGCCGGTTTTCATGCCGACCACCAAAAACGTTCCGCTGAACAGCGCGATGACGAGCGCGGTCCAAACGGGCGAAAATCCTAGCAATGCAGCGCCGAGTCCGGCCCCGAAAGCGTCCAGCGATAACGCAATGCCAAGCCACATCGCCTCGAATCCCGAAATGCTGCCCGATTTATCGATATCCGCCGAAGACGGCGTCCGCAAAATGCGGATGACGAGGCCCAGCTTGCGGATTTCGAGCGAAAATACCGTTTGCTCCGGCATTTCCCTGGAAGCCGTCGGCAACGCGGCCCCGCTTGCATGGCTTTGGTCCGACGCTTTGATGTTTGCCGTATGTTTATCGTCAGGTTTGTCGTCCCGTTCCTTTTCCTTCTGAATCACCAACTGGATCAAGGACCACGACCCCATGATGATCAAAATGACGGCCCCGACAACCGAAGCGGCGTCCGGTGACACGACGCGGGCCAAAAGCACGCCGACCTGCATCGATATATAAATGATGACTCCGGAACATATGGAGATGATGACGACGGACAACGACGAAATTTTCATCTGCCTCAACCCATATGTAATCCCGACCCCGAAACTGTCCAAACTTAATGCAAACGCAAGCAGGAGCAGCGAAAAGACATGACTGAGCACCCCTGGTTTCCCTCCCCTTGTCGAAACGGCCGATCCCGAACCCGCGGCTCTGAATAAGAACCGGGGTCTTGAAGCTTCCGTTTTCCCTGAAGTCCACTACGGTCTCAGTATATGGGAGGGACAAACAAGGAGTGCACGCCCATGCTTTTATTTAATTCAGGGTCTGGCAGACCGGGCAATAATGCGTGCCGCGTCCGCCGACCACGGTCTTTTCGATCGGCGTTCCGCAGGTGACGCAAGGCTCGTTTTGGCGTCCGTAAATTTTCAGTCGATGCTGGAACATCCCCATCTCCCCTTGCCCGTTGACATAGGATTTGATGGAGGAGCCGCCAACCTCAACCGACTCCGCCAGCGTGGCCACGACTGCCTGGTGCAAAGCTTCAAACTGCTTGTCCGTCAGCGTGTTCGCCGGCTGCTCGGGGTGAATCCCCGCGCGGAACAGCGACTCATCCACATAGATATTCCCGATGCCGACGACATATGCTTGGTTCAGCAGAACCGCCTTGATTTTCGAAGTTTTTCCTTTTAGCGCTTCTTTAAACTTCCCGGGGGTAAACTCCGGATCCAGCGGCTCCAAGCCGAGCTTGTTTAGCGGCGGCAAAGCAAACTCTTCCCCCGGCTGGAATAGGTGCATCGTTCCGAACTGGCGGACGTCCTTGTAGCGAAGTTCGGTCCCGTCGTTAAAATGGAAAATGACATGCGTATGTTTTTCCACGGGATCGGAGCCGGCGTACACGCCGTATCGCCCCTCCATCCGGAGATGGGATACCAGGACCAGGCCGTCCAGGAGAATCCGCAAAAATTTGCCGCGGCGCTCCACGCCTTCGATCCGATGTCCTGCCAGCATAAAAGCAAACTGATCTATATCGTCAGGGCGCTGGATAATCCGCGCCAAATTTACGGTAACCCGGTCAATGACCTTGCCTTTGACCAATTGATTCAACGTTCTTTTGACTGTTTCAACCTCCGGCAATTCCGGCATGATGTCTTCACCTCATCCCCATTATAACGGATGCGGGGCCGTCATGGGGCATTATTTCGCTTCGTACCAATTCATGCCATAGCTGACTTCCGCTTTTAACGGCACGGACAGCTTCAGGGCGTTTTCCATCGTTTCCGGCACGAGTTTTTTCATCAGCTCCAGCTCGTCTTCCGGCACTTCGAATACAAGTTCGTCATGCACCTGCAGCAGCATGCGGCTTTTCAGTTTTTGCTCCGCCAAAGCGGCATCCATATGCACCATGGCCAGCTTGATGATGTCCGCCGCGGTTCCTTGAATCGGGGTGTTCATCGCCGTACGCTCCGCGAACGAACGCAGATTGAAATTGCTTGCGTTGATTTCGGGCAGGTAACGCCTTCTCTCCAGAAGCGTCTTCACGAATCCGTCCCGTTTCGCATCGCGTACGATCTCGTCCATATAGCGCCGGACGCCGCTGAACGCATCGAAATATTGGTCGATGAAACGCGCGGCTTCCTTCCGGGTGATGTTCAGGTTTTGGGACAGGCCGTAATCGCTGATGCCGTAGACGATGCCGAAATTGACCGCCTTGGCCGAACGCCGCATATTGGCATCCACTTCGTCCGCGGTGACGCCAAAGACGTCCATCGCCGTTTTCGTATGGATGTCAATGTCGTGCAGGAACGCTTCTTTCAGGCCTTCGTCGTCGGAAATATGGGCAAGCACGCGCAGCTCGATTTGCGAATAGTCCGCCGCCAGGATATACCAGCCCGGCTCCGACGGCACGAACACCTTGCGGATTTTCCGGCCTTCCTCGAGGCGGATCGGAATGTTTTGCAAATTCGGAAATTGGCTGCTGAGGCGGCCCGTCGCCGCGATGGTTTGGCGGTAATAGGTATGCACTTTTCCCGTTTCCGGCGAAATCTCCTTCAGGAGGCCCTCCACGTAGGTCGATTGCAGCTTGGCGATCGTCCGGTATTGCAAAATGAGACGCACGATATCGTGGTACGGCGCAAGCTTTTCAAGCACCTCGGCATCGGTGGAATATCCCGTCTTCGTTTTTTTGATGACCGGAAGGCCGAGCTTCACGAACAAAATTTCGCCCAGCTGCTTCGGCGAATTCAAATTGAATTCGGTGCCGGCGATCTCGTAAATATTTTTGACGAGCTCGTCGATCTGCGCCTCGAACTCTTTGCCCAGCTCCGTCAGATCGTCCTTGTTCACCGAAATCCCCTGTTTTTCCATGTCGGCCAAAATGCGCGACAACGGCATTTCGAGGTCATGGAACAGCGATGCCATTTCGTTGCCCTCAAGCTCTTTTTCCTGCAGCGGGATCAGGTCCAGAATGGCCGCTCCCTTGGCGGCAAGATGTTTGCTCAGGACCTCCGTCTCGGGCACCTTGTATTTTGCGCCTTTGCCGAAGACGTCCTCGTCGGACGCCAGCGTCTGCAGCCCGTATTTGGCGGCCAGCGCATGAAGGTTTTGATTGGACTCGGTCGGGTCGAGCAGGTAAGCCGCCAGCTGCACGTCAAACGATGCCCCGGCAAACGCAATGCCTTTCCAGTGCAAAGCCAGATCCGTCCGGTGCAGGTCATACCCGCGTTTTGGAACCCCGGCATCCGCAAGCCACTTTCGGACAGGCTCCGCGGCTGCGGATTTCAAAACCTCAAACGGTACGTAGAAATGCTTCTCCGGACCGGAAAAAACCACGCCGACCACATCGGCGTGATGGGGATTTTCCCCGTTTGTTTCCACATGGAGCGCTTCGATGGCCCCAAGCGCTTCGTTCAATTCGGCGATCCGGTCCTCGGTCAAAACCACAACGTTCACTTCCTTGGCCGGAGCCTGCTGCGGGCCGGACGGGTCTGAGGCGCCGTCTCCCTTGAACGACAAACGTTCGAGCAGCGATTTGAATTCCAGCTTCGCCAGCGCAGGGCCTGCGCTTTCTTCCTTTAATCCATCAAAGATCATGTCGTCGAACGACTTGTCCAGCGGCACCTCGCGGTAAATCGTCGCCAGCTTTTTGCTGAGGACGGCATCCTCCGCGTGGGTTTCGATTTTTTCCTTCATCTTGCCCTTCAGCTCAGCGGTGTTCGCGAGCACTTCCTCGACCGATCCGAATTGATGAAGGAGTTTGAGCGCCGTTTTTTCCCCGACGCCCGGGATGCCGGGGATATTGTCGGAAGCGTCGCCCATCAGCCCTTTCAGGTCGATGATCTGCAGCGGCTTCAGGCCGTATCTTTCCTGGATCTGCTCAGGCGTGTACGTCTCGATTTCCGTTACGCCCTTGCGGGTAAGACCCACCTGGACTTGGTCCGATGCAAGCTGGAGCATATCCTTGTCTCCGGTGACGACGAGAATGTCGTGTCCCGCTTCCTCCGCGATCCGCGACACGGTGCCGATGATATCGTCCGCTTCGTAACCTTCAAGCTCAAACTGCGAAATGCCGAATCCCTGCAGCAGCTCCTTCAGCAGCGGAAACTGTTCGGACAGCTCCGGGGGCGTCTTTTCGCGGCCGCCTTTGTATTCCTGGTATCCTTCGTGGCGAAACGTCACTTTGCCCGCGTCGAAAGCCACCATCATATGCGTCGGTTTATGGTCCTCGATCAGGCGAAGCAGCATATTCGTAAATCCGTACACGGCGTTCGTGTGCAGTCCCTTGGTATTCGTCAGCGGGGGCATCGCAAAAAATGCCCGGTAAATGATACTGTTTCCGTCGATCAGAATCAGTTTGCTCATACAGCACCTTCCCTTTTTTAAACTTCCTTATTTCAAAAAAAATGACCCGTCGGATGTATTTCAATGAAGACGTACCGCTTGGTTAACGGATTGATCCCTTGCTTGATTTCCCAGCGATTCGAGCGTTCGATTTCTTGTAAGCCATGCCTTTTAATATCTTAACACATGACCCTGTATTCGAGAAAAAAATCGGGGGCATAAATAGAAAAACACCGGAAAATTTCCGATGTTTTCATCCATTTCAATGTTGATAGCCAAATTGCTGCCTTCTATGCGTTAAATAGCGTTTTACCGGTTCAAATCCGGGCGTTTTCCCGTCACGAGATACACGGCGCTTTCCCCGATGTTTGTCGCATGGTCCGCGATCCGTTCGATATAACGGCCGACGAGCGTGAACAGCAACGCTTGGGACAACGAATCCGGATTGACTCTCATATGATCGTATAATTCCGTTAAAATGCGGCTGTACAACAGATCGACCTGGTCGTCGTCCTGCGCCATTTTGTAGGCAAGGTCGGTGTTTTCGTTCAAGTAGGACGTGATCGCTTCCTCGATCATTACTTTGACGATTTCCGCCATTTGCGGAATGTCGATCAGCGGCTTGATCAACGGCTCGCCCTGCAGGCGCAAAGTCACTTTGGCCACGTCAAGGGCAAGGTCGCCCATGCGTTCAAGATCGCTGGAGATTTTTAAAGCAACCAAAATTCTGCGCAAATCCTTCGCAACCGGCTGCTGGGTAACGATCAGGCGCGACCCGATATCCATAATTTCCTCTTCCATCTGATTGAGCAGCACGTCCGCCTGCACGATTTCCTGCGCCTTTTCGCTATCCTGCGTCTTGAGGCTGAGAACCGCTCCGTCGAGCGCCTCAACGACATGATCCCCCATTCGAACAAGCAGCGAACGCAGCTGGTCCAGGTCGTGATCCAATTCTTTTCTCCGAATCATGGCCGATGTTTCCCCCTATACAATTTTATTGACGTTGTTTTCTTCTATATCAGCCGAAACGCCCGGAGATATAATCTTCCGTTCTTGCATCCCGCGGATTGCTGAACAGCGTTTTCGTCTCATCCGCTTCGACGACTTCCCCGTTCAGGAAAAAGACGGTCCGCCCGGATACGCGGGCAGCCTGGTGCATGTTATGGGTCACCATGACGATGGTGTATTTTTCTTTCAGCTCCTGCACCAGCTCCTCGATTTTCAACGTGGAAATCGGATCGAGCGCGGACGTGGCTTCGTCCATCAGCAAAATATCGGGGTTAACGGCCAGCGCACGCGCGATGCAAAGACGCTGCTGCTGCCCCCCGGACAAGCTGAGCGCGGAACGCTTCAAATAATCTTTGACCTCTTCCCACAACGCGGCTTGGCGCAGGCTTTCTTCCACGATGCCGTCCAGCGTGCTTTTGCTGCGGATGCCGTGGAGGCGCGGGCCGTAGGCCACATTGTCGTAGATCGATTTCGGGAACGGGTTCGGCTGCTGGAATACCATGCCGACGCGCTTGCGCAGCTCTTCCACGTAGACGTCCTTGGCATAAATGCCGACGCCGCCGATTTTGATGGAGCCTTCGATGCGCGTGCCGGCAATCATGTCGTTCATCCGGTTCAGCGTGCGCAGCAGCGTCGATTTCCCGCAGCCGGACGGGCCGATCAAGGCGGTGACCGTATGTTTCGGGATATCCAGATTTATATTTTTCAAAGCATGGAATTGTTCGTAATATAGATTCAAATCTTCGATTTCGATAATGTTTTCCATGTATAATTCAGGTCTCCTTCGTTCAATGGGATGTCCTGTCGATAAGCCGTTGGGGCAGTTGGACCTGCAACTCCATTTCATTGTATAACGGTTATGTAAAAGCTGTGCGCCGCGATTGTAAACGCAGTGTAAAATGTAAAACCGAAGGATTCCGTTTTTCCCGCTATTTCAGTCTAATGTCCGCTCCAATTCCTGTTTTACGCTGAACGCCTGTTTGGCCGTATCCTGGGCGAGCCGGTATACCGATTGTCCCGTCTTTTCGACCTGATCCGTGGCTTGTTCAAGCTCCCCGAATATCCGGCTGCCCTCGGCCAACCGCTTCGCTCCGGACTCGATCCGGCGGACTCCCGTCGCGGTCAGCGTCCCGGTTTCCCCGGCCAGCTCGCTGATGGATTCGAGCAGCTTCGAAATATCCGCGGCAAGCTTCCGGGTTTGGGAAGCCAGCGACCTGACCTCCGCCGCCACGATCTGGAAGCCCCGGCCCTGACTGCCTGCATGGGCGGCTTCGATCGACGCGTTGATGGCGAGCAGGCCGCTTTGATCCGCCAGGTCGGCGATGCCTTTCGTCAGCGCGGAAATCTGCCCCGCATGTTCGATGAGGCGCTCCGCCTGCTCCTGATTGCGGTTCATGAGGGCTACGGCCTCGGCGTACGATTCGCCCGCTTCGTTCAGCCTCCGCCGGCCTTCCGCCGTCCATTCCTTCATCCGGAGGCATTCGGTTAACGTCAGGTTCGCGGCCTCTTCCACCTCGGATAAGGATTTTTCCATCCCGCTTACATGCCCGTAATTTTCAAGGACGGTATGCTTTCTCCGCTCTTCCGCTTCCTCCTGCAGCTCCCCGGACATTTTCATCAGGTCGAGCACCGTCAGCACGCCCGTGAACCGGCCGTTGTCGGTTACGATCACGCAATCGTAAAATCGCGACTCCGGTCTTGCCAAAGCGCTTCGGATCATCAAGGCCGGATCGTCATGGATGTCCAGCGCGAGAATTTCTTTTTCGCCAAAATCCTTTACCGGGCGGCGAAAATACAAATCGGCGGCAAAACGGCCGGTCAGCCTCCGGTAAAACGCCTCCTTCATCAGCAGTCCTTCCGGGCGCATCCCTTCCCCGCAGATCACGACGCACGGAAGATGCGGCTGCTCCTTCAGCAGGTCGAAAGCTTCCCTGCAGGTCATGTCCGGGTCGACCCCCGGCACGTTTCGCAAATATCCGGCAGCGGACCGTCCGGGTCCCTTTGTTTTCGATTCGATGGACGCTGCTGTTTTGGCGGTTGCGGCGCGGCCGTTCCGTGCGCTCCCGGTACCTCGCCGATGAAGATCGTTTTCTGTCTTGTTCTCCATGTGCAGCGTGCTCAAAATTGACTCCCCCTAAATATGGCTGTTTTAGCTGCATCATACCGCGGAAGGATTAACGGAGAATGCAGGAAGGATTCGGGGATTGTAAATTCCATAAAAAAAGAAGCCCCCATCATTGCGGTTGATGATGAGCGCTTCCTTTGTTGATGACAAGTTTATATCCGACCCCGCGGATGGAGTCGATGTGCACGGATTCGGGTTCCAGCTCCAGCTTTTTGCGGAGCGAGCTGACATGGACGTCCACCGTGCGCTGGCCGCCGATGTAATCGAAGCCCCATACGGCATTCATCAGATCGTCCCGGGTCAACACGACGCCCGGCTTGCGCGCCAAGTAAAGCAGGACCTCAAATTCCTTCGGCCGCAAACTGATGCTGGTCCCGCCGAGCAACACTTCGTATTTCTCAGGGAAAATCTCCAGCTTGCCGAGACGGATGGCCGAGTCCGAGGTTTGCGGCGCAGCCTCCTCCTTCACTCCCGATACGCGTCGCAGCACCGTGGCGACTCTCGCTAGCAGCTCGGACACGCCGAACGGCTTGGTAATGTAATCGTCGGCGCCGAGCTTCAAGCCCTGGACGACTTCTTCTTCGGCATTTTTGGCGGTCAAAATAATGACCGGCGTCGCGATGCCTTTCCCGCGCAGCTTGCCCAGAATGTCGAATCCGTTCATTCCCGGCAGCATCAAATCCAGCACGATCAAATCGAACGGCTCCTGCACCGCGCGCTCGAAGCCGGTCGTCCCA
Source organism: Paenibacillus sp. FSL M7-1455 (assembly GCF_038004655.1). Lineage (NCBI taxonomy): Bacteria > Bacillati > Bacillota > Bacilli > Caryophanales > Paenibacillaceae > Paenibacillus > Paenibacillus sp. FSL M7-1455. The sequence goes on along the minus strand of NZ_JBBORO010000001.1, from coordinate 1,501,263 downwards.
TGATCCGACGTCGTCACTTCATACCCTTCCTGCGTCAGATTGTAGGACAGCAATCTGGCGAGCGTCGGTTCGTCTTCGATAACCAGCAAACGCTGTGACATGTAATGTACCCCCGCTTCCATATACAATGGTTTCTGCTTTAGCAAGTCCATTGTATCATTTCATTGTAAACGCTGTGTAAACTAACGCAAAAAGAGACGACCACGCTTGCAGCCATTTTACATTCATTTTATTCCTGCAGCATCGGCAGTTCAACCGTAAAGGTCGTTCCGATGCCCAGTTCGCTGTCCACGGAAATATCGCCGTGATGCAGCTCCACCAGGTGCTTCACGATGGACAGCCCTAAGCCGGTTCCGCCCGAGCTTCGGGACCTTGCCTTATCCACGCGGTAGAACCTCTCGAAAATGCGCGGCTGGTCTTTTTTCGGGATGCCGATGCCGGTGTCGGTCACCTTGATCACGACCTTTTCCGTTCCGTCGGCGTCCTGCAGCTCGCGGACCTTCAGCTCGACCTTGCCGCCGTCCTGCGTGTAGCTTACGGCATTGGACAGCAAATTCAGCAAAATTTGGCGCAGCTTGTCTTCATCCGCTTCGATAAACAGCTCCTCGGGAATGTCGGCATGGAGCGCAATCCTTTTTTTCTCGGCCACGGTCGCCATCGTATCGATGATCGATCCGCAAAAGGAAGCCAAATGAACCGGCGCGTAATCCATCGGAGACCGCCTGGATTCGATTTTGGACAAATCGAGAATGTCGCTGATCAGCCGGTTCAACCGCTCGCTTTCGTCATAGATGATCTGCAGGAAGGATCTCGCGGTTTCCTCGTCCTTGACTCCTCCGCCAAGCAGCGTCTCGGCAAATCCTTTGACCGCGGCCACCGGCGTCTTCAGCTCATGCGATACGTTCGCCACGAATTCGCTTCTCATGTTCTCAAGGCGGCGGATCGCCGTAATGTTCTGGAGCAGGAACAACATGCCTTTAAAACGGTCGTCCTCCCCGAACATCGGCACGCCGTCCAGTTGAAGGATCGTTTCCTCCGGCTGGTAGACGATCCGTTCCTCATGGATGAAATCCCGCTGCCCGATCCCGTCCTGAATGAGGCGCGTCAGCTCGTAATACTGCTTCATTTCCGTGACGGAACGGCCGGTTAACTGCCCGCCTTTCAGATGCAGCATACGCTCTGCGGCCGGATTGATTAAAGCCACCGTGCCTTCGGGGTTGACCAGCAATATGCCGGTAGTCATGTTATCCAGCACGCTTTGCAGCAGGTTCTCATTGTCCCGGATCGTCTGCAGCTGATTTTGCAGGCTGTCGGCCATGCCGTTGATCGCTTTTGCCAGCTCGCCGATTTCGTCCTTTCGCGTGATGTTGACCCTGGCGTCGTAGTCCAGCTTCGAAATCCTTCCCGCCACTCTCGTGATTTTTTCCAAAGGGGACGTCAGTCCGGCCGCAACGCGGTAGCTGACAACCGCCGCCACAACGAACAAAATGGCCAAACCTCCGGCCATCAGCGTCCAGCCCTTCCGCACGCCCTGATCGACGAACGCCAGGCTGACCGACAGCCGAATGAAGCCGTCATAGTCTCCGGCTACGACAGGAACCGCAACATACAACATATCTTCCTTTAACGTGGAGCTATGCCTGATCGCATACCCCGATCCCTTTCGGGCGGCATCGACGATCTCTTCGCGTCCGCCGTGGTTGTCCATTTGCCGCGGATCGCTCTCCGAATCCCCGATGACCGTGCCGTTTTTCGATATAAAAGTGACCCTGGAGTCCGTCAAAGCCGCCAGCTCCCTGGCTTCGCGGGTATAATAAGCCATGGCGTCCCCGCCTTGCGTCGGGCGGAAATCGAAGGTCCGGCTGAGCAGCTGGATTTCCCGGATCATGTTTTCCTCCAGCGCCGATATATGGGATTTCTCGAATACCCGGGCCATGGTCAATCCCGCCCCGGCCATGGATATCCCGATCATGACCATTAAAATCAAAGTAAGCCTGATGCGAAAGGGTCTCATGTCATGTCTTCCTTTTCATGGATTGGCATCAATTCCTTCTCTTATCCTATCCCGAAATCTTCCCAATGAAAAGCATTCCGTTTCGGGTAGCCCGCCGTCCGGGCATAAGAGTATAATAATAACCGAATGTTAAGGCTGGATTAAATTATTAACCTAAGGAGCGTATTTCTTTGGACTTTCCGATGACTGCTTATTTGTACCGATTGCAATACATCCGGCGCTGGAGCCTGATGCGAAACACAAGAACCGAAAACGTCGCGGAGCATTCGTTCCACGTATCGCTGTTAACCCATCTGCTGTGCCTGATCGGGAACACGTATTTCGGCCGGAATTTGAACGCGGACCGCGCAGCCACCCTTGCGTTGTACCATGACGCCGTCGAGGTATTTACCGGCGATATCGCGACGCCCGTTAAACATAACAATCCCCAGCTGCTGGCGAGCTTTCGCGAAATGGAGAGCATTGCGGCGCAGCGGCTGGCGGCGATGGCTCCTCCCGAGCTTCAAGGGGAATACGCCGCCCTGTTCCGCCAAGATTCGGGCGATGAGGAGCAGCGCCGGCTGCTGGGGTATGTCAAAGCCGCCGACAGTCTGGACGCCTATCTCAAATGCGCCTTGGAGGTCGCTTCCGGCAATCGCGAGTTCGCCGTAGCCAAAGAGCAGACCCTGGCCAAAATCAAGCAGCTTCAGCTGCCCGAAGCCGACTATTTCCTGGAGCATATGGCTCCGAGCTTCGACATGTCGCTCGATGAGCTGTCGCAGCTTGTGCCGGATTCGGAGTGACTTTCGAACAACGTTGCGAAGGAAACCGGAAACCGAACGCAAAAAAAGGTTGGGCGGATCTTACATCCGCACAACCTTTTTTGTTTTTTCGAGTACGCGATTAGCCGTTGACGATCTCCCCGCCATTGACGTGGATAACTTGGCCGCTCACGTAGGAAGAATCGTCCGACGCCAGATAGACGTACGCAGGCGCAAGCTCTTCCGGCTGCCCCGGACGTTTCATCGGCGTATCTCCCCCGAATTGGCTTACCTGCTGCTCGTCGAACGTGGACGGGATGAGCGGCGTCCAAATCGGTCCGGGCGCCACCGCATTGACGCGGATGCCTTTCGGCGCCACATTCATCGACAAGGCGCGCGTGAAGCTGACGATTGCGCCCTTGGTGGAGGAGTAATCGATCAGCGTCGGGTTGCCTTTGTAGGCCGTCACCGATGCCGTGTTGACGATGGCGCTGCCGCTCTTCAAATACGGCATCGCCATTTTCGTCATAAAAAACATGCCGAATATATTCGTACGGAACGTGCGCTCCAGCTGCTCTTTCGTAATATCCTCGATTTTCTGCTGCGGGTGCTGCTCGGCGGCGTTGTTGACCAGAACGTCCAATCCGCCCAGTTCCTGCACCGTCTGGTTCACGGCGTTTTTGCAAAACGCCTCGTCGCCGATATCGCCCGGAATCAGCAGGCACTTGCGCCCTTCCTGCTCGATCTGCCGTTTCGTCTCCTCCGCGTCTCCGTGCTCGTTCAGGTATACGATCGAGATATCCGCGCCTTCTTTCGCGAACGCAACGGCCACGGCCCGTCCGATCCCGCTGTCGCCCCCGGTGATGATGACCTTTTTGTTCTTCAGCTTTCCGGCGGCGACGTAATCTTTCGGCTCGTATTTCGGCCGCGGATTCATTTCCGATTCGATCCCCGGCTGTTGGTTCTGGTGCTGGGGAGGCATTGTTTGTTTGCTTTGCTGATTTCCTGACATGATTCATGCTCCTTTCCGTGCTGATCTTGGCTTTGGGTCCATTTCTGGCACACAGGATACCATTCCCATATTAGGATGCAAGTAAAACAAACCCTTTATTCGTCCGACGCTGTTTACTTACCCTATGATCCGGATCAATAAACACCGAAAAAAACCATCCTTCCCGCCACGGAAGGATGGTTTTCGTTTATTTCAGCAAGTTAGTTCGAGTTAGATGATGTGGTTGTACACCATGAAAAACAGCATCACAAGCACGCAAATCGCCAGCAACGCGCTGAGCGTGCGGATTTTTCCGGTTTCGACCGAAATGTCGCGGTTATTTTTAATCCCGTCCACGGCAAGACGAAGCGGTTTGCCCATCATGCCGCTGATCGCTCCGATCGCCAGGAACAAAATAACGACAACGATCATCCAAGGCACGGAGTATTCCCCTTGGCTCATCAAATATCCGCCGGTAAGCAATTGAATGATCAGCGCGATTTGCGCGTACGTGTTTAATCCGCGGATGGCCGTCGCGCTGCCTTCCTGGGCAGACAGGGACAATTTGGTCACTTTTCCGACGACGAACGGCAAAATCAAATAAAATCCCAGAGCAGCGGCGCCAATAATATGTATGAATAACATTACCATTGCCATGAACAATATCCCTCCACTAGTGTCTATGATTTAGATTACACTCAATATCATTTTACACCAACCAAAAGAAAAGAAAACCTCTAAATCGTGAACAAAATTAGAGGTTTTCTTAAAAATGATGCATGCTTTGCAAGCGGTCCGTTACGCGTTCACCACGGCGATGACGCTGCGCACGGAATCTGCCGATTTGTCGAGCGCCGCTTTTTCTTCGGCCGTCAGCTCCAGCTCGAACACCTTTTCGATGCCGTCGCCGCCGAGAATCGCGGGAACGCCCAGGAACAAATCGTTGTAGCCGTATTCGCCTTCGAGGTAAGCGATGACCGGAATGATCCGTTTTTTGTCCTTCAGGATGGCTTCGGCCATCTGGACCAGGGAAGCCGCAGGCGCATAATATGCGCTGCCGTTGCCGAGCAGGTTGACGATTTCGCCGCCGCCCACGCGGGTCCGCTGCACGATCGCCTCGATGCGGTCCGCAGGGATCAGCTTGTCGATCGGGATGCCGCCGACGTTCGAATAACGAACGAGAGGGACCATGTCGTCGCCGTGTCCGCCAAGCACGAAGCCGCGAACGTCCTCCACGGATACGTTCAGCTCCTGCGCGATAAACGTGCAGTAACGGGCGGTATCCAGCACCCCGGATTGGCCGATGACGCGGTTTTTAGGAAAACCGAGCGTTTTGTACGCGACGTACGTCATGGCGTCCACAGGATTACTCAGGATGATGACGATCGATTCCGGAGCGACCTTTTTTACGTTTTCGCAAACCGATCTCATGATGCCCGCATTCGTGTTCACGAGATCGTCGCGGCTCATGCCCGGTTTGCGGGCTACGCCGGCCGTGATGATGACGATGTCGGAGCCGGCCGCGTCGTCGTAGTTCGAAGTGCCGATAATCTGGCTGTCGAAGCCCTGCACCGGACTCGCTTCGAGCATGTCGAGCGCTTTGCCTTTCGTCGGGTTTTCCAATTGAGGGATATCCAGCAATACCACGTTTCCTAGTTCTTTTTGAGCCAGCATTAAAGCCGTAGTCGCGCCGGTGAACCCGGCGCCTACAACCGTAATTTTTTTACGTGCTAATGCCATGTACCTCACTCCTACATGTTTTTGATGACTTCATCTGCAAACTCGGAGCATTTCACTTGGGTTGCGCCGTCCATCAGGCGGGCAAAGTCGTAAGTAACGGTTTTGTTGTTGATCGAAGTTTCCATGCCTTTGTAGATCAGGTCGGCCGCTTCCTGCCATCCGAGGTGCTCAAGCAGCATAACGCCGGACAGGATAACGGATCCAGGGTTCACCACGTCTTTGTCCGCGTATTTCGGAGCCGTGCCGTGCGTAGCTTCGAAAATCGCATGGCCGGTTACGTAGTTGATGTTTGCGCCCGGAGCGATGCCGATGCCGCCGATTTGGGCCGCAAGCGCGTCGGACAGGTAGTCGCCGTTCAGGTTGAGCGTAGCGATAACGTCGAAGTCGGTCGGACGAGTCAACACTTGCTGCAGGGCGATGTCCGCAATCGCGTCCTTCACGATGATTTTGCCTTCGGCTTCCGCAGCGCTTTGAGCGGCATTTGCGGCGTCTACGCCGTCTTTTTCTTTGATGGCGTCGTATTGGGCCCAAGTGAACACTTTATCGCCGAATTCCTGCTCGGCCACTTCGTAGCCCCAGTTTTTGAACGCGCCTTCGGTGAATTTCATGATGTTGCCTTTGTGAACGAGCGTAACGCTCTTGCGGCCGTGTTTGATCGCATATTCGACCGCGGCGCGGACGAGGCGCTTGGAGCCTTCGGAGGAAACCGGCTTGATGCCGATACCGGAAGTTTCAGGGAAGCGGATTTTGTTGACGCCCATTTCTTCCTGAAGGAATTTGATGACCTTTTTCACTTCTTCGGAGCCTTCTTTGTATTCGATCCCTGCATAAATATCTTCGGTATTTTCACGGAAAATAACCATGTCGACTTGCTCGGGATGCTTAACCGGCGAAGGCACGCCGTTGAAATAACGCACAGGACGCAGGCAGACGTACAGGTCGAGCTCTTGGCGAAGCGCCACGTTCAGGGAACGGATGCCGCCGCCGATCGGCGTAGTCAAAGGTCCTTTGATGGCAACGATATATTCACGGATGGCTTCCAGCGTATCGTTCGGCAGCCATTCTCCGTATGTATTAAAAGCTTTTTCGCCGGCGAATACTTCATACCACGCGATTTTTTTGGAGCCGCCGTAAGCCTTGTCCACCGCAGCGTCCAAAACGCGTTTCGATGCTTTCCAGATGTCGCGGCCGGTGCCGTCCCCTTCGATAAAAGGAATGATCGGGTTGTTAGGCACCTGGAGCTTGCCGTTTACGATTTCGATTTTTTCACCCTCGGTAGGAAGTGCGAACTTTTCCAATTTCATTATGAACATCCTCCTTCGTTTTCATAAACATGATTTCTGGATCCATAGACAGCCGCATAGGGGCTCCGAAAACGCGCGGCATGCGGCGCTTCGGTCCCCTGCATCATCTTTTGCCCGTTAAGCGCGTTGTTCCACCGGCACGTATTTCTGATCGGTCAAACCGACGTATTCGGCACGCGGACGGATGATCCGGTTGTTCTCGTATTGCTCGAGAATGTGCGCGGTCCATCCGGACACGCGGCTGATGGCAAAAATCGGAGTAAACAACTCGTGATTGATCCCTAGCTGAGTATACACAGAAGCGGAGTAGAAATCCACATTTGGACGCAAACCTTTTTGGCTCGTGACCAGGTCGTCGATCTTGACGGACATTTCGTACAGCCGCGTATCGCCTTTCATTTCGCCGAGCTCGCGGGACATTTTTTGCAAATGCTTCGCGCGCGGATCGCCGTTTTTGTAGACGCGGTGGCCGAAGCCCATGATCTTGTCGCGGTTTTCCAGCTTGTTCATGATGTACGGCTCCACGTTTTCGATCGATCCGATTTCGTTCAGCATTTTCATGACGGCTTCGTTGGCTCCGCCGTGCAGCGGCCCCTTCAAAGCGCCGATCGCCGAAGTCACGCCGGAATAGATGTCTGAAAGCGTAGCCACGGTTACGCGCGCGGCAAACGTGGATGCGTTCAGCTCATGGTCCGCATGCAGCACAAGCGCCTGATCCAATGCTTTCACCGAAACCTCTTCCGGCTTTTCGCCTCTCAGCATGTACAGGAAGTTTTCGGCAATGGACGCCCCGGCCAGCGGCGCCACCGGCTCCTTGCCGTCGCGAATGCGCGCCAGCGCGGCGATGACGGTAGGCAGCTTCGCCTGAAGGCGGATCGCCTTGCGTTCGTTCGCCTCACGGCTCATGTCATCGGCTTCCGCGTCGTACAAGGCAAGTGCCGATACCGCCGAACGGAGAGCAGCCATCATGTTTGTATCTTTAGGATATGATTTCATTTGCTGGATGACTTGATCCGGAATGGTAGCTTCGTTGCTTAAATCCTGTTGGAGCTGTTTCAGTTCTGCCTCGTTAGGCAGCTTTCCGAACCACAGCAGATAGGCTACTTCTTCAAAACTTGCGTTCTGCGCAAGGTCATCGATATTGTAACCGCGGTATGTGAGCACACCGTCCACGATCGAACTGATGGAAGAAGCTGCGGCGACAATTCCCTCAAGGCCTTTCGTAGCTGTCATCGTACATCTCTCCTTTGTAAAACGGATTTTAAAACAGATCAAACGAGCCGTGAAAACATTTACATTTTATTTCGAAAGAAAAAAGACGGCCGTCCGCCATTCTACCTGACAATGAAGGGCGCCAAGTAATGGAATCACTATTATCATAAAGTATTTTGTCGGATATGTGAACATAAGCGCCCCCGATAAGAGCATCAAATTGTTTTATCAGACACATAAAATAATTTTTATCATGCAGCCAAACGCTGCATTTAACGGCGATAAATCGTGATTTTTCCGTCTTTCATTTTCCGCTCGAGCCATCTCAGGATCAGGAAACGGTACAGCGGGCGGGTCAGCGGGAACACCATCGTGAAGCCCACGATGTCGGTAAGGAACCCCGGAACGACCAGCAAAACCCCCCCGATAAACACGCATAACCCGTCGACGAGGTTTCTCCCCGGGACCTGCCCGGCGTTGATCCGGGCGCGCGAATCTTCCAGCACCTTGCGCCCTTCGAAACGCATCATGACCATCCCGATGACGGAGGTTACGATGGTTAACAGGAACGTGTTGCCGGCTCCGACCCGGCTTGCCACCAGGTCAAAGCCGTAAATTTCGGCAGCCACGACGATCAACACGGCAAGCGGCCATTTCCACATTACGAAACGCCTCCCCCTGCGAGCGCCCTCTCCAATGCGGCATAAAGCTCCGGAGCGCTTTTGTCCAGCCTGACGGGCTGCCATTCGCGGCTTACCCATACGTGGCTCGTCGAACCCGACACCAGCAGCTCTCCGGGCAGCTCCTGCCCCTCTGCGCAGGCCATGGCGTCCCATCCGCCGCGTTCCTCGGCCGAAAGCCTTCTTACCTCGTATGCATATTTGATCCTCAATTTCGAAAAGGAGGTCATCCGCGTAAAAATCGTAATTTCATCGTCATAGCGGGCAGGCTGGCTGAATTTCATGTCGAGGTCCGTGACGGGCAGCAACACCCCCTGCTCCTCCATGCTACGGTATGTAATGCCAAGCTCGCGGATCATTTCGGTCCGTCCGATCTCAAACCAGTTCAAGTAATTGGCGTGGTAGACGACGCCCATCTGGTCGCTTTCCTGATAGCGAACCCGGATGGTCGTGCGGTACCAACGGCTGAGCTTGTCTCCCATGTCTTTTCCCATGTCTGCCAAAGTCCCTTCTTTGAAAATTCATGCATTGTTTCCAGTATAACATAGGGCTTCGCAACTCTCGAATTCGGGGCAAAAGACGTCCCTAAAAATAACATATATAGGTATTTTGTGCTAATTTCCATCTGTTCTATTCATCCTGGCGGTATTTTCGGAATCCTGCCCATTCATAGAAAAAAGCTGCGCAGGCGATTCCTGCGCAGCTTTTGCGTTATATTCTTAAACCTTCTGCAGCTTACTCGTTCGGGATTTGGCTTACTTTCACCAGGTTCGTCGAACCGGATTGTCCAAGCGGAACGCCCGCGGTAATGACAACCAGATCTCCCGGTTTTACCAGGCCGGATTCCAATCCGCCCTTCAGGGAGTATTCGAACATTTCGTCCGTGGAGCTTGCCGTTTTGCCTTGGATCGGCGTTACGCCCCAAGTTAAAGCCAGTTGGCGAAGCGTACGCTCTTTGGTCGTTACGGCGATGATCGGAGCCTGCGGACGGTATTTGGACACGACGCGGGCCGTCAAGCCGGATTCCGTGGAAGAAATGATCGCTTTTGCGTTCAAATCGAGCGCGGAGATCGCCACCGATTGGCTGATCGCTTCCGTCACGGTCGTTTCCTGCGCGATTCTTTGCTTCAGGAAAATTTCGCGGTAATTCAGTGCGGACTCCGCTTTTTCCGCGATGCGGGACATCGTCAGCACGGATTCTACCGGATATTTCCCTGCAGCCGTTTCGCCGGAAAGCATGATGGCGTCGGTGCCGTCAAAAATGGCGTTGGCCACGTCGCTCGCTTCGGCGCGGGTCGGACGCGGGTTGCGCTGCATGGAATCCAGCATTTGCGTCGCGGTAATGACCGGCTTGCCTGCAAGGTTACATTTCTCGATCATGCGTTTTTGCACCAAAGGCACTTCTTCCGCAGGAATTTCGACGCCGAGGTCGCCGCGGGCAACCATCAAACCGTCGGAAGCTTCGAGAATTTCGTCGAGGTTGTCCACGCCTTGCTGGTTCTCGATCTTGGAAATGATTTTGATATGGCTTGCGTTATGCTTGGCCAGCAAATCGCGAATTTCTTGAACGTCGCTTGCTTTGCGGACGAAGGAGGCTGCGATAAAATCGATGTCCTGCTCGATCCCAAACACGATATCGTTGGCGTCTTTTTCCGTGATTCCCGGCAAGGAAATCGCCACGCCCGGCACGTTAACGCCCTTCTTGGATTTGATGGTGCCTCCGTTGACGATGCGGCATTTGATCTCGGTGCCTTCGATGCCGACAACCGTCAGCCCGATCAGACCGTCGTCGATCAAAATGGTGGAACCGACTTCCACGTCGTTAGGCAGGTCCTTGTAAGTAATGGAGATGCGGTCCTTGTCTCCCAGAATTTCTTCCGTCGTCAGCGTGATGTATTCGTCTTGAACAAGCTCGATCGGCTCTACGGCCAGTTTGCCCGTGCGAATTTCCGGACCTTTCGTGTCCAGCAGGATCGCTACGGTTTTGTTAAGCTCCTTGGCAGCCTGGCGGATGTTTTTGATCCGGTTGCCGTGCTCCTCGAAATCGCCGTGCGAGAAGTTCAGACGGGCGACGTTCATGCCTGCGAGAATCAGTTTTTTTGTGTTTTCCAACGATTCGCTTGAAGGTCCGATGGTACATACGATTTTAGTTTTGCGCATTTGGGTCTCCTCCGTTTTTCATAAAAAATCTCTCTATCCTAAACATCTATAACCAAAAACTTAATTTACTACAAATTTAAGGCTTTGTATAGGAACTTTGTCATATCTATCTTTGACAAGAAGTGCCTATTCTATTGCTGTGGCAGCCGAAGATTGCTCAAATGCGAATTTTCCGATTTTGCGGAATTTCCGGTATCTGTCTTCTTTCAAAGCTTCGCTGTCCAAGCCGGACAATTCCTCCAAATGCCGGATCAGCGCCTCTTTGATCGCCGAAGCCGTCCATTCGTAGTTTTTGTGGGCGCCTCCGACCGGCTCGGGAACGATCTCTTCGATCACTTCGAATCCAAGCAGGTCCTTGGCCGTAATTTTCATCGCCTCGGCGGCCTGATCGGCCTTCGAAGCATCCTTCCACAAAATCGACGCGGCTCCGTTCGGCGAAATCGCCGAATAAATGGCATGCTCAAGCATCAGCACACGGTTGCCTACGGCCAAAGCAAGAGCACCGCCGCTTCCACCTTCGCCGATGATCACACAAATGACGGGAACGCCGAGCGCGGCCATATCCCGCAAATTGCGGGCGATCGCTTCGGATTGTCCCCTCTCTTCTGCTGTATTGCCCGGATACGCGCCTTTGGTATCGACGAACGTAATGATCGGGCGTTTGAATTTGTCTGCCTGCTGCATCAGCCGCAGCGCTTTGCGGAACCCTTCCGGATGCGCGCTGCCGAAGAAACGGGCAATGTTATCCTTGGTATCCTTGCCCCGCTGCTGGCCGATGACCGTCACCGGTTTTCCGTCCAGCTTGGCGAGACCGCCAACGACGGCAAGATCGTCGCCGAACAGCCGGTCGCCGTGGAGCTCGATGAAATCGGTAAAAATAAGCTGAATCAGGTCAAGCGAGGTCGGACGCTGCTGATGTCTGGCCACATGCATTTTCTGACTCGGAGAAATGTTGGAATAAATTTCGTGTTCCAGCTCCGCATAACGTTCTTCCAGCCTTGAAATTTCGTCGGTAAAGTCGATCCCCTTGTCCTGTCCGAACTGCTTCAGCTCGTTGATTTTTTGCCGCATCTCGACAAGGGGTTTTTCAAAAGGCAATTCTCCCGCCACTTAGTACCCCCCTTTCACGCTGTGCATCTCAAGGAGCTTGTACAGCATGGAACGAAGCTCTTTGCGATGGACCACCAGATCGAGCTGGCCGTGGGCCATGTTGAATTCCGCGGTCTGAAAATCATCCGGCAGCTTCTGGCGGATGGTCTGTTCGATAACGATCCGTCCCGCAAAACCAAATAGTGCTCCCGGTTCTGCAATGATGATGTCGCCAAGCATCGCAAAACTGGCGGAAACACCACCAAACGTAGGATCCGTGATCACGGAAATGTATAGACCGCCCTTTTCGTTAAAACGCGCCAGGGCAGCGCTTGTTTTCGCCATCTGCATCAGGCTGAGGATGCTCTCCTGCATGCGGGCCCCGCCTGAGGTCGAAAAGATGATGAGCGGCAGTTCTTTCTCCGTCGCGACTTCCACGGCCCTCGTAATTTTTTCGCCGACGACGGAGCCCATGCTGCCGGAAAAGAAATCGAAGCTCATGACGGCCACGACAACAGGCAGTTCATCGATCGTTCCTTGCCCGGTAACGACCGCCTCGCGCAGGTCGGACTTCATTCTCTGCTGCTCCAGCTTCGTCGCATACCCCGGGAATTCCAGCTCATCCACCGATACCATGCCGCCGTCAAATTCCTGAAAGCTTCCTTCGTCCAGAAGCATATGGATCCGTTCCATGGCGTTCAGGCGCATATGGTACCCGCAGCTCGGGCAAACCTTCAAATTTTTCTCCAGCTCTTTGCTGTATTGAATCGTACCGCACTTCGGACATTTATTCATGAGCCCTTCGGGAACTTCCCGCCGGGGTCTCTCGCTTTCGCCAGGCTCGCCGCCTCTTCCTACACGATCTGAAGGAATGGTCGCGTACTTCCTTTTTTTCTGAAACAAGTCTTTAAACACAACTACACCTCTCCAGCCGTTTATTTACTCAGCCGCATCAATCGTTCAACCAATCTGAAACGCCGTTTACATTTATCCCGGGAGATTAAGGATGCAATATAGAATTCAGCACTTCCTGGACTTCCTCCAGCTCCCCGGAGGGAACCAGAATTTCAAATTGCTGCTTGGATAAGTTGACCGGACGGCTTTTCACCAAAAATCCTTCTTCGGTTAGCTTGGCCTGGATCATTTCCGCAACCTTCGCGGTTGGCGCGATATAGATGACCGTCCACATGCCTTTCGTCAGCCCCCTAATCTCATGTTTCTTTAGCCCGCATAATGAAACAATGATAACATAACTCTGTTTTTTCCCGCAAGAAAGAACGGTTCGGCGGATCAAGGGGCGTCGAAAGGCCCGGGCTTGTTTCAGGAGCCGGAAAGGCCGGAGCCGGGATATGTTTTGGCGCCTTCATGCCTGTGGGCGATGCGGGCCGAAGCCGCCGCGGCAAGCCCTGCCACCAGATCGTCCAAAAAAACGTGGATTTCGCCCTTTTTATCGTTCAGCTCCGCGATGATCCCGTTTTTTTCTTTATCCAAATATCCAAAGCTCGTCAATCCGATCATACCATACACGTTGGTGATGCCGACAGCCAAAGTCTCGTCGACGCCATACAACGGTTCATCCGCCTCCATGATGGCCTGAAGCGGCTGAGGCAGCAGCCTTTGCTCCGCCAGCTCGTCGAGGGCGATCCCCGTAAAAAGCGTATACTGCACCTCCCGCTTCCCAAGCACGGCTTTGACGCTTTCGATGCAATCCTGCACCGTCAAAAGAGGGTGGTAAGCCAGTTGGAGCTGGAGCACGATCTCCGCAATGTCCTCGACCTTGACTCCACGCCGGTTCAGCATGGCTACCGCTGCTTCATACGACATCCGTCATTCCCCCCGCATACGCCGCCGGGGCCCGATTTTCGAAAAAAAAGCTCCCGGCGCTTCAAAATGTTGTCCCCAAAAGGGTGTTTCTAAGTGTATGCGGAAACGTCCGGAAACGTTCGTAAAATTGGGGTGAACGCCGGCGCAAGCGGGACATCGGCCGACCCGGGCAGCGCCTGATCGGAAGACGGCGGAAGGCGCATGGTCCCGTTGACCGAATGTTTAATTATTTGATCCGGACCGTCCCTTCGCCGAGCATCCGCTCCATCTCGGCAATGAGCCCGGACGAAGGGTCGATCCGGTAAGCGTCGCTTAAAGCCAGCAGCTTCTGGCTTTGTTCATAGAACAGCACGGTCTGCGCCGGGCCCGGATGCTCCTGCAGGAGCACCTTCAAGCGGACAAGCAGGTCGGGATTCTGCTCCGTCTGCGGCGTAATTTTGACGAATACGCGCTGCGAAGCGGTTTTCCCCTGCCCCGGTACAGCCGGCCGGTTGTCCGGAGCGGCGCCGCCGGTCCGCGGCTCCCCGGGGGCGGGCGCCGGCTTTCGTTCCGGCCGGAAATAGCTCTTTGCCGGGGCGGACTTGGCCCGGGAACGTCTCGCCAGCTGCGCGAGCGCCGCTTCGTCCAGCGGCAGCACGTCCTCGGCCAGCAGCTTGAAGCCCTCGTCCTGCTGCTGGACCTTGGCGCGGAGCGCCAGCAGCGCCCCTTTGCCGACATGCTGCGAGCAGCGCCTCCACACTTCCGGGAACAGCACCACTTCGCAGCGCTCGATCTGGTCCTCCACTTCCATGAAGGCCATCGCTTTTCCCTGCTTGGTCGTAATGGTTTTGACCGAAATGACCATGGCGGCGACGATCGTTTGCGATTCGTCGGCCGCCTCCGCCAGGTCCATCAGGCGGTCGACGCCGGGAACGTCCAGCGCCGCATCGTAATCGTCGAGCGGATGGCCGGACAAATACAGGCCGAGCAGCTCCCGTTCGAGCTCCAGCTGCTGTCCGGCCGAAAACGGCGGGATGTCGGGATATTCGATATCCCAGTTGGGCGTCTCGACAAAATCAAACAGCTGGATCTGCAAATCTTCGCGCTCCTTGCGCCATTTCACCGCCGCTTCGACCGTTTCGTCGAGCATGGCGAGCAGCTGGGCGCGATGGCCGGGCAGCGAATCGAACGCGCCTGCCTGGATGAGCGATTCGATCACCCGCTTGTTGCACACCCGCAGGTCGATCCGACGGCAGAAATCCAGCAGGCTTTCGAAAGGTTTTTCTTCCCTGACGAGCATCATGTTTTCGACGGCCTGCGTGCCGACGTTTTTGATGGCCCCCAGCCCGAAACGGATATGGCCCGGGCCGTGCTGCGAACCCGCTTCGCCCGCGACCGGCGTAAAAAGCACGCCGCTTTCGTTGACGTCCGGCGGCAGCACCTCGATGTTCATCCGGCGGCATTCGAGCACGTATTCCGCGACTTTGCGGTGGCTGCCCATGACGGCCGTCAGCATCGATGCCATGAACTGCACCGGGTAATGGGCCTTCAGGTATGCCGTCTGGAACGCGAGCACCGCGTAGGCCGCGGCGTGGGCGCGCGGAAAGCCGTAATCCGCGAAGCGCACGATCATGTCGTAGACGCGGTTTGCGTCCTCCTCGCTGTATCCCTGCTTCAAGCTGCCGGCGACGAAATGGCTTCGCTCCTGATCCAGCACCTCGCGTTTTTTCTTCGATACGGCGCGGCGGAGCAAATCCGCCTCCCCGAGCGAAAAGCCCGCCATCAGCGAGGCGATTTTCATGATTTGTTCCTGGTACACGATGATGCCGTAGGTATCGCTCAAAATCGGCTTCAGGTCCTCATGGGGATAATCGACGTCCACCAAGCCATGCTTGGACTGGATGAACTTCGGAATAAACTCCATCGGTCCCGGGCGGTACAGCGCCACGACCGAAATGATGTCCTCGAAAACGGAAGGCTTCAGCTCCTTCAACACCCTGCGGATGCCGGCCGATTCCAGCTGGAATATCCCCGTCGTTTCCCCGCTTCCGAGCATGTCGTACGTTTTTTCGTCGTCGTCGGGAATGCTTTGGAAATCCGGGACTTCTCCCGTCATTTCCCCAATCCATTTCATGCAGCGTTCGATGATGGACAACGTCCGGAGTCCGAGAAAATCCATTTTGAGCAGCCCGATGCTCTCCAGGTTTTCCATCGAATACTGCGTCAGCGCCGCTTGTTCGCTGCCTTCCTGCAGCGGCACCGCATCGGTGAGCGGATCGCGCGATATGACGACGCCCGCGGCGTGTGTCGAAGCATGGCGGGGCATCCCTTCCACCTTCATGGCCATGTCGAGCAATTCGCGGATTTTCGCATTTTGCTGCGCGTAAGCCTGCAGTTCCCCGCTCATCTCGAGCGCCCGCTTGATGCTGATGCCGTGCGCGGACGGGATGAGCTTGGCCGCCTTGTCCACTTCCCCGTAAGGCACGTTGAGCGCCCTGCCGACGTCGCGCACCGCTGCCCGCGCCGCCATCGTGCCGAACGTAATGATCTGGGCCACATGCTCGTGGCCGTATTTGTCGGCGACGTAGCGGATGACCTCGTCGCGCCGCTCGTCGCTGAAATCGATATCGATATCCGGCATCGTCACGCGTTCCGGATTCAGGAATCGTTCAAAGAGAAGATGATATTTGATCGGATCGACATTGGTGATTTCAAGCACGTACGCAACGAGGCTGCCTGCCGAGGATCCCCTGCCGGGCCCCGTCACGATGCCCTGGCTGTGGGCGTAAGCGATAAAATCCCATACGATCAGGAAATAATCGCTGAAGCCCATGCTTTCGATGACGCCGAGCTCATAGTCCAGGCGTTTGTCCAGCTCCTCCCGGCCTTCGGGCGAGGTCCACATCTCCGTTTTTTCATAGCGTTTGGCCAGGCCTTGGCGGCACAGGCTGCGCAAATACGCGGCCGAATCCATGCCTTCGGGCAGCGGCCGGTATTCCGGGAGAATGGACCGCCCGAATTCCAGCTCGAGGCTGCATTTGTCCGCGATCGCGGCCGTATTGGCGACGGCCTGCGGCACATGCGGAAACAAGCGGGCCATTTCCTCCCCGCTTTTTAAGTACAATTGGTCCGTCTGGATTTGCAGCCGGCCTTCATCCTCGATCGTTTTGCCCGTCCCGATGCAGATCAGCACGTCCTGCATGGCGGCGTCCTCGCGTTTCAAATAATGAACGTCGTTGGTTACGGCCAGCTCGATGCCAAGCTCTTCCGCAAGCTCGATCAACTGCGGGTTGACGCGCTTTTGTTCGGGCAGCCCGTGGTCCTGAAGCTCCAGGTAGAAATCTTCCCCGAAAATATCGCGGTAACGGATCGCCGCCTTGCGCGCTTCTTCCGTCCGTCCATGCAGAAGATGCTGAGGCACTTCGCCGCCGAGGCAGGCGCTAAGGCAGACGATTCCCTCGTGATGGGCCTTCAAGGCATCCATGTCGATCCGCGGTTTATAATGGTAACCTTCCAAATGGCCGATCGAGCACAATTTCATCAAATTCCGGTAACCGGTCTCGTTTTTGGCCAGAAGGATCAGATGGTAAATCGGCTGGTCTTTGCGGCTGCCCCGCTCCTTGCGCGAGCCGGCCGTAAGATAAGCCTCGCAGCCGATGATCGGCTTGATGCCGGCCGCAACGCAAGCTTTATAAAAAGGCACGGCGCCGTACATGACCCCGTGGTCGGTCAGCGCCAGCGCCTTCATCCCGTATTCGGCGGCCCCGCGGACAAGGTCCGAGATCCGTGCCGCTCCATCCAGGAGGCTGTATTCGCTATGCACATGAAGATGCACAAATGAACTCATAACACTTCTCCTTTTGGTCCGCTTGGGATGCGGAAACCGTCATCCCTTTATATTATTTTATCATAAACGCCAAGGCACCGCCCATAGAATGGAATAGAGACCATCGGACAGGCGGTATGCCCGTACCCCTCTGAAAGGAATGGATATGATGAGTACCTTTTTATCCAAAGCGATTCTCGATTTTTTCATCGCCTTCGGCATCGTCATCGGGGGGGCGATGGTGGGAGGCGTCGGAGCGGTCATTTCCCTTCAGCCCCCCACCCAGACGATGCTCGACGTGGCGGACCGGATCAAGATTTGGGCTCTCGCCGCGGCCATTGGAGGCACGATCGATCCGATGCGGGTCATCGAAAGCAACGTTTTGGGAGGAAATCTGTCCCCGGCGATCAAGCAGATTTTGTTTCTGTTGTCGGCCTTTCTGGGGGCCCACATGGGTAGCGAGCTCGTAAAATGGGTCTGCGGCGGTAAAGAGTAGCCATGAGGATCCCCCCATTCAACCGCTACCGCCATATTTCGCAGATCGCCGCCGTATTCGTTTTGGGCGCCGTCGTCGGCGCGGTCGTGTACAACGCCATTTTTCAGAACAGCTACAATTTGCTCTGGCTGTCGAATCAGGACTTGGAGAGCCAGCTCCAACAATACGATGACGATATTAAAACGTTAAAGAAGTACAGGCATCAGCAAACGGTCATCCGGGAGATCAAAATCCGCAGCGAGCAGCAGGAGCCCCCGCTCGATCCCGTCGTGGAAAAGGCCATCATCGTGAAGCTCGGGGACGATTTGGACGTGCTTCGCGGCCAGAACGTGTTCGAAATCGACACGTACAGCAAATTCGTCCGGAAGCTGCTCGACAAAAAAATATACCTTGTCCGCGAAAAGGAATATACCGTCGAAATCAAAACGCTGCTGCTGATGGAAGGGATGCTGCAAATCTGGGTGGAAATCCATCCGGTCAAAGTGCGAAATCCATAGAATCATGGTACAATGATCCTCATTAGGATTTAAAAGGGGATGTAAGCGACTGATGGTTATTTTCCTCCGCTATTTGCTTTTTGCGCTGCTGGTCGTTTCCTGCATCGGCGCGGCTCTGTACAGCAGCCGCTCACGGCGCGCGAAAGATGCCAGGGAACGCGGAATATACGGGGCCGTCACGAATATTTTCATGGGGATCATGCTGGTCGTGCTGGCGCTGATTGCCATGTTCATGTTCAGGGGCTCGACGGTGGCCGTCATCATCGAAGCGGTGTTCCTGGTCCTCGGGGCCTTCAACATTTTTGCCGGCATCCGCAACCGCAGCTATTTTGGGCGCATGAAATCGAACGACGCGGGTTAAACGGGCCCGTACTGCAAAAAGCCGGACGCTCCATAAAGGTGCGTCCGGCTTTTTTTGCTGCGCTTTTAAAACCGTCCCTGCAGCCCTAGCCGTGTTCGATGGACTGCAGCGTCAGGACCGCTTTGGCGACCAAGCTGTCCATGTGCGTCATTTCGATTTCCATCTTGCACGTCCGGCGGCTCGCCTCCAGCAGGCGCGGCATGACGGCGACGGGATCTTCGATCTGGACGGGCCGCACGAAATAGGTGGACATGTTGTCGAGCACGAAATCGTTGCCCGTCATGTCCTTCGCGGCGCGCAGCGCGGCCTGCGTCATGACCGTCGTCAGGATGCCTTCGGAAATCGTCCCGAGATCCGTCGCCATCTGCGGCGTAATGAAGCCGTGGAAAAACAGCCGCCCCTCTTCGTCCCGCTCATCGGCGAAACCGTTCCAGATCAAATGATCGAACGTCTCCCCGAGCTGCGGCTGCTTGCGTGCGTCGCGCATCGCCTGCAGCACTTCCTTGCGCGAAACGGTGGCCACCAGCTTGCGGTTTTTGTCGATGATCGGCAGGAAGTCGATGCCTTCCCACATCATTAGCTGCGCCGCCGACGCCAGCGAGGTTTGCAGCGTCGCGGTCACCGGATTGCGCACAAGCACCTTTTCGATGCTTTGCTCCGGCGGCAGGTTCCTCAGATCGCTGCGGTTGACGATGCCGAGCACCCGGTTCCATTCGTCGACGACCGGCAGCCGCGTATCGCCTTTTTGCTCGGACAACGCCAGGCTTTCGCCCGCCGTGCTGGACAGCTTGAGCGCGTGGATTTTCGGCTTGCTGCCGACGATATCCTCGACGATCATGATTTTTTTCTTGATCAGCCGGTCGAAAATCGCCCGGTTGATTAGCGACGCCACGGTAAACGTATCATGCCGCGACGAAAAAATCGGCAAATTGAGCTGATCGGCCAGCGCCTTTACCTCTTTGCTCGTGCCGAAACCGCCCGTGATCAGCACCCCTGCTCCCTGCTCCAAAGCCAGCGTGTGCGCGTTCTCGCGGTTCCCGACGATGAGCAGGCTTCCGGCGTCGATGTAACGGGCCATGGCATCCACCTTCATCGCCCCGATCACGTACTTATGCAGGTTTTTATGCAGGCCTTCGGCCCCTCCGAGGACATGTCCTTCCACGATTTCAACGACATCCGCAAAGGTAAGCTGCTCGGAAATGTTGCGCGGCTTCTTTTCGACCCGGACGGTGCCGATCCGTTCCTTCGTCACGACGATGCCGAGATTTTCCGCGTCCTTGAGCGCGCGGTAAGCCGTTCCTTCGCTGACGGACATTTCCCTGGCCAATTTGCGGACGGAAATTTTCGTGCCGACCTTCAGCCCTTCGATATGCAGCAGCAGCTGCTCGTGTTTCGTAATCGCGTCATCACGGCCTTCCAAGCTGTTACACCCCCATCACTTCAACTGTACTATTCTGTATCTATATCATAGCATTCCAAGGCGCGCAAAAAAAGCCGCAGCGCAAAGCGCCGCGGCTTTTTTCGTACGTTCTTCCGGATTTTTGCAACATCCTCACATATGTTCCTGGCTGCGCTGTTTTTCCTCCGGCCATTTCAACTGCCATTGACGCAGCTTCTCCGCCTTGATCCGGTCAAGCGTCTTCTGCTTCTCTTCGTCCACGCCGAGCAAATAATGCAGATGCGCCCCGATGACCAGAAAAGCGAACAGCGCCCAGGCGACACCGAAAGCCGACGTCCAGGACCAGCCTCCGCTAAAGGAAATCAGGGGCAGGGCATACACCAGCATGGCCAAAGCCACGATCAGATACAGGGAATGTTTGATCTTCTTTGCTTTTTTCATTTTGCGGCAGCTCCTTCACTCGTAAATCTATATTTCTACTCTATGAAGGCCGGCCGGAAAATATGAGACAAGTTTTGAAAAACATCCCTGCCAAAAAACGTCGGCGCGTCACCCGGGGGATATTACAAACTTTGCCCGCCGTAAAGGTCCTGAAGGCTGTCCGAAATCGTTTTGTTGATATCCTCGATGATCGTGCTGAGGCGGCGTTCCGCATCAAACAAGCGGCGGATGTTCAGGTTGAGGCTGAGCACGTCAAAGAGCTTTTCCATCTGTTCCATTTCATCCTGGGACGGCATATCGCCGGACATCATCCGCTGCTGGATTTCCATCTGGCGTTTTCTGAAGTCCTCAAGCATGCGCTTGCTTTCAGGGTCTTGCTCGATCAGGCTCATCGCCGATTTGATGTCCTTTACTTCCTGGCATTCCTTCAGCGCTTTGGCCAGTTCATTCGTTTTGTCATAAATATTCATGTGTGTAGTTCCTCCTTACGAAATATGAAAGCTGCAGATCCCCGATTTTATAAAAATGGGTCAATCACCAAGGGATATATGTCCTCATATGATACATTACATGCAAAACGCAGATGCACCTTATCTGCCCTGTAGACATCAAGTTGCTGTTGGAAGGAGATCCACGATGTCCAAAAAAACGCTACCGGTCCAAATGTTCACTCCGGGCAATCTGAAGGAAAACGCCATTGTGCTCGGAGAGAAGCTGGTCAAACAGTGGAAGATTCCTACCGACCGTCCTCTGCAGTTGGCATTTGGTTCCTTCAGACAAGAGATCACCGTCGTTCCCGCAGCCAAATCCAGCGGACTGCGAATCAGTGAGCCTCTGGCCCGCCGAATGGGTCTTTTTTCTCGTCCGGTACTGAGGGCGGCCTATCATTCTACGAGTCGCACGCTCAGACTTGGACCGCTCATCAGCGTGCTGATCAGTCGGGACAATCCGGAACAACCCGATAAACCGTTTGGCTCCATATCCATGTTCTGCCGGGAACTGGTTAACGCCTGCCGGAAGCAGGGAGCCTATGTATACTTCTTTACCCCGGACCACATTCGGGAAGGAGCGGGCAGTATACAGGGTTGGGTATATGACGACGGGTGGCGCCAGACGTCCATGCCGATCGCGGATGTCATCAACAACCGTCTCACCACCCGCAAAATGGAGAATAAACCTAGCGTACAGCATTTTATGAAAGAAGTAAAATCGCTCTACGGCACGCATGTTTTTAATGAAAGGTTTCTGGACAAAAACGAGGTCTTCGACACGCTCAAATCCGACTCCTCCCTTGCCAGGTATATGCCCGAATCTTATTTGCTTACCGGTTTTTCCATGCTCAAAAAAATGTGCCAGCATTATCCGGTCGTGTTCCTGAAGCCGGTGCGCGGCAGTCTCGGCAAAGGCATCATCCGCATCGCAAGGCAACCGGACGGAACCTACCAGACGCTGGCCACTTCGACCGCCGGTGCCCGCAGGCAGACTTACTCCAGCATCACGAAGCTGTTTTCGGGTTTGTCCGGCAAAATGAAAACGACGCGCTACCAAATCCAGCAAGGGCTCAACCTGATCGACCATGCCAAAAGACCGATCGACTTTCGGGCTCTGGTACAAAAAAACGGGTCGGGGAATTGGCACGTGACATCCATCGTAGCCCGGATCGCCGGCGGCAACCATTTCGTTTCCAATCTGGCCCGCGGCGGCACCCTCAGCTCAGTCAAAGATGCAGTGAGCAAGTGCCTGCTGCCTTCGGAGGTCAAAAATACGGCTTACGTCAAGCTGCACCGGGCGTCCCTCGACATCGCCAGGGGAATCGACAACCTGATTCCGGTGCATTTCGGGGAGCTCGGCATCGACCTCGCGATGGACAATTCCGGGAAAATTTGGCTGCTGGAGGTCAACTCCAAGCCTTCCAAAAACGACAATACCCCGCTTAACGAGCAAAAAATCAGGCCCTCGGTCAAAAGGCTGCTCGAATACTGCTGCTATTTGTCCGGTTTTTAAAGGAGGCGCATCATGAAAAGCACCACGCTCGGGACGCTCGGCATCATGTGCTGCCGCCGCGCGGGCAGTCCCCCGTTTTCCGATGAAGGCTACTGCCGGAAACTTTCGGTTCTCGGCAAAAAATACGGCATCCGGGTCATCGTCTTTCGCCCGTCGGACGCTTCCAGGGACCGCACCTTCGTCCATGGTTTCATCTACGGGGAAGGCGGCTGGAGGCAAACCCGGTTTCCTTTTCCGGATATCGTATACGACCGCTGCCTGTTCCACACCGGAAGGGAATTCAAACTGGCGGCAAGCCTGCTGTCGGATTCCCGGGCCGCCAAGGGTTGGACCTTATGGTCGCGCGCGCTTCCGGGGAAGTGGCAGGTCTACCGGATTTTGAAAAAAGACCCCGGCCTTCTGCCTTACCTCCCTCCCACCGAGATCTACCGGGGGAAACAGAGCCTGCTGGAAGCACTCGAATCCTACGGCGGCGAAGCGTTCCTGAAACCGAAGGGCGGGTCCCAAGGCAAAAACGCCCTCTATATCCGGGTTAACCGGGAAAGCGGGACCTGGGCGGCCAAAGGCAGGGACTCCCAAAGCCGGCCCGTGGAAAAAATCTTCCGGTCCGAAGCTGCGGCGGTGCGGTGGGTGACGGAATTTACGGAAAACCGAACGTATATCATCCAGCCGTTTCTGCATTTGCAGGGCAGGAATGGCCGGTCTTTTGATACCAGGGTGTTAATGCAGAAAAATGAAAAAGGGTTGTGGATGCGAACCGGTACCGCGGTTCGGGAGGGCGCCTCGGGTAGCATCACATCCAATCTTCACGGCGGCGGAAAAGCCCTTCCCGTCCTGCCGTACCTCAGCGGACAATTCGGAGCCGATCAGGCGAAGCGGTTGACGTCCGTCATCTCGCAGCTGTCGGAGAAGATTCCGCCGATTCTGGAAAGTCATTTTGGCCGGCTCGGAGAACTGGGCATCGATTTCGGAATCGA
This sequence comes from Paenibacillus sp. FSL M7-1455, assembly GCF_038004655.1. Lineage (NCBI taxonomy): Bacteria > Bacillati > Bacillota > Bacilli > Caryophanales > Paenibacillaceae > Paenibacillus > Paenibacillus sp. FSL M7-1455. Next base: position 1,477,529 of record NZ_JBBORO010000001.1, on the reverse strand, counting down.
TACGAAAGGGAACGTTTGGCTGCTCGAAGTAAACTCCAAGCCGGGACGCACCTCCATCCGGCAGGCAGGTGATCCGGACAGCGCCGTTCTCGCGTCGGAAAATCCGCTCCGTTACGCCCGCTATCTACTGCTTCGACAACTTAGGAGGGTAAATTGATGAGTTTGACTTTTTGTAATGTTCATTTTTCGCAGAAACCCGAGAAAGTCGTCTACGTTTCCAACAACTTACTGAAAAGCTTAAAGCTGTCCGGCAAAAAAAACATCCAGCTTCGTCTCGGGAGAGACGTGATCCATGCTGCCGTAAAGTCCATCAACAAACCGGGGAAACATCTGTACCTCGGTTCGGGCGTCCGCAACGGCATCCGCGTGCCTTCGGCCGGCGGCATTTATATACGCAACCAGGATAACGAGTTTCAGCTCGGCCCGCTGATCGGCGTGCTTTCGGATGGGCCCACGAATACCTCCCAGCCTTTCGGGTCGCGCACGCAGTTCATCAAGCAGCTGCTCCGGGAAGGCAGGAAAAAATGTTATATTTTCGCTTTTACGCCCCGGGACATCAATTGGCAGCAGGAAACGGTCAACGGTTACTTTCTCGGCGAAAACGGCAGCTTTTACAGGAGAACCGTCCCGCTGCCCGACGTCGTGTACAACCGGCTCCCGAGCCGGAAGGCCGAAACCTCTTCCCCGATCATCCAGCTGCGCGAACGACTGGGCCGCAGGAAAATCCCTTACTTCAACTGGAGCTTTTTTAACAAATCGGATATCTACCGCCTGCTCGAAAACGACAATACCGTCAACAAATACGTTCCCGAGTCCCATATGAATCCGACCCCCGAAAAAATCAAGGAAATGCTGGAAAGGCATCAGTTCCTGTACTACAAACCCTCGGGCGGCAGCTTGGGAAAAGGCATATACCGCCTGACGTACCTGCCGAAAAAAGGCTATTTCGCCCGCTACCGCAAAGGAAGCGGCAACGTGCTGCTCCGCTTCAGTTCCTTTAACAGCCTGATGCGGATGCTTCAAGCGAGGCACGGCCGGTCGTTAAGCTCCTATGTCATCCAGCAGGGGATCCGTCTGGTCGAAATCGACAACTGTCCCATCGATTTTCGCTTCCATATGCATAAAAACGGAAAAAACAACTGGGTGGTCGTCGGCATAGGCGCCAAAAAAGCCGGACGGGGCAGCGTGACGACGCATTTGAAAAACGGCGGTTCCCTGCTGACCCCGGAACAAGCGCTGAGCCGGGCCTTCGGGCAAAGATCCGAAGAAGTGCTGCAAAACGCCAAAAAAGTCGCCATTACGCTTGCCGAAGCCATCGAGTTCCACCACCAGCACCTGCTTGGCGAAATCGGATTCGATCTCGGGATCGATCAGGATGAGAAGGTATGGATGTTCGAAGCCAACGCAAAACCGGGCCGCTCCATCTTCAGCCATCCTTCCCTCAGGTCGGAAGGGAAAGCTTCTGTGGAGCATATTCTCGAACATTGCCTTTACCTAAGCAAATTCCGCAGGAGGGATTCCGAGTGACTACGACCATCAGCGAAGAAAACGGCAAACCCGTCGTCGCGATCCTGACGATGTCGGGCGGACCGAAGTATTTCCGGGGAAACCTGGCCAACTTTGAAGATATCGTCAAAACCGGGCAGGAAATGGGATATCTGGTTTATGTCGTGACGATCAGGGATCTCAAGCTGCAGGAAGAACGGTTAAGAGGCTACACCCTCAATCCGGGCGGCGAATGGGAAAAGCAGCTTTTTCCCCTCCCGAACGTCATTTACAACCGGATTCCTCAGCGCGAGGATGAGCTGAAGCCCCAGGTCCGGAAAAAAATCAAGGAGTGCCTGGTCCATCCGACGATCAAGTTTTATAATCCGTATTTTTTCAATAAATGGCACCTGTTCGAATGGCTCAAAAAATCGAAAGCCACCGGGCATCTCGTGCCCAAAACCCGAAGGCTGCGGGGAGAGTCCGGCTTGCAAAAAATGCTTGAACGTTATCCTTCCCTCTATCTGAAGCCCGAAAGCGGCAAAGCCGGCAAAGGCATCATGATGCTGAAATACCAGCAGGACAAACCGCTTCCGTACCGCCTGAAAGTCCAGCATCATCGAAGCAGCACGACGTACAAGGGGGCCAGCATTCACCGGCTGTGGAAACGGATCAAAGCGGAAACCGGCACCAGCCGTTATATCGTCCAGCAAGCCATCGAGCTTGCGTCCATTGAGCAGCGCCCGTTCGATTTGCGGGTGCTGCTGCAAAAGACGGGAAAAGGGCAATGGGGCGTCACGGGCGTGGGAGCGCGCATGGCCGGCTCCAAAAGCATTACGACCCACGTCCCCCGGGGCGGCAGCATCGAAGATCCGGGCAAATTGCTGACGGCCGTGTTCGGCGAAGGCAGCGCGCCCGGCATGATCAACCGCGTCAAAACGACCGCGATCGTCATCGCCAGGCAAATCGAAAAGGCTTCCGGCCACCCGCACGGCGAAATGTCCATGGATCTGGGCGTTGACACTTCGGGCGGCATCTGGTTTTTCGAGGCCAACGCCAAACCGATGAAATTCGACGAGCCGCATATCCGCCAAAAATCGCTTGAGCGGATTTTCCAATACAGCCATTACCTTGCGAACGCCCAGAAGCCGTAACGTTAAAAGGAAGTGAGCAGATGCAAATTTCATCCCTCTCCCCGCAGGACGACTGGAACCGCCAGCACGCGCGCGTGCTGCGGTTTCTGTTCGACCACGTCGGGATCCGTTCGATGCGCGAGGATTATTTGCGGCTTGCCAGGGCAACCGAACAGGAGCTGCAGGCTCCCGGCACCTCCCTGCTCCTGGCTACGCTGCGGGGGGAAGCCGGACCCGTTCTGGCCGGAGCGAGCTTTGTGGCCGGCTATGGTAAAGACGCTTTCCTTATTGCGGTCCATCCGCTGTACCGCCGCAAAGGCGTCGGCTGCGCCCTCCTGAAAGCACAGCTTGACCGGCTCGGCAGCTTGGAATGCAGGGCAGGGCTGAACCAGGTCCCCTTCCTGGGGCTTTGCTTCAAAGCCGGACTCATTGCCTCTTCCCTGGCCATGGCATCGACGGGCAGAACGCTCCTCCGTCTCGAAGGAAACGCGCCAAAAACAGACCGCCGCATAGCGGCCCCAACCAAAGAAGGTGAAAGATTGTGCCGGTTCCCGTCTTAGGCATTTTGACGCTATATCTGAACGACCATAAAGCTCTTGAGGAAAAACCCGTATACCAGAAAATGATCATCGAAGGCCGCAAAATCGGCCTGGACGTATTCGTATTTACGCCTATGGATGTCAGCGATTCGAAGCAAAAAATTCACGCCCTGGAGTATGACGCCAAAAAAGGCGCATGGAGGCGCAGATGGCGTTCGTTCCCCGACATGATCTATGATCGCTGCCGAATCCAAAAAAGCTCCCGTTTCGAGCAGCTGCTTCAATTTCGCCGCCGATACGGGCATATGCAATTCCTGAACCGCCCGCTCCGCAATAAATGGACGATTTACGAGGTGCTTTCGCGGAGACCCGAATTCAAGAACCACCTTCCCGAAACCCATTTGTTCCATGGTTTTTCCGACGTGCACCATATGCTGAAAAAAACGCCGATCGTTTACCTGAAACCGATCAACGGCACCGGCGGACGCGGAATTTTGCGGGTCGAACGAATTAAAGGAACGCCACACTACTATATCCAGGGCCGTAATCAACAGCGGAAAATCATCACGCCGCAAAAAATCCACGCTTCCCGCCTGGGAGCCGTCCTAAGCGGCTGGAGCATGAAAAACCGCTATTTGGTGCAGGAGGGAATCGCGGTCGATCTCCCCGACGGCAGGGTTCACGATTACCGGATGCTGGTGCAGAAAAACAGGGAAGGCGCATGGGAGCTTACCGGCATCGCCGGACGAGTCGGGGCGCGCCGCAGCGTCACGTCCAACCTCCATGGCGGCGGGCATGCCATCTCCTTCAACGACATGATGGAACGATGGATCGACGATGAGGAGAAACGGCGCAAGGTGCAGCGGAGAGCCGAAAGGCTCGGCGTCGAGGTGGCTTCATTCCTGGAAAAGCAATACGGGGCTTTATGCGAGCTGGCGCTCGACCTGGCGATCAACAAAAAAGGGGAGATTTACCTGCTTGAAGTCAACCCCAAACCCGCCAGGGAGGTGTTCTCGCAAATCGGGGACGCCGAGCTGTACCGGAAGGCGATCGTGAAACCTTTGGAATACGCCGTCGGGTTATACGAAAAAATGCATGAGCCCTCGCACGAATAAAAACGGACGGACCGCGGATGACTCCGCGGCCCTGTCCGTTTTTTTTGCTGCAGGGTTATGCGTCCGGCTACTCTGAATCAGTTTCCTCATACAGCTTTAAAAGCTCGGCGAACGAAGAAATGAGCACATCCGCTCCCTTGAGTTCTTCGTCGTGGCCGAAACCGGCATAAGCGCAGCCGACGGCGCACAATCCGTTTTTCTTGCCAGCTTCGACGTCGGAAGACCGGTCTCCGACCATCCATGCGGACTTTACGCCGTTTTCGTCCAGCAGCAGCTTCACCAAATCCACTTTGGAAAGCGTGCCGTGTTTGCCTGCGCTGTACAATCCGTCAAAAAGCGCGGCCAGGCCATGCGTCTCCACGATCCCGCTTATGTAATGCTCAAGCCCGTTGCTGGCGACAAACAGCTTGACACCCCGCCGATGCAGCTCCTCGAGCGTTTCCTTCACTTCCGGGTACAGCTGCGTTTCCCCGCCTGCCAGCCCCTCCAGCTCCAGCTGAAGCAGCAGCTCGTTCGCGCGGGCGTGGGCCTGCGGGCTCCCGTCGGGCATAACGACCTTCCAAATATCTTCGAGCAGCATGCCCAGGCTTCCCAGCAGCCGCTCCTGCGGCGGCGTCGGCGACGTATAAAGCCCTTCGCTGCGAAGCGTGTCGAACAGCTTGTGGTATGCCGGCAGCAGCACCGTTTCCGTTTGGAACAGCGTACCGTCCATGTCGAAAATCATGGCCTCGGGACGGATCCGTTTGCTTTGGTTCATTGGTTTTACCTCTTCCCTTCTATCGCTTCGATGTCTTTCGCTTGCTTATAGCTTATGATAAGGGAAGCCCTTCGGGATGTAAACCAAGGAGGCTCCGCTTTTGCTTGATCCCGCTCCTGCTGCATGGATTCTTGTTGAAAAAGGCCAGGAACGCATCAAAGTCGATTTGTCCTGGCCCCGTTTCGCAAGCCATCCCTCTCAACGGAAAGATTTACTTGCCGGTTTTTTTATCGGATTTTTTGCCGTTGCCCGCATTTTCGGCTTTTTGCGGTTGATCGTTGGCCGCAGGTTTCTCGCTTCCTTTGGAGGCCAGCAGTCTGGCGTCGACGACCTTTTGATCCAGAACGGTCAGAACCACCTTGTCGTTAACGGCCAATTGATCTGCCTTGATCGCTTTGTTGTGATAGCCGACGAGCAATCCGCTTTCGATTTTGAAGGTGCCGATCTCCTGGTTTGCCGTTTCGATTTTGATCTCCCCGTAGGTATCCGCCGTTACCGACGCCGCGGGAAAAGAAATTTCCTTCACGGTTCCGTTCACTTTCACCGCACCGGCTTTTTCCATCAGGTCTTCGTTCGTTCTGTCGAGCAATGCCGCCATTTCGGCGCGGGTCACGCCCTTATTCGGCAGGAACGTTCCGTTTGGATAACCGCTGATAAGCCCTTTCTCCATCGCTACTTTGACATAACCGACGGAAGCGGCGGGAATGGCGCTGGAATCTTTGAAGCTCAGCTTGGCTGCCGTTTGGGCCGACGCCTCTTTTTCGAAGCCGAGAGATTTGACGAGCAGGCTGGATACCCAGACGCGGCTCGCCGGCTTCTCCGGCTGGATCTTTTCGTTCGCATCAAGCAATCCATGCTCCAAAGCGGTGGCCAGGTAACCGGCAGCCCAAGGATATTTCTTGCTCAAATGATCCGCATCCTGGAAAGGAAGGTTCGGGCTGGCAGACTTGGACTTCGCCTCCTCATCAAGCCCCATCAGGCGAACGGCCATGACGATCGCTTCAACGCGGGTCACTGGCTTGTTCGGACGGAACGTGCCGTCTTCAAATCCTTGGAAAACGTGTTTCGATTGCATTTTGAGAATGTTTCCTTCCGCCCAAGGCGCGTCATTGATATCCTTAAACTTCAGCGCGGCCTGAGCGCGGACCTCCGGCTTGGCGGAAGATGCGGCTCCGTTAGCCGATGCGGCTTGAACGGACAGGCTCAAGGCCAGCGATACGGCAAATGTGGACAGCAGAATGTGTTTAACTTTTTTCATTTCTTCATCCCTCGCAAACGATAAAATTTAGGCTGCTTTTGTAGTAAGCACATATTTCATTACGTCGCGTCCCATCGTTTTGAGGGGGTCTTTTCAAAAAAATGAATCATTTATTTTTCGGACCGTTTTTCCCGCTGTGTTCTTCTGGCGCGATCTCCGGCGCGTTCGCCGCCGATTTGCCGCTATTGGGCTGTACGCCGCGGTCGGCCGGCGGCTCCTCCTTGGCGGGTTTGCCGTTTTTGGCTTGAGCGCCGCCTTTCGCCTGTTCGCCGCTTTTCCCTTGGGCGTTTTCCTTGGCCGGATTGCCATCCGCTTTTTTCTCATCGCGCGGCATCGTTTTGCTTTCGCCGGATTGCGGAGTTTCTTTAGGGCTCGAACCGCTGCTGCCTTTAACCGGATCCTCCCGCCGGCTTTTGGCAGAATTGCCTGCATCCGCCTTTCGAGCCGCGCCGTCTTTTTGCTCCGCGCTGTCGGCAGGATAATCTTTGCTTTGCAGGGAATGCTTTTGCGTCTGCTGCGGCTGTTTGACTTCATTTCCTTTTCCGGTACCGGCCTGCCCTCCCTTGCTTCCCTCAGGAGCCGCATTCGCGGGAGCGGACGGCTGCACGGTTTCGGCATGGCTTCCCGCTCCGTCAAAAAAGCGCTGCGGGTCCACCCCTGCACCGGCAAGGGCCGCGGCGACGGAACGGGAACGCAGGTCATCGATGTTCAGCCGGATGCCCTTTTCCCCCGCTTTTTCGTAAACGATATACTTATTGAGCGACAACTTCGCTTTTTGGGCTTTGTCCATCAGTTCCCGATCCGCCTCGAACCATTCGAGGTCATATCCGTTTTCCGACGTCTCCACCTTTTGCTTGTCCGGCACAAACGGAGCGGAGCGGAGTTCCACCGTCGACAGCAGGATCCACCTTTTTCCCTCGCCGGCGTTCAAAAACCCCTGTTTCGCCGCCTCATCGACGATGGCATGAACGGCATCGTAAAAATTTTGCCCTTTGAGCTCCCGTTCGGATAATAGCTTTTTGGCATCATCGTTCAGCGGCTTGACCCGGTCGATCCTTCCGTCCTGCCGGACGTACAATTCCATGCTCGGATTGATGTCGATCGCAACCATCGTGGATGCGTTGCCCGTAGAGGGTTTCCATAAAAATACGGCGCCGATCAACAGCACGATGGAAGCCGCAAGCCACCAGGCTTGCCTCAGCCAGCGGCCGTCATGACGCTTTCGCGCGGGTGCGGATCTGGCCGGGGTTTCCACCGGAATCCGATCCCCCAGCTGAGGCATATCGGGCATATGCGGCAGGTTTCGGAAGGTTCCATCCTCGCAGAGAACGACGATACACTTCTCGGTTATTTTCATTACGACTCCATGCATCATCATCACTCCTCCATGTTTGCAAAAGAAACGGTGCTGCGTATCCGTTCGAATTCCGGACATGCGTAGATCAAAACAAGCGCTATGATATATTTACGATTCCGCTCCAGCGTTTTGTGACCCACTTTAAACATTTTCAGCATATTTTTGATCGGCAGCCTTTTGGTCTGCTTCAGCACATCAAGCCATTCCGGCTGTTCGCTGAACCGCTTGGCGATTTGGATCATCTGCTTCCGCGTATCTCTATGCTTCGGGGAACAATCCTCCAGCTCCTCCAGCGACACGCCGTATTCCTGCAGGGCCTCGTCGTATGCAAGCAGCTCCATAGCCAGCTCGCTGGCCGATTGCTCCCTGTCGTAACGTTCGAGAGAACTGGCGATTTCGCTCGGGGTCTGGTCGAACAGGTCCCCCGGCTCGTTCAGAATGACGCTTTCCGATTTTAAAATTCTCCCTTGTCTCCGGAACTCGTCCACAAGGCGGTTATGGATCATCATATAAGCAAAATTGTCGAAGGATTTTTTCATGCCGCTGTCGTACCGGTCGATGGCCTCGTTTAACGCGATCATCCCGATGCTTGCTTCGTCGCGCTCCCACCCGATCGGGCTTTTGCATACTTGGGAGACGGTCCGCAAAATGAAGGGACGATATTGTTCGATGATCCAATCGCGTTCCGACCGGTTTCCTTCTTGGGCGCTTTTGATCACAGATTCGATCGATCTGCCGTCCAGCACAAACCATCACTTCCTAAACGTAAGTCCCAGTCTAGCTGCTAGATTGAGTATATTGTATTTTAATAGGATTGTTCTCATTTTGCACTCCTTCTTCTAAAAATTTAGCGACTGGGAATTCGTGGATAGGCCATGATGGCAAAAAACAACGCATACGCGCGGCAAATTCAAATCCGGCCTCAAAACGATCGTTTTATCCCCATCACCACGACTTCCGATGCTAACTTTCTGGAGGCCCGGGCCAATATCGAAAAAGCCGATCGCGTTGTCGTTTCACAGGTCTGGGATCCCTATGCCTACATTGAATTGGGACTCGCCATGCAATTAAACAAACAAATCGTGGTCGTGGGGGATGACGACTTGATCCAAACCGGCCTTTTCCCTAAGTACGACGATTTTGTTTATGAAAAAGCCCCGGAGGATACCGTCAGCCAATATTTGACGCGTTTATCGAAGAGCGAAAACTAGCTCCTTGCTGCAGCAAACAGCAGCATTGAACCTCTCATCCCACAGACAGCCCGGCCCGGTAAGAAAATAAAAAAAAAACGGCCCCGATTCCGTATTCCATTGGACCAAGGCCGTGTATCCCCCTATTTTGTTGTGCATGGCGTCGTGTCGTTTTTTTCCCTACCGATGTTGATTTTCTATGGCCCGGACGATTTTTTCCGTCCGCTGATCCGCTTTGTACGCGTTCACCACCAAAATGGCATGAATGACGCCCGGAACATAACCGATGCAGGTGAGTATGATGCTCAGAATGAATTGTCCGAGCTTACCGCAGCTAAGAACTGCCAGCGGCGGAAGAAAACATAATAAATATCGCATGGCGTGACCTCGTTTCGTTGAAAGTACTTATAATACGATCCCCCCATCGCGATGGTTCCATCTCTTCGTTATATTGGCGCTGCCGTCCCCCTTATGTATCGGTCACGCAAAAAAACGAATGCCCCATAGGAGGACGCTGCTGCAGGCATCCTTCTTACGGGGCAACATTCGGAAATTAAAAGTATTTCTTTTTCCCGCGGTCGTCCTTAATGATCTCCACCGCCTCGCGGAAACGCAGCGAATGCACGATTTCCCGTTCGCGCAAAAACTTCAGGCTGTCCTGCAAATCGACGTCATCGGTCATGTCGATCAGCCACTGGTATGTAGCCCGGGCCTTTTCCTCGGCCGCGATGTCCTCGTACAGGTCCGCGATCGGATCTCCCTTAGCCTGAATGTAGGTCGCCGTCCACGGCACCCCTGCCGCGTTTTGGTAGAACAGGGCCTTATCGTGATTGGCATAGTGGTCGCCCAAGCCGGCTGCTTTTAGTTGTTCGACGGTAGCATCCTTCGTCAATTTGTACACCATGGTGGCGATCATTTCCAGGTGCGCGAATTCTTCCGTGCCGATATCGTTCAACAAGCCGATGACCTTATCGGGAATCGTATACCGCTGGTTCAAATAACGCAGGGCGGCAGCCAATTCGCCGTCCGCGCCGCCGTATTGCTCCAGCAGGAATTTGGCCATCATCGGATCGCATTTGCTCACCCGAACCGGATACTGCAGCTTCTTCTCGTATACCCACATGGGTGTGGACCGCCTCCTTTAAATATTCCGCAGATTTGCGGCTTTTTCTCCGGTGTTTTTTCAGGTTGCCAAAGCTAAAGTCCTCCCTTTACACCTGCCAAGGCCACGGCGCTTCCGGCCATTCGAAAGGGAATTTGGAATAGGCGTGGCCGAAATGCATCAGCGGGCCGTACAGCTCCTGAAACTTTCTTACCAGCGGGATGCGTTCCTGCGCCAGCCGGTTGTACTGCTCGATGCGTTTCAAATCGTCCGGATGGGTATCCAGATACAGGTTCAGCTCGACCAGGGCGAAATCGATCACCTGAAGCTGTTCCAAAAGCTCGTAATACTGGCGATCCACCGTCCCTTTGGTTTCCGGCTTCATGCCGGCCGGACCGACGTTTTCATGCATGTGATGATGGGCGGGACCGACGTTTTCATGGGCGTGATGGGCAGGACCTATGTTTTCATGCTCATGGTGGGCAGGACCGGCGTTTTCGTGGTGCACATGGGCCGGGCCGACATGGCCAGGCCCGTTCGCCGGACCCGAATTCCGCGGGATTCCTTGTTCAGACATCAAGCTCCTCCTTCCTGCGAATTCCGCTTGGGATTGTACGGACTGAACAGATTGGGCCAAAGCGTCCCCCGCGTCAGGGCTTCCTGCAAACTGTATTGGGGCCAATCCCTCGGCTGGAAGACGATATATTGGTTCGGCGGTACGACGTATGTCCTGTAAGGCAAAGGCGGGCAAGGATCAAACGGTCCGATAAAGGGCTTGTAGACTCGGATCTGGTTGTTCAAAGGATCGTTCACGAACGGAGCCTCCTTCTGGTTCGTATTAAGCCGGACGAGTCTAGGACTCCTCGTTGGGCTCTTCGTAACATACATATGAGGGTTTCGCGGAAACTGAACAAAATTTATCGAAAACAACCAAAAAACTCCCTCGAAACAAGCCGAAACTTGTCCGGGGAGTCCTTGGAAGGCCCGCTTTAAAATTTGATTTTGATCTGAAACAAACCCGCTTTGCGTACGGCCGAATAGATGATGACCACCAGCGGTCCGATAAACACGCCGATGACGCCGACCAGTTTAAAGCCGACATACATGCTGACCAGCGCCGATAAAGCGCCGATGCCGACGGAGTCGCCGATGATCTTCGGCTCGATGACCCGCCTGGCCACCGTAATGACGATAAACAGCAGCAACAGCCCGAAGCCCGTATAGTTATCGCCGACGATAAACAAATAGGCGGCCCACGGAATCAAAACGGAACCAACGCCGAGAATCGGCAAAATGTCGACCAGCATGACAAGCAGCGCAATCGCAAGCGGATAACGGATGTCGAGGATAAGCAGTCCCGTCAACGTCACCACATACGTAAAAGCGCTCAGAATCATCTGAGCCTGCAAAAAACCGAAAATCGACATTTTCAGGCTGTGAAGCACCTGCTGAATCTGCCCCTGCATCTCATCCTCAAACAAGGAAAGAATGCCGGAGCGGATCGCCGGCAGACCAAAGCTGAATAAATACACCGCGACAAAAAAGACGACAAAAAACACGAACGTGCCGGGAATCCCCCTGGCGAAATTGAGAAAGGCCGACGACAGCGTATTCGCAAAGGATTCCGCATACTGCGTGAGATTGGAAAGCAGCGCCCTCAAGCTCTCGGCCAAGTCGGGCCGGATATTGTCGAGCCACCCCCGGGCCTGGATCATCGTATGCTGCGCAAAGTCGTTCGCTGCCGCAAAATACGATGGCGCGTTTTCCCAATACTCTACCAGTTGACCCAATACCTGCAGCCCCAGCATGTACACCAGGAGCAGAACTAGAAGCAAAAACAGAGTACATGTGAGGGAAGCGGCCGCCACCCGGTTCCATTTCAGTTTGCCCATCAGCATGGCATGAACGGGCTCAAGCGAAATGGCGACCAGTGCAGCCAGCAGAAACGGGGCCCCTGCCGTAAACATGACGTACAGCAGGGCCAGTCCGATTCCGATGAGAAGCAGCTGTTTCCCTGACACAAGCTCCCCCCTTAATCCCCGTTTTCCGCCTCCGTTTCTTCCCTGTTCGGTTCGGCGGCGGCAACGCGGTGGATGTTGACCCTTGTGATCCGGAGCCTCGTCGATTCTTCGACTTCGAAAACGTAGTTGGCCAGCTGAACCTTTCTGCCTTTCACCGGATTTCCTTCCAGCTCCTTGAACAGCCAGCCGCCGATGGAATCGACTTCGTCATCTTCGATAATGACGCCCGTCAGATCATTCACGTCTTCGATCAGCATACGCCCGTCCACAGAAATGAAATCCTCCTGAATTTCCACGTCAGGACGCTCGTCCTCGAACTCGTCGTAAAGTTCGCCCACGATTTCTTCCAAAATCTCTTCCGCCGTAAGCATGCCCGCCGTGCCGCCATACTCGTCCACGACCAGCGTCAGCTGAGCGTGTTTTTTCTGCATCAGCCGGAGGACATGGCTGATTTCCATCGATTCCGGCACGTTCAAAATCGGCCGCACCAGCTTCGCCAGCTCCTTCTGGTGCTCTTCATCCGCCAGCAGGAAATCGGTGATATGGACAAAGCCGATGATCTGGTCCTTGTCCTCCACGGCAACGGGATAACGCGAATGTTTGGTTTCGCTGATGATTCGCAGGTTTTCTTCCAGCGTATTGTTCGTGTACAGGCAATCCATGTCCGTACGGGGCAGCATGATCTCGCGCGCCAGCAGATCGGAAAATTCAAAGATGTTGTCCATCAGCTTCATCTCGTCCTTATCGATCACACCGCTTTTGGCGCTCTGATTCATTAATATGCGGATTTCCTCTTCGGAATGCGCAGCTTCCGATTCCGTCGCCGGCTGTACCCCGAACATGCGCAAAATGACGTTTGCCGAAGCGTTCAACAGCCAGATGAATGGAAAAAATATTTTATAGAACAACATCAGCGGACCGGACAGCAGCAAAGCCGCCCCTTCCGTTTTCTGAATCGCCAGGGACTTTGGAGCAAGCTCCCCGAGAACGATATGTAGAAAAGTAATGACGCAGAATCCGAGGATCACCGACACGGAAGAAATGACCGTTTTGTCCGTGATTCCGATCTTGTACATGAGCGGCTGCACCAAGAGGTGCGAGACGGCGGGTTCGCCGATCCAGCCGAGTCCCAGCGATGCCAGCGTAATGCCGAACTGCGTAGCCGACAAATAGGCATCCAGCTTATTGTTTACTTTCAAAGCATAATTCGCCATGCGGTTGCCTTCGCTCACCAGCTGCGTAAGCCGGGACTGGCGCATTTTAACCAGCGAAAACTCCGCGGCGACAAACACCCCGTTAAAGAATACAAGCAGCAAAACCAGGAAAAGGTTGAATAATAGCTTGCCTATTTCAAACTCCCCGTCCAAATCAAACGCCTCATTTCTTAAATGATGTTAGCTTGCCTTATGCTAAAATCGGTTTCCTTGTAATACATATCCTTCACCAGCAGATTCGGTCCGCAGCAGCCTGCCGCGTCGCAGTGGCAGTTTACGGTTTTGTTCAGCGGGTGATCGTTTTGCCATTTGGCAAAAACATCGTCGAGCCGGCTGTCCATGATGTTGCCGAAAGGCGGGACGTCCGAAAAGTCGGTGACATAAACGTCGCCCGAAAACAGGTTGACGTTGACGCGGTTACGTCCGTCCGGGTCGTTGCGGACCGTCACGTTCGGTTCGGATGCCAAGCGGCGGATCAACGCAAGCTCCTCGGGATCGTCGCTGCAAGCAAAAAACGGAAGCGTCCCGAACAGCATCCAGATGTCCGGATTGCGGGCATCAAGCAAGGAATGGATGGCCTTCCGCGTTTCCTCGAGCGATAACACCGGCAGCGAGCTCGCGAAGTTGGACGCATACATCGGATGGACCTCATGGCGTTTGCAGCCCATTTCCTCGATTAGTTTGTGAATTCCAGCCAGTTTTGTATGCGTGCGATAATTAATCATCGATTCGGCGGAGATAAACATCCCCGCTTCGCTTAATTTGACGGCGTTTTCGATCATCTTGTCGTACATGCGGTAGGCCGTTTCCTTCGGAACGGGATGGCTGCTGTTCGCGAAGCCAACCTCGTGAAAATCGTCGCCGTTCAAATAGTTGAACGAAATATGCATGACATCCAGGTACGGAAGCATTTTTTCGTACCGGCTGATATCGAGCGTCAAATTCGAGTTGATCTGCGTCCGGATGCCGCGTTCTTTGGCGTAGCGGAGCAGGGGAACGATCACTTCGTTCACCGTTTTTTCGCGGAAGGACGGCTCGCCGCCGGTCAAGCTGATCGTTTGCAGATGCTCGACTTCATCGAGCCTTTTCAGCATCAGATCAAGCGGCAGAAATTCGGCCTCCTTCATGACGAGCATATCCCCTACGGCGCAATGCTCGCAGCGCATGTTGCACAAATGCGTGACTGTCATTTCCACGCTCGTCAGCACGTGACGTCCGTATGCCCGCAGGGAGCCGATCGGATCCCACGGATCATAGCTTGGCGACAGTTGTATCGTATTCATTTTTTCCTCACCTTATTTCTTTATTTAACCGAGGATTTTGCAAATCCTAAAGCCTAGTCCCTTATATCATACCATGAAGCGACAAAAAACTCTCCCGCCTAAGCCCCGCGTTACGGCCGCGCGTTTTCGCCGGGCGCTTCCCCCTCGCCCTTTTTGGCCAGAAACGATAGCCACCCCGGAAGCCACCAGTTGGCTTTGCCGAGAAGCTTCATCAAGGACGGCACGAGCAGGATGCGCACGACCGTGACGTCGATCAGCACGGAAGCCGTCAGGCCAAGCCCGAGCGCTTTCATCAGCTCGTTATCGGTAAACATGAACGCGCCGGCCACGACGGCCAGAATGAGTGCCGCTCCGGTGATCATCCCCCCGGTTCTCTGCAATCCTATGGCGGTGCTGCGCTCGTTATTCCGCTCCATTTTGTAGGCTTCGACAATCCGTGACAGCATCATGACCTCGTAATCCATGGAAATGCCGAAAACCACGCAAAAAATGAGAATCGGCAAAACGGCGAACACGCTTCCCGTATACGTGACGTTCAGCCATTCCGCGCCGTACCCGAGCTGAAACACGAGGGTGACCAGGCCGAAGCTGGCGCCGAGGCTGAGCAAATTCATCGCCACCGCCTTGAGCGGGAGCAGGACCGAGCGGAAGGCCGCAAACAAAATGATATAAGTGAGCAGCAGGACGACGGCAAGCACGTAAGGTATCCCGCTTTGGATCCGATCCATGATATCAAGCTTGTAGGCCGGGGAACCCGTCACGTAAATAGACATGCCTTCCGGCGGATGCTGCCGGATTTCCCGCACCAGCCTGACGGTATTCGGGGAGCTTTCCCCCTCCTCCGGCACGACGACGATGACGGCCGCACGTCCTTTGGCGGCATGGCGTTTTTCGATCTCGGATTTCAGTTCCGGGCTGACGCCGCTTGCCTCCCCTTTGATATAACCCGCGTAGCTTTCGACGCGGTGAACGCCCGGAAGTTCTTCAAGCATGGTCATATATGATTTCACCAGACGGACGGATCGTGAATCTTCGTAATGCCGGTCCAGCTCCGCCGCAATCATGATGCTGTTGGCTTCTTTCATGTCGTAAGCCTTTTTCATCAGTTCGGCTCCGTATCTGGATTCATAGGACGGCGGCAGCACCTCGGCCGACGGGATGCCCAGCTTCATTTGCAAGGAAGGCAGCATGGCGATGAGCAGCGCTAAGGTAACGACGGCCGCGATGATGCCCGGGCGCGACATGATCCATTCCGAAAGCCGCACCCACGCCTTGCTGCCGTAACCGGCACCATCGGCATGACTTCGGCCAAGCTTGATCGGCAGCGAAAAGATCCGCCGTCCCAATATGCCGAGCAGCGCAGGCAGCAAGGTGCTTGCGGCAAGCACCGACACCAGCACGACCAGCATCCCGCCGAGCGCCAGCGAACGGAAAATGGGGAGATCGACCAGACACAGCGCAAGGAGCCCGGCCATGACGGCCGCACCCGAATAAAGCACCGATCTTCCTGACGTGCGGCATGCAGCCGCAAGCGCGCCGGGGACGTCCTTTTCCGCAAGCTCCTCGCGGAAGCGGCTCACCATGAACAAAGCGTAGTCGATCCCCACCGCAAGGCCCAGCATCGTCACCATATTCGGCAGAAAATTGCTCAGCGCGGCGCCGTTTGCCGCCACGAAATACAAGCCGCCCATCGTCGCCGCAACGCTCCCGACGCCGATCACGACCGGCAGCAGCGCGGCGGGAAGGGTCCGGAACAGGAGCAGCAAAATAACAAGCGCCGCCGGAATCCCGAACGACTCCGCCCGGACGATATCGTGCCTTACGGCCGCGCTCATATCGTGATAAACCGCCAGATTGCCGGTGATATACGTTTCGGTTCCGGCGATCTCCGGCACGGCCGCTTTAATCTCGTCAAAATGCTTGAGCGCTTCGCTTGCCGTTTCGTTCAGCAATACCGTATAAGAGATTATGCCGTCTTCCCCGGCTTTCCGCGTCACCATGCTGGCGTACATATCCTGGACGAACGGTTTGTCCCTAAGCGGAGCGAGTTCCTCCCAAATCCGGTCCTGCGCCTCCGAGGCGGTCAAATTTTTGCCCTCCGTGCTTTGCAGCACGATGTCGAGCGAAGCGGCGGACATATCCAGGTTCTCTTCAAGAAAAGCGATTCCGCGCTCGGATTGGCTGCCGGTCGGCGTAAATCCGCTGTCCTGCAGCAGCGACGGGGTCCTGACGGCGAATGTGCCGAGAACAACGATAAAAAAGACCCACGCGATCGCGACCGCCCAACGGCAGCGGTAGATGATGCTCCCCCACTGCCGTTTTGGCGCTTTATACTGTCGCTCCTTCATGGATCTTCCTCCTTAATGCTGAAAAGAAATCGGCTGTACGTCGGCGTCGTCCACCTCCGTGAGGATGACGGAAAGCTTTCGCGCAAGGTCTATTTCGTAAGGCGCCTTCAGGTTACGCCCCTCCGCATCCGAGAGTATGCGGATCACCGGGCGATGCGGGGTGCTTGAATGGATGCGGGAGACGACGCCGGTTTCGCCCGTGTTTAATTTGACCGTTAATCCCGGCGGGTAAATCGCCACCTTGTCCCGGAACAGCTCCAGCTTTTTTTGATCGTATAACGTCCCCGATCCTGCGTACAGAACCTCTACGGCCTGATGAGGCAGCATAGCGGGTCTGTACACACGATGCGAAGTCATGGCGTCGTAGGAATCGGCAAGCGTCACCCACTGGGCGTACTCATGGATTTCTTTCCCCTGGACTCCGCGCGGGTAGCCGCTTCCGTTCAGCCGTTCATGATGCTGAAAAGCGCAATGGGCCGCCAAAAGCGGGATGTTAGGCTCGTCTTTTAAAATTTTGTATCCGATCTCGGCATGGGCCTTCATCACCCGGAATTCGTCATCCGTCAGCTTTTGGGGCTTGGACAGCACCCGCTGCGGAATTTGCGTTTTGCCGATGTCGTGGAGCAGCGCCCCGAGGCCGAGCTGCATCAGCCGGTCCTCCGGATAGCCGCTTGCGATCCCCAGCACCAGCGAATAGACGCAGACGTTCAATGAATGCTTATACAAATAATGATCCGCGGTATTCATGTCCATGAGCAAGATCATGGAATCCTCCTGCCGGCTGACATCCTTCAATATCGCTTCCATCACCCTGGTGAAATCTTTGCCGAGATGAAAATAACCTTTGGCGATTTTCGAAGTTCCGGACAAACGTTGAAAGTTTTTCCGGATATTTTGCAGCGCCTCGCGGCGCGTATCCTCATGAAGCAATTCCGGTATTACGATTCCCTCTGTCTGTTCGTCTTCTATGTAAACATAACCGATATCCAATTCCACGAGCCGGCGGATCAGCGGAACCGTCAGTTCCACGCCGTCCGCCAAAAGGACGACGCCTTCGTCGTTATATATCTTTTTGCCGATCCTCATACCTTCCTGAAGCTTACGAACGGGTACCAAACGCAAAGCATATCCTCTCCTGCCCTAATTCACGGATTCCGCGGTTCCGTCATGCCGTTATCCGTAAAAAGTCTCAAACCATGAACACTGATCCCGTTTTTCAGGAAAGCCCATCTTTTGGCCGGGGCAAACTTACGAATCAGCGCATAATGAATAGCCAAAAAACAACCGCCAAAACAAACCGGTACACCGCAAAATGGGTCAGCCGGATTTTCTGGATCAATTTCATGAATGCAAGCACCACGACATACGCAACGACAAAAGCAAGAATGAAGCCGATCGCAAACAAGCCAAGCGTATCTTTGGTCAAATTTTGATAGGAGTCCAGCATTTCGTACCCCGACGCCGCAACCATGATCGGGATCGCGATCAGAAACGAAAAATCGGCGGACGCTTTATAACTGGCACCGGACAGCATGCCGCCGGCGATCGTCGAACCCGAACGCGAAAAGCCCGGCCAAAGCACGGATAAAATTTGATAAATGCCGATCAAAAACACCTGCTTGTAACTGAGGTCATCGATCGTTTCGGCCGTGATCTTCGCCTTGGACTTATTGAACCATTCCGCAAAAATCATGAACACGCCGCCCGCCACGAGCGCCCAAATGACCGTGCTTGCGCTGAACAGGCTTTTGATGAAATCCCTCGCAAAAAACGCGACGATCAGCGCGGGAGCGATGCCGATGATGACATGCAGCAGGTTCAGCTTTTTCCCTGGAGCCATGCGGTGGCCGCCGGAATCGATTTTCTTAATCCCCAGCAGGTCGAGGATCCGGCGCCAGTATACGAGCGCGATGGCCAGAATCGCCCCCAGCTGGATCACGACCTCGAACGTTTTCATCGTAGGATCCTGATCGTTGTAGCCGAGCAGCTTCGAAGCGAGAATCATATGACCGGTCGAAGAAACGGGAATGAATTCCGTAATGCCTTCCACAATTCCCAGTACGATTGCCGTTATTGTATCCATGGTTTCCTCCCCAAGGAAATTTTAATGGCGCTGTGCCCATCTGCGTCTTTCGCTTTCCGCAAGGCTTCCCGGACGGACCAGCTCGAAGCGCAGCAGATCCCGAAGAAATTCGGGCAGCAAAAATTGCGGGTCGCTCCCTAATGCAAGCGATTCGTAGCCGATGCCGAACGTGAACATGTCAAGCGTTCCGACCTCGTATTCCTGCTCGTCCAGCAGTTTCTCCCCCATATGCGTAATTTCGACAATCCTATCATAAGGGATTCGGACCGGATCATACAAGACTTCCAGACCATCTACCGCCACATTTCCCAAAATCTCCCCCCGGAAGCCGAAGCCCTTGATCTCCCTGCCCCAAAAATCGGGCAGCAGGCTTTCTTCCAGCGCCTTCCGAATGTCCTTCCCTTTCAGCTTGACGATGCACGCATTGACCGGGGACGGACACAGCGTATGAAGCATTCCGGCGGATATTTCTCCCTCCGGCAGCGGACCGAGCAGCTGGCCCGTGTTGACAATGGAAATGCCGGTACCGGCAAATCTGCGCACGGCCTGTGCCAGCAAGTTCCCGAACGGGGACTCCGACGTATAGTCAAGCGGCAGCTCCCGATCGGTAACGGCGACGGTTTCCTGCAGGTATTCCTCGGCCCGCAGCCGATGCCGGTTCAGCGCGCTGCTGACGGTTTCGTCCAATGCATCGGTATCGACGGGAATGACGCATCCTTCCGCCATACGGAAAGCACCGTCAGGCTGCTGCTCCAAGCGGATTTTGCCGATATAGTCCCCGAACTTCCCTGCCCCGCATATGGCCGTGTTGCCAATCACCAGCGGTTTCTCCAGCAGATGATGCGTGTGCCCGCCAAGGATCGCGTCGATCCCTTGAATCCGCTCCGCCAGCCGCTGATCCGTTGCCAGCCCAAGATGGGACAACACGACGACGATGTCCGATTGGGGCCGGAGCAGCTCGACTTCCCGCCTGATCGCCGCTTCCGGCTCAAGCGCTTGGAAGCCAAGCAGTTCGTAAAAGGCTGAAAACGGCGCCGTCGCTCCCGTAAGGCCGATTTTAACGCCCCCTTTTTCGAGGACGACGTGCTTTTTCATCCATGACGGCGGCTCGCCTGTCGTTTCTTCCAGCAAA
Source organism: Paenibacillus sp. FSL M7-1455 (assembly GCF_038004655.1). Classification (NCBI taxonomy): domain Bacteria; kingdom Bacillati; phylum Bacillota; class Bacilli; order Caryophanales; family Paenibacillaceae; genus Paenibacillus; species Paenibacillus sp. FSL M7-1455. Next base: position 1,457,512 of record NZ_JBBORO010000001.1, on the reverse strand, counting down.
TTGCAGCAGACCACATCGGCCTGCAGTCCCGAATATACCCGTGCCAAGTCTTCCGGCGTCAGCGTCAAACCTTCGTTGTTTCCGATCGTAATGGCGTCGTACCCGGTCAAATTGAGCAGATCGACGTTCACCCCGCCCATCGTTCCTTCGGTTTCCATCGCCGAGCGGTCCATATGGTCCCCGATGTCCACCAGCAGCAAAGGGCTTCCTTGGGCCTCTTCGCGCTGCCGGGCAATATGCGCCGCGATGGAGCTGACCTTCTCGAAATGACTGTGGATATCGTTCGTGTGCAGAATCGTTATCGTTTTAGGTTCGTTGCGCTTCATAAGCTAAAGTCCTTCCTTTCTCGCGCAGGTGCAAAAGTCGCCGACATCAGCGGGTCTCTAATGGATAAGCATAACATTTTCAATATGGATATGGTATATTGGATAGACATGAACATCAATGGTTGAGGTGAAAATCATGCAACTTCGCATTCAATTATTCGCAGGCCTGGCGGAACGATTGCAGACCCGGGTGCTGGATTACGCCGTCGAACAGCCGGAAATTACCGCGGATCAGCTGAAAATAGAGTTGTCCAAGTCCTTTCCGGAGGCTGCCTCGCAGATCTCCGTTTCTTTTGTGGCCGTAAATCAGGAATATGCTCCAGGGGACTTCCTTATTACGGAAGGTTCCGAAATTGCCCTCATTCCGCCGGTATCCGGCGGCGACGGCCAATCTCCCGTTCGCGCCGCATCCAAGGATGGGCGCTTTTGCATCACGGACCAGCCGTTGTCGGTCGAGGAAGTGACGAGCAAAGTGCTTCATCCGAACCATGGCGCCATCCTCTCTTTCGTCGGGACGACGCGCGAAATGACGGGAGAGCAGCGGACGGTTCATCTGGAATACGAAGCTTACGTCCCCATGGCGCTGTCCCAGCTCGAAGCCATCGGCAAAGATATTGATACCCGGTGGCCCGGAACCTTATGCGCCATTTCCCACCGGATCGGCAAAGTCGACATTAAAGAAACGAGCGTAATCATCGCGATTTCGACAAGCCACCGGGAGGATTGCTACGAAGCGAGCCGGTATGCCATCGAAAAGTTGAAGCAATCGGTCCCGATCTGGAAAAAGGAAATCTGGGACGATGGTTCGGAATGGAAGGGACATCAGCAGGGTCCATGGGACCCGACAGCAAGGCTTTAGATCTAGTATATTGGCATTGTCAATCCATTTTTTTCTTGATATGATAGCAGGTAACAGATGTCGAATTTTGAAGAAATGGAGTGACGTATTGCTTGAAAGTGCATGTCACAGACTTAAAACCGGGCGACCGGCTGGCAGCGGATGCGTTTAGCGCATCGGGACTTCACGTAATGCAAAAAGGAACGCTGTTGATGGACGAAGACATCCGCAAGCTGATGAAGCATGCCGTGGACGACGTCGATATCGAGCCCGCAGCGCATCAGCCCGCGGTCACCCTGATCCACTCCCAACAGATGGAGCTCTTGCAAAAGACAAAGCCCTTCATCGAGCAAGCCGTGGACGGATTCGAGTCGATGTATTTGGAAGCGTTAACTACCGGAAGATTCAACGAAACGATGGTAGACGATATCATGGAGCCCCTCGTCGATCAATTGAAGGAACATACGGACATCGTCTCCCTTATGCTGTGCATTGATCAAAACGACGATTATACATATCATCATTCGATGCAGGTCGGCATTTTATCTTATTATATTGCATCCTGGCTCGGATTTTCCAAAGAAGAAGCCTATGAAGCGGGACGGGCGGGTTATCTTCACGACATCGGCAAATGCCAAATTCCCGGAAGCCTGCTGAACAAGCCGGGCAAACTGACGCCGGAAGAATTCGAGATCATGAAAAAACATACGGTTTACGGGCATGACATTATCCGTAATTCTTCTCCGGACTCCATCCCGGCGCTTGTTGCCCTTCAGCATCACGAACGGGACGATGGCAGCGGTTACCCCCACGCCATCGAAAAAAACGAAATCCATCCGTTTTCGCGAATTACGGCGGTGGCGGACGTATTCAGCGCGATGAGCATGAACCGCGTGTACCAGTCCAAGCAGGAGCTGCTTACCGTCATGCGCGAGCTGCACACCATGAGCTTCGGCAAATTGAGCGCCAACGCCACCCAAGTCTTTATTCGTCATATGCTTCCCAACTTCATCGGCAAAAACGTCCTGCTCTCAACCGGAGAACAAGGCACGATCGTGATGACCAATCCTGCCGATTTTTTCCGGCCGCTGGTGAAAACCGATAACCGCTTCGTGGATTTGTCCCTGCAGCGGGAAATCGGCATCGTTAAGATCTTTCTATAATCATGGCTTAGTCGAAACAAACGCCCGCCCCGGCAGAATTCCGGGGCGGGCGTTTTATATGGGTCGGCGCCACGCGGACGCTTCTGGACATGCGGCTATCCGCTTGCAAAAAAATACGTATCTGCTTCGCCAAACTTGGTTTGGCGAAAGCAGATACGTATTGGCCGACCGGTTCATGAATTAGCCGATCGAACCTTCCATCTCGAATTTGATCAAACGGTTCATTTCGACCGCATATTCCATCGGCAGTTCTTTCGTAAACGGTTCGATGAAGCCCATGACGATCATTTGCGTCGCTTCGGCTTCGCTCAAACCGCGGCTCATCAGGTAGAAGAGCTGATCTTCGGATACCTTCGAAACCGTCGCTTCGTGTTCAAGCACGATATTGTCGTTTTTGATTTCGTTGTACGGAATCGTATCCGACGTGGATTCGTTGTCCAGAATCAGCGTGTCGCATTTGATGTTGGCTTTGGCGCCGTCCGCGTTGCGTCCGAAGGAAGCCAGACCGCGGTAAGTGACCTTGCCGCCGTGTTTGCTGATCGATTTCGATACGATCGTCGAAGTCGTGTCCGGAGCCAGGTGAATCATTTTGGCGCCGGCGTCCTGGTGTTGTCCTTTGCCTGCCACCGCGATCGACAATACCATGCCTTTCGCGCCGCGTCCTTTCAGGAGAACCGCAGGGTATTTCATCGTCAGCTTGGAGCCGATGTTGCCGTCAACCCATTCCATCGTTGCGTTTTCTTCGGCAACGGCACGCTTCGTGACGAGGTTGTAGATGTTTGGCGCCCAGTTTTGGATCGTGGTGTAACGAACGCGCGCATCTTTTTTACAGATGATTTCCACGACCGCGCTGTGCAGCGAGTTGGTGCTGTAGATCGGAGCGGTACAGCCTTCGACGTAGTGCACGAAGCTGCCTTCGTCCGCGATGATCAGCGTCCGTTCGAATTGTCCCATGTTTTCGGAGTTGATCCGGAAGTAGGCCTGCAGCGGAATTTCGCATTTGACGCCTTTTGGAACGTAGATGAAGCTGCCGCCGGACCATACCGCGCTGTTCAAAGCCGCAAATTTGTTGTCGGATGGAGGAACGACGGTGGCAAAATGCTCCCTGAAAATTTCAGGATGCTCTTTCAGCGCCGTATCGGTGTCCATGAAGATGACGCCCTGATCTTCCAGATCCTTTTGCATGTTATGGTATACGACCTCGGACTCGTATTGAGCGGATACGCCGGCGAGGAATTTTTGTTCCGCTTCCGGAATGCCCAGCTTGTCGAACGTTTCTTTGATTTCCGCAGGAACCTCTTCCCACGTTTTTCCTTGTTTCTCGGAAGGTCTCACATAATACTGGATATCATTGAAGTCCAGCTCGTCAAGGTTGCCGCCCCATTTCGGCATCGGCATTTTTTCGAACTGTTCAAGCGACTTCAGACGGAACTCAAGCATCCATTCCGGTTCGTTTTTAATTTTGGAGATCTCGGTGACGATTTCGCGGGTCAACCCTTTACCGGTTTGGAAAACCGCTTTGTGCTCGTCGCGGAACCCGTATTTGTATTCTTCTATTTCAGGGGCCTTTTTAGCCATGGGTATGAACCTCCCTATCAATTAATGGTCGTGCTGCTTCTCGTCGATCCCTTTGCGCAACGCATTCCACGCGAGCGTGGCGCATTTGATGCGGGCCGGGAACTTGTTTACGCCGGACAGGGCTTCAATATCCTCGTAGTCGTCGAAATGGACGTCTTCCCCTTGCATCAGCGCGGAGAACCGGGATGCCAGCTCCCTCGCTTCCTCGACCGTTTTGCCTTTGACGGCTTCGGTCATCATGGAAGCGGAAGACATGCTGATCGAGCAGCCTTCCCCCGTATATCTCGCATCCTGTACGATTCCATCATCCACCTTGAGCTGCAGCGAAATTTTGTCGCCGCAAGTCGGGTTATTCAAATCGACTGTAACGGTTCCGTCTTCGAATTTTCCCCGGTTCCGCGGATTTTTATAGTGGTCCATAATCACGCGCCGGTACAAGTCATCAAGTTGCATTAGCCAAAATACTCCTTTGTCTGGATTAATGCGCTGATCAGACGGTCCACATCTTCCTTCGTATTATACAGATAAAAGCTTGCGCGTGCAGTTGAACTTGCTTCCAGCCAGCGCATCAGCGGCTGGCAGCAGTGATGGCCGGCCCTGATGGCGATGCCGCTGGCATCCAGAACCGTCGCCACGTCATGCGGGTGAACGTCGCCCAGGTTAAACGTGACCAGCCCGACTTTCCGCGCGCGGGGACCGTAAAGCTTCAGTCCTTCAATCTCGGACAGGCGGCCCACCGCGTATTCGGCCAGTTCATGTTCATGGGCCGCAATGGCGTCAAGCCCGATGCTTTCGAGAAAATCGATGGCTGCTCCAAGCCCGACGGCTCCGGCAATGATCGGCGTGCCCCCTTCAAACTTCCAGGGGAGCTCCTTCCACGACGAGTCGTAAAGCCCGACATCGTCGATCATCTCGCCGCCGAATTCGACCGGTTCCATCTTCTCGAGCAGCGCCTGCTTCCCGTACAAAACGCCGATCCCTGTCGGACCGCACATTTTATGGCCGGAAAAAGCATAAAAATCGCAATCCAGGTCCTGCACGTCTACCTTCATATGCGGCGTGCTTTGGGCGCCGTCAACGACCATGACGGCTCCGTGGCGGTGCGCCAGAGCGGCGATTTCCTTGACCGGATTAATGACGCCCATGACGTTGGAGACGTAAGCCATCGTTACGATTTTCGTTTTGTCCGAAACCACCTTCTCGACTTCGGACAAGGTCACTGTACCGTCTTCTTGCAGTTTAACATATTTGAGCACGGCGCCGGTGGCTTTCGCCACCTGCTGCCATGGAATCAGATTGCTGTGATGCTCCATCGGGGTCAGGACGATTTCGTCGCCCTCGGACAAAATGGAGCGTGCGTAAGACGAAGCCACCATGTTCAGGGCTGTCGTCGTCCCGCGCGTAAACACGATTTCCTTCGTGCTCTTGGCATGAATGAATTTAGCCACTTTCTCGCGTGCGCCTTCATAAGCATCGGTAGCACGGCTGCCGAGCGTATGCACGCCCCGGTGAACGTTCGCATTATCGTATTCGTAATAATGCCGCAGCGCTTCGATGACGGCCAGCGGCTTCTGGGAAGTCGCCGCGCTGTCCAGGTAAACCAATGGATGGCCGTTAATCTCCTGCTTCAGAATCGGGAACTGCTCGCGAATGGCGTTATTCATTGTCCCAACTTCCTTTCGATGACCGTTTGCAGCTGTTTCTGCAAGCTTTCCATCGGAATTTGGGATACGACAGGCGCCAGGAATCCGTAGATAATGAGGGATTCGGCAACCTCGCGGGAAATGCCGCGGGACATCAGGTAATAAATTTGCTCCTGGTTGACTTGGCCAACCGAAGCCGCGTGGCCTGCTTTAACGTCATCTTCGTCGATCAGCAGGATCGGGTTCGCGTCCCCGCGGGCTTTCGGGCTCAGCATGAGCACTTTTTCCGTTTGCTGTCCGTCGGATTTCGTTGCGCCTTTTTCGATCTTCGTAATCCCGTTGATGATTGCCGTTGCTTCCTCGCGCATCACCGCGCGGGTAATCATTTGGCTTTCGGAAGATTTGCCGAAGTGGTTGGCGCGGGTCGTGTAGTTCAGCTTCTGGGAACCGGAACCGACCGCGATGACTTTCGAGTCGGACGTCGATCCGTTTCCTTTCAGCACCGAATACGTATCGCTCACCGTGTCGCCGCTGTTCATTTCGCCGACGATCCATTCCATCGATGCGTCATTGTCGATGATCGCGCGGCGGTAGCTCAGATCCGTGACGTTGGTTCCCATTTGGTGAATGGTTGCATACCGGACCTTCGCTCCCTGCTTGGCGAACACTTCGACGGCGCCGTTATGGGTAACCGCCTGGCTGCCTTCGCCGGAAACGTAATTGTCCACGTAGGTTACCGAGCTGTTGACGTCGGCAATGATCAACACATGCGGAGCAAACGTCGCTTCGCCGTCGTCCGTAAGCAATACGGCCTGCAGCGGCACCGTGACCTCCACGTTTTTAGGAACGTAAACGAACACGCCCCCGTTCCATATCGCGGCATGAAGCGCCGCTACGGAGTTTTCGTCCGCTTTGACCGCCGTATGCAGGTGGGCTTTGACCAGATCCCCATGCTCTTTCGCGGCGGTTTGCAAATCCGTAAAAATAACGCCTTTTTCAGCCAGCTCCGGTGCAAGCTTCGAATATACGACGCTGGAATTGCGCTGAATCAGCAAACTTCCGGACTCCTGATCCTGGATCAGCTCTTGAATGGATGCCGGAACCTCCGCCAGCGATGCGATGCCCGCATCCGCTTTATAGCTTCCGTAATTTTGAATGTCCCAACGCTCGATTCTCATTTTCTCGAGTTTGGGCAATTCAAGGCTCGCGGCAAGCTCCAAAGCCTTCAGACGGTTTTCCGTTAGCCAAGCCGGTTCTTGTCTCTGTTTGGACAGTTGACCAAGGCTCTCAGCGTTTACCGGAAGAATCGTTTGTGTTGTCATTTCGGTTTCCTCCTTCCGTTGTTTACGCTTCTTGTCCTACGGTCTCGTCTTCGATGCCCAGTTCTTCCTTCACCCAATCGTAACCTTCCGCTTCCAGGCGTTCGGCCAGCTCAGGACCGCCGGATTTCACGATGCGGCCTTGCATCATGACATGGACGAAGTCCGGTTTGATGTAGTTAAGCAGGCGTTGATAGTGGGTAATGATCAAGAAGCCGCGGTCTTCGCTGCGCATCGCGTTGACGCCGTTGGCAACGATTTTGAGGGCGTCGATATCCAGGCCCGAGTCGATTTCGTCCAAAATGACGATGCTTGGTTCGATCATCATCATTTGCAAAATTTCGTTCCGTTTCTTTTCGCCGCCGGAGAAACCTTCATTGAGGTAGCGGTGCGCGAATTCCGGATTCATGTCGAGTTCTTTCATTTTTGCTTCCAATTGGCGGATAAAACGGATCAGGGAAATTTCCTGACCTTCTTCACGGCGGGCGTTAATGGCACTGCGCAAAAAGTCGGAGTTTGTCACGCCCGTAATTTCGCTCGGGTACTGCATTGCAAGGAACAGACCTGCGCGTGCGCGCTCGTCGACTCCCATTTCGAGCAAGTCTTCGCCGTTCAGCGTAGCGCTGCCCTCGGTAACTTCGTATTTAGGATGCCCCATCAGAGCGGAAGCCAGGGTACTTTTACCGGTACCGTTCGGACCCATGATGGCGTGGATTTCTCCGCCTTTCATTTCCAGGTTGATGCCTTTCAGGATTTCCTTGCCTTCAATTTCCGCTTTAAGGCCTTGAATCGAAAAGTGAGTAGCCATGTACGTTATTCCCTCCGTTATTGTGTTTTACCGAAATCAGACAGTCTATTTAAACAGGGATGACCTACCCTGATTTCAAGCAATCATAATTATCAATTTAAAATGAATCTAAACTGATTCTCACTGATTATCAACAATTTTATAATAAATACAGTTCCATATCAACCTTCATAGGCCGATTGTTTCCGAAATAATCGCAAAAGCAGGCCCGGCCTACACAGCCAAGCCTGCTTTCGTATACGCGAAACTTAAGGCAAAACGCCCTCCCCAGCCGGGACCGCGGCTCTTGCCGCGGCAGGACGAAGCCGCTTGAAATATTCCGGACGCGCACCGCCGCAACGCTCCTTAATTAAATAAGGAAGTTTTTCGTCGCGCCCGGAAACGTTCCGTTTGCGGCCTTCTTTCAACCTTATCCCAGGTAAGAACGCAGCATCCACATATGCTTCTCCAGATCGTTTTTGATTTTGATGAACAAGTCTCCGGTCGGCTCGTCTCCCGTTTCGTCCGCGATCCGGATGCCCTCCTGCAGTTCTTCGGACACCGTGGCGAAATCCTCGATCAGGGTCTGCACCATTTTGCGGGCGTCCTCTTTGCCCGATGCCTCCTGGATCGTCGCCAGCTCCAAATATTCCTTCATCGTGGCGGCCGGGCTTCCTTTAATGGTTAAAAGTCGCTCGGCAACCTCGTCCATTTTGAGCGTAATGTCGTCGTACAGCTCTTCGAACTTCGCATGCAGCGTAAAGAAATGCTCGCCTTTGACGTACCAGTGGTAATTATGGATTTTGACGTACAGGACGTTCAGGTTCGCGACCTCCTGGTTCAATAGTTGCTCCAGCGTCGTCGTTTTCGTTTTTGCGGTTGTTTTAGCCATGTCATATCCCTGCCTTTTCATGAATATAATCGGCCCTGCGCCGGGCGCGCAAAAGCCGTTTGCATTCTGCATGTCATCGGCTTCGGGCAGCGCTCTGCCGCTTGTCCGCCTTTGTTCATATATTACCCTGCTGCTCCCTACATGAAACAAAAACGCCCCATCTTTCGCATGGAAATCTGTGCAAGCAAAAAAATGGTTCAAAAACCTGCCGTTATCCGATATACTGAATAATAATTTACAATACCAAGCGATTAAGTTGGAATTATATTCGGTTTATGCGGTTCTTTACTTAGCGGAGGTGACTTTTAGTGTCCACTTATCATCCACTCACGATCGAAGAAGCGATCTCTTTTGCCCGCGGCATTCCGGGTCATTTCCCTGCAGATGCCGCGCTCGCCTGCGAGGAAATCGGCGACGGCAATTTGAATCTGGTGTTCCATATCACCGACCAAAACGACGGCAAAAGCCTCATTATCAAACAAGCGCTGCCTTATGCGAAAGTCGTCGGCGAATCTTGGCCCCTGTCCCTGGACCGCGCAAGAATCGAACGGGAAGCCCTTCAGCTTCAGTACCGGCTTTGCCCCGGCCTCGCCCCGGAAGTGTATGCTTACGACGATCGCCTCGCCATCACCGTCATGGAAGATTTAAGCGACCATACGATCATGCGCAAAGGCCTCATCGATGGCGTCGCATATCCGCTTTTTGCGGAGCATATCGGGGAGTTCCTGGCGAGAACGCTGTTTTTCACGTCGGACTTGGCCATGAACCCGCAGGAGAAAAAGGAGCAGGTCAGAAAATTCATCAATCCCGATTTGTGCAAAATTACCGAGGATTTGATTTTCGAAGATCCGTACAAGCTGTCCGCCAACAACAACTACCCGGAATACCTTGAGGACGAAGCCCGGAGCCTTCGCGAAGACGCGGCCCTCCATCTTGAAGTGGCGCTGCTGCGCGAAGCCTTCCTGACCCGCGCGGAAGCGCTGCTGCACGGCGACCTGCACACCGGAAGCATTTTCGCGACGCCGGAGTCGACGAAAGTCATCGATCCCGAATTTGCATATTACGGGCCGATGGGCTTCGACGTCGGGGCCGTCATCGCCAACCTGTTGCTGAATTACGCTTCCCGCCCCGGATGGACGAAAGACCCGGCCTCCCGCCGGGAAACGGAGCAGCGGCTGCTTTCGATGGTGTCGGATATCTGGCAAGAGTTCGAAACCCGCTTCCGCAAACTATGGGACGAAGAAGCCAAAGATCCGATGGCGGGATCCCCCGGTTACCAGGACGTATACGTCGCCAAGGTTTTGCGGGATACGGCCGGCTTCGCCGGCTGCAAAATGATCCGCCGGATCGTCGGCCTCTCGCATGTCGCGGACATCGACGCCATCGAAGACGAGCGGCTTCGGGAAGAAGCCCAGCGCAAAGCCCTTGCCATCGGCAAGCATCTCGTGAAAAACCACCGCACCGTGAAGAACGGAGAAGACATTCTGCGGCTCGTGAAACAAGCGGCACAACCATTCGAAGGAGCAATACGATGAGCATCCAGGAATCTACGCAAAAAGATAGATATCAACCGCTGATCTCGGTGATATGGGAAGAGGATTCGCTGAAGCTTTTGGATCAGCGCCTCCTGCCCGAAAACATCATCATGCGAAAACTCGCCACGCCCGAGGAGGTATGGGAAGCCATCCACACCATGGTCGTGCGCGGGGCGCCCGCGATCGGCATCGCGGCCGCCTACGGCGTCGTCCTCGGCGCCAAACGGTACGCAGGCGCGGACAAGCTGGAATGGCTGCAGCATATCCACAAGGTATGCGCCTATCTGGCAACCTCCCGTCCGACGGCCGTGAACCTGTTCTGGGCGCTGGACCGGATGAAGGAAAAGGCCTCCCGCCTTGCCGCTTCCGAGGACGGGATCGCCGGCTTCCCGGATGCCCTTCTCGCCGAAGCGGCGTCGATCCAAGCCGAAGACGAGGACGTCTGCCGCCGGATCGGCGAGCACGCGCTGCCGCTGTTTTCGGACGGCATGGGCGTCCTGACGCATTGCAATGCGGGCGGCCTCGCGACGGCCAAATACGGAACCGCGACCGCCCCCATGTATCTCGCCCATGAAAAAGGCATGAAGCTGAAGGTGTTCGCGGACGAAACCCGCCCCGTGCTCCAAGGCGCGCGCCTCACCGCCTTCGAGCTGCAGCATGCGGGCATCGACGTCACGCTGCTTTGCGACAACATGGCCGGCATGGTCATGTCCAAAGGCTGGGTGCAGGCGGTGATCGTCGGCACCGACCGCGTCGCGGCCAACGGCGACGTGGCGAACAAAATCGGCACCTACAGCCTCGCCGTTCTGGCCAAAGCGCACGGCATTCCTTTTTACGTGGCTTGTCCGCTGTCAACGATCGACCTGAATACCGAATCGGGCGACCTGATTCCGATCGAGGAACGGCCGGAGCATGAAATTACGGAAGGTTTCGGCAAAAGAACGGCTCCCAACGGCATCAAAGTCTATAATCCGGCATTCGACGTGACGCCAAACGAATACGTCACCGCCATCATAACGGAAAAAGGCATCGTCCGCGCACCCTACCGTGAACATCTGGCGGCGCTCTTCCGCTAGAGGCGGCACGCAAACGATTTTTACCAAATCCCATAATGCCAAAAACGAAACCAGCCCTGGCGGGCTGGTTTTTTCGCCGCACTTTTAATCAGCCAGCTTCATGAAAATCTATGACCATTGAACCAGTCGTCTATAGCATTTTAAGAAGCGCTTCATGTCCGGGCATGCCCGGAACGATACCCAGGGCGGCTGCTTCCGACGTGACGGATTCGAGCGGCGATTCCAGCAGCTCCTTCAACGTCCGGACGCCCACCGCTCTTCCCGCAATGATCTTGCGGTCGCCCAGGCGATCATTTAAAAGTCCGATGTCGAGCGCCCCGCACATGATGTAACCGCGCGAGGTGCTGATCGTCAGCAGGGTCGTTTTGGGGAGCTTGACTTCCACTCCGACAAGGGTGTGACCACCGACCGAAATAGGCTCCATCGTCACCATAGGCTCACACCTCCCTAATAGGATAAATGCTCAAATTATGTGTATTCCCGCAAGGCGCTTCCCGTGTAGGCGACCTTCCCGCCGGCTAGGAATAAAGTTACGCACGCATCGGACATTAGGACTATTCACATTTACGTGTTCATGATATGATTTATTCAGTTTCATACATATTTTTCACATGGTATAGGCTGGGGGAATTATGGAGAATAAACAAAATGTTGAAGAGTCAGGGTATTTGTTTAATGTCGATATCCTGGTCAAAGGCCGCTCGAATGCGCTTGCATTGCAGGCGATGATCGAAATGTTTAACCAATGCGAAAGCATCGCGGACTTCCGGATCAAATCCGGAATGGAGCTTGGCCAGCTGATCGATTCGATGCTTCGGGACAAACGGAAATCCCTTGTTCACAAGTCAGGCGCTTCCGCAGATTTGCCTGTGCCTGACAACAACCGCACTCAAAAAGCAAAGACCGGACAACCGGCGACCAGCCCCAGCTCCCCCGCTGAGAAAAAAACGATTTCCGCGGATTACGGCTCCCAGCTGTATGAATGGATCACGGAATGCATCCGCGACAACCGGCTGACCCGGCTGACGATCAGCCGCGGCGGCACACGGAACAGTATGCCGTGCCGCATATTGAATTTCGACGAAACCAATCAGCTGCTTAACGTCTACCACGTCGACGAGAAGCAGGTCTATTCGTTTAAGCTTAGCGAAATCATTGAGGTCGTCTAATACGAGCAAAGCCCTTGTCCTCCTGTGAACAGGAAGCGCAAGGGCTTTCTTAGTCTTATCGTTTCTTTCGCGACGCCGCATCGGCGATCAGGCATATCCATCCGGCGATGAACGCCACGCCGCCGATCGGCGTAATCGCCCCAAGCTGCTTGATCCCGGTAACGGTCAGCACGTACAAGCTGCCGGAAAAAAGAATGATGCCCGCAAACAAAAGCCAGCCGGCCCAGGCCAATTTTCGCGAATCCCCCCAGATGCCGGCCGCTACCGCGATCAAAATGATGCCAAGCGCATGCGCCATATGGTATTGAACCCCGGTTTCATAAACTTTCATCGCATCTTCGCCGACGATCGGTTCCAGCAAATGGGCACCGAAAGCGCCGATCGCCACGGAGAGCATGGCCATGATCGCGCCGATGATCATAAACTTGCGCTGCATGTGTCGTCTCCACTCCTTCGCTTAGGTTTTGCAGTCTGTCATCATATTACCCGATCCGGTATGCCTTTTCCACCGCTTCCCCGCGCCGAAAGCCTTCGCCCGTCTTGATTTTTGCTTGATAATATGGAAGAGTAAGAAGCATACATATCTATTCACTTAAGGAGAGAAAGAACATGGAACCACACCAGCATCCGCTCCGGCATAAACGGCACTCCGGTCCCGGAATCGCCTCGTTTATCATCAGCCTCGTGTCCATGCTGGCCTATATCATTAGCGTTGGCGCGATGGGGGCCGTTTTCGCCCAAGGCCTCGAGACCGACAGTTCCTGGACCCAGAGTTCGACCACGGGCGTCACGGTCATCACCATGATCCTGATCGGCCTGTTCGCCGCGAATGTCATCGGCGTCATTTTGGGCATCGTCGGGACGATTCTCCGGAACCGCAAAAAAATCTTTGCCGTATTGGGGCTCTCCCTGAACGCCATTATCATTTTCAGTTTTGGCCTGATGTTTGTCGTACTCATGCTAAGAGCAGGAAGGTGACCGAAATGACGAAAGTTAAAATTTTTGCCGACAGCACTTGCGACCTGCCCCGGGAGTGGATCCGGGACTACGGGATCGGCCTGATTCCGCTTTATGTCACGTTCGGGGACAAGACCTACAGGGATGGCGTGGACATTAGCGTGGCCGAGCTTTACGCCGAAGTGGACAAAACAGGCAGCTTGCCGAAAACCGCCGCTCCGTCGCCGTCGGACTTCATCCAGGCGTTTACGCCGGACATCGAGGAAGGCCGGGACATCGTGTATATCAGCCTTTCGTCGGAACTGTCCTCCACGTATCAAAACGCGGTGATCGCCGCGGGCGAATTTCCCGACGGAAGGGTGACGGTGGTTGACTCATTAAACCTGTCCACGGGAATCGGGCTTCAGGTGATGAAGGCGGTCAAAGCGGCCGAAGCGGGAAAAAGCGCGCGGGACATCGCCGAATTGGTGCAAAGCGTCAGACCGCTTGTCGAAACCGAATTCGTGATCGATTCGCTGGATTATTTGTATAAGGGCGGAAGATGCTCCGGCATGCAGAATCTCGTCGGCAGCCTGCTGAAAATCCGTCCGGTCATCAAGGTCATCGACGGAAAAATGACCCCGGCCTACAAAGTCCGCGGCAAACGGGAAAAAGCGCTGGAGCAGCTGCTGACTAACGCCCTGGCCAACCGGGACCGGATCGATCAAGATCTCATTTTCGTTACCCATTCGATGGCGGAGGAAGACGCCCGGGAGCTCAAACGGATGCTTGAGGAGCGTACCGGCGCCCGCGAAGTCGCCATCTCCGATGCCGGCTGCGTCATTTCCTCCCACTGCGGGGCCAAAACGATCGGGATTTTATATGTAAAGAAAAACTAAGGGAGATGTTCATGTCTAACATCAAAATTTTTACCGACAGCACGAGCGACCTGCCGAAAGCGTGGGTCCAGCAATACGACATCGGAATCATTCCGCTCTATGTCGTTTTCGGGAACGAGCAGCTCCGGGACGGGGTGGACATTACGCCGGCCGAACTGTATGAGCGGGTGTCACGGGGCGGAAGCCTGCCGAAGACGGCCGCCCCTTCTCCTGCGGATTTCATGGCTGCATTCGAGCCGCATGTCAACCAAGGGGAATCGATTTTGTATATCAGCTTGTCCTCCGCATTATCGGCGACCTATCAGAACGCTTTGATCGCGGCGAGCGAATTTCCGGAAGCTTCGATCCGCGTCGTGGACTCGTTGAACCTTTCCAGCGCGATCGGCCTCCTGGTCATGAAAGCGGTGTTTGCCGCCCGGAAGGGAAAAAGCCTCGACGAGGTCGTAAAGCTGCTCGAAGCCGTACGGCCCCAGGTGGAATCCGAGTTTGTCATCGACACGCTCGAATATTTGTATAAAGGCGGCCGCTGCTCCGGCGTGCAAAATTTGCTGGGAAGCCTGCTGAACATCCGCCCTGTCATCAAGGTGATTGACGGAAAAATGACCCCCGCCTACAAGGTAAGGGGCAAAAAGGAAAAAGCGACGAATCAAATGCTGCAAAACGCCTTGGAAAAAAGCGGCCTGATGGATAACGACCTGATCGTGGTCGTCCATTCCTTTGCCGAAGACGAAGCGCTCCGGCTGCAAAAGGTGCTCCAGGAAAACACGAACGCCCGCGAAGTGGCGCTTTCCACGGCGGGCTGCGTCATCTCCAGCCACTGCGGCCCGAAAACGATCGGCATCATGTACTCTAAAAAAGCTTAATGCCATCATCTTCCTTTCCTATATTCACGCCAGCATCCACGTCAGCATGACATGGACCTATACGCATACGATAAAAGGACAGCCCTCGGGCTGTCCCAGAGTGTCGAGAAAGTCCAACGGACTTTTCGACACTCTATTTTTTATATGGGGAATCATATCTTTTAAAATAAAAATCGATTTAAAGCGCTCTGAGAACCCTACTTCAGTGACCGACGAGGCAATTTTAAACCCCCTGCAAAAAAACAGGGGGTTTCTCGACAGCCTGGGACAGCCCTCGGGCTGTCCTTTATTTTGCCATTCAACAAAACCAGGCTGGGGCCGCATGCAGCAACGGCTTACTTTTTCCCGGGATCGATGTCCTTCGGATTCAAACCGGCCCAAATGTTCGGGATGTTCGCTTCTTCCGGATGCTCGAACACGAGGAAAGCGGTCGGCAAATACCGCTCCCCGTATTCGGACGAAGGCCGGTTCACGATTTCGTTGTCCTTCACGAGCACCGTCGATGAACCGCCGTCCAGGTTGGCGGCGATCACGGCTCCGCGCTTCAGCATGATTTGCTGCACGTCGTACAAATTCGCGCCGATGCTGTAGGTCGGCTGGCGGCCGTCGATGACGACGAACAGGATGGCACCGTCGGCCCGCTGTCCCATCGCCGTCCGCGGCGCAATGCCCCAACCCTCTTTCGCATTCCGGATCAGCCCTTTGCCGTTGACGATGATCCGCGGCTGAAAGGTTACCGCCTCCTTGATCCCCATGTCGTTCAGCTCTTTCAAGGAATAATGGCCGGCAACCATCTTGCCGTTTTTGTCGATGCCCACGACCTGGGTCGATTTGCTGTTTCCGAGGCCGTTGTAATAAAGCTTGCCCTGGGAAATGACGATCCCGATCGGCTTAAATCCGTTTCCTTTCCAATTCGGATCGGCGAAACCTCCAGCGTTTACGCCGGCAACTGCGCCGGTTCGTTTCACCATGCTCGACACTTTTTCGCCTTTCCCCCGGGCATGCGGCACGCCGAGGCGTATTTTCGTCGGATCGTTGACGGTCATGACGTAGCCGTGGTAGCCTTTGCCGGAAATCTCCTCGATTTCGACTAGCGGCTTTTTATGCACGGCCGCCTCCGGGCTTTCCGAAGAAGCCGGCTCCGGAGCCGGCAGATGGATCTGGTGCGTATCTTTTTCCTCGCCCATCGATTCGAAGCGTTGGTTGTATTCGGCGACCCTCCGATCCAGCTCGGCCTGCCCGATGATATATTTGGCCCAATGCCGATGCTGCGTCGTGATCAGCGTGTCCGCCATCAGGAACCGGTATTCGTTGCCGCTCGGCGTCAAGAATAACCAGCCGGCTCCAAGCGCTCCCGCAATCAGCACGGTCCATACGAAACGGGAAAGGAACCACCCGAACCCTTTTTTGCGTTTTTTGCGCTTTTTATGCTTATAGGATTGTTGTCTGACGGTAGATCTTTTGGGCAATGAAGCTTGGTCCATCGTCTGTGATCCTCCATTTTTCTGCAAGCTTTGAAAATAAGACGTATCCTTTCACTAAAAAGTTACATCTTCCGCCAAGAAAATCTGCAAGAAAAAACCAACCCTTTTTTCAGGATTGGCGTGAAAATGCGATTTTTATATAAGTGCTATAAAATAGTCAGCTTCTCGGCGGCCGGCACCCGCTCCTTCAAGCGAGGAACGTCTTCGTAAAACCCGAGGTTCAGTATGCTGGCGGCTCGACGCATGTGCAACGAAGGATATCGTACGGACTTACCTTCCCTGCCAGAATGCCGTTTTTTTCGACGAGCAGCGAATGGGCATGAACCCGGCCCATAAGAGCGGCCGCTTCGTCAAGCTCCGAGCCGAACCGGATGACCGGCGCTTGGCGGGCAGCGATATCCATGACGTTGCAATCCATTAATCGATGCAGCTTCCGGTCCATGTCCTCATCGTCGAGCAGCGCCGCATAAGGGAACAAGACGTTGCACATCAGCGCCGGCACGATCACCGGGCCCGTTCTGCCGATCCGCTTCATAATCTCCCGCGCGGTGATCCATCCGACGATTTCATTGCGTTCGTTCACGACCGGAAGCTCGCCTATTTGATAGAGCAAAAAACGTTCCAGAACGTCTCTGATCCGTTCGCTCTCCTTCACTTTCACAACATCCCGAACGATAATATCCGATACCAACATAGGCCGCCCTCTTTTACCCGATAGAACCTTCCATCTCAAATTTGATCAGCCGGTTCATTTCCACCGCGTATTCCATCGGCAGCTCCTTCGTGAACGGCTCGATGAAGCCCATGACGATCATCTGCGTCGCCTCCGCTTCGCTGAGGCCCCGGCTCATCAAATAAAACAGCTGGTCCTCGGAAACCTTGGATACGGTTGCCTCATGCTCAAGCGTAATATTATCGTTTTTGATTTCGTTGTACGGGATCGTGTCGGAAGTCGACTCTTTGTCGAGAATCAACGTATCGCATTTGACGTTCGATTTGGAACCCTCGCTGTTGCGGCCGAAGGAAGCAAGGCCCCGGTAGGTCACTTTGCCGCCGTGTTTGCTGATCGATTTGGAAATGATGGTCGACGTGGTGTCCGGCGCAAGATGGTACATTTTCGCTCCGGCGTCCTGATGCTGGTTTTTGCCCGCAACGGCGATCGACAGCACGGAACCTTTCGCGCCGCGGCCTTTCAGAAGCACCGACGGATATTTCATCGTCAGCTTGGAGCCGATGTTGCCGTCCACCCATTCCATATTCGCGTTTTCTTCCGCAACGGCGCGTTTCGTCACCAGGTTGTAAATGTTCGGCGCCCAGTTTTGGATCGTCGTATACCGCGCCCGTGAATTTTTCCGGCAGATGATTTCCACCACGGCGCTGTGCAAAGAATTCGTGCTGTAGATCGGCGCGGTGCAGCCTTCGACGTAGTGCACAAAGCTGTCTTCGTCCGCGATGATCAGCGTGCGTTCGAACTGTCCCATATTTTCCGAGTTGATCCGGAAGTAAGCCTGCAGCGGCACCTCGCATTTGACGCCTTTCGGCACATAAACGAAGCTGCCGCCGGACCAGACGGCGCTGTTCAGCGCGGCGAACTTGTTGTCGCTCGGAGGAACGACCGTCGCAAAATATGTTTTGAACAGCTCGGGGTGCTCGCGCAGCGCGGTATCGGTATCCGTAAAAATGACGCCCTGCTCTTCCAGCTCTTTTTTCATGCTGTGGTATACCACTTCGGATTCGTATTGCGCGGAAACGCCCGCAAGGTATTTTTGCTCCGCTTCGGGGATCCCCAGCTTGTCGAAGGTCTCCTTGATTTCGGAAGGAACCTCCTCCCAGGTTTTCCCCTGGCGCTCGGCCGGTTTCACGTAATAATGGATATCGTCGAAATCCAGGTCGTTCAGGTTCCCGCCCCATTGCGGCACGGGCATCGCCAAAAATTGCTCCAGCGCCTTCAAGCGGAAATCGCGCATCCACGCAGGCTCTCCTTTCATCTCCGAAATGGCGGCGACGACGTCGCGGCTCAGCCCTTTGGCCGTTTGAAAGACGGATTGGTGCGCGTCCTTGAAGCCGTATTTATAATCATCCAATTCAGGCATTTGTTTAGCCATGTTCCATTCCCTCCTTTGTTCAAGCCTGTCCAAGCTTGCGTTCCGCCAGCGACTGCAGCCGGTCCCGCAAACGGTCGTTCGGAATTTCCGAAATGACGGGAGCGAGGAATCCATAAACGATCAGCCGCTCGGCTTCCCCCCGGGCAATCCCGCGGGACATCAAATAAAAGATCTGTTCCGGATTCACCTGCCCGACGCTGGCGGCATGCCCTGCCTGCACGTCGTCTTCGTCGATCAGCAAAATCGGATTGGCGTCGCCGCGGGCCTTCGGACTCAGCATCAGCACTTTTTCGGTCTGCTGGCCGTTGGTGCCGCTCGCCCCTTTTTCGATTTTCGTGATGCCGTTAATGATCGCCGTCGCGTCTTCGCGCATCACGGCGCGGGTCACCATGTCGCTTGTGGAAAATTGCCCGATATGCACCGCGCGGGTGGTCAAATTCATGTGCTGCCCGCCCGCTCCGACGCAGATCACTTTGGCGTCCGAATCCGCGCCGTTCCCTTGAAGAATCGATGCGGTGTCCGCCATGGCGTTGCCGGCGTTCATCTCGCCGACGACCCAGCGGATGCGGCCGTCCGCTTCGACATGCGCGCGGCGGTAGGTCATGTCCGTCACTTGCTTGCCAAGGCCCCGCACGGACGCGACATGGACCTCGGCCCCGCGTTTGACGAACACCTCCATAATCCCGAATTGGTCATGCTTGCGGCTCACCGCGGACACCGCGTTTTCGACGAAGGTCACCGAACTGTTTTCTTCCGCCACGATCAACACATGCGGCATAAAGCAGGCTTCTTCGTCATCCAACAGGAACAGCGCCTGCAGCGGCTGCTCGACTTGGACGTTTTTCGGAACGTAAAGGAATGCCCCTCCGCTCCACAGCGCGGCATGAATGGCCGTCATCCGGTTTTCGTCCGCCCGGACGGCCTGCATCAAATACGGCTTGACAAGCTCCGGATATTCCCGCACCGCCTGTTCGAGGCCGGTAAAAATAACGCCTTGTCCCCTGAGCTCCTCGGCGAGCCGTTGAAACTCGATCCCGGAGTTGCGCTGCACAAGCGCATTATCCGAATCGATCCATTCCGAAGTCGCTCCCCCTGCGTCCTTCAAGGAATCTCGTTGCGCCGGGCGTCTGATCTCGCCGAACGTTCCCAAATTCCATCTTTCGATGTTCGTTTTCTCAAGCTTAGGGAGCGGCAGCTCCTCTGCCAGCCGAAAACCTTGCTCCCGAATCGCCGTCCCCCATTCCGGCTCCTGGTCCGCGCGGAAGGATTCAAGCACCTGATTCCGGTCCACAGACATCATGATCGTATTCATTTTCGATTCCTCCAGCATCTATCGGATTTTTGGACCCGTCGTGTTCATCGGCATTTGAAACGCGTCCTCGTCTTGCCCGACTGTCTCGTCTTCGATGCCGAGCTCCTCCTTCACCCATTCGTAACCTTCCGCTTCCAGCCGCTGCGCCAGCTCGGGCCCGCCGGATTTGACGATTCTGCCTTGCATCATGATATGGACAAAATCGGGTGTGATATAATCCAGAAGCCGCTGGTAATGCGTGATGATCAGAAACCCGCGGTCCGCGCTGCGCAGCGAATTGACGCCTTGGGCGACGATGCGGAGCGCATCGATGTCCAGACCTGAATCGATTTCGTCGAGAATCGTGATTTTCGGCTGCAGCATCATCATCTGCAAAATCTCGTTCCGTTTTTTCTCGCCGCCGGAGAACCCCTCGTTCAAATAACGGTGCATAAACTCGGGGTTCATCTCCAACGTCTTCATGTTGGCTTCCATCAGGCGGATGAACTTCATCAGGGAAATCTCATTTCCCTCCCCGCGCCCTGCATTGATGGCGCTGCGCATGAAATCGGAGTTGGTCACGCCCGTAATTTCGCTTGGATACTGCATCGCGAGAAACAAACCTGCCCGTCCGCGCTCATCGACGTCCATTTCGAGCAAATCCTCCCCGTTCAAAGTCACGGATCCGCCCAACACCTCATATTTGGGATGTCCCATCAGCGTCGAAGCCAGCGTGCTTTTCCCGGTTCCGTTCGGTCCCATGACCGCATGAATTTCGCCGCCCCGCACTTCGAGGCTCAGTCCCTTCAAAATTTCCTTTCCCTCAACGGATGCCCGCAGCTGATCAATTCGCAGTGTCGTGTTCATATTTACATCTCCTTCTGAATGGCGTTTTCCACTTCGTTTACGGCGTCTTCAAAAAATGTTCTGATGAAATCGAGCTCGGCTCCGGAATAACGGCTAAGAAAACGGTTAAACCGTTCTTCCCCGGCGCGGTGCATCTTATCATGCAATTCATAAAGCTTTTTCCCTTTCGGCGTCAGGTGAAAATAAATTTCCTTCTTGTTGTCGGGCATGCGCGCCCGCGTAATGAAACCGTGATCCACCAGCTTGGCGCTGATCTTGGTAATGCTCGCCTTGGACAATTCCATGCGTTCCGCAATCGCGGTATTGTTAATGGGTTCGTGTTTGCCGATGCAGTCGACGACGTGAATGCTCGTGACGCTGTCCGGGCAATCCGTAATCCCGCACGCCCGGGCTTGTTCAGCCAAATTGGCATGTTCCTGGCTTTCGTATTCTTCCGTCAAATGAATGAATTTCCAGTGCAGTCCGAAAATGGCCTTTTTTAGATCATCGGCATGCTCCACGTTCACTACGGCTCCTTTCCTTGATCAAAACCACCCCGCAACCTTTCGGCCCGTCTTCCAATTTCATCAAAATATGGTTTACCGGGTAACGATTTCAGTTTAACATTATTGATAATGATTATCATTATCAATAATGTTCTTTTTTAAAATAATCATTTTTCCTTTGTTTACACGGATGTTCCCGTTATCATTCACCCCCCTTTTGCGAAATTGATAATCATCATCAAATAAATAATCATCCTGAATTTCGAAAGTACTGCGCATTAAAAACATAAAAAGGGCTCCAAATCTTTGGTAGAATGGTGTTTGTCCAGGACAACATCACCCAAAGAGAGGAGCACCTTTTAGGTGAAGTCTACCACACCGGTCAGCAAAATCAAGAGCGAATTTTCGCTGCAGAACGCCACGAGTTTCGGCGGCGTCAAAATCTTTTTGGCCTATCTCGAAAAAATCAAGCTCGCCGAGGCCATGCAGCGCCTTTCCGGCGGCAAAGCGCACAACGCCATTTTTCCTGTTCATCGCATCCTGCTCTATCTAATGGTTGGCTGGATGCTGGGCTGCGGGCGTATTTTTCATTTCCGCAAGTTACAGCACGATGTGTTGCTTTGTCGTTTTCTGGGAGGCCGTCTGCCGCATCACAGTTTGCTGTACAAGGAGCTCGCGCGTCTGGGCAGATCCTGCCCGCAGCTCCCGACGGAACTGCGCAAGCTGAATATGGATATCATTCATCTCTGCTTGCCGTCCAAGCCAATCCTTGATCTGGACTCCTCGGTGGAGACGGTATACGGGGAGCAGGCCGGCGCGGCCAAAGGCACCAATCCGCATAAGCCCGGACGAAACAGCTACCATCCGTTGCTGGCTTTTGAAGGGCAAACCCACTTGAATCTGAATGCGAGGCTTCGCCCCGGCAACACGCATTCTTCAACCGACGCAATCGACTTTTTGCAGCAAACCTTCGCACTGCTCGGCGAGCGCCAAGTGGCGTACGCCCGGTTCGACAAAGGCTTTGGCGGCGAGGATTTCTACCAACTGTGGGAAGGCCGCAAGATCGGTTACGTCGGCAAAATGAAATGGACCAAACGCCTCGCAAGCGACGTGGCGGCTTGTCGCTACTGGACGCGCTATGTCGACGAGGACTGGATCATCGAGGGCATCACTTTGATTTACAAAGCTACGTCCTGGAAAAAGCCCCGTCGCGTAGCGGTCATTCGTAAGACGCAAGTCTGCGAAGACGGTCAAGGCCGCATCGTATTCGACGAGGACTGGCAGTATGAAGCGATTGTAACCAACCTGGAGTGGGAACCAATTGACCTATGGCGCTTTTACAACCAGCGTTGCTGCATGGAAAATTACATCAAAGAGGCGAAAGACGGTTTTTCCATGGACCGGATCGCGACCAGTGATTTTGAAGCGAATGAAGTCGATCTGCTGATCAAGTTGCTGGCCTACAATTTGTTCGAACGCTTTAAGCGCGATTGTTGCGAACCGATGCATCAGGGTTATACGATTGCAAGATTCCGACTGGAGTTCTTTCATTGCGCGGCGACGCTTGTTCGGCATAGTCGCGCGGTCGTGCTCAAGCTGATCAAGGATTTCGACGGTCGTCATGCATGGAAACGAATCGAAGCCAAAGTGGTTCAATTGGAGTGACGGCTTCCAACATTTCACATGGAAAACAACAATGCCCCTTTTCTGGGGAGGGGGGAGTTATCCCCATGTGGATATTGGTTTCAAAATTTCGCTGGTCCCACTCCCACTTATTCACAGTTGTTGATCCGCTCCTGGATGATCGCCACCGCATTCTTATGCGCTTTCGAAATTCAGGTTTATTTTCTTTTGTAGTTACGGTAACGCTTTTATTTTTTGAGCCCCAAATTAAGCTAAGGTTTAGTTTACTTAAGGATTTCAAGGAAACTAGGGTACTACCATTGATAACTACTGGTGGTGAATCAGGAGTAATTATTTCGCTGTTTACTATTAGTTTAACATTTGATGCTGCATACGTAGGGACAGAAGCAAACATCAATACAAAGCACACTGCTAAGAAAGCACTCATCATTTTTTTGATAGCCATATTGCATAACCTCCATCAAGTAGAATTGGTCGTATCTTATTAATATAGACGAATTTTACGTTGAAAAGTTTAACTAGCGAGCTGTTCGAATACAAGCTGAGAAATGCCGGCATTCTTTATAATGACCGTGCGCTGTATACGACGCAGGTTCAGAATGCTGACGGAACTACGGCGACACGGTACGGTTATATAGACAGCCATGGCAAGGTGAGCATACAGCCCATCTACACCCAGGCGTCTAATTTCTCCGAGGGACTGGCTCGGGTCAATGTGGGCAAAACAGCGGGGTACATCAACACGAAGGGGGAACTGGTCATTCCATACCGGTATAGCTCGACGTCCGATTTCTCCGAAGGTATGGCGGCCGTAATGCTTGCGTTCGGCGGCAAATACGGCTATATTGACACCACCGGCAAGCTCCGGATTACACCCCGGTATGATCACGCCGACCCGTTTTCAAACGGGGCGGCAGTAGTTTACGTGAACGGAAAATACGGTTTCATCGACAAAAACGGCAATTACCTGCTAACACCGCAGTTCAGCATGGCGCAGCCGTTCTCAGAAGGACTGGCTTTTGGCCATGGCTCCGGCGGCAGCACGCATAGCGGCGGTTAGCGGCATAACCGTCCACAGTCCTCTTTCCGTTCTGGCACCGTATTTTGCAAAGGGAATTGAATATGCAGCCCAAGTCTGGCTTGTGAAGCATGACATGCCAAAAAAGCAGTTCATTTCCCAAGGTAGGGAGATGAACTGCTTTTGCTGTTTTGCTTCTCTTTCTGTCCGTTTCCATGCGGACAAGCAGTAATAATGTCAATTTAACGGATCAGCAGACACCAAGCAAAAATGCCAACATTATGAGCGCATCCGGTATTCCTCGGCTTTTTCCTGCATGCCTGCGGCAACTGCCTCTTGTTCCGACAATCCCTTCTCCGCGGCAAATGCGCGGATATCTTGCGTAATGCGCATGCTGCAGAACTTCGGCCCGCACATCGAGCAGAAATGCGCCTGCTTCGCTCCTTCGGCAGGCAGTGTTTCATCGTGGTAGGACATGGCGCGTTCCGGGTCGAGCGAGAGGTTGAACTGGTCGCGCCAGCGGAATTCGAAGCGGGCTTTGGAAAGCGCGTCGTCCCGGCGCTGCGCACGCGGATGGCCTTTCGCCAGATCGGCGGCATGGGCCGCGATTTTGTAGGCGATGACACCTTCGCGCACATCGTCCTTGTTTGGCAAGCCGAGATGTTCCTTCGGCGTAACGTAACAGAGCATCGATGTACCAAACCAGCCGATCATCGCCGCCCCGATGGCCGATGTAATATGATCGTACCCCGGCGCAATGTCCGTGGTCAGTGGGCCGAGCGTGTAGAACGGCGCTTCTTGGCAAATCTCCATTTGCAAGTCCACGTTTTCCTTGATTTTGTGCATCGGCACGTGTCCGGGACCCTCGATCATCACCTGCACGTCATGCTTCCAGGCAATTTGGGTCAGTTCCCCCAGCGTCGCAAGTTCTGCCATCTGCGCTTCATCATTGGCATCATAGATGCTGCCCGGACGAAGGCCGTCTCCCAGCGAAAAGGTGACGTCATACCGCTTCATGATCTCGCAGATTTCTTCGAAATGGGTGTATAGGAAATTTTCCTGGTGATGCGCCAGACACCATGCCGCCATGATCGATCCGCCCCGTGAGACGATGCCCGTCATCCGTTTGGCAGTCATCGGTATATAGCGTAGCAGCACGCCCGCATGGATCGTAAAGTAGTCCACACCCTGCTCGGCCTGCTCGATCAGCGTGTCGCGGTACAGCTCCCACGTCAGCGCCTCCGCCTCCCCTCCGACCTTTTCCAACGCCTGATAGAGCGGCACCGTACCGATCGGTACCGGCGAATTGCGGATGATCCATTCCCGGGTGGTGTGAATGTCTTTGCCCGTGGACAGGTCCATAACCGTATCCGCTCCCCAACGGACGGCCCAGGTCATCTTCTCGACCTCTTCCTCAATGGAAGACGATACGGCCGAATTGCCGATGTTGGCATTGATCTTGACGTGAAAATGGCGTCCGATAATCATCGGTTCGCTCTCCGGATGATTGATATTTGAAGGCAAAATGGCACGGCCGCTGGCCAGCTCCTACCGTACGAATTCGGGCTCCACGCCTTCGCGGATGGCTGCGAATTCCATCTCGGGTGTAATGATGCCTCTCCGCGCATAATGCATCTGCGTCACGCATCGTCCTTCCCGTGCCCGCAGCGGTTCCCCGGTTACGCCGGGATACGTCTCGGCTCCAGCTCTTTTGCTGCCCGGCTTCAAGCCATTGTCCTCCGGCTTAATCGCCCGGCCTTTGTACGACTCTACGTCTTCGCGCTCCGTAATCCACATCCTGCGCAGCGCAGGCAAGCCCGTCCGGATGTCCACCTCATAATCCGGATCGGTCATCGGACCGCTCGTATCGTACACGCGGAGCGCTTCGTTATGCTCCACCCCTTGGGGAGTGCTTGTGTCATGAAGGGCAATTTCGCGTTCGGGGACCAATAGGTCCGGTCGCGAGCCCTGAATGTATACCTTGCGGCTGCCCGGAAAAGGCCGCAGACGCCCCGTGCTTTCTTTTTCCGTATCCCGATGGTGTTCCTGTCCCCCTGTTTCATGTTCTGTGCTCATCGCTCGTTCTCCTCCTCATGGTATGGTCCGGCCTTGCTCATTCTGCGCACCTGTTCATCAGGCCAAGCATGAGGGAAGTACAGCACGGGCGAATTCAAAAACAGGGATACAGCTCCTCGGCAGGGCGGGAACATGGTAATCATGGCCACGCACCACACATCTCCACCTTGTCGGAACGCCATGGAGATGCGATGATGTCTCGGATACTGCATAAAAAAACCGGTTCCCCCAGGGAACCGGCTCTATCTTTCACCGCCAAACATGCCGCGGTAAGTCTACCCACAGGGGTGGCTTCACTCAAGGCATGTTGACGATGCTCGTCGTTGTTTCGCCGATTACTTCCCTACGCTGGCATGATCCAGATCAGGTGCTAAGGGTCCGGAATCTCATGCGATTCCGTCTCAGTCCGGACAATTCGGACTCCCCCAGTAACGTTTGACGGCTAACGGCAATCTTGCCGCTGCGTCCTATTCAGTTCAGTCAGCCCACGCTTTGGGCTGTCCATTACAGTTTAGCCTAAACATGGCGGAAAAACAACCATATTTTCCAAAATGCCGTTTCGGATCAGGCCAGCATGAGTCCCATCTGTGCGGCAGCTTCTTTTAAGACCGGAACATACTCATGGAGCGTCTCCTGGGAAAGACGGCTGACAGGCCCCGATACGGACAACTCGAGCGTAATGGAGTCACCTTCTATATCAACAAGAAGGGCACCAAAGTCATCCAGGGCATTACAGCCGGGGGTTTGTTCAAGGGCGGCCTGGCTCCGGCCAGCCAGGGGCAGAGGTACGGCTATATCAATACATCCGGCCGCTTTGTGATCGAGTCGAAATTCTATTGGACTGACGATTTTAACGGCGAATTGGCTGTGATCAGTTTGCTCGTTCCGATTTCGAGCGAGAAAACAGAGGGTACGTGAACCGCTGCGGAGCGATCGTCTGGCCGCCGGCTTCCGAACTTCCGAACGGAGTGACAAAACTACAGTAAGGCAGAACAACCGAGCTTCACGGATTGTATCGGAAAAAGAACGCATTACAGCTAACTTATCGAAACTAACTTCCCTTTGGCAACTGCTTCATTTTTCGTTAAGCTAACGGGCAGATTAGTGAAACTACACAGTTTTTTAAAGCGTATAATTATTATAAAAAAACCCATATCGCTCATGCGGAGGTGAACTTGACTGGAGCATTTTTATGACTTGGTTCAATTGGCATTCTCGATTGCTCTCATCTCTTCCGTAGTGTTACTTCCATTCACCTATTTTTCTTCACAAAAGATACACTGGGGGCATGAAATTGCTGCAGCCGGTTCAATTTGGTTTGTGGCTGTAAGACTGTCACAACTCAGCAGCATTCAGCGGTGGATAGTACGTATCGCCAGACGAAGAGAAGCACCTGATGAAGACGACAATAGTCCTTTCCCACATTGATATTCCATACTTTCAATTAGGGAGGACAACGATGAAAAAGATTTTGTTGCTTCAAAAATGGGCCAAGCCCATTCTCGTCATGTTGATTAGAGTTATTCCGATCATTGTGCTCAGCGGGTGTTCGACAGCATCCCAATCAAACTCGATTAATGCCGATTCATCAGGGATATTTAACCACTTTTTTATTTGAGCGTTTTGCAGTAATCTGAGGCCTTGAGCCGTAAGGATTTTCGGACATAAAAAAGGGACTTCACCCCAACTTGGAGAAGTTTTCAAGTGACCAAACCCAAAAACCTCAAGGATGGAGGAAGTCACTTTGTATATTCTCCAAGAATGTCTGTTTTCCTTCGAAGAACTTTTAAAAATTCAACCCAAGGAGAGATTGCCGATCTTCTTCAGCTCTCTCGATCTGAGACCGTATGCCAAGGAACTGAGAAGCCGTTCACCCCGAGGCGCTGAGGGATACTGCAGACAAGGTATTCTACGAGCACTCTTGGCTGCGCCGCTTGAAGGAATAAGTACCTTTTCAGGGTTGCATAAGCGTTTGGATACGGATCTCCGGTTTCGTTATCAGTGTGGTCTTCCGCTGGATCGAGAAGCTCCTTCCATATCCACATTAAGCCGAGTTTTCTCAGAACTGACGAGAAAGGACTTGGCAAAACGGCTTTTTGAGGATTTGGTCACACGCTGTCAGCAGGAAGGTATCATAGAAGGCAGTAACGTCGCCATAGACAGCGCCGCTCTCCGCGCTTACGAGAAAAAGCAGCCCAAACGCAAAAGCGAGCAAACGGGTAATGCGAACTGGGGCGCAAAAATTGATTCCTTCGGCAATAAAATCACATGGTTTGGTTACAAAATTCATCTGGCGGTCGATACGAAAAGTGAATTGCCGATCGCCTTGGAAGTAACGCCGGCGCATGTCAATGATGGAGAAATGGCGCCGGGCCTGATCGAGAAAACAGCGTCCAGGACGAGCACACGATTTTTCATACTCGATGCGGGCTACGACCAAATGAAAGTTTATGAGGCCGCCCGCAACGTCAAGGCACAAGCCATCATTCCCCTTAATCTTCGGGGGGAGAAGGAACCGCCTGCTGGCATGACCTCGAACGGAACACCGTGCTGTTCCATGGGTTATGCGATGACATACTGGGGAGTTGACGGCGATATGCATAAATTTCGCTGCCCGCATGCCACGGGTAAAGTCGACTGTCCGCTTGGCATGGCTGCCTGCTCGTCTTCAAACTATGGAATGGTCGTCAAAGTAAATGCGAAGGATGATCTCCGGCGATACAGCATCCCTCATCGGGATACAAAGCGTTGGAAGGAACTTTACAATGAACGAACCAGCGTAGAACGCTGCAACTCCCGATTGAAAACCTATTTGACGGCAGACGCCGCACATGTCCGGGGCATTCAGAAAGTCACAACTCACCAGTATTTGAATGCCATTGTTCTGCTTGCATCTGCGCTCGCCGTTTCTCATCATTCAAAACGGGCTGCCGCTTAAAAAACGAGCTGTTCTAAAATTCTGCAAGTCTGCCCTTTTCTTCATCCATATAATACCATTTTCGAAAATTACCCCTTAACGACAGTGAATATGCTATCGCTTCTTCTCTGAAACGGAATTATGCAAAACACTCTATTAAATACTTGGTTCGACATCAGGAATGATTTTCCTGCTTCGCACATTACTGTTTGGTGCAGAATTGAAAAAGGCGAGCCATGTTTCGCTCGCCTTCCTTTCTTCAATATATTTTAGAAATTCAAGTCCGTGCTAATACGAACTCCGAGTTGCCCACTCATAGGTAAACTTCCAGATGCTAAACTGACGTAAAAGTCACCTACTGCCCAAGCACCTTTTGGATTCAATATTTCATTGAATGTTTGACCAGGGTACACTTTAGCAAAGTACTTCAGAGGACCCGATGTACTTCCCTGATTAACAGATAAATTTATCGTATCTGGCCCTGTGTTCTTTAAATACAATCTTACATAACCGAAGTTAGGCTTGATGTAAAAGCTAGCCTCATAATCGTGTCCGCTTATGGGGCGATTATCAATTACTGGAGTGCTCGAAAATGGAGTAACAATGCCACCATCAGTTATATTTTCATCTCCCAATTGAATGATTGGTGGATTAGAATCGGATGTACCTGGGTTGGCGGCTGTAGAATTATCATCAGCGAATGCTGATGATGTCACTGCTAGAATACTTGCCGCAGACAGTGAAGTGACAAGAAGACGTTTAATAGTGGATTTCATAACTGCATTTCCCCCTGCTGGAATATTATTACACCATATGGTAAATAGTGTATCTTATATATACCACCTAATAATTACCATGTCAATCATATTTTTGTTGAAGAGTTAATTCCATGCTTTTTTTTAAATACCTTTGTAAATTTACTGTACAGGTTCTTTCTCCCCATATATACACAACACGAAATATCAGAAAAAGTTTGAATGTATTTTTAATCCAAAAAATGGCGAGAAGAGGTACGCCCCAGTTATCCGCTGCCTGTGCAGCCGTGCGTGTCATTCTCGCCTTTTTCTATGGTTCTGCTGCTAGACTAAAAAGTAGACATGGAGAACCGAGAATCGGGTAAAATGAATCTATCCAAATTCGAGGTGCTACCATGACGAAAAAATACGATAAAGAATTTAAACTGCAAACGATTCAGATGATCCAGGAAGAAGGGAAAGCGGTGGCGCAGGTCGCCCGCGAACTGGGGATCAGCGACAACACCCTGTATCGTTGGATGGCGGAATACAAGAAAGACGGCGCACAGGCCTTTCCAGGCAGTGGGCAACTGAAAGCCGACGATAAAGCAATGAGAGATCTTCAGAAACGCCTTCGTGATCTGGAAGAGGAGAACGACATCTTAAAAAAGGCGATGCACTACTTCGCCAAAGACCGGCGCTGATCTATGCCTTCATCCACGATCATCGCTTCAAGTGCCGAGTCTCGAAGATGTGCGAAGCCTTTGAAGTATCCCGAAGCGGCTATTACAAATGGACCCAGCGAAAAGCCAGCAAACGTGAAAAGCGACGTCGCAAGCTGGAGCGGCGGATCCGTCGTATCTTTCTAGAATCCCGTCGATTATATGGAAGCCCCAAAGTAGCAAAAGAACTGCACAAGCAGGGCATACGAGTGTCCGAGAAAACAGTCGCTCGGATCATGAAGGAGCTGGGTTTACGTTCTCGCACGGTGAAGAAATACAAGGCCACAACCAACTCGAAGCACAACCTGCCTGTCCAAGAGAACGTGTTGAACCGCGAGTTTAATCCGTCCGCTCCAAACAAGGCCTGGGTGGCTGATATTACGTATATCCCGACCGATGAGGGTTGGCTATACCTGGCAAGCATCATGGACCTGTACAGTCGTAAAATCGTTGGATTTCACATGGATGAGCGAATGACGAAAGAACTCGTGTTAACGGCGCTGGACCGCGCCCACAGCCAGCAGCGACCGTGCGAAGAGGTTCTGCATCATTCGGATCGCGGCAGCCAGTACGCTTCTCATGACTACCAGGCGCGGCTGTGCACCTACAAGATGAAAGGCAGTATGAGCCGCAAAGGGAACTGCTACGATAATGCGTGTATTGAATCGTTCCACAGTGTGCTTAAGAAAGAACTTGTCTACTTGGAGAAGTTCAAAACACGCAAGCAAGCCAAGAAACGCATTTTTGAATATATTACCTGCTTCTACAATGGAAAACGAATCCATTCCGCGATTGGGTATTCTACGCCCAATGAGTGCGAACGTATGTACCGATCTGCCGCATAATTTTCTCGATTCTTTGTGTCTACTCTATTGACAGAGGTACAGGACTGCCTCTTCATTGGGGAGGGGGAAAGACCATCTGCCGCAAGCTTCCGTCTCCACTAAAACATGGGAAACTCCCACCTTTTCACTTCTTAAGTCGCCATTGCTTTAGCATCTTGCATTGATCTTATGCACTTTCGAAATTCAGGATCATTTCTCTGCCCCAGCTTAACCTCGCGTTATTCCTTTAGCTTTATCCTGTCCCTAGCTGCCGCAAGAAACGAAAAAAGCCGCTAACGGCGCACACGGCGCGATTAACGGCTTTCCTTCTGAATAGATATGCTTTTTTCGCGGTTGTTTGCCTTATTTGCTCCGTCGCTGCCCTTACCGTGAATAGTTGCCGGGGAACGTCCGCCACGAGCCGAAACGTCTGCTCCAAACCAGCTTATCGAACAGCTTGTAAACGACGGCCGACACGACGATGGCAATGATGGCGCCGCTGATGACGTCCGTCGGGTAATGGACGCCGTTCCAGATCCGGGAAAAGCCGATCAAGGCGGCGAGAAGCAGCCAGAAGGCCCCGTCCTTTTTGCGGCAGAGGAAAATCGAAAACGCGATGACAAAAGAACCGATCGAATGATTGCTCGGGAACGACGCATTGGCCGCATGCTCGATCATTTGATGCACGTGATGGGCGACGAACGGACGATCCCGGTAAAATAAATGGCCGAGAACATAGCCGATCCCGAAAGCGACGAAGGCGGAAACAAGCGCCTGTACGACCATTCTCCGGTCCGTTCCCCTCCGGGTAAAGCAGTACACGATCACGGCCAAATAAAACAGATATTCCGCATCTTCGGATAAAAAGCGCATGATTGCGTCCAAGGCCGGGAAACTGCCAGCCGCATTGTTGATCCAGCTGAACAGCGAGTAGTCCCATGATTGCAGCAAAAAAATCCTCTCCTTCCTTTTGCGGCAGCTCATACGGTGAAACATTTGTGCCTACCAAAGTTTTTGCACGTTGTCCAGTATAATGGATCCCGCCCGTTTAAGACAAATCCTGCCCGCAACCTAAGCGGCTTAAGCCGTCCCGGAACACGCCGTTCCTCCGGCCGGACCGTCGCTTGCAATCCAGCGCCACGCACAAAAAAGCATCCCCTTTCGGGAATGCTTAATCTAACTCGCGTTGAATCAGTAGGTTTTCACTTTAAGCGCATCCAGGCTTTTGAACTCGTAGCCTTGCTGCCGCGCCCCGTCGATGATTCTTCCCAAAGCCTCCGTGTTGTCCCGGGAGATGGAATGCAGCAAAATGACCGCCCCCGGATGCAGCTGGGCCATCACCTGCCTGTAGGCATGGTCTGCGCCTCGCTGGTCGCTCACGTCCCAATCCTTATAGGCCACCGACCAAAATACGCTGACGTAACCTTCCTGGCGGCTTACCGCCAACGCGCGATCGTTAAAAATGCCCCGCGGCGGGCGGAGGAAGTTCATGGCCTGCCGCCCGGTCGTGGCCGCTACGGCATCCTTTACCCTCTTCAGTTCTTCTTTGAGCTTGGCGTCCGAGATCTGCGTCAGGTCGGGGTGGGACCAGGAATGGTTGCCGATCAGGTGCCCTTCCGCCGCCATCCGTTTCACCAGCTCGGGTTTATCCTCGACGTAATGGCCTGTCAGAAAGAAAATGGCCGGGACCTTTTTTTCCTTCAGCACATCCAAAATTTTAGGCGTAAACCCGTTTTCGTAGCCGTTGTCGAACGTCAGGTACAGCTCCTTGCGGGACGTGTCGCCCAAAAATATCGCTTCGTTTTTCTGCAATACTTCCTTGAAGCCTTCTTCGTTAATGGAAGGAAGCTGGCCGTTTTTGCTTTTTTTGAAGCCGAAATGGTAAGGACCGTCCGCCGACGCGGTTTGCTGGTAGCCGCAGCACAGCAGCAAAACCGCAGCCAATGCGATCACAAAACGCTTCACGTGGATATCACCTCTCCATCCAAAAATGGACTCAATTTGCAAACTAGAGGTAATATGCCACAATGCAGGCCAAGTTATGTGCGTTTTTGGCGAATTGCGGCTTGCTTTTCCTGTTATTCGTCTTTCCTGCCTTCTTCCCCGTTCTCCGGGCCTTCGTGATGTTCCGGAGCGGCAGCCCCTCCGTTATTGATCAGCTTGCGCTTTCGGGCCGCCTCTTCCCGTTTCCGCTGCCCCGATTTTCGCGCCAGCCAAAGGATGAGCAGAACGATCGCCGCGATGACCAGGACGGGAAGCGATCCGGACAGGATGACGATGATCCATTGGGCGATGATCGCGATCACGTCGACGCTGCCCTGAAAAGCTTCGGAAATGCGCTGCCCGAGCGGGGCTTGAACGGCGGACGCTTTCGGGTCCTCCTTTTTTTGGGGCGTCTCGTAAAGCCTGATTTCGACCGTGGAATAAGCCACGTTTTGGTCAATGTAACGCATGCGGCCTTTCATTTGCTCGATTTCCGCCTGGATTCGCTCCAGCTCGTTGGCAAAAGCGACAAGGTCGGTCGTTTTGGTCGCTTTTTTCATGAAAGCAACGTATTGCTCCTCCATGATTTGCTTGGCCTTGAGCCTCGATTCCAGATCGACGTATTCCTCCGTGACGTCCTGCCCTTCGATGCTTCGCTGCAGGTTTTCGTGCCCGATGTTCTCCAGCCGGCTTAAAAAGGAGGAGAAACCGTTTGCAGGAACTTTGACGATAAACGTGCCGCCTTTTTCGCTGGCGGATTGGGTCTCGCTGAAATTGACGATATAACCGCCGGAAAGCGTCACCGCGTTCCGGACTTCCGACTGCGCCTTTCCATAATCCTGAATCTCCATCACGATGTTCGCTTTGTACATCAGCTTTTTGTTCAGGCCGCTCGACAGATCCTGCGAGTTAAAGCCTGCGCCCGAAACCTGAGCCGGCGAAGACGCATTCGTCAGCTTGGCATCCGCGGAAGCCGGTTCTTCGGCGCTGTTGTTGCCCGCAGCCTCCGCTTCGCTTGCGGATTCCGCCGCTTTCCCTTCGCGTGGCGCATCCGCCCTGTCCGCCGAGGAAGCTTGGCTGTTGACCGACGCCGCATCTCCCGCGCTTTTGTCTTGCGCCCCCGACGAACAACCGCTGACCAACAACGCGATCAACAGCAATGCAGCGATCCATGACCCCCGATTCCTCATACCTAATCCCCCTTGAAGATGGATGAATTCCATTTTATCTACTAACGGTCCCATGATCTGGAAGGTTGCAGGCGGCACAAAAAAAGCCCCCCGGGATTTTTCCCGAAGAGCTATGGAATCGTTCCTTGCCTCCGATTAACGGAAGTCGCCGGCGCGTCCGGCGCAGCCGCAAAGCTGCATTTTTTCGATGGCCGCTTGTTTCAGCGCTTGTTTCGCCGGAATCATGTATTTACGCGGGTCGTTTTCTTCCGGATTGGCGGCAAATACCGCTTTGATGGCATCCGAAAACACGATGCGAAGTTCGGTCGCCACGTTCATCTTGGCCATGCCGAGGGACACGGCCCGTTTGACCTGCTCCTCCGGAATGCCGGAGCCGCCGTGCAATACGAGCGGCACGCTGACGACGTCGGCGATGCGTTTGATGCGGTCGAAGTCGATGTTCGGGTCGCCTTTGTATATGCCGTGCGCCGTCCCGATCGCCGGGGCGAGCGTATGAACGCCCGTACGCTCCACGAACTCGGCGCATTCGGCCGGATCGGCCAGCAGCGCGTCCCGTTCGTCCACGACGATGTCGTCTTCGACCCCGCCCACTTTGCCGAGCTCGGCTTCGACGTTGATGCCGACCGCATTGGCCGCTTCCACCACTTTTTGCGTGATCGCCACGTTGTCTTCGAACGGCGAATGGGAAGCATCGATCATGACCGACGTATAGCCGGCACGGATGCAGCTCATGATGACGGCAAAATCGGAGCAGTGGTCGAGATGGAGCGCGATCGGCACGCTCGCGCGGTTGGCGGCGACGGTCGCGGCTGCGGCGATGTAGTCCGCTCCCAGATGTTTGACCGTACCCACGGTCGATTGCAGAATTAGCGGAGACTGGGCCTCTTCGGCCGCTTCGACGACGGCCTGGAGCATTTCGAGCGTATGGACGTTAAAAGCGCCGATGGCGTATTTGTTTTGTCTGGCGGTTTGCAGTAAGGAAGTTGAAGAAACAAGTGCCATGTTCATATTTCCCCTTCGTTTGTATGAATTTCGATGCATGATGGCCGGTTAGAACCGATGCTTGTTTTCCGGATATCAAACGGTTGCGGCATGTCTTTGTTTCGCGTACATGGCGCTTCCGGTGACGCCTGCATCGTCGTTGTTTAAGGCCGGGGCCACCTGAAGGCCCTCCCTGTAATCCGGCAATATCCGGCTGTAGAGCTCCTTCCGCAGCGGCTCCAGCAGGCGTTCGCCCGCAAGCGCGCCGCCCCCGCCGACGATGATCAGCTCGGGACTGTACAGCGGGACCGCATAGGACAACGCGCGGCCGAGCAGCGTTCCCGCCTTTTCCATCACGCTGCGGGCGAGCGGATCGTCTTGATCGTAGGCGCGTGAAAGGTCCGCGGCGGACAGTTCCGCGAGCCGCCCCCCCGGATACCATTCCTGCAGGATGGACGCCTCTCCGTCTTGCATCCGCTTTTTCGCCTGGCGCACCATCCCCGAAGCCGATGCATAAGTTTCAAGGCAGCCATGCAACCCGCAAGGACACGGATCGGAAAGTCCGTCCATCACGATGTGTCCAAGCTCGCCGGCCATGTTCCGGTAGCCGTAGTAGAGCTTGCCGTCATTGACCATGGCCGCGGCGATGCCGGTGCCTACCGTCAGCCCCAGCACATCCTTGAAGCCTTTGCCCGCTCCATGCATCGCTTCGCCGTATACATAAGTACGAACGTCGTTGTCAATGTACACCGGCAGGTTCAACCGCGCCTGCAGCCGCTGGGCCGCGGGCAGGTTGCGCCAGCCGAGGTTGCCCGCGAACCGGGCGATCCCTTCTTCCGGATCGACGAATCCCGGCAAGCCGATCCCGGCCGCGGCGACCGAGACGGCAGCTCCCGTCTGGCCGGCAAAACCGACGGCCGCTTCTTCGATCATGGATGCGATTTTTTCCAAAATGGCGTCCGGGCCTTGGGAAACCTCCGTGGCCCGTTTGATTCGATGCACGACCTCGCCGGAGGGCGTTACCAAGCCGCATACGATGTTGGTTCCGCCCACATCCACGCCTGCATATATTTCCATTTTCACACCCGCCCTGCATTATTCGATAGATTTTGAAATAATGATGTTACCGGGCTTGCGCCACGTAAACCTGAACCTGCTCCGCCTCCAGGCGCGCCCGCGTGTCCTCTCCCGGTTCTTCGTCCGTGATGATCCCGTGAAGGGCCGATAACGGCGCCACCTGGAACAACGAGTTGCGTCCCGATTTGGTATGGTCGAACACCGCGATCGTACGCTCGGTCCGTTTCATCATGATTTTGGCGGTGTTCGCCTCCAGCTCGGAATAGGTGCTGACGCCCTGATCCACGGAAAATCCGTCGATGCCCATGAACATGATATGGATATTCAGCGCTTCAAGCGTCCGCTCGGCCAGCGGCCCGCACAGCTCGAAGTTTTTGCTGCGCAGCATGCCGCCGGTGAGCACCACTTGAATTTCCTCGATCGCGGCCAACTCCATCGCAATGTTGACGGCATTGGTGACCACGGTAATGTTCCTGCGGCTTTTTAAGGCCCGGGCGATCAGATACGTCGTCGTGCCTCCCGTCAAGCCGATGACGTCCCCCTCTTCGACCAGGGATGCGGCGAGCTGGGCAATGCGTTCTTTTTCCCGATAGAGCTTGTTTTGCTTTTCGTGGAATGGAATCTCCCTCCCGGCAATCAGTCCCGCGGGTTTCGCTCCCCCGCCCATCGTCCGGATGACCTTTCCGGCCTTTTCCAACGCCTCCAGGTCCCGTCTGGCCGTCGCCTCCGAGCAGTCGAATTGCTGGACGACTTCCTGAAGGGATATCGAACCGTTCTCAAGGATGTATTCTAAAATATGCTCCTGACGTTCTTCTTTCGATCCATTCCGTTCTCGCAAAACCATTTCGCTCCTTTATATGTCAGATTTTAACCACTTGGGTCAAATTCCGCGGGCTGTCCGGGTTTCTTCCCTCCCGCAGCGCGGTGTAGTAACCGATATATTGAACCAGCGGCATATTCAGCGCCGCTCTCGCCTCATCGCTGAGCTGCCGGCCGCCCGTGGCAAAGACCAGGTCCGCAAAAGCAGTATCTTCGCCGGCTTCGGCCGTCACGAGAACGACGTGCGCGCCGTATTCTTTCATTTCCTGCGCAACTTTGATTTCATAGGCTCTGGCCGTTTCGGACAGGAACAGGCATACCATCGTGCCCGGCTCCACCACCGACTTCGGACCATGCCGGAATTCCATTGTACCAAAACTTTCCGTCCATACGCAGGACATTTCCTTCAATTTCAGGCAGGCTTCGTGGGCCAGGCCGTTGTATGCGCCCATGCCGAGATAGATGAACTTGTTCAGCTCCGGATGGCCGTCGATCAGCGCTTTGGCTGCCGCATCGCCTTTCTCCACGGTTTGCTTGCTGAGCGCCATCACTTCCCTCAACTCGGAGAGATGGGCTTCGCTGCCCGCCGCCTTCGCCATCGCCGCCTGGAGCATAAAGGTCATGCTGCTGAACGATTTGGTCATGACGGTGCTTTTTTCGTTGCCGAGCGGGGACAACAGGCACGGCACGTTTTTTGCCATCGTGCTCTCTTCGTGGCAGGTTATGCCGCAGGTCGTCCAGCCGGCCAGTCCTTTGACCGAATCCAGCGCCAAAATCACTTCTGAGGATTCGCCCGAACGGGAGATGCCGACAAGCAGCACTTCCTTTTTCGCGGCGACCGCCTGCTCCCGGAACAGGTAAATTTCCGAGGACGGATGGGCGCTGGCGCTTTTGCCCGTCCATTTGCGGAAGGTGCTGGCCGCGGTTAACGCAAGATAATAAGAAGTTCCCGATCCGATAAAAACGACCTCGTCGAATTTGTCGCTTTTAAAATAGTTGTCAACCCAATCCTGCTGCCGTTCAAGCTGCTCCCAGGCGGCGGCAAGCGCCTCGCTTTGCCCTCCGATTTCCGGATACGTCAGTACGCCAAACTGTTCTGCCAATACGAACACCCCAGTCTTCAAAATGTAATGATAAGTCTTTATGCTGACATTATATTTCACTATAACGAAATTTACAATCATATATTTGATTGATTTTTGCAATATTTACGAAATGAAATGATATCCCTGACCGGAAGCTTCCCCTCTACTGCCGCGATTTTTTCCGGAACTCCCCCGGCAGATACCCCGTCATTTCGCGGAATACCTTGAAAAAATATTTTTCGTTCGGATAACCGGACTGAACGGAAATCCACTGCACCGGTTTGTTCGTCTGCCGCAGCAGTTTTTTGGCATGTTCGATCCGCAACTCCCGCACGTAGTCGTGAAACGTTGTGCCGACGATGTCTTTGAAGCAGCGGCTGAAATAACTGCGGCTCATGTTGACCCGCTGGGCGACGTCGGGCAGCAGCAGTTCGGTTTGGTAATGCTCGCGGATAAAACCTACGGCATTGCGTATGCATTCTTGCACCTCCGTCGAGTAGGAGAACCCGGCTTCCGCATCCGCGTTAGCGGCCCGGAACGGTTCGGGATCCGCCGCGTTGTTGCCCTTGGCCTCGCGGATCCGACCCGCGATCCGGCACAGGATGCCGTCCAGCTGCTCCTGCTCCAATTCGATTTTCGTGATGTAATCCACCGCCCCGAGCCGAAGCGCTTCCTGGATCAAAGCAAAATCATGATGAAACGTAAGCACCACCATGAACGTCCCGGGATATTTTTCTTTGACTTCCCTCATCAGTTCTAGCCCCGACATGACGGGCATCGCCAAATCCGTGATCAGGAGATCCACTTTCGTGTTTTCCAGCAGCTCCAGCGCCTTTTCGCCGTTACCCGCTTCTCCCGCGACCGTAAACCCGTATTTTTGCCAAGGCATAATTCCGATAAAACCTTTTCTCACCAAATGGTCGTCATCCACAACCAGCACGCTTGTCATCGGCAGCATCTCCTTTATCTTTAATCGGTATCGTCAGCATGACCGTCGTCGAAACGCCGGGAGTGCTTTCGATGGAAAAAAGGGCCCCGCCGCCGTAATGGCTTTTCAGCATGCGCACCACGTACTGCAGCCCGATGCCCATCCCCACCTTCCCCGCTTCCGGGCGGCCTTCGATGAAACTGCGGATCGTCTCTTCATCCATGCCCCTGCCATTGTCTTTGACGGCAATTTCGAGCAGTTGCCCCTTTTTTGCTTCGCGGATTTCCACTTCGATGACGCCGTCCCCGTCGAGGCCGTGGTACAGGGCATTTTCCACGAGCGGCTGCAAAATAAAACGCGGTATGGGCAAATCCAGAACCTCCGCTTCCACGTCGATATGAACGTCGATGCGCACGTTGTACCGGACTTCCTGCAGGGAAATGTAGCTCCGGATGGCCTCCAGCTCGGCCCGGACGGTCGGTTCGCCGTTTTTGCCCAAATTGTAGTACAGCAGCTTGTTCAGCGTGGACACCAGCCGGTCGATCTCCGCATGCCCTTCGCCTCTGGCGATCCAGCGGATCGTATCGAGCGTATTATGGATGAAATGCGGATTGATCCGGTTCATCAGCTTCTCCAGCTCAAGCGCGGACTTTTCCCGTTCGCTCCGTTCGATATCTTCGATCAGACCCGAAATGCGGGCGCGCATATGGTTCAGCTGCTCATGGATCATGTCGAACTCCAAATTGCCGGGGCGGCTCTCCGGTTTGGCCGGCCTTTGATGCTTCACGTCCCGAATTTCGCGGACCAGCCCCCGCAGCGGATCGTAAATCATGCGCCAGGTAACCAGGGAAAACAAAATGCTGATAAAAATGGCCGCGACGACGGTACCCGTAAATTTGCCGATCCATTTGTTCACTTCATGCTCATACGAGGACTTGGAGATGACCGTTACGACCCGCCAGCCTTGGTTGCTTGGTTCCGAAAAAGCGTAATATCCGTTCACCGGCGTTTTCTCTTGCCGAATGTCCGGGAAAAGCCCCCCTTCCGGAAACGCATCTTCCGCTTCCGTAAAGGCAATCCGTCCTTTGGCGTCCACGATTAAATGCTCGTACCCCTGGGATTTCTCCTGATTCCGGATCAGCGCCTCCACCCATTTGTAATTCGTTTCGATATAGACGTAAATATCGTCCCTTTCCTTCAAATCCCCCTTGCGGACCGCCGAAAACACGAGATGTCCGTCAAGCGGATTAAAGGACTTGTGGGGACCGTAATACGTGATCCGGCTCACCTGAAGCAAAAGCGGCAGCTTGTTCAGCGAAAACGACGGATCCGCCATGTAATTTTCGAAAAACCGCTCGTTCGTTTCGGCCGAAAAATAAAAGATCATGCCAAGGTTCGGATTCGTGAAGCCGATGACGCCAAGCTCCCGTTTGATTTCATCCTGCAGCGCCTTTTTGCCGTAAGCGTTCGCCTGCAAATACCTTTCGACGTCCTGGCCTACCTTCCCCTCGAACGCCAGCTGCTGGGAGACGTGGTTCATTTGGGAAAAGGTGTTGTCGAGCGACATTCGCACCTCATGCAAATGGCTGATCACGCTTGCCTGGGTTTTGTTTTCAAGCAAAGACAACATCGAATAATAGGTAATGCTGCCAAGGATGGCGAGCGGGAGCAGGGACGTCAGCGACAAAATGATGAGCAGCCGGTTTCTGAGCGAATAGGGCAGCTTGAACCGATGCTTGAACTGATGATACAGGGGCCGTTTTCGTTTCTCCATGCCATCCTCCCGAACCCGTTTTTGAACATATTTTTGTATCCGCTTACAAAAAAATGATATGAATTTGATTATAGGTACCCTGACAGCAGGCGGCAAGGCAAAACAGGGACGATTTTCGCTTGAAACCGCGCCGTTTCCTTCATTATATCCCGGCGAAAATCCTGCAAAGTCACAATTTTGCTTCTTGCTTGTTGCATTTTGTGCCGAAACGGCGGCCAACGGGAGACGAATGTGGACCTTCCGTGGACGAAAGCGGACTTTCCGCTCCGGAAAAAGGGTACCTCCAGACCGGAACCGGCCTTGAGATACCCTTCTGCCCGGGTATAAAGCTTCATGAAAATCGGCCGATCCCGCCCGCCGATTCAAAAGGAAGTGACGCCGATATTCCTTCCATTTACCGCCCCGTCACCTGCACATCCAGCTCGCCGCGATCCGGAAGCTGATACAGCTCCAGCTCATAAAGCGCGTACATGTTCCATGTTCGGCAGTCGGCATCGTTGATTTGAATCCGCAGCTTTTTGACCTCCGAAACGTCCGGAATCGCCGCAA
Organism: Paenibacillus sp. FSL M7-1455; assembly: GCF_038004655.1. NCBI lineage: Bacteria > Bacillati > Bacillota > Bacilli > Caryophanales > Paenibacillaceae > Paenibacillus > Paenibacillus sp. FSL M7-1455. Next base: position 1,415,935 of record NZ_JBBORO010000001.1, on the reverse strand, counting down.
ACGTCTTTTCCATCACGTTGTCGTCTTTATCGCTCCTCCATTGGATCGGAACATGCCGGGCGACGGTAACGAAGTTCACGCCGTCCGTGGATACCTGCACGTCGATATCGGTGATGCCCTGCAGCAGGCCCGAGGTGGTTGCCATGACGATCGCGTTAAACGATTGCGGCTGATCCCAGGTCATGACGATGTCATGCGGGAACGGGTGGGTGTCGTTATACCCTTGGGGGCTCGCAAACATCGTGCCGTAATCGCCGTCGGCCATCTTGAGCGGGCCGTAGGTCACGCCTTGATCGCCGGTCCGCGTTGCGGTCGCGGTCACCTGCGCGCTGCTTCTGGCCTTGTTGCGGCCGGGTTCGTTTAAGGCACCTTTGATAAAATGGAGCGTGTATTCCTGCGTGGTTCGGCCGTCGGATGCCGTGGATACGATCGTCATGCGGCTCATGCCTTCCGGAACGACGGCAGTCGCCGCTTCGCCGCGGGCAACGGTCCGGCCGTTCACCGACATCGTGCCGTTTTCGTCCGTTTGCGTTGGCCGGACCGTCACGGCCCCCACCCCGTCAGGCAGCGGGAGATGATATTCTCTGACGGTGGCGTCGAAGCGAAACGACGGCAGCTGACCGATCGCGATATTGCTGAGAGAGGCGTCGTACGCTTGTTGTCCTTCCGCCATGTACACGCGGAAGGCGTCCAAATACAGGCCCTTGTTTTCCATGTTGACGACCTTGATCTTATGCCTGCCCGGCGTCAGATCGCGTTTGGCATAGATCGTGAAGTAATCATGCTGCACCTTTTCGTACGCATCCGCGATGACCGTTTCCGCATCGTCGATGGAAATCGCGATGTTGCCGGCAGCTTCGTTTTTCTCGACGACGACGTCGATCCCCTTGCCTTCAAACTCATATTCCACCGCATCGTTTGCCGTTTCCGTTACCCGCACGCCGCCTTGGTAAGCATACTGACGGCTTTTGTCATACCAGGTTCCGGCATATTGCAAATCCCCGCTTGCGTTGTCGGCCATGTACGTCAGCGGCAGCTGCTGTCCGTCGTACGGGCTTCCCGGGGCCGGAACGTCTCCAACCTGTTCGCCCGCCGCCGCCCGGACCATGTAATCATGGAGCGCCTTGACGTATTCCGGCGAGAGCGTGTACTTCCTCGCATCCGCCGGGCTCACCGCGCTGTCGACGATTTGCTGCGCCAGCTCCGGACGTTTTTCTTGGATTTTGCGCAGCAGCTCGTATTCCTCAAGACCGTCCCTTTGCGCCTCATAGCGGATGGAGCTTTTGACCGTCATGTTTTTCTTGTCCGGATAAACGATGGTCGAATCTCCGTACCAGCTGCCGACGTACCACGCATTCCAAGCCCAGTGCAGGTGGCCCTGCACGCCATGCTGAAACAGGTTCCAGTACAGCAGTCTGCCCGTCAGCGTCGGCTGCGTCCAAAAGCGGTTGAGCCATGGCGGCTGGTTCACTTCACAGGTGTAGACCCATAAATCGCTGCCGGCCGCTTGCTCGGCTTTATATTGATCCTCTTTTTCCTGGAACGCGGGCGTCAGGGGCACCCATACGTCGACGTAAGGTTTCGTTTTATCATTTAATAGAATCCCGTGCGGATCGGCATCCATCGTTTTAAAATCCGGGGCGATCTCTTTCACTTTTTTGGCGACGTACGTCCAGTAATTCGTGGCGTTGTCGTCGATCGGCTCATCCCGGATATGCTGGTACCAGGTAAAGCCGTTTTCGCTCGTCCAGCCTTTTTCCTGCAAATGATCATGCAAAGCGGTGAGGTAGTTGTTCAGAAAAGCGTCGGTCTGCGGCAGCGCGTCCGGCAGCTTTTCGTTCCAGGAAGGATCGGGCTTTTCGTCCGCCGGCATGTAGTTCAGGATATGGATCAAATGGGCGTTCGCGAAGTTTCGCATCCCTTTGTCGATGAAAATTTGCATGTACCTGTCAAACAGCGACCAATCGAGATCGTCCGGCACGCCGCTTAGAAATTCGGAAAGATTCGTTCCCGTTTCCTTCAAGAACAAATCCGTCCGGACCCAGATCATGTTCTGCCGGTAATCCGTCATCACCTGCGCGAAATTGTCCATCAGCTTAAACCATTTGTCGCTGTAGGTCTCCACGCCGTAATAGTACTTTCCGACGTCGTACGCGTCCGACGAGGCGTCGCCGAACTGCATGCCGTCCCATGTAAAGCCGTTGGTCATCGCCCAGATGTAATTAATGAACCGGGTATCCGAGGTTTGCGGAATTTCTACGTCGGCAACCTCCACCTGCAGCGGGATGCGGTAATCTCCGCGATTCGTTTTGACCGTCACGCTGCCTTCGTAAACGCCGGGCCCGGTCGATGAAGGCACGTAGGTCGTGATCCAAATCGGCTGCGTCGAGTCGGCGGCTACCTTCATCGACTTTTCGTTCGACAACGGGTCCGGGATGTCTGACAGGGGATAAATCGGATCGCCTACCCGTTCGGGAAAAAAGATGTTCGGCTGAACCGTGTCCGGCAGCCCGTATTCGGCAAAATGGTACTTCAGGTTGCTGCTGGCGATGGACTTGCGTCCGCCGGATACGAGGTTTGAAAATTCAACTTTCGTGATTTTAAAATCGGACGCCCCGCGGACGGCGATCTGGGCGTTTTCGTATTCGTTTTTGGCCGACACGATGCGGATGCCCGTTTCCGGATGTTGCGGCAGCGTGCTGGTGCGGTATACGGTTTTGAGCGCATTGACGACCCATACGTCAAGACCCGATGGGGCCGCCTCCGAAACGGGTGCCGCGGACAGCAGCAGAAGAAGGGCAAGCATCAACGACGGTATTTTTTTTCGCACGGTACATCATCGCCTCCATGATTTGATTGCAAATCATTTCTCGCCTGTTAAGACATGACGCCACCATCATATTCGGCAAAGCAGGTCAAAGCTGCTTCGCCCTACTCCTTCACCGACCCGAGCAAAATGCCCTGGATGAAATATTTTTGCAAAAACGGGTACACGACGAGCACCGGAACGACGGCCACGACGATTTTGGCCGCGTTCAGCGTCTGGTCCGACAGCTGCCTCATCAGCTCGTATTTGTTCGGGTCCGAGGCCATCGTGCTGATGCTCATTTGAACGACCAGCTGCTGGATGTAAGTCTGGAGCGGATAATGCTCCACGCTTCGCATAAAGATCATGCCGTCGAAAAACGAATTCCAATGTCCGACGATGCTGAACAAGGTAACGGTCGCAATCGAAGGCAGCGACAAAGGGATGTACACCCGAAACAGCATGTACCAAGGACCCGCCCCGTCCATGCTTCCGGCTTCGTTCAGCTCCTTCGGAATGCCGCGGAAAAAATTCATGAGCAAAATCACGTTGAATACCGGCACCGCGGACGGCAGTACCAAAGCCCAGATCGAATCGAAGAGCCCGAGGCTTTTCACCAAAATGTAAAGGGGGATGACGCCGCCGCTGAACAGCATCGTAAATATCAGGAACCACATGTAGGCGTTGCGGCCGCCAAACTGCTCGCTGGTCCGGGACAGCGGATAGGCCATAAGCACCGTCATCAAAAAGTTGATCGCCCCGCCCAGCAGCACCCGTTCAACCGACACCATAAAGGAATGGAGAAATTTCGAATCGGCCACGATCTGCTTATACGCGTACAGATTGAAGCCTTTCGGCCAAAACGATACGGCTCCTGCTGCGGCGTAAGCCTTATGGCTGAAGGACACCGCTACCGTATGGACGATGGGCGCAATGGACGTCAAAGCGATCAGCACCATGCCGACGATTAACAGGGCGTACCAAATTTTGGCCGATATTGTTTGGCTGCGTACCATGAGCTTCACCTCCTTCCCGATTAGAAAATCCGGTAATTCGCATACTTGTACGCGAGCGAGTAGGAAAAAATGATCAGAACGAACGCGATGAGCGATTTCATCAGCCCGATGGCCGTCGCGAACCCGTATTGGCCGTCCAGAATGCCCGCCCGGTACACGTAGGTGTCGATCACGTCGGAGGATTCATAGACGATCGGGGAATACATGTTGAAGATCTGGTCAAAGCCGGCGTTCAAAATATTGCCGATGGCCAGCGTCGCCAGCAAAATGATCGTCGCCCGAAGCAGCGGCAGCGTGATCAGGCGGGTTTGCTTCCGCCAACCGGCGCCGTCGATGGATGCCGCCTCGTACAGGTGGGGATCGATGCCTGCCAGCGCGGCCAAATAAATGATCGTGTTGAACCCGAATTCCTTCCACACGTCGCTGCCGATCAGAATGTACGGGAACACGCGGTTGTCCCCCAAAAATTGGATCGGGCCGATTCCGAAAACCTCCAGCATCCGGTTGACGATCCCGTCGGTCAGGAGCAGCTCCGAGAAAATTCCCGCCAAAATGACCCAGGACAAAAAATGCGGCAGGTAAACGATCGTCTGCACCGTCCGTTTAAACGCACGCTGCCGGACTTCGTTCAGCAGGACGGCAAACACAAGCGGCACGATCAGGTTGGCGACGATTTTGGATATGGCGAGAAACAGCGTATTCCGGATAATGACCTTGCTGTCGCTCAATTCGAAAAAATAGGTAACGTTTTCGAGCCCGACCCACGGGGATCCGAAAATCCCCTTGCTGATTTTGTAATCCTGAAAAGCCATCAGCAGGCCGAACATCGGGATGATGGAGAAAATAAGGAGCAGGATGATGCCGGGCATGAGCATCAAGTGGTAATGCGCCTGGAACGGTTTTTTGCTCTTCTTGCCCGGCCTTGTCTCGGAAAGCTCCGTTTGCGGCCGAACCGGAAGGCGGGTTTGCTCGGCTTTTCCCGTCATTTCTGAACGGCCTCTTGAACTTCTTTCATGATCTGCTCTCCGCCCTGCGCCTTCCAATCGGCCACGAATGAATCAAATGCACCCAGCGGCAGCTCGCCGAGGACGATTTTGAAATAGGTTTCGTTTTCCAGCTTCTGCAGATTGCTCCAGCGTTTCTCCATCGTTTTCGTCGTGGCCGTATACAGCGAATACACCTCGTTGAACTTTACGTCCGCCATCGGCTGCCCGCCGACCAAATACGCATAAGGAGGGCCCCATTCGCCGATGTTCGCTTTCGGGTCGGCTTTATATTTGTTCCAGCGCTCCAGATGCCCCTGCATCTCCGGAGACAGCTGGTCCGGCGTCAGCTTGCCTTCGATCGCGCCTTTGATCATTTCATGTTTTTTCAGCACCGCGTCGGGATCGCCGATGTTCAAATCGATCGGGCGCAGGCTGACATAGGTTTGGTCCAGCTTTTTATCGTCGGGCGTCGGCGTTTGCAGGAAACGGGTATTGTAGTTGAAATACGTCATGACCGCTTCCGGGTGCTTGAAGCCTTTTTTCACCACGAGGAAGCTGCTGCTCGGAGGCACGACGGTCGCATTGTACTGCCCATGGCCGTCGGCGATCGCGTAGGCTCTCCAATCGGCCTTCGGATCGGACATCATGGCGTTTGTCAAGGTGCCGAACGGCATGTACCACGGCCCGAAAAAGATGCCGCTTTTCCCGCCGACCACCAGCTCGTCGGGATTTTTGCGGAGCGCGAAGTCCTTGTCGATCAGCCCCTTTTTGTACCATTCCGCCAGCTTGCCGAGCGCCTGCTTGGCTTCCGGCGTGGTGGAGCCGTATACGACGTTGCCCGAGCCGTCCTTCAGCCAAATGCTTGGATAAGCGCCAAAAGCATTAAACAGCGCCTTGAAATCATAGTTCCAGCCGTAATCGGTCGTGACGACCCCGTTGTTGCCGGGCAGCCCGATCGTGTCGTTTTTGCCGTTGCCGTCCGGATCGCGGGTAATAAACGCCTCGGCGATCTTTTCCACGTCGTCCACCGTCTTCGGAGGCTGCAGGCCCAGCTTGTCGAGCCAGTCTTTCCGCACCCAGATCTCCTGGAAGGAATCTCCCTTCGGCACGATGTTCGGAATGGCCAGCAGCTTGCCGTCGATCGTCGCTTTGTCGAGGGACAAGCCTTCGTTCAGCTCATAGATTTGCTTGACCTGATCGGACGCATAAGTTTGGAATACGTCGGTCAAATCCTCAAGCTGATCGGCGTCCGCCAATTCCAGAAACGTCCGTTCGTCAACGACCATCGCATCGGGCAGATCGTTGCTGGCCACCGCCAGCTTCAGTTTTTGCGTGTAATCGTCGCCCGAGGCGTACCACATATACTTGAACTTCACGTTCGTTTTTTCGGTGAAATGGCGGGTGTACATATTGTCTTCGATCGTGTCCCCCTGCGGGATTCTTTCGTTCGGCGACACCGCTTTGATCGTGCTCACCTCCACGAGCTCCGGCAGCCGGAACGGATCGATTGCCGTTTCCGTTTTCGCTTCGGGCGGTTTGCCGGGGGCCCCGCTTTCCTCTGCCGTTTCCTTCTTGCCCGACGTGCAGGCCGACAGCAAAAGCATCACGGCGGCCAGCAGCACCAGCGCCGACTTCCCCTTTTTATTCATTAGCTTTCCTCGCTTTCCTGTAGGATTGATTCTAATGATACAAGGCGGATGGGCCGGCAGAGTCAGTTTCCCGCTTCAAATGGGTGCCGGTTGATCTTTAAAATAGCGCTTACATCATACGAATGTGCACTTCATGAGGATAAAAAGTGACCCCGGGTTGAGGGGATCTAAGATGGCGGGCGGCAAAAAAAGGATGCGCAAGCCGCCATGCGGTCTTGCTGCATCCTTCGTGGAATTCCTTATGATCCGCCATACGCGCTGCAGTGCGGCCGGGTCTGGCCGGCGGCGCATCCCCTCTTTTGCCCCTATTCAAACCCGCGCAGGATATCCTTCGCCGCTTGTACCCGGGACGGCTCCACGGGCTTCAGGTGATCTCCGTCCCTGCGCAGGGCCGATCCGAAATGGACCTCCGGAACGTCCGTTGCCTCGATGAACTCCTGCAGCACCGGCACGGAAAGCCCGTATCCGGCGAGAATCGCGGTTCCCGTTCCGCGGGACGCCTCGACGAGCCGCTTGATTTGCGGCGCGGACTTCGGCGCCGGCAGCGGGCCGCCGGACGTCAAAATGCGGTTGATTTGCGGATAACCGGCAATCACCTGAAACGCGGACAGCTGATCCTCGATCTCGTCAAAAGCGCGATGAAACGTCACGTTTAAGCCTTCGGCGTCCTGAAGGAGATATTCCAGCGCTGCCGTGTCCACCTTTCCGTCCCCGGTCAGGGTGCCGACCACGATGCCGGCCGCGCCGCTTGCCTTGATGAAAGCAATGTCTTCCTTCATCGTTTGGAGATCATATTCGTCGTACACGAACGACTGGCTGTGGGGGCGGACCATGACATGAACCGGAATGCTCACCCGGCGCACGACTTCCCGGATCAACCCCGGTCCCGGGGTTAACCCGCCTTCCAAAATGCCGGTAACGAGTTCGATCCGGTCGGCCCCGCCTTGTGCCGCAAGGAGCGCATCCGTCAAAGTCGTGGCAATGACCTCAAGCTTCATCGGGAAGTCCCTCCTTCGCCGTTCCCGCCGCGGCCCTCTCGCACACGAAATCGGCAAGCAGCCTTACGCCGTAGCCCGTCGCTCCCGTCACTTTGTATCCGCGCGAGCTGGGAACTTGAACGGTGTTCGCCATGTCGATATGGCACCAACGCGCTTTCCCGTCCACGAAACGGCGCAGGAACAACGCCGCCATATTCGCGCCGCCGTACGGACTTGACGCCAGATTGGCCATATCGGCATAAGGGCTGCCGAGAAGCTCTTCGTCTTCGTCCACCAGCGGCAGCCGCCAGATCCGGTCCCCGTTGCGGTCGCCGATACGCATCAGCTGACCGGTGTATTCGTCGTCCCCCCATACGCCGGCAACTTTCAGGCCCAGCGCGTGGCCGACCGCTCCCGTCAGCGTCGCCACGTCGATGATATGCCGGGCGCCGCAGCGGAGGGCATGAAGAATCCCGTCGGCCAAAATCAGCCTGCCTTCGGCGTCCGTATTGACGACCTGCACGGACAGGCCATTCGGGTATCGGATGACGTCGGACGGCAGGAACGCGCCTCCGTCCGGCACGTTGTCGGCGATCGGAACGATGGCCGTGATGCGGGCCTTTACCTCAAGGCGCGTCAGCAGATCCATCGCGCCGATCACCGCGGCCGCGCCGCCCATGTCAAAGCGGGCGTCGCTTAAATCGCGGGCATCCTTCAGGTTCATGCCGCCCATGTCGAACGTGATGCCTTTGCCGACGAGGGCCAGATGTTCCGCATGCGGATCCCCTTCGTAGCTGATTTCCACCATCGCGGGCGGATGCTTGCTGCCGGCGCCCACGGCCAAAAGCCCGTTCATCTGCCGCTGCTTCAGCTCCTCCCCTTGATAGACGGTAAGCTTGACGTTCCGGCCGGCAAAAACCTGCCGGATCCGGGCCACGAAAGCGGAAGGGTTCAAATCGCTTGCCGCTTCGTTGCACAAATCGCGGGCAAGCGCGGTCGATTCGGCGCGCATGCGTCCAAGCTCCGCCGCCGGTCCGTCCTCCGGTCTGCTTTCCGGGCTTATCCGAACCCGTTGGATCGGCTTCGGTTTGGCACTCCCTTTGTATTTGTTGAACGTATACGTTCCGAGCTGCCAGCCTTCCGTCCAGGCCGTGATCGCTTCCGTCGGCCACGCTTCGGAGCCGAACAGGTCCATGAAACCGTCCGGGTTCAGCTCCGCCGTCGTCCTGCCGATGTCCTGCATCGCCCGGCCCGCGTTACCCGCAGCCTCGCGCAATATTTCCATGCTGAAACGCTCCCGGGCTCCGAGGCCAATGACTAAGATATCCTGCTCTCCGGCATGGCGCCCGTAAAACCAGGTCTGCCCGCCGCGCTCCTTCATTTTGGCCGAAAGCGGAAGCGAAGGGGCGTATTCGCCATCGCTGAATACTAGTTCGATCATGACTTCCGCTTGGGCATGTGTCCCCGTATTGATCTCCATTATCCATGCATCCCTTTGCAAAAAGATTTGTGCTTAGCAGCCTGTTTAAATCTCCAAGTTTCCAAGTTCGTTTAAGGTGCGCGCGTATATCGCCGTGCATCGCAGCAGCAGCTCGATCTCCATGTATTCGTTCGGCTGATGGGCCGTGGATTCCATCCCCGGAAACAGCGGACCGAACGCGACGCCCATCGGGAAATGGGCCGCATAGGTGCCGCCGCCCGTCGACAGCAGGTTCGCCCGCTGGCCGGTTTCGGCCTCGTAAACCGCCTGCATGGCCTGGATCATCGGATGGTCCCCCGGCACATGGTGCGGCTTTTTCAAGCTTGGGGGCTCCATGGCCAGGCGGTGCTCCTCCAGCTTCACCGATATGCGCTTTAAAATCTCCTCATAGCTGCCGCAGACCGGAAAACGCAAATTGATATGAAAAAACGTTTCTCCCCTCGGATCAAACTGCAAAATGCCGCTGTTGACGGTCAGTTTCCCGCTGAGTTCATCCTCCATGGCAATGCCCAGGGCGCGCCCGTGCACATCGTCGTATAAAAACGTATCGACGGTATGCAGGTAATGTCCTGCGCTTTCGCCCCATGAATAGTTTTTCAGGAAATGAATCAGCGCAAGCCCTGCATTCATCCCTAACTCGGGTTCCATCCCATGCGCGGCTTTTCCCGCCATATACAGCTTGATGGCCTGCTCCCCGGTTTCGACTCCGCCTTTATACCCGTGATCGTTGCAATATGCCCGATACGCCTGCTCCAAGACTTGGAGGGCTCCCTCTTCACCCGCAACGACCGCCTCGGCCGCTTCCGGAACCATGTTGGCGACGACGCCGGACCGGAACGAAAGCAGCTCGTATTCCCCCTTCGCATCCGGCGTTTCCGGCTCCTGCGGGAACAGGATTCGGGTATTGATCTGCCCTTTTTCGGCGCTGACGATCGGAAAATCGGCGTCCGGCGTAAAACCGAATGCGGGCATCGGCTCCAGCTCCTTGTATTTCTCCATGCATCGGTGCGTTTTTTCCTCGTCCGTGCCGAAAATGAGACGGATCCGGTGCCTGAGCGGCAAGCCGAGATCCTTGACGATTTTTAGCGCATAAAAAGAAGCCATCGCCGGCCCTTTATCGTCGATCGCCCCGCGCGCAAAAATTTTGCCGTCGCGCACGTCGGGCTCGAAAGGAGGCGTCGTCCATTCGCCGGACACGGGCACGACGTCGAGATGGCTCAACACCGCGATGTAATGCTCGGCATCCTCCGGGCCATATTCGGCGTAGCCGACATATCCGTCCAGGTTCCGCACGCGGAAGCCCTCGGCAGCGCACAGGTCCAGCATAAACCGGAGCGCCTCCCCGATTCCCCTGCCCATCGGCTGCCCGGGAGCCGCCGTTTCGGCGTCGTAGACGCTCGGAATCGCCAGCAGCCCTTGCAAATCGTGCAGGATCGCCGCTTTCCGGCCGGACGCTTCCTGATACCAATCCATGATTTTCAACCCCTTCTTACCGACCCGTGACCGATCGATTTTAGAATGCAAAAGAAGCTTTCCGCTCGCCGACGAGGACGTGATTGTCGTTTTTGATTTCTTTCGGCACCACCGCGTACAATCTGTCGATCGTCTCCCGGTTGCCGTAGCCGATTTGCTCCAAAATGGATGCGACGATGATCGGCCACGGCGTTTCCGAACCGTCGATGACTTTCAGCGCAAAGGCCATGCGTTCCCGGATCAGCGAAAAGCAGTAGACGCCCTTGGCTCCGCCTTTGGCGACGATATTCGGATCGCGCAGCAGCTCGGAACAGATGAAATTGTGGCTGGCGATGCTGTCCGGCGCATCGTGCATATACGCCGTCATCCGTTTAACGGCCTCGCGGGTGGCTGCATCCGGGATCAGGTCCGGGCAGGCCAGCTTAAGATACGCTTTGGCGATATGCTTCAGCGGCAGCGCAAAAATCGGGAACCCGCAGCCGTCGACGCCGACCTCGATCCGATCGGCCGGGTATTCCGCCATATCCGCGAGCGTCTGCAAAATTTCCTGCTGAATCGGATGGGACGGCTGCCAGTACGTTTCGGTGTCGTATCCCGACTCCCGCGCCGCGGCAATGATGCCGAAATGTTTGCCGGAGCAATTGTGGTAGATCCTTCTTGGCGCCTTTCCCTCGCGCATGCAGGCGAACTTCGGCTCGTCGTTCAGCGGATACGTAGGGCAGGTCAGCAGTTGTTCCTCGGCCAATCCGATTTTGCGCATGATCGACTCCAAAGCTTCGATATGATAAGCTTCGCCCCGGTGGGACGCGGCGAACATCGCCGCCTCGGCGGCGGTCAGGCCGTATTTTTCCGCGATGTTCCGTTTCATGACGGGAATGGCCTGGAACGGCTTCGCCGCGGAGCGCAAGTAAGTGACGTGCTCGGCGCTGCCGATCTCGTGAACGACCTCCCCTTTGTCATTGACGCCGCACAAGACGCCCAGATGAACGTTTTCGAGCACGCCGGCGCGGTATTCTTCCACTAATGGTTTGAAGTACATGTTGGTTCCTCCGTTTTTGGATTGGATTGTTCCTAGTTTTGCTCCATCTGCTCGATTTGGCTGGCGATGTCCAGGAAACGGCCTTGCGCAAGCAGGCCCGATCCGATGATGACGCCGTCCTGTTCGAAAGCGGAATAGGCGATGCGGAACGTGCCGCGCAGCGGCTCCCATACGTATTCGCTCATGCATTTTTCGGCGATGAACGCCCTGACTTCCGGATAACGCTCGACAAGCTTGCCGGTGAGGATGACCGTATCCGGATTGTACATGCAGGCGACGTTGCCGATCGTGACCGCGATAAAAGCCATCGCCCGGTCCACAATGTCCGCGGCCCACCTCTCTCCGTCCCGCCTTGCCTGAAACAGCTCATCCAAGGATGCGACCGGCTTGACTCGGGACGCCTGTTCGATGAGCGCGGCTTCGGCGATATAAGTCTGCAAACATCCTTTTTTGCCGCAATCGCATCGCAGGCCGCCCGGGTCGACGACGGTATGGCCGACCTCTCCCGCGCTGTTGGACTCGCCCCGGTAAATGTCCCCGTCGATGATCAGCGAGGAACCGACGCCGCTGCCGAAACCGATCAACACCGACCGCTTCGATCCTTTGGCCGCCCCATACATATGCTCCGCGAGCGACTTGACCTTCAGTTCGTTGTCCACCGCCGCCGCAAGTCCGGTGCGCGCCTTCAGCAGCCCGGCGATATCGGCCTGCTTCCAGCCCAGCTGGGCCGACAGCACGGCCTTTCCTCCGGCATGATCGATGATCCCCGGCAGCCCTACGCCGATGCCGACGATTCTCCGGCGGTCCAGGCGCTCATCGTCGATCAAGGCGTTGATCCCTGCCGCAATGCTGCCCAGCGTCGCTTCGGAGCTCTCCTCTGCGTTTCTGGCGATGCTTTTGCCCCCGATCACGCTCCCGTCCAAATCGACGGCGCCGATCCGGATGGCCGTTTTGTCGATTTCCACGCCGACCGATAACACCGACTTCGGATTGACCTTCAGCAAAATCGCTTTGCGGCCGACGCTCGTCGTCTCCTGCTCGATTTCGTGCATGAAATCGAGGTGATCCAGTTCGGCGACGATCCGGCTGACCGTTGTCGGGCTCATGCCCGTCAATCGGGCGATCTCCGCCCGCGACAAGGGTGAATGGTTTTTGATGATTTCGAATACGGTCGTCCTGTTTTTTCTTTTGATAAAATCCTGGTCATGCTTTTGCATGGACGGACTGCTCCTTACCTTAATTAATTTCTCCAGTGGTGTTATTAATTGAACTTTAAAAGGTTTGCCTAAAGCTGTCAATGCTTTTTACACAAACTAGTTCTTGAAAATTTTCATGAAAAATAGAATAATTACAGTTAGTATTTTCATGGATAGAATCCTACAGAAAGGTTGTTTATACAGCATGAATCCATCCAAAACGAAACCCGAAAAAACGAAAGAGCCGTTTCCGGTTTCGATCCTGTCCCTGACGGTAGGCGCCTTCGCGATCGGCATGACCGAGTTCGTCATTATGGGCATCCTGCCGAACGTTGCCGAAGATTTGAACGTCAGCATCTCCACCGCCGGGCAGCTGATCACCAGCTATGCCCTCGGCGTCGCCATCGGGGCGCCGATTATGACGATCCTTACCCACCGGCTGCCGCAAAAGCTGCTGCTGTGCCTGCTGATGCTGGTATTCATCCTTGGCAACGGCATCGCGGTCATCGCCCCGAATTATGGCGTGCTTATGGGAGCACGGATGATCAGCGCGCTTTGCCACGGCACGTTTTTCGGGGTCGGTGCCGTCATTGCGGCCAATCTCGTTAAACCGCATAAACGGGCCGGCGCCGTCTCGATCATGATGGCGGGACTCACCATCGCGAACATTATCGGGGTACCTGTCGGAACCTTTATCGGCCAGCATTTGGGATGGCGGGCTTCGTTTGCCGCCATTGCGCTGATGGGCGTGGTCGCGCTGATCGGCATCGTCGCTTTTATCCCGCGCATTCGCCAGGATCAGGCAGCCAGCCTGACCAAGCAGTTCAAAGCCCTCGCCCAGCCGAAGCTGCTCGTCATGCTGCTGGCCTGCGCGGTCGGCAACTCCAGCCTGTTTGCGGTGTTCACGTACATCGCCCCTTTGCTGGAGCAGGTTACCGGGTATCATGAGCGCAGCGTGACCTGGATTCTCGTCCTGTTCGGCATCGGCGTGACCGTCGGGAACATCGTCGGCGGAAAGCTGGCGGACTGGAAGCTGATGCCGGCGGTATTCGGAATTTTCTTCAGCCTGTGCGTGCTGCTGACCATCTTCACGTTTACGGTCCGCAGTCCGGTCGGCGCCGTCATCACCATTTTCCTGTGGGGAGCCGCCGCGTTTGCCGTCATGCCGGGCATTCAGGTCAAAATCATGAACCTGGCGCAGGAGGCCCCGGCGTTAGCCTCCACCTCCAACCACTCGGCGGGCAATCTGGGCAACGCGTTCGGCGCTTTTTGCGGCGGATTGGTCATCAATCATATGGGATTGACTGCCTTGCCCTGGGTCGGCGCGGTCATGGTCGGGTTCGCGTTTGTGATCGCCCTGGCCGTTTACCTGTCGGAACGTAAGCAGCACATGCCGCTATCGATGCATACCTCCGGCAAACACATGTAACGAAAAAAAGTTGCCCCTCCGTGAACACAAACGGAGAACGGGCAACTTTTTTTTCGCCTTACCCTTTGACCGAACCGATCATGACGCCTTTTTCGAAATATTTTTGCAGGAACGGGTATAACACGAGGATCGGCAGCGACGACACGATAATGACGCCGTATTTGATCTGGTCCGCGTAACGCTGCGCATAACCGCCGGCGGCCCCGCCCGTGCCCGCCCCGTTTTGGAACGCCTGGTTGGACAGCAAAATGTCCCTCAGGACGATTTGCAGCGGCTGCAGGTTGTTGTCCCGGATGTAGACGAGCGCGGTAAAAAAATCGTTCCAATGCCCGACCAAATAATACAGCGCAATGACGGAAATCATCGCTTTCGAGAGCGGCAGCGCCACCTTGAAGAAATATTTGAAATGCGAGCAGCCGTCCATCATCGCGGCTTCGTACAGCTCCGGCGGCAGCGAGCTTTCAAAAAACGTCCTGGCGATGATCAAATAAAAAACGTTGACGCAAAACGGCACAATGAACACCCAAATCGTATTCGTGATATGCAGATCCTTCATGAGCAAATAGGTCGGGATCAGCCCGCCGTTAAAAAACATCGTCACGACGAACAAAAACATGATCACCCGCCTTGCCTTGAATTCCCTCCGCGACAAGACGTAAGCGGCCGGCATCGTAAACACCATATTGACGAGCGTGCCGAACAGCGTGTAAAAAACGGTGTTTCGGTATCCGGTCCAGATGCGGCTGTCCTGAAAAATTTCCTTGTACCCGAACAAGCTCAGCCCTTTCGGAAACAGCAGCACTTTGCCGGTCGCCACCAGCGTGGAATCGCTGAACGACGCAATCACGATGAAATAAAGCGGATAAGCGATGACCAGAAAAATAAGCGCGCATACCACGAAGAGGGCCATCCTGAAAAGAAGCTCCTTGCCGTCCATGCTTTTAAGCGCCATCATGGATATTCCTCCCTTTTAGGCGAATCCGTGTCATTAGTACAAGCTCGTATTGGACACTTTTTTCGAAATGGCGTTGACGCCGAACAAAAAGATAAAATTAATGACGGTATTAAACAGGCCGATGGCCGAAGCGTAGCTGAACTGGTTGGAAATGATCCCGATTTTGTACACGTAGGTGGAAATCACTTCGGAAACGGGCAGGTTGAGCGAATTTTGCATCAAAAACGTCTTCTCGAACCCGGTGCCCAAAATGCTGCCCATACTGAGAATGAACAAGATGACGATCGTCGGGACCAGCGCCGGCAAATCCACGTAACGGATCATCTGCCACCGGCTGGCGCCGTCCATTTTGGCCGAGTCGTACAGCTGCGGGTCGACGGTGGACAAAGCCGCCAAATAGATGATGCTGTTCCAGCCGCAATGCTGCCAGATATCGGACAACACGTACACAGGGATAAACGTATTCGTCGAGGCGATCAGGTTGATGTGTCCAAGCCCCATCGCCTTCATCATATGGCCGACGACGCCGGTTTCCGGCGACAGCAGCACGTTCATCATGCCGACCAGAACGATGATCGAAATAAAATGAGGCAGGTAAACGACCGTCTGCATCACGTTTTTCATCCGCTTGCGCCGGATTTGGTTCAACGTGAGCGCCAGGATAATCGGGGCGGGAAACCCGATCACGATCGTCGCCAGGCTGATCAAAAACGTATTCCGCATCAAATCCACGAACAGATAGCTGTCGATAAACTGCTTGAAGTAGTGCAGCCCCCGCCATTCGCCGCCGGTAAGCCCTTTCGAAAAATCGTAATCGCGAAACGCCAGCTGAATGCCGTACATCGGAATGTAATTGAAAATAAAAATGACGGCGATGGCGGGCAAAATCATGATCCACAGCTGGTAATCGCGTTTGAGCGTCTGCAGTCCTCCCCGGTTGCGCATCGGAGCATCCCCTTTCCTCTTGCGGGGACCGCCGCACCTCGCACGGCGGCATTCCCCGGTCGAACGTTATTTATTTTGCTTGTACTCGTCGTAGTACTTCTGCATAATCTCCAGGTTTTGCTTCAGTCCGGCCTTCTCGGTTTCCTTCACGTAGGCATCCCACTCGGCTTCGACGCCGCCTTTCGTCACCCATTTCGCAAAGCTCGTATTCGCCAAATTCATGACGTTCGTATTGTTCAGCGCCATCGTGCTGTTGTCCACGGTCGAATATTTCATGAACATGCCCGGCAATACGTCGTTGTCGACGTCGATTTGGATCGCTTCAATCGGCTTGGACTGTCCGATGACCTCCTGCATGTCCTTGCCCAGCGTCAGCTTGAGCGAGTCGGGAATATAAAAAGCGCCGTGGTCCGCCATGGTCGACGTCCATTTCCACGTGCCGGGGTCCATGTTCGGATCGGCCGGCGGCAGCACGGCGTAAGAGCCGTCCCCGTTATCCTTGATATTCGGACCGATCGACCCGAAGAGCACCTGCATGCCGACCTCCGGCGCATACAATTCGTTGATGAAGCGCATGGCCGCTTCCTTGTTTTTCGATGTGGCCGACATGACGATATGGTTGTTGCCGTAGTTCAAGGAGTTGTAGTCGTAGCTCCACGAGATTCCGCTGTCCGGCGTCGCCTTCGGCGGCGTCATCGACGTATATTGCGGCGCCAGCTTCTCGCCGAACCGGTCGGACGCGACCCAACCAAGCGTAAAGCCGACCTTCGCGGTATCCCCGTCTCCGCGGGCGACCGATTGATATTTCGTGTAATCATGCGTAAACACTTCCGGATTGATGAGGCCTGCCTTGTAAAGCTTGTTCAGGAACATGACCAGCGATTTGTAGCGTTCGTCGATCAGGTAGTTTTTCACCTGTCCGTCTTCGACGAAATATCCTTCCGGGCTGCCGTCGGTCAACGTCATGCCGGTGCCGCCGAGCAAATAGGCCGCGTTAAAATACCCGCCGATGCCGCCCGGCCAGTCCATCGGGATTTCGTCGTTCGGATCGCCGTTGCCGTTGGCGTCCTTCTCCTTGAAGGCGACGAGAACGTCGTACAGCTCATCCCATGTGTTCGGGACTTTCAACCCGAGATTGTCGAGCCACTTCTGATTGATGTAAAGGCGCGACGCGGAGCTTGGCCAGAACCGCTGGTATTTCGGCAGACCGTAAATTTTGCCGTCCGGTTGCGTTGCGATCCGTTTCGTGTCCGGTTTCTCCTCGAACATTTTTTGAACGTTGGGCGCCTGATCCAGCATGCCGGACAAGTCCTGGAACAATCCCTGGAACTGGGCAAAATCGGCGTCCGTGATCACGTTCGGCCCGACGAACAAATCCGGCACGTCGCCGCTGGCCAGCATCGTTCCTTTTTTCTGGCCCCAATCGGCCGTAATTTCCTGCCATTCGATCTCGACGCCGGCCTTGTCTTCGACCTTCTGCAGCCACTCCATCTCCGCCAGCGGCTTCGTCAACGGATGTTTCGTCATGATGGCCGTCAGCTTTACCTTCTTGCCGCTGCCCGCAGGATCGGTCGATGCACCATCCTCGGCATTGCCGCCTCCCCCCGAACCGCTGCAGGCCGTCATGACGACGGACGTTGCCAAGAGAACCAACGTGAAACCGATTACTTTTTTTCGCATGCCAAATCGCATCATTTTGCCCCCTCATAAAAGAATTCGAAGATGTTCATCTCATCCGGATGGGATGTCCGCCAAGGACGCGTCCGTCCCTTGCCACCACTTTAATCGCCGGCGCGGACGGCCGTAAACGAACAGTTTTCAAGCCATGCGCATTTATTGAAAAGCTTGAGAACCGGCAGCCGTCAAACCTTGCGGGAGCGGCATTTTGCCGCCGATTCAATTTTTGAATATGTTCAAAAAACGGCACCGGCAAGGGAAGGACGACCCGCGCTTGAAGCCGCCGCGCCCGCTTGCCCTTCATCCCGGAAAGGACGCAAAAAGGCCGAGTTCAGGGGCTGGCTTATTGCCCCGAATCGACCTTCAATGTTTCCTGTAGCCGCCGTATGGATGCCCCTTCACACCGCCTTATGCGTTTCCCGGTATTGTCCCGGCGTCGTACCCACGATTTTTTTGAATGAACGTATAAAACTCGACGTATTGGAAAATCCCGTCTTGCGCGATATTTCATCCAGCGTCTGATTCGTCTCGCGCAGCAGCCGCACCGATTGCTGAATGCGCTGCAAGTCGATATATTCCTTGAAGTTCTGACCGAAAGTCTTTTTGAAATAATGGCTGAAATTCGAAGGCGACATCTGAAAATAGTCGGCGATCAGCTGCAGCGAAAAATCGGGCTCCATCCCCTTTCGCTCGATAAAGCAGACGATTTCGTCCCGCGAAACTTTGCGGGAGGACGGCAGCGTGCTTTGGATCATGTCGCACAGCTTGCCGCAGCTCTCCCTGACGATGCCCGCCATTTGTTCGAACGTATAACGGTGCCGAAATGCCGCATCCGTCAGCCGGAGCAGGTTGGCATCATCATGGCTGAACCGGTGCAAGCCGTTCAGGATGACGCTGACCGTATTCAAATAGACGCTCCGCACGACATGCGGCGGCGCCCCTTCGCTGCCCATGCCGGCCACCAACCGCTCCACGATGGATTGAACCGAAGCGGCGTCGTTTTTTAATATCGACAGCTCCAACGATTGCAGCAGTTCGGCGAAGTAAGATACCGTTCCTGCCTTCGGGGCTTCCATCTCGCCGAAAAAAAGCACCTGGCGTTCGCGGCGGAAGCGCAATTGCTCGGATGCGCGCACCGCCTGCAAATACGATACGTGAACCGCTTCGACCGATTCGAGCTTGCCCGGTATGCCGGCCCCGATAAACACGCGGCCCCCGGTTTCGGCCTCCAGCTCTTTCCGCACGTCATCAAGATATGCTTTGATCGCAAAATCAGGCGCAAAGGAACCGATAAAGATCATTTCCTGATTGTAAATGCTTTTGAAAAAATAGCATTGAAGTCCCTCCTTTGGCCGCTTTTCGATCTGCCGGAGCAGGTTCGCCGCCCCCGCGAACGCCTGCCCGCCGGCATCCGATCCTTCTGCTCCACCGCCTGCTTCAATGGACAATACCGCAACGGCCATGGCCGGATGCGGAAAGGCGATGCCGTAAGCCTCCGCTTCGAGACAAAACGTCTCCCAATCGGGCGCCCGGCCGCTGACGAGCTCGAACAGCAGATTTTCCCGGATGATCGGAATCGTCTGCTTCACTTTCGCATCCAGCGTATGATTCGCCGATGCAAGCTCGCCAAGCGCATAGCGGATCGTTTCGATTTCGCCGAGCGGCTTGCGGTCGGCAGGCTCGAAAATATGTACCGCCAGATCGACGAGCCTTTTGATCGGATGGTAATTTTTGCGGATCGAAATATAAATCACCAGCCATTCGAGGAGCAGCATGAGCCCGATCAAAAGCACCGTGTTGCGCTGAATCGTCCGAATGCCGTGCAGCGTATCGGTAACCGGCAGCATGCTTACATAATGCCAGCCGTTGGTTCCCGACAACGTGTGCGACACGATGTAAGATTTGCCGTTCACCCGGTAAATGCCGGCTCCTTCCGAACCCTCCTTCAGTTCCGGCATGAGGCGGCGAACCCCATCCGATGCGGCGTCATCTGTTTTCTCCGAAGCCAGCAGCTGGCGGCCCTGCTCGTCGAAGATAAAAAATCGGCCCGTATACTTCTCGGAAAGGGATTGAATCATGCGTATCACCGTGTCTTCGCGGACCATGATCAGCACCGCGCCCGGCGGATCGTATCCGCCGACCGGCAAAGGGAAAGCAAAAGTCAACATGCGGACGCGATTGCTGCCCGGGATGATGACGTCCTCGACCGGACGGACCATCGGCGCTTTCAAATGCCGCAGCGTCTCGAACATTTCCCGTCGCGGCCAGGTTTCGTAATAATAGCCGATGCCCGGCTTATCGAAATCCTCTTCCTTGTAAGCGCTTCCTGTTTTAGCGAACAAATAACCGCTGCTTTCGATGTACAGCAAGGTATTGTCGATCAAACCGTCCGTGGCGTTGTATTTGCGCATTTCATTCGCAATCAGGACCCGGCCGTAGTCGCTGTTGTCGTACATTTTGATTTCGCGGTTTTGCACGAGTTCGGAAGGCAAGCGGTAAACGTATCGCATCAAGGTATCCATCGAAGTCATCAATTGTTCCGTAATATGGGTATTCCAATCCGTATCCTGCTGCTTCACGACTTCGGTTGAATGCGGATAATAATAAACGAGGATGATGGAGACAGGGAATAAAAGAACGAGAAGATAAGAGGCAAGAAATTGAGTCAACAGACGATTCCGTTTTTTTCTCAATGGACAACCACCTTTCTTTTACCGGGCGTGTGAAGCGGCAAGGATGGTCATTTTCTCATCGTTAATGGATATTATACCAACTCGCGCGAAAAAATGGTACGTACAACTTATGCTGAAAATTCAGTTGTATTTACAGTCATTTCCTGCCGGGTACGCTCTTGCTTTGGCGAAAGGCGGCATTGCAAATTTCATTTTAAGGGCTTCCGGGACCCGCTTCTTTTTCGCACCTCTTTTTCCGTACATGACGTACTTATGAGCCCCCCGATGGAACAGGCAAACCGCCGGCTAAAAATCGTATGCTTCTTTCGGGAGGCTGTACACCATTATTTTCCAAGAAAAAAACGACGGCATGAGACGGCGTGAATTTAAACGCTTTAACTTTTGCTGTTTGTCGCTTCCCTCCGCCAATGAAACCGGCTGGTTTTGACGTTCGATTCCACGATTCCCCTGAACTGGACCCGATCCTGTTCCGTCGCAAAACCATCCTTCGGCACGATGAACGTCCGGCTCGTCGACAGCAGAATCAAAAACAAATTCCGGGATTCGCGCACCTCATAAATATCGCTCCAGCGGACCTTGGCCGATTCCGATTCGGATGCGTATCGAAAGCCCGACTCCGAAAACGCGAACGTATGGCGCTGCCGCATCAACCGGTCGCTGAAAAACGCCTTTACGGATTTCCGGCGAATGCTCCACCCGTACGCGAACCATAAAATGACGCTGAGCAAAACATCCAGCAGGAACGCGATCATAAACTCCATGCCGGTCCGGTTCTCGTCGACCAAAAGGACAATCCCGATGACCATCAGAAAAAACACGACAGCCAGCATCAACCTGGACGTCCTCGTAAAAAAGAGGTTCACCTCCTGCACGTCCTTCAACTCCAGCGCGGCTTCAACGATGATTTCATGATTCAAGCGGTCCTCCTCCTTTGGATCAAACTCCCCCTTACTCCTAAAACAACGCAAACGTTGCGAGGTTAGGGCCGGTCACGCGAAAGCCCAAAGTATAGGCCGGAGGCCGGGGCAAACCCGTAGACGTTGCCATAAAACCTTCGGATTTGCCTCCGTTTCCCTTGCCTGTTTAATGCGGAACCTGGGAGCTGAAGTCGTCCCGGCTCGATTTGTCCGCATGGTAAAAGAGAATATCGCCGTCTTTCAGCGCAAAGCGATGGCCGTAAGCATCCTGGATGCTCCGGTTATAACCTTCAAGCTGCCACTGGTTCATCAGCGGGGCATGAATGTATTGCAGATGGGGATTTTTCAAGTTCCCCTGCTGGATCGATTCGATGTTGAAATTCACGATGATATACCCGTTTTTGAGAAAAATAGGAGACTTGCTGTCCAGCCCGCCGTGCGTGCGCCCGTATTCGGCCACGTTCAATCCCGCTTCCACCACGAACAGTTCGGCCGGCAGGGAGTACTCCCCGTACCATTTTTGCACGGAAACATGGGCGCGGTCCGGATCGACGGACGCCGGGATGTTTCCTTGCAGCCTGAGGAACGTCCGGAGCTGTTCAGGCAAAATGAGCAGGCTGTAGCTGCCGACGGGCGTTTTTTGCTTCGTAAAGGACTGGATATAGTTTTGGATATATTCGTTTTTGCCCATGCTGCCGGCTTGTCCGTAATGCCCGTATTTGTAGCCGGCGGTGTCGCGGAGCTCCGTGGCCGGTACGTTCCGCAGGCGGTCGTTCAGGATGACGTAGCGCTTGACCTGGTCCTGCGCCGAGCCGATTTTGACGAAGTTGTTTTTGCTGGTGTTGTAATAAAGGTCTACCGGAATGCGGGTGTCGCCTTTGGCGTTGACGGCTTTGCCGTCCTTCCGGACGAAATAAAAGCTGGGCGTGATCCGGATGCCGTCGAGCGGCCCGAACATGTTGCCTTTGGTTTTGAAATCGAATTTGAAATGGTAGCCGGTTTTGACCGATACGTTTTTGTAACCTTGCAGCGGATGGCTTCCCGGCCTTATCGGCAGCGTATACACCGCTTTATTGCCGCGCGGCTCCCCGTCGATCAGGTTTTGGCCGACCCAGTAGGACACCCCGGTTGGATTCGCGCTGCCGGATTGGGTGCGGAACACCTTTTCCCAGTTATAATCGGCGATATCGGTCACATGGAAATCATACAGCCTGCCGATCACGTCCACCGGGATGACGTCCGTGGCCGCATGATGGGCCAAATTCAGGTTGGCGTGCGATTCGGCGGTATAGTCCGGAGGAGCGTTTTCCGCGATGGTGCGAAACTGGATGTCGTAAAAGCCTTCGTCCACCCACACCGGCAAAAAAAACGTCTCCGCCGTTTGCATGACCGGAATCGAAACCCAGGTGTTTTTCGGAATAAACCGGCTTTGATCGGCGGTATACACATCAAACGGAAACTTGACCTGCTTGTCCCGGATGTATTTGGCGTAGTCCCGGTTGCCGTATCCCGGAATGTTGCGGTGCTGCCCGCCGGTCGGCATATAAATCGTAAACGGCCGGTCCAAAATGGTCGCGTTGCGGCCGGCGGCCGGATTCGTTTTTTGGTTATGCGCCCGATCATCCGTCGTGGAAGCGTAAATGACGACCGGCGTATGCACCGTCACCGGGTTGATGCCTAAGATCGGGAAGGAACGGTTCGAACCCCCGTTGATGCTGCCGTCCATCAGGTTGTAAAAGATTTCGCCCGTGCTGGGCTGGCTGTTTTTGTTCGTTTTCGTTTTGCTGATCACATGTCCCGGACTGTACAAAACGTTGTCGTTAATCATCGTCGGCTCCGGAATCCGGCTAGGTGTCGGACCGTTTTCCTGGGTGCGCGCGCCGCTCATGATCGTCTGGCCTTTGAACACCAATGAATCGTTCTGGACCTCTACCTTCTTCACCGCCTGCTCCGCCATGCCTTGAAAAGCACCCTGCTCGTTCGGCACGCTAGGTTTCGTTTTGCCTCCCGACTTCGTTTCCGAGGGAGCGGTCAGCGTCCCGGGCGGGTCCGGCGGGAAGTAGTTCCCGTCCTGGGTTGCCGCATATTCCGGCGGATGATAGCCGGCCGGCTGAATGGTCACCGTATCCCAGGCATAGTTGGTCAGCGTGGCCCGATCGATATCATAAACTTCGAGATTGTCGATTTTCCAAAAAGAATACGGGCGCTGAATCGTGTAGGTGTACTCCCTGTCTTCGGTTTCGCGCTGCGGGTCGGGTTCTTCATGGGTGCCTTTCCCGTCGGGGTTCGGCACTGTTTTGCCCGGGTCCCATTCCAGGATGTACGTTTTTTTCACCTTGACCTCAAACGTGCAGACGCCTTTCATCTGGGTGAAGGCATTTTGGTATAAATACTCCTTCGCTTTCACGTTCCCGTACAAGCTCTCGGAGGTCGGAATCCCCTGCAGCACGTCGAACTTCTCGCTCCCCCTGCTGTCGGCTTTAATGACCGCGGACACGTTCGGGTCCATCGTTTTGCCGTTCACCGTCTGGGCGGGAGCAGGAGTCGTGCAGGTTGGTCCCGGCGGCGGCGGTTCGCAGGTTTGGCCGGGAGGGCAGCCGTTGTCGGTTCCGTCCTTCTTTTTGTAATACATAAACAGCGTGTACTTTTCAAAGGAGCCGTCGTAAGTAAAGGAATACGGATTCCCCGGCGTGATATTGCCGTCTGGCGAAGCGTCAGTCGTTGATTTTTTAAATCCAACGTATTCGTAATCCGGATGCGTTGGCGGCGTGAAGGAATAATCCTTCCCTACGACCATCTCTTCATTGATCCGCGGCGTAAAAACGTTCAGCGGCTTCGCGTCGGTCGTGAAGTATTTGACGTTGAGTTGGGAGGCGAGTTCGATTTTGAAGAGCATGGGGACAAAAATCCGGTATGCTTCAACTTCGGGAGCACAGGTTGGGCACTGTTCGCTTTTGACGTCTTTGGGTGATATAGCATTCAAAAGCATGTTTACTGTTATAGGAATTGTCGTAGTATCGGTTCCAATGCCTTGCTTTTGAAATGGTTTAATATCTGAATTGGTTGTTCCTGTGCTTATAGCCAATCGATAATCATCATAAGAATCTGAACGAGATTCCTCGAAATAATTAGTTGGGTCACTCTGTGTATATATTCGTGCCTCCACATTCTTAATTTTTCTACCTGGAAATTGGAACTTGTATGTGAAAGTTGCTTCACCACGCATCCCTTTATTAGGCTGCCGTCCACCATCCGTCCAGGTACCATCTGTTCTCTTCCACATTTCGTAATACATCATACCGACGAAGTACCGATAGTTACTTTCCCTATGATATTTTAGAGGTGTAATTTCGGTCGCTGCATGAGCTGTTTGTATTTGAAAAAAAACATGAGTAAGCTGAAAAATAAGGAAAGTCCCAGTCAATAATGCTGTAACTAGTTTAAATTTTCTTCCCACGGACTTTAAATTCCTTTCCATGGGTTTACCATGAGGGGAATGTAATCTTGAGTTCCACCATAAAACCCGATATACTCAATATCTTTTATATCCAGATTTTTTTGATCAACAATTCCATCTAATGTTTTATCTGCTCTCGACCATATTTTATAAAAAAAATACTTAGTCCCATCCCCATTATTAATAGTTAAAGAGTCGATTGGATTGCGAATTCTGATATCATTTTTCTTTGTCAGGTAATATATGTCTCCTCCACCCGATACCGATTTAATTCGAACTTTAAGGTATGAGAGGGTTGTCTTAGGATCTTTATACAACTCTACGCTGTATATATCCCGAATGAACGTAGTTGGTAAATCAGAGTGTTTAAAAATCAAGACTTTATCATACTTGACATCTCCTCGTGGACTTTCTAATAAAAACGTTTTTTTAGCAAACCACTTCCTATACGGCTCTATACTCACCGGCTTCAACCCTAACTCCTCCAGCGTCGGGGCCTTCTTCTCCCCAATCCACACCCATCTTCCGATCTTGTCCCACTCCACCGGCTGCCCCAGTCCCTCGCTCACCAGC
The DNA here is from genome assembly GCF_038004655.1 of Paenibacillus sp. FSL M7-1455. Lineage (NCBI taxonomy): Bacteria > Bacillati > Bacillota > Bacilli > Caryophanales > Paenibacillaceae > Paenibacillus > Paenibacillus sp. FSL M7-1455. The sequence goes on along the minus strand of NZ_JBBORO010000001.1, from coordinate 1,390,667 downwards.
CGCAGCGGAACGAACGTCCGGTTTTGCTTCAGCTCGATTTTGGTGCCGTAGGATTTATCCTGTCCGTCCACTTTGGCCACCTTTTGCCCGACCGTCATCCGGACGTTATGTTTTTCGTTATTCACCGACACGGTCATTTGGCCGTTCACCTTTTCCCAGCCTACCTCGGCTCCCAAAGCTTCGGACACGAAGCGGATCGGGACCATGACGCTCCCCTGTGCATCCTGATACGGTTTCGCATCCGGAAATTGAATTTTTTTGGCGTTTAACAACACTTCGATATTCCCCGTCGAGGAAGCCGCTGCGGCCGTATTGCCGCCCATGAACCAACCGGCACCTAACAACAAAGCTCCTGCCAAACATAATGGCGCGATTTTTTTCATCCATTACACTCCCTATCAATCACATTTTTCACTTGTCCAACAACCGTCTCCGTCATCAATCTACCTTGATCTTCTCTTATCCTACGGGACTGCTTGCCCACGTGAATGATCTGGAGCACACCCCCTCAAAAGCTATGTAATTGGTCATGCTAGACATGCAACGATCCGTCCTAAATCATAGGACAATTGCATTATACTACAAGATTTTTGAAATATTTGTCATAAAGAGTCGAAAAGTTCGGGAATTATCCTGAATATGGATTTTTTTGCAATGGCTTGAACTTGCGAATTTGCTTTTGTCCGTATCACATATCATCCCCGCGCGTGAATATACTTGATTAATAATGGCTTATTCGTTTAACCGAGTACGCGCATATGGGAGGTGCTGAACAATGCCATCTGACGATCATTCGCTGTTTGTCGTATCCAAGGAGGACTGGTCGCTGCACCGCAAAGGATACCAGGATCAAGTCCGGCATCAGGAAAAAGTGAAGGAAATGATTAAACAGAACCTGCCCGATCTCATTACGGAAGAAAGCATTATCATGTCGGACGGTAAACAGATTATCAAGGTGCCCATCCGGAGTCTGGACGAATACCGTTTTATTTATAACTTCCAAAAGCAGAAGCATGTCGGCCAAGGAGACGGAGACAGCCAGGTAGGGGATGTGCTGGGACGGGATCCGGCGCAAAAGCCCGGACAGGGCGAAAAAGCCGGAGACCAGCCGGGATACGATATCGTGGAAGCCGAGGTCAGCATGGAAGACCTGGAAAATATGCTGTTCGAGGAAATGGAACTCCCGTTCATGAAACCGAAGGAGCAGCAGGACGTGGAGACCGAATCGATCACCTTCAACGACATCCGCAAAAAAGGCATGCAGTCCAACATCGACAAAAAGCGGACCATTCTCGAAAATTTGCGCCGCAACGCCACGTCCGGCACGCCGGGCATCCACCACATCAGTCCGGACGACCTGCGGTACAAAACATGGGAGGATGTCGTGGTGCCCCACTCCAGCGCCGTCATCATCGCCATGATGGACACGTCGGGCAGCATGGGTTCGTTCGAAAAATATTGCGCGCGCAGCTTCTTTTTCTGGATGACCCGTTTTTTGCGGCGGCAGTACGAAAAGGTGGACATCGTGTTTGTGGCGCATCATACGGAAGCGAAGGAAGTTACCGAGGAGGATTTTTTCACGAGGGGGGAAAGCGGCGGCACCATTTGCTCGTCCGCGTACCAAAAAGCGCTTGAAATCATCGACCGGCGTTACCCGCCGTCCAAGTACAACATTTATCCGTTCCATTTTTCCGACGGCGACAACCTGACCTCGGACAACGAACGCTGCGTGCGCTTGATCGGGGAGCTGCTCAAAGTCAGCAACATGTTCGGCTACGGCGAAGTCAACCAATACAATCGCAGCAGCACGCTGATGTCGGCATACCGCAATATTAAACTGGATCAGTTCATGTATTATGTCATCAAAGAAAAAGGCGAGGTGTACCAGGCGCTGCGGACGTTTTTCCGCAAACAGGAGGCCGCGCTGAACTGAAGGTTAAGACGACGGATGGATCATAAAAAGACGCTGCCGGCATGCAGGCATTGCAGCCGGGCAACGTCTTTTTTTGTTTACGATAAACTACGATAGAAATGCCCCGTGTCCCTTCCCGTCGGCATCGGCCCGCAACCGGTCCCGGACCTCCATCAGAGCAAATCCGAGCAGGTTGTTTCCTTGCCACAGCAGCGGATTTTCGATCCGCTCGTCATCGGCTGCAAGCCCGACTCCCCAGATGCGGTCGACGGGACTAGCCTCCACCAGCACCCGCGTTCCGGTACCGAGCAAAAACCGCCCCAATTCCTCGTTTTGTGAAAATTTCGCCAAGTTGCCGCGTACGACGATGCGGTAGCCTTCCTCATCCCATACTTTCGGATCGAAACCTCTCACCTTCCGACCCAAGTCTTTCGCCTGTTTCGGGTGTTTTGCCGCCAAAATATGCTCCAGCATCTCTTCGTCCCCAAAAAGCCTCGCCTTCCCGGCCATCATATAATGTTCTGCGCTGGTGTACATGACGCCGTCCTCGGTGAATCTGCAGGGCCACCACTGGCTGAAACAGCTTTTGGTGATGCTGCGGTCCGCTGCGGGCTGATGACCCCAGAAAAAAACGTATTTCAGCTTACGGCCTTTTTGGAACTGCTGTCTGATTTCTTGAATGGAATACATGTTACCTCCTAGATCGTCCAGCCGTGGACGCCGGGTTAAACCCATTTCTCGCAAGCCGATTCAACGTTTGCGGCCGATACGAGCCCTTTTTGCAAAAGGGAATTCGGGACCAGCCGGTTGTATTTCCGGATCTTCTGATTGATGGCTTCAAGCTCGGCTTCCATCTCCGCCACCGGCGGCTTCCGGTCTGCGACCCGCTTCAAATCCGCGGCGATTTCCTTCCGGAGCTCGATCCAGGGCGGCTGAACATTGGCGTTCTTCAGGATGGACGTCAGCACGTCCCCTTCTTCGATTTTGATCGGTTTTCCTTTGCCGGGCAAATCGTTGAACCCGCCGTTTTTGGCGAATTCGTCGACGGCCGATTCGATCATGCCTTCCCGCGCGGACAAATGTTCATGCCTCTCTTCGGTCGTGTGCTGCTGAACTTCCCCTGCCGCTTTCTTTTTACGGTCATTCCAGTCCAAGACGCGCCACCTCATTTCAAGAAATGGATGAACCTCAAAAAATTAAAAATGAAGCATTTTCAATTTTATTGTAGCACGGGGCGTACGGTAGGCAGCCAAACCATATTTGAAAATTTTCCAAATTCTAAAAAGCCGGAGAACGGGATTCGAAAAAAATTCCGATCCAAATCCAGCGTCTTTATAAATTCTTGATAATCGTCTTCTACAATGGGTCCAACACATCCAGAAAGGAACGAATTTCCTATGAACAAATCATTTGCTTTCTCCGGTGCGGCCTTTAGCATCCTCGTGCTGTTACTGACGCTGCTTGCCAATTTATCGAAAATAACGGCCTTGGTTGCCATCAGCCAGCTCGCGCCCCTGATTACCGTCATGTTGCTGCTCATCGTCCTGCCCGGACGAAAGGAAGCCTTGAAGCTGCTCGGCATCGCCAAAATCGGCGGGCTGAAATGGTACGCGGCTGCACTGCTGTCGATCGTTCCGATTACGGTCGGTTTTCTCGGCGCTTGGGCATTCGGCATCGTGGACCTGCCTTCCGCCGAATTTCTCGCCAAAGGCGCGGCCCATTTTACCGTTCCCCAATACGTAGGGTATATCACGCGGAACTCCTGGGCGCCGATCATGCTGATCATGATGTTCATTTTTTCCTTCGGGGAGGAAATCGGCTGGCGCGGGTATTTGCAGCCCCGACTGACCAAAGCATTCGGCATCAAAAAATCGATCCTGATCACCGCAGCCGTGTGGACCTGCTTCCATTATCCTTTTTATCTGAACGGCTATAACGAGGACGGGAACGTCTGGATCAATATTTTGCTGTTTTCGGTCATGATTTTTCCTTTGTCGGTTTTCATGGGCTGGGTTCGCTGGCGGAGCCAAAGCGTATGGCCGGCCGTTGTCATTCACATGATCATCAATTTGTCGCGCAGCTGGCTGGAGCAGTTGTTTTTCGTAAAATCCGCGGGCTGGTCCTATGTCGCCGGAGAAAGCGGGATCGTGACCATCGTGGTTTGGGCCGTCGCTGCCCTGTTGATTTGGAAGAAGCTGCTTATAGAAGCCAAGCCGAACCCAGGCTCGCATGATTAAATCGCACATCCGCTGCATACAATGTACTGATTTTTCAGGCAGAACCGTGCTTCAATTTTCGGAACAAAAAATGCCGACTCCAGCTGGAATCGGCTCTCTCAAAATTCCGGTTGCTGAAGCCATCAGTAACTGAATTATAACATAAATCGTCCGAGGAACCCCGGGTCGGAATGTTCCCTTACGTAACGCTTAGAGAATGGTTAGATCAAATTTCATATCCAGGACAATCGTCCATCGTTGCATTATTAAATCGCACATCCGCTGCATACAATGTACTGGAGGATTTTCAAGGAGAACCGCCCCCGGCGCTAATCGCAGCATCCATCCCGTAAAGCTGTAACATCATGACTTTAACCCGTTCGGCGCTTACCGGCGTTCTTCTGGACACTGGGAAGGAGCTATTTACTCATGAGCGATGAAATCAAACAACTCGAATATGCCATCCGCGAAATCATGGAAATTGCCGACGGTTTTGGCCTGGATTATTATCCGATGCGTTACGAAATCTGCCCGGCAGACATTATTTATACCTTCGGCGCCTACGGCATGCCGACCCGTTTCTCGCACTGGAGCTTCGGCAAAACCTTCAACAAAATGAAGATGCAATACGACTTCGGGCTCAGCAAAATTTACGAGCTGGTCATCAACTCCAACCCCTGCTACGCGTTTTTGCTCGACGGCAATTCCCTGATCCAAAACAAGCTGATCGTCGCGCACGTCCTCGCCCACTGCGATTTTTTCAAAAACAACTACCGCTTCTCCGCTTCCAACCGCAACATGGTGGAGAGCATGTCGGCCACGGCCGAACGGATCAGCCGCTATGAAATGGACTACGGCACCGAAGCCGTTGAAAATTTCATCGACGCCGTCCTGAGCATCCAGGAGCATGTCGATCCTCAGCTCATCAAACCGCAGCATTTCGATAAGCAGCAATACATGGAATACAAAATCAAAGAACAAAAGGAATCGGCCAAACGCGAGCCGAAAACCAGCGAATACGACGATCTGTGGAGCCTGGATGAGCCCAGAAACAAAGAAAAAGGCGAACCCGGCCCGCGCCGTTTCCCGCCCGAACCGGAAAAAGACATCATGTGGTTCATCCAGGAGTTTTCCGAAGTGCTGGAGGACTGGCAGCGGGACATCATGAGCATGCTGCGCGAGGAAATGCTGTATTTTTGGCCGCAAATCGAAACGAAAATCATGAACGAAGGCTGGGCTTCGTATTGGCATCAGCGCATCATCCGGGAGCTGGACCTGACGAGCGAGGAAACGATCGAATTCGCCAAACTGAATGCCTCCGTCGTGCAGCCGTCGCGCAACAGCCTGAACCCGTATTATTTGGGGCTGAAAATTTTCGAGGATATCGAGCGGCGCTGGGATCACCCGACCCGGGAAGAGCAGGAGCTTGCCGGACGCAAGCCCGGTCAGGGGCGCCAAAAAATATTCGAGGTACGCGAATTCGATTCCGATATTTCCTTTATCCGCAACTATTTGACGAAAGAACTGACCGAGGATTTGGACTTATACGTATTCGAGAAAAAAGGCCCGGAATGGAAAATTACCGACAAAGCCTGGGAACGCGTCCGCGACCAGCTCGTCGTCTCCAGGGTCAACGGCGGCAACCCGTACCTGGTCGTGTCCGACGGGGATTACATGCGCAACGGGGAAATGGTCATCCGGCATGAATACGAAGGCACCGAACTCGACCTGAAATACATGGAACGGACGATGCCCTACGTGTACCAGCTGTGGGGACGCACGGTGCATCTCGAGACGGTGATCGAAGATAAAAAAGTGATGTTTTCGTACGACGGCAAAAAGCTGCACCGCAAGTTTGTGTGATGTTTGGGTTTTAAGGCCAAGACCGGTTCGCTCCGAACAATAACGTCACGCGGTCGGAAGCCGTCACGGTCATGATCCGTATGCTGCGGGCCGAAGCGGCTATCCGTGACTTGCTGGAATAAACGGCAATAAGCAACCTTGGCTTCGGTCTACGCCGGAAGCGAGGTTGCTTATTTTTTTGTCCGTCCCCCGTTGCGCTTATTTCTCCATTGCCTTATACCCGATCCCGTACACCGTTTGCAGCAAATAATGGGCGTCCCCAAGCTTTTTGCGCAGGCGCTGAATATGGATGTCCACGGTGCGCGTACCGCCGAAATACGCCATTCCCCATACGAGATCGAGCAAATCCTCGCGGGTGTACACACGCCCGGCATGGGACACCAAAAGCGCCAGCAGGTCGAATTCTTTCGGGGTCAAATCCATCGGTTCGCCGTTCATCTCCGCCGTTCGCCGGACCGTATCGACCTTCAAGCCTTCTAGACGGTAAACCTCCGAGTCGGGCAAAGACGTCCCGTCGCTTCCTTTGTCCAGCCGGCGGACGATCGATTTGGCGCGGGCGACGAGCTCGCGGATATCGAACGGTTTGCTCATGAAATCGTCGGCGCCAAGCTCGAGTCCGAGCACTTTGTCGACGATATCGTTTTTCACCGTCAGCAATAGGATGCCAAGCCCTTTCTCATGTTCCAGCCTCCTGCATACCTCGTAGCCGTTCAGTTTGGGCATCATGACGTCCAGGACGAGCAGATCGGGGCGGAACGAAGCGGCCTTTTGCAGGGCCTCCTCCCCATCCGCCGCCGTTGCGACCTCAAACCCTTCTCGTTTCAATGCATATACGATAGCGCTGCGGATGCTTTCCTCGTCGTCTGCAACCAGCACTTTTTTTTGATTCATCAGTCAGCCCTCCCGCTGCTTGCAGCAGCCGTTTTTCCGGTTGTACCCTATTATAATGAATGGTGCCCGGATGTGGAAATTTCGCATTAAAAAAGAACATGCTCCCGAGCCCTCCTCGAGGCATGTTCTTCCTTCCATGCATTATGCATCCTTCGCTTTCCCCGTCGATTCGCGGACGATCAAGCTGGACGGTTCCGTCAAGACCGGCGGCGGATCTCCGGGATGTTTGATCATGGCGATCAGCGCTTCGATCGATTTGACGCCGATGGCATGAATATTTTGGTTGATGGTCGTCAGCCTGGGTTTAAACAGCTCCGCTTCGAAAATATTATCGAAACCGACGACGGAAATATCGCCGGGAACGGATAACCCCCGCGCTTCGACCGCCCGGATCGCCCCAAAGGCCGCCATGTCGGAGGTGCAGATGACCGCCGTCGGAGGCTGGGCCAGATCCAACAGCATATTCATTCCGCGGATGCCGCTGTCGTAGGAATAGTCGCCGTCCGCGACATAATCGGCCCGATAGGGAAGCGAAAAAACCTCCAGCCCTTCCCGGTATCCCGCCAAACGCAATTCGTTGACGTCCTGGCCGGAAACGCCCGCCAAATAAGCGATCCGGCGATGTCCCAGCTCGAACAGATGCCTGACCGCCATCCGGATGCCGTTCCGGTTGTCCGTCGTAATATTGCCCGCCCGGAGACCGGTGGCGTCCGTGTCCACGAACATCGTCGGAATGCCGGACTGAATCAGTTCCTGGATGCTGCGGTGGTCCTTTTCCACGCCGAAGACGACAACCCCGTCCAAATTCCGGCTTTGGCAATGGTCGATGAAGGAATAGTCCGGATCGTTCAGCCGCGCGGACAAACGCATCAAATCATACCCGCTATGTTCCAGCGCCGTTTTGATTCCTTCCAGCAGCATCGATACGTACGGGTTCGTAAAAGGAACGTGAATGAGGACCCCGACGGTCCAGGATCTGCCGGTGACGAGGCCTCTAGCAATGACATTGGGACGGTAACGAAGCCGCGCAATCGCATGTTTCACTTTTTTTCTCGTTTTTTCGCTGACATCCGGGTAATGGTTTATTACTTTGGATACGGTGGCAACCGATACCCCTGCTTCCTTAGCCACATCATGGATCGAAGCCATTCAATCACCCCAAACGACGGATTGCCGAAACGCTTTTAATGTATCGTCTGCCTCATCCTCATGATGCCATACTCTATTATACTAGAATGGTGGAGCGAATATACGATTTATTTTGCAGGAAAATGGAAGATTAAGCAATCCGTTCCAGGTCAGCTTTAGCTTCGTTTCTGGATTTCCGCCAGATCCTGCGTCAGCTTTTCGATCACGCTCACAAACGATGCCAGCTCCTGCGAGCTGCTCGCCTGTTCCCTGGCATGAACCGTCGTTTTTTCCGTTTCCGCCTGGACGCGGCTCAGCCGTTCCATAATGCCCGATACCTTGTCCTGGATCTGCTCGAGCGCTTCCCGCGAATGCGCCGCCAGCTTGCGCACCTCGCCCGCGACCACCGCGAAACCTCTGCCCATGTCCCCGGCGTGCGCGGCTTCGATCGCGGCATTGAGCCCCAGCAAATGGGTCTGGTCGGAGATCGCTTTGATCAAGGCGCCCATGCTTTCGATCTGCTGCACGTCCTCGTGCAGCTCGTCCATCAGCGCGTGAGCCGTCTCCTGGGAATCGGCCGTTACCTGCGCGGTCACCGCGATCTGTCCGGCGCTTTCGTTCAGCTCCGCAATCATGCCGGTGAGCTGCTGCACGACTTCGGTCACCGCCTGCAGCACATGCTCTTTTTCGTCCGCCAAATCTTTCAGCTTCTCTTTTTCTTTCATCTCGTACGCTTCAAGCACCAGCTGGGAGTCGAGATTGAACATTTTGCTGAGCGAAAACACGACCTTGGTCCACTGATCCGGCACGGCCTGCCGGAGCAAATCCGTCGCGATGTCCAGATAAGTCATATAACTGCCGAGATAATATTCGACGCCGAGCCCGACGCGGGAATGCACAAGGCCGATCGCGACCCGTCTCTCCAAATACGCATCGTCGATCCTGCCTTCGGCCAGCGACAGCCAGTACTCCCTTTGCGTTTCTTTTAATCTATCGATGGTGGTGAATCTGCCGATGATCTCCATCAGCTCCGGCTCCGTCGCAATATGGGCGTAAAAACGGTTCACCACCTCTTCGACGACTTTCTCGAATACGGGACGGTGTTGCGCCAGAATTTCCATATCCTGCTCGGTCAACTTGATGTAATTCAGCTGCTGCTGCCGTTTCGGGGATATATTGATCATGGATCAGGCATCTCCTTCTTTAGTCCTAAATTTTTCAGTTTAAAATGCTAACTTTGTATATTATAGACTATATCGACGCGTAATCCACTAGATTTGAATCATTTTTTTGCAAATCTTTCCTGTCCCTGAAAAATCCTGCGGGAGCGCCTGCCCCTCCCCTGGCTCCGATCTGAATGTTTGAAGGGGCTCCTAAACGGAGATCCGGAACCGAAAAAAACCGCCCTCTGTCCGAGGACGGCTCCGCTTTTTACCGGTTCAGCAAACTTCCCACGTATCTCAGCAATTCATTCGCGCAGACCGGGCAATATCCATGGTCATCCATCAAACGTTTGCTGACTTCGTTGATCCGCTTCAGCTGCGTCGCATCCGGCGTTTTGGTGGAGGTCGTGATTTTGACGATGTCTTTCAGATCGGCAAACAATTTCTTTTCGATTGCTTCGCGCAGCCGGTCGTGGTTATGGTATTCGAATTTTTTCCCTTTGCGCGAGTAGGACGATATGCGGATCATGATTTCTTCCCTGAACGCCTTTTTGGCGTTTTCCGAAATGCCGATCTGTTCCTCGATCGAACGCATCAGGCGCTCATCCGGATTCATCTCCTCGTCGGTCAGCGGATCGCGGATTTTGGACATGTTGCAGAAAGCTTCGATATTGTCCAGGTAATTTTCAAAAAGCGTTTTTGCCGACTCGTCAAAAGAGTACACAAACGCTTTTTGGACTTCTTTTTTGGCGAGCTCATCGTATTCCTTGCGGGCAACGGCGATAAAATTCAAATAACGCTCCCGTTCGTCCTTGGTGATGGAGGCATGCTGGTCGAGTCCGTCCTTGATCGCCCGCAAAATGTCCAGCGCGTTAATGCACTGAAGGTCCTGCTTGATCAAAGCGCTGGAAATGCGGTTGATGACATACCGCGGATCCACGCCGGACATGCCTTCTTCCAAATACTCGGACTGCATTTCCTTCAGGTCGGCTTCCTTGAAGCCTTCGATTTCCTCCCCGTCGTACATCCGCATTTTTTTGACCAGATCCATGCCGTGTTTTTTCGTTTCCTTCAGGCGGGTCAGGATGGAAAAAATGGCTGCCGCTCGCAGCGCATGCGGCGCAATATGCACATGCTGCATATCGCTTTGCTTGATCAGCTTGTTGTAGATTTTCTCTTCCTCGGAAACCTTCAGGTTGTATGGAATCGGCATGACGATCATCCGTGATTGCAGCGCTTCGTTTTTCTTGTTGGAAATAAACGCTTTGTATTCCGCTTCGTTCGTATGCGCGACGATCAATTCATCCGCCGATATCAGCGCGAAACGCCCTGCTTTGAAATTGCCCTCCTGGGTTAAGGAAAGCAAATTCCACAAAAACTTCTCGTCGCACTTCAGCATTTCCTGGAATTCCATCAGCCCCCGGTTGGCCTTGTTCAATTCGCCGTCAAAACGGTAGGCCCGCGGATCCGATTCGGAGCCGTATTCGGTGATCGTCGAAAAGTCGATGCTGCCGGTCAGATCGGCGATATCCTGCGATTTCGGGTCGGAAGGGCTGAAGGTGCCGATCCCCACCCTGGCATCCTCGGAAATGATCACGCGGGTTACGGGCACCTTTTCGATGTCACCGCCGTACTCCAGCTTCAGGCGCATTTGGCAGGAAGGGCATAAATTCCCCTCGATGCGGACGCCAAGCTCCCTCTCCACTTCGGGCCTGAGCTCGAGCGGGATCAAATGCAGCGGTTCCTCGTGCATCGGGCAGCCGTCTATGGCATAAAGCGCTCCCTGTTCCGTTCGCGAGTATTTTTCCAGGCCCCGTTTCAGGAGAGTGACCAGCGTAGATTTGCCGCCGCTAACCGGGCCCATCAGCAGCAGGATCCGTTTGCGGACGTCAAGCCGGCGCGCCGCGGAATGGAAATATTCCTCCACGAGCTTCTCGATGGACCGGTCCAGGCCGAAAATCTCCTGCTCGAAAAATTTATAACGCTTATGGCCGCCAACCTCCTCCACGCCGTACGACTTGATCATGTCATACACGCGTGCATGAGCCGTGACCGCCGCCGAAGGATTTTTACGGAGCAGCTCGATGTAATCTTTAAAGGTGCCGTTCCACGCAAGTTGATCACTTTCTGCCCGATAGGCCGCAACGCGTTCGAAAATATCCATGCTAGTACCTCCTATGACTACGTTATGAGTTGTCAAAAATTCCATCAAAGCGTCAAGGGTCAACTTTCATCCCGTTTTTCTTTGTTCATATTCGCAAATCCATTGATCGAAAAGTGTATTACATACCTATGCGGAACCATGGGATTAGTTGACCTATTTTTTCGCGAAAGGAGGATTGTCTTTTATCGAATGTTATAATATAGGAAATCAACCGTCTTGGAAGCAAAGGGGAATGATCATGACCGTACGGCATGAAACCGAGCTGTATGAGCCGCTGAAGGCTTTTTTCGAACAGCGGGGCTACGAAATCAAAGGAGAGGTGCGGCACTGCGATTTGGTCGGGGTGCATCCGGCGGAGGCGGAGCCCTTGATCGTGGAAATGAAAAAGACGTTCAATCTCGCGCTGCTGCTGCAGGGGATGGAACGTCTTCAGCTGAGTTCCCGCGTTTATTTGGCGGTCGAACGGAGCAGGGCCAAGCGCGGAGCCGTCAATCAGCGTTGGGGCGATATTGCGAAATTGTGCCGCAAGCTGGGATTCGGCCTCATCACGATTACGTTTTATAAAACGAAAAAACCTTTTGTCGAAGTGCTCTGCGAACCGGGCGTCCAGGAGCCGGCGAAACCCGTCAGGCAAAAACGCAAGGAGCGCCTATTGTACGAGTTCCACGAACGCAGCGGGGATTATAACGTCGGCGGAAGCAGCCGGGCAAAGCTGGTTACCGCCTACCGCGAAAAAGCGCTGCGCGTCGCGCAAGCCCTGGCGGCCGCGCCTCCGGAAGGCGCGTCTCCCGCCCAGCTGCGCAGCCTGACCGGCATCGGCAACGCGGCGGCCATCCTGCAGCATAATTATTACGGATGGTTTGAACGGATCAGGCGCGGCCGTTACGTGCTCACGGCAGCCGGAACCGAAAGCCTCAAGGAATATGCCGGGGTGCTCGAAACCGATTCTTCATCCGCGGCGGAACCGGCCGGCAAACGTTAACTCCGGGCCGTAAATTCCGAGATCGCTTCGCCGATCAAATTCATCCCGAGCAGCAGCTCATCCCGGCCGGGATGCGTGAAATTCAGGCGGATATATCCGCTGCCGCCCCCATTCGGATAACACAATGAGCCCGGCAAAAACGCGGCGCCTTTATCCAGCGAACATTTCAGCAGGGCGACGCCGTCCAGGGCATCCGGGAGCTTTACCCACAGGAACATGCCTCCCCGGGGCACCTCGAAGCTTACATGTTTCCACGCCGGACGCTTCAGCAGCTCCGTCATCAGCTTGAGTCTCGTTTCGTACTCGCGGTTCAGCATCCGGATATGTTCATGGATATTAAAGGTAGAAGATTCAAGCAGATAATGAAGAAGGCACTGGTTGAAATGGCTCGACTGCCAATCCGCCAGCTGTTTGGCCATGACCATCGTATCGATCATCTTTTTGTTCCCGGCCGCCCAGCCCGTACGAAGCGCGGGAACGACCGTTTTGCTGAAGGAGCCGATATGCAGCACCTGCCCCCCGTTTCCCGCATCGTCCAGCGAATACAGGGAGGGATACTCGCGGTAAAACGCCTTTGCGCCGATTCCCCCGAAATGAAGGTCGCCATAGGAATTGTCCTCCACGATGAGGATTTTCCGCGATTTGCATATATCCAGAACCTCCCGCCGGCGTACCAGGCTCCACAATATTCCGGTCGGATTCGTGAAGTTCGGCGATACGAGCAGAAGCTTCGGCTTCAGCCTCTCCGCTTCCTCAAGCAACCGCTCCGGGTTGATCCCCTCCGCATCCCCTTCGACCGGCACGATCGACGCTCCTTGCATCTTCAGGATTTGCAAAAATCCCGGAGCCGTCGGCTGCTCGACCAGCACCGGATCGCCGGGCTCAACGTATACGCGGGCTAAAAGATCCATCGCCTGCTGGCTGCCCGTCGTGAGCAGCACCTGTCCCGCATGCACATCCGTTCCCTTGCGTTCCTGAAAATCCTTGCACAGCCATTCCCGAAGCGGCAAATAGCCCTGCGGCTCGCCGTATTGCAGCGCCGCAGGGCTTTTGGAAATGACGGCTGCCGCGGCAGCCTCCAGTGACGAAATCGGGAACAACTCCTCGGCGGGAAGTTCCTCGGCAAAAGAAATGAACGATTCCCGAGTAGACAGCGATCTCATGAAGTGAATCGGCGACGAAAGCATCGCCTTCGTGCGCTCCGCAAAGGAATACTGCATGATATCTCCTCCTTCTCCCAGTTCCAATCACCGGCGATCCGGTATGTATCTTCTCTTCTATATGTATATATATCCCGGATCAATTGAAAACAGGACTTTTTTGTCTCATGGTCAGCGCGAACTTTTCGATCGCTTGAGCACGGGTGGACACGCCGAGCTTCACGTATATTTTACGCAAATAATTGTCGATCGAACGCCGGCTGACGGAAATTTCCATCGCGATTTTATCATAGGTAATGCCCTGCACGATCCGCTCCATGATGAAAATTTCGGTTTCCGTCAAATGATACAACCCCCCGTCGATCACCGCCGGCTGCACCTGCCAAATCCCGTTTTTCAGCCAATCCATCGGCAGCATCGCAAGCCCTTCGCGCAGCCCGTCGATCATCAGCATCAATTGGGCCGCGGACGCCTGTTTCGACAAAATTCCGCTTCCGCCCAAATTGACGATCGAATGCAGCAGCTTGATCCCGTCGGTATCGGTCAAAATAATCACGTGGCTGTCCGGCGACGCATGTTTGATTCTTTCCAGCAGCGTTTCCGCCGTTCCTTCCGGCATTTGGTAGTCCAAGAGCACCAGTTCCGGCTTTTGTTCGGCCACGAGCACCAGCCCTTCCTCCCAGGTGGAACCCATGCCCGTAACCCTAAGTTCTTCCCTTTCTTCCAAAATCAATTTGGTTCCCAGCATACTCGTGGGGTGACTGTCAACAATCACGACCCGCCAAACCTTCGTCATTTCGATTGAAACCCCCTGATCGATAAAAGTGGAATGAATGTTTGATCATCTGATTTATGATTAGTCATGAGCGCGTTAAATGCTTGTTTTCAGACGTATAAAAGGTAGATCGTGGCGTCAGAGGCATAATTAGGAAAATAATGTTAAACATACCATGCCCGCTCCCTGCAGCAAATAAATCTAACAAGATTGTATCGCAACGCTTCCATATGGCGCAATCTCTTTTTAGGCTTTTCTGTGACTTTAGATTCATTTTTGCGAAATTGGTAGGGGAATGTTAGAATGAGGACTGGCAAAAAAACCAATTGTAACCGGGGTGATGATATGCAAACGAACACCGATCCTTCCTCCGCCTATCAAAACCGGACAAGCCGGGGAAAATCCCCTTCCGCCATGCTCGTTTTGATCATTTGGGTATTGCTTGTAGCCGCAGGCATAACCAGCGCTTATCTATACAGCAATCATATGAAGCAGGAAATGGTCCGGCAGATTCAGGCCGACACGCATAAACAAATGAATGAGCTGAAGCAAAGCTACGAAGCCAGGTTTGCGGAATTGTCCGGGGAAGTGAAAGAGCTCGAAGGCAAGGTGCAGTCGTTTAACGAGCTGCTGACGTTCACCAAAGACAACGCGACCAGCAAAACGGATAACAGCAATAAGCTGTACACCCAGCTGAACGAAGTCAAAAAACAGCTGAGCGAACTTCAGCGGAAAATGGACTTGCTGAAATGATTTCGACGAAAAAGAAAATCAACCGGTTTTTCCTGCTTGCGACCGGTCCTTTTCTGGGCATGTTCGCGTTTATGTTGTTCAGCTTTCAATCGATGCATGTGGAGGTACATACGGCCTCCTACGTCCCTAAGCAAACGCTGGCGGCCCAAACGGTGCAGCTCAAGCAAAACCTGGACAAGGCCGATCAAACCGTAAAAGCGACCATTTCTTCGATTCGCAAAACTTCGGCCCTGTATAAACAGACGACCGCCGCCATGAATGCCATCGTCAAGACGGCGCAAACCCAGGCGGCGCGACCCGAGTCCATTTATAACCGCAGGATCAGCGTCAAGCTCGGTACCCCCTTCGAGCGGGTCGAAAGCAGCCGGATCCGGATCGAGCTGTACCGCGTGAATCCCGGCGTATACCAGGGGTACGCGATGAAAGTGAAGCTCAAGGACCCGGACGCCATGCAGATGGCGCTTGGCCGTGACAAAGTCGGCGGGGCGGAAACGACGTTTCAGGCCGTGAGCCGGAAAGGCGCCGTGGCCGGCATCAACGCCGGAGGGTTTGCCGATAGCGGCGGCAAGCGTTACCCGCTGAGCACCACGGTGCTGAACGGAAAATACGTCAACGGATTCGAGCCCAGCTTCAAGGATCTGTTTTTTGTGGGCCTGAACGATGCTGGCAGGCTGATTGGCGGCAAATTTTCGAACCAGGCGGATTTGGATCGCCTCAAACCGAGATTCGGGGCTACGTTCGTGCCGGTTCTGCTGAAAAACGGGCAGCCGATGCCGATTCCGGAAAAATGGAAAACGTCGCCGTACCGCGCGCCGCGTACCGTGATCGGGAACTATAAGGACGACCAGCTTTTGATCCTTGTCGTCGACGGTTACAACGAAAGCGGCAGCTCCGGGGCGACGCTGCAAGAGCTTCAAAGCAAACTGTACGGACTTGGCGTCATGGATGCCTATAATCTGGACGGCGGCGGTTCTTCTTCCCTTATTGTGAACGGAAGAGTCGTCAACCATCCGTCGGACGGCAGCCTGCGGCCGGTGCCGACCCACTTTTTATTTTTCAAATAAAACGATATTCATTTATTTTTTGCCGAAGTGTGGGTATAATATGGTTTATGAGCATGGTAGATTAGCGGGAGGTGGCCTTCATGTCGTTCTCATTAACGTTTTGGATTATTGCACTGGTGCTTGCTATGTTCCTGGCAGGCATTTTAACCGCGGCTTATAACGATGATAAGACCAAAGGCCTTTAATCCACGGCCCAAAAGGCTTCCTGACCAGGAAGCCTTTTTTTCGTTTTCTTCACCCGCTAAAAAAAGAAACATCACGAATGCATTCGTGATGCCTGATTGGTCATTATGCGTGCCTTTGCAGCTGCGCCATGTCGGATTGGCACTGCCCGCAAATGTAACGTTCCTTGAACTCGCTCACTTCTTCCATGGAGCCGCAGAATACGCATTTCGGACGGTAACGCTCCAAAATGATATGATCTCCCTGCACCAAAATTTCGACAGGGTCCCCCTCATTCATCTGATACCGTTTTCTTAACGATTTGGGCAAGACGATTCTCCCCAGCTGATCGACTTTGCGAACTACGCCAGCAGGTTTCATAGACAAACTACACCTCTCCTATTTAACTATTCAACTTACGGGATTATAGACATGATTTGCGAACGGGGCCGAACCATCTCTACAATCGCGAAGAAAACGTCGATTCGCGCGGATTCATCTGCTCGAATGCCGTCGAAGGACATTTCCCCCCTGATTAGAAAGTACTCCTTACGGCCAGGATGCCTTTTCCAATCACAAAAATATGGGTCTTTTTTAATAGTTCGATGTACGGATGTCGAATCCTGCTAACGATAAACATTTTTATTTCTTTCTTTTAGAAACTTACTTCGTGCCGGGAAAATCGAGCTGGCGCAGCGCTTCGTACACGATGATCGCCGCCGAATTGGACAAATTCAAAGAGCGCACCTTGTCGGTCATCGGCATGCGGATGCAGGTGTCGGGGTTCGCGGCAAGCAGCTCCGGCGGTAGTCCCTTGGTCTCTTTTCCGAACACAAGAAAATCCCCGTCCCGGAACTCGACGTCGGTATAGCGCTTGTCTGCTTTTGTCGAAGTATAGAAGAAACGGCCTTCCGGGTATTTCTCCTGCAGCTCCGCAAACGAATCATGGTATTCGATGTGAACGGCATACCAGTAATCCAGGCCCGCTCTTTTCAGCTTCGCATCGTCCGTGCTGAATCCGAGCGGACGCACCAGATGCAAATGGGCGCCCGTCGCGGCGCAGGTTCTTGCGATATTTCCGGTATTGGCCGGTATTTCAGGTTCTACAAGCACGATATGCAGTGCCATGGTCAATCACTCCATCCTTCAGATTCAAGATTTAAAGCGGGAAACCGCCGCCTAAAGCAACGAAAAAGCCCTTCGCCGTTGGGCGAAAGGCTGTCTGTTCCACAGGCTAAAGTCCGTTTCAGCTTGCCTTATCCATGACGCTTCTGGAAATCGGCCATGAAATCGACCAAAGCTTTGCAGCTCTCGTAAGGCACCGCGTTGTAAATCGAAGCGCGCAGTCCGCCGACGCTGCGGTGACCCTTCAGGCCTACGAATCCTGCCTGCTCCGATTCCTTGATGAACTGCTTTTCGAGTTCTTCCGATGCCAGGCGGAACGTAATGTTCATGATCGAGCGGCTGCCGGCATCCACGGGACCGCGATAGAAGCCTTCGCTGCTATCGATTATATCATAAATAAGTCCCGCTTTCTTGCGGTTGGCCCGTTCGACTCCGGCAAGGCCGCCCTGCTCTTCGATCCATTTCAAAACCTCGTTTACCATATATACCGAAAAAGACGGAGGCGTGTTGTACAGAGAGTCGTTTTTCGCATGCGTGCTGTAACGGAGCATCGTCGGAATGTGGCTCGGAGAATCGGCCAGCATGGCCTCCCGGGCGATGACGACCGTAACCCCGGAGGGTCCCAGGTTTTTCTGAGCGCCCGCATAAATAAAATCGAACTGCGTCGCGTCGAATTCGCGGCACAAAATGTCGCTGGACATATCCGCGATCAGCGGCACGTTTCCGGTGGCCGGATACTGCTGGTATTGCGTCCCTTCAATCGTTTCGTTGGAGGTCACGTGCAGGTATGCCGCGTTTTCCGGAATTTCGATGCTTGCAAGATCGGGAATCTTCATATACTTGTCCGCTTCCGAAGAGGCTGCGATATGCGTTTCGCCGATCAGCTTGGCTTCCTTGATCGCTTTGTCCGCCCAGCTTCCGCTTTTGACGTAGCTCGCCGTTTTGCCTTCGGTCAAAAAGTTCATCGGAATCATCGCAAACTGCGTGCTGGCTCCCCCTTGCAAAAACAGCACCTTGTAGCCTTCGGGATTGCCGAGAAGCGACAGCAGGCGG
Source organism: Paenibacillus sp. FSL M7-1455 (assembly GCF_038004655.1). Lineage (NCBI taxonomy): Bacteria > Bacillati > Bacillota > Bacilli > Caryophanales > Paenibacillaceae > Paenibacillus > Paenibacillus sp. FSL M7-1455. The sequence continues at coordinate 1,372,256 of NZ_JBBORO010000001.1, read as the reverse complement.
CTTTCCGCTTCATGGTGGACTTCTTCGTATACTTTGCCCCGGTGCGACATTTCCATGATGGACATGCCCGTTCCCCGAAAATCAACAAACTCCGCTTGCGCGCGCGTCAACACTTCAAGCGGCAGCGCCGCCGGCCCCGCATTGAAATTGTATGCTCTCTTGCTCACGTTAACTCTCCATCCTCTCTCTGTACTCGAATTTTTGAATTCAATGATAGCAGGTATCCGGGAAGGCATCAAGTACCAAAATGCACAAGCACCAGGTCCCGGTTTGCCATCGTTCCTTATTCCACTTTAGCATATTTCCTGGATTAAAGCTTTAAAGAATTGCAAAACGAAAGAGACTGCCCCGTGCCGGGACAGCCTTTCGCCAACATTTCGATTAGCAGTCAAAATACAGACTATATTCATGCGGATGAATCCGGATTGATACCGCTTTGGCTTCGCCGCGTTTCAATTCGATGAAGTTATCGATGAATTCTTTCGTAAATACGCCGCCTTCAAGCAGGAATTCATGGTCCGCTTTCAGTGCGTCGAGCGCTTCGTCCAACGTGCCCGGCACGCTGCGGATTTCGGCTTTTTGCTCGTCGGAGAGCTCATAGATGTTTTTGTCCATCGGTCCGTAGCCGAGCTCAACCGGGTTGATTTTGCGCTTGATGCCGTCGAGGCCGGCCATCAGCATCGCGGAGAAGGCCAGGTAAGGGTTGGCCGTGGAGTCCGGCGTGCGGAACTCGATGCGGCAGCCTTTCGGCGTTACGGCAGCGACCGGAATGCGGATGGCCGCGGAACGGTTGCCTTTGGAGAATACGAGGTTTACAGGCGCTTCGTAGCCCGGAACCAGACGTTTGAACGAGTTGGTCGACGGGTTCGTGAGCGCAAGCAGCGCAGGCGCATGGTACAGGATGCCGCCGATGTAGTGAAGAGCCATCTCGCTCAGGTTGGCGTAGCCGCCTTTTTCATAAAACAGCGGGGTATCGCCGTCGAAAATCGATTGGTGCACGTGCATTCCGCTGCCGTTGTCGCCGAAAAGCGGTTTCGGCATGAAGGTTGCCACTTTGCCGTATTGGCGGGCCGTGTTGTGCACGATATATTTGTAGATCAGCAGGTTATCCGCTGTTTTCTTCAGGGTGTCGAAACGGAAGTTGATTTCGGCTTGGCCTGCGGTTGCCACTTCATGGTGATGGCGTTCCACGCGCAGTCCCACTTCTTCAAGCAGGCGGCACATTTCGCTGCGGATGTCCTGCTGCGTATCGACAGGAGCGACCGGCACGTATCCGCCTTTCACTCTGACCTTGAAGCCGAGGTTGCCGCCGTCTTCCTTGCGGTTCGTATTCCATGCGGCTTCTTCGGAATCCACATAGAAGGAAGAGCTGTTCATGCTGCTTTCGTAACGTACGTCATCAAAAATAAAGAACTCGGACTCCGGCGCGAAAAATGCAGCTGTTCCGATGCCGCTGGCTTGCAGATATTCCTCCGCTTTCGCCGCGATGCTGCGTGGATCGCGCTCGTAACGCTCGCCGTCCGGCGTATAGATGTTGCACATGATGTTGATGGTCGGATGTGCGGTAAACGGATCGATGAATGCCGCTTCCGGATCGGGCATCATAACCATGTCGGATTCTTCGATTCCGCGGAATCCGGCGATGGAAGAGCCGTCAAACGCAACCCCGTTTACGAACGTCTCCTCATCCACTTCTCTGGCAGGCAAAGAAATGTGATGGGCCCGGCCAGACAAATCCACAAAACGAAAATCCACCCACTCAATTGCATTATCTTTGATCGTTTTCAACACGTTTTCAACCGACATGTTCTCTTCCTCCCATTATCCGAACATTTACCCGCATTTTCTACGTGAACGTTCAGTATCTACTATTTATGTCGTCATTATAAAACGCAAAACCTGACATCGTCAATATCCATGTCAGGTATTTTTTTGACTTGTGTCAGGTATTCTTACACATTTGGTTTCAAGCCTATGTTATCCGCACGCAAATAGCCTGCCCACCCGGTCTGGAGGCCGGTGAGCAGGCTTGTATATCGCAGGTTATGAATCGGCCGATTAGACGACAAACGCCTCAGCGGGGGCCTTTTCCGTGTTGAAGGTGCGTCCGACGAGCGGAGCGAGCTTTTCCAAATCCTTCAGCAGCGCCGCGAATTGGTCCGGGAACAGCGACTGCACGCCGTCGCCCGTCATCGAGTTGTCGGGATCGGTATGCATTTCGATAATAAGACCGTTGGCTCCGGCGGCCACGGATGCTTTGGACATCGGTTCCACCAGCTCGCGGCGGCCCGTGCCGTGGCTTGGGTCGGAAATGACCGGGAGGTGGCTGAGCTGCTGCAGCACGGGAATCGCCGACAGGTCCAGCGTGTTGCGCGTGTAGCTCTCGAATGTGCGGATGCCGCGTTCGCACAGCATAACGTTCGGATTTCCTCCGGCAAGAATGTATTCGGCGGCATTAAGCAGCTCGTCGTAGGTCGCGCTGAAACCGCGCTTCAGAAGCACCGGCTTGCCGCAGGTTCCCAGCTTGCGCAGCAGGTCGAAGTTCTGCATGTTGCGCGTGCCGACCTGCAAAATGTCGGCGTATTCCGCGCAGATGTCCACGTATTCCGGCGTCATGACTTCGGTGATCGTAAGCAGTCCGTGTTTTTCCCCCGCTTCGGCCATCATGATCAGCCCCTCGACGCCGACGCCTTGGAAGCTGTACGGGCCCGTGCGCGGTTTAAACGCGCCGCCGCGCAGCACCTGCCCGCCGGCCGCTTTCACGAGTTTGGCGATTTCGTCGATTTGGGCCGCCGATTCCACGGCGCAAGGTCCGCCCATGACGACCAGCTCGTCGCCGCCGATTTTAACGCCTTTAATGTCGATCACCGTGTTTTCCGGATGGAAGTCACGGCTTGCCAATTTGTACGATTTCGTGATTTTAACGACGTTTTCGACGCCTTTCATCTGCCGCAAATGTTCGGCGATCGACGGGTCCACTTTCCCGACGAGCCCGATCACTGTACGGTCCGAGCCTTTGGAAATATGGGCTTGAAGCCCGTTTTTTTCGATGACGCGAACGATGTCCTGGATTTGTTCTTCGGGAGTTGTGTTGGATGTAATGACGATCATGATTACCATTCCTCTCTATTATCAGGTTCTGTATGCCGAATCGAATCCCGGAAGCCGGGTTCCGGAAAGCTTGATAAGCCGATACGTATTTGCTTAAACGCGTTTTAGCTTTTTAGCTTTTATGCTTTTAATCGATAAAGTAACAATAAACTATTTTCCTCCCTCCGTCAAGACCAGGGCATAAAATCCATTGGTTGCTTGGCGCCTGGTCATCGGGGGTTTTGCCGATAACTCGCGTGCAGCTTCAATCTTTTCCGCCGCTTCTTCTCGTATTTTTTAGAAAACGGCCTGATGTAATGAAATAAAAAAACAGCGGCACAAGACGTGGATCTCTTGTACCGCTGTTCCCTAATCGCTTTTTTTGGCAGTCGCTTTTTACGTTCTGATGTTTTTGACCGGAGGCAAAAGCTTTTGCATGTTTACCGTCCGTTTGATTTCCCAGGTTTCTTCGTTATTCGGATCGTATTGTTCCAAATAGTTGATGACTTCTTTCGTGATCGGCGTCGGCGTCGATGCCCCCGAAGTCACCGCCACCTTGTTGACGCCTTCCAGCCATTCGCGCTTCAGCTCGGTAATGTCCGCGATCCGGTACGCTTTGACATGGGCGATCTCCTCGGAAACCTGCGCCAGGCGATTCGAATTGTTGCTTCTCGGGTCGCCGACGACGATGACCAGATCGGCCTGGCCGGCCTGCTCGGCTACCGCTTCCTGACGCACCTGCGTCGCAAGGCAAATTTCGTTATGCACTTCCGCCGACGGATACAGTTCGAGCAGCTTTTTCACGATGTGCTTGATATCCCACTGGCTCATCGTCGTCTGGTTCGTAATGACGATTTTGGAAGAAGGAATGTCCAGCTGATCGATTTCTTCTTCCTTCTCAATGAGATGCACGTGTTCCGGCGCAATGCCGATGGCGCCTTCCGGCTCGGGATGTCCTTTTTTGCCGATGTAAATGATCTCGTATCCGTCCGCCACCTTCTCGCGGATCAAATCATGCGTTTTCGTCACGTCCGGGCAGGTCGCATCGACCGTCGTCAGTCCCTTTTCCCGGGCGATACGCCGTACTTCGGGCGAAACCCCGTGGGCGGTGAAAATGACCGTCCCTTTATCCACCTGGTTCAAAATGTCCAAGCGGTTGGCCCCGTCGAGCGTGATGATGCCTTCGTCTTCGAAAGAGTTCGTCACATGGCTGTTATGAACAATCATGCCGAGAATATATATAGGCCGCGGGAGATCCAGGTTCTGGGCCGCCTGGCGCGCAAGCACCATGGCGTCCACGACGCCGTAGCAGTATCCGCGCGGTGATATTTTAATGACTTCCATGCCTGACTTCACCTGCTTTCCTTATGCTGTTTCAGCTAACATCTATTCATTATACCCTATTCGAGTGGCGTCGGAAAGACGATCGGCAGCCAGATGATAAACGTCGTCCCTTCTCCGAGGCGCGTTACGACCTCAACCGAACCTTCCAGCTCGTCGATGATCCATTTGGCAATGGACAAGCCGAGGCCGATGCCTTCCGTCACGCCGCGGGATTGGTCGGCCCGGTAGAAGCGGTCGAAAATATGCGGCACTTCTTCTTTGTCCATGCCGATGCCGGTGTCGGATATCCGGATGCCTACCTGGTTTTTGTAAATAAAGGCATCGAACACGACCTGGCCTTCCGGCGTATATTTGAACGCGTTTTCGATAAAAATGAACAGCATTTGCTGCATGTAATCCTTGTTGCCGTTAATATAAACGCCGTTCAGGACGGAAAAGTCTCCCGTAATCCATTCGGCCGTGCGCGGCAGCATTTTGGCCCGGCGGGCCACTTCCTCGACGAGAATCTCCAGCGGCACCGGCTGCTTCTCGAAGGTCCGCCCGGTATCGGCGCGGGCCAACGACAGCATGTCGCTGACCAGCCTGCTCATCCGCTTCGATTCGTCCGCGATGTCGCTGACCGCTTCGAGCGTCATCTGATGCATGGTCTCTTCATCCAGGTTCGGCCGTTCGGAATCGTCCTTGGACCACATCTTTTGCAGCAGATCGACGTTTCCGCGGATCGTCGTGAGCGGCGTGCGCAGCTCATGGGACGCGTCCGAGACGAAACGGCGCTGCGCGGCGTAGGACTCCTCCAAGTTTTTATAAAAGCCTTCCATCCGCCCCAGCATGTTGTTGACCGTATTGATCAGCTGCCCGATCTCGTCCTGCGGCCCGTCGTAAGCGATTCGGACGCTCAGGTCCGAGCCCTTCTGGATTTGGTCGGCCGCTTCGATGACTTTCCCGATCGGGGCGATCGACTTGCGGGCGAGGAACAGGCCGAAGGTGGTGGCCATGAGTACCATGATGGTTGCGCTGATGATCAATATGGAACGGAGAAGACTTAGCAATTCCTCCTCGTGACCAGTCCAAACGGCGAGTTGCAAAAATCCGATTAACTGATTCTGAACAACAACAGGCTTTTGATAGACCATGAAAGGATTGCCGTTTAATCGGAAGGTCTCAAAAGAATCGACATTAAAAGCATTCTTTGCGGAAGGGACGGGAAAGGTCTTTTTCATCCTCCCCAAATTTTCCGTGATCAGGTCACGATTATTATTATAGTCATGCAACTGTCCAAAAATCTGGGAAGATTGAAAACCCGAAGTCGCGGACAACCCACCAATATCAAATTTTAATTCACCTTGGGAAATGTACAACACCAGATTAGGCTGAATTTGTTTGCTCTGCTCTTCAAGATTGCTCTTCACTTTAGAAAAAGTATAAAAATGAACCACCCCATACACGGCAGAGCCAAACAAGATCAGCGTTACGGCCAAGATGCACGTATACCAGGCTGTCAGCCGGAGTCGTATGGACATGTTTAGGAGTCACCTCTCAGAATATAGCCGGCCCCCCGAATCGTCTGGATTACGCGTTTGCCTCCATGTTCCTCGGTTTTTTGCCGAAGCATCGCGATGTAGACCTCAAGCACGTTGGATTCGCCGCTGTAATCGTAGCCCCAAATTTTATCCATGATGAGGTCGCGGGACAACACGCGTTTCGGATTTTGCATAAACAGGTGCAGCAGCTCGAATTCCTTCGCAGTCAGTTCCAGACGCTGCCCGCCGCGCAGCACCTCCCGGGAATCGACGTCAAGCACGATATCTTCGAAGGTCAAGCGATGGTCTTCCGCTTCCTCCTGACCGGGCTTCCGCCGCAGCAATGCGCGAACACGGGCCAAAAGCTCCTCAAGCGCAAACGGTTTGACCAAATAATCGTCGGCGCCAAGATCCAGCCCTTTTACGCGGTGCTCGATCTCGTCTTTCGCCGTCAGCATCAGGATCGGCACGCGGATTCCGCCTTCGCGCAAACGGCGGCACACCTCGAATCCATCGACCTGCGGCATCATGACGTCCAGAATGACGAGGTCGGGCTCGCTGTTGAGCACGCTTTTTAACCCTTCCGCTCCGTTGCTGGCCGTAATGATATCATAGCCTTCAAACGCAAGCCCCCTGCGCAGCATGGAAATGATTTTTTCGTCGTCGTCAATAATCAGTACTTTCGATCGCATAAACGGATGGCTCCTTTATTACTTAACTAAGTTCGTTGTTATTTCTATTGTAGCAGTGAAGTTTTGCGTTTGCATCCTTGCACGGCAACAGCGGAAGGGACCTTCCCTTCCGCTGCCGATTGAAGCCTTCCGATGATCACTGATTGCTGTCTTCAGAAGGAATGTTGTATTTGTTTTTGTCGCCGATGGTGAGCTCCATATCCATTTTTTTACCGTTGCGGACGACATGCAGCGTGACTTTCGCGCCAACCTTTTGTTTTTGGATATAATTCACAATATCCGTATGGGTTTTAACGTTGATGCTATCGACGCCGGTAATGATGTCGTATGGGCGCAGATCAGCTTCATAGGCCGGAGATTTGAAAGTAACCTCTACAACGACCGCACCTTGGGTTACGTTTGTTTCCATTTGCTTGGCGACTTCATCCGTTAAAGTTATCAGCTTGACGCCAATAAACGGTTCCGGATCCTTCGGAATTTCCTGATTGTTTTCCAGCTTCTGAACGACGTTTTTGATCGTGCTCGCCGGGATGGCAAACCCGATGCCTTGCGAATCCTTGCTGACGGCGACGTTCATCCCGATGACTTCGCCGTTCAGGTTCAGAAGCGGACCGCCGGAGTTGCCGGGGTTGATGGAAGCGTCGGTTTGCAGCAAATGCTGGTATTTTCTCGTATCCGAGCCGTTATCGTCGCCAACGTCGATCGTACGCTCGCGGGCGCTGAGAACCCCTGTCGTAACCGAGTGGTCAAAACCTTGCGGGTTACCGATCGCAACGACCGGCTGACCGACTTTCATGCTGCTGGAATCGCCGAGCGGCACGACCGGGAAGTCCTTGCTGCCTTCGATTTTCAGCACGGCAAGGTCAAGATCCTTGGATTTGCCGAGCAGTTTGGCTTCATACGTTTTGCTGTCGTTTTCGATCGTTACCTGGATGACATCCGCGTTTTCAATGACGTGCTCATTCGTTAAAATGTAGCCGTCTTTTTTATAGATGAATCCGGAGCCGATGCCGTACGGAACCAGCTGCGATTTTCCTTGATTCTGCGAATTTTGGCCGGATCCGGAATCCCCGCCGTTGTTGCCGTAATAATCGCTGCCGCCGCCGAAAAAGAACGAAAACGGATCGTTCATAAACGGCGATTGGGACTGCGAGCTCCGGCCGTTCGATTTCACGAGCGTTTCGATCTTCACGACTGCCGGTCCGGCTTGTTCCACGACGCCCGAGACGTCAAGCGGCTTGTTCAGCGGAAGCGAAGCGGGTTGATTGCTGCCGTTGCTGCTTTCCGGAGCCGCCGTTACCGGCGTGCTGGTTTGCTCTCCAGACTGGGCGGCCGTGTCCGGCGTAAACAGGTTCATCCGGTCGGATGTAAACATGAGCGCCGAAATGACGACCACGCCGGCCAGGAACGAAATCAACACCGTTTTGACGGAAGTTTTCTGCTGCGGCTTCTGGTTAAATTGCCAGTTGCCGCCGCCCCCTCCCGTTCCGCCGGGATTGCCGGAGTCGGCCGATGAACGGTATGCATTTGCTGTCGGGAGCGGCCGGACCGGATTCGGAGGCGTAATTTCGACGTCCTCCTGTCTGCCGTGGCTTTCGGCGCCATGCTGTTCTGCCCGGTCTTTTCCAATCGACTGGAACGGTCCGTAGGAATAATAATATGAAGAACCCGATTCGGAAGATCCTTGACGTTTCACGCCGTCGTTTTGAAACTCGTCTTCAGGTTGACCCGATCTGTTTCTTTCGTCCATAATAATGCCTCCTGTGCACCCTTTTTATATCTCAATGTCCTTGGGGAATTGTTTAACTGTTTATATGATGTACTATAAACCTTAACCACAGATTAAAAACAATTTAAGCGGAGATAAAAAGAAACTGCAAAAAGACATTGATAAGATGTTTTTTTATTATTTTTAACTATAAACGACTGAATTGATAATGTTCGCTCTTTAAATAAACAACAAACCCAGTACCTTTTAAGATACTGGGTTTGTTGTTTGAAAATTTTGTTTATTTAATAAATTTGATGCCACTAATTTTTAGTTCATCTCATTAAGCCAAAACTGCTATCCATCCTGCATAAGTACCGTACCATAATCCATTTATCAGCTGAGTTGAGATCAGTTTCAGATTTCCATAATATTGATAACCATTAATAGTTGTTGAATAAGGAACAGTTGCTGGTACATCCTTAGATTGAGAATATCCGCGAGAAGGTTTATATGAGGAAATGTATACTGGATCTAATGATGCGGCTAATTGATCTGAATTCAGAGCGATTTTTGAAGACTGCTCTTGAATCTGAGGCGGTATTTCATTTGATGCAAAGCTTGCACTTGGTGCGACTGCAAGTAAAGATGCTGCAACAGAAGCAATTAAAAATTTTTTCATAGAAAATACCTCCTATCAATTTGCATTTTTCATTATTAATATTATCATATATTCCAAAAAATACAATATATTCTAAATGAAGTATTCTGCAATTCTTTATTATCTTCCTGTATTTTTTATACAATCTTGCATACGAACAATCATTTTTAACCAACAGAATTAGCCGTGAAGAGGAGCTAATGTTAGTAAGCACTGAAGGATGAGCTTCATGATCCCTGCACCCATCCTTTGCGGTGCGCGTAAATCGCCAGCTGCGTCCGGTCCTCCAGCTCGCATTTCATCAGCAGGTTGCTGACATGGGTTTTGACGGTTTTGATGCTGATATGCAGCTCTTCGGCGATCTCTTTGTTGCTTTTGCCTTCGGCGATTAGAAGCAGCACCTCTTTCTCCCGTTCGGTGAGCCCGGAGGAATCGCCCTGGACGGTACGCTGCCGTATGCCGCGGGTCAGCGCCTGCGACACGTCGCCGGTCATGACCGGCATGCCGCGGTTGGCGCCCTGAAGGGCATAGATCAGCTCATCCGCCGACACGGTTTTTAGCACGTAGCTGACGGCGCCGGCCTCCACCGCATCCACGACAAGCTCATCCTCGAGAAAGCTGGTCAAAATGACGATTTTCATGGCGGGGAATTCGGCCAAAACCGCCCGGGTCGTTTCCACGCCGTTCATCACCGGCATCATCAAATCCATCAGGATCAGATCGGGAAACTGCTCGGGCGCGGCGTTTTTCAGCCAATCGACCACCTTGGAGCCGTTGTCCGCTTCGCCCACGACCTCGATGGACGGCTCCAGCATCAAATACGTCTTCAGCCCCATCCGCACCATTTCATGATCGTCGACGATCATCACTTTCAAAACATCCGTCATTGTTCCTCATCCTCTCCCTGTGGTTGTTCCCCGTTCATTCCTTCCACAAATTTAGGTATATGTACGCGAATCGTCGTTCCGGAACCTTGACGGCTGATGATTTCCACTTTTCCGCCCAATTTCTCGGCGCGCTCCTGCATCGTGGACAAACCGTAAGATCCCGTCTTATGCGGCACCTCGTTAAAACCCTGTCCGTCATCGCTAATGCTGAGCACGACCTGTCTTTGCTCTTCGCGCAGCGACATGCTGACCAGACGCGCATGGGCATGTTTTACGATGTTCGCCATCGCCTCTTGGATAATCAAAAACAGCTGATGTTCGATCGCTTCGGACAATTTGCCCTGCAGTTCGACTTCCTTCATCCCTTTGAGCGCGTTTTGGCGGCAGTAATCCGGGAACCATACCTCGAGCGCATCCTCCAGGTTTTTGCCTTCAAGCTCAACCGGGCGGAGCTGGGCGATCAGCGCCCGCATCTGCTTTTGCGCCATCTGGGACATGAAAATCAGCTGATCCATCACCACTTGCCCCTGCTGGGCATTCCGTTCCAACACTTTGGGAAGCGAGGAGGCGGACATATGAATGGCGAACAGCTGCTGGCTGACCGTATCATGCAAATCCCGCGCCATGCGCCGGCGTTCCTCCAAAACGGCCCGTTCGGCTGCTTTTTCCTTTTCCACGACCTCCTGCTCGCCCATCCGCTGCAGCAGCATCATTTTTTTCTCCATCGCGTCCATCAGGTTGTCGAACTCATGGTACAGCCGCGCAAAGGTCGGGTCATCGCACTCCCCGATCCGCACGGATAAATTGCCTTTGGCCACTTGCAGCATGTTGTATTCGAGAACGTCGACCCTCCGCTGGATCCGCTGGCCGGCCACATAGCCGATGATGATCGACAACAGCAGGAAGCCCAGGCTTGTGTAGACCCAAACCCAGGTTCCCTTTACGACCAGATATCCGCTGTCCGCCCCGATCACGAGCACCGCGCTCATCAACAGACCGGTCAGAATAAAATAAAACAGCAGCACCCACTTCGTATTTTTCATAATATTCCGCATGCGCTTAACCCACTTTGTTCACTTTAATGTCCCCGATAAACGCGCTGACATGAATCCGGATTTTTTTCCGGGCTTCCTTGTAAAACGGGGTTTTCATCTGTACGTTGCTCATGAATCCGCTGCGCGATTCGTTAAGGACCGACATGTCTCCGATAAACGAGCTGGTATGGATGGAAATCCCAAGGTCCGTATCGTCGGGCACGTACACCTTGATGTCGCCGATGAACGCCGAAATGTTGATTTTCGTCTCGCCGTAAGGAATATGCGCGTTCGTCAAATCCAGGACCGTATCGCCGATAAATTGCGACAGATTCGTCGGCTTCAATTGGAAATAGTCGCGTCCCAGGTGAATGTCGCCGATAAACGAGGACCGGTTGATTTTCCCGCCGTCGTGGTCATGTCCGTCCCATTCGCCATGGTGGCGGTGATGGTGGCGGTGTTGATGCCGGGCTTCCTGTCTCATCTCCCGATATTGTTTTTTTTGCTCGCGGTATCTTTTTTTATAGTGTTTGTATCGATCCTTCGGGTTGTCGTCGAACGGATCGTCGGGGTCAAAGTCATCGTCGTCATCAAAGCCCGCATCGGCATGGATCGTTTTGTGTTCGGCCTGCTGCTTCGTGTACGGGATGCCGAACTTTTCCTCGAATTGCTGGTCCAAAGTCGACTTTGCGGTCAAATCCTCCGGTTCGGGCGGGTCGGGCGTAAACGCCGGCGGCTCAACCGTCTGATTCGGCCGGGACGGCGGCTTGCGGTCATTCGGTTTGAAGATGACGTACAAGCCCGCCAGGATCAGCAGGGACGGGATGATAATTTTAAAGAAGCTGCCCGGGGTCACCCAATCCCAGCCTTCGTTCCTCCCCAGAAAATAAGTTCCGAACAGCAGCAGGATGGCCGCTCCCGCAAAGGCTCTCCGCCCTTTCAGCAATTCCTTGACGCCAAGGACAATGAGTATGACGGGCCAATAATGCTTGAATACGTAACCGAGACTGATATCAATGACGTTCAGCTGGTTCAGCAGGAAAATCACGCCGATCCCGATCAGGACGACGCCGCCGAACAGCCGGTCCAACCATCGTTTTTTCATAAGCCGTATCTCCTTTAAACAATCAACTTGGGGGCCGGATTTCGCTCCAGGCCTCTTCTGCAGCTTTGATCTAAGTGTACAACAGGTTGGCGTAAGAACGATAGCGGCGCGGGAATGAAATCGTCCTCCGTCCCGGGACCGAGGCAAATGGTACAGATTTACAAAAAAATAAAGGGGCTGTCCAGAAAGTCAGTGAAAACTGACTTCTGGTCCGCCCATTTTCGTTGAATGCAAAAAATAACACAAAAAAACCGTCTGATCTTGTAAAATGAAAGTTACCAGACAACCATTTTACAGAAGGACGGTTTTTATGCGTAATCAAATGACTACTACAGAACAGTATACCATGCAAATGATACTTCCTCTAGGGGATTTGGAAGAAAAAGCAGTTTCCAAGCGAAGCCTTGCCCCTGCCTTCAAACCCTATGACAACAGACAGGCTCAGATGATTCTTGATCTGGAGATGCGTATCCCTACCCACCATGTGGCGCGTGTGATTGATGAAATGATTGAAGCCATCCCGGATGAGCAATTGTTTGCTCATTACACAGGCGGAGGCCGCAGTTCCTACCATCCCAAAATGATGCTCAAAGTCATCCTTTACGGTTACTCGCAAAAGGTCTACTCTTGTCGCGGGATTGAAAAGCTACTGCAAGAAAACCTCCCGGCTATGTGGCTGGCAGCGATGCAGCAACCCGACTTCCGCACCTTGAACGACTTCCGTGGCGTGCGCATGAAGGCATTTATGGACGAGCTGTTTGAAACGATGATCCGAAAGCTTATCGCAGACAATTACATCACGATGGAGAACTACTTTTTAGACGGCACGAAGATCGAAGCTGATGCTAACAAGTATTCTTTTGTGTGGAAAAAATCCACCCTTCACTTTGAAGAGAAGCTCAAGGAAAAGGTGCAGGCGGCCCTTGCGCATATTCATACGCTCACGCAGCAAGAAGCTGGCGGATACGCGGCGGCAGAACCGGACGAACTCCCTGCAAGACTCGAAAAAGCAGCCGCCATACTGGAAGAAAAGGTGGAGGATTTCACCGAACAAATCGCTCAGGCAAACGACAGCGAAGAACGGAAAGCCTTACGCAAAGAGCGCAGTGCCTTGAAGAAGCCACTGAAACAAATTCGGGAGGACTTTCTTCCTCGGCTCGCCAAGTATGAGCAGCAGAAGGCGTGCTTTGGCGATCGCAATAGCTACTCCAAAACAGATCCGGACGCCACGTTTATGCGTATGAAGGAAGACCACATGAAGAATGGTCAGCTGAAACCGGGTTACAATGTGCAAATGGCGACAGAAAACCAGTTCGTGTTATTTTACAGTATCCACCAGCGCCCCACCGATACGCGCTCTTTCATCCCGCATATGAAGCGATTGGCCGCGTCTTCTTTGCCGATGCCCCAAACGGTGATTGCTGATGCAGGCTATGGTAGCGAAGAGAACTATTTGTATGCGATGGGCGAAGAAAAAGAGTCCCGTTTTGATTTTCTCATTCCTTACGGCAGTTATATGAAAGAGAAAACGCGTCGCTACAAGAAGGACATTCGGCATGCCTCGAACTGGATGTATGAAGAGCGCGATGACCGATTTGTTTGCCCGAATGGCCGGTATGTTCGCTTTAAGAAATACCAAACGAAAAAAAATGCTTCCGGCTTGGAACAAAGCTTTAAGATATATGAATGTGAAGATTGCAGTGATTGTCCATTCAAGGCAAGCTGCACCAAGGCCAAGGGGAACCGCCAGGTACACTGGAATACGATCTGGGAAGAACTAAAAGCAAAGGCCAAAAAAGCCCTTGAGGATGACGAGAAATCCGCGATCTATGCTCGGCGTAAAGTCGAGGTAGAAAGCGTATTCGGTCACATCAAGGGCAATCGGTCGTTCCGGCGGTTCTCCTTGCGAGGGCTGGAGAAGGTTCACACCGAGTTTGGGATTGTGGCTTTGGCCCACAATCTACTGAAGGTGGCAGGCATCCGCCTCGCTACTTTCCTGCAAAAGCGACAGAACAAAAAAAGTTGGACGGAAAACATGACGTTTTTCCGACCAACTTTTTATTTTGGGGACTTATTGGACAGCCCCTTATGCTTCGTTATGTTCCTTAAGCTTGGTCAGTCGGTTTGAATTCTTCGTCAAACTTCTCGTTTGGCGTTTTGTAGCTGCTGCTGCCTGCGCTGCCTGCGGTACCAGCACCACCTGTACGAGCTGCGCCAGTCGTTTGCGTCGTAGGCGTGTTCGCAGTGTCTTCGCCAAATTCCGTTTTGAACTTTTCGTTCGGAGTCAAATAGCTGCCTTGTTGTTGCTTTTTCATGGCCGTTTCACCTCCCTGAGCTTGTCGTAAACGGCAAACCTCGGTTGCCGGGGGGTTATTCCCCAGTCAGTAGTATGTGAAATGCCAAGAAAATTATGCGGCAGTCGCTCTAAATGACTTCTTCCAGCAATGAAGCCGGAACCGACTTATAAGTCTGAATCGCTTTGCCCAGCGTATTCAGCATTTTTTCGTTGCACTTGCCGTTGCCGCGTTTGATGACCTGCACCTCGACCTCTTTTTTGCCCCATTCCTTATAAACCTGCTTCGTCGTATCGAAATACAGGTCGATTTTCCGTCCCTTAATGGCGGAGCCGACGTCGGCGACGATCGCGTACCCGTAACCGGGAATGTACAAAATGGTGCCCAGCGGAAACACGCGCGGGTCGGCCGCAATCGTCGAGATCGTGTTTTTGTCCCTCCGCACTTTCACGCCGGAGTAGGTTATGCCGTATTGCGGGTGCGAAGGGCGTTTGCCCGTGGACTCGTAACCGGCGGTATAACCCGTTGCCATGACTTTGACGGTATGGATCACCTGCTCTCTCCTAGGAGCCGTCACCGCAACCGCCCCCTGCTTTTTCGCCGGGACCTTCGTTTCGGGTTTCGTCATTGCAGGCAATGCCTTTGCGGCAAATTTGGGCAACTCGTTCTGGGACTTCGCGGCGAATTGCGAAGCTTTGCTCTTATTGAGATCGACGATCATGAACATTTCCGGGTTCGAAGCATATTTTAACGGTTTCAGATAATAATCGTTTTTTGAAGCAATCATCGAATTGGGGTTGCTGTCCTCGACGTAAGACGGCATCATCGAAAACGACCCCGCATACAAACTCGGCGTTTCCGCGAACAACCCGACCAAAAGCATGCAAAACAAAATCCTCTGCCATGTTTTTACCTTCATCATTGAAAATCCTCCCCCTTTACTTCCGAGGATGTCCAGATGATTTGGCGTTTATACATGAATGTTGAACCTGAGGTTCAAGGCAGAGGATGATGTCGCTCAAAACGGGGAACGCATTTTCAATAGGCGAGAGCAGCCGCTACGGTTACGGATCCTTCTTCCGATCGCTGTTGTCTTCAACATTTCCTTCGGAAAGCTTTTAGACGACCGCAGCATATATCGCTACTTCCGGTTCATTTTCGTTCCTGCCCAATTTCGAGTCATTTGTATTTAAAAAATCTCGCGGTTTGCGATTTGCTCTTTCAGCATCGCCACCGCTTCGGCAAGCGGCTTCGCGCCCTGGTCGCCTTCCCCGCGTTTGCGGATGGAGACGGACCCTGCGTTCATTTCGTTTTCGCCGACGATGAACATGTAAGGGATTTTTTCCAACTGTCCTTCGCGGATTTTGTAGCCCATTTTTTCGTTGCGAAGGTCGGCGTCAACCGTGATGCCGTTCAGCTGGAGCTGTTCGGCGACTTTCTTCGCATAGTCTTCGAAAGCGTTCGATACAGGAATGACTTTGACCTGCACCGGGGACAGCCACAAAGGCAGCGAACCGGCGAAGTTTTCGAGCAGGAAGGCCGTAAAGCGCTCCATCGTGCCCAAAATGCCGCGGTGGATGACGACCGGACGGTGTTTTTGCCCGTCATCGCCGACGTATTCCAGCTCGAAGCGTTCAGGCAGCAGGAAGTCGAGCTGTACGGTCGACAGCGTTTCTTCCTTGCCGAGCGCCGTGCGGATCTGCACGTCCAGCTTCGGTCCGTAGAAGGCCGCTTCCCCTTCCGCTTCGAAGAACGGAATGCCGGTTTCCTCGACGACCTCGCGCAGCATGCGCTGGGACATTTCCCACATTTCGTCGTTCGGGAAATATTTTTCGGTGTCTTCCGGATCGCGGTAAGACAGGCGGAAACGGAAGTCCTTGATGCCGAAGTCTTCGTACACCTTCGTGATCAGCTGGATGACGCGCAGGAATTCTTCCTTGATTTGGTCCGGACGGCAGAAAATATGCGAGTCGTTCAGCGTCATGGCGCGCACGCGGTGCAGGCCGGTCAGGGCGCCGGACATTTCGTAGCGGTGCTGCATGCCCAGTTCGGCGATCCGGATCGGCAGGTCGCGGTAGCTGTGCATTTCGCTCTTGTAAACCATCATGTGGTGAGGGCAGTTCATCGGACGAAGGACAAGCTCCTCGTTATCGAGCTCCATTTTCGGGAACATGTCCTCCTGGTAATGCTCCCAGTGGCCGGACGTTTTGTACAGCTCGACGTTGCCGAGAACCGGCGTGTATACGTGCTGGTAGCCGAGGCTTTCTTCCAAATCCACGATGTAACGTTCCAGCGTCCGGCGGAGTTTGGCGCCGCGAGGCAGCCACATCGGCAGGCCTTGTCCCACGAGCTGGGAGAAGGTGAAGATGCCGAGCTCCTTGCCGAGCTTGCGGTGGTCGCGTTTTTTCGCTTCTTCCAGCATGTGCAGATGCTCGTCCAGCTGGGCTTTTTTCGCGAATGCCGTGCCGTAAATCCGCTGCAGCATTTTGTTTTTGCTGTCTCCGCGCCAGTATGCGCCGGCCACGTTCATCAGCTTGAACACTTTGATTTTGCCCGTCGAAGGCAGATGCGGACCGCGGCAAAGGTCAAAAAACTCGCCCTGCTCGTAAATGGAGATGACGCTGTCCTCAGGCAGCGCATTGATCAGCTCCAGCTTGTAAGGATCCCCGAGTTCGCCGAACATGTCGAGCGCTTCCTGGCGGCTGACTTCCTTGCGTACGATCGGCAGGTTTTCGCCGACGATGCGTTCCATTTCTTTTTCGATTTTTTGCAAATCCTCAGGGTTGAGCGGATGCTCGAGATCCATATCGTAATAAAATCCGCCTTCGATGACCGGTCCGACGCCAAGTTTTACCTCTTTGGCGCCAAACAGGCGTTTCGTCGCCTGAGCCATCAAGTGGGCCGTGCTGTGACGCATCACTTCCAGGCCTTCCGGCGAGTCAAGCGTCACGATTTCGATTGTTGCGCCCTCTTTGAGCGGGGTGGACAAATCCACGACAATCCCGTCCATTTTGCCGGCTGCCGCGTTTTTCTTCAGACCGCTGCTGATCGATGCGGCCACATCCTCGATCGTGCTTCCTTCCGCGTATTCCCGGACCGAACCGTCCGGCAGTTTAATGTTTACTGACACCTTTCATTCCTCCTTCAAAATTCAACCAAAAGCATACAAAAAAACACCCATCCCTAAAAACATAGGGACGAGTGTCTGTACCCGTGGTTCCACCCAATTTTGATAACGCCCCAAAATCCGGATTTCCTCATGCGGAGCCGAAACATTATCCTTCGTCAGCATCTGATAACGGAATGACCCGGCGCCCATTACTTGCTTGCCCGCTTAGGGGAAAACGTTCCTGGCCGCAGCTACAAAGGGGTAGACGCATAAGCCGGATGCGTGAGGAATTTTCAGCCGCCGGTTCCTCTCTCTGCAACGCCCGTTTCTTAGGTCCATGTCTTTGTCGAAGCTTTTATCGAATTATGTGTGTTATTATAAGTCCCAAGCTTTTGACAGTCAAGTCAGATCTTGCCCGTCTCGCGGAAATACCCATGGCAATCGGGGCAATATCTGCATATTTCCACCCGGTCTTCGAATATTTGCGTCAAGGTCCGGATCACCGCCATATGCGGCTCCCGGGTATGAATGACGATTTTGGCCGGGGACACGGAGATCAGCGTCGTCACGACCGCGTCTTCCATCTGCAGGTCCTTCTGATCCAGCCGTTCCACGACGACGCCTTCGTCATAGCGGTAATCCAGCGGCTTCAGATTCTCATCCAAAAGCAGCACGTCCTGGCCGCCTTTATGGATCAGATGAACCAACGGGACCTGCGGCTGCTGGAAGTACACGAAATATTTCAGCATGCCTACGAATTCCTCGTACTGACGGTCCATAATAAATTCGTCCACCGCGTATTCCACGATTTCCTTCAGTTCCTTCATGTAGCTTTGGGCGCGAAAGGTCAGGAACCCGTCCACGTGCAGCAGCGGCCTTTCGCTCAGGCATTGTTGGATGCCCTGCTCCAGCATCGCCGAACGGCGGTTCCACGATGCGCCGAACTCGGGATTTTTCTCCAGGATCATGCGGCAGTGTTTCAGGATTTGCTCATGCTCTTCCGGTTCGGGAAAGTCGAACTCCTCGTTCAATATTTTTTCCGTCAGCTCCCGCTCTTTCTCCTGCAAAATATACTCGGTAAGCGCTTTGGCCGCGGTCCCGTAAATCTGCTGCAGCACGTTGCCTTTGATAAAACGCGGGTCGTCCTCGCGGCAGCGCCAGAAGGTCATCCCCTCATGGACCGAACAGCTGATGCTGAGCGTTTTGTACTTTTTATGTAAAGCCTGGTTCGCTTTCGTAATGATGCTGATGTAGCACTCCTCTTCCTGCGGATCGGAGGTTCGGGCTGCAATGCTGAACAGTTCCATGGAGTTCACTCCTTTCAAAATCCTTCTTACAAAGTATATGTCTCTGCGGGGGGGATATACGGGAGGGATCGATGGAAAACAGGCTAACATTTCTCAGGCCGAACCCGGCATGCATCCGCTGGAAAAACCGGGCGGAATTCGAGTTTCCGGCTGCCAAATTCCGGGTGTTTCCGAAGCCAAAAAAGGCTCCCTCCCCTGTCTGTCCGACAAAGGAAGAAGCCTCCTGATCTCAATCGTTTACGGGACGTTTATAAACGTCCTGCCGCCTTCACTTTCACGAGCAATGCATTGCCCGGCATATACGCGAGCGGAATGTCCTCCGAAAGCACGATTTGCACCGTCGCCCGGTCGGCTCCGGCAAGCACCGCCTGCTCGACGGCATGGTTTTTGGCATCCGCCATCGCCTCTTCGTAGGTCATTTCATCGAGCGAGTAAATGCGTTCCGTCTCCCCGCTGACCTCGCCGAGCGCCGCGCCGATCGCGTTCGCCGCATCGTAATGGTCCGGTCTGACGATCCGGGCGACGCCTTGGAGCTTGTCCGGAACAAGGATGCTTCCGCCCCCGACGAGAATGACGTCCACGTCCTCCGCGCTCGTTTTCATGCGGTCGATCGCGTCTTCGATGTCGCGCGTGATGATCTCATCCGCTTGGCGGCAAACCGAAGCGTCGAGCCCCTCCGTCCGCGCGCCGTCCCACTCGTAACGGCCGAGCTTCACGGCCACGTCGGTTGCCGTCAGCGTATCGCCGCCAAAAATGCGGCCGCGTTTCAAAAGCTCGTACCCGACGCTGTCCGGCCCGACCGTAACGGTTTCGCCCTCGCCGCCGGCCCGTACGATCGTGCCGCCGCCGATGCCGATCGACAAAATGTCCGGCATGCGGAAGTTCGTGCGCACGCCGCCGATTTCGGCCGCGGCCGACGATTGCCGCGGGAATCCTTGGGCCAGCACGCCGATATCCGTCGTCGTGCCGCCGATGTCGACGACAAGCGCGTTGTTCAGCCCGGACAGGTGCGCCGCGCCGCGGATCGAGTTCGTCGGCCCGCAGGCAATCGTCAGGATCGGGTAACGGAGCGCGTATTCGCTGCGCATAAGCGTCCCGTCGTTTTGGCAAATATAAACGCCGGCGTCGATCCCGAAGCTTTGCAGCGCCTGCTCGAAGCCGCGCACGACGCCCGCGATCACGTTCAGCAGCGCCCCGTTCAGCAGCGACGCGTTTTCGCGTTCCAAAATGCCGATGCTGCCGATTTCATGCGAAAGCGTCACCGGCATGCCTTCGCCGAGGATCTCTTTCGCAAGCTCCGCGACCCGCTTCTCCTGCGACGCGTTGACCGGAGAAAATACGCCGCAGACGGCGACGGCTTCCACTTCGCCTTTCATGCGGGCCAGGTAATCCTTGATCTCGGCTTCGTCGAGTTCGACGATCGTGCGCCCGTCATATTCGTACCCGCCCCGTGCAACATAGGCATGCGGGCCCACCGCGGCCTTCAGCGTATCGTCCCAATCCGCCAGCGGAGGCACGGACGTCGTTGCCGGCGCGCCGATCCGGATCAGGCCGACTTTGCCCAGATGCTTCCGCTCGACGATGGCGTTGGTGCAATGGGTCGTACCCAGCATGGCGTACTGCACCCGGGCCGGATTCACGCCGCTCTCCGCGAGCAGGCGGCGGATCGACTCGACGATGCCTTCGTTGACGTCGCGCGTCGTGTGAACCTTGACCGTATGAATCGTGTCAAGCTTCGAATCGAGCAGCGCGGCGTCCGTATTCGTCCCGCCGACGTCGATCCCGATGCGGTATGTTTCTTCGTTGTTCATCATCGTCCAAGGCATTACAGATTTCCTCCTTTTCCGGCTGCCAGCTCTTCGATCGGAACATAGGGAATATCGTAGCCGAAATATTTCGGCCCGACCGTCTCAAGCCCCTTCGGCGTCCGCCATCTCGGGTCGCAAGGGAAGCCGACCGCCGTCACCCTCGCTCCGTATTTCAGGTTTTCGGTCGTGATCGGCATTCCGGTGTCCTGGTCGAGCAGCGAAATGAGATCCGGCGTCACGGCCAAGGAACGCCCCTCCTCCGTCGCCAGAAGGAATTCGTTCTGGAAATAGAGGCGCATCGTGCGTCCCTTTTCGGCATCGGTGCCTTCAAACACCGCTTCGCCCCGCGTAAAACCGCCTTCGGTCCGGCGCCGGATGTCCACGGCTTTGCCGTTGAACAAGGCGTAACCGTGAAGCTGCTTCAGCAAAGCTTCGATCGGGTTTTGCTTCTGCTCTTTGGATTCAAACAGCGTTTTCCCGATTTCATAGGCCAGCGTCAGCGTGTGCGGCACGGCGCTTTTTTTAACCTGCGCCCCCGACACGGGATAATCGCAGATCGAAGCCGAACCGCCCATCTGGATCGTCAGCGCGCGCGCCATCCGTTCCTCCCAAACGCCGTCGATCGCATGCATAAGCACGCCGTTGCCCCGTTCATCGGCCATCGTGATCGGGCTGCAGTCGATGCCGTCAAGGTAAAACGTCACCATCTGCGATTCCGGGAAAGCGCGTCCCATCGCATCGGCATCCAGAATCGGAATGCCTCGTTCCGCTGCCGCGATGACCGGCACCAGCGAATTGCCGCCTCCGACCTCGATCGGCATAACGGCGCTCACTTTGCGGCCAAGCTCCTTTTCGATCAAATCCAAAGGCTGCGTCATCTGCTCGATGGAAGGAATTTTTTCGTTCATGACGGTCGGCGCCCCAATCATCGAAAGCGGGACAACGAGACTATCGTCTTCCAGTTCTTCGGGTCTAACCAATCGAACCGGGCCGTATTTGCGGATGGCTTCCAACGCCATCAATTTCCCGATATGGGGATCCCCGCCCCCGCCCGTGCCAAGCACCGCCGCGCCGACGGCGATGTATTGCACGGCCTGTTCGTCCAATGCCGTCAATTTATTCTGATCCGTATTGTTGTTAGCCATGATGTTATCCTTTCTGTTCTTCTTTTTTGCTCAGCAGTTTTCCGACGATCCACTGGACGATAAACGCGAATATGAAGGCGTCCAGCGCCGGAACGCGCGTCAGCTGGAACAACCCGAAGCCGTCCGGGGCCGGTGTCGTCATGTACGCAAACAGCGTTGCAACCACCCAGACGATCAACGAACGGATGATCCAGTTTTTGTTGCGGTCAATGCCTTCGAACGTAAACTTCGCACGGTTCACAAGCAGATACTCTGCGGTATACAGGCCGCCGATCGGCGACACGAAGCTCGTAATGACGTTCAGGAAAGACAAAAACTTATCATAGATGCCGAACACCGCAAGCAGCGTGGCCAGAATGCCGGCGATGATGGTGATCAGCTTTTTCGGCACCCGCTGAAAGACCACGGAAAAGCCGAGGGAAGCGGAATACAAATTGTTCGTATTCGTCGTCCACTGCGCCAGCGTCAAGACGATAATGGCAGGAAGGCCCAGTCCCAGCGCAATGAAAATATTCGTCAAATCGTCCGTGTCCATCAGCCGGGACAAAAAGATCGCGATGACCGTCATAAAGCTGTTCCCGACGAAAAAGCCGATAAAAGCCGCGGTCACCGCATGCATCGGCGTACGGGCCCAGCGCCCGATGTCCGGCGAAAGCACGGTGCCGACGATAAAAATCCCGATGACGAGCGAAATCGCGGTTCCCATCGGAATCGGCGAGGCGCTGATCGGCTCCCAGATGGCCGCGGTGCCTTTCGTTTTAAACGCCGTGAACACGGCGATCCCGATAAAAATAACGAGCAGCGGCACCGACCATACGCTTAATCTTTCGATGGAGCGGTACCCCCAAATCGCGGTCGACATCATCAGCAGCCCGCCGATAAAAGAAAGCAGCCCCAAAGGCAGGTCCACCCCCACAAGCTTATCGAAGGCCGTATGCATGTTCGAAGCAAAAAAACCGACCTGGACGCCAAACCAGCCGAGCGAAAAAATCCCCAGCACGATCGACACGATCCGCGCCCCGACGTTGCCGAACAAAAACCGGCTGATCATCGCCGTGGACAATCCCGTCTTCGCCCCGACAAAAGCGCACAAAGCGCCGATCAAGCCGAGAATGACGGAACCGATCACCGTCGCCGTCAGCGAATCGGACAGATTCATGCCATTGCCGAGCTCGGCTCCCAAAAACATCGCCGACAAGTCGATCCCGATCGCGATCCATACCAGCGACATGGACAACCATTTTTTGCGCATATGCGCGGGAACGGGCTCCCTTTCAAAATCCTGCGCGCTTGCTTCATTGCTTTTCACTTGACTCGCTTCACTCAATGTACCCATCCCCTTGTCGTGTAAATTCTGGTTGAGGTTTGTCCATCGCCTACGAGCGCACGCCGTTCCAAAACGTTTCAAAGACATGGTTCAGCTTGCGTTCATAAACTTCCTTGGAGGAGTAATAGAAATATTGAATGCTTAATCCGTCCATCACGTTCAAAAAAGAATCTACCAGCGGCTGCACCTTCTGCTCGCGAATGACGCCCTCTTCCATTCCCCGAACCATCCATGCGCCGACGAGCTTCGTCAGCGATTGGTCCGAATGAAGAAAAGCCTCCTCGATCGTATCTTTCAGAAACGAAGGCGGGAACACCATGTACCGCAGCACGATTTTGCTTGCCTCGGGACACTCCCGGTAAAATTCGTATTGCCTGTTTAAAATCCCGTACAAGCTTTCCCGCACCCCTAATTTCTCCCGCCCTTCGGACAACTCCTGGACGTACGAATTGTATGCATCCATCGCCTCGCGAAAGACCGTCATGAACAAATCTTCCTTGTTCTCGTAAAAGGCGTAAATCGCCGGAGTTTTCACGCCGGCTTCCTTGGCGATTTCGGATAGTGCCGTGCCGTCGTACCCTTTTTCCCCGAACAAACGCATCGCGGCTTCCTTCAATTTATTTCTGGTCATTGGATTACCTCAGCTCCGATTTAATTAACGTTAATTAAGTAAACTATACGAAAATACGCATAAAAATACAATACTTTTTTTCGCAAAATTCGACATCACTACGTTTGCACCTAAAAATAAAAAAATCCCGCTTCGCATTCGAAGCAGGATTCGTATAAAGGGTTTTTCAAATTTTTTACAATATCTTCATTATAGTATGGATTAGTTCTGCATGACAAAATCGCGTTCGATTTCGGTTCCTTCCTCAAACACGCGCAAAATGTCGTAACGGGTGTTCCGCTGCGCAGGAATTTTCCCCGCCTCGCGGATCAGCTGAAGGATCGAAGCGATATTCACTTTATGCACCGCGCCCGCCGAGGAAACGACGTTTTCCTCCATCATCGTGCTGCCGAAGTCGTTGCAGCCGTAGCTGAGCGACAATTTGCCCACTTCCGGCCCCATCGTAACCCAAGAGGACTGCAGATTCGGCACGTTGTCGAGCACCAGGCGGCCGATCGCCACCGTTTTCAGGTAGGCTTCAGGGGTTTCGCGCTCCCGCTTCAGGCTCGTATTGTCCGGCTGGAACGTAAACGGAATGAACGCAAGGAACCCTTTCGAATCATAGCCGTTCGCGATGCATTCGTCCTGCGCGTCTCGGATGCGCAGCATGTGCAGCGCCCGCTCTTCCATCGATTCGCCGAAGCCGATGACCATCGTGGCGGTCGTGTTCATGCCGATTTTGTGGGCCATCTGCATGACGTCCATCCAATCGCGCCAGGTGCCTTTATGGCGGCTGATTTTTTTGCGGATGCGGTCATCCAAAATTTCGGCCCCGCCGCCCGGCAGGGAATCGAGTCCGGCAGCTTTCAGCTCGCGCATGACCTCTTCGAGCGAAAGACCCGACACCTCCACCATTTTGCGGATTTCCGCCGGGGAGAACGAGTGCATCGTAATGTTCGGGAACCGCTGCTTGATGCCGCGGAGCAAATCCGTATAGTAGCTGAAAGGCAGGTCCGGGTTCGTGCCGCCCTGCATCAAAATTTCGGTTCCGCCCACATCCTCGGTTTCCTTGATCTTTTGGAAGATGACTTCGTCCGGAAGAAGATAACCTTCTTTATGGCCCGGGATGCGGTAAAAGGCGCAAAACGTGCAGTATGTATCGCACACGTTGGTGTAGTTGACGTTCCGTCCGATGACAAACGTCGTAATCGGTTCCGGGTGTTTTCTCTTCATCATGATATCGGCGGCATGGCCGATTTTTTCGACTTCGTTGCTTTCAAACAGGGTCACGCTGTCCTCCAGGTTCAAACGTTCCCCGCGCAGCGCTTTGTCCAGGATCTGATCTACTGTGCTCATCTCCGGAAGCCTCCTTATCATATGGCAAAATATATATACGTTTAGCAGACTTATATCATTAAACCGTCTTCATCATCTTAACATACTTTTGGTTTGAGAAAAACTTCACTTTCTTGGATGACAGACGGCATGTGAGGCAAAAACCATGATTTTCAAGGATTTGGCATCGCCACCGTCACAAAATGGTCACGAAATGGACATAAATTATCCCTGGCCCGCGATGAATGCGGCGATTTCGCTCACGGCAAACGGCAAAAAGAAAAACGCCGCGTCAAGCGGCGCTTTCCTTCCTTGTTAAGATCCTTGCAAAGCCTGATCCAAATCGGCGATCAAATCGTCGATATCCTCCAGGCCGACGGAGAAGCGCAGCAACCCGTCCGCAATCCCCCGCTCGTGCCGGACTTCGGCCGGCATGGCGGCATGGGACATCATGGCCGGATAGGACAGGATGCTTTCCACCGCTCCCAGGCTGACGGCGACAAGCGGAATGCGGACTTTGTTCAGCACCTGCTTGGCGCGTTCGCCCGAACCTACGTCGAACGAAACGACGGCTCCGTAACCCGTGGATTGCTTTTCATGAATTTCCCGCCCCGGATGATCGAGCAGTCCCGGATAATATACCTTCTCGATGTCCGGACGCCCGTTCAGCCATGCGGCCAGCACGGCCGCGCTTTGCTCGCTGTGGTTCATCCGCGCCTGCAACGTTTTCATCCCGCGCATCAGCAGCCAGGAATCCTGGACGCCAAGCACCGTTCCGAGCCCGTTTTGCAGCTGCTTCAGCTGCCGGCCGATGGAAGGGGTGCGGGCAACGGCGAGACCGGCCAGCACGTCGCTGTGTCCGCCCAGAAATTTCGTCGCGCTGTGCAGCACGATATCGACGCCATGTTCGATCGGACGCTGGTAATACGGCGTCATGAACGTGTTGTCAAGCATCGTGAGCAGGTCATGTTCTTTCGCCCAGGACGTGACGGCCGCAATGTCGGTAATTTTCAGCGTCGGGTTCGACGGCGTTTCCATATATACCGCTTTGGTGTTCGGTTTTAATGCCGCCCTTACTTGATCCAGGTCGGTCATGTCCACAAAGGTGCTTTCGATGCCGAGCCGGTTCAAAATGCTGGTCAGCAATCGGTATGTACCGCCGTACACGTCTTCGGTCACGATCATATGGTCGCCTGCGGACAGCATCATGAAGGTGCTGGAGATGGCAGCCATGCCGGAGGAATAAGCAAAACCTCTTACGCCGCCTTCCAAAAGCGCAATATAATCTTCCAGCGCCTGGCGCGTCGGATTGCCCGAACGGCTGTAGTCGTGAACCGGAGGGTTAAACACGTCTTCGTGGTGAAAGGTCGATGCCTGGTAGATCGGCACGCTGGACGCCCCGGTGTTGCGATCGATTTCCGAGCCGAAATGAAGAAGTTTGGTCGCGAATTTCCGCGATTCTTGGCCGTTTTGCTCTTTGCCGTGCTGCTCACTCATGGCGTTTTCCTCCTTCGACTTCCTCCATGGCCGCGTCCAACGCGCCGCCGAGATCGGCGATCAAATCGTCGATATGTTCGATGCCGACGGAGAAGCGCAGCAGCCGGTCATCCACGCCGACGGCCTTCCGGATTTCTTCCGGGATGTCCGCATGCGTTTGCACGGCCGGATAAGTCATCAGCGACTCCACGCCGCCCAAACTTTCGGCAAAAGCGATCAGCCGGATGTGGCGGAGAACCGGCTCCACGTAGCGTGCATCCTTGACCTTGAAGGAGAAAATGCCCGTGTTCCCGCTGGATTGTTTCTTTTGTATGTCGTGTCCCGGATGCTCGGGGAACGCCGGATGGAACACTTCGGCCACGGCCGGATGCGTCTTCAGAAACTCGGCAACGGCGATCGCGTTGCTCTCATGCCGCTCCATCCGGAGCGCCAGCGTCTTCATGCCCCTCATCAACTGGTACGAATCGCTTGCTCCAAGCACCGCTCCGATCGAGTTGTGCAGGAAAAACATTTCTTCCGACAGCTCTTTTCCTTTCGTGATGATCAGGCCGGCGAGCACGTCGTTATGTCCGCCCAAATATTTGGTCGCGCTGTGAATGACGATGTCTGCGCCAAGTTCGATCGGGCGCTGGAAAAACGGCGTCAGCAGCGTATTGTCCACGATGGTCAGCAGTTCATGGCGTTTCGCCCAAGCAGCCACCTTCTCGATGTCCGTAATCATCATCAGCGGATTGGTCGGCGTTTCGATGAAAACCGCCTTCGTTTCCGGACGTCTCGATTTTTCGAGCTCATCCAGATCATTCGTGTCGATGTACGACGCGCTGACGCCGAACTTCGAAAGGATCCGCTCCAGCAGCCGGTACGTTCCGCCGTACAAATCAAGCGATACGATCAAATGGTCGCCCTGCTTGAACAAGGAAAAGATCGTTTGAAGGGCAGCCATGCCCGAGCTGCACGCAAATGCGGCATCGCCGGACTCCAATTCGGCGGCAGCTTCTTCAAGAACTTTGCGCGTCGGGCTTTTGGTACGAGCGTAATCGAATCCCGTGCTTTGGCCGAGCTTCGGATGGCGAAACGCCGTGGCCTGGTAAATCGGAAAGTTTACGGCTCCCGTGACCGGATCCTCCTGCGAACCGATTTGCGCCAATCGGCTTTCGATGTTTAGTGCTTTTCTTTTCTCCATGTCGGTTTCCCCCATAATCTCCTTAAGTATGCAGCCTAGATCTGCGGCCAAACTTCGGCGACTTCGCCGATGTCGTAGGGCGTTTCTTGATATACATAGTAATTCAGCCAATTAGAGAATAATAAGTTTGCATGGGCGCGCCAGATCGCCGGCGGGGTTTGGCTCGGGTCGTCATTCGGGTAATAATGCTTCGGAATGTCCATCTCCATGCCCTTGGCGATATCCCGTTCGTACTCCCACTTCAAGGAATAGGCGTCGTATTCGGAATGTCCCGTGACGAAAATCTGTCTGCCGTCTTTCGTTGCCACCAAATAGATGCCCGCTTCCTCGGATTCGGACAAAATCTCCAATTCGTCGATGCCTTCGATGTCTTCGCGGCGGACCTCCGTATGGCGGGAATGCGGTACATAAAACACCTCGTCGAAACCGCGAAGAAGCTTTACGTTTTGCCGGTTGACCGTATGCGGGAACACGCCGAAGCATTTTTTGGCCAAATCCCACTTCGGCACCCCGAAATGATGATACAGGCCGGCCTGCGAGGCCCAACAGATATGCAGCGTCGAGGTGACGTTCGTTTTGGACCAATCCATGATTTCCTCGAGCTCATCCCAATAGAACACGTCTTCGAAATCCAAACGTTCCACCGGCGCGCCGGTAATGATCATGCCGTCGAAACGGCGGTGGCGCACTTCGTCGAACGTCTTGTAAAATGCCTCCAAGTGTTCCACGGACGTATTTTTCGACGTGTGCGACTGCGGGTGCAGCAGCGTAATTTCCACCTGCAGCGGGGAGTTGCCCAGCAGGCGGAGCAGCTGCGTTTCCGTCGTCTCTTTGGTCGGCATGATGTTCAGGATGGCGATGCGAAGCGGCCGAATGTCCTGATGGTACGCTCTGCTCTCATCCATGACGAAAATATTTTCTCCGTTTAGAATTTCTTTGGCCGGCAGGGCATCCGGAATTTTAATCGGCATGATTCAACACTCCTTTTTGAAGGTGGCGAAAATC
The DNA here is from genome assembly GCF_038004655.1 of Paenibacillus sp. FSL M7-1455. Classification (NCBI taxonomy): domain Bacteria; kingdom Bacillati; phylum Bacillota; class Bacilli; order Caryophanales; family Paenibacillaceae; genus Paenibacillus; species Paenibacillus sp. FSL M7-1455. The sequence goes on along the minus strand of NZ_JBBORO010000001.1, from coordinate 1,343,595 downwards.
ATACGGGGGAGCAAGGTGCATATAAAACAAAAATGACCTTCCTGCATAGAGAAAGGTCATGTTCGTTATATTTTACGCCTCTCTCATCTGTCAGAAACCGCTGCGCAAAGCAGCTTCACGTTCCTGCAAGAATTAGCACCGTGCGCATTCGCGCCGGTTGCCGGGTTTCATTGGGCTAGTCCCTCCACCTGCTCTTGATAAGATTTCGCTGTATTCAGTTTTATGATCTTGTTCTTGTTCTTGTTCCTTACTTTAAATCATAATCCCATCCTTCGTCAAGAAGCTTTCGGGCAAATGCCGCAAGAGGAGCCCACACGTTTTTCCAGCCTTTGTCATACGCTGTAACAGGACGGCGCCAGGCGCGATTTTTTTCTTGAAAGGTCCATGGCCCGGCGTTATACTAGACAAGTGTTTGAACCTAAAACAAGAGGTGACATGAGATGGAAGGCGACCCGAGCCCGAAGCTGAATGCAAATGAACACAACCGCATAGAACTGAAATCGGCTTGCCGGCGCAGGGAAGTTTTCGCTTTTGTCTACCGCGGATTCCTCTTTTAATTCCCCGAAAAAAAACGACCGGCAACGCTGATTTCTTTCCTATGCCCTAAACAAGCGTTTCCTGGACATGCGCCGCATGTCGGGATGAAGGAGTGAAATCAGATGAAAATCCGGTTGGTAAACGAGGGCGTTTTCAGCCCGATCGATGACATCCAAACCACGCTGACTGCCCCGCCTGCAGGATTCTATTGGATCGATGCGGACGTGGAAGATCTGGCGCTTTTGCAGCCTTTATTTTCCCTTCACGATCTGGCGGTGGAAGACTGCTTGAGCGAAGAGGAACAACGCCCCAAACTCGAAATTTACGAAAACCATTATTTTATCGTCGTGAATTCCATCCGTTTCGATGACGAGGAAATTTTCCTGCGTGCGCTGAACGTCTTTTTGGGCCGCCATTTTATTATCACGGTGACCAAACAAAAAATTCACGAGCTGCGTTCCCTGAAGCCGATTTTATGGGAGCAGGAAGTCAGCACCCCGGACCGCTTTTTGTATTTGCTGATCGACCTTGTCGTTGACAACTACTTCACCGTAGGCGACCGGATCGAAGCCAAAATCGAAAAGCTGGAAGAAGATATCCTGATGCACACGAAAAAATCGCACCTGAACGAAATCATCGGTTTGCGAAGCGAAATCCTGTGGCTGAAAAAGGTGCTGGGACCGCAAAAAGAACTGATCAATACGCTCAATAAACGGGATCTTCGGTTGATCGACGATCAGCTGCAAAAATATTTTAGCGATATTTATGAAAATGCCGTCAAAATTTCTGAAACCTTCGATACGTTCCGCGATCTGATGGGCAACCTTCGCGAAGCCTACCAGTCCAGCATCGCCAACCGCGCGAATGAAATCATGCGCGTGTTTACCGCCATCACGACCATATTCATGCCGCTCACGGTCATTACCGGAATCTATGGCATGAACTTCGACAATATGCCCGAAACGCATACGGCTTACGGATATTTTGTCGTGATCGGAATCATGGCCGTGCTCGCCGTCAGCATGCTGCTGATTTTCCGCAAGAAGGACTGGATCTGAAAGGCGGCCGATTTAGAATAAGGACGAAGATTGGCTTAAGCTGCATTCCGCGTGCACGTAAAGCATCTTCGTCCTTTTTGCGTCTTTAGCGGCATGGATACGAAGCAGGCACCCGTATTCACCACGGTACGGCCCGTCATCCCGGCATTGTCCCCGCGCTCCGTGACTGAAGCTTCTTCTTCCGTTTATCGCCGCACCAAACGCCCGGAGCCCGCGACCTGCAGGTTATCCCGCATGCCGGCCGCTTCCCGTTTCCTTCCGGAACCGGATCCGGATCAAACGCAGTCGTTCATACCGGAGCTCCGTCAGCGGTCCCGCCGCTGCTTCCTGACCGTACACGCGGTGCATGACCGGCTTCAGCAGCGTGTCCCCCAGCTCCTCGAAAGCCTTCCACACCTCTTCCTGCTCCGCTTCCGGCATTTCCTGCAGTTCCCCGGCGATCAGGCTTTCGGCGTCGTAACCTTCTTTCTCCAGCTGTTCGAGCGCTTCCACCAGCTCCCGTCTCGTCAAGCCGGTTTCCTGCTCCATCGCCTCAAGCCTTTTGCCGTTTTGGATGCCTTGGAGCAGCATTTGCTTGGTCCGGTACCGATCGAGATCCTGCTTATATTTCAGCTCTTTCTGCTTGTATACCCATGCCTCGTAGGTCGTCTCGTCCAGCTCGTCCTGCACCCACTCCAGCGGGAAGCCGTGGCTGCGTTCACGACCTGCTGTTATTTCCAGCAGCTCCGCACCGTATTCCGCCGCCTTGTTGTCCCCGACGCCGGGCAGCTGCAGCAGCTCGTCCAAGGTCATCGGCACAAAGGTGCTGATCAGCCGCAGCAGCCGGTTCGTTGCGATAAAATAGGGCGCCTTCCGCTCGGCCGCCGCTTTTTTGCGCCGCCAGGCGCACAGCTCGTTGTAAAGCTCCTCGTCGTAGTTCAGCTCGCTGTAGCAATACAACTTTTGCGCGTTTTGGCTTTTTCCCTTCTGCTCCTCTTCGTCGTGAAAGATGCCGTCAATGACCGGACGGAAGCCCTCGCCCAATTTCACGGCCAGGCCGTGGCGGTATATATGCAGCATCTCATTCCAGGAACCGCCTTCGTACCAGGTCTGTTCCGATACGCTGCCGCCCCTTTCCATATCCCTCCAGCCAAGCTTCCAGACGCCTTCCCCCTCGTCGATCCATACTTCCGCCCATGTCCCTCCCTGCTTGCTTTCTTTCACCATGCGATTCATAAATACGGTCTGCATCTTGCTTTACCTCCCTTTGAAATCAGCACAATAAAAAAAGCACCTCCCTTGAAGTTCAAGAGAGGTGCTTCCCCGTTATTATGCTGTTATTCCAAATGATACCACATCATCGCAAATGGTCAATCCTTTTGTGGCAGCCCGTCCAAAAAAACGATATCGGATTAACCCGCAGCCAAGGCCTTTTTGGCCAGAGCGAGCGCGCCGCATAATCCGGCGTTGTCTCCAAGCTGCGGAGGAACGATATAGTCCGCGATTTGCTCGTTGATGGCCGGAAGCTGCACATAACCGTTCAGCAGCTCCTGCAATTTTGCATGAATCAGCGGGAACAGCTGTAGCTGTTTCATGACGCCGCCGCCCATGACGATTTTTTGCGGAGACAAAATCAGGATATAGTTCATCAACGCTTGCGCAAGATAATAGGCTTCCATGTCCCAAGCCGGATGATCCGGCGTCAATTCCGCACCCGGAACGCCCCAGCGTTTCGACAGCGAAGGACCTGCGGCTACGCCTTCCAGGCAGTCGCCATGGTAAGGGCAGAACCCTTCGAATTTGTCCTCCGGATGCCGGCGGACCAAAATATGTCCCATTTCCGGATGCGAAAGACCATGCACCAGTTCGCCGCCGACGACCGCGCCGGCGCCGACTCCGGTGCCAACCGTAATGTACAGGCAGCTGTCATACCCTTTGGCTGCGCCCCACGTATATTCGCCCAGCGCCGCACCGTTCACGTCCGTATCGAATTCGATCGGAACCTGGAAATGCGAGCCCAGATGGCCGACGATATCGAAGTTGCTCCAATGCGGTTTAGGGGTCGTCGTAATGCGTCCGTATGTAGGACTTCCTTTGACGGGATCGATCGGTCCGAACGAACCTACCCCGATCGCTTCCACGCCTTTATTTTGAAAGAAAGAAACCACCTGTGCCATCGTTTCTTCGGGCGTCGTCGTCGGAAAACTGATCCGCTCGAGCACGGTTCCGTCTTCCTTCCCGATACCGCATACAAATTTCGTACCTCCGGCTTCAATCGCTCCCAGAATACTCATCGTTTGCAATCCCTCCTGCACCATTCTCTTGTCTGTTTGCCCGTCTGCGGCATCAAATAGCGAATCCTATCCAATAACCACGGGCATTATAGCCCAGTTGTTCCATGAAAGTCAATGCGCAAGCGCACGGAAAAGGGGACGCCGGGCGTGATGCCGGCATCCCCGTGCGTGGCAAACTTCTCGTTTTGTTTTAGACGACCCCGAGCAGATGGCACAAACTCTTCATCTCAAGCTCTTCGAATTTATCGACCACCGCCTGCTCGTCGAGCGACAGCTGGCAGGTTTCCAGCGCGCACGCCACAGGGGCCGCGCAATGGATTTCCGCCAGGCGGCGCGAAAGATGCAGCATCTCGAGATCGGCTTCGATTTTGGCGCGGATGCTCTTCGATACCTGATCCAGATTGTCGAGCAGCCCCTCGATGGAACCGTACTCCTGAATCAGCTTATGCGCCGTCTTTTCGCCGATGCCGCGAACGCCTGGATAGTTGTCGCTGGCATCGCCCATCAGCGCCTTGACGTCGACGATTTGGCGCGGATGAAGCTGCCGTTCCTCGTACAACGTCTCCGGCGTGTACACCTTATAGTTGCCGTGGCCTTTTTTCATGATGATGACGGTCGTGCGTTCGCTTACCAGCTGCAGCAGGTCATGGTCGCCGGACAAAACCATCACGTCCATGTCCTGGCTGAACTTGGCGGCCAGCGTGCCGATGCAATCGTCGGCCTCATACCCTTCGGCGCCGATATTGGGGACGCCCATGCTGTCCATCACGTCCCGAATCAGCGAAAACTGGGGCACCAGATCCTCCGGCGCCTCCGGCCGGTTTCCTTTATAAGCCGAAAAGTGCTCCCCGCGGAACGTCTTGCCCCCAAGATCCCAGCAGCAAACGACGTGGCTCGGATCAAAATTTTGCACCGCGTCCCAAAAATACCGGATAAACCCGTAAATCGCATTCGTCGGAATCCCCGATTTCGTCCGGCGGATATATCCGCTGGTTGCGGTAGCGTAATAAGCTCTAAACAACAATGCCATCCCGTCCACCAACATAACGGATGGTCGTTTTTCATTCGTGATCAATCTTCGTTTCTCCCCTTGTCTGCCTCATCCCTGTTTCAAGGGCGGGCAATGCTGCCTCTAGTATAACACAACTAGGGGGAGCTTTTGCGCGGTTTCCTGTTATCCCCAGGCGGATTCGTATTGATCCTCTTTAAAGCCGACCGTTACTTTGCGGCCGTCGGTCACGATCGGACGTTTGATCAGCATGCCGTTCGAAGACAAAAGCTCGATCTGCTCCTTTTCGGACATGTCTGCCAGCTTGTCTTTGAGGCCCATTTCTTTGTACGCTTCGCCGCTTGTGTTAAAAAACTTTTTGAGCGGAAGTCCGCTTAAGCCGATCAGTTTCTCCAGCGTTTCGGGCGCCGGAGGTTCTTCCTTGATATGGTGAAGCTCCAGCTCATGGCCATGGGACTGGAGCCATTTGATTGCGTTGCGGCAGGTGCCGCATTTCGGATATTGGTAAACCTGCAGTTTGCTCATCTGTCATTCCACTCTCTTTGTCGGTATTTGATGCATCGGGCCCTTCGGCACTACAGCCCTTCCTCCAGCCGCTCCCGCAATTTCCGCATATCCGCGGGCAGCGGCGCCTGAAAGGTCATTTGCCTGTGCGTGACCGGATGCTCGAAGGAAAGTTCATAGGCGTGGAGCGCCTGGCGCGGGATCGCCCGGTCCAATTGAACGATGTTCCGCGCAGCCGCCAGCATAGGAGGGTCATTCGTTTCAATAACGGAATCGGCACCCGCTGCCGGGTCCGCGGCTTCGATCCCGATTTCTTTATAGACGTCATGCCGATACAACTTGTCCCCGATCAGGGGACAGCCGATGCTCGTCATATGGACGCGGATTTGATGCGTTCTCCCCGTTTCCAGCTTCAGCCGGACAAGCGACCCGTTTTTCCAGCTGTCCAGCACCCGGTATTTGGTCAGCGACGGATAACCGTTTGGCGTGACGATCCGGCGGTGCGGCTCTTCGGGGTCCCTGTCGATCGGCCCGTCGATTTCGCCCTCCGGCGGGGCCGGGGTCCCATGCACCAATGCGAGGTACGTTTTGTCCACGCGGTTTCCGATCATTTGCTCGGATATATGCTGATGCACGTATGGATTTTTGGCTATGGCAAGCACGCCGGTCGTCTCCTGGTCGAGGCGGTGTACGGCGCGGAAACGGAACGACTCGCCTTTTTGGCGCCAGTAGTCCACGACCCCGTTCGCCAGCGTGCCGGTATAATGCCCGTGCGTCGGGTGCACGATCATGCCCGCTTCTTTATTGACGACCAGCAGATGTTCGTCTTCGTAGAGGATTTCAAAAGGAATCGGCTGCGGCAAAATGTCGTCGGAGATTTCCTGCTCCATGCGGATCGCCACCACGTCCCCGGCCTGGACGGGAACGCTGGTGTACACTCGGCGGCCGTTTAACGTGATTCCCTGTTCCGTCAGCTTCAGCCGGGACTGCAGCTTGCGCGAAACATGCATGCGCCGCAGCAGGATGGTCTTGAGCAGCCAGCCATCCTCCGTTTCGGGCACGGTATAAGTGATTGGCGGATAATAAGCTGTCATTTTTTGTTGCCGAACACCTTTTTGCTGCGGACGTATTCGATGTCCGGGACGCCGCTGCGGACGTTGGCCGTGCGGGCCGCCACGAAGAAATAATCCGACAGCCGGTTCAAATACCGGCGGACTTCCGGATTGATCGCCTTCTTTTGGCCGAGCGTGACGACTCTCCGTTCCGCGCGGCGGCATACGGTTCTGCACACATGCAGCGTCGCCGCCAGCTGCGTTCCCCCAGGCAAAATAAACCGCTCCAGCTCGGGGGTCTCCTCCAGGTACCGATCGATCCACTGCTCCAGCCGCTCCACCATGTCGGCACGCACTTTATATTTGCTTTCGCTCAGCTTGACGAACGCCAGGTCCGACCCGCAGTCGAACAATTCATGCATGATTTCGATCAGGTTGTCCCGCAAATCGGCAAAAACCTCGCCCTCCATCAGGCTTGCGGCCTGGCCGACGAAACAGTTCAGCTCGTCGATCGTTCCGTAGGTTTCCACCTGCAGATCATCCTTCGAAACGCGTCCGCCGATGACGGATGTCTGGCCTTCGTCGCCGGTCCGTGTATAAATTCTCATTCGTTCGTTCCTCCCTTAAGCTCAAAAGCCGCCTACTCCGTCATTTCTTTAAGCGCCTTCACCGCGTTATCCATATGCTTCGAGGACACCGGGATGGTGACGAACAGCTTGTCAGGCGTATATTTCAAATCCTTGAACATCTTCAAGTCCTTCACGGGGATCCCGTAAAGATGTTCCGTTTTGTCGATCGTTTTGTCATCCTTTTCTTCCATGCTCGCAAATACGCCTTCCGGATATGTTTTCGGGTCGAAATGGTCGTCCAGCACCACATGGCCTCCCATTTTGCCGTAATTTTTCATGTCCTCTTCAGGCAAAATCATGATGTCGTGGCCGCCCGCGGCATATTCGACCATCAGCTTTTCCGGATTGTACAGCGGACTTGCGATCACTTCAACCTTGATCTCCTGGCCCAGACGTTCCTGCAGCGCTTTCTCAAGCGGCTCGGCGACTTGGGTGGGATCGGACTTGTCGTCGATCATGAAAATCGACAGGTCCGGCTTTTCCTTCCCGCAGCCCGCAAGCATAAAAACAGCGAAAATAACCAGCATGAGTTTACCGTACGCCTTCACTCTCTGCTCCTCCTCTATTCTCCAATAGGTTCAATATATCATACCTGGGAGAGACAAAAAAGCGGCCCCTTCCTAAAGGCCGGACAGCAAAAATCCCCTCCCGGGGCAGGAGGGAAATTCACCGGAATGAACTTCCTTCTCCTGCGCCCTGAAGGGGACGGGATAAACGTAGCGACTGGATGTCTGCAAGCTTTTTTAAGGCTTACGATTTATTTTTCTTCGGGCATGATGATTTCATGTATTCGTTGATTTTGAGGTCGAGCAAGCTGCTGATTTCGATCACGACTTCCGAGGTGAAGGATTGTTCCTGCATGAAAATCTGTTCCATCTTGTTGCGGAGCATCAAAATTTCGTCTTCCAAGGAAATATTCTTCGCAGAATCCGTCGTTTTGGCCGACCAATCACCGCGCTGATCGCCTTCGGCAATGTAGTCGCCGCGATATGAGGGCAAATCATATTCGGCACAGAACAAAGGTAACCCCTCCCTGGTAAGTCTTTTCTTGCTCCCGAAGCAAAATTATAACATATAAATCGATAAAAGAAAGTGAATAATTTGTTAAATTATTCAAAATCAGTATAAAACCCTGATACAGGTTTTGCAAATATCCATAGGAGCGGCCTTCAGACCAGAAGAAAAGAACATCGTGTACAAGGAAGGCTTACAATACAATACCCAGAAAATACCTAAAATGGAACTTTTTTATGACTCCTGCTTGAGCTTGTGCAAAAATTTTCCGATCCGGTCAAGCGCTTCGGTCAGCTGGGCAACGGAAGTGGCGTAGGAGCACCGCAAAAATCCTTCCCCGCTCGCGCCGAAGGCCGTTCCGGGAACCGCCGCGACCTTCGCCTCCAGCAGCAGCCGGTGCGCGAATTCTTCGGAGCTCAGTCCGGTCGAAGCAATGCTCGGGAACGCATAAAACGCGCCCTTCGGCTCGTGGCAGGAAAGCCCGATATCCTGAAAGCCCTGGACGATCAGGCGCCGGCGCTGATTATAGGACTCGACCATCCGGTCCTTTTCCTCCATGCCGTGCTTCAGTGCCTCCAGTGCGGCGACCTGGCCCATGACGGGAGCGCACATAATCGTGTACTGGTGGATTTTCAGCATGGCTGCGATCAGGTCCGGGTGGGCGCAGACATATCCCATCCGCCAGCCGGTCATCGCAAACGCCTTGGAAAAACCGCTGACCAGGATGGTACGGTCCATCATGCCCGGAATGGACGAAAAGCTGACATGCTTTTGGCCGTAGGTCAGCTCGGCATAAATCTCGTCGGCAATGACGATCAGATCGTGTTTTTCCACGACTTTCGCGATCGGGAGCCAATCCTCGTAGGTCATGATGGAGCCGGTCGGATTGCTTGGATAGCAAAGGATCAGCACTTTGGTTTTCGGCGTGATTTTGGCTTCCAGCGCTTCGGCCGTCAGCTTGAAATCGTCCTTGGCATAGGTTTCGATGCCGACGGGAACGCCGCCCCCGATCGAAGTGATCGGAGAATAAGGCACGTAACAAGGTTCCGGAATCAGAATTTCGTCCCCGGGAACGATCAGCGCCCGCAAAGCCAGGTCAATCGCTTCGCTGCCGCCGACGGTCACGATAATTTGATCCTTCGGATCGTACGCGACCTTGAAATTGTCGTTCAAATAGTCGGAAATCGCTTCACGGAGTTCGATCATCCCCGCATTGGAAGTGTACGCGGTCATTCCGCGTTCCAGGGAATAAACGCAAGCCTCCCTGACATGCCAAGGCGTCGTGAAGTCGGGTTCGCCCACGCCGAGCGTGATGATATCCTTGCTGCCGTTCGCCAGGTCGAAAAACTTGCGGATGCCCGACGGCGGGATATTTCTGACGAGCGGGGACAAATACGTTTCCATCGATTTGACTTGCTGTTGTTTGGTATCTTCATTCACGATCATGACACATCTTCCTTTACGGCGAGACTATGAGACGGTTATCTTCTTCACGGTCCTCAAAAATAATGCCGTCCTGTTTATATTTTTTCAAAATAAAGTTGGTTTTCGTCGACAATACCGAATCGATCGGCGACAGCTTCTCGGAAACGAAGTTCGCCACTTCCCTCAGATTGCGTCCTTCCACTTCGACGAGCAGGTCGTACGCTCCGCTCATCAAATAAACGGACTTCACCTGCGGGTACAAATAAATGCGCTCCGCGATTCCTTCAAAACCGCGTCCCCGCTCAGGGGTGATCTGCACTTCGATCAGCGCCGTCACGGTTTCTTCCTCAATTTTGCTCCAGTTGACGACGGCCGCGTATTTTACGATGACATGGTCCGCCTCAAGCTCGGCAATCGCCTCTTTCACCGCCTCCTCGTCCACGCCAATCAAGGTGGCGAGAAGTTGTGGGGATCGTCTCGCGTCCTCATTCAGCAGGTCGAGGACTTTCAGCTTCAGTTCGGTAAGTTCTTTCATAAGTATCCTCCAGCATTCGTTTCGCGGGTTGCTTACAAAACATGTCATACCCGGGAAAGAGATTAATACTAATATTACAATACTTTAGGGTGCATGCAAAGAAAAACCGTCTCCGCGGCGTGGGCCGAATTTGAGACGGTAAAATTGTGCCATGCCCCTTGCCCCGCCCTTTTCCATCCCATGTTTGAGCAGGCGGGAAGCAGGTTATGTTTTACATGTAGTAAGGATTTTGAGCGTTTTGCTGCGGAGGCTGGATTTGCGCGGCCTGCGCGTATTGCCCCATGTTGGACGTTTTTTGCTGCACGAATTGCCGGGTTTTTTGCTGCGTGTTCCGCGCACTCTGAACCTGCTTGTCGAGATCCTGGCGCAGGGCCTTGGAGGAAGTCGAGTACATGTTGAGCTGCTTCATCAGGTTATAAAGTTCGCCTTGCATGCGGAGCGTATCGTTGGTCAGCTGCGTGAACAGGTTCCGAACGGCCGGGCAGGAGGACTCCGTCGTCGCCGTCGTATATTCCCTTACCGTCCGTTTCAGGTCTGCGAGGATGGTGTAGAGCAGGTCCTCGTCCTGCATAAAGGCGGAATTGCCGGATTGTTGATAGTACATCTATGCGTGCCTCCTTTGGAATTTATTGCTGCGGCTGCGTCGGCGCAAGCGGCTGATGCTGCTGCAGCGCTTGGACGAGCAGGTCCAGATGATGGTCCATCGAGCGGATATACTGCTGCAGAGCCTGCTGAATCGTCGGGTTTTGGGTCGTGGCGCACGTCGCGGCGCACTGCTTGATCAGCAAATCTTCATTGGATATCGAATCGACGATATACTCCAGTTCTTTGCCGGTGATCGGCTGCATTTGACCGGATTGCATAACGTTTTTGCCTCCTCTGGGGATATTTAACTCGTGCTTATTATATCCCGGTCATTTTTTTCTATGTGCAGCCGATAAACGGCATGAGATCGAGAAATACTGAATGGGGAGCAAACGAGGCTGGTATCTAAAGGGAAAGGAGCGAAAAACGATGATCTTGAACAGCGGAAATCCGGCATGGCCCCATACGCTGAAGCCCGCACCCGAATATCCCGTGCTGGATCAAGACGTGGATTGCGATTTCCTCATCGTCGGCGGCGGGATGAGCGGCGCGATGATGGCCTATCAACTCGCGGCGCGCCATCGGAACATCGTACTCATCGACAAAAGAAACATCGGGGGCGGCAGCACGGCGGCCAACACCGGTTTGCTTCAAAGTTCGAACGACAAATCCCTGACGTCCATGATCCACACCTTCGGCGAGGAGATCGGCGTCGCTTTCTATAAAAAGTGCGAACAAAGCATCCGACAAATCCGGGAGATTTGCGCCAAACTTTCGCCGGGACTGGAGTTCGTCCCCCGCAGCAGCCTGTATTTTGCCAGCAGCGAAGACGACGTGGAAATGCTTCGGGAGGAGTATCAAACGCTTAGAAAACACGGTTTCCAAGTGCAGTACTGGGATAAACAAGAGATCGGAAAACGCATGCCTTTCACGAAACCGGCCGCGCTTTACAAGGACGGCGACGCGGAAGTCAATCCTTACCGCCTGGTTCACGCTTTGGTTAAAGCGGCGGCGGAGCAAGGAGCCGACATCTACGAACAGACCGAAGCGGTACACTTCGAATTCGCCGAGAACGGGGTCACTTGTTATGCGAACGGCAAGAAAATCCGCGCCAACAAAGTCATTTTTTCGATGGGGTACGAAACACAGGAATTGAAAAAGGATAAAAACGCCGTCATCAACGTTTCTTACGCCGTATTGACCAAACCCGTCGGCGATTTGTCCGATTGGCATGAACGCTGTTTGATTTGGGAAACGGCAAGGCCTTATCTCTATATGCGGACGACCCCGGACAACCGCATCGTGGCGGGCGGACTGGACGAGTCCCCACCGGCCCCGGAGAAACGCGAAGCCCGCCTCCTGCACCAGACGAAGGTTCTGATCGAAGAAATCCGCAAGTTATTTCCCGCTTACGCCCGCCTTGAAGCGGATTGCGCGTGGGCTTCGATTTTCGGGACGACCCATGACGGAATGCCGATGGTCGGCCCGCACCCGGATTACCCGAATTGTTATTTTATCGAAGCGTACGGCGGCAACGGCACGGTCTACTGCATGATCGCCGCCGATTTGCTGGGGGACGAGCTCACGGGCCGGCCGCGCCCGGAACTGAACATGTTTTCCCTCCAGCGGAGCAGCAAACCTTCGCCGTCCGACTCGTTGACGATTCGTTGACATGGAAAAGCAGGCCAACGTCATCTGTTGACATCGCCTGCTTTTGCCATTCCCAACCTAATTTCGATGCGGGTTCCCCGGCCAAGCTCGCTGTCCACATCGATTTTGCCTCCGTGCGCCTGGACGATATCGTGCGCGATGGCCAGGCCCAGGCCCGAACCCTTGTGCAGCTCGCCCGTATTGGTCCCGCGATAATACCGGTCGAACACGCGCTCCAGCTCTTCTTCCCGGATTCCTTTGCCCTGATCCTCCACGACGATGGAGACCGTTCCGCCGTGTTTCTCTACGCTGACTTGAACGGCCGTATCCTCCGCATTATGAACGACCGCATTATAAATCAAATTGCTCACGGCCCGTCGGATCAAAATTTCGTCCACATCCATGATGACCATCTCGTCGCTGTACCGAAAATCGATGTTTCGGCTCCCGTAGCGCGCATCGTTCAGCATGTCGATGACGGTATTCCGGACAAGGCTTACGAGATTCGCCTGTTTTAGGTTGAGGGATATGTTTTTGTTTTTCAGGCGGGTCGACAGGTTCAAATCCTCGATGACGTCTTTGAGGTACAGCGATTTCCGCTCGATCACTTCCGCATACTCGCGCATCTCTTCGACCGTAAACTCGTAATCCTTGTCCCTCATCATCTCCGCGTATCCCTGAATCGATGCGAGCGGCGTTTTGATGTCATGCGTAATGTTCGCGATCCATTCCTCTTTCATCCGGTCCAGCTTTTTTCGTTCCGCTTCGCTTGCGCGCAGTTCCTCGCTTAACACGTTTACGTTATAAAACACGTCCTTGTAGATGCCTTTGGCTTCATACCGGATCCGGTAGTTTTTATGGGCCAGCTGCTTAATCCCGTCAATCAGGGCGTGAAGCGGCCGGGTTAACCTTTTGCCGAACAGGTAAGCGATGCAAAGCGCGATGAAGCCGTCGACGCATAGCACGGTCAGGATTCCGATCTGCAGGAAGCGCCCCACGGACCGGATATCGTAGGTAAATATGTTTCGTTCCAGATAAGGATTTTGAAAGCCGATCAAATAGCTGTAGCGTTTGCCGTCGATCGCCTTTTCCCCGATAAAAACCGTCGACATCAGCTCTTTTTCCATATACTTGTAAGTCTGGACGATATCCAGCGGCGTATATTTGGTTTTGGCCCCGGACGGTACGAGATAGCCATAAACCTGCCTGCCGTTATCATCTAAAATTTGAATCCAGGCGCCATGGCCCTCCAGCGTTTTCTTTCCCTGCTCGGTGATGGCCATCCCCGATCCGGAAACGACGATCTCTTGGGCGAATGAGCGCGTGATGCCCTCGGCCGAATCTTCTCCGTATTTGAGCGGGGATTTGGGGGATACGTTATGGTATATATACAACCCGGCCAAAATCAGGAAGTTGATGATAATGACGATGACGACGATCAGGACGACGGATGCCAAGTACCTGCCGGTCAGCCTCCATTTCATCGTTTCGTTTCCTCCAGGGCGAGCTTGTACCCGAGCCCCTTCACCGTCACCAAAAACTGCGGATTCGAAGGATCATCCTCGATTTTTTCCCTCAGCCGCCGGACATGGACCATGACCGTATTGTCGTATCCGAAGGATTCCTCTCCCCATACTTGGTCGTACAGGCTTTCTTTGCTGATGATCCGGTTCGGGTGCTTGAGCAGATGGGTAAACAGCCCAAGCTCCTTCGGTTTGAGCTCGATGATTTCGCCGTTTTTTTTCAGTTCGAATGTTTGTTCGTTGAGCTCGAACGGGCCTGCTTTCAGGATGCGGTCCTTTTTCTCCTCTTCCGGCACGGCCTCCGCTCTTCTAAAACGGGCTTTGATCCGGTAAGCCACTTCCTTCGGGCTGAACGGCTTGGTGATGTAGTCGTCGCCGCCGATGGCAAATCCGAGTATTTTATCGATTTCCTCGGCTTTGGCCGACAAAAAGAAAATCGGCACGTTCGAAACGCTCCGGATTTGTTTGCAGACGTCATACCCTTCGCCGTCCGGGAGCATGATATCCAAAATAACGAGATCGGGCTGCTTGTCCTGAAACTTGCGCCAGCCTTCGTTCGCCGTAGCGGCGGTATGTACGTGCTCGAATCCTTCCTTGATCAAAACCGTTTTCAGGAGCTTCAAAATATCTTCTTCATCGTCCACGATCAGTATTTTTTGGCTTAGCGACAATTCCGTTCGACCTCCTATTCTAACCATGCGGAACAAAAAAACCGCGAGGCCGCTCCCCGCGGCCTTGCAGTATCATCTTCCCCGCCCTGCCAATTACTATAACCATAACTTGAAACCGGCGTTTTGGCTAGCGGCTTGCTTGATCTTATTCTTCTCCGAAAAATTTCGCGATCGGGTTAGCGATCTTTTTATCTGTTGCGATTTGGCCTGTTTTGTTCAAAACGTAATACTGATAAAAGTCGGTGCTAAAGTTGAGTGCTCTCAGCATTTGCTCCGCAAACGGCTCGACCGCGTTGCCGCTCAGGGCTTCACCGTTCCAGAAAAAATGCAGCAGCAGGCGGTTTTGATTGTATGGATGCTTAATGACGTATGCTCCCGAAGATGCCTTTTGGTTCATCTTGCCTTTCCAGTCGAAGCCGATGGCCTTCGATTTCTGCATGATGCCGGGTTTAAGCGCCTGGATGAGTCCGTTCGTTTTCGCGCTGCCGATGGCAATGATATTGCTGGCTCCGAGCTCCTTTTCCAGCTTTTTCTTGAGTGTTTGCCGGTCGGAAACGACCTCGTATGGAATGCCCATGATCCCAAGCGTCCCTTCAAGCTGTGTCAAGATCGTCTGCTGTTGCTTTTTCGCTTGGCTGCCGGCCTGATCGCTCACCACGATCGTCAACGGTTCGCCCTGCAGCGCCTTGTCCATGATGCGGCTCATCGTTTCCGCCGGCAGATTCGGAATTTGGGACAGGGAAGAACGGTACGAGGTTTTAAACTGTTCACGCCAATAAGCGGCTTCTTCCGCCTCAGACAATCGGTATTCGGGCTTTAGGGCAAAATGCGGATCATGCAGGATCTTGTCCATTTCCTTTCGCGACTCATCGCCGAGCGTATCCTGGATCGTCTGCAAAAGCCCTTCGATCGTCGCGTTTTTGAACTCGTACCGTTTGAAATATTCTTTCATGAACATGTCGAATTTCTCTTCGCCCACGTTCCGGTACAGCTGGTAAATGGCCTGGCGTCCTTTATTGTAAAAGGTTGGACTCTGCAAGTCTCCTACTTCCGTATTGGTTCCGGCGATCGGCTTATCTATGGAAGACAAATCATCGATTTGGATCGATTTGAACCCGTTCAGCTTATCGCCTTGTTTTTCCGCAAAATACACCATCGAAAAATCGGCAAACCCTTCGTCCAAAAACGATTCTTTCTCCGAGTTGTTGCCGATCAGGGCATGGAACCATTGATGGGCGATCTCGTGCACGAATGTGGTGTCATGCGCAGGATCGCTGTTCGGCCGGATTTGCCCCATTTGGATGACCCGGGCAAACTCGACCGCCACTCCCTCTACGTACGACTCCGCGATCCGGAACTCAGGATAAGGATATTTCCCGTATTTTTCACTAAAAAATTGAATCGCCTTAAAAGCGGTGTCGATGTATTCATCGACGATTTGTTTCTTGTCCGGCATATTGTCGAAATAATAATATTCAATGGTCAAGCCGTCACGCGTTATGCTCTCCACCTTATAATTCGGGCTGGCAAAAAAGACGAATTCCCGGGTGTTGTCCGCCACGGCAGACACGATTTTCCGGCCGGGCTCTTTCGGATCCGCCTGCGTTGCGATCGTCCCCGGCATCAGCACTTGATAGGCTTCCGGCACGTTTAAATGAACTTCGAAATCCGAGGAGTCGTAATAATCGGTTTCGAAGATTTTGCTGTACGGCGTTTGATCCCACTCATGCTTCTCCTTGTCGTAGACCGACATGACCGGGAACCAATGCGCGCCATTGACGATGTCTTTGTAGTAGGACAGGCGCTGCATGCCGAAAGGAATTTTCACCTCAAAGCCGATCTCTACCGTTACCGCTTCCCCTGGCTTTAGCTCCTGCTTCAATTCAACGGTCAGAGCCTGATTGCTGTTTTGGTAGGCCAATGCTTCCCCGCCCGCCGACGCACTCAAGATGTCGATGCCTCCAAGAAAATCTTCCGGCTTCTTCTGTGGATTTTCCTTTCGGATCTCCTCGTTGTTTTGCTCAAACATCGAAGTTTGGGTCGCTTTGGACCGGTTGGCATCGGCAAACGTATGGAAGACGATCTTCCGCAGCGTATCTTTGGACGTGTTCCGGTACGTGACCGTTTCTCTCCCTTGGATGTGCATATTCTTTTCGTCGAGCCCAGCGTCAATCCGGTACGCGACTTGGGCTTGGGCATGCGCCTGCGCAGCCTCTACGGAATCCGCGGATGCCGCTGCCGGCGCGGCCAGAACATGACCGGCGCTGGCCAGCGGGCAAGCTGCAAGCGTAAATGCGAGCGAATAAGCCAGCGTTTTTTGGGATACGGTTTTAAAGGCGGTTTTTTTCATCGTTTTCTCTCCCTTGATCCAAAATAAGATTGATATATATGAAAGCTCTCAAGCGGCGCAGGTCGCTATTTTCCGGCAGTCTCCAGCTTCCGTTTTGCCCCCTCGGGCAGTTCTGCGGCCTGCACCTCCTGGTAGGAGCTGACCCCATCCCCCTTTACATAGAGTCGCAGGTACGCGTCTTTGCGCAGTTCTTTGAATGCTCTAAAGGTCAGTCTTTTTTCCTTTCCGTTAGCATCAAACCCCTCCAGGGTGTATTCGTAAGAAACATACTTCTCCCCACTGTTTGACTTCTCTTCTATTTTCTTTCCGTCTTGGTTAATCTGCACGTAATATTGCTCCGCACCGATCCGGTTCAAATTCACGTTTTGGATGAATACGATGAACCCGACCAGAACGATCAAAACGACGGCCAAAGCGATAATCCCTTTTTTCATTCCCGTTCACTCCTTATTTTGTATTGGTAACGATTTTGCAGTAAGCATGCACTGTTAAGAAATAATAGATCAGGTAGATGCAGACATAGATTCCCATGCAGCTGACGACCGGAACGACCAGGCTGGTCATCATCAGGTTCGATAAAGCCGACAGGGCGACGGCGCAATGGGCGATGCCGAAAGCAAGCGGAAGCGCGAAAATAAACAAGACCTGCTTGGCTACCGTTTTGCGGATTTCCCTCTTTTTGACGCCGATTTTATGCAAAATCAAATAACGGGCTTTATCGCTGCTGGCTTCCGTCAGCTGTTTGAAATAAATGATGCTGCCTGTCGCGGCCAGGAAAACCAAACCGAGAAACCCGCCCATAAACATCAGCAAGCCGCTGGATTCCATCCCTCGCGCATATTGGTCGTAAAAGCTCGAAAGCTCCGCTTTCTCCGGCAAGATGCTTTGAAGCTGCTTCGTCAGTTCCTTCGCCTTGTCCTGGCGCGAAATGCCGTAAGCTTCAATCGTAGTCGTTTGGGCCTTCGGCTGAAGGGCCGCAAACATCTCGTCGCCGACGACGATGGTCGAGTAGACCGTTCCAAGGTTCAACACGGTGTACTCTTTGAGCGCTTTGAACCGGATGGCTTCGTTGATGCCTTTTCCCTGCAGCTTGACCGTCGAACCCACGTAGTCCGGGGAAATCCCCTCCATGTACGCCGGATCCAGCACCGCGGCCTCGCTTCCTTCAAGGCTGACGAAGTCGTCCCGGCCTTGCAGTTTGGCCAAACGGTTAAAATCGCGGCTGGCAATCACGCTGTACGTTTGCTCCTTCGAACCTGCGTTTTGCTTCAGGCCGGAGGTGTCGGCATCCACTTCAAGAAAAGGAACGGACTCGTGGTAGAGTACCTTATGGCCCGGAGCCTGCCCGATCGCCTGATCGGCCTTGGCGGTTGTTTTTCCATCCACGCCGATAAACGTAAAGCTGTTCGGATTCGCCATCTCCGCGTTCATTCGGTTGTTGTAGTACAAGCTGTACGCCGTTCCCACCGCCGTCAGCGTCGTCGCGCTCAGCACCGCAATGACGGTCAGCGTGCGGGCATTCCCTTTCATCCGGTACAAAAGCTGGGACGTGCCGATCAAATTCAGGCCCTTCCAGTAGCTTTTTTTGTTTTTGCGCGACAGCTTCAGCAGCGTGACGGTCAACGTGTTAAACAGCAGATACGTGCCCAAAATGACGGTGATCAAAATGACCAGCGGCGTCAGCATAAAACCAAGCGTTGCCCAAGCTTTTGACGTGACCAGGTTTTGCAGCGCGAGCCAGTAGCCGAAACCGATCAGGATCACGGACAGCAAAGCGATCAGGACGGAAGACTTCGGTTCCTTTTCGTGCTCTTGATCCGCATGGAACAGCTCGATCAGCTTGAAACGATAGATCAGGCGATAGCCTTGGACCGACGTGATCAGCGTGATAATCATGAACACCAGGAACGTATTCAAGATTGCAGCCGGGGAAATGGAGAAATTCGCCACAACGGAATAACCCATCACCTTCATCAATATCATGACGAAAAACCGGCTGAGCACCGATCCAAGCGAGATTCCGACGATCAGGGCCAGAATGCCCATCAGGAAATTCTCGTAAAAAAGCATCCGCCCGATCTGTTTTTTGCGAACGCCAAGCAAGGAATACAGCCCGACTTCTTTTTTGCGCTTGCGGGTAAAAAACGAATTCGAATACCAGATGAAAATGGCCACGAACACGATCAGCACGACCGCCGCCCCGCTGAAAGCCGAGCTGATTTTCTGCGATCCGTCCGATGCCGACTGAATGGTATTGTCGTATTTCAAAGACACGAAAGTAAAATAAATGACGATGCTGAAAATCATCGATGCGAAATAAAGAAAATAGTTGGTGAAATTTTTCCGGATGTTTTTCCCGGCGATCCTAAACAGCGTCATGATGTTCACCTCCGAGCGAAGCCAGCACCTCGAGAATCCGTCCGAAAAACTCCTTCCGCGTTAATCCGTCCTTATGAAGCTCCCGGAACAGCCGTCCGTCGTTGATGAAAATGACCCGCTTGCAGAAACTCGCGGCATAAGCGTCATGCGTTACCATCAGGATGGTTGCTTGGTTCCCCTGGTTAAGCTTGCTTAAACTTTCGAGCAGACTGGTCGCCGATTTCGAATCAAGCGCCCCGGTCGGTTCGTCCGCCAAAATGAGGCTCGGATTCGCCACGATCGCCCGCGATGCAGCCGCCCGCTGCTTTTGCCCGCCCGAAATATGGTACGGGTACTTATCGAGGATCTGACGGATGCCGAACGTATCGGCGATGGCCTCCACACGCTTTTCGATCTCTGCCGCAGGTACCTTGGACAGGGCCAGCGGAAGCAAAATGTTTTCCTTGACCGTCAGCGTATCGAGCAGGTTGTAATCCTGAAAAATAAACCCGAGTTTATTCCGGCGGAAATCGGAAAGCTTCTCTTCGTTCATGGCGACGATGTTTTGCCCGTCGATCGTGATTTCCCCGGACGTCGGGGTATCGATCGTGGAGAAAATGTTCAGCAAGGTCGATTTGCCGGCGCCCGAAGGGCCCATGATGCCGACGAATTCGCCTTCTTCGATGCTCAGGTCGATGTTTTGCAGCGCCGTATATTGGTTTCCTTTTGTACCAAAGGTTTTGTTGACGTGTTTAGCTTGGAGTATCGTTTTCATTGGTGTTCTCCTTATATGAATCATTTTTTGGCCTACTTATTTTGGGTTCCCTATGCGAGATGCGTTACAGGATGTAGGAGTTGATCACAAACCTAATCTTAAAGCCCGAACCTTACAGCGTTTTAATCCCAACCTTACAGCAACCTTAAATTTAAAAAATAAAAATAGCCCCAACAAATGGGGCCAGAATTCGCAGCCGATTCGGGCAACTGTGCGGGGATCATCCCGAACAGGCACAAAAAACCCCGGGACGCTGGTTAAGCGTTACCCGGGGGGTTGGCAAATGGATGTGCTATTTGTTGGTTACGGCCGACTTCTCCGCCTTCAGCAGCTTGCGGACGAATATCCAGCTGGCGATCGGCGACGCGCCGAGGACCAGCATCAGCACCGTAATGGTCAGCGGCGTCTTGCTCACCATCAATACGGCGATAAAAATAAACGTCCCCAGCAGCCGGCCGGCCATCAGGCTCAGCTCGCGCAGGACGACCAGCTCGACCCGTTTCTCCACCGTTTCGTCGCTTGTGCCCATCAGGTCAAACCCCGACGATATCATCGGCAAAATGTACAGCGGCATAAACACGGACGTTCCGATCCCGAACACGAGCAGCGTGCCGTAGCCGGTTTTCCAGAGCAGCGGGACGATGACGATCCACAGCAGCAGCGCTCCGACAAGCATCCCGGCGCTCCGGAACTTGGGCTTGAACCATTTTCCGGCAAGCCAGTATGTCAGGAGCGAGATGGCCGACGTGATGAGGGTAAACTGTCCCAGCTTGGACTCCTGTTTCGTCGCCACGAAAACGAGCAGGCCGATCAAAAAGGCGAACACGCCTTCGCGCACCCCTTGCGCGATCAGTCCGGGGGCCATCAGACGCCACGGATTTCCTTTGCTCCGCAGCTGCGCGATCGGTTCCATCCAATGATAGCCGCTGCCGTTTTTCCGCTTTTTCAGAAAAAAGCTTAAGACGACGCAGAGACCGTAAATCGCCAGCGAAATGGTAAATACGACCCGGTATCCGCGGTCGCCTTTGAGCCATGTAATCAGCAGCCCCGAGAACCAAGGGCCGACGATGCCGGTCACCGATCCGAGCAGCCCGACCCAGCCGTTGAACAAATCGCGGTTGGCCCGGTCGGTCACTTCGAAATACACCACGTTAAACGAAAGCCAGAAAAGTCCCATCGCAATGCCGAGCAGCAGCCCCAGCGGCCAAATCCACCGGACGGCGTGAGGGCCTGCCCATAAAACGAAAAGATAAAACAAACCCGAAAGAACGATGCCTGCACGCAGGGCATTCATCTTGTTGTATTCTTTCACCCATTTGCCGCCCAGCCAGAAGGTAAGCCCGACAGCCACCTGCTGGGCGACGGTAAACCAGCCGATCATCGCGTAATCCTGCTTGCTTTTCCATAAGTATACATTCAAAAACGTGCCGGAAAGGGCTCCGGCCAACACGATCAACCCGTTCACGGCCAGCAAAAGCAGCGATTGGCGGTTCAAATGTGCCGTCGTTTTCATAAGTCCCCCCTTTGGATCGCCGGACATGCTCGGTCTTAACATGCCCCAAAGGGAGGGATATCATTTTGAAAATTTCAAACCATTCGGATGCTGCAGACCATTCGGATGCTGCAGATCAGGCCTTTTCCCGGCTTAAATGATCCACCATGCGCAGCCGGTCTTCCTCGGTCAAATTGGTTTCGACATGGAAGCAGCCGGTGCAGATATACATATTGACCCGGAAAGGAGGTTGAATGACCGGGGATTTCAGGGCGCTATATTGCGCGGGCTTAAAGCCGTCTCCCGTCACCTCCTGCGTGCCGGCCAAAATCATGTAATCGCGGCATTTCGGACATTCGGGCACTTCTTCCTGTTCATCCAACATCTTTTCCACGGTCTCCTCGTAATTCATCAAGTCGTGGCTTTCTTCGAATTTATCCAGCGTACGGATGGAAGGAGGGAGACTGTGACGCATATCCTCTTGCCCCCAAAACGCCGCAGCGTCCTCCTCATCGGCTTCGTCTTCCCAATCCACCTGCTCTTCGGGTTCTTCTTCCTTGTCGCCGAGCTGGATGTTCAGCGTACGGTACCCTTTCAATTCGTTCTGGCAGTGCGGACAGGTATCTTCCGGTCCAATTTCTTCGTCCCAGACGATCTCCGTCTGGCACCAAGGGCAAACGGTCGTTTCCATTGCCATTCATCTCCTCAATGATTCATTAAATAATAGATGCCAACGATAAAAAAGATTAAAGCGGCCACGAATAAAATTCTTATCAGGTTCTTCATGTTATCCCCCTAATAAATGCAAGCGCCGATCACGTAAGACAAGGATACCGAGATCAGCAGGGAAATGATCCCTACCGCGCGGTTATCCTTCCGGATTTCCTCGTCGACCGAAAACACCGGAGTCAAAAACTCGAACAGCAAATATGCCGCAAACAGCAAAACAAAACCAAAAAACGCCCACTTCATCGTATCGTATATGGAGGTTTTCGCCTCGATGCTGTACCTCAACACGTTGCCGATGGCGAAAATTTTTCCGCCGGTCGCCAGAGATGCCGCGACATTGCCGCGGCTGATCTCGTTCCAGCAATTATATTTGGCCACCAGCTCGAACAGGTACAAAAATACGATCAAACCCAATATGGCTACCGAAAAATAACCGATCAGAATCCCAAGCGGATGGGAAAGCATCTGATCTACCCAGTTTTTCATCGTCCTGCCTCCTTCATATCTGCCCGCAGCCGCAGCCGGCAGCAGCCGGCCGTTTACTTCAGCTCCGCTACCGTCACGCCGGTTCCGCCTTCGCCATAGTTGCCCAGACGGAAGCTTTTGACGTGTTTATGCCTGCGCAGATAATCCGTAATCCCTTTCCGCAAGATGCCGGTGCCTTTTCCATGGATCAGGTAAACCTGCCCCAAATTGCCCAGGAAAGCTTCGTCGATGAAGCGGTCGACTTCGATCAACGCCTCTTCGAGATTGGCGCCGCGCAAATCCAGCTCGCTCCGGACATTCTCGTCCCGGGTCCGTTTGACGGTCGTTGCCTGGCGCTGAACCTGCTTGGCTGCCGCTTCATGCGTCTGAACCAGCTCCAGGTCGTCCAGACTGACTTTCATCTTCATGATGCCGAGCTGCACGACGGCTTCCTTCGATCCGGCCAGCTCGACGACATGGCCTTTCTGATTCAGGCTGTACACCATCACCTCGTCGCCCGCTTCGATTTTCCGCGGAGCTTTCGGCTGGTTTCGCGCTCCCGATTTTTTGCGCTGCTGCGGTTCGGCATCCTCAAGCCTTTTCCGCGCGGCGATCAGCTTATGCTCTTTGACCGAAGCGCCTTCTTCTTTCGCGAGCTGCCGAAGCTCTCCGATGATCTCCTCGGCTTCGCGTTTCGCTTTGGCAATGACCTCTTTCGCCTCGGCCTGCGCTTTTTCGATGTAGCGGTCGCGCTGCTGCTCGAGCTTCTCCAGCTCCTGCTGATGCCGGGTGCGCAGCTGCTCCATCTCCTGTCGCAGCTTTTCGGCTTGCTCCCGCTCCACTTCCGCGCCAAGGCGGTTTTCCTCGAGGGAAGCGATCATATGCTCCACGCGCTGATCCTCTTCATTGACTTGGCCGCGCGCAAAATCGAGGATCGGGTTCGGCAGCCCGAGCCGTTCCGCGATCGCAAACGCGTTGCTTCGTCCCGGCACGCCTACGAGCAAACGGTAGGTCGGGCTGAGCGTATTGACGTCGAATTCCATGCTGGCATTAATGACGGATTTCCGTTCATAGGCGTAGGCCTTCAGCTCGCTGTAATGCGTCGTTGCCACCATGCGGCAGCCGGTCCGGTGAATGTGCTCCAATATCGCGATCGCCAGCGCGGAACCTTCCGCCGGGTCGGTGCCCGCGCCGACCTCATCCAGCAGCACCAGGCTTTTTGGCGTCATGTTTTTCAGAATGCGGATGATGTTCGTCATATGGCTTGAGAAGGTACTCAGGCTCTGTTCGATGCTCTGTTCATCCCCGATATCGGCGTAAATGGCGTCGAAGACGCAAAGCTGGCTGCCTTCCTCGGCAGGCACGAACATCCCCGACATCGCCATCAGGCTGAGCAAGCCGATCGTTTTCAGCGTGACCGTTTTGCCCCCGGTATTCGGTCCCGTCACGATGATCGAGGTGTAAGAGTTCCCCAGCTCGACGTCGATCGGGACGACCTTTTCCATATCGATCAGCGGATGGCGCCCTTTGCGAAGCTTCAGGAACCCCCGGTCGTTCATGATCGGCTTGGAAGCTTTCATGGCATGGGCCAGACGGCCCTTCGCAAAAATAAAGTCAAGCTGGCCGACCAAATCCAGGTCGAACAGCAGCAAATCCGCTTCCTCCCCGACTTTGGCCGTCAGCTTCTGCAAAATAATTTCGATTTCCCGTTCTTCCTTCATCCGGGTCTCGCGAAGTTTGTTGTTCATCGCCACGATCGATTCCGGTTCGATGAATAAGGTCGCGCCCGAACCGGATTGGTCATGCACGATCCCGCCGAAATACGAGCGGTATTCCGCTTTTACTGGGATGACGAACCGGTCGCCGCGGATCGTAACCAGCTGATCCTGCAGCATTTTCGCGACGGACGAGGAGCGGATCATGTCATCCAGCTTCTCGCGGATGCGCACTTCGCCGGAACGCAGCTCGCGCCGGATCTGGGCCAGCTCGGGACTCGCCGTATCCAGCACCTCCGCCTCATCCGATATGCACGCTTTGATGGCGTCTTCCAGCGCTTTTTGCTCCGAAATGTTTTCGCTGATGCCCGCAAGCAGCGGAAGCGGCTCGTCTTCATTCATTTGGGAAATAAAACGTTTGATGCGTCTTGCCCCGTATGTCGTGTTGCTGATCGCCAGAAGCTCGTGGGGATTCAGCGTGCCGCCGATTTTGGCCCGTTTCAGGGCCGCCGATACGTCGCTGATTCCGCCAAAGGTCGGCGTTCCTTTCAGCCGTTCCACGGTATACGCCTCATCCGTGGCCTGCAGCAGCCTTTTGACGGATTCAAGGTCGGTATCCGGCCTTACGTTTTCCGTGATTTGTTTGCCCATGGAGGTCTGGGTATAGCCGGCGCATGTATTTAAAATCTTGCGGTATTCCAATGTATGCAAAATTTTATCGTCCAAGAAATTTCACTGCTCCTCTCATGCATCGGGATGGGCAGAAACGACAGCTTCTCCATCCGCCTCGATTCTGCAATCCCCATATCGCTCTTATTATATACGAAACGGCTGCGCCTTCGCTATTTGCAAGTCAAACGGTGATTCCGGATTTCCAATAAATCCGGCCAAGCCCGGTACATAACATTTTATAAATTGAATACAATAAACGATGCATACAGAACCCATTTCCTAATGAACGTAAACAGGACGCATTATGAAATGGATTCATATTACGTATCTTTTACGCAAAGGAGGCCAATTGCATGCATTTTCT
The DNA here is from genome assembly GCF_038004655.1 of Paenibacillus sp. FSL M7-1455. Lineage (NCBI taxonomy): Bacteria > Bacillati > Bacillota > Bacilli > Caryophanales > Paenibacillaceae > Paenibacillus > Paenibacillus sp. FSL M7-1455. The sequence continues at coordinate 1,318,210 of NZ_JBBORO010000001.1, read as the reverse complement.
GGGTCATGTCGTGCGATTTATCGTTTCTGCGATTGTGCTTATGATTGTCGGCTGGATCGTTCCGCAATTTTCCGTGGGTGGATTCTGGAGCGCCCTGCTGTTGGCCCTGGTCATCGCATTGCTTGGCTGGGTCATTGAAGGAATCTTCGGTAAACGAGTCACGCCGTTCGGTCGGGGCATTGTCGGATTTATCGTCAGCGCGCTGGTCATTTACATCGCCCAATTCATCGTTGGCGGCGTCAGCGTCACCATCCTTGGTGCGATCCTTGCCGCTCTCGTGATCGGGATTATCGACCTGTTTATTCCGGTTTCTGCCTTCAACGCAGCCAAAGACCGTAAATAACGCTCAAGCGAAAACACCCCGTTCCATGGAACAGGGGTGTTTTCGTCTCGCCCGGCCCTAAGCTCAGATGGAAGCGACCTTGCCTTGGGGCGAGTCGGCCGGAATCGCATCGGAAACCGTCACCACTTTGTTTTTACCTGTCCGCTTGGCTTGATAAAGAGCGCTGTCGGCCTTGCGGAACAACGTTTCCTTGTCGTCCCCCGGCTGGTAATTGCAAAGTCCGATGCTGACGGTGACCGGAGTGCCTTTCATGTTGGAATGCTCGACGACGGCGATCTCTTTTCGCAGCTCTTCCGTAATGCGCTTCCCCTCCGCCAGCGTTTTATCCGCAAAAATGACCGCAAACTCTTCCCCGCCGTAACGGGCCGCGAAGTCATTCGGCGTCATGATGGAAGTGATCGTCGACGCCACTTGCTTCAGCACCAGATCGCCGACCCATTGCCCGTACGAATCGTTGACCTTTTTGAAACCGTCGATATCGATAATCGCCAGCTGCAGCGGCAAATGATATTTCTCCGAATGCTCCAGCAAAGCGTCAAGGTATTCATGAAACGTTTTATGATTGTAAAGTCCCGTCAACGCATCCATTTTGAGCAGCTTGTCCGAAATGGTTTTTTCGACCAGCAGCTGCTGTTCCGATTTCATTACCGTTTTCAAATAGGCGAAAAATTCCTTGACCCGGATCAAAATGGTTCTCCCGAAAATCAGGCAGACCACAAACACGCTTTCGACCTGGATGAATTCCGGGATCGGTTTCTCGTACAGCGGGCGTTCCAGCAAAAAATAGATCGGAATGTACATCAGTATCGTAAACATGCCGAAGCCGTACATCATTCTCCGGTCGAAATACACGATCGAAATCAACACCGGAAGCAAAAGCGCCACCTGAGAACCGTCCGCGGCCGGCTCCATAATGAAATAAAACAGGTACGAGATCAAAAACCCGCATGCCACGATGGCTTTTTTATGATGTTTCGTCCAGCGCCGCAGCCACGTTTCCGTCATCGCCAGCAGCAATAAGGTTAGCCCGTTGGAGCACAAAAGCCGGGGCCAGAACATGCCGCCTTTCTCAGCCACGCCCGGCGGGATTCCGCCGAACAGCAAAAAAACGGCCTGCGCCAAGAGAAACATCCCCATGACAATCCAGTAAGCATTTAATATTTTTCGGTGCCACCGATCCTCCAAAAGAACATTGTTCCCATCCATGAAAAAGTCAATCCCCTACTCTTTAGGAAAGAATAAATCTTGCAAGGAATAACAAATGAAATCGTGATTATCATTATAGCTTACCGTCAGGCCAAAATACATCTTTAATTGTAAAAATATTGAAAATCAGGCTGATATTCGTTCGATACGGGCGGCAACCGGCGCCGAGTTCACCAATTATTCAAATGCCGATGGCTCCGCGCTTCCATTTTTGGGGTATGATGACTACTAGAATCGTTACTTCAAATTTAATGCTTTGAGGAGGGTCCATCTTGAAAAAGGCCATTGCTTTGGTTCTTTCCTGCACGCTTCTCCTGGTCCTTGCCGCTTGCGGGGAGAAGAACAAAAATGCTTCGTCGCAAGACAGCGGTGTCGCCGAAACGGGCGTCGCCCCGAGCGAAGAACTGGTCATCAAAGCGACCAATTATGCGTTCGATAAACAGGAATATCATCTCAAAAAAGGGGTTCCCGTCAAAATCACGTTCGAGAATGAGGAAGGCACCCACGGCGTATTGATCCCGGGTCTCGAACTCCAGCTCGACAATAAACATAAATCCCAGGTCGTGACGCCCCAAAAAACCGGCACGTTCGAAATGACCTGCTCGGTATTTTGCGGTGCCGGCCATACCGCGATGATCGCCAAGGTGGTCGTCGACGAATAACCAGGCGCCGGGAGACGCCGCAAAACGGTCCCGTAAAACCAACGCTGCCTTTAAAGGTTTGGTTTCGCGGGACTTGGGCGGTTCGACGGCTTCAAGCAAATCCCCCTACGAAAACTGCAAGGAGGAACTTCAACGATGATGTTCCTGCTTGCCCGGTTTGTAGGGGGATTTGCGTCTTTTTAAATCGCAACAATCAGCTTTGGTCCTGTTCGATCAATTCGATCCATTCGTTATATTCCGTTTGCAGCTTGGCATATTCATCCTGAAGCAAGCTGTGTTCTTTTTGCAGTTCCTCCGTTTTTTCCTTCTGGAGTTCAAGCTCCGCTTGAAGGAGCCGATATTGATGGGCTACGAGCTCAAAGCTTTCGCCGACTTCGCGCAGCTCGGCGGCGGCGCGCTCCTTTTCGTCCTGCAAGCGGTCCAGCCGTTCTTCCCCTGCGGCGATCTGGCGCTGCCATTCCGCAAGTTCGGCTTTCAGTTCCTGCTCTTTGCTGTTCCAATGCTCCTCGCGACTCATCATCTCTTCCAGCTTCTCCTGGTAGGACTGAATCGCCAGCTCGCTGCTGCGAAGCAGTTCGCGCTGCTCGTTTTCCCTGTCGGCCGCGTCGTCCAGCATCCGCGTCAGCTCTTCCACCTTGCGGACGGCCTCATCCTTTTCCTCCAGCACCAGCAGGTATTCGATTTCGGTGTCTTCCTGCTGCCGCTTCGTTTCGGCAACCTTTTGCTGCAGTTCCTCATGTTGTTTTTGCAGGCCCTGATATTGCTGCTTCAGGTTTTCGTACTGCTTCAAGTGCTCCTGATAGAGCCGTTCCATGTCGCCCTGTTTCTGCCTGAAATCGTTGGCCTGGCGTTTCGCATCCCGGTAGGCCGCCTCGCGATCCTCAAGCTCGCTCTGCAGCCGCTCGCACTGCTCGCCCAGGTCGGCCAGTTGGTTCAGCAGCTCATCCAGTTCGCGAAGGCGCTGGTCGTATTGGTCCCTGAGCACCTCGTGCTGCTGCAGCGTTTCGCCATGCTGGCGCTGCAGCTTCCGGTACTGCTCTTCTTTATCTTCGATCGACTGCCGGAGCTGTTCAAGCAACGCTTCTTGCTGCGCCGCGGTCTGCTCCAATGCGGCATGCCGCGTTTCATGTTCTTCCAATGCCGCCTGCAGGTTAGCCCGCTCGGCTTGGCTTGCCTCAAGCGACTGCTGGAGCCGCCCGGATTGGGCTTGGCTCTCGTCTAAAGCCCGCTGAATCTGATCATGCCGGACTTCCTTCTCCTCCAGCGTCTGCAGAAGCCGATCCTTTTCGGACTGGTTCTCTTCGAGCTTCCGTTGGAGATTCTGATATTGTTCTTCCTTCTCCTTCAAAGTCTGCCGAAGCTGACCATACCGGGCTTCGTTCTCCGCCAGCGTCTCCTGAAGCTGTTTATATTGGGCTTCGTTGTCTTCCAGCATCTGCAGAAGCTGATCGCTTTCGGTTTGACCCTCCTCGAGCTTCCGTTGAAGATCACGATGTTGTTCTTCCTTCTCCTTCAACGTCTGGCGAAGCTGTTCGTACCGGGCTTCGTTCTCCGCCAGCGTCTCCTGAAGCTGCTTATATCGACCTTCGCTTTCTTCCAGCGTCCGTTGAAGTTCGATGTATTGATCTTCCTTCTCCTTCAGCGACTGCTGAAGCTCCCCGTACCGGGCTTCGCTTTCTTGAAGATCCCGCTCAAGCTGCTGCCGAACGCCGTTTTGCTCGCTCAGCGACTGCTGAAGCTTCTCGATCAGCCCATGGCTCGAATCCAGCTGCTCCTGCCGTTCCCGGAGCTGCAGCTCCTTGGCCGCAAGAAGCTCCTGCTGCTCCTCGATCGACAGTTCCTGCAGCTGCAGCGTTTCGTCCAGGTCCTCGAGCTTTTGGTTCTGGTATTCGATCTGCCGCTGCTGCTGTTCCAGCCGGGCCTGCTGCTCCTCGTAGTTCCGCTCTGCCGATTCCGCCTTCCGGATTTCCTCCGCGAGCTGCTCCTTCAGAACGCTCAGTTCGTCATGGAGCGATTTCATGCCCGCTTCCAGCGTATCGTTCTGCTCTCCCGCCTCCAGCAGACGGAGTTCCAAATCACCGATTTCTTCTTTTTGCTTGTCGGCTTGGCTGCGCCAAGAGGCTGCCTCGGCAGCCAGCTTCTCAAGCTCCGCTTTCTGCTTCTGGGCGGATGCGCCGTATTCTTCAAGAAGTTTTTGCATCCGGCGATGCTCCTCTTCCGAAAGCGCCGCTTCTTCTTTGAGACGGTTGATCTGACCGTTCAGCCGAACCTGCTGCTCCCTGAGCGTCTTCAGCTCGGTCTGGGAGACCTCTTCCTTCTTCAGCGCAGCCTGGTGCTGCTCCTGCAGCTTGGCATACGCGTTTTTCGATTGCTGCAGCTCCTCTTGCAGACTGCGGAGCTTCCCTTGCAGCTGGGCGTTTCCTTCCCGAAGCTCGCTCAATTGCTTGTTTAAGCCATCGATGGCCGCCTGATGTTTTTGCTCCGCCTCGCGCAGGGAAGCCTCATGCTTGTCGCGGGCTTCCTTTAATGCGGCCAGATGTTTGTCTTCGGCGGTTTTGAGCAGCTCCTGCTGTTTCTGCTGCGCCGCTTGAAGCGCCGCGGCATGCCTCTTCTCAAGCTCCTGGACCGCCGTTTTATGCCGCGCTTCGAGCGATTGCCGGTCTCTTTGGTACTGCTCGGCCGCCTGCTTCTCCTTCCGCTGCAGGGTTTCCTTCATTTCCGTTTCCTTCTTGAGCAAAGCGCGCGCTTCCTCCAGCTCTTTGCCGAGCGAAGCCCGGGTTTTCTGCAGTTCCGCGCCAAGCGAGGTTTTCGTGTCTTCCAGCTGCTTCTTCAGCTCCGCCTGCTCGGTTTCCCACTGCTTGCGAAGCTCCTCCTTTTCCTTGACGCTTGCATGATGTTCTTCCCTAAGCTTTTCGTAAAGCTCCTGCTGCTCCGCGCGGAGCGTATGGAGCTTCGCCAGCTCGCTCCGCAGCTCGCTTCTTTCGCCGGTCAGCATTTTGACCTCGTTTTGAAGCTCGTTCACCTGAAGGGCTTCCTCGGCCATATGTACGGCTGTCAGCACGGCAAGCTTCATCGTATCGAGCCGGGCGTGGTTTTTGGAAATGGCGTTCATCCGCTCATCGACGTAAGCGGCGATCTTTTTCATATAGTCGGCACTGCTGCCCACCAATTTATAAGAAGTCCCGTAGATCTCTACGGTGACGCGTGTACGATCTGGTGTAGTCACTGCTTGCGCCCTCCTTCATATGTGTGTTGGTCTGAGATGTCTGTTCTTTTCGCAAAAAAAGCCACATCGAATCGTTATGTACATGGATTCGATGCGGCTTTGTTCAATTCCTGCTATTTTCTCAATTCTGCATGAAAAGTTTGCTCAAGCCGGGTGACTACGGCTGCATGCGCTGCGGATACCTCTTCATCCGTAAGCGTACGTTCGTTGTGGCGGTATACCGTCGAAATCGCGACGCTTTTTTTGCCTTCGCCGAGCTTGCTGCCCGTATACACATCGAATACCTGCACGGACTGCAGCAATTCTCCCGCGGCTTCGCGGATCGCGCTGATCATGGCGCCCGCTTCCACGCCTTGGTCGACCACGACGGCGATATCGCGTTCCGACGCCGGGAAGCGAGGGAGCTCGCGGTACCGGATCTCTTCGCTGGTGTGATCATACAGCGGCTGAAGCAAAATCTCCGCGGCGTATACGTCGCCGAGGCCGCGCTCCTGCTGAAGCTGCGGATGCACTTGGCCGAGCGTGCCGATCAGCACCTGCTCTCCGCCGTGCTGCAAATAGACGGAAGCGGAACGGCCCGGATGGTATCCCTCCGGCTGGTTCGCCACGTAACGGATGACGTCCTCCAAGCCGAGGAATTCGAACAGCGTTTCCAGCGCGCCTTTCAGGTCGAAAAAGTCCACGCTCTCCGGCGCCTGATTCCACTGCTTATCCACGCGGTTTCCGCACAACATCAGCGACAGCACCGGCAGCTCCTTCGGCTGGACCGTCACCTGTTCCTCGTGCGTATAGAACACGTTCCCGATTTCGAATACGGCAAGGTCGTTTTGCTTGCGGTTGGCGTTATACGCGGCAACGTCGAGCAGGTTCGGAATGACGCTGGTGCGGAGGACGCTGCGCTCCTCGCTCATCGGCATCAGCAGCTTGACGGCATGGCTGCCCTCGGTCAAGGCCGGGAACAAGCGGGTCGTCTCCGGATGCGTGAAGGAATACGTAATGACCTCCTGCCATCCGCCATGCGTAAACAGCTTGCGGATATCGCGGCGAATCGCCTGCGCCTTCGTGTAAGCGCCCGGCGTCGTTTGGCCTTCGATCGCCGTCGTCGGGATGTTGTCGTAGCCGTACAGGCGGGCGATCTCTTCGATCAAATCCACGTCCAGCGTAATGTCTCCGCGCCGCGTCGGCACTTTAACTTCAAGCACGCCCTGCGCGGTGTCCGCGCAGCTGAAATGGAGGCGATTGAAAATCGTTTTGACCTCCAGCATCGACAGGTCCGTCCCGAGGAAACGGTTCAGCTTGTCGAACGAAAGCACGATCACCTTCTCTTCGGTTTGCGCCGATCCGGCTTCCACGATGCCTTTATGAACGGCTCCGGACGCATAACGGCAAATCAGCTCCGCAGCCCGGTTCAGCGCGGGAATGACCGCTCCCGGATCCACTTCCTTCTCGAACCGCAGGCTCGCTTCGGAGCGGAGCCCCAGCTGTCTGGACGTTTTCCGCACGGCACCGCCGTCGAACTTGGCGGATTCCAGCAGGATGTTCACCGTACCGTCGGTCACTTCGGAATTCAGCCCGCCCATGACGCCGGCAAGCGCGACCGGTTTTACGCCGTCGGTAATGAGCAGCATATGCGGCTCCAGCTTGCGTTCCTGCCCGTCCAGCGTGACCAGCGTTTCGCCTTCCTTGGCAAGGCGGACGTCGATCGCGCCGTTCTCCAGCTGATCGGCGTCAAACGCATGCAGCGGCTGGCCGTATTCGAGCATGACATAGTTCGTGATATCGACGATGTTGTTGATCGGGCGCACGCCCGCTGCCATCAGCCGGTTTTGCATCCACTGCGGGGAAGGCCCGATTTTGACGCCCGTGATGTATCTGGCCGCATAATGGCTGCATTGCTCCGGAGCGCTGATGTTGACGGAAATATGGTCGGCTGCCGCATCGCTGACTTCCATCAATTCCTTTTCCGGCTTCGGCAGCTTCACGTCCCGGCCGAGAATGGCTCCGACTTCGTAAGCCGCGCCGATCATGCTGAGGCAGTCGGAACGGTTCGGCGTCAGATCGAATTCCAGCACCTGGTCGTCCAGCCCCAATACCGGTCCGATCGGCGTGCCGACCTGCACGTTCTCCTGCAGCACAAGGATGCCTTCCTGCTGCTCCTTCGGCAGAAGCTTATCGTTCATGCCGAGCTCTTTTGCCGAGCAGATCATCCCTTGCGACGCGACGCCGCGCAGCTTGGCCTTTTTGATTTCCAGCCCGCCGGGAAGCTTTGCTCCGACGAGCGCCACCGGCACCTTTTGCCCTGCCGCGACGTTTTTCGCGCCGCATACGATCTGCAGGTCTTCTTCTTGTCCGGCATCGACGATGCAGACGTTCAGCTTATCCGCATCCGGATGTTTTTCCTTGCTTTTTACGTAGCCGACAACGACCTTGGAAACGCCTTTGTTGCGGTGTTCGATTTCGTCGATTTCGATCCCCGCGCGCGTGATTTGTTCGGCAAGCTCTTCGGCCGCCACGTTTTCAAGCGAAACATAGTCCGCCAACCATTCTGTTGATACCTTCATCCCGGGTCCCTTCCTTCTTTCCTGATTTCATGTCCGTTCGCATTCGCCCTTACCGGCGGGCGAACTGTTTCAAAAATGCCATATCCCCGTTATAGAAATGACGAATGTCGTCAATGCCGTACTTGAGCATCGCGATCCGGTCCGGCCCCATGCCGAAAGCGAATCCGCTGTATACTTCAGGGTCGTAGCCGCCTTTGCGGAGCACCTCCGGGTGCACCATGCCGCAGCCCAAGATTTCCAGCCAGCCGGTCTGCTTGCATACGCGGCAGCCGCTGCCTCCGCATCTTGCGCAGGTCACGTCCACTTCGGCGCTTGGCTCGGTGAACGGGAAGAAGCTTGGACGCAAACGGATTTGGGTTTCAGGCCCGAACATTTTTTGCACGAACTGGAGCAGCGTGCCTTTCAGGTCGCTCATCCGGATGTTTTCGCCGATGACCAGCCCTTCGATCTGGTTGAACTGGAAGGAGTGCGTCGCGTCATCGTCGTCGCGGCGGTACACTTTGCCCGGGCAGATGACTTTGACCGGCACGTGCCCCTGCTTTTTTTCCATCGTCCGCACTTGGACCGGCGACGTTTGCGTCCGCATCAAAATGTCTTCCGTGATGTAGAACGTATCCTGCATATCGCGCGCCGGGTGGTTTTTCGGCAGATTCAGCGCCTCGAAGTTGTAATAGTCCGTCTCCACTTCCGGACCTTCGGCGATTTCATATCCCATGCCGATGAAAATTTCTTCGATTTCCTGGATGACCCGGTTCAGCGGATGAACGCCGCCCTGCTTCATTTTGCGTCCAGGCAGCGTCACGTCGACTTTTTCCGCCTGCAGGCGCTTTTCGGTTTCGGCTTTCTGGAATGCTTCCTGCTTCGATTCGATGACCGCTTCGATCGCGCCGCGCACGTCGTTGGCCACCTGGCCGATGACCGGACGTTCTTCCGCGCTCAGCGCGCCCATGCCCCGCAAAATTTCCGTCAGGGCGCCTTTTTTGCCCAAATATTTGACGCGCAGGTCATTCAGCTGCTGCACGTCCTCTACTCCCTGCAGCTGGTCCAGGGCTTCCTGCCGCAGCGCTTCGAGTTTCTCCTTCATCTTTTTCCTGCCTCCTTCTCAAAATAAACGTACCGCTTTCGCCTTAAGGGGCGATTCGGCAAGCCTCCCCGCAAATGAGAGGAACACCGGACCTTCCCCTTTGCAGCTTTGTTTGCAGAAAACAAAAAAAGGCCTTTTCTCCCGAAAAGGGACGAAAAGACCGTGGTACCACCCTTGTTAGAACCGCCTATTGCCCGCGCACGGACATGCCTGTTCTCACTCTGATTCGTCTTTAACGGCACGAAAGCCGGTACCCCCTACTGCCCCGTGCCGGCCGGGCCGGACAAGAAGTTCAGGGAACTGCTCCGGAGGGAATTTCGGCAGCCCTGTCCTGTAGAAACGCTCTCAATCTACGGCGTCTCCTCCCTGTAAAGCGGCACTGCGTACTTGTCTCCATCATGGCATTTGATTTTTTGTTGAACATCAATATATGACGTTGATTACATCTTGCACACTATAGTCCACTATTATAAGCAAAAAGGGCGGCGGTGGCAAGTCACCGCCCCCTTCGCACCGGAATTAAAGGCTCTCCAGTTCCTTCCGCAGCGAACGAATTTGCCGGATGCGCTCCTCGGCGCCCTCCGCCTCTTCGATCTCGAGCAGCTTGGCGATTTCCCATTCAAGCGCGAGCCTCCGGTTTTCCCGCTCCGGATCTTCCTTTAAAGCTCCCCCATGCCTTGCCATACGCTCCTCTTCTTCCTCCACCGTGCCTTCGAAAAGTTCCGGTTCGCGATCCGGGGATAACGTCAGCAGGCGGTTCGCCAGCTTGCGGACCAGCATCCGGTCATGGGACACGGCGAGCAAGGCTCCGGGATACGAAGCCAGCGCCTCTTCCACCACCTCGCGCGTCTGGATGTCCAGGTAGTTCGTCGGCTCATCCAGCACAAGCAGGTTGGCGCCGCTGAAATACAGCTGCACGAACGCCGCCCGGCATTTTTCGCCCATGCTCAGATTGCCGATTTTTTTGAACACGTCTTCCCGCGAAAACAGAAAGCAGCCCAGAATCGTGCGCGCATGCGTTTCCGTCATGTCCGGCAGTCGCAGCAAGCTGTCCAGCAGCGTTTCCTCTTCATTCAAGCCTTCCAGCTCCTGCGAAAAATAACCGATGCGGACCGCCGGGTGCATCCATATTTTGCCCTGATCCGGTTCAAGCTCGCCGAGCACCAGCTTCAGCAGCGTCGATTTGCCGCTGCCGTTCGGGCCTCTTACCGCCATCCGGTCGCCGCGGGACAGATCCAGGTCCAGCCCCCGGAAGAGCGGTTCACGGTCATAACCGAAGGTTACGCCTTCCAGCCGCAGCAGGTAGCGGGCGGCAAACCCTCCGTCCCCAAGCTGCATGTGGACCTTCGGCGTGTCCCTCGGCTTTTGCACGCTGTCCTTTTCCAGGCGCTCCAGTTCTTTTTGCTTCGCATGGTACCTGGAAATATTTTTCTTCGCTTTCGCTTTGTAATAAGGAGTAGCGGCCTTGGTTTCGGTATTTTTGTCGGCCGATTTTTCGGCATGGTGAAACCATTCCTGGTAACGGCGGATCGACTCTTCCAGCGCTTCCTTCGCCTGCTTTTGCTTTTTGTACAGCGCCTCCTGCTCCCTCAGCTCCCGCTCCTTTTCCCGTTTGTAGTCGGAATAGCCGCCCTTGTATTTTTTCGTGCCGGTCGCGGTCAGTTCGCAGATTCCCGTCGCCACATGGTCCAGAAACGTCCGGTCATGGGAGACGATCAGCACGGTGCCTTCAAATTGGTTAAGCCAATGTTCGAGCCAGGCCATGCTTTCCCCGTCAAGGTGGTTGGTCGGTTCGTCAAGCAGGAGGAACGCCGGGCGTTTGGCCAGCAGCGCCGCCAGCCGGACCCGCGTTTTCTGGCCGCCGCTCAGGTCCGCGAAAGGCAGCTCCCATAGCTCCGGTCCGATGTTCAGCATGGTAAGCACTCTCTCGAGCTCGATTTCCCACTGGAACCCGCCGAGCTGCTCATAACGCTCCAGCGTTTGCCCGTAAGCTTCAAGCACGGTGCCGTCTTCCGAAGCGGATGGGTCCGCGAGCCGCTGCTCAAGCTGCTTCAAGCTTTGTTTCGCGTGCCAGACCTCGCCGCTGTCGCATCCCGCCGCATCCAGCGTTTTCAAGGACATCAGCGATTCCGAGCTCTGCTCCATCATTCCCCACTGCTCGAGAGGCAGCCCGCGCTCCACGCTGCCCCGGTCCGGGGCCAGCCGTCCCGTCAGGATGTTGAGCAGCGTCGTTTTGCCGGCTCCGTTGGCGCCGAACAACGCCAGCCGCTCCCCTTCGAAAATTTCGAAATCCACGTTTTCAAAAATCGTCTTTCCTTTAAACTCCTTGGCCAACTGTTTCGCTTTGATCAAATTCATCATCTATGCATCACCCTTTTAAAATCAAATGAAAAAACCGCAGGCAGCACGCCTACGGCAGGGATTCGAAAATATGATGATGCCTATTCGCTCATGCGCGGGCATACGGAGCCAAATGACCCGGAATGGACTGCCATCCGGAACGATTCTCCATATATGCCTTCAAAAACGCAGAAAAAAAGCACTCTGCATCCGTAACAAGGCCCACGAGTCCACAAAAATAGACATAACCACTCTCTTCCCTGCGCTTGGCGCGAGAAAACTGCCTGTGCAACATATTCATGTCGTCATGCAGATTAAAGAGAATAGCCATGTGTATCCATTGGTATTGTGGTTACCTCGTTTCGTTAGGATGAAATGCTCCATGCCATTGTATCAAATTTAGCCGAGGAAGGAAAGCCCGGAAAAACTGGCGCGTACATCTACGGATATACTCCGCGGATACATAATCGATTTGCCATAGGATTTCCTTGAGCACTTACGTTATCATCCTATTGATGTTTGGCTTTCGGCCAAAGAAAGAACGCACACCCCGAAAGCGTGTGGACCATCCCGGCTCTGCGAATCCTTATCGTTGCTGCCCTCGCTTCCATGACAGACGCTCGGGTCCGCTTCGGCCGGACTATTTGCCTCTTGCGCCGTGATCGGTTTCCTAACGAATAAAGAACAGCCCGCCCCTGACCGCCAGGAATAGGCTGTTCTATCGATGATGCAGCTTAAACCTCTTCCAAGATCATGACCCCGCGCCCCGGCAGCTCCACGGTTCCCGTCAGCGTTTGCCCGGAAAGCAGATCCCGCCGCTTGCCGCTGCCGACGTCGACGGCCGCCCGCTCCGCGTTATGGTTCAGCAGGAAGAGAAATGACCGGCCTTCCTTCACGCGCCTTGCGGCTTCCACCCCTTCGGGGAGCCGCTCGACCAGAGGTTTGACGCCTTGATCCGCGCACAGCTTGGCAAGGAACGGACGCAAAAACGCCGGAGACGCGCTCGTGGCTACATAATACGCCTTGCCTTTGCCGAAGGCGTTGACGGTCAATGCCGGCATGCCCTGATAAAAATCCGAGCCGTATTCCGCCAGCACGTCGGCCCCTTCCGCGTGGATCAGATCGAACAGCATTTCGCAGTCGTAGGAGCCCTCCAGTTCGCCGAAGGTCTTCTTCATGACGATCTGATTGTACGTCCCCCGCGGGAGCGCGTCGATCTCCTCCGCCCAGATGCCGAGCAGCGGACGAAGCTCGCCCGGATATCCCCCGGTGGTGACGCGGTCGTTCTCATTGGCGATGCCGCTGAAAAACGTCGTCACGAACGTGCCGCCTGCCGCCGTAAAGGCCTCCAGCTTTTTGGCGACCCCCGGTCTGACCATGTACATGACCGGCGCGATGACGATGTCGTACCGGCCGTAATCGGCCTCCACGCCGATCATGTCCGCCTGAATGCCCAGCTTGAAAAGAGCGTCGTAATATTTATGCACCTCGGCGACGTAATGCAGTTCCACCGTCGGGCCGCTCGAAAGCTCGATCGCCCAGCGGTTTTCCCAGTCGTACAAAATCGCCACTTTCGCGTCGCTGCGGGCGTCCAGCAGCGTGTCCCCAAGCCGTTTCAGCTCTTCGCCAAGCGCGGCCACCTCGCGGAACACGCGCGTATGCTCATGCCCCGCATGTTCGATGACCGCGCCGTGAAACTTTTCGCAGGCCCCGATCGAACGCCGCATTTGGAAAAACATGACCGTATCCGCGCCGCGGGCGACCGCCTGATAGCTCCACAGCCGCATGACGCCGGGTCTCTTCAGCGAGTTGTAAGCCTGCCAGTTTTGCTGGCTCGGCGTCTGCTCCATCAACAGGAACGGCATCCCGTCTTTCAGCCCGCGCATCAAATCGTGGACCATCGCCGTCTCGCTGACGGGCGTCGTAAGCGACGGGTAGTTGTCCCAGGAGATGACGTTCATCTCTTTGGCCCAATCGAAATAGTTCAGCTCCGGGTACGTGCCCATCAGGTTGGTCGTAATCGGCACGTCCTTGCTGTGCTCGCGGATCGCGTCCGCTTCGATTTTGTAGCAGGCCAGCAGGCTGTCCGACATAAACCGGCGAAAATCAAGCGAAATGCCTTGAAAAGCGCTGACGTTGCCCTCCCCTTCTTCGCTGAGGCCGCTGGGCAGCACGATTTCGTCCCAATCGTAAAAGGTATGTCCCCAAAAGCGCGTATTCCATGCGCGATTGACGGCATCGAGCGTTCCGTAGCGGTTTTGCAGCCATTCGCGGAATGCCGCCTCGCATCGTTCGCAGTAGCAGTAACCCCCGTATTCGTTCGATACGTGCCAGAGCAAAAGCGCGGGATGATCTTTGTAGCGCTCCGCCAGCTTGCCGGCGATCCGCCCGGAATATTCGCGGTACGTCGGACTGTTCGGGCAGGGATTGTGGCGCCCGCCGAACTTTCGCTTCCTTCCGTAAAAATCGACCCGCCTGACGTCGGGGTAACGTTTCGCCATCCAGGCCGGATGCGCCGCCGTGCTTGTCGCAAGCACGACGCCGATGCCGTCCGCATGGAGGCGGTCCATCGTTTCGTCCAGCCAGGCAAAATCGTACGTATGTTCATCCGGCTGATTCAGCGCCCAGGAAAACACGTTGATCGTCGCGACGTCGATCCCGGCGAGCTTGAACATCCGGTGGTCTTCTTTCCACTCTTCCGGCCCCCACTGCTCCGGATTATAATCTCCGCCGTACCAAATTTTCGGCAGTTTTGGATGGATCACATCGGCCGCCTCCCCTTATCGCATCGCTGCTTATTCCGTGACCAAAAAATTGTTTTTCGCCAGCTTCTGGTACCAGTAGAAACTTTCCTTCGGCGTGCGTTTCAACGTTCGGTAATCGACATGGATCAATCCGAAGCGCATGCCGTAACCTTCCGCCCATTCGAAGTTATCGAGCAGCGACCATTCCATGTACCCTTTCACGGGCACGCCGTCGCTGATGGCGCGGTGCATGGAAATGATATGCCGGCGCAGGTACTGGATGCGGCGGATATCGTTTACTTTTCCGTCCACCGGCTCGTCGTTGATGCAGGCGCCGTTTTCCGTGATATAGATCGGAACGTTGCCGTATTTTTGATGGGTGTACCGCAGCGAATCGTACAAGCCGACCGAATCCAGCGGCCAGCCGATATCCGTCCGGTCGTAGCCCATGTTCAGCTCCTCGTCGTCGAACAGGTTATTGCCCGGCGCGTAACGACGCACGCTTGCGGTGTAATAGTTCCCGCCGATGAAATCGACCGGCTGGCGGATCGTTTCCATGTCGCCCGGCTGCACGTCCGGTTTTGCTCCCCCTTTTTCGAAAACCTTCAGCAGCCGTTCCGGATAACGGCCGAAATAGATCGGATCGAGGAACCAGTCCCACGTCCATTCGATCGCGCGCTGGCAGACTTCCTTGTCCTGCTCGCTGCTCGTATACGGATAAGCCCACGTAATGTTCGGGGCGATGCCGATTTCCCCGTCATAGCCATGTTCGCGGTAGCTGCGGACGGCCTCGCCGTGCGCCCGGAGCAAATTGTGGGCCACGTTGACGGCCAGCTGCAAATCCCGGTAGCCCGGCGCATGCACGCCCAGATAGTTCGAGAGGAAGGAGCTGCACCACGGCTCGTTCAGCGTGATCCATTTTTTGATTTTCCCGGAAAATTCCTTGAACATCGTTTCGGCATACTGTTTAAAAGCGATCGCCGTATCGCGGTTGTTCCATCCGCCTTCGTCCTGAAGCGCTTGCGGGAGATCCCAGTGGTAAAGCGTGCAAAACGGTTCGATGCCGTTCTTCAGCAGCTCGTCGACGAAGCGGTGATAGAAATCGAGCCCGGCCAGGTTGACCTCGCCCCGTCCTTGCGGGTAAATGCGCGGCCAGGACACGGAGAAGCGGTACGTCGTAATGCCAAGCTCCTTCATGTAGGCGATGTCTTCCTTATAACGGTGGTAGCTGTCGCAGGCAACGTCCCCGTTGTCCCCGTTTTTCACCTTTCCCGGCGTATGCGAAAACGTATCCCAGATCGAAAGCCCGCGCCCGTCCTCGGCGTAGGCCCCTTCGATCTGGTAAGCGGCCGTCGCGGCCCCCTAGCGGAAATCGGACGGAAATTGAAATATGCTCATGTCATTTCTCCTCCATCATCGGTGTTATCGTATACGTCTCTCCCGGCTGTGTCGCAAATCCTTCCGCGGCTGACACGGAAGTCCCGTCTTGGCGCCGGACGACAAATGCATCCCCGTTCAAAATCCGGCAGGCGCGTCCATGCGCGGACGTGATTCGCGCCCGGGTCAGCCTCCCGTACCATAATTCCTTTTCGTTTTGGCTCATGCGACTTTTCCCCTTCCCAGACCCATGTCAACTCATCTTTCTTGCCATGAGCTTTCCATGGGCGTGCGGGAGGTTCCTTCCTCCGAATGCATTTTCAGCAAAATATTGCACGCAAGGATGATGCAAAAATCCGGACGCTAAAATCTTTGCGGGCTTTCAGCTTCCCGGTTCAAAAACCGATCGTCAGCTCCAAGGCGCCGGCGTCCGGCGTCACGACGATTCCTCGTTCCGTGTTCGCCGCCGTGCCGCCTTTGACGCTCGCCACCCGGCTCACGCCCGGCAAAACGGCCTTCCAATTCGCGGCTCCGGATGCCTCGACGCAAACGGAAAGTTCGCCCCCGGCAAAAACCGCCTGGGCCTGCAGCGCAGGCTTCCCTTTCAGGTTCGGAACGGTTACCCGCATCTCCTTGCCTTCTTCCGGCGCAAAAATATGAAGCTCCACGCCGTCCGCAAAATCATAATCCGGTTTGTCGTCCACGGCCCCGACCGGAATGATGCTGCCCGGACGCACGTATAGCGGCAGGCTCATAAAACCGTGCTGCTCGGTGACCCACCGGCCGCCCTGCACCTTCTCTCCCGTCAGGAAGGACGTCCACGGCCCCGGCGGCAAATACAATTCAACCTGCCCGTCTTCGCTGAAGACCGGCGCGACCAACAGCGAATCGCCCAGCATGTACTGCCGGTCGAGCGTACGGCATCCCGGGTCTTCCGGGAACTCGAGCACCATCGCCCGCATCAACGGCAGCCCCAGGACCGAAGCGTCCACGGCGGCGCCGAACAGGTACGGCATCAGGCGGCATTTGAGCTTCGTGAAGAAGCGCATCACCTCGACGGCTTCTTCCCCGAACAACCACGGCACGCGGTACGATTGGTTGCCGTGAAGGCGGCTGTGGCTCGACAGCAGTCCGAACGCCGCCCAGCGCATATAGACGTCCGCCGGCGCCGTGCTTTCAAAGCCGCCGATGTCGTGGCTCCAGAAACCGAAGCCGGACAGGCCCAGGGACAGGCCTCCGCGCAGGCTTTCCGCCATCGAATCGTAGTTGGCCGTGCAATCCCCGCCCCAGTGGACCGGGAACTGCTGGCCGCCGGCCGTCGCCGACCGGGCGAACAAAGCGGCTTCCCCTTTGCCGAGCTTTTCCTCCAGCACCTCAAACACCGTCCGGTTATAGAGCTGGGTGTAATAGTTGTGCATCCGGTGCGGGTCGGAGCCGTCGAAATAAACCGCGTCGGTCGGAATCCGCTCGCCGAAGTCCGTCTTGAACGAATCCACGCCCATATCGATAAGCTCGCGCAGATAATCGCCGTACCAGCGGCAGGCTTCCGGATTGGTGAAATCGACGATCGCCATGCCCGGCTGCCAGCGGTCCCACTGCCATACGCCGCCGTCCCGTTTTTTCAGGAAGTAACCGCGACTCGCCCCTTCGTCGAACAATCGCGACTGCTCGCTGATATACGGGTTGATCCAGACGCAAATTTTCAGCCCTTTGGCTTTCAATCGTTCCAGCAATCCCTTCGGATCCGGGAACACGGCCTCGTCCCACTCGAAATCCGTCCAATGAAGCGGCTTCATCCAGAAGCAGTCGAAGTGGAACACATGCAGCGGAAGGTCCCGTTCCTTCATGCCGTCGACAAAACTCATGACCGTCTGTTCGTCGTAATCGGTCGTAAAAGAAGTGGTCAGCCACAAGCCGAAGGTCCATGCCGGAGGCAGCGCCGGCTTGCCGGTCAAAGCCGTGTAATTTTGCAGCACATGACGCAGCGTTTTACCGCCGACGATCAAATACCCCAGCTTTTCCCCTTCGACGCTGAACTGCACCTTCGAAACCTTCTCCGAGCCCACCTCAAAGGAGACCAGGCCCGGATTGTTGACGAATACGCCGTATCCTTTGCTCGACAGATAAAAGGGAATGTTTTTGTAGGCCTGCTCCGTGCCCGTGCCGCCGTCGCGGTTCCAAATGTCGAGCGATTGCCCGTTTTTGACGAACGGGGTGAAACGTTCCCCGAGTCCATAAATATGTTCGCCTACGCCCAAATCGAGTTGTTCGCGCATAAAGGCCTGGCCGTACGAGCGCGTAATGTAGGCGAGCGCCTTCAGCCCGCTGCCGGTGATCCGCTTGCCGTCCTGGTAAAAGGACATCTCCCAGCCGCCGCTGCGGCGGATGCTCGCTTTGAGCCGCCCGCTTTGCAGCCAAAGCTCTTCGTCGCTTAATCCCGTTCGTACGGCATGCTCCTCCGTTTCATGAATCGGGAATTCGAGCTTCAGCGGAGCGCCGCCTTTATGATGATGAACGGACACGCGAATGACGTCCTCCATCGGGGAAGAAAGGTTCACCGTCAGCATGGGAACGTCGAGCATCGCCCATCGGGGCGTCAAATCCCGGGGCGAAGCGTATACGCTTATCGTTTTCTCGTTGGTTTTCGGATTGTAGGCCTGAACCGGGCTCATGATCTCGAAGCCGGGCAGAGTCAACCAATTGCCGTCGCTAAATTTCATCTGTTCAGCTCACCTCAGTTAACGGCGGGAAGCCCCGGCCTTGACCGGCCAAAACTTCCCGCCATTCTTTTTTTGCAGCCATTCACGGCTTCGCAAGCCGCCTTATTCGTTCCACAGCTTCACGCGTTGTTTCACGAGCTCCTCGCGCAGCGTTTCGGCTTTTTCGACGCCCGTCTTTTCGAGGTCCTTCATGTACGCGTCCCATACCTTGTCGAAATCGGCGGGTTTGGCCAAAATCGCTTCCGGAATCCGTTTCCACGTAATATCCTTCAGCTTGTTGTCCAACACGACGATTTCGCTGTCGCCCGGAATGGCAATATTCCATGCCGCGCCCCAAGGTCTGACTTTAAACTCTTCTTCTTTCGGGAACAGCTCTCTCCACGACTTGACATTGTAGGCGGCCAGCGTTTTCTTTTCGACTTCGTTGTATGAGTTCTGAATTTGCTCTGGGAAATTGGTCGTGTAATAGTTTCCGGACGGATCCTTCACGCCGTCGCCGTAATGAACGCCAAGCGTGTTATACAGGCCGATGCCGGTTTTCTTCGTGAAGTTGGTCGCATCGTTGACCTTGCGGTCGCTGATTTCCTTCGGAATGACGCGTTTGCCGTTTTCGACTTTGTAGTGTTTTCCTTCGATCCCCCAGTTCAGCAGAACTTGCCCTTCGTCGAAAGCGAGGTAATCGAGGAATTTGATCGCCCGGACCGGATCTTTGCAGTCTTTGCTGATGCCGATGCCGTAACCCGCCATGAAGCCTGTCGGCCAGAACGACGTTTCCTTGTATTCTTCGGTTAACGTAACCGGGTAGTGCCCGTAACCTTGGTCGAATTTGCCCGCCGCTTTCAGCGCCTTTTCGGCGTCGCCGTAAGCCCAGTCCTGATCGATCAGGCCGATGACGCGCCCGGTCGCGATTTTTGCTTTGTATTGGTCGTATTTTTGAACGAAACTCTCCGGATCAAGCAGCCCGATATCGTTCATATGATTGAGCCAACGGAAGTATTCTTTTTCGGCGGGACGGCGGAAATGGTACGTGACCTTCTGCGTATCCACGTCGATCGCGTATTCCCCGTCGTCCGGCGAGCCCGTCGTGTAAAAGGCCGGATTCGTGACCGTGATGTACATGTACCAATCGTCGGCGTTTAACGTCAGGCCGATATTTTTGTTGCCGTTTTCGTCCGTCGGGTGTTTTTCAATATAATTTTTGATAACGTTCTCATAATCCTTGACCGTCCGGATCTCCGGATATCCCGCTTCAGCGACCGCGCGGTGCTGGAGTTCGAAGCCGCCTCCGGCCTGGAAGTACTCCTGGCCTACCCCCGCATAAGTCGGCATGGCGTAAATCGCGTGGTCTTCGTCGCTGTAGCGCGCGCGTTTTATCGAGTCCCCGAGCACCTTTTTAATGTTCGGCGCGTACTTGTCGATCAGATCGGTCAGATCCAGCATCGCGCCGGCGTCGACAAGTTTGCTGATATCGTTTTTCGCGCTGATGAGATCGGGATATTCGCCGCTGGAAGCGATCAGGGCCACCTTTTGCTGCGGATCGCCGACCGCGAATTCCGCGTCCAGCGTCACGCCTGTTTTTTCGGTGATCACTTTCCCGATTTCGTCCTTCATCCCCGTCCAGTTCGGACTCGGGTCGGCGCTGAAAAAGGAAAACGTGATCGGCGCATTATCATTGCCCGCCGCGGCTTCGTTGCCGGAGCCGTTCTCCTTGGACGCTGCGCCGTTGCCGCCGCTTCCCCCGCAGCCGGCCAGCAGGCCGACGAACAAGGCGGATACGAGCAGCAGGGCGGAAGCTTTTGTCTTGCTCTTTCTTTTGCTTTCCATACTGAAACACCCCTCCTGATGAATTCGAATGGATTTTCAAGCGAGAATCTATGCGTATAACAAGGGAACCGGCAAGCGCCCCTGATCATACCGCTTCGGATAGCACCGGTCAGCTTTTGACCGCGCCGAGCGTCATGCCTTTGACGAAATACTTTTGCAGGAACGGATACACCAATAAAATCGGTACGGTGACGATGATGGTGATGGCCATTTTGATCGACTCCGGAGACACTTGGTTGACCGCGGTCGCCACCACGTTCGTCCGGTAATCCCCGCCGCTGCCCGCCGTCGTGCTCTGCAGCACCTTCATCAGCTCGTATTGGAGCGTCGTCAGCGATTCGTTGGATCCATTATACAGGTACGTATCGAACCAGGCGTTCCACTGCCCCACCGCCAGAAATAACGAGATCGTCGCCAAGGCCGGTTTGGTGAGCGGCAAAATGACCCGCCAGTAAATCGTAAAGTCGTTCGCTCCGTCAAGTTTGGCCGATTCCTGCAGCGCATACGGGATGCCGTCGATGAAGGAACGGATGACAAACACGTTAAAAGCGCTTACGACACCCGGCAAAATATAGACGGCAAACGTGTTCATCAGCCCCAGATCCTTCATCAGCATGTACGTCGGGATCAATCCCCCGGACACGTACATCGTCAACGCTAGAAACGTGGACACGAATTTGCGTCCCTGAAAATCCGCGCGGCTGATCGTAAAAGCAAGCATCGATGCGCTGAGCAGCCCGAGCACGGTCCCGAGCACGGTACGCAGCGCCGAAATTTTGAAGCCCGTAACCAACCCGCTGAACGTAAATATTTTAATGTAATTGTCCCAAGTAAACTTCCGGGGAAAAACGGTAATTCCGCCGCGCACGCTGTCGATGGAATCGTTCAGCGAGATGGCGAGCACGTTCAGGAACGGATAGACGGTGACCACGACGACAAACAGCACGATCACGTAAACCACCGTGTCAAAAATCCGGTCGGACCACGATTTGCCGCGCGCAAAAGCTGCATTCCCCACGACCCTCGTTCCCCCTTTCCAAAAATGTCGGCACGCCAGGCAGCCGTATGTATGGACAAATCGCCTGGTGCCCTATAACAAGCTTTCTTTGGTCGTGCGCTTAAAGATGCCGTTAATGGTAAACAAAAGCGCGACGCTGATGACCGAGTTGAAAATGTTGATCGCCGTGCCGAAGGAATAACGGCCCATGCCGAGCCCGTATTTCAGCGAGTACAGATCAAGCACCTGCGAATAATCCGTCACCAGGTTGTTGCCGAGCAGGAACTGCTTCTCGAAGCCGATGTTCAGCAAATTGCCGACGGACATAATGAGCAAAACGATGATCGTCGGCCGGATGCCCGGCAGCGTGATATGCCATATCTGGCGAAAACGGCTTGCCCCATCCACACGGGCGGCTTCATACAGCTCAGGCCCGATGCCCGCGATGGCCGCCAGATAAATAATGGCATTCCAGCCGGTTTCCTTCCACACGTCCGACAACGTCACGATGCCCCAGAACAGATGGCCTTTGGCCATAAACTGGATCGGTTCATGTATGAGGCCGAGGCCCAGCAGCACGTCGTTGACCAGACCGTTATCGGTCGACAGCATTTTGGTGACGATCCCGGCGGCCACGACCCAAGACACGAAATGGGGCAGGTACGAAATCGTTTGGGCAAAACGTTTGAAGAAGCTGAGGCGAACCTCGTTCAGCAGAATGGCGAACAGGATCGGAAACACGAAGCCGGCAATCAGGCCCATGGTGCTCATCGCCAGCGTATTGCGCAAGGACAGCAGAAACTGTTCGTCGTGGAAAAGCGCCTTGAAATGCTCGAAGCCCACCCATTCCTGCTCGAAAAAGCTTCGGGCCGGCTTATATTTCTGAAAGGCCATCGTCCATCCCCATAACGGGAGATAGCTGAACACGAACACCCAAATGACGAACGGGATCGACATCAGATATAAATACTTCTGGTTTCGGAACGTTTTCCAAAAACGTTTTCGGGATGCCGCCTTCCTTTCGGTCCTTTTCCCGCGATTCGGAGTGCCGTCTGGTATGTTGGCTGCCGCTCTCAATGAAAATGCCCTCCTCTCTATACCCCCATTTTAATTCCCTGTAAGCGATTGCAGTACCCGAAAAATTAGAGATAAAATCCTGTGAAAATTAGACATTCCGCCATATCCCTGCCTCCTCGCCCATTTTGCGGCAAGAAAAAACCCCTTACCGTCATTTTCCCTTGCGGTAAGAGGTTGGAGACACCCCGACATATTTGCGGAATTTCATATTAAAATAATCCGGATTCATGTAACCCACTTTTTCGGCGACCTCGTACACCTTCATGCCCTGGTCCAGGAAAGCCTTGGCTTTTTCGACGCGGACCTTATCCAAAAACGTGTTAAAATATTCGCCCGTCGTATTTTTGAACATTTTTCCGAGGTAAGCGCTGTTGTAATTAAACAGCTCCGCCAGCGTTTCGAGCTTCAAGTTCTCGTTGTAGCGCCGTTCGATCAGTTCGATCATTCTTTGGATTTCGTTCCCGCGGCTTTCGCTGCGCATCCGTTCGGAAATTTCCCGCAAATACGCGTGCGCCGAAGCCATCAGCTCGCCGATCCGGCCGCATGCATAAAACGCGCCGACCGGGACCCCGTGCTCCGTCCAAAAGGCGCGCATGTCCGGGTGGGACGACTCCAGCCGCGCCAGCACGCTCCCCGCTAGCCGGATCAGGTTCTCCTTCAGCTTCAGCTCATCCATCCCGTCCGCTGCCATGCGGCGGCAGATCGCTTCGACAAGCGGCTCCAGCTTGGCGGTATTTCCGGTTTCCAAAACAAGCAGCAGCCGGTGTTCGGCCTCGTCCGGATCGAAGTCCGGCAGCTCTTCGGCCTGAAAGCCGCTCCAGCCTGCCGCCGCTTCCTCCCGAATCAGCGTGTCCCCTTCGAAGAAAAAACTGAACTTCAACGCCTCGATTGCCGCCGACAAGGATATATACGCTTCTTCCGGCCCCGCGGCCTTTCCTCCGGCCGCCGCGCTGAACGTCAGGCCCTCCGCGGATACCCGCTCCGCAATCATCCGATGCAGCTCCCGGTCATCCTCCCGGCTTGCCGGCGGTTTCGTAAGAAGGATTCCCAAATGCGGGGGAAGATGAAAACATAGGCCCGCTCCGCTTTGCCGGACGGCCTCCTCCAATGCCTGGCGGACACGGGAGTAAACCTCCTCCGTCACGGACGGCGCCGGTCCGAGCCGCAGCAAGACGACTTCGCACGGCCCTTCCGGGAGTTGAAGCGAAGCGGCCAGCCGTTTCAGCCGTTCGCCGCCGAGTTCGGATGGATCCGGCAGCAGCAGCTCCTTCAGCACCGCCTCCCTGCCGCGGGCCGGTTCCTCCCGGGTCCGCAGGCTGTACTGCCGCTCTTTTTCGATCGCCTCCCGGATCTGCCCGAGATAAGAAACCAATTCTTCCTCATCCACCGGTTTAAGCAGATATCCGTCGACGCGGTACGAAATCGCCCGCTTCGCGTATTCGAAATCGGCATAACCGCTCAAAATCAGCACATGGCTTTCCGCCCCCCGGCCCCGCAGCTCCGAAATGAGCTCCAATCCGTCCATGCCGGGCATCCGGATGTCCGCCAGAATCAGCTCCGGCTGATGGACCTCGTATTTTTCGAGCGCCTCCTGCCCGTTCGCCGCCGTATCCGCCACCTGATATCCATGTTCTTCCCAAGGAATCAGCATTCGCAGGCCTTCGCGGAGCTTCGGTTCGTCGTCGACGATCATCACTTTAAGCATCTATCATTCCCCCCTCGAGCGGAATGGCAAAGGAAATGGCCGTACCGCAGCCGGGCTTGCTTCGAATGGACAATCCGCAGGACTCCCCGTACGTCAGCTTCAACCTGACATGCACGTTTCGCAGCCCGATCCGCTCGCCTTCCCTTTCCTCCGCGTCTTCCAGCGTCTGCATGATTTTATCCATCCTCTCTTCCGGGATGCCGATGCCATTATCCGTAATCGTGAACATGGCCGCATTTCCTTCGCGCAAAATCGCGACTTTGACGGATGCCCCTTCCGCGTTGTTGTCGAGGCCATGCACGACGGCGTTTTCGACGAGAGGCTGGATAATGAGCGGAGGCACGTACAGCGCTTCCAATGCCGGATCGACGTGAAATTCGTAACGCAGCCGGTCCTCATACCGGAACCGCTGGATTTCCAGATAACAGCTGACCATCTCCAGCTCCTGCTTCAGCGGGATTTTGCTGTTGCCGGCCTCGAGGTTGTTGCGCATCATTTTGCCGAGCAGCCGCACGATTCTGGCAATTTCCGTCTGGCCTTTCATATGGGCCTCCATCCGGATCGATTCCAGCGCATTGAACAGAAAATGGGGATTAATTTGGCTTGCCAGCATTTTAAAGCGGATTTCGCTCTGTTTTTGCTCCAGCAGCCGGTTCCGTTCATTGGACTGCGTCACTTCCTCCATCAGGTCGTGAATGTTGCGCACCATGGAATTGAACTGCCTGGACAACAGTCCGATTTCATCCTTGCCGTCGATTTGCAGCGTCGTATCGAAATCCCCGAGCCCGACCCGGGTAATATGCCTGCTGAGCCGCAGCATCCGCCGGGAGAACAGGGAGGACACGCTGTAGATCAGCAGGAAGGCCAGAACGATGCTGATGACGATGACCGTCAGCGCGAGCCTGATGATTTTGTTCGGTTCCTTCACGATGCTGCCGATCGAAAACACGGAAATGATCCGGATCCCGTTTTCGCTGGAAGCCGGTTTGACCTCATCGATCAGCACTTTCGAAGGAATGCCGTTAAGCGTCGCCTCGAACTTGCCGCTGCGCTGCGTCATCATGTTCCGGTCCAGCGACAGGTCGGTCAGCTTCTTGTTTTTCCAGTCGCCGCGGTTCGCCGCAACGATGTTGTCCTGATCGTCCACGATCATCGTGTCGAACGTTTCCTGGCTCAAAATCGAATTCAGCATGTTGGCATTGACGTTCAGCACCAGCACGCCGTATTTTTTCAGGCTTTCGAGCTCGATCGTCCGCACCAGGCTTAAATATTTTTTATGGTCGCGTTCATCCTCGATATACCGCCAGCTGACCAGGCTTTCATGATCAAGCGCATGCCGGTACCAGTCGCTGGCCTTAATATCGTCCGAGGCGTTGATGAGCTCCCAGTTGTTCAGCAGCGTGGCGTTGTCGGTATACAGCCTGATGTTCGAAATTTCTTTGTAGAGCCTTAAATATTCCCGCATGTCGGGATAGTCCCTGTAGGCCTCGACCACGTCGTATACGCTTTCATAATGCCGGTTGGCCAGCTTTTTGAGCCTGGCGTCATTGGATAGCCGGTAAGAGATGTCCAGCGAGACGCGGATGACCTCCTCCGTTCTTTTTTTGATCCGGTCGACGTTCGTCGAAGCCTGCTCCATCGCGTTATTGAACGCCATTTGCCTCATTTCGGCCGTGAGGTATCCCCCGACCAGCAAAACGGGCAGCAGCGCCGCAAGCAGGAAAGACAGCAGCAGTTTATTCCGAATTTTGATGTCGTTTAATAACGTTACGAACCGGTGCCACATGTCTATTCCCCCACGGCTGTCTTTGCCGGACCCCATCCCGGCGGATGACAGTCCCTCTCTCTTTTAAACTTTATATCCTATTGGCGGTAGGCCGCAAGCCTTTCGTTCAATTCCCGGGTTTGGCCGTAGACGTCCCGGTATACCGAAAACAAACCGTCATACCGCTTCACCTGCTCGGGATTCGGGGAAAAGACTTCAGCCGGACGGATGAACTGTTTCGCGCACGCTTCAAGGGACGGAAACCATCCGCAGCCGTACGCGGCCAGCATCGCGGCGCCCATGGCAGGTCCCTGCTCGCTTTCCAGCTTCACGATGTCGGCATTAAAAATATCGGCCTGCATCTGCAGCCATGTTTCGTTTTGGGCCCCGCCGCCGATCGCGGTCACCTCGGCAATCTCTCTGCCGGACTCGCGGATGAGGTCGATCGACTCGCGCAGCGAAAACGTGATGCCTTCCAGGACGGCACGCGCAAAATGCTTCAGCGTATGGCCCGAATCCATCCCGATGAAGCTGCCGCGGATGTCCGCATCCGGATGGGGCGTGCGTTCCCCGGAAATATATGGCGTAAACAGCAGTCCGCCGCTTCCCGCCGGAACGTCTTCGATCCCCTCCAGCAGCTCGTCGAAGGAGGACTCTTTCGCAAACGTTTGTTTGAACCAGGAGAGGCTATGCCCCGCCGCCAAAGTAACGCCCATGACGTAAAAAGCGTCCTCTTCCCCGTGGTTGAAAAAATGCATTTTGCCTTGCGGATTCACGTCCTTGCGGCTTTCATAGGAAAGAACCACGCCCGACGTGCCGATGCTGCACATCGTTTTGCCTTCGCCCAAAATGCCGGCGCCGATCGCTCCGCACGCATTGTCCGCCCCGCCCGCAAACACTTTGGTCGCCGGCAGCAGCCCCGCAGCTTCCGCCACGTCCGGCAGCAGCGTGCCCGTCAGCCCGGAGGATTCCGCCAGCTTCGGACAAAGCGACAGGGGCAGATCAAACGCTTGTGCGATGTCCGCGCTCCATGTTTTGCCTGCCACGTCCAGCAGCAGCGTGCCGGCCGCGTCCGAATAATCCATCGCAAAGCCGCCCGTCAGGCAATATCTGACGTAATCCTTCGGCAGCAGGAAAAGCGACGCTCGGGACAGAATTTCCGGTTCATGTTCCTGCACCCACAATAATTTCGGAAGCGTAAAACCTTCCAAAGCCCGGTTGCGGGCGATGTCCAGCAGCCGGGTTCCAAGGGTCTGCTCGATCCGGCGGCATTGCGGCGTCGTCCGCGTGTCATTCCACAAGATGGCCGGACGAAGCGGCTTGCCTTCCGCATCCACCAGCACCAGTCCGTGCATCTGTCCCGAAAAACTGATGCCCTCCACGTCGGACGGCGCAACCTGCGATTTCTCCATCAATTTGCGCAGGCTCGCGATGGTGCGCTCCGCCCAGTCCTCGGGATTTTGCTCGCTCCAGCCCGGATTCGGGCGATGCAGCGGATAACTTTCCGCATGTTCGCAAACGACCCGGCCTTCCTCCGACACAAGCACGGATTTGACCGCGCTGGTTCCGATATCGATACCGATTACATACTTCATCAATAGCGCCTCCTTAAGGCTAAAGTCTTGTATGAAAAATAAAAAAAGAGGCTGCCGAAGAATGCTTCTTCAGGCAACCTCCGCCGCATGCATGATTGCTCGCGTACCGTTTATTCCGCCAAAATGTATTGATTCAGCAGGGACTTCAGCATTTCCTGGCGTCCGGACTCGTTTTTGCGTGGCTGCTCGTTGTTCAGCGCATATTCGGACAGGGATGCCAGCGTCGCTTTGCCGGAAACGATCTCGGCGCCGACGCCTTCTTTGAAGCTGCTGTAGCGTTTTTCGATGAAGTCGTCGAACACGCGGTCTTCGATCAGTTTGGCGGCTACTTTCAGCCCTTTGGCATACGTATCCATGCCCGCGATGTGGGCCAGGAACAGATCTTCCGGCTCAAAGGACGGACGGCGCACTTTCGCGTCGAAGTTGATGCCGCCTTTGCCGAGGCCGTCGTTCTTGAGCACTTCGTACAAGGTCAGCGTCGCGTCGTAGATGTTGACCGGGAATTCGTCGGTGTCCCAACCGAGCAGCATGTCGCCTTGGTTGGCGTCCAGCGAGCCGAGCATGCCGTTGATCCGCGCCACGCGCAGCTCATGCTCGAACGTATGGCCGGCCAGCGTCGCATGGTTCGCTTCCAGGTTCAGTTTGAAATGTTTGTCGAGACCGTATTTTTGCAGGAACGCAATCGTGGTCGCCGCATCGAAATCATATTGGTGTTTCGTAGGTTCTTTCGGTTTCGGTTCGATCAGGAACTGGGCGTCGAAGCCGATTTCCTTCGCGTAATCCACCGCCATGGAGAACAGGCGGGCCATGTTGTCCATTTCCAGCTGCATGTCGGTGTTCAGCAGCGTTTCGTAACCTTCGCGGCCGCCCCAGAACACGTAGTTTTCGGCGCCTAGGCGTTTGCCGACCTCAAGGCCTTTTTTGATTTGGGCCGCAGCATACGCATATACGTCGGCATTGCAGGTCGAACCTGCGCCGTGCATGTAACGCGGATTCGTGAACATGTTTGCCGTGTTCCACAGCAGCTTTTTGCCGGACGATTTCATGCCTTGTTCGATCAAATCCACGATGGTGTCGATGTTGCTGAAAAACTCCTTCAAGCTGCTGCCTTCCGGCGCGATGTCGACGTCATGGAAGCAGAAGTACTGCAGGTTCATTTTATCCATGAATTCAAAGGCGGCTTCCACGCGGGCTTTCGCTTTGTCCATGCCGCTGAGGTGATCCCAGCCGCGGACGGCGGTTTCGCTGCCGAACGGGTCGGTTCCGCCCGCGGTCAACGTATGCCAATAAGCCATGGCGAAGCGCAGATGCTCTTCCATCGTTTTGCCGGCAACCTTTTCCTCCGGATTGTAATACTTGAACGCAAACGGGTTGGTCGAGCGGCTGCCCTCGTAATTGATTTTTCCGACGTTTTCAAAATATGCCATT
Organism: Paenibacillus sp. FSL M7-1455; assembly: GCF_038004655.1. Taxonomy (NCBI): domain Bacteria; kingdom Bacillati; phylum Bacillota; class Bacilli; order Caryophanales; family Paenibacillaceae; genus Paenibacillus; species Paenibacillus sp. FSL M7-1455. Next base: position 1,289,556 of record NZ_JBBORO010000001.1, on the reverse strand, counting down.
GCGCATGTTCCTCCTTGGATACCGTATGATTTATTCTGCTATTTTTTATCGACGAAAGCCTTTACAACACCATCCTAACACAAAGTTTCGACTTTGTATATTGGTTAAACTAAGTTTTTTTATCCTATTGCAATTTGCCCAGGAAGACACTAGACTAGGGGGATACAGGCGTAAACGACTCCCCGTCTTGACAGGCGGAGATTCCGTTTCGCGGATGAAATGCAAGCCTGATTCTAGGTATGAATCGCATACATTGTTGTATTTCGAAACATCGAAAGGTTCCTTGAAGGATGTGTTTTTGACATGAACGTGACCGGCGACCAGGCGCTCGTCAAAAAAATAAACAAGTCGCTGATCCTGCATACGATCCGGAAGCATCCCGAGCTGTCGCGCGCGCGGATTTCGGAAATTACGGGACTGAACAAAGCGACCGTATCGAACTTGGTGGCCGAGCTGCAGCAGGAGCAGCTGGTGCTTGAAGCCGGGCCGGGCGAATCCAGCGGCGGACGCAAACCCCTCATTTTGCATTTTAACGCGATGGCCGGGTGCGTGATCGGCATGGAGCTGCGCGTGAAGCAGATGACCGCGGTTTTATGCGATTTGAACGGGAGCGTGCTGTCGGAGACGGAGGTCCCCCTTCGCCGGCATGATTTGGCCTATACGTTCGAACTAATGAAAACGATGATCGCCGGGCTGATTGACGAGGCTCCTCCGACCCACTACGGCATGGTCGGCATCGGCGTCGGCGTTCCCGGCATGGTCGACGAGGACGGCGTCGTCCTGTTTGCGCCCAACCTGGGATGGGAGATGGTCCATCTGCGCAGCATGCTTGAAGAGCATTTTGCCATTCCCGTCATCATCGACAACGAAGCCAACAGCGGAGCGCTCGGCGAGCTTCATTTCGGCCGGGGCCAGGATGTGCGGCATTTGCTGTATATCAGCGCCGGTTCGGGGATCGGTTCCGGGATCATCATCAGCGGGGAGCTGTACAAAGGTTCAAGAGGATATGCCGGCGAAACCGGGCATATGAGCATCGAAGCGGAAGGCATGCCCTGCAGCTGCGGCAGCCGCGGATGCTGGGAGCTGTACGCTTCGGAGAAGGCGTACGACCTGGCGGCGAGCGAGCTCCCCGCCTATCAGACCCGGGAGCTTGTCCGCCATGCCGCCGAAGGCGATGAAGCTGCGCGCAGCCAGTTCCGCGTCATGGGCAACTATTTGGGCATCGGCCTGACGAACCTGATCAACGGCTTCAACCCGGAGCTGATCGTGCTCGGCGGGGCGTTGTCCGAAGCCCGGGAATGGCTGGAGGAGCCGATGCAGCAGGTCGTGGCCAAACGGACGCTGCCCTACCACAAGCAGCAGCTCGAAATCGCTTTTTCCGCGCTGGGCAGCCGGGCGACGATGATCGGGGCGGGCTTTTCGGCGGCGATGCATTTTCTCGGCCATACGAGGGTGATGGTATAAAAAAAGCCGGCGGATTTAAGATCCGTCGGCTTTTTGGCGTGGGTTCCCTTCCCCACAAACCTCCATATAACAAAAAAAACGCCTTCGGCGTCGTCTTATGTTTTATGGAGCAGGTGATGGGAATACTCAACATCCCGATTGAATAGCGAGCCTTCGGCTCGCACCCAGAGGTAGATGTTGACGCCCGTCCTGATCGGGTCATTCCCAAGAAGCCTGCACGGACGGTCGCACCCACGCGCGTGGGTTCTCTTCCCCACAACCGTTCCAAATAAAAAAACACCTATTGGTGTTTTGGTTTTTTCTGAATTTGGAGCGGGTGATGGGAATCGAACCCACGCTACCAGCTTGGAAGGCTGGAGTTCTACCATTGAACTACACCCGCGAAAATGAATATCGGGACGACACGATTCGAACATGCGACCCCCTGGTCCCAAACCAGGTGCTCTACCAAGCTGAGCTACGTCCCGCGGTTACTCACGTCTTCAGATATTGAAGACAAGAAATAATATACCATGAGTCCGCGGGATATGCAACTCTTTTTTTGTTCAAAACATGTTATGTATGTGCTAATGAAGCAAAAACGTCTTCTCGAAATCCGCCGGCGGCACCGGCTTGCTGAAGTAGTACCCCTGCCCTTCGTGGCAGCGCTGCTCTCTTAGGAAATGAAGCTGTTCCTCGTTCTCCACGCCTTCGGCCGTCACTTTCAGCTGCAAATGATGGGCCATGGAGGTAATGGTGGACACGATCGCCGCGTCGTTATGATCGCTCATCACCTCGTTGACAAAAGAACGGTCGATTTTCAGCCGGTCGATCGGCATGCTTTTTAAATAATGCAAGGAGCTGTAGCCCGTCCCGAAATCGTCGATGCTGATGAACACGCCGAGCTCCTTCAGCCTCCGCAGCTGTTCAAAAGCCGTCTCTTTATCAAAGGTCATGCTTTCCGTAATTTCCAGCTCGACGTATTTGGGTTCCAGGCCGATTTCCTGCAAAATCTGTCCGATCCGATCCGCCAGATGCGGCTGAAGGAATTGGCGCATGGACAGGTTGATCGACACGCAAATCGGCTTGTAGCCCGCATCCTGCCACGTTTTGTTTTGTTTGCAGGCGGTCCGGAGAACCCACTCGCCAAGTTGAACGATCAGGCCGCTTTCTTCGGCCAGCGGAATGAATTCCTGCGGCGAAACGTTGCCGCGTTTCGGATGCCTCCACCGCAGCAAAGCCTCCATGCCGACGATCTCGCAGTTTTCCAAGGAGACGAGCGGCTGGTACTCGAGGTAAAACTCGCGGCGTTCCAGCGCCTTGCGCAAATCGTTTTCAAGCTTCAATCTTTCCTTCGCCTTCCGCTGCATGGACGGCACGAAATGCCGTACATCGATCCCGTAATCCTTCGCGTGGTGCACCGCCGTGTCCGCGTTCTGAATCAGCTGCTCCGCCGTATCCCCGTCCTCCGGATATAAGGCCAATCCCGCGCATAACGTAATATGATAATCGCCGTCATCGATCGTCAGCGGCTCCTCAAACAGCTGCATCAAACCTCGGATTCGCTTGATTGCGGATTCCACGTCGCCAAGCTCCGGCATGATCAACGCAAACTCGTCTCCGCCCATGCTGAATACCTCCTCCTTCGGAAGGGTATTCCGCTTCAAACGGTCGCCCACCTGCTGCAGCAGCCGGTCACCCGCCTGGTGCCCCAGCGAATCGTTGATGTTTTTGAAACGGTTAATGTTAAACACGACGACTCCGGTCGTACCGTTGTCCCTGGCCTTCATCACCTTGTCCAGACGTTCGGTTAACCTCCGCTTGTTCGGGAGCCCCGTCAGATCGTCATGAAAAGCCAAATAATTCATTTTGGCTTCCATTCGCTGCTGTTCGCGGAAAGGGTCTTCGATCGTCAGCCGGTATACGCCTTTTAGCATCAGGTAATAAGACACCGCGCCCCCCAAGCTTCCCAGCAAATAGTTGATTTCGTACATGCTGCCTGCGGACAAAATCATCCCTTGGCCGATCGCGGTGTAAATCAGCGCCCGGATGATGATCAGCAGCGAAGGGGCCCGCTCTTTTCTGCCTCGGTAAACGATTGAAGCGATGCCGCCCAGCGCCGTCAGCGCGGTAAAAAACACGGCGTACTTGACCGCCGGGCCCATTCCCCCGTCGACGAGCAGCGGCGGCAGCATGCGGCCCCACGCGATGAACGCCGCCGCCGCGGCGGCCGTAGCGACCATGGTGACGGTAAGCACGAAGCTTTTATGAGCGACGTTGACCATAAAATCTTTTAACGAATAAATGCAAAATATGCCTGCCGTGAGCAGCAGCCTGGAAATCAAAGACAACCAAAGGGCGTCGTTGTCGTTCATGGCGGAGCCGATCAGCGGCATGCCCATCAGGCTCAGCATTTGCAGCAGGTCCAGCACGGCCACGCATAAGAATAAAGCCGCCGTATACAGCCGGTACCGCGACAATTTATGGGAGAACAAAAGCCATCCCTGCGAAAAGATGGCAAAGCTTGCGGCTGTGCAGCAGCTGCCCAGCAAAATATATGCCGTTTGAAATACGCGGGGATCCAATCCCGGCAGCGGATACAACGATTCCGCAAGCAGGACGGCGGCAAACATCAATATTCCCCACAGGGCCGTTTTCACCGTTCTTATTTCCTCAACTCTTCTTGGACGCATAAAGCCATCTGACCCCCGGGTAATAAAGATATGAAGATGGATTCGTGTTAAATAATTCCACGTATCTGACCTTATTCCTGCTGATACCAGATAATATTTTACGCGCTTTGGCAATCTTCGACAGAAAATGCGGTCTTCGGTCTGAATCTTTTTTGCGTTTTATCCGTAATATGAATTATAACGATGAAGGAGTGAATGCGAAATGATCATTACGACTACGGAAAATATACATAACCATGAAGTCATCGAAGTGCTTGGAACGACGTTTGGCGTGGTGGTGCGGGCGCGGGGAATCGGCGGCGATATTATGGCTTCCCTGAAAGGGCTAGTCGGCGGCGAAGTCAAGCAATATACGCAAATGATTGAAGACGCGCGCCTTCAGGCGATCGACCGGCTGGTGCAAAATGCCCATGCCATGGGCGGCAACGCCATTATCATGATGCGTTTCGACAGCGGTGACATCGGCAACAACATGAGCGAAATCGTCGCCTACGGCACCGTCGTAAAAACAAGGCCGATCGGTTAGCCGGGATCCATATGGGTGCGATCGTGGCCGTCGTCATGATTTACGGATTGCAAATCGTCGTCTTTCTTGTCCTGCTTTGGCTCAGTTGGCGCTTCTTCGACCGCCGTTACCGCAGAAAAAACGAACAGTCCAGCCGGAGCGACCTTCTCAGCGGCAAATTTACGCCGACCTCCGAAATATTCGTGGACCCGCGGGACGGAATCAAATATCAGGTGTATTACAATCACGAAACGGGCGAACGGGAATACGTTCCGATCAGATAGCCCGCCCTACGCGAAAACTCTCGTTCCTCAATCAAAAAAGCTTGGCCGCAGCGGATGCGGTCAAGCTTTTTATCGTATTCCGGCTTTATTTGCTATCAAAATTGACTTCGGGCGTCGTCAACTTATCGTAGAACTCCACGTATTTGTCCTTGTCTTTCGAAGCGCGCTGCGCCATGGCGGATCGCGGATGCTCGTCGAGCGTGCCCGTGATCATGTACGGGATCAGATAGCCCCACTCCTCTTTTTCGCGCAGAGGGATCATGTAGCGTTCGATAATATCCAGGACCGGACGAAGATTATAATGCGTGTTTTTCAAATGCGTCACGAGCAGCTCCGTCGGGCAGTTGCCCGCCGCGCGTCCCATGCCGTACACGGATGCATCAAGCAGTTCAACGCCCAGCTCGGCGGCAATCAGCGTATTGGAGAACGCCAGCTGCATGTTGTTGTGCGTGTGCACGCCGAGACGTTTGTTCGGCAGGTTCGTTTTAAACTTTTCCACCAAATATTTGACGTCCTTATGATCCAGGCTGCCGTAGGAATCGACGATGTACACCACGTCCACCGCGCTGTCCTTGATCATCTCAAAAGCTTCAGCCAGCTCGTTTTCCATGACGTTGGACAATGCCATGATATTTAACGTCGTTTCGTATCCGCGGTCATGGAAAGTTTGGATGAGATCGAGCGCTTTATCCACGTCCTTGATGTAGCAGGCGACGCGGATCAGGTCGAGCATGCTTTCGGAGCGCGGAAGAATGTCGTCCACGTCCACCCGCCCGATATCCACCAGCGCGGATAATTTCGTTTTTCCTTTTTGGGGAATGACCTCGCGCAGGAAATCATCGTTCAAAAAACGCCATGGGCCCGCCTGATCGGCGCCCTTCAGCAGTTTGGGGGAGTTTTTATAGCCGATTTCCATATAATCAACGCCCGCCTCATTCAGCCCGGCGTACAGATTTTGCACAAATTCAACGCTAAAATCCCAATTATTCACCAGTCCACCGTCACGAATCGTACAATCCACAATTTTGCAAGGGTTCGTCTTCAACCAAAACTTCTCCTTCCGGCGTAAAATTTATTATTTCATCATACTTGAACGGCAGCCGAAAAGTAAAGATGAATATGACATTTTCTCATTAAAGCGTGGACGCTTTTACGCAAAATACCAAAAATACGGGCTACTCACCTGCAATCCGTTGCGAATCGCAATAAAAAAGCAGCCGCGGAAGCCGTGCGGACGACTCCGAAAGCTGCTTTTGCCTTCATGGTTATTTTTCTTTGGCCTCCTGCGCCAATATCCATTCGGTCATGCTACGAACCATCGCCCCCGTCGCCCCTTTCGGGTTCACGCCCCGCTCTTTGGCGAGAAAAGCCGTTCCGGCGATGTCCAAATGGATCCAAGGCAGCCCCTCGGCAAAAGTCCCGACGAACAGTCCGGCCGTAATCGCCGCGCCCCTGGAGCCCGTGCTGTTTTTGATGTCGGCCACGTCGCTTTTCAGCATATCCCAAAATTCCTTGTACGCAGGCAGCGGCCATACCTTTTCTCCGGCACGTTTGGAAGCGAGGATGAACTCCTCGAGCATCGTGTCGTCATTGGCGACGGCTCCGGTCGCCACGTCCCCCAAAGCGGTCAACACGGCCCCCGTGAGCGTGGCGACATCGATGAGTTTCGAAGCCCCCAACTCCCGTGCGTAAGCCATCCCGTCCGCCAGCACGACGCGGCCTTCCGCATCGGTGTTTAAAACTTCGATCGTCCGGCCGCTGTAGCTCCGGATGACGTCCCCCGGTTTAAAGGCGCCTCCGCCCGGCATATTTTCGGCTGCGGGAATCACCATCACGACGTTGACCGCGGGCCTTAACGTCCCGAGCGCGTTCATGACGCCCAGAACCGCGGCCGCCCCGCCCATATCGCTGATCATTTCCTCCATCCCGGCCCGCCTTTTCAGCGAAATGCCGCCGGTATCAAACGTGATGCCTTTGCCCACCAGCCCGATCACGTCGTCCCATTTGTCCCTGCCCTGGTACCTGATCATAATGAGCCGCGGCGGATGCACGCTGCCCTGCCCGACGGCAAGCAGTCCGCCCATCCCCAGCTCCGCCAGCTGCCGTTCGTCCAGGACGGCAGACTCGAAGCCGTGTTTGGCGGCAACGTTTAACGCGGCTTCAGCCAACCCCTCCGGCACGAGCATATTCCCGGGCAGATTGGTCAAATCCCTGGCGAGGCAAGTCGATTCGGCATAAGCCACCCCCCGCCGGATGCCCTGCTCCCATTCCGCCTTTTCAGCCGCCGAAACCGATCCTTTGCGCAAAAATAAAAGCTGCTCGATTCCGGTATAAGCAGAGGCGTTTTGCTTATATTGCCGCTGGCGATACGCGCCGAGAATCATCCCCTCGGTCAGCGCCTGAGCCGCGGCCGCGGCGTTTTGCTCCGCCGTAAAAGCGACCAGAGGCGCGCTCAACTCCCAGGCCAGCGTTTTGACCCTCATTTTTAATGCCGCCTTTGCCGCTTGGGCCGCCGCCACCCTTAACTCCTCCGACGTCAGCGGCCGCTCGCCGGCTCCGACGAAAATGACCGTCCGGGATTCTCCCCGGCCCTGCAGCGGCACGGCATAGGTCTGAAAGGGCGCTCCCTGGAACAAATGCCGTTCCATCAGCGGCAGCAGCAGCGAGTTCCATGCCTGACGCATGCTGCCGTCCTGGGCGCCTTGCGGCGAAACCAATACGATAAACGCGTCCACATCCGCCCTTGCCGCATCCGTCTCCCCGATCCACTCAATCGAAACCTGCATGGTTTCGGAACAGGAATATCCATCCATCTGTCATCTTCCTTTGTCATGAAGTTTTCGGACGATAATCATATATATTATTCCACGTTTGTCCAAAGAAACTCGGAAGACGGGCCGTTTTCCAATCATGGCGGGAATCCATCGCGGTTTACAAAAACGGTCCCATGCGGATACAATGATTCCACACCTGTATACAAATGATTTCCAAGTTGGTTTTATTATTTTTCATGCAAACAAATGGAGGCAAGTTTATGGAACTACGGATGCGGCACTCATGGCAATTGGACGAATCCGAAGCCGCTGCGCTGCAGCGGGATCTGGCGCAAAAAGTGATTCAGGAAGACTCTTTTTCATCGGTTGAATATGTCGCCGGGGTGGACGTCGCCTACAGCAAGCATAGCGGCAATCTTGTCGCGGCCGTGGTGATTTTGGATGCAGGCTCGCTCGAGCTCGTCGAATCGGCCACCGTCGAGGACACCGCCGCTTTTCCTTATATCCCGGGCTTGTTTTCATTTCGGGAGCTTCCCCCGGTCATCAAAGCGTTTGAGAAAATAAAGATGACGCCCCAGCTGGTCGTCTGCGATGGCCAAGGCGTCGCCCATCCGAGACGGTTTGGATTAGCCAGCCATTTGGGCGTCCTTTTGGAACTCCCTACGATCGGATGCGGCAAAACGAGACTTATTGGCGAGTATGCGGAACCGGATTTGAAACGGGGATCCTATTCTTCCTTAGTGGATCATGGCGAGGAAATCGGAAGCGTGCTGAGGACCCAGGAAGGGGTTAAACCTATTTTCGTGTCCGTCGGGCATCGCATATCGCTCGCATCCGCCCGCGAGTGGATTTTAAAGCTTTCTCCCCGCTACCGTCTGCCGGAAACGACCCGCCGGGCGGATCACCTGGTTAAGACGGTTTTGGGGAGAGATTAAAATCTGAATTCTTCATATAAAGGGAATTGCATCGGTTCCCCAAAGGATGATAAGTTTGATGTGTGGAAAGGAGAGATGGACATGAGCCCGTCGCTGCAATCACCAAAAGGCCAGCTGCTGATCCAGGAAATCGAAAAAACCGTCGTGCCTTACGGCATGGTCGCGGTTTGGCCGCTTGGACAAGCCAGTTTTATCCTCAAAGGCGGAACAACCGTCATTTATATCGATCCGTATGTCACCCATAACCCGGACCGCATTTATCCGGCTCCGATCGACCCGGAACATATTACGAATGCCGACTACTGCCTGATTACGCATGAGCACATGGATCATTTGGATCTGGACGCGATTGCCGCCATGGTGCGAACCGGCAGGGACACCGTTTTTATGGCTCCGGCATGCTGCTGGGAGGACATGAAAAAGCAAGGCGTGCCTCGCGAGCGCTTCCTCATCGCGGATACCGAAAAAGAATTCGGCGATGAAACGATCATCCAGCCGATCCCGGCTGCGCACGAAGAACTGGAAACGGACGAGCAAGGTTATCACCGTTACGTCGGTTACCTCATCAAGCTGAATGGCGTTACGGTCTACCATGCCGGGGATACGGTGGTCTACGAAGGCCTGGCGGACCGGCTGCGCAAGGAATCCATCGACCTCGGGCTGCTGCCGATCAATGGCCGGGACGCTTTCCGGAACAGCCGCGGCATTGTCGGCAACATGGACTACCGGGAAGCGGCCGAGCTGGCGAAAACGGCCGGCATCGGGATGACGATCCCCATGCATTACGACATTTTTGCAGGGAATGCGGAGCGTCCGGGATATTTCGTGGATTATGTATACGACCATTTTCCCGAGATGCGCATCCACGTGATCGCCCGGGGCGAGAGGTTTATCCATGTTACGGAGGCGGCCCTCCAAGCCTTGAAATAGCATCGAACCGCTTTAAGTCAAGCTGCTCCCGTCTTCTTAGGAAGGCGGGCCTTATTCTTATTTTCCGTGCAGCAGCCGGCCGGCAGAATTACATGTTCGCCCGAAAAAAAGCCCGTTCCCTCAACCGTCTTGCGTGAAGGACCAGGCTTATTTGGGCATACCGGTTATACCACTTCCACGATCGGCAGCGAAATGACGAATTCCGTGCCTTGGCCGACGGTGCTGTTGACGGCGATATAACCTTTATGGTTTTTGATGATCCGGTAACTGACGGACAAGCCGAGGCCCGTCCCGCTTTCCTTGGTCGTAAAAAATGGATCGAAAAGATGGGAAAGCGTGTTATGGTCCATCCCCTTGCCGTTATCGGATATGCAAATATGTACGTTTTTATTGTCCCGGTTCGTTTGGATTTCAATAAGCCCTCCGTTTTCGCCGCTTAAATGTTCGATGGCGTCCATCGCATTTTTGACGATGTTCAAAATCACCTGTTTAATCTGCTTGACGTCTACCGAGATGTGCAGCGGCTGCTTGTCCTCGTGCAGGATGACCTGGCAGCCTTTCATCAGCGCTTCGCTTTCGGTCAGCAGCACGACCTCCTTCAGCAGCGAGGAGACCGGAATAACGGTGGTTTGCGGAGCGGACGGCTTGGATGAATTCAGGAACTCGTATATGATATCATTGGCCCGATCGATTTCGGTCAAAATAATGCGGGCGTATTCGTCTTTACCCAGTTTAATGAGATGGGGACGCAAAAGCTGAATGAAGCCGCGAATGGCAGTCAGCGGATTCCGGATTTCATGGGCAATGGAGGCCGAAATTTTGCCCAGCATGGCCAATTTGTCGTTGCGGTAGGCGGTCTGCTCGATCTGTTTGAAATCCGATACGTCCTTGACGCTGAACAAGTAGTCGCCGTCCATTTGGTCGCCGTCGGTTACCGTAAGCAGCCACTGCCGCCCGGACTCGTCCGTCAGCTCGTGGTATTTTTTGCGATGAATCAGGGTTTCGCGATAAATCCGCAAAATTTTCTTTTTCTTGTAGCGGCTCAGCTGCGGATGGCGCAAAATCTGTACGATCGTGCACCCCGTTAATGATTTGCGGGAAACTTCGAGCAGTCTTGCCATTTGGACATTGATAAACGTCAGTACACCCTCGCTGTCAAACAGCATGACGCCGCTGTCGAGATGCTCCAGAATGTTTTCATACTTGTTTTTTACCAGCTGCGTAGATTGAAAAGCCTCAAGGGACTGTAACAGCGTCTCTTGGATATCGCCCAACACGATACTCCCCCTTTCAGAAATGAAGGATGGCCTCCCCCATTTCCTATTCTTCACCTACACGACAAACAAAAAGAAAACGTCGATCGACGTGACTTTCTTAGATGACGGTCCACATTATCAATGTTTCTCCTCGCGATTACAGAAATCCTTCAGCTTCTCAATAAACTTGGTAAATTCTACAATCTAAAATGATAGTTTTATCATAGACAAGGTAAGCCGAAAACTCAATCGGAAAAACTGTCGAAAAATCGAAGATACAGTTAAATTTACCCATTTCGGTACAAAATAAAAGCATCAAATACATGAAGCGCATGTACCGATGCTTTTCTTTATCTATCGAATCAGGCATTTCTGCTTCTGTAATAGACTTTCTGGAGTATCGTGTTTTTATGCCTTATGCTGCAGCCGCAATCTTCGCTGGCTCATCACGGCCAATCGTCTCTTTAATTCGCCCTCCCATTTCTCGTCCTTCATCTGTTTGGCGATGGTCAGCAGGTCCAGTGCCATATCGATCTGGCTTTGTACGATGTCTTTCGGATCCTCCTTTTCGCAGTTGACGACGTTTTCGAAGATGGCCTCATCGTCCTCCACGACGTAATCCTGAAAATCGATCTCCGCCGTCCCGTCTCCATGCGCATATTCAGCTAAAATTTCATATTCGTTTTCGACTTTATAATGAACTTCAACCCGGTGGCACACGGGACAGAACAGCAGGGGAACATTATGGACTTGGGTGCGGTAATGCTTCAACGTTCCCTTCGTTCCAACCATACTCGCTCCGCAGCAATAACTCATGCCAGTTCACCCTCCTCTTGATTCCACCGCATTCCTCATTAATGTATTCGCTTTTATTTATGTCGATTCCTTTTTTTCAGTTCGATGCGGCCGGATAAAAATCCTGCAACCCCAGGCCGGATTTAAGGCAAAAATCGGAATAAAGGCCTAGGCCGCGCCGGATCTCGTGCTTTTGACGCACAGGCGCCGTTTTTCGCCGACAGGTATAAAAAGCCCCCGTTGCCGGCATAAGGTTCATCCTTAGGCTTGGCAAAGGGGGCTTGTCTTATGTTAAAACTGAATTAGACAACAAGGTTTTTGTCGCCTGGTTTCCAGTTCATTGCGCACAGTCCGCCGGATTGCAGAGCTTGCAATACGCGCAATGTTTCTTCAACGCTGCGGCCGATATCGTTGTGGTTCACCACTTGATATTTCAGTTCGCCTTCAGGGTTGATGATGAAGAGGCCGCGCAGCGCTACGCCTTCTTCTTCGATGTATACGCCGTAGTCTTTCGAAACGGATCTTGTGATGTCCGAAGCCAGCGGGAAGTTGATTTTGCCGAGACCGTTAGCGTCCGTTGGCGTGTTGATCCAAGCTTTGTGGCTGTGGATCGAGTCCGTGCTTACGCCGAGGATTTCAGCGTCAAGCGCTCTGAATTGGGAAGCGGCTTCGCTCAGAGCCGTGATTTCCGTTGGGCACACGAAAGTGAAGTCCAAAGGATAGAAGAAAAATACGAGCCATTTGCCGCGGTAGTCGGACAGGCTTACTTTACTGAAATCGGAGCCGTCACCAAGTACGGTTTCCATCGTGAAATCTGGAGCTGGTTTACCTACTAAACGTTCTGCCATGTTTAAAAATCCTCCTTTATGATATCTATAGAACAGCCGGATGGCGAAAGCTCTCCCCTGTTCTATATGAAAGAAAAACATATGTTTTTCTTGTTTCAAAGTATGTGCGATCCCGGCGGAACCTACATTTAAAATGTTATCATCCGCCCATTTCAAAGTCAAGATTATATCGGTTATTTATTTATAATAATTATAATCAGAACAATTCTTTGAACAAAAAGCTTCCTATTATATATGTCTGTATTTGCATCCTATTTTGACGCTTGTTTTAAGTATGTGATTGGGGGCTTTGGGACATACGGCAAACGGGCATCGCCTCTTTGAAGGCGACGCCCGTTTGGTCTGTTTGGAACCGGGTTAAGATTGCAATTATTTTTGCATCGCTGCCACGATCAGATCGCCCATTTCGCGGGTGCCGATCGCTTTGCTCTTGTCTACGGCAATGTCACTCGTACGATGCCCGTCGTTCAGAACCTTGGCTACCGCCGCTTCGATGGCGTCCGCCGCATCGGCGTAACCGAAGGTCAAGCGAAGCATCATCGCCAGGGACAAAATCGTCGCGATCGGGTTGGCCAGATTCTGTCCGGCGATGTCCGGCGCGGAGCCGTGTACCGGCTCGTACAAACCGAACGCGCCCTCGCCCATCGAGGCGGAAGCCAGCATGCCGATGGATCCTGTAAGCATGGCAGCCTCATCGCTCAAAATATCGCCAAACATGTTTTCCGTCACGATGACGTCGAAACTTGCCGGGCGGCGGAGCAGCTGCATCGCGCAGTTGTCGACGAGAACATGTTCCAGCTCGACATCCGGATAATCCGCTGCAACGCGAATCACGACTTCCCTCCACAAACGGGAGGTTTCAAGCACGTTGGCCTTGTCGACGGAAGCGAGCTTTTTGCGGCGCTTTTGGGCGATTTCGAACGCTTGGCGCACGATGCGCTCCACCTCGGCGACGTTGTACACGCAAGTGTCGACCGCTTCTTCCCCGTTTTCGCCTTGACGTCTGAATTTATCTCCGAAATAAATTCCGCCGGTCAATTCGCGAACGACCATCAAATCCGTACCTTCAAGCACTTCCGGTTTCAGTGTCGAAGCATCCTTCAGGCAGTCGAATACAACCGCCGGACGAAGATTGGAGAATAGCCCGAGCGCTTTGCGGATGCCCAGCAATCCTGTTTCCGGACGCAGTTCCTTCGGATTGCTGTCCCATTTCGGTCCGCCCACGGCACCGAGCAGCACCGCATCGGCATTTTTGCACACCGCCAGCGTTTCCTCCGGAAGAGGCGTTCCTTTTTCATCAATCGCGATCCCGCCGAAAAGAGCGTGCTCCGTTTCAAACGAATAACCAAACAGCTCTTCCGTACGTTTTAGCACCTTTTCGGCTTCGGCTACGACCTCCGGTCCAATTCCGTCGCCGCTGATTACGGCAATTTTCTTCACTTCTGGCATGGTTTCCGTCACTCCTTCTGGTTCCTTCACTCACTGATCACATCTTCTATCTACTGTTGTATCACATTCCGCAGACCATTGACCAAGATATAGAATCTATCACCTTAATAGTATTTTCCTATAAGCAACCTTTCGGAAATAACCTACCCGCCCCGCATCGTAAATTCCCACATTCCTATTCCTGCTTTATCCAGTTACAATGGTATCGTATGGACACCAAATTACGCTGAAGGAGTTGAACGATTTTGCAATATACCTATCTCGGCAAATCAGGCCTAAAGGTCAGCCGCTTATGCCTGGGGACGATGAATTTCGGCCCGGCAACGGATGAGAAAGAAGCGTTCCGCATCATGGATGCCGCTCTGGACGCAGGAATCCAGTTTTTTGATACGGCAAATATTTACGGCTGGGGGCAAAACGCCGGACTTACGGAAACGATCATCGGCCGCTGGTTTGCGCAAGGAGGCGGACGCCGCGAAAAGGTCGTCCTCGCGACCAAAGTTCACGGCAACATGCATGATCCCGCCGATGGACCCAACGGCACGGAAGGACTGTCCGCATATAAAATCCGCCGTCACCTCGAAGGCTCGCTGAAACGTCTGCAAACGGATCATATCGAGCTGTACCAAATGCACCACATTGACCGCAACGTATCTTGGGACGAGCTTTGGGGCGCATTCGAGCTGGCCGTGTCCCAGGGGAAAATCGGGTATGTCGGTTCCAGCAACTTCGCGGGCTGGCAAATTGCCGAGGCCCAGGGCAAAGCGCAAAACCGTCACTTCCTCGGTCTTGTCGCCGAGCAGCATAAGTATAATTTGAACTGCCGCCTGCCTGAACTCGAGGTGCTGCCTGCAGCGCAAGCGATGGGACTCGGCGTCATCCCTTGGAGCCCGCTCGATGGCGGCATGCTGGGACGCAACGCGCTGAAAAAGCTGGAGGGCACCCGCAGCGGCAAAAACCCGCAAAAAATCGAAAAGCATCGCGCGCAGCTCGAAGCGTTTGCGATGTTGTGCAGCGAAATCGGCGAGCCGCAGGACAACGTTGCTTTGGCTTGGCTGTTGGCCCATCCGGCCGTAACCGCGCCGATCATCGGGCCGCGCACGCTGGAGCAGCTCGAAAGTTCGCTGCGCGTCATAGAGCTGAAGCTGGACGGAGACGTCATGAAACGCCTCGATGAAATTTTTCCCGGCCCCGGGGGCGAAGCACCGGAAGCGTATGCGTGGTAAGCCGGCTGTGATGAATCTCGCAATCAGCAAAAAAAAAAAAAGCAGTCCGCCCTTTGTGATATGCTCCCATCATAGTAGACAGTAGAAAAAATAAAAACTTCTACTACTGCAATGATGGGAGTATTTCTATGTCTAAAAGAAGTTCAACTTCAACTGAAACGAAACTGCATGCCATACAGCGATGCCTGGAGCACAGGTCAAATCCAAACTATGAAGCGAGACAACTAGGGGTTAGTTCCCACACAGTTAGAGAGTGGATAAGAAAATACAGAGCAGATGGTTTGGATGGATTGGGGGAATCGAGAACATGGAAAACGTATTCAAGGGAATTGAAAATTGCTGCTGTTCAGGATGTGTTATTTGGACATTGCTCCCTTGAAGAGGCGACAAGGAAGCATCGTATTTCCAGCAACAGTGTGTTGCGGAAATGGATTAACAAGTATACTAAGGAGATAGAATTAAAACCTACTCTTAAAGGAAGAGGACTATCTCAAATGAACAAAGGACGTAAAACAACTTACGAGGAACGTATTGAAATTGCGCAATATACAATCGCTAATGGTTTGGATTATCAGAAAGCCATCGAAAAGTACGGTGTATCTTATCAGCAAGTGTATGCCTGGGTTCGGAAGTATCAAGCAGGCAGTGAAGATGCTCTTAAGGACAATCGCGGTCGAAAGAAGCCTGTAGAGGAACTGGATGAGCATGAACGTCTCAAGCTGCGGATCAAGGAATTAGAAGCTCGAAACGAATACCTGGAGATGGAGAATGCCTTCGCAAAAAAGTTGGCGGAGATCAAGCGACGAAATACACGCTAACCCTTGTTCGACAAGTAAACTTGTATCAAGCGATTCAAGAACTGAACAAAGAAAAAGGTTACGCAATTAAGAAGTTGTGTGCGTTAGCAGGGGTTGCTCGATCTGCCTATTACAAGTGGTTAGGTTGGACGCCATCTACCAAGGAACTTGAAATTCAAGTGCTAGCCAAAGAAGTAAAGCTTCGTTATGACAAGCGAAACGGAATACTTGGCTACCGCCAAATGCGTACTCAATTAAACCGAAAGCTCAAAAAGCAGTACAACAAAAAGCGCTATTACCGAATTATGCGTGCGCTTGGCCTCAAAGCAGTCATTCGTAAGAAACGACCAAGCTATATGAAAGCCCCAGAGACCCATGTCGTTGAAAATGTAATGAACCGTAACTTTGAGGCCCAGTCTCCAAATACAAAGTGGTGTACAGATGTGACAGAACTGAAGTATGGAAATGGCCGCAAAGCCTATTTAAGCGCCATTATCGATGTATATGATAACTCCATTGTTTCATGGGTATTAAGCCATTCCAACAACACTAAACTCGTGGTGGATACGCTGAAGCAGGCTTATGAGAAGAATCCCGGTGTAACCCCACTCCTACACAGCGACAGAGGTTTCCAGTACACGTCCCACGAGTATAATCGGCTCCAACTAAAGTATGGATTTATGAAAAGCATGTCTCGTGTGAGCCGATGCTTGGACAACCAACCTATTGAGCGCTTTTGGGGTACTTATAAATCGGAAAGTTATTATCTTACAAAGCATGATACCTATGAAGACGTCCTGAAAGATGTTAGCAATTATATTCGCTATTACAATAACCATCGCTATACAGAACGTTTAGAGGGTCTGTCACCCAACGAATACAGGCGAGTTGCATAAGGAAGATCCCTCAGTTCCGTTAAACAAACTGAGGGATCTAGATAAACTATTTTTGTTTTTTTACACTGTCCACTTGACAGGGAGCACTTCATTGGCGGTCTGCTTTTTTTATAATCGTAAGATGCGTTTTCCCCTTCCGGGAATAAGCTGATATGGGTATAAATTTAATTATTTCTTGATCCAATGCATCATTTCGCGGAGCTGGGAACCGACGATTTCGATCGGATGGTTCGCTTCGTTGCGGCGAGTCGCATTCAGGAATGCGCGGTTGGATTGGTTCTCAAGAATGAAGTCGCGCGCGAATTTGCCTTGCTGGATGTCCGAAAGCACTTCTTTCATCGCTTTTTTCGTTTCGTCGGTCACGATGCGAGGTCCGGTCACGTAATCGCCGTATTCAGCGGTGTTGGAGATGGAATCGCGCATGTTGGCCATGCCGCCTTCATAGATCATGTCGACGATCAACTTCATCTCATGCAAGCATTCGAAGTATGCCATTTCAGGAGCATAACCCGCTTCCACCAGCGTTTCGAAGCCGGCTTTGATCAGGGCGGTTACGCCGCCGCAAAGTACGGCTTGTTCGCCGAACAGATCGGTTTCGGTTTCTTCGCGGAACGAAGTTTCGATAACCCCTGCACGGGTACAGCCGATGCCTTTGGCATAAGCAAGGCCGATTTGCTTGGCTTGTCCGGTAGCGTCTTGTTCGATGGCGATCAGGCCAGGCACGCCGAATCCTTCAACGTACGTGCGGCGAACCATGTGACCTGGAGATTTAGGAGCTACCAGAAGCACGTCAGCGTCTTTAGGAGCCACGATTTGTCCGAAGTGGACGTTAAAGCCGTGGGAGAACATCAAAGCAGCGCCCTTTTTCAGGTTTGGTTCGATATCGTTTTTATAAACCGAGGCTTGCGTTTCGTCCGGCATCAGGATTTGCACGATGTCCGCTTTGCTTGTCGCTTCGGCAACGGAATAGACTTCAAAACCGTCGTTTTTCGCTTTATCGAAGGATTTGCCTTCGCGAAGTCCGATAATGACCTTCACGCCGCTGTCGCGGAGGTTTTGCGCTTGGGCATGGCCTTGGCTTCCGTAACCGATGACGGCAACCGTTTTCCCTTTCAATACGCTAAGTTCTGCATCCTGTTCATAATAAGTCGTAACTGCCATTGTATAAATCCTCCTTTGTATTTAAAGAACCCTTATGAAGAGCGGGTGTTTCAAGAGATCCTGCCGCTAGCTTTCATGCCACGCGCCGATCCCTTCAAACCCCCGCTCTTCGGCGGGCGTTTATGAATATGATGATTTTGAATAATTATACGTTTCCGCGAATCATCGCGGTGACGCCTGTACGGGAAAGCTCGCGGATGCCGTAAGGCTTCAAAAGTTCGATCATCGCGTCGATCTTGGTGGTATCCCCGACCACCTGCACCATCAGGTTATGACTTCCGATATCGACGACCGAAGCCCGGAAGGTTTCGACCACGCCCATGATTTCCGGACGTTCCGAAGGTTCGGCGTTCACCTTGATGAGGGCCAGCTCCCTCGCAACCATCGGATTGGAGCTCAGGTTGATCACTTTGATGACGTCGATCAGCTTGTAAAGCTGCTTTTCGATCTGCTCCAAGGTATGTTCGTCGCCAATCGTTACGATGACCATGCGGGAGAGCCCCGGTTCTTCCGATTGCCCCACCGTGATGCTTTCGATATTGAATCCGCGTCTGCCGAAAAGTCCGGAAACTCTTTGCAATACGCCCGGCTGGTCATTTACTAGAACGGCAATGGTATGTCTCGTACTCATATTTATGCATCTCCCATCAGCATTTGATCAATGGTCGAGCCTTGAGTTACCATCGGATACACGTTTTCACCCTTGCTGACCACAAACTCGACAACGACGGGTCCCGGCGTTTCAAGCGCTTCCGCCCAAGCTTGGCGGGCTTCTTCCTTGTTCGTCGCCCGGAGTCCCTTCACGCCGTATGCTTCAGCCAGTTTGACGAAATCCGGGCTTCCTTCCAGATCGATATGGCTGTAGCGGTTGTCGTATATCAATTCCTGCCACTGGCGAACCATGCCGAGCACCTGGTTGTTGATGATCACGATTTTGACCGGAATGTTGTTGATCGCGCAGATTGCCAGCTCCTGGGAGCACATCTGCATGCCGCCGTCTCCGTTGATCGAGATGACCAGGCGGTCCGGCTGGGCCATTTGGGCGCCGATCGCCGAAGGCAATCCGAAGCCCATCGTTCCGAGGCCGCCGGAGGTGATCATCGAACGCGGCTGGCTGAATTTGTAATATTGGGCCGCCCACATTTGGTGCTGGCCGACGTCGGTCGTCACGATCGCTTCGCCTTTTGTCGTTTCGTTCAGCATTTCGATGACCCACTGCGGTTTCAGCACCGTGTCGGAATCCTGATAGCTGAAAGGCTTCTCCGCTTTGGACTCCCGGATCCACGCTCTCCATTCGTCCGCTTTGTCCGCGCGTTTTACTTCCGAATTGAGCATTTCCAGAACGGTTTTGACGTCGCCGACGATCGGAATGTCCGTTGGAACGTTTTTCCCGATTTCCGCCGGGTCGATGTCGATGTGCACGATTTTGGCGTTCGGAGCGAACCCGTTCAGGTTGCCCGTTACCCGGTCATCGAAACGCGCCCCGATGTTGATCAGCAAATCCGACTTTTGGATCGCCATGTTCGACGTGTACGTTCCGTGCATGCCCGGCATCCCGGTCCAAAGCTCATGGCCGCTCGGGAAAGCGCCGAGTCCCAGAAGGGTCGTCGTGATCGGAATTTCGGTCCGTTTGACGAATTCGTACAGCGCTTCATGGCCTCCGGAGTAAATGACGCCGCCTCCTGCAAGGATCAGCGGACGCTCCGCTTCGGCAATCGCCTGCACCAATTTGTCCAGCTGAAGTTTGTTCGGCACCATCCGCGGGTTGTAACCGCGAAGATTTACCGCGTTACTGCTGGGCTCAAACAAAGTCAGCGCTGCTGAAACATCCTTCGGAATGTCGATCAGGACCGGACCTTTGCGTCCCGTCGAAGCGATGTGGAAGGCTTCGTGGATAATCCGCGGCAGATCCTTGACGTCCCTGACCAGGTAACTGTGCTTCGTGATCGGCATCGTGATGCCGGTAATGTCCGCTTCCTGGAAGGCATCGGTTCCGATCAAGGACGTTGCCACGTTGCCGGTAATGACAACCAGAGGAACGGAATCCATATAAGCGGTGGCAATTCCTGTGACCAGATTCGTCGCCCCCGGTCCGGACGTTGCGATACATACGCCGACCTTGCCGCTGGCCCTTGCATAACCGTCAGCCGCGTGGATCGCTCCCTGCTCATGACGAGTCAGCACATGTTTGAAATCCTCGTATCCATACATCGCATCGTAAATGTAAAGCACTGCCCCGCCTGGATATCCGAAAACACACTCGACGCCTTCAAGCAAAAGGCTGCGAAGCAATATTTCCGAGCCGGTAATGACTTCCGACTTCATCCATTTCTCACGTAATTGTTCTGTAGACCGCACTTCAGGAATTTGCGCGCTCATCAGTCATCCTCCTCCTCAAAATTTACATACATGTGACATGAGTCAATTTCAAAACATCCTCGGCAGTTCAATGGCGACGATCTATAGATTCAAAACGTTGACTGGACTACACATCGTTTCATTGCTGCCTTTTGAACCTTATGAAATTGATTCGCATCTAAGAAAAACGTCTGTTCGACGTACTTTCACGAAAGAAAGGTTATTCGTGCCGGGAGGTTTGCCTTAGGATCTTCGGGCTGCCATTGCTTGGGTGCTCATTTCATTCCGATATCCGAAAAACAAAAAAACCTTCCGCCCTCCACACAGAATTCCATCTGCGTGAGGGACGAAAGGTTGCGCTTCCGTGGTACCACCCATATTTGCCAAACATCTCGCGATGTCAGCCTCACCAGGTAACGGGATCAGGGCCATAACTTAAGCATCACCAGCCGTTCCCATACCTTAAGTCCGTAACGTGGACCCTACGATTCTCCCTAATAGGCTTTAACGCGTTTCAGGAGAACAGCTCCGAGGTGAGCTCGTATAAAAGGGATTTTGGTGGAGGTTGCAGCAATTCCTCACACTCTCTGAGCAAAAGAGCCCTTTAAACTTCGTCCTCTTCATTGCCGTTGCTTTATGTTCGTTAAAATGTTTAGACACATTATATGATCCCACGAACTTAAAAGTCAATACCCATATTTCTAAAAAAATGAAAAATCGCCCCCGGGAAGGAGCGTACACCGGATGTCGGCTTCACTCATATGATGACATAAATTCATCTTCGAAGAAGCCCAGTTTGAAGGGAGGTCAGACATGATGATCCGCTATCGGAGACCGAAACAAGACGATGCGTTCATTATGCGGTTAATCGATTCCCAGCTTGTCCCCATCTCGCATTTGTCGCCGTCCCAGATCGAAACCGTCCGCAAAGAAATCCCAAAAAGACTCAGCCGCGGCATTACCCTAATCGCCTGCCAACGCTATGAGGATGATCCGCTTGGATTCGTCCATTTCATATTGCACGGCAATCTGCTTTACATCGATATGCTGGCCGTCACACCCGAATCGCAGCGCAAAAGATGGGGCAATATGCTGATGGTGCATGCCGAAAAATTTGCGGCGTCACGCGGGTGCACCCGGTCGAAAGTGATGGTCGATGCTGGTAACGCCAGCGGCTTATCTTTTTACCGAAAGCTAGGTTATGTTACGGTGCGTTATCACACACTGAACCAATGCCATGAACTTGAAAAGAAGCTTTGACCGATCTAAGATCCTATCAAACAGAACCCTGCGGTCGTTCAAATCATGTTTGCACTTTTTTTAGTGCACTATTTTCTTATTTCTCTTTTAGAAAAATCCGAACGCTCCAGGATATCCTGCCGGGTAACCTCCCGGATAAGGTCCGTATCCGTATCCCGGAACCCCGTAAGGTCCGTATCCATACCCTCCGCCGTAATATCCTGCATAAGGAGCCGTACCGATGGCCAAAAGATCGAACAATACAAGCGGAATGATCGCCTTTGTTTGCACTTTTTTACCTTTGCTCCGCCCGAGAATCAGACGGTTTCCTGATATCCGAAGAAGCTTGCCTGTAACCAAGTTGCCGTCTTTTTTGACAGCCACTATATGTTGACCGATCAGCTTTTGCGCTTGTTTACGGGTAACAGTCTGCTGCATAAGATCCCTCCTCCAAATGTGTTCAATGGCAGTCTATTCCGCCTGCCCCCCCTCCGCTTGTTCCATAGCCCGGTATACCGTCAAGTTTGGTGCCTATTCCGCCGGAAATTCCGGCGCAAAAAGGCCGCATTCCATTGGAATGCAGCCTTTTGGTTTCACTTGCATATAACGTTTTACCGTTTCCCCGGATCGTACGGTTCCCCGAGCGAAGCCGGAGCGGAAGATCTTCCGACCGCGGCGACAAGCACGATAACCGTCAACACGTAAGGAAGCATGTAGATAAATTCCTGAGGAATTTCCTTCGACCAAGCAAACAGCTGGAAGTAGTTCCCGATCGCTTGCGAAAAGCCAAAAAACACGGCGGCCCCAAAAGCGCCCAGCGGATTCCACTTCCCGAAGATCATCGCGGCGATCGCGATAAAACCTTGGCCGGAAATCGTATTATGCGAAAACGTATTGGTCGTCGTCAACGTAACGGTCGCCCCGCCGAGCGCCGCCAAAACGCCGCTGACGATCACGCCGATGTAGCGCATCCGCAGCACTTTGACGCCAACGGTGTCCGCGGCGCTCGGATGTTCGCCGACGGCGCGGAGACGCAGGCCGAACGATGTTTTGTACAGCACGTAAAATACGACCAGCACCAAAATGATCGCCAAATAGGTCGTGATATAGTTGTTGAACAGCCCTTCCCCGATAATCGGAATATCCGACAGCAGCGGAATCGGCACCTTCGCAAGCCCTTCCTTGAGCAGCGTCGTTTCGCCTGCCCCTTCAAACAAGAGCTTCACCATGTACAGCGTGCTTCCTGCAGCCAAAAAGTTAATGACGACGCCGCTGATGACCTGATCCGCCTTAAACGTGATCGAAGCGACGGCATGAATCAAAGAAGCGATGCCACCCATGACCAGCGCGGCCAAAATGCCGATATACGGCGAAGCTGCGCCCATGCCGGCATCCTCCGCATAAAACGACGCCACGCCGGCGGCAAACGCGCCAAAGGTCATAAAGCCTTCAATCCCGATGTTGATGACGCCGGAACGTTCAGAGAAGATGCCTCCCAATGCGGCAAAAATGAGCGCGGTAGAAAAAACAAGCGTCGTATTAATCAGCTGGCCAATTGTTGTCATCCAATCCATTTACAACACCTTCTCTTTCTTGCGCTTAAGATAGAAGGGCTTAAGAACCCAGCGCACGATGCCCTGTGCGGCAATAAAGAATATGATCGAACCGATGACGATCCGGATGATTTCGGGCGGCACTTCCGCCCCGAAGCTCATGCCTGCCGAACCATATGTCAATATGCCGAACAACGATGCGGACAACAAAATGCCGAATGGATGGTTTAATCCGATCAATGCGACGGCAATGCCGTCAAAACCGATTCCCGGGGATCCGGTGAAAATCGCTTGATAGTGGAATACGCCCAATACCTGGAACGCTCCGCCCAAACCGGCAAACACGCCGCTGATAAACATCGCTTTGACGATATTCTTTTTTACGCTCATGCCCGCATATTGGGCAGCATGCCCGTTATGGCCGACGGCCCGGAGCTCGTATCCTTGCTTGCTTTTCCACATATAGATAAAAAAGAATACGGCTGCCAAAATGGCGATGATCGTGCCCCAATGCATGCGCGCATTGTCGAAAGCCGTAGACAACCAGCCGATGGAAATGGATGCGGTATCCTTAATTTCCTCGGATCGTTGCTGGCCTTTTTCGAGAAGGAAGTTACGCACGATGTAGTTGCTGAAGTACAGCGCCGTCCAGTTCAGCATGATGGAAATAATAACCTCGTTGACGCCGCGTTTCGCTTTCAAGTAGCCGGTAATGCCGGCCCAAATGCCGCCGGCAAGGCCGCCTGCAATGATGGCTACAAGCGCATGCACGACGATCGGCAAACCCGACAGCTTGATGCCTACCGCCGTGGCAGCCGTCATGCCGACGATGTATTGCCCTTCGGCGCCGATATTAAACAGGCCTGCCCGGAATGCAAACGCGACGGCAAGCCCCGTCATGATCAACGGCGTGATTTCGCGGATCGTTTCCCCGAAATCATAAACGTTGCCAAAAACGGTCTTAAACAGGGAACCGTATGCGAGCAGCGGATCATAACCGCCGATCAGCATAATGATCGCCCCGACGATAAGGCCCATAACGACGGCTACAAGCGGCACCAGGAGGCTGTTCACGGAAAAAATCTTAAACAATTTGCTCATCATGCTTTACCCCCCGATTTCTTGCTGCCCGCCATCATGAGACCCAGCTCCTGATCGTTGGTTTCCTCAGGCAATACCTCGCCCACGATTTGCCCTTCGTAGATGACGGCAATCCGGTCGGAAACGTTCATGATTTCATCCAGCTCGAAAGAGATCAACAATACGGCTTTGCCTTGGTCGCGTTGGGCAACCAGCTGCTTTTGCACGAATTCGATCGCGCCCACGTCCAGACCGCGGGTCGGCTGGGCAGCAATCAGCAGGTCCGGATTTTTGTCTATTTCCCGGGCTATAATCGCTTTTTGCTGGTTACCGCCCGACAAGGAACGGGCTTTTGTCTCGATGCTCGGCGTTCTGACGTCAAACGCCTCGATCAGCCGTTTCGCCTGCTTGTCGATTTCCTTTTTGCTCAAAAAGCCGGCTTTGTTATACGGCGGCTTGTAATACGTCTCCAACACCATGTTTTCGCTCATCGAAAAATCAAGGACAAGCCCGTGTTTATGGCGGTCCTCCGGAATATGGGACACGCCGCTTTCCGTAATGAAGCGCGGACTTTTGTTCGTGATGTCCTTGCCGTTGAGCATAATGATGCCGCTGTCGACCTGGCACAGCCCGGTGATCGCTTCGATCAGCTCGCTTTGTCCGTTGCCGTCGACGCCGGCAATCCCGAGGATTTCACCCGCACGAACGTTCAAATTCAGGCCGTTCAGCACGGAAACGCCCTCTTTGTTTTTCATCGTCAAATTTTGCACTTCGAGAACGTTTTGTTTCGGCGAAGCCGGCTTTTTGTCCACTTTAAAAGAAACGCTCCGTCCGACCATTTTCTCCGCCAGCTCATTCGGATTCGTCTCCGAGGTTTTGACGGTATCAATGACCTTGCCGCGTCGAATAATGGTCACATTATCGGAAATCTGCATGATTTCTTTCAATTTATGCGTAATGAGAATAATCGATTTTCCCTCTTCGACGAGACGTTTCATGATCCCCATCAGATCGTTGATCTCTTGCGGGGTTAAAACGGCGGTAGGCTCGTCAAAAATAAGGATATCCGCACCGCGGTAAAGCGTCTTCAAAATTTCGACGCGCTGCTGCATCCCGACGGAAATATCTTGGATTTTGGCATGCGGATTTACCTTCAGCCCGTATTGATCCGACAGCTTCTGGATCTTGGCGACCGAAGTTTTGTAGTCCAGCTGGATCCCCATTTTTTTCGGTTCCATGCCCAGCACGATATTTTCGGTTACGGTAAACGGCTGGACGAGCTTAAAGTGCTGATGCACCATCCCGATCCCGAGTTCGATCGCTTTGTTCGGGCTATCGATAATGACTGGTTTGCCGTTTACTTCGATGCTTCCTTCGTCCGGCTGGTACAATCCGAAAACGATATTCATGAGCGTGGACTTGCCCGCGCCATTTTCGCCGAGCAATGCATGAATTTCTCCCTTATGCAGCTTTAAGCTGATAGAGTCGTTGGCAACTATGCCGGGAAAGCGTTTGGTTATTTGCTTCAACTCAACGACAGGGGTCGCTGCACCCATGAGATCACCCTTTATCATGATTTGGTTTCAGGCAAAAAGCAAAGAAAAGGCCAGTTATACAACCAGCCTTGTCGTTTCGCAACTTTGGATCCGTTAGATGATAAGCTCAGGCAGTATTATTCTTCAGGGACTTTGATTTCCCCGCTGATGATTTTCTCTTTGAACTCGTCAACGGCTTTCAGTACGTCTGCAGGAACGTTTTTGCTGGAAGTGTCCGCAAGACCTACGCCGTTTTCTTTCAAGCCGAGAACCTCGGAGCCGCCTTTAAATTGACCGTCGATCACTTCTCTTGTGACTTTGTCGACAGCCGTCGTTACGCCTTTAACCATCGAAGTCAACGTTACGTCATCTCCGAATTCAAGGGATTGGTCTTTGTCGACGCCGATGACCCAAACTTTGCTGCCGCCGGCTTTGTTGCGGGCGATCGCTTCGTTGAACACGCCGGTACCCGTAGCGCCGGATGCGTGGAAAATAATGTCTACGCCGTCGTTGTACATCGTTGCTGCCGCTGCTTTACCTTGGTCAGGTTTGTCGAAAGCGCCCGTATAGTTGATTTTGACTTCGACACTAGGGTTCGCAGCTTTGACGCCGGCTTTGAAACCAGCTTCAAAACGTTTGATGACAGGAATTTCGGAGCCGCCTACGAAGCCGACTTTGCCTGTTTTCGTCATTTTGCCTGCAACGACGCCCACGAGGAATGCGCCTTCGTTTTCGGCAAACGTGATGGAACGAACGTTAGGGGAATCGACAGTAGCGTCAATGATTGCCAAATGCGCGTCAGGGTTTTGGTCCGCCACGGTTTTCATGTCTTGGCCGAGGTCGAAACCGATGCCCCAAGTCAGATCGTATTTGCCTTTAACGTATTTATTCAGATTCGTCACGTAATCTTCTTTGGATTTACTTTGCAAGTACTGAGCTTCGATGCCTTTGTCTTTTTTCAAAGCATCGAGAGCTTCCCAAGCGGATTCGTTAAACGATTTGTCGTTTACGCCGCCCACGTCGGTAACCAGGCCGACTTTGATGCTCGACTTCGCGTCGCCTGCAGGCTCGCTGCCGGTTGCGCCTGTCTCTTCTTTCTTTTTGCCGCAGCCAGCGAGTACCACTGAAAATGCGAGCAGCATGATCAGCGACAACTTGAACATTTTCTTCATTGCTGTATGTCCCCCTAAAAATTTTTTTGTCCTATCATTTGCGCAAGATCCCTTCTACCAATTAATTTACCACCTATCAATTAGAAATAGAGAGCTTGTTTCAAACGTGGACATTTTACATTCAGATTATACAATCTCGTATCCTCAAAATCCAGCAAATTTGCGTCGGAATCCAAAACTTTTTTTGAATAAAAGTAAAAGAAAGCGCTTTAGGAGTTTTGAATATAACAACACATGTCATATTTATCCCGAAATACATGTTATATATAAGCGATAAGCGGTAATTCCTTGGCTTTAATTCATTTGATCTCTAAATCAACGTCATGTTTTCTGACACAAATAGAAGTTATGCCCCATAACGGCCCGTTTCGAAGCATAAAAAAACCGCCTTACGGCGGTTTTTCCATTTAATGTTAAACAATTACGCGTTGATTTTTTCTTTCGCAACGGTTGCGATCGAGTTGAACGCGTTGATGTCGTTCACGGCGAGATCAGCCAGCATTTTGCGGTTGATGTCCACGCCTGCCAATTTCAAACCATGCATCAGTTTGTTGTAGGACAAGCCGTTCATGCGCGCAGCCGCATTGATCCGGACGATCCACAATCTGCGCATGTTGCGCTTGGTTGCGCGACGGTCACGGTATGCATATACCAAAGACTTCATCACTTGTTCGTTAGCTGTTTTAAAGATGCGGTGTTTGGAACCGAAATAACCTTTTGCAAGTTTCAATACTTTTTTATGTCTACGACGAACAACGAATCCGCCTTTTACTCTTGCCATAATAATAAACCTCCCAAAATTGTGTTATAACTATTTCAAGTTAGCCAAGCCTTGCTTCAAACGTCTTACGTCTCCAGGAGCCATCACCGGGTTGCCGGCGAGCACGCGTTTAGCGCGTTTGGACTTGTGGGACAGCAAGTGGTTTTTGTAAGCTTTGTAACGAGTTACTTTACCGGAACCGGTTACTTTGAAGCGGCCTTTCAAGCTGCTGTGTGTTTTCATTTTAGGCATAGTACTTCCTCCTCAGGACTATTGGGCTTTTGGAGCCAGAATCATAATCATACTGCGGCCTTCCAATTTCGGTTGGCGTTCGACGACGGAAAGTTCGGCAACCTCCGTTTTGACGCGTTCCAGAATCTTTTGGCCGATGTTGGCGTGAGTGATCTCGCGTCCGCGGAAACGGACGGAGCATTTCACTTTGTCGCCTTCTTTCAAAAACTTGACGACATTGCGAAGCTTGGTTTGGAAATCATGCTCCTCAATGTTAGCTCGGAACCATACTTCTTTGATATCCACGATTTTCTGATTCTTACGGGCTTCTTTTTCTTTCTTTTGCTGCTCATAACGGAACTTGCCGTAATCCATGATGCGGCACACCGGAGGCTTGGCCTGCGGCGCCACGTTCACCAGATCCAGATTCAAATCCGCCGCCATCTGGAGAGCTTCCCGAATCGGCTTGATGCCGATCTGTTCCCCGTCAGCTCCGACCAGACGAACCTCTTTCGCCCGAATTTCCTCATTAATCATATGATCCTTACTAATAACCGTCCACCTCCAAATTCGAATGGTGATGCTTTTGCAAAAGCAAAAATAAAAGGGATACCGGTGTCTACGACCAGCATCCCTATGATCAATTCTTCATGAAATTTTGCATTCATAAATCATCGGATCATGACCCGCCAACCTTCGTCGGCCAGGTGAGAAGCTGGTGCCTCTGCTTGCAAATCCATTTTGTTTTAACGTACTTGAGTAATGTACCACAGAGGACAAGCCTTTGTCAACAATAAATCATCCTTATCCCTGCTTGCTTTGCACTTCTTCCAGACGAACCACGCGAGTATGCTTCGTATGGCTCCACTGTTTGTTGTTTTGCGTGAAGAACGCCCAGAACGTGATCGGCCACCAGGAGATCAGGAAAATCGGATAAAACACGAGTCTGAGGTACGTTTTCCACGGCACCTTTTCCAGATACATGGCCAGCGGACATTGCATGATCCCGTAGATCGAGAACGGAATCGACACCCAAAGAGGCAGGTATCCGTAAATCGAGATCAGGTTCAGATCCGTCGGAAGCATGTAATTGATGTAATAAATGATCGTCAGCAGGAACCCGATCAGGAAGTTGTATGAGTTGAACACGTACAGAGCCGCATCGATTTTCGTCAAGCTGCGCTCCTTGATGCCCTGTTTGAGCAGCGGGAACATATACTTCCGCGTAACCTCGAAGTGGCCTTGCATCCAGCGCAGGCGCTGTCTGGCCGACGCTTTGAACGTCAACGGCTTTTCGTCGTACACCCGTGCGTCGAAATTGATTTTCGGATAGACGTTGCGCTGAATGCAGCGTACCGTAAATTCCAAGTCCTCGACCAGGCTGGTCGCGCCCCAGCCCATTTCCTTCAGAAGCTTGCTTTCGAAGCACATCCCGGTGCCGCCAAGGAAGTTGGAGAGGCCAAGATTGTATCTCGGAAGCTGCCACAAACGGTTACAGAACCAGTAGTTGATCGCGTTCGACGCACTGATCCAGGAATCGTTAGGGTTTTTCGTATCCAAGTATCCTTGAATGACCTGCTTGCCGTTGCACAAGTCATCGTTCATGTATTGCAGGAAATCGACGTCGACGAGATTGTCGGCATCAAAAACGACGACCGCGTCATACGACTTCGGCATTTTCCACAGCTTGTCGAGCATCCACTCGAGAGCATAGCCCTTGCCCCGTTTGTCCGGGTTATTTCTGACGCAGGCGGTTACGCCCTCGAAGCTGTTGGTGATTGCTACCGTATTGTCGGTACAGTTATCGCAAATCACGAAAATATCGTACATTTCTCTTGGATAGCGCATCTTCTGTAAATTTTCTAACAATGCGCCGATCACTTCTTCTTCATTGTGCGCTGCGACGATGACAGCGAAAGTTTTTTGCGGAGAATGCGATTTGGATTCTTTTTTGCGATACCATCCGAAAAAGGAAAGGACCAGCTGATACAGTCCCACAAGCCCGAAAAACACTTGGAGAACGATCATAATCTTTTCAAACACTCTCTTGACCCCCCATATCCTTGTTGAGTTGTACCCCTTTTTTATTCTCGATGCTTTAAACGGCCATTTTTATTTTTGTACTGGCATCCGTTATTTTCAAAATCCGAAAACAAAAAACGTATACTGATTGTCGGCCATATGACAGCTCATTGTCAAATTGCCATTTAAGAGCTTAAGCCAAAAAACATTGTCAATCAAGATGTATTTGCCCAACTTACCTCCCTTTATCATGAATTATCTTAGTTTTTGCTTATTTTTGAACTTTTAACAAAAGTTTATGATTAAAAAAAGGCACCCACTACCTCTTTAACCCACTTTTGGGTACTTGAATCATTTTAATCGCTTCTTCAGACGAAGTCAAAAATTCGAAAACGAGCGCATGACAGCGGAAAAAACGCAAACAAAAGGGACCCTTGAATAAGGGGCGGTGAGATTTCAAAACCCGAGCTCCCCTTCATGGTCCCACAACGCTCACGATCGATGCAGTGACGGAAGTTTCGAAAAATGCAAATTTTTGTCTTCGCATTCCAATGCATATGTATATTTATAGACAGGTTGTCCATGATTAAACAAAACGATTGAAAATTCTCCCTCTTTGCAGTGGACCGTTTGAAGCGTGCAATGGGTCTTTAATTCCGTCTTGCCGGCCACGATCCGGTTCTTCTCCGTAAAGGCGACGAGTTGCCCTTGATCGTCGTACAGCTGCAGCTCGATTTCAAGCGGTTCGTTAACGGTCAAATCCTGAAGATGCACGACGACCCGCAGATTCGAAACGTAAGGAAGGGTTTCAACGAGAACGGACGGGACGGGTGCAGAATGGTTAAGCTTCATGCCTTGTTCCGACTGCACCATTTCGCAATAATCGACGATAAAACAGGAAAGTTTCACGAAACG
This sequence comes from Paenibacillus sp. FSL M7-1455, assembly GCF_038004655.1. Lineage (NCBI taxonomy): Bacteria > Bacillati > Bacillota > Bacilli > Caryophanales > Paenibacillaceae > Paenibacillus > Paenibacillus sp. FSL M7-1455. The sequence continues at coordinate 1,258,699 of NZ_JBBORO010000001.1, read as the reverse complement.
CACTCCTTACATGATTTTTTTGACCGATGCCTTGGAATAATTCAGCCTGAGCAGGCTAGGATACTTTTTGACGTCCAGCGCCTGCGCCAGTTCTTTGCCTGCATCCCCGCAAACGATCATATGGCCCGGTAATTTTTTTCGAAACAGATTCATGCGGTATTCGGGGGCATGATAGCACACGACGGCCGTTCTGCCGGAATCGTAAGCGGCCCGGTTGCGCAAAAATTCGGGTTCGGATTCGGCGTCGATAAAAATAATGTCGAATGCCGTTTCCAAATCCGCTGCCGGCACCTGGTTCCTGTAAAGCATCTCCCCGGTTTTCAGCAGCTTTTCAAGGGCGGCGGCCCGCCTGACGTACCCTATCAAAAGAACGGCCAGCCCCAAGGAGACAAGGCTCAGCGCATATGGGAGCGTTTCAAGCATGAATCCCCTTCCCCCTTTTGTACCAATACTGCTTGATCAGGACCGCGAACAGCGAGCCATTCGCCAAAACGGCATACATCATGACGTTTTCCGATAGAGAAAAGCGCGGGCTCGCCTGAAACGTCCAGCAAAACAGGATGAGCGCGATGATGACGACATTGCGCCCGATGGCGTAAAGCTTGTTCGTCGGTTTGCGGCTCTGTCCGAAACAGTTGCAGTGCACCGTCTTTTTTTCGAACGATACTTTGAGCAGCGCGGCGACAAACGTCGTCATGAGCGCCATGGTCAGGACAAGCGTAATGACCCGGCCGAAAGCAAACACGATCAATACGGATGCCGCAAACTCGCCCAAAATAAACAAGTAAGCGGCCGCGGCGATCGCCCGGTCGTTGGTTAGGATGCCGAATTGCCGGATGCTGATCTTGAATTCGCCGACATCCAGGCTTTTGGAAATGGCGGATATGCAAAATACGAATACCAAAAGGCACTGGCCGATCGAAGACAGGATCATACCAAACACTCCGAAACGAGCCGGTCCTCGTATTTCTCCCACTCCGTCAAAGAGGCTCCCAGCACTTTTTGGCGGTTTTTGACCAAAATCATGTAGGGGAAAGATTCAACGTCATACGTCAGCGTCGCATCTTCCGGCTCCAAATAGACGATCGGAAAGTCCCAATGAAAATAGGCCTTCAGGTCCCGATGCTCCTCTTCATCCCCGTTGCAGAACAGCACGAGTCCCATTTCAGGGATTTTGCTGCGGAGAACGCTGATTTGCGGCAAAAACTCGACGCAATGGTTGCAGAATAAAGACACGAACAGAAACAATTGGGGGCGGCCGTCGTTGAAGCGGATCTCATTGCCTTCAAAGTCGACGACCGAAGCAAAATCGGTCATGGGTAAGCGACCTCCTTTTCCTGCTTGTTGTACAGCTCTTTTTGTTTCATCCACATATCGAAATAATAGCCTTGGGCATGGACGAGATCCGAATGGCTTCCGACTTCCTTGATTTCGCCGTTTTGCATCACGACGATCTTGTCCACGTTGGCCGCAATGCCGATGCGATGCGTAATGACGATTAGCGTCTTTTCGCCGGACGCGTCCAGCAAACGGTTAAGCAGCTCCAGCTCGCTATTGGGATCGATGGCTGAAGTAGGCTCGTCCAAGACGACGAGCGAAGCTTGTTTGAACAGCGCTCTTGCCAGCGCGATTCTTTGCCACTGGCCTCCCGAGAGATTGATGGAATCCTCCGTCAAGTAGCCAAGCTGCGTTTCGAGGCCCCGCTCCGGAAGCATGATATTCGCGATCCCGAACGCATCGGCGAGTTCGTACAGCCTTTGGTCGTTATGGATCTCCTTCAGATCGGATAACGCGATATTGTGGCGAATGTCGAGTTCATACTTCGAGAAATCCTGAAACACCGCGCTGACCTGGTTCCATACCGATGGCAGATGGATGTCGTTCAAATCCGTTTGATTGTAAAATACGCTGCCGGGCTCCGGCGGATATAACCCCAATATTAGCTTGACAAGGGTGGTTTTGCCGGATGCGTTGTCGCCTACGATGGCGATTATTTCGCCTTTGCGGATCGACAGGCGAATGCCGTTTAAGGCATTTTCGGTTCGGTTCGGATATCGAAAAGAGAGATTCCGGACCGCGATCGACTGGATCTCGCCGATGACGCTGCCCCGGGAACCGGCGTCTCCGCCTCCGGCAGACAGCATGTCCCCGGCCAGCCGGAGATAACTGGTGTTCTCGTAAAATTTTCCGCCAAGATTAAACAGGTTCAATATATTGGATTCGATCAGCGGCGCGGCCATGGTGATGGCCATGTAATCGCCGATCGTCAATTTTCTATTATAAATGTAATAGATGATCAGGACGGCAAGCCCGAGTTTGAACAAACCCGACAGGATCTTGCTTATCGTAACGAAAACGATTGTCTTTTTTTCCAATCCGTATTGCAGTTCAAAGGCCTCCCGTTTCCTTTCAAGCCAAAGCTTTTTAAAGAACGGGTATGCCTGGTTTACCATCATTTCCTTATGCGCCGCAAAATTGCTCAACAACTGGTACAGATAACCGTACGTACGGTGCGAAGTTTGAAGGACGTTCGTGACTTCGACTCGGTTTCGGATCGTCTTCAGCTCCAACATGCCCCTAGCGACGCACACCGCCAATAGACAGATCATCGCAGCCGGACTTAGATTGCGCAGCAAATAAAGAGAAAGAGAGATGCTGACCAGCAGCGAAGCCAAGGACAGGAACGATTGGTAATTGCTTTCGATTTTGGACAACGCGAATTCATTGAATTGCGCCTTGCCGTGAAACGACGGATTTTCCTTTTCCACGAGATCGATCGAATAATAATAATCCAGCAATCTCGTTTTTTGCCGAAGCGTGAACTTTTCCGTAAACGCCAAGTTGAACTTTTGCTGAAGCTGACCCAGTACCGTTACCGCCAGTTCCATGCCGACGATAAGAACGATCAGCCGGAGAACCCCGCCGAACTCGAAGTTCGGGGAAGAGAGGTCGTTGATCAGCGCGGAGCCGAGATAAATCGAAGCATTCATCTGGAAAGGAATCGCGGTCAGCATCAAGAGGCTGAAGAAGAAATAGGTTTTGTCCGCGATCCACACTTCCTTAAAAGATAAAGCGAACAATCCGAGCCCTTCACGAAATGTTTTCATTCAAAATGCTCCCGGAACCGAACACCTCGATCAGCGGCGAAATCTTGCGCGTCAGACTCTCGTAAGTATTGAACAGCCCGCCTCCGACGATTTGGCCAACCTTATTCACGGCATATACCAGCGGAACCGCTTCGACTCTGATTTCCTTGAACAACACGGTCAGATCCGATTTGAAAACTTCAAACCCGGGATACATTCTTTCAATCTCACTTGCAAAATCGTCGTCGGCATCCACAAATAAGTACGTTTTAAAACGAAAGGTTTCGGAATATTGGCTTAACAGCGAAAAATCGCATTTTTCGCAAGTTTTGCTCATAAAAAAGATCACCGTTCCGGTCGGCCCGAAATCGATCGCGGCTTCGTGCCCGGCTCGGTCAAACGCAAACGGGGTCGGCATGTTCTCCCCGATCGGAATCGGCGCCATCGTCCGCTTCTTAAGGAATTTCATATATTCTTGTTCCTGCATGTTCGCGTCACCCTTTCCGGAGCATGGATCAAACAGGCGCCCAAAACCTTGGGCACCTGTCGATATGGCCTGCATGACTAGCAACAATTTCCCCATTCGGAGTTGCAGTATTTCCAAACCTGGATCGAACCGTTTTGGTAGCAAGGGGTATAGTACTGGTAAATATAACGTGTTCTGACGCAATCCGTGCTGGATACGCAGCCGCTGTCGTCACCAGGCACCGGGGTGCCGCCGGACATTCCGCTTGGGCAACTGTATTTACATACCATATTATGAAACCTCCTTTGTTTTTTGCCGGCCAGGCAATAGGAACGTAGCTACATGATTCATGATATATAATTTTCCGACTCTAGTTAACAGTTTTTGGGTAAAACACTAATATCTGAGGATATGTGGTACATCGTCTGACGAAACTCCTCAATTCATGTAGTTCAATGTCGCATTTTCCTTTTATATTCCTATTTTTGATTTATTCATCATTAATTAGTATAATAATCAACAGATTCCATATATAGGTAATTTAGGTAAACATATTCTTTTTGTTCCCTTGCGATCACGACTACGATTAGGAGGTTAATCATTTGCTGCCCTATTTTCCGGATGTAGCCGTCTATTCATCGAACTATTCATTGAAAATCAAATTGTCAGCTCACCTCAAAAACAATAGGGTATACAACCTGAAGAATCCCAAGGAGTTTCTGGATTCGCCCGTAAAAACGACGGTTTTATCTTCATATGGGAATTATCCAAGTCCACGCTATGCCATCTGCGGATTTTGTTAGCGAAACTGTGCGAACAGGAAAACAACATCGAAATTCTGTGCCTGTGCGGCGATGAGGATTGCGGGGAATTCATGAAAAAAATGATTTCTTATGCCAACGAAAAGCCGCTTCGGCTTCATTTTTCCGGCTATAATACGTTGTTGTCATCGATCAAGTTGGCGTCCAGCCGCCTTCTGGAAAGCAAATTGGCCGCAATTGCCGAAAACGAAGACCGTCTGAACTACATTACGCTCAAGCATGACAACAAAAAGCTGATCCTGGTCGAAAATCTCATCAAATGCTTGGAGAAAACGGGCAAAAACGTTATTCAGGTGACCTTGTCCGACAACGAGAAGATCGACAGCACGTCCAATTTAAAAGACATCGCCAGCCAATCGACGCCATGTCTCTTTCAGTGCCATAAAAGCTTCCTGGTCAACATTAAATATATCCAAGCGATTTCCCCGAACGAATGGAACCATTACGACATCACCCTGGATGGCGAGCTGACAATTCCGCTGTCGAAAGGCTTCTTCCCGCACTTTACCGTTGCCAAAAACCTCCTTAAGTCTTCGGCAATCCAAACTTTTCGTTAAACGGGCGGGGCCTCCCCTCGGATCCAACCGCATACTCCCCGTATACGTTTCAGGGGTCATTTTCAGGACTAATTGTTCCGAAAATGACCCCTTTTCGCGATCGTTCTTGAAAAGCCGACGGATTCAAAATATGATAAATTCATGAAAAAAATATCAAACCAGCGCCCGCTATGGCTAAACTACGCCCGGAGGTATCCCATGATCCGTCTTATTCAGAAATTAAAACGTTTGGACCAACAGTTATTTACAAAGGTGAACAGCAGCTTGCACCGGAGCATGGTAAATCGCTGGCTTTATTATATTACCCATATTGGCGGCGCTTGGTTTACGATCTTGTTTTCCCTGTCCATGTGGCTTTTGGCGCCCAAACCGTGGAGCACATACGGACTGCAGGCCGGCGTGGCGCTCGCATTAAGCCATATTCCCGTAGCCGTGTCGAAAAAAACATGGCCCAGGCAACGGCCGTATTTGACGCTGCCGGGGACGAACACGTTTCGCAATCCGCTGACGGACCACTCATTTCCGTCGGGCCATACGACCGCCGTTTTCTCGCTGGTTACGCCTTTTGTGGCCGCATGCCCCGTTTTGGCTTGGGTCCTGGTACCGGTCGCTTTGTCCGTCGCCGTATCCCGCATGTATTTAGGCCTGCACTATCCCTCCGATTGCCTCGCAGGCGCGACCATCGGGACGGCCGTTGCCGCGGGAACGGTTGCATTATGGCCCTAAAGCGGATAAGGTGTAATTAGACCAAAACAAGCAGGAACAGGTGAATTGAGAGTGAGCAAAAAAAGGGTATTGTTATTATCTGAAGGCTTCGGTGCTGGACATACTCGAGCTGCGTACGCACTCTCAAGCAGTCTACGCAAACTCTCACCGAACGTTCAGACGAGAGTCCTTGAACTTGGAAGTTTTTTGAACCCGAAGGTTGCGCCTTTGATCATCACCGCATATAAAAAAACCGTGCTTTCGCAGCCCAAGCTGGTCGGCATGATGTACCGCCATCAATACAACAAATCATTGAACCGTTTTACGACGCTTGCGCTGCACCGCATTTTTTACACGCATACGAAAAACGTCGTCCACCAGCTGCGGCCGGATATCGTCGTCTGCACGCATCCCATCCCGAGCGCCGTCATCTCGCGCCTGAAGCGGCTCGGAGAGCAAATATTGCTGTGTACCGTCATCACGGACTATGACGCGCACGGCACATGGATCACCCCGCAGGTCGACCGTTATTTGGTTTCCACCCAGGAGGTGCGGGCCAAAATGATCCACCAAGGGGTTCCCCCTTCCAGAATCAAGGTCACCGGCATCCCCGTCCATCCCAGCTTCTGGGAGCATCCCGGGAAGGAAGAAATCCGCGAACGCTTCGGGCTGAAGGACATGCCTACGGTCATGGTGATGGGCGGGGGCTGGGGCATCATGAACGACGAGGTCATCAACGATTTTTTGACCCGCTGGAAGGACAAGGTCCAGATTCTGTTCTGTCTCGGCAATAACGAAAAAGAGCTGAAAAAGCTGGAGCAGGACCCCAAATACAATCATCCCAACATCCATTTGATCGGGTTTACGCTCGAAGTGGACAAGCTGATGGAAGTGTCGGACCTCCTCGTCACGAAACCGGGCGGGATGACCTGCACGGAAGGTTTGGCGAAAGGCATCCCGATGCTGTTCCACCATCCCCTTCCCGGGCAGGAGGAAGAAAACTGCCATTATTTCACCGCGCAAGGGCTGGGCGAGCCGATTTCGTCGCTGGACGTCATCGTAAAATGGATGGACAAGCTCGTCGGCGATTTGGACGGCATCCGGCGGCGGCGGGAAGAGCAGCTGCAGAGCATTGCCCGGTACCGCCCGATGGAAAGCGCGCATAGCATCATCGAAATGCTGGATTCGAAAACGGTGTCCTCCTGAGAAGGAAGGCGCCGTTTTTTTGCGCTTACAAAAAATCCCCGCAAACGGGCCCCGCGGCCAAACCGGCCGGCGCACGTTCGCAGGGATTGTTTTTTGTTATAAAAGACCGGGCTGCATCGCAGCTCTAGGTTCCCTCGTTATTCCTGCCCGCTTTTGTTCGCTTGAGGCTTGTCCTGCAGGCGGTAATTGTCGAGCCGGTGTTCCTGGTAACGCTGCAGCGCTTTTTCCCCGACGATGGCCTCGCAGCGGTGGATGTTCACGCCTTGCCCGTGGAATTTCGTTTCGTATTCGGTCATGACATGCTGTTCGTTGGGACCTTCGCGGTGAAGGTTTAGCGAAATGTTCGTCATTTGCAGGCCGAAATCGGCAAAAGCGTTCAACGAAAACTCGAACAGCGTCTGCGAGTCGGTCTTGAGATGAATTTCTCCGTTTTCGTTCAGCAAGCGGCGATATTTCTCCAAAAAACGGGGATGTGTCAAACGGCGGCGGGCATGTCTCGCTTTAGGCCAAGGATCGCTGAAATTCAAAAAAATCCGCTCGATTTCCCCTTCTTCGAACACGTCCTCCAAAAATTCCACGTTCGCAAGCGCGAGCCGCAAATTCGGGGGCGTTTCGACATTCCGCTCGGACCAGGCCAAACGGGCCTTTTCGCTCGCCCGGCGGATCAGTTCGTCATACATATCGATGCCTATAAAATTAATGTCCGGATAACGGAAGCTCATCTGGCTGATAAACTGGCCTTTGCCCATGCCGAGCTCCACGTAAATGGGACGGTCGTTGCCGAATAACGTATGCCATTTTCCTTTATGGGACCGGGGATCAAGAATAACGAAGCCGGCCTGGGCCTCCAAATTCTCCCGGATTCCTTTTCTGCCGCGTAAACGCATTTCATACCTCCACTTTCATCGCTTTAATATCCGCGCAGGTATTCGCGGACAGCTTACTTGCAATATTGTGCCGAAGATACACTCAAATGTAAAGAGCATCCCCGGAAAAAAAGAAAAAGAATTCCGGCCACCCGGCAGCGATGCCAAGGGGCGCAGAATTCCTTTTCCAAATCTATTTGGAATTGGGGTCCAACGAATTCTTTGTTGTTAGTCTAACCTATCTTGATACTGAAAATCAAATGTCTTTTCGAAGGCTTTGCGAATTTTTCGATGCGCCTCCGCTTTCACCTCCGGATTTCCGTTAAATTTGACGCCCGTCAACGCAAGCGCCTCCTCCGGAGTCAATTCCACAGCAATTTTACCTTTTCCTGAAGCTTCTGCGGTTAAATAACTCATCATGATCACCTCACGGATTATGGTTGCCGAGATTCGTTTCTTTTATGAATCGGTGCCGGTTTTGCGAAAACAGGAGCGCTCCGACTCTCACTTTTAATATAACATTTCATGTAAGTTTTTTCAATAAATCATATGCCCGGCCGCCGATAAAAATGACTCGGTTTCGCCCTCTCATACCCTTCCCCGATTTTTTTTGCTACAATAGAGCAAGCAGTAAGCCATAACGGTTTAACCTTTGCTGATACGCCAAAAAGGAGCAACTTTACATGCATTCGAAAGCAGCAAGCCCTCCGCTTCTATGGGAAGATAAAAGGTTCCATACCTGGAATTACGAAATGCGCCGCGAGTTCGACGAAAAGGTGTTCAAGGTCATGCTCGATGCCGGCTTCACCTGCCCGAACCGCGACGGCACGATCGCCAGGGGCGGCTGCACGTTCTGCAGCGCGCGCGGATCGGGAGACTTCGCCGGCAAACGCCGTGACGACCTCGTCACCCAATTCAATGAAATCCGGGACAAACAGCACCTGAAATGGCCGAACGCGAAGTACATCGGATATTTTCAGGCTTACACGAATACCTATGCGCCGTTAGAGGTGCTGAGGGAATATTACGAAACGATCCTGCGGCAGCCCGGCGTCGTCGGCTTGTCGATCGCGACTAGGCCCGATTGCTTGCCGGACGATGTCGTCGAATATTTGGCCGAGCTGAACCGGCGGACCTACCTCTGGGTCGAAATGGGGCTGCAAACGGTCCACGATTCCACTTCCGAGCTGATCAACCGCGCCCATGATACGAAATGTTTCGTGGATGCCGTCGCCAAGCTCCGCAAGCATGGCATCCGGGTCTGTGCCCACATCATTTACGGACTTCCGCAGGAAACGCATGAAATGATGCTCGAAACCGGATACGAAGTATCCAAAATGGGCGTGCAGGGGATCAAGATCCACCTGCTCCATCTCATGAAAGGCACGCCGATGGTACGCCAGCATGAAGCCGGCTTGCTCCGCTTTCTGGAGGAGGACGAATACATCAAGCTTGTCGTCGACACGCTCGAGATGCTGCCGCCGGACATGATCGTCCATCGCCTGACGGGCGACGCGCCGCGCAAGCTGCTGATCGGACCGATGTGGAGCCTCAATAAATGGAAAGTGCTCAACGGCATCGACGCCGAACTGAAAGCGCGGGATACATGGCAAGGGAAATATTGGAGGAACGCGTAAATGGGTTTTTTATCCGTACTCAGCTTCGCGCATAAGCAAATCGAAGGACGCCTGGCGCCCGGCGACATCGCCGTCGACGCCACGGTCGGCACGGGAGCCGACACGGCGTTCCTCGCCAAGGCCGCAGGGCCTAAAGGCCGGGTGTACGGCTTCGATATTCAAGAGCAGGCGCTTCGCCTTGCCGAGGAACGGCTGTCCCGGGAGCCTGCCGGCGGCATGGCTTCCGTTTCCCTGTTTCTTGCAAGCCACGCGCGGATGACGGCATACATCCCCCCGGAGTGCCGGGGCCGCGTCGGCGCCGTCATGTTTAATCTGGGCTATCTGCCTGCGACGGATGCCGACAAACATATCATAACGAAAACGGAAAGCACGCTTGAAGCGCTGGAAGCCTCGCTTTCGCTGCTCCGCCCCAAAGGGATCATTACGGCCGTGCTGTATCCCGGCCATGCCGGCGGGGCTGCCGAAGCGGAAGCGGTGACGGCCTGGGCCTCAAGCCTGCCCCAGGATACGTGCCAGACGGTGATGTACAGGCAGCTTCAGCGAAACGACGCGCCGTACGTCGTCGCGATCGAAAAAAAGCGGTAAACCGCGGGTGGCACATCCAAGCATGTGCGCCTGAAACATATAGATCTCGGATCTGACGAATCCGAATGCAAGCGGTTTGATTCAACGAATCATGTTCAGATTAATGACTTGAAAGGAAGATGCAGCTATGACACAACCTTATCCATTATTGTTCCAACCCGAATTCAAAGAACGCGTATGGGGCGGCCGCGCCCTTGAACGTTTCGGCCTCACCCCTCCGGAAGGGCATATCGGCGAAGGCTGGATGATCGCCGATCATCCGAACGGCACCACGACCGTCGTCAACGGCGAACTGGCCGGAAAAGGACTCGATCAAATCCGCGAAGAGCTCGGCAAGGAATGGTTCGGCAGCAAAGGCTTTTCCGAGAAAAACGGGCGCTTTCCGCTCCTGATCAAGCTCCTCGACTGCAACGACAACCTGTCCGTGCAGGTTCACCCGACGGACGACTATGAAGGCCTGCCGAAAGGCGAGCTCGGCAAAACGGAAATGTGGTACGTCCTCGACGCCAAACCCGGGGCCAAAATCATTTACGGCCTGAAGGAAGGCGTCACCCGCGAAAGCATGAAAGCGGCGCTGGAAAACGGAACCGTCATGGATACGCTGCGCGAAGTATCCGTCGAAGCCGGCGACACGTTCTACATCCCTGCGGGTACGGTTCACGCCCTTTGCGCGGGCGTCGTCGTGGCGGAGATTCAGCAAAACTCCGATACGACCTACCGCATTTACGATTATGACCGTCCGGGCCTGGACGGCAAACCGCGCGAGCTTCATATCGAGGATTCCCTGAACGTTACCGCGTTCGAAGGCTCCGGCGCAACGACGATGAAAACGGGCGGCCTGGGTGCCGGAGAATGGCTGCAAATCGCCAAATCGCCTTATTTTATCGTGGAAAAAGGCATCGTGGACGGCTCCTGGAATTTGAACACGACGCCGGAAAGCTTTACGATCCTGGTCGTATGCGACGGCAGCGGGAAGCTGGGCTGGAACGGCGGTTCCCTGGACATCAAGGCGGGCCAATGTTTCCTTCTTCCGGCCAACCTCGGCGCATACACTTTGGAAGGCAACGCAACCGTGCTTCGTTCTTATTTGCCGGAATAATCTATTCGCTTTTATATATTTTCGAACCTCGGCAGCCGATCCTGCGGCCGGCCTGAGGGTTCCTAATGGATAACGAGGAGGGATGGCGCATGCTTGAGCAGACCTTTGCGATGACAGATCCTCATGGAACGAAGCTTCATGTCTATCAGTGGCTTCCCGATCCGGAGGCCGAAATCGCCGGCATCGTCCAGATCGCCCACGGCATGTGCGAAACCGCCGAACGTTACGGCCGCTTCGCTTCGGCGCTGACCGGCAAAGGATATGCGGTATACGCCCATGACCAGCGCGGACACGGCTTGACCGCCGGTTCGCTCGAGCGGCTGGGAGACGTCGGAGAAAACGGATTTCAGCTCATGGTTCAGGATATCGTCCAGCTGGGCCGGCTGGCGCGAGCTCAGCATCCCCGCGCCCCCTTGTTCCTGATGGGGCACAGCATGGGATCCTTTCTCGTGCAAAAGGTCATCATGACGCGATCGGACGGGTACGACGGTTTCATTTTATCCGGCACCAACGGTCCGCGCGGCATGCTTCGCGCAGGCAAAACGCTGGCCTCCCTGCAGCGGGCGCTGCAGGGCGATTCGCATCGCAGCCTGATGATGAACGCCATCGTGTTCGGCGGATTCAATAAGGCCTTTGCCCCTAACCGCACCCGGTTCGATTGGTTGTCGCGCGACCCGGCCGAAGTCGACCGTTACATCGAAGACCCTTACTGCGGGGCGATTTGCACGACAAGATTTTTCCGGGATTTTTTCGGCTTGCTCCAGGAAATCCAGCAACCGGAAGGGTATCAAGGCATTCCGAAGCATAAGCCCGTCTACCTGTTCAGCGGGGAAAGAGATCCGGTCGGCCTGAACGGCCGGGGGGTCCGCCGCCTCGAAGCGGTTTACCGCAACCTGGGTCTGGCCGACGTGGAATGCCGGCTCTATCCGGAAGGACGGCATGAAATGCTGAACGAAGTCAACCGGGACGAGGTTACGGCGGACGTCATCGACTGGCTCGACCGCCATACCCCGTCTTCTTTGCAAACGAGTTCCGGAGAGGAAGCATAACCCTTTCCACGCAAAAACGCTCTCGGTTCCATAAAGTTCGACTTTATGGCCGAGAGCGTTTTTTTTCGTTAAGGAATCAGCTTTGCGCCGAGCCGGCCGGTTCCAGCTCCATCGTGTAATAGACCGGCTGCTCGCTGTCATCCTGCTGGTACAGCACCATCAGAAGCTGCCGCAGCGGCGTTCCTTCCGGCGTTTCGCCCGTACCTCCCGCCAGCACGTCTTCCAGCCTGAAAGGAAGCACCTCCAGAACGGCATGCTTTTGCAGCTCCCTTTCGCCGATTCCAAGCCCCGCGAAGCTGCCGGATACGTTTTCGGGATGATCCAGCACCCGCCGCATCAATGTGCTCCACTCCTGTTTATCGATCGGCTCGCTCCACCAAATTTTGCGCGGCTTGTATTTGTGGTTCAGGAAATAATCCAGCTTCATCAGGCCCAGCGCCACGTCCATCCGCCGGATGCCCCGATGCGCGAGAAAAGCGGACAGGCGCGTGAACAGATCCTCCAGCTGGTGGCCGATTTTTTGCCATCCCTGCCCTTCCCAATAATCGCCGAATTCCTGAAAGAAATCGAACGGCGAGTCGAATTCATGCTTCATTAAATAGTTCAGCGTATGATCCATCCGGTGCGCGTTCCAATATTTCTCGAGCACGTCCTCGAGCCTTTTCAGCCGCACGATGTCTTCGAACGGAAGCTTATGGCTGCCGAGAATTTCGTAAGGCGCCTGATCCATGTAAGTATATTCGTATTTTTCGGCGTCGCGCCGGAGGCCGGTCCCGCGCAGCATTTTCAGAAAGCCGAGCTGCAGCTCTTCCGGCCTGAGCGCAAACACGTCGTTGAACGTTTTTCGGAACGTGTCGTAATCTTCCTCCGGCAGGCCTGCGATCAAATCGAGATGCTGCGCGATCCGGCCGCTGTTTTTGATGATATTGACGGTCCGGGACAGCTTCTCGAAGTTTTGCCGGCGTTTGACCAGCACGTTGGTCGGGTCGTTGGTGGACTGCACCCCGATCTCGAAGCGGAAGATGCCGGGCGGCGCGTTGTCCGCCAAAAATTGCAGCACCTCGGGACGCATGATGTCGGCCGTAATTTCGAACTGGAAAATGCAGCCGCGGTTATTTTCGATCAGGAACTTGAACATTTCCATCGCATAGCTGTGGTTGATGTTGAAGGTCCGGTCCAAAAACTTGATCACTTTGGCGCCCTTGTCGATCAAATACGTAATATCCGCTTTGACCCGCTCAATGTCGTAATAACGCACCCCGTTTTCGATGCTTGACAGGCAAAACTGGCATTGGAACGGGCAGCCCCGGCTTGTTTCGAAATAAACGATCCGTTTGCCGAGGTTCGGAATGTCCTCCTGAAAACGGTGCGGGGACGGCAGCGAATTCAAATCGCTTTTCGGGCGGGGCGGATTGATGATCACCTCTTCCCCTTTCCGGTAGGCGATGCCGTACACAAAATGGTATTTCCGGTCGCCTTCGATCACCTGCAGCAGATGATGGAACGTCTCCTCGCCTTCGCCCATGACGATAAAATCGACGCCTTTCGCGCGCTCCATCCAAAACCCCGTGTCATAAGACACTTCAGGACCGCCGAGGACGATTTTGACTGCGGGCATGACCTTTTTGACGATGTCGATCACCCGGAGCGTCTCTTCGATGTTCCAGATGTAACAGGAAAAACCGATCACGTCGGGGCGCCGCTGGAACAAGTCGGAGACGATGTTCATCACCGGATCCTTGATCGTATATTCCGCCAGCTCAATGTCAAACGCATGCTCGCTGTAGGCCTTCAGGAGGCGGATCGCCAGCGAGGTGTGGATGAACTTGGCGTTTAAGGTCGATAAAATGACTTTCATGGGTTCACATTCCTTCTATTATTCATAATCGCCGTCGTAACGGTCGTCGCCCATCTCCCGGAAAAAATCCAGGAACGGCTTGCCGTATTTGCGGTATTTCACTTCGCCCACGCCTTTTACTTTCAGCATGGCTTGTTCGGTCTGCGGGCATACCACGCTCATCTCGCGAAGCGTCGCATCGTTGAAGATGATATAGGAAGGCACGCGCTCCCGCTCCGCAAGCTCGCGCCGGATCAGGCGCAGCTGTTCGAACACCGTCTCGTTGACGGCCGACGGCGAATAGTCTCTCCGCGAACTGCCGGAGCGCCCGCCCGTACCGTCTCCGGAAGCCGCCTTGGCCGGCAGGCGCTGCATCACCTTCCGCTGCCCTTTCAGCACCTCCGCAGCCAGCGGCTGAAGCTTCAAGACCGGATATTGTCCCTCCGAGAGGGATAAGTACCCTTCCGAGGCCATGACGTTAATGATCTCCGAAATTTCCTTTTCCGTCCGGTCCGACATCGCGCCATAGGTCGACAGCTCATCGAACCGGTATTGAAGCACCTTCTTGTTGCGGGAGCCCTTCAAAACGGCCGCCACCATGGATACGCCAAACCGTTCGCGCATGCGGTGGATGCAGGAAAATATTTTTTGCGCATCGATCGTCATGTCGACCAGCTCGCGTTCGTCCGTGCAGGAACTGCAGATCCCGCAGGGCTTGTCCTCATGCTTTTCCCCGAAATAATCGAGCATGGCGCTCCGAAGGCAGCGTGTCGTATAGCAGTAATCGACCATCTGCTGCAGTTTGCGGTAATCGTTGGCTTTACGCTCCGGGTCCTGCGGATTTTGCTCGATCAGAAACTTTTGCGTGATGATGTCCTGGGCGCCGAACAGCAAAATGCACTGGCTCGGTTCGCCGTCGCGGCCCGCGCGGCCCGCTTCCTGGATGTAAGCCTCCATGTTTTTCGGCATGTTGTAATGGATGACGTACCGTACGTTCGATTTGTCGATCCCCATCCCGAATGCGTTGGTCGCCACCATGACCCGGATATCATCGTACAGGAAAGCCTCCTGACTTGCCGCCCGCTCCTCGTCGCTCATGCCGGCATGGTATCTCCCCGCGGCCAGCCCGTTGCTGCGCAAACGTTCGTACAAATCGTCCACGTCTTTGCGGGTGGCGGCATAGATGATTCCCGGCTGATGCGAATGAACCTCGGCATATTTCATGACAAAATCGCGCTTGTTTTCCCCGCGCAGCACCGACATCGCCAAATTGTCGCGGCTCAGCCCCGTGACGAACACTTCGGGCTTTTCCAAACGGAGCAGCCGAACCATATCGTCCGTGACCTCCGGCGTGGCCGTGGCCGTAAAGGCGGCGACGATCGGCCGGTCGCGAAGGCTTTCGACGAACGGCGCCACCGCCAGGTAGCTCGTCCGGAAATCATGCCCCCACTGGGACACGCAATGCGCCTCGTCCACCGCGACGCAGGAGATGGAAAGCTGGTTCATCTCGTCGCGGAACCATTCGACCTCCAGCCGCTCCGGCGCCACGTACAGCAGCTTCAAATCGCCGCGTTTGGCGGCGCGGATCCGCTCGTTGACTTCCTTGCCGCTCAGCGTGCTGTTGATGTACGCAGCCGGAATGCCCATCGCCGTTAACGCATCCACCTGGTCCTTCATCAGCGAAATCAGCGGCGAAACGACCAGCGTCAGACCCGGCAGCATCAGCGCCGGAATCTGGTAACAGATCGATTTGCCCCCGCCCGTCGGCATGATGCCCAGCGTATCGTTTCCTTCCAGCAGACTGAGGACGATCTTTTTCTGGCCCTCCCGGAAATCCGGGTACCCGTAATAGGTTTGCAGCAGCTGCTGCGCCCTCTCCATCGTCATCGTTTCCACACTCATATATTTAAAAACTCCTAACGAAATCTAGTTCAAAACCGTTACTATTAAGTTTACCGGGCTTTCCGGGAATGAGCAACCATCCGAAGGAGGCACGGCCCCAACAAAAAAAGTAAGATAGCCCGGTATCAGGGCCTCGATTTCAGCCCGTTCTCGTATTTTTTCGGAGCCCGGTGCAATAAACATCCTTTGCATTTAAAAAACCGGCACGAATGCCGGCTGTGTTTACATTGCATGAATAGCTTATTCCCCTGCCCTGGGTTCTCCCGATACGTCCCAGCGGTTCTGGTATTCTTCAAGCAGCGGGTGTACCCGCTCCGGGCGCTCCGACAAAATGAGCCGCAGCCGGACGATCCAGTCTTTAAAAGAAGCGTAGGACGCAAACAGGTTTGCCATGTCCGGCGTCAGGTACAAAAAATGCGGAGCCGGGTATTTCTCCGTCAAATGGCGCAAAGCCGTGTCCATCGGGGTATATTTTTTCCGCTTGGCTTCAAATCCCTCGATCACGGCGGAGGAACGATGTTCTTCCTTCCAGCTCTCCAGCTGCCGCTCGCGTTTGTAATAAGCACTGACGGCAGCCTTCAGCATGCGTTTGGCCGTTTCTTCATGCAGCGGATACAGCACCAACCGCGAAAACGCACGTTCTTCCGCCGTTTTCTCCGCTTTAAGCAGTCCTTGGACGGTGATGTCCTCAAAGGCATCGTAAAAAATCAGCGTCCCCTTGTTTTGCTCTGCGGGAGGTTCATAGCCGTAAGGGACCGTCACGGGCGTACGTCTCATGCTTCCGCATCCCCCAGATGCTCGCGGCAAAACGCCTCGATCATCCGAACCTCGTCCTCTTCCAGATCGAAGTCGAGATAACGGTCCGTCGATTTTTCGTACAAATCGTATTTGACGAGATTTCCGCCCTCTTCCAGCTCGTTATAGATGGCCCGGACGTACAGCCCGTTTTCGGAGTAAAGCTCGTCGTCCTCCGGAACCTCGAGATCCAGCTTGTATTCGTAACGTTTGCCCGCCAAAATGCGGAACGGGTCATTAATATGCTCCACCTCATATTCGGTAATCGTCAGCATGATGTCATCCTTTCTCAGCTTAAATTCAGCTCGTTGCCGCCGTTTGTTGCGTTCCTTCTTATTCTAACAGACATGCTCATGGAACATACACCTTTTCCCGCAGCCGCGTTTTCGTACCGCTTAGGGAAGTCAGGACCCCCTTGACGGTGAAGGCGCTGCTTTCCCTTCTAATCGATCACCGGGATGCGTTCCGGATGTTCCAGCAGTTCAAACATCAGGCGGATCTGCGCTTCCGTATTGCGGCTGCGCGATAGCTCGGGAAGCTCCTCCCTGCCAAAAAACCTTACGCCGCTCGTCTCCACGCCTTCCTGCGCCCGGCCCCCCGTAATCTCGCATTGAATAAACATTTTATAGACATGATAGGGAGCGGGCGGATTATGTTTCTGGTTGTCCATCACGGCCAGCAGACGCAGCGCCTTCACCTCGTAACCCGATTCTTCACGCACCTCTTTGACCGCAATTTCGGTCGGGGACAGCAGCAGGTCGGCCCATCCGCCCGGCAGCGACCACTCCCCGTCTTCCTTTTCGCGAACCAGCAAAATTTCGCCATTTCGAATGACGACGCCCCGGATATCCACCTTCGGGGTGGCATAGCCGTGTTCGCCCGCAAACAATTCGGCCAGCTTGCCGGTTTCCACTTCCGTATATTCCGCCATGATCTCCAGGCTGAGCGCCCGCAGCTGCTCGTACCGTTCCCTGTCGTATACGTCCTTGGCGTAGGCGAGTCCCGTCTGGGCAATGCCCTGAATTTGCTTGGCCCAATCAAGCCATTTGAGTGGTTTCTCCATACTGCGCACACGCTCCTTCGCATTAAAAAATTTATATTTTTCATTGAGAAAAATTATCACTACCCGAATGAAGTGTGATACAATGATGTAAGAATCGCAATCAACACCAATGGTAAGGAGTCGACGAGCATGGTAAACCCATCGGCCCAATGCGCCGAGCTGCGTATTGACGATTATTTGGATTTGCTGAATCTTGCCAAACAGCTGGACGACGCCAGATGGCAAAAAGAGATCATCCGCAAGCTGGAGCGTCTTCAACACAAACATTTTGCCCTAAATTCATAGAATAGCAGCATCGCTATAACTCAATTCCAATTCTAGCGGATATTATTTTTTTGTTGAAAATAACATTCGCTTTCCGATCGGCGGCTCCTTCAACGGCCGTCTTTTTTGCTGCCAAAAAACGAAAAAACGCCGCTGGTGACGAACGATCGCGAACCCTCGGTTGATTTTGGTTAAGAGAATACTATAAAATGATGGAAAGCGGAAGAAAATTTTGTAAATCGAAACAGGAGTGACCGATGGAAAATCAAGAGCCGACGCGGCTTACCCGCCCCAGGAAAAGGAAAAAAAAGCGAAAAGGAAAAACGTGGCTGCTCGTTACGCTGATCTGCCTGCTGCTCGCGGCAGGAGCCGGATATATCTTCCGGAAACAAGTCGCGCTGCTCGCTTTTGATACGCTGATGAAAGATACCGTTGCCGAGACGCTTGACCAATCCTATGAAAAAATCGACGAAGAGGTAAAACCGGAAAAGGTTCAAAACCCGTTTTCGATTTTGCTCCTTGGCACCGATGAACGAAAAAACGAACCGGGACGTTCCGATACGATCATCTTTTCCGTCGTGCGTCCGAAGGACGGCAAAGTCCTGCTCATCTCCATCCCGCGGGACACCTACACCGAAATCGCCGAGGAAAACAAAAAAAGCAAAATCAACGCGGCGTATGCCCGCGGCGGGATCAAACGCAGCGTCGACACGGTGGAAAACCTGCTGGGAAGCAACGTCGATTTTTACGCCACCATTAATTTTCAAGGCCTGAAAGACGTCGTCGACAAGCTTGGGGGCGTGCGTCTCCCGATCACCAAAGTGATCGAAAACAAACAGAAATACCACGAAAAGCTCCGGATCGAGCCGAACAAACCGATTTACGACGGCAAGGACGCGCTCAGCTACGCCCGCTACCGCGAAGACTCCGACTTTAACCGGACGATGAGGCACCGCGTGCTGATCGACGCGATTCTGGCAAGAGCGCTTGAAATCAAAAATATTACGAAACTGCCGGATTTGATGAAAGTCGCGGGAAGCAATTTCAAAACGAACATGACCTCCACCTTTATGATCGATCTGGCCAAAACCTTCTATGAAGGGGGCAGCATGCCGGCCATCAGCAATTACATGCTTAAAGGCAAAGGAGCCATGCGCGACTCCCTTTGGTATTACGATCCGGACGAAAAAGACATCGAATATATTCGCAAGCTGATCGCCAATTGGCATGATCCGAATACGCCCGCCGATCAACTGATCGAGCCTGCTTCGGATGATGACAAAGCCAAAGCGAGCGGGAACTCATAACATCATACGTCAGCAAAAGCCCGCCTGTCCTTCCGGTCTCCGGAAGAACGGCGGGCTTTTGGTTTAGGGTATAGGCGCAAAAAAGCCGCCCCGGTCGCAACCTTCGGGCGGCTTTAAGTTCCTAGTAATCGTGATGAATATCATTAACCTTCGAGCAGCAGGGATTCCGGATCCTCCAACAGTTCTTTCACCGTTACCAGGAAGCGGACAGCGTCGCTGCCGTCAACGATGCGATGGTCGTAAGAAAGCGCGATGTACATCATCGGACGGTTTTCCGAACGTTCCGCGTCGATCGCAACCGGACGGAGTTGGATTTTGTGCATGCCGAGGATGCCTACCTGCGGCGCGTTCAGGATTGGCGTGGACATCAGCGAGCCGAATGTGCCGCCGTTCGTAATCGTGAACGTTCCGCCCTGAAGTTCGGACAATGCCAGCGTGTTGCTGCGCGCTTTGGAAGCGAGCGAAGCGATTTCCTTCTCGATATCGGCGAAGCTGAGACGGTCCGCATCACGGACGACCGGTACGACGAGACCTTCCTTCGCCGCGACGGCGATGCCGATATCGTAGTATTTCTTCACGATGATGTCTTCGCCGTCGATTTCGGCATTGAGAAGCGGGAACTGCTTCAGCGCGCCGACGACCGCCTTCGTGAAGAAGGACATAAATCCGAGTCCGATGTCGTGTTTATCCTTAAACGCATCTTTGCGGCGTTTGCGGATGTCCATAATCGCGGTCATATCGACTTCGTTGAAGGTAGTCAGCATAGCGGCCGTGTGCTGTGCTTCCACCAGACGTTTGGCGATCGTTGCCCGGCGGCGGGACATGCGCTGACGTTCGGCAGGTTTTCCGGGCTGGCCGGTTACGGCCGGCGCTGCCGTTTGCGCTGCAGGCGCTGCGGCTGCCGGACGAGGAGCCGGAGCTTCCGCGTGGTTTCTCACGTTCTCCTGGTAGATGCGCCCTTTCGGATCGCGGTTCACCTGTTCCAGATCGATGCCTTGCTCACGGGCCAGTTTGCGCGCCGCCGGAGAAGCCGCAAGGTACGTTTCCCCTTCCTTCGCAGGCTCGGCCGGTACGCTTGGCGCCGCCGGAGCGGCTTTTTCTTCCGCTTTCGGCTCTTCCTTGGCCGGCGCGGCGGAAGCTGCGGCGGCAGCTTCGCCGCCTGCCGCCAATCTTCCGATCACTTCGCCGATTTGGACGGTTTCGCCGTCTTTTCTCAAAATCTTTTCGACGACGCCGGACTCCTCCGCGCTGATTTCCAGGTTGACCTTGTCGGTTTCCAGCTCAAGGAGCACATCCCCCTGGTTGACGGCGTCCCCTTCCTGAACATGCCACTTGTAAATTGTTCCCTCGGTAATCGATTCACCCATTGCCGGTACTGTAATTTCGCTCACGGCCTGCTACCTCCCCAATGCGATGTTATGCTTGATAGATTTTTGGTTCAAAGCTGTAGATACGATCTGCTGCTGCTCAAAGCTGTGTACCTGCTGGAAGCCGCTGGCCGTGCTCGAACGTTCAGGACGGCCGTTGTAGTTCACAGGCGTGCCTTGAGGCGCCAGCTTGCGGAGATGAGGTTCGATGTAACGCCATGCTCCCATGTTTTCCGGTTCTTCCTGTACCCACAAAATTTCTTTGGCATTCGTATATCTTGCGAAAATATCGCGGATTTCTTGTTCAGGGAACGGATACAGCTGCTCCACGCGCACGATATGCAGCCAATCATGCGGTCCCTCTTCCTTGCTGAGCGCTTCCTCGAGTTCGACGGCGATTTTGCCGCTGCAAAGAATGAGGCGCTCGACGCGTTCCGGATGTTGGCCCAGTCCCTCCTGCTCAAGCACGCGTTTGAAATGCCCTTCGCTCAGCTCCTTGCCGCTGGATGCGACGCGGTTGTTGCGGATGAGGCTCTTCGGCGACATCACGATCAGCGGACGCGCGTCTTCGCTTTCGGTCAAGGCCGCCTGACGGCGGAGCAGGTGGAAATATTGAGCCGCGCTCGTCAGATTGACGACGGTAAAATTCTCTTCTCCGCCAAGCTGAAGGAAACGTTCCAGGCGGGCGCTGGAGTGCTCAGGCCCCTGTCCTTCGTAGCCGTGAGGCAGAAGCATTACCAGGCTCGATTTTTGCCCCCACTTCGAACGTCCGGCCGAAATGAACTGGTCCGTAATGACCTGCGCGCAGTTGGCGAAATCGCCGAATTGCGCTTCCCAGATCACCAGCGTTTCCGGGGAATATACGTTATAGCCGTATTCGAATCCGAGCACGGAGGCTTCGGACAGCGGGCTGTTATGAATCGCAAAGGATGCTTTCGCCTGCGGCAGCTCATGCAGCGGGCAGTAGGTCGATCCGTTTTTCACGTCGTGAAGCACGAGATTCCGGTGCGCAAACGTTGCGCGTTCGGCGTCCTGTCCCGTAATGCGGATCGGTTTGCCGTCGGCGATGATGCTGGCGAACGCCAGCGTTTCGGCCAGGCTCCAGTCCACCTTTTCCCCGTCGTTCAGCGCCGTTTCGCGGCGTTCCAAAATGCGCTGCAGCTTCGGATATACGTTGAAGCCTTCAGGCCGCTTCAGCAGGTCGGAGTTTATCTCGCGCAGCTTTTTCAGCGGCACCCCGGTTTTGATCGCTTTGATGCGATCCTCCGCAGGCGTCTGCTGATGCGAAGTCGCCGGCTCCTGCTCCTGGTCCTTGATTTTGTCGTACGCTTCCTTCATGCGGTTCTGCACGCCCTGGATCAAGCGGCTGTTTTGCTCCTTGCTGATCAGGCCCTGTTTCTCGAGCAAGCCCGCATAGATGGAGGCGACGCGCGGATGGCTTTTCACTTTATCGTAAATGAGCGGCTGCGTCGTATCCGGATCGTCCGTTTCGTTGTGGCCGTAACGGCGGTAGCCCACCAGGTCGATCAGGAAATCCTTCTTGAATTTGTTGCGGTATTCGCATGCCAGGCGGATCGCTGCGATGCATGCTTCCGGATCATCCGCGTTGACGTGGACGATCGGAATTTCGTACCCTTTGGCCAGGTCGCTGGCATAATGGGTCGAGCGCGAATCACGGCTTTCGGTCGTAAATCCGATGTTGTTGTTCGCAATGATATGGATGGTGCCGCCGTTCTGGAAGCCCGGAAGCTTGTTGAAGTTGAGCGTTTCCGCCACGATGCCTTCGCCAGGGAAAGCCGAATCCCCGTGAATGAGCACCGTTGCCGCCTTGTTGACGTCCTGCTGCGGGTAACCCGGCTTCGAACGGTCTTCTTGAGCCGCGCGCGCGAAACCTTCGACGACCGGATTGACGAACTCCAGGTGGCTCGGGTTGTTCGCAAGCGTGATGCGGGTTTGCACGACGCTGCCGTCCTTCAGGACGCGTTTGGCTCCCAGATGGTACTTGACGTCGCCGGTCCATCCGAAGTTAATGCCCATCGAACCTTCGGAAGGGAACAGTTTTTTGTTCGGCGAGTGATGAAATTCGGAAAATATCTTTTCGTAAGGCTTGCCGAGCACGTGCGCCAACACGTTCAAGCGGCCGCGGTGGGCCATCCCCATCAGGATATGCTCCGCTCCGTCGTCGGCCATGCTCTTCACCAGCTCGTCGAGCATCGGAACCAGCACGTCGTTCCCTTCGATCGAGAAACGTTTCTGCCCGACGAAAGTGCGGTGCAAAAATTCTTCGAATTGCTCGACTTCGATCAGTCGTTCCAGCAGGTTCACTTTCTCCGTTTCGCTCAGCGGCGCCGGGAAGATGCCGCTTTCGACGTGGCGGTTCAGCCATATGCGTTCTTCGGTTTCATGCACGTGGCTGAACTCGAACGCAATCGTTCCCGTATATGTTTGACGCAGTTTCTGGATCGCTTCCCAGCCCGTTTTGACGTTCTCCGGCGCCCCGTCCCAGATCAGGGATGCGGGAAAAGCCGCGAGATCGGCCTGGCTGAGACCGTATTGTTCAGGTTCAAGCACGCGCGTATCCGGCTTCGGAATGATGCCGAGCGGATCGATGTCGGCCGCCAAGTGGCCGTATGCCCGGATGTTCCACACCAGCTTGCCGGCATCCACGCCCTTTTTCAGCATGCTCGGGTCAAACGGCGCGCTGGCAGATACTGCGCTTACAGGCGCCGTCTGTGCCGATGCCATCGGAGGCGCGCCCCATGTTTCAAACACTTTGCGGTACGTTTCGTCTACCGATTCGGGATCGTTGACGTAACGTTCGTACTGCTCCTGAACATAACCCAGATTGGGGCCGTAGTAAGATTCCCAGGCACCCTGCGTTTGTGTGTCGCTCTTATTGGTTATCATCGCTAAAGTAATACCTCCGCCTTGATTTTTTAATAGTCATATAGAATGAGAATCGTTTGAATCATTCAATCTATACGTTGGACGGAAATCTGAAAAAATAATTCTTGTAAGCCGTTTCAGCAAAATGTAAGCGGCTCAATTTCTATTATAAACAAATCCTCTCCATACCTGAAATAACCATTTAATATAGTTATGATCTAAAAAACAGATCAATCGGGACAAAAACGCCCGTTTGCCCGTCAAACGATATGGCAACATTGACAGCACCCATGCAAATCCGGCATCGATGCATGACGCCCATGGAAAAATGGGCGCCGTTGACGGGCCCGGGTACGGGACGATCGGTTCTCTACGCCTCGTCAAAAAGCGAAAGCTGATCCGGCGGCAGCGCGGGCACGTCCAAGCCGAATAAACGCATCAGCTGCATCGCGTTGTCCGCCGCGTCTCCGCCGGAGTTGTTGTTGAACACGATCCAGCACGTTCGCGTCGATTCGAGCAGCGCCATAATATTCGCTTTCCATTCCGAAAGTTCCCGCTCGTCATAGCGGTACAAGTATCGAACCTCTCTCCAGTTCGGCTGGCCGCCGGATTGCCATCCTTCGGCGTTCCTCCCGTGCAGGCGGACGAGCGTGAAGTCCTCCCGCGTCGGCGCAAGGACCGGCGGGATGGAGCCCTCCCCCGCCTGAGGTTCGTCGCATACTGAATGAATCCATCCTTCCTCGCGCATAAAGGCGAGCGTCTTCTCCCGCATCTCCCCGGCAAACCAGCTCTGATGGCGGAACTCCAGCGCAAGCGGCAGCCCGTCCATCCACTGCCGGGTTCTGCGCAGCACTTCCACGTTTTTGCGGTCGCAATCGAACCAGGGCGGATACTGGAACAGCACGGCCCTCAGCTTGCCCTCGGCTTGAAGCGCTTCCGCGGATTCCCGGAACGCCTCAAACATCGATCTGGCGTCCGGGAACGGGATTTTGCCGCGGGTATGTCCCGTCATCCCCTGATAGGCTTTGACGATAAATCCAAAGGAATCCGGCGTCTGTTCGCTCCATTTTTGCATTCTTTCCGGCGTTGGAATCGCGTAAAAAGAGCTGTCGAGCTCCACGATCGGAAAACGGCGGCCGTATTCCTTGAGCTTGTCTCCCGTTTTCGTCCCGGGCGGGTAAATGCCGTCATGGTCTCCCCAGCCCGCAAGGCCGATTTGGACCTGTTTGTCGCTTATGTCTGCATGTTTCAATGGCAATCGACTCCATCATGACTTAGTATGACCAACTATTTCCTTCCAATAACGTTATACCCAAAAAACGGGCTTTCCGCTTTTGTCTACGAAATAACTCCTTGCTCCCACACGGATTTCAAGATTTCATCGGCCGTCTGTTCGGCCGTCATCGACGAAGAATCAAGCCACATGCCGATCCGCGGGGTTTCGCCGAGCAGCACTTCATGCAGCCCCTCCACCGTCCAGTCCCCGTAGCCTTTTTTGGCCCGTCCGGCTTCCCTTTGCGCCACGACGGAAGGATCGGGGTTTAACACGACGACGTAAAAAGGGCGGCTATGTACATAAGAGACAAAATCCTGAAGCATCCTGCCGATCACCACGTCCTGCACGACCACGTTGAATCCCGCGGCAAAATAGGCATCGGCGGCCTGCGCGGTCAGCCGGTAGCGCAGCGAAAGCTGCTCAAGCTCCGTTTGGCCGGCATCCGGCCGCACCTCCCTGCGATCGTTTACGATCATTTTTCGGAACACGTCCCCGCGCAGGTGCACCGATCTGTCCAATCGTT
Source organism: Paenibacillus sp. FSL M7-1455 (assembly GCF_038004655.1). NCBI lineage: Bacteria > Bacillati > Bacillota > Bacilli > Caryophanales > Paenibacillaceae > Paenibacillus > Paenibacillus sp. FSL M7-1455. The sequence goes on along the minus strand of NZ_JBBORO010000001.1, from coordinate 1,233,402 downwards.
CGGCCAACAGCTGGGCGACGGTCGATTTTCCGCTGGCCATGATCCCCGTGATCAAAATGATGGCCTTCCGGCTGGTTTCCATCGCTTCGGCTCCTCTCTTGAAAAAACGTAATTTAGTCTTTCTACTGCTAGTATACAAAAGGCCCGCCGGGTTTAGGAGCGTTTATTCGAAAGCTAACGAAAAATTACCCCGCAATTCGGGGCTTTATTAAGGTAGTTTTCTTCCGATTATCAGGTTGCAGCGGCTCTGTCGTCCATGCTTTCCGATATGAACAAAAAGAGCCCGCTGCCATTGCAGCGGACCCCTAGCAACTTCGTTGCTATTAAGCTTTGACCTCGTTTTCGCGTTCGGCGCCGTCCGGCACCGGAATGCCGAAATTCGGCGTCCCGTCCTCGTTCCAGGTAAATACCTGGGCTCTCGTATGCCGGTTCGGATCGTACAGCGGATCTCCCGTAATTTCTTTGTAATTGCGGGCGTGGTAGACGATGACGTCCTCCCCGTCCTCGGAGACGGTGAAGCTGTTGTGCCCCGGCCCGTATTGCCCGGTCGCTTCCGACGTTTGGAACACGGGCTCCGGAGACTTCACCCAGGAGGCCGGATCCAGCAGATCCACCGATTCGTCGGCGTACAGAAGCCCCATGCAGTAGTTATGGTCGGTGGCGCTGGCAGAGTAGCTGATGTAGATGCGTCCGTTGCGTTTCAGCACGGCGGCTCCCTCGTTCACCTTAAAGCCGATCACTTCCCACGGATACTCCGGCGTCGAGATCATGACCTGCTTGCCCTTCAGCGTCCATGGGTTGCTCATTTCCGAAATGTACAGATTCGAATTGCCTTCGATTTCCGGATCCTTTTGGGCCCAGACGTAATAGCGCACCCCGCGGTGTTCGAACGTGGTGGCATCCAGCGCGAAGGATTCCCACTGGGTACGGACTTGCCCTTTTTCGACCCACTCGCCTTCAAGCGGGTTCTCCGACCCGTTCTCCAAAACGTACATCCGGTGGTCGAACAGCCCCTCCTTCGTTTCGGTGGTCCGGGCGGCGGCAAAATAGATGTACCATTTTCCGTCGATATAATGAATCTCCGGCGCCCAGATGTTCGCGCTGAGCGGGCCGGTTTCGTATTTGCGCCAAGCCACGACCGGCTCGGCTTCCGCCAGCCCCTGCAGCGTTTTGGATCTGCGGACTTCGATGCGGTCGTACTCCGGGACGGAGGCCGTAAAATAGTAGTAATCGTCGCTATGCTTATACACCCAAGGATCGGCACGCTGCAAAACGATCGGGTTGTTGTATGTTCGGTTTCTCTCCATATCAGGTTCTCCTTTATAACGTATTACCGATTTTCCGGACCGGGGACCGGTCCTTTTTCTCCGCTTGCTTTACCCCCTCTAGCTCCATTTCGGAGCAAAAGGGTACGGACAAGAGGAATCCAGCAGCCGGGCTTTTACGGCAACGAGGCACCCGCAATATTGGCATGTCGTGCCATATTGAAGCCCCGGGCAGCGTTCGCACTGGGCGATCCGCTGCCGGTACACCTCCTCGGAAGCCGTTTCTCTGCCGCGCGTCGCAATCTCGACGAGCCGCTCCAGCTTTTCCGGCGAAACCTGGACGCTCGCGCTGCATCCCTTGCAGCCTTCCTGACGCTCCATGACGGCTCAGCCTCCTTTTTCCCCGCCTGTCGGCATTGAGGGTTATGGCGCTAACAATAATTATTGAATAGCCAGCGTGACCACCGACATCGCCGGAAGCTTCACGTTCAGCTTGCCGCCTTCCACGGCGGCGCCGTTGAATGCTGCCGGCGCAACGACGTTCGGCTGCTCGAACGTGTTGTGCGCGTTCAAGCGGTCCGCCGTCAGGATCGTACCCGACACCTGCGGATTTCCGGATTGAAGCCCGCGGAGCTCCAGGCTGATGACGGCTTCGTTTTGATGGTCGATGTTGACCAGGCTGACATGGACTTTGCCCTCGGCATCCTTGGAAGCCGACACGGTCACCTGCGGCAAGGTTTCCCCGCCCATTTCATACGTGCCGATCGAACCGTCCACGGCCAGCAGCTCGGCGTCCTGATGCACCTTGAACATATCGAACACATGATACGTCGGGGTCAGGATCATTTTTTCGCCTTCGGTCAAAATCATCGACTGAAGCACGTTTACCGTCTGGGCAATATTCGTCATATGCACGCGGTCGGCGTGTTTGTGGAAAATGTTGAAATGCACGCCCGCCACCAACGCGTCGCGGATCGTGTTTTGCTGATACAGGAATCCCGGATTCGTTCCAGGCTCAACGTCGAACCAGGTGCCCCATTCGTCGATGATCATGCCCACGCGTTTCTCCGGATCGTATTTGTCCATGATCGTGCTGTGCTTCGTAATGAGTTCGTCGATGTGAAGGGCCTTTTTCATCGTGATGAACCATTCGCCTTCTTCGAAATCAAGCGCCGATCCTTTGCCGAGCCAGAAGTCGCCCGGAATCGTGTAATAATGCAAGCTCAAGCCGTCCATGAGCCAGCCCGCGTTTTTCATGAGCACTTCGGTCCAGTTGTAATCGTCCACGTTGGCGCCGCCGGCGATTTTGTAAATTTTGTTGTCGCCGTAATTGCGGACGTACGTCTGGTAACGGCGGTACAGATCGGCGTAATATTCCGGACGCATGTTGCCGCCGCAGCCCCAGTTTTCGTTGCCGACGCCGAAATATTTCAGCTTCCAAGGCTCTTCTCTTCCGTTTTCCTTGCGCCAGTTGGCCATCGGGGATTCGCCGCCCGACGTCATGTATTCGACCCACTCGGACATCTCCTGAACGGTCCCGCTGCCGACGTTGCCGCAAATGTACGGTTCGCATTCCAGCAGGTCGCACAGCAGCATGAATTCATGCGTGCCGAAATGGTTGTTTTCGACCACGCCGCCCCAGTGCGTGTTTACCATGCGCTTGCGGTTTTCTCTCGGGCCGACGCCGTCCTTCCAGTGGTATTCGTCGGCAAAGCAGCCCCCCGGCCAGCGCAGAACCGGCACCTTGATGCGTTTCAGCGCTTCCAGCACGTCATTGCGGATCCCTTTCGTGTTCGGAATCGGGGAATCCTCTCCGACCCAAATGCCTTCGTAGATGCATCGGCCGAGATGCTCGGCAAAATGGCCGTAAATATGTCTGCTGATTTTTCCTTTTGCAATGTCCGTGCTCACGATAACGTTATGCATATTCTGAATCCTCCAATGAGATGTTGTATTTTTATCCTTTGATGCCCGAATTCAAATTGATCGATTGAATGAAGTACTTTTGGGCAAACGCAAACAGCAACAGCGTCGGAATGATGGCCAGCATCGCCGAACCCATCAATTGCCCGATCATGCGGTAGTTGCCGTAGATATCTTGAAGCAGCAGCAAACCGGCTGTAATCGGCATTTTGTCGACATCCGTATAAACGATGACCGGCCACAGGAAGTCGTTCCACGATCCGACGAAGGAAAACAGGCCGCAAACGATCAGCACCGGCTTGATGAGCGGCAGAATGATGGAGAAATAAATCCTGAAATCGCCTGCGCCGTCGACGCGCGCGGATTCGTCCAGTTCGCCCGGGATTCCCTTCAGGAACTGCCTGACAAGGAAGATGTTCCCCATTCCAGCCAGGCCGGGAATAATCATCGCAAGCGACGTGTTTACCCAGCCGAAGGCATCGATGATTTTATAAGAAGGGATGATGTTGACGACGCCGGGGAAAAACGAGATGCCCAGCAGCGTGAAAAACAGCGTGTCCCTGCCTTTAAATTTCATGCGGGCATACCCGTAACCCGTCAGGGAAATGATGACGACGACAAGTAGCGTATGCGACACCGCGATAAACACGGAGTTGAACAGCCAGCGCACGATCGGCGCCGTGGACGTGTTGTCCAAAATGGCTACGTAGTTTTCGAACGTCCATTCTTTCGGGAAAAGACGGAAACCCGAAGATACCACTTCGGTTTGCGAACGGAAAGATGTCGATATCCCGAACAATACCGGGACCACCCAAATGACACAAAGAACGATTAAGAATAGGTACGCGATATACTTGGAGATGCTCACTTTTTTCGACATTTTGATTAACCCTACCTCTCGTTTCCTAAATCCAGCATCTGCTTAAACGACCTACTTCGTGTTCCGGTTCATGACGTAATATTGCAGCGCTGAGATGACCAAAATGACCACGCCGAGCAAAACGGCCATGGCGGAGGCCATTCCGGCAATCGATTCCCCGTTGCCGAAAGCAAGCTGGCGGATATACATCATGAGCACGTGCGTGCTTTGCTGAGGTCCGCCTTTGGTCATCATGAGCGGTTGTCCGAACACGTTGAAGGCGCCCGCCGTCGTCATGACAAAGGTGTAGATTAACGGGAAATTGATGGAAGGCAAGGTAATGCTGAAAAATCTCCGTATCGATCCGGCTCCATCCATCTCTGCCGCTTCGTACAATTCTTTGGAAACACCGGCGATGGAAGCCCGGTAAATGATCATGTTGCCGCCGACGCCGCCCCATACCGTAATGACGAAAATGATGATCCAGGCGTAAGGCTGGTTTGCCGCCCAGGAAACCGTCGAATTCAGCACGTTGCCGGTAATCCCCAGCTGTTTATTGAAAATCAGCAGCCAAATCAAGGCGGCCGCGGATATCGAAATCAGACCCGGAATGTAAATAATCGATTGAATGACGCCCTTCAGCTTCACCTGCTTATGCTCCAAAGCGACCGCGACCAAAAGCGGAATGACGATCAGGAGCGGGACGCTGATGACGACAAAAATCAACGTGTTTTTCAAACCGTTGAAAAATTGGGTGTGAAACGTCGAACTCGTGTCGAACAAAATCGTTTTATAGTTTTCAAGGCCGATCCAAACCGGATCGTTCATGAGATTCCACTGCGTAAACGAAGCATAAATCCCGTAAATCGTCGGGATCAGGATGAAAATCAGAAATAAAATCAGATGAGGGCCGACAAAGAAAAACGGTGCAAATGATTTCTTTTTCATAGCCTTGTAATTTCTCCTTTTGGAGAAACAATGCACCAGGCAGACTTGTCCGGCACATTGTTTCTATCTTTCTATTTTGCTAAGGCTTACTTGGTGCTTTGTTTGCTGCTTTCCGCAATCTTATCCTCTACGAATTTCTGCATTTTCTGAAGCGTTTCATCCAGATCCACGTTGCCGCGAACGATATCGGCGCAATACGTGTCAACCGCTTCGGCTACGTATGGGTAATATTCGTAAGTGTAGATGTAGAGCGATTTCGTTTCCTGATCATTCGAAGTGAAGAAGGACTGCATGAATTGCTTGTATTCAGGGCTTTCATTGACTTGCTTACTTGCTACGATTTGTCCTGCTTTCGCCCATTCCAGGGAGTGTTCGCGAACGAACTCCAGGAAGGCGCCGATTCCTGCTTCTTTTTCATCCGTACGCTTGTCGTTTTTGAACATCGCGAACAAGTGGGAGGATGCGCGGTTCGTAAACTTGTCGGCCGTCGGCGAGTAGACGTTCGTCACGCCGAAGTTCAAGCCTTCGACTTTGGCATGGGCCGTAGAGCTCCAGGTTCCGTCCGTCGAGAAGAGCACTTTGCCGGATTGGAACATCAGGTAGCCGTCTTCGCCGAACGGCGTCATCAGGCCGGCGTCGGCAATCTTTTTCACGTTTTCGAACGCTTGCTTCATCACCGGCGTATTGACGGCAGGTTTGCCGTTTTCTTGGATATCTCCGCCCAGGTCTTGAACCTGCGCCAAAATGACCCAACCGAGCAGCGCGTCGTTGACGACGTATTCGTCCGGAGCCAGCTTCCCTTTCAGGGAAAGCATTTCGTCGATCGTGACGACGTTGTCGTCGAGGATGGACTCGGCATTGTATTTTTTAAGCAAATCCTTGTTGTAGTACATCACGTTGCTGTGAATATCGAGCGGTACCGTATACTGCGTGCCGTCAATGTTGCCCGTGGACCATGCTTGCGGCAAATAGTTGTCCTTTTTAATCTCAGGCTGCCCCTTAATGGCGCTTTCGATCGGCTCAAGCACGCCCTGCTTCGCATAACCCGGAACACGGTCCGCGTGGATGATCGCCAGATCCGGAATGCCTTTGCCGGAGTTGAGCACGGTCGAAATTTTCGTGTACATATCGGATGTGATGACGTGCTTCACTTTGATTTCAGGATTTGTCGCATTATATTGCTTCACGATTTCATCCATATAAGCCCCGTCGTCGCCCGTCAGCGGCGTCCAGAACGTAATCGTCTTGCTGTCGTTGCCCCCGCCGCATGCCGACAGCAGCATGCTTGCCGCGAATACCATCAACAATGTAGCCACAAAGCCTTTTTTCTTCAAAACTTCCGCCCCCTAAAGATGGATTCTCTCGTTTCCTTCGAGATTTTTTCTTTTTTTGTTTAGCTTGCTTTCACTGCATTTCGAAAACTTGTAAAGCATTGCGTTTTTTTATAAGACCCGCCTTCAACTTGTACGTACATGTTGATGTGCATCGAACCCATGAATTTCATGTTCCTGGTCCCTTGCCGGCGCCCGGTTCGTCCCACCCCCCAAGGCAAAATCCTGGAGATCCGCCGTTCCTTTCGGCCCGTTCGTTTCTTTGGCCGACGGACAAAAAGGAAACGGCAGATCCACACCTGCAATCTATGAAAATATGAGGTAATCTCCAAACTTCATATAAACGCCTCGGCCCCAGGCCGCCCGGATCCATCCAAAATATCTCTTTGAATTATGCCTTTTTCAAACGGATCACGTTCCAGGAAGCCTTGCCAAGACGGGCGTTCACGAATCCGTCCTTGCATTCCGCGTTGCCGCGCGAATGAGGTTTGACGTTTTCGGCGTCGGCCGTATTGACGGCTTTCACGTCGTCATGCTCCAGAACGATATGTTCCGCGACCCGGTACCCCTCGAAACCTCTGACGTCGATTTCAACGTCGAGCGCTTCCTGCAGATGGCGGTTCAGCGCAAAAACGGTCAGCTCTTCGTCTTCTTCGTTGTGTACGACCGCGCTTTCCAGGTACGGCACGTCCGTGTAGTCCTGCGCGTCGTATTTCGGCGAATCGATGATCGGCAGCAGCGAGGTGCCGCGTCCATACATTGAAGCATGAAGGTACGGGTAAAAGATCGTCTGCTTCCAGGAACGGCCGCCGTTTTCGGTCATGATCGGCGCGATGACGTTGACCAGTTGGGCCAAGCAAGCCATTTTCACGCGGTCGGCATGTCGCAGGAAGGAGATCAGGAAACCTCCGACCAAAAGCGCGTCTTCGAAGTTATAGATATCTTCCAGCTGCGGAGGTCCGACCGACCAAGGCTCGATTTTCGTATCCGCCTGGTTGGAATGATACCAAACGTTCCATTCGTCGAAGCTGAGATACATCGTCTTTTTGCTGCGCTTCTTCGCTTTTATGTAGTCGCATGTCGAAATGACGGTGTGGATGAAGTGCTCCAGATCCATCGTTCGGGCAAGGAAGTTGGCGGTGTCGTTATCCCGGTTGCCGTAATATTGGTGCAGCGATACGAAATCGACGACGTCATACGTATGGTCCAGCGTGACCGCTTCCCATTCGGGGAAGGTCGGCATTGCGGTGCTCGAACTTCCGCAGGACACGAGTTCGATGTCCGGGTCGACGAGGCGCATCGCTTTGGCCGTTTCATAGGCCAGCCGCCCGTATTCGACCGGCGTCTTCTGCCCGATCTGCCAAGGGCCGTCCATTTCGTTGCCGAGGCACCACGTTTTTACCTTGTGCGGCTGTTCGAAGCCGTGGCTGCGGCGCAGATCGCTGTAATAGCTGCCGGAAGGATGGTTGCAATACTCCAACAGGTTGCGGGCCGCGTCCACGCCCCGGGTTCCCAGGTTGACGGCCATCATCACTTCCGAGCCGACTTCCTTCGCCCAGCGCATGAATTCGTTGGTCCCCACTTCATTCGGTTCGACCGTTCTCCATGCGAGTTCCAAACGCTTCGGCCGGGACTCGACCGGCCCTACGCCGTCCTCCCAATTGTATCCCGATACGAAGTTGCCTCCGGGGTACCGGATGATCGGAACGCCCAGCTCCCGAACGAGCTCTTTGACGTCGCCGCGGAAGCCGAAGGCGTCGGCCGTCTCATGCGAAGGCTCATAGATTCCGCCGTATACCGCGCGTCCCAAATGTTCGATGAACGAGCCGTATATCCGTTTATCCACTTCCGCGATTTTAAAAGCTTTATCTATGACGATGCGGGCTTTTTGTGCTGTCGATGACATCTTTCGACCACCTTCCGTTTTAACGATATATGAATTAATTTAGAAAACTTGATTGAATCCGCTTACAGATATAAAATAACATATGATCAGCAAAATGTAAACATAAAAATCTAAAACATTTTATGTTTTACTAAAATTAATTGTCGATATGGCGCTGATTACGTAGATTTCATAGGGAAATCCCACCCGGTTTTTGCTTATTTTTTATATTTATATAAAACAAATGGGAAAAACAAACGTTAGGAACCCGCATCTGCCGTTCGGCCGCCGGACTATCATTAGCCGTTCCGTTCGTTTATAATGATGTGAAATGAATCATTTATTTTTTCCTTATCTACCGGAAGAAGGGTTCGATGATATGATTTATATCAAGGATTTAATGAGCGGCATTGATATTTTCAAAGCATTAAGCTCGGAAATCAGAATTCAGATTCTGCAATTGCTCGCCCAAAACCAGGCGCTTAACCTCAATGATTTGGCCGGCAAGCTCAATTTGAGCAACGGGGCCATCACCATGCACGTCAAAAAGCTGGAAGAAAGCGGGCTCATCGAATTCAACACCAGCGTAGGCAAACACGGCATCCAAAAAATTTGTTACCTTAATAAAGACAAACTGATGGTCGACCTGCGCAGCAAGGATTTCGACAATCTGTACGAAGTCGAGATCCAGGTCGGGCACTACAGCAACTACCGGGCGGAGCCGACCTGCGGCCTCGCCACCAAAGACAGCATTATCGGCGACTTCGACGATCCCCGGTATTTTGCGGATCCGCAGCGGATCGACGCGGAGATCATCTGGCTGACCGAAGGCTTTCTCGAATACCGCATTCCCAACTACCTAAAGCCGAACCAGACCTTCCGCGAAATTCAGTTTTCGATGGAACTCGGCTCCGAAGCCCCGGGTTTTTGCGACAACTACCCGTCGGACATTTATTTTTACGTGAACGGCGTTGAAATCGGTTTCTGGACCAGTCCCGGCGACTTCGGCAATGCAAGGGGCACGTTCAACCCGGACTGGTGGCCGCCCCATTTGAACCAATACGGCATGCTGAAGCTGATCCGCATCAACCATGAAGGCAGTTATATCGACGGCTGCCGGATTTCGGACGTGACGCTGGATCAGATCAACCTCGACTACAAAAGCGAGCTGACCTTCCGGATCGCCGTCACGGAGCATGCCGAAAACAAGCGGGGCCTGACCATCTACGGCAAACATTTCGGCAACTACAGCCAGGACTTGCTGGCCCGCGTGCTGTATGACGTAAAACAGGATTAAGCTCAAGCATTCGCGGAAGACAACGCTAAAGGGGACCGGGCAATATTTTTGCTCCGTGTCCCCTTTTGGGCTTGAATGGCGTGCGGCCGTTCCCGCAGCGGATGCATCACCCCTTTACCGCCCCGGCCGTCATGCCGTCGATGAAATACTTTTGGAAAGCGACAAACAGGATAAAGATCGGAATGATCGAAAAAAACGAGCCGACGATCAGCAGGTCGTAGTTGTTGCCGTAAGGCGTCAGCAGCGTTTTCAATCCGATCGGCAGCGTATATTTGTTGTCATCGCTCAGAACCATGAACGGCCACAGGAAATTGTTCCAGCTGTTCATTCCGTTCAAAATGGCCATCGCCGCAAAGGACGGCTTCATCACGGGCAATATCAGGCGGGCGTAAATGCCGTATTCGGTGGCGCCGTCGACCCGTCCCGCCGCGATGATTTCCTTGGGAACGCCGCTGAGGTACTGCCTGAAAAAGAAAATCGTGGCCGCGCTCGCAACGCCCGGCAAAACGATGGCCGAATAGGAATTCATCAGTCCCATGTCGTAAATCAGCCTGTACAGCGGAAGCAGCAAAATTTCAAACGGCACCATCATGATGAGCAGCACGCAGACGAACAACATGTTTTTCCCTTTAAAATCGTACGCCGCGAACCCGTAAGCCACCGTCGCGCTGACGATCAGCGTCAGGGCCACCTGGACGACGGTCAGCAGGAGCGAATTGAAAAACCACTTGAAATAAGCATGATCGCCGGTGAACAGGTAGGCGAAATTGTCCAGGCTCATCGCGGATACGTCGAACCGCAGGTTCAGGCCGTACCGGATCAGGTCCTCCCCGGGTTTAAAGGAAGCGATCGTCACCGCGTAAAACGGAATGAGGATCAGGAGACAGATGACCGCAAACAGCGCGAAAATGGCGATTTTGGCTGCCAGCTCTTTTTTCATGGACTACTCCTCCTTCTTGAACATGCCGGAGAATGCCAGCTGGGCGAGGTTGATGATCATGGTGATGGCCAGCAGCACGACCCCGACGGCCGCCGCATAACCAAGGTTGTTTTTCTCGATGCCCTGGCGGTACAGGTATCCGACGATGGTAAGGCCGATGTTTTTGGGCGAATTGTTGCCGTTCCACAGCATCATGCTTTCGATAAACATGGCGAGTCCCGCGTAGATGCTGATCGTAACGACGTAGATCGTCGTCGGCTTCAGCAAGGGCATCGTGATTCTGGTGAATTTCTGCCAGCTGGAAGCGCCGTCGATCGAAGCCGCCTCATAATAATCGTCCGGAATGCTTTTCAGCCCCGACAAAAAATAGAGGATATTAACCCCGGTCCATCGCCACGTGGCCAGCGCGACCAACGCGATATACCCCGTCGCCTGCCCTTTCAGAAACTTGACCGGGTCCAGGCCGAACCAGCCGAGGATGCTGTTGATCAGGGAGCCTTCCATTTCGCCGAACATCAGGCGGAAAATCGTGCCGGCCACGACCACCGAGGTCAGCGCCGGGAAGAAAAAGGACGATTTGAAAAATTCCCTCCCCCACATCAGCCTGCTGTTGATCAGCACCGCAAAAAGCATCGGGAAAGGAATGAGAATGACAAGCGTCAGCACCATGTAGACCGCGCTGTTGGTTACCGCTTTAAAAAACGTCTTGTCGCCCATCAGCTTCGCATAATTGTCGAAACCGATCCACTGCGCCTCCTGCCCAAGCGTCACCTTCTGAAAGCTCATGCCTACCGAACTCGCAAGCGGGTAAATCCAAAATACGAGAAAAACCAAAACGAACGGCAGAACAAAGACATACGGAGCGACTTTCTGCGAATACAAAAATCTTTTTACCATAGCCTCCGACCCCTTTTGGAGGAAAGCTGCCCAGGTCCCCGGGCAGCTTTCCTGATTTGCCATCACGACGGCTTTATTTCAATTCCTGTTCGATTTGCGCCTGGGCATCGTCAAGCGCCTGCTTGATGTCCTTGCCGTCCTCGAAGATTTCGTTCAGCGTCACCGTGCAAAGCACGTTATTGATCGTCGGGCTTGCCGGCGTCGATTTGATCAGCCGGATTTCGTCCTTGATTTCGTTCAGCACGTCAAACGGGTTGTTGACGAAATATTTGACGAACTTGTTCTCCGGATTGTGCGTGACGTCTTTCATGTTCCAAACGTCCATGTTGACCGGGTCAAACCCGAGCGTGTTCCAAATTTCCTTGTTCGCGTCCAGGCTCAATTTGGCGAATGCGAGAAAATCTTTGGCCAGCTTCACGTCCTTCGCCGTTTTCGTAACGACCGTGCCCGTGCCTCCGCCGCCGACGGAACGAGGCATTCCTTTTTCCATGACCGGAATCGGCGCGATCGCGATTTTCCCAGCCAGATCGGTCATGTAGTTCGTGTATCGCGACATTTGCCAAAGCGGCATGAAGGCCGTTGCGTAATTCCCGGAATTGAATTCCCCGTAAGCTTCCTCGGTGTCCGGCTGGCCGCCGGCAATGGTCGCAATGACGTCGTTGTCCTGCAAATCTTTCAGCAGCTTCAGCGCTTTCACCATCGCCTCCGAATTCACCACCGGATTGCCTTGGTCGTCCGTCAGGTCGGTTCCCTGCTGGGCGAGCAGCTGGGAAACCTGCCAGAGCGCGCTGGTGTCCGCCGTTCCCATATATTTTCCCGTCTTCTCATGCACCTTGATGCCCGCCTGTTTGAAATCTTCCCAGGTGACGATCTTCGTGTAGTCGACTCCGGCTTCCTTCAAAATTTCCGTATTGTAAAATGCAACCGATGCGCCGACGTGGGTCGGAACGCCGTAATTTTTGCCGTCTTTGCTGTACAGGTCGATTCTCGACTTCACGACCGTGTCCCGGTAAGGGTCGATCACGTCGTTCAGCGGCTCCAGCTGCGGGGTGCCTTTCAGGAAGTCCGGGAATTTGCCCAGCTCGATATCCGCGATATCGGGAGCCCCGACGCCGGTTTGCACCGCGATGGACAGCTTGTTGTGCATGTCGTCGTAAGGCATGACCGTCACGTTCAGCTTGATCTGGCGTTCCGGGTTTTCCTTGTTCCATTTTTCAAGCATTTTTTCGAAATGCTGTCCATGAAGCTCCACGAACGTCCAATAGGAAAATTCCGTCGCGCTTTGACCGGCGCCGCCATCCAGCACGGAGGTTTTCCCTCCCGAAGCCGACGGCTTGCCGCCGCCGCAGCCCCATAAAATCGTCGTCATCGTAAGCACCAGAAGCGTAATCAGCCATGTTCTCTTCATACTTGACCCTCCTGAATGATTGATAGGCTTTAAGCCTTGTTCAAACTTATAACATTCCGGAATCAGGCCCAAGCAGGTGCAAGGTCCCGCGCTTTCAGCCTCATTCGGAACGAGGTTTGACTTCATCATTTCATTTCATCATGAACCGCTTGCAAATGAACCCTGTTTTAAGGCGCTGGCAGATCGGCGTTTCGCAATCCTTTATTTTACTTTATAGTGAATCATTTTATGTATAACATAATGAATTCGCTTACATGTATAAAATATCATATCGAATTTCGGTTGTAAATAAATAACTGTAAAACTTTTTATTGTTTATTAAAACAAAATGTCGACCCAATTAACAAAAACGTTACATATTCCTGTTACACTTTTTACTTCACCTTTATAACTTTATCTTTTTATGAAACGAAACGTCTTAAAATCTATCATTTTTCCTAGAAAGATTGTGATTTATTAAAAAAATAAACGGCGCACTATCTTTAGTCGTTATATTAGTTTATAATTATTTAAAATAAAAGAATTAGAGATTAATCCATTACCTACTGAAGAAGGGTTCGATGAAATGATTTATATCAAGGATTTAATGAGCGGCATTGATATTTTCAAAGCGTTAAGCTCGGAAATCAGGATCCAGATCCTCGAGCTGCTGGCCAAAAACCAGGCCCTGAACCTGAATGATCTGGCGGGGAAGTTAAACTTAAGCAACGGGGCTATTACGATGCACGTCAAAAAGCTGGAGGAAAGCGGACTGATCGAAATCAATACAAGCGTCGGCAAACACGGCATCCAGAAAATCTGCTATCTGAACAAGGACAAGCTGATGGTCGATTTGCGCAGCAAAGACGTGGATAATCTGTACGAGGTCGAAATCCAGGTCGGGCATTACAGCAACTATCAGGCGGCCCCGACATGCGGACTCGCAACCAAAGACAGCATCGTCGGAGATTTCGACGATCCCCGGTATTTTGCCGACCCGCAGCGGATCGACGCGGAAATCATTTGGCTGGCCGAGGGTTTCCTGGAGTACCGCATTCCGAACTACCTGAAGCCGAACCAAACCTTCCGGGAAATCCAGTTTTCGATGGAGCTCGGTTCCGAAGCCCCGGGGTTTTGCGACAACTATCCTTCTGACATTTATTTTTACGTCAACGGCATCGAGATCGGCTGTTGGACCAGTCCCGGCGATTTCGGCGATGCCCGCGGCACCTTCAATCCCGACTGGTGGCCGCCGCATCTGAACCAATACGGCATGCTGAAGCTGATCCGCATCAACCAGGACGGCAGCTTTATCGACGGCTGCCGGATTTCGGACGTGACGCTGAACCAAATCAACCTCGACTACAAAAGCGAGCTGACCTTCCGGATCGCCGTCACGGAACAGGCCGAAAACAAACGCGGCTTGACCATTTTCGGCAAAAATTTCGGCAACTACAGCCAGGACCTGCTGGCCCGCGTGCTGTATGACGTAAAGCCGGATTAAACCGCGCCGTTTCGGGCGATCGCGCCTATCCATAAGGGACCTCGAACATGCACCTGTTCCGGGTCCCTTTTGCTTTTGGATATGCGCCCTGTCAACGGGCGGACGGGACTATGCTTCATTGAGCGCCCGCAGCAGCGTATGGCGGTCGCGCAGGCGATGGGCTTCGCGCACGCTATCCGCAAACAGGCCGCCGTCTATGCCAAGCTCCTGCAAGCTTGAAGGGCCGCCTGCACGCTGCAGCAGCGAGCGGATATCGGCTTCCCCGGGCACCTCGTCCAGCCATTCCCGCACCTGGGATCCGTGCTTTTTCAGCATCTCCGGCTCCTGTCCCGGATAGACGCCGCGGAAGGCTGCATCGTGGTATAGGCGCGAAATTTCCGCGCAGGCGACGCCGACCTTCGCGCCATGCAACAGCGCGCGGCTGCCGCGGCGCAAATATTCCATCTCCCAGAAATGGGACAGATGATGTTCCGCGCCGGAGGCCGGATGGGATTGCCCGAACTTCAGCATCGCAATTCCCGATTCGATCAGGGAAGTCATCAAGATCCGGATGCCTTCCTCGGTCCGCTTCCCGATCTCGTCGACGTGCTCCACGCAGGCGCGAAGCGCTTTTTCCGTCATGTCGGCGACTTCCTCGTCGTATGGCTCCTGCGCGGCAAGATGCGAGAACTTCCAATCGAACAACGAAGTGTACTTGCCGAGCATGTCTCCGAAACCCGCGGCAACAAGCTGCTGAGGCGCCTTCGTCAGAACGTCCACATCCGCGAAGATCGCCACGGGCCCGATGGCCGGAAACGTCTTTTTGACGCCGCGGACGATCAAGGGAGCCCCCTTCGACGTAAAGCCGTCCACCGACGGAGCCGTCGGCACCGAAACGAACAGTTTGCCGGTTTTGTAACAAACATAACGAACGATATCGTGGATCATCCCCGAACCGACGGCAATCACGGCATCCGTCGTTTCCGGGTTCACCTCGATCAGCAGCTGCAAAAGCGAAGTTTCGTCGGCCACGACGTCGCCGGAAGCTCCGGGTTCGATGAGGCACAACCGCACGGTAACCCCGGCTGCCCCAAGCTCCTCCTCCAGCTTCCTGCCTGCGGCTTCGTAAGTGTTCGCGTCGGCCGCCAATATGACGTCCCGGCATCCTTTGTCCTTAAGATAGAAGGCCGCTTGCTGTAAGGCCCCCTTCTCGAGCACCATCCGATCCAGACCGTATTCTCCCGGAATGTTCATGCTGATCCCCTCCTTGTTAAATCTGCTCAAAACGAAACGACCGCCGGTTTGAGGAAAACCGTCTGCCCCCATGGCGTGGAAGGCAGACGGTCTTTTGCAAGTTTTCCTTGCGGGGTTCCTCCCGGCTACTCGACCGACTTTTTGATGTTCTTGAGCCGCTTCATCACGTCGTTCGCGCCGCGGCCAAAGTAATCATGGAGAAGGTTGTATTCCTGATAGAGGCGCTCGTACACTTCAACGTTTTCCGGAATCGGCTTGAAGGTTTCTTCTTTGACCCTCGCCATTTTTTCGGCTGCGGCGATGACCGTGTCGTAACCTCCACCTTCTTTGCCGGCCGCAACCGCCGCGAAGATCGCCGCTCCGAGCGCCGGCGTCTGTTTGGAATCCGCAACGAAAATTTCCCGGTTCGTCACGTCCGCGTAAATCTGCATCAGCAGCTTGTTTTTCTGCGGCAGACCGCCGCATGCATACAGCACATCCACGTTGACGCCGCTCGAATGGAAGGCATCGACGATTTTGCGCGTGCCGAAAGCCGTCGCTTCAAGCAGCGTGCGGTAAATTTCCTGCGGCTTGGTCAGCAGCGTCATGCCGAGAATCATGCCCGTCAAATCCGTATCGACGAGCACCGAGCGGTTGCCGTTCCACCAATCCAGCGCAAGGAGTCCGGTTTGGCCCGGCTTATACTGCGCGGCTTCCCTTTCAAGCCAAGCATGAACGCCGATGCCCTCTTTGTCCGCCGCTTCCTTCACGTAAGCCGGCAGCGCTTCTTCCACGTACCATTCAAAAATGTCGCCGACGGCCGATTGGCCGGCTTCATACCCGTACAATCCCGGAATGATGCCGTCTTCCACGACGCCGCACATGCCTTCGACCTGCTTTTCTTCCGTGCCGAGCAGCATATGGCAGATCGAGGTTCCCATCGCCATGACCAGCTTGCCCGGCGTCACGACGCCAACGGCAGGCACGGCCGCATGGGCGTCCACGTTGCCGGCCGCAACGGCGATGCCCGGCTTCAGCCCCATCATGGCCGCCATGTCTTCCGTCAATCCGCCGACGTTGGTTCCGAGCGGAATCACTTCGCCGCGGAGCTTCGTTTCGGTCAAGTTCTCCAGACGCGGATCCAGCGCTTTGAAAAATTCCTTGCTTGGATATCCGTCCTGTTTATGCCAAATCGCTTTGTAACCCGCGGTGCAGCTGTTGCGCACGATTCTGCCGGTCATTTGCGAGATGACCCAATCCGTCGCTTCCAGGAACTGATCCGTCTGATCATAAATCTTCGGAGCTTCGTTCAAAATTTGCCATACTTTGGCGATCATCCATTCCGAAGAAATTTTGCCGCCGTAACGCGCCAGGAACGCTTCGCCGCGCTCGGCGGCGATCCGGTTGATCGCATCCGCTTCCGGCTGGGCCGCATGGTGCTTCCACAGCTTCACCCAGCTGTGCGGATCGTCCTGAAGTTCCGGCTTCAGGCACAGCGGCTCGCCCTTTTCATCGACCGGCAGCATGGTGCAGGCCGTAAAATCGATGCCGATCCCGATGATGTCCGCCGGATCGACGCCGGATTCGCGGACGACGGCCGGCACCGAACGGCGCAGCACTTCGATGTAATCGGCGGGATGCTGCAGCGCCCAGTCATGCTCCAGCTTTTTCCCCGACCCCGGCAGCCTTTCGTCGATGACGTGATGCGGGTAAGGCGTGACATGGTCCGCGACTTCGCGCCCATTGGACAGGTCGACCAATACGGCACGGCCGGATTGGGTTCCGTAGTCCACCCCGATCGTATACTTTTTGCTCATTTGAGTCCCCTCCAGCTCGATAACGAGTTATCATGAGAAATTTCTATATCCGAAAATAACCTTCCCATCCAGCGCTACCTAGCTCGAAACCGATCAACTTGACAATATCTTACACGGAAGCGGCTGGAATGCCTATTGCAAAATCATAAAATGATGGCAGTAAACGTTGCTTGCTTTTCGATTATTTTTGGCCGTAATAAGCATTGGCTCCATGTTTGCGCAGAAAATGCCGGTCGAGCAGCGTTTGGTCCATCGGCTTGCTGTCCGGATTCAACTGGAGCTGCCGCGCCGTGATTTTGGCGACTTCCTCCAGCACCACCGCATTATGGACCGCATTCAGGGCATCTTTTCCCCATACGAACGGCGCATGCGCATGCACCAGGATGCCGGGCACCTGCATCGGATCCAAGCCAAGCTCCTGAAACCGCTCTACGATGACGTTCCCGGTTTCCAGCTCGTAAGCGCCTTCGATCTCCACCTTCGTCATCGGGCGCGTCACGGGAATTTCGCCGTAAAAATAATCGGCATGGGTCGTTCCCGACGCCGGCAGCGGCCGTCCCGCCTGGGCCCAGCTGGTTCCCCACGGCGAATGGGTATGTACAACCCCGCCGATCTCAGGGAATGAACGGTATAACACCATGTGCGTCGGCGTATCGGATGAAGGCCGCAAGTCGCCTTCGACGACCCGTCCCTCCAGATCGACGACCACGAGGTCTTCCGCTTTCAAATCCTCGTAAGGAACGCCGCTCGGCTTAATGACGAACAGTCCTTTTTCCCGGTCGATTCCGCTTACGTTCCCCCATGTAAAAGTGACAAGGCCGTGTTTCGGCAAAGCCAAATTCGCTTCCAGCACCTGTTGTTTTAATGCTTCCAGCATGTCGGACACATCCTTTCTTATCGATGGTTGTACGTACAAGCGAAGGCGGGGAGAGCCCGCACTTAAGCAGACCCGTCCCTCTTCGCGTCAATTTCTTTTCGCTACGGAATCCCGCACGATGAGTTCGGGTTCGTAAATCGTATCCCGTGCCGTTTTTCCTTGTTCGATCATAGCGATCAGCTGGCTCGCCGCCGCCTGCCCCATCTCCGTCTTCGGATGCGTCAGCGTCGTCAGCTTCGTTCCCGAAGCGGTGGCCAAGCTGGAATCGTCGAAGCCGATGATGGACACGTCTTCCGGCACCTGCAGCCCGCTTTCGGCAACCGCCTCCATCAGCAGCACCGCCAGCTCGTCGTTATAACACACGAATGCCGTCGGACGGTTTTCCCCTTCCCCAAGCATTTGCAAAGCCTGGCGGTATGGCAGGCTGTTTTTCTCCTCTGTCGTGTAGGTGACGACCCTTTTCGGGGAAGCGCTCATTCCAGCGGCTTTATGCGCCGCCAAAAAACCCTTCAGGCGGTTTACGCCCTGCAGGTCGTCCCGCTTGAAGAAACCGGCGATCTGGGTATGCCCCATCTCGAGCAAATACTGGACCGCCTTGTAGCCCCCGGCCTCGTCGTCCACCTTCAAGCAGGCGCATTCCAGCTCCCGGTATTTTTCGTTGATCATCAGGTAAGGGATTCCCTTTTCCTGAAGCTCCAGGAAATAGGCCAGGTTCGGATTGCCTTCGGCGCTTTTCGTCGGTTCGATGATCAATCCGCTGAGCGGCTGGCTGGTCATCAGCTGCAGGCTTTCCATTTCCTTTTCCTTGGTGTTGTCCGTGCTGGACAACAGCAGCCGGTACCCTTGGCTGCGGAGCTCCGCTTCGGCACCCCGGACGATATGCGGAAAGATGTAATCCGATATATACGTCGTAATAATGCCGATCGTTTTCGCCTGTTCGGCTTCGCGGCGCTGCGGATGGCGGGCAAAAGTGCCTTTGCCTTGAATCCGCTCCAGCCACCCTTCTTTCTCCAGCTCGCCGAAGGTTTGGCGGACCGTCTGGCGGCTCATGCCGAACTGCTCCGCGATCTCGTTCTCCGAAGGGACCTGCTGTCCACGCTGCAACTTGCCCGATTCGAACCAGGACAACAGCTCTTTCTTTAATTGAATATACTTGGGAATCCGTCTATTATTCATCATTCACCTCAGCGAAACAATTCGAGTATAGAGCCTGCCGTGCCCGGCGCCAGGTTCGGTGCAGCCGGGCAGGCTCTTCCATATATAGTTATTGTATCATAGGCTGGGCGAATAGAGACAAACTGCCCTTTTTATCTTAAGCGATATGCCGCTTCGCTCCACAGTAGCTCGTTCTTGAAGCGCTGAACCGACGTGTTTTTGTCGATGACGACGGCTTCGATGCCGGCCATTTCCGCAAAGTCCGTCAGGTTCTCCGCCGTAATCGCGTACGAGAGCACGGTATGATGCGCACCTCCCGCCAAAATCCACGCCTCGGCGGATTCGCGCAGGGAAGGCTGCGGCTTCCAGAGCACGCGGGCAACCGGCAATTTCGGCATCGCCTTCTCGACTTTCACGCCGTCCACGACATTC
Source organism: Paenibacillus sp. FSL M7-1455 (assembly GCF_038004655.1). Taxonomy (NCBI): domain Bacteria; kingdom Bacillati; phylum Bacillota; class Bacilli; order Caryophanales; family Paenibacillaceae; genus Paenibacillus; species Paenibacillus sp. FSL M7-1455. The sequence continues at coordinate 1,213,673 of NZ_JBBORO010000001.1, read as the reverse complement.
ACGAGCAGGCGGAAACGGTGGCCGAGGTCCACAAGGGACGCATTGACCGCTTGGCCGTCGCGGCCGTCGAATACGAGACGGGCAGGATCTTCCTTGCCGCCGATGCCGAGCGGATGCACTTCCAGGGACGGACGCGTAGCCGCGATGGTCGGGCATACCTCCAGCATGTGGGCGCCGAGGATCATATGGTTGCCCGGTTCGAAATGGTAGGTGTAATCCTCCATGAACGACGTGTCCTTATTGTTCGCGAGCACTTTCAAAACGCGCGTCAGCGCGGCGGTTTTCCAGTCGCCTTCGCCGCCGAAGCCGTATCCGGCTTCCATCAAACGCTGCACGGCAAGGCCCGGAAGCTGCTTCAATCCGTGAAGGTCTTCGAACGTCGTCGTGAAGGCGCCGAAGCCGCCCTCCTCGAGGAAACGTTTCATCGCGATTTCAATGCGCGCCTGGTACGCGATCGCATCCCGAACCGGTCCGTCGCTGAGTCCGGCCTGGGTAATCGTATACTGCTCCGCATATTCGTTCAGGAGCGCTTTCACTTCGCTGTCGCTGACTTCGTTCAGGACCTGCACCAGGTCGCCTACGCCGTAGCCGTTGACCGACCAGCCGAATTTGATCTGCGCTTCGACCTTGTCGCCTTCGGTTACGGCCACTTCGCGCATGTTGTCTCCGAAACGGGCCACTTTCAGGCGGCGGCTTTCGGCAAATGCGGCTGCGGTGCGCATCCAGCCGGCGATGGAATCCCGTACTTCAGGATCTTCCCAATGTCCGACGACGATTTTGCGGGCGATGCCGAGACGGGCTCCGATATGGCCGTATTCTCTGTCGCCGTGGGCGGACTGGTTCAGGTTCATGAAGTCCATGTCCATCGTTTCCCACGGAATATCGCGGTTAAATTGCGTATGCAGATGAAGCAGCGGCTTCTGCAGCTGCGAAAGGCCGGCGATCCACATTTTGGCCGGGGAGAAGGTATGCATCCACGTAATGATTCCCGCGCAGCTTTCATCGCTGTTCGCTTGGATGATCAAGTTGTAGATTTCATCCGGCGTGGTCACGATCGGCTTAAAGACGACCGGATACGTAAACGAAGCGTCCTGATCCAGTTCTTTTGCGATAATTTGCGAGTGCGAAGCTACTTCTTCCAATGTTTCGGGTCCGTATAAATGCTGGCTGCCTGTCACAAACCAAAATGAGTGCGGTTTCAAATTCATTTTGTTAGCCCTCCTAAATTGATGCTTATGGGTTCATTCACTTGTACATACCAATATGATCAAATTTCGCGAATTATTCATACTTGTACGTACATGTATCTATAGCTTTATCATATGCCTGCCGCCCCAAAAAAGCAAGCAAAACATTTTTTAGCTTTGCGGTCGGAGCGCTGACCGTTATCATGGGAATAACAACCGTTTCCAGGAGGCAAGGCCATGAGCGAACCGTTTGTCCCGTTTTCAGCTTCCCATCTGCTTATGCTTCTTACGCTTGTCGTTCTCTCTATTCTGCTTTACGCCTTCCGGTTTCCCTTGCGCACGCGGCCAAAGCTCAAACGTTTTCTCCGTTATGCCTTAGCCGCGCTGCTGGCCGTATCCCAAGCCGTCCTTGATGCATGGAATATCGCCGAGGGCGCCTGGAGCGCAGCGTATACGCTGCCTCTGGAGTTATGCAGCATCACTTTGCTTCTATCCGTCGTCATGCTGCTGACCCGCAGCCGGGTGCTGTACGGCATCCTCTTTTTTGCCGGGATCGGGGGCGCGCTGCAGGCGCTGGTCACGCCCAATCTGGCCTTCGGATATCCGCATATCCGCTTTTTCCAGTTTTTTGTCGCCCATATGCTGATCATTTTGGCTTCGCTGTACATGACCTGGATCGAAAACTACAGGCCGACCTGGAGATCGGTGGGGCTGGCGATGATTTTCCTGAACGCCGCCGCCGTGGTCGTCGGGACGCTGGATTACCTTCTCGGCGCCAACTACATGTTTTTGATGCATAAGCCTTCCACGCCGTCCCTGCTCGATTATCTCGGTCCCCATCCTTTCTATCTGCTGGTTGAAGAAGGCATCGCCCTGCTTATTTTCGTTCTGATGCATCTGGCCTGCTTTGTTCTCCCGGAAAAGAGGGCCAAAATGGGAAAATCCCGCGGCCAATCGGCCATGTAAAATATCCAACCTTAACGCAGGGCTTGGTGTTGCCGCCTTTTCGGCCGCTTTTGCGTCGATGCGAGGGAATACATATATGCTGTACGCAAAAAAGCGGTCGATCAATGCCTGAACCCTGCGGCGCAACGCCTCCCGCCTTCATTGTGGAATCGCCCGCCGGGAATTATAATGGTCTGAAAAGCTTGTCCGCAACGTGCAAAAAACGCGAAAAGGAGCTTTGCCGCCATGACACGACCTAAAGTGGTACAAAACATAACCGAACTTATCGGCCAAACCCCGGCCGTCCGCCTGCACCGTCTCGCGGGCGCCCAGGAAGCCGAAGTGTACGTCAAACTCGAGTATTTCAATCCGAGCCGAAGCGTCAAAGACCGGGCGGCCTTCAACTTGATCGCCCAAGCCGAAAAAGACGGGCTGCTGAAGCCCGGCTCCACGATCATCGAGCCGACGAGCGGCAATACGGGCATCGGACTGGCGATGAACGCCGCCGCCAAAGGATATCGCGCCATTCTGGTCATGCCCGACAACATGACGAAGGAGCGGATCAACATTTTGAAGGCTTACGGCGCGGAGGTCGTGTTGACTCCGGCCGCCGAACGCATGCCGGGCGCGATCCGCAAAGCGGTTGAGCTGAGCCGGGAAATCCCGGACAGCTTCATCCCCCAGCAATTCGAAAACAAAGCCAACCCCGACATTCACCGCCGGACGACGGCGCTGGAAATCCTCGAGCAGATGGAGGGGCGCCTGGATGCCTTTGTGGCGACGGCAGGGACCGGCGGAACGATTACCGGCACCGGCGAGGCATTAAGGGAGAGCATCCCGGGAATCCATGTGTACGTCGCCGAGCCCCAAGGCTCGCCCGTGCTGTCCGGCGGACAGCCGGGCCCGCATAAGCTGGTAGGGACGAGCCCCGGCTTCATTCCGCCCATCCTGAATACGGACGTATACGACGAAATCTTCCAGGTGAGCGACGAGGATGCGATCGGAACGGCCCGCCGGCTCGCCAAGGAAGAAGGAATACTGGTCGGACCGTCCTCCGGCGCCGCCGTCTGGACCGCCCTGCAAGCGGCTAAGCGGCTTGGTCCGGGCAAACGGGTGCTGTGCATCGCCCCGGATACCGGGGAGCGTTACCTCAGCATGGGGATTTTTTAGGCTCACCTGTGATCGCAAGAAAAGGCAGAACTGGAGGACCAGGGCCCCCTTCCGAATGAGAGAGCAAAATTTTGGCATTCCCCTTGCCAACCAGCCAGCCGGGCGACATCGCCGGCATCGCCGCTTTCCTTGCATCGGAAGACAGCCGCTGGATCACCGGCCAGCTCATCGACGCCAGCGGCGGATCGCATCTCTAAGCGCCGGCCTGCATGGATCGCGCTTTTTAACGCCGCATATAAAAAATCCAGCACGTCAAAGTGCTGGATTCTTTCTTTTTATGGAATATATTGCTGAACGATTTTAACCACTTTGCCGTCCCGGATCGTCAGGTGGTACGGGAAGCTTTTCATGTCGATCAGCTTGTCGTTGTTCATGATGGCCAAATATTTATCCAGCGATACCGGTTCATTCCACTGGATGTCCATCCCTTCGTACGTTCCGTCGTGATCGTACAACTGCATCAGCACCTGGGCATCCGGCGCAATGTCATACGTCTTCAGCGTCGGATCGTCGTTGACGATGTAATAACCGTCAGGCGCGCCGCCCAATTCTTCGGCCGCTTCTTTTTCCCGTTCCATGAACTTCTGGTCGGCCGCGGCGCCTTCATACCATTCGATCGGATCGGCCTGGACGACGATATGCCCGTTCTCCTGTTTTATCGAAGAAATCAAAGCTGTCACTGTGTCCTCGCTCGGAGGAACCGGCGTATATTCCTTGTCCGTTCCGACTGCACTGGCCGATGTCGTCATGCTTAGCAGAACCGCGATCATGAGGGTAGCAAACAGCGTGATTTTTTTCATTGAAAATATCTCCTTTAATGGACATGTATTGATTTCCATATTATCCATTACCCTGCCGAGTTATTTTCAAACGGAATTTTGCGTAAAAACTCCGGAATAGCTCCGTTCGGGCGTGGTCTTCTTATAGTTTCACTATAAAACATCCCCCGCGCCAAATCGTCACAATAAGGTTACAACCACGTCAAATTGTTGTCATGATCGAGTGCGCTTTCATCAGGTTCTGGCTTTGGCTTTGCCGCGCTGCAAAACCGACTTGAGTTCGTCCAGCTTGTGGATTTCATACGTCGGAACGATGCCGGTCGGGTTCGGCAGGCGGTCCGGATTATACCAGCACGTATCGATGCCGATGTTGTTTCCGCCTTGGATATCGGAGGTTAAGGAATCGCCGACCATCAGCATTTTTTCTTTTTCGTTGCTGCCGATTTGGGTAAAAGCATGCTCGAAGATCCCCGGCTGCGGTTTTTGGAAGCCCGTATCCTCGGAAACGATCACCGCTTCGAAAAAGTCTTTAAGCGCCGAACGGTTAAGCCGCCCGAACTGCACCTGCTTGATGCCGTTGGTGACGGCGGCGATGCGGTAGCCGTTGTCCTTCAAATATTGCAGCAGCTCAAGCGCCCCCTCAAACACGTACGAATGCTCCGAAAGGGATTGGATGTAGCGGTCGCTGACGATTTGCGCATCCTCCTCCAGCTTTTGCTCCTGGCAAAACCGGCGGAAACGCTCCACCTTCAAATCGGTCGAATTGATGAATCCCTGCTCAAGTTCCTTCCACAGCCCTTTGTTGATCCGGTTATAGCAATCGATGATGCCGGCATCCTCCGGATCGAGATTCAGGCTCGAAATGACGTAAGCCAAGGCGCGCGCCTCGGACATTTTAAAATCAAACAACGTTTCATCCAGATCGAATAAAATCCATTCGTAAGACAAATTGCAGGCCTTCCTTCTATGTAAAATCGGCTTCTTGCAGCCTTTATCCTAACTAGTTTAAGGGAAAAAACGCATTTTATCCACCTTCGCCGGGACTTCTTCCGGGCACGCAGGTTTCCGTCAACCAAAAAAAGCACGCGGCCCGCCGGACGGATCTCCGAAAGACAAGCCATGTGCTTCTGGTTATTGGACGAGCGTTACACCTTTCTTTTGAACACGGCGATGACATCCCTGGAATGTCCTTGGCCCGCGCTGGTGTCGAAGCAGGAGGTCAGCTCCCAGCCTTCCATGCCGCATTCGTTCAGCAGTTGTTCGAATTCCTCTTCGTCCACCTTTCCTCCCAAAAAGCCGCCGGTTTGGTACTTGACCGTTTTGTACTCCCATTTTTCCATCGTCTAACGCATCCCTTCGAATATTGATTATATTCAACCCCGATGACCGCGTCGCCCATGGACGGAGCAGCGGCGGTACCGGGAATCCAGCAATCCGTTGACAGCTTAGAACGTTTCCTTCAAATAAAACGGTTTGCATTTGCTTTCAAAATAACTTTCAAGCCCGGAGCTGCCGTTCAGCTCGATAAACTGCACCGGAGGATACTGCACTTGAACCGATTCGGCGACTTTCCCGGCCTCGGCAATGATTTGATCGCCTTTGCCGATGTAGCTGACCGCAATAAGCGTCCGCGGCGCGCGGTCCGTACGCGGGTTAAACACCTGGGCGTTGTAGGCGCAGATGACGTTTTTTAATCCTTCAAAAACTTTGCTCAACTCGTTCAACAGCTCCGTCGGCGGTTCCGCAGGAGGACCGATCATCGTTTGGGTGTTTTTTTCCACGACGTAAGCTTCTTGGGCGTTAAATACGGAGCCGTTCAGGATCGCTTCGATTTCCTGCGCGGTAAACTCTTTGCCGAACTCGGAGCCCGGATTAAGCAGAAGGTCGGCTCCCTTCGTCAAATTAAAAAAATGCACCGCATTAATGGCCAAATATTGCACGGGCTCTTGAATGAAGGCCTGCATGCGGGTCAATGAAGAAAATATCGGGATGTATCGTTTCCCGTTCATTTCAACGCTTAACAGCTGGACGGATTGCCCTGCTGTCAGCTCGGTTGTTTCCTGAACAGGGTTTGTCCCGCCTTGGATCGCGTAAATTTCGGAATTCCGGAGTTCGTAATAAAAATCAGGTCTGGCGGAAGGCTCGTTGACCGCTTTGATCAACTTCTCCTCCAGCGTGTTCGTTGCCTCAAAAGACATGGTTGATGCTCCCTTCAGGAAAGTATCGGATAAGGACCAATATAAGTAGTGTACCTTTCTTTGGCTGTGAACTAAAGCCCTAATTCCTTCGAATGGCGTTTAGGGAATGATTTCTTGGAGAGCTTCTCCCAACGTTTTGTACTTGAAGTCGTACCCCGCCCGCATTAATCGCTCCGGGACGACCCAGCGGCTTTTTAAAACCAATTCGGTTTCGGTTTGAATGATCCTTGCCCCGATTTCGAGCATCCAGGCCGGGGCGGGCAGCCCGAAAGGCATGTTCATCGCCCGGCGCAGCTCCCGCATCAGCTCTTTGTTCGTGACCGGATTCGGGGCGGAAACGTTAAAAACGCCGCTAAGCTCCGGATGCTCCTTCAAGAACAAAATGACGCCCAAAACATCGTGAAGATGAATCCAGCTGAAACGTTGATGGCCGGGCCCCTGAATGCCGCCGAGGCCGAAACGGACGAGATTGCGGTAGGGAACCATCACCCCGCCGCCGCGCCCCAACACGATCGCGATCCGCAAGGCCGCCTGACGGGTACGGGGAAGCTTAAAAGAGAAAAAAGACCTCTCCCATGCCGTGGCGACATCCACCGAAAATCCGGAGCCGATCTCGCCTGCTTCCTCGGTCATCGGACGGTCTTCGGCATGCCGGTAAATGGTGGCGGTGCTCGAATTGATCCATAGCTCCGGCGGCTGCTCGCAGGCCAAAACGGCCTCCCCGAGAATCGTCGTCGTTTCGGTGCGGGAGTTCAAAATTCCGGCTTTGTTTTTGTCATGATAACGGCAGTTGACCGATTTGCCCGCCAAATTGACGAGCAGGTCCGCAGACTCCAGCGCCTCGCGGATTCCTTCCCGGTCCTGCCAGGAGATATGGCCAGCCCGTCTGGAGATGATGCACACCTCCCATCCGCGCCGTTTGAATTCTTGTTCGAGGTACGTCCCGATAAAACCGGTTCCGCCGGCGATCACGATTTTTTGTTTCACCGCTGCTCTCTCCTTTTCCGTCAAGTAGGACGATGGCGCGTCCTATGGCGATGGTAGAAAAAAATGCCGGCTGCGGCTAGCAGCGCAATGACGAGAATGCTTAACCATGCCTCTCCCGGCCTGCCTGCCGGTCCGGCATAGGTTAGCTTTTTCATCGCAACCTCCGGTCAACGTCGACAGACGTTATTTTTCAAAAAAAACGGACTACGCCTTAAAATGCTCCTTGATCTCATCCTGCGGGTCCCATTTGGACCAGGCGGCTTCCAGCAAATGGCCTTCCGGGTCCCGGAAATAAAAATATTTGGCTTCGCCTTGGCCGAGCGTACGGAGCTCTTCCACCTGAACGCCCGCGTTTTTCAACTTGTCGTAGGTATGCTCGATGTTTTCGCAATTCAGGGCCATGATCGGAAAAGGCTTGCCGTTTCTTCGGATTTCCAGCGGCTGCTTGTCCCGGGTTTCGATCAGCAGCAGGGCAATCGAGTTCACGTGCGGATGATGCAGCACGGCCAAGTCAGAGCCGCGGTCTTCGAATTTTTCCATCAGCTTGAAGTCCAGATGCTGTGTATACCACGCAATCGAATCGTCGAGGCGGGTCGTCGGCACGTACACGTAACCGATCCGCAGGAAAGAAAACGTCATGAAAAAACCTCCCTGAAGATTATATTTTGTCGTTTTGCGATGCTCACGTTTCGTTCAGCTTCAGCGCCATTTTTCGAGCATGACGACGCCACGATGGCGACGACCCGGGCGACCGTTTCCCTATGGATTTCGGCTTCCCCACTCGCGGTAAAACTGCTGCAAATACTGCTCCATAAACGCATGCCGCTGTTCGGCCAGCTCCCTGGCGTACGGCGTATTCATCAAACTTTTAAGCTTCAGCAGCTTTTCGTAAAAATGGTAGATAGCGGTCTTGCCGGCGGACCGGTAATCCTCCTGGGCAAGGTCATCCAGGCTCAGCTCCGGGTCATGGATGATGCGGCCTTTGGCCCCCGAATACGCAAACGTTCTGGCAATGCCAATCGCCCCGATCGCATCCAGACGGTCCGCATCCTGCACGACCTGCCCTTCCAGGGTGGTCATCGGCGGATTTTTGCCGCCGTTATAAGACATGTTCGCGATGATGTCCATCACCTTGCCGGTCAAATCTTCGTCAGCGGCTTGTTCCGTCAGCCATGCCCTCACTTTTTCCAACCCCGCTTCCTTGCTTGCATTCAATTTTTCGTCGGCCACGTCATGCAGAAGCGCCGCCAGCTCGCACACGGTCCGGTCGGCGTTTTCCTTGGCGGCGATGTCGAGCGCCGTATTCCGTACCCGATCGATATGCCACCAATCATGGCCGCTGGCCTCCCCGGCATGCACTTGTTTTACGAATCGCTCCGCCTGTTGGATAAGCCAAGAATGATCTGCCACTTTCATGTTTGCCTCTCTCCTTCTGCGATTGCGGCATTGTTTTTTGCCTGTTGCGGCATCTCCGCACATTCCATGCTACAGCGTTTTTTTGAAAAAAACCTCGCCGATCCCGCCCTCGTTGATACCCGAAACGATTCCCGCTTCCTCGAAGCCGACATGCCTGTGCCAGCTTTGCGGCTCCGCTTCGTTCACCTGCGACGAGCTGTACAGGTAGCGGTGACCGCGTTTTTTTAAATCCTCTGATGCAAAAGCCAACAGTTTTTTGCCGATCCCCTGCGCGCGGCGGCCTTCTTTCACGAGGATAAGACCGATGTAAGGAACCGTGGACCATATGTATTCCAAGCGCATATAGCCGAGCAATTCTCCGCCGTTTTCGGCCAAAACGACTTCGCGGCGGCCCAGCTTCCACCTCAGAAACTCGGGATCAAAATGCGGATCCATCTCCCGTGCCTTCGCAAAATCTTCGGGTTCACCGAAACGTGTGACAGTCTGCACAAACCAACCCTCCTTCAAAACATCGCTTTTGTTTCGTTATCCATTTTCAATTCTTGTTACCAAGCGGTATGACGGGGCGACCTCCCATGTCTCATACGGAATCATACCCTTGGCCCTCATCGCGTCGAGCGTGCGGGATTTTTGCTGCGGGCGGGTAATATATTCATCGATGTTGGATTCGGTGATTCGAACGTATCCGGCTTCCTGAATTTCTTCCGGCTGGATGCGGATCTCCCCGCTCACATATTCGGCTTTGAAAACAACCGAAAGGACGTGCTTCGTCGCGTTGAAATAAACGCCCGTAATTCCGACCGGCCGAATCACGACCCCCGTCTCCTTCAGAAATTCCCTGCACACGGCCTGGTCCAATGGCTCCCCTTCATCCACGTTTCCTCCAGGCATCTCCCATGTGTCGTTCCGCCAGTGCGTCCTGACGAGCAGCACCTCGTCGTGTTCGTTCATCAACAAGGCGGAAACCGAAACCGTGTGTTTGGGCGGATTATGCTCCATGCCGATCGTCCTCTCTTCGCGTTATTTGGAAACGGTCCTTTCGCCGCTCACCACATGCCAGTGAAAATGCTTGGAGTCCTGGTAGGCTCCGAGGTTGGTGATCACTCTGGCGGCGCCCGTGCTTAAGGTCATGTCCGAAGCCACCTTTTTGACGACGGCCATGAGCTCCAGCAGCAGCCGATCGTCGTTGCTTTCTTCATCGGAGACGAGCGAACCGACGTGAATTTTCGGAATGACGACGACATGATGTTCATAGGACGGTCTTGTGTGATGGTACGCCAAAACTCGCTCCGTTTCCATCACTTTGCGGACAGACGTTTTTCCGTTCAAAACCTCATCACAATAAAAATCTTGGCTCATATGCCCCTCCTGTTCCTGCATCCTGCCGGATCATGATTCAACCGTGCTAAACGATATCCTTTTGATACACGATAATTTCTTTCCCGTCTTGATTGATCACGGATTTTACGGGCGCCATCCCCTGACCCTTCCAAAACCGGTGTCCCGGTTCATTTTCGGCGATCACCCCCAGGCGGAACGTTTTGACGCCTCTTTCCTTCATGATGTCATAAAATAAGTCCATCGCCCGGCGGCCGTACCCCTGCCCCTGAAAGCTCTTTCGTATTTGCAGCAGCCCAAGCCACGGATAACCGTCTTTGGGATTGTTCATCAACAGCTCGAGCACGCCGACGTACCGGTCTCCGTCTTGAATGACAAACCGTTCTGCCCCCATGTTTCGGCCTTCTTGAATCTCTTCCCGGATCTCTTCTTCCGTGAACACGTCCTTCTCCTTCGACACCCGGTTAAAAAAAGGATCCGAATTCAAAATGATGACTTCCTCGCTAAACAGCTTTGGCGTAGATGGTATCAGTATCATCAGTTTCTCCTTTCAATTGAATGTATTTATTTCATATTTCCCTGCGCCCGGAGCCTCAAAATGTCGATCTTCCCCGTCACCCGAAGCTTCGAACGTCTCAACGCGATCTCCGGTGATCGCTAAAACGCGTACGTCTTTTTCCTTTTGCAAACCTTGGATATTAAACAGAAGCGTGACCTTGTAACGGGTTCCCCAGCCCTGTGACATCTGATGGGTTCCAAAATAGGATTGATGCGTTTCGATGAAGTCATTGATTAACAAGGCAACCCCCAGGATAGCGGCCAAAATGCAATAAATCAGCGTTCTTTTTTTCACTGGCCTTCACGCGCCTGTATGTATTTTAAAATCTCTTTATTGCTACGTACGACCATCCGTTTGGCCTTAAACGGTTCGGTCATTTCCATAATCTCCTTCATATGTACCCTGTCAAATTTCCGGTTCCATACCCAAGCCATCTCGAACACATTTTTCAAAGACTGCTTGTAATTCGCCCGCTCGAGTCCAAGCCTGGTGCGCAAAAAGCGGCGGATGACCCTAAAATCCCGGACCCAGCGGTTGGGCGTAATAATAAAAATAACATCGGCATGCTCGAAGCTCTCTTTTCCCCATTTATGATGCACGCCTTCAATAACCCAAGCCTCGCTGCAGGCCGCCCGCCTTAACAAGGCATCCCTCGTTTCCGCCGGAAATCTGCGCTGCACCTCGCCGCGTTCCCATACGAAATTGTCCGTTTCATAGTGAGGGATGTTCAGCCTTCGCGAACATTCGCGTGCGATGTAGGATTTTCCGCTGCCGCAAGAACCAATAATCCGGATTTTCATCGGTGACACCCCCTTCAGGCGTTATAGCCGATTGGCAAGAGCTTTTGCAGCATCAAAACGTAAATCAATGAAGTCATCAGTCCCGCTCCGATGAAGACCGAATGGTTTAACAGCCATTCATCCAGAATGAAAGATACCGCCGTTAATGAGATCATCCCTTTAAAAGCCATGTACAGCCCGAAAACGAAAAAAAGAACGGCACTGGCGACCTCCATCCGCAAAAGAAGATATCCGAGGTAGGGGACCAGGCACAGGACGCTGGCCATGGACGCACAGCCGAATCTGCATAACGCCTTTGAGATCCATTGCATCACGTTACCTCCCAAGCGGATAAATTTTGGAAAGCATATATGATTCCAATTTTAATCTATGTTGGTTGTTATTGTATACGATTTCAAGGAAAATAGAGAGAAGCACTTTCAAAGAAGAGTTGAAATTGAGCAAAAGGAGATCGAAGGAAGCGGCAGCAAGGAAGTGATTGCCGATCAAGAGACGGGGGATCCGATTTTGGTCATTTCCGATATCATCGAGCTGAATGCGGAAGAGGTTCGCGATTTTCTGGCAGGGAATCCCTTCACCCTTCATTTCAAGCTGTTTGCCAGCCATGATGCTTCGGGCCGCGAGGCGCAGGAATACGCCATACCGAGCTTCGGCTGGACCAGAGCGCCGATTACGGGCTCGATCTTGATTTGACCGGGGACGCTGTTCAGCTTACGGACGATCATGGAAAGACATATCCCCTCAAGACTTACCGGACGAAGTATCAGCCTGCGAACGAGAAATTTCAACCCGGCGTAATCGAGCTCGCGTTTAATTCCTCTCCTTTTTTTGACGAGACGGTAAAAAGCTTGACGCTGCATATCGGCGATATCAAAGTATCGGACTGGACAAGAAGCGATTCGTTTACCCTTAGTCTGAACGAAAACATGCCGAAGCCGATCCGCTTTAAAGGCAAGGAAATGGCCATTGCCCAGGCGCGATATGAAGATGGTTTTCTGAAGCTTCGCGTGCGGCAACCGGAGAAAGATCGCATGAGCGTACGTTTTCGTATACCTACGTTCCAGCCGGAAGGGGAGCTTAGGGACACGTATTATGGAGAAAAGGCGGATCAAAGAAAAGATCTGCTCGTTCCGGCCGAAGGAACGGATGCCTATGATCTGTCCATTATGGCCCCGCAACAGGAGACTTACGAAATCCGCATGATGCGGGAAACGGATGCCGTTCGAATTGACCGGACGCTGAACATCGATTTGAGTCCATAATATCTTATCGGTCCAATAGATGCTCCAAAAGGACGTTCGCCTAGAACGTCCTTTTTGCTCCAACGGATTCATCCGAAAAATTCACTCGGTCTTATTCATTTCATGGTTCAACCGATCTATTTTCTCTTCCAATCTTCTCAAGCTTTCTTCCGTGTTTTTCGTATGCTGGATGAGTCTATTTACGAATTTATATAATCCCGCAAAAAACAGGATTACGATCAATATAAATACAATTTGATATAACGCCGCCATCCAAGAAAAATTCAAAATATCCGCCCCCTCAACGACTACAGTTATTTCGCCCTAGCTGCATACATGCTGACTGGTATTATATAAGTACTTCTTGATATACGATTTGTCATGCTTTCATTTATGTCGAGTATCCCGATGAAATCAGACCATTTTCAATATCATATGAATATAAAAAACGCTCTCCCCCTAACCATCGATCAAACTGTCATTTAATATAACCATTTGGTTTTAGTTTAGTTACAATATTTTTTTATATATCAGATCTGCTCCCGAGATCCTACAACATCCCGCAATTCTCTTATATCCACAATCGATGCGTACGGATGTACGCCCATTCTGTTCATCTTAGCGATGTCTCCTTGATAGGATATGAATCGAATCCCCGCGGTCATCGAGGCTTTTCCATCGATCCAAGAGTCGCCTACCGAAATCCATTCCCCGGCTGAAATATCGCTGCACCGATCCAAAATGTAATGAAACCCGGCAGGCGATGGTTTTAGGGAGGACATGGTTTCTCTACCGACGACAACATCAAAAAAATCCAATATATCATGATCCCTTAAAGCGGCCTCCGCGGCAATGTTCGAGTTATTCGTCACAACGGCCATACGGTATTTCCCCTTCAGCTCTTCCAGAATTTCAGCAACGCCGTCCTCCAATTCGGCCCCCTTCATGCCTTCCATTTCAAATCTTCTGGGGATCTCCCACATTTCGGCGACCAGTTCCTCCGTCATGCCGCCGGTTTTCGTAGCTTCTTCAATTAGGGTGGAAGTAGTGTGCTTTGATATATCAAGCTGCCGGGAGAGCAATCCCCTGGAAACCAAAAATCGAAAGGTCTCGAGTTTCATGGCCGCAAAATCTATTTTGGATTTCAATAACGTATTATCCATGTCAAAAATAATGCCTTTGATCCCGTTCAACTTGCAGTTTCCTCCTCTCTTGCAAACGTGGAACTGTGGCGGGTGGTCCGAGTCGTGAAAACCTGGAAAAGGCTTTGTGGCCTTCTCAAGTTAAAAATAAGATGGCCCCTTTTTCAGGTGAGCCATCTTATGTGCTTATGTACCTTTATAGCCCCTCAGGGCCTATTCCCTCTGCATCTGATCCATAATGGCTTCGAGCTCGCGGGACGACTCGTGCAGCAGCCGGGCGGTTCCTTGCATCTCTTCCAGGAAAGAGGCATGCGATCTGAATTCGGCGGAAACTTTGCGCGAAATGTCCTCATTCCGGCTGGCAATGGAGGATAAATCCCCGATGGATGCCGACACCTGCCCGGAGCCGGAGGAAATTTGCTGAACGGTTGCGGAGATGTCCTGGATATGGTCGGCTACCTGCTTGGACAACACCTGCAGCTTCTCAAACGACCTTCCGGCACTCAAGGTGATATCCATACCGCTCCGAACACTTTCATGCACCTCGTCCATGGACAGCAAGGCGTCCAGGGAATCTTGCCGAACCGTCTCCACCAGGCGGGAAATCTCCCCGGCCATCTTGCCGGATTGATCGGACAGCTTCCGAACCTCCGAAGCGACGACGGCAAAACCCCGCCCATGCTCGCCGGCCCGGGATGCTTCGATAGCGGCATTGAGCGCAAGCAAATCGGTCTGGCTGGATATTGCCCGGATCGTCTCAAGCAGTTTGCCGATTTCCAAGGCGCGGTCATTTAACGTTTGTACCCTGTGATCGGAACGGTTGACCGCCAGCTGAATCCGCTCCATTTGCTCGCTTACGCGGCGGGCCGATTCATTCCCCTCCTCCGCGAGCGCGGCCGATTGTTGTGCTGAGCGGGACACCTCGGTTGAAAACGAAGCAATGCGCGTGATCCCGGCAGCGATCTCCTGCATGGCCCGGGTACTCTCGGCGGAACCGATGACCTGGGACTGGGTTCCATCCACAATGTCCTGCATGGATTGAACCATCCGATGATTGGAATGGGCAGTTTCGGCAGCAGCGGTGGACAATTGCCCCGCAGATCCGACAATTTGGCTCGAGGCGGACGAAAGGCGCTTGATCACATCTTGGACGGCCCGTTTTCTTTCATGTTGTTTTTCCGATTCCAATGCCCGCCGGATTCGGGCTGACGAGTTGATTTGCAGCATGGTTGCGCCTGCCGTAAGGACCAGAAATAGGGCATGAACGCATACCATGCCAAAGCTGTATGAAGAAGTGCCGAACACGATTTCCGGAATGACCAGGTAGCCTGCCGCATGCTGCAGCGCAAAAATCACCGTCATAAGAACGACCAGGGAAATGTTTTCATAATAGGCCAGGATGGCGATCACCATAAAGATGGAGAAATGCAATTCGACATGCCCGCCGCCGCCGGCGATGATGGAAATACTCGCGAAGGTAAGGGCTAAGGTGTTCAGGACGGGAATCCAGCGTTGATCGGCCTTGCGCCTGAATACGATCAAACCCGTTGCCCATAGCGCAAACGGGATGACGAGCAGCAGGTTCAAAATGACCCGGAAGCGGGCCGTGTAATTCATCACTCCCATGCCCATTCCTTCCATGGTTGCGGCATTCATACCTGTAAATACGTCCCAATGGCCGTTCAGCAAATGCGGGAACACGGATAACAGAATAACGGCTGCCGACAACTGGAGCATAAAACGGTTTTTTTGCGTGATCATAGTTTGAAAGCTCCCCTAATGTTATTTTATGCTGGGAAGTATTCGACACCGTTCATTTCCTTTCCTTCCAGAAAAACCCCCCGAGATTCAGAAAATATTCAGAAACGGAAACATCTCAGGTCATTAACGTTTCTTCTTTATTTAATTGCTCCCAATCATTAATAGCCGCTACACTTCCACGATCCCGACGGCCGTATATGGATAATCAATCTGTTTCTTCACAACATCGGCCGCTTCTTTTCCCGCAAACAATTCCGTGATAAACAGTCCTAGATCGATGGATGTTGCTACTCCCCCGGCCGTGATGACGTTGCCATCCTTTACAATCCGCGACGGGACCACCTCTGAACAATAGGGCTCCAACAAGTCATATACATTCGGATGGGTCGTTGCTTTCCTGTCCTTCAAACATCCCGCCGCTCCCCACAACAACGAGCCTGTGCATACCGATACTTTGTACTTCACCGGTTCCGCTGTCTTGATCCATTCGATGAATCCGGCATCATCCTTAAGTTTTCGTGTTCCCATTCCTCCCGGAATAAAAACAAGATCATATTCGGATAAATCGGGCTGAATGACATTGACCTTTACCTGCATGCCAAGCTCATCCGTTACCACCCCGGTGACACCGCAAATGTCCCAAGTCGTTCCTTTCGTCTTGTCAAAAAGGTTCAAACGATAAATAACGTCATAAAATCCGACAAAATCAAGGAATGTCACTCCGTTGAACAAAACCAAGGCCATCTTCATCGAACCAACCCTCTCTCCATATATTCCCGTGCCTTCAGATCCAATGGTTATCATCGTTACGCCTATGCCGTGCCTTGCAAAAAAAGAGCCTTTCAGGCTCCCTTTCAAATGATGCGCTCCATTCAAACCTTCCTGCCGATATAAAGCAGATGCGAAGCAGTACCCAGCAAATAGGGATTTTCGGATTCCTGGATGACGATGTCCAAAACTTGGCGATAGGCCTCATCTCCCTGCCGGCGCCAGTAGTCCCACTGTTCCGGCGTCATGGCACTCGCAACGCTGCTCGAGCCGATCAATTTTACGGATTCAAACCCTTGGGACTCCATAAACGGATTGATCTCGGCGATGTCAAAATAATAGGCCCCGGTAAACCGTCCTTCGTCCGCGTGATCGAACGTACCGGTTTGCAAAAACCGGCGGATGCCTTCAACCGTATGGTTCGGTTTCCAATGCTCGGGCTGCATGAGCGAATTCATGAAAAACCTTGTTTTGGACATCACTGCGACAAACACGAGTCCGCCCGGCTTCGTTACCCGATGCAGCTCCTTCACGGCGCTAACTCTGCCCTCTTCCGTCTGCAGATGATACAGCGGCCCAAGCATCAGCGCGGCGTCGACATGTTCATCCGGCAGCATGCTTAAATCCCTGGCGTCGGCGGCATAAAAACCTTCAAACTGATCCAGGACCCCGAATTCCGCGGCTTTCCTTTTGGCGGCGTCCACCGAACTCGGCGTCAAATCCGTCAGCGTCATCCGGTACCCGAGCTTCGCCAGCTCGACCGCATATTTTCCCGGCCCGGCCCCGTTATCCAAAATATGTCCCTGCGGCGGCAACATGCTTTGGATATGATGAAGGTTGATGATAAATTCGATCGGCTCGCGGTCGAGCCGTCCCCATTCGTCGAAACGATCGTAATATGCGATCACGTTATTCATGCGGCTGCCTCCTTTTCTACGTCCCGTTCACCCGCAAATGCCTCGATTCTTGAATCCGTTTTTGGATGTCCTCCAGCTTGCGCCGGTATTGCGGCCGATCCGGTTTGATCTTCACGAGCAGCCGGTACGCCCACAATTTCAAATATCCCCCCACATGGGTTTCGGCCTTGCGCTCATCGTAGAAAAAACGTTTTTTCATCTCCAGCCACTCCCCTGGAAAAAGTTTATTTAACCCTTGCCACAACCCTGGCGATGGAAGAGTCGGCCTGAATGTAGAGCGGCATCGCGATGACTTCTTCCTTCCGCTCCCGTTACCAACCGAATTTCTCCTTGATCATCCGAGCGACGGTTTCCGGACCGAGACGGGTATTGTTGATCCGCAGATAATGGGGGTGCGTGATTTCCCCTTCCAGGGAGTTCAGCCGATAATTCTCCATCGTTTCCAGCAGGTCCCGCTCGGAGAATTCCAGATCGCGTTTGGTCGGTTTGTGGGCCAATCGGTGAGGGCTTTTGTTCCGGGCAAGCCGCTCGTTTACATCCGCTTCCAGCTCGACGTAATAGACCGTACCGCCCTGCTCTTCGAAAATACCGCTGATGTGCTTGATGTAATCCCAATCGCTCGGCGCATCAAATGCCCATACAAACGTAAAAATCAGCCCGGCCAAATCGCTTTTGGCCACTTCCTCGAAAATCTCCTGGCGGAACAGCCCGACCAGCCGTTTCCCGGGAGCCGATCCGTAGCTGAAAAAGTTGGAAACGAGGTCAATCGTCATATGGTTGTGGAACAGCTTTAAATCCGTGATTTTGGCGAGCTCCTGCCCCACCGTCATTTTTCCGACGGCCTGCGGCCCGAATATAATGACCAACTTCATGCGTTCGCACCCCTTTTACTTCAATCTTTTTACCCGGTACCAATAGGAATAGATTTGGCGGTAACCGAGCTTTTCGTACAGCCTGTGGGCGGGCGGATTATGCTGAAGAACCTGAAGATAACTTTGGGTCGCCCCGTTTTCTTTTGCCCATCTCAGAATGTTCCGGATCAGCTGCTCGCCGTATCCCCGGTTCCGGTGCTGCTCGGACGTGACGATATCAAACAAACCGACCATGTGGTCCTCGATGACGCCAATGCCGCAGGCCACGGGAACGGCCCCTTCATACAGCGTAAAACATCCGGTTTGCAGCACCGTACCGGACAGCATTTTCGCGGTGACGGCAAGATCATGCTCCGACAGCTTGGGATTCAGTCTTGCCAAGGTCTCCAGCCATGCGGAAGTCGGCGCTGCGAACACTTCGGCGTCCGTGAGAAGAGGTTTTGCCGATCCGTCCAGATCCTCCAAAAACATGTTGCAGGACGGATCGACAAGCGTATATCCTCTGGATTCAAGCGCCCGGTCCAATGAAGGAGGACCAAACGACGTGACTTTAAACACGGTCGGCAGCCCCGCCTTGGCGTACAACTCCTCGCATTTGGCGATTTTCCGTTCAAGGCGTTCTTCGTCCCGGTTGTACAGCGCGTTCACGGAATTGGACCGTTTCGTATACCCGTCGGCAAAGCGGAGCAGCCATCCGCCATAGACCAGCGTTTGCAGCGCGGGCCAGGCATTAAGCGAGTATTCTTCGATCTGCAGTTGCAATGGGGCCACCCCTTTCAAAGGAATTGGTAGCATCATACAACAGGATGGCAAACCTGCTCAAGCATTATTTTGGGTCAACGTCCGCCGCCCAGTTTCCGTTCCGGAACAGCGCCTCCATCGTCCCGTCCTCCAGTTCGGCGTCGATCCGGAGTTCAGGCGACCCGATCATAAAATCCTCGTGAAACGGGCTGACGTTTGCGCCGCTGAGGAGCAGTTCTTCTTTCGAGTAACCCGTACCGTTGGTCATATTGGTCGGATACGCGTTGCCTAAGGCAAAATGGCAAGAGGCATTTTCGTCGATGCCGATGTTGTAGAACAGCCTGCCGGTATTCGAGATCGGGGAATCGTAAGGAACCAGCGCCACTTCGCCGAGATACCGGGCCCCTTCATCCGATTCCAGGAAACGTTTCAGCGTTTCATGGCCGACTTCGGCGGCGAAATCCGTGACCCGGCCTTCCTTGAAGGTCAAGCTGAAGCGATCCACGATCTGTCCGTTCAGCAAAAACGGTTTGGTGCCGGCCACCACGCCGTTTGTTCCGGTCCGCAGCGGCATGGTGTACACCTCTTCCGTCGGCATGTTCGCCACAAACGGAAAACCCGCTTGCGTGAGCTGTCCGCCGCCTGCCCAAATATGGTCCGGATGAAGTTCCACCGTCAGGTCCGTCCCGGGGGCTTGGTAATGAAGTTTGCGGTAACGTTTGGCGTTCAGGAGATCCGCCCTCCGTTTAAGGGCCTCGATATGCTCCCGCCAGGCTTCGACCGGATCGACCGCTCCAATGCGGCTCATGGAAAAGATCGCTTCCCATAATGCCGGCACCCGGCTTTCGCCCGGCAATTCCGGATACGCCGCATCTGCCCAGGCCCGGGTCGGCACATTGACGATGCACCAGTTCAAATAGTTGCTCCGCACATACCCCAGATAGGTTTGCCGGGCTGCGGCGGCAGCTCTGCGGGAAGCGGAAAGCTTTGCCGGATCCACCCCGTCGTACAGATTCGGATCCTCTCCATCCAGCAGAAGAACGGCACCGCCGGATTCGGCAAGCTGTTCCATCGAAGAAGCGACCCATGTCGGATAATAGTCGAAGGTGGCCTCCTCCGCTTCATCAAAACGCAGCCGCGTTGATACCTCGTCCTGCCATGCAACCTGGACATACCTGGCTCCTGCCCGGTAGGCTTGCTTAACGACGAGGCACGTGAATTCGATCGTTTCGATCGGCGATTCGATGTACAGGACCTGCCCGGCCCGCAGGTTCACGCCTACCTGAATCAGCAGCCTGGCGTAGTCCTCAAGTTTTTGTTCGAATGTTTTCAAATCCATCCCTCTTCCTTGGTTTAATTCAAAATGCGGATATGCTTGATTTGCGTCATGATCCTGTCGTATTTCTTGCGCAAGCTGCCGCGCGGATCGGGCATCAACGGAATGTTGACCGCTGCCGCAATGGTCTCCGCCACTTCGGAAATCGTCATGTCGTCCGTCTGCAGCTGCCGTTCGAATGCGGGAAGGGAAAGCCCTTCGATGCAGCGGTCGATCTGCCGGGCGGCCCAGGAACGGCCGTTTTCTCCGCGGCTCCGCAGCCTTTTCAGCAGCGTCTCCCTGGCGGCGCAAAGCGCAAAATGATGAACGGCGATCCCGTCCCGCCTCAATCTGCCGACAATGTCGTCAAAATATTCCGGATTCACGATCGTCATCGGAATGATCAGCGTTCCGTCGTATTCCTCGTGGATGTACTTGATCATGCCATAGTTCGTGTCGCGCCACGCCTTGTGGTCCTGGAAATCGCTTTTGGCCATGGATGCGGGGACGTTTTTGCGTATAAAATAACCCGCGTTCTCCGGATCATAGATATACGAATTCGGAATCCGCCGGTGAAGCTCATGCGCCGTTTGCGTCTTTCCCGCGCCGAACGCGCCGTTTACCCAAATGATCAATCTTGTTCACCTCATCCCTCGCTATTCCAAATATAACTTCATCGGTTGCCCTTCCATGACGATCGCGGTCAGCCCCTGCTCCGTTTGCGTCCCATGCGCGTTATGGTAAGATTCCGGCTGCCGTGCGCCCGATGGCTTTGCCCTTTTCGCTGCCGAAACGATATATTTTCATGTGATTCGCTCCCTTGGCTGCACCCATTTAATAAACCGCACTCTCCACATCCGCCACCATGGTGACTGATGTGCCCACGACGCCAGCGTCTTCAAAACCGAAACGCCGGTACAGCTTAACCGCGGCCTCGTTATTGGGGTCAACGCTTAACGATACCCGGGAAATCCCTCTCTTCTTGAGTTCATCGAAAAGCGCCTTCATGAGCGCCGTCCCGATGCCCTGCCCCCGATAAGACGGCGAAATCGCCATGCCGAGCTCCGGCACGTCCGGACCGACATACCCATACCCTCGGTTGCTTTCGTCAAACAAACGCGCCGTGATCGTCCCCATCGGCTGTCCGTCATCCGTGACGGCGATCCATCCGATGTCGCCCGGACGCCCCCAATGCTCCGCATATTTGGCGATCGCCGGGTCCTGCAGAATCTCCCTTCCGAACGGTTTTCCGCCTTCCGGGACATAAAGCGATTCATACAGCATATCCCACATGAAAGGGACATCCCGCTCCGCAATAGGTCTGATCGTGTAATTCATCGCCGCCCCTCCTTTTTTTGTCTTGTTTTTCCTTTTTTTGAGGCTGACACGATCATAACAAATGCCTTGGGATAAAAATAGCCGTAAACGAAGCAGAAAACGCCTTCCTCATAAAGTGAAAACCTGAGCGACAGCCGTCCCGCGATTCTTTGATAGCCGCATGGCTGCCCTAAACGGCCCTTGCACATATAAAATATAAAGGCTGGCGAACAAAAAAACGCCCGTTCCCTGTTACGTTAGGGTTCGAACGTTTTGCCGGGCGGTGTGCCGTCGCTTTTTCGCGTTGGCCATTTATTCGATGGCTTCTCCAAAGATCCCCTGCCGCATGATCCTCACGTTTTCTTTATGGCGCTCCATCAAGCTCTTTGATCAAATATAAAACCAGGTCGTCATCGACCATGACGCTTTCGCCCGGCTTCACCTTTACGTTTTTATAGGTCAAACCCTGTCCGTCCAATACGTACCCGCGTTTCGTATACATCCGCTGTGCGTTTCCGTAATCCTCGTACAAGCCGACGCCGAGGCCGATTCGGGAATGCTCCCTTGCCGCGATGCGCTCGAACTCGTCAAACATACGGCTGGCGATGCCTTTGCGCCGGAATTCCGGGAATACGTTCAGGTCGTTGATCTCCGGAATGCGCCGTTCCTGAAAATACGGATATTTGGACTGATAAATGAGATGGCAGCATCCGGCCAATTCCTCTCCGCAAAAAGCCATCAGCGTGACCCGCTTCCCTTCCCGGTTCTCCTGCAGGCAGCGCTCGAAATAATCCCCCTGCCGGTACCAGCCGTAGCGGGTGAATTCCTGATTCAGCATCGCCGCCTCCGACGGATCGGTTAACGGCTTTATGGTAATAACGTCACTCATTCGATCACCTCATCTCGGCTTTGCATGTGGGCAGTCCCATGGTTGGCCGTTTATTTTTCCAAAATGACAAGCGAATACGCTCCGGTAGTCTGGCCCGTGCCCATCGGCTTTTGGCTGTGTACCTTCCACCCTTCGGACAGCAGCCGGTTCAGCTCGTCGAGGTTATTCCGTTTTTCCGTCCAAAAGTAGAGGATAAATGCTTTTTGCATGCCGTTTCCCTCCTTCGCCATCATGTATATGCCGTGAACCGCCTTAATCACTTCCATATGCCGCCAAAAATCCCTTTAAAATTGCATCATGAAAGATATGGCCCGGTGAACTGGAGATGGAGGATCGGCCAACCTCTTTCAGAAGCACTGCCATGATAAAAAAGGCCGAGGGCCGCGCACCCGACGATGCCGCAAGCCTTCAGCCTTTTTAACTTGATGATATGGATCAAATGACAGCAGGTCTCAAAACATCAGTTACTTCAGTCCGCGATGCATCGCGTCAAGCAATTGATGGGTGTCGTCGCAGCCGTATTCCCAGAACATGATGCCTGCCAGGCCGTTGTCTTTGACATAGCCGCATTTATGCCCGATCGACTCCTCGTCGTCATAGGAAATGAGGCTCGAACCGTTGAACAGGTACGGCGCGCGCGCCTCTTCGTCCCAATAACGGGTGTAGCCGTTTTTGTTGATATATTCTCTCGTGAGCGTCCCGAAATCCGGTCCGTACCCGCCGGTCGTGCCGGCCATTTGGTGCAGCCCGTTGTTGCGGTCCGGCACTTGATGCCAGACGCGGGAGTAAAAAGCGGCCCCGATGACGATTTTTTCCTTCGGCACGCCTGCGCGCATAAACATCTTCACGGAGGCGTCCGTGCTGATGCGGAACAAATCTCCCGTCGGCGTGTACAGGTTCGTATGGTGGCCGGTCAGCACCTGGAATCCGCCGCGCATATCATAGGTCATCAACTGGACGAAATCGAGATATTTCTGCACCACGTCCATTTCGGTGCCGTCCACGTAATACTGGTCCGCGCCCGCCGCGATGGTCAGCAGGTAATGGCGCCCGTCTTCCGCGCCTTTGCGGTCCAGCGCCTCGCGGATCGTCTGGAGCAGCAGCGTGAAATTCCTTTTGTCGTCCGGGCTGGACGCGATTTCGGCTTCCCCGTAACACGGATATTCCCAATCCAGGTCGATGCCGTCGAACGGATGGTCCACGATGGCTTGAACCGCCGACTCCGCCATGCTTTGTCTTCCCGCTTCGGTCGAAGCCGCTTCGGAGAAACCTCCGGCGCTCCAGCCGCCGACGGACAAAACGATGTTCAGCTCCGGATGCTCGTCCTTGATCTTCCGCAACACGGCCGCGTTTTTCAGATGGGCCGTCGAAATCCGGCCGTCCACGACATGGCCGAAAGCCACGTTGAGATGGGTCAATTTCATGAGGTCTTCCCGCGTCATGTCAGGAAGCTTGGCGTCGACGGCGTAACCCGCGACGATATATTTTTTCTCGGTCATTCGATTTCACTCCGATTCGTAGTTTACTGCCATACGACGGACAAAACCTGCAGCGCTTCCTTGCCGGTTCCGATTTTATAACCCGATGCCGTATAGCGAATTTGATCCTGTGCATCCAGCACGAACAGATGCGGGTAGCCTGCATCCCGGGCGGGGGACTGGGCAATGAAATCCGGCAGCGCCGCGTAAGAGGCACCCCGGACGAACACGGTGCCGGACGGCAGGTTCGGGTAAGCCGCCGGATCAAACGAAGCGGTCCACTCGGCATTGCCGATAATTAGCACGATCGGTGCGCCAAGCTTCGCATACGGCTCCGCCAGTTCGCCGATTTCGCGGAACAGATGTTTCGTCGGCTCGCGCTCCGGCTCGATCCAGGCGACGATGGCCCCGGAGCCGCCGATCAGCTCGCCAAGCGTTGCATCGGTTCCCTCCAGCGTTGTCAACGCGCTGGTGCGGTCGATCTTTCCGAGCACCGGAACGTCATGTTTCGCTTGGCGGTACGTCAGGACAACGTCGGTCGTTTCCCCTGCCGTGACCTTGAAATAGGCGAAACGCGCTTGCACCGTGCCGTCCTTCAGGCGTACGCCCGAAGTCAGCCGGTAAAAGCCCGGCTCCACCTCGAACGGCTCGTCGTATACGTCTTTTTTGCCGTACGGATAGACCAGCGTCTTGTACCTGCCGTTCTCCAGACGGGCAAACGTGAAATTTTCGTAATACGAAGCTTCGGCCGTTTCCGGCGCAGCCTCCGGATCGCGCAGCAGGCGCAGCGACCCCCATGCCTTCGTTTCCTCTTCCTGCGGCGCATGCGCGGCAAACATGGCGTCTTTCCATGTGCCGCCTTCGAGATATTGCGGCTTCAGCTCGCTTGGATGCAGGCGGGCCGGGATGCCCAGGCTCCGGCATGCGGCGACGAACAAAATGTCGAGCGATACGTCATCCCCGTGCATCAGCTTGAACGTGCCGACCGGATTGCCTTTGCCCTTCAGGTTTTGAAGGTCTTCCCGCACAGCGTATCCGTCTTCCAGCTTGCGGACAAGCACCGAAGGATCGGCTTGGATCGCCGCGGCATCGGCCGCAAACGTCTCTTGGAAAAAGCGCTTATACGGCACGATCATTTCGTACAACACGCGCGGACAAAGCACGTACGATACGAACGTCGTTTCGTCCAGTTCCCCGCGCTGCGCCAGCCCGCCGATCAGATGATCGTCAAGCGAAGGGCGGAAGGTGTCCACCAGATCCTTTTCGTTCAAGCTTTCCAGCAGCCGCAGCGGCCATTCGCCGTATTCCCCCGAACGCTCGCGGAGAAAAGCGGCGATTTCGCGGTCGTTGCCGCGAGCCTTGCGCAGCACGTCCCACACCCGGTCTGCCGGCAGCCCGAATTCCGCGGCGAGTTCCGTCGCATCCGCTTCGGTCAGGAACGTGGCTTCGTAATTGGTCCGGATCTTCGTGCCTTCTTCCAGACGGCGGTTATGCCTTTGGATGCTCTCTTCGGATAAAGCTTCCGCTTCGTCTCCTTCGCGCTCCGGCGGCGGAACCATGTCGAGATCCAACGTTCCGGAAGGCTGCTCCGCCTGATCCAAAACCAGTTCGATCCGGTCGCTTTCGGCCACGGTCACTTTGCGTTCGCCCCACACGCCGTCCCGGACGGCGCGAATGAGCAGATCGCCGTAGCCCGTCTTGAACGAAGCCTCTCCAAGTTCATTCGTCGGAATCGTGGCGATCGGATAAAACTCGGCCATATTGTACAGCTCGAAGTGCACCTGTGCCCCGCTGACCGCCTTCCCCTGGCGATCCTTGACGGCGACCGTGATCGTCCGCGTCGGCGCATAGTTTTCCAGCAGGTTGATTTCCGTAAACCATTCATCGGCAAGCGTGATGTCTTCCGGACCCGGATAATCCGCGTAAATCCGCGTGTTGATCAGCATCGCGCGCCGGGCCGGCGGACTGAACCAGCCCTGGTTCAGGCGGGCTTCCGGTTCGCAGGCGCCGAAATAATACCATTTTCCGTCGGCCCAAGCCTCGACCCAAGCATGGTTGTCGTCGCAATGCGCCCAGCGCGGCGTGTATACTTGACGGGCCGGGATGCCGATGCTGCGCAGCGCGGCAACCGCCATCGTCGATTCCTCGCCGCAGCGGCCGCGGGCGTTGCGGATCATCGTCAGCGGCGAAATCGTCCGGAGATCGCTGCCGATGTAAGTCGCCTTTTCATGGCACCAGTAGTTCGTTTCCAGGATGGCATCCGCCATGGACAAGGATTTCGTGCGTTCCGCCAAAGCTTCGTGCAGGATGCCGCGGGAATCCTCGATATTTTCGGTATTGACCCGGTACGGCAGGACAAAATGCAGGAACAGATGATCCGGCACGCGCTCCCCCCAGGGCATTTCCTTGCGGATCGCAAGCGTCGTACGCACATGGTTCAAAAACAGCGCACCGTCGTAGTCGGCCATGTCGTTGACCGGCATATACGCGTACAAGTACTTAAGCGCCCAAGTCTCTTCTTCCGTCAGTTCTTCCTGAAAAATGCCAAACAATTCCTGTTCCCTTGCCTTGGCCATCCGGCGTTTCTCGCCGAACTTGCGTTCAATCAGCTCGATCGCCGCCTGATCCAGCGAAAAAGCAGAGGTCTGCATCGTCATTTCCGTTCCTCCTTCCACAACTTTCCGTCCTGCCGGATGCAATATACCGCCGTTCCGTCCGCCGAAGGGGCCGTGATCTGGAACAGGCTCCGCGTCGTCTCGATGACCGGTTCGATGCTCCAGACATCATCGCCCTTCAGATGCTCCATCTCTTTCGCGAATTCGCCGCGTGCCTCGAAATGATTGCGCTGGCGGTAATACAGCTTGCGCAGCTCCCACTTGATGCGTTCATCCCGCGGCAGCTCGAACGTATCCGGCCCGTCGGCATCGGCAAACACCACATATCCCCAAAGCTCCGGGTAATGCATGTTGATGATGCCCATCGGCGACCATACCCAGTTGTCTTCCGGATAAGGCTTGCCCGTCCCGGGGTTGATCACCTTTTCGTATTTTCCGTTCCGAACCTCGGCCTGCCACTCGACGCGGGAGAAATTGACGCGCCAAAATTCGCCTTTGACCGGCGCACGGCCTGCGGGCGCGCATTCCTTCAAGATGTTCCACGGAATCGCTACTTCGACGCTCCACTTCCGGTTGTCCGCTTCGGGATTGTTCAGTTCCCCGTCGATATGCACGGCCGTTTTCAAACCCCTGATATCCCAGCCGTTCACCGGAGGTCCGCCGTCGCGGTAAGGCTGCACGAGCATCAGATCCCATACCGTATTCAGCGCGTTGATCTCGAACTCGTAATATTGGTGCGTATCCCCGTCGGGATCGATGAAAATTTCAAAATCGTTGTCATAAAAAATGACCGATTCGCGTTCCGTGAGCGTCGCCCAAATCTGATCCTCGATCAGCTCCGCCCCGAAATAAAAATATTCGTCGTCCCAGAGCATTTTGACTCGGGTCGCTTTCGCCGGCTTCGGACGCAGGTCGCCTTCGATGTCGACGAATTCCTCCGTCCAGGCCGCGGTTTCCCAAAACGGCTTGTCGAGCCTTCCGTCCAGTTCGAGCGGCCCGGCCGCCCGGCGGCAAATATAATGCTTCGGAGCGTATTCGATCTTCGGTTCAGGCACTCCGCTTAAGTTCATGTCGCTTCCCTCCGGCAGTTCATGATTTGATGTGGATTTCAACCTCGTGCGGGCGATACACCGAAATGATCCGCCCTTCGCCGTCCGCCGCGAACAGGACGGATCGTTCCCGTTCCAGTCCGAATGCGTAGGCCACGCCCGTGTCGGCATCCTTCACTTCAATGTTCGTATCCCAGGCATATTCCGATACGAAAACGTATAAATATCCGTCCCTGAATTTCAGCTTGCGGCCGTATACGCCGGGCACATCGCCCCGGATCCATTCAAGGCCGCTTTGGCAGCCTGCTTCGTCAAGGGCGTACCGGTACAGCGCCGCCATCGAATCCGTTCTGTCGTTTAATTCGATCGGCAGCGGGCACCAGATCAACCGCCCGTTGCCTAACCGGATATTCCGGACCGCGTCGCCCGCGGCCGGGGCATCGGCCGCTTCAACGGTTCCGCCGCTCCGGGCCTCCTTGCTTACTTCCGCAATCCGGCGTTTGCCGTAAGATAACGGAATTTCATGCCCGTCCACGTTCAGCAGCTCTTCGCGGCGGACATTGCAAAGCCGTCCTTCCCCAAGCACATCGGTCAGCCGCTCCGTTTTACGCCAGTAGGCGTCGATGCTGATCGGCCCCGTCACAAGCAAGGTGGCTCCCGTGCGCTCGACGATGCCGAGCAGGCGATCCCAAGCGGCATCGTCGAAATTATGGGCGCTAGGCAGCACGATCAGCTTCGCCGGATCCTTCTCCAGCGGCTCGAGATCATATTCCGATACGCCGCGAATCGGCATGTTCAGTTGGTAGGAGAACACGCGCGTCAGGCGCGTCGTCGCCTCGTACGCCAGCTTGCGGTTGGAGAAATCGTTCGAGTAAGGAAAAATAACGGCCACTTCCTCCAGTTCGCGTTCCTGGAACAGATCCCGGATTTCACCCATAAACTTGCCGAACCCGTACGAGACGTCGGTTTCCGGCTTTTCCGTCCCGTCCGCCCGGAGCGCGCCGATATGCGACTCGTTGGCATTGTCCATGTAAAAATTCGTATTCCAGATCCAATGGATCGCCCCGGCTCCTCCGGTCGCGAAGGCATAAGCGTATTTGCGCTCCAGGATGCTGCGCAGCTCCTCCTCGGTTCGTTTGGCCCGTCCTTCCGGCGTTTCGACGTACATGATGCCGGTTTCCTGAATGACGTTCGGCTTGTCCGCCGTTTTCGCGAATACGCCGTCCCAGACCAGGTCGTCGTTGAGCCACCACGAATGGACCGTCGTATAGTCGACCGCCTCCTGGTAGAAAAACGGCGAAGGACGCTGCGCGCCTAACGCTTCATCCTGCCCGACCGTGACGAGCTGATCCGGACTCAAATTTTTGATCTCTTCGTATAACTGCTTTGCCCACCGATTGTGCATGTCCATGGAGAACAAGCAGTAGTCGAGCCACCGCGTGCCTTTTTTCTCCAGGATCATGTCCTGCACGTCGAAGTTGATCTCCTGCGGCCCGGGAATCGCCGCCGCCTGAAAGCTCGGCAGCTGCTCCGGCGTCATGTTCCAGCGCTCCTGCAGAAGCTCGATCCGCCCGTGGCGTTCCTCGAGCCAGGCCGAGAAAGCCGCCCGCTCGAACCGGTCGCCGCAGGATCTCGGTCCCGAAGCGAAGATCCGTTTCGGATCGAACATCGAAGGTTCGTTGATCAAATCCCAATCGACGTTGCTCGTCGCCCGGTGGCGATGCACGATGGAACGGATGAACCGCTTTTGCGCTTCCACGCTTTGCGGGTCGAGATAAGGGTTCGTGCCTTCCCAAGTTTCCGGCGTAAAAGAGAAGAAAGTGAACGTCAACTGCAGATCATGCTTTTTGGCGGTGAGAATAAACGCGTCGATCGCGCGAAGCACTTCTTCCGAAGCATGCCCGTCCGCCTGCATCACGTTGCGGTAAGCGGTCCAGAGCCCCGTCCGGATCCAGTTGATCCCGGCCTGGGCCATCTGCGCCATATCCCGGTCCCAAACATCCGCGTTCGGCAGGAACAGAAATTTGCGGGCCACGTCGGAGGCCATGTAAGTCATGCCGACGATCGGCAGCGGCCGTCCGTCCTTCACGAAATAGTCGCGGCCGCAGCTGACCGGGCTTCCCTTCGCAAGGAGCTCCGGGTCGTTCCCCCAGAAGCCGTGACGGAGCATGCGCGTCTCCCCGTCTTCGGAGGTCGCCCGGCATACGACGCGGTAAAGCCCGCTTTGGATGTCCAGCGGCACCGGAATGCGGACGAAATCCAGCGATTTCGTCACTTCGGCGCCGAAACGCTGCACCCAAAACTGGTCGCCTTCGTCCTGCTCCACGGTGATTTCGAACGTCCAGCGCTGATCCGAAATCTCCGCCTCATTCGATTTCGCGATCCGCTGCATCTGCAGCGTCAGCACCGGATGTTCGCCCGGCTCGTAAGCGGCATAGTTGGTTTTGATCGCAAGCTCCGTCACCGGTTTCGCGCAGAAGGCGCTCCATTCGGCTAACGCCTTGATCCCGCCTTGGTCCCAGAACGAAGCGGACGGAGGCAGGTTGACGAATAGCCATCTGGAACCCGCAAAGTCGCCGCGGGAATGTTCCCATAAGACGACGGGAGCCGCCACTTCCCGTCCTTCGCCGCTGATCCCTTTCAGAAGCGGGTAGACCTGCGTGCTCATCGTTCCGGCCGAACCCATTTCATGCGGAAAATCGCTGTTTCGGGTCGTATGCGGCACCAGATTCCACGTATCCCGAATCTCGAAAAGCGACTCCCGGCCGGCCAACAGCGGAATCTGACCGGACGCAGCAAAAGACTGCACGGGCCCTGCGTTCACGGGCAGCGTTTCGTGGATAAACAGCTCGCGATGGTATGCGGTTTGTTCGGCTTCAGGCGTCCAGCCTCCTTCTTCGCAGCGAACCGGGACTTTGAAAGGCGCTCCGCCAATGCTGATAAGCCCCCCGCCGCGCCGCAGGAAGGCGTGAATCTCCGGCCAGGCCGCTTTTGGAAAATACGGCGCGTGCAGATTGACGAAGCAGCCGTCCCGGCTGGAGCCGAGAGCTCCGGCCAGATCCGCCGCGCCGACGACCGTGCCGATCTGCCGCAAGGCTTTGACGGCCTGATCGTCAAGCCCGGGGCTGCCCGGAAATGCCGAGTCGTAAAATACGATGACGTTCCGGCTCATAGAATCCCTTCTTTCATCGCTTGATGCACGAGTTTAGAGAACAGGCTGTTGGACCATGCAAACCACTTTCTCGTGAAGTTCGCCGGATCGTCCGCATGGAAACCTTCGTGCATGTAGCCCGTGTCCGCATCGGTCGCCTCCAGCATCTCGATCATCGCCAGCTTCTCTTCTTTCGTCGTAGCCGTTATGCCCTGCATCGACAGGGCCATATGCCATACGAACCCGTCCGGCGTGTGCGGGCTGCCGATGCCCTTGGCCGCTTTGCCTTCAAAATAGAACGGATTTGCCTTCGACAGCGCGAAACGTCTCGTGTTTTGATACACCGGATCGTCCGCCGACACGTATCCGAGATACGGAATGGAAAGAAGGCCAGGCGTGCCCGCGTCGTCCATCAGGCAGTAATTGCCGTATCCGTCCGTTTCGTACGCATAGATCGGCCCGAATTCCGGGTGTCTGTAAATGCCGTACAATTGAATGCCATGGTCGATGTCCTGCTCGAGCTTTTTCAGCTCCTTCAGAAAATCCGTGTCGCGGAACACCCATTCCGCAAACTCCTGCATATGGCGAAGGGCGACGACGGCAAACATATTGCCCGGAATGTTGTAATGGAAATCGCAGGCGTCGTCGCTGGAACGGAAGCCGGACCAAACCATGCCCGTATAATTGACCGGCATGCCGAGCCCGTCGTTGGCCAGCGTATCCTGGCGGATGCCGTTATTTCTCATGAAGCGGTACGGAGATTGCTCGACATGGCGCTGCTCCGTCTTAAACAAGTCATAAATCACGCGCATCGCCGATTTGAAGCCGGCGTCGAAAATATCGGTGAGCCCGGTTTCCTTCCAGTAAGCATAAGCAAGGCGCATGGAGAAGCAAAGCGAATCGATCTCAAACTTGCGTTCCCACACCCATGGGGACATTTCGGTCTGATCGGCCGTGTTCCAGTGCCAATCGTTCGCCGACTCGTTAAACGCGTTCGCGTAAGGGTCAATCAGAATATACCGGATATGGCGCTTGATCAAGCCGGACAACATGCGCTGCAGATCCTCGTCGTCTTTCGCCAGCGGCACGTAATGCATGACCTGCTCCACCGAATCGCGCAGCCACATGGCCGGAATATCTCCCGTAATGACGAAGGTCGTGCCGTCGTCCATCAGCTTGGTCGTCGTCTCCAGCGTGTTCGGAAAGCAGTTTTTGAACAGCTTCAGCAGCTTCGGGCGATGCGCCAGCTTTTCCTCCGCTTCGCTCAGGACGTCCTGGACGGCCTTCGGAAGCTCGAAGCTGGTCATTTGGATTTTCGGTAGTCTGAATTGCTCCATTGGAATCTCCTTTAAATAATGGATGATGTGATCAAAAATGCAGGGGAGCGGCACCCGGACCTTTTCGAAAGCCTTTCATCCGGCTGCCGGCCCCAAGCCAGGCTCCCTAGTTATGCGTAACGACTGCTCCGGAACCGCCGTACATTTCCACTTCCTCGTCGAATTCCAGCTTCAGCACGGTTACGTGCTCATGCGTGTCTTCGGCCGTCAAAGGAATCCAGGTCGTTCCCGGAATGTTGAACCAAGGCACGCCGCCGTGGATTTCGTGCGTCAGCTCTTTTCCGGAGTGCAGCACGGTGATCTTTTTGATCGGGTTGCACAACCCCTTCAGGCATATGCTTTCTTTCGGATCGTCGTAGACGAAGAGATACAACGTCTTTTTGTCTTTGGACAGCGTGCTGCCGCCAAGGTAATAACGCGTCATGATGCCTTCCTGCGTGCCGTACACTGCCTCGGCATGCGTGCGAATCCAGTCGCCCAGTCCGAGCAGGATCTCTTCCTGGCGTTCGTCGATCGTTCCGTCTTCGCGCGGCCCGATGTCAAGCAGCATGTTGCCGCCCATCGAAATGCAGTCGCAGAACATGCGGATGATCTGGTTCAGCGATTTATAATGGTTGTCCGTCGGCACGTACCCCCACGACGAGTTGATCGTCGTGCAGAATTCCCACGGCCCTTCAGGTCTCGTGATCGGCAAGCCCTGCTCCGGCGTTTTGTAGTCTCCGTGCCCTTGAAGCCTCGAATTGATGATCAGGTCCGGGTTGAAGGATTTCAGGTAATGTTTGAACTCCGGCAAATTCCACTGTTCGGCGCTCCGTTCCCAGTCCCCGTCGAACCACAGCAGGTCGACCTTGCCGTAATTCGTCAAAACTTCTTTCAGCTGGTCGTTGTTGAACTGCAAAAACTTCTGCCATCTTTCTTCGTCCTGCACCCCGTCCGGCGGGCTCGAAAACCGGTTGACCGTGCTCAAATCGTCCGGCACTTTGCCGCCTTCGTAGACGCTCGGATAATCCGGATGCGACCAGTCGATAAGCGAGTAGTACATGCCGAGCCGGATTCCCCTTTTCGTAACCGCTTCGGCATACTCCTTGATGATATCCCGCTTGGCAGGGGTTTTCTTCATGACGCTCAGATCGCTGTACTGCGTGTCGAACAACGCTACGCCGTCATGGTGTTTGGTCGTCAGCACCGCGTACTTGGCGCCGGATTTTTCGATCAGGTCCGCCCATTTGTCCGCGTCGAATTTGGAGGCGGTGAAGCCGTCCAACTGCTTCATGTATTGCTCGTAAGATATTCTCCCGTTGTAAAAAGACCAGGATTCGGCGACGCCGTCCACCGCATAAATCCCGTAGTGAATAAAAATGCCCAGCTTCGCGTCTTCAAACCATTGTTGCATATATGTTCAGCACCTTTCAGATCAAATGGTCGGCTCTATTCATGCTAAGCCCAATACATCATACGGTTATGTCAAACTTGCGATATTTCTGTCTTATTGGATCCGGAACGCATGCGCGATCGGCGCTTTGGCTTCGCGCTCTTTCGCCGGAAGGCGCACGGCGATGCCGGTGTCCGTCTTGCGGTACTCGAGCCCTTCCGGCCCGCCGATCAGGTCGATGCGGCTGAACTCTTTCTGCAGCGGCAAATGAATCTCTTCCGGAACGGTTTCGTTTTCGTCCTTGTACAGGTAGAACGCATAGATTTTCCCGTCTTTTTGCGTAAACTGCACGTTGCCTACCGAATACGGCTCGCACACTCTCGTTCCGTAGATGCCTTCGCCATGGACCTTCAGCCAAGCTCCCATGCCCTGGATCCGGGAAATCGCCGTCTTCGAAATTCTTCCGTCCGGCTGCGGCCCGACGTTCAGCGCCAGGTTGCCGCCTTTGGCCACGATTTCGACGAGCAGATGAATCAGCTGGCGAACCGATTTATAGTTATCCTCGTAACGGAACGAGAACGCCGATCCCATCGTGATGCAGCTCTCCCATGGCACGTGAAGCGCGCGCTCGGGCAGCGTTTGCTCCGGCGTGATCAGGTTTTCGTAAGGCCCGCCGACCGTGCGGTCCGCCGACAGAAGCCACGGCTGGATTTTGCGAGCCTTTTCGACCACTTCGCCGAGGCGAATGTTCTGATCGCGGTAATCGTTGACCCATCCGGCATCCAGCCACAGCACGTCGATCCGGCCGTAGTTCGTCATCAGCTCCATGATCTGCTCGTGGGTGAATTGCACGAATTGCTCCCACAGCCATGGATATTCCTTCGGATCATAGGTCGGACCGCGCGACGTCGTCGTTCCCGGCCGCATGCCCGGCGCCCAATAATACGGCGAATGCCAATCGGCTTTGGAGAAATAGGCGGAAATGCCGAGGCCTCTCGCCCGGAACGCATTAAAAAGCTGCTTCGTGATGTCGGCGTATTTATGCGTATGGAAAGGGCAATCCGGACCGGTAATGCGGTAATCGGTGGTACGGGTATCCCACATGCAAAATCCGTCATGGTGCTTGGTCGTAAAGTTCAAATATTTAAAACCGTTGTCCGCCGCAAGGTCCGCCCAAAGGTCCGGCTGAAAACGAAGCGGGTTAAACGTTTTGTTCAGATCGAAATACTGCCGCTTCAGCTCCTCGGCATCGATATCCCAGTCGATCTCGTTGCGCGACCATTCTTCGTCCACGTCGCTGAGCGCCCAGGACTCGACCAGGCCCAGCTGGGAATACGGCCCCCAGTGCATCATCAGCCCGAGCTTCTGGTCCTTGAACCATTCGAGCCGCTCCAGAAGAAGCGGATCTTCGGGTTTGACCCACTGCTCCTCGCTGCTGTAGTTGTGCACCCCTTGCACGACGACGGATTCTTCTTCCTCGATCAAATGCTCCTTTTCACTCATGGTCATCCTCCATATCACGATTGGTTTGGTTTCCTTGCAAAAACGGGTGTCACGCGGTTTCCGGCCTTGCCGCCGGATTATGAAAACGCTATCTTTGAGAGATAACTTCTTCGAAGCGGCGCCGATTCCTTCATTCGCCAACCCGAAAATCTTGATTTGCCCGCTTTTTCTTCCGAGGACGCATTTCGAAACTTTCCGCCCCTCTATGTCCAAACCGCCGATTTGTTGGTATCATGGATAGGTACCTGAAGATTATCAGCTGACACAGGAGGCAGAATTGTTGAAACGAAACTACTTTAAATCCAGGCTGTTTTTGAAATATATTTGGTCCTATTTGTTTATCCTGCTGATTCCTCTCGTCTGCATGACGATTTTCATTTATGAAAACGCCGTCACGAATCTCCGTTCCGAAATCGAACAGTCCCGCCTTGCCCAATTGACGCAAGCGAAGGTCATCATCGACGGAAGGATGAAGGAGCTCAGCGAAATCGCGACCCGCATCTCCTACGACAAACGGCTGGCACGTTACCAGGTCCATGATCCGGTCTCCAGCTGGGAGTCGATTCAAGCGCTGGACCAGTATAAGGCCACCAGCTCGATCATCGGCGAAATGTACCTGTATTTCCATCAAGACGATAAAATTTACTCCAGCAAAGGCCTCAACAATTTTGACGTCTTCGCGAAAAACATTCGCTTCAAAAACTGGAGCAAAGATACGCTTTACAGGGATTTGAACGAAGCTACGTATCCGATCATGCGACCGGCGGACATCGTCACGAACCCTTCCGGCGTTCAGGAAACGGTGCTTGCCTATTTGATTCCGATCACGCCGGGAAGCTCCTCCCCTCACGGGACGGTCATGTATTTGATCAAGGAGTCCGAGCTCAGCAGCCTGATCGACTCGATTCTCGGAAGCTACCAAGGCCAAACGTACATCCTCGATAACGAGGGACATATCATGGTCGACAACCGCCAGGGGGAAGCCTTGACCGAAAAAGACGCGCAAGCGCTTTTCGATGATTTGTCGCCCGGCATCCAGGACCGGAACATCAACGGACAAGCTCATTCGATCGTCTCCGTCAAGTCGGAAAACAACGGCTGGAGCTACGTGACGATCATGCCGAGCGCCCAATTTTTCAGCAGCGTTTTGCATGTTCGCAGCTTTATCATCATGCTGTTTATCATCGTGGTGCTGGTCGGCGCGGCCATCGCCGTCGTGCTGGCCCGCATGCAATACCAGCCGATATCCATGCTTGTCGAGTTCGCCGCTTCCAAAGCCGGCGCCAAGCGCCCGGATGATGCTTCCGCCTCGGGCAACGAGCTGGACCGAATCCGGACGGCGCTGCAGGAATACAGCTCGCGCGTCGATTTGCAGGAGCCTTTCGCCCGCAACCATTTTCTGTCCATGCTGCTCAAGTACGGCAGCGCCCAGAGCCTGACGCCCGAACTTCAGGAAGCATTCGATCTCCGGTTCGACCGCACCCATCATTTCGTGATGGTCATCGGCTGGGACGAAGAGAACATGAGCGAAACCGAAAAGCAGGAGCGCCAGGACATGATCGAGCTGCTCGCCCAGATCGAAATTCCGGAGCTGAATGCCCATGGATACGGCGTGGAGCTGTCCCAGCTGAACCAGTTTGGCCTGATCATCAGCTTCAATCTCGGCGGACAGGACGAATTTTCCCATATCCGGCAAATCGTCGAAGCGGTGCGCAGCAACATGCTCGAAACCTTCGATACGATTCCGATGATCGGCGTCGGTACGTGCTACCCGAGCCCGGATCAGCTGAACCAATCGTTTATCGAGGCATGCTCGGCGTTTGAGCTCCGCGTATCCAACGATTACGGCTCGGTCACCTATTTCGAAAAGCTGTCCCAAACGCATGACCAGGAATTTTGGATCCCGAACAACACGCTGCTCAAGCTTTCGCAAAGTTTGAAGCAGGGAAGCTACGATGTGGCAGCCCAGATCGTTCATTCGGCCATCCAGAACCTGCATACGTCCGAACATTCCGCGCTGCTGATCCGCTGCGTTTGCTTCGACCTGCTGAACAGCGTTTTGAAAACCGCGTCGGAGCTCGGCCATCACGGCATGCTTCAGGAAGTCGCGCCGAACATGATTTACGGCAACTCCCTGGACGAGCTGGAACGCAGCCTGCTGAAGCTGTGCGCGCAAATATGCGCGCAGGTCGAGCAGAATACGCAGCAGGAAGAACAGTCGATCATCGATCAGATCGTTGCTTACATCGACGAGCATTACGCGGACAATACGCTCAGCCTGGAGACCGTCGCTTTCGAGTTCAGCATCTCTCCATCCCATGTCAGCCGCTCGTTCAAGGAAAAGATGGGGCTGAACTTCATCCAGTATATCTGGCAAAAAAGAATGGAAGAGGTCATGCATCAGCTGAAAACGACAAGCGATCCGCTGAAGGACATCATCCTTCGGGTCGGTTATCTGGACACGCCGAATTTTATCCGCAAGTTCAAAAAGGAAACCGGTTATACGCCGGGCCAATACCGCAAAATGTTTTCGCCGGACGGCCAAGCCGCATCCGAGTCCGATTTGGACGGCGAATAATGATGAAAGCCAACATCCGGTCGTCAAGACCGGGACATGTTGGCTTCATTTTTTTGTGCTGCTAATCGATTATTTCCCTGAATTCCAGCGGTCGTACGCGCCTTGGTAAAGCTCTACGATACGGTCTGCGCCCATCTTTTTCAGCTGAGCCACGTATTTGTCCCAATTGGAAAGCGGCTCTTGTCCGGTCACGAACTTCGCTTCCATTTGCTGAACGTACGTATTGAGGTCGGAGAGCAGTGCCGTTGCTTCGCTTTGCTCTTCATTCGTCAAGTACACGTTAGGGAACGGCGTTTTGCTGATCGGTACAAGCTTCTCTGCATTTTCCTTGTCGATCCACTTGTCGAAGTCGCTCTTCAGACCTTTGGTCAGTTCGGCGGAGTTCATGCCCGGCGTCAGGATGCCGTAGTTCGGCGTCATCGTGCCGCGGAATTCCTCGCGATCTTTTCCTCCCGGAACCGGAAGCCATTCTTTTTCATGCGTTTCTTTGTTTTTGTATTTCCACAGCAGGTTTTCAGGGCCTTGGGCGAACAACGTTGCGCCGTCATAGCCGTATTGGTAGTCGATCCAGCGCATCGTCGCTTCCGGAGCAGGGTTTTTGCTCGTAATTGCGAACGTGCCGTTGGCCGAGATGCCCGGGTGTTTGCCGTATACCGGAGAATCCGGGATTTCGCTCTTCACCGGCGTCATAAGCGGGTTGTCGCTGCTTGGGTCGCCGCCGAGCGTAAAGTAAGGGAAGTAGTCGTTAAATACGCCAAGCTGGTTGTTTTGCCCCTTCGCCTTTTTCTGTTCAGGCGTTTGCGAGAACGTTTCGTGGTCGAGAAGGTCTTCCTTCCACAAACGGTTCATGAACGTCAGGTAACCTTTGTAGCCTTCCTCTTGCGGCGTGTAATGCACTTTGCCGTCTTTATCCGCGTAAATCACTTCGTCGTAGATGCCCCAGAAGCCGAGGAAATACATGCGCAAATCGTCCAGCTTCACGGAAGTCAGCGGAATTTCGTCCTTCTTGCCGTTGCCGTTCGGATCTTCTTCCTTCACGCGTTTCAAATACGCGTACAATTCTTCCGTCGTTTTAGGCAGTTCCTTTACGTTGAGCGCTTTCAGGAATTTGCCGTTATACCACATCGGGCTCCGGTACCATACGGCGGACAGGTCGACGTTCGGCAGCGCATAAATATGTCCGTCCGGCGTCGTAAACGATTTGCGGATATCCGGATGCTTGTCGAAGATTTTTTTGATGTTCGGCGCGTAACCTCCGTCGATGTATTTCTCTAGAGGAATCAGCACGCCTTGCGTTCCGTAAGTGACCTGCTCGGCAGGTTTAAGGTCCGCGCCGTAGAATACGTCCGGCAAGTCGCCGCTCGCGAACACCAGGTTTTTCTTGGTGGCGAAGCTGTCGATCGGCGAAAGCTGGTAGTTGAATTTAATGTTCGTCAGTTTTTCCATTTCTTTAAGCACGGGCATTTGGTTCCAGTCCGCCACGCCGGCGTCCTGCGACATCATGGTCAGCGTCAGCTGCTTGTCCACGATCGGAAAACCGTCTTTTTTCACGCCTGCAGCTTCGGTTTGCGCCGAAGAAGAAGCTCCTTCGCTGCCTTTCGACGAGCCGCATGCTGCAAGCAAGGACGCGGAAAGGGTAAGGCAAAGTAAAATGGATGAAGCCTTCCGAATGTTTTTCATCTGTATAACTCCCCTTTGTAGTAGTTCAGGATTTTGCAAAATCCCCATTTAGCAAGATCAGCCCTTTACGGAACCAATCATAACACCTTGCACGAAATAACGCTGTAAGAAAGGATAAATCACAATAACTGGAAGCGTTGCGACGATGATGACCGCGTATTTGACCAGCGCCGCGATTTCCGCTTTGCTGTTCATCGCAGCGGCTGTCGAAGCGTCGATCGCCCCTCCGCCCTGGGCCGCCATCTCCTGCAAGACGAGAATTTGGCGCAAGACGAGCTGCAGCGGATACTTGGCGGAATCATTCAAATAAATGAGCGCCGAGAAGTAGCTGTTCCAGTTGCCGACCCCGTAAAACAAGGCCATGACCGCGATAATCGGCATCGACAGCGGCAGAATGATTTTGACGAACAGCCGCATATTGGTACAACCGTCGATTTGGGCCGCTTCCTGCAGCTCCTTCGGAATCGAGCTTTGGAAAAACGTGCGGGAGACGATAATGTTCCAGATCGATGCGGCGGACGGAATCACGATCGCCCACATCGAGTTGATCATGCCAAGCTGCTTGACGAGCAGGTAAGTCGGTACCAGACCGCCGCCAAAGAACATGGTCACCATGAACATCCCCATAAAAAAGTTGCGTCCGACGAAGTCCTTGCGGCTCAGCGCATACGCTGCAGGCAGCGTTACGATCAGGTTGATCGCGGTTCCCACGACCGTGTACAAAATCGTATTGCCGTAGCCGATCCAAATGCTTGAATTTTCGAACACGCGCTTGTAGCCGTCGAAGGTAATGCCTTTCGGCCACAGCCACATTTCCCCGGAGCCTACGAACTTCGGATTGCTGATCGATGCGCTGATCATATAGATGAGCGGATAAAATACGATCAGGAAAGCCAGAAGCACGTAAATGTAGTTGCAAATTACAAAGATCTTGTCGCGTTTGGTTTCTTTTACGCCTGTTAACATCCGTGCCCCTCCTTTTCTACCACAAACTATTCTCGCTCGTCCGGCGCACAATCTGGTTCACGACGATCAGCATCACGCAGTTGATCACGGAGTTAAACAAGCCGATCGCTGTCGAGAAACTGTACTGGGCATCCACGAGCCCGGAGCGGTACACGAACGTCGAAATGACGTCCGAAGATCCCATGTTCAGCGGGTTTTGCAGCAGGAGAATCTTTTCAAAGCCTACTCCCAGCAAGCTACCCATGTTCAGGATGAGCAGGATGGTCATCGTAGGGATCAGCGTCGGGATGTTAATGTGGCGAATGCGCTGGAACCGCGAGGCCCCGTCGATGATCGCCGCTTCGTGAAGTCCCGGATCCACCCCGGAAAGCGCTGCCAAGTAAATGATGGTGCCCCAGCCTGCGCTTTGCCACACGCCAGACAATACATACATCGTTTTAAACCATCTCGGATCCGTCAAAAAGTCCGGCGCCTGGAATCCAAGACCTTCAATGATGTGCGTCACGATCCCGGTCGACGGGGACAGGAAGGAAATGATCATCCCGGCCATCACGACGACGGAAATAAAGTGAGGCGCATACGTCACGGTCTGGGCCAGCTTCTTGAAGAATCCGTTTCTAACCTCATTAAACGCCAGTGCCAGAATGATCGGAATCGGAAATCCGATGGCGAGTTCGTACAAGCTGATGCTCAGCGTGTTCCATAACAAATCCCAAAAGTAATAGGAATGGAAGAAGCGCTCGAAGTGGTCGAAGCCGACCCACGGGCTTCCGCTAATCCCTTTTGTCGGAATAAAGTTTTTGAACGCGATCTGAATGCCATACATCGGTCCGTAAGAGAAAATGAGAAAGTACAGAAACGCTGGCGCAATAAAGATGTACAATTCCCAGTTCGTAACGATTCTCTTCCAGACGCCCTTGCCGGTGCCGGCCTTTCCCGGTTTCAACATTGCATTGCCCGGAACAGCAGCTTTTGTATCCTGCATAGGATCACCCCTTTCATATGATTTCTTTCTGTTTGTTTTCTCTCGAAGTTATGCAGGGTTGCTAGCGCTTACATGTTTAACGATAGACAACCTGGCAAACGTCGTAAATATGTCATTTTAGGTGCGCCGGAAACCCGCGCCGCATCAAGGTTTTTGGACGCTGACAATCGCGGCTGACATGCTGACAATATGTCGTTTTTGCTTGCCGGAAAAGGCTTTCAGAACGACATCAAATATGACCAATCGACACCAAATGACAACCTTTTCATATGCCTTTGGCATTTCTCCCGCAGAATTTTCAGTTCGCATGATAGCGTTTGCGAAAAAATGGACATACGAAAACAGACCCAAGGGACTCTCTCCCCCGGGCCTACACATGGATATATGGCAAACTATAAACGGCACAACCGAATGGTCTTGATGCTTAAAATGTCATCTTCCCATCAGGTCTAACGCGCTTTTCCAAACAACGCTCCCGCCGCAACGAGCCCTGCAAAACATCCGGATATCGGCGACACGACGAGAATTCCCAATAGGTTCGAACTGGAAGTAAATAGAAGCTTGGCACAAACGACAACGATCATCATGATCGCCACCGTGATCCAATACCTCCGCTTTCGTTTTCCCGCGACCCTGGCCGCGCTTACGGCCGAATATGGGACGTTGGCCAATACGTAGAGCAGGATCGCCAATTCCAGCGTCAAACCGAAAATGGACAAGGCATGCTGCAGCAGCTTATAAACAGGCAAATCGGCAACAACGACGCTGCGCAAAGCGGGATACCTCATCACAAAAAAGCCGGAGGCGTGCGTCAACCCATCGATCAAAATATGGCTGTAAAATCCGATCGCAACCGAGACGATAAACACGACCCAGCTTCGCATGCGGCGGAAATCGAAGGGTCGAATCAGCGCGGAGACCCGCAGATCCAAATCGAAAACAGAAGGCAAATGCAGGGCCAGCGGCTTCAGGACGACCTGAAGCAAAAACAAAAGGAGGGTGCACAGCACGAAGGCTTGCAGCAATCCTGCGTGTGTATGCCCGATCCACTGGTAAGGCTCCATCGCCAAAAAATACTCGAAATCCGGGGCCATGCTGCCAAGGACAAGCCCTGCCAGGCTCATGTAACCGGGGCGGATCCACTTGGCAGGAGCAATGTATAATGGATGCGCGAAGGTGAACGGCATATCGCTATCCTAAAAAATACGCCATAAACTCTTCGTCATACAGGCGTCCGTCTACCATCAAAGCTTCTTTTTCCAAACCGTAACTTACGAACCCCAGTCCCTTATACAATGAGGCTGCAGCCGTATT
The DNA here is from genome assembly GCF_038004655.1 of Paenibacillus sp. FSL M7-1455. Taxonomy (NCBI): domain Bacteria; kingdom Bacillati; phylum Bacillota; class Bacilli; order Caryophanales; family Paenibacillaceae; genus Paenibacillus; species Paenibacillus sp. FSL M7-1455. Next base: position 1,171,303 of record NZ_JBBORO010000001.1, on the reverse strand, counting down.
GGCCGTAACCACCGCCAGCTGGATCTGCCGCAAACCTTCGATGGCTTGTCCCCGGCGCAGAATTTCCTGCATAAGGGCTTTGGCGATCCCTTTCCCGCGATGCGCCGAAGTGACGTACACTCCCCATACCATGCCTTTATGCCTCATCTTTCGTCCCGGCTCCCTCCGGAACCCGGCCATCCCGATGAGTTCGCCTTCCTCCGTAAACGCGCCCAGTATATAATTGTCCGGTTCATCGTTAATCCTTGATTCGACTTCATTCATTGGGGTATGGACCTGTTCCTCGTAGGAGGAACCAAAAGCCTCGGGCTGCGTTTTTAGCGCCTCAAGCCGCAGCTTCCAGAATTGCTCCGCTTGTTCCCGTCGTAGGTTTTGAATGTGCATGATTCGTTAAACTCCTCTCTGGGGGATCTTCCACGCTTGGAATAACTCGGTTAATTCGCGTGCCGTATTTTCGGTAAAATCGCTCACGTTTTGCGCATGGAAATACTTATTTTGAACTCCCGGCTCGTGACGTTCATCTTCCAGCCAGGCCAGCTTCATGTCCCTGTACCGCCCGACTTCGTCTTGCGTGAGGAACGGTTCGACCGCAAACGCCCTCGCCCGCCGCAATTGTTCGAGCCCATCCTGAGCCCACGGCTCCTGTCTTAACAAATGGAATTCCAATTGGCTGACTTCCCTGTTATACGTCTCCCTGATCCCGCCCGGGTCTCCGTCGTATGCTCGCTCAAAATCCGCATAAACCGTCTCCGTCCACCGGATATCCGTATAAATGTGCGCAAAATAGCCTAACACGAAGGCCAGCCATTCCGAATTCCGGTCTTGTTCCAGATAGGAATTGCAGGCTGCCTGCAGTGTAGCGATGCTTGGAAAACGTCCCTCCTGAACGAGGTGGGTGGCACCCTTTTCGCTTCGGGTAACATGTTCTCTGGCATGGATGGCGTCCGGCGAGATGCTGCCGAGCAAAAAAGCGGGCATGGGATGGGGCAAAGACAGTTTTTGGGCAACCGCAAAATGGACCATCGGCCACGGCATGGCGTAAACCTCCTTCGGGATTCCGTTGGTATTGTCTAAAAAATAATCATCGTTTACGATAATGGCATCATCATTGTAAAGGAGAATGCATATGTTCCGAAAAACTTTCCTATGGAGTATGAGCATCGTTCTGCTCGGAGGCGTGATGTTTTCCGCATCGGATGCCAGCGCCGCGTCCCAGGCGAAAAAATTCAGAAACTGCTCCGAGCTCAACCGCGTTTACAAGGGCGGCGTCGCCCAAGCTCCGGGAGTCAAAAACAAAGGCGGAAAAACGAAATACGCGCCGTTTGTATCCAAAGCCCTGTACGATGCCAACAAAAAGCTGGATCGCGACAAAGACCGGATCGCCTGCGAAAAATAAACCCGGCGCTTGCCGCTGCAAAATCGCTTTCGCATCGGCAGGCAGCAGCCGGACATGCTTAAGGTATTGGGGCATGTTGGCATCGTCCTGCAGCGGGTATGTATAGGAGAGCTCTTGTGCCACTTCGCAGGCTAACTTCCGGAACAACCGGCACGCCGCAAAAACGGCGTCCCGCATGTTTTCATAGCTGCCGTCCGAAAAAGTTGCTTTATACATATCCCAGTAAGGCCCGGGGAGATATTCGCTTGAAATATTTCCCCGTCTTGCCTGCCAGAAACCCGGCAATCATGCCGGTCCCAATCCACCATAATAACCTCTCATCTTATCCTCCAGCTCAATAATCCGCAGGCCCCGGCTTCCATCCGACCCGCTGGCTCCACCGGCTTGCCCTGCGCATGATCTCCCAGATGACCGGTTCTTTTTCCTCCACGTACTTTTGCCGCTCGTTCGGATACAAAAGCATGAGTCTTTGTTTTTCGGCGGCGTATATTTGGCCTTCATCCGGGTGTTCTCTCAAATAGTCCCTGAACAATAACGCAAACTGTTCGCCGAAGCTCCCCTTCTCCCGGATATGGATATGCACCCTTTTTCCGCCGGGCGACTCCCTGAAATACCGTTTGGTCAACTCCTCGTTGTCCGCCCGTTGGATGAAGCCGATGGCTTCCATTTGCGGTTTGTACAGCTCAACCGGTTCTAGGGAGGCCACCGAAACCTGAATGTCGATGATCGGCTTCGCTGCAAGCCCCGCCACGGAGGTCGAACCGATATGGTCGACCCGCAGGGCCGTATCTCCCAACGCATGTTTGATGCGTGCTCCAAGCTCCGCGAACTCTCTTTTCCAGTCCGGGTCGTATGGGGCGAGGTAAAAGGTATGGTCCGTCATCATATTCTCCTTGGTTTTTGGTGTTGTCCTTAGAAACTTCCCTTCCCGCGGAATCTTTCGAATTTTTCCAAATATTCGCATCCGCATAGGCCTTAAATCGTATACAATAGTAGATAAGTACCTTTTTCCATATGAATGAAACGAATGGTGTTAAAGGAGTGCAACGAATGGCAATCATTGATGTCGTCAAATTTGAAGGTCCGCCAGATGTTTATGCATGGCGCCATCCCAACCAGGAATTAAGCACATGGTCCCAACTGATCGTTCATGAAACGCAGGAAGCGATTTTGTTCAAAGAAGGTCAAGCGCTGGATTCCTTTTCTGCGGGACGTTATACGCTAAGTACCGCTAATATACCAATTTTGTCCAACTTCGTAAACCTGCCATTTGGAGGGGAGTCCCCTTTTACGGCCGAGGTATGGTTCGTTAACAAGCTCAGTTCGTTGGACGTCAAATGGGGCACCAGCTCTCCTCTCGAGCTGCAGGACCCAAAGTTCAATATTATCGTATCTGTAAGGGCTTACGGCCAATTCGGCATTCAAATCGTCGATGCCCGCAAGTTTCTGCTAAAACTTGTAGGAACGCTTCCAACCTTTGATCAGGATACGCTCATTAAATATTATCGCGGCGTGCTCATGTCAAACATTAACGAAATCATATCCTCCTATATCGTCCATAAAAAGATCAGCGTGGTCGAAATCAACGCGTATGCCGCTGAAATTTCCAAACATATCGAGGAGGCCATCGCGCCGGCATTCGAGGAAATGGGGATTTCTTTGCTGAACTTCTATGTCGATTCGATCAACACGCCGACGGACGATCCCGCCGCCCAGCGGATCAAAGCGGCCTTGGCCAAAAAAGCCGAAATGGACATCATCGGGTATACATACCAGGAAGAACGTTCTTTCGACACGATGGAAGATGCCGCCAAAAACCCCGGCAGCAGCGCCGCCGTCATCGGTTCGGGACTTGGGTTAGGATTCGGCATGGCCGCACCGATGTACGAAGCCGCCCATCAAATGGCCGGAAATCTGACCATGCAAGCTGCTGCCGTCGCAAGCACCAAACAGAGAAGCTGCTTAAACTGCGGAAGCCTCAATTCGGAAACGGCCCGGTTTTGTTCCGATTGCGGCCAGGCTTTGACGGCCCCTGCGGCGAACCGGCAGCAGCAGCGAACCTGCAGCGATTGCGGGAATCCGCTTCTCCCCAACGCCAAGTTTTGCGAGAATTGCGGAGATCCCTACAATCCTTGCCCTTCTTGCGGGTATGATTTCGCCATAGGCATGTCCTCCTGCCCGAAATGCGGAACATCGCTTCCGAAGGTCTGCAGGGAGTGCGGCGAATGGGTGGATGCCAAAGCGAAGTTCTGCCCGAGCTGCGGCGCGAGTTGCGCCCTGAAATGCGGCAGCTGCAATCACGAAATATTGCCCGGACAGAAATTCTGCATGGAGTGCGGCGCTAAATTAACATAAAGCGGGGGATCACATTGATGACCGGAATCGTTCGCAGAGGCTGGATCAGATCCCTGATCTTCCTGCTGCCTTTGATTACCCTATTGTTGTTTGGACTAAGCGGCGGATGGATTCGGGCGCATGCCTGGATTTCGGGGGTCGCCGTCGCCTGTGCCGAGGCCGCCCTGCTTATCGGTTGGCTGCGGTCCGGCGGCAGAGGCCAAGGACATGAAGCGGCGCCTGCTCCTTTTCGCATCGCTTTAGGATTTCTTGACGGAGCCTATTTGATCGCCGTGTTGGCATGCGTCCTGCTGCTCGGTTATGTGTTCGACGTCTCAGCCGCCGCGTATTTTACGGTTCATCTTATTCTTTTGGCCGGGTATGCAGTCATTGCTGCCCTTCTGAGATTTAGCGGCAAATTTGCCGGGGCTCAGGATCAAAAGCAGCGCGATCAACGGAATATCAGAAACGATTTGCTCAAACGATTGACATCCATGCGCGCCCGCGTACGGGGCATGCCGGACACGCCGGGCCAAAGCGATTTAATGGAGGAACTTGCCCGATTCGAAGAAACCATCGCTTATGGCGATCCGGGGGTTATTGCCGCCCGGGCCGGTCTGACCGGCGTGTTCGAACAGCATCTTTCGCTTCTGGAGGACCAGATTCAACTGATTCAGGCAGTCGACGGTTCCAAAAAAGAAGCGTTAACGGCCGAAACGGTCTTGCTCGTCCGGAAAATACGCGAACTTATTCTTGAGCGGAACAATCTTGCTTCCCCATTCAAGTCCAATTCGGTATAGAAGATATTCGGGAGGTATGCTGCAGCAATGGACTTTAAATATAAATCCCAACTAACGGCTTTTGACCGGGTCATTCTTTGCACTACGGTGCTGATCTTTCCTGCCGGCTACGTGATATTTCCCCTCGGCTTGGTCATCGCTCTTATTCGTGTGTTTTCTACTCACTTTCACCGCAGTTGCAAAGGAAGAAATCACAGGTTGTTAGGTTGGGCGTTTACTCTCACCTATCTTGTTACGATGTTTATCTTTCTTATCACATATGATGAATTCGGGCCTGCGGAAGCCGCGGAATCGATTGCCAATGCAGTCGTCTATGGGGCGTTCCTCCTGCTGCCTGCTTTCATATTTTTCTCATTGATCGGTCCCTCGGATCGAAATTTCAATCGGCTGCTTTCGCAATACCACTGGTTGGTCATGGAAAGGGGGATCACCAGCGTTCGGCAAATAGCGTTGGAAACCAGACAATCCCCGATCCCTGCGGAAAGGGACCTCAATTTTATGATCAATCATCGGATGCTGCCGCTGGGTGTCATCGAAAATGGCATGCTTAAATTTATGCCTGGAAGTTATCCGTTTGAGCAGCAAGCCGAGGCTAGCGAAGAAGTTCATCCGCAACCCGGCATAGGTAACCATGAAAATCCTGATATGCAAGGCCCGCGAGCGTTGGAATGCCCGGGCTGCGGCGCCAGGGTCGTTGTCGCTCCACACGAGCAGAAGGAATGCGAATATTGCGGCAACGTCATCATCTGCGCGTAACGGTTGGACCCTGAGCCCCTATGGATACAAATCGGCCTGCCCTGCTAACGTTTGGCGTCGAGCAAGGCAGGCTAAATATTTCTCTACATACGGCGATTTGTTATTTCTTTTCACCTCTGGCTTTATATCTCTGCTTTTTCCGCTCTTCCTAACATTTCTTCGACCGAAACGGAATACAGCGGTTTGCTAAGCTCCAAAATCGCTTTGGCATAATCCTGAGTTTCTTTTTGAGCGTCATGCTCCACTCTTATCCAAAACCTCAATCATCGACGTTGTCCTTTTCCCCTTTGGCACGGCTTTCGTTCTCAATATGTTTTGTTCCGTTAAAACCGTATTGCTGAATATTCCCTTCAGGATCCTCACTGTAGTAGTAATGTCGCGACGCTTCATCCTTAAATTGAACATCAACGGAGTAGTCGTTCATTCCGTCGAATTTTACAGCTTTTATCGTTGTCATCGTGTACTGGTCCGGAGTATATCCTTTTTGCTTCAAGTGTTCGACCGTTCGCCGTTCCAACGATTCTTTTACCGCCGCATTCACTTTGATATAGTCCGTGTACAACCTCCCAGCGCCAAATCCAATGAATGCAGCTATTGCAATCGTCGCAACCATCCCTACTTTTTTCACCTGATCACCTCGGTTTCTTGACCAAACCCTTCACCTTAGTATTTGAACGTTGGCCGATGGATTATCGTCTCCTTGAACTTCCGGTAGGCCCGGATTCCGCATCCGACTACCAAATACAGCAATGTCGCGACGATCCCGCTGATCGGGGAAATAACGATTTTCTTCCCGGCGGCAATATGGATAAATCCTGAAATGATCAGCCGATTCACGAGCGAATCCGCTGGTCATATGTAAAATGACGCAAGGCCAAATTGATTGGGTTACCCGGTAAAGCTCGATAAACATAACGGACCAGCAAACCATCGTTACAAACGAAACGATCGCAAACATCACCCGGCCCACAGGCAGGACAGGCTCCATGTCCGCATTCGGCAAAAACACCAGGTAATACGGAATACGCCATGCTCCCCACGCGCAACCGACAATCAGATACACCTGCCAGTCGCTAAGTTGAAGTTTTACAAGCTGTGACGTGAGAAACCCGCGCACGTCGTAACTGGATCGATGCGTGCGGAACAAAGCCATCTTTGGGAGCAGAACGAATCCGTTGGAAAGAATAAGGGGGCAGAACCCTTGTTAAGCTCACGGGCTTGCATGACGATTCGGATCAAAAAGGAGGTTTATGGAGCCGATTCCCGATACAGAGAGGTTTGGGCGCCCGCCCCCTAATAAATCATGATTCCCTCGATCTCTCGAATTTTTAAAATTTCGCTTCGATCTGTCGTATCGATCATACTCATGCGTTCATGAGCCGAATTGATCAACCACGCTTTTCCGTTTTTCAAGAAACACAAGTCTTCCGGCATTTCAGGCTGCATCCATTGATACAATCGATTTGAAATATGCAGCAGCAATGCTTTTAACTCTTCGGTACAACCAAAATAATAAACGTCGGCATAATGACCCAACAACCTCGTTCCCGGCCATTCATCCTGCCGTTTCATTTCTTTGACGTAAGGCTGAAGCCGGTCGAGCAGCGCTTCCGCGTTCGGGTGCAGCCCAATCTGATCCCTTTTGACTAAAATAAATTCATCGCAAACGTCAAACGCGAGCGAGATTAGCGAAGCATAGGTTACGCCGATCGGCTCCTCCAATATTTGAATCATACGTTCTCCTTTATGAACTCTTTAATCCTTGGCGTCATTTTGGCTTTGTTTCACCCAGTTCGGGATATGCTCGGCAAAATAAGTCGATATTTTCTGGGCTTCCGTCAGAACCCATCGAATGCCTTCCTCGTCCAAAAACCAGTTTTGCCGGCTGATCCGGCGATCATCCTGAAGAACTTGAAAGGCAACGCTCGGCGGAAAAACCGTCTGATAGGTCATAAGCGCTCTTCTCGAAAAATAAGACTTGCACACAAGAATGGCACGTTTCACTTCTATATGCTGCTCCTGCAGAACTTTCCAGGAATTTCTGGCGTTATCGAATGTATGTCTGGCCTGATCTTCTTTCAAAATTCGGGACTCGGGAACGCCCAGCGACATGCCGATTTCCTTAAAATGTTCCCACTCGGTTGTCCCAAGCTTTCGGTTGTATCCGCCCGACGGCAAAATATAAGGCGCCATCCCGGCACGGAACAATCTCGCAGCCATGCTCATCGGTTCCGTGTGGCTTCCCCCGGGAACAAGGATGACATCCGCCGGAAGGATTTGTTTTTCTTCTTCGGCAAAAACCAGATCCGTCAGACAATCAAAAGGATATTTCATATCCATCACCTCCTGCCGTTTCCTTCGGATATTCTATCAATCTAGCTGTGACTGCCTTCCAATATAGCATATGTAAGGGGCGTCCAAAGGGTCCATCACAGGAATCTATCCATTTATGCTTACGGCGAAGCAAGCTTTGGAAGTTTTACCCGTTTGATCGTGATCGGCTGGTCGATGATGATGTCGTCAATATTCCTTTGTTCCAGCTCTTTTAAAAGTTCGTCGAAAATTCTTTTGATGAGGAAGCTGTCGTCAAGTGCTGTGTGGCGCTTCAGGTCGGAGGCATCGATGCTGAAAAATGAAAGCAGAAAATCGGTTGATATGATTTCATCTATTTCGGGAAACAGATATGAAAATAACGCTTTCGTGTCCAAAATCGGATTGGAAAGCATGTTCAGCCCATTTCTTCGGCATTCATGGTAGAGCAGGGGCCAGTCTTCGATAAGGGATCAAGCAGCACCGCACCGATTTGAGTGATGCAGTCCTCTTTCTCGTCCGGTCCCGTCGCTTCAACGTCGAAGACGCAAAACTTCCGGCCGGCTATATGTTCCACGCGAATTCCGGATACGGCATATGCCTCATCGGAAATCAAATCGATTTTCATGCAAACCCTTCTTTCGGTTGTCATTCATCAATTTTCCGAGAGCTCCGGCAGCGGGCTCTTGCCTTCTCCTTCTTATCAAGTCGCCTAAACGGCCCGTTTTCAGCTTCGTAATAATGGCACAAGAAAAAATATGAACCCGAGCCTGCCTAATCCGCACGAAAAACCCGATCCATTTTTTCTTTATCGTATTTCAAGATCCAGCCATAATACTTATCGTAAACCTCCCTCAATACATCCGGGGTCATGGAAATAACGTCACATCCTCGATCATCATAGATATGAAAGATGCTTCCTTGAGTTATATTAACGAAAAACACTCTATGCTTTATCTTTGGCTTCAGGGCCATGTCCTGGTTACAGATCGCTTGGATGAGCGGTGCGTATTTGATCTCTCTTGCTTTGCATGGAAGCCAATATCGATGGATATAAAATGGAGGACCGATACTTGTATCCGATTCATCCGATTCGTCCGGGATCACTTCGATTTGAATGTGCCGCAATATCTTTTTGTTTTTAATAAATCGTTGATAGAGATTCAGTTTATGGCCCCTACCTTTTGCAACGTTCGCAAAATATGCATCGGTTACGAGAATCACATCGTCATTGGGGTGATGGAGTTCCTTGAACAGCTCGATCGCCCGAAAATACACCCGTTCCAAATAATGCTCTCCATCGATGTCAAATAACCCCGGGTCTCCCAATTCGAATCGTAGGGCCGATTCCCAACTATAGAACAATGGCGGTTCAAGCGATAACCCTGGAAAGTTTATGTTTAAATAATCTGTCATGTTCATCTATGATGGTCCATCTCCGATTCTTCTAAGCCCTGAATTTATTCCACATCCGCTCAAAAAAACTTTCCCCTTGAATCACCCAATATCGCTCGCCCTCAGGCACAAGCGCATAAAAATCCCGATATTCCCCCGTCCATCCGTCGGGTACGTAATGTTCAAAGGACATGGGCTCCGGAAAAAGGGAATACAGCACTTTGTCATCGAAATTCACGTAAATCGTAGGCATAAACTCGAGCACGTCGTCATAACTCCCAAACGCATCTTCCAGCTCGATTAGCGTGCGGGTCAGGTCGCTTGTAGCTACTTTATAGTCGTGTATTCTTTCAAAAAAACACTCTGCCGTCGTTTCATCCAACACTTCAATGCCAAACCGGTCCTCCATTTCGACATTCAGGAACCAATACTCCCTTTCGGTAACGTACCAGCTCCATTGGTTTTGAAAAACGACGCCGACGATCAATATTTTCGCATACTCAGGCAAAAGCTTCATGTTTTCTCCGTCGCTCCCCTTCCGGTCGATTGTCCATCCTGTCCCGTGTGAAATGAGTCGACTACTCCAAATCGTAGGGAGCTTCGTAGATGACCTTATCGCCTGGGCCTCCGTGCAAATAGAGCAATGCTTCCTCATGCTCCTGCCCAAGTTGCTCCATATAAATCCTAGTTCCGCGAATATGCATGAGTTGGGTCAAAAGTTTATCCTCCTTTAAGGCTGAATCGGCCGCATTATTTTAGACGAAGCTCCACAAAAAATGTATCGATTTCCCTCAAAACTTGTTCAAGCATCTTTAATGTTTTCATAGGATCCAACGTCTCTAATCCGTGATTCGCCCCGTCGATGACCAGCAATCTGGCGCTAGCGATTTGACTTCGTTCTTTTTCGGTAAATACCGGATCCTCGCTTCCTGTTACAACCAAACTATTGTTTTCGCTAGTATAAGGAATGGTCCGGCTGATCGGGGTCAGGAACACATGTTTTACATCCATCCCCAGTTTCTCGGCCAGCAGGCCGGCGACAACCGTCCCCAAACTTTTGCTCAAAAAGATAATCTGTCGGTATGGCGAGAGATCGATCGTTTGAAAAGCTTCTGCCAAATCCGAAACGATGCTCCCGATCAGCTCATCGCTGAATTCGGGCTTCAGGCGCGCGCTTTGGTAGCCGTATTCAAGCGATAAAACATCGAATCCGTATTGAAAAGCCAGTTTTCTCGGGTAATGAAAAAGCGGCAGTTCGGTGCCGTATTGGGCACCCGGAAATTCGACGACGAGCGTGGTGGATGACTCATTTTCGAATTTTTTAAACCTCGCCTGGGCATTCCATGAAGTAGGGAACGTTAACTCCTGGATTTTCATGCCGTTCATCCTTTCGATTGGTATTTGCAGACTCGAGCCTCCTTAAGCCGACGTCTGTGATTTTGTGCTAAAGCGCTGTATGAATTTCTTTATATCTTCCCTATACGTTTCTTTGAAAGCATCACCCGTAAATTCGCCGATGACCTTTCGCCAAAAGGAAATGGCAGGCGTATTCTTTTCCATTTGAGCCACGGCCCAGTCGGCCTTAAACAATGCCAACGCTTTTTTGGCGGCGGCAGACCCAACCCCGGTCCTTCTGTATTTCGGCAACACCATAAAATCATAAATGACGTGCGTCGGATCCGGATCCGTATCCAGATTTTCGAATAAAACGACCGCAAACCCGGCGATTTTTCCCGACAGCATAATAAAAAACGGATTCCACCTATGATCGCCTTCCCAAAAATAATCGATATTGGCAGCAAATCTGCCAACTTCATTCATGTCTTCTTCGGTAAATGGGCTGAACTCATAATGATAAAATTGATACAAATTCGATAAAAGGCCTTTCTGCACATAAGGTACCGGGCGAAGTTCAACTTTCATGCGTTTCCTCCTTAGGGGGATATGATTGTATTTAAAAAGGAAGCTCCTTGCTCCGATATTCAATCCCCAGCTCCTCGTACCAAGCATTCAATCCCATAAAATTCCCTCATGACGGATCGAATGGCTTCCTGGGAAACTCGCATAGGCATTTGGGATAACTCTTCGAAAAAGCGACCCGGATCGTATACCGGCAAAATGTTCATAAACACCCCCGCTTTAATCGCCCAAGAATCGTCCACTTCTGCAGCCTGCCTAGCAATTTCACTTATATTGTCGGACATCCCGCAGCATTTTGTGGCCGTCCCCTTCTGATCGCCTCACCATTTGCCGTGCCGTCTCAAAATTCATGATCACTCTGCCCGTCGTTTCAAAGCCGTCCGGTACGGCGGTGTAGCCCTTACCTTTGCGGCCACAAAAACCGTATACGTATCGGTATTTTCCCATAGACGCATGCCTGATCCTTCCTACCGCTCCTTTGTCGACCCGACCCACAGATCCCCCGTGCTGATAAAATACGATCGTTCCATCTTGCCGCCGATCATGTATTCGTTGGTTTCAACCGCTTTTTTCCGCGCCTCCTCGATCTCCTCCTTCGTTTCCAAATCGCTTTCCCAGACATGATATCCATTAACGCGTCTTTCCCATGTAAAAAGGTCAAAAGAAGGATGCTTGATCTGGTAAGGAAACGACTTCGGCTCCGGATTCGGCCTAAAAAGCTGCTCATAATAAGCGCTGCTCCAGAACCTGCTTTCTGAATTTATAAGGGGGATTTTTTTTGCCGACCTCGTTTTCGCTGATTTGATGCAGGTTATAAAAGGGGCTGATCCATAATTTCACGTATTCTTTTTGGTGTTTGAACAAACCGTCGACATCCAGATTTTCATGATAAGCTCCCCAATCGGGGAGTTTTCTTGCCCTTCTGCGCATGCCTCTCGTTTTTTTGCGGATGGATGTAAATTTGTGTTCCATGGATGTCTCCTTGTAAAACAACGGTTCTTGATTTCATGATTTTTGCGATCCGACTAACATTCCAATAACACGGGCCTGATCCGATGGAATAATTGATGCGAATCGACTTTTTCGTAATTCCACAGCATAATGACCCGCAAGCCATGAACGGGATCATGCCAAATTTCCGAGCGGAATCCCGGCGTGCCGCCCCCGATCAAACGTACATCTGGTCTCAGAAACCATCCGTACCCATAACCCAAATCCGGATCGAACGAGGTCGCATAATACGGCGTAAACATCCGCTCCATCGTCTCTTGTTTGAGCAGCTCCCCGCTGAACAACGCCTCGCACCATCGGTCCAAATCGCGAACGGTCGAAAAAAGCTCTCCCGGCGCATCGACATCGCTTAGCTTATCATTGTCCGCATTCCTGAGGGTCCCGTTTTCCAAAGTATGTCCGTATGCACGCCCGGGATTGATGTGTCGCGGATGGTCCAGACCGGTCGATCGCATCTGCAGCGGCGAAAAGAACCATGCGTCCAAAACTTCCTCATATCTCATTCCCGTCAACGCCTCTAAAATATATCCGAGCATAATAAATCCCGTGCTGCTGTACGCCCATCGCTCACCCGGCCTGAACTGTTGCTCCAGTTGGAGCAAATAATCGATAAAATCCCGGTTCTCCGCCTTCCATCGGCTCATTTCCAAACGCAAGTCGGGCACCGCGTAAATGTCCTTCAGCCCGGAGGAATGACTCAGCAAGTGATGGATCGTGATGTCCGGATGAAGGCCCTTAAACTTCTCAACGTAGGTTCCCGGATGCTGATCCAAATCGATCCGCCCTTGCTCGTACAGTTTAAGCGCTGAGGCAGCAATAAACATTTTCGTGACGGAAGCAATATGGAATTTGGTGTCGATCCCGTTCGGGACGTTTAGCTGCATGCTGGCTTGACCATAGGATTGGCTGAATATTTCCTTGCCTTCTTTGGAAATGAACACGTTGCCGGATAACAGATGTTCCCGCCCGTAATGTTCGATGATTTCCTCGATGCGTTCGAACAAAGCAATCACCTCTTTCGAATAGTAAGGAGCGGTTCCCTTTTTGCGTGCCGCCCTTCTTTGGAATCCTAAACTTGCAGCTCCGTCATGACTCCTATTTCCTCGATGAGTTTCGTTTGGTTTGCTTCGATTCCTATCTTTCAGCATGGCTCGCAATATTTTTTCATCAAAATACCGATAATCGGCTGTTCCTTGTAGTCGACCATTTCTTTGAGGCCATAAGGGATAAAGCCGTTTTTATGGTAGAATTTGAGCGCCGCCGTATTCGGGTTGTGGCAAATCAGGTGCAGTTCAGGCAAATGCAGTTCGTCCCTGACGGTCGTAAGCATCGTATCCAGCAAAAACTTCCCGGCTCCCCGTCCCCGGTAATCCGGGTTGATGATCACGTTCCCAAGCCAGCAGCGGCTGTCCGCCTCCACATCATACAAATTGCAATAGCCTGCAATCTCTTCCCCGCTCAAAATTACGGTCGGATGCAACCTTTCCTTCGCGACCTCTTCCAAATGCACCGGATCAAGCGGAAACGTTCCCCGCGGAAACATATAAAACTGTTCGTCTTGGCTTTGAGGAAAAGAGGCGATGATTTTAAAATCTTCTCTCCGGGCTCTGCGTGAAGTAAACATGGCTCGCGATTCTCCTTTCCATGGAGGCATTTCCTCCCTTGTCAGATGAATTCCATGGATATCCTGATTTTACCTTTATTTCATAGAAGTTTGTATCCTAATAAAAAAGCCGCGGATTCCGCGGGCCAAGAAATACATGATGCATCCATGTTTGTTTCGCTTTCGTTTGGTTTTAAAAAAATGCAAGGCTACTCGGGAACTTCCATATACCCGGAGACCCTCTCTTTTAATATCTCGATCAACTCTTCGTCCATAAACTCAAAATCATCCGGAATGTTTAGGCAAATCAACCGCTTGCCCGAGCATTCGCTTGAAAATCTCTCCCTTAGCCTTCGAACATGCTTTTTCTCCATGGCAAAAATGATATCGGCCCATCCCATATGACCCGCGGTTACCTTGATTCTTGCTCCTTCTTCCGTTCCGGCTGAACGAACTTCATATCCGTTAAAACCATGGAAAATCTTCTCGGCGGTTAAACTCCGCCATTTGTTGCGACTGCAAATAAATAGTAGTTTAATGTGTGTCACCTGTTCCCATCAAGGGGCAAGCCCTTTATTTTAATCATTAGCTTTCGGGTCTCTTTTCCCAAGGCGTCAAAGTGCCTATAACCGTTCTTTTGGCGCCGCTTTTGATGCAGTTGATGACCCCGTTTGATATTTCTTCGTGCGTAAGCCAGCGGGATGCCTCATCTTCAATGACGAAACCAAGTTTGACCTGATGAACGGTACGTTTCGGAATGTCGCCGATTTCTTTCGCGATTTCATCGAGATTCGAACGGCTGCCTGTAACGTGATACAAGCTCCACTCCCGGTCCGAAGCCGATTTGATTTCGTTACTGATGGCGTGGATGATTTTCGGGTAATTTCCACGAATCCAGGCAACGACAATGTTATAGGCGCCATGGGCAGCGATAGAGCTGCGGATCCCGCCGGTTAACGATTCCTCGTCATTATAATCCATCAGAAGGGGAATGATGTTTGGACTGGCCTCGGTCAGCTTCTCCATCTTGGAACGGCTTCGGCCAATGACAGATACCGTATACCCTTGATCGGCCAGCCATAAGGAAGCTCCAGCAAGCATTCCCGAACCGCCTACGACTAATGCATGTCTCACTCTAGTTCCTCCTTTTTACGGTGAAAATACGGCCCGCACATCGATTCGTTCGTATGCATGAACGGCCACTTAAAATTTTTTTCAGATACGTCCATGTCCTGCTCGGAATCAAAATCGGTGTATCACTTTCGTAAAGATAGTCACTCTATGTTAATGATATTATAATGATTAAAAAACAAGTGAACCACATCATTTTTTAAGACGAGGCATGAACATGGAGATTGTAACTTTTTTGGATCACAATACTTTTAAAACAGAAGCCGACCATTTGTTTATGGAGCAAAAATCAATCATAAAGGCTGTGTTACCCAATGCAGATGTACAACACGTAGGAAGTACGGCAATTCCCAACAGTTTAACGAAAGGGGACTTAGACATTCAGGTTCGCATTGAGCCCGCCGAATTTGAAAATGCAGTTGAAGCATTGTCAAAGTTGTATGCGCCTAACGAGGGAAGTATACAAACCGAATCGTTTAGAGCATTTAAAGATGATACGACGATTCCGCCTTTAGGAATTCAATTAACCGTCGTTCATTCCGAGTTCGATTTTTTTTGGAAATTCAGAGATGTGCTGTTAAGCCATGATCGTTACAGACAGAAATACGATGAGTTAAAGAAAAAATACGAAGGCAAAGACATGGAGCTTTATCGTCAGGCCAAAAATGATTTCTTCGAATGGCTAATGGAAACACCTGAATTTACCATGTTATAAGAGCTTCTCGTGCCAATGTAATTTCGCCGAAATCTGCCGTTAAGACTAACGGTTTTGGCTTTGATTTGGATCATAAATCCCCTCTCTGCTGGTTTATTTCTCCCTGCTTTCCTCATAGACGCGAAGCCATTCCTTCCCGGAAGCCCACGGGGCATCCGGAGCTTGATCCTTTAACATGTCCTCGCATGCTTTGGCGATGATCCATTCTCTCAGGCCGTTGTCTGGGCTTTCTTTTAATTCATTCATCAAATAATCCAATCCTTCATTACCGGTGTTTAGCACCTCGCTGTATCCTTCCAGGTTTGCGTTGATATAGTCCGCAGGGTTGCTTGAGGCTTGAATCTTGCCATTGGAAATGATTGCATCCAAATGTCGATCAATGATCGAAAGAGCTTGCTGCTGCGATGAATTTGGACTGCAGGCAGTAACCAAAGCGAATATAAAAAGGGAAAGCATAATGCGTTTCACGATACCTCGCCTCCATTTTCCAAGGTCCTTGCGCCATTACTTCGAATCTGGCTCCACACTCCTAGCTCTCTTAGTCCCAATCCATAAAGGCCTGGACGGTTAACTTTTCCTTTCTGCAATCCGGGCAATTCAGCGCGGCATCCTCAGGGATATATTCCATAGGTTTCGGCGGCATGGGCGCCGAGCAGCGCGGGCAGGCATACCGATTGGTGTAAGTATCGGCGGCCGACTCCATATGCAAATAGATTGCGTTTAAAAGGTAACCGCATGACTGGCATACATACAAACCGTCAAAGCAATCATAGGTCGATTCCTCTTCATGTTGAATAAACTCTGCGATTCGTTTTTTGCCCTCTTCTTCCTCGTACCATTCCTGAATCATGCTCAAACTGCAGTATCTAAATCCGATGCCTAAAAATACCTCTTGCTTATAGGAGCAGCGCCCGCAGTTTAATTGGTATGCTTCACCCATGAACTCGCCTCCCAAGCTTTATGCAAACCGATCATCCCCAAACCTTTCTTGCTTTGATCAATAGAAACAACGGAATTTTCATTCTTCGATGATACGTCTCCGGATTGTGAAAGTTCTCTTCCCGCGGTTTGGATTCCTTCAAACTTTCGATGACAAACCCCGCTTTTTGCAGTCCGCCAAAATAATCCTCGATGGTGCGGTGGTATTTGATCACCTTTCCTACGACCAAATCATAAGCAGATGCAGGAAATTCCCATGCCTCAATCGCGGTATGAATGACTTTCCCGTTGGCCTTCGGCAGCGTCTCCTGCGCGAGCTCGACCATTTTCTCCGAACCTTCGATTCCCGTATAAGAACGGGCCCCCAACCCTAAAAGCTCTTTGCCGAATGCAGCGGTGCCGCACCCCAGATCCAAGACGTTTTTTTCTGTGACATCGCCTATTAAGTCCATGAAAACAGGTTTTTCGATCGTATCGTTTGCGTTTTCGTTCCATCGCCTGCGTTCAAGGTATTTGTTCAGAAGTTGCTCGTCGTCGTAAAATTGCGATCCTTTGTAAGTCATTGCGGGTGATTCCCTCCCTTACTCTCTGAATGATATTCCCGGCATGCCGAATGTATTAGAAGCTTACCGGGGCATGAGCGTAATCGCTGCTTTTAAAAACGTTATCCCGTCTTCATCAGCGGCTTCTTATTAAACAAAGCCTGGCTACGATAACCATTGGCTTTCATCACCGTGATTTCCTCCTGAAAAACGAAAAAAAGCTGCGCAACTGTGATATACTGTTTATATTATAAACACTTTTAGGGGAAGACGGCTACGGTCGAATGAGGGGGTACATTCTGATGAGCAATGACGATATGACACCGGAAGAAGAAGCGGCAAAGATGCTTCCCGCCGGCGCGGCGCTCGGCTGGGGATTGGTCAAGCCGCCGCAGCGGGGGCCCAAGCGGGAAATGAGCATCGACCTGATCGTGTCGAAGGCGATAGAGATCGCGGACCAGGACGGCCTCGCCGCCGTCTCGATGAACCGGATCGCGTCCGCGCTCGGCTTCACGGCGATGTCTCTTTACCGCTACATCCCGAGCAAAGACGACCTGCTCATCCTCATGCAGGATGCGGCATGCGATATTCCGCTGCCTCCGGAGCGCCCCCCGCATGAATGGCGGGAGAGCATGCGCGAGTATGTGCTGGGAACGGTCGCTATTTTTCGGAAACATCCATGGTATGGGGATATTCCGATTCTCGGCATTCCGATCACGCCTAACAATCTACGGATCGTCGATTGGGCGCTCCGGCCGCTGCGGGATATGCCCCTGGACGATTTCGAGAAAATGTCGATCGTTCTTCTGCTGAGCGGCTATGCCCGTAATTGCGGGATGCTCCGGCGCGACATCGATCGGGCGGTTCAGGCCGGTTCGAGCGAGGAAGCGTTCAGCGGCATCAATTATTCGGCGGCGCTGCGGACGCTGGTCAAGCCGGAACAATATCCGGACTTGTATCCGATCGTCATGTCGGGGGTTTATTCGGGTGAGAAAGAGGCCGAAAACACCGTGGGCGACGATTTGGAATTTGGACTGGAACGGATGCTGGACGGGATCGAACAGTATTTGAACCGGAAAATGGGCGGCGGCACAGCCCCATAAAGCTGCAGCTAAAAAGGCTGCTTCCAGGAATCCATTCTTGGAAGCAGCCTTTTTCATTAAAATGCCGAGTTTACGCGGCGGTGCTGACGGCCTTTTTCTTGTCACGGAGCAGGATGACCGTGACTGCAGTGGCGAGCAGCAGGATAACCGCGGAAACGATGCAGGTCGCATGCATGGCGGTGATGAAGGCTTCCCGGGAAGCCTTCATCATTTGGGCCGCGGCTTCCGTCGGCAAAAGCCGGGCGGCGGCCGATGCTCCGGCGATGGTCTGCCCGGCTGCCCGGGCAGCCTCCGGCGCAAGCTCCGTGGGCAGGAACGGAGTGACCGCATGGCGGTAGACAGCGGCGAGGACGCAGCCGAGAATTGCGATGCCGAACGCCCCTCCGAGCTCATTGGACGTTTCGATGAGGCCGCCGACGGCTCCGGCGCGGTCAGCCGGGGCCACGCCCACGACATAATCGGTAACGAGGGTCATGACGGAGACGATTCCGGCCGCAACCAGACCGGCTCCAATGAGCAAGACGACCAGCGGCGGGAAGCCTTCCAGGCGGATCTGGGACAAAACGCCGAAGCCGACCGCCGACAGGACGAAGCCCCCGGCCATCACCCGCGGCCTCGCGCAGGTTTGCGACAATTTCCCGGCAATCGGCGCCGCCGCGGCGACCACGATCGAAGGCGCCACGCTCCAGAGGGACGCGACGAACGGGGAATAGCCAAGAACCGACTGAAGAAACTGGGTACAGATCAATGAGCTGGCCATAAGGGTGAATGCAGCGATAAAGTTCACGAGAATCGAACCCCCGGTCCGCCGCTCCATCAGCGCGCGGATATCCAGCAGCGGGTTGGGGATGTTCCATTGACGCCGCACGAACAGGACTCCGACAAGCAAGCCTGCTGCGAGCAAAGCTGCGGGAAGGATCGCCCAGCCCTCTTCTGCAAGCGTCTTCACGCCGTAGGTTACGGGCAGGATCGCCGCCAAAGCGAGAATCGAGCTGAAAATATCGACCCGGCTTTGTGCCGTGCTGCGGGACTCCGGCAGCAGGAACGGCGCAATGATGAGCAGCAGCGCCATCGCGGGGATATTGATGAGGAACACGGAACCCCAGGAGAAAGAGTCCAGGAGCAGGCCGCCGATAATCGGCCCGATGGTGACGCCGCCGGCCATGACGGCGCTCCAAATTGCCATCGCCTTCATCCGCTGCGCCGGATCTTGAAACATCGTGCGAACAAGAGCCAGCGTCGACGGCATGAGGGTCGAACCGGCGATGCCCAGAATGGCCCGGGCGAGAATCAAGGTTTCGGCCGTCTGGGCATACGCTGCAAACAACGAACTAAGCGCGAAGCCGACCGAACCGATCATCAGCAGCCGCCGGCGTCCGATCCGGTCGCCGACGGCCCCCATCGTGAGGAGCAGGCCGGCGAGAATGAAGCCGTAAACGTCGAAAATCCACAATTGCTCGGTGGCGGTCGGCAGTAAATCATCGGCAATGGCGGGTGCGGCAAAAAACAGGATGGAAACGTCCATCGATACGACCATCAGCGGGAGACACAGGATGCATAGCGCGATCCATTCCTTGCGGCCGGCCGCTGCGGGGGTTGCAGTGCTCATCATAAATCCTCTCCTTATTGTTTATGATATAAACAGTAACTTTTGAAAACAGTATATTACATAAACAGTATATGGTCAACACAAATTGTGCGCATATAATCATAACCACCCGTCCAACGGGTGGTTTGCACTTGGGGTATAACCCCCTGTTGCCAAACTGCGCCTAAAGACGCTAGCCTGACAATAAATTGTTCAGGCTCAGTGTAATTTGTCTCTTTCACTTACCAGTTAAACTGGTTTACTTTTTCTTGCTACTATTTATGCTAAAAGGGTCCTCATACTCCTTCACACTCAGTTTGTCCACTGCCTGGTCATGTGCTTCTTGTTCACGAATATATTTTGCGACGGTTGCCTCGTTTAAGCCTACTGTACTGACGTAGTATCCTTCCGCCCAAAATTTTCGATTCCCATATTTATACTTTAATTGCGCATGCTTCTCAAAGATCATTAGCGCACTTTTCCCCTTCAGATATCCCATGAAGGCTGGTACTGAAATTTTCGGTGGTATCACTACCAGCATGTGTACGTGATCTGGCATCATGTGACCTTCTATGATCTCTACTCCCTTGTATTTACATAATCGTTTGAAAATTTCGATTAAATCTTTCCTCACTTGATTATAGATCTCTTTCCGTCTATACTTCGGGGTGAATACAATGTGGTATTTGCACATCCACTTTGTGTGAGCTAAACTATAGTTCTTGTTTGCCATCTAAGACCATTCCTTTCAATTGAGCCTGAACATCTCAATTTTATCGGGATGGTCTTGTTGGTCAAACCCTCGTTCCCTCCACCCGCATAGCGGGTGGTTTTTTGTTTCGCACGCTTCGCGAGCTCAACTGGCTAAAGCCTAAAACAAAAAAAGGCGCTGCCTTGTGGGCCGCGCCTCTTGCACTATAACATTATTTTTGATGGTTTAGTTGTTCGAAAAACCGCAGGTTCGTGTCGAAATCCGGTACGCTTTGGGTTGCTTCGGCTTGTTTCACCAGTTGAACGACCAGGTCATTATAAGGCGTCAAAATGCCTTTCCCCTTTGCAAGCCGCGGTACGACCCCATTGATATCATCGATTTCCGTCTTGCGTTTTTTCTCCAGGTCCTGCAGCATGCTTGCTTTGAGCCGTCTCGACGATTTCATGAACCCCCGAAGCGTCTGCACGCGTGCCGGAAGGTCCTCTTCGCTTTGGATTTCCAAAGACGCCAGATCAAATCCGTTCATTGGGGCAAAGGTGACGCCGTTCGCATGGCCGACTTTGATCGTCTCATCCGCGATATGCGCGGCGCTGACAACGCTGACCTCATGATCCAACACCCCGCCGAACTCCGTATTCAGCGCAGCCGATAACCCGCTAAACGCGTTGTTGATCAGCAGTTTGGACCATTTGGTCCCCACCAGGTTGTCGGAAATGTGCGTGCCCCCCACAAGATCCAAAATCGTTTTGATCCGCTGTATTCTTTCCGTCCGTTCGCCGTTTAATTCCCCGATTTGAAAAGCATAGTTTTTAAAATGACTGTACTCTGTCGTAAGGCTTGAAATTCCCGGTTCCATGAACGTAGCGCCAAATTCGACCGACCCGGCGATGACCCGTTCCCGGCCGACAATGGAAGCCACCTTTTCTTCAGGAATGCCGTTTTGCAGGGAAAGCACGACGCTATCATCGCCTAAAAACGGCAGCAAATTCTGCAGAACGGAATCGTTATAAAGCTGCTTGGTTAACAGCAACACCAAATCATAGGTTCCGGACATGTCATCAGGAGTGATGGCTTTCACCTTGGCTTGAAAATCCGTCGTGCCGGTAATTTTTGCGCCGGATTGGTTTAACGCGTCCACATGGGCTTGGTAGACATCGATCAGCTCCACGTCTTGTCCACCCGCAGCCATGTAGGCTCCGGCAATGGTTCCCAATGAACCCGCTCCTAAAACTGCAATTCGCATTTGAAAATCCCCCTTTTTACTTTTCGGCCAAATAGTCGTACACAACCGTTGGAGAAGCCAACGACAGCTCGGTGACGATATGGGAAGCCGATACGACTTCCAGCACAGGCAAATCGGCCATCGGCGCAAGCGCATGGGCGAATAGCTCCAGCCTAGCAGGGCCTGACCAAGCACCAAGGATTTGAATATCCGTGATTTGGCTCCGGACCAATTCGCAGATTCTGGGGTAACCGTCGTAGCCCGGCATTTTTTTCAGCATATAGTTCGGTTTTACGATTTCGTGAAGCGCCTCCGCATGGTCCAGCGGAAAATGCTTATACCCCATGGTAGCCGTAGCGACCCTCAAAGTGCCGTAATCCAGAAGCCCAACCAAGGTGTCGGAATCGACGTACAGACTCGGCTTGCCCAGCTTTTTAGGATAGGCCGCGATTTCCCTGCCGGATGCAATGGCCGGAAAGCTGTCCACATACATGGCATGAAGATAGTCGCCTTCCTCCCCTTCAAAGCTTACCGGTATGACCTGTCCGCACTCCGTATACGAGCCGAGCCCCGTTACGTCCGGCATCTTCATGATTTCGAACTTGACGAGCGGCTCCGTCACCTCCAAAGGCTCCGGAACGATTTTTTTTAATTTTTCCAGATCCGTTTTATATACAATGTTCAAATACTCGCGATGATAAAAACGATAAGGCCCTAAAGGAAACGCCCCTGCATCAAGCGGAGTCGTAAACTGCTTCACCACTTCATCCTTTTTCACCTGAATGCACCTTCCTTTTTGCATTTATGCTGTCCTGCTCTTCGATCTACCCCTATTTTACATCGCGGTTTTACATTTAATCTAATACATAATAAAATATAAATACATTTATCAAAATAAATATATGAGGTGCAAAAAGATCGATGGAGCTGCTCCAATTAAAATATTTTCAGACCGTCGCCTATACCGAGCATATTTCCAAGGCCGCGGAACAACTGAATATTGCCCAGCCTTCTTTAAGCCTGACCATCAAGCGGCTGGAAGACGAGTTAGGCACGAGTCTATTCCTCCGAAAAGGAAGGAACATCGAGCTAAGTCCCTCCGGAAAAATCCTTTTAAAACATGTGAACAAAATTTTTACCGAGCTTGAAAATGCAAAAACGGAAATACAGGCGCAGGGTTATGAACAGGACCGGACCATCAGGATATCGATCTCCAATCCGAGATTTCTCTCGGGATTGATCAGCGAATACATTACCCGGCATCCGGATACGAAAATACACCAGGAAGTCGGGGAAAGAACCGAAATCATGACCCGCTTAAAAAAGAGGGAGATCGATTTAGGCATCGCAGGCGGTCCGCCGACCGCGGATGAAGAAATCGAAAGCTGCGTGCTGGTGGATGAGGACATCGTGTTGGTCTTGCCTTCAAGCCACAAGCTGGCGGGAAAATCCGAAATTTCATTAAGCGAAGTTGCCGCCGAACCGTTTATATCCTTGGCCAACAACGAGGAGTATCGCGGTTTTACGACAAGCCTTTGCGAAAGGGCTGGGTTTACCCCCAGCAACAATTTCGAGGTGGATTCTCATCTATTGGCGGAAATCATAAAACTGGACCAAGGCGTGGCGCTGCTTCCCATCTCGGCATGCAGAACACTCGGCT
Organism: Paenibacillus sp. FSL M7-1455; assembly: GCF_038004655.1. Lineage (NCBI taxonomy): Bacteria > Bacillati > Bacillota > Bacilli > Caryophanales > Paenibacillaceae > Paenibacillus > Paenibacillus sp. FSL M7-1455. Next base: position 1,148,166 of record NZ_JBBORO010000001.1, on the reverse strand, counting down.
TGCATTACGTCAAAATCACGGACATCGACCCTGCCTATACCGTCAGGTTGTCGTGGGTCAAAGATCGTTTGTTGTCTCCGACCGTGACAGGATTCCGGGATTTTATCATTTCCTATTTCAAAGAAAACCATGGAATGTATAAGGTGTATTGATGCGAATGATATCCGTGTAAAAAATAAAAGCCGGCGGCTGCCGGCTTGCACTGTCTAACAATTTTATTCAAAATCAACCTGTTTATCCAAAATGATCTCTTCGATCGGATGTTCCATAAACACGGCGCTTGGTACCAAAGAAAATTCAATCTGTTCAAGGGTTTCAGGGAGCGGCGGAGAAACAACAAATTGCAGTTTCGAATGTGAACCTCCTCCATAGCTTCCGTGTCTTCCTACAGCAAACGGCCGATCGCTGAAAACTTCGAGCATGAGATTTGGCTTTAAATGAACCCCGCCGCTTTTTCCCTCATCCAAAAGATTGATTTCCACATGCACGATGCTTACTTGTTCATGCTGCATGGCATGCGTAAGGATGTACTCGCATGAATCGACGACGGTTTTCTTCATGATTGATACCACATTCAACAGGGGGCCGAACTCATTCGGAACATGAGGAGCCATCTGCGGCTGCAAATGATGGAGAATCAACCGGATTTCTAATTCATCCATTTCGAATGCTTTGGCCCATTCCGTTAACTGCTCGTTTGGCGGAGAAAATCTTTTGCCTGTCGTCATCGACCGGCGAGTCGAAATCAATTTAATAATCTGCTCATCGATTGCTTTGACCTCTTCATTATATTCATATCGAAATTCTCTTACTTCACCCCAGCCCATTAATTCATCTCCTTAATTTCTATTTTATCGATTCGCCAGCTTAGTGATGCGGAGGATGTGGAGGATGTTCGCGTAAAAGCTCCTTAATTTCCCTCAATTCCTCCAACACTTCCTTCGTAAGCTTATGGGTTTGAGAGTTGTCGATCCCCAGCTTCACGACGAATACGCCGAAGAACAAAGACAAAACCAGCAGCAAAATAAATTGGGTAAAATCCAAGGTATGACCTCCTTTTTTAGGATACATCATGGTGCCCATGACCTTATTTATCTGCCAGAACCGTAAACTCCCAAGGGATATTTTCATTGTTCCATCCGCGATGTTCATCAAACCTCTTCAAGGTAAAACCTGCTTCAAGAACGGCATTGATAATATCACTTAACGTATATAACCGGACGGAGACATCGGGAAAATCCGCCTGTTCCTGCTCATCAAAGAATCCCTTGTAAGCTACGTCCCCGCTTTTTAATTCCGGATCAAAATATTCAATTTCTCCTTGGCCCGGCAAACATCTTCTGAACGGATGGAAATCGCTGAGAATCATTTTTCCTCCTTCCTCCCGTTCGAACCGCAAAGATTGGCGATCTTGTTGCCTGCAACGTTTTCGAAATGATGTTGGTGCTTTTTCAAGCTGGCCAGCGGATTTTCTAAGATTTGAATGGCTTTCTCCGTTGGCGAACCGTCTCTTTTATGCCAAAACTCATAGGCTCGATATTCCCACGCTTTTTTGTTTTGCTCACTTTGTTCGTTCAAGTGGATGGCCCTCCCTAATGGTTGAATGGTTGTTTCTCCCGAAGGTTTGCGGATTCGGGTCTTATTTTTCAAGAAAGCGCATGTAAAATCGTTGCCATCATCTTGTCCCAATCCCGATCCGTATTGTCAATAATCATCGAATGAATCGGAAGTGCCTTGATAGCGTCCAGCTCCAGCTTTTTTCGGCGAATATAATAGGCAATGGTTTCTTCGGCCGCCCACTTCGGTTTGGATCGGATATGGGCCGTATGTTCCAGAGACTCTTGCACGCTGCGTTGAGACATATAAAATAACACCGGGTTTAACGGCCTGAGGATCTCGGCTAATATGGCCAGGTAATCAATGATTTCACGTCCGCTGGCTTCGGGATACAACCTGTGGATGTCATGAATTTGGTGCTGAAATAAGACGCTCTCGAAAATCGTGACGCGCTCTTGTTTCATCGCTGCCGCTGCAAATTTTTCAAATCGTCTGCAAAATACCTGCTTAAATGTATCAAACGGAACAACGGGACAGTCAGAATAACAAAATTCTTTGGCGCGCAAATCCTTTAGCAGCGTATCATCCCGGGGCTCCGGTTCAGGCGATTGGTACGGCGTGAGTGCATATTCATCTTCTATAACGGAATGATGCTCTAACCAGTCGGCTTGCTGCGGATACTTCGAAAGCAGTTCCTTAAATTCGTTCATAGTCAGATAAGCGTAAAATGGAAGATCAACCGGATGCTCGCTGCCTTCCACAAAAACGGCGGATGCCGTCCCCTTTTCTTCAAAATAGGTGTGCAGCAGCTGTGAAGTGGTGGTTTTCCCCGATCCGGGAATCCCCTCGAATAAAATCAGTTTTGCAGCGGTCACAGGTTGCCCTCCTAGTGATAGTTTCTATGTACTATAAAACAACACATCACGGCCTTAGGTTACTCTTAACTTGGCATGCCTACGTTCCACTTCGCGCCAATTTCCACCGTATGCGTTTGTAACTTCTTTCGTTTCGATTCGATATGCTCCTTCATGTATCCCTTCTAAATCCATCAGAAAAGATCAGCTTCACCATTTCACGTTAAAATAACCACCTCAAGGGAAATCGCCTTTAAATCAAAAGAACCAGCACCTGGCCGGTTCCATAATTTAAATAAAATGAAGTAACTTATCCCATTCTCGAGTGTTTTATATATTGTTCCACAAAACACTTTTATTTCAAAGGATGGGGTTATGTAATAGTGACCATTAAGAACACTGGACCTAACCCAATTACGAGTTACGGCTAACCAAGGTAGCCAGACAGGTCCGCAAAAGATGTTTTACACCGTCCCATCCGATAAAATACCACACAGTCATTACACCCAAGGAGCCCCATGGTCTACGAGCACGTTCTTCATCACCATCTCCTCGGGACAAAAGATGTCTGGAACGGTTGGCGTCCGTTTCGGAACCAACTGGATGACCTGAAAAACACGGGTAGTTAACGAAATCTAAGCGAAACCCACCGTCAGGCTGCAGCCTCATGCAGTGGATTTCGATTCGAAAACCGCATTCCCATGCACAATTTCGCAGTGATATGGATACATTGTTAGTATTAGACAACTGCCCACAAAGAGCCAGGAGCGAACGTCGCCCTTGGCTCTTTTTTCAAATGCAACCTCACTAATGTTGTTTTGAGTTGTTATGCTATGATTATACCTCACGCAGCCGAAGGATGTTCATTCTGATTGCGATTTTAATATTTGGTCGTTCACAAACGCTTTGAGGAAAAAGAGTTCATTTTCATTGGGTTTCCGGTCGTGATCCGCCTCAAAAGCTGCGATGGCTCCCTCTAATGATGCGGATGTTACCGCTTTGCTCGCGGAAATGAGCTCTTTCCAATACAGGTCCATCTCGGCCGCGTCACAAATGGATTCATGCCCCAGCAGGAAGTGAGTAGCGTCATATTTGCGGATATCCTCGATCATCGGCAATAACAAAGATTGCTTAAAATGATACAAAGAATTTTCCGTGGTGCCATATGCACTATCCCCCAGAAAAAGGACTTTTTCATCCGGAATATAAACGATCGTTGAATCATCCGTATGGGTGCTTCGAATGGTTTCAAGAACGCAAACTTTATTCCCCAAGTCCAGACGCAGCGATCCCTCAAAAATGATATCCGGCGAAGTTAACTGGAATGTGTCTCGCTCCGGTATTTCGCTTATAATGGTCTCCACACAATGTGAAGTCATCTTCTTGGCATCTGCATATTCCTGGAGAGAACGATCGTCAAACGAAAGGCTGCGCCAATCCTGAATGATTTCATTCGTTCGGGCATTCACAATGATGGCAGCTGCTTCAAATTCGTTCATCCCTAGAATATGGTCCCAATGCGCATGCGTGATCGCCAAATATTTAACCGGAGGGACTTTCAACTTCTCAATTTCATTCAAAAAGTCCCTTGCGTGCTGAACTGAATTGCCGCTGTCTATAACCAAGCTGTATTGGTCTCCGCAAACCAACCCTAGCGTTGGTCTTTCTTTATCGTTTTGGTTCGGCAAGTAATGGATGGAATCGCCTATTTGATTTAGCATGTCAGATCTCCTCTATATTTTTATTTGAAGGGGAAAGAGAAAATCCGCATGCGTTTCGGATGCACTCCAGATTTTCTCACAGTTTATTTGGTTACCAATGGAATCGCCTCCTGCGTATTTAACATTGTGATGGATGAAGCCATGGGCTTGCCGAGCCCCTTACGGATTTATATTCATAGCGTATTATCCAAATCAAAAATTACGGCTTTATACATATGTACCATCCCCGACCCCGAATAATATTTACCCTGAATTTCGAAAGCCCATAATGGTGGCCAGTTTGTAGCAGGATTAGTAGGCAACAACTGTAATAAACAGGGAAATACCCAGTGGATTACGCGACGATTCTGAAAAGAGGGTAGTCTTTCCCCCTCCCCATAAGACAGGGCTAAACGGTTTCCATGTTAATTTGTGGTAAACGTCATTCTAAGGCAGCGACTTTGGCGGCGATACGTTGCCAGGCGCAGCGGTTCGCGAAATCTTTAGCCAGTTTCAGAACGACTTGTCGGCTATGCTGAATCATCGTAGCTGCACAGTGGAAAAACTCTAGACGGAACCGGGCAATCGTATACCCTTGATGGACCGGTTCGCAACAGTCTCGCTTGAATCTCTCGTAGAGATTGTAGGCGAGCAGCTTGATGAGCAGGTCGATTTCATTAGCGGTAAAGTCACCGGTAGCGATTCGATCGATGGAAAAGCCGCGTTTGGCTTCTTTGATATAGTTCTCCATGCAGCAACGCTGGTTGTAAAAGCGCCAAAGGTCGATCGGCTCCCACTCGAGATTGGTGACGATCGCTTCGTAATGCCAGTCCGTATCGAGGAGAAGCCGAGCTTGATCGCCGTCAAACACCTGCGCTTTACGAATCACCACAACGCGGCGCGGTTTCTTCCATGAGGTGGCTTGGTAGATCAGGGTGATCCCCTCGATGACCCAATCCTCATCGACAAACCGCTTCCAGTAGCGGCATCGCCCTACTTCGGCCTGAAGTCGCTGCGTCCATTTCAATTTCCCGACATACCCGATTCGCTTGGCTTCCCATAGGCTGTAGAAGTCTTCGCCGCCAAATCCCTTGTCAAACCGGGCGTACTTTACCGGACGGTCACCAAGCAACTCAAAGATCTGACGGAGGAAGGCGGCTGCATCGGTGGAAGCGTGCGTATTCCCAGCACGCAGTACTGCATTCAGGCACAGGCGCGACTGGCCCTCAAACGCCATCAGCGGATGGTAACTTTTACGTCCGGGTTTGTGGGGATTCGTGCCGACTGCCGCCCCCTCTTGGTGACCGTATACCGTTTCTACCGTGGAGTCTAGGTCCACGATGAGTTCAGAAGGCAGACAGGGTGCAATAATCTGCTGATTCAGCTTTCGCAAATCCAGCGTTAAGGTTGGGCGGGTCTTGCTGAGTCGATCCAGTTCCTTATACAGCAGGGTGTGATGCGGACAGCGCCCGCCGAGAAACCGCCGGATGAGCGCGTCATGTTGCAGCCTGCGGAAATGAAAGAGGCGTTCGCATCCGAGTATCCAGCCGACAATGAGATAGAGCAGGATGCGGAAAACAGGGAACAGGGAATTGCCTTGCTTGGTACAATTTAAATTCTGCAAAGCCTTACCGAGCTTGATTTTTTCGAGATATTCCAGAAAGATTTTGCTTCCTCCAACATTTGAGGCGTTTTGCAAGGTAAATTCGGTCTTGATTTTGCTGACGGGTGTGGTAGACTTCATCTAAAAGGTGCTCCTTTCTTTGTAGGTGATGTTCTGGACAAACACCATTCTACCAAAGAATTGGAGCCCTTTTCTTGTTTTTCAGACGATGTTACTTTCGAAATTCAGGTTTACACTTTATAACAACATACTCACGATGGAAATGTATTGTTTGGTTTAAATTGTTTTGTAGCTTAGATCTTACGGTTTGTTCTTATATTCAAAAATAATTCTTATAATCGCGAGAACCAGGCAAAAGATGCCCGCAGCCAGCCCTATATACATGGATGTATAAGCAAACCGGGGAATTTCCCCGTCTCCCACAGGCCCAACTTTAGGCTGATCCAAGGACCATAATCTGTATGAAGCCAAGGCAATGATGACTAAGGATATGAATACAGAAATGATTCCTCTTTTCATAAGCCTCCCCTCCCTTTCGCTTCAAAGATCATGATCTATTCTCTTTTGTTCTCTTCCGAATCCATGTATTGCTCCAATTCCTTTTCGATCTCCTCATTGCTTGCGTGGAATTCCTTGGTTTCGTCTATGCCATTCAGCTTTTCGATCTTTTGCAGTCTTTCTTTTAATCTTTCAATCTCGCCATACAGATAGCCGATCATGCCCGTTAAAAGCAGCAAGAAAACCAATCCGCCAATGCCGCCCATGGTTAAAGTCAGAACAAAATATACTAAAACGCTTATGATGATGCCGATGATAAAATACATTTATTGGTTCTCCAATCGATTTTTAATGGCGATGATGTTCTTGTAGGCTCACGATTATCTCCCTGACACACTGTTCAATATCTTTATTGGAGCAATCGATCATGATATCACTGTGCGTCCTGTATAACGGGACTCTTTCCTCGTAGACGTCCTTAAGACTACTCCCGTTCCTGATGACAATGCCTCTGGTAGTTGTGTTTTTGAGCCTCCTTTGAATTTCTTCGAACGGGACGTGCAAATAAACGATCTCCCCATCCTGTTTAAGGATATTCATCACCTTTTCTGAATAGATGACACTTCCGCCCGTAGATATAACGCAATTGTTCAGGCGTAATTTAGACAAGATGGTTTCTTCAATCTCCAGAAATTTTTCGACGCCATCACGCTCGATGATATCCTGTAACACTCTGCTCTCATGTTGTTGTATAACAATATCCGTATCCACGAAATCCATTCCTAAAGCTTTGGCGAGCAATACGCCTAATGTGCTTTTGCCGGCTCCGGACATACCTATAAGGACGATGTTCATGATACACCTCCAATTTATTCAGTAAAGTCGTCATGATCCTTAATAGTTCTTTTCTTCAAACCAAACATTTTCATCATCACCCGCGATTAGAAATCTCCATCCGGCGCCAGGCCCAACAAATATTTCTCTAGTTTTGAATCCCACTCGTCCAAATGTGCTGCATGAAGCGGCACAAAACATAATCCTCTAAAAGCCCTCTATGCCCCGCAACCAACCTAATCGTTATTTGCGTTTACGAACCGTCCAATGCCATATTGCTCATCTTGTTGGTTTGAAGGGAACATTGGCGTGGTTTGGCCGGCGTTCACTTGAATTTCTCCGTTCGGTTGCACGACTTCATGATTAAATTCCAGATAGCTTCCTATAATGGCTCCCCCTGATTCTAAGATGTAAACTACAATATGGTTGTAGTGATCCGTTTTTTCCTTCAGCACGTACCCGGTTTCGATAACATCCTTATTCAGGTACGGAGACAAATCAACATGTCCTTCGGTTCGGATCTTATCGACATGCTCTTGATAATCCTGTAAGGTGTTTGCCTTAAACCTTGTTTCCGAATAATATTGCCCAATATGCCATCCATATTGTTGCAAATATTCCGTATGCAGCGGATTGTAAATCTCAACAGATTCTTTTGTATGTTCTTTGCATCCAGCCAGTACCAACAGGACAAGCAACGTCATGATCATGGACCGCACATGGAGCACCCCCATTTGTTTTTAAGCCTTTTCGGCCGAGGTCATTCCATAATTATACATTTAATAACAAAAGAACGGTAGGTTTACATGGCCTCCAAAAAAAATAATCAAGAACCGAACTTTTTTTCGGGAGAGAGACAATATAGGGTGTAAGCTGCTTACCCAGGAGGGCCCTCTGAATGCAAAGTGAACATATGTACCAATTACTCGCAAAAATGATAGAAGGCGATCAGCAGGCGTTTCAAACGCTGTATGAAGCCACCTATCGGGATGTCTACCGGACCGTCTCTTTTCTGGTGGACCATCCGCAGGATCGGGAAGATGTCATGAACGAGATCTATATGCAAATGTGGAGCTCCCTTGCCAACTACGATACGAACCGTCCTTTCAAGTTTTGGCTGCACGGCCTGGTCATCCGCCAAGTGCAGAGATTTCGGGTCAAGCGTTGGAGGAGATTCCGTATTTTTGAACGCATCTGTGCCTTCTCTCGGGAAGAGCATCATTGGGACCGCCCCACCGTCTCGGAAGATGCTGACCATGAGATAGCGCAGGCCATCCAAAAACTGACCGACAAACAGCGAGAAGTGATTATCCTCCGCTTTTATCACGACTATACGCTTGAGGAAATCGCGACGCTGCTCGGTATTCCGCCAGGTACGGTCAAGTCCCGATATCATGCCAGTCTGCAGGCGCTTCGAAAATACTTAGGGAATCTCCCCCTGGAAAGGATGAAAAAAAACAATGCCTATTGAACGCCAAATCCGTGAATACCTGCATAAAGAGGCAGAGACCCGGGAGTGTCCGCCGGCGCTTTCCAAACGAATCGAACAATCCTATTCCCAATATTTGCAACGAAAAAGGAGCGAAAAACCGATGAAAAAACGTCTGATTGCCGGAATGGTTGCCGCCGTGATTATGATTCCTACAGCAGCATTTGCCGCCCCTACTCTGATTGAAATGGTGACCAGAACGCCTATCACCGCTGAACAAGTCAAGGTCGATGAAGCAGGCAAAGCGGCGCTCGAGAAGTTGTACGGCGCGTTTCCCGAAACCAGATCGTTCGAAATTGTCGGGGCAAGCCAGCTTGGCGGCGACCCGAATGCGGCAAAAACAAAAGCGATCCAGACCAGCATCGTACTGAAGGACAAAGGAGCCGCAGGCAAAAAAATCAGGCTGGATATCAACGGGGTTACGGGCGAGATTGAACATGTGAACCAAGAAAATTGGGAGCCTCAGGCGAAGCCGGTCATTTCTTTAACCGGTCAGGAAATCAAGGCGAAGGTAGATCATCTCATTGACAAAATATACGGCAACGTGGAGCAGTACGAGTTCAGCATGGAGCAGATGGGGAATCCGAATCAAAAAACGTTCATGTTGAACTACACCGAAAAGGGATCCGCAACACCGTTCTACCAAGCATTCGTCCAGGGGAATACGATCAGCGTATCGTTGATCGGAGGAGGTCCTGCTCCATCGGTAGAAGGATTCTTCTCTGCAAACGGCAAGCCTGATTATACGGCCGATGCATTTTTGAACGACGGAAACCTGCTTGCTTTGCTGAAAATGAGCCCGGCCCAATTAAAACAAGAGCTGGCCAAAGGCCAATCCGTCGTCGAGATTGCGGCAGCTAAACATATTTCCAAACAGCAAGTCCTCGATGTCATGGCAAATACGCAGGCTGAAAAGCAACTTCAACCCGAACAAAACGGAGAACCTAAAAACGATCTTTCAAAGGAACAAATCAAAAAAGTGCTTGAACCTAAAATATTGCAAGTGATTGAGCACAAAACGGAAATGCCATGGTAAAAAAGAAGATAAACGTCCTTTAGATATTATAGAAGCAGTCCGTGCCGGGAGATCCTGAGCTTGGACGGGAAACGAAAAGAGGCGCCAGAAATGGCGCCTTCGTTTTATTTTACGTAAAGGGACATACCCTCTCCTTAAACACGGCCGCTTAAGGACTGCGCCGCAAAATGGTAGAACGCCATGGCGTCCTCCGCATTGGCAAAACCGGCCTGCGCCATTTTGTCGCTGCCTCCGCCTTTACCGCGATAATCGGCCAAATGCTGCTTAAAAAACGCGCCGCAGGCAAGTCCGTCCCCTTCTCCCCGGACAAGAAGCACCTTATGCTCCGAGTTGGAGGAAAAAAGCAAGATCACATCGGCTTGTTCGGCGAGTTTGGCTGCCAGGTTTTGCATATCCTTCAACGGCTTGTCCGCAAATACATGCTGGATGAGGCTGCCCTGACGGTTTGCCAGCAGCTTTTCCGCCAGGTATGCGTCATTTTCGGCCTTTACCGCGTTTAGCTCCGCCTGGAGCTGCTTCTGCTCCTGATCCCATTTGGCAATCCGGTCCAAAATGTCTTCCTTGCCGGTATTGAATCGGGCCGACAGACTGCCCAAAATGTCCATGCCGGCATTAAATTCTCTCAGCGCACGATAACCGCATTTAAAATATAGGCGCGTATGCCCCTTTTGCTTCTCCGCCCGCAGCAGTTTGATCATTCCGATCTCGCCGGTTGCGGAGACATGGGTTCCGCCGCAGGCGTTGTATTCGATCCCTTCGATTTCGACGATCCGGATATCCTCGGTAACCTTCGGCTGCTTGACCAGCGGCAATTCGGCTGCCCGTTCCCGGCTCACAAAATAACTCGTGACCTTCCGGTTCAGGTATATCTGATCATTCACTTCGAGTTCCAGCATCATCAGCTCGTGCTGCGGCAAATCGGCGCGGGCGACATCAATGGTGGCGTAATCCTGGCCCAAGTGGAAACTGAGCGTTTCCGCTTGGCATACCTCCAGACACATGGCCGACAGCAAATGCTGGCCGCTGTGATGCTGCATATGGTCGAACCTTCTGTCCCAGTCCAAACGGCAGTTGACCGCTTCTTTTTCAGGGAAACGCTCGACCTTGTGCAAAATTTCCCCTTCCTCCTGGACGACATCCAGCACCGGTATGGCATCGATCCACCCCAGGTCACAAGGCTGCCCTCCGCCGTGCGGATAAAAAGCCGTTTCCTCCAAGGCCACATAGGCTCCGTCTTCCCGCTCCATTTTGCGCGTGACCCGTGTTTCCCATTCCCGGATATAAGCCGATTCGTAATATAACTTCTTCGTCATCTGTAATGTCCTCACTTGTCCCCAGTTAAATTTTATTTTAGTTTCAGCTTACTACAAAAACGCCCCGCAACGCCAAATTTCCCGAAAATGAAAAAAGACCGCCTGCCAGCGATCCGAACAGCACGGTATTTTTAGGAAGTTGACGACGATGCGCTCCAGCCTTAGCTCGTATCTTAAGCGCGCCGCGAAAGATTTTATTGCACGTTTGGCTTGAATGGTTTACGTAGCCATCTCATGCTGCAAGCCTTCACTGCTTTCTAAAAAGCTTTCCCGCTCCACATAATACAAATCGAAGCAATGCTGCGGTTGATTGACCGATTGATATACCTGCTCATAGATGTTGTTTCCGAATTTGACGTACGGCAGCTTTTCTACCGCTTTTCTCGATCGGATGTTTTGCTTGCGGATCTTCAAATAAACCGTTTCGATGGGGTGTTCGAGAAACAGTTCAGCCAAAAAAGCTTCCTTCGCCCGCGCGTTATACCCTTTTCCGAAATAAGGGGCTCCGATCCATGTGGCCAGGAAGCCTGTTTGATGCGCAATCTGATATAAATCAATGGTGCCGATGGGCTGCCCCATCTCGTTCAGAATCGTCCTGGAGATGCATGTTCCCTGCTCTTCTTCAACGATCAGCTGCTTGGTTATGAACAAATATTCTTCATAAGACGGGCATGAGTACCGAACATAAGTAAACACCGCAGGATCCGTCATGAGGTTGTACAGAGCACGGCATTCGTGCAAATCGCGTTTTTTCAACATCACATCGACCACCTAGTCCCTTGGATTTGCGCATAAACAATTCAAGTATATAAAAGGACTTGGGGCATTGGATGAATGCAGTATTTTCCGGGTGTAAAAATGCAGTTCGAAATCATTCATGGATCAGCCATGTTTTGGCATCTTCTGGGTCTGAAAAAAAAGATAGCCTTGGATTCATCCCCAGTTTCTTCATTCCCCTTCTTAGTCTCCATGCATTGAGACTCGATAATCCGACAAACGAAATTTTATCGATATGGTCTTTTAGATTGTACATATGGTTTATGAGTTCTTGTCGCACTCGACTCGTAACGGCTGTATGATACATATCCACCCATATTTTAAGCCTGTTGTTTGTTTTAAAAATAAATTCTTCTTCCTTTTTCATCAAGTCAAAAAGTTGTTCTTCGTTGTTATATTTGCTTCCGTACTTCAAACAATGGATTGCTCCGCCTTTATAGTAATAAGGATAGATGGAACCTCCCGGCGATTTCATGACGATAACACCTCCTAAAGTTTAGAATTCGGGCTTCGTTTCTTCAAATTCTTTTGCGTTTAATGGACCCGTAATCTGAATCATCGTTCCAGCCAGCACATCTTCTACTTGTTTCTCTTTATTCGATCCAAAAAATGCCGCACCTCTTTCCTGGACCTTAAGATGACAACTTGTTTGCGATCTTTGGCTTGCTCAAGCTCTTTTATCACCCGCGGCCTGCTTCTCTTCCGATAATTCCAGACCCAAATAAAAAACGCCCAATCCAGTTTTTCGGGGCATTCCTCATTGAGATCGGGTCGCGTTTTTCCATGGTATATGATTCTTCTTTTGATGATCCGATAAATGCATAAGAGTGTGGGCATGTCCAAAAATATCACCGCATCCGCTTCATTCAATCTCATCCCTAGCGTTCTTGTATAATTTCCGTCCATGATCCACCGATCTTGGCTTACGGCAGCTTTAATAAAGTCATCCCATTCTTCATTTGAGGTCGGGGTCCAATGGGGTTTCCAATAATACCGGTCTAAATGAATCACCGGCAGCGATAGGATTTTACTGAGTTTTTGAGATAAAGTCGATTTTCCTGAGCCTGCCGAGCCTATAACGATGATTCGATTCACCAATGGTCACCTTCTTTCGTTCTTTACTGATATTCTAATGGTTTAAAACGACGATGTCGCCGACTGAGCATGGATGTCAGCTCAATAAAAATAGCCTAAAAAATCCAGATCTCCTTCGCTCCAAGCGGTCTTTCCTACTTCCTTAATCATTAACTGATCGACCTCTTCATGGCCTATACCGTTGGAGGTCTGTGTTTCATAGTTAATTTTCATCCATGTACATTTATTCTTTACCGGCTTATATCCATTTCTCCAATAGAAGTTCGTCTTATCTGTAAATAACAATATAAAATCGATATTTCGGCCCTCAGAAAATCGATCAACTTCTAAAAGCAGCTTAGAACCTACGCCCTGTGAACGGCTGTTTTGCGAAACGCAAAAATCAATGACTCCCAGTATTCTTACGGGCTTTCCGTTTAGATTCATGACTCTATATTCTAATCCTACGTGTCCTATGAGTTGGTTTTCCTGATTCCAAGCCAGAAATCTAAAGTGCGGCAATTGCTTGAAATAAATCCGATCCTTGGGATAGATATCTGGAAAACTGTCGATTAATAATGTTTGTATAGATGCTTCCAACTCAGTGCTTATATCATATTCAAATACTTTTTCGATCTTCAAAGTCACCTCTCCTGTCCGATATATATTTGTTTTGCGCCTTGTCCGCATCAAAATGTTTCATCGCTTTTTGAAGGAAACTTTTCTTCCACCATCCGAAAATAATGCCCGTCCGGATCATAAAAGGTGAAATATCCGTATTCATTAGTAAATACAGGTTCTTTATCAATATGGGCGCCTGCCCGTTTGATTCGTTCATGCAACGCAAGCAAATCATTCGTTAACATTTCAACCATAGTCACCTGCCTTGCGCTGTTCGTGACCCAGAATGAACGAGGAAATGCGAACTTCAAATGCGTGATTTCTTCCGGCTTGGTTTCCATCAAAAATATACTTGGACCATTTCCGTTTTTAATGAAACATGGGCCTCTCCAAACGAATACTCCGCCGAACTCAATTCATAGCCGAGTACATTGCAGTAAAAATCCACCGACTTTTTCAAATCTGCGACTGGAAACCTCAAACAGCAGTAACCGCATACATCCGCATGCTTCGTTTTTTGGCTCAACTTCTTTACCTCCTAATAGTTTAAGCCCCAAAGGGAGGCCACCACGCAGCTTAAAGAATATTTACTTGATTTCGCTTGGTCTAACTAACTCATGATGCTTATACATACCAAAAAATATCTTCGTGTCGATATCCAAATTATCTCTGCATTCATATAAGATCTCATACTCTTCTTGCGTAAGTTCTTTAAACTGCCGTTGAACCAGATGGTCAAGTACCTCGTAAAATTTTTTTCCTGTCTCTTCACTATGTACAGAAAAAAATAATCGCTCATAAAGACCTGTCATTTCACTGAATGAACCATTAGTATATTCTTCCTCAATCAACCGATGAACTCTTTCTAAAATCTCTTCTTTTTTGATATTCAGCGAAACATACTCTTGGTTGACTAAATATGAAATCCCCTCCAATACGGCATCATCCACGTCATTATTCAGAATGTAACTATGCTCAGACTTTTTACCTAAAATTTTTGGAATATTTTTGTTTTTATTCAGTACTGAAATCTCGTTGTTATGAATACAGTCAGAAATCACAATGGCCGGTATGACGAACGCATATGGGGACGGAAGCTTATTCTTTTTGGAAATAGGATCACAATCCATATCGCACACCGACTCGTCTAATCCTTCAATTGCACACAAGAAAGCAATATCGTCTTCATACACATTATATCTTCCGCATTTTTTGCACTTTATGACAGACATTTTCCTATTACAGCTTATACAAATCCCAGTCGTAGCGTTGTTGTTATATTCCATATTTATACTTTCGTAGATGACTGATTTATTCTCTCTGCAAGCCGGACATCTTAATAACACATCATCTCGGTCGTCGTATTCGCATAAAATACACTTTCCAATCTCTTTGATCCATGACGTTTCATTGCAGTAGATGCATCTCCCAATCGTGATCTCGCCTTTATGTTTCAACGTATCGGCTATATTCAGCATCACTTTTTTGTATTCATCCATAGAACGGATTTTTTCAAACTTCTTCGTACCCACATAGACTTTAATAAAATCACTCGGAGCCAAATAATCCAAGGATTCTACTGAGTATCCTTCATACAAAAGGGGAAAAACAATTTTAAAAACGATATAAATAAAGTTTTCTTTCGCATTCGAAATTTCATGGGAGGTAAAATGATAAGAAAAGTGCAGAAGTCTGTTTCTTATTTTTTGGAATTGCTCCATCTTTTCTATTTCTTCATTTTTATTGAATTTAAATAGGGGGATATTTTTAATGTGATTTTTAAGCCTTTCAAAGGAGTCCACTTTTAGTGCATTTTTCAGGTATTCTTCATAGATCTCGTCTACAGTATGATTTTTATATTTTTCGGTCAGAATTTTCTTTATTGATATGTTCCCCATATTGTATGCAATTGCATACTTTAATGAAAGTTCCACTGTCATCTGTATGAATACGGATGTCTTAACAACACTATTCATTTCACTAAAATCCGAATGTATGATTTCATCGATGGATATATTTAAGAACCTAATGGCATTTTGAAAAATAGCGTCTAACATTTCCTCTTCTTTGTTCAAATTCTATGTTCTCCTTGTTTTCATATCTTTTTTTTGCGTAATGTTCGTTTGTTCATTCTTCGCCGCCGGCTTCATCCCGGAGTTTGATTTGGTTATACCGCTCGCGGATCTTCGAGATGGCTTCTTCGCGTGCTTTTTCGATCCTCTCCTCGGCTAGACGATCAAGTTTCTCCTTCTCCTCCGGGCTAACCTTGTTTACCTTCGTGACTATGACCTCAGCTTTTACAAATCGGTCATGCACCATTAACTCCAATCATCGAAATGTTTATCAAGGAAGATTAATTCCTTTTTATAATGATCCAGATGACCTTCTTGAACCAGCTTGATAAAAGCAGGGTCCCCGGCTGCGGCACGATCAGATAGTGTGGTGCACATAAATTGGATACGAGAAATGACCCACCATTTTAGATCCGTAGGTACATTCATGCCATAGGAATCAAAAAACAACTTTATTCGTTTTTTCCGCATGGATGCATGATCCGTTTTGTTATATTCAACAACCGAAAAGTCTTCCCCGCCTGGCGCGAATCCGGCTAAAGGAACTGAGGTGTACAGAGTATAAGCAATATCCCAAATACGAGGCCCAAATCCCGCCATATCAAAGTCAATCATTCCAACGGGGAGCTCGTCCTTGAACACAACGTTATATAAAGCAGCGTCGTTATGACAGACGACTTCGTGCCGGGATGCCTCCGGAAAATCATGTAAAGATTTTTCTGAAGTGGAAAATCTCACAGACGAATCATGGAACCGTCTTAAGATCTTCGCCAATTCAGCCAGCGCCAAATCCGACCACATATAACTTTCATTTTCAGGGTAGTTGTTCCCGGGAACCACGCCTTGAATGTAAGAAAAGACCTCTCTCCCCTTCTCGTCAACTCCTAAATATTTTGGGACGTATGGGCAACCTACGTTCTCAAGATACCTAAGAAGATCATTTACAAACGGGTTTGGTTTGGATTCACGCCGTACCGTCTCCCCAACTTTAACGACTTTATTCATATTTCCTCCGGCCAGGATTTCCTCGTGGTCCTTCAATATTTTGCCTCCTTTGAATCGTCTATTCGCGGTTCCTGACGTCCAAATATTCGATTTTCGAAGGTTCTAACTTCTCTTGTGATTGAAGCAAAAAGATCGGGAGAGCTTCCTCCCAATAACTTTTATCATTGGTTCAATTTCAATCTTTCTCCATAAAATCTTTCTTGAGAATTGAAAATATCAACGTATCTGTGATGATCTCGCCAAATATATAGTCCGAAGTAAACCTTCCTGTACGAAGCCCAACTTTGATAAAAGTTTTGCAGACGCACTTTTTTTGACAAATTATAGGATAAGTTAACCATGGAGGCTTTAATAAAATCGTTCAATATGCATGTCCCAACAATTTTATCCTCATCTAATTCCTCCGAATTTCGAATTTTTATATTTGATCTCCAATTTCGGCTTTTGCAACCCAAGCCATTCAGTTGATTTTTCGTCCCTCTTTCACTATATCGTTGATATCAACCTTCACCATCTTGGATAAATCATGAAAAAAAACATAGTGATCAATGAGATGGATATAAAATGATTTTATTTGATTTAATTCTTGTCTTTCCGTCCCATCTGTTTTGATTCGGACCAGATTCTTTTTCTTCGAATGATCACTGTAATAAATCCAGCCATCCGAAACATTTATATATCGCGCATTATCGTTAGACAACATCGTTAGCTTCGAGCCGTCTGTTTTCATTTTGTATAACTTCTGATTGTAATTGAAGTACAGCCAATCCCCTTCGATATTTAATTCGTTAATGAATCTCCCTTCTAAAAGTTTTATTTTTGAATTCCCATGGATATCGATCTTAATTAACTTATTGTAATATGACGTATAATACAGCGATTTACCGCTAACCACAATTTGACTTGCATGGTCATTATTCAATTGTATTTTGCCGGTCCCGTCTAAATTCATTCTGTAGATGAAACCATCCTGAGGCCCTATGTTGGTATAAAAAATATATTGATCTGTGACATGGACATGAAACGCAGAATTGGCTAATACTTGTTTTTCTGTCCCATCGATTTTTGCTTTCGTCAACTTCCAGCCGTCAGAGTAATATAAGTAATCTCCCGCAATATTGATATAGCCGGGAAACCCGTCCATTAATTTTGTTTTTTCAGTTCCGTCTTTTTTTACCTTATATAACCCTCCTGCCGAAGAAAAACTTCGATAGTAGATCCATTCCCCCTTACTCGCATACATTCCATCATTATTCAAATTCCCCGTACTATTCCCCGCAAAGGATGCGTTTTGATTGGAGTCAGCGAAAGTAACGTTCATGTTCACGAATAGCAAGAGGGCGATGATCCATATGGTTTTCCTCATTTTTTTCTCCTTTCTTTTTTGAGAATTGGATATGACTTAAGCACAGTCCTGCTATACTAACGAAATCCCCAAATAAGTTTTGCGGTTTATTAATGATTGCTCCATTTCTTCTAAATACGAGTGTTTTGCATAATTCCGTTTCAGAGAAGAAGCGATAGCATATTCACTGTCGTTAAGGGGTAATTTTCGAAAATGGTATTATATGGATGAATAAAAGGGCAGACTTGCAGAATTTTAGAACAGCTCGTTTTTTAAGCGGCAGCCCGTTTTGAATGATGAGAAACGGCGAGCGCAGATGCAAGCAGAACAATGGCATTCAAATACTGGTGAGTTGTGACTTTCTGAATGCCCCGGACATGTGCGGCGTCTGCCGTCAAATAGGTTTTCAATCGGGAGTTGCAGCGTTCTACGCTGGTTCGTTCATTGTAAAGTTCCTTCCAACGCTTTGTATCCCGATGAGGGATGCTGTATCGCCGGAGATCATCCTTCGCATTTACTTTGACGACCATTCCATAGTTTGAAGACGAGCAGGCAGCCATGCCAAGCGGACAGTCGACTTTACCCGTGGCATGCGGGCAGCGAAATTTATGCATATCGCCGTCAACTCCCCAGTATGTCATCGCATAACCCATGGAACAGCACGGTGTTCCGTTCGAGGTCATGCCAGCAGGCGGTTCCTTCTCCCCCCGAAGATTAAGGGGAATGATGGCTTGTGCCTTGACGTTGCGGGCGGCCTCATAAACTTTCATTTGGTCGTAGCCCGCATCGAGTATGAAAAATCGTGTGCTCGTCCTGGACGCTGTTTTCTCGATCAGGCCCGGCGCCATTTCTCCATCATTGACATGCGCCGGCGTTACTTCCAAGGCGATCGGCAATTCACTTTTCGTATCGACCGCCAGATGAATTTTGTAACCAAACCATGTGATTTTATTGCCGAAGGAATCAATTTTTGCGCCCCAGTTCGCATTACCCGTTTGCTCGCTTTTGCGTTTGGGCTGCTTTTTCTCGTAAGCGCGGAGAGCGGCGCTGTCTATGGCGACGTTACTGCCTTCTATGATACCTTCCTGCTGACAGCGTGTGACCAAATCCTCAAAAAGCCGTTTTGCCAAGTCCTTTCTCGTCAGTTCTGAGAAAACTCGGCTTAATGTGGATATGGAAGGAGCTTCTCGATCCAGCGGAAGACCACACTGATAACGAAACCGGAGATCCGTATCCAAACGCTTATGCAACCCTGAAAAGGTACTTATTCCTTCAAGCGGCGCAGCCAAGAGTGCTCGTAGAATACCTTGTCTGCAGTATCCCTCAGCGCCTCGGGGTGAACGGCTTCTCAGTTCCTTGGCATACGGTCTCAGATCGAGAGAGCTGAAGAAGATCGGCAATCTCTCCTTGGGTTGAATTTTTAAAAGTTCTTCGAAGGAAAACAGACATTCTTGGAGAATATACAAAGTGACTTCCTCCATCCTTGAGGTTTTTGGGTTTGGTCACTTGAAAACTTCTCCAAGTTGGGGTGAAGTCCCTTTTTTATGTCCGAAAATCCTTACGGCTCAAGGCCTCAGATTACTGCAAAACGCTCAAATACTTAAGCTGTTGTTTATTCAACTGATCTTTTTGCAAAAATTGATGATGATAAACAAATGAATACAGATGCCTGAAGTTAACAAAAAAATCTACGTGCTCCAATATGTCATTCACTGAATTCCCCATTACATAGCCTTCAATAAATGAATTGAAAAATATAGACGCAAACCGATCCCGCCCGGCTCTATCTTTAATCGTTTGCGAAGCATGATATACAGCAATTGCGATATCGTATGCAAACCAATGAAATTCACTATCCCCAAAATCAATATAGGTGATATCGCCCTTATCATATAT
The DNA here is from genome assembly GCF_038004655.1 of Paenibacillus sp. FSL M7-1455. Taxonomy (NCBI): domain Bacteria; kingdom Bacillati; phylum Bacillota; class Bacilli; order Caryophanales; family Paenibacillaceae; genus Paenibacillus; species Paenibacillus sp. FSL M7-1455. Next base: position 1,128,471 of record NZ_JBBORO010000001.1, on the reverse strand, counting down.
GAAATTATGATGATTTAGGTCGCCGTGTATGATTCCATAAGATTCTTTAGACTTGCTTATTGATTGAATATCTGCAAGGCATTGCTCCCACTTCTCTTTAATCTTATCCTTAAATGAATCCATTCTCATCCGATAAATCTTATGCTCGTTCCATTCTGGCCGTCTGTACTTACCTTTGTATAGCTTGGATAAGGAATGCATTGTCCCCATCCCATGACCCCATTGCTTGAATAATTTTTCGTTCCAGTCTTTACCGTTAATATCAATATGGGCCCCCTTCACCTTCTCGTAAGCTACGAAAAATAGATCATCCGTCAAATTATGGATATAGGAACTGCCACTTAGGATTATAGGAACCGTTACATGAACTCCATTTTCATGAAGGAATTGCGTCCATTCGATCTCAGACAGAATTTCCTCCTCCCTATGAATCCCTCTACTAAAAATCTTAACAATGATCGGTACTTCGGAAGAGATTTCGTAAACGTTATTAAAATATCCGCCGAGTAAATGAACATCGGTTCCTTGATAGTCCAATACATCAAGAATTTGATTGAGTACAGATTCATCAACCTTCATGGATCTCCCCCCCAATTGTGATCGGATATGACTACAGCTAACGCTCTGTATCTACGAATCGACCCAGCCTTAGATAGCTCTTATCTTAGGCTGGGCCGATTGTTGCCTGCTATGTCTCCTTGATTATACAACTGACAACCCAAAGGATGGTAGTCCTGCAGCGTGAAATACGTTTTACCGATTTTTCCATGACCGGTTATGTGGCAACCTCATGCCACATAACCGCAAACCTCAGAAAGCCCCAGTAGCTCAAACAATATCTAAATGAATACCTAAGAACCCAAAAGTGTCGTATTCTCATCAAGATCAATATCCAATAGTAATCATAAATCCATCCGTTATCTTCATCATTATATTGGACTACATAAGTGAATTGTTCTGAATATGTAACATTAATTTGATTGTAATAACGCTTAACGTTATACTGAGCTTCTCTGTTTAGTAAGTGTATTCGCCAATACCCGCCTCTTCATTAATATCTCTTCGAATAGCACTGAGCAATCTTCATTTTCCTCAACGGCTCCCTCAGGTACCTGAAACCCAAGACGTTCAAATCCTTGTTCTTTAAATACTAATAACTGTTATTTTTTATTTCAGATTACAATCTTCCACCATCAAGCATAGTCAGCTTGCCGTCGTTGGCGTTGACAATGAAGCTGTAATACTCCTTGGTCTTGTAATCATATCTTGCAGCGAACATGAAGCTGATCACCTTATATCCTTCATAATCAGAAGGGATGACGAACGCGCCTGATGGAAGCTTGGATGGGTATACGCTGCTGTACATAACAGAACGGACATGCAAGTTAATATTGTTCTCGCCATATTTGCTGTGAACAACGGGCGCAAACTTGCCTGTGAGTTCTGAAATAAGAGAGTAGTCATCGGACAACATATCCAACAGCTCTAATACATCATCAGAGTCATTCATATCAATGAGAAGAGAGTATTGGCCATCTTTGCCAATGTTGCTTGTGAAAGACAAATCTAGTTCAAGGCCATGGAAATAATATACCGAGAAATTGTCATTCAAATATTTATCAAGCTCATTAATAGTGCTTGTTTTTGGCTGGATAGAAGGGTTAGTTGGAGTAATGGGACGGGATGGTGTTATGGATGACTGCGAAAATGAGTCCTTACTCATAATTTGAATAACATTGCCCGAAAGATTAACGTAGGCTCCAGTTGCTTCACTTACAAAACGCAAAGGCACAAATACGCTGCCCTTAATGATTTTTGGCGCAACTTGAAGCTCGACAGGAGTTCCATTAACATATGCAGTCTTACTTCCGACATTAAGAATTATACTTGTTCCATCTTTTGTACCAGTCACCTGTTGTTTCTTTTGATTCCAACCGATTCCGATACCAAGATCATTAAATACCGGTTTAAATTGAACCAAAGTAACTCCACTTTGAACAATTGGATCCTGGTCAAATATAACCGCGTTTCCGTCAACGGTAACGTTCATTCTTGGAGCCGCGCCTGCAGATTCAGCGATGAGAGTTAAGAGTAGAGAAGCGATGATGATAATTTTGCTTTTCATATGTAGTCTCCTTTTTGATATTTTGGCCCTAAGGCCAGCTAGTGCATTATACCTAAATTTTACCTAAAATACTATAGTTTATTGGCAACACCTCCTCAAAGATTATTGATATACAGTCTTCTGCACCTTTTGCGTTGTTTTGCACCCGTTCTGTAATGTTTCAGCGATTAGTTTGGCTTCACATAAGACTTTATTAATGTGGGAAAACAACTTATCCTCAGCATACTCGCTAACAGGTAGTTTGATTTCTAAGATTTTATCACGGCCATTCTTTCAGTTCTCGAGTAATGGTAGGTGCGTGACTACCCAGCTCACGCCCGATCTTCGCTATACCATTTGCTTTTTGAACTCGGTTGTAAACACGCAAGTTGATGTTTGGACATTGTAGAGGTGCACTCCTTATCATGATAGGTTTATTCTACAAGCCCTTATTTTTTCGTCCAACTTAGTGTAACCGGTCCAACTTCTCCTATAGCGTTCTTAAGGGACAGACCCGCTGCGTTTTTCGTCAAGGTTTATCTGCTCCATCCCATTTCTTAACCGACTCTTGTAAGCCGACTCAATAACCTCCATTTCACCCATTCAAGAGCAAGTCCCCTCATCGTTTCAGTTCCGTTCAAATGGATTGGTTAAAAAAATCGGGCAAATGTTGTTTTGCCCGAAACAGTTTAAAAATGGATCTATGGAACTGAAGCCAAAGGAACTTCGATCAACCAGGAGATCAAGATCTTGGTTTAAACGTAATTCCCAGCTTTTTAAAATACGGCTCCAGCTGCTCTGTCAACTGATCGATTTTCGATTCATCTTCCTCTGAGATTCCATCCGGATCAAGCGTCTTGTCGTCATACGCCTTCAATTCATTGATCAATGTCTGGAACTCGTTGAATTCCTCTTTACTGAATGTCAGCCTTGCTTGGTCTACGATTCCTCCCCAAAAAGCGGCGTTATCTACCATTTTAACCTCCCTTTTCGGGGTTGATTGAATTTCGTTCAATTTATTAAAGACAGGCTCCAGCTCTGATGTTAAGCTTTTGTAGCGTTTAAGCTCCTCTGCGCTCAAGCGGTCTGGATGAATGTCCCCGTGGGCATCGGCAATGTTCAAATTCATTGTTTCCAACTCTTGAAGTAAAGACAGCCATTTGGTAAATTCCTCTTCACTGAGGTTTTGTTTGGCGCTCTGCAGCTTTGCCTCGAGCTCTTCGTACTGTTTTGGACTTACCCCATATTTGGCGATATTCTCCTGCGAACCGTAGATGGAATCCGCAATGTAATTGTACCCGGCATATGCACCAGTCGGGATTACCAAGGCCGCGGCCAAAATGCCCGCAGCAATCCATTTTTTCATTCGCCGTCCAGTTTGATGCGTTACGACTTGGTGCAGTATTTTCCCCTTAAGATTAGCAGGTGCGTTCCAATCTTTGGTTTCTTCCGTAAAAGCCGTTTTTAATCTTTCATCAAGACTCATTTAGTTTCTCCACCCTTCCCATCGCCGGAATGTTCATATTCTGTTTGTTGCGTATCTTTTGCAGAGCAGCATGGATCCTTGATTTTACCGTACCGAGAGGGATCTCGAGTATGGCTGCAATCTCTTCTTGCGTGTAATCGTTTAAATAATGCAGGGTAATTACGATTTTCAGCTTAAAAGGAAGCCGATCTACGCACGCGAGCAGCGAACGGTTCGATACCTTGTTCACCACTTCATTGGAGAAATCATAGGCCACCAGTTGTTCAATCTGTTCCACTCTTTTGATGATTCGTACATGTGTCCAACTTTTTCTACGATGGGCTTGAATTTGACGCATCACGATGCCCATGAACCAAGGCCGAAACGGCCTGTTTGCATCATACTTGCCCAGAGACCGATATGCTTGAATGTAGATCTCCTGAATCACATCCTCTGCGTCAGACCGCTCTTTAACAAGAAAACAAACGGTTTTGTAAACGTCCTTGATGGTTGCTTCATACAACTCGCCAAATGCATCACGGCTTCCCTCTAATGTAAGTGCAACGAGCTTTGCATAATCAGTAGAATGATTCATCTGCCACCTCCCCCTTAGGCCTTACAGTATGTATTGGTAAAATCGAATGATATCGTTCGAATTATTTTCAAAATAAATCTGCGGAATGGTCAAAGAAATGGCAAAAGCCCTCCGTTTTTAACCATCGAAGGACTTTTTTTGGGGTGTCTTGAATGAAATTTGGAATGTGGATAGCTCCTATAAATGACGAAGCCAACTCTCTAGCCCGTATGGGATTTATGCCTTTTGTCGTTCTTGCGAAAGACCATAAGTGAAAATAAAAGCCCCCATATAAAACCGGTTATATGACCGCTAATACTTATACGTTCCATAAGAAACGTACTGCCCCAACCAAGGACCGACCAAACAACTAACATCATAACCGTTTGTTTTCTGAGAACAACCCGTTTAGAAATCATGAGGCAATAATATACAGCCATGATCCCAAAACAAATTCCCGAGGAGCCGACCAGACTGTTCGTTGACAACAATAAAAAGTCACCCATGGGGGTTAGCACGATATTCATCAATATGAAAATCATAAACTTGCTTCGCCCCAATATGTATTCAATGAGAGGAGACATGATATATAGAAACAAATTGTTACTTAGATAGTGTTGAGTTCCATTATGTAAAAAAGCATAGGTGACAAACCTCCAAGGCTCATACCTTCCAGAGGTAATTCCAAACACGGATTGGACATAGCCGACCCCATAAATCCCATTGAAAATGACCGTAATGAAAAATAAGCAGGTGTTAATTGCAATGATATAAAACGTTACAGGATATAGCGTCCTAAACTCCTTAAGCGTATTCCCATATTCAATATTCATCTCATTATTCCTCTTCGACCTCAGTTTCGGGCCACAGCGTCATCACGTTTCATTAACTAAACGCCAAACTGTTTTAAATGATGGTCTAAATGTTTATAAATGCCCTTGCCCCATTCTTCAGGAGAGAATTTGCCGAAAAAAGGATGGGGTCGGGTCGTGCAGTTCTCGGGTCCATTATTTTGAAACGTAATTATTTTTTGTATTAATGTTTCTTTTTCCGCGTCAAAATCCCTTTCATCTACAATCATGATATCCGGAATCGTGGACATGTTCCGTGGAAGCGGCTTGTCGTTGTAAAAGATGGGTTTCACAAACTTTCCTATGACCACCCCGAGCCAACTTCTGGAGGAAGAAGAGTTCCCCATCGCGATCTCTTGAAAAGATGAGCAATGAGCCAACATTTGCGCGACATTCATGTTCCCCCAACGCGGTTGTGAATCCGGGCGTAATCGTTGGATACGGGCAATCATTTCATTGGTGTGGCATTGTTCAAAAATGCTATTCATTGGAACGGCTCCTCCCTGAAAAAGGGTTTTATGCACTGAATTCCTATTCCATCAAGATCCTCAAGTTGATCAACTTTACTCATGATTAAGTTCTTCAGAAAAACCAAACCAGGTCATTTCATACAAACAAAGCGCCGCTATTTGTTCGCTTGAAAAGCGCTCAAGTACTTTATGATCTATATAAAAGCCTAGCCACTCCTCCCAATGGTTTGCGGAGATGTCCCAATATCCATCCCACTCGGATGAATTATTTTTTCCATGTACCCGATACTCCACATCATCTTCGTGAAGAGAAGCATCAGAATTAACCTCGTCTATATGTATGATCATCTCCTCTACATTTTTTGCCGGATCTTTTGAAAGTAAGGATTCAAATACGGTTAGATATTTTCTCTTTGTGCTGTTCTTGCGGTTCATATTCGGATAGTATTCAATCAACTCGTCCCAAACCTCTTCGAAAACGACTTTGTTTAAAATCTCTTTAAAGGTAATCATATAATTGAACTCCTGTTATTTAAGGCTCCGTTTGGAGCCGCTTAAAATATATGCTTCTCGACAGGCTGGGTCGCATGCTCCCTTCCATGTCTTCCTAGATTATACATCTGACAAGCATGGAACGATAGTCCCGCAGCATAGACGATACATGCTGCTCACCTACATGAAAAAGAAATAGACCGCCCTCGAAAATAAAAAAAGCCTCACACAAGTTGTCTAAACTCATGTGAAGCTTCTCTTCTACTTCATGTTTCCTACGACTTTCACTCTCAGTCTCGTCGCATTTCCCGGATGATAAGCCAGCGGGGTTTCTTCCACTTCCACGAGTTCCACCGTAGCCGGATCAGCGCCGGCCAGCACCGCCTGCTTTACGGCTTTTTCTTGCGCATCTCTAAGTGAATCCTCACGTGGCTCTGTAGAATAGATGTAAATTTGTTCATATTGTCCGCTGATTTGAGCAATACACGCGCCAATGGCGTTGGCTACGCCCCCGTTCTCAGGCTTAATCATACGGGATACCCCGCGAATCGTGTCCGGTATAACGACACTGCCGCCCCCTACCAAAACAAGCTCAACGTCTCCCGAGGATGTCTTCATTTTATCAATGGCCTGTTCAATGATGGTTGCAATTTCAGCTTGCACATTTTTGGCGAAGTCTTCATCCAAATGCGCTACCAGGCTCTTATCCCCGACATCCGCAAGCCCGAGCCGAACGGCAATGTCTGTCGTAGTCAGCGTATTCCCGCCAAAAACCAGCGCTTCTTGTCCAATCTTGTACCCTACGCTGTCAGGGCCAACCGTAATTTTGCCGTTCTCCGAGCGCACAATGCTTCCGCCGCCCAGCCCGACGGAGATAATATCCGGCATGCGGAAATTCGTGCGGATATCGCCAACCTCGACCGCAACCGAGGATTCTCTCGGGAAGCCGTCCTGCAAAACCCCGATGTCCGACGTCGTCCCGCCTACGTCGAGAACCATCGTATCCTTGATCTTGGCTAAGTAGGAAGCCCCGCGAATACTGTTCGTTGGCCCGCAGGCAATGGTGAGGATCGGAAATTGCTTAGCGTAATCGATCGACATCAGGGTACCGTCATTTTGGCATAAAAACACGGCTGCGTCCGAGATGCCCTCTTCTTCCAACGCCTGAACAAAACCCTCGGTCGTCGTTTTAATCACCTTGCACAATGCCGCATTGAGGATGGTCGCATTTTCCCGTTCGATCAAACCGACCGAACCGATCAATGAAGAACAGGAAACCGGAAATTCCGGTCCGTACATTTGATGGATGAGATCGCGAACTTGGAACTCCTGGTCATTTTTAAGGGATGAAAATACGCCGATAACCGCAATGGATTCAATACGACCGCGCCACTCTTCCAGAAGAGCCGTAATTTCGGTCTCATCGACTTCACCAAGCACTTGGCCGTCGTATTCATATCCGCCGTGGACGAGAGCGTATTTACCCGACAGCTTCTCCACCATATCCTCAGGCCAGGACGTATACGGGGCCACGGAAGCCGTTGCCGGGTAACCCAGGCGAATGACGCCGACTTGGGCCAGCTTTTTACGCTCCACAATCGCATTCGTGCACTGCGTCGTACCTAACATGGCATGCGTTATTTGGGTTTTATCGATGTCCGCTTCCTGCAGCAACCTCCGGAGAGAGGTTTCGATGCCCGTTTTAATATCCAAGCTTGTCGGTGATTTCACCGCATGGATCAACTGATGGTTCTCATCCAAAATGATGGCATCCGTGTTGGTGCCGCCCACATCGATCCCGATTCTATACATTTTCAGCCACCGCCTTTTTTACCAGTTCCTCGATTGGAACATAATCGTAATCATATCCGAAGTATCTTGGACCTGCCGTCTCGATTCCTTTTTCCGTTCTCCATTTTTCATGGGCGGGCAGCCCGATCACCCGTACGCGTTTCCCGTATTTCAGGCTTTCCGTGGTTACAGGCAACAAGGTTTCATAATCGACCAGACAGATCAAATCCGGAGTCATCGCTGCCACTTGACCATTCCGCTCGGCAACCAGGTTTTCATTTTGAAAATGAACCTTCATCTCCCCGGCTTTAAACGCCTCGATCCCTTCGAGATGCATGCGGCCGAGATTAAATCCGCCCTTGGTTTCCCGGATGACATCCACGATTTTACCTTGGAAAAGTTCATAGCCGGACACGAGTTTCAGCAGTTCTTGCAGCTTATCCTTGGCATCCCGGTTTTTCGATGTAATGATGGCGCCGATCTGTTCGGACAGGGTCACGATATGATGAACGCCGCTTTGCTTGATTTGAGCACCCGTTGCAGGATACAAGCTGACTAGAGCGCTGGCTCCCATTTCCACCGTAGCCACCCTTGCCAGCCGCTCCGTCCATCGATTATCGATGGTCTCAAAGATGCCGATGTTCCCTTTTTCATCCGTAATCGCCATCGGCGTCGCCGGAATGCCGTCCAGGTTAAACGTCACCATTTGCAGCTCCGGGAACGCCCGTCCCATACCGTCGCAGTCGATCAATGGCAATCCCAGTTGCGCCGCAACGACGATGGGAATCATGGAGTTGACGCCCCCCGCTTCCATCGGAAACGTGCCGGCGATCTTTTCCCTTCCTAAGTAATTCGCTAATTTTTGGAATACCTTCACAAACTCGTCCCCTTTTGGGAACTTCTCCACCAGTACGGAAGGCGCCCCCATCATCGCGGCGGGAATGAAAAAGTCCTCATCCTGAATCTCGTCGACCGAGTATAGTTTTACAGGTCCATATTTATCAATGGCCGAAAGAGCCATCAATTTGCCGATATAAGGGTCTCCCCCTCCGCCGGTTCCCAGAAATGCCGCGCCGACGGCGATATGTTCCACTGCTGCTTGATCTAAATATCTCATTTACGTTTCCTCCAATATGACAGTCTTCTGAGCCGATAAACGATAACCGACATAATACACGACAAAAGAAATCACAATCCCGGCCAGCGGCTGATTCGGTACCTGTGGCAAGCTCGGGAAAAAGGACAACACGACGGGAGCACAAGCAATGACCGCGCCCAAAAGCCAGGAGACGACGCCCAAAGCATTCACGCCTTCAACCTCCTGCCAGCGGTTCTTATCCCCTTTGCCAAGCACCCAGTACGAAGCGATCATCACGCCTGCCACCGGCGGAATCATAGCCGACAGGATGGACATGATCGGAGTAAAATAGTTGAGGATGCCGACGACAGCCAATACGGTCCCGATGGTTCCCGCAATGCCGACGGCCCACTTTTCTTTCTCCTTCGACACGTTGAACACGTTGATTAAGGCAAAACCGCCTGAAATAACATTCACAAGGTTCGTCTTCCAGGTAGCCAGGATCAAAATCACACCGCCAATAAACGGCGTCGTGATGCTCAAAAATGTGGCTGTAATATCGCTAGCCCGGTAAGCGATCGTCAGGACGGCTCCTGCACCGATCATCAGCAAACCCGCCGGAATAATTCCGAAAAGAGCGGCTTTCAGCACGTCGGACCGTTTTTTCGAAAATTGCGAATAATCTCCCGCGATGACCGCGCCCAGCGCAAATGAACCCAGGGTTACCGCGAGTCCGTCCGTAAAGCTCATCACGGCCGCAGGTTTATAATTCTTGATGATCTGCAAGGAGTCTCCGGTAAAAGCTTCGATCAGGCCAAATACGCTGATCCCGATCAATAAAGGAACGGCAATATAACTGATCACCCGCAGCACTTTAATGCCGTACATGGCTGAAACTACCATCACCAGACCGCAGATGAGAGATGCCAGCGGCACCGGAAGGTGCACGCCGATCTCGGCCAGCAAGTTGGCCAGGGCTGCGCCGCACACATTCGCCTGGATGCCGAACCACCCGAGACACGCAATGGCGAGGATGATCGACAGAATCGTCCGAGATCCTTTTTTGCCAAACACTTGACCTGCGACCTGAACGGTCGGCCTTCCTAAATCCGTGCTTTGAATCCCCTGCAAAATCATGAGCAGCACAATAATGGCGTAGCCTGCCAATGTGACGAGCAATGCCCTTGATAACCCCATTCCTGCAACAAGCGCATTCCCTACCAACAAACTCGGGATGCTGATGACCGCGCCGGCCCAGATGATCCCCAGACTGAACCAGGATTGATATTCTTTAGCGGATTCATGTGCCCCCTCCTCACGATGGTTCGTTCGAATCATTTTTCTCATTGTAAAAGATGAAGCAGGGCAGCGTCTTTTTCAGAAAATAAAAAAAATCCCGAGATTTTTGTCTGATTCGACAAAACCTCGGAACTTTTAGTTATGGATGAGACGGTAGACCATGCAGGCGGTATAAACATCGTACGATTCCGAATTGATGGTCACATCATATCCGATGAGCTCGCAAATTTTTTTAATGCGGTATTTCACCGTATTTTTGTGGACGAACAACAGCTTGCTGCATTCATCCATATTCCCCTTCGCATCCAGAAGAAAAGTCATCAGCGTTTTCAAAGCGTCCGGGTCGTCCATGATCGGCTCCATAACGGACAAGCATTCCTCCGTAACCTCTTCCCCCTGCTTGCTGAGGTCTATGGCCCGTTTCATGGAACGGACTTCCGCCGCGGTATATAGTTTGCGGTGATGATAGATGCGGTGAACCTCTTTTTCTACGCCCTGGACGAGTTGATACATCCGCCTTACGTCCTGCGTGTTCCGCATTCTCGGGGAATACACGATGCTTGATATTTCAGCGATGAGACTCGTGTTTTCAATATATTCCGCTGCGATTTCAAATTCATTGTATTTATAGGAACAGTTCCCCAGCAAAACGACAACGCAGTGATCGATCGTTTGAATGACCGCGGTTTTATAATATTGCGAAAGATGCGCTTTTAAGTCCTCCCTTATCCTTCTTTCCTCCGACAAATCCTGAATGTAAACGAGCCACATCATTTGGATGGCGGATACGTCGATATGAAGCAGATGGGCCAATCTGCGCATTTTTTCGCTTTCGTCGTTTACGATCGCTTTGACCAACGCGTATTCGCTGACCTCGTTATGCTTGTCTCCCCACAAATTGATGGCCACCTGCACGACCTCGCCGATTTGATCCATCGTTTTCGGAGGCAGCTTCGCATTCTCTTTAATGAGAAACAGGTAAAGGATCTCCCCGTTTTTTTGATGAACACGTTTGTATTCAACAAAGCAGGACGAATTCACCTCTCCTTCTCCCATTCCGCCGTTCAAGATGGAAGGCGCCATGGACCGGATGAGACTCGCCACATCGAGCGATGAATTCCGCGGCCACATGACCCGATTGATGATATCCAGGTTGCTGTTGGTCAGCACGATGTTCGCTTTCATCCGGTCCGACAGCAGTTTAAGGGTAATTTCCACGCTCCGCAAATGTTCCGGCAACAGCGAGACCTTTTCCAGCGATTCATTCACGAAATGCTCATTCACATTCTGATTGCTGACGATCGCCTCCATGACTTCATAAATGACTTCATTATATCGAAGAGTGTAGTCGTTTCTCGGCATGCAGATGATAATAAAATTCAGGGATTCGGCCAACTCGACCACTTCATCGGCGATATCCGGCATCACAATGCCGACATAGTACAAAATCAATCCCACTTCGCCCAGGTCATGCAAATATTGAACCGTTTTGCACTGCTGCTCCACGCTGTCCTTAATGGAATAAAAAGAGCTGATGACCAGCTCTTCGGCATACCACTCTTCCTGAACGGTCTGAATGATTTGCGAAAAGAAATTGACATCCGCCACCTCTAAAACAGATAAAGAGGAAACGGTCTGATGAAGCCTGCTTGCTCCAGTGACCACCTGAGCCCCTCTAAATGAAGGCAGCTGCAGCAAATCTTTAACGGTTACCCCAATTTAACCACCACTTTTTTGTTCGATTCAAGCTGCTGTTCCTATTCTTCAAGCTGGAGAAGGACATTCTCGTAGAAATGGTCTGTTAAAACCAAACGATGATGCCCTGTATAACGCAGCAGCCTAAGATAGGCTTTATTAATATTAGTATAACCCTCGTTATGATAAGCAACCAAGTAGTTCCATAATGTTCTTCCCTGTTATGGATTGGTTATTATGAACCCGGATTCACGACAAAACCCAGTCTTAGATAGTCTTATCTTAGGCTGGGTCGTTTTTGTTGATTGAGTGTTCTTCTACAGTTTTATATATTGTTTCCCATGTATTCTAGCTATTTATAGTATTTTAATGGTATTTCATCATGTCTTATATGTTATAATTTTCTGGTACAATATGCGGCTTGAAGGACGGTCGGCTAGTCTCCCGGAAGGGAGGTGATGCCCATGGAGGTTAAAGATGCACTCACCTTAATGCTCATGTTTGGCATGTTCATTTTGGCGCTTCTTACCTACGTGAAAAAGAAATAGACCGCCCTCCCTAAGGTAACGGTCTATTTCGACCACCACTTAGCGGCCGACTGCTCTTTATGCAGTTATTGTGCTCAGGAGTCGTGTTCGCGCACGGCTCCTTACTTATTCTTACCTCAGTATAACTCATTTTATAACGGTTTTATAGATTTTCTTTGTTAAATTTATTTATATTTGGTCTGTTATTTTTTGATCGCAGTAATTTCACTAAACGTTCTTGTATTCACGAAACAACCCAGCCTTTGATAGCTCTTACCTTAGGCTGGGTCATTTGTTGTCTGAGCGTTCTTCCATGGTTATACATCTGATAACCAAGGGCGAACAGCCCCGCAGCGTGAATGCATTGTTATACGCTGTTACTGTCTTCGAGGCATCGCTTAAAATCCTTGATCAAGATGCCAACTCTATTTTTTACTTTGGTATATAAACTCAACTTCACGATCTAGCAAATATCGATATTCAAATAATTGCATTGTTCTTTCCCTTATTCTCTCCTTTATATCCGTGGCTAGACTTACAGATCCTCGTGATCCAAGGTATCCATTATAAATAAATGTCTCCTCTACAAATTTTGTTTCCTTTAAGTGATACTGTAACCATTCTTTCTGCGATTCAATGAGTGCTTCTCTTGGTTCTCGATCCAACTTAGAAAGAAGCTTTTTATATATTTGGTTCAACTCTTTATCCCAAATCTCTGTATATTTGCCTTCCAACGCCCCCCATCCCAATGTTGTATTAATCTCTTTGGAATTTATTAATTCATTTAATTCGACTTCATAATCATGATCTATAGGATTTCGAAGCATTTCATCATAAAATTCTCCTTTCAAATCATAGTTCCCAATGCTCATGGATAACACTTCATTGTTTGAAAGATCTGATCGGCCTTCAGTTATTTCTTTCGATTCTGTTCCATGACCTGTACTCACTTCATCAGGAGGCAGTTCAGCATTCATTATTGGTTTACTTTCGCTGTTCAAGGTAGTCGATGGACTAATATTTTGACAAGATGACAACACGATCGTAATAAAAAATAGTAAGAGTATCTTACCTTTCATAAATGATCTCCTTAAATACTATCTTTAATAATTACCGGTAATGGCGCGTATATCTACGAACCCGAGAGGCTTAAGGCGCCGATGCGCCGGGTCCAGCGGACTGAGCCTCGCAGGGTCGTCTGCTGATTCTGCTTCTCTTCTAAATACTGCATGCGAAACCAAGGGCAAAGCCCGCAGCGTAATACGATGTTATACTTACCATTCTATTTCGTTATATATGTCTTTCAAATACCGATTTTCTATCATAGCCTTTTCAAATAGTTCTTCTGAATTAATAAATTCTTGAGTGAAACTATCATGATTTCTTGTAAAATAAACTCCTTTCTGATTTTGACTGATCCAGTAACCCAACTGATTATGATAAATCAAGAATTCTTCTCCCCAGTTCACTCTCTCTTTCAATTCTTGAAATTCCTTATATGTCATCGTTTTAAATCCTTTCGAATAGGTTTTGGGGGTTAGGTGATGTACCTGACATCCTTGAAATACGACCTACAAGAACTTTAAAAAATGGTATTTGATGCTATCATTGGTTAATTCACAAATTAATTGTTCGACTCCTAATAGGGCTGTATCTGGTTTCCCTTGTTGCATTTGAATCCATTGTTTTATTTCAATATTAATATCGTTATGTTTTTCCAGCCTCTTTAAATCTTCTTTTAAAATTGGATAATAAAACAGCAAACCTTTTCTCTCCCTATTAAAGGATACAGAACAAATTATAATTCCACTTATTTTAGGCTTTTTAGTTGCTCTACTATCAAATTCAAATTTTCTTTTTAAACCAAAATTAATATCCAAATCTTCAATATCTTTAAATATTCTATTGATTTGTGATCTTGTCGATGAATATGCTTCATTACTATTCAATTCTCTGAAATATGAAATTTTCATTTTACACCCCATAATAAGAAGTACTATTCATCTATAATAGACGCCTTTAATTTTCAATTCCAGGTATTTCACCTAACGTTCCCGTATTCACGAACCCGAAAACCTTAAGTCCCAACGGGGCGGCCGCGACGCGGTTAGGTTCGCAGGGTTGTCCGCATGATTCCACTTCCTCGAAATGCCCTTGGCCGGACCAAGGGACGACCCAGTCGGCCGAAGCGTGAATATTGTGTTATCAGATGCCAGGGACTTCTTGAAACACCTTCAAGGTGATATATTCAAATCTATTTGTTTTACTGTATACCAGTTTTCATTCCCTATGATATTCACAATTAATTCTTGATCACCTTCTTTAAATGTTTCAAAGTCACTTAATGATCGAAACATTTCGTCAGTCAATTCGTGAATGTAAACACTATTGTTTATATCAGTTACGTACGCCAGTCGTTTCTGAGTTTCAATCTCTTCAGACTTTGCATAATGAAAGCTATATATAAAGATTGAATTGATCCTTGAAGGGATACTGGTCTTTCTATTGTCTGCTCCTTTGAACCAATCTAAAAAATAAACTATATCTGATCTTTCAAAATATACATTGATTAGTTCTGGTTGTGCTTTTGTACTATCTGAACGAAACAAGTTAACTTCTACCGATTTAAGTGAATCATCAGTAAAATCATTTATTGTGGATTTTTCATCATTACGATTCGATTCGCTAGCAGCGCAACTGCTTAAGAATAAGATCGACATTATAAAAATAATTATGGTTTTCATTTATCAGCTCTTCTCCGGTTTCTGATAACGTTCCCGTATCACGACGTCCCACCGACTTAAGCCCCGCTAGGGGCAGCCGCGATTAGGTTAGTCGAGGCGGATGTGCCCGGCTGAATTCAGAATTCACTTCTCTGCAATTACATCACGCGGACAAGGGGCCGCCAGACTCCGATGCGTGAATATTATTCCAGGTGATGTCCCTGACCTCTTCAAAATTCCCATAAATTTATTGAATCCCAGCTGTCCCAAATGTTCCACTAATCGCTCTTTCATAATCATCCCACTTGAAATAAAAAGGGCCTATATCTATGGGTTTATTGTCCGGTTCAAGCTTGAAGTCTCTCCAAGTGATAACATCGCCTTCTCGTTCGATATACACAGAAATAAATCCGCACTCTTCATCCCCGCACCAAGGACAGACTAAAATCGGATATCTGTAATATAGATAATTATGTTCTTGCCTCAATAAAAAATAATCAATTATCAGTTTTTGATAATCATCGCTTCCCCATCCAAGAGAAGGAACTAGATCATATTTCCGCAGCATTTGATAAAGCGATTTACCATCTATAATAATATCTGCAAATTTAGTGTTTTTGTTTCCGTACTGGTCTGGATCATATTCATCATATCGACTCGAAGGTTTTGTTTGTAGGAAATTTATATTATTCATTTTTGCTCCTTTCTTGAGCAGCAGGGATTTTCACATAACGTTTGTGTGTTCACGAACCCGAGAACCTTAAGGCTCCGTAAGAGCCGGCCGCTGCGCGGTTAGGTTTGCAGGGATGTCCGCTTGAATCCGCTTCTCCGAAATTCCACTGGCGGACCGAGCAGCCCCCAGGCTACGAAGCGTAGAGATGTTATGCGATGTTAATGCCTTCTTCGAGTCTGCTGTGGAAATCTTTTATCTCGCCGTAAATTCTTTTATTGATTTGATTCTAGATATTTCAATTCTTCCTGTTACTGCCTGAAGATCTTCTATACCTTCCCAGTACTCA
This sequence comes from Paenibacillus sp. FSL M7-1455, assembly GCF_038004655.1. Lineage (NCBI taxonomy): Bacteria > Bacillati > Bacillota > Bacilli > Caryophanales > Paenibacillaceae > Paenibacillus > Paenibacillus sp. FSL M7-1455. The sequence goes on along the minus strand of NZ_JBBORO010000001.1, from coordinate 1,112,383 downwards.
TATTTCCTAAGTTCTTTATAATCAAATACTCTTGTCCAACTTTCCTCTTTAGTCATGGATAGTTTGCCGGCTTCGAACAATTTGTCTTCCACTTCTGTCAAAGCAAGAAATCCATTGTTTAGCACGATATGCCATGCCATAAAATCAGAAATCAATACCTCATCTATATTTAGTTCCGCTTCTAATAAAACTCCACGTTCTTTCTTATTCGAGTGTTTTGCATAATTCCGTTTCAGAGAAGAAGCGATAGCATATTCACTGTCGTTAAGGGGTAATTTTCGAAAATGGTATTATATGGATGAAGAAAAGGGCAGACTTGCAGAATTTTAGAACAGCTCGTTTTTTAAGCGGCAGCCCGTTTTGAATGATGAGAAACGGCGAGCGCAGATGCAAGCAGAACAATGGCATTCAAATACTGGTGAGTTGTGACTTTCTGAATGCCCCGGACATGTGCGGCGTCTGCCGTCAAATAGGTTTTCAATCGGGAGTTGCAGCGTTCTACGCTGGTTCGTTCATTGTAAAGTTCCTTCCAACGCTTTGTATCCCGATGAGGGATGCTGTATCGCCGGAGATCATCCTTCGCATTTACTTTGACGACCATTCCATAGTTTGAAGACGAGCAGGCAGCCATGCCAAGCGGACAGTCGACTTTACCCGTGGCATGCGGGCAGCGAAATTTATGCATATCGCCGTCAACTCCCCAGTATGTCATCGCATAACCCATGGAACAGCACGGTGTTCCGTTCGAGGTCATGCCAGCAGGCGGTTCCTTCTCCCCCCGAAGATTAAGGGGAATGATGGCTTGTGCCTTGACGTTGCGGGCGGCCTCATAAACTTTCATTTGGTCGTAGCCCGCATCGAGTATGAAAAATCGTGTGCTCGTCCTGGACGCTGTTTTCTCGATCAGGCCCGGCGCCATTTCTCCATCATTGACATGCGCCGGCGTTACTTCCAAGGCGATCGGCAATTCACTTTTCGTATCGACCGCCAGATGAATTTTGTAACCAAACCATGTGATTTTATTGCCGAAGGAATCAATTTTTGCGCCCCAGTTCGCATTACCCGTTTGCTCGCTTTTGCGTTTGGGCTGCTTTTTCTCGTAAGCGCGGAGAGCGGCGCTGTCTATGGCGACGTTACTGCCTTCTATGATACCTTCCTGCTGACAGCGTGTGACCAAATCCTCAAAAAGCCGTTTTGCCAAGTCCTTTCTCGTCAGTTCTGAGAAAACTCGGCTTAATGTGGATATGGAAGGAGCTTCTCGATCCAGCGGAAGACCACACTGATAACGAAACCGGAGATCCGTATCCAAACGCTTATGCAACCCTGAAAAGGTACTTATTCCTTCAAGCGGCGCAGCCAAGAGTGCTCGTAGAATACCTTGTCTGCAGTATCCCTCAGCGCCTCGGGGTGAACGGCTTCTCAGTTCCTTGGCATACGGTCTCAGATCGAGAGAGCTGAAGAAGATCGGCAATCTCTCCTTGGGTTGAATTTTTAAAAGTTCTTCGAAGGAAAACAGACATTCTTGGAGAATATACAAAGTGACTTCCTCCATCCTTGAGGTTTTTGGGTTTGGTCACTTGAAAACTTCTCCAAGTTGGGGTGAAGTCCCTTTTTTATGTCCGAAAATCCTTACGGCTCAAGGCCTCAGATTACTGCAAAACGCTCATTCAAATGACCACATTGTCTTAAATCTGGTCTATTAAGCCAAAGCCAAATCGGATTGTTACCTTGATAATTCGCGAGACGTTTAGACATCTGTTTCATCATCCATTTATAACTATCTAAAAATCCCTCAGTTATATAGTCTTGATTTCCTTCTAAATAACCCTTCTCTTTTGCGTTGTTCCATGCACCTTTGTGCTGGATAGTCCAAAGTTTCATGCTTTTACCTTTCTTTGCATTAATATCGTATAACGTTCTTGTATTCACGACGTCCCACCGACTTAAGGCTCCGTCAGGAGCCGGGCGCGATGCGCTTAGTCGGTGCGGATGGGTCCGCTGACTTAACTTATCTGCCAATCGCTTCTCGCGGACCGAGGAGCCGCCAGGCTCCGATGTGTGGATATAATGTTAGGCGAAGTCATTTGAGATACCTAAATAATTCATTTGAATCCAAATTGCATAATCTGATAACATTTGGGACATTGAATCCTTGAATGCCCTCTATATATTGGTTTGCAATTTTGGATAAGTAATGAGCAAATTGACATCTCGCTTCACTATCAGGATATCTCAATGCTTCTATGGATAATGATATGAAACTTTGTGGTTGTCCTATTAACTGTTCGATAATGGTCTCACATTCATTATCACGGGCAATAATATATAATAAATTATTTATTGTTCTAACTTCCCAATCGTCATACCTAGTAGTATCGAAAATCTCTTGAGTTAGAGCATATATCAAATTCCAGTCATTGTAGTCTGTTTCCCATTCTAATATCTGTTTTTGGTTCTTTGACCATTCCCAGAAAGCGTTAGTCTGATCATCGAGTTTTAAATAAATATCTTTACTAGGGTCGGTATAATTCTTATAGAGAGAATCCATTGGGCTTCCTCGCTTTTTATTATCAAATCGGTAATTTCAGCTAACGTTCTTGTATTCACGAAACCCGAGAGCCTTAAGTGAGCGCAGCGAACGGGTCGCTAGACTTAGGCTCGCAGCGGTTGTCCGGCTGATTTTGCCTCTGTGAAGTTCCACGGTCCGGACCAAGGGAGCCTCAGCTCCCGCAGCGTGAATATGGTGTTATCCGATGGAACTGACTTCTGCGAATTGCTTACAAACCTCACTTAATTCACCTCTGAAAAGTCAACCTCAATCGCTTTCAATTCACTTCTCCGAAGTACCTACTTAGGGCTTGCTGAACGATTCTTTAACCGAAACTCATGGCTAGGCGACTGCGAGATAGCAGCGTAAAAATGAGGCAAAAAAGAACGCGGAGCCTGCGCTCCAGGTTCATCACCAGAAGTTGCAGCGTAATCACGGATTCACTTGTCTTTGCGAGGCGTGCTCGAATACAGCCAAGCCCGTACTTGCGCTTGCCTTCTCCGAACTTGCCTTCGATTGCGTTTCGTTCTCCGGTATCCTGTTTGGCCACTTGCCTATCTTCGCTTGTCGGGCCGTTTTTCGGCTTGCGTCCCAGTGCCGGTCCGCTGAGCCGAATCCCATGCTGTTTGCAGAATCTCCGGTTTTCGCGTGTGCGGTAGATCTGATCCGCTTGGACGACAGCCGGATAGAATCCCATGCGGCTGCGATACTTCTCGATCACGTCCATGAGCGTCGTGCTCTCGTTGAAGTTATCCCAAGATAGCCGATCAAGGAACGCGTAGCCCTTCGTCATGCTTACCGCGATCTTGGCTCCGAACTCGACGCGCGCCTTGGCTTTCCCGCGCACGATCGGCCTGACATGCGGCTGATGAATGCTGACGACCCGGTCTTCCATCTGGTGGGAACGCTCGTTGTACATGTGAAGCTGCTGACGGTACAGTTCGTGAATCACCAGCAGGTCGCGATAGGCTTTGCGGCCAAGTAGCGTGAGCGGTTGCGACTTGGCTTGCTCGGCGATGATGGAGAGGTTCCGTCCAACGTAACCGAGTTGCCTCCTGATCGCTTTGCGAATCACTTTCGGCCCCGGTCTGCGTTGCTTGGAAACGGCCAGAAACTGTTTGCGCGCTTTTTCCCGGTACGTGCGCGGTTTCGCCATTTGTCCGATGACCGGCTCATGCAGCGTATCGATGATCGCTTCGAGCTTCTCCCGCGCTTCATTCAACAGATTCAGATCGGTCGGATACGCCACATCCGCCGGCGCACAGGTGGCATCCACCAGCACGGTCCCTTGATTCGGCTGCTCAGGGGCTTCCCATTCTGCGGTCGATTTCGGATGCGCTTCGCAAACAAGTTTATTCGTTTCAGGAACCTCTGACTCTGTAGCCATCGACTCCACGGGAGACGCTGCTTCTGACGATGCGACTTGCGATTGTGCAAACATGGTTTGCTGCTCGACTTCTTCATCAGAGGCGCGCTTCTTCGAGCGCTTCCCTTGGCCTTTACCGCCGCCGGTCGCGTCGTTGCTGTCATCATCATCTTTCGTTTCCTTCGCACCTTCGGTGGCGACGATCTCATTCAACTCTGCCAGCACGTCCGTCAGACGCTTGCGGAAATGCGTCATCATGGAGTGATGGAACGGTGGCTTCATGACGAATCCAGGCAGACCAATGAAGTATTGCATGTAAGGATTTTCGCTGATCGACTCCAACGTTTCTCTGTCGGTCAGTTGCATTCGCTCCTGAATGATGAGCGCACCGAGCCCCATCCGAAGACTGATCGTTTGCTGGCCGCGAAAGGTGTCTTTGAAAAATTGACCGTATGTTTTCTCAGCCTCCGCCCACGGCACCAACCGCGCCAACTGGACCCAGCGATTGTCCTCGTCCAGCTTTCCGCCAAAGGGCAGAAAGAAATCGCCGGGCAGGATCAATTGATTATCGAGGTGCGCGGTCGGCTTAAACATCTTCGTCACTCCATCTGCAAAGGTTTTAGGTGGTTTTCAAACATTTCCTTTGCATATGATTTCGACAAATGGGCCTTAGAATCCTTGTTGTTATGCGGTTTTTGTTGTTTTTTTAAGTGTTCAGCAAGCCCTACTTAGAGTCCGCTTTCCATCCGCTTCTCCGGAATGCCTCTTAAAAATATTCCACATATCCGCCTTTTCAGCATTCTGAATCTTCTTATATTTAGGCTGTTTTCGTAAATATTGTTGCTATACCATAAGGCTATAAAAAAAGAAAACTCGCATTAGAAAAATTACGAGTTTTTGTTAATTAAGGATTTGCTTCTTCAACTAAAGCGCCCCTTACTTGAATAACTTATACCAATACAAAGTGGTTTCTATTTTTGGATTATATGACTGTTTCAATGTGTCAACTCCACCTAGTATAAATCCTTGTTTCACATAAAACCTGCACGCTCCAAGATTATCATCTTGAGCCTCTAGAGACATTCCGATAAGTTTTCTTTGTTTTGCCCACTCTTCCGCTTTAGTTAAGAGCAACTTCCCGATTCCATATCCTCTAAATTCTTTTTTTGTAGCGATATTTTCAATATAACAGAAGCGATTCCAATCCTTGATTATTCTAATTTGCCCAATGCAATTATTATTCTTATAAGCTAAAAATAGAGCTTTATCTTCACGGTTTATATATCGGCTCCAATCAAGTTTATCATCTGGGAAACGAATTTCTTTAGTTTCATCAAATAGATTCTCTTCAAAAGACCATTTTCCTGATTGAAAACTGGGTACAATCTTACCAAACACTTTAAAATAATCATTTGTTTTATTAATGTCCTCAATTAATTCATCCTTTAATGGAGAAATTATGATTTCCTCTGCAATATTCATTTTGACACCTTCCATACTGAAAAAGAATTTTACTAGCACAAGCCTAAATAATACCTGCCCTATTCATTATTCTAATTTTAACATAAGCTCTTAAATAGGTTGCCGGATTAAATCAAATTTTTGCACACCAAAGAAAACATCAAAAACAGACTTTTTACGCTGGTCTTAACATCAACACTGTAGAATGTTTTGAATTCCGGCAAGAACCTAAAAACAGCTGTTTTACCCGTTCAGATTTGGCAATAGTTTTTTGTTTGATTAATATATTTGAACCAATAGTTATCCAAGTACTTGGTTGCCATACTATGAAAACTTTGCATAAATTTCTTGAGTTGAGCGTGATTGGCGTTGACATGTTGGATATGGTAAATTGACTCCTTTACATAAATCCCCTTTCGAATATTTACAATTTCATGCTTTATCCCTTTTTCTGCTGCAAACTTTTTATAATTAGTTGCGTTATCGGAACATAACAAAGCGTTATGATCTATAAATTGACCCATTACACGGTCTATCTCAGTACTTTTAATTCTTCCTGTGCCGGCCACTTCTGAAATTACTTGTCCATTTCTGTCCTGGGCTACAAGCACACATATTTGTTCATTAGAAATGCCCCTTTTAGTAGCTGCACCACTTCGTTTACGGGCTTCCCGGTGGGAGATATCTTATTTGCCTTTTTTGACTTTCTAAAAAGTAAATTTCATCACTCTCAATTCCTTTTAATGTACTGTGGCCAAATGACCTAAGAGCATTAAGGAATTTATGCCGCCAGTAGAAAGCAGTTGACATCTCCTTGATCTGTCCGAAACAATAGAAACTTAATCGCATTATATAACTTAAATTGTTCTAATTTAAGATAATTCCGAGAAACCTTGTAATATACTTTCTCACATTTTTACCGCCTCCTAGATCGCAATTATAGCAAGGTCCTATTAGTATCGGTAAATAAACAATCTATGCGAAAACAGACTATATTTATTAAATTCCTAGTTCTTTCGGATAACGTTGTTGTATTCACGACTTCCGACAAAGTCGGATGTGTCCAGCTGAATTCGCTTCCCTGCTACTGTCAATTGCCTCCCCGAATCCTCTTCTCACTCCGGCCGGACCGAGGGGCAAATGCCCCGAAGCTTGAATATGTTGTTATATGATGTCAACGCCTTCTCGAGCCACTAGCACTAATTATTTAACTAGAGCATATATATGTGTATCTCTTATCTGACTCTTATCTGCTGATAAATCATTACATCTTAAGGTTCCTTCTAATTGAAAGCCTAATCATTCTGGAATCGCCTTACTCTTATAATTTAAAGTATCACAACGAATTTCTACTCTTCTAGCCTTCAACTCTGTAAAGGCAAAATTGGTGATTCCTTGAACTGCGTCAGTCATATACCCTTTTCCGCTCATACGTGTATCAATCCAGTATCCGATTTCAAATTTACGTATCTCCCAATCTGGCTTATACAATCCAGATAAACCAATGAATTGTTCAGTTTCTTTATCAAATATCAAAAGTCTAAGATATTCTCTCTTAATAAACTTTACATGTTCTTCTCGTAGAATTTCTTCGATTGACTGTTCAGAATGTTCGTTCTGTGCAAAAAGCGAAAACCACTCCTTGAGCTCATTGATCGAGGATAATATACTCTCATACACTACCTTGCCATCACCAGGTAGAGGTGCTCTAATCAATAACCTTTCAGTTGTAAATTGGTTTGGAAAATCTATTAGTATTGGATTCATTCTATAGCAAATGCCCCGGGCGGACCAAGGGACGACGCCAGTCGGCCCGCCGCGTGAATATAATGTTAGACGATGTTACGGGCTTCTTGAATCACTATCATATTCTTTAAATATCCATTCAATATTCTTGATTGCCCACTCTTTATGTTGATTGTCTGTTGTCATTTCCGGATTAAAATAAAATGTATTAAACTCATTTGGTAAACATGGAAATTTACTATATTCCCATGCATTATCATCTGAGAATATTATTCCTTGTGTTATTTCCGCCAAAGCTGAAGCTAATATTCCATAAGCTAGATTATACAAAGGATCTGTTCCAGCATATCTAACTACTCCCCAGTGGTACTTCTTCTCTAAGCTACTCTTATTAAAGACTCAAGTCTTTTAGATTGCTCTCTATTTAGTTCGTCTTCCCAAATATCTCTGTAAATTTGACTATTATTGTATTGATATACACAAAAGCCACCGTCAACATCAGGAGATGAAACCCATAAATAATTATCCTCAGTTAAATCAATATTCTTTGTCATATCCAATTGCAATCCTTCTTTATTCTCGAGAGAAAACTGTAAGATAAATGTTCTGTTAAGTCCTAAAGCTTTTAGTTTCGTTTCTAATAAATTATTAGTCCTTGTCAATAGATCTGAAAATGACGGCAATGTATCTATTGTCGGATATACATCAAAACTCGTACTCACGAACTCACCTTCAAACGATTTTAATATGCTTTCCGTAATTTCGTCTAACGTTCCCGTGTTCACGACGTCCAACTCCCTTAAGCCCGAAGGGCGGCCGAGATGCGGTTAGGGAGTTGGATGTGTCCGGCTGAATCCGCTCCCCTGCTAATGCCAATGGCATCCCCGAATCCACATCTTACTTCCAACCGGACCAAGGGCCGAATGGCCCGCAGCGTGAACATTTTGTTAGATGTAGTATCAGCCCTCATTATTTACCCTCAAGATCTTTATCGTATTTCCAGAACTCAATGAATTTACTATTCAATAATTTCTCAGGATTACTATTAATCTTTTCTATTAGCTTTTCTTTTTGACCATCTGACATCTTAGATTGCCTACATTCTAGCATATATTCAAATATTTCATTCATTAATGGACTAGTGATATTCTGAGGCATTTGAATTTCTCCATGATTAATATCTACTTTCGTATTGACCCAATTATCAGCATCAGTTGCTTTGATAATTGTACATATAAGAATTCCCGCTAAGTTTGAGTACACATATATTCCAAATGGATCATGAGTAATATAAGTGTAACCAAATACACTTCTTCTAAAGAAAACATGCGGTCCATTCTGAATTATTTCTTTATGATCAGTTTCTTTAATTCTGTCAAAAAAGAAAATATGATTTTCAATTTCTCCTAAATTATCTCTAGTTCCTAATAAATATTCTTTCATTACCTGCTCAGAAGTTATCAGTATCTTCAGCTTTTCATCTGAAATGGTTTTATCTCTTTGAAACCACTCTATATCTTCATGAAGGTTTCTCCAATTGACTGAAGTAATAAAATAACTTAGCCACTTATCATATTCAAACTCTTGAGTATCATCTCTTTGAAATTGGTGGAAAAGATTTGTAGCAAATAATCGTTCTTGTTCGGAAAATTTATCTTCGCAATCTCCACAAAGTAATTTTTTCTTCTCTCCATCTTGTTTTGGAATATTGGGATTATCCAAGGGCATTCTGAAACGACCAGTAGCGGATGTCTTCTTAATATAGTCAAAGACAAACTTTGGAATAATATGACTTAGCTCTAGTTGTGCTTGTTTACCACAAAGGGCACAAACTTCCATGGTTATCCCTCCACTATTTATTGATCTTGCTGATATTTCATCTAACGTTCTTGTATTTACGAACCCTCACTGGCTTAAGCGCGTAAGCGCGGGTCGTTAGACTTAGCCGGTGCAGGGTTGTCCGCCTGATTTATCTTCTCCGAAGTCCCCCGGGCGGACCAAGGGACGCGACAGCGGCCCGAAGCGTGAATGCGGTGTTATCAGAAGTACCTGCCCTCCTGAAATGCCCTCACTATTCTTTGAATAAGTTCTTCTTTGATAGTTCTTTTTTTATTGCCTTAGAACCTGAAAAGATTAACAGAATTAAACTCAATTGGGGAGATGTTATTATGTCCTGTTTTATTGCTGTAATAACTAGGCTTTCCATAGCAATAAAACCGTAAGATTGATATATCTTAATAATCTCTCCAAGTAAATCATCTGACCAGTTCGTGCGGCTTAGAATTGTATATACTATATGTTCCTTAACACCATCATTAATCTCCAAAGAATCAATGTTTGTTGTTATAAACTCTAGGTCAATCTTTCTTAAAAAGCCATGGATGTCTAGTTGTTCTGAAATATCTAATGAATTTATAAGATCTTGAATTTTATGTATATCAGATCTATCACAAGCTTGGCTTATCAATTGAATAATTTCAGTTGGGTTCTTAATCTTTTCTACGCCCCTTTTCTGGTTCGATTCATCTGAGCGGGTATTTCTGATAACGTTTCTGTATCTACGAACCCGAAAGGCTTAAAGGAGCGTAGCGACTGGGTGGCTCCGCCACTTAACCTTGCAGGGTTGTCTGCCTGAATCCGCTTCTCCGAAATCCCTCGGGCAGACCAAGGAGCGAAAGCGACGAAGCGTAGATACAATGTTATACGAAGGACTTTTCATCATTGAATTTACTTAAAAAAAATGTCTTTTATATATCCTCCAATAAATCCAGCAACGATAGCTGTAAGTGCTTGGACCTCTGTCAATAGATTGGACAGCCAGAATCGAGAAAATTACGCAATTTGACCGTACATTTGTTCGTATTGAAAAGGTGTAAGATACCCGATAGCGGAATGTACGCGTTTCCGGTTGTAGAAAAACTCGATGTATTCAAAAATCCGACTTTGGGCTTCCTTGCGGGTTCTGAACTTCTCCAGATAGACGAGTTCCTTTTTGAGCACGCTGTGGAACGATTCGATGCAGGCATTGTCATAGCAGTTGCCCTTGCGGCTCATGCTGCATTTCATCCCGTATTTCAAGAGCCGTTTTTGGTACTCATGAGATGCGTATTGGCTGCCGCGATCGGAATGATGCAGGACTTCGCCTTTCGGCCGTTGACGGTTGTAAGCCTGATCCAGAGCTTGCAGGACCAATTCCTTGGTCATTCGCTCATCGGCGTGCCAGCCTACGATTTTGCGCGTGTACAAGTCCATCACGCTCGCGACATAGAGCCATCCCTCGTCTGTCGGAACGTAAGTGATGTCCGCCATCCAGACTTGATTGGGAGCTTGTGCCCTGAACTGCTGGTTCAGCACATTGTCATGCACTGGCAGATTGTGGTTCGAGTTCGTCGTCGCCTTGTATTTCTTGACGGTGCGCGACTTAAGCCCCAGTTCCTTCATGATGCGGGCGACCGTTTTTTCGGATACCCGAACACCTTGCTGGCGCAAGACTTGAGCGATCTTCGGGCTGCCGTACAGGCGACGCGAGTCCACAAAGATACGGCTAATCTGTTGTTCCAGTTCTCGGCGACGTTTCTTTTGCTTGCTTTCCTGGCGCCTGGTCCATTGATAATAACCACTCCGGGATACGTTCAAAACCTTGCACATCTCCGATACCGGATACTTGGAGCGGTGTTTGTGGATAAACGCAAAGATCAGTTCCGGTCTTTTGCGAAGATGTGCATCGCCTTTTTTAAAATTTCGTTCTCCATCTCGAGTTGGCGGATTCGTTTCTGCATTTCGAGAAGGTTTTTTTCCTCGATTTTCAGGTTGCCGCTGCCGCGAAACGCATTGACCGGATCCTGTTTGAATTCGTTGATCCAGCGGTACAGAGTATTGTCGGATACGCCCAATTCTCGGGCGACCTGCGCCACCGGCTTCCCCTGTTCCTGAATCATTTTTACGGTTTGGATTTTAAACTCTTTGTCATATTTCTGACTCATCTTCGGACACCTCGATTTTGCTAGGTTTATTGTCGCATTCTCGATTCTCGGTGTCCACTATTTAGTCTAGCATCAGCTATCTTCGAAAGATCCCACCAAAAACTAATTGTTTTTTGCTTTTTCTCTCTTAGTAAACGTTCAATCTGCAGATTCATAATCCTCTTTGATTCTTTTTTAAAATGTTCTAATTTCAAGTAATTGGGTTCATGGCTTGTAAGTTTCGTCGCTTCACCAAATAACAATATACTTTGATTTTCAATTATTATATTTATTTGCTTCTTTAGTACTATGATTTCTCCCTTTTTAAGCAGTTTTAACTTACTAAATTCCTCAATATTACTAATAATCTGATTGTTTAGTTCTATGAATCCAGAAGTAATAATATCATCACTTGCAAATGCTGCTGTTAGCATATTCCTTCTATTTAATTCACTAATTGTTCTCCCTATAGCATCTTTGATTTTATATTCAATAATAATTTCTAAATCTTCGATTAATTTAGTAAACTTCATCGACTTCTCCCATACTTATATTTATTCAAAAGTCTTTCGCATAACGTTTCTGTATCTACGAACCCGAAAGGCTTAAAGGAGCGTAGCGACTGGGTGGCTCCGCCACTTAACCTTGCAGGGTTGTCTGCCTGAATCCGCTTCTCCGAAATCCCTCGGGCAGACCAAGGAGCGAAAGCGACGAAGCGTAGATACAATGTTATACGAAGGACTTTTCATCATTGAATTTACTTAAAAAAAATGTCTTTTATATATCCTCCAATAAATCCAGCAACGATAGCTGTAAGTGCTATCTTCGAAAGATCCCACCAAAAACTAATTGTTTTTTGCTTTTTCTCTCTTAGTAAACGTTCAATCTGCAGATTCATAATCCTCTTTGATTCTTTTTTAAAATGTTCTAATTTCAAGTAATTGGGTTCATGGCTTGTAAGTTTCGTCGCTTCACCAAATAACAATATACTTTGATTTTCAATTATTATATTTATTTGCTTCTTTAGTACTATGATTTCTCCCTTTTTAAGCAGTTTTAACTTACTAAATTCCTCAATATTACTAATAATCTGATTGTTTAGTTCTATGAATCCAGAAGTAATAATATCATCACTTGCAAATGCTGCTGTTAGCATATTCCTTCTATTTAATTCACTAATTGTTCTCCCTATAGCATCTTTGATTTTATATTCAATAATAATTTCTAAATCTTCGATTAATTTAGTAAACTTCATCGACTTCTCCCATACTTATATTTATTCAAAAGTCTTTCGTATAACGTTATCGTATTCACGACGTCGATCCCCCTTAGATAGCTCCTATCTTAGGGGGATCGATGTGTCCGGCTGGCATTACTTCCCCGAACACTGAAAAGCCCCAACGAATCCACTTCTTCCTCCTGTCGGACCGAGGGCCGAATGGCCCGATGCGTGAATACTGTGTTAGACGAAGGTCACGACATCCTGGAATACTATCAAAATGGTAAATCATCTTTAACAATAGGGTACAAATCTACAAAATACGTGATATAAGAAGCAACTAAATTTAATACAAGTTCAGCTTCTAAATCTGTTACACGATATCCATTTAGTGCAGAATGAGATATTCCCTGACCACTTCCTCGGTAAGCATAAATTTTCTTCATACTCTGAGAAATTGGTGTCGGTATTTCGTCTTCGGCACTACCTTCAAGCTCATTCAATGCTTGAGTAAAGTTATTTGAAGCGTTCTTTCCGGTGCAGATTTCAATAGCACACTCAAAAGCACATAAAGCTTCTTTTACACAATTATGATAATCAGGTTCTGGCGTTTGATTGAAGAATTTTAGTGCTTTATTATAGTGTTTCCTTACCTCATTCAAATTACTGTCTGCAAGTATAGAACCCATCTTCTTTATATTGTTTTGCGTTTGGGCTCTACCCCTCCTTTCAAACAGTCCACCCACAAACCTATAATCCATGTTCTCTTCAGATAATAGTTGATTGATTTCATCCGAAAAGTACTTCCTTACAGATTCAATAGATTCTAATTGTGTATAATTATCTGTTAAAAATCTTGAATAGATTCTTTCACAGAATGTAAAGACCTTTGGCCATTCAGTTTGCTCTAATAGCCACATAAGTTCATCATGAAATGTATGGAATTGACTTCCTGAACTATCAATCCTAGAGATTCTATATGCTTCAGTAATAATTGTATTCCAAGCTGAACCAGTATGACCTTCAAGAATATACTTTCTATTTATAAGATCATCAATTACATAGGATAAAGCTATCTTTGCTGAATTCGGAAAATCATTAATAATTGGTTTTCCAGATGATAATCCGAATCTTTGTTCAAATGTGACCTCATTCATAAGAATCTCTTCCTTTCAGCATTTCGTGACTTTCGTCTAACGTTCTTGTATTCACGACGCCCCACCAACTTAAGTCCCGAAGGGACGGCCGCGATGCGGTTAGGTGGTGCGGGTGTGTCCGGCTGATCCCGCTTCCTCGAAACTGAAATGCCCCTCCAACTCCTCTTCTAACTTCGTGCCGGACCGAGGGCGAATGCCCGATGCGTGAATACGGTGTTAGGTGAAGTTACTGACTTCTTCGAAAAACTATAAACTCTTTCTCTTCATAAGATATTCAATCATCTGTTTCATAACTTCCGTCCGAGAATTATCATCATCTGTATCTTCAACTAGTTTGAAACAAAGCAGGATATTCTGGACATCTAATAAACTATCGTGATATCCCTTTAGTTGAAGCACTGTCTTGTTATATAAATAAAACATTAATCCAGAGATTGCTTCAACCAACACACCCGAGCTTGTTACGATATAAGAAATATCTTCTAAATCATCATATAGATATGAGACAATTAAGCCACTGGATATAAGTAATAATCCAAAAATGCTCATTAATAATGAGGCTGTAAAAGATTTTCTGTTGCTGTTTTTAACCAATTCATAATAGTCTTCTAAATTCCTCAAGTTTATGGATACTAGATCATCAAAATATCTTGTTGTTTTCTGATTTGCAGATTTATTTTCTATCCTATTTTTCTGTTGTTCTAATGCTCTTATTTCTGCAGCTAATTGTTCATGTTTTGAATTAGCAAAACTAACAGCAACTATCAAGCCACAGATTATACTAATAATACTACTCACAATGTTGTTGATATTCAAAACATCGGCTAATCCCAACAAACCAATAATTAGTAGAATCAAAAAGAATGACCTCATACCAATATTTAGTTTTCTTTGGTAAGATAATTCTGATTTTAATTTTTCTATTTTTGATTCAATAAACTCATATGCTACTGGATTGTTAATTGTAATACTTGCTTTCAAATCATTATTAGCTACTTTGATTTCACCGTCATTCATGTTTTTCATTCCTTTTCAGTAATTTCACCTAACTCTTATTCTGCGAATGTCGTAATCCCTCCTCTTTCTCGAATTATTACGACATTCGCATTAAATCCATATATTATAATGTTATGCGAATTTCCCAGTATATTCAATTCATTCTTGCATTCGGTCCAAAGGACTTTGGATGCGACGGATATCTCTAATGCTCACATGAGTGTAGATTTCAGTAGTCTTGGAACTCGTATGGCCTAGTAATTCTTGAATGTATCTTATGTCTGTACCTGCCTCCAAGAGATGGGTAGCAAAGGAATGTCTCAGCGTATGAACAGTCGCGGGCTTTTGAATGCCTGCTTTTTGTTTTATTTTTTCAAATACATGTTGAATCGTTCTCGCGGTGATCGGACTGTTTTTGCTTCGCCCAGGAAAAAGCCAGGTTTCAGGCCCTTCTACTCGGATATACTGCTCCAGCAGCTTGTATGCCGTCTGTGACAAAACCGTATATCGATCCTTTCTTCCTTTTGACTGTCGTATGTGAATGATGCCACGCTCTACATCCAGATCATGAACATTCAAATGCACAGCCTCACTGATTCGCAGTCCTGCCGAATAAATCAAGGTTAGAATGGCCCTATGTTTTAAATTTATAACACTTTTAAGAAGCGTGGATACTTCCGATGCCGATAGAACGGCGGGCAGCTTCTTTTCCCGTTTCGGCCGAGCCCATACTTTTGGGAAGTCGGTCCGTTTTTCTACTT
Organism: Paenibacillus sp. FSL M7-1455; assembly: GCF_038004655.1. Lineage (NCBI taxonomy): Bacteria > Bacillati > Bacillota > Bacilli > Caryophanales > Paenibacillaceae > Paenibacillus > Paenibacillus sp. FSL M7-1455. The sequence goes on along the minus strand of NZ_JBBORO010000001.1, from coordinate 1,097,167 downwards.
CCTTAAACCAGAAACTTAGAGCGCTGATCGCCTGGTTAACATAGGTATGAGAGTGATTTTGATCAAAAAGTTCAAGTAAGTAATTTCTCACATCTGATACACGCATGGATTCCAAGCTGCTTCCCGTACTCTGCATGCACCTCTCCAAATGTCCTAAATATGCTTTTTCAGTGTTTCTGCTATATCCTTTTAAACGCATGCATTCTTGGCACTGTTTACGCCAACGGTCTCCATAAGTAGAAAGTCTCCTGAATTGAAGATACTTACTCCGCATCACCTCTTCCATATGAACGGGACAATCTGCAAACTGCTCCACAAATATCCCCAAGGTACGTTCATCAGCAGGAAAGCTCCACTGCTTTAGATCCGGGTGCCATTTTCGTCCCGGAACGTTACGTATCCGCCGAATCCAATCCTTCTCGTGAGAAAGAGTCAGCCATAGTCGCCCTCGTAGACATTTCGCACTTCAATACGTTTTACATGCACGGTTGTCCCCCCGATCAAAATGCTGGTGTTCTTACTCTACAGATACGCGTCTCCTAGAACGCAAAAAAGAGACGGTTTTTCTCAACCGTCTCCGATTCTTTCGGAACAACATGCTGCTCTCTTCAAAAAGGTATAATCAACGCCAAAAACCCCACTCAATCCCTCTCAATCGTCAAAACTTTCCCCTTGGCATCCCAATGTCCTTGCGCACCCAGCGCCTTGGTGATAAAACGCATCGGCACGTAGTTGGAGCCCTCAAAGTTTTGCACCGGCTCGGCAAGCACCTCGGCGGTACCGTTGATGGATGCCTGCTTGGAGCCTACTTTCAGGACGATTTTGGCGCCGGTCAGGTCTTCCGTGAGCGTGATTTGTTTGGTCGCTTTGTCCCAGGACAATTTTGCGTCCAGCTGGTTCGCGACGTGTTTCACCGGCACCATCAGCGTGTTATTCACGATGACCGGCTCATATCCCGGAACCAACATCATGGTCGGGTCATCTTCCGCATACATGTCGAACGATTTACGCGTGATCTGCATATCGTTCTTCAATAAACGGTACAGTTCCGACTTGCTGTCCAGATGGCGCAGCACCTCGCCCGGCGTTCCTTCGCCCGGAGCCACGTTCCAGAAGCCTTTGGAGCCGTCCACCGGATGGATGGTCACAGGCTCGTTGATTTTCCACGTTTCCGCTTCGGAATGCACCTTCACCTGCTTCACCGGAATGTCCTTGTTCGCCGGCAGCTGCACGGTCAGGTCCATGTTTTGCTTGCGGATATTCATTTTGCTGTCGAGCAGGAAGTCGAGCGAAAGCACGGTGTCTTTGCCCAAAACGGTGCGCAGCTCAGGCGTTCCCTCGAACAGCTCGTTTACGTTTTTATCGAAATCAGGCAAAATCTCGTTCACGGCGCTGATCAGCTGATCCGCAACGAGAGCGATTTCTTTCTCCTTCTCCGCGCTGGTTAGCGCATCCTCTTCCATCCCCGGAACGCCGGCGTAGTAAGCGGCGATGATCGGATAATAGGTGTCATACAGACGGGTAATCAATTGTTTGAGGCCTTCTTTGTCCTTGGACAGGCTGGTCAGGAAGCCTTTGGCCAGGCCGGCCAGCTCATCCCCTCGGATTTCGACGTGCAGCTTTTGCAGCGACAGCGACTCCCCGTTCACTGTATCGTTCACAGGCGTAATCGAAATCTTGGACGGATTCGGCGTATGCTTCAGCAGGAAACCGAGCATGTCCTTGTACATTTGAATAACGCTTTCGTTGTTCATTTGCGGAACCGCAAAAGCAGGATCCAACGTTTCCGGTTCAAGCGATACGGAGATCGGCTGCGTCATGCCTTCGACCGACAGATTCAACGTTTTCGCATCCATCGCCAGGTGGAAAGGAAGCTTTTTGCCTTGGAACTGAACGGCACCTTCCATAGACGCGTGATTCAAGTCCTGCGTAATGGCCTGGTCGATCGTAATGGACAAGGAGCTCAGCAGATCGATCGCCTTTTGGTCCTCTGCGCTCAGTTTGCCGTCAGCCGGAACCAGCTGCAAGGACACGGTCTGCTTGGACATCGCCGATTTGACATCCAGCGAGCTCAGCGCCGCCTTGCCGACATCCACGCCGCCAACGGCTTGGCAGCCTGCCATCACGACCAGCAGCAAGGACAGCATGGCAGCCAGTCCCCATTTGAAACGCTTCTTCATCATGTTCCTCCTTATGTACCCATCGTATTTTCTTGCCATAAAAAGCACTCGGGAATATCCCGATTGTATATAGTATGCCAGTGCGCATAGGCCCGTGTAAACACTATTTTTGCATGATTTTGGAATCCGACACGAACTCCCCCGAACAAGCAAAAGCCGACTCTCGCACTGTTTCGTAACAGACAAGATCGGCTTTTGAATTTGAATGGTGAAAATAGAATTGCGGCGTTCCATCGTAGTTTCTGCTTTGGGCGGCTCTGCTAACTTTACGCCTGGACTTTCATCTCGAACTTATGCCTACACCTTTTTCCCCACGATCACGAGATCGCGCTCGATGCCATCCAGTTCGGCCACGCCCGGCAGCAAGCCCCAATCCTCAAAACCATACTTTCTCAGCAGCTTCAAGCTCGGATCGTTGTGGCCGAACACGAACCCGACCAGCCTTTTGAGCCCCAGACGCGGACAGGCTTCAAACGCTTTTTCCAGCAAAATGCCGCCCGCGCCCTTGCCGCGGCACGCCTCCGACACATAAATGCTGATCTCCGCCGTCGCATTGTATGCGGCCCGTCCATAAAAGGATTGGAAGCTCAGCCAAGCGACCGTCTTCCCCTCCGACTTCATGACCCACAGCGGGCGGTGATGGCTGTTATGCTCGTCAAACCAGCGCCGGCGGCTTTCCACCGTTACCGGCTCCAGATCCGCTGTCACTTGCCTTCCGGCAACGGTTGAGTTGTAAATGGCGACGATGTCCGGCAAATCTTCAAGTAGGGCATCTTCGATCGTATAGTTGTCCCATGTCATGCTGCAAACAGTCCTCCTCGAGCGAGTCCGATAGATTTTGTTTTCTATTGTAAAGGAAGAACGGCGGGAGCGCTATACGGCAGATTTTAGGGATCGCCTCCGTCACGGGCCGGGTCTTCCCCGCATGAATTAGTTCACGAACGTATTTTTCACCCGTTTGGAACGGAGCAAATACGCCGTCCACACGACGCAAAAGGTTAACCGCTGAATGACCAGCCCGGTTTTTGTATATTGATCCCGCTCGGCTCCGCCCAAATCCTCATACGTCAAAAACCGGTCGAACACCATGCTCGTTCCCAAATCAAACAACACGGTCAGCACAAAATAACAAATCATGATCCATGGAAACGCGGACTTTTTCCGGTAGAGCAGCACCAAAGCGACGACGAGCAGGCCAAGCATGACGGCCGTGGACAAGGTTTCCAGCATAAACAGCCGTTTGGCGTGCGGATTGTAGTATGCGCCGTCCGGGTACGTCAAGGAATGCCAAGTCTCCGAGGAATAGATCGGAAGCAAGCCCCGAAAGAAATAATCGGAAAACAATAACAGCGAATAATACATGTTGATCTGCAAAAGCACTAACCATCCGCCCAGCCCTTGGGGCATATCCGTCCGCATGGATAACGGCGGCTGCCCCCTCGCCGGCCTCGTCTCGCGTTCCAGGTTATCGTTTGGATTCATCGCGTTCTCCTTTCGTTGCCCCCGACAGGTTCGTCTTCGATCCCCACCTGACGGCAGCTCCACGCCCACAGACGTTTGGCATCCTCCATGTTTTCGGCTTTGGCCGCAAGCGGCTGCGGTTTTTTCTTGTAAAAATATTGCCCGCTAAACCGCCCCGCTTCCGGATCGGAAGCGAGATACACCGCCGTTTCGGCGCCTTTTTCCGGAGTTAAAAAGAACGGCTTCAGCATGGCCAGCACCGTTTTGCCGAACCCGGTATCGCGGTTGACGCCGATTTGGGTTCCGACCGCTCCCGGATGCAGGCAGTTGGCGGTGACCGAAGTACCGGCCACGCGCGAAGCGAGCTCCTTCGTAAACAAAATGTTCGCCAGCTTCGACTGCCCATAAGCTTTGGCCGGGTTGAATCCGCGCGTCAGGAACGGATCGTCGAAATGGATTTTCCCCGCCTTATACGCGCCGGAGGCGACCGTCACGACCCTTCCCTGCTTGGCGGCCAGCAGCGGCTCCAGCAGCAAATTCGTCAGCAGAAAATGACCCAGGTGATTGACCCCCATGTCCATTTCGAAGCCGTCGGCCGTCTCCTGCCTTGTCAGCATGACGACGCCGGCATTGTTGAGCAGCACGTCAAGCTTGCTGTAACGCTCCCGGAACGCCTTGGCGAACTCCCGTATGCTGTCCAAACGGCCCAAGTCGCAAAGCATCAATTGAATACGATCCGAACCGCTTTGCCGCACGGCCTCTGCCAGCGCCTCCTGTCCCCGCCGTTCGTTGCGGCACACCATCACGACGTCCGCTCCCTGCTTGGCCAGCGCAATCGTGGAAGCAAGCCCCATGCCCGAATTGGCCCCGGTGACGACCATCAACTTGCCCATCGTTTCGTTCCTCCCGTCCCTTTTTTTAGCTTCACATCATCCCAATGTCTGCCCGCCGTCCAGTCTTTTCCTATTTCTCCCTATCTGTAATTAAACATGCCCGCACGAGGAAAGCAACCGTTGGTTTTCCTTTTGGCCCAAGCCGGCGTTTTTTATTTTCCGCTCTGACGGATTATAATGAAGTAGGTCAGAAACCCGAAGGAGGTGTGCCGGATATTCATCCGGAGAACATATGAAACTTGGAGAACGCATCGTGTCGATCGATTTGTACGCGCAGCCTGGAGCTGCCCAGCCTTATTACCAGCCCGTGCTGCTGTGGGATCAGGAGGGGGCGACGCTGGTGGATACCGGCATGATCGGGCAAATGGACCAGATGACCCGGGCGATCCGCGAAGCCGGACTGCAGCTGTCGGACATTAAACGGATTATTTTGACGCATCAGGATATTGACCATGTCGGAAACTTGGCGGCGTTTATCGCCGAAAATCCGGCGATCGAGGTGTGGGCGCATGCCGATGACATTCCGTACATCACGGGCGAAAAACGCATCATCAAAATGACGGACGAGCGCATTTCCCAAATGCCCGAGGCGGCGCAAACCGCCATCCGCTCCCTTTTCGACAAGCTGCCTTCCATCCGGATCTCCCGCGTGCTGGCAGACGGCGACGTGCTCGATATCCACGGGGGCATGCGCGTCATTCATACGCCGGGCCATACCCCTGGCCATATCTGCTTGTATCTGCCTGAAGAACAGCTGCTGCTGGCCGCGGACGAGCTGCGTGTCGTTGACGGGGATTTGGCGGGACCTCCGGAAGGCTTTTTTACCCTGGACATGGACGAAGCGGTTCGGAGCATGCACAAGCTGACCGGTTTGCCGCTGCAAAAAATCTTCTGCTACCATGGGGGCTTGTACGATAACCATCCATCCGAACGCCTTGCCGAGCTGATCCGCACGCTGGAACAGGCATAAAAAAATCTGCGCAAGCAAGGCCAGAAAACGGTTCAGCCCAATCACGCTTGGGTGTACAATGGAAGAGCGATTCGCACGGGAGAGCTTTGCTAAAGAAAGGAAGTTGGGATGATGAGCAGTCGTATCGAACAATTGGAACAATCCATGAATGAAAAGGGATGGGACAGCCTGCTGGTGACCGATCCCAAACATGTATACTATTTGACCGGATTCGCCAGCGATCCGCATGAACGTTTTCTCGGTCTGCTGCTCGTACGCGGCGAAGAACCGACGCTGATCGTGCCGGCCCTGGACGCGGAAGCGGCCAACGCCGCATCCACCGTCAAAAACATCGTGACCCACAGCGACACGGACAATCCGTATGCGCTGCTGCAGCGGCTGTTTAAAGGCAGCATCGGCACGCTCGGCATCGAAAAGGAACAGCTGACCGTCGCCCGTTACGAAGAGCTGTCCGCAGCCGTATCGGCCAAGCAATACGCGGATATCGGCCCGCTGCTGCGCGGCATGCGCGTGAACAAATCGCCGGAAGAGATCAAACGCATGAAACACGCGATGGAACTGATCGAAGAGGTGCTGCGCCAAGGGCTGAAAAGCGTCAAAACCGGCGTGACCGAAATCGAAATCGTCGCCGAGCTGGAATATTTAATGAAGAAACTCGGTGCGCAGGGCCCTTCCTTCGAAACGATGGTCTTGTCCGGACCGAAAACGGCTTTGCCGCACGGCACGCCGGGAGACCGCAAAATCCAGCACGGCGACCTGCTGATGTTCGATATGGGGGTGTACGCGGACGGCTACGCCTCCGACATTACCCGCACGTTTGCGGTGGGAGACATCTCTCCGGAACTGAAAAAGATATACAACGCCGTATTGGAAGCCAACCTGCAGGGCATTCAAGCCATCAAACCGGGCGTGACGCTCGCGTCGGTGGACAAAGCGGCCCGGGATGCGATCGAAAATGCAGGCTACGGCCCGTATTTCCTGCATCGCCTCGGCCACGGCCTCGGCATGGATGTGCATGAATATCCTTCCGTGCACGGCAACAACGCCGATCTCGTGCAGCCGGGCATGGTGTTCACCGTCGAACCCGGCGTCTATGTCGCAGGCCTTGGCGGCGTGCGGATCGAAGACGACATTTTCGTGACGGACAACGGCGTGGAAGTGCTGACGTCCTATCCAAAAGAATTGACCATTCTCGAAGGCTGACCAAGGGTGTAAAGCCCGCGGCCGCCGCCCGATCAACAACGAAAAAAACCGGAATGCCTCATCCTTGTCGGATGCTGCTTCCGGTTTTTTTCATGCGTAATGCGTACAAAAATGTATTAGCATTCGCCGGCCGCTCTGCCGGCCGTTCAAGAAAAAGGCTGCCGATTACGATTGTGCCGGACGGCTTGCGCCGGGTTCCTCATCCGCAAACTTGAAGTCGCGGGCGATATACAAAAACGGCGTCCCCACGGCGGTCAAAATGAACTTGATGATATACGTCGTCAGGAACACTTCCAGCCACACGGTCCACGTAAAACCTTCTCTTCCCGCAAACGCGATGACGCAAAAGACGAGCGTGTCCACCAGCGAGCTGATCATCGTGCTGCCGTTGTTGCGGATCCAGAACTGATGGCGTTTGCCGTAAAACTTGCGGATCCAGCTGTACAGCTTCACGTCCAGGAACTGGCTCACGAAATACGCGGTCAAGCTTCCGAGCGCCAGACGCGGCATCAATCCGAAAATGCTTTGCAGCGCCTTCTGCATTTCGTCGTCCGCGCCGCCCATCGGCTTGAAATAAAGCGCCATCTGCATCAGCACCGTCGTGATGATCAGCGTAAAAAAGCCGAACCAGACGGCCTTCCGCGCCTCCTGCCTGCCGTATTTTTCGTTCAGCAGGTCGCTGGTCATGTACAGGCTGACATACATCGTATTGCCCAGCGTCATGGCGATGCCGAACATTTCGATCGTTTTGGTCACTTGAATGTTGGCTACGACGGTGGCGACGCCGATCCAGGCGTACAGGCCTTTTTTGCCGAACAGCCGGTAACAGAGCAAGTACAGCGAAAAATTGACGAGTACGTACACGATACCCCAAAGCAAATTAAACATGATGTTTCCTCCTAGTTTTGATTACGCGGGATGGTTTCGAACCGCGGTTTCCGGGCGTCTTGGCCCAAAAACATGTTCTAATGTAACATAATTCGTCCCCTTGTGGCTATTGTTTTTTTCTGAGAAAACATGCGGGCAAAGCCGGGCGTGAACGAAAAAAAGAGCCCCGGCATCCGCCGAAGCTCCAAACCATCTATATGTCGGGATGTTGCAGGCAAGCCCTAGAGAGACCTCGTTCAACCTACGCACAAGTTAAATCGAAGCGCCGCAAATCCCGGGAGAAGAACGTTCTGATTACACGTTGACCGGATTATGCCTGGACGGCATGGTCCAGATCCACGTCCTTGTTGAAGACGTCATGGTCGTTTTCTTTCAAAATTTTGCTGGATACCAGCCCCGCGACCATCGAGTCGTTGACGTTCAGCGCCGTGCGGCCCATGTCGATCAGCGGTTCAACCGAGATCAGGAGGCCGGCGAGCGCCACCGGAAGGTTCATCGTGGACAAGACGATCAAGGAAGCGAACGTCGCCCCGCCGCCCACGCCGGCAACGCCGAAGGAACTGATGACGACGATCAGGATCAGCTGTACGATAAAGCTCCAGCTCAGCGGATCGATGCCGACCGTCGGCGCGATCATGCAGGCCAGCATGGCCGGGTAAATGCCGGCGCAGCCGTTTTGCCCGATCGTGGCCCCGAAGGTTGCGGACAGGTTGGCGATCCCTTCGGAAACGCCCAGCTTCTTCGTTTGCGTCTCCACGTTCAGCGGAATCGTCGCCGCGCTCGAACGGGAAGTGAAAGCGAAGGTCAGCGTCGGGAATACCTTTTTGACATATTGCACCGGATTAAATCCGAAAAGAGCAACGATAATCAAGTGAATGATAAACATCACGATCAAAGCGACATAAGATGCAATGACGAATTTGATCAGCTTCAGGATCTCGTCGACGTTGGTGGTCGCCACCGTCTTCGTAATCAAGGCGAGGATGCCGTACGGCGTCAGCCTCAAGACGAGCGTTACGATCCTGAGCACCACCGCGTAGACCGCTTCAACCATTTTTCGGAAGGTGGCCGCCTGCTCCGGCTTTTTGCGGTCGATGCCGAGCACCGCCACGCCGATGAACGCGGAGAAAATAACGACGGCCAGCGTGGACGAACGGCGCGCGCCCGTCATATCGGCGAACGGATTCGTCGGCACGAATTCCAGGATTTGCTGCGGAATCGTTTTATCCTGGACATCGCCAAGCTTCTGCTCCAGCTTCTGTCCCTGCTGGGCCTCGCGGTCGCCCGCTTTGATGTCGATGGCTTTCAGGTTAAAGCTGAGGCTGGTCGCGATACTTACCGCGGCTGCAATCGCTACGGTGATCAGCAGCACGGCGATGATCGAACCGCTCATTTTGCCGAGATTTTGTCTGCCCTTCAAATTCATGATGGCGGAAATGATCGAAACCATGATCAGAGGAATGACCACCATCTGCAGCAGGCCGACATAGCCGTAACCCGCCAAATTGAACCAGTCGACCGACTTCGATATCACTTTGGAGTCGACGCCGAAAATCAACTGCAATACGACGCCAAACACGACGCCGAGTCCGAGACCGGCAAACACGCGTTTCGTGAACGATACATGCTTTTTCTGCATCCACAGCAGCAGGCCGATCAAGGCCAGCATGACGATCACATTGACAACAACCCATAATGTGTTCATCTCTTTTATAGCACCCCTTGTTATTCTTAAGGCCCCCCAGCGTTTCCCCGTCCGCAGCCGGAAATTGCTTGGCCTTTGATGATGTATGATGACTGGCCGAAAGCAAGCTTTAACGCCGGTAGAATCGGCAAGCTCCTCAATCAGCTTCGAAAGTGATTTTAAGTTTAGCACAATTCATAGTATTTGGATAGGATTAATTTTAGGACAATTTTGGGGATATGACGCAAAAAGAAGTCATCCCTTGTAATTTTGGATGACTTCTCCTCAGTTTTTTCCTATTTCGTTCAATTTATAACCGCATCCGCCGGTTTCTGCTTTTTTATCCGAAGGCGGACATGCCCCGCAGGAACCTCGCATCTCATTTCATGCCGAGCAGCTTGTAAATCTCGTCCATGCGCACATGCCGTCTCACCGTGTCCGCGACGCGGTCGAATTCCCGTTCCTTTAGCGCTTGCACCGAAAAGGTCTCCGCCTCCCGCCGCAGCCCCTTTGCCGCGCGGATCGCATTCAGCCAGCTCCTGCGGAAACCGTCGTTATGGAAAATGCCGTGCACGTACGTGCCCCACACGCGGCCGCTGGCCGTGCCGCATCCTTCCGCTTTGGGTTCCCCGCCGGACTCATGGATTTGGAAAAGCGGCTTGACCTTCAAATGATCGCCTTCAAGCACGGCGGTTCGTCCCATATGTATCTCGTAACCTTCTACCGTGAAGGATTCACGGCCTGGATCGCGTTCCAGGCGCAGCGGGCATTCCGGCAGCACTTGGCCGCTGACCCGCACCGTTCGTTTGTCTTCGGCAAAAACGGTGGCCAGCGGCAGATAGCCGAGGCCTTCGATCTCCGCCGCATGCGGGTTTTCCAGCCCCGCGGGATCGGACAGCGTTTTGCCCAGCATCTGATATCCGCCGCATATGCCGATGAGCTGGACCGTTTCGGACCGCATCGCCTCGGCAATCGCCGCATCGAAGCCCTGCTCCCGGATAAACGTGAGATCGCCGATCGTGTTTTTCGTGCCGGGCAAAACGATGACGTCCGGCTGCCCCAGTTCGGCCGATCGGCTGACGAAACGCACGGACACGCCGGCTTCTCCGCCGAGCGGATCGAAGTCTGTAAAATTGGAAATGCGCGGCGTGCGGATCACCGCGATATCGATACTGCCGGAAGGCGCTTTTTCAGCCGCGGGCTGTTTTCGCTCTTCAAGTGCCACGGAGTCTTCCGCTTCCAATCGAAGATCATGGATATAGGGGATCACGCCAAGCACGGGAATGCCGGTCCGCTCCTCCAGCCAGTCCAGCCCCGGCTGCAGCAGCGACAGGTCCCCGCGGAACTTGTTGATGATAAATCCCTTGACGCGCGCACGTTCATGGGGCTCCAGCAGCTCCAGCGTGCCCACGAGGAAGGCGAACACGCCGCCGCGGTCGATGTCCGCCACCAGCACGACGGGCGCGTCCGCCCAGCCGGCCAAATTCATGTTGACGATATCCCGGTCTTTCAGGTTGATCTCTGCGGGGCTGCCCGCGCCTTCCATCACGACGATATCGTATGCGGAACGCAACCGTTCCAGCGCCTCCATGACGGTCGCTTTGGCCGTCGGCAAATACCGGCTGCGGTAGTCCGCCGCGCTCATATTCGCCAAAGGCCGGCCATGGACGACGATCTGGGAATGCATGTCATGCGTCGGCTTGATCAGGATCGGGTTCATGTCCGTCGTCGCTTCGATCCCGCACGCTTCGGCCTGCATGCCCTGAGCCCTCCCGATTTCCTTGCCGTCAGCCGTCACATAGGAATTCAGCGCCATGTTTTGCGATTTGAACGGAGCCGTGCGGAAGCCGTCCTGCACGAAGATCCGGCAGAGCGCGGCCGTAAGGACGCTTTTGCCCACATCCGAAGCCGTCCCTTGCAGCATCAGCACCGCCGCTTGTTTCACGCTCCCTGTTCCCTTGTCCTCCGTCACCCGCGGTTTCCTCCTCTGATAGGGCTCATGATTGATATAGTTTATAACATTACGCAGGATGGCCGCTCCGGTTACGGATGCTTCCGACCGTTAGCAACTGCTTCCGAAGCGGCTTTTCGGTCCCATTTATAACCGATACTGAATGATCATAAGTACGAGCAGCAGCAGCGTTTCGATCCCCTCGTTCAGCGCGCCGTACGTGTCGCCGGTCAGGCCGCCGAGCTTGCGGGCCATGCGCCGCGCCGCCCACGTTCCCCCCGCCCAGGCTGCAAGAGGCAATGCCACCCAGGCCAGGCCTGCCTGCAAATACGTCCACTCCCCGATGCCGAGCAGCGGACAGAGCGCTGCCGCGGCTGCGGCAAGAAGAAGGGCCCCCGGCAGTGCCGCCAAACTGTGGCGTTTCTCCATGCCGTTAAAATTGCTGCCGGCGAGTCCTTTGTTGCCGCGGGCCATCGGCCACGACGCCATCGCATGCACCATAAACCACCGGCTCCAGACCGGCGGCAGCAGCAGCACGAGCGGCGGCCAGCCCCCGATTAGCAGCGAATAAAGCAGCGATGCCTTCAGCAGCAGAAGCAGCACGCAGGCCATGACGCCCATCGCGCCGACCCGGCTGTCCTTCATAATCTCCAGCATCTGCTCCCGCGGCCTGTAGCTCAAGAGCCCGTCCGCGGTGTCCATCCATCCGTCCAAATGCAGCCCGCCGGTCAAGGCGACCCACACGGCCAGCGTCAGCACCGCGGCAGGCAGCGGCGGCAGCAAGTACAAAGCCGCGGCTGCGGCGCACCATACCACCGCGCCGATCGCCGCGCCCGCAAGCGGATAATGGCGCGTGCTCCGCCGGAACAGCTCGGGCGTGTAATCCAGATGCGCTTTGACCGGAAACCGGGTCAGAAATTGAAAAGCCGCCGCAACGGCTTGCAGGCCTGGATTCATAACCGGTACTCCCTGCTTTTGAGTTCGATCGGGATGCCGACCGTCACCAGAAAGACCTGCTCGCAGACGCGGGCGACGGATTGGTTCAAAATTCCCGCGTAATCGCGGAACAATCTGCCCAGCGGATATTCCGGCACGATCCCGTCCCCGACTTCGTTCGTGACGAGCACGAGCGGCCCCGGGTAAGCTTGAACCGCTGCCACCAGCCGGTCGATGGCTTCCCGGATCGATTTCTCCATGTCCTCCTGTTCCTCGGCCGCCAAAATCACGTTGGTCAGCCACAACGTCAAGCAGTCCACCAGCACCGCCGGAGTCTCGGGGCCGGCATGCAGCGACGAAAGCAGCTCCGGCAGCTTCAGCGGCTCCTCCATCGTGTTCCAGCGGAATTCCGCTTGATCCCGCTGCTGCTTATGCAAGGCGATCCGCTGTTTCATTTCCGCGTCAAACGCCTGCGACGTCGCTACATAGACCGCCTGCTGCGCGTTCGCCATGATCCAGCGCTCGGCAAACGAGCTTTTCCCGCTCCTGGCCCCGCCGGTAACCAAAATGCCCATCGCCCTCACGCTCCGCTTCCGGAAATGCCGGCGCTTTCGAACGTCGCCATCTCGCTGACGATGCGGCAGGCAGCGTCAATCAGCGTCAGCCCAAGCACGCCGCCCGTTCCTTCGCCGATCCGCATGTCCAGATCGAGTCCGGGACGAAGATCCAGCGCCTCAAGCAGCTGGCGGTGCCCCTTCTCCTGGGAGATATGGGAGGCCACCATGTACCCGGCGGCTTCCGGGGAAATGACACGCGCCAAAAGCGCCGCGGCGCTTGAGATGAAGCCGTCGATCACGACCGGACAGCGGTTCGCCGCCGCGCCCAAAATCACCCCGATCAATCCGCCGATCTCGAGTCCCCCGACTTTGGCCAGTACGTCGATCGGATCCGCCGCATCCGGCGCATTCAGCTGCAAAGCTTTTTCAATGACGCCGATTTTATGCTTCAGCCGTTCATCATCGAGCCCCGTGCCGCGTCCGGCCGCTTTCGCCGGATCGGTGTTGGTCATGGCGCACATGACGGCGGCGCTGGCCGTCGTGTTGCCGATCCCCATTTCGCCGGTCACGAAAATGCCGACGCCGCGCCGAACCTCTTCCTCGACGATGCGGATGCCGGTCTCGATGGACCGGATCGCCTCCTCGCGCGTCATCGCGGGTCCTTTGGCCATGTTGGCCGTGCCGAAGCGGACTTTGCGGGAAACGAGCGCCGGATGGGAGATGTCGTTATTGACGCCGATATCCACGCAAACCACCTTCGCCCCGGCCTGGCGGGCAAGCACGTTCACCGCGGCGCCGCCGGACAAAAAGTTGTGTATCATCTGCGTCGTCACTTCCTGCGGAAATGCGCTGACCCCCTCTTCGCATACGCCGTGGTCCGCCGCCATGACGATGACCGCTTTTTTTTCGAACGAAGGTTTGATTCGTCCCGTAATGCCCGCCAGCTGAACCGCAAGCGATTCCAGCTTCCCCAAGGCGCCGGGAGGAACCGTCAGGTTCCCGATATGGGCCGCCGCCGCGCGCGAGGCCTCCATATCCAGCTCGGGGATTCGTTCCACATACTGCTCCAGAAAATCCATTAATTTCCCTCCTCCTCATTTCGCTTTAACGCTGCCTTGGACAAAAGAACCTGGGGCGCGCCATAGACGGGATGCGCCACGATGACGGGCTCCACGTCGTATACGGACCGGATCCGCTCCGATGTCAGCATATCCTCCGGCGTCCCCATGCTGACGGCCCTTCCGTCACGCAGCACGAGCAGCTTGTCGCAATAAAGCGCAGCCAAATTGAGATCATGCAGCACGGCGACCACGGTGATCCCCGCCTCATCCCTCCACTCAGCCACAAGCTCCATAAACTGCTGCTGGTAATGAATATCCAAAAAAGTCGTCGGTTCGTCAAGCAGTAATATTTGCGGCTCTTGCGCCATGACCTGACCCAAGGCCACCCGCTGCCGCTGTCCGCCGCTCAATTCATCCACATGACGGTCCGCCAAATCAAGGAGATCGAGCTTCTCCAAAATGCCGTCGATCATCACGTCCACGTTTTCTTTCGGATCCTGCCCGAGCCAATTCAAGTAGGGATGACGGCCCATTTCCAGCACTTCGCGCACCCGGTAAGGAACGGGCATCATCCCTTCCTGCTGGAGGACGGCCATCATCCGCGACAACTCCTTGCGGCCGTAATCTTCGACCTGCCGGCCCCGGACGCGGATCATCCCGGAGCTTGCGCGTTCCACGCCCGACAGCAGGCGCATCAGCGTCGATTTTCCGCTTCCGTTCGGACCGATGATGCCCCACCATTCGCCTTCCCGGACCGTCCAGTCCAATCCATGCAAGGCGGTGACGCCGCCATACGCCTTCCCTGCGCCGATGGCTTCGATCATGCGCCCATCCCCTTTCGCTGCTTCTTGCTGCGGTATAGCAAATAACCGAAAAACGGAGCCCCGACAAAAGCCGTCACGACGCCAAGCGGAATTTCGGTCGGCGCCAGCAGGGAGCGCGCGATCGTATCCGCCCAGACCATAAATATGCCGCCGCCGATCGCGGAAAGCGGCACGATCAGCCTGTAGTCGGACCCGGCGATCAGCCGGACCACGTGCGGAATCACGAGCCCCACGAAACCGATCACGCCGGCCATCGAGACGGCTGCCGCCGTCAGCAGGGTGCTGACGAGCAGCACCGTAAGTTTGAGCCCTTCGACGTTCACGCCCAAATGCGCGGCCTGCCGCTCTCCGAGCGCCAGCAGGTTCAGCGAGCGGGCCCGGCTCCAAACGAGCAGGAGCCCCGCCAGAAAATAAGGCAAAAGGATGGCCGTATACGACCATCCACGCAGGCTCAAGC
The DNA here is from genome assembly GCF_038004655.1 of Paenibacillus sp. FSL M7-1455. Classification (NCBI taxonomy): domain Bacteria; kingdom Bacillati; phylum Bacillota; class Bacilli; order Caryophanales; family Paenibacillaceae; genus Paenibacillus; species Paenibacillus sp. FSL M7-1455. The sequence goes on along the minus strand of NZ_JBBORO010000001.1, from coordinate 1,082,102 downwards.
TGCCCATTGTCCAATATAAAATTTCGTTGACCGTTTCCTTGGACATCGCGGTTAAAAACGAAACTACCGCCCCGAGAAAGGACTGCATCACGACGCCCGATAAAATGAGGCTGTTCGTCGGAATCTTGCCCCTTTCGCGGGCCAGCGCCATCACGCCCCACAGCGTCAACGCTCCCGTGACAAAAGCGACCGCAGGCAGCGTCCACGCGCCGATCAGCGAATACTGCAAACCGAAAAAGATCAGCATCGACGCGCCGACGGCCGAACCCGAGGAGACGCCGAGCGTAAACGGATCGGCGAGCGGATTGCGCAGCACGCCTTGAAAGCCCGAGCCCGCCACCGCCAGCGCGGCCCCGACCAGCATGCCCAGCAGCACGCGCGGCAGCCGCACCTTAAGGATGATTTGCTCAAACGACGGATCCCACGTCGGATGAATGAGACCGGAAACTCCCGGCAGACGGTGAAGCACGATCAACGCGATATCCTTCACCGGCAGCGCGACCGAGCCGATCCCCAGGCAGACCAGCAGGGTCAGCACCAGCAGCGCCAGGCCGATCCCTCCGTAACCTGCCAGCTTTTTGCTCATTATTTAAACAACTCCGGATAAATGGCTTTGGCAACCTCTTGCAGGCCTTGCGTCACGCGCGGGCCCGGACGGCTGAGCAGGTTGTCGTCCAGTCCGATGACCGCTCCGTTTTTGACGGCCGTAATTTGATCCCATCCGCTGCGGCCTTTGATGATGTCGCCCAAGCCTTTTTTCGTTTTATCGTCGACCACGCTTTTGGCATACAAAATGACGTCGGGATTGTCTTTAATGATCTTCTCTTCGCTGATTTCATTCCAGCCCTGCGTGTCCGCGGCCACGTTGATTCCCCCGGCCAAGTTGATCAGCTCATCCATAAACTCGCCTTTTCCGACGGTCCAGCCCGGGGAAAACTCGATGTACACTTTTTTCTTCTTGTCGCCGGACAAGGATTTGACGGCCTCGACGACTTTGTTTTCTTCTGCTTTCATCTGGTCGACCACTTTTTGGGCTTCGGCCTGATGATCGGTAATTTTGCCGTATGTTTCGATATTTTGAATGACGTCGTCCACCGTTTTCGGATCGGTTTTGAAAATCTTGATGCCGAGCCCGCGCATTTTTTTGACCGCTTCCTCGCTCATGGAAATGCCCGTAAAAACGATATCCGGCTGGGCCGCGATGATCGCTTCCTCGTTCGGCTTCATGATGCCGCCCATTTTCGGCTTGCTTTTGGCCTCTTCGGGATAATCGTCAAAATCGGATACGCCGACGATTACGTTCCCGAGCCCGATCGCAAACAGCGCTTCGGTTTCGGCCGGCGACACCGACACGATTTTTTTCGGGGCTTCATTGAACGTAAAGGATTCGCCCGTCGCGTCCTGCAGCGTAAGCGGGTACGTCGTTTTCAGGCTGTCCGTCTGCGTCTGCTGCTGGGAAGCCTCCTGCTTGGCAGGCTCCTGAGGCGCGGATTGTTCCTTGCTGCCGTTGCCGCAAGCCGCAAGCGATAACGCGAGCAGCAAAGCCGCAAGGCCGGTGGACCATCTTTTGATAGACAAATTCATGTACTGTTCTCTCCTCTATGGGTTCTTTTTCTTTGACGCACAAGAGGCCTGGCAATAGAACGTTCATGAATGCGGCTTTGACGGTACTCGCGATAGTTTATCCTTGCTGATATCATCAAAAAAACCCTGATTCTTATCGTCAAAGAACCAGGGATCACGTTGCCTGCCATCTTGCGGAAAAACCGCGGGAACGGGCAGGCACACTTCATGGGCGAATGGCATGAATGCCTTCCGCCGGAAAGTGCGGCAACGTAATCCTTTTCCTCGAAGGACCGTCATTAAGCTCATGAGGCAGGTCTCCTGACTTACAGGCGGGGCGATATCGTCCCGGCCTTCCCATCCCGCCTTCGTGGCGGAACAGTGGCATATCGGGACATACCTGTATTACAGTGGCGGGACCGTGCCGGATTTGCACCGGCTTCCCTTTTCACCCGAAGAAGCGGGGCTGCGCCGCTTTCCGGGACCTCATCAGCGTTCATTATTCATTTATTCCAGGCAATGCATCTCTAGTTGTTGATTATAGGGGAAGATGGAAGAGGTGACAATCTGATTTTGAGAGAATCGTTCGATGCAGACCGCCGCAAGCCAACGGGCCATTACGGTGTTCCGTGCGGAATCCGTTGATAGCCGGGCGTAATCTCCTTACGTCAAACACTCCCAAGCTCCGCGCCGCTCCAGCCTTCCTCCGTCCGTTCCAGCGTCAGGACAAGCAGGTTTCCGGGTTCGATGCGGATATCCCAAAAAGCGACGGCGTTCATAAACACATGTACGACCTGCCGGATGACCCCGCCATGCGCCACAAGCAGGACCGGAGCGGACTCCCCGTGTTCAGGTGCTCCTTTATCCGCTTCCCGCAGCATACCAGCCAAAAACTTGGCGATTCGGCTTTCAAAAGCCTCCCAAGATTCGCCCTGCGGCGGGGTCGCATGTTTCGGATCGTCCAGCCACTGCCGGTACAAGGCGATATCCTTGAGCTGGTCGTAGGTGTGCCCCTCCCACGCGCCAAAATCCATTTCGCGCAAGCGGGAATCGTACACCGCTTTTTCGATCAAGTCCGGACGCACCTCGCGCAAACTTTCCCGGCACCGCGACAAATCGCTGCAATAGATCATGCCGAAGCTCCGGTCCCGAAGCTTTTCGCGGACGGCGGCCAGCTCGTCCCTGCCCCGGGGGCTAAGGCCGATGTCGGTGTGCCCCAAATATCGTTTCTCTTCGTTCCACGGCGTTGAACCATGTCTCATCAAAACGATCTCCAGCCGCTTCATGTCCATAACGCGCCTCCCGCCGCCCAAACGGCCAGCAAAGCCAGCAGGACGAACAACACCGAGACGGTCAGCAGCAGCCGGTTAGCCAGCAAAATGTCGCGGGATTCCATCGGTCTGAGCGCGTCTCCCATATAGGCCCTGAACGATTCGACGCCGTGGTATACATTGACCCCGCCGAGCCGAATCCCGAGCGCGCCCGCGACGGTCGATTCGGGAAAGCCGCTGTTCGGGCTCGGGTGCTTTCGCGCATCCCGGCGCATCGTGCGCCAGGCTCTGCGCCCGTTCATCCGGAGAATAAAAGCCGACACGGTAAGCAGCAGCGCCGTCAGCCTTGCCGGAATCCAGTTGGCGATGTCGTCGAGCCGGGCCGAAGCCCAGCCGAGGTGAATGTATTTTTCGTTTTTGTAGCCGACCATCGAATCGAGGGTATTTACGGCGCGGTAGGCCATGGCCAGCGGGGCCCCGCCGATCAGCGCATACAGCAGCGGGGAAATGACCGCATCCACGATGTTTTCGGCGACCGTCTCCACCGTCCCCCGGACGATCTCCGGTTCGTCCAAATGCGAGGTTTCGCGCCCGACGATCATGCCGAGGCTCCGGCGCGCCGCCGGCAGATCGCCGGCCGCGAGATGGCGGTACACCTCCATCCCCGCATCCTTCAGCCCTTTAACGGCAATCGTCGTGGCGATCAGCACCGCCTCCGCCGCCCAGCCAAGCCAGGGATGGATGGCGTTTAGTACCTTGAGCAGCGCCCAAGTGACAATCAATGCCCCCCCGGCGACAACGACAGGCAGCAGGATTCCCGCCAGCTTGAATTGTTCGGGCCGGAATTGCCGGCGAATCCCATTCTCCAGGGCTTTGATCGCCTTGCCCATCTGAATGACGGGATGCGGAATCCAGCGCGGGTCGCCGATCAGCAGATCCAATGCAAAAGCCCCGGCCAACACGGCCATCGCCGTTAATGCCGCTCCGCCCATGCCGTCAGCAATGCCTCCTTCACCGCGCCGTACACCGCGCGTCCCACCATGCCGCCGAGATCCGTCGCCGTTCCCGCATACATGTGCTCCACCGGATAAACCGCGCTTTGACTCACGCCGAGCATGATCGCATCCGAAGTCGTTCCCGTGGCCACCAGCCCGTTCTCCGCGTCGCGCACGTCAAGGTCGGCAAGAGCGGCCGCCTTCGCTTCCACCGCCGTCATGATCGCATTGACCATCGCCGCCTGGGTCAGTTTCGCATCGATCATCAGCATGATATTCACCGTTCCGGGGCGATACGCCGGATAGGTCTTCCGTTCCGAGCCCGCTTTGGCGGCATTGGAGGTTCCTGCGGTCACGCAGCAGAAGACGGCGGCCTCCCCGTTGCGCTCCTCCATGACCGAAGCGTGCTTCAGCTGAACCGCGGTCAGAAGCCCGGCGGTCGTATCCACGGGGTATCGCCATTCCCGCAGCCAATCGGCCACGTCGCGCACCGGATCGGAGCAGTCGTAATGTTTGTCCACATAAATGTTGGCCATTCTGCGCAGCCGCGTCACGCCCCCGCCGTACACCGCGCTTCCGATCGCGTCGAACGGTCCCGGCGCCTGAAGCAGCAGATGCCGCTCCCCTTTCCGAAGCACGAGCCCCGGCCAAACGTTTGATGCGTATTCGGTTTCTTTTTCGGTCAAAAAAGGTGTTGCCAAACCGCTTCCCCCTTAAATTGTATCTCTTTATTTTTCCAGTCCTCGTTCAAAAATCCCTATTGCTAGACACGGCTTCGGCCGCAGGTTTTCACCCGTTGTTTACAACGCCTCCGATCCGCTTACGGACCGGCAATCGCAGACCGCCGAAGCCAATCGCAACGCTTGAAACGTTACGTTTCCTTGAGCTCATCATCCCAATTTTGCCAAATTCTTTGGCTTCTCAGCTGCCAACGTTCCGGGGCGGCGTTCCGGCGATGACCTCCCCCATGATGTCCAACAGCCGCGTATTGTCCGCATGCGTTTTGACCGCAACCCGGATATGCTCTCGGCCCAGCCCGGGGTACATGGCGCAGCTTCGGATCAGCACGCCCCGCCGGCCCATTTCCGTTTGCATCTTCTCCGCCGTCCATGGAGCCGGAAGGCCCGCCAGCAGAAAATTCGCTTCTCCCTCGGTCACATCGCAGCCCAGCTTCCTTAAACCCGCGGCCAACAATCCTCTTTGTTCCGTGATGAGATTGATCGTGTCCCGCTCGTAACCTTCGCCGCTTACCAAACAGGCTTCCCCGGCAAGCAGCGCCAGCCCGTTCACGCTCCACGTGACCTGCTTGCCGGTCATGGCCTGCACCAGATCCGGATGCGCCGCGGCAAACCCGAGCCGCAGGCCCGGAATCGAGTAAAACTTCGTCATCGAACGGACCAGCATCGTCCGCGGATACCGGGCAAGCTCCGGCAATAGCGTCTGCCGGTCCTTGTCCGGTATAAAATCGATAAACGCCTCGTCTATCACCAAATAGGTGCCGCAGCGCTCCGCCGCGCCTGCCAAACGGCGCAAAACTTCCCTATCGTATTGGATTCCGTTCGGATTGTTGGGCTGGCCGATAAACAGCAGATCGACGGCTCGCAGCAGCTTTTCGATCTCACCGGCCTCGGCCCTCCATCCGTTGTTGCGCGTGCCGTACACCGACTGCACTTCGGCCCCGAACTGCTCCGACAACTGCCGGTATTCCGAAAAACAAGGTTCGACGATCCCCACCTTCCGGGGACGACATGCCAGCAAAATGAGCGCCATGCACTCCGCCGCCCCGTTGCCGATGCACAGCTGCTCCGGCCGAACGCCCAAACGGACGCTCAGCAGCTCTTTCAGCCCCCGGTGCCCCGGGTCGGGATAACGAATGACCGCAGGCAGCGCGTCCCGCAGCTTCTCCATCACGCCGGGAGGCGGCCCCAGCGGGTTGATGTTGGCGCTGAAATCCAAAAAAGCGCCCCGGCCGTAGATCTCCGCAGCGCTTTCCAAATCCCCGCCATGCCCGTATCTTTCCAGCATATGCAGCACTCCTGTCTGTTCACCCTAATTGAATCCATTATGGCGTCAATGTTTTTGCGGCGTCAATGCAAATTCTTTTTTGTTTCTTGCAATCGATTGGTTTACAATAGATTCGAAAGCTGCTTTGGATTTTGCGAAAGCCGGTTTAAGCCGCATTCGGGCTATGTTTTTAGGGAGGTTGCAGGCGCGTTTTGCGTAACTATCCAAAAAAGATCCCGCTGAAGCTCGTTTTTCATTTTGCAAAAACCAAAGAGATCGAATACAGGCCTTTAAACGGAGGAGTCAAGCCATGCTGTTTATCGATAACCAAGGCATCACCGACCCGGCCATCAACCTGGCCATCGAAGAATTTACCCTTAAGCATTTGCCGATGGAGGAAGACAGTTACCTGTTGTTTTACATCAACCGTCCTTCCATCATTATCGGCAAGCATCAAAATACGATCGAAGAGATCAACCAGGAATACGTCAGAGACCACAATATCCAGGTGGTGCGGCGTCTTTCCGGCGGAGGCGCGGTTTACCACGACCTCGGCAACCTGAACTTCAGCTTCATTACCAAAGACGACGGCCAGTCCTTCCACAACTTCCTGAAGTTTACCCAGCCGGTGATCGACGCGCTGCGCAGCATGGGGGTGAATGCCGAGCTCAGCGGCCGCAACGACCTGCAGGTCGGAGAGCAAAAAATTTCCGGCAACGCCCAGTTCGCCACCCGGGGCCGGATGTTCAGCCACGGCACGCTCATGTTCAACCTGAACCTGGATGACGTCCAAGCTTCCTTGAACGCCAATCCGGAAAAATTCAAATCCAAAAGCACCAAATCCGTCCGCAGCCGCGTCGCCAACATCAGCGACCTGATGGACCGGAAAATGACGATCGAGGAATTCCGCTCCGAGCTGCTGCGCGCCATTTTCAACATGGATCCGAAAGACGTGCCGCAATATAAGCTGACCGAAGCCGATTGGGAGAAAATCAACCAAATCTCCAAAGAGCGGTACCAAAACTGGGAATGGAACTACGGCCAATCGCCGGAATCGAACGTCAAACATACGAAACGTTTCCCCGTCGGCATCATCGACATCCGGATGGACATCAAGGATGCGCGCATTCGGAACATCAAAATCTACGGCGACTTTTTCGGCGTGGGCGACGTGGCCGACATCGAGGACAAGCTGCGCGGCAAACGTTACGAAGAGTCCGAAGTTCGTGAAGCGCTTCAAGGCGTCGATATTAAACATTACTTCGGCAATATCGAAATGGACGACTTCATCGGGCTCGTCTTTTTGGAAGATTAAACTTAGGCGATTCGCGGGTTTTTAAATATAACTACAAAAAAACAGCATCTTGCTTCCGGCAAGGATGCTCAGGCTGTCGAGAAACCCCCTGTTTTTTTTGCAGGGGGTTTAAAATTGCCTCGTCGGTCACTGAAGTAGGGTTCTCAGAGCGCTTTAAATCGATTTTTATTTTAAAAGATATGATTCCCCATATAAAAAATAGAGTGTCGAAAAGTCCGTTGGACTTTCTCGACACTCTGAGCATCTTGCTTCCGGCAAGGATGCTGTTTTTTATGATTACGGGGGAATTACGATTCTTCATTGAAACCGTCCGTTCGCCCTGGGCAGCTCAGGGTAATTTCGATGCCGCCGGCATGAGCGCTTGCACAGTTTCGATGCTCCGAGCATAAGCCCCGGCTTCGGGGGCTCACGACACCGGCATCGTTCTTTCCGCCCAGCCGCGAAAAGCCCCTTCTTAATCAAAACGAGACCATTTGGCTAATGGCAACCATTGGAATGGACTGGGGTTTATTATGATCTCAATCTTCCAATAATGAGTGTTTTGCATAATTCCGTTTCAGAGAAGAAGCGATAGCATATTCACTGTCGTTAAGGGGTAATTTTCGAAAATGGTATTATATGGATGAAGAAAAGGGCAGACTTGCAGAATTTTAGAACAGCTCGTTTTTTAAGCGGCAGCCCGTTTTGAATGATGAGAAACGGCGAGCGCAGATGCAAGCAGAACAATGGCATTCAAATACTGGTGAGTTGTGACTTTCTGAATGCCCCGGACATGTGCGGCGTCTGCCGTCAAATAGGTTTTCAATCGGGAGTTGCAGCGTTCTACGCTGGTTCGTTCATTGTAAAGTTCCTTCCAACGCTTTGTATCCCGATGAGGGATGCTGTATCGCCGGAGATCATCCTTCGCATTTACTTTGACGACCATTCCATAGTTTGAAGACGAGCAGGCAGCCATGCCAAGCGGACAGTCGACTTTACCCGTGGCATGCGGGCAGCGAAATTTATGCATATCGCCGTCAACTCCCCAGTATGTCATCGCATAACCCATGGAACAGCACGGTGTTCCGTTCGAGGTCATGCCAGCAGGCGGTTCCTTCTCCCCCCGAAGATTAAGGGGAATGATGGCTTGTGCCTTGACGTTGCGGGCGGCCTCATAAACTTTCATTTGGTCGTAGCCCGCATCGAGTATGAAAAATCGTGTGCTCGTCCTGGACGCTGTTTTCTCGATCAGGCCCGGCGCCATTTCTCCATCATTGACATGCGCCGGCGTTACTTCCAAGGCGATCGGCAATTCACTTTTCGTATCGACCGCCAGATGAATTTTGTAACCAAACCATGTGATTTTATTGCCGAAGGAATCAATTTTTGCGCCCCAGTTCGCATTACCCGTTTGCTCGCTTTTGCGTTTGGGCTGCTTTTTCTCGTAAGCGCGGAGAGCGGTGCTGTCTATGGCGACGTTACTGCCTTCTATGATACCTTCCTGCTGACAGCGTGTGACCAAATCCTCAAAAAGCCGTTTTGCCAAGTCCTTTCTCGTCAGTTCTGAGAAAACTCGGCTTAATGTGGATATGGAAGGAGCTTCTCGATCCAGCGGAAGACCACACTGATAACGAAACCGGAGATCCGTATCCAAACGCTTATGCAACCCTGAAAAGGTACTTATTCCTTCAAGCGGCGCAGCCAAGAGTGCTCGTAGAATACCTTGTCTGCAGTATCCCTCAGCGCCTCGGGGTGAACGGCTTCTCAGTTCCTTGGCATACGGTCTCAGATCGAGAGAGCTGAAGAAGATCGGCAATCTCTCCTTGGGTTGAATTTTTAAAAGTTCTTCGAAGGAAAACAGACATTCTTGGAGAATATACAAAGTGACTTCCTCCATCCTTGAGGTTTTTGGGTTTGGTCACTTGAAAACTTCTCCAAGTTGGGGTGAAGTCCCTTTTTTATGTCCGAAAATCCTTACGGCTCAAGGCCTCAGATTACTGCAAAACGCTCAAACAATAAAAATAACTAAATTGAATCGACCTCCACTATGGCCAATCTAATAGTTTGTTAAACTCGTGCTGCGCCCGAAATTACAAGCATATCAAGGCTTTATCGAAGCTTTAAAAAATCAGTTTCACGTAAACCTTTTAGGCCATCCACAGAAACAACTCGAACACTTTCATTAGTGGTTGCAGGCTCGGCCTGGCAAAAGGCCCTGCTCGCGTTACCATACGGAAGGCATTTCTTCCTCGAGTTATCCCCGATCATGCTTATGTTACTCGCGACATTAATAACACCGTAACAATTACCGTAGATAGTCGTTATATAAATAACGTATTTAATAGGCAATGGATACTATTAAACTTCAAAGGAGGAATTTGCAACATGAAATCTACGGTAAAATTATTCATTTCGACTATGGCCATTTCCATGATACTTGGGGTAAATGCGGCCTTTGCTTCCCGAGAAAAACCTTCAATCTTCATAAATAATGAGAAAATGGATATTTACGCAAGCGTCACATACAGTGGAACCACCTTAGTCCCGATGAGGCCTATTTTTGAAAAATTCGGTATGACTGTAGTTTGGGATAATAAGACGAAGTCAGCTACCGCAACAAAAGGTGAAACATCCATAAAACTTATTCATAATGCCAATGAGGCTTACATAAATGGAAAAGTTCAAGTTCTGAATCAGGTCCCTAGTTTTAATCCAGACAACAGTACTTTTTATGTAATCCTCAGATTTATCGCTGAGACATTAGGAGCAAAAGTCGAATGGAAAAAAACAGCTAATGACGCATCCATATATATTTATTAGAAATGTTCGCTCACCTCCTCCTTCGCCTCGAGTGTATCCGTTTTCTGCCTATTGTATAATGAACCAAAGAACGCAAAAAATCGGGCATTCATTGCATTTAAATAGGGGATACCGGATCATTTCTAAAGGGAGGATTTCCTTTGAGAACAAGCTCGTTTGTGATCATGCAGATCGATTCGTTGCTGAACCCGAATGAAAGCATCTTCGTGAACCGGATCGCGGAATCATTCGAAACGCCGCAGCACGGCCATGATTTCGTCGAAATCAATTACGTCGCCGAAGGGCGGGGATTCCATTATATCGGCGAAGATCGGGTCGACGCGGAGAAAGGCGACGTTTTTGTCCTGCCCGTCGGAACGACGCATGTGTTTCGGCCAACCGCGGTGTCGCCGAAGGAGCCGATCGTCATCTATAACTGCGTTTTTCATCCGCGGACGATCGAGAAATGGTCCGAATCGGTCCCGATCCCTCAGCGGCTTCTCGAATACCTGTCGCTGCCGTCTGATGAAAATTCGTCGCCCTCCTGGCTGAGAACAACTGACAATAGCGGCGACTTCGCGCTGCTTTTTACCGGCCTGTACTCCGAATATATCCGCAAAGCGGATGGCTACCGGGCCATCCTATGCGGAAAGCTGCTGGAATTGCTGGGACTACTCGACCGCCAACTATTCAGCACCGGGGAGGCTTGCAATCAAGACCCGTTGTTCGAAGAAATGCTGAGCATCGTTCATAAACGCTGCGGCGAATCCCAGTTTACGATCGGAAAGTTGGCCGGACAGCTGAACGTTTCTGCCGGATACGTCCAGCGCATGTTCAGGCGGTACTGCGGCGTGACGTTTCTGACGTATTTGCAGAATGTCCGGATTGACCGGAGCTGCCGCCTGCTGCGCGAAACTTCGTTTAAAATCCCCTACATCGCCGAACTATCCGGGTACCAGGACCCGAAATTTTTCCACGGCATTTTTAAAAGAAAAACCGGGTCGACACCGCATCAATATCGGCTAAAACACCGACAGTCTTAAGCGGTTAAGGCGGCGTTCCAGGTTATGCAGCCATTTCGGAAAGAAAGGATTCGAAAGATGGACAATATCGTGAAGATGAAAGAAGCATTGAACCGGCTTTCCGCGCAAGAACTGAAGCAGCTGCTGTTGCTGACGTTTCATCAGGTGGAGGCCGCCGCAAATGACCAGCTTGCAAAAGAAGAGCTGTACCCTTTTCTAAAAGAGATGTACGACCATCTTCTTGACATCCGCCAAAACCAGGTCCGCCGCTGGCAGCCCGATACGGGCACAAAAACGATCCATGTGGTCTTCGGCCGCTCGCCCGCTGGGAGCCTAAAATGCGTGATTGAGGCGCTGGGCCGTGTCGACACGGACAAAATCGTTTCGTTCGACCAGGATTATTTTGCGTTTGGCCCGCTGCATGATCTTCATACGGAAGAAGGCCGAAAACGCAGGGAGGAATGGTTCAGGGATCACATCAACGAGTCCCGAAAAGATGACGGGATTAGCTATGAAGAATACCATGGGGAGCTCGTAAAGCAGCTGTCGAAAATCCCTCCGGAAGCGAGCATCGTCATTTGGAGCTGTAAAAACGCCCATGAGCGGACGGGTTTGCTGTGGGCCGTTTATTTGCTGCGGCACCATCCGAACCCCATCCATATCATCGATGCGGACGAAGCCTGCGGCAAAAAATACAACACGCCGGATTATTGGTGCAAATACAACCATACGGGCGAGATCACCCCTGAAAAACTGCAAGAGGTATACATGGAGGCCGAACAGGAAGACCCGATCCCCGGCGAGACCCGGCGGCAGTTGGAGGACAAATGGCTAAAGCTGTCCGGTCGGCACGAGACGCTGCGTCTGTGGGAAGACGATGATCTCCGGAGCGTCGGCGTGGACTACCTTGATGCCTACTTGCTTCGAACGGTAGAGGAACTTCAGCACAGGTTGCCGGAGCATGAATTCATCAAAGCGGCCCGCGTGATCGGCCAAGCCATCGGCATGTGGGACGACTATATCGGGGATGTCTTTTTCGAGTACCGGCTCCGGCATCTCATTTATGAGGGGCGGCTGGAAATCAAAGGAGTGCCGCGGGCGATGCGATATTACGGGGTAAGGCTTAAAAAGCGGAGCGTTCAGGGCCGCATGAGTCCCGGGAGTTCAACGAACGGGCCATGATCATGAACCACCGATCTCGCCCCTAATCATGAGCCTGACGCGACATACGTAAAGCTGCCCGTGTGGGCAGCTTTACCGTCGGTCATTTATATTTCTTCCAATCCATATTGCTGTTTTCAAGCAAATATTCAAAGTCGTTATCGCGGCGTTTTTGCTCGGCTTTGCGCGCTTCCTCCGCTTTTTTCAGCTCGGCTTCCTTTTGCTTTTGCTGCTCGGCTTTTAATTCCTCCGACTGCTGCTTCAGCTTGCTCAGCACCTCGCTGCTCAAAAGATCTTTCAGGGTTGCCGGCTTGTCCGCCGCCTGCGGCTTCACGGCCGCATCCTGTTTTCGTTTTTTGGCCATGTCATCAACTCCGTTTCACCCCACATTATAGCAGGTTTCCCGTTTAAGGTCAGGTAGCTTTGCGGCAATTTTTCTTGTCCGCCCGGCGGATTTGCGATACAATTTGGTCACTTGCCTTGGGGCTGATAGGAAGCGCCCGGGGTTCATGCATGAAAGGAATGACTTCATTGAACCGCTCTCGTCTTGCCGATCTCAGCCTGCTTATCGTCGCCGCGATGTGGGGATGCACGTTCTTGATCGTCCAGCATGCCGTGAGGGTGCTGCCTCCGCTGGCTTTCAACGGCATCCGCTTCGCCGGGGCGGCGGTGTTGCTTGCTTTGATCATCACGGTGTTTTACCGCGGCCAGTGGCGTGCCGTCAGCATCCGCATGCTGCTTCATGCCTGCCTGCTGGGTCTCTTTTTGTTTTTGGGTTATGCGTTTCAAACGGTCGGCCTGCTGTACACCACGACCTCCAATGCCGGTTTTATCACGGGGTTATCGGTCGTTTTGGTGCCCTTCCTGGCCCTGATCCTGCTCAAGCATCCGATTTCGCGTTTTACGTGGCTGAGCGCCCTGCTGGCGGCCTGTGGACTGTACCTGCTGACCTTTGCCGGTTCCGCGTTTGAAATGAACAAAGGGGATGTTCTCGTCTTCCTGTGCGCGATCGGGTTCGCCCTTCATATCGCCTATACCGGCATTTTTGCGCCCCGATATCCCGCGCTGCCGCTGGCTGCGCTGCAAATGGCCGTCGTCGGCCTGCTTAGCTTGATCGGATCGCTGCTGTTCGAGGATATGGGGCCCGCCGCCCAAACGATGGACAAGCTGCTGCAGCCGGAGGTGTTATGGGCGCTGGCCGTTTCGATCGGACCTACCAGCGCGTTTGCGTTCTGGATTCAAACCGTCTGCCAAAAATATACGAGCCCGTCCCGGGTGGCGGTCATTTTTGCGATGGAACCGGTTTTTGCCGCCCTTACCGGCTTGTGGTTCGGGGGAGAGACGCTCGGCGTCGCCGCCGGGGTCGGCTGCCTGTTTATTTTCGCAGGCATGATTATTGCGGAATTGAAATCCGCGCCCCCTACGGTACAATAAAGGAAGCCGGATACTATAGAAAAAGGGAGAGAAGCCATCATGTACAAACTGATCGCCATCGACATCGACGACACGCTCATCAACGATGACAAGGAAGTGACCCCTGCCACGCAAAAGGCTTTGGAGGCCGCAATCGCCAAAGGCGCCGTCGTGACGCTGGCCACCGGCCGCGCTTACGCGTCCGCTCAAGCCATCGCCCGCCAGACCGGCCTGAACGTGCCGATCATTACGTATCAAGGTTCGCTCGTCAAAAACCTGATGGACGAAAAGGTGCTTTACGAGCGTTACGTCCCCAAAGACGCGGCGCATAAGCTTTTTGAATACTGCATTCAGCATGATCTCCACCTGCAGGTATACATCGACGACAAGTTGTACGCGCGCGAGGAAAACCAGAAGCTGATCGACTACTGCAATCTGAACCGGACGCCGTATTATATCGAACCGGATTTTGAAAAGCTGGTCGAACAGCCGACGCCGAAAATGCTGATCATCGACGACCCGGATTATTTGGACAAGCTGATTCCGATTTTCCGCGAGCTGCTCGGCAGCGAGGTGCATATCACCAAGTCCAAGCCTCATTTCCTTGAGATTATGCATCGCGAAGGCACGAAAGGACATGCGCTGACCTTCCTCGCCAACCATTTTGGCGTGAATCTGGAAGAAACGATGGCCATCGGCGACTCCTGGAACGACCACGAGATGCTGGAGGCCGCAGGCCTTGGCGTGGCGATGGGCAACGCTATTCAAGGACTGAAGGATATTGCCGATTACGTGACGCTCAGCAACAACGAGGACGGCGTAAAGGCTGCGATCGAGAAGTTTGTTTTGAACGCCTGAGGCCGAAGTCCGCTCGTGTCGACCCATGACCCTAAGCCGCATCGTATTCCTTGCACGGATAAAAAAACAGCCGCAGAGCACGTTCGTTTCCGAACCCCTGCGGCTGTTTTTTACGTTTAGCTGGCGCACGGTTTTCAGGCCAAATCCACCTTCATGCCGGTGCGCGCAAGCGCGACATTCGGCGGCAGCGGTATATCCCGATTCAAATCGACGTCGTGGGACATATGGGTGTAGAGCGCCCGTTTCGGGCGAACCTCGGCCAGAAGCTCCGCCGCTTCCCGCATGTCGTAGACGGAACGCGTCTCGTACGGAGCCGTTTCGTGCACGAAGCTTGTCCCCAGCACCAGCAAATCCAAATCATGCAAAGGCTGTTTTTCCTTCTCGTTCAAACCGATGGAATCGGAGCAGTACACCCAGCGGAAGCCGTTTTTTTCGAGCCGGTACGCGTAGCTGAACCCGTTGTAGCCGTGGCATACCTTCCAGCCCTGAATCTTCCAACCGCCCAGTTCGATCCCCTTATCGACCGCCGTCGTCATCAAATGTCTCGCAAGCCATGGAAACTGCTTCAGGATCGTGTCGATCACTTCCTGCGGGGCGTACAGCTCCCCTTTCCGGCCCAGCCGGCGACAGGCATCCGCCCATTCCGGAAGTCCTCCGATATGGTCGAAATGCGCGTGCGTCACCAATATTTTTTCGGCAAAACGAATCCCTTGGCTTTCCATCTGGCCTCGCCAATCCGGACCGCAATCGATCAAAAAGCCGCCGTCCGGCCCCTCGACCATCACGAGCGAGCGCAATCGGCGGTTGATTCCGGTCGTTCTTGCTTCCATGCATACGTCGCATTCGCAATAAACCCGAGGCACGCCCATCGCGTCGCCGGTTCCCAAAAACACAAGCGTATCCATTCTGTTTTTCCTCCTCCACGCCCCTTTTGGCGCCTATCATGTTCCGGGCCATTCAAACCTCATGGAATGCTTATATTGTATCACGCCGCGCAAAGGGGTGCCCGCCGAATACCGGCGATATCGCTCTGCGCAAAAAAACGGGATCTGCCATACAGGCATAATCCCGCTTGTTGTCCCTCTAGAGTCAAGCCAACATGTTAGCCGCAATTTCCCGTCCTTGACCGGCGGCTTTTGCCCGAAGATGCGTTCGGTTAAATGCCGGCGAGCACCTGATACCAGAGTCCTTTTTTGGAATAGAGCGTTTCCCGCACCTCGTCCCAGCCGCCCAGATAGGAAATGTCAAACAATCCGGATGGCACCGGATACCGGCTTTCGTTGGCTTTCAGCACCTCTTCGTTCACCGGCCGGAAGCCGTATTCGGCAAACACCGTCTGCGCCTCTTTGCTTCGTAGGTACTCTACAAAAGCCTCCGCTACCTTGCGCGTTCCGTGCTGATCGGCGTACTTGTCGACGACGGCTGCGGGATTTTCGATTTTGATGGTGTATTTAGGGATGATCACGTCATATTTTTGCCCCTGCCTGATGCGGGCGAGCAGCTCGTTTTCGTAGGTCACGACCACGTCGCCGACGCCGTATTCGAAGGCCGCCATGGACGCCCTGCCGCTTTTGTCCAGCGATTCGATATTCCGATGCACCTTCTCCAAAAAGGCTTTGGCGTATGCCGGATCTTTTTGTCCCTGCTCCTCCGAAAGCTTCAGTCCGGCTCCGTAAATGGCGTTGATATCCCACTGGGCCCCTCCGGAGGTTTGCGGGTTCGGATACAGTACCTTGACGCCTGGTTTGGTCAAATCCGTAAAATCGCGGATGCCGAGCGGGTTCCCTTCCCGCGTGCCCAAAGCGACGATGGAGCGCGTAATCATGCCGCCGTCCGGAGCGTCTCGCCACTGCTTGCTGACGAGCCCCTCCTTGACCAGCTTATCGACGTCTCCTTCCATCGCAAGCAGCGTCACGTCCGCCTCAAAGCCGCCGATGATCGCGCGGGCCTGCGTACCGGACGCTTCATAGGATTCCTGGAATTTGACCGTTTGCCCGGTCTTGGCTTTCCATTCCTGCTGGAACTTGGGCAAAATGTCCGCCATGGCGTCCTTGACGATGCTGTAAGCGCCGATGACCAGCGTGACCTCTTTCCCGCTCGCCGGAGCCGCGCTGGCTTCCGTGGCGGTTTCCCGGCTGCATCCGGACAGCAGGGCCGACATCAGCAGAAGGAAGGCGAGCAGACCCGACATATTCACTTTCAACCGGCTTAAGGATGGTTTCATATGCGCTTCCTCCTGATTTTAAAAAATTGTGATGAACTCACATTAGAACATGTAAAAGCGAACGTATCGGAGGGGATAGAAACAAATCTTCCGAAGCTGCAGAGATCGTCTGGGAATCTTTCGGAGGAAAGCGCGCTTCGTAAGGACAGGCTACTCCGAACCGGCTCATAAGTTATTAGGTATTTGACAATAAGCGTAAAAGTAGCGGAGGGGACGGAATCGATCTGAAGAAACGGTAGTGGCCGCCTTTGTCTCCGGATTTCTTCCTTTTTGATAAACCAAATAAACGAAATTTGGAGACAACAGCGATCGGAAGAACGATCCGTAACCGCAGCGTC
This sequence comes from Paenibacillus sp. FSL M7-1455, assembly GCF_038004655.1. Taxonomy (NCBI): domain Bacteria; kingdom Bacillati; phylum Bacillota; class Bacilli; order Caryophanales; family Paenibacillaceae; genus Paenibacillus; species Paenibacillus sp. FSL M7-1455. The sequence continues at coordinate 1,065,160 of NZ_JBBORO010000001.1, read as the reverse complement.
ACCTTGCGCCATACCTTAATAATTTTTCCTGAGCACCACAATTATTTTAAAGACGAGCAGACGATCGTAATCGCGGCGGCTTCTTCGTCACACGTGAAGCAGTCAATTTTCAGATCATCACCGGCATCGGATCGACCTTCAGCCGGTTCTCCTCCATCCAGCTCCGCTCCTCGTTGAACATATACGCGCGGTGCACCAGCACCCTCACATGCTGTCCAGGCGTCAACGACGGCTTCTCCAGCGAGCGGTAGGTCATCAGCTTATGGCCGCCGACCTCCACCTCCACCATCCACTCGCTGCCGCGGAAATGAAGGCGGTGCACGACCCCTTCCTCCGTGGCGGAAGGCATGGTGAATTCATGCGCATCCCCGACTTCGATGTATTCGGGCCGTATGAGCGCGCGCGTTCCTGCGCCCGATCCCGCTTCCTCAAAGCCCCGAAGCTCCGACACGTCGTCGATGATCGTCGATTCCCCGATGAACGACGCGACGAATGGCGTTTTCGGCTCTTTGTATATGTCCCAAGGCGTTCCTTTCTGCTCCAGGCGCCCCTGATTCATGATCATGATCTCGTCGGCGACCTCGATCGCTTCATCCTGGTCATGCGTCACGAAAATCGAGGTGATGCCCACGCGTTCGATCAGCTCGCGCAGCCAGGAGCGCAGCTCCTGCCTGATTTTGGCGTCGATGGCCGCAAAAGGCTCATCCAGCAGCAGCAGCTGCGGTTCGGGGGCCAGCGCCCGGGCAAAAGCGACGCGCTGCCGCTGCCCGCCGGACAGCTGATGGGGATATCGCTTTTCGAAGCCGGACAAACCGGTCAGCTCCACCAGCTCCATCACCCGCTCCTTCAAAACCGCTTTCGGCACCTTTTTCACTTTAAGCCCGAACGCGATGTTGTCGAACACCGTCATATGCTTGAACAGCGCATAGTTTTGAAAGACGAAGCCGATCCCGCGCTCCTGCGGCAGCAGATCGGTTACCGGTTCCCCATGGAACAAAATCTCTCCGGCATCCGGCTGCTCCAGGCCGGCAAGCATTCGGAGCACCGACGTTTTCCCGCCGCCGCTCGGTCCCAGCAGCCCGATCAGATGGCCTTTCGCAATGTCAAAGCTCACGTCCTTGACGGCGTGGAAACTGCCAAAATGCTTGTTTAAACCGCGAACCTCAATATGCATATCAGTGCACTCCCCTTCTTTTTTTCGCCCATTCCATCAGCAGCATGAGCCCGATCGAAAACGCCGCCAGCACCAGCGCCGCCCCGTTGGCCGAAGTGACGTTGAAGTTTTCGACGTCCTGGTAAATGAGGGTCGTCGCGGTCTGCGTACGGTTGATGATATTGCCGGAAACGACCAGCACCGCGCCGAACTCCCCGAGCGCCCGGGCGATCGTCAGCACCACGCCGTAAATGACCGCCCAGCGGATCGACGGCCACGTCACCTTCCAGAACGTCGTCCAGCTGTAGGCTCCGAGCGTGGAAGCCGCCTCTTCCTGCTGCGTGCCGATCTCCTGCAAAACGGGCATCACCTCGCGCACCATAAGCGGGAACGTCACGAACAGCGTCGCGATGACCATGCCGGGAAACGCGTAGACGATCTTGAAGCCGATATGGTCAAAAAAAGCTCCGGCGGCGCTGCCCGGGCCAAGCAGCAGAACGATCATCAAACCGCCGATGACGGGAGACACCGCATAAGGCAAATCGACCAGGCTGTTCATCAGCCTTCTCAACCATCGGCTCATCCAATTGCCGCGTACGAGGTAAACCGCCGTCATCATCCCGAGCAGCGTGTTCAAAAGCGTGACCGTGACGACCACAAGCGCCGTCATCATAAACGCGTGAAGGGCCTCCGGCCGGGACAGCGCGTCTCCCAGCGCCCCAAGCCCGCCGCTGAAGGCGGCCGTCGTCATTTTAACGAGCGGAATGATCAAAAGAACGGTAAATACGGCATAAGTAAGTACGATCCAGAGTTTATTCATTGATTTTTCCCCCGTGTCTGTACCCAGTTCACAACCCATAAAATGATGAAGGACAACGTCAGCAGAAGGATCGACACCGCGGCCGCGCCCGCCGTATGGTCGCTTTCGACTTCCCCGTATATATACACGGAAGCGACCAGCGTCCGTCCGGGGATGTTGCCCGCCACCAGCACGACCGCCCCGAATTCCGCCAGCGCCCTGGAAAAGGCAAGCATGCCGCCGCTTAATATGCCGGGCAGCATGGACGGCAGCACCACTTGAAAAAAGACTCTGAAGCCCGACGCTCCCAGCGTTCTTGCCGCCTCCTCCTCGGACGGATCAATTTCCTCCAGCAGCGGCTGTACCGCGCGGATCACGAACGGAAACGTCACGAATACCATCGCGATAATGATCGCGGGCGGATGAAACACGATATCGAATCCCAGCGCTCCGGCAACCTGGCCGACCCAACTGGCGGGTCCGAGCAGCAAAAGGATCATCAGTCCGCCCACGGCGGTCGGAAGCGCAAATGGCAAATCCACCAGGCTGTTCAGCAGCGTTCTTCCCGGAAAACGGCAGCGTACCAGCACCCATCCGATCATCGTGCCGATCAGCATGTTGATGACGGCCGCGACAAGCGCAAGCCGGACCGTCAGCAGAACGGCCTTCCAGGCAATCGGATCCGTAACGCTTTCCGCAAATTGGCGCCAGCCTTCCGAAAAGGAATGATAATAGACGCCAAGCAAAGGAAGGATCACCAGCAGCAGAAAATATAAAAGCAGGGTGCTGCGGAACCCCCAGGTCCAGCCCTTATGTCGCAGCAATGTATTCATACGGCTTTCCTCCCCGTTTTTTTGAATCCGCGTGACGCAATGCGCCTATTGCGCGTATGGTGCATATGGTCATCAAAATGGTTTTTTAATAAAATGAATTGAATTCCTATTTGTATACTCGGCTTTTCACTTAAGAGATACTTTACCAAAAACTGTTTGTCATCGTCAATATGTAAGTTTGTATGGAAATTAGAAAATAATGTACACTGCAAAAGGAATTGAAAATAGCTGCGGCGAAGTGGTTAAGTTGCCGTCAATCATCAAATCGTTTTGGAGAAAAAGAAGGGAGAATCCATATTATGCTGCATACGCTTGAATTGACCACTGCCGGCCGCGACGAAATGAGGGATATTACGCGGGAGGTCCGCTCGCTCGTGCAAAAAAGCGGAATCAAGGAAGGCACGGTGCTGATTTATTGCCCGCACACCACCGCCGGAATCGCCATTAACGAAAACGCGGATCCGGACGTCAAGCGGGACGTGTTGATGCGGCTGGACGAGGTCTATCCGTGGGAACATCCGAAATACCGTCACATGGAAGGCAATACGGCATCGCATTTAAAATCGATCACCTGCGGGCCGTCCCAAACGGTCATCATCGCCGGAGGCGATCTGCTGCTCGGCCGCTGGCAGGGCATTTATTTCTGCGAATTTGACGGTCCCCGCCGCAGGCAGTACCATGTCAAAATCATGCAGGGGTAACTTAGATCCACGCAAACGGAAGCAAGCATCCAAAACAAAACAGGCGTTGGGGTTCAGGCCGTTCCGCCTATCCCCTTCACCATCCCATCTGCACGATCGCTTTGACGCAATAACAATTTAGTGCTATAAAGTAAACGTCCGTCAAGAGACGGCCGATTCACGAATTTTCTCTTGTCCGCCGATCCCGGTGTCGTCGTTTTGGGGGATTCGGAGGAGGCGGCATCAACCCGCCCAAAAATGGCGCCGGGGCATCTTCCCAGCGAATGAACCGCGCTTTGCGGAATGTTCATCAAATCTCGGACGGCCAAACCATAGCTACCGCAAGCATTCGCAGCATATTTTGACATGCGCGAGCGCTGCGGGCTTCACTTCCTCAAAAGTAACCCGGTCTTGGATGTAATACGAGATGAAGCCATGCATAGACAAAAACAGTGTCAGCGGAAGATTCCGGCAGAAATCCTGGCCGTGCTTTTCTTCGTTCATGTAACGGCGCACGATGGATGCAAACAATTCCAAACAGCGCCCCTGCTCCGTACGGCAGTAAGACAACAGCTCTTCGTCCCGGATCATGAACATGATCTCGTACTGGTACGGATGGTCCAGGCCAAAGCGGATAAACTCGAGCATGAGCTGCTCCACCTTGGTCAAATCCTGAACCGGGGAGGCCTTGATGACCTTTTTCAGCTGAACCGCCAGGTTGTTGAAATCCTCCACGACGATAGCGTAAAACAGCTCCGCCTTTTCCTTAAAATGATAATACAAGGAACCATGACTGTAACCTAAATGCTGACCTATACTGCGCATGGAGATGGCCCTGTAGCCCTTTGTGACGAACAAATGTCTGGCTGCTTCCAGAATCCTCTCCCTGGATAACTCCTGTTCCACTGCTCTTCTTGCCATAGACCTTATTCCCCTTCAATAAAATAAAGCTGCTCACCCTCCGTAATCAGGGATTGACCCTGCGTCAGATCCACCATCCACGACATGAACGCATCCTTTTCCGCATCCAGCGGCAGGCATTCCAGCGTTACCTTGTCCGTAAAACGTGTCTCCCCCATGCGAACCTCGCGGTTCCGAAGCTCATTTTCAACCTTGCCGAGCCACGTGTAATCTAATTCTACAAAAATTTGCCGATGAAGTACACGAGTAATCGCTTCCCCGGCTTCTATCGCCGCGACGGCGCCGTCCGTGTAGGCCCGGATCAATCCCCCCGCCCCGAGCATGATGCCGCCGAAATACCGGGTGACGACGATCGCCACGTTTTTCAGGCCCTGGTTTTTGATGACCTCGAGAATCGGCTTGCCCGCGGTTCCGCTGGGCTCCCCGTCATCGGACTGCTTTTGGATTTCGTCACGCTCCCCGATCATGTAGGCGAAGCAGTTATGCGTGGCGTTCCAGTGTTTTTTGCGGATGTCCTCGATAAAAGCGTTTGCATCTTCTTCGCTTTCAACCGGCATGATATGCCCGATAAAGCGCGACTTCTTGATGATGATTTCTTTTTCCCCGCTCCTGCGAACGGTACGGTAACGTTCAATCATGTCCTTCGGTACCCTTTCCCAGATTGGCAAGAAAGCAGTCCCCCGTATTTTTCCAACCGGTGAACTGCTTCCTTCTGCCTTATGTCTATGCTTAAGATGCGTCGTTATTCAGAAAGTCTGGCTTCCAGATCAGCCTTTTCTTTTTCATAGCCTGGTTTGCCAAGCAATGCGAACATATTTTTCTTGTAAGCTTCAACGCCCGGCTGGTCGAATGGGTTCACGCCGGAGAGGTAACCGCTGATGCCGCAAGCTTTTTCAAAGAAATAAACCAGGTATCCGAAAGAATATGGCGTCAGATCCGGCACGGTTACGATCAGGTTCGGAACCTGTCCGTCGGTGTGTGCCAGCATCGTGCCTTGGAAAGCCTTTTTGTTCACGAAATCCATCGTCTTGCCTGCGAGGAAGTTCAGGCCGTCCAGATCGTCCGGATCGCTTTCGATCGTAATTTCATGAGGAACCTTGTCCACCTGAATGACGGTTTCGAAAATGTTCCGGCTGCCTTCCTGAATGAATTGACCCATGGAATGCAGATCGGTGGAGAAATCGACGGAAGCAGGATAAATGCCTTTGTAGTCCTTGCCTTCGCTTTCGCCGTACAGCTGTTTCCACCATTCCGATACATAGTGCAAAGAAGGTTCGTAGTTCACGAGAATCTCGATGGCTTTGCCTTTGCGGTAGAGCGCGTTGCGAACGGCGGCGTATTGGTACGCTTCGTTTTCGGCCACGTTCGGGTTGCTGTATTCTTTGGCCGCGTCGGCAGCGCCTTTCATCATTTCTTCGATGTCGATGCCGGCCGTTGCGATCGGCAGCAGGCCTACCGCGGTCAGCACGGAATAACGTCCGCCCACGTCGTCAGGAATCACGAAGGACTCGTAGCCTTCTTCGGTCGCAAGCTTTTTGAGCGCGCCTTTTGCTTGGTCCGTGGTAGCGTAAATGCGTTTTTTCGCTTCTTCCTTGCCGTATTTTTTCTCCAGGGCTGCGCGGAAAATGCGGAATGCGATCGCCGGTTCCGTCGTCGTTCCGGATTTGGAGATGACGTTAACGGAGAAATCCTTGCCTTCGATCAGGTCGAGCAAATGCGTTACGTACGTCGAGCTGATGTTGTTGCCGGCAAAATAAATTTCAGGCGTTTTGCGCTTGTCCTTCGGCAGGTAGTTATAGAAGGAATGCGACAAAGCTTCGATCGCCGCGCGCGCGCCGAGGTAGGAACCGCCGATGCCGATGACGATCAGGACGTCGGAATCGTTTTGGATTTTGGCCGCCGCTTTTTGGATGCGGGCGAATTCTTCTTTATCGTATGCCGTCGGCAGATCGATCCATCCCAGGTAGTCGGAGCCTGCGCCGGTTTTGTTGTGCAGCTGCTCGTGAGCCAGCCGGATCGGATCGGCGAAATAATCCACTTCATGTTGGTTGACGAACGCAAGGGCTTTGCTGTAATCGAATTTCAACGGTTTTGACATTTGTCTGTACCTCCTGGTTTCATCTCTACTCCACGCTCTAAAAAATAGCTTTAGAATAGGATACTGTAATTTCTTGCCGCTAGCAAGCACGAAAGAAAGCTTCCATGAAAAGCGTCTCCTCGTGGTATGCCGGCCGGGCTTCATGGTAAAATAGATCCAGCTTCATAAATTCTCCGGGATGCGCCGGGGGCTTCATCCGAAGCCCCTTCGCGCGTTCCTCCACGGAAAGAAAAGGTGATCTGCTATGAAAAAAATAGGCTTTATCGGACTGGGAACCATGGGAGCGCCGATGGCTTCCAATCTTCTAAAAAAGGGCTACGAAGTAACCGTATATAACCGCACGCCGTCCAAATGCGAGCCGCTTGTCGCCGAAGGGGCAGCCGCCGCCGCAACGCCGCGCGAAGCCGCGGCCGGCCGGGACGTCGTCATCACGATGGTCAGCAACGACGATTCCATCCGCGAGGTGTTTTACGGCGAAGACGGCATTCTATGCTCGCTGGATGCCGGCGTGACCGTCATCGATTCGAGCACCATCTCCCCCGGACTGGTCAAGGAAATCGCGGCTTCCGTCGGGGAGCTTGGCGCTTACTTCCTGGATGCCCCGGTGACCGGCAGCAAGCCGGCGGCGATCGACGGCACGCTCGTGTTTATGGTCGGCGGCGAGGCTTCCGTGCTCCAAAACGTCACCGACGTGCTGGATACCCTCGGCAAAAAGATCATCCACATGGGACCGAACGGCAGCGGCTCCGTTGCCAAGCTGGCGCATAACACCGTGGTCGGCATCAACAACCTTGCGCTCGCCGAAGGTTTCGCCATCGCCGCCAAATCCGGCATCCCTGCGGACAGCTTCCTGGAGCTCGTTCAGCTCGGTTCGGCGGGAAGCAAAGCTGCGGATCTGAAAGGCCGCAAGATCATCGAAGCCGATTTCAGCAACCAGTTTTCGCTGGCCTTAATGCTGAAGGACCTCAAGCTCGCTTCCTCCCTGACCGACGTTTCCGGCATTCCCGCGCCGATGCTGAACATGGCCAAAAGCCTGTTCCAGGCCGGAGCGACGCAAGGTTACGGCGACGAGGACCTGTCTGCCGTCGTCAAATGCTACGAAGCTTGGATCGGCCAAACGATCGGCGGCAAGCCGCTGGAATAAGTTTGGCCCGTTCCTCCGCCCGTATGCATCGAAGTTTCGGCAATCCCGATGTTCGAACCTGCCAAGGGCCCTCTTGAAAAGATGACTAAAAGGGTAAGGCTGCGTATGACGCAGTCTTACCCTTTTATAATTATTCGTTTTTCGGATTCGGCCGCCCCGCAGCATGGGGAACGTCTTAAGCTTCCTCCGGGTAGGAGCAGCAGTAATCCGTTACGCCGAATACTTCCAGGGCAAACTTCGAACGGGCGGGCACATGGAACGTCGCGGAGCCGTCAATGTCCTGCCAAGCTTCTTGGCCCGGCAAAAGCACTTTAAGCTTCCCGGAGAGGATTTCCATGATTTCAGGACCCTCCGTACCGAATTCATACTTGCCCGGAAGCATGATGCCCAGCGTAACCTTGCTTCCGTCTTCCAGGATGACGGTCCGGCTCGTGACCTGACCGTCATAATAAATATTCGCGGCTTTGACAACCGTCGCGTTGTTGAATTCCGACATGAATACCACTGCTCCTTATCCCATGAAACTTAGATCGATGCCGATAGCGAAACGTATTAAAGCAGCGCTTTGACGCGTTTAACGACGTTTTCTACCGTAAATCCGTATTCTTTCATGACGATGTCCCCAGGAGCGGATGCACCGAAGGTCGTGATGCCAAGGATATCGCCTTTGTCTCCGACATAACGTTCCCAACCGAAGGTTTGCGCCATTTCCACCGCAAGACGGGCTTTGACGTCAGGCAGGATCACGGAATCTTTGTAAGCCTGATCCTGTTTTTCGAACAGATCCCAGCTTGGCATGCTGATGACGCGAACTTCAATGCCTTCTTTGGCGAGTTCTTCCTGGGCTTTGACAGCCAGTTGAACTTCGGAGCCCGTTGCGATGATTTGGGCAACCGGTTTGCCGTTTTTCGCGTCGGATACGACGTAAGCGCCGCGCTTGATGCCTTCTCTTGCTTTTTCAACTGTTCCTTCAAGGATCGGCAGGTTTTGGCGAGTGAGCACCAGCGCTACCGGATTTTCCTTGTTTTCGACCGCATAAGCCCAAGCCGCGGACGTTTCGTTGCCGTCAGCCGGACGAATGACCGTCAACCCAGGGATGATGCGCAGGGAAGCCAGTTGTTCGATCGGCTCGTGCGTTGGTCCGTCTTCGCCGACAGCGATACTGTCATGCGTCAGAACGTAAGTCACAGGCAGTTTCATGATCGAGGACAAACGTACCGCAGGGCGCAGGTAGTCCGTAAATACGAAGAACGTACCGCCGAACGGCTTCAGACCGCCATGCAGCATCATGCCGTTAATGGCTGCAGCCATGCCGAATTCGCGTACCCCGAAGTAAATGTTGCGTCCGTCGCGGCTTTGCGGCGTATAGTTGCCCACGCCGTTCAAGTGCGTCATCGTGGAGCTTTCAAGGTCGGCGGATCCGCCGAGCAGTTGAGGCACGTTGCCTACCAGCCCGTTCAGCGCATTGCCGGATGCCACGCGAGTGGATACGGCTTTGTCGCCTACGGCGTATTTCGGCAGGTCTTTATCCCAGCCTTCAGGCAATTCGCCGGCAACGGCTCTCTCGAATTGGGCAGCGAGTTCCGGATAAGCTTTTTTGTAAGCCGCGAACTGCTCGTCCCAAGCCTTGTTCGTTTGAATGCCGCGTTCTTTTACTTTCGCAAAATGCTCGCGCACTTCTTCAGGCACGTAGAAGTCTTCTTCGTATACCCATTTGTAGAAATCTTTGGTCAGCTTCGCTTCTTCGGCGCCAAGCGGGGAACCGTGCGTACCGCCATGGCCGCCTTTGCCCTGCTTGTTCGGGCTTCCGTAACCGATGACCGTTTTCACTTCGATCAGGGTCGGTTTTTCCGTTTCGGCTTGCGCTTCGGCAATCGCCTTTTCGATCGCGGCCAAATCGTTGCCGTCCTCTACGCGCAGCACTTGCCATCCGTAAGCTTCAAAGCGTTTTTGCACGCTTTCGGAGAAGGACAGGTTCAGTTCGCCGTCCAGGGAAATGTCGTTGGAATCGTAAAGCGTGATCAATTTGCCAAGCTTCAGGTGACCGGCAAGGGATGCAGCTTCGGAAGCTACGCCTTCCATCAGGTCGCCGTCGCCGCAAATGGCGTAAGTATAGTGGTCGACCACTTTATATTGATCTTTGTTGTACGTTGCAGCCAGCTGCGTTTCGGCAAGCGCCATGCCGACAGCCATCGCAATGCCTTGGCCGAGAGGACCCGTCGTAGCGTCAACGCCGGCGGTATGCCCGAACTCAGGGTGGCCTGGAGTCAAGCTTCCCCATTGACGGAATTGCTTCAATTCTTCCATAGGAAGATCATAGCCGCTCAGGTGCAGCAAGCTGTACAGCAGCATGGAGCCGTGTCCGGCGGACAGGACGAACCGGTCGCGGTTGATCCAAGTCGGATTTTCCGGGTTGTGGTTCATCGTTTTGGCAAACAGTTGGTATCCCATTGGAGCAGAGCCCATTGGCATGCCGGGATGACCGGATTTCGCCTTTTCGATGGCATCGATGGCCAGCGTACGGATGGTCGTAATCGATAGGTTATCGATTGTCTGATTTTTGTCAGTCATGTGTATCCTCCTTAAAGGTTTTCGGATGAGGTAAAGCCAGCGGCGCCAAATCGCGTAACCGGGCGAACCAGCTGCAATAACACGACAAAAGAAAGCGCAAAAGCCTTCTCCCGCTTACGGATTTTTAAGAAGCTCCGCTTGAATGTTTCATTTTGACTTATTGTAACACTTGGCAGTCTTCTTTTCCATATCCTTTATCACCATTCCCTGCAGCGAACGTCATTATGCGGCAACAATTGACAGCGGACGGAAGGTTGCAAAATCGTAATATACCGCGGATTAAAGCGGTCACATGTTCCGTCGGGATTCCCCTCCTTTTGCACAACATTTGTCACAAAAATTTTTTTGATCCCGAAGGCGCATGGCCCGAAAAACTAAAGATCCGGAAGAACGAATCTTAATTCCCGGATCGCCGTCCGGCGCATGATGGCTGTCTTGGAGCGAGCGGCGGAACAAACTTTTTTGCCAAAAAAGGGACTCTCAGATGAGGTCCTCAGGGGCAACGAAAATAACCCACTTTTAGCCGCGGCCAAAGTGGGTTACGGTTATCCGGGTTACACGCCATCCTGGAGGAAAAGCCCGCTCAACGGGTTTGTACCGGGGACGGTCGGAGCAAAATACCTCAAGGCCATTTTATGCCGATTGGACGTCGCCGGCTTGCTGACGGAGCATAGGCGACGCCGGCTTTCAGCTGGCCGCGGCTATGCCCTCTGGCGGCGCGCAGCTAACGCGAGTTACGCTTGCGCGCGGCCAGCAGGCGGTCCATCGCCGCGGACCGCTCGTCCTGCGGCGGCTTCGCTTCGGCCGCCGCCGGTTGGCCCGGCCCCGCCGCAGGCGGCCGGCCCCTTCCCGCCCGCGCGCGCCGCTCTGGCTCTGCGCCGCGGGGCGGGCCTCCGAAGCCGGACGCTCCGCTCCGGCTTCCCGCTGCCCGGCGCGTGCCTGCGGCTGCGCCGGTTCGGGCGGCGGCGCCGGGCGTTCGCCGCCGCCGTAAAAGGCTGCCGCGCGCTGTTTCCGCGCGGCAAGCCTGCTCAGGCCGGCGTCCGGGGCTTCGGCCCCGCCGGCCGGCTGCGGCCGCCTGCGCAGCGCGGCGGCCAGGCTTGCGCCGATCCGGCCCCACGGGAGGGCCAGGCGGCGCACGGCGACATCCGCGACCCAAAGCATCAGGGCCGCGGCCAGCAGCGCATAACGGAGATCATGCAGCTGCCGGCTCGGGCGCGGAGGCGCCGCAAACAGCTCCTCCGGCCGGTCCCAGGACAACACGCGCCCGCCGGTCATGTCGGCGAGACGTTGTAGCTCCCGCTCCGCGTCGCCGGTTTCGATCCGGTATTCGGGAGAATACGGAACGATCAGCCCCGTCGGCATGGCGACGTTTTGGCCGCTGCCGTCTTCCAGCGACAGCAGGAAAGATCCGGGCTGCTCCACCGTCATCTCCCCGCTGTAAGTGCCCGGCGATTCCTGAACCAACTCCGTTGCCACCGGCTCCAGCTCATCGCCGGTCACGATCGCCTGCAGCTGCTCGGGCCCGGTTCCGGAGGCGGAGCTTACTTCGAACCGCACCTTGTTGCCCTCGACCTGCGTTTTGACATCGTACGGGGAAGCGGCAAATTGCGGGAAGGTCCATTTCACCATTTGCGTCAGCACGTTGGAAAATGCCGGCCAGGATACCCAATCCTTCGACCATTTCCCCATCATGTCGCTCGTCCAGGCCACCGTCCGGCCCGAGCCGTACTGCCAGCGGGCAAGAAGCGGATCCGGTTCAGGGCTGGTCAGCACCGTCTGGGCCGCGGGCTTGGCCGTCGTTGCCACGTAACCGTAAATTTGCGGCACGCCGTCCTCAAACAACGTTCTCCAGTCGCCCGGATCCTGCAGCGCGGGAACAAACGGCTTGTCCACAATATACGATTTCGAGATCATCGCCGCTTCGCGGCTGAAAATCGCCGGAATCGTCGTCTCGTCAAACGCCATGTAAAACCGTCCTTTGGCTCCATCGGCAAGCGTTTGGAGCAGGTTGACGTCCGCGTCGCTGCCTACGGCTACCGTGGACATCGTAATTTTGGCGTCGTTCATCTGATCCAGAAGCGGTCCGTATCCGCCGTTGCCCGCGGACTGTCCGTCCGTCATCAGGATGATATGCTTGCGCTGGGCCTGGATCTTCAGCATTTCCTCTACCGCGGAAGCGGCGGCGGGATAAATGTCCGTTCCCCCGTCGCTTTGGATCGACTGGATTTCGTCGATCACTTCCTGCTTTTTATCGTTCAGTGTCATGGGCGGGACGACCCACCAATTGTTGGTATCGAAAGCCAATACGCCGACCGTATCCTTGGACCGGAGCATTTCGACGGTCCGGACCGCCGCTTCTTTGGCCATCTCCATTTTATCGCCGGACATGCTGCCCGAGCGGTCGATGACGAGGATGAGTCCCAGCGACGGGATTTGCCTTTTGCCTTCGAGCTCCATCGATACCGGCAAAGCCCGTTCGATCGGCGTTTTGAAATAACCGCCCATGCCGAAGGAATCCTCGCCGCCGACCATCATAAAACCGATGCCGTAGCTTTTGACGGCCTGCTCGATCATTTCCATCCGCCGTTCGCCGACCTGATCCCCGGATACGTCGTTAAAGATGATCGAATCGTAGGCGGCATATTTCGCAAGCTCCGTCGGCAGCAGCGCGGGGCTCGGCAAGATGTCATACTTCACGAGTCCGGATTGCAGCGCGGCCGCAATGTTCCCGGAGGTCCCCTTTTTGCCTTCCACGATGAGCACCTTCGGCGGACCGTCCACGCGGGTGAACGCATAACCGGCATTGTTCGCCGATTGGCCGTCGCCGTCCATGAACATTTCCGCCCGGTAACGGTGGAGTCCGGTCTGTTTCGCGAACGCTTTGACGGCAAAACGGTTTTCGCCTGCGCGGATATCCACCGTTTCCCTGCCGATTTCCCGGCTGTCCTCGTAGAGCCTCAGTTCGCCGCGGCCTTTGTAAGTGCTCCTGACGAGCACTTCGATCGAAAAGGATTCGGCTTGGTATAGCTTAGAGGGCACGGTAACTTCCTCCACCGAGACATCTTGGAGCTTTCGGGAAGGCGACGGCAGCACGTCGACGGGAATTCCCCGGTCCTTCAGCATCCGCCCTGCGGCCAGCATGCTGCCGACGTTTTCCTTGCCGTCGCTGATCAGCACGATCCTGGAATCTCCGCTGCCGCCCAGCAGGTTCCCTGCCAACATAAGGCCTGACTCCAGGTTGGTGAACTCCGGCTTTCCGGCGGCGTTGAGCCGGAACGGGTCCGGCAGCAGATTCAGCAGCTTCTGCTCGTAAGAACCTTGGAGCGTCGAAGAGACGACGCCGACGGCGTCGGCTTCCTTTTTCGAAGCCGCCGATTTCTGCACCCAATCTTCGGCCGGCCCGGCTTCCGGCATGCTTGCGGACCGGTCCACGACATACACGACCTTTTTTTGCTCGAGGACCGTATACGATTGCAAACCGGAAATGGCCAGCACCAGCAGCAGGATCACGGCGGAACGAACGGTCGCCGCCCCGATTTTCCGTGCGCCGGACAGCCGGTAATCCGATTTGAATGCGTACAGCATCAACGCCGCCAGCGGAAGCAGCAGAAGCAGCAGCCAGGGATGATTAAATTGAACGCCCACGCTGGTACACCCCCCATTCCGCGAGAATAACGAGCAAAGCCAGGCAGGCAAGCAGCGTCATCAGCGGTGCTTGGCGCCGCTCCCCGCGGCTGTTGTCCGCGGCTACTTCAGCCGCCTTGCCGGCGGCCGCATCCTTCCCGTCCGCCGTTTGGCCTATCGCCGCAAGCTTGGCATTCGGCGTTCCCTGCTTCCCCTCGAAAGGATCGGCCGACGCTTCGGCGTAATACTCCGTCATTTGTCCTTCGCGATTCCGCTGCTCAAAAACGTACAACCCCGGAACCGGAGGCAGCTGCTGCAGCGCGTTGATTCCTTTTTCGTTCGCATCCGCCTGTATTTCCGGCACCTGGAGCGTTTTGGCCAGCCCGTCTTTGGCCACCCACCGGGCCGAAACGGCATCGGCCGCGACCGGGATTTCGACCCGGGATCCCGCCGTATGGCGCCCCAGATTTTGGCCTCCGCTTCCCGTCAGCCAGGATACCGCCTCATGAACGACGATCGGGAACTCCGCCGACAGCGGAAAATCTGTATCCTGCAGGTCGAACAAAAACGACAACCTCGGCTGTCCGTTTTCCGTCCCCGCAATGACCGCGGGGTGGGTGCCGATGCTGACGATCGGGGACGCCCAATCCGGAAGCTTCCGGTTCAAGAGGCTCCCGATGTAGACGCCGTTATAGCTCGCATATTGGTTCACCGGGTGACTTTCAAGCTTCGGCTGGGCTCCGCCCACGTCGATCTTGCTTTCGCCCCCTCCCACCGTCCACACCGGGGTACGTTCCATCAGCTTTTTCCAATCGTCCTGAGCCGTAAAAGACGGCGCCGTCCCGTCGATGACGACCAGATCCGGCGGGTTTCCGGGAACGGCTGTCCTGCCTGCTCCGCCGGGAGCGGACTCCTCGCCTTCTTTCCCGGGCAGCGTCATTTTGACGACTTCGGCGCCCGTCAGCTGCAGCGCTTTTTCCAGAAACAGATTGCCCCGGGTCAGCAGCAAAATCCGCGCCGTTTCATTCCGCTCCGAAAATGCGTACGCTTCGTTGTCGGCGGCGTAATCGTCCGCCTCCTCCACTTCGGCCCGGTACACTTCCGCCTCCGGCACCTCCCGGAACGTAAGCGTGGCCGTTCCTCCCGGCGCCAGCATTGCGTTTTCCGTTTGCAGCAGCTTGCCGTCGCCATACAGGTTGACGTGCGCTTCTTTTGCCGCCCCGCCGCTTTGGCCGACAACGGCCACCGCCGTTTTGCCTTCCGCTCCGTTTTTAACGCCAAATTGCCGGAGGGCAAGATTAAAACCGGCTTCCGCCTCTACGTTCATCACCTTCACCGGAACCCCAAACGGCACCGAGTCCGGCTCCCCTCTCCACTGCCCGTCGGTAAACACGACGACTTCGGCATCCGTTTCATCCCGGGTGAGCGCGGAAGCGAGGGACAGCGTTTCATCGTAAGCGGCCCTTCCAAAATAGGGTTCCAGCGAATCGACGGCCTGCAAGGCGCGGCTGCGGTCTTTTTCCCGGGAAATAAGCAGGTTCGGCTCCGCATTCATGCCGAGCAGCGTAATCTCGCCGTCTTTGGCTTCGTGTTCGAGATAGTCTTTGATCATCCGCTTCATCATCGCCAGCTTCTCCTCGCCCGGTTGCCCCTGTGCCGAACCGGAACGTGCGCTCATGCTTCCCGACGTATCGGCCACCAGCACGACATGCGCTTTGCCAATGTCCGCAGCAGACCCATAGGGCTTCATTAAGGCGAAAACGAGCAATGCCGCGGCAAGGAGCTGCAGCCAAAGAAGAAGCCTGTTTTGCAGCTTTTGCCAGGGCCGGTTGGCTTCCAGGTTTTTTATCACCCGCTGCCACAGCAAATGGCTTGGCACAGTCGTGTCCAAAAATTTGCGCTTCAGCAAATACATCGCCAAAATCGCCGGTATGCTCAGGCCGAACCAGAGGCCCAGCCATGAACCGATCCCCACTCGGATTCCTCCTTCCCCCATTAGGATTCAAGTCCGGCTTTACGCCCGGATTAGCCCCGAGCCGGCCAATGTGCCGAACACCGCTTCTTGAAGCGTCATGCCGCTGGACAACGCGACAAAGGAAATGCCGCGCTCCGATGCGATTTTTCGCAGCTCGTTTTGGTAACGGTGCAACTCCTCCCGATAACGTTCGAGCACCCGTCCGGTAATGGCCACTTCTTTCCCGGTGTTCAGTTCGCTGTCGACAAGACGCAAATCGCCGCTAAGCTCCGGACGGATTTCCTCCGGCGACAGCACCTGCACCAGCACGACCTCCTGACCGGCGCCCGCCAAGCGGGAAAGCGCGTTTCCCACGTCGGCTTCGCCTTCGGCAAGCCAAAAATCGGAAAAGATCCAGGTCATGCCTTTCAACCGCGGGATTGCGCCGGGTTGTCCCAGCGCCGCCGATAAGCTTCCTTCCCTGCCGGGGGGCATGTCCTGCAAAAACCGAAACAGCCGCACCGCCGAGCCTTTCCCCCGCAGAACGGGCAAACGGGCGTCGATCCCGTCGCTGTAGCAGCAGACGCCGACCCGCTCGTAGGAGCAAAGGGCGATGTACCCGATGCTGGCGGCAAGCCTTTTGGCAAAAAGCAGCTTGTTTTCTCCGGACTTGCGGCCCCCTTTTTCATCCGGCGACGGCGCGCCGCCAAAATCCATCGAAGCCGAACAGTCCACATAGAGGCTCAGCATCAGCTCCTGCTCGTCCATGAACTGGCGCACAAACGGTTTTCCCGTGCGGGAATACACGCCCCAGTCAAAGCGGCGGATGTCGTCTCCGGGCGCATAGGAGCGGTAATCGGCAAATTCCAAGGATGAACCGAGCCTGCTCGAACGGCGTTTGCCCTGAAGCGTGCCCGCCACCCTTCTGCCGGAACCGAGCGTGAGCCTTTCCAGGCGCGCCGTCCAGTCCGAAGGCAGCAGATGCGCGCTGGTCATGGCCGCCCTCCGAGGGCTTGCAGCATTTCGCCTATGATCTGGTCGGTCGTGATGCCGAGGGCCTGTCCCTCGAAATTCAAAAAGATCCGGTGCCGCAGCGCGGGCACGGCCACCGCGTGAATGTCGCTTTGCGCCAAATGCATTCTTCCCTGGCAAACCGCCCGCACCTTGCCGGTCGATATGATGGATTGAATTCCGCGCGGCCCGGAGCCGAAACGCACGTATTTTTTGACGCCTTCGGGGGCCGAGGCTTCCTCCGGATGGGACATCATCAGCAGCCTGGCGGCATAATCGAGCACATCGTCGGCGACCAGGACCTCCCTTGCCCCATGCTGGATTTCCAAAAGCTCCTCCGGTCCCGCCTGCTTCACGATGGACGGGGCAAGATTTGCGGTCGTTCTTCTGACGATTTCCTTGAGTTCGTCGGCGCTTGGATACGGCACGAGGATTTTGAGGAGAAAACGGTCGAGCTGCGCCTCCGGCAGCGGATAGGTGCCTTCGTTTTCGAGCGGGTTTTGCGTCGCCAACACGAAAAACGGGCTTGGCAAACGATGCGTTTCGTTCCCGACCGTCACCGTTTTTTCCTGCATCGCTTCCAGCAGCGCGCTTTGCGTTTTGGGCGTGGCGCGGTTGATTTCGTCCGCCAGCACGATGCTGCTGAACAGCGGTCCGCGCTGGAACGTCATGCCCGTCTCGCCCTGCTTGCCGAAGGACAGGATTTGGGTTCCCGTAATGTCGCTTGGCATCAGGTCGGGCGTAAACTGGATGCGGGAGAAGGAAAGGTCCAGCGTATCGGCAATGGTGCGGACAAGCATCGTTTTCCCGAGTCCCGGAATCCCTTCCAGCAGCGCATGCCCGCCTGCGAAAATGCACCAGAGCATCTGCTCGACGACCTCCTGCTGGCCGACGATGATTTCACCGATTTGGCCGCGCACCCGCGCAATCGTTTCTCTCCAGGCTTCAGGCTGGATGATAGTTTCCTGCATCTTCGTGCTCCTTCCCGTTCCCTTATATGTGTTAGACCCGGTTACATCCTAGATATCGTTACGGATTCGGATTAATCCCGGTAAAATAGCTTTCGACGAGGTTCTGCATCTGCTGCGGCAGCTCCTGCCGCCCCAGCGATTTTTTCGCTTCGGCTTCGTATTCCTTGTAGACTTCTTCGTACGGGCGGCTCGCTCCATCTACCGCAGGGGCCGGGCCGCCTTTTTGGATCGTTCCGCCTTGGCCTTGCAGCGGGCCTTTGTCGTTTTGCTTATTCCCGCTGCCCGCAAATTTGCGCGGCGTTTTGACGAAGTTTTGTTCCCCGGCGCCAAGCCCCGCTCCGGGTCCTTGACCCGTGCCCTTGCCGGCGCTTCTTCCCGGCCCGGAACCGCTTCCGGAACCGCTGCCGCTGCCGGAGCCGTTCCCCTGCCCCGACCCTTGCATCCCGCTGCTTCCCGGAGAAGCCGAACCGCCGTTTTCCGCATCGCTGATGTCGTATTCCTCGGCCAGGGCCAGCTCTTCGGCACTCCCCCCGCTGCTCCAGGCGTCCGAGACCTCCATGCCGGAGGCGGTCATTTGCGACGCCAGGCCCAGCCCTTGCGAAGCCAGCTTCGAACTGAGGCTGGCGGCTGCCGCCGATTGGCTCGCGGCTTGCGCTTGGGCGGCAAGCGCTTTGGCAAGCGCGGCCTCCAGTTCGTCCAGCGCCTCTTCCGTCTCTTTGTCTTTAGCCCCTTCGGCAAGGGCCTTTTCCGCCTTTTTCAAGGCTTCCTTCAACGCCTTCGTTTCGGGATTTTTATCGGCTTCGGCAGCCAGCTTGTTCAATGCTTCCCGGAGCTGCTCTTTTTGCTCCTTCGAAAGCCGCTTCACTTCCTGCTTGAATCGTTCCATCGATTTTTTCAGGTTCTCCGCTTGCCCATCCGCCAGGCTTTTCCCTAAAGAGGACATGTTCGGAGCGTTTTGCATCTTTTTCCCGAGTTCCTTGACGTTCCGCACGGCCGCTTCCTGTTTGGCCGCCGTTTTTTCCATTTCCTTCATCGTTTTTTCGAGCTCGGCCAACGCTTTTTCCGGATCCTTTTGTCCATCCAGCTTTTGTTGCAGCGATTGGAGCCGATCTGCCAGCGGTTTTTTCACGGAAGGATCGAGTTTTTGCGTCTGAAGCTGCTGCGCCAGCTCCTCGGTTTTCTTTTTCTGATCCTGAACCCATTCCTTGCGGCGGTCCGCTTCGGCAAGTTTGGCGTCCATCGGGCTTGGCAGCAGCGAAAGCGCGATCGTCCCGATGAACAGCAGACTGGCCGCGATCGCGATTTTTTTATGGCTTGGAAACGGCAGCCTGCGGCTCAGCTGGGAAACGAAACGGTTCCCGTAAGCTTCCGCTTGCTTTCGCTGCCAAACGGCCGCCGGAGCGTCGGAACCGGCAAAAGAAAGCGCCGTGACCATCATGTCGGTCCGCTCGGCTCCGCCGGTCGCCGCATCCATGGCCTCCGCGGCCTCGCGGTCCTTCACGCGGTGCGCAAGCCCCCATGCCATCCCGGCTGCCAGGCCGAGGATCGCAGCGGCCAGCGCCAGAATGCGGTAAGACGGAACCGGCCACAGCCGGGCCGCGAGCAGAATCAGCAAGGCGCCCGACAGTCCTGCGGCGATCCCGTATAAAGAACAGCGCAAAAAACGGAACTGCTGCAGCCGAAATTTTGTTTTGCCGATGGATTTGCGAATGGCGTCCACCCGTGTACCTCCTTTAACGTCGCGCGTTGTCGCCACGAACGTTCGATGCTCCTAAAGCAGGTCTGTCCTTCCCTTAAAACGTCCAGGTCTCAAGAGGGATCGCTTGCACCCGTTTCGACGGAAGGCGCGTCGTACGTCCCCTTTCTAAGCTTGCGTTTCGCCACCGGTCGGATTTTGCGGATGCTGATCCACAACGATCCGATGATGACCACGCTGTACACCAACAAAAATTCCTGCCACAGCTGGATCGGGGCGTCGGAATTGAGATTGCCGTTCCGGACGAGAAACGCCCCCTTCGAAAAGCCGGGCTCAAACAAGCTGATCAGCGCCCCTGCCGGGTTCAGCCCAAGAATGTAACCGACAAAAGAGTACGTCGGCCCCGTTGCCGTCGTCGGCATCGAAAAATAATTGCGCTGCACGATGCTCATCACGAACAAATAAAGCAGTCCCGTCATCAGAAATATGCACAAACCGACGCCGTACGTGACAATGACGGAAATCATCGTCCGCTTGAACAAGGTCGAAAACATCACCCCGAGCGAACCCAGCAGCAGCATGACAAACAGGTAGAACAAGAAAATATAGATCATTTGTTTCAGCGAAATGCCTCCGTACAGAAACACGATGCTGTAAATGGGCATGGTCGCCACGACAATCAGCGTCATAAAGCTCAAGGAAGAAAACAGCTTGCTCAGGATGATCGTGGACGAGCTTTGCTGCGTCGTCAGCAGCATGCTCAGCGTCTGCTTTTCCCGCTCGCCGCTGATGACGCCGGCTGTCAGCGCCGGGGCCATAAACGCGATCAGGACGAGCTGGGCAAAACTCAGCACGTAAAACATCATGCGGCCGGCGCCCGAATTAAAGGCATGGTTCCCCTGCCGGCCAAGATAAAGCGAAACATAAATGTAGCCAAGCGCGATCAGCCCAAGCGCCAAAACGTATGCCAGCAGGGAAATCGCCGACCGCGGGGTCCGCATGCGCAAGCGGAATTCCTTGTCGAGCACCGGGTTGATCCATTTGCGGCTCCAGTTCATTCGGCAGGCCCTCCTTTGGTGATTTCGAGGAATACGTCCTCCAGGTTGGTTTGCGCTTCATGGAAGGATATGACGGCAAATCCCCAGGAGATGATCTTTTGCAGCAGTTGTACCTGCTCCAGGTCTCCTCCGCCGAAATGGACGTGGACGCCCGTATTGTCGGACAGCACCGCCGAGACCATGGCTTCGTCCTGCAAACGCGCGGCCAGTTCTTCCTGGCGTTCCATGACGCGGACGTGGAGCACTTTTTTGACGCGGAGGCGTGCCTGGATGTCGGCCACCCTGCCCTGCGCCACCATTTCCCCGTGCTCGATGACGCCGATCTCGTCCACCATCTCCGCCAGCTCCGGCAAAATATGCGAGGAAATGATGATCGTTTTGCCCATCTGCTTCAGTTCCTTCAGAATTTCGCGCATCTCGATTCTGGCCCGGGGGTCAAGCCCGGAAGCCGGCTCGTCCAAAATAAGCACCTTGGGATCATGGATCAGGCAGCGCGCGAGGCATAAACGCTGTTTCATCCCCCGCGACAGGCCATCGACGTAGACGTCGCGTTTGTCGCTCAAGTTGACGAGCTCCAGCAGCTGCGGAATGAGCTTTTCGCGTTCGGTGCGCGGAATGTTGTAGCTCGCCCCGTAGAAATGCAAATATTCCGTCGTTTTAAGCTGGTCGTATACGCCGAAGAAATCCGGCATATACCCGATCCGTTTGCGGACCTCTTTCGGATGCCGGGTGACGTCGAAGCCGTCCACTCGGGCCACGCCCGAAGTCGGCAGCATCAACGTCGCCAAAATCGCCATGGTCGTCGATTTTCCGGCCCCGTTGGGACCGACGAAACCGAACACCGTCCCTTCGGGAATATGCAGATTGATATCTTTTAAGGCGGCAAAGTTGCCGTACCTTTTGCTTAAATGTTGAATGTCGATCATGGTTTGACCGCCCCCTCTACCGCAAGCTCGGGCAGAATCAGCTCCGTTGCCGCTTTGGCCGTCACCTTCATGCGGATCCGTCCTTGCGAAGCATACTGGCCGTTCGGATTCGCTGCGCTCCACTGCTTGGAGGTATCCCATTGGATGAGTTCCCAATCCTGCTTTTTGTAATTGAAGATATGATATTCCGTTTGCTTGCCCGCATTTTTGCTCCGCAGCTTGAGGACGCCGCCCGCCATCTTTTTCAAATCCGGAACGTCGTAATCGAACGTAACGTTTCCTTGCTCGATATGGCTGATTCCGTTTGGTTCTTCGTACCACCCCGGCGCCGAGATCTGATTGACGACAGGCGCAATGAAGCCGAACGGAAGGTTTAATTTGCCGTTTTGGATCCAGTGGACGTTGACCGGCTGCAGCCACAGGTTCAGCTGTTCGCTTTCGATTTCGCGGTTGTCGCTGCGGTAATTGAATAGTTTATCGTTGCTGAACGCCAGCACATAGGCATCCTGGGATGTCCAGGCCGAACCTTGAAGGTAATTATCCACCAGCCCTCTCTCCCGGACGTAAGGGTCGTTGCCGTTCGGATATCCCTGGAACAGCGCCACGCTGAGCATGCCGTTCCGGGCCGTTTGCACGTTTTGGACCGATGCCAGGGAGACGGTTTTGCCTTGCTCCAAATCCCCCAGCGTATAAAGTTTCCCTCCGACGACGAGAGCGGCGTTCTTCAAGTTCGTGTTGGTCGTGTTTGCGACGTTTCCGTCGATATTGCCCTTATCGTTGATGAACAGGTTCACTTTCAGCTGCCCTAAACCTTCGTTTTGGCGGCGTTGTTCCACCCAAAGCTTGGCGAGGGACCACTGCGGCATATCGAGCAGCTGGACTTCCGTGCTTTTCGGTCCGACCTCGACCAGATTGCGGCTGCTGTCCGCCCCGGAAAATGCCCCTCCGTCCCGTTGGATTTTCACGTACGTGTTAGCGGGAAGCTCCAGTCGGTAATCGCCGCTGCCCGGGGAGAAAAACGCGGTTGCGCTTTTGACCTTCCCCAGCCCGCTGCCGTCCAGCTCGACGACGTTGAACGTGTGCGCAAGCTCCTTTGTTTTGTCCGAAGCGCCGATCATGTACACCGTACCGCTGGCAACCACCGCAATGAGCGGGATGATCCACCATGCCCATTCCCGCTTGTCCGCCTTTTTCAGCAGCCAATAAAGCAAAGGGGCGACCACAATGGCGTAAACCGCGATCAGCCAGGCGAGAATGTTGAACGACGGCATTTTAAGGGTAGGGAAAAAGTTCAAAATATAGCTCAGGTTCATCAGCGGACTGTAATTTCCGGTCATCGCTTTCATGTTGTTTTTTTGCAGCTCATTGCCAAGCAGGGCGGACCATGCAAACGGATGGCCGGGCCAAGAAGCGACCGGCTCCTGGGCTAAATCGTAAGCGGCATACAGCACCCGACCGTTTTCGATCTGCCTGCTGGCAAACAGCGGTTTCCCCGCGGTCGAATACAGCACCGTCGCTCCTTTCGCCAGCTGGACGTCAGCCAATGTCAGCTCCCCGTCCAAAATCAGTTTGCCGGGACTGCCTTTGCCGTTTCCTTGCTTGTACGCCCCGAGCTTTTCCAGTTCGGGCAACGCTGCAACGCTGAAGGTGCCTTTATATTCGACGGGCGAAATCGCGGCAAAAGGGGCGGCCGTTTTCGGATAAGCCGCGCCGCCTCCAAGCACCAGCTTGCCTCCCGTTCTGACCCACTGCTCGATCGCCCCCACCTGGGCAGGAGTCAGGGAATCGGATGCGAAGCGGTTCAATACGATCACGTCCAAGCCGTCCATCAGCATCGGATCGCCAGGCACGTCCTGCTGCTTCATGTGAAGCACGCTCACTTTGGAATTGCCGCTCGGCAGGAGGGTCAGAAAATTCATCGCATCCGGATCTTCCGACAGGACGGCGACGTTCGTCGGATTCATGCCGGCTCCGGAAACATAACTTTTCCCGGACGAAAAACCGACAAGATTCCCTTTGTTTACGGATCCCTCATAAAAACGGATTTCGTTATTGTTTTTGTCGTATTGCTGCCCCGGAATCGCCAAAACGACCTCTTTCGCCGTATCCTTCGGCAGTTCGACATGCTGAATATAGGACGCCGGGCTGTTCCCGTAACGGTCCTGCGTCACTTGGAACACGATATCCCCGGAAAGGTCCCGGTTGCTCGTCAGAGTCAGTTTGAGCGGATTCCATGTCCCCTCTTTGATCGTTCCTCCGTAACCTGCTTCGCTTTTCAGGGCGATGGACGGCTTGTCATCGGCGTGTACCGCACCTCCGCCAGATACCAGCGGAAGCAGCAGCAAAAGCGCGATCGCCCATAAAGGAAACCTTGTCCGCTTTTTATCACGTGTCGTGAAAAACAATATTTCCGCTCCTCTCTTCTCATGGGTTGAAATGGTTTTTATCTGCACTGGCAAAATTGCCCTCATAATAAAGACGCATTTTTTTGCCGTTTCACTTCAATATTTTTAAAATTTTCTAAGAAATTTCCTGCCCGATCGTCAAAATTCGAGAGAAAAAGGCCGGCTGGAATCCTCCGAATCCCGTTGGGATGCGCCATACATGGGGTTCGGAAGGCAACTCCCCCGCAGCAAAGGCCCTTCGGATTCGGGATGTATAAAAAAAGGGGCTGTCCAATAAGTCCCCAAAATAAAAAGTTGGTCGGAAAAACGTCATGTTTTCCGTCCAACTTTTTTTGTTCTGTCGCTTTTGCAGGAAAGTAGCGAGGCGGATGCCTGCCACCTTCAGTAGATTGTGGGCCAAAGCCACAATCCCAAACTCGGTGTGAACCTTCTCCAGCCCTCGCAAGGAGAACCGCCGGAACGACCGATTGCCCTTGATGTGACCGAATACGCTTTCTACCTCGACTTTACGCCGAGCATAGATCGCGGATTTCTCGTCATCCTCAAGGGCTTTTTTGGCCTTTGCTTTTAGTTCTTCCCAGATCGTATTCCAGTGTACCTGGCGGTTCCCCTTGGCCTTGGTGCAGCTTGCCTTGAATGGACAATCACTGCAATCTTCACATTCATATATCTTAAAGCTTTGTTCCAAGCCGGAAGCATTTTTTTTCGTTTGGTATTTCTTAAAGCGAACATACCGGCCATTCGGGCAAACAAATCGGTCATCGCGCTCTTCATACATCCAGTTCGAGGCATGCCGAATGTCCTTCTTGTAGCGACGCGTTTTCTCTTTCATATAACTGCCGTAAGGAATGAGAAAATCAAAACGGGACTCTTTTTCTTCGCCCATCGCATACAAATAGTTCTCTTCGCTACCATAGCCTGCATCAGCAATCACCGTTTGGGGCATCGGCAAAGAAGACGCGGCCAATCGCTTCATATGCGGGATGAAAGAGCGCGTATCGGTGGGGCGCTGGTGGATACTGTAAAATAACACGAACTGGTTTTCTGTCGCCATTTGCACATTGTAACCCGGTTTCAGCTGACCATTCTTCATGTGGTCTTCCTTCATACGCATAAACGTGGCGTCCGGATCTGTTTTGGAGTAGCTATTGCGATCGCCAAAGCACGCCTTCTGCTGCTCATACTTGGCGAGCCGAGGAAGAAAGTCCTCCCGAATTTGTTTCAGTGGCTTCTTCAAGGCACTGCGCTCTTTGCGTAAGGCTTTCCGTTCTTCGCTGTCGTTTGCCTGAGCGATTTGTTCGGTGAAATCCTCCACCTTTTCTTCCAGTATGGCGGCTGCTTTTTCGAGTCTTGCAGGGAGTTCGTCCGGTTCTGCCGCCGCGTATCCGCCAGCTTCTTGCTGCGTGAGCGTATGAATATGCGCAAGGGCCGCCTGCACCTTTTCCTTGAGCTTCTCTTCAAAGTGAAGGGTGGATTTTTTCCACACAAAAGAATACTTGTTAGCATCAGCTTCGATCTTCGTGCCGTCTAAAAAGTAGTTCTCCATCGTGATGTAATTGTCTGCGATAAGCTTTCGGATCATCGTTTCAAACAGCTCGTCCATAAATGCCTTCATGCGCACGCCACGGAAGTCGTTCAAGGTGCGGAAGTCGGGTTGCTGCATCGCTGCCAGCCACATAGCCGGGAGGTTTTCTTGCAGTAGCTTTTCAATCCCGCGACAAGAGTAGACCTTTTGCGAGTAACCGTAAAGGATGACTTTGAGCATCATTTTGGGATGGTAGGAACTGCGGCCTCCGCCTGTGTAATGAGCAAACAATTGCTCATCCGGGATGGCTTCAATCATTTCATCAATCACACGCGCCACATGGTGGGTAGGGATACGCATCTCCAGATCAAGAATCATCTGAGCCTGTCTGTTGTCATAGGGTTTGAAGGCAGGGGCAAGGCTTCGCTTGGAAACTGCTTTTTCTTCCAAATCCCCTAGAGGAAGTATCATTTGCATGGTATACTGTTCTGTAGTAGTCATTTGATTACGCATAAAAACCGTCCTTCTGTAAAATGGTTGTCTGGTAACTTTCATTTTACAAGATCAGACGGTTTTTTTGTGTTATTTTTTGCATTCAACGAAAATGGGCGGACCAGAAGTCAGTTTTCACTGACTTTCTGGACAGCCCCTTTTTTGTAGGTGAATATGGTTTTGACGATATAAGACGAAGGTTTAGCCGTTAAATACGACCGTTTTGTTTTCATGCACCAAAATCCGGTCTTCGATATGCCATTTGACGGCTCTCGCCAGAACGACGCGTTCGATGGTCCGGCCGATCCGCTTCAATTCGCCGACATTGTCGCGGTGGCTGACGCGCTGCACGTCCTGCTCGATGATCGGGCCGCCGTCCAGCACTTCCGTGACGTAATGGGCGGTTGCCCCGATGATTTTGACGCCGCGCTCATAAGCTTGGGCGTAAGGCTTGCCTCCGACAAACGCCGGGAGGAAGGAATGGTGGATATTAATGATCCGGTTCCGGTAATGTTCGATGAAGGACGGCGAAATGATCTGCATGTACCGCGCCAAAATAATGACGTCGATATCGCTGCCGACCACTTCAAGCTGCCGTTGCTCGGCTTCTTTTTTCGTATCGGGCGTCACCGGAATGTGATGGTACGGGATGCCGAACGACTCCACGTATTCCTTCATGTCCGGATGGTTGCTCACCACCATCGCGATGTCGGCGTCCAAATCGCCGGCCTGCCACTGCCACAGCAGCTCGACCAGGCAATGGTCCTCTTTGGAAACGAAAATGGCGAGTTTTTTCTTGCGGTTAACATCGTATATCTTCCATTGCATGCTGAACTTCGCCGCTACGGCCGCAAACTCTTTTTCAAGCTCGGGCAGCCGCTGCTGCAAATCCGGCAGGTCGAATTCGACCCGCATAAAAAACATGCCGCCTTCCGGGTCCATCGAATATTGGTCGGACTGAACGATATTCGCCCCGTGTTGATGCAGGAAATGCGATACGGCCGCGACGATTCCCGGTCCGTCCGGACAGGAGATCAGCATCCGCGCGCGGTTGGCATGTGCTTGGGATGTACTGGATGCATTTTTCTTGACGTGTAGTTCCATGAAGCTTCTGCTCCTCCTCGTTCTCTCTATAATCTTCTTTTGGTTCCAACGTTTCTTGGCCCGCCGGTTACTTCAACGCTTCTTTGCCGGCGAGGCAGGCGATAAGCCGTTGGTTGATTTGCTCCTCGCTGAGATCCGGGAACAGGTTCGCTTCGGCGATCATGTCGTATAAGCGTTCCAAAGGCTCCCGGGAATCGGCTTTTTTCGCTTTGGCATCGTTTTTGAGCAGCGTCCATACGTCCAGGACGTATTGGCTTGGCTGGATGTCCTGCTTCGCGAAAAACGAGTGCAGATCCTCCACCTGATTCATAAAATCGCCGCCGAAACGCTCGGATACGCTGCCGCGCAAAAGCGCGATTTCGATTTCGTACATCGGACGCTGCGTTTTGGCGTCTTTGCCGATCCAAGGCGTTTCCAGGATAAACGGTCTGCCGGCCAGCTTCTCATGATGCACGACGGAATGAATCGTATCGAAACCGATCCATCCGGAACCGATCGGGGCATGACGGTCCTTCCCGGCTCCGCGCGGGTTTTTGCTGTCATTGATATGCACGACCCCGATGCGGTCCAGTCCGATAATGCGGTCAAACTCTTCAAGGACGCCGTCCAGGTCGTTGACGATATCGTAACCGGCGTCGTGGATATGGCATGTATCCATGCAGATCGTGAGGCGGTCGTTTTTTTCCACCTTCTCGATCATGCGGGCGATTTCCTCGAAGGTCCGTCCCATTTCCGTCCCTTTGCCGGCCATCGTTTCGAGGGCGATGTGGACTTCCGTCTCATCGGTTCCGTTCAGCACCTCGTTCAGGCCGTCGGCGATCCGCTGAATGCCGTATTCCGGGTCTTTGTCGGTATACGCTCCCGGATGGAGGACGATATTCTTCACGCCGATGGCGTGAGTGCGGCGGATTTCCTCCTGCAGGAAGCTGACCGCAAGCTCGAACGTATTCGGCTTGTAAGATCCAAGGTTGATAATGTAAGGCGCGTGAACGACGATTTCCTCAAAGCCGCTCTCCTTCATTAATTGCTTGCCTTCTTCGAGATACATCGATTCGATCGGTTTGCGGCGCGTATTTTGCGGTGCGCCTGTATATATCATAAACGAGCTCGATCCATAGCTGTTGGCTTCGTTGGTTGCGCTTAACAGGCCCTTGTCCGAAAAGGACACATGAGAACCGATTTTTAGCATAATCCATCCCCCTCATTCGAATTAAACCTTATTTTATCGTGAATGCTGAAATAAATCTAGGAATGGGTTATAATTCTAAGAAGGTAAAATGAAATCGAAGATTAGTGTAGAGGTGAACCGCATGCACAGTACATGGGGCGTGAGGCTGCTGTCCTCGTCCATGCCTTCCGATATGTTCATGGATTCCATCATGTTATGGGCCGTCATCCTGCTCGTTTTGATGATGATCGGCGGATATTTCATGATCCGGAAATTTTTGAAGGTCCTGCCGAAAAACGACGGCAAGTCCAAGCTCGATTGGCAGAACCATTGGGTCGAATCCAGCCGCCATCTTTGGACGGACGAATCCAAGGCATTTTTGGAAAAACTGGTCAAGCCCGTTCCCGGACCGTTCCGGGACATCGCCAAACATTCCATCGCCGCCGAAATCGGCAGAATCGCTTTGGAAGAGGGAGCCGCGGAAGTGACCCGCGACCATTGCATTAAAGGGTACATCTCCGCGACGCCAAAAAGGGACAACAAGTTCCTCGTCGCTTTTCTGAACAAAAACCAGATCGACTACAAGCCGTACGAGCATTTGATGCAAAAGTAGGTTCCGAGATACTAGCGAAACAAGCCCCCGGGCAGGAGCATCACTCTTGAAGAAATGAATCATTTCGTCAATTGGATCCCATGCCCGGGGGCTTTTGCATTCCGAGAACCAGATAAGAAGGTGATCAAATTGAGGAACATAGCCATTGGCGGCGGAACGGGGTTCATCGGGAAAGCGCTGACGGCGCATCTGGTGGGACAAGGATGCGAAGTCACCATCATCTCCCGAAGAAAGCCGGCTGATGCCCAAGCCGGCGTGCGATACCTGACCTGGGATCAGCTCAAAACCGCCCCGGATCTTCTCGAAGGCACGGAAGCGATCGTAAATTTGGCCGGGGCTTCGCTAAATCAGCGCTGGACGCCAAAAGCCAAGCAAAACATTATCGAGTCGCGCCTGGCCACCGTCCATGCCGTCGCCAAACTCGTTCAAGCGTTGCGCGAGAAGCCGGCGGTCGTCGTCCAAGGTTCAGCGGTCGCTATCTATGGCACATCGCTTACCGAAACTTTCCGTGAGGACAGCGAACGCCGCGTCGTCGATTTTCCTTCCTCCATCGTCCAGGAATGGGAAGATGCCGCCGACGAAATTCAGGGCGTTCGTTTGGTCAAACTCCGGACGGGAGTGGTGCTAGGGAATGACGGCGGAGCGTTTCCGCTCATGAAGCTGCCGTATATGCTCGGTTTCGGCGGCCGGATCGGCAGCGGCAAACAATGGGTCCCATGGATCCATGTGCAGGATATGGTTCGCCTGATCGAGTACTGCGTCCTCCATCCGGAATTGCGGGGGCCGGTAAACGCAACGGCTCCGGAGCCCGTCACCAACAACCGGTTCGGGCAAACGGTCGGCCGGATCTACCGACGCCCGCATTGGTTCCCGGTGCCGCCGTTTATGATACGGGCCGTTCTGGGCGAACTCTCCCTCATGCTGCTGGAAGGTCAGCGGGTGATCCCGGAAAAGCTGCTCTCGCAAGGTTTCCGCTTCGAATATCCGACTTTGGAACAGGCTCTGCGTCAATTAAAGGAGGAGTATCAAGCGGATCGGAACGTATAACGTCCTTTGACGATCACGAACGTATCCCCGTCCTGCAGCGGATATTCCTTATAAGGCACCATCTCTTCCCCTTTGAGCCTCGTTCCGTTTTTCGAGCCGAGATCCTTGATCAAAAACCTTCCGTCTTCGCTCCGGCTTAATTCCACATGCGCACGCGATGTTCCTACGGAGCGCTCGACATACTGCGATACCTCTTCGGACCTGCCGATAACAAAATGCTGCTGCCTTAGCTCGATCCTTTCGGCTGCCCCTCCTCCATCGCTTTCCCGAAGCAGATAGCCCAAAGGAGGGGAGGACACGGGTGTATGGCTTTCCCGACCCGACGAGGGAAGTGGACTTAAGAGCACGGTAGCGCCGGCTCCTTTTCCAGGCTGCAGAGTTTCCGTTTTTAGGCCAATGCCGCCGTCCCCCTCCCCCTCGTCTGTATCCGGAAAACGCAGCGGCACATGATCTTCGGCCCGGTTCCATCCTTCCCGGCGATGCGGGAGCCCCGTAATGCCCACGGCTCCAGCGCCGCTCTCTCTTGTCCTCATTTCACGGTTGCCGTCGCGGTCTTGCACGGCATCCTGCGGAGGGAATTTCCACTTCCACGCCGGCTCCGGATCCTTGTCCGCTTGGACGAAAGCCTCTTCTTTGTTTTTTCTCCCGCCTCTCAAAAATCCCGTAAACCGTTCAATTTCAAAACGGGAACGGCCCTGACGAAGGTTCGGTTCGGCGGAAAGCTCGGCGGAGCCGAAATCGGGCAGCGCTTCGAACGAAGCGGAATCCGCCGCGGCATATGTGGGCGCGAAGAGTTTGCCCATCCAGCTCAGAGTAGCGACGCCTCCCAAAATCACGGTCAATATGGCGCATAGGATCATCGTCCCGTTGCCCGGATCCGGCATATAAATCATCCTCCAGACAACCGCCGCGGCCAGCAGGCAGCCAAGCGCGATGTAGGTTTTGCGCGCGGAGGCGGATTTCTGCGCCGCCTCATCGACGTTTTCAGCCGCTTCCGGTTCCGTTTCCAGGTCACCGCCGTTCCAGCTTTTCAAGAAATCGGGCAGCGCTTCAACGTTCCGGCCGGCCGGATGAAGCTTCGAGCTCAAGAGATCCTCGCCAGGCATGGCAGCTTCGGCCTGCAACCCGCTTCGCGCCGCCGAAAGGCTCGCCGAGTCCCTGCGTAACCCCCGCTCTCTCACGGGGCTCACCGGTTTTTCCTGCATCCGGGAAACGGCTCCGGGACGTTGCCAAGGAAAGGTCCCCCCATTTATCGCCGCGGGTTCATCTGCTTTCCAACGGCCCGCATCCTCAATGCGGGGAGCTTCCTGCATCAGGTCCCGTTTCCTGGCGGCAGGAGGAGCATGATTGTTCGCGCCTGCTTGAATCCGGACATCGCCTTCCTTAGAGAGAAGACCCAGGAGCAGCTTTTTAAATCCTCCCGGGGAAAAATCCTCGGATGCCGTATACTGCAGCAGCTGCTGCACTCCGCTGCCGCTCAGTTCGGTTACGGATGCCATGAACCGGGTGACCAGCTCCTTCAAGGCGTCTTGGACCGGCTTCAAGCCTTCCGTCCGGTCAAGCGGAACGTAGGTCAGGTAAAGCGTCCCTTCCTGCAGCGACCCGTGCACGAAAATATAGTCTTCGTCCAACACGTATTTGAGCGGCTGCAGCATGTAAAGCGCGCTGTCTTCCAACGCCTCGGCCACCTGCAGCAGCAAAGCGTAATATTCGGTCATGTTGATTTTTTCGCTTTTCAGCATATGGGACAACATCTTTTTTTCCGTGATGTCGTACCAAAGCGTAACCCGAAGATCGACTTCTTTGACATGGAGGGGCAATAAGCGCGGGATCCGCGAAGCCCCGATCATCGCCACCTCTACCTTGCTCAGTTCGTCCGAAGCGATGCCGGATGAGTCCGACAATACCATATAGGTTCCGCCCTGCTGCATAAAATCGCGCGACAAACCCATCATTCCTGTTCACCTCTAACCGAGTGTATAGACGCTGGCCGCAACATAACCGGGAAGCACCGCAAGCATAAACGGAAAACGCAGCTGCTTCTCCTTGCCTGCCGTCAGGGACCGGAAATTCCTCAATATAAAAAAACCGGCCAAATTGCGTGCCACATTCCGCATTCTTTGCATGGTCTCGCGTCTCCACAATAAAATCAGAATACCGATGAATCCGGCGCATAGCACCGAATAAACGATGCACTGGATGGTTAACAGCGTCCCCAGCCATGCGCCGATCCCTCCAAACAGCTTGACGTCTCCGGCGCCGACCGCCCCCATCATATGCATCAGCAGAAGCAGCACGAACCCCGTTCCAAGTCCTTTGACCGAAAACAACAGTCCCTGGAAACCATCCGCTGCGAAGTGGATCAGAATCCCGCTAAGCATCGCCGACAGCGTCAACCAATTCGGAATTTTCATCGTGCGAATATCCGTGACGAATGCCGAGATGATGATCAGCGCGCACCCCCAAATCCAAAAAGCCATGTCCGAACCTCCTTTTCTTTCACGACGCGCCCGGCGCTCTGAGACTTCAAGCAGACATCTTTGCGCCCGGGCTCATCCTTTAACAACCGTAAACATCACCTCGGTCCTTTTCCCGTCCGAGGTCGTAATGACAAACGGCCACGTGCCCGGCGTGGTATTGGTTCCGACGAACCACTCCCATTCGACATACCCTTCCGCATCCGCTTGTTGATCCCCGAGGTATTTGGCCGTGCTTTGTCCGCTTTTATAAAAAACGGAAAGGTTGGCCGACGCCCCGGGTTGGATTTTGACGCGCACTTTTGCTTTTTTGCCGACGTAGGCAGGGTCCGGTTTTTCAATAATTTGTACCGCCGATCCTTCGGATCCGGACTCGTCCCCTTTGCCCGCGTTCTCTTCCGTTTCCCCAATCCACAACCGTTCCTGGGCTTTCGCCTGGATTACGATTTTTTTATTCAGAAGCGGCACCTTCATCGGCAACTCATAGCTGACTTCGATCCCGAAATAAGGATCCGTGCGGGTCCGCAAATTCGGAATTTGAATGTTCGATACATGGATGCGCTCATAGTCGAGCAGCCGGCTTTCCATGTACGGCTTAAGAATCGGCTTTATGACCGGGTCAAGGACGGCCTCCGCCGCCTGGTTTTTCAAATCCTGAAGCGGTTCGTCCGCCCTGGCGGCCGCGTCCGCCATCCATTCGTTCAAGGGAACCGGCAGCGTATCCGTGTATTGGGCGGCCCAATCGCTTAAAGAAAGCTTCGGGATGCTCCAGCTGCCGGCAGGTTTCTTGCCGTCTTCGTTATCCCCGGGCTTTTTGGGCTCAATGGCCAGCGCAACCGGGTACATATGGGTGGATACCATTTTGACGGTATCGCTAACCGTGCTTTGCAGCGCCGTAGAAACCAGCGTCATCTGCACGATATAAATCAGGAAAAGGACAAAGAAGATAAACATCGGCATCACCAGGGATGCCTCGACGACCATGCTTCCCTGCTCGGTGCCGCCGGGTCGGGGGCATCCTTCCCCAAAACTCGCCCGCATTCGGTTAATAAGAATAATCCGCTTGTTTGACCGCATAATATCGGTTTCCTTCCACCTTATCGGGACTGCCGCCGGCATATCCGACCCATTTCATCACGCCGGGGAGAAACCACAGTCTCATGCCCATCTTCACCTCTCCCGAAGCGTAAGTGGCTCTTTCCGCGGGGTTGATTCCCGTATTGAAACGGATCAGCGCTAACATGCGCGACATTTTTTTCTGATTGTTGCTGTGCAGGAGTAAAAAAAGACGCAAATGGTCGCGGTACGTCAATTTCGCTTTGATGTAGCTGGACAGTTCTACGGATCCCGTCGTACACAGCGTAATCATGTCAGCCATCGCCATTTCGATGCCGTAGAGCAGAGCAGCGGCGAGCACAAGCAGCGGATGGCCGAGGCCGCTGTTTTTGACCAGCCCTTCCATCGTACGGATCGCCAGCCTGGACGCGAAGATTTCGGCATAGGCCGCCGAAACGTTGCCTACGGGGTTATGAAACCCGTATACGATGTACTCCAATTCTTGGTTTTTGACGCTTAGCTGGTCTGCGACCGCGTCTCCCAAATCCGCCTTCGGATCGGACGCCGCCTCCTTCAGACGGCTGATATCAAAATGATTAAAGTACATGGCCGCATATTCGTTTTGCAGCAATTCGTCCTTGACCCCGGACATCATGCCCCCCAGCGCTCCGTACAACCCGTCCATTCCGTTCATCGCCGACTTCCCTGCATCGTAAGGATCGTCGTCAAGGTCGGCTCCCTTGGTTTCCCCCTCGGCAGCTTGCTTGTTAAATTCGATGCTTTCGCCGTAATAGGTTTGCAGCGTGTCGTATTCTTTCCTATAAGCCTTTGCCTTTTGATCCAGCTCGTTGATCCGTTCCAAAATATTCGCTGCCTCTTTCAATTTGGCCTTGCCCTGTTTTTCCTTTTCCTTCCGCTCTTTATCCGAACCGCGGTGCTGCTCGATCACCGCCGCTTCCTGGTCCAGCCTGTTCGCGGAACCCGACTCGGCGTAGGCCCGCAAATAGCCGTCGATCACCCCTCGGGCCGCAATGACCGCGCTTTTCATGCTGCTTGAGCTGCCGTAAAGCCCGGATGCCCCGGCCAGCTCGGACCGTGCCGACGAAAGGCTTTGGTCCGCCTGCCGGAACTCGTCCCGCTGGCGGCTGATCTCTTGCTTCAAATCCCCCAGCAGGCTTTCGCTCAGCAAAAGCTGGTCGGTTTGTCCGCGCAAGCCGCGGATCGTCGCCGCGTCATCCCCGTTGATTCCGGCCGTATGCCCCGGAATGACGCTTCGCGAAACCGCGTCGTAACCTGCGCTTTCGGAGCGGTTTTCGGAAGCCGCGATGACTTCTTTCATCTTTTCGTTCAGTTCGGATGCCTCCTGCCATGCCAGATCGGCCTCCTGCAAAAGCTTGCCGTGGCTGTTCGCCGCCGAACGATGCTTGCTGCCAAGCCGGGACGTCACGTCCGACGAATCCGTCAAATAATCCCGGATCTCGTCGCTGTACTGCGGCTCCTCATCCTCGCCGCGGTTCGCGTCTTCATTCGCCTTGGCGACGTAATCATCGTATTGGGCAGCAATCCCTGCTGCAGCGCTCACCCGCGAGGATCCGAGAGACTCATTGGAAATGGAGGAGGAATACACGCCCATGAGCATGCCCGGTATGCCGTTTGCGCTTTGCGCCGCCTGTCTTTGCTTGTCCAGCATCCGGTCCAGCGCGGCCTCACGTTTGTCGTACAGCTTTTGCAGCTTGCGCAGCACGTCGACCGTGTCGGAAGCCTCTTTCATCGAAGAAGACAACGGCTTCATTTTCCCGGCAATCTCAAGCGTAAAATCGATTGGCGCCTTATACTTCATTTCCTCCCCGATTTGGCGGTTGAAAATGTCGTATTCGCCGAGCATCCTTTCCATCTGCAGGCCGGAACTGTCCAGCTCCATCGGCAGCAAATCGAACCGGTCGCTCCTTTTCCCCTTTTCCAAACTGCTGCTCAACACGCCGGCCATAATCTGGTCCCCGCTCTGTTCCCCGTAGGCAAACAAACCGTACCGTTCCTGCAGCTCCACGTCATAGGAAGACATGACGGAACGAACCGCCGCATGCGCCAACCGTTCGGTTTGAACCTTCATCGCCGCGATGCGCGCATAATCGATAAAAAGAGCGACGAACGCAAATATAAAAGCAAGAATCATGATTAAAAATACGGAAACCGAACCGTTTTCCGTCCGCCTTCCAGCAAACACACCTTATCCCCTCTTTCCGCTACCTGCCCGAAGACCTGAATTGATTCAGCACCTCCGCGGCGCTGCCCGGATCGGTTTTGGCGTCTTCCCTTGTACCTTTGAATTTCGAAGCATAATATCTCATTAAATCAACCGTACGAATGAATTCGACGGGTTCGACGACAGCGGAATTGCCAAAGCTGCTCGCATCCGAACCGTCTTTCAGCAGGGTATCCAGCGGCGGGAGGGACAGCATGCGAGTCAGGTCTACCCTCACCGTCCGCTGCACGATCGTGTTTTTGTAGCTGATCTCGCCTTTCATTTCAGGCGGGACCATGCTTCCGGAATGGTTCATTTTGATGACAGGAAGGCTGCCTCCCGCCCCATTTCCCCCCGGCATGGGAACGGTTTCCGTATTCTCCGTTATCCCGGTCCAGCCAAACAACGCCCCAAGCATCCCGTCTTCGCTCAGCCTCCAATACAAGGAATCGTATTGTCCTTTCCCGACCTGGCCGGTGGCTGCTTGCTTGTGGCTGTTGTCCCAGCTGTAAGCCGCCCGCTCCGCGACGGCGGACGCGGTCTGGTGCAAAAAGCTCTGCTGATACACGTACAGGCAAAAAAATACGAGCGTCATCGTGACAAACAGGACGATCGGGAGCACGAGGGAAGCTTCGACGGTGAAACTCCCCTCGCTGCCTTTGAGAGGTTTAGCTATCCGAAAAAACTTCATCGCTTTTTTTGTCCACTTTCGTTAACAGCCGTTGCACGATCCGAAGCAGCTCTTTTCGGAACAACAAGGCGATGATGATAATCACCGCAATGATCAAGATCATTTCGAGCATTCCGAGTCCGTCTTCCTGTTTCCAAAAATGTTTGGCTTTGCTCCAAGCAAGCATCCACATACCTTCATTCCTCCTACAAATTCATCATCATAAAAGCAGGCGTTCCGACAAGCACAATCACAATCATAAAAATGACGACCATCGGAAAGATCAGCTTGGAAGACGCCTGTTCTCCCCGGGTCCGCGTAATGGCCTTCCGTTTCTCCCACAGAACCCGGGACAAATCGGTCAATGCCAGCACGAAGTCGCTCCCGCCCCGCCTGAAATTGAGCAGGACGGTCGTCGTAAAAATCGAAACCTCCTGAACGGCGCAGCGTTTGCTGAAGTTTTCGAAGGACTGCTGAAAGGAGTATCCCCCTTCGAGATCATCCTTCATCTTGATCAGCTCGCGGTAGAGCGGATGATGAACCTGCTGCTTTTTCTGCTCCACGCAGTGGCTGATCGCCTTTTGGACCGTTTCGCCGGCTCCGACCAGCAGCACGATTTTGTTCAGCAGTTCCGGAAGCTCCGTCAAAATGTCCTGGTCGCGCTTGACGACCTTGCCGTGCATGTCCTTGATCATGGCCGCCGGCACCAGCACGCCCATCGCCCCGCCGATCGCCAGCCCCGCGGCGTCTTTCATGGCGAGCGTCAGCAAGCAGCCCAGCATAAGCAGCAGCCAGCCGTAAGCCATCATTTCCCCGGCGTATAACAGCGTCAATTCGGCGCTGTAGCGCTGGCCGTTCAGCTTTTGGATCGAGCGCTGAATTTTGAAGAAAAACAGCGGGAAACGGGACATCAGCTTCAATCGCTCCACAACATACAGCATCGGGGGAGCCAACCTTTTAAGCCGCAGCCCCTCCATATGCAGCTTCGTCACGCTCCGGTATTTCGCGCCGCCGATCCGGTTCAGCACCACCCAACCACCCGCCAGCAGAACCAGCATCACGACCGCAATCAGCTCCACATCCTCACCCCGCTCAAATTTTGATGTTCATAATTTTGATAATCCATAATAAACAGCCCGCAAGCCCAAGTAGCGCAAACGTCGATATGACCATCCCCATGCCCCCGAACATCGGCTTCATGTAATCGCCCGAGGTCAGGTTCATGAACACCAGCATGAGGATGGGCGCGGCGAGGAGCGCCTTCGACTCGAATTTTTTCTGGGCCACGAGAACGGCGATTTCCTGCTGAATGTCCAGCTTTTCGCCGATGATGGAGGAGGTTCTCCGGATGACTTCCACCAGGTCCCCCCCCGTCCGTTTGCATGTGATGAATACATCCGCGAAATTCGTGATGTCCTCCATGGAGGCCCTGCGGCTGAAATCCCTAAGCGCGTCTTCGATCGGTTCCCCATATTCCAAGCGGGCGCAAATGATGGACAGCTCCGTAATCAAATCGTTTTCGGCGTCCGGATCAAGCATCCGCAAGTCGGAAATCGCCTCCCGAAAGCCGTTCTCCACGGATCGTCCGGCTGACAGCGAGGAGGAAAGCGAATAAAGGGCCTGCTTAAAATGCAGGTTTAACGCCGCGCGCCTCCGCTGCAGCATATGTTTCCTCCAAAATCGGGGAACAAGCAGGCCGCCCGTCGAAAGCACAAGCGCCATCAGCCACTGATGATAAAACAGGTATCCGATGCCAAAAAACAAGGCGGCTCCGGAGATGACGCACATTACCCGCTCTAACGGGCTTAAAACATAGACGCTGTAATCGGGCAGCTGCTTATGCCCTTCAGGCTTTGCTTTTGGGGGACGGCGGCTGCGGCGCAGCATGCCCCCGCTCCCGGCGTATCCCTGGCGGCCGCGCCCTTTGAACGCATGTCCGGTTTTCATACGACAGCCTCCTTCGACGCCGGCGGATCATAACGGATGCCGGCCATTTTCAGCTTGTCCTGGTTCAGCAGCGGTCCCTGGGGCTCCAGCTCCCCAATGATCCTTCCGTCCTTTTCTCCGGTTTCCCTGAACTTGTACAGCGTATGAAGGACAACCTCGCCATTTTCCAGGCCGGCCACCTCGCTGATTTCCATGACCCGCCGCGACCGGTCGCGCAGCCTGCTTAGATGGACGAAAACATCGATTGCCGAGGCGATCTGCTGCCGAACGACGGCGATGGGCAGCTCCGCTCCGCTCAACACCATCGTCTCCAGCCGGCTGATCATGTCGCGCGTGCTGTTCGCGTGCCCGGTGGATAAAGACCCGTCATGGCCGGTGTTCATGGCCTGCAGCATGTCCAGGGCTTCGCCGCCGCGCACCTCCCCGACGACGATCCGGTTCGGCCGCATCCGCAGCGAAGACCGGATCAGGTCCCGGATCGATATTTCTCCCCGTCCCTCCGTGTTGGCGTTGCGGGTCTCCAGCGATACGAGATTCGGCACGGTCACGATCTGCAGCTCGGCCGAATCCTCGATCGTGATCACGCGCTCGTCCCCAGGGATAAACTGGGACAAAGCGTTCAAGAAGGTCGTTTTCCCCGAACCCGTGCCGCCGCTGATAAAAATGTTGTACTTGCCAGCCACCAGCTTTTGCAGAAACAACGAAGCTTCCTCGCCGAGCGCCCCCCGCCTCGTCAAATCGTCCATCGTCATCGGTTTTTCCGGAAACTTCCGGATCGTCATGGTCGGACCTTTGAGCGCGATCGGGGGCAGGACGATATTGACGCGGGAGCCGTCCTTCAGCCTGGCATCGACGATCGGCGACGATTCATTGACGACCCGGTTCACGCCGGACACGATCGTCTGAATGATGTCCTCCAGCCTCGTCCGGGACTCGAATTCCAGCGGCAGCTTCGAAACCTCGCCGTTTTGCTCGATAAAAATGTCCCGGTGGCTGTTCACCATGATTTCCGTGATCGCCGGATCATCGACGAGCGGCTGCAAAATATCGAGCCCGCGGAACGAATCGAATATGCGCCGGACCAGCTTTCTTTTTTCCGTCGCGGTCAGATCCTGCAGCTCCCTGCGGCTGAACACCGTCCGCTCGATGAACTTCATCAGCTCGTCGTTGTCCAAAGCCGACGTGACGTCCAGGCCGGAGCGGACCTCCGCCCGCAGCTGCCTGAAAAGCTCTTCATCCATATCCCTTCACCCCGGTTCCGTTGACCAGCTCTTCCCCGAGCAAATCCCGGCAGAGCTTCAACATGTCGCGTTGAAAAATCGGCGAGCTCAGCAGCAGCTCTTCGTTATGATTTTGTTTCCAGGACGGTATATAAGGAAGGACTCCGTCAATCTCCCGAATGATCTTCGGGGGCGTATTGGCCAAGCTGCCGGCGAAACGGTTGACGATAAACCGGCTTTTCCCCGCCACAAGCCCGAATGCCTCGGGATGGCTGCGTTCCATGTAAGCAAGCTGCTGGCCGCTTTTATACATATGGATAAGGTCGTCCAGCAAAATCCAGACCAAATGCTCGCACCCCTCCAGGACGGCGGACGTCCGGTCATTCATTCCGGAATCGGTATCGGCGATGACGACGTCGTAACTCCCGCAGGCCGCAAGTCGTTCGATCAGGTTCAGTACGTCGGCTTTACTCAGTTGAAGAATTTCGTTGCGGTTCGATACCGGCTCGAACCAATCGCACTTCATCGCCGGATGTTTTACCGAAAACGGTTCGATCGGAATGGGCGCCGGGTTTTTGCTTTCTTGCGCCGCCTTCATCTCGTACAGCAGGCGCGGCAGGCCTTGGGCGTCCTCCGCTTTGCGGTTGGGCCTGGGAAAAACGGCGCTGCTGTTCATCGCCTCCAGATTCAGGTAAAACACGGAACATCCCAATCCGCCAAGCTGTTTCGCCATATTGACCGCTGCCGTCGTTTTCCCGCTGCCTCCGACCGCGGACACAAAGCCGATCGTAACCGCCCCGTCCCCTTTCCGAGCCGCCTTTCCCGCCGGCATTCCTTCCTTGGAACAGGCCTGAAGCAATGCTTCGCATAATTCGGGAAGCGCCTGAAATTTCGCTATCTCATGAGGCGGGCCGCCGCCCGTTCCGAGCACCTTCCAGGAGCAGGTTTTGCCCCCTTCCATCCAAGTCTCAAGCATATCCCGGTCCCCGACGACCAAATCGGGACGCTCTTCTCCGTTCATGAACTCCAAAAAAGCCTCCTGTTTCGTAAAACCGATCATCCGCAATTTGCTTCCGTATTCGCCCGCATGCACGTAATGGAGCAGCGGCTCCAAGTACTGCGGCTCTTTGACGGCAACGACCACCGTATACGGCACCATAAACCTTCGCATCCCCCATTCCAAGACATAAAAAAGCACCGTTGAACAACCGCAAAGGCGGCTGTCAAACGGTGCTTCCGTTATCGGCTTCATATTAAGCTCGTCTATCCTAAATTGATCATGACTTAATTAGGAATTTACCATATCCTGAAATGAATTACAATACAAAATGTGTAAATTATCGACATATCTTGGATAAAAAGTACTCGCGCTTTCCCTATAAAAACCGTTTTTTCAACTCGGGCGTCGGGAGCAAACACTGCTCCTCCTTGCCGAACCAGCGGTAGCGGTTCCGGGCGACATAACGGTACAGGCGATCAAGGATGGGCTTTGGTACGGCCACAAATATATACAGCAGCGGCCAAGGCATTTTCAATTGCCGGGCGATTCGCAGCACCGCCTCCGAACGGACATAATAGCGCCCCTTTTCGATCAGAACCACGGTATCCACCTCGCCTGCGGGCAAACCGCCTTTGACCAGCAGCTCGGCCCCGATCCCGGATTGCAAGGATGCGAAGCGGAACTTTGCCTTCGGGTCGCGCTCAATGATAAAACGGGTTAATCCCTGGCACAAATGACAGACTCCATCGACAAGCACGATGCCTTCATAGCCGCCGCTTTCAGGCGTGCGTCCTTTTTCCATTTTCGGCACCTCCTGAAGTTAGTATCCGCCGTATTTGCCCTGAAATCAAGCATGGCAGAAAAAAGGGGCGGGGAAAACGTGCCGCATTTTTATCGATCAAGCAGGTATGGATACTTTTAACCTTAGGGTGACGTATCATTAGGCTTACATAATCCAAAAAAAAGAAAAAAGCCCGGGTAGCTTCCCGCGCCTGTATCTCGGTTCGACAGCTTATTTCGCCAAAGCTTTGTCGATCCATTGGTTTTCTTCGATTTGCTGTTCCAGCTCGCCTTTGTAGCTCTCGATGCATTTGCAGATGAAGTCTTTGCGGCATACGGGGCAAGGCGTTTTTTGCAATCGGCTGATGTTTGTCATTTTCCATTCCGGAAAACGGCTATAGAACACGCGGCACACTGTTCCGTCAGCCAGGTTCATGATGAATTCGTACAATCCGCTTTGCTCGTTGCTGCTGGCTTCCTTCATGTTCGCAATCACTGGTCTGTAAGACATATGCATCACCCGTTTATAATAAATTTCTGAATCAAGTACCTAGACATATTAAAGAATTTTAAACTTCATGTCAATAAAAGCTTGCGTCACTTCGCGCGCCGCTATTCCATTGGAAACTGGAAAATGCGGCGTCCTCCGCAAACGATGGCGCACCGGCGGCGGCCTGGTAATTTTTTTCGGCGCAAATCCGGTCATAAACCGGCCGGCGGTCGATGACCTCCAAGTCCGTACTCTCTGCTTGCCCACATCCGGTCACCGCTATACTAAAAAATATTCAAGCGGACGCAAGTGAATAGCAAACGGGAGCATTTAGAAGACTACCCCTTAATAAGGTGCACAAGGTGCGTGATACCGAATGAAGGGCTGAACCAAACCTAAAAGACGCTCCTCGCTCACAGGAATCAACCATTCGCTGGAAGTTCCCCGCAATGGCCCGGCATTCCGGAAATTTCTGGCTTTCGCCGGTCCCGGTTATCTTGTCGCCGTCGGTTACATGGATCCGGGAAACTGGGCGACGGACATCGCCGGGGGCGCCGGCTTCGGGTATTCGCTGCTGTCCGTCATTCTTTTGTCCAACCTGATGGCCGTGCTGCTCCAATCACTTTCCAGCAAGCTGGGCATCGTCACCGGCCATGACCTGGCGCAAGCCTGCCGCACCCAATACAGCAAACCGGCGGCCGTTGCCCTTTGGATTTTGTGCGAACTTGCCATTGCCGCATGCGATTTGGCGGAAGTGGTCGGTTCGGCCATCGCCCTGAAGCTGCTGTTCGGCATTCCGATGCTGTACGGCGTGCTGATTACGGCGCTTGACGTTTTGCTGATCCTGCTTCTGCAGCATCGAGGTTTTCGGGCCATCGAAACGCTGGTCATCGTGCTTGTGGCGACGATCGGGAGCTGCTTTGCGGTCGACCTGTGGCTGGCCAAGCCCCATATGCAAAGCGTCCTTTCAGGTTTTATCCCGACGCCCGATCTGGTTGCCGACCACGAAAAACTGTATATCGCCATCGCCATTCTCGGAGCCACGGTGATGCCGCATAACCTGTACCTTCATTCCTCCATCGTGCAGACCCGCCGGTATGAGAATTCCGATCAAGGCAAGCGCGAAGCCATCCGCTTCTCCGCTTGGGATTCGGCGATTGCGCTGACGCTCGCCCTTTTCATCAATGCCGCCATCCTGATCGTCTCGGCCGCCACCTTCCATCAAGCCGGCATGACGGAAGTCGCCGATATCAGCGATGCGTATGATTTGTTGACGCCGCTGGTCGGGACCGCGCTCGCAAGCATTTTGTTTGGGGTTGCGCTGCTCGCCTCCGGGCAAAACTCGACGCTGACGGGCACGCTGGCCGGGCAAATCGTCATGGAGGGTTTCCTGGACATCAAGCTGCCGCCCTGGCTTCGCCGGCTGGTTACGCGGCTGATCGCCGTCATTCCCGCCGTTATCGTCACGATGGTCGCCGGGGAGCAAGGAACCGAAAAGCTTCTGATCTTAAGCCAGGTTATTTTGTCGCTCCAGCTCCCGTTTGCGGTCATTCCGCTCGTCCAATTCACCGGAAACAAAAAAATCATGGGCACATTCGCCAACCCTCCATGGATGGCTATACTCGCCTGGTGCGCGTCCGCGGTGATCGTCGTTTTGAACGCGTTTCTTATTTACCAAACCTTTGCAGGGTGACGATCGATGCGGTTGGTCTTTCATCCTCATACGCCTCACCGCTTCCCCGGTGCCATAAGCCCCTCAGCATTAAAGAAGTTATAAAAGCTATCAACGGCAAACAAAATCCGCCAGGACTCTTCTTCGGGACGTCCATGGCGGATTCTTTTTGCGGTTTTTCAGCCGGATTTATTTCCGAAACCTATTTCTTGGTTAATGCCAGCTCTTGCAGCGCCAAATTCAGCCTCAGCACGTTCACTCTCTTTTCGCCGAACACGCCCAGGTCGCGCCCCTCGGTATTTTTTTCGACCAGCTGCTTCAGCTGCTCCTCGGAAAGCTGCCGGAGTGCGCCGATTCGCGGAATTTGCGCCTCGGCGGCCGCAGGCGAGATGTGCGGGTCAAGCCCCGAGCCGGAATTGGTGATCAGGTCCACCGGCAGTTTGCCGATCGGAACCTGCGGATTTTCCTTTTCCCACCGGGCGACGGAAGCTTGAACCCGCTTGAGCAGCTCCGGATTGGACGGGGCATAGTTGTTGGAACCGGAACCGGCGGCGTTATTGTCGATGCTGGAGATCCGTCCCTGGAAAAACGATGGATCGGCAAACGTCTGTCCGATGAGCTCCGAGCCCACCGTTCTTCCTGAGCTGTCCTTGATCATGCTGCCGTTGGCTTGATGCGGGAAAATCAGCTGGGCCAGCCCGGTGCTGGCCAGCGGATAAGCAAGCCCGCAGACAATGATCAGCAGCAAGCTGGAGCGCAGCGCCATCATCCAAATGGAGCCGTGCGGCATTTCTTCGAATTTCGCCGTTGTTTTCATTGGATATCACCCTTTTTCATATCGTCGATAAGGAATGTTCTCTTTTTTTTTCTCTGCCATTAAAAATCAATCTCCATGGTCAGATCCACAGATGCACGACCAGATCGATCAGCTTGATGCCGGCAAACGGGGCGATGACGCCGCCGAGCCCGTAAATCATCAGGTTTCGGCTCAGCAGCCGCGCCGAGCTCATCGGTTTGTATTTGACCCCTTTCATCGCGAGCGGAATCAGCAGCGGGATGATGACCGCATTGAAAATAAGCGCGCTGAGGATCGCGGACAGCGGAGAACCCAGCCCCATCACGTTCAGCGCCTTCATCTG
Source organism: Paenibacillus sp. FSL M7-1455 (assembly GCF_038004655.1). Classification (NCBI taxonomy): domain Bacteria; kingdom Bacillati; phylum Bacillota; class Bacilli; order Caryophanales; family Paenibacillaceae; genus Paenibacillus; species Paenibacillus sp. FSL M7-1455. The sequence goes on along the minus strand of NZ_JBBORO010000001.1, from coordinate 1,020,674 downwards.
CGGAATGGCTGCCATAAACATCGCCGGAATGATCGCGAAATATTTGGCGACGTCGTTTGCGATGCTGAACGTCGTGAGCGCGCCGCGCGTCATTAGCAGCTGCTTGCCGATCGCCACGACTTCGATGATTTTGGACGGGTCGGAATCCAAATCGACCATGTTGGCCGCCTCCTTAGCGGCGACGGTGCCGCTGTTCATCGCGATCCCGACGTCCGCCTGGGCGAGCGCAGGCGCGTCGTTTGTTCCGTCCCCCGTCATCGCAACCAGCTTGCCTTCGGCCTGCTCGCGGCGGATGACGGCGATTTTGTCCTCCGGCTTGCTTTCGGCGATAAACTCGTCGACGCCGGCTTCGCGGGCGATGGTGGCCGCCGTGAGCGGGTTATCCCCCGTGCACATGATCGTTTTGATGCCCATTTGGCGCAGCTGCCCGAAACGTTCCTTCATCCCGGGTTTGACGGTATCCTTCAAATGGATCAAACCGTAGATTCGGCTGCCGACCGCCACGGCCAGCGGGGTGCCGCCTTCCGACGCAATCGCGTCGGACTTCGCCGCCAAATCCTCCGGAATGCTGCCGCCTTGGGCGAGCACCCACTGCCGCACCGCGTCGACCGCGCCCTTGCGGACATGCCGCCCGTCCACCAAATCGATGCCGCTCATGCGGGTTTCGGCTTTGAATTCAATAAACTCGCCGCCGGCCGCCACCTCGGCATCATAAGCAAGCTGCTGCTTTTTCATCAGCTCCAGAACGGATCGCCCTTCGGGCGTCTCGTCCTTCAGCGAGCTGACAGCCGCCCAATACGCCGTTTCGGCCGGCGCCGCTCCCCCAACCGGGATAAATTCGCTCGCCATCCGGTTCCCGTACGTGATCGTTCCCGTTTTATCAAGGATCATCGTGTTGATGTCGCCGGAGGCTTCCACCGCCTTCCCGGACATGGCCAGCACGTTGAACTGCGTCACCCGGTCCATCCCGGCGATCCCGATCGCGGACAGCAGGCCGCCGATCGTCGTCGGGATCAGGCAGACAAGCAAAGAAATGAGCACCGGAATATCCAGCGAAACGCCCAAATGCTTGGCAATTGGCGCCAACGTGACGACCACGATCAAAAAAATCAGCGTCAGCGTGGTCAGCAGCGTATTAAGCGCAATTTCGTTCGGCGTTTTCTGGCGCGACGCGCCTTCGACGAGCGAGATCATCCGATCGAGAAACGACTCCCCGGGGTCGCTGGTGATGACGACCTTGATCCGGTCGCTCACGACCCGGGTTCCCCCGGTCACGGAGCTGAAGTCGCCGCCCGCTTCCTTCATGACCGGAGCCGATTCCCCGGTGATCGCCGATTCGTCGACCGACGCGAGCCCTTCGATGACCTCGCCGTCGCCCGGAATCATTTCGCCCTGGGATACGACGACGACGTCGCCCTTGCGCAGCTCCGTCGAGTTGACGACTTTGATTTCGGAACCGACGCATTTGTTCGCGGTCGTTTCCTGTTTCGTCTTTTTCAGGGAGTCGGCCTGCGCCTTTCCCCGTCCTTCCGCCAGTGCCTCGGCAAAATTGGCGAACAGGACCGTGAACAGCAGAATCAGGAACACCGCCAAATTAAAGCCGGTGCGACCGGTCGTATTGAAGTAACCCGGAAACAGCGCCATCAGCAGGACGACGAACGTTCCGACCTCCACGACGAACATGACAGGGTTTTTCATCATGACGACCGGATTCAGTTTGATGAAGCTGTCCTTCAGCGCCTGCTTTGCGATGTTTCCCGTCAGCATGCTTTTTCGTTTTCCTTCCATGGTTTTTCCACCTCGTTTATTCAATCGCTTTGAGCTTTTTACGGGGATGCTTCCCGCGAAACCGCTCCCGCGTCCATTTTCCAAACAACCGATTCGGCCTTACATCGTCAAAAACTCCGCGATCGGCCCCAGCACCAGCACAGGCAGGAAAGTCAGCGCCCCGATCAGGAGCACCGTTCCGACCAAAATGCCGGCAAACAGCTTCGTGTCCGTCCGGAAGGTGCCGATCGATTCGGGAACGAGCTTCTTGCCGGACAGCGAGCCCGCCACCGCCAGCAGCGCGATGATGGATACATACCGTCCCAGAAGCATGACGAGCCCCGTGCTGACGTTCCAGAACACCGTGTTATCCCCCAGCCCTTCAAAGCCGGAGCCGTTGTTCGCCGCGGATGACGTATATTCGTACAGCGATTGGCTGAGCCCGTGATACAGCGGATTGGACAAGGCGTCCGTGCCGAGATGCGTCATAAACGAAATCGCCGTCGGCGCCAGAATGATCAGCGGATGCGCCAGGATCGCGACGGCGATCAGCTTCATTTCCCGGCTTTCGATTTTTTTCCCAAGAAACTCCGGCGTCCGCCCGACCATCAGGCCGCAAATGAACACGCCCAATATCGCGTACATCAGCATGTTGACAAGACCGACGCCTTTGCCGCCGAAGACGACGTTCAGCATCATCTCCGCCAGCGGAGCCAGTCCGCCGAGCGGGGTCAGCGTATCATGCATGTTGTTGACCGAACCGGTGGTCGCCGCGGTCGTCACGGCCGTGAACAGGGCGGATTGCGCCACGCCGAAACGAACCTCTTTTCCTTCCATGCTGCCCTGCGAGGCATCGATACCCAACTGATTGATCAGCGGGTTGCCGCTTTTTTCCGATACGTACGTCAGGGACAGGAACCCCAGGAACAGCACCATCATGGCCGAAAAGATGATCCAGCCCTGCTTGCGGTTGTTGGCGAAACGCCCGAACGTGTACGGCAATGCGGCCGAAATCGTCCACATGCTCAAAATTTCAATGACATTCGTGAGCGGACTTGGATTTTCAAACGGATGCGACGAGTTCGCTCCGAAAAAACCGCCCCCGTTCGTCCCCAGATGTTTGATCGACTCCAAGGAGGCCACCGGCCCCATCGCAATATGCTGCACCGCTCCGCTTAAAGTATGGACGGTCACTGTCGGATCAAGCGTTTGGGGCACCTTCAACCCCACAAGCACCAGGGTGACGATCAAGGCCAGCGGCAGGAACACCCGGACATGCGCCTTGATGAAATCCTCGAAAAAGTTGCCCAGCCCGCCTTCGCGGCGCGTGATGCCCCGAATAAAAGCGATCGCCACGGCCAAGCCGGATGCGGCCGAAGTAAACATCATCATCGTGATAACGATCATCTGCCCCAAATACGACATGCCGCTTTCGCCGCTGTAATGCTGCAGGTTCGTATTGGTCATGAAACTGATGACGGTATTGAAGGACAAGCTGGCGTCCATGTTTCCCGTCCCGTTCGGGTTGACCGGCAGCCCGCCCATCAGTCTCAGCACCGCGTAACTTACGGCCACCAACACGATGTTGGTTGCGATCATGCTCAGGGCGTATGTTTTCCAGCTCATTCCCGAGCGCTTCCGAAGGCCGATGATGGCGTAAAAAAGCTTTTCCACGGGACCGAAAATCCGGTCCGTCCGATTCGGTTCATTAGAAAAAACGTGGTAGATGTAACTGCCGACCGGTTTAACCAATAGCAGCAGCACCACGATCACGATGCCAATCTGCAACATATCCAAAATCGCTTCCTCCTCTTCAAACGCGGATGAAGGCGGCTTCGCCTTACCCGCACAGCTTTTTTTTAAAACCGTTCCGGATGGATCAGGGCATACACCAGGTAGATGAACACAAACGCCGTCAGCATTATTACCACAATCATTTGCCGTCTCCTCCCCCGTCCACGATATGGCCGCACCACATCAGAAACAGCAAAAATATTCCGAACACGCCCGCCAGCGTCAATATCATGAAAAGGTCCATCATGGATCAAACTCTCTCCTTTTTCTGCCCGGCTGCCTGCCTTTTGCAAGCTCCGGACATTTCTTGCTTCGGCCTTCCGCATCCTGTTTCAATCGTCCAAACCGTTACTTCAGCAAAAAACCGACCTCGCCGTTTAGCGTATGAATGACATGGTCCGCCCCAAGCCCCCGGTAAATGCCCGGCGAGTGATGCGCCCGGGTGATTACGTAGATGGAATCCGGCGTCCAAGCACGGCAAATTTGCAAGTAACGGCACGTTAAATTCAAACTGTTTTCGAATATAAAAATCCGGCCGATCCTCCACTCGGGCACGACCCATTCCTCCGTGTTGTTGGTATGGAGCCGGATGACTTTGGAGACGCCCAGCTTCTTCAGATCGCGTTCTTCCTTGGCATTGTTCGTCAGCGCGGCGAAAGGCCGCTTGAGATAGATCAAAAGCTTGATAAAATTGCGCCCGGCCTCGTTCGGGGCCGTCACGACGATGAGTTCCTCTTCCACGGCTCTCGCCTCCTTTCGTTTCTGGATCGGGCGATCCCAACAACCGCGTCTTTTATTAAAAAATGCTTATCCGAAATGCTGACCCGAATAAAAAAAGCCGCAGGAAAGAGGATTCTTTCCCGCGGCTTCCAACATCCATGACCAAAGAAAGCCATGAAATATCGCTCACGACGAATGGGGCCTCTCCCGATACGCTTACGAGGTTAGCTGACGGATTCGGGCGTGAGAGTCGCCCTTCCCCCGTCCGGTTTTCGGACAAAGGGATTCACCCCGGCGCCATCCGCTTGTGGAAGCAAACGGCGCGTTGGTTCCCCCGCTCCCGGCCAAAGCCGGAATTCAGCGTTAAAGACGTTTCTATTGACTTTCATCCATTTTGTGCAACGTTGCGTTTTTGGCAATAAAAAACCACAGAGGTCATCCGATCCCCTGCGGCCGATGTTCATCGATCACAAGTTTCATCATTCCTCTCTCAGGCGACGCTTACGAGGTTAGCTGACGGATTCGAGCGGTGAGAGTCGCTCTACCCGCGATCGGATCCATGGCATCCGTTTCGCAGGATTCACCCCGGCGCCTCCCCTGCCTTCCGACTCTCACATCGGACGACGGGAACGCGCGATTGGTTCCCCCGATTTCCGCTTCTTCGAACGGAAACTCAGCGATTTTAAAAAATGGAAACATGTTCAATTACGATTTGAATCATACACCCGCGTGCAGCGGCATGTAAAGGAGTCGCGAAATCGTTATCCGCGTAAAATGGCGGCCCTAGCATACAGGTTATCGCTTACAAAAGTGTTTATCTGCGCCAAGCTCTCGCATGCTCTCTATTTTTCGCGTTTTTGGCAATGGATGCGAAAGTCCCTTCTATTGCGTTTCTTTGAATACGGATCCCTTTTTCCGCAAACCGGCCAGGCCCAATCGAATTGCGGGCTACTGCCTTATGGCGACCCAAATCATATAGAATGGAACAAAATAAAAACAAAAAAAGAGGCCGCGTGGGCCTCTTTCGTGATATGTGAGTCTATGGAATTCCCCGCTGCGCAAACGCTTCTTTTCACGAACGAACGCTTGGATGGCGAAACATTGCCCGATGCAACAAAAAAATCCCTGCAAAACAGGGATTTTCTCGGTCAGATCGTCAATGCGGTAGAGAGGACTCGAACCTCCACGGGCGTACGCCCACTACCCCCTCAAGATAGCGTGTCTGCCATTCCACCACTACCGCATAATATTAACTTTTGCAGCAACTCTGTTATTATACACCGATTATCACGATATGTAAATAGTTTATTTCTTTTATGCAGTCCGATCCCGTGAAATACAAGATCCGTTGCGTAAAAACGGGCCGGGGACCCGGCCCGTTCATTCCCTCAACAGCTTGCCCAGCTTGGCGACCGTATCGCCGTCCGCCGTCGGAACGTTGATCGTGACGGTCAAACCCGGGTCGTCGGACGTCACAAACGAAACCTGCTCGATTTCGAGCCGGCCCGCGGCCGGATGATGAATGATTTTTTTCCCTTCGGGGCCGTTTAAGACGTCATGCCGCGGCCACCACGCCCTAAATTCTTCGCTTGCGCGGTTTAATTCCCCGATCAAGTCCGTCCACCATGGATCCCCGGCGAATTTGGCGTAGTTTGCCCGAAATTTCGCCAGACGGTGCCGGGCATGGGCTTCCCAACGTTCCTGGAGCAGGCCGCGGACATCCGGGGAGGTAAACGTACGCCAGACGGAGTTGCGTTCCCTTGCCGGCATCGTTTCATATTCTCCATATATTATGCTGGCGATCCGGTTCCATCCCACGATGTTTAAGCGCTGGTCGGTCACGTAAGCCGGGCTTGTTCCCTGCAGGTCCAGAAACCGCTGAAGCGCAGGCGTAATTTCCGCGGCAGCCTCCCCCGAAACGGGGGGATACTGCTGCAAGGCAAGCAGAAACAGATGTTTTTTTTCATCGGCATCGAGCTGCAAGGCGCGCGCGATGCTCTCCAGCACCTGGGAAGACACCTGTATGTTTCGGCCCTGTTCCAGCCACGTATACCAATCGACGCTGATGCCGGCAAGCAGCGCCACCTCGCTGCGCCGAAGTCCCGGAGTCCGCCTGCGCCCCTCCGTCGGCAAGCCGGCCTGCTCCGGCGTCATCCGGGCGCGCCGGGTCCGCAAAAACTGGGCAAGCTCCCGAAGACGCTCCCCATCCGCTTTTTCCCACAAGTGCTTCTCCTCCCCTTCCCGTTCCCTAGGAGAATTTCTCCTAGGATAAACCCTCATCTAGTCCCATGATAAGAACCATTATACACTTTCCCGGTAACGGCGATGACTGCCGATTTTGCCTTTACGGAGGGATTGTCTTGGAAAAAGCGATGAACATCAAGTCCGACGGCCGCTGGAAGCCGGCTAAAGCGCTGCTGCTGCTCGGACTGTCGATCGGATACTTTATGGTGCTGCTGGACACGACGGTAGTCAGCGTCGCGCTGCCCGCGATCCGCGCAGACCTTGGCGGCGGGATTTCCGGCCTCCAATGGGTCGTCAATGCGTATACGATCGTGTTTGCCGGCTTCCTGCTCTCGATGGGCGGGCTGGCCGACAAACTGGGAGCGCGCCGCGTCTATGCCGGAGGGCTGGTCCTGTTTCTGGCCGCTTCGGCCTTGTCAGCGGCCGCCCCTTCGCTTGGCTTGCTGATCGCCTTGCGCGCCGTTTTGGGCATCGGAGGCGCGGCTCTGACGCCGGCCTCGCTAGCGCTCGTTGCCCATGCATTTCCCGAACCGTCCGCACGAGCCCGGGCGCTTGGCATCTGGGCTGCGGTCACGGGGATCGCCATGGCTGCCGGGCCCGTTGCGGGCGGCCTGCTGGCCGATTCGCTCGGGTGGCGAAGCATCTTCCTGCTGAACGTGCCGCTTGCCGTCATCAGCTTGGCCATCGTCCTGCGGCTCGGCGCCGAAACCGCCCGCAAGCGGCGGCAGCCCCTGGATTGGACGGGCCAATGGACGGCTGTAACGGCCATCGCCGCGTTATCCTTCGCGCTCATGGAGGGATCGGCTTACGGCTGGGGATCACCGATCGTGATCGCCGCTTTCGTCCTGGCGCTCGTCAGCGCGGCTCTCTTTGCGCGGGCCGAAATGAAAGGCCCCGACCCGCTGCTTCCGCTGGGAATGTTTCGAAACGCAACCGTATCGGCGGGAATGATTGCCGGCATGGCCGTCAATATCGGATTGTCGGGCATTTTGTTCGCGCTGCCGCTCTTTTTTCAACAAGCGCGCGGATTATCGGCTCATACGGCAGGCCTGGCCCTCCTTCCGATGACGATCCCGCTGGTATTCAATCCGATCGTCACCGGCCGCATCGTCGGCCGGATCGGCGCCAGAATCCCGATGACCGCAGGATTCCTTCTTGCAGCCGCGGGAACGATCTTGCAGCTGCGAATGGTTTCAACCTCCGATTACGCCCTTCCTTTGATCGGCCTGTTCCTGATCGGCCTTGGAGTTTCCCTCACCATCCCCGCGCTCATGACCGCGGTCATAAGCGCGGTTCCCCGGGAGCAGACAGGCGCCGCATCGGGCGCATTAAATTCAAGCCGGCAGGTGGGCGCGACCTTGGGCGTGGCCATGATCGGCGCGATCCTCGGCGGCGCCCCGTCGATGACGGCGGGGATGCGCCTGGGGCTGGCCCTGACTGCGGCCGTCCTGCTGGCCGGGAGCCTGCTGTCGTTTGCCTTTATCGGCCGAAAGGGCCGTAACCCGCGGACTGGACGTTAATTTTCCCAATCACAAAAAAGAGCCTTGCTCCCAAAGCAAAGGCTTCTTTTTTGCGTTGTCCCGGGGCAAGCCCCCATGATAGCCGCTCCCTCAAGGCTTGCCGCCATCCGGCTGACCCATCGGGATCGGCGGTCCATCCTTCCTGCAGGAACGGACGCATGCGTCCCTTAAGGCCGTCGCGTCCGATTCTATTTGCTCATTCGCCGTTCGATTGTTTTTTTCGGTAACGCGTAAACTCGATATATTCCCTAATGAACTCTTTTTCCTTCTCGGACAACGGAACGTCGCCGTCATCCCCTTCCTCCCATGCATATGTACCTGTGTTTTCCTTCAAATGAAAACGCTCCTGGTCTTTGCCCAAAATCAGCCAATCGAGGCTGACGTCGAAAAAGGAGGCAATTTCGATGAGTTTATGGGTACCCGGCGTTGATTTTCCTCTTTTCCAATCCCCCAGGTTCCCCGTGCTGATGCCGAGCTGCTCGCAAAACGATTTTTTCGTCATCCCCCGCATTTTGATTAACGATTCGATTCGCTCGTAAATGGATTGCATATTAAACCGCCTTCCGATAATTCTTATGACGACGTATTTTCGTAATTTTTCTCTTGCAAAATGACGTAAAAAAGTATATACTTTTCTTTATGCTACGGTAATTATAACATAACAATAATTGGAGAAATAAGTTTATTCCCTTATTCACGCAATCCTCAAACATCCGATGCGAACTCCCCGTCAGACAGACCTGAACCAGCACGCCGTACCTGCGATAAAGCACTTCCAATACAAATAGAGGGAGCGACCTTAGTTGCCTAAAACAAGCTTCACTTTTCCCGAAATCATCGATTCGTTCAAGCAGGCCGTCGCGGTCGTCGATGCCGACGGCTGCATTGTCTCCGTCAACCGAAACTGGGTCCAAAATTCGATCGATGCGGGCATTCCCGAAACGTTCGAATGGATCGGCGTCAGCTTCATGCAGATTTATTACGCCCTGTCGGAGGCCGACGGACGGCCGCCGGACGAGCTTGATTCCGTATTGAACGGAACGCTGCCTTATTATCGCCAGGAAATCCAGTCCTCGATGCAGCATGCGAATAAGTGGTATCTGCTCGAAGCCTCGGCGATTTACGACGATGGCCGCCATACCGTCAAAGGGATGACCGTGTCCTTCACCGACATCACCAAGAGCAAAATGATCGAGCATGATTTGCTGGAGGCCCTGACCCAAATCCGAACGCTGCGCGGGCTCCTTCCGATCTGCGCCGTCTGCAAAAGAATCCGCGACGAACAAGATATTTGGAATTCGGTCGAAAGTTTTCTCGAAAAACATACGCATGCGGAGTTCACCCATGACATCTGTCCGGACTGCATCCGGCGCCTGTATCCGAAGTATTCCTCTATTTTGGACGGATCGTCCTGCTCGTAAACCGGCTTTGACATACGCATGCCCGGATTGTCGTTTCGATGCGCGACGCTCGAATGCCGTCCGTGCTTGTATGCATCCGCAATGAATAACATTCCATTTTATGGATGTTTCGTTGACGATTTCTATTTATATGAATATAATTGTTATGACAATTAATTGAAGGAGTGCATCTCTCTGAAAAGGTCCAAATTGCCCCACCAATCGATTGGATTCCGGTTCGGCAACATGTCCCGCAAAATGTCCTCCCTGTTTGCAAGCAGACTGAAGCCGTACGGCATAACCCCCGAACAATGGACGGTGCTGTACCAAGTGTATCTCCAGGAAGGAATCAACCAAAAGGAGCTTGCGCTGAGATCCGGCAAAGACCAGCCCTCCATTACGCGGATCCTCGACGTTCTCGACAAAAAGGGCTTCGTCCGGCGCAAACCCGACCCCGGCGACCGGAGAGCCTATTTGATCTATGCGACCCCGGCCGTTAAGCAGCTGATGAACGAAACCGAGCCGCTGGAGCTCAGCCTGAACGACGAGCTGATCGCCGGGATTACGGACGAGCAGCTCGAGACGCTCGACCAGATTATGAAACAAATCAACGCCAATATTGACCGAATATTTGTAGAGTAGAGGTTACAACCATGGAAGACACCAAAGACAAATTGTGGACCCGGGAGTTTATCATGCTGACGGTGTGCAATCTGCTGCTGTTTTTGAACCTGCAGATGATCTTGTCACCGCTCCCCGGTTACGTCAAAGAACATTTTCACGCGGGCGCTTTAACGGTCAGCCTGTTCACGACCGTGTTTGCTTTATCCGCCATTATCTCCCGTCTCTTCTCGGCGAAAGCGCTGGAAAAAGGGAAACGCAACGTCATCTTGTTTCTGGGGCTGGCCCTGGCGCTTCTCGCCACGCTGGGCTACCTATGGAGCGGCACGCTTGCGCTGCTGCTAGCGATGCGGATCGTGTTCGGCATCGGCTTCGGCATGGGCAGCACCACGCTTCCGACGATGGCATCCGGGATCGTTCCGGTCCGCCGCCTCGGCGAAGGCATGGGGTATTTCGGCTTATCGACCAGCATAGCCTTGTCCCTTGGACCCGTCATCGGCAGCATGCTGCTGGAAAAACAAGGGTTCACGGCGCTCGTGTACGCAACGATCATCGTGATCGCCCTTATTTTCCCTCTTGTTTATCCGCTGGCGAAAAAAGTTAAACCGCCGGAGCCCGCCGCCGTTCCCAAAGCATTTTCGGCCGTCCCGGAGAAAAAGGGATTCCCGAAAGCGCTCCTGCTGCCAAGCCTGCTGAACCTGCTCATGTCCGTGACGTACGGCGGGCTCCTCAGCTTTATGAACCTGTTCGGCAAAGAGGCCCATTTGGCCAACGCCTCGCTTTTCTTTTTGTTTAATGCGGCCGCGGTCATTTTGATCCGGCCGATTTCCGGCAAAATTTACGACAAAAAAGGCCATAAAGCCCTGCTCATCCCGGCAGCGGCATGTTTGATCGTCGGGCTGTGGCTGCTGTCCTATTCGACGTCGACCGGCTTTTTGGCGCTGGCCGCCCTCTTCTACGGGCTTGGATTCGGCACGCTGCAGCCGACGCTGCAATCCTGGATGCTTCAGCTCGTACCGCCGCAGCGGCAAGGGATGGCGAACAGCATGTATTTCAACTCGCTCGACTTCGGGGTGGCCGTGGGCGCGCTCGTTTTGGGGCAAATCGCCGCCTTCAGCAGCTACGGCACGATGTATCGGTATTCCTCGTTGTTCCTGGGCGTCTTTATCGCCATTTATGCCTTGTACCTGCTGACCCGATCCAAAGACGGGGCGAAAGCCATGCTCCGGCCTTCCCCGGACAACCGCTCGATCGAAGGTTAAACGTTGCAGACCCTTCCGCACGCCGCGGAGGGGTCTTTTTCCACGCTTCGTTTTAAGTCCCGGCAGCCCCCTGGAATTTAAGGTGATTCTTCGAACCGCTTCCCCATATAATGGTTTCATGACATCCGTAAGCCTAACGTGAAAGCCATTTAGCAAAAATGCAGCGGCACATGTCTTTTGTTTTTTGTAAACGCTTTCTAAATCTAATCGCAATACATAAGGAGGAAGACCCGTCATGCGAAACCACCGGATTACGACCTTCTCCGATTTGCTCTACCCGAACGGTACCTTGATGCAAAAAGGCTATTCGACCAAAGCCGTGATGCGCTACAACCGCAAGCATATTAAAGCTCCGCCGTGGCGGATCAAGGAATGGGATTTCTACCAAGTGTCCAATGACGATTGCTGCCTCCAGCTGACCATCGGCCACGCCTCTTACGCCGGGGAAGTTTCCGCGATGCTGATCGATTTGAACGAGAAAAAAACATACGCCGCAAAAGAAATCATCGCGCTCCCGTTCAACCGGCTGCACATGCCCGCTTCCGCCGAGCATGGGGATTTGGCCGTTCGCCGCAAAACGATCGACATGCAGTTTGAGGTGTACAGAGGCGGCCGCCGTTTGCGCTGCCGAACCCGAGATCCGAAAACGTTCCCCCGGATGGACGTCGATATCGAGCTTTCCCAGCCCGATCTGGAATCGATGGTCATTGCAACGCCGTTTGACGAAGATCCTCGCTATTTTTATTACAATCACAAAATCAATTGCATGCCTGCCAGCGGCACGGTCGCGTTTGGCGACCGGACGATCGCGTTCGAGCCGGAAACGGCTTTCGGACTTCTCGACTGGGGACGCGGCGTCTGGCCGTTCAGCCATGAATGGGTTTGGGGCAGCGGCAGCGCCTGGATCGGCGGCAAACGTTTCGGATTCAACATCGGCTTCGGGTTCGGCAATACGGAGGCCGCCACGGAAAATATGCTGTTTTACGACGGAAACGCCCACAAGCTGAACGAGGTGTACGTCGACCTGGCGGCAGGCGGATACATGTCCCCGAAAAAAATCACCAGCGATGACGGGCGGTTCGAAATGGATTTTGAGCCGATCTACGACCGGTATACCGAAACGAAAATGCTGTTCGTCGACAACCGCTGCCACCAAATTTTCGGGCGGTTCAACGGCAAAGCCGTTCTGGACGACGGCACCGTGATCGACGTGAAGGACATGTCGGGGTTCGTGGAGCACGCGGTCCATCACTGGTGACCACAACCGGCTGCGGCAAAAAGCCCTCCCGGTTCATTCCGGAAGGGCTTTGAATGCTCCGTAAAGGCATGCGTAAGAATATGCGCCGGCCCTGCAGAACGGAGCGGACCACCTGCTGGAGCGAAGGGTTCAGCGCGTCACGATCCGCAGCATCGGGCTCAGCAGCGAAGGCAAAAGCGAGACATGCCCCTCCCCTTGCACCTCGTTCATCGAAATTGTTTTTGGGCCGCGGCCGCTTGCCGTCATCAACGCATACAGCCGGTACGCATCGCTGACCATGTGCGGCTTCTCCAGGCTCCCTACGCTTAAGTGCAGCTCGATTTCCGAACGGGGAAGCGCCAATGCACCGCTGCGTTCCTCCCAAAGCTTAAAGATCAGGCCGTTTTTCCACCAAATCGACGGGCTGGCCGCGAAATATCGCCGATAAGCGTTTGGCCTCGTTAACATCGCATACAAAACCAGGAAACCTCCGAGCGAATGGCCGAAAAAGGACTGCCGGGAACGGTCCACCGCATAAGCAGACTCTACGGCGGGTTTCAGCTCGTATTCCAGAACATCAAGGAACGCCTCCGCTCCGCCGGTTTGCGGCCAGCCGGAAGCATCCGGTCTTTGCGGCAGCTCGCTGTCGTCGGCATAGACCGTATAATCGAAAAACCGTTCCTTCGTGACGATCGGATCGTCGGAATGGTACCCGATCCCGACGATGAGCGCCGGCGGAATCCCGTGCGGCCCCCGCGACTGCAGCCTTGCCGCTTCCGTCAGCGAACCGAAGGAAGCATTCGCATCCAGCGTATACAATGCGGGATAACCTCCTTCCGGCGGCGGGCCCGCGGGTTCGGCGATCAGGATCCGGTATTCGCGGCCGTTCAGGCCGGAGGTGAAGCTCCAGGTCCGCGTGCCCGGGAGATGGACCCCGCCGGTGTCGGTCATGGCCGAAGCCTTGACCGCTTCGTCTTTTCTTCCGAACAGCCATTTTAAGGCTTCGGGAAACCGCCTCATCATAAACAGGTTGTCATGCGTGCCTTCCGGCTCCAAATCCAGCTTCAATCGGCTGACAGGCATCCCTTTCTCAAGCCACAGGCGGTGCGCTTCCTTCGTCAGCTCCACCATATGCCGCTGCCGATTGTTCTTGTAAATGCCCTCCTTTTCCCCGACGGACATATACATCCGCACCGGGTTCCCGGCGTTATCGCGTTCCTTGATGAAGTCGACCGCGCCCTCATACCAGAAAGAGGCCGATAGCATGCCGATCCTGCCGAACGCGTCGGGACGCCAGAAGCCTGCGAACCAAGCGATCAGGCCGCCGAGCGATCCGCCGAGGATGGCGGTATCCTTCGCATCGCTTTTTGTCCGATAATGGCTGTCGATGTAAGGCTTCAGCACATCCGCCACCTCGTCCACATATGCCCGCCCCCGCCCGCCGAAGGGCGGAAATCCGTCAGCGAGCGCGGCGGCCGGCCACGGCGTATATTCGTCATGGCGGGAACGAGGCACGATCCCGACCAAAATGATTTCCTCGAGCTGGCCCGACGTATGTAAATGCTGCAAATAATTCAGGCAGCCGGCAAACAGTTCCCCGCCGTCCTGCACGTACGCAACCGGGAACCGGCGGCCCGAATCATCATAGGATGGCGGCAGATGAACGACCAGCTTCCGATCGCCAACCATAAGCTCCTGATATCGATTCATAATTTCCTCCTGTCATGATCGTCCTACCCCCGCGCGCGGATCAACAAATATACGAAATAAGGCACGCCGATGATGGATACGACGATGCCGACGGCCAGCTCGGCCGGAGCGAACACCGTTTTCCCGATGAAATCGCCGGTCAGCACCATGATCATCCCGATCAAGCCGCTGACCGGAATGACATGGATATGCCGCAAACGGACGAGCCGCCTGGCCATATGCGGGGCGATCAGCCCGACGAAGGCGATGCTGCCGGATACCGCAACGCTGGCGCTGACGAGGCCGACGCTGCAGAGCAGGATGATGTTTTTTTCCCGTTCCACGTTGAGCCCGAGGCCCTTCCGGCTTTCCTCGCTGAGCTGGAACAGATCCAGCGGACGCGAACGCAGGCAGATCCACGGCAGAAGCAGCAGCCACGGCAGCATCGTGACGATGAACTTCCAGTTCGCCCCATGCAGGCTGCCCGCAAGCCATACGACGGCCGCCTCGTAATCTTTGGGGTTCATTTTAAGCGAGATATATACGGTCAGGGCGCCAAAACCCGATGCGATCGCAATGCCGACCAGGATGAGCCGCTGCGGATCAAGCCTGCCGCCCTCTTTCGCGAACATATAAATGGCCGCCGTCGCCAGCAGGCCTCCGGCCGCGCCGAACAGCGGCATCAGCATCACGCCGAGCCAGCCCGTGGCGGTCATGCTGCCTTGAAACCAAAACATGAACAGCACCACGGCCAGCCCCGCCCCGGCATTGATCCCGAGTATTCCGGGATCGGCAAGCCCGTTCCTCGTCACGCCCTGAATCATGGAACCCGCGACGCCCAGAGCAAAACCGACGAGCGCCCCCAGCACGATCCGCGGCAAACGGAACTCGAACACGACCAGATCATGCTCCGGCGTCGGATGGATGCGAAGCAGCGTTGTGACCACATCCGGCACCGACATATCAAACGTTCCGTTGGTCAGGCTGAGATAAGCCGCCGCGGCCGCCAGCAGCAGCCCGGCCGCAACCACCGTCCAAAACCGCTTTCGGGACAAGCTATTCATGCTGCGCACCTCCTCTTGTCCGGATCAGATACAAAAAGAAAGGCACGCCGATCAAGGACGTCACGACGCCTACCGGCGTTTCGAACGGATAGTTGACGAACCGGGCGGCGATATCGCATAGCGCCAGGAATACGCCCCCCAGCACGCCGGAAACCGGGATGATCCAGCGGTAATCGGAACCGGCGAAAAAACGGGCGATGTGCGGAATGATCAAGCCGACGAAGGCCACCTTGCCCGCGAGCGCTACCGAAACTCCTGTCAGCAGGACGACGGCGACAACGGCCACCGCTTTGGCCAGCCCTGTACGGATGCCCAGGCCCGTGGCGACCTCCTCCCCCAGCGAAAGGCCGGAGACCGATTTGGAAGCGGCCAGCGCCAGCGCCAGACCGAAAATCGCAAACGGGATGCAGAGCCGGATGAGCTCCGGATCCATCTGGTGCAGCCTGGCGTTATACCAGAAGCTGATATTTTGCGACACCTGGAAATACGTCGACAGGGCTTGAGCCGTGCCGCTGAGAAACGTTCCGATGATGGAGCCGAGTATCGCCAATTTGACGGGACTCAGCCCGTTAGGGATCAGCCGGGCGAGGCCAAAGACGGTGGCCGCCCCGAGCGCCGATCCGATCAGCGAACTCACAATGTACACGTTCGGATTCGCGCTCGGCCAAAATACCATGCACAGCGTCACCGCAAACACGGAACCGTCCGACACCCCCATCATCGACGGGGACGCTAAATAATTTCGGGTCATACCCTGCATCAGCGCTCCCGAAACCGCAAGAAACGCGCCGATCAGCAGCGCGCCTACCGCACGCGGCAGGCGGGAGCTCATGATGATTTGATGATCGACCGAATCCGGGTTGAAGGACACGACCGCATGCCATATCTCCCCGGCCGAAATGGATTTGGCGCCGTATAATACGGAGGCCGCAATCAATAACACCATGGCTGCCGGAGCCATGGCCAGGATGGCAACCTGCAGCGTACGTTTATCACGCATCGTCAACACGCCTTACATGGAGGTCTTTATTTCGCAAGATGGGACGCCGCCGCCTTCAGGAATTCGATTTTGCTGTATGCCGTGCCGCCTTGCGCCAGCGGGTCGACGGCGTTTACGAACGCCCTGCCGTTTTTGAAGGCGTCCAGGCTGCCCATGATCGGGTCTTTCCGGAAGTCCTCAAGCGCCTGAGGCGTATCCCGGTTTTCGTCCGGCGAAAATTGAATGAACAGGTAATCCGGATTCATCTCCGCGAATTTTTCCTTCGAGACCAGCTCCTGCGCTTTGGCGGCTTGGACTTCGGCCGGGACTTCAAGACCGAGATCCTCGTACAGAACCGGATTGAAGAACACCGCCGCCGGATAAATGTAAAGCTCGCCGCCGCGAATCCGCACGGCCACGACCTTTTTGCCCTTAAGCTTGTCGCCGATTTGGGTTTTGGCCGCAGCCAGGTCCTCTTTATATTTCTGGATCTCCTGTTCGGCTTGATTCTGCTTGCCGCTAAGTTCGCCCAGCAATCGCAGGTTTGCTTCCCAATTCGTGGAGACGTGGGAATAAGGAATGGTCGGCGCGATTTTGCTCAGCTTCTCCATCACTTCGGGCTTGAATTTGGTCGAACCCAAAATGACGTCCGGCTTCAGCGACAAAATCGTTTCGAAATTCGGCTCGGTTTTTTCCCCGACCGACTTGGCGTCTTGGGTGACCGATTCGAACAGCGGCGGAAACTTGCCGGAGAAGGAAATCGCGCCAACCGGCTTCACGTCAAGCACGATCGAGTCTTCCATGGCCTCGACGGCGCCGGTGATGACGATCCGTTCGATTTTGGAAGGAAGCGTATATTCCTTATCCAGGTATTTGACCACTCTCATACCCGATGCGGAGGCCGCAGGCTGTTCCGCTGCTTTTCCGGCGTTTCGGCTTTCTGTTTGCCCCGTCGTTGGGTTTGCTCCTTGCCCGGCGGTTTCGTTTGCTTTGCCGCAGGCCGATATAACCAGCGCGAACATCAAGACTACCCCTACTAAAAGATTCTTTCTTTTCATCGCTTGCCGATTTCTCCCTTCGACTCCCTTTTTCATGAAGGATTGCAAAACTTCAAAATGCGTCCGGACGTGAATTCGAGGTTTGCGCGCTCCACCAGTTGATAATGATTATCATTATTGATGGTAAAAGAGGACGGTCGAATAGGCCATGGACAATTCACCGATTTCTCATGGATTTTTCAGGCCGGGGACTTGCCCGGTCAGCAGCCGTGCCGCGGATTCTGCCATGAGCTGCATCGCTGCGGGAGAATACTCGCGCCATGGGTGCGATGATACAAGATGCATCCTGCCGGAACGCACGGAGGGCAGCGACATCCATTCCGGGGAAGATGAGAAGGCCCTCCAAAAAGCGAGCGTCTCCGAATCCTGCCGGACCAAAACGAGCAAATGGCCCGCCCCCATCTCCCTCAATTGTTCGATCGTGAGCACGGATTGGTCGGATATCCCTTCGGGGACCAAGGGCATGCGGCATCCGAGCTGCTTATACAGCACTTCATTTACGGCTCAGCTGCGATAAAAAACATGCCGGTTCCGGCACACGCGCACCGCCGCAACGGCGGGTTGCGCCGCATGGCGCTGAACATGCGACCTGAGCCATGCCATATGCCGTTCAAACATGCCCAGCCACTGCTCCGCTTCTTCCGTCCGATCCAGCCACTGCGCCAGCGACCGGAACTCTTCCCGCCAGTTTTCCGTTTCCAGCGACAACTCGTGCACGGGGGCAATCCGGGCCAGCCTTTCCTTTTCCCAATCTTCGATTTCGCGCATGCAGACGATGCGGTCCGGCCCGGCCGCCTCCAAGATGCCCAGGTTCGATTCTCTATCGTGATTTTGGCGAAAGGCGCTCAGGTGGACCGGAATGTCCGGCCCCAACGCATGATACGGCTCCGGAGACCATTTCGGATGCAGCGGTGCGGCATAAGGAATGATCTGCAGGGGCGAAAGGTAGCCAAGCAGCGAAGTCGAACCGTATAAGGCGATTTTATTTTTCCGCTTCCGGATGAACGCCGTGGGAGAGAGGCCGTATTCCTTTTTGAATTTCCGGCTGAAATAGAATTCATCCTTATAACCGACGAGATGGGCGACCTCTTTCAGCAAGCTCTCCGATCCCAGCATCAGCCGTTTGGCCTTGTTCATCCGAACCTGCGCCACATAATCCATGACGCTGCGGCCGTACGTTTTTTTGAACAAATCCGCAAAATAATTCGCGCTGAATCCGGCCGCCTCCGAGATCCGGTCGATCGTCAGCTCCTCGGCGTACCGCTCCTCGATCATGGCTTTCGCCCGCTCCAGCGCCTGCATCTTATCGCCGTTTGCTTCTTTGCCGTTAGCCGCGGCCCATTCGTACAGCATCTCCTGGAAGTCCAGCTGGGCCCGCCACCTCCTGATCGGTTCGTTATGATGAAAATGCTTGTACACCTTGCGGCAGATCGAATGCCATTTTCTTGAAGGCATGGTGCCGACCCTGCTTTCGCGGAGCATCCAAGCTTCCTCCCCTTTTTCATGCAGCGCCTCTTTGCGCGAGGCAACCGCCTGATATATGCTGAAATGAAAAATAGCGACCGATACCGGTTCCGCACCCTGCCCGCCGATGCCGAAGGTTTTCCCGCCCGGGCAAATATATACGCTCCCCTCGCTCATCCGGATGACCCGGTCCTCCAGCTCCAGGTCGGCCTCCCCGCTTAGAAGCACAATCAATGCGTGATTCACGGCCAGCCGCTGCTCCATTCTGAGCCCCGGTTCGACGGAAATATCGGCGTCCCATAATCTTATGGTCATTTCATGCGCGTGCGCTGGATTGATTGAATAGATCATGATTCTTGATACCGCCTTTTATTGAGAATGGTTATCATTATCATATAACAAAAAAAGCCCGAAAACCAAGCGGGATCCGGACTGTCGTCTCGCATGTTTTTCAAGATAGATTCAAGGGCTTAGGATTTCCCTTTAAGTGCTTCATGTTTGTCATGAATCTCGTACCGACGGAGCGATCGGCTCGCTCTCTTCGGGCCACCCCCCTCTTGTTAATGTTATGTAATATTTTATTACATTTAATTGAGTTATCATCCTCTTTTTTCACTCATTTTATTGACAAAAGGAAAAGTTTGTGTGATATTAACTTACAAATATTCTGTTTAACATAGTCGGATAGTGTGTTTTGCGTCATATAATATAACATTAAATTGGTTTTCATCCATTTCTAATGGCTCATCCTATTCTTACCTGGAGGTGACCGCGTTGAACGACAAAAGCACCAAACTGCTGGATTACGTGCAGATGCTGGATAACGATTTATCGGTTGGAGGCTTCAGCTGCTTATCGGACTTAAGAAGCCGCATTTCGGAGGGACGTATTCAAACGCAGATGGAACTCGAAGGTTATTTTCTTCATCCCCTGACGAACCGTTTAGTCCGCCAAGACGGCACCGCCATTCAAGCGGTATACGAGGCGGCCGAGCTGCTGGACATCGCCTCAATCAGCAACATCGACAACATGCTGCTTGGCCCAGCCTTAACGGCGGACGAATGCGAAGCGGCAAGAAAACGGGGAAAAAGACTGGTGAAGCTGGCACAAGCCTTGTACCCATGGCTCAATCTCTCCGTATTGGAGGGCATCGTCCGGGATCGGCTCGGTCCTGCTTGCCTGCCTACCGTTCATGCGTACATCAACTACCAATTGGGAACAAGCTGCGATCAGGCCGTGTACGGTTATATGAAATCCGCCATATGCGCCTGCGTTTACGGCGCGGCCCGCCCGCTGAACATCGCCCGTCCCGAGGCAGCCATGTTGGCCGGCAAATGGACGGCGGAAATGGAAAAGGCGTGGCTGCTCGAAAAAGATTCCCTGACGAAAGAACGTTTTGAATCCACGGCAAGCAGCAGCCCCCATATCGCTTGACCGGAAACGCCCGCATATCCACGGAAGCGGCCCCACGTTGTGGGGTTATTTTGACATGGACCCGATGCTTCATGAAGGAGAGAGATGACGATGAACTTTGCACCTGCCGCTTTTGATTTTTTGCCCGCACAGCCGGGGATGACCAAACACTTCGACGACTATATCGAACTCCGCGACCATATTTCGCAAGAGGGCTTCCCGGTTCTCTTTTATCAATTTGTTGTTCCCCCGGGACACCCGGGACGGTGCACGCTTATCCCCGGAGGCTGCATCGATATCCTGCTCCCTTTCGGAGCAAAGGTTTCGGGCCCGATGGTTATCGGCGGCGTCCGCAGCCGGACGTTATCGCTCCAGCCGGGAACGACGTATTTTGGCGCCAGGCTCCTCCCCGTACCGCTCGCCCCTCATTCCCTGATCCCCGTCAAAAAAATGGCGAACAGCTGCGTCCCGCTTGGCGAATTCCTCCCCGCCCGCCTGTGCTCCATGCTACGGCTTCCATTGGAGGGCGGTTCCTTTTTCAGCCGGATCAGCCTCTTCCAAGAGGGGATAACCCGCATTACGGCGTTGGCGCCGCTTAGAGGAGATCGGGAGCCCAAAGGACTCGGGCCGGCGATTGACCGAATCTGCGAAGCTCGCGGAAATATCAGCCTTAGCCATTTATCGGGCATCGTGAACTGCTCAAGCCGACACTTCCGCTCTTTATTCGAGGCATATGTAGGGATCCCGCCCAAGACGTTTTGCCAAATCGTACGTTTCCAATCCGCCGTCCGCCAACTGCTGCAGCCCGGTAAAATCGCCTTCAGCAACGTCGTTTCGGAATCCGGTTATTACGATCAAGCCCATTTTATCCGCGAGTTCAAAAAATTCAGCCGCGAATGCCCGACCGTCTGGCTAACGCATCTTCTGCAAAAAAAATCATAATTAGCGTCATATTACCTTACATCAGTTCCGTTTTATACAATCCATGTGATATCTTCTCCGCTAAAATAGGCTCCAACGATGAAAACAAGGCCGCTTGTTGATCCCCAATCCCTGCATATCCGCCTTCCGGCCCCTCAACCAGGGATTTCAAACAGGCCCTTGTCTTCCGTATAGAGTCATCTTTCATAACATAACCACAGGAGGAGAACTTATGAAGAGTTTCAAAAGCAAACAGTTAGCGCTGCTACTTATCTCTGCCCTGTCGCTCACCCCGACGATCGCATCGGCCTCTCCGGCAGCCTCCCCCGACCCGAGCGGCGAGATGGCGGAAGCCTTATCCCAAAACTGGTTGCCTCAATCGCTGACATCGGCTGGGGCGAGCAGTTCGCCGATCACGGCGGCCGAATTTGCCGAGGCGGTCAAAACGGCCGCAAAAGCCGCCGGTTCCTCCGTCACCCTGGCGGTCCCCCAAGAAAAAGGAGGGCTGACGCGGGAAAAGGCGGCTTCCCTCCTGGATTCGCTCATTCAAGTGCCTTATGCCAAGCCGGTTGAATATCGCGACGTCGCTCCGGACAGTCCCGATCGCAAAGCCATCGCAGACGTATACACCGCCGAGCTGATGCAAGGAAAATCACCTCAGGCTTTCGGCTACGGCAGCATGTTGACCCATCGCGAAACCGCCGCCATCGTCTATCGCCTTTACCGATATTTGCAGCCCTTCAAGCTGACGGAGGCTACGATCGCGGAGATGCAAAAAGCGATGGAAACCGGGCGCCTCACATCCGAAGAACTGGTCGGGCAATATTTGGAGCGGATCGCGAAATACGATCATCAAGGCCCCAAACTCAACAGTATCCTTACTTTGAACGCCAGGGCGCTGGAAACGGCAAGACAGCTTGACGCCGAGCGCGCCGCCACAGGAGAACGCAGCCCGCTCCACGGCATCCCCGTGATCGTCAAAGACAACTACGATACATATGACATGCCCACGACCTCCGGCAACGTCGGCCTGAAGGGCGTCATCCCTCCGGATGACGCGGCGCAAGTGAAAAAATTAAGGGACGCCGGCGCCATCGTGATCGGCAAAGCCAATCTTCACGAATTTGCTTTCGGCTATACGACCGTCAGCTCGATGGGCGGGCAAACGCTTAACCCGTACGACCTGACCCGCGTGCCCGGCGGTTCCAGCGGGGGCACGGCCGCCGCCGTTGCCGCCAACCTGGCCGCGGTCGGCATGGGCACCGATACCGGCGGGTCGATCCGGATCCCTTCCTCGTTCAACAGCCTGGTCGGCATCCGCCCGACCGTCGGCTTATCCAGCCGCGACGGCATTGCCCCGCTGGCGCTCACCCAGGATACGGGCGGACCGCTCGCACGTACCGTAGCCGATGCGGCCCTCATATTGAATGCGACGGCAGGTTATGATCCGAACGACATTGCGACGGCCAAAAGCGTAGGTTTCGTGCCAAAGGATTATACCGATTACCTGGATCGCGACGGGCTGAAAGGCGCCCGGATCGGCATCGTACGCGAAGTATTCGGCACCGACGAAAAGGTCAACGCCGTCGCCTCCCGCGCCATCGATGAAATGAAAGCCGCAGGCGCCGTACTTGTGGACAACGTCAAAATCCCGAACTTTGATGTCATCAACAAATACGGAAGCCTAAGCGCCTGGGAATTCAAATTCCAATTCAACGATTATCTCAAGTCGCTCGGCGACGCTTCGCCGTACAAATCGTTGGACGAATTGATCGCTTCCGGCCGGTACGATCCTTCAATCGAAAAGGCGCTGATCGACCGGAACAAACGAACCTCTTTGGACGCGCAGGAGTATAAGGACATCGTCCTGTACCGCACGAAATACGTGCAGGAGGCCGTCCTGAAAATGATGGCGGACCATCAGCTGGACGCCCTGATCTTTCCGACCTCGTCCAAAACCGCCGTCAAAATCGGCGAAGATCAGGTGGCCGGAGACGCCTTCAAGCTGAGTTCTTTTACGGGCTGGCCTACGGTAACGGTACCCGCAGGATTTACGCCGGACGGTCTGCCGGTGGGCATCGATTTCTTCGGCCGGGCATTCAGCGAACCCGAGCTTATCAAGCTGGCTTACAGCTATGAACAGCACACGCATCATCGCCAGGCGCCCGGATCGACGCCGTAACGTTTAATATTCCGCGATATTCGGAACTCATATTCCTTATTAAAATCATTCACCAAAAAAAGCGCACCTGCTGCTGCGAGGTACCCGTCAGGATCCTCGGTTCGCGGCATCGGTGCGCTTTTGTTTTTCTTTTGAACACAAAAAAATCCTTGGCATCGCAAGGACTGTCGTTGTTATGATTATGGTGCGGTAGAGAGGACTCGAACCTCCACGGGCATACGCCCACTACCCCCTCAAGATAGCGTGTCTGCCATTCCACCACTACCGCACGTTTAGGGAAAATAAAACTGGTGAGCCATGAAGGACTCGAACCTTCGACACCCTGATTAAAAGTCAGGTGCTCTACCAACTGAGCTAATGGCTCTCGATGACTCACAAAGATGTGCGCCCATACATTTAAAAGTGAAAGAAGTGACCCGTAGGGGATTCGAACCCCTGTTACCTCCGTGAAAGGGAGGTGTCTTAACCCCTTGACCAACGGGCCAGATTATCAATCGTGACAACAGAAATTATCTTAACAGAATTTTTGGGACATGACAAGTACCTTTTTGAAAATTTTTTTATTTCTTTTGGAACGGGCCTTTTTGCGTCATGGATGAATAAGTTTGGCCTGAATCCGGCATCTTATGATTGGTATGTCATCACTGGGATGATCTAATCCTGAACCTAAAATTCACACACCAAAGGAGAACGAAACCATGGCTAAACCTGACAACCGCTCCGATAACGCGGAAAAAATCCAAAACGCCATCGACAATACGCGCGAAAACATCCAAAAAACGAACGATTACCTGGACGAGCATGCCGATGAAATCTCCGGGGAAGAGCTCCACAATCTCCAGCACAAAAATACGAAGCGCGAAAGAGCCATCGAAGGCTTTGAAGCCGAATACCAAGACGAAAAAAATCAATAAGTCGAAACGAGGGTTCCCATCCCTAGAACAGAAGAAGCTCCCAGCGTAAGCGCTGGGAGCTTTCGAAGTATTCCAAAACGGAGAGAGAGGGATTCGAACCCTCGCACCGCTTACGCAGTCTAACCCCTTAGCAGAGGGTCCCCTTATAGCCACTTGGGTATCTCTCCAAGATACTGGCTCCCCGAACAGGACTCGAACCTGTGACAACTCGATTAACAGTCGAGTGCTCTACCGACTGAGCTATCGGGGAACGTTTTCAATATGGTGACAATACATAATTTATCATGATTTTTGGGGCGAGTCAAGCGTCGTCTGCCGGAGTTTTCCCCTGCATTTGCCGCATCGAAAACGCCTGGTATCCACCTTCCGCTTGCGCATATATTTCATCCCGCATCCCTGGCAAACCAGGACGTAACGATACGGCAGCGTTTTTCTCCCTCCGCGGCTCTGAAGCGTGCTGCAAAACCGGCTTCCGCCCACATGCGAGAGCAGCGTTTTAAAATCGGAATCGCGATGCTTGTACCCTCTTCCGGCAAGGTGCAGGTGGTAATGGCAAAGCTCATGCTTAATGATTTTCTCCACCTCTTCCCTGCCGTTTTCCTCCAGCTGATGCGGGTTGATTTCAATGTCATGGGTATGCGTAAAATATCGTCCTCCCGTGGAGGACAATCTCGCATTAAACGTCGCCCGATGCCTGAAAGGTACGCCGAAGCTCTCCAGCGATACGCGTTCCACCCACTCCTGCAGCTCGTCGTTGCTCATGATCGGCATGTCCTTCATCAATGCTCCCTTTCCGTCTATTTGCACGGACACGAGTATTTTCCGCGCAGGAATCTACTTGAATTTTAACTTCACCCTAAGCTACACTGTCAAGTAAGGATTGATTTGCATCGATATGCAAGCAGCAAGTACGGAGGGAGAACCATCATAATGCCAAACATGCGATACGTTATTTTGCAATCGGGAGACAAACTCCAATACGTGGAGATGCCCGCCGATTATGCTTATCAGCTCAGCGCGCTGAATTTGAGGCTCCATAAGGAAGTCAGCAAGCTTACCGCCCAGGGTACGCCGGAGCTGCCGCTCGCCGTGGCCGAATGCGACCATCTCGAGCTGCTGCAGGAAACGTCCGCGATCGTAAGCGGCCTGGATTATATCAACGAACTGGAAAGATCTTTTGCTTCCCTCAATGAAACAAACTATCCGCTCATCTCGCTGCTCACCGAAATCCGTGCCCTGCAGGCGCAGCTGGAGCAATGGTACGAGGAAGAAGCCGTCTGACGTCCATGTTTAAAGGCGCACGCTGCCAGAGAGAGGGCACATCGCGTCCCGTTCGGGTCCGCTTTACGTCAAAAGTCGATTGTTGGATGTTCGCGGCATGGTCCGCCTCATAAAACGATGTAGACCTGCACGCTTTGGGCGTCTTCCCCATATGCTATCCATACAGACGGTTTTGCATGAGGAGGAGATACCCTTGCCGCAATGGCTCTGCAATCAACTGACACGCGCCTTCCGCAAAAAGGACAGACGCCAAATCAAGCTGCTGAACGACTGCTGGTTTTTTTACCGCAATTCAGGCAGCGAGGGCTCGGATCACTCATAAGTTTCGACATCCATAACGCAAGCAAAGAGGCTGCAAAAACCTAAAGCCGGACGGGCAACGTCCGGCTTCTTTTTTACCCTGAAGGCTGCTTATGAACCCCTGGCCGCATCCATTCTCTTTCCCCCGAAACACGGCCAGCAGCAGAAATTTTTCTTTAAATAGGAAGCGGGGGCATCCCCCAAATCTTGACGCTTATTCAAAGCTTCTCGTTGCCGGCCAGACGCCTTGCAGCTTGCTTAACAACACAATTTGACCCGTATGGTAGGCATCGTGGGTAATCAAACTCATAAAACGTTGAGGATGCGCATCGAGCTCCTCTTCCGGCAGCCGCTCCAGCTCGCTTTGCAGCGCTGCGTGCACATCCATAAGCCTCGATTTGGCCTGCTCCCAGCCTTGGCGGCTCGCTTCAGGGATGCGGAACGTCTCATCGTTGCTTAGATTGAAAACATCCGACGTCCCCTTTAACCGGGCCAGCAAACGCTCCTTATAATACAAAAGATGCTGGACGTTTTCCCAAATGCTGTTGGCCGCCCCGTCGGCGGGTTTCCACAGCGCCTGCTCAAACGATACATTTTGAAGGGCGGGCTGCAGCGGCGGATACCAATCTTCCTTTTCCATGCAATAACCCCAATATTCCAGCAGCAAATTCCGAATGCTCATTCCATCGCCTCCATTTAATTGTAACCATCAAATTAAACTACGGTAGTTACAAGGAGGATAACATACATATTCTTCCTGCACAACAGCCAATATGTTTAAAACGGTTTTCTCCCGGCGGTTCGCGGCCAAAGATGGCAAAAGCCATCCGTGATTGCTACAATGCACATATAGAAAGGATGAATTGAGGCCATGTTATGGGATGATTTCGTGAACAGCCATTGGCATGATTGGCGGGGCAGCGGACGCGAAGAGGACCGTTTGGAGAAGGAAACGTGGCTTCGCCGGTTTATGCAGGAAAACGGCATTACCGCCGCCAGCCTTCCGGATCCAGCGGAACTCCGCGAACTAAAAAAGCTCCGGGCATTTCTGCGGGAGCTCATTGGGCGGATCGTCGCCGGAGAAAACATGACCGATGATCAGATCGGGATGCTGAACGACTGGATGGAAAAAGCGCCGGTATACCGCAAATTGACCCGTGCGGCCGATGAAGCCGTGAGCCTAGCGTATCTTCCGGCCAACGCCGATTGGACGCAAAGCATGGCCGAAATAGCGGCCTCCTTTGCGTCCGTGCTGGCGAATGGCGAAACGTCCAGAATCCGCATCTGCGACAACCCGGACTGCCTTTGGGTGTATTATGACGATACGCGCAACCGCTCCAAGCGGTATTGCGACGACAAAATGTGCGGCAACCTGATGAAGGTGCGGCGTTTCCGGGCCAAAAAGAAGCTCTCCGCCCCCGTTCAAGCAAACCCGGACGCCCCCTGAAAGAGTAACCGGCTTCCCTTATAAAGACATGCGGAAATAAGCCCCGGTCTATCGATTTTTTCGACAGGGGCTTATTCGTTTTTACCGCCTTTTATTGCTGATCTTTCGGCTTGCGCATCGTCAAACCGACGCGGCCTTTTTTCAAATCCACGTTCAGCACCCAAACCGTTACATTGTCCCCGACGGAGACGACGTCCATCGGATGTTTGACGTAACCTTCGCTCAGCTGCGAAATATGCACGAGCCCGTCGCTTTTGATGCCGATATCCACGAAGGCCCCGAAGTCGATCACGTTGCGCACGGTGCCCTGAAGCTCCATGCCCGGAGACAAATCCTCGATCTTCAGCACGTCCGTCCGGAAAATCGGCAGCGGCAGCTCCTCGCGCGGGTCGCGGCCCGGGCGCTGCAAGCTTTCCAAAATGTCGCGCAAGGTCGGCACGCCGACGTCAAGCGCTTCGGCGAGCTGGCCGACATGCTGCTGCGCCAGCAAATCCGACAGCTCCTGCGTGCCCAGCTTGTCCATGCCGATGCCCAGCTCCTTGAACAAACGATCGACCACCGGATACGATTCCGGGTGGATCGGCGTGCGGTCCAGCGGGTTCTCCCCGTCCGAAATCCGCAGGAAGCCGACGCATTGCTCATACGTTTTGGCGCCGAGGCGCGGCACGTTTTGCAGCTGTTTGCGGCTGATGAATTTGCCGTTCGAATCGCGGTATTTCACGATGTTTTTCGCCAGCGTCGCGTTGACCCCGGCCACGTAAGACAAAAGCGACGGCGAAGCCGTGTTGACGTCGACGCCGACGTGGTTGACGGCCGATTCCACGACCGCCTTCAGGCTTTCGTCCAGATGCTTTTGCGAGACGTCATGCTGGTATTGCCCGACGCCGATCGCTTTCGGCTCGATTTTGACCAGCTCCGCAAGCGGGTCTTGCACCCGGCGGGCAATGGAAACCGCGCTCCGTTCCGCTACGTCCAGGTCCGGGAACTCTTCCTGCGCCAGCTTCGAGGCCGAATATACGCTCGCGCCCGCCTCATTGACGATCAGGTACGCCAGGTTACGATCCTGCAGCTCCCCGATCACTTCCGCCACGAACTGCTCGGTTTCGCGCGAAGCGGTGCCGTTGCCGATGACGATCAGCTCGATCCCGTATTTGTTGATCAGCTCGCGGAATTTCTCCGCGGCTTCCTTTTTCTTGTTGTTCGGAGGCGTCGGATAGGTGACCGCCACCTCAAGCAGCTTGCCCGTCTCGTCGACGACGGCCAGCTTGCAGCCCGTCCGGTACGCCGGGTCTACGCCGAGCACGCATCTTCCTTTGACCGGCGGCTGCAGCAGCAGGCTGCGCAGGTTGCCGGAGAAGATGGAGATCGCTTGATTTTCCCCTTTTTCCGTAAGTTCCGCGCGGATTTCCCGTTCGATCGAAGGCGCGATGAGACGTTTGTACGCATCTTCAATGACCGCGGTCAGGAGGTTCTGCACGATGGACGGCCCCTTTACGGTCTGGCGCGCCATGAAATTGTGGATCGGCTCGGCCGATACCTCAAGCCCCACTTTGAGCACGTTTTCGCGTTCGCCCCGGTTGATCGCCAAAATCCGGTGAGGCGGCATCTTTTTGGCAAGCTCGCGGTAATTGTAATAGTTTTCGTACACCGATTCCTGCTCGGCATCCTTGGCTTCCGAGGTCAACATCGCATGATCCATCGTATAACGGCGGACCCAGGAGCGGATCGTCGCGTCGTCGGCCATGTTTTCCGCCAAAATGTCCATTGCGCCGGCAATGGCGTCGTCCGTGCTCTCCACGCCTTTTTCGGCATCCACGTATTTCGCGGCTTCCTGCTGGAGATCCCCCTGCTTCGGCTGCCCCATGATCCATTCCGCCAGCGGCTCCAGTCCCTTTTCCTTGGCGACGCTTGCCCGCGTTTTGCGCTTTTGCCGGTAAGGACGATATAAATCCTCCACTTCCTGCAGCTTGACTGCCTTCTCGATGGCCGTCTTCAGCTCGCCCGTCAGCTTGCCCTGCTCGTCGATGATCCGGATGACTTCGCGTTTCCGTTCCTCCAAATTGCGCAAATAGTGAACCCGTTCCTCGATATCGCGCAGCTGGTTTTCGTCGAGTTCCCCGGTCATTTCCTTGCGGTATCTGGCGATAAACGGAATGGTGTTCCCTTCGTCCAGAAGCTCGACCGTCGTGCGGATCTGCTTCAGCGAAAGCTGCAATTCCTTCGCGGTCTGCTGGATGATCCGTTCCTGTTCGATCGCCTTCTGTTCCTCCGTATTCATGTCGACAACTGCTTTTTCCGTCATATGAAATCCCTCTTTCCCGTTCAATTCGCTTGTTTCGGCGACAATTGCATCGTTCGTTCGTATATTTCGTTCGTTTAATGGCGCTTTTTATGCATTTATGGTTGTCATGTAAAATTTCGTTCTCCACCCGCATTACATGCAAGGCATGGAGCTTCAAGTTCCAAATTGGCGTAAAATCCCCGTAAAACGGTCTAAAAAATTTAGATATTTTTCTAAAAAGTAAAGCTAGGTTCTTGTATATTATCACAAACTTTTGCCTACATTTCCAGCGGACATCTTTGGAAGAGGCAAACAAGGATGGCAGATGCTTCTTTCAGGGGGCATTTATTCCCTTCATTCTGCCGGTTTCGTCGGCATTTGCATTAACGCTTTGTCAAAAATGCTCGGGTACGAGGCTTGTATTTTACAATCTTTTTACGCGGTCTTTCAAGGATTTGGGGCGGTGGAAACTTTCTCCACAAGGGAGAGCCGCCTAAGGAGGGACTTCGGAACTCAAAAAGACGCTCCCTCTAAAGTATGGGTCGCTGATGCAGCTCCAACGCCTTATTCCCTTCCCAGGCAAAACAGCCTGAAAAAAAACAGCCGCAAAAAAAATGAAAAAAGGCGGCCCCCCGGGCACGCCTTTTCACTGCACTATTCATGGTTAAAAGTCGATCAAGCTCAAGCTGATCTGCAGGGAATCATCCACCTTTTTCATCGTTTCCTCGTCCAGGTGGGTGATTTTGTCCGTCAGCCTTTGCTTGTCAATGGTTCGGATTTGCTCCAGCAATATGACAGAGTCCCTGTCAAAGCCATGCGAAGCCGCATCGATTTCGACATGCGTCGGCAGCTTGGCTTTCTGAATCTGGGCCGTAATCGCCGCTACGATGACCGTAGGACTGAAACGGTTGCCGATATCGTTTTGGATGACCAGCACCGGTCTTACTCCGCCTTGTTCAGAACCGACAACGGGTGACAGATCCGCAAAAAAAACGTCGCCGCGTTTTACGATCAATGTTTACACCCCGCTCACTAAGCGACCTAAAGTGCTGTCTGCATCTTCCTCCGCATGAAACGCCTCAGAGGCCATCGTCAAATTGATTTTGGCCATTTCCATGTAGCCGCGCTGCATGGACTCGCGAATATAACGCTTTTTCCGTTCCATCAGATACAGCTTCATGGCCTGCCTGATCAATTCGCTGCGGTTGGAATTTTCCATCGCAACGATGCCATCCACTTCCTGCAAAAGATGATCCGGCAAGCTGATCATAATTCGTTTGGTATTCTGCATATTAGCCACCTTTTCTTCCACCCCCACAACCTTCACACCCTTGTGCACCAGTATTACTTTATTCAAGGAAATTTATACAAAGGAATATATATGCCGAAGGTATATCAGGTATGCTGCATTCCATTATAAACTACAGCCGCGGTTTCCGTACAGACAATCTCGGCATAAATCCTTATTCGAGAAGCAGGCAAGTTATTCCTGCTACCTGTTTCGGAAAAGTCGGGCGGCCATTTTTTCCCTTTTATTCAGGGAGGAGGGAGTTGACCAATCGGACGTGATTTCCGCCGCGAACGTACAGGCGCGGTACCCGGCCCGCGATCATGCAGACGACCTCGTAGTTGATCGTGCCAAGCCAGGAAGCCAGCTCGTCGGCGGTGATGCTTGAGCCGGATTGGCTGCCGATCAGCACCACCTCTTCGCCGGCCCCGATCTCTTCCGCTTCTTTCCCGAAGGACTTGAGCGACACCATGCACTGGTCCATGCAGATCGTTCCGGCCACGGGCACGCGGCGCCCGCGGATCAGCACCTCCGCCTTGCCGCTCAGCATCCGGGAGTAACCGTCGGCATACCCGATCGGGAGCGTAGCGATCATTTCCTCTGCTTCTGTTACATATCTTGCGCCATAACTTACGCCCCAATGCGGGGGCAGCTTTTTGACCAACGAAATGTTGGTTTTCAGCGACATGACGGGGCGCAGAGCCACGCGCTGACGGTTGACCTCATCCGATGGGTACAGGCCGTATAGGCTGATCCCGATCCGTACCATGTTGAAGCTCAGCTCCGGCATGTCGATCGCGGTCGCGCTGTTTCCGGTATGGAGAATCGGGAGGCGGATGCCTTTTTGCTCCATGGCTGCAACGACGCCGGCAAACCGGCGGTATTGCACCTGCGTATAGCTTTTGTCCTCTTCGTCGGCTTTGGAAAAATGGGTGAACATCCCTTCGACTTCGGCCTGAGGCAAAGCCGCGGCCTCCTCGATGAAGGACACCGCGCCGTCCCCGGGCAGCAGCCCCAGGCGTCCCATGCCGCTGTCGATTTTGACGTGCACCTTGAGCGGCCGCTCCAGGCTTGCTTCCGGCAGGCGCCGGATCGCCTCAAGCACCTCGGGACTGAATACGGTCACCGTCACCCGATGCTCCCAGGCGGCCTGGATTCCTTCCGGGGGCGTATACCCCAGCACCAGCACCGGCGCCTGAATGCCTGCCCGGCGAAGCTGGATCGCCTCATCCAGAAAGGCGACGCTCAAATAGTCCGCGCCGGCTTGCTCCAGCGCTCTTGCCACTTCCACGGCACCATGGCCGTAAGCGTCCGCCTTGACGCAGGCCAGCAGCCGCATCCCTTCGGGAAGCGCATGCCGGAATGCTTTATAGTTCTCGATGAGATGATCCAAATTGATTTCCGCCCGTGTTGCTCTATATTGAACTTGCATTTTTTGCAGTCACCTTCTCTTACGTTTTACGCCAAGCTCGCTCATTAATCGTAATGTTCGAAAAGGCCACTGTCAATGAACCACGGCAGGGCGGTTTCGGGCATGTTTACCGTACCACACGGGCGTACCGATCCATCCCGCAAGCAAAAAAAGCGGATTCCCCTGCCGCAGAGCAGCTGCCCTGCAGCGGAGAATCCGCCCGCGTGAAGTTATTTTCCGGTCTGCTCCTGCAGCGACACGGCGATTTTTTTCATCTCGTCGAACGGCAGGTTGCTGCTCGTGATGCGGAATTCGATGCCTTCGTCGTTCATCCAGGTCAGCGTCTTTTGCTCGTCTTCGGTATAAAGCCCTGCCGTAAAGCCGAGATCGACGACATCTCCGGATGCCAGGGAGGATACGGCCAAGTCCGGGGAGCGCGATTCCATGATGGTATATTGATAAGTTCCGTCATAACGGAGAAGGACCGTATGGTTTGCGCTGTCCTCTATTTTGTGGACATCCTTCTGTTCAACGCCTTCCGGCATGTACACCGGCTCGATCGTTCCGAAGTCTCCGAGCACTGTTGGCGCCGCCGCGTTTTCGGCTCCCTGCGAATCGTCCGCGGAGATTGGATTTCCGTTCTCGTCCACTTCCGTCACCATGCCCAGCGTCGGATCGCCTGCGGACGCCATGTTCCGGTTCATGTCGAAGGAATCCTTTTCGAACTTGGCATCGAACTTGAAGTCGCTGAATTTCACTTCCACCATGACATGCGCTTCGGCGTCGGATACCTGGACCTGCTTCGGAGCGTAGTTGTCTTTGCTGAGCCAAATTTTTTGGCGAACCAGGGACGAGCTGTGGTAATTGGCCGCAACGTCGAATACATAAGCGTCTTTGTCCTCGGCGAACTGGCGGGTTTTGTCGCTCAAGATGCCCTGCACCAGGGATTGGTATAAGTAGACCTGCCCTTGGTTTTCGGGCCAGTCGCTCTTGAAACGGAAGCTTTTCTTCAGGCTGGGCGTCAGGACGAATACGCCGTCGTCATTGCGGAGAACGATCTGCGTCACGTCCTTTTGCGCGTTGGTCAGGCTGATCCGGTAGTAGGAAGGATTTTGGTACCAGACCTCAATGTCGTATTCCTGCGGTTTTTCGCCCGTATACAACGTCATTTTGCCCGTTCCTTTATAAGATCCCTCCTTGCTTTGCAGTGTGTCGGCCACATCGGTTAATCCTTTGACTACGGAAGCGGCGTCCTTTTTGCCGCACCCGGCAAATACGACGGTAACGCACAAGATCATGGCGAGTACCCATGACATCCGGCGCATGACATCATCCCCTTTAGCACATGTTTTACTTGATTGATACATGTCTATGAGGGACTTGTTCACATTATGCAGACTAGCCTGACAAGCACAGGGGGACAAGAATCTTTCCGAATGACCAACGGTCTATACCCATTTGATACCTCTATGGATCCGAATTCTCTCCTTACCGAGAGCAACTAAAAGTCCGATTGAACCAACCGGCCCTTCGCAAACCATTTCAGCCTTCAGCCGGTGCAAAAAACGGCCCCGTAAAGGACTTCATCCTGCGGGGCCGCACCACTTTATATGAAGAAAAGGGATATAGAATTATAGCGATGGGGTCGCTTGCGCCGCATTCGTTTTTTCCGGGGAAGCAAACCAGGATTGATCCACGTCATCGGCCGCAGGCAGCTTTCGCGTGACCGGGTCGAACATCCAATAGATGCCCACGCCCAGCACCGCGAGCCCGCAAACGGCAATGACGGCCGAGCTTGACGTCACGACGCCTGCGCTGCCGCCAAGCAAATTGCCCAGCGGCATCTCGATGCCGCTTAACCCGGAAGCCGCGGCAAAAACCGTTCCCATGTTTTTTTCCGGCACGCCTTTTTGAATGACCGTATTGATGATAACGTTGGTGACGCCTCCCGGGAACCAGGCCAGCCCATAAACCAAAACGACGAGCCACGTCCAACTGCTGAATACGCTCAGGCACCACGCGATTCCGGATAAGCAGAAGGCAGCGGCAAAAACAACGCCGAGACGAACCCTCTCCAGCTTCATATAAGGCGCGAGGAGGGCGCCAAGCAAACTGCCGCAAGCCCCGGCCATAAGCAGCATTCCATAGATCCCGGGCCCGCCCAGACCGTCAGCGAAAGCCGGCATGACCGTAAAAGTCGCCCCGCCCGCCGCGTTGATGACGATCACGCCGAGTTGGATGCGCGACAACGGCGTGGCCAGGATCAGCCGAATCCCTTCTTTCATGTCCGATACGTAATCCTTGAACGGGGTGCGACGGGTATTCGATTCCGAGGTTTTGTTTTCGGATATCTTTTGTTCGTTGTTATGCGAATCTTTTGGTGTTGTTTTGATTCTCAACTGCATAAACAGCAACGCCCCGATAAAGAAGCCGAGCGAGTTCCACAAATAAAGCGCAACCGCGCCGAGCAGGACAATGAGCGCCCCCGACACGGCGTTGCACGCAACGTCAATCCCTTGATACGCAAACGAAAACAAGGAGTTGCCCTGCGTCAGCTGCTTTTTATCCAGGATTTTCGGCAGCGCCGACATTTGCGCGGGATAAAACCACATGTTGATCGTCGTTAAGATCGGGGTAATCGCCAGCACCAGCCCAACCGTCAAAAAATCAAAATAATGCGCAAGGGGCACGACCAGCAGCAAAACCGCCTGAAACAGCTGGGAATATACCAGCAGGCCCCGCAGGGGCACGCGGTCGATCATGGGCCCCGAGAAGAGCTGAATGATTCTGGGCAAGATCGATAGAAAGCCGGCGATCCCGGTATAAAGCGTGGAGCCGCCAAGGCTGTACACCAGCCACATGGCCGCAACGGCATACAAACTGTCCCCGATATTCGTCAGGATCCGGCCGATGAACAGCAGCGTGAAATTACGATTCTTAAAAATCCCCATCCCATACACCCTTCCCGTTTGTCATTATTCATAACCCAAGCAACCCGATTTGGCCGGTTATTTTGCCGCCTCCGCCGAAATCACCCGAATTCCGATCGCATATTCCCGGCTGTTTTTCGCTTTCGATGCCGAGGTCTTCGCAACCCATGTTTCGAGCAGAGCCTTGAATTCGGCCGTCATTTCCTCGTGCTGCTCCGGAGTGAGCTGCATTCTCACGTTCATTTTCGTGCTGGATGCCGCTTGATAATCGTCTGCCAGCACCGGATCGACAAGCTGCGTTCCCTTGGTGTTGAACCACTTTGCCTTGGACTTATAATATTTCTCCACGATGCCCCCGACAGTCCGGGTCTCCACCAAATCGATCAATCCGCCGTCGTGCAATTTCTGAATATGATAGTGGATGCTTCCCGGCGATTCCCCAAGTTCATCGGCTACTTGCTTGGCCGTTTTCGGCGTCTCGACGATTGCTCCGATAATCTTCACCCGCTGGGCGCTCCCCAGCAATTTGGCCTGCTCCACCGAGATTTCAATGGATTGGTGCTCATTCTGATCCATAAACGCGACACTCCCGTTCTTTCAAATTTCGATCCAATTTAATCAATCATTCCACATTTATAATTCATTCTAATTTTTTAGATCGATAAGATGGCTTTATCATAACCCACCATTTTCCATTTGTAAATAGGCATATTTTCTTTTCGAAAAAAAATAAAGCACAACCGCAAGAAACGGTCGTACCTTGGATTTCCATGCTTTTCCGGTGGCCGGCCAACGACATGGACGTCATCGAAGAACAAAGGATATAACGCTCTTCGTCGCCCATATTTCATTAAGTTGGTTTCGTGTCCCTGTCAAAGGCAGGCCGACTGAAATATAGTATACGGAAGCCTACCAATATCCTTTAGGAGGGGAAAATTTTCATGAGAAAACATCCATGCAAATGCGATCCTAAACCGAAAAAGTTCAAGCGGTGTTTTAAGGAAGTCAAAGGCTGCGTCACTTACACAACCATTATCTATAAACCAAAAGTTAAAAAGTACCACGATCCGTTTTCCTGGTGTCACGAAATCCCGTGTAAGAAAGGCCACTGTAAACGGAGCCGGTGCCACGTCTGCAGACCCCATAAGAAAAAGCACCATTGGTGAGGCCATCGGGCGCATGTCCCGCATGACATCCTTCAGGCCGCCATCCAAGATGGCGGCTGCTATTTGAAAACGCTTCACAAGCCATCATGACACGATCGCGGCCATTCCGCCGCCCTTTGCCCATGCTTCCTGCCGATAGCGCAAAAGCAAAGACTGCCTCGTCATCAGCAGCATTTTCGGGACAAGCTTCGTAACCTGCCGCTTCGTGCGGGCTCCGCCTTCCGGGTGCAGAACCCGGAGCAGCAGGCGCAAATAATAGGTCGAGAACATCCGGAAGCTCTTGGACTTCAGCGGATGCAGCTCAAAGCCAAGCCCGTGGATCATCCCGCGGTGCAGCAGCGTAATGCCGGTCAGCGCTTTGACATGCGCTAGCCCGGGATCGGTTTCGAACGCCGCGCTGATCTCCTGCATCGATTTCCGCAGCATTCTGGCGGTCAGCAGCGCCGCACGGTCGGCCCCCACCTCCTTGGAGAGCCGGAGCACCTGCCGGTTGTCCAGATGAAGCTCCCCAACCCAATCGCCGGCGTGAATCCATTCTCCGGTATGGCATTCCAGGCTTTTTCCGTGATGCCTCTTCACCACAAGTTTGCAAATTCCATAGGTTTGAACGGAGGAACTCCGCCATTTCGTCATTTGGTCAAACACCGATTCCCAGGCCATCCATAACGACTGAACGCTTGCTTTTGAAAACGTAGCGAACATATTCAATAGGGTTCACGTCTTTCTGTTCAAGATTCGGTCTTCTGCAGCAGACCGCCTTTTTCCTCGAGGAATGGCTTCTATGTAACGTTTGACGGCCCGGATCGGCAAAACCATGCAAAAGAAAGAAAAAAAGTGCTTTTCGCTGTGGTTAATTTCCCGTCCCTTGCTCCGCCGCCGTCTTCGGCAAGGACCGATAGACGGAACCCGAGTGCACGATCCCGATGATTTCCTCCGCTACCGCCGTCATTTGCTTGCCGTCCGGACTGCCGTCGCAGGAATTCCACCGAAACTTCCGCTCGCCGCTGTTGATGTATACCGTCAGATCATACGCATCCCCCGCGGGGCCGCTGCAGGCAGCAGAGAGCTTTTTCCCGGTCAGGTAACCGGCAAGGACCAAGGCGCGGTATATTTTCTGGAGGTCCTTTTCCGGAATGGCGAAGTCGCTGACCGTTGCTGCGCCGTCGTCGAGGCTTTTCACAAGCTTCTGTTCCGCCGTATGGATTTCATTTTTCAAGCCGGGACCGTACTTCAGAACAAAATCGAAGCGGTCCTGCCTGCTCACGTCAAAATGAATCGTCAACAGCTCGACCTCCTCCCTTTCCCCTGCGCAGCCCGTAAGAACATACCGGATTTGCGTTTCCGTTTCCCCGCGGTTCATCCGGCCGCAGTCAAAGATCTGTACCGTGCCCGAACCGTATTCGTCCATCGTCGAATCCAGCCGCAGTTCGATCCGGCCGTTTTTGCGCGTGATATCATAGTACATGGGATCGCCTTCGATCGTGTACCGGATCAGCCGCTGCGTTCCCTCTTTTTCGTTCACGAAAGCATCCAGCCGTCCCAGGTTTTGGACCATCCCGTGCATGTCGACTACATCGGCGCCCTTGGATGTTTGGCCGTCTGCTCCCGGTTTCTCCGTATGGCGAGGCGTTTCTGGGGTTTTTTTGCCGTTTTGCGGCTCCTGCCGGTCGGAACAGCCGAAGATGAAGGCCAGCATAACGATGAGCATAAGCAAGCCGTACTTTTTCATGGAATTCCCCTCTTACTCGTGACGTTTTCCCTTCCTGACGTACCCGCTTGACAAAAGGTTTCAACACCGCCGATCCACGGGCCGAAGGCACAAAAAAAGGACCTTGGGAGCCTGAAGCATCCCGGTCCTCTATGATTAATTTTCCCTGGGCGGCACTTTCGGTACCAGCTTGTAAATGTCCCCGTTTTCAAAGGTATCGATCAGCCGGTCCAGCCACTCGTAATAAGCGAACGCATCCTGGAGCTTGGCTTTGTCTTTGCGCAGCATCTCCATCATTTCCGGATCTTCCGCGTATTCCTTCTCCATTTTATTGATTTCATCCGTCGCTTTGCGAAGGACCATCATGTTGGATTCCACGGACTTTCTCCATTTGATGTCAAAAAAGTCGGTAAACGTCTGGTACCAATCGTACTCCACTTCATACAGGTCTTTGCGCGAGCCTTTTTCCCAAACCTTGTTTACCATTTTCAGATCAAGAAGCGTGCGAACGCCCGTACTCATACTGGTTTTGCTCATCTTCATTTCGGCGCCCATCTCGTCCAGCGTCATCGGCTTGTCCGCAAAAAAAAGCAGGCCATAGAGATGTCCCGTAGATAAGGAAATGCCGTATAAGTCCATATTTCGCCCGATCGTTTCGATCACACGTTTGCGTATTTTGTCCAGCGCCGCATGCTGCGCTTCTTTGCCCGGGTCCAAGCCCATGCTTGCAACCTCCTTATAGTTCAGCCATTCTCTCGGGTGTTTTCCGTTAGATCACTCATCGCTTAGACGAAAATCCAGAGGCAACAACCTTCTTGGTCTATTGTAGAAAAACGCCTTTTAAAAGTAAAGAAGCCTCAGAAGCCGCATACGGGAGCATATGGGAGGAAATCTGAGGAATGGTTTGTACAGTTTTTTCTGTACGTTCTTTACATACTGTTAAAACGTTTGTTACGATATTGTTAGTTGTTGCATCGTTGCCACGGATTCCATCGGCGCTCTTTTTTTCTGCTGTTTAAAGGGCCGCCGATCCGAATCATGGGTTTTTGCAATTTTTGTGCTCTAACTGGTTTAAAGGGGGGATTCATTTGTCCATCTTACAGCTTCATAAGGTAAGCAAATTGTTCGGTCCCCACGCGGAGAGCTGCGTGGAGCTTCTCGAGCAAGGTTGGACCAAAGAAAGAATAGCCAAGGAGAAAAACGTTACGGTTGGCGTGAACCGGGTCAGCCTCGATATCGAGGCCGGCGAAATTTTCGTCATCATGGGATTGTCCGGCAGCGGCAAATCGACGCTTGTGCGGATGCTGAACCGCCTCATCGAGCCGACGTCCGGGGAAATCCTCGTGCATGGCAAAGATCTGATGAAAATGAACAAGGAGCAGCTGCGTACCGTCCGCCGCCAAACGATCAGCATGGTGTTCCAAAAGTTTGCGCTGTTTCCGCACCGCACCGTGCTTGAAAACGTGGAATACGGGCTTGAAATACAAAAAGCGGATAAACGCCAGCGGCGGGAAAAAGCGAAGCAATCGCTGGAGCTCGTCGGACTTGCGGGCTGGGAAAGCAAACGCCCGGACGAACTCAGCGGCGGGATGCAGCAGCGGGTCGGCCTGGCCAGGGCGCTTGCCAACGATCCCGAAATTCTGCTGATGGACGAAGCCTTCAGCGCGCTTGATCCGCTGATCCGGCGGGATATGCAGGATGAGCTCTTGGATCTGCAGGAGAAGATGAAAAAAACGATCATCTTCATTACGCATGATCTCGATGAAGCGCTCCGGATCGGAGACCGGATCGCGCTGATGAAAGACGGCGCCGTCGTGCAGGTCGGAACGCCGGAGGAAATTTTGACCCAACCGGCCAACGCCTATGTGGAACGTTTCGTGGAGGATGTCGACCTTTCGAAGGTGCTGACCGCATCCCATGTCATGCGCCGTCCGGAAACCATCATGGCCGACAGGGGACCGCGCGTCGCGCTGGAGCTGATGCGCGAACGCGGCATTTCCAACCTGTTCGTCGTCGACCGCGCCAAACGCCTGCTCGGCGTCATCACGGCGGAGGACGCTTCGGCCGCCATGCGCGGCGGACAGTCGCTGGAAGACATTCTGATCGTCGACGGGCCGCGCGTCCATCCGGACGTCGTCATGAACGAATTGTTCGAAATCACGAGCCTGTCCAAGGTGCCGCTGGCCGTCGTCGACGACGAAAATCGCCTTCTCGGCGTTATTGTCCGCGGAGCACTGCTTGGTGCCCTCGCCGGACAAAACCATCCGAAGGAGGTGATTCCGGATGCCGAAACTACCGCTGGATGAATGGATCGAGACGATCGTGGGCTGGATGGAAGATCATCTGACGTTTTTGTTCGACATGATCTCCGGCGCCATTGAAGGGATCGTCAATGCCTTTACCTGGGTGTTCATGCTGCCTCATCCTTTTCTTTTTATCGTTATTTTGGGCATCCTGGCCTTCCTGGTCGGGCGCTGGTCGCTGGCCCTGTTCTCCGTCATCGGCTTCCTGCTGATTTATGATTTGGGGTATTGGTCCCAAACGATGGATTCCTTAAGCCTCGTCATTACGGCCGCGCTGATTTCCGTCGTCGTCGGCATACCGATCGGGATTTGGTGCGCATACAGCAAAGGCGCTGCCCGGATCATCACGCCGCTGCTCGATTTCATGCAGACGATGCCGGCGTTCGTTTATTTGATCCCTGCCGTCACCTTCTTCAGCATCGGGGTCGTGCCGGGCGTCATCGCCTCCGTCATTTTTGCGATTCCGCCGACCATCCGCCTCACCATGCTGGGCATTCAGCAAGTGTCGGGCGAGTTGACGGAAGCCGCGGATGCCTTTGGCTCGACTTCGGGCCAGAAGCTGTTTAAGGTGCAGCTGCCGCTCGCGATGCCGACGCTGATGGCGGGCGTGAACCAGACGATCATGCTGTCGCTGTCCATGGTGGTCATCGCTTCGATGATCGGCGCGCAGGGGATCGGAGCGGAAGTATACCGCGCCGTTACCCAGCTGCAAATCGGCAAAGGTTTTGAAGCCGGACTGGTGATCGTTATTTTGGCTATCGTACTGGACCGTTTTACGCAACAGTTGTTCAAAAAATCCGATCGAAAAAGGGGAAGATAAGATGAAAAAACAAAGCAAATGGTTGATGCTGCTCGGTCTCGCCGGCGTGCTGACGCTTTCTGCCTGCAACAGCGGCAGCGGCGGCGCGGATAACGGCAATACGGAGAACGGAAGCTCCGCGGAATCCATCGGCAAGCAAGTCAATCACGAGATCATCGGCATCGACCCGGGCGCGGGCATCATGAAGGCCACCAGCAAAGCGATCGAGGAATACGGCTTGTCGGACTGGAAATTGATCGAAGGCTCCGGTGCGGCCATGACCGCGACGCTGGCCAAAGACATCAAAGCCAAAAAGCCCGTCATCATTACCGGCTGGACGCCGCACTGGATGTTCTCCAAATACGATCTGAAATATCTTGACGACCCGAAAAAGGTATACGGCGAAGCCGAAGAGATTCACACCGTGGCCCGCAAAGGCTTGAAAGAGGATGAGCCGACGGCCTACGAGTTTCTGGACCGTTTCGAATGGACGTCGGATGAAATGGGCGAAATCATGACCGCCATCGAAGAAGGCGCCAAACCCGAAGATGCGGCGAAAAAATGGGCCGAAGACCATCCCGACCGCGTAAACGAGTGGATCAAGGATCTGAAGCCGGTAAGCGGCAAGAAGCTGAAGCTCAGCTATGTGGCCTGGGATTCGGAAATCGCCAGCACCAATCTGCTCCAATATATCCTTCAAGAGAAGCTTGGTTACAAGGTAACGGCCTTGCAGGTCGAAGCCGGCCCGATGTGGACCGGAGTCGCCAACGGCGACGTGGACGCGACGGCCGCGGCTTGGCTGCCGCTGACCCACGCGGACTACATGGACAAATACAAGGATAAAGTCGATGACCTCGGCGCCAACATGACCGGCGTCAAAACCGGGCTTGTCGTGCCGTCCTACGTGGACATCCACTCGATTGAGGATTTGAAAAAATAAACGGGCTTTGCCTGATAAAAAAAAGCTTTAAAGCTGATGATGCCGTCCCAAAACAATTTGGGGCGGTTTTTTTGGCGGGGAAAAAACCAAACAGCCTCCGCGAATGCGGAGGCTGTTGCACATTTACGTTGCCCATAGGGGACCAGATGTTTTTTATGCATGATGTGCCGTTCTCGTTACTTTTTGCCGTTACCCTTCCCGTGGCCTTTTCCATTTCCGGGTCCATGGCTGTCTTCATGTTTGCCTTTGCTTTGGTTTTGTTCCGGTTGCTTTTTTTCGATGTTGATTTCTTTTCCGTTCGAGAATTTCACCGAAAGCTCGATCTCTTGGACGTCGCCCGGATTCACGTTAAGCACCGAGACCAGTTTGCTGAGGGCATCCTCGGGATTCGTCC
The DNA here is from genome assembly GCF_038004655.1 of Paenibacillus sp. FSL M7-1455. Lineage (NCBI taxonomy): Bacteria > Bacillati > Bacillota > Bacilli > Caryophanales > Paenibacillaceae > Paenibacillus > Paenibacillus sp. FSL M7-1455. The sequence goes on along the minus strand of NZ_JBBORO010000001.1, from coordinate 978,177 downwards.
GCTCGGTCATCGCCGCATCGCTCAGCCATTTTTCGATGGCCGCCGCGGCTGGTTTTCCTTCCAGCTTCTCTCGGGTTTGGCCGGACTTGCGCTCGAACTCCGCTTCGATCTTCCCTTTTTTGTTTTCGTATTCCATTTCCACTTCGCCCTGGCCGGTCAGCTTCATTTCAAGTCTCAATTGAACGACCGTTACCTTCGACGGCTCGCCCGGATGCGGTGCGGAATCTTTCCCGCCATCATTCGGCTTCTCATCGAGCAGGACGGCTTCTTGGACGATGTTGTCCAATACGACCAGCTGTACGGAGTCATGAACCGCCAATTGGTCTGCGCGGACATATTTGGTATGGTACGACACGAGCAGTTCGGACGAAATGCCGTAGGTGAACGATTGGTTCGCGTATGTAGCGATAGTCACGCTGCCGTTGACCGTGGCCGGGGTCGTGCCTTCCGTTTTGGATTGGTTGAATTCAATGTTCTGGATCACGCCGCTCACTTTAACCGCGCCGGCCTGATCGAGCAGACCGCCGTTCGTTCTGTCCAGCAAGGCAGCGATTTCGGCCCGGGTCACGTTTTTGTTCGGTTTGAACGTACCGTCCGGATAGCCGCTGATGATCCCCTTTTCGACCGCAACGTTCACATAACCGACGGAACCGGCAGGAATGGCAGCCGCATCCTTGAACGCCGGCGTCTTCGTCATTTCATGCAGTGCCTCGGACTGCAGCCCGAGCGACTTGACGAGCAACCCCGCAATCCATACGCGGCTTGCCGGCTTTTCAGGCTGCACCGCTTGCTCGGAAGCGTCGAACAAGCCGTTTTCCAGCGCCGCCAAAATATAACCCTTCGCCCAAGGATATTTTTTGCCGATCAGTTCGGCATCTTTGAAATGAAGCTTCGCATCCGGCTTCTGGGCTTTGGCCTGGTCTTCCAATCCGAGCAGCCGCACGGCCATGACGATCGCCTCTACCCGGGTGACCGGCTGATTCGGCCGGAAGGATCCGTCCTCGAACCCTTGAAGGACGTTTTTCGATTTCATTTTGGCGATGTAGGCTTCGGCCCAATCCGCATCCCCGATGTCGTTAAAGTCGTGGGCAAACGGCGGTTTGGCGCCTTTTGAATCCGCTTTCTTGCTGCTTGAAGCCGAGGTCATTCCGGCAAGGCCGACCGTCAAGATGATGACCAGCGCAAGCATGAGCAGGTTTCTTGCTGTTTTCAACGATAATTCAACTCCTTCGAATGGCGATTGCCTGATTCAGCCGGTGCTTCCGTGCCTCCATGCGCGGCCTGCGTTCCGGAGGACGGCTTTTCCGGCCGGTTTGATGGAATCTAATGTTGTTTATCGACAATATTCGATGTTTTTTAATGGGCATCTAGTCCTAAATCAAGGATTGAGCCGGCGATTCCGGGGCTCCCCTCGCTTCCCCGCTTGAAGTCGGGGATCCCATCGACCAAGGTCCAGGAAGAAGTCCAGTCCCCGGATGGAGGCAGCAAGGCCCCATTCCCAATAAAATACAGTTAATTTCAAAATTGAACTGGATTGGGGAGATTCGTTGTGAGAAAGGTCAGAAGTACAAAACAAAGCGCAGCCATTCGCTTGTTTGAAGGCGAAAAATGGCTCGTGCTGACATCCGTGCTCGGTTTTTTGCTCTCGGCGTTTTGCGGGCTTTGGGTGCTCGCATTCGGGAGCGAGGCGGCTCCGGGAGGAAACATTCTAAACGCGTTCTCTTTTAATGCAGCCATCGGCATCTTTCTGCTGTCCACGGCGGCCATCCTGCCGTATTCCGGTCTGGGGAGCAAAAGCAGGGCATTCTTCCGGTATCCGTATATCGTGCTTGCGCTTTATTCCTATGCAGCCGAAACCGTGCAAAATTTTCGCGGCGTGAATCCAAGGTTTGTCGTTGGGGGCACTCCCTTCGACGAGGCGGTCGGCAATATTTTCGCTTTTGTCGCATTGCTTCTCGTTCTTTTTTACCTGGCCGTCGCCATTACCTATTTCCGTCCCAAGGTATACGCCAACTATCCGGAATTTGCAACCGGCATTCGCTATGCCATGGTTGCCGTCACGCTGTCGTTTGCCGCGGGCATTTGGATTTCGGTGAATCAGGGCCGGACGGTGGGCCTTCACGGGAACATCATTTGGCTGCACGGCTTGGGTTTCCACGCGCTTCAGGCGATCCCGCTCGTCGGCTGGTTGGCGGAGCGTTCTTCCCTTTCCAAGGCAACGCGGCTGCGGCTGGTTCATGTGACCGGCATCGCTTATGTGCTGGGGCTGATCGCGATCGGCTGGCAGACGGTTTTGGGCCATGCCGTTCTTGAATGGTCGGTTCCGACGGTTGCGGCGGGCGCCTGTTTCCTGATCGCGTTGGTTGCGGGGATCCGGGTGCTTGGCAACACCCCTGCGGATCGCATTTTCACGCCATCGGCGGCACCTGCTCCCCGGCGTTCGCGCGTCCTCTAAAAAACAGCCCCGAATATGATGGCTTCTGAATCAAAAAAGGCGCCCCTTCCCTCCGACAACGGAGTCAGGGACGCCTCTTTCCATCCAATTTTACTTCTCTTCCTTATTGCTGCCGGAGTGGCTTCCGTCTTTGATCGTCACGGTGACCGGGGAATATTCCGCGATGACCGTTTGCCCGTGGACGGACACGCTGCCTTCCGGCGAAATGTCCTTTTCGGTCATGATGCCGAGCGCGATCGTAAATTCGTTGAATTTGATCGGAATCTGTTTTTCGCGGCGGATTTCTTCCCCGTTCAGGTAAAACACGGCCTCATCGTTGCCGCGGTCATACGTGATTTTGTACGTGTTGAACTCGCGTGCTTTGAGGTTGGTATCTTCCTTGAAAATGCAGAAATAACGCGTTTTATCGGACGGCGGCACCTCAACCCCCGGGAAAGGAAGCACCGCGTACACGCTGGCGTACTTGTCGTTTCCGGCAAAAAAGTCGAGCGCCGCTCCCGTCGTAAAATCGAGCAGGTTAAGCGACACGTAACCGTCGTACAGGTCGCCCGGAACCGTATTTTGCGTGCGGGCGCGAATTTGCAGCTCAAAGCTGACCTCGCCGGATTCAGGCACCTTGATCGTTTCCACCGAATAATACATATGTTTGGCGTTGTCCAAAATTTGAATCTGGTCGTTTTGGCGGCTCAGCGGAGCGCGCACGTACAGGATGCCGTTGCGGACGATCACGACCGCATCCGGCTCGCGGTATTCCCAGAACGAACCGTCCGGCAGCGGAAACCCGCCGATTTTCCAAACCTCGCCTTCCGACAAAATGGTATGAAAATCGCCGATCACTTTTTGTTGTTCCATGTGGCTAAGACTTCCTTTCTTTTACGGATGGGATAAGCAAATCAAATCAGTCCTTGAATCACGAGGCACACGATCATGATCAGGCCGCTCAGCTGCGCGGATTTGACGGATGCGCCCATTAAAGGCAAATAAGCATGGGAGCTGTTTTGCGGCTTCAGCCTGCCGTATACCTGGTAAAGCGGAAGCATGGCCGGCAGCGCCAGCAAACCGTAGACCGGAAGCGCACCTGCAATGACGCTGATGACCAGCATGACGGCGGCCAGAAAAAGCAGGAATCTGGAAAACGCCAATGCCCGCTTCTCGCCCCATACGACGACCAGCGTGCGTTTGCCCGCCTGACGGTCGGCCTGCCAATGCAGAAAATGGTGGTTGAACAAAATCAGCGTCGTCAAAAGTCCGATCGGCAGCGACAGCAGCAGCGCCCGCAAATCCAAATGGGAAGTCTGCACGTAATAAGCGCCCATGACCGGAAGCACGCCGAAGGAGAGCAGGATCGCGATTTCGCTGTACCCTTTCCCCCGGTACCCGAACTTCAGCGGAGGCGCCACGTAAAAGTAAGCGATCAGCCCGCCGAGGGCTCCGAAAACAAACGCCCAGATGCCGGAACAGATCGCCAGCACGATGCCGCAAACGGCAGCCAGCGCAAAAAGTCCCCACGTGATGGCCGCAAACTTCCGGATGCTCCATACCTGGTTCGTCAAAAACCCGGAGTTGGTCGAAACGGCGTCAACCGCTTCTTTCGCCGCGGTGTCCGTTCCGCTTTTGTAATCCCACAGGTCGTTGATCATGTTGGAAAACAAATGCGCCGCCGCCGCCCCGACCAGCGTAATCAGGAACAGCCAGACGTTAAACACGCCGTCCCACACAAACGCGCCGAGCGCGCCCAGCGCAACCGGGATGAGCATGACCGGCACGACGCCGAACCGGGAAGCTTTTCGAAATTGCTTGAGCATGTTCACCGATGCTCCTTTCTTCTAAGGATACCCCTATTCTTTCGGGAATATGGATTCGGCGAAACAACATCACCGAACAAATGATATTTTTCACAAACTTTTCCGTAAAAAGCAGCCTCTTTCAGAGAAAAGAAGCCGCATGAAATCATAGGATTTTTCAACATCCCTCGTCGAAAAAAGTTGTGTTTTCTTTCTATTTCAGCATAGCACTTTTATCGATCTTTGTCATGGAGTGTTAGATTTTGCATAATCCGTTCCGTGTAGCCGGTGATGGCCGCGTCATAATCCGGATAGTCGTAGCCCAGGCTGGCGGATACCATTCTGGAATATTTCCGAAACAATTCATAACAAGTCAATAAAGATTGCCGCATGCTTGCGTAACCGTGCCCGGCATACGTGGACAGCAGCTTTTCCCAATCTTCCGGCGGAAGATAACGGTCGATGAATTTATAGTTTTTGCCGACGCTAAAAGAGAAGCCCTTCTCTGTTCCGATCTGCCAAGACATCATGCGCAGCAGATTGGGCCGGGCAATCTCGTTCAAATGGTCGATGGCAAACAGAATCTCTTTGCGGGCCAGTCCCTTGGCGACGTACGTGGACACCATCCAAAACTCGTTGCAGCAATCGTCGAATTCCCTGGCGGTCGGCTTGTGGATCCAATACTGCCGGTCGCTCGGACGAACCTCGCGTTTGACGAAACCGTCCTTGTCCAGCAAAACATCGACCAAACCGTCGCTGCCTGCAAAGTATTCATCGGACTCGGCTGCCGGAATAAGCGTTAGATCCAATTTAAGCCCATCCTCAAAAAGAATGATGTACGAAAACCAATTGCCGAGTTCAGGCGGAAAAAGCTCCATGTCCTCCGGCTTTTGCATCATCAATCGTTCCCCGAAAACGTTCAGCCACTCATCGCTTGCTTTGAACGAATCCATATCCGTCACAAAATACGAAATATCGAAATCTTGAAACGCATCCCGGGCAATGTTGACGTTGGTTCGCGACCCTTCCAGCGTGACCATTCGGATCCGGGGATCATTGACGGCAAAATCGACGAGCAAAGCCATGAATTGTTGTTCGTTTCTCATTTTGAGTGCTGCCCTCCCAGCGGCATAAATATCGCTATTTTTTAACCAAATGCTAGGCCATGCCCCTATTCTACCTAACCTGAAAAAAGAAAGCTGCGGACGCCGCCCGCGGCATCCATAGCTTCGTTTGCCAAACCAAAATCTATCGTTTGATGTTGTCCAGCGCTTTTTTGCCCAGACGTTCCAGCAGCTGCTGTTTGTACAGGCTTTCGACCTTCACGTGTTTGCCGAGGCTTTCCCAGTAACCGTCGCTGCGCGGACGCGGGTCGTATTCGCTTGGCACGAGGCCGGGCACCTTCGGACCCGCATGTCCGATCGCGTAGTTTTGCGCCGTCGGCGGCTGCTGCGAAGTGAGCTCGTTTTCCGTATTCCAGGAGACGTAGTTCGCTCCCGCCCAGCCATGCCCGCTGCCCAGCCAGCCGCGGTCGCGGATGGAGATCGGCGCATCGATGTTGTCGAACAGGCCGCCGACCGACCAGCGGTGATGCGGTTCGCTCGTGTTGTAGTTTAGGGTCGCCTTGCCGTCCAGGAACACGTTTGGCCCCTGCACCCGGCTGTCGACGACAAAAGCATGCCGCGCCGTTTCCGTGTAAATCCTTTGCGCCAAATTCAGCTGCCCCATCTGGTGGATCACATAACGGCGGCCGCCGGTAATGATGCTGACCATGTCGTACATTTGGCTGTCCTGCACCGTAATCCATTTGGAGTTGCGGCTCATCTGCACCAGCGAATACGACAGATGGTAACCGGTCACGTCGCGGACCCAGCCGTTTTTGACGCTGTTAAAAACGACGAAACGTTCCGCGTGCTTTTCGTCGGCATGATACGAATCGGTTTTGTCGTTGTCCATCACCGTATCCATCACGCTCGGGTCGAACTCGGTATCCGCGCGCATGTTCTCCACGCCGACCTGCTCGATCCGGGCGCCATCCGTATATTTGAACAGCTGCCCGCCGCCCCATTTTTGCTCGATGGCATTGGCGATAGGCGCATCCACCGTAATCGTGTTGCCGTCGATCGCCGTGATGACGCGGTCAAAATCGAGGTTAAACGGCGACCACTGCGTGACGGTTCCGCCCGGGCGATTATAGATGTAGTCCATGCCGATCTCGTGAATCCAGTTTTTGTCGCCGATCCGGCGCACCACCACCGTATCGCCGACCTGATACCCGCTGGCATCGTCCACGTGGAAGGTCCGGGAGCCGGAAGGCACGTACAGATCGGTGATCGTTCTCATGGAGTCGTTATCGATGCTAAGGCCCGTATTTTCCCCGATTTCGATCAGATTGCGCGGCGTCGTTCCCGTGCCGTAGATGAGGGTGCCTTTGTCATCCTGCCCTTCGCCACGCAGCACGACGCCGCTGGCTTTGATTTTCAGCGTGCCTCCGACCTCGTATTTCCCTTTTTTAAGCAAAACCGCTCCGCGGAAGCCGTCCTTGCCCACCGGCAATTGAGACACTTCATCGATGGCCGCCTGAATGCGGGCCGTGTCGTCCCCGTCCCCCGGCTTCACCGTCGCCTTCACTTTGACGTTCGGGATTTTTACGCCGCCGCCCATGTAGCCGGCATTCGAGAAATCCAGAATTTGATTGCCGCGGAAGTCGCTTACGTACACCAGCTTGCCGTCATCGCCAAGAAAGGCGATTTGGCTCTGATCCTTCGGAATCTTCTTTTTGTTCCATACGGTAAAGTAGAAGGAGTCGTATACCGGAGGCTTGCCTGCTTGCTCCATCTTCAGCCGGATTTCGTACCGGCCTTTCTGATCCGCTGCACCCGCAGGCGTCCACTGCTTGGTCTCCCCTTTGGACACCGAGATCGGATCCAGCTTGGCAATAACCTTGCCGCCGTAGATCAGTTCGCCGCTCAGGTTGCCGTTCACGTTGGAGATGGTCGACACGGAAGGATACGCATCTTTCGGCTCGATGAGTGCAGGCTGGCCGATTTCGCTTGGGATATGCGGATGGGCGAGCGTGGAGTTCATCACGTATTTCTCATCCAAAAAAGCGTTCGGATCATCGACCACGATCCAAAAATCATTCGTTTTCAGCTGCGTCGCCGTTTGCACTACGCCATGCACAAGCGCCGCGCCCGCCTGGTTGGCCGTAAACGCTCCCGAAGGGGCGATGCTCACGTCCTGCGTCGTGGACGCAAACGTCTTGGCGTAAGGCGTCAAATCCACTTCCTGCCCGGAGTCCAGTTCGCCCTTCAGGACCAGGGTTCCCTGTTCGCCTTTATTCAAGCGGATTTCGGCATTGTTCGGGTATTCCTTTCCGCCCGGGTCCGTAAAATAGATCCGCTTCAGCCCGGCGGGGGCCGGCGCTTCCGTGCTGTGATACACTTCAAGTTCGGACAACTGCACGTTCAAGTCTTTGCTTAAATTGAGATGGAGTTTGATATATCTTGCGGACACGTTTTCGAACATCGCTGCCTCCGTTGCCGTCAAATCTTTATTTTTGCCGTATGCCTGATTCCAGCTGCCGTTGTCGTCGGAATATAGGATTTGATAATCCTTTAGGTTATCCGCGCGATTGAGATGAAACATGACTTTGTTGAAGGTTTCCTTGGCGCCGAGGTCGACCGATATCCAGACGTTCATATCGTCTCCGCGGTCCGCGGCCAGCGGCTGCCAGACGGTCGCAGGATCGCCGTCCACGGCATTGCCGGCCTTTCCGGAGCTGGCCTGGGCATTTTTGCCGAGCGCCAGATTGGTACCGGAATCGCCGGCCGCAGCCGCTTTTTCCCTGCCTCCGGACATGGCCGGAAGCATCAGCAGCAAAATCATGAAGCCGAGGCCAAGCTTTTTCATCGAGCCCATCAATAGAATCCCACCTCTCTGAAATGAGGATCATGCGAATTTGCTAGCATTTCATTCCGCATCCCCTCTATTTTGAAATCGCTTACATTTTAACTTGCGCAGGTGTGGAAAGACATGTCTTTTTTATCGATGGGCTTGTGTTTTGTTAAGGAAAGTGTGCGGAGGCATGCCCGCGTTCAATTCGCTGATTCGGCAGCTTTTTTTGGGTATCCGGATGATGTGGTGGAAAAGGGCTTATCATTGGCCCTTCTCCAATTTCTCGATTAAGGCAGGAAGGTCAATTCCAAGATACTTACGTTCCTCCTGATCTCGAACGTAAATAAGGGGTACTTTGAACATTGGAAAGTTCTCTTCACGAAGCTCATAACCATCCAAACGCCGCTGATGCTTCGGTTTACGCTGTTTAATTAGCCCTTTTGTAAATAGGATCTTAGCTCTTAGGGCTTCAAACGAATAACCTCTTCCCAATCGGTTTGTTACTCGAATGAAGCTATTTAGAGACTCTGTATAGGCGTTTGTGATTCGGTGGTCAAAATAAGCGAAGATTTCTCTTTCCCAGTTATTCATGGCTTTCGTTAATGCATTGAAAGCAGGTTCGATTTCAATCGGTATCTTAGCCTTCCAATCGCAGTATTTGAGGATCGCCAATTGTTTATTAGGGCATTCCCATATATCGAGGAATGTTTCCTTTAACTCATACGCAATTCTAAGGGAAGGGTAATTCTTCGTCCATACATCGAGAATAAACGTATCCCTCTCTGAAAGCTCTTTATTGCGTTTGAGAAGGATGAAACGCTTCCGTTCTTTGTTAGGAAGCCTTGAAAGATAACTGATAACCGTTTCCTTATTCCGATCTGGAAGGATGTCGAACAATGTTTGCTCTTCGATATTGGTTAGGACGCATCGAGGTTTAATGATATGAATTTCATCGATCCCGAGCCATTGAGGTGTTTCGAAACGAATGGTTTCTCCCAGATGATTAACGTAGACACGAAAAATATTGCGGATCGTCTTTTCGTCCATGCCTACCTCTTCGGAGATACTTACGAAAGTTCTTTTAAGGCTTTGCTTTTCGATATAGGCCAAGAGTCGTTTGGTACAGTTTCTCTTATCATCAATAATGTCATCTATTCGTTCCCAAAAGGTTTGGTTACATTCACGACATCTATATCTTTGACGTTTAATGCAAAGTCCTACTCGCTTTCCGCGAATTGGTAAGTCCATACAAATCTGCTCACGGCTGCTATGTTTATAAAGATTCGCTACGCATCCACAATGAGGACAAGAAGAAGGTGGAGATGTTATCTCCACCCTCAGGCTGTCGAGAAACCCCCTGTTTTTTTGCAGGGGGTTTAAAATTGCCTCGTCGGTCACTGAAGTAGGGTTCTCAGAGCGCTTTAAATCGATTTTTATTTTAAAAGATATGATTCCCCATATAAAAAATAGAGTGTCGAAAAGTCCGTTGGACTTTCTCGACACTCTGAGGTGGAGATGTTATCTCCACCTGTATTTGTAAGTCATGCTCGCTTTCTAATATACCGTAAATTTTTAAACGGGATAGATTGAGTATGTCCATTCTGATACCTTCTGTCTTGCAAAAATTGGGCTGCATGCTCATGACTTAGCCTTGCAAGGCTTTTATGACGATCTCTTTAATAGGCGTTTGAAATCCAATTAGCTTTTGTAAATCATCGGTCGTTCTTGCCATTTTCCCCTCTGCAATTGTGGTATAGATAAAAGCCGTAGTTTCAGCAAAAGATTCCGGCATACCTGCTCGAACGAGTATGTTCTTCTCTTCTTCAAAGGAAACCGATTGATGGACAACACTTTTCCCAGAAACTTCGGAAAGAATTTCAGCCAAATCATCAAAGCTCCAAGGATTATTGGAAACAAGGTTGTATTCCTTGTTCTCATGTCCATCCTCTGTCAGAACTGTGGCGGCAGCAAGAGCCAGATCACTACGGCTAACCGAATTCACTTTTCCCTTATTGGCATTTGTAATGATCGTCCCGTTTTCTACGTTTGCTTTTAGTGATAGATTAACAAAAAACTCTGTATAACCGCCGTTACGCAAGAAGGTGTATGGAATATTCGTCGTGCGAATCGCATACTCCGTAGCCATATGAACGAGAGCGAACGGATTATCTTCGGCAAAAGCAAAGCCGGTATAGGCAATTTGCTTAATACCTGCATCTCGGGCGGCTTTGACGACATTGGCATGTTGGACGACACGTAATGGATCATCGGTCTCTGAACTTGAGATAAACAGGAGTTTGGTTCCGTCGACAAATGCATCGTGAAGAGATTCCGGATTATTATAATCTCCCTGACGGACTTCAATGCCAAACTCCGCAAGATCAGAGGCTTTTTCGAGATTGCGTGCGACTGCAACAATTTGATTTGTCGGAGCCTTTTTGAGCAAATGTTGAATAACGAGACCTCCAAGTTGACCTGTTGCTCCTGTAACAATAATCTTCATGAACTGATCTTCCTTTCGTTATTTTTCTATAATCAGGTTATAACCAAAATTGTTATAATAACTTTGATTATAACGAGTTCAAAAAAAATGGCTCAGTAAAACGCCATTCTATTTGCCCAGTTCTGTAACCAATTGTCTCAATGAAACCTGAGCTAGCCTCTGTTCCATTGCTGATTGAGCCGCTCTCATTTCTGACCGCAGAACAGCTACCATATTTTTTCCTATCGGACAATTTGGATCTGGTTCTGCATGTATATTGAACAACTCACCATTGTCAATAACTTCCACTGCATTGTATACGTCCAGCAACGTGATCTCTTCCAAGTTCTTCAGCAAAAATGCTCCTCCCACTCCTGGACGTACATCAACAAGTCCTGCTTTTTTGAGTTTGGCAAGAATATTGCGAATGATAACTGGATTGGTCTTTACGCTCGCTGCCATGAAATCCCCAGTACAAAGCGAGGGGCTTAAATGTATCAAGCAGAGAACATGAACTGCAATCGAGAAACGACTGCTTAATTTTTTCATTTGTTTCACCCTCTCGTTATAACCATAATAGTTATACCGGATTCAAAATTCAATAACTTGCAGATCAGTCCACCACAAGTTCCGATTTTATCATACAATTACAAAACAGGAGATTCCGCCACATAATCCGGATACCCCTTTTTTTCTGCGATCTTCGTTACCTCATGGATCTTGCCACTTCGATCATTTGCTCCTTAGTGATTTTCCCGGTGTCCATCTCGACATAAGTATCGCCTTGGACCCAATGCAAAATGCCGCCCGGGAATTAGGTTCCGATCGACCCAAGCGACGAAATCCTTCAGCCTTACCGATTTGCACGATCTCCCCCAAAGGACCTAAGCGAAGCAGCGGGTACGGAATCAATGAAGTTGTTGACTTCATTTGGAATCTTTTGTTCATCCTTCGCCGCTATTTCCTGGCCCTCTATGAAAAATGCCCCTTCGCGCTGCATGGTTGCAAATTTGAAGCGCCCCCGTCAATGCCGGAGGCGCTTTTGCTGTATCCGAAAGAGGTGCCGGCATGAGTTTACACATCCCTATACCGTGCCGCCCGCCTCCTCTTATTCGTACAGCCAGCCCAAGGACTCCGCAAAATCCTTCAGTTTGTCCGGCTGCAGCGTATAATAGTGCCTCTTTCCCTCCCTGCATTCTTTGATGTAGCCCGCTTCCTTGAGCTCCTTCAAATGGTAGGACAGTTTGGACGGCGATACGTCCTCCAGTTTAAGCTGCAAATCCGCAGGACACACGGCAGCAGGCTCAAACGTGCAGACAGGCGACTGGTAATCCGGCTGCCTGCCCTCTTTGATCATCACCAAAACCTTCATCCGAATCGGGTCGCTGAGTGCTTTGGCCGCTTTGGCCATATCATTTTCATAATTGGGTCTCATGGAAAATATTATACGCTTCCCTTGTTGACAATTCAACTTTTCTTGAAATATAATCATTTCAAAATATTTTGAAACGAGGTGCTTTTTACATGCCCCCACGAGATTTATCCTCCACAGTTTCAAGGGGTAGGGATACTGCCGCTGCCCACTCTGCGGACAAAGCGGATGCGTCCAAGAAAGCCTTGGGCTGGAGTCTGGCGATTCTTGCGTTTGCCCAGTTGATCTACTCCCTGGACATTAATATCGTGTTCGTCGCGCTTCCCGAAGTGGGCCATGCGCTGGGCTTTTCGGAGCAATCCCTTCAGTGGGTGGTCAGCGCCTATACGATTTTTTGCGGCGGCTTCCTCCTCCTTGGCGGCCGCGCTTCGGACCGGCTCGGGCAAAAAAGGATGTTCGTCTCCGCGCTGCTTCTGTTTGCGCTGGCTTCTCTGCTCGGAGGGCTGGCTTGGAATCCGCTCGTCATCATCATGGCCAGGGCGCTCCAAGGCATTGGAGCCGCGTTTCTTTTTCCGGCTACCTTGTCGCTCATCAATCGTCTGTATGAAGAAGGCCCCCGGAGAAACCGTGCCCTTGCGGTGTGGGGCGGAGCCGGGGCCAGCGGGCTGACCCTCGGTTCCCTTCTCGGCGGGATTCTAACGAATGCCATTGGGTGGGAAGCCGTTTTCTTCGTCAACGTGCTGTTCGCCGGCGGCGCAGCCCTTGCTGCCCTCTTCGTGATTCCGCGGGACTCCGCCCGATCGGGAAGAAGCCGCTTCGATCTCCCCGGTGCGCTAACCTTTACCGCTGCCGCGACCCTTCTCGTTTATGTTCTCGTCCAGGGACCGGAGTCGGGATGGGGTTCGGTCAGCATTTTGGTATGCGCCGTCATGTCCCTTCTGTTGTTTCTCGCTTTTGTACGGATCGAAATCCGGACCGCGGATCCGCTTATGCCGCTGCATCTCCTCCGGAGACGCAGCCTTGTCACAGGCATGATCATAACCTTTCTTTACATGGGCACATTCGGCGCGATCCCTTATTTCCTGACGGTTCTGTTCCAGAATGTGCATCAATTCAACGCCCTGCAAACCGGTCTGGCATTTATCGTGCCTTCGCTTTCCATCGCCCTCGGAACCCAATGGGGCGAAAGGCTTGCCACCCGTTTCGGCATGCGCAGCACGCTCCTGAGCGGCTTCCTGAGCGGCATTGCGGGTACTGCCCTCCTCCCGCTGGGGGCGGGTGTCGACTCCGGCTACCTGCTGATCGTTCCCGGCTTGATCATTTCCGGTGTCGGCCAGGGCGTCGTATGGACCGGCATGTGATCGCCGCTTCCACCGGCGTGGCCCATTCGGAGCAAGGAGTGGCCTCGGGCATGGCCACAACCACGCTGAATATCGGCAACGCGATCGGCATGGCCTTCCTGATCTTCATCGCCAATTCCGGCATTGACGGGCAAACCGGCAGCTCGCTGCTGGCCGCGCAGGCTTCCGGTGTCCAAACCGCCTTGTATTTGGCCGCCGCAGGATTGATTGTCGGGGGAGTTGCCGCCTTGTTCCTTCCGCGAAAGAAAACAAATCAGTAATGAAAAAAACAAAAGGCTGCCCATGGGCAGCCTTTCAACGGGTATTTAAGCACGAGACCGCCTTCCGGCGCTACTTCTACGGGTTCTGCTTGTCGGTGCCTCAGGAATACTCCCTAGGTCCAAAAGATCTTCGCCAGCGCGCTGCCCAGGCCTGCCAGAAGGAACAACGTTCCGCCAAACCGGGTCGCCCAGACATAACCCATGGAGGGTTCTTCATCACCGCTGTTTTTCCATCTTTCGGTTATTTTCCAGAACGTCGCGGGGCTGATCAGCATCACCAAACCTACTACGATCAACAGGATCTCGATCATGGCGGTCGCGTACTCTCCTTCCATTTACCGATTCATTCATCGAGCTGGCCTTTTCCTGCGGAACCGGCTGCCGATTTATGTACGTTTATCCGGCTTCGGCAAAGCGGCTTTGGCCGTTTTGGCCGCGCCTTGCTGAGCCTTTTTAGCAGCATACCGTCTTAAGTCCTCCGGCGTGACAAAATCGGTGTAAAATCCGTAAACGCCCTTCGCCTTATACTTGTCCATCGCTTCGGGGCTATTGATCGTATGGACGAAACTCCGCTTGCCCATCTGCTTCAGGCCGCTTAGAAATCCGGAGGTCGCCCGCCATTCGGGCATGGTGACGGCCGTAACTTTCGGGCGGCTTTTGACGTACTGCAACACTTTTTGGTTCGAATCGGCCGTCTGGTACAACGTATAAATGTAAGACTCGAACGGAAAGACGCGCTCGATGACCCCGTACATTTTTTCGTTATAAATTTGCGGGATGATCCGCTTCAATATATGCGGGTCCTCGTTCAGCAGCTCTACGATTTGATTGAACTGAGCGGTTACCGTATCCGGATCCGTGCTTTTCGTGTCGGTCACAAAATAGGCGTCCGGATACTCGTGCATAATATCGACGATATCGCCAAACGTCAGCAGATGGTATTGATCGAACATCGTTAACGACCTCATCCGGTCAAGCGGAAGCGGCCCGCCGGTCATGTCTGCCGAAACCGGTTGTCCAAGCGATTGAAAAGCATAAAGGGACCAGTCATGCCGCCCGACCAGGCAGCCGTCCGACGTAAACTGCAGATCGATTTCAAAGACGCGCTGCCCTTTTCCGTAATTCGTGACAAAAGCCTCGTAGGAATTGGTGTATGGCTTCTGGTCGATCCCGCCGAGCGCGTGGGCAACCAGCCGGTAATCCGTCCATCCGGCCGCGGACGCGGAAGAGCCCAGGGACAGCATGCAGGCGGCCAGCAGCGGGGGCAATGCGGCAAACCATTTTTTCATGTCAACCTCCAAGATCTCGGCATCACGTTATTGCGGGGCACCCTTTTCAACGCTTACCGTTTTCGTTCTGGCCGGATCGTACACGTCCTTGTCGGCATAGGGGCTTTCCAATACGGCTTTCACGTATTCCCCTGCCCGGTACTCCGCCGCGTTTTTGACTTTCACTTCAAATCCGCTGACGTGCAGCATATTCCTGTCGGCATCGACGCTTTCGATCCGGCCCTCGACCTCAAAACGATGAGGATGATGGCACCCGGCCGCCAGAACGCCGAGCAGGATCAACGAAACCAACCACGCGGCTTTCATGGACTTGTCGTTCCCTTCCCTAAAAAAGCCTTTTACATATAAAACAGTTTAGAGCGGAAAAGGTTGCGGGCATGCGCGGATTTTTCCATACGGTGTGGGGAGCCTTCAGCATTCGAACACACAATCATAACCACCCGTCCAACGGGTGGTTTGCACTTGGGGTATAACCCCCTGTTGCCAAACTGCGCCTAAAGACGCTAGCCTGACAATAAATTGTTCAGGCTCAGTGTAATTTGCCTCTTTCACTTACCAGTTAAACTGGTTTACTTTTTCTTGCTACTATTTATGCTAAAAGGATCCTCATACTCCTTCACACTCAGTTTGTCCACTGCCTGGTCATGTGCTTCTTGTTCACGAATATATTTTGCGACGGTTGCCTCGTTTAAGCCTACTGTACTGACGTAGTATCCTTCCGCCCAAAATTTCCGATTCCCATATTTATACTTTAATTGCGCATGCTTCTCAAAGATCATTAGCTCACTTTTCCCCTTCAGATATCCCATGAAGGCTGATACTGAAATTTTCGGTGGTATCGCTACCAGCATGTGTACGTGATCTGGCATCATATGACCTTCTATGATCTCTACTCCCTTGTATTTACATAATCGTTTGAAAATTTCGATTAAATCTTTCCTCACTTGATTATAGATCTCTTTCCGTCTATACTTCGGGGTGAATACAATGTGGTATTTGCACATCCACTTTGTGTGAGCTAAACTATAGTTCTTGTTTGCCATCTAAGACCATTCCTTTCAATTGAGCCTGAACATCTCAATTTTATCGGGATGGTCTTGTTGGTCAAACCCTCGTTCCCTCCACCCGCATAGCGGGTGGTTTTTTGTTTCGCACGCTTCGCGAGCTCAACTGGCTAAAGCCTAAATGAAAAAGGCTCCCTTTCGGGAGCCTCAGGCTGTCGAGAAACCCCCTGTTTTTTTGCAGGGGGTTTAAAATTGCCTCGTCGGTCACTGAAGTAGGGGTCTCAGAGCGCTTTAAATCGATTTTTATTTTAAAAGATATGATTCCCCATATAAAAAATAGAGTGTCGAAAAGTCCGTTGGACTTTCTCGACACTCTGAGGCTCCCTTTCGGGAGCCTTTAAAACACGGGTATTACAGGCTGGTAAGGCCTTATATTACATCATGCCGCCCATGCCGCCCATGTCAGGCATAGCTGGTTTTTCCGGTTCAGGCTTGTCGGCGATGACCGCTTCGGTCGTCAGGAACATGGCCGCTACGGAAGCTGCGTTTTGCAGAGCGGAACGCGTTACTTTCGCAGGGTCTACGATACCGGCTTCGAACATGTTCACCCACTCGTCGGAAGCGGCGTTGTAGCCTACGCCCACTTTTTCGTTTTTCAGGCGTTCCACGATGACGGAACCTTCTTGGCCGGCGTTAGCCGCGATCGTGCGGATCGGCTCTTCCAGAGCGCGAAGCACGATGTTGACGCCAGTTTTTTCGTCGCCGGTCACGTCAACGGCAGCCACAGCGTTGTATACGTTCACGAGGGCTGTACCGCCGCCGGAAACGATACCTTCTTCAACCGCAGCGCGGGTTGCGTTCAGGGCGTCTTCGATGCGCAGTTTGCGCTCTTTCAGCTCGGTTTCGGTTGCAGCGCCGACTTTGATGACTGCTACGCCGCCAGCCAGTTTAGCCAGACGTTCTTGCAGTTTTTCTTTGTCGAACTCGGAAGTGGTTTCTTCCAGCTGCGCACGGATTTGGTTCACGCGAGCGTTGATGTCGGCTTTGTCGCCGGCTCCGTCCACGATCGTCGTGTTTTCTTTCGTTACGCGCACTTGACGTGCATTACCCAATTGCTCGATCGTAGCGCTCTTCAGGTCGAGACCGAGTTTTTCGGTGATCACTTGGCCGCCGGTCAGGGCAGCGATATCCTGCAGCATCGCTTCGCGGCGGTCGCCGAATCCAGGAGCTTTGACGGCAACGGCGTTGAACGTTCCGCGCAGTTTGTTTACGACCAGCATCGCTTGTGCTTCGCCTTCGATGTCTTCGGCGATGATCACGAGCGGTCTGGCTTGTTGAACGATTTTTTCAAGCAGCGGCAAGATTTCTTGCGTTGTGGAGATTTTTTTGTCCGTGATCAGGATGTATGGATTGTCGAGAACGGCTTCCATTTTGTCCGTGTCGGTGATCATGTATGGAGATACATAACCGCGGTCGAACTGCATGCCTTCCACGACTTCCATTTCGGTGTTGAATCCGCGGGATTCTTCGACCGTGATGACGCCGTCCTTGCCCACTTTTTCCATCGCTTCGGCGATCAGTTTGCCCACTTCGTCGTCGGCAGCGGAGATTGCGGCTACTTGAGCGATTTTTTGGTTGTCGTTCACCGGAGTCGCGATGTTTTTCAGTTCGGCTACGGCTGCTTTCACCGCTTTGTCGATCCCTTTGCGAACGACCATAGGGTTAGCGCCTGCCGTTACGTTTTTCAGGCCTTCGCGGATCATCGCCTGAGCCAGAACCGTTGCAGTCGTCGTACCGTCGCCGGCCACGTCGTTCGTTTTGGTCGCTACTTCTTTCACGAGCTGGGCGCCCATGTTTTCAAAAGCGTCTTCCAGTTCGATTTCTTTTGCGATCGTCACGCCGTCATTGGTAATGAGCGGGCTTCCGAATTTTTTCTCGAGAACGACGTTGCGGCCTTTAGGTCCGAGCGTCACTTTTACGGCATTCGCCAAAGCGTCTACCCCACGCAGCATCGCGCGGCGCGCGTCTTCACTGAAACGGATATCTTTTGCCATGTTGATAAAAACCTCCCACAATATATTGTTGTATTTCGATATTGCTATGTTCAGGCCGTTAGCCTACGATTGCATGAATGTCGCTTTCTTTCATAATCAGATACTCTTTACCTTCGTATTTGATTTCCGTTCCGGCATATTTGGAGAACAGAACGCGGTCGCCTTCTTTAACTTCCAAAGGAACGCGCACTCCGTCTTTCACCGCTCCGCCGCCAACAGCGATAATTTTGCCTTCTTGCGGCTTTTCTTTTGCGGAGTCCGGAAGGACAATCCCGAATGAAGTCGTTTCCTCTTGTGCGATCGGTTCTACCAATACGCGGTCACCTAAAGGTTTGATCATGAAAAATAGCCTCCTTGTTAATATGTTGTGTTTCTGTAACGGCGTTGTTGTCGGTATGTATTAGCACTCGACAACGTCTAGTGCTAACAACCACTTTTATGATACTCAACTTGAGCGCAGATTTCAAGTCCTCTGGATTGATTTTTCAAAGAAACCCGCACTTTTTCAAACCGCCTCCGGCAAGCCTGTCCAGGGCCTGTCCAAAGCGTTTTCAGGTCATACTCCATCATTCTATCCACCGGATTTGAAAATATGCCGGAAAGCGAAAACAACATTCAGAAAAAGACCGCCTCGGTTTCCAAAGATTCAAGAAACAAAAAAAGAGCCTGCTTCCCTTGCGGGGAAGAACGCTCTTTATGTTCCTGCGGATTTCAGCAATCGGTTATTCCGGGTCGCCTTCCTCCTGCTTGTACCGCGCTTCGATGGCTTCGTCGGCCGCAAGCTGCTTCCGGTAGACCACGGATGACAAATACACGCTGAATTCGTACAACAGGAGCAGCGGGATCGTCACGAGAAAATCGGAAATCAAATCCGGCGGCGTGATGACCACGGCGATGAACACCAGCGCAAAATAGGACACCTTCCGCATCTTGCGCAGCCTGCGCGGGTTCAATATTCTCAGCTTGGTCAGAAACATCACGATCAGCGGCAGCTCAAACAGCAGGGCGATCGGCACCACCAGCGTAAACATGAAATTGAAATATTGGGAAATGCCGTACGTTTCGGTCAGTCCCATGTTTTTGGTGATCGTCGTCGTAAAGCCCAGCGCCATCGGAAACACCACGTAATAACCAAAGGCAATGCCGGCCAAAAACAATATAAAGACGTACGGAACGTAACGCAGCGCGGCTTTCCGCTCGATTTCCCGGAGTCCGGGGCTGACGAACGCCCACAGCTGGTAGGCCGTAAACGGGATGGTCAGGACAAGCGCCACCACCATGGCGATTTTCATGTACATGCCGATGCCGTCCCAGAACGCAAATGCATGAAGCTGAAAATCCTTCGCGGAGTCCACGCTGACCAGATATTGGTAAATAGGGTTGGCGCAAACGAGGCCGATGACAAGGCCGAGCAAAAGAACGGCCAAAATGTAAATGATCCGCCTGCGCAGCTCCCCGAGATGTTCGACAATCGACATTTCTTCCTGTTTATCAGACATACGGTCACCGTCCTATCTCTTCTGCCTGCGGACAAAACAAAATCCCTCCCCGCACGGAAGGGATTCCAAAGTCCTCTTTCCTAAACCTATTCCGGAAGACGTTTGTTGTCTGTTGTGCTTTGGGAAGTTGCCGGAGCAGCCGCTTGCGCTTCGTTAGAAGCAGCAGCCAGCGGTTTGGCTTTTTCGTTTTTGCTTGAAGACTCGTCATCCTCTGCAATAATATCGCGGGCACCGTCTTTGAATTCCCGGAAAGTGCGTCCCACGGCTCGTCCGAGCTCAGGAAGCTTGTTCGGCCCGAATAACAGCAAGGCCAAAATCACCAGCAATATAATTCCCGGCACGCCAATACCGTTCAGCATTTCGAATTCTCCTCTCTGTCCTCTATCAATAAAACATCACGACGTCAAATTCGGACATAATTCTGCCACAAAGACATCATACCATAACTCAAATCTCAACAATATCAAATAAGTGTGACAATTTTGGAAATAGCATGCGGGAGGTTTACTGGCGGAATTGCCCCGTCACCATCAGCAGCGCCTCCGGCAGCTGGTCCATGATCGCCGCCAAATTTTCATGCACGCCTTTCGGCGTTCCCGGCAAATTCACGATCAGCGTCCGGCCGCGAATGCCGACGATGCCTCTGAACAGCATGGCCGCCCGGTTCTTCTGCATGACCGTTGCCCGCATTGCTTCCGCCATGCCCGGCACTTCGCGTTCAATGACCCGTCTTGTCGCTTCCGGGGTGACGTCGCGGATGGCCAGTTCCGTTCCTCCCGTCGTCAGCACCAAATCCGCCTGAAAATAATCCGTGAGTTCAATGAGCGATGCGATAATCTCATCCTGTTCGTCGGGGACGATGCGGTACTCCACAATCTCCCCGCCGAGTTCCTCCTCCACCAGCTCCCGGATGACCTGGGCGCTAGTATCTTCGCGCTCACCTCTTGAGCCTTTGTCGCTTGCCGTCAGGATCGCCGTTTTCCACACCATAAGATCACCCCTCCTCCTGCTCATCCTTTATTCAGATTCCCGTACGTAATCGCCGCTTTTTCCGCCGGTTTTGGACTTCAGCATCGTCGGTCCGATCACCATATCCTTTTGCAGCGCTTTGCACATATCGTAGACGGTCAAGGCGGCTGCGGAAACGGCGGTCAATGCCTCCATTTCGACGCCGGTCCTGCCGGTTGTTTTCACGGTTCCTTCTATATATAACTCATCGATGCCGTTGTCGGAAAAATGGATGTCGATGCCCGTCAGCGGCAGCGGATGGCACATCGGAATCCAATCGGACGTTTTTTTGGCCGCCATCACGCCGGCGACGGAAGCGACCGCAAGCACGTCGCCCTTGCCTATTTTTCCTGCCTTAATGCGGGATAACGTTTCGGGCGCCATTTTGACCGCCGTTTGCGCGACCGCCGTGCGCGACGTGATGTCCTTGTCCGAAACGTCCACCATTTTGGCTCTGCCTTGTTCGTTAAAATGCGTCAGTTCCATCTTCAGCCTCCCCGTTCATTTTGCGTACACCTTGTTCCGTAATCAGAACCTGAAGACGCGCATCCGTCGTTTCCATCGGAACCTGCTCCACCACTTGCTCGCCGAAGCCGATGCCGGCCCATCTTGGACCGCGGCGTTTGCCCCCTGACGAAAAACGTTCATGCAGCCTGTCGTAGTAGCCCCCTCCGTAACCCAGCCTTCCCCCGTTCAGGTCAAAAGCGAGTCCCGGCATGATCACCGCTTCGGGCACGAAGTCATCCGCTTCGGCCGGACGGCGCCGCGGATCGGGCTCCATGATGCCGTATGCGCCGGTTTTCAGCTCGTCCCACTGCTGCAGCAGGTGAATCGTCATCGAACGGTCCTCCGGCAGGCATCGCGGCACATAAACGTCGATGCCTGCGCGCCACGCCTCTTCGACAAGCGGTTTCGTGTCCAGCTCGCTGCGGAACGGCACGTAAATGAGCATGCTCCGGATTTGCTCCCCGATGAGCCAGGCGGCTGCGTGACCGCATGCGCGCCCCGACAAGCTTACATGCCGCTCGGGCGGTATGCTGCCGCGAATCCGGGACATGCGGGCGCGAAGCTGCGCTTTCAGCTGCCGCATCCTTTCCTGTTCCCCGTTCATCACGTCAACAGCTGCCTTCCTTATCCATTTTTCAGATGTTTGCAATTTCATTTCAATTTTCTGCGGCGCAAAGATCAAGATCCGCCATGGCACCATATATAGCATCGACACACCGCCATCGATCTACATTTGGCAGCCGTTCAGCCGCTTGATAAACTTTGCGTCCATTTTGCTCTTAGTTTACCACTGTTGCTCCATTTTCGCCAAGATAACCCCGAAGTCCTGCCCTTATGTCGCGAATTCTTCATATTTAATGTAAACTGAAATTATATGAAGCGATTCGAATGAACAACGCCTGCCGCGTGCCATTCAGCTTCCTAACCATCGTTTTTCCAAAAGCAAAATACCCAGCAAATACGACAATGATCTATAGACGGAGGTTTACAGCTCATGCTGCTTCAAGCAAGTGGAATCAAAAAATTGTACGGCGTGGAGCCCGTACTTGACGGAATTAATTTGCAGATTCAGGAGAGGGATCGCGTGGGGCTGGTCGGCGTCAACGGCGCAGGCAAATCCACCCTGCTCCAAATCCTTGCCGGCGAGATGTCCTATGACGGCGGACAAATTTTTAAAGCCAAAGAGACGACCATCGGCTATCTCGCGCAAAACAGCGGACTGCAATCCGGCCGCACCATCCGGGAAGAAATGATGAACGTATTCGCCCATCTGATCGAAACCGAAAAAGAGCTCCGGCAGATGGAGGAACAAATCGCGGATCCTGCCCTCATGGAGCATCCCAAAAAATATCAGGAGCTGCTCGACCGTTATGCCGTCCGTTCCGACTGGTTCAAGGACCATGGCGGCTACGAGATGGAGGCGCGCATCCGCAGCGTGTTGCACGGGATGGGTTTCGGCAGCTTTGCGCCGGACACCCCGATCTCGACCTTAAGCGGCGGCCAAAAAACGCGCCTTGCGCTGGCGCGCATCCTGCTGCAAGCTCCCGATCTGCTCATGTTGGACGAACCGACCAACCATCTGGATATCGCCACGCTGACGTGGCTCGAAGATTATTTGCGTTCCTATTCGGGCGCGCTGCTCGTCGTTTCCCACGACCGTTATTTCCTCGACCGGCTCGTGACGTCCATCGTTGAAATCGAACGGCACCAATCGAAGCGCTATACCGGTAATTACAGCCGTTACATCGATTTGAAGGCGGCGGAATACGAGTCGGCCATGAAGCAATACGAAAAGCAGCAGGACGAAATCGCGCGCATGGAGGAGTTCATCCAGAAAAACATCGTGCGGGCTTCGACCACCAAACGGGCGCAAAGCCGGCGCAAGGCGCTCGAAAAGATGGAGCGAATGGACAAGCCGCTCGGCGACTTGAAAAAGGCCAGCTTTTCGTTCGAAGTCGAATACATGTCGGGCAAGGACGTGCTGCAGGTCAAAAACCTTGCCGTTTCCTTTGCGCCGCCCCATCATCTTTTCCAAAACGTCTCGTTCGATCTGCATCGCGGGGAAACCGTCGCTTTGATCGGCCCGAACGGCATCGGCAAGTCCACGCTGCTCAAATGCCTGACCGGAAGCGAACGCCCTGCGTCAGGCACGATTCAATGGGGTACAAAAGTAAAGATCGGTTATTACGATCAGGAGCAAACGAACCTGAATCCCTCCAATACGGTGCTCGAAGAACTGTGGAGCCATTACCCTCATATGGAGGAGGCCCGCATCCGGACCGTGCTCGGCAACTTCCTGTTCAGCGGCGAGGATGTCCTGAAAAAAATCGCGGCGCTCAGCGGCGGCGAAAAGGCGCGGGTTGCGCTGGCCAAGCTGATGCTGCTCGAAGCCAACATGCTCATCCTCGACGAACCGACCAACCATCTCGATTTGTTCAGCAAAGAGGTGCTCGAATCGGCTTTGATGGACTACGAGGGCACGCTGCTGTTCATTTCGCATGACCGTTACTTCCTGAACAAAATGGCCGAACGGATTATCGAGCTTCATCCGCAAGGGGTGGAGCATTTCCTGGGGAATTATGACGATTATACCGCCAAAAAGCAGGAACTTGAGGAATTGTCCCAGGAGGCGCTTGAAGCTGCCGGAAACCGGGCGCAAAAACAGGAGAATGCTGCGGAATCCGAAGGCAAACCGGGCACCAACACCTTTGAGGCCGACAAGCAGGCCAAACGGGAAGAACGCAGCCGCCAGCGAAAAATCGCGGCGCTCGAGGAGCGGATCCAGCAGCTGGAAGCGGAAATTTCCGTGCTGGAGGCCGAGATGACGAAACCCGAGGTGTATCAGGATTATATCGCGCTGCAAAAACATCAGCAGGAACAGGAAGCCAAGAAAAAAGAGCTTGATGAAGCTTTTGCCGAATGGGAGCTGCTTGCCGCCGACTAATGCGGCCAGGACTTTTTGATTAGGTCTTTGAGATCAACAAAATTTAATTTGTCAAATTCACAAAACTTTTTAAATTTCGGTTCAATTCAATTATTCACAGGATTATCCACATAAACGGTGCATAACCTGGTTGAAAAAATGGCCCTCAGGGCCGTTTTTTATGGATTAAATTCATCTTTTTAATGAATATCCACTATTATCCACTAAACTATCCACATTATCCACAGTTTTTAAGGGTCCCAAATGAAAATCATATCCACGTTTTCAAAACCCTTTGAAATCAATGGTTTTCGCATCCATAGCGGGTTTGTACACAAATTTACTCGAATATGTGGATAATCTTGTCCACAACTTGACAAAAACTTTGTCGAATGCTGCAAAAAAGCCCGTACTTGTTGCCAAGTACGGGCATGAGCTTCTGTGCTATATCGGTGCTTCTTGCCGATTTTCATCTGCCTGCAGACTGTACCTCGCTACTGCAGGCAGCCAGGTTTGCGGACAAGCTCGATTAGGACTCCTGAACCGACCATGCTTCAAGCGAAAATTGCGGCATCGCCTTCAGGTCCAAACCGGCGAATTGCCCCTTTTTCCACTTCAAATAGGCTGCAGCGCCGATCATGGCCGCGTTGTCGGTACAATATTCGAACGGCGGAATGATGAGCTCGATGCCTTCCTCGCGGCACTGCCGCTCCAGTTCTTGGCGCAGCCCGCGGTTTGCGGCGACGCCGCCGCAGAGCAGCAGCTGTTTGGCCTCATAGGCCCTGACCGCCCGGATGGCCTTCGTGACCAGCACCTCGACGACCGATTCCTGGAAACCGCGCGCTATGACGCTTTCCAGAATAGGCTCCCCGCGCATTTTGCGCTGGTTGACGACGTTCAGCACCGCGGATTTCAAGCCGCTGAAGCTGAAATCGTAGGAATCCGGCTCCAGCCATACCCGCGGCAAATCCACCGCCTCCTCCGCCTCCAGGGCGAGACGGTCCACGTGAGGCCCGCCGGGGTACGGAAAGCCGATCGCCCGCGCGACTTTGTCATACGCCTCGCCGACGGCATCGTCCCGGGTCCGCCCGATCACCTCGAAGTTTCCTTCGGACTTCATGTAGACAAGCTCCGTGTGCCCGCCGGAAACGACCAATGCCATGCACGGATATTCCAAATTCGCCACAAGGCGGTTGGCATAAATATGCCCGGCGATATGATGGGTGCCGATCAGCGGCTTGTTCAGCGCCAGCGACAGGCTCGTGGCCGCGACGACGCCGACCAGCAGGGCGCCGACCAGCCCCGGACCTTGCGTCACGGCGATTGCCGACAGATCGTTTAGGCCGATGCCGGCTTTGCGCACCGCTTCTTCCAGCATCAGCGTAACATTTTCGACATGCTTGCGCGAGGCAACCTCGGGTACGACGCCGCCGAAGGCTTTATGGGTTTCGACCTGGCTGGCGATCAAGTTGCTGAGAACCTCTTTGCCGTCCTTGACGACGGCCACCGAAGTCTCGTCGCAGCTGGTTTCGACCGCCAATATATAGCAGGATTCCAACTCGTTATGAATTTCACTCATCAGTACGTTTCGCTTCCTTCCCTACTTCCCTGCGCGCTGCCGCGCTCAGGCAGATCCGCCCACATGATCAAGGCATCCTCCTGGTTGTCCATATAATAACCTTTGCGGAGACCTGCAGGCTTAAATCCCAGCTTACGATATAAATTCTGCGCAACTTCATTCGACACTCTGACTTCAAGCGTCATCCGCTGCATGCCCAGATCTGAGGCGGTTTTCATCAGTTCGCGCAAAAGGCGCTCCCCCCATTTCCGCCCGCGGTACGCCCGCAGAACGGCGATGTTGGTCACATGCGCTTCGTCGATCACGGTCCACATGCCGGCATACCCTACGGGCTGTCCCAAATATTGCATGATCATGTATCGCGCAAAATGGTTCTGGGTCAGCTCGTTTCGGAATGCTTCCTCCGTCCAGGGGAGCGTAAACGATTCATGTTCGATCACCATGACATCCGGGATATCGTCCACCGCCATCTGGCGGAAGGACAGTCCTTCGTGATTCGGATACATCTCCTGCTCCATGACTATCGAACTCCCTTCACGGCTTCCGCAGGAGCTTTTCAGCTTCCGCCAGCTGCGTATAATTCGGCACGAGCGCGTGCACGTCGTCGGTGATTCCCTGCATCAGCCGGTCAGACCCCAAACGGCCCACCGGTTCCCCCTCCATATCGCAAGCGGCGGTATGAAGACGGTCTCCCAGCAGGGCGCGCAGACGTTCGATGGCGGGTTCGTGTTTTCCCGCATCCCCGACGAACCAGACGCCATCCGGTTGTTCCTCCGCCGGCGTTTCTTTCCAGATCCGCCCGATTTCGCCGACCCAGCTTTCCATCAGACGAATGGCGTCTTCTTGCAGGCGCGCCGGCTTCTCTGTGCCTCTGGCCCGAAACAATGCCGTGTACGCCTGACCGCGACGGGCATCCATCATCGGGATCACCCAGTTTATGCCCGTGCTTGCTGCAGCCGCCGTCAAAAGGCCGCTCCATGCCAGGGCGTGCAGGCTGGAAATGCCCGCGACGGGAATGTTCCACGCCCACGCCAACGTCTTGGCGGCCGTTACCGCAATCCGCGTCCCGGTATACGAACCCGGCCCGATCCCTACCGCAATCCCGTTCAAAGCGGATGCGTCCACTCCGGCTTCGCTCAGACCTTTTTGAACGAGCGGCAGCAAATGCACCGAATGGTTGCGTTCTCCCGCAGCCTTGATCGTATAAAGCACCTTATCGTTTTCCATCACCGCAAGCGCAAGGCAAGCGGTCGACGTATCCAACGCCAAAAACCGCTTCAGCGGCTGTGTTTGTGGTTGATTCATTCCTGAAAGACTCCATTCTGTTTCAGGCTTCCGCACCATTCCTCATATGGCTGCCCAAAGCCCTGCAACGTAATTTTCCGCTCCGTCTCGCCGACCGTCTCGATATACAAATGCAGATGCTGCTCCGGCAGCAGCTCCCGGACGATTTGCGACCATTCGACGAGGCTGACCCCGCTGCCGTAAAAATATTCGTCAAGCCCCAGGTCCTCCGCTTCCTCCAAAGACACCCGGTACACATCCATATGGTAGAAAGGCAGGCGCCCCTCATATTCTTTAATGATCGTAAAGGTCGGGCTGTTGACGACGCCCTTGACGCCCAAATGTTTGGCGAAAAATTGCGAAAAAGCGGTTTTGCCCGCTCCCAAATCTCCGTCCAATCCGATGACCGTCCCGGGAACCGCCGCTTTTGCCAGCCATGCCGCCAGCGCTTCGGTATCCTGCGGACGAAGAGAGGTATACACAAACGGTTCCCCGTTTTGAATCTGTTCCAATACCTTGACCCACCTTCGGTTTCAATTCCTTGCATGAACTTGTCCTTAATTATATCGGTCTGTATTCGCTGCCGCAAGGACGGACGGGACCATCTTCCCGATTTTCGGCACGGCCGAACTTCACTGACCGGTTTTGTCAGGGAAGCGGTCGTATGATGTTAACAAAGGATTGACCCATCACCAAACCCAACATGCTTAGGAGGACTTTTTATGAAAAAATTCGATCATTCCGGCTCCCAAACCGGATATGTATTCATTCACGGCGCCGGATTAAACGGCGGTATTTGGAAACAGGTTATGCATCGGCTTCCGGTTCCCTGTTTGTCGATCGATTTTCCTTTTCGCCAAGCCGAAGATGCCATTAGGCAAAAGATGTCGCTTCATGAGTACATCGCGGACATCAACAACCAGATCGATCGCTGGGGCGTGGAGCGCTTTATCCTCGTCGCGCATTCGCTCGGCGGCGTTCCCGCATTGCGGATTGCCGCGGACCGCCTGGACCAGGTGGCCGGTTTGGCGGCGGTTGGTGCGGTCATCCCTGCGGACGGCGGTTCCTTTCTTTCCGTATTCCCGCCGGCCCAACGCATCCTCATGGCGGCGTTAATGCGCACGTTCGGAACGAGGCCGCCGGAGCAGGCGATTCGCAAAAGCCTGTGCAGCGGCCTGTCGCCGGAACAGGCTGGGGAGATCGCAAAGCATTTCACGCCTGAGCCCCTTCGCATCTATACCGATAAAATAAATGCTCATTGGCCTGCCGGAATTCCCTCGCTATACGTTAGACTTGAGCAGGATCGGGAACTCCCGGCGAAGCTGCAGGAACGGATGATCCAGAACCTTGAAGGCTGCATGACTGCGGCTATAAACTCGGGGCATTTGCCCATGCTGAGCCATCCCGACGAGCTGTCCGCGATTCTTCTCCGGTTTCTAGGCGGGCTCCCCGCGTCGTGAAATCATCCGGCGGCTCCGAAGCCATCGTGTCAAGGCGCCGGTTCCAAATGCGAAGGTTCCATGATGCGCGCTGTACTGCCGTCAGGCGAGAGGAGCTTCATGGAGCCGAGCGGTTTTTTTCTTCATTAAAATTGCGGCCGCTCCGGCGTTCCCCAAACGCTTTTTGCATCGCAAACGCTCGATCAGACTCTCTTAAGCATCCAACTCCGCAACTGGAGCTTATTTCTGGTCAGGCCAAACAAAAAGAGAACGTCCCCAAAAGACCTTCTCCAGCACATTCCCTTTTCCATTGATGGTATCGGTTGACCTGCGGACGGCGCGCCGACCCGCCGCCAACATTCAGACCCTTAGCGAGCCGCGGAACCCTCTTGCGGCATAGTAGGATTCTGCCCCGTTGTGGTACACGAAGACCGTGTCGTAGCGACGGTCGCAAAAGAGGGCCCCGCCGAGTTTTCTAATCCTTTCGGGGGTTAGCACCCAGCTCGACGTCTTCATATCGAAATCGCCCAGCTGCTGCAGTTCCCGGTATTGCTCTTCCGTTAACAGCTCAATGCCCATGGCAGCGGCCATGTCGACAGCACTGTTTTTCGGTTTATGTTCTTTCCTGGACTCCAGCGCTTCCCGGTCGTAACAAACGCTTCTCCTGCCTTTCGGGCTTTCGGTCGAACAATCGTAAAAAATGTATTCGCCCGTCTTGCTGTCATAACCCACAACATCCGGCTCTCCGCCGGTTGCTTCCATTTCATGGAGCGGCCACAGTTTTTCCGGATTTGCTTCGAGTTTTGCTTGTACGTCTGCCCATTCAAGACCCGTATGGCGGCTCATGTTTTTTTCGAAACGGGCTTTTAATGTTTTGAGCAGTCCTTCGCGTTGCTCCGGCGATAACTCGATCTTGGTCATGTTCGTTCCTCCCTTCGCTTGATTTTCCGTATCTTGATTTCAGCTACCCAGCCAATTGCTCCAATAGAAAAGACGTATACTTAAGCAACTGCTGGTTCTTTCAGCATTTTGAAATACAAGCTGCGCAAAAAATGCTTCGTGTTGGCCCGCAAGGTCTCGTTCTCCGTCATGCTGCCGGCCAAAGGGGCACGGGCAATCTTGCTTATCCAGTCAGCAATATCATCGTCCGCCACGGCGTTGCGCATCAATATGACCGTTGCCGCGTTGGCAAAGCGCTCGTCTTCATCGTTCATGTACAGGTAGCTGCCGATGCAAACCTTATTTCGGATCGCTTCCAGCATCCTCAGCAAATCCGAGCCCGTCATCGGCTCCAATCCCGCAAGCGATTCGAAGCCGTCCGCGGCATGCGCCGCCGCATGAGCCCAGCCTCTCCCCTCCACGTAACCTCTCAAATCCGCCTCCAAATCCAGGTACTGAATGAGCTTTGTATTCATGGCTTGCAATTCATCTTTCTGCAAAAAAGGGGTCTGTTTATGCATATACACCGCTACGGGGAGAATAAGCGCCGAAAAAGACCGGGTAAATACCGAATCCGTCCCCTTTTCCCCGATCCTGAAAAAAAGATGATCCTTATCCATTGCGGAAACCAAAAGCCTGCGCATAGCTGCAGGCGAAATGTTCCGCTGCTTCGTCCAGCGGCAAATCGTACTGTAGATCAAATCGTCCCTAAGTTCTGGATCGGTGCTGCCGATATGCTTTAACATGTCCGGAAGCAGCTGCTCCGGGTGCAGATCATCCCCGCTTCCTTTCCGCCCAGCCCGCAAATGCAGCAATGTCGTTTTTAACTTGGCTTCTTCCTCGTTCATGTTCACTCCTCCCTCGCTTATCCGCTATACGAATAGTGTAACCGATTTGTCCCTCGCATTTCAGGGGGATTTCATCGCAAAAAAAACAAACCGGGCATCCCCTTGAATATCATAAAAAATACCTAAAAAGACCCGCGAATCGCCGCGGGCCTTTGATTGCATCCGATTATGAAACGACCGCCTTCCCTTCTTCCGCCAAAACCGGACCGCGCTCCCACACCACGCTTGGAATTTCCCGCTTGAGCACGGGCAGCACGTCTTCGGCAAAACGCTGCAGCTGCTCCTCCTGCTCCGATTCGGCCAGTCCGTCGACGCTGATGCTCAGCACCTGATGACCAAACGCTTCGTGGTAATTCAACACCTTCTCGATGACCCGCTCCGGGCTGCCGATCAAAGCCGGTCCGTTATCGATCATGTCCTCCAGGCTGACGAAAGGCGATTGGTTATGCTTCGAGGATTCGGTCGCGCTGAATGCATTGTAGTACGGCCGATAACGGCGGATCGCCTCCTCCGTCGTCGCTGCGAGATACAGGCTGCCCGATCCGGCACCGACGACGGCGCGCGCCGGATCATGCCCGTAATGGGCAAGCCGCTCGCGGTAATGGTCGATCAGCGCTTTGTATTTGGCTTGCGGATGGAACGAATTCGAGGAGAAAATCGGTTCCCCGAACTGTGCCGCCAGCTCCGTCGAAAGCGTGCTGGACGCGCTGCCGTGCCATACCGGTATCGCCTTCTGATAAGGCCTGGGGTATGTCGTCACCTGCTCCAAAGGCGGGCGGTATTTGCCTTCCCACGATACGTTTTCCTCCGACCATAATCGTTTCAGCAGCCGGTAACGCTCCGCCATCGATTCCCACTGCTCCTCTTCCGTAATGCCGAAAAGCGGATAATGCCGCGGGTCGTTGCCCTTTCCGATAATCATCTCCAGCCGGCCTCCGGACAGATGGTCCAGCGTCGCATAATCCTCGGCGACCCGGACCGGATCCAGCACGCTCAGCACCGTCACCGTAGTCAGCAGGCGGATGCGGGCCGTTTGGGCCGCAATGGCGGTCAGAACGACAGGGGGGGATGAGGATAGGAACGGCGCGCCGTGCCGCTCGCCGACGCCGTAAGCGTCAAATCCGAGCTTTTCCGCGAGGACGGCCTGGCGAATGACGTTCCGGAACTTTTGCTGCGCCGTCCAGGTTTCGCCGGTAACGGCATTGGGGATGTTCATCATCAAGCTGAATAATGCGACCTTCATGAGATCCCTGCCCCCTTAAGGCCGGACCACTTCTGGCTGCATCCCCAAACGGCGTAAAAACCCGGCGCCGTCATACCGCCTGCCCCTGCTCGGTCCGATTCGGAGCAGAGGCATAATGCCCAAGCTCGTCGATCAGGTCGCCGATGGCCGCATCCAACCGTTCCCGCAGCTGTTCGGTCAGCTCGTATCCCCCGTGTTCGGTGCGGCTGACCCACCCGTCGACGGCGAATACGCCGCCCAGGATATTCGTGCCACCTAGCGCGGCCACGACCGGCTTCAGCGCATAATCGACGGCCAGCAGATGCGCGATCGTCCCGCCGATAAATAGCGGCAGTACGATTTTGCCCTGGAAGCCCTTTTGCGGCACAAGGTCCAAAACGGTCTTCAGCGCCCCCGAATAGGAAGCTTTAAACACCGGGCTGGCAATGATCACGGCGTCTGCCTCGTCGACGGAGGAAAGCGCCTCTTGAATGGCGGGACTGTTGAAATTTGCCCTTAGCAGCTCTTCGGCCGGAAGGTCCGCGGCGGAGATCAAATCGACGTCATACCCCACCCGGGCCAACCGGTCCGTAGCATGTTGGATCAAACCGAATAACCGGGATCCGTTTGATGGACTGCCTGCAATCACAGCGATTTTAGTCATCTTCATCCTCCTTAGGTTGAACTATTGCGTCCGTCACTCTTCGCTTGATAGGGTTGCCGCGGTTCAGGAACGGACGGCTTCCGCCCTGGCTTTCGTATACCGGTTCTCCGGCACCGCAAGCCCGAGATTTCCCCTAAGCGTGTCGCTTTCGTATTCCGTTCTGAACAATCCGCGTTCCCGCAGGATCGGCACCACCTGATCCACGAAATCCTCCAGCCCGCGCGGCACGGCGGCCGTGATCATGAATCCGTCCGCTGCTCCGGCCTCGAACCATTCCTGAATCCGATCGGCCACCTGCTCCGCGGTTCCGATGAAGTTTCCGCGCGGCGTTGCGGATTGGAGCGCCACCTGCCGGAGCGTAAGCCCTTTTTCCTTGGCGTTCCGTTTGATTTTGTCCGTGCTGCTCTGAAAGCTGTTTTTGCCGAGATCCCCAAGCTCCGGAAACGGCTCATCCAGCGGATATTGCGAAAAGTCATGATGCTCGAAAAACCGCCCCAAATAGTCGAGCGCATTTTCGATCGTCACGAGGCTCGCCACCTCCTGATATTTGCGCTCCGCCTCCTCCTCCGTGCGGCCGATGATCGGGCCGATGCCGGGAAAAATCAGCACGTCGTCCGGGTTCCGGCCGAAAGCCGCGGCGCGGGCTTTGACGTCCTGCGCAAACCGCAGCGCCTCCTCCAAATTTTCGGCTCCCGCAAATATCGCGTCCGCTTCCTTCGCGGCATAGTTTTTGCCGACCTCCGATGCACCGGCTTGGAAGATGACCGGCCCCCCCTGCTTGGAACGGGCGATATTCAGAGGCCCTTTGACGGAGAAAAACTCCCCTTGATGGTTCAGCTCATGCATTTTGTCCCGGTCGAAAAATACGCCCGTCTCCTTGTTCCGAACGAACGCGTCGTCTTCCCACGAATCCCACAGGCCGCGCGTCACTTCGAGAAATTCCGTGGCGATCCGGTAACGCTTGTCGTGATCCGGATGTTCTTTTTTACCGTAATTGAGGGCAGACCCTTCCAGCGGAGAGGTGACCACGTTCCAGCCGGCGCGCCCGCCGCTGATGACGTCGAGGGAACCGAACTGGCGGGCCACCGTAAACGGTTCGCTGTACGAAGTGGACAAGGTGCCGACAAGCCCGATGTTCGTGCTGACGGCCGCAAGCGCGCTCAGGAGGGTGATCGGCTCGAAGCGGTTCAGGAAGTGCGGAATCGATTTTTCGGTAATGTATAAGCCGTCCGCGATAAAAATCAGGTCCAGCTTGCCCTCTTCCGCCTTGCGGACCCAGCTTTTGTACAGTTCGAAATTGACGCTTGCGGCCGGGTCGACGTCCGGATGCCTCCAAAGCGAAGTTCCTCCGCCGACGCCGTGCAGGAGAGCTCCCAGCTTCAACTGTTTTTGCTTTGCCATGATTATTCCTCCCTTTTGAAAATCCCCTGAAACGGGTCCTCCAACCAAAGCCCTTCCTTATGCCTTTTCCAATGCAAGGGCAGCGGCCTGCCGAATCCGCTCGATCTGGCCGAGATGGCCTTGAACATGACGGACGAAGCCGCGAATGATCGCCTTGATGCTGACGCTCTCCCCTTTAAAGTTGACCCCGGTCTTTTCCAGCTCTTCTTCACTCAACCGTCCGATCAGCAAAGCGTTGTACTCCAAAATCGCGTGAAAGGCATCCAAAATGTCGGACAGCCGCCCTTCGTTCGAATGTTGGCCGCTCACCCAGGCATCCTGATCGAACGCCGGCAGCCTTGCCGCCGTCCCCGCCAAAATGTCCCGGATTCGGAACGAAATCACGAAGCTGTGATCGACGAGATGCGAAGCCACCTCCTGCACGCTCCAGATTTGCGGCGCGGGCTTCCATTTCGCCTGCTCCTCGTTCAGTCCGGCCACCGCTTCGGCCAGCTGCCCATGGGTGTCCAAAAAAGCATCGAAATCCACTTCGCTCATGTTTCATTCTCCTCCTTGTGCAAAGCTTGGCGCAGGCGCTGCCTGCCCCGAAAAACGCGAAAGCGCAAACGGGCCCAGATCATACGGCGGTTCCTCGTCCATGACGAGCTTCGAACAAAGTTCGCCGACGACGCTCGAAAATTTGAAGCCGTGCCCGGAAAATCCCCCGGCGACGACAATATGCGGGTAATGAGGGTGCCTGTCGATGATGAACCCTTCG
This sequence comes from Paenibacillus sp. FSL M7-1455, assembly GCF_038004655.1. Taxonomy (NCBI): domain Bacteria; kingdom Bacillati; phylum Bacillota; class Bacilli; order Caryophanales; family Paenibacillaceae; genus Paenibacillus; species Paenibacillus sp. FSL M7-1455. Next base: position 944,149 of record NZ_JBBORO010000001.1, on the reverse strand, counting down.
TCCGGCGAAAGCTCGTATTTGCATGCGGCGCCTTGGATCAGGCGCCCGGACGCGCCGGGCATATATGTCCCGAGGGCGGCGCGCAAATCCACTTCGTCTTCCGGAAAACTTCCGAAGGGCAAGAAGGGTTCACCCGGCTTCCACTCCCTTCCAGCGTCATGCCGCCCGATTTTCAGCCCGGCCCCGCCGATATCCGGAAAGCCGTAAAACCCGCCTTCCTCCGTATGCAGCGTAAATCCCGGAAATCTCCCAACCTTGTAATCCGGACCTGCGGTTTCGAACCAGCCGACCGTCTTGCGGACCGCCCTCACCGGGATGGAAACGAACGGTGCCAGCGTTCCGAACCATGCCCCTGCGGTCAAAATCGCCGCGGCTCCGTGAAATTTGCCGTTTCGGGTATGGACCACGACGCTGCCTCTCCGGGCCGTAATGCCGGTAACGGCCGAATGCGTCAGCAGCTCGGCTCCGTAGGCCAACGCCAACCTTTTGTAGGCGTCGACGCATGCTTCGCTGCGGAGGTACCCGGCCGCCGGCTCAAACATCGCTTCGAAATGATCCGGAATCGCCAAACCCGGCCAGCGCCTGCGAACTTCGTCCGCATTCAGCTTGACGGCGGTAACGTCGTGTTTCGCGGCTTCCGCCAGGCGGCCATGAAAATTATGAAGCTTCGGGTCCGCCATATTGAGGACGCCGGACTGCACCAGAAGCTGGGTTTCCGCCTGATCCTCAAGCTCGTTCCACAGCCGGTGGGCATGAACGGCCAGTTCCGTGTAAACGGGGTGGCCTCCGTAAGCATGGCGGATCAACCGGGGTTCCCCATGATGGCTCCCTTCCCGGTGCGGCGGGTCGAAGGCATCGATCAGCAGCGTCCGCACGCCCCGCCTGGCCAGATGATAACCGGCGCTCATGCCCATGGAGCCCGCTCCGACGATGATGACGTCATAGCTTTGGATCATGGTTATCTCCGCTCACCTCCGGCGGCTCGGAGCTGCGCCAATGCGCGTTCGGCCAATTCGGCAAAAAAACGGATGCTGACCGGAAGCGCCGCTTCGTCGAGCGTAAACGCCGGATGATGCCACTCCTGCGTACCCGCCGTCCCCATGAACACGAACAATCCCGGAACCTTCCGCTGATAGACGGCAAAATCTTCGCCTGCCGGCGACGGCGCGGGGACCACGGCGCGAAGCCCGGCGGCGGCCGCCGCCTCCCGGCCGAGTTCCGCCAGCGCCTCGTCGTTGTTCACCGGCGGCGGCCCCTCGATCCAGCGCACGCCGGCGCTGGCGCCGAGAGCGGCCGTCACGCCTTCGACCACCTGGCTGAAGCGCTCCAGCACCCGTTCGCGTACCGTCTCGTCGAACGTCCGGATCGTTCCTTCCAGCACCGCCCGGTCCGGGATCACGTTCCAGGACGCTCCGCTATGGAGCTGGGTCACGCTGATCACCGCGCTCTGCAGGGCGCTCACGTTCCGGCTGACGACGGACTGCAGCGCCGTAATGACATGGGCGGCCGTGACGATCGGATCGAGCCCGGCCTCCGGAACGGCCGCGTGCGAGCCCTTCCCTTCGATTTCGACGGCAAAGCCGTCCGCGGCGGCCATGAGCGGCCCGCCTTTGATGCCGACGGTTCCGACCGGCAAATCCGGCTTGTTGTGCATGCCGAAGATGGCCTGCACCCCTTCGAGCGCCCCGGCGTCGATCACCTGCTTGGCTCCCTTGGCTTTTTCCTCGGCCGGCTGAAAAATGAGCCTGACCGTTCCCTCCAGCTCGTTTTCCTTTTCTTTCAGGGCATACGCCGTTCCGATCAACGCGGCGGTATGGAAATCATGCCCGCAGGCATGCATTTTCCCGGGGATTTTGGAGGCAAAAGGCAGCCCCGTCTCCTCCTGGACCGGCAGCGCGTCGATGTCCGCGCGCAGCGCGATCACGGGTCCGGGCTTCCGGCCACCGACTTCGGCTACGACGCCTGTCGCCAAGGGGTAATCCAGGATGCGGATCTCCGCTTCCTCAAGCCATGCCCGGATCGACTTCGTCGTTTCGAACTCCTCGTTCGACAGCTCCGGATATTGGTGCAAACGCCGGCGTATGTTTATGAATTTGTCATAACCGGTTTCGGCCACCGGCTCCAGTTGATGTCCCGTCATCATTTCCACCTCCTGTAAAATGAAGGCCGGCAGCCATCGCCAAATGCAGGCCATGCCCGACCCGAATTTTTATACCTCCGCAACCGCCCCGTTCAAGGCCTCGGCCAGCAGTTCGAAGGAACGGAGACGTTTCTCGAACGGAGCGATGTTGCTTGTCACGATGATTTCATCCACGCCGAACGACCGCTGCAGCGCCTCTAGCTTCGCTCTTACGGAGGCCTTCGTCCCTTTGGTGATCAACGGCTCCTGCTCCTCGATCGTATACGGCTCGCCGGCCTGCCGGCCGAATTCCTCCGCTTGCTCGCGGGTGCCGAGCGTCAGCGTTTTGCCGCTGGACAGATGGATCTTCACCAGCTTCTGGGAGGCGACCAGGCTCTCCGCTTCCTCCTCCGTATCGGCTACGACCACGGCAAGCGCTATAATCGCCTGCGGCCGGGTTCCGCGTTCAGCGTTAAAGCCCTCCCGGTATTTCCGGATCGCTTCGAACGCCACGTTTTCATCCCCGTTGATAAACAAGGAGAACACATACGGCAGTCCAAGGCCGGCCGCGATTTCCGCGCTGCCGACGCTGGCGCCCAGCACATAAATTTCAGCGGGCCGCTCCGCCAGCGGGACGGCTTTCAGCCCGGCCAAAGGATGATCCGGGGCCAGGCGGTTATGCACATAGCCGTCCAATTCGGCGATTTTGTCCGTCAAGGAGGCGGCATCGGCATTTCCGCGCTGCAGCGCCTGCGTGCTGCGGGGCAAGCCGCCCGGCGCGCGACCGATGCCAAGATCGACGCGCCCCGGCGCCAGGGAGGCGAGCACGTTGAAGTTTTCGGCCACCTTGTACGGGCTGTAATGCTGCAGCATGACGCCGCCCGAGCCGATGCGGATGCGATTCGTCTTGGCCAGCAGATAGGAGATCAGCACCTCCGGGGAGGAGCCTGCCAGCTGCTCGGAATCATGGTGCTCCGACACCCAGAAACGACGGAATCCAAGCCGCTCCGATTCCTGCGCCAGCAGCACCGTGCGCGCCAGGGCTTCGGCTCCCGTTTCCCCCGGGTAAATCGGGCTTTGATCGAGAACGCTTATCGTAATCGCCATAGTTTTGTCCTCCTAAATGCTATAGTTAAGTTCCGGCGTGATCCGCTGCAGAAATTGCTTCGTCCGCTCCTCGCGGGGATGGTTGAAAATCTCCGACGGCTTGCCTTCCTCGACGATGACGCCCCCGTCCATAAACACCACGTGATTCGCCACGTCCCGGGCAAACCCCATCTCGTGCGTGACGACGATCATCGTGATGCCTTCCTTCGCGATTTTCCGGATGACGGCCAGCACCTCGCCGACCAGCTCCGGATCCAGCGCCGACGTCGGTTCGTCGAACAGGATGACTTCGGGTTCGAGCGCCAGCGCCCGGGCAATCCCGACCCGCTGCTGCTGTCCGCCGGAAAGCTGGCTCGGGTAAGCATCCAGCTTGCCGCCAAGCCCTACCTTTTCCAGCACCGCGATGCTGCGGGCTTTCGCTTCTTCTTTCGGCAGCTTTTTCACGACGACAAGGCCTTCCATCACGTTTTCAAGCGCCGTTTTATGTTTGAACAGATTGTATTGCTGAAACACCATCGCCGATTTTTGGCGGAGCCGGTAGACGTCCTTTTTGCCTGCACGCTTGCAGTCCAAGGTGTAATCCCCGACCGTGATCACGCCGTCGTTCGGCTTTTCCAGCATGTTCACGCAGCGCAGGAGCGTCGTTTTCCCCGAACCGCTGGGGCCCAGAATCACGACCACCTCGCCTTTTTGCACGGTCAGGTCGATGCCCTTCAAGACTTGCTGGCGCCCGAAGGACTTGGTGATACGGGTCAGCTTGATCATGCCACTCCCCCCCGATTGTACATATTGATTCGTTTCTCGATGACCGCGGTCAGCCGTTCGATCAAGAGCGTCAGCCCCCAAAAAATGACGGCCGCGGCCAAATAGGCTTCGAAAAACTTCCAGTTGGTCGACGCCACGATCTGCGCCTTCGCGTTGATTTCCACCACGGATACGGCAAAAGCAAGCGTGGAGCCGTGCAGCATGCCGATGACGGAATTGGACAGGTTCGGCAGGCTTGCGCCCAATGCCTGCGGGAAAACGATCCGCCGCAGCGCCTGCGGCGTCGTCATCCCGATCGAATAGGCCGCTTCCAGCTGGCCCCGGTTCACCGCGAGCAGCCCCGCTCGGATCACTTCCGACATATACGCCCCCGCCGTTATGGAAAAGGAGATGAAAGCAAAACCGATCATCGGGATCGAGGACGGTTGGAACTTCCATCCGAACTGGGCGGACACGGCGCCAAGCAGCATCGGCAGCCCGAAATAAATGAGCAGCAAATGCGTAAGCATCGGGGTGCCGCGGATAAAGGTCACGTAACCGGATGCGATCTGCCCCAGGACGGGGACTTTGTAGATCCGAAGCAGCGCTGCGATCAGGCCGATGATAAACCCGCACGAAACGGATACGGCCGTAATCGCCAGCGTCGTGGGAATCGACGGCAGCAGCTGGGTAAAAGCAGTCCAGATAAAAGAAGGATCGATTTTCATGCTTCCGCTCCTCCTTTGCCTGAACCGATGCCCGCGATCAGCCGCCGGTAACCGCGTTTTCTTTGCAGCCGGAACCGTCTTTGCCCCGCAGGATCGGGCAGCTCATGCCGCAGCAAACGGCGCTCCGCGATCCGCAGCAGCTTCTCCAGCGTCAGGCTGACGGCCAGATAAATCAGCGATAGCGAGATGTAGGCTTCGACGAAATGCTGCGTCAGCGCCCCCAGCGTGTCTGCTTTGCCCGTCATTTCCATCACGCCCAGCGTGAATGCGAGCGACGTGTCCTTGAGCAGCGCGATCACAAGGTTCGAGAACACCGGAACCGCAATCGCAAGCGCCTGGGGCAGCACGATCCGGCTGAACGCCTGATACCCCTTCATCCCAATGGCATACGCCGCTTCCACCTGTCCCCGGTCCACCGCCGTCACCGAAGCCCGAATCGTCTCCGACATGAATGCGCTGGTATGAAGGCCGTAAGTCAAAATGACGAATACGAGCACCGGAGCTTTGGACATGTCGATCTGAACCAGCTTTAGGATCTCGGGAAGGCCGTAATAAAACAGGAACAGCTGGATCAAGATCGGGGTCCCGCGGAAAAAGGAGACGTAGACCCTGGCTAGCCCGTTCAACACCGGAATCCGATACAGACGGGGAAGGGCGATGAGAAAAGAGACGACGATCCCTACCAGAAGCGAACCTGCCACGATCAGCAGCGTCATGCCCAGCGTCGACAGCAGCTTTGGAAAATAGCTGAAAATATACGTGTAATCAAACGGCGCTCCCATGAGCTTCCTCCTTCCTGCCTCTCGGCCAATGTTTAGCCCCGCTTACGGCTTGGAATCGGCGGTAAAGTCGTCGCCCAGCCACTGCTTGCTGAGTTTGCCCAGCGTGCCGTCCGTCTTCAATTCCTTGATGGCGCCGTCGATGTCGTCCGCCAGCTTCTGCGCCTCCGGATCGTTTTTGCGGAAAACGAACAGGATATCCGCATCGGACAAGTCCTCGCCGGTCGTTTTCAGCTTGCCCTGCGGATCGATCAGCGGCAGCGAGAAATCGGCGCCGATCGTGGCTTCGACGCGTCCGCCTGTGATCTGGCTTACCGAATCCTGCGCCGCCCCGCTTTGATACACGATGTTGATCGCGTTGTTGTTTTTCTTGTTGTAGTTCTCCAAAATTTGCGCTGCGGCGCTTGTCGCTCCGGTCAGCACCTTTTTGCCTTTCAAATCGTCCAGCGAATGGATGGAATCATTGTCTTTGGCCACGATGATTTTGTTCCGCCAGTGGGCGTAAGGCTCTTTGTTGAACAGATATTTTTGTTCGCGTTCCGGATTTTTTTCCATCTCGTGCGCGACAAAATCGATTTTTTTCGTCTCCAGGCTGAGGAGGAGATTGGCGAACTCCTGGGTCTGCAGCTCGAATTCGTATTGCGGCAGCCGCTTGTCGATTTCCCGGACCAGTTCGACGTCAAAGCCGGTCAGCTTGCCGTTTTCGTCGATAAAGCATACCTTCGGAAAATTCGTCCCGGTGCCGACCACGATTTTTTTGACGTCTCCCGAAGATGCCGCGGCGGTGCCTTCCTTCGACGAGTCCGCCGTTTTGCCGGCACCCGTTCCGCATCCGGCCATCACCCCCGCAAGCAGCAGCAAAGCGGCCCATGTCCATGTTTTTCGCATGATCTCATCCCCTTTTATCATCCAATTTAATAAATTCCAATCTGTTTAGTATGAATTGGTTGACATTAACTTTACCGCGATTCGCCGCACGCGTCTAATAGAGTTTTTCTATTCTTGGATGCAAATCCTTAATCCGGCGGGAACCCGCCCCATTCCAGAAGCGCTTCCGCGATTTCCGTATGCTCGCCGGTCAACGTGATGAGGTTCGTTTGCAGGGCGATTCCGGCCGTTTCGGTAATGTCGACGGGGACGAGCAGCCCGGCTTTGACTTCCTGCTGCACGCATAATCCGGGAAGGAAGCAGATTCCGGCTCCGCGCAGCACCAGTTTTTTGGCGGTCTCCGAATTGTCGACCTGATAGACGATGCCCGGGGGCTGCTCCAGGCTCTCGAACACGCGGTGGATTCGCATCCAATCGAGGGAGCCGCACTCGAAGAAGATCAGCTTTTCGTGCCGGATGTCCCGGATCGACGCCCTTTCGGCCATCGCCAGCGGGTGGCCCTGATAAACGTACAAACGGATCGGATCTTCGAAAAAAGAGTAGGTCTGAAAGGCGGGATTCATCAGCTTGCGCACGAAAGCCAAATCGAGCTCGCCGGAAGCCAGTTTGCCGGCAAGTTCATCCGTCGCGGCGGTCGTTATTTTGAATTTGATATCCGCAAACCTTTCGCTCAGCCGCGTGAGCAGGTAAGGCATCAAATAATTCGACACCGAGACCGTGCATCCGATCCGCAGTTCATTGGGCATCACCCGTTTGGAGTGGAGTTGATGTTTGCCTTTTTGGTACGTCTGAAGAATTTGCTGGGCATAGGGAAGGAACTGCTTGCCTTTGTCCGTCAGATGAATCTGTTTGCCGAAGCGGTCGAAAAGCTTGCAATCCAGCTCCCGCTCCAGCGACTGGATCCGGGCGGTGACGGTCGGCTGGGACAAAAAGAGCACATCCGCCGCCTTGTTGAAGCTGCCGTAGTGATTGATGTACACAAAGGCTTCGAGATTTTCGATATTCAAGAGACATCCACCTCCTATGGATTATAAATCAAATACTTATTATTCTTATAAAATTACATGGTTTTAACTCGGCGCCGTTTCCATAAATTATTTTTATCTTAGGGAGTTGGAATTTTATTGTCAATCCCAAAAGAGGCAGAAAATCCCTTCAAGCTGTCCGGCATCGCATGACAAATCGCGAATGACCGCTTTCGTTCGGGCTCCTGCTCCTCAGACCGTAGGATTGATTTTTTTAATAAGGGAATCAATATTTATAATTCCATATAGGTTTACTTGGTTTTAAACGTTATACTGGATATCAAATTCGAAGAAAGCGAGAAAAGGAGTGAATCCGATGACTGCAGCAACCGAAATCGTCATCCGCGACGCGGAGGAATTCGAGCAGGAGAACATCGCGCAGGTTATGCTCGAAGCTTACCAGCAATATGCCTTCGATCTTCCCCGGTCCCGCTGGGAGGAATACCGGGATTCCATCCGCAACTCCGTCTACGGAAACGGTCCATATGCCCGGCTCGTGGCCGTGCTCGACGGCGTAATCGTCGGCAGCGTCCAATTGTTCTTATCCTCGGAGGCAGCCTACGGCAGACCCGAATTGGGCATCCACGCGCCGATCATCCGGCTGTTGGCCGTTTCGCCCGCATACCGCGGACGCGGCATCGCCACGCTCCTGATCCGGGAGGCCGCGCGCAGAGCGGTGTTGCTCGGCGCTTCGACCTTGCATTTGCACACCTCCGACATGATGGCTTCCGCCGTCCAGCTGTACGAACGACTGGGCTTCGAACGGGCTTACGAAACGGACATGCGGAACGGGGAGACGCTTGTGAAGGGGTATCGGCTTGACTTGCCTTCGACGCCGCTGCTGGATCGGGTGGTATAGGAAAAAAAAGGAGGTGCCCGCCCAGGTTGTGGCGGGATCTCCTTTAAAAATTCCATATCCATCCGGAGGCTCTGCAGGAGCGCATCAAGGTGCAGTCACATCCGATTATAGCCCGCTCCCCTTAAGCTGTCGCTCGAGCCAATCATAAGCCATCCGGCCGCTGATTTCATGACCTCCGTCAAAGAAATCCGCTGCCAGCCGATCCTTCGCGCCCGCAGCTTCGTAAATTTCTTCCAAGGCGGCATATGCCTTCACCGCGCCTTCCCGCGGAAACACCCGGTCTTCGCTTCCCGTTTCCAGCAACAGGGCCCTCGGCGCAATCAGGCCGATCACGTCGGCCATCCGCGCCTCCGGCATGATCCCCGGGACATAGTTGTCGATGCAGTGGCTGCGGCTTAAAATGCTGTCTTCGAACGTATTGGCGTAACCGCTGACGACCGCCGCGCCGATCCGTTCGTCCAGCGCCGACGCAAAGGAGGCGACCAGTCCCCCGCCGGATATGCCCATGCACCCGATCCGATCCGCAACCGCCTCCGTTCGGGTCTGCGCGTAATCGACCGCCCGCATCGTTTCATAGACGCGATAGCCGGCCAGCGTGCGGCCCGCCATCAGCAAATGAAGGGCGAGGAGGTGGCAGGAGCTTTTTTTCGGATCGCCGTCCAGATCCTCCGCCAGCCTGCGGTCGCCGAAGCCGAGAAGCTCCGGGGCGGCCACGACGAATCCGCGCCTTACAAGGTCCAGCGCAAAATCCTTGTGCAGCCCCGGCTCCCCGCTCCGCTCCGTTCCGTCCGGCTCCAAACCGACGATTTCCCGGCTGCCGTACCCGTGGCCGTGCAAAGCCACGATGACGGGCCGCGGCTTGGCATGCGCATCCAAGGGAAGCAGGACGTAGATCGGCATCCGCAAGCCCTCGCAAGTCGTGATTTCGACCCGCTCCCGGATATGGTCGCCGAACGCCGTCCGTTCCAGAACGACCGGATCAAGCGCCGCTGCGCGTTCGGGAAACCCGCCCAACAGGGACGCAACCCGCTCCTTCAACGCCTTCCTCCAGCTTGGCCAATCGGTCCCCGGGCGAAACGCACGCTCCGCCCCCTTCGCGGCCAGCTGCTTCAAATACGAATCCGGGCACCATCTTCCGGCTTCCTTTTTTCCGGCGGCAACCTCCGTCATGTCATTTCCCGGCATCATCAGCTTCAGCACCTTTCCGAATCCTACTGTTTTTGCAGCCTCTCACTCGCAGGTGTGGAATCCATCGAAGCATCGTTCTCGCGCAAGGCTTTTGTCGGGAAGATTGTATCAAAAGCCTTTTGCCGGATCAATGACGATCTTGGGCATGAACCTCTCTCTTTTCCACAGGCGAATCTACCATGCTGCAAAGCGGACAATAGATTCAGCCTTCCGCCGCAGTCCCAAACGCACAAAAAAGCCCGATTCCCCTGCTTCGGGGTCCCTCGGGCTTTTTCGCTTCATTCCGTCAGCCTTCCTGCAAACGCTCCACTTTCACGGTTTGCGTGTTGGTCGGCCGGGATCCGACCTGCACCGTCGCCATGCCGTTTTGCTCATCGACGTTTTCGATCCAGACCGGTTGTCCTTCCAGCTTCACTTCGAACGTATGCTCTTTGTCGGTGTAAATTTCCATGGCGCGTTTAACGTCCATCGTCATCATCCTTTCGGTATATGTTTTCGCTAATAATCGTTTTGGAATTACGCATCCTCGTCGGAACGCGCTTCGGGAACCATCGCATCCGTCGTGCTATCGCCGATATACCCGTTATCCGCCGTAATATTGCCGCCGCCGAGGCCTTCATTCACCATGCGGTCGATGTCGAACATATGGGTTTCATGGGTCACGACCGGATCTTTGGAGGTCATCTTTTCCCAATCCACGTCATTGCCGCTTTGCGTATAACTGGCCGACTCCAGCTTGCGGGACTCTTCGTCGTATCTTTCGGTCGCCGCGGAAGCGTTCAGCTTCGCTTCATCCTGATGTTCACGCATTTTTTCGCTGCCTCCTGAAACATAAAATGATCTCTCGCTCCCCTTACTATGCCCTTTTCATGAAAAACCATGTCATTTGGGGCAAAACTTCTCCCTTTCTTTCAACCCGGATGTCATAGATTCGGCGAAACATACCCATACTATAAAGAACGAGCAAAAGCTGCAAAACGATGATCAATAAGCGAAGGAGAGGCTAAAATCATGCATACGGTTTGGAAAGGGGCCATCAGCTTCGGACTGGTTCACGTGCCCGTCAAAATGTTTTCGGCGACGGAAGACAAGGATATCTCGATGCGTTACGTGCACAAGGAATGCGGCAGCCCGCTATCCTATGTCCGGAAATGCCCCGTCTGCGAAAAAGAAGTGCAGTGGGAGGAAATCTCCAAAGGCTACGAATACGAAAAAGGCAAATTCGTGTTGTTCGAAAAGGACGAGCTGGAGCAGATCGCCGAGCAGGCGAACAAAAGCATCGCCATTTTGGATTTTGTGGATTTGTCCGAAATCGACCCGATTTATTTTCAAAAAACGTATTACCTGGCCCCGGACCAGGCGGGCGGCAACGCGTACCAGCTGCTGAAGGAAGCGATGAGCCAAAGCGGAAAAATCGGCATCGCCAAAATATCCATCCGTTCCAAAAGCAGTTTGGCCGCCATCCGGGTGCTCGACAATTGCCTGGCGATCGAAACGATGTTTTATCCGGATGAAATCCGACCCGTCTCGCAAGTGCCGAATTTGCCCGAAAACATCGCCGTCAACGAAAAGGAGCTCGGCATGGCCCAAATGCTGATCGACCAGCTGTCGACCCCTTTTGATCCGGAAAAATACACGGACGACTACCGCGCGCGTCTGCTCGAACTGATCGAACACAAGGTAACGGGCGAAGAAATCAAAATCGCGCCGGCCAAGCAGGAAACGAACGTCATCGATCTCATGGCCGCCCTACAGGCAAGCATCGAAGCCGCCAAGCCGGCCGCCATCACCCCGACCGACCCCGGAAAGCCGAAAAAAACGGCCAAGGCCAAAACCAAAACCGCAGCCGCGGAAGACAAGCAAGCCGCAGGAGCCGAAGGGCCGAAGCCGAAACGGCGAAAAACCGCAAAGAAAAATGAAACGGTATCGTAACCGGACCAAGACGGAGGACATCAGATGAAATTTGCCCCGGTAAAACCGTTCGAGCCGATCATGACCGACGTTCTGCCTTCCGGGGACAACTGGATCGCCCAGATCAAATGGGACGGCGTGCGCATGCTCGTATACAACGACGGCGAGGAAACGGAGCTGATCAACCGCAAAGGGAACAAGCGCACGCCCCAATATCCCGAGCTGTGGGACACGTCCGTATACTGCAAAGCGGACTCCGTCATTTTGGATGGCGAAATTATCGCTTTGGTGGGCGGCGTGCCTTCGTTCCATCAGGTCATGAAAAGGGACGGGCTGCGCCAAGAGCAGCAGATCCGCGCCCGGGTACGGCAAATTCCGATCGTTTACATGGTGTTTGACATCCTGTACTGCAACGGGGAATGGGTGACGTCGAAGCCGCTTCGCGAGCGGCAAGCCCTGCTGCAGGAAATGCTCATTCCGGGTCCCCACGTTCAGCTGGTGCCAAGCTATTCCGATCTTTCCCTGCTCCACGATATTTCGCGGCAGCACCGGCTGGAAGGGATCGTGGTCAAGGACGTAAGCAGCGCCTATGCGACCCATGGCAAAGACAAGCGATGGCAGAAGCTGAAAAACATCATGGACCTGAATGCGGTCGTCGGAGGCGTCACCTACCGCGACGGCATCGTCAATGCGCTGCTGCTCGGCTTGTACGACGAGGACGGGCGGCTGATTTACATCGGACACGCGGGAACCGGCAAGCTCGGCGTCGCCGATTGGCGGAGGATTACGGAAGAAGCCGCCGGCATGGTCCAAAAGGAAAGGCCCTTTGCCAATCAGCCGGAACGCCATAAAGGAGCGGTATGGATCCGCCCCCGGTGGGTCGTGAAAGTGAATTTTTTGGAATGGACGGTCTACGGGACGCTCCGGCAGCCGAGCATTCAGGCTTTCGTCGACGTTTTGCCTGAAGAATGCAGGCTGGACCCATGAGAAACGGCCATCATCCGGTCATTCATCCCTTCGTGCCGAAAGCACCTCCATTTCCGGGCGCAGGTTCTACCGGTCTAACGAAAGAGAACGGCGGCTCCCAAAAGGGACGCCCGGCGACAAATTTTCTACGGAGGTACACCGATGCCGCGAACGATTAAAGGCACCATCAACATTGAAGGCCACGACATCCCCATCACGAATCCGGACAAGCCGCTCTGGCCCGAAATGGGCGTCACCAAAGCCATGTATCTGCAAAAGCTGGCCGCGCTGGCCCCTTACCTGCTCCGTTATTGCCGAAACCGCCTGCTGACGACGATCCGTTATCCGCATGGCGTGCCCGGCGAGTTTTTTTACCAGAAAAACGCTCCCGATCCGCTGCCCGAGTTCGTCAAAACGGCCGAGCAGGACGGCATCCATTATATTGTGCTGAACGGGCTGCCCGAGCTGCTGTGGCTCGGCAACCTTGCCGCCCTGGAGTTCCATCCTTCCCTTCATTATGTCGGGAGCACCCTCCCTTGCGAATGGATGATCGATCTGGACCCGTCGCGCGAGGAAGAGCCGCGCATTATGGAAGCCGCCTCCATCGTCGGCAAAGTGCTGCACTCCCTGGGACTCGCTTCGGTGCCGAAAACCTCCGGAGCCACCGGCATCCAGATCATCGTGCCGATCAACCAGGGCATCACCTTCGACGAGCTCCGGGTGATCGGCCATTTCGTCGGCCGGTTCGTGACCGAAAAACATCCGGACCTGTTCACGCTCGAACGGCTGAAGAAAAACCGCGAGGGCAAAATTTATTTCGATTACCTGCAGCATTATCACGGCAAAACCCTCGCCGCCCCGTATACTCCCCGCGCCCGTCCCGGCGCGACCGTATCGACGCCGCTTTACTGGGAAGAGGTGGACAGCAACGTGTCGCCGCTTGATTTCCATCTGCTGAACATCGAGGAGCGGCTGAAGGAAACCGGCGACCTGATCGCCGCCCTGCCTCCGCAGCCGGTGGAGCAGGTGCTCCGCCATTTGAACGCGACAAAGCCCGGAAGATAACCTTCCGGGCTTGCTTTATGCGTTGCGCTAATGAATATCCTTTTTCTTGAACCTGCCGCCCTTAACGTCATGGATATTACCAACCGCAAGAAACGCGTCCGGGTCCCAATCCCCGACGATGGACTTGAGCTTCGCTTCCTCGAGGCGGGTGATGACGACGAAAATAACCTTTTTGCTGTCGCCCGAATAGGCCCCTTCTCCTTCGAGATACGTCACGCCGCGGCCGAGACGCTGGGTCAGCGCATCGCCAATCTCTTTGTATTTATCGCTGATGATCCATACCGATTTCGATTGGTCGATGCCTTCGTTGGTGATATCAATCACTTTAAAGGCGATGAAATACGCGATAAGCGAGTACATGGCGTTGTTCCAGCCGAACACGAACCCCGCGCTCGTCAGAATGAACACGTTGATGAACATGATGATTTCGCCGACGGAAAACGGCGTTTTCTTGTTGATGAGGATCGCCACGATTTCGCTGCCGTCCGTCGATCCCCCTGCACGGATGACCAGGCCTACGCCGGCTCCCAGGATCACCCCGCCGAAGATGGCGGCAAGCAGCGGATCGAACGTAATCGGTTTGACGGGCTCGAGAAGAGCGGTGCCGACCGACATGACGAGTACGGCTGCCAGCGTCGAGAAGGCAAAGGTTTTGCCGATTTGCTTATAACCGAGAAACAGGAAAGGAAGATTGAGTAACGTCAGAAAGATGCCAAGCGGCAAATGAAAGAGGTGAGCTAACATGATGGAGATGCCGGTAATCCCGCCATCGATGATATTGTTGTTTACGAGAAAGATTTCAAGCGCGACCGCCACCAGCCCGGCGCCGATCAGCATCACGATGATGCGCGACAAAACCTTGAGCTTGGAAGTCGGCGCGTTTAACGGTTGCTGCTTTCCATGCGGAATTTTTGCGCGTTCCGCGGTTTGGGTATTAGAAGTTCCAGCCATCGAATCCCCCCGATTCTTATCGATTTGGTGTGTTTATCAATAAAACTGAACGCTCCCCCGGCGAGTTTTTTGTGAATATTCTTCTTATATATTATATCATAGTTTTAAGCGGAGTATTAACGTTGATGGGAGTTTTTCTATCATGAGAACCATATTTTTATTTCTGGCGGCCGGGCTGGCAGAGATCGGCGGCGGCTACCTGGTGTGGCTTTGGCTCCGGGAATCCAAACCTTGGTGGTACGGGCTGGCCGGCGCGGCCGTGCTGGTCTTGTACGGCATCATCCCCACGCTTCAGCATTTTCCTTCTTTCGGGCGGGTGTATGCCGCGTACGGAGGCGTTTTTATCCTCCTTGCCCTGCTCTGGGGCTGGGGGATCGACAAAAACGTCCCGGATCTCTACGATTGGATCGGCGCGGCGCTTTGCCTGGTCGGCGTATCGATTATTCTGTGGGCTCCCCGCTCCTAAGGAGGGGCAGGGCCGCTACAGCAGCGGAGACAGCATGCGGCAAAGCATCTCCGCTTTTTTGTGCAGAAACGGCCTCCGTTGAAACTCCTTTTTCGTCATCTCCCGGCATACGCCCATATCGTTCTCAAAATCAGCGGTCAGCCGGTCGATGGCGGACGGCTCAAACAGCGCGGCGGTCAGCTCGAAATTGCAAAAAAAGCTGCGCATGTCCATGTTGGCGGTGCCCACCGAAGCCAGCAAGTCGTCGACGATCAGCACTTTGGCATGGATAAATCCCTTTTGGTATTGAAAAAAGCGGACGCCCGCCAGCATCAGCTCCTCCACGTATGACAAGGACGCCAGGTGGACAAGCCTGGAATCGGCCCTCCACGGGATCATGATCCGAACGTCGACGCCGCTGACGGCCGCGGTTTTCAGCCCTTCGTAAATGCCGGGATCGGGAATGAAATAGGGCGAAGCGATCCAAATTCTTTTTTTCGCGACGGAGATGGCCGTGAAGCAAAACTCCTGTATCGCGTTCCAAGCCTGGTCCGGGCCGCTGCTGACGATCTGGATCTGCTCGTCTCCCTTGCAGTGATGCTCGGGAAACAAGGCGGGGTCGGCGATTTTTTCGCCGGAAGCAAGCTGCCAGTCGTTCAAAAACACGTTCTGCAAAAAATAGACGGCATCCCCCTCGATCTCCAGATGCGTGTCCCGCCAGTAGCCCATTTTCGGGTATTGTCCCAAATAATCGTCCCCCACGTTGATGCCGCCCACGAACCCTTTGACCCCGTCCACCACGATGATTTTGCGGTGATTCCGGTAGTTGATGCGGCGGTCGATCAGGGCAAAAAGCGGCGGCAGAAAAAAATGAAA
This sequence comes from Paenibacillus sp. FSL M7-1455, assembly GCF_038004655.1. NCBI lineage: Bacteria > Bacillati > Bacillota > Bacilli > Caryophanales > Paenibacillaceae > Paenibacillus > Paenibacillus sp. FSL M7-1455. Next base: position 928,498 of record NZ_JBBORO010000001.1, on the reverse strand, counting down.
CTCCACCCCCGCCTCCTTCAGCTTGTCCACGAACTCCCGTTTCAGCTTGTAGCTTCCCAGGCCGTCGCACATGAACCGCACTTTGACGCCTTCTTTCGCCTTGCGGATCATGATCTCCTGAAAACGGGTCCCGATGACGTCGTGCCTGAAAATGTAAAATTCGATATGGATGTGCTCCTTGGCCGCCTCCATCGCCTTCAGCATCGCGCCGAACGTCTCTTCCCCGTCGGTCAGCACCCGGCTTTTGTTGCAGCCCGTGATCGGGCTTTCCGACAAACGCGACAGCAGATTAAACAGCCGCTCCTGGTGGCGGAATTCGGGATTGTGCATCTCTTCGATGGTTTGGACGGTAACCGCCCTGCTCCAGATGACCGGGCGGACTTGCCGGAATAAACGCGTCCCCCGGGTGCGGAGCTGCTTGCGGGCCTTGTAGTCCTGAGCGACAAAATAGTAAACGACGAAGCCGATCATCGGACAGCAAAACAGGATGAACATCCATGCGACCGTTTTGGAAGGATTGCGGAATTCCAGCAGCAAAATCGTTGCCATTTGAAAAATAAAGATGATGAGTGCGAGCAGCAGCCATGCCATGAAAGACTCCCCCTTCCCCCGAACGCTTCCCGCTTGAATCGGTTACTTATCCATCATTGACCAAACCAAGCCTTCTTTATTCAAGTCATTACCTCAAGACGGACGGGCAGACGCAAGGGATGAAAAAGGTAACATTTTAGACATGTTTGGCGCCTCTTTCGAATACATAGATGATAAGACAAGTATAAACGAAGTTATGGAAAGGAGCCGCCATGAAACGTGCATCCGCCAATCGACGCATGACGCTTCTCGTGATGAGGGACGCCCAGCATTCGGTCAAGCAGATCCGTCTATCCAAACCCTTGATGATGGCCGTTCCCGCCGCCGCGGTCCTCTCGTTGTCCGGCCTCATCCTTGCCCTGCAGGCCCATTCCTCCCAAGCCATTTCCCGACTGGAGCAGAAGGTCACCCTCGAAAACGCGAAAAACCTGCAGCTGCAAAACTCGGTCAACAGCCGCGAGCAATCCATCGAACGACTGCAAAACGAAATCATCAAGCTGTCGACGCAGGCGAAGGATATGCAGCAAAGAATGCAGCAAGTCGACGAATTGGAGCGGCAGCTTCAGCAGTTTATCCAAAAACACGGCACCGGCATGGCCGCGGATGATTCATCGGATAAAGCGTCTTCCCTGTCCCGGGATGCTTCGCAGCATGTCGGGGGCGAGTTCGTTGCCGTGCACCAAAACGAGATGCTGGATTTGGCCCGGGAGACGAAAGACGACTTTCAGGAGATGCAGGAGCTGCTAAAAACGATGGAAAGCAAGATCCCCCAAACGCTGCAAAAAGCCCAGGAAACCCAGCGGCAGATCGCAGGCAGCCCGACCTTATGGCCGACCGAATCCAAAGTGATGACCTCCAGCTTCGGTTACCGGACCGATCCCTTTACGGGCAGAGCTTCCTTCCATGCCGGCATCGACATTGCGGGAGATAACGGCGAACCGGTTTATGCCGCGGGCGCGGGAAAGGTCATCGCTGCCGATCAAAGCGGGGCCCGCGGGCGCTATATCGTCATCGAACACCCGAACGGGCTGCAAACCTGGTACATGCACCTCAGCAAACTGCAGGTCAAAGAAGGGGATTCGGTGGATAAAGGCGAGCAAATCGCTCTTCTCGGGTCCACCGGCCGCAGCACCGGCCCCCATCTTCACTTTCAGGTCGTCAAAAACGATAAGCCCGTGAATCCGCTTCCGTACATTCGAGCGCAGAATTCTGAATTCGATTAAGGAGGGTTTTATGTTGAGCAGATCCAAATCGTCCAAGAAAAATGCCATGCCGACGGATTCGTTGATCGGCAGAGGCACCGAGGTTGAAGGCGCCCTGGCCTGCCAGGCCAACGTGCGCATCGAAGGCAAATTCAGCGGCGTCATCGAAAGCACCGCCTGCGTCACCATCGGCGAGCATGCCGAGGCCAGGTCCGACATCAGCGCCAGGGAGGTTATCATTGCGGGAAAAGTGTTTGGAGACGTGCAGGCGGAAGGCAGGCTGACGATCACCTCGACCGGCCAGATGTTCGGCAACGTGCTCGCCGCCTCGTCCCTCGTCATCGCCGAGGGCGGGATCCTGAACGGTTCCAGCAAAATGGAGCCCAAACAGGATGAACGCCAGGAAAACGCCGGAGCAGGCGATGTGCATCTGCTGGAATCGGAAGCAGGCTAAAACCGATGCACTGCCGCCGGAAAACGTGACGATTCACGCCATCATTCGTCCTCCCAGGGCATTTCTCAAAAAAGCCCGGCCTTAGCGGTACGCGAGCGAATGCGCGCACAGCTAAAGCCGGGCTTGACGAATTAGGCGGCAACGTCCCTTTTATGGAACACGTACCAGGAAACCGCCATAAACACGATATAATAGACGGCCAGCACCGCCAGGGAAAATCCAAGGGTCGCTCCGCCCGGTCCTTCGTCGGCTTTCAGATACCCCGAGAGATCCATGTGCGAAAACAGAAGATATTTTGCCCAGCCGTAACGGTCCGGGTTGAACAAGCTCGCAAAAATCCCTTTGGCGAACATGATGAACAGCGCCAGACCGATGGACAACCCTCCGGCACGGAACACGGTCGACAGCATGAACGCAATCGCCACCGTCATGAACAAATTCACGTAATCGCAAAGCAGGTAGCGGAACGTAAAGGCGGAACCGCTCTCGCCCGGACCGATCAAACTGCTTTCCCCGCCGCCCGCAAAGAAAATGCTCGACGCCAGCATCGCGACCGCGGCAAGCAGCAGCGTGCACAGCAGGCTAAACAGAATGACCGCTATATATTTGGAAAGCAAAATTTTGGACCGGCTCCACGGGCGGACCAAAAGCAGCTTGATCGTGCCCCAGGAAAATTCCCCCGCCACGGAGTCGGCTGCGACGATGACGGAAAAAATCGTGCACAGGTAAAACGTAAACGATGCGGTCAACATGACGCTGTCCCATAACGTGGTTTGCCCTCCCGAATCGACCATGGAAAAAAGCACCGGAAGGATCGCATTGCAAAACGCCAAAATCCCGAGCATGACCCACGTCCGGACGCGCCGGTAAATTTTCATGTTTTCGTTTCGCACGAGGCCGAGAAAATTACCCAATCGGATCACCTCCCGTCATTTCCAGGAACTGATCTTCCAGCGACCGGGTCACCGTTTGTATGCCGTACACCTTGATGCCCGCCTGAACCAGCCTGGCGTTGATTTCCGGAATCTCGTCCCGGCCCAGCTTCAGGGTAATCACGTTCCCCTCCCGGCTGCCGCCTTCCAGGACGGCCAGGGCGCGCTCCGGCTCATCCACCGCAAATCCGGTTTCGGCCGCTTCCGCCTTGCTTTCGCTGCCGTTTCGGAGCGATCTGACGTCGATCAGCCGACCGTTCTGGATAATCGCCACGCTGTCGCACATCAGCTCCATTTCGGACAGCAGGTGGCTGGAGACGAACACGGTCGTCCCTTCATCCCGGCACAGATGGCGCAAATAATCGCGGAGCTCCCGGATTCCTTGCGGATCAAGCCCGTTGGTGGGCTCGTCCAAAATCAAAAGCCGCGGCCGGTGCAAAATGGCCTGCGCCACGCCCAAGCGCTGCCGCATTCCCAGGGAATAAGTCCTAACCTTGTCGTGAATCCGGTTGCCGAGACCTACGAGTCTCACCACCTCTTCAATCCGCTTTGCGTCAATGCCCTTCATCATGCGGGCGAAATGGCGCAAATTTTGGTATCCCGTCAAAAACTTGTACATTTCCGGATTTTCGACAATAGCCCCCACATTGGCGACGGCCTTCTCGAAATGCTCCTTTATGCTGTAACCGCATATGTTGATATCCCCTTGGCTGATGGAGGTCAAACCGACCATCATGCGAATCGTCGTGGTTTTCCCGGCGCCGTTGGGTCCCAGAAATCCGAATACCTGCCCGGGCGGAATGTCGAGCGTAACGTTTTCCACCAGCGTTCTGGACCCAACCTTTTTCGTTACCCCTTCCAGCCGGACCACCGGTTCATGCTGCATTCGCTTCACTCCCTCGTCGTAGATTATCGCCTCATTGTAACATAGCCGTGACGCAAATGCCCCATATACTGGTAATTTTTCTCTTTTTCCCCCTGTTGATAACATGGTTGACAGCAGCCCAAAGGAATCGTCCCCCGGTAGTATCCCGTCTGGAAAATAACCATCGCGTCCGATGCAGGCACCGCGTTCTCGCAGCACAAGCAATAGACGTACTGCAGGTTTTTCATTGGAACCGCCTTCCTCTCCCTGGGTATAAAGCCGCATTTTTTATCCTGATTCGTGGACAAACCGCCTGCCGCATCTTCTTGTTTCGGAAAGGTTACGTTTTGTATCGTTATCAGAAATCTACATCAAGCGCTGCTTTCTGTCAAGTTTCTTGCCGTACAATGCAAAAAAACCGCCGGGATAGTTTCCCGGTCGGTTTCATCCTTACTCCATATGCTGCTTGATCAACTGATGGATCCGGCTTCGTTCCTTGTCGTTCACCAGGTAGTACCAGATGCCTTGGATCCGTTGCCCTTGGCCGCTGATTTCGACCTGATCGATTTTTTTGAGGTCGGTTCTGTAATCCATCAGAAAGGTTTCCATGTCTTCAAAGGTAATATCCGTTTTGACGGTGTCCGCAACCTCATCCAGCAACGACTCGATTTTGGTCACGGTGGCGATGTTCAATGAATTTTTGATGACCTGCTGCAAAATCTGTCGCTGCCTTGCGTTTCTGCCCATGTCCCCGCGCGGGTCGTCGAACCGCATCCGCGAATACATCAGCGCCTCTTGCCCGGTCAAATGCAGCTGTCCTTGATCAAACCGGTGCCCTGCATAAGAGAAAGCAAAAGGATTGTCGACATCGACGCCGCCAAGGGAGTCAATGATGCGCGCGAACCCCTCCATATTCACCCTGACATAGTAATTCACGGGGTAATCAAGGAAATGCTCCACCGTCTTGACGGACATGTTGACGCCCCCGAACGCGTATGCGTGGTTGATTTTATCCACGGTGCCGCGGCCGATAATTTCCGTCCGGGTATCCCGCGGAATATTGAACATCAGCATGCTTTGCTTCGCCGGGTTGACCGTCAAAAAGATCATCGCGTCCGATCGTCCCCGGTCATGCTCGCGCTGATCGACGCCCAGCACAAGCACGGTGAATGGTTTCTTATCCTGCAAATCAAAAGGAGCGGCCTTTTCCGTTCGGGAGGCACTGTACTCCGCCCCGGCTGCCTCGGCGGTGTTCCCTTCCTTGCCGGCCGGCTCAGGCAGCACCTGCCCATCCCTGCTTTCATAGATTTTGTGCGCGGTCGTCTTGACCGATTGGTAAATGTAAGCGGCATATGCCGTAACACCCGCGACGGCGATGATCAATATGGAAGACACGATAAGGATCCATTTTTTCATTGAATCGGCACGCTACCTTTCGTTGGTTAATAGGTGTCCCCGCCCGTTGGCACAAAACCCGGTAAGCCTGGATCGCCCCCAAAAATGGCTTTTATGCTTTTGCGCAAATCCGAGTCCCCCGTATGGATTACTCCACGCTTATTTAAATGGTTTTTTCGGGCGAAAGCACTATGCAGCGCTTCGATAAATATAGTAAAATGACTTTATCCCATTGATATTCTTTTCCCGTAATAATACGGTTTTTTTCTAGCGATCCCATGTTTTTTTCAACAACATTCCTATGTAGAAACATCAAAGATCCGGCCGCTTTCATGTTCAGCCATGACATCCGTATAGGGATCATATTGTTGCTGTCGAACTCTGCCGCCCGTGACGGTGCGGGTGATTTGTTTCGCCATGTTTGCTTGTCCGTGCTCATCCGGATCGAGGAGGACTCCGTACAGCTTGGCATTCGACAAACTGTCCTCTTTCCACAGCAGCTTGCCATGCATCCGGCAGATCGGCCTTCCATCGTAACCGATGTCGAAGAAGAGCCGGATTTCCGGCACGAGAGGAAAATCCAAATCACTGATAAATACGAGCGTGCGGGATTCGACTTCCCACAATACGGCCGGACGGGAGCGTCCCAGGGCAACGAGGGTTTCTCCTATTTGTTTAATGGATATGTACATTTGAAGGTGTATGCCGTATGACGTCAATATATTCATCGCACCGACCCTGCCTATGGGTATAAAAATATGTGAATCGTACTACACTTATTATCGATACATAATGTTTCTGATATGGATACATTTAGTATCACTCGCATTTTTTACTTTACGATACATTTTGTAACTAGTCAATCTTTTTTTAAGCCAATTTCGATATACATAAACATAGGAAAGCATGCGATTCATTTGTTTCCTTAAATCGGTAATTTGCAAGCAATCAGAGGAGGTTAATTCATGAATCATGGTAATCGCATCGCAGAACTCCGGGACCAAAGAGGATGGACTCAAGAAGAATTAGCCCAATCGATTGGCATCACGAGAGCCGCACTCTCCCATTATGAAAAGAACCGCCGCAAACCTGATTTCGAAATATTGACCAAGCTTGCCGATAAGTTTGAAGTTTCCATCGATTATTTGATCGGCCGCACGAATCAGCCCAAGCTGGAGATGGACCCCGAGGTGCGGGAATTCGTGGATCATTTGGAGCTTTCGGATTCCGATTTGCTGGACCGGTTTAACTTGACCGTCGACGGACGGAGCCTGACCGAAGAGGAAGCCAGACGTTTCATCGCTTTCGTTCGGATGGAGCGCTCCATGAAATAAACAGAAAGAGACCTCGGCAGCCATCAGCCGCCGAGGTCTTCAAGATTATAGAATGTATGCGCTTTACGCAAAGGAAGAGGGATTCTATAATCATTTGCCGCAATTCTATACAACAGATAGGCAGATCCAAGGTTTCAACCCAAGTTACCATAGAAAAAGTAGGAGCCCTGCAAGCAGTATTCCGCTGGAATGAACGGATCTATTTGGGTTCATGCCGTACCAAACGATCCTGCCGCTTACAGTAGCTATGCCAGCTGTCGGGGTGTATCCCGCATTGCTCCAGTACTTTAAGGATATCCACATGGGTCTGCGCCGGATGCTCATGATCGGTCCGTGCTTCGGTACCAAACTCCTTCTCTTCTCTCATCGAAAGATACCCTCGCTCCACTCATCGATTTATTCATCATAGAATCAGATCATCCGTCTTATCCTCAAGTCGAGTCTCCTTGACCAAAGAGAATAGGACTTTTCTATTATATCCCAAGAACGTCCGTGATGCTGTCGTCTGATGGAGAGTTTGTCTCTTAAATATAGTTCTATTTTTGTCGAAAAAAACGGGTCTGCGAGTTCTGTCTCCTTTCGGAGCCCGAATCACAGACCCGTTTATGACCGAGCCTACACGTTCACGAAAATGTTATGACTTATTGACTGCCGGTTCTGGCAAGCTCTCTCATGTTGGCTTCGAAGGCCGCCATCAGGGCCGCTTCGCCCGTCAGTCCTTTTTCTTGAACCTTGCGGATATGCTGCGTCATCCGTTTGTAATCCTTCGGAATGACCCGCACGAACTGATTCAAGTTTTGATCCCAGTTTTCGAGCACTCTTTGTCCCATGGCGCTGCCTGTATAGGATACGTGCTTTTGAATCAGCTGCTTCAGTTCTTCCGCCTCTTCGATTTCCTCCACCCGCTCCAGCAGCACCATTTCCAGGTTGCAGCGCTGGATGAAGTTATTCTCCGGATCATAGACATACGCGATTCCTCCGGACATGCCGGCCGCAAAGTTGCGTCCCGTGCCGCCCAGCACGACGACGCGTCCGCCCGTCATGTATTCGCAGCCGTGGTCGCCCACGCCTTCGACGACGACCGAAGCTCCGGAGTTCCGGACGGCAAAACGTTCGCCGGCAATCCCGTTGATGTACGCTTCGCCGCTGGTCGCCCCGTAAAACGCGGTGTTGCCGATAATGATATTCTCTTCGGCTTTGAAGGTCGCTTGATCCGACGGTTTCACGATCAGCTTGCCGCCGGAGAGGCCTTTGCCCGTATAGTCGTTGGCATCGCCCACGACCGTCAGGGTCATGCCTTTCGGCACGAATGCCCCGAAGCTTTGGCCGGCGGTTCCCGTAAACGTGAAGGATATCGTATCCTCCGGAAGCCCGGCCGCGCCGTATTTCCGCGTGACCTCGCTGCCCAGGATCGTGCCGACGGCCCGGTCCACGTTGGTGATCGGAAGCGTGCCCGATACGGCTGCCCCGTTTTCCAGCGCCGGTTCAGCGAGGGAAAGCAGGCGGCGCATATCCAGCGTTTCTCCCAAACCATGGTTTTGCGTTTTGCTGCGGTAACGCGTGCTGCCTTCCGGAATTTCCGGCATGTGCAGCAGCGCGGACAAATCCATGCCCTTCCGCTTCCAATGGTCGCTGACCGCATCTGCATCCAGGCAATCGGTACGTCCGATCATTTCTTGCACAGTACGGAAGCCCAGCTCGGCCATCAGCTCGCGCAGATCTTCGGCCACGAATTTCATGAAGTTGACGACATGGGCCGGATCGCCCATAAAATGCTTGCGCAGCTCCGGATTTTGCGTGGCGACGCCGACCGGGCACGTATCCATTTGGCAGACGCGCATCATGATGCAGCCGAGCGCAATCAGCGGCGCGGTGGAGAAGCCGTATTCCTCGGCCCCCAGCAGCGCGGCGACGGCCAGGTCGCGTCCGTTCAGCATTTTGCCGTCCGTCTCCAGCACGACGCGGTCGCGCAGATTGTTCAGGATCAGCGTCTGATGCGTTTCCGCGAGCCCGAGCTCCCACGGCATGCCGGCATGGCGAATCGAGCTTTGCGGCGATGCTCCCGTGCCGCCGTCATACCCGCTGACCAGAATGATGTCGGCTCTGCCTTTGGCGACGCCGGCCGCGATGGTGCCGACGCCCACTTCGGATACGAGTTTGACGTTAATGCTTGCTCTCGGGTTGGCGTTCTTCAGATCATAGATCAGCTCCGCCAAATCCTCGATCGAATAGATGTCATGATGCGGCGGCGGCGAAATGAGGCCGACCCCCGGCGTGGAACCGCGCACTTCGGCTACCCACGGGTACACTTTACGTCCGGGCAGCTGCCCGCCTTCGCCCGGCTTGGCGCCTTGCGCCATCTTGATCTGGATTTCGTCGGCATTCACCAGGTAATGCGACGTGACGCCGAATCGGCCCGACGCAACCTGCTTGATGGCGCTGCGGCGGGAATCGCCGTTCGCATCCGGAATGTAACGCGCGGGATCTTCCCCGCCTTCGCCGGTGTTGCTTTTGCCGCCGATGCGGTTCATCGCGATCGCCAGGCTTTCATGCGCTTCCTTGCTGATCGAACCAAAGGACATCGCCCCGGTCTTGAAACGGCGCATGATGGATTCGACCGGCTCGACCTCTTCGAGCGGCACGGCAGGTCCCGCCGGCTTCAACTTCAGCATGGAACGGATGGTCATCCGCTGCTCGTTTTCGCCCTGCACCAGCTCGGCGTATTTTTTATACACCTGGTAATCGCCGGTGCGCACGGCCTGCTGCAGCAGGTGGATCGTTTGCGGGTTGAACAGATGCTCTTCCCCGTCTTTGCGCCATTGGTATTCGCCGCCGGAGTCCAGCACCTTGTCGTTGCCGTCCTTGTCGGTGAAGGCGCGGTTGTGGTGCGCCAGCGCTTCGGCCGCCACCTCTTCCAGGCCGATGCCGCCGATCCGGGACGGCGTGTTGGTAAAGTATCGCTCCACGAATTCTTCCTTCAGGCCCACCGCCTCGAAAATTTGGGCTCCGCGGTAGGACTGGATCGTGGAAATGCCCATTTTGGACAATATTTTCACGACGCTTTTCGTCGCCGCTTTAATATAGTTTTTGACGGCTTTTTCATGCGTTACGCCGCGCAGCAGCCCCTGCCGGATCATGTCGTCCAGCGTCTCGAAAGCGAGGTAAGGGTTGACCGCGCTTACGCCGTAACCGAGCAGCAGCGCGTAATGATGCACTTCGCGCGGTTCGGCGGATTCCAGCAGGATGCTCACCTTCGTGCGCGTTCCCTGGCGGATCAGGTGGTGATGCAGGCAGGAAACGGCCAGCAGCGCCGGAATCGCCGCATTTTCGCGGTCGACGCCGCGATCCGACAAAATCAGGATGTTATGGCCTTTGGCAATCACGCGGTCCGCGGCTTCGCACAGCACGTCAAGCGCCTGACGCAAACCTTCGGCCCCGTCCGCCGCCGTGAAAAAGATCGGAATCGTCATCGACTTGAAGCCCGGACGATGCACATGGCGGATTTTCGCGAAATCCTCGTTGGAGAGGATCGGCGTGTCCAGCCGGATCTGCCGGCAGCTTTCCGGCTCCGGATGCAGCAGGTTGCGCTCCGGTCCGATCGTCGTTGCGGTCGACGTGATGATCTCCTCGCGGATCGCGTCGATCGGCGGGTTCGTGACCTGCGCGAACATTTGCTTAAAGTAATTGTACAAACGCTGCGGCTTGTCGGACAGCACGGCCAGCGGAGCGTCGTACCCCATCGAGGCGAGCGCCTCCATGCCGGTAGCCGCCATCGGCTCCAACACTTTGCGCAGCTCCTCGAACGTATAGCCGAACGCCAGCTGCAGCTGCGTCACGTTGTCATGCTTCGGATTCGGCAGCTCCGGCGCGTCCGGAAGCTCATCCAGGTTGACCAAATGCTCGTCGAGCCACTGCCGGTAAGGCTGCTCGGAGGCGATTTGCGCCTTGACTTCCTCGTCGGAAATGATGCGCCCTTCCTTCGTGTCGACCAGCAGCATGCGGCCCGGGCGCAGCCGGTCCTTGTACAGCACGTTTTCCGGCGCGATGTCGAGCACGCCCGCTTCGGAGGACAGGACGATCAAATCGTCTTTGGTCACGTAATAACGGGAAGGTCTCAGGCCGTTCCGGTCCAGGATCGCCCCGATTTGCACGCCGTCCGTGAACGCCATGGCCGCAGGCCCGTCCCACGGCTCCATCAGCGTGCTGTGGTATTCGTAGAACGCTTTTTTCGTTTCGTCCATCGTTTCATGGTTGTTCCACGGCTCCGGCACCATCATCATGGCCACGTGCGGCAGGGAACGGCCGCTCAGATAGAGGAACTCAAACGTGTTGTCGAACATCGCCGTATCCGAACCGTCCGGATTGATGACCGGCTTTACCTTGTCCAGGTCGGCGCCGAAAACGTCGCTTTTGAACAAGGATTGGCGGGCATGCATCCAGTTGACGTTGCCGCGCAGCGTGTTGATTTCGCCGTTATGGATCATGAAGCGGTACGGGTGCGCCCGCTCCCAGCTCGGGAAGGTATTCGTGCTGAAACGGGAGTGGACGAGCGCGATGGCCGTTTCGACCGCTTCGTTTTGCAGATCAAGGTAAAATTGGCCGACCTGCGCCGTCGTCAGCATCCCTTTGTATACGATTTTCCGGCAGGACAGGCTGGAAATGTAGAACGTTTCGCCTTCAGGCGTGCCGCCGTAACGAATGGCCCGTTCCGCGCGTCTGCGGATGATGTACAGCTTGCGCTCGAAATCCAAATCTTCTTTCAGGTCAGCGCTGCGTCCGATAAACACCTGGCGTACGTAAGGTTTGGCTTCTTTGGCCGATTTGCCGAGCATTTCGTCGTAGGTCGGGACGTCGCGGAATCCGAGGAATTTCTGCCCTTCTTCCTTAATGATCTGAATCAGCCGGCTCTCATGAGCCTCACGAACGGCCTCATCATGGGATAGAAACAACATGCCTGCTCCGTATTGCCCGGGCTCCGGAAGCTCGAAACCTTGTTTTTGCGCCTCTTCGGCAAAAAAACGATGCGGAATCTGCAGCATAATCCCGGCTCCGTCACCGGAATTCGGTTCGCTGCCCTGTCCGCCCCGATGCTCCATATTTTCGAGCATCGTCAGCGCCTGGGTGACGATTTCATGGGAAGCCCTGCCCTTGATGTGAGCAACAAACCCCATGCCGCAGGCGTCTTTTTCAAACTGCGGATCATAAAGTCCCTGTTTAGGGGGAAGTACCGTATGTCTCATGGAAAGCAACCTTTCTGTCTTCAGAATGAATAATGACTTAATTTCGGGTACGGCAAAACAAAACCACGTCGAGACGATCATTGGCTATAGAACAAAACAGTGACTAAGATTGGGGAATGGGGTAACTTACAACAGCGGACAACCTTGTTGCTTAGGGGAATGGGTATTGATATTTATTCAGCAAGAATTGGTTTTTTTATTTTATCACTGCCCTAAAAGCAGCGCAATTCAAAGTTTTTATGAGCCCGATAAATAATGATTTGCAGTGCCGCATTAAAGCGTTTTCCGGTTAAATAATATAAATACCGAATAAAAATGCATGGTGTATCCTGGATTTTCCTCCACCGGCCATAATACTCCCCTTGCACAATGGATTCATCGTTGCTTGAAACATTTTTGCTTTCCGGGCCGTTTGTTAAAATGCGGTAATCATATCAAAGCTTATGGAGAAGGAGACTACATCCCATGAAAAAAACCTGGACTGTAACCGCCCTGTCTTTCGCCCTGCTGGTATCGGCGGCCGGCTCTGCCTTGGCTTCGGCATCTTTTCGGGACATCGGCGAAAGCGGCGCCAAGCAACAAATCGAAGCTTTGCAGGCCAAGGGAGTCGTGACGGGCGTTGCCGCCGACCGGTTTGCGCCAGGCGAACGGCTCCTGTTGGCCCAAGGCATGGCCATGATCGCACGCGGCCTGTTAGCCGATGCGCCGGCAGGCGATGACAAAACGGGCCCGGGCGGCGCGTATTTCACAAGCATCCCTGCGGATGCTTGGTATCATGCTTCATTTGTTGCTGCGCATGACCGCGGGCTCGATTTGCCCGCCGACGCCGATCCGGCAGGCGCCGTGACCAAAGAGCAGTTTGTCCATTATGCCATGCAGGCTTTGGAGTCGACGAAGCGTTTCCCTATGATCAATCTGGTTCCTGCAGCCCTCGCCGATGAAGACCAGTTGACCGTCGAATACCAGGGCACGATTCAGCGCGCCCTGCACTACGGTTTGGTTGATCTTGACGAGTCGGGCCGTTTCCATCCGCAAACCCGAATAACGCGGGAAGATGCCGCTTCGATTTTATACAAAGCGATCGCGCTTTATGAGAAGCAGGCCAAGACCAACGATCCAACGAAGCCGCAAAGCTCCCAGGATTCTTCCAAATAACGGGGCCTTGTGAAGGTTCGGAGATATCGCGCGCCGAGGTGCCGCATCAGCGGAAAAAACTCTTCGAAGCCCGCTTGAAACGCGGGATTCGAAGAGTTTTTTTAATGGCTTAAGGTACGCTCGATCCGTTGATCCGGCATGAACCAGACCATGGCAACAAGCACGAAAAAGATGCCGGACAACCATGGACTCACGTAAGCGGTCAAAACCGCGAACAAGTAGAGCAGCGGAGACAATTTCCCTTTCCAGTCTTTCCCCATCGTTACGACGAAGGAGGAGTCGCCGGCATGCTGGTTCATGATCGTGCGCTGAAGCAGCCAGTACGAGAACGCCGCCAGCATTAAAACCATGCCGTACAATGCGGTAGGAGCGGCTGCAAAATGGCTTTCCCCCATCCAGGCCGTCGTGAACGGCACCAGGGACAACCAGAACAGAAGCAGCAGGTTAAGCCACATTAACCGGCCGTTCATCGTTCGAACCATGTGCAGCAAGTGATGATGATTGTTCCAGTAAATGCCGACATACACGAAGCTGAAAATGTAGCTAAGAACTTTCGGCCCAAGGCCGATCAACGCATGCCAGTCATGGCCTTCCGGCACTTTGAATTCCAGGACCATGATCGTAATGATAATCGCCAGCACGCCATCGCTGAACGCTTCCATGCGATTTGCTTTCAGAGTGGTTCCTCTTTTCCCGCTTCCGCGCTCTATTCAATATTCAATATTCGATATTCGATATTCGATATCAGTAAAATTGCATGATCCCCTTTATATTGTCAAGCCGAATTTTTTAGCGAACGGCCAACAGCCCCTGCCCTCGGCGTGATTCGTTATTTTTTCTCCGTGGCAAAATATAATATCGCAGCGACCGGAAATGCCAGACCGAACCATAACGCAGCGCTCCATCCTCCCGTGGCGTATGCCCAGCCCCCGACCGCCGAGCCCGCGGCGCCGCCCAAAAAGAAAATAGCCATAAAAAGCCCGTTCAAACGGCTGCGTATTTCGGGGCTCAGCGAGAAAAGCGCGCGTTGTCCAAGCACAAGATTCGCGGATACTCCCGCATCCAACAATATGGCTGCAGCGACGAGAACCGCGACGCCGACCGGCGAACCGGTCCGGACGACCAGCGGCAGCAACACCGACAGGACAACCGTAACGAGCGCGATTCCTGTGCCGGGCCTGGTCCAGCCGCGGTCTGCCAGCCGTCCGGCCACAGGCGCGGCAACCGCGCCCGCGATGCCCGCAAGCGCGAACAACGCGATGGCTTTCTGGGAAAAATGAAACATCGGGCCGGCCAACAGGAACGGAACCGTCGTCCAAAACAGGCTGAACGTCGCAAACACGCATGCATGATACGCGGCCCGGCGGCGCAAAAGCGGGGTGGTTCTCAGCAATCGCCACATCGATCCGAGCAGCGCGGCGTAGGAAGCGTACGAGGAAGGCCGTCTCGCAGGCAGCACCTTCGACAATACGATCGCCAAAACCAAAACGGCTGCGCCGGACAAAACAAATACGGCATGCCAGCCAAAAAGATCGGCGATCAGGATCGACAGCGGGCGCGAAAGCATGATGCCGAGCAGCAAGCCGCTCATCACATTGCCGACCACGCGGCCGCGCGAAGATTCGGATGCAAGGTACGACGCAAAGGGCACCAAGGCATCCGTTCCGCCTGAATCAAGCAAGGTTGGATCGGCCCATGGAGCCATAAAGGCTTGGCATCCGGATACAACGGACCATGCCGGAAATCAAAAACGGGACCGCCCCCCGAATGAAACGTTGGGGAACGGTCCCTTATTCATGCCTCCCGTTAAATTAGGCCGACACGGAAGACTGCTGTTGGTCGAGGACGCTTTTATGCGATTTCATCAGGAAGTAAACCAGCGTCAGAGCCAGGAAGACGATACCTACCGCGCCAAGCACGGCCGTTTGCTGCCACATGGCCGCGAAATCGCCGGTGGACACGACCGCTTTGAAGCCGATCACGCTGTACGTCATTGGCAGGAGCGGATTGAGGGCTTTCATCCAGTCCGGAATGAGCTCCAGCGGGAACGTGCCTGCGCTCGTCGTCAGTTGGAAAATCAGCAAAACGATGACGACAAAGCGCCCGGGCTGATCCAACCAGGTGACGATGGCCTGAATCATGAACATAAAGGACAAACTCGTAATAAACGTAAACAAGTAGAACAGAGGCACGTTTTGCACATCGAGCTTCAAACCGTAAAGAATGATGATGGCCGACAGCAACGATTGCAGCACGCTCATCATGACAAACGACAACGTCCGGCTGATGAACCGGTTGAACCCGGATGCGCCGAGCACGGAACTGTCCCGCATCGGAATGACGATGGTCGAGATCAAAGCGCCCACGAACAGTCCCAGGGACAGGAAATACGGCGCGAAGCCCGTTCCGTAGTTAGGAACTTTGGAGAACTTCTTCTCCTCAATTTTCACCGGTTCGGCGAACATTTTAAAGTTCTCGTCCCCCGCCTTCACTTCCCCGCTTTTTTCGGCGGCTTCGTTCAGCTTGGACGCAAGCTCCCCGGAGCCGTCCTGCAGCTTGCCGAGTCCTTCCGTCAGTTGTCCGGCGCCGTCGTCCAGCTGCTTGGAGCCGTCCGCAATCGCCGCTACGCCGCTGCCCAATTGGCTCATGCCGCCTTTCAGCTTGCCGGAGCCTTCGGCGATTTGCGCGGCGCCGCTCGCCAGCTGCTTGCCGCCTCCCGCCGCTTCGCCAAGCTTCGTGCCGAACTGCTTCATGCCGGATTCCAGCTTGGATTGCCCGGCTTCAAGCCGCGTCGCTCCTTGAAGAAGCTCCTTTTGCCCTTGATGCAGCTGCTCCATCCCGGCCGTCAGCTGCTTCGCGCCTTTGCCGAGCTCATCCGCGCCTCCCGAAACCTGCCGCAGCCCGTCATGCAGGCCCGCGGCTCCGCTTGCGAGCTGCCGCTGCGATTGATGCAGCTGGAAGGTCCCCTCGCTAAGCTGTTGTTGCCCTTGATGCAGCTCCTCGGTGCCTTTGGCTACCGATTGGCTCGCTGCAACAAGCTTCTGGAAAGCCGGGTTTTGCGCCAGCTCGGGGTTCTGCTGAGCCAGCTGCTGGAGGCCCTGCGCCACGCTTTGGGCGCCTGCGGCGACCTTGGCTCCCCCGGCTTCGGCCGTTTTCATGCTTTCCGCCAGCTTTGCGCTGCCGGCCTCCGATTGCTTCAAGCCGTCCTGCAGCTTGCCGCTGCCTTCCAGTGTGGCCGCCAATCCTGCTTGCAGTTTGCCGCTGCCTTCCACGGCGCTTTGAAGCCCGCTTTGCAGCTTCGCGCTGCCGGCCGCCGAAGCCTGCAGCCCTTCTTTTAATTGGACCGTGCCCTGATGCGATGCACTCACGCCGTTTTCCAGCTGCTTATGCGCCGAGGCGAGTTGTCCAAGACCGCCTGCAAGCTGCTGCGAGCCTTCTTTCAAGCTCAACGCGCCTTTCTGCAAATCGGCCGCACCGCCTGCCAGCGGCTGGACTCCCTGCTGAAGTTTGACGGTGCCCGCTACCATTTTGCTTAAGTTCTCTTTCAGCTTGGCAGCCCCCTCATTCAGCTTAACCGTGCCGTCGGACAGCTCCGAGGCGCCTTTTCCGGCTTCCCCGAGCCCGTCCGCTACCTTGGTGATTTGTTCAAACAGGCTTTTGGAATAAGCCTCCGTCACTTTTTCGGATACTTTGGCCCGGATTTCCTTGACGGCCGTCCCGCCGATTTGGGAAGCCAGGAAGTTATACCCCTCGTTCGGTTCGAAAATAATCTCCGAAGGCTGCGGATGTTCATCCAGCACCGTTGCGGCTTTGGAGGAGAAGTCCTCAGGGATGACGATCGTCATATAATAGCGGTTCTCCTCCATCCCCTTCTCGGCCTCGTCGCGGCTGACGAACTTCCAGGCGAAGTCCGCTCCTTTTTTCAACTCCTCAACGAGATCATTGCCGATCTGCAATTCCTCGTCCCCGTACTTCGCCCCGGTATCGTTATTGACGACCGCTACGGGCAGCTGGTCCATTTTGCCGTAGGGGTCCCAAAAGGCACCCAGGAACAGTCCGGCATACATCACCGGAATGCAAATGACCGCGATCATGGAAATGAGCAGTTTACGGTTGCGGGCCGTCGCAGCCATATCCTTTAAGAATACCGATAATGACCTCATCATAGTTCTCTCCTTAAATCCGTATTGAAGTGGTGAAACCAATTGACCGTTTTAATCATTTGGTCAATTTTTGACCGATAAAAACTTCCTCTTCGTCGCCGTCCGTCCGGACCGCTTACGGGGAAGCACTTTTCATCAGGTATGCTGATATGGCCTGCATTCGGGATTCGCGAGACCGTCCGCCAAAAATAAACGGATATAATGGTGGATTTCTTCTTTGCCGAGCGGCTCCCGAACATGCTTGTAATCGGAAGTCAGCGCAATGTACAGCTTGAACATGACAAAAGCGGCCACCTGAGGATCGCATGTGCCGATCTCCTCATGATCCAGCGCATAGGCGATCTCTTTCTCCAAATACTCCAAGATGACCCGCTCCAGCCTGGCAAGGCCGTCTCTGGCTTTAAGCGTTCCGACGTCCCGCACCTCTTGGGAAAGCTTGATGAACAGCTCATGTTCGCCGCGAAACTCCAGCAAAGCATCCAGGACGCTGAACAGATTCTCGAAAAAGGTTTTCTCCCTGTCCACCTTGCTCTCGGCCAACCGTTTCATCTCCAATATGGCCGTATTCAAAATCTCGTCAAACAGCTCTTCCTTGTTCGAGAAAAACGTATAAATCGTCCCTTTGCCGACATTCGCTATTTTGGCCACTTGATCCATCGTCGTGGCTTTGTACCCAAAAAGCGTAAAAGATTGCGCCGCCGCACGAAGAATTTGCTTTCGGCGATCTACGGCAGACATACCCTCGCCCCCTTTCCGTGGGGAATGGTCGTTCATGAGTTATGACTGATTTTCCATTTCGGTCAATTGGTCAATTCATACTTTAGCACGTCGATCGCTTTTTGGCAACCCTTGCCATCCTCTTTTTTTGAGTTTTTCTGCAATTTTCTGCGATGGTTTTCATGCTCCGGCGATTCTCTTGCTCTTTTATGGATTTTTGATATGGCCTCCTGTAAGATAGAGGAAGGAAAAGTGGGTGAATACATGCGAAAAAAGAGAGTGCTGCTGCTGTCCGAAGGTTTCGGCACCGGGCATACGCAAGCAGCCTACGCGCTGGCGGCCGGGATGAAAAGGCTCGACCCCCGTTTGCAATGCCGCGTTATTGAGCTCGGCAATTTTTTGAATCCGAAGATGGGCCCCTTCATCCTTTCGGCCTACCGCAAAACGGTCAGCAGCAGCCCCAGGCTGGTCGGAATGCTCTATCGCAAGCAATACGACAAATCGCTGAACCGGCTGACCAAACTTGCGCTGCACCGGATTTTTTACACGCAGGCGGCCCGGGTGATGAAGCAGCTCAGGCCGGATTTGATCGTTTGCACGCATCCCTTTCCCAACGCGGTGATCTCCCGCCTGAAACGGAAAGGAATCCAGGTGCCGCTGATCACGCTCATTACGGATTACGACGTCCATGCCACCTGGGTCAACAAAGAGGTGAACCAATACCTCGTCTCGACGCCCCAGGTGCGGAATCTGCTGCTGCGGCGAAACGTGCCGGCCGAGTCGGTCCAGGTTACCGGCATCCCCGTCCATCCGAATTTTTGGGAACGAGGGGACAAGGAGCAGCTGCAGAAAGAACTGGGACTGAAGCCGATGCCGACGGTGCTGATCATGAGCGGGGGCTGGGGCGTTTCTTTTAATAAAGAAATGATACGTCTGCTCTTGTCCTGGGCGGATGACGTTCAGTTGATATTTTGCATGGGAAGCAACGAAAAGCAGCTGCAGAAGATGAAAAGCACCCCCGAGCTCGACCACCCGAATATCCGCCTTCTCGGGTATACGAAGGATATCGACAGGTGGATGGATGTCTCCGATCTGCTAATTACGAAACCCGGAGGCATGACATGCACGGAAGGGCTCGCCAAAGGCATTCCGATGCTGTTTTACGAGGCGATTCCCGGGCAGGAGGAAGAAAACGGCCAATATTTCGTGGAGCTGGGCAGCGCGGAGATGATCTCTCCCATGGTGCTTCGCCGCTGGCACCACCGCCTCCTGCATGAATACGGCCAGGTGGAAAACGACAGGCTGAAGGCGCTGACGGCCACCGGCCCCGGAAAAAAACCTTGTTATTGCGCGCAGCAGGTTCTGGAATGGCTCCATCGACATACGCTGTCTTAAAGCAAGGGACTCTTCAACCAGGTTACATAGGATCCAGCCTAAATGCGGACGCAAAAACAGCTCCCTCCAACAATATGGAGGAAGCTGTTTTTTTGTGGCGATGAACGGGGAGTAAGTCCCCTTCTACAAGAAGCCCCTCCGGATGCGGCAATTATTTCCGGATGACGCCGATCCGCCCTTTGCTTTTCGCCGAATCCCCGTTCCCGGCCAAATAATCTGCATATAAAGACTGCAGCCGGATAGCCCAGCGGGTTTCCCCGTTCATGGCGCGCTGCAGCATCCATTGCAGCTGCGGATCCCGCGTGCAGTGCAGCAGTCCCTCGTACAGCTCGGCGGCATCAAGCGCATCGCCAATCAACAGGCGAAGCCCGTCCGGATATTCCTTGGGAGGCTCAACCTTGCTGAACACCGGATAACAGGCGGTCAAACGGTAATACCATCGCGTCCAGACTGCAAGGCGCTCCTTCTGCTTCATTTCCACGTTCCTGCTGAAGTACGCCCGGTGCTCCGGCGGCGCAAGCTGAAGCAATCGCTGCGCGTAAATCATCGAACGATACTCCGCCTGAATCATGTATTGAAGGTCGTGAACGGCGATGGGGCTGCATCCGGTCATCCGGTCCATCATCGGGAGACTCCCGCCTTTCCTGTAGGCTTATTCCCGACCAGTATATGCCCGGGAAGCGGCGTGGTGTTTGTCTAAAGACATGACGCTGCTTGGGGAGGCGAAGTTCTAGATTTCGAAGCTTTCGCCGGATTTCAGCGGGTGACCCTGGATGCCTTTTGGGGCCAGCCGTTCGCAGAACGCGGAAGCGTCCTGCCGGATGCCTTCGAACGTATCGTAGTGTACCGGAAGCACGTGGGACGCCCGCAGCCATTCCGCCGCCACGAGCGCGTCCTCCGGCCCCATGGTCAGCGAATCGCCGATCGGGAGCGCCGCCGCATCGATCCGGTTCATTTCCCCGATCAAGCGCATATCGCCAAACAGTCCGGTATCGCCTGCATGGAAAAAGGTTTTGTCGCCGATCGTCAGCAAAATGCCGCCGGGTTCGCCGGTATAAATCACGGTATCCCCCACCGTAAGCGAAGAACTGTGAAACGCGAGCGTATATTTTACCTTAAAGCCGTCAAACGTCTGACTGCCGCCGATGTTCATGCCGTACGCTTCAACCCCTTGGCTTTTGCAATATTCCGCCAATTCGTAAACGGCAACGATCGGGCACGCATTCGCTTTTGCGATGTCGATGCAATCGCCAAAATGATCTCCGTGGCCGTGCGTCAACAGCACCGCGTCCACGCGGATATCCCGGGGAGAAACGGTCGCGGCAGGATTCCCCGTCAGGAACGGATCGATGATGATTTTTTTCCCTTCCGCCTCCACAAGCACACATGAATGACCATAATACGTAATTTTCATAAACGTCGGCACCTCCTACAATTGATCGCCAAAACATGATATTCCGGATTGAACGGCAAAGCCTGTACAACCCATCTCTATCATATCGAATTGGGATTTATTTGTAAAAAGTATGATTGCCGATCCGCTTTTCGTACGTGCGGGTATGATGAATGGTCAGGTCCTGCGCCAGCTTCAGGGACAGGAAGAAATACGTGTCATCCGTCACGGCTTTTTTGCCGTTCAGCGCCTCATTCACCGCGCGAATGCAATCCCGGTTCGGCTTCACGCGGTCAAAGCGTCCGTTCGCCACGGGACTGAACTGATGTTTTTGATAGATGACCTTTTTAATCGTATTGGGAAAATTGGCTGACCGTAGCCGGTTCAAGACAACGTTCGCGACTGCGATTTTGCCTTGGTACGGTTCGCCTTCTGCTTCTGCCATGACGATTTTTTGCAGCAGGAGCACATCTTCAGCGGTCACGTTGTACTGCCAGGTGGCTTTCGCCCGTTCCGACGGACTCAGCAGTTTGGTCCGGCTGAAGAATAATGTTTTTGGGGGAGTCAGCTGAAGATTTTGCTTTTGCCGATGGGAAGCCTCCGCCTGAACGACCTTCGGTTTCGCTTGGGCTTGCTCGCGTGCCAACACCGTTTTGGACTTCGGCGACGTCGAAGGAAGCTGCTCAACAAAAGCAATTTTCGTTTTATTATTCCATAATTTGAAATTATTTACATTTTGCAATTGAATAGGCAACTCAAAACGCGTCTGTTGCGACGTGCTCCGTTTGCCCTGAACCTGTATATGTTCCTTGTTCACCGCGCTCGCGTTTTCGTTCATGCTCAAAGAAACCGCACCGATCCGGTCCAGCGTCATATTGCCTTTATGCTGCAGTTTTTTCGCTTGCTCGTCTTGCAGAAGCAAACAAATCGCAGAGAAACACACCAGAAGAACTCCGATCAGCAAAGCCATCCAGCGGTTTTGTCTTAAAGTGTACATGTTTTTCCTCCCACTACTCCCGGCACATTCCCTTTTCACACCGAATTTTGCAAATGACGATCATCTTGCATCATTCTCATGTAACCGAAAATAGAGGTTTTGAAAACCTGTTAATATTTTCAGTGATTTGCTGCATCCGCGAATACGAGAAAACGGAAAATACGTTTGTTACATCTTTACAACACCAAACAGCTTCGTGACGGCACAATTTTACGGTTCACAGATACGGCTAAAGGGAACAAGCTATTGTTTTATGTGCAGGAATGTTTTGAATGATCGGATCTTGCCGGACATCCTCGCCCGGATGCCCGCAAAATCCATGTATGCTAAAAACGCTCGAAAATATCAATCTACGAATATTCCATACGGAAGGATTCTAGTATCTCATACATTGGCTTTTCGTGCAAATGTGTGGAAAAAAGTACAAATTCATCGGCGATCCATGTTGCCATGTCGTCCCCTTGTTCCGAAGCCGCTGTTTGCTGAAGCAGAGGGGGCATCGAAGCCAGCTGAAATCCCTGATTTCCCGCGTATTTTCGGGCGATCGTGATGTGCGGGCGATAAGGTCTGGACTCTTTGGCGAACCCTAAGGTTTCCATGGCGTCCGTCACCTTTTCCTGCAGTTCGGCGAGGCCGTTTTTGTAGTCAATTACTCCAGCCCAAAGCACTCTCGGGGATGCCTCTGCGCCAAACACCCCCGCCTTTCCAAAACCAAGCTCAAATGGGCGAAATTGGCTGGCGATGGACTTTAACCTGAATTTCGAAAGTACTGCGCATTAAAAACATAAAAAGGGCTCCAAATCTTTGGTAGAATGGTGTTTGTCCAGGACAACATCACCCAAAGAGAGGAGCACCTTTTAGGTGAAGTCTACCACACCGGTCAGCAAAATCAAGAGCGAATTTTCGCTGCAGAACGCCACGAGTTTCGGCGGCGTCAAAATCTTTTTGGCCTATCTCGAAAAAATCAAGCTCGCCGAGGCCATGCAGCGCCTTTCCGGCGGCAAAGCGCACAACGCCATTTTTCCTGTTCATCGCATCCTGCTCTATCTAATGGTTGGCTGGATGCTGGGCTGCGGGCGTATTTTTCATTTCCGCAAGTTACAGCACGATGTGTTGCTTTGTCGTTTTCTGGGAGGCCGTCTGCCGCATCACAGTTTGCTGTACAAGGAGCTCGCGCGTCTGGGCAGATCCTGCCCGCAGCTCCCGACGGAACTGCGCAAGCTGAATATGGATATCATTCATCTCTGCTTGCCGTCCAAGCCAATCCTTGATCTGGACTCCTCGGTGGAGACGGTATACGGGGAGCAGGCCGGCGCGGCCAAAGGCACCAATCCGCATAAGCCCGGACGAAACAGCTACCATCCGTTGCTGGCTTTTGAAGGGCAAACCCACTTGAATCTGAATGCGAGGCTTCGCCCCGGCAACACGCATTCTTCAACCGACGCAATCGACTTTTTGCAGCAAACCTTCGCACTGCTCGGCGAGCGCCAAGTGGCGTACGCCCGGTTCGACAAAGGCTTTGGCGGCGAGGATTTCTACCAACTGTGGGAAGGCCGCAAGATCGGTTACGTCGGCAAAATGAAATGGACCAAACGCCTCGCAAGCGACGTGGCGGCTTGTCGCTACTGGACGCGCTATGTCGACGAGGACTGGATCATCGAGGGCATCACTTTGATTTACAAAGCTACGTCCTGGAAAAAGCCCCGTCGCGTAGCGGTCATTCGTAAGACGCAAGTCTGCGAAGACGGTCAAGGCCGCATCGTATTCGACGAGGACTGGCAGTATGAAGCGATTGTAACCAACCTGGAGTGGGAACCAATTGACCTATGGCGCTTTTACAACCAGCGTTGCTGCATGGAAAATTACATCAAAGAGGCGAAAGACGGTTTTTCCATGGACCGGATCGCGACCAGTGATTTTGAAGCGAATGAAGTCGATCTGCTGATCAAGTTGCTGGCCTACAATTTGTTCGAACGCTTTAAGCGCGATTGTTGCGAACCGATGCATCAGGGTTATACGATTGCAAGATTCCGACTGGAGTTCTTTCATTGCGCGGCGACGCTTGTTCGGCATAGTCGCGCGGTCGTGCTCAAGCTGATCAAGGATTTCGACGGTCGTCATGCATGGAAACGAATCGAAGCCAAAGTGGTTCAATTGGAGTGACGGCTTCCAACATTTCACATGGAAAACAACAATGCCCCTTTTCTGGGGAGGGGGGAGTTATCCCCATGTGGATATTGGTTTCAAAATTTCGCTGGTCCCACTCCCATTTATTCACAGTTGTTGATCCGCTCCTGGATGATCGCCACCGCATTCTTATGCGCTTTCGAAATTCAGGTTTAATTTTTCCGCGATGGCCGGCACGCGCTCCGGTTCGACGTCCCCTAAAAATTGCACCGTAATATGATAATCTTCCCTGTGCGTCCATTTTTTGAAAGGATACAGATGTTGATGGGCTTCCCGCCAACGTTCCAGCACCGATTTCAATTCATCCGGCAATCTGACCGCGATAAACAGCCGCAGCGGCCGCTCCTTATTTTCCTTGTCCAAGTAAAATCTGCTCCTTTCACAAATTTTTGCTACTATATAATACCGTCCATTTTATCATATCCAAAATCGCCTGTTTCCACCAAAACAAAAAGGATGTTCCGAAAGCTCCAAGAGCCTTCAAAACATCCTTGCCCCTATTCAGCGTCACCCAAATTGCGCCCGGTGCAATCTTGCGTATACGCCCCCGCTTCTCAGCAGATCCTCATGCCGCCCGTGTTCGGCGATGCCTTCCTCCGTGACGACGATGATCCGGTCCGCGTTCCGGATGGTGGCCAGCCGATGCGCAATGACCAGCGTGGTCCGGTTCACCGCCAAAGCTTCCAGCGCCTCCTGGATGATCGCTTCCGTTTCGGTGTCGAGGGCCGACGTCGCTTCGTCCAAAATGAGGATCGGAGGATTTTTCAAAAACATCCTTGCGATCGCCAGCCGTTGGCGCTGCCCGCCCGACAGCTTGAGCCCCCGCTCGCCGATGACCGTATCCAGCCCGTCCGGCAGGGAAGCAACCAGCGACTCCAGATGGGCTTTGCGCACCGCATCCATCAGCTCGTCTTCGGAGGCGTTCAAATTGCCGTAAAGGATATTTTCCCGGATCGTCCCGCTGAACAAAAACACGTCCTGCTGCACCATGCCGATTTGCGAGCGGAGCGATTGCTGGGTCATTTCGCGGATATCGATGCCGTCAATCGTGATGCTTCCTTCCTCCACCTCGTAAAACCGCGGGATCAAGCTGCACAGCGTCGACTTGCCGGCACCCGAAGGCCCGACGAGCGCTACCGTCTCCCCGGCTTTGATGCTCAGGTCGATCCCTTCCAAAATCCGCCGCTGCTTCTCATAGCCGAAGGAAACGTTCCGGAACTCGATGTTCCCGCGCAGCTGCCGCACCTCTATCGCATCCGGCTGATCCTGGATGTCCGGCTCGGTGTCCATCAGCTGGCAGAAGCGCTTGAAACCCGCCATTCCTTTCGGATAGATCTCCATCAAGGCGTTGATTTTGTCGATCGGCTTCAGGAAAATGTTGACGTACAGCAAAAATGCCACCAATTCGCCGTAGCTCAGCTTGTTTTGGTATGCAAACCAGGCCCCGCAGACGAGCACGATCAGCGAAATCAGCCGCGTCAGCATATACATGCCCGAGACGCTGAACGACATGGCCAGGTACGACCGAAGCTTGGCGAGGCGGAATGCGGCGTTGCTTTCGCGGAAACGCGCGATTTCGTATTCCTCGTTGCCGAACGATTTGACGACCCGGATGCCGGACACGCTGTCTTCCACGCCGGCGTTCAGCTCCGCGATGTTGCGGAACATTTCCGAGGAAGCATGGTTCAGCTTCTGGTTAAAATAAACGATCATCCATACGATGACCGGCATGACGATAAACGTGATCAGGGCAAGCTGCCAGTTCACCGACCACATGATCGCAAACGCCCCGAAAAAGGTCATGACGGCGATAAACATGTCCTCCGGCCCATGGTGGGCCATTTCCCCGATATCAAACAAGTCGTTGGTCATGCGCGACATGAGATGCCCCGTTTTCGTATTGTCAAAAAACTTGAAGGACAGCTTCTGCACGTGATTAAACGCCTGCTGGCGCATGTCCGACTCGATGTTGATTCCCAGCTTATGCCCCCAATAGCTGACGATAAACTGCAGCCCCATGCTGATCAAATATAAAGCGAGCAAGCCGCATCCGGCGGCGACGATCGTCCCCCACGCCCCGTCCGGCAGCAGCCGGTCCACGACCCACTGGACGGCGACCGGAAACCCGAGCTCCAGCAAGCCCGCCACCACCGCGCAGCCGAAATCGACCATAAACAGCCGTTTATGCGGGCGGTAATACGACATAAACCTTCGAATCAGGCCGGGCTGAGCGCCCGAAGCCTTACCTGCTGCATTTTGCATCATAACCGTATTCGTGCCTCCAAATTCTGTATGAAATACTCTAATTATAGCGTATTCCTCGCACATGGGACCAGAAAAACTGGATGTTGGTTCGCCGCCGCCCCAACGGCGATTCGTCCAAACGCCTTTTCACTTCCCGCCGGAATCTGGTATCCTAAAAACAATTCTGCTTAGGCAAATAACGATCGACGGAGGAGCCGAACCATGAAATCTATCGTATGTCTTCATTCCTTAACGCCGGAACAAGTCGGACAAATCAAGCAGGCCGCCCCAGGCTACGATTTGATCGTAAAAAATAAAAAGGAACTCAGCGCGGAACAGGTTCAAAACGCGGAGGTCCTTCTCGGCTGGTCAAAAACGATCGTCGAAGACGCCCTGCTCGCAACCAGCAAGCTGAAATGGGTGCAGACCTGGTCGGCGGGCGTGGATACGCTGCCTTTGGAACGCCTGCGGGACAAAGGGGTGCTGCTCACGAGCGCCAGCGGCGTGCACGCGATCCCGATCTCGGAAAGCATCATCGGCATGATGCTTTCGTTCTCGCGCCAGCTGCATATGGCGGTTCGCCATCAACTGAAAAAGGAGTGGAAATCCGACCTCTCCGTTCCCGGTCTCGCCACGTTGGGCGAAATCAGCGGCAAAACGCTGGTCATCGTCGGCGTCGGCGAAATCGGCCGCGAAACGGCCCGGCTCGCCAAAGCGTTCGGCATGCGGGTGATCGGCGTCAGACGGTCGGACCAGCCGGAACCGCATGTGGACCGGATGTATACGATGGACGGCCTGCATGAGGCGCTGGGACAAGGCGATTACATCGTGAACATCCTGCCGTTGACGGCCGAAACGCGCCGCATCTTTAATGCAGCGGCTTGGAACGCAACCAAGGAGGGCGCTTATTTCTTCAATGTCGGCCGCGGACCTACGGTGGATACGGACGCGCTTATGGATGCCCTCAAAAGCGGCCGGCTGAGCGGCGCGGGCCTCGACGTGTTCGAAGCGGAGCCGCTTCCGGCGGACCATCCGCTCTGGGACATGGAGCAGGTCATCATCACCCCGCATGTCGCGGGCAGCAACGACCGTTATACCGAACGCGTCATCGACATTTTTACGGAGAACCTCAAATCCTATGCCCAAGGCCAAAAACCGCCTCGCAATCTGGTGGATTACGGGCGGATGTATTAAAATTCAGGCATATTTGAGAAAACGATAGGCTTTAACGAAAAATATCCCTTAACCGGGCACCGGAGCGCCATGCAGGCCTCCGATCCCCTGTAAGGGATATTCTCATTCGGCGTAAACGGGCGCCTTTTCCTCTCTATTTCCTTAAGACAAGCGTCTATTCGAAGGCCGCAGAGCCCACGAGAGCATATTTAGCGCAGCATAGGAAAGCGGGAGGATCAGATTAAACCCGTAATCGCCATAATCGTTAGCCAATGCATGGGAACATGCCGCGCCCGTCATTAAAAAGAAGATCCCGGCGTGAACCCATTCTTTAAGCCGAGGCAAACCCGGCACGACGAGAGCGACGGCCCCCAGCACCTTCCAAATCCCGAGAATGGTCAATACGTATAATGGATACCCCAGATTTTTCACCAAATCGATGTTTCCTCCAAATTGCATCAGCTGTCCGATCCCGCTTAACGCAATCGCAATTACGAGCAGTAATGTGACTGACCAATAAGCCACCCTTTTTCCAAGGGGCTGGGGATGGACTTTCATGATTGTTTCCACACCGACCATCTTATTCATTTTGACTCCTCCTCATCATTATAAAATCTTTTTTCGTTTCAAAAAACGAGCCGCGAACGTCTCTATTTCCTAACGACCGGAATCCACATTTCTCCATATACCAAACCGTTTCGCTCCCCCATCTCCACCGTTGCGTTTGGCCCGCCGACATAGGCAAAATCGGTAGCTTCCGGCAAAACTTGACCAAAGGCAATGCCGGAAAGCATGTTGCCCAGCTCATCGGCCGTTTTCCCTTCCCCTTTGACAACGAGGTATTCCCCTTTAGGAAATTGAATAACGCGGGTTGCTTCGGGCATCGCGGCCTCCGTCATGACGCCGGCGTAGTACATCATTTTGTTGTTCACCGCTTCGTTTACGGCAAAAATGTAATCGTTTGCGGCTACGGCCTTTAAAGTGTCAAGTCTTCCATCTTGCATCACGGCTTTCCAAAAATCAGCCTTCTCCTGGTTTATGCCGGCATAGTCCGTGTAATCGCTTCGAAGCTCCGTCCCAATGCCCAAAACGTTAAAGCTTTCTTTTTCCTCAAGGGTGTAATTTTTCATCTTCGATTCCTTCCTTCGCTTTAAATTTTCCTTTAAATTTTCAATGATTCGTCTTTTCTCTTGATGGGTTTATCATAACTTTTAATCATGCCAAAAAATGATACTGTTTAGGGGCCGCAGAAAAATAAAGGGGAGGACCAACATGGTCCTCCCTTTGAAGTACGACCCGGAACTTTCGATGGCCCGGTATTGGCCGGGGAGCCTCGGTACTAGCCCCCCATCCCCATATATTATAATTTCGATTTCCCGCATGTTATTGGAGCGCTTCGCAAAGCCACACCTGCCGCACGAAGCTTCCTTTCCTCACTTGGCATTCATCGGCGATCCGATATCCTGCTTCTTGCACCCGGACCCGCACATCCTCTTCCGTCGTGACGATCACCGCGCGGGGCGCCAGGCGGCGCAGGCTTGTCAGCATCCTCCGCTGCTCTTCTTCCGGAAGCACCGAGCACAGATTGTAGGGCATGTCCAACACCGCCGCATCGTAATGGCCTTCCAGGTCGTTCATATCCCCAAGCGTCACCAGCGTTTCGGAAAATCCGTAATGCTTGAGGTTCGTTCTGGCGCCGCGGACCGCAAGCGGATTGATGTCCCTTCCCCGGATATCCAGCCCCATGGACAACGCCTCGATCAAGACGTTTCCCATGCCGCAGCAGGGATCAAGCAGGCGCAAGCCTTCCGTTTCCGGAGCCGCGATGTTCACCAAGGCCCGGGCCACGGCCGCGGAGAGGCCGGTGGAATAGTTCTGCGGTTTATGGATATGCGCGTGCCAAGCCCGCTTTGGGGCATGCCGTACGCCAAGCACCCAGGTCCCGTCTAGAGCCGTCAGTCCCAGCGTGACATCGGGATGTTTCATATCCGCCTTGCCCTGAATCCGGCTGCCGACCAGCCGTTCGAAGCTTCTTTGTTCTGCATAATCAAACGGATCCCCGGCTTTGATATACGTGACCTTAAACGTTTCTCCGCTTTCTACCCAACGCCTTGAGCCCGCAAGCTCGGCGATTTTTTCCGCAGAGTCCCCGGATGCGGCGATATCCAAACGCAGGGTCAGAAACGGGCTGCGATCCGGGTCGATCCTCCGGCGGCTGAGCAAAAGCGACCCCGTCTTCCATTCCGTGCAGCCGCCGAACAGCGCCCGCAGCTCCATCGCGCAAAGCTCGGCTTCCGTTTCATGGCTGGCGTACGCGTATAGATAAAGCGAGCGGCCGTCTGCCAGCGCTTGTTGGATCCGTTCATCGATTGGTTCATCAATCCGCTCAGCAATTTGTTCATCCATTCGCCCAGCGATTTGTTCATGCATCGGCCGATGCATCCGACCACTTGCCTGTTCCTGTTTTTTATTCATCCATGTAACCCGTACCTTTCCCCGCATCTTTCGGCTTCTTACCCTTTCCAGCCGCCGGCGGCCAAAAGCCTGTAAGATTCCAGGCGGTGCCGGTAATCCTGGATGGGGCAAAAGATCAAAAACTCCCGGCATCCGGTCGATTCCGCCATCCGGACAAGCCGTTCCCGCACCTGCCCGGGCGTACCCGATATCAACCGCCTTTGCGGATCGGGGTGCTCCTCCGCCTCCCCCTGCTCCGCGGCCCGCTCGGGTCCCGGCAGCTTTGCGTCCTCCAGCAGCTTCCGGGCTTTCGCCTCCGTCCGGGCGCAGATGACTCCGATGGACAGCATCGCACGGGGTTTGTCCAGCAATGCCGACGGCTTGAACTGTTCGCGGTACGTTTGCAGCACTTCGGCTCCGTCCCGCTCGCTCATGAACTGCCCGAAAACATACCCGGTCCCGTATTCGGCGGCAAAACCGGCGCTTTTGCTGTTCGTCCCAAGCATCCATACATCGGGCTGTACCATCGGCAGCGGCCGCGCCTGGACCAGCCTGTCCTCATACATATAACGGTCTTCCAGCAGCTTGATCAAAGCGCGCAGCTTTTTTGGCATATCCGCCACGTTTTGCAGGAAATTGCCGCTAAGCGCCATTGAAGCGTGGGCCGACCCGCCGGGCGCCCGCCCGATGCCGAGGTCGATCCGTCCCGGATACAGCGCCGCCAGAAGGCGGAAGCTTTCCGCGACCTTCAGCGGGCTGTAATGGGGCAGCAGCAGCGCGCCCGTGCCGAGGCGAATGCGTTTCGTTTTCACCCCGATGTGAGCCAGCAGCACTTCCGGCGACGCGCAGGCCAAATCCTTCAGATCATGATGCTCGGCCGCCCAATAACGTTCATAACCCCATTTTTCCGCGGATACGGCCAGCGCCGCCGCCTCTTGCAGGGCTTGTTCGTAAGAAGCCTCCCCGATTTTCGGAACCAAGTCCAGCACTCCCAAGCTTAACCCCGTAACCATCTGCGAAACTCTCCCCTCATGCCGCTGTTTCTCGTCTCTTCTCAAGCGAACCCGGCCGTTTAATCCAAATCGTAAATGGACCCGACCTTCAGTCCGTACAGTTCATTATAAATCTTTTCCGCAAAGGCGTCCGTCATGCCCGCAATATAATCGATCACCATATGCTCCCAAGTCCAGATCGGGTTCGGGCTGGCCTGATCCCTTTCGAACCGCTGCAGCCAGTCGGAAGGGATGATGGATTTCGATGCCACCGGATCAAGGAAAGCGTCCCACAGCCGTTTGATCATCCATTCGCTCCGTTTTTGCAGTCGCTGCACGCGCAGGTCGCGGATCATCGTCACCCACGCAAAGCTTTTCAGCACGCTGACGGTCCGCAGCATATCGAAATCTTCTTCCTGCCCTTTGATGAAGGTGACCTTTTTCCAATCCCCGTCCGGGATGACGCCCAGGCTGCCGACAAAATGGCTCACCCAAAAGGCTTTGACCTCGCGCCGCGCCCGCGAAAA
Source organism: Paenibacillus sp. FSL M7-1455 (assembly GCF_038004655.1). Classification (NCBI taxonomy): domain Bacteria; kingdom Bacillati; phylum Bacillota; class Bacilli; order Caryophanales; family Paenibacillaceae; genus Paenibacillus; species Paenibacillus sp. FSL M7-1455. The sequence goes on along the minus strand of NZ_JBBORO010000001.1, from coordinate 897,088 downwards.
ATCATGCTCGCAATACGGCAGCTTCTCCTTCCACACGTGAAGAAAAGCGGCCATGACCTCTTCCACCTTCAGCCGGATGCGGTCCGCGTCCCAGCCCTGCCAGAAAGCGTCCTCGAGCGTCATGATTTTTTCGATGATCAGCCGGATAATGTACGGGTCATATAGAAAATGCTCATGCACTTCGATTTTGCCCGCCTTGATGCCGTCCTCCAGGTCATGGGCCGAATAGGCAATGTCGTCGCACAGGTCCATCAGCTGGGATTCCAGCGTTCTTTTTCCTGCCGGAATGCCCCACTTGTTGCGAATCTCCGAAATATAGCTCCATTCATGCTTGTACAAGCCCTTTTTATTGACCGTGCCGGGAAACGGATATTTGTTGATGCCAAGCAGCACGGCGTCGGACAGATTCAGGCCGTCCACGTTTTCGCGTTTTTCCAGAAACATGATCAGCCGGAAATTATGCGAATTCCCTTCAAAATGCTCGTATTTATGCCGCATCCGCGTCCGCACGTCCTGGATTTGCTCGGAATTCATGTAGAGCCCTTCCACGGCTTCTTTCGTTTTATCCTTGATCAGCTGCTCCAAAATGCCGTCCAGCACTTCTTCGCCCTTATGGCCGAAAGGCGGATGCCCGAAATCATGCGCGATCGCCGCGCATTCGACCACCTCCGGATCGATGACGAGCCCGGGGTTGCCGGCCTGTTCCTCGGTTACTTCCGGGTAAGCCCGCACGAGGCTTTTGGCCGCTTCCCGCGCGATTTGCGCCACCTCCAGCGAATGCGTCAGGCGCGTCCGGTAATAATCGCCGGTGCCGGCACCGAAGACCTGCGATTTCCCTTGCAGGCGGCGGAACGTCGGCGAATGGATCAGCCGCGAATAATCCCGTTCATACGTCGCCCGGGATGCGTCCGCTTTGGTTTGTTCAGGGTACTGACGATGTTCCCTTTGATCCTTGATATTCATATACAGCACTCCCTACTCCGTTTTTTTATTTTTTCATTATAAGGCATTTCGGCCTGTGCCGTTCTTTGATTTTTTCATGAGCGCGTGGTGCCTCTTTCACCCATTGTTGCCAGTCCGCCGGCCCGTTAGGAGGTTGGGAGTGCATGTCTCGAAAAAAAAAGGATCCTTTCGGTACGGCTGCATGCAAAAATAAACCGCCCCTCGGCCGTTGCCTGAAAAGACGGTTTAAGAGTAAACATCATTCTGCGCGGCCTATTCGCGCCAGTTCCACAACGCAACCTCCCCGATGCGGATCGCGGATACTTCCGGATCTTCCTTCAGTTTTAAAATTTCTTTGGTCGGTCCGGTAATGACGGCACCGTAGATTTTGACCCCGTTATTTTCGATGTAGTCCAGCGTTGCTTTGAAATCGACGGAGGGAACCAGACTCCCGGCAGCCCGTTGATGTTGGTACAGGACGCGCAGCGTCTTGATGAAATTCGCTTCCCGCAGAGCGCCGGAGCCGTACGGATCGATCGGAGGGTACGAGGTGGAAGATGAGCTCATGGTGACAAACGGTCCGACTTTTTGCTTGGGGCCTTCGGTCACTTTGCCGTCTCCCCGGTGCCATACCGGCATCGCCGGAAAACCGATCGGGTTGATGACGAGCCCGTCAAAGCGTTTGATGTCCGGGTCCCCGTTGTCAACGGCAAACCAAAGCGGGTCGTAATGTTTGCCCTCGAACCTTTTCAAAAACTCGTCGGTCGAATAGAGCTTTTTATAAGAAACATAGGCCTCCGCCACCGTTCCTTCAGGCAGCTTCTCCAGCCGTGTCCATTCCGGCCCGCTGTCGCCCCCCTGATTACCCGGGAAAAGAAAAAATCCCTTATAGGCCACGCTGCTGTCCGACCAGGAAAAATCATAAAGCCGGAGCCATTGAAAGGAATACGTCGCCGAAAAATCGCCGACCTCCCGTTGTTCGTCCCCGATGCGTTTGGACATTTTGCCGCTAATCTTCATATTAAAGTAGGTTCCGGCGTTGCTGTTAGGTTGAATCGTCACATTCGGATAACCGACCGCAAACGCCGATTTCACAACGTCGCGGTTGATTTCTCTAAAACTCGGATCTCCCGCCTCATAAAAAATGGACGTGCCGATCGAACACAGGATGCTAAAGCCGATAAAAAAGCCGATCAACGTAAACGCCGTGCCGATCCGCGCCTTCCATTTTCCTTTTCTCAGCAGCCTGGCTTCACGTTTATGCCTTTTCTTCTCGGCGTCCGATATGGGACGGGGGTTCGTATTTGCCGCGTGTTCTTCAAGGTCCATCATTTCATCCAGATAGGATTGATAGACCTCCATCTTTTCGAGTTCACGCTCCAGCTCTTCCCGCTCCTCCCCGGACAGTTTTCCGTCCTTGTAATCCCGGAGCTTTTGCTTAAAATCGTCGCTCATCCCGCTCCTCCTTTTCCCGGATCTTCCTCAGTTGCTGCCGCGCCCGAAACAGCACGACCTTAAAATGGGACAACGTGATGCCCATGACCTCCGCGCCCTCTTGGTACGAAAATTGATGCAGATCCACCAGGACCACCGCTTGCTTCTGCATCTCCGGCAGCCCCCCAATCCATGCCAACAGCCGGTCATGCCCCTCTTTGCGCAAAAGCACCGATTCCGGCCCATTCCCGTCGTCGTCCGGCAAGCGATGAAACCACTCGTCCGCAGACGCGATGCTCCGGCTCTCTTTGCGCTTCAGGTCGATCAACGCATGGTAGGCGACGCGGAAAAGCCAAGGTTTGACCTGCTCATCCCTATAATTTTCGAGGTGCAAATAAGCGCGGTAAAACGTCTCCTGCACCAAGTCTTCCGCTGTCGCATCGTCCCCGCAAAGGGAACGCAAATATCGGTAAACGTCCGGCATATAAGTTCGATATACGCTTTCGAGCGTGCTGCGTTTGGCCATTTCATCCCCTCAATCTAAACACGTTTCAAACAGGGGAATAGTTACAAAATTTCGGAAAAATGTTCATGTTCCGGAAAGAAGGGATGGTAAATCCCCAGCAAATCGGGGTTTATTTCCGCACAAAAACGGCCCGCCGCCTGGATCGGAAAGGCAGAGGGCCGCGTCGTGGGCAAATATGGAATGATGCCGATTCCGGCCGGACGGCCCAAAGCAGTGCTGAAAAACCAAACATGCCGCGCCGATGGCGAAGACCTGGCTTCCCGCGGAAAGGCACGCCCTGCCCGCGCCTCTTCTTTTCTGCGGAATCGCAGGATGCTGAAATCATAACCACCCGTCCAACGGGTGGTTTGCACTTGGGGTATAACCCCCTGTTGCCAAACTGCGCCTAAAGACGCTAGCCTGACAATAAATTGTTCAGGCTCAGTGTAATTTGTCTCTTTCACTTACCAGTTAAACTGGTTTACTTTTTCTTGCTACTATTTATGCTAAAAGGGTCCTCATACTCCTTCACACTCAGTTTGTCCACTGCCTGGTCATGTGCTTCTTGTTCACGAATATATTTTGCGACGGTTGCCTCGTTTAAGCCTACTGTACTGACGTAGTATCCTTCCGCCCAAAATTTCCGATTCCCATATTTATACTTTAATTGCGCATGCTTCTCAAAGATCATTAGCTCACTTTTCCCCTTCAGATATCCCATGAAGGCTGATACTGAAATTTTCGGTGGTATCGCTACCAGCATGTGTACGTGATCTGGCATCATATGACCTTCTATGATCTCTACTCCCTTGTATTTACATAATCGTTTGAAAATTTCGATTAAATCTTTCCTCACTTGATTATAGATCTCTTTCCGTCTATACTTCGGGGTGAATACAATGTGGTATTTGCACATCCACTTTGTGTGAGCTAAACTATAGTTCTTGTTTGCCATCTAAGACCATTCCTTTCAATTGAGCCTGAACATCTCAATTTTATCGGGATGGTCTTGTTGGTCAAACCCTCGTTCCCTCCACCCGCATAGCGGGTGGTTTTTTGTTTCGCACGCTTCGCGAGCTCAACTGGCTAAAGCCTAAAGTAAAAGAGACCCGCCGTTTGGCGGGCCCTCTCATCCTTCTATTTGAATGCCATGGCGGCATGGACCGCTTTTTTCCACCCGGCATACAGCTTATCGCGCTCCTCTTCCCCCATCGCAGGCTCGAATTGGCGCTCCTTGGCCCACATGGCGGATATTTCCTCCTGGCTTTTCCAATAGCCGACCGCAAGTCCGGCCAAATAAGCCGCGCCCAGCGCCGTCGTTTCGTTGATCACCGGCCGTTCCACCGGCACGCCCAGCAGGTCGCTTTGGAATTGCATGAGGAAGTTGTTCTGCACGGCCCCGCCATCCACGCGCAGCGTCCGCAGCTCGATGCCCGAATCGCCCTCCATCGCCGAGATGACGTCCCGCGTCTGGTAAGCAAGCGACTCCAGTACCGCCCGGATAAAATGCTCCTTCGATGTGCCGCGGGTCAAGCCAAACACCGCTCCGCGAACATCGCTGTCCCAATACGGCGTACCGAGGCCTACGAATGCAGGCACGACATAGACGCCTTCCGTGCTAGCGACCCGGTTTGCGTAATTTTCGCTTTCTTTGGAATCCTTCAGCATCCGCAGTCCGTCCCGGAGCCACTGTACCGCCGAACCGGCCACGAAAATGCTGCCTTCCAGCGCGTATTCCACGCGTCCGTTAATGCCCCAGGCGATGGTGGTCAACAATCCGTGCCCGGAGCGAACCGCTGTTTCGCCGGTATGTTTGAGCATGAAGCAGCCGGTGCCGTACGTGTTTTTCGCCATCCCTTCGTCAAAACAAGCCTGCCCGAACAACGCCGCTTGCTGGTCTCCGGCCGCCCCGGCAATCGGAACCTCCTGCCCGAAAAAGTGGTGCTTCACCGTGTGCCCGTAAATTTCGGAGGATGGGCGCACTTCCGGCAGCATCGAAGCCGGCACGCCCAGGATTTCCAGCAGCTCGTCGTCCCATCGGAGTTCGTGGATGTTGTACATCAGCGTGCGGGAGGCGTTGGAATAGTCGGTGACATGCCGTTTGCCCCCGGTAAACTTCCAGATCAGCCAGGAATCGATGGTGCCGAACAGGAGCTTGCCCTGCTCGGCTTTTTCGCGGGCGCCTTCCACATGGTCGAGAATCCACTTAACCTTCGTTCCCGAAAAATACGGATCGATGAGCAGCCCGGTTTTTTCGCGGATCTTGTCGTCGTATCCTTTCGCTTTCAGTTCCTCGCATATGCCGCCCGTCTGCCGCGACTGCCACACGATCGCATGGTACACCGGCTCTTCCGTTTCCTTATCCCACACGACGGTCGTTTCCCGCTGGTTCGTGATGCCGATGCCTTCGATCTGCTCCGGTTTCACGCCCGACTCCGACAGCACCGACGCGATGACCGACAAAATCGACCCCCAAATTTCGTTGGCGTTATGCTCTACCCATCCCGGATTCGGAAAATGCTGCGTAATCTCTTTTTGCGCGATATGAACCACTTCGCCGGCCCGATTAAACAAAATCGCCCGCGAGCTTGTCGTCCCCTGATCCAATGACAATATGTAGGTTTCCATCGTTCTCCCCCGTTTCGTTGGCATGTTGGATGTTTCGTAAGCGCTTTATCATTAAAATGAGATGAAAAGATCTAAATATGGACTTATGTGGGTGTGGCTGCTAATGGCTTCCTACTTCTTATGCTATTCGAAAACGGGGAGGTTTTGAAGGGGGATTTTGAAAAGAGGCGGCGGAAAGGACGAACAGAGGAAAATTCACGTACTTATATTGAGTCCAATCGTATGTATTCATTTGTACAAACTTGGATCTAAATCGTTCTCTCTGCATTGCTAGCCTTTCGTTTGAGTTGCTGCAATAATCTCGTTTTTTTTAGCAATTTCTATTTCTAATTCTAATCCGGACTTTGAGCATCGAAGAATACAATTTCGGCAACTTTCTGCATTTTGCTTATCCGGTTAAATAAATCAAACTTAGTTAAAAGCCGCCGATCCATAAGGTCAGCGGCTTTTTATGCCGATACTCTTAAAAGCGTGCTATGACAAATAAAGCCGTTCATTCCTTCGTGCCACCACTTCGGCGGTTAAATGCCAATTCAAACAAGCCTGTAGCGGACAGCCCGGCAATTCCTCCTGCCCAGATCCTGAGCACCAGTCCTAACTCCGTAAAAGGATAGGCTGCCGTACCGATGATCAACCCGATGACCAGACCAACGACCGGTACGATATTCTTCGGCACGTTCACCGCGCTTTTAACAAGTTGGACTAACGACAGTACAAACACCGCCAAAACGGAGGCAAATGCCAATACATGATCCAATACTTCATTTTCCATTTCGATTCTCCTCTCTTATTCTTCCGGAATACCCGCCGCGCGCCGCAAATCATTCGCCAAGTTATGGTAATGGTTCATGGCCGTCCGGTCTCCAGCAGCTTTAGCCTGAAACCATGCCGGCGAAAGCCAACGGAAAATAATCTCCTGCGCGTTGCTTTTCGGCAATCGGGTAAGCGGTTGGGCTGCCTTTCCCGTTTCCAGCGCTATCCCTGCAGCCAAACGAAGATTATTGGCCAAGTTATGGAAATGGGTTTTCCCTGCTTCATCCCCAAAGTTATGAGAGGAAAACCACGCTGGTTGTATATAGTTGCGGATCAGCGATTGAGCGATAGTAACGGGTAAAGGTTCAAAGTCGGGTGCGGCGATCGGAGCCGCCAACTCAGCGCCCACGTCCAAAATCAAATCCTTGAAGGTTTTATTGCCTGCAAACAGGGCTTGCTCGCAATCGCTCTTACGGGCTGGATCAAGCTGTTTGTGGCTCACGATATAAGTGGAGGGATTTTTGCCCCACTTGTCGCAGCAATACGCCAGGTACCACACGAACCGTTTGTAAGCCTCCACGAAGCGGATCTTGCCGCCATAACAAAGCTCAATGCCCAAAGCAGCATCGTTGGCGTCGTAGCCGAAACGTTCGTTGTCTGTCGTGACGTTATAAATCACATGCCAGGCTTTTTCCGCCGGATCAGGACCGGTCCCGGTCGGAATGATCTCCAAAATCTTTGTGTCGTCGATAAAAACCTGCGCGGAAGCAGACCGGTCCTTAAGGTTATTAAAATACGTGTAATGGTTGTCTGCCGTAGCTCCTGGATTACCCGTGTCATGGGCAACAAAAAAGGCCGGGGTTCCGGTTGTTAATCGGAGTCCAGGCCTTGTGTTATGGCGAACGCCGATATATCGACGCTCGATTTTGTATTTGGCTTTGTCCAAAATTCAAACTCTCCCTTTTGCTTTTTCAAAATGGTCTACACGTTTTTGCATCGATTTCTGGGATTCTTCCAGGCGCGTAACACGTTCGGCCAGCTCGTCGAACCGCTTTCCTTGCGCCCGTTGCTCATGCTTGATGTCCTCAATGCCCCGCTTAATGTACTCGATGTCGGCGCGAGCCATGGCATCCGAACGGGCTTCTTCTTTTGTATCCTGCCTGACTGCGCGGGTCCTTCCAGACCAGCCGATAATAATACCGCTGATTACCCCGCACACCGATAAGAGAGCAGTGATCGCTGCGAAGTCCATCATCGATTCCTCCTTTCGTGAAGGTAAATGCCCTCGGGAGCTCCGAGGGCAAAATAAAAACGCCTATGTGGCGTTGATAAATATCTAGCATGCATGTTTCGTCAAATCTTGTAGCATTTCACCAATTCATATATCATCTTGTAAATCCAAGATTATATTTATTTAGTAGTACCAAAATAAATCTCCATATACATCGAAAGTCAACCTTGCCTCCCCACCATCCCCAGACCAAGAGTTGTTGTTTACATTTATCCCAACCTCAATCTTACCGCTTGCATTAAAGTTCCCACTCTTATACACAAAGTTAGTTTCTTCATGATTCCCACTATCATGATTATCATACCCAATAGCACAGTAAGTCCCACCGGCCCTATCGATCACAATCGCATATAAACACAGTTCATTGGGATACGAAGTATATGGGCTCCTCGGAACATTGCCTATATTATAGGTATAATCAGCTTTTATAACTATATTTGCTTCAGCGTAAGAATAGCTATTCCATCTCCCATTAACACCATTAGAAGTGCTTGAATTCATAAAAACACATATTTTTGCCTCATCTGGAACTAAGAATCCAGTTTTATAAACAGTTTGTCCATACGGTACAGTGAAATATCCACCCCCACCGGATACTTTGGTGAATCCCCTTTTCATTTCATTTATACCTTGTACGCCAAAAATGGAAACGCCCTTTTTGATATTATCTGGAATTAGTGCAGAGTCGCTAATTTGTATAGAAGCTTTTGTTCCCGGTGGATAATATCCCCCATCTAAACTCATTGCGGTATCAACGTAGATACCTCCACTTGGATTTAGCCAAGTGCCGGATTTGAATTCATCACTTCGTTTAGGGATTGTTCCAGTTAATCCGTTTGAGTTGGTATTAGAAAACGTTTTTCCCGACAGCACATCAGCGACCGTAGCGTTGCCCGTAGCTTTAATAACCCCCGCCATTTTAGCAATGAGCTGCGCCCATGTCTCACTCGTGGTTGCCGCTACCCCGATGGAGTTGAGCGCGGCAACCACATTAGCCTTCTGCTCAACTCCAAGCTGCTTTGACGCTAAAGCTTCATCCATGGCAACCTTTACCGCTTTTTCAGTCGCAGCTACATCTTCCCTCGTCCCATTGGTCGCATTAGAAAGCTGGACGACCCCCTTTTCCGTCAAAGAAGCATCAGGAACTTTAATATTCCCCACAGCTTCATCGATCTTATCCCAGTTATCATTCAGCATCGTTTGAATATTAAACGTCTCATTCCCATCAGCTATCGGATCTTTTTTTAACAAACCAAGATTAGGCGTATTACTCGCCATTTCAAGCACCTCCTGCAAATTTGGATAATGGCGTTTGTTCCATTTGATCTAGGGTCATAACGCCTTCAATGTCCCGGATGAGCAAATAACTGAATTCGTATTTTACAGTCAGATGCGCGGGCTTCACTTCTTCGACTACGGATTTGAGATCCTCCAGATTCGGGGGAATCCCGATCGTATCAACGAATTTGATCGTAAAACCCCACTCGGCAGGTTGAAAAGAAACATCTACCTTTCCGCCGTCATAGGCCTCCGCAACGTTTTTGACCAGACGCCCTGAGAACTTGCCTGCTCCGCGCAGCTTTGATTCTACTAAGGAACGCCGCTGTTCGATCGGTTTAGTACGATCCGTTTCGATTCCAAGCTCATACTCCCATCGATCCAGTCCCCATGTGGCCGTCCGGACAAAAAACTGATCAAGCGTTTGGTTCAGGGCCGTGTATAAGGCATCCATTTCCGTCCCTTTTGCATTCAAGTCAGCCTTCATGACTCGGGAAGACTCGTAATAGGCAGGCAAATAAGAAAAGAGCTCGGCGCCTCTCGGACTAGCGATCGTAAAATCAGCCATTCAGCGTCACCGTCCCCAATACGGCCACCTGACCGGGGTTGATCTGAATATTGGTGTCCGACTGGTCATTGACGGTAAGATTCGAGTAGTCGATAATCGGAGGAATATCCAGCAGCACCGCAGCGATCCGGGTGTAACGAACGAGCGGATCCGCAAAAGCAAGCTGCCTAAGATACGCAGTAACCCCCTTCTCTACCTGTTCCTTTACTTGTTCGATCGTTGCTTCGGCCGCCAGCGTGAGCTGAACCGAGATATGAATAGGCACCTCCTCAGCGGCCATCACGGTGACGATCGGCCCGGCTGGCGCTTGCCCTTCTCCTTGACCGTCCATAGTCGGATCAATATAGTCTTGAGCTGCTTGTACAATCGCCGGACTTGCGGCGCGTTTATCCATATCCAGCAAATAAATGCCAACCGTGCCCGGTCCTTTCCACAAGGGTTTGACCTGAACCCCGCCTACGCCGGCGACCTCATTCGCCCATTGAATGTATTGGGCTTTGTTGCCGCTTGTCCCCTGGTTGCGAACCCGAGTATAAAAGCGCTCCAGCAAGGATTCATCGGACTCCACATCCGCGCCGCCTTTGATCGCTTCCGGATTTGTCACCGACACTACGCCGGTAACCGGTGCCGAGATGATTTCGATGACGCCCGCGGGCACGTTGCCGGCTTTGCCGGGCACAACCGCTGTCACTTGAGCGATCCCTTCGCCATTACCGTCCAGCGTTACTTCCGCAGTCGTTTTGTATTCAATGCTCGGTTCCCCGGAAATTTCGTCAGCCGGCGTTGCGACCACGATTCCGGAAGGGATCTGCTTCCCGGGCGTCCCCTTAAACTTAACCGTTCCGGTAGCGGCCACCGCTTGACGGCGCGTCACCCCATGCTCCTCCGCCCGCATATCCAAATATTCTCCGAATGTAGTCCGGGCAAAGCCCCGATCCAGCACCTGCTGCGCCCATATCGCCGCTTCGGACAGCATAAACGCCACGGGCGCCTGCGCGTCCCAAATAAAAGAGCCCTCGGATTTATCGATATCCGCGGGCACCCGGCTCAGCATGCGCTGCATGATTTCGTCTTCGGTTTGATCTTGCAAATAAAGCGGCAAATCCGCCATTATCCCACACTCCCTTCCAATACGGCTTCTTCCTCGCGGATATTCGTAATCCGGCAGGTGAAACGACAGCTTTCCCCTTCCCACTCGAAAACAAACTGGTCCACGTTTTGCGTTCGCGCATCCGCGAGCAGCGTTTCGGACACCATTCGCCGGATTTCGCTTTCCTGAATCGCCCGGTTGCCGCTGCCGATCAATTCTTCCAGCTCGCTGCCATAATCACGGGAATAGATGAGATGGCGGTAACGCGGCGTTCGGATCGCTTTTTCGCACCAAAGCACCCAAGCCTCTTTTTCATCGGCCACGGCCATTTTACGGGTCGGCGACATGACAAATTCGCCTGCGTCAAAATCGAACTTCCAGCTGCGGCCAAACACGGCCCCGCTTCCTTCATACGTCGCCGGCTCTGTCGCATCCTCCCAGACCATGTCCTCCGTCGCCGGAAACAAATTAGCCATGCCCGCTCACCACCTTGCATACGACCACCACATCATTCCCACCATTCACCCGAACCGCCAGCACACGATCCCCAGGCTTTAAGGCCAAGCTAAGACGAGCATCTTCGATTTCGGTTTCATCCGAAGAAGTTTCCTCCTGCTTAGAGTCCCCTGCCGACCGTACGTCAAACTTGGGTGTCCCTGCCATGACAGAACCCGGAACAGCCAATACGCCCGGCAGCTCCGCAACTAAGTAGTCCTGAAACTCGTGTTTAAAATCATCCAGCTTCAAACCGGTTCCGGTTATCGTACCAAGAACGGCTCCCACGCCGCCAAGCGCCTGCCTCGTGTGTTTGCCGACGGTAGAATAAAGCGCAGATGCCAGCTGTCCGTAAGGATCTTTATTCAAGGTAAAACCTCCTTTTCACGTCATCGTAAGTGCCAAGCTCAAGCGACATGCTTCCCGGATTCCCCAGTTCCCTGCTGACTGAAATGACGATGAGCCTCATGCTGCCCAGCAAAACTGCGTCCCCGGCACGTATCGTATTGATGTCGGGCGCGTTGACGGAAATCGTCTGCGAGATTCCACGCAGTTTGCTTTTGGCCAACTCTTTCGCCGCTGCTTGCGACTTGACTTCATCGTCCTGGATAATCGCCTGGAGCTGGCCATATTTGTCGATGTCCTTCTTGGCGATCGCCAACGCTTTGGACGGAACCTCTTGCCCGGATTCGCTGGCGGCAGTTGCAAGCACCTTCACCTGCGTGGCGGCTCCTTCCAACGTCCGGGATTGGGTCGTATCCGTAACATGTTCAAGAACGTACACCTCCGGGTTGGTCCCAAGCTCATACAACTCCAGCCCGGATGAAATCATCCGCGGATGGTACAGCTTGCCCCCGGCTTTAGCCGTCTCCCTTAGATCGGCGAACATGCTGGCATAGATCGACTGCGTGCGGTATACAGAACGTCCCAGCTCTTTTTTGGTATCCGGCAGCTTTGCGATTTTTAAATTCCAGTCGGAAGCATATTTTTTGAAACGTTGGGATGCTGTCTGTTTCGCCGGAAACAAGTATTCATCCTCGGACTTGTCCAAGTAGATCGTGCGGTCATAAATGGTCAGCGTCATCCGTTTAATTCCGTTGTTCGAGGTTTCCGCCTCCCACACGACGCCGGGGTTCAACAGCGGCACGTAATTCGTTTTGCCGTAAGGAACGCCGCTGATCCGAATGGACATGCCCGGCGAGATCGGCGGCATATCCGGCGAGACGACCAGATTCACCGTAGCTTGATAGGCGACCTGCTCTAGCGAATCCCGCAGATTGATAGCCTCCACCAGCGGAGTCAAATCATATTTGTTCTGCAAAATCACCTTGTAGCTCATGGCAGCACCAGCTTCTGTCCAGGTTTGATCGCATTCGGGTTACTGCCGATGATCTTTTTGTTCAGCTGATAGATTTTATTCCAGGCCGAACTGTTTCCAAGCTCCAGTTTTGCGATTTTGGATAGGGAATCTCCCGGTTTGACGACGTAGGTTTTGCTTTTTTCCTTCAAGTCCACGCGCGGCTTTTTGTTAACCGTGGATGTCTTTCCCTGGCTGCCGCCGGCGGTTTTGGCCACCTTCAGTTCCCTCCAGGTCCGGAGCGTAATTTCAAAATATACGTCCCCCGGCTCACCCCCGCGAAAAGTGGAATTATGCGAAGCCACAAACACGAGAACATTGACGGCCGTCTCCGATATGACGAAACGCAGCGGCATTTTCATCGCCAAAAAATCATTTAATTTATTCATGGCGGTTTGAGGATCCATAAACTCGTCCTGGCTTACTTGGCAAAAGGAATTATTATATTCCTTAGGAAAAAAAGAGGCGAAGGAAATTTCCTTCACCCTGTCTCCCTGCGCAAAATCAAACTCCCCCGAAGAAAGGATCATCGTCGTGTCGTACCCTTTTTGCCGGGATATCGTGACTTCTTCGGGGTTGACGGGAAAAGTGAATCTTTTCCCCTTCCCGTCGATCAGCGCAAAGTTCATCGTAACGCCCCCTTCCCTACATCTTCGTTTATTGTCCAACGGACAATCTTTCAGCTTAAGCCTGGGCGAAAGGAACCGGCTTTTTGTTTTGCGACGCTTTCTGGAATTCGGCTCTGAGACGTTGGCCGATCTGCTGGATCAGGCCTTCAACATCAACAGGATATTCCTCGTGTACCGTGACCTGGACCGCGCCAGGCGGGAGGTTGTATTGAGTTGTTGATTCGGTTTTCATGTCCCGCAAAAATCCAGACAATGTCGTCATCTGCTCCGGACTGATCTGCACGACTTGCGGAAGTTTGCCGCCTGCCGCAGCCCCAACCGTTACCCCGGCCGCTGCAGATTGAAGCCGTGGGCCCGGATTCGCAGCAACGCTCGCCGAATAGCCGGTATTCACCCCTGGTAACATCGGGCCTGAAGGTGCAGGCGGCCCCATGACAGCCGGCTTGTCCTTTGGTTTGCTTTTGCCGCCGAATTTCTTGGAAAACCACCCTGTTACGGACGAAAAGGTTTCTTTGATTTTCGGCGCATAATCCGATACTAAACCGCCAATTTTTTCGCCCACGAAGCTGCCGGCCATATTTCCGAGAGTAGCCCCAATGGCATTGCCAACGCCGGGAATCGGAATCAATGTACCAAGAGCTCCGCCAATCATGGTGCCCGCTGCACCGCCAATGGTAGATCCGATGGCTTTTGAACGTTCCTTGCCTGGTTTTGCCGAAGCGATGGACATTGCATCAGACACGAATCCCAATGGTCCCATCAACTTTTTGGCGCCCCCTGCGAGAAGCTTGCCTGCCGTGCTGCCGAAGCCGCTTTTTCCGACTTTGCTGACAACGGAGCTGATTTTCGAACCAATGCCGGTGCTTGAAAGAAGTTCTTTACCATGCTTCCATAGACCTTGAGCTCCACCGATGATGTCTTCACCGGCCGATCCAACCGTCTCAAGCAGTTCTCCGCTTTTGCCGGCCATTTTGAACAGCTTAGTACCAAAACCGGCGCCTTTCTTCGCATTCCCCGCTTTAGCTTTTTTTGAGCCTTTTCCTGCCTTGGCTTTCTTGGATTTAGAATCGGAACTGAACATCCCGAACAACTTGCTTGCTCCGCCTTTTAGGACCTTGCTTGCCATGCCCAGCCCGCTTTTCCCGATTTTTCCGGCAGTGGAGCCTACAAACGAAACGGCCTTGGCAGCAGATCCGCCTCCGCTTTTGAGCAGCTGTTTTCCGTTATCCCATAACCCCTTAGCGCCTCCAACTACGCTGTCGGTGACAGGACCGAGGATTTTGGCGCCCTTTTTAGTCCATTCGCCAAGCTTTGAGCCGAAAATATTCAGTTTTCCGGGCTTGTTTTTTGCGCCTTTCGATGATCCGAATCCAAGGGCACTAAATAATTTGTCTGCACCGCCTTTAAAAACTTTGCTGGCTTTGCCGCCAAGACTGCTGTTTTTCATTTTTCCGGCAGCCGAACTCATCCAAGAGGATAACTTCGAAGATATGCCGGTGCCTTTAAGCAAATCTTTTCCGTGATTCCACAGACCCTTAGCGCCACCAATGACATCCCCCGCAGCAGACTTCGCGGTTTTCCACAAGTCCCCGCCTTTTTCTGCCGTCTTGAACAGCTTGGACCCGAATGTTTTCGGATTGGTTGCTTTGCCCATTTTGGAGCCGGACTTTTTGGGATTTGCTGCTTTATCCAGCTTGTTTCTTTTAGGTGTTTTCTTGTTACCCTTTTTGGTCTTGGATCCTTTTTTATTCTTCTTGTTTTTTTTGCCCTTAGCTGTAGAGCCTCCAGAACCTCCATCTTCGTCTTCGGCATCGTTCCAGATGTCTTTCAGTTCCTTAAACTTGCCGGGGATCTCCCCGGCGGTTTTTAATCCCCCGCCAATTTTTTTTAGATCCCCGAATATTTCCTTCAGTTGGTCCAGGAACCCTTTCGGATCCTCTTTTTTCCCGTCGCCTGCTTTGGTTGCTCCGAGTGCAGCGGTCAATTTATTGATTGCCACTGTATTGGACGTAATGGTGCTTACAAGCAATGAGGCGTCTGGTCCTACCTTGACTTTTCCACCTTGGATCTTCAACGTCACCGTACCCGAAGCATTCACCACCTCCGACCGTA
Source organism: Paenibacillus sp. FSL M7-1455 (assembly GCF_038004655.1). NCBI lineage: Bacteria > Bacillati > Bacillota > Bacilli > Caryophanales > Paenibacillaceae > Paenibacillus > Paenibacillus sp. FSL M7-1455. The sequence goes on along the minus strand of NZ_JBBORO010000001.1, from coordinate 882,006 downwards.
CCCGCTGCAGCTTGCGCAGCAGGTTGTCTAACCCTTTCGAGGCCCGGTCCTTCAGCACGATCTCGGGAGCCATGCGGGTTCGGCCGATTCTCAGGACGCGGCCCTGGATGCGCTCGAAGTAACGCTCCATGGCCCGCAGCTCGCGGTTGGCTTTGATGACGTTTTTCGGGTCGATGACCAGGTTCATCCGGTAATTCATCGTTTCAGCCATCTCTATGTCACCTCCTCATCGGTCCGAAATTTGGGCTGCCAGGCGGTCCATCTCTTCTTCCGCAAAAGCGATCAGAAGCAGGCGCTCGCCGCGCGGCAGCCGCCAGAAATCTCCGGGACGAAGGTGATGCCGTACCCACAGATGATACAGCATCGTCGTCATTCCCCCGGAGCGGATTAGTTTTTTACGTCATCGATGTCGACGCCGAAGCCGGACAGCTCCAGCACCTTGTCGCCGACGGCGTCCAGTTCGCCTGCCAGCAGCATGCGGCGCACCGCCTGCTCCCCGCCGGACAGCTTCATGCGGCTCGTAATCCGCGGATCGCCCCAGCCGTTCAGGGCCAGGCCCTTCACTTCCAGCTTTCCGGTCGCTTCCGCGATCAGCAAGGCGTTAAACGTTTCGCTGTCCACCTTCTCTTCCACCGAACCTTTCACCGTGCGGCGGATCATGCAGCGCTCGCGGATGCTGTCCACCTTGCTCGAAGTGAGCCCGTGCAGCACGATGTTCATGTCCAGACGTTTGATGCGGACGGTCGCTTCCGGCAATTTTTCCGCAGCCTCGAACAGGCTGTCCAAAATTTGCTCCTCCGTCATATGCTCATGTACGCTCATGTCTCATTCTCCTTTTCCCTGGTTTCGAAAAATGCCTTAGTTGCCGACGATCGGATCGAGCAGCTCGTAGCCTTCAAACGTAAACGGCGTCTCTTCCTGCACCTCTTCGCCGGCCGTCCAGTTGGCAAGCTGGATTTTGTCCGGCATGCAGTTGATCAGGCGCACGCGCTCATGCCCGAAAGACTCCGGATCGTCGAGCTTGGAGATGATGTCGAACTTGGAGAACCCGCGCTGAATCATGTCCGACGTGACTTTGTAGCCGCTCATCGTGCCGCTGCCCTTTTTGGCGCCGTTTTTATGCACCTTCCAGTCCCGGCCGACCAGGTTCAGCTCTTTCTTTTCGATCTCCACGCTCGCTTCCAGCTTGTTAATATGCGTTTGCCATACCCCGTCGATATAGGCCTGGCCATACGTCCCCATAATGACTCTTGAAGCATCCAACATTGTTTTTTCCTCCCCGTATTTTAAAAGTTCATGAAATGTTTGTTTAATCCGCTGAATCGTTCAGCCTGTTGAATCCAAAACCATCCTTATTGCACGTAAAACGTTCCGAACAGCTGCTCCATCACGTCGGTCAGCTTCACGTTCCACTGCAGGAACACCTGATCCGGCTCCGGCGTGTTCACGGCGCTGTCGCCGTAATAAGCCGGGTCCAAAATGACGTCGTAACCGTTCGGCTCGATGACGCTGCTCAAAGACAGCTGGGCCAAATACTCCTTCACGGCGCCGATGAGCGCCAAACGGCCTTCCTCGGTGTTGTTCACCTTGCCGATATACGATTGCTCGGCGGCAAGCTGAAGGTCGGCGTTGATCGCGTCCATGACGCGGATGGAGCGGATTTTTTTCCAGGCGTTGTTTTGGCCTTCGGCAGGCGTCACCAAGCTGTTGATGCCGCGCAGCGCCTTAACCTGGCGGCCGTCGTAAAAGAGCAGGAACACGCCGTTTTTCACCGCTTCCTCCTGCTCGGAACGGGTCCAGCGGCGGGTCACGTCTTCAAAAGGCGTCACCGCATACGTCGCGGACTGGTTCAGCCGCTGCCCGGCAATGAGGCCCGCAACGTAAGCCGCCGTCTGCGCGGAGCTGTAATCCGTCCCGGCGAGGCGCACGCCCGTGCCCACATTGATGATGCCTTCATGATTGAGCGCCAGCGATCGGGACGCAGCGAGCTTCACGGCATCCTTGGCCGTATCGTCCGCAGCCGAACCGCCAAAGACGGCCATGACGCCCCTGCCCTCGCGGCGCATCCGCTTGATCCATGCCGCGAAGCTTTGCAGCAGCGCCATATCGGCGGCGTAATCGAGCGCCAGCACGTCAAAATCCTGGCCTTCCGCCGCTTCCTGCATGGCGATGTACTCGGCATTCGTCAGTCTGCCGTTGCCGCTGGCGCCTCCCGTAAAAGCAGCGCCGCTCACGTCGGCAGGCGTTCCGCCTTGCCCCAGCACTTTGGCCGTAATCCAGGCATTGCCGTTATCCTTGTTGATCTGTTCGGCGATCGAGGCGGCCGTGCCGTCGGCTCCCTTGTAAGTTCCGAGCAGTTTGGCACCCTCGTACAGGCGAAGTTCCTTCGCATTCGGCTCGCCAAGCGCCGGCTGAATGGTTACGGTAAAGCCGTTGCCGCGGCTTCCCGGATATTTCGCCTGCAGCTGGAGCGCGTCTTGCGGCGTGGCATCCCCCGTTTGCAGCGTCAGGCTGGCTTGCGCCGCAGTATCATCCGCGAGACGGTAAGCGACCAGTTTTTTCGGTCCGCCCAGCAGCGCGAGATACAGCGTCTTGTACGCCGTCGCGCCGTCCGCTGCGTCCGTCGAGTACACCTGGCCAATGGCCGTTTCGCTTCCGATTTCCACGAACTCGCGCACTGGCCCCCAATTTGCCTTCACCGGCACGAGCACCGTGCCGCGGGAACCGCCCTGGATCGCCGAAGCGGCCGCCGCCTTGAAATTCATATACAATCCCGGCAATACCGGTTTATTCGTGTTTTCCCATGTTCCGCCTGCCATAATTAATCCACCTTCGCTTTCATGAATTGTTCGATTTTTGCTTTTGCTTCCGCCACCGAAAACGTCTTGTCCTCTTCGCCGTAAAAAGCACCCGCCATCACTTCTTCCTGAACGCCAAACAAATCTTTGGATCGATCCGTCAGCTCCGAAAGCATGTAACGCGGTTCACTGGCTGTTTCTTCGGTTTGCGCCGTTTTTTTAACCGCCATGCCAAACACCTCATTTCAAAATAGGATGAATCTCTACCCTGCGGATCAGCGCCGCCTCTTCGGCCGGCCGCATCCGCCGCTGCACCAGCGTCAGCTTCACCTGCCCATCCAAAAACGCATCCGCCTTCAAATCGGCCGACGCTTCCGTAACGGACATGTACCTGCGTTGGTCGGTGCTCAAAGGCAGCTGCACCTGAGTTCCCAAGGCTTCGATGAGCGAAACGGCCGCCTGCTGCTCTACGTCGGAATTCGGCGCGGCGATATGCCCTGCAAAATGTTTGCGGACCTCGTAAAGCGACGCCCCCGCCATTTTGGTCTCGCAGCCCGTCATCCGCCACAGCACGGCATGGTCGTCCGGTCCGGAAGGCCACGACGTTTGGTATACCGTCCACGGCTCGCCTAACCTTTTCCCGGTCCAGACGGCCAGCGCGCTTAACCATTCATCCGGCCCGGCCCCCGGGCTCCCGGACTCCGCTTCCGGAACATACACGCCAAACCGAAGCGTCCGAACCGCTTTGCCCGTCGTTGGTTCCAGCCTTTCGGCTTCCCGCGCTCCCAGGTAAACCAGCGTAAACGGCGCTGCATCCGGGTAGGCCACCCGCTTCCGGTGCAGCCCGCCGACAAGCGACTCCGCCCACTGATCTGCCTGATCCAGGCCAGCGGCGCCCGCGTAAAGCTTAAGCCGGATCACCTGCCGGTACCCCGCCCAGGCCGATTTCCAGATTTCTTCGCCGAACGCGATCACCCCGTAGGGCTCCGCTGCACCGTCGGCCGGGGGCTGCACGTCGTACAGCCTGTCTTTCAGCGCTGGCACGACGTCCGCGATCGCTTGCTTGAGCGCCGCTCTCATACCGGGGGCTGCCGTAGCGCTCCTTGTTCCCTAAGGCTGTTCATGCCTGCAAGCACCGCTTGCTTTTGCATTTTCGGCTCCTCCCTTCTGCCAACATTCGCACCGGACATGAGCCAAGAGAATTTCACCGCCAATCAAAAACCGGCCACATGGGCCGGCTTGAACATCGACTGTTAGCGTCTTCGGTTGTTCTCTTGATTTCATTTCCGATGATACAATCTTACACCCCTCAAACGGATGCGCTGACGCCGAATTGGACGGTTTCAGACGTATTGTCGGATGAAAAAAGCGCGAATGTATGTTCGTATTTTTGTTTAGGATTTTCTCCTATATACGCAGTCTGCACACCGTTAATAGATGATTTGATATTTGGAAATAAAAAAAGGACAGGGGGCTCTCCCCTATCCTTTCAATCTTAGCCTCAACGATATTCTAACGGACCTCACAACCGCTAAGTAGGTAAGAAGGGCCCGTTTAATATTCTAACGGTTATCACTGTGCTTAATTGCTCCGAAACACTTCCAAAAAGGCGCTTTTTCAAGAAATAGCCTCAACTGTATCCGTTAAAAAACAAATGGAGCCAATTTACCCTCAATAACGGCGGCTGCAACCGTTAGAGTAGCGCGTGCGATTCATTCGTGATCCATGCGGCAGTCAGTACGTCCGAAGATGGGGCCACGACTGATTTCACGGCGATTACAGCGACTGAATTCACGACTGTTTGTTCGTCAGTTTCAACGACTGATTCAAAGACTGTTTCTATGACTGTTTCTATGACTGTTTCTATGACTGTTTTCTACGACGTTTCTACGACCATAGACACGGTTGTTTCCACGGGTTTCTACGATTCCATTACTTCCACAGCCGTTCCAAAACTATAGCTACGGTTGTATGAACGACTCTTTCAGCGGAGATTACAACAACTTCTTTCGCGATTGTTTACTGCAGCATTTTCTACTTACTATTCAACGACCATAGACACGGTCGTTTCCACGGGTTTCTACGATTCCATTCCTTCTACAGCCGTTCCAAAACTATAGCTACGATTGCATGAACAACTGCTTCACCGGAGATTACAACCACTGATTTCACATACGTACTGCGGCAGTTTCTACTTACTATTCAACGACCGTTGACACGGTCGTTTCCACGGGTTTCTACGATTCCATTCCTTCTACAGCCGTTCCAAAACTATAGCTACGATTGCATGAACAACTGCTTCACCGGAGATTACAACCACTGATTCACGACTGTCTCTACAACTGCTTCAACGACTGTAGCTGCCTTTATTTTATTTCCGCGGGTCTCTACGCCCGTTTCTACCACTGTTTACTCGCCCGTTCCCCGGCCGTTTCCACGGCTTCCTCAAGATACGCCATTCTGCCGCTTCATACCTGGCGGTGCCCCAACCGTAGCGACCTGAACCGTTCATGCGAATGGTTTGCCTTCACAAATCTAGAATCTAGCCCACCGTCACCCGCTTTTGCAGCCCGTCAAGCTTAAGCAACCCCAAATCGGCGAAGGCCAGCGCCAGCTTATAAAACGCCCGGGTCCGGATTTTCGTGTACGTGTCCTTGCTGACCGGCGGATCCAAAATGTAGTTGTACACTTTATAATCGAACACATCGTCCTGCTTCATGTACCGCTCCCGGATGATCAGCCGTTCCCGTTCCCCCAGCCGGTCCACGACGGATTCGATCGTTTCGCAGTACGCCCTGCGGGCCGCAGGCACGTCCACGTTGTAAACGGCGATTTGCGCGGTCTGGTCGGATGTGACGTTCGTCGGTCCGTGGAAGCGTTCGGTATACGAAGCAGTGATGCTGGCTTCCCTGGCTTCGAAGGTGATCGTTTTATAAATGCGATATTTTTCGAACAAAGCCTCGATCGCGGTTTGCGTTTTGCGGCGGTCCAGCTCCGGCAGAAATTGTTCCATGAATATGCACTCCTTCAAGATTAAAATAGTAAATAGTTGTAGCGTGTTCGCATTTTTGTTCGTATAATGATGTTAACATACCACTTTTTGGTACAAGCCGTAAACCGGCAAAATCGAAGAAAACGGGTGGTTATCCCTCCTCTTTTATGCCTTTTGGCATGGAATTCGCCTTTTTCTTTACCTTTTGGCAGCAAGACGTTATAGTAGTATGCGGGAACGTAAGTTCTTAATAGAGGATCTGCAAAACGCGCGCTTCCACAAGCCGTTCGAATTTGCACAGGTCCTGATGGATGCAAAGGAGTGGACATACTCGTGGAAAACGAATTCGGAATGCTGTTAAGAAAACTTCGCGAACAAAAAGGCATGTCGATCAACCAGCTGGCGGAAACCGCGGGAATCAGCAACTCGCAAATTTCGCGGATGGAAAACGGCGTGCGCGGCGTGCCCAAAGCCCCCACCATCCGCAAGCTGGCCGATGCCCTGGGCGTTTCCTACGGGGAGCTGATGACGGCGGCGGGATATTTGGAGGAAAGCGGAACCGCGCACGATGCCGCTCAGGCGCCGGAGTGGGCCACGTACAAAGACAAACGCGATTTCAAAAAAATGCTGGAAGAAGACGGCGAGCTGATGTTCGACGGAATTCCCCTGGACGAGGAGGACCGGCAGCGGATCAAGGACGTATTGACCGGGTTGTTCTGGGAAGCCAAGCAAATGAACAAAAGAAAGAAAAAACCAAACGGAACGCCGGATGGAAAATAGCTCCTCCACACGCTGCCAACTTACGACTAAACGACAAAGCAGGTGAATATGGTGGACGAGATCATTCGAAAATTAACCCGCAAATACAAAACAAGCTGTCCCTTCGAGCTTGCGCGTGCGCTTGGCATACAGATCCGTTATACCGACCTTGGCAAATCGACCAAGGGACTGTATTACCGCAAGCTGCGAAGGCGGTTTATCGTCATACACAACCAGCTTTCCCCCGAGTGGCAGCGATTCGTTTGCGCGCATGAACTGGGCCATGACCGGCTGCATAAGGGGATTAACCGTTTTTTCCTGGAGGAGCATTCCTATTTTGCGCCGGGCAAGCTGGAGCGGCAGGCCAACCGGTTTGCCGTCCTGCTGTTGACCGCAGGGGTCGCCATACGTCAGGATGAAACCGCCGAGGACGTTTGCAGGCGCAGCGGCATTCCGCCGGAAATGTGCCCTTTGCTTGAGGGCATGTCCCGGACATGAGTCCCGCCAAAAAAAGAACCGCTTCGAGCCAAACCGCAGCAAAAGAAAAGGAGCTGTCCGCGCCATGTGATGGCCGATCGGTACAGCTCCTCATTTTTTGGGCAGCATCCGGATTATGACAGAATGCCGTCCCGGATATGGGTCGCCGCAAAATTCGGCGGATTAAACCAGTTGCCGCTTTGCGCCCAAGTCGGATCCAGCGGCACCCATTTTTTTTGCTCGCTCAAGTAGACTTCGTTCCAGGCATGCGGACCATACCCGCCTTGTCCGTTATACCCCTGTCCGGTGACGACCCGGACCTGCAATCCTTGCGATCGGGCCATCATCGCATACAGGCGGGCATAGTCGATGCATACCCCTTTTTTCGTATCGAACGTATCCTGCGGCGTCTGTTCATGCCAAATGCCTTTTTGCTCGTAATCGTCGACTTTTCCGTAATCGTACTGCACCCGGGTCCCGATCCAGTCATACAGCCGTCTCGCCTTGTCTTCGTCGGTTTTGGCGCCTTTGACGATTTCGGCGGCGGCCGCATCGATATCGTCCGGAATCGCATGGTCGATGACCTCGTATTTGCGCTGCATGATGCCGCTAAGCTCTTTTTCCACCGCCTTCGTAAATACCGGCAGCTTGTCCTTCACCAAATTGCCGGATAACGGCTCGATGACCCGCTTGGCGCCTTCCTGATAAATCGGCGAGGCCTCCACGTAACGGGTAAAGGAAGAGTCGGGGTACAGCGTAGCAAACACGAACAGCAGCGCCACGACGACGATGCAGCGTCCCGCTCCGATCAGAAGACCGATCGCCGCGCCCGACAATCGGCTGAACAGCGACGAGGACTGGCGCGTCCCCGGCACGAACAAAGCGTCTTTGCCGCCGAATACGAGGACCGTCAGCCAGCGCATCAACAAACGGATGATGCTGTAGCTGAGCATGAACAGCACCGCAAACCGCAGCAGCGGAAACTCGGCCATCGACGACATAAACGTATAATAGATCTGCTCCCACACGCTCAAATCGCGGTTCGGGATCGTGCTCGAATATTCCGTAAGCCATTCCTGCACTTTGGGCGATGCCCATAAGGTAAACGGCACCGACAGCACCAAGGCCACTAAAATAAAAACTCCCTCCCTCAGCAGGGAGAGGAGTCTTCCGGCCGAGCGCGACGCTCCCCGCCGCCAGCCTTGAAGCAGCGAAACCAGCAGGATCAGCAGCAAAAAAATCGAAACCGCGTTAAACTCCCGCAAGCTCTGGATCCATGTTTCTACCATCAGACAACCTCCCTCCACGACATGCCCTGGTACGATGATCGTTTTCTTGTTTTATTTCGCAGTAACATTGGTGTTGTTCTTCGATTCCTCGATAAACGACTTGACCGTATCGCTGATCTTCCACTCGCCAAGCGAAACGCCGCGCAGCGAAACCTCCACCTTTTCCTTCCCCTTCTGGCCTTTCAATTCCAGGTTGGGGGTCGTGATCGTAAAGTTTCCAGCCGCATCCGATGTATATTTTGCCTCTTTCGCTTCCTTCATCATGAGGTTCGTGGCTTCGCTTTTAAGCGTATCCACGGTTTCCGTCTTCACGTCATTCACCACGTCCTTGATTTGATCGAGGGAAACGCCGCTGTACACCACCAAGGCCACGACGATGATGACGGCAATCGCCCATTTGACCATGGTCTTCACCAGATTCAGGACCACGAACAGCACAATGAGAGCAATAAGGATTACCAGCCAGTTTTGCTGCAAGAAATCGGACCATACCTGCGTATTCATTCACATTCACTCCCATCAGCTAAAGCTTGGTATCAGAATAAAGACGTTCTTATTATACATGATCGGAACATGGCCTGTCAGCCCGCCGCCACGTCGCCCTCCCAGTATTCGGAGGATGCTGCGGGCACCACCCGAAAATTCGGGTCTAATACGGGACGTACAAGCGTAAAGGTATATTATGACTTGTCTTCGCCGGAAAGGAGCTGCCTCAAGTGAAAACCGCCATTTGGCTGTACATGTTTTTGTTTCTCGCTTTTTTCGATCTCCATGCCCAATACCCCATATTAACGCCGTTTGCCGTGTCCCTCGGGGCGGCGCCCGTTTTTATCGGCTGGATGATGGGCATCTACGCCTTGACGCATTTGCCGGGCAATCTGATCGCAGGCACGGTGATCGACAAACATGGCAGCCGACGTTATATCATATTCAGCCTCGTGTCGGCCGGCATCGTGCTGCTGCTCCAATCTTTCGTTCATTACCCGTGGCAGCTGCTGGCGCTCCGGTCGGTCAGCGGTTTCGTGCTTGCCTTTCTTTCCCCTGCCTGCCTTGCGCTGCTCGCCTCGCTTTCTTCGGATAAAGTCGTCCAGGGCAAATTCATGTCCGGCCACGGCGTCGTGCACACGTTAGCTTCCGTCGTGTCCCCTGCAGCAGGGGCGTTTATCGTTGCCAAAGCCGGGTATTCGGCTACGTTCCAGGGGCTTGGCTGGCTTCTGATCGCTACCGGCGTCATGGCCATGTTCAGCCTTCCGCGGAGGCTGCAAACAGCGGTTCGCCCTTCCGGCAATACGCCGGAAATGGACGCCCAAATTTCCCCGGCCACCAAATTCCAGGTCCCCTGGCGCATATATATTCTGCCGTTCGTTATCTCATGCTCGCAGGGAATTCTGTTTTTCGAGCTTCCGCTGCGGGCCACCGGCATGGACGGCATCATGTCGACGGGCATTCTGTTTTCCGTCATGAGCATCGGCGCGTTATTGACGCTAAGCATGCTTTTCGTCAACCGGTACTCCCCCTTCAAAAGAGTCTTGGGCGGCATTTTCCTGCTGGCGCTTTGCTTTTATGGCCTGGCAGCCTTTCAGAGCATACCGCTTGCGGTGACGCTGTTTATCCTTGGAACGGCCAAGGGGATCATTTTCCCCGCCATGGCCTCGCTGTTTATTCAACTAAGCGGCGGCAGCAAGCTGGGCCGGGTTTTTTCGCTGCAGTCCATCGCCATGTCGATCGGCTCTTTTATCGGGCCCATCGCGGCGGGGCAGCTTCGCGACTTCGTGTCGCCGTATTTTATTGCGTTTGCCCTCCTGATGCTCGGGCTGATGATGATCCCGACAAGCCGCAAGCCCGGTTCCCTGCTGTATCCGAACGCGAAGCAGACGCCGGCTTCATGAGCGATCGTCCCATATGGGTAAAAACCTAAATCAGGGCGAATGGGCCATTGCACAAAACTTATGCCTTATACCCACATAGGATACATTGTGTCATGCGACATAAACGAGAGCGGGGTGATAGGTATGGGTCATCATTTGGGACACTGCGGCTGCGGTCCCGTAGCGCCGGTTGCTCCAGTAGCGACTGCACCGGTCGTTTCGCCTTGCGTAGGCAGCAATGTCGGAGTGGTTCTGGTGCTCTTTATCTTGCTGGTCATCATTTTGCGCGCCTTCTGGTGTTAGTTTAGGGAAAACCTGAATAGACGATCTGCCTGCCAAGGCCGGTCGTCTTATTTTTTGCATGACGGCCATGAAAAGAGCTACACTAAAAGAAACCGGGGACGATGTTTGTTTTCAACATTTCCCGGGGAATTTCGATAGGAGACGGCAGCGTCTCTCCTTACCCGAGGTGAACTCATGGCCATTTACATTATCGTCGAAGGTAAAAACGACCGCAGCAAGCTCCGCCGTTTGCTTCACGAGGACGTCCGGATCGTGTGCACCTTCGGCACGCTCAATTCCAACAAACTCGAATCGCTGCGCAAAGAAATCAAGGACGAAGAGGTTTATCTTTTTATGGATAACGACAGCTCGGGCAAAAAAATCCGCGGCGTGCTCCGCGACGCGTTTCCCGATGCGGGACATATTTATACGAGGCGAGGTTATCCCGGGGTCGAGGGTACGCCTGACGAATACCTGGTTGCCCAGCTCGAAAAAGCGGGACTTGAAGAATTCATCATTTACCCGGAATTTCCTCCGATTCCGTGACGATCACTTCTTCGTTCATGCACGCAAAAAAAGCGCCTTTCGACTCAACCTATAACTCATAGGTGAATGATCGGCGCTTACGATTGCCCGTGTATGCTTTTATTGCTTCGCCAGCTCCTCGACGTCTTTGGCCAGCGCTTCCGCGGTGACGTTATCGGTGTCGTTGGCGTTGTACAGCTTGCGCACCTTATTGTCGCGGTCCACCAGAGCGATGATGTTGGAGTGGGCGAAGTTGTCCTTGTTGTCGCCTACGATCGCGATTTTAAACGACTTTTCGGCGACATCCCTGATTTTTTGGTCTTCCCCTCGCAGGAAATACCATCCGTTGTAATCGACGTAAAATTTATCCGCAAACTCTTTGATCTTTTCCCGCGTATCCACTTTGGGATCGAAGGAGATCGAAACGAATTCCGCATCCTTGCCGAACGTTCCGTCTTTAATCAGCTGCTTCTGCGTCTGGGAGAGCAGGAACGTCGTTACGGGGCATACGTCCGGGCAGCTGGTGTAAAAGAAATAAAAAAGCCGGACTTTTCCTTTGGTGTCGTCGCGGGTTACCGTTTTGCCGTCCACGTTTTCGAAGGAAAAGTCCTCGACTTCCCCGAGTACCGGCAGCTTGGATTTCCCGATCCCCGTACCGGCATAAACCAGATATCCCGCCAAAATGACGATGATCGCCAGCAGAATCCATGTCCATTTATAGCGTTTCAACATGTTCCATTCTTCCTCCCACGATCCGCTCGCAAGCTGTCCGCCAACTTGAAGCAAACGGTTATTGTAAATTCAGGTAGACGCCCGAAAGCTTCTACCTGATTTCAATCCTTTTCCCTGCCGTCCCGGGCCATATTCGATGTTGTCGGAAATTGAAGGCTTTCCAGAAAAAATCCCATGCATCCATGGGATTTGTCCGGTTATATATTGGTTAATGAACGGTATTCAAAATCATGACGATCAGGCTCAACGTCAAAAAATTGATCGAAAAGATAAACAATTTTTTCGCCCAAGCGTCGTCGTCTTTAGCCGTCAAACCTTTGACGCTGAGATACAGCCAGAAGAGCGAAAGCAACGTTCCGATAATCGCGAAATAAATGCCGGTATAACCAAACACATACATCAGGATCGGAATGGGAACAAGCAGCGCCAGATACGGAATGATCTGGATTTTGGTTCTTTTGATGCCTTTGACTACAGGCAAAAGCGGATAACCCGCGGCTCTGTATTCTTCAACGCGGCGAATGCCAAGCGCCCAGAAATGCGGCGGCTGCCACAGAAAGAGCAATGCAAACAGAAGAAAAGCTCCAAGATCGACGCTCTGCGTCACGGCGACGTAGCCGATGACCGGAGGCATCGCACCGGAGATGGCGCCGATCGACGTGCTCCATGTCGATGAGCGTTTCAGCCACATGGTATACACGATCGCATATACGAACATGCCGACGAGCCCGAAAATACCGGCAAGAACTCCCGAAAAAATAAAAAGATCCGCCAGTCCAAGGACCCCCAGGATAAATGCATACCATAACACAATCGAGGGCTTCAGGCGACCGGCTGGAAGCGTACGGTTCCGTGTGCGTTCCATTTTCATATCGAGTTCTCGATCAAAATAATTGTTATATACACAGGCGGAGGCCATCACGAGCACCGTTCCCAGCAGCGTGAGGATCAATTTCCCGAATTGAATGTCCCACTGGGAAGCAAGCCAGTAGCCTGCAAAAACAGCAATTAAATTAGACCGGATAATCCCGGGTTTTGTAAGTGTAATGAAATCTTTCCATGTAGCCGATGAATTCGGCGGCGTTTGCTTGATGGAAAGGGTCGCGGAATCCGAAGGAGCCTGGTAACTTAAATGATTGTCCACGCCTTTAGAATCCTCCTTATTCTGTCGTTCTGGAGGAATTGAAGCCTCCGCTATAAAGTTTATCATATCAAAAGCCAAAAGTGTTTGACAATCCTCTGCAAATTCTTTCACCTTTTTGACAATTCGGTGACACAAATTAGTATGGTCAAACCCTTATATATTCATCCAAAAGTGGGTAGTAACTATTATAAGGAAGATTGTTGCACTATTCGCAAAATGGTCACACGAATGGCCCCGTCGGGGCAGGAATGCATTTTCAGGTTTTGTTACAATGGAAATAAGAACAACAAGAAGGAGACATGGAGATGGATACAGCCACACATTTTGTCATGGGCCTCAGTTTGGCCGGACTCGCTTACGTCGATCCCGCCGTCGCCGGCAGCCCCATGCTCGCCACCGCCGTGCTTCTCGGCACGGTCATCGGCTCCCAGGCCCCCGACTTCGACGGGCTCTTGCGCGTCAAAAGCAATGCCCTCTACGTGAAGAACCATCGGGGCATTACGCATTCGCTTCCTTTTCTCGTCATTTGGACCGCGCTGATCAGCGGCATTTTGGCGATGTTGTTCAGGAGCGTGCCAGCAGGGCATATCATTCTCTGGACCGGGATCGCCGTTTGCGTTCACGTGTTCAGCGATTTGTTCAATACGTACGGTACGCAAGCCGCACGCCCGTTCTCGGAACGCTGGATATCCTGGAACATTATCCATATTTTCGATCCGTTTATTTTTTCGACGCATGCCGCGGCCGTTCTGCTGTGGAGCACGGGAGCGATGCAGCCCGCTCCCCTGTTCACGGGATTATACATTTTGACGGCCCTGTATTACGTATGGCGCACCATCGTCCATTCCATGAAAACGGCCGAGGTCAAACGTCTCGATGTTTCCCGCCAGGAAGGCGACCGTTATTACGTCATCCCGACCGTCACCTTCCATAAATGGCATGTCGTCAAGGCTTTAAAAGACGGCAGCTACGAAATCGGGGTGCTGAACGGAAATGAGCTGGAGTGGCGAAAACACGCCCGCACCGAGCAGCATCCGGCCGTCGAGCATTCCAAGCGTCATCCCGACGTCCAGGCGTTTCTTTACTTCACCTCGTTTGCCGTGGCCGAAGTCGAAAACCTGCCTTGGGGTTACGTCGTCCGCTGGGCCGACGTGCGTTACCGCCACCGCAAGCAATATCCGTTCGTGGCCGTTTTGGTCATGGATAAACAGTATCAACCGATCAACACGTACGTTGGATGGCTCAGCGCCAAAAAAATGGATAAAAGACTGTCCATCAATTCGGGCTGATGCGCCCGGATCAACCCGAAGCTGCTTCCTTTTAAGGGGGCGGCTTTTTTTGGCGTCTTCCCGATTTCGGCTTGACGAATGCTTTTCGGTACGAGAGAATCACCGTAAGAGCGTTTTCGCGCGAAGGATTCACCGCAAGCAGGGAGCTGCATTGCTTAAAACGATCTCCCGCAGAGCCACGTTAAAAAGCCCGAAACGCTTCATGCGCTTCGGGCCTGGGACATATCGGATTATTGACGGCCTTGCAACGATTGTTCGGCCAACTGGACCAGACGCTTGGTAATATATCCTCCAAGGGAACCTGTTTCGCGGGAGGTCATGTTACCGTAGTAACCGTCCTGGGGAATTTGAACCCCCAGCTCGCGCGCAGCTTCCATTTTCATTTGCTGCAAAGCTGTTCTTGCTTGCGGAACGACCAGATTGTTAGAACGAGATTGACCCATAATAAAAATCTCCCTTCTATTCTGCATGTGAGTTCGGAATTTGCAAACATCCGGCAACGGGTCCCTTCAGGCGCCGAATCCGGCACAAGCACATCGCTCAAGCCTGCTCCCGCCCAACGTCCCGTTCGGATCTTTGCAGTATCCTCAAGTGAGTAACGAACTTGCAAGCTTAGTATGTCACCGTCTTTAAGAGTTATACAGAACAGAATTCATATCTTGTCTGGAGGTTTTTTACATGAGTAAAGGTTTGTCCCTTTGGTTTGCATGCTCGTCCATTTTCCTTTTGGGTGCCTGCGCCATTGCCATAAGCCATAACGGATGGATCGCCCTATTGTTAGGCGTGCTGGCCATCTGCAACATCGGCTGGGGTTTTGTGGTCAAGGCCAAAAAGAACCGTTCCAACGAAGCGTAAACCCGTTTATTTTTTCGGCAGCAGGAAGCCCATCCGCTCTTTCACGTCCGAAAGCGTGCGCGATGCGGTTTCCGTTGCTTTTTCGGCGCCTCTTTGAAGGATATCGTGAAGCTCGCCGGACTCCCGGATTTCGTAGTATCGCTTTTGCAGCGGTTCAATCACGGAAACGACCGCCTCGGCCAAATCCTTCTTAAATCCGCCGTACATTTGCCCTTCGTATTTGTTTTGGATCTCGGCGATCGACATGCCCGAACATTCCGCGAAAATGCTCATCAGGTTGCTGATTTCGGGTTTTTCGGCAGGGTCGAAACGGACCTCTCTGCCGGAATCGGTCGTGGCGCGGCTGATTTTTTTGCGAATCTCATCCGGCGTATCGAGAAGCGCGATATAACTTCCCGGATTCGGATTGCTTTTGCTCATCTTTTTCGAAGCGTCGTCCAATGACATGATGCGTGCGCCCACTTCCGGAATGTACGGCTCGGGGATCGTAAAATATTCGCCGAAGCGGTGGTTGAACCGTCCCGCCAAATCGCGGGTCAGCTCCAGATGCTGTTTCTGGTCTTCGCCGACGGGCACCAGATCCGCATTGTACACCAAAATGTCGGCCGCCATAAGCGACGGGTACACGAACAGGCCGGCCCCGACCGAATCTTTTCCGGCAGCCTTGTCCTTGAATTGCGTCATGCGTTCGAGCTCGCCCATCGAAGTGAGCGTCGTCAGAATCCAGCCCAGCTCCGCGTGCGGCGGTACATGGGACTGCATATATACGTTGGCTTTATCGGGATCGATGCCCGCGGCGATGAACAAGGCCGCTACCGCCTCCGACTGCTCGCGAAGCGCCGCCGGTTCCTGAGGAACCGTGATCGCATGCAGGTCGACGACCATGAAATTGCAGGCGTAGTCGTTTTGCAGCTTGACGAAGTTTTTCATGGCGCCGATATAGTTGCCCAGCGTCAGCTTGCCGCTCGGCTGAATGCCGGAAAGTACCTTTTTCATGAAATATCCCTCCAAATGTTAATTTATGTGTATGCAAAAAAGGCCCCATCGCCCGCAAGGGACGTGAGACCGTGGTGCCACCCTTTTTTGCCGCCAGCATGGAAACGATCATGCATACGAAGCGTACGCAACACCCATGTACTGGAAGCCTTTCGATTCCTTAACGTGGAATAAGCCGGCCGGCCTACGCGGGAAGTTTACCGCTTCCGTTCAACTCGGCACTCAAGGGTCCATTCGGCAAAATCGGCTCCACCGGTTCGCATCAACCACCGGCTTTCTGAAGGTTATGCCGCCTTTGCTTACTTGTCCCTGTCATCGTGTTCGTATAATCATTGAAAGCCTTTATGCAATGCCTATGATATCGCTGAACTTGTCAAATTGTCAAACCTCTTTTTTACGAACCGTCGCAAAATCTGTTATGATATCTTAAAGTGACCGTAAACGAACTGAATTCAAAGATTGGAAAAGGAGCATCGATATGAAACAAGTGACCAAAGGGCAATGGAATGGTTACGATACTTACATCCTTCATAGTCGCGAGCTTGAAGTCACGCTGCTGCCGTGGCTGGGGAACAACGTGATTTCCATCTGGGACAACATCCAGAACCGACAAGTCTTAAGAACACCCGATGAAAACGATTTGGCATTTTATATGCAAAAACCCTATCATTTCGGCATGCCGATGCTCATTCCTCCGGGCAGAATCCGCGGGGGGCACTTCGAATATGAAGGCCGCCAGTATCAATTCGACCGCAACACGGCCGGGGACAACCATATCCATGGTCTGCACCGCACGCAACCTTGGAGAGTCAGCGATATCGAAGAAGACGAAGAAGGCTGCGCGGTAACCACGGAATTTCTGACCGCGGACGATCCGAATTGGATGCGGCAGTTTCCGGCACCGATGAAGCTTGAAGCCACGATGCGTTTGCAGGGGGCAAGATTGACCCAGCATTTTAAGGTGACCCATTTGGGAGATCAGCCCGTGCCTTTCGGAATCGGGTACCATACGTGGTTCCTGCTGGATGGACAACCCGAAGAATGGACGCTTAAACTTCCGGTGGACGCCGTCTACGGTCTGGATCAGGATTTGTTGACGACGGGCGAAGTGCTGCCGCTGGGGCCTTTGGAACAACTTAATGAAGGTTTAAACCTTCAAGGAACGAATTTCGACACGCTTTTCCGGATCGGACAAGGCCAGCCGGCCGTTGCGACATTGATGCGCAGCGACGGTTACGGGCTTCAATATTCGGCGGATCCGCAATACTATAAGCATTGGGTCCTATATACCAAAGGCGATGCCAAGGAATTTTTGTGCATCGAGCCTTACACCTGGCTCCCGAACGCTCCGAATCTGGATGCGGGACCCGACGTCACGGGCTTGATCCGGCTGGAGCCCGGGCAAGCGGTTGAAATGGATTTGCATCTTGATATGGTGTACCCTGCAGGGTCTTAACATACGAAGGATTACGCAAAAGGCGTCCTTTCGACATATGTCGAAGGGGCGCCTTTTTACGAAAAAACGCAAATTTGACTGTCAAACCGTACAAGCTGTTTTCGACGAAAAATCGGGATGCCCCCATTTTTCAACAAAGGCCTTAAGCATGTAAAATATTCCCACCGTTTTTCGTTCTCTTTTGCCGCATGTTTTCAAATCTTTAAAACCATAATAACACCATAAAGTTCAAAGGAGGTGACAATCATGGGTCAAGCAGGACAACAAAACCAAGGACGCGGCAACCGTTCCAACAACCTGGTGGTTCCTCAAGCTAACGCAGCTCTTCAACAAATGAAGTTTGAAGCTGCTCAAGAGCTTGGCGTTCAAATCCCTCAAGACGGATACTACGGCAACATGACTTCCCGCGAGACTGGTTCTTTGGGAGGTTACATCACGAAACGTCTGGTACAAATCGCAGAACAGCAGCTTTCCGGTCGTCAATAATCTGCTTTCGGCATTTGTATAATGTGATATCATGTCGGTCGGCGGCAAGGCGTGAGCCATACCTGCCGTCCTGCGGCCAAAACGTCCGCAAGAAAAGGCAGCCTTCGAGGTTGCCTTTTTTGCTTGCTTCAAGCTGGTGAGCGTATCTGGTTAAAAAACTTCGGTCAATGAATCTGAATATGTATGTCTGGGATAGCGGATCATTAAATTCGCCATGTTATAATTCGACTCCAAAATGGCGTCGACGATGATCGAGCCCTGCCGGACCGCAAACTCATAGCTGATTTCGCCGTGCGTCCAGTGGCGTTTGTACTTCAGGCTTTCAAGCGCCATGATGCGGAATGAAGAATATTGAACCGGAGTCAGGCCGGAATTCTCGGATCGAAGCTCTCCGTTTCTTCCCTCCAGCGGATGATGACGAATCCCGAATTTGCCGATGGTGTTATTTCGTATTTGCACAAACACCGTTCCTGACGATAGGCCTGAAAGCTCTTCTTCAAGTTCCTTGAAGACCAGATCAAGTTGTCTTGCTAGGGATAATTGCTCAGTTTTCATCATTTCCTTCTTCCTCTCTTCAACTTTCGCCAAAATAATTAGGGCTTATGACTCATTATAAGACAGGGTACCAAAACAGACAACAATATAAAACATAATTGGGTATTTATTCCTAACACTTTCGCTTTTTCGATCCTTTTTTCGTCTAGATTCCGATATAATTCTGGTTTATATGACAAAATCCTTGATTTTTCCTTTCAAACGCAAAAAAACAGGAAAAACGCCATTCAGGGCGGTTTTTCCTGTTTTTGTCGTTCCGTGCCAAGTCCAAGCAGGCCTTAAGCCAGAGAATCGGTCATGGCCAAAAATTCTTCCACGTCTTGTTTGAGGAGATCGGAAGCGCTTTGCCAGAACTCCCGTCCGGTCAAATCCGCATTCAAATGCTTTTTCGCCAGCTCTTCGACGGTCATGGCGCCGGTATCCTGCAGGAGCGCATCGTATTTGTCCGCGAAGCCGCTGCCTTCCTGAAGCGCCTGCGCGTAGATGCCCGTGCTGAACATATATCCGAACGTGTACGGGAAATTGTAGAAAGGAACGCCGGTGATGTAGAAATGCAGCTTCGAGCACCAGAATGTCGGCTCATAAGCCGATAAAGCGTCGCAAAACGCTTCTTTTTGCGCTTCTTCCATCAAATCGTTTAACTCCTGGACGCTAAGCAATCCGTTTTTGCGTTTTTCGTAGAAGCGGGTTTCGAACAGGAAACGGGCGTGAATGTTCATGTAGAACGCAACGCTCCGCTGGATTTTGTCCTCAAGCAGCGCAAGCTTTTCCTGCTCGTCGCCGGCTTTTTTCACCATGGCGTCGGAAACGATCATTTCCGCAAACGTCGAAGCCGTTTCGGCCACGTTCATCGCATAGTTTTGGTTGAATACCGGAAGGTCGTCCATCACGTGCTGGTGATATCCGTGTCCCAGCTCATGCGCGAGCGTAGACACGTTCGAAGCCGTGCCGCTGTACGTCATGAAAATCCGCGTCGCTTTGCTGACAGGCAGGGAGGTACAGAACCCGCCAGGGCGTTTGCCGGGACGGTCCTCGGCCTCGATCCACGACTTGTCAAAAGCCATTTCGGCAAAATCGGCCATTTTCGGGCTGAATTTGCGGAACTGCTCCACGATCGTTTCCGCCGCTTCCTGGTAAGACACGGTGGAGGAAACCTTGCCGATCGGCGCTTCGACGTCGACCCAGCTCAGTTTGTCGACGCCAAGAAGCTTGGCCTTGCGTTCCATATATTTGACCAGCATCGCCTTGTTGTCCTGAATGACGCCCCACATCGCGTCCAGCGTCTGCTTGGACATGCGGTTGATGGCGAGCGGCTCCTTCAATACTTCGTTCCAGCCGCGGCGCTCATACAGCTTTAAGCGGAAGCCGCCCAGATGGTTTAACGTGTCCCCGCAAAAATCGGCCTTCTCGGCCCATGCTTCCTTCCACTTGACGAACATGGAGTCGCGAACTTCCTTATCCGCGTCATGCAGTTTGTTATGCGCTTGTCCCGCGGACAGCAGCACGGTCTCCCCGTCTTTTTCGAACGGGATTTTGATATGGCTGACCACCGTATCGTAATGGTCGCCCCAGCCATGGTAACCGTCTACGGCCAAATCCAGCGCCAGGCTTTCCAGCTCAGGGCTCATCTTTTCGCGTGCCTGATCCCTGCTTTCATTCAGGACGAAGGAAATCGGCTGCACCATTTCGCGCTGCATCCAAGCTTTCCAAGTATCGTCGTCCGTGCGGGCGAGAAGATCGTCGAACTGCGTGGTAATCGTGCTGAGCAGCGCATGCAAGCCGGTGATGCGGCCGGAGAGCTGAACGGCTTTTTTATCGCTCTGATCCTGTGCCTGCAAACAGCTGACGAACGCGCTGCCTTCGGAAAGGCGGGAAATGCAGCTGCTCATCGAGGCGACGATCGCGTCGAACGCTTCCGTCTCCTGAACGCTGGCCGGAGCTTGGGCGGCTTCCACGTCCTGCTTCAGCTGGCGGAGATCCTTCTCGAGCGTATCCAGGAACGTTTGGTACTCCGAAGAAGAGGAACCTCCAGGAAAAATGGATTCCAAATCCCAGGTCAATTTCAATGGGTTATTCATGAACAATCACCTTTCTTTGAATAGGATTTCAATTGAACGGTTTTCGTGATAAGGTGTATTACGTAAGGGAACAATCCTGCAAACAGGTCCCAAAGGGACTGAAATAGATCCGAATGGAGGGATGCTTGCCATGAAACCACTGCAAATCTCGCCGGAAACGGCCGTCAAGCTGTCCGAAAAACTGGGAGTGCCGCTCGAACATCTCATGCACATGCCGCAGCATATTTTGCTGCAAAAAATCGCCGAGCTCGGCAAAGAACAGGCCGATGCCAAAGAAGCGGAAAAGAAGGACAAGCCATGATCCCTTTTTCGCATACTTGGCCTTACGACAAACAGATGGGCGACATCTATGTGCATGAATGCCCTTTCTGCGGTGCCCGGAACGTGAGGTTGAACCTGAAGCCAAGCGAACTGAAAACCGTCAACGAAGGCCGCAAAAAGCTGGTGGTTTTCCCCTGCTGCAGCAGCAGGTTGAACGTCATCGAAACGGATAACGACTATCTTCGCTTCGACCAGCCTGTCCGATAACCGTCTTTGTACGCAAAACACGCATGAGTCATGCGTGTTTTTGTTTGCTTAAGCCGGATTCATTTCGGACGGCAGCTCCAGTTTGCGGGCCAGCATTTGCTCGCGGAGAACGCCCCATTGTTCGCGGGAGGCCCGGATCATGGCCGCGTCGATGATGTTTTTGTCGTTGATGACCCGCGAGAACCAACGGACCGCTTCGTTAAAAGCGCCGATTCTGCGGTTCAGCTCCCCGATCAAATATAAAAGACGGGCGTTGTTTGCGCCCACGCCTTCGAGTTCATAAACTTTTATGTATGATTCCAGGCAGTATTTCAGGAAACGCTGCTCTTGTTTTTCGTCTCCTTTATACCGGTACAGCCAGGCGATGTGGTGAAGCAGGCTTGCGATGATCCGCTCCCTTTCACCGATCGTCTGGGCGACGAGCAAAGCGAGCTTGTACGTTTCCAAAGCCGCTTCCCAATTCCGGCGCCCTCCGAAGTCCTTGCAGGTCCAGCGGCTGCTGATGCTGCTTTCGAACCGCCTTTTTTGCGAATCGTTCAGCCGTTCCATCGAGTTTTCCGTCGAGGCAAACCCGCATTTGGGGCATACCCTGACGACGTAGTAATCCGGATTTTCGTCCTTGTAATACGCGCAAAAGTCGGAATCGGTCCGGATGGCTTTCTTGAAGCTGGGACGGACGCGCGAGGTTTGAAATTCATGTTCGCAAAAACTGCAGGTCACTTTAATGGTATAAAGAGGTTCTAAAGCCACATCCCCACGTTCCTTTCATGTCTTTCGTTCTATAGTCTGTGGATCCATGGTGTTTCAAGCAGGCAGGACCCAAAAGCCGAAGAGGCGCATGGTTTCATTTCCAAGTATATCAAAAAACAAAAAAAGGCGCTAAACGTTTGTTTAGCTCCTTCAAGATAATGATTAGTAGCTGCTCCAATCCTCTTCCCCAGGATGGACCAGTGAGGCGCGAATGACATACACGAAGGCGCAGACCAGAACACCGGCGACAATACTCATGATCCCATCACTCCATCCATATATTCAAATTTAATCCTTTAAATTGAGGTTTTGTTTGTATATTTTAACATACATTCGCCAAAAAAACACCCGTTTTTGTAAACGCTTTCTGACTTTTTTTGTACTGTTTGTCCGATGCGAAACATAAATTTTGGGTATACAGGTTCATTTCCATTGACCCATGAACAGGAAGGTGTGACTATGTCCGTAAAAAAGCTGGGTCTTCCGCTCATGATCGTTTCACTTGCCGCGCTCCTTCTACTCATGATGCTGTTCCCGGGGGCATACCTGGAATCCGCCTTGCGAGGCCTTGAGATATGGTGGGACGTCCTATTCCCTTCCTTGTTCCCGTTTTTTATCATTTCGGAAATCATGCTTGGCTTCGGCGTCGTCCATTTGTTCGGGACGCTGCTCGACCCGCTGATGAAGCCGTTGTTCCGGATTCCCGGCAGCGGAGGATTCGTTGCGGCCATGGGTTACGTATCCGGCTACCCGATCGGCGCCAAGCTGACGGCCAAGCTGTGGGAACAGAACATGGTGACCAGGGACGAAGGCGAGCGGCTCGTCGCTTTTACGACGTCTTCGGATCCGATTTTTCTGATCGGAGCCGTCTCCGTAGGATTTTTCCATGACCCCAAACTGGCGGTTATATTGGCGATTTCCCATTACGGCGGCGGATTTTTGATCGGGCTGCTCATGCGCTTCCACGGGAGCAGGCATAGCATGCCCGCGGCTTCGGGCAAATCGGCGCAAAACGCAAAGGATCGGCGCAGCCGGATTCGGCGTGCTTTTGCGGCGATGCATCATGCAAGAATGGAAGACGGCCGGAGCTTGGGCGAAATGATGCGGCAGGCCGTGGAATCCTCATTAAAGCTTATTATTGTCGTCGGAGGGCTAGTCGTATTCTTTTCGGTTTTTTTGGAGCTTCTGACCCAGGCCGGCGTGATGAGAAGCTTGTACCTGGTGCTGGAACATTTGCTGAGGATCGGGGGTTTTCCCGCTTCGCTGTCCGAGGCCCTTGTGGGCGGGCTTTTTGAGGTGACGCTTGGCGCCCGTTCCGCCGGAGAAGCGGCGGCTTCCATTCCACTGCCCTTCAAAGCGGCGGCGGCGGCGTTTATTTTATCCTGGGGAGGCCTTTCGGTTCATGCGCAAATCGCGAGCATCCTGCATGCCACCAATTTGCGCTACCTGCCGTTTATGTTTGCCCGCCTGATCCATGCCGTTTTGGCGGCGGCGCTTGTCCTGCTGCTGTGGAATCCGGTGATGGGCAAGCTGTTGCCTGCGCCTGCATTCCAGCCCTTCGTGCCGGACCCGGGGTTTGCGTGGGCTCCCGGCGCGTTTGCAGACCGGTTGGCGTACTTCTGCCTCTTGATCGCGTTCATTACCGCAGCCTCGCTGTTATGGACGTTCGTTCGCTCGATCTGGCGGCGGCTGCATGCGGAAAGGTGAAATAACGTTGTGTTATGCTCCGATATTGTTTATGATCTTTATATCCCCAAATAAAGGAGCTTAACTCTCTTGAGATATTATGTTCTGGATCGCGGTGATCAGTTATCCGTTGATTTAAGTGAGCAGTTCCACAAGATGGCGGCCAAGCACGGTTTTCGGCTCGATGCCGAATCCCCCGAGATCGTCGTTTCGATCGGCGGCGACGGGACGATGCTTCATGCTTTCCATACGTTTATCGACCATATTCCCGATATCGCTTTTGTTGGCGTCCATACCGGCCATCTCGGCTTTTACGCCGATTGGCAGGCAGACGAGCTCCCGCAGCTCGTCGAGCTGATGAGTTCCGCCAGCAAGTCCGGCTCGGTCCGGCCGAGGATCGTGAAATA
This sequence comes from Paenibacillus sp. FSL M7-1455, assembly GCF_038004655.1. NCBI lineage: Bacteria > Bacillati > Bacillota > Bacilli > Caryophanales > Paenibacillaceae > Paenibacillus > Paenibacillus sp. FSL M7-1455. The sequence goes on along the minus strand of NZ_JBBORO010000001.1, from coordinate 858,054 downwards.
TCCTTTGCTTGAGCTGGAAATCCACCGGAAATCGGGCAATACTTCTTATATCGCTTTAAACGAGTTTACGCTGAAAGGCATGGACGGCACGGTCGTCGCCCAGGTGGACATCAATGACCAGACCTTTGAGATGTTCCGCGGCGACGGGATATGCATCTCGACTCCGACCGGCAGCACCGCGTACAACAAAAGCCTTGGCGGCGCGATGGTGCACCCGACGATCGAGGCGCTGCAGATTGCGGAAATCGCGTCGATCAACAACCGCGTGTTCCGAACGATGGGATCTCCCCTGCTGCTGCCGAAACACCACCATACCGACATTTTTTCGCGAAAGGAACAGCGGCTGCTGCTCACGATCGACCATATCAACATTCAAGTGGACGATTTGATTTCGGTGCGCTGCCAGGTCGCGAAGGAAAAGGTCAGCTTTGCCCGTTACCGCCCGTTTCCGTTTTGGAACCGCGTCAGGGAGGCCTTCCTGGGTTAAAATGCATAACCCGGCCTGCGGGCCGTTCATACATGGATTTCGGCAAAACGAAGGCGGCTCCCTATTAGGAACCGCCTTTTGCTTTTTCGGGCTTTTCTTTATCTTTATCTTTTTCCTTGTCCTTCTCTTTCGGCTGAACGTCCCGGTTCTTTTGCAGAACGAAGTAAGCACATCCAAAATTGCAGTATTCGTTAATGTAGTCCACCATGCCGGAAAAAGCGGTGTCTTTGGTGGCTTTAGGATGCTTATCCCGGTAAAATCCCTTCAACCGCAGCTGGTTGTAACCCCAGTCTCCGACGATGTAATCGTAACGGTCCAGCACTTCGCTGTAACGGTCGCGAAAGGCTTCAGGGTTCCAGCCGTTTTTATGGTCTTTCAGCAGCTCGTAGCTTTTTCCGCCTATCAGAATCAAATGTGCTCCCCCTGCCTTCCACTGCTCAAATGAATAAATTGATTTTATTTATGGCTTGCCGCCGATTTGACCTGCTCGTGGGCATGGTAGGAACTGCGGACGAGCGGTCCGGATTCCACGTGGCTGAAGCCTCTCTTCATGCCTTCTTCCTTCAGCTTGGCAAATTCGTCGGGATGATAATATTTTACGACGTTCAGATGCTGCGGCGACGGCTGCAGATATTGGCCGATGGTCATGATGTCGCAGTCTACGGCGCGAAGATCGTCCATCGCCTGCAAGATCTCGTCCCATTCTTCCCCTACGCCGAGCATGATGCTCGATTTGGTCGGAATATCCGGCTGCAGCTCCTTCGATTTTTTCAACAGCTCCAATGAGCGTTCATATTTCGCTTTCGCGCGGACGCGGTTCGACATGCGCTCCACGGTTTCGATGTTGTGGTTCAAAATATCCGGTTTGGCATCCATCACGACCTTCAGCGCGTCCCAGTTCCCCATAAAGTCGGGAATGAGGACCTCGACGCTGCACAGCGGCAGGCGTTTGCGGATAGCCTTGATCGTTTCGGCAAAAATCATCGCGCCTCCGTCGGAAAGATCGTCCCGCGCAACGCTTGTGACAACGCAATGCTTCAGCCCCATTTTTTCGGCGGCTTCCGCAACGCGCTCAGGCTCCTGCAGATCCAGCTCGGTCGGTTTTCCCGTGTTGACCGCGCAAAAGCGGCAGGCGCGCGTGCAAATATCGCCCAAAATCATAAAAGTCGCCGTGCGGTTCGCCCAGCATTCGTATATGTTAGGGCAACGCGCTTCTTCACACACGGTATGTAGTGTCTTCGAGCGCATCATGCTCTTGATTTCCTGATAATTGTCACCGGTTGTCAGTTTGATGCGAATCCAGTCCGGCTTTGGTTCCTTGACGGTTTGTTTAGGCAATGATCTGACCTTCTTTCGCTTCATGGTTTTACTGCTTCATGCCCCATATTATATCATGAAATACCCCAAAATACTTCCATTTCTCTACCCGGGATAAAATGACTTCCCTTGTATCAATCTAAGTTTATGACCGTTACGTCCGGAAACTTCGATAAAAGCTGCCAGCAGGAGGTTAACGATGAAAAAATCCGAATTCAAGCCGAAAAAAGCGCGCCGCTTGTTGATTAGCGCAACCGCCGCAGCGATTCTTTTCGGTACCGCGGCTTGTCCTGCTTTGGGGAGCCCCGATCCCGAATCCGCTACAACCGCCGAATCTTTGGACAAGATGAGCCGGGAGGACGTACTTGCCTCTCGAAAAAAGCTTTACGATAAAATAGCGGCGACCACCCGGATTCCATGGTACCGGATCGCCGCGGTCGACCAGTACGAGCATACGCTCACCAAAGCCCATCCGAAAGACCGCAGCCACCCGAAACGGCTGACCGGCATTTACATGAACGAACCGGTCTGGAGCGGGATGTTCAATCCCGACCGGAACGACAGCAACCCCCGTTCCATCAGCATCTTCAACGGCTACGGCAAAGACGGGTCGGGAGACGGACGCGCCGACATGAACGACGATATGGACGTGCTTTACAGCATGGCCTCCTATCTTCTTCGGCACGGTCAATCCGAGGATGACTTTGGCATCGCCTTATGGGAGTATTATCATAACGGCCGGTCGGTGCAGCGCATTTTGCAGTTTTCCAAGCTGTACGAAAAATTCCAAACCCTCGATTTGTCCGGACATGCCTTTCCGCTCCCCGTTTCGGCTTCGTATTCGTACCGGGACACGTGGGGCAGCGGGCGAAGCTGGGGCGGATACCGCATCCATGAAGGAACCGATATTTTCGCGTCGTACGGTACCCCCGTCCGCAGCACCTGCTATGGCATCGTGGAGCTGAAAGGCTGGAACCCGTTTGGGGGCTGGCGCATCGGCATTCGGGACCTCGATAACCGGTACCATTATTACGCGCATTTGCAAGGCTTCGAGAAAAGCCTCAATCAGGGCGACATCGTCACGCCCGGCCAAACGATCGGCTGGGTGGGCAGCTCCGGTTACGGCAAGCCGGGCACCCAAGGCAAATTCCCGCCTCATCTCCATTACGGCATTTACCGCGACAGCGGATTGGCCGAATGGTCGTTTGATCCTTACCCGTTGCTGCGCCACTGGGAGGCAGAGGAACGGAAGGCAATCAAGGCCAAAAGAAAAGCCGGCCGTTAAATTCAAGACACACAAAAAATGATCCCCTCTTCAAGGCCGGGCATGGTTGCTTTGCCAGAGAGGGGATTGTTTTATTTGTGCGCTGGGCTTTCCCCGGTCTCGGCGTTCCCAGCGTTTTCGCCGGAATCTGTCGATGATCGTCCCGGCACCGCGGCCGCTCCCCCGCTTGTGTCCCCGGCCCCGTTCTTGTGGGATGTGGCCCCTTGGCCGGCAATGCCGGGCAGCGCGATGTTCGGCGCATTGGCGCCGTTGCTGCCGATGGGTTGGCCCTGGCTGTTGTAGTAATACATCGGCACGTCCCCGACGACCATCAGATAGGAAACGGGAATTTCCGTATCGATCACCTCCGGCTCCATGTCGAACGGAATGACGACCGCCACTTCCACGGTGACATGGATGAAAACCTCGACCAGCACCATGTTGATGCCGGCGTCTTTTTCCCTCGTGTTCAGCTCCACTTTGACGGCCCCCTGCGGTTCGACGCGAATCGGAACGTTCGGGCCGAAGGAAGCAAGAATCGGGCTGCCCAGCGCCTGCCCCAGCGGGATGCTTTCGGAAAGCATATGTTTGTTTTGCAGCGTATTTTGCACGACTTTGAACGTCTCCGACGTGATTTTCATATGTTCGGCATAATTCAGCATAAAGCCGGATACTTTGCCGGAGGAGTCCATTTTCCAGTCGATCAGCTCTTCCGCGTTTTCCCCTTTGGCCACCTGCGATGCGACGGCTTCGTTGATGGCGTCCGTTCCGATTTGCTTCATGCGGATTTTGGCCAGATGCATGATCGGGGGTTTCATGTGGTTTTCCACGTACGCAAAAAATTGCAGAAGAAGAATAAGGCACACCAATATGGCGATCAGCCATACCTTCCGTCTGCTGCGCGGTTTATTGGCGCCTCTGCTTCGCCATCTCGCCCTTCTTCTCATGTTCGCCCATCCCTCCTTTGAAGAAGAGGTTGCCTACCTTACAGCATATGTCCCTGTCCACCGAAATAACCCACAAAGTCGGGCCGGGCCATGAAGCCCATGCCTTTTGCGAACGAGGCCGATCATTCTGTTCAGGCCCCTTCCGGTTTGCCAGGAAACGGGCTGCCGTTCTTTGATGAAGAAGGAATTTCATGCGCGAACGGGTATAATGGGAAAAAGGCTGCGTAAATTTTTTTGCGCGCCCGTATCCTTTAACGCCATCCCAAACGTTTATTATGTAGAGGCCTCTCAAGGAGAGTGATTAACATGTTAATCCATAAAGAAATGGAAGACGTTTACCCGAAACTGAAGCACTTCTGCCTGAGCGTGACCGGCAATCCTTGGGACGCCGAGGATTTGGCCCACGACTCCATGCTCAAGGCGCTGAGATTTTGCCAAAAGGACCCTTCAGGCAAACGAACGCCTAGCTTCCCGCTGTTGGCTACGATCGCCCGCAACCACTGGATTGACCAGCTGCGCAAAAAAGGGCGCGAAACGACGGGCCAGTCCGTAGACGAACCGTCCTCCGACAAACCGCTGGAGCTTTTGCTCAGCGGACTGGAGACGCTGATGGAGCGATTGACGCCCAAGCAGCTGCTTGCCTTCGTGCTGAAGGATGTCTTCGAATACAAGTTGTCCGATATTGCCGATGCGCTCGAAACGAGCGAAACGGCCGTCAAATCGCTTTTGCATCGGGCGCGCCACAATGTAAACGGAGAAGAGCTTCCGGACCCCCCCGCCTCCGCCCAGGAGTGGGAGCCCGTCGATGCGGATTGGTTCCAGCGGCAGCTGCTCGTTGCCATCCGCATGGAACAGCCCGAGCTGCTTAAGCGGCTGGCCGTCCAACTGCGGAAGGTCAAGCAAGCAGAACCTGCGCAGCGGCGTGCGCATCCATCCGGAAGCGGGCCCATATCCCTTCGTTTGCGTGCGGCGTAGCCCTTTCGCAAGGCTCATTTTGAATACCCGAAGGAGGCTGCATGCATGAACACGATTCCTTACGTCGTCGAGCAATCCCGTCTTGGGGAACGCTCGTATGATATATACTCCAGGTTGCTGAAAGACCGGATCATTTTCCTCGGTTCCGAGGTGAACGACCAAGTGGCGAACAGCATCATCGCCCAGCTGCTGTTCCTCGCCGCCGACGATCCGGACAAAGAAATTTCGCTGTACATCAACAGCCCGGGCGGATCGATCACATCCGGGTTCGCGATCCTCGACACGATGGATTACATCAAGCCGCAGGTAAGCACGATTTGCATGGGCATGGCTGCTTCCATGGGCGCATTCCTGTTCCTCGGCGGCGCCAAAGGCAAACGGTATGCCCTGCCGAACAGCGAATTTATGCTGCATCAGCCGCTAGGAGGCGCACAGGGGCAGGCCAGCGACATCGAAATTTCCGCCCGCCGGATCCTTAAAACGAGAGAAAAAGTCAACAAATTCATCGCCGAAAAAACCGGCCAACCGCTGGAAAAGATATATAAAGACGCCGATCGCGACTTCTTCCTTACCGCCCAGGAAGCCCTCGAATACGGGATGGTAGACAAAATCATTACGCAGCCGCTGACCTAAGCGCGAAAAAACAATAAGGCAAAAAGCGGTCCCGAAGCATGAATTGCCTCGGGCCGCTTTTTCTCGCGTTTAAAGCCAAATCAAAAAGAAAACCAAAAATTGCACGGATCCGGCGATCTCCATCATGCCGACCTTCATCGGCTTTACCGTTTTGCCGGAAAAAACCAGCGCCTTCGCCAAAGGGTAAAGAAACGCCAGGCACATCCACGGGTTCAAGGTGAACAACGGCAGCAGGAGCGCGATGACGTGGTACAAATGCGAGTAAACCGTCCAGCGTTTATTTTTTCGTTCCCGGAAAACCGATTTAACGAAAAATACGGTGCCCGTAAAATACAAAAAATTATAGAGCATAACCTCCAGCAGTTCCCTGCCCCAGGTCCCTCCGCCCAGCATGTAAGCCGCCGCCCCGCCGGTGCAGAACAGCAAGATGGCGCTTATATCGTTGGCGAACGCCCGCTCGGCTTTATGTCGGACATGCCATACCGGCACGAACACAAGGACGATCAGCACGGGGGCGAAACCGGCCAGCCAGGGATTCCATATCAAAAGCGGAACAAGAAAAATGGCCGCTGCCGCCGCATATCCGATCCCCCAGGAAAGCCATCTCCCGCGGTTACTCGTCTTTTTCAGCGATTGCAGCAGCGGATACGACGCCATGTACAGCAGCAGCCAGGCCAAAAACAGCGGGAGATGAAGGAGCGTCGGTTTGGCCGCAGACATGCCGGTGAGAAAAGGGACGCTTAGCATAGCCCAGCCGCCATGTTCCCTTGGAATGACCATATGACTTTTTTTCATCCTCATTCAGCCCCCGATATAAGACATCCCGATTTTCTTCCGATGAGAGGCCATATGCTCCGTTCGTTCTTCGGAATACCTGTCCTCCCGCTTCTCCCATACGCTTATGATAGCCTCAAGCAGCTCGTCGTCCGAAGCGCCTGCGCGAAGCAGAGCGCGGAGGTCGAAGCCGGCCGAAGCAAAAAGGCATGCGTACATGTTCCCGTCGGAAGACAACCTCACCCGCGAACAAGCGGAGCAAAAAGCTTCCGAGACGGAGGAGATGAAGCCGACCTCGGCCCGGCCGTCTGTATAACGGTACCTCTGGGCCACTTCCCCGGGATGGTCGGGACATACCGGCTGCAACGTTGCGTCCCCGCCCAACCGTTCGAATATTTCCCGCTTCGTCACGACGCGCCCGAGGTTCCATCCGTTTTCGTTGCCGACGTCCATAAATTCGATGAAACGCAGCGTAATCCCCTCGGATTTGCAATATCGGGCCATCGGCACGATCTCGCGGTCGTTCACTCCCTTTTGCACGACCATATTGACTTTGACCTGAAAACCGATCTCCCTGGCCTGTTCGATATGGCGAAGGATGATGGCCGGCTGGATGCCGCGGCCGTTCATGGCGCCGAACAACTCGGGGTCCAGTGCATCCAGGCTGACGTTCAGGCGCCGAAGCCCCGCATCGTACAAACTTTGCGCCTGCTTTCCAAGCAGGAGTCCGTTCGTCGTGCAGCCGATATCCTCGATGCCCGGAATGCCCTTCAGCATTCGGATCAGATCGGGGAGGCCGCGCCGCATGAGCGGTTCGCCGCCGGTCAACCGGATTTTACGCACGCCAAGCTTGGCATAAAGGCCCGCGAGGCGCGCGATTTCGTCCCATGACAGCAGGCTTTCTTTTGGCAAGAACGCATAATCGTCCCCGAAAATGTCCTTCGGCATGCAGTACGCGCAGCGAAAATTGCAGCGATCCGTCACGGAAATCCGCAAGTCCCGCATCGGCCTGGAAAGCCGGTCTTGAATGATATTTGCCGCCATGGGCAGCCGCCCCCCTCGAATCATATCCGTCATTACCCCTGCAGCGGCAACCCCGTCAGCGCGGGATCATCCCGCCGGACATTGCCGTGAGGAAGCTGGCGCGTAATGTCGCTAAACGTGCCTACATAATGAACCACGTCCCCCGCATCATCCTTTACGGCGTTAATGGTTAACAGCTCTAAATACTCCTCGCCGTTTTTCCGGCGGTTCCAAATCTGTCCCTGCCAGCTTCCCCGCTCCATGATTTCGGCCCACATGCGGTCGTAAAATTCGCGGGATTGGCGGCCGGATTTGAGCACCTTGGGATTTTTGCCGATGATCTCTTCCTCCGTATACCCCGTAAGCTCCGTGAAGGCCGGATTGACGGCATGGATTTTCCCTTTCGTGTCCGTCACAAGGATGCCTTGGCCCGTCGAGTTAAACACCTCGGAGGATACCGCCAGTTTATCCTGGTAATACATCCAGACCACGATGACCAGACTGGCTAAAGCAACCTGGGAAAGCGCCATGAAGCCGATGGAGTATTGACCCGTCACCGAATGGATGAAGGAAAGCATCAGCGGCGGGAAAAATCCGCCCAAGCCGCCCATCATGGACACGATCCCGTTGACGATGCCGGCCTGTTTGTTGAAATAAAGCGGAACCAGCTTGAAAATAATGCCGTTCCCTAGACCCGCCCCAACGGCGATGGTTAAGCAGCCGGCCGTATACAAACCGATGGAGGGCGAGAAGGCAAGCAGAATCGCCGCGATCGTCAGCCCGACAAAAACGGCCATGAGCAAAAACAGCGGTTTGAATTTATCCGCAAGCCAGCCGCCGACGGGACGCAAACAGGTGGCGACGACGATAAAACCCGCCGTACGCATCCCTGCGTCCACTTTGGAGAGCTCGAAATGCGACACCAAAAAGTTCGGCAGATAGACCGTAAACGCTACGAACGACCCGAACGTGATGAAATAAAACAGGGAGAAAAACCACAGCTTTTCATTTTTGTAGACCCCTTGGATTTGCTCCACGATCGGCGTTTTTATTTTTACTTCTTTACGGTCGCCCAAAAAAACGTTCAGGACGGCGAACAACAGCAGCAAAATCAAATACAGCCGGACCGTGCTGCTCCACCCGATCTGCGTGGCGATAACGGGAGCGGCAAACGTGGTGACGGCCGTGCCGATGTTCCCCATCCCGTAAATGCCGTTGACCAGCCCCAGCTTTTCTTTGGCGTAATATTTGGGCAGCGAGGTAACGCCGACCGAAAACACGGCCCCTCCGATTCCGAGGAAAAGCCCCCCGATGACCAGATGGGTAAAAGACGAAGCCGCGCTAATCAAATAGACGGGGAAAAGCAGCAGGATAAAGCTTGCGATAAATACGATCCTGGCCCCGACCACATTGGCGTAATACCCTAACGGAATCCGCAGGATCGAACCCAGAACGACCGGGATTGCCGTCAGGATCGCAAGCCGGTCCGCCGGAATGGATATATCCTCGCGGATGAACGGCAGAAGCGCGGAGATGATGACCCATACCATAAACCCCAGCACCAGATTCAATGTTTGCAGCGGCAGCTGCATTTTTTTGATCACGTCCATCACCTTTTTCAAACGTATTGAATGGCTGACTGTATTGATCCCCATGTCTTATTGTAAGTGCATGTATTCACAAAGGTAATAGGGAAGTTCCCTGAACCTTGCCGGGGAACTTCCCTATATATCGATGATGGTGAAACGGAATGGATTCAATTGAAGTATGGCCTGCACATTTTACGAGTTCGCGAAAAACCAACAAGAAGTTAAAAATCGAGAAGCTTTTTCTTCAGCGCATATTCCACCAGCTCCGGGCGGCTTTTCAGATTCAGCTTCTCCATGATTTTGGCCTTGTGGGCTTCCACCGTCTTCACCGATACGTACAATTTCTCCGCGATTTCCTTGTTGCCGTATCCTTTGGCGATCAGCGGCAAAATTTCGATCTCCCGTTTGGACAGGCTGTTAAACGGATCGTTGTCGGCACTTTCGCTGTCTTTTTTGATGAACTCCCGCACCAGCGAGGTCGCCATCTGGGGATGGATGTAGGTTCCCCCTTTATGCACCATGCGAATGGCCGAGACGAGCTCCTCATCGGGCGCGTTTTTGAGAACGTAACCCGAAGCGCCGTTTTTAAGGACGTGGAACAGGTAATCGTCATCGTCGTACATCGTTAATATCAAAATTTTCGTCTCCGGAAAATCGGCGCTGATCTTGCCTGTTGCGATCAGTCCGCTCTCGCCGGGAGGCATGCTTAAGTCCATCAGAAGCACGTCCGGACGATGTTTCGCCACCATCGCGTATGCCTCCAGGCCGTCGGCGGCCGTCGCCACGACTTCCATGTCCGGCTGGTAATTCAGGATCATGGAAAAGCCGCTGCGGACGACCGCGTGATCATCCGCGATCACGATTTTCATGATTCGCTTCCCTCCCCTTCAAATGAAGATATCGGAATGCGGAGCTGAACGGTCGTCCCGCCGCCGGGAGCCGACAGCAGCATGAACTGCCCCCCGACCAGTTCGGCGCGTTCGCGCATGCCGTACAGCCCGAGGCCGGTTCCTTTGGCTTCGCCGGCATTCAGGTCGAATCCGACGCCTTCGTCGCGAACCGTCAGCAGAAGCCGGCCTTGTTCCTCGCATAACCGCACATGAACCTCGTCCCTGCCCGAATATTTCAGGGCGTTTAACACCGCCTCCTGGCATACGCGATAAACGACCGTTTCAATTTCGCTGCCATACCGGGCGGCGGCCAGCTCGGCGGAGAAATGGACGAGGATGCCGTAATTTTTTTCGATCCATTTGAAATGCGAACGGAAAGCGGCCTCCAGTCCCAGATCATCCAAGGAAGCCGGACGGAGCTCCACCGACAAATGCCGGATATCGTCGAGCAATCGGGTAAGCGACGCCTCGGTTTGCTTCAATTTGCCAAGCACATCCTCCCCCACGTTCATGTATTTGAACACGCGCAGGTCGACAAGCAGGCTCAGCAGCTCCTGGGCCACGCTGTCGTGCAGCTCGCGCGAGATCCTTTTCCGTTCGTCTTCCTGGGCCTTAATGACATATTTCAGCATGTTCATCCGCTGCAGCATTTCCTGCGTCTTCTGCTGTTTCGTCAGATCGAGCAGCATCAGCACCCGGATTCCGCGGGACTCGTCGATCGTATGATAGCTGGCCGCATACGGGACGATCCCTTCGCCGCGCGTTTTCAAGTACACCTGGAACGAGGAAAATTCCCCTTGAGGGTAATCCAGATAACATTTGGAGCAGGAGATCAGATCCTTTTCATCCGTATACCCCTTGCAGGTTTGGCAAAAGGATTCATCCACGCCCGAGCGCATCCGCCGGATCACGTCGACGTCCAAAATGTTCTCCGCGGCCGGGTTCATGGCGATCACGTTGCCGTCCTCGTTGATAAAAAAGATAGCCTCCATGCTGTTCAGGTACATCTTTTTGAGCAGATCGTGCAAATGCTCCTCCGTCATTTGAATCAAGGGTGCGCCCCCTCCTTTACGCGGAACGCTCCGAATTCCGTTTCAAGACCTTGCTGAAAAAGCACGAACGAGGATTCATCCAGCCGATCCTCCGTCCGATACCCCGCAAGCAGCACGCCGACGACGCGTTTTCCCTCCCAAAGCGGAACGGCCCCCAGGCTTTTCAGCTGCTCGGCGACGATGATCGGATAATTGAACAGGTCCCTTGAGTTCAGGTCTGCCGCGACATTTTGAATAAGCATCGGCTTGCCGGTTTTGAATACGATGCCCGCAATCCCCTTGCCGGAATGAAGCACGATCCGTTTGTAACGTTCGTTCAAATTTCCCGAGGCATACTGCCAGGTTAACACGAACCGGTCCTCAGCCGGCTGTACCCATGCCAAGGACACGAAATCGAATCGGAACCGTTCCCGAAGCTTGTCGATTTCCTCCTGATAATGAAAGCCCGGCTGATTGTTCATCGTCATAACTCCCCCGATGTAGAAAAGAAGGCCGTCAGCGCCTTCTCTCGTCTACTTTTTATCATGGCGGTCCCTTTATGCAGATTTGCGGTGCCTTCTATACAGGATATATCTTCTGCCCAAATAATTCAAAGGAACGCTCCACACATGGACAAGCCGGGTAAACGGCCATAAGGCGAAGATGCAAAAGCCCGCTAATACGTGTATTTGAAAACTAAGCGGAACGTCTCGCATCAACGAAGCGTCGGGGCGCAAGATGAGCAGATCCCGGAACCAAACCGATATGCTCTCCCGGTAGTTGAAATCCGGCTGCGCCCAATTGGTAACCAGCGTGCTGTACATGCCCATAAACACGATGAATAAAAGCAGCGCATTGACGATCAAATCCGAGGCCGAGCTGAGCCGGCGCACGTTTTTGAACGTAAACCGCCGGGCCGTCAGCAGCAGCATTCCCGCCAATGTCACCAGACCGAACACCCCGCCGACGTACACCGCACCGATGTGGTACAGATGGTCGTCGATCCCCGCGGCCTCCATCCATGACCGGGGAATGCCGAGACCGACGATATGCCCGCCAATGACGGGAATGATGCCCAGATGGAACATCAGGCTTCCAAGCTTCAAATGTTTTTTCTCGATAAATTCGCTCGATTTGGCCGTCCAGTTGAATTGGTCCGTACGGTAACGGTAAACATGGCCGACGATAAAGACCACCACGCACATATACGGAAAAATAACCCACAGAAACTGATCCATCATCTTCATGATCCGGCAGCCTCCTGAACGATGCATGCTTTAAACGTGTCGCGCAGCCCTTGAATGAGATGGGAATAAGGGCTTTCGAGCTTTTTCAAGGCCTTAAGAAGATGATACGTACCGTCCTCCATCACGGCGACCACCAGATCCAGGCTTTCCGCAGCTTCCTTTTCCCGTCCCCTCCAGTCGGCCGCAATCAAAAACTCGCACATCAGCGGCAGGTAATCCGACAGCTCGGAGCTGTTGATATCCAGGCCGAACCGCTGATAGGTCTCTTTCAGCCCGACCAGCATCTTTCCGCGCTCCTTCCCGTCGCCGAATTTCGCGTAGGTCATGTAAAGCGTCGTTTCCTTTTGAAAATCGAACGTTTGAACGTACATCTCCTCGATGCTTTCCATGCTGTATTCGTGCATCAAATTCCAGAAGGTAAGAACCGAAGCATATGCCGGATGGGAGTAACCGATCGACTCCTCCAATACGAGCGGATGAAAATCAAGCTTCTCCGGGTACGTCAGCATCCGGGCGAAAAATCCGAACGCAGCTTTATGCCCATGCAGCTTTTCGATGTTAATCACGCCAGATCCCCCCGTAGAAGTTCTCCTCGTACAGCTCTTTGCCGGTTTTGCCCTGCGGGCTTGCCGGGCCGCATCCGCCGCATGCCGCGCCGAAGCCTTCGAGTCCTTGGGAGCGGTAGACGTCCATATGGCTTTCTTTATGCGACGTCGGGATGACAAACCGGTCTTCGTATTTGGCGATCGCCAGCAGACGGTACATCTGTTTGATTTGGGCGGCTGTCAGGCCCACCCGTGCCAGACGCGCTTCGTCAAACCCGGCCCCGGACGACTGCGCGCGCATGTAGGAACGCATCATCGCCAATTTTTGCAAGGCTTCCTTCACCGTCGCGGCGTCGCCCGCCGTCAGCAGATTGGCGAGGTACTGGATCGGCGTGCGCATCTCTTCGATCGCCGGGAAAATCATGTCCGGGTTCGCGATCGAATCCCTGCCTTCAAAATAGTTCATGATCGGACTCAGCGGCGGCACATACCATACCATCGGCAGCGTCCGGTATTCCGGATGAAGCGGGAAAGCCAACTTGTATTCAATGGCCAACTTGTAAACAGGCGAGTTCTGCGCAGCTTCGATCCATTCTTCCGTGATGCCGTCCTTTCGCGCCTGCCCGATGACGGCAGGATCATGCGGATTGAGGAACAGATCGCATTGTGCCTGGTACAGATCCTTTTCGTCCGGCGTGGAGGCCGCTTCCTGCACCCGGTCGGCGTCATACAGCATCACACCCAAATACCGGATGCGGCCGGTGCAGGTCTCCGAGCATACCGTCGGCAGCCCTGCTTCGATTCTTGGAAAACAGAAGGTGCATTTCTCTGCCTTGTTCGTTTTCCAGTTAAAGTACACCTTTTTGTATGGGCAGCCGGTCATGCAGTAGCGCCAGCCGCGGCAAGCTTCCTGGTCCACCAGCACGATTCCGTCCTCGTCCCGCTTGTACATCGCTCCCGAAGGGCAGGATGCGACGCAGCTAGGATTCAGGCAGTGCTCGCACAGGCGGGGCAAATACATCATGAACGTCTGCTCGAAGTTGAACTTGATCTCTTCCTCGATCTTTTCGATATTCGGGTCCTTCGGCCCCGTTACATGGGCACCCGCTAGGTCGTCTTCCCAGTTCGGGCCCCATTCCAGGTCCATCGTTTCTCCGGTGACGGCCGATTTCGGACGGGCCACCGGCTGATGTTTCTTCTCTCCGGCATTGGTTAGATGCTCATAGTTATAGGTCCATGGCTCATAGTAATCCTTCATTTCCGGCATATCGGGATTGTAGAAAATTTTGCCGAGCGCGATTTTGGACAGCTTGCTGCCGGATTTCAGCTGCAACTTCCCTTTATGGAGCGTCCAGCCCCCCTTGTATTTCTCCTGATCCTCCCACTGGACCGGATACCCGACGCCGGGTTTCGTTTCGACGTTGTTGAACCACATATATTCGGCTCCGGGCCGGTTCGTCCAGGTACTTTTGCAGGTAACGCTGCATGTGTGACAGCCGATGCATTTGTCCAGATTCATTACCATGGCGACTTGCGCTTTAATCTTCAAGCCAATCCACCTCTTTCATTTTGCGGACAGCCACGTACACATCCCGCTGGTTGCCGATCGGTCCGTAGTAGTTGAATCCATAGCTGAGCTGGGCATATCCGCCGACCATCTGCGTCGGCTTGACGTGAATCCGGGTCGGCGCGTTGTGGCTGCCGCCACGTTCCTTCGTGATCTCGGAGCCGGGGACGTTGATATGTTTATCCTGGGCATGGTACATGTACATCGTTCCCTTGGGCATCCGGTGGCTGACCACGGCCCGGGCCGTCACGACCCCGTTGCGGTTGTATACCTCCAGCCAGTCGTTATCACGAATCCCGTTCCCCCCCGCATCTTCGTCGTTCAGCCACACCGTCGGTCCGCCCCGGAACAGCGTCAGCATGTGCAGGTTATCCTGGTACGTGCTGTGGATGTTCCATTTGCCATGCGGCGTCAGATAGCGGAGCACAAGCGTGTCTTTGCCGCCGGCAACCTGTTTGTCGCGAGGTCCGAACACCATCGGCGGCAGCGTCGGTTTGTAGACCGGCAGCGCTTCGCCGAACTGCCGGAAAATTTCATGGTCGATATAAAAATGCTGTCTGCCCGTCAGCGTCCGGAACGGCACGAGGCGCTCGATATTCGTCGTAAACGGCGAGTATCTTCTGCCCATTTTGTTCGATCCGCTGAACACCGGCGTCGGGATGACTTCCCTCGGCTGGGCGGTAATGCTCTGGAAGGTAATCCGCTCCGCGGCGCGATCCGCCGAAATGTCCTTCAACGGCACGCCCGTGTCCTTTTCGGCGGATTCCCAGGCGCGCTGCGACACCCGGCCGTTCGTAGCTGAGGAAATGTTTAATATGACATCCGCCGCGTTTCTGGCGGTATAGAGCTTCGGAAGCCCGCTTTTGATCGAATCGTCTTCATACGTCCCGTTCATGGGCTTCAGCTCTTCGTATTCCTCGGCCACCGAAAAGCTGACGCCGTGCGCCCCGACTTTGCCCGTTGCCAAATTCGGTCCGAGCGTAATGAATTTATCGTAAATTTGCGTGTAATCGCGTTCGACGACGGTCAGGTTCGGCATCGTTTTGCCCGGTACGGCTTCGATTTCCCCTTTGCGCCAATCCTTCACTTCCCCGTAAGGCTGAGCGATTTCGTTCACGGAATCATGCGCGAGCGGAGTGCTCACCAAGTCCTTGTATACGCCGGGCAGATACGTCTTCGCCATGTTCGAAAACGTCTGCGCGATCGTTCTGTAAATGTCCCAGTCCGAGCGCGATTCCCACAGCGGATCCACCGCCGGATTAAACGGATGGACGAAAGGGTGCATGTCGGTCGACGACAGGTCGGTTTTTTCGTACCAGGTCGCCGCGGGCAGAACCACGTCCGCATACATCGGCGTCGCCGTCATCCGGAAATCGAGGGCCACAAGCAGGTCCAGCTTGCCCTCCGTATTTTCGCGCCAGACCATTTCTTCCGGCTTTTCGTCTTCATTCGGCTCCGAAAGCAGGCCGTCGGACGTTCCCAGCAGATGTTTCATGAAATACTCCTGGCCTTTGGCGGAGCTTGAAATCAGGTTCGAACGCCACACGAACAGGGAACGCGGGAAATTTTCGGGCGCGTCGGGGTCTTCCGCCGCAAATCTGGTGTTGCCTGAAACGATCTCCTGAAGCGCATGTTTTACGATCTCTTCGTTTGCGGTTTTCCCTTGTTTCGCCGCTTCTTCCGCAAAAGCCAGGCTGCTTTTGTTGAACTGCGGGTAGGACGGCAGCCAACCCAGCCTTGCCGCCAAAACGTTATAATCCGCCGGATGCCGGTAACGGATCTCCCCGCCCGTCGGCGATTTCAGGGAGTCTGCGCCCATCTCCTCATATTTCCATTGATCGGTGGCGAAGTAGAAAAACGAGGTCGCGTTTTGCTGGCGCGGCGGCCCCTGCCAATCCTTGGCGAAAGCGACCGTGGACCATCCCTCGATCGGCCGGCATTTCTCCTGGCCCACGTAATGGGCCCAGCCTCCGCCGTTTACGCCCTGCGAAGCCGTCAAAATGACGAGGTTCAAAATCGCGCGGTAGATCGTGTCGCTGTTGAACCAGTGATTGATGCCCGCCCCCATGATGATCATGGAGCGTCCGCCCGTATCGAGCGCGTTTTGCGCGAACTCGCGGGCAATCTGGATCAGGACCGAGGCTTTGACCCCGGTGATCTTTTCCTGCCAGGCAGGCGTGTAGAACGAATTGGCATCGTCGTAGCCTGCGCCTGCTCCTTCCGTGCCGCTTCCCGCCCGGCCGATCCCGTATTGGCTCAGCATGAGATCGTACACTGTTACGGCCAAACGTTCGCTGCCATCGGCAAGCCGGATTTTTTTCGCCGGAATATGCCGCTCGAACGTGCCGTTGGCGTTGTTATCGAAATATGGAAAATAGATCGTCTGCAGCTCTGCTCCCTGTGCTGCAACGGACATGGCCGGAGAAACGACGGAACCGTCCTCGCGTTCAAGCTTCAGGTTCCACTTTTGGTCCTGTTCCCAGCGCTGGCCCATCGTACCGTTCGGAACGATGATCTCTCCGGACGTTTCGTCGATGATGACCGGTTTCCATTCGGCGTGCTGGGACTCATCGCCCAAATCGCTTGCCCGGAGGAACCGGCCCGCCTTATAACCACCTTCGTATTCCTCGAGCAGGAGAAGAAACGGCATATCTGTATACTGTTTTGCGTAGTTCAGGAACATCGGCTCCTGCCGCTCTTCGTAAAACTCTTTTAAAATGACATGGGTCATGGCCTGCGCGACGGCTGCATCCGTCCCCGGATTCGGGGCCAGCCAATGGTCGGCGAACTTCACGTTTTCCGCATAGTCCGGCGCCACCGATACGACCTTGGTGCCTTTGTAGCGTACTTCGGTCATAAAATGGGCATCCGGCGTCCGCGTTAACGGCACGTTCGAGCCCCACATGATCAAGTAACCGGCGTTGTACCAGTCGCTCGATTCCGGCACGTCGGTTTGCTCGCCCCAAATTTGCGGGGAAGCCGGGGGCAGGTCCGCATACCAGTCATAGAAGCTGAGCATCTCGCCGCCAAGCAAGGATATGAATCTCGCCCCTGAAGCGTAAGAGATCATCGACATCGCCGGGATCGGCGTAAAACCGGCAATCCGGTCGGGGCCGTATTTGCGGATCGTATAGATTAACTGCGCGGAAATCAGCTTTGTGGCATCCTGCCAGGATACGCGCACATGGCCGCCTTTTCCGCGCGCTTGTTTATAGCTTTTGGACTTTTGCGGGTCTTCCGCGATGCTGGCCCAGGCGGCGACCGGATCGTCGCCATGCTCCTGCAAAGCCTCATTCCACAAGCGCCACAGCTTGCCGCGAATATATGGGTATTTCACCCGCAGCGGGCTGTATTCGTACCATGAAAACGAGGCGCCCCGCGGGCATCCGCGCGGCTCGAATTCCGGCATGTCCGGGCCGCAGGAAGGATAGTCGATCTGCTGGTTCTCCCAGGTGATGATGCCGTTTTTGACGAACACCTTCCAGCTGCACGAACCCGTGCAGTTCACGCCGTGCGTCGTCCGCACGACCTTGTCGTGCGACCAGCGGCCGCGGTACATATCCTCCCAGTCCCGGCTTTTTTCTTCAAGAACGGACCAATCGCCCGAGTAACTTTCCAATCGTTTGAAAAATTTGAGTCCCTGTTTGCGTTTCATCGGACGCTCCACTCCTTATGCATGAATGACAATGATCGGGGAATCAATATGTCGTCCATTCGGATACTTTTATTATGGAGGCCGCCCTCCGGGGTTCCTATTAGGGAAACTCCTATTTCCCCGCCAAAATTCCCTCGGTGTCGCCTATCCGCAGCATTTTGCATGGCATTCCCCAGCCGCCTGTTCATAAAAAGCCCCCTCTTCACCTGGTGAAGAGGGGGCCATGACCGTTATACCGCTGCGCGCATCCGTTCGAACAGCACGTTGTTTTCGAGGTGGATATGTTCGAAAGTATCCTTTTCGAGCGCCGCCAGCCGCCGGTAAACCAGCTTGTATGTACCGCAGGCGTCGGCCGGGGGCAAAAAATCGCCGGTAATTTCCCTAAGTTCCTTCAGCAGGCTTCCGGCCTGTTCATGCTCCCGTTCAAGCTCAGTCATGTGCGGTTTCAGCTGCTCGGACGCCTCAGGGTCCGGGTTCTCCACAAATTTCAGCACGAGCGGGAAAACGTTCCGATCCTCGTCTTCGGTATGCTCCAGCAGCTCCTTCTTCAATGCGGCGAATAATTCCTGCACCCGCAGCAGCTCGGGATGGCGTTCGCCATGTACCCGGGCCAGCTTCGTCACGTATGGCGTCAATGCAGGCAGCTCCTCGCGAAGAAAAGCGTGATGCTTCGTTTGGATGTATTGAACCAGTTCAGGCTCGGCAAGCTCACCCGGGCGGGTGTCTCGGCATTCCGCCAGCTTCGTTTCAAGCTCCGTAATTCGGTCAAGAACAGCCTCCGGATCATGCCCCCGTTTCTTCGCCGCCTCCTCCAAAGGGATCTTGCCTCCGCAGCAAAAATCGATGCGTAAAGACCGGAAGATATCGGCTGCTTGGGGAATGGCCGTTACAATATCGGACACTTTCGTTTGAAGCGTCAATGGACTCATCGATAAGACCTCCAATGCATTGGACTCATCAGTTGACGGGATGATCGCGCCCCCTGTTGTTTACAAGCCCAGTATAGAAAAAGGGCCTTAAGCCCGATGTGATTACGCTCATACCAAATTCCAACAATCCGTGAATTTCCTCATCCTATTTTCCCTCGTCCCAACCTCGCCCAAATTTCGGGATTACAACTCCCATACTTGTATGGTAGTATGGAACCTAGGAGGTGAACCTTATGGATGATCGTATGCTTCAACCGTCGGGCTCGGCAGGCAGCATGGTATATCAGCGGCTGAAACAGCAAATCGTCAGCTTAGAGCTGCCGCCCGGAACCTCTTTGTCCGAAAAGGAAACCTCCCTGGCCTTTGAGGTGAGCCGGACGCCGGTGCGCGAAAGTTTCGTGCGGCTGGCGCAGGAAGGATTGGTGCTTGTGCTGCCCCAACGCGGCACCCGGGTATCGCTGATCGATTCCGAGCAGGTCGAGGAAGCCCGGTTTATGCGCGAGCAGCTGGAAAAAGCGGTCGTGCGCCTGGCTTGCGGGGCTTTTCCGGAAGAGCGGCTTGCCGCCCTGGAACACAATCTTGAACAGCAGCGGGAAGCGATCCAGCGCCAGGACAGCAAAAACATGTTCGAGCTGGACGAAGAATTCCACCGGATCTTGTTTGACGGCTGCCGCAAAAGCGGAACATGGAACGTCATTCAGCAGATGAATGCCCATTTCAACCGCACCCGCATCCTGTGGCTATGGACCGATCCGCATTGGGAGCTTCTTTATGAGCAGCACCGCCAAATGTTCCTCGCGATCAAGCAGCAGCAAGCCGACCAAGCCGAGCGGATCATGATGGAGCATATGCGGCTCAGCATCGCGAACCTTCCCGTGCTCAAAGAACGTTACCCTGAGTATTTCAAGTAAAAAAGTTGTAAGCCCTACCAACTGCGAAATTTTGCCCGATGACCGGACAAAGGCCGCTTCCCCAAGCTGCGGAACGTCCCGATTCATTACGTAAAAAGGCGGTGTAGATATGCGTATGGTATTCCGGTGGTTCGGCGAAGGAAACGACACCGTTTCGCTGAGCCACATCAAGCAAATCCCCGGCGTGGAAGGCATCGTTTGGGCGCTGCACGACGTGCCGGCCGGAGAAGAATGGCCGATGGAAAAAATCTTTGAGGTCCGCGATCAGGCGGTAAAACACGGCCTCCATCTCGACGTGGTCGAAAGCGTCAACGTTCACGAGGACATCAAGCTCGGCCGGCCGACCCGCGACCTGTATATCCAAAACTACATTGCAACGATCGAAAAGCTTGCGCAGGTCGGCGTCAAAGTGATCTGCTACAATTTTATGCCCGTTTTCGATTGGGCCCGGACCGAACTGCACAAAAAGATGGACGACGGATCGACCGCGCTTTTTTTCGAAAAATCCCGCATCGACGGCATCGATCCGTTTAAGCTTGTCGAGGAGATCAACCGGAACAGCACCTTGACGATGCCGGGCTGGGAGCCGGAGCGGCTGGCTCATTTGACGAGCCTGTTTGAGGCCTATAAAGGCGTTTCCGCCGAGGATTTATGGGAACATCTTGCTTATTTCCTCAAAGCCGTCGTACCCGCGGCCGAACGCTGCGGCATTCGAATGGCCATCCATCCGGATGACCCGCCATGGCCGATTTTTGGCCTGCCGCGCATCATTACCGGCCAGGAAAGCCTGCGGCGGCTGCTCCGTATCGTGGACAGCCCTTCCAACGGCATCACGCTGTGCAGCGGTTCGTTCGGGGCCAATCCGGAAAACGACATCATCGGCATGATCCATGAGTTCCACGAGCGGATTCCGTTCGCCCATATCCGCAATGTCCGCGTTTACGACAACGGCGACTTCATCGAAACTTCGCACCGCACCCAGGACGGAACCGTCGACATCGCGGGGATCGTCAAAGCGTACCACGACCATGGATTCAGCGGATACGCCAGACCCGACCATGGCCGCCATCTCTGGGACGAAGAATGCAGACCCGGCTACGGGCTTTATGACCGGGCGCTTGGCATTATGTATTTGTGGGGATTGTGGGATGCCTTGGAGCGGGTCGAACCCATCCACGGAAAAGGAGGAACCGTATGAACGCCAATGCGAATACGATGCCCATCCACCCTGCCTTGAAAGGCAAAACGGCGGTCATTACCGGCGGGTCGGGCGTATTATGCCGGGCCATGGCGCTGGAGCTTGGCCGTCAGGGAGCCCGGGTGGCGATTTTGAACCGGACCGCGTCCAAAGGCGAAGCCGTCGCCGAAGACATCCGCGCCGCAGGCGGCACCGCCGTCGCCATTGGCTGTGACGTCACCGACAAAAACAGCGTGGAGGCGGCCGAAAAAGAGGTCCGCGAGCGTTTTGGCGGCTGCGACATCCTCATCAACGGGGCGGGCGGCAATCATCCAAGCGCCAACACGACCAATGAAATTTATCGGAGCGGCGACGAAGCGCTGCCGGATGTCACGTCCTTTTTCGACGTCAGCGTGCAGGGCTTCCGGAACGTCATGGATTTGAACTTTATCGGCACCTTCCTTCCGACGCAAATTTTCGCCAAGCATATGGCGGGCCGTCCGGGAGCGACCGTGCTGAACATTTCCTCCATGAGCTCCGTCAGCCCGATGACGAAAGTGCCTGCCTACAGCGCGGCCAAAGCGGCCATCAACAATTTTACGCAGTGGCTTGCGGTGCATTTTGCGGAAACGGGCATCCGCGTCAACGCGATGGCTCCGGGTTTTTTCCTGACGGAACAAAACCGCGCGCTGCTGACGAACCCCGACGGCTCGCTTACCGAACGTTCTCATAAAATCATCACCCATACGCCGATGCGCCGTTTTGGCGTCCCGGAGGATCTGCTGGGCACCATGCTCTGGCTGGTCGACGATACGGTATCCGGCTTTGTCACGGGAACCGTCATTCCCGTGGACGGAGGTTTCATGGCCTACTCGGGCGTTTAGACCAAGCTTGGAGATCCAAAACATCGTACCTTGAAAGATCAAAAAAGCAAAGAACGGGATCAAGGGAAACACGCAAAGAGGCGATCCGTTCTCGCCTGCTAGCCGTTGGAACCCTTTATCCCGGCGCGTAAAAAGGGGAAGCCCGCCGCATTCGCGATATGGGACTTCCCCTTTTTTTGGATTATTGTTTGACTTCCAGCACGATCAGCCCGATGCCGCCGGCGGTCAACCGATCCGGGTTCAAGGATCGAATATGTTCCCCGCCCATGACGGCGCTCCATTCTCCCAACGTTGGAAGCGGAAGGATCGTTTCCTCGGCCCTGGCATGATACAGCACATACAAATGCTTCGACGGGTCGCCGCCGGCATGATCGCGCAGCGTATATGCCACGCATCCCGCGGGCGCTTCTTCGAACACAAGATGCGTCTTGATCTGCTCCGCCGTACGAAGACGGAAGGCCGGATGCTCTTTCCGGAGCCGAATCACTCGCCGCACGTAGTCGACTTCGCAGGGGTGGGCAGCGCAGCGCTCCCAATCCAGCCAATTGACTTCATCCGGCGATTTGTAGCTGTTTTCCACGCCGTTTTTGGTACGCATAAATTCCTGGCCGGCATGGAGCAGCGGGATGCCTTGGCTGGTCAGCACGATCGCCGTCCCGAGGCGGTGCATGCTTTTCCGCATGTCATCCCCGATTCCTGGCGTCGAAAGAACCAGCTTATCCCACATCGTGTGATTATCATGGCATTCGGCGTAATTGACCGTTTGCACCGGCTCTTCGGCATACTGCCGCAGCCTGTCGCTGTACCGGATTCCTCCCGCCACGCCTTTTCGGATATCCTGTTCAAAGCCGGTCGCCCCGCTGATAAAGCCTTTGTTTTCATGGTTGAAAATGCTGCCTTTGACCGCATCCCGCAGCCCGTCGTTGAATTGGCCGATTCCCGGAAGCTTGGCGGCATTCGCCTGGTTGGCCCGCTTCTCGGCAGGCAGCGTCGTATCGGACATATTCCAGCCTTCGCCGATCATGATGATGCCCGGATCGATTTCATCCAAGCGGCGGCGGATTTCATTCATCGTTTCGATGTCCATCAGCCCCATCAGGTCGAACCGGAAACCGTCGATATGGTATTCCTTCACCCAATGCAGCACGGAATCCACGATGAATTTGCGGGCCATTTTCCGTTCGGAAGCCAATTCGTTGCCGCAGAAGGAGCCGTCCGACAGCGTTCCGTCATCCCTGTAGCGCAGGTAGTAGCCTGGCACAAGCTTGGTAAAGTTCATTAAATACCAATCGTACACATGGTTGTACACGACGTCCATAATCACGCGCAGGCCTTTGTCATGCAGCGTTTGCACCAGCTGCTTCAATTCCTTGATCCGCACGGCAGGATCATAAGGATCGGTTGCATAGGAGCCTTCCGGCACATTGTAGTTTTTCGGATCGTATCCCCAGTTGTACTGCGGAACGTCGGATTTTGCTTCGTCGACGCTTTCGGTCGCAAAATCGTAAATGGGCATCAGCTGGACATGCGTTACCCCAAGGCTGCGGATATGATCAAGTCCGGTCGGGATCTGTTTAGGCCCCCGCGTCCCCTCCTCGGCTAACCCGAGATATTTTCCGCGATGGGAAATCCCGCTCTTTGGATGAATGGACAGATCCCGGAGGTGAAGTTCGTAAATGACCGCATCCACCGGCGATGCAAGCGGAGGCCTATCCTCCGTCCAGCGCTCCGGGTTCGTCGCTTCCATGTCCACGATCGCCCCGCGGTCCCCGTTGATTCCTACGGCCGTGGCATAAGGATCTACGCCTTCATTCCACTGCTCGCCGATTTTCACCTTATAGTTGTAGCCGATTCCCTTGTAATCGCCTTCAAGGGTCAGGGTCCACGTCCCGCCTTCATCGCGGGCCATGTCCATCTCTTCGGCAAACGTGCATCTCCACACGGGATATAACAATACCTTCGCCTCGGAAGCCGTTGGCGCCCATAGACGGAACTTGGTTGCCTCCGGCGTATAACGTACGCCAAGGTCGTCGCCTTCATACGCAAATAAAGAGTCGAATTCCGGATCAAACACGGAAGTGCCCTTCGTTACCGCCGGATTCCCGTAATCGACCACCACGCCATGATGCTCTTTTTGTACCGACACGCATGCCACTCTCCATTAATTTGTCATTTTCATTATGTATATGATATCAACCCTTATCCCTTGGTTGTATCGGCTTCCTTCACATGATTCAGCAGTTTTTTTAAGGCTGCCTTGTCATGGCCGGTCAATACCGGAACAGATTCCGTTATTGTTTCAATATCCCAGTCCCACCACTTTAAGGCATGAAGCATCTCAATGGTTTCTCCGTCGAATCGGTAACGGATTAATCGGGCCGGGTTGCCTCCGACAATGGAATAAGGCGCAACATCTTTGGTCACCACGGCGTTTGAGGCGATGATCGCGCCGTTACCGATACGAACCCCGGGCATAATCGTAGCGTTGTAGCCGATCCAAACATCGTTTCCGACATTTGTATCGCCCTTGAAACCTCCGCTTAAATTCGTTAATCCCGTTTCCCAATCCCCGCCAAACGCCCCAAAAGGGAACGTCGTAAACGAATTGATATTATGATTCGCCCCGTTCATGATAAATTTTACGTTGGATGCAATTGCGCAAAATTTCCCGATGATGAGCTTATCCCCGATAAAGTCAAAGTGATAAAGGACGTTTTTCTCAAAATTGAGCGGATTCTCGAAATCGTCGTAATATGTGAAATCCCCGATTTCTATATTAGGATTGACCACAACATTTTTCAGGAAACAGAGGCTTCTGACATTTTTCATTGGAAAAACGCTTCCCGGATCCGGAACGTTCATCTGGCGCCCCCCCTTCAAGATATTATTGCGCTCTTAGAATCCATGCTGCTGGGGCAGGGCATTTACAGCGACCTTTCCATTATATTCGATCATGGCCCGCTATAAGCTTAAAGGCAGCCGATCCTTGCATTGCAAGGGTTGACTGCCTTTAAGCTATCCCGTCAGAATGTATTTTTAAGCCTTGATGTATGTCGGAACCGCTTAAGCTTGGCAGGATTCACGGCTGGTTAAAATGCCGCTGCCGCATCGCCTCGAACAGCAAGACCGTCGAAGCCATCGCGACGTTAAGCGATTCCGCTTGGCCCTTCATCGGAATGGTCAGCGCATCGTCCACCAGCTGCTGGGCAGCTTCGGACACGCCTTTTGCCTCATTGCCCATCAAAAGCCACGAAGGTCCGGTAAAATCGTATCCGTAGCAGGTCGACGTCGCCTGCAGGCTCGTGCTGACGATCCGGACGCCGCTCTGTTTCGCCTGCGGAAGCAATTCCATCAGATCCCCTTCCACGACGGGCAGATGGAACATCGACCCCATCGTCGAACGGATCGTTTTCGGGTTATAGATATCGGCCGAACCGCGGCCGACGATGACGCCGTCCGCTCCGGCCGCATCCGCCGTCCGGATGATCGTGCCGACGTTGCCCGGGTCCTGAACGGCGTCCAGAACGATGACCAGGCTGTTTTTTTGCGCAAGCAGCTTGCCGATTGCCGCCTTCTGCTTGCGGACGACGGCAAACACCGGCTGCGGCGTTTTCGTATCCGAGCATTTGGCGATGACCGCGGCCGACACCCCGATCCACTGCGTTTGACCGGTGTCCGCCATGGACGCCAGCTCAGAGGGAATCCCCCGCTCCGCGTCAAAAGCGACGCATTCCAGGTCGGCCCCGGAGCGCAGCGCTTCCTGAACCAGATGGATGCCTTCGATCAAGTATTTTCCCTGCTTGTCCCGGTGCTTTTTCTCGAGCAGCTGCGCCCATTCCTTCGCCCGGGGATTTTGCGTTGATAATATATCCATAAAAACCGTCCTTCATGCAGGAGCAGCCTCGTATTCCGCCGACGATCCTTCGGGATCACTTCGGATACGCGAGCTCCAGCTTCGTCAAGTTGCCCGTTTCGCCCACGATGACCAGCACGTCGCCTTCTTCGAGGCGGTCGTCCGCATTCGGGGAAATATTCATCTTGGTGCCGCGTTTCACCGCCATGACGTTGCAGCCGAAGCGGGCGCGCACATCAAGTTCCTTCAAGTTTTTGCCGATCATTTCCTGCGACACCTTCATTTCGAGAATGCTGTAGTCCTCGGAAATTTCGATGTAATCGAGAATATTCGGGGAAATCAAATGATGAGCGACCCTCATGCCCATATCCCGTTCCGGATAAATGACTTTGTCCGCTCCGATCTTGTTCAGGACCTTCCCGTGAAGCTCGTTTTGCGCTTTGACGATGATCGTCTCCACGCCGATGTCCTTCAGGATGAGCGTGGTCAAAATGCTGGACTGGATGTCTTCGCCGATCGCCACGACCACCACGTCGAAATTCCGGATTCCAAGCGCGCGCAGCGCCTCCTCGTCCGTGCTGTCAGCCGAAACGGCATGCGTTACAATATTGGAAACCGCCTGGGTGCGCTGCTCGTCAGAGTCGATCGCCAGAACGTCGAAACCCATCTCGCTGAGCGCATTGGCTACGCTAAAACCGAATCGCCCCATACCTATGACGGCGTACTGCTTTTTCGCCATTTGTTAACCCCCCGGGTTGCAGAAGTCTATCCCGATTATTATATCACAGCGCGCAAAAAACTTGAATTTTGCCCAGCGGCATGGGGAACATTATGGAGGTAAACGATTTTTCACAGGTGGAGGGAATACGATGTCAATCACACTTGACCTGCGTCAAGCGGTCATCCATAAGGTTCATGACAGCAGCGAAGCGGATCTCCGCTCCATGATCGAAGGCTCGGTGGACGGGCCTGAACAGGCGCTGCCCGGGCTCGGCGTTATTTTTGAAATGATCTGGAAAAACATAGATACGAATCAGCAGGACAACCTGGTTCATGTCGTGAATGAACATTTGAAGCACGTCTCTCCAGGTCCTTTGTCCTAACCTGCAACGCCGGGACGAAAAAACCTCCGCCTATCCTGCGGAGGTTTTTTGCTGAACGATGGTTTTACGGAGCGGTATCCAAAAATTTCGCGTCCGGATTTTTTTCCATGGCCGTACGCATGGCATATTCGTTTTCGAACAACACGACGTAATTTCCTTTTTTGTCTTTCACGAGCGTCGAGTTGATCCGGAACTTGCTCGGGTCGATGTCGTCGCCGACGATCCAGCGGGCGAACTGGTACGGCATCCGCTGCAGCTGCACGTCCACGCCGTATTCGCCTTTCATCCGGTATTCGAACACCTCGAACTGGAGCTGGCCGACAACCCCGAGAATCGTATCGTCGAAGCTGACCGTCTGGAACACCTGAATGGTCCCCTCTTCCGTCAGCTGGTCGATCCCCTTCTGGTACTGCTTATGCTTAAGCGCGTTTTTCACCGTGACCTTAGCGAAAATCTCCGGCGAAAACGTCGGCAGTTCGTCGAACACGACCTCGCTGCCCTGGCTGAGCGAATCGCCGATCCGGAAAATACCGGGGTCGAACAGACCGATAATGTCGCCGGGATACGCCTCTTCGACGATATCGCGGTCCTGGGCCAAAAACTGCTGCGGCTGCGACAGCTTGATGTCCTTGCCGGCCCTGACATGCTTGACGCTCATCCCCCGCTGGAACTTGCCCGATACGATGCGCATGAACGCGATCCGGTCGCGGTGCGCAGGATTCATGTTCGCCTGGATTTTGAAAATATAACCCGAGAACTTTTCGTTCGAAGGCTCGATCAGTCCGGCCGTGCTGCTCCGCGGCTGCGGTTTCGGCGCAAGCTGCAGGAAGTTTTCGAGGAACGTCTGCACGCCGAAGTTGTTGATCGCGCTGCCGAAAAATACCGGCGTCAGTTCGCCTTTCAGCACTTTGTCCATGTCGAACGGATCGCCTGCAACGTCAAGAAGCTCCAGGTCCTGGCAGAGCTGCTCATGGAAATACTCCCCGGCCATTTCCCGGATGACCGGATCATGGTAGTCATCGACCTTTTTCACTTGAATCGTGGAATGGTCGTTGCCCTGGAACAGCTCGACCTGATTTTTCGCCCGGTCGTATACGCCGCACAGATCCCGGCCGGAGCCGATCGGCCAGTTCATTGGCACGGAACGGATGCCGAGCACCTGCTCGAGCTCTTCCATCAATTCGAACGGGTTGCGGCCTTCGCGGTCCAATTTGTTGATGAACGTAAAAATCGGAATGCCTCGCTTCGCGCACACCTGAAACAGCTTGATCGTCTGCGCTTCGACGCCTTTGGCTACGTCGATCAGCATGACCGCGCTGTCGGCGGCGGTCAGCGTCCGGTAGGTGTCCTCACTGAAATCCTGGTGACCCGGCGTATCCAAAATGTTGATCCGGTGTCCCATATAATCAAACTGCATCACGGAGGAGGTTACCGAGATCCCCCGTTGTTTTTCGATTTCCATCCAGTCGCTGGTGGCATGCTTGCTGGCTTTGCGGGCTTTGACCGTACCGGCTAACCGGATGGCGCCCCCGAACAGCAGCAGCTTTTCCGTCAATGTCGTTTTACCCGCGTCCGGGTGGGAAATGATCGCGAAGGTTCTTCGCTTATCGACTTCCTGCTGCAAGGCTTGGTCTATCGCTTTGCTCATTTCACTATTCCCTTCATCTCAATAGATCGAACCGAAAGCTGATTTCACGTTTCCCGGTTCACTCTATACTACTTTTGTCATTTTATTATTGTACCACATTCCATACGCAAATCACCCCCATGCAGTAGCTGCATGAGGATGATTATTTTTCATATTCTGAAATTATTTATTAACTTCCCAAACGACGTCGTCTTCTTCCTGTCCATTGACCGGCCACCAGTGGAAGCCATCCTCCGCCAGCAGTTGATCGGCTTCTTTCGGCCCCCAGGAACCCGCAGGGTATTGAAGAGGCCCTTCCGGATCCTGTTTCCATGCTTCGGCGATGCGGTCCACGAAAGACCATGCCGTAGCCACCTCGTCCCAACGGGTAAAATAAGTCGAATCCCCCCGAGCCGCATCATGCAGCAGGCGTTCATAAGCTTCAGGCGAGTTGATGCCCACCATGCAGCTTTGGCAAAAGTCCATCGCAAGCGGTTCGATTTCGGATTCGGAACCCGGCCTTTTCGCGTTGATTTTCACGTAAATGCCTTCCATCGGATTGACCCGAATGACAAGCAGGTTTGGCTCGAGTTTATACTTTTTCCCGAGATAAACGTTGTTCGGCATGCCTTTGAATTCGACCACTATTTCGGTCGTTTTGACGGGAAGCCGCTTGCCTGTCCGAATGTAGAACGGAACTCCCGCCCAACGGAAGTTGTCCACGAATACGCGGGCCATATAATACGTTTCGGTATTGGACTCTGGATCGATCTTATCTTCGTCGCGGTATGCCGGTAAATCTTTGCCGCGCGAGCTGCCCTGCACATATTGTCCGCGGACGACGTTTTTCTTCACTTCCTCCGCATTGGCGTAAGGACGAAGCGAACGAAGCACCTTCACCTTCTCGTCGCGGATATCTTCCGGAAGCAGCCGGCTCGGCGGCTCCATGGCGATCATCGTGAGCATTTGCAGCATATGGTTTTGTCCCATGTCCCGCAGCGCTCCCGCGTGATCGTAATACCCGCCGCGCTCTTCCACCCCGACGGTTTCACTGAGCGTAATTTGCACGTTTGCGATATGTTTGTTGTTCCAGAGCGGCTCAAAAAACGCATTCGCAAAACGGATGACTTCGATATTTTGAACCATTTCCTTCCCGAGGTAATGGTCGATGCGATAAATTTCCTCTTCCTTAAATACCTGACGGATCTGCTCGTTCAGCTCTTCGGCCGATTGCAAATCGTATCCGAAAGGTTTTTCGATCACGAGGCGTCTCCATCCCGCACTGTTCAGCATGCCGCCTTTTTGCAGGTTGGACGAAACGCTTCCGAACAGCTCCGGTGCCAGGGCCAGATAAAACAGGCGGTTCCCCGGAATATGGTAGCGTTCCTCCAAAGCGACCGTCTGGTCGTTCAGCTCGCGGAAGCCGTCCACATTGTTGATGTCCAGGGACTTGTACTCAAAATGCTCCGCAAAGGCGCGGAACTGGTCGTCATTTTCCGTTTTGTACCGGCAAAATTCCTGGATGGAGTGAAACACGTCCTCGCGGAATTCCTCTTGGGTGCGCGGCCGGCGCGCCACGCCGATGACGGCAAAATCTTCGGCCAATTTACCTTCGCGGTACAAGCTATAAATGGCCGGAAACAGTTTTCGTTTAGCCAAATCTCCGGTAGCCCCAAAAATAAAAAATACGGCGCCCGGTGTCTTGAGCGATTCCAAATTTTGATTTTCAGCCATGGCCCTCAATCATCCCTTATGTAGTATGGTGTATTTTTATGCAAAAGGAACTTCCGCCTGGATCTCCAAGAGATCCGGAATACGCCGTCTTGGGCACCCCTTATTGTAAAAGGACCGCACAGCAGCCGGCGGCAGAATTCCCTGCGAAAACAACCTCGCTTCAGCTTTTGCTGAACGGTGATCCAAGACAAAACAGCAGCATCTTTATCAAGGCAACGTTTAGTTCATATCCTCTTATACCCAAAAATTAATGATACGTCATTTTAGCATATTCATCCAAATGTTGCTATCCGTTTTTCTTACCAAAACACTCAAAATATTATGGCCATTTCTTCAATAAACCATCCGCCATCAATATTCGATCGTAATGACCGGCAGGCCGATCGTCACCCGGTTTGTTCCGCGTACATCATCTTCATGAACGGCAACCTGCATATTGAGCCACGTGTCGCCGCTTCTTACCCGCGTTTTCAACGACGGCACCTGATAAGCATTGCTGACGGTCGTCTCATCCTGGTACGTTTCCTTAGGGACGGCATCCAAAATCCCCTTAAGCCGCCCTTCAATCCGGTTCATGGTGTCAGCCGCTTCCGTCCGATCGTCGACATGCCCCTGCAAAGCCGCATTCCACTTCGCATCGATGCCGGCATCCCGCATTTTTTCCCCGAACTTGGCCTGCAAATCGGCAAGGCTGTCCCACTGCTGCGGCGTTTGCGCCTCCAGCTGGATGATGACGTAACTTTGGTCGCCGGAGATTTCCTGCCAGTTGAACCGAACGTTGACCGCGTCTTTTTCCCCTATGGCCCGATAAGTCGTATGACCGTTTTCTTCCACTTCTTTCACGGACGGCAGCTGCAGCGATCGGCTCAGATGTTGGGCAGCCGCTTCGGCATCGCCGCTTCCTTCCCAAGTTCCCTGCCATTTGATGACGACGCGCTGCGGCTCTTTCACCATTTGCCGGCCCAGGTTAAACAGCGTCCGGAGTTCGTTTTGATCGGCTTCGGCCTGAACCTTCGTCAAGCTGTTCCAAAACTGAAAATACATGATTCCCAATAAAACCATTCCCGCCAAACCAAAAGCTCCCCATTTTGCCGCCGTTTTCATCCCCATCCATCCCCTTAGCCCTAAACTATCAATCTACTAAACAGGATGTCCGGGTTAAGAGAAGATTATACCCTGCAGGCAAAGTTGGATAAATGGGTGAATAACTATGGCATGCCAGCCTAAAGCCGAATACATTGTTAACAAAAATAGAAGAGGAGGATTGACCCTTTACATGATCCCGATCTATCCCCTTTCAGAAGAAAACATCATGAAACATCGCGGCAAAATGGTCCTTGCTTGTTTGCATGACGGCAGAACCTACGTCGGAAGGTTGACGCATTGCCGCAACGGCGAAATCATATTAAACGGCGAAGAAAATACCGCGCTTCACGCCGCCAACCTCAAGCCGGCCCAGAAACGCCCGCACTCCTCGAAAAAACAGAAAAACGCCGCCCCGAAAGCCCAGGTTCGCGCCCTATTCCCGCCATACGGCTACGGGTACCCGCCTTACGGTTACGGGTATTACGGATTCGGAGCCGGAGCAGTCGCTCTCAGCCTCGGCTTGCTTGCGCTTCTGTTCCTCATTTAAAACCGAAAATGCACCCTGCCGGTACCTTTCGGGCCCTTTCAGGTTCCGTCGGTAGGCATGGGTGCATTTGCTTTATTCCGCCAATCCGTTTTTATAGGCGTATATGGCCGCTTGGGTGCGGTCGTCGACCCCCAGCTTCGCCAAAATGTTCGTCACGTGGAATTTGACCGTTTTGATGCCGATGATCAATTCATCGGCGATCTCCTGATTCGATTTGCCTTGGGCCAAAAGCCGCAGCACGTCCATCTCCCGCTCCGTCAATTCCTTATGGGCAGGGGCTTCGGTTTCCGCATGCCGGAACCGGTTCATCATCTTGGATGCCACCTGCGATTCCAGCACCGATTGGCCGCGGGCGGCGGCCCGGATGGCTTCGGCGATTTCGCTTGCCCGGGACGTTTTCAGCAGGTAGCTGAAAGCGCCTGCCTCGATGACCGGATACATTTTCTCGTCGTCCAGGTAACTCGTCAGCACGATCACCTTGCAGTCCGGGTACAGCTTCAGGAGCTGCCGAGTCGCTTCGATGCCGTCCATTCCATCCATCACCAGGTCCATCAACACCACATCCGGCTTGTATTCGCGGGCCAGGCGTATGCCCTCCTCGCCGCTGCCGGCTTCGCCGACTACCTCGATGCCGTCCTCCGTGCCAAGCACTGCGGCCAGCCCGATGCGCACCATCTCGTGATCATCCACGAGCAGCACTTTGATCGCCGGCTTTTCTAAATCCTCCATGGTCCTCTTCCCCTCCTTTTTCTTCATATACGATTGGAATCGTAATTTCGATTCGCGTTCCCTTGCCCGGAGCGGTAATGAACAGGATCGAACCCCCGATTTCGCTCACCCGTTCCTGCATATTGGAAAGGCCGTACGAGGCCTGCTTTTTCTCGTCCATTTCGAATCCCTGTCCATCGTCGCGCAGCATCACCCATACGGCGTCCTGCTTCTGATGAATGCGGATTTCCATTTTTTCCGCTTTGGCATGCCGCAGCGTATTCGACATCGCTTCCTGAATGATCCGGAACAGATGGTTTTCGATTCCTTTCATCAACTGGATGCCTTCATCCATTTCGAACGCGATTTCCATCGGTACTTTAACCTTAAGCTCTTTAATAAGTTCTTTCAACCCCTGCTCCAGCGGTTTCCCTTCCAGATACACCGGCCGGAGGTGAAGAAGCAGCGCCCGCATCTCCGATTGCGCTACGGCGGCCATCTCTTCGATCAGAGCCACCTGCCGCTGCGCCTTGTCAAAATCCTTCGCCAGCGTTCTTCCCACGGCCGTAGCCGTCATCGATATCGCGAACAGCTGCTGCGAGACCGCATCATGCAGCTCCCGAGCGAGCCGCTGCCGCTCTTCGACGATCGCGGATACCCTGGCCTGCTCGGCAAGCTGGGCATTGTTGGTGGACAGGCGCTGGAGAGACGTAACCTGCTCCTCCCATTTCTTGCTGATGCGCCCGAGCTGTTCGCCGAGGCGGCCCACCTCGTCCACGCCAAGCTCCGGCACGTCCCGCGACAAATTCCCTTTTTCCCAGGATAACAGCGTGTCGCGAAGCAGCTCCAACCTTCTTTTCGTCCGGTAGCTTTGGTAAAACCCGTACATCGCCCCGATCCCGAGAGGCACCAGTACCAGCGTCGTAATCGCCTGCACCCGTTTGTTCCAGTCGTCGAACGGCGCCAAATAACCATATGTATACAACACGTAAAAAATGATAAGCAGCAG
The DNA here is from genome assembly GCF_038004655.1 of Paenibacillus sp. FSL M7-1455. Lineage (NCBI taxonomy): Bacteria > Bacillati > Bacillota > Bacilli > Caryophanales > Paenibacillaceae > Paenibacillus > Paenibacillus sp. FSL M7-1455. The sequence continues at coordinate 824,542 of NZ_JBBORO010000001.1, read as the reverse complement.
TATAAAAGAAAGAAGGGCTCCCTCGCCCATGCTTCGGGAGACCATATTGACCGGCTTTTTTTCTTTCACGCGGGGAACCCCCATTTCTTAGGAAATATGAATATCAAGATCGCCAACGAGATAAGAGATGATGAATTTCACTTTCTGCTCGCTGGTCTCATAGTTGGGCGACTTCCAGTTCAAACGGTTCATCATGCCGTTGTCCCGTTCCCCCCTGAAGTCGATGGAGCCGAACAAGACGAAGGCTTCGATCTCGATGCCGTAATACTCCGGAATCTGCAGGTCCATATCGCCCATGATTCCTTGGAACATCATCACGGTTTCCTTATCCTCCGGGATGGCCAGGGACAAGTCCATATCGGCCTCGCCAAACACATGCCATACGCTCATGCTGCGCATCACCCATGGCTGCTGGTCCCAATCGAAATTGGAGGAAAAGTTTTGCTTTTGAATAAAACCTTCCTTGGGCTGTACCTTTTTGGCCTTGATGAAAAAGAATCCGAGCGATAACAGCGCAATGCCGAGGACAATCATTAGATGGTCGAGTACGAGCAAAATGGCTCCGACCGCCAGCAGGCGATAGCCCCGCTTTACCTTGCCGCCGCGAATCGCATAGATTCCTGCCAATAAAAACAACAGTGCGACAATGGTAAAAAAGCCGACCCACCTGCCGACCAGCATGAGAAGGCCGACCCCGATGAGAATTAGGGCAATCAAGCGATTTCTTTTTTCCATGCCGCACCTCCTTGCGATGTCTTGAAACCGTTCATGGTAAAGGTCGGAAAAGCCATATGGGGCGAGGCTTTCGCACCAGTATGGCTTTCCACTTCTCATTCTTTATAGCATATCATATTGTCCTATTTTGTGAAGACTTATTCTTTCGTAGCTTTTGTCCCGCCGGCATTGCCGGAAGCGTTCATTTTGTTTTTCAGCGCCTTAAGCTGTTCTTCCACTTTCAGCTGCTTTTCGGCATCCACCGGACTCGTGAACGTGCTGGCCGATGGGCGGTATGGGGCGCGGAGGACGTCGGCTTCAGCTTCCATTTGCATGATTTTTTCTTCCATGCGGTGGAATCCGAGGGACGCGCTGCCGCTTTCGATCGTATGCAGGCTGTTGATTTGTGACATTTGCTTTTTGGCTTTCGCCATTTGGGCGCGGGTCACCAGCTCGTTGCGTTTGTTGCGCATTTTGTAGAACTCGTCTTTCATGTCATGCAGCTGCTGCACCAATTCTTTGGCTTGCGTTTCGGACTGCGCATGCAGGTCGCGGTATTCGGTGATTTTTTGATCGAAATAGATTTTTTCTTCGAGCAGCTTGCGTGCGATTTCCTCCTGGCCGTTTTTCAGGGCGAGCTCGGCTTGAGCCTCGCGCTGCACGGACATTTTTTCGGCTTCTTCAACGCGCTGCTTCATGCGGCGCTCGTTCGCCATTTGTTTGGCAACCGTCAGTTCGGCCTCGTGGATTTCAGCCTCCATATCGCGGAGGTATTGGTTCAGCATGACAATCGGATCCTCTACTTTATCCAGCAGCTCATTTACCGACGCTTTCGTCATATCTTTCAATCTTTTAAATACTCCCATGTTTTACACTTCTCCCTTCTCGTATTTGGACAGTTTTTTCTTCAGCTCTTCAAGCTCTTTTTTCATGGCTTTCTTTTCGATGTCTTCCATCATGGCGTCCAGGTTGGACGACGGGGAGGAAAATCCTCCGCTAGGTCTGCTGCCATAAGACGGATCGTTGTATCTGCTTCTTGGGTCAAAGGATGGGCCGTTGTTGTTGTAGTGGCCGTTTCCTCCGTAATAGCTTCCGTTGCCGTAAGCTCCGTTGCCCGGATGGCCGCCGTAGTAACCGCCTGGGCCCGCGGGGCCGTATGGATTATAAGGCGGAACCGGTTCCTTCGGTACGACGAGAGCGGCGATGAAGTAGATGAACAAGGTGGTGCCGCCTGTGAAGAAAACCGTGACGATGAACAAAATCCGCAGCAGCGTCGAGTCCATCCCGATCAAGTCCGACAGTCCGCCGCAAAGCCCGGTGACCATCTTATCCCGTCTCGAACGGTAGAGTTTGCTCATGATGTTACTCCTTTCCGCTGTTGTTCAGCTTTTGTTTCAAACGGGCCATTTCCTTCTCCAGGATGCTGGATACCGTCTCGCCGGCCTGCTCTAAGTATTGTTGGCCCATGCGGCGCAGGTCCCGCAAGCTTTGGGCTTCGAACTCCCAGTCGGAGATGCGGTCCTCGAGGCGGTTGAACATTTTAGGAACGTCCTGGCCGCCGCCGTAGCCCTCCATCCGTTGGTTCATGCGCTGCTGGAGCCGAAGCGTCTCCATGCGCGCCACGTAATATTGGCGTTTGTTATAAACGGTTTGGTATTCCAGTTTCAATTCGTTCAGCTGGCTTTCCAGGTCCATCAAGGAACTTTGGGTCGTATTCAGCAATTCGCTGTATTGTTCCAGCTTTTCCTCATAAATGATCTTTTCTTGGAGCGCCAGCTTGGCGAGATGATCTTCCCCGGCCTTCAAGGCCAGGAGCGCCTGCTCTTCGCGTTTGTTTTTCATCGTTTCGGCTTGATCGACTTGCAGCTTCAGCTGTCTCATATGTGCGGTGGACTGCTGTACAAGCTTTTCGGCTTCAACGATGTCATCCCGCGTGGTGGCCAGAAACTGGTCGATCAGCCGCACCGGATCCTGACTTTGCTCCAAACGTTCATTGATATTCGCTGCGGTAATATCCCGCACCCGACGAAAAACACTCATCTTGTGTAGCCCCTCCTTATTCGTTTTTTCCGGATTTCGGATAACATCCTCTTCATACGGATATGTGGTACGATATTTGCAACAGATTCATGTTAGTAGTAGCTTTTCTTTCCCTTCAGAAGGGAGATTCCGAAAATCACCAGCGCGATGCCGAGCAGCGGTCCGATGATCCAGGACAACTTCGCCAGCAAAGACAAAGCACCGAACGCAAGGATGATGGTTCCGATCACCACTTTGCCTCTGCGGATTCCGTAATAGCCAAGGACGATCAGCAGAATCGGGAAGAGCAAACCAATCAGTTTACCAAACAGTGGGGCGAACAAACCGAAGAGCATCAGCGCCCCGACGACGATCAATACGATTGCTGTTCCGTTATTGCGGTTTTTCATGCATTTCTCACTTCCTTTCAGTGCATCAACCTTATGTCTTTATTTTAGGTGGTACGGCCTCTTTCCAAAACAGACTGCAGACGGTTTTTCATCCTAGACCTTGGTCGGGGAACGTTTCAGACCTAAGGCTATCGGGGGTTTTTGCCCTATACCGCCGTTTTCCGGGTTGTTTAGCCTCCGAGGGTTTGCGACAGCAGCTAAAAGCAAAAAAAGGCACCGGAAACATCCGGCACCCTATTATAAGAAGCTTTACATATTTGCTTCGGCCGAAACCGGCTCGTTAGCGGCAGCGCTTTTTCCGTCATGCCTGACCAAAGAGATGAACAGGAGGCAAGCAGCATGCCGGCCGAGGCGCAAATGAACAAGGAACGGTATCCGAACTGATCGATCATCAGGCCGAGCAATGGCGGCGACGTGATCGCCGCAAGCGACGAGACGAGATAATACAATCCCGTCCGCGTGCCGATGCTGCCCTCGCTGCCGACCGATACCACAAAAGGGTACGAGTTGATGTTAATGAGGGCCCAGCAAATCCCTCCCAGCGCAAGCAACACCCGCAGCAGCAGAACGGTATCGACGAACGGCACCGCCGCAAATACAGCAAACAGTCCGATCACGCCCGCAAGGATCGTTTTCCTTTTGCCCAACCGGTTGCCAAGCCAGCCGCTCGGGATCGCAAACAACACGAAAAACAAGGAAAAGAACGTAAGCGAAAATGCCGCGTCTTTTTCCGTTAATCCCATGTAATGTTTACCGTATAAAGTAAATAGCGCTTCCACGCCTTGATAGGACACAAACCAGAAAAAGATCGCTGCGAGCAGGAGCACCGTCGTGCGGTCCAGTTCTCCTTTGAGCTTGATTTTCGGCCGTTTCTCGGCAGGCAGCGATACGATGACGTCCCTATTTTCCTTAATTGCGGCCGTCAGAATCCATAATGAAATCAAGGTAATCGCCGCTGCCGCGATAAAAGGAAAGGAAGGATTCGCCCCATACAGCACAGAACCGGCTCCAAAGGCCAAAATGCCGCCAAAACCGCCCATAAAATTAATGATGCCGTTCGCTTTGGTCCGTTGATGATCGGGCGTAATATCCGGCATGAGGGCGACCGTCGGGGAGCGGTAGACGCTCATTGAAAGGTTCATCAGCATCATGAACAGGAGAAGCGTGATAAAACTCGTATGTAATGGAATCAGGATGACGAACAGCGCAGCTGCAGGCATGCCCAACATCAGAAATGGCATCCGTTTGCCGAAACGGGTCTGGGTTTTGTCGCTCAAATGGCCGATCCATGGCTGCAAAAACAAAGCGAAGTAGTTGTCGAGGGTCATCATGAAGCCAATCAAGGCCGTGCTTTTAAGATAAGGATCCAAAAAATAAGGAACAAACGCGTTATAAAGCGACCAGGTAATGCTGATGCTGAAAAAACCGAATCCGAGCAGCCATGTTTTTTTCATGAAGGGAATGACCTCCACTTTCTTTTAAAATCGGGATTCAGGAACAGTGTAAAAAACTTGAATCATTTGTAGGTTGTTAGCAGCCGTTGGGCGATATCAGCCTCCAATTGAGGATCTCCGTTTTTTATATTATACAACAGGAGCATTCATGTATTGTTTGATCTTCGTTAGAAAAACGTAAGAATGGCTTGGTCAAGTTTAGAACCGCCGCAACGGTGAAGGAATGCAAAAAAGCTCTTAAGCTGCAATCATTGCAACTTAAGAGCTTGATCGTTCATGAGTATGCTGGTGAAGGGACTTGAACCCCCACTCCGTTGCCGGAAGCGGATTTTGAGTCCGCCGCGTCTGCCATTCCGCCACACCAGCAGATGAAGATGAAACGCGCCCTAAGAGATTCGAACTCCTGACCTTTTGATTCGTAGTCAAACGCTCTATCCAGCTGAGCTAAGGGCGCATATTTGATTGTAATGGAGGCGCCACCCAGATTCGAACTGGGGATAAAGCTTTTGCAGAGCTGTGCCTTACCACTTGGCTATGGCGCCGTAAATATTGGAGCGGACGACGGGAATCGAACCCGCGACCCTCGCCTTGGCAAGGCGATGCTCTACCGCTGAGCCACGTCCGCGTAAATGGCTGGGGATATAGGATTCGAACCTATGCATGACGGAGTCAAAGTCCGTTGCCTTACCGCTTGGCTAATCCCCAACAATTTGAAAACTTAGAGGGCGATCGATGGGACTTGAACCCACGAATGCCGGAGCCACAATCCGGTGCGTTAACCCCTTCGCCACGACCGCCACATATAAAATTGAACTGGCAGGGGCAGCAGGAATTGAACCCACACTAACGGTTTTGGAGACCGCTGTTCTACCTTTAAACTATGCCCCTAGATACTGGTGGAGGCTGATGGATTCGAACCACCGAACTCGTACGAGAACAGATTTACAGTCTGCTGCGTTTGGCCACTTCGCTAAGCCTCCACAATGGTGCCGGCGAGAGGACTTGAACCCCCAACCTACTGATTACAAGTCAGTTGCTCTACCAATTGAGCTACACCGGCTTTTATTCGTTTATGATTTCATGGTGGCTCGGGACGGAATCGAACCGCCGACACGAGGATTTTCAGTCCTCTGCTCTACCGACTGAGCTACCGAGCCTTACTATAACATGGTTAAAGCTTCTATGCAATACTTCATACCCTGAAATATTGAATGGCGGAACCGACGGGATTCGAACCCGCGATCTCCTGCGTGACAGGCAGGCATGTTAGGCCTCTACACCACGGTTCCACGGCCTTAATAATTTCTCCTGTAAAGAATCTACATATGTTATGAAAACATATTTAGACTTTTTGGAGATAAATTGCGGGGGCAGGATTTGAACCTGCGGCCTTCGGGTTATGAGCCCGACGAGCTACCGGACTGCTCCACCCCGCGTCATTATGAATCCTCGTTGAATGAGGATGATATGGTGGAGACTGAGGGGATCGAACCCCCGACCCTCTGCTTGTAAGGCAGATGCTCTCCCAGCTGAGCTAAGTCTCCATGGTGACCCGTAGGGGATTCGAACCCCTGTTACCTCCGTGAAAGGGAGGTGTCTTAACCCCTTGACCAACGGGCCTTAATTTAATGCTAATGAAATTTTATGGCGGAGAGAGAGGGATTCGAACCCTCGAGACGCTTGTGACGCCTACACGATTTCCAATCGTGCTCCTTCGGCCAACTCGGACACCTCTCCATAATGGCTCCCCGAACAGGACTCGAACCTGTGACAACTCGATTAACAGTCGAGTGCTCTACCGACTGAGCTATCAGGGAACAATAATTATTCAGATGTTTGATCACCTGAAAACTAGATACGAAACGTTTGCGTTTTATTTTCCGTAGCATTTCCCGGTTTTAAATCCGGGGCCCCCGAAAAGTATTCGGATTGAACCGCGAAGCCTAAGCTTCACTTTTTGGGGTACTTTTTAGGATAAGCCCTCGACCGATTAGTATTGGTCAGCTCCATGCATTGCTGCACTTCCACCTCCAACCTATCTACCTCGTCGTCTTCAAGGGGTCTTACATACTGGGAAATCTCATCTTGAGGGGGGCTTCACGCTTAGATGCTTTCAGCGCTTATCCCGTCCGTACGTAGCTACCCAGCCATGCTCCTGGCGGAACAACTGGTGCACCAGCGGTACGTCCATCCCGGTCCTCTCGTACTAAGGACAGCTCCTCTCAAATTTCCTACGCCCACGACAGATAGGGACCGAACTGTCTCACGACGTTCTGAACCCAGCTCGCGTACCGCTTTAATGGGCGAACAGCCCAACCCTTGGGACCTACTTCAGCCCCAGGATGCGATGAGCCGACATCGAGGTGCCAAACCTCCCCGTCGATGTGGACTCTTGGGGGAGATAAGCCTGTTATCCCCAGGGTAGCTTTTATCCGTTGAGCGATG
>NZ_JBBORO010000001.1:85000-812500 GCF_038004655.1 Paenibacillus sp. FSL M7-1455 | reverse complement strand
GTCGAATCCTCGTTTGTTGTAAACCCGAGGTTTCATGGGGCGAGTTATAATTTAACACATAAAACATTGAGGAGTCAACCTCTAAATATAAAAAAAGCTAAGCAGCTAAACTCCCTTTATAAGTTCCCCCAAAACGAACGCCCCATGCATAAATAAAGAGGGAGCATTTACCCCCTCGAACCTTTGCGCAATACAGATGACGCTATTCCGCGGAATAGCGGATTGCCGGGCTGCTGTATCCCGAGGCGTCGGACCACACGACCGACTCCTTCGCCAGCGAACGGTTGACCAGCTTGCGCATGACAAGCGGCAGTTCGTTTTTGACGATGTCCAGATCCGGGTGATGAATCAGTTCCTCGATGCTCCAGGGCTGGGACCGGCTTTTCAAAATCTGCAGCATAAGCCCGGTGCACTCCGCCATTTTCGACATGACGGAAAACTCGCAGGCAAGCAGCACCAGCTCCACGCGCTGCCGGATCGTTTCCTTGCTCTGGGTCAATTCCTCATACAGCTTGTGGATCGCCGTATTCAGTTCCTTCACTTGCTCCCAAACGGCCCGATCGGGCAGCACCCCGCGTTCGATCAGTTCGATCCTTGCCCAATGCCTTAACGAATCCAGCACGGATTGATAGGCGTCGACCTCGTATCCGGCTTGCAAATACCGCTTGGCTTCAACGTATATGCTTAGGAAGCGGGAGAATTCATACAGCATTTTGCGATCCCGCAGCGGCTGTTCAAACTCCGTATATTCCCTGCGGAGCCGGGCCAGTTTCCCGTTCACGTCCCTCACCAGCTCCCCTTCCATAAAGCAGCGGATCAAATCCCCTTTTTCGCCCGCAATAAGCCAGCGCTGAAGGGACTCGGACGAAACATGCAGCGTCTGGCACGGCAGTTCCCCTACAAGCGTATGCTCGACGGCCAATTCCGCCTCCTGTCCTTCATGGACGACGAGGACGATATAGTCGAAGTCATGAAGCAAAGATCCGTCGAATTTTTGCGCTTCCTGTCGATATATGATAGTACCGATGGCATCGGCATCAAAAGACTCTCCATAAAAAAAAGACAAATTGGACAAATCCATGTCTCCCTCCATGCATTCCTTGGCGAAAACCAGCCAATTCAGTTATAATATACTTCTACATGATCCACGTCAGTTCCTTCTTTTTTGCATACAACTAAAATGATGATAGGAGCCAATGATCCATGATCTTCAAAACAGCAAAAATCGTTGCTTTCCGTACCTGGGGACTGCTGCTGACGATCATCGGCATGATGCTGATGGTGCTGGGCACGGCAGGGATCGTCTTCTGGGGACAAGCCGGAAAAATCGTGGCGGCGATTGGTCTCGTCATCGGCCTGATCGCCATGATGGGCAGCCTGGGGATTTATTTTTGGGCCGGGATGCTCTCCACGAGCGTGAAGACGATCGAATGCCCGGAATGTCACAAACCGACGAAAATGCTCGGAAAAACGGACCGCTGCATGTTCTGCCGAACCATCATGACGACCGACATCAATCTGGCGGACATTACGGACGACGAGCTGGAAGAAATGCAAAAGCGCCAGGAAACGCAAGCCGGCCCTTCATCGGCCGTCCATCACCACTAGACGCCGTCTTAGGGCAAGATTTATGAGCGGCAAACAAAAAAACCGGCCATCCTCCAAGGATGACCGGTTTTTATACGTTCGGATTACGCCTTCCGTATTTTAAAAAGTAATCATTCATAAGATGCCTGCGTTAAACCATCAGTCGATATCCACAACAAATATGAGTGCGATTCGCATTAGGATGAAATATCCTTCAGCGTATTCCATGCTTCTTCGGTGCCGAAACTTCGGGTCCACGCGGCGACTCCGGCAAGCTTCAGTTCCTTGGCCAGCTTCACTCTTGCACCGAGCGACGTCTTATCTTCAATCCATATCTTTTTCAAAACGCCGTCTTCCGTATATTCAACATAGTTCTGCTGCACATCCTCAAGGTATTTGGGTTTCAGCTTCTTTTCCGCAAGGATTTCCTTTACGGTTTTCATGCCTACCGCCTTCGACGAGACTTTGGTTTTGCCGTCTTTGGCTTCTTCCGACCAGATCCGGGTATACAGCGGCACGGCCAAAACCAATTTTTCGGGCGGCACCTCATCCTCCTCAAGGATTTTGCGCACGGCCGATTCGGTCCACGGCAAGGACGACACCGAACCCGCTTTCGGGCTTGAAGCCCAATGTTCGTCATAGGCCATCAAAATGATAAAATCCGCCGCTTCCCCCAGCGAACGCCTGTCCAAAAAGCGGGACCACATTTCGCTTCCCGATTTCGGGGTGACGTCCACCGATAAGATCAATCCCTCCGCACGAGCCAAAGGCTTCAGCTCGCGGACGAACTGGGACACGTTTTCCCCGTCTTCGGTTTTGACGTTTTCGAAGTCCAAATTGATCCCGTCCAAATGATACGTCTTGGCAAGTTCGAGGATTTGATTGATGGCGTTCGACCTTGTTTCATAGGTTGCCATCGCGCTCGCAGTGATCTCGGGATCGAAGCTGTTGCTCAGAAGCCCCCACACTTCCATCCCGCGGGCATGGGCTTTTTGTACGTAGGCAATGTCCGCGTTGCTGCGGACGTTCCCTTCCCCGTCGATGATGCTGAACCACGTCGGGCTGACGACGTTGACGCCGGTCATCTGATCGATGACGGCCGGGTCCGGCTTTTTCTGATAAACGGCCTCCCAGGCCAGATTGACCTTTTTGCCCGCCCAGTTGCGTTCGGCTTGCGTAGGCTGCTCCTGAACGGCTTCCACCGTTTTCTTTTCGCCGAGCGCCACCTTGGATTTCGGCACGTAACCGGCATACCCGTTATCCATCTGCACGAAATACCACGATTCCTCGCTCCCCCAAACCCGCAGAGTCGTTCCCCCTGCCATGTCCGCCAAGATCGGCTCATGTTTGGACGGTCCCTTGCGAAGCGCCGTTTTGGACCCGGCATCGCCGGCGACTTTGCCCATTTGCACCGTATCCCCGGCTCTCATCAGCAGCACGGCGCCCGTATTCGGATCCTCGTGAACGGTAATCCCGTACAGCTCTTTCAGCGGATGGATCGGCGCATACAACAGGCCATTCTCTTCCTCCGGCGCGAACCGGAGCTGGACCTGCCTGTTATTCAGCCGCGCTTCCTTCTCCCCTGCCTGCAAATGCATCACCTTGGCCGGGGTCGTCAAAATCAGCGACTGCGTTCCTTTTTCGTAACGAATGTTAGGGTCTATGCTCTCCTGCAGCACCGGAAGCGGCAGCTTCAGCTGCTCCCCGGCACCTTCGGCAGGCTGATCGAGCAGCTTGCCTTCAACGAATATGGGCTTGTCCATCCCTCTCCAGTCCGGCTTTTCATGCAGCGGATTCGGGAGAACCTCCGTCACCGTCAAATAGGCTCCTGCCGCAATCAGGCACAGTCCGAGAAAAACGGCAAGCCGCCTCTTAGCCGTGGGACGGCGTCTGCGTCTACTTCTACTCAAAGGCTGATCCTCCATCATCGTATAAGTATCGTTGCCAAAAAGGCTTGAAAGCTAAAAAAACGTGAGGACCCATGGCAGGAATCCGCACGTTTTGTCGAAAGCAGAAAGCTTGAAACGGATGCTTTACTTATTTTTGCAGCTGCTGCAAATACCGTACAGCTCCATGCGCAACCCTTGAATCTGGAAGCCTGTGCTTTTCTCAGCAGTCTGCTCCACGTCCTCGAGGGACGGGTAGCTGAAGTCTTCGATTTTCCCGCATTTCTGGCAAATCACGTGAAAGTGATCCGAAACGTTCGCATCAAAACGGCTTGAATTATCTCCATAAGTCAGCTCATGAACCATACCGGCTTCGATCAGCATCTTCAAATTATTATAAACGGTAGCTACGCTCATGCTCGGAAATTTAGGCTCCAGGGCACGATAGATTTCATCCGCCGTTGGATGGCTCATGGACTCCATGAGGTAAGCCAATATCGCATGACGCTGGGGCGTAATCCGAACACCATTCGTTTTCAATTGTTCCAATGCATGCTCGACTCGCGTTGACATTCTTACCCACCGCCTTAAGATTAAACAAAATTCTGATATTCTCGAATGCAACGAAAAGGTTGTTTACCCAACATTCTAAAATATGCCCTATAACATTATTGTACGTTCATCGTTTCGACTTTGTCAACGAAAGGGCCCGCCCTGAAAGAACTTGGAATAAATGTATGCTCCCGCTCAATATTTATTCACGTTCAAATCGCTGTTGCCTTCGATGCGAACCCGATGTTCACCCAGACCTATTGTGCCCGTAATGTTCTTTTTATCCACCGTAAACGCCGGAAACTGATTGTAGATATCGCCATAGCTGATGCTCCCGTCGATTTCGTAGCTTCCCGATTCGGGCAGGCTGACGGTAAGTTCCCCTACCGCGCTGTAAATGTCCCAGTCGCCTTCGACGACGCTGGAACGGGCCTTAATGCCGCCGTTAAGCGACTCCGCCTTCAGATCGGAGCGGACTTCGTCCACGTCGATGTTCCCGTTTTTCGTCTGGACGTCGATCGGGCCCAGCGATTTGCGGACGGACAAATTGCCGACCTGGGTCGAAAGCGTTACGGCATCGGAAACGTCCACCGCCTGCATGTTGCCCTGATTCGTGCTCAAGTCGACGGAACCCATGACGTGATACGCGATGCCTTTTCCGTTCAGCGTGCTGCCCTTGACGTTCCCGGTGACGCGGTTCAACCGGAGATCTCCGTTTGCCGTCTCCATCGATATTTGCTTGATCGCATCCACGTGCTGCACAAGGATGCTGCCGTTCATCGTCCGGAGCGACAGATCAAAACGCCGGTCCTGCGGCAGCGTAATCGTCAGATTCATCCGCGGCTGCCTTTTCCCGGACTGGCCGTAGCCTTTCCCTTTGGTCTGGATGGTAATGGTGTTGCCGCCGCCGACCTCAAGCGCCGATTCCCTCGCGATGGCTTCGGCCTCCGGTCCCGTAATCTGGTCGACCCAAATCTCCGCCTGCACCCCGATGTCCGTCACCGGACCGCGCTGCACGACGATATCGCCGTTGATGTTTTCCACCTTGATGTTTTGCGTCGTTAACGTCACGGGAACGGCAAGCAGGTCTTTTCCGACGCTGCTCCCCTCCTGTTCGCTGTAATCCACGCCGGCCGCGGCCAGATTCAGGCTCACCTTGTTCCAGAGATGCAAATAGTGTTTTTGTTCCGTCACGATAAACACCGAGGCTGACAGCACGACGGCGATCAGCACCCCGCGCAGGTCCAGCTGAAACCGCCGGCCCGTTCCTTGGGAACGGCGCGATATCAGCAGCAAAGCGATATATTCCAGCCCCCACAGCACCAGCGTGAGCGGCCACCATTTCAAAAGCAGCAGCAAACGCTCGGTGCCTTGGAGCGCATCGCCAAGAAGCAGCACGCCGGTTGCGATCAGCAGCAGGACGGCCGTGAATCTTCCCACGCGCATTCGCCGTATCCGGTTCATGTTTTCTTCCCCCGTTCGCTGGCGCCTAAACGCCGCCCTTTTCCCTCTCCCGGCTTTTTGAGCCGCGTTGTTTCCGCAAAAGCCAAATTTCCCGGCCTCCTGCCCACAAGCCTACGATGATCAGCACCGCCGCCACCGTGATTTTGCCGTAATCCTCCATGTAATACCGGAGCCACCGCGGCTTTTGATAAAAAAGAAACATCAGCGCGCCGCCCGCGACGAGCATGATGCCGAAAAGCGCGCTTCGCTCCACGGCGAACGGATTCCGGTAAGGCGAAACCTGGCGTTCTTCCTGCCCATGCGTCCCCACCCTGTAATAGATGACGTAATCGGCCGATTGCAGGACGTCGTACACATTGTAAAAATAAGTCACCGGGATCACGAGCGCCAGCAAAATGAGCAGCGGGACGTTGATCTGCATGCCGATGGACGAAAAATATAACAACGCCGAAGCGTCCAATAGGAGCGTAAAAATAAAGGCGATGCCTTTGCGGTACAATCCAAGGTAAATATGGCCGAGCCCCGGACAAACGGCCGCGAGGAATCCTGCCGTAAACTTGCGTTTTCGGGAAAACAGGCGGCGGGTCCGGACTGCAGCCTTTTTTTCGCCGCGCATGCGGTTTCTTTTTGCCGTTTCTTCCTTCGATCCGCCGGAATGTTCGACGCTGTGCATCCTCCCGCTCCTTTCACCGTAAAATTCATCGCTGACACGCCGTTCCAGGCCAAAAAAAGCCCACCCTCTATACTATATAGATGATACTACCCTATATAACCGGGACAATAACAGGTAAATAATTGGATGAAGTCCCTGAAAAACCAAAAAAACTCCCTTAACCAGGGAGTTTTTCGGCGCAGTTCAATCGATGGAAACCATGGATACCCCGTCGAGCCTGCGAATGCGGGAAGCGAGCTCCAAAGGATCGAATACCCTTTTGCTGAGCACGTTCAAAGCGATTTCCACCGTGGTCGAAGGCGGCTGAAGCTCGCCGTACGGCACGGTGCTCCGCTCGTTGACGACCGCTTTTTTGACGGTGATTTCCTCTTCCTCCAGCAGGCCGGATATCGCTTCGAGCAGCCCCGGCGCCGAAATCGCGCACACCGAGATCAAATGAAGTTTGCTGCTGCGGATGTAACGCTGCTCCAATTTGTTGAAAACCACCAACGTCAGCAAAATGAGTAACGTAGCCGCAATGGAGGCAAAATAAAAACCTGCGCCCACGGCGAGCCCGACGGCGGCGATCACCCATACCGACGCGGCCGTGGTTAAACCCGTAATCGATTTGCCGGTAAACAAAATGGTCCCGGCGCCCAAAAACCCGATCCCCGTAATGACGGCCGAAGCCAATCTCGCCGGGTCAATCCGGATGTTGACCTCATGCACGAATTCGGAAAAACCATAAATGGACAGCATTATGATCAGCGTCGAACCCATACATACGAGGATGTGGGTCCGGAGGCCTGCCGCATGGTTGGAGCGTTCCCTCTCCAAGCCGACAAGCCCGCCTAACAGCATAGACAGAAGCAACCGCAGCAATATATGCACGTTATCTATATACCATGGATCCGCCAAGAGCCTATCTCTCCCTATCTCACTCTAATAATGCAAATCCGCGGCCATAAGGCCATGAATTAAACCGATACGTCTGCCCGCTTGTGAAATGTCGTCAGTTCCACGCCCGGGGCCACCTCGAACGTCTCGAAAGGAATAAAGCCGTATTTGAGGTATAACGCCACCGCAGGTTCATTTTTGGCACCGGTGGAGACGATAAACAGCGGAACGTCCGGATGAACGTCAAAAACATGCCGGATCAGGCTGCCCGCGATGCCTTTGCGGAAATGAGCCGGATGAACCATCATCCGCATCAAGGTCAGCGACCCCGGGGTCTCCTGTTTCGTCGCCACCGCCCCGAGCAGCTCCCCGTCCTCGTCCAAGCAACCGTAAAACGTTTCGCCGCAGGTACGCAGCGTTTCATGCGTGTCGAGCAGCGGAGGAATGTCGTAGAAGCCGATTTTTTCGGCCTCCAGCCGGTAGGCAATATGCTGCAGCCTCCAAATTTGGTCCAGCATGTCGCCATCCTGCAAGGAAAGCTTCGTAATCACGGGAATCCCCCTTTTTCAGGCTATACGCCGCAAGTCAAAAAAAGACCAACTTATCAGGCAAAAAACATCCGCCTAATAAAAAAGGGCCTGTCCGGCGGACAAGCCCCAAGACCCGTTCCTCTTACTGATTAAGCACTTCTTCCAGCAACTTGTTGACGATCGCCGGATTGGCTTTGCCGCGGCTCTCCTTCATGACCTGGCCGACGAGGAAGCCGATCGCCTTTTGCTTGCCCGCCTTGTAATCCTCGACGGATTGCGGGTTCGCGGCCACGACCTGCTCGACGATGAACTTGATCGCGCCTTCGTCGCTGATCTGCACGAGCCCTTTTTCCTCGACGATTTGCTGCGGAAGCTTGCCGCTTTCGAGCATTTCCTTGAAGACGGTTTTGGCGATTTTCGTGCTGATCGTCCCTTTTTCGATTAAGCCGATCATCTCGCCCAACCCTTGGCCCGTGATTTTCACCTCGGAGAATTCCAGGTTGTTGCTGTTGAGATAACCGAGCAATTCGCCCATAATCCAGTTGGAAACCGATTTGGCATCTTTCGTATATTTCAAGCTGTCTTCGAACAGATCCGCGATCGGCTTCGAGGAGGTGATGACCTCGGCATCGTAGCTAGGCAGACCATATTCGGAGGTGTAGCGCGCTTTGCGGGCGTCCGGCAGCTCCGGAATCGACGCGCGGATGCGGTTTTTCCATTCTTCGTCGATGTATACCTTCACCAGATCCGGGTCCGGGAAATAACGGTAATCATGCGCTTCTTCCTTGCCGCGCATCGTGAAGGTTTTGCCCTGCGCTTCGTCCCAGCGGCGGGTTTCCTGCACGACCGTTCCGCCTTCGTCCAAAATTTCGGCTTGGCGGTATTCCTCGTACTCCAGCCCTCTTTGCACGCCGCGGAAGGAGTTCATGTTTTTCAGCTCGGCACGAGTGCCGAATTCCTTCTGCCCATGGGGACGGATGCTGATGTTGGCGTCGCAGCGCATCGAGCCCTCTTCCATTTTGACGTCGGACACTTCGCAGTACTGCATGATGGCGCGCAGTTTTTCCAAATAAGCGCGGGCTTCTTCCGGCGAAGAAATCTCCGGTTCCGACACGATTTCCACGAGCGGCGTGCCGACGCGGTTAAAGTCCACCAGCGATGCATACCCTCCGTCGATATGCGTCAGCTTGCCCGCGTCTTCCTCCAAATGAAGGCGGGTGATGCCGATCCGCTTCGTTTGTCCGTTCACTTCGATGTCGATCCAGCCGTTTTGCCCGATCGGCTGATCGTATTGGGAAATTTGGTAGGCCTTCGGCGAATCCGGGTAAAAATAGTTTTTCCGGTCGAATTTGCTGACATCGGCAATTTCGCAGTTGAGCGCCATCGCCGCTTTCATCGCGTATTCCACGGCCTGCTTGTTGAGCACCGGCAGCACGCCGGGATGGCCCAGGCAGATCGGGCATGTGTGCGTGTTGGGCGGTGCGCCGAATTCGGTCGAACAGCCACAAAAGATTTTGGATTCGGTCTTCAGCTCCACGTGGACCTCAAGGCCGATGACGGTTTCGTATTTCGAAGATGACATGGTTTAGATTCCCTCCTTTTGAGCCGATTTCTACAGGTTAGGCCGCTGTTTATGATGTTCGGTGTTTTGCTCGAAGGCTCCCGCCACGCGCAGCACCGTGCTTTCGTCAAACGGTTTGCCGATGATTTGCAGGCCGACCGGCAACCCTTCGGAGAAACCGCAAGGAACGCTGATCGCCGGCACGCCGGCAAGGCTCACCGGAATGGTCAAAATATCGTTCAAATACATCGTCAGCGGATCGCCCACCTGAGCGCCGAGCTTAAACGCCGGCGTCGGAGCCGTCGGCCCGATGATGACGTCATATTGTTCGAACACCTGATCGAAATCGCGTTTGATCAGCGTGCGCGCCTTCTGCGCCTTCAGGTAAAACGCATCGTAATAACCGGAGCTCAGCGCGTAGGTGCCCAGCATGATCCGGCGTTTGACTTCGGGACCGAAACCTTGGCTGCGGGATTCGAGGTACAAATCCAGCAGGTTGCCGGATTGTCCGGCACGGACGCCGTAACGAACGCCGTCGAAGCGGGCCAGGTTGGAAGAAGCTTCGGAAGATGCAAGCAAATAATAAGCGGCGACCGCATATTCGGTATGCGGAAGGGAAACCTCCTCGATGACCGCGCCCATGCCTTCAAGCACTTTCAAGGCGGCTTCGACGCGTTCCTTCACGCCGGCGTCGATGCCTTCGCCCATATATTCCTTCGGAACGGCAACGCGCAAACCTTTCACGTCCCCCGTCAGGGCGCTCAAGTAATCCGGAATGTCGACGTTGGCCGAAGTCGAGTCCATGTTGTCGTAGCCGGCAATCGCCTGCAGGACGTAGGCCGCATCTTCGACGTTTTTCGTGACCGGGCCGATCTGATCGAGCGAAGAAGCAAAAGCGACCAGGCCGAAACGGGACACGAGCCCGTATGTCGGCTTCAGGCCGACGACGCCGCAATAGGACGCCGGCTGGCGGATCGAGCCGCCCGTATCCGAACCAAGCGTAAAATACGCCTCGCCCGCCGCGACCGATGCCGCGGAGCCGCCGCTGGAACCGCCCGGAACGCGCTCGAGGTCCCACGGGTTGCGCACCGGATGGAAACTCGAGTTTTCGTTGGAGCCGCCCATCGCGAACTCGTCCATGTTCAATTTCCCGATCGTAACCGCATCGGCGTCCTTCAGCTTGCGCACGACCGTCGCGTCGTACACCGGATTGAAGTTCGACAGGAATTGGCTTGCGCAGGTGGTGCGGATGCCTTCCGTCACGATGTTGTCCTTGATGCCGGCCGGCAGGCCGAACAGAAGTCCGCGTTCCTCTCCCGACGCCAATTTGTCGTCGAGGCGGCGGGCCGTATTTTTCGCGCCCTCTTCGTTTAAGGTCAAATACGCTCCGATCCGTTCATCGCGTTCGGAAATGGCGCGGAACGTCTCTTCCACCAGTTCCAGCACAGAAAGCTCCTTGTTGTGAAGCTTGCTATGTATATCCTTCAAATTTTGATTTAACAGGCTCAAGTTGCCTCTTCCTCCTTTCGTAATGAAACGTTCTATTCAAGCACGGCCGGAACTTTGAACTGTCCGTCTTCCTCTTCCGGCGCGTTCAGCATGACCTTTTCGATCGGCAGGCTTTCGCGTTTCACGTCCTCGCGCATCACGTTGCTGACAGGCAGCACGTGGGTCGTCGGTTCGACGCCGTCCGTATCCAGCTCGTTCAATTTTTCGGCATATTGTAAAATAGCGTTCAGCTGTTCCGTGAACTTTTGCTCTTCGTCCGCGCTCAAATTGAGGCGGGCAAGCTTGGCCACGTGCTGAACGTCCTGATTGGTGATGCTCATAAATCGGATTCCTCCTTATTCCTTCTTATATTAAAGGATTGAAGCCTCGGGATAACGTTTCTAATTATATTGTAGAACCTGCGACAATTCAATGCGGAGCTTGGCTCCCGCCGGAAAAACCGGGCGCTCCCGCCGGATTCCCCGGCAGGCCTCCGCTCCGGTCGGCGCAGCCTTTGCAGGCTCTTTGCCAAGCTCTTCAAACCCGTATAGCAAACGTTCCTTTCCAAAACTTAGGGATAAAAAACATGGGGTATATCATAAGGAACAGATTCGGAATCCACCATGCGGGATCGAATTCGCAGCGGATCGCCCAATAGGAAATGGCCATCATCCCGGAGCAAAACGTCAATACGAGCGAAACCAAGGCCGCCGTTTTCCAGGCCGGCGATGGCTTGCGGTACAAATACAGCGCCGTCAATCCGGTTGCCGACACCAGCATGTCGAGCGGAAAAAACGACCAGTTCCAAGCGATCAAAATCGGGTTCCTGTAATCGGAATAAGCCCATTCGGGAGGGATGAGGCCCAGTGCCGTCGCGCCGAAATATAGAATGAGAAATATCGGTCAACAGAAAAAACCATTTCAATACGCGCATGGAGGGCTCTTTTCGATGCAAAACGTTCATTGGATCAGATCCCCTTTCCCCGTTCTTCCGCCAGCCCGGAAATGCCCGCCGCAAGCTCCGTTTGGATTTTATTCTCCGAAATGTCCGAAGGCTCTCCCGACGAGCGGGCCCCATGGGCGCGATCTCCCAAATTTAGTCCGATGACGCCCAGGATGATTAAGGCAATCGAAACCGCTTTGACCAGCGTCATCGATTCCTGGAAATACATGTACCCGATAACGGCAATCGCTGCCGTGCCAACTCCGGACCATATGGCATAGGCGACGCTGACAGGCACCTGCTTCAGGGCCAGGTTCAAGCTGGAAAAGGCTAATATGTACAGCACGATCATCAGTATGGACGGTACGATTTTGGTAAAACCGTTGGACATCTTCATCGAGACGGTTCCCCCGACCTCCAGCGCAATCGCAAAAATCAAATAAATCCATGACATGCCTTCATCACATCCCTTCCGAAGTTTCGGCTATATCGCATTTTCCGTCCCCTTGCGAAACAATGCCGAATAACAGCATATCGACCATCGCATCAACGGCGCCGACGAGGGACACCTTCGCGTTCACGAGGAAATCCGGGTCAAAAACGGCAAACGACGCTCCGCGCATGCACTGAACGACCGACGGAATGTCCACGGGACGCAGTTCCCCCGACGCGATGCCTTCCTGAAGCAGCGTTTCCACGGTGCCCCATTCCTCCTCCAACAAGCGATCGACCTTGACCCATTCCTGCGGGGCGTGGCGGCGCATCTCTTCAAGCACCCGCGCATCGGCAAGCCGCAGTCCGCTGGGCACGATCGACAATATGGCTTTTAATTTCCGCACGGCGCTCCAATCCGGACGCCCGTAGATGTCGTGCTGGGTATGCAGCACTTCGTGGATCGCTTCGTCCACGATCGCGCCGATCAGCTCTTCCTTGGATGCGAAATGCTCATAAATGGTTCGTTTGCTGATTCCAAGCTCGGATGCGAGATCCCCCATCGTAAATTTGAAGCCTTTGCGATTCAGCAGCGTCAGCGCGGACTGCTGCAATTTCTCTTTCATGAACATCCTCCCGCTTCCATTTTCGGTAACAATAAAACTATTTTATTATTTTCAGTACCAAAAAAGTATACCGCGTTTCATATAAAAAACAAAGCTTCGCTATTTTCATAGCGACATGCATCCGTATCCGGTATCCGGGCCTTTTCCAACTTACAGTTCGGATCCCCCACGCCGGACGGCCATTGTGAAGGTTTAATAAACCATATACACAAAAAAGAGCCGGCATGTAGCCGACTCTTCTAAATCCAGGCCCGCAAATTCACTTGCTTGATGAATTCCGCCTGCGAAAGCACCTCTGGCGCCGATTCCTCTTCTTCTTCCTGTTCGAGTTCGCCGTTCATGATTTGATGGAACAGCTTCTCGTTATATGTCGCAAGGGCGTAATCGATCAGCGCTTCCCGCGTGGTCATCTCCACTTCATGCTGAATGAGCAGCTCTTCCGGCTGCACATCACCCGATGGCACGAAAAAGTTCCGGTTAATCTTAGGTACCCGGATGACGTAATCAAACGCATTGTCCGGATTCCGGTCATAAGCGATCAGATAACCGTATTCCCCAATAGGAAGGTTCTGCTCAAAGGCGTCCGCGACGATCACAATCTTTTCCCCAAGTTGCAGCATCGTCTACCTCCTAGATGTCTATCATTGTTTGTATAGTCTACTAAAAAAAAGTAGGTCTGTCTACACGTAAGCCTGTCGGAAAACGAGGCAAAAGGCTTAATTTCGAAAAAAGCATGTCCGTGAATGCGAATCCGTCCGGAAATAACCATGGCTGGACGCTTCGCAGCCCCAAAAAAGACAACGCGGCCATGCTTCATGCTTCTTAAGCCCGGGTTATCGGAAGTCCCCCTCTTACAACAAGCGAATGAAAATATGAACCTCCGATAGAATAGATTATATAAAATGCAAAAAAAGAACGCAAACCGGGATTTATTCCACAGCTTGCGTGCTTCGCGAATGTAAAGGTAACATTAAATTAACATCATTGTATCAGGGGCGTTACCGTTTGTCCAGCCATTTTTTCCCGATTTCTGTCGAGAAAACGCCTTACGGCTCCATTCAGGACACGTAAGGATTGTGGGCGCGTTCATATCCGATCGTCGTTTTTGGACCGTGGCCCGGGTAAACCTTCACTTCATCCTTAAAAGCAAAAAGTTTGTTTTGGATGGAGTCGAGCAAATCGCGTTCGCGTCCCCCGTACAGATCCGTTCTTCCGACGCCAAGCTTGAAAAGCACGTCCCCCGAAAACAGGTCGTCCCCGCACAAAAAGCTGACGCTTCCCGGCGAATGCCCCGGCGTATGGTACACCGTGAAAGTGTGGCCGATCAACTCCAGCTTCTGCCCTTCGTCCAAGCCATATTCGGCAGGGCCGGTCGAAAGCGGCGGCGACACCTGCGGCCAGTTGAGCGATCCGTTCAGCTTCGGATTTTCGAGCCAATCCGCTTCCAGATCATGCAGGTATACCGGACAGTTTTTTAATTTCCGGATTTCATCCACGCCTCCCATGTGGTCGAAATGCGCGTGGGTCAGCAAAATCGCTTCGATCGTAAGCGGCTCGATTTTTTTGATGAGGGCGCCGGGATTCATCCCCGGATCAATGATGACCGCGCGCCCGGGATCTTCGCCGGTCAGCAAATAGGCATTGGTTTGCAGCGGGCCGAGGCAAAAGGTTTGAATGTTCAGCATATCCGTCTTTAGAACCCCGAAATCAGTTCACGCAGTTCTTTGATGACGGACGCATGATGATCGGTTCCTTCCCCGTAAGCTGCAATGAGCTCTTTCCGGCACTCGGCCATTTTTTCCTGGTAATCCGGCGCTTCACGGTCCGGGTTCTGCTGCTTGAACCGAACCATGATTTGCTGCACGTGCGCGGGACGCGGTCCCCATTTGCCAAGGACATGCCCTTCCGCATCCGTAAAGATGACGACCGGAACGCTCCGTCCGCCCATCGTCAGAAACTGGTCCATCACGTCGAAGTTTTCTTCGAGAATAAGCACTTCGGTCGGAATGCCGGCCGTTTCAAGGGCACGGAACACGACAGGCACGTTGCGCACCACGTCTCCGCACCAGTCCGCCGCCAAAATAAGGACGCGAAGGTCGTCGCGCGATTTCAGGTTTTCAAAAAACTCGCGGTCGCCGTCGTTGTCCCAGGCAAACGCGTCGTACCCCCGTTTGAATTCCTCCTGGTTTTTCTGCATGCCGTCGATAAACTGCTGCGGGGAGAGCCCCGTATTCAGCTTGTCCGCCAAATGGACTGCCATTTATTTCGTCCCCTTTCTGGATTTGGATTTGACCATTTTGATAACAAAATACACGATCAGCAACGCCAGCGCAACGAGCAAGATCGGCGTCACGTAAGGTTTTGCTTCTTGATTAATATCTTCCCATTTTTCTCCGAGAACAGAGCCTAGATAAACAAATAAGATCGACCAAGGAATCGTTGCAAGCGTCGTCAGTAGAGTGAACCGCCAAATATTCATCTTGGAGATTCCCGCCGGAATCGAAATCGCATGACGAACGACCGGAATGAAACGCGCTGTAAAAATGACACCCGAGCCGTATTTATTAAACCAAGCTTCCGCCGCATCGATATGCTTTTTATGAATAAAAATATATTTCCCGTATTTCTCGAGCACGGGCCTGCCGCCGTAACGTCCGATCCAGTACACGAACAGCTGCGCGATGACGCCGCCGATGATGCCGAACAGCACGGCTCCGATAAAGCTGATGTGGCCCGAGGATACCAAAAAGCCGCCGTAAGCAAGCACGATCTCGCTTGGAATGACTTCAATCATTAAGCCCAGCATGATGCCGAAATAACCCAGACTTTGAATCCAATGAAACAATTGACTGACGATATCCGATATAAAATGCACCCTGGCCCCTCTTTCTATATGTACTTTTAAGTCCCTATCCCCAATCTATTCTAGCATAGGAGCGGACATGACTTCTACATGAGCCCATTTGCGGCGGGAAGGTGTCTTCCCAGCCGTCCGCGGCATATGGTGGGGAATAAAGGAGGTAGGTCAAATGCCGCCGATTTCCCAGAAAAAAGACGCTCCGCTGCCTTCGGCCCGCGGCATCCGCAGAGCCTGCAGCAAGGAGCTGTACCGCACGGTCAAGCGGCTGAAGGTGTACGTCCCGGATGACGCCCTCCGCGAAGGCGAAACCCTTTATTACCGCAAGGTCATCGGCAACCTGATCTGGATTCACGAAAACCGCAGCAACCGGAAGCTGCTGTGCGATTGGTGGGACGAAGCGGTCCGCGCCGAGCTTGCCGCCCTATGGAAGGTAGACGAAGAGCATCTCGGAAAAGCTTTCCGCGAAGCTTTTGGCGGCTGAAGGAAATGGTATACGTTGTTCAAGAAAAGGGCTCTGGGGCGTAAGGTCGGTAGCCCGAGGGCCTCTTCCCGCGGGCGGGTTCATTCCGGCGCATGAAGGGAACGCTCCAGGCTCGCCAGCTCGCGGCCCCACTGCTCGGCTTCGCGGGTGAGGCGGAACTCCCGGTCGTTCCGGACCCGAACCTGGTCCGGGTCCGCGGCGCGGCGCGCGTAATCGCCGTAAAGCTCGAGCCCGGCGTCCAGGACCCGCCGGGCTTCCGCCGCGCTGCCGGACATCCATTTGCGCCGCGCCAGCTTGAACAGCCCCTCAAGGCTTTTCGTCTGCTCCGCCGCATTGTATTTGTCGCGGCGGAACCCCGCCTCCGCCCACGAGACGGCGGCGTACGCATCTCCCCGCTGGACGGCGTTGTCCGCCAGCGCAAACAGCAGGCCGGGATGCCCCGGCGAGTAGGACAGGCTCCGCTTGAGCACCGCCTCGGCTTCCCGGGGCGGCAGCCTGCGCGCCAGCTCGATCGCCGTCCCGGCATCGGCCGGATTCCACTGCAGCGAGGAGCGCAATAGCGCGGCGGACTTGGCCGGGGCCGCTGCCGCCAGCGCCTGCCGATGCAGCCGGTGGGCCATTTCTCCGCGGAAGGCAAGCCACATGCCGGCGCCGGTGACGCCAAGCCAAAGCAGCAGAAGCACCGCCGTTCCGTATGCCCGGTGCCTGTAACCGGATGCGATCGGATCGGCCCGGCGCGCCAAACGGCCTGCCGCCGCTATGGGCCTGGCCAAAACCGCATGTCCCTGATCCTCCCCGAGCTTAGCGCCAGCTTGGATTTCCTCCGCTTTACAGGAAAGCCCCCATGCCGCAAGCAGAAATATCAGCAGCCAAACGAGGCCGAAGCTGAAATCGAGGTCGACGGCCCCGTGCAGGACAAACACGCCGTAAACCGGCAGCAGCTCGCGGCGGCGGACAAGCAGTAGGCCGATGGCGCCGAGCAGCAATAATAAGACGGACGTGCCGAGAACGCCGGTGTTCAGCAGCATGTCGAGGTAACCGCTGTGCACCTGGCTGCCGACGTACGGATTGGACTGGACGGCGCGGTACGACAGCCGCCACGTCTCCCCGCCCTGCCCGAACCAGGGGGCTTGCATGAACAGCCCCCATGCATCGCGGTAGATCGCGCCGCGCGCCGTGGCCGTCCCGAAGTTTCGGACGATGCGCTCCTGCGCCGTCAGAAACACCGCGGCCATCCCCGCGGCCGCGAAAAGGCCGCCTGCCGCCCAGGCCAGGCGGCGGCGGGAAGCCGCCCCGCTGCGCGCGAGGCGGCAAAGCCCCAGGCCGGCAAGCAGGCTGCCGGCCCACGCCCCGGCCAGCGCGAGCAGGCCGGGGGCGGGCTGTACCGCCAGCGCGGCGGCTGCCAGCTGGCGGTACAGCAGGGCCGCGCCGGCGAAGGGCGCGGCCGCAAGCAGCAGCGGCGCGAAGCTGCGCCGCCGCTGCAGGGCGAGGCCGGCGGCCGCGGCCACACCGGCCGTGAGCCACGCGCCGCGCGACTCGCTGAGGAGCAGCGCGGCGGCGTACGGCAGCAGCGGGAGCGCAGCCCGCAGCAGCCGGATCTCCCCTGCTCCGGGTTCCCGCCGGAGCAGGGCGGCGAGCGCAAAGAGCCGCTCCAGCAGGAAAGCGGCCATCAACAGGCCGAACGTGTTCGGGTATTCGACCAGGCCGGCAAGCCTGGCCCCGCTGGCGCTGATCCCGGCGTTCGAGGTGAACACGACGGCATGCGGCAGCGGAAGGATGCCGCAAACCGCCAGGAGCGCCGAACCGCACAGCAGCGCCCCAGCCGCGTGCCAGGCAGACGCGAGCACCTTTTCCCCTCCCTCGGAGCGGGCGATCCGAACCGCCGAAACGGCAAAAAGACCGTAAAACCCCCACCGCAGCAGCTGGTTCACCGTTCCGTGAACGGACAAGGGCCCCAGCAGCCAGTGAAGGGCATATACGGTCATCAATATAAACGGACTCAGGATCAGCAGCCTTTCCGCAGCGGAAACGGCAGCGGGCGCGATCCGCTTTTCGTTTTCGGATACCGCCAAACGGCGCAATAAAGCAGTAACGCCGCCAAAAAACGGCAGCAGGCCGTACAGCATCCAGGCCGTATACAGATCGGACGTAAAATAAAAGCCGGATTTCAGACAAGACAGGAGCAGCACCGCGATCAGCGCGGCCCCCATGATTCCCAGCACAGAGCGTCTCACGCTCCCGCCCCCCATCGCCTTTTCTTCCTGCCCGAAACGTTCAAATCCTTACTTCCCGTCGGTTTTTCCCGGCAGCAAATCCGCGCACGCTTTTTCCAAATAAGGTTCGGCGTGAAGGAAATCGCGGAAAGCCGTGTACTCGCGCCAAAGCTGCTCCCGGTTGCCGCCTTGGCTTTTGATCGCCCGGATCAAAATGTTTTTCGGCGTATGCTCCAAATCGATGAATTCGAGCAGCTGCGTTTTGTAGCCGAGAATATCAAGCAGCTTGGCCCGGATGCCGTCCGTTGCCAGCGCGGAAAAACGTTCCTTCAGGATGCCGTGCGAAAGCAGCGGCTCCATGACCGGGCTTTCGATCTGATTGAACAGCTCGTGCTGGCAGCACGGAACCGAAAGGATCACCGAAGCGTTCCAGCGGACCGCCTTCTCCAATGCCGCATCGGTTGCGGTATCGCAGGCATGCAGCGTCACCACCATGTCGACCTGTTCCAGCTCGTCGTAGTCGGCGATGTCCCCGACCAAAAACCGCAGGTTGCTGTAATTCAGCCTGTCCGCCAGCCGGTTGCAATGCTCGATGACGTCGGCTTTGAGATCCAGCCCGACGACGTTCAGCGGCCGCCGTTCCTGAATGGACAGGTAATGGTAGAGCGCAAAGGTCAAGTAGGACTTGCCGCAGCCGAAGTCGACGATCGTCAGCGGGCGTCCCTCGGGCAGCGCCGGGAGCACGTCCTCCACCATCTCCAGGAAACGGTTGATCTGTTTGAACTTATCGTATTTTCGGGCCAAAACCTTCCCTTGTTCATTCATTATACCCAGTTCGACCAGGAACGAAATCGGATGCCCTTCCTCCAGCACGTATTTTTTCTTGCGGTTATGCGCCAAATCGGCGGAGGTTTTGGTCGGGGATTTGGTAAGGATCGATACTTTGTATTTTTTGCTGATCAAGATTTGGTAGTCCGCATCCGGCGTGCAGATCATTCCTTGTCGGAACGTCTGCTCGAACAGGCGCATGATCGCCTCCTCCGCTTCTTCCGCGGGGACGTTCTGGTGAACGACCTTGTTCGGATGCACGTAAGCGAATTGATAATGTATTTTTTTCTTCAGCTCCACCGGCTTGATCTGCACCTTGGTAAAGGTTGCGCCTTCCCGCTTGCGCAGCTGGCTCAGCGTCGCCGTGATCAATGTCGTTTCTTCCGTGATGTCATGGATGAGTTTGCGTAAAGATTCCAAGAGGGTACATCTCACTTTCTCGTATTTTCCAAACGCGGCTTGTTTGCTTTGCGCTGCAGTTCTTCCGAGCCTTCCTGCACTTCCTCCCGCGGAAGCCCGCCCGCTTCAAGCTCTTCGTCGCTTTTCGTTAACAGTCTTTGATAGAAGGCAAGGCCTTCCTCTTCGGTGATTTCCTGCTGATCGAGCAGCCTGTAGAGGGCGTTCTCCGCCTCGTCGTAACGCCCCCGCTCCTCTTCATAGCGGAACAGCAGCTGATCCGTTTTGGCCGGAATCCTGTAGCCTTTGATCCCTTCCTTCAGCTCGGCCACGCGCTCGGGCAGCTTCAGCATCGTATGGTCCGCTCCGTGCAGGTCGGCATAGAGATACAGATGCAGCGACTTCATAAGGCGGATCAGCCCCTCGTCCTTTTGCTCCATATCCAAGTATACCCCGGCTTCTTCCTGAAGCAGCCTGGCGATCGTTTGCAGCTTGTCGGCTTCGATCCCGCCCCCCAGGCGAAACATCTCTATGATATCCTCAACGGACAGGGAATTCAAAAGCTTCGAGTTCAGGCGGAAATTTTTGCTCAGCAGGTCGTCGATTTCCCACAGAGCCTCGGTGTATTTTTTCTGCTGTTTGAGCCCGAATACCTTGCCGACCATTTCAACCATATCCTCTACCATTTGCAGCAAATAGTCTTTCCTGAACATGACGCTCCTCAACCCTTTCCAAAATGATTAAGCGACAGGCAAGATCGCGAAGCCTCCCTTTTCTTGCCTTCTGGTGCGCGTTGAACCTTGATGCCCGGGAAGACCGCGTCTTTTGCCTCGAGGATCTTTCTTTTTAATGATTGTATGCTATTCGGCATGCCAAAGCCAGCGGCCCGCCCGGAAACGCCCGGGTAAACCGGATTTAAGCCGCTGCCTTTATGGCGCAAAAAGCCGGAGCCCTTTGTTCTTAGGGCTCCGGCTTTTATTTATGGCATGAAGCTGTAACGGGATGAAATTTTCAGCGCATGAACGAGGGCCGCGGGCGCTCAGCTTTCCTTCAAGAAGCTCCGGACGATGCCGGCCAGCTCCTCCGGCGTTTCCATCATGCTCATATGGCCTGCGCCCTTGATCGTTGCTTTCGTGATGTTCGGGCGGTCCGTGGAGAATACTTTTTCCGGAGGGGCAATGCCGTCATGTTCTCCCGCCACCAGCAGGACCGGCAGCGCCGAAGCGGAAATGACGTCCCGGCGGTCCGGCCGCTCGCGCATGGCCAATGCCGCGCCTGCGGCGCCTTGCGGCGGCGTAAGATAGCCGATTTCCTTCGCTTTTTGGATCAGCTCGGGCCGGGACTTCGCCGTGCCTGGCGCAAACAATCCCGGAATCAGGCCGTCGATAAACGCGGTCATTCCTTCCGTCTTGATGGTGCTTACGGCTTTCAGCCGCTTTTCCTTGCCCGCTTCGTCATCCGCGTATCCCGTGGAATGGATGAGGCCGAAGCCGTTTAACCGCGAGGCGTACCGCTGGGCGAAGGAAAGCGTAACGTATCCGCCCATGGAATGCCCCAGCATCGTTGCCTTCTCCACGTTCAGCTCGTCGAGAAGCTTCAGGACGTCGTCCGCCATTTGCTCGATCGAATACGCTCCCAGCGGGGCATCCGACGAGCCGTGTCCGCGCAAATCGGGCACGATGCAGCGGAGGCTGCCGGATAAGAGCGGCACGAGCGGCTCCCAGTATGCGGAGCTGCCGCAGAAGCCGTGGAGCAGCACGACAGCCTCTCCCTCTCCCTGATCGGCATAACAAAGCGTATATCCGTCGCAAACTACTTTATCCATCGTGAAACCCTTCTTTCGTGAGGATTTTTTGCATTCGCTTTTTCGCTTCCAATCCCATCATGCAGCCATAATCCGGACCGGACTCCCATACATTTAAATGAATGGCCAACCATAGGCCCGGTTGGCGCCCGCATCGGCCGCCAGTCCGAACGCTTCCGCCGCGGCGGAGGCAATCTGGCCGGCCATCGCCATCACATGATGCAGCGAGGTCATCTGCAGCGTGGCATAAGGCTTGGGACCGATCGCATTCACGACCGCGGCGACGCTGTAATTTCCGACGGGCGGAAGCGAGAGTCCCACCGATCTTGCGGGTAACAGCGGCTCGTCCGCAACCAGGAAGCTTCCGACGGACTGCGGCTGTCCCAAGCATGCATCGATCGCGACCACGACATGGCTTTCCGGGATTTCCGCCAAGCGTGCTTCCAGGCTGGAGGCATCGCACGGGGACGCCAACGTTCCGATGACATGGGGGAAACCGCAGGCGGAAAGCGCGCTTCCCGTCAGCGGGCCGAGCGCATCGCCGGTGGACCGGTCCGTGCCGATGCACAAAAAGGTCACGGCGGAGGGCTCATGGCGGCTGCGGATCTCCGCCAAAAAAGCGCGAAGCCCGTTGGCATCCGTTTTTTGGCTGTTCCCGCCCTTATCCCGGCCGGAGCGGAAGTCTTGATTCGACAAGGCCTAGTGCCTCCCTTGCAGGTTGATCAACATATTCCTTTTGATTTTACTGCAAAATAGCCGGCAAGAAAAATCATTTTCCTGTGTCGGGCGGCAAGACATGCTACAATGGGTACAACCCGCGATTCCCCGAAGGCAGGGACTTAGCTTCGCAGCCCGTTCTCGCACTTCGAAGAGGCAAGGGAAATGATAAACGGCTGCAACTGAAGAAAAGAAACTGGAAAGGATGAACCTCCCCCATGGATTTATCGCAAAAAACGGCTGAAAATATCGAGTACATGATCGAACAGATCAAAACCAAGCTTCGAATGGCCAGCGGCGCCGCCATGAGCTCCACCGCCTTTTCGGTGGATCAATACGAAGACATCCGAGATGTCTACGAGCTTGTCATGACCAAATCGAACCTCAGCATTTCCGAAGTGGAAGCCTTGGTGTCGGAGCTTGGCCGCTTACGCAGCAAATAAGTTTTCCCCGGAATACGAAACCCCCCTGTCGATCCTTATCGTTCCAACGTGTACGAAGGAAGGCCGCAGGGGGCTTTTCTACGAGCCGGCTCATTTCAGGGAAGATCCACGAGCACGAATTCCGCGTCCCCGTCGCTGCTCGTCCCTTTGATGTGAAGGTCGCAGTTGTTGCGGATCCGGGCGGCATCCCCGGGTTCAAGCTGGAAAGTGCCGTCATTGCAGCCGATTTCCAGGTGGCCGGAAATGAGGAACAAATAAGTCCGTCTTTCCTCCTGCTGATCGAACACGATTTCTTGGCCCGTTTCCAAGATCGGAATGTAAAGGGAAATATCCGAATGTATCGGGATCCCCTCTTGCCCTTCCGTCCTTCCGGTTACCGCGGGCGCCAGCTTGTTCAAACGTTCCTCCCTGGTGAGCGGGCGGGACGTCCATGACGGCCTGTGCCCCGGTTCCGACGGCAAAAACCACATTTGCATAAACCTGACAGGTTCGTCTTCGGACGGATTCGTCTCCGCATGTTCGATTCCGGTGCCTGCGCTCATCACCTGGACCGTGCCGGCCGGAAGGCGCTGCGCGTTGCCCAGGCTGTCGTTATGTTCAAGCGTGCCGGAGATGACGTAACTGACGATTTCCAAATCATGATGAGGATGTTTCTTAAAGCCTTGCAACGGACTTAAACAATTATCGTTATGCGCCAGCAGGCAGCCGAAATGCGAATTGCTCGGATCATCGTAGTCGGCAAAAGAAAAGCTGAATTCGCTGTGGATCCACCCTTTCTCCGAAGTATGACGCTCCGCCGAAGTCACTACTTTAATCATTTTACATCCACCTCCATGAATGTCTTTCTCAAAAAAGGTTGGTCTTGATTACGTAATTCTTACCCCTAACCTTCACCGCTCAATCACGTTCAAAAACAAAAAAATCCCTCCTTCAGTCCGGAAGGGATTTCATGCGGATACCTATTCTCTTGGGGATGCCTAGCGCGAAAAAAACGAATGCGGTGCCGGGCGGCACCTTGCGCAGGCCTCCTCAGGCGTTATACCGATTGCAGCCGGAACACGGCATCGGCATGCCCGACCTTTTTGCCTTCGTCATTATAGATGTCATGCGTAAAAGACTCGCTTAATTCCCGGATGAGCGAGTGGTTGCCGTAGCCGATTTGTTCCAGGATGGACTCGACGATCCAGCCCCATTCTTCTTCCGAACCGTCCAATACCTTAAAAGCGATGCCGAGGCGTTCCTTCTTCAGGCCGAAGCAGTACACGCCCTTGAAGCCGCCCTTGGCGACGATATTTCCGTCCTGCAAGACGAGGGAATCGACGCGGCCGCGGCCGCCCACCATTTCCGGATGCAGGTTCATCGCCCGGACAATGGTTTTCACCGCTTCCCTGACGGCTTCATCCGCAATGAGGTCCGGGCAAGCAAGCTTCACGTAGGCCGCGGCCATCGCCGAAAGCGGCAAAGCAAAAACGGGAAAACCGCAGCCGTCCGTACCGAGTTCGATGCGATCCGCGGGAATGCCGCACATCATCGCCACGGTCCCGATGATTTCCTGCTGTACGGGATGCCCCGGGTCCGCATACCCTTCCAGCGGGTATCCTTTCATTTTGCAGTAGGCAAGCACGCCGAGATGTTTGCCGGAACAATTGTGATACAAGCGGCGTTTGCCGCCCTGCCGGCGCAGCACCTCTTCCTTGCTTTCTTCGTTCAAGGGATAACTTGCCGCGCAAACGAGCTCCGACTCCGACAGTCCCGTTTTCTTCATGATGCTTTCGAGCACGTCCACATGCTCAGGCTGCGCCATGTGCGATGCGGTCATGATGGCGATCTCCTTGTCGTCCAGACCGTAATGGGCCGCAATGCCTCCGCGGATCGCAACGATCGCCTGAAGGGGTTTCGCGGCCGAACGCGTGAAGGTTACGAAATCCGGATCTCCCGCGTAAGCCGAGGTTTCCCCGCGATCGTCGACGACGCATATATGTCCATGATGCGAGCATTCCATGATGCCCGCGCGATATTCCTTGATCAATACCGGTTCCATCAAACCATCTCTCCTTTAGCTGATCGCTTATCCATCATACAACTTATTCCGAAGAGTTTGAAGACTGCCGCAATATTGTTCATTATTTTCTTTCGCTACGCATTTCATGATTTTTGTTTCAGGCCCCATAAGACCGTTTAAATACGAAATAAGCAAGGACAAACCCTATCATGGCCGATCTCAAGCCATCATCATAAAACAAGGAGTGATTTCGATGAATAAGACGGAAACGGATTGCCAAGTTCAAAGCGGCGGCACCTCTACCTTCCTCAAAGGGGCGCTGGTCGGCGGGCTGCTCGGCGCGGCCGCGGCATTGCTGTTCGCCCCCAAATCGGGCCGCGAGCTGCGGGGCGATTTGTCCGGAACGATCAGCACCATGACGGATAAATCGAAGGAACTCGCGTCCACCCTGGGCGAAAAAGCGTCCGATGTCGCCAAATCGGTCTCTTCCAAAACGACGGAACTGGCCAAATCGGTGAACGAAGGCAAAAACAGCATCATGGAAAGCGTGAAGCAGGCTTCGGCCGATCTGGCGGAGGACGCCAAAAACGCTTCCGATAAAGTCAAAGCGGCGGCGGAAGATGCCTCCCAGACAGCCGCGGGCAAAATGTAATAAACGCCTCCTGCTGCCGAATGAACGATTCGTCCGCAAGCCAGCCGAAGCGGCTGGCTTTTTCCGCGACCCAAGGACATTGAAGGCGCCCGCGCGCCGGAAGAAAGCAGGGATGAACATGAGCAAAACAAGCCCGTATCGCGTCGATGAACATCCTTTCGAGCTGAGGCATGAGGTCAAAAGGCTCAACCGGCGGCTGGACCAAATCGCCGATTCGCTCGAAAAGGCCGAAATCAAGGACATTCTTGAAAATTATACGAATCCGAAAAAAAGAATCATCACCAATTTCACTTCGGGCATCGCCCGCGGGCTAGGGCTCTCCATCGGCACGTTCGTCATTTTGGGGGTGCTCGGGTACATTCTCAGCCTGTTCGTCAAAATGCCCGTCATCGGCGAATATATCGCCAACCTGCTGCACTATATCAACCAATATAAACGCTGAACCGGCGACAGGTTCAGCGTTTTTTAACCGGAAAGAGCGGCGCCCGGAATTCCTTCCGGGGCCGCTTTTTCGTGACGCGACCGGCGTGCGAAGTTTCGTGTCCGGATGCCGTCATATTTTGGATTTTCGCCCTTTGACCCTCAGCAAATCCCCGGTCCAGCCCTTGCTGTGCATCCACCAGTACATGCCCAGCGTAAACAGAAGCGTGCCGAACATGACGGACACGAATCCCCAGGGGGTTTTGATCGCCGGCAGGTTATCGAAGTTCATGCCCCATATCGCCCCGACCACGGTGGCCGGCGTGAAGATCGAAGTCACGATCGTGAGGGTCTTCATGATTTCGTTGCCGCGAAACGCGGACACGGCGTCGTCGATGGCAATGAGGGTATCGATTTCGTCCTCGTAATGCCGGAAGGCCCTATCCATCCGTTCCATCCGATGGAGCAGCCGCAGGAAGGGTTTGCTTGACTCCAGCCTATCCAGATACCCCTCCCTGGCAGCCGCGATCAACTCGTCAAAGGGGGTGAACAAATTGCTCCAGAACAACAGCTCGAACCGGGAGTTCAAAATTTTATCCATCAGATGGCGCTGATTGTCCATCTCCATCGCGCGTTCGATGGCGCGCAAATTCATCTCGAAGCGGTCGAGCCCTTGATGGAAATAATGAAGCAGCGTCCTCGCCAACACGAACATGCCGTCGACGGCGTTCGGGCACTGCTGCAGCATCGACGTTCTTTCTTTGGCCGCCATCATCTCCCTGGTGTCCGGATCCAGGTTGATCGTGACCAGCATCTGATCGTTCACGAAAAAATGAAGCCTGTCCACCGGGCCGGCGCCCGTGACCTCGCTTTTGACGGAGTATGGCAGCGTACCGAAAATGACGGCTTCCGCGCCATCGGGAAACCGGACCGAAATATAATTTTCGCTGACCTTCGGAATGACGCGCAGCCACTCGTCGATCGCCGGGGATTCCTCCCGAAGCCTCTGAAGCCATTCGTGGGACGAGTCTTCCATGGCCACATCGTACCATCGCCATCCGCCGGCAAAATGGAGCAAGCGGTGCTGTGCCGCATTGGAACCGTTGTTCTTCATAGGCTAAGCGCCCCTTTCGTTAAACTGCGAATAGCAAGGCGGCATCCGCCTTTCGGATATGCAAAAGGACACGCAAGTTCTCGATGGAGAAATCCATTGCGTGTCCTATCTATAACATTCCCGCCATGAGCGCAACCCCAAAAAAAGCTTGTCCGTCATAACGAAGAATTCGACATGATTTCTTTCAATTTTTCGGTGGCCCGCTTCTGGATGCGCGAAACGCTCATCTGCGAAACGCCCAGCTTCTGGGCGATCGAGCGCTGGGATTCTCCGTCCTGGAAAGCCATCAGCAGCACCCGCTGCTCTTGTTCCTTCAGCTGGCTCAACGCTTGCTGCAGATCCATCCGCTTTTCGACCGTATCGTAGTCGTCCGCTTCGGAGCTGATCAGTTCCCCGAGCGTCGCCCCCGTTTCTTCCTGGGACAAAGGGGAATCCAAGGACACATAATGATAGCATTCCCGTCCGGCCAGGACTTCGACGGTTTCTTCCACCGACAGATCCAGGAACTCCGCGATTTCATCCACGCTTGGCGAACGTTCGAGCTTTACCGTCAGCTCATCGATGGCCTGCTGGACCAGCGCGCCCTTCTCCTTGATCCGCCGCGGCACCTGTATGTACCAAGATTTGTCGCGAAGGAAATTTTTCATGTGGCCGATCATGCTTTTCATCGCGTACGGCTCAAACGGAACTCCAAGTTCGATGTCGTATTGCTGCAGCAGGCGAATGAGCGACATTTGGCCGACCTGGTACAAATCTTCGTACAAATCGGGGCGGTTTCGGGCAATTTTGCCTGCTGCGATTTTTACCATAGGCTCGTATTTTTGGATTAGAACGGTAGCGATTTCGTTGTCTTTGGTCTGCTGGTACTGCCAAATCAAACCGACGGCCTCGCTCATGGACTCAGGGGGAGTCACTCTATCGTTCATACCTTTTCCTCGCTTCTCGTCAGACGTTTGGTCATCACGACCTTGGTTCCGCGCCCGGCCGCATTTTCGATGCTGACCTCGTCCATGAGCGCTTCCATCAGGTAGAAACCAAGCCCGCCGATTTCTACGTCCAGCAGCTCCTTGTCGTGAAGCGTCGCACTGCCGCTCGTAGAAGTCCGTTCAAAGCTTTCCCCTTCGTCCCGTACCGTAATGGACAACATGTCCTCAAAAACCTCAAACGCCACTTCCACGATGCCGTCCTGCTTGCCGTAGGCATAAAGCACCGAGTTGTTGCACGCCTCCGACACCGCTACCTTCATGTCCTCGATATCCTCGTAAGTGAAACCCATCTTCGAGGCGATCCCGTACAAATTCAGTCTGACGATATCGACGTATTCCGCTCTGGCCGGCAGACTGATCACGACTCTTTGAACTTCAGCATTCATTCTTTTCTTCGATCCTTTCCTATTGGGAATTCTCATTAGGGGCGAAAAACTTGGCGATGCCCGTCATGTCGAACAGCTTCTGGATTTGCGGAGGAACCTGTTCTACCAGGAAGCGGGCTTCCATGCCGTGTCTGGCTTTCAAAATGGAGAGCAGAATCCCGATCCCGGTGCTGTCGATATACTTCAAATCCTTCAGGTTGACGATCAGATCGATCCCCGCGTCCGATACCAACGGCTCCATGACGAGCCTGAAATCAGGGGCTACCGACAAATCCAGCTCTCCGGCCAAATATACGGTGCAAGAATTTCCGTTTTTTTCTGTCGTTGCTTTGAATTTATCGTTTTTATTTGCATTCATAGACATTCTCTCCCGAAAATTGATTTCATTTCGTCATATCCATCGCATGTGCATCCCAGGTCCATACGACCCGATATTTACAAATAACCCGAACCCGCCTGCTTGAATCACTTCCGGTTCATGAAGGCAACGAAAGCGGGTAACGATTCAATATTTCCTTCAGCCTGCTCATCTGCACAGGTTTGCTGATGTAGTCGTCCATTCCCGCTTCCAGGCAACGCTCGCGGATGCCCTCCATCACGTTGGCCGTCATCGCGACGATCACCGGCGTCCGGTTTGCAGGTTTCTGCCGCTGGCGGATTCGTTTGGCCGCCTCGAGCCCGTCCATCACCGGCATTTGCAGATCCATGAAAATGTAATGGTAACCGGGGCTTGCCAGCGACTTGTCCACGGCCTGAAGCCCGTCCTCGGCTACTTCGGCTTTCAGCCCGAATTTGCCGAGCATGCTGACCATCAGCTTCCGGTTTACCGGATGGTCGTCCACGACCAGAATGTCCGGCGGCGCGCTGCCGTCCCGTTTCACCTGCAGCCGAAGTTCGTCGCAGCATCCGTCCAAGCATTCGTCGTATTCCGGCTCCTTGACGACGATGTTAAAAATAAAGGTCGTTCCCTGAACCTCGGACGGCTCGACCCGGATGTCGCCGCCCATCATCTCGACGAGCGATTTGCAGATGGCCAGTCCAAGGCCGGTGCCGCCGTATTTGCGCGTCATGGAGGAATCGAGCTGGGAAAACGGCTTGAACAAGCGGTCGATTTTGTCCTCCGATATGCCGATGCCCGTATCCCTGACGGCAAATTCGATATCGAGGCTCCCGGCCGTCCGCTCCTTCAAAGACACGATTAAATACACGCCGCCCTCGTGGGTGAATTTCACCGCATTGGCGATCAAATTGATGAGCACCTGGCGCAACCGGGCCATGTCGCCGTAAATCGCCGGGGGAATCCGGTCGTCAAGGAAATAGACGAGCTCCAGCCCCTTTTTGCCCGCTTCGACGGAAAACAGGCTGAAAACCTCTTGAATGCAGACGCCCAGGTCAAAGGGATGCTCTTCAAGCTCCATTTTGCCGGACTCCATCTTCGTGAAATCCAGGATGTCGTTGATGACCGTCACGAGGGCATCCGCGCTGCTGCGGATAATCTCGGCATATTCCTGCTGCTCTTCGTTCAGTTCGGTTTCCATCAGCAGATCGACCATGCCGATCACCCCGTTCATCGGTGTGCGGATTTCATGGCTCATCATCGCCAAAAATTCGGTTTTCGCCTTGGCCGCGATTTCCGCGGCTTCTTTGGCCTTCACCAGCTCCTGGTTGATTTTCTCCAGCTCCTGGGTTTTCTGCTGCAGCAGCATCGACTGGGTTTTATGTTTTTTCCCCGTCAAATACATTTCGACGAAACCTTCGATTTTCGATTTCAGGATCTGCGGAATGAAAGGTTTGACCATATAATCGATGGCTCCGGCGGAATACCCCGCGAATAAATGCTCCGCTTCCTTGCTGTTCGCCGAGATAAAGATGATGGGAATGTCTTTCGTCTTATCCCTTTTTTTGATCAGCTTCGCCGTTTCGATCCCGTCCAGCCCCGGCATTTGCACATCGAGCACGATGACGGCAAACTCGTCCTTCAGCAGGCAGCGCAGCGCCTCTTCTCCGGACGTCGCCTTGACGAGGTTGTACCGTTCGCTCTCCAGCACGGCCTCAAGGGCCAGCAAATTTTCGGGATGGTCGTCCACGAGCAATATATGAATCGGTTCTTGAACCCCCATAGAATCCTCCCCACTAACCTATTTCATCTTCCGGTATATTTTCTCCACGCGGTCCATCGGTTCGTAATACTGGCTGTATTCCGTAAATTGGATCGACTCCTTCGAGCCGAGGACCAAAATGCCGGAGCGGCTCAGACTTTCGTAAAACAGCCCATGTACCCGGTCCCGGAGCGTATCGTTAAAATAAATCATGACATTCCGGCAAAAAATGACGTTAAATTCGTTGAAGGAACGGTCCGTGGCCAGGTTATGTTCGGCGAAAATGATGTTTTTTTGCAAAAACGGCTTAAAAATGACCGAGTTGTATTTCGCCGTGTAATATTCCGAAAACGAGCGGGTTCCCCCGGCCTCGATGTAGTTTTTCGTGTACTGTTTCATTTTTTCGATCCCGAATATCCCCTGCTTGGCAATCGCCAGCGAGCGGTCGTTCATGTCCGTCGCATAAATCCTCGATTTGTCGTACAGCCCTTCCTCATGCAGCAAAATCGCCATGGAGTAAACTTCCTCGCCCGTCGAGCAGCCCGCGTGCCAGATACGGATATACGGATAGGTGCGGAGCAGCGGCACGATTTTCTCGCGGAAAAGCCTAAACACCTCCGGGTCCCTGAACATCTCCGTCACCGGGATCGACAACGTCTGGACCATCCGCTCAAAACACGTACGCTCATGAAGCACCCGTTCCTGAAGCGCGGAAATGCTTTTCAGGCCTTCCGAATGGATAAAATGCCATATTCGCCGTCGCAGGGATGGCAGCGCGTAGTTGCGGAAGTCATAACCGTAAAGCCGGTGAACCCCTTCAAGCAGAAGCTCAAGTTCGATATCCTCGCGCTCCCTGTTGCCGCCTGCCGTCAAACGTTCTTCAAAATCTTCCGAAATGCAAATATCCATTCAAGTTCCTCCTGATTTCCCGTATAACACTTTCCATTACCCGCATATCCGGCCTACGAATACAGCCATACCCGCATGAGCGAAAGAAGCTGTTCGGTTTGGATCGGTTTTTTGACGTAATCCGAGGCTCCGGCTTCGATGCATTTCGAGCGGTCCTCCTTCATGGCTTTCGCCGTCAAAGCGATGATCGGCAGCTTTTGGAACTCCGGCTGCTGGCGGATTCGGCGCATCGCCTCGTAGCCGTCCATTTCCGGCATCATCATGTCCATCAGCACCAAATCGAAATGCTCGCCGCTGTTTAATATTTCGATCGCATCCCGCCCGTTTTCGGCAAAGGTGACGTCCATATCATAGCTTTCCAGCACGCTGGACAGCGCAAACACGTTCCGGATGTCGTCGTCGACGAGCAGAATCCGCTTGCCTTCGAACAAAACCTCCTTATTGTGCAGCCTTTGCAAAATTTTGCGTTTGTCTTCCGGCAAATTCGCTTCGACCCGGTGCAGGAACAACGTCGTTTCGTCCAGCAGCCGCTCGGGCGATTTCACGTCCTTGATAATGATGGACTCGGCGTATTTCCGGAGCCTCATTTCCTCCTTGCTGTCCAGGTCCTTGCCCGTGTAAATGATGATCGGCAGGTCCTCCAGCTCTTCGTCCTGCTGGATTTGATCCAGCAGCTCGAAGCCCGTCATATCGCTTAACATCAAATCCAGCACCATGCTGTCGTACCGTTTGTTCCGCAGCTCCCTCAGCGCCTCTTCGCCCGTCGACACCGCCGTAATGACGACATCGTCGTGGTCGATCAGCTCGATGATCGAATTCCGCTGCGTTTCGTCGTCCTCTACGATCAGCAAATGTTTGACCGAATTTTCGGTATACGATTCGATATGCGAAAATGCCCTTTCGAGCGCCGCCTTGGAAGACGGCTTCTTCAGATAGGCGATGGCCCCCATTTTCAATCCCTGCTTCACTTCGTCCACGACCGAAACGATATGCACCGGGATGTGCCGCGTAGCCGAATGGCTCTTCAGCTCGCCGAGAATGGACCAGCCGTCCATGACCGGGAG
Organism: Paenibacillus sp. FSL M7-1455; assembly: GCF_038004655.1. Taxonomy (NCBI): domain Bacteria; kingdom Bacillati; phylum Bacillota; class Bacilli; order Caryophanales; family Paenibacillaceae; genus Paenibacillus; species Paenibacillus sp. FSL M7-1455. The sequence goes on along the minus strand of NZ_JBBORO010000001.1, from coordinate 780,508 downwards.
CTGGATATCGAGGATGATGGCATCCGGCAAATAAGACTGGGCCATCTGCAGGCCGATATCGCCCTGCGCCGCGACAAGGCCCTTAAAGCCGCGGCCCCGGGCCATTTCCAGCAAGATGCCGGCAAATTTCGGATCGTCCTCGATGATCAGCAGCACCTTGTCGTTGTCCTCGATCCGGTCCCGGTCGTCGGCAATCGCCGCCAAAGCCGGAATTTGGTCCTTGGCTTTGCGTTCCGGCTCTCCGGCCGGCGCGGTTTCCCCGGAGACCAGCAGCTCACCGGCAGCCGCAGCCTCGCTGCGGGCCGACTGGAGCGCCGCTTCGTCCGCTTCGATCGGCAGATACAAAGTAAAGCAGCTTCCCTTGCCTTCCGTGGACTGCACCTCTATGCCGCCTCCGAGCAACTTGGCCAGTTCGCGGCTGATCGAAAGCCCGAGGCCCGTTCCCCCGTATTTGCGGCTTGTCGTGCCGTCCACTTGCTGGAACGCTTCAAAGATAAGCTCCGTTTTGTCTTTAGGAATGCCGATGCCCGTATCCTTGACCGACAAAGCGAGGTAGCTGCGGCGTCCGTCCAGATAGGTGGGCAGTTCAGCCTCTTCCGCCCGCTGAACGCTGAAGGTGACGGAACCGCGGTTCGTGAATTTAAACGCATTGGACATCAGGTTGCGGATGATTTGCTTGACCCGGTAACCATCCGTGACGATCGATACTGGCAAATCCGGGTCCACGTCGAACCGGAGCGCCACCTGCTTTTGCGTCGCGACCGGCATGAAGTTCTGATGCACGAAACCTTTCCATTCCTGAACCGCCACTTTTTCCCGATTGATCTCCATCTTGCCTGCATCCACTTTGGACAGATCCAAAATCTCGTCGATCATCTTCAGGAGATCGGCCCCCGACATATAAATCGTGCGGGCGTATTCCGTCTGCTTGTCGCTCAAGTTGCCTTCCTTGTTTTCGGCCAGGAGCTGGGACAAGATCAGAAGGCTGTTCAGCGGCGTCCGCAGCTCATGCGACATATTGGCCAAAAACTCCGATTTGTACTTGCTCGTTACCGCCAGCTGCATCGCCTGCCGTTCCAGCTTCGCCTTCGCTTCCTCGACCTCGATGTTTTTTTCCTCAAGCTGCTGCATCTGCTCTTCGAGCGCCCGCGTCTTGGCGATGAGCTCCGTATTGAAGTGCTCCAGTTCCTCCTGCTGCCGCTGCAGCAGATCCTCGGATTTTTTGAGGGCTTCGGTTTGCTCTTCCAAGTTCTCGTTCGTGCGTCTCAGCTCTTCCTGCTGCGTTTGCAGCTCCTCCGATTGGCACTGCAGCTCCTCGGTAAGCGCCTGCGATTCCCGCAGCAGCTCCTCGACGCGCAATCTCCGGTTGATATTGTTGATCACGATGCCCAAATGGTCGGCGAGCTGGGAAAAAAGCTTGCTTTGCAGCTCCGAAAACGGCTCGAACGAAGCCACTTCGATCGCTCCCAGCAGCTCGTCCTCGAACAGGATCGGCTGGATCATCAAATGTGCCGGCTTGCCCTGGCCCAAGGCCGACGTCACGGATAAATAGTTGTCCGGAACCGTGGTCGCGATCGGCTTGCGGTCCAGCGCGCTTTGTCCGATCAGCCCCTCGCCTACCCCGACCTTCCCCTTCGTGGCCAATTCGCCTTCGCGGGCATACGTGCCGTTCAGAACAAGCCAGTCCGGCTCTTTTTCTTCATCATGGATATAGATGGCCCCGTACATCGCTCCCAGGACGGGCGTAAATTCGCTGATAAAGGCCTGGGACACCTGCTCCCTGGAATTGATGCCCCGCAAGAGCTCCGTAATCCGGCTCACGTTGGAATTCAGCCAGTTCAAATCTTTTTGGGCCTGCAGGTAGCTCTTTTCCAGCTGTTGTTTTTCCTCGAGATCCTCCGCCATCTCTTTGAACACGCGGGCTACCTCCCCGATTTCATCCTTGGAGGTCACTTTGATCCGGCGGATGGTCCGGATCCGTCCCTTGCCGAAGCTGTCGATCATCATGGAGACCACGTTCAGTCCCCTGGTAATGCTCGGAATTACCCATAAAATGACGGCAAATCCAATCAGCAAACCGGCCGTCATCAAAACGGCCGTGATTTGAATCGATCGGCCGTAATTCGTTTTCGTTTCCGTTATGTCGCGATCCACCTGCATGTCCTGGAACGCCGCAAGCTCGTTGGCGCTTTTCAGCGCTTCTTCCTGCAAGGCAAGACCGCTTGTGTTGCGGTACGCGTTGGCTGCCTCCCACATTCCTTGCGAAACAAGAGACATTTGCTTCTCCTCGTATCGCTTGAAGCCTTCCCAAGCGCTTCTCACCCGGGTCAGCATTTGCTGCTCTTCCGGGGACTCGCTGCTCGCGATAAGCTTTTGCAAACTTTCGTTGCCGCTGTCTATCATGGCGTTGATCTCGTTTTTGGTTTCTTCGAGCGAGGCGGTCCGGTTCAACATCACGTTGACGAGCACCCGCGAAATATTGTTCACTTCGCTCCGCACGCTGCTGGAATATCTGACCTTCAAATACCGCTGCTCATAGATCTCGTCCAGCTGCTTGTTCATATCGTTTAAACGGTTGTAGCCAATCGTCGTCATCACGGCCATAAGGACCATCATGACGCCGAAACCGATAATCAGCTTGGCTTTCAGCTTCATTCCGCGTTTTCCCCCTCTTTTAACGATATCCACACGAGGCACTTGTCGTCTTCCCGCTCCTGCGTGCCGTGGTCTTCAAAAAAAGCCTCGAACATCCGGGACTCGTCCCACCGATGCGAATGGCTCAGGCGGTCGATCAGGAAATCCATCTTCTCTTCATGTTCCCCGTCCACCACCTCCAGCAGACCGTCGGTATACAAGGCGATATGCCCGTCGCCTTCGTAATGAAGCGTTTGCGGTTCAATCTCCATCTTCTCGAACAGCCCTACCGGACAGCATGCCTTGTCAAGCTGAACGACTCCCCCTTCATTCGGGAAAAACAGCGCCGGCGGATGCCCCGCGTTGACGTAATCGATCCTTTTCACGACCGTGTCCACGACGAGATAGATCGCCGTAAAATAGTACTGCACGAGCTGATTTTCGATATGGAGCTGGTTGAACCGGCGGTTCAGCTCCTGGATGACCTTTTCCGGCTCCACATATGTCGTTACGGTATCCTTCAGCACCGACGCGATAAACATCGTAAACAGCGACGAGGAGATGCCGTGGCCCATCATGTCCAGCAGAAGGACGCCGTACCGTCCCCCGCCAAGCGGATACCACGCGTACAAATCCCCGGCAAGCTCGGCGGAAGGCTGGTAGATCGCGTGCACCTCGAAGGCGCTGTCCTCGATCGGGGGGCTCAGCACGGCATTTTGCACCAGCGCGGCCAACCGCAATTCGTCCTTGATCCGCTGATCCCGCTCCTTGTGCCAATCGTTTTCCTTTTTAAGCCGCAAGGCCAGCCGGATTCTGGCCATCAGCTCCACCTTGTTGATCGGCTTCGTCACATAGTCCACCGCTCCGGCATCCAGCGCTTCAGCCAATTTTTTCGAGTCGCCCACGGCTGTGACCATAATGATCGGAATATCCTTAAGATGCTCATGCCGCTGAATGATCCGGCAGGCTTCGATCCCGTCGATTTCCGGCATCATCATGTCCAGCAGGATGAGGTCGATGTTGGCCTGATGGCCCGCTGCCTGCCTGCCGGAGCCGCTTTCTCCGCGGCCCTCGATGCCCAGCATCTCGAACATGCCGTGGGCCGAGGAGGCCGATGCCGTTTCGCGGTAGTTCTCTTTTTTCAAAATTTCCCGGATAATAATGATATTTGTCGGATTATCGTCAACGATTAATATTCTCATAACATTCTCCTTAACACGCCCGAATAGGTTTGGGTTATGAAATCTCCTGCTACCATACTAACATAATCTAAAAGATAACTTTTCGGCCAACGCCCGGAAAATTCAAAATTTTCCATATAGCGGGCCAGGCTCCAAAAACACAGATAAGGAATGGGACAAAAGACCCCATTCCTTATCTATATTCTGGATACCCTATCCGAAACTTGTGTCAAACGTTATACGGTTTTGGCGATGACCAAGACCTTCCCGAGGTCCAGCTCCTTCTCGTAAAACTGGGCCTCCGCCTCCGTGAAACCAAGCGACGTGATCTTGGCGCGGAGCTCGTCGCCCCTGAGCCGGAACAGATTGGCAAGAGCATCAAACATGCCTTCTTCCTTAATGCCGATCTCGTTCGCATTTGCCGCATCGGCAATCCGTTCCGTCCGGTCGCCGTCATGGGCCAAAACGAAGATGTTGTCGCTCATGTAACCGCTGTTTCGAAGGCGGCGTACTTCCTCCACGGCTTGAACGCCGTTTTCCACGACTTTTGCATACGATCTTGCATGGGTTGATGAATTCATGTTCCTCACTCTCCTTAAGCGTTTTTTTCGTCCGCTCATGTTCCTATTAACCATGAAGGGCGGCGGTGAAACCATTTATTTTTCGAAAATGGGTTTGGTCCGGTTCGCAGTCCTTCCACCGGTCATTCATGGCGGAATTTCTGCCAGACGGAAACCGCGAGATCCCCCCATTTCATCCAGCCCGCATCCTTTTTCTTTTTCCCGCGGGTTCCGTAAGCCGACGCATAGGCCTCGATCGTGCGTTCCTCCGAGTCGGCCGGAGCGGCTCTCAGGGGAGAAGGCTGTTTGATGAGGACTTTTTCGGTTCCCCGCTTGAATTTGTGCATGAAGGCGGCTGACGCCTGTTTGGCGGCAAGCGTAATTTCGCTGAGCGCCTCGCCCAAATGCTTGACCGATTCCATGACGGGGTCGATCTGCTGCATTTTGTGCCGCACGTCCCTCGTAATATCGTTGGCTTCCCTTACGACCTGTTTCACTTCGTACCCCAGTTCGTCCACCGTTTTTTGGATTTCCTGCAGCGTTTGCGTCGTTTTCTCCAACGATTCCTTGGCGGCGAGAAGGGTTTTGATCAAATAAACGACCAGCGCCACAAACGCGGCGGCAATGACGGCAACGCTTACTCCGATGAGCATAGCAAAACCTCGCTTTCCTAGTAGATTGCACGGCTATCCCGTTAGCTCCGGCATAAACCGCCAACGAAGACAACATGCGCTAAGGCGGCTCACCACGCGGCCGAATGTGCTGATATGCGTTAGTTACCCTGCCGGAGGACGCCCGAAACAACGCCTTTTGGTGCACAAAAAGAACGCCAAGCATCGTTATCGGACGCCAGGCGTTTCTTCCATGTACGCATCATGTTATTTGAGCAGGAGCGACGGCAAAGAAAGCCAGTCCAGCTTAAACGTCAGCTTGGCGCCGTCCTGCAGGAATTCGATATGGTCCACCGTCAGCATGTCCGGCAAATGGTCCTTCAAATGGACCGTGATCGTTCCCAGATGAAGCCATGAAGCGGGAATCCGCACGGATTTGACGCTCGTGGATTCATGCTGCAGATCCAGGTTGCTGCCGCTGGCTTCCATATGGAATTTCAGCTCGGCGCCAAACGGGATCAGATTGTCGTATTTGCCGTTGATGTCCGCCGTCACTTCCCGGCCGCTGAAATGAAACTCCGCACCGGTAACGGTGATCTGCTGCGGGATATCCCCCAAATGTTTCACCAGCTCTTTTTTGGCCAGCTCGTTCAGCTCGCTGCCGTTAAGCGTTATTTCGGGCTTGCGCGTTTTCAGCATTTCCACGGCCTTGGCTTTGACGTCTATGTCTTGATAGCTTAAATCCAGTTTCTGATCGGGAGAAATATACCAGATGATGAGGCCGCACGCGATGACGGCAAGCAAAAGCAACGTAACGATCATCCGAAGCAGTACTTTCATGTTCCGACTCCTTTCCGGTTCAAGGCGATCATTCCCGCCTCTCTATTCTCCCATTATACTGAATTCGCCTATCAATCTCGAATCCGGGGTCCGAAACGCCGCCGTCCCTGCGATCAGGCCAAACCTGTCCGGCCGGCCACTTCGAGCCAGCGTCTGGCGATGAGATCATGGCCTGCCGCCGACGGGTGGACGCCGTCATACAGCCAGTATGCCGGTTCGGCCCTTTTCGCCGCTTCGTCGAATGCGTCCTGCAGCGGCACGAAAACCGCTCCGAATTCCTCCGCGAGCTCACGGACGATCGTTTGGTATTTGCCGACGAGCTTTTGCCACTCCTCCCATTTGGCTTCCGTTGCGACTCCCTTGAGAACAAACGGCTCGCACAAAATGAGACGGGTATCCGGCAGCACTTCCTTCGTTTCTTCCAGCAGATGCCTGTATGCCCTTTCAAAACGGTCCGTCACGCCGCTCGGCTCCTCCGCCATCGTCCGCCATGCATCGTTAACCCCGATCAAAATGCTGATTACGTCGGGATTCAGGCTGAAGGCATCTTCGTTCCAGCGCGCATACAGATCGGAGACCCGGTTGCCGCTGATGCCCCGGTTGACGAATACCGGATTTTTATCCGCATGGTCGTTTGCCAGTCTGGAGGCGATCAGAAAAACGTAGCTTTGCCCGATAAAGTACTTTTGATAAAGCCCTCTGTCCCGGTTTGCGTCCGTAATCGAATCCCCTTGGAATAAAATAACCGCGTTTTCCTTCGAAATCATTGGCACCATTCCACGCTTTCCTGATTGATTTTTTTCAAGATTGCTATAAAATAATATACCTGAACTTTTGGTATTTTTGATAGATGACCGCCAATTTTGTTGGTTCAATTTGCCAAAGGCGGGTTATTTCTACGATAGGATGCGAATCCACATTATTGAAGGAGGAAAACAAAGATGAAAAAAATGATTGCGTTTGCGGCAGCTTTCGGCCTGATGGCCTCCATGGGCACGGCGGCGTTTGCCGATGCGGACAACTCCGCGGCGGAACAGGCGGCGTCCCCGGTTACCGGCACGTCGACGACGGTCGTGCAGCCTACCAAGCTGTTCGATGAGCCGCTGATCCAGCCGGGCGATCTTTCGAAGGAGAACAACGAACCGATCGTCATTTCCAAAATCACTCCTTTTTTTGCAGATCCTAACGGCCGCATTTTGAACTTCCTGTCTCCTCAGGTCGTGTACAGCACCGGAAAGCATGTCACCGACGTCAACGGCGACGGCCAGTGGGTCGAAATTTATACCTGGCTCGGCACAGCCTGGCTGCATATTCCCGAAGCGGTATAATTCCTAATACATAATAGGAACATGCAGCGCAAAAAGACCGGAGGTTCGCCTCACCGGAGGTTCGCCTCCGGTCTTTTTGCATGGCCATGATGATCGGCATGATGCCAAAGAAGTTATCTGATGATGCTGCCTCCGAAAAGGAAGCGCAGCTTCCATGAATTGCTGAAATCCGTTACGACGACGCCGCCCGCTTTTTGGGAATAGGTGTGGAGAAGCTTGCCCTCCCCCAGATACACCGCCACGTGCGTAATCCGCTCATGGTCTTTGTCGGCGCCGGCGGCCGCCGAAGCCGCAGACCCGATATCATTCACAAAAAAGACCAGGTCCCCGCGCTTGAGACCGTCAATATCGTATACCGCTTGGCTGTTTTGTTTCACCCAGGCTCCCTGCTGGCGGGAGTCCATCGGCAGGACGATGCCGGCGCCTTCCTTGAAAATTTGGCGGGTAAACGCCGAACAGTCGAAGGTATTCGTTTGGTTGCGGTCCGAGCCGAATTCGTAAGGGGTCCCCAAATATTTCATTCCCGTTTGGATCACCCGTTCAATGGCCTCGCCGGCATCCGAGGCGATCGGCGGCGTTGCCTGCGGAGCGCCGGATCCGCTGCCGGAAGGGGCCGCGGATACCGAACCCGGGGAGGCTTCGCCGGGTACCGTTATGTATCGTTCGTCAGAGCTGGTATAGCCCACTTTGCCTGACGGTGTTTTTACTTTATAGAAATAAGCGGTGCTGCTTTCGAGAATGGTGACCTTATCCCCGTTTTTCAAATATCCGATGACCTGGCCCGACGAGGAAGGTTTGTCCCGCAACCGGACGCTCGCCTGAATGACGCCGGTTGGCGTGACCGCGCTCTTTGGCGCCGAAATCGAAGCGGCATCGGCTTTGGAGCCCGGCAGCAGCGCCGCACCGGGAATCACCGCGGAAACCAGCAGGCAGCCGATCAGGCATTTCTTGATGTTGAACATGTCAATCCTCCTTATGCTGACTGAAAATGGGCGTTCTTGTCCCCATTATAGTCATGCGGAAGGATGTACTACATGCTTCTTTTCTCACAAATTTCCCATTCATGTTTTAGATATTCACAGGACTAAAGACCCAAAATTCTGTTCCGGTTGAATAACAAAACGCCGGCAACCCGGCGCCCGCATAACTTCTATTTTTTGACGGCACCATGCCGCCCCGGTTCCAAAACATCCAAATCCTTCGGCTCCACATGGACATGGACGTTCATGATATTATGCATATCCGTCAGCCGGTCCTCGATTTCGTCGCTGATCCGATGCCCTTCGATGATGCTCAAATGAGGGTCCACTTCAATCACCACATCCACCAGCACATGGTTGCCGTGTACCCTGGCTTTGACGTCCTTGATGCCTTCCACGCCCGGCGTGCGGCTGATGGCGCTGCGAAGATCCTTCAGCTCCGCCTGGTCGAAGCCGTCGGTCAACCGGTAGGTTGAATCCCTGAAAATATCCCAAGCCGTTTTGCAGATCAACAAGCCGACCGCGATCGCCGCAACCATGTCGAGCCAAGGCAGCCCGAATTGGGCCCCGACGATGCCGACCGCCGCTCCGATGCTGACGAGGGCATCCGACAAATTGTCCTTGGCCGCAGCCATAAGCGCCTGGTTGTTAATCTGCCTCGCCAATCTCCGGTTGTACAGATACACGCCGTACATGCATACCGCGCACACCACGGCAATTCCGGCGGCCCATAGATCGGGCTGCGTCTCCTTGCCGGCAAACAAGGATCGTACGGCATCGACCAACACCTGGATCCCGACCGTCGCCATAATGAAGGAAGCGATCAGCGCCGCGACCGTTTCGGCCCGAAAATGCCCGTAAGCATGGTCGGAGTCGGGCGGCTTCCGGGATATCCGCAGTCCGATCAGCACGGCCAGGGAGGCCACGATATCCGTCACGTTGTTAAAACCGTCGGCAAGCAGCGCGCTGGACGCAAACCAATAACCGCTCGCGAGTTTGAAGGAGGACAGGAGCAAGTAAGCCGCGATGCTGATCCAGGCTCCCCGCTCCCCTTTCCGTATATCGTCATAGATATTCACCAATTTCGAAGCCACCTTTACATGGGTTCCAAAAAGTCTTTTCCTATCCTATCAAATACCACCCGGGTGGGTCTAGAGAAACATAGTTGCAGCGGGCAAAGAGGTTTTATGCTCTACATCTCTTGTGGGGAGCCGCAAAAACGGATAGAATTAGGTACGATAAACCTTAGGGAGGGCCTGCCCATGTCCGAAAGCAAAGAGCAGAAGAAGGTCAGCCTGGCTGACGCCATCCGCGCCAAGCTGGAACAGAAAAAACAGCAGAACCAATCGTTTAAGCCCGGCGGATTTCAAGGAAATTCCCCGCAGGCGATGAAAAGCCAAAACAATAAAAAGCCGAACAACCAACGCCGCCGCACCGGAGGCTCTTGAGCCATGGCGGAAAACTCCCCCACAAAGCGAACCCGTTGCAATTATTTTTTTTCGAAGGGCTTTGCGGGGACCCCGAAGTATAGAATTTCTATGAACGAAAAAAAAGCTGCTCCCCGCCGGACAGCCCCTGTTTGAAAACAGAGGACCGCCCGGGCGGGTTAGCAGCTTTTTTCGATATACGGCATCGCCGCCGGCCTACAGGCCGTTCGGATACATTTTTTCGCGGAGCGCCTTGATCTCTTCGCTTTCCAGATATTCGTCATAGGTCATGACCTTATCGATGATGCCGGTCGGCGTAATCTCGATAATCCGGTTGGCGATCGTCTGAATGAACTGATGGTCATGCGACGTGAACAGGATCGTTCCGTCGAAATCGATCAGCCCGTTATTCAGCGCAGTGATCGATTCGAGATCCAAGTGGTTGGTCGGTTCGTCCAGCAGCAGGACGTTGGCGCCGTTCAGCATCATTTTGGCAAGCATGCAGCGCACCTTCTCGCCCCCGGAAAGCACGCTCGCTTTCTTCAGGGCTTCTTCCCCGGAGAACAGCATCCGGCCAAGGAAGCCGCGCAGGAAGGTTTCGTCCTGGTCTTTGGAATACTGGCGCAGCCATTCGACCAGGTTCAGATCGACCCCGTCGAAATATTCGGAGTTGTCTTTCGGGAAATACGCCTGGGAAGTCGTAACCCCCCAAGAGAATTCGCCGGAATCCGGTTCCGTGCGGCCCATCAACACCTCAAACAGCATCGATTTCGGCAGCCCGTTCGGACCGACGAACGCGATCTTGTCGCCTTTGTTGACGACGAAGCTCAGATCGTCCAGCACCTTCTCGCCTTCCACCGTTTTGGTCAGGCGGTCGACCGTCAGCAGCTGCTTGCCGGCTTCGCGCTCCGGTTTGAAGTGGATGAAAGGATATTTGCGGTTGGACGGACGAATGTCGTCCAGCGTAATTTTCTCCAGCTGCTTCTTCCGGGAAGTCGCCTGCTTCGACTTGGAGGCGTTGGCGGAGAAGCGTTGGATGAACGCCTGCAGTTCCTTGATCTTTTCTTCCTTTTTCTTGTTGGATTCGCGCTGCATTTGGAGCGCCAGCTGGCTGGATTCGTACCAGAAGTCGTAGTTGCCGACATACAGCTGGATTTTGCCGAAATCGATATCCGCAATATGCGTACATACCTTGTTCAGGAAGTGACGGTCGTGGGATACGACGATGACGGTGCCTTCATAATCCATCAGGAAGTTCTCAAGCCACTGGATGGATTCGAGGTCCAAGTGGTTCGTAGGTTCGTCCAGCAGCAGGTTGTTCGGGCGGCCGAACAAAGCCTGGGCCAAGAGCACGCGCACCTTCTCGTTGCCGCTCAGCTCTTCCATTTTTTTGTCGTGCAGCTCGCGCGTAATGCCGAGACCGATCAGCAACGCGGCCGCGTCGGCTTCCGCATCCCAACCGTTCAGTTCGGCGAATTCGCCTTCAAGCTCGCCCGCGCGCAGGCCGTCTTCTTCGGAGAAGTCGGGCTTGGCGTACAAGGCATCCTTTTCCTTCATGATCTCATAGAGGCGGCTATGGCCCATAATGACCGTTTCAAGAACCGGATATTCGTCATATTCAAAGTGGTTCTGCTTCAGCACGGCCAACCGTTCGCCCGGTGTCATATGAACTTCGCCGGAATTCGGCTCGATCTCGCCGGACAAAATTTTGAGGAAGGTCGATTTGCCGGCGCCGTTTGCGCCGATCAAGCCGTAGCAGTTGCCCGCTGTAAATTTTATATTCACATCTTCAAAAAGTGCGCGCTTTCCGTAACGGAGCGTCACGCCGCTTGTACTGATCATTAAGCATTACCATCCCTTTCACTAATAGGCTTCAGCACATTATAGCATAAAATGCCCCCGCAAAGGGGAGTTTTTGCCGCTTAGGCTTTACTTGACCCGCATCGTCTCCCCGCATTTCGGCACCCGGATGCGTTCCTCGGCGATGCCTAGCCGTTTCCGCTCGGCCTCCATCCGCTCCAGCGCCTCCTGCGCCGTATCGTCCGCAAGCCGGAACGTGCCGTAATGCATCGGGATCATCGTTTTCGCCCCGACATCGAGAAAAGCCTGCACCGCCTGCTCCGGATTGACGTGCTGCGTCGCCATGAACCACTCGGGTTCGTACGCCCCGATCGGGATCATCGCCGCATCGATCTTGAAGCGGCTTCCGATCTCTCGGAATCCGGGAAAATATCCGCTGTCGCCGGCAAAGTACAGGGTCCGCTTCGGCGGGTCCGGATCGCAGTCCGCCGCAGACCGTGCTTCCGCGGCAGGCTCGAGCACGTATCCGCCCCAATGCGAGGTATTCGTGTCGAAAGGCGTCCGCCGCGTCCAGTGCTGGGCGGGCACGAATGTGATCTTCGCGCCGCCGACGGCCGTCTGCTCCCACCAGCCCAGCTCCATGGCGTTCCGGAAGCCTTTGCGGACCATTTTGGCGCGCAGCCCGGCCGGAACGATCAAGGTCGTACCCTCACGATACAGCTTCCGTATGGAAGCCAGGTGCAAATGGTCATAATGGGAATGCGAGATCAGGATAACGTCCACCGGAGGCATGTCGCCGATGGCGATTCCCGGATCCAGGGTCCTGCGGTCCAGTCCCATCCGGTTGGCCCATACCGGATCCGTCAGCAGGTTCAAGCCCTCGTATTGAATGAGGAACGTCGAATGCCCGATCCACGTGATCGTAGGTTCGCGGCGGTTTCCCTGAAGATATTCGATGTCGGGAGGCACGCTGGGTACCCGGAAGGCGAGATCCTTTTTCTTCCCTCTCCGTTCCTTTCGCCACTGCCTGAACTCCTGCACGGAATGGTCCGTCCGGACATCGTCCATATTTTTATAGCGAATTTTGGGCAAATGTTCTCCCTCCTTCTCCTTCAGGCTCATCCCTTCCATTTTACCCTGAACATGGCGCCTTTTTCCAGCCAAGGCGGTTGACCGAAGCTGCCGCTCTCCTGAAAATTTTGGGGCCGAACCTGCGGCAAAAGGTTTTTGTTTATCGCGAAGTAAGGTACACTTATTCATGAGGCGAAATATTTGATATGGCCGTTACCTTGAAGGAGGTTTGTATCCCATGAAAATAAAATTCATCGAACCGACGCCGAGTCCGAACTCCATGAAACTTCACCTGGATGAAAGCCTGGAGCCCGGAATCCGCAAAACATATACGCTCGAAAACGAAAGATCGGCCCCGGCCTGGATCCGGGAAATGCTGCACATCGAAGGCGTAAAAAGCGTGTTCCACACCTTGGATTTCGTGGCGCTCGAACGCAAAGGCAATGCCGACTGGTCGGCCATTCTCGGGGAGGTGCAGGAACGCTTCGGGCGGGAAGGCGTGCAAAACGCCGCGCTGGAGGACGAAGCGGGAGCCGGCGAGCATTTTGGCGAAGCCGAGGTGCTGGTCCAGTTTTTCCGCGGCATTCCGATGCAGATTCGCGTCAAATCCGGCATGGAGGAAGAACGTCTGGCGCTTTCCCAGCGATTCACCGATGCGGTGATGGAGGTCGCCGCGACGACCATGATCAAGGAACGCAAGCTGAAGGATTACGGCGTCCGTTACGGGGAGCTGAAGACAATCGCCAAAGAGGTTGAGCAGGAGCTGGAAGCGGCATTCCCCGAAGAGCGCCTGAAGCAGGTCGTCGCCCAAGCGATCGCCCATGGGGCCAGCAGCGAGGAATTCGAAGAGCAGCGGCGCGAATTGACCGACGAAGAGCTCAAGGAAGCGATGAACAGCTCGGACTGGCGCGTCCGTTATGCGGCGCTGGACGGCATGACGCCGGCGGAAAAGCATCTTCCGTTGCTCCGTCAGGCTCTCCACGACGAGAAAATGCAGACGCGGCGCCTTGCCGTCGTTTATCTTGGCGACATCCGCACGCCCGAAGCGATGGAGCTGCTGTACGAAGCGCTGAAGGACAGCTCGCCTACCGTGCGCCGCACGGCCGGGGATACGCTCTCCGATATCGGCGATCCGGCGGCAACGCCCGCCATGCAGGCTCTGCTTAAGGACACGAGCAAAATCGTCCGCTGGCGGGCCGCCCGTTTCCTGTACGAGGTCGGAACGGAGGACGCCAGAGACGCGCTGAAGGAAGCGGTCGACGATCCCGAGTTCGAGGTCAGCCTGCAGGCGCGGATGGCGCTGGAGCGGATCGAATCCGGCGAACAGGCCGCCGGCACCGTGTGGCAGCAAATGGCCAAACGCAACCGTTCCTGACCGGCCCGCCGATTTATTGCTGCATTACCATATATATCTATTGTCATACGTTTCGCATTGCTTTACTATAGAAAAGCAATTGAAAACGTAAAGATAACCTCATCCTGCAAAGGTGAGGTAGAGGTTGCGAAAGCGATGAGTAGCTGCAGGGAGGCGCAAGGAACCGCCGACGATCTGCCGTGAAGGGCGCTTTCGCCGAAGTGTGGCGGTCCGTTCCGATCGACGGCCATGCTGGGGCTGTACCCGAAAGGGACAGAACTGTCGCGGCTGAACCGGCATCGCTTAAGAATGCCGTTTGGCCGTGTTGAGCTATCTTTCATGGATGCACGGATGCGGAAGCCAGAGGACAAGCATACAGCCCGCAGGTCATTCCATGCCCTGCGGGCTTTTTGGGCTGGTTTATCCCCTTCCATGATCATAACGAAATCATACAGAAGGGAAGTTTTACACTCATGAGCAGCAAACAACCTGCGAATTCCCTAAGGCAAAGCTTGAAAGCCCGCCACATGACGATGATCGCCCTCGGGGGTTCGATCGGCACCGGACTTTTTCTTGCCAGCGGGAGCGCGATATCTTCGGCCGGTCCCGGCGGAGCCATCCTGGCTTATGCCGCGATCGGACTTATGGTTTATTTTTTGATGACAAGCCTTGGAGAACTGGCGACCTACATGCCCGACTCCGGCTCGTTCAGCACGTACGGCAGCCGTTTCGTAAGTCCCGCTTTCGGTTTTGCGGTCGGCTGGAACTTTTGGTACAACTGGGCGGTCACGATTGCGGCCGAGCTTTCCGCAGCCACCGTCATTATTAAATACTGGTTCCCGAATTCCCCGTCGCTGCTTTGGAGCTTTTTGTTCCTGGCGCTTATGTTCGCCCTCAACGCGTTATCCGCGAAAGGTTACGGCGAATCGGAATATTGGTTTGCGATTATCAAGGTTGCCACGGTCATCCTGTTCCTGGTGCTCGGCGTCATGATGATCTTCGGCATTTTCGGCGGCAAACCCGTCGGCTTCAGCAATTTCAATCTGGGCGGCAGCCCGTTCCATGGCGGATTTTTCGCCTTTATCGGCGTGTTCATGGCCGCAGGCTTCTCGTTCCAGGGCACCGAACTGATCGGGGTCGCGGCGGGAGAAAGCGAAGACCCGCGGCGCAACGTGCCGCGGGCCATCCGACAAGTCTTTTGGCGCATCCTGCTGTTTTATATTTTGGCGATCGTGGTCATCGGATTTTTGATCCCTTACACGAACCCGAACCTGCTGAAAACCGACTTGAACAACATCGGCGTCAGTCCGTTCACGCTGGTATTCGAAAAAGCCGGGCTCGCCTTCGCCGCCTCCGTCATGAACGCTGTCATCCTGAGCTCCGTGCTTTCCGCAGGCAACTCCGGCATGTACTCTTCGACCCGCGTGCTGTACGCGATGGCCAAAGACGGGCTCGCGCCGAAAATATTCGGCAAGCTGAGCAGCCGCGGCGTTCCGATCAACGCGCTGATCATGACCGGACTGATCGGCATGCTGGCTTTCCTGGCCTCCCTGTTCGGGGACGGCGTCGTGTACAACTGGCTGCTGAACGCCTCGGGCATGTGCGGCTTCATTAACTGGCTCGGCATCGCCGTATGCCATTACCGGTTCCGCCGCGCCTTCATCGCGCAGGGGCATTCGCTCGACGAGCTGCCTTACCGCGCCAAATGGTTCCCGTTCGGCCCGATATTTGCCTTTATCCTGTGCATCGTCGCCATCGCCGGCCAAAATACGGGCGCCTTCACCGGTTCGAAAATCGACTGGTACGGTTTGTTGGTATCCTACGTCAGCGTCCCTTTGTTTATCGTGATTTGGCTCGGATACAAATGGGTCAAAGGCAGCAAATTGATTCCGCTGAAGGAATGCGACTTGACGATGCACGAACGGCCGAACCGATAATGAAACGAGAAAGATCCCTTCCGCTTCTGCTGCGTGCAGTCCGGGAGGGATCTTTTTTTAACGTATGCTATTTCCAGGTCACGTATACCCGCAAGTCCTCCGTTTCATCCAGTCCGCTTTCCACGTATGAGATGGAATTGACGCCAAGCCGGTACAGATCCTGCAGATCATCCACCAAAGCTTCCTTGCTTCCGTGATAACGGAACAACAGCGAGCGTCCCCCCTGCTTGATCACGGCCTGCGCTTTGGACCTCAGCTGGGCACTGGAGCTGACGATCTGCGACGGATCGTAAAGCTGGTATTCCAGGTCCCGCTCCAGCTTCTTGTAGAAGCCTTTGCGGCTGTCGTTCTGCCTGATCAGCTGCTTGAGCGTATCCCGGTACGGCGTATTCGCGGCCGGATAACTTTTCGTCCAGGCGTGGTCCTTTTTCATCTGCGCGTCGGTGCGAAGATAATATCCGAATCCGATCTCTCCCTTCCTGTCCGGCGCCGGGTCGTCCCAAGTCGTGTCGAGATGGTACCATTTCCCGTCCAGCAAGACGAGGTTCCATGCATGAAGCTGGCTCACCCCCGTATTCCGCGGCGTGGCCGTTCCCTCCACGATCCGGTTCGTGATGCCCGCATCCTTCAGCATCTTATAAGCTAGCAGGGAGTATCCCTGGCAAACCGTGCTGCCGGAGCTCAGTCCGTCGTAAGCCGTATATTTCTGCAGCGTTTCGTCGTATTTCAAATGAAGCACGATCCAGTCATGGATCGCCTTGATTTTCTCGTGGTCGTTCATCCCCGGCTTGATCATATCGCCCAAAATGCTCCGGACCTGCCGGGAGACATATGCCGTTTGGGCCGCCGTCTCCCGGTAGCTCAATTGAACGCTCACGTTCGCCGACTTCGAGCTGCCGCTGTAAGAATAACCGTAACTTTCGATGGTATAGTTCATGTACGGATCGCTTTCAAGCGCCTCTTCGAGCGCCTGTTTCAGCTGCCCCTTGAGCTGATTCGTTTTCCCTTGATAAACAAATTGAATTTGCCCGAGCCGTTGATTCATCGCGCGCAGCAGCGTGTTTTGCAGCTCCTGGTCGGTTTTGACCACGCTGGCGCCTGATGTCGTCGAGGATGCATAAACCATCTCCCAATCGATACAAAGGGGTATTACCGCTGCGATAAGCGTGCCGGTCAGCAGCATTTTGGCCGCCGATCCCCGCTTCCATCTCATACAGTCCCCTCCCTTCTCTACAATAGGCATATTTGTCCGGGTAACAACGAGCCGCTTTTTAGCCCTCCGAATTGACTCTATTCCTATGATGGAACATATATGACTGCGTATTTGGCTGATCTTTTGCCCGCATCAGGTTATATCCGTCATTCACGGATTCGGCTTAAATGCTGCCTGCACGAAGGCCCTTGCGCTTTCGGCGATCCGGGTCGCGTCTCCCGCCGCCAAGGCGTCTTTCGACAGCAGCGAGCTTCCGATGCCGACCGCGCTGGCGCCTGCCTCATAATATTCCGCGATATTTTGGAGCGACACCCCGCCGGTCACGATCAGCGGAATATGGTTGAGCGGAGCGCGGATTTCGCGCAAATATCCGAGACCCAGGCTGGCCATCGGAAATAGCTTTACGGCCTCGGCCCCCGCGTAAAAGGCGGTAACGATTTCGGTCGGGGTCATCGCTCCCGGCCAAATGTCGATCCCCTGCTCGAGCGCATACCGGATGACGTGCAAATCCACGTTGGGAGAGATCAAAAATTCGGCTCCGGCCGATACCGCTTCCTTGGCCATCTTCACGTTCAGCACCGTCCCGGCCCCAACGCGAGCTTGGCCGTTATATAACGAGCGCCAATCGTGGATGATATCCAGCGCCCCTTCCGTATTCATAGTCACTTCCATCAGCTTTACCCCGCCGGCGGCGAGGCCGGCCCCCGCCACCCTTGCCTCGTCCCGCGTAATTCCCCTGACGATGGCCACCAGCCGGGAAGATAAAAGCTCGTCCATCAATTTCATGTCGTGCTTGCCCCCTATCCTCTTCTCTATTAAACATAATTCGCAGGCTTGAGGCGGTTTCCCTTCTGTAGGCGAGAAAATCCAAAAGACGTCAACGGTCGGAAAATCGCAACATTTTTCGGCCGTTTGTAGCGGAAATCTCCGGCAAATTCCGGTATAATAGAAATGTTGAGGATTTTGCAAAAATCCGGGTTGTCTGTTGTTCAGCTTGATCCATATCGATGAATGGAGCGAATGTCCGTGACTTACGTGGATACTTCCAATATATCGGCCGAAGTGTTCGTGACCGTGTTGCTGTTTCTGATCATCATTGCGCCTCTTTTCAGCTTGGCGATCCTCCGGTTTTTCCAGGGCAAGAAAAAAGCCGGGCTGCTGCTGATCGCGGCCGGCGTGGCGGTTTACCTTGTTTTTCAGATCGTCATGAAATTTTTATTTTGAATGCGCTCGCTTTTTGAACGTTTGGCCGCGAACGTTTTTCCGATCGAACGAAATATGGCTTTAAAAAAAGGGAATTACGCTGGTTTTCGAACCAAACGCGACTCCCTTTTTTTATTGCGGAATCCTTTGTGCCGTTCATCTAAAAAGACCTTTCATCCATAGACTGCTCTACGGATGAAAGGTCTGAATTTGCCGAACGTTACGCCTGCCCGTTCAAAGCCTTTTCGAACTGCAGTTTGTTCATGCCGAGAATGCGGTGTTCGCCGATGACGGTAACCGGAACGGCACGCATGCCCATATCCCATACCTGCTGGGCGAATTCATCGCTTTGCTCGATGTTGCGTTCTTCGTATTCCACGCCTTTTTCCGCTAAATAGCTTTTCACCTGACGGCAGTGTGGGCAGTTAGTGCTGGTATATACGATTGCTTTTTCCATGGAAATGTCACCTCGTCGTCAAATCTGAATATAAAAATCCATCACGTACTGAATATTTCAAGCCATTAAAGAACGGCGGTATGATGCTCCAGGCTTTCGATGTATTTTTCGCAATCCATCGCTGCCATACATCCGCTGCCGGCGGCCGTGATCGCTTGTCTGTAGCGGGTATCCTGAACGTCGCCGCAGGCGAATACGCCCGGAATGTTCGTTTCGGAAGTGCCCGGCTGCACCACGATATATCCGTTGGCATCGGTCGTGATTTGTCCGCCAAGGAAGCCCGTGTTCGGATGGTGGCCGATCGCGACGAATACGCCGCTTGCTTCGATCAATTCCTCTTCGCCGGTGTCGTTATTGCGCACTTTCAAGCCTTGCACGCCGCGCTCGTCGGCGACAACCTCGATCGGCGTGCGGTTGAGCGCCCATTCCACTTTCTCGTTGCTGCGCACGCGGTCCTGCATGATTTTCGAACCGCGCAGCTCGTTGCGACGGTGAACCAGCGTCACTTTCGATGCGAAACGCGTCAGGAAACCTGCTTCCTCCAGCGCCGAATCGCCGCCGCCGACAACCACGATTTCTTTGCCGCGGAAGAAGAAGCCGTCGCAGGTCGCGCAAGTGCTGACGCCGCGTCCGACGTTTTCCTGCTCGCCCGGAATGCCCAAATATTTGGCCGTCGCGCCGGTCGAAATGATCAGCGTTTCGGTTTCGATTTGGCCGATGCCTTCCACGTCAAGTTTGAACGGGCGTCCGCCCAGTTCCACGCCGTTGACCCATCCCGTGCGGAATTCCGCGCCGAAACGTTCGGCTTGCTTGCGCATGTTATCCATGAGTTCCGGTCCCATGATGCCGTCGGGAAAACCCGGGAAGTTCTCGACTTCGGTCGTCGTCGTGAGCTGGCCGCCAGGCTGCGGTCCTTCGATAATGAGCGGGTTCAGGTTGGCGCGCGCCAAATAGATGGCTGCGGTCAAACCTGCAGGTCCTGTACCGATAATTACGGATTTATACATAAAGATTCCCTCCAAGCTTGCAGTGCCCGGAAAGTAGTCCGCTTCAAAGCGGGACGTTACCAGGATCACTTGTAGTGTACTAATTAAAATGATTATTATTTGATAATTATTATCATATAAATGGACACGAATGTCAATAGAACTAGTATACATGGGTTCAAACCGATTGTTAACCTTTATTTAAAGGGAAAACTCCCGGCCAGACGGCCCGGGAGCTCATTATGCGGGAATTTCCGACATTTATCTCAACAAACGCAGCGCGTTCAAAATGACCAGGATCGTGCTCCCTTCATGCCCGACCACGCCGAGCGGAAGCGCAATGCCCGTCACGAAATTCCCGGCCATCAGCAGCACGATGACGGAGATGGCAAATACCATATTTTGCTTGACGATCCGGCGCGCGCGGCGGGCAAGCTTGATCGTCCCGGCAATTTCCTCGATGTTGTCGTTCATGAGGACGACGTCGGCCACCTCCAGCGCCGTGCCGCTGCCGCTCATGCCCATCCCCATGCCGACGGTCGCCGTGGCCAGCGCCGGCGCATCGTTGACGCCGTCGCCGACCATCACGACATGGCCGTGTTCCTCGCGCAGCTGTTTCACGTATTTCACCTTTTCTTCCGGAAGCAGGTCGGAATAAATCAGGTCGACGCCGATTTGCCGGCCGATCACCTGCGCCGTTTCGCCGCGGTCGCCGGTCAGCATCGCGACCTTCACGCCGATCGCCTGAAGCTTGCGGACCGCGGCGATGGCCTGAGGACGCACCACATCCTGCAGAGCGACAAGTCCGGCTACCCGCTCTCCGTCCATAACGACCGACACGGTTTTGCCTTCGCCGCCCAGGATGCTCCGCTGCCGTTTCCAACGCTCCGCTTCCGCGCGGTCGTCCAAATGATCCAGCACGTCGGTTTTGCCGATCCGCCAGGTTTTGCCCGCCACGATGCCTTCCATCCCCCAGCCCGTCACCGAAGTGACCGACTCGGCCGGGAGCGTCTCGACGCCCTCGATTTCGGCTTGGCGAACGATCGCTTTGGCGAGCGGATGCTCGGACAGCTGTTCCACCGATGCGATGGCGGCCAGCAGGTCCAGGCGGTCATACCCTTCCGCCGCAATCAAGTCCGTGACCTGGGGTTCCCCGGCCGTCAGCGTGCCGGTTTTATCGAAGGCAACGACGGAGGTCAGCGCCATGTTTTCCATGTGCGCTCCGCCTTTGAACAGGATGCCGCGGCGGGCCCGGTTGGAGATCGCCGACAGCAGGGCCGGCATAATCGAAGCGACAAGCGCGCAAGGCGAGGCGACGACCAGGAAAACCATGGCTTTATAGAAAGACATCCCGAAACTCCAGCCAAGGACGAACGGCGCCCCAAAAATGATGACAAGCGTGGCCGCCACGACGATCCGTGCGTAAATGCCTTCAAAACGCTGCATGAACCGTTCCGATTGCGGAACCTCGTTTTCCGCTTCTTCCACCAGACGGATGATTTTTGCGAAGACGGTCGCATCCGAGGTTTGCGTCACTTCAATATACAGCACGCCCTCGCCGTTCAGCGTTCCGGCAAATACCTCATCGCCTTCGGCTTTGTCGACGGGCACCGATTCGCCGGTAATGGAGGCCTGGTTGACGGCCGAGCTCCCTTTCTGAATGATGCCATCCGCAGGAATAAGTTCGCCGGGCTTCACCAAGATCAGGTCGTTCACCTTCAGCTCATCGATCGAAACCAGGGCCATCCTGCCGTCTTCGATCCGAAGCGCCATCTCGGGTTTGAGCGCCATCAAGGAAGAGATATCCTTCCGGCTCCGTTCCATCGTGTAACTTTCCAGCGCGCCGCTTAAGGCGAATATAAAGATCAGCATCGCGCCTTCGTTCCAGTAGCCGATGCTTGCGGCACCCATCGCCGCCGCGACCATCAGCAGGTTCACGTCAAGCTCCCGCTCCTTGATCAGCGTTTCGATGCCTTCCTTCGCTTTCAGCCATCCCCCGGCCGCGTAGGACATGATATATAAGAGCACCGAAATTCCGGCCGAAACATGGCCGAACGCCCATCCGCCAATCATAAGCAAGCCGCTGAGTATGGCCGCCTGCATTTCCTTGTTCAGCAGCATGCTCCGAAGATCGATGCGTCTTCTGCGGTGCGGATTCGGCGCATTGGCGCTGCCGGATGAAGGAAGCTCTTTTATGGCTTTGGCCGCGATTTTTTGTACATTTTCCATCGTAATCACCTTCCTGTTTGAGAATGAAAAACATTATTACTGCCCTTAAAACAGCACATGCTGCTCCAGACCAGCCGGAGCAGCATGTTTTCATGAAGGACGGGGACCGTCCCATTGAGAATGATAATCATTTTTGCACTAATACAATTATTTTTCCTACATACAACTTTATACTTGCATTATATGCCGGACCGGCAAAAAAGTAAACCCATATTCTGGCCCATTGTTCACGAAAAGACAAAAAAACTGCATACGGGAATGCCGTTTTAGGCAATCACCTTATGCAGTATCGAATTCATCATCCCTTAACCCGAATGGTACTCTGGGAGCTTGAGGATCTTCCCGCCCTCTGCTGTATTTCCCACTGCGCCGCAGCCAGACGGAAAGCGGGAAGCTGCTCCGCCGGAACGCCAATCTCCGCGAACCCGGCGCGGTAAACCGCCGGCAAATCGGCCGTGTTTCGCAGCCCTGTCGCGCGCAGCAGGAGGCGCGGCCTTATTTTTCGAATCGTACCCGAAAGCGCGGCGATGTGTTCGACGACATCATCAGGCCATGGCGTTTCCGGATCGCTGATCCCGCCGCAATCCAATACAAGCAGGTTCGCGCTTCTAGCAAGGTCGGCCGCCGCGCTGCAGGCGATATCCGCATTCATTAAGGCACCGATGCTGAATGAGACGGCACGGCGTTGATGGCACAACGTCTCCTCGGCCACCCGCTCGATCAATTCATGGGTTTGGTTCCATGCCTCCGGGTCGGACGTATGGGGAACGAGAATTTCGATCCGATGCTCCATTCCCTGCCGGTGGCAAGCCAGCGCGGCTCTGAATAACGCTTCCAGCTGGATGTCCCTTAAATCGGAGAGGGCTTCCTTTTCTCTCGGATGTCCCTTCATAATATCGAGCCCGGAAATCAACGCGACGCGTAAAACCCTCTCGTCCAAGTGATGCAGCACCGTTTCCATATGCCCTTTCCACCGGTACAGCAGACGTTCCCTGCAGGCGATGCTCGGGTGCGGCCGCCCGCTGAGACCGGCATATTGCATGATCCACTCTTCGTAAATCTCCTTCAAATGGCCGCGCGCAAGCCAATCATCCTCCCGCAGCAGCGTCAAACCGGCGGTCCCGGACAACGCTTCGGCCTGTTCCGGCGGATACGTCCAATCTTCGGCAAAAATGCCCATGCCGCGCGCATCGTCGCACCATCCGAGCAAAAGCTCCGGCGCCCCCAGATCGCCCTGATCTCCTGAAAAGGGCTCGGCCTCGCGCAAAAGGCTCCCGATCGAATACGGGTCGGCGGCGCGGATCGCCTCCTCTTTCGTCATGGACTCGATTCGGACCAATTCTACAAGCGACGCAATCTCCGGCAAGGAGCATGCCCGCGCCTGCCCTTCATCCTGCAGGGACATGCCGTCATTTTGCCTGTCAACAGGATAAATCGCTTCCATAAAAGAAGACATCGAGCAGGAGCCGCTTTGGCAGCAGTTATTCTGACACCGACCATTCCTCATGTTTGGCAGTCCACCCTCTTTTCCCGGATAAATGAGCCCGTTTGCAGTGAGCCCTACCTTACACCATATTAGCGGGGGGCGCGAAATATAACCGCAACGGATGACAAGTTCCGAGGCCGCCCGACCCTTCCCGGGCCCAATAAAAAACCGCTCGAAACATCGAGCGGTTGTCTCCTTTTGAACCTCTATATTATGATTGCTGACTGGCGGCGATCGCCTGCTCCAGATCGTATAAAATATCGTCGATCGCTTCGGTGCCGATGGACAGGCGCAGCATTTCCGGATTGACGCCGGCCGCAATCTGCTCCTCTTCGGACAGCTGCTGATGCGTCGTGCTTGCCGGATGGATGATCAGCGACTTGGAATCGCCCACGTTGGCGAGGTGGGAGAACAGTTTGACGTTTTCGATCACTTTGCGTCCGGCCTCTTTGCCGCCTTTGATGCCAAACGTCAAAATCGCGCCTTGGCCTTTCGGCAGGTATTTTTTCGCGAGTTCGTACGAAGGATGGCTTGGAAGACCCGCGTAGCTTACCCACTCCACCGCGTCGTGGTTTTCCAGGAACTGCGCCACCTTCAGGGCATTTTGGCTGTGGCGCTCCATGCGCAAATGCAGCGTTTCAAGCCCTTGCAGCAGCATCCAGGAGTTGAACGGCGAAATCGTCGCGCCCATGTCGCGAAGCAGCTGCACGCGCGCTTTGATGATGTATGCCAGCGGTCCGACGGCTTGCGTATAAACGACGCCGTGGTAGCTTGGATCCGGTTCGGTCAGGCCCGGGAATTTGCCGCTTTGCGCCCAGTCGAATTTGCCGCCGTCGACGATGACGCCGCCGATGGACGTGCCGTGGCCGCCGATGAATTTCGTCGCCGAGTGGACGACCACATCCGCGCCGTGTTCGATCGGACGAAGCAAATACGGGCTTGGGAAGGTATTGTCGATAATGAGCGGAATGCCGTTGTCATGGGCGATTTGGGCCACGGCTTCGATGTCCAGCACATCCCCTTTCGGATTGCCGATCGACTCCGCGTACAGCGCTTTGGTCTTATCCGTGATCGCGGCGCGGAAGTTTTCCGGATTGCTTGCGTCGACGAAATGCACCTTGATGCCGAGCTTCGCCAGCGTGGTCGAAAACAGGTTGTACGTCCCCCCGTACAGCGTGGAGGAAGACACGATTTCGTCTCCCGCTCCTGCGATGTTCAATACGGAAAAGGTAATGGCCGCCTGTCCCGAAGAGGTCGCAAGGGCCCCCACTCCGCCTTCCAGCGCAGCCACCCGCTGCTCGAACACGTCGGTCGTCGGGTTCATCAGACGCGTGTAAATGTTTCCGAATTCCTTGAGCGCGAACAGATTCGCCGCATGCTCGCTGTCGCGGAATCCGTAGGACGTCGTTTGGTACAGGGGCACGGCTCGGGAAAGCGTCGTTGGATCGATCTCTTGCCCTGCATGCACGGCTAAGGTTTCAAAAGATAATGGACGTTCGTTGGACATGGTAAAATCCTCCCTTTTCTCGCATCAATCAATCGCCATTAGCGTCAATTTTTGGTTATATTTTCTCATACTCCCCAGCGTTTGAAAAGGTAAAAAATGATAATTCCTATTAAATTAATGAGAATTGTTTCATTTACGGCCCGAAACGGCCAAAAGACCGGGATTTCCGCGATCGGTTTCCTTGGCTGCATGCAAAAAAAAAACAGCCGCTTGGGCGGCTGTTCTAAAAAAAGAACCCTGAGAATATTAGAGAGAGTTGCCGATATCGAATCATGCCATATGAAGCTTTATGCATAATTCTATCGTTTGATTAGTAAGGGCTTATTTTAAATAAGCTTACCTTTCAATAGTGCAGAAAAAATCATAGCGCTTTTGCCCTGCCTTTGTCAAGTCCCGCTCCGCGAATATCGGCAAAAAAGCAATATTTCCCTGCAAGCGCAACGAATCGGCCCGATTCCCGTATTACTGATATATATTGACGTCCGGTCGTGAAAAGGCTACCATGACGACAACCATACAAGCCGGTCCGAAAACATATAAAACCATTATTCCGTTATATGCAGGAGGGTGATGAGCTTGCATTCTTCATCTAAAGAATTGGCAGACCGATATTGTGAACTTATGGACAGGTTACCTCGTCTCATCGATTACACGGGGATTGTCCGGCAGATGAAGTTGAGCACCACCGAAGCGTTTATTCTGCAATATCTGCACAATAACGGCAGCCAGCGCGGTACGGATATCGTGAAAGTGACGGGCCTGACGACCAGCGCAATCACGCAGATTTGCGACAAGCTGGTGCATGAAGGGCTGATCGAACGGAACCGCTCTGAAACTGACCGGCGCTACGTCAACATTACGATAACGGAAAAAGGAATGCAGGTGCTGAAGCAGCTCACGGACTTAAGCGCCGAGCGGATCGTTGAAACGGTGGAACGCTTTACGAACGAAGAGACCCACGAACTGCTTGACGCGATCCGCCAGCTGGGCGAACTGATCGAATACCAGCGGGGAGACGCCATGAAAGCTGCCAGGGGAACCCGATAAGGCGTTCCAACGGGCAGCCGGGTGCACGCAAACACATGCAAAAAAAGAAACACCATTGGATCGATGAGGGCAAGCTGCCCCGGCCAATGGTGTTTTTGGGTTTTACAGGATCCGGCTGCCGAATAAGGAGCCGATCAGTTCCACGGCCAGCTTCGAGGTCTGGTTGTTGCGATCCAGCAGCGGATTCACCTCCACGAAGTCGGCCGAAGTGACCGCCCCCGACTCGCTGAGCAGCTCGAGCAGCAAATGAGCCTCGCGGTAGCTGAGTCCGCCGCGGACGGGCGTCCCCGTTCCCGGCGCTTCGATCGGGTCGACGCTGTCGATGTCGAAGCTGAGATGCACGCCGTCGGTCCCCTGGCCCGCAATCCGGAGCGCTTCCCGAACCACCTGCTCGATGCCGAGCCGGTCGATTTCATGCATCGTGAAACAGGTCAGGCCGCAGGAACGGATAAGCGCCTTCTCGTCCCGGTCCAAATCGCGCGCGCCGATGATGACGCAATGCTCCGCTTTTAAGGAGGCGGCGCCTTCGGCGATTTGTTTCAGCTTCAAATGCGTAAGCCCCAGTCCTGCCGCTAGCGAGATGCCGTGCATGTTCCCCGACGGGCTCGTCGATTCGGTATTCAGATCGGAATGCGCATCGACCCAAATGACGCCCATGTTGCCGTAATGCCGGGTTAATCCCGCCAAGGAGCCGATGGCAATGCTGTGGTCGCCGCCCAGAACAAGCGGAATGCGGCCGTCTGCCACCGCTTCGGAGACCGCTTCGCCAAGCCGGGCGCATACGGCCAAAACCTCCTGAACATGTTTCATTTTGGTCCCGGCAGGCGAGCGGACGCCCTCCGGCAGGCGGATGGACCGATCCGCCTCGACATCGTAACCGAGACCCGCCAATTTTTTGGCGAGTCCAAATTTCATGATGCTGTCCGGGCCGTGTTCGCTGCCGGGCCGGCCTGCGCCGAGCCCGAACGGCACCCGGATGATGGAAATGGATTGCTCAGGCATATGGGTTCAAGCCCTCCCTTGATTGGCAAATACCTCCCCGATCCGGCTCAACGCGAAGTCGAGTTCTTCCTCGGCAATGACCAGAGGCGGCGCCAGCCGGATGGTCGTTTCATGCGTCTCCTTGCACAGCACGCCGATCCGGGCCAAAGCTTCGCAATACGGTCTGGCAGGCACCGACAGCTGCATGCCGATCAGCAGGCCTCGCCCGCGGACCGAAACGATATCGGGATGCAAGATCGATGTAAGCTTTTTCATAAACATGCGCCCAAGCGCCTCCGAGCGCTCCGCCAGCTTTTCCTCCTCCAACACGTCCAGCGCCGCAAGCGCGACCGCGCACGCAAGCGGATTTCCCCCGAAGGTCGAACCGTGCGAGCCGGGCTCGAACACGTTCATGATCTCCCCGTCGGCCGCGACCGCGGAAACCGGCAGGACGCCCCCTCCAAGCGCTTTGCCCAGAATATAGACGTCGGGAACCACGTCCTCCCAATCGCAGGCAAAGGTTTTGCCCGTCCGGCCGAATCCCGTCTGGATCTCGTCGGCGATAAAAAGGACGTTCCGTTTACGGCAAAGTTCATACGCCTCGGACAAAAAGCCTTCCGGAGGAAGGATGATTCCCGCCTCGCCCTGTATCGGCTCGACCAAAAACGCGGCCGTATCCGGCGTAATCGCGGCCCGGAGCGCTTCCAAATCGCCGTAAGGGATGCTTTTGAACCCCGGCGTGAAGGGGCCGAAATCGCGTTTGTACGCCGCTTCCGTCGAAAAGGAGGTGACGGTGATCGTCCGGCCGTGAAAATTGCCGTCGCAGACGATGATTTCCGCGCGGTTCTCCGGAACGCCCTTTACCCTGTACGCCCAGCGCCTCGCCAGCTTGAGGGCGGTTTCCACCGCTTCCGCGCCGGTGTTCATCGCGAGGATTTTTTCTTTTCGGGTGACTTCCGCCAGCCTCCGCACGAATGCCGCCAGCGCGTCGCTATGAAACGCCCTTGAAGTCAGCGTGACTTTATCCGCCTGCTCCTTAAGCGCCTGTATGATTTTAGGGTGGCGGTGTCCATGGTTCAGCGCGGAATACGCGCTCAGCAGATCCAGATAACGGCGGCCGGCCGCGTCCTCTACCCATACTCCTTCCGCCTTGGTTATCACGATCGGCAGCGGAAGATAGTTGCTTGCGCTGTGACAGTCCATCATTTGCAGTACCTGCTCCGTTGTTGCCATAGCTGCACATCCCATCATGTGATCTTTTCGCCCTGCTTACGTTCCTATCTTATTGGCGGAAAGCCGGTTTCATGATTCGTGAATTTCAGAACGCAAGCGTAAACGGCTTCGCCGTCTTTGGCGGGAGGAGTTTTACCTATGGCGGATGGAACAGGGTGGAACAAGGTGGAAAGATGATGGGGAACAGCAAAAAAAAGCACCGCCTTCCCCCGCTTGCTTGCAGGTAGAAGACCGGTGCTTTTTCGGTCATGCCCGTCCGCCATAGGGCGGAACGTTATTTTTTGGATTCGAGCGTCTCCAGATATTCGGAAATCTCGGCCGGCGTTTTGGCGAATTTGCTGTGCAAATGGGCCAGCTTTTCGCCGTTTTTATATACGAGAAGGCTCGGAATGCCGCGCACTTCGTTTTGGCTCGTAATCTCCTCGAACTGCTCCACGTCCATGGCGTAAAACTCTTTGTCCGCGTGTTTCGCCATGATGTCAGGCAGGAATTTGTCAAGCGTCTTGCAATCCGGACACCAGCTGGCATCGTATTTGATGACGGTCAGTTTGTCGCGGTTGATCAATTCTTCGTATTGCTGCTGCGTTTGAATTCGTTCCATGTTCTGTAATCCCCTTTACCCAGCGTCTTTTGCGGCTTCATCCGAGAAGCTTCCGTTCGGGAGCTGTCAATGAGTTTCGTCACAGCCCGAACCGTTCTCTTATTTTAGCCTTTTATGGCCGGGTTTGCAAAAGGGCTACATCGCATGCATGTCGTGACCGGGGGACGGCGTCTCCCATCCGGAGGGGCTGTGCCCGAGCCAGGCGGCGACGCATAACACGACGACCGGGAGGACGATGTAGATCATCCAGAACGAGTAGCGCACAGGCGCTCCGGGAGCGGGACTTTGGGCAGACGTGCGGACCGGCTTGACGGCGGCCGCCGCGGGTTGTTCCTCGCGGTGCTTGCGGTCCTGAATCAGGTAAATGACCAGAGCCGTGACGGCGATGTACATCGCATCCGTAATGAACAGCATGGCGTCCCACTGGCGCACGGGGATCATTTCCCCCAGCATCGCCCCGTGAACGCCGCCCATGATGCCCCCGCCGATTCCTTCCACGATGGCAAGCAGTCCGAGCGGCCTGCCGATCATGAACCCGATCGCAAAGCAAAAGACGATCGAAATTCCGGTCGACAGCACCAGATTTTGGGCAAACACCATGCCGAGAATGACGCCGATCGTCAAATTCGACATCAATCCGGTCGTCATCGCGACGACGGTGCCGGTCATATTTCCGAGCAAATGGCGGTTCATCTGGACGTACATGATGCATAACACCGTATAAATGAAGACAATCAGCATACTCATGTTCAACAGCATACGCATGGCTCCTTTCGCCCTGATGCAGCAGCGGAAGCCGCAGACAGCGCCCCGCATGGGCGCATGCTCCCATCCTCCGCTCCTTCCGCTCGTAAGAAGCTTATTCAGCCGCCGTTATCTTTATGCTGATAACCCGCGTTAGCGGCCAAAGGAACAGACCTTCTGAAAACGGGCCTTCTGCGCAATGCCATTTTCGTCCCCCGGGCGCCTGGATGCCATGGTTTAAGGCTTCCGCCCGTGCATGCGCCAATACTGGCGCTTTCCTTCGTCGCGAACCGTCACGCCCAATTTCGAAAGCTCCCGGCGCAAGTCCTCCGCGTCCTCTTTTTCGTCTCTGCCGATCGCTTTCTCCCGCGCCGCAAAAAGCGCGTTCGCGCTTGGCGAAAGGTCGGGGCATCCGGGCACCCATCTCGAATATTCGCCTTCGAAAGGGTCTTGCTCCCGCCAATCGTAGCCATGCCGGGTAAACGCCTCGGCCAGCTTCTTCCGCTTCGTCTCCGGTTTTTCCCGGTACAGCACCTGGCCGTCCGTCCCCAGCAGAACGAGCTGCTTATTGTCCACAAATACGGCGGCCACTTCCCCGTGCTTAAAAGACCGCTCCTTGCCGCGGATGCGCAGGTTGACCTCTTGATCGGAAAGGCGAATCTGCAGCGTTTCCCTCATGGCCACGAGCGAGATCCATCCTCCGACCAGGGCTCCGAGCGCAGCCGTGGCAAACGACACCCAGCCCCCTTGAAGGGAAGATACCAATTTGAGCGGGCCCTCGAAAGGAACCCACGGCAATTTTAACGCCCAATGGGCAAGCTTCGGAAGAAACCACCCGACTGCCGCACCCGCCACCGGGAAAAACGTCCAAACAACCGTTTTATCGGTCCGGGTCAGCCCTAATTCCGTAAATTCCATCACGTTATGCAATGACATTTCCCCCTTTTCGGAACACGCTGTTCACCGCTTCCTTCCATATGGTTTCATAGTCCAGTCGGATTCCCATCATCATGTAGCTCGTCATATTATCGATGGCAAGCGCCAGCAAATAGGCTTTGGCTTCCACGTTTTCCTGCGGAATCGCCCCGAGATCGGCCCCATGCTGCAGCAGCCCGCGAAAGCCGTCCAAAAACGCCTGCTGCATCCGGGCGACGCGATCGCCGTAAGGAGTGCCGCGGCCGGCCGTGAGCATGAACTCGTGGAGCAGCCGCATCGCTGCATGCAAATTGCCGTCATCCTCCGGAAACATGCGAAGGCCTCCCTGGTAGAGCTTCTCCGCAAAATTTCGTTCGTTGAAATCGGACACGGAAAAATACGCTTCAAAATGGTAGTCGCTGAACATAAATTCGAACACTTTTTCGACCAGTTCTTCTTTCGATGCGAAGTGGTAGTAGATCGACGGTTTCGTCATGCCGACCTCGGCCGCGATCATGGCGAGGCTTGTTTTTTCGATGCCGTGCTTCGCAAACAGCAGGGTCGCCGCCTCGATCAGCTGCTGCGAGGTCACTTCCCTTTTTTTCATGATGCCCCCCTTTTTTTACCTACCGATAGGTAAAATTTTATCCGCGCCTAAAGATGGCGTCAATAGTCTGTTTTAGGAAAACACCTATTGGCCAAAAACGGCGAATCATGGCATGAATCCTCCGAACGGCTCTTGGGCCGCACAAAAAAAAGAGGAGCCCCGGACGCGCCGCAGCTCCTTTCCTTCACGAATCAAGGGTAAATCTTCTCCCCGTTTTCCAGCATGCGGATGAATTCCTCTACCTTTCTTGCGCGGGTTTCGGGTTTCTTCGCGTTATGGATGCGAAACGCAATCGCGTACTTGTTTTGGCTGTTTAACGTGTCGTAAAACGCCTTGGCCTGCGGATGTTCGGCGAAGGCGGCCTCCAGCTCCGCCGGCAGCCCGCCGCGGCTTTGCGGCTTGTAGGCCGAATCCCAGCGTCCGTTGGCTTTGGCCGTTTCGATCGCCTGAAGTCCGGCCGGCTTCATCCGGCCCTCCGCGATCAGCCGCTCCGCCTTCTCCCGGTTGATCTCGGACCAGAGGCTGTCCTTTCCTCTCGGCCCGAAACGCTGAGCCCAGCTGCGCTCGTCGAGCGCCTCCTTGCGGCTGTCGATCCATCCGTAGCAGAGCGCGCTTTCCAACGCCTCGGCGTAGCTGACGGTAGCTAGCCCCGCGTTTTTTTTGGCGATTTGCAGCCTGACTCCGCGCGATTCAAGATGATTCGCATCAAGCCAAGCTTCCCATTCCTGCTGGTTTGCGCACAGCTGCAGCGGCCATTCCGCTTGTCCTCCGGATTTAGCCATCAGGATGCTCCTTTCCGTGTAGACGCGTTTTCACTTCTGAAATACGATGCTGTAAAAGGCTTCGGTCCATGGCCGCGTGCTTAATACCTGAAAACCGGTCTCCTTCAAGATGCGGGCCATATCGGCCGAGGAAACGCGATGGGCTTGCGGCGGCCCGCTCCCGGTGTCGGCGACCTCCCACTCGATGCACAGCGCCTTGCCTCCGGGCTTCAGCACGCGCCGGATCTCGCTCAGCCCTTGCGCAAGCGGCTCCACTTCGTGCAGCACCATCGAACAGATGACGGCGTCGACCTGCTCGTCATCGAGCGGGATTTGTTCGGCTTCGCCCTGGATGATTTCGATGTTGCCGTCGAATTCGCTTTCCTCCAAGCGGCTCAGCAGATAGTCCAGCATCTCGGATTGCGCGTCCAGCGCATACACGGTGCCGCTCGTTTTTTCAGCCGCCGGGAACGTAAAGTAACCTGCGCCGGCGCCGACGTCCAAAATATCCTCGCCGCCTTTCAGTTCAAGCAGGGCAAGAAGCTCTTCGGGCGGCAGCTTTTTGCGCCGTTCGGGATTGTCCAGTCTGGAGATCAGCGTCGGGTCGAATCGTTTGTCATGCATGGATCGTCCTCCTTGTCATGTTCGGGTGAGTCCATTCTAGCATTTCCCATCAATTGGATTCAATGAACGGAAATGCCATCCGCACGGTCGTTCCCCGCCCAGGCTCGGACTCCACCTGAATCTGCCCCTTGTGCGCAATCACGATCGCATGGGCGATGCTCATGCCCAGCCCGGCGCCGTCGGTCGTCTCATCCGTGCTCGTCCCCCGGTAATAGCGCTCGAACAGGTTGCGCTTCGTTTCCTCGTCCATCCCTTTGCCGTTATCCTCCACCGTGATCCATGCCTGCCCGCCGTCCTTTCCGGTCCGGACCGTAATCTCCGTTCCCTCCGGGTTATGCTTGACGGCATTGGTGAGGATATTGTCCAGCATCCGCCGGAACCATTTCGGATTCGCCAGGATCGCCAAAGCGCCGTCCCATTCCTCGAAGGAAAACGTAGCGGTATCCACCGTGGCGTCATTGACGTAACGGAGCACCGAACGGCGGACGAATTCGTTGAGCTCGATCGGCTGCAACGGAATTTGGATCGCTTTGTTTTTCAGCTGGAACGTCAGGGAAAAGTCCTGAAGCAGCTCCAGCATAAAATCCCCTTTTTCCCGGATCATGCGGCCCATCTCTTTCAGCTCGGCTTCATTCCAGGCGAACTGCCCGCTTTCGAGCAAATGGCCGTACCCTTGGATGGTCGACAGCGGCGTCCGCAGGTCATGGGATATGCCGGTCATCCATTCTTCCCGCGTCTGCTCAAGCATTTTCCTTTCCCGCTGGGAAGCGTCGAGTTTGGTGGCCATGTCGTAAAACCCGGCGATCACCTCTTTGTAAAGCCTGTACCGCATGCGGATTTTGCCGTTTTTGCGGAATACTTTTTTGCGCTCCTTTTCGGTCAGCGCTTCGCTGTAGCGACCTTGGCTCATGCGCTCGAACCAGCTCGCAAACAGCATCAGCGGCTGTCCGTAGCGGTAGCCGTGCCAAATGGAAATGCCGAACGTCAGCACAAGCACCGCCGCCCCGATCGCCACGAGCACGAGAATCACGTCATGGAAAAACGTCTGCTTCACGAATTCCTTCTCGGGCTTGCCTTGATGGAGCAGCCAGGTATAACCGGAGTTTTCGTCGAAATATACCGATAAATCCACCGGATATTTGCCCGGTTCCACCCGCAT
The DNA here is from genome assembly GCF_038004655.1 of Paenibacillus sp. FSL M7-1455. NCBI lineage: Bacteria > Bacillati > Bacillota > Bacilli > Caryophanales > Paenibacillaceae > Paenibacillus > Paenibacillus sp. FSL M7-1455. The sequence continues at coordinate 747,032 of NZ_JBBORO010000001.1, read as the reverse complement.
GGACACAAGCTCCAGCGCGCCGTATTTGCTTTTCTTCGCCTCGGCCTGTCCGACCGATTGCAGAATTTGCCCGGAAGGGCTCACGACCTGCAAATAATCCTTATCCCCCGTCAGCTCCGCCTTGATCTTGCTCTCCGCTTCCGGACGGATGCGCCCGCCGCTGCCATACTGCCGGAACCACTGCTCTAAACGCTGCGCGCCTACATCCTTCGAGCCCATCAGATACAGGACGGAATGCATACCGTCAGCCTCGCTCTCGAGCAACGTCTCCACCCGGTAGGGACCGAGACGCCGCGTTTCCTGGATGTGCAGCAGCTCCGCCGCTCCGTAGGAGGTTTTTAAATCCTCCCCCGCATTCACGTCATAAATGACGTTTCCCGATTCGTTCACGACCTGCAGCCAGTAGCCGCGTTCCTTCAGCAAACCTTGCCAGCGCTTATTCATGCTGACATGGTCGTTTTCAATAAAGGTTTCGGTCGTGATGCCGTCGAGCGCGCTGGTCGAAAACGTCCGCTTCAAATCCTGGTTCACGAGGTAACTGATCAAGGTCAAAAGCAAAACCGCCAAGGTGAGGATAATCATCACCCACAGCAGCAAAACCTGGTACGTAAAGTGCAGCGTCAAACGGGTCCGGATCCGCTTCATGCGTCCACCTTCATCAGCTTGTAGCCGAGGCCGCGGACCGTGACCAAAAGCTTGGGATCGCCGGGATCCTCCTCGATCCGCTCGCGGATTTTGCGGATATGCACCATGACGGTGTTGTCGTCCCCCAGCCCGTCGATGCCCCATACTTCCTCATACAGCTGCGATTTGGAAAAAACGATGCCGGGATGCTTGCATAAAAACAGCAGCAGCTGATACGCCTGGGCCGGGCACGGCATTTCCTTGCCGCCGACGATCAGCGTTCCCGCATATTCGTCCAGAACGAACCGCCCGAAATCGTACCTGCCGCGGGATTCCTCCGGTACGGCTTTCGCGGGGGCGGCGGCCACCGTTCTGCGGAGCCTTGCCTTGACGCGGGCGGCGATTTCCAGCGGATTAAAAGGCTTGGTGACGTAATCGTCCCCGCCGGTGGCAAAGCCGGTAAGCACGTCCAAATCCGAGGTCCGGGCCGTCAAATAAATGATATGCGCGTCGGACAGCCGCCGGATTTGCGGACACAGCTCGAACCCGGTCTGATCCGGCAGCATGACGTCCAGCAGGATAATATCGAAGGAATGGCGGGCAGCCAGCTCCAGCGCTTCTTGTCCGTTATAGGCCGCATAAATGTGGCGGAAGCCTTCTTTCCGCAGCACCATCTCGATGAGCTGAACGATCGATTTTTCATCGTCAACAAGCAAAATTTTGGCGTTATACATCGAAAAAACCACCTCAAATAGCATTGTATCAGACCGTTCTTAATTCCAGCTAAACAAAAAAACGGCGGCTTTAGCCAGCGTTAAGGTTTCCTTTAGCTTCGCTTCAATGGGGGTTGGTATTGTGGTCGTGAGGTGATAACGTTGACGACACGCAAAAGGGTTCGTCTGATCGACGGCTTGCGGGGATTCAGCCTGCTGGGCATCCTGCTTGCCAACATGCTTATTTTTCAATACGGAATGTTCGGAAAAGACATCTTGCATCTATTCCACGTTCCGGCCGCCGACGCGGCGGCGCACAACATTCTCCAGGTGCTGGTCGAAGGCAGCTTTATGCCGATCTTCGCCTTTGTGTTCGGGTTCGGCATGATCAAGATGAAGGAAAGCTTAAACGCCAAAAACCGCAAGGCGGGCTGGCCGTTGGCGCGGCGTTTTGCGATGCTGATCGCCTTGGGCCTTCTCCACAGCACGTTTTTGTGGGACGGGGACATCCTGTTGTTTTACGGCGCGATCGGCCTCCTGCTGCTGATCTTCATGAACCGAAAACCGAAGACGCTGATGGTGTGGAGCATCATTTTCCTGACGGTGACGGGGCTGATCGGACTGGCGCCCGAAGATAAGGCCGACAAAGAAATGCAGGCGATGAACCACCGGATCGAAAATTACGTTCAATCGACGGTTACGCTGTACGCCGAAGGTTCCTATGCGGAAATCAAACATGACCGGAATACGGCCAATCCGCTCGGCAACGACGGCGCATTCATTCTGGTTATGGTCCTGCTTTCCCCGCTGATGACAGCGCCGATGTTCCTGATGGGGATGTATTCCGCGAAAAAGGGATGGTTTGCCGACCCTGACGAAAACAAAGGCATGTACCGGAGAGGGATGCTGATTTTTATTCCGCTCGGACTCGCGATGAAATCTTTCCATCTGTTATTCCCGGAAATGATCGGTGCGGGCACCGGGGAAATGCTAGGCGGGTTCGCGCTGTCGATCGGATATATCATGGGCTTTTCCTTATGGTACGCGAAGTTGGCCCCCTCCCCTTTAATGGAGCGGTTTGAAGCCGTCGGCAGGCTTTCCTTGACCAACTACCTGATGCAAACGGTCATCTGCACGACGCTTTTTTACGGCTACGGGCTCGGCTGGTTCGGCAAGGCCGGCGTCATCGCCGGCTGCGGGCTCGGGCTCATCATTTACGGCGTGCAGCTGCTTGCCAGCGGATGGTACCTGACACGGTTCAAATCCGGGCCGGTGGAGCGGGTGCTGAGAATGTGGACGTATTTTTCGTTGGACGGAAAAGCCAAGCGTAAAAAGGCCAAAACGATGGCCGTAGAGGCCTAAAAGCACGTACAGAAAGAGAAATTGGCCGCTGCTTGAGACGGGGTACATCGAAGCGTGCACGGTATGACGGGCAATCGGCGCGGAACGTTCAGTCTTCGGACTCCCGGCGCTGCTCCTGGCATTCAAAGCATTCCAGCGTTTGGTCCTCCTGCACCGTTCCGTTCAAAAAGCCGTTCTCGCAATAAATCGCTTTGCCGCAGCCGCGGCAGTTGCCGATGAATTCCTGCATGGATCATGCCTCCGCTCATTGGGGATTAGAAAAAGGTTAGACATCTCTCTGCATGGCTCCATGTTACCATGGAAACGCATGCGGGGGCAGCAAAAAAACGGGCGCTCCTTGGTCATAGCCCCGTCAAGTAGACAATAAAAAAAGAGAAATTTTCATTAAGCGGCGACTTTTTCCCGAAATTCAATCGGGGAGAGGTTGCCGAGTTTGTTTTGGAAACGTTCCTTGTTGTAAAACGAAATGTACTCCGTAATTTGGAACCTTGCTTCCTCTAAATTTTGAGGCTTCTCCAGATACAACTTTTCGGTTTTAAGATGAGAAAAGAAAGACTCGACACAAGCGTTGTCAAAGCAGTTCCCACGTCGGGAATGGCTCCCTGTGAGTCCTTTCTCTTCCAGCAGTTTGGCATAGCTTTGTGTCGTGTATTGAAACCCTTGGTCTGAATGGAGTAAGGCAGGTCCACACTGGAGTCTCTTCACGGTATCCGTGACCAGTTTTAAATCATTGCGCTCGGAGAGTTCCCAGGACACAATTTCGTTGTTGTACAAATCCATGACAACCGAGAGGTAGGCAAACTCATGTCCGATCCGGACATAGGTAATATCAGTCACGAGCTTCTTCTGAGCAGCCCCGGACGTGAAATCCCGATTTAAGACATTACGAAACAGCACGGACGGTTTTCGGCCAGCAAATGGACGTTTTTTGCGAATCACAGAACGAATATGAAGTTCTCTCATCAAGCGTCGAACTTTCTTGTGATTCACCACAAACCCTTCTTTAGCTAGAGCCGTGCGCATCCGTTTGTAGCCGAAATACGGACGAAGTCGATGAATGCTCAGGATATGTGCCTTTAGATCTGCATCTTGATCTGCCCGTTTCACTCTGAGGACAATATTCTTCTTCCATTTATAGTAGCCTGCACGTGAAATTTCAGCGATTCTGCACAGCCAAGTCACGGGAGCCCACTTGCTTACTTCTCGAATGGACTGGCACCGGGCTTCGAAATCCAACTTCCCTCCCCGTGCAAATTCGGATTGAGCTTTTTTAGATATTCTACCTGCGCTTTCAAATACGCATTTTCTTCTTCTGCGCTACTAAAATGCTTCTTCGTCCAACGTCCTCGGTAATCCTTAAAGCTCTCTCCGTTTTGGCTTTTACGAACCCAAGTGATGATTTGGGTCTCACTCTTGATTCCGAATTTCTCCATGATTTGACTGTACGTCCAGCCTTCTTCGACTCGCAGACGGACGGCTTCTTTCTTTGTTTCTTCACTATATCGATTAAAGGTTTGCCCTTTCTTCGCTGGCATACAAAAATCCCCTCCGGTTTCCAGTGTTTGAGTTCATTGTAACATGATCTCTTTTTTCACTGTCTACCATGAGGGGATGATACCACCTTCCCAGGAGAACGCCCGTTTTTTCTTCATGCATACTGTTCATGCCAACCTTGCTTTTCAGGCGTGCGTCAGCTTCTTCTGACGCGTCCGAAAAACAGCGAAACGATAAACAAAATGAGGAAAATGAAGAACAAAACCTTCGCGACGCCGACGGCCGCCGACACGATGCCGAAGAAACCGAAAATCCCGGCGACAATGGCTATGATCAAAAATAGAAATGCCCATCCTAACATATCAATCACCCTTTTCTATCAAAGTTTGGTGCGATACTTACTTGTAACCGCTCTGCGGCCGATTGAACCGGAAAAAGGATCATAATCATATTCCGGATTTTGTCATATGCTTATTGTAAACGCATTCACAAAGCCCTATTGTAAAATAAAGGAGGGACGATCCATGAAGACGGATGCCGGGAAAACCGTCCATGCAGATGGCGGCGGCTCTTCCGCGAGCCCGGACCTTACGGAGCTGACGCCGAATTACCGCGTGGATTTGCGTCCGCATGTTTCCCGCGAATACCAGAAATTCGTTTGCCTCAATCCGGTCCGCGACTGGTCCGTGTTGGCTTGGAAAGACGTCGGCAAGCCTTATGAGGTCACAACCGTCGCCCGGGACCGCAAAGCATGGGAACAAGCGCACGACGCGCCGATGGACGCCCATACGGCCTGGACTTATTTCAACCGCTCTTTTCATCAATGGTTCGTCAAAGACGTGCCGGCCGAAATCGACCGGAGCAAGGAAGCGTTTTTCCAAAGTTTAAAGGCTTTTAAAATGAAGGAAATCCGCGAGGCTCTCGGAGAGGCCTTCCGCATCCATCTATGGAATTACGTGCACCGCATCCAGGACGGCATCTGGGATCCGCGGGGAAAGCGGGCGTTATTCGAGGGCTTGGACGTGGAAAAGCCGAAGATTCTGTTCCTGGGCGCAGCCGAAGGTTACGAAGCGATGCAGCTTGCGGCGATGTACCCCGGGGCGGAGGTGGTGCTGGTGGACTACGACGAATACTGCCGCAGCACCCGTTTTGCCGAGTTCCCGGAAAGTTATCCCTTCCTCGGCGACAATCCCGGGACCGGCGGCCCGAAGGTCTATTTCAAAACCGATTTCAACATCGAATACGTGGTGAGCGATATCCGGCTTCTGCCATTCGGCAAGGAATTCGACCTCGTGCTGTCCGTCGGGCTGCTGGAGCATTTCCCGGATGAGATGAAACCGGAAGTGGTCGACTGGCATCGCCGCTTTTTGAAGCCCGGAGGTTATGCCGTCATGACGACGCCCAGAAACCAGCTGCGCTCCCGCCTGTTCTACCGGATCATGGCCGACGTGATGAACCATACGTACCGCGAATTGATGGCCGTTCAGCAGATGGGGCTTTATATTTACGAAAACGGCTTTGACATCCGCCGCCACGGCTGCATCAAAGTCCATAACGGCGTCGTGGCGAAGGTCAGATAAGCCGCCATCGGATGCGGGATAATGCTTCAAACAGGATTCATAAGGCAAAAAATTATTCACATGAAAGAAATAAGCCTACTCCCGGATCATGCCAAGCGGAATAGGCTTATTTAGGTTTGCAACCGGCAGGCGGCATGTCCGCCTTACATCGATTGCCCCGCGTCCACCGTAATGATTTGCCCCGTCAGCGCTTCCTGCTCCAGCGCGGCGCAGATCATATGGGCGATGTCCTCGGGAGATGCGGTTTCCCCCAGCAGCAGGCTGCCCGCCAGCTGTTCCATTTGCCGCTCGCGGCCTTCCCACCATCTCGTCAGCACGGCGCCGGGAGCGACGGCGTTCACGCGGATATGCGGCGCAAGCGCCTTGGCGAGCGAACGGGTCAAACCGTGCACGGCCGCTTTGGAAACCGCATAGGGAAGCGACGACCCCGTCCCCGTAATGCCGGCGATGCTGCCGACGTTGACGATGGCCCCTCTCCCCTGCTTTTTCATGTAAGGAGCGGCTGCCCGCGCGCAGTAAAACATGCCCTTCACGTTGATCCCGAACAGTTCGTCCCACGCCTCGTCGCTGATGCTTTCAAGGTCGTCCATCGCAATATGGCGGGTCACGCTGGCGTTGTTGACGAGCAGGTCGATGGTTCCCCACCGCTGCGCAACGGTTTCTGCCATCGCCTTCACCTCCGGCTCGCGGGAGACGTCCGCCCGAATGGCAAAAGCCTGCCCTCCCCGGCTCTGAATGAGGCGCACCGTCTCCTCCGCTTCCTGTGCCGACCGAGAATAATTGACGGCCACGGACGCCCCGCGTTCCGCCAACAAAAGGGAAACCGCCCTCCCGATGCCCGTGCCGCCGCCGGTAACCAAAGCTTTTTTACCTCGTAAGTCCATTTGGAACCCTCTCCTTTCATTTCATTGGTTTGCGCCTTTGAGCGCTTGGGGCTTCCACGCTTCCGCAATCGCGCCCTCTATAACATCATGCTTCCGGAGCAAGCTGGGCCACTCCGTTGCCAAACGACCAGTTTTCCTGCGTGTTTTCCGTCAAAATGATCATCACATCCTGCGGGCGAACCTTCGCATTCATCTCCAGCAGCTCTGTCATGCGGGCATACAGCGCTTGTTTTTTGCGCAGCGGACGCCCTTCCTTCATCGTGATTTGAACGAACATTTGCTGCTCCGACCTGGAGATGTTCATGTATCCCGTATCGTATAACAATTCGCCCGGCGGGTGCGGGGTAATGACCTGAAAATAATCGTCCTCCGGGACATCGATCGTTTCGACCATGGCCTGATGGATCGAGCGGCTGATCACGGACAGTTCTTCCTTGGATTTCCCGTGATGCAGATCTATGCGTACAAACGGCATGCTCTAACGCCTCCTTGATGATGTATTGCCGGCAAAATCATTGTATCCGACCCCGATCTATCTGTATAATTGAATTATATGAATTAATAATTCAAAAATATTGAACAATTATGGAGGGACCATGGACCTTAAAGCCGTCAAAACCTTTCATCGGATCGTAGCGCTTGGAGGCTTCAACCGTGCGGCGGAGGAACTCAATTATGCCCAGTCCACCGTGACGATGCAGATCCAAAAGCTTGAAGCCGAGCTCGGCGCGCGGTTGATCGAACGCGGCAAAACCTTTGAGCTGACCGAAGCGGGCCGCCTCTTTCTGGAACAAAGCGCGCCCATCGTACGGGACATCGACCAGCTCCAGGACACGATAACGGGGCTCGCCCTCGGGGAAACCGGCGACGTACGGCTCGGCGTGGTCGAACCGATCGCCAGCTACCGGCTGCCGGACATTCTGGCCGGGTTTCTGCGGGACTACCCCAAAATTCGCGTGTCCGTGACGATCGCCAATTCTCCAACGTTATGCCGGCAGCTTCACCGCGGCGAATTGGATCTGGCCTTATGTTCCCCGCCGCCGTTCGGGACGGATCTGCATTTTGAGCCGGTGCTCACGGAGCGGTTCGTCGTCCTGCTCCCGGAAAATCATCCGCTCACGGACAAGCGCGAGATCGCCGTTTCCGATTTGCGGAAACACCGTCTGCTCATCACCTCGGCCGACTGCCCGTACCGCCGCAAGCTCGAGACGCTCCTGCAGGAGTCGGGCGGGCATCCCCCGGATACGGTCGAGATCGGCAGCATGTCGGCCTTGAAATATTACGTCAAAAGCGGCATCGGATGCGCCCTCGTCCCCTGGTCCGTATTATGTCCCCAGCCTGACGGAACGGCGGTCCGGCCGCTGCAGGAGGACCGGATCGATCTCACCTGCGGCATCGTATGCAAGGCGGCCGAGTACCCGCCGCGCCTCGCTGCGGGGAAGCTGTACCGCTGGCTGAAAGAGGAGCTGGCACGGAGCGCGGCCTCCTCCGCCGTCGGCACGCAGCCGTAAATAACGTCGACCGATGCACTTGCACGGAAAAACCCGGGGCGCAAGCCCCGGGTTTTTGCCATGTTCGTATAATTTGGCCCGATCTCTTCTTCTCCTAATTCAACCGCACTTCGACCGGATCGGAATTGATTCGGCTGCCGACCGCGCGGATCACGAACTCGTAGGTTTCCGATGCCTTGATGTTTCCGACCGAAAAGCTGTAGTCGGTTTTGCCCGCTTCGGCTTTCACGTACGCGTTCCAATACGGTTTGATTTTGCCGTTTTTCTCGTAAATGCGGAAACCTCGAACGGGCTCGCTGCCCGAAGACGGCGCTTTCCACGAAAGGACGGCTTTGCCGCCGCTTTGTTGGACCGACGCGTTTTGGACTTTGGCCGGCTTCGTATCCGTCCGCTTGATGCCGTATTGATCGTACAGCTTCACGCCGTTGTCGCCCGGCTTTTCGTCTTTTTTGGCCGCGGTGTAAGCTTTCATTTTCAGCACGTCGCCGGAAACGGACACGTCGGTGAACATCTTTTTGTTCGGCTGGGCGTCGATCGCCGCGAAATAATCGTTATACCCCGGATATTTCGTATAGAACTTATCCCCGAGCGCGTTGGACATCAGGTATACCGTACCTTTCGGGTTGACGGCATTGCCCTCTGCATCGTACGTGATTTGGCTGGTCGGGACCACCTTGTCATCAAGCATTTGGTACGATCTCATGTACATATGGTCATGCGCTTCGAACACCATGTCGATGCCCATTTCGTCAAAGGCGGGAACGAGCACCCTTTTATAAAACTGGACCCGGTCGTCCTCCCACTCCCCGGCATTGTCGCCCGCAGAATACGGCCCTTTGTGGAAGGCGACGAATTTCCATTTGGCGTTGCTTTTGGCGACGACGTATTTCATCCATTCGACCTGATCGGCAAACTGCGGATCCTGCTCCTTGATGTCTTTGCCGTTGCCCGCAAGCTCCCCGGCATATTGGGAGTTGAACACCAGGAACAGCGCGTCGCCGTACTCAAAGGAGTACACCGAGCCGTCATGCGTATTTGCGACCACCTGCTTCGGCAGATTGAAATGATGATAGAAATTCGAGTTCGGCGTCGTCTCGTCGCCGTCGTAATCCTGCACCTCGTGGCCGCCAAGCACCGGAACGATCGGCACGTTCAGCAGCTGGTCCTGCGCAACCCCCAGCATCCACTGCCACTGCTCTTCGAGGTCGCCGTTATCGACCAAATCTCCCGCATTGATGAGGAATTTCGGGTTGCCGATCGTTTGCACGGCTTTCTTGAACGTATCCGCCCACGGCTCGAAATCCGTTTTGCTGGAAGCCTGCGAATCGGAACCGACGATGAAGCGGAACGGCTGGGCTCCCGCCGCGTCCGTCGTAAAGCTGCCCACCGCGCTCCAGCTGTCCGCCGCGCCGCTGCCGACGCGGTATTTGTACGCCGTCCCCGGCACCAGCCCGGCCGCCGTCGCTTTATGGCTGTAAAATTTCTTCTTCTTGTTCGAAGTCCGGTCCGCTTTGGTGACATAGGTTTGAACTTCCTCGGTCGCCCCTTGGAACGTCAACGCCTCCTGTTCCGGGAAGCCGCCTCCCGCAGCCTTTGAAGCCTCGACGACCTGCACGACCGACGGCGTCGTCACATCGGTATACCAGGCAAAGGAACGGCTGGTTTTGGCGTCCCCGTTCAAAGTCATGTTGATCAGCTTCGGCACGACCGCCGTGCCCTGCGTATTTTGGATCGTAAAGCTCCACGACAGATCCTGGGACAACGGAACCTGGTCATCCCTGCCCCTTACCAATTCCTTTGGCACTTTGACCGTGTAGGTTTGACCGTAGGCAAAGGCCGGATGTTTAATGTTCAACGTGTTGCCGTTGACGACTTCCACGGTTACGGACCCGAGCGGGTTATTGTTTTTGTCCGTGATGCTGACGCCAGAACCCGCGTTCAAGGAAACCGCCTTGTTGAACGTGACCGATACCGGAGCGGATGGGAGCACGCTGCTTTCGCCCGGTTTCGGCGATTGGCTCAGAACGGTCGTCGGCGTTTCTCCCGGTCCGTTTCCTTGCGTTTTTCCCGTCACGCGAATGTCCTTGATCAGGCTGGAGCCCGTGCTGCCGATGCCTTGGCTGCCCTTGGTGTTCGTATTCGAGCTGACGACCCAGCGGATATACAGCAGGTCCCGGTCATTGGCCGCTGCCGGCAGGGCGGCCTCCTTCAGCTTGCAAGCGTCATTGGCGCAGTTGAAGCTGGACAGCGACATTTTCAGCGCCGTGCCGGGCACATCCGTCCAGTTCTGGCTGTCGCTGCTGATCTGCACCTTAAAATCGCGCGGCCCCGTCCCCGACGAGGTTTGCTGCGAGGACACCGCGATTTGCTCGTACCCTTTGGTGGAAAGGGCGGCGAGCCAGTATTTTTTGCCGCTGCCGTTATCCCACCCCTGATAGCTGATCGAATGCTGGCCGGCGTCGTAATCCTCGAAATAACCGCCGACGTTGCGGAAGCTCGAGGAGCCCTGATTTACGCCGCCCGTTGCCGGGAACACGCCTCCGGTCCCGGAATTCGAAAAAATCCACTCGGCCAGCACGGCCTGCTCCTGCGGAGGAGTTGCGCCCAACGTTTTCACGTTTACCGCAGCGCTCGGGCCCGATTCGTTCCCTGCCGCATCGAAGGCCGTCACGGTGTACTTGTATGCCGTGTTTGCCTCAAGCCCGGAATCGGTATAAGATACGCCGTTCGTGCTGCCTGCTTTGGTGCCGTCCCGATAAACGTTGTATCCCGTGACGGCGACGTTGTCCGTCGATGCGGACCAGGTCAGTTTCACGCTGCCGAACGTCACTTCGCCGGCCGCCAAGCTTCCCGGAACGCTGGGAGCTTCCTGGTCGGAACCGGGAGTCGTTTCTTTCGGTTCTCCTGTCACCGTAATCGAGATCAACTGGCTCGAACCCCGGTCCCCGATGGTCGAGCCGCTCGTGCTGGCATCCGTGACGACGAGCCAACGGATATACAGCTGCGCCTGATCATAAGCCGCCGGCGGCAGCGGGATCTCGTTCAATGCGGAAGGCGTATCCGGACTCAGGACCAGATCGGGCACATTCGTTCCGCTCCCCGTTATATTCGTCCAGTTTTCCCGGTCCGTGCTGAACTGCACCCTGAAATCGCGCGGTCCGGTCGTCCCTCTCCCTTGCTGCGCGGAAGAAAGCGCAATATTGTGATAACCTTTGGTCGACAGGGAAGCTAGCCAATATTTTTCCTTCCCTGCTTCCGGATGCCAGCCCTGATAACGGATGGCTTTGAGATCATTGTCCCAATCGTAATATAGCCTTGGAGGAACAGGCTGAAGATTCGAGGCTTGTTGGTGCACCCCGCCCGTTGCCGGGAACACGCCCAAATCCGTCGGATTGGAGGCGAATTTCCATTCCGCCAGCGGAACCGGAGCCGCTTTGCCGTCGGCATGCGATGTTCCCTGTATCGGCAATGCCAGCACGAACACGGCTAACAGCAGTGATAAAACCTTTTGACACCTTTTCCACGAAAACGTACCCATGCGCATCTCCTTTCCCTATCCACCGCAAAATTAAATCGCTTTAACTTTTGAACGTCATCCTAGCGGGAGACAGCCGGCCGGCCATTCCCTGATAAATATACGGTTAGGGCGATGCAATCAGAACTCCAAAATGGAATGCGAAGAAAGCGGCCGGTTATCCGCGACATGTTTTGCCTTGCGCCGCCGATCTGTACCGGTACAGATCCGAATGAATTGTATTGTAGCACAGGGGCCGAACGCTTAGAATAAAAAACGCCGATAGACAATTCATCACGTCCGGAGGAATCAGACGCCCGCTTTCCTTGCGGAAATTCCTCCCGCCGCGCGTTATACTCAAGGGGGTTGCTTACATGAACATGACTCAACAACAAAAAGCCGTTTTGGCGGTGATCATCAACGCCGTCATCGTCGGTTTTTCGCCCATTTTCGTCAAACATTCGCTTGGTTTTGCCGATCCGCTCGACGGGCTGGCCCATCGCTTCACGATTTCGTTCGTTGCCGCCTCCTTGTTGGCTTTTCCGGGCTGGGCCCGATTGAAGGCGATGAAAAAAACGTTCCTTACCGTCGTTCCGCTGGCGCTGCTTAATCCGTCGCTGTTTTTCGCCCTGCAGGCTTTCGGGCTGCAGCATGCTTCGTCGGCGGTGGCCGGCATCGTGCAGGCGACGGTTCCGATTTTCACGATGATCCTGGCCGCGATTTTCCTCAAGGAACGCACCGGATCGGTTGAGCGGCTCTGCACGCTGCTGTCTGTAGCCGGCGTCATTCTCGTTTTTGCGGTGCCCGGCGTCGGCTCTTCTTCCGCCAGCCTGCTCGGCGTCACGCTCATCCTGCTGTCGGCGTTGTCCCAGGCCGGATATACGACGCTGGCGCGCAAACTGACGAGGACGATGCGCCCGAAAGACCTGACCTACATGATGATCCTTTTCGGTTTTGTCGTGTTTAACGCGATCGCCCTGATCAAACATGGCGCCGAAGGAACGGTCTCGTCCTATTTCGTGCCGCTAAAGGAAACCGGGTTTATCGTCGACATGGTTTATTTGGGCGTGTTGTCCTTCCTTGTCACGTCCTTTCTGTCCAACTACGCGCTGTCGGTTCTCGAGGCCTCCACCGTCAGCGTGTTTGCGGGCTTGTCGACCGTCGTCACCATCGCCGGCGGGGTGCTGCTGCTGAACGAGCAGCTCGGCTGGTACCACTGGGTAGGAGCGGCCATGATCGTCGCCGGAGTGACGGGCGTCAATCTGGCGAAAAAAAGAAAGCGCACGAACGGCAAAATGAAAGAGCATGCGGAGGCATGCTGAAAACCGCTTTGGCCCTGGTCAACAGACCCGGGCCTTTTTTTGCGACAAAACGCATAAAACCTACGATCCTCCTCACCATCCCCCACGATCTTAAGCCAAGATTGAGCGTCAATTCGGAGTCTGCAGCAACAAGATCATGTTGTGTAAAACCAATGTAAAATCATAGGAAAAAATATCTAAATTTTGTATAGATATTCTATTAAACCGGTGGTAGAATATTCTTAATATTTTTCCGACTATTTCAAGGGGGTTTTATTTTTGCATTGACAGAAAGGAGGAACATTTAATAGATTTGGACAACCCCCCCTTAAGTAGCGAGAGAATAGCATGCTTGATTTTATATCCATGGAGGGATTTGTTTGAAGAAAGGCTTATTTTCCCGAAAGCTTCCCATCATCACTCTGGCTCTCGGAATGACCGTTGGCGCCGTTCCCGGAGTCTCCCTTGCCTCATCCTCTTCAAGCTTCAAGATTTCGAATCAAGAGCTGCAATCCGTCCTTGAATCGTCGCAACCTGCCTACGTCTCGCCGCAAATCAATACCCATTCTTCCAAAAAAGTCCGGGTTATCGTGCAGCTTAACGGTCAACCGGCTGCCGTCGGCAAATATGCGACCAGACAAGGCATCAGTTCTCTCGCAAAATCCGCATCCGAAGCGGCCGTACAGAGCCAGCAGGACCAATTTTTGGACGAAGTCTCCGATCAAGGCATCGACATGGAAATCAATTATCAATACGATACGGTCCTGAACGGATTCGAGGTCAGCGTGCCGGCCAACGAAATTCCCGAACTGGCGAAAATTCCCGGCGTAAAATCCATTCAGGAAAACAGCATCTGGTATCCGATTCCGATTGAAGAATCGTCGGCCAATAGCGACGTCCGCTACGACATCAACCCGCTGAAACAAATCGGCGCCACGGAAGCGTGGGCGGAAGGTTATACCGGGAAAGGGCTGAAAATCGGCGTGATCGATACCGGCGTGGACTATACCCACCCTGATATTGCGCCGGTGTACAAAGGCGGCTACGACTCCTTCTATCAGGATGACGACCCGTACGAGGAAGTCCCGCTTACCGTCGACGAGGACGTTCAGTACCATACCGGTTATGCGGGCACCTATCACGGAACGCACGTGGCCGGAACCATTATCGGGCAATACGCGAACAAAACAAGCGACGTCGCCCAAAAAGGGGTCGCATACGGTGCAGAACTGTACGCCTACAAGGTGCTCGGACGAAACCTCGACGATCCAAGCAAATCTTCAGGCAGCTCCGCTCAGGTCATCGACGGCATTGAACGCGCCGTAAAAGACGGCATGGACGTCATTAACCTGTCGCTCGGTTCCGATTCCGAGAAAGACGTCAACTCGCCGGACGCCATCGCCATCAACAATGCCGTTCTGTCCGGCGTCGTTGCGGTCATTGCCAACGGCAACGCCGGCCCGGGCTACTTCACGATGGGCTCGCCCGCCACTTCGCAGCTTGGCATCGCCGTTGGCGCCGTCACGAGCGAAAGCAAGCATTACGAAGGAAAAGCGACGCCAAGCCTTGCCGATTCCGCAACAAGCGTAACCAGCGTCACCTATTCAACCTACGGCGACCTTCAGATGATGGGCTGGGAAACCGCGCACGAAAATTTCGCGGACATTATCGGCCCGGGCGCCCAGGATGTCGTCTACGTTGGTCTCGGCGATGAAAACGATTATGTCGGACTCGATGTCACGAACAAAATCGTCCTAGCTTCAAGAGGGAGTCTCGCCTTCGTTGATAAAATCACGAACGCCAAAAAACACGGCGCTAAAGCCATCGTTATATTTAACGGCATTAACAAAGGCACTGCCGCCGACTTGAGCGAAAGCATACCGGGACGGGATGGCTTTGCCGACGTATCCGTCGGGGACAGCTTTGACTTTATCCCGGCGTTCGACATGAAAGGATCCGAAGGCCGTGCCCTGGCAAGAGCTTTGCAAGAGAATCCGGGCTTCAAGCTTCAATTTGAGTTCGATCCGGACTTCCCGGTCGAAACCATTCCGGGCGACGAGCTAGCCGACTTCACCTCCTGGGGTCCGAACGCGGACAACAAACTGAGCATCAAACCGGATATTACGGCACCCGGGGTGAATATCCTGTCCACCTGGCCGGCTTACGGCAAAGGAAAACCGGATGTTTCCTACGACAAAGCCTATAACCGTATCAGCGGCACAAGCATGGCGACGCCGCATGTAGCAGGTTTGGCCTTGTTGATCAAAGAAGCCCATCCGTCCTGGAATCCGTTCGATATTCGCGCCGCATTGGCAAACACCGCCGATATCCTGCCTGATTATGACGTATATCAGCAAGGCGCGGGACGGGTGAACGTCATCAACGCGATTCATACGAATGCCCTGCTTCAAGCGGTAGAGCCGATCACGATTCTCGACAAAAACTATAATCCTAAAAACGTCATTAACTACAACTCTTCGGCGAGCTTTGGCGTCGTCGCTCCGGGTTCGCCGGATCAGGTGAAAAGCCTGCAGCTGAAAAACACGGGCGGTCAGGCATTGACTTATGCAGCTTCCGTAGAGCTGAATGACCCGAATGCCGGCATCACGGCTACCCTTGACCGGAACGAAGTAAGTGCTGCCGCGAACAGCACTACGCCGTTCCAGTTAACCTTGAACGTCGGTTCGTCTACGGCGCCAAACCAGTATTATGAAGGACGGATCGTGCTTTCCAGTCCGGGGCAACCCGAGCTGCATTTGCCGTTCGTGGTTTATGTCGGCTCCGAGCAACCTGCGAATACCTTCGGGGTTCAAGAGCTGAATGTGACGAACTCGATCATTTATCCGAACCGTCCGTCGCAAGCTTCAACGGATTTGTCTTTCCGTTTGACCGCCGAGGACGCAAACTATTATGAAATCGACATCGTCAATCTGGATGACGAAACCATCGGGTTCCTGGATATTCAGTCCACCGATGACGCCAATGTGTCTTTCAAACCGCAAACCTACACGTTAAAAAATATTACGAACGCCTACCATCCTTACGATGCAAACGGCTACCCCGTGCTCGACAAAAACAATGAGCCCGTTACGTCGTACCTGAAAGACGGGATCTATAAAATCAACGTCGTCGCAGCAAAATTGACCGCTTCCGGCGGAGTCGCCACGAGACCTGACGGTTCGAATGTCATTTATTCCGGCGTCACGTCCTTCCGCGTGGATAGCTCCGTCGAGAACAATAATGGCGGCGGCGGATCCGGCGGCGGATCGTCAAGCTCGCCAGCTGCACCTTCTGCACCTTCGACATCTCAGCCGACCGTCAGCGGTTCGGTGAATGCCGTCGTTGAACAAGGTCAAAAACAAGTCAACGTGACTCCTGTAACTAAATCGGAAAACGGCGTGACAACGGCTACGGTAAGCGACAACGACCTGAAATCCGCCATTGCGTCGGCAGCGAACAGCGCGTCCGCCATTATCTTTAACGTGTCCGGCTCCAATGCCGTGATTGCTTTTACCGCGGACCAAGTGAAGCAACTAAGCGCTCTTTCATCCGACAGCACCGTTGTCGTGAATGCATCCGGATCGGCCGTCTCGATCCCGGTATCCGTACTGGACAAAGCTCCAGCAGGCTCCGGATTCGATTTGTCCATCAAACCATCGGATGATCAAAAGTCCAAATTCGAAGCAACGATCCCGGGTGCCAAAGTGATCGGCTCTCCTGTTTCATTTGATGCTTTCTGGGTGGCGGGAACCGTTCGCGTTCCGGTGCAAGTGTCCGACCAAACATTTATTAAAAGGGCGTTTACCGTTCCGGGCAGCATAGAACCGAACACGGCCGGCGTATTGTTCGAGGAAGACGGAAAGATTACTCCGGTAGCGTCCGTCTTCAAAGCCCAAAAAGACGGCTCGACGATCGTTACCGTCAGCCGCCCCGGATTTTCGACCTATGCGGCATTAAGCCGTACAGTGAAATTCAACGATATCGCGGCTTCGTTTGCGGCATCCGATATTACCGCGCTTGCGAATAAATTGATCATTGATGGCAAATCCGAAGGCATTTTTGCGCCGAAAAGCAATCTGACCCGCGCCGAGTTTACGGCCCTGCTCGTACGCTCGCTCGGTCTTCGCTCCAATGCCGCTTCCGGGTTCTCGGACGTCAAATCATCCGACTGGTATGCAAGCGATGTTGCTGCAGCTTATCAAGCAGGATTGATTCAAGGGATCGGCAATAACAAGTTTGCTCCGGGCGCCAACGTTACCCGCCAAGAAATGGCCGTCATCTTGGACAGAGCCTTGAAGCTGACCGGCGTGGAAGCGAAAGCATCGAACCCATCCTTTAACGCGTATGGAGATGATGCAAAAGTAGCCCCTTATGCCAAAGATGCCGTGAAGTCGCTTACCGCTGCAGGAATCGTTAGCGGCGAAGCAGGCAACTTCAATCCGAAGGCCGCCACGACGCGCGAAACCGTTGCCGCCGCACTGCATCAGCTGTTGATTAAGACCAATCTGATCGATTAAGAAATACGTCCCACATAACAACACCCCCATGTCGGGGCCTCTGCAGTCGTAAAACTGCCAGGCCCTGACTATGGGGGTGTTTTTTCCAATCCATCAACCGCTCCAATCGCTGCGCAGCGTAAACAGCTCCTTAAGCGCTTCGGTCGACAGCTCGGTGATCCAGCTTTCCGTGCTGGAGATGACGTTGTCGCTAAGCTGCTGCTTGCTTTCGAGCATTTCGTCGATGCGTTCCTCGAGCGTCCCGATGGAGATAAACTTGTGCACCTGCACGTCTTTCGTTTGCCCCATCCGGTAGGCTCGGTCGGTGGCCTGATTCTCCACGGCGGGATTCCACCAGCGGTCGAAGTGAAACACATGGTTGGCTGCGGTCAGGTTCAGACCGACCCCGCCCGCCTTGATGGACAATATGAACACGTTCGGCTGCGCTTCGGACGGCAGTGTGCGGGACTGGAATTGCTCGATCATCCGGTCGCGGGCGGTTTTCGAGGTGCCGCCGTGCAAATACAGCACCGGCTCCTGCAACTCTTGGCCCAGAACGCGCTGCAGCATCTCGCCCATGCCGATATATTGGGTGAAGATCAGGCAGCGTTCCCCGTCTTCGCGCAGTTCCTTCACCATTTCCAGCAGCCGTTCGAGTTTCGCCGAACGGCCGATCAATGTTGGCGTATCGATATCGCCGCCGTCCTCGTCGGCATTTTCCCAGGATTCCCCCGTCAGCAGCACCGGATGATCGCATATCTGTTTCAGTTGGGTAAGCGCCGAAAGAATCGCTCCTTTCCGGGCCATGCCTTCAAGCTTCTGCACCCGGTTCATCAGGTCGTTGACGGTCTGGTCGTACAGGGCCCCCTGCTCGGCGGTCAAACGAATATAGGTTTTCATTTCGTTTTTGTCGGGCAGGGCAAGCTGGATGGCCGGGTCCTTCTTTTTGCGCCGCAGCATAAACGGCTTGACCAGCTTCTGCAATTGGGCCGTCCGCTGCTCGTCCCGCTCCTTTTCGATCGGCTGGATGAACCGGACGTTAAAAGCCTTCAGGCTGCCCAAATATCCCGGATTCATGAAATCGTAAAGCGACCAAAGCTCGGATAGGCGGTTTTCGATCGGCGTGCCCGTCAGCGCGATCCGATGCCGGGCAGGAAAACTGCGGACGGCTGCGGATTGTTTGGTCTGGGCGTTTTTGATGTTCTGGGCCTCGTCGAGGCAAAGCGACTCCCACGTCATTTCCTGGAGCAGCTCCTGATCGAGCGTCGCCGTCGCATAAGAGGTCAGAACGACGTCCGCCTGCCGGACGGCCTCGCGAAAGCCCCGCTCGTCGGCACGCCGGCTTCCATAATGCAGCATCACCTTCAAGGAAGGGGCAAACCGGCCGATTTCCTTTTGCCAATTCCCCAAGACCGACGTCGGGCAGATCAGCAGCGACGGATTTCTGCCGTCCGGATCCGCGGAGGTCTCCTGCAAATGGAGCAAATACGTAATGAACTGCACCGTTTTTCCGAGACCCATGTCATCCGCAAGGCAAGCGCCCAGACCGAATTTCCGCAAAAACGCGAGCCAGGAATACCCGTCGTACTGATAGGAACGCAGCTCGGCTTTCAGTCCCTCGGGAATAGGGGGCTTCGACCATCCGGACTGCTGCCCGAGCTGGCCGAACAGCCGCTCGAGATGGTCGTTCAGCTCGACCTCCAGCTCCACGCGGGACAAAGCTTCCTCTTCCGGTTCGCCTGTCTCCCCGTCGGTCTTCCGATTCTCGTCCCTTCTTTGCAGATGCAGCTGAAGCACGTCCTGCAAAGACATGCCTTGCCTGCGATCGATCCCCTGCATCATTTGGCCGATCTGCTTGACCAAGACAGGATCCAGCATGATCCATTCTCCCCGGAACCGGACGAGCCGTTCGTTGCGTTCGACCAGCTCCTGGAACTCGCCTTCCGTCAGCTGGGTTTCGCCGATCGCGATCCGCCAGTCGAATTGAATGATCGAACCCAGGCCAAACAACGAGCTGCCTCCTTGGGCAGCCTCTTCTCCTTCGCCCGAACGGACTTTGGCGCGGAGCTTCGGTTTGCGGCGGCCGGCGGCCTCCCACCAGGCGGGCAGCAGCACCTGCCATCCGGCTTCGAGGAGGCGGCGGCTGTCGACCGTCAAAAACCGCCAGGCCGCCGCATCGTTCAGCGGGCTCGCGAACAGATCGCCCTGCGCGCCTTGCGCCAATCCGGGCAGAACGGCCCGCAAGTTCTGCGCCCAACCTGCGGCACGGTCCCGGACATGGCCCGCCCATGCCGCCGGCCATTCGCCGGTTATGCCGCCGTCGGTACGAAGGCGAACCGGAACAAGCATGGACAGGTCCTGCTTGTCCTGCAGCACCAGCCGAAGGCGCCATGCGGGATGCTGCTCATCGGGCTCCAGCAATTGCAGCAGCGGCCGAAACGGCGACGTATCGGCCTTCCACCCGATGGAAACGAGCCACGTTTCCTCGTCGAGCCCCTCCATCGCGCCGCTCCGCGCAAACAGCATCGGATACTCCCGCCGCAAATCGGCGGCGGCGGTCTCCGTCCCGAAATGCTGCTGAAACGCCGCGGCCGAAAACGCAGCCCGCAGTCCCTCGGCAAATTCCCTGCTGCTGCGGCCGATGTCCTGGCGGGCCGAGGCGCTCAAATAAGCCTCGTCCCACGTCCATCCGAGCCTTCCCGCCAAAGCCGCGGCCAGGCTCGGGTGGAAGCGCCGCTCCCGCAAAAGCTTATAGAGCGGCGGTGCAAGCCGGAGCAAAAGCTCCGCTTGCTCATCCCATTCCCATGCGACATGCTCCAGCAGCTTCAATTCCCCGAAAAAAGGGATGACCTGCTCGGCGGGCAAAACCACCAGCTCCGCGTCCTTCACGCTCTGGAGTTCTAAATCCGTGCCATAGAAAGACGCTTCATGCCAGGCAAACAAACGCTGTTTCAATTGCAGCCCGGGCACGTACCGGCGGGCCGGGTTCGTCCCGAAAATCAGCGCATCCCCGTGCGCGCTCAAGCGAAGATGTACCGTGATGGTTTCCGCGTACGTCAAATAAGAACTCATGATATCAGGTTTCCTTTCCGAAGCTCCTCCTGCAAGGCCCGCAGCCGCCCATGACGGTCGACGAAGGCATCCAGGAACTGTTCCCACCGCTCTTCCCGCTTCATTTTTTTGTACAGCTTGCCGAGACGCTTGAGCAGCTTGACCGCGTCTTTGTATCCCGACCGGTTTTTCAGCAAAATATAACGTTCGACCGCCTGATGGTAAAAAGGAAGCAGCAGTTCGGGCGCCTCCTTCTCCAGCGGCTGCAGGACGCTGACGCGGAGCTCCAGCGGTTCGGTTCCCGCGCTCAGCTGCATATCCATCCACGGCTGCCACTTGCCGTAATCCAGCAGCGCCTCCTCATACATCTCTTTGGATTGGGGAAGCATTCCGGCCAGCGTCTGCCACATTCGTTCCTCCGACTCCGGAGCATGCCGAACGGCCATGCCCCAATAGCGCATATAATCGGAAGCCTGCTCTTTCCGGTGGCCGCTAAGCAGCGGTCCGATCACAACAAGCCAATCCGACAGCCGCGTCCATTCCCCTGCTTCGGCGATTTCTCCCAAAAACGAAAATAAAAAACCGTGCGGGACGATAAAAGCTTTGCTTGCGCCATGCAGCCACGTCCATGCTTGCCGGTCTTCGCCCATAAGAAAATACACCCGGCTGTGCGCCAGCATCCAGGAAAGACGGGACAAACCGTCTCCCAAATCCTCTTCGGCGATTTTCAGCTTTTCGAGCTCTTCCCGGTACATCCGGTCGTCCCCGAGATGCGGACGAAGCCACTTCAGCCACAGCCGGTCGTACGCCTCGAATAAATATTGATGGCTTTTGGCTTCCGTCAGCATCTGTCTGCGCAAATACGTCAGCGTTTTCGTCACCCGCGGCCACAGCTCCGGTTCCGTCGCAAGCGGGATGCCCCATTCAAAAATCTCCCGCATCGCCTTCAGCAAATCATCCGCAGCCACCTGCACGTGGTATCCCAAGTGGCCGGCGGCCGGCAGCAATGAATGTGCGGGCTTCACCAGTTTGATGAGCATAAACAAATGCGCATGAAGATCGTACAGCTGCTCCATCCCGGGCGAAAGCGGCGGTTTCATCGACTCGATGGCGGCTATCGCGTTTCGGGCGTACCCGGCATTCGGGCTCCCGAATTCCAGCGGCGTAATGCATTGTTTGAACAAAACATGCCACTCGGCGATGCTGATTTCGGGAATTCGCAGCGCCTTTTCCTTGAGCGACGCGCCGCCTCCGCGCGTTCCCGTCCGCGCCGGAGCTTCACCCTCTTCCGGCAGCGCCACGTAAGCCTTCTGCAGCCTCAGCGTAGCATGGGCATTGACGATCGCATGGACGGAACGCCCTTGCCGGCTGGCGTAATCCAGAAGCACGGCGATGATATGCTTGCACCCGCTCCCCTCCGGACAAGAACAGCGGCTGGCGGATAAAGCCTCCGTTTGGACAACAACCTCCAAAGGTTCGCTGCCCCCGACGACGGCCTCGATTCCCCCGGCCCCTTCGGGACGGGTCTCGCGGACAAACCCCTGCTTATAATATTGAAAGCCCCGTTTGATCGTAACGTCGCTGAACTGCTCGCCGACGTCCGCAATGAGCTTCTGCCATTCCATATCGTTGATCATATGATTCGTATCCATTTGGACTATCGTCTCCTAGCGGAGTATTAATAGATGTGCATCTACTCTATCATATCCGATTCCGCCATAAAACCGTAAGCCTCGGCATGCCGCTCCCATAAAAAAAGAGAACCCTTTGCACGCCTTGCGGACGGCAGGGTTCTCATACGGAAATGCAACTTCAAAAGTGCCGCGGCCTTTCTTGCTACGAAATTCCAAGCGCATCACGGACGGCTTGGGAATCTTCGAACGAGCCCAAACGTGCCGGGAGGGCATGAATCAGGGCTCGGTCCTTATATTACCGCGAATGCTTCAAAAACCATTCATAAAGTTCGGGATTGTCGTAAGTTTCCGTCCACGAATCATGGTTGGCTTCCGGATACACGGTCAGTTTCGGGCTGCCGCCGGCATTTTGAACCGCCTGGACCATTTTCTCCGATTCCGATAACGGCACCACGTCGTCTTTCGCCCCGTGGAAAGCCCAAATCGGCATGTCCGTCAGCCGGAACGCATCCATCCAGCTGCCGCCGCCGCAAATCGGAGCGGCCGCCGCAAACCGGTCCGGAAGATCCGCGGCCAGCAGCCAAGTGCCGTAACCGCCCATGCTTAACCCCGTTAAATATACGCGGGAGGCATCCGTGTTGTAAGCAGCCATCACTTCGTCCAGCGCCGCAATCACGGCATCCTTTTGCCGCGCCCAATCGGAGCTTTCCGGGCATTGGGGGGAGATGGCGATAAACGGAAAGGACGGATCCTGTTCCGCAATGCGAGCGATGCCGTGGACTTTGACCTGCTCGATGTCGCTGCCGCGTTCTCCGGCGCCATGAAGAAACAGGATGACGGGCCACTTTCGGTCCGCGTTCGGATCATACTCTTGCGGTACATGCAGCAAATAGTTCAAGGTGACCTTCTTTGTGATTTCTTTTTCCATGTTGCAGGCTTGTTGGCTCACTTTGGTTCCCCGCTTTCGATTCGATGATTCGGACCTTTTGTCGGGCCCGGGCAAACTCAAATCTATCTCTCCCAAAATGATACGCCAATCACCGGCCGATCTCCTGCTTTTACCGTCTTTTGGCGGAAACAGGTGAAACGCACCGACCGCAACCAGTCAACGCATCCACTGCACCCGTGAAAAAGGACCCTCCCGAAAGAGGGCCCTTTTCCCTTCGTTATTTCAATTTAAATACGCGAACCTCTTTTTCCAGATCGTCCGCCATGCCCTGCAGCATCGCGGCCGAACCTGCGATTTCCTGCATCGAGGCCATCTGCTCCTCGGAGGAAGCGGCCACGCTTTGCGAATAACCCGAGGCGTTTTTCCCGATCCGGGCCAGCTCTTCAAGCGATGCAGCCACCTGCTCGCTGCCCGCGGACATTTCCTGGGCGGAAGCGGACACCTCATGCACCTGCTCGGTGACGTTCTGCAGGGAAACGACGATCTCGCCAAACGCCTCTCCTGCTTTTTGCACCGACTGCGAGCCCTGCTCGACCTGACCGATGCTCGTATTCATGGCCGCGGAAGCCCGGCTGATATACGCGCTAATCTCGCTCAGCATGCCGGAAATCTGCTCGGAAGACGAACCCGACAGCTCGGCGAGCTTCCGGACTTCCTGGGCGACGACCGCAAAGCCCTTGCCGTGTTCGCCGACTCTGGCTGCCTCGATCGAGGCGTTCAGCGCAAGCAGATTCGTCTGGCCGGCAATGTTCGAAATGATGGAGACGATCTCTTCGATTTCAAGGGAGCGCTGTTCCAATTCCTTCAGAATGGTCATCGTGTCCGCCACGGACGTTTTAATGCTTTGCATCTCGTCTACCGACTGCCGCACGACGTGGTTGCCTGCCTCGGCGTTTTGCGCGACCTCCTGGGCATGTTCGGACAGGCGCGAGGAGTATTCCGCAATGCGCTGAATGCCGACCGCCATTTCTTCCATCGCAATCTGGCTTTCGAGCGCGGATTGCATTTGCGTTTCGGAGCCTTGGGCAACCTCTTGAATCGCGCGGGTGATTTCCTCCGTCGCTTTGGAGGTCTGTTCGGCGCTTGCGGACAGCGCTTTGGACGACTGGGTGACCTTTTCGGACGTCTGCTGCACGTTTTCGATCAAATGGCGGATATTGCCGATCATCGTATTGAAATTGGCCGCCAGCACGCCGACTTCGTCTCTGCTCTTAACTTTGGCCACGACGGTTAGGTCGCCTTCCGCCGCCTGAATGCTGAGCTTGGACAGCTGGGAGATCGGGCGCAAAATCGCCCTTACCATAAAGATCACGATCACGATGAACAAGGCCGCAAGCGCCGTACCGATCACCGTCGTTTGGATCGTCCGGTCGCGCTGCATTTTCGCAATCACGTCGTAATCGAAGTCGACGCCGAAGACGGCCACTCTCTTCCCGCTGGCATCTTTGATTTCGCTGATGATGCTGACCCATTCGCCCAACTCGTCGGTATACACGTCCGAAATCGCAAATCCCTTTTTGTTCATTTCATCCAGGGCCTCTTTGAATTCCCCTTTGGCTTCATAGACGCTACCGGGCCGGAGTCCCTTTTGATACATTTCGCTGTTGCCCAGAATGAGCGTCATTTTGCCGATGTCCCCCGTTGCTTCCACGTCCGGCATATAAATGTAGCTGTTTGACACTTTTTCGTTGTTTTTCATGCTGTCCAGTTGCTTCTGCATCAGCAGGATATGCTCGTCCTTCATCAACTCGTCGGAACCGAGAAGCGTTTTGGCTTTTTCGATGTACGGAATTTCCTCGGCGATCACGTTTTTCAACGTCCACTGAATATTGTTCAGGCCGGTCATTTGCTCGTCGCGGAGTCGAAAATTGTTTAATGTCGAAAGAATGCTTTCCATAAGAAAAAATAGTACCGACAGGACAATGATCGATTTGAACACGAGACTGCTTCTTCTTTTCATGTACACAACCCCACCTAATGTTTGAAGTTTCATTGCCGTCTTTCAGGGCGCGCTTTTCTGTTCTCTATCGTCTCTACACAAAATTGCGTCGTCTGAGCAACCAGCACTGTGATGATTGTTATATCGTCATTTTGGTGGGCATATATGAAGGGCAATTTTTCCCAAATGGGCAAAAAGATCTAATTTTTTTTATTTATTTTCCTTTGCTGCGAAAACGGAAGGTCTTAACGCTCCCGTAATGAGGCAAAATCTCGTCCGTTTCGACAAAAGCTCCTTTTGCCACCAAATATCAAAAAGCGGCTGCTGCGACTGCAGCGTCTTGTACTCATCGGTATCTTCGAAAACGCCGAACGCATTCGGCGGCTCCTGCCGGATTTCGGCCAAATCATGCAAATATAGCGGATATAGATTATAAATGATCCCTTTGTTTTCCGGAGCGCATAACTCCACGGTCACGTTCATCGCGGCCCCTCCTTTATGAAGCCCATTTTACGGGCGAAGGACGAAAAAAAATAGACCGAGAACGCTGCAAATCGTTTTCGGCACAAAAAGACCCGCGGACGAGTCGGCGGGCCGTGACGTTACATTTTGGAATATACGATTTTTTTCACCGTGTCGTAGGCCAATCCGTATTCGGATGACAGCCGTTCAATGGATTCCCCTCCGGAGAACCGGGACTTCATTTCGGCGTTCCTCCTCCGCAAGGCTTCCTTGTTTCCGCTCCGTTCTCCCCACGCGGTACGCGAATGTTTCAAGGTCGGGACGTACACCCAGCCGCCTTGGACATATTGCTGCAGTTCTTCCAGCAGCCGTCGGGGAAAAACCGATTCGGCATTGATATATTTCATGTTTCCTCTGCTCCTTTTATATCCAAATTCGATATAAAGCAGCAAAGTCCCTATGACATCCGGCTATTCGGCCTAATGCAAAGAATGGGCGGTTTGGAACCGATGCCGCTCCGCTGCAAATAACCGCCGCCGTATCCTGCCATACGAACTTTGCGCGGAGCCTTCCCTGAAACTGTTCGCAAATGCCATGCTGTTTCCCTCCGGTTTCCCGATTTGATTTCAATATACTACATGATTCGAAAGGGAGCCAGTTTTTCAAACCGCCAAGCAGATGCCGCAGAACAGAAAAAACCGCCTCCATCGCTGGAAGCGGCCGTGAATACGGTGCATTCTTAACTCTTGTTCATACGGGAGTAATCCGCTCAGAACCAAGGCTCCGGCGGAATGAATCCGTCCGCGCTTCCGCTGTAGCGCGTGCGTATGCAGGGATTCATGTTCGGCCTCCCGCGGCCCTGTCCTTACTTCGTTTTAGTTATATCCCCTTAGAAAGAAGCCGTTGGTCCGTTGTGCGCCGGAGGCGTGTTATTCAGATAATAAACGGTGCTGCTGGAGTAGCCCCAAACCATCCACAGGATCAAGTATACCGGCGCCAGGAAAATGGCGAACAGCACATAAGCCCCGTTTTTGCCGAAGGCGTTAAGCAGCTTGATCTGCCAGATAATCGCAAACACGACGTTCGCAATCGGCACCAGCAGGATCAAAACCCACCAAGCGCTTTGCTTGATCAGCTTCAATTGCAAGATGCTGTTTAAAATCGGAATGAACGCAAACCAGGCGATGTCGTCCCTTCCGGCCTTTTTCGCGAGCTGAAAGAATGCACCGCAAACGGCAAAATAAATTACAGATAAATCAAGACCATAAAAGCTGCCATGTGCTAAAAATACCCCCTAAATAAATATATAAAATTTCCAAGTTCAGGATTTGCCGAAATCCTTAGTTAAAAATGCACCTCTCCTAATTCGCGATTTATTTTGAAAATCCTTCTAAAAAATCCTCAATTTCGACATAAAAATACTTCCCGGGACTGATGTCTTTTTCTGCATAACCTTTAATACCATATTTGCAAGCGCCGCTTTTATGCCCCAAAATTTGCGGAAACGTCAAAAAGACCCCCGGCGGTTTTTGGTCAAGACCCCATTTAGTGGACAGTGAAAAAACACCTAAGCTTGAAACTGGCGTCGGTACTCTACCGGCGTCAGTTTGTTTAATTTACGCTGTGGTCGTCTTCGGTTGTAAAAACTTATGTATTTCTCAATTCGTCTTTGTGCCTCTGCCAGATTTCGTATATCATAGGGATAGAGTCCTTCCGTTTTGAGATGCGAGAAGAAACTCTCCATGGAGGCGTTGTCTAGGCAATTGCCCCGGCGAGACATGCTGATTTGGGCGCCAACCTTTGGCAGCATGTCGTGGTAAGCATGAGACGTGTACTGGAACCCTTGGTCGCTGTGAACGATCAATCCGGTCACGTCTTTTTGCTTTGCAAATGCCTTGGCGAAGGTCTGGAGGACCAGCTCATTGTTGTTGCGTTCGCTAAGTTGGTAGGCCACAATCTCGTTATTGAATAGGTCTTTCACTGCCGAGAGATACAACCAGCGCTCGCCTATCCGGTATTGAGTCACATCCGTCACCCATTTCTGGCTTGGTTTTTCGGCTGTGAAATTTCGCTTAAGCAAATTATCAGCTACACGCTCGGCAGCCTGGTATGTCATATTAAATCGACGTTTCCGGCGAATGCTGGCTTGAAGACCGAGCTTTTGCATAAGGCGAAGCACCTTCTTGTGGTTCATCCACACACCTTCATCCTGCCACAAGAACAACTGGATCTGCCGGTAGCCATACCTTCCTTCGTAGCGTTTATACACCGTGTGGATGAGTCGTTTAGCCTCGGCGTCTCGATCGTTGTTCTTCCGCTTCAAATATGCGTAGTAACCACTTCTAGAGACGCCAAGGAGTTGGCAATATTCAGCTATTTGCCCGAAGTTCGCTGCTTGTTCGATGAGCTTGAAACGCTGTTCTTTCCCTCCCGCATCCAGATTTCTAAACACTTTTTTAGCATCGCATTCTCCCGTTTCAACTGCTGAACATATCGCTCCTGATCTAAATATTCCTTCCGCCTTCCTCGTTGATCCAGTAGACCAAATTCACCCTGCTCACGGTATTTACGCATCCATCGCTTCATTCGATCCTTATCTTGTATTCCTAAGTGTTCGTTGATTTGCCGATATGTCCATTTTTCCTCTACGTGCAGGCGGATGGCCTCCATTTTGATTTCCTCAGAATATGTCTTAAACTTTTGACCTTTAATCGCCATAAAAAAATACACCCCCTAGAAATTCATCGGTTAAACCAAGGGGTTTTTCCAATGTCTATTCTAAGGGGTGCACTTCATTTGCCGCAGAGGGTCTTTTTCCTTATTTTTTTGAATCGCAAAACGATTATTTCGAAGCTGCGGCCGCAGCCTGCCGGTCGAACCATTTCACGAAATTGTTGATGACGGATTCGATGAAAATAACGGTCGCTTCGTCTTTGAGGTTTCCGTTATCGTCCATTTTCTCGTGCACGACGCCCACATACACTTCGTTGCCCGGGAGCAAAGGCGAGTTGACGCCCGGCGAAAACAAAATATCGCGCAAATGCTGCTGCGCCCGAACCGTGCCGAGCAGCCCCATCGAAGCGCCCATGATGAAGGATGGTTTGCCGTTCAGAGCGCGGTCGCCGCGGGAAAGCCAGTCGATGACGTTTTTCAGCACGCCCGGGATGGAGTAGTTGTATTCCGGGGTTACCCACAGAACCGCGTCGGCAGCGGCCACTTTTTGTCTCAGTTCTTGAACGGGAGCAGGCGGATCGTTTTCGATATCCTGGTCATAAAAAGGAATGTCGCGGAGGTTCAAAATTTCAACGTCCATTTGTTCCTTGAATGTGTTTTTTACATACTCTGCAAGCTTACGGTTGTACGAGTCCTTGCGGATGCTGCCTACGAGCGCGATCACTTTCATGCTTCATTCCTCCAATTGGTGTGTCGTTAGTATGCTTCACAAGCCCGGGCCGCTATACCCGCCGCACGTTGTTGCGCACAATTCCGAGCAGCCGCCTGAGCTCCGAGGTTTCCTCTTCCGTCAACCCTTTGCTTAATATCTCCCGCGCCGCGATATGGATGGATTCGAGCGTTTGGCCAAGCTCCCTGCCTTGGTCCGTCAGGTAGACTTCAACCGATCTCCGGTCCTGGGAACCGCCGCTCCTGCGAATAAATCCTTTGTTTTCAAGACTGGCAATCATCCGGGCGATCCCGGATTTGTCCTTCCCAAGCTGTTCGGCGATTTGGTTCTGGGACAGCCCTTCCTCCTCCCGAAGAAGCGCAAGGACCAGATACTGTTCCGGCGCCAGCCGGTAAGGAGCCAGCTGTTTTTTTAAATATTGGGAGATTTCCAAATCCACGGTATGAATCAAAACCCCGATGTTGTCGAACACGTGGGAACCCACCGAATCACCTCATTAGTTGATATAGCAACAGTTGACTAATCAATTATCCTATGATTGGCCGGTCTTGTCAAATTCATCACGCAAAAACCCCCCTGCTACATTGTTCGCTCGCAAGGGGATTTTCATTCCGAAAGGGTAGTCTAAGGTTAGCCGTCTGCAGATGGTCCGGTTAACCGGACGTATGGTGAGCGATCGCCTGAATCATGGCGTCCCAATCGTCGGGGTGAAGCTCGTGCCCGGCACCGGTAAGCGTCAGCAGCTTCGCATTCGGGATCGTTTCGGATAAATGCACGCCGTGGGCATACGGAATGATCGGATCTTCCGTGCCATGGATGACGAGCGCAGGCGCATCGATTTCCTGCGTTCTTTGCAGGTACGTTTCCCCGCCGGTCACAAAAGCATGGTTCGACATGCTTGCCGGGTTGACGGCGCGTTTCACCTCCAATTCCGATAAAAACGCTATTTTTTGTTCGTCGAGCACCCGGCCGGGACCGCTGAGCACCCTCCATCTTGCCAGGGAAAAAGCGGCGGCCGCTTGCGCGTCGGACCAATCGACGTTTCCTTGCTCGGCGAAAAACCGCTCCACCTTCTCTTCCATCGGAGGCAGCCCCGGCGCGAAATTGGATGTCGCCAGCAGCGTCACGCTAAGCACCCGCTCCCGATGCCGCAGCGCAATGATTTGCGTCAGCAGGCCGCCCATCGACATGCCGACGATGTGGGCTTTTTCGATGCCGTACGCATCCAGGACTCCCATCGCATCGTCTGCCAGATCCTCGAACGTATACCCGGGATTTCCCGGCTCATAGGTCACCGAGCGGCCCGTGTCCCGGTTGTCGTAGCGGATGACGAACCTCCCTTGATCCGCGATGTTTCGGCAAAACGCATCCTCCCACCAAATCATCGATACGGTAGCTCCCATAATCAACAGCACGGCAGGGTCTTTCGGGTTTCCGAAGCTTTCCGTGCAAATGTCGACGCCGCGCGTCTGTATCAATCGTTCCGTCATTTCATATTCCTCCGTTTCCGTATTTGAACGAAATAAAAAAACACAGGCTTTCGCCTGTGTCGGTTTGCAGTCATCGGAAAACGGAATGAAACACGGGATCCGGGCACTTCCAAAGGCATAAACAACATTGCCTGTTCATGCGCAAGAAGCACGCTCGGTATAGAGGACGTTAAACGCTCGGTTCCTCATTCCTTATACCCATAATAAACAGGATATTCGTTATAACCCATCCTTGCCCGTCGAAATAGAGCCGGTCGTCCAAGACCCGGCCTTTCGCATGTTGATCCTTTTCCGATGACTGCGCCAAAAAGCACAGACTTCAAGCAGATACTTATTCGCTTAAAGTGAAACCGGAAAAAAAATCAACACACGTATCCCTCCGTCCGTTTGAATTGCCTTTATCCTAACATAATCGTGGATAAAATACAATCATTTCCTGAAAATCCGTTTCCCTAGCTGCCGGTGCCGCTGATCAACACTTCAATATCGAGCTTGTTCAGCGCATCGATCCATTCCCGGGAGCAGCCGGGGTCCGTAACGATCATCGAAAATTGCTCGATCGGGGCAATTTGCGCAAAGGTCGTCACCCCGAATTTGGAGTGATCCGCCACCAAAATGGCCTCTTCGGTCCGCTGCATCATTTTGCGCGACAACAACGCTTCTTCCAAGTTGTATTCGGTGATGCCGTCCGCCAGCGAAATGCCGCCGGCCGATATGAAGGCTTTATTCACTTTAAATTGATCCAGCAGCTGGTGGGCAATGGCCCCCGTCGACGCTTGGCAGCCCATATTCACCTCGCCGCCGGCAAAAATGACTTTCCCTTGGAACCCGTCCAGCGCACAGGTCAATATCGTGACCGAGCTCGTAATGACGGTGACGTCGGCCCGGTCCTTCAGCTCCCGCATGATTTCGATCGTCGTCGTTCCGTTGTCGAGCAGGACGGTCTCCCCTTCTCCCACCAAAGAAGCCGCAAGCTTTCCGATCGCGCGTTTTTCGCTGCTGTGCATCTGGGATCTTTTAAGATACGTCGGTTCGATCCGTTCCGAACGGGTTTGAACCGCTCCCCCGTACACTTTCCGCAGCCGTCCTTCCTTTTCCAGCCGGTCCAGGTCGCGCCGGATCGTTTCGGTGGATACGTTGAATATGCCGGCAAGCGCATGCACCTGAACTTTGCCTTTTGCGCCAAGCTCGGCAAGAATGGTTTCGCGCCGCTCCTCATAGGTTAGGGACATATCTGTTCCTCCTTACCTAAGCAATACCAATTGCTTTTATGTGTTTTGTTGTTGTTTTCCTCAGTTTATTCGGTCCGCA
This sequence comes from Paenibacillus sp. FSL M7-1455, assembly GCF_038004655.1. Taxonomy (NCBI): domain Bacteria; kingdom Bacillati; phylum Bacillota; class Bacilli; order Caryophanales; family Paenibacillaceae; genus Paenibacillus; species Paenibacillus sp. FSL M7-1455. The sequence goes on along the minus strand of NZ_JBBORO010000001.1, from coordinate 715,314 downwards.
TGACCATTGTCAAACGACAAAGGATCCTTGGTCCGGAAGGGCGGGGAAAAGTTCCACGGTTCTTCCGGGCCACGCCTCTCCCTATTTTTATGAAAAATGCCGTACAATGAAAAAAAGAATTGACAACATTTTACGCCGGGCATACAATCAACACGAAAACAACATATTTACGCATAAAACAACAACAATACAATATGTATTTTTTACAAGGAGGAAACAAATCGATGAGCCGCCAATTATCCTTCCGGCCGGACGGAACCTTTACGATCGTTCAATTCACGGATCTTCATTGGAAAAACGGGGAACCCGAGGATCACCGCACCCGTGCCCTCATGGAGCTGACGTTGGACGCTGAAAAGCCGGATCTCGTCGTCTTTACCGGCGATGTCATCTATACCGGCCCCGTTTCTCCCGGATATACCGAATGCGAAAACCCGGAGCAGGCTTTCCGGGAAGCCGTCAGCGCCGTGGAAGAGCGGGGCATCCCGTGGGCCGTCGTTTTCGGCAATCATGACACCGAACAACGCATTACCCGGGAAGAGCTGATTCGGCTTGCCATGCAGCATAAGCATTCCGTCGCGGAGGCCGGTCCGAAAGAGATTGCCGGCGAAGGCAACTATACCGTCGAACTGCTGGATGCGCACGGAAAACCGGCGGCTAACCTTTATTTCCTCGATTCCGGCGATGTCTCCCCCCTGCCGCACGTTCCTTACTACAACTGGGTGAGACGGGACCAGATCAACTGGCTGGTACAGGAATCCCGGCGGCTGAATCCTGAGGCAAAGGCAGGCAAAGTGCCCGCGCTCGCCTTCTTCCACATCCCGGTTCCGGAATACCGGGAAGTGTGGGACACGCAGACGTGTTACGGGCATAAATACGAGCCGGTCTGCTGCGCTCCCGTCAATTCGGGATTGTTTACGGCTTTTCTTGAAATGGGCGACGTCATCGGAACGTTTTGCGGCCATGACCACGTCAACGATTATTACGGCACGCTGCATGGCATTCGCCTTTGTTACGGACGGGCGAGCGGATACAACACCTACGGCAGGGAAGGTTTCCCGCGCGGCGCGCGCGTGATCCGCCTGACGGCCGGAGAATCGGATTTTGCCACGTGGCTCCGCCTTGACGACGGATCGGTCATCGCCGAGCAGCCGGTCCACCATCCGGATCAGGAACAAATTAAAGCATAAGGGGTCTTATCATCCATGGTATTTTCGATTTTGCTCGTTCTCGCTTCCGGCATGGCCCATGCCGTGTGGAGCATGTTTACGAAACGGAGCCTGAATAAAGGCGTTTTCCTTTGGTCGATCATGATGATCCCCTCCGTCATTTTGCTCCCGGTTTTGGTCGCCGAGCTGTGGCGGAATCCGCTGACTTGGGGCGGTTACGGCCTGCTGCTGCTATCCGTTGCACTGCAAGCCCTGTATTCCTGGCTGTTATCCAAAACCTACGAGCTTGGCGATTTGTCGCAAATCTACCCGATTATGCGGGGCACAAGCACGCTGCTGATTCCGATCATCGGCGTCCTTTTTCTCCATGAATCGCTTTCGGTGTACGGTTGGATCGGTATCGTCTGCATGCTCGGCGGCTTTTTCCTGCTCAGCGGACTCGGCGGCAAACGCGCCGAAGCCCGGCCGCACGGCTTAAAACCTTTTGCCCTCGCGCTGTGCGTCGGCTTGTGTACGACCAGCTACGTGTTCGTGGATAAATTGAACCTGGAGAACCTGTCCCCGCTGGCTTTGTCCGAAGCGACCAATATCGGCTTCGTCCTGGGGCTCACGCCGCTCGTCCTGGCCTCCCGCCAGCTCCGGCAGGAATGGCGCAAGAACCGTTCCACGATTTTGCTCGGCGCTATTCTGAACCCCGGCTCGTACCTGCTTTTCCTATTTGCGATGCAGCAGGCGCCGATGGCGCATATCAGTCCGCTGCGGGAGATCGGCACCGTCTTCGCGACCTTCCTCGGCATCCTGATTTTGAAGGAGCAGCATGGACTAAAACGGATTGCCACGTCGATCGTCGTTTTTTGCGGCATTTTGCTGGTGGGCATGCTTGGGTGAACAAGAACAACCGCTTCCCGTCACGGGAGGCGGTTTATGCGTTTCATGGCCGAACATCGTTTCGCTATGGGCACATGGTACTATGGAACCGTCTTAAGGATACATAGTATGATAAGCTTATTGCTTGTCGCCTGATGTCAGCTAACACGGAATTGGATATACCGGATATTCAGGTTTCATGGGCGAAGCTTAGACGTCAGAGATTGGGGGGGGAGATGATGCATTTGAATGATCGGAATCGCATGCAATTGGAAGGGTTGATCCGGGAACACCGATTCGAGCATGCCTTATCTTATTTGTTGGAGCATACGCGCCAGGGCATCCGATGCACCAAGGCCGGCGAGGCGAACGATGGCCGGCTTGGCGGCTCCCGCATCGGCGGAGATCCCGACCTGCCTGCACGGATCGATTGGCCGGCCACATCGGAAGGCGTGCCGATGACCTTTTTGGTGCAGCTGAATTTGCAGGAATTGGCGGCCGCGAATGAGTCTTTGCTGCTTCCGGACCGCGGCATGCTTTATTTTTTCGTCGGCGTGGACGAGCCGGCTTACAATATCGAGCACCGCGTCATCCATGTGCCGGAGGAGGAGCTTGCTTCCGCTTCGCGCCGCCCTGCGCCCGGGACGACCGCGCTCGAAGGCGCTTTTCGCGCATACCGGCTTGAACCGAGAGCCACGCTGGAACCTCCCAATTTTGCTTATGCCGATACGGAGCAGGTCGAAAACGATACGACGGATTACGAGGATTACGAGGAGTTCGTCTGGTCCGTCACGAACAGCCAAAACGGGGATGTCGCCCTGTTGTTCGGTTACCCTGACGGGCAGCATGGCGACGCCGAATACGAAGCGGCTTTAAGGATCCTGACGGGCGAGCATTACGATTACAACACCGATCATGCCTTGAGGCGGATCGCTGCCCATTTGGGCGGAAACGAAGAAAAGGCGAAGCAGGAAATCCGGGATACATTGCTGCTTCTCGAAATCGATTCGGACGACGACGTCGGCTTTTGCTGGTGGGATGCCGGCGCCCTGCAATTTTTCATCCGCAAGGAGGATTTGCAGGCAGGCCGTTTCGACCGTACCTATTGTTCGTTGTATTCAAGCTGACGTTTAACGCAGGAATGGAGGAGAGAACACTGGACACGAAAGAAATGCTTCAACAAGAGCAAGACTTCGGGTTTGCGCGGGTGTATTCGGTTGAACTCATGTATAAGGAGCAGCCGAAGCTCGATCGGGACCTGCTTTATGCCAACATGGAACGGCATACCGGGAAATTGGACCGCCCGGAATCGGAAAAACAGGCGGGGCTGGCCGTATGGGAGGCCAATGAAACAGCCGAGAAGAAGCACCTTCACTTTTTCCATTTGAACTACATGGTTGCCTATGCGGAAGGAGAAATGCCCGCCCAAACGAGCCTGATGGAGATCGAAAGCCGTCCGGCTGCCGATTACGCCGCAGCGATCCAGCAGGCCTGGCATTGGCAGGAAGCGGAACCAACGGTGCAGGAATGCAAGCACTCGCTGCTGCTCGTCGAAATGATGGCGTCCGGCTTGGAGCCGAAATCCCGGCTTGAGCTGTTTACCGGAGCGCTGCGGGCCGTGCTCGAAACCGCTCCATGCGACGCGGTCTATTTCCGGGCAAGCGATAAGCTGGTCGAACCCCGCGCGTATCTGGCTTCCATTGAAGAAGGGGAAAGCTTGTACGGTGCGATGAACGTCCGTTTTTACAACGTGGAAGGTTCGGGAAGCGGGCGGCATGAAGCTTTGATGGATACCGTCGGGCTGGCGGCGCTCGGCATACCGGACGTGCAGTGCCATTTTTACGACCTGAATCCCGATGAAGTCGCCGGGATTTTGATGAACATCGGCTATTACCTGTTTAACCAGGGAGATATCATCAGCGACGGGGAAACGATCGGGTTCACCGAGGACATGCGCTGGCGTTGCGAGCACCAATACGCGCTGGCCGCCCCGCACCGCGTCGTCATTGACCTGAATCCGGGCGAGCCGCATTATGCGGGAAGGCAAGGCGCGGCACCAACCGAATAAGGAAACGCGCAGCAAGCGAAACAATCGAGTAGAAGGGGGCGGCAAACCCCCGTCCTCTCACACCACCGTACATGCGGGTCCGCATACGGCGGTTCCAAAAGGTTAACGAAGTTCCAAGTAACGAGAAAGCAAACTTTTCAGCCCTTTCGCTTCCCAATAGGTTGTCGGAAGGGCGTTATTTATGTTTCGGGACATTTCCCAAGCTCCTTTGCGGGAGTTGGCCATCATAAAAGCGGCCCATTCTGGCACGCCCAGGGCGCGGAGTTCTCGAATACGTGTACGCACTCGCTTCCATTGTTTCCATAAGCACATGCGCAGTCTTCTTCGAATCCATTTGTCGAATCTCTCGCAGTGGCCCTTGGCAGAAGCTATCCGGAAGTATCCAATCCATCCCATGAGGTAGCGGTTCAATTTTAAAATTCGCTCTTCCATCGATATGGACCGGGAACGATTCGTTAGCTCCCGGACTTTCTCCTTCAATCGGGAGATCGTCTTAGGGGACAGACGAATCGTCGCCTGTCTATTCCTCAGAAAGCTAAAACCAAGAAATCTCCGATTCCACGGCCTGTCTACGGCACTTTTGTCCCGATTCACCTTCAGTTTCAACTTTCCTTCTACATAGTGAGTTATCGATCTCATGACACGTTCACCTGCCCGTTTGCTTGCGACAAAGATATTGCAGTCGTCCGCATAGCGGACGAAGCGCAAGCCTCGCTTGGTGAGTTCTTTATCCAGATCATCCAGCAGAATGTTTGCCAGCAGCGGACTCAGCGGACCGCCTTGGGGGGTTCCTTCCTCTGTCTTTTGGCAAACTCCGTTTTCCATCGCTCCGGCACTCAGGTAGGCTCGGATCAGCTTCAGTACTCGCTTGTCCTTCACCTTCCGCGCCACCCTTGCCATGAGCATGTCGTGATTCACTTGGTCAAAGAACTTCTCCAGGTCCAGATCTACGACCCATCTTCGGCCGCTTTGGATGTACCGCTGCGCTTGCTTCACCGCGTCATGCGCCCGCTTTCCGGGTCTGAAGCCGTAGCTGTACCACGAGAAGTCTGCGTCGAATATCGGATTCATCACTTGCAGAAGCGCTTGCTGGAGGAAACGGTCCATCACGGTCGGGATGCCCAGCAGCCGTACGCCGCCTCCGGGTTTGGGGATTTCCACCCGTTTGACTGGCGCCGGCCGGTAGGTTCCCGCCAGAAGTTCGGCTTTCACCGTTTCCCAGTGGGTTTTCAGGTAAGCTTGTAGCTCGGCTACCGTTACGCCGTCCACACCAGGAGCTCCCCCGTTTTGAACCACTCGTTTGTAGGCGAGCCGAAGGTTATTTCCTTCGAGCATCTTCTCCAGCAAGTCGTTTTGATCTTCGCGAGGGGAAGGGGCGACTTGTGCCGGTGAAGAGCTCGGCGCTCCAACATACCCTTGCGGCTTCACCGCTCCTCTTTGTCGGCAGCTCCCTTGCGGGATATTCGGCTTTCTTTGCTCCTCACTCGAACGCATCGGTTTCCTCTCTCCTTTCGGTTCGGTCCTTCCGCTTTCCGGCGTCCCGTACTCACGTACTATGACCTCTGCTGACTCCTGCGGGTTCAGCGCAACCTCTCGGTTACGGTTACGAAGTGACTTCGCATTTTTTTTCCTCCCGCAGGCCTCCCCAGATAAGAACGTCATCTTTCCGCCCGCGACCACTGGAGTTTACAGAAATAGCTCTTGGCGGCTTGGGATTTCGCTGTGTTCGGGCAGCTCATCCGGCTATCCCTGCCTCAAATCCAGTTCGTGTACCTTGGCCCGTGCTTTTGCCTCCGGCTTCCTTCGGATTCTGCCTCGCGGCAGACACCCTTGCCCTTAGCTAACGGTAGGCGCTCGCCAGCCCCCGTTCGGGACTTTCACCCTAGAGATGACGCCCATGCTGGGCGTACCGAAAAAAAGGCCCGGATCCGCAGTAACGGATCTCGGGCCTTGCGGCGCAAGGACTTGATTCACTTATCAATAAACGAATGCAGCCGGATACTTGGAAAAAAAATCAAGCATGTTTTGCACGACCTTCAGCTGGGCTTCGGGCGCTTCGATTTCCAGCATCGAAAAAGCGGTATGGTCCTGCCCTGTAAACCGGTAGGCCGCCCCGAACGTCTGATAGGCTTCGGCGTCTTTTTGCATGCGATATTGAACGACATGTTCGTTCAGCATCGAACGGTTTTCGAATGCCGGCAGATCCGGGACCATCCCTTGTTCTTCCGCCCATGCCTTCATACCCGGAAAATAACTTCCGATCCTTTGAATCGCGCATCCGCCGCAGGATCCCGTGTCCAGGTACGTCATGCGGATTTGGGGGTTGGACGGGTCTTGGAGCTCGATTTTGACCGAGCCGTCCATGCCGGTATCCGCCGTCACGACCTTCCAGTGGCGCGGAGCCAGAAGCAAATAACCATGGTTGCTGCCTTCATTCAGGAAAAACGCTCCCCAATGCGCCAATTCAGGAACCGGAATGGCGGTTCCCCGCAATATCGGCAAATCCTTATGCGGAACATTCGGCGGCGTAATTTCGCCGTAAAACGCTCCCGAGATGCAATACAGCGGAATCTGACCGATGCCTTCTCCCGGTTGATCCAGCTTCAGCACGCCGCACTGCACGCTTGCCTGCTCGCTTGTGCTTGCAGGACCGCCTTGCCCTGGGCTTGAATCGCCTTCTTGGCCCGAAGCGGGCTGGTCTTCCGGATGCTGACCGGTTTGTTCTTGATCATGCTGCTTGTCTGCCGACATCGAGCCGGGGGTTGATAACGAGGTGGTAAAAAGCAGGATTAGCATAACGGCAGCCGCCAAGATGTAAAGCCTTCCCCTCATATTCCCCGATGAAGTTTTGCCGATACGTTTCATGTGGATCCCCGGACCTTCTTTAGTGATTTGGAGTTTCACTCTTATACTCTTTAGACGTAATGAGGAACCATAAAGTTATCAATTTTTTAATTTTTCTGTAAATTGTCCGACTTGATGCTTTCACCCCTTATCATGATCATCCGGTTGCCGCGAAAAAGCGCACAAATACTAATATGAGGGAGAAAAAACAAAAAGACCTTTTCATTTGGCCTGCATGTATCAGATGCCGAAGCACCTCCAGGTCAACTTGAAAAGGTCTTTCTTAAAGCCGTTCACTCGAATGAACATATTCGCTTGGTCAAGCGCCCAAAATAACGTCCCAAACCGGTTTCGTATGCCCGCCCGGATACAAGACGTACAGCAGGACATAAACCACGACCCCCGTAATGGCGGTAATGAACCAGATGGTTGCCGTCACTCTTCCCCATTTCCGGTGCTTCGCGAATTTCTCCTTGAAGCCAAGCACCAGCGTCGTAATCCCGAACACCGCAGCTACGGTCGCTAGGGTAATGTGGAAGATGAGGAAGATCTGATAGTATACTTGAAGCTCATCCGAGCCGCCCCAAGACGTGTTGCCTACGAATGCCGTTCTGGACACGTAAATGATGAAAAACAGGAGCGCTGCAACGGCACCAAGGATCATCACTTTTTTATGGGCTTCCCGTTTGCCGCGAATAATGAGCGCCCAGCCTATAGCCACCAAAATCGCGCTGATGACGATAAACGACGTGCTGATGGTCGGCAGCAGCGTATATAAATCCATCGAAATCCTCCTTACTTCACAAAAGCGGGCGGTTTACGCCCGATTCAATGAACCTTCGTTAAACTCGGCAGGCGGAATGTCTTCTTCCTTATTTTCGGCCCGATACCAGCGGAAAAATACTCTTCCCAACATCGAGGCGAAAATGAACTCCTGAATGAACTTCATGACGATGCCGCCTACCTGCTGGTCGACCTTCGTGCTCATGATGTTAAAAAAGGTTGGGCCGCCAAACGCTTGCAGAAGCTTGGACGGATCGCCCGACACGCAATACCCCATCGCTTCGGCCCATACGTTCGGATCGCTGAACGTGGCATACATCGGCTTGGCCGAAAATATGATCAGGCCGCAAGCCGGCGTCAGGAGCACCATGTTCAAGAAAATATAACCGATTTTGGCCAGCCCCGAAGCTTTGTCTTTTTCCGGGAGCGGATTGATCAGCGTCCACCACATCAAAATAGCCGCAATGAACAGCACCAGATAATATAGACGGTGCACGGCAAAATGCAGCATGACGTAGTCATGTACCGCCGGAAAATGATAAAACGAAAACAATCCGTTAAATACGAGCGCGGCGACGATCGGACGGGATAAAAATCCCAGCTTTTTGAACGGATTCACCTTTAAAATCGCTCTCCACAACCACGCCGGTATCCCCATCATAAGCAGCGGCGGCGCCACCAGATAGGATAATGCCATCGTCGTCATGTGGAACGTAAACATCAAATGTCCGAGCAGACTGATTGGGCCGCCTTGAGCAAGGTATAACACCAGCATACCGCAGACGAAGCTGATTTTTTTGCTTACAGGGACGGGTTCGCTCCCCGCAAACCTCTCGCTAAGCGGACCGATCACGACAAAATATGCAGCCGTTACAAGCAGCATACACGCCAGAAACAGCGGACTAAACAATTCGCTAAAGCTAAAATATTCTAACCCCAGCATGTGAAAACCTCCTCTCAAGCGGTATCAGTTCTGTCGAATTTGTGACAATGGCCTTCCATTGAAAAAAGAGGGGGCAACAAAGCCCGCCTCTTTATCTATTTTACCACCATACCCAGTACAATGCTGTGACAATCGCCGTACCGGCTACGAAAAATCCGCCGATCATGAAGATAATCGGAATCAAATGACCGCGATCCTTCAAGTGCATCCAATAACCCATTTGGACGAGAACCTGAAGTATGGCCATCACCAGGAGCAGCAGCACGGTAAACGCGGCGTTCACTCCGCCCGCCATAACGGCCGCAAAGGCAATGGCTGTCAGAATGATGGAGAAAATGAAAACGATGATATGCTTTTGAGGCCCCTCGTGGCGCTCGCTATGTTTCACGATGCCACGATTCGCCTGATGTTCTGTCGTCATATCTTAGCCCACCTTCCCGAGCAGGTAAACGACCGTAAAGATGAATACCCAAACGACGTCGATAAAGTGCCAGTAAATGGCCGACACGTAAATCTTAGGCGCCGTTACGACCGTCAAACCTTTTTTAAAGAGCTGTCCAATCAGGATGGAAATCCAGACGACCCCGAACGCAACGTGTGCGCCGTGGAAGCCGACCAGCGTATAAAACGCCGAACTGAATGCACTGGTCGTCATGCCGAATTTCTCGGCATGGACGTATTCGGCAAATTCGTAAATTTCAAGGCAAAGGAAGGCCAGACCCAAAAGGACCGTAATCGCAAGCCAGCCGCGCAGCGCGCCGACCTTGTGGCGGTGCATCGCCTGAACGGCGAACACGCTGGTCAAGCTGCTGACGAGCAGGATCAACGTCGTGATCGCCGTCATCGGCAGTTGGAAAAGTTCGCTCGCGGTAGGACCTTCATTCGTTTGATTGCGAAGCGCCAGGAACGTCGCGAACAGGGTACCGAACAATACGGCCTCTCCGCCAAGGAAGAGCCAGAAGCCGAGTACTTTATTGCGGCCTTCTAACGTCGCTTTTTCCGGTTCGTGCGGCAAAGCGCCTTCTGTATGCGTTGCACTCATGCTTTTACCCCCTCTTCCTCCAGCTCTTCTACTTCGATATGCCAGCCGTGATCGTCATACAAGGAACGAAGCAGCATGGAACCGAACGTGATGACCAGACCGATGATGACAACGATCCAGTTGTTGAAAATCATGCTCATAAAGGAATTCGAGAATTGTTCTTTGCTGAACATGAATCCGAGACCGGCAATGAAAATGCCGACGGACATGACGAAAGGCAAAATGGTTGGCGACGGCATGTGGATCGGACCCAGCGGTTCCGCAGGAGTCATTTCCTTGTTGCCGGCCATTTTTTCTTTCCAGAAAGCATCGATGCCGCGTACGAGCGGAATTTGCTTGAAGTTGTATTCCGCAGGCGGAGACGCGATGGTCCATTCGAGCGTACGTCCGTCTTCCCAAGGATCGTTGGCAACGCCTTTCGGTTTCGCCCAAGTCGCAAACGCGTTGATCAGGAAGACCAAAATGCCGATACCCATCAGGATGGCGCCGATCGTACTTACCAAGTTCAGCGTGTCGAAATTCTGGTTAGGCAGGTACGTAAATACGCGACGCTGCATCCCCATCAGACCCAGGAAGTGCTGCACGAAGAACGTCAGATGGAAACCGATGATAAAGAACCAGAAAGAAATTTTGCCGAGCGTTTCATTCAGCATGCGGCCGAACATTTTCGGCCACCAGTAATGCAAGCCTGCCAGGAGGCCCGATACGAGACCGCCCACGATAACGTAGTGGAAGTGAGCGACGACGAAATACGTGTCATGGAACTGGAAGTCGGCAGGAGCCGAAGCAAGCATCACGCCTGTTACCCCACCCATAACGAATGTCGGGATAAATCCGATCGCAAACAAGTTCGGACTCGTGAAACGGATCTGCCCGCCCCACATCGTGAACAGCCAGTTAAAGATTTTGATGCCCGTAGGCACCGCGATGAGCATCGTCGCAATCGAGAACAGCGCGTTCGCAACCGGTCCGAGACCCGTCGTAAACATGTGGTGCGCCCAAACCATGAAGCCTAGGAAGGCGATCAGGATCGTAGCGAATACCATCGAGCTGTAACCGAAAAGACGTTTGCGCGAGAATGTCGGTATAACCTCGGAAATGACGCCGAATGCCGGCAGGATGAGGATATACACTTCAGGGTGGCCAAAGATCCAGAAGATATGCTGCCAAAGAACGGGGTTACCGCCATTGGCGACTTCGAAGAAATTCGCTCCCAAAATCCGGTCGAACGACAGCAATACCAAACCTACCGTAATGGCAGGGAATGCAAACAGGATCATGGCGGACGTGATGAAAGACGTCCATGTAAACATCGGCATTCTCATGAAAGACATGCCCGGGGCGCGCATCGTGATGATGGTCGCCAGGAAGTTGATGCCCCCGATCAGCGTACCGAGACCGGCAATCTGAAGGCCGACGGTGTAAAAGTCGACGCCATGCGAGGTGCTGTAAGTATTTGTCGAAAGCGGGGTATATGATGTCCAGCCCGCGTCTGGAGCTCCACCCATAATCCAGCTCAGGTTAAGGAGCAAGCCGCCGAACAGGAATGTCCAGAAGCCCAGAGAGTTCAAAAACGGAAACGCGACGTCGCGCGCGCCGATCTGCAGCGGGATTACCGCGTTCATCAGCGCGAAGATGACAGGCATGACGCCCAGGAAGATCATCGTCGTTCCGTGCATCGTAATCAATTCGTTAAAGGTTTGCGCCGAAACGAAATCATTCATCGGCTTAATCAGCTGCAGCCGGATCAGAATCGCTTCGATGCCGCCGATCGCGAAAAACAAACCGCCGGCCAGCAAATAAAGAATGGCTATTTTCTTATGGTCGACTGTCGTCAGCCAATCCATCAAGCCCTTGTGGCGCTTGACACTATGAGCATGAGCCAAGGTTGGTACCCCCTTATAAAAAATCTTGCTGTTGATAACGATTAGTAATTCAATTTGTAGTTAGCCAAGTAATCGGCAATGCCATCGATTTGTTCGTCTGTCAGACCCAAATCTTTTGGAGCTGGCATTTTGTTGCCCGGTTTGACGGCTTGCGGATCTTCAAGCCATTCCTTGAGGTTTTCCTTCACCGGTTTGCCTCCGTCTTGACCCTCGTTCAGCAAGATACCCGCAACAGATTCACGCGAACCGATGCCGGTAAGGTTCGGGCCCACAGGACCGCCTTGGTCACCTACAGCATGGCAAGACAAGCAAGATTTTTTGAACGTTTCGGCCAGTGCCTGATCTTTAGGCAGAACCGCAGGCGCTTTCATTGCGGCAACCCATTTGTCAAACGCATCCGGGCTTACCGCCTTGACCTTGAATTCCATCAGCGCGTGCGAAGCCCCGCAAAGCTCGGCGCATTTACCGCGGTAAACGCCTTCTTTGTCGGTCTTGAAGCTGAATCTGTTAATCGTTCCATCCGGGTTGGTGTCCATTTTACCGGACAAGGACGGTACCCAGAAGGAGTGGAGAACGTCCGCCGTCTTCAGTTCGAAGGCAATGTTTTTGCCCGTCGGGATCATCAGTTCCTGAGCGGTTTTCACGCCGTATTGCGGGTATTCGAACTCCCACCAGTACTGGTGGCCGGTTACTTTTACCTGCACGGAACCCTTCTCATTGTAATGATCGTCGCCAAAAGCAAAAATCTTTTGCACGGTCGGTACGGCAAGAATGAATACCAGAACGAGCGGAATAACGGTCCAAATGACCTCCAGCTTGAAGTTGCCTTCCACTTGTTTCGGCACTTCCGTTTGTCCCTTTTTCCTGCGGAACTTAATCAAAACGTACACCGCAATTGCAAATACGACGATCAGGACGACGATCATGATCGTGATTGAAAGCTTCATCAAATCGTACTGTCCTTCCGCCACAGGCCCCTGTGGTCGTAATGCCGACAAGTCCTCGCGGCCGCACCCGGCTAAAAGCAGAGAAAACACTGCGAGCAAGGGAAGAAGTCGCTTTACAGCCTGCCACCGTTTCATCATTGATCTACCCCACTTTTTACATTTTCACAGGCGCCGCCAAAGAGGCACTAGGCGGTCTCATACCTGCGCTATAACGGATGTATTGCTACTGTCAACTAAAACAATCACCTATTTAATATAAGTTTAAGGTAATATTTTGTCAATGATTCTGACCTAGTTCACAAATTGTTCGAAAAGTGCTGAAAGTCGCGCCACGCAAGCATTTGCAATCGTTTTCGGACACGCTGCGCGGCCCCTTTCCCCCTTCCGTTTGCAACCATGTTATTCCCTTTTCGTATACCCATTTTTCCCTCTTTTCATTCACTTTTCCTCCGGATTCGTCCATCAAACCGTCACCAAATCGTCAAAATTCAACATCCGCGTCGAATGCGTTGCCGTTGTTTCAGGCTTTGGCAAGCCGAGCCTCGGGCTTTCGGCGGCAACAAAAAAGAAGCCTTCCGGCTCCTTGGTTTTTAAGCGGTAATGATGAAGGGTCCTTCCGGCGTGATCGCGACCGTGTGCTCGAACTGCACGCCGCAGGTGCCGTCCGCCGTCCGGATGGTCCAACCGTCGTCCTCCCACAAGACGGCTCCCGTCGATCCCAACGTAAAGATCGGTTCAACGGTAATGACCATGCCTTCGACGAGCCGGACTCCCTCCCCGCGCCGACCGTAGCTCGGCACATCCGGCGGTTCGTGAAGCCGTCTTCCGATGCCATGGCCGACAAGCGGCTTGACGACGCCGAAGCGGCCCTTTTTCGCCGCTTTTTCGATCGCGTGCCCGATGTCTCCGGTGGTATGGCCGATCCGGGCCTGGTCGATGCCGGCATAAAGCGCCTGCTCCGTTCGAAGCATCAGCCTCTGCTGCGGCCTGCCCAGCTTCCCGACGCCATAACTCCAGCCCGAATCCGCCAGCCAGCCGTCTTTGTTCACGACGATATCGATGGTGACCACATCCCCTTCGGACAACGGAACGTCGTTCGGAAAGCCGTGGCAGACGACGTCATTGACGGAAGAACAAGTGGCAAACGGAAAACCGCGGTACCCCTTTTGTTCCGGAACGGCACCGTGCTTTGCCAGATATTCTTCGACGAAAGCGTCAATTTGAAGCGGTGTGACCCCCGGAGCGATCCTCCGCGCAATTTCGCGGTGACACGCCGATAGAATGCGCCCCGCTTCGCGCATATACCCGATTTCTTCCTTGCTTTTCAAGCGGATCTCCATGCTGCTGCTCCTTTCGCCTACGCATACTGCTATCCGGAAGCGGATGGTACACTATATGCATCGGCGCGGGCATCCTGCAGCAGGTCTACAAAAAAAACCGTATTCGGCGTGAAGCTCGTTCACAGAATACGGTTCAAATATTTTACGTTATATTCAAAGTGATTAAGAAACGGAAGAATTCATTCTTCCCAGTTCATGTTCTACAACCGAGGTGAGTTCCTCTTCGTATCCTCCCATGATATGATACTTCCGGACATATTCCTTCACAAACTTCTTCGGATCCTTAGGCCGGAAAATCCGTGTCATTTCCCGCAGACTTTCTTTGACTTCGTTGTGACCTTTCGTTGCCATGATAGTTCCCTCCCAAGACACTTGAATGGATTGCTCCAATTAAGAGAATGCCGAAAAGACCTTACCTGACACCAAGAAGTAGTCATATGCAGTTATTAGGTTTGGGCTGAACGCTCCCGGCTGCTCGCTTCAAGGTTCTGTAATGGTACTTAACCTAAAAGCGTAAAAACTGAATCACTCCTTTCATTGTATCATATTCTTGCAAGGAATACAGCTTTCCAAAAAAATGAATAGATTAACTTTTTTTACATGATTAAAGAACGATAATAAGCCGGGTTTGGGCGATACGTTTCGGGCAAAAAGAAATCCCTGTATTTATCATCGTCCGATAGGGTTAAATCCATAATAAGAATGATTTTTCAGGGCATCATTTCAGCTTGAGGAGGTGGTCTTCGCGTGCTGCCCGTTTCGTTACCGGAGGAAGCCGGCTGCGATGTCCGTTTGCTGGACCAGGCCCACGCCAAAATCAACGAAGCCTTCCCGAAGATGCGAAGCTTCCTGGTTGCCCGGAGCGGCAAGCTCATTTACGAAAAATATTACGGGGGCCATGATGCCGGTTCGCTTAACGACCTGCGCTCCGCAACCAAAAGCTTCATCTCCGTCCTGACCGGAATCGCATCGGGGCAAGGTTTGCTTCCCGCATTGGACGAGCCGCTGCTCGGGCTGCTCCGGCATTATGCCGCAAAAGACGTCGACCCCGCCCTGCATCGGTCTTTGACCTTGCGCAGGCTCCTTACGATGACCACCGGCTTTGCGTGGCAGACCGGCAAAAAGCTGGGGGAGCCGATGATCCGCCGCCTGCACCGCAGCAAACGCTGGACCGCTTTTGCCCTTTCCCTGCCGGTGCTTCCCGATATGGTCGGCCGTTTTCAATACCGCAGCGTCGACACGCATCTGCTGTCCGTCATTCTCAGCGAATGCACGGGCATGGATGCGCATGCTTTTGCAAAAAGGAACCTGTTCGGACCGCTGGGCATCGGACCGTCGGAGTGGCTCGCCAGTCCCGAAAACCACAGCATGGGGCATGTCGGTTTGTTCCTCGCGTCGCGGGATATGGCCAAATTCGGAATGTGCTGCCTTCAAGGCGGCCGCTGGAACGGCGAGCAAGTCATCCCGGCCTCCTGGCTTGCGGAGGCCCTTCGCCCCCATGCCGAAGGATATCCCGCCTTTGGGGATTACGGGTTCAGCTGGTGGTGCGGCAAAATGAACGGCCAAACGTTCAGCTGCGCGCATGGGCACGGGGGCCAGCAAATTTACCTTTTTCCCGAAAAAGACACCGTTGTCGTGTTTACGGCCGACAGCAAGGTCAGCCGGTGGAAAAATCCGCGCCCGCTGCTGCAGGAATTCGTCCTGGAAGCCGTCGCCCAGGCCCCGTAGCCGGATAATCCCCGGCATGCCAGGGAAACTTAAGTATGCATGCGACGACAAGGATGCTTTTTTACACACCGATGAAGGAGGACTAATAAATGGGCGATAAAAACAAAGCCATGCTGCCGATTTCCCGCGAGGAGGTCGAGGTGGACGGCGTTTATACCAACGAATGGGGCCGTGAAGAGGTGCTGCACCGGGGTGAAAACTTCCCTGCCGATCCGATCATGGGAACGACCGAATGGCAGCTCAGCGAGTTTCTGTTCGATAACCATCACGAAGGCCGGACGGACGAGCGCCTGGTGCCTAAAGAAAACGATACCGATAAAATCGGGAAAATCACGCATCCGCGCAGACAGCAGCAAGGCGGGGACGCACAATAATCAATATAGCGAAAAAGCATCCCGGCTTCCGGGATGCTTTTTATGTTTGCATACCTTTCATAACTTGTCTCAGCCGGACATATGTTTATACAACAATCCCGCGCAAGACAAGGAGTGTGCATACCATGTCCCCTTTTTTCAAATCGTCGACGGGCCTGCCCGAAAATATCTCCGCCTCCCTCTGCTATTTGTTCGCTTTTATCGGCGGCATCGTGTTTCTCGCGCTGGAGAAGCGCAGCCGCTTCGTCATGTTCCATGCGCTGCAATCCGTCCTTGCCTTCGGCGCGGTCATGATCGCCCATGTACTGTGCGGGTTCATCCCCTTGATCGGTCCGCTCATCGCCGGTCTTCTTTCCATCTTGACGCTGGTGATGTGGATCGTCCTTTTATTCGCTTCCCTGCAAGGAAAATGGCTGAAGCTGCCTTGGATCGGCGATTTGGCCGAGAAACAGCTGCATCATCTATGAATTCCTTCTCCCCTGCATTTCCTGATTCCCTTTTGCCTCCCGAGTTCTTACAATGAAAGCATGGGTTTCATTGAGACGATGGGGGAGACAGAAAATGTATTTGTTCGTGATCAATAAAAAGTCCGGCAACGGCAACGGCTACCGGACCTGGATCAAAATCAGGGCCGCTCTCGACGCGCGCTTGATCCGCTACCGGCACGTATTCACCGAAAGCGCCGGCCAGGCGGAGGACGTGGTCGCCGCCACGCTATCCGAGCCCGAACATTGGCTTGGCGTTGCCGTCATCGGCGGCGACGGCACGATTCACAGCGTGCTGCCGGCCCTGAAGGAGTTCGGGATGCCGCTTGCCGTCATTCCCGCCGGCTCGGGCAACGACACGGCGCGCGGCTTCGGCATCCCGCATGATCCGTTGTCCGCCCTCGACATCATGCTTGCAGGCCGGACCCGGGCCGCGGATTTGATCGCGACGGCAAACGGGCTGACTTTGACGGCACTGGCCATCGGTTTCGACGCGCAAGTAGCCGAAAACGTCAATGCCAGCCTTTATAAAAAGGTATGCAACTTTTTCAGGGTCGGCCGGGCCGCCTACCTCGTGGGCATCCTGCATACGCTGCTGACCTTTAGGCCGTGCGGCGTCACCGTCGCCTGCGACGGGGTGACGGGCGCTTATCCGAATGCGTGGCTTACCGCCATTTCCAACGTCAGCAGTTACGGAGGCGGACTGCAGATCTGTCCGGATGCCCACCCGGGGGACGGCCAGCTCGATATTTGCATCGTGCACGGCTGCTCGCGGCTGCAGCTTCTGCGCCTGTTCCCGACGGTGCTAACCGGAAAGCACGTCAACCTGCCGTTCGTGACGTTTTTGCGCGGCCAAGCCATTTCCGTCGAATTCGATCAGCACAGGCTTGCGCTGGGGGACGGGAAAAACCTGTCCGCGGGGCCGCTGGATATCACAGTTGAGCCGAACGCTTTACGGGTATATGCCGCATAACTTAAGCCATCATCGTTTTTTTTCATAAAAAAAGGGGCAAGCCCGCTTACGCGGCTTGCCCTTCTTTCATGGCTGCGTCCTTCGATCCGGAGAGCGCGCCGCCCTTAAGACCGTTAAACAACAAGTTGAGAACGATCGCCGTGACGCTTCCGGCCACGATGCCGTTATCGACGAGAATGCGGGCCCAATCCGGCAGCGCCGCAAACAATTCGGGATGAACACTCACGCCCAGTCCCATTCCGACCGAGCAGGCGATGATAAAGAGGTTTTCGAACTTGTTCAGGTCGACCTGGCCTCCCAGCATGCGGATGCCGGAAGACACGACCATGCCGAACAGGGCGACCATCGCGCCGCCGAGCACCGAAGTCGGAACCAGCTGCGTCAAGGCCGCGATTTTCGGAACGAATCCGATGACGATCAGAATCCCCCCGGCCACGACGATGACGTCCCTCGTTTTCACGCGGCTCATTTGAACGAGGCCGACGTTTTGCGAGTACGTGGTGTACGGGAAGGAGTTAAACAATCCGCCAAGCACGATCGCCAAGCCTTCGGCCCGGTAACCCCGTGCCAGATCCTTGGAGGAAACGTCCTTGTCGACGATTTTGCCGAGAGCCATAAATACGCCCGTCGACTCGGCGATGCTGACGATGGATACCAGGATCATCGTAATGATCGCGGAGGCATGGAACGTCGGCGTTCCGAAATAGAACGGTCTGACGGCATGGAACCAGCTTGCTTCCTTCAGCGGCGTCAAGTCCACATGCCCGGCCAGCGCGGCGACGAGCGTGCCGATAATAAGTCCGATCAGTACCGATATGGAGCGGATAAAACCTTTGGCGAACCGGTTCATCAAAACGATGAACAGCAGCACCCCGAAACCGAGCCCGAGGTTCAGCAGGCTTCCGAACTCCCCTGCCGCCTTCGCGCCGTCCCCGCCGCCGAGATCGTTCAGCGCCACCGGAATGAGCGTGACCCCGATGACCGTAACGACGGACCCGGTAACGACCGGCGGGAAAAAGGCGATCAATTTGCCGAACAGCCCCGAAAACAAAACGACGAAAAGACCTGAAGCGATGATCGCGCCGTAAATGGCCGATACTCCGTCTTTCATGCCGATGGCGATCATCGGCGACACCGCCTGGAACGCGCAGCCGAGCATGACCGGAAGCCCGATGCCGAAAAACTTGTTGCCCCATACTTGAAGCAGCGTCGCCAAACCGCAGGCCATCAAATCGATCGAAATCAGGTAAGTCAGCTGCTCCGTCGTAAAATTGAGCGCTCCCCCGACGATCAGCGGCACGATGACCGCGCCCGCGTACATGGCAAGCACGTGCTGAATGCCTAACGAAAAGGTTTTGAATGGATTTCTTGTCTTCGTCGGTTCCATACGGATTTCATTCCTCCCGAAGTTTTGGATTGGATTCTATGCAAACGTAACGGTGCCGTTGTCGAGGGCGGCGATGCGGACGAGCGACTCCACATGGTAGCCCGCTTCTTTCAGCAAACGGCCGCCCGGTTGGAACGCTTTTTCGATGACGATGCCGATGCCGGCCACTTCCGCTCCCGCCTGCTCCACGATGCGCGCAAGGCCGAAGGCCGCTTCCCCGTTGGCCAGGAAGTCGTCGATGATCAGCACGCGCTCCCCTGGCTGCATGAACTTGCGGGAAACGGTAATTTCGTTCGTTTCCTGCTTCGTAAACGAATATACCTTTTCCACGTAAATGTCCTCGCGAAGCGTCAGGGACTTTTGCTTGCGGGCGAAAATGAGCGGAACCTCCAGCTCAAGCGCCGTCATGATGCCTGGCGCGATGCCCGAGGATTCGATCGTCAGCACGCGGTCGATTTTTTGTCCCGCAAACAGCCGTTTAAACTCCTTGCCCACCTCTTTCATCAACACCGGATCCATTTGGTGGTTCAGGAACGAATCGACCTTGAGCACCTGATCGCTAAGCACGATCCCTTCCTTCATGACTTTCTCCTTCAGCAGCTGCATTGTTTTTTCTCCCTCCAAAGTTCTTTCTTTCAAGGCATTGCAATCTCCGTCGGCGGCTTCCCCGGAAACCCGGCAAAAGACGATCCGTCGCGATTCGGCCATTCCCTGCCATGTCATGACAAAAAAAGCCCGCCTCTTCCGGGAACTGCCTTGCTGGCAGGACACGAAACCGGGCGGACTTACGGTAACAAACGAAAAGACGCCGGGACGTTGGCCCGGGTTGCTTGTTATTCCCGTAGTCCGATCATTTCCGGTGATCGGGTAGAGACATGCAGGCCCATTCCTGCACATATACGAGAAACCTATGAAAATTTGCAAAAACGTATTAGACAATGCATGAAGTATACCGCAAAACCGGGCCAAAAATAAAGAGGTATTTGATGGAGGACGCAAAAAACGCAAAAAATCGGCCGTTTCTGCTGATTTCGGCGCGAATCTCGTTTATACTTTAGTGGCATGTTTCATACTGGTCAGCAGATAGATTCGAAAACATCGGGAGGGAAGCGCATTGAAGGGCTTTTTAAAAGAATTCAAGGAATTTGCCGTCCGCGGCAACGTGGTTGACCTGGCGGTCGGCGTCATCATCGGGGGCGCATTCGGCAAAATCGTTACGTCGGTCGTCAACGACATCGTAATGCCGCCGATCGGGCTGCTTTTGGGGGGCGTGAATTTCGGTCAACTGATCATTCCGCTTAAACCAAATCTAACGCTACCAAACGGAAATCCCATACACACGTTAAAGGAAGCCCAAGATATCGGCGCCCCGGTCATCGCGATCGGCCAGTTCATCAACGTCGTGATCGATTTCTTGATCGTGGCTTTCTGTATATTCCTGCTCGTTAAAGGCATCAACTGGCTGAAACGGGAGAAAAAAGAGGAGCAGCCGGAGCCGGAAAAAACGACGAAGGAATGTCCGTATTGCCTTTCCGAGATCCCTTTGGCCGCTACCCGCTGCGGACACTGCACTTCGATGCTTGAAGGCTCGCCGGAGCACGGCTAAAAGCCGCCCGTTACGGCTGCCGGCTAATAAGACCAAGTCCGAATATCAGGTCGCAAAGGCCGTTAGGCTACAGGCCTAGCGGCCTTTGCGGCAGCAGCGTAGTGACGACCTTTTTCAAATCCCGGTCTTCGGTGTATTTGGCTTCCCCGGTGTCCAGCTCGAGGACCCGAATGTGGTCGAACGTCTGGCCGGCCGCCGTGGGCGTAAACAGCAGCTTATCGGGATCCGCCAGCGCCACGTGGTAATTCATGTCCTTAAACATGTCGATGAGCTGCCCGGTATCCGGCGTTTTGCCCTTTTCGACGAAAAGCAAACCGCGCAGGCGTTTGGTCTCCTGTTTGTATTTCACTTCAAAGCGGACGATGCATTCCATGCTCGTTCTCTCCTTTTTTTATAAGCTATCGTACAGATGCGGACGTTGAGCCGGAATCGATGTTCATAAAACCCCGGAGGTGCATCCATGAGTCAGGAATTATTCGATATATATGATGAACACGATCGCAAAATCGGTACCGCGCCCCGGGACGAGGTGCATGCCAAAGGCTATCTCCACCATTCCTTCCACTGCTGGATCGTCAGGGATACGCCGGAGGGCCGGCACATTTTGTTCCAGAAACGGCAGGACAGCAAGGATACCTTTCCCGGGCATTTCGACATTACGGCTGCCGGGCATCTTTCCGCGGGAGAAACCGTCGAAGACGCCATTCGGGAAGTCGAGGAAGAGCTTGGCATCCCGGTCCGGATGGACCAGCTGACCTCCCTCGGGACGATCGACCATTACGCGGAAGGCACGGCGGGCGGCAAATCGTTTATCGACAGGGAAAAATGTTACGTGTTCGGGCTGCTGCACGATGTTCCGCTCACCGCTTACCGCTTGCAGGAAGAAGAGGTCGCGGGATTGTACGAAGCCCGGCTGGACGACGCCATCGCGCTGTTCGAAGGCCGCAGGGACGCCATTCCGGCGACGGGAATCCCGTCGTTCCGGGAAGGGCAGGCCGCCCCGGAAACGTTCCCCGCCACGCTAAGCATACATCAATTCGTGCCGCATAAATATGACGATTATCTCAATGTGTTCCAAAAGTTAAAGCATCTGCGGCCGGATGAAAAATAAAACGCTAAAAACAAAAGGGCGCCCCCGGCGTCCTTTTTCAATCCCCGAAACCTATGAACTTCAATGACAGGCGCCCCGGCTTCAAGCGCCGAAGGGAGCCCCGCTCGACAACTTGCCTTGGGCGGCCGGCGGACGCGTCTTGCGCCCGCAGCCCGCCTAGTCCCGACCGGAATCCTTCGGTTGGTCCGGCCCGATGTATTTGCTGTAGATCCGCTCATACCGCGGACCGTATCGTTCCGACAGCTCCTCGCCGATATCCTGCTCCAGCTCGTAAAGCACCATTTCCTGCGTAAAATGATGCAGCAGCAGCTCGACCATGACCGGATGCTCCGTCACCAGCCCTTGCGTCGTGCAGTCGTCCCCCCGCATGCCCAGCATGCACCAGCGGCGGTCGATGACAAACGAAAATCGGCGTCCCGAGGCCGCCCCGCCCTTCCGGTGCCCGAACGAAAGCCAAGGAAGGAAACGGCTGCCGGCCTCCTCGCTCATGCAGGACCACAGCAGCTTGACGCCGCGTCCCTCCGCTTCTTCCAGGCCCTGCCTGAGCAGCGCCGCTTCCTCGCGCCAGACGTCGACGACGATTTCGTATTCGGCCCGCTCCATCTCCCGGGAGAGCGTCTCCAGCACGTTGCGCTCGCCCTCCACGCTGTAGAACGGCTGCTGCTCCGATTCCACTCTCGGCATTCTGGTCTCGATAAACGCGAGCGATTCCTTGACCTGGCCGGAGATCATCCGCGTCAGTTCCTCAGGCTTCAGCATACTGTAGCGGACCGGCTCCCCCGCGCTCCGGCGCAAAAATCCATGCTGCGCGAGGCGCTGCAGGGCGGCGTAAACGTTGGATCTGGAAACGCCGAGCCCTTTTGCCACCTCGTAACCCGAGGAAGGGCCCTTGCCGGCCAACTCCACCATTATTTTTGCTTCCATCTCGGTGAAGTTCAAATTCCGCAGATGCTGTAGCAATTGTTCCATTCTTCTGTCCTCCCAAGCTGCCAAACCCTTGCGTTAGTCGTTAAATGATTGATATCGTGGCCGATAGGCATTGTGCCGTTTAGATCTGTTCCGCTCCGCATCGAGGGCACCATTTCGATCCCTTCGGCAGATCGGCGCGGCAGATTTGGCACTTCACCGAATCGCGCTGGGATGCTCCAGCCGCCTCGGTCTTACCGTCGTTGTTTTCTTTCCAGAACCGGATCCGTTCATCCAATTCCAGCTGACGTTCGCGTTCCCGCTCCAGCTCCTCCGCCTGGCGGCGTTCCCGTTCATCGGCGAAGTCTTCTTCTTGCGGCTCCTTCCAGTCGTTGCCCCCCGGAAAATCGTACAAGCTTTCCGCGGCGGCTCCGGCTTCTTCCTTGTCAAACGCCAGCTCGAATTCGAAATCGTCGTCATCCTGGACGACCGGTTCCCTGTAAATTTTGGTTTCGCCGAAGTCTTCGTCCTCGAATTTGGCGGCTGCGGGCGGTTTGCGCCCTTCGTCGCGCGCGCTTGCCGGCGCTTCGCCTTTCAGGCTTCTGCCGCAGGAAGGACAGAAATTGGCGTCCAGCTCGACCGTGCGCCCGCATTTGCACAGCTTTTCGTTTTTCAGCTCCGCGATCCGGCGGCGCAGCTGCTCGATCTCCTCCTGCAGCCCGTCGCAGGTTTTGCAATGTTTGAGCATCTCTTTTTCGGCCAGCGTCATGTCCTCCTCGCTGTACCCCTCATAAAAAACGCGTCCCATTTCCATGAAATGAAATTGCATCTCTTTTTCGACGTCGGCAATCTGGTTGTTCAGCTTGCTGATTTCCACGGCGCCCTGCGCCTTTTCCGTCGCCCGGTTCGCTCCGTCCTTAAGCCTTTGCAAAATTTTCATTGATTTCTCCTCCAGTTCCCCAATTGATCATCTCGTGTATGAATCCATATTAGGCCCGGCAAGCCATGCAGCGCTTGTCCATTGGTACAAGCCTATGTTTAATAGCGTCGTTTTTTGTTGGATGACATCAAAACTTCATGCTACAAAGATACCATGCCTTGGCTTTGCTGTGAAATGTGCGAAAAGACTCTTCTTTGGCCTTCTCTGCCCGCCGCCGCTCGGGTTATAATGGACTGCATGCGGTTTAGGGTGCTTATATCATACCAAATTTCATGTGCCACTGCTAAAAAAGCAATCGATAACTTCAATATTTTCAGACATAAGGAGGGTGCAGCCATGGTAAACACGCAGCTGACGCCGACAGGCGTTCCAGCCCAAGTGCCGGCTTCGGCCGCGCCTCCGCAGGCCAAAACCGCACCTACGCTGACCAGCCGCGAGCTGGTCAAAAACGATGAACCGGACGCCTTCTTCTTCCGCGAGCTGGAGAATAGCGGCATCCTGCTGAATGCGCCGCAAATCAAGGCCGTACGGCACGGGGAAGGCCCGATGCTGATCCTCGCCGGGGCCGGCTGCGGCAAAACGACGGTGCTCGCGGCGCGAACCGCTTACCTGCTTGCGGTCCGGCGCGTGCCGGCGTCCGGTATTTTGCTCGTGACGTTCACGAGCAAAGCGGCGCGCGAAATCAAGGAGCGAATCGCCCGCATGCCCGGCGTCGGACCGGCCGCCGCCCATGCCGTCGAAGCCAGGACGTTCCACTCTTTCGCCCTTCTGATGCTGCGGCGGAATGGATGCAAGGAGCAGATTTTGGGCGAATTCGGCGCCCAGCACACCATTATGAAAATGATTCTGAGGCGGCTGGGTTCCGCCCAGACCTTCCAGCCCGAAACGCTGCTTGCCGCTTTGTCGGCATGGAAAATGCAGGGGAAAGGCGCCGACGAGCTCCCGGACCGAACGGACGATGAAGCGGCGGTAAAGAATATTCTGACAGCCTATGAAGACTGGAAGCAGGAGCGGAATCTATGGGATTTCGACGACATCCTGCTGCAGCTGCGGCGGCGCATGGATGACCGCCTGTTCCTTAAACGGCTGCAGAACCGGTACGCTTGGATTATGGTCGACGAGTTCCAGGACACGAACCTGATTCAATACGAGCTGGTGCAATATCTCGCTGCGGCGCACCGCAACCTCGCCGTGGTCGGCGACGACGACCAGACCATATATACGTTTAACGGAGCGCGCCAGGAGTCGATTTTGGAATTCGACAAGCTGTATCCCGAAAGCAAAATCGTCACGCTCGATATCAATTACCGGAGCGACAGCCGAATCCTGGGGCTCGGCGGCGCCATCGTGCGCCATAACCGGGCCCGCCGCCCGAAGGATCTCAAGGCTGCGGGCCCGTCCGGGCGGATGCCGCAATATGTCCGGCCTTCCCATCCCGAGGAGGAAGCCGCGTGGGTCGTGGATCATCTCGCCCGCCAGGTGCGGAGCGGCAAAGCCGCGTATAAGGATATCGCCATTTTGCACCGGACCGCGGGCAGCAGCCGCGCCGTTCTGGAGCAGCTGCTCATGCGCGACATTCCGTTCGTGCAATACGGCAGCCAGGCCGTGTTTTACGACCAGCCGCTGATCAAGCCGCTGATGGACCATTTGCGGCTCAGCCTGAATCCGCGCCGAATGGAGGCTTTGCCGGGCGCGCTCGGCCCGCTTTACGTGCCCAGGGAAGAAGGCCATGCCTTCATTCTGGCGCAGGAAAAGGAAACCCGGAAGAAATATCCCCTTATTCATCTGACGCGCTGGAGCAGGCTGCAATCGTTCCAGCAGGACGCCGTGAAAGAGCGGATCCGGCTGATCAAATCATTGAAAGCGATGAAGCCCGCCTATGCGCTTCAGGAAATGCGCCGCCTTTTTTACGATAAATACGTGCAGGCGGGCGATCCCCTTGTATATACGCAATACAGGGACATGTTTCTCGATTCGCTCGAGGAACTCGAAAGCGCCGCGGCGCGTTTTGATTCGGTGGAGCGGTTTGTCGCTTATGCGGACGAGCTGTCCTTGCGCCATGCCCGAATGGAGGCGCTGAAGGACAAAAACGAAGGCGATGCCGTCCAGCTCATGACCATCCACCGGGCCAAAGGGCTTGAATTCCCGTACGTTTATTTGATCGGGGCCAGCGAAGGCATTCTCCCGCACAGCACGGCCCTGAAAGACAAACCGCCGGAGGAGCTCAAAGCCGTCCGTCCCGAAGCGGCGGAGGAACAAATTTATGAGGCGGCCCTGGAAGAGGAGCGAAGGCTCGCTTATGTGGCCGTGACCCGGGCCAAGGAGCGGCTGTACATCAGTTCGCCGGCCTATTACCACAGCAAACCTGCCGCACCGTCGCGGTTTTTGCTGGAGGCCTACGGCATCAAACCCGCCAAGGAATCCACATCCGCTTCGACCCGCCCTGCCGCGGGTTCCAAGCAGCGTACCCGGCAATAGCTGTCGGGAATGCCCGCTGCCGGTGGCGGGGGAATGACCAGAAATCTGGCGGTTAGTTAAAAAAAGGCAGCCGACTGAAAGAAATCGGCTGCCTTTTTGTATGGACGTAAATATTCGCTAAAGTTCGTAAATATCTTTTGCTTCTATATAGGTTTTGGCGCTATTCGGGCATGTTTCCCGATCTCGTTCCCGCTTCAAAAGAGGGGATCACATTGTCATACATCAGATGCAGCATCATGCCGACGGCAGCATGGTCGAGTATATGACAGTGATCCATCCACATACCCGAGTTGTCGGCAGTAAATGCCACCTCATACGTTTCGTCCGGATTGACGTTTAATGTATCGGTTACCCAAGGCGTCTCGACGCTTTTCCCGTTTTTCTTCAATACCGTCATATGATGTCCGTGAAGATGCATCGGATGCTCGGAGAGGCTTTTATTGATGAAGGTCGTTTTGATTTTCTCGCCTTCCTTGACGACAAGAGTAGGCGTATGGGGATAAACTTCTCCGTTAATGGTCCAAAGATAGTTGAATTTTCCGTTGTAAAATCCCATCCTGTTTCCCAATATCATCGTAAATTCCCTATCGAACCCAGTCGCAGCAGTCCATTCATTCACGGCAGGCTTTCCGTACCGGGACGGATCAAACAGGCTGGATTCCGTTAGAAACCGGATGGTGTCCGGCGGAGCATCGCCGTAAAAAAGGATACCCGGTCCCTCGGCATCCGTAGATTCGCCCAATTTCAAAAGCACCGGATGATCCGGCATCGTAAAAGAGACGTCGTATCTTCCGCCGGCCGCCAGTCTGAATGCGGTTTGATCCGACAAAGACTCCGGCTGCTGAATGGGAGTACCGTCAATACTCGTGATTTTATAATCGCTCCCTTGCAACAAATACTTCTGGGATTGATTATTGGCATTGATGAGCCTCAGCTTGATGATCTTCCCCGGCTCCACCTGCTTCCTTTGTATACGATCCTGATCCCCAAAAGCCGTCCGCTCCCCTTGATCGGTATTCCAGTTATGATTGATGAGCGTGACCTCTTCATCGTAGCGGATCGTCTCCTTTTTGGGTTCAACGATAAAAGACCCGAACAGACCGTTGCGTACTTGCTCTGCCGCCTGCTGGTGGGAGTGGAACCAATACGTCCCCGCTTGTTCGGCGCGAAACTTATAAGTGAAGGATTCCCCGGGATTGACAACGTTTTGGGTCATGCCGGGCACGCCGTCCATGGCGTTCGGCACATCGTATCCATGCCAATGGATCGTTACTCCTTTATCGATATTCTTGTTGATCAGCTTTACTTCTACCATATCTCCTTGCTGCGCTCTTAGCTCGGGAGCCACCTCCCCGTTATATGTCCATGCTTCGACCACGGCACCCGATGCAAGCGTCATTTCCCGCTTCTGCGCGACGAGCAGATACGCAATATCCGCAGGAACAGAAACGTCTCCCGTAAGCGCCGATACTTCCACCATATTTGCATGGTTATGATGTCCGGACATCATCATGGTCGGCGTACCGCTTCCTTCGTCCATCCATTGATGATTCATCATATCCGAAGCCTCCGGCAGTTTCGACGCATTAAAGTCTGCCCAAGCCTGAACGACCACGACCGCAATGGCTACGATCGCCGTCGCCGCACCCGACACCGAGAACTTCAACAGCCTTTTCCAAAAAGGAGCCGCAGTGAATGCCCCCTTCAGAATCGCCTGATGTCTCCTGATGACGAAAAAGGAAGGGGTAACCTGAACGAGGAGAAACAGAACAATCATCTGTGCCGTTTCGAGCAGGCTCGGAAGGGTCGGTTGCGAAAAAATCGTATGAAAAGCCGCAATGCCTGAAGCGAAAGCTGCCGCATAGGGCGGGATCACGAGCATGGGATGGCTTGTTTTGATCAGCGTATCGGAAGGCCATTTGTCGGGACTGGATGCTCGAAAGCTTCTTAAGCGGGGGAGCGTGTACAAAACCACGGGGATATAACCGATCAACATGATGGGAAAAATCGATTTGACGATGCCCTCAACGAACAACCAGCCGCACCTAACGTATAGGCTGGCGATCAGGATGCACCATAACAAGGCCATTGCAAGACCGATATAACTTATGCAGCGCAATAGCATTCCCCAGACTTTCAGCCGGCGATGACTTTGAACGTACGGGAGCCCCGCGGCTCCCGTACCGACGATAAACCATAGTGCCGTCATCGCATAGGTTAGCATCATACTTGCAATCGTTTCGAACATTGCTTTTTCCTTTCCACCGTCAAAATAGCCGGGTATCTTCAATAAAATTTATTTGCTGAGCTTCGTAAATATTTTTTGCATGAGGCTCGGGCCCGAGATCCGGCTATTCTGGAAAGCGGCTATCTTCCACTCGCCGTTTTGTTTGACGGCAACATTCGTATTTATCGAATCCCTTTTCTTCGGGGCTGTTTTTTGCCACTTGAGTTTGACGACGCCGAGTCCATGAAAAATCGCGATGTCCGGTGTCACGAAACGGATTTTCTTAATCTCGCCTTCCAGCGTCGATCCCTTTAATACGCTGTTCCAAAGCTCTTGATGCGTATCGGCAATCGCTTTTCTTCCTTGCAGATGCTCCCCCTGAAACGTGACATAGTCGGCATCCTCCGTGAAACATGCGCCGTAAGCCTCTCCGTCTCCTTTGCCCCAAGCCAGCTTCATCTTCTCAAACAAGCTTTCAATTTCTTTCATTTGGTTGCGATTTTCCATGTTCATTCACTCTCCCTTTGTTATTTACCGCCTGTAACGCGGATTTCTTCGCCATTTACGAAACTGTTTGCCGTCGATCCCAAATAAACGATCAAATTAGCGACATCTTCCGGGGTCCCCATTCTTTGGGTCGGAAACGATTGGGCGTATTCTTCGAGCATCTGTTGCGGGAACGCGTGCGACACCCATTCGGATAACGTTAATTCGGGAATAACCACATTGGAATAGATCCCATCTGAAGCCAGCTCTACCGCCAAGGTGCGGCTGAATCCGTGCAAAGCTGCTTTAGCGGTTACGTTGGCGGATTCATTCGGTTTGCCGCTGTAAACCAGGCTGGAAGAAACATGAATCAGTCGCCCCCATCCCCCCTGCTTCATAAGCGGAACGGCCGCTTTCGTAATGAGGTACGTCCCCTTGACGGTCTGATCGATGACGGAAAACCACGCCTCGTTCTCAAGATCCTCGATCGGCGCTTCTTGCCCCCAATGCACGGCATTATTCACAAGCACATCCAATCGGCCCCTCTCTTCCTTCACTTGATTGATGACCCGGTGGATGCTTTGCTCGTCATTCAAGGATAGCTGGACCGCCTGGGCAGAACCTCCGGACATGTGAATATCGTCGATCGTTCGGTCCGCCTCGCTGCGATTCCTCAAATAGGTAATGTAGACGTGAGCGCCTTCTGCAGCGAACTTCCGGGCGGTCGCTCTGCCAATTCCCCGTGAACCCCCGGTAATCAAAACCACTTTCCCACGTAAACCGTAATCCATCCGCAGTACCCTCCATCAATTAAAATTTTTTACTTTTTTCTCCATAAGGAAATCCAAAAATCAAGTCATCGCTTGCAAACTCCGTACCACCGTTTTCTTTCACATCATTTCGCCCTCATTGGCTCTTACGCGGATCATATTTGGCGATCATGCAGCCTTATGGTATACTTGTGGCATATTACCTTTGCGAATAAAGTTTCTTAATCAATCACTTATCTTTGTCGATTATTTATCTTAACCGATTAAGATAAATTTATAATAACTTGGAGGTTAGATAATGTCAAGAGATCATTCCCATCTTTTTTCAGACCTTACTCCGTTGCAACAGGATCTGGTTTACGAATTACGCCAAAACAGCGCGCGGGCGGTGATGCTGCATCAACTCATTTCCGAAAAATTGGGGTTGAATGCAACCGACCACAAGTGCCTGGATTTTTTGAATCGCACCGGACCCGTTACCGCCGGTCAGCTGGCTGAATTAACGGGACTAACCACAGGCGCTGTGACCAACGTGATCGACCGATTGGAGCAGGCCGGTTATGTCGTTAGGGATAAGGACCCGAAAGATCGGCGGCGCGTCGTAGTCAAACCTGCCGAAGGCAGCTCGTCCCGAATCTCTCCCCAGTTCGAGTCGATCATGCAGTCGACGCTTCAGATCCTTTCGCGGTACGATGAGGAACAAACGCGTTTGATCCTTGAATTTATCCGGCTATGCAATGACATGACGTTGGCTGAAATGGAAAAAATGAAGAATCAACCTTAAAAGCGCCGCCCGTACTGTACAGCAAAAACCCTTGAGCTTTCCCCAAAAACGGGATGCTTAAGGGTTTTTCTTCGTTGAGGTTTATCAACCTCATGAGCCGATGTTTCGAATATAACCGCTGCTTTCAGATATCTTTTGGTAAATGACGAAGATCCGCAATTCCCATATGACGCTTTTGCCATGGGTCCGTCTTTTCAGGTAAAATAAGTGTAGAGGATCGGAGCATGCATCCGGTCGCAAGGCACATCAAAAAAAGCAGATATAGGAGAACCGACCATTGAAAGAAGAATCGAATCATCAGCTTGCAGTGGGCTCTGTCACCCTGAAGGATTTGGAAAAGCTTGATATCGAGAACAATTTGCTGAACCAATTCAATGAATGGAAAAGGCTTCCGATGCTTTATAAGCTTGCCCTGGAGGAGCTCCAAAATAAGATCAAACTCATCAAGACCGAGCTGAAGCTTCAAGACGGCTACAGTCCGATCGAACATATCAAGGTCCGGATCAAGGAACCCAAAAGCATTATCAATAAACTGGAGCGCAAGGGCATCGAGTTTACGCTGGACAATATTTTGAACCATATTCACGATATTGCCGGCATGCGGATCGTGTGCGCTTTCGTGCAGGACATTTACCGTCTGCTCGATCATTTTTCGCATCGGGACGATATTCGCATCATCGAAATCAAGGATTACATCGCCAATCCAAAACCTAACGGTTACCAGAGCCTGCATGTCATCGTCGAGGTCCCGCTCATTTTGTTCGAAGGCACGCGCTGGATGAAGGTCGAAATTCAAATGCGGACGTTAGCGATGGATTTCTGGGCCAGCATGGAACATATCATTTTTTACAAATACGATAAACAGGTTCCGCGCCACGTCGTGACCGAATTGAAGGAAGCGGCCGTGGCCGCGGATAAGCTGGATCATCAAATGCTTCGCTTGCGCGACGAAATCCTGGCGTCGGCCGGGGAGTATTATCCGCAGGAATTGCAGGAAGTGCAGGAGGAATAGGGCAGAAATTTCCCCGTGTGCTCCATGAACGACAGCGGGACGAAACGTCATCGTTGCAAATCGAGTAGAAGGGGGCGGCAAACCCCCGTCCTCTCACACCACCGTACATGCGGGTCCGCATACGGCGGTTCCAAAAGGTTAACGAAGTTCCAAGTAACGAGAAAGCAAACTTTTCAGCCCTTTCGCTTCCCAATAGGTTGTCGGAAGGGCGTTATTTATGTTTCGGGACATTTCCCAAGCTCCTTTGCGGGAGTTGGCCATCATAAAAGCGGCCCATTCTGGCACGCCCAGGGCGCGGAGTTCTCGAATACGTGTACGCACTCGCTTCCATTGTTTCCATAAGCACATGCGCAGTCTTCTTCGAATCCATTTGTCGAATCTCTCGCAGTGGCCCTTGGCAGAAGCTATCCGGAAGTATCCAATCCATCCCATGAGGTAGCGGTTCAATTTTAAAATTCGCTCTTCCATCGATATGGACCGGGAACGATTCGTTAGCTCCCGGACTTTCTCCTTCAATCGGGAGATCGTCTTAGGGGACAGACGAATCGTCGCCTGTCTATTCCTCAGAAAGCTAAAACCAAGAAATCTCCGATTCCACGGCCTGTCTACGGCACTTTTGTCCCGATTCACCTTCAGTTTCAACTTTCCTTCTACATAGTGAGTTATCGATCTCATGACACGTTCACCTGCCCGTTTGCTTGCGACAAAGATATTGCAGTCGTCCGCATAGCGGACGAAACACAAGCCTCGCTTGGTGAGTTCTTTATCCAGATCATCCAGCAGAATGTTTGCCAGCAGCGGGCTCAGCGGACCGCCTTGGGGGGTTCCTTCCTCTGTCTTTTGGCAAACTCCGTTTTCCATCGCTCCGGCACTCAGGTAGGCTCGGATCAGCTTCAGTACTCGCTTGTCCTTCACCTTCCGCGCCACCCTTGCCATGAGCATGTCGTGATTCACTTGGTCAAAGAACTTCTCCAGGTCCAGATCTACGACCCATCTTCGGCCGCTTTGGATGTACCGCTGCGCTTGCTTCACCGCGTCATGCGCCCGCTTTCCGGGTCTGAAGCCGTAGCTGTACCACGAGAAGTCTGCGTCGAATATCGGATTCATCACTTGCAGAAGCGCTTGCTGGAGGAAACGGTCCATCACGGTCGGGATGCCCAGCAGCCGTACGCCGCCTCCGGGTTTGGGGATTTCCACCCGTTTGACTGGCGCCGGCCGGTAGGTTCCCGCCAGAAGTTCGGCTTTCACCGTTTCCCAGTGGGTTTTCAGGTAAGCTTGTAGCTCGGCTACCGTTACGCCGTCCACACCAGGAGCTCCCCCGTTTTGAACCACTCGTTTGTAGGCGAGCCGAAGGTTATTTCCTTCGAGCATCTTCTCCAGCAAGTCGTTTTGATCTCCGCGAGGGGAAGGGGCGACTTGTGCCGGTGAAGAGCTCGGCGCTCCAACATACCCTTGCGGCTTCACCGCTCCTCTTTGTCGGCAGCTCCCTTGCGGGATATTCGGCTTTCTTTGCTCCTCACTCGAACGCATCGGTTTCCTCTCTCCTTTCGGTTCGGTCCTTCCGCTTTCCGGCGTCCCGTACTCACGTACTATGACCTCTGCTGACTCCTGCGGGTTCAGCGCAACCTCTCGGTTACGGTTACGAAGTGACTTCGCATTTTTTTTCCTCCCGCAGGCCTCCCCAGATAAGAACGTCATCTTTCCGCCCGCGACCACTGGAGTTTACAGAAATAGCTCTTGGCGGCTTGGGATTTCGCTGTGTTCGGGCAGCTCATCCGGCTATCCCTGCCTCAAATCCAGTTCGTGTACCTTGGCCCGTGCTTTTGCCTCCGGCTTCCTTCGGATTCTGCCTCGCGGCAGACACCCTTGCCCTTAGCTAACGGTAGGCGCTCGCCAGCCCCCGTTCGGGACTTTCACCCTAGAGATGACGCCCATGCTGGGCGTACCAAAAAAGGACGGATCAGGCTAACATGCCTGTCCGTCCTTTTCCTATATCCAAGGAAGCGATACCTTCCATCCTCTTGCCTACAGCTTGATATTCGCCTCGTCGAAATACTCCTCCAGCGTCAGGCCGCTTTTCGCCACGTCTTCCGCCAAGTCCACGCCGATGTACCGGATATGCCACGGCTCGTACACATACCCCGTAATGTCCTCGCGGCCTTTAGGATACCGGATCACGAAGCCGTATTCCGGCGCATGCTCGGCAAGCCACTTGCCTTCCGGCGAGTCGCCGAACGTTTCCTCCAGCTCATTGTTGACGCTCGGGCTGGATACGTCGATCGTCAGGCCGGTCTGATGCTCGCTCGTTCCCGGCACCGCGCTTACGCGGGAAGCATATTCTTCGCCTTTGGTCCGTACGTTGTTTTCGTAAATGGATTTTTGCCGCTTGTACGAACGGTACCCCGAGACCGCCCGAAGCTCGATGCCGTCTTCTTTCGCGCCCGCAAACAGCTTTTCGAGGGCCTCAGCCGCCTCTTTGCGCATATGCCGTTTCTCGTGCGGCCCATCGAAGGAAAACGGCACGTTCGGCTCCACAAGGTCGGACGGTTCGTATCCTTCCGGCAGGCTCCGCTGCTTGTTGACGATGACCGTCATCGCCTCCGGATTCGTGACCACTTCTTTTCCGTCCTCTTCCTTGATCGTCGCCTGCAGCGAGCTTTCGCTGCGTTTTTGCATGACGGGATCCGCCGGAACCTGATTTTCCTGTTCGCTGCTTCCCGCCCCTTTCAGGGCTTGTCCCTGCTCGCTGCCGGAACCGCCGGTCTTCTCGCAGCCGCTCAGCACGGCGGTCGGAAGCACAAGCGCGGTTACCAGCAGGCACGTCCATAATCCCTTTTTCCATGTTTGCATGCTCATGTCCATTCTCCTAACTCTGCCTTGCCAGTCATTTATGTCCATTGTACTTGATTCTTGGAGTTGCGGCAAAACAAGTCGAATTTTGGGAGCAAGCGCATCGCGCATGGATCGTCGCGGGACCGTTCGGCAACACCGAAAGCAGACTGCGGAACCCTTCAGCGGGTCATGGAGCCGGATTGTTTAATTTGTCCGCGCGTTCCCGCGCTTTGTCGGCTGCATCGGACGCGATTTGACGAATGATCTGCTGCACGTTTTTCACCCGGGGCAACAGCGCCGCCCAATCGTCGACTTCGAATTCGTCAACCGGCTCCGTCCGCAATGAAACAGCCACGTCGCGAAACCCCGTTCCCGGCTCATGCAGTTTCCCCTGCTCCGCCGCCTCGGCCAGCCATTCTCCCGCCAGCGGACCGCCTTTTCCTTTCTCCTCAAGCTTGCCCAAGGCATCGCCGTCCGAGGATTCGGCGGCCGGAGGCACCCGCTCGGCCCAATCCCGGAAGACGGCGTTCAGCAGCCGGTCCCTCGGCAGCCCCAGCAGCGCCAAACGGAGCAGCGGCTCCGCCCGGAACTTTCGCTCCGCTTCTTCCAAGACCAGCCGGATATGATCGCAGCCATCCTGCCCGCATGCGCATGTCGCCCGATCCAAATCCGGCACATACCGCGACATGACATCCTCCTCGAGCCATAAGGGCATTTGCCCTTTCAGCAAAGCATGGAGTTCAAGCGGATGTCCGGCAAGCTCCCTAAGAATGTCCGCGGTTTCCTCCGCGGCAAAAGGAGCCGCCGGTATATGGGCCTCCCAGGGCGCACCTTGCCTGTTCTCCTTGGCCGGCGCCGCTGTGGCATGAATCCAGCCGGGGACAATGCTCAGCTCGAACGTATCCATGTTATTGGTCACCCGTACCCCTCCCGGTCTGCTGTGTTCTTACTTCTTGAAGGCTACATCCAATCTTCTCCCTGAAGCGTAATCAGTTCCCTGAGCTCGCTGTCGGACATTTCGGTCAGCCACGTTTCCCCGGAGCCGACGACCTGCTCGGATAACGCCTTTTTATGTTCGATCAGCTCGTCGATCCGCTCTTCCAGCGTTCCTTGGCAGATCAGCTTGTGGACCTGGACGTTTTTCTGCTGGCCGATGCGGAATACGCGGTCCGTCGCCTGGTTCTCCACCGCCGGGTTCCACCACCGGTCGTAATGCAGCACATGGTTCGCCCGGGTAAGGTTCAAGCCGACGCCCCCCGCTTTCAGCGAAAGCACGAAAAACGGCGAACCCTTCCCGTTCTGGAACGCGCTGACCATCTGGTCCCGTTCCTGCTTGGAGACGCCCCCGTGCAAAAAGAACGGTTTGACGCCGTACCGCTGCTCCAGGCGCGCCACGATCAGATGCCCCATCGCCACGTATTGCGTAAAAATCAAAGCGGCTTCCCCCGATTCCTGAATCTGGTCAAGCAGCTCGCAGAGCCGCTCCATTTTGCCGGAGGATTCGCCCTTGGACCCTTTTTCTTCCCTGCCGAGCAGCTGCGGCGAATCGCAAATCTGCTTCAGCTTGGTCAGCGAGGACAACACGAGTCCTTTGCGGGCAATGCCGGTTTCGTTCCCGATTTGCTCCATCACCTGCTCGACGACGGCCTGGTACATGGCACCCTGAACCGGCGTGAGCGCGCAATACGACTTGATTTCCAGCTTCTCCGGCAAATCCTTGCGAATATCCGGGTCGCTTTTGAGGCGCCGCAGCATAAAGGGAGCGACCAGCTTATGAAGCTCCTGCAGTTTTTCCGTCCCTGCATCGCTGGCCGTGTAACGCTGCCGGAACGATGTCGCGGTGCCGAGGTATCCCGGATTCAAAAAGTGAAAAATCGACCACAGCTCGCCCAGGCGGTTCTCCACCGGCGTTCCCGTCATCGCGATGCGGTGGGGGGCCGACAGCTTCATCACGCTCTGCGCCTGTTTGGTGCGATGGTTTTTAATGTATTGGGCTTCATCCAACACGACGGACGTCCAGGCCATGGCGGCCAGGTCTGCTCCGTCCCTTCCCGCCAAGTGGTACGTGGTCAGCACCAGGTCGTGTTTGCCGACTTCCTGCAAAAACTGTTCGCCGTGCAGCCGGCGGTTGCCGTGGTGGATATACAGGTTCAAATCCGGGGCGAACCGCTGCAGTTCGCGCTGCCAGTTGCCGAGCAGCGACGTCGGGCATACGATCAGGACCGGATTCATGCCCTTCCGGTGCTGTTCCAGCAAGCAGGTAATGACCTGAATCGTTTTGCCCAGACCCATGTCATCCGCCAGGCAGACGCCGAAGCCCATGTCCCTCATGGCGGACAGCCATTGAAATCCCCGCTCCTGATACGGGCGCAGCACGCCGTGCAGCGATGCCGGCACCGGTCTGGCCGGCACTTTGCGCGGGCCGTCTTCGCCCAGCAGCGACTCAAGGTACCCGGCCGTTTCAAGCCCGAGCACCGGAATGCCTTTCCAGAACCGCTCCCCGCCTTCTTCCGCCGATAAATGAAGCCATTCCGAAAGATCCATTTCGCCTTCGTCATGTTTTTTCAAATAGCGGAGAACCTGGCGGATTTCCTTCAAATCCAGCTCGATCCATTCCCCGCGGAACTTGACGTAAGGCAAGGAAGCTTCGGCCAGCTCGGCCAGCTCCTCGCGCGACAGCGTTAGCCCGTCAAGCGCCGCCTCCACGCGGAAGGAGACCAGCTGCTCCATGCCGACCACGGGGAGGCCCGGTTTATGGTCGTCGGTTTGCATTTTTAAGGACAACCCGACCCGCCGCCGGCCCTTCCGGCTCCATTTGGACGGCATCTGCACGGCCATTCCCGCCTTGTTCAGCCGCGGAACCGAATGCCTTACGAACGCCACCATTTCTTCGCTCGACAGCTCCAGCCCCTGAGGCGCAGGGACGGTAAGCGCCGCTGCGATTTCAGGGGAGAATTCGGCCGCTTCCCCCAGCAGGGTCAGCATTTGCTCCTGCACGTTTATATAGGTTTTCCCGCGCCGCTCAATGTCGCGTTCCTTGTATCCCCAGATCGCCGCGGCCGGCAGCCAGGCGCCGAATTCGTCCTGAAATTCCGCCCAAAAGGTAACCTTCCAGCGCTCCTGCTCCTCCGTATGGTTCGGAGCGAGGCGAAATCCGAGCCGCAGCCGGCCGGAACGGGAACGCTCCTCGTCCTGCGGGCCTTCGGGAACCGAAGTAAACCCCGCGGCCGCCACGTCCTCGGCCAAACCCGCGATCTCTTCCGTCGTTCCCTGAACGGAAATCGTCCGGCTCGCCGTCAGCAGGCTGTTCCACCAAAGCTCGGCCAGCGGCGACGTTCCGCGCCGGTAGTCGGCCTGGTATCGCGACAGCTTGCCTTCCTGCGCCTGCACGATTTCCTGCACGCTGGCATGGATCATCGCGCTGAGAAACGAATGCAGCACCGCTGCCCCCGCCTCATGTTTCGTCATCGGCTCGCTCCCAAGAAGCGCGGGCACGCCAAGCCCGACCGGCGGCATGGCGCCGGCAAGCTGCCTGAAACGCTCCACGTCATGCGGCTCGCGCAGCCTTGGCTTCCAGCTGCCCGTCAGCGCAAGCACGCCCGCGCGCCGCCGGGTTCCTCCCGCGGATACCTCGGCCGTTCCCGGCGCGATTTGGCCGCGAAGCAGCAGCTCCAGCGCAAAACGCGCAGCCTTGGCCCAATAGCCCATCTCAGCTCCCGGCCGAAGGCCGAGGCGCGAGCAGGCGGCTTCATCCAAAGCGAGCAGCATGTGAAAGGCATCGGCCGGCGAAAGGGCCAGCCCCTCCAGCGTTCTGCCCATCAGCTGCCGCTTTTCGCCGCGCCGGGCCGTTCGCTGGCCGGCGGACGGCGAAGGGTACCGAAGCTCCGCCAGCCGGAGAACCGCCTGCTTAAACGGCTTCGACCCGTCCGGAAGCTGGAGCGATTTGACGACCTTGCTCCACGCGTCTACCTTCGGTTCGGACATTTCTCCCGAAAAACAAAAAAACACGTCTCCTAGCCATACGCCATATAGCGGTTGATTCATGGTTGTCTCCTGTCGTTTCCGTGATTAAACATAATATCTTCATCTTATACGAAAACCGCCGAATTTAAAAACCTCAATCGTTATTTTTCGGCGCGTGACGAAGTTTTGTTTGGGAGCGGCGGCGCGGCGGGGCCCTGCCTCTGCAAACGGCTTCGAACGCAAAAGGGAAACGGTCTTGCATAAAAAAACCAAGCCTGTTTTCCCCGGGATTCCGGTTCAAAACAGGCTTGGCTCATGCGTTAGTTTGCGGCTGTGATCATCCAGCTTGCTCCGGACGGCCGGTCCGCCGCCTGGATGATCAGGCTGCCTTCTCCGTCCACATGCCAGCCTTCGGCTCCTTCGCCGAGCTGCTCGACCGTAATGGCAGGCAGCCCCTGCACCCCGCTCGGAGCGAATTCCGGACGGCAAAGCTTAAACCGCAGCAGGCTCCGGTTCGCCTCGTATTGTCGATGCGCATAGGCATACGACAGCTTGAGGCCTCCCTCTTGGCCTTCAAGGCGCACATTCAAACGGGAGTAGGTTTGGTCGCGGTAATCGTAGGTGACGCCGTCATCCTCGTAAAGGCTGTACTCCGCCTGGAATCCGCTTAGGGCTTCCGCGCCGTAGATATGGAACGTCAGGTTCCCGTCCGTCTGGTCGTCCGCATGCTGCGCAAGCGCGCCCTCGGGCACGATCGCCCCGGATTTGACGTACATCGGCATCGTATCCAGCGGGCAGGCGGCCAGAATATGCCGTCCCCCTTCGAGCTTTTCGCCCGTCCAATAATCGAACCATCGGCCTTCCGGCAAATAAACGGCGCGGTGATCCGTATCGGGGCGATAAACCGGCGCGATGAGCACGGCATCGCCGAGCAGGAATTGGTCGCACAGGTTCGTCACGTTCGGGTCATCCGGATATTCCAGCACAAGCGGGCGGATCACCGGCAGGCCTGTGGCCGCCGCTTCCTGGAACAGGTTGTAGATATGCGGCAGCCAGCGGTAGCGAAGACCGATGTACTTCCGGATGATCTCCTCCGTCTCCGCACCGAACGCCCAAGGCTCCTGACGCAGCGTATCGATTGCGGAATGGTTGCGGAAATACGGGAAAAACGCGCCCATCTGCGTCCACCGCACAAGCAGCTGTCCCGACGTATGGTGGGCAAAGCCGCCGATATCGGGACCGGCGAAAGGCAAACCCGACAAGCCCATGTTCAGCACCATCGGCATCGCCAGCGCCATATGCTCCCAGAAGCTGCGGTTGTCTCCCGTCCATACCGCCGCATAACGCTGAATGCCGGCATACCCCGCGCGGGTGAGGACGAACGGGCGGCGGTTGTCCAGCTGCCGCTTCAGCCCCTCCGCCGTCGCCTTGGACATCAGCAGCCCGTAAAGGTTATGCAGCTCCTCATGCGTCTTCAAATCGCCGTTGTTACGGTGGATGACGTCCAGGTCCATCGTTTTGCTTTCATTGAACACGGCCGGTTCGTTCATATCGTTCCAAATGCCTTCGATTCCGTTCTCCGTGTAAAAGGAATGGAGATCCCCCCACCACTTCGACGTCCGGTCATCGGTGAAATCCGGGAACGCGCTTGTTCCGGGCCATACCTCGTCGAAATAAATGTCGCCTTCGAGCCTGGTGCAAAAATGCCCCTGCTGCACGCCTTCCCTGTACACGCCGTATTTCGGATCCTTTTTGACGCCCGGATCGACGATCGGCACGATGCGGATGCCCATGCCGCGCAGCTCCCTGATCATCGCTTCCGGATCGGGGAAACGCAGCGGATCGAACGTAAACACCCGGTACCCGTCCATATAATGGATATCCAAATAAATGACGTCGCACGGTATGTTTTTTTCGCGGAAGGTGCGCGCGAGCTCCAATACTTCCTCCTGATCCATGTAGCTGTAACGGGATTGATGGTACCCGAGCGCCCATTTCGGCGGCAGCTCGATGCGTCCGGTCAGCGCCGTATAGCGCGTGACCACGTCCTTCACCGACGGCCCCGCGATGAAGTAGAGATCATAATCCCCGGTGCTGCAGCCCATCGTAAACGCATCGGCATGCGTTCTCATATCCACCTCGGTCCGGCCCGGGTTATCCAAAAACAGGCCGCAGCTCGTTCCCCCGGCCATATGGATCACGAACGGGATCGATTGGTACAGCGCCTCGATTTCCGGCACATGGGGCGCATAGACGTCGGTGTTCCAGTTCGTGTAACGCTCGCCGCGTTTGTCGAGGAAGCTGGATTTCTCCCCGAGGCCGTAAAAATGCGAATCCTGCGGCATGTCATATACCGCGTGCACGCCGCTCCGCGGTTGGCACACAAGGCGGGTCTGCCGGCAGAGAACCTTCCCTTCCTTGTCGCGGACCGTGAACGCAAACGTGGGTTTGTCGATTTCAAGCGCGATCAGGGAAGTACGAAGGATCACCCGGTCGCCGGTTTCCTCCAGCCCGATCCCGCTTTCGCTTTTTTGCCTGAACGCCGGGTCGATCGCCACCGTCGACGACAAGTCCGGTTCTCCCTGCCAAAAAAATTTGATCCGGAATATTCCGTCCGCCGGGAACAATACCGCCGCTCCGCCGCGTTCGGCCCGCAAAACAAACGTATCCCCGCGCCGCTCCAGCCTTTGGAACGCACCCAAGTATCTCCCTGTTTCCGTGTGACCCGCCTCCGTGTATTTGTCCGGGCGGATTGCTTCGCTTCCTTCCATGTCTCTCGCTCCTTCTTCTTGATGCACATGATGCCGATTCCTTGCGTTTACCGTAGTTGTGACGCCTTTGTACGGATGCCCGGGATGGAAAGAGGCTCCTTTCGAATGTTCAAAGGGAGCCTCCTCTTATCGGCCGATGCCGCTTCGTTCTTTTTATTTCTTCAGGTTATCCCAAGTTTTTTGGAAGTCCGCAAGGAGCTGGTCTTTATCCGATTTGCCTGCAATATAGCTTTGCATGCTCGAACCGAATTCATTCCATGCGCCTTCCGGGAATCTGGCGAACTGCCAGCTCAGCACCTTGTTTTCCTTGCTGTATTTCAGCACTTCCGCGCCCAGCGCGCCGAGATCCTGTTTCGTGGCGTTAATGCTCTTGAACGCCGGAATGAACTTAAATTCCTTGGTGATGTAGTTTTTGCCTTGATCGGACGTCACGAGCCAGTTCAAAAATTCCTTCGCGTCGTCTTTGACTTTGGAGTTTTTGTTGACGACCCAGTTGTTCGGCACGCCGACGAGCAGCTTGTCGTTTTCTTCCGCGTTATCGCTGATCGGCATCGGCAGGAGTCCGATGTTCATGTTCGGCGTAATGCCGTCGATTTGGACCTGCGTCCAGTTGCCCTGTTGCGTCATCGCGGCCTGGCCGTTTGCGAACATGGTCATTTCCGTGTTGTAGTCGGTCGTCAGCGGGTTTTTGTTGCCGTATTTCAGCGTCAGGTCAAACAGCTTCATCAGCCCGTCCATCTGCGGGTTGCCTGCGAATTTTTCCGTCCCCTTGTTCAGGCCTTCGATATAAGCGCCGGGGTCCTTCTGATGGGAAAACGCTACGTTCAGCGTATGTTGTCCCAAAATCCAGCCTTCCTGGTAGC
Organism: Paenibacillus sp. FSL M7-1455; assembly: GCF_038004655.1. Lineage (NCBI taxonomy): Bacteria > Bacillati > Bacillota > Bacilli > Caryophanales > Paenibacillaceae > Paenibacillus > Paenibacillus sp. FSL M7-1455. The sequence goes on along the minus strand of NZ_JBBORO010000001.1, from coordinate 673,729 downwards.
CGTTGACGAACGGCGTGATGCCGGCATCCTGCAGCTTTTTGGCGGCTGCGTCCAGCTCCGTCAGCGTTTTCGGCGTTTCGGTGATGCCCGCCTTTTTGAACAGGTCCTTGTTGTAGACGAAGCCGTAGCCCTCAAGGTTCATCGGCATGCCGTAAATTTTGCCGTCTTTCGTGATTTGGTCTTTGGACACGTCCACCATGTCGCTGACCCATTTTTCGCCCGACAGATCCTCAAGCTTGTCCGCCCAGGTGTTCAGATCCGTATACCCGCCGACGTTGAAAATGTCGGGTTCTTCGCCGGACGCGAATTTCGCTTTCAGGGCCGCGCCGTAGTCGGAACCGCCGCCGACCGTTTGGATATCCAGCTTGATGCCGGGATGGCTTGCCTCGTAATCGGCCTTCAATTTATTGAGCGCTTCCGCGATTTCGACTTTGAACTGGAAAATATGAATCGTTTTGGTACCGCCTTGCCCTTCGCTTCCGCCGTCGGCCGTTTTGTCCGTTTTCGAGCCGCAGCCCGCCAGAACAACGGAAAGCGCGAGCATCGAAGCAAGCGTGATTTTGGAACGTTTTTTCATGAATGAGTCCTCCCTTTTTGCGGTGTGAACCGAAATCCTGCCATGTTTTTATCTTTGTAACCGTTTACTTCTTCATTATAAAAACCGGCGTCGCCAATGAGCACTTACGATATTGATCAAACAGGGGGAGCGGATTGACCTGTGAAGCCCCGCCCCGTTTCATGCATCCGTCAGCCCTTGACCGCGCCCTGCGTAATGCCCTCCACGATATATTTCTGCATCGCCAGGAAAAATATGATGACCGGCAGGATGCCGAGCACAAGCGCCGGCAGCGCCAAGTCCCACTGCTTCGTGAACTGCCCGAAAAACGCGAACGTCGCGATCGGAATCGTCCGTAGATCGGCGCTTTGCAGCACCAGGGACGGCAGCAGGTAATCGTTCCAGATCCACAGCGTATTTAAAATGATAACCGTAACGAACATCGGTTTCAAAAGCGGCAGCACGATCCGGAAAAAGGTGCCGTAGGTGTTGGTGCCGTCCACCCGCGCGGCCTCCTCGATCTCCAGCGGAATCGACTTGACGAACCCGTGGAACAGGAATACGCTAAGCGGCACGCCGAAACCGAGGTAGCTCACGATCAATCCCGGTATGCTGTTCATCAGGCCCAGCGAACTCATCACTTTCACGAGCGGGATCATGATCGATTGGAACGGGATGACCATCGCCGCGACGAAAACGGCGAACAAAAACCGGTTGAAACGGCTGTTGTGGCGCACCATCCGGTAAGCCGCCATCGCGCTGAACAACGCGAGCAGCAGGTTGCTGAACACGGTGACGATCAGCGAGTTTTTGAAGGCCGTCGGGAAATTCGTCATGTCCCATGCCTTGGCATAGTTATGCCATTCGAAGCTTTTCGGCCAGCTCGCGGCATTCGTGAGCAGATCGCCGAACGTTTTGACCGAATTCACGAACAGGAAGTAGAACGGAATCAGGAAGAGCAGCGCGATGACGACCATGACGATTTCGGTCGCAAGCGTTCCGAAGCGGTATTTTTTGGATACTTCCATCAGGATTCAACCTCCTTCGATTTCGTCAATTTCACCTGCAGGCTCGTAATGACCGCCACGACGACGAAGAATATGATCGCTTTGGCGGTGCCCAGCCCGTAACGGTTGTTCTGGAACGCCTCGTTGTAAATGTTCAGCGCCACGGATTCGGTCGAGCGGAACGGCCCGCCTTTCGTGAGCGACAGGTTCAGGTCGAACATTTTGAAGGACCAGGAGATCGCCAGGAACAAGCAGACGGTAACGGCCGGCATGACCAGCGGCATAATGACCGTTTTCAAAATTTGCAGCCTGCTGGCCCCGTCGATTTCCGCCGCTTCGATGATATCCTTCGGAATGTTGTTGATCGACGAAATGTAGATGACCATCAAATAACCCGCGGTTTGCCAAACGAACACGATCACGATGCCCCAGAAGGCGGTCGTCGCATCGCCAAGCCAAGGCAGATTGAAGAAATGCCAGCCGGTGGCGCTGCCGACCGCGGCAAACCCTTTGACGAAAATAAACTGCCAAATGAAACCCAGCAGCAGGCCGCCGATCACGTTCGGCATAAAAAAGACGGTGCGCAGCACGTTGCGCGTCTTCAGCGGCTTCGTCAGGAAATAGGCCAGGAAAAATCCGAGCAGATTGGTTAAAATAATGCCGATTACCGTAAAGCGGACCGTAAACCAGAAAGCCTTCCCAAAGTCGGGATCTTTCGTTAATATTTGTTTGAAATTGTCGATGCCGACCCAGGTGACCTCGCCGGATACTCCATTCCAGCTCGTGAAGGAGTAATAGAGGCCCAGCAGGAACGGAATCACAATAATGACGGTAAAAAAGAGCGTGGACGGCCCCACGAACACCAGCTGCTGAAGCAGCCCGGACGTTTTTTTGCGATTCATCCCGATTCTCCCCTTTGCAAAAAATACTCTGACTGTCTGTAGGTTAAGTATGGAGGAATGCGTTTACAAAAAAAACGGAGGATCGTGAACCGTTAGGGGGAAAATATTGATATGCCGAAAAGAGGCCATTATGTAAACGAAAGGGACAAACCGATGAAGTTCCGCAGCATCCGCTCGCGGCTGATCCAGTTCATGCTGCTGGCGACGACCATACCGCTGCTGCTGTCCATCAGCATCACGTATATCCATACGAAGGAAACGATTAAGGAGCAGGCGCTGGAGGAAAACCGGCATTTGATTTTTCAGGGGAAAACGAATCTGAGCAATTATTTGGACAATATCAACAAGGCTTCGCTCGTCGTGTATAACGACGCCAATTTTTTGCGGAACCTGCGCAAAATTCCCGAGGATTACCGCGCCGTGGCCGAGGTGTTCACGCTGCTGCAAAACATACAAAACACGGTGAGCGGCATCGAGCGGATCTACCTGCATGCTTCGCAGTCCAACCAATCGACGCTCGTGACGCCGGCCACCTTTCCGAAAAGGGAGTTCCGTCCCGTGCCTTACGTCAGTACCGTGCCGTACGAAAAATTCACGACCGCCGTCGAGCCGACCCATAACAGCCATGATTATGGTTTTCCCCCGTCGCCGACCTCGTATACGAAGCGCCAGGTGTTCACCTTCCACCGGACGATCACCAACATCCCTTCGGAAAAGGTGCTGGGGGTGCTGGCCATCGACGTCAGGCTCGATTCGGTTGCGGCCATTTGCGAACAGCTGTTTAATAAAAAGAACGAGCAGCTGGTCATCGTCGACCAGGGAGGCAGCGTCATTTATTCCGGCAACGACGAGCAAATCGGCCAAAAGCTGCAGGATCAAGCCGTGCTTGACCATATCGGCCAAAACGTCAGCGGCTATTTTGAAATGAACGGCGCGATGCATGTGTACGAAAAGATGCAAACGCCTTATACCGACTGGACGATCATCAAGCGGATCCCGAACGCGACGCTGTATGAGCGGGCCACCGAGCTCACGAAAATCAATACGGTGATCGCCGTCATCGCCCTGCTCGTGATCATCTTCGGCACGCTGTTCATATCGGTGCGCATCACCGAGCCGATCAAACGTTTGACCAGCTACATGAACCGGATCCAATCCGGCCAGCTGAACGTCGATATCGATTGGAGCAGCCGCGACGAAACGGGCATCATGTTCGCCAGGTTCAGGCAGATGATGGATACGATCAACAACCTCATTTTGCGCGAATACAAGCTGGAATTGGCCAACAAAACCAATCAGCTCAAGGCGCTGCAGGCCCAGATCAATCCGCATTTCCTATACAACACGCTGCAGTCGATCGGCACGCTGGCACTTCATCACAACGCGCCCCGGATTTATGCCCTGCTCACATCCCTTGCGAAAATCATGCGCTACAGCATGAACAACAACGACGCGCTCGTCACGCTTCAGGATGAAGCGGAACACGTGAAGCTGTATCTTGATTTGCAAAAGGAGAGGTTTGGCGATCAGCTGGAATTTTCGCTCCATCTGGAGCCGGACACGCTGGGGGTGCCGGTGCCGAAAATGATTTTGCAGCCGCTCGTCGAGAACTTTTTCAAACACGGGATGGACAATCCGGAAGGCGGGAAAGGAAAACTCGCCATCATAAGCCGGATGGAGCCGGCAGGCGTCCTCACGGTTACGATCGAAAATAACGGGGAGTCGATTCCGCCCGACGTGCTAAGCCGCCTCGCCGCCGGGCTCGAACGCCAGCAAAACCGGACGCAGGCCGACGGAAACGGGGAGTATGGAATCGGGCTGCACAACGTCATGATGCGCCTTCAGCTGTACAACGAGCACGGATCGGCGCTGCATATCGAAAACATGGAGCCGCAAGGCGTCCGGATCATCGCCCGAATACACACCAAAGCGAAATATACGAAGGAGACGAACGAATGATGAAGGTTTTGATAGCGGATGACGAAAAGCACGTGAGGGATGCGATCAAAATGCTGGCCGATTGGGACGAACATGGCGTGACGGGCATTCTTGAAGCGTCCGACGGGCAAGCGGCCGTGGAGCTCATCGCGGAGGAATCCCCGCAAATCGTGATGACCGACATGCGCATGCCGAGGATGGACGGCACCAAACTGCTCGAATGGATCAAGGACAACCGCCCCGACGTCAAAACGATCGTCATCAGCGGATACGACGATTTCGAGCTGGTGCGGCACACGATCCGGAGCGGCGGCCTCGATTATATTTTGAAGCCGGTCGATCCGGATGCGCTGAACGAAGCGCTGGAAAAAGCCGTGGAGGCCGTACGGAAGGAAGCGCTGCAGGACCGCCTCAGCACGCGCCAAAACATGGAACTCAACCGGATGCGGCCCCATTATGCGGACAAGCTGCTGACCGACCTCATCGGCGGCCCCGGCGGCAAAGAGGAACTGGCCCGGCAGCTCCGGGACGAGTTCGGCCTGCCGGATTCCGCGGGCTCCTGCCGTGCCGCCGTCATCAGCGCCGCCCAGCTCGATCACGAGGTGCTGGATAAATTCGGGCAGATGCCGGAGCTGCTGTACTTTACGCTGATCAATATCTGCAATGAAGTCCTGATGTCCGGACAAAAAGGCATCGCCTTTCACCATTTGGGACGCCCCGAGGAAATCGTCATGCTGCTATGGGACGAAACGATACCGCATCAGGCCGTCCTTGAAAACATCCGGCAGGGAATCGACCTGACGCTGCACCGTCAGGTGCATATCGGGGCCGGATCGTGCCTGCCTTTTCCGCAAGGAACAGCCGCTTCCTATCAGGAGGCCCGCCTGGCCCTGTGGCGGCGGAACGCGTTAAGCGGTTCCGGCTGGCTTCACGCCGACGCGCCGCAGCCCCCGAAACCGCTTCGTCTAAGCTCGCACGAAGAGAGCTTCCGGCTGGCCGCGCTCAGCGGCAGCGCGGAAAAAATCGGTGCGGCGGTGGACGCCTGGATGAGCCGGGTCGGGGAGCTCGGCGCGGTGACGCCGGAGCAGCTCGAGCAGTGGAATGCCGAATGGGACTGGATGCTGAAGCAGTGGATGGACCACAACGATAGCCCGTCCCCAGATAGACCCGAAAAGGACGCGCTGCTCGAGCTCCCGCGGTCGCTTCCGCTCGACCCGCAGGGAAGGCTTTCCTTCCCGCTCTGGAAAGCCCAATACGAAGGCCGGCTGACGGCGGCCAGCCGGATGCTCACGCAGCGGCATTCCCGGGAAAACCACATCATTTACGACATCGCCGCGTATTTGGAAAACCATTATGCCGAGGATATCTCGCTGCAGGACATGGCCGCCCGCTTTTTCCTGAGCCGCGAATACATCTCCCGCCGCTTCAAGCAGGAATTCGGCGTGAACATTTCGGATTTCCTTGCGGGCGTGCGCATCGAAAAAGCGAAGCTGCTGCTGCTGAACCCGCAGCTGCGCATCGCGCAGGTTGCCGAAATGGTCGGCTACCAGGACGAAAAATATTTCAGCAAGGTCTTCAAAAAGCAGGAAGGCCAAACCCCTAACGAGTACCGGAAGGAGCAGGCCGTGCGCTGAGTCTTCCCCTCATTCCGCTTGCTGATCGGCGAAAAAACAAGCGTCCCTCGGATCCATGACGGATCCCGGGACGCTTTGTTTTATGCTATCGCTATCAAAAGAGCGCGAGGGCTTCAAGCATTCACGCAGCCATCTTCCGCCTCCATGCCAAGCACGCGAATCACGTCGTTCGGGTATACATGGACGCCGGCCGTCCCCGTTAAAGCGATGTTTACCATGGCACGCGCAAGGGTCCTAGCCGGCATCGCCCGGTATTTGGCCGCCCTGCCCCGCATGAGGGGATCCAGGCTTTTCATGACCCAGGCCCCTGCCGCCTCGCCGAAGCGGAATTCGTTTCGCTCGCCGAGCAGCAGCGACGGCCGAAACAAATGCACGCCCTGGATGCCCACGGAAGCCATGGCTTTTTCGGCCTCGCCCTTGACCCGGTTGTAAAAGATTTTGGAATTGGGATCGGCCCCCATCGCGGTGACGGCCAAAAACTGCCCGGCGCCTTGACGTTTCGCTATTTTCGCCGCCCGCAGCGGATATTCCAGGTCGACCTTGCGGAATTTCGCCTGCGATCCCGCCTTTCGGATCGTCGTGCCAAGGCAGCAAAACACATCCCTGACGCCCCGGAACGTTTCCGCATGATCCTCCAACGTCTCCAAGTCGATGATCGTTTCCCGCAGCTTCGGATGGCGAACCGCCAACGGACGCCTCGTCAGCACGACAACGGCATCATAGGCTTCGCTGCGCAGCAGTTCCGCAACCAGCTCTCCGCCCACAAGCCCCGTGGCGCCAAGCACCAATGCCTGCAATCCGATCTTCCCCACCCCGCTTTCTATGTCATCCTTTTTTCCTCATTCTACCTGTTCCAGGTATCCGGTTTCAACAGGCCCCCGCCTGTCCTTTCCCACCCGGAAGCAGACTGTTTTTTGCGTTGGATAAACCCTCCATTTCAAAAAAACAGGTTCTGCCTATTGTATTAAGTGTATTAAGTGATATAATACACTTAAATCACTAATCGTACTTCGGTACGGTGGGAGGAACCTCTATGGAAGAACAGCAGGTTGGCTCGCTGCATTTTCAGATCGATTTCAGTCAACCTTTATATGAACAGATACTGGACCAAGCCAGAAGCGCAATAGCAAAAGGAGAGATTGCTTTGGGAGAAAAAATGCCATCGGTCAGAGAGCTCGCGCAGGAATTGCGGATTAATCCGAATACCGTGATGCGGGCCTACCAGGAGCTGGAACGGGACGGATTGACGGAGAAACGCCGGGGTCAAGGCACGTTCGTGACCTCCTCCGCCGACAACGTGGCCTCCTTTCGAACGGCTCTGGCCGCCAAATATATCGACAGTTTCATGGAGCAGATGGAAAGCCTCGGACTTTCATGGGAAGACATCGAGAAATACGTCCGGGGGAAAAAAGATTCGGGAACGGGAGGAGACGGTTTATGATCCCAAACATTGTGGAATGCCATCAGGTAACGAAGCGTTACGGCCAAAAAATCGCGCTGGACCGGCTTGAACTTGCGATTCCCGCGGGAAGGATCACCGGCATACTGGGCCCGAACGGCTGCGGCAAATCGACTTTATTCCGTACGTTGACGGGCATGGTGAGACCTGACGAAGGACGGGTCGAGGTGCTGGGGAAAACGCCAGGCTGGCGGACGAACCAAAGCATCGCCTATCTTCCCGACCGCGCCCGATGGTATCCGAATCATACGGCCCGGCAAGCGCTCGAATGGGGAAACTCTTTCCTTCCCGGCTTCTCCATGGAACGCGCGATTCAGCTCGCGGATGAAATGGAGATCGACCTCGACATGCGCGTCGGCGGCATGAGCAAAGGCCAGGAAGCGCGGATCATGCTCATTTTATGCCTCGCGCGGGACGTGGATCTTGTCGTGCTCGACGAGCCGTTTACAGGGATCGACGTCATGTCCAGGGAAGCGATCGTCGCCAGTCTGATCGATTTTCTGGAAGAAAGCGAGCAGTCTATCCTGATCAGCACCCATGACATCCAGGAAGTGGAGGGGCTGTTCGATTACACGGTCATGCTGAAGGAAGGCCGTGCCATCTGGTCCGGCAATTCCGAGGATTTGCGGGCGGAATACGGCTCGCTGCGGAACGTTTTCCGCAAATTGTACGCGAAGGAGTGGAACGATTAATGTTTTCCGCAGTTTTCCGTGATTTGGTACGGCACGAGTTTAGAAGCAAAGGAAACTGGAAAAAGCAAAACCGGACCCGCATTCCCCGGGGTTGGTGGAGGGCCTACTTTTTATGCATCCTGGTCGCCATGATCGGTACCGCTACCTATTTTGCCCTGCGGAACGATCTTCAGGTTAATGCCATTTGGAGCATTACCCTGGGTTTTCCATACATCGTATTTTTTCTTGGATTCGGGTCCGTCAAAAACGAATGGGGCAACGAAACCTACGGCTGGTGGCTCACGATTCCCGAATCCCGCATGCGGCTCATCGCCGCCAAATGGCTGGGCAGCTGGCTGAAGGTATGGGCAGCGATCCTGATGCTATTTGTCATCGCGTCCGTATACGTCATGATTCTTTCCTTCACCATTCCCTACTACTCGTTCGAAACGGCCCGGGAGTTTATGGCAACCCGCATCCAATGGCTGTCGCTAATCGTCACGCTGAGCCCGCTGATCATCGCGGCCGGCATCCTGATGGGCATTCTTCAACACACCGTCATCCGTCCTTTGGCGCCGATCCTGTGGGTTGTTTTCATGGCGGCCCTCGGCCTGACGTATTCCTTGACGGACATCGTCATTCCCGCATCAAGCTTTTCTCCGCAGCAAAGCCTTTGGGTTTCTTATCCGCTGGAGCTTCCGGCCATCGTCGCGGTGGACTGGATCCTGGCCTTTGCAGTGCTTCGGATCACGGCGTTTTTGCTTGAAAAGAAACTGGATTTATAGGAGGAAAAAACATGGTTCAAACGATTCATCCGCCAAAGGCGGCTGACCACGATGCATCTAACAACGAGTATATGCTAGAAGTCAAAGGGCTGCGAAAAGCGTACGCCAAAAAGCAGGCGCTCGAAAACGTCACTTTTTCGCTGAAGCCCGGCACCTCGTTTGGTTTTCTTGGCCCGAACGGCGCCGGCAAATCGACGACGATGAAAATATTGACGGGCATCGTCAAGGCCGACAGCGGCACCGCGAAGCTGTTCGGCAAAGATGCCGCCAGCGAAACGGATGCCGTCGCCAAATATATCGGCTACGTTCCGCAGGACATTACGCTGTACGAAAAGCTGACCGCTTACCAGAACCTTGAATTTTTCGGGGAAGCCTATGGGGTCAAAGGCAAGGAGCTGAAGCAAAGGATCCATGAGGTGCTTGCCAAGACCGGGCTTCTCGAGCGGGCAAACGAGGCGGTCAGCACCTTCTCGGGCGGCATGAAAAGACGGATCAACATTGCCGCCGCCCTGCTCCACCGGCCCAAGCTCCTCATTCTCGACGAACCGACGGTGGGGATCGATCCTCAATCGCGCAACCATATCTTCGAGATGATCCGCGAGCTGAACCGCGAAGGCGTGACCATCATCTACTCCACGCACTACATGGAAGAGGTCGAAGCCCTTTGCGACGAAATCGCGATCATGGATCAGGGCACGGTCAAAGCGATGGGCCCGCTGGGCCAACTGCTTGAGCAATACGGCCAAAAAGCGATTTATCTGGAAGTTCCCGGCTTGACCGAACCGCCTCAAGATCCTTATATCGCCTCCTCCCGCAAGGAGGGGTCCGGATGGCTGCTGGAGACGGAACAGCCTTCGGCCCTTATGCAGCATCTTTTGCGCCAGGCTTCGCAGCAGGCATGGGACGTCAAGCAGCTGGAAATCGTCCGCCCTTCGCTCGAAAGCGTGTTTTTGAAGGTCACCGGAACGGCGCTTCGCGACTAACGAACATTCGGTTCCAAACTTTGAACAAAGGAGATTCCCAACGATGAGATCGATGATTATCAAAGAGCTGCGGCTCATAGGCAAGGATAAAAAAAGCTTCTTTTTTCTCCTCTTGATGCCGATTATTTTTATCGTCATGTTCGGTTCCGTCTTCAATCAGGGCGAAGGCGGGGCCTCCGTGACGCTGCGTACGATCGATCAGGACCAGACCGCCGCGTCCAAGGCGCTGATCGGCCAAATGAAAGGCATCATGGACGTGGAACAGCTTCCTGCGGATGACGTAAGCGGGCAGCTCGCCAAAATCAAGCAGGGGCAATTCTCGGCCATGCTCGTCATCCCGAGCGGATTCGAGCAGGCGATGAAGTCGGGGAAAGCGGCTGACGTCAAGCTGTATCAGGACCCGTCCGCCCAGATGGAGGTCGCTCCCATCCAGGCCATTCTCGGCAGCATTTCCACCCAATACCGCGAGCAAAAGCTGACGGACCTGCTGATCGCCAAAGGCGAATCCCAAGCGCAGGCCGAAGCGGCTCTCGCCTCCCCGATCCGGATCGAAAACGTGACGGCGTCCGCCGATAAGTTCAGCGTGATTGATCAGGTCGTGCCCGGCATGACGGTCATGTTCGTCTTTTTCATCATGATCACGATGGCCCGCCGCTTTTTCGAGGAAAAGAAAACCGGACTGCTGTCGCGCATCCGAACGACGCGCATCAAACCGCTGCATTATTTGCTCGGCATGTGGTTTCCGTTCGTTTTGACCGTCATCGCCCAGTGCGTCATTTTGTTCGCCTTCGGCCATTTCGTATACGGCCTGGCGCTGGGCGACGTCGCCGCGCTCGCCGTCATCGTGGTGTCCCTCAGCATTGCCGGCACGGGCATCGGCCTGGCCCTCTCCTTCCTCGTGCCGGGCGAAGGCGCGGCCATGGTCATCACGCAGGTCATTTCCATGGGGGGCGCCATGCTGGGCGGTTTGTGGGTCCCTTCTTATCTCCTGCCGAAGGCTGTGCAAACGGTCGGCCATTTCCTGCCGCAATTTTGGGCGCAGCATTCGCTGCAGGATATTATCGCCCATGGCGCACATCTAGGGGACGTATGGGGCGCAGCCCTCATTCTTCTCACGTTCGGTTTGGCCGGACTTACCGTGGCCATGCTCAGACTGCCGGGTTTTCTCCGTTCGGCGGCCAACTAGCGTCGCCGACCGAGGCCCCCGATAAAAGACAGCGGCCAACGCACTTCCCAAGAAAACGGGCCGCGTAGGATGGAGGTTCCCCCAAGAAGCAAGAAGCTTGCAACAATGAAGGGCTGTCCCGCCGATTTGCCGGCAGGACAGCCCTTTCGCTTGATCCCTATCATGCTCTTTGAGTCAAAATACGCTTACGATGAAAATGGCAACACACGCAAACCCGATGAGCGCCACCGTCTTTGCCCCGGACAGTTTCGGTTTTTCCGCGGAACGGTAAAACCGGCGCTGCCCGAACCAATTGCGGTGCAGCACATAAAGAACCGTCAAATTCGCGGCGAGAAACAGCAGCATCTGGATCGGCGCCAGCTCCTTCCCGTCCGTCAGCGGCCTTTCGACGGCCCCCAAAGCAAACAATCCCACGGCCAAAAACATGATGCTGCGCAGCGCTTCAAGCGTCCACGCCGCAGCTTTTCCGATCCCCATATCGCCCGCCTCCGCCTTGATCATTTTTCAATCCAGCCCGTTTTGTTTTCGCTCAAGGATGTCAAACGGCACCCGATACGTCATGGCGCCGCCTCTTTGTTGACATTGTATCAAAGAAGCCTGCCTCTCCACAAGAAAACGCCTGCCGTTCCGGCAGACGTTTTCTAGCCTTCAGGCCCCCCATTTGGGAATCGAGGGCAGCTGTTTTCGCATATGGTCCACAAAAACCTTGGCGAACACCGGGTCCCACTGGCTTCCCCGTCCTTCATCCAAAATGGACAAAGCGATGGACGGCGCCATGCCTCTGCGGTAAGGGCGGTCGGAGGTCATCGCGTCATAGGCGTCGGCTACGGCAATGATCCTTCCGAGCACCGGAATCTCTTCCCCGGCGAGCCCATCGGGGTATCCTTTGCCGTCGTAACGCTCATGATGCGAACGGACGCCCGGAAGCAGCGGCGCCATCACTTCCTTCGGTTCGATCTGGAGCAGGATGTTCTCGCCGAGCTCCGGGTGCGCTTTGATCTGATCAAATTCTTCATCGGTCAATCGTCCCTCCTTCAGCAGGACGGTGTCGCGAATGCCGATTTTGCCGATGTCGTGCAGCAGCGCCGACTTCCGCACGATCGCCAGCTCCTCGGATGACATGCCGCACAGCCGGCCGATTTTTTCCGAATATTCGGCGACGCGCAACGAGTGGCCCGCGGTGTACGGATCGCGCGCATCCAGCGCTACGGCAAGCGTGACGAAATAACTGTCCAGCATGGCCCGGCTCTCCTTTTCCCGCATTTCCAAAGCGCTGACCATCATGTTGAAGCCGGTAACCAGCTTGGAAAATTCATCGGAATATACGTTCTGGACCTTGGTCAGCCGTCCTTCCTTAATTTCGTTCATCGCATCGTACAGCTGCGAAATCGGGCGCTCGATGTCTTGGGTGATCAGCCTCGCCCCCATGTAAACAAAAGCCGAATCGATGAGCAGGATCAGCCCGGCCCAGCCCCAGTAGTTTTGGAACATGCCGCCGTCGAGCTGCTCCAGCCGGATATGCGCGGCAAGGCTGAACAGCAGCAGCGGCAAGGTGCCCATCAGTATGCCGCTGACCAAAAATTTGGGACGGATCGACAACAACACATGGTCATCGGCATCCAGCTCCACCTGGAACTTTTTTTCGGCGAGCATTTTGAATTCGATCAGCATCGGGCGGATAGCCGCCGTCGTCAGGAAAAAATCCAGCATCGCATGCATCCCGGCCACCAGCAGCGCCCCCAAAGCCGCCACCAGGATATAAGACCCCGGAAAGGTCAGCAGGCCTTCGTGCAGCATCCATGCCGTCAACAGCAGCGCCGGAATCGAGAAGCTCAGCTGATGCGGCACCAAAATCCGAAAGACGGTCAGCAGCGGCAGCCGCTGCGTTTGGATGAACGCTCTGCGAAGCACGTCCAGGCTTGCGCCCGCGGCAATCCCCTCCCGGATGGAGCGGATATGGCGGTTAAAAAAGATCCATTCGGCAGCCCCCATGGAAACGAGCGAAACGAGCAAGACGAGTGCAAGGCGTTTATACTCCTCTGTGGCGATGTTCAGCGTCGCCGGCACGATCGCGCTGCCGACGACGAGAACCGTAAGCAGCAACCCGATCAAATAATTGCGCAGCAATTTGCCCAGAAACGACCGGTATACCTTCCGCGTCTCCAAGCAAGAAGAATCGGTATTCATACAGCAAAGCCTTCCTTATTCGTAAAATGGCTAGTCCAATACTACTATCATTATCGGACGAAAGAACGGAATATGTGACAATAATCGCAAGAAACATCCCGCTTTCGGAAACATTTTGTGACAAAGGCAAAAAAAAGCCCCGCCAAGCGGGGCAAGCATGAAAATGTATGACTTTTTTCATAGGATCACTTTAAAAATCATTTCCATTCCAAGTGGAAATATCTCTTGATTCCCTCCTTGCCCTGTTCGGTTACGATGACCGCCCGGCCGGAAGCCGCCCGTTCGATCCAGTTCATGTCGAACAAACGGGCAACGATCGCTTGACCCAGACTTCCCGCCAGATGATGCTGCCGCTCGCTCCAATCCAGGCAAATTCGGCCGAACGACCGCCGCTCCTTGCGCAGCGCAGGCAGATCCAACCCCAAGTCGGCAAAAAAACGCTCGCCGGCCGTCGTCACGACATATTCGCCGTCGCCTTCTTCGATCCACCCCTGCTCGAGCATGGCCCGGGTCAACCCGACGCCCAGCTTCCCCGCCAGATGGTCGTAACAGGTTCTGGCCTTGCATAAGGCCTTCATCTGTTCGGATTGGCGCAGCGACCTGATTTCGGCGGGCCGGGAAATCGATAGCAGCGTTTCGAGCGCTCGCGCGATTTCTTCGTTCGCCAGTTTGTAATAACGATGCCGGCCGTGCTTCTCGGCGGCAACCAGCATGCCGGAAGCCATTTTCCCCAAGTGAAAGCTGGCCGTTTGCGGGGTTACGCCTGCCGCAAGCGCCAATTCGCTGGCCGTATGGAAACGGCCGTCCATCAAACTCGTCAGGATCGCCGCCCGGGACGAATCCCCCAGAAGAGATACCAGTTCCGCAAGGTTAGGATTTGCGCTCATGTCCGTTCCTCCCTCAAACACATTCATACTTCGATTTTAATCGAAACGTTAAGGTGTTGCCATCCCCCAACCAACCCATTGTCCACTACAATCCAGAATACTTTTGCATAATCCTGATTTTTGTGATATAGTATAAGAATGTACAATTTCATTTAACCCCTTTTACGTTCCTCGCAAGAAGAATAACCCTTCAGATCCATGCAACCTTCATTCGGATCGACGAAGCATTAAATTCCTATTTTGAATGACCCTAACGAAGTAAGAGTTTATGAAAGACGCATTCTGATTCACACTGGCGCGGTCATCGGAGCCGCAAGGACAAAAGAGAGGCAGGGCTTTTGTTGTTTTGGAAAGGTCATTATTCTGTTTACCGACAAGAATACTTAAGGAACCGGCTGCAGTCTGCCATGTTCGGGCTGTCAGGGGTTAAATAATAGACGGCGTCATGCTGCGCCTGACAAAATACACAGAACCCCCGGGAGCTGCCCTTCGCAGTCTTCGGGGGTTCGTCCATTTTAGAGGTGATAGCCTTTGATCGGCGTTTTGACCGGAGCGCCGCGCTTCATGTATTCAAGGAGGGTAATCGGATTGTTGTCCATGCCTCCCGCGTTGACCCGGTAGCCGATATATTGCCCCGGGCCGTTGATGCCCGGTTTGACGGAGAACGTCACCTGAACGCCGAGCTTGCGGCAGATGTCGATCACGGGTTTGGAATAACCGCCGTACGGAAACGCCAGGATGTCGCGGTCATTTCCGATTTTGGCGCGTAAAATTCGATTGGATAAGTCCAGGTCCCGCGTGACCCTCCGCGTATATTCTTCCCGCGTCTCGACATGGTGCAGCGTTTTGTTGTCTTCCGGCCCCATCAGCATCGGTTCGGCACGGTCCTTGTTTTTCCCAAACATCCGAATATAACCGTAAGCATGGGAGTCGTAGGTGTGGCTGTAAAAATCGATTCCCTTGCGGTGCATCTCCTGCACTTGCTGCCAATTGAGCTTCGGCAGTCCCGGATGTTTGGCGTTGCCGATGGTCGCGACGATCAGGAAATTGGTTGCTGGCGCGCGGTACTCCTGCAGAATGGGGAAAACATGTTTGTAAAACGTCTCGTAGCCGTCGTCGAACGTCAGCAGCACCGCGTTGTCCGGCACGGGGCGGCGTTTCCTGATGAAGTCGGCGTATTGCTCCATCGTGATCCAGTGAAAGCCGTTCGCCTTCATCGCATCGAGCTGCTGCCTGAATACGGCCGTATCCAAGCTCTTAATGTCGGTGGGGTGGGGCTGCACGTCGTGATACATCAGGACGATCACCTTATTTTTATAATAAATGGCGTTTGGCGTCGGCCGGGTCGAGAAAAAGCCGTGTACGCGGGCCGCCCCGGCCCCTCCCTTAAGCGGGGTCCGCGCCGGATGGTAAACGTACGGGCCCTCTCTCCATAAAAACAACACAGCGATCAACAATAAAATGCCGAAAGTTCCGTACGATAATATTTTTTTCCGGTGCATGGCTTGCTTGAACTCCTTTATTGCTAATGATGGCAAAAGCTTTATTTTTGGATGATTTTCGCGCTTGTCCGGTGATACCTTCCCTGCATAATAAACATACTCTGAAAACAAGGAGTGATGCAAATGCCCAACTATCGGATCATCGTCGACCTTTCGGACCGCAAGCTGCATTTGCTGGACGAAAACCGGGTCGTGAAAACCTATCCCGTCGGCATCGGCAGAATGGTAACCAGCACCCCGACGGGCGAATTTACGATCATCAACAAACAGGAAAATCCGGGCGGGCCGTTCGGAGCGCTATGGATGGGCTTGTCCAAACCGCACTACGGCATACATGGAACCAACGATCCGGCTTCGATCGGCCATGAAGTGTCGCATGGATGCATCCGGATGCACAACGAGGATGTGCTCGAACTTTCCTCTTACGTGCCCGTCGGCACGCGCGTGACGATCCGGCCCTAGCTTAAAGTCCCGCATCATGCCGCCCGAATAAACAAATCCCTGCAAGAAACTGCCGTTTCCGCAGGGATTTGTTTTTAGAGCCGATAGGCTAGTCTTTGACCGGATACGCCATGACGCTCATCAGCGCGTTTTCGGCTTGCGTGGAATCCAGCCTGCTGTACTGCACATAGACGGGACCGCTGCTGACGACTTCCATGGCATAAGGCACGCCCTTGGGGATCAACCGTCCTTCCGCTTGCAGCGACGCGGTTCGGATATGCTTCGTTCGTTGGCCCGGAACGGTCGTCTCCATGCCGAGCAACGGCTCGCGGTCCTCAAAAAAAGCGTTGACGGTAACCGTGACGTCTTCCCGGTTCAAATTCAGCACGCATATCGATTCATGGCTTTCCAGTCGTCCGCTGCTGTCCGGCGGAATGTACCCGTCCGGGATGATCCACTGCAATTCGCCTTTGGGCATGATGGTTTACCTCCGCTTTCATCAGGTATTGATCTACCCATTCTGCGGATGAAACCGATATTCCTTCCTATTTCCGTAAAAAACGCTTTGCGCCGCAGGTTGTTTATTGCCGGGAGCCGTCCGCGTCCGGGCCGTCGGGGTTGACCCGAATTCCCTTTTCGTGCCGGTATTGAACGACGAGCTGCCGCCAAAAATCATAACTTCCTTTTCCATCCGAGATATACGGCTTGTAAAAGTCGTAAGCATCCTGCGCCCAAACCGGGCAGGGCATATTCAGCAGGATTTCCTGCTGCTTGATCCAGGCGGCTTGCTGCGCGACCGTTGCCTGCAGCGCTTGGAACGCCGCCTTTTCTTCTGGGGTCATGGGTTCGCCCTCCTCCTTTTTGCGATCATAACGATACAAATCGTACCGGTCCATGAGTTGCATCAGCTTTTCCGCATAGTTCGGATCCGTCGCATAACCGGCTTTCGCTACCGCTTTTGCCGCCGTTTTGCCGTCCGCATGCAACGCCCCGCTGTACCGCCGGTCCCCGGCAACCCCGTTCAGGATCAGGCGGGAATGGTCTTGGATGGACTCCTCCCAGCTATGGTACTTGCGGAAATAAGCAAACATCTCCACCCAAGCGCCCCTTACATATTCCGAGGTCGGCATACGGATGCTCCCGGCGGGTCCTTCGCCTTTGATGCCGAACAAATTATTCGCTTGCGCCGCAAGGCTGCTTGCCCCCCATGCCGATTCCAGCGCCGCCTGGGCAATCGTAAGGGATGCGGGGACTCCCGTCTTCGCCTGGTCCGCAACCGCAAGCGGAGCTATTTTGGCGATGAACTCCTCCTGTTTCACCTAAAGACACCCCCTCTTCGTTCTTGCAAATATGACATTTGGAACCCTCCTCATACCATTCAATGCCGACCGGCTTCAGGCGGCCTGTACGGCCATACCTTGCCCGAATCTCATACAAGCCCTTTTCGTGACGGATGGAACGTACGCCCTCCCGGCGGCATGCGGCGCATGTATTGCTTAAAGCCGCGAACTTTTTTAAGATAACAGAAGCAATAATCCCGAAAACGAGCATGCAAGCCGATGGCGAACGTGTATGCTCTATATACGCATCTTATTGGTTACGGAGGGGAGAGATGAATATGAACGATATGAAATGCCGCATCATTCGCGGCGAAGTCAAGCCCGGAATCCGCGCCGTTCAGGCGGGAGCGGAAGATAAAGCAGCGGTGAACGGCCTGATGGTACAAGCCGCGGCCTGGCTGCAAAGCAAAGGTTCCAAGCAATGGCACGAGCTGCTTGCGGGAGAGGACCGCCACGGCGTGCCCGAAGCGATCGACCGCGGCGACGTATTTATATTCAAGAAAGGCGAGGCGCTCGCCGGCATGGTCATTCTTCAGCAACACGCCAGCGCGTGGGACCGTTCGTTATGGGGGGATGAGGGGCATGAATCCTCCGTTTACCTGCACCGGCTTTGCATCAACCGGGACTTTGCCGGCGAACAGCTTGGCAGCGCCATTTTGGACTGGGCGGTAAACGGCATCCGTTTTCCCCGCAAGGATCGGATCCGTTTGGACTGCATCGCTTCCGTGCCGGCCCTCAACCGCCTATATAGCGGGGCCGGGTTCGAGTATCGCGGACCGGCCCCGGGAGCTTCGTTCAATCTCTATGAAAAGCGGGTACCGCCGCAGATTAACGCTGCGGAATAAGCCATGCCAGGACACAAAAAGAGGCGGCCTCCTGCCAAGGAGAACGCCTCTTCGTTGATTTTGCCGCTATGCGGATGAATCCAGCGTACGGCCGGTTTTATCCAGAATGACCCGGCTTTCTTCATTGAGTCCTTGTACGGTAACCCGTTTGCCGAGCGCCTCGTATTTATCGATCACTTTGGTGAGGGCGCTGGTTGCCGATTGGTCCCACAGATGCGACGCCGCAAAGTCGATGACGACATGTTCGGGATCCTCGTGATAGGCAAACAGCTGGGTAAAATGCGACATGGTTCCGAAAAACAGCTGCCCATGGATACGATATATTTTTGCTCCCTGCCCGGTTCGTTCCGTGGAGGCATGGATCCGCGCCATTTTCCAGCCGAACCGCAGCGCGCTCAAGATCACGCCCGCCACGACGCCAAGGGCCAGATTCGAAGTCGCCACCACGATCGCCACGGTCACGACCATCACGATCGTATCGCCGATCGGCACCTTATGCAGCGTCCGCAAAGAATGCCAATCGAACGTTCCGACGGACACCATGATCATCACGCCAACCAGCGCCGCCATCGGAATCACCTTGACCACGCTGCCAAGGGCGATAATGAGAAACAGCAGGAACACGCCGGCCACCAACGTCGACAGCCGGGAACGGCCGCCGGATTTTACGTTGATCACCGTTTGTCCGATCATTGCGCAGCCCGCCATGCCTCCGAAAAAGCCGGAAACGATATTGGCAATGCCCTGCCCTTGGATCTCGCGGTTTTTGTCGCTTCCCGTCTCGGTCAGCTCATCCACCAGATTCGCCGTCAGCAGCGATTCCGTCATTCCGACCACCGCCAGCGCCAGGGCGTACGGCAATACGGTTATGAACAGATGGAACGATATCGCGACCGACGGAATATGAAAGGACGGCAGCGTCTGCGTGATCGTCCCCATGTCGCCCACCGTTCTGACGTCCGCATGCGTCAATACCGAAATCACCGTCATCACGATGATCGCCACCAAAGCCGAAGGAACGGCCTTCGTCAGGAACGGGAACAAATAAATAATGAGCAGCGTGCCCGCCACCATCAGATACATGACCCAGGTCGCGCCGACGAAGTTGGGAAGCTGCGCCATAAAAATGACGATGGCCAGCGCATTAACGAAACCGACAATCACCGGCTGCGGCACGAAGGTAATCAAACGACCGAATTTCAGCGCGCCCATCACCCACTGCAATATCCCCGTCAATATGGTCGTCGCGAATAAATATTCGATGCCGTATTTAGCTACGATCGGTCCCATCAGGGAGGCCATGGCGCCCGTCGCCGCCGAAATCATGCCCGGCCTTCCGCCGACAAACGAAATCGTGAAGGCGATCAGGAAAGATGCGTACAATCCGACCATCGGATCCACGCCGGCCATCAGGGAAAAGGCGATCGCCTCCGGAATGAGCGCAAACGCCACCGTCAAGCCGGATAAAATATCTTTTCTGACATTACTAAAGAAACCTTGTTTCAAGCCATTCAAAAACAAAGAAATAATTCCCCCTATCCTATGTTGTGCCGAGCGTCCGTACATAATCCGAAAGAAAGCATATAAACAAAATGATAGCTCCCCACTCTCAGGTTCGCCGGGTCCGATTTTCACTGATCATTATTATAAACATAAATTGAATCGATCCCAAAATGCCATGTAAGCGATTAAATACGGCGTTTGCTCTCCTATCGTCCCGATTCCTTGTTCTTATCTGCCATCCCCCCCGCAATAAATGAGCTTTTTACCTGCTGTTTCTATCACGAAACATCTCAAACCTTTTGAATATATTACTAGAAACGAAGATGTTATAAACATTTTCGTTTTCCGCCAACCTCATGCTTCACCCATCACTCCCCTTACTTGGCAAAAAGCCTGCGGCCCCCGCTCATCCGCAGGCTTTTTGCATGGCTTCAAACAACCGCGGCAAACGAAAAAAGCCAAACCCTGCCTCTCTCGCGAGGTGCATTTGGCTTGGCCGCAAAACCGCTGTACATACGTATCAACGAAACGAATGATTCCCTTACTCGACGGTAATTTCTCCGGCGGAGGTCTGAAGCAAAATCTCCGCTCCTCCCCCGTTAAACTCCCGTTTTCCGTCCGGCACGCCGGTGACCGCCCCAAGGTCGCTTTCCGCCTGAAGCGTATATTTCATCGTATCGGCAAAGGAGGCGCGGATGCTTCCTACGTCGGTCCGGGCCGTCAGACTGCCGCCTTCCTCGATCCCGTTCATTCGGAGCTGCAGGCTTCCGGCATCGGCTTCAATCTCGGACGAACCCAACGCGTGGCCGTCTAGCACGACGATATTCCCCACATTATTGCGGATTCGGTAGTTCCCTTTAAACCCTTCCACGTTCACTTCCCCGACGTCGCTCGCGATATCGATGCCCGTCACCGATCCGGGAACTTCGATTTCATAGTCGATGACGAAGTCGGAATAGCCGTATTTGGATTCCGCCCAATCCCATAAATTCCGTTCCGGGTCGTCTTTCGGGCTGGTTGCGAGCCTCAGGTTGCCGCCCTCCGGAAGGAACGAAGTCTCCGCTTGTTCCGCCAAGTTTTCGTAAAACCTGTCTTTCAAAAACCAAATCGTCGTCTTCACCTGGACCGCGTCCCCCGCCACCGGCACGAGGCGAATGTTTCCGACCTTATGCTCGATGCGCAGCACCGTCTCTGAGCCGGATTCATGCTGAGCCGTTAACTCGAGCGGTTTACCGCTCCGCTTGATTCGGTCCGCCATCCCGGAAGCGGCGTTGCCGATCGAATCCCCCGCGGCGGCTGTAACCTGCTGCAGGTCCTCCTTAACGGATTGCGCGGCTTCGTTAACGGAAGCGCAGCCCGTCAAAAGCAGCCCTGAAAGGATCGCCCCGGCCGCTGCCCACTGATATGATCTCTTCATCATGAGTTCCCTCCGATACCCCTCTGGTTATATCTGGTACTCATTATACGGGTCGGAGGCGCCACTCGCGCCGAGCCTGAGACTAGTCGCTCCCTGGACTTTGGTCTGGGAGGGGAGCCGACCTGGCCGCCTGGATATGAAAGTTTAGACGTGCACGGCCCGGATATCCTCGAATCGGATCCACTGCCAGTCATCTTCCTCGCGCAGTTTGATTTCCTTCAAATATGTATTGACGACGGTCACAAAACCGCGCAGCTGACGGCTTCCGTTCGGCGTGTCGACCGTCATGCCGATTTTAACGTGCGCTTCGAGCGAATGCGTAAGCTCGCGTTCGATGCTTGCCCAATCCTGATGCTCCTTCTCCGGGCGGGATGCCTCCTTGCGTTCCGGCTCCGGTGTCATCAAAGCGGATGGATGCGGTTTGTTCATCTATCATCATCTCCCGTTAATCAAATAAGAACACACGTTCCTATTATACCCCAAATCATTCCCTTTTGGCAATGTGAAATAACTCCCGGCAAAGTCAGACTCCGCCGCCGTAAATGCATTCGCGTCATTCGCCGCGAAGCCGCAAGCGTTCAAGAAACTGCTCTTCCGAGATGACCTCGATGCCTTCCCGCTGTAGCAGCGCGGCCGTCACTCCGCTTCCGGCCACTTTGCGGTTTTCAAACTTGCCGTCATAGATCATCAAGCTGCCGCAGGAAGGACTGTATTCTTTCAACACGACCAGGCGGGCACCCAACCCGCGTATCACCTCCAGCGCCGCATAAGCGCCCTTGACGTACATCTCGCTGACGTCCCTGCCCGATTTTTCGATGACCCGGGCTTGTCCGTCCAGCACGTCGGCACCGGTTCCGCCTTGAATTTCGGCCGGCTCCCGCGGCGTCGCGAATCCGCCCATCAGCTCCGGGCAAACCGTCACCGCCTTTTTTTCCCCGACCAGACGCCGAATCGTTTCATCCAGGCAGTCCGTTCCGTTATATCTCACTTTCAATCCTGCCAGGCAGGAACTGACCACGATCATACCAATCACTCCTTAACTTCATTATACAAGACGAACGGCCTCGATGGTCAGGTTCAACAAATTGCTTTCTGAGCGCACCAGGCAGGCCCGGGGCCAACAGCAAAAAAAAGCGCAAGCCCACTTTCGTGAACCGCGCTTTGCCTGGGTTGAGCCGTGCCTAGAACGCCTCTTCGATCCTATAAAGGAATCAGCCGCTCCCCGGA
This sequence comes from Paenibacillus sp. FSL M7-1455, assembly GCF_038004655.1. Taxonomy (NCBI): domain Bacteria; kingdom Bacillati; phylum Bacillota; class Bacilli; order Caryophanales; family Paenibacillaceae; genus Paenibacillus; species Paenibacillus sp. FSL M7-1455. The sequence continues at coordinate 651,259 of NZ_JBBORO010000001.1, read as the reverse complement.
ATCGTCTTGTCGCTTTTTCTCTCGAACCCCGGCTCGTATACGCTGAAAAAGGAAATGCTCGATGTTTTGACGTGATGTTCGTTCAGCACGACCCATTCCTCGCTTTTCAGCCGTGCAATGATTCCCGGAACGTCGCCCGAAATGATATTCAATGACTCCCCGCCGACAAAATGAATCGTAATGCTGCTTTCGCTCAAAATGCCTCCACCTCCAGAAATTCGCTCCATATCATGGAAGTATTCCCCGTTCCTTCACTTCTTATATACACGGGACGGAGAAAGGAAAAACGGGAGGAAGGAACTATATCCAAAATGTTTATTTAATATCATTAAAATTCCATTTATAATCATTTCAGGCGGTAAATTGTCGTTTTATTGAAACCAACCGATTGTCTGCCCCGTAAAATAAGTCAAAAGAATGTCGAATATGCTTGAAATGATCGGTAGTCCGTTAGACTCACTATTGTTCAAGCCGCAGCAAGCCGGGAGGTGACGAAACAAGCCAATCGATGCATTGAGCTTATGCTTCCTACAGGACGATGAAAGCCAATCTCCCAGCCGACGGGTACGACAAAAGGATGGAAACACTTTGAAGAAATCAATCGTATTATTGCTGTCCCTGTGCCTCGTAATGACTGCTTGCAGCTCCAAAGAGAAGGAAAAAGCAGCCGAGGAACCGAAGACGACCGCCACCCAAGAAGCGCCTAAGGAAACGCCGAAAGAAACCCCGAAAGAATCGGAAGATCAAAAACTGGCTACCGCCGAAACCGAAGAATTCGCTTTTTCGTACCCGGCTTCCTGGCAAGCCTACGATTTGTCCCAGCTTAACCAGCCTGCGATCAAAGCAGCCTATGCAGATCCCGCGCCGAAGTCCGCCTTTGCGGATAATGTGAATGTTGCCGCCGACAATTCCACGTTTACGGCCAAAGAAAACGCCGATATGGTCGTTGCCCAATATGAAGGCGGTGCACTGGCAAATGCCATCAAGGATTTCAAAAAAATCAGCTATACCGAGGGGGCCCATAACAGCGGAATTTTGGTGGGCGAATATACGCAGGCGCAATCGGGAGTTCCAGTCGTTTTGACGCAATACATCGTTCCGACGGGCAGCTCTACCTATACGCTCAGCATTTCTTATACCAAGGAATCCTATGAAAACGGCGGCAAGGAAACGGTACAGAAAATGGTCGATTCCTTCAAATTAAGCAGCAAAGCCTTAGCTGCTGCCGATACAGGGAAAACGTCCACCGGCCAAGCTAACGCCGCAGCAAATGCAGGACAAACGCAATTGGCTGACATGATGGCTCAAATCATTCCGTCGATAACCGATAATGCCGGCCAAATGACCGAAAAGACTTATAACTACATAGTGAGCCATAAAGACCTGTTCCCTGCCTTGACGGCAGAAAGTAAAAAAGCCGCCAAATCTTCGGTGGATGCCAGCGTCACGTCCCGTCATCTGTTCAAAAACATCAACCCGTATTTGGATAAAATGGTGCAGGTAAGCGGTCCGGTCATCGACATCGAGGAGGAAGAAACGGAGATCGGAACGATCGCCATCATCCATGTGGGGGATGAAAACGACAATTCCTTTGTCGGCCTATACATGAACTCCACCGGCGACATCCTGGAAGGCGATGAGGTCACGATGGTCGGGCTTCCAACCTCTCTGTTCTCGTTTGACAATATCGGCGGCGGAACCACCAACGCCATTCTGATGAGTGTTTCCACGGTGCAGAAAACGAAATAATTCCAAAAACAAAAACGCAGAACCTTCGGGATCATTACCGATGGTCTGCGTTTTTTCCATGTACTATAGATCAATGAATCCGGTCCGGAATAAGCTTCTGCACGATTTGCTTCGAAAGATCCTGCGTCTCCCCTTGGATGGCTTCCATCGCTTTTCGTTTTTCCAGCTCCAGCTCCGCCAGCGCCTCTGCCACATGCCGATCCGACTCGTCCCTTGCTTCCTTGATGACTTGCTCCGCTTTCGCCAAGCTTTCCCGGATCGTACGCTGTACGGCGTTATTCGCATCCTGCACCGCGGACTGCAGCACCGCGTTTCTTTCGGCTTCGAGCCTTCGCATCTCCTCCCGAAGCTGTTCAGCCGACTCCAGACGTTGTTTCGTGCGGGTCTCCCTTTGCTCCATAACCTTAAACAGCGGTCCAAATGCATACTTGCTTAACAAAAAGTATAAAACCAAAAACGCAATGAGGGTCATCACCATCGAAGGCAGGGATGTTGCACTGAAAAAATTCATCGTTTCCGCTCCTTTGCAGCCAAAGTTCCGATCTCATCGACATGCAATGCGTCATAACATGGTGCCGGTTCGCCTAGAGATGTTTCTAACGTACCATAATTTTCCTTATAATAAAGGTAGGAACGGTTTCGATTGTTTGTCTTTTTTGTGAAATGCAATTATCGATTAGGATGGTGTCCCTTCCTGACATACCCAAACATAAATGCCAGCACAACGGCGAAAATATAACACGCCTTAAGGATAATAGGGACTTGCACGGCGATACTTAAAATCAAAAAGATCAAGACAAAGCCGCTTTCTTCCCTGAGATACCGCGAAAATGTCTTGGCCAGGATACGATAAACCATGATTCCGACGTACAACAACATGGAGACGGTGTACCCGATCGTGACGAGCATGATTTTCCCCTTCCGAAAAGACGTGGTTAAGCAAAAAGACGCGGCTTCCGAAATTCGGAATCCCGCGTCCTGTAAGGCTTCATAAGGATGCTGGTGAAGGGAATTGAACCCCCGACCTACGCATTACGAGTGCGTTGCTCTACCCCTGAGCTACACCAGCTTAACAAGGCGTTTCATTACAAACAATCAAACGAAACATAAACTATTATACAGCTTTTGCAGGGAAATGCAATAGTTTATCCCAAAAAAATTTAGGAGGCGCTATTGCAGCTTCGCCCGCACCGATTGCAGCTTCTGCGCGCTCGAGGAGGGTTTGTCGCGCCGGTCGTCGATTTTGACCGATGTCGATACCCGCTGCGCTCCCGCAAGGAACGGAGCTTCATGAAGCGCCGCAATGGCTTTCCATACGTCCTCCAGCGAACCCTCGATAATCGTGCTCATCGACGTTAATTGATAACTGATGCCCTGCTGATTCGCCAGCACCTTTTGCATATCGGCCACGTAAGCGCTCAGGCTGGTCGTCGCCGTTCCGATCGGAATGACCGTCACTTCCGCAATCGCCATGTTATTGCCTCCCTATCCTTTGCTCGGGCAAACCTGGATCGGCCCGTCCATCTCCCCCTATTGTATCCAACTCCGGAAAAGATAGCAAAGCCACCGAAACATCGATTGACCGTGTGCAAAGCTTTACGAGGCGCCCTTTTGCCCAAAAGCGGCAATACCGGTTAGGAATGTCCCCCATCCCGCCTGTAACGGGATTCGCGCATTTGGTTTAATGCAAGCAGCAAATGCATATTGCGCGGGAAAACGGATTACGCTATACTAAGCGACAAGAATTGAAGACCGATATTATGCCGATGACCAGCATCCAACTGCGAGGCGTTTTCGACCGGAGCAATAAGATGTGTTGCTCCCTAAGTTAACCGGCTTTCCGTCCGTTACCGCGGAACCAAGGGGATCGGTCCCTGCCGCTTTAATGCAGCGTCAAACCGGTCAATTTGGGTGGCACCGCGAGCAAGCGCTCCTCGTCCCAAAGGATGAGGGCGCTTTTTGTATTTTTCGGACAAAGGAGCTGTCAAAATCATGTTAAGCATGCAATTTATCCGCGACAATCAAGAGCGGGTGCAGCAAACGGCCATCCACAAAAACATCCCCTTTCAGGTGGAGGAGCTGCTCGCGTGGGATGCCAAACGGAAGGAGCTTCTCCGGCAAACGGAAGCGATCCGGGCCCGGCGAAACCAGCTGAGCAAGGAAGTCGCTCCCCTCATGAAGCAAGGGAACCCGGGGGCGGCAGAACCGCTGATGGCACAGGTGAAAGACATGAACAAAACGCTGGGCGCCCTCGAAACGGAACTTCAGGCGGCCGAAGGCCGGGTATCGGAGCTGCTTCTGCTCGTTCCCAATATCGTGTCGGAGGATACGCCGATCGGCAAGGACGACGGCGACAACGTCGAGGTTCGCCGTTTCGGCGAAGCGCCGGTTTTTGATTTCGAGCCGCGGGACCACGTCGCCCTCGGGGAAATGCATGATTTGTTCGACATTCCGCGGGGCGTAAAAACGGCAGGGACGCGCAATTATTATTTGAAGGGCGCAGGCCTTTACCTTCACCTTGCGGTGCAGCGGCTGGCGCTGGATTATTTGGCGGCGCACGGGTTTACGCCGATGGACGTACCGGTCATGGTCCGGCCGGAAGCCTTGACCCGCACAGGGTTCTTCCCCGCAGGGCAGGATCAGACCTTCGGGATCGCGGACGAAGGAAAATGGCTTGTCGGCACGTCGGAGGTATCGCTTGTGTCGTATTACAGCGACGAAATCGTCGACGTGGGCGAGCCGATCCGGCTGGCAGGCATGTCGGCCTGTTACCGGCGCGAAATCGGCTCGGCGGGCCGGGACGTCCGTGGACTGTACCGGGTGCATCAGTTCGCCAAAGTCGAGCAGGTCGTTCTCTGCCAAAACGACCCTAGCGTATCGGAGGCTCTGTTGCAGGAGATCACCGGCCATGCCGAAGCGATTTTGCGGATGCTGGAGCTTCCATACCGGGTGATGGCCGTGTGCACCGGCGATATGTCGCAAAAAACGTATAAACAATATGATATCGAGACGTGGATGCCAAGCCGCGGCGCCTACGGCGAAACGCACTCGTCGTCGAACCTGCTGGATTTTCAGGCCCGGCGTTCGAATATCCGTTACCTTGACGAGGACGGCAATCTCCAGTACTGCCATACGCTAAACAATACGGCCGTCGCTTCGCCGCGCATTCTGATCCCGCTCCTCGAAAACCATCAGCGGCCGGACGGCAGCATAGATATCCCGCAAGCGTTGCGGCCGTACATGGGCGGCATCGAGCGGCTCACGCCGCCCGAACCCGAGGAATAACTTTAGGACAGAAAAAGTATTCAACCGGCATTTACCAGGATCCCCCTCATACAATACTAACAACGCGCTGCACCCGATGAGGCCGGGGATTTTGGCTTTCCCATGAAGGTTGCCGTTGATCCTGAACGATGAAGTGCATAGCCGACCTGTCTGGTTACGACCGGTACCCAAAGCATTTTCCTGTTGTTGCAGACGCCGGACCTTCAGGAATATACTGGTTGTACAGAAAAACAAGTCACCGCTTGCGAACGTCTCACAATCATGCTGGAGGTGTCGGGATGGAAAATCCTTCGAACGTACAGGATGTGGCAAATCTATATCTTCAAATCGCAACCGAAAATTTCAAGCAGCTCAAAGCGTCGGCCGAAAAGGCCATTAGCCAAATCAAGGACGATGCCAGGCTGAATTGGGCTCCGGGGGAAGAATCCAACAGCATCGCGGTGATCGTCAAACACGTTAGCGGCAACATGATCTCGCGCTGGACGGATTTTCTGACGACGGACGGCGAAAAACCCGGACGTAACCGGGATGAGGAATTCGAAGGCACGCTTTCGTCCCGGGAAGAGCTCCTCGCCGTGTGGAACCGGGGCTGGGACGTATTTTTACGGACGCTTTCGGAACTTAAAGGCGAGGACCTGCTGCGGACCGTCTATATTAAGCAGAAGCCGCATTCCGTGCTTGAAGCAATCGAGCGCCAGATGTCGCATTATTCAAGCCACGTCGGCCAAATCATTTATCTCGCCAAAATGATTCAAGGCGACGAATGGCAGACGCTTAGCATACCGAAAAGAAAAAAAGCGTGATTTTCGTACCGCCCGGTCCTTTTCGAATAAGGATATCCGGAACAACAGCCCAGGATCTTAAGAAAAAAGCCTCCCGCGCCTTTTTGGGCGGGAGGCTGCATTCTATGCGGTTCCATAATCGCGACGATTTCCCGGAACCCGGGACGAAACATTCATCAAAGATTTGACGAGTCCGAATCCATCCTGTCCATGTGAGGTAGGGATCGTCCGCCATCGGTCCATGATCCTTTCGTGGATTAGGCTCTGGTATTACAAATTCCGGTTCATTTGCCGGCGTTTCTCCGCCCTTTTTCTTGCATCCCGCTCCCGATGCTGGTTGTACAACATGACGCCCAACATGGCGATCACGATACTAAAACCGACGATCAGCACTATATCCGCCAAACCGCCCGCCAGCACATAAACCGTAGACAATACAACCGCCGTACCGCAAAAAAGGCCGACGCCTGCCATGAATTTCTTCATGCACCCACTCCCTTTTCATCAGCCGAATCCAAGATCCCGTTCCCGCAAAACAGACCCGAATCCAGGTTCCGTCCAAAAAGAACATATCTTCTCCATGTTCCAAAAACAGACATCGAGCAGCGTTTTGGCGGCAAGCACCTGCCCGCAACAAATCGGTTTGGGGTACGTAATCCCTTAAAAGCCGGACTGCTCCTGTAACCATTCCCGCGGCTTGTGATTATGCTGTACCATGAGGATTGGCAAAATCCTGACGAGAATGACGATGGGGCAAGGTGAAAACGAATGATGAAACCGGATTATTCCTTTATCCATGCCCGGCTGAAGTCGGGAAAATATACGATGAACAAGTTGGCCTCCGCGGGATTGACGCTGCTGATGTTCCTGCTGATTTCCCGGATGTTTCCCGTTCCGGAAACGCCTTGGAACGCGGCGGACCCCGAAATGTCCATTACGCCCGAAATTTGGGTTTACAGCTACGCCATGCTGATTTCCATCGCCTCCGATGCGATCCTCGCCGTGCTGCCGCCGCTGAGCAAAATGAAGCAGGCCGCCTTGTATGCGGCAGCGGCGTATAGCGCTTTTTACGGCCTGTTCGCCGCTAATCCCGCGTTTGACGGTTACCGCGACATCGGGGCGGCCGCGGGCGTATGCACGGTGCTCGTTTTTTTCCTGGGAAAGCGGATGTTCTCCGACCGTTCCCTGCTTACCCCGCTGTTTGCGCTGGTCGTTCCGCTCATCTGCCTGTTTTGGCTGTAAGTTGAGCACGGTTTTTCCGTCGATTAAAGCGCCTCGATCAAATCGCCTGCGATCAGGGAGGACGGGTGTCCGCGTCTTTCGGCCGCAGCTTCGCCGGCAAGTCCGTGCAGGTAAACGCCGTAAGCGGCGGCTTGGACGCCGTCCAGCCCCTGGGCCAACAATCCGGCGATGATGCCCGTCAGGACGTCTCCCGATCCGGCCGTCGCCATGCCCGCATTGCCCGTCGCATTGACATAAACGGTACCGTCCGGCCCGGCAATGACCGTTCGGGCCCCTTTGAGCACCAGCGTAACCCGATGGGTTGCCGCATACAGCGAAGCGGCACCGATCCGGTCCCGCTGGACTTCCTTGACGGACAAGCCGGTCAGGCGGGCCATCTCGCCCGGATGCGGCGTCAGCACCGTATCCGCCTTCCTTCCCTGCCAGACGGGCAAGTCTTTGCAGTCCGCTAGCATATTCAGCGCATCGGCATCGACGACAAGCGGACGCTCGGACTGCTCCCATATGCGCCGCAGCCAGCGGCCGTCTCCTTCAAACCGCCCCAGCCCGGGGCCGATGGCCAGCACGCTGCGGCTTGCGGCCAGCTGAAGCACCGTTTCGGCCGAAGCCTCGTCCCAGTCCCCGTCCGCAGCGGGGGCGAGCATAATTTCCGGCGCGGCCCCGGCCATATGCGGCAGCAGCGGTGCAGGCAGCGCCCAGGTCACGAGGCCGCTGCCCGCGCGCAAAGCCGCCCGGCTGCACAGCAGCCCCGCGCCGCTCATGCGCGGGCTTCCGGCCGCCACAAGCACGTGGCCGTACGTGCCTTTGTGGCCGTCCGGCGAGCGGCGGCGCGCCGTGTCTACGCGCAAGCGGCCGCGCAGCACCGCTTCGGTCAGCAGGTAGGCGCCCCCTTCCTGCTGACCGCACAGCTCCGAGGGAATCCCGATGGAGCGCACCACCACCTCCCCGGCGGCTTCCGCGCCGGGGTACTGCGTCAAGCCTCGCTTCAGGAACGCGAGGCAAACGGTCAGCCGGGCCGCGATGCACGGCCGGCCGGCTTCCCCCGTGTCGGCGTCCAGCCCGCTGGGGATGTCCGCCGACACGATGGTCTTGCCGCTGGCATTCGCCGCGGCAATCATGTCCGCGTAAGCGCCCCGCGGCTGGCCGTGGGCGCCGGTCCCGAGCAGGGCATCGACGATGCCCGTGCATCCGCCATAGTCCACGGCATCGCGCCCGTGGACAAGCAAGGGGATGCCAAGGGCAGCGGCGGCGTCCCGCTGCAGGGCGGCATCCCCTTGCAGCTGCTCCGGCGGCAGGGCATAGACCACCGTCACGCGGATGCCCGCCTCGCGCAAATGACGCGCGGCCACCAAACCGTCTCCGCTGTTGTTGCCCTTGCCGGCGAGGATCAGCCAATGCTCGCGTTCCGGCTGATCCAGCGCAAGGCCGGCGTCGCCCCGGATGCATCCGCGCCCTCCTGCTTGCCGGCCGATGCCTTCCGCCTCATTCCTGTCTGCCCGCGCAGGCTGCCGCTCGCGGCAAAGCCGGATCACTTCCTCCGCGATCGCCTTGCCGGCGTTTTCCATCAGCGCCATGGAAGGAATGCCGATCTCCTCTATGGCGCGGCGATCAAGCTCCCGCATCTGCGCCGAAGTTACGATATGCATTCATGTCTACCTCCTTGTCAGCAGGTCCGCGACCCATCATTTTCGCGTGAACCGACCGCACGCTCCGCTTTGAGGGAAGCCGAGCCGGCTTGCTTGCCTTAATACCCCACCGTAAACCTTGAACGGACGAAATAAGGATCCTCCAGTTCATCCACGAGCGCCGCGGCCAAATCGGCGATCGTGATCCGGCTGCTGCCGAGCTCGTCGGTGATCAGCCGGTCGATGCCGATTCTGAAATTGCCGCTGCGGGGGCCGTCTTCCAGTGCGGCGGCCGGACTCAAATACGTCCAATCCAGGTCGGAACGGCTGTAAATCACGTAGGCGTCGGCATGCGCCGCAGCCAGCGGAAACCATTCTTCCGGAAACGAAGGCGTATCCATCAGCCGGGTGCCGTCATCGGTCAGCAGGCTGCCGGCGCCGCCTACGACAAGCAGGCGTTTCGTTCCCGAACGGCGCACCCCTTCGATCAGCGAACGCGCCGCTTCAAGCAGCTCCTCCTCTTCTCCCGGCTTCGGTCCGTAGGCGCTGATCACCGCCTCGCGTCCTTTCGCATTTCTTTCGACCGTCGCGGGGTCCAACAAATTCCCCTCCACGGCATGCAGACGTTCATGCTCTATCTTTAACCGGGAGGCGTCGCGCACGACGGCCGTTATGTCATGGCCGCGGTTTAGCGCCTCCCGGACCAAGGCCTGCCCGACTTTGCCGGTGGCTCCGAAAATCGTTATGTTCATGGGGTGAATGGTTTCTGTCATGAAGATGTCTCCTCTGTCTCAATTTGCTTTGAACCTGCCGAAGCTTCAGTCCAAATGATCGCTTTTCCGCTATTCCTATATTACCCTCAAAAGCCGTTTTATGCCCGCAAATCTTCGATGGCGTTCAATAAGATCATTTGTTGTTTTGTGCAATGTCTGCCGAATGACCAAGTGCGCTTCCTCGAAGCGGTATCGAAGATTTTTTTCCTATCCCTCGCCAAAAAGCGCCGCGCTCCCGGGTACGGGAGGCGCGGCGCCTTGGCCTTCGTTGGCCTTGCAAGCCCATGTATTCCTTTATGCCGCGGCGTCCGTTCCGGCGCCATCGCATACCGCTTCGGAGGAGGGAAAGAGCCGGCGAACCCTGCGTTACGAATACACCGGTTCCAGCTCTTCCGACGGCACGACGGCCGCTTTCAGTTCCAGCTCAAGCTCTTCCGCGTATTTCCGAACCTGCTCGTCGCTATAGCCCAACTGCTCCGCCATGAAGCTGACGACGGGTTCTTTCCACTGCCGCACCCATGCGATATCGAAAAACAGCGCCCCGGTCCGCCGGATGAAAAAGTCGACGGGTGTTGCCGCCATTTCCTCTTCGATCGCGTACCGAAGCATCGCCTGCACTTCCCGGGACAGTCCGCGGCCCGTTCCGGCCTGTTGCGCCGAAAGGATCCGGTCGAATACGGCCGGAACGTTCGAGCCGTAACGGAGCGCAAGCCGTTGGGCGGATTCCGGCGCGAGGCCGATTTGCTTGCCTTTTTCCGTCATTTCGCGAACGAATTCGGGAAAACGCGCCGAGCCGCCTACATCCCCGCCGGAAATGGGCAGCGTCCGCGTAGCGCACGGGGCGAACGGCCCGAACCCTTCGGCCTGGAGCTTCCGGGCGAGCAGATCCGTGATGGTTTCGGCCATTTTGCGGTAACCCGTCAGCTTGCCGCCGGCGATCGTCAGCATGCCCGAAGGCGAAACGAATATTTCGTCGCGCCGCGAGACTTCCGAAGGCGATTTGCCTTCCTCATAGATCAGCGGACGCAGGCCCGCCCAGCTGGATTCGATATCCTTCGCCGTCAGCAGCAGCTCCGGAAACATATGATTGCAGGCGGCCAACAAATAATCCCGGTCCTCGGCCGTCGCGCGCGGATGAACCGTGTCTCCCGCATAGTCGGTATCGGTCGTGCCCACGTACGTTTTTCCGTCGCGAGGAATGGCAAAAACCATCCGTTTGTCGGCCGTATCGAAGTAAATCGCCTGCCGGAGCGGAAAACGCGAGCCGTCGAAAACCAGATGCACGCCTTTGGTCAGGCGCAGCGTTTTGCCGGATTTGGACCGGTCCAGCTCCCGCAGCGTATCGACCCAAGGCCCGGTTGCATTGACGACTTTCCGGGCCCGGATCTCGTATACGCCCCCGCCGATGACGTCCCTTGCCTTCGCCCCGACCAGTTTGCCGCCTTCGTATATAAGCTCCTCCGCTTTGGCGTAATTGATGGCGCTCGCCCCGGCTTCCACCGCTTTTTTCATGACTTCGATCGTCAGGCGCGAGTCATCCGTGCGGTACTCCACGTAATAACCGCCGCCTTTTAATCCCTGCTTTCGCAGCAGCGGCTCTTTGCCGAGCGTCTCTTCTTTGCTTAACATTTTGCGTCGTTCTTCGGGTTTTACCCCTGCCAGGAAATCGTACACGCGCAGCCCGACCGACGTCGTAAACGCCCCGAACGTGCCGTCTTCGTAAAACGGCAGGAGCATCCACTCCGGCGTCGTGACGTGGGGCCCGTTTTCATAAACCACGGCGCGTTCCTTGCCGACCTCGGCCACCATTTTCACTTCGAACTGCTTCAAGTAGCGAAGCCCGCCGTGGACCAACTTGGTCGATCGGCTGGACGTTCCCGCGGCAAAATCCTGCATCTCGATCAAGGCCGTTTTCATTCCCCGCTTCTGCGCATCCAGGGCGATGCCGGCCCCCGTGATGCCGCCGCCGATAATCAGAACGTCATACATCCCGTTTGCCATTTCCTCAAGCTTGGTTCGGCGATCCATTCCGGAAAACCTATGCTTCATATCGCAGCCCCTCTTTCCATAAAGTAAAAAAACCACGAAGATCCCGCGGCTTTCGCGTGCAAAACGCGAAGCGCGGGCGTTCGTGGTTGTCTCAAACGTCTCCTACCATCGTATGAACTTGTAATCATTATAGCATGCAAACGGCGATCGCAGTATCCCTATTTGTAAGCCATCGCTGCCCGAACCGCCTTTTGCCATCCTTCGTACAGGCGGCGCCTCTCATCACCGGGCATGGCCGGTTTAAAAGACCGGTCGAGCCTCCAGCTCCCTTTGATCTCGTCCTGGTCCTTCCAATAGCCGACCGCAAGCCCGGCCAAATAAGCGGCGCCCAGCGCCGTCGTTTCGTTGACGATCGGCCGCTCCACTTCCGTATCGAGCAGATCGCTTTGAAACTGCATCAGAAATTCGTTGCGCACCGCGCCCCCGTCCACGCGCAGGCTGGTCAGCTTCAGTCCGGAATCGACGGCCATCACGTCCAGCACGTCCTTGCTCTGATACGCCAGCGATTCCAGCGTCGCCCGAACGAAATGCTCTTTTGTCGTTCCGCGCGTCAGCCCGAAAACGGCTCCCCGCATGTCGCCGTCCCAATAGGGCGTGCCCATGCCGACGAATGCAGGCACGACGTATACGCCTTCGGTCGACGGGACGCGTGCCGCATACTGCTCGCTGTCCGCCGCGGTTTTCAGCATCCGCAGCGAATCCCGCAGCCACTGCAAAGCCGATCCGGCCACAAACACGCTGCCTTCAAGCGCGTATTCGATCCGGCCGCCGATCCCCCAGGCAATGGTCGTCAGCAGGCCGTGTTTGGAGTCGACCGCCTCATGCCCGGTATTCATCAGCATGAAGCAGCCGGTTCCATACGTGTTTTTGGCCATCCCTTTCTCGAAGCAGGCCTGACCGAACAGCGCCGCCTGCTGGTCGCCCGCGATGCCGGCGATCGGCACCTGCCTGCCGAAGAAATGGTGCTCCACGGTGCTTCCGTATACCTCGGAGGACGAACGCACCTCCGGGAGCATCGCTTTCGGAATATCTAAAATTTGAAGCAATTGGTCGTCCCAAGCAAGCTCGTGGATGTTATAAAGAAGCGTCCTCGACGCATTGGAATAATCGGTCACATGCGCCTTGCCGCCGGTCAGCTTCCATACAAGCCAGGAATCGATCGTGCCGAACAGCAGCTCGCCTTTTTCCGCCTTTTCACGGGCTCCCTCGACGTGGTCGAGGAGCCATTTGATTTTCGTTCCTGAAAAATAAGCATCGATGACGAGGCCCGTCTTTTGGCGGAACAGTTCTTCATATCCCCGGCCCTTTAAGTCTTCGCAAATGTCGGCCGATTGCCTGGACTGCCATACGATCGCGCGATGGATCGGCCTCCCCGTATTTCTGTCCCACACAACCGCCGTCTCCCGCTGGTTCGTAATGCCGATCGCTTCGATCTGCTCGGGCCCGATGCCCGCCATCGACAACGACCCGGCAATCACGGCCAGCACCGAAACCCAGATTTCGTTCGCATCGTGCTCGACCCAGCCCGGTTCCGGAAAATACTGCTTGATTTCTTGCTGAGCCGAGCTGACGACCTGCCCGTTTTTATCGAAAATGATGGCCCGGGAGCTGGTCGTCCCTTGATCGAGGGCCATAATATAGGTTTGCGGCAACCTAGTCCCCCCCTTACTCCTTCTGCTCAAAATGTTTCCACAGTTCGACGTTCGACGTCGTCACGGCCGACGCTCCCGCGGCAATCGCCTGTTCCACGTCGTTCACCGTGCGGATCAGTCCGCCCGCGAACACCGGAATCCCGGTCCGTTCGGACACTTCGGTAATCATGTGCGGGATGACGCCGGGAAGCACTTCGATGTAATCGGGCTGCGTCCGTTTGAACATCGCGTAGCTTTTCTCCAATGCGTTCGTATCCAGCAGGAATAAGCGCTGAATGGCAAGCAGCCCGTTTTGCTTCGTTTTCGCGATGACCCCGGCCCGGGTCGAAACGATGCCCGCCGGCTTCACGACCTGGCACAAATACTCCGCCGCGTATTCGTCGTTTTTCAGTCCCTCGATCAGATCCGCGTGGAGCAGCGGCTTTTTGCCGTGCGATTTCGCGAGTTGAACGATCGAACTGATTTGGCTAATATGCGTATCCAAAATGACGATATGCTCGTACGACAATTTCATCAGTTTTTCCAGGTCCTTCACTTTACGGGCGGCCGGCAAAATGCGTTGATTCGTAAAGGTCATATCGCTCCCCCATCCCTGTTCCTTTTTACGATAAAACGAAAAAGAGAAAAGAAAAACACCAAACGGTCCCCAGAGGGACTTCATTCGCGTGTTCTCCTTTTCTCCGCCACTTTTATGAACTTGCGATTCATTATAAATCAAAATGTAAGCGGTGTCTACCCGCTTCGGCCGGCGGCGAAAGCGGTTCGCCGGATATAAAAGCGTTCTTTATGTTTAAACTTTCTTATAATCATAAAAATATAGACACCCGTTATCCGCGCTAATTTTTCTTCGGATACCAGGACGGCCGTCCTCGAAGCTTGTTCTTTTCTGTTATCATATGGGATAACCCATTTCTATCCACATGGTGCGCCGCCGACAAAACCAAAAGCGGCGATCAGGAGCGATTCTTTATTTTGCAAAGGAGCTGATGAATGCATGGTTGCAGAGTACATCATCCGTTTGGCGGTAGCCGGGCTGCTTGGCGCGGTCATCGGCCTGGAGCGGGAGCTGCGGGCCAAGGAGGCGGGGCTCAGAACCCATTTTCTCGTCGCGGTCGGCAGCGCGCTTATTATGCTTGTGTCGCAATACGGCTTTTCCCAGGTGCTGGAACATGATCATGTCTCGCTGGATCCGAGCCGCGTCGCGGCGCAGGCGGTCAGCGGCATCGGTTTTCTCGGGGCAGGCATGATCATCATTGAACGGAAAATGGTGCGCGGATTGACGACGGCCGCCGGGGTATGGGCGACCTCCGGCATCGGCCTGACGATCGGTTCGGGCATGTATGCCGCGGGCATCAGCGCGACGGTCCTTGTCATGATCGGCCTGGAACTGCTCAGCATGATTTTCAAATCCGGGCGGGCGCTGCAGATTTCCTTCGAGCTGGATTCCAAATCATCCGTCAAGCCGATATTGGAGTCGCTAACGTCGCGGAAAATCTCCATATCGTCATACGAAATGGAGCAGGACCCCGAACGCCTTGGCATTTACCACCTTAAAATCGATGCCAAAACGAAATATAACGGAACCCTGCAGGAGCTGCTCGAGGATCTGGACAGCTTGCCGCATATTTTGTCGGCGAAGCTGGAATAATTCAGGAAATATTGAAATCCGGAGCCTATTGTGCAATAGTGGAATCAAAAGCGATGAAGGAGGGTTGCGCATTGCCGTTTGCGGCTTGGATTCATGCAGATGATCTCACCGGTACGCAGTCCGGAATCATCTTTACGGGGTTTGCGGTGATCGCGTTCATATGGATATACGTCCGCACTGCCCGCTCTTTTCGAAAGGCCGCCTCGGAACGGCTTGAAAGGCTGCGCCAGACGCTTGATCCGTACTGCCGCGCGGCGGGCATGCTGAGCGGCGATGCGGATGCCGCTCCGGATGAAGCGGAGCATGAGCCCGAACCGCTGCATCTGCTCCTGCAGCAATGCAAAGCTGCCCCTCTGGTGACGACGGAGATGATCGAAGCCATCGACGCTTATGCCAGGGAACGGGACGCCTCGCGCCATGCCCAGCTTGAACGGCTGCTGGACCGCGAGATCAAGAAAAAAATCGCCGAGCAGGCTTCCATTATCCGCTCGTTGGACAACCCGGGGTGGGGAACGGCCTTTTGGAAGCTCGTGCGGCCTGCGGTGCCTTTTTTCCTGTTGGCTTGCATCGTCTATTGGAGCCTGGGGCTTTACGGGCAGTTCCATGATCATCGTATTCCGGCGCTTTCCTGGACCGGGGTCGAGCTGTGGATGCGGTATGTTTCATGCCTCGTGGCCGTCGTTTCCTTTCATTTTGCCGTGATGACGCCCCGCAAGGATTCGCCCAAATACGCTTATCGGATGCTGGCCTTATGCATCACCGCCGCGGCAGCGGCCCATCTTGCCGGCCTGCAGGCTGCCCCTTACATATTAGCGGTTCAAATTCTCTTGTTTTTGTGCGGTTTCGGATTGGGACCGAAACGTTCGCGGAGGGACCGTCCGTACGCGGGTTCCGCCGACTTGTTGGAGCCTGGCGACCCGACGCGGCACAACAAATAACCCGCTGACGGCAAGCCTTCGTTTACGGCTTGCTGCATCAGCGGGTTTTGACTTTTCCGTTCCGTCCTTCCGTGTCTGTTTCTGTTCGGGTGCCCGCCTGGGAAGATTCCGGGGGCTGAAGCAGATTTGCCCGACCGCCGCTACCGGCGGTCCGGCGCGGCCTTTTTCAAATCCTGCCTCGCCCTGGCCGCGATTCCTGCCTTCACCGGCTTGGAGGGCGTATTCTCAAAGCGCTTCCGCTCCGTCCGTTCCATTTGCACGATTTGGCCTTCATGCACGACGATATGCAGGGAACCGAATTCCATGTCGTTTAGCTGGCCGGCGATCCTCTCAAGCCATACCTCATTTAACTGGAGCCCTTTTGCCATGACAAGCGCCTCCTTTGCTTCAGAACGATATTCATGAATTCCATACACAATCAATTCATTCTTTTCCAACCAATTTACTTTGTTTTATGATGTTACAGTTACATTATCATGCCGTTAAAATCGCTGTCAATCCGGATTTTGCAAAATTTGCTCCGGCCGCTCCCATGGCCGCGTCAATGCTCATGTTTTCTTGCGTACAGGCTCTTGATCAGCAGGGTCGCTAGAGCCAGCAGCAGAAGCAGCGAAGCGACGGCAAACGAGGCCGAAAACTGGTACTCGTTGTACAGAATCTCCACATGCAGCGGCAGCGTGTTCGTCTCTCCGCGGATATGTCCCGACACGACCGATACCGCTCCGAATTCCCCCATCGCCCTCGCATTGCAAAGGATGATTCCGTAAATCAGGCCCCATTTGATGTTCGGCAGCGTCACCTTCGTAAACACGGTCCAGCCTTTCGCGCCGAGCGTGATGGCCGCCTCCTCTTCCTGCTGGCCCTGATCTTCCATGAGCGGGATCAGTTCCCTCGCCACGAAAGGAAAGGTGACAAAAAGCGTCGCCAGCACGATGCCGGGGACGGCATAAATGATTTTAACGTCATGGTCCGCCAGCCACGGGCCGAACCAGCCGTTCGCCCCGAACACCAGCACGAAGATCAGCCCGCCGATGACCGGGGAAACCGCAAACGGCAAATCGATCAGCGTGATCAAAACGCCTTTGCCTTTAAATTTGAATTTGGCGATCGCCCAAGCGGCGGCCACCCCGAAAATCGTATTCAAGGGAACGGTCGCAAGCGCCACAAGCAGCGTCAGCTTCAGCGCCGACATCGCATCCGGGTCCGATAAAGCGGTGATATACACGTCCCATCCCTTTTTCAGCGCCTGCGTCAGGACGACGACAAGCGGCAGCACGATCAGCCACAGCAAAACCAGGCCTGCGCCGGCGATCAGCAGCCATTTGACGAACGGTCTTTCCGTTGCGGCCCGCGACGTCTGCACTTGCTTCACGGCAGCGGCTCCAGGTACGCCTCCCGCCATCTATACCGCCTCCTTTTTCCGGCTGGACCATCGCTGCAGCGAATTGATGACCAGCAGCATCAGGAACGAAATGAGCAGCAGCAGCACCGCTACGGCCGACGCCCCCGCGTAATCGTACTGTTCCAGCTTGGACATGATGAGCAGCGGCGCGATTTCCGTTTTCATCGGCATATTGCCGGATATAAACACGACCGAGCCGTACTCCCCGATGCCTCTGGCAAAAGCGAGAGCAAAGCCGGTCAGCAGCGGCGGAACTAGCGCCGGCAGCACGATGCTGCGGAACGTCCGGAACCTGCCGGCCCCAAGCGTGGCGGAAGCCTCCTCGGCATCGCGGTCCATATCCTGCAGGACCGGCTGGAGCGTCCGGACGACAAACGGCAGGCCGATGAACATCAGCGCCAGCGTGATGCCAAGCTGCGAAAAGGCGACTTTGACGCCAAGCGGCGCCAGCAGCGAGCCGATCCATCCGTTCGGGGCATATAAGGCGGTCAGCGACACGCCAGCCACCGCCGTCGGCAGCGCAAACGGCAAATCGATCAGCGCGTCGCACAGCTTCCTTCCCGGAAATTCGTAACGGACGAGTACCCAGGCGAGCAGCAGGCCAAGCACGGCATCCACGAGCGCGGCCGCGGCCGACGTCGTGAAGCTGATCCGGTACGAGGCAAGCACGCGCGGGTCGGTCGCCACCTGCCAAAACTTGGCCCAGTCGAGACCGGTCGAGTTGATGAGCAGCGCCGAGAGCGGCACCAGCACGACCAGGCTCAAATACGCGACGCTGAATCCCAGCGTCAGGCCGAAGCCGGGAAGCACCCGGCTTTGACCCGTTTTTCTTCGGCTCATGCGTTCACCCCTTCCCTTGTTCGGTCCCCGTTATTTGCCCGGCGTATAAATTTCGTCGAATACCCCGCCGTCGTTAAAATGTTTCGCTTGCGTTTCGTCCCATGTCCCGAAAATATCCTTCAGCGTAAACAGATCGAGCGTTTTAAACGTGTCCTTATACTGGTCCAGCACCGATGAAAGCGTCGGGCGGTAGAAGTTTTCCGCTGCGATTTTTTGCCCTTCCTCCGAATACAGATACTTCAGGTAAGCTTCCGCGACCTCGCGCGTCCCTTTTTTGTCCACGACTTTATCCACGACCGCCACCGGCGGTTCCGCCAAAATGCTGACCGAAGGATAAACGATGTCGAATTTGTCCGGGCCCAGCTCCTTGACCGACAGCAGCGCTTCGTTTTCCCACGCAAGCAGCACGTCGCCGATGCCCCGCTCCACGAACGTCGTCGTCGCCCCGCGGGCTCCGGTGTCCAGCACGGGCACATGCTTGAACAGCTCGCGCACGAATTCTTTTGCTTTTTGCTCGTCGTTGTTGTTCTGCTTCAGGGCGTATCCCCAAGCGGCCAGGTAATTCCACCTTGCTCCGCCCGACGTTTTCGGATTCGGCGTAATGACCTGCACGTCGCCCTTGATCAGGTCGTTCCAGTCCTTGATGCCCTTCGGGTTGCCTTTCCGCACCAAAAAGACGATGGTCGAATTGTACGGCGTGCTGTTCAGCTCGAATTTGTCCTGCCATCCCTCTCGAATGAGCCCTTTTTTCTGGATGGCGTCGATGTCGTAACCCAAAGCGAGCGTCACCACGTCCGCCTCCAATCCGTCGATCACGGAGCGGCTTTGCGCTCCGGAACCGCCATGGGACTGCTTGATCGTGACTTTTTGCCCCTTTTCTTTTTCCCAATACGCCGCAAACGCCTTGTTGTAATTTTCATACAGCTCCCGGGTCGGGTCATACGAAACGTTCAGCAATTGAATCTCTTTGGCTTCGCTTTTGGTTTCGCTTTTGGCCTCGCTGCCTTGGCTCTGTCCCCCCGCCGCTGCCGACTCCCCGGCTTCTTTTTTTGCGCCGCAAGCGGCCAGCGCCGCCGTCAACAGCACTGCGAGCGTGATTGCCGCTCCTTTTTTTGCGATTTGGATCCCCTTGCGATTCATCATGGTCCCACTCCCATTTCTTAAATGATGTTCCCCGCCTAAGCTTCAAGCCACAAAAAAACGGAGAAACCCCTGTCCAAATGATCGGCGCGTGCTAAAAAAAGCGCATCTTGCCATTCGGATCGGCGGTTCCTCCGTTTGTACGGCGGGAACGATGTGATTCGGATAATGCTGTTATTTTTGATTAATCCTACCTGTTTAGTATGTTATATTCGTATTGTAATCATGACCCTTTGCGCCGTCAATCCTTTTTTTAGAAAAAAAGCGGCTTTTTTCAAACGGCGGCGAACCCGCATAAAAAGGCAGCCTTCGCATTCAAGCGAAAGCTGCCTGAAGCCGCACGCAAAATATTATTTATACACCGGGACGACGCAAACCGGTTTCGGCAGCGAAAGCGTATGCCCCGTCGGCGTCAACCGTCCGCTTTCCTTGTCGATGCGGAAGGAAACGACCGAGTCGCTGTTCTGGTTCGCGGCAAGCACATAACCGCCTTTGACGACCGCGAAGTTGCGCGGGGTTCGGCCCCCCGTCGATATCCACTCGACCGCCTTGAGAAGCCCTGTAAACGGGTCGACGCGATACAGTCCGATGCTGTCGTCGCTGCGGTTCGAGGCGTACAAAAAAAGTCCGCATGGCGAAATATGGATGTCCGCGCTGCTGCTTCCGGTTGCGGCTCCTTCCGGCAATGCCGACAAGGTCTGCAAGAGCTCCAGATTCCCGGCTTCCGCATCGAACGCATACACATTGACCGTATCGTCCAGCTCATTGATGCCGTACGCCCATTTGCCCGAAGGATGGAATTCGAAATGGCGCGGACCCGCCCCCGGAGCGATTTTAACCCTGTTATGCTCCTGAAGCTTGCCGCCGTCCAAACGGTAAAACACGATTTCATCCAAGCCGAGATCGCATACCAGCGCGTATGTCCCGGTCGGGTCCTGGAACACGGAATGCGGATGCGCCCCTTCCTGGCGTTCCTTATTGACGCTGCTGCCGCTATGGCGGACGAGGCTCGTCTCGGCAAGCTTCCCGTCGCCTTCGATCCGGTAGGCGTTCACGTGGCCGCTGGAATAATTGGCCGCCAGCACGTGGCTTCCATCCCGGGTTAACGCGATGTAGCAAGGGGCCGAGCCGTGGGTCGGCTTGCGGTCCAGCAGCTGCAGTTCGCCGGTTTCCCCATCTACCGCGTAGGCGTACACTTGGCCTTCCTCCGTCTCGCTCACGGCATACAAACGGTCTTTGGCCGCATCCAGCGCAAGGAACGACGCATTCGCGATGCCGTCCGTTCCGCGCACGATTTCCATGCTGCCGTTATCCATGTCGAGGGCGCACAGAAAAATGCCTTCTTCGTCCGCCCCGGCGTATGTACCGGCGTAAAACCATCTTTTGTTGTCGCTCATCCTTTTCATCCCGCTCCTTCATTCTATTTTCCCTTGCTGTGTCCATGTCGCTTGTCCGCTACTCTAACAATAATCTTTTCCGTGCCGCGGGGCAACGCTAACTTCGCTTTTTTCGGGCGGCGAAAAAAACGCCCTTCCCCGTTCTCTTTGCTGCCATTCCCATCCTTTATGCCGAAACTTTTTGCAGGTATAATGGTATCGGAACGCAAGTTCTTCCATTTTTAGGACGTGAACGCATGAGCCCTCTTGCATGCGGACATGCTGTGAGGGAGACTCTGCGTTTCCGGACTTGGATGAGCGTTGACGAAAGTCCGGCAGGAAAGCGTAAGCTTCCGAAGCAATCGGCAATGTCTAGATGAGAGAAAACGTTTTGGAGGAGGAGATTGGATTGAAATCGGTAGCCGTATTTTGCGGTTCAAGCAAAGGCGCGTCGGACGTGTACGTGGAAGGCGCAAAGCAGCTCGGGAAGGAACTGGCACGGCGCGGCATTACGCTGGTGTACGGCGGTTCCAGCATCGGCGTGATGGGGGCGGTCGCGGATGCCGTCCTGGCGGAAGGCGGACAGGCGATCGGCGTCATGCCGGGGTTTTTGGACAAAAGGGAAATATCCCACAAGCATCTCACGGAGCTGATCATCGTCGATTCGATGCATGAGCGGAAGGCCAAAATGGCCGAATTGTCCGAAGGATTCATGACCCTGCCGGGAGGGCCGGGAACGATGGAGGAATTTTTCGAAATCTTTACGTGGGCCCAGCTCGGGCTGCACCGCAAGCCGCTCGGATTCCTGAACATCAACCATTATTACGATCCTCTGCTCGAGTTTTTCAAGCATATGGCCCGCGAGCAGTTCCTGCACGAAAAATATTTGTCCATAGCTTTGGTCGACACCGACCCGGGCCGTTTGCTCGACCAGTTCGGCGCCTACGAGCCGCCGGCCGTCAAAACCTTTCTCAAGCCTGACCAAACGTAACATAGATGAAGCCAAAAACAGACCGGGGGTTTGCCGCGCCCGGTCTGTTTTTTCGTTATTTTTGAATCGTAAGGCTGAATGTTTTTGGGATGAACGTACCGGGATATTCCTCCACCTCGAAGGTTAGGGGCTGCGGATAGGACTTGCCGGGAATGTCGAAATAATACGCATCGAGTCCGGTATCGGCATCCTTCCTCCACCCCTCGTGAATCGCCTCGGCATTGTTGGTAATCAACTTATGCTTGTTTCCTTTTCCGTCCGTGAATTCGGGATTTACTTTCATAAACCGGGTAATCCGCGGATCAAAACTCGGGAACCCCGAGGTGATGCGGATCCGTTCGTATGACGTTTCGATGGAAGCCAGCTTCAGCCTGCTGTCCGGCGCTTGAATCAGCTTAAACTGTTTCGTGTCGATCACGAGCTTCCTTTTCCCCCGAAAAGCCGTTTCAATCCCTGATCCCCGCAGCTCAAGCGGGTCTCCCTTCACATAGTCCGGAGCATGGAAACTAAAGATGAGCTCGCCGTTTTCCTTTATCGGGCCCATGGCTGGCTGAAGCATGTTTCCGCGGTCATTTTTCGTGTAGAGTCCCCAATCCAAAAAACGGGCGATATTAGGCGTGCCGGCATCCGAAGTCAGTTTTAAGTTCAAACGCTCGGGAACCTGCACCATCGTTTCCAGCTTGATCTTCTGGCCTTCCAAATCAAACGATTGGCCAGCCGGTATCGTTCGTTCAAGCACCGCAAGCTTGGATAGGTCTACGGGAATCTTTACCTCCAGAAATTTTTGCGTCGCTACCGGCTCGCCGTTGCTCCACTTACCCGAAAAATAAAACTCGTCCGGAAGCTGCGTGCCGCCAGCCAGGTCGAAGATCAGCATATCCCGGTAGCTTCCCTCGTCGTAATATCCCGTTTTTTGACGATGGTCGCGCACGAATTGCCGAAACGGCAGCTTATCGTAGGTTTTCGTGTACAGGCCGGGATTTACGGGCGTGATCCGATCCCCTTGATCGCTTTTCGATGTATAAAACAGCACGACATGCTTCCGGTCCGTCATGATTCCGTCCACCGTGACATGGTACCCCTCATAGGATGCCGTTGCGCCGACCGCCTGATATTTTCCCTGATCCAAAGCTTCCCTCAGCATCCCCCGTTTGCCGACGGACCATTCGACGTAAGCCGGAATTTGCCGTTCGGCTGCACTCTGCAAGGATGCCGAACGGCCTCCAAAAGTCAGCTCGGGCACATAGACGGCAGCCGCAACAAGCAAAAGTAATGCTGCGGCGCAGGATGCAGCCACCCTGCCGACCCGCCGCCGGTATTGGGCTTTTCCCCCTCGAGCCATTCCGTTTTTGATCGCGGCATCAAGCCGCTGTTCGGGAATTCTCCGCCTGGCGATATGCGCCGGCTCGAAATATTGCTCGAGCAGCCGTTCTTGTTCATTCCCCATGATATACCTCGCCCCCTGCGTTCAGTTTGCCGCGCAGCTGCTTCAAGCCTTGATGAAGCCATGTTTTTACCGTGCCCTCCGGTTTGTCCAACACGTTGGCAATTTCGGCAAGCGTCATATCCTGATAGTATTTCAGCACAAGCACATGCCTGTATTTCGGCCTCAGCCGCCCCATCGCCTGATGCAAGTCCAGCCTGCTGTCGCTGACCATCTCGGCCATGCGCTCATCTTTGTCGAACAGAAGCGGCAGGGTCCGTTTCCTCCGCTTCTGTTCGTCGATGCAGCAGCGGATCAGAATGCGGACCAGCCACGCCTCGAAGGCCGAAGCTTCTTTCAGCTTGCGGCAGTTCGCCCAGGCTTTGCACACCGCTTCCTGCATGGCTTCGAGCGCGTCCGCCTCATTGCCCAAATAGCTGAACGCAATGCCGTACAGCTTTCTCTTTAATCCGGATACCAGCGCGTAAAACGCTTCTTCATCCCCATGGCAGGCAGCGGCCGTAAGTTCCGGGTCGCTCATCACGCTTAACCCCTTTCCTGCATTTTCACCGGCCGGTGAAGATTCATCGAACCGTTCCAGGATCGATAACGGATGTTGTCATTCCGTATATTTAAGACAGCGCAGAAGCGTAAACGGTTTTATTTTTTGTCCATCGATTTTGCCACATCGCTCCATAAAAAAGCGCAGCAAAAAAGCAGCCCCTTCGGAAGCTGCCTGTCTATAACTGCGATATTAAACCGGGTCCGCGGTTCCGGCTTCAACGATCTGGCGTTTGACGTCCTTCATCGTAATCCCGTCCAGATATCGTTCCAGCGCGGATTCTCCGCCGCTGTATATTTGATCCATGATCCCCTGGATATTGGCTGCAACCTCGCAATTCAGCTCTTCGCCGCCGGAGCACCAGCCCGGCTTCAAGGAGCCTCGGGCGAGCAAACGATACAAGTCTCCCAGCGTCGCGTTTTCGGTGTCCGGATTCAGCAGATACCCTCCGCCGACGCCTTCTTTTGTCGCCACGTACCCATGTTTGCGCAGCAGGCCGAGCACCTTGCGTATGCGGGCAGGATGCGTGCATACGCTTTTGGCGATTTCCTCGCTGTTAGCCATATGATCCTCTTTTACGCTAAGAAGGGTTAAACAATGGACGGCAATGTTAAACTCACTATTCATTTTTGCTCCTCCTTATACTGTAATTATATGGTTAACAGTTGCCGGTGTCAACCTGGGCGGACCATTTCCTTTACGTTCCTTTGGGGTCCGGACACGAAATCTACAACCTTTATTTCTAGTGTATCAAGCCGCCGGAAAGATAAACCCCATCCTTGTGATTTTATCTTGTTTCGGGTTCGTGTTACAATAGAACGGCGGAAGAAAATGCTTCCGCCTATTTTTGGGCAAGGAGCTGGACAAGGCCATGATCCATTACATTCGTTTGCGTTAATGAGAGGTGCAGGTTTAAATCGACCCGGCCGCTTTTTTTTTGAAGCCTGAAGCCGAGGTTTATTTAGCTGCGCCTTTTTCATTTGACCCGGGATTTGCCATATCCCGAACCAAACGAATGAATGGGGTGTATTTGCGTTGTCCAAAAAAGAACATCTGCATCATTTGGCGAGCCTTTTGGCCCGCCACGCAACTTTCTTCCGCTGTCCCGTCTGCGGCGGGGCCATGAACATGGCGGGCGAACGAAGCCTGTCATGCACGGCCGGCCACCTTTTTGATCTGTCCCGCGACGGGTACGTCCACCTGCTGCCGAACGCCAAGCCGGGCATCGTGACGGCCGCCAAAAGAAACGCCCGCGCCATCTGGGTCGTGGCCGATTTGGCCCGCAGTCCGTTTCGGGATCAAGCGTTTGACGTCGTCACGAATATATTGTCCCCCTCCAATTACGGGGAATTCCGGCGGCTGCTCAAACCGAACGGCATGCTTGCGAAAGTGGTTCCGGGACCGGAGTATTTGCGGGAGTTCAGGCAATTTCTGTACGGGGAGCGTGCCCGCCGCACGAAGGCTGCGGAACATACGGCCGCGTTGTTCGCCAAACATTTTCCGGGCATGAAGCAGCGCCGCGTGCGATACGAAGCCGAGCTGGAGCCGCATCATTTGGAAGCCATGCTCCGGATGACGCCGCTGTCCTGGCAAGCCGCCGAGGAACAGGTCCGGGGGCTGCTCGCCCATAGCTCCTTTAGGCTGACGTTTGATTTTTATATTTTATGGGGAAAACCGTTTATCGGGTGAATATTTTCGCTAATGAATGTTTTAGCCCAAAAAGCGTACCTCCGTCCAGGCTCCCTGGAAGGGGTACGCTTTTGTCGTTCAGGCCAAGGCTCGCGCCAATTCCGTTAATACGTCGGCGGGTCCGCATGCTCCAGGCCGGGGATCGATTTGCCCTTCGGCAGCTCAAAGGACCATTCCACGTTGTTGTACCATTTGTCCGTAACGATGCGGATAAGCGTCGCTTTTTCGGGCAGCCGTTTCATTCCGTTCACGATAAAGCCAGGGTCCCCCGTTGCCTCGTTCCATTCACCCCACCCGACCGATCCTCTGTACGTCACCGGGTATTCCTTTCCGTCCGAATCCTTTACGATCCATTCGTCATGGTTGAACATGTTGCGGAATTTGCCCTTCATCCGGATCAGGCTGACGTTCGGGCCTGCCCCCTCTTTCTGGTTGGGATCGTTGTCGACCCAGAAATCGCTTAACGTCAGTTCGTCTCCTTGATCCTTGAACACGGCCGGATGGTGTTTCAGCTCGCTTGGAACAAGCTCCACCGAACCGCCGCTTCGGACCGGGATGGAATATCCGTCCAACACGAAACGCAGCTTCTGGCGGTCATAGGGAAGATAACGGAACGTGAACGTCCAGTGGCGTTTCCCGCCCCGGAGTTCGCTGTTTTGCGAAATGATGGTTTCCATATGCGGGAACTTGATGTTGTTGACGCTTGAAATGTCTTCCCCCTGCTCATTTTCAAAATGAAACATCAGCTGCTGCTTGGACTCCAGTTCGCCCGGAGAACGCCGGGCCGCCCGGGGGCTTAACGACGTGCTTAACTCGAGCCGCACTCCGCTTGGCGTGCGAACCAGCTTCTCCATTTCGATCCGCAGACCGTCGGGGGTCGTATATTTCTCATGCAAAGGCGTCGTGATGTTCATCGCGTTCGCCTTTTTCATGTCCAGTTCGAACCGGAAATCCCATTTCCCGTCGACGACCTTTCCGGTGTACGGAATCTGCAGATGGTCGACGCGGGCCTGCACGATCAGCGCATCCGCCGGGATTTCCTTCACAAAAACAAACGTCAATTTTTCGACCGTGTCCGATCCCTCGATGCCTCTCAGCTCCGCGACCTCATTTCCGTTTAAATCCGTAATATGGAGATCATGCCAATCGATCGCGTAAACCAAAGGCTTCCCTTGGGGATCCGTCACCTTCACGCCCATGACGAGCCTGGTGGCATCCGCAACGACCTCGTCGATTTCCAGCGCATAACCTTTATCCTTCACCTTCACATGGGGATTCTGTACAATGCCCAGCTTGCGCGCATCGAGCATCCCGCTGTCCGTCGTCTCTTTGGAAAAAATGGACCTTACCCAATCGGCGATGGACGGCTGGGCATATAAGGTGAGGGCAGCCGTGACGATGGCCAGCGATGCGATCCACAGCGCGCTTTTTCGGATGATTCGTCCGTATCTGCGCTTGCGCCGAAAAGATGCCGGATGCCCATGCTCCATGGATCCGTCCCCGTCTTCGATTTCAATGTCGGCCAAAGACGCCATCACCCGCTCCGTGAACCCGTCGGGCAATGCCTTGCGAAAGAGCAGCTCTTCCCACGCCTTTTCCCCCTCTTCCGCCAGCTGCAGCAGCAAACGGCACTCCGGACAAGTTTGCATATGGAGGCGCGCCTCTTCATCCATTGCGTTATTTCCAGACCGAATGAATTCTCTTGTCTGAGACAGATTCCAGCATTTCATGCTTTATCCCCTCCTTATCCTTGACCATTTTGCATAAGGACTTCTTGGCTCGGTGAAGCCGGTTCCGCACCTGGTTTACTTTAATGCCGGCAATCCCGGCGATTTCTTCGTAACTGAGCTCGTTCGTATATCGCAGCAGCAGCACGATGCGGTATTTTTCGGGCAGTTGGTTGATGAGCTGCTGCACTTCTCCGCCGGTCTCCTTGCGCAGAAAGGCTAATTCCGGCGTTTCGGCATGGTGCCTTCCCTCGCCAAGGACGCCGTCATCCGCCAGCAGGTCTTTTTTTTTCCGCATCGCGTCCCGCATGACGTTCACGGCAATCGTGTACAGCCATGAGGCGAAGCTGGAGTCTTCCCTGAAGCTTGCCAGCTTGCGGTAAGCCTTCAGAAAAGCTTCCTGCGTATAATCCTGGGCGTCCTGCGGGCTTGCCCCCATGCCCAGAAGCAAACCGTATATTTTGTTTTTATGCGTATCGACCAGCTGCGCAAAGCTGTCCTTATGTCCGGCAAGCACCTGTTTGACCAGCGCAGCGTCCCGTGACGGGTCTATCATAACGATCCTCCCCTGACTCTCTCTTCCTCTGACCATTTTACATATCTAGTAGACGAAGGAGGCGGGTTTTTCCTCTCGCTTTTTATGCAAAAAGTCCCCGTCAAGCGGACCCGGGCTGCAAGCCGGTTCGGGCGCTTCTGCGGGGAACCCCGAAAAAAAGGAGCCCTCCGAATGAAGGGCCCAAATCAGATTAGACATATGAAAGGGTTTACAATTCCCATTATAGTATGATTTTGTCCTTTTAAAAACGCTTTTTTGAAAGAGAATTCTGCAAACATCCGAGCAGCGGCTTTCCGCCAAGCAGCCTTGGCGTGAAACGCATTCGCCCAACTATAACGTTGTGCCCGGAGAGCGTCCGGAATCGAACGTTGAAGATGCCTTAACAAAAAATGGGTAGATTTTGGAAAATAAATGATTGCCAAAACTAATGTCATTAGTTATAATGCTAATAAGATTAGTTTTAGCGTATGGGAGGATGATTTTCATGAAAAAAGCGACCGTTCATCAAGTCACCCAGCTTTCCTTTTTGCCCCGCCTGTTCCCCGTCAACGTGTATCTCGTCGAAGAAGCGGACGGCCTGACCCTGATCGACGCCGGCATGCCGTTCAGCCTGAAGGGGATTCTCAACGCCGCGGATTCGCTCGGCAAACCGATTACCCGCATTTTGCTCACCCATGCGCATGGAGACCATGTCGGGGCTTTGGACGGATTAAAGGAAGCCCTCCCGAACGCCGAAGTGCTTATATCGCGCCGGGATCAAGCCCTTTTGGCCGGCAGCCGCGCCCTGGAAGCGGGAGAACCGCAAACGCCGATCAAGGGGGACGTCCCGCAAAAAGTCCGTACGAAACCGGATCGCCTCCTGGCGGACGGGGATCGGACCGGTTCCCTCCTGGCCATCGCCTCTCCGGGGCACACGCCCGGCCATATGGCCTTCTACGATACCCGGAGCGGCGTCCTGATCGCCGGCGACGCGTTCCAAATCCGGGGCGGCATGGCCGTATCCGGCGACACGCGGCCGCTTTTCCCTTTCCCCGCGATGGCGACCTGGAATAAAGAAGCCGCATTGGCAAGCGCCCGCCGCCTGGCCGGCCTGAAGCCGTCCTGGCTGGCCGTCGGCCACGGCCGGATGCTGGAGCAGCCCGCCGCTGCCATGAACCAGGCCATTCTGCGGGCCGAAGCCGCTTTTCGGGAGGTGAAATAAGATGGCGAAAATGGGCCTCGACCGTCACACCCTCCTCGTTGCCGCTGCCGAAATCGCCGACGAATCCGGACTGGATTCGCTGACCTTGGCTGCGCTTGCGCAAAAGCTGAAGGTGCGTTCGCCTTCCCTGTATAACCACGTGAACGGCCTTCCCGATTTGCGGGCCGCGCTGACCGTTCACTGCATCCGCTTGCTCGTCGAAACGACGCGGGACGCGGTTATCGGCAAAACGGGCGACGATGCGATCCTCAGCTTATGCGGCGCTTACCTCCGGTTCGCACGTTCCCGCCCCGGGTTGTACGAAGCCTTTTATAAGGTAAACACGCAGCGGCACGAAGAGCTGGAATCGGCGAAACAGGAGCTGTTGAACCTCTTTTTGCGGATTATGGAGCCTTACGGGCTCGGCGAAACGGAAACGCTGCACGCGATCCGCGGCCTGCGCAGCCTTTTGCACGGGTTTGCGTCGCTTGAGCAGCACGGAGGGTTTCAAATGGACCTGAAGGTGGATGAAAGCGTGGAATACGTTTTGCGGGCTTTTTTGGAAGGGCTGCACACGAGCAAAAAGCCGATCCATAAGTAAGGAATGTCATATGGCGTTCAAGTTTACTTCTTGCCGGGTGTGATATAATATAGTTATACGTGATTAATTATATCATTAAGAAGAGAGGAGTCTTGAACGTGGCTCATATCAGTCCCTCATATCTTCAAATCGGATCCACCGTAGGGGCTTTATTGATGGCTCTTCTGGTCATTTTTGTCCGCTTGAAGGCCAGCAACAGACCGGTAACGATCAAAAAAATCATTATTCCGCCGCTAGGCATGGCCACCGGCTTCCTGATGTTCGTGGCGCCGCAAGTCCGGGTTCCGTGGCTCTGGGCGTTGGCCGCCTTCCTTGTCGGCTGGTTCATATTTTCATATCCGCTCATTCGCAGCACCAAATTCGAGGTATCGGAGGGCCAGGTGTTCGCCAGACGTTCCAAAAGCTTCGTGGTCATCTTGTTCGTTCTGCTGATCGTCCGTACCGTGCTTCATCAGGTGATCGACGAGTATGTTTCGATTCCGCAGTCCGGCGCCCTGTTTTTCTTGCTGGCGTTCGGCATGATCGTCCGCTGGAGAGTGTTCATGCTGAAACAATACCGCTCCATTGAAGCGTCGGGCGAACTGCAAAGCCCCCCGCTGTCCCCGGAACCCCCGACCTCGACGAATGCAAAATAACAACGATATTTACGCATCCTTTCACCGTCTTCCGCGGCCCGCCGCAGAAGGCGTTTTTTTATTCGGGACGGAGCCCCTTCCCCTTGCATCTTGCTGCATTCAAAGGTATATTGCATTATGGAAATGCAGAACCTAGGGGAGAAGGACAAAAAGTGGCAACATGTTTCATCCGTTCAGCGACACTTTGTTGAATTTATCACAATTTGCGCACAAAAATGGAGGAAAACAGAGAGATTCGGACCAAGAAGACGTATACTTGTGTAAAACTTCACAATTTGTGCGTAAGGCTTGAAATGCCTCATTATCCTTTTGGTGAACATTATGTTAACATAGGTAATGATGAGTTAGATTGCGGCCTTTTTCACTTGAGGAAGGTCTGTTGCTTCTAGACCCCTCTGCCCAAAAAGGGTCTATTAGCCCTTTTTAAAATAAAATTAAGCACTGCTGCTTACGCAAAGGAGAAATGGACATGTCGGAAACTATTACTGATGCAAAGACTGAACAAGCGAATGCGCCTGTCAGCCAAGATCAACACGATTTGCTGGACCAGCTGCTCAAGCCCGAGGTTCAGGAGTCTTTGACCACACTGGTCAACCATCTTCCAAAGCTGACCGAGCTTGTGAATGTATTGACAAAGTCTTACGATTTCGCACAAGCCGTCGCTACGGATAAAACGCTGAAAAGCGACACCGTCGGAGCCATTCAAGAGATGGCCACCCCGGTCATCAAATCGGTGAAATCCGTCGCCGCAAACGTGATCGAAGCAAAAGACCGCGCAGAAAGCAGTCAAGAAGTGATCGGTCTTTTTGGCCTGCTCAAAATGCTGAAAGACCCTCAAGCGCAAAAAATGTTCCGTTTCGTGAACGCGTATCTCCAAGTCTCTGCTGAAAACGCCAAAGAACAAAAATAATCCACTTTAATATTTAGGTAAGGACGGAGGAAAAACTATGTCAAAACATATTGTCATTTTGGGTGCAGGATATGGCGGACTCCTCTCCGCGCTGACCGTTCGCAAATACATGAACAAAGACCAAGCGCGCGTGACCGTGGTGAACCAATATCCGACTCACCAAATCATTACCGAGCTTCACCGCCTGGCTGCGGGCAGCATCGAAGAAAAGGCGATCGCCATGCCGCTTGAAAAGCTGTTCAAAGGCAAAGACATCGATCTGAAAATCGCCAAGGTCGAGTCTTTCTCCGTAGACAACAAGGAAGTGAAGCTTTCGGACGGTTCCAAGCTGACTTACGACGCGCTTGTCGTCGGCCTCGGCAGCATCACCGCTTACTTCGGCATTCCTGGACTCGACAAATACAGCATGGTGCTCAAATCCGCTGACGATGCCAAACGCATCCACCGCCATATCGAAGAACGCATCCAAGCTTACTCCCAATCCAAAGATCCGGCTGACGCAACGATCCTGATCGGCGGCGGCGGTTTGACCGGCGTCGAACTCGTGGGCGAAATCGCCGACATCCTGCCAAACCTGACCAAAAAATACGGCATTGACCGCAGCGAAATCAAATTGATGCTCGTTGAAGCCGGCCCTAAAATTT
This sequence comes from Paenibacillus sp. FSL M7-1455, assembly GCF_038004655.1. Taxonomy (NCBI): domain Bacteria; kingdom Bacillati; phylum Bacillota; class Bacilli; order Caryophanales; family Paenibacillaceae; genus Paenibacillus; species Paenibacillus sp. FSL M7-1455. The sequence continues at coordinate 619,840 of NZ_JBBORO010000001.1, read as the reverse complement.
TGCCTGTGCTTCCTGACCATCTGATCGAGCGCGCGACCCAAAGCCTTGAAAACCGCGGCGTAACGTTCTTGACCGGACTGCCTGTAACGAACGTGGAAGGCAACGTGGTCGACCTGAAAGACGGCCAAAAAATCGTCACCAACACCTTCGTATGGACCGGCGGCGTGCAAGGCAACCCGCTTGTCGGCGAATCCGGCCTGGAGGTCAACCGCGGACGCGCAACCGTCAACGAGTTCCTGCAATCCACGTCCCATAAAGACGTATTCGTTGCCGGCGACAGTGCCGTATACTTCGACGAAACCGGACGTCCTTACCCTCCAACCGCGCAAATCGCGTGGCAAATGGGCGAGCTGATCGGCTACAACCTGTATGCGTTCCTGAACGACAAGGCGTTCGAAACGTTTGCTCCGGTAAACTCCGGTACGCTGGCCAGCCTGGGCCGCAAAGACGCCGTTGCAACCATCGGCGAAAACAACATTTCGCTGAAAGGTTTGCCGGCAACGCTGATGAAGGAAGCAAGTAACATCCGTTACCTCTCCCACATCAAAGCATTGTACACGCTGGCTTACTAATCTCATACCGACGACCGCTTGAAGCGGCAAACAGGGTATCCTCACGGTCTTGGCGACCGGGGATACCCTGTTTTTTTTACGATGCCAGGCTTTTTTCAAGCGCGGCCTGCATCCATAACAGATCGTGGCGGACTTTCGGGATGCCCTCAAGCCCGGGCAGCTCCGGAATCGGCAGGAGCCGCTGCAGCTCCTTCTCGTTCCGCGGGAGTTCGCCCAGCGCCGTGGCGTAAACGGTCGTCAGGTTGGCCAGATGGGTTTTCATGGACCGCTGTTCGCGGCTTTCCACCGGCAGGCCCGTTTCGATCTGTCCCGTAAAGAGGACGGCCAAAAGCTGCGATTGGCTGCGGATCGCCCTGCCCATCAAGTACGGAATCCGGCTTGATGCGGATGTTCTGCCAAGGATGAGCACCCCTGCCAAGCCGATCAAGCTCCCGGTCACGACGTCCGCCATGCGCGTCCCCGCAAAATACCCCACATGTTCGATATGGGAACCTGCCGCCGCCATCAGAAGCGCATTCGGCGTCACGAACATCATCGTCAGCGTGTAATTCCGGACGATCAGCAGCTCGGCAAAAAACGAAAACAGCATGATCGCAAGCGAAATGACGATGCCTTGCGGGTGCGCCCACAAAATCGCGCTTGCCGCCAATATGCCGATCATCGTCCCCAGCGAGCGCTGAATGGCCCGGTGGAACGTGGCAATGACGGTGGAACCCAGCATGACCGCAGCGCAGGAGAGCGGAACCCAATACGACCGGTTCAAGTTAAAGGCATGGGCGGCCAAAGCGGCAAACGCCAAAATGATGCCGAACCGGAGCGAGAGCAGAAATACGAGCGAATTTTTGTCGAAGGCCTCAAGAAAAATGCTTTGGAGCGGCGTCCCGGTCATTCTTTCTCCCTCCCGTCGGCCATCCGGGACCCCTTCCAGAATCGCGGACAACCCGAGCACCGATTGCAGCAGGGCATGGGACTGCGCATCGTCCGGAACCATCAATCCCTCCGTCCGAAGCTTCCCCGTTTCGGTCCCCAGCCCCGAAACGCTGCGGACGACGCTGCTTACAGTGTCAGGAGGGGGTTCCTTTCTTTGCAGCTGCCATGTATCCGTCTCCTGGTAGATGACATGGGCCTGGTTAAACAGTCTCTCCAGCCGGCGAATCAGCTCCGTTTCCTTCCAAACATGCCTTCTCACCGCAAACATCGGCTCCCCCTCCACCATGGCGATCAACGTCTCATGCCTCGCCTTTTCGTAATCGCGGGTACCGACGGCTTCCATCATATTGGCCAATTGGGCATATATCCGGCGTATGGCCTGCATTTCGGGGCCGTGCGGACGGGTCAGCCAGCCGGCCATCGCGATCAGCCAAGCCAGCGCTCCGCCCAACAGGACCAGCGTCCCCCGGATGGCCGCTTCGGACGGGTTATGCGGCGTACCGGAAGCAATCGCAAAGCTCAATACGAAAAAAAGCGCTGCCGGCCCCTTAAATTTCAGCGCGCCGAACACGAAGGTCACGACCGCTCCGATCAGCCCCATCACTAACCCGGAAAGCACCGGATACGTCGACAGCAGCGAACCGCAAAACACCGAAAAGGCGATGCCCAGCATCACAAAGGCAAGCTTTCTCGACCGGATGAAATACGGCTCGTTCGATGCATACAGATAGGTAAAACCGCCCGTTCCCGCCAGCAGGCCGTAATCGAAACGCCCCGCGAGCAGGCCGATCAGCGAGGGCAGGCCCAGGCTGATGCCGGCGCCGACCGCCCTGCCCCACGGCAGCGGAGCTTTTTTGAATTCCAGCGCCTGGCGGACGATGGAATGGATCAAGGACGTGTGGTGCTTTTGCGGACTCATGCCGATTTCTTCCCTTCTCTGCCGAATGCAGGACCTACCATGCTTTACATAAAAAGCAGCTTGCTATTATTTTCAATATGGCCATGGGACGAAGAAAGTATGACCGCCGAACAAAATTCGATCTTGTCCGCGTGTTCTCAAACGTTTTGCTTTGATATATCCTAAAAAAGCGAGGGATTTATGGCGAAAGGGAAGGAGGGCGGCATGCGAAAGCTTGCGGGGATTCACCAAAAGGAGTTTCAGGTCTGGGTATTTACGCGCGCGGATCTGGCAAAGTTCGTCATCGTTGACGTGATGTTCAGCACCGCCCTGTATGCCGGGCTCAGACGGATCAACGGACACGAAACGATCGCGATTTTGGGGAGCTCCATCGGGACGCATTTATGCAGATATTTACGCTGTCGGGGTCTTTTTTTAAGGCTGCGGCCAGGCATTTGGATCCGGCGGCCCTGGAGTCCTCCTGCCCCCTGAACGAAGCTCCAAAAGGACTCTCACCGGAAGCCGCCGCGCTGCCGGTTTTTATCGGTTTAGGGCCGTAATGGGCCGAATTCCGCCGAAGCGGCCGATTATGGGATTTTTATCACAATCTCGTGTACAATAGGGTTGAAGGAGCGAATGAAACATGAAACGCAAAAGAAGAAGAGTTGCCGTCGTAGGCTCCGGCATGGTCGGATCCAGCTGCGCTTACGCGATGATCAACCAATCCATCTGCGACGAGATCATGATGATCGACCGCACATACGACCGGGCACTTGCCCAGGCGCTGGACTTGTCGCATTGCATCGATTTTACGCATACGCGGACGACCGTGTACGCAGGAACCTATGCGGACTGCGCCGACGTCGACGTCGTCATCCTGACGGCCGGCGCCAATCCGAAGCCGGGGCAAAACCGGATGGACGTCCTGGCCGAAGCCGCCGAAATTACGCGTCAAATCGTGACGCCGATCGTGGAGAGCGGTTTTCAGGGGATCTTCATCACGGCCGCCAATCCGGTGGATCTCGTTACGTACATGATTTGGAAGCTTACCGGTTTTCCGCGCCACCGCGTCATCGGTACGGGCACTTCCATCGATACTTCGCGGCTCAAAACGCTGCTCTCGGACGTCTTTTCCATCGATCCGCGCAGCGTCAGCGGGTATGCGTTGGGCGAACACGGCGAATCGCAATTCGTCGCATGGTCGCACGTCACGATCGGCGGCAAGCCGATCCTCGATATTTTGGAGCAGCACCCGGAACGTTTCAAGCATGTCGATTTGAACGATATCGCGCGCAAAACGAAGGATGCCGGGTGGGAAATTTTCACGCGGAAGGGATCGACCCATTTCGGGATCGGCAGCGCCATCGCCCATATTACCCGTGCCGTCCTGAACGACGAACATAAAATCATCGCCGTATCCGCCATACTCGACGGGGAGTACGGCGAACACGGCGTGTGCGCCGGGGTTCCGGCCATCATTAGCAGCGACGGCATTCAGGAACTGCTGGAGCTTAAGTTAAGCGAAGACGAACGGAAGCGGTTCGAGGATTCCTGCGCCCTGATCCGCCGCAATTTGGAAGGTCTCCATCTCGAGCCTATACGTTAAGTTAACCATCCGTTGCCGTCACGGCCATCATCCTCGTTCGCAGCTTGCGTGAACACAAATAATAAAAGGAGCCTCCCCCGCTTTCCGGCATCCGGATGGGCGGGGGAACGGCTCCTTTTTCATCGGCCGGAAGATCAAGCGATTCGAATCCGGTACGGCCTTCGCGGAATCTCGCGACCCTTCTGTTCCAAGTGCGGCGGAGCTGCAACCAGCGTGTTCCGAAGAAATCCCCTTTCCGCTTGCAGGGCCGGCGATGATCCGAACGATGAGGCTGTTACTGCTCCTCCAGCCTGCTCATATCCGGCGGTACGCGGTGTCGGGTCGCCTGCTCGTATCCATAGGCAATCTTGATCAGCGTCGGTTCGCTGAACGCGGTTCCGACAAACGTTATTCCGACGGGGCCTTGGGTGATGTAGCCTCCCGGAGCGATGACGCCGTCCTCCGCGTAACCTCCCGGCACCGTCATCGCCGGGTAGCCAGCTCTGGCCGCGATATCGTCCCCTTCGTCGCAGCCGAGGAACAGTAACGCGTCAAGACGGTAAGTTTCAAGCGCGTAATCGATTCCCTTAGCCCGCGACATCTCCTGATTGTAACGGAGCGTCTCCAAATATTCCGGTTCGGTTAGGGTCCCGCTGGTCGCTTCGCATTTCTCCAGCAGGTCCTGCCCGTATTTCAGGCACCGGTCGGCGTGCCCGTTGTTGAACGCGATCACTTCGGCCAGCGTATGAACGGGAATGCTTTCAGGAAGCTGCGCGAGATAATCGTTGACGCCCTTTTTGAATTCGTAGACCAGCACGTTTCCGTTCCAGGACGCATCCTGACAAGGGAGCTCTACCGGATCGATGATCGTTGCCCCTTCCCTGCGCAGCGCTTCGATCGCCGCTTCGAGGACGGCCTTTCGGGCCGGATCCAGGTCACGGAAATAATGCCTCGGAATGCCGATGCGCGCCTGCTTTAAGGAGGAAGCGTCAAGAAATGGCGTATAATCCTGCAAAAACCGGCCTGCGCTTGCCTGCGTGGCCGGGTCCCGCTCATCTATTCCGGTCATGGCCCCCAGCAGGATCGCGGCATCGGCGACGGTTCGGGCCATCGGTCCGGCCGTATCCTGCGTGTGCGTGATCGGAATGATGCCCGAACGGCTGACCAGCCCGACCGTCGGCTTGATGCCGACCAGCATTTGCTGGCTGGCCGGGCTGATGATCGACCCGGACGTTTCCGTGCCGATCGCCGCGGCCGCCAGGTTTGCCGCCACGGCTGCGCCCGAGCCGGAGCTGGTATGCAACGCGTCGCGGGTATCGATGTTATCCTTTAAGAGCAGGGGGATGCCATGGAGCGGCCCCCGGGTTCCTTTTTCGTAACGTTCGTCATCGAGCTCCCTTGCGATCCTCACGGCAGCCGGATTCACTTCTATGATGGATTTCAGCTTGCCGTCGTAGCGCTCAATCCGTTTCAGATAGGCTTTGACGATTTCTTCGGAGGTGGTTTCGCCCGATTCCATTGCAGCTTGCATGCTGCGGATATCCAGCTCCACGATCCATTCCTCGATATTCAGCGGATTTTCCATTTGTCCTCACCCCCGGGTTTTAAGTAGAGCATGGCTTCATCCAACACGAGAAACCCACTCCCTATGTATAATTGGCGCTGATCTTTCAGATTGGCCTGTCGTATTTTGCATAACGCCCCGTCTTAAAGCGTTCCCAAATATTCGGGAATCATCTCCGTTTCCGCGACTTTGCCGTCAAAGGCTTCGACCCCGTAGATCCGGGCATCCCGCCGCGAACCGACGACCCGGTGAATTCTGCAGCCGATATAATGAATGCCCGCTCCATCGCTTACGCCGACGCCTGCGCGGATTCGGCCGCTGCGCAGCAGCTCATGATACCCCCGCCTGTACTCCGGCTCCGAGTCGTAATGCGGACTGTGGCTCCCGGGGATAAGACCCAATCCTTGGACAACGTTCGCCTGCCCGTCATCATCGCAGTTGACTCCCTCTTCATACCAGCACATGGAACCTGCGCTGAGGCCCGCCAGCACGACGCCCTGCTCCCACGCCTGCCGAAGGATGCGGTCCAAACCGTGTTCCCGCCAGGTCTCCAGCATCCGCACGGTATCGCCTCCGCCCACGTAAAGGATATCCTTTTCCAAAACGTAATCCTCCAAGTCGACTGCAGGCGGCCGGGACAGCGCCAGATGGGAAGGAATGCAGTCGAACGCCGAAAAAGCTTTGCGAAACCCCTCAATGTAACCTTCCGCGTCCCCGCTGGCCGTCGGGATAAAACATACCTTGGGCTTACGGGCCGCGGACTGGCTCAAAATATATCGGTCCAGCAGCGGATTGTCCGGCTCCATGGAAAAACCGCCTCCGCCAAGCGCAATCACCTGTCTCATGGAATCTCCTTCTTTCAGCCCGCATCGAACGCGAAGCGGGAAACATTCCAAATTTCTCCTCCCATCATAACAGCCCCAAGATTCATGGCGCTACCTAAAAAATCGTTAAAACGGTTGTTTACGGCGCGAAATCAAGGTAAGGTGTAGAGAACCGGTTCAGGAGGAGGAACATCACATGATTCAATATCAGGATCATTTACGCGATATTACCGAAGCTTCGCTGGCGGAGGGATTTTTCGACGGGTGGCCGAACCCGCCTTCTTATGCCGTTTTTATGCAGATTCTCCGCAATGCGTCTTCTTGCATATTGGCCAAGGATGAGCAAACGGGGAAAGTCGTCGGATTTATCACCGCGTTGTCGGACGGCGTGCTGACGGCCTATATCCCGCTGCTGGAGGTCGTTCCCGCCTATCAGAAACAGGGAATCGGACAAGAGCTGACCCGGCGGATGATCGAGAAGCTGAAAGGAATTTACATGGTGGATCTGCTCTGCGATCCCGATCTCCAGCCATTCTACGAAAAACTCGGCATGCGGAAAGCCCAGGGGATGCTGATTCGCAACTACGAGCATCAATCCGGGCGAACCCATCCGCAATAAAACGCAAAAAAGAACCCGCCGGCCGCCATGCCGGCAAGTTCTTTCCCCGCTTTTTGGAAACTTATCCCGCAAGATCGACGAGATTCTTTTCAACCGATAGTATAAAATAGCTGTGGTTCCACTGCCTGACGGTCACAATGCAGCGCTGCCGGTCTTTTTCGAAAAAATAGCCCGCCCCCTCCTGTTCGGTATAACTCCAGCCTTCCTTGTTCATCTTTTGTTTTACTAATTCGGCCGGATCCTTAGCTCTTGTCAGGTAATTAACGGTTCCGTTCAAACCTTGATCCATCAAAACGATCGTCTTGTCGGTCGCATGCAGCGCATACATAAGCTTGATGTTTTTGACTCCGATATTTTGGACGTAGGAACCCGCGGTGATCGCCGCAAGAAAGACGATACCGATGCCGCTCCATAAAACGATCTGTTTTTTCACGCTTCCGCCCCCCGGCCCTGCACATGCACGGCAAGAACAAGCCCCTGATGCAGGCAAATGCCGTGCACGCTCGTCACCAGCGCGGGATCGGGCGGCTCGTCTCCGGGCAACCAGGTCAACTTGATGTTGTGGCCGTTCCAATCTTCATATATGGTTTGGTTCATGCTGCATGCATCCTTTCAAAAAAATAACGAATCTCTGCCCTTTCCACGCGCCTACTCCGTTTCCGTCCGCGCAGAATCCTTCAAAACCGTTATGCTTACCGGCATTTTTGTATAATGAGTCAGCCTGATTTCCACTTCCTGATCGGCCTTCAGCCTTTCGCGCGCCCAGGCAGCGTTGATTCGAAGCCGTTTCAGCCGGTTTTCCGTCGTTAAGACATGGATGATCTGGCCTTCTATATTGATGACTTTCCCTTGGAAACGCTCCTGCTTTTTGGTCGCCAGGTCCGCTCCCGTGAACAGGATCCCCGTCAAACTGCCCAGGCAGACAAGGAAGGAGAGCCATGCAAATGCAGGCATAACCTGGAGTTGGATATCCAGAACAAGCCGGAAACAAAACAATCCGAACATCAATAGATTGGACGCCATGAAAATCCACAAATTTGGATAAGGACGTAAATCCACCAAACTCCCCCTCGCTTATAGGTGTTATTTTCCCTGCATCTGTCTCATATGTATGCGTCTCGCTTCGGCTCTACCTATAGGATGTTCGACGAATGACGCCAAAGCCGGATATAAAAACGCCCGCCAAACTTGCTTCCACAAGCTGCCGGGCGAATCCTGCCTATTTTGGTAATGTATCGATGCCGTTTCTTCCATTATGGTTTGCCCGCAATGCGCCGGTACGTCGCTTCATCCGATACCACATACAGCCGGGCCTCGGAAGGAATCGGGTCGTTCAGCCTGCGGTTGATGGACAGGTCGCTGCGGTCGGCGAGCAAGGTTGCCCCCTGCCGGAGCAAATCCTGAAAAGCGTCTCCGTAAGTCCGCCACTCCGATTTCCGCGGAACCTCGTAGATGTCGTCCCCCTGTTCGCGGCTGATCAGCTGGTTGATCACCGCGGAATTCCCTTCCTGAAGGGCGGCGCGCACCGCCAGGCTGGAGATGGCGTCATGGGAGAGCACAAATTCGTTCACCTGGACGAACCGGAAATTTTGGATGTGCTTTTCATGCATGATCTCGACCGTCGTATGCACCTGCGGAGCGATCCGTTCGATGCTGGAGGCGATCATCAGCGATTTGCCGTCGATCAAGGAAGTATCTTCGATCCGGGTATCCGCGAAAACAATGGCGGCCTTCGCCGTTTCCAACCCCGCTTTCCGCAACACATCCTCCGCCGATGGATCGCCGCTGATAAAATGCACCTGGTGCAGATCCTTGATCGGATGCCGCTCCAGCTCGTCGATAATGACGATTTGGGCTTTTTCGTCGTACGTCAAAATTTCTTGGACGGCGGATTTCGCCTTTTTGCTCCAGTTCATAATGATGACGTGATCCCGTCCGTGGTAACTCAAGGTTCCTGCCTCCCTCTGCCGCTGAATGCTTCCGATGGAATCGATCACTTTGCCGATGACCAAGCTGAGAAGACCGATGCCGAAAATGTACAAAAACAGCGTGAACAGCTTGCCCCCAACCGTCGTGGCGAAAAAGTCGCCGTACCCGACGGTGGCCATGGTCGTCATCACCCAATACAGGGCGTTAAACCAGGTGCCAAACGTGGATTGCTCCAGGAGATAAGCGATGGTTGCGCTGCCCGTCACGAAAAAAAATACGATCAGGGCCAGGGTCGTTTTGCGCATACGCATCATGCGTGCGGATAATTGGAGAAAAAAATGCACTTGCCTCTTCCCTTCTGAAGACGAGCTTTTATATCAGGATGATTGCAACACCGTTAAACGATCAAACTGCTGATGGCAAAGGCCGTTCCGATGAACACCATGCACAGCAGCGTCGCCACGGCCACGTTTCCTTGCTTCAGGGACTCCGAGATTTTGAAGCTCGGCGTGACCAGTTCGAATATCCAATACGCCGCGATCAAACATACGTAACCGACGGCAAACCACATCGCCAAAAACCAGATCGACGTGTTGGTATAAGCCGCAACGCCCAAGATGATCGCCGTGGCCATGAATTTGCCGCCAAGCGCGAGCCCTACGGCCACATTTCCCTTTTTCAGTTCCTCCATATCCTTAAACGGCGTCATCCAGCTGAAAATCAGCATGCCCAGCAGCTGCAGCACAATGATGACAAGTACACTTATGACCAGATTAACGACGACGGTCAACTCGCCCACCCCCTGAATTTTGCGTATGCCGAATCGTAGTCGGCAAAATCATGAATCTCTTCAAGCTTCACGGATACTTTCTTTTTCTTCTCCAATGCTTTGTAGCGCGCGTCGTCGATCGGCTGCTTGATCCGGTTGCCGGAAGGCAGCTCCAGCACGGCGAAGTTCCGCGTTTTGTCCTTGTACTGCGTTTTGTACACGCCAACCAGATCGATTTCCGTCGTGACGGGGATCTTCAGATTGGCCATGTCCTTTTTGGCTTCCGCCTGAGATTTGAAGGTTTTGATCGTGCTCCAGGAGGACAAATGGACGCTGCTGCGCTGGCTGGAATCCGTCGTCATTTCCGCATCCATGTATTGCAGGACCCAGATTTTGTCCCCCGTCGCATAGTTCCCGTCGTTCGGCATCAGCTCGTTGTCCGGCAATACGGTCATGTCGCTGCCGATCAAATCGCCGACGCTGCCTTCAATGATCCGGTAATCCCACGGCACGCGGGACACCATGTCCTGCCCGTCCGCCGAGGAACCCGAGTGAAACACGGATTGCTCATTGTCCGAACAGGCGCTCAGAAGCAGCAAGGCCAGCATGAAAAGCGCCAAAACGGCCGCAAGCCTGAAGGTATGCCCGGAACGCGGGTGTTTCTTTCCGTTTCTTGTCATCTATCTCACTCCGATCGCTATAAAATGGCTCGTATTTCCCGTAATCAGCCCTCCGGCTCTGCCCAGCAGGCCGCATGGCTGCCCGTTGATCATGAACATCCCCGTCAGCAGGCGCCGCGTTCCGGCCACCGTCTCGATTTCCGGAAGATTGGCCCTCATCTGATAGACGGAAGGGAACAGCTCGCTGGTGTCAAAGCCGTCCTCATCCTTGATTTCCAGCTCCCCGCTGCCGTCGAACATCTGCACGGAGCCGCCCTCGCGCCCGAACATCGATTTGGAGACGTAATTCCCCGAGAATACGGGCTTGTTGTACGTCGGCAAAAGATATTTTTCGATCGTCTCCCGCTCTTCGGCGGTATACAATAACCCCAGCTCAAACAGCCCCCAAGCCGCGGCAATCAGCCCTTTGGACTGCAGCAGGATGCTGTGGGGCGGGTTGAACAGCGTCAGCTTGCCCGTCTCGATCGCATAAGCAAGCGCGTCGCCCCCGTCGTCAACGGCCATCCATTCCTTCGGATACAAGGCGAACATCCGCTTGATTTCCCGTCCGCTGCCGTCCTTGACGACGCCATGATCGATGGTAAGCTCCAGGCAGTCGACGCACCGAATGTCCAGCCCGCTGTGGCGCACCAGCGCTTCGATGGTACCGGAGTCCTCCAGATGCTCCCCGTAAGCGACGCATGCGGCGGTATCCGGACGCTCCGCGCCCCAAGCCGCGGCTACAAGGTCCTTCATGCGGACATTGGGCGAATCGATGCCGGCTTCCCGGCACATCCACGGCGTTGCGATCGATGCTTCCACATAACCGGTCGGCGTATCGGCATTGAGTTCGTACAGCTTGATGCTCCCGTCATGCGAAACGGCGTAATCAAAACGCGCATAGCGGCTGATCAGGTTCTCCTCGGGAATCGGGCAAATGTCGAGCATATCCCACAAAATCGGCGGGATGCCGATGAGTTCGTACAGCGCCCTGTTCCCGTGGATATAACGCACCGTCCGGTCCAAGATGCGCCATAAACGGGCCGACGCTTGTTCAAGTTCTGCGTACGTATCCCGGTTCATCACGACGAGCTGATCGAGCCAATACTCCTCATCCTCCAGGTTGGCCCAGGTGAAGCCCAGCTTCGCGAGCTCTTCGACCCGTTCCTGGCGGCGGTGCCCGCCCGGCTTAAGCACTTCGAATACGCTGCCCGTCATCCGCCGAATCCGCTCCTCGAGCTGGATCTTGATCCCGAAAAGATGCTGGATTTCGAGCTGGAGCCGGACGAGCTGTAGCCGCTCGATTTGCCGCCGATGCCGCCGGAGCTTGAAGAGGTGCCGCGCCGGGTGATCGAACCCGTCGAACGGGAGGTTTTTGGCGTAACCGTCGACCCGACGACCTGCTTGTTTTGGAACGTGCCGCTGGAATAGGAGCGCGGCTTATAGCTTTGCGACGTGCCGGTATAATACGTTTTGCGGTTATCGTAATACGTGCTGGGCTGGTAGCTGGATCCGCTGTTGAACAAAAAATGGTACAGCAGCAAGTCGTCCCAGCCGAACCCCGAATGGCTTGCGCCGTAATTGTTGATGACCGTCGTTCCTCCGCTTCCGCTGCCGCCCGAGCTTCCGGCCTGCGGTTCCCCCTCTTTTTCGATTTCTTCGGGAAGCGGGATGTTCCAGTCGACATTTTTGTCGAAATAGGCTTTGACTTCCTCGGTCGACCATGCGACGAGCTTCGGCTCATCCGCCGATTCCCCGGCCGCGCTTGCAGAGTCCGCTGTTACTCCACCCGCCAGCAAAAAAGCGTTTGCTAAAAGCGCCACGCCCAGCGACGTGGATAACACCCGAACCGGCTTGCCGTCCGGCGTAAACAGCTTGGCCGGGTATTTGTCCTTGTCCTGCGGCTGTTGTTCGTTCGTCATGTCTGTTCCTCCTTTCTGCCCGCTTGGATGGCTATTCATTGCGAATCCGGACGAGAAGCAGCTCCAGCTTGCCTTCGTCCACGTTTAATCTGCCCTCGATCGTTTCGTACTCCTGGCCTTTGACGACGAGATAATTCACATGCTCCAGCGCCGCCACCATATTCATGCTCCAATTGCGCTCTTCGATGTGGCGCAGTTCGCCGTTTGGCGTTTTTTCGATTAAAATGACGCTCATGTCGTTGCCCATTGTGCCTCCACCCCTTGTTCTGAATTGATCGATATGTCTTTTGATACGTAAGAAAACCGTGGTCCGTTCCATCTCCCGTTTCCATTTTTTCGAAAAAATTGTCGTTTTGCTATCTCATCTCTGAAAAGCAAGCCCTCTCATAATATGGAAACATGCATTTATCAGCATAAAACCTCTTTATTCGAAACGCAATAAAAAAATGGATCGTCCCGGCCGCCGCTTTCCGGAATGAAAGAAAGCCTTTCGTCCATCTTAACCTTTTTTTGCCTGGCCGATCAGCAACCTTATATTGGAAATTGCGTTTAATTTAAGGATCGGTTAAATTTTGGCATCCGTGACCCTATCAAAATTCCAAAAATAATGGCGGAAACGAGGCGCAATGATCATGAAGAAACAAACCAAGCTTATCCATGCAACTGCCCTGACGGCAACTTTGCTTTGCGGCACGGTCTCCCTGCCGGCGGCAATCCATGCCGATGCTCCGGCCGTATCGGCCGGTTTTTCGGGCGGTCAGGCCATCAAGGCTCCCGTGCAAAAGCCGCTGTGGACCGCAGCGGTCGATCCCGGCTCGAAGGCCGCCGTCACCGATGACGGAACGGTTCTTGCTTTTTCCGGGAAAAAGCTGATCGCGCTGAATCTGGCCACGGGCAAAAAGGCCTTTGCCTACGGCAGCAACCTGAAGCCCTCGGTGCAGTACTTGAAAGGAACGGCCTACGGCGTCGGAGAAGACGGACATGTGTATGCTCTCCATGCCAAAACGGGCAAAGAGTTATGGAAAACGGCTGCAGGTCTGTCGGATGCGGACGAGCCGATCGTGATCGGTGATACGGTATACGTCACGAAAAAGCAAACCCTCATCGCTTTGGATGCGGCGACAGGCAAACCGCGCTGGAAGGCGGTCGAGGATCAGGCGGAAACGGCAGGCCATCTGTCCCTGGAAGCGGAAGGCATCATTTTTATGTCCAATAGCATTTCCGGAGCATATTCCTATTCGCAGCTTAAAGCCATCGACAAAAAAACGGGCAAAACCTTATGGAAGGCCCCGTTCCAGGCAGAACCCCTTGCCGTCCGGGACGGGCTGGTGTATTCCCGAAGGGAAGCGTCTTTATTTGATGAAGAGGATCCGGACGAACCTCCTCACATCACCCTATCCGTATTCAATGCCAAAACCGGTGAAAAGGTCGGCGAACGGGTCTACTCCTGGAACCGTACGAACAACTCCCGTTCCGCGGGATTCGCAGGCAGCATGCTGCTCAGCGGCAATGACCTGTATCTTGTGACGGAAGATGCCATCCACCAATACGATTTCGCGCACTACGAGAAGAACGGCAAACCGGTGAAAAAGTGGAATAAACCATCCTACCCCATCGATTTAACGGGATCGGTGCATGCCGGCAGGATTTATTTTTCGATCTACGATGGGTATTCCATTGGAGGCATGAAGCTCGTAGACGGCCAGGAAGTCCAGTGGGGGGCCGACAACCCGGTCGTACGGACCGAAATCTACGGCAACGGCGTGTATATCGGGCAAAGCGACGGCGTATTTCATGGATACAACCTGCAGACAACCGCGCCCGACTTTACCGTGAACACCGGGTCACGCAATTACGGGCCGACCCTGCGCAGCGGCAGCACATTGATCATCCAGGCCCAGGATAACGGGAGGCTGATTGCGGTACAGGTGCCGAAGGCGCTGCGTTAACGTCTCGAACGGCTGAAACATGGTACAATCTTAGATATATAACGATTCTTCAAGAGGAGACGAACCGTGGAACGATTACTGCAAAAAATCAAGGCATTAAGTGAAAAGGAAAAGAAAACGCTGGAGCAAATGGTCCTGAAATTGACCGAAGAGGTCGGGGAAACTTCGCAAGCGATGCTTTCTTACAGGCAGGCAAGCGGCAGCGAATATAAAAAGCTGGATCTCTCTGACGTGAAGGAAGAATGCGTGGATGTCATCCTGGTCGCTTTGGCGCTATTTTACAAGCTGAGCGAGGATGAAAATGAGCTTCAAGACGTTCTTAGCAAAAAAGTCGATAAATGGAGCTCGGTGATGACTTAAGACAACAACGCTATGCCGCTATACTAGATCGACCGGCAATGCTATCGCACACCGTTTTGTATAACAACGAAAAAGGCGCCCAAGGCGCCTCAGGCTGTCGAGAAACCCCCTGTTTTTTTGCAGGGGGTTTAAAATTGCCTCGTCGGTCACTGAAGTAGGGGTCTCAGAGCGCTTTAAATCGATTTTTATTTTAAAAGATATGATTCCCCATATAAAAAATAGAGTGTCGAAAAGTCCGTTGGACTTTCTCGACACTCTGAAGCGCCCAAGGCGCCTTTCCGGTTGACCGGCCTTAAGTTTCGGCGGATGTTATTCCATTCCCCAAGAATAAACCGGATGACGCTTTTCCCCTCCGCGGGCAACAGTTGCAAACAGAATCTGTACCGGTACAGAAAGCAGCGATATAACGAAGAAACGGCGAATGAGCCTACATTAGCGAGTTTTCGTTAATCATGTCCCAAAGGAAAGCCAAAGTGCCTGTCCGCAGCAAAATTGGCATTTGCATCAATCATCTTTCCGTTTCTATGAATATATTAAACTAGCAAAACGGAAAGGAGTTGAAGGCCGAATGCCCGACCAAAAGATCATCCTCACGGTTCTTGGCAGCGCGGGCGGCGTGGCGAAGGCTATTTTATCGGTTTTGGAACGATCGTCGCAAGATGTGCATGACCCCATTCATCCGTTCATCCGATCCTGCCGTCTGCATCTTGTCGACCAGAAGCAAAAGGCGGATGCCTATTACCAATCCCTGCTTCCCCGTTTATTCCCCCAAACGACACTGCATCAATTCGATTTAAACGAATCCGGAAAATTCCGCGACCACTTGCTCCGCACGAAAACAACCCACGTCATTGACGTCTCCTGGGCCGATACGGTTCAAATGCTGGACTGCTGCAGCGAGCTCGGGGTGAAATATATCAATACGGCGCTCGAAAACACGATGGTCGACGAAAACGAACGTTTGGCCGGCTACTCGCTGCTGGAGCGTTACCGTATTTTCGAAGAGAACCGGGCACGGATCGCCGAACGGAAGTCGACGGCCATCATCGGCTCCGGCATGAATCCGGGCGTTGTGCAGTGGATGGCGCTGGATTTGATGAAGAAGCGTCCGGACGAGCTGCCTCTTGCCTGTTATATCGTGGAGCATGACGACTCGATCTACAACGACCCGGCGCTGATTCAAGGAGAAACGGTCTACTCGACCTGGTCTCCGGAATGTTTTCTGGACGAAGCCGTGCTGAATTACCCCATGTTCATGAAAAAGAAACTTCCCCTTATGATTTTCGGCCAGGTCTATGAACAGGACTTCAAGGTGACATTGGGCAGCAAGACCTTCTACGGATGCCTGATGCCCCATGAAGAGGTCATTACGCTGGGAAAAACGTTCGATATGGAGACCGGCTTCATCTATCGCGTCAGCGATTACATGACGAATCTGCTTCACGCCTACCTCGAAGATTCCGATCCGCTGTGGGACTGGGAGCATCATGTTCTGGACCCTGCCGTCGGCGAGGTTGGAGGCCGCGACATGGTTGGCGTATTGCTCGTTTATCCGGACAAGGAAATTTATAAATACAACGTCGTGGCCAGTTCGGACGTATACCCGGAATACCGTACCAACGCCACTTATTTGCAGGTCGCTTGCGGCATTTACGGGGCTCTTAGCACCCTGCTGTTGGACAAGATTCCGGAAGGCGTCTATTTCGTCGACGAGCTGCTGCTCCAGACGGAAAGCCGTTACGGCGAATATCTCTGCTATTATATGCGCGACTGGGTCGAAGGCGAAAACCCGGTTTCCGACGGGCTGCTGCTGGACCGGATGCGGCTGCGGCCTTAAAAAGAAAGATCATTGGGAATCGCCTAAACCTGTTAAAGCTCAAAAAAGCACCCTTACCGGGCGCTTTTTTGGTTCGTCAGCAATGCTTTCGCTTATCCTCATTAGAGGGCTCGAAACACTTCATCTCACGAACAATTAATGGAATGAACCACGATATCTTTTACGCATCGGACTCCGCTTCGGCATACGATACCACGGCCGCGTTCAAATAATAAGCGAGCCCGGTCTGCTGACCTTCCAGCATATGCAAGTGGAACTCGTCCTGAAGGAAAAACGCGGTCTGTGCGGCAAAATCCCCCGCCGCGATCCGGTGCCCATGGGCATTCATGAATGCCAGATGATCCCGAATGAATTGATGCACTCGGGGATCGTTATGCTTCACTTTTCCCCGCAGGCAGGTCGTCATGTCCTTCATGAATGCTGCCGCCTCCGCGGCCTGATCGTTCATCTCCGGCACATCGATCCGCGCCGCTTCAAGCTCCGCGCCGTAGCGCTCCTTGAGGTATTCGCTTTGTTCCCGCAGCGCTTCCCGCCATTCGTCCTCGCTTTCGAAGCCGACGAACAGTTCCTCCTGCGGCAGCGGATTTCCGCGTTCCAAACCCGCTTTCGTTTTCCGCAGCGTATCCATGATCCGGTCTAACCTTTGCTTGCGCTGCTCCAGAAGCGCTTCCTGCTCCTCCAGCATGGCCGCCCGATCCGGCTCCCGCTCCAACAGCTGCCCGATTTGTTCCAATGAAAAATCCAGCTCGCGGTAAAACAGGATGGCCTGCAGCCGTTCCAGCTCTTTCGTTCCGTATAAGCGATAACCCGCTTCCGTCGTTTCGGCCGGCATTAGCAGACCGATTTTATGATAATGGTGCAGCGTCTTGACCGTCACCTTGGACAGCTCCGACACTTCTTTGACTGTAAGAAGCATAATGCTTCACTCCCTTCTAACAGTGAAGTCTAAAGCCTGACCTAAGAGGAGGGTCAAGAAGAATTATTATTACTCATCGTAACACAAAAACACCCCGCTCAAACGAGCGGAGCGCATAAACCAAACCGGCTGTAAATGGCGGCGGCTTGTTTGAGGCTGGATGTTTACTGAACGATTGCGGCTATTCCGCCCCTGCCCGCCAAGCGCGAATCAGAAACTCCGCATCCGCGTTGAGCGCTGCTTTGACGCTGTCTTTGACATGGCCTCCCAGCGCATCGTTGTTTAAATGCTTGACGAAATCCCGCAGATGTTTCACCGCCTGATCCGCTTTGCCGCCATCCCGTTGATGCTGCGCCTGCTTGAGCGCATTAGTCAGCTGCGGGACAAGGGGACCGCCGAGGTCGCCGGCCGCCGTGTAACGCGCCATCAGATTTTGGATGGAACCCGGATCGGTCGTCACTTGGAACCGGAACGTTTTCGAAACGGGATTCGCGGAGCCATCATTCACCGTTACCTCCGCCTTCCGATCGCCCAGTTTACCGGCCAATCCGATGGAGATGTTTGGGGTATGGGAATCGACCGTATACGTTTTGCCGTCCAAACCAAGCGTAACGGAACCGCCTGCCGGCAGACCGTCTCCCGCCTGAAGGGTCAGGACCGCATCATCGGTAAAGGAGTCGCCGTCCTTCAGCGCATGGCCGCCCACGGTGAGCGAGTAGACGGGCTGCTCTTTGCTTTCCACCGTAATCCCCTTGGACACGTTGCCTGACAGGTCTACGGATTGAAACTGAATGCTGTATTCCTTCCCCGGTTCGATCCCCGGAATCGCCGCCGTTTGCACGCCCCGTTTGACTTCAATCCGATCGCCGATCTGCCGCCCGTCCGCAAACAAGGTGATTCGCACCTTTTGGCCGTCAATATCGTAAGGACCGTCCCACGTCAAAGTAAGCTGGCCGTTTGCCCGCGTCATCCGGACGTTCTCCACGTCTCCGGGAGGAACGTTGTCTTTGGGAGGTTCAACCGGCGGCGTCGGCGCCGTGAATACGGCCGGGTCTCCGAACGTGAACTTATCCACGTTGAACAAATAGTCGGTTCCTTTAAACAACAGGAACACGATATGTTTTCCGGTAACCGGAGCCGTGACGTCGGTCGAGAACACCTTGAAATTTTGCCAGCCGCCGGTTCCCGCAATCTTGTTTTCGGCGATGACCGGGCCGTTCATGCTGTCCAATCGGACCTCGATCGTGCCGCCGCCGGTCGCGCTGGCCGCGTTGACATGGAATTTCGAAGGGCTCGCGCTCCCGAAATCCACGTAATTGTACATGACATACGGATTGTTGGCTGCGCTAATGCCCGCTAAATACGTTTGCCCGCCGCCCGATTCGGTGCCGAAACCGACGCCGCCGTTGTTGTCCTCGGCCTCGAGCTTGGCATAAGCATCCCTTGCCTTCCCTTTCAGGGTCGTAAACGTGAACCAATCCAGATTGCAAGGATAGTCGGCACCGCCTGCCCCATGGAATACGAGGTAGACGTCATGCACGCCTGCAGCCGCTTTGTCGTCGATATTGGCCATGATATCGACCCACTTGTCCCAGCCTCCCAGCGCCGGGATGTCCACCGTGCCGATCGTCGGTCCGCTTAGCGAGTCCAGCTTGACTTCGATCGTGCCGCCCTGGCTGCCGCTGGATACATGCACGCTGATGCCGGACGCGCCCGAACCGAAATCGATGCCCTTATAGGAGGCAAAGGCGTTATTGCGGATGCCGTCGAGATAACCGCCCTCCGCATTTTTGCCCAGCCCCTCGCTGCTTTCGAAATCTCCTGCCTTCAGCTTCGCATAGGCATCGGTTTTCGTCGGATCGCCCGCGGTGAACTTAAACCAGTTCAGGTTAAACAGATACGGATCGTTTGTCTTGGTAAAGACGAGATAGACGTCATGTTTTCCGGTAATCGTGCTTGGATTTCCTTGATCGTCCTTCAGCAGCGTGACGGCATCGATGTAGTTGTTCCATCCGCCGGTTCCTTCCACGTGCAGCGTCCCGACTTTCGGGCCGTCCAACGCGTCGAGCCGGATTTCGATGTTGCCCCCGCCCGTGGCGCTGGCCGCTCTCGCGATAAAACCTTTGGCGCCCGCCGATCCGAAATCGACGTTTTTGTAGGCCGCGTAGTGTCCGGGCTGGATGCCTCCAAGCTGCAGGCCGCCTTCGAGCGCCCCCTCCAATACGAAGCCTTTGCCGATGTTATAGCGCTCGGCTTCGATTTTATTGTAAGGATCCTTAACGGCGTAGCGGAGCTCCGCATCCATCGGTTTGATCACGTTCAGCGCTTCGACGGCCGCGGCCGAAGACCAGGATTCGTACGTGCCGGACAACAGCTGGCCGGCCCAGTTGCCGTCGACGATATGGTCCGGATTCCGGTGGCTCCACGCCATCTCCGTGTTGAAAGCCGCCCAGGCGTCAAACCCGGCGCTGAACTCCTTGTATTTGCTTTCGCTTCTTTCGTCCAGCGCCTTTTGGAGATGAGCCAAATTCCGCATCAAAATCGTTTTGCCGCCCTTCAAATCGCCGTTCGGGCCTTCGTAGTTCAGCAAACCGTTTGCATCCACCAGATGGTTTTGGGTAAACCCGGCCGCTTTGACCGCATCGTCGAGGTATGTCGTATCCCCCGTTATCCGGTACAGGCCGACGGCAGCCCCGATGTAAGTGCCCTGATTGTAATGCGTGGCGTCCGGGATCGCGCCTTTTTCCGTTTCGATCCGGTCGAACACTTTGCCATCCCCGTCCGTCAGCATCGTTTTGCCCCAGCGGAAGATGCGGGTCGCCGCATCCAGGTAATACCGGTCTTTCGTAATGTCGTACAAATATTCCGCCGCCTCGGCGGCCGGGAAGTTGATGCAGGCGTTTTTGGTGTTATGCTCGCTGTTCAGCCACCAGATGCCGCCGCCGGCAAAATCGTCGTCCCACTGCGTGTCGTAGACAAAAGCGAAATGGCGTTTTGCGGCCTCCAAATACCGGGCTTCTCCGGTGATTTGATACGCGCGGGCGCTTCCCATGACCCACCACATGATATCGTCGTTAAACGGATTTTTCGTCCAATCCGAGCCGTATTTGGCCACGGTGCCGTCGAAAATATCGTCGATCTGGGCCCGGAGCTGGGCTTTCAGGCCGGGATCGGAGGTATGCTGGTACGCGTCCATCACCATTTCCCACAGCTCGGCTTCCACCCAAAAGCCTTGATGGTCTTTGCGGTTCGTGTTGCCCCAAAACATGTTGGCGGACGGATCCCAGAACGCGGCGTTAAACGCCTTGATGGCCGCGTCGCCGTCGCTTGCCTGAAAAGCGTAGGCCGCCGACCCTCCCGTTTCGGACAACGCCCCGAACGCGAGCACCGCCGCGAGCGGAGCGGCAAAAAGCTTGCATGCGCGGTATTTGTTCCATGACATCCCAATTCCCTCCCTGGTTATGTTGCGGCATATTTGCGAAAGCTTGAAGCCGACCTCCGCCCAAGGTTGGATCCGGATCGGCTCCATGCTTTAACGCCAGGCGCTTACTTTGCTTCGGAAATCACTTTGTTGATTTTGTCCGCCATCGTGTTCAGCTCAGTGGTCGGCGCTTTGCCCATCAGGACGTTTTTCCAGGAGGCTTCGATGAACGGATTCGCTTTCCCCGTCCAGGTCGCCAGGAAACGGACCGGCTGCGTGCTCGGGGATTTCAAAATATGGTCGATGCCTTCCCCGACTTCCGGATGCCCCGCCGCTTTCAAAGCGTCGAAGTAGGCGGCGGAAGATGCCTGATAGGCGGCCGGCGCGACCGGTGTTTTCGGCAGCACTTCCTCATACATTTTGGAGTCCAGATATTTAAGCACTTTCCAAACGGCCTCGGGATGTTCGATCGTTGTAGGGCTGCACCAGCCTACGGCATCGTAAATTTCGGTCTGGCCGTTCACGACGGGCATCGGCACGAAGCCCCATTCCAAATCTTTCGGCGCGGTCCGGATCAGGTCGTCGGCCACCCATTGCCCCTGCAGCGTCATCGGTACTTTCCCCTGTTTGAAAGAGCTCATGACGTTCGACAAATCAAAAGTCGGCGGGTTCATATGACCGCTTGCGATCGCGTTTTTGTATTTTTCGACGCCTTCGACGAATTTGTCGCTGATTTCCACCTTCGACGGGCTGATGATGGCATCGGCAAACGGTGCCCCGCCTGCGGATACCGAATACAAAGAGACGTAAAACGGATCGAGCGGAGCGTAATAGCCGAACTGATCCACGCCGCCTTCCTTGCTCGAGAGCTTCTCCATGTCCGCGAAAAATTCGTCGTACGTCCAGCCGATTTTCGGCTCCGTCAGGCCCGCGTCCTTGAACGCTTTTTTGTTGTAAAAAATGCCGTACGTGTTCAAGAGGCCCGGAAGACCGACCAACTTGCCGTCAAATTGCCAGCTGTCGACCACGCCCTTATAAAACCCGTCCATAAACTCTTTGTCCTGCTCCGCCATCGGCGTCCAGTCGTACAGCAGTCCCTTCGAGGCATTGTCCAGCAGCATGTCGTTGCCCGTCATAAAAATGTCGGGGGCTTTTTTCGCGGTCAGCATTCCGTTGATTTTGACGCCGTAGTTATCGAGCGGGGTAGGGATCAGCTTGACTTTGATGTCGGGATTTTCCTGTTCGAAGCTTTTCATGGCGGCCATGATTTTATCGTTCATCTCGGCCGATTCCCAGGTGATCATCGTGACTTCGACCTGTTTTCCCTTGCTGTCCGTCCCTTCCCCCGTTCCCGGCGAATCCGCCGTGTCCGACTTGCCCCCGCAAGCGGCGAGCAGGCTCGAACACAGCATAAGCGCGATCATTCCAGCGGTCCATTTTCTGGCACCCTTTTTCATAAAAAGACCTCCCTAAACGAATTGGATAAAATGACGCCTAAAGTCCGATATGTCTTGAGCATCGCATCAAGCCGGCACGCACCACCTCCGATCCGGTTCGCCCGGGTTATTTCAGCGATGCGGAATTAAGGGAGCCGAGCCCCTGCATGAAATATTTCTGCCCGAAGAAGAAAATGAGCAGCATCGGAAGGATGTAAATCAGGTCCGCGGCCATGAACAGGTTCCAGGCGGTCGCATAGGTGCCTTTATAGGAAGCCATCGCCAGAGCCAACGTCCATTTGCTCGGATCGATGATGTAAATCAGAGGTTCAAGGTATTGGTTCCAGGCCCCCTGGAAGGAGAAAATCACCATCGTCATGATGACCGGCATCGTCATCGGCACCAGCACCTTGGTCAAAATGTACAGGTCGGAGGCGCCGTCGATTTTGGCCGCTTCGTCAAACGATACGGAAATCGTCCGCAAATACTGGACGTACAGAAAGGAAAACGTGGCATTGCCGAAAAAGGCGGGCACGATAATGGGGAGCCAGGTGTCGTACCATCCCAGCTCGGTATACAGGTTGAAAAGAGGGATCATGCCGACGAATCCGGGAAGCATCAGGCTGCCGACAAACAGCGAAAACCACAGCTTGCGGCCCGGAAAATTCAGCCTGGCGAGCCCGTAACCGACCAGCACCGAGCTGACGATCTGTCCGATGGTGCACATCACCGCGATAAACATCGAGTTGCCGAAGGTTTGCCAAAAGTTGATTTCTTTCGTTCCTGTCACGAAGTTGGACCAGTGAAGCTCCCGCGGAAACCATTCCGGAGGGATTTTGAACACGTCATTGTTGCCTTTGAGCGCAATGGTCACCATCCACAGCAGGGGAAACAGCATTGCGACGGCGCCGACCGCCAGGATGATAAACCGCAACGTATCCAGCAAGCTGAACTTCCGTCTTCGCCGGAACCGCGCTTCCGTATGCATCGCCATGGCGAACTTACCTCCTTATCTCGCGTTGTCGCTTTCGTAATAAACGAACC
This sequence comes from Paenibacillus sp. FSL M7-1455, assembly GCF_038004655.1. Lineage (NCBI taxonomy): Bacteria > Bacillati > Bacillota > Bacilli > Caryophanales > Paenibacillaceae > Paenibacillus > Paenibacillus sp. FSL M7-1455. Next base: position 596,606 of record NZ_JBBORO010000001.1, on the reverse strand, counting down.
GGTTGGAATACCGGTAGGTCAAAGCCGTAAAAATCATGATGATCACGAAGAGGACCCATACCTCCGCGATCGCGTAACCGAACATTCGGCCGCCGAAGGCGTCATTGTAAATTTTGAAATTGAGGAGCGAGGTCGAAAAATTCGGTCCGCCGCCCGTCAGCACCTGGACCTGATTAAAGGCCTGAAACGCGCCGATAATGCCGAGGATCAGCTGCAGGAACAAAATCGGGGTGATCATGGGGACGGTAATATGCAGCGCCGTGCGCCACCGGACGGCACCATCGACCTCCGCCGCCTCGTACAGCTCCTGCGGAACCGATTGCAGGCCGCTCAAAAAAATGATGACGCCCGAGCCGACCTGCCATAACCCGATCAGCACAAGCGAGGGCAACGCCGTCTTTTCGCTCGTCAGCCACGTCCCTTCGGGCAGCCCCAGCAGTCTCAGCAGGGAGTTGGCCAAGCCGTATTGCGGTTGGTAGATGAACAGCCACAACGTAAGCGAAGCGATGGACGGCACCACCGTCGGCAAATAATAGATCGTGCGGAACCATTTGATCCCGGGCAGGCTTTTGTTGAGCAGCATCGCCAGCAGCAGTCCCAAAATCAGCGACGAGGGCACGCTCAAAAGCACGAAATAAAGCGTCGCGCGGACCGAAGGCCAAAAAGCCGGATCCTCCGTGAACATGTACTTGAAGTTGTCGAAGCCGACAAATTGCGGCGTGTCGTAACCGCTCCACTCCGTTAAGGCATAATACATGGACGAGAGCAGCGGATAAGCGACAAACACGCTAAAACCGATGATCGAAGGCAAAATAAAAAGGTAGCCCTTGGTCCAGCCGCGAAGTTTCCTATTGTTGACCCTCATGTTTCACATACCTCCTTTATGCGATCGTTTAGACAAAATGGTTCTCGGCCCGGCCGCCTGCGGCCCGATCTCCTGCCGGTCCGATGGTTCAACCCCGTGCGTTTTTGCATCATCGGCCTTCACCGCCGTACCCGAATCCCGCAATAATCCATCAGCAGCTCGCAAAACATCATGTTCGCCCAGGAGAACCAAGGCCTGGTATACGCCTTTGGATCGTCGGCATTAAAGCTCTCATGCATCAGTCCGGTTCCGGCATCCGTTTCGCTCATGAGCTGCAACAGCCGCCCCTTTTCCTCCGGGTTTTCCTCGGTCAATCCCTGCATCGCCAAGGCGATATGCCAGACATATCCTTGCGGCGTATGCGGGCTGCCGATCCCCTCGGCCGCGCTCCCCCGGTAGTAGTAAGGGTTATGCTCGCTTAAAATGAACCGGCGCGTATTCCGGTAGATCTCGTCGTCCGCTCCCCGGTATCCGAGGTAAGGAATGGACAGCAGGCTTGGCACGTTGGCGTCGTCCATCAGGTTGTGGTTCCCGAGGCCGTCCGTCTCGTAAGCGTAGATGGGGCCGAATTCGGGATGCTGCACAATGCCGTATGTTTGAATCCCGTGATCGATCTCCGCCGCGAGCTTGCCCGCCCGGCCGCACAACTTATCATCATGAAGCACGTCGCGGGCAATGTCCTGCAGATAGCCGAGCACCACGACCGCAAACATGTTGGAGGGAATCAGATACCCGTATTCGCAGGCATCGTCGCTCGGACGGAATCCGGACCAGGTCATGCCGGTATAAGCGGTCTCCGCCCCCTTCCCTTCCCGGACCAGCGTGTCGGTTGGAGGGCAGTCCCTCCGTTGGAACCGGTAGGCCGAATGCGTCTCATGACGCTGCTCCGTGGTCCACAGATCCAAAATCGCGCCCGCGGCCATAACGAATTCCTTGCCGAAATGCGAAGTTCTTCCGGTATTTTTCCACAGCAGGTAACTCAGCTGCAGCGGATAACAAAGCGAGTCTATCTCGTATTTCCGTTCCCAAATCCAAGGCGTCATGTCCGTGTCGTCGTTTTGATGACCATGCCCGTTCGACTCCGCGTTGAAAGCGTTTGCATATGGATCGTGCAAAATCCCCCTCAGCTGCCGAATCACCAATCCTTCGATCAGATCCGCCGTTTCCGCGTCCTCTTCCGCCAGCGCCAAAAACGGCCTGATCTGGGCCGCCGAATCGCGCAGCCACATCGCGGGAATATCCCCGGTGATGACAAACGTGGTCCCGTCCGCCATTTTCTTGAACGTCGTCCTCCACGTATTGCGGATGGCGTTCCGGAAAATATCCAAAAGCCGCGGCTTGCCGGCCAACCGAGCGGACATTCTTTCGGTAAGCGGCCCGAGCGAAACAGGTTCTTTTCCCAAAGTCTTCATGCGCATTCCCCTTTATGTACGGATTGGTTTATGATGTCACACCATTGCTTCCGAACTTCAAATAACAACTTTATATCAATCTTGTGAGCGCTTGCATAGACACATTATAAATTCAGTCAATTAACATGTCAATATGTTTTTTATAACATTTTTATATACCAATATAATATTAGGTCATTAAACATACATCCGCAAAAAAAAGAACGCCATTCACTAAGAATGGCATTCCGCTTCCGATGCGCCTATATCGAAGGCTGCTCCTTGCGGACCGGCCCGGTCGATGAACCGACGATCAGCTCGGCGTCCAGCAGCATTTTATTCGGCACGCTTTCCCCGTTTCTGAGCTTCAGCACGTTTTCGAAGGCCAGCCTGCCCATCTCTTCCTGCTTTTGGCGCATATGGGTAAACAGCGGTTCTCCCGCGTAATCCGGGCTGTCAAAACAGACGATCGATACGTCCTCCGGAACCCGAAGGCCCGACTCGCGGGCGGCTTCGTAAGCCAGCTGGGCAATGTTGTACTCCATGGCAAAAAGCGCCGTGATTTCGGGATGTTCCCGCAGATGTTTTTTGATGTTTTCTTTTTCCTTCTCTTTATTCTCGGGGACGAATGCGGCCGGAAGCGTGGCCGTAATCTGCTCCATCCACAGGCTGCGGTCGGCGACGATGCCGTTTTCCGCATGGGCCTGGATAAACCCTTCGATCCGCTCTTCGATGGCCGTCGTATCCTGCGGCGGGGTCGTCAAAAGCGAAATGCGGGTATGCCCCAGCTCGAAAAGATACTCGATCATGCGCTTGGCGGCTGCCGCGTTGTCCGTGCTGATCGAACTTGCCGAAACGCCCTTCAGATGGCGATCCAGCAGCACGAAAGGATATTGGCCGATGACCAGCTTTAAAATTTCGGCATTAAAATACTCCCCCTGCGCAGGGAAAATGATGAGCCCGTCGACGCCCAGCTCCAGCAGGCCGCGGATTGCCTCTTCCTCGCTGGCGATCACGCCAAGCGATCTTCTCAGAACCAAATAGCCGTCGTGCTGCCGGGAGGCTTCCTCCATGCCGTAAATGAGCCCTGTCCCGTAGCTGTCCCCGAAGTCCGTCATGACGAGTCCGATCAGCGGCTGGCCTAGGCTGCGGCGCGGTTTTGCAGCTCCTTGCGGGGCTGAGGTCGGCGTCCCTTCCGAACCGAAATGCTCGGAAACGAACGAACCCCGGCCGGGCTGCCTGACGATGTATCCATGCTGGGTCAGCATCTCCAGCGCCTTTTTGCTCGTAATCCGGCTGACGTTGTAAGCTTCGCCCAATTCCTTCTCCGAAGGAATCCGTTCGCCGGGCGCGTATTTGCGGGATATGATCTGCTCGCGCAGCGCTTCGAATATTTGCTCGTACATCGGTTTTGAGGATGTTTCATGCGACATGTTAAGTTCCCTCCACAAGAAAATATCTATCCGGTTTGGATAGATAGCGCCAATTTCTACAATATGTAAACATTATATAATAATATATCATGTTATATTTACTTTGTGAATAGCTAACCTTCGGAATGCCGAAATCTCTCCGCAACGTCGGTACGGTGCTCATGCGGAAATGACGCTTTTTTGATGCCCCGCACACCAAAAAGCGCCTTCGCCGCTGCGAAGACGCTTGGTATGGGAGGGCTGCTTTCCGACGGTTCACGGCCACTTGGAGAGGGCGTTATTGCTATACTTCCTTCATTTTGAAATAGGTCCACCCGAAAATCAGGAATACCACGAAGCTTCCAAGCACCGTAACCATCAGGTTTTCAAGCGGCAGGTTCATCGCCCCGAACCCCCCTCCTTCCATCGCTTGACCAGGAACCGTAGCAATAAACGGCTGTGCCCAGGGATAATAGGGACCAAATTGGGCCGAGTTCACGACGAGCATGTTCGGGATGGTAAATACGACGTTCAGCGCCAGCGGGGCCGCAAAGCTGCTCCACATCAGCGAAACGGCGAGCTGCAGCGCCGCCAGCGGCAGGCAGGCGACCCAGCCGCCTGCCAGACAGCGCCCGATGATTTCCCAATCCACAGGGGCATCGATGCCTTTGATCGCACCGACAAGAAGCATGGCTCCCAAAAACAGCAGCTGGATGAAGGCCAGCATCACCATGACGACGGTATATTTGGCGAAATATACGCCCGTCCGCGTGACCGGCAGCACCAGCAGCTGCTTCCAGCCGCCGCCATGGTGCTCGTACCGGCAAATGAAAGCGGCGAAGATCCCGGACAAAATCGGCAGAAACAGCAGGGCATGGATCATGCCCATCACCCCGAGCAGAACCAGCCAAGGACGGTCCGCCCCTTCGATGTTGGACATCAGCCCGACCAGAACGGAGATCGCCGGACTCAGCAGCAACAACAGCACGATAAACGACCGCGACATTTTCAGCCGCTCCGACGCCAAAATTTTAAAATAACCTCCCATGTCAGTTCACGTCCTTTCCGCGAAAGTGGCCCATGCCGACCATGTAGACGACAAAGGCAAGGATAATGCCCGCACCTACGGGAAGCGCCGGTTTGGCTTCGCTGATAAAAGACAGAAACGGCCAGGAAAGCGGTATGAATTCCGGATAGTTTGCGGCAAACATCGAAGCGATGGCCGCCGTGATGCCAAGCGTGATGGGCAGCGCCTGGTTTTTGAGCGTTAAGGATAACCACAGCTGCAGCGCCAGCATCGGCAGCGCCCCCAGGTAAGGCAGGAAGCTGAGCTTCAGGATCGTCAAATACGGGATATCGTCGGTCCCGAATTTCAGCAGAATGCCTAACACGACGGTGCCGGCGGATAAAATAAGGCAGGCGACTCCCATCGCGATAAAGCCGAGCAAAACCTTGGCGGTAAACACGGAGGCTCTGGAAATCGGCAAAGCGAGCAGCTGCTTCCACGAATTGTTCTGATGCTCCACGTTAGCGATCTGCGAGGAGATCAGCGTGGCCCCCAAGTAAAGGGCGATCGGAACGAAGGAGAAAATCTCCCCGATCAGCCCCTTCCACAAATCCGCTTTATATCGGTCGATCAAGTAATCGTAGCGTAGGCCAAAATTCAAAGCCTGCATGGCTAACAGCCCGACGGAGCCGAGGAAAACGAGAAACCAGATGCCTTTTCTGCGAATTTTCAGAAAATCGGACGACAACGCTTTGCCGATCATCAGGAAAGCCCCCCTTGCTCGATCACCTGCATGAAAATATCCTCGAGCGTGCGCCGCTTCTCTTCCACGCGGTATATGGCATGGTTATGGTCCACCAGCCGCTTGACGAGCAGCGCCACTTCCGGATCGCTTAACTGATCCAGCCGGAGGCCTCCGTCCTCCAGACGCCCGGCATAACCTTGTCCCCGGATCAGCTGAAGCGCTTCGGCCGGTTCGGAAACGACCAGCCGGAATCCTCCCGATGCCTGCTGCTGCAAATTGCTGATCGTATCTTGGAACACCAGCTCTCCTTCGCGAATGATGCCTACGGTGCCGGCCATCTGCTCCACTTCGGACAACAGGTGGCTGGAGACCAGAACCGTGATGCCGTGCTGCTGCGGCATGCTGCGGATCAGCTCGCGGATTTCATGGATGCCTTCGGGATCCAGCCCGTTGGTCGGTTCGTCCAGAATCAGCAGCTCGGGATTGCCGAGAAGGGCCGTCGCGATGCCCAGCCGCTGTTTCATCCCGAGCGAATACCCCTTCACCGGGCGTTTGGCGTCCTTGGTCAACGATACGATGCTCAGCACCTCGTCGATCCGCGATTTCGGCACATCCAATATGCGGCGCACCGCCTCCAGGTTTTGCACCGCCGTCAGATGCCCGTAGTTGGACGGATATTCCACCAGCGAGCCGACCTTGCGGAGGATGTTCAGCTTTTCCTTTCTTAAATCCTTGCCGAAAATGTGGATGGAGCCCATCGTCGGGCGGATGAGTCCGAGCAGCATCCGGATCGTCGTCGTTTTGCCCGCGCCGTTCGGGCCCAGGAATCCGTAAATTTCCCCTCTTCCGATTTCCAGGTTCAAATTTCTGACGGCATAACGCCCGCGATATTTCTTATTCAAATCTTTCGTCTCGATCACGAGTTCTCTCACTATGAATCACCTCGGGAACTATATTAGCTCCCGCAGGTTAAAAGACGGGCGGCCTCAAGTTTAAAATTTCTTTAAACTTGAGGCCGCCATCATTTACCCTCTTATTTCAGCTTCAACCCCTGCCCGTTGCCGGAAGCCGGGGAAATCAAAATGGATGTGCCGCCTTCGTCGCTGCGAATCTCCATGCCAAGCCCCATTTCCCTCGTCAGGAAGCCGACGATCGCCAGGCCAATGCCCGCCCCCTTGTCTCCCGAGGAGGCCTGCATCCCCTTGCCTTTATCCGCAATGACGATCGCCAGGCCGCCGGCGGCATCCGTCGCCGTCCGGATGCCGATATACTGCCCGCTCCGGGCATGCCTGACGACGTTCTGGAACAAGTTATCCAGAATTCTCCGGAACCACTGGGCGTCGAGCATCCAATAAACGGGACCCTCCGGCAGGTCGATATCCGCCTCGAAGCCTTCTTTTTCCCACAGCGGATACCAGGCCGCTGCGCTCTCCCGGACGATGCGGAGCACGTCGATGCGTTCCGGGTGAAGCGTGTATTTTCCGCTCGTCAGCAAATTGTAGGACAGCAGGTTGTCGATGAGGCCGGCAAGATCGCCCAGCTTGGTTTCCGTCAATTTCAACAGCTCCTGGCCGCGCTCGGAGAGCTGCTCCTTTTGCAGGGAATACACGTGGCTGCGGACGACCGTCAGCGGCGTCCTTAAATCATGCGACAGGTTCGCGATCAGCCGTTTGCGCAGCTCTTCCTCCTCGCGCTCCCGTTTCAGGCTCCTGTCGAGCCGGTCCACCATCCCGTTAAACGCCGCCTCCAGCTGCCCGATCTCATCGCTTTTCCGAACCGCGATCGGGTCAGGCAAACCGCTTCCGTCCTGGACCGTCATGGCGGATTGAAGGCGGAGCAGCCTGCGGCGCATGTTCATGAAAAACATCCAGGAAACGATGATAAAAAGCACGAACATCAGCAGGATGATGCCGAAAAATACCATCGATTCGCGGGCGGACAGGCCGCCATCCCTCGGCCCTATTGCCGCTTTGGATACCTGCATGACCATAAATCCCCGGTTCAGCTTTTCGTCGTCCCCGATAAATGCGATCACGGAAAACTGCTGCGTCGCTCCCCGGTAACGTTTCATGTAGGAAATCGCGTCGGCCGCATCCCAAGTTTCGGGCAAATGCAATCGGCCGCCGGCGGGCTGCCGCACATGCGAATCCGCGTCCACCCAGAACATGTCCACCTTCGCATATTCCTCGCTAAGCTCCCGCAGTCTGCGGTCGATTTCCTCCGGGGTGCTTCCCTTCAGCCGTTTGGCTTCGTTATGCCACATCTTTTCGAGGTGGATCGTCTGGTATCGCTCCTCCGGCTGTATCCCCGCATCCGGCAACGCGTTCCCGATTACCATGTTCTGCACGACCTGGTAACCGATCAGCGACGCAGGGAACAAGACCGGAATGAACAGCAGAGCAATCAGGATGAGGAGCAGGTACCTGGAAAGCAAAGACCCGCGAAACCGGGGCTTCGGAAGCTTTGTTTTCCTCATGCCTTCACCCTGTAGCCGACGCCGCGGATCGTTTCAATGATCTCCGGGTTCGCCGGATCGCGCTCCAGCTTTTCCCGCAAATACCGGATGTGCACCATCAGCGTTTTGTCCCCGTCCAGGTACGGATCTCCCCAAACCCCCTCGTAAATTTGCTCTTTGGTCAAAATTTGCCCGAGATGGCGGAGCAGATACATGAAAATTTGGAACTGCTTGCCCGTCAACACGATCTCCTCGCCCGTATCCTTGTTCATGATCCGGTTTTCACGTTCGTACACGAGGAGATGCCCCAGCGCAAGCGCCTCCGACGAATACGAGCCGGAGCGGCGCAGCAGCACCTCGATCCGGGCGGCGAGCTCATCCGGGTGGAACGGCTTGGTCACATAATCGTCGGCGAACTGCAGCCCTTCGAGCTTGTCGTCGATGGAGGTTCTGGCCGACAGCATGAGGATCGGCAGATCCGGGTAGGCTTTCTTCAGCCGCTGTCCGACCGTAAAGCCGTCAAGCCCCGGCAGCATCACGTCAAGAATGACGAGACGGCAGCCTGCGGCATGATCGACGGCCCGCTCCCCGTTTTGCAGCCAGGTCACCTCATACCCCCTCCCCTTCAAATCATCGTTTACCCATGTTCCGATTTCCGCGTCGTCTTCGATATATAACAATTGAATGCCCATGATGATTGCCCATCCTTCCTTCACCCGGCCCCTGCAGAAACCCGGTTGTGTCGTCCATGAAACCATGGTATATTTTACGTATCATTCATTATCAATTTAAAGGCTATGCTACCCTGAAATCAAGGTACAACCTCGGACAACGCCATCCGTCCAGGTTGTACCTTTTTTGATGTGGCGGGATCGATTCCGTCCCCTTCGCCTCTATCGCCTTTATCTCCAAAAATCATATTTGAGCCTTAAGGAGGAATTTCCATGCTGCTTGAAGCTGTCTATCACCGTCCCAAACTGAACTGGTGTTACGCCTACGACGGGCGCACGATCCATCTGCGCATTCGTACCAAACGAAGCGACGTTACCGCCGTATCCGCGATGGCCGGGGACAAATACATCTGGGACCGGTCCAAGACCTACGTTCCGATGAACAAACTGGCGTCCGACGAGCTGTTCGATTATTGGGAATGCGAAATCGTTCCCGAATATCGCCGTTTGAAATACGGATTTTTGCTCGAAAAAGGCGCGGAGAAATATTGGATGACCGAATACGACTTCGTCAAGCAGGAGCCCGAAAATCCGGACCGCCTGTTCGAATATCCGTTCATCAATCCGGCCGACGTGTTCGAAACGCCGGACTGGGTGAAGGACGCGGTATTTTATCAAATTTTCCCCGAGCGGTTCGCGAACGGCGATCCGTCCAACGATCCGGAAGGCACGCTTCCTTGGGGCGGAACGCCTAAGCCGGACAACTTTTTCGGCGGGGATCTTCAAGGCGTCATCGACCATATCGACCATTTGTCCGAACTCGGCATCAACGCCATCTATTTTACGCCGATTTTCAAAGCGACGACCAACCATAAATACGACACCGAGGACTACATGCAGATCGACCCGCAGTTCGGGGATCTCGAAACGCTGAAAAAGCTCGTCGCCATCTGTCACGAGCGCGGCATCCGGGTCGTCCTCGACGCGGTGTTCAACCATTCCGGACGGACGTTTGCGCCTTTCGTGGACCTGCAAAAAAACGGGGAAAAATCGCGCTACAAAGACTGGTTCTACATCCGCAAATACCCGATCGCCGTCGAAGACGGCATTCCGACATACGATACGTTTGCCTTCGAGCCGCTAATGCCGAAGCTGAACACCGCCAATCCCGAGGTAAAGGAATATTTGCTGAAGGCCGCCGCCTATTGGATCCAAGAGGCCGACATCGACGGCTGGCGCCTGGACGTCGCAAACGAGGTCGATCACGAGTTTTGGCGCGAATTCCGCAAGGTCGTCAAAAGCATCAAACCCGACGCCTACATTCTCGGCGAAATTTGGCATGAGTCCTCCCCTTGGCTGATGGGCGACCAGTTCGACGCCGTCATGAATTATCCGTTCACGAATGCGGTGCTGGACTTCTTCGTCGACCGGACCCGGGACGCCCGAAGTTTCGCGAACGCCCTTGCCAGCCAGTATGTGCGCTACCCGCGCCAGGTGAACGAGGTTGCCTTCAATTTGCTGGACAGCCATGATACAGCCCGGCTGCTGACCAAATGCAACGGCAACAAGGAGCAAATGAAACTCGCCGTCCAATTTCAATTCACTTATACCGGGGCCCCTTGCATTTATTACGGGGATGAGGTCGGCTTGACCGGAGGACATGATCCGGGCTGCCGCAAATGCATGGAGTGGGATGAAACCAAGCAGGACCGGGATCTGTTCTCCTTCTACCGGGAGCTGATCGGCCTGCGCAAAAAGTACAGTGCGCTGCGCACCGGCTCGCTCCGGTTCCTGTCGGCGAAAGCGGGAAGCACGAACCTGGTTTATACCCGGGAGGACGAAAACGACAGCATCGTGATTTTCATGAATAATTCGGCCAAAGCGAAAACCATCAACGTGCCGGTGCCGGAGGAATGCTGGGAGGATATCCGCACGGGTGAAACGGTATCCGCCCACGGCGGCGTGCTCAGCATGAAGCTCCCGGCTTACGGCTGCGCGATGCTTCGGGCTTTGCAGCGGACACAAAAATAAGCATACTGCAAGCAGCAAAGGGGATGCCCGCCAACGCGGGACATCCCCTTCACCATTTGGAATAACATATATTCAACTGCTTTCGGAATGAACCGGCCTCTAAACGAAATTTCTCGTATCGTTGTTCCGTCCGAACTTATAGGTCGCAATCAGGAAAAACACCACCGCAAAGGCAAGCAAAATCGACAGATGGAACCCAATGGAACCAAACGTTGCCCCTTCCTGAAGTTTTTCGATGGACTGCAGAACCCAGCTTTGCGGCAAAAAGTCGGACACCCGGCGAAGCGTTTCCGGCATGATGCTGAGCGGAAAGAAGCAACCGGACAGCAGGCATGTCGGCACGATAATGAGGTTTTGCAGCGCGCCGGCCATGCCCGAGCTTTTCGAGAAGGCGATGATCACAAGCGACAGGCTGATCGATACCACCGCGAAAATGGCCAGAAGGGCGAACATTTCGAAGACGGAAATGCCGGGATCCATATGAAACACGACCTTCATGAAAAAGAGGGCGATCACGATCTGTGCAAGCATGACGACCGCATTCACCGCAATGTTGGCGAGCACGTACGTCTTCGCGTTGATCGGGGAGGACAAAATCCGGTAATAGGTCCGGTTCTCCCGGTGTTTTAGCATCAGCTCCGCCAGGCTGGCGGCCGAATTCAACATGAACAACAGCAGGAACCCGATCGATTGGTACGACATCTGTTTGGCCAGGGACGTATCGTTTACGGATTCGGACGTGAGCTTGAATGCCGAAGAACGGTACTGATCATAGATCTGCTGAAATGTTGTTCCGTCCCCGCCAGCGATTTTGCCCATCGCCGCGACGTTGTCGATATACCCGCGCAGCATCGATTTCATATATCCCGTGACCTGGGCGCCTTTGACCGATTCGATCGCGATATGATCGGGACTGCCGCTCAGCACGCTTTCCGAAAAGCCGGAATCGATGATCAAGCCGCTGTCGAGTTTGTTTGCGGCCAGCTGCTCTTTTAATTCGTTCCGGCTGACATGAACGATGCTGACATGATCCAGGTTTTTAACGAATCCGACCGTGTCCTCCGCGATCCGTTGACCGCTGTCCTCGTTGACGACGCCTACCCTTAGCTCCGTTGTTCCGACCGAACCGTACAGCAAAAAGGTAGCCACGATGCCGGCGATCGGCAAACCGAAGTACAGGATGAGCGTGCTGCGTTTGCGAAACGTCATGAGCAGCGTTCGGGTCGCCAGAAACCATATATCTCTCCACATGTTACAGTCCCTCCCTGCGTCTCATTGCCAATATCGATACGCCCAAAAACAACGCGGCAAAACCGATGTTCAACATCAGAACCGGCCAGGCCGCCGAGACGTTATCGGCGTAAATCACCTGCGTTAACCCGTGGTTGGCCCAGCGGATCGGCGACAAGTTGACGAGGAAGCCCATGAGGCCGCCGCCTTCGTCGTCGAGAATCGGGAAATACGCGCCCCCGAAAAAGGACATCAGCTGAACGACCAGACTGATGACGCCCCGCGAAGCCGTTCCTTTCAACAAATAGCTGCCGGCCAGGCCCAGGCTCATCGCCATAACGACCTCCGACACTAAAACGGCGATAACGACTCCCATATGATGGCCCCAGTAGGCTTTAAACACGTATTTGCTGAACAGGATGATCACCATAACGCATAATAAGTTCGAGATGATCCCGCCCAACATCTTGCCCACGAATATCTCGCTTTTTCGGATCGGGGCAATGACAAGCCTTACGGCCGTTCCCCGCAAAACCTCGCCCTGAATGAGCGCTCCCGCGCCCATCGCCGCCCACATGCCGACCATGACGGTCATCGCCAGCGCGTAATAATCGACGGAACCGGGCGTCCGGTTGGCGTCGACCGACAATTCCCGGATATAGTCGCTTCCGCCGGTTGCAAGCACCATCTCCGTCTTGGCCGGTTCGATGCGGGCCGCCGCCGCCGCGTTGTATTTATCCGTAAAAGAAGCCAGCATGCCCTGCACGATGTTGCTTTCGATCGCGTCCCGGCTGCTGCCGTACAAGGAGATGCCTTGGTTCGTCAGCTCCACGTAACCCGAAACATGGTTGTTTTCGACCTCTTCTCTTCCGTTTGCGCCCGGTTTTAAAGGTTCGAATGTAACGCCCGTTTTGCCGACCTCTTTCGCGAACCCCGCAAAGGCTTCGGAAAGGGAGCCGCCCCCGGTCGCGTCTTTTACGGCCACCTTCACGTCCCCGACCGAAATTTCCGAGCTGAACGCGTTGGTCAACGCCAAGCCGAGAATCAGCATCAGCACGATCGGAAAGCCGAGCATGAACAGGAGCGTGCGCCGATCCCGGAAATCGTGTTTCATCTCTTTGATTGCAATCGATAAAATGTTCACCCCGTCAATAACCTCCTTCGTGAATATTAATCCCGTAAATTGCGACCCGTCAGCGTCAGGAATACCGTCTCCAGATTCGGCTCCTGTTCCTCGACCGAGCGGATTTCCTTGCCGGCGTCCATCAGCTGCTTCAATATCCGGTTCAAATTATCGACCGCCGCATCGCTGTGCACGCGGATCACGTTTTCCTCCTGCAGCACGGTCCGTACGCCCGGAACCGGCTTCAAAAGTTCCCCTTCCGTTCCTTGCACGGATTTCAGCTCGATCCGGATATCCTTCACGTCGGTTATGGTCGACTTGAGCTGTTCTTTCGTGCCTTCGGCAATGATTTTGCCGTGATCCACGATCGCGATGCGCGAGCAGATTTCCTCGACCTCTTCCATATAGTGGCTTGTGTAAATGATCGTGCAGCCCGATTCGTTCAGCTTGCGCACCGAGGTCAAAATATAGTTGCGCGACTGGGGATCGATCCCTACCGTCGGTTCGTCCATAATGATAAGCTTCGGTTTATGCGCGATCGCGCAGGCGATATTCAGGCGGCGCTTCATCCCGCCCGAAAAGTTTTTCGGAAAGCTTTTCGCCTTGTCGCTGAGCCCGACGAACTCCAGCGCTTCTTCCGCGCGTTCTTTGAGCTTGTCGCCCCGCAGCCCGTATAGTCCTGCAAAAAAGCTGACATTTTCGTAGGCGGTCATGTCTTCGTAAATCGCCAGATCCTGCGGCACGATGCCCAGGTTCGTCTTGGCGAAGCGGCTTTGCTTCGCGATGTCCTTCTCCAAAATCCTTATTTCCCCGCTCGTTGGCCGCAGCAGCGACGAAATCATGTTGATCGTCGTGCTTTTGCCGGCGCCGTTGGCCCCGAGAAACCCGAAAATTTCGCCTTCCCGGATCGTCAGCGACATGTTGTCGACCGCGACGAAATCGCCGAATTTTTTCGTCAGGCCCCGAATATCCAAAATGTTCATTAGGCTTCACTCCGTTTCGTTGTTCTCTTCATGTCCTTATAGTAATAAAAAAGGACGCCCTTACGTCAGTGCATAAGTTCATCCTTTGTACATGAGAAATCTCATATATGATGTATGATGGCGGGCCCCCGCCGCGGCGGGCAGATGAGAATTCTCACCTGCCGGCATACGGGATCAGGGTGGTTATGTTGAAACCGTTCGTGCCGTCGGCTACGACCGTCCCGCCGACGGACGCGGTGCGCTCCTCCATCCCGATCAGGCCCAGGCCTTTGACGATTTTGGCCGCGCCTTTGCCGTTGTCGGCGACGACCGCTTTGATCAGCCGGTTCAGCACCCGGATTTCCACGTGAACGGCCGTGGCGCCGGAATATTTTGCGCAGTTGGTCAACGCTTCCGTCACGTTTTCGTAAATGATTTTCCACTGCAGCGGCGTGATGACCTCCATGTTGCCTTCATGAACGACCGAGGTCATGAGGCCGGTCCTTCCGCTGAAGGCTTCGACGGCCGTCTTCAGGCGGCTGAGTCCAAGCTGCTCCACCGGGGGTTTGTTGTTTTTGAGCGTAACCCGGATTTCTTCGATCGCTTCCTTCGAAATGCCGATGGCGTTTTGCAGCAGCGTTTCCGCGGTGGCCGGATCGCTGTTCAGCAGCCGTTTGGCCGCCTCCATCTGAATCAATGCGCCTGTCATCGCGTGGCCGATGCCGTCATGGATTTCCTGGGTGAGCCGGTTCCTCTCCTCGAGTTTGACCATATATTCGGAAGCCCGGGCGAAATCCTGGTTTTCGTTCAGGCTTTTGGCCATTTTTTGCAGATTCCCGCGCATGTTTTCCAGCTCGTCCTCCTGCTTGCCGACTCTCCCCATGTAATGGCGCACCATGCCATAGTTGAAAAAGCTAAGCGCGGCCGCGAACACATACAAAATCATCATCGTATCGCGGAGAACCATGAGCGGAGCCAAAATCGCAAGCAGCAAAAATCCGTTGGACCGGGGATAAAAGGAAGCGAACTCATTGAAGCTAAGCGGAAGCAGCAGCGCAAAATACGGGTGGTAGACCGCGCAGCCGATCAAAAACAGGATGATCGCCAAAAGAATCGCCTTTTTGGTGCGGGCTTGCTTGACGATATGCAAAATCAGGTTCAGCGCCAAGTAAGCCAGAAACAGGAACACCAGCCATACGTCCCTTGCGGCCGCCGTAAAGTAGGTTGCGGTCACGACAAACAGCAGCATGATCGTTTTATTGCCGACCGTCCATAGTTCCATGCTTATGTTGTCCTTTCGCTTTAACGGGTTTTGCCCGTCAGGTAATAGATCGCGATTTGCGTGCGGTGCGACAGCGCCGTTTTGTTCAAAATGGACGTAATGTAATTGGCCGTCGTCCCTTCCGATATAAAGAGCTCCTTGGAAATTTCCTTGTTGGACAACCCTTGGGCGATCAGCGACATCACTTCAAGCTCCCGTTCGGTAAACAAGCTGCGGTCGAAAGGACAGGCATCCCGTCCGTCTCCCGCCTCTTTCGGAGTTCCCTCCGCCTGCTTCCTGTCAGCTTCTGGCAGGCTTCCGGCTTTCGCCTCCTGCCCTCCCCCGACCTGGGACTTCAGCTTATCCAGCACCACGTCCTGCAGGACGCTGTGCCCGTTGTACACGCTTTTGATCGCGTCGCGGATCCGTTCCGGATCATTGTTTTTCAGCAAATATCCTTTCGCCCCGAAACGGATCGCATCCACTATGTATTCATCGTCGTCGAAGGTCGTCAGGATCAGCGGTTTGGCCGACGTTTCCCCGGTCAGCATTTTGGTGGCTTCCACCCCGTTCATGTTCGGCATCCGCACATCCAGCAAAGCCACGTCCACCTCATGGTTCCGGCAATATTCCACGGCCTCCCGCCCGTCCGCGACGGTAGCGACGACGTCAAAATCCCCAAACGTATTTAAAATGATTTTCATGCCTTCCCGAATAAAGGAATTATCGTCTGCTATCAGTACTTTGATTTTCATCCGCAGGCCTCCTCTGCCGACCTTATTGTACACGAAGCCCCGCCCGCTTTGGAAGGACTTAGAAAAAAAGCCCCCTCGTCAAAGGACTCGGGAGCTTGGCTTCATAACGTAACGGTTTATAACATAAGAAAGATGATTCCGGCAAGCACGATCCGGTATACCGCAAACGGCACGAGTTTGATCCGGTTGATGAGCTTCAGGAAAAACCGGATGGCGATAAGCGCGACGATAAAGGAGCTGATGAACCCGGCGGCAAAAAACGGCAGCATGTCGGCCGTGAAATATTCCCAGTTTTTGAGCAGCGATATTCCGCTTGCGCCGGCCATGATCGGCACGGCCATAATGAACGTGAAGTCGGCCGCCGCCCGGTGGCTCATCCCCAGCAGCACCCCGCCGGAAATCGTCGATCCGGATCGGGAAAATCCCGGCCATAAGGACAGGCACTGGATCAAACCGACCGAAAAGGCCTGGCCGTAAGTAATCTGGTCCACCGTTTCGGCCTTCGGGCGCTTCGGGCGCCACAGGTCGGCTGCGATCATCAGAAGCGCCCCGACGACCAGTCCGATCAGCACGGTCCGCGTCGAAAACAAATGCTCGTCGATGTAATCTTCAAACAGCACGCCCAAAATGCCCGCCGGGATCAGCCCGACAATGACCTGGGTCAGTTTGAGGCGGCCTTGCGCCTGCTCCCCGCTTCCCTCTGCCGGTTTTCTTCTCCGGAGACCCAGCAGATCCATGAACCGGCTCCAGAACAGCACCACGACGGCCAAAATCGATCCGAGCTGAATGACGACCTTAAAGGTGTTCGCCGCCGGCTGGGATAAAAACTGCTGCGTCTTCAGCCACATGTCGTCCACGATAATCATGTGCCCGGTGGAAGATACCGGCGCAAATTCCGTCAAGCCTTCGACGATCCCGAGGATCACCGCTTTAATGTACTCCATCCACTCCAAAACTCTCCACAACTCCTTCAAGTTATTGCTGGGCTTTCATTTTTCTCGCCCGGCGCAGATAAAGATATAGGACCGCTAGTGCAACCAGCCCGATTACAGCATAGGTGAAATGGGAGTACATGTCCATATAGTGCACGATACTTTCCCATGATTCGCCCAGAGCCGCACCCAGGTACACGAGGACCGTGTTCCATATCAACGTCCCGATCGTCGTAAACAGCAGGAACAAACCGAATCTCATCCGTGCCATGCCGGCCGGAATCGAAATGAGGCTCCGCACGAGCGGAATCATCCGGCAGAAAAAGACGGTCCAATATCCGTATTTGGCAAACCACCGGTCCGCCCGGTGGATGTCTTCTTTTTTGACGCGCAGAACATGCCCCCACCGCTCGACGATCCGCTCCAGCCGCCGGACCTCAAGCAGCAAGCCGATCAAATAAAGCACGACCGCCCCAGCCACCGATCCGATCGTCGAAGCGAGGATCACCCCGGGCACCGTCAAATGGGTTTTGGTCGTCATGAATCCCCCGAAGGTTAGAATCACCTCCGACGGAATCGGCGGAAACAAATTTTCGAGCGCAATGACCAGCGCAATGCCGGCGTATCCGAATTGTTCCATGATATCCGTGATCCAGTTTTGCATGCAGAACCTCCGTTCTTATGATCAGAAGGCCGATATGATTTTCGTTAAAACGCGGTCGCCCCGTTTGAGTTCTCCAAGCCCCGTTACAGCAGCTTTTTCCTGACGTTCCGCAAGTAGTGGAAGCGAATGAAGAAAAAATACATCACCTGGGCCGCAAAAAAGCAAAGCAGGACGAACCCCATCTCCAAAGCGATCGATAAATAAAAGAGGCTTTGAAGCGCGATAAAGGCAAAGCTGCTGTGAATGACCGCAAGGACGATCGGGACGAAAAACAAAAGCGCCAGCTGCCGCGTCACGATGCGGCTGAGCTCCTTGTCCGTCAGCCCCAGCTTGGCCATGGCGGCGTATTGCCGCCGGTCGTAATCCAGATCCGCGTAAAGGCGGAAATACAGAAAGGAACCCGCGGCGATGAAAAATACCGTGCCGATCAGCAAGGCGGCAAAAAGCATCGCGCGGTACGCCCCCATCTGCAGCACGTACAGCGTGCCGCTGACGGCGATCGTAAAGCCGCGATTTTCGCTAAACCTCACTTCGCCCGAATCGGCCAGGGTGTTCGCCACTCCGAGCGTTTTCCGGAAGTCGTCCACGTAAAACGCGGTATAACGGTCGGTTCCCGCCCGGGACTCCAAGCGGCCGAACAATTCGTCGCTGACCACGAGGCCGCTGGTATAACCGTCCATCTGCCGCAGATCCGTCCGGAGCAAATGCTCGGGCACGGCGACATGCCGGGTATAGCCGATTTCCTTGAGATGCAGCCGCCCGCCCGTTACGGCATGGACCGCCAGCGGTCTCGCATTCATGAAGGCCCGATCCCGTTCGGAGCTGACGAGTGCGAGCGCATCGGAACCGGTTAAGGGCTGTTCGCCGTGCGAAAGGCCTGCCATCCGGATCGCCCGTTCGTAACTGGATAACGAAATGACGGACAGCACCTCGGGATCGGAACCCGAGCCTTCCGAAGCGACCAGAATATTTTTGACCGGAAATTGGAGCATGCGCGGGTGCAGTCCTTTTGCCAGCAGCTCCCTTTGTATGGATTGCAGATGTTCCCCTTCCGCCGGATTGCCGTCCTTCGCCAAATAACTGACCGCAGCCGGATAATCGTTATGGAACTGTTCCGACAGCGTATTAATGGATGCGGATACCCCGACGGCGCAGAACGAGACGGTCGAAACGATCGTCACCATAAACAGCATCCGGGCATGGTCCTTTAACCGGTAGGACAGATTGGACAACGTGACGATGTTCGTTTTTTCCCAAAACAACCCCCGCTTTTTCTGAAGCCGCTCGACAAGCCATACCCCTGCGTGGTTATACAGCAGATACGTGCCCGCGACGGTCATGGCGGTGACGGGCAGCATGCGGACGTACAGATCGGAAACGCTCGTCGTCGCCGCAAACCCGTAGGCTGCGACGATGAGCACGACGGCTGCCGCCGATAGCCAGGCGGACCCTTTAGGAGCAAGTTTGGTGCGGCGCCCGGCTTGAAAAAGCTCGATTAAGGAAAGATTCCGCAACAAACCCGACGTGCACATCGAAATGATCAGAAAAAGCACCGCAAAAGCGCCGGTCGTAAGCGCAAGCGCCTCCCACGTCAAACGGAACGGAATCGAGGGAACGCCGAACACCAGGGAGCCGATCATCAGGAACAGCTTCCCGGTGACGAGCCCCGAAGCGATGCCCGCGACGACGGCCCCGGTGCCGATCAGCATGTTTTCCAGAAAAATCATCCGGTGCAGCTGCCTTTTCGTCATGCCGTGCATCAGCCAAATTCCGATTTCATGCTTGCGCGAGGCCAAAAACGAACCTACGGAATACAGAACAAAAAAGAACAAAAAAAGATACATGACGCATACCGCCGTAATCATCGTCTGCATGACGATCGGATACATGATGGACTCGCGGATCCCCGGATTGAAAATAAACAGCGTGCAGACGAAAAAGATCATGACGGAAAAAGCGCTGCTCAGAAAATAAGCCGCATACGTGCGCTTGTTGCGGGAGACGTTCCTATAAGCGAATTGTAGAAAGGACACGGCGATCCCCTCCTAAGAGCGACAGCATGTCGATGATCCGCTGAAAAAATCCCTGGCGGTTGTCCCCCCGGTAAATCTCGTTGTAAAACCGGCCGTCTTTGATGAAAATGACGCGCTTGCAGAAGCTTGCCGCCACCGGGTCATGCGTCACCATCAAGATGGTCGCCCCTTCCTCGTTCAAAGTCCGCAGCGTCCTCATCACGTCGTCCGATGCTTTGGAGTCGAGGTTGCCCGTCGGCTCGTCGGCAAGGATCAGCGACGGCTTATGGATGATGGCCCGCGCAATGGCGGTCCGCTGCATCTGTCCGCCCGATAATTCGTAAATCCGCCGGTCCAAGATGTCCGAAATGCCTAATTTTAAGGCGATATCATTTAATTTTTGCTCCATCTCCCCCACCGGCACGCCGTCAAGCGACAACGGCAGCACGATGTTTTCGGCCACGGTCATGGCGTCAAGAAGGTTAAAATGCTGAAATACGAATCCGAGCTCGCGGCGGCGGAATAGCGCCGTTTCCGTCCGGCCGAGCTGGTGCGGATTGATGCCGTTGATTTGTATTTCGCCGGAGGTCGGTTCGTCGATGGTCGCAATGACGTTTAAGAGCGTCGTTTTCCCGCTTCCCGACGGCCCCATGATCCCGACGAATTCTTCCTCGCGAAGGGAGAACCGAACGTTGTCCAGCGCCTGCCGCGGCACCTGCCCTTCGTAAATTTTCGATAAGTATTTCACGTCCAAAATCGTCAACGCTGCCGGCTCCTTGCTTCATAAGATCGATCTCATGGTTTTATTATAGGGAAGATGCCTCTCCCGCTGCCATGCCGTAAGCTTACACAAGCTTACACTTTTGTAAGCTTCACTGCGCGGCTCAAGGTTTCAAAAAATCAACCGGACCGTCGTCCCCTTCCCCGCCTCGGATTTCACTTGAATGTCATGCCCCAGTTTCCCGCAAATCTGCTTCGCCAAATAAAGCCCCATGCCCGTCGATTCCTGGAACTCTCTGCCGTTCTCCCCGGTGAAATACGGCTCGAATACGCGGGGCAAATCCCCTTGGGGAATGCCGACCCCTTCGTCCTGCACCTCGAGCACCGCTTGTTCGCCGCGGCGATAGCCGTAAAACACGATCTTGCGATTTTCGCCCCGCGTATAACGGACCGCGTTGGTGATCAGCTGCGTCAGCACGAAGGCAAGCCATTTCTCATCCGAAGCAATGAGCAGGGGCTCGTCCATCCGGATCAGCGGAAACACATGGCTGCGGATAAACAGCCTTTTCTGGGACGAGGTCACCTCGCGCACGACCCGGCGCAAATCAAGCGTCTCGACATGGAAATCCCGTTCGAACGTGTCCAGGCGCGCGGTGTACAGCACGATGTCGAGTCCCTTGCGGATCCGGTCCAGCTCGTCGCCGATGGCGGCGAATTCGGCCTCGTCCCTGTTCCGGATCATCAAATGGATGACGGACAACGGCGTTTTCATCTGATGGACCCACTGATGAATGAATTCCAAATGGGATTCGATTTTATGTTTGTAATGCTGCAAATCGGTCTGATAGCGCCGGTACTGGCGTTTGAACAAACGCTGCAGGCTTTGGGCGAGCGGCGTCTGATGTTTGTCTTTCAGCAGCTCCTCGGTCGAAGAAACCTCCTCGGCCAGCCGGACGTAAAAAGTACGGTTTCTTATATAGCGGATCACGAGGTAAACGGACAACAAACATACGCTGAGCAGACCGGCGTATAGACTGATGCCTACATCGCGGCTGCCGTCGAGCCAGTACACGAGGGTGACGAGGAATAATTGCAGCAGATAGACGGCGACTAGAGGGGCCTGGTCCCGGATGAACAGCCTCATGTTTCATCCCCCCAATTCGGCAGGAGACGGTATCCCTGCCCGCGGATCGTTTGGAGGGCGTCATGAATGCCGACCGCCGCCAGCTTTTTGCGGACGCGGGTCACATAAACGTTCAGCGTGTTGTCGTCGACGAACCATTGGTCGTCCCAAATTTTGTCGAGCAGCCGGTCCCGGCTGACGACTTGCCCGGACCTTGCGATCAGTTCGTCCAAAATTTTGGCTTCGGTCGGGCTCAAATCGGTTTTGTCCCCGTTAAAGGAGAGCGCCAGCCGTTCCATATCGAGGGTTAGCCCCGAGACGCCCACCGTCCGCCGCTGCTGCGATGCCGCGTAAGACCCGTAGGCCCGGCGGAGCTGGCTGTTGATTTTGGCCAGGGCGATTTCGAAATCGAACGGTTTGGTCAAATAATCGTCGGCCCCGTTCTCCAGCGCCATCACCTGATCCATTTTGCTGTCGCGGGCGGAGATGAAAATAATCGGGCAAGTCGAGCCGTTCCGGATTTGCCGGCACCAATAAAATCCGTCGAACATCGGCAAATTGACGTCAAGCAGCACGAGATGAGGCTGGAACCGTTCGAATTCGGCGATCACCGCCCCAAAATCGGCCGCGCATTTCGTATCGTAGCCGAATTTGTGCAAATGCTCCTTCAGCAAGCCGACAAGTCCCTTGTCATCTTCGACGATAAATATTTTGAACATTCGGGCGCTCTCCTTCGCATGAGGTGTATTTGCCTAGTATTGTACCATGCCGGGCCGCCCCTGAAATCATCCATGAAAAAGGAGCAGCTGCCGAGAGACAACTGCTCCTTTTTCACTTGCTTATCCTTTCGGGAGGTCGATGCTTACGGGACAGTTCAACCGCGGGAAACCGGACCGAATACCGGCGCCAACCTGGAGGGATGCAATTGGCCGCTTAATCCGAAATATTCGCAAAAGTTCATGATGAGCGGATTCCATTTTAGCGGCTTTCGGTCCTTCCACCGTATATGCATACATGATTTTCTCGGTAAGTTCGCCTGAATGTTAAAACGTGCTAAGTCATGTTTCATGATTCCAATAGTTCTTAATCGGATCGAGAGCGGATGCGTTTTTGACCTTGTATAGATGATGAGTTTCGTTTTCCGAATCCAATATCTGCACGTTGTTGTTATCATCCCAAAAAACGCTGAATGTCGGCTTTCCCTGGACTAATATGAGCATCGAATACGTATCTTTGGCAGCATCTTGATGGCGGTTCGCTTTTTCAAGCTCTACTGAAGACATGGCAGCCAACATGCGGTGTATGTCCTCTTTGTTTCTAAGAGCGAACGTTTTTTCATCCGACGACTTTATCAGCTTCACGGCGGAGACTTCCCGATCCCCGATCTTCTCGATGATTTCTTTTTTAAATGTTGTGTTCGGGTCTGATTGAAAAAGCGGCGGAATAGCGAAGACAACGACTAGGACAATCACAAGCCCGCAAACGACAAGCAATGGACGTTTTTTCAAAAAACCACGCTCCCATTATTTATTGAAAGAACTCCGCTCCCCCTAATCACCCTTATCTTCTTCTTTTTCAACCCCTCTAAAGTTCAAGATGAAAGATGCGCCAGTTTTCAAAAGGATACCCTAAGTGCCGTCCGGGACTGTCGCCTAATTCCCCTCCACTGAATAATATCTGAGGTAAAGGATGATTCAAGAGAGGATGTTGGCCGTGCAAGCTGTTCCCCATAGTGCAGATCAAGGATGGATTGCCTACACGTCGAACCGGAGCGGAACGTTCGAGATCTGGTTGTTCCGACCGCAGGATGGTCTTCATGTTCAAATGACCCGGGGACTTGGCGCGGAATTTTCCGTTCCCTATTGGTCTCCCGACGGCAGAAAAATCGCCTTCATCGGCGCGGGCAATGTGGTTTACGTACTGGATACCGTTACGCTCGCCGTCGCCAGGATCGACCAAATCGAACTCTATACGCTGTTGGACTGGTCTCCGGACAGCCGATTTCTTGCGTATGTCAATAACGCGCGAATCGTCGTCTACGATACGTTCTCACATCGCAGCTATGCCATCATGGAGCCGGGTGCCAGCGATGTCCAGTGGTTCCCTTCAGGTACCGAGCTTTTATTTGCGGCCCCGGATTCCTCCGGCAATACCCAGCTTTTCCGGATTCGGGCGAATGGCACCGGCCGAAGACAAATCACGCAAAATACGGACGGCCCCCTTCATGACGTCCGGATTTCCCCGGACGGAAGCTTCGCGCTTTATACGTTTCCCGGCGCAAGCATCTCCATCATTTCGACGGTGGATTTGACCACCGGTACCGTCTATAAGCTCGAAGGCGGACCGCTTGCCGAAAACTACTATCCGGCATGGTCCCCTGACTCCCGGAGCATCGCCTACAGCGCTACGGCCTATCAGGAACCGACTTATTATTCTCTCATCCAAATCGACAGCCGTATCGGTCGAAATCAAAGGACGTTGGCGGTTTCCGACTGTTTCGCCACTCCCGTCGGCTGGTCGCCGGACGGTGAAAAAATCGCGTACTTATCGGGATGCGCAGGCGCGGAAAGCGCGAGCCGGCTCTGGATCATCGATATTGGAGAGCAGAAACCGGTGAATGTTCTCAACGGCGGCCGGATTACTGCCCTGCAGTGGTCTCCTCGCGTCAGAAGGCTTCCGGCAAACATCTTCACAAGCTTGGTGTACCAGGTATCTTTTCCGTATCCCGCAAACTGGCGCCGGGTCAGCGATGAGAAGTACGAAGGGTTTGACGGTTTTTTTCAGGTATCCGCCATTTCAGCGGGCGACCGGATCGCAGATGTATGCCGCTCCGAAGCTTTTCATCCATTGATGCCCTACGGTTCATCTCCCCGGATTGTCAATGCGACGATACAACATCAAGAGGCGTGCTTCATTTCCCCCTCGGCCGACCAGCCTGCGGAGATGAACAAACAGGCGGCACTTATCGTGCGATATCCCCGTCCCGTTCACATAGGGGAAACGTCGTACAATTATTTTATTCTGTGGGCGGACGTTAATCACATCCGTCAAATTGGCCGGCGGTTGACGTTCCTTTTAACGTAAGGGGCATATAGTCGACTCGGCTTGCAGGTCTATACCATTGGATTGTCAACAGTAAATCAGACAGCATTTTTAAGGGCTGCATGGCGATACTGAACCGGTGTCATGTATCCTAGTGTTCCATGAATCCGATGCTTGTTAAACCAGTTAACATAATCGTATAATTCCAGTTCCAGATGACGAAGACTCTGGAAGTTCATCTGGTTCACGAACTCTGTTTTCATAATCTTGTAGGTCGCTTCCGCCACAGCGTTGTCGTAGGGGCAGCCTTTCATGCTCAGGGATCGGCCAATTTCAAATGTCTCCAAAAGTGCATCTCTGAAGCTTGATGTCCAGCTCAATCAACCGTTCCAGATCCTGAACGGTCTTCATCATTATATGTCCAGCCTGTAGGTCCTTAACCCATTGGGCGATAGCTGCCTTGACGATTTTACGGTACTGCTCTTTGGATTCCAGGATCCCTTTCATCACGGCGAGCTCATGCTGCAATAAATCTTCATCTTTTGTTCTCATGTGGTCCCCTCAGCTTTCCTTTATACTGGAATGCGAGATAGCGGCGGTGTCGATAAATGCCGCGCGCGGCGGGCCGCTATCTCAGCTGGGGGTACCTGGGCGAATACCCTGGGTATGATCAGGAGGACGTGTCAGCGTCCTCCTTTTATTTTAATTAGGGCTTGCTGAACACTTAAAAAAACAACAAAAACCGCATAACAACAAGGATTCTAAGGCCCATTTGTCGAAATCATATGCAAAGGAAATGTTTGAAAACCACCTAAAACCTTTGCAGATGGAGTGACGAAGATGTTTAAGCCGACCGCGCACCTCGATAATCAATTGATCCTGCCCGGCGATTTCTTTCTGCCCTTTGGCGGAAAGCTGGACGAGGACAATCGCTGGGTCCAGTTGGCGCGGTTGGTGCCGTGGGCGGAGGCTGAGAAAACATACGGTCAATTTTTCAAAGACACCTTTCGCGGCCAGCAAACGATCAGTCTTCGGATGGGGCTCGGTGCGCTCATCATTCAGGAGCGAATGCAACTGACCGACAGAGAAACGTTGGAGTCGATCAGCGAAAATCCTTACATGCAATACTTCATTGGTCTGCCTGGATTCGTCATGAAGCCACCGTTCCATCACTCCATGATGACGCATTTCCGCAAGCGTCTGACGGACGTGCTGGCAGAGTTGAATGAGATCGTCGCCACCGAAGGTGCGAAGGAAACGAAAGATGATGATGACAGCAACGACGCGACCGGCGGCGGTAAAGGCCAAGGGAAGCGCTCGAAGAAGCGCGCCTCTGATGAAGAAGTCGAGCAGCAAACCATGTTTGCACAATCGCAAGTCGCATCGTCAGAAGCAGCGTCTCCCGTGGAGTCGATGGCTACAGAGTCAGAGGTTCCTGAAACGAATAAACTTGTTTGCGAAGCGCATCCGAAATCGACCGCAGAATGGGAAGCCCCTGAGCAGCCGAATCAAGGGACCGTGCTGGTGGATGCCACCTGTGCGCCGGCGGATGTGGCGTATCCGACCGATCTGAATCTGTTGAATGAAGCGCGGGAGAAGCTCGAAGCGATCATCGATACGCTGCATGAGCCGGTCATCGGACAAATGGCGAAACCGCGCACGTACCGGGAAAAAGCGCGCAAACAGTTTCTGGCCGTTTCCAAGCAACGCAGACCGGGGCCGAAAGTGATTCGCAAAGCGATCAGGAGGCAACTCGGTTACGTTGGACGGAACCTCTCCATCATCGCCGAGCAAGCCAAGTCGCAACCGCTCACGCTACTTGGCCGCAAAGCCTATCGCGACCTGCTGGTGATTCACGAACTGTACCGTCAGCAGCTTCACATGTACAACGAGCGTTCCCACCAGATGGAAGACCGGGTCGTCAGCATTCATCAGCCGCATGTCAGGCCGATCGTGCGCGGGAAAGCCAAGGCGCGCGTCGAGTTCGGAGCCAAGATCGCGGTAAGCATGACGAAGGGCTACGCGTTCCTTGATCGGCTATCTTGGGATAACTTCAACGAGAGCACGACGCTCATGGACGTGATCGAGAAGTATCGCAGCCGCATGGGATTCTATCCGGCTGTCGTCCAAGCGGATCAGATCTACCGCACACGCGAAAACCGGAGATTCTGCAAACAGCATGGGATTCGGCTCAGCGGACCGGCACTGGGACGCAAGCCGAAAAACGGCCCGACAAGCGAAGATAGGCAAGTGGCCAAACAGGATACCGGAGAACGAAACGCAATCGAAGGCAAGTTCGGAGAAGGCAAGCGCAAGTACGGGCTTGGCTGTATTCGAGCACGCCTCGCAAAGACAAGTGAATCCGTGATTACGCTGCAACTTCTGGTGATGAACCTGGAGCGCAGGCTCCGCGTTCTTTTTTGCCTCATTTTTACGCTGCTATCTCGCAGTCGCCTAGCCATGAGTTTCGGTTAAAGAATCGTTCAGCAAGCCCTAATTAAAATTTGATTAACCTATTTCAAAGAAAAAACCACCCAATCAGTAGGTGGTTGATGTTTCAAATATCTGTCCTATTAGTCAACATATTAAAGAGTATTTAGAATTCAATCACCAATGAGGAAAATAGAGTGAAACAAAGCTACGAAAAATTCAGGTTCTTGTATCGGAGAAGCTTCTTCGATCTCTAATCTTACCTTAAATCCTTCTGTCGTTTTCATTCTCCATCTAGCCAACTCCTTACCTGAATGCATGAACTTAGCCCAATCGAACATATCTTTCTTTATTACATACTCTTGATCTTGATAAGTGACTTTAAACTCTGGAGCAACTTTTTGCCAACTCTTATATGTAACTCTAAAAACGTCTTGTGTATCACTACGCTGAACACTATATTCCGGCCTCCCAAGCCATGGTGTTTTTTTGTTGCACTGGAACACCGGATGACCGTCTGCAGAATATACCTGGATCTGTGCGGACCAATCAATTCCAAATACATAATTGCACATCTTTGCTATAACATTGGGATATACTCGCTCAAACCAGCACACTACATTCCCTTGCTCGTCTTTAACTTTAGTCCGTTTGGTTGAGGGCTTCAGCTTTGGCGGGTTGTAGGAGAAGATCTTCATTAATGTCCCCCTCATAATTCAGATTTATAGAATGCATCCACTACAATCCTATCATCAATTACAATAATATTGAACAATCTGTCGTTAATTGAAGAATATCTCTGTTGATATAAATATCAATGATGAGTTATAGTTCAGCACTCGTTCGATTAATCAAAACAGGCTTAATGCCTGTCGCTTCCTGGTATCGTTGTTTGATTACATCACAGAACTTCGGATCAATCTCCATAGTCCTGCAAGAGCGATCCATCTGATTTATTTGGGATAAGGTTTGTGCAAAGGCATGATCTTGCGCCGCATCTTCTTGTTAAGGGGCATAAGGTATTTGTGCTTGCCTTCGGTACGATACAATTCGGCATTGGCATCAAGATTATTCCTGATCCAATCGATGCGTTGACTGCCGGTACCGTACTTGGAATGAATCGATTTGGGATGTGTCTTCTTCCCTTTAATGATGAAATAATGTTCACCGTCTGTCTTTCCCTCATAGATCCAGTTGGTCGCCTGATAGATCCCACCGTGATGCTTCTGTTCAACGTCGGCATAACTGACGATCAACTCAACGTTGGGGGACTGATCCTTCAAGAATCGAATTGCTTTGGCAAGGATCTCCGAAACAAACGACTTGTGTTTGGTCAATGCAACCCGTGTGAGCTCACAGCATTCACGTTGAGTCAGGCCGTAAGGAGACCCGATATTCTGAGTTGCCCCACGGCTGAATATAACAACCCCAATATACTGGCCATTCTCCCATGCTCCCACTTTCACGGACTTTCCAGCGGGTAAGCTGCGGCTATAGTGGAAGTTCTCGCAAGCAAACTTTGCGGCTGCATGCGTCGCCCAATCCACCTTTAAATCAATCATGTTCAAATTCCTCCCCGCAGTGCGGACAAGTCACAAGCTTTGAGCTCAATACCCCCAAATCCCCTTGATCTTCGGGAGTGCCTGCTTCAAAATTCGGGATCTCAATATCCCCAAGCATTTGTTTCAAGTCCACATCGTCAAAACCGGACAAGGAAATATCCACGCCGTCCTTTTGCAGCTCAACAAGCAACTGCGATAGAGCATCTTCATCCCAGTCACCTGATACTTTGTTCAAAGCAATATTCAGGAGCCGTTCCTGCTGATCGTCGAGATCCACGACAGACACTTGCAGTTCAGTATGGCTCTGCTCATTAACCAGGATCTTATACCGTTGATGGCCACCGACCATGTTTCCTGTGCGTTCATTCCAGATGATCGGCTCCACATAACCGAATTCCTCGATGCTTCGGCGAAGTTTTTCATATTCAACGTCCCCAGGCTGAAGATCAACCCGAGGGTTATAGGCTGCTGCATTAATCTGATCGATTGGCACGATTCTGATGTTCATGTCTCTACCTCCAGTGGTTTTATGACAACAAAAAAAGGACCAGCTCAGGGCTCGTCCTAATGATTGTATTAGCTGTTGTGTCTTCTCAGTGCGTCTTCTAAACGGTTGAATAAGTCGCCATACCGTTCTTTTGTGGCTTCATCAGTTACAATTTTCATTCCGTCTAGAAGTCCGGTGATTTAGGTCAGTTGTAACCGTCTCTTCGGCATAAAAAAAGAGGAAAACAACCCAACCAACGCCGAAATGAGCAGGTCCGACACTGCCTCCATCATCACGGATTTCGGTTTTGGACATGCCAAAACACCGGTTTGTGGTCGCTTTTTCTTAAACCGGCACAGTCTTTTCAGATTTTGAACGATGGCCGTGAGCACCGCCTGCTCTTGCATGCAGTCCAATCCACGGCTCCGTGCGCGGCCCAGGCCATGCGCGACTTTGCTTTCGGCAAACACATGCTCGCACCGCGTCCGCAACTTTTGCAGATGACGGTAAGAACCCATAAGCTGAATTCGTTTGGCTTTGTTTCGAATTTGGATTTCCCGGATTTTGGCCAGCCGTTTGCGTTGTTTCTCCGGATCGTTCGTTTGACGTTTCCAAGCAGGTACATCTTCCAGTGTCAGGTTGCGAAGCGAAACCAGGGGAACAATCCCTTGCTCGAACAACGCTTGCAGATAATCTGTCGTACCGTAGGCTTTATCGGCAGAAAGCGTCCGAATCCGGATTTGCGGATGGGCAAAACGGATCGCGAAGAGCTGCCGCAAGCTCGTTTCACGCTCAGCCGTTCCGGACGCGATGCTCGCTTGCGTAGACAGAATGACGCCGGATTTGATATCCGTCACATCATGCACCAAATACCGCAAATGCGCTTCCTGACCGTTGCTCTTTTTGTACAAGCGGGCATCCGGATCCGTTACGCTGCGGTGGGTCTTGTTCGAGAACGTTTTGCCATGAAAATCTTCATGCGTCGCTTCGTCTTCCAGCAGCCGCTCTTTTTGCGCGGGCGGTGCGGGCGGCTGTCGGTCATCATCGGAATCATGGGCGACACCACCGGTCTCTTCATCTTGCCGGGCCGTGCGAGCCAAATAGTCTTCAATCGACTCCACCGGGGCCAGGGTGATTTCTTTCAAGCTGTGAATGGATGCGTTGGCCCGTACCTGGGTGCCGTCGACGCCGACATGCACATCGGGTTGGACCAGTCCCGCGGCGATGCACTGATCGACGACATGTTTCATCAGCTTCTCAAAAACACCGTGCGTTCGCCACAATTTCCGGGTCTTCACCAAGGTCGTCCGATCCGGCAGGGACGGCCGCGATGAGTCCGGGCGCACGACGGATTCGAAATCCAGTCCGCAAAACCACAAATAGCCCGCATGCATGGGCAACAGTTGATACAATTCCCGTTCGGAATGGTTGAACAAATACGAAAGCAGCATCAGTCGAACCATCCGCTCCGGGTCAGCCGCCGGGCGGCCGGTACGTTCCGTATATAGAGGCGCCACCCAATCATGAACGATGGAAAAATCAAGCGCTTCGTTCAGTTGGCGCAGGATGTGCTTTTTCGGCACGAGTTCATCCATATCCACGAATTGGAACATCTGAGGCTGGATAGCCGATGACTTGCGGGCTTTCATACCTAATCACTCTTTCGATAGTCGTGTTACGATATTAATTCGACAAAACCGTGATAAAAGCCTGCTTACGCGGACTTTATCACCGGACTTCTAGACTAGATACCATTCCTTGAAGATGCACAACGTGAGTTTCAAGTGCATTGAAGTAATCTGGGTCTGAGGTTTGGATCAGCCTATTTATATAAAAAAGGTCTACAACTTCTAAAAGAAGAGTATTTTTATTAACAAATTTCATCTAAACACCCCCGTTCAAAACATTCATTCATGTCAAGGATATTTTACCTTCCTCAGTATGAAGTGTCGAGGATAAAACAAACAAATTGCTTTGTATTTGTGTTTGAGTTGGTTTCAACGTTTGGGTGACCATCATATGCATTCGTACGCTCACTCAGTTGCTGTTCTCCGCTCTTCAACGGACTGCTCCCTGCAATCGGATGTTCTCATACTAATACGCTTAAAACGGCTCATATTCCGTCATATAAGAGCAACAGAAAAAGCACCTAATTTAGGGTGCTTCCTTAAGAAATTCATATATCATTTTGATATAACGCGAAAGTGTTACGATGTAATCTTCGTCAGCAACTTTGGAAGCATCAAAAATCAATTGTTCTCCTGAATCCAGAGTGATAGTCAATTTCGAACCGGCATAGCGATCATTATGGTGTTCTAAATAGTCTAGTTTAGTCACCTTATAATCTTTATAAATAATTTCACTCAGGCTTCTCGTGTCATTCTTTATCGAAATGATATCTTTGTGCGTGAATATGGTCAGCCCTGGTTTTTCTTTACCGAACCAATCCTCCGGGTAGAATGCCATAATTTTTTCATCAAGCTGACTGTCTTGAATATGCATTAGTAAATCCGTATAAATTGAACTGCTTCCAAAGTATCTCTTAAATTCTTTGTACATTTCCATACGAATCCCTCCTCGACATCATAATTCGACATTCAGGAAGGTTTTTCCTTTCTAATACAACACTCAGGAGGTTTAGGACAAAACTGCTTCACTCCATCCCATCTCCCCCACACACAACCTTTGCATTTCTTCGGCTGCTCTCTGGGTCGGATCCGTTTCTTCTTCCGTCTTCTACTGACCACTTCTATTCCTCCAATAAAAAAAGCCGATCCAGTGAAGGAACGACTTTAATGTGATATGTATGATGTTGGTGTTACGTCCTAAAAGCATGCGCCCGAACGGTCGCCGCAAAAACGCTGCGCTCTTTGCTTTAAAAGCATACGTACTTTGTAACTATAGAGGAAGAACAAGACCATTTTAACGAAGTCACAAAATCAAGGTCAATCTTCGGAATGTCCTTCATTAGCGAAGAAACTAATACCATACATGTTTTACTCACTATTGCTCATTAATTCGATTATGCACTCGTCTTTACACTTCCTGATTTCTTTGAAGCTGATAGCTTCTCTTTCATAACTAGAAGCATTTCTACCAGTTCATCCCGGCTGATTAGTCTGACTCCGTTTGATTTTGCGAGCTCATAAGCCTGTTGAGTAAAATTACTGTTGGTAACAACCCATGCACCGGATGCCTTATAGTGTGCCTTAGCACCCTGAACTTCTTGAACAGCTTTCAACCCTACATTCTTTTTATAACGCTTGGCTTGAACCACAATCCGTTTCCCATCTTTGGACATAATCAGATCTGCTCCAAAGTCGCCTGCTGCCTTTGTAACCTCAGCCTTGTACCCCTGAGAGCGAAAAAGATGACCAAGATAATGTTCAAATTGTACGCCGTCCATCTTATCGATCTCAGCTATGCCTGACCTCTTCAGTCGTTCGGCACGTTTTCGTTGAATATAGACCATTAAAATAATAACTCCAACGACACCTAGCAATCCGACAACCAATGATGCTTGCCATGATCTTGTTACCGAATAGGTTCCAATAATTCCTCCCAACATCGCCATACCAGCTAACCCTTGGAACAATTCTTCTTCCTGCTTCGCCTTACTCTTCCTTCTTGCCATCATTTCTTCCCCCAAGTATGTATATTGTCCTGAACACAATTCGACACTTGGGACTAATTTCCTGCCTTGTATAGAAAAAAGCGAGAAGAGGAACGCCCCAGTCATATGCCGCCTCGTGCGGCTGTGCGTTTCATTCTCGCTTAATTCCCACAATACAAATATATCACCTAAAAAGTCCAACGAAGTGCCATTCTTCATTCAAAAATAGATTATTAATCAGTCACTGATTTAATAGCGAATAGTTCCTTTATGTAAATTCTATGTAAATTTATATATGAATCTACCTAAATTTTGCAATCATAGATTTATAATGCTATAATATTCCTGTAACAACCAAATTCTATGAAAAGAGGTATGAATCTATGAAAAAGGTTAAGCAACTGGGAATCGCATCATTATCTGCACTCTTGTTGTCTCATTTACTCTACCCGCTTTTGCTAGCGCTCAAGTTGCGAATGGAAATTCTACTAATTCGGGAACACAAATCGAATTACCGTCTGGCCCAATCAATCTAGACAAAAGAATTGAACTTGAACTTAGACAAGTAGATTACGATACTCTCTTTAGAACGGTTGGCGCTGAGCTTGGTATTACATCAACTGCAGGCGATGTTACTACACAAGGTTGGAAGACAAAACTAGCAAAAGAAGTAGCACAAGAATTGATCAAAAAACTCAAAAACGTTGGGTCACGTGCTTGGAATGAACAGATTAAAGTATACGTAGACAAATTGCCATTGACAGCTGGTGCAAAAACTACTCTTAAAACATATCTTAGTTACCAGGTACTCATGCAGGCATTGGATATTATGGTAGACTTCACAGGAACTGCAGAGGATGGCCTCTCTAACGCATTACAATCGGTTGGTATTCCGGCGTGGTTAAGCGATCCAGCTGCTAGAGCTATTGTATTCTTCCTGCTATAAAGCACCAATATTTAAGGGGGACTAAACGTGTACATACTTTCACTGATCATACTTATAATTACAGGTTTGGTGTCCGTCATTGATATTTTATTCGGCTTAAAAGAATCGGGCGAAGGTATCAGAATATTTGTCAACGTCTCTCAAGCTCTATTCTTCTTGTCGATACTATTCTTTGTAATAAAAATGTCTACCCGAAAGAAGTAAGCATCGAAAAAGGAGAGCTGTTTATCCAGCTCTCCTCAGGCTGTCGAGAAATGGATTGTCAACAGTAAATCAGACAGCATTTTTAAGGGCTGCATGGCGATACTGAACCGGTGTCATGTATCCTAGTGTTCCATGAATCCGATGCTTGTTAAACCAGTTAACATAATCGTATAATTCCAGTTCCAGATGACGAAGACTCTGGAAGTTCATCTGGTTCACGAACTCTGTTTTCATAATCTTGTAGGTCGCTTCCGCCACAGCGTTGTCGTAGGGGCAGCCTTTCATGCTCAGGGATCGGCCAATTTCAAATGTCTCCAAAAGTGCATCCATCTTTTGATTTTTAAACTCACTGCCACGGTCGGTATGGAACCATTGAATCTGAGATAAATCACCCTGAACCGTTGCAAAGGCACGAGAAACCAACACGGCATCCTTATGAGGGCCTACACTATGGCCGATGATCTCTCGATTGAACAGGTCGATAAGTACACAAATGTAATGCCACCGGTTCTGAACTTTCACATACGTCAGATCGCTGACAACGACTCGTTTAGCCTCCGTTTGATCGAATTCGCGATTCAGCGTATTGGCTGTAGACGCTTCATTACACGCGGACTTAAGGGGTTTATATTGCGACACGGTGTACGTAGAAACAAGTCCCTGCTCTTTCATGATCCGGCCAATTCGACGTCTGGAGACGACGAAACCACGTTCCTGGAGCTTGACTTTAATCTTGCGTGTACCGTAAGCTTTTCGATTCTTATGGAAAATGTCCGCAATCGCTTCGGCGACATCGTCTTCGCTCGTTTGTTCTTTCGCTTCATAGTAAAACGTACTTCTTGCGATTTGCAGGACGTCGCACATTGCTGATACCGAGTATTTATCACGGTTGTTCTGGATGATAGCTACTTTCGTCCCATGATCAGCGCGGCTTGCTTTAAAATATCCACCTCCATTTTCAGACGCTGGTTCTCCTTTCGCAAGGCAATCAGCTCATTGTCTTCGGAGGAGCGATTGTCCTTCTCCTTGAAGGAACCCGTTGTTTGGGCTTGTTTGATCCAGCGGTCTAAAGCGGAGGCTGTAAGGTCATATTCCTCCACGATCGCTGCTCTGGATTTTCCGTTTTCATAGAGTTCTACCATTTGTTTTTTGAATTCTGCTGTAAAGGTACGTCGTTGTTGTTTTGGCATTGTAGAGATCCGCTCCTTAGGATGATAGGTTTATTCTACAAGCCCTCATTTTTATTGTCCAACTAAGTGTAGACGATCCACCATAAAAAAGGGCACTCCATTAGGGAGTGCCCTCAGAGTGTCGAGAAAGTCCAACGGACTTTTCGACACTCTATTTTTTA
The DNA here is from genome assembly GCF_038004655.1 of Paenibacillus sp. FSL M7-1455. Taxonomy (NCBI): domain Bacteria; kingdom Bacillati; phylum Bacillota; class Bacilli; order Caryophanales; family Paenibacillaceae; genus Paenibacillus; species Paenibacillus sp. FSL M7-1455. The sequence continues at coordinate 561,613 of NZ_JBBORO010000001.1, read as the reverse complement.
TATGGGGAATCATATCTTTTAAAATGAGTGTTTTGCATAATTCCGTTTCAGAGAAGAAGCGATAGCATATTCACTGTCGTTAAGGGGTAATTTTCGAAAATGGTATTATATGGATGAAGAAAAGGGCAGACTTGCAGAATTTTAGAACAGCTCGTTTTTTAAGCGGCAGCCCGTTTTGAATGATGAGAAACGGCGAGCGCAGATGCAAGCAGAACAATGGCATTCAAATACTGGTGAGTTGTGACTTTCTGAATGCCCCGGACATGTGCGGCGTCTGCCGTCAAATAGGTTTTCAATCGGGAGTTGCAGCGTTCTACGCTGGTTCGTTCATTGTAAAGTTCCTTCCAACGCTTTGTATCCCGATGAGGGATGCTGTATCGCCGGAGATCATCCTTCGCATTTACTTTGACGACCATTCCATAGTTTGAAGACGAGCAGGCAGCCATGCCAAGCGGACAGTCGACTTTACCCGTGGCATGCGGGCAGCGAAATTTATGCATATCGCCGTCAACTCCCCAGTATGTCATCGCATAACCCATGGAACAGCACGGTGTTCCGTTCGAGGTCATGCCAGCAGGCGGTTCCTTCTCCCCCCGAAGATTAAGGGGAATGATGGCTTGTGCCTTGACGTTGCGGGCGGCCTCATAAACTTTCATTTGGTCGTAGCCCGCATCGAGTATGAAAAATCGTGTGCTCGTCCTGGACGCTGTTTTCTCGATCAGGCCCGGCGCCATTTCTCCATCATTGACATGCGCCGGCGTTACTTCCAAGGCGATCGGCAATTCACTTTTCGTATCGACCGCCAGATGAATTTTGTAACCAAACCATGTGATTTTATTGCCGAAGGAATCAATTTTTGCGCCCCAGTTCGCATTACCCGTTTGCTCGCTTTTGCGTTTGGGCTGCTTTTTCTCGTAAGCGCGGAGAGCGGCGCTGTCTATGGCGACGTTACTGCCTTCTATGATACCTTCCTGCTGACAGCGTGTGACCAAATCCTCAAAAAGCCGTTTTGCCAAGTCCTTTCTCGTCAGTTCTGAGAAAACTCGGCTTAATGTGGATATGGAAGGAGCTTCTCGATCCAGCGGAAGACCACACTGATAACGAAACCGGAGATCCGTATCCAAACGCTTATGCAACCCTGAAAAGGTACTTATTCCTTCAAGCGGCGCAGCCAAGAGTGCTCGTAGAATACCTTGTCTGCAGTATCCCTCAGCGCCTCGGGGTGAACGGCTTCTCAGTTCCTTGGCATACGGTCTCAGATCGAGAGAGCTGAAGAAGATCGGCAATCTCTCCTTGGGTTGAATTTTTAAAAGTTCTTCGAAGGAAAACAGACATTCTTGGAGAATATACAAAGTGACTTCCTCCATCCTTGAGGTTTTTGGGTTTGGTCACTTGAAAACTTCTCCAAGTTGGGGTGAAGTCCCTTTTTTATGTCCGAAAATCCTTACGGCTCAAGGCCTCAGATTACTGCAAAACGCTCAAAATAAAAATCGATTTAAAGCGCTCTGAGAACCCTACTTCAGTGACCGACGAGGCAATTTTAAACCCCCTGCAAAAAAACAGGGGGTTTCTCGACAGCCTGAGGGCACTCCATTAGGGAGTGCCCTTCAAATCCGAACATTACTTGCATACCGTTATACTTTTAAAATATGCGCCTGTAGCTGACCTGAACCGCCTCGAGCACTAAACAGCGTTACCCCTTGCTTGCGCCCGACGTCAATCCGTCGACAAGCAATCGCTGCAAGAAAATAAACAAAATAGTGATCGGCACGGCGATCAGGACCGCTCCGGCGGCAAACGCCGTAAAGTTCGTGTTTTGGTTCGAAGCGACCATGTCGTACAGGCCGACCGCCAGCGTCCAGTTTTCCTTCGTCCGCAAAACAAGCCTTGCAAAAATGTAATCCACCCAAGGGCCGACGAACTGCGTTAGCGCCATATAGGTAATCATCGGCCGCGATAAAGGCAGGATGATGCGCGTAAAAATAACCCAGTTGCTCGCCCCGTCGATTTTTGCGGCTTCATCCAGCGTGCGCGGGATGGTGTCAAGAAAACCTTTGGCAATAAACGTCCCGCCGAGAGGCGCTCCGGCGGCGTACACGATAATTAGGGCCAGGTGCGTATCCAGCAGATGCCACTCTTTTAACAGCAGATAAATGGCGATCATGCTCATGAAGCCCGGGAACATCCCCAAAATGAGCACCGTCGACAAAGCCGTCTTCCGGCCGCGGAACCGGAACCGGGATACGGCGTAACTGGTCAGCAGCGTTAAAAATACGCCGATGATCATCGAAAACGTGGCGATTTTCAGCGTGTTCAAATACCACTGGCCGAACATGAAGCTTTTGGAAGTAAACAGCTCGCGGTAATGCTCCAGCGTAAAGGTTTCCGGGATCAGCGTCTTGCTGTACAGCGATTTGCCCGGCCGGAACGAGCCCAAAACGACCCAGAGGGCAGGATAGATCGCGCACACGGACAAAATGACCAGCACGAGATAACTTAGCCCCAGCCGGAAACCTCTTCTCACTTTGCGTCCACTCATTGGATCATATCCTCCTCTTTGAATGACTTGGTTCGCCGGTAATTGTAAATGGAGAACGAGGCGACAATCAGGAAGATGATGATGCCGACGGCAGACGCCATGTTGTATTTATTCTGATCCAGCGTCAGTTTGTACAGCCAGGTCACGAGCAAATCCGTGGCGCCGGCATATTGATAATCCCCGACCACCGGGTTACCGTTCGTCAGCAGATAAATGGCGTTAAAGTTGTTGATGTTGCCCGCAAACTGCATGATCAGCGTCGGCGCCGTCGAGAACAGGATCATCGGCAGCGTGATGATTTTGAATTTTTGGTATCCGCTGGCTCCGTCGATTTCCGCCGCTTCGTACATATCCTTCGGGATGGTGGTCAAAATCCCCATAATGAGAATCATCGATACCGGGATGCCGACCCACATATTGACGACGATGACCGTAACCTTCGCCCAAAACGGATCCGTCAGCCACGGCAGCTCGCCGAGGCCGAAATAACCGAGATATTGATTGATCGGGCCAAACTGGCCGTTAAACATGTTCCGCATCACGAGCAGCGAGATGAGCTGCGGAATCGCATAAGGAATAACCAGGATCGTCCGCCATAGTCCCTTGAATTTGATGCCCTGCTGATTAATGAGAAGAGCTACCAGCAGGCCGCCCAAATACGTCGTGACCGTCGACAGAACCGCCCAGATAATCGTCCAAGTCAGAACGCCGAAAAAGGTATGGCTCCACGTTTTGAGCGTCAAAAGATCCCTGAACGTTTGAAACCCGACCCAATCGACGAGTTTGGCCGGCGGGATGTGATTCGGCGCCGAATAGTTCGTGAACGCAAGCATGATCATGAACAGGATCGGCATAATCGTGAAAAACAGTACCCCAATGACCGGCAAGGTCAGAAAAGATTGCGCAAACTTGTAATCCAGCACGTAACGAACCGATTGTCTAAACGTGTTGGGGGTTTTCCCCTCTTCCCGGCGACACGCCGTTTTATAGGCATCCCGGATATTCATGACGTAAACGATAACAAACAAAGCAAAAAACAATAACGTAATCAAGCTTTGAACCATAATAAAAATCGAATGGTCCCCATCGATCCACTTGCCTTTTACCAACATCCGGGGCGCATCGCCAAGCGTAACGATTCCCCATAAAGCCCTGCCCAAATTCCCGCTGAAATAAAAAATCCCCCATGCCTCGATCAGCAGGAACATGACGCCTTTGATGAATTGGCGGTTATATATTTGTCCAAGCCCCATGCTTATGATCGACAGTATCGTTGCCTTGCTGCGGTGCCTTTCCATCAGCCCTCTCCTCTCACGGGTATGATGAGGAATCACCTGCCGCTTCGGGGAGCAGCAGGTGATTCCTCATGACATGCATCAACCTCTAACCGCGATTATTTGGTTGCGCCGTTGTTCAAGTCCTTAATTTGCTGAGCCGCTTTATCCAACGCTTGCTTCGGATCGACATTGTTGTCCCAGATTTCAGGCAGCGCCGCATTTACAGGGCTCCATACGTTGCCCATTTCGGGAATCGATGGCATCGGCTGGGAGTTTTTCGTTTGTTCCGCAAAGGCCGAAATGTAAGGATCGTTTTTGATTTGGTCGGATTCCAGCGCTTCCTTGTTCGTAGGAATGGAGCCGACTTTTTCGTTCAGCAGCAGCTGCGCATCTTTCGTCGAAGCGAACTCGGCGAAGAGTTGGGCCGCATTCGGGTATTTCGTGAAGGAGTTGACGTACCAAGCTTTGATGCCGGAGAAGGAAATCGCCGGTTTGCCGCCGATGCTTGGGATCGGCGCGATGCCTAGGTTGTCGCCAAGCGCTTTTTTGTAGCCGCCGAGCTCCCATGGTCCGTTGATATCCATGGCGACGTCGCCTGCGTTAAACAAACTGCGTTTGATGTCCGGATTAATGTCCCCGCTTTTGACCGGAAGGATTTCTTTGAGCTGGACATAGGTTTTCATGCTTTCCAGCGCGCTTTCGGAATTGATGCCGATATCGTCTTTATCCGTTCCGTTTTTGCCGTAAATGTAGCCGCCGGTCGTCGCGATGAACGGATAGTTGAAGTACATGTTGCCCGTTTCCCACATAATGGCATACTTTTTCTTGGCGTTATCGGTGAACGTTTTGCCGAATGCGATCACGTCGTCGAACGATTTCGGCGCTTCCTTCACGAGGGATTTGTTGTAGTACAATGCATAGGTTTCGGCCGCTCTCGGATAGCCGTACAGCGTTCCGTCATACGTCACGCCTTGGATGGAGGCTTCTGTGTTGTTTTTCACCGTCTCATCCTTGAAAGCGTCGTTGGCCAGCAAAAGCCCGGCTTCGACCGCTCTGCCCAAATTGTCATGCGGGAAAATAACGACGTCCGCAGCCAGCCCGGAAGGTCCGTCCTGGGACAGCTTCGTGACTTGGTCCGTTGGCGCCACTTCTTCGATTTTGACCGGAATATTATATTTGGCCGTAAATTGCTTGGCAATTTCGTCCGTAAACGCTCTTTCTTCTTTGCTCTCCCAAACGACCAGGGAAGCGCCCTCTTCCGGCTGCAGCGCTTCCGCGCCAGCCTCGCTGTTGTTATTTTCGGCCGGAGTCGTCGATTCCGCATTGTTGTTGGACGGTGCCGGCTCCTCGGCCGTTTTGTTCGAGCTGCCGCAAGCCGTAATGGAAAACGCCATGGTCAGCGTTGCAGCCAAAGCCAAAAATTGTTTCATTTTCATTTCGCAATAACCCCTCTCCTGAAATTGATCTTTGTACGTCCCGATTTTAGCGCAAACGATTTCACAATCAGCAATAACGGTCCGCTTTTTATGTATGACAGACCCTTTTTCATCGTTTCATTCCGAAGTAAGCGCTTCAATCATGGGTTTATCATACACGCCGTCTTTTGATTTGTAAAAACGTTTGCACAGCATATTTTAGGCTAAATTAGCTCATTTCCTGGTCAAAATCCTCCTGTATCTCCGATTATCGCAGGTTTCCTGCGATTTACGAATGGGTTTACTGCAAAATAACGGTGGAATAGGCCGGGAGCGAAACGATATTTTTTTTCATGGCGGCCGCATTGCTGCTGCTCTGAATGAGATCCTTGAAAGCCGACAGGCCGGCGGTTTCCAGCGATACTTCCTGCTGCCGGCCGGAAAGGTTATGCAGCACGAGCACCGTTTGCTCCGAGCTTTGGCGCTTGAACGAAACGATCGCCGGATTCCCGGTTTCGACGCTTGCCAGTTCCCCGTCGCGGAGGGCCGGCAGCTCGTTTCTCCAGCGGATCAGCGTCCGGTAAGCAGACAACAGGGAATCCGCCTGCTTCGTTTGGGTTTGAACATTGGCCTTCTCCCGGGTATCGCCGCTGACGGCCGGTTTTTCCCAAAAGGTCTGGGCCTTGCTTTGCCCGTCCGCCGTCCATGCAAACGGTTCGCGGATATGCTCATCCGGCTTGGCGCCGAGCATGCCGATTTCTTCGCCGTAATAAATGAACGGGTTGCCCGGCAGCGTCAGCAAAAGCGCAGCGGCCATTCTGGCATGGTTTTCGTCGTTTCCGAGCTGGCTCATGACCCGGTCCTGGTCGTGGTTCGACAAAAACACGGCGTCGACGAACCGGTTTCCGGACTTCTCCATGTAGAACCGGTGGGTGCGCTCGAGCGTAAAAGCCAAATTGTTGTCTTTTTCCTGCCGGACGGCGCTGAGGATGTTGTCCGCAAGATTAAAATCGAACGCCGAATCGAAGGCCCGGTCCAAGTAAGGAGCGATGACGGCGGCGGATTGTTCCCATACCTCGCCCACCATGTACGCGTCAGGGTTGACGGCATTCATGGCGCTGCGGAACTCCTGCCACCAGGCCGCGTTTTTGTCCGTGGTTGCCGTGCCGCGGTCGCTTTGCAGGTTTTCGTAAATATGCTTGGCGCCGTCCACCCGAAAGCCGTCCACGCCAAGCTTCAACCAAAACTGCCCGATGTCCCGGACCTCCTTGCGCACCTCCGGATTGTCGAAATTGAGGTCGGGCATGCCTTCCCAAAAGGTGCCGAGATAATGCGAATCCCCGCGTACAAACCACGGATTGCCGCTGCCCGCCGCGCTGGCGCCGGATGGAGCGATGCCCTGATCCTCCGCCCATACATACCAGTCGCGGTGTTGGCCGTTTTGGTTTTTGCCCGCCTCGATGAACCATGGATGTTTCACGCTGGTATGATTCACGACCAGGTCCATGATGACCCGGATCCCCCGCTTGTGGGCTTCTTCGATCAGCTTTTTCATATCCTCCAGCGTTCCGTAATCGGGGTTGATGCTCCGGTAATCGGTAATGTCGTAGCCGTGGTAGCTCGGAGACGGCTGCACCGGCATCAGCCAGATGCCCCCTACTCCCAGATCGTCATGGGTATCCGGGTTGCCGTCGTTCAAATAATCCAGCTTTTCCGTCAATCCCTTGAGGTCCCCGATGCCGTCCCCGTTGGAATCCGCGAAAGACCGGACGAATACCTCGTAATAAACGGTCGACGGCTGCTCGCGAACCTGCGTTTTCGTTTCTCCTGCTCCCCCGGGCGCTTGCCCTTTTCCGTCGGTCCTGGCGGATTCGCGCGGCCCTTCGACTGCAGCGTTCGGTTCCGACGGTTGGGCCTTTTGCGCCCCGGGACCTTCGCTGCCGCAGCCTGCCAGCAATATGCCGGCCAATGCAGCCGCCGCCGCACCGCGCCCCCATCTTCCAATGGACGCCTGACTTGCCGTTTGCGCTCTTCGCTTCATGTTCTCCTCCTTCGCAAAGTCATCAGACAATGTTAAGAAAACGGACGTTCAGGCAGCATGTCACGCTCTGCCGCACCATCATGGTTTGCCGCCCGTGCTTTCTTACTACGCAGGATACGCTGTCCGAAAACGCACGCGCAAGACATTTTTTTCTTCGCCGTTTTTCTTCCGGGCGCCCCGAAACGACGCCAAAGCTTGGCCGGTCCTTGACAGCCCGGCGCGATTGCAATATCGAAAACGGGGTTGTATCTGCCGGATTTCCCGCCGTTTCCGCGCCTTGTTCGGACGGACCCGGATGAACCGTATTTACAAGCGCGCATGCTTTGGATTAAGATATCAAGTGAAAAAATAAGGTGAACATTTGAACAAAGGTTCCCGTCTATCCAGGAACGCAAACGGTTCCACAGGGAGGTCACCATGTCTGTAACGATAAAAGATGTCGCCAAAAAGGCGGGCGTTTCCCCCTCCACCGTGTCCCGTGTGCTGTCGAACAATACCAGAATCAGCCGGGAAACGTCCCAAAAGGTGCGGGACGTGATGGAGGAGCTCGGATACCACCCGAACATTATGGCCAAAAGCCTCGTGTCGAGAACGACCGAGAGCATTTGCGTCATTCTTCCCAAGCCTGCCGAGGAGCTGTTTCTGAATTTGTTCTTCATGGAGCTGATTCGCGGCATCGTCACTCAGGCCAACCGCTCGGGATATGACGTGCTGATCAGCTCCGGCGGAAGCGAACAGGAGGAGGTCGAAGCCGTATCCCGGCTGCTCAAGGGCAAACGGGTCGACGGCGCGATTTTGCTGTATTCCCGAAGGGACGACCAGGTCGTCGAGTTTCTGAAAAAAAACCAGTTCCCGTTTGTCCTGATCGGGCGAAGCGAAAAATATCCGGACATCCTGTCCGTGGACAACGATAACGTGCAGGCAGCCTACGACGCTACCAAACATTTGATTTCGCTGGGGCATCGGCGGATCGGGTTTGTCAGCGGCCCGCCGAACCATATCGTTTCCCGCGACCGCCTGAAGGGCTACACGAACGCGCTGGAGGAATCCGGGCTCGAAATGCGCCGCGACTGGATCGTCGAAGGCGAATTTTTGCAGGAAAGCGGCTACCGCGCCATGTCCTTTTTCATGAATCTGCCCGAACGCCCGACGGCGCTGGTGGTGATGGACGATTTTGTTTCCCTGGGCGTCCTGCGCGGCCTTCACGAATTGGGCTACAAGGTTCCCGAAGATTTATGCATCGTCAGCTTCAACAATCTTTCGATCTCGGAACTCGCGTCGCCTCCGGTCAGCAGCATGGATATCGGCATATATAATCTCGGATACACCGCATCGCAAGCATTGATTCAGTCCATTCAACATGACGGGGAAAAAAATCTTCAAGAACGTTATATCATTCCCCACCGGCTGGTGATTCGGGAATCATCCGTCTACACGCCGCCGAAACAGAACTAACCGGACGAATGGCTGCCAATCGCGCCGGGCTGATGGCCGGCCGCCGGACAGATAAGAGTCGTGACGCCCGATCGGGGCGTCCCCGCGGGATTCTCCCGCATAGATTGGGAACTTGGGGATGCAGCAGGCATGCCCTGCGCCAAAGCGGCATGTTCCCCCATGAAACGAGTACGAAATAAGCGGAGCATCAACGGTGCTTCTTTTATTTTCCGTCCGCGTTCAAACGTTTGCACAATATTCGAGGAGGGACTTTCCATGACGCTTCATACTCCGATTCGCGCCTGCCTGTTCGATTTGGACGGCGTGCTCGTCGACACCGCAAAATATCACTATTTGGCCTGGAAGCGGCTTGCCGGAGAACTTGGCTTCGAGTTTACCGAGCAGGACAATGAAAGGCTGAAAGGCGTAAGCCGGATGGCCTCGCTGGATATTTTGCTTTCCATCGGCGGCATCTCGCCCGATGACGACACCCGTCTGGCGCTCGCCGAAAAAAAGAACGGCTGGTATGTGGATTACATTACCCGCATGGATGAATCCGAAATCCTTCCGGGCGCGCTGGACTTCCTGAAGGAGCTGAAAGCCGGCGGCATGCTTGTCGCGCTTGGCTCGGCCAGCAAAAACGCGATGACGATTCTGAACAATACGAAGCTGGCTCCTTATTTTGACGCCATCGTCGACGGGACCAAAACGGTCAGCGCCAAGCCCGATCCGGAAGTGTTCTTGCTTGGTGCCCAGGAACTAGGCGTCGATCCTGCCGCCTGCGTCGTGTTCGAGGATGCCGAGGCCGGCATCGAAGCCGCGATCCGCGCAGGCATGCGCAGCATCGGCGTCGGCTCCCCTGCGACGCTGGGCCGGGCCGGTGCGGTCGTGTCGTCTTTGCGGGAAATGTCGCTGCGCCGCCTGGAAAAAATCTTCTCTTCCCGCTAATTTTCTACATATTTCCCTGGAAATTTTTCTGAGTTTCCCAATCCAATATGACATTCAAAGGAGCCGATGATAATGAAACCGTATTTAAAGCTCGATCCATGGAATATCGTTGAAGAGGATTTTCAGCCGCATCTGCATGAAATATCCGAAAGCATTTTCAGCATTGGAAACGGATACATGGGGCAGCGCGCCAATTTCGAGGAGTCGTACAGCGGGCCTTCCCTTCAGGGCAGCTACATGGCCGGCGTTTATTATCCGGACAAAACCCGCGTGGGTTGGTGGAAAAACGGCTACCCGGAGTATTTTGCTAAAGTGCTGAACAGCACCAACTGGATCGGGATCGATATCGCCGTCGACGGACAGCCGCTCGATCTCGCATCCTGCAAGGTCACGGATTTCACCCGCGTGCTGAACATGAAGGAAGGCACGTTGTCGCGCGCGTTTACGGCCGAATTCGAAGGCGGCAAAAAAATCCGCGTCGATGCGATCCGCTTCGTCAGCATGGCCCGCCAAGAGATCGGTGCCATTCGTTACGCGGTTACGCCGCTGAATTTTGACGGCATCTTGACGGTCACCCCTTATCTGGACGGGGACGTGCAAAACCGGGACGCCAACTACGACGAAAAATTTTGGGTTGATGTTGCGAAGGAATTCGGGGAACGCGATGCAGCGCTGACCGTCAAAACGAAAAAGCTCGATTTCCACCTGACCTCGGTCATGGCCTTTGAAGTCGCCAAAAACGGCGAAGCCGTGAAACTCGAAACCGAGCAGGTCGAGAAAGAGAAATACGTCGGCTTCCGCGCGCAAATCGAAGCGGCTGCAAATGAGCAGGTCGTCGTTTACAAATATGCCGCCAACGTGACTTCCCGCGACCATGGCCTGGGCCAATTGATCGAAGCCGGGCGTGCAGCTCTCCGCAGCGCGTTGGAAGCAGGTTTTGAAACGCTGTACCGGGAGCAGGTTCAGGCATGGGCCGATAAATGGCGGGACAGCGACATCGTGATCGAAGGAGACGTCGCGGCGCAGCAGGCGATCCGGTTTAACATTTTCCAGCTGAACCAGACCTACACCGGCGAAGACGACCGCCTGAATATCGGCCCCAAAGGGTTTACCGGCGAAAAATACGGCGGCAGCACATATTGGGACACCGAAGCTTATTGCCTGCCGTTTTACTTGAGCACCGCCGACAGCTCCATCGCCCGCAACCTGCTCATTTACCGCTACAAGCATTTGGAAAAGGCGAAGGAAAACGCGCGCAAGCTCGGCTTCGCGAAAGGCGCCCTGTATCCGATGGTGACGATGAACGGCGAAGAATGCCATAACGAATGGGAAATCACCTTCGAGGAAATTCACCGGAACGGCGCGATCGCTTACGCCATTTACAATTACGTGAACTACACCGGGGATATCGACTACCTCGGCCAATACGGCCTGGAGGTGCTCGCCGAAATTTCGCGTTTCTGGGAGGAGCGCGTCAACTACGTCGCCGCGAAGGATCAATACATGATGCTTGGCGTGACGGGGCCGAACGAATACGAAAACAACGTCAACAACAACTGGTACACCAACCGGATTGCGGCCTGGACGCTGGAATATACGCTGGAAGTGCTCGATTATTTGCGGGAGAACGAGCCATCGCGTTATCGCGAGCTGATCGATAAGCTGGAATTGACCGAAGCGGAGACCTCGAAATGGAAGGACATCATCGCCAAAATGTATTATCCGTTCGATGACGAACGTCAAATCTTCCTGCAGCAGGACGGCTTCCTCGACAAAGACCTGACGCCCGTCAAAGAGCTGGATCCGGTCCACCTGCCGCTGAACCAAAACTGGTCCTGGGACCGCATTTTGCGTTCGGCGTACATCAAGCAGGCCGATGTCTTGCAAGGGCTGTTCTTCCTTGGAGACCGCTACGACCTGGAAACGAAAAAACGGAACTTCGATTTCTACGAGCCGCTCACGGTGCACGAGTCCTCCCTCTCGCCTTGCGTTCACTCCATCATCGCATGCGAGCTGGGCTACAGGGAAAAAGCGTACGAAATGTACCTGCGCACATCGCGCCTCGACCTTGACAATTACAACAACGACACCGAAGACGGCTGCCATATTACGAGCATGGCCGGCACCTGGATGTCCGTCGTTTACGGTTTCGGCGGCTTGAAGGTTCAAGACGGCGTTCTGCGCCTGAATCCGTTTAATCCAGGGCACTGGACGTCCTTCTCCTTTAAGGTCATGTTCCGCGGATCGCGCCTGAAGGTCACCGTCGGAGAGCACGACGTGATCGTGGCCAACGAGTCGGAAACGGCTGCCGAAGTTAGCGTTTATGGAAAAAAACATACGGTTCATGGCCTGAGCCATGTCAAAATCGAGCACGCTTTGCAAGGCTAGCTCATGGCTGCCTCCCGTCCATGCCTGACATACCACGCCATTTTAAGGACTCGCCAAGCGTTTGCCCCTACGGCAACGATCGGCGCCTTGGCGTATTATTGACCGGGCTTTACATGACGGGAGGCCGTTTTCACAAGGACGAGTCAAACGGCTGCCCCAAGGGGTTCATACGTATTGCAGACCTAGGGGATTTGATTCATGTTCAATGATTGTTCTATCAACAAGGTGAACACTCCCTTGGATTTCACTGCGATGGCTTTCGCAGGATCTATTCCCTCAACCGAGTAAATCTCTGAACCAATTTCGTATTCGTTTGAAAAAGTTCCGTGATACTCTACATTTTCGTCAGTCGCAAAAGCTTCAATTTCGCCGATAATTAGGGGCTGTGATTTAAAGAGACATTGGGATCTCGGGATCGAAAAAAAATCATAAAGGATCCAAAACAGTACCAGCTTCCTTTCGTTCGAAAGAAAGCGATGATAGAAATCAAGTCTTTCATAAATATGATGGAGTGTTTACCTTCTCTCAGTAAATATTGTCCCTTTGATGGATGCAGTTTGACAAAACAAGCCGGCGGTCAAACATCAACCGCCGGCTTGTTTTTATTGATATTACAAGTCACTTTTAGTTACGGGATAATAATTTCCTGCCCGATTTTCAGGCCGCGGACGTTGGTGATGCCGTTTGCTTTGGCGATTTTCTCCCAATCCACGCCGAACCGGAGTCCGATGCGGTACAGGTTGTCGCCTTTTTTGATGATATACACTTTGCCGATGGTCGACGGTTTTGCCGGTTCGGGTTTAGGTGCAGGCTTCGTTTCAGGCTGCGACGGTTTCTCCGGAACCGTAGGAACCGGAGGCTGTTCCGGTTTCGTTGGAAGCGTTGGAGTCGTCGCCGGTGGCGTCGCGGTTTCCGTCGAAGGCGCAGGCGCGCTTACGGACAGATCAAGCTCATATTTCGCAAATCCGTTGCCTCCGTCGCCGACATACGTCATGTTTTTGCTTTTCGCTACCAAGTCTTTGGCGTCCGGAGACGACGTAAACGTGACGTTCAGCTTTTTGTCGACCTTAGCAAACGACCAGTTGTTGTCCGCGGAAGGATTGATCGTGCCGTTGTCGCGGATGTAATCGATAATGACCTGACGGTTTTCGTCCGGAGCCGCCATGATGATCCGTTTGCCGTCCGGATTTGCCAGCTTGGAAGACGAAGCGCGGTAGTTGTTGGTCGCCACCACGAATTTTTGCTTCGGATCGACCGGCTTGCCGTTGAATTGCAGGTTTTTGATGCGGTTCGCGTTCGGGTTGACCACGTTGCCTTTCAGGTCGTATTTGTTCGGCTGCGTCACGTCGATTTGATAAGTCACGCCGTCGATGACGTCATAGTTGTACGTCGGGAAGTCGTTATTGATAAGCGGCTGCTCCGTCGTTTTCGAAGGATCGATTTGGTTGAACTGTCCCGCGGACCATTCAAGCCAGTTTTTCAATTCCTCGCCGTTGACGACGACGGCATGCACCGTATTCGGGTATACGTACAGGTCGGACACGTTTTTGATCGCGATCGTGCCGGCCGGAATGTTCGTGTAATAGGAAGCGCCCGAACGTCCGCCCGCCTTAAACGGAGCGCCTGCGGACAGCACCGGAAGATTTTCGTATTCCGTGCCCTTCAGGTTCTTTTCCACGTACCATTTTTGCGCGTTGGTGACGATTTGGATGGACGGATCGTCCTGCACGAGCGCAAAATAGCTGTTGATCGGCGCCGTGGTTTTGCCTACCGGACCGCGAACGTATTCGATCGTGGCGTCATGCTCGGTTTTTACCGCATCGACGATTTTCGGGTCGGCGTCGACCAGCGCCTTTTTGTTGGTTACGTCGTATACGGCGCGGGTTTCGGTTTTGGAATCGACGACCTTCCATTTGCCGTCCACCTTTTCAAGGTCCAAATCGATGATGCCGAGATGGTCCCCCCAATATCCCGGTTCGACGGAAGGAACGCCGTTGATGGTGCCTTTTTCGAGGTCTACCCCTTTTTTGCCCTTGAATTCGGCGCTCGGGAAGGTTTTATGCGCATGCCCAAACATGATCGCGTCGATGCCTTCGACCTGGCTCAAATAAAGCACGGAGTTTTCCATCAATTCCGTTTGCGGAATCTCCTCGAAACCGGAGTGCGGAATCGCGACGACGATGTCGGCGCCTTCTTTTTTCATTTGCGGTACGAACTTTTTGGCGGTCTGGATGATGTCCTTGGCAATGACTTTGCCGACCAGATTGGCGCTGTCCCACTGCATGATTTGCGGCGGGGCAAAAGCGATCACGCCGACTTTGACGGTCTGCTCCTGGCCGTTTTCGTCAATCACTTTTTTGTTCAGGATCGTATAAGGGGTAAAATAGTTCACGTCATTGCTTTCGTCCTGATCCCCGTCGTCCTTGTAAATGTTGGCGTTGACGATCGGGAAGTCGGCTCCTTGTTCGGCCAGCTTCAGAAAATCGAGCCCGTAGTTGAATTCATGGTTCCCTACGCCGCCCGCGTCATAGTCCATCAAGTCCATCGCTTTATATACGGGATGAATTTGGCCCGGCTTGAGCGGGTTTACTTTCGCTACGTAATCGCCCAGCGGATTGCCCTGCAGCAGGTCGCCGTTGTCGAACAGCAGGCTGTTCTTGGCTTCCTTGCGCGCAGCGTTGATCAGGCTGGCCGTTTTGGCGAATCCGTATTCGTCCGTCGGCTTGTCCGCATAGTAGTCATAGTTGACCATGTTGACATGCAAATCGGATGTTTCCATCAAACGGAGTTTGACCTTCGGGTTCGCCGTGCTTCCGTCGGCATAGGCCGCAAACGGGAGCGCCAGGACATTGAATGCCACGGCGGCGGCTGTAATGGTTTTTGCTACTTTTTTACGGGACTTCGACATGTTACCCCTCCTTGAAAATATGTACCTGATAAGTACATGGCATGGACCTTTTGTAACCGTTTTTTAAAGTGACCAGCGGTTAAATATGTTTTAGATCCACTAGTAGTTTAAATCCATTTCCAGCCAAAATAAAGACAAATGCATCCAAATGGCCAAAAAATAATACCCGGGACCCTGTCCCGAGTATTATGGAAGATGTGACATACGTTTATATAGTCCTAAAACCCCACAAAAGGCCCGTGTTTTTACTCGATCCATTCATGTCTTTCGCCGTTTTCCGACACATGGATCATGCGGATCGGCTTGATTTTCAAAACGACGTAATCCGGGTCCTCGGGTCCGGTAAAGCTGGCTTTGAATTCAGGTTTCCAGAAGTGCTCGCGAAGCTCCCCGTCATTCGTGATGCTGCAGGTTCCTTCGATTTCCGCCCAGCCTTCGGCGCTCCCGTTTTCATACCCGAACAGCAGGGAAACATGCGGGTTTTCCTCCAGCTCCTCCACTTTATGCGTCTTCCGGTCCGTAATGAGATAAATGCTGAGGCCCCTGTTGTACAGCATCATATACCGCTGCTTGGGCTTGTTTCCCTCCACGGTGGCAAACGCGCAATATTCATGGTGGTCCAAAATTTTGACGATGTTTTGCTCCATGACGATCCGGGTTTCCATGTACAATGCTTCTCCTTCCGAATAAAACGGTGAACTGCTGTAAAGGTAGTGTGCCCGCTTCGGAACGGGATGAATCATTCAGAAAGATTTTTCAATATTTAGCTGCCTTTTGGAAGCCGTTTTCGAGTATGATGAACATACATGCTAGTCGGGAATGACGGTCAAAATCCGGATGAAGCAAATATCACCTTTAAAAGGAGTCACCATGAAACGATTGATATGGATCGGATGCCTATCCTACTTTTTGATCGGGCTGGCCCATGTGGTGCTTGGCTCGGTGCTCCCCGTGCTGCTTGAACATTACGGCCGCGAATACAGCCAAGGGGGCACGCTCATTTTTACCCAGTTTGCCGGTTTTCTGGCAGGCGTTCTCGTCTCTCCGCTTCTCAACCGGCGTTTCGGCAAAAGGGGCGGGCTGCTGATCGCCATTTCCCTGCTTTGCGCAGCCGAGCTTGCGTACCTGCTGCTGCCGCCGTGGGGATGGCTGTACCCGATCGCGGTATGCGCCGGATTTGGGTTCGGCATGATCGAAGCGGTCATCGGGACGATCATCATCGCGGCGATTAAGGAAAAAACGGCGGTTGCCATGAGCCGGCTCGAAGTCTTATTCGGAGTCGGCGCGATGGTGATGCCGCTGATTGCCAGCGGATTCATCTCCCAAGGCTGGTGGCGTTTTTCCTTCCTCGTCATTTCCTTGTTCGCTCTTGCGACGCTGCTGCTGTGGGCCAAAAGCTCGTTTGGGGAAATCGACGCGGAGCTCCGTGCCAAGAAGCCGGCAGCAAACGTCGGCGGTTCGGACACCAGCAAGGCTGCAGGCCAAAAACGTTTTCCGTATCAGGGAAAATCCTGGGGAATCCTGGCGCTGTTTATGGTCTTTTTCTTTCTTTATGTCGGCACGGAAATGAGTTTGGCCAACTTCATGCCTGCCATTCTCATCGAAAAAATCGGCATGAAGGAAGCCGGCGCGGCGCTTAGCGTCACCTGCTTCTGGATCGCGATGTCCGTCGGGCGGATTTTCGCGGGGACCGTCGCCGAGCGGATCCATTACCGCGTGTACGTGCTTTACAGCTGCGCCGCCACGCTGGTGCTGCTTGCCGTATTTCCTTTTACCGCCGCGGTCTGGTCCGCGTTTGCCGTCATCCTGCTGCTTGGGTTGTTTATGTCCGGCATCTTTTCGATCGCCCTTGTCTTTGCGAGCAAGCTGCTGGCAGGAACCGAAGAATCGACGCCAAGCATCCTGATCGCCTCGGGCGGCGTCGGGGGAGCGGTGCTGCCCCTGATCATCGGCTGGTGCATGGACCATCTGGAGGTGAACCAAACCTCGTGGATGCTCGCTTTGTTTACGCTTTTTATGGTTGCGCTCAGCTTCGCGGCATATGTTTTGCAGCGCAGGCAGCTCCAAGCCGCCGAACGACGGCAGGAAATCGCGCAGGAGGCTTGCAGCAACTAAAAGCAATCGGCGGGCAACCGGCGTTTATTTCAATTTCGAAATGCCGCCGCTGATCAGGTTCACCTTGACATCGATCTTCCCGATGCTGCCCGAATCCAGATCGATGCCCCCCTTGGCGCTTAATCGGTGCCAGGCATCGGGCATATTCCGGCGGAGTACGCCCGATAGCCCATATGCGTCGACGCCCATTTCCAGGGCTTTTAAATAGGTTCCCCTCACCTGTTCCTTCACTTCCCTTGCGGCTTCCATTTCCAGTTCCCGCTTGTTCAGGCTTGCGTTGAGCTGCGGAATCGTGGCCTGCATGGACACGGTAATGTCGAAAACGGGCTTGCCCTGCCTCAGCTTCGGACGGATCGAGGACTTGATTTTGTTCATGACCATCATGGCCTGTACTTTTCTCTCCTGCTTGACCGCAAGCGGGGTTCTTCTTGTTTTCTTTTCCAGCCATCTCAGACCCAGTATATCCTCCGACACAAGGCATCCACGGAATTTATGGTTATTCAAAAAACAGACCCCGGTCATGCTGACGTTGGGCGAAGGTTTCCCGTCTTCCGTCCAGCCCGGCATGATTTCGACGTACGGCAGCAGAACCGTATCGCCCTTCTCCTTCCATTTCCATATAAACTTGTAAAGGTACAGCGGAGCAATGACCGAGCTCTGTTCATAGATCCGCATCGGGCTGTTCAGCTGGGAGTAGATAACCGACAGCTCGTTGATGGATTTCGTATTGAGTACCTCTTCCAACGGATCCCGGGTGGCCATCGTCCAGACGGTATACCGGAATTCGTAATAACGATCCCATACATCCAGCACCTGATCCACGATGCCATGCTTCAAGGCAGCCTCGCTGAAAACGATCGACTTCACGTTGCTCCACGAGATCCTTTGCGGGCTGGAAGCATACAAATTAAAAATCGCCTCATCGAACGAGGTCCCTTCCGCTTTCCCGACGGAGGTCTTCTGCTGTTGCGCCTGCCCCGACTCCTTTTTGGCGATGCCGCTGAAATTAACCATCTGGATGTAGACGACAACCCGGTTTTCAACGTAATCGACCCCGATCGTATTGACGTAAATCATGTGTTCGATTTCCCTTGCTCCCCAGCAGCCCGTAAGCGGAACGGTCAAGAGCGCCGCGGCAAGGAGGCAGCGGACCCAACGCATGACGTTTTTCATCCCTTTTTCCCCGCCTTGCTGGTGAACTCGCCTTTTCCCCACGGCATCCGAAACAGGATTTTATGCATCTCCCTGAATCTCGGAGGGCTTACCGGAGACAAATAGTAAGTGCCGAATGAGCGCAGGTTGACCATGAACAGGACCAGAGCCAGCAGGCAGAACAGCGTGCCGAACAACCCCAACAGCCCGCTGATCAGAAGCACGAGAATGCGAAACAGGCTGACGATGTTGACCAGGGACTGGTTCACCAAAGTAAACGTCGCAAGCACCGATATGGCGATGACGACGATCGTTCCCGGGCCCGCAATCCCTGCGCTGATGGCAGCTTGGCCGATAATCAGCCCGCCCACGACCGATAAGGTCTGCCCAAACGCGGAAGGAAGCCGCATGCCCGCTTCGCGGAAAATCTCGAACAACAGCAGCATCACCATCGCCTCCAGGGGAGCCGGAAGCGGCACGCCCTGCCTGGAATTCACCAGGGTCGCCAGCAGCGTAAAAGGGATTTGGTCCTGATGGTACGTCGTCAGCGCAATCCAAAACCCCGGCAGGAACAGGGAAAGCAGCACGCCGCACATCCGCAAAAAACGCGTAAAAGCAACCACGACATTGACGAGATGGGCGTCCTCCGAGGAGTTGAGCAGGAAGTTGAAGCTCGCCGGGGCGATGAGCACCGTCGGAGCCCCGCCCATCACGATCGCAAATTTCCCGTGGAGCAGCGCGTTCACGGCATAGTCCGGCCTCCCCGTATAAGTCATCAGCGGAAAAAGCGAGAAGCCCGTCAATATCTCTTCGAGTTGGCTGTTGCTCACAAGGCCTTTGACGTTCATGCGGGAAAGTTTCGTTCGGATCTCCTGCAGGACATGCTCCTGGATCGTCTCCTTATGGTACAGAAGATGAACTTTCGTCGACGTTTCGGAACCGATCGTAAACTCCTCGACGGCAAGGAGATGGGTCTTCAGCCGTCTTCGGATCAAAGCGATATTGGTGTACGAGTCCTCGATAAAACCGTCCCTCGGCCCCCTCGTCGAAACCTCCGTGTTCGGCTCCTCCGGCTGCCGTTTGGGCGCATTGGCCATGATCATCGAGTAGCAGCTGTCCGACGGCTCGAAGATCAGCAGGAGGTCCCCCTCCAGCACGGTCTCTTTCATTGCCGCTTCCCTTTGGTCCTCGGGGATCGGGTCCATGGGGAACGGAATTTTGCGCGGCCAATCCATCTCGTCCGACAGCAGGATCTGCTCCGATATATCCATCAGTTCGGACACGACCCATTGCTCCACTCTTGCCGTATCGGACAATCCCTGGCAGTAAATCAGCTGAACCGAATAACCCGGTACCGATAACGGAATCGTTTTTCTCCGGATATCCGAGCTTGATCCAAACAGCTCCGCAACGATGGCTTCGATGGCCTGGGCTTCCTTTCGTTCACGGCTTTTCACGATATTCTCCCCCTTCGCCGGGCCAAGCCGATCAGCCCCGTGATGATCACCGAAAAGGCCGCTATTCCCCACACCGATACGGGAAGCACATAGACGGACAGGGCCTTCATAAAATACCGGTCGCTGAAAGGAACGGCCATCATGATTAATATCGCGATAAAAATGCCCCCCAGCACCCACGCTTTCGCCTTTTTGCCCTTCACCCGAAAAACATCGAGAATGAGGAACAAAGCGAGCGAAATTCTTAAAAACGCGCCGCAGAACCATTGGTAGACGCTAAAAAAGTCAAGATGCTCGACGTATCGTCCAATGTTCAGAAGCCTCCATTGCTCGTATGCAGGAAACCGGAGCTTGCCCGCTTCGTCCGCCCCGAATTCGACGATGGCGCCCATGACGGGCCCCAGGGTGAGTCCTAAAAAAAGCAAAACCGTGACGGCCAAGGAAACATAGGTTATCCGCGTTCGGATATGATGCTGCAAAAAGAAGATCATGATGACTTCGGCAAAGCCGGCCCCCGCGTAAAGCGTCCCCTTCCACACGGGCCCCATGCCAAGTTCAAGCATCGGCTTCAGCAAGGAGTAGTCCTTGTGGGGCATATTAAACGACATGACAAAAAAACCAAGCACAATCACCATCGGCAGCAAAAGGCTCGCGGTATTGGCAATGGATTGAATGCCCAAGAAGGCGTTTAAAGCCGAGATCAGAAGGAACAGAAAAGATCATAATGGGCGTTTCGGGAGAGAAGGTCAGATGAATCCAATATACGGTATCCCGGGTCGTCACCGCGCAAATGGCAAACAGATACAAACCAATGAAAACGGCCAACATGCGGCCCACGATCGGATGATAGGCTTTGGCCAACCAATCGAACAGATGGCGTTTATTGAGTTTCGCCATGCCTGCATAAAGAAATGCCGCCCATACGAGCGTGAGTCCGCATGCCAGCAGCACCGAAATCCAGGCGTCCCGTTTTGCCGCGTCAAGCAAAATGGGAATGACGATGACATGATTCAGCAGGCCGGTGCTCAGCATCAAAATCATGACCGTCTGAATGAACGAAATGCTTGTTTTGATTTTCCTCAGCCCCCTGTAAAAACCAGACTCCTTTCATCCTTATAGTGGCATTTTTACGAGCATTTATACGCCGGCTTGGCCAGCCGCACGGCCGAAAGCGTTGAATTATTCCAAGCTTAGGACTATAATACCAATGTAATAACCCGTTAACTTCATAAGAATCCGGGGTGCTGGAATCGGCCGGCTGAGATTGTATCCCTTCAAGATACTGACCCTTAAACCTGATCTGGGTAATGCCAGCGTAGGAAAAGCCATCGTCATGGCGTTCGCCATGTCATCCTTGCGCCTTAAGCGTCCCGCATCCGGGGCGCTTTTTTTGTTGAATGATCGGACCTTCCGGCGAAAATAAAGACGGCCGCGGTCCCGTGATTCGCCTCCAGATATGGAAACGCGATTCTTTTGCAGCATGAAGGGGATTAACTGGATAAGGGAGAGAGTAACGCAATGAAAACGAAAAAAATCGGACTGTTTTTGCTGGCATTCCTGCTTGTGCTGGCTACGGCCGCTTGCGGAAGCAAAAACGCCCAAACGACGGGCCAGGGGACGCCTTCAGGGGAAACCTCCTCGGCCGGCGGCGGCGAGCCCAAACAACTGAAGGATGTCAAAGTCGTGCTGGACTGGACGCCGAACACGAACCATACGGGACTCTATGTCGCCAAAGAAAAGGGGTACTACGAAGAAGAAGGGCTGAACGTCGACATCGTGCAGCCGGGAGCCGGCGGCGCGGAGGCGATGGTGGCATCGGGCAAGGTGCCGTTTGGCGTCAGCGTGCAGGAAAACGTCACCCAAGCGCGCACGCAAGGCGTTCCGCTCGTGTCGATCGCGGCGGTGATCCAGCATAACACTTCCGGTTTTGCCGCGCCCGTGGACCGGAACATCAAACGGCCGAAGGATTTTGAAGGCAAAACGTACGGCGGCTGGGGCTCTCCGGTGGAAAAAGCCGTGATCGATTCGATCATGGACATCGACAAGGCCGACGTCAGCAAGCTGAAAATCGTCAACATGGGCGAAGCGGATTATTTTACGGCGGTGAAACGCGACATCGATTTCGCCTGGATTTTCTACGGCTGGACCGGCATCGAAGCCGAGCTCCGCAAGGAGCCGCTCGATATGCTGTACGTCAAAGACTTCTCCGACAAGCTGGACTATTACACGCCGGTCCTCGTCACCAATGAAAAGCAGATCAAGGAAGATCCGGAGCTGGTCAAAGCGTTTATGCGCGCTACCTCCAAAGGTTATCAATTCGCGATTGAGCATCCCGAGGATGCAGCCAATGTCTTGATCAAAGCCGTGCCCGAGCTCGACAAGGATCTCGTCATGGCCAGCCAAAAGTGGCTCAGCCCGAAATACCAGGACGACGCCAAGCGCTGGGGCGAGCAGAAGGAACAGGTTTGGAAAGGATATTCGGATTGGATGTACGAGCATAAGCTGCTCGACAAACCGCTGGATGTCGAAAACGCGTTTACGAACGACTTTTTGCCGCAACAATAGGTAAGGATCGCTGTACCAAGCGACCCCGCTGCGCGATTAAAGCAATCATCAAATTTTATAAGGACGTGATTGATATGGCTCATACCCTGCTCAGCATACAGGTCATTCCAAAAACGCCGAACAACGAGGATTCCTACGCTTACGTCGACCGCGCCATCGAAGTGATCCAAAAGTCGGGCGTCAAATACGAGGTGCACCCGCTGGAAACGACGATGGAAGGCGAACTCGAGGAATTGCTCGACGTCGTGCGCCGCATGCACGAAGCTCTTGTGGAGGCGGGCAGCCCAAGCATCATTTCCCAGATCAAAATCGCCCATCGTCCCGGCGGCATCAGCATGGAGCGGCTTACGGAGAAATACCGTCCATGAGACGTTGGTGGAATAGCGTATGGCCGCCCTTTGTGGCGGTCCTCTTCTTTTTGGTCGCATGGGAGCTGAGCACCTCGCTGTTTCATATCGAAAAATGGATCCTTCCTTCCCCGGTGGATATCGCCAAGGAAACCGCGGACGGGGCCGGGGATCTGTGGGGCCATGTCGGGGCAACGGTGAGGCTGACGCTTGAAGGATTTATCATCGGAACGGCGGTCGGGCTGATCATCGCGCTGATCCTGCACCTGATCCCGTTTCTCAAGTCGGCCTTGTACCCGCTGCTCATTTTGAGCCAAAACATTCCGACCATTGCGCTTGCCCCGCTCCTGATGATCTGGTTCGGCTTCGGGCTGCTGCCCAAGCTGATCGTCATTACCCTGGTCTGCTTTTTCCCCGTGGCCGTCGCCACGATGGGCGGACTGAAGCAGACCGACCGGGTCATGCTGAATTACATGCGGATGATCGGCGCGAACAAGCGGCAAATTTTCGCCAAGCTGGAGCTGCCGCACGCGCTGCCCGCGATCTTTTCGGGCGTCAAAATCGCGGCGACGTACAGCGTGATGGGAGCGGTCATTGCGGAGTGGATCGGTGCCGACAAGGGGATCGGATACTATATGATGCTGCAAAAATCGGGCTACCGCACCGATCGCATGTTTGTCGCCATCATGATCATCGTGGCGCTAAGCCTGCTCCTGTTCGGCCTCATCGCCCTGCTTGAAAAATGGCTTGTACGTTGGAAACCGAAACAGGATAACTGATACCGGAAAAGAAAGGAGCTGCTAAAACCTATGTCAACGCTGGAACAAAAGCCGGCTGCCCTGAAAACCGGCGATAATCAAACCGTTCCCGCCCTCGAAGCGGCCGGCATCAGCAAAACCTTCCGGTCCAAGCGAAGCCGGCTGCAGGTGCTGGACGACGTGACGCTGACCGTGGGCAAAGGCGAATTCGTCTCCATCCTCGGACCCTCCGGCAGCGGCAAAAGCACGCTGTTCCATATCATCGGCGGCCTCGTCAAACCGGATGCGGGCAGCATAAGCATGAACGGCGCGGACGTAACGGGCCAGCAGGGACATATCAGCTACATGCCGCAGCAGCCGGCCTTGTTCCCATGGCGGACGATCGAAGACAACGTTCTGCTGTCCCAGGAGGTTCAAGGGAAGGTTGACCGGGAAGCCCGCGAAAATGCCCGCCGATGGCTCGGTAAGGTCGGGCTCGGCGGATTCGAGAAAAACCATCCGCATACGCTGTCCGGCGGCATGCAGCAGCGGGCCGCTTTCCTGCGCGCCCTGCTCAGCCCGCAGGAGCTGATGTGCCTCGACGAGCCGTTCAGCGCGCTCGATGCCTTGACCCGCAGCGACATGCAGCGCTGGCTGCTCGATATTTGGGAGGAGAGCCGCCGCTCGGTGCTCTTCATTACGCATAATATTGAAGAGGCGCTGCTGCTATCCAGCCGTATTTACGTGTTTTCGAGCCGGCCGGCCGCGGTGCTTCACGAGATCGACGTGCCGTTCCAACGGCCGCGCCGCGAGGACATCATCGAGCATCCCGATTTCATCCGGCTCAGACGCGAGCTGTCCGGCTGGCTGCGCGAAGAGCAGCTGAAAATGCAAGGAGCCACTTAAGATTCGGCCGCATAAATAACGGCCCGTGCTTGCCGTTCCCCGAAGGAACCCATGCACGGGCCGTTTTGTATAGATCACCGATGATGTTCTTGATCTCTGATCATGTTCGAATCGTTTTGCAGGCCGCATATTTTCATCCAATTCAGGGGAACGTTGTATACGAGGTGAAACGATGAAATCCCAACTACGATCGGCCGTGCTGCTCTTGTCCGTTTTCCTGTCTTCTTGCCCCGCCGCTGCCGCCGCGGAGGAGCTTCAGCCGAAAGAGCCGAAGCTGCAGCTGTACCAAGACATGATGCTGGAGCTGCTTCTTCCCGAAATCCAAAACGCCGTAAACGATTATTACCAAAACCTGCTCACGGCGAATCCGCTCGTTTATCCCTACGAAATCGAAATCCTTCAGGCCACACGGGTCAACGGCGGTCCGGGAGACCGGGGCTTTCACTTCTCCGTCACGCTTGAGGTCTCCCCTGTTCTAGGACCGCATATCGGCGTCGGAAAAGACCGGATGACGATTGAAATTTCTCCGCTGTTCCCCGACAGAGTCAAGCTGGCCGCTTTCCGCCATCTGCAAACCTACGAGCTGCCTCCGAATTATCAGCATATGCTGAAGGTCGGCGCGGAAAATCGCTGACACCGGAAAAACGCTCCTTTTCGGGTTCCCTCGAAGCCTATTTGTTATAATCATGTTCATACGATGAATAATTCGCATGATGAACGACTAATAAGGAGGGATCTTACCCGTGAATTTTGCTCCTGAACCGAATTCGCATCCTCTGTTTGCAGCCGGCCCGGCCGACAGCGTTCAAGCCCAACCTTCCCGGGACGAACAGGCGGCTCCGCTGATCGACGCCCACATCCATCTGGATGCTTACGACCATGCGCAGCAGCGGGACATGCTATCCGGTTTGCCGGCTGCCGGCATCGCAGGCGTCATTACCGTTTCCATGCACCTGGAATCGGCACGCAGCAATCTGCGGCTCGCCCGGCAATACCCCTCCCTGGTCTATCCGGCCTTCGGATACCACCCGGAACAGCCCGTCCCGGCGCCAAGCGACGTGGACGAGCTGCTGGGTTGGATGCGGAGGCATGCCGATGACATGGTCGCCGTCGGCGAAGTCGGTCTACCGTATTATACGCGCAAGGAAGCCGAAGAAGCCGGCCGGCCGTTCGACGGCAAACCTTACGAGGAGCTGCTGGAACGGTTTATCGCCTTCGCCAAGGAACATGACAAGCCGGTGGTGCTTCATGCGGTATACGAGGATGCCGACGCCGCCTGCCGTCTGCTTGAACGGTACGGCGTGAAGCGGGCCCATTTCCATTGGTTCAAAGGCTCGCCCGCTACGGTGCGGCGTATGGCAGAAAACGGCTACTACGTTTCTTTCACGCCGGATATCGTATATGAGCCGGAAATCCGCGAACTCGCCCGCGTCTATCCTCCCGGTCAGGTCATGTCCGAAACCGACGGCCCGTGGCCGTTTGAAGGTCCGTTCGAAGGGCAGATGACCCATCCGCGGATGACCGCCGCGGTAGCGGAAGAATGGAGCCGGCTCCAAGGCTTTTCCCTGCAAGAAGCCCGGCAGCGCTTATATTCGAACGCAAGGCGTTTTTACGGGATTTAACCGGGCCGCGCGCCCGGCGGCTTATTTCTTCATGAACCCTTTGCCGTCCAGAAACGGCTTCATGTGCAGGCGAATCGGCTCGCTCAATCGGTCGGCCATCACTTGCGACCAAGTCGCATCCCTTTTGCCGCCGGTCCGCTCCTTCAGGTATGCGGCCATCGTCACGTCATATTCCCGGACCGGGGCCACGCTTTGTTCCTTGGAATAGCCGTTATAGTGCAGCACGGACGGCATCGGCAGGCGCGGGCGCTGTCCCGGCTCCTGGTCGGGAACGCCGACGCACATGCCGAACACCGGGTATACCAGCTCAGGCAGACCGAGCAGCTCGGACAGTTCGGCAATCCGGTTGCGGACGCCCCCGATGTAAACGATGCCCAGGCCGAGCGATTCCGCCGCAATGGCCGCGTTTTGGGCCGCCAGCGCGGCGTCCACCGTCGCGACGATAAAGTTTTCGGTGGTATCCTCATGCGACTCCCGGCCCTGCAGCGGCTCCGCCGTCACCTGCTTCAGTCGGTACAAATCGGCGCACCAGACGAGAAATACCGGGCATTGCTCCACGTAAGCCTGGTTTCCCGCCAGCTCCGCCAATCTTTTTTTGAGTTCCGGGTCCGTCGCCGCAATGACGGTGTACGCCTGCACATTGCTTGAGGTGGAAGCCATTTGGGCGGCGGAAACGATGGTTCGGAGCTGCTCCTCGGTGACCGGCTGGTCCTTGAATTTTCGGATCGATCGATGATTCATCAATAAAGATATCGTATCGTTCATGTTGGATAATCTCCTCCTGATCGTATCTGTACGGTTACATCTTCTATGATAATCCCCTCGTACCCTCGTCTCAATGCTGCGGAAGCCTTGCCTTTTGCGCCCATTTGATCCTTCGTTTTATTTTACGGGCATCACTTGCCCTTTCGTCATCGCGACGAGCTCGCCCGGCGTCAGCTGAAACACGGCTTTCGGATGCCCGGCCGCAGCCCATATCGTCCGGAATTGCAGCAAATCCTCGTCGATGATGGTGATCATCTTTTCCCGGTGCCCGACCGGGGCGACCCCGCCGATGACAAACCCCGTCCGCTCGCGCACGAAATCGGCGTCGGCTTTGCCTAATGTATCGTGTACATAATCCGCGATTCGCTTTTCGTCGACGCGGTTCGCTCCGCTTGCGACAACCAGCAGCGGCTGACCGGAGCTTTGCAGGCGGAAAATGATCGATTTCGCGATTTGCGCCACCTCGCACCCGATCGCCTCGGCCGCCTCCTGGGCGGTCCGTGCGCTGTCCGGCAATTCGATGACGGTATGCCGTTCGTATCCCAGGTTAGCCAGAACGTCCTGAAACCTCTGGGCGCTTTCCTTGAATCTGCTCATTTCGGGAGCCTCCTTTCCTTTTTCATGCGAAAAGTCACTGAACAGCCGGCGCCGCCCCGGAAGCGTCCGCCGAAGCGTCCAGCAGCACGGCATTGATGCCGTTCAGGAACGCCAGCGCGCTTGCTTTGATGATGTCCGTGTCCATGGCGCGTCCGGAGTAGATTTTGCCCTGGTATTCGACCCGGATGTTGACGCGGCCTACGGCTTCTTTGCCTCGGGACAGGCTGTTGATTTTATAATCCTTCAGCTGCACGTCCAGCCCGACGAGCGATTTGAGCACGCTGTACAACGCGTCGATCGGGCCGTCGCCCACCGCGCTGTCTTTGTATATTTCGGAGCCTTTTTTCAATTTGACGGTGGCCGTCGGATACAGATCGTTGGTGACGACCTGGAACGAATCCAGCTCATACAAATGGCCGCTTGCGCTTTCGTCCAGCGTCCGGTGATTGGTCACCAGGTAAAAGACGTCGTGGTCGTACACTTCTTTTTTGGCGTCCGCCAGCGCGAGGAACTTGCCGAACAGCACTTCGAAATCCTCCGCGTTGCTGACGTCGAAGCCCATTTTCTCCACCGCGTTTTTGAAGGCATGGCGGCCCGAGCGGGCGGTCAAAATCAATTCCATGCTTTCCCCGCCGACCTCTTCCGGGGTCATGATTTCGTACACTTGGCGGTCTTTCAGCAGTCCGTCCTGATGGATGCCGGAGGAATGGGCAAAAGCATTTTCGCCCGTAATGGCCTTGTTGACCTGCACGTCCAGCCCCGTCAAATGGGTCAGCAATCTGGACGTTTTGAGCAGCTCCGTCGTTTGGATGTTGGTCTTGCAGCCGTAATAGTTTTCTCTGACCTTCAGGCCCATGACCACTTCCTCCAGCGAGGTGTTGCCTGCCCGTTCGCCCAGGCCGTTGATCGTCACCTCGATTTTGTCGGCGCCGTTATGGATCGCGCTCAGCGTATTGGCCGTGGCCAGCCCCAGATCGTTATGGCAGTGGACGCTCAGGATGACCTTGTCGTTCAAGTTTTTCAGCCGCTCGTTGATTTTGCGGATCAGCTCGCCGAACTCCTCCGGCACGGCGTACCCGACCGTATCGGGCACGTTGATGATGGTCGCGCCGGCTTTGACGACGGCTTCGATCGTTTGCCACAAATATTCGAAGTCCGACCTGGAAGCGTCCTCGGTGGAGTATTGTACTTCAGGCAGCAGCGTTTTGGCGTATTTGACCGCGTCGACGCCCATCTGCATGACGGCTTCCTTCGAACGGTTGAATTTTTTGTCCACATGGATGTTCGAGGTGCCGAGCACGATATGGATGAACGGATGCTGCGCAAGCTTGATGCTTTCATATACGGCATCGATGTCGTTTTTCACCGCGCGCGCCAGCGCCGTAATCGATACCTTGTCGCCGACCGTGCGCACAATTTCCTGGACCGCTTGAAAGTCGCCGGCGGAAGACGCAGGGAACCCCGCCTCGATGATGTCCACGTTCAGCCGCTTCAGCTGCTGGGCAAACTCGAGCTTTTGCTGCACGTTCAGTTTTGCGCCGGGCACCTGCTCCCCGTCGCGCAGCGTCGTGTCCAAAACGATAATGTTACGGTTCATTGTTCATTCCTCCCAAATTTTTGATATATAGTGAAGGATTGTTGGTTAAACCCGGACTTTAACCAACAAAAAAACCCCGTCTCTGTATAGAGACGAGGTTGAACCCGCGGTACCACTCTAATTCATTCCATAACGAAATGATCTCTTTCGATGGCCATCACCATCTATCCCTGTAACGGGGGAAGCCGTCTAACCCTACAATGTCGGGCAGCTGTTCATAGACGAGTTCAAAGTGATCGACGCTGCCGTTTCGCACCAACCAACGGCTCTCTGAAAGGTCCTTTCACCTCTACTATTTCTAATCCTTACATTTGGTTTTATAAATTATTGGCTATTATAGGGCATGATGCTTTTCTTTGTCAACCTTTACCATCGGATTTTTACGGATTCGCCCGCTGCAGGCGAAGCGCATTCAGCACAACCGATACGGAGCTGAAAGCCATCGCCGCTCCCGCCAGCCACGGCTCCAGAAA
The DNA here is from genome assembly GCF_038004655.1 of Paenibacillus sp. FSL M7-1455. Classification (NCBI taxonomy): domain Bacteria; kingdom Bacillati; phylum Bacillota; class Bacilli; order Caryophanales; family Paenibacillaceae; genus Paenibacillus; species Paenibacillus sp. FSL M7-1455. The sequence goes on along the minus strand of NZ_JBBORO010000001.1, from coordinate 532,330 downwards.
ACCCGCGGCGGCGATCGGGATGCCGATCGTGTTGTAGGCGAGGGCCCAGAACATGTTCTGCTTGATGTTCCCCATCGTCCGGCGGCTCATCAGGATGGCGTCGGCGATGCCGTTCAGGTCTCCGCGCATGAGCGTGACGTCCGCCGCCTCCATTGCCACGTCCGTTCCGGTGCCGATCGCCATGCCGATATCGGCCGTGGCAAGCGCGGGCGCGTCATTGATGCCGTCGCCGACCATGGCGACGCGTTTGCCCGCCTGCTGCAGCTTTTTGACCTCATCGGCTTTGGCTTCCGGCAGCACCTCGGCCAGCACGCGGCGGATCCCCGCCTGGTCGGCGATCGCTTTGGCCGTACGCTCGTTATCGCCGGTAACCATGATGACTTCGATGCCCAATTGATGCAGACGGGACACCGCCTCGCGGGAGGTGCCCTTGATCGTATCCGCCACGGCGACCATCCCTGCGTATTTGCCGTCCACGGCGACAAGCATCGCCGTTTTGCCTGCATCCTCAAGCAGCCTCATCGGATGTATGGCCGGATCGATTCGGATGCCCCGCTCTTCCATCAGCTTGCGGGTGCCCACAAGCACGGGCCGCCCGTCCACTCTGGCGGAAACGCCGTATCCCGGCAAATTTTCGAAGTCCTTCGCTTCCGGCAGCGGCAGCGCCTTGCTCCGCTCGAGCGCTCCGGCCACGATGGCTTCGGCAAGCGGATGCTCGGACTTGCGCTCGACGGCCGCCGCCGTCCGGAGCAGCGATTGCTGCGTCATAAGCGGCGCCGGGATGACGTCGGTCAGCACCGGCTTGCCGCTGGTGACCGTCCCCGTTTTATCCAGCACGACGACTTCGATCCCCTGGGCCGCTTCCAGATGCTCCCCGCCCCTGAACAGGATGCCGAGCTCGGCGGCCCGGCCTGAGCCGGCCATGATCGATGTCGGCGTCGCCAGTCCAAGCGCGCACGGGCAGGCAATGACCAGCACGGCGATCGCTTTTTCGAGCGCGGCCGGGAACTGCCCGGGAAGAATGTAGAAATACCACACCAGAAACGTGGCGATGGCGATCGTGACGACAATCGGAACGAAAATGCCCGAGATGACGTCGGCGATCCGCTGGATCGGCGCCTTCGAGCCCTGGGCTTCTTCCACGACCTTGATAATCCGGGCCAAGGCCGTATCGCCGCCGACCTTGGCGGCCTGGATCCGCAGCATGCCGTTTTTGTTCATCGTCGCGCCGACGACGGCATCGCCCTCGCGTTTGGCGACAGGGAGGCTTTCCCCCGTCAGCATCGATTCGTCGACCGAGGACACGCCCTGAAGCACCCATCCGTCTACCGGTATTTTTTCGCCCGGCCTCACGATGACCGTATCGCCGGTATTCACTTCGTCGATCGGAATGCTCGTCTCGCGCCCGTCGCGGAGCACAAGCGCGCTTTTTGCCTGCAGCCCCATGAGGCTCTTGATGGCTTCGGAAGAGCGGCCTTTGGCCAAGGCTTCGAACCATTTGCCCACCAGAATCAGCGTAATCAGAACGCTGCTCGTTTCGTAATACAGCTCCGCCGGGTGGTGCATGTCCGACCCGAGGGAGCGGATGGTCAGGAACAAGCTGTAAAAGTAGGCCGAAGACGTTCCGAGCGCCACCAGCACGTCCATATTGGCGCTTCCGCTCCGCAGCGATTTATAGGCGCCCGCATAAAACTGCCCGCCGATCAGGAATTGGACCGGCGTCGCCAGCGCCAGCTGAAACCATGGATTTAGAAACAGCGAAGGCACCGGAATCCAGGACGTCATGGGGAAGTGCTGTGTCATCGCCCACAAGAGCGGCAGGGAAAGAATGGCCGCCATCATCCATTTGAAGCGTTTATGGCCGATCTCCTGCCGGCGGAGCTCGGCGCTGTCCTTCGCTTCCCGTTTCGGCACGGCTTTGTAGCCGAGCTGCTCCACTTTTTTCTCCATGTCTTTTACGGTGACCATGCCTGCCGCATATTCCACGCGGGCCGTCTCCAGCGCCAGGTTTACGTTTACCCGCGTAACCCCGGGCATTCGGCCGAGCCCTTTTTCGATCCGGGCCGCGCAAGCGGCGCACGTCATCCCGGTAATATCGAAATCCATCGTCTCCTTCATCATCCCGTAGCCGAGCGATGCGATCTTTTCCTCCATTTTTCCCAGATCCGTATATTTCGGGTCGTAGGAGACGGTCGCCTGCTCCAAAGCCAAGTTGACATGGGCCCGCGCGACGCCTTCCATCCGGCCGAGGCCCTTTTCGATCCGGGCCGCGCAGGCGGCGCACGTCATCCCGGTAATTAGCAGCGTCGCTTGCCTTTCGTGCTCCCGGTTCCCCGTATTCCGTTCCATAGTCCCGGCTCCTTTCCGCAAGTCATACCCTGTTGGCGTATTATATGCAGGACGGCTCATTCTCAGAAGGACAAACCTTGGCGCCGGCGCAAAATAAAAAACAAAAAGGCGGCGGCCGACCTGTCATAAGGTCAGCCGCCGCCGGAAATTCCCCGCCGAAAATCTTAAACTACATCGTAGCCTTGCTCTTCGATGGCTTCCTTGATTTTCTCGAGGCTTAATTTATTTTCGTCAAAATCCACCGTTACTTTGTTGTCGGCCAAATCGACTTTGCCTGTTGCGCCGATTTCCTTCATGGCGCCTTCGATCGCATTGACGCAATGGCTGCAGGACATTCCTTGAACATTCAAAGTTACGCTTTTCATGGTATATTTCCTCCTCGGATTTTGGTTCATCCCGGCAGCGGGATGTTATTTCATTAACTTCTTGACGGTGACGAGCAGTTCGTCGATGACTTCGTATTCCCCGGATTCAATCCGTTCGACCACGCAGCTTCTCATGTGGCCTTCCAGCAGCAGCTTGCCGACCCCGTTGAGAGCGGCCTGGATCGCAGCGATCTGATTCAGGACGTCGTCGCAATAGGTGTCCTTTTCGATCAGGCCCTTGACGCCGCGAATCTGTCCTTCGATGCGGTTCAGGCGGGTGATGAGATTATTTTTCGTTTGACTCGAATGGTGGCTGTGCCGCTCGCTGCAGCCTTCCGCACAGGCATCGCTCCGAAGCCCGGCATCGTTTCCGGCCGGATCTTTCTCCTTAAGTTCAGTCTGGGCAATCATCTCACTCCACCTCCTTTATATCGAAGCCTTCGAGATCATTATACTATACCCCCTCTAGGTATGCAAGCGGCATTCATCGGCATCGCCGCATCCGATTTTCCCTGGCCCCATTTTCGTTTTTTTGGCAACCCGCTGCATGGAATGCGAAACAATATTTGCGAACTAAAAACGATTCCCTTATATTGATTTAACAAGCAATGTTGTTTTGATAGGAATTGCTTCATGCTTCAACTTTCAGAACAATCTGATTGAACAGGGGAAATATCCATGGTAAAAAAATACCCGATCATGCGATCCTGGTTTACGGCAAACATGAATGCCCTTTTGTTCTGCGTCCTCGGCACCTTCCTGTTTGGGCTGCAAATCAGCCGTCTTTCTTGGGATTTTGCGTCCGGACAGTGGGCGGTGCCGGCGTCGATGTTCGCGGCGTCTCTTGTCCTATATTTTTATACTTTTCAGATTCCCCCGGAAGGCAACAAACAGTCGATGGATTCGGCGGTGTACCTTGCCTGCCTCTTTATTTACGGAACGCCGGCGGCGCTTGCCCTCCTTTTCCTGAGCTCGCTTCTGTTCGCCCTTGTCGAGCGGAAGGTGTCGGGATGGAAGCATTTTACCAATTTCTCCATTTACGCGATCATGATCAGCGCGGCCGGCGCCGTTTTCGACGGGCTTGGAGGCCGGCTGGGACAATTGGAAAACCGCCATTTACTATCTTATGTAGGCGCCCTGATTATATACTTCGCCGTCAATGTCCTCTGCATCGGAATCTATTATTATCTCACCGACCGGAGCCGGATCGGCGCCACCGTCAGGGGGCTGCTGCAGGAGTCGGCGCTTGTGTACACGTGCATCCTGATTTTGTCGCTCGTTCTTACCATTCTGATCGAAAACAACGGGGTTACCGGGCTCGTATTGTTCCTCGGCATCAGCATTTTTTTGTCCCACCTCTTCAAAAAGCTGTTCGATATGTATTTGCAGCTTCAGGAACGGGCGATCCGGGATCAGCGCACGGGGCTGTTCAATCACAGCTATTTCGAAAGCCTTCTCGAAGACGAAATCCGGCAGGCCCGGTCCGAGGGCTCCCCCCTTTCCCTGGTCATGATCGATATCGACGATTTCAAACGGTATAACGACCATTTCGGCCATTTGGAAGGAGATAAGCTGCTGGGGCTGCTCGGGTCCATCTTGAAAGAGGAAGCCGAGCAAGCGAACATCACCGCTTCCCGGTACGGCGGAGAGGAATTTACGCTGCTGATGCCCGGGTTTACCGAACAGGAGGCGCTTGTGTTCGTGGACCGGCTGCGCAAAAAGGTCAACGATACGCCTTTTGCCGGAGTGGAAATTTTGCCGCATGCATGCCTTTCCTTCTCGGCGGGCATTTCCGGTTACCATATCGACATCCACGACAAATCCATGCTTGTCCTGCAGGCGGATCAGGCGCTGTACGACGCCAAAAAGCAGGGCAAAAATATCGCGTACATCTACGGCAGCTCCGTCCCGCTCGAACAAGAAATCGAAATCGCGCAGGATGTGCGGGACATCGAGCAGCTGCTGAATCTCTTTTTGTATAAAGACATCAATACGTTTAAACATTCCAAGCGGGTATTCCGCTATGCCATGGACATGAGCCTGCTATTGAAGCTCGATCCGAGTGCCCGCAGGCAGTTCGTGCTCGGCGCCCTGATCCACGACATCGGCAAATTGGAAATTCCGTGGGAAATTTTGAACAAAAAAGGCAAGCTGACTCCCGAAGAATGGGCCGCGGTCCGGAAACACGTCAATTGGGGCAAGGAAATGGCGATCACAAGCGACAAGTTCAAGGATCTCGCGCCGTATATCGAGCTGCATCATGAACGGTTTGACGGTACCGGGTATCCCCACGGCTATAAAGGGGCCGAAATTCCGCTATTATGCCGGATGCTGACCATCATCGATTCCTTCGACGCGATGACCTCGGAACGGCCTTACCAGCCGACCAAATCCGTCCGGGAAGCCGTCGAGGAACTTCGCCGCTGTTCGGGGACCCAGTTCGATCCCGAGCTTGCCGGACTGTTCATCGGATACATTGAAGAAAAAGGCGCTAGCGTCATGGACACAGGCGGAAAAGAGCACCCAACCTTGGGTTAATACAATGCACAAAAAGGCTGTTCCCTGAACCCGGCCCCCCATCGTAGTTTGATTTCGTCTACCTGGGGTGCGGTTCTGAGGAACAGCCTTATTCTGATCTTATGAACATCCAAAATGATTCCGGTTCCTGCACGCGTTGCCTGAGTCTTATTTGCTGCCGTTCATTTCATGCGAAGTCTGATGAAGCTCCTTGATCATTTGCTGCAGGAACAAGCTCTGCTGCCGGCTGATTCCGTGCTGGTTATCCCGGATAAGCAGTTGTTGAATATGTTTCTTCAGCATCTCGCTGCGACGCTCCAATACGGCCTGGCTCATGTCATCACTCCTGATAAATGATTTCCCCTGCTCGGGAAGTTTTTCTTATTTATTCATTATAAAGCGATGTGAAACAGATTAAAAACGTTCAGAAAAAACCAGAAACTTCCCTGAGACAGCTGAGCCCGCGGGAGCCCGCCATAAACGGTGCCAGCCGGAAAGATGCTCCGATTTCCTCCGTTATCCCCCGTTAGAGAGCCGATGCGCGTTCATGTACCAGCAGCGATGCCCCTCTTCCTTCCAGATGAAGGGCATCGCGGGCCTAGACGTTCACAAAAAAACCCTGAGCTTGACCCGGTTGGAAACCGCAGCGCTTCCCTTCCACCAAATGCTTCGTTTTCCTGTACTTTTCGGAATTTTGCCACATGCCCGTCTTTTCCCGAAGCGCCGCGGGTTTGAGGCATTTTCGGTTTCGGGCGGAAGTTTGTCCGTGGTCCTTATAGCCCACACGGGTCATTTCCTTCCGGAAGGTCCGGCTATACAATGATTTCTGGGCTAAAGGAAACGTGACGGAAGGGGCGAACCTTTGTCCTTCGTGCCGTTCAGGCGTATATTTCATCGCATTTTGCAAAATCCTCTTCCCAAAGAACAACAATCCGGTGGTTTGCAAACAGGCTTTCGACACCAACGCCTTTTTGCAAATCCCCAGATCGAAGGTGATCCATTGAACACAAAAACGCGGCTGCTTTCCGGTTTGATGACGGTGATCCTTGCCGTCCTGCTGCTGTATCCCGGAACGGTTTCGTCCCATGCGTATATCGTCAAATCGTCTCCGGCCGAAAACGAGGCGCTGCAAAAGCCTCCGGCCAAAATTGACATTTATTTCAACGAGCCGCTGCAAAAGGCTTTCCACGCAATCAAAGTGACGGACTCCGCCGGCAAAACGGTCAACGCGAGCGAAAGCCGTTTTCCCGATGGGGAAAACTCGGCGCTCGAGGCCGACCTGCAGCCGAATCTTCCCAACGGCATGTATGCCGTGCAGTGGAAAGCGGTATCGGCCGACGGGCACCCCATCGAAGGAACCTATTCGTTCCGGATCGGTGAAGGCGGCAGCGGTGCGGCCGGGTCCGAAACGGTCGTGTCCGCCGGTTGGCCCGGCGCCGACCTGATCGCCGTTCGCTGGCTTATTTACAACAGCCTGGCCTTCCTTGCAGGCGTTTATTTCTACCAGCTGTACCTGCTTCCGGCCGGTGCGGGAATCCGTCCGCCGTGGTCGCGCCGAAGCTTGTGGATGATGTGGATCAGCATCGCCGTGTTCGCCGCAAGCTTCCTGATCAGTCTGCCGCTGCAAACGGGGATCGATGCCGGCGTCGGCTGGAGCGGCGTTGCGTCCGACCCTTCCCTGCTGCTCAAAATGCTGCGGATTACGAGCTTCGGCGAAGTCTGGCTGGTGCAGCTGCTGCTGCTGGCGATTCTTATCGGCCTCGCCTACGCCCTGCCGAAAATCAAGGACAAGGACAATGCCTACATCGCGGGTACGGTCGCCTTTCTGCTCGTGATGGTCCTGCTGCTGGCCAAAGCTTTTATCGGCCATCCGGCCGCCTCTTCTCAAAAAGCGCTCGGCATCGCGATGGACTTCCTTCATTTGGGCGCCGCTTCCCTGTGGCTCGGCAGCCTGCTGGCCTTCGGGGCGCTGCTGCCGAAAGAAGCGGCCCTGCCGTCCGGGGCCGAGGAACGAAAACAGGGATATTTTTCCGTGATCCGGAGATTCAGCTTATGGGGCACGGTCTTCGTGATCCTGATTCTGATCAGCGGAGTATATGCCAGCCTGCAAAACGTGCCGACGTGGTATTCGCTTTTCCACACGGCGTACGGAAAGATCCTGTACGGCAAAAGCGCCCTGCTTCTCGTCATGGTCGGCTGCGCCGCCATGAACTGGCTGCGCGGCAAAGAAGGCAAACAATCCTTGGGGGCGGGCGTGTGGTTTGAACTTACGGCAGGCGCATTGGCCTTGGTACTGGCGGCGGCCCTGACCAACATGCCTACGGCGGCTTCTTCGCCCGGGCCGGTCGACGTGCAGCAGACGCTGGAAAACAAAGCGGTCGTCGCGCTGAAAATCACTCCGAACGTAACAGGCACGAACGAATTCGAGGTGCAAATCAAAGACGGTCAAGGGCAGCCCGTGACGGCGATTCAGCAGGTGAAGCTCACGCTGACGCATCTTGACATGGACATGGGCAAATACGAAATCGTGATGCCGGGCGGCAAGCCGGAAGGCTTCAAAGCAAGCAATCTGATCACGATGGCCGGCAAATGGAACGTCCATGTGCACGTCCTGACCGACAAGCTCGAGTCCTGGGACACCGATATCGTCATTCATGTCGGTAATCATTAAGGCCATGAAATGAAAAGTTGAAAAAAATCCAAAATGCAAATAAGGAGAGAAACGATGATGAAACTGTTTAAACGTCTTCCGTTTATTGCGACCGCCGCGGCGGGATTCCTGCTCTTTTCGGGCATCGCCAGCGCGCATGTCACCGTCAAGCCGGCCGTCTCCCAGCCCGATGCCTGGGAAACCTATACGATCAAAATCCCGTCCGAAAAAGAGATCCCGACGACCAAAGTCACCTTGAAAGTGCCGGAAGGCGTCGAGCTGATGAACTATCAGCCGGTTCCGGACTGGAAAGTCGCCACCGAAAAGGACGGCTCCGGCAAAATCAGCAGCATCACCTGGGAAGCGACCGGCGCAGGCATTCAAGCCGGCGAATTCCAGCAGTTCAATTTCGTGGCCCATAATCCCGGCAAAGAAACGGAAGTCGCCTGGGATGCGTTCCAGTATTACAAAGACGGAAGCATCGTGGAATGGAGCGGCGACGAAGGCTCCGAATCCCCGCATTCGATCACGAAAATCACGACCGCTGCCGGCCAGGCGTCTGAACCGGCCGATCACGGCCACAATGCCGCGGCCGGAGGACAGCAAGAACAGACGCAAGGGAACGCGGGCAGCGCGGAAAACGCCGCTACGGCTCCCGCCGCCTCCGACAACTCGTCCTCCAGTGGCGTACAAACCGCTACGCTGGTCGTCTCGATTGCCGCGCTCGTGTTGTCCATCATTGCTCTTGTTGCCGCATTAGCCAAGAAAAAACGGTAGTTATAAGATCCGCAAAGCCCGTGCCTAGGATAGGCTCGGGCTTTTTCATGTTCACCGGAAGCGGACAAGCAGGTCGCAATATCTAGCATGATGCCTTCAGCCCGGCCATATATTGTAAAAATGTATGCGTCCACCCATTTAAGTGCGGACGCAAATATGGACGAAGGGAGGTCATCGATATGATCGAGTTTCGCAAGGTCGACAAAGCTTACGGCAGCTTTCAGGTTCTGCAAAATATCAATCTGCGGATCGAAGAAGGCGAGGTTGTCGTCATCATCGGTCCCTCCGGCTCCGGCAAAAGCACGCTGCTCCGCTGCATCAATCGCTTGGAAACGATATCCACCGGCGAGCTCGTTGTGGCCGGCACGCCGCTGCACGATAAAAAAATCGACATCAACCGGTTCCGCCGCGACATCGGCATCGTATTCCAGCATTTTAACCTGTATCCCCATAAAAAAGTGATCGACAATATCACGCTCGCTCCCATGAAGGTGCTCGGCTTAAGCAAGGCGGAGGCGGAGGAAAGAGCCCTTGCGTATTTGAAGCGGGTCGGCATCGCCGACAAGGCCGAAAGTTATCCTTCCCAGCTCTCCGGGGGCCAGCAGCAGCGGGTAGCGATTGCCAGAGGGCTCGCCATGAAGCCGAAAATCATGCTGTTCGACGAACCCACCTCCGCCCTCGATCCGGAAATGATCGGCGAAGTGCTGGACGTCATGCGGGACCTGGCCCATGAGGGCATGACGATGGTCATCGTCACGCATGAGATGGGATTTGCCCGGGAAGCCGCCGACCGGATCGTGTTCATGGACAACGGCCAAATCCTCGAGGAAGCGACGGCCGCCGATTTTTTCCGGGAACCGCGCGAGGAGCGGGCCCGGCTGTTCCTCAGCCGCCTGATCCGGCATTGATTGATCACTGTGGCTTACATATGTTTCGGGAACACGCGAAAAGAAAGGGGTAAAAACGAATGAAAAAAAGATCCTATGTCAGCCTGCTGCTGATCCTGCTTGTAACCTGCTTGGCGCTTGCCGGCTGCGGCGGCGGGAAAAAGAACGCCGAGGGAGGCACCCTGGCGGCCATCAAGGAGCGCGGCAAGGTCATCGCCGGCGTGAAATACGACACGAAGCTGTTCGGGCTGAAGGACCCGGCTACGGGCAAGGTGGAAGGTTTCGATATCGACATCGCCAAAGCGCTCGCCAAAAAGATCCTCGGCGACGAAAACAAGGTGGAGCTGAAGGAGGTTACCTCCAAAACCCGGATTCCGCTGCTGCAAAACGGCGATATCGACCTGATCATCGCGACGATGACCATCACGGAAGACCGCAAGAAGCAGGTCGACTTCAGCGATGTCTATTTTAAGGCGGGCCAATCCCTTCTCGTCAAAAAGGGCAGCCCCATCAAAGGCCTGGAGGATTTGAAAAAAGGAACCAAAGTATTGGCCGTAAAAGGTTCGACTTCGGCGAAAAACATCCGCGAAAAAGCACCGGACGCCACCGTGCTGGAATTCGAAAACTACCAGGATGCGTTCACCGCGCTGAAAGCCGGCCAAGGGGACGCCCTGACGACCGACAACGCCATTTTGCTCGGCATGCAGAAGCAGGATCCGAATTATGAGCTGGTCGGAGGCAACTTCACCGACGAGCCTTACGGCATCGCCATCAAAAAAGGGGACTCGGAATTCGTCGGCGTCGTCAACGACCTGTTGAAGGAAATGAAAGAAAGCGGCGAATACGACAAGTTATACGAGCAATGGATGGGCGTGAAACCGGAGTAAGGGACTTTGCGGCATCCATCGGAGGCTTCGGCCTCCCCCCGTCCTCCTTCGGGCTTATCTTTAGGGAAAGGAGAGTTTAAGCATGGAGGGAAAGTTCGACATTCACATCCTTTTTGACCATTGGGACCGGTTTTCCGCAGGTTTTCTGCATACGATCGGTTCCAGCGCCCTGGCCCTTGTCGGCAGCTTCATTCTCGGGACGATCATCGCCGTCATGCGCATCGCGCCGCTGAAGCCGCTGAACTGGATCGGTACCGCTTACGTCGAATTCATCCGCAACATCCCCTTGTTGCTCGTCGTGTTCGTCTTTTTCCTCGGGCTGCCGACGCTTGGCGTGCCGCTGGACGGTTTTACGTCCGGCACCCTCGGCCTGATGGTATACACCGCATCCTTCATCGCCGAGGCCATCCGCGCAGGGATCCAGTCCGTGCCATCCGGCCAGAGCGAAGCGGCCCGGGCAACGGGGCTTTCCTATATGCAGACGATGGTGCATATCATCCTGCCGCAAGCGATCAAAATCGTGCTGCCTTCAATCAGCAATCAGTTTATTAACCTGGTGAAAAACTCGTCCATTCTCGCCGTCGTCTCCGGCTTCGATTTGATGTATTATGCCGACCTGATCAATGCAGACACCTTCCTGCCGTTAACCGTCTACACGATCGTGGCTTTATTTTACCTTATCCTGACCCTGCCGCTGAGCATGGCGGTGCATTACATGGAACGGAGGTTCCGCGCCGCGGACCGTTAGACCGGGGAAACGCATCATTTTTGCGAAAGGAGGCTTAAAGCATGGATTTTGCGGGAGCGTACTCCTGGCCGAACCTTTCCTTCATTCTGCAGGGATTCGGCGTCACCCTTCTCGTGGCTACCCTTTCGATCGCGTTCAGCTTCGTGCTCGGTACGCTGCTCGGCGCCATTCGTTATGCCCGAATTCCGATCCTGTATCGTGTTTTGGCCGTCATCATCGATCTGATCCGCAATTTGCCTTTGCTGCTGATCATCTATTTCATCTATATCGTTCTTCCGTTAGTCGGGGTCAAGCTACCTCTGTTGTGGGCGGCCGTCTCGGCCCTGACCATTTTCGAAGGCGCGATGATCTCCGAAATCGTCCGCGGCGGCCTCAACTCCGTGGACCGCGGCCAGATCGAAGCCGCCCGTTCCTCCGGGCTCGGCTACATGCAGACGATGCGCTGCATCATTCTCCCGCTCGCGCTGCGCCGCATGGTGCCGCCGATCGTCAGCCAGTTCATCTCCCTGCTCAAAGATACCTCGCTTTGCGTCATTATTTTGCTTCCGGAAATGATGCACAATATACAGATCTTGCAGGGGCACAGCCCGAACTATGTCATCCCGTCCCTGCTTTTGGCCGCCGTATTGTATTTTGCGGTCAACTATACCCTATCCATCATTGCCCGGCGGTTGGAGGCCAAAACCGCATAATCCGTCCGGACGTTTCCGGCCCCCTTTTACCGTGACTCGCCCCACGGATGAATGATCCTGACAAATCGGAAAGAGGCAGCCCGTTTGCTTGCAAAGGGGTTGCCTCTTTTTTTGCATGGCGTCTTCCAGGCCTCCAAAAAAGGAAATCGAACCGCAAAAGACGAATGGATATATCCTGATCCCGATTCCGAAGGAGGAAATCATGATAAATTTCCAAAGCTGTTTAGAAAAATACGCCGAGCTGGCCGTCAAAATCGCGGTGAACATTCAGCCCGGCCAATCGCTGTGGATCAGCGCGCCGATCCATCAGCCCGAATTCGTTCGTCTGGTGACGGAGCAGGCCTATAAAGCCGGTGCCAAACTCGTCCATATCGAATGGCAGGATGAAATCAGCACGCAGATCAAATACCGCCTCGCGCCGGACGAAGCCTTTGAAACCTATCCGGCATGGAGAGCGCAAGCGGTGCAGCAGTTCGGCGAGGAAGGCGGGGCCTTTTTGTTTCTCGAATCCAGCAACCCGGAACTGCTAAAAGGCATCGATCCGAAACGGATTGCAGCGAGTTCCAAAGCCGCCGGAGCGGCGCTGGCCAAATGGAGGGCGGACATGTCCGCCAGCAGATTCACGTGGTCGATCATCGGCGTGCCGTCCGAAGGCTGGGCGAAGCTCGTATTCCCGGACCTCGATAAGGAGGCGGCGATCCAAGCGCTGTGGGAGGCGATTTTCAAGGCGTCCCGGGCCGACCGGGAGCAGCCGGTGCAGGCTTGGCGCGAGCATAATGAAACCCTTCATGACAAAAGGGCGTACCTCAACCGCAAACAATACAAAAAGCTGCATTATCGCGCCCCGGGTACCGACCTGACGGTCGAGCTTCCGGATCATCATATTTGGAACGGCGGCACCGCGGTCAACGCGCAGAACAACCCGTTTAACCCGAACGTGCCCACCGAAGAGGTGTTTACGTCGCCGCGCAAGGAAGGAACCCGCGGCGTCGTGCGCAGCTCCAAACCGCTCAGTTATCAGGGCAACCTGATCGAAAATTTCAGCCTGACGTTCGAAAACGGCAAGGTCGTCGATTTTTCCGCGGAAACGGGTTATGAATCGTTAAAAACGATGCTCGGCATCGACGAAGCCGCCCGTAATTTGGGCGAAGTGGCGCTGGTGCCGCATCGCTCCCCGATTTCCGAGTCAAATTTGATTTTTTTCAACACGTTGTACGACGAAAATGCCTCCAACCACCTGGCTCTGGGCGATGCATTCCCGACTTGCGTGGAAGGCGGATTGGCAATGTCCCGCGAAGAGCTGGACCAAGCCGGGCTGAACCACAGCCTGATTCACGTCGACTTCATGATCGGCTCGGCGGACATGGACATCGACGGCATTACCGCCGACGGCGCCATCGAGCCGGTGTTCCGGAACGGCAATTGGGCGTTTTAGTTTGAATCGATATCATCATCAAAAAAAGGCAGGAGCTCCGATCGCTTCGCCGGTCGGGCTCCTGACCCCCTTGACATCCAAGGAATGGAATTGTATGATCAGAGCAAAAATGTTAGTTGTCGCTAACTAACACAGAAGCGAGGTGATCCCGTCTGAGTACCAAAACCGAAAACACGGCCGACCGAATATTGGCAGCCACCGTCGAACTCATGTCCGAGAAAGGCTATAAAGCCGTTACGATCAAGGAAATTGCCGCCGCCGCATCCGTCAGCGAGATGACCGTTTTTCGGACGTTTGGCTCGAAAAAGGCGATTTTGGAAGCTATTTTGCAGAATTACATGTTCTCCACCCCGATCGAGCAGATCATTAGACAGAACATCACGTATGAGCTCGAGGCCGATTTATTGATGATCAGCAAACTGTACCATGACGTACTAAAAAGAGATAAAAAAATCTATTTGATTTCCGTCATGGAACGAAAAACGATGCCTGAAATCCATCGGGGCGTTCACAACAATGCCGTGAGATTCCTGAGCATCGTCACCGAATATCTCAAAACCATGCAGGAAAAGGGCAAAGTCGTTCAAGGCGACCCTGAAATCCAGGCTATGACGGTTATGAAGTTCAATTACGGGAAGTTCATCGCAAGCACGATGCTGGAAGGAATTGTCCCTGTAGTAGGGGAAGACCACATCGAAGAATCGATATCCATATTGGCCAGAGGGTTAAAGATGTAATTTTTTTTTGGATCGAATGTTAGTTACTAGTAACTAACATGTATATCATTACCATGCTCATAGAGGAGGCCTTATTTATGGACCGTTTGTGGACCAAAACGTTTATCGGATTGATGGTGACGTTGTTTTTCTTGAGTTTCGGTTTTTATATCCTGCTTCCGACGCTGCCGCTGCACATCAAGGACCTTGGGGCCGACGAAGCGCAGCTGGGACTTGTCATCGGCGGTTTTACGTTGTCCGCGGTAGTCGCCCGACCCATCGTCGGCGGACTGCTGGACCGTTATGGCCGACGTCCGTTTATCCTGGCGGGACTTATTTTGTTTGCCGTCTCGATGTTTTTGTACAACTGGGCCAGTGGACTGATACTGTTGCTGCTGCTGCGGATTTTGCACGGCTTCGGCTGGGCCCTTTCCACCACGTCGATCGGAACGTCGATCACCGACGTCATTCCGGCGGAACGCCGGGGCGAAGGCATGGGGTGGTATGGACTGTCCATGACGGTTTCGATGGCCATCGGCCCCATCGTCGGCGTGTGGATGATCGGCCATTACGCCTTTGACCGCACCATTTTGCTTGCCTCCTGCCTGTCTGCCGCCGCCATCGCGATTGCATTGTGTACCAGGGTCCCTGCCTTCCGGTCGGACCGCAAAAACAAAATGGCGTTTTTCGACAAATCCGTGCTGCCTATTTCGGCATCGATATTTTTTCTGGCGCTGACGTACGGCGGGATCACTACGTTCCTCCCCCTGTTCGCCGAATCCATTCAAGTCAATGCAGGCACGTTCTTTTTGGTTTACGCCATCGTCCTGACGATCACCCGTCCCTTTGCCGGAAAACTGGCGGATCGGTACAACGAAGGAGCCGTCGTTATCCCGGCCGTGATCATAGCAGTGATTGCGCTGGCTGTATTAAGCGTATCCACCGGTTACGTGGGCGTGATGTGTTCCGCGGTGTTGTACGGAATCGGCTTCGGATCGGCGCAGCCCACGCTGCAGACGGCAACCGTCAACCTCGTCGCCCCAACGAAAAAAGGGGTGGCCAACGCTTCCTTTTTCACCGCCATGGATCTGGGGATCGGCTTAGGGTCGATGGTGCTCGGCCTGATTTCCCAGTACCTGGGTTACCCTTTTTTGTTTGCCGCATGCGCGGTGTCCGGACTTCTTTCTTTGCTCATTTTCGCCGTTTTTGTCAGAAGAACCATACTGCGAGGAAAGGAGGAGCTGACCGGGAATAGCAGTCTTTCATCTTAGGCCCATTTTTTTTGAATAAAATGTTAGTTACAACTAACTAACATTCATTTATATTAAGGAGGAAACAAACAATGGCAAACGATCTTTTGAACATTGGAATTATCCTTGGAAGCACGCGTCCGGGGAGAGTCAGCCCCCAGGTGGGGACATGGATTTTGGACATAGCCTCTCGGCGCGGCGACGCCGTTTACGAAATCGTCGATTTGGCGGATTACCGTCTGCCGTTTTTGGGCGATCCTGCCGGCGAACAACAAATAGCCGCTTGGGCGAACAAAATATCCGCTTTGGACGCGTTCATCTTCGTGACGGCGGAATACAACCACAGCATCACGGGCGCGCTAAAAAACGCGCTGGACTGCGCGCGCACCGAATGGTACAACAAGGCAGCCGGCATCGTCAGCTACGGTTCCTCCGGCGGAACGCGCGCCGCCGAACATTTGCGCGGAATCCTCGCGGAGCTGCAGGTGGCCGACGTTCGCACGCATCCGGCGCTGAATTTGTTCACGGATTTCGAAAACTATACGGTGTTTAAGCCCGCCGATTTGCATGCATCCCATGTCAACGACATGCTGGACCAGGTGGTTCGTTGGGCAACGGCGTTAAAGACGGTCCGCAGCTGATTTGTCGTTAAAGCCCTTCCGGGTGCGGAAGGGCTTTGCTATTGTGTCGAAAAAACGGCGGTAACATCTCCCCTGCTGCGAAGGAGCTGCTTGTCGCAGCTCCTTCTTCGTTAATACAGATAGTCAGTACATCATTAATTTTGTTTTCCATTAGTGTAAATTGGCCACCAGATGTTCGAGAATTGTCTATTTTTTAGGGGCCTTAATTTTAACTTCATTTACATACCATGAATTAGAATCATTACTTTTAGTTTTCAAATCCATCACAACGTATGAGCCATTTGCTTTTTCCCAATATACCAAAGCATGTGACTTATCTGGATTTATAAGCAAGGCTGGCATATAATCGCCTACATCAAGATTATTCTTTCTCTCCTCACTATAAAAAGCGTCTAAAAAAGAAGACCGCTCTTGAGCAGAAAAAGAAGATAACTCATCTTGAAGCTGGGTGACATCTATGAACGTCCAATTTGATAAATCTAGGTCTTTACTGATTTCACTACTTGTGGCAGATGCCTTCCCTTCTTCACTTCGTTGAGTTTCTAGTATTATTTCCCTTCCTTTATTCCATGATTGAGTTAAACGGTCTTGAACTGATTTCGCAATATCTTGGTGTTCCGAGCCTATAGTTGGAAAAAGAGAAGAAAGAACACCACTTGCATAGACACTTGTACCAGTTATCAAAATGAAAATGACAAATGTAAGGAGTATAACTTTTCTATTCAGCTTTATCATTAGTTAACACCTCTTCAAAAATTGAGTTAGTTAGTTTAAATAATAACTTGTTTCTCCAGCATCAGTCCAATCACTACCATTCCAGTAGTAGCCTCCTATTCGCCCAGACCATGTCATTGTATATAAGCCTGATTGACTATGCGTTTTATCCGAAATAAGAGCAGCGGCACTTTTATCAAGGTAGTAATTGTTACTTTCATCCTGCTTCGATCCAAGAAAAGTACCATTTCTATATAGCTCAAAATATGCTCTAATTGGACCTGGGACGAAATCATAACCAGCAAAAACAACAACTCCGCCTTGTAAGTACCCTCCTGTTTGATTCATACTAGCATCTGCGGTCGCTCCCGAACCTGCTGATACCGATGATACTGAAGTCAACATGGTGCCTAAAATTGTGAGTGATAGGATGCCCAAAAACTTAGTTTTAAATTTTTTTGAGGCCTTCATTAAATACTCCTCCTTTTTTTGGTTTATATAATATAAACAACTAATTAAATATAAAGTTACACATTATTCCCATAAATATATACAAAACCCAACATAGTATAGTCCCGCTATGGTCGATTTCACAACACTGACTGCCGCAACATATCCTTCCTTCGCTGCAATCATCCTCTTTATCCGTCCTTCAGTTGGAATGTAGTCCGTTTTGTTTAATTTTGGATGGACTTTTAAAAGTTTTTAAATATTTATTCAAAATTCAATACGGAAACATCTCCTCTGTTACGTACGTCTATAATCATGAACAATCTCCACATGGTTGCGTCATCGCCGATGATAAATTTTCATATTCCCGTTTTTTTCATTCCAAATCGTAAAAGGAGAACACGTGATGAACAAATCCAAAAGCATCGCCCTGTTGTTGTCTGCCTGGCTCGCATTCGGCAGCGTTTCCGCTTACGCGGCTGAAAGCACCGCCCCGGAGCCTTTAAGCAAGGCGTTCGACCACATCGTGATCATCCCGCAAAACTTTCAAGGAAAAGCCTATATTAACGGGCAAATGGCCGACTACTTCAGCGATTACCGTATCGTTCAGCGCGAAGGACGCGTGTACGTCCCGATCCGCTTAATGAGCACGCTCGCCAGTGAGCTGGACAAGGGCCAAGGAACTTGGCAGGCCATCTGGCAGCCGAAAAGTCCCGACGACGTCATGCTGGTGAACTACGAGTTAAAAAAGACCATCAAGCTGAAAGTGAACAGCACCACGATGAAGATCAACAACGAACCCCGCGAGATGGACGCCGCGCCGCAAAAAATAGACGGCCAGATCATGCTTCCTTTAAAAAGCATTGCCGAAGCGCTCGGGAAAAACATTCAATGGTCCGACGGACTTCTCCTGATGGGCAGCGCTACCGTCGATTTGCAGGATACGCAGTCTGCAGCCCTCAAAGACCGCATCAAAACGCAGCTATCCGATCCGCGGAAGCCCTTGGAAATGTCGGCGGACATCTCGCCGTTAACCCGGTATGGAAATACAACTTACTATATCAAACGAACATATACCAAGAACAATACGATCGAGCAAATTTTCAAAAAAACGGACGGGCAAAAAGAGGTTCAGATCCAGCTGCCCGGGAAACCGCAGATAACATCGCTTCAAGTCCTTAACGGCAAGCTTTATTATGCGACATACATCACAAATAACCAGGCCGAACTGCATGCACTGGACTTAAAAACCCAGAAATCGCAAAAAGTTAGTTCGCTGAAGCCGATGGGACCGGATCAAGGGCTTTTTCTGGGTAGCGTCGAATCGATCGATAACGATTTGTTTGTCACATTGAATAACGGGGAACTCACTTTGGGCCGGGTGGACTTGTACAAAGTCGAAAAAGGCGCGTTAAAACCGGTAGCCGGTGCCAAAAGTTTTGCCGGATACGTGAAGTCCGGGGATTATCTGTACAAAGCCAACTTTAATTTCATGACCGACATGTCAGGCAATTTGGCTCGCGTCAACCTGAAAACGGGGGAACAAAAGCCGGTCGGCCAGCCGGAGTTTGCTTACGGGGTTAACCGGATGCTTAGCCCGGATGGCGGAATAGGTTATGCATCGAACAACACCATGTACGTGAAAGACGGCTACCTGTATACGTTAGGTTATAAAGAAGCCGATCCGAACGACCAAAGCGCGGTGTACAAAATCAACCCGACAGACTCGACCCAAACGAAACTGACGCCTCCGGCCAGCCGCTTTTGGATGATCGGCAGCGAAGTTTATTATATCGACGCCGAATCGGGTTACCTGAGCAAAACCAACCTGAACGGAGCAACCCCCGAAACCGTTGTGACTAGAAAAATGCTGAACGTTCAATTTGCTAACGGAAGCTTTTATTACACCTCAAATGAGGCAGGCAAGGATACCATCCCGGGGAACTTGTATCAATACGACCCGTCGGCGGGAAAAGAATTCAAACGAAGCGATAAAACGGTCACATCATTTTACGCGGGCAAAACAGGCCTGTATTATGTATCGAACGGGTATGAACCCGGATTGTACAAGGTCGATGCCAAAGGCGGCAACGTCCGATTGGTGAACGACCGCATTCGCGACGGCTTCCTGACGGATGAGGGCATGATCTATAAGCTGGTCTACAAAGATGGAATTTACTTCGTAAAATAACGGATAACCCCGGAACAGCGACGACGTGAAATCCCGTCCGAAATAAGGTATGATGATTGGCAAACAAGCGAATGCCCCGCAAAGGAGTGCCGGTTCATGTATGAGCTGAAAACGAAGGAAACCGAAAACAGCGTCATCGAATTCATCGAGCAAATCGACCACCCCGGCAAACGCGAAGATGCGTATAAGCTGCTGGATATTTTTACGGAAACGACGGGTGATCCGGCCAAAATGTGGGGACCCGGCATCATCGGCTTTGGTTCGTACCATTACAAATACGCTTCGGGCCATGAGGGCGATGCGCCGCTCGTCTCGTTTTCCCCGCGCAAAGCGAAAATCAGCCTGTATTTCGCCCCGGGAGACGACCAGCGCGAGGCGCTGCTCAAGGATTTTGGAAAACATACGTCAGGCAAAGGCTGCGTCTACATCAACAAGGTGGCGGACATCGACGTAGAGATTCTGAAGGAGCTGATTCGCCAGTCGGTGAAGTTTTTGCGGGAAACGTATCCTGGTGGAGAGTGAATGAGAAGTTTGTATGGATGAAAAAAGGGCGCTGGCGGCGTCCCCGTAGGTGAGCGTCAGCTTCGCGCCTTCCGTCGAAATCTCCGTCAGCAGGCTGCCGGCATACGACAGCTGAACGGTATTCCCGTTGGCATCGGCGATCCGCAGCAGCTTGCCGTCTTTCCGGTAAGTGTATTTCCACTTCTGCGGCGTCTCCTGCGTGAAGGTGCCGTCCGGTTGTTGGACGAGCGTATCGTACTGGCCGTCCATGCCTTGATAACGTCCGCCGCCGATCGGCTCAAAGCGGAAGCTTGCGCCTTCCGGTGACACGGCGTACAGGATTCCGCCTTCGCGGAATTCCAGCTTCCGTTCGTACGTATGATGCCATCCGACCCCGAAATCCCCGTCGTATCTGTCGCGGCTGTGGTAGGTAAGGGTCATGTCGAGCGGCATCAACGCCGGGACGTCGATATTCGTTTGATAAAAAGTGAAATCCCCTGTTGCAAGGTTGATCGGGTCAAACGCGGCGGCAAGCGGAAATCCGTTGCGGTTCGCGAATTCCTCCTGAATTCTCTCGTCGTCATCCCTGCCGATTTCGCCGGCTTGCCGCGGATTCAGAATGAGCAGGTTGATGTCCTTTTCGAGGGTCCCGTAACAAACCTGGCCGCTGCAATCCTGCACGGGGAAGCCGTTAAATTCGGCGATGTCGGCAATCTTCTGAACGATGGCGTCCTTTTCGATGACATTATAATAATAGCTGGCGACGACCGCCCAATTGACGCCCCATGAAGGCGTTTTATAACGCAGCACGCTGAGCGTGTCCGACGCATTCGAACGCTTTTTGTCCAGATCCCTCGTCGCAAACGCCTGAATTTCAGCAATTTCGTATGCCGGGAGTTTGACCTTGATCTCCCACTCGCCGACGTATTTCTGCGGCTTGTTGTCGGCTCTTTCGGGAAAATCGGTAAAATAGGTTTTGTCCACCGCGATTTTTTTCGCCCAATCCGATGCGAGCGGACGAACCGGAATTCCCGAAGCGAGCGTGTCCACTTTGCTGTCGTCTACGGTCGTGTCGTCGCCCACCCGGCGGATCCGTTTCATCTTCAGCTCGACCTTGGTGCCGATTTCCGCGATTCCGCGGATGACATGCTCCTCGCTTGCCGGATCGGGCACGATTTCCATGCCCTTTGGCGCCGGCGGATTGGCGTTCGAAATTTGGACTTCGCCCGCTTTTCCGTTTTTCGGAAACCGTTTCGGCGTCACTTTAATCTCATATTTGCCTTCCGCCGCAGGCTTTCCGTTGACTTTTCCGTCCCATACGTACTTGTTTTTATTCAGGGTCGGATAGGTTCCTTCGTGCAGTACGGCAACGGTAGAACCGTTTTGTTCCAGACTGATGACCGTTTCATGCGACTGCTGCGTCGTATCGTTCGGATCGGGATTGTCGAAGCTGAAACTGACCTCCGTCTGTCCTCCGTACACGGAACTAAAAGAATACGGGTCGATTTGCAGCGACGTTTCCGCAAAAGCTTTCGGCAATTGCTGGGACGGGAACAAAGGAAACCCAGCGATCAAAATAATGAACGCCAGCAGCGTTTTGCCGACGGTCCCAAGCTTGTCGAAGCAGCCCTTTAGCGCCCGGGGTTTCAGCCGATTAATCATGGAACACCACTCCCTTCATCGCCAGCCAGCGGTAAATGACCATTGCGGCCTCGGCCCGTGTCGATGTTGCTCCCGGATTCAGACGATCCCCGTCGCCCTTGATCAACCCGCTTTGAATCGCGGCCTGTACGGACGGCTTGGCCCAATCCCGAACCGATCCGGCGTCCTTGTATCCGGCGAGGAGATCGCTTTGTTCGTCTTTACGAAGGCCTGCCGCATTCGCCAGCATGACCATCATTTCCGCCCGGGTGATCGGCGCGTTCGGCTTGAACAGGCCGCCTTCATACCCTTTGATCCATCCCGCTGCCGCCGCCTGCTCGACCGAGTCGGCCGCCCAATGCCCCTCAGGGACGTCGCGGAAGGAGCGGCGATTCTCAGGCTGCTGCGCATCCAGTCCGGCGGCTTGAACGAGCATCTTGGCGAATTGGGCGCGCGTCACCGGCTGCCCGGGCGCAAACGCTCCGTTTTCCATGCCGTTCACGATCCACCGGGAGGCCAGCACTTCCACTTCCGCTTTCGCCCAATGGCCGTTCATGTCCTTAAAGGATGGCGCATACAGGAAAATGCCGTATAAACCCGGCTCTTGAACCTTCGCGCGTACCGTTTTCCATAACGCGTCGACCGTTCCCCCGCTGTATACCCAGCGTCCCGCGCTTTCGTCAAAGCGGTAAATGCCTGCGCGGTTTGCCGCATCGGCATGTTTCAGCGGCTCATCCAGCTGGAAGGTTAGCGCAGCGGATTTCAAAGGTTTCGTGTCCGCGGTCCACTTCCACGCCACGCCAGTCCAGGTCATGCCGCTCGCGAGACGGTCGGACGGAAGGCTGCCGATTTTTTCAAGCGTAATCCGGGTATCGGAAGCGAACGCTCCCTGGCCGAATTCAAGCTGGAACGCTTGCCCCTTCGCCGCCACGCCTCCTTTCGGCCCGATAACGATGCCATCAGCCGGTATGCTTCCGGTTCCGCTGCCGTTTGCCGGCGTGGCTTCCGTTTTTTCGGTCCGGATAATATTACGGCTAACCAACGTTCCGTTGTTGACGAATGTCAACTTCTCCCCGTTAAAGCCGATGAAAGCGGTAGGTTTTGTCAGGCCCAAACTGAAGATTTGCCCGCTTTTCAGATCGGCCGCCCGCATGATCGCCGCATCGCCGGAAGCTTCCAGCCAAACGGCCGTTCCGCGGGAAACGCTCATTTCTTTATACTCGCGTTGCCCTTCCTTGGCCGGCTTCGTCAGATCGACCGGTTGCGGGCTGTTGCTGCTCATATCTATGTAGACGTATTTCCCGTTTCCGTCCAAATCTTTTTGTTTCCACAAAATTTCTTCGCCGTTAAATACAAAACGCTCCACATATTCGGTATATGGCAGGTCGACGATTTTGTTGTGTTTGCCCGCGGCAACGTTATATTCGTATAAATCTCCGTCTTCGCCGCCTTTGTAGACAACGCGTCCGTTTTTTATCACAGGATCCCGGCCTCGCCCCAAATCGGTTAACTCTCCAGTTGCCAAGTTGTACAAGGTCATCGTATAGGAAGGAAACGTCTGCCAGACCACGAAATCGCCGTCCGCCAGCGGCGCGCTGTTTTGTCCCGTATTTTTGTTCAGCTTGGTTTCGGTTTTCGTGCTGACATTGTAGCTGTATACGTCCCAGTTCAAATTATCGTCGGTGCCGCTGTCATTCCGCTTATCGATCCAAACGACGACCGCTTCCCCTTTGCCGTTGATCCCGACGGAAGGAGAATCGGTCAATTTTCCATGGGTCGTAATCGCTTGGCTTTGTCCGGTTTTCGTATTCCCGTAAAAAATTTGCCCTTTCAGCTTGGCGCTGTTTCCGCGCCACACCGCATGTTCGCCCGAAATCCGGATGTTGGCGCCGCTAATCGATAACGGGGACGTTTCGTCCTGGTAGGTGAACACGGTTTCCGCTGAGATCCGCTGTACCTCCGGAATGACTCCCCCCAGCAGTCCTGCCGCAAGCAGAGCTGTCATCCATTTTTTAGTGCTACCCCTCATGTTTTTCCTCCTTGAGACAGCAAAAAACCAAGCACCATGAGCAACCCGGCTGTCAGTCCATGACCGTAGTCCACCACGCAAGCCATCTTGAACTGAAAAAAGGCCAGGAGCCGGTTTTTTTGAAAACAACCGTTTATGCAACATTTTGCGTTAACGTCCCGTCTGGAACGGTGAAAGGCATGCATCATTTTCCAATGAAAGGTTTGGCAAAAGTATTTCGGAAATGAGCAGCCGACTGGTAACCAAAACGTTCGTACAAGCTCACGCCTATAGGAGGAATGACAGATGAATAAAATGTACAAAGTGCTCGCGACCGCATCCATTTTGGCTCTGGCAGCCATGCCGGTGGCGGCAAACGCGCAGCAGCTCCCAGCCCAAGCGGTACAAAAAGGAAACGCCAACAAGCAAACCGACGTCAAAAACGTTCCGGCAACCTGGGGACAAATCACGAATTTCGTGCACGACAAATCGGATAAATTCATTACCGTGACCGGACGCGGACTTGCGCCGACCGATCAGGACGAAATCATCCTGGCCATTACGCCCAAAACGAAATTCATCGACGCCAAAGGAAAAACCGTTCCTCTGCAAAAAATCATCGACGGGCACAAAACCGTCAAAGCTTTCTACAGCCCGAACATTACAAAAAGCATTCCAGCCCGCGGAACCGCGCTGACGCTGGTCGTTCAGGACCAAAGCTTCTCGGCTATCGACGGTAAGGTAACCGAGGTTAGAGACGGCCGCATTTTGGTAAAAGGCACCGATGTTTACGACAAACACGACGAGGAAATTTGGCTGCATTTCGCGGATAAAGCGACGATCATCGATCAAAACCGCAAAACGATTGCCGCCGGAGACATCAAAGAAGGCATGAGCGTGAGGGCATTTTACGGTCCGGCCGTCGCGATGAGCCTTCCGCCGCAATCCGGAACGAATTACGTGATCGTGAACACGAACATGGAAGACGTCAATCCCGGGGAGGTTAACGAGCTGACGGCAGGAACCGCAGGCGTCATTACCGACCAAAAAGACGGCCAAATCACGGTCATCGGCCAACCGCTGGAAAAAGGCGGCGTCAACTATGTCGTGTTGTCCATCGACGACAAAACGCAAATCGTCGATGAAGACGGCAACAAACTGACCAAGGATGCGCTCAAAACGAGCGGCCATGTGGAAGCGACCTACGGCGCCGTCATGACGCTGATGTATCCCGCCCACACCCATGCGGACAAAATCGTGGTGAAAAAAGCGGAGTCCGTCAAAATTGAAGGCACGGTCATGCCGTCCGACCGCACATCCAAAGATCAAGTGTACGTGAACGTCGGTTCCGACGATTCCACGGCAAACGACGTCATCCTGAACATTTCGAAGGAAACAACGATCATCCCTGCACTGGGCGGCGACACGGCGCTCCGCGCCGGAACGAAAATCGTCGCGTTCCATTCGCCGGTCATGACCAAATCGCTGCCGGGCATCACAAGCGCCGAGGTCGTGATCGTGACGTCGGACAAAGATGCGGTGCAGCCTAAATAAGCAGCATCATCAACGCACGAAAACCCGGCCGATTCATCAAAAGAATCGGCCGGGTTTTTTGGCGTGCAGCGGACTTGAGGGAACAGACCGTATGCGGACATAACCAGCGGTCGTTCGTCCATAGCTCCCGATTCCGCTGCAACAAAAAGACAGCCGATCATCATGACGGCCGCCTTCCCGAATTGTGCTTCACTATGAAATTCGCCGGTTGGATTCCCTGAACTATATCTTCGTAATCATCCACGTCACGCCGAACCGGTCAATGACCTCTCCATAATAAGCACCCCAAGGCTGAAGGGCAAAAGGATATTTGCTTTCCCCGCCTTCGCTCAGCTTGGCATAGGCGGCTCTGGCTTCGGTCTCATTGTTATTGTTATAGGTTAAAGAAAGACTGACGCTGCGGTTATACATAACCGGTTCAAACGCATCGGACAGCATAAGCGAATTCGTTCCCGCCACGGTCAACGCCAAGTGCATTACTTTATCCTTCATCGCCTCAGGGGCTCCGGACGCATCCCCGTATGTGTTCATAAACCGAATTTCCCCGCCGAGAGATTCGATGTAAAAATTCGCCTGGCTTTTTGCATCCTTCGACATCAGATAAGCGTTCATTTGTGCTCCCATTATGTTCAACAACCTTTCGCCTGTTTTTTGTCCTTACATCACTACGACGAATGCATATCGGCGAAATCGACACACCCGCAAAAAATATTTTAAAAAAGTTTATTATAAAAAAAGACACCCGGCTTTCGGCCAGGTGTTGCATGGAATCGGCGCGAGCTCGCGCCTTCCTATTTATTTTCCAGCTTCGTCTCCTCTACTCTTTTCAGCGCCGCATCGTACGTGTCGATCAGCTTTTGCACGCCGAGCCCGTTGATTTCTTTTACGTATTGGTCCCATTCGTTTAAGCCTCTTGTGCCGAGGACGAATTTCGAAAAGTTTTCCTCCCTATATTTTTTCACGGCCTGCCCCGTGACCGAAAGCACCTCGTTTTCCTCGTCCGTAAACGCCGGTTTCGGCTGCATCGCGGGCGGATCGTATTTGACGGCTTCCTCGTAAGCCTTTTTCAAATCCGGCGAAAACAGCGACAGATGCGCGTTAAAATCGATCCAGGTATACGTGCCGCTCGTCTGCAGCCCGGTCTGCTTCCGCATTTCCGTCACGTCGGTGAACTCGGGTTTGAATTTTTTCTGCCCGTTTTCCTCTGTGTACGTTTCGCCTTCCTTGCCCCAGCTGCTTAACGTCCGCCCTTCTTCGCTGTAGAAAAAGTCCATGTATTTCATGATGTCGTCTTTATGCTTAGAGGTCGACGCAACCGTCAAACCGCCCTCCAGGTAGTGGAAATAAGGATTCTGCGGTTTCATGCCCGGCAGCCCGGCCGGCGGCGCCATAAATTGCAGGCTGTATTCCGGATTGTCCTTGCGCATGGCGTTGTTGAAAAAGTCGACGCGGCTGATATAGTCGATCGTAATGAACGACTGGCCGGTGGACATGACGTCCTGCCACTGCTTCGTCTGGATCGAGAGGAAATCCGGCGGAATCAGTCCCTCCTTGTAGAAGGTGTGCCACATGCCGACCATCGCCTTGTAGTTGTCCTCCGTCGGGCCGAACTTCCATTTTTTCTCGTCAAAGTTGTAATAGACGTCCGTGCCGCTGCCGAAGTTGGTCGTCAAATTCGCCATCATTTCATCCGGGATTTGGCCGAAGCGCATGGAAAGCGGATAGCTTTCCGGATAAAGCTCCTTCAGTTTTTTGAGGACTTGATGCAGCTCTTCGTACGTTTTGGGAACGGCAAGGTTATGCTTTTTGAAAACATCCTCGCGGTAGAGCCAGATCATCCGGTTCGTTTCCCCGAAGCCCTGGTTCGGGAACATATACATTTTGCCGTCGGCGGACAGCGCCGCTTTCGCTTCTTCCGGATATTGCTCCATCCATTTTTTCAGGTTCGGCATTTGGTCGACATGATCCAAAATGTTTTCCAAAGCCCCCTGATCGCCGTATTTGTTGGAGTCGCGGCGGCTCGACATATACATCAGGTCCGGCAGGTTGCCCGAGGCCATGACCAGGTTGAGCGTATCGCTCAGCTTGCCGGACGGCGTTTCGACGTTTAACGTCACGCCCGTTTGGTCTTTGATCCATTTCCAAATCGGCCAATCCTTGCTGTACGGAAACGTCGCGTTGTTATCCAGAAGCGCCGTGAGCGTGACCTCGTTTTTCGGCTTCGCCGCAGGAGCGTTCCCGCCTTTAGGCTCCGCGGCCGGAGTTTCCTTTCCCGTGCCCGAAGTGCAGCCGGCCGCCGCAAGCATCAATACGAGCAGCGCCGCCAAAATCGCATACGACCGTTTTTTGCCCATGTACATCCCCCTTGAATTCTTTTTTCGTTCCGAAAGCAAAAGCCATGGATGTCAGCCTTTGACCGCGCCGATCATGGAACCCTTTACGAAATATTTTTGCACGAAAGGATACAGGATCAAAATCGGCAGCGTCGAGACCATGATCGTGGCGTATTTGAGCGAATCCTCGACCACCAGGTTATCCCCGCCGATCTGCGTGACCTGCCCGGAGCTGACGCTGCCGGCAAGGACGAGATTGCGCAGCAGCACCTGCAGCGGAAACAGCTCCTGACTCCGCAAATAGAGGAGCGGATACAGAAAGTTATTCCAGATGCCGACGGCGTAAAACAGCGAGATGGTGGCAAACACCGGTTTGGACAACGGCACGATGATCCGGAAAAAGATCCCGATATCGTTCAGGCCGTCCATCCGCCCCGATTCCTCCAGCTCTTTCGGAATGCCGCTGAAAAACGTCCGCATCAGGATCAAATTCCAGGTGCTGACCGCGCCGGGTAACACCATACCCCAGATGGTGTCCACCAATCCCAGCGAACGCACGACCAGAAACGTCGGAATCATGCCGCCGCCGAAAAACATCGTAAACACGATTAAAACCGTAAAACCTTTATGAAACGTCATGTCCTTGCGCGACAGGGCGTACGCCCCCATCGAAGTCACCAGCATGGCAATCGCCGTGCCGAGCACCGTATAAAGAATTGTATTCCGGTACGACGTCCAAATTTTCGGATCGCCAAGGACCAGCTCATACATCCGAAAATTCCAGCCTTTCGGCCAGAGCGTGACTTCGCCTTTCATCACGTATACGTCTTCGCTCAGCGATACCGCGAGCATATACACGAAAGGATACAGCATCACGGTGGCAACCAGCAGCATGATGAGCGTATTGACGACCGTGAAGACGCTGATGCGGCGCCGGCCGCGCCCCAAAGTTACCATATGCTCGTTCCTCCCAACCGCCGGCTGATGTAATTGGCCGAAAAGATAAAAATAAAGCTGATGACGCCCATAAACAGGTCGATCGCCGAGGCGTAGCTGAAATTGCCCTGCTCCATGCCGACCCGGTACACATAGGTGCTGATAATGTCGGCCGTGCTGTAGACGGCGGGATTGTACATCAGGAACACCTTTTCGAACCCGATTTCCAGCACCTTGCCGATGTCCAGGATCAAAATGATCATAATCGTCGGCGCGATCCCCGGCAGAGTCACATGCCACAGCTTTCTCCACCTGCCCGCGCCGTCGATGCCAGCCGCCTCGTACAGCTGCGGGTCCACCGCCGTCAGCGCCGCCAGGAAAATGATCGTCTCCCAGCCGATATGCTGCCAAATTTCCGACAGGACGTAAATCGGCCGGAACAGCCCCGGCTCCATCATGAAATTGATCGGCGTCCCGCCCAGCGCGGTAATGGCATGATTGACGATGCCTCCCGTCGGCGACAGGAACATGATGACCATGCTGGCCACGATGACGTTGGAAATAAAATGCGGCAAATAGCTGAACGTCTGCACCCATCGTTTGAAGATGGCGTTTCGGACCTCGTTCATCAGCAGCGCGAGAATGATCGGCGCCGGAAACCCGAAGATCAGCTTGTAAAGCCCCAGCAAAAACGTGTTTTTCATCAACACCCAAAAGTCCGGGTTGCTGAAAAACATCCGGTAATACTTTAAGCCAACCCAATCGCTCGCCCAGATGCCTTTAAAGACGTTGTAGTTTTTGAACGTGATGACCAGTCCGAACATCGGCGCGTATTTGAACACCGCATAATAGATCAGGCAGGGCAAAAACAGCAGCCATAAATATTTGCTCCGCCGGAATGCCCGCGCGATTCGCCCCCTTTCCGGGCGGGCGCGGGAGCGTCCTTTTAATACTGTACCGGCTTTCGGCAAATTCGTTTCCGCCGTTTTCATGTCCCTTCCGCACCCCCTTTTCGCCAATTCGTTTTTCTTTTTGCCTTTCCTGTACCGACAGCATAACGGATGCCCCTGCGGAAAATAAATCGGCAAGTTTGCGGCCCCATCCCCTTTTTTTCGGGTGAGTGGAAAGGTTGTAGAGAATCCTGAAAAGGTGAATATTGTGTGAACGCGAAAATAAACCTTATGATAAAGTCACTGTAGGCCGATATTTTCGTTCACCCTTCGGGAGGCGGGCCTATACTTGCATGGAGGTGTCGACCTGATGTCGTTTGTGCTGATGAAGAGAAGGTTTGGCTTTTCCACCTTGTTCACCAAGCTGCTGTCCGGTTTCCTCGCGGTCATTTTGCTGCTCACCGCCTTCAATCTTGTTTCCTTTTTTTATTTGAAAGGGCAAATCCACCGGGAGATCGTGAAATATAACGAGCTGGCCATGAACCATGCGGCCTCGGGCTACGAAAACCAATTCCGGCTGACCCGGGAGATGGTGCTGGGCTTGAGCCAAAACCCGGAATGGATGACGTACGTAAACCAGCTGCGCCAGGTCAAGCGCAATCAGGCATACGGCTACGTCAACGACGTGATCGGGGAAATGAAGCGGCTGTATGGAAACCCTTTTTTGGGGATGGACAATTTGATCATCTATTTTCAAAAGGACGCCTATGTCGTCGAAAAGGACGGGACGAGCAGCGCAAAGGCAATGTTCGGCACGTATTATGCAAGCCCGTCGTACCCGCCGGCTTTTTGGGATGAGCAGTTCGGAAAGCGTTACGCGTTCCGGGTATTTCCCGCGGCGGCGTTTACGGAAAACACGGCCGGATCGGTTCGCTCCAAGGGCATGCTGATGCCCGTCGTCATCAAAATGATGCCGTACAAGGATATGTATCTGGTGGCCATGCTGGATGCGGAACGGCTCGCCCGGAACCTGCAATCCGCCATGAGCGGCAGCTTTTATATTTTGGATTCGGATGGGCGCCCGCTGTATGCGCCTGAATCCGGATCCGACGCGGGTCTGCTGCCCGCCCTTCATACGTTTGACGAACGGCATTCGTTCGTGCAGACGAAAGACGCGTATTATTTTTACCGGAAAGGAACCGACACGGGGTTCATGTATGTCAGCCGCGTGCCCGTCCAAAGCATCTCCTCCCAGCTTCTGAATTTGAATCTCGTGCTGCTTTCGCTCCTCGGCATCGTCGGCCTGCTGATCGTGTTGACGTATGCGTTCAGCCGCAGGGTGCATCGCCCGATCCGCATCATGGCCGATACGCTGCGCGCCGACGAACCCGAACCGGTGCAGGGACCGGTCAAGGAAATCGAGCTGATCAGCCGCAGGGTCCAGCATTTGCGCTCCACCCATCAGCGGATCTCCAGCGATTTGGCCCGAAAAAACTCGCTGCTGCGCCATTACGCCTATACCAACCGCCTGAAAAACATCCATATGAACCTGAGCGAGCTGAAGGAGCTGGCGGATGTCAGCATGCCGTACGTCATGGTCGCGTACCAGATCATTTTCAAGGAGGCCAGCGCCGAATATCCTTTGGTGCAGGAAAAAGGGGCCTATTACATGCGGGAATACGTCGACCAGATTTGGCGGCAGGTGTATCCGGACTCCGTCACGCTCCAAACCGAACCCTGCCAGATCTTGTCCATCGTTTTCCTTCCCGATGAAAACGCGGAAACGTCGGCGCAGCTTCGGCATCTGCAGCAGGTGTTCGACCGGGACCGAAGCTCCTACCTCGTCACGATGGCGGAAAGCCCGGTACAGCCGGCAGGGGCCTCTTTCACGGCGGCGCTGGCCTGCGTGAACGGCATGCTGAAACAGCGGAAGCTTCGGGATGAAACCCAGTGGATCCGCCCGGACGGCGCCGGGCCCGGCAAAGACGCCCGCTGCTTCAAAGCGACATGGGAGCAGGAGTTCCACAACCGGGTGCTCAGCGGAAGCGACGACAGTATGCGGGAGTGGATCGCGAAAAGCTTGAGCGTGCTGGAAAAAAAGCAGGCGGCGGCCATCGAATACCGGCGGTTCGCCAAAGACGTGGCCGGCGAGCTCGACAAGCTGCTGCGCAGCCAGAACCTGCATGCGGAATTTGAGGCGGCGGCTGTGCCAATGCTGGAATCGACGCGGCATTTCTACAGCCCGGGGCAATATGAAGCCTGGTTCGGCAGCCTGCTCGGCCCGGCGCTGGAACTGATCCGGCGCAAAACGGAAAACCACGACCCGATCACGTCCTTCGTCATGACCTATATCAATGAGCATCTGGACGAGGACATCAACCTGGATATGATGGCCGACAAGCTGAATATCACCTCGGGGTACCTGTCCACCTATTTCAAGGAAAAAACCGGGCTCAATTTCAGCGATTATTTGAACGATCTGCGCATCCGCGCGGCCAAGGACATGCTGCAAAACCTCGATTTGCGCATCCAGGACGTCGCCGCCCGGGTCGGCTACCACAACGTCAATTCGTTTATCCGCATGTTCAAACGGCATGCCGGCATGACGCCGGGCGAATTCCGGAAGAAATACGCTTCCTGACGGGGAGGTTTGTCCGTCCCCGTTCAACAAAACGGTGAATGAAGTTATACCCGCGCCCAAGAAGACAGGCGGCAATTGGCGCGGCTGCTTCTTAGGCTAAAACGCACCGCCGCGAAGCGCAAAAGAACCGGCGGCCAAGAACGATTTTCTTGGCCGCCGGTTTGCGTGTGGTTACGTCGTTTTGAATTGAAGATGGGGCTGCGCTTTCCCCCGTCGGCATGGCTTAGGGGCCGTTTTCACGTCGCTCTGCCCTGGGGTCGCGGCGAAACATCCGTTTCCCTCGCTTATACGTCTCCAGCATCCGGATTTGCCCTTCGTCCAGCGTGAACAAGGCTAGATCCGCCGGTGCTCCAGGCTGCAGCCCGGCGCCGGTCTCCAGCTTCATCAGCTTGGAAGGCGCGATCGAAGCCATGTCCCAAGCTTCCCCGAGGCTGCAAATGCCGCAGGAACGCATATGCGAAATGCCCGTGGTCAGCGGCAGCGCCGATCCGGCCAGCAGCGCCGGCTGGCCGGCAAGATGCAGCCGCCCCTGCGCGGTCAGCGTGACGCGCCCGCCGACGGGAGCATCGTAGTTCCCGGGCGGCATGCCGCCCAGGCTGACGGCGTCGCTGACGAGAATCAGCCGGTCTCCTTTTACCTTCCGGGCGACCTTCAAGAAGGCGGCCGGAAGGTGGAAGCCGTCGGCAATGACGCTGGCCCACAGCCGATCATCCGCCAGCTGATCCCAAATGTAGTTGGGATGGCGCGGCAGCACCGGATGGGCGCCGTTGCCGAGGTGCGTGGACAAGCTGGCCCCGGCTGCGGCGGCGCGCCCGATTTGATCAGCGGAAGCGGCGGTATGGCCGATCGCTGCCACGATGCCTTGCTCGGCGCAGCGGGCGATAAAGGCTTCGGCCTCCGGCCATTCCGGCGACAGCGTGACGATCCGGATGCGCCCGCCGGCCGCCTGCTGCCAGGCATCGAGACGCACCGGATCGGGCGCCTTGACGAAGGCCCGGTTGTGGGCGCCGCGCGGCCCGTCTTCGGGGGATATGAACGGGCCTTCGAGATGGATGCCGGCGATGCTGTGCGCTCCGCCCAGGCCGCCTTCCCGCTCCAGCCGGGAACAAACCCGATCAATGACGGCAAGCGCCCGTTCGATCGATGCGTCGGAGCCCGTGATGACCGTCGGGTAAAACGAGGTGACGCCTTCGGCCCACAGCCTGTCGATCAGCGCTTCTACCGTCTCCTCCGCCAGGTCCGGCGCGTTCATGTCCAGTCCCCCGTAGCCGTTGATTTGCAGATCGACAAGCCCCGGGGCGATCCAAGGAAGGTTTTCGACTGCCGGCAGGTTCATTGCGTTTAACTCGCAATCCACCGCGTCAATGCTTCGGCATTCCGCGATGACCCCTTCCCGGATGCGAACCGCCACCGGCTCCCCCGTACGGTAGTGCCTCCCGATCAATTCGAAGCCGGACGTCGCCATGTTCGATCTGACCATCCATGCACCGTCTCCTTGCTTCATAAGTTTGGATAAAAATAAGAAAAGTTTTATGTTCCAGGCGAGGCGTTCTAACCTGCCGGCTTTCCTCCGTCGCCCGCATGACGTCAATGCAGCGCGACCGGCGAGGAATCCCGGTCGAGGTACATCCGGCAATCGGCATGCGTTCTCAGGATCGAGGCCGGGCAAGCCGTCGTGATCGGCCCTTCCAGCGTGCCTTGGACCGCGCGGCGTTTGGCGGCTCCGGGCACGATGCAAAACAGCCTTTCGGCCGACATCAGCGCCGGAACGGTTAACGTCATCGCATACTCCGGCACGTCCTCGAATTTCGCAAAACATCCGTCGTGAACCTGCTGCTGCCGGCACCAATCATCGAGCTTGACCTGTTTTACAAGCTCGGGATCGTTAAAATCGGCCACCGGCGGGTCGTTAAAGGCAATATGCCCGTTTTCGCCGATGCCGAGGCAGACGATATCCAGAGGCGCTTCCCGCAGCAGCGCAGCATATCTGGCGCATTCCTGCGCAGGTTCGGCGGTGCTGTCGAGCAGATGAACCTTTCCCGGACGAACCCGGCTAAACAGCTTTGTCGTCAGGAAATGGCTGAACCGCTGCGGCGCATCCGTAGACAGCCCGATGTATTCATCCATATGAAAGGCCGTTACCCGCGCCCAGTCGATGCCTTCCGCCGCTGCGAGCGCCTCAAGAAACTCGTTCTGGGAAGGCGCGGCCGCGAACACGATCCGTACGGTTCCCTGCGTATTCAGCTTTTGGCGGATCGCCTCGGCCGCTTCCGATGCGGCAGCTTTGCCCATCTCGTCCCGGCCGGCGTACTGCCGCACGTGCAAACGATCCGCCGTCCATGCTCTTTCAGCCAACGGAGTGGTACTCATCGTGCATCCCTCCTCTCTTCATCGTCGCTTTCCGAAGCAGCCCCCGGCATCAACCGACGCGTTGCCCGTGCTGCCGCAGCAAGCCGAGGAAGCTCTCCAAGCATTCCTCCGTCGCCTCCTCGCCTCCGGCGGAAAAGGCATATCCCGAAGGACGCTTCAGCTGCTCTTCGCTCAGCTCGGAAGCGAGCCTGTAATGCGTCTCGACGACAAGCCAGCCGTCGTATCCGTCCTCCGCCAGCCTGGCAAGCAGCCGGGCATACCCCACCTCGCCCCTGCCGATGGCGACGGCTTCGGTTTTGCCGTTCTCCCGTACGGCATCCTTGACGTGGATGTGGCAAATTTGGCCTTGCAGCGCTTCGTACCCGTCCGGGTAAGGCGTTTCGCCATCCGGGTCCCACAAATCGTTGCCCGGATCGTATAAAGCCCGGATCCGCGGATTCGCCGCCTCGCTTACGAGCGCAGCCACCTTGGTTCCGTTCGTCGCATACACGGAAGGATCGGCTTCCAGGGCAAGCCGGACGCCGAATTCCTCCAGCACCGGGACGGTATGCTGCAGCTCGCGCACGATGCCCGGAAAAGCCGTGCGATAATCGTCCCGGTTCGCCCAGAAGCTGAAACCCCGGAGAATCCCCGTACCGAACCTCCGCGCCAGTTCCGCGTAACGGCGGAGCATGCGGTGATGCGCGGCGACCTCCTCCTTGTTATGCAAATTGCATTTAAACACCGGCGTGGACAAGCCGCACACGCTTAGACCCGCATCGCGGATCATGGCGGCAATCTCATCCAGCCTCCGGTCGCCGAGCCGGTGAAGCTGCTTGCCGTCGACCGAACGCAGCTCCAATCCGTCCAGTCCGTACCGTTTGGCGATCCGGATGGCATCTTCGACGTTTTGCGAAATTTCATCCGTAATGACGCCAAGCTTGAATCCGCCCATCATCCAATCGCCTCCTTTTTTTCCGGCAGCCGATGGTCCTGTCAACATCCCCTATTTCTCCGAAATCCGGAAGGTTTGTAGGTCGATTCCATTCCCGCCGGCCGCCTGTCTGAATGCGCCCGCTTCTATCCGTTCCGCTTCGCGAACGAGCCGCGCAAAGGAACGGATTTCCCGGTTGCCCTGCTTTCGTTCGCCGCTTCAAGAAAAGCGATCACTTCGATCGTTTCCTCGATATCGAGCGGCGGCGTTTTCGTTTGGAACATGCGGACGACCTCTTCCAGCATGCTGGCGAAATAAGGCTTCTGCGCGGCATAGATATCGACGTATCCGGTTCCCTGCTCGCGGTGAAGCAGCGCCCCGAAACGCCGGTTCCCTTTGCGGTTTCCGCGGATGGTGCCGATCCGTCCGTCGGCCC
The DNA here is from genome assembly GCF_038004655.1 of Paenibacillus sp. FSL M7-1455. Lineage (NCBI taxonomy): Bacteria > Bacillati > Bacillota > Bacilli > Caryophanales > Paenibacillaceae > Paenibacillus > Paenibacillus sp. FSL M7-1455. The sequence goes on along the minus strand of NZ_JBBORO010000001.1, from coordinate 496,838 downwards.
AGACGCCGACCGCCAGATCATGGTCCTCATTGGCCGTCACCCGCACCTCCGTGCAGCCCGGTCCCATGCAGCGGTACAGCATATCCGCCATATGAATGCCGTACCAGAAAAAGCCCGGCTGGGTCGGCTGCAGCTCCATCGGACCGCAGCAGTCGGCGCCGATGATCCGGCCTTGGCCGTCGTTTGCGCGGACGGCCGCGTCCAAATTTTCCGCCCAACGGACGGAGGAGCAGCTCATGAGCGGCACCCGGTGCTCGCGGGCGAGATCGGCAATGGCGCGCGCATCCCGGCTGCTGACGGCGAAAGGTTTGTCGATAAAGACCGGTTTTCCATACGGGGCCACCGCCGCAAACTGTTCGGCGTGAATCCGCCCATCGACGGTCAGCAGCAGGATCGCATCCGCTTCCTCGGCTACCTCCCCGATGCTGCCTGCCATGCGCACGCCAAAATCGCCTTCGATTTTGGCGGTGAACCCCGCCACCCGATCGATGCTTAGCGGAAAATCGGGCGAACCTCCCGGAAAGGCGACGGTCACCCGGGCTCCCGGAACATGATGGGGATGGGCCGGATCATTGAGCATTTCCGCAAATAAAGGGGCATGGGAGGTGTCCAGGCCGATCATGCCGATATTCAATGTTTTCGAATCCATGTTTATGCGCCTCCAGGCTGTAGTCTCACTTCCCTGCCGGTTCGGGCGGACTCGTAAACGGCCAAAATCAAGTCGACCGATTTCCGCGCCTCTTCCCCGGATATGAGCGGCTCCCGGTTCTCCTTCACCGACTTGATCAAGTCGTCGATCAAAATATAGTGCCCGTCGGCCGAAATCGCGCGCGGGTCATCGGTGCCGTCGGCGGTTCCTTCTTTCGCGCCGAACGGTGCCGCATCGCCATCCACCGTTTTCCACACTTTGAAGCCGCTGTCCCCGTAAACGATCGAGCCGTGTTCCCCGTGAATTTCGAACCGCGCTTCCTGGCCCGGATTCACCGTCGTCGCTCCTTGAATGACGCCATAAGCGCCGTTTGCGTATTTCAGCACGGCCACCGCGGTATCTTCCACCTCGATGTCATGAATGAGCGGCGACGCGTAGGCAAACACGCTTTCCACGTCGCCCATCATCCAACGGATAATGTCCACGCCGTGGACGCCCTGGTTCATCAGCGCCCCTCCGCCGTCCAGCGCCCACGTTCCGCGCCAGCCGGCGCTTTTGTAATATTCGCGGCTGCGGAAATATTTGAGATAAGCGTCCCCGAGCACGAGTTTGCCCAATTTGCCTTCCTCGATCGCTTTTTTCGTCAGAAGCGCTTCCTGCGTCGTCCGTTTTTGGAATACGGTAGCAAGCTTGACCCCGTTCGTCCGGCAGGCTTCAATCATCTCATCCATATCCTTCGCCGTGATGCCCAGCGGCTTTTCGCAAAACACATGTTTTCCTGCCCGTGCCGCGGCCACCGTAATGTCGCGGTGGAGCCCGCTCGGCACGCATACGCAGACCGCGTCAACCTCCCCTCCCTGCAGCAATTGTTCCATGTTTCTGTATGTCGGCGGTGATCCGAACTCCTTCGCTAACGCTTCGGCCTTTTCCTGCACTTCATCCACGACGGCCGTCAGCTCGGCCTCCGGATGGCTGGCAATCGCACGCGCATGGAGCGGGGAAATGACGCCCGCGCCGACAATGGCAAACCTCATCTTTTTCGTCATTGCGACCTCCTTAATCGGTGAGTGCACCATGGACTTTCATCCCCCATTCTAAAAACCGGCTTGGCGGCTGCCAATCCTCCGTTGTTCCGCTTTGCCCACACCTTTGCCGTCAGCCGCAAAATGGAAGATGAATCCGCAGAAGTGCATATTCAGATGTATATGAGGCTTGACCCCGCGGTTTTCGCAAAAAAAAGAAGATGCATCATGCATCCTCCCAGATCCGGCCGCTTTACGCCTGTCTCCTGTTTTGTTCTCCGGTTTGCTCCTGCACGTTCCATCTGGCAGCCCATCGCTCCATTTCCTGCAGCGCCGTTTTGAAGTCCATTCCCTTCTCCGTCAGCGAATATTCCACGGTCACGGGCACCGTCGGGAACACTTGCCGCGAGACGATCCCGCTCTGTTCCAAATGGCGGAGCGCGTTGGACAAGGACTGCGTTTTGACGATGGCCAGGTCCCGGCTGAGCTGGTTGAACCTTTTCGGCCCCTTGGACAACTCGGCGATCACCAGGAAAGCCCACTTTGCCCCCAAAATCTGCAGCACCGAGCAAATATTCGAAAAATCGCCCGCGTCGCCGGGATTATTCTGTTCCATACACGAACCTCCCATCAGCTTACTTTTTGTAAGTTAATCAAAACATTTGGATAAGATCCAAATGTTTTGCGTTCTTACGAAAGGAATGTACTGCCATTATAATGCAATCGAGAGCTCTCCAACATCCCTGAAAGGAATGATTTTTGATGAACCGTTTATTTATATATATTCTGACGCTTGGCGTGTTTCTCACCGCCACCTCCGAGCTTGTCGTTTCGGGCATTTTGTATGTCATCGCTTCGGATCTCCGCATCTCGGTCGCGCTCGCGGGCCAGCTGGTTACGGCGTATTCGCTTGCTTTTGCCGCCCTGACGCCCGTCGTCGTCTTTTTTACGTCCCGCTGGGAACGCAAAAACGTGCTGCTCTTTTCGCTAGCCCTCTTTTTGCTGGGAAGCGCAGCCTCCCTTGTCCCTCATTTCGGCGTCGTTTTGGCCTCCCGGGTGCTGCTTGGCATCGGCTCCGGCGTTTATCTGGTCACCGCTTTTGCGGCCGCGGCCAAATTATCCCCTCCCGATAAAGTCGGCGCTTCCATCGGCACGATTGTGCTCGGGTTCAGCTCCGCGATGATTTTGGGCGTTCCAATCGGGATCGTTATCACCAAATGGCTGAACTGGCAGTCGATATTTGCGATCCTCGGCGTGCTGAGCTTGTTGATGGGACTTATCATCCTCCGGTCTCTTCCGCGCATCCCCGGCGACGAACCCGCTTCGTTCGGCCGGCAGTTTAAGGTGCTGGGTTCCGGCATCATCGCCAGCCTGCTGATGCTCAGCTTCTTCCGCGAATCCGGAAATTCCGTCCTGCTGACGTATTTGACGACGTTCATGAACGATTTGCTCCATTTCGATGCGAACACGATCAGCCTGCTGATGCTCGGCCTGGGATTGGTCGGCGCCGTCGGAGCCCGCCTGGGCGGTTCCGGCGCGGACCGTTTTGGAACCAAGCGCATCCTGATTGCCACCTTAACCGTGCATGCGGCTGCGCTTATTCTACTGCCATTGTTTACGGGCACGCTTGCCGTAGAAGTCGTCCTGATCGGACTGATCATGTTTTCGATGTTCATGGGCGGGCCGGCCTTGCAAACCCACTTTATCAAACAGGCGCCGGAGTCCTCCAGCCTCGTGCTCAGCCTGAACACGTCGATGATCCATTTGGGCCTTGCGGCCGGCGCCGGTTCGGGGGGCATGCTGATCGAACGCACGTCGACCGTGCTTTATAATCCGTGGCTGGCGGGAATCGTCGTGGCGCTGGGGCTTGGAACGGCCATTTTCAGCTTCGCGCTTGGAAAACGGCGCGCCCCTCAAACCGCGTGATTGTTACGGTCGAATCATAACCACCCGTCCAACGGGTGGTTTGCACTTGGGGTATAACCCCCTGTTGCCAAACTGCGCCTAAAGACGCTAGCCTGACAATAAATTGTTCAGGCTCAGTGTAATTTGTCTCTTTCACTTACCAGTTAAACTGGTTTACTTTTTCTTGCTACTATTTATGCTAAAAGGGTCCTCATACTCCTTCACACTCAGTTTGTCCACTGCCTGGTCATGTGCTTCTTGTTCACGAATATATTTTGCGACGGTTGCCTCGTTTAAGCCTACTGTACTGACGTAGTATCCTTCCGCCCAAAATTTCCGATTCCCATATTTATACTTTAATTGCGCATGCTTCTCAAAGATCATTAGCTCACTTTTCCCCTTCAGATATCCCATGAAGGCTGATACTGAAATTTTCGGTGGTATCGCTACCAGCATGTGTACGTGATCTGGCATCATATGACCTTCTATGATCTCTACTCCCTTGTATTTACATAATCGTTTGAAAATTTCGATTAAATCTTTCCTCACTTGATTATAGATCTCTTTCCGTCTATACTTCGGGGTGAATACAATGTGGTATTTGCACATCCACTTTGTGTGAGCTAAACTATAGTTCTTGTTTGCCATCTAAGACCATTCCTTTCAATTGAGCCTGAACATCTCAATTTTATCGGGATGGTCTTGTTGGTCAAACCCTCGTTCCCTCCACCCGCATAGCGGGTGGTTTTTTGTTTCGCACGCTTCGCGAGCTCAACTGGCTAAAGCCTAAAAATCAAAGAGGACGCCACAAGGCGCCCTCTACAGGTTTAGGAAATCGTAATATTCAACGTTTTGATTTCGTATGGCGCGAGAGCCACCTTGATCGTCCGTCCATCGACAGGCAGCGGAGTCGGATGCTCCTCCATCAAGTCCGTTTCCGCCGCCGAGCGAATCGCACCGAAGTACGGATCGATTTCGACCGCCGCTTTCGTCCGGATGCCGCCGAATTCGTACAGGCGCACAATGAGCGAGCTGCCGTCTTCGGCTTTTTTGACGGTATCGATCATCACGTTGCGGGTATTTACGCTCAGCATGCCAAGCGATTCCGGAAGCCCCGTCTCGCCGCTAATGCCTGCCGCCATCAGCGGCGCATTCAGCTCGCAAGCCGCCTGATGCGTTCCCGCCTCATACCAGCCGCCGCTGTGCGGATACAGCGAATACGTAAATTCATGCAGCCCTTGGTCCGCGCTTCCGTCCGGATACACGGCGGACTTGATCAAGCTCAGGCGGATGACGTGGTTCCGGATGTCATGCCCGTATTTGCAATCGTTCAGCAGGCTGACGCCGTAGCCGCCTTCGGACAGGTCCACCCAGCGCTGGGCCACCGATTCGAACCGCGCGTAATCCCAGCTCGTATTCCAGTGCGTCGGCCGCTCCACGTTGCCGAACTGGATTTCGTACGTCGCTTTGGTCGAACGGATCTCCACCGGGAAGGCCGTTTTGAGCAGCTGCTGGCGTTCATGCCAGTCGACGCGCGTTTTGAAATCGATACGCGGATGATCGCGGTAGACGGTCAAATGCTGCTCGATCGTCGAGCCATGATAACCGTACACCAGCTTCAGCACGCCGCGCAGCGGACCGGCTTCGAGCACCGCCTGCTCCTTCAAGCCGTCCACGACCGTCATTTTCTCTTGGTAATAGATATCGATATCCCATGCGTCATGCGCCATCGGCTTATCCTCGAACACCTGCAGCACGTTGGCCGGCTGTCCCGGCTTCAGCACTTCGCGTCCGGCCTGCTTGTCGTATAGCGAAACGATTTGGCCCGTTTCGTTCAAGCGGATGCTGTAATAAGGGGTTTCCAGGCGATCCTTTTCGATGGCCCATTCGGAGGCCATGCTGCCGGTCGCGTTCGCTCCAACGCCGCTTTGGGTTTGGTCCGCCTCGCGGCGTCCGTAAATGGTCGTATATCCGTATGCCGGAACATCCTGAACCGCCACCAGCGCCTTGCCTTGATCCCAAGATCCCGCCGAAGGTGCCTGGATATCCAGCTTAACCCCATCCGCCGTATACCAGGCATATTCCGCCGCGCCGTCCACATCGACCTCGGCCAGGAAGGAACGCGTCCAGCCGAGCGCATTAAAGATGCGGACCGGCAGCCCTTTCTCCGCGCCAACAGCTGCCGATGCCTTATGACCGCTCAAGCTGGCAAGGCCCGTTTCGATCGCCGCCAGCGCCAGCTTTTCGGATTCCTCGTATTCCAGCTTGCTGTCCTCGTAAACTTCATGGATGGAGGAGCCCGGAATAATGTCATGGAACTGGTTGCGCAGCACGATCTCCCAGCTTTCCGCAAGCTGCTCCGACGGGTAGGCGTGACCCGGATGGAGCGCCAGCGCCAGCGAGTTCAGGAATTCGGCTTGGTGCAGCAGCAGCTCCATCCGGCGGTTCATCCGCTTGTTGTACGCCTGGGACGTATAGGTGCCGCGGTGGTATTCGAGGTACAATTCGCCGTCCCACAGATGAAGCAGCGGATTGTCCTTCACCTTCTCCTCCAGCTGGACGAAGAAATCCTCGGCCCCGCCGGCTTTCACCTGCGGCGCTCCCGGCATGTCCTCGTAACGCCGCACCGCTTCCAGCATATCGCGGGTCGGGCCGCCGCCCCCGTCGCCCCAACCGTACGCAAGCAGCAAGCGGTCGTTGATATCCTTCTGGCGGTAGTTGTTCCACAAGCCCTGCACCGACGCTCCGGTCACGTTGCCGTTGTAGGTGTAAAACCAGCTGCCGTCGTTATCCGGCGTCGTAATGTAATGCGTCAAAATCTCCGTTCCGTCGATCCCTCTCCAGGTAAACGTGTCGTAAGGGAAACGGTTGTATTGGCTCCAGCTGATTTTGGTCGTCATGAAATAATCGATGCCGCTTTTCTTCAGAATTTGCGGGAGCGCCCAGCTGTAGCCGAACACGTCCGGCAGCCACAGCACGCGGTTGTCGACGCCGAATTCCTGCTTGAAAAAGCGTTTGCCCGTCAGGATTTGGCGGACCAGCGACTCGCCCGAAGGAATATTGCAGTCCGATTCAAGCCACATCGCGCCGGTCGCTTCCCAGTTGCCTTTTTGGACGCGGTCTTTGATCTTTTCGAACAGCGTCGGAAAGTCTTTTTTCAAATAGGCGTACAGCTGCGGCTGCGACTGAAGGAACACGTATTCCGGAAAGCGGTCCATCAACGTCAGCACCGTCGAGAACGAACGTCCCGATTTTTCGCGCGTATGCTGCAGGCGCCACAACCAGGCCACGTCGATATGGCAGTGCCCGACGGCGGTAATTTGCGGGCGGGGCCCCCGCGGAATCGCTTCAAGCCGTGCCCGCAGCGTTTGGCGCGCCTGTACGGCCGAAGCGTAAAAAGCGTCGGAACCCGGACGGCTCCAGTCCAGCTCGCGGAAAGCTTCTTCCAAAGCGGCGGTGAGCTCATGCCTTTCCACCTGGCGTTCATCCAGCTGCTTTACGGTTTGCAGCATATGCAAGGACGTATAATACAGGTCGTCCACATGTTCGTCCAAGATCCCTACGCTAAGCGAATCGATGCGGTGATCGAACGGCGAACGCCCGTCATGGGCGGTCAGCCCGCTCCACGCGTAAACGGCCAATTCCGCACGGCCCGCGGCCACCGCGCCATCCGGGAAAAACAGCTCCGCATGGTTGCGGTCCAGCGCCTGGAGCGGTTCCCCGTTCAAGTACGCTTGCGCTTCATATCCCGAGCAGTTCCCTCCGCCCGTTTCGCCGAATTTGATCAGGCCGATGACATCCCGGCCTCTCCAGCTTTGAGGGAATTCGACTTCCGTAATAAACCACGCGTAACGGTCCCGGCCGCCCCAGCGGTCGCCGACGCGAACAACTGGACTGGACGGGGCGAGCTCCCGCGCCTCCTTTAACCCCTTCACGTCGGGCACGATGCGGACCCGATCCAAAGTCCGGCCTTCCCGGTATCTGAGTCCAGCCAATTCGCGAATGCGGTTCTCCAATTTTTGAAGAACAAATCTCATAAGTCCCCTGCTCCCTTCTCCGGTTCAAATGACCTTTTAATATATACAATATATCATTTATATCTAAAAATATCATTAAAAAACATCGGCGGGATCCCCAAGGATGGAATGTCGTAAAAAGAAAAAACCGGCTTTCCACAATCGGAAAAACCGGTTATTGCCACGTATGCGGTTAAGAAGAAGCCGGTCCGGTGGTGCGCAGCGGGACCAGCTCCGGCTGCATAATGATTTTGCTGTACTTCGGCGTATGTGCAGGATTTTCGAGCAGGCGCAGCAGCACTTTTCCCGCTTCGTATCCCATTTGCTCTTCTTTTTGGTTAATGAACGTAAAGATGCTGAACTCCTCGAACATCGGGCTCGGATTGTCGAAGGTGATGATCGATACGTCCTCCGGCACCCGCAGGCCGGCCGCTCTGGCCAAAGACCAGATATGCACGCCAAGCTTGCAGTTCAAGGCGATGTAGGCGGTAGCCATTTTATTTTTGATGAAACGGTACAGCGGGTAGTCCTCTTGAAACGGCTCGTCCTGAATGCTGAAATCGGTCAGGATCAGCGCCGGATTAATGAGCGCCCCCTGACGCTTCAACGCCTCGTTGTACCCCTGGATCCGCTCCTCGACGGTAACGGTCGGCATCGGCGTGTCCGAACAGATCGCAATGTTGCGGTGCCCTTCGTTCCATAGATGCTCCACGGCAAGGATCGAACCCTGCAGCGGATCGGACAACACGACATTCGTCTCGACGCCCGGCAGATGCCGGTCCAGCAGCACGAACGGATAATTTTGCATTTTCAGGGCGATGATTTCTTCGTTGTATACCTCGGCGTCCACCGGGAAAATCAGCAATCCGTCCACTTTGGAGCGCAGCTCGCGAATGGCGTTTTTTTCGAGTTCCTTGGAATTGTACGTAAACATGATGATCAGCGAATATTTGCTGTCCTTCAGCGCCTTGCGGATGCCGCGCACCATTTGGATCGCAAAAAAGTCCTCGATGGAAGGAAAAATAAGCCCGATTTTGGGCGTTGTCGCCTGCTGCGCTTCGAAAGGGCCGTCCCCGGCGTTCTGGATGTAGCTTTCCGGTATGCCCTTGACGTAACTGCCCCGGCCGGGGATCCGGTAAATCCACCCTTCGTTCGCCAAGTCGGCCAGCGCGTTGGCCACCGTAATGCGGCTGACCTGAAATTGCTCGATCAATTCCTTTTCGGTCGGAATCCGGTCATCCTCCACCAGCTGCCTGGACGAAATCAATTGTTTGAAGTGGTTTTGGATCTGGATATAGAGCGGTTCCCGTTCCTGACTCATCTGCTACCCCCCAATGACGTTTATTGCTTCGCATGCGGTTGCCCCGCCCTTGTGTGTATGGAATGAGCTAAGCGTTCTTCTCCCGTCAGTCCTCCGGATGCGCGTTCCTTAGTCTCGATTCGTTCGTTGGCATGATTTTATAACATTCATTATATCATTTAGGCTGCAAGGCAAGTCAACGGAGCGGATGCGATTTGCGTCGATGGCGATCACCGGAGCCGGGTGGCTTCATCCCCGAAAGCATTCGTTCGCTCCGCTCAGGCAGTTCCCGCGTCGACCCGTCGAATGCGCAGCAGACCTTCCTCCGCCGTTCCGATCGTTACCGAAGTGCCGGCCGTAAAATCGATGTCGAGCGTTTGCCCGCGGTACCTTACGCTGCTCCTTCCGTCGAAATCGGCCGTTACGGTCGCTTCCTCCAGCAGGCCGTTCGCCCAGGATACGTTCACCGTGTAACCGCCCCGAGCCCGCAATCCTTTGACGCTTCCTTCATTCCACTCCCCCGGCAGGGCCGGCAGCAGATGGATGTCCCGCTCATGGCTTTGCAGCAGCATTTCGGCGATGCCTGCCGCGGCGCCGAAGTTGCCGTCGATCTGAAACGGCGGATGCGCGCACAGCAGATTCGGATAGATGCCGCCCTTATGGTAATCAAAGCCTTCGCCATCCACGATCGCAAGAAAATTGTTCAGCACCTGCCATGCCTGGTCCCCGTCGCCTAAACGCGACCACAACGCCACTTTCCAGCCCATGCTCCAGCCCGTGCCTTCGTTGCCGCGAATCTCGAGGGAACGCCGCGCCGCCTGCGCGTATTCGGGCGTTCCCGTTACGGTCAGCTCGCTGCCGGGGTACAGGCCGTACAAATGGGAAAGGTGGCGGTGTTTCGGATCGGCATCGTCGAAATCCCGATCCCATTCCACCAACCGGCCGTTCGCGCCGATTTGCAGCGGGGGCAGTTTGCTTCGCGCTTCCCGGCAGCGATCGGCGAAATCCTCTCCTTCTCCCAGCAAACCGCAGACCTCGATGACGATTCCAAACAGCTCCCGGCACAACGTCATGTCCATGGCCGAAGCCCGCGAGACCGAGCTATGCCGGTCCGTACCCGGCACGATGAAGCTGTTTTCCGGCGAAGTGGACGGGCTGGTGATGAGCCGTCCCGCATCATCGGCCACAAGCCAGTCGAGCAAAAACCCGGCGGCTTCGCGGATCAGCGGCCATGCCCGGTTCCTCAGGAAACCCAGGTCTCTGGTAAACAAATAATGCTCCCACAAATGGCTGCACAGCCAGGCCCCGGCCATCGGCCAATAAGCCCACTGCGCATCCCCGTGCGGCCCGACGTTGTTCGTACGCCATAAATCCGACATCGTATGCGCGGTCCAGCCCCGGCAGCCGTACTGAATCCGGGCCGTACGCGCGCCGGTGACGGCCTGCTGCCCGATCAGGTCCAAAAGCGGCTCGTGGCATTCGGACAAATGGCATGTTTCGGCAAGCCAGTAGTTCATCTGCACGTTGATGTTGAAATGGTAGTCGCAGTTCCAGGGCGGCTGCACCTTGTCGTTCCATATCCCCTGCAGGTTGGCCGCCTGCGTTCCGGGCCTCGAGCTCGATATGAGCAGGTAGCGGCCGTATTGGAACACGAGGCTGAGCATATCCGGGTCTTTGGCGCCGTTCATGATGCGGCGAAGCCGCTCGTCCGTCGGCAGGCCGCGCGGGACATCCGCGCGTTGCGGGGAGCCCAATTGAAGATCTACGCGCTTGAACAGCGCCTGATAATCGCGTACATGCGCCTCCAGCAGCGCATCGAAGCTTTGGCCCTCCGCTTCGCGCATGACGCGGCGGCAGACCGCCGCCGGATCGATGCCGCTATGCCCCGGAATCCGGTCCGAACCGTCAAAGCTTGTCGCCGATGTATACAACAGCGTGACGCCGCTCGCGCCCGACAAGATCAGCCGGCCATCCCCGGCATGAAGGCGCCCCCCTTCAGGAAGCACGCGAACGAACGCGGCGAAGCGCATCGGCCTTCCCGGCTGTTCTTCGTCATAAATCACGGCCGGTTCTTGCCCGTTGTTGTGGTTCCGCACCCGGAGAGGGCATTCGCCCGTCAGCAGCAGCGAGCCGTCAGAATAAGCCTGCACGGCATGCTTCAGCTCCGAAGTCAAAGACACCGCCAGCTTCACGCCAGCCGGATCTGCGCTTTCGATGCGGACGGCCATGACCTGGTCGGCCGCCGAAATAAACGCCGTGCGGCTCTGCCTGCGTCCTTCCGCGCCGAATTCGGTCCGGGCAACCGCCGTATCCAGGTCCAGCGAACGGGTATAGTCCCGTTCATCCGGCTCCCCCGCAAATTCCAACATCAAATTGCCGAGCGGCTGATACGGCTGCACGCCTTGCCCGGGCATGCCGAGCATGCTGCGCTCGATCAGCTGCTGCGCCTCCGCGTATTTTCCCTCCGCCAGCAGGCGGCGGGCTTCCGGCAAGGAGGCTGCCGCCCCCGGATGATCCTCTTGAACCGGATAACCGGCCCAAAGCGTATCCTCGTTTAATTGCAGCCGTTCGCGCCGAATGCCGCCGAACACCATCGCGCCCATTCGTCCGTTGCCCAGCGGGAGCGCCTCCTCCCATTTTTTCGCAGGCTGCTTGTACCAAAGCATGTTCCCCTTCGCCATTGCCGCCGACCCCCATCCCATTTTTCTATGGCCTGACCCATAGCTATATAATCCACGATGTTACCCGGTTCGGCTGGTGCCCCAGCGCCTATCGTACGCCGCAAACGCTTCCATATTCAGCGGTATGACTGAAACGATCCAGAGCGGCACCGGCCCTTATGATTACACTATCTCCGTATTGAGGAACATTGTACACTCCCGACATCCAAAATTAAACATATTATTCAAAGAAAAAAGAGCCCTCCCTGCTTCCCTATCGGACGCAAACTTTCCAATAGGCGGCTGAGAACGACCCTCACGAATGTATTCATCGGCACTTTCAGACGGTAACGATTTTGCCCAAAGCGGTCTCCTTTTCCGTTCGTTTCATTGATAGACTGCCTTTTCCAAGCATGGCTCCCGTTCTGCCTATGCTGCAAGGTCAGTGAAGTTTTAGGCCGGGCTCAAAAACGGATCAGAACTTTACCTTTTTCGGACATACCTTGTAGACCGCAAACGCGACGATCCCATAAATCGCGCCGTACATGGCCCATGCGTCGATATTGTCCGCCAAAGCGGACAAGTCGTTTGCAAGAAACAGCAGCGGAAGCAGCAGCGCGATGGCTGCGCCGACCAGGATATTGACGTGCAGCAGGCGGCAAAACACCCCGATCAAAACCGCCAGGAGCGGACAGATAACAAATGCGGGAAGAAGGACGTTCATCCTTTCGAACAACCAATAAAGCATGCACATCACCTCCACCATAACAATCATACTTATTAAGTAGAACGTTATAGGGATGCAGAAAGTTACCGTTCCGAAGCCAAAACGGCAAAAGTCATGCGTAACGTCAAGTGTCTTCCCTCTTCCGGATGCCTCCCACAAAAATGGTCACCGCCTGCTGGAACAGCCGCTGCAGCGGTTCGCCGTCCATCGTCAGCGTAAACTGGCACAACGTCCCCATCCAGCTGCCGAACAGCAGCGTCGTCTCTTCGAGGTTCTCGATCGCAAATTCGCCGTTTTCCACCCCTTCGCGGAAAATCTCCGCGTAAGCGGCCATCGGCGTAGCCGCCAGCCCTTGCAGCGCCTGCAGCGTCTCCGGGGAAGTGTTCGGATTCATCGCCAGCTCCTGGCCTACAGGCAGCAGCGGCGTCTTGTAGTTATTCATGACGAAATAAGCCATCCCGTACAGCTTCTCTACGGCCGTCGGGTACGAACCCGCGACCGCCTTCCACTTTTCTCCCCAGTTGCGCATCGTCTCCAGGGACAAGTGGACAAACAGCTTCTCTTTGTTTTCGAAATGGTAGTAAATATGGCCTTTGCTAAACCCCGACTCGCGCGAAATATCCGCGATGGACGTGCCCGCAAAGCCTTTTTGCGCAAACAGCTGCGCCGCTTTCTCGGCGATGACCTGCCGCGTTTCCTCGCTGTTGTAATGACGTTTGTTCATGGAATAAACCCTCTGTTCCTCGGTTCGCTTAATGTTGAACGATTGTTCCATTCCGAGTATATTGCAATAACATACGGCCGGCAAGAAGCGCAGCAATTCGCGGATCGCACTTTATTTGAACTCCCTTTTCAACTTGTTCATATATATAAAGCGCCTATAAGGCGAACGCCGAGCCACGGTTCGGAGGGATCCCGGCCATCCGTTCACCGTCGCTCTCTTCGCTTAAGGCGCTTTGCTTCTGCGATCTTGCAGTATTTCTGCTTCAAACCCAAGGGCGGATCATTTCAGGCGATCCTATGCCAAGGTCGCCTTTTTTTGCGAAAGGCTCCTATTCAGCTTTGAGCCATTGGCTTTTCCGGTACTCGCCCGGCGGAATGCCGGTTATTTTTTTGAACATCCGGTTGAAGGATGTCACGTTGCGATACCCGATGCGGGCGCTGATCTCCTGCACGCTCAGCTCGGTGCCCGCCAGCAGCTCCTTGGCCTTGCGGATCCGGACCGCGTTGAGATGATCGCTGAAATTGGCGCCCGTCTTCTCCTTGATATAAACCGACAGGTAGGCTGCGGACAAGTTCAACCTGTCGGCCAGCAAATCAAGCGAAAGATCGTCGGCGTACCGGTTCTCGATCATCTCCATGACAAGCGAGACGGTCGGATCCTGCTTCTCCTTATTCGCTTGGACGACCGCAGCCGCATCGGTGAACAACTGCACGAACAGCTGCTTGAACTGGTCGAGCGTAAAGCATTCGCCTACATGCTCGACATAACGCAGACGCATCGAGGCGTCGGCGTCCGAGCCGTAAGGCTCCAGTATTTTCGCGACTCTGGCGATGACGCCCCCTGCAAGCTCACGGAGCTGCTGAACGCCGGCCCCTTTCTTGTCCATCCGGTCCAGCATGCGTTCCATGAACGAGATGCAGTAATTGCGGTTTCCGGCCTGCAAATTTGCGTACAATTCCTGTTCCTGCGGCACCGTCAGCAGGAGCAGCTCCGGCACGGCGCGATGAACGCGCAGCACCTGGCTTTCGTCCAGGGGCCTCGCCTGCCGGGCCATCCGGAGTACCTCGCGATAGGCGTCGTTGAACTGCGCGGAACTATCATGGACGGAGCTGACCGCGATCGTCGCGAGCAGGTAAGCCTTGTCGCGGTCGAGGATCGATTTGAGCGTCTCCAACGTCTCATCCAGCGTCTCCCGTGTTTCCTCGCTCCGGATCAGCGACAGAATCTGATTGTTCTCGATTTGAAACGTATGCGACGAAGGCATTCGCTCCGATAGGAAGATATGGATATATTCCCGGACATAATACGCCATCCGGTCGGTCCGGAGCTGGCTGGCGGAGACGGTTTTCGATTTGAAATGGAGCTGGCACAGCACCAGGACGAACGGCTCGTCGATTCCGGCGATATCGTTCCATTCGTTGATGTCGGATGTAATCGCCTTCAATTTGTTGATGTAACCGAAGCTGGTCAGGAGCGTCCGCTTCCCCAACAGTTCCTTGCGAATGGCCTCCTTCTCCTTCATGAGCTCGCCGATATTTCGCTGGATCAGATCGAACTCCTGGATCGCGCTCGGCACTTTGACCGGATCCCGCCGCATGAGCGATGCAACCATTTGCTTCACCGGACGGTTGATCTTGCGGCCGAAATACAGCGAAGCCATCACGCAGATGACGACGGACACGGCGAAGACGACAAGGAGCGACAGGCTGGCGTTCCGTACTCTCGACGCAATATCCGCGGAAGGTACGGCCGTAACGTAGGTCAATCCGGACGCCGGGTCTTTCTTCGCAAAATAATAGCGGTCTTCCGACAGCGCATAGTCCCGGCCGCCTTCGAACGCGGGCATGTCCATCGCGGACAGCTCGCCGGAGGAGCTGTACACGAGCGTCCCGTCATCGGAGACGATCATGAACAGCCGGTCGCCGGTTTCCCCGAAAAACGTCTGATACATCGTTCGGGCGTCCAGCAGCGCGATCACAACATAATCCGACGACGGCATCCGGAACGAAAACGGGATCAGCTGCGCGGTGTAGGACACGTTCAGGTCGTTGATCGTGAACGCGTCGTTCGGGTGCAGAACGTAATTGTCGGCCCGATTCGTTTGATCCCGCCAATAAGCGAACGGATAACGGCTGCTTTCGTAGAAACGGGAAAACATCATTTCCGCGTCGACCGTGCCCTCCTTGTCGACGATCAGGGATCCGCGCTCGTAATAGATGAGCAAGTTATTCAGATAATTCATCGAATTAAACGCCTCGGCGCGAACCGCCTTCAGAACTTCCGAAGCCATCAGCGGTTGCGGCCCTTCCCCCGTTTTTCCCAGCTGCCTGTCATAAGCCACGACATGTGCGTTCCGGTACGTTTCGAACAGCATCGTCCGGATGCGCTCGAAATGGGCGCGGTACAGGTCGGCCGTATTGTTCAACATCAGGCGGTTGTACTGGATCACCTCGCGCTGCACTCCCCGGTTGAACAAAAAAATGCTAAGCACGTTAAAAACGGAAAACAACAGGATGATGCATAGAAAAATGGCAAACATCTGAAACCCTAGCGTTTTGCGGTTTACGATCGGCCATTTCAATCATGCTTGCTCCCTTCTCCATCTAACTACCCCAAACCTTGAACAGGCCTATAAACATGGCTTCCCCTAAACTTGAAGTGGATTCGAAACCTCCTCCAGTCACGTTCTATAATTCTCCGGGAAAGTTCATTTTTCCTACCGTTTGGAAAACAGTCGGCAGGCTTTTATCATCGTTCTCGCAAACCTTTGTTTTGATCCGTGCAGATCGCTCTCGGGGCGGACCGGCGGAGGAACGGGTTTAGAATTAATGTGGCGTTAACCTTTTGTTTGAACAGGATTAACAGTTGTCCCTTATCTTGATACCAATAAGTAAATAGACAGGGTGGAGCCTTGGAGAGACCTGATCTGCCGCGGAAGCTTGGAAAGCCGCGTGGACTTGGGTCTCTTTTTTGTTCGCTTCGCAGCCTCCGGGCGCCGCCCATGCCGGAGGATCGGGCAATCTCTGCATTTTTTTAGATCCTTATCTTTTCTTTATGTCGGCCAATTCGGCGCAAAGAAGTGAAAGAAGTGTCAATACCGCCCCGTCCCTGTCGCTGCTATACTCCTAAACGAACGTTCAAAGCGAGGTGATATGTTGAAAAGACAAATTCGCAGAAATTGGGATCTGTACGTGCTGCTGCTGCCGGTCGTCGCCTTTTTTATCGTTTTCGAATACGTCCCCATGTACGGCGTGCAGATCGCCTTCAAAAACTTTATCGCCACGAAGGGCATCTGGGGAAGCCCCTGGGTCGGGTTGCACCATTTCGAAAGGTTTTTCGAAAGCTACTATTTTTGGCGGCTCATTAAAAATACGCTGGGGATCGGCTTGTATCAGCTTCTCGTGGGTTTCCCGGCGCCGATCCTGCTCGCGCTCCTCATTAACGAGGTGCGTTCGCGCAAGTTCAGCCGGTTCGTTCAGACGGTAACGTACGCGCCGCATTTTTTATCGACCGTCGTCCTGGTCGGCTTGCTCCTGATTTTTCTCTCGCCGGAATCGGGGCTGGTCAATCTCGTCATCACCTGGCTTGGGGGCGAACCGATCCGCTTCATGACGGAGCCGAGCTGGTTCAAGAGCGTGTACGTGCTGTCGGGCGTCTGGCAGCAGATGGGCTGGAGTTCCATCATTTATCTCGCCGCCCTGACCGCTATCGACCCGCAGCTTCACGAGGCCGCCCGGGTCGACGGCGCCAGCCGTTGGCAGCGGATATGGCATATCAACTTGCCCGGCATCATGCCGACGATTACCATCCTGCTTATTCTGAACATGGGCTCGCTCCTGAGCGTCGGCTTCGAGAAGGTATACCTGATGCAAAATTCGCTTAATATGACGGCCTCGGACGTCATCTCGACGCATGTGTACCGCAAAGGGATCGTCGACGGGCAATACAGCTATTCGGCGGCCGTCGGACTGTTCAACAACGTCATCAATTTCATTCTTCTGATCGTCGTCAATCGCGTCGCCCGAAAGATGAACGACACCAGCTTATGGTAGGAGGAGCTGATTTGCATGGTTAATCAAAGTTTAGGCGACAAGCTGTTCGGCTGGGTCGTATACGCCCTTCTGGCGCTTATTTGCGTCATCGTGCTGTACCCGCTCATTTTCGTGCTCGTCGCGTCATTCAGCAGCCCCGGGGCGGTCATGCGCGGCGAAGTGTGGCTTTGGCCCAAAGACATGACCTGGATCGGGTACAAAAAAATTTTTCAAAACGCCGAAATTTTGACCGGTTATGCGAACACGCTGCTGTACACGGTGATCGGGACGGCCATCAATTTGCTGTTGTCGATCGCGGCGGCGTATCCGCTGTCCCGCAAAGACCTGTACGGCCGCAATGTCATCTCCGGGATGATGGTGCTGACGATGTTTTTCAGCGGCGGCATGGTGCCGACGTACCTGCTGATCAAAGACCTCGGGATGCTAAACTCGATGTGGGCCCTGATCCTGCCCGGCGCAATATCCGTTTACAACGTCCTGATCATGCGGACGTTTTTCCAGAACGGCATCCCGCAGGAGATGCAGGAGGCCGCGGCCATGGACGGCTGCTCCAATATCGGAACGCTGGTCCGGATCGTGCTGCCCCTGTCGATGCCGATCATCGCGGTCATGATTTTGTTCTATAGCGTCGGCCACTGGAACGCCTATTTCAGCGCGCTGATGTACTTGACCGACCGCGAGAAATACCCGCTGCAGCTCATCTTGCGGGAAATCCTGATCCAGGAGCAGATGCAGGAGATGCAAGGCGTCGGCGACAACGTGCTGGCCGAAACCGTCATGCAAAGCGAAGCCATCAAATACGCCGTCGTTATCGTGGCCAATCTGCCGGTGCTTCTGCTATATCCGTTCCTGCAAAAATATTTCGCCAAAGGCGTCATGATCGGGGCGGTCAAAGGATAGCGCAAGCGTCCCGAAGGCTTCTCAGGTTGACTGACACTCATTAGGCGATATATAAAACCAATTCATGAGGAGGCATATGTTATGCGCAAAAAGAGATGGACCGCTGCAGCACTGGCCTTGGCCTTGGCCGCCGGCTTGCTGTCGGCCTGCAGCAACGGGGGAAGCGGAGAGGAAGGGAAAGCCGATCCGAAACCGGGCAAGGAAGCGGGGGCGAATGTGAACGCAACCGGAATGCCGATCGTTAAGGAACCGATTTCGCTGACGTTCTTTACGGGCAAAGCGCCGACCAACGGCAACAAGTTCGAAGAAACGCTCGTCTGGAAGGAATACGCAAAGATGACGAACATTAACGTGACGTTCCAGCTCGTGCCCTTCGAGAATTTGACCGAGAAGCGCAATCTGGCTTTAGCCGGCGGCGATTATCCGGATGCATTCTACTCGGCCCGGGTTCCCGCATCCGATCTGATGAAATACGGGGCGCAAGGGACCTTCGTCAAGCTGAACGATCTCATCGATCAATACGCGCCCAATTTCAAAAAGCTCCTCGAAACATATCCGGACTTGAAACGAGGGTTGACGATGCCCGACGGCAACATTTATTCGTTCCCTTCCCTCTACAGCCCGGACTTCCTGCCGATGCTGATCGGCACCCCGCTCTGGGTGAAGCAGGAATGGCTCGACAAGCTGAATATGAAGGAGCCGGAGACCACCGAGGAGCTTTACCAGTATTTGAAGAAAGTGAAAGAAACCGACCTGAACGGCAACGGTAAGGCCGATGAAATTCCTTACGCGGGGGAAGGCATCAACCCGCTGATCGAGCAGCTGCGCGGCGCTTGGGGATTCGGCGACCGCGGCCTCGGGCACAAATTCGTCGACGTCGATCCTGCGACGGGCAAGCTCCGCTTCTTCCGCATCGATCCCAAATATAAAGAGGTCATCGATTATGTGCGAAGGTTGTATGCCGAAGGATTGATCGATCCGGAAATTTTCACGATCAAGACGGCCGCGCTGTATGCCAAGGGGCAGGAAGGCGTTTTGGGTGCCACGATCAACCCGAACCCGAAAACCCAGATGAACCAGGACGGGTATACCGGTCTGGGCGCGCTGAAAGGACCGCACGGCGATCAGATGTACTCGCACATCAAAGTGCCCGCCGTCTGGCCCGGCGCCTTCGTCATCACCGACAAGAACAAGCATCCCGAAGCGACGGTGCGCTGGATCGATCATTTTTACGGCGACGAAGGGGCGACCTTCTATTTCATGGGCATCGAAGGGCAGACGTACCGCAAGGCGGCGGACGGCAAGCTGGAATACGTCGAGGAGATCACGAACAATCCGGACGGGCTGACGATGGATCAGGCGTTGGCCAAATATATTACATGGCTCGGCGGCAGTTATCCGGGTTACGTGCAGGAAAAATATTTCAAAGGCTCGGAGTCCCTTCCGGAATCCATCGCCGTCGGCAAGAAAGCAGAGCCGCACCGCATCCCGGAGATCTGGAACGCCTTCAACTACACGGAAGAAGAGACGGATTTCCGCTCCACCGTCGGGTCCGACATCGAGACCTACATCGGCGAGATGGAAGCGAAGTTCATTACCGGCGCCGTGCCGATGTCCGAGTGGGATAAATACGTCGACACGGTTCGGAAGATGGGCGTGGACGAATATATGGAGATTTACAACCAGGCTTACGAACGATACAAGAACAACGGTTGACGTAGTTCACCGCGCAGGCAGCGGCCCGTCCGCACCTCCTATTTCCGGGCCCAAAGAAGAACAAAACAAAAGAAAAAAAAGCAGCTGCGCTTTTGCCCTTTAAGGCTACTTGCGCAGGCTGCTTTTTTCGCGTTCAGACGAGAACCCCTTGGATTTAATAGCTGACTTATTGCACGAGACTGGTAATCTGTTTCTTTTTCCACGACAACCAGTAATACGAATAGACCAAAATCATGCTGACGATAAATGCCGCCGGATAGCCGAGCCAAATGCCGCGAATGCCAAGGCTCGTATGGTACGACAGCACGTATGCGACAGGCACCTCGACGCACCAGATGGAAATGACGCTGAAAATCATCGGCCATAATACGACGCCGCTTGCGCGCATGGTCGCCGCGACGATCTGCACGTGACCGAAAATGAGGTAACTCCACAATGTAATGACAAGCAGCTCATGGGCGATATTCAGCGTTTCCGGGCTCGTGATGAACCAGGACAAAATGTTTTTCGAAAAAATGTAAATCGGGATCATCAGCGCCACGCCGATAATATAGTTCAGCACGATTCCCGCGCGGATGACCTCTTTCAAACGATCGTTCTGTTTCGCGCCGATCGACTGCGCCGCCAGAACCGACACCGTCATCCCGAGGCTGATCGCCGGCATCTGGACGTAGCTCACGACCTGGTTCACCGATCCGTATGCCGCGGTGGCATTGGAGCCGAAACGGTTGACGAACACGATGACCGCGATTTCGGACAAGGACACGAGGATCATGCTGACGCTGGACGGGATGCCCAAACGGAGCAGGAGCTTCAACATGTCTTTGTTCATGCCCAGATGCTTGCGTACGGAAGCGTCCAAGCGAAGCGGGCTTTTCTTCCAATACGTGTACCAAAGCAGCAGGACGAACGTAATGACGGTCGAAATCACGTTAGCGTACGCCGCGCCGTAAATGCCCAGTTTCGGCAAACCCAGCCACCCGAAAATAAGAACCGGCAGGAAAGCCAGATTCAGCACGGTGCTGACGATCAAGGAATAAAACGGCGTCTTGGAGTCGCCCGTTCCGCGCATAAACGTCGTATACACCATGTACAGGAACATGACCGGCAAGCTCCAGAACATAATGCGCGCGTAATGGATCGTGACGTCCATAATGTTGGCCGGCGTGCCGACCATGCGCAAAATATCCTCCGTAAAAATGCCGCCAACGATGGCAAGCACGATGCCAAGCAGGAACGTAAAGGTCATGGTCGTGCCGACGATCGTCTTTAACTTCTCCATATTTCCGGCGCCGTAAGCCTGACCGATCAGGATCGCGCTCCCGGAGCCGATTCCGATCACGAACGAAACCAGCAGGAAGAACAGAGGGAAAAAGGCCGATATGGCCGCGAGCGCATCCACGCCGATCCACCGACCGACCACGATCGTGCCGGCCAGCTGTCCGACGGACTGCAGCGCGTTGCTTAAGATGAGCGGAATCAGAAAAGCAATCATGGCGCGGTAGACGCCAGGTTGCGCTTGAGCATTCAATGGGGGCGCGCCTTCAGGCCTTCGGATATCATCCGCATGCCCGGCGGCCTGCTGTGAGGAACTCATATGACAACATCTCCTTTTATTAGACAAATAATTCATTGGTTTGAAATACACTTAGACATTATATTGTATCGTTTATTATTTATCAATATAGAAGCCAGGAAATTATTTTTTAAAAAATGCGTTCCCTTTCATTTTCTTCACGGTTTGTTTCTAATACATTTTTTAACCAATCGGGGTACAAAAAAGGTACGCCCCTCCGAAAATCGGAAAAGGCATACCTTTAAATAACCTTTGCAAAAAAACGATGTTCGCGTCCGGCTCACGTCTGTCACGCCGTCGGCCATGTTCCGGAACACCTTATGCATATGCATGCTTACAGCGAATCCACGATGCTGCGCGCAATCCACACGCCGGCGGCTCCCGCCTGGGCCAGACCGCGGGTAATGCCCGCGCCGTCGCCCCCGCAATACAGCCCGCTGATTTCCGTTTCCAGCGTTTCCGACAGCTTCGGCCGGGCCGAATAAAACTTCGCCTCCACGCCGTAAAACAGCGTATGCTCGGAAGCGATCCCCGGCGTCACCTGATCGAGCGCCTGCATCATTTCAATTAAACTTTTCATTGTATTGTACGGTAGGACAAGCCCCAAATCCCCTGGCACCGCTTCCTTCAGCGTCGGCTCCAGGAACCCTTCGCGGATCCGCGCTTCCGTGGAACGTCTGCCGCGCAGAATGTCCCCGTATTTCTGAACGATGATCCCGCCGCCCGACAAATCGTTGGCCCGTTTGCAAATTTCCCGCGCGTATTCGTTCGGCTTGTCGAACGGCTCCGTAAACTTATGCGAGACGAGCAAAGCGAAGTTCGTATTGCTCGACCCCAGCGCCGGGTCTTTGAAGGAATGGCCGTTGGCCGCCATCGCCCCCGTGTGGTTTTCCACCACGACATGCCCCGAAGGGTTGCTGCAGAACGTTCTGACCCTTGTTCCTACCGACGTGTTAAAGATGAACTTTCCTTCATATAGATGCTCGTTGATCTCCCGCATGACCACATCGGACGTTTCGACGCGGACGCCGACATCGACCTGATTGTTGTACATTTTCAGCCTGCGCTTTTTCAGGATCGAAGTCAGCCAACCCGAGCCGTCCCGCCCAGGCGCGATCATCACGCGGTCGGCTTCGTACGTCTCCCCGTTTTTCAGCACGATGCCGTGCACCGTATGCGTGCCGCCGTCTTTGCTCGTGACGATGTCTTCGACTTCCGCTTTGAACATCATATCGACCCGGGCTTTCAAAAATTCGTATATCGATTTCAAAATTTCCAGGTTCTGTTCGGTCCCGAGATGGCGCACCTGTGCCCGCAGCAGCTTCAAGCCCGCGGCATAACCGCGCTGCTCGATGCCCCGGATGACGTCGGTCGTCGGGTCGGTGATGTTCGTCGTTGCCCCATGCTCCAGATTCAACGCGTCCACGTAACGGATGAGCTCCATGACCTTGGAAGGAGACAAATAATCCGTCAGCCAGCCGCCGAATTCGGTCGTGATGTTGAATTTCCCGTCGCTATAAGCGCCCGCTCCGCCGAAGCCTGCCGTGATCGAACACGCGGGTACGCAGCCGGCAAACTCCTTACGGCCTCCTGCAGGCGGACAAAGCTTGATTTTGTCCTCCAGAATCGGACAGCTGCGCCGATAAATGTCATGGCCTTTATCCACCAACAGCACCTTCAAATGCGGAGCCTTCAACGCAAATTCATAACAGGCAAAAATGCCGGCCGGACCGGCTCCAACGACAATCACGTCATATTTGTTCATCTCGAACCTCCTGGAAGTATGAGTAGTCGGATTTCATTCCCTGCGGGGCATCCCCGCCCCCGGTGCCATAAGCCCGGTTCGGGAATCCGGACAAAATGTCTATAAGCGCAAAAAAATCCCCGGCGCAGGAACAGGTATGCCAAAAAGCAGTCCTGTTCGTAGCCAGAGATTTACGGTCCCTTGTAGAAACCCTCAAACCATATCAATGAGGATATACGAACAATCTCTCTATATCATCAACAACAAATATAAGTTTATCGAACAAACACGAAAGTGTCAATCAAAAACAACAAAATAATTCGTATTTATCGAGTAAAACGAGCGTGTTTATTTAGCTTATTTAATAAATCATAGTCTAAAACCGAACATTCAAGAATCACCTTCTGCTTTTGCTGTGTTTTTCGCCCTTTGCCATGCGCTTCACGGTATTGAAAAACGCGGCCGTTGGAGTTATCATGAATGCGCTTCCACAAAAAGACACCGGTATGACCCATGCCAACGCGATAAGGAGGACTTGCAAAATGATCAAAGGAATCGGGCATTTGGCTTTTGACGTGGCGGACATGGAACGCTCCCTGCATTTTTACTGCGGCGTTCTCGGCTTTAAAAAGGCGTTTTCCATCGAAGACGATCAAGGCAATCCGTGGATTGAATACATTAAAGTCGCCGACGGCCAGTTCATCGAGCTGTTTTACGGCGGCAAGCAAAAACCGGAACGGCCGGAACGCCCCGTCGGCTTTTCCCATCTGTGCCTTGAAGTCGACAGCATCGAGGAAATCGCCGACCATTTGAAACAAAACGGCGTTCCCCTTGACGTTGAGCCGCAGCAGGGGAAGGATCTCAACTGGCAGTGCTGGGCGAGGGATCCCGACGGCAACCGCATCGAATTTATGGCGATGCATCCGGATTCGCAGCAAATGAAGGCCTGAGGCAAAAATAAGAGCGCCCTTTCCTCCAATGAGGATCAGGACGCTCTGTTTATTTTATGGCGATTCCGATTCGTTTCCCGTATCTTGGATGCCGCCCAGCGAACCGTCTTCGGTGCCGCCTTCCACTGTATTTTGGGTATCCGTTGTGGACGCGCCCTCCCCGGTCACGTCCGTTTTGCCTAACTGGTCTTCCGGTATGATCACGTAAGGCACGTTATCGACCAGCACCTGGTCCACTTTGTTCAGGTCCAACTTTTTGATCAGTTTGAGCGTTACCGTGCTCGTATAAGCTTCCGGACCGCCGTCCTCCGCCGTTCCGGCTGCCCCGCTGCCGCCGGGGTTATCCCCTCCGCTTGCGGACGTGCCGGACGCATCCGTTCCTTCGGTCCCTTCCTGGCCGGATGCCGTGCCATCCGAAGCGACGGCACCTTCCGGATTTCCGGTTTCGTTGGCTGAACCGTCCGAGCCGGACGCGGAGTTTTGGCCTCCCGCCGTTCCTTCCGTACCGTTCGCACCCGAAGCCGTCCCCGTTCCATCCGCGGAACCCGCGCCTTGATCCGATGCCGTTTCTTCCGCGCATGCATGAACGAAACGCGGCGTCGGGACTTCCAAAATGATGCTTCCGTCTTTCCCCATGACAGTCACTTCATTTGCGACGAAATCGCGGCAGGAAGCCGGCTGCTTGAAGTGGAACACAAGCTGGGTCACGCGGGTTTTGTCCGCGTTTTTGATCGTTTTGGACGTCAGGACCGGCACTTCCTTCGCGGCCTCGACCGGTTCCTTCGGCTCCTCCGCCTTATTTTGGTTTTCGGTTGCCGCAACCGGCGGTTTCGCCTCGGCGTTGACCTGCTTCTCCGGCTCTTTTTTGAACCCGCCGTTGGCCTGCATGACGATCAGCATGCCCCCGATCACGACGATCATTAGCGTCAGCACCGCGCTGAGCTTGAATACTCTCGGGTTGCCCCGGAAAAACTTCACAAGCGGCGACGCCAGCTCGTATCTGGCTTTGTCGTAGACCGCTTTTAACTCCGGAGCCGCCGCGTCGAAATATTTGCGCACGTTTTCTTTGTTTTTGAACGCGGCAGCATCGTAATTTTGGAAATAATTCAAAATCGCCGTCGCATAGGCTGGAATCAAGCCGCGCGGCCGCACGAACGCCGGCTCCTTCGCGGACCATTCGATAAATTCGTAGACCGTCTCGGGATGAGGTGCATGCTTATGCAAAAATTCCATCAGCCCGTTGTAATCCACCGCCCCTGCATCCACATCGTAACAGAAGGCCAGCGTGATGCTGCCGAAACGGGATAACCCGACTTCCTTCCGCAGCCAATTT
This sequence comes from Paenibacillus sp. FSL M7-1455, assembly GCF_038004655.1. Taxonomy (NCBI): domain Bacteria; kingdom Bacillati; phylum Bacillota; class Bacilli; order Caryophanales; family Paenibacillaceae; genus Paenibacillus; species Paenibacillus sp. FSL M7-1455. The sequence goes on along the minus strand of NZ_JBBORO010000001.1, from coordinate 471,564 downwards.
CGGGCAAGACGCTGAAGCTCGTCCCGCTCCTCCGGGGAAAGTCCTTTCAGCAGGGAAGGGTCCGGCTCCACGCTCGTAAACCAGCGGTGCGCGGCCAGCATGACCTCCGCTTTCGAACGGGTCCGGGTGTCAAACCGCGACACCCAGGAGCGGAACTCCTTCGGATTGTTCAAAAAGCCGATTTGCAGCAGCTGCTCTTTCGTGATCTTGTCGAGCTGCACGTCCTTCAGGAGGAACAGGTTCGCCGCATACATCAGCCTGTCGACGAAAAACGAGCCTCCTTCCACCAGCGAAAAACCATGCTGCGGATCCTGGTCCAGCTCGTCCAGCTGATCCAGCACCTGATTGACGGCTTTGACCGGCTCGGCTTCCTTCCGCAGCTTGTCTATCAGCTGACTTTCGGCGGTTTGGACAAAAAAGTCGTTGCTTAACACCACCGGATGCGACGTCACCCAGCGATGCAGCAGGTCCGCCACGTCCCGCGCTTTCATCGCTTTTTTCAGCCGGTTTTCGATATATGGGTTAAACATCAGCTTCGGCAGCCCCTGGCTTGCGAGCACCCGGCCGAAAAATGCCGTGCACAGGTCCGCATCGCTTTCGATCATTCCATAGATCGCGGACAGCAGATCCTTGCGGCCAAGGGTAATGGCGTTATTCAGCGCCCGGATAAAATACTCCACGATCTTCCGTTCGCTGTGTTTTTTATCCACCCGGTAATAGTCCTTGATGCATTCCAGAATTTCAAGCTCGGGCAGCTCTCCTTGTTTGACCCGGTCAAACTCCAGGTCGAAGCTGGCCAGGAACAAATCGTTCAGCCGCATCTTTGCAGGCAGGGAACCGGCCGGCTCCAATAAATCGAGCATCGCCCGAAGCACGCTGAGCCTGTTCGGCTCGTACAGCTCCAGGTTCCCTTCTTCCATTTGGAAAAGCACGGCAAGCTCGTGGTAGCTGGCGATCGCGATTTGACGGATCGGCTCCATGTCTTTGAGCATCCGGGCCGAAAAATCGTAAAACCGCTCCGCCCGTTCCGGATTACCAAGGTTATCCCAGGCAAAATCCAAATAAGGCTGGTCGTCCCAGTCCAGATCGGCGTTTAATATGCGCCCGGCCGCCAGCTCGAACAGAAAGTCCTTTTCGATGCTGCGGTCGTTCAGCCGCAAGCTTCCTTTTTCGACGAACATGATCTGGACGCCTTTTTTGCTCTGAGGCTCCCGCGCATAGGTCTGGAAGCCGAGCTGACGGCGGATGCCGTAAGGAAGGCTGGCAAAAAGCAGCGCCAAAAGCCGTTTCGCTTTTTCGGAAAGCTGCTCGATCGGCACGTCCAGCACAATGTAGACCTTTTTCTTGCCGGCCACCGAGGCCATCGCCGCAAACAGCAGCTGCTTGAACGCCTGCTCGTCGATTTTGAGTTCCTGAAGCAGCCCGAGCGCCTGCTCCCGGGTAAGATGGCCCTCATGGTCCTTGGCCGGGATGGCGGGCAGTTCCGGAAGGTCCATCCCCTGCTCGACATCGTACCGTTCGGCAAACGAAGCGTTCAGCCAGGTGCGGTAATCCGTTTCCGGCGAATCTTTGAAATCTGCGGGAATGACGTAGTTATGCGTAAAAAAGGCGCTGCGCAGCCCCGTAAAATCCGCCGGCTGGAATACGCTCCGTCCGACGATCGTATCGCCGGATTCGGTATGGATGACGTGCAGCGCATCCGGATATTCCTGTCCTTCCTTCTCGGTTCGTGCCGCAAGTTCGGCAGGGGCATCGTATTGGCAATACGGATGCAGCACCTTTTTGATATAGGCTTGATCCAGACCCGAAGAACGGGCGACGGTGTCAAATCCTTCGTTATCGCGGAAAATGCCCCGACGCTCGCGCGTATACATTTGCTGCTGCACTACATTCGGGGGTAACATCATGCGTCGACTCTCCCCTCTATGTAATTCAGCTTATACATCAGCCAGATAAACGGCTCATCCACGCGGATCGGGCTGACGACGGACTGCATTTTTTGGTTGACCGGGTTGCTGCCAAGCGCCGATACCGCAAAATACGCCGTGTTGGAAAAATAAACGTCCATCGTGCCTTTGAACGGGCGGTCCACCTTTTCGATGAAGCGGCGGATCTCGCCGTCGATATTTTCGAATTCGGTCAAATTGAGCGCCTTGCGGTGCACCATGTTGTGGAACACGTTGCTGTTCGATTTGATATACTCGCCGTCTTCGTCCTTCAAGGAGTGGAGCATATCGCTTTTGGTCAGCACCACGGCGGTCGGAATGTCGGTTTTCCCCTTATCCTCGTAAGCGATAAAGTCGCCGAACAACGTCAGCACCACGTCGCGCGGCTCGTCGTACTGCGGCACCCACTCTCCCGGCTCGTCTCCCATTTGGATGCGGATTTTATCGCGGATGGAGCGGATTTGCAGCGGATCGACCATAAACAGGATGCCCGCCGAATTTTTGATATGCTGGCCGTGCAGGCCAAGATAATCCTCGTCGACCATCCCTTCGCCCGCCACGTCGAAAAACACCAGCGTCAGCGGCGGTTTGCTCTCGTCCTTGAACACGAATTGGAAAATGAACGGCTCCTGCATTTTTTCCTTCTGGGTCGATGCCAGCAAATCCCCGCGTTCAAACAGCGGTTCCTCGTACATCGTCCGGAATTTGCGGCTGATTTCAGCATTCAGCGGCATGCATGCCGCGTTGAAGTGGTCGGCCGTCGAATGCTGCAGCGTATGGATCAGCGACGTCATGTAGACGGATTTGCCGACCTGGGAAGCGCCGATAATGGAAATGATGTTGCTCGGCACCTTGCCCGACGTGACCGGTAGCTCGTTATGGCATTTCGGGCACAGGCGGCGGCGCGTCACTACCCCGTAGCGGTCATTCAGGCCGACCAGCACGTGATCGGAATAAATATGGCGTTCCTCGGGAATGTCGCTTGGCCGCAAAATGGCTTCCATGTCATACACCGAGTCCAAGCCGAAGCGCTCGCGGTACCGGTTCAGCACCTCGTCCTCCTGCAGCGCGTAATCCTCGTCGTCCTCCCGGCTGTGGGCTGCACGGAAGACGACCTCGTCCGGCGCGAATTTGCTGAAGCAATACGGACACACAATATCGTAAAAAAGCGGCCTAGGCTCGGCGATCGGTTTCTTTTTGAACATATTGAAAATGCCCATTGGTTTCCCTCTTCCCCCTTTGGCTGGTGGGTTGCCGCACGGCAGCCCTGCTGCCTGCGCGTATCGATCATCATATCAAAAGTGACGAAATAGTTCATTATGAAGCTTTTTATGGAATGATTCGTTTATGTTATTAAAACTTCACTCTATAAATAAGGCTAATATGACTTTATGCCGAGCATTGCGCAGCGGGCCGACGCGATGGACGGAATCGAGCTGCCGATCACGGCGTCCTATCGATTCGTCTCTCGCGACCTTTTGCGTTCGTCTTATGCGTCTTCCTACTACATTATACTTCGTAAAGCAAGAAACTTCTCGTTTGAGTGCGCGATCCCTATAAAATTCTTCCCCCGGCGGGCGCCCACGCGAAGATCAAGCTGATTCGCTCCTGCCAATCAGCTTACACCTTCCTCCCGAAACACCAAGCGGAATGTAAATTGCCCGGAGAGTTTACGGGCCTCCTTTGAAGCCGTGTTATGTTCTCGCTTCAACGGAGCAGGCGAGGCAATCTCTTCACTCCTCCGAATTAGCTCACACTTTCCTCCCGAAACACCAAGCGGAATGTAAATTGCCCGGAGAGTTTACGGGCCTCCTTTGAAGTCGTGTTATGTCCTCATAGTCTATTCCGATAACACGACTTCAACAGAGGCCGGAGGGAATTTACATGGAGCGCCCAATTTACGATTCCGGCACCAACTCATACATCTGCCCATATTTCTTCCCGTCGGTGAAAAACAGCCGCACGTAATCGTTTTTGCCGACCTCGATCACCGGCAGTACGTTTACGCCGGCTTCGAAATCCGCCACGAAAGGGTACAGCGTGCCGTCGTCTTTATTCGCCGGATAACCGCCGGTCTTTTTGACGTAACAAAGCGCTTCTTTCGGGATCGGAATCTCGGTGGTTACCTTGATTTGCACCGACTTGTATTTTTGCAGCCAACCGCCCTTGTGGCGGATGGAAAACCACACCTTTGCTCTGCCCGTGCTGAATTCCTTCCGGTTCTGGCCGTCATGCTGGCGGATCAGCGCCGGGCCCTCCTCCGTTTCGGTGGCGGCATAAATCGTATACACGACCTTTCCGACCCCGTCGATCCGGTCATGGTAGCCGTTCGCCGCTTTATATTCATTCCGGGTGTACAGCTTCAGCCTGCTCATGTTCGGCCGGCGGGCATCCGGCATCGGCTCTTCCCCCGCCATGCTGCGCTCGATATAGACCGCCTTGATATCCTCCGGCCAACGCCAGCGGAGCGTGCAGCGGTCTCCATCCAGCTGATGGGTCACGCCGCGAATGAGCATGGAGCTGATATCCGCATCGATGAACCTCATCCTGTTTTCTCCTCCCGTTTAAAATCCTCTGCTGTTGCTGTTGGGGTTCCGGCCGGCAAATCCGTTCCGCGAACGCCCTGCTTGGCCTGGACGATGCAGGCCCGCTTCGATCTTTCCGTTCTCTTTGACCGGCACGATCGCCGTAAATACCGCAAGTACGCCGGCGAGCACGAGGCAGGCCAAAAGCCGGATGATGCTGTCTTTCCAGTCTTCGCCCGTCAATCCGAATTCCAGCAGCAATCCCGCCAGCAGCCCGGAAACCGTGCCTCCGGCGCCAAAGCTGCGGGCGAGATAGCGGTTATCGAAGATCAGCCCGAGCGCAATGCCGATGCCGGCGCCGATCAATGCGAGGAAAACCACGCGGGCGATCAAGTAAAGGGTGCTGTTCTCCTGCGGTCCGGTCCGCTCGGTAAGCAGCGTGCGCTCGCCTGCATCCCGGTATATTTTTTGGAACACCGGCGACAAATCGCCGGCATTTTGCACATCGTAATACTGTCCGCCCGTTTCCTGCGCGATCGCCTTCAGCAGATCGGAACCTTGCGGATCCATCAGTCTCAGCCCGATCGTGTTCACTTGGACTTGCTTTTGCTTATAAGGAGCAAGGGCCGAATTCAAGTCTACCTCGCTCGCGCCGTCGGAAAGCAGGACGACCATCGTCCCCCGCCCTGCATTGCCTTCATCCTCAATCTGCTTCATCGCGTCCGACAAAGCCAGGCCGATGTCCGTGCCGCCGTCCGTCGCTTCCAGCGCGTCGATTTTGGCCGTCACTTCGTCCTTGGCAGCCTGGTTTTTCATTTTCGCAAACGGCTGCAGCAGCGTCGTCTGGTCGTTAAACACCAGCACCGCGACCCTGTTGCCGCCGTCCATCCGGTCGATCATGTTTTTGGCGGCGGCGTATCGTTCGTTGTCCGGATCCGTCTGCGTCATGCTGCCCGAGTTGTCGATCACCAGCGCGATGTCCTTCACCGGCTTCGTTCCCCCGCCGTTGATCTCGTACACGAATTCGAGAGCCAGCGACAGGACGAATATCATCACAAGCGTGGCCGGCACCAGCAGCTTCCACGACGTCCCCGCATAACGCTGCTTCCAGGAGGGGCCGTTCAGCCGCGGCGACATGACTTCGGCGATCAGGCAGCCCAGCCCGATACATAAGGCAAGCACGCCAAAATAGAGTCCGACCGCCACGATCCGGGGCCAGTCTTTTCCCCACGTATTCAGCATGATCTCCGCGATGATGTAGCCGACGGCACCGCCAAGCAGGCTGAACAGCAGCAGGAGCAGATTCAATTTTCGCTGCATATCCATCTTCCTTTCCTTTAAGGCCAAACGAAAGTTCGGCGACCGATTGAAAACGGGGCTATTTCAGCTCCGGCAGCCGTTCGGCGTCGATCCCATGGAATTCGTAGCCGTTCTGAACGTAGGTTTCGTAATAAACTTTTCCGTTGCGGTAATACATCAGATCCTCAAGGTGAAATCCGCCCATCAGGTTCAATTTCTCGACGCCGCTGCTGCGTTTCTCATGCACGACGCCCAGCTTGTAGATCCGGGAGGTCTCGTCGGCTGCGGCCGCATACCGGATAAATTCGCTTTCGGCATCCCCGAAAAAGTATTTTTCCTCGTAGCGGTGCTCTTGCGTGTATTCGAGCAGGCGCAGGTTGATGACGGCGTGCTCCTCCAACGTCCGGTACAGCCTTTTGAACAGCTCTTCCTTCGAAAGGACCTGCCGGTTGCCATACTCCGCCGTTACGTTCGCCCGGTTCAAAAGCTCCTCCTCGAAGGTCTGATCGAACGCTTCCGATTCCAACAGCTCTCTTCTGCACACATCGATCAGCCGCATCAACATCCGTTCCCTGCCTTCATCCAAAAGCTCGGCGAAACTTCCCATATACCGCTCCTCGAAAAAAACGCCTTCGCCGCGCCGCGACTCCAGCTCGCGCATCAGCTCTTCGGTGACCACGCCGTAATATTCCATGACGTTCTGGCCGATGTAATCGTCGGCTTCCCGGATGCTTGCGCGGGCCGCATGCAGCAGCGTCTCCTCGACCTCCGTAAGCTCCAGCGCCTTTTGCTTATATTCCGCGTGGATTCGGGCCAATTCCGTTTCGTAACGCCGATACAGCTTCAGCTCGGTCTCGATCCGCAGCAGCTCCAGCTTCCGCCGGTACACCGTCTCGAAGAAAAAACGGATGAAGCTTCGGACGTTATGCTTCTCCATCAGCGGCCGTTTCGGGAACGGCTGGTTTTCGACCCGCTCCTCATAGTAACTTGCAAGCTCCGCTTTTTCGGCTTCCCAATGTCCCGCCAAATCGCGGATGCGGCTCCGTACCGCCTCCAGCACGCTGCCGCCGTTTTTTTCGTCCGTCCATAACGCGATCCCGAAAATCCCCACGGCCGACTGCTCGCGCAAACGGCGGCGGATCCGTTCCCCCAGCCCTTCGCCGGCTTGAAGCTGCTTTAAGCGCAGCTCGGTCTCCTGCACGTAGTTGCTCCGGAAATAAGCCTCGCAGCCGCCGCCGAACAGCGCCTCTTCCGCGTCGCGGAGCGTCATGCGCTTTAGCGAGCCGTAGCTGACCGGGTGCGTCATCATGCCGGTCATCTCGGCGATTTTGCCGCCGTCCGGGACGATTCTTTCCGCTTGCTCCGATATGGCCGCCGGGTCGAGGCCGAAAAAGGACATTTTTTCTTTGAATCCCCATTCCGGCACGTTTTTCATCCGGCTGAGCAAACCGCCGTAAAAATGGTACAGCACGGCCAGCGCAATCGACTCGTTGGGACGTTTAACGCGGGAAAAACCTGCCGAAACGTATCCCTGGCGGCCGGATTCGGTCATGACGTTGTTTTTGAAGGAGGTGTTGTTATACCCTCCGGCATTCATGTCGAAATGGCTTTCCTTTTGCTTCCGGTTTTTGAGCAGGCTCACATGGCAAATGATTTCGTAGTTGTCCTGCATGCCGTGGGCGGCGGTAATGCCGCGTTCGTTTTTGTCCGAAAGCACGTAGACGAGATCAAACAGCGGGGCCGGCCGGTGCGTGACCGGGATGGACAGGCCGTCCTCCGTCACGTGCAGCTTTGCCGAAAAGCTGTAGTCGGGGCTCTGCATCACTTCCAGTTCCCGGAGAAAAGCCACCCCGGCCGAGCTGCCGTACCCGAACGATTCCATCTGGTCCCGCTCGCTGATCAGGACGTACAAATCCATCTGCACCGATTTGAAGGACTGGGCGAAGATGGACTGCGCCAGCAGGGAAACTTCCGGTATGAACACATTAAGCGGGTCGTCGACCCGCGTAATGACAGAAAGATGAATGCGGTCGAATGACGAATACAGCCGCCCGTAGTCCGCTATGTTGTAGCTGAGCTGCCGCAGCGCCCGGTTCAGGGCGTACAGCTGCTCCTCGTCCCGGTAAAAGGAACGGTACAGCTCTTTGCGGAGCGTTTTGGGATCCTGTCCGGCAGGTCCGGCGTCGATCGCAAACCGGCTGACCCGCAGCTCGGCGCCGCCGGAAATTCCGGTTTTCCCCGAGGCCGGTGAGCCCGCCCCCGGATTCCCGGACGCGGACCGGCTTGCGTGTCCCGAATGCGGCCCTCCCGGCCCGCGGCCGGTTCCGACATGAAAATACATGACGCCGGCGCTGTTATCCCATTTTTTATGATTGATGCGCATCATCGGCTCGATGGCCTCGGCCGATTTATCCCCAATGAACAGAAACACGGCCGGGTAGTGGATGCTGCTCTGGTCATCCCCTTTGCCCGACAGCTTATCCTGATCGGCGGCATAACCTGCGGCGAACCGTTCCAATACCCGCTCCATCATGATTTCAACCTTCTGCGGATATCGTTTAATTTGGAAGCGACCTGCTTGTAGAACTGATAGCGTTCTTCCCCGTCGGCCAGCTCCACCTTCTCGTATTCCAGACGCTCGCGCGCGTCGAGGAATACCCCGAACAGATCATCCATCTTGACGAGCAGCCCTGAAATGTCCTCGGAAGCCGTCAGCTCTTGATCGCGGCGGGAGGATTTGCGCAGCAGCGTGCTCCGGCTTCGCTCATCCAGCCCGCGGAAATGCTTGTAAACCTCGTATTCCACATAATTGACGCTTTTCATCAGGTTCGCGAACGGCTCCCACGCTTCCTCTTCCGGATCGCGGTCATAGACGTACAGCGCCCCTTTTTTGCAGATCGTGCCGGTATACATCGCTTCGATAAACTGGTCGAGCCATTTTTCCTCGTCCTGGTTTTTGTTGATGACGGCCTCCAGTTCTTTCAGCTTGGATTGAATCGCCTCATATTTCGCCAATTCCGCCCGAACGCGCGCAATCTGCTCCGGCGAGCGGATCAGGTTCTCCTTCGCCAGCTCTTCGTTGATGCTGCCGAAAATATCCTTGACGTTTTCCTGCTCCAGCCCGTCTTCAAGCAGCCGCTTCAGTTCGGTGGCGGCACGCTTCACTTCGCCGAGATTCGGCTTGGCCGCGCCAAGCTGCATGTCGTAAGCGCGAAGGAGCTGATCCAGATCAAACGGCTTCGTATAGACCACCGCGAAGCGGTTGCTCGTGTTTTGGTCGACGCCTTTTTCCACGATGATTTTGTACCCAAGAGCCCGGCCGAATTCCGCCCGGACGCGGGCGTTATAGCTTTGAACCCGCGGATTGACGTAGGTTTCGCCCCATGATTTTTCCGGGATCGGGGACGGCAGGTACGTCCAATTGGCGCGGTCGGTTTGCACCAGATGGCGACCGATGCCCTCTTTGTCGAGGATGGTTCGTTCGTAGCTTTCCTCGTATACCTTCAGCGGCGTATACACGAACAGCGGCACGCCGTTTTTCGTGTTCAGCCAGAAAATCCGGTTTTTCACTTCGCTTTCCTTCACCGTGAAATTCGATTTGCCGATCGAGTTGCTCTGGTAGTTGCGAATTCCTTTCAGGATGCTCGGCGCCTGCACCGGCACCGACACGAAGCCCCAGGAAGGGAAATACAAGTTGCCCGCGCTGTTGCTCAAATGGAAAACCGGCACGGCCTCCTCGTCCAGCTTGCTGGCGATTTTGCGCTCGACGAATTTTTCGATGGATTCCTCCTGCCCGAACTTCATCACCAGGAAATCCTCCATCGACTTCGTGATCAGATCCCCGAATTTTTCCGTCAGGAAGTCGGAAATGGAGCTGACGATATCGATTTCCTGCTCTTTGATCCACCGGTCGGAATGCTCCAGCAGCTCTTGGGTGAAATCGCGGATCAGATCCTCGACGTCCTTCTGCTCCATCATCCGGTTGATGACCTTGGAGATGTCCGGCACGCTGACGATATTCCAGTAGTACGTTTTGTTGCCTTTATGATCCAGCTGCTCTTCGCCGTTTAGGAGAATGTCCCCGTTTTTGGCGAAAATGGCGTTCAGGGCGTTCAAAATTTCGGTATAGACGTTATAAATGCGGTTGTTTTCCTGGTTCAATAGCTCATACAGATCCTCGTAAAACTCGATCATCTGCTCGGTGCGCTCGACGTCCGCCATCAGCCAGTACTCGTTGATTTTCGCTTCGATGTAGACGTTTTTCTTTTTCTCCTTGGAGACAAAAGCGCTTTTCGCATCGCCCAGCCGTTCGTTCGCCTGCTCCCTGGCCGCCTCGATGTCGCGCGGAATGCGGGTCAAATTCTCCCGCAGCGTCTCGATGTAGGACAGCAGCATCTTCAGGAGGCAGAATCCCTTCTCCGTGTACAGCAGGCGCGATACGTAAAACGGGCCTTGCTGCGGATGCAGGAAGATGCGGCGCACCTGGTCGCTGAACTGCTGCACGATTTCGCCGGGCAGCTGTTTTTTCGCTTTGATGTATTCTTCGCGGGCACGGGCCAGGAACGTCTGCTCCAGCTCGGTATCCATATTGATGACCTGGTTTTTCACGACGTTCGTATAGCTCAGGCGTTCGCTGTTCTGGTAACCCGGCAGCGGCTCGGGCACGCGGGATTCGAACGTTTTGACCATCGTGTCGAGGTCGATGCCCAGCTTACGCGCGAACTTCTCCACGTCCTCCTGGCTCGGCGCCTTTTCGAACATCGATTCCATTTTGCCGAAGAGGCGGTACGCCAGGTATGTCGTCATTTCCTCGATCGGCAGCACCGCGGACGATGCGCCGATAATGTTGTAATCGTAGTTGGCCGGATACATCTTGTTCATCTGCGCGATGTTGGTCCGGATGTTGCTGATGTAGTCGTGGATCGCGAATTCTTCGCCGGACTGCTTTTCTTCGCTGGCCATGAAGTTCGTGATGTTCTCGGCGGTGACGTTCATGCAGTAATCGTACGCGTTTTCCAGCAGCTTGCCTTCGGTGTTCGTCGCGGAAATGAGATGGCACAGGTTAAACGGCGGCAGCGGCGAGTTGACGGTCAAAATGTTGCCGTACTGCTGCTTGAAGCGTTCGCCGCGGGCGTCGACGTTCATCCAGTAGTCGAGCTCCTTCAAGGCGGCGTAGCCGTTTTTCTTGATGTATTCCCGCGTATGCTCGCTCAGGCTTTTGTTCGACAGGTTCACGTCAGGCGTAAACAGGTAGCCGAGCGTGTTGACGCGGTCGATCCCCGCGGAGCCGTAATCGCGTTCGATAATGCCGCGCACGATGTAGGCGATGTCCAGGAAGCAGCCGCTGCCCGTTCCGCCGGAGAGCCCCGTCAGCAGGAACACCATCAGCTTTTTGCTGGTGCCGACGGAGAGCGTTTTGATCTTTTTGTCGATGGCTTGAACCACCTGGTTGATTTTCGTGAACAACAGCAGGCGTCCCGCCTGGCGCACGCCGGCAGCGCCGTTCATGCCGTCGGTGATGCTGAGCTCCGGGGACAGCCAATCCGTGATGTACGGCTCCAAAATGCTGCGGTTCTGCAGCAGCCCGCCGATTTCGGCGTTGGAAAGCAGGACGAATTCGTTGATCGAATCGAGTCCCACCCCTTTATAGCGTTTGTTCCGGTCCTGTTCGTTCGTTTCGAAAGCCAAAAACTCCACGTTGGACGGCTTCTCCATTTTTTTCTTGGACAGCGGATCCTCCGGCAGCTTGAAGCGGCGGTTGATCTGGTATTTCAGGCGCAATAGCGCGTCGATCCCCGTGCCTCCAAGGCCAATAATGAGAATCGGATTGTCGATCGTATCGACCCGGATTTTCTCGCTGACGATTCCTCCGCCAAGCGATACGTCAAGCTGCTGGATGTGTTCTCTAACTACCGGTTTCATCTTTTCCCCTCCTGAGTGCTTCTCAAGGTTCGTCTATTGTTGCTTGCGTTTCATTCGTTCAACATCACACCAAATATTCGATCAAAATCGTCTTATCCACCTGCGGCAGCGATATGCTGAGACGGTCGCCGCTTTTCAGCTCGGTACCCTGCGCGGCGTTCACCGCGCGCCCCGATTTCTCGACGGTGCAGGCGGAGTTGTTTTTCAGCACAAGCCGGTCGTTTTTGCCCGGCATAAACATGACTTTTTCCGTTTCCTTCAGTTCCGGCGCAAGCTGGAGCAGCTGATGCAAATTGAATTTGCCCTTAAAGGCGGTCAGCTTTTTGTATTGCGGATACGTTTTTTCGCCGGTGTTTTCGTCGCGGATCTCCACGACCATCTGCCCGACGAATCCTTTATTCGCTTTCCGGACCGCGCCCATGACGAAGTAGGCGGCAGCGGCCAGCACGGTCAGGACGGCGATGCCTATCACTACGGGCCACACCGGAAATGGTTTCTTGTCTGCCTTGTCCGCGCCCGGGGCCCCGCCGCTTCCGGCGCCGGCGGCTTTGGCGCTGATGGTCACCGGCTTCGATTCCCGGTAAAAGCTTTTGTCCTCGGCGCGAACCTTCAGTTCGTATTGATGTTTCGCCTCCACCTTGTAGGAACCTTCGAAATGGTCGCCTTGATTGGCAAGCTCCACCTCTTTCGTATCCCCGGTATCGAGATCCTTGACAAGAAGTTTGGCGGTCATGTCCTTATAAAGCCCGTTATTGTTCAGCTTTTGTCCGTTGCTGACGAGGTAGGCGTTGATGTCGACCGTATCGCCTTTTTTGACGGAGGCCGATTTCAGCGGCTCCATGGCCAGCTCAAGATCGTAGTTGAAAATGAGGTTGATGTCGATTTTATCCTTGGGAATGCCCTTGACCCGCAGCTTCCAATCGCCCTGCTCCGGTTTGAGGAGCTTGATCAGGGAATACGTCTTCGATGTGGAGCGCTGCACGTTTGCCGATGGAACCGGCACGTCTTTCCCCGACGGATCGGATAATTGGACGTCCACCGGCTTGCCGGACATCAGGGAGATGTTCGCTTCCAGGACGTTCGCGTTCGGCACGTTGACGACGACTTCCTGATAGCTGCCGTTTGCCGTGATCGAACTGACCGGCACGATTTTCAGCTTTTGGTGGCTGGCAAAAATTTCGCTCAAAATCTGCGGCAGATCGTCGGCCGAACTGGTCGAAAAAGACTTGCCCCCGGTCTGGTCCGAGAGCTTGGAAAGCGCGTCTTTGTTCAGCTTGCCGTCCGCATTGAGGCCGATCGTATAAATCGGGATGCCGCCGGCCTTTGCCTCTTGCACCGATTGGTTCAGCTCCTGGTCGGACTGCGCCTGCGTGCGTCCCGATTTCGGGTCGAGCGCGTTGTTGCCGTCCGCCAGCACGACGATCATCGGCTCATGGCCCGGTTCGGCGCCCTGCTTCAGCACCTTGACCGCTTCCTTCACCCCGACGGATATATCCGTATAGGCGCCGCGGTCGATTTGGTCGATGAATTGCTTCAAGTCGTTTTTGTCGGCATCCGATTGGATCGTAAGCAGCGCTTTTTCCCGCTGGATCTTGTCGGTATAGGAGACGATCCCCACCTTGTCCCCTTGCGCCTGGAGCATGTCGATGAACATCTTCATCGCTTCGCCGCTGACCTCGTTCGGATCGCTTGTTTTCATCGAGTTGCTTGCATCAAGGACCAGCACCGCATCGATATGGGAAGACGGCTGCGCGGCGGCGGCCGAAACCCCGGGGCTCCAAACCGGCAGCATGACCAGCAAACCTACCAGCAGAAGACAGAGTGCTATTTTATTTTTATGAAGCATAGACTTTCGATACTCCTTCTCTAGTGAATTGTGGGATTTCATAAGCCTTCCTTCTACTTTAGGAAAAAAGTCTTAAAAAATGCTTAAGAAACGATAAAATTACGTAATAAACGAAATCCCCGGTTTTCCAAATCTAGCAGCGAAAGCCGCCATAAGGCGACTAAAAACTCCCAATACTTTTATAATATGATATAATTAAAGCCGGCAAAGTTCAATGAGAGCAGCCGCTGCGCTGCGTATAGGACTTAAGTCTCGCAAACAATTGAACTCATCGTTTTTGAACCCCGAAAGGAGTGCGGATTATGATTGCATACGGATGCCTCGGCATTTTGTTTCTTTTTATCGTCATCCAAATCGCCGTGTATTTCCATCGACAAAAGAAAGCTCCTACGCCCGAGGATATCGATGAAACGCTCCTGGAAATCGCCAACCCGCGGGGGGATCGCGCATGATGGCCAAGAAAAAGCCGCTGATCCTACGCCCTTATCATAAGACGAGATATGCCTACGAAAAGTTAAGAATTTGCAAACATTGCCGTTTTTTTACGGTGCTATGGGAAGACCGATGCGCAAATTGCGGCCGGGAAGCGCTGATTCCGGTCATGCAGCAGGCTCGCATCCAAGCCAAACGTTCCATGCAAAACGAGCGTCTGATCGCCCTGCTCATCACCCTTGCGGCCGTGCTATTCAGCCAAACCCTCCTGCAGATCATCCTCTGCCTGGCGGGCGGCATCCTGCTGACGGGCCTGCTTTGGTGGTTTCAGCGGAAAATGATCGAGCCCGAAACCCGGAGGCAGCTCGAAAGGCTGCTGCGAAGCAGCCAACGCCGGATCATCGAAGGCATTTATACGAATTTGACGACGGCTTCGGCCGCCATTAAAGACGATGAGCAGCTCGGCTACGAAATTTTGCGGGAAATGGCGACGATCGTACATAATGACCGGATCCGCTTGCAGCAAATCATGCTCCTTCAGTCGTTTGCGCTCCGCAAAGACATGGATCTGACGCTCGAACCGCTTATGATCAGCGATTTCGAACCCGCCCTGGCTGAATACATCGGCGAGCTGGCCAAAATCAAACGCGCACTGATCAAACATCAAGCCATCCGGTACGTGCTGCGGTACGAACGCGAAATCCTCGATATGAAGAACGGCGTCCGAATCATGGCGCTTGTCGCCGGCGCGGCCGTCCGGATGAAAACCTACGTGGATGCGTACCCGGATTTTATTCTTCGTTACGTCCGCCATCTTCCGAAAGACCGGTTTCTTCGCTTATACCGGCTGGTACGGCGCAATCCCGATCAAACGTGGAACGGCCTTCGCAACGAGGTGTCGGCCCTCTATAACGAAAAATACCGTTGGGACCCCGAATTCCAGAACTGGGATTAGAGCATGTGTCCAAATTCTATTAAAGGGGCCGTTATTATATGACGATAAAACCGCCGCAAACCCTGCGCAATTTTTGGATTCGTCCGCAAAACGCCGCAAAATAAAGCCCGGTTATATTTGAAAAAGGCCCGCTCAAAATGGAGCAGGCCTTTTCGGGTTTATCATATGGTTAAAAATATGAAATATTTAGGGGATGAACAAAGCAGCTTGGGGCAAGGCTATTCCAAATTTACGATCGGAATCTGCTGCTTTTGCAAATATTTAATCAGTTGCGGGAGGAGACGGACCGTTTTTTCGGATTCATGCAGAAGGATGACCGATCCCCCCGCCTGGGCATGCTCAATGTAATTGAGAACGTGCTGCGGGCTGTTTTTGCTTTTCCAATCTTCCGGATCGCGGTTCCACAACACGATTTTCATGTTGGCGCCTTCCGCCGCTTTTCGGGTATGCCCGTTCATGGAGCCGTAGGGTGGCCTGAATAGCGCGACAGGCTTTGAGGTAATGTCCTTGATGAGCTTGTTTGTCTGCAAAATTTCCGCCTGCTGCCGCTCCGCGGGCAACTTCTGCAGATTGGCATGCGTCATGGAGTGGTTGCCGATCGCAAAGCCATGGTCGGAAGCGTATTTTACCGCTTCGGGAAACTTTCGGACCTGGGTTCCGACGAAAAAAAACGTCCCCCCGGCGTTGTAACGCTCCAGAATATCGACGATCTCTTTGGTGTATTTGGAAGGGCCGTCATCAAAGGTGATCGCGACGGACTCCTTCGAAATGCCGAAATTGACCGGCTTATCCAAGCTGACCGCTGCCGGCGCCTGAAATTGCGGCTTGAGCGGGACGGGCGGCTCGGAAGCTGCGGGAATGGCAGCGGCGGCAGCGGCCGTTTTTACCCAGGATTCCCTTTCGGTTTGCGCGGTCAAACGTTCCCCCTGCGCGGATTTGTCCTCCGCGGCAACGCCTTCCGCCAGGGCCGTCCCGTCTGTATTGGCCAGTGCCTTTTCATCCATGAGTGAAGATTTGGAAAAAGAGAAATAAAATAAAAGAATAAGGACCAGCAAAGCGGCGCCCACGCTTGCGATTTTTCCGGCATTCACTGCAGCCTTGGCAGGTTTCGGATCGGGCTCGGGTTCGGAATCGATACCGCTGCTATTACTCAAGTCAAGACTTGGAGCGATGAAAGAGGCTCCCTCCAATTCGCCGGCATCGCCGATCCGCTTCAGCACGGCAAGCTGTTCCGCAAACGTCTCTGAACAAGCGAATTTCACTTTCCGCACGGCGTTTCTGCCGTACCTGGTAATTTGGCCGTACCGTTGTTGATCCAGAGAGCTGCGTTCGCTCGCAAAAGACAGCCTGAATTTCATATCGGCGTCCTCGGCTTCCGTCAACACTTGGCGAATCCGCGGTCCCGTAAAGGAGTCTACTTTCCAAACCATCGCGGTCGTCTGATCGCAGACGAAGTCCACCTGCATCAAAAAATCGCCGGATTCCCGCTCTTCAATGGACCGGATCTCAAGCCACTTCGTCAAATAGGGTTGCTGCATGGTAAACCTCCCGTTGCCGTTATTCCGTTGGAGGGGTCAGCGAGAAATTCATGCGTGCGGTAAAATCGGAAATGGTCTGCAGCAGATGGTTTTTCTCTTCCAGCACCTTTTGGTATTGGCTTTCCACCTTCTGGTTTTCGCTCTCCAGATCCCGGATTTTTTCGTCGAGTTCCTTTGTTTTTCTCACGCTTTCATGCTGGTATTGGCTGAACTCCTCGTTGAGTTTCGCGTATTTGTTCCGTTCCTTTTCCAGCTGGTACTTCAAATTTTCCATGCCGGAGCTTGCGGAGTTTTGGTATTCTTTATAGTCTTCAAGCAGCTGGTCGTAGCTCATTTGTTTTTGCGTCAGCTTGTCCTCGAGGTTCCGGAACTCCTTTTCCTTTTCGAGAATCGCGTGTTCTTTTTTGCTCAGCTCGTTTTTCAGTCGATTGATGGTATCATAAGCGTTTTGCAGCTGCTCTTCGTGGTCTTTCAATCTGAACGCGGTCAGCTGGCGGTCATTCAGCATGTTTTCGACGGCAACGATGAGGTCCAAAGCCGCTTTGTCCTGGTCCAGCAGCGAAAGTTCCGCGTCGGACGAAGCCGGGACGGCAGGTTCAGCCTCGTTTTCGGTTATTGCCTGAATTTCGGCCGCCGCAGTCTCGGATGCGGTTTCAGAGCGGGCGGTCAAAAGATTTTTCAGCCAGCCTCTAGTTTTCATATTCGGATTCGGTTTGCCGTTCATGATACATATCTCCTCGATATCAAATTAACCTGTCGAAATGCTTGCCATTTGACGTACATTCGAAAAATGCTACATTCTATTAATATCGGAATATGATCAGGAGAATTTTAGAGGGAGCTTGGGGGGCCGTCCACAAATGAAAATAAAACAAGTGCTGACCTTGAGGCATATTCTCATCTTGCTTTGCATCGCCATGCTGGTCCTGATCGCGTTCAAAGGGATCGACATGAAGCGCAAAATGGCATGGGTCGACGAGGCGGAGCGTTACTATCGGGAAAACAACCTCATACAAGCGGAGGAGTGGTACCGGAAGGCGGCCAACAACCGATCCTTTCATTACAAAGAAGCGTTGATCGCCAAACGCCTGAACGAGCTCGCGCCGGTTACGGAGATGAAAGCCACGCTGGCCCGCCTGGACGGGCGCGTGGAACGGACGGGTTCCAGCCAGGATTTTGCCGGCTTTCTTCAGGTTTACGGCGAATTCCAGGATGCCCGGAACAAGTTCATGAGCGCGGACAAACGGTTTGCGGCCGTTTACCCCAAAATTTCGGCGGGCTACGGCATTTCGGACGATATCACGCGTTATTTCAAAGAGTTCAAGGGCTTGTTTTACGGCCAGCTGGAGCAGCAGCTGAATCAAGGGCTCACGGACGAAGCCGGCGCAAAATGGAACCTGCAGGCGATTCCCGAAGCGTTTTACGGCGGGGCAGACGAAAAAACCAAGCAGCTTGGTGCCAAATTCAAAGATTTCGACGAAAAGCTGATGTCCCGGCTCGCCGGGGGCGGAAAATTCGCCCAGCTGCTGGATTATTCGCAAACGCTGATGGATGAGTATGAAGGGCGGAAGATCCAGGCGCCATGGGTCAAAAGCAAAACGGAAGAGCTCTCCCGGATGATTCTGAAAAAGGATGTGGACGGAGACCAGCCGGCCAATTACGCGCTTCACGCCAAAACCTACGAGTCTTACGTGCAAAGCGCCGGAATCAAATCCAGCCTGCTGAAGGAAATCGATCGGCAAATCCGAAAATGGCTGACCTCGGCGCAGCGGAAAATCAAAAACAACGACTACGAAGGGGCTATTGCCCTTTATGAGGCGTTATCCGCTTACCGGGACACATCGGATGAAGTGAAAAAGGCAAGGCTGGCCTGGACCGCTCATGACCCGCTCCGTCTGCTGCAGCTCGTCGGCCAGACGGCCAATTTCAGCCATGTCGGCGGCGGGGGCAGCCGGTTTGGCGGCAGCGCTTATGCCATCGGCTCGGATGACGGCAACGCCATTTATTTTGCGGTCATGAATGCGGACGAGACGGTGCAGGCGGCGAGCACACGCGAATTTCCGGGCGACGTCGCCATCCGGAACGTTTCGGTCGAAGAATCGCTCAGCACGAAAACGGCGCCGGTCCTTCTCGTCGAAGGCGAATCCGCCTCGCGAAAAGCGCTGTATGCGGCATACGAAGTTCACGGCAGCCAAATGACGCCGTTGTTTTTCTTCGAAGCCGACGGTTACGCGGTGCAGCCCGACCGTTCACTGCTTGTGACGAACCCGGCGGGCGTCGGCGAAGACGGAAGTGCGTCCGCCTCGCAAGAGGCGGTCTATACGCGGCAAGGGGACAGCTACCAGTTCGCGGGCTTCCAAAAGGATTACGCCGACATCGACGGAGCCGATCTGCTTGCGCATGAAAACGAAAAGGTAAGCTTCGCCTGCTATATCGTCTACGGCGGAGAAGGCCAGGCGCTGGCGCAGGTGGGCGCTTCTTACATCAAGCTGCGCGGCGATTACATGTTCAACGAGGGAACGAGCATAACCGTCGTCGGAATGTTCAATCAATTCGAAGACGTCATCCCCGGCGGCGACCCGCTGAATCAGCCGATCAATGTCCCGGTGTTTGACGTGGAACGCTTGGAATAAAAGAACGGGCGGCGCAAAATGTTTTTTTGCGCCGCCCGTTCGTGCATTCAAATGAGGCATATGAATTAATGATCTAGAAATTTTATGCCGTTAATTTATTTCACGTTTACGACCACTTTCGTCGACTTGCCGCCGAACGAAACGGTAATCGTGGCTTTCCCTTTGCCCGTCGCCTTCACCACGCCGTCCTTCACCGTTGCGGTCAGGATGCGCGAGGATTTCCAGAGCGCAGGTTTCGATACGTCCGATTCGCTTCCGTCGCTGTACGTGGCGGTTGCGGTCAGATTGAAGGTTTGGCCAACGCTCATGTTCAGGCTCACTTCGTTCGTTTGCAAATATTTCAGGACGTCCACTTCCACAGGAATACGGACGGTTTTATTGGCGTATTTGGCCGTAATCGTCGTTTTGCCGCTGCCGACCGCCGTTATTTTGCCGTTTACGACAGTGGCCACTTTATAGTTCGAGGTTTTCCATTCCGCTTTGCTGCTGACGTCCTTGGCGGAACCGTCGCTGAACGTTACCGTTACGGCCACGTTTGCGGTTTTGTCCTTCGCGCTGCCGGCCGTTTTCAAGAAGAGGAAATCAGCGCTGGCATCGATTTTGGAAATGACGTCGACTTCAACCTGCACGGTAGCCTTCTTGCCGCCGTATTCCGCCGTAATCGTCGCTTTCCCGCTCTTCAAGCCCGTCACGACGCCCTCGCTGTCCACGCTGGCTACCGAAGGGCTGCTCGACTTCCAGGTTGCTCTCTTGTTCAAGCCGTCCGGCGATTCCGGATCGTCCACGGCCGTCAAATCGATTTTCTTCTTATCTCCGGCGGACAGGATGATCAGGCTTTGCAGGGAGGTCAGCTCGCTGACGAGCCCCACCTCTACGGTCATCGTATACGTTTTGCCTTCATATTTCGCCGTGATCGTGGCGGTACCGGTGCCGACGCCCGTAACGACGCCGTTTTCGTCCACTTTGGCGATCTCTTCCTTGCTGGAGCTCCATTCGACTTTATCCGTGACCTGCTCCGCAGGTTTGTTGGCGCCGTAATCCAGCACGATGCTTGCCTGGTACGTTCCGTTCACTTTCAACGAGACCTTTTTCGAGGAAAGCTCGACCTTCAGAGGCATGTCTACCGCGACATGGGTCGTCACGCTAACGCCAGCGTAAGTCGCCGTAATGTCCGCTTCGCCTTTTTTATAGGCCGTCAAAAGCCCGTTCGAAACATATACGACATCTTCCTTGCTGGATTTCCACTGCGCTTTGTTTTGTACCATTTCCGTTTGCCCGTTGGCGTACGTTGCCTTCAGCTCAAGCTGATGCGTTTTGTTTCCGGACAGGCTCAAAGCTACGTCCTCGACCATATCCAAATGGCGAGGCACGTCGACGTCCACGTTGATCGTCACGCTTTTATCGCCGTATTTGGCCGTAATGACAGCCGTTCCCGGCGAATTCGCCGTCACCGCTCCCTGCTTCACGAACACCACTTGCTCGTTGCTGGATGTCCACGTTGCGTCTTTCGTCACGTCCACCGCGCCTTTATCCGGATATACGGCTTCCAGCTTGATCGGAGCCGGCAGCGACTCCTTGGCATGCAGGAAGATGTTCTGCTCGCTGGCCTGCAGACGGATCGCCTTGTCGACGTCCACCTGGATGGTCGCGGTCTGCGTGCCGTATTTGGCCGTAATGGTCGCCGTTCCCGGGCCGTAAGCGGTAATTTCGCCCTTAATGACGTCCGCTACCTCCGCGTTGCTGGTGGACCACTCGGCTTGCGCCGATACGTCGTTCTGCACGTTGCCGTCGGGATATGTAGCTTTCAGCTTTATTTGAACCGGTTTGTTCTCGCTGAGCAGCATCGACACTTGCGTCGTGCTTGGGTCTAATCGTTTTACGACTTCCACGCTGACCGGGACGGTTACCGATTGTCTGCCGTAAGCCGCCGTGATCGTCGCCGTTCCCGGGCCGATCGGCGTCACCTTGCCGTTAACGACCGAAACGACGTTGCCGTCGTCCACCGTCCACTCGGCTTTGTTCGAAGCGTCCGTGTCCGTGGAATTGTCCGTATAGGTTGCCGTCAGATGGATGGTCGGGCTTTCGCCCATTTTCAGGTCAAGCTTTTGCACGTCTTTCGTGAGCGCCTTGACCTTTTTCGTCACGTTGACCTGAACCGACTCGGTTTCGCTGCCGTATACGACAGAAACGGTCGACGTTCCTTCGCCTACGGCGGTAATCGTGCCGTTGTATACGGTGGCCACCGCGTTGTTTTTGCTGCTCCAATTTGCTTTTATCGTCACATTTTCGGTTGAATTGTCCTTATAAACGCCCGTCGCCGTCACGGATGCCGAATCGCCGATCTCCAGCGTAATCTGGGATTTCGATAGAACCAGCTTAGTCAAATCGGCAGCGGTGTTCGCAGCCATGCCGACCCCTGAATATGCCATGCACAATACGAGCACAAGCATCATGACAAGCATCTTCCGAAGCTTCTTCTGCAATGTTAATTCCCTCCAATTCTGTATTGACATAAACACATCATACCTCACATATCGGCCATCCGGCCGTCGAATATTAGGTTTTTTGAATGTTTTTCGGTTTTTTTTCGAAAAATGGGGCGAATTCGTCGAATTTTGGCCGTCGATTTTTTACGCGCTGAAAAAGCAAAAAAGCCAAGCTTCAGGCAACTATCCCTTCAAATGAACGTCTATATGGATATGGAGGTGCCAACGATGATCACAACCGACCATCCCATTGCAAGGCTGGCCGAGGAGCTGGTCCGAAAACATTTTGGCAAAAGGTCCCCGCTGACCGTCACGATCGGCATTTTGGAACAAGGCAACCAGTACTGCTGGGGACACGGGCAATCCCCGGGCTTCGATTATGCTTCCGCCATATACGAAGCCGGATCCCTAACCAAGGCTTTTACGAATACGCTTCTGTTCATTCTGGAACGGCGCGGCAAGCTCGGCTTGGCAGACACCGTCGGAACATACATACCTGAATGCGCCTCGAACCATGAGGTCAGCCGCATCACCCTGGAACAGCTGGGAACGCATACTTCCGGACTTCCCCGGCTGCCCGCGGGCTTGAAAGCCGTCATCGGAAACAAACTGAATCCTTACGAGCACTACGCGGAAGAACATCTGCTCCAGGATTTGCGGGCCTGCAAACCGCAGGCTCCGGGAAAATTCGAATATTCCAATCTGGGGGCGGGGCTTCTCGGATACATCTTGACCCGCTGCACGGGCCAAAGCCTCGAGGAGCTCGTTCGCGAAGAAATATGCGCGCCTTTGTTTATGGAAGATACGGCATTCCGCCTTCGTCCGGATCAGCAGCAAAGGCTCCTGCCCGTATATACGGCCAATGGCAAATCCGTCCCCCACTGGGATCTTGGCGTGTTGGCGGGGGCCGGCGGGCTGCGGACCACGGTCCGGGACCTGCTGCAGTTCGTCAAAGCCAACGTCGGCATGGGAGCCGCATCCGTGACGGCGGCCATGAAGGAGACCCAGAAGCCGAGACACCGGCTCGGCCGCGGCGGCGAAGCCGGCATGGGCTGGATGATCCGAACCGGCGTTTACCACGACAGCGTGCATTGGCATAACGGCGGCACGTACGGATCGAGCAGCTTTATCGGTTTCCATAAGGAGAAAAACATGGCGGTGATCGTGCTGGCGAACAACGGCAGCTTGGCGCTGGGGCCGTTTTCCATTCTGCGCCCGCGAAAAAACCACGTCGACGACATCGGCTTCGAACTGATCAAAGCGATGACCAAAACGATCCATTGAACCGTCCTTTTCGCATGCAAAAAAAAAGAAGGCGGGCCGGCAGCTTCGCTGAAGCATGCGGGACCCGCTTCCTTTTCTATTTTTTAACCCCTATTATTTGTTGTCCGCCGGCAGCGCGCAGGAACCGTCCTGGCACGCCAAATCGTCGGAACCGCCCACCATCTTCAGCGGGTGGTCTTCCTTCCATATTTCGTTCAGCGCGTTCGCGAACACTTCCTCGGGCTGGGCGCCGGAAATGCCGTATTTTTGGTTCACGACGAAAAACGGCACGCCGGTGATGCCGAGCTTCGACGCTTGGCCCTCATCCTCGCGGACTTCCGTTTTATAGGCTTCGCTTTCGAGCATGTCGGCCGCAGCCTTCGCGTCCAGTCCGATCTCGCCGGCCAGGCGCGCAAGCACCTCGCGGTCTCCCAAATGCTCCGAATCCGTAAAGTAAGCTTTGAAGAGCCGCTCCGTCATCTCGTAGCGTTTGCCGAACTCGCCCGCCCAATGCGTCAAGCGATGCGCATCCAGCATATTGGTAGGCTTCATCGTATCGAAGCGGTACGTCAGCCCCACCGTTTTCGCCTGTTCGGTCATGTTGTCGTTCATCTCTTTGGCGCGTTCGTAGCTCATGCCGTACTTGGACGCCAAAATCGCGTGCATGTCTTTGTCGTTATCGCGCGGCGCGCTTGGATCAAGCTCGAAGCTGCGGAACACTACTTCCACTTCGTTTTTATGCTCGAAGCCTTCCAGCGCCGCTTCGAAACGGCGTTTTCCGATGTAGCAGAACGGGCAGGCAAAATCGGACCATACTTCAACTTTCATTTGTCATCCTCCTCAAAGTGGTACGCTTAGGTTCGACTAACTGATACTTTTTTATACACAGAATAATCCAAAAAGAAAGGCAGGATTTCCTGCCGTCTAACTGTAACTATTTTATACACATTATATACTGAAGGTTTGGTTTCCGCAACCCGGGAAAGCAAACCATCTTCCGTTCGTCCGTATTCCGCCGTTACCCCGTCGTCGGCGTCGCAGCAGGCGCCGGTTCCTGCTCCGCGGGCGGTACGAGCGCATGCCGCTCCCAAGCCCGGCTTTTCCAGCGGAAAAACATGATGACGGCGCGCGTCCACTCGTCGGCCGCAATCGCCAGCCACACGCCGGCCAGGCCGAGATGCAGGCGGAACACCAGGAAATAACCGAGCGGCAGCGACATGCAGACCATCGAAATCAGCCCCATGTATACCGGGAAGCGGGCGTCGCCGGACGCGCGGAGCGAGTTGATGATGACGATGTTCACCGTCCGCCCCGTCTCCAGCACGATGCTGAGCAGGATGACCTGGGCCCCCATGCGGATGATGGCCAGGTTGTCGGTGAACAGGCTCATCAGCGGGGTGCGAAACGCGATCACGACAAGATCGATGACCACGGTCGCGGCCAGCGCCCATTTGACGCTTTGAAACACCCGCGCGTAGGCGTCCTGGTTGCGGCGCGAGCCGACGTAATGGCCGACGATGATGGCCGTCCCCATGCCGATCGCCATGCTGAACAAATAAATGTACATCGAAATGTTGTTGGCGTACTGGCGCGTGGCCATCGCTTCCGCCCCCAGGTAAGTCGCGTACATCGTAAAAACGAGCTGGCAGCTCTGGTAGACGATGCTTTCAAACGCGGAGGGAATGCCGATGCCGAGAATTTTGCGGACGTAGTCCCTGGATAAGCGGACGTAAAACCGCCACTCGACCCGCACCTCCATGATCCGGTACAGCAGCCACAAAAACATGCCGAAACAAATGAACCGGCTGAATACCGTCGATATCGCGGCCCCTTCCACGCCCAGCGCGGGAAAACCGAAGTGCCCGAATATCAGCACGTAGTTGCCGCCGACATGGATGAGGTTCATCAAAAACGAAACGACCATCGTTTCTTTCGTGAAACCGTGCGTGCGAATCGTAGCGGCCAGCGCGTTGATCAGCGCCTGCAGGAAAATCCCGCCCCCGACGATTCTCATATACGAGTGCGCATATTCAAATATATCCCCTTGCACGTTGAGCAGCCGCAGCATGAAACCTCCGAACGCGATAAACACGACGCTCAGGATCAGCCCGACCGCAAGGTTCAGCGTCAGCGCGTTTCCCGTGACCTGCGCGGCTTCAAGCTTTTTCCTGGACCCCAAATATTGGGCGACGACGATGGAGGCCCCGGTTCCGATCACTTCGAGCACCAAAATGGCGATCGACATGATCTGGTTGGCTGCCCCTACCCCGGATACGGCGTCATCCGAAACCGAACTGAGCATAAACGTATCCACGGTCCCCATCAGCATGAACAAAAACAGTTCCAGAAAGATGGGCCAGGTTAAACGCACAAGGCTGAGACGTGTGGATTCTGACCGTTCTTGTAAATCCATCGAATGTGCGGTCATAAGTCAGAAATCACCTTACTTCCTAAAAGTAAAATAAATGAAAACAATGGTATGTTAGCACACTTTTCATGAGATTACATTCCTTTCATCCAAATTTCATTCGAACAATTTTCAGGAAAACGGTTGCTTGGAAAAACCATGAAAAATCGCGCCGCTGCGGCCTTTTGGAGCATGCGAGGACAACACCTGCCCGCAGCGCCCAAGGCAGCGCTTACAGCGGCAGCAAAAAAAGTGTTGATAATTGGAAAACCATCCTCTATGATAAGGTCATCGGGCCGCATCAAAAATTAAAGCACTTTAACTTTTGTGATGTACTACCCGTGTAAAACCTAACACAATCAAGTAAAGTTTATCCCAAAAGTTAAAGCGTTATAATTTTAATTCAAAAGAAAGGTTGGTGTTTCCGTGACTCACCGCGAAAGCCGGCGGCAGACCTTGTACATGTACCTCTTCATTTCTCCATGGCTGATCGGGTTCCTCGTGTTCGCCTTGTATCCGATTCTGTCATCGCTTTATTACAGCTTCACGGATTACGACATCATCACCCGCCGAAATTTGTCGGACTCGCCAATTACACCGAGATGCTGCATAACGATCTGTTTTGGAAATCGGTCGTGGTGACGGTGCGGTATACGTTCATCAGCGTGCCGGTCCAACTGCTTCTGGCGCTCGGTTTTGCGCTGCTGCTGAACCAGAAAATACCGTTTCGCGGTTTTTTCCGCACCGCCATGTATTTTCCCAGCATGGTCTCCGGCGTCGCGATGTCGCTGCTGTGGTACTGGATTTTCAATCCATCGATCGGCCTGTTCAACTACGTGCTGTCCTGGTTCGGCATCAAAGGCCCGGCATGGCTCATGAGCCCGGACTACGCGCTGTACGCGCTGATGATCATGTCGTTCTGGACGGCGGGCTCCGGCATGATTTTGTTCCTCGCGGGACTGCAGGGCGTGCCCGCAAGCCTGGTGGAAGCCGCCAAGCTTGACGGCGCGGGACGTTTCCGGATTTTCCTGAACGTGACGCTTCCGATGATCTCGCCGGTGCTGCTGTTCCAGCTCATCATGGGAATCATCGACTCGTTCCAGGTGTTCACCCAGGCCTATGTCATGACCCAAGGGGGGCCGAACTACTCGACCTGGTTCTACGTGTACAATCTGTACACCAGCGCCTTCAAGGAATACCGGGCCGGATACTCTTCCGCGCTGGCGTGGGTGCTGCTGATCGTCGTCATGCTGTTTACGGCCCTGATCATGAAATTTTCGAACCGATTCGTTCATTACGAAGGAGGCGGACGTAAATGAGTACGATCCCGGCTGCAGGCCCCCAAGCGCCGTCTTCGCCGATCCGGTCCAGGCGCAAGATCGACGGGGTGCGCATCGCCAGCTTCATCGCCCTGATCGTCACCACCTTTCTGATGCTTTTGCCGCTGTTCTTTATGGTCTCCACCTCGCTGAAATCGAAAAAGGAGCTGCTGAAGTTTCCGCCGAGCTTTTTTCCGGAATCGTGGCAGTGGAGCAACTATAAGGAAATTTTCGAAACGCTGAACTTCGGCCAGATGTACATGAACAGCCTGATCATCGGCGTATTGACCGTCGTAGGCACGCTGCTGTCGTCGGCTTTGGCGGCATACGGCTTCGCGAGGTACCGGGGCAAGGGCAACAATCTGTGGTTCATGCTGATGCTCAGCACGATGATGCTCCCTTACCCGGCGATCATGATTCCGCAGTTCATTCTCTTTTCCAAGCTGAATTGGCTGGATACGTTTTTGCCGCTCGTCGTGCCCGCGTTTTTCGGGTCGGCGTACAACATCTTTTTGCTGCGGCAATTTTTTTCCACGCTGCCGGAGGAGCTGTTCGATGCGGGACGCATCGACGGCTGCAGCGAGCTGCGCATGTGGCGGCAAATCGCCCTCCCGCTTTCGGGCCCGGCGCTTGCGACCGTTGCCATTTTCGCCTTCATTTACAGCTGGAACGATCTTTTGACGCCCGTGCTCTACTTAAGCTCATCGGATAAGTTCACGCTTCCGGTCGGCATGTCTTCCTTCACCTCGTCCCGCTTCCGCATCCCGCCGTGGCATCTGCTTATGGTGGCTTCCGTGCTCGCCATGCTGCCGATCGTCACCTTGTTCGCCATCGCGCAGAAACGGTTCGTGGAAGGAATCGTGCTCACAGGCATCAAGTAAAGGCCCCGCCGCCAGAGGGGCGGCATCGACTCTTGAATAGATGGGGGATACCGTTCATGAAAAGGAAAAGGATCAAAAAGACGTTTACGCTTCTGCTGGCAAGCACCACGCTGTTGGCTCTGATGCTGTCCGGCTGCGGCGGCGGCAAGTCGGCGGTTGACGTCGCTCCCGCGGGCGATGGGGATACCGGCAAAACCGCTTCATCCGGCGATCAGGTCACCATTACGCATTACACCATCGATTCGGAAGACCGCACCTTTATCGAAAAGCTGATTCCGGATTTTGAGGCCAAACATCCGAACATCAAGGTCAAAGTGGAAAAAGCGCCTTACGAGCAGTTCGACAGCAAGCTGCAAACGATGATCGCCGGCGGCAAATCGCCCGACGTGACGAGCCACTACGGCTACGGCGGGTTCGCGGAATACTACAACAAAGACATGCTGCTCGACATGAACGACATCATTAAAGAAGACGGGTTCAAGGCATCCGACTACAACATCCCGGAAAACCTCATGAACATCTACACCATCAAGGACCATGTATACGGCATTCCGGTCAATATGTACGTCACGCTGATGCTCTACAACAAGGATATGTTCGATGCGGCCAACGTGCCTTATCCGCCAAGCGATTACGAGGATAAGAGCTGGACGTTCGACAAAATGGTGGAAGACGCGAAAAAATTGACCCACGTCTCCGACGATATCGCCAAAACGCAATACGGCGTCGATTTCACCTGGTCCGAACGCGACATGCGTCCGCTGTACTTCGGCGTTGAGCCATACTCCCAGGATACCTGGACCAACGGCGGCGTGCCGTCCGAAACCCGTTTCGACTCGCCGGAAGTCATCGCGGCCTATAACAAGCTGTACGGTCTGATCTTTAAAGACAAAGTATCCCCGACGACCGAATGGAGCAAAAGCGTCGCCGGGCAAAACGGCGATGCCTTCGTCACCGGGAAGCTCGGGATGAGCATCGGCGGCTCCTGGAACCTGGCGGGCTCCAACGACTTCCCGTTCAAGGTCGGCGTCGCGGCCGTGCCGGCGGGCGGGAACGACAAGGTGCGCAGCGTGCTGTTCGTCGATCCGCTCTTTATCCTGAAAGGCTCCAAGCATCCGAAGGAAGCATTCGAGTGGATCAAATATTTGGTCAGCGACGAAGTCCAGGAAAAATCGATCGAACTGAGCGGCGGCAACCCTCCGGTCAATACGAAGGCGGCCGAAGCCTATTACAAGCATTTTGACGGCATCGATCCGGCGGACGTGAAAAAGGTATACGAAGGCGCGGTGAAATACGGGTTCGAATCCTACAACCACCTGATCACCAACTATTCGCAAATCAACGACATGTTCATCAACGAGATGCAGCCGCTCGATACGGGGCATAAAACCGTCGAAGAAGTCATGCCGACGGTGCAGAAAAAGGTGATGGAAATCATCAAACGCAAATAAATAGGAAGTGCCGTCCCGGAACCGGGACGGTATCTGTTAATTTCGCTTCGCGGCGGCCTTTCGTCCATGTATACTAATGTTAAGCTGCAATAAAATGTACGGAAAATCTGCCGCAAGGAGAATAAAAACGATGAAGGTTAGTATATTTGATGTTGCCAAAAAATCAGGATTGTCGGTTGTGACGGTGTCCAGGGTATTAAACGGCGCCGAAACGGTGCGCGAGAAAAACAGGCAAAAGGTGCTTGACGCGATCAAGGAGCTCGACTACCGCCCCAACGCCGCGGCGCGCAGCCTCGCCCGGGGCAAAACAGGGATCGTAGGCTTGATCGTCACCACGCTCCAGGACTCCTTTTTCGACGCCGTCGTCAAGGAGCTGAACGAAGTGCTTGCCCTTCACGGCTATTTTCTTGCCGTCTCGGTCTCGACGGGCATCGGCTCCGACGAAGCCCATTACCTGATTCAGGAAGACCGCGTCGACGGCCTGATCCTGCTGTCGCCGATGGAAGAGGACAACTATATCGTGGAGCTGAAGCGCCGCAATATTCCTTATGTTCTGATCGACAACCAGAAGCCCGAAAACGACGCTTTTTCCGTGACGATCGACAACTACAAAGGCGGTTACGATGCGGCGAAGCATCTGATCGACCTCGGACATACCCGGATCGCGCACCTGAGCGGACAGGAAATGTTCCGCAGTACGAAGGAACGGCGCAGCGGCTTTCTGCAGGCGCTTGAGGAAAAGGGCATCCGGCCGTTCGAAATGGTTACCGGCGAATTCGAAATCGCTTTTGGCTACGAGACGTGCCGCAGATGGATTCGCGAAGGACAGCTCCCTTCCGCCGTCTTCGCGGGGGACGACAACATTGCGCTTGGCGTCGTCAATGCTTTGATGGAAGAAGGCATCCGCGTGCCGGATCAGGTTGCCGTCGTCGGTTATGACGATCAGCAAATATCTTCGCAGCTGCATCCTCATCTCACGACCGTCCGCCAGCCTGCCGACCGGATCGGCCTGGCTGCCGCGGATATGCTGCTGAAGCGGATGGACGGCACGATGAAACGCGGATCGAACGTCAAAATCAATCCTGAACTGATCATCAGGGAATCCACCGCCGCAACGACAAATCAATAGGAGTGACGACCATTGGCTTACTACTTGGGAATCGATGGGGGAGGAACCAAAACTTACGCCCTGCTGACGGACGAACGCGGCAATGTGCTTGGCAAAGGCGTCAGCGGCAACGGCAATCATCAGATTGACCGGAGCCTTGCCGCGCAAAGCATCCGCGAAGCCGCCGAAGGCGCGCTAAGCGAAGCGGGCCTTACGAAAAGCCAGCTGTCGCATGCCTACTTCGGGCTCGCCGGGGCGGACCGCGAAGCGGATTACCGCATCCTGCATCCGCTTATACAGGACATCGGCTTTACCCGGAACTATACCATTAATTGCGATACGATGATCGGCCTTCGGGCCGGCACGAACCGCCCGTACGGCGTTGCGCTCATCTGCGGCACCGGAACCAACGCCGCGGGGCGAAACCCGGCGGGCATGCATGTCCAAGTCGGCGGCTTCGATTATATGTACGGCGATTTCGGCGGCGGCGGTTCGCTGAATATCGAGGTCTTCCGGTCCGTCATCCGGGCCTGGGACGGGCGCGAGCAGCCGACCAAATTGACGCCGCTGCTGCTTGGATTCCTGGGATACGACAGCGTCGGCGACATGTTCGACGACTTTCAGGACCACGGGAAGCATGTGCCCGTGCACGCCGCCAAGCTGCTGTTCGAAGCGGCCGCCGAGGACGACGCGGTAGCCTTGGAGATTCTGTCGCGCCAGGGGATCGAGCTCGGAAAATCAGCGGTGGCGGTCATTCGCCGGCTGGGCATGCAAAACGACACCTTTGACGTCGTGCTGGCGGGAAGTCTGCTAACAAGGGGCGACCGCGGCTGGATTCGCGGCCAAATCGAGCAGGCCGTTGCCGGCACGGCTCCGAACGCAACGATCGTTACGTTATCCACGGAACCTGTCGTCGGCGCGGTCTGGTCGGCCATGGAAGCCGACGGGATCCCGGTAAGCCGGGAGGCGTATGAACAAATGCGGACCTTCCGCGACTTCGAGCATATTCCGTTAGCAGCAAGGTAATCCCTTTTGAATCCATCCATTTCATTCATGTGAGGAGCGTGCAGACATGGCATCTGAACAAGGACTCAAAATCGCCGTCATCGGCGGCGGATCTTCTTATACGCCGGAGCTCGTCGAGGGCTTCATCCAGCATTACAACGAGCTTCCCGTCCGCGAGCTGTGGCTCGTGGATATCGAGCCGGGCAAGCGCAAGCTGAATATCGTCGGCAACTTGGCGAAACGCATGATCGAAAAATCCGGCCTTCCGATCGAAGTCCATCTCACGCTGGACCGCCGCGAGGCGATTCGGGACGCGGACTTCGTCAGCACGCAGATGCGCGTCGGCATGCTGGAGGCGCGCGGACGCGACGAATCCATTCCGCTCAAATACGGCGTCATCGGGCAGGAAACGACGGGCCCCGGAGGCATGATGAAGGCGCTGCGGACGATTCCGGTGCTGCTCGACATTTGCCGCGACATCGAAGAACTGGCACCGAATGCCTGGCTTCTGAACTTCACCAACCCGGCCGGCATGGTAACGGAGGCCATTTTGAAGCACACGAACGTGCGCAGCATCGGTTTGTGCAATGCGCCGATCGGGCTGGTCAAGCGGACCGCGGCCAAATACGGCGTCGCAACGGACCGGATTTATGCCGAATTCGTCGGCCTGAACCATCTGCACTGGGTGACTCGCGTCGACGTGAACGGCGAAGACAAGCTGGATGAGTTGCTTGCCGATACCGCCGGCTACAGCGCAAGCAACGTCCCGGCAAGGGAATGGAATCCCGAGTTTCTCCAGTCGTTGCGCGCCCTTCCTTCCTACTATTTGAAATACTTTTACATGACGGACGCCATGCTCGAAGAGCAGCTGGAATCCTTCCATAAAGGCGAAAACCGTGCCGAAGTCGTGAAACGCGTCGAAGAGGAGCTGTTCGAGCTGTACAACGACCCGGACCTGAACGAAAAACCGAAACAGCTGGAACAGCGCGGCGGGGCGTTTTATTCCGAAGCGGCCGTGAATCTGATGTGTTCGCTATATAACGGCAAAAACGACATCCAGACGTTAAACGTCGCCAATCAGGGCATCATCGGTTTCCTGCCGGACGACGCCAGCATCGAGGTGAACTGCGTCGTCACCAAAAACGGCCCGCTGCCGCTGCCGTTAACCAAGATCCCGCCGATGGCGACCGGTTTGATCCATGCGGTGAAAACGTACGAACGCCTTGCCATCGAGGCCGCCGTCACCGGCGACCGGGGCCTTGCCATTCAGGCGCTGGCGCATCATCCGCTGGTGCCTTCGGTGGAAGTCGCCATCAAGATGCTGGATGAAATGCTTGAAGCGAACAAAGCGTATTTGCCGCAATTTTTTAAAGCGTCGGAGACGGGCATTTCCTGATTTTCAGCACAGCCGCCTCCGAAACCTGTTAATGGAATATACGCAAAAAAGAGACTGCCGCGGCAGTCTTTTCTTATGTTCCTTAGTGATGCACAGTTGGGGCGGCATCCGCCGTCTTGGCCGGATGAATCGAGCTTCGAACCAGCAGCAGGTAGCACAAAATCGAGCATACGTCCGCCCCGGCGATGACCAGCCCCATCGGCAGCGCCGACGTGCTGCCGCCCAGACCGACCAAAGGGCTGACGACCCCGCCGAAAATGTACGACAGAAGCCCGAGCAGCGCCGATGCGCTGCCGGCGGCATGGCCGTAATCCTGCAAAGCCAGCGACGATCCGGCCGTGCCGACGATGCCGACGCATGATACGACGATAAACAGCGGCGGCAGCACCGCGGCGATCGGTGCTTTGACCGCAAGCAGCAGCAGAAGCGCCATGCCCCCGGCCGTGGCCAAGGCAATGCCGGTCACAAGCAGCTTTTTCTCGCTGACCTTTCCGGCGAGCCGTCCCGTGATTTGCCCCGCGATAATAATGCCGATGCCGTTCATGGCAAAAATGAGGCTGAACACCTGCGGGCTTACCCCGTAAATATTTTGCAGCACGAACGGCGAACCCGAAATGTAAGCAAACATGGCGGCGGAGATGAATCCCGAACTTAACGCCAGCCCCATGAATTTGCGGTCCCTCAGCAGCACGCCAAAGGTTTTAAGCGTATTGGCGGTACCGCCTTTGGAACGTTTGCTTGCCGCAAGCGTCTCCGGCAGGCCGAAAAAAACCGCCAGCAGCATCACGATGCCGATCCCCGCCAGCACGATAAACACGCCGCGCCAAGAGGTGAACTGAAGGAGCTGTCCCCCCACGATCGGCGACAGGATCGGGGCCGCGCCATTCACCAGCATCAGCATGGAGAAAAATTTCGTCAGCTCCGAGCCCGAATACATGTCCCTGACGATGGCCCGCGAAATGACGATCCCGGCCGAACCGGCGATCCCTTGAATGAATCGCAGCACGATCAGCATTTCGATGGACGTGCTGAACGCGCATAACAAAGAGGACAAGCCGTATACGACCATGCCGGCCAACAGCGGAATGCGCCGCCCGCGCACGTCGCTCAGCGGCCCGGCAAACAGTTGTCCGACCGAAAGCCCGATCAGGCACGAAGTCAAGCTGAGCTGCGTCAGCGACGTCGTCGTATGCATCGTTTCGGCCAAAATCGGCAGCGAAGGCAAATACATGTCCAGCGAAAAAGGACCGAAAGCGGATAATGCCCCAAGAATGATTATCATCCAAAGCCTGCTTGGGCTCGGGCGCACAGTCAGCCTTTCTTCTTGACCGCCGCTTTGAACCGATCGCGTCGTTAATGGTTTGCTCATAGGATGTCACTGTTCCTCCTTTGAATCTGTTACAACATAGGCGCCCCGCATTTCTGCCAAGCCCGGAGGGCCAAGCCCCCTCTTCCCCGTGTTCATATCCATCTATTGTAGCTCATTTCCCTCCCGAAAAAGAACCCTAAATTGCAAACTCGATATCCATGCATGCATTGGCAAGCCGAACACTGAACCGCGTTTTATAAAGCACGCCCATCTCCCCACAAGACGCAAAAATGCCGGGACCCATGGACCCGGCATTTTTTTCGAATACGCTCTTGAAAGGTTATTTTTTTCCTTGAACCGTTGCTTTCGCATCGGCTTTGACAATCGAAACAGGGTTGGACAGCACGCTTTTCTTTTCCCCGACGCTAAGGATGTAGACATAATAGGAATTTTTATCGCTTAGGCGGTTTCCCGCGACGTCGGTATCGTCCGCCTTAAATGTGACGGCGTACTCTTCATTGACGTTAATGAATTTCATGTTCGAGTCGATGCTTTTTGCCGTCGCCGTCTTCAGGGTAAAATCCTTTAACGTCGCAGGGACGACCATCACGGCATATTTTTGAACCTGGCTCTCGTTTGCCGGCTTTTTAAAAGAGACATCGATCCCGCCATCGGCCCATTTTGCCGTGATATTCGTCGGCACTTGCGTCAGATCCCTTAAAACAACCTCCGCAGGATTGGACAGCGCGCCGGTTCCGGTTTTGGCCACGGACAGCACATAAACTTTGTAAGGGGTCTCTTCGGCCAAAGGTTTATTATCCGTATCCTTTGTCGAATCGCTCATCGCCCCGCTAAAATCGCTTCCCACCTGAACTCTCGTAAATTGACCCGACGCCAGCGCATTTTCAAGGTTAAGGTCTTTCGATCCGGGCACGATGAAAATCCGGTATTCTTTAATATTGGCTTCGTGATCGGCGCGGGTAAACGAGATTTTCAGATCCTTTCCGTTATGCTCGTCTCCGGCATCCGTCGCGCTCAGCTCTTTGACCGGTGAAACCGGGAGCAGCGTATCCAGCGTGATGGCTTCGGAAGCGGCAGACAGCGCATAATTGTTGTGGTTTCCGACGGAAAGGACAAAAATTTTGTACGATATTCCGTTACGGATGAAATGGCCGTCGGAGTCTCTGGCATTATCGTCCAAGACCACCTCGTAGCTTCCTTTATTGCCGTTTTCCACGGCTTTGTAGTAGCCCAGATTGGCCGCGAGTTTTTGGTTAAAGCTTCCCGCTTCGCTGGACTTTACGGCGATGATCCGGTACTGGGACACGTCGTCGCCGTTATCCGCGCGGGTAAAGGTTACCTGCAAATCGCTGCCGTTGCCCGCGTCACCGATATCCTTCACGGCCACGTTTTTGGCCGGTCCCACCGTAAAGGTCTGCGACAAGCCGATTGCCTGGGAAGGAGCGGACAATGCATGGGTATCTTCCTTTCCTACGGACAGGATAAATACCTTATATTTGGTGTCGCCTTGAATCAACCGGCCGTTGACGTCCTTCGCATCCGCGGCGAGCGTGCGGGTGATGTTGGAGCCGGTTTTGCTGACGGCCGTATAATTCGAGCCGGATACGGCCAAGGCATCCGCCAGGGTAAAGTAGCCGGCATCCGAATCTTTGACGACCAGGATCCGGTATTCCCTGATATTTTGTTCCTCATTTGCCCGCGTGAACGAAACCTGCAGGTCGCGGCCGTCGCCGTGATCGGCAACGTCGTTAACGGACACGTTCGTTGCCGGATAAACGCTCGCGTTCCCCGCCAACGTGATGGCCGAAGAATACGAAGACAGCACATTTGTCCCGTACGATCCTACCGAAAGCACGAACACGCGGTAGCTGACCCCGTTGCGGATCGACTGTCCGTCCACGTCCCTGGCTCCCGAGGCGAGGGTTCTCGTGATGTTAGATCCCGTCTTGTCGACGGACGTGTAGTTCGAACCGGAAACGGCGTTGGCCTTGGACAAGTTGAAACTATTGGCGTCGGAGGACTTTACCACCATAATCCGGTAACCGCTCAAGTTGCTTTCGTCCGCAGCCCGCGTAAACGAAACTTGCAGGTCGCGGCCGTCGCCGTGGTCGGCGACATCGTTGACGGACACGTTCGTCGCCGGATATACGTTTGAATTCCCCGTCAAAGTAATAGACGCAGAATACGAAGACAACGCATTGGATCCGTAAGATCCCACGGAAAGCACGAATACGCGGTAATTGACCCCGTTGCGGATCGAATGTCCATCCACGTCCCTGGCGCCCGAAGCGAGGGTTTTCGTAATGTTATAGCCCGTTTTGCCGACGGATGTGTAGTTCGAGCTGGACACGTTATTTGCATCCGACAAGCTGAAATAAGGAGCGTCGGAGGCTTTAACGACCATGATCCGGTATCCGTAGAGATTGCTTTCATCCGCGGCCCGGTTGAACGAAACGCGCAAATCGCGGCCGTCGCCGTAATCGGATACGTCGCTGACGCCGACGTTCGTTGCGGCGTAGACGTCCGAACCTCCGGAATTCCCGTACAGCACGACGGCATACGATGGCGCCGAAAGCGCGTAGTTGCCGTTGTAGCTACCCGTTCCCACCGCCATGACAAAGACGCGGTAGGCGACGCCGGAGCTGATCAGCGATCCGTCTACGTCTCTGGCCCCGTAGGACAAGGTTTTGCTGATGTTATTACCCGTTTTGCCGACTTCCGTATAATAGGAGCTCGACAGGTTCCTTGCATCGGATAGCGAGAAGCTGCCCGCCTTGCTGTCCTTGACGACGAAAATCCGGTAACTGCCGATCCGGGATTCGTCGGAAGAGCGGTTAAACCGCACGTTCAGATCGCGGCCGTCGCCGTAATTGCCAACGTCCTGCACGCTGGTAATGACAGGAGCGGCGATCGGATTCGATGCCAGCGCAAACGACGGCGAACCCGCGGAAAGCTGGTTCGAGGCGTTGCTGCCGCTTGCGACGGAAAGCACGAAAATGGTATAAGAAACGCCGTTTTTAATGTATTCCCCGGAAGTATCCCTGGCGCCCGAACTTAAAGTCGTCGTAATCGTGGAGCCGTTTGTTTTGTTTACTGTCGTATAATTGGCGCTTGCCGCGTTGTTAGCCGTATTCAGGTTGAAGCTGCCGGCATCCTTGGTCTTCACGACCATGATCCGGTAGTTCTGGATGTTGGCCGTATTCGACGGCTGGTTAAAGCTGACCGAGATATCCCGTCCGTCGCCGTAATCGCCGACATCCGCCGCTTTGACGCCGGAGACCGCGTTTACGGGCGAAGCCGTCGACAGCGTGACGGTTGGAGATATGCCCGACAAGGCGCTGGCACCCTTCTTGGCTACCGTTAGCACATAGGCGTTGTAAGGCTGATTGGCCCGCAGCAGCTCGCCGGTGACGTCCCGCGATTGCCCGGACAGGGTGATGGCCAAATCGCTGCCGGTCGGCCGCACCGAGGTATAATATCCGGTGGATAACGCCTGGGACAGCGTATATCCGTACGCGTTTGCGGACTTGACGATCAGGACGCGGTATTCGCTGACGTTCGTCTCGCGTTGGACCTTCGGAAAGCTTACCTCCAGGTCGCGGCCGTCGCCGCTTTTCCCGATGACGCGCGCGGTCACGTAAGAAACGGCATTCACGGCAGTGTCCGAAGTGACGATGTTGACGGTCTGCGTGCTTTGATTCCACAGCACCTGCGCGCCCAACGTCTCGCTGACGAACCGGACCGGCACCATGGTCGTTCCCTTCAAGTTTTGCGCAGGCACGTCAAGCGTCACCTTTTGCTGATTCACCGTCGCCGTTTTGGCGCCGATTTTCAGCACGATCGTGATGTCGTCGCGTATGGCCGTGACCGTGCTTGTTTTTTGATTCCACAGAATCTTGGCGTCAAACGCCTCAAAAATGGCCCGCATCGGCAGCATGGTCCGGCCCTTGGTCATCGTGGGCGGCTGCAGCGGGTTCAGTTTCACCCCGTCGACGTATACGCTGATCGGTTTCGGTTTGGCCGCCGCCTGCACCGCTCCAGCCGGAAGGGACAAGGAAACGGCCATCAGCACGGCCACGAGCATAATCCAAAGCTTTTTCACGGTTCTCCTCCTCTTGGTTTTGTGTAAAAAAGGCTACACTTATTTGACGGGAGAACGGGTTGAAATGTTTTCCATCCCGAAAAAAATATATCGGCCAGATGCCCTGGCTTTCCAAAGCCGAAACGCAGCAGAAAAAAGCCCTGCCGGCCAGGCAGAGCTTGTTGTTTTCAGGATTTGTTTTTATGCAGCTTGACCAGCTCGTTAAAGGCCAGATAAATCGACCAAATTACCAGGATGAGTCCGACAAATTGCAGCAGGTAAATGAGATAGGGCTCGATTTTGGTAACGGACCCGAAAAAGGTTTTGAAAAGGGACAAAGGCTCCTCCGATGAGAGCTGCATGAGCATAAATCCGATAATAAAGCTGATCAGAACCGTGACTTTTTTCTCCAAAGAACAAGGCCTCCCGTCATGCGCACCACATAATATATATTCCAATATAACCCATATGGTATATATTGTCTATTGCATCACGAACATGAAGTTTTGGCCAAAATCCGGGAAAACCGGTCTATACACGCAAAAAACCGGAACCCTCCCCCTCGCGGGAATGGCTCCGGTCTTTCGACAGGCACGGGCCCCTATTTATTCCTTGAAGCGGTATTGTCCCCAAGCGGGACGAAATGCTTTTCCGGGATGAAAAAAGGCTCGCGCGCCACGATGTCGGACGGATTATAACCCAAGCAATCCATCTCGGGCGCCGATAATCCGGTGCTCCACTTGGCCCTGAATTTTTCGGCATTCGCCAGCGAAGAGCGTTTGTAGTCGAGCCGGTTCGATGCGAACGTCCCCTGCCCTTCATGGTGGATAAAAACATCCTGCGCGACCCACAGCCGTTTGCCGCCGATGCGGGCCCGGATGGAAAAGTCGTCGTCCTCGTAGTTGCCCGGAAAAAAACGCTCGTCAAAGCCGCCGATCCGCTCCAGCAAACGACGGTGGAACAGCATGCAGAAGCCGACCAGCTTATGCGCGTAAAAGCCGGAGCCTGCCTGCTCTTGCTGCCGTCTGGCTGCATAAGCGTCCAGTTGTTCAAGCGTCGGCCACTCAGCGTGGGGAACTCTCTGGATCGGAGCCACATGATTGGAAACCGGCCCGACGATGCCGATGTCAGGGTCCCGGAAAAGCGCGGCATACAAACCGGAGAGCCAACGCGGCGTTACGACGGTGTCATTGTTGAGCAGCAGGATAAAATCCCCGGAAGCCTCAAGCATGCCCTGGTTGTTGCCTGCGGCGAACCCCCGGTTTTCCGCGTTGGCGATCAGCTTGACGTCCTCCATCGAATTCCAAAATTCCAGCGTTCCATCCGTGGAGCCGTTATCCACGGCAATCCATTCAAGCGGCTCTTCCGTATGGCGCATTACGCTTTCAACGCATCTTCGCGTCAGGTCCAGACCGTTGCGGGTAAGCATGACGATCGAGGTAAGCGGCATCGATAACGCCCCCTTTTTTAATGATAAACGGATGGCCTACAATCCCGATGTGTTTAAAATAAACGGAATCATCCGCCCGTACGGCGTATCGCCGGGCAGGATGATCCCCAGGCCGTTGTTCGAACGCAAAGCATGCCAAGACAGGTCAAACGTCGTTTCCTTCAAAAAATCCTCGACGGCCGTCAACACGCCATTGCGTTCCCCATGTTCGACTAGGGCGTTGTGGACCATATGGTTGAAGCCTCCGCCGGGTACGAGCAGCGGATTGCCGGGTTCCACCCCTTGCATGGCGCTGGGTTTGCGGTATTCCTCCGGAATGCTCTCGGGAAAATAGTACATATCCCGCCGTCCGTACGGCCAATCGATGTCATGCAGCATGACGACGGGGAAGGCTCCGGTCGAAAGGGCCATCCGCTCCACCTGCTTTAACTCATGGTATACGGTATACCAGTTATGGTCGCCGTCGATCAGGATCATGTCGTAGGGCTCTACCCCCGGGAGCGCCTGCAAACTGAAATCCTTGACCATTCGGAACGATTCCCCATAATAATCCGACAACAAATCCGCATCGAATTGCGGAGCAGGATCGATGACCGTGCATTTGCTGCCGGTATGATGGCAATAATCCAGAATCTTGAACGTGTTCAGCCCCGTCAGCGATCCGATTTCAACGATATGCGCCGGCTGCGCGGCGATCATCACCGGTTTGATGACCTTTTCCCAGAAACGGTGCATAGCCACTCTCCTGACCTGAAGATTGTCGAAAACCCCATCCCAATATATGAGCTTTTCAGCGGTTTCATGCTTGGCGTCCAAGGTAAAAAGAGCCTGCGGCGGTCTGCTTTCCGAATTTTCGTCATACATATGACTGAAGTCGCTTGATGCCTTTTCCCGCAGCCCATCAGCAGATGCATATTCGCAGCCTTTGTACCATCGGCTAAAATCTCGCCGCCCGGTTTTCGTTCCGGGATGGGAAATTCGGGTGCTTGAATCGTCCTGCATGCAAAGGAGTGAGAAGATGATTACCATCAGCTTGTGCATGATCGTCAAAAACGAGGAGAAGTCGCTGGAGCGCTGCCTTTCTTCCGTTCAAAAAGCGGTGGATCAAATGATCATTGTCGATACCGGCTCCACGGACAACACCAAGCAAATTGCACGCAAATTTACCCGATACGTTTACGACTTCGAATGGATCGACGATTTTGCCGCAGCGCGCAACTTTGCGTTCAGCCATGCGGAAATGGATTATATTTTATGGTTGGACGCGGATGATATTTTAAAGGAGGAAGATCTCGAAAAGCTGCTCGAACTGAAACAAAACCTGGACCCCGGCGTCGATTCCGTCACGATGAAATATCATCTGGCGTTCGACGAGCACGGCAACGTCATATCCAGCCTGCGGCGCAACCGTCTCGTCAAACGAAGCAACGATTTCCGCTGGATTGGGGCGGTCCATGAATATCTCGAAGTCGCCGGGCGGATTATCGACAGCGACATTGCCGTGACGCACTGCGGCGATGAGCGGGACAGCGACCGGAACCTGAACATTTATATGAAACGGCTGGCCAAGGGAGAGGTCTTCACGCCGAGGGATACTTATTATTTCGCCAATGAGCTCAAGGATCATCGCTTCTTCGAACTGGCCGCCGTCTATTACCGGAAGTTTCTGGATGAAGGAAAGGGGTGGGTCGAAGACAATATCGCGGCCTGCGGCAAGCTGGCGGATTGTTATCTCGAGCTGGGCGACAACGCCAATGCGCTGGCCTTTACGCTGAAATCGTTCGAATACGGCGCGCCCCGGCCGGAATTTTGCTGCCGCATGGGATATCATTTTCTGCAAGCCGGGGACTATGCGGCAGCCGTTTATTGGTATAGGCAAGCGCTGGAAAATCCGGCTCCGGCCAACACCTGGGGCATGCAAAATTTAAGCTGTTCCACCTGGCTCCCCCACCTCCAGCTCTGCGTCTGTTACGATCGGCTCGGCATGCACCAGATCGCCTATCATCATAATGAAGCCGCAAGGCAATATCAGCCCGATCATCCCTCCGTGCTTCAAAACAAAGCCTACTTGGAACAAAAGCTGGGGATCATCCCCGTCGAAAATTCAGAAGAAACGGCCGACTCATAACGCAACGGCGTTAACGGTCGGGCGAATGCGGACGAACCGCCTTTCCGGAGCATGGCCTCAACCGGAGGGCGGTTTCTTTTGTTTGCGTTTGCCTCGAAAGTACATTTTACGGATCAAAAAAAGGGCTGCCCCGAAGCCCTGCGGCTTCTGGGGACAACCCTTGTTGTTGCTGCTTACGACATGCGGGATAGAAACGGCGTCAAATCGACGTTCAGCGCCGCCGCCAGACGTTTGCCCAGCTCGGCGTCCGCACGGTAGAAATTGCAGATCGCGAGCAGTTTCGTCTGTTCCGCTACAGGCTCCAGGTCAGCGGCCAAATTGCCGATCAGCTGCTCCTGGACCTCGGGGGAATATTTCCGGAACACTTGGCCGGCCTGGCCGAAATCGTTCGGCTTGTCGATTTTTTCGCGGGAAACGGTGCCCCGCACCGGCTGCGGCACGTCCTTGTAGGCCGGGTCTTCCTTCGGCGTATGCTGGTAGCGGTTCGGCTCGTAGTTGATCCGGTCGGACGGCTGTTTGAACGCCATCGCCCCGTCGCGCATATTGTTGCTTACCTTCGCGAACGGGCAGTTGATCGGAAGCTGCAAATAGTTCGGCCCGATGCGGTAGCGCTGGGTATCGGAATAGGAGAACAGCCGTCCCTGCAGCAGCTTATCCTCCGAAGGTTCGATGCCCGGTACAAGCACGCCCGGATTAAAGCCCACCTGTTCCGTTTCGGCAAATACGTTTTCCGGGTTCCGGTTGAGCGTCATCGTTCCTACCAGCTGATAAGGAATGTCCTCCTCGAACCAGTCTTTCGTGGCGTCCAAAGGATTGAAATCGAAGCTGTCCAGATCCGCCGGATCAAGCACCTGCACGTACAAATCCCATTCCGGGTAATCGCCGCGCTCGATCGCTTCATACAAATCGCGGCTGGCATGGTTGAAGTCCTTGCCCTGGATTTGCGCCGCTTCCTCCCGGCTCAAGTTTTTGATGCCCTGCTTCGGAACCCAGCGCAGCTTCACGTACACCGTGTTGCCGTATTCGTTGATCCACTTGAAGGCGTGGACGCTGGAGCCTCGCATTTGGCGGTAATTGGCCGGAATGCCCTCGTCCGTAAAGAGGTGGACCAGCATATTCGTCGATTCGGGCGACAGGGACATGAAGTCCCAATAACGGTCTTCCTCTTGAATATTCGTGCGGGGGTCTGGCTTCAGCGCGTGCACCATGTCCGGAAATTTCATCGCGTCCCGGATAAAGAAGATCGGCAGGTTGTTTCCGACGAAATCATAGTTGCCTTCCTCCGTGTAAAATTTGACCGCGAAACCGCGCGGGTCCCGGAGCGTTTCCGGGGAATGCTGACCGTGGATTACCGTGGAAAACCGGGCGAATACCGGCGTTTCCTGTCCTTCTTTTTGCAAAAATGCCGCTTTCGTGTACCGTTTCATGCTGTTGATGACCTTGAAAACGCCATGGGCTCCCGCTCCCCGGGCATGCACCACGCGTTCCGGAATGCGTTCCCGGTCGAAATGCGCCAGCTTCTCCAGCAGCTGATAATCCTCCAGCAGTGTAGGTCCGTTCTGCCCCGCCGTTCTGGAATTTTGATTATCGCCGATGGGCGCGCCTTGATTCGTCGTAAGTTTGGCCATAAGGATCATGCCTCCTTGATTTATTTTTAAATTAGAATAATTCTAAATAAGCAACTCGACGTCATTTATTGTACCCTCATTGAAAATGAAAATCAATACTAAATTATAATTATTCTAAATTAATCGTATGCGCTCTTTTGCCGATATATGCCGGGTACGGGCAACCAAATGGATAAAAGCAACCTTCCTGCGCTTCCCCATGATCGTGAAACGGCGGACAACGTGTATAATATTCAAAAAAGCAACCTATCCATTGCGAGAGACGAATGAACGAAGGAGACCTTTATGTATAAAATGCTTATCGTCGAAGACGATCCGAAAATCGCCGACCTGCTGAAAGCCCATATTGAAAAGTACGGGGATACGGCCATTGTTATTCATGAATTCGACCGGGTTCTGGAACAATTTCAGCGGCATTCCCCCCACATCGTGCTGCTGGACATCAATCTCCCGAGCTTTGACGGATATTACTGGTGCCGCCAGATCCGGCAGGTGTCGACCTGCCCGATCATTTTCATCTCGGCCCGCGACGGCAAAATGGATCAGGTGATGGCGCTCGAAAACGGCGCGGACGACTTTATTACGAAACCCTTTTACTATGAAATCGTCATGGCCAAGATCCGCAGCCAGCTTCGCCGGGCGTACGGCGACTATGCCGTGAAAAACGACGAGCGCACGGTCGAATTGGGCGGCCTGATTTTGTACCCGGAACGCATGGAGCTTCATTTCGGCAAACGGAGCGTGCCGCTCAGCAAAAAGGAAACGATATTAATCGAAACGCTGATGGAGTACAGCCCGCGGGTCGCAAGCCGCGAGGTCATTTTGGAAAAGCTGTGGGACGACGCCTTCGTGGACGACAACACGCTCAGCGTCAACATCACGCGCGTGCGGAAACGCCTAGCCGAGCTTGGCCTGGAGGAAACGCTCGAGACCGTGCGGGGGCTCGGTTACAGACTGAACTTGAACGCGGAGGAGCCGAAGTAAATGAAACTGTTCATTCGGGAGCACCTCCCCTTGATGATATTTACGTTGGCGCAGCTGCTCGCCGTCATGGCGGTGTTTTGGTTTGACGGATACGATCATCCGCTGACCGCCATGTACGCCTTGTTTTTGGGGCTGTTTATTTTCGCGGGATACCTCGGTCTGCGTTATGCCACGCATCGCGGGTTTTACGCCCGGCTGTCCCGCCCCGTCGCTTCCCTCGCCGACTCCGTGCACAAGCATGAGCCGGCGCCGCTTCCCGCTGCCCTGAGCGAGCTTTTGGAAAACCAATACAGGCAGTACCAAAACATGCTTCAGCATTGGGAACGAAAAAACGAGCAGTACATGACCTTTTTAAACCAATGGATCCACCAGATGAAAACCCCTTTGTCCGTGATCGAAATGATCACGCAGGATGGCGGGGACGAGCGGATGGGCAGCATTTCGGAGGAAACGGACCGCCTGCGGAGAGGGCTGGACATGGCACTGTACACGGCCCGTCTGGGCACCTTCGAGCAGGATTTCAGCGTGGATGCCGTCGATCTGAGACAGCTGGCGAACGAAGCGGTCCATGAATACAAACGGTATTTCATCCGCAGCCGCGTTTATCCGGAAGTCTCGATCGAAGAAGGAATTTCGGTACGGACCGATGCCAAGTGGATGCAGTTCATCCTGGGCCAGCTGCTGAACAACGCCATTAAATATTCGGCGGGCAGCGGAAAAAAAGTGACCCTGTCGGCCGTCAAGGAAG
This sequence comes from Paenibacillus sp. FSL M7-1455, assembly GCF_038004655.1. Taxonomy (NCBI): domain Bacteria; kingdom Bacillati; phylum Bacillota; class Bacilli; order Caryophanales; family Paenibacillaceae; genus Paenibacillus; species Paenibacillus sp. FSL M7-1455. The sequence goes on along the minus strand of NZ_JBBORO010000001.1, from coordinate 426,803 downwards.
GCCGGGACGTCGTCTTGAACATACAAGACCGCGGCGTCGGCATTCCCAAAGCGGACCTCCCCCGCGTGTTCCGTCCCTTCTACACCGGGGAAAACGGCAGGCGTTTCAAGGAATCCACGGGCATGGGGCTGTACATCGTCAAGGAAGTGATCGACAAACTGAACCACCGCATCGAGCTGGAATCGGTTGAAGGCGAAGGCACGCTTGTCCGCATCCGTTTTTGATTGATCCGGGAATCGATTCGCGGGGTTGTTGTAAACGGCATTTCTTACAGCGTTGTAAGATGCGTGAAAGCTGCGTCGATAGGAGGAACCCCTGTCCGGGGCGTATACTGGGATACGAATAGAACGAAGGGTTTTGAGGATGAAAGCCCGGAAAACGAAAGGGGAAGTCACCAAGCCATGGAAATGTTATCCGTCCGCAACCTCGGCAAAATATATAAGGGCATGGTTTCGTACGAAGCGCTCTCCAACATCGACCTGTCCATCCAGCGGGGCGAATTCGTAGGGATCATGGGCCCGTCCGGGAGCGGCAAAACGACCCTGCTCAACATGATCTCCACGATCGACAAGCCGACCACGGGCGAAATCCGCATCGACGGCAAAGACCCTTACGCGCTGTCGCAGGATCAGCTGGCCCTGTTTCGAAGACGCGAGCTCGGGTTTGTGTTCCAGTCATTTAATCTGCTCAATACGCTCACCGTCAAGGAAAACATCGTGCTGCCGCTGACGCTGGACGGAGCCGGCCTTGCGGACATGAACGAAAAGGTGGCGGTCCTGTCGGAGAAGCTCGGCATCGCCCCGATCCTGGACAAGCGGACGTATGAAATCTCCGGAGGACAGGCGCAGCGAACGGCGATCGCCCGGGCGCTGATCCATGAGCCCAAGCTGCTGCTGGCGGATGAGCCGACGGGCAACCTGGATTCCAAATCGGCGCGCGAAGTCATGGAAATTTTAGAACAGCGAAACCGCGAGGATCAGGTGACGATGCTGCTGGTCACGCATGACGCCGTGGCGGCAAGCTACTGCAGCCGCGTCATTTTTATCAAAGACGGACAGCTGTACAACGAAATCTACTGCGGCGAAAACCGGACCGCATTCTATCAAAAGATCATCAACGTCTTGTCGCTGCTGGGAGGAAACGGGCATGAATTTCCGCCAGTTCGCGTTTAACAACGTCATCCGGAACAAACGGACCTATGTCGCCCATTTCCTGAGCAGCGCGTTTTCGGTCATGATCTTTTTTACGTACGCCATGCTGGCGTTCCATCCCGACCTCAAGGGGCAAATCATGGCCGACAGCATCACGCTCAGCATCCTCGCAACGATGGGAATGCATATTTCGCAAGTCGTCATCTTCGTGTTTTCATTCCTGTTCCTGCTTTATTCCGTCGGTTCCTTCATTAAGGTCCGCAAAAGGGAGTTCGGCATTCTGCTTTTGCTGGGCATGTCCCGCAAACAGCTTAACCGCATGCTTTTTATCGAAAACGTCTTGATCGGCGTCGCGGCGATCGTTACGGGCATTCTCGTCGGCATCGTTTTCTCCAAGCTGATCCTGCTCATCTGCGCATCCATGCTGGTGATCGAACGCGGGCTTCCGTTTTATCTGCCGGCCAAAGCGATTGGGCTGACCGCGGGCGGTTATCTGGTTCTGTTCATGGCCGTTGCGGCCTTCACGTCGCTTATGACCAAAAAAGGCACGCTGGCGGACCTCATCAAATCCGAGGATAAACCGAAACCGGAACCCAAGGCATCCGTCCCGCTTTCCATCCTGGCGGTGCTGCTGATCGGGCTGGGTTATGCCTGCGTCTTCCTGTTCGTGCTGCGCCGCATCTATTCGTTCGGCCTGCTGTTTGGCGGCGTGGTGCTGGTCATTATCGGAACCTATTTTCTTTTCACCCAGCTCAGCGTGTACGTCATCCGCGCCTTGAAAAACAGGCCCCGCTTCGTGTTCAAACGGACCAATCTGCTGACGGTATCGGAGCTCGTCTACCGGATGAAGGATAACGCGGTCATGTTTTTTATGGTCGCAGTCATTTCGGCGATCGCTTTTACCGGCATCGGAACAGCCCTTGCCATCGGCGATCCGGGACTTGCGGCGATGAAAAACCCGTACGCTTTTACGCACGTCTCCTTTCCGGAACCTGGTGATGACGTTTCATTTGAGCAGAAGCATATCCGTTTGATCGAGCAAACGCTGAAAAAAGGAGGTTTTGCCTACCGCAAGGCTTCGTTCGTTCCGGCCTACTCCGATGACGGGAAAACCTTGATCCGGCTGAGCGACTATAACGGGCTGGCCGCTGTCCTCGGTTATCCCCAGGAAACGCTGCGCAGCGGGGAAACCATGGCCTCTCCGTCGTCGGTGACGCAGAATGACAAGTACAGGCTCGAAGGCCTTCAGACGGATCGGCTTACGATCACGAAAGGCGAACATACCATGACACTTCCCATCGTCAAGGCGCTGCCCCATATCGTCATTCCCGATTACGGCAATGTTTGGATTATTACGGATTCGGATTACGAGCGGCTGGCGAAGGGCGATGAATATAAGACCCGGGTTGTCGTGTTCGTCGTCCCGGAGTGGCATCATACGCGTACGGTTGCCGAAGAAATAAGGAAAGCCCTGGATGCGGATTCAGCAAACGAGCGGCAATACGCCTATAACTTCTCTGCGCTTGTACTGGATTGGATGCATTCGAAGCAGTTAAACGGCTTGCTGCTCATCGTCAGCGGGCTGGTCGGAATCGTCTTTTTCACGTTTGCCGCCAGCTTCATCTATTTCAGGCTTTATGCCGATTTATCGAGAGACGAGGAGCAGTACCGGATGATTTCAAAAGTGGGGCTGAGCCGCAAGGAACTTGCCAAAACCGTCACCCGCCAGCTTGTCCTCATGTTTTTCCTGCCGCTTCTCGTGGCGATCGTGCACAGCAGCGTGGCGTTTACCGCGCTCCAGGGCCTGGTCGACTTTTCCGTCGTCTCCCATACGCTGGCCGTATTCGCAACGTTTCTCGGCATTCAGGTCGTCTATTTCCTGGTGACCCGCTGGCGTTATTTAAGCCATTTATACCAAAAAATCTTGTAACGCATCAATGCTCATTATATTTAAACAAAAGACATCTGCCCGTTCGTTTGGCGAACGGCTCCAGATGTCTTTTTTCGGATTCCCGCCTTCACAGCGTCTGCAGTTCGCGCCGGATGTCCCGGCGGCGGTTTTCGATGTATGCGTAAATGACGTTGTGTTCGTTCAAAAACATGCCGAGAGGCCACTTGTATTTCGGATCCCGGTATACGTCGTCTTCGATTTGGCGCAGCATGTTCCGGACCACCGGCATCAATTGATGCGCGGTAAAGGAGGAGGCGAGAATTTCCTCGAGAATCTCCTTGTATCGCTGCCGATTGGCGCTGTAGGCCAGCACCTTTCCCGTCAGCTTGTTATGCCCTTTAATGCTGACCAGATTCGAAGCGACCTCCTTGCCGTAGCAGTTCCGTCCCCAGGTTCCCTCATAATCCCATGGCAGAAAACCGTATGCCTTCCGCTTCCTGTATTCGAAAATCGTATAGTTATGCCGAAATCCGTCGTAGTTGCCTGTTAGCACCGCCCCGCTCAGCCATGTCAAAAAATTGTCCATGTACAGACGCTGGTTCAAATATTTTTCCAGCGTTTTCCCCCGTTTGGCGTGGATGTTCCGAATGAAGCGCATCAGCCTCAGACGGTCTTCCCCGCGGCCTTTGATCAGCCTGTATCCGGAAAACAGCGAGGTTTTCGGGGTATTCGTGCTGACGTTGTTCAAATCGAAGGTGGCATTGTCGTTGACGGCATAAATGATGCTTCGGACGGGAAGCTTGCGCACGCGGAAAAAGGTTTGATTCACCGCCTCGATCCGCAAATACACGCCTTGGTTCACGCCGTTTAATTGCAGGACGCAGTGCTGCGTCGAGGGACTTGGAACGCCGATCATATTAAAGAAATGAAATGAAAGCGCATTGCGGATCAAGGAAGGATCGTCATACTCGGCATTAAAGTGATACGTTGCGCGTGATGTGCGGATTTCATAGGATTTTTTCGGATATTCGCGCGTATGGCCGCCCCGGTACCGAATCCGGATGGCTTGAGGCGACCCGTTCCCGTTCGACAACGTCGCCGGAAAAAAACGGTCAGACCAAATGTGGTTCTCCATCTGTTTCAAATCCTTATCCTTGATTGCGATCCGGTATACGGGCAGACCCATGCAGCAACCGCCTTTCCAACACGAAGAATAGCCTATGATGCGGGCTTTTCACCATATTATGCCGAAGGGGCGGATGCCGTCAGGGCGGATGCCTTGGTGTTCCGGGAAAATGCCTAAACTTGTCTTGGCAACATTCTAGCAACCGGGCAGAGGGATATTCACTCAATTTTGATAATCTAGTATATTCGGCTAGTCCCTTCTAACACGAGGACACATATAAATATTGCATAGATAGACTTGAAGGACGAATCGACGCCTCTCTCGTCTACCTAATCACTCCAAGGAAGGGGAATGTGAAATGTCTTTAGCCGGTTATGATTTAATGAACCTGGTCGGCCAAAGCGTGAAGATCAACCGTGGCGGGCATGATTCGGTTGAAGGTGTTCTGCAAAGCGTACAGAACAACTACATGGCTGTTTGGACAAATGACAGCAATGTCGTGTACGTGAACACCCAACACATCAAAAGCATCTCTTCGACGGGCCAATCGGGAGATCAATCCATGACGGGAACGACCATGACGAGTCCGATTCGGGCTTACAGCTTCGGCTCGCTTCTGCAGGCGCTCCGTTACCGCTATGTGCAGGTGAACCGCGGAGGCCCTGAAAAGCTCGAGGGGATCGTCGCCGACGCCAACCAAAACTACCTCATGCTCGCCGTAAAAGGAGAGGAAGTCGTCCGCATCCCGATCTACCATATCAAATCGGTCGCGGTCGTAAGCAGCAATTCGAACAACAAAAATAACAATAACAATAATAACAACAGCAATAACAACAGCAATAACAACAACCAAAATAGCAACAACAAATCCGGAGGCAGCCAATCGGGCGGTAATCGCAGCAGCGGTAACCGCAGCGGCGGCAATCGCAGCGGCGGTAGCCGTAGCGGCGGCAATCGCAGCTACGGAGGCAGCCGGAGCGGTGGAAGCCGGAGTTACGGCAGCCGCAGCTATGGCGGACGCAGCTCCAGCAGACGCAGCCGCGGACGCAGCGGCGGACGCAGCGGCGGACGCAGCGGCGGACGCAAATAACCGCAGCCGGTTCGCCTTGGAACCTTCTATCCTAATCTAGTCATCGGGCCGTAAAAAATATAGACGCTCCCTGCGGAGTCTCATGAATCTACATTCCTCGCGCCGCAGATTCACAACTCCGCAGGAGCTGTCCTTATTTACACGGCTTACCGTTTAGCAGACCGTTAAAAGGAGTATATGCAAGCCGTATCGTTCATGATCTTCGAATCCGCTTCGACACGGCTTGTCCATAGGATGCAGCTTCCCCCTGATCGTAATGTGAAAGGAGGTAGATTATGGAGTCGATCCGTTCTCTCCTCGGCAAAAAAATCGAACTCAAACTATCCGGCTGCAAAATCCCCATCACCGGAGAGCTCATCGATCTTGGCAGCGACATTGTCGTCGTGTTCTCCGACTCCCGGTATGTGTACGCGCCGGTGCACCATTTGCAGCATTTGAAACTTGCCGATGACGGCGAGGATTTCTCGCCGGCCGACCGGGAACCGCTCGTGGACCATGTGCACATTTCCTATCGGAAAATGCTGATGAATTCCAGGGGCATTTTTACGGAAATCGGCCTGGGAGGCCCTCATCCCGTTTACGGTTATGTGACAAGCATCATGAACGATTACTTTATTTTTTATTCGCCGCTGTACCACTCGATTTATGTTTCGCTCCATCATGTCAAATATATCTGCCCGCTTCCGCCCAACATGACCCCATTCTATCTCAGCCAGCATCCTTTCCATCTGCAGCAGCCGGCCGTCCCTCTCTCCCGTACATTAGAGCAGCAACTGGAGAAATTTCAAAACGAGCTCGTCATCTTTGATCTGGGAGAATCTCCGTTAAAGGCAGGACTGCTGAAAAAGGTGGATAACCGGATCATCGAACTGATCGAGGCCGGAGGAAAAACCGTTTTCCTTCACTGCGACCATATTAAATCGATTCATCTGCCATAACCGCCAACAACACGGCTGTTGTAGAATCATCTACACCGGCCGTTTTTTCATTAAGAATCCCTACGAAAAAGCACCCCGATCGGGGACATCCTGTGCAGGCGCTTGCTTTTGACCGGCACGGGCCGCGGCCACCGGAAGCCTCACGGTCATGCGCGTGCCTTCGCCAAGCGTACTGGCCACCGAAACGCTTCCGCCATGCATCTGCACGATTTTCTGGATAATGGACAGGCCCAGCCCGCTGCCTCCGCCGGAGCGGGTTCTTGATTTGTCCGCTTTGAAAAACCTTTCAAAAATATGCGCCTGGTCCTCGGCCGAAATGCCGATCCCCGTATCCTCGACGGAAACGACGGCCTCGCGCCCGTCCGTTTCCAGCGTGACATGGATCGAACCTCCCTCGGGCGTGAATTTGATGGCGTTATGCAGCAAATTCACCCACACCTGGCTCAGCAGATCATCGTCGGCTTCGATGGTCACGGGTTTCAGATCGACCGACATCTCCAGGTTTTTGCCCTGCCACTGGGGTTCGCAGGCGAGAATGAGCGTCTGGAGCTGTTTGTCCAGCCTTAAGGGAGCCGCATGGAACGGGTGTTTCTCCGAATCGAGCGACGCAAGCTTAAGCATGTTTTCGGACAAACGCGACAATCGCACGCTTTCCTGTTCGATGATGTTCAAATAATGGTTCCGCTGATCCGGGGTTAATTGCTCTTCCCGAAGAACCCGCGCAAAGCCGGTGATCGAAGTGAGCGGGGACTGGATCTCATGGGACACGTTCGAAATGAATTCCTGGCGCATATGCTCCATTTTGTTCAGATCGGAGGCCATGTTGTTAATGCTCTGGACGACTTCCCTCCAAGGGTCGTCATCCCTGCCGTGCACAGGCAGGCTGACTTTAAAATCCCCTTTCGATATCCGCTTCAGCGCATCGATGATCATCTGCCAATACTCCCTCTGCCTCCCCTTTCCGAACCTGGAAACAAACGAAATGATTACGCCGAAAATAACAAATCCGAGCACCGAGTTCACGAGCTGCCCGACGAGCGGCCGCATGTTCCATCTTAAGGAATGGGTAATATAGTATGCTCCAATCCAGCATATGGCAAGCGAGCACAAAACGAGCAGCATAAACAATACGATTCTGACGCGCAGCCAAAAGCTGAAAGCAGGGTCGTCCTTTTTACCGTCCATCCGCCACCACCGCTCCTGACGAGCTTTCCGTTTCTTTTCCGTTTTTTCGAACCGTGCCGCCGCGATTTCCTGCCGCTTCATCCGCCGCCAAGCCTTGTTCTGCTCGCGGTCCCGCTCCAGAAGCTCGCGCCGCTGCCTGCCCTCCCGGTTGCTCATGAGAGCACCTCCAGCCGATATCCGAGCCCGCGAATCGTGCGGATGCAAAATTGGTCCTGCTGATCCGCGAACCGTTCCCGCAGACGTTTGATATGCACGTCGACGGTTCGTTCGTCGCCTTCATAGTCGTATCCCCAAATCTGTTCGATGATCTGGTCGCGGGAAAACGTTTTGCCCGGATAGCTGCCCAGCAGGAACAACAGCTCGAATTCCTTCAGCGGCAGAGTCAGCGGATCGGCCCCGACATAACATTCGTACGTTTTGCGGTTCAGGCGCAAATCGCCGAACTGGATTTCCTGGGATGCCGATATCCGGTACCGCTTCAGCAGGGCTTTGACCCGGACGATGAGCTCCAGCGGATCAAACGGTTTGACCAGATAATCGTCGGTCCCAAGCTCAAATCCTTTCACTTTTTGCGACGTTTCCCCTTTGGCCGTAAGCATGAGCAGCGGAATGTCGTAATCCCTGCTCAGCTCCCGGCACAGCTCCCAGCCGTCCATGCCCGGCATCATGATGTCGAGAATGACGAGATCGGCCTTGGCCGATTCCATCGCGCTGAGCGCCTCCAGACCGTTGGAGGCCTCCGTTACCGTAAACCCTTCATTTTTCAGCAGATGACTGACCAGCTCCCGGATATGGGGGTCGTCATCGACAACTAGGATATGGGCCATTGCAGCCTCCGCTCCTTTCTACTTGAAACATGAACGTCCAAAATTTATGCGTTCACACCCATGTCTAAGTCATTTTACCGATTTCGCTCCGATCTCGTAAACATCGGCGTTCCCGACGATCGTAACATCACGTCGTTTTCCTCTGCGCTTTCGGCATGATCATTTTGCCTGCCTTGCGAACGGTATTCAGTATAACCCCGTTTCATGAACTCAATATGAACTGGGCAAGAACCGTACATAAACCGGATGTCTCGTTTTTTCTTGGAGGGGGTGTGCCGGGAAAGATTTTATTTTAGTCAAACTTTATCTTGAATCGTTTCCAAATTATTGTATGATGGGTATTATTTGCGTCTGGGCCGTAACGTTCCAGGCGACCATCACATGCAGTGCATAACGGTTTTGTTTAGGGAATTGGGGGTTTTTAAACATGCAACCTAAACGGCAATCCATGACATGGCTGCTCCGGTACCTTCGCCCGGTTGCGGGGCGCCTTGCGATCCTGCTGCTGCTTCTGCTGGCTTCGACCGGCGTGCAGCTCGTCAATCCGCAGATCGTGCAGCGTTTTATCGATACGGCCGCCGACAACGGCATCGTGTCGAGCCTGCTTACGCTGGCCGGCATTTATCTCGTGCTCGCCGCCTTGAACCAGGTGCTGACAGTGGCCGTCAGCTACCTGGGCAACGACGTCTCCTGGCGCTCCACCAACCTGCTGCGCGGCGATTTGCTGAAGCATTGCCTCCGGCTCGATATGCGGTTTCACAATTTGAAAACGCCCGGGGAAATGATCGAGCGCATCGACGGGGACGTCACCCATATGTCGAACTTTTTTTCCATGTTTATCATCAAGGTCATCGGCAGCTTCGTGCTGCTCGCCGGCATTCTCGGCTTTATGTTTACGATCAATTGGCCGATTGCGGCGGTTATGACCCTCTTCACGCTCGCCTCCATCGGGGCCATGGTATTCGTCCGCGACATGGGCGTCAAATCGTCCAAGGACGAACGCGGGGCAAGCGCGGCGCTGTTCGGCTTTATCGAGGAGCGGATCGCGGGGATCGAAGACGTGCAGGCCAACGGGAACGTGCCGTACGTCATGAACCGGTTTTACCGCGCGATGCGCAATGTTTTTCTGAAGGGCCGCAAAGCGTGGATGCTGCGCGTCGTTCCCTGGAACACGACGGTGGTGCTGTTTGCCCTCGCCGTGACGGTGGTCCTGCTGCTGGGCGTGCATTATTATTTGATCGGAAACATCTCCCTCGGCACGCTGTTCCTGATTTACCAATACACGCAAATGCTGAACGATCCGATCGAGCAGCTCGGCGATCAGGTGCAGGAGTTCCAGAAGGCCAAGTCGGGCATGATGCGCTCTCAGGAGCTGCTGGAAAGCCGCAGCGAAATCGTGGAGGGCGGCAAGACCGCGCTGCCGGAAGGCGCGCTCGGCCTCGAATTCGAGCATGTCCATTTCAGCTACAGCCCGGATAAGCCGGTGCTGCATGACATTACGTTTGCGGTGCGCCCCGGCGAACGCTTAGGGATCATCGGCCGCACCGGCAGCGGCAAGTCCAGCCTGAGCCGCGTCCTGCTTCGACTGTACAACATCGGCAGCGGCACGATCCGGGTCGGAGGCGTAGACATCCGGGACTTGAGCCTATCGGCGCTGTACCGCCGAGTCGGGATGGTGACGCAGGACGTCCAGCTCTTCGACGGCACGCTGCGCGACAACCTGACGCTGTTTGACGGCAGCATCTCCGACGGCTACATCCTCGAAACGACGGAACGCCTCGGGCTTAAGCAGTGGATCGATTCGCAGCCGGAAGGCCTCGACACCCATCTGAAGGCGGGAGGTTCATCCCTGTCGGCCGGAGAAGCGCAGCTGTTCGCGCTGACGCGGGTATTCCTGACCCAGCCGAGCCTCGTCATTCTGGATGAACCGTCCTCGCGCCTCGACGCGGCAACCGAAGCGATGCTGCAAACCGCGGTGGACCAGCTCATGAAGAACTGCACGGGCATCGTGATCGCGCATCGGCTCTCCACGCTGGAACAGGTGGATCACATTATGGTGCTGGGGGATGGGCGCATCCTTGAATTCGGCGAGAGGGAAACACTCGCCAAGGATCCCGCTTCGCATTACGCCCAGCTCCTGATTACGGGCAGGGAGGAGGATTTGGCATGACCGTAACCCGTTTTATCCAACGTTTGTTTACCTATAATATTTCGCTTTTTATCGTCAACGGGCTGCTTTGGGGGCTGTTTCACTCCATCCCGTTGTTGATCGGCCTCGGCATGCAGTGGTTTTTCGACCGGGCGACCAGCCAGTCCCATAACTATCTGTGGCTTGCCGTCCCGCTCATTTTCATCGCGCTCGTGCGAGTCTCGCGGGTAGGCGTCTTTTTCTGGGCGTTCTGGAAATGGGTGACTTACATTTACGACGTCCAGGCGATTTTGCGCACCAATATGCTGAAAGGCATTATGCGCTGGCCCGGGCGCAACCTCCCGGCATCTCCGGGAGAAGCGGTCAGCCGGTTCCGGGAGGACGTCGACGAAGTGGTCGAATACGTCGAATCCTGGGTCGATTTTTGGGGCAGGCTGGCTTTTGCGGTCATCTCCCTGGTCATCATGGCCCGGATCAACTGGCAGATTACGCTCGTCGCCCTCCTTCCCCTGCTTGCAGTGACGCTGCTGAACAACCTGTCGGGCAACCGGGCGAGACGTTACGGCCAAATGAACCGGGAAGCCACCGGGCGCATTACCAGTTTTATTGCGGAATCCTTCGGGGCGGTGCAGGCGCTGAAGCTGGGGCAGGCGGAAGAACACGTTCACCGTCGCTTCGTCCAGCTGAACGAATCCCGCCGGCAGGCGGCGCTGAAGGATAATTTGTTCAAGGAATGGATGCGCTCGCTGAACCAGCACGTGCTCAGCATTTGCACCGGCATCATTCTGCTGATGTGCGCATCGGCGATGAAGGCCGGACGGTTTACCGTCGGCGACTTTGCCCTTTTTACCTCCTATTTGACGAATATTGCATTCAGCATCTCGCTGTTCGGGTTCATGGTATTCCAGCATAAACGGTTAAAAGTGTCGCTCGATCGGATGAGCGTGTTGTTCCGTCCGGGCGAACAGGAGCGGATCATGGAATTCAGCGAAACCTATCTTTACGAGGAACCGCCCGAGCTGCCGGCGATACGCAAAGATCCGCAAGAACGGCTGCAAACGCTGGAAGTCAAAGGGCTATCCTACACGTACCCGGGTTCGGAAAACGGCATCCGCGGCATCAGCTTCTCGCTGGAACGCGGAAAATTCGTGGTCGTTACCGGCCGCATCGGTTCGGGCAAATCCACGCTCGTGCGCGCGTTGCTCGGCCTGCTGCCCGCATCGGAAGGCTCCGTGCTTTGGAACGGCAAGACAATCGACCCGGCGAAGTTCCTCATCCCGCCGAGGGCGGCTTATACGCCTCAGGTGCCGCGGCTGTTCAGCGACACGCTTCGCGAGAACATCATCCAGGGCAGCCCGGGCGGCGAGGATCGCCTCGCGCGGGCGGTACGGCTGGCGGTGATGGAAAAGGATATCGGCGACCTGGAAAAAGGGCTCGATACGTTCGTCGGTCCGCGCGGCGTTATGCTCTCCGGCGGCCAGATCCAACGGGCGGCCACCGCGCGGATGATGATGACGGACTCCGACCTGCTCATCTTCGACGACCTGTCGAGCGCGCTGGACGTCGAAACCGAAAAACAACTGTGGGGGCGGCTCTTCGAGGAACAAGACGCGACTTGCATCGCCGTCTCCCACCGCAAAGCGGCGCTGGCCGAAGCCGATCACATCATCGTCATGAAGGACGGACGCATCGAAGCGGAAGGCACCTTGACCGAGCTTCTTGCGACCTGTTCCGAGATGCAGCTGCTGTGGCAGGGCGAGGCCCCGGAAACCGAGGAAGCCGACGAAAGCCTCGTAAAGGCGAAATAAAACATAAAAGGCCGGGAAAGTCCTGCAGACCTTCCCGGCACCCAGAGACTCCGACCGGAGTCTTTTTATTTTGTTGCGGTTCGTTTTTGGTTATATCGCCTTAAATGACCGAGCTCAGCTTGGCATAGGACAACGTCTTTTTGATGTAACTCGAATCGCTGTAATATTTGGCTCCCGACTCGAAGTTGATGTACAGATTGCCCTTGATGATCGCCAGATCCTCGGACATGTTCGGGATTTTCATCGTTTTCTTCAGCTTGGGGGAAGCCGCCTTCGTGTAAATGCGAAGGTATCCCGGATTGTTCCGGCCGTACGAGGTCGAAAAAATCAAATGGCTGCCGGTAACGGCAACGCCCTGCACCTTGGCCGGCGTTTTATAGGTCGCGATCGGACTCGACGACGGATTCTCCGAACCGTTCAGGTTGTACCGGTACAGGGAGGAGCTGTTTTTCTCGTCGAATTTGCCGACGTACAAGTCTCCGTCCGCAACGGTCGCGTAGGAGGATGCCTTGAGCTTAAAGCCTTTGTTCAGTTTCAGATGGCTGTTGTTTTTGGCAGCGGCGAGATCGCTCAGCTTGTAGCGGAGCATGTTGTATTTCGTATCCGAAGACTTCGCGGAGGAAGCGATCCACAGATACGTTTTGGATACGCCCATGCCTCCGACGTGGCCGCTGTGGTAAATGCCTCCCGACTTTTTCTCGTCGGCGAGATACACGTTTTTGACGAATTTTCCGGTTTTGGCGTCCACGACGGCGATCAGGCTGTCTTTTACGGCACTGCTGTTTTTCTTATGGTAATAATACGAGATCAGAATCCAGTTTTTGGCCGGATAATAGGTCAACCCTTGCGGCACGTAATTCGTATCGAGATTCGGGATCTTCGGTCCCTTCTTGAACACCTTGTGATACGCCGGGAACGGGTCCGAAGCGGCGGATGCCTGGCCGGGATTTGCGCCAAACAGCGACGCGCCGGCAATCAACACGGCGCACACGATCGTCGTAAGCTTGCGAAGCAGCGACATAAGCTGCACCTCCTGCATTTCATAATGGCTAAAACGATATTTATTCCATCCGCGGGAGAATGATGCTTCCGCGAAAGGCGGGGCGGAAATCCCCCCTTTTATCATAAGCCGCGATGCCCGATTGCAGAAGGGAACCCGTCCCTATTTTCGGCGAGCCATAGTCCCATTTCGTAGCGGCGGATTTTATAGGCAAAGGGTCGTATCTTTTCCGTGGACCAGCCGGAATGCCCGAGACTTTAGCCCGGGTCGCGGCGCGGCTTACGAAACGTCAGGGGCACCGCGCCCATGACCTTCAAAACCTCCCCAGACTCCAAGCTACGGGCTCCCTTGCCCTGCTTCCTTCCACCGCGCCAGCAGCTCGGACCGGGCCGTTGCCGCCACGTCGAACCGGTAGCTGGTGAGCAGCTCCTCGGATTTGACGCCGGCCAGCAGCGGATTGGGCTGGATGCCGGGGATGACCGGCAGGGAGTACGCCGCGTTCATGTATGCCGTTTGCGCGCTTTTGGAAAGCACGAAATCGGCCAGCTTTTTCGCCGCGGCTTTGTTGTCCCCGTTTTTCAGGATCGATACCGCCCCGACCTCCCATCCCGCCTGGGGCGGAATGGCGGTACGGATCGCGTAACCGGAGCTGACGAAGCGCAGCTGGTCGCCCAAAAAGCTGACGCCGGCCGCAACGTCCCCGACCGCCAAACGCTGCGCCGAAGAGATGCCCGAAAAGGTGGTCGTGGAGCTTTGCGATTTTAGGGCATGCATCAGCTTCAGCGCCTCGTCCGTCCCCAGCTGCTGCGCCAGCGAAGCGAGAAGCGTATAGCCGGTGCCGGACGTCTCCGGATCGGGGATTTCGATTTTCCCCTTCAGCTCCGGGCGAAGCAAATCCTCATAACGCTCGGGGTAAGGAAGCCGCGCAAGCTTCGGATCCGCCTTCCACGCCTGCTCACTGACGCCGATGGCCAGCGCCCCCATGTACATGCCGGTCCAATATCCCTCCTTGTCTTTGTAGGCGGCCGGAATTTTGTCGCTCATCCGGGGCGAATACCGCAGCAGTTTGCCGCTGCTTTTCAACTGCTCATGCAAATCCGCCGGTCCCCCAAGCACCACGTCGATCCCGGTTTTGTTCATCGTCAGCAGATGATAGCTGGCTTCCCCGCTGGACATCCGGATCACCTCGTAAGCCTGGCCGGTTTCTTTTTTGAATTTTTCGAGCAGCATACGGCCTTCGTCCTCCTGGAAAATGACGTATACCTTCAGGGGCGGCTTCGCGGTTTTCCCCGGGTAGCCCTTATACATCCATCCCGCTGCCAAAACAAGAATGGCGGCCAGAACCAAAAACATACTCCCTTTTTTCATCCCTACAACTCCCCCTCATGCCCTTAGCTCCTGAAACAACTGGAAACGCCAAAAAGGAAAACAACATTGTTTTCCTTTTTTATCCATAACAAACTCGAAATGAATCGAACTCTACATGGAGTTCAAGCTAAGCTTGATCCCCATCGTCAGGAATGATATGAATTTTGTCGGCCGCCGCCCCGAACGCCACTTCGCCGTCGTAAGTCGTTTGCCCGACGTCGTAGGCATCGACGATCCACTCTTTTCCTTCGTCATCCAAAATGAAATACCGCTCCTTTTCGCCGAGGAACATGGACGATTTCACCTTGCCCTTCATGCGGAACGCATACTCTTCCGGCGGGTTCAGCCGCAAAGATTCCGGCCGGATGCTCAGGATCACGCGTTGATTCGCGGCCCACGATTCGTCCGTTTTCAGGACTGCCCGGCGCCCTTGGCCGTAAGCCACGGCAGCTTGATCCCCTTCCTGGCGTTCGACGGCCGCCTCGATGAAGTTCGTCGTGCCGATAAAATCCGCGACGTACCGGGTGCGCGGCTTGTAGTAGATTTCATGCGGCGTGCCGTATTGATCGATTTTTCCCTTGTTGAACACGACGATATAATCGGACATCGACAACGCCTCCAGCTGGTCATGCGTCACGTAAATGACGGTCAGGCCTAGCTCCTGCTGGATGTTGCGCAGTTCCACGCGAACCTCCTCGCGCAGCTTGGCATCGAGATTGCTCAGCGGCTCGTCGAGCAGGATGATCGGCGAATTCATGACCAGCGCCCGCGCCATCGCCACGCGCTGCTGCTGGCCGCCCGACATTTCATGCGGATAACGGTGCTCCAGACCCGTCAGCTTCACCTGGGCCAAAGCCGCCTGCACCCGCTGCTGCACCTCCGCCTCCGGGCGTTTCTGCATGTCCAGCCCATACGCCACGTTGTCGAAAACCGTCATATGCGGGAACAAGGCGTATTCCTGGAACACCATCGGCGTTCCCCTTTTGTATGGCGGCAGGTCGTTCACCATTTTGCCGTCGATCCATATTTCTCCCTGATCGACGGTGTAAAACCCGGCGATCGAACGCAGCAGCGTCGTTTTGCCGCAGCCGCTCGGGCCGAGAAAGGTAATGAATTTGCCGCGTTCGATTTGCAGATTGATATGTTTAAGGACGTGATTTTGCCCGAATACCTTGTTGACGTCTTTCAAATCCAGCAGTACCTGTGATTCCACTTTTGTCCACTCCCTGTTTTTCCAGTTTTGCCGCGGGGCTCATGCAGCTTAGAAATCGAATATTTTCACCTTCGAGCGGAAAATGAGCTTGATGATGCCCAGCGTGCCGAGCGTGGCGCCCATGAGGCCGACGGCAACGGCTGCCGCCCAATAGTAGGTTCCCGTCTCCGCGTAATTGAAGATCGACACGGCCGCAACCACCCATTTGGGGGTAATCAGGAAAATGATCGTGCTGAGCGTGTTCATGTTTTTCATGAAGGCGTACACGAAATTGGCGACGATCGTTTTTTGCAGCATCGGGAACACGATCGTGGTCAGCGTCTTGCGGCTGTTCGCCCCGAGGTTGGTTGCCGCCTCCTCGATCGATTTGTCCACCTGCTTGAAGGAAGCGGTCAACCCGCGGTAGCCGACGGGCATTTGCTTCAGCAGCATCGCCATGACGATCAGCACGGCAGAGCCCTGCAGCACGACCGGGCCTTTGCTGAAGGTCACGATGAGGGCCAGGCCGACAAACGTGCCCGGCAGCGCAATCGGCAGCACCGCGCTGAAATCGAGCAGCTTTTTGCCGGGAAACGGCTTGCGGACGACGATATACGCCAGGACCAGCGCAAACGCCACCGCCAAGATCGCGCTCACCAGCGATAACACCAAGCTGTTCATGACCGCCGGGCTGGAGGAACTGAACACGACCTTCATCAAATGATCCAGCGTAAACGTGTTGTCGCGCCCGAAGTTTTTCGTGAAGGCAAACAACACCGTAATGGCGAACATCGAAATGATGAAAACCGAAATCAAAGCGTTAAAAATAAACAGCAGCACGTCGGTGCTCCGGGAGGTCGTGATCTGCTTCAGCCCGGAAACCGGCTTGCCCGTCACCGTCGAATAGGAACCCTTGGACAGCACTTTGTTTTGCAGCCAAAACACGAGCAACGCCGGAATGACGAGAATGATCCCCATCACCGAAGCCAGGCCCGGCTCATTGTTGATGATTTCCCCGTAAATCTCGACCGCAAGCAGCGAATAGTTGCCGCCGATCAGCTTCGGATTCCCGAAGTCGGCAAAACAGTTGATCGCCACCAGCAAAAATGCGTTGATGACGCCCGGCAGCGCCAGCTTGAACGTAATCGTCCGGAACAGCCGGAACCCTCTGGCGCCCAGGTTCTGGGCGGCGATTTCGAGATTCGGCGAGATGGAGCGCAGCACGCCCGTGATCGTCATGTAAGCCAGCGGGAAGTAGGAGATCGTCTGCACGATCCACAGCCCCGGCAGGCCGTACAAATCAAGCTCGATATGAAATACCGAATTCATCCACTGCGATATCATGCCGCCGCGGCCGAACAGCAGCAGAAACGCCAGGCCGCTCATGACCGACGGGGCCAGCAGCGGGATAAACGCGATGATGCGGAAAAACTTTTTGCCCGCGATGTTGCTGTAATGGATCGCATAAGCGTACACGAAACCGATGACCGTCGCGGTCACCGCGGACAACGAGGAGCTGACGACGGTATTGAGCAGCGCCCGGCCGTAGCGGGGTTTGCTGAAAAACGTGCCCCAATTGTCAAAACCCGAGGTGAACACCACGACGATCAGCGGATAAATGACGAACAGAATCAACACGATAAAGCTGGTCAACACCAAAACCAGGGAGGACGGATCTTTCAGAAGCCGGCTCAGCGACTCCCGGGTGCCTTTTTTCTCTTTCATGGGGTAGGGCTCCCACCTTTCTTCTGTCTATCCATGAAGGGGCAGCGCATCACCCGTGTGGGTGCCGCATGCCCCCGGCGGCTGTCCGATTAACTCAAGCTTTTTAAGGCACTCTGCAGATCTTTGCGCTGCTCGGCCGCTTTCCAAAGATCGTATGCCGTATTGTACTTGGTCGTTCTGATGTCGATGCCGCCCTGCGGAATAGGCACGGAAGGTTTCACGGATACGGCGTAGGCCGACTTGGTGTACAGCTCGCCCGGCTCGTTCGTGAGCATGAAGTCCATCAGCTTTTTCGCGGCTTTCGTATTCGGTCCACCCTTCACGATCGACAGGCCGCCTACCTCGTATCCGGCTGCTTCCGGCACGATGCTGTGGATCGGATTGCCCTGGTTTTTGATTTTCAGCTGGTCGCCAAGGAAGGTGATGCCGATGGTGTACTCTCCTTTGGCGGCTTTTTGGATCGGCTCGATCCCGGATTTGGGTCTTTCCTTCAGGTTCGGCAGAAGCTCCTTCATGTAGTTCAGCATTTCGTCTTCTCCCCATACCTGGGCCAGCGATGCGACCGCCGTGTACGCCGTGCCGGAAGTGGCAGGGTCGGACATGCCAATTTCGCCTTTGAATTTCGGATCAAGCAAATCTTTGAACGTTTCCGGATACGGATCGCTGCCGTATTTCTCTTTCCAGCGTTCCTCGTTGATGCCGATCGCGACGGGATTCAGATAAAATCCGGTCCAGTAGCCGTCTTTGTCCTTCATGTTGTCCGGCACGTCGGAAGCGTTCGGCGAAACGTAAGCCTCCAGCGCTCCGGCTTTTCTCAGCACCTCATGCGAATCGGCAGGTCCGCCCATCAGGAAGTCCGCCTGCGGATTCAGCATTTCGTTCTGCACGCGGGAGACGGCCTCGCCGCTTGGCAGGCGCAAAATGTCGTAATCGATGCCCGTTTCTTCCTTGAACTTATCCAGAATCTTTCGCGCTTCTTCCTCCTGGAAGATGGAGTATACGGTAATTTTCTCTTTGCTTTTGCCGCCGAACACCCCTGCTTTGTATAAGAAAAATCCCCCGACCAAAACGACGATCGCCAACATCACGATGATAAGCGAGCTGTTGCTTTTCCTTCTGGAAGCCATGCTTCAAACCATCCCTTCACTTATGTTCCTGAGGCAACGTTTAGTTTGAAATAGGCTCTTTGGTTCGTCTCGTCCAGCAAATCGTATACCACCATGTAAGCGCCGTTAAACCGGTCGATGTGCAGCCAATGCTTTTTCCCCTGTTCGGAAGCCTGCAGCGAGACGACAAAATGCCGGTCCGGCTGCCTCGACAGCTCCTCGAAACGGCTGAAGTCGATCACCCGGGCCGCAGTGCGGATTTGCACCGTTAGCGCCGAGCGCTCCGCCTTGGACAGCGGCGTCATGACGCCGCTTTTCAGCGCGTACACTTCGTTCCCTGAATTTTCGACCGCCGCGCCGATCAATGACGACGTAAACACCTTGTCGATCAGCGTGCTTTGCAGCTTGCGGATGTTTGCGCTTACATTTAACGAATTGACGGATACGTCCCCGAATCGGAACGCACTCGTCTGCACCTGAAACGGGACATCCTCCTGATCCAAATACGCGATGCTGCCGCTGAGCAGCAGGCGCGCATTTTTGACGGAGCGTTCCTCGCGGCCGGCCGTCAGCAAAGCCGAAAACGCCGACTTCAGGGCAAGCAGCTCCTTCGGATCGTCCAGAACGACTTGGCCGAGACCCGGATAGTTCAGGTCGATCCGCATCGGGATGCCTGCAAACCGGTCCGACTGGTCCTGCTGGGGCGGAATCGTCCGGACTACATCGAGCGGAATCCGGAAGGTATAGGAGCAAATGCCGATCAGAACGCAGCCGATAACGGCCTGGACGAGAATGAGGCGAAACCATGAAAGCCCTTTCTTTCCCTCTGGCATTCACTTTAACCTCCTTTTTTCTTAAAAAAATTGAAACTTTGTATCAGTTTTGTAACAACCCGATGCCGGGCATCTCTTTGCTGAAACCAAGCTGCACTTCCGTCCCCTTGCCCGGGCGGCTTTTCAGCGTCAATTCCCCGCCCTGGAGCTCCATCAGCTGTTTGCACAGCGGCAAACCGAGGCCGTGCGAATCCCTGGAAATGACGCGGCCCGGTTTTTCCTGCGGCGGAAGGAACAAGGCGGCTTGATCCTGCTCGGATATCCCTTTGCCGTTATCGATGATGCTGACGTACCCGCGGCCTCCCTGCTCTTTCAGCTCGATGTGCAGATGTTTGCATTCGCTGTGCCGGATGGCGTTGTCGATCAGGTTGAACAGCACCTGCTGCGTCCGTTTCGGGTCCAGGAACACCTCGAAATGCGAACCCTTCACCGTCGTCGAAATCATCGATTTTTCCAGCGTCGGCTTCAATATGCGGAGACTGTCCGCGATCAAGGCACCGAGGTCCGCTTTCTCCGGCCGGATACGCCAAGCCTCGTCGCCCTTCAGCGACGTTTGCAGGAGCTCCTCCACCATGTTCAGCAGCTTCGTGCTTTCTTTGCGGATGTACTGGTTGCATTCCTGAATATCCTCCATCCGCTGCATTTTGGAGATCAGCTCGGAGAACCCGATCACCGAAGTCAGCGGCGTTTTGAATTCATGCGTAATGTTGTCGTAAAACGCCTTCTGCTTCCCCTGCTCGTAATGCAGCAGCTCGATGTGATGCTGAAGCGCATGCGACATCTCATTAAAGCTGTTAGCCAAATCGCCGACCTCGTCGCGGGTTTTCGCTTCGATTTTGCTGCTGAAATCTCCGACCGAAACACGCCTTAACGCCCGCTGCAGCGCATACAGAGGTTTCATCAAAAACGAAGCGAAGGAATAGCTTGCAAGCAAAGACAGCGCCAGGCATCCGGCGGCTGCGCCGATAAACCAGATGCGCATCTGCCGGAGCGTCTCCGCGTTCGGGCTTAAATCGAGCAAATAACGGAAACCGCCCACGATTTTTCCCTCATACCAAAACGGAGCGGAATAAATGAGCGTCCGCATGCCTTCCTTTTCCGTGATGACCGTCGCGTTTTGCCCCTGAAGCGCCGCCGCGATGTCGCCCCGTTTAAGCAGGTTGTCCTTGTCGCTGCTGCTCCCGACGATCGTTTCGTCCGGCGCAAACAGCTGCACCTGAAAATTGCTGTTGGCGGCCAGGTGGGAAGCGATAAACGGCGCGTAGGTGCCGGAAAACAGCTGGTCCATCCTTATTTTTTTGTCGTTGACGATTTTAAGCGCCTCGATGCGGTGCAGGGCAAAATACTGGCTCAAGGTTTGCGTATCGCGTTCGATCATGCTTTTGTTCAGCGTGTAATTGACGACGAAATACATCGCCGCCAGCAGCATTACGATCGTGACGGCGTGTTGCAGAAACATTTTATTGCGCAGCCCCATCCCTATACCTCCAGCTTGTAGCCTGTACCGTGGACGGTTGCCACCAGATGGTCATGCGGCTTCATTTTTTCCCTGAGGCGGTTCACCATCATGTCGACGGAACGGGTATGGCCGTAATATTCGTAACCCCAAACCTGGTCAAGCAATTCCTCCCGCGTAAAAACCTTTTTCGGATTCGTGCACAGCAGCCACAGGAAGTCGAACTCCTTGCTCGTCGTTTTCAGCGGCTTGCCCGCGATCCGGCAGGACCGCTCCCTCCGGTCGATTTCGATGCAGCCGATCGCGACCGTCTCGGACGGGGGCTGCGAGGCCCGCATCCGGCGCATGACGGCTTTGATCCGCTCCACCAGCTCCCGGGTTTCGAACGGTTTCGTCAAATAATCGTCCGCCCCGAGCTGGAACCCGAGAATTTTATCGTTCATTTCGTTTTTGGCCGTCAGCACGATGACGGGAATGTTCCGGTATTGACGCTGCAGCTGCTGGAGCAATTCAAAACCCGAACGGTCCGGCAGCATCAAATCGAGCAAAACAAGATCCGTTTGTCCTTCCGCAAGAATGTCCAAGCCTTCGGCGACGCTGCCGGCAACGGACGGCCGGTACCCCTCCACCTCCAGGCTGAGCTTCAGCAGCATCTGGATGCTGGCATCGTCTTCGATAATCAAAATATTCACCTTTGTGCACCTCCCCCATCCATATGGGAACTTCGCGTATCGCGTATTTCGACATCAGATGACTTATTTACGTTCAACTTAGCTTAAATCGGGCAAGATGTAAATCGGGGTTTTTTGGACTAAAAACAAACATGGCTCAGGAATCGATTTTCGACGCCGGCACCGCAATGCAGGGATTATCCGTCCGTAGGCGAATATCCCGTCGCGGAACACGGAAAATGACCTGAAAACGGATCAGTGCCTCGATAATAGGAATGTTTGTCTGCTTGCCCGAATTATTTATATGATAGGGATACCATATTTTTCAAATAAGGGAGTTTATCTTATGTACGGAATTATGGCTGTTTCCGGCCTGTCCTTCCTGCTGGTGGCGGCGCTGACGCCGCTGTTGATCTGGACGCTGCGCAGACTGCGGCTGACGCAGCCGATTCGCGCCGAGCTTCCGGCGGATCATCAGGCCAAACGGGGCACGCCGCTGATGGCGGGGCTCATCCTGCTCATCGGGGTAGCGACTTCGCTGCAGTTCCACCCCGTGCCGCTGATGCTGCTGCTGTGCGCGACGTTTTTGCTGTTCAGCTCGGTCGGATTCCTGGACGATTTCAAAAAAGCCTTCTGGCAAGACCCTTCCGGCATCTCCGGCCGCACGAAGCTGGTGCTTCAATTTCTTTTTACCGGGGCGATCCTGTACCTGCTTCTCCGCTTCTTCGGCCTCACGAGCGACATCGCGTTATTTCAAGGGTACGAGCTGCACCTGCCGGTATTCGTGTATGTGGCGGTCCTCCTGCTGTTTGTGGTCGGCTCCGCGAATGCCATCAATTTTACGGACGGGCTGGACGGCCTGCTCATCAACGTGTCCGTTCCGACGTATTTTTTCTTTTTCATGATTTCGGACAAACCTGAAGTGCAGACCTTTTCGCTCGTCATGATCGGCTGCCTGCTCGGACTTTTCCTTTACAACATTTATCCGGCAAGGGCGTTCATGGGCGACACGGGGTCGATGGCGATCGGCGGTTCCCTTTCCGTGCTGGCCGTGATCGAAAAGGTCGAGATTTTGATCCCGATGTTGTTTATCGTCTATTTGGCGGAGCAGCTGTCGGTCATTTTGCAGGTGTGGTACTATAAACGCACGAAGCTGCGGCTGTTCCGGATGACCCCGATCCACTTCCATTTCAGGCTAAAATACGGATGGAGCGAAAACAAAATCGTGATGATTTTTGGTTTCGTTTCGTGGATGTCGGTGTTGATCTGCTGGTTGATCTGGAAATACCTCATGCATTAAACCGGCTTATTTTCGGATTCAAGACATGACAAAGACCCGATCCGCTGTGAAATACAAGCGAATCGGGCCTTTTTATGCAGACTGCCGGCTTCAACCGGTCTTTCCCTTAATACGTCCACCAGTTGCCGGACATCACGATCATCGAAAACAGCTTGATGCTGTCTTCATAGTAGCCTTCGTTCGAGCTGCCGGCCGTTTTGGACCATATGGAGTTCAGCCAGCTTTGATTGGCCGAGGACGTCATGGCGCTGACGCCGAACGGAGCGTAAAACGCGCCGCTGTTGTAGGAGCCGACGACGCTGCCGCTGAGCTTGTAGCCGTCTTTGATGCTGCCGGGGTTGCCGTTTACTTTGCTTTTGATCCAGGCGTTCATTTGGTTCAGCTGATTGAGCGCGCGGTTATCCCCGGAGATCAGGTAGTCGGTCGTAATCCGCCATGGCGTGCGGCAGGAATTGTATTCGTAGTTCCCGTCATTGGCGCCTTCCAGGAAATCGGCCGGAGCAGGCTTGTACGCCCCGCCCGACAACACCACGAAATCCGGGAGCAGGCCCGTCGACGAGCTGTAGTTGTTGTAAATCGAGTTGATGATCGTGTAGGTTTTGTCGATGACGTTGTTCCATCTCGAATCCCCGGTTGCGGCCTGGAAAGCCTTCATATGGTTCAGCATGAAATCCGAAGGGCGCGTCGCGTCTTTATATTTGCTGTCCGTCGCCCAATCGCCGAGACGCAACGTCCATTGCGTCTGGTTCACGTCGCTTTCCATGATGGCGTTGATGATGTTTTTGGCCGCCTGGAGATAGTTGATGCTGCCGCTGCTTCCCCACTGCTTGTCCGCGAGCAGCAGCGAATACGCAATATCCATGTCGCCGTCGGTGGCCGAATCGGCGCCTTCGATGTTTTGGAAGCTGCTGTTTTGTTTCCACGCCATCAGGTACGGATTGTTGTCGCTTGGATGTTCCTTGTAATATTTATAAAGCCCGTCAAAATAGGTCTGCGCGTTGCTGTCGTACCCGGCCATCAGAACGGTTGCCAGCATGCCGTAGCCATGGGCTTCGGACACCGTATCGCCGTTGGAATCGTATTTCACGTAATATTTTCCGGTGCCGGCCGGCTTCAAATAAGCCGCCTTCCAGCTGTTCCATTTCGACTGGACCGCGCTGTCCATCGCGCTTTGCGAGACGTTGTTCGGTTTGATCGTGCCGGATGTATATGTCGTATGCTGCGGAAACGGCTTGTTAGGAGATGCGAAAGCGAAACTTGCGGGAATCAAGAGAAAAGCGAGACAACTGATCATAACAGCTTTGCCGCGAAGCGAAAACCTTCCGTTTTTTCTCATTTTCCTTACTCTCCTTTAAAGTCGAATTTAGGTCCGTGCCTTTGCCTGTTTAAGCCGGGTGACGTCATGCAGCATCTGGTTGGAAAAGTAATAACGGTTAAACAAAACAGCCTCGTCCGAACACCTCCTTTAAATTAAAGCGCTTTAATTTAAACGCCTATATCCATTTTAGATGCCATGCTAATATTTGTAAATAGTTCCAGAAAAGATTGCATCGAAAGTCCTGAATCGACATGTTTTTCCATGTCCCTTATGTGCCTCTTTGGCAGCCGTAAATGCCAATTCACCCCCTGATTATGCCGGACTCCGGACGCAAAAAAACCGGGGCATGCTGCCCCGGACATTCCTCCCGCCATCACCGCTTGCTTACTCCGCCAACACCTTTTGAATGCTGAACCGCAAAGGTTCATATCCGGCGATGACGCCTGAAGTTCCCCAGGCAAACGGCTTGCCGTCCACGTCCGACACGCTTCCCCCCGCTTCTTCGATCAGCAGGGCACCGGCCATCCAGTCGTAGATTTCCCGCCCGTATTCCCAGTAAGCATCCATCCGGCCGCAGGCGACGTACGCCATTTGGAGCGCGACGGAACCCAGCATGCGCACGGCCGTCGATTCGGGGAGCAGCTTGCCGAAGCTCCAGGAGGTGTAGCGGACGTTTTCCGGTTCGACGTCGACTTTGTTCGGCGGTGCCGTCAGCAGCAGTGCATCCTTCAGTTTCGTTTTCCGCGCCACCCCGATCCGTTTTCCGTTCAGAAACGCCCCCTGACCCCGAAGAGCATAAAAAAACTCACCCTGGTTCGCATCATATACCGCGGCAAAGACGGGAACGCCGTCTTCGATCAAGCACAAAGAGGTCGACCAGAACGCAAACCCTTGGTGCAGATGCACCGCGCCGTCGATCGGATCGAGCACCCAATAGGCCCCGCCGAATTCGGGATCGGCCTGTTTGCCGGCATCCAGCTCGGCTTCCGACCAGCACACGCCGGGATAACGGGGCTCCAAAGCCTTTCGAATCTCCCGTTCGGCCCAGCCGTTGGCATCGTTGAAACGTTCGATCAGAAGCTCCCGGGTTTGCGGCGGCTGCTCGCGGTTATATTTTTGCAAAAGCAGCTGCCCGGTGCGGGTTAAAACGTCCCGAATTTCATCGACATTCGCTTGGATCATACAAAATACAACTCCTTCGACATTTTAATGGTATTCATAAATACTACTACAAAATCCGCAAAAGAGGCGGAGCCGGCCCTAGGCGAGCAGCTCCCGGTAAGAGGCAATGATCTTTTCGTAATCCTTGCCGTAGTTCTCCGCCAATGCATCGCCAAAATCCCGTTCGATCCGCTCGCCGACCAGATCATGGTAAAATCCGTTTTTCAAAAGCTCGATGATCGACGGATGGTCCGTCTCCAGCGCGGACAATTTGACGGTTTTGCCAAAGCTTCCGATCAATGCGGCCTTGCCGTCGGCTAAAACGGAAAATTTCCTCGATATATGCCCTTCCCAGTCCGCACTCCTCAGGTGGGTGATGACTTCCTTCAGCGGCGTATGAACCTTGCCGATCGTCATGACGATGACGCGAACGCCCCGCCCTTCGGCATCCAGCAGCGCTTCTTCCATCGCTTGAAAATCTTCGGACCATACATCGACGATAATGCTGCGCTCGCTGTTGGCGATCACCCGATCCATCGCCTGCCGCAGCGCTTGCTCTCCTTTCCAGGAATAAAAGGACGCCGCCTTTTTCGGAGGCGCATCCAGCTCCTGCAGCAGCAGCCTGGAGGTTTGGTCGAAACGCGTTTTCATCGTGCGGATCAGCTCCGCGATCGGAACGGCATCGTACAAAACGGGTTCGGCCTCAATCGTGCGGCACACCCCTTTGTCCGTAAGCGCGCGCAAAGCGGCATAAACGTTGGTTCGGGATACGGATACCCTTTTCGCCACTTCATATCCCGAAATCTCCGGCTCTTCCAGCAGGGCAAGGTAAATTCTCGCCTCCAAATCGGACAAGCCGATGCTTCGCAATTCCTCGATCATGGACTCACCCCTTTTTCGGATTTTATAGTATTATTTATAAATACTACTCATAGAGCCATCACATGTCAACCCGAAAAAAAGAAACAACCCGGACCGGAAAACCGGCAGCGGGCTGTTCTTTTATATAAAAGATTTGGCCGCCGGCGTTAACCTCAGTTGCCGCGGCTGCATCAAATACGCGCCTTCGATCCGTTCGGCATGCAGCTCGATCCGGTATTCGCCCGCATCCGGAAAATGAAGGATGCCGGCTTCGAATTCGCGGAATTCGTATGGACCTCCGGTCGGCTCGACCTTTTGACGGAGCGTTTGACCGGGAGCGGAAGCCTCCAAGCGGTAGGAACCTCCCCCGTCCGCGCCGCATCCGTAAACCAGGCTTGCCGTAAATGTGCAGGGGCCTGAAGTGCGTATGTTCCAGAACGCAAAATCCGCAGGGTCGGACCAATCGAGCAGGTTGTCGCGGTTTTTTTTGCCCGTGTCGTAGCGGAGCGCGGAGCCGGAAATTTCGCTTTCAAAAACCCCCAGCTCGTACATCGGCGGCGAACCCGGGCCGTCCATCAGCAACCGGACGGGATTTCCTTGGACCGCTTCGGCGCATAGGACCGCCAGGACGACCGGTTTTCCGTCCGGAATCTGCAGCCCATCGTCCAGGAATACGACAATATCCTGTGCGCCCTGCCGCCGGAACGCCAAATCCTCCCCTCCTGCCAGGGGGTAGATCCGCTCGACCCGACTTAGCAGCCCCGGCACCACCAGCTGTCCATCCGCAGGCCGGTCGTATATGTGCAGGTACAGCGTACGGCCTTTCAGCGTGCATCTTCCCCAAGACGGCTTGGCGGTCGGCGACGCTCCCGCGCCGTAAATGCTTTCCCCGTTCGCCTGCAGCCACTCGCCCACCTCCAGCAGGATCGATTCGGAGACGGGATCCCATTCGCCCGTGGCCGTCGGTCCGACGTTGATGACGAGATTGCCGTTTTTGCTGACCACGTCGATGATCTGGCGAATGATGGCATCCGGCCGCTTCCAGTTGGCATCCGATTTTTTATAGCCCCAGGAGTCGTTCAGCGTGATGATATTTTCCCAGTCCCTGCGGACGGCCCGGGTTTCAAGCTGATTGTCGGAGGTGTTGGCGTAATCCCCGAGCGGGCTTTTCCAGACGCGGCTGTTCACCAGGCAGTCCTGCTGCAGGGCGTGAACGGTGGTCAGAAACGCTTCCCCCTGCTCCCGGGTCAGCTTGCCCCCGCAGTCGAACCACATCAGCCCCACCTTGCCGTATTCGGTCAGCAGCTCGCGCACCTGCGGCAGCGATTTGCGGTGAAGATATTGGTCGAACCGGGAACGTTTGTCTTCATCGTGAATCCAGCTCTCCACCTCGTCGTAGGCGCCGATGTTGCCGGGATAATCCCAGGTGTTGCCCTGCGAGTCCGGGTCATGCCAATCCATGGCGTGCGAATAATAAATGCCGAATACCAGTCCTTCCTCGCGGCACGCTTCGGCCAATTCCTTCAACGGGTCCCGCCCGAACGGCGTATGCCGCACGATGGAGTAGTCGGATATTCTCGAGTCGTACATCGCAAATCCGTCATGATGTTTGGCGGTAAAAATAATATATTTCAACCCGGCCCGCTTGGCGGTCCGCACCCATCTGCCGGCATCGAAGGCGGTAGGGTTGAAACGCTCGGCCATTTCCTCGTAAGCCTGCACCGGGATGCGGGCGCGCAGCATAATATGCTCGCTGTAGGAAGCTTTGACCTCTTCCCCGTTCCACTCGCCGGCCGGAAGCGCGTAAGGCCCCCAATGAATGAACAGGCCGAGCCTCGCTTCGCGCCACCAGGCGATCCTTCGCTCATGGGCTTCGTCCCCGGCCTCCGGGCCATCGTTTACGGCCTGCAGAGGATCATCCAGCAGATTTTCCTCGCGGACGGCCGATGGATACTCGCGTCCCGGTAGGTTGATGTCCGTCTGATGCCCCTTCCGATTCCCCATGCTTCTCCCGATCCCCTTTCCTTGTCCCGTGTCCTGTTCAATAGCCTCCTATTTCGTACATCCGTTACCAAAAACCGAGCTTGGAACCGCGCAGCCTCGAGACGGCCTCCACGAAGAAGTAGTCTCCGTAAATAAGCGGCGTATCGATGTGCACCCCGCCCGGCAGATTGGAGGTACCCGACAAAATCAACCCTTCCTCGTCCTCCCGGTCCCAAGCGCCGTATTGCTCATCCAGGGCGCGGACAAGCCGTCCGGCGGCGTCCAAATACGTTTGGCCTTCTCCTGCGGGAACATGGGCCGCAAGCTCGATCAGCCCGCAGGCGGCGCAGGCGCCGGCCGAGGTGTCGCGCGGCGTGTCGTCGTTCCGGGGCGCCCGGAAGTCCCAATGAGGCACGTAATCCTCCGGCAGATGGGCCAAAAAGAAATGCGCGGCCCGCTTGGCTGCGGTCAAAAACGCTTCGTTTCCGGTATATTTATAGGAAAGCGCCATCCCGTACAACGTCCAGGCGCTGCCCCTCGCCCAGGCCGAATCCTCCGCATAACCCTGCCCGGCATCCGCGCCGAGCAGTTCCCCGGTTTCGGCGTCAAAGCGCAAAATGTGATAGCTCGATCCGTCCGGGCGCATGAAATGCTCAAGGACCGTTTCCGCATGCGCGGCGGCGATATGCCGGAAGCGCGGGTCGTTCGTCGTTTCCGAAGCCCAATACAGCAGCGGCAGGTTCATCATCGTATCGATGATCGACCAGCCGGCACGGTTGATGTTCTCCGCATCATGCCAAGCCCGGATATACCGTCCCTTCAGGTTAAAACGGCTCGCCAGCTGCGATGCCGCCATCAGCCCCCGCTGCCGGGAGCGTTCATTGCCCGTGATACGGTAGTTGGCCACGGCGGAAAGCAGCCAGATAAACCCCGAATCATGGTGCACCGCCAGCGCATGCAGCGGTTCATCGAGCCGTTCTTCGCACCGTTCCGCGATGTCCCTGAATTCGGGTTGTCCGCCGTCCGCGGACAGCTGCCATAAAATGCCCGGCCAGAAGCCGGCCGTCCACCAGGACACGCGCATATCGTCGTATACGCCGTTCACGGAGGCATGCGGGCAGCTGACGCCGATGCGGCGGCTGGTCCGTCCGATTTTGTGGCGAATCCGGTCCCACGCGCCGTCCGCCCAAACTTGGACGGAAGCAGGGATCTCTGCCGGTTGCAGCGGTTTGGCTTCGGCTTGTTGTAAAGTCTGTTCACTCATTGCATATTCCTCCTCTATTCGCAGGTTCAGATGCTTCCGGCGGCAAGCTGGTCTGCCCGAAACGCCAGCCCGCGATGCGGTATCGGCTTCCCGCTCCTCCCGGCTCCACGGTGCCGGAAAAGCTCCCGTCCGCGGTTTTGGCCACCGTCACTTTACGCCAGCATCCGCCGGTCTGTTCGTAATCAAAGGTCTCTCCGTCATCGTCGTACAGCAGGCTTTCGCCCGGTGCGGATCCAAAATGGACCAGCTCGATCGGAATGTCTCCTTCGGGCACATGGCTTAAGGCAGGCATCATCGGAATGACGGCACCCTCGCGAACGAAAAGCGGGAGGCGTTCCAGCGGGCACTCCACGCGGATGACGCGACCCCCCTCGCGGCGCACGCCGGTTTCGGCTTCATACCAGACGCCCTCCGGCAGCAGCACATCCCTTCCGGTTTCGCCCGCAAACATCGGCGCGACAAGCAGATCGCGCCCGATGCAAAACTGGTCATCCCATTCGCGCCCAAGCCGGGTTCCGTAGGCTCCCTCCGAAGTATCAAGCACATCGAAGGCTTGGATCGGTCCTTTGGGAGAGGCACCGTTTAAGGCTGCAGCGTCCGGATGATTTTCTCCGGCGGCGGATGCGGCGCGCTGCTTCGTGCGCTTTGCTTCGTCCAGCACGAGCGGCATGGCCGGAAACGGAGGCGTCCCGTTCGCCTCATATTCGGCGAATACGGTATACAAATAAGGCAGCAGGCGCATCCGCAAACGGATATAATGGCGGATCTCCGCCTCCGCTGCGGGATCGCTCCACGGCTTCACGCCGTCCCCCCAGGCGTTCAGCATTGCCAGCGGCGAGAAGCAAACCGTCTGCATCCGCCGCACCCAGTCTTCGGTGCTTTCGGTCCGGCGCACCTCCGGGCTCCAAAGCAGCCCGCAAAACGATGCGTTGCACAGCGCCCTTACAAATTGCCTGTGGTCGTACAAATCCGAGTACAGCACGTACGGAAGCGACGACGCGCCCGCGTTGGAGGCCCGGACAAGCCCGTAAGTCCGCAGGTTTTTCCGGCGATAGAGGCCGCTTGTGATGTCCTGCAGCAGCAACCCGTACAGCTGCCGCATTTGCTCCCCGTCATGTCCGGACGGAAAGGCCGCATGCGCCGGGAACATCCATGAATTGCGCGTCAGCTCGCTGCCGTCGCACTCGTCCAGCTTGTAGCCGGCTATGCCGAGGCTGACATGCTCCCGTTCATGCTGGGCGGCGTACAGCTCCCTCGCCTTCTCCAGCGCAAAGTCGGGGGCAAGGCCGCCCCATACGGCGTAATCGCCGGACAGCGCCTGCATCTCGCCGTACAATTCCGACCGCGGCGATATGTAGGGATGCTCCCACAGATTGAGCCGGAACCCGGCCTGCCGCATGCGGGAAACGAATCCGGCCGGATCGGGGAAACGGTCCGCACCCCATTCATAAGTGCAAGGGTAACTCGCCGAATGCCAGCCCGGCTCCAGCCCGATGACGTCGCAAGGAATGTCCCTTGCGCGGAACTCCATCGCCTCCCGCTCGACCTCTTCATCCCGGTACAGCGTCGGGACGCGGTGCCAGAAGCCCAGCCCCCAGCGCGGGGGCAAAACGCCCCCGCCGCAGAACAGGTTGTAGCGGCGCACCGCATCCATCATGCCGGGACCGGCAAACAGGTATACCGCCGCGCCTTCCGGCGGGAGCCGGATTTCCAGCCGGTCCGACGCCGGCGTCGCTTTCCAGCCGCGATCCGTATTGCGGTCGCGTGCCTCTGCCGCGGCGCCTTCATGCTGCCGCAGCGTCGACCCGCAGTACATCGTGACGGCCCGCGCGGTATCCACCAGCACGCCGTACCCGCGCCCGCTCACCAGAAAAGGGACGGGCGCATGCGTCTCCCCCGTATCCTGCCGGGGATCGCTGTTTACCCGCAGGTATCGGGTTCGGCCGCGCTGATTCATCCGCATGAACTGCAGGCCGGCGCCGTACAGCTCCTCGCTTTGGCCGAGCGGAAACGACAGCAGGCTCCCGCCTGCTTTGAGCTCGGTGAATGCGATTTCCTCCCATTCTATCGGAAGCGGAACATCCGGCATCCCGGCCATCGCTTCCGTTTTCGGCTTCCGTTTCATGCAGGTGAGCGGCGTCAGCCCCTCCGGGCTGCCGAGGGTCGTCTTCCATACGCCCGGCGCCGCTTGGATCCAATCCGTATGCCGCATAGCTCTCCCTCCTACAGGCCGCCCGGCGGGTCTGCCGAGAGCGGTATCACCATATTCCATGTCTGCCGCGCATGACGGAAACCTCCCGGACCGTCGGCGGTCGCCGCAAACAGATGCGTCGGCCGGCCGTCCTGGAACAAAAGGAAAGGCCGCTCGAAGCTGCCCATCACCCGCTTCCGTCCGTCATCCCATAAAATTTCCCGCGAATAAGCTTTAGGGGCATCGGCTAACCGCCAATCCGTCCCGTTGTCCGATAAAGCCAAAATGCCGCCGTGCTTCTCGCCGCAAAGATGGCCTTCCATATCTTTGGCGATCATGGCGTATCCGTTATCGGTCCGCCAAATGAACGGGTCCTCCACATGCACGTCGGGCGGAAACAACGGCTCCTCGCGGATGACGCGGTAAGGTCCCTCCGGCCCATCCGCCATCGCCGCGCCAAGCGTCATGTTGCCGTACGCGTGTCCTTCATATTTCCGCGCCTTATAAATCAGGAGCACCGATCCGTCCTCCCTGACGCAAGGCGCCGGGTTGGAAGTCAGGTAGCTGTCGAACTTGCCGGGGCGCACAGGCAAAATCGGGGAATCCATCCGCTCCCATGGTCCGAGCACGCTGTCCGATACGGCCAAGCCTACCCGTTTGTTCGCCCTCGCCGCGATCGCGCGGCAGTCGTCCAGCCCAATCTCCTCCCCGGGTTTCGCCTCCGCAAACGGATGCGTGGAGCCCATATAGTAGAGGAAATACTTGCCGCCATGCCGGATAATATGAGGATTATGCGTGCTGCGCCCGTCCCAATACTCCGCCCCTCTGGCGGGAAGCACCGTTTCGGCGTAAAGATAAGGTCCCTCCGGCGTATCCGATACGGCTCTGACGATCTCCGAGCGGAGAAGCCAGCCCGGATGCATCGGCAGCCAGTCGGGCCATCGGGAAGCAAACATATGATAGCGCCCGTCCTCGCCGCGTATGACCGAACCGCACCATACCCACCAGCCGTCCATCCGAAAGCCGCCGTTGACCGGCGCGGGCAGCATCCGATCCATCAGCGAAACATCCATCATGCTCACTCCCGCCCCTTCAGTCCGTACCGCCCGGCCGCACTCCCATACAGCCATTCCGCCCCGCAGTAAAGCGCAAATTCGCGGTCCATCCATCCCTTGGCGACCTGCTCATCCAAAAATCCCGCCAGCAGCCGCTTCACGACATGAATCTTGCCGTACGTCCATTCGATGCAGCGGGCATCCGATACGATCAGCGAGCTTTTGGCGGGAGCCAGCGCTTCGAGCCGGTACTGCATGCTTTGCGTATACGTGCTTGCCCGGAAGTTGTACCACCACATCCCGCCGACATGGACATTCGGGAAGTTCCATGCCGCCTGCACGACGTCCAGGTTGCTCAGCTCCGCGGCGGTGACCAGCTCAAACGGGATGGAGTATTTTTCGAAAAATCCGTACAGCCGGACGACCCGGAGCGGGTCATTGACCGGCGCCGCGGAAGCGCTGCCCCATCTGCGCTCCACGCCGAGAAACAGCTGCAAAAACATGCCGCGGCGCTCCAGCTCCGCGCACGCTTCGTGCAAAAGCATGAACAGCACCTCGTCGGACCGGCTGTCCCTGCCGATCCGGTACGTTTCATGCGCCGACGCCTCAAACTCCGGGAGCGTGGTCATAATGCCGGGGCAGCCCATTTCCTGATATTCGCCCAACTGTTTGCGAACCTGTTCCTTGGCCTGCTCAAGCGCTTCCTCCCGCCGATCCGACTGCAATATTTGTCCGACCAGCTTGGGCAGCCAGCCGTCGATCCGCGGAAACAGCAGCGCATCGTGCCCCATGCCTTCGAATGAGGCATGCTGCGGATGATTGACGGCAAAACGGCGCACATGCAGCCGGTCCGCCACGTTTTGCGCCCAGACGGGATCTTTACGATACGCCTTGATCCGCTCATCCGCTTCCCGGACCGATGCCGCGTCCGTCAGCTTCACCCCGTACAAGTCCTTCAAGATCGTGGTGAACGCGATGTTCATCAGCGTGTTGCGCGAAACATGGTAAGCGTTCAGGAAAGCTTCGATCCGCTTTTCCTCCGGCAATGATCCTGCCCCGGGCGGATAACCTGCGCTCTGAAGCTCCCGGTTCAGCCAGAAATAGTCGGCGATTTCCCAAAAGTCTTCCGCGCACAGATGGTCGCCCGCCAGATGGGTATGCGTATCGATGACGTCCGTCGCCATGATGTCGTCCAGCAAAGAAGCCTCTTTCATCCGGAACCCTCCTTCGGTTGCCAGCTTGCGTTTGTATTGTTTTCATTTCGGTTCATCCTTCGCCCATCGCCGGGCCGCGCCCGAAGCACATAACTTTTTTTGCCGGCCCGGAACCCGATGATACGGCCTGAAAATAGGCGGATAACCGGCTCAACCCCGATTCGCCGACGGCCTGAATGCCGCTGTCAGAACCGTCGCCTCGCCGGCATGAAGCCGCAACGGAATCTCCAGCCCCTGCTTGGCAGCCAAAGGAGCCCTCTGTCCGGCAGTATTCCGGAGCGTACAACGCCCCTCAACCGTTTCGGCCCCCTCAGGCAGCTTCACCAAGACGCGCTGATCGGCCGTTGACGATGCCAGCTTTACCTCCAGCCGCCCTTGTTCCCCATCCCAACCGATGTCCACTTCGATGCCGCCGCAGGCCGACAGTCCCTGCACGCGCCCCCTTCGCCACTTCGAAGGCAGCGCCGGAAGAATCTTCAGCAGCCCCGGCTCGGAATAGAGCAGCATTTCCTGCACCGCCGCCGTCCAGCCCATGTTCGCATCCAGCTGCACCGGTGCCCAATCCATGGCGAGTCCGATCCCCATCTGCCGCCAGTCGTTATGGAGCGTATAAAAGTTGTTGATCACCGACGAGCGGCTTAGCAAATCCAGGCATTCGAGCGCCAAATCCCCCTCGCCCAAACGGGCGTACAAATTCGCCATATGGGCAAGCGACCAGCCGGTCTGCTCTTTGATCCCGACGACCAGCCTTTTCCGGACCGCCGTCCAAAACGCCTCGAACAAAACAGGATCCTTCTCCTTCGTCATCTCCTTGCCCGGAAACACCGGATAAAGATGCGACTGATGGCGGTGGTGGTATTCGTCGTCGTATGAAGGATGCATCCATTCCCGGACCGCGCCGTCTTCATTCACCTGGTAATCCGGGATGCGCCGCAACAGCTCCTTCCAGACGGGAATTTCGCCCGGGTACATGCCTTCCTCCTCGGCCCCCGCCACCAGGCGGCTCAGCACCTCCTTCGCGATGGCAAAATCCATCGTCGCGTTAATCGTCGTCCCTTTCGGTCCGCCCGCCCCGTTGCCGGGCCTGTTCTCCGGCGAATTGGACGGGCAGCTGAGCAGCCTGCCGTCTTCCCCGACGACAAAAAAATCTTCATAAAACAAAGCAACCTCCCTTAAAAACGGGAGCGCCCGGTTTCTAAGAAACTCCCGGTCGCCGGTATAAAGGTAATAATCGTAATAATGTTGGGCGACCCAGCCCGCCGCTCCCGTCCAGTGAACGATATGCGGCGCGAGCGTCTTGACGAGCCCCGAATCCGGAGCCGTCGGCGCCGGGATAAAAATTCCCCTGCAGCCAAAAAGATGCCGGGCATTCGAACGGAAATCGTCCAGCAGCCGCTCCATATAATCGAACACCGTCAGGAGCAGCTCCGGCATCCGGCCGCTCAGCGCCTGCCAATACATCATCTGCAGGTTTTCATTGGCCATGTTGAACGCCCAAAAGCCCCGGTACTCGCCGCACCATAATCCGTATAGATGACAGGGGTTGCCCCCTTCGCGGGAGCTTGAAATGAGCAGGTACCTGCCGTACGCCCACATTTTCTCCACCAGGGCCAGCGGCGCTTCGCCTTGATAGGCTTCGAGCAGCAGCTCCTCATTGGAACGCTCCCGCCCGCCCGCGGAGAGATCCAGCGATACCCGGTCAAACAGCCCGCGATGCTCGCGGACATGCGCGGCCAGCAGTTCGCGGTAGCCTCTTTGCTCCGCCGCCAGTTCAGCTTTCAGTCTCGCCCATTCCGCTTCCCTGCTGCCGGAAACGAACATGCGGAGCAAAACGAGCACCTTCCCGGCGCCTTCGACCACCGTTTCCGCCCCGGCGGCGGCCAAGCTGCCGTCCGCCGGAACGATCCGGGCTACCGCTCCGAATTCGCTGCCGTCGTCGCTACGGGCCGCGTACCATACATAAGCGCCGTCCGCCCCCGACTCCGCGTCCGTCGGCAGCGGCGCTTCAGGCCGGCCCGGCGGCCGTTTAACATCCGCCGGATCATGGAGCCCCAGCGATAAACCGGCCCTTACGGCCGAAGGCTCTTCCGCCCGCAGCTCCATCACGACCATGTCATCGGGGCGGGATACGAACAGGGCCCGCTCGAAAGCGGCCCCCCTGTCCTGCCAGCGAACGATGATTTCGCCGGTCTGCATATCCAGCTCGCGGGAATAGTGTTTGAATCCTTCGCCTACTTCGCAACGGATCGTCAGATCGCCCAGCGGAAGCGGAACGGCCATCACCGGATCGTATCCAAGGTTTTGAAGCTCCCGAATCAGCATCGGCTCAGCCTCCGCCTCCCGGCCCGCCAGCATCAGCCGGCGCATGTCCGCAAGCCGTTCGCTGACGTCGGGCAGCTCGGGCGTGCGGCTCTGCCACCATAAATCGCCGTGCGTCAGCATGATGGTCTCGTGATGAACGCCTCCGTACACCGCCGCTCCGAGACGGCCGTTTCCGGCCGGAAGCGCTTCGCGCCACCTAGCGCCCCACCAGGAAGACGGGGTAAGGAGCTTCAGCCTCCATGCTTCCGCGGAACCCGTATCCATGCTGTACACCTCTTTCCCCGCTTGCCGCGGATGTTATTGGTTGCGGCTCGATTGATTCAGAATGCCGTCGTTGTTTTTGAAGCGTTCGGTCGCCTCTTTGACAATTTCATTGCCGCCTTTTTGCTTATACTCCTCGATGACCTTCGGCCAATCCGAAATCGGCTCTTTGCCGTAAATCATTTTCACCATGTGGTCGATGATCAGCTTCGGCGCCTGGTCGGGACGTTTGGACGCCAAATCCGGGAATTGGCTGAAGGTTTCCAGGTCCGGCACGAAACCGATGCCGCCGATGCCTTCGTGGGCCAGCGTTTCGTCCAGCGCCTTCAGCACGTCCGTACCGCCCGGAAGCAGCTCGGTGCGCTCGCGGTTGATCGTTGCGTCGCCCACCCATCTGAGCAGGGAACGGAAGCCTTGTTCGTCATTGCCTTGTTTGTCGGTCGGGAACTTATAATCGATCTTGCCGTCTTTTTCGGTGTAGTTTTCCCCCTCGATGCCGAAGCTGAAGAACTTCACGGCCTCCGGCGTCTGCATCCAGTCGAACAGCTTGATGATGCGGATCGCTTTTTCCTTGCTGACCTTGCTGTTGATATACAGGGAGGTGTTGACCGAGCTGTACAGGCCGTAGCCTTTCAAGCCGTTGTCTCCTTCGGGAGACGGGATGATATCGACCTTCGCATCCGGCACGGCCTCCTGGATTTTGGTGCGGAAATCGAGCAAGCCGGCTGCGTTCGCCGTCCAGATGCCCGCGTTCCCCGCCTGGATGTTCTCGGTGTACTGCGGCGCCTGGATGGTGGCAAAGTCCTTCTGGATCAGGCCCTCTTCATACATCGTTTTATAGAAGTTGAGCGCTTTTTCCATGTTCTCGGCATTGAAGAATTTCGGAACGACTTCGCCGTCCTTCTCCATGAACTGGTATCCGAGCGCGTCGTAGGCCCCGAAGCCGATGTCCGCATATTTAAAGTTCTCGCGGGCTTGGTACGGCGCAGGCACGCCCAGTTTTTTGAATGCGCGCAGCACGTTCAGAAGATCGTCCATCGTTTTGGGCACCGGAAGCCCCGTTTTTTCGAGCAGGTCGGTCCGGATAAACGTCGCGCGCCGGGAAGGGTTGCTCAGCCATGTCGGCACGCCGTAGATTTTTCCTTTATAGCTCACTTCGGCCCAGGCTTCCTTCGGAACCGCTTTCATAATATTAGGCGCATACTCCTTGAGCAGGTCGTCGAGCGGCATAAACACGCCGGCTTCAATGGATCCCGACATCGATTTGTCCGTCGCGCCGCCGACGTTTTGCACCACGTCAGGAATCTCCCCGCCCGCAAACATGATCGACATCTTGGAATCGAAATCCTTGAGCGGAATCATCTGGATGTCTACGTCGATGTTCGCCCTCTTTTCAAATTCTTTGACCCACTTGTCGTTGTTGATATCCTTTGCGCTTTCTGCGTAACTGTTTCCGCTTGTTGTCAGGGAGATCGAAAATTTGAGCGGCTTGGACTCGTCGGAAGCGTCTGCCGCTTCGGAGCCGCTGCCTTTGCCGCATCCTGCGACGCCAACCGTCAGAAGCGCCGATGCCAAAACCAGGCTAATCCATTTCTTCATTGGCTTTTCCCCTTTCCGTTACTGTAGAGACAGGCATTCTTTCCTTGCTGATCTCATGATAAAACGAAAGCCCGGGGCGCACCCATGGGGCGGATTATGCTGGTGGTGTGTTTTTTTAGGGTGTGACGGCCGGAGCTGAAGGCAATGGACGGCAAACAAAAAAACAACCGGTCTCCCGGCTGTTCCATTTTTATCGTTCAGAAGGTCACCCCGCCCGCCACGCGTCTCCATCGGACCGGCCGGGAGGCAGCCATGTTCCGGCTCCGTCAGCCGTCTCCTTTTCGTGAGCCGCCGCCGTGCGCGGCATGCGCATGATCATTTTCGTGCCGCGTCCGGGGCTGCTTTCCACGCTCAGCCCATAATCCTCCCCGAACACGAGCTGAATGCGCCGGTGCACGTTGGCGACGCCGATGCCGCCGTGAATTTGCCCTTCCCCGCCGCCGTCGGCCAGCCGATTTTCGCGCAGCTTGGCGCGCAGCTCCTCGAGACGTTCCGGCGCCATGCCGCAGCCGTTGTCCTCGACGCTGACCCAGAAGCAGTCCTCCTCTTCGCCCGCATCGATCGCAATCGCATGATGATCCTCGATCCCGCCGCGGAACGCATGCTGAAACACGTTTTCCACGAGCGGCTGCAGCGTCAAGCGGACCATTTTCCGCAGCAAAAGCTCGGGCGCGACCCGCATATCGATCTCGAACGTCCGTCCGATGCGGTGGTTGATGATCACCATAAAATACATGACGTGCTTCAGCTCGTTGGCGACCGTAATTTCCTCCAAATGGGTCCGCACCGAATAATGCAGCATATAGGAAAGCGCCCCGACGATTTCGGAAATTTCCTCCGAGTCCTGGATGACGGCATAACAGACGACCGTTTCCAGCGTGTTGTACAAAAAATGCGGATTGATCTGCAGCTGCAGCGACTGGAATTCCGCCTTCTGCCGCTCGGCCTGCATCTCCTTGTTTTTCAGCTCGGACTGGTAGACGATGTCCACCAGCTCCGACAGCCGGTTGACCATCAAATTGTAGCGGATGATCAGCTCCGTGATTTCGTCGTGCCGTTTCGGGAGGGGAATGAATTCCCAGTTCCCTTTTTCGGTCTGGCTCATCCCTTTCATCAGCCTGCGGATCGGATTCGTGATCGCCCCGCCGAAGCGGTTCGCCAGGAACAGCGCGCAAAGGAACGTGATTCCCGCTACGATGAACATCAGCGTCCGCGTCGTTTCGAGCGGCTTCGTAAGCTGGCTGTCGGGGATGGACACGACCAGGTTCCAGTCCGAGTAGTCGGCCTTGCGGCTGATGTACGCCCGTTTCTCGCCTTCCGCCGCGCTGTGGAACATCGAAGCTCCCGCCCCGGAAATCTGGTTGGCCAAACTGGCGGGAAGCGCCTTTCCGGTCATCCCGGGATCGGCATGGTATTGAATCCGTCCCTGGTTATCGACGATGAAAAAATAGCTGTCCTTCCCGAGATCGATTCCTTTCCACAGCGTCGACAGCTCCTCGGACTTGACCTCGATGCCGACAAAACCTTTCATCTCCGGGGAACGCAGCCCGCGGATGCGGCGGATCAAGGTCAGCATCGGCGCCCCCTCCCCCTGGATGCTGTGATTGACGATGGTCAGGCGCCCGGACGGGTCCGTATGCTTCTTGAAGTAATCGATTTGTTTGGCCGTATCTTCCGGGCCGAGGAACGGTTCGGTGCCCCCGTTGAAATAATACAGCGCATTGCCGTTGTAGCCGAGGATGTACAGCGCGCTGATCTCCGGATTGCGGATCCAGACCGGCTCCACGATCGAATCGCGGATGTCGGTCAGGTAGCGGTAGTTTTCGTATTCCTCGCGGTCGGACGGCAGATCGATGTACTTTTTGACGTTCAGGTTGGAAAGCAGGGCCACCATCGAGCGCTGGTAGGAAGATAAATACAGGTTGGTATGATGGACGGCGTTGTTGACGATCTGCGTCATCTGATTTTCCGCGCTTTGGGACAGCTGCCTCGCCGATATCGTATAAAAGGCGATCCCGACGGTCGAAAGCGACAGCAAAATGACGACCAAAAATCCGATCAGCAGCTTGACGCGCAGCCGAAGCTTCATCATGCGCATCACTCGATGCCAAAAGACGACCGGTATTCCGAAGGCGACATGCCGACGAAATTTTTGAACGTCTTGGTAAAATGGGGATAATCCTCATAACCGACCTGAACCGCGATGTCCGTGATGGTCAGCGTCGGGACGGCAAGCAGCTTGCGCGCTTCCTCGATCCGTTTTTTGATGCGGTAATGCACGAAGGTTTCGCCGGTCATCTTTTTGAACAATGCGCTGAAATAGGTCCGCGTCAGGCCCACCCGCTTGGCGACCTCCTCCAGCGTCACCTCTTCCGAAAGATGCAGGTCGATGAACGCCTTTGCTTCCTCGATCGGATCCTTGAATTTGCCTTTGCGCGTCAGCTGCAGCTGGGCATACATTTGCTCAAGCACCGCCCCGAATGCTGCGAGCGTTTCCTTTTTGCTGATGTCCGTGCCGCGGATGTCCAGGCAGATTTGCGGCTTCCATCCCCGCTGGGAG
Source organism: Paenibacillus sp. FSL M7-1455 (assembly GCF_038004655.1). Classification (NCBI taxonomy): domain Bacteria; kingdom Bacillati; phylum Bacillota; class Bacilli; order Caryophanales; family Paenibacillaceae; genus Paenibacillus; species Paenibacillus sp. FSL M7-1455. The sequence continues at coordinate 386,198 of NZ_JBBORO010000001.1, read as the reverse complement.
AGCTTTCCCGCGATCATGCGCAGGCAGTCCTCCAGCACGGATTTCATGCCGGGCACATGCAGCCCCGCAAACAATCCCTCCCGCTCCCCTTCTTCGAGCAGCCGGTCCATGTCGCTTTTTTGCAGCATCCAGATGCTTTGCTCCAGCTTTTCCGACCATTCCACGTATTTTTGCAGGGGAACGATGTTTTCGTTCATGCCGGCGATGATTTCGCGGAGCGCGTTATGCACGTCCTGCTGGGTCACCGGCTTGAGCAGGTACCGTTTGACGCCGTATTCGATCGCCCGCTGGGCGTACCCGAAATCGTTGTAGCCGGAAATGACCGCGACCTGCACATGCGCGAATTCCCGGTGGATCCGCTCGCACAGCTCCAGGCCGTCCATCCGCTTCATCCTGAGATCGGTCAACACCAGATGCGGCTCCACGCTTTGGATCATTTCCAGGGCGGACTCCCCGTCGTCTGCCGTATATATGGCCGAAAACGACGCGGGATACCGCTGCACCATTTTGACAAGCCCTTTTTGAATGACAGGTTCATCTTCCACAATCAGCACACGCATGGATCCATAACCCCTTTTCTCGCCGGATTTGAAAAGAAAGCTGCGGCGCTATGCGCCTGTCTGTTTCACGACTTTAGCGGCTAGGCAAAACCAGAACGCCCTCCCGCGCATGATAGCGCTGCGTCGCCTCGCGGATAATGGCATCCCCGCCGCGGTCCCTGTATTCCCGAATCACCTTGGGCCAGTCCGATATCGGCTCTTTGCCGTAAATCATCCGGACCATATGGTCGACGATCAGCGGCGGCGGCTGGTTCGGATTGTTCGACGCAAGCTCGGGATAAATGCCGAACGATTCCAGCTCGGGAACGAAAACGATATTGCCGAGCCCCTCTTTCGCAAGCGTCGAATCGATCGCATGAATCACGTCGCCGCCGCCGGGAAGCAGCTTCATCCGCTGGCGGTTGATCGTCAAATCATGGGTCAGCCACAGCAGCTCGCGGAAGCCTTGTTCATCCTGCTGCTCCCGGTTTTGCGGGAACCGGTATTTGACGAGTCCGTTTTCGATGGTGTAGGTGTCGCCCGGGATGCCAAAGGAAAAATAACGTTCGGCCTCGTCGGTCAACATCCAGTCAAAAAACCGCACGATGCCGACGGCCTTTTCTTTCGAAACATGCTTATTGATGAAATAGGAGTTGATCACCGAGCTGTAAAGCCCGTACCCTTTCGAACCTTCGGGCCCCATGGGAGACGGGATGACGTCCACCTCGGCCCCGGGAACGGATTCCCGGACTTTGGTGCGGAACTCAAGCAGCCCTGCCGCATTCGCCGTCCATATGCCGGACTTGCCGCTATTGATGTTGCGGCTGTATTCGCTGATGCTGACCGTGGCGAAATTTTTCGCGATCAGGCCTTCGTCAAGCATCGTCTTATAGACGGAAAGCGCCTGCATCATGCGTTTTTCGTCGAAAAACTTCGGAACGACCTCGCCGTTTTGAAGCTCGAACTGGTATCCCAGCACGTCATACGCGCCAAAAACGATATCCGCGTATTTGAAATTTTCGCGCATCTGGTATGGATTTTCCACGCCCAGCTTCTTGAAGGCGCGCAGCACGTTCAGAAAATCGTCCACCGTTTTCGGCGCCGGAAGCCCCGTTTTTTTCAGCAGATCGGTACGGATGTACGTGCCCCGCCGCGACGGATTATCCAGCCAGGCCGGGATGCCGTAAATTTTTCCATGGTAGCTCGTTTCCTGCCACGCTTCCCGCGGAATCCGCGCAAGCAGGCGGGGCGCGTACTCCCGGAGCAAATCATCCAGGGGCATAAACAATCCGGCCTCCACGGTTCCGGCCATGGCGGCGGAGCTCGCCCCGCCGACGGTCTGGATGACGTCCGGAAAATCGTCCCCGGTCAGCAGCACCGGCAGGCGTTTGTCGATATCCTTCAGCGGAAGCATCGTAATTTGCAGATCGGTGTTTGTCAGCGCTTCCAATTGTTTGACCCATTTATCCTGCTGAATGTCGGGCGACTTGGCCGCATAAGGATTGGACCCGGTGGAAAGAACGATGGAAAACGATAAAGCCCCCGGAGACGCGCCGCTGCCGGCCGCCTGCCCAGGGGAGGATTCGGAGGTGCCCGGCGAATGGGTCATTCCCGGCAAAGAACAGCCTGCAAGCGTCACAATCATCGTCAGGATCGCATACCACCATTTTTTCATGGCCTCCCCCACTTTCTTCATCCGGAGTATCGCTGCAGGACGTGACGGGCGCTTTTTCGCGTTGGTGCGGAACACCTCTATATTATCATAATTTCGCAACTATGAAACCGCATTCAATGGCAGGACGTGCCGCGTTCTAGGTTTTGATCGACCCGATCAGCATCCCTTTAATGAAATACTTTTGCAGGAACGGATAGACGATGACGATCGGCAGCACCGAAACGATGATCACCGCCATCTGCACGCCCGCCGGAGACACTTCGTTGAAGCCTTCCAGCAGGCTGCCGGCCTGGCCAAGATCGTTGCTCAGCACGATTTCGCGCAGCCGCATTTGCAGCGGGTACAGGGCGCGGTTATTGATGTAATACAGGGCCGTGGAATACGAGTTCCAGTGCGATACGGCGTAAAACAATCCCATCGTCGCCATCACCGGCTTGGACAGGGGCAAAATGACGCTCCACATCGTCCGCAGCTCGCCGGCCCCGTCGATTCTGGCGCTGTCGATCAGCTCGGACGGAAGCCCGACGAAAAAGGACCTCATGATAAACAGGTTATACGCGCTGATCGCCGACGGGATAATGAGCGCCCATAACGTGTTCAGCAGATGCAAATTTTTGATGATGAGATAGTTCGGGATCAGCGGGGCCTGAAAAATCATCGTGACCAGGATGAAAATCAGCACCATTTTCCGCATCGTGTATTCCGGACGGGACAGCGGGTAGGCCAGCGATGCCGTGAGGATCAAGTTGATGGCCGTGCCGCCGACGGTGATGATGACGCTGACCAGAAACGCCCTCCAGATCGAGCTGTCCGACAAAATGACCTGGTAATTCACCAGGGTCCAATCCACCGGAAACAGCTTCACGAGACCGGCATTGATCGCTTTGCTGCTGCTGAACGACTTGGCAAGCACATGGAGCAGCGGAAAAACCATGAGGCAGCCGACGAGCGCCAAAAATATCGAGTTGAACCAGTCGAACCAGCGTCCTTTGATGTTCATTGTCGCATGCTCCTTTCCCTAATAAAGTCCTTCTCCGCTTGCCTTCTTGCTGAGGGCGTTGCCGATCATGATCAGCATCAGGCCGACAAGCGACTTGAACAGGCCGATCGCCGTCGTATAGCTGTACTGCTGGTCGATCAGGCCGACCCGGTAAATGTACGTATCGAGAATGTCGCCCTTTTGCTCGTTCAGCGAATTGACGAAGACGAAAACCCGTTCGAAGCCGAAATCCAGGAAGTTGCCGATATGCAGCAGGAACATGATCGTCACCGTCGGCAAAATCGCCGGGATGGTGATGGATAACGTCTGCCTCCAGCGGTTCGCCCCGTCCATCCGCGCCGCCTCGTACAGCTCGGGGTTCACGCTGGCGAGCGCAGCCAGATACACGATCGTCCCCCAGCCGCTGTCCTTCCAAATCCCCGTGCCCACCAGAATGCTGCGGATGTAGGAATCCTCCCCGAGAAAATAAACCGACTGGAAGCCGAAAAAGTTCAGCACCTGATTTACGATCCCCGTCGTCGGCGACAAAATGCCGATCATGATCCCGCCGATGATGACCCAGGACAGGAAATGGGGCAAATAAACGACCGTCTGCAAAATGCGCTTGTACAGCACCTTTCGCAGCTCGTTGAGCAGCAGCGCGAGGATGATCGGCACCGGAAACGCAAACAGGATGTCGTACAAGCCGATCAGCACCGTATTTTCCAAAATGCGCAGAAATTCCGTGTAGGTGAACATCCGCTTGAACTGGTCCAGACCCACCCACGGGCTGCCGGTGAACCCTTTGAAAATGTTGTAATTTTGAAAAGCCATGACCGAGCCCATCAGCGGCAAATATTTAAACACGATAAAATACAGAATGCCCGGAATCGTTATCAAATAGAGCGCTTTGTATTTGCGGAAATTGCTCATTTGCCTGGCGAACCGGCTGGGTGTTTTGAGGCTTGCCCGGGGGGCCGTCGGCGCCTGTCCTGACATGTCCATCGCTCCTTTTTCGCTTTTGAACCGGTTCGGAAAGCCGGATGGCTCGCTTGGTAAGGCCGGTTCAGGAATGTATTCTGGAAAAGAAAGCGTTATCCAAACCGATCGGCCGAAACTTGCCTGTTCTCCCGTTCGATCGGTTCGGTCGGGCCGGCCCACGTTCGGAACGATCCCTTGCCTTCGTGATTATCTTAACGTTCGCGGTCCTTCCGCCGGAATGGAGATTTGTCGGCTGGCTTGTGTTTTATTATTTTCTTTCGGCCGAAGCATGAAGGTTATCGCCGGTCCTTTTTGGCTGCGAGCATAATGCTTTGCCCTTCGGCAGCCTCGATGAGATAGCGGTATCCCGGCGTTTCGGCGCCGCCGCTCTCCTCGTGCCATTGGTTGTGCGGATTCTGCGCAAGGAGCGGCACAGGGGACCATATTCGGCAGGTTCCGCTGCGCTCCGGATGGATGACGGCTTCCACGATCATGCCGTCCTTCCAGCTCAGATCGACGCCGTAGCCGCCTCTGGCACGCAGTCCGCGCACCTCGCCCGCGGGCCACTGCGGCGGCAGCGCCGGCAGCAGCCGCAGCTCCCCGGCATGGGATTGCAGCAGCATTTCCCCCACCCCGGCAGCCCCGCCGAAATTGCCGTCGATTTGGAACGGCGGATGGCAATCCAGCATATTCGGATACGTCGAATGCGACAGCAGCTTCTCCAAATGGCCGTGCGCTTCGCCGCCCATCATCAGCCGCGCATAAAAGTTGACGATCCAGGCGCGGCTCCAGCCCGTATGTCCGCCTCCGGACGCCAGCCTGCGGGCCAGCGTCGTCCGGGCCGCTTCCGCCAGCTCCGGGGTTTCAAGCGCGTCGATCAGCTCGCCCGGATGCAGCGCAAACAGCTGCGAGATATGGCGGTGCCCGGGATCGGCTTCTTCGCGGTCGATGCGCCACTCCATGATCTGCCCGTGACGCCCCGCCGACGGCTTCGGCATTCGCTTGATGGCCCGCTCCAGTTCCGCCACGAATTCAGCTTCCCCTTGCGGTATATAGCCGCCGCCAAACTCCGCACCGGAAGCAGTCCGTTCGGCCCGGCCGATCGTTTTCGCCGCCTTCAGGCAAGCTTCAAACAAGGTCAGCGCGATTTGCGAGTCCATAGACGGCCCCATGCACAGGCTGCCGCTTTGACCGTTCGGGAGCAAAAAGCGGTTCTCCGGCGATACCGACGGGCCGGTGACGAGCATGCCGTCCTCGTCCTCCGTCATGTAATCGAGCAAGAAAAGGGCCGCCTCCTTCATGATGGGAAAGGCGCGCTTTTTCAGGAACGATACGTCCATCCCGTAGCAGTAGTGCTCCCACAGATGGAGGCTGAGCCAAGCGGCGCCCATCGGCCAGACGGTGCAGGTCATCAGGATGCCCTCGGGCCGGGTTTCGCCCCAAAGATTGGTATTGTGATGGGCGACGAACCCGCGGCACCCGTACATATCGCGGGCCGTGGCTTTCCCGTTGGGCAGCATCCGCTCAATCAGGTCGAACAGCGGCTCATGGCATTCCTCAAGGTTTAAACTTTCTGCGGGCCAATAATTCATCTGCGTATTGATGTTGATCGTATATTTCGACTCCCAGGGCGGAGTAAAGCTGTCGTTCCAAATGCCCTGCAGGTTTGCGGCTAAAGAACCCGGGCGCGAACAGGATAACAGCAGGTAACGGCCGTACTGCACGTAGAGGGCCATGAGGCCGGGATCGGCGGATGCTTTCGCTTGTTCCGGCGGCTCGCTGCGCGGGGCCTTCCCCGCCTCTTTCAGCCGAAGCAGCCGCTGATCGGTTGGCAGGCATGCCAAGGGATCGCCGCCCGGCGTCAGCGACAGCTCGAACCGGTCGAACCTTTGCCGGTATTCCGTGACATGGCGCTGGAACAGCTCGTCGAAAGGCCGTTCCGACGCCCGCTGAAGCTGCTCAAGGCAGGCTGCCTCCGGATCGGGCGCGCGGAAGGACGTCTGCGCAGCCAGCAGCAGCGTCACCGAGGACGCGCCTTCCACGGATACAAAATCCCCGATGTTCCGTACCGTCCCCCCTTCATGGACGGCGCGGAACGCGGCGCTGAAACGAACGCCGTCCGCGCCGCATTCCCCGTTCATGACGACCGTGCCATCTGCAAGGGCCCGGCAGACGCCGTCGAAGGGACGGCGCATCAAATTGACGGCAAACATCAGCGCGCCGGGGCGGTCTGCCGTCAGGCGGATGACCAGCACCCCGTCCGGTTCGCTGACGAAATACTGCCGGCGGTAATTGACGCCGTCCGCATGGTAGGATACGTTAACGACGGCACGTTCCAGGTCCAGCTCCCGTTCGTAATCCTCGACCGGAGCGGCGTCTTTTAAAGGTTTCAGCATCAGGTCGCCAAGCGGCTGATAAGGTTGCTCGTATTTGGGAGAGGCGGTCATCGCCATGCGGGCGAGATGCTCCGCCTCCGCCTGCCTGCCGTCCCGCAGCAGGCCGCGGATTTCGTCCAGATACGGCCGGGCATCCGGATTGGCCGCCCGCCCGGGCCCGCCGTACCAAAGCGAATCTTCGTTCAAACGGATCGTTTCGAGCCCCGTCGAGCCGTATACCATCGCGCCAAGACGCCCGTTGCCGATCGGCAGCGCTTCTTCCCATCGGTCCGCCGGCGCGGCATACCACAGCCGCACCGGGCGGCCGTGCCGCCCGGTTCCGCCTTTTGCTCCGCTGCCTCCGGCAAGCTCCGCCCGGCCTTCCTCCCTTGCCGCCGCTTGCCGATCCTTCCAATCCCGTTCGTTTGTCCAGCTCACCTCTTGAACCCCCCTTCTTCTGCTTAAGCACTTACGCGGCTTCAATGATCAGGTTTTGCCCACCTCGAACACGATTGCCCGGATCGGCTCGCTGCCGTCATTGAGCAGGCCGTGCTTCCACCAAGGCTTGTTGACGACGATATCCCCCGGGCCAACCCGGGTTTCGGTCCCGTTAATCGTCATCAGTCCGGTACCCTCCAGGATGATATAAATCTCTTCATCCTCGCGATGCCCGTGGTACCCGATCGACGTGCCCGGAGGCAGCACCGAATAATACAAAAACTTGAGCGGCGTCTCGAAGTCCCCTTGGCCGAACAGCCTTGCGCCTTCCACCATTCCGATGCCTCCATGGCTTTGGGACGGCTTCCGTTCGGCCCGCAAAAAATTGCGGATGTCCGCCGGGCCGTATCCCCAGCTTGCCGACGTATCCACCTGCTCCCCCTGCTGGAGTGACAAACGCGTATAATGGGCAAGCGCCTGGTTTTTTAAATATTCCTTCGCATCGGTTTCGCCGCGACGCTTTTCCGCCAGCGCAGCCAGAAATTCCTGCAAGGCGGTCGGGGCCGGGACATCGCTGAAGTCGTCCCAGCGCTGCACGCCTTCCGGCGTCGTCAGCTCAATCCCGCCATCCTTGAAAATCAGGCTGCCTTTTGTCCCTTCGATCCGCCAATCGCCCGGCCACTGCGTTTCGCGTCCCGCACTGTGCAGCGAGCACCGGAAGGAGGCCTGAATGCCTGCCTGCAAATCCATCACGATATGAAACACGTGGCGTCTGACGGCATACAGCTTGCCGACCTCCCGTCCCGACAAATGGCGCAGCAAATCGAAATGATGGATGATCACTTCCTCCAGCTCGTCGTTCGGCTCGAGCGCCACCTTTTGGCGCTTCCGGAAAAACTCGCATTCCAGCGATTGCAGCTCCCCGACCGCGCCTGCCTCGATGAGCCGCTTCAGCTTGCGCAAGGGCGCGAAGGTGCGGTAATTTTCCGCGATCATGAACGGAATCCGCTCCTCCTCCGCTCTTTTTACGATTTCGAGGGCTTTCTCGTAGTTTTCGGCGATCGGTTTTTCGCAAAGCACCGGCAGCTTATAATCGAAAGCCAAATGGTTGATGGCCGTATGCACATGGCGCGGCGTCACGTTGATGACAAAATCGGGCTTTACCCGTTCGATCGCTTCCTTGGCATCCGTATAAAAAGGAACCCCGTCCGCCTGCAGCCGCTCCCGCCTGCTTTCGTCCGGGTCCGAAACGGCCAGCTCCAATTCACTGTGCATGCTCCGCAGTCTGCGGTACCAGCCGCTTCCGGCTTCGCCCATCCCCACTAAGAGCGCTTTCATAATACACCATCCCCTTTCCCGCGATCCGTCTTCCTTCATGCTACTACCGGCAGCTCCTCTCCTCCATGGCGAGGGTTGCGTACGGCTTGTGTTTTTTTATGAAATGCAAATTAGCCCGGCACCTTGCCGGGCTTTTCAAATGTGTATTCAAGCCAAGCGATATAAGCCTCCCGCTTAACCATGCATTATGTTATTCAAGCTTACCGTATTGAAACCTGTCATACCCAACCGCTTCTTTTTTGATCGGATCATACTTTACAAGCACAGGAAAAAAACGGGGCGAGACGATAAATGAATATTTTTCACCGAGCTTGTTCTCATAGGTAACAAAATAATCTCCGAATTGCGGTACATACTCTATTTTCTCAAAAAATAATTTGTCATGCCCATAGGTGAAATAAACATAAATTCGAGAAACGTTTGCAGCCGTAAAACGCTGCACGCCCGGAATCTGTTCCAACACCAACAAAACAATCAGGACAATACAAACTAAGCCAAAAATCCTCCGAATCCTCACCTTAACTCCTCCTTTGTATACAAAATATCATTCGGACCAACTTCCATATAAAAACACTATTGATAAATATTGGAAAATATAGTTTAATAGGTTTGTCCATAAAATACCATATTAAGGAGTCTATTTCAAAATCATGTTTAAGAAAAATTTTTTAACACTTGCTATGAGTTCATTTTTAGCATTGAGTATTATTAGTGCCCCTGCTTATGCAAGTGAAGCAAATCCACCTGTTAGTGAGGACTTAAACGACGTTACATCCATGGATAATTTGAAATTAATTAATCCATACATTGAACAATACCGCAATGAACAAAATGTGACTAATCTCTTGAATTCGAACAGAGATTACTTGGTAAATCCTGCTGAAGAAGGACATATAATTGAGGCGACGCTGGAAACATATTATAAAAAGGATCAACAAGTAGCCCAAATTCTTGAAACAATCTCTGGTGATCAAAGCATTCGTGAGAAAACGTTGTCGCTAGTAAAGGAAGACAAAATTGATATTATGCATGAAATCGAAAAGTATTACCAAAACCTGCCTACTTCGGATCAGGAAGTATTAGTAGGATATTTGGATCGATATGCCGTTTCTTCTGAGGATGGGCAGGCGCAGACTTTCTTGAAGCAAATTACTGAATCTAAGTCGGAAATTTCATTAGCTGCAGCCTACAATGGAACAGCTGCCGGAGATTGGGCATATAACAATTATAATAAGTATAATACAAACTTTCCTGCTTTTAATGCTGGGTGGGGGAGTGATTGTACAAATTTTGTTTCACAAGCCATGCACCTTGGCGGTGGAAAAGCAATGGAAGGAAAATGGTATGTTTATAAGAAAAATTCTACATACCTGTCTCCTAAAAGCGCATCCGAATTAAATTACAGTTGGACGCTTGCAGATCCTAGTCCATGGATTAGCGTACAAGAATTTAGAGACTATTGGAAACCAAAATCAACGGTTCACTCCTATTCGAGAAAAAATTATCAAGACAACCATAGCACGATCTACAACAGTACTATTTATAAGGGAGATGTTGTCGTTTTCCATAAAGGTGTGGCTGGTTGGATTACTACTCCTACACACCTTATGATTATTTCTGCTTATGATACTTCAAACAAAGATTTTAAACTTGCGGGCCATTCTAACGAGAGACAAGCCCTTCCATTGTTAGACGCAATTTCTCCCGCATACGGTGATTACGATTATTTTGAAATTCTCGAAATCCCTTAATTTAATAAGAATTTTTAAACTGCCGGCTTACAGCCGACAGTGGCTTACAGCCGACAGTTTCTTTTTTTTTCGCCAAATAAAAAAGCCCCTTGAAATCAAGGGGCAGTACATGCAGTCACTATGAACCAGCCTCGCAAATCCTGGTGAGCCGTTCCTTATTTAAACTCCGGCAGCCAGCTGCCGTGAGCTTCGATCAGATCGTCGCACAATGCCACGATATCATCCAGCGACAGCTCGGCAGAGGTGTGCGGGTCCAGCATCGCGGCATGGTAGATATGATCCTTTTTGCCGGTGATGGCTGCCTCGATCGTGAGCAGCTGCGTGTTGATGTTCGTGCGGTTCAGCGCGGCAAGCTGCGGCGGCAAATCGCCGACATAGGTCGGGGTGACGCCGGAACGGTCGACGAGGCACGGCACTTCGACGCAGGCTTCCTTCGGCAGGTTCGTGATGAGCCCGGTGTTCATGACGTTGCCGCCGATTTTGAACGGCACGTCGGTTTCGATCGCTTCCATGATGTAGGACGCATACTCTTTGGAACGTTTGTGCTCGATGTTTTCGCTGGCGAAAATTTTCTCGCGCATCTCTTTCCAGCCGTTGATCTGGTTGACGCAGCGGCGCGGGTATTCGTCGAGCGGAATGTTGTATTTTTCGATCAATTCGGGATACGTCTTTTTGATGAAATACGGATGGTATTCGGCGTTATGCTCGGAGGATTCCGTCACGTAGTAGCCGAAACGGTTCATGAGTTCGAAACGCACCATGTCGTGATGTTTTTCCTTTTGCTTCTCGGCGGCGCGGCGTTTGATTTCCGGATACAGGTCGACCCCGTCCTTCGACACTTCGAGCAGCCATGCCATATGGTTGATCCCGGCGATTTTTGCCTTCACCCCGGTCGGGTCCATGCCCAGCGATTCGAACAGGTGAGGCACGCACACCTGCACGCTGTGGCAGAGGCCGACGGTTTGGATGCCGCCCACCGTGTTCATGACGTTGGTGAGCACCGCCATCGGATTCGTATAGTTCAGGAACAGCGCGTCCGGGCACACTTCCTGCATGTCCTTCGCAAAATCGAGCATGACCGGGATCGTGCGCAGATTGCGGAAAATGCCGCCGATTCCAACCGTGTCGGCAATCGTTTGGCGCAGGCCGTATTTTTTCGGAATCTCGAAATCCGTGATCGTACATGGATCATAGCCGCCGACCTGGATGGCGTTGATGACGTATTTGGCGCCCTTCAGCGCGGCTTTGCGGTCGGAGTAGGCTTTGATGACGCAGGTGCTGCCAAGCGTGGCTTTGATGCTGTTCAGCAGGCGCTCGGAATCCTGGAGACGCTCCGGATCGATATCGAACAAGGCGAGCTCGAAGCCCTGAAGCGCCGGCGTCGTCATGACGTCGCCAAGCACGTTTTTGACGAAAACGGTACTGCCCGCACCGATGAACGTAATTTTGGACATGGAATGTTTCCTCCCTTTCGCGATTCGCTTCAACTTGGTTTTAACTATACCCCTCCGCCCGCGGAAGCGACATGGAGCAAACAAAGCAAAACATGTCATAATCCCACTTCTGTATCCGTTTACAAAGTAAAAATAAAACGTTTGACCTGTTATAATATAAAGAGACAACGCATCTGAGATAAAGGAGAAGCTTTCTCATGACCCGTATCAACGACAACTGCACCGTCCCCGCGATCCAGGGGCAAATGGATTTGAATCTGCAGTTTTTCGGTTTGGAGGAATGTTTGCCGGGGCATACCTGGGGGCCGGGGCTCCGGGACGCGTATATTTTGCATTACGTCCATAGCGGCTGCGGCGTCTTCCGTACGCATGATACGGCGTACGAGCTGCGGGCGGGACAGGGTTTCGTCATTTTCCCGGATACGCTTGTCCATTACAGCGCCGACGAAGCGAACCCCTGGACGTATTCCTGGATCGGCTTCACCGGACTGAACGCCAAATCGCTGCTGCAGCGGGCGCAAATCCATGTCGCGCATCCGGTGTTTACGGAGCTTTCCGACAACGGCCTCGGCAGCTTCTATCGCGATCTGAAGGCCGCCGAAGGCGAGCGGGGCGGCGACGTCGTAAGCCACAGCATTTTATACCGCGTCCTTGCCGATCTGATCCGCTGCTCGCCCCAACCGGACGACGGACTGAAAACGCGCCACTCCCGCGAAGGTTACATCCGCAAAGCGATCGAATATATCGAAAGCAGCTACAGCCAAAAAATATCCGTGCTGGACATCGCCCGCTCGGTCGGTCTCGACCGGACGTATCTGTCAGGCTTGTTCAAGGAACAGTACGGCGTGTCGCTGCAGGCTTTTCTGCTGGAATACCGGATGAACCGGGCGGCCGACCTGCTGCGCAACCCCGAACTGTCCGTCAGCGACGTATCGCGTTCCGTCGGGTATATCGATCCGTTCCTGTTCTCGAAAATGTTCAAAAAGGTGACCGGCTCCTCCCCGCGGCAATACCGGGAAACGAGATTGTAGTCCGGCCGTCGTCATGTTTTCCCCAATCCGGATTTTGCAACAATCTTCAAAATAAAAAGAGCCTTACCGGCCCGAATTCGATTTCGCCAATTTCCCCATAAACGCGGTACGTCTGATGCTTTGCGGGAGGGCATAACTCTGATTTGCCGCCGTGTACGCCGAAAGCTTCGCTTTTTTTTCCTGGGGTTGGTTTTTTACCTGAGGTTTGCTTTTTTCCTGGATGCCTTTGATTTGCGGCTTATTCTGCTCGAGCTTGCTGACGTAACGAAGACGCCCTCTTTCAAGGATTTGCTCTGCCTGCTTCGTGTACAACGAGACTTCCAGCCTTGTTCTGGCATCCCTGATTTTTTTCTTCAGCCTGTTGTACTCGTTGATTTCGTCGTTCGTTAACGTGATCTTACCAAGGGTCATGTCAACTTCTCTCCTTTACGGTCTGGAATAGCAAGTTCAAACGTCATTTCATCGGAACCGTCCGTATCAGGAGCGCTGGACGCAATGATCGTCGGCAGCTTATCCTGGGAGGATATTTTTTCTTCGGCCGTCAGCTTGGCTTGTTTCGCGATAAAGCTGCCGCCGCCGAAGCCGGCGATCATCGCCACGTAAATATATTTCGGGAACTCGAGTCCAAGCGGAAGTGCCGAAATCAAGCCTGCGCCAGCCCCCAAAATGATATCCGAAAGAAAGCCGATATGATAATTTTTCCTTCTGGATCCGTCGCTGAGTTCCAGTTCGATGATTTTGGGCAGTATAAGGGATCCGTCGTGGATATACAAACTTGACAAAAGACCGCCGAATGAACCTGACGCTATGATCACCGCGAAATCAGTCCAATGCATGATTGGATTCCCCCATATACCATTCTAATATGTAATGAGAAGCTGATTTGTGATAACGAGATGTGAAAATTGGCTGACATATCAGAAGGCGTCCTTAGTTCTGCTATTTTATGCACGGTTTTGCTTCAACTTGCAAGTTTTTTAGGTTTGTACCCATTTTTTGGATTGTTTTACTAAATTATTTAGAGTTTTCTCTACACCTTATATGATCAAGGGCCTAGTTGCTATGCATAAAAATGCAAAATACCTCCGGAAGCGGGACATGCTTGTAGATAAAAAAAAAGCGGCTGCCATCCGCAGCCACCCTTGTCCGATTCGCTATTCCTTTTTACCAGCCAAAATCAAGCGTATTTCCCGTTTCCGCCACCGTTTTGATGTTGCTCAGAATCATCCACCAATGGCCTTCGGCGTTTTGGAAGGATGGATGGTCGTCCGACCACTGATCGTTCACGAGCGTTAACTTCGTGCATTTGCCCACCGTGTCCAGCGTAAAGGTCACCCGCGAAGTCAGCTCCTCATGATTGGCATGATACGACGGCCCCGGATGCTCAAGATAACTCAACGTTTTGTTCGGCTCATACGCCAAAATATCCCCGTACACGTGCACCGTTTCATCGCCGTCATTGCCCGGTCCGACGTAAGCAAAAGGCTCCCCGGCTTTAAAGCTGGACTGGAGCACGCAGTTAAAAAACGTTTTTTTCGTTCCTTCCGGCGCCACCAGCAGATCCCACACTTTTTCCGGCTCGGCTCCGATATAAAATTCATATTTCAGGCTGTTCATGCGTTCACGCTCCCTTGGAATTCGTATTCGTTATTCATTTGCCGCAAAATTCCCCAAACGGAAATTGTATGCTAAACTCATGATACCTTTGATAGAATGCCACGTATTGTAAAAACACGACAGGAACGCCTGTTCCATAAATTTTTTCAGGAGCTGATCGACATGTCTTCCGGTGCAATCAAACCAAGCATGGGAATTCTGAACCCGCAGGGCGGCGAAAAAAGGTTTGCGTTGTCCCGCCACGCCGCTTCGGAAGCGCTGGGCTTTTTCGTTAAACACTACTGGATCATCCGCTGGGATTGCCGGGACGAGGAGCCGTACATGCAGCACGTCGTCCCGAATCCCTGCGTCAATCTGGTCGTCGAGCCCGGTAAAACGCTTATTTATGCCCCGTCTCCCGGAAAATTTTCTTACCCGATCCACGGAAAAGGCGTCGTTTTTGGCATCAAATTCAGGCCCGGCGGTTTTTACCCTTTCCTGCGGCGGCCCGTGTCCAGCCTGCTGGATCAGCCGCTTGGGGTACGAGGCATTTTGGGCGCGGACGGATCCGAACTCGAAAAAACGATTCTATCCATGGACGACGATCAGGATATGGTCCGTACTATGGAAAAGCTGCTGCTGCCCAAACTTCCTCCGCTGGACGACGAGGTGCTGAGGATCAACCGCATCATCGACTTTATCGCGGACGAACGGGAAATTTCCAAGGTAGACCAGGTATGCGAGCATTTTCAGATTCATATCCGCAAGCTGCAGCGGCTGTTCGACCAATACGTCGGCATCAGTCCGAAATGGGTCATCCGCCTTTATCGCCTGCAAAATGCCGCCGAAACGATGGACCGAAGCCTTCCCGTTGATTTGTCCCGGCTCGCCGCGAAGCTTGGATACCATGACCAGCCCCATTTTATTAAAGATTTTAAAGCGGTCGTCGGCTGCACGCCCGATGAATACCGGCGGATGGTGCAGGATAGCTGAGGCTCCCGTTCAGTCCATGCTGATCCGCAACCGTTCTGCTTCGTCATGAAGGCCGATGCCGGCCAGCACATGCCCCAGCCTGTGTTGCAAGTCCGTCATGCCGTTCAGCGCATGCAGCTGCAAATCCCGCACGAGCGCCATCACGGCCGGAGGTTCGGCATCGTCCAAAAAACGGAAAATTTCCTCAGTCTCGAACCTTCCTTCAGGATCGACGTGAAACCGTTCCCCGGAAAACGGGGCATGCCGTCCCGGGGGCCGAAGCACATGCAGCCCGCCTCGAACACGAATTCAGGCATCGCGGTCCCGCTTTGCCTGCAGCTCCCGGACATATCGGTAGGGGTGATCGATCTGCGGAAGATGAAGCCGATCCCGAACCTGCTGCCGAATGTGCTCAGCCCGCTCCTCTTCCTCCTCGCTTGGACGATAAGGCGAATCATCATCCTGTTCCCCCAAAAACCGGGCATAGTCCTCCTCGGAACGAAAATGATTGTAAAAAAGCCCCGAATCGTTCATGTTCAAGCTCAAAAAGTGCTCCAGGTTCTCGGCGACGATGCGGACCGGACGATCAAAACTCATGGGCGAGACGCAAACGACAGGCGCTTCATCCAGCGTCGCCGCCGTTCCGAAATCGGTCAGCAGCCCGTAATGGATTCCGTCCGCGCCGGTGTTCCCGAACACCACGACATCGCATGGCGTGTTAAAGTAACGGAAATTCTCCTCATGCACGAGATAAAAAGACAATCCTTCATCCAAATTGCCGCCCTTCGCCTGTAAGCCTTGATCGATCTCGGCCAGAACTTGCAGCGCTTTGGGGACGGCGTATTTTCCGAAATTGCTTTTCAGTCCGTTTTCCATACGCATGTTCTTCCTCCTGTTTTAAAGGGCCGGGTTGCCCGTGGGAAGCCCCTATTCGACTTTCTGCATTAGTCCTCGCTCAGCGGCAAGTAAATATCCACGATCGTCCCTTTCCCCACTTCGCTGGCAATGTCCATCCGTCCATGGTGGGCATCGATGATTTTTTTGACGATCATCATGCCCAGGCCGTTGCCCTCCGATTTGGTGGTATGGAAGGGCTCGCCGATCCGCTGCAGCATCTCTTCGCTCATGCCGACGCCGTTGTCGGCGAAACGTATCCGTTGGTATCCCTCGCGGGTTTCAAGGAGTATATGTATTTTCCCGGCGTGAGGCAGAGCCTCGATCGCATTTTTTACGATGTTCATGAATACTTGCTTGATCTGATTTCGGTCGCAGCGGATGGGATGATCGGCGTGGACGACGCAGTCGACCGTGATGCAGTTCAAAGCGGCCTGAATTTCAAACAGGTTGAGCACTTCCTGAAGAACCGGGAAGCAACGATCCTTCCGGAACTGCACCGCTTGAGGTTTGCCCAGAATCAAAAATTCGCTCACGATCATGTTCATCCGCTCCAGCTCCGACATGATCAGGTTATAATGGCGCAGGCAGTTGTCCTTGCCGAGGAGCTGCAGCATGCCTTTGACCGTGGTCAGCGGGTTGCGGATTTCATGGGCGATGCCCACCGCGATCTGACCGGCGAATACAAGCTTTTCGGTATTGCGGAGGATTTCCTCCGTTTTCTTCATTTCGGTGATGTCGCGGATGCTGCCGACCACGCGGACGATCGTCCGGTCCGTGTCGTACACCGGAAGCACGTCCAGCATGTAACGGTGTTCGTCGTCCTTTACCGCCAGGCTCAGCTCGACCCCGATGGTTTCCTCATGACGCCTGATCGCTCTTTGAAAATAAGGGCTTATCAAATCGATGTTGAATACCGACGTCCCTGCATAATCGGTTTGCCCGTCCAAAAGCAGCATCGAGCGGCAGCGTTCGTTCATTTCGAGGATATTGCCCAGGCTGTTGGTTATGACGACACCGTAAAAATTCGTATCCAGCAAAAACTGGTTCAGCATTTGCAGCTGGGTGTTTTGCCTTCGCAGCAAAAGCTCGCGCTCCACGGAATCGGCCATCGTGCAGAGAAGCGCGAGTAAATGCGGATGGGCGAACCCGAGTTCCGTCATCAGCGAAATCGTCCCGACGATACGGCCGTCTTCGCTGCGGAATCCCGTGGAGTAACAAGCCAGCCTGTGCAATATGGTATGGTAATGATCCTGCCCCAGCAGCTGAAACGGCCGGCCATGGGTCAGGCACAGGTCAATGGAATTGGTGCCCGCATCTTTGTTGAACCGGACGCCTTCCTCGATCCCTAATTGTTTAACCGTTTTAATAATCGTCTCATCCCCGGCAAACTCCAGCACATATCCCTGATCGTCCGTTACGGTGATTGTGATGGGACTGCCTGAAATGGAAGATAAAAATTTGCCTATGAAAAAATGAATGACTTCGATGTACTCCTTGTACTTTACCAGCTTGGCGGCCAGCTCCGCTGGACTGTATCTCTGATTGAACCTCGGAGGCTCGCTCGGATCAAGTCCCGTATGTATGCAATATTGTTTGGACACCTCGATGGCGTGTGCATCATTCAATTGATATAAGGGCTCGCCCATGCAGCACACCTCATTTTGTTATATACTTTACCTAGTGATTGGATCGTTTGGAAGCGGATCATTTATTATAGTAAGAATTATTTGCCCACCCCTATATCATACCATTCAAAATGAATCCTTCACTAGAGGTTTTTTGATGTTGTCATAAGCATGTTATATTTTTGGAAGACGGGCCGGAGCTCCGGCTACAAAGGAGGAACGATGCAGCCATTTACAAAGGCCGTGATCGAGCAGATCCAATCCATACCGCCGGGCAAAGTCATGACTTACGGCGGCGTCGCCGCCGCTGCGGGCAGTCCGCGCGCCGCCCGGCAGGTCGTCCGAATTTTGCATTCCATGAGCGCCAAATACGATCTTCCGTGGCACAGGGTGGTCAATGCCAAAGGCGAGATCGCCTTGCGCGACGACGAGTCCCGCTTTTTGCAGCAGGCCCTGCTGGAAGACGAAGGGGTCGAAGTCGGGATCGGCGGCCGGATCGATTTGTCTGTATATGGAGCATAAAAGAATTCCTGAAGCGGCTTTATGTACGATCATGCAACGATAAAGCGTCAACCTGTCCCTACTGTACCGCAACGCGCGGTCTGTTTCGTATACTAGATTCCGGTCGATGAGCGATATGCCAAAACCGTTAATGTTAGGCGTCCGGCGATCCAATGAAAAACCCCCGCAAAGCGGGCATGACCAGCATGCCATTTCAAACTGCTTTACGGGGGACTTGCTGAATTATTTAGCTTAGGGTTCGTTTATAACCGGCTCGCCGGGAACCGCCGCTTCATCCGTTTCATAAGGAATGCCTTTGAGCCCGTTCGAAAGCGCGGCCAGCAAACTTCCCGACGCATCTTGGCTGTATTCCCAGAACATCGCCCCTGCGAGTCCGCGGTCGAGAACGTATTTGGCCTTCGCCGCGATAGACTGGGGGTCGTCATAGGAAATGAAGGTGCTGCCGTCAAACAAATAAGGTGCATGGGCAGTCTCATCCCAATAGCGCGTATACCCGGTTTGCGCGTTGTATTTGGCCAAAATGTCCGTATAAGTCGGCGTGTCGGGCGAACCTTTCGCCTGTTGGCCCAGGCCGTCGGAACCGGCGTTTTCGACGTCGGTCCAAACATGCCCGTAAAACGCGGCCGCGATCACAAGCTTATCCGCAGGAATGCCGCTGTTCAAATACAGCTGAATGGACGCATCCACGCTAAAATTGCCTCCGTACAGATTCGTATGGTGTTCCGTGGACGGGCTCCAGCCTCCGGCAAAATCGAACGTCATCACGTTGATATTGTCCACGTATTTGGCCACTTCCCCGATCTCGACGCCGTTAAGATAAGATGGGCCCGCCCCGGCGGCGATCGTCAGCTCGTAATACCTTCCGTTTTCGGCACCCAATTGGTTCAGCTTCTCCCGCAGCAGCTTGAGGATCAGCGTGAAGTTTTGTTTGTCTTCGGGCCTTGCCTTCATGACGCCGTCCGCGCTTTGGGTCGGATACTCCCAATCCAGGTCGATGCCGTCCAAATCGTAACGTTTGATAAAGTCTATTATGCTGGAAGCGAAAATCTCCCGGCTCTCTTCCGTCAGTACGGCGTCCGAAAAACCGTCCGCTCCCCAACCGCCGACCGAGTTCAAAATTTTAAGATGCGGATATTCCGCTCTCAAACGCTGCAGATAAGCATAGTTCTCCTCGTCGAAAGATCCCGCCATCGGCACGATTTGGTTATCCCGGATATGGGTGAAGGCATAATTGATATGAGTCAGCTTGCCTGCATCGATCGGGTTGGCCTCGGACCAGGCGACCCAGCCCGGTACGTAGGCGATCAGCTTCGGCCCGGCAGGCGGCTGTTCTTTGCTTTTGACTGTAAAATGAACGGTTGTTTTGGCGGTTTTCATGCTTTTGCCATGCGCCGCAATCACGGTCAGCGTGTAGCTTCCGGCTTTCGTGATCGGGGTTCCTTTTTCGTAGACGGCTTCGTTCAGGAAAGCTGCGCTAGCGGTTCCGGGCGCATCGTTCCAGTCTGCCGCGACGCCCGGATCATACTCCCCGCCTTCCGTAATGGGGCGAATGACCGGTGCATCCGGAACGGAGGTCGTGTCTTTTTCGTAAGGTTTGCCCTTCAAGCCGTCCGCCAGAGCTGTAAGCAGCGCGCCCGTCGTATCCTGGCTGTATTCCCAGAACATCGCTCCTGCCAGTCCGCGGTCCAGCACGTATTTTGCCTTTTCCGCCAAGGATTCCGGATCGTCATAGGACAGGAACGTGCTGCCGTCGAACAGGTAAGGCGCCTTGGCGTTTTCGTCCCAGTACCGGGTAAATCCGGTTTCCCCGTTATAGGCCGCAATCGTTGCGCTGTACGACGGCGTGTCTTCGCTGCCTTTGGCGCTACGTCCTACCATCGGCCCGTCGCCGGTCACGTCCGTCCACTTGTGGCTGTAAAAAGCGCCGCCAATCACGATCTTATGGGCAGGCACTCCGTTTTTCAGCAAAACGTCGACGGATAAATCCGTGCTGATGTTCGTTCCGTACAGATGCGTATGATGGGCCGTATTTTGCACCCAGCCTCCGGCGAAGTCATACGTCATCACGTTGATGTTGTCGAGCAGCGGAGTGATTTTGCCGATCTCGACGCCGTTCAAATACCCCCAGCCCGCTCCGGCCGCGATGGTCAGCTCGTAATACTTGTTGTTCTCCAGCCCCAGCGCGTTCAGCTTCTCGCGGATCAGCTTGAGCACGAGCGTAAAGTTCTCTTTGTCTTCAGGCCTTCCCGTCACGATCCCGCCTGCATCTTGGGTCGGATACTCCCAGTCGAGGTCAATGCCGTCCAGGTCGTATTTTTTGACGTATTCGATGATGCTGTCCGCAAAGGCGTTCCGCGAAACTTCGGTCATGGCCGCATCCGAAAATCCGTCCGCCCCCCAGCCGCCGACCGAGTTCAAAATTTTGAGGTTCGGGTTTTGGGCTTTCAGGCTTTGCAGGTATGCATAGTTCGCGTCATCGTTTTGGCCTTCGATCGGAATGATTTTATTGTCTTTGATATGCGTAAAAGCATAATTGATGTGCGTCAGCTTGGCGGCGTCCACCGGCTGCGCCGATGACCAATCCTTCCAGCCCGCCACGTAGCCGATCAGCTTAACCTCCGGCTTCATGGTGAAGTTGACCGTCGTGCTTGCTTTTTTGCCGCTGTTCTTGTGGACGGCGGTGACGACCAGCGTGTATTGTCCCGCCTCGATAATGCCGGTGCCTTTGACGTAGGCCGCTCCGTTCAGCGTGGCGCTGCTGGTCGTATCCGCGGCGTCGGTCCAGTTCGGAAGCACGCCCGAAGTATAGATCTCGCCATTGGCGACTCCGGTGACGACGGGCGCCTGCGGAACGGTCGAATCGCCGCCGGGGCTGCCCCCGCTTCCGCCGCCGCTGCCCGATCCCCCGCCGGAGCCGCCGGAACTTCCTCCGGAGCTGCCGCCGGGGGTGCTGCTGCCGGGTACACCCGTCTGGATAGATCCGGCCTGCGGACCGTCGACGCTTTGCGGAGCGGTTTGGAAGGAGGAACCTTTAGCCCCTTCGTTAAGGGTTGCTTTTTGGATTTTGCCGGAGCCAAGAACCTTGGCCTTCGCATTCAGCACCAAATGGGCGATGCCCGCATCGCTGCCGAGCTGCAGCGTATTGCCTTGTCCGTCCACGACGACGGAATCCAGCCGGCTTCCCTGGATGACCAGCTCCACCCCCTCTGCCAAAATGACCAATTTCCCTTCCACCTTCACGTTTTTCAGCGTTACGGTGCCGGGACCGGCTCCCTTTTCGAGGATAAGGTTCCCGCGGATGACCATATGTTGCAGGGTAATGCCGTAGGCGGATATGGCGGCATCCCCGCCAACCGTTTCGGTTCCCGATGCGGGACCGTAGGTGCCGGCTTTGTTATAGGTTTGCAGCGTCTTAGGCACGCTCACCTGCATACGGCTGATCAGCACCGCCCCTTCGGCCCGGGTCAGCGCCGATTGAGGGCGAATCGTGCCGTCGGGGTATCCGCCAAGCTTGCCCTTCAGAACCAGATAAGCGAGCGCCTGTCGGCTCCAATCGGCAATGTTACCGGCATCCTTGAACGCTTTGAGGACGCCCGGATCGCTGTCCGCTTCGGCCTTCAAAACCTTAAACAGCATCACGGCCGCCTCTTCCCGTGTAACCGGCTGATCCGGGCGGACGGAACCGTCGGCGTAACCGGAGACATAACCCGCCTCCAAAGCTTTTGCGGCTTCCGCATACTGCCACTGCCCGGATTTCAAATCGGGGAAGGAGGCCGCTTTCTCGGCCGTCAAATGAAAATACCGGTTGATCATGGCCATCAGCTCGATTCGGGTCAGCGCCCGATCCGGCTTCATGGAGCCGTCGGGATACCCTTTAAGCAGGCCTTGATCCTGCCATCCGGCAAGAAGCTGTTCCGCCCAATGGCCCTTGACGTCGGACGAGGCGGCTGCAGCCCGTCCCGCAAAAGCGAATGAAGATACGATGACGGCTGCGCAGACGAAGCAAATAAACCACTTCCATTCCATCCTGTTATGAAGCGCTTTCATAATGCACCCCTATCTATCCTTTTTTGGCCACGCGCCCTTTCTCCCCTCCTTCGTCAAACGCATATTCCACCTCCTTCGGCTTCGGAACGGGGGGCGTATGGCATGAGTATTAAACCCGGCCGTTGGACCGGACTTAATCGCAGACGGTATGTTCCCTATCGGGCCGGCCCGACGGGAAAACTGCAGCAAGCAAAAAGTTTTGAGATTTTTCGTTGAAGTCACTTCGGCAATGGTGATTACCCGTTAGGAAATATGCAAAGCCGCCATAAAGATTTGTCAAGGAAAAACGGGATCGGTCGTCTTATGGCAGGCGGCGCAGCATTACGCGGCGTATAAGCTGTTCTCCGGGGAAGTTCTGCGGATCGCGAATGAAGATCGTTGCAGCCTCATCATACCACCCCGGTTCCAGCGCGAAAATCGGTTTCGGGATAAGTATCTTATTTCGTTGATTTGTATCTTCCTCATGCCGCAACCCCCGGCCTGTGCGGCCGAGGGTTGTCGGAAAAGGAACTAAGGCATGGAAACGAGGAATGGCTTCACCGTGCCCGCGAAGTTGTAATTGCTCGTTTTATCCCAGTTGATCGACCACGTCATGGCGCCGCGGATGTCGGGGTATTTTGCGACGGGTTTGTAGCTTCCGCAGCCCGTGCCGGTCGCCAGACAGTTAAGCGCATTGTTGACGACGGACGGGGATACATAGCCGCCGCCCGCGGCAGCCGGAACGGCGGGCACCCCGATGCCGAGCTGCGACGGGGCCACCCACTGAAGGGACAGATCGGAGAGCGCCGTCAGGAAATCGACCGTGCCCTGGGAATAACATTTGCCGTCCCGGCCCAGCATGCAGCCCGAATTGTAATACTGAACGTTAATGACGGTCGTGATGTCCTTCAAGTTGTTATACAGCTGCATATAAGTCGTATTCGGGCTCTGCATATCGATCGTCTGCGGGGCCATCGTCAAAATAAAACCGGAGCCGAACCGCTGCTGCAGCTGCTTGACGGCCGTGGTCAGGTTGGCCACGTTCATGCCGTTCTCCAAATCGATATCGATCCCGTCAAGGCCGTACGTCGTGATGATGTTGGACATGCTGTCGACGAAGTTGGCGATGTTCGGCGATGCGCTGCCAAGATTGACGTTTCCTTTTTCCCCGCCGATGGAGATGATGACCTTTTTGCCTTTCGCGTGTTTCGCCTGGATGTCGTTGATCAGGTCGGCGTTGGTATATCCGCCGAGGGCGTTCGACAGCGGGGAATCCACGTTAAACGTAACGCCCCCGGGCTTGGAAGGGTCCATATCGGCAAAAGCCAGCACGATGATATCGTATTGGTCCGGCACGTCGCCCAGCTTCAAATTGGAAGATCCGTTGATGAAATTATGCCAGTAACCGGTAAGCACATGCTTCGGAAGCTGACCGCCTCCGCCGCCGCTGCCGCTTTGCGTCGTTGCCGTCACCGCGGCGCTTTGCGGGGATACGTTGCCGGCGGCGTCTTTGGCGGCAACCCGGAACGTATAAGCCGTGCTTGCCGACAAGCCGGTCACCGTCGCCGTCGTGCCCGCAACCGTCATGACCTTCGACGTGCCCTGATAAACATCGTAGCCCGTGACGCCGACATTATCGGTCGAGGCCGTCCAGGATAGGGACACGCTTGAGGATGTCGTGCCCGTGACGGCAAGGTTCGTCGGCATCGTCGGCGCCTGGGTATCCGTCGTGCCTCCTCCCCCGCCTCCGGCCACAAACTGCCACAGCGCCGGCACGTTCGGCGGTTCCCAGCCGACCAAGGAAGTATGCGGCTGGATGGCTTTGTACGTGCTTCCGCTATACGTCACCGTATCATTAACCGCATAAGCGACATTGGGCGCCCAAGCCCCGCGGTCGGCCGCTGCGGCGATGGACGGCGCCAATCCGACGACGAGCACCACCATCATCAGCAGCGGCAAAAATTTGCGAATCAGCTTGCTTTTCGGGGAACATGCATTTCTCATCGATACGCCTCCTTCATTGGTTTAACTCCTGCTTCTCATGCTTCCGGTCGAACCGTCCTGAATTTGCTCCGGCCACCTCCTTTTCCTTAAACTCCTGGCTTTATGTCAAAGGGATGTAAGTAACCATGTCGGCACGGCAAAACCACGGAAAAACCCGGCCTGACCTGCATAAACGAAGGAAGAAACGCCGATTCCGTTTGCGGGCTGGAATGTAGATCCGCTAAAAAGTCGGGAAAACCAAGCTTGTCTCTCCTCTATGTTAGCGTTTTCAATTATGATGGAGACTTCGGAAACGTTGCTGGGATTCAGTAGAAGAACGTTGGGAGAGCATTGCTGCAAGCAGAAAAATGTCACATCGGGAGCAGAAAACCGGTATGATCGAGCTCAAGGGCTCGTGAGGATTTTTGAATAGTGTAGGTGAAAATTGGCATAACCATCATACCATTCCGTTCCGAAGATGAAAATCGTATCCGGAATATGTATCTGATTTCGTTGAATTGTATCATAATCATCTGCAGCTTGGCGTTCGCCTCGTTCATGCAGCCGCTTGCTGCGGTCCGACGGAGATTGGCGCGAGCATCCCGGCGAAACGCAAAAAGGCTCCGCCCTTCTTGGGGCCGGAAGCCTCTTGTTCAAAACTACAGCTGCAGGGACTGCACAAACCGCCAAACGAACATGCCCCCGAAATACATCAACGCCAGGCCCGCGCCAATCGAAAACCGCTTCATCCACTTCCCGTCGATCAGCCTCCGCGCATGCGTCACAAGCAGCATCAAAACCACGTCATGGATCGCAATGCCGCAAATGACGCCCGCGGCCATGGTCCAGAAATGGGCTTGCCCCGTGCTTCCCAGCCTGTCGGCCAGCAGCGTGCCGAATACGCTCAGCCAGAACACGATATTCCCCGGCGATACGGCGACCATAAAACCGTTCCCGTAGGAAGATAACCAGGTTTTGTCAGGGGACGCTCCTTCTCCGCCGGCATGAAAAGCCGATGCTTCCTTGATGCTGCCGTATCCGACAACAAACAAAAAGACCGCCCCGACGATCCACATCGCTTGCTGAATGACCGGAGCCGTCAAAAACGCCGATGCGCCGCAATACAGGAGGATCATCAAAAGCACATCCACCGTCATCCCGCCGAGTCCCACGCTCCAGCCATGGAAAAAGCCCTTTTTTAATCCTTGCCGAATCATCTCGATCGTGATGGGTCCAACCGGAATCGCTACCGACAGGCCCAACATGACGCTACTCCACCACAGCAGTTCCATGCACCCCTCGTTCATTGTTCAAGTATAGACCTACCATACCCGACAATTGTCATTTCAAAAAGGTATAGTTTATACTTTTCAAAAATGACAGATGAGGTGCAACGCTTTATGCAAGAGCTGATTTTCCACATCGACCCCGACAGCCCGGTTCCCCGGTACGTCCAGGTGTATCGGCATTTGAAAAACGAAATCATGCAGGGCCGGCTGCTTCCCGACGCCCGTCTGCCTTCCATCCGGAATCTGGCCGCTTCGCTAAACCTGAGCCGCAACACGACGCAGCTTGCATACGAGCAGCTCCTTGCCGAAGGTTATGTCCGCAGCGAAAACAAAAAGGGCTATTACGTGGAGCCGCTGCCGCTAAGCCAAGCCCTGCCGCCCGACCTTCGACAAGTCCGCTCGCAGACGGAGGAGGAAGCTCCGGCGGATCGGATCGATTTTCGCCTCGGGGCCGTGGATCCGGAACATTTCCCCATCGAAAAATGGCGGCTCCTGTCCAACCGCGCGTTAAAAGATTCCTCCATCTACACTTACGGGGACCGTCAGGGGGATCTTCTGCTCAGGCAATCCATTGCAGCCTATCTGTTTCAATCCCGCGGCGTCCGGGCAACCCCCGAGCAAATCATCGTCGGCAGCAGCACGCAGCAGCTGATGTATTTGCTGGGCGCGATTTTGGGCGGAACCTTTGATTCCATCGGCTTCGAAGAGCCGGGGTACGCGGGAGCGAAAGACGTGTTTCGCGAGCTGTCTTACCGGATCGAACCCGTCCCCGTCGGCCCGAACGGCGTGCATCTCGAAAGTCTCCGTCAGGTCGGGAGCAGGCTGTTGTACGTCACGCCTTCCCACCAGTTTCCGCTGGGGATGATCATGCCGATCCAACATCGGCTGGCGCTCCTGAATTGGGCCGAGGAGAAAGACGGCTATCTGATCGAAGACGATTATGACAGCGAATTTCGCTATAAACAAAAGCCGATTCCGGCCATGTTCAGCTTGAACGACAACGAGCGGGTGATTTACGTGGGAACCTTCTCCAAAGCGCTGCTGCCGTCGGTTCGTATCGGGTACCTGATTTTGCCGAACGCGCTTTTGCCGCATTATGAGAAAAAAAAGCTGCTGTTCGAGCCTTGCGCTTCGGGCATCCACCAGCGGACGCTGCATTATTTTATGGAGGAAGGTCATTTCGGAGCCCACATCAAAAAAATGCGCAGCATCTACAAAAGCAAGATGGCGAAGATCAGGGAAGCCGTGCGGAATTACGCTCCCCCTTTCGTCCAAGTCAACGACACAACCATGGGGCTGCATGTCATTCTGACGATCCAAACGGACCTGACGGAAGACGAGCTCATCAAAAAAGCGGCCGACCGCCGCTTGAAAGTGTACAAAGCCTCCATGTTCTATGAAACGCCCAAAAACGATGGCCGCGTCCAGCTTCTGCTGGGTTTCGCCGGCTTAACGGAAAAGGAAATCGAACGGGGACTGCAAACGCTGCTGCGGGAAGTGCTGTAAAAGCGGGCTACCAGCGAATGCTTCCGACGCAGGCCGCGATGCGCTCCCGTTCCTCTTCCGGCAACGGCCAGCGGCTGATGTCCTCCAGTACGCCGGATCGGTTGGCATAACCTTTGGCCAGGCCGTTCAGCCTAGCCGCCAGCGTCGAGCGGTCCATCTCGGCGATGGAGCCATACAGCGTCAGCAGTCGTTCCACCGCATGCGGGTACCGCTTCAAATAATATTTCTGGTGCCTCTCTTCTGCTGCATAAAAAACGGAAAACGGGCGTATTTCCGTCGCCGGCTCCCCCTTCCCCGAAACGCGCCGTTCTTCCAGCACCCGTTCGATCGCGTCCTTTTGTTCCGGACTCCGGTACAGCAGCATCGATTGGTATTGTCTTCCTTTATAACTGTTGATATTTTCCGGGCGGTGGCCGTTCCAGAATACGCGCAATATGTCGTCGTACGCCAAAACCGCCGGGTCGAAATCTACCTCGACGGTCTCGGTATGGTCGCCCATATGGCGGTATGTCGGGTCGCTCGCCGTTCCCCCGGCATAACCCGTTCTGGTCCGGACGACGCCGGGCAAGGCGCCGAAAAGCGCCTCCGGCCCCCAGAAACAGCCCATGGCAAGCGTGGCGGTTTCGGTGTGAATTTCATTCATTGCAGATACCTCCCGGGCTCTTTTAGCCTTTAATCAGGTATCACTATATACCACTTGCGCGGAATCTCCAAACCCGGTCAACCCTTGATCGAACCCGCTACCATGCCTTTCATGATCCGCTCCTGCATCATCAAATAGATCACGATGGTCGGAATGACCGCGATCGCCATCGCGCCCATCGTCAGGCCGTAATCCGTGCCGAAGCCGTCGGAGAACAGGGGCAGGCTGAGCGGCAGCGTTTTGAGCGACTGCGAATTGATGAACACGAGCGCGAAGGAAAAATCGTTCCAAAACCTTAAAAAGGCGAGGATGGAGATCGTGGCGACGATCGGCGTGCACAGCGGGAAAATGATCCGGCCGAATATCATCCACCAGCCGCTTCCGTCGATCATGGCGGCTTCCTCGATCTCGCGCGGTGTGGACGCCATAAACCCGATCGCCAAAAACACCGTGATCGGCAGCTCGAACGCCGTGTACGGCAGGATCAAGGCGCCGTAGGTATCGAGCAGGCCGATGTTTTTCATCATGAGAAAAAGAGGGACGAGCGTGGTCATGATCATCAGCAGTGAAAGCTTATGCTTCAGCGATCTCCCCAGCCATTGTTTCACATGGTCACCCCGCTTTAAGCGTTTTAATTTTCATCGGATAACATCATGGAATATTCCGGCATTTGTTTGATATATTACTTGACATTCGATAAACTGTAAACGCTTTCAAAGGATGCCGCCGTGGAAAAACCATAGAAACCCGCGTCCGAAGGACGGGGCTTTATTAATGAACTTCCGTGCGGTGAAGCCAAATGTCTTCCAATGTATTCAGATTATGCTGCTTAAGAAAATCAAGTGTCCCCGTTTCGATCCGGTCGAGCATCGACAGCCAAGATGGATCTGAAAGACGAAATGACGTTTCCTCGGAGGGAGCCGCGGAAAGCCATACCGCATTCAGCGCTTGCAGCTGCTCGATGATCGGTTTATTTGCTGAACCGAGCGAATCATTTTCAAGCTTCCAATCATAAAAAAGACGCGCAATTTGAATGGCGGTTAATGAGCTTTTGTCGTACGTATAGTCTTCATGCCTGAATTTGAATCGGACCGCGAACTCCCGGTAATCCAGAATAATATGGTTTATTTTTTCATGGTTCGTCATAAGGGCATGGACTTGTTCCTTCGTCATCGTTCCATTTTTTAAAATCTCTCGGTACAATGCGTCATCGCTTCGAATCGTCGTCTCAAGCAGCTTCATATCCTTCTCCAACCCGGCGGAAATATGTTGTTCATACATGAACTTGGCCCTGTACTGCGTGATGGAGAAAATGGACAGGATGATGATCGCCGCCAACATGACGAAGTGGGGAGTAAAATGTCGGAGCGTCCGGTACGTGAGTTTCATTTCATTCACCTCGGATCGGTGGTTTGTTCACTTGTTATACATACAAAACATAACGAAGTTTCCATCTGAATACCATAGCCGTTTTAATATTCTATACAACAGGTCGCTGCATCGTGAATCAACAAAAACGGCGGCAATAATACACCGCCGTTTTCATCTATTATCCCCTTAAGGCTTCACGCTATAAGTGAAAGAAATATCTTTACTACTTGAATCATATAGCGAACCCGTAGCCCCATAATATACGTCCCACTTTACTTTCATAACACCATTAGCCGTTGCAGAAGTTCCTGTAGTGCTGTCATACTGTACAGTTGTCTGAAGAACCATATTATGACCTGTATTTGCACCGTTAATATCCGTATATCGATACATATCATAGTTTTTGGAATTCGCCCCCTCTACAACTGTAGGGTTTGAATTTAATTTTATGTTGGAAGATCCTAGCGTAACGGTTTTATCGGTTCCTGCATCCACGATCGCATTGATCCACCCCTTTATATCACTTATTGATGGAGCAGCCGGTAATGCAGTAGACCATAATTTTTCTGCAATTTTAAGTGTTAGCGATGACCCTGTTGCATAACTGCTTAATCTACCATCAGTCATTGCAAAAACGATCGTCGACTTCGCTCCAACACCGGTGGACAGTTTGACATTCCGATATCTGAACGGATTATCGATACTTCGGTTTGTTACCCCATTAACCGTTGTATGCTCAGCTATTTTAAAACTGTTTGTCCAAGTCGACTGGTTGGTAACATCCAAGGCCTTCCATGAACCATATGGCAAAGAATACGTTTGTACAAAGTCGGAACCAATATAAAATGACTGATAATATGTGGTGCTGTGGGTCCAATCGCTAAAATAGCCCACAGCCGTAGGTGACACCTCAGTTGGATTTACCCCCAGCATTTTCTTCATCTTATCATCTGTAGGAATATTACGTTTCTCATAGGGTTTAATAACGTTGATAAACCAGAAGAAATCCTTTGTTGTATCGATTGCTTCGTCGTTTGTGACGGTTACATGCGCTAATTGTTCAGGTAGCTCCATTTCGAGAAGGATGACATTATCTTCTTGGTCCGTCAAGTAAAGTTTTAAATGTGGCGTTTCCGCCAAGTTGTCATTTGTAATTACTTTATCAGGGGCTTTGTCGTTATAGATTTCGAATAAAAGAATACCAAAATGGTTCCCTTTATCTTCAATATCCCCCACTATGCTATTGATTGAATCTTCTTGCTTGTAGCCTTTGAAAAGTTTGCCGGTAGCATCCAATTCTTTAACTTGGTTATTGTAGTTTATTTCAGCTTTAAAGCTAAGATTAGCATCTTGAAGCTGAATATCATGGATGTTAGCGGTTACATTCTTATCTAAATTAGTAATTGCATTGTCTGAACTTGAAGGTGTGCCATAAAGCTGATTAAAGGTAGGGATTGGCAAAGCTACACCCTTAGCAATAACTTCTCCATCATCAATACTTTGCGCCTGTACTGGAAAGCTTAAGGTTATCATGAGTACTGCTGCAAGAAGAAAACTCGCTATTCCTTTCTTCATGGTATTCATCTCCTTCATTGGCTTTTTCCTATATTCGAACAATACTGCTTTATAGAATTTTCACCTCCATTTTTTAACGATACTACTGTTGTTTCTACTTAATAGAACACTATTAAACCTACAATAGTTACATAATTTATTCCTATATACCTAATTTATTTTATTTTGGGATTATTTTCTTTACTGAACAAAGCAAGCAGCCCCGGTCGCCATTGTCCAAGGCTGCCCAAAATTTACGCTAAACTAATTCACTGCTTCTTCCATCAGCTCTCCCAACAAGCGGAAGGCCTCCTGGATTTTCTCCTTCGGCACGTTTGCATACCGGTCCCCGATGCTGATCTCAAAAAAGCACGACCCCGCTTCCGTTCCGCGCAGCCAGGAGGATAACCCGACGCCCGTCGTTTCGGTGATATTTGCCAGGATCGGGGCGATCTTCTCCTCCGGGAGCCTGAAATGCACATGGAACATGTTCGATACCGGCACTTCCGGCCGGGTAGACACGCCTTCGCAGGCGTTGAACAGAGCCGCAATCTCCTTGGCTTCCCCGTAATACCGCGCCATGCTGCCGATCCGCCGGTCGAAATAGTATTCCGAGCTGACGATATACGGATACAGGCTGATCAGATCGCCGCCGTGGCGTCTCTTCCAAATTTTCGATTGCTCCGTAAACGAGGCGTCTCCCGCCAAAATCGCTCCCGCGATCCCGCCGATTCCTTTATAAAAGGATACGTACACGCTGTCGAACAGCGCGCAAATTTCCGCAGCCGATTTATTGTAGTAAGGGGTAATCTCGAACAATCTCGCCCCGTCCAAATGCAGCCGGATTCCTTTTTCCCGGCAATAGGCGGAGATCGCCTCAAGCTCCCCGTACGGCGGCAGCTGGCCGCCGATTTCGCGCTGCGGCAGCTCCAGGAGCAGACAGGATATCTCGCCTTCCATCTGCCGCACGTCGTCCAGCGTGATCAACCGTTCTTTGTCCGCAAGCAGAACCGCCTCAATATGATGCAGCTCCTTCATTCCGTCCTGCTCGTGGATTTCCAAATGGCAAAGCGGATGGTAGGCCACGCGTTTGAGCCCTTTTTCGTCGCACCAGATGCGAAGCGCGATTTGCTGGGCCATCGTCCCGCTCGGAAAAAATACCGCAGCCTCCTTGCCGAGATAGGACGCCATTTTATCCTGAAAATCCTCGATTACATTCCCCTTGCCGTACATATCGCTGCTCATGGAGCCCGGAACCTCTTCAAAAGCTTGCCGGAGCACCTGAACATCACGCGGCCCGTGGCCGCCCAGCGGATAGGCCGCCTGCTCGAATGCTTCCATCAATGTTTTACCGCCGCTCATACGATCATCCCCCCGGTATAGCGTGCACCATCGTCGTTTTACGGCCGACATGTCTTTTTATAACCTTGCTCCGCCAGCCTGGCGTTGGTCCCCGCAATCTCTCTCCGCTAAATCGATCAACCCGCCGACGGTTCCTATTCGTTACGCATCGACGCCCAATGCCGGTTGATACATAGCTATCTACTAGTTTACTGTAAAACTTCGCTTGCGGCTAAGGCCGCATGCATAAATAAACTCGCGTATCGTCATTCGGAGCCGCTCCGGATACCGATATCCCGGATCAGCACCGTCCCTTGATCCGTCTTATCGAACGCAAAGACGATTTTTTGCAGTTGCTCCGGCTGAAAACTTGGATTGATTTTCTTGAAATCGGCCAGCCGGAAGGCGAAGTTTTGAAACACGGGCTCTTTGATCGGCAGAGCGGAAGCAAACGGCCACTTTACGATTTTGCCTTCGAACATCGGCAGCAGGCTGCCGGCGCTGCTCAGCGGCAATTCCGCCCGGCTGCCGTTTTTGTCCTCGACCCTGATGGTTAAATCGACAAGCTCGTTTTTGCCGGAAGCTTTTTTCTTGTCATCCCGGTCCGCCATCGAAAAGACGATGGCGCCGTTCGACCGGATGCCGGACTCGCCGCCAGGCAGAACGACTGTGTAGGAGGGGAGTCTGGCGCCCGGCGCACGTTCCCAGCTAAGACTTACGGCACCGTACTCCGCGGGGGCAAACTTCATCTCGACCTTCTCCTCCTTCCATTCCTTCAATCCCTCGCCAACCAGCCGTCCGCCATGCAGCGTCGTCGTGCCGGGATCGGCGTCTTCGTCGAAACTTGCGACAAGGGCCGTTTTCGAATCCCAGTAATTACTGATATACATCGTATCGGGCAGCCATTCCCGGGCATGGCCAAGATCCCGAAAGACGGCGCCGTATTCTTTCTTTTCATGCAACGTCGCCTCAAGGAACGAGGAAATCAGCACTTTGGCTGCCTGAAGCTGTTCCTCCTGGGGGATAAGCTGCGCGATATTGTACAGTTTGTTGCCGAGTCCCGCGCCATCGGTCCGCCCCCATACCGTGTTGAATTGCCCATGATTTGCTCCGTGCATGTAAACCGACGATTTGAAATAATCGCCGCTTCCCGTGTAGCGAATCCGGCTGAACTGGCTCGCCCCGTCGAACGAGCTGACATCCATGTCATGCGAGCCCTGCAAAGCCAGGTAATTGACGTCTTTCAGGACAGTCGGTTGCCCCGCAGGCTTGTATTGCCCGTCCGTGCCCGCAATCGATACGACCGAACGTATGCCGAAGTTGTAGCTGAACTTGATGTTGGCATTCTCCGGATAGGCGGACAGCCTGTTATAAGCCGCAGCGACCGATACTGCTTCTCCGCCCCGGGAATGGCCGATCAATGCGATCCGGCTCATGTCCGCCTTGCCGTAAAACGGGTTGCCCTTCGCTTTATTCCATCCGTCCCATACCTTCAAATGCTGCAGCATAAGCCAGCCCCGGGCCGGATTTTCTTTCTCCAGCACATTCAGCATAAACAAGTCGTCGTACGGGGACGTGTTCAGGAAGTTTTCGTCGATCGACACGGCGATGAATCCGCGGCTTGCCAGCAGATTCCCAAGATATGCGTATCCGACATCCGAATACTCGGTCGCCACATGATTGCCATGCGCGATCACGACCAAGGGGAATGGCCCGGCGCCGTCGGGATACCAGACATGCCCGTTCAGAGGCATCGCCTCCGGCCCGAACCCGAACGTATGCGTTCGGATCGAAGACCAATTTTTCACGAAGGCCGAACCGTCCACCTGCCGGGTTACGAGCGAATCCTTTGCGTTGAATTCCTTCCGATAGCTGTTTGCGCTGCCGTATGTCAATGTTTTGACGGCAAAAGGGCCGGGTTTCGCCGGATTTTCCATCGCTGCTGGGTAACGGTCCGCCGGTTTCATCGTTTTCAGCCGGTACGGTTTTGCCAACTCCGCGTTCCCGCCGCTTGCCAGCCAGCATCCGCCGACGGCGATGAAAGCGATCGCGGCGAGCGCAGCGGATACGGCCGTCACTTTCGCGATCGTTTTGGCTTTACGGTAAGCTCCCGTGACCCATCGAAACAGAATCGCTCCCAACAAGGAGAAGGCGGCAACCATCGACAAAGCCGTGGCCAACATGAGCTGCACCGGGCCGATGAAGCTGACAATCAACAGGCAGAATGAAGCCAGTGCGAGCCAAACATAACGTGTCGGCATCCGCTTCGCCCAGTGCAGCAGCCCTGCCAGCACACCGGTAATAAGGGCGACCGCGAGCATAAACAAGACGACGCCGGTCAAGTAATCGCCCAAACCACGCTCCCCGATGAGAAAATACCCCTGCATGAAAAAAATCGGGCAAACAAGGGCGGCCAGTAGTATCATCGCTCCTTTCCAGCCCGGGGCAAGCGGCGCAAAACGCTTGTTCCGGGTCATGATTTGGGCAAACCACGCCAACCCTTTCACCGTCCGTTTAGTGGATTCAAGCTCCGTATTCGCCATATAACAACCTCTCTTCCTCATCAATTCGATGGCCAAAACGTTTGGCATGGCCTAATTGTAAGCACCGTTTCTTTCCGACGGCTTTCCCTTTTCTTAAAATAACCTTACAACGCAGGAATTCGGCTGACAGGCTTCGAACAGTACGGGTACAGGGAGGTGGGATGGTGCGCAAGACGATTTTGCTTGTCGACGACGATCCGGATATTGCGGATATGTTAAAGATTTTTCTTGAAAAACATTTTGACGTTCTCGAAGCCAAAGACGGACACGAAGCGATGGAACTGTTCTCGCGGGCCGCGGTCGATTTGGCCGTGGTCGATATCATGATGCCGCACCTTGACGGCTACCAGCTGCTGCAATGGATACGCCGGCATTCCAAACTGCCGGTGATCGTGTTGTCGGCCAAAAGCGAGGACACGGATAAAATTGCGGGGCTCAGTCTCGGCGCCGACGATTTTATTACGAAACCGTTCAGCCCGCTGGAGGTTGTGGCGCGCATTCAGGCGCAGCTGCGGAGAACGTATGAATTTAACGATTCGGCTCCGGCTCCCGCGCCGGCCGAGGACGAGCCGGCCGAAACGCGGTTCGGCGAGCTGGTATTGGATCATGAGGCGTGCATGCTGTACAAACGAGGCGAGCCGGTTGCGCTCAGCGCCATCGAATATAAGCTGTTGAAGCTGTTTATGGGCAGGCCGGGCCGAATCTATACGAAAAAACAAATTTTCGAAAACGTATGGGAAGACCCGTATATCGCCGACGACAATACGATCATGGTCCAGATCAGCAGGCTCCGCGAAAAGATCGAGGACTCCCCGCGCGAGCCCTTTTATCTGAAAACGGTTCGGGGACTCGGGTACCGGTTTGCTAAACGGGAGGAGCTCCATGCGAGGTAAATCGACGTTGTCCGGGATGCTGCTCCGGAACTACATTTTCTTTTCGCTGACGGTTGGGGCCAGCGTTTTGCTGGTTCTGCTTTTTTTCGTCGAGCGTACGAGCGAGCGGATGCCTTCGCAAGGGGCATCTCCGCTGCAAGCCGGAGAAATCGTTCGGCCCCATACGGATGATATGCCGTTAGAGGCTGTTTTAGCGCTCCATGGTTGGGTGGAGATTCTCGACGAAGGGCTGCGCGTGATCGAAATCAAAGGCAGCAGAGCAGGCGTACCCTCTTCCTACACGGAAGAGAAACTAAACCGATTATTTCACGACGAAAAGCAAAATCCGTATTATACGTCGATTGCCCCGTTCCGCAACGATGACGGACAACTTCGTTACGCTTTGGTCAGGCTGCCGAAAAACAACGTAAAAATAGAGATGGCCCCTCTCGTGGAAACAACGGAGAACCAGGCGATTTTCTGGAAGGCTTCGGCGGAGGCAGGACTCCTGTTCCTGGTCCTGTTCGGGTTTAACGTTTTGGTATACAGCCGGTTGACCGCTGTTCGGCTGACGAATCCGTTAAGCGCCATCGCGGCGGGCATACGCAGCGTGGCAGGCGGGCTGTACCACAAAAGGCTCCGATTTAAGGCAAGCTTTGAGCTGGTGCAGATTCAGGAAAGCTTTAACGCAATGGCCGAAAAGCTGGAACAAACTGAGTCGGATAAACGCCTGCTGGAGGAAAGCAGGCAGCAGATGCTCATGCATATTTCGCATGATTTGAAAACGCCGATCACGGCAATCCAAGGCTACGCCGAGGCCCTTCAGCTCGGCATGGTCGAGGATGAGGCGAAAAAGCTTCGGACGATCCGCCGGATCCACGACAAGGCGGAGCTTGTGGCCGAACTCCTTGAAGATATGTTCGAGCTTTTCAAGTTGGAAAGTCCGGACTACCCGGTCATCAAAGAAGCGCTCGATCTGGCGGAATTTCTTCGCGAGATGGCGGTGGACTATTACGATCCGTTCGAAGAGAAGCAGTTGCTCTTCGAGTGCGATATTCCGCCGGGGGAGGTGATCGTGCCTTTTAACGATAAGCTGCTGTACCGAGCCGTCTCTAACCTGCTCGCCAACGCGCTGAAATACAATCCGCCGGGAACGCATGTGCAGCTGGTACTCCTCGACGGGCACAAGACAGTGCGCATCGAAGTGTCCGACAATGGCATCGGCATTCCGGACGCATTGCGGGACAGCGTATTCGACGCGTTCGTCCGCGGCGACGCCGCGAGGAAAAGCGACGGCGGAACGGGCTTGGGGCTGACGATTGCAAAGCATGTGGCGGCGAAGCACGGCGGCAGTCTCGCGCTGGATACGGGCGGGAACCGGACTCGGTTTGCTTTAACGCTGCCGAAGATCGACAGCCGCGTGAACTGACGCCCAAAGCCATGCCGTTTCGAATGTCTGCATCCGGATGGCAACATTGTAGGCGCATTCCGCGCAAAAACCCCTGCTTCGCCGTGAAGGCAAAGCCAGGGGTTTTTTACGATCTCCTTGAGTATGTTACAGCATGTTTTATCTATCCGAGTTGTTGAAGAGAGGATTTTCCCGATCCTTATTTCGCCGCCGCTTCCTGCTCCGCGATGGCCTGCTTGAACTGCTGCAGCAGGTCGGCCAGCGCAGCCCGGATGGCATCCGCATCTTTGGATTCCTCAGCCTTGGCCAGCGCAGCCCATGCTTTCGGGAAAGCGGCGTCCGCTTCCTTCGCTTCCGCGGCCATCATCGTAACCGTAAGGGCCCCGCGTTCCGCCCGATCCTCCGCAACCGGCTTCGGATCTTTGGACGATGCGTCCAACTGGATTGCGGGAATGACTGTTTCAAAGGTAACCTTTCCGCCCTCGGCTTCCTTTTCGATGACTTTGATCATTTTCACCGCAGGAACCGCCTTCGCTAACGGGGCGGACGGCTCGGCATCGCCGGATTTGGCTCCGGCTCCGGCCTCGGCGACTTTCACCGCCACGGACAGCTTGTCGATGCGGATATCCTTGTCGCTGACCGGAAGCGCCGTTTTTCCGAATTGCGCAAGCGTTTTCCGCCAGTCCTCCACCGTTTCGGGCGCGTATTGTTTCGCAAGCTCAAGCGGGTCGGTCAATCTGGAAATGACGATGTTTTGCGGCTTGCCGTTTTCGCCGACCACGGCCGCCGTGGCCTGGATTTTTGCGGCCGGTGCCTCGGGCTTTGGCGCGCTGTCGGCATGGGTGATCGCCGGCGCGGCAACCGCGGACAACATGGCGGCCGACAAGGCCGTCTTTTTAAGTATGTTTTGCATCTTCATGGTTCAACACTCCTTTTATTGGTTTGCACGTCCCAGTGTACCTAAAAAGGATGGCAAAGCATGGCTTGATCGATGGAAAAACGATGGCACCCGTAAGCCCGGCCGGCGGGCAAGATGAAATTCCTTCAGCTTCAAAGCCATTCCGCCAACGTCTCGGCAATGATGTCGAATGCCAGCACGGCAGCCTCCGAACAAGCAAAAAGGACGCACCAGCAAAACAGCACCAAACCCGTTATCCGGCATGTCTTTTTGAGGGCTGCCCGAAACCGGGCCTCCGGATCGCGAAATTCTTCGTCCATCGTTTTTCCTCCTTTTGCGGCAGCCTTAGGCCGCCTTTGGCGGCATCGCCCGAACCGGCGGCCGGTGCCTGCATGTCCAAGTATAGGGAGGGTTTGTGTCATGCGATTGTCAGGCCGCCTGCGGATTTATGGAAAAACGATGGCATTTTCCATTGGAGGCCCGCCCGTTGGTATACTGGAGGAAGAGAAACGGGAGGATTTGAACATGAATAACCAATATACCATCGCCGTCGTGGATGACGATACGAATATACGCCTTTTGGTCGAAGCTTTTTTGCAAAAGGAAAACTACCGCACCGTCGGGCTGGCTAGCGCGGAAGAAGCATGGGAGCTGTGGCGGAGCAGTCCGCCGGATCTGTGGGTGCTCGATATCATGCTTCCCGGCATGGACGGGTATGAATTCTGCAGACGAATCCGCAGCGAAGCGGAAGTGCCTATCATCATGATTTCCGCAAAGGACAATGAAGTCGATAAAATCCTGGGCCTCGAACTCGGCAGCGACGATTATATGGTCAAGCCCTTCAGCCCGCGCGAGCTGGTCGCCCGCATCAAAAGACAGCTGCAGCGCTGGTACAAACTGAACGGTCCGGAAGGACAGCCGCCATCTTCCCCCGTCCGGGTCGGGCTTGGCCGCCTGCAGCTGCTGCCGGAAGAGCGCCGCGTCTTTTGGGACGGAGAGGAAGTGGATCTGACCAGCAAAGAGTTTGCGATGCTGCAGGTTTTTGCGGAAAATCCGAACCGCGCCTTTACGAGGGACGAGCTGCTGACCTATGTATGGGGCGAAGATTATTTTGGCAGCGACCGGGCGGTAGACCATTTGATCAAACGGATGCGCAAAAAAATAAGCCGGCTTCCCATCGAAGCGGTATGGGGGCATGGTTACCGGATGAGACATGATGGAGGCGATCAATCCCTATGAAACTCGTTCACCAAATCAATCTCGCGTTTGGCATCGCGCTGGTACTGGTGCTGGTCGTGGCCGGATTCGTCCTGCATTACGTGCTGCTCGACCATCTGATCGGCGCGCAAAAAGAGGATTTGAAAGCGATGAGCGTCGAGATGACGACCTCGCTGAAGATGGAAATTCTCCCCCTGGAGAGCCGTGCCGCCAAACAAGGAACGATGGCAATGCCCGTCACCCCCTCGAAGGCCGGCATCAGCGCCATTTTGACCGACAAGACGGGCAGCATCATCGCAATGTCCCCATCCCCCCTTGAAATGAAACACATGCAGCCTTTGGCGGCGGCCGTAAGCAGTACGGAAGCGCAGAGCGCGCAAAAAATCCTCGACGGCTTCGATAAAAACTACATTACGGTCGATCAACTGACCCCTCAGGGGAAACTGACGCTGTATACGCCGATGAGCAAAATCCGCATGATCGAACAGGCTTTGCTGAAGCGGCTGCTGATCATTTTCGGCACGGCGGGACTCGCGATGTTTCTCTTCAGCCTATTTATTACGAGAAAACTCATCCGGCCGTTGATCCGGCTTCGCGATGAGCTCGCCAAAGTCAAGGAACGCCGTTTCGCGGACGTTACCTTCATCAAAGCCGGAGGCGAAATCGGCTCGGTCGCCGCATCGGTCTACGACATGGCCAAGGAGCTGAACCGCTTCAACCATGTCCAAAAGCAGTTTTTCCAAAACGCGTCCCATGAACTAAAAACGCCGCTTATGTCCATCTCCGGGTACGCGGAGGGCATTCGCGACGGCGTGTTTGAAGGGGACAACGTGCGGAAAGGGCTCGATATCATCATGAACGAAAGCGCGCGGCTCAAAAAGCTCGTGACCGAAATGACGCTGCTGGCCAAGCTGGACAGCGAAGAGGACGTGTTCAAAGACGAGGAGATTTGCGTGCGGGAGCTGCTGACGGAGACGGTGGAGCGGCTGAATCCGCTGCTCGTCAAAAAGGGCATCATCCTGCATACGGAGTGCGGAAAGCTTCATGCCGGCACGCTGCGCGCAGACCGCGACAAGCTGCTGCAAGCCATGCTGAACGTGGTCTCCAATGCGGTGCGTTATGCGCGGCAGCATATTTACATTCATGCCGAAACCCGCGACGGGCGAATCGTGATCCGCGTCAGCGACGACGGGCCGGGTATTCCGGAGGACCTGCTGCCCTATCTGTTCCACCGTTTCGTGAAAGGCAAAGACGGCGAATCCGGCTTGGGCCTCGCCATCTCCCGCGCAATCGTCGAGCGGTGCGGCGGCTTGATCCGCGCAGGCAACGCCCGCGGCGGCGGCGCGGTAATTTCGCTGCAGTTTCCCGGAGCCGGGTAGCTGGAAATCGATTGGAGGATGCATCGGCATCCTCCTTTTATTTGTGGGTATATCCAAGAGCCTCCGCAGCGGATCAACGGTCGCTTGGCTCTATATCGTGCCGCTTCTTATCGCAGCAGCTTCACAAGCCTCAGCCCGGAACGCAGCCGCGGCCGCTTTAAATGCTCCTGCACGTACCGGTAATCGGTCAACTCGACATCGGCGTCGCGCAGGGCGTAAGCAAAATCGTCATCAAAAGGCAGGCGGTATTCCCACACTCTCTTTTCATAATTCGGGATATGCTCCTGCATCCAGGGATCGGGAACGCCGGGATGAATGTACGTTTCGCAGACGCCGTCGGGCAACCGGTATAACTTGGCGATGATCGACTGCTTGAAGCTGTCGTACGTTTCCCCGTCCTCGACCGCAAAAGGATGCGACAGCAAGTAATCGGGAATCGGCACGCCGAAGGCGTCGGCCAGCGCCGCCACTTGGGCCACCGGCCGTTCGATGCCCTCCAAGGAACCAAGCAGCGGATCCTCCTTGTAAATGCGGCGAAAAAAGCGCATCGGCAGCTTCCAGCGCGATACCTTCCACAACGTCTGGGGGAGCAGGCTGCGCCCGGTTTCCATGCCGTACAGGCTCCCCATATGATTGTCGACATGGCTGACCGCAATGCCGGCCTTCCGCGCCAGCCCGTACTGCGCGTCGATTTCTTTCATGACCGCCCTCGTAGCCGCGCCTTGCTCGAACTCTTTTACGGTGCGGTATTGATATCCGCTGTCGTCATGCAGCGACCGGTCGCCCGTCAGGCTGCGCCAGCGGAGCGCCTCGAATTCGCTTGTCATCGTCAGATGCAGTCCGACATTGGGCTGGGGCCGTTTGGCGGTCCATGCGGCCGCTTCCTCGAACCCGGGAGCCACCGTCATGATCGTCGCCGACGATACCTTCCCTTCCTCCAGCAGCGCCATGATCGCTTGATTCAAGGCCGGGCTTTGCCCGAAATCGTCACAATTGAGGATGAGTTTTTTCCCCATGCGTTACATCCCCTCTCCGATGCGTCGTAAATTCAAACCGGGTCAGCAGCGATATCGCGATCGAGATCAGCAGCAAACAGAACGGCACCGCGCTGATCAGCACGCGAAACGTCATTTCCGGATTCGGGCCCGGTTTGTCGCCGCTTTCATACCCGAACACCAGACCTACGCCCAAAAACGCAAGCGCCGATATCAACCCGCTGGAACGCGTAATGAATCCGGCGACCGCGGTATAGATGCCTTCCCGGCGCAGCCCCGTTTTTTCGGCGTCTTCGTCGATGATCCGCCCGCTCACCATCGCCGGGGTCACCAAAAAACCGGCCAGGCCGAAGCCGACGGCGATGCCCGCCAGCAATCCGCTGACCAGGTTAAACCCGAACCAAAGCGGCAGCACGGAAACGGCATAAACGGCGAGCGACAGCCTCCATACCTTCACCCCGTCCAGCTTGCGGCATATCCAATACCAGACGAACACGAGCGGGATAACTGACACGAATACGGCGGCCATGATGAGCGTCACCTGCGCGTCGCTGATTTTCAGCACGTATTTTGCGTAAAAAGGGATGATCGAGCTGATCAAGCCGTTCACCGTCTGGGCAAATGAATTCGAAATGTTAAACAGCCAAAACTTTTTGTTGCCAAGCGTTTCCCGAAACGCGGCCACCAGCTTTAGCGGTTCGCCGGCGCTGTATTCCTCGCGCTCCCGGACCCCCAGCATGCAGACCAGCATCGCAATGCCGAACACGAAGGCGTAAATAATCGACATGTTGGTAAAATCGAGCGCATTAAAAACGATTGGCGTGAGCGCCGAACCGATCAACAGCGCGACGACTTGATAGCTCTGCTGGATCGCGGAGGCTTTGGCGCGCAGCCGGTCGCCGTGATACAGCTCGGGGAACAACGCCCCGTAATTGACCCACAGCACCGTCGAAACGGCTTCGAACAAAACCAAGGCCGTCAGGAACCAGGCGAACAAGCCGTTCTGCGACAGCCCTCCCGGCGGGGAAAACACCATGATGAACGTGAGCATAAACAGCGGCATGGCGCCGAACACCCAAGGCCGCCGCCTTCCGAGGCGGGTGTGGGTCCGGTCCGACCAGTGCCCGAACAGCGGGTTGTTGACCGCATCCCAGACGAGAAAAATAGTGCGGGCCAGCGTCGCCAGTCCGATGCCGAGACCCAGCTTCTCCACGTAAAAAAAGCTGTAATATGAGCTGAACGCCTGACTCGGCACCATCATGGCAAACATGCCGAGGGCGAAGATGTACGGCGAATTGACCCATTTGCGCTGCATGCGCGATTCCCCCCATACCGTAAAATAACTTGTTTTATCTTATTCAACGGCCGGGAGATATTACCTTCCTTGCCAGGAAGTCTTTATGATCCGCAGGGCTTGGACGGGAAGCCGTTTCCGTAAGGCTGATCCCCCGTATTAAATTTGCATAAAAACGAAAATTCCTTGCCGATGTCATCAACTGTATATTGCCGGTAAAATCAACCGCGTTATATTATTAAGGCGGATTTATCATCCAAATATCTCATCATGAAAGGCAAATTCCCTGCAAGTTTTGCTGTGTATGGCTTTTCCATCAAACAAAACCATTATGGAGGGACAAATGAAGAAAACAAAAATGAAAGCCTTCTCAATGTTGTTGGCAGCCGTCCTGCTGATGCCTGCCGTCCACCCGACCGCGGCGCTCGCGAAACCTGAAGTTCAGGACATGTCCGCCGCCTCAAAGGACTTGCCGCCCCCGGCTGCCGGAGAACACGATACCGAAAAACCTGCCGGCGTCACCGACGACGTATACGGACAGGATCCCGGCGGATCTGCAAACGGGCCGCAGGCAGGCGAAGCCGGTTTGGCCGCAACATCCACATTCGGCGGAACCAATTTGGCGCTTCACCAACCCGTTTTCGCTTCCGGCAACGAAGTCGATTATCTGAATCCGGAGCTGGCCGTGGACGGAAAAGGAAACACCAGATGGTCCTCCGCCTTGCAGGATGACCAATGGTTTTACGTCGATCTCGGCGAACCCCGGGAAATCGACCGCGTCGTGATCCGTTGGCAAACCCCTGCCGACTCTTATAAAATCCTCGTATCGGTCGACGGCGAAAACTGGGAGAACATCCGGGCCAACGACGGCATCATCTCCTGCAAAGGCGGCGTCGAAACGATCGACTTCGCTTTGCGCGAAGCGCGCTACGTCAAATTCCAAGGCGTCAAACGGGCGCCTGTGGAAGGCACGCTGTACGGGTATTCCTTCTATGAATTCGAGGTTTATCAGCTGCACGACCTGCAATCGATCATCGACAACGTCGCCGCCGCGTTAACCGTCCGGCCGGGGCAAACGCAGCTGGACTGGTCAGATGCTGGCGTGCCGGAAGGGTACCGGGTCAGCTTGTACGGAAGCGACCGCCTGCCGGTGATCGGCATGGACGGCCAAATCCGCACGCCGCTGGTCGATGCCAAAGTCCATTTGATCGTGCAGGTGGAAGACGGGAAAAACCCGGACCGGAAGCTGCTCTCGGGGAACATACCGGTCGTGGTGCCGGGACTGCATAAGCAAACCCCGGACCGCAACTCCGAGCCCGACGTCATCCCTTCCCTGCAGGAATGGTACGGAGACAGCGGCCGGTTTGCGCTCAAAAAATCGTCGCGCATCGTCGTGAATCCGCAGGACGAAGCGGCTTTGCGGAACGCGGCCGAGCTGACCCGCGAGGATTTGCTCGACATGACCGGATACGATCTCAAAGTCGTGGCCGGCAAACCGAAAACAGGCGATTTGTATTTGTCCATCGATCCGTCCCTCGCATGGCTCGGCGAAGAAGGCAACCTGTTCCGGGTCGGGGACTACGTTTCGATCTCCTCCGTTTCCGCCAAAGGGGCGTTTTACGGCACCCGGACCGCGCTGCAGATTCTCAAGCAGCATCCGGACCGCACCATCCCGAAGGGGGAAGCGAGAGATTATCCGAAATATGCGCAGCGCGGATTGATGATCGACGTCGCGCGCAAATTTTACACGATCGATTTTCTCCGGAGCTACGTCAAATTGCTGTCCTGGTACAAAATGAACACGTTCCAAATCCATTTGAACGATGATGTCGGCACGCCGTTCGCCGACGGAACGAACGCCGCCTTCCGTTTGGAAAGCACCACCTTCCCGGACTCGCGAGTCCAAACGGCCATTATACGAAGCAGGAGTTCAAAGACCTGCAGCGGCTTGGCATGGAATACGGCGTCAACGTCATTCCGGAGATCGATACGCCGGGGCATTCCGGCGCGTTTATTTCCTACAATCCGGCGCTCGGTGAGAGCCGCAACCTCGATATTTCCAAACCGGAAACCGTTCG
Source organism: Paenibacillus sp. FSL M7-1455 (assembly GCF_038004655.1). Lineage (NCBI taxonomy): Bacteria > Bacillati > Bacillota > Bacilli > Caryophanales > Paenibacillaceae > Paenibacillus > Paenibacillus sp. FSL M7-1455. The sequence continues at coordinate 341,627 of NZ_JBBORO010000001.1, read as the reverse complement.
GTTCGTGAAATCGTTATTCGATGAATATTTGGACGGAAGCGACCCGACGTTCATCGGCCCGGACGTTAACATCGGCACGGACGAATACCACGGACCGGATGTCGAGGTTTTCCGGGGGTACATGGATACGCTGATCAAGCATATCAACAGCAAAGGCAAACGTCCGCATCTGTGGGGCGGGCTCACCCAATACAACGGCGTGACCCCGATCAGCACCGACGCGACGATGAATATTTGGCATGAGCCTTACGGTTCGGCGCAGCAGGCGGTCGATCTCGGCTACGACGTCGTCAATGCCCAAAACGTATACATGTACATCGTTCCTACGTTATACGGCGATTATTTGAATTCCCAATTCCTCTATAACGAGTGGGAGCCGGTCAAATGGGAAACGACCACGCTTCCTTACGGGCATCCGCGCGTCAAAGGTGGCATGTTCTGCTTATGGAACGACGTGTCCGACGCCAACGGCTTATCGATGGACGATTCGCATGAGCGGCTGCTTCCCGGCATTCAAGCCGTATCGGAAAAAATGTGGACCGGAACGCGGGAAGACCGATCCTTCCAGAAATTCGAGCAGCGGGCGAAAGCCATAGCCGACGCGCCGAACGCCGACCTGTCCCACAAGATCGCCGTAGATAACGATGAAAACAGCGTCATTCAATACCTTTTTGAAAACCGGTTCAAGGATGAATCCGGCAACCGCTTCGACGGCAAGGGCGTCAACGTCGACACGGCCGACGGGAAATACGGCAAAGGCGCCCGCCTGAACGGCGGGAAAAGCTACATCCAAACGCCGATCGAGTCCCTAGGTTTCGGTTGGACGGTATCGATGTGGATCAAACCCGACCCGGGCAACCCGGACAATGCCGTACTGATGGAATCCCCTGCCGGTACGCTCAAGCTCAAACAAGGCGCTTCCGGAAAGCTCGGGTTTACGAAAGAGCATTACGACAGCACGTTCAACTATGCGGTTCCGGAAGGCAAGTGGACGCATATCACGCTGAAAGGCGACAAAAAAGGCGTGACGCTGTTCGTTAACCTGGACGAATATGTGGAAAGGCTGGAGGAACAAGCCCCGAAACTGCATACGCTCGTGCTGCCGACGCTCCGGATCGGAAGCGATACGAACGCGTTTAACGGCATGCTGGACAACGTCATGATCTACAACAAGCCGATCGATCTGCTTAGCAGCGACAATTTGGCCCTTCATAAAGCCGCTGAATCGTCCGAAACCGAATTCCCGTATTACTCGCCCGACAAAGCCGTGGACGGGGACCTGTCCCCGCTCTCCAGATGGTCGAGCGCTTACGTGGATGACGCTTGGTTTATCGTCGATCTCGGCGAACCGAAAGACGTCAGCAAGGTCGTCATCAAGTGGCAGGGAGCCTACGCGGAGAAATACCAATTGTTCGTATCGACGGATAAGGAGAATTGGACGAACGTTTCCGGCGGGGATGGAACTATTTCCTCCAAAGGCACCCTGGACATCATTGCATTCGATCCGCAGGAGGCGCGTTACGTTAAATTCCAGGGCATCAAACGCGCCACCGTATTCGGAAACTCCTTCTTCGAATTCGAGGTGTACGGCCCGGATCATATTCAGGAATATAAGCAGTTGATTGCGCAAATGGATGAGCTTCTGCAGCAGACGAACAACGGAAATCTGCATAAACTGCTGCTGCAACTGCTGAACCGCTATCCGTATGATGCCAACCGCGAAATGCGTCCGATACAAGATCTAATTGACATGATTCAAGCCAATTGAACGACGGGGCAGTCCTAAACCATCCAACAGATGTGAACTGCCCCCCTATCAAGTAGACATTGCAAGCGGCCTTTGTCCTGATTTTCATTGGACTAAGGCCCTTTAATTTTCCTGCAACCTTTCACAATTGGTAAAGTTTAATATTATTTGCGCTCAACCGATTTAGACAGCTGAAGCCTCATAAATGGTGATATGATTTTGCGCAAAGGAGTAGGAAAGTCTTTTAGATCATCTTGCCGAATAACTCGCAGCAGAACCAGAAAGATTGGATAGAGGGCAACTACCACTATGCCAACGGTACAACAAGTCAGGAAGAACACAATGCGATCAGGTAAAATCGACACCATTTGTATCCCTGCTAGGTTTAGACCATACCCTATTCCCGAAAGAACTATTATAGTTATTAAGAATCCAATCCAACGTTTTCCCATAATAAAGAACGGTACTATTTTCTTTATAGCATATAAGTTCAAAATAGTAATAATGAAAAAACACAGTCCAGTTGCAAATATAATTCCGTATATTCCTAAGAAACATGATAGAATGTAACTTCCTGCTACCTTTGCTGCAATACCAATCGCAACATTCACCATAGAATAGTTCGGTTTACCTAAACTTAGTAGGATTGAATTACTGATCATCATGGTAACTTGAAAAATTGTCATGAGTGTTAAAAGACCGACGATATCGCTGCCATCTAAACTTTTAAACAACAGCCCGTTAACGGAATAAGAAGCCGTACTTAGTGCAATTACAATCGGCATACTTGTCAGAATTGCAATCCGCATCGCTAACGTAACCTGATTTCGAAGATGATCTTCATCTTTTCGAGTAAACGCAGCAGAAATTACTGGTATCAGGGATGTGCTGAGTGCTATTGCAAGAATGGGTGGAATCCCAGCTACCATCTGTGCACGTGAAGTAAGATATGCTAACATCTGTTCCGCCAATACTTCTCCAATTTGTCCAATCAAAAGTATCTTAACAATTGAACCATCAATGAAGTTTACAGCAGTAACAGCAAGGGAAGTCAGTACTATAGGAATTGAAAGCTTGAAAATATCCAAATAGATCTGTGTATAAGGTATAATGGTTTCTTCGTGAGCAGATACAACTGAAGAGTTTACTTGGTCCTCTTTATGTCTTTTCAACAAATAATATAGCATGACTCCAGAAGCACCAATACTGCCTAGAACGCCGCCAAAGGAGGCACCCGCAGCCAGCCATTTATCGGAGTATCCCATTCCCAGCATTACAAAAGCCAGTCCAACGGCTGTAATCACCCGTAAAATTTGTTCAATTATCTGAGAAATTGCAGAAGCTGTAATATTCCCTCGTCCTTGAAAGTATCCTCGCATTATCGCAGTAGCAGGAAATAAAAGCAGAGCAGGTGCTATCGCCCGAATCGCCAGAGAAGCTTCAGGTACTTTTGCAATGTACTCCGCATAGAACGGTGCCGCTAAATATAAAAGGAGTGTCATTAACACGCCAGATATTGCCGAAAAGATCAACGCTGCACGAAATATCCGACTTACCTCTTGGGGCTTATTTAGAGCATAGCGCTCGGATATCATTTTACTTAGGGCTTGCTGAACAAGATTCGTTCCATCTACACCCAACGCAAGTCTCTAAACCCAAGCAGTCTGAAAAAATGCAAAAAGAGAACACGCAGTCGCCGCTCCAGATTCATGACCAGAAACTGAAGGGCGATGACGGTCAAACTGGTTTCGGCGCCACGCGCCCGAATGCGACCTAGGCCCAATTTGCGCTTGCCTTCTCCAAATTTTCCTTCGATCGCATTACGCTGTACAGCGTCCTGGCGCTCTTGCCGACGATCGGCGACTTCACTTTGCTCTTTCGAGGGTCTGCCGAGCTTCGGGCCACTAAGGCGAATCCCTAGCGTTTTGCAATAGTTCAGGTTGTCTCGATTGCGGTAGATTTTATCGGCTAGAATGACGGCGGGATAATACCCGAATCGCTGTTTGTACGCTTCCACCGATGCTTGCAGCGTGGTTGCCTCGTTGAAGCTGTCCCATTGTGCCGTTTCGATCCAAGCGTAACCGTCCACCAGACTGGCGGCGATTTTGGCGCCGAACTCCACGTTCGCTCCAGCTTTGCCTCGAACCATCGGACGTACATGCGGCTGTTCGATACTCACGATGCGATCGGCGACGACATGCGTATTCTTCTCTAGCATTTCGCGCTGCTGACGGTAGAGCTCCGAGATGATCAGAAGCTGGCGATAGTGTCTTTTGCTCAGTTCCGTGAGAGGCGTATACTTTACGAGGGCTTCAATAATCCGCAGATTCCGTCCCACGTAGCCAAGTTGCTTTTTGATCGCTTTGCGGATCACCTTGCCCGATGCCTTGCGTTGCTTGGAAACACTCAGGTACGATTTTCTGGCTTTCTCGCGGTACGTGCGCGGCTTCTCCATCGCTCCGACATGGGGACGGTGCAGCACGTCGATGATGTCTTCCAGGATTTCACGGGCGTGATTCAGCAGCCCCAAGTCAGTCGGATACTTGATGTCCGCAGGCGCGCATGTCGCATCCAGCATGAGGGTGCCCTTGTTCATGACTTCCGCTGTCGGTGCGGCTGTAGATGGCAGGACGTGTAGCTTTTTCGCCATGTTGCGGGGTTTCTTCGCCACAACAGGGGGCTCCTCGGGAATAGAGAAAGCGTCCCCTACCTCCATGGTGAGCTGCGAGCCGCCCGCGTCGTTGTCGTCGTCATCGCGATCTCGCTTGGACGATTTCGGTTTCGCCTCGACCTCTCGCTCTGCTTGCAGCGCGGCTTGGGCGATCCAGTCGTTGACTTCAGCTAGGATTTCCAAGCCGAGCCGTTCCCGAAAATGCGTGAGCAGGGAGTGATGAAACGGCACTTTATCGACATACGCGGTGTAGCCCAAGAAGAACTGCAAATATGGATTTTCCTGGATTTGTAAGGTGGTCTCGCGGTCACTTAAACCAAGGCGCTCTTTGATGATGAGCGAGCCGAGGGCGATACGTGCCGAGTACGCCTTTTGGCCGATGGCTGGGGACTTGAACGAGCTCACATATTTCTCTTCTACTTTGTCCCAAGGGATGATCGCCGCAAGCTGCACCCACCGATTGGTTGGATTTAATTTTCCGCCAAAGGGCAAATAGAAGTTTTCCAACAAGTCTGCCATATCTCGATTCAGCACGAACACTTTCGCTCACTCCATCTGCAAGGTTTTTTACCGATTTTCCGTGTTTTCTTTGCAGATGAATTCGACAATAGTGCCTCTAAACCCTTGTGAGATAAGGATTTTTTGATTATTCAGCAAGCCCTACTTAAAGTACTAGGAATTCCTGCGGAAGCTACTGTTAGCAACATCAAATAAAGATTATTAGCAAGTCCGTATGCAGAGTTCCCAGTATCCCCAAACACATGCTCAAGTGGTACACGTTGAACAATGCTAAGTACACGAACCATCAATGTGGCCACTACAAGAATCAACGTACCCTTAATAAAAGACTCTTTCTTAGACAAGGAAGTTACCTTCTTTCAATACGAAAAAAATGAGGGCATAAAATATTTTGTGTAAATAGATAAATAGCAAAAGGAAGACCTTTTCTTGTAGAATTGAGCTACCACACAACAAACCATAGAAAAGAGGTCTTCCCTATGAATCATTTTAAATCAGATTTAGTCCAAGCTCGTCACAAAACAGGATGTGACTAAGTATTCCGCAAGCACCTGGAATCAGCTATGAATCGCTTGTTAGAAACGGAATTAACCGCCTTCTTGGACTATGAAAAGTATGACCGTATCTGGAAACTTTAGAAACGGTGGCTACACACCGATTACGGAGGCCTAAAGCTAACATTCCTAGAGATCGCAACGGAGAGTTTAAGCAGCAAACGTTGCACCTTATAAGGCTGCTCTTGAGAACTTCTGCGATAAATGGAAAACTGTCTATCCTAAAGTCGTTAAATCTTTACGTGATAACCCATAGCTTCCCGAATTCAATTTGGAGAAGTATCTACTCAATGAATCTTATAGAGATTTTTCAACAAGCAGATAAAGAAATACAGCAAACGTAAAGAACAATTCCACTCGAATCGACTCGAAGAAACCCTAGAAAAATTCCTGGTGGCACAGTTTGAGGACTATAACCAGCGCTTCACTACACGTTGCCATATGGGTTTTGATCTTGCACGTGCTGAACTGCAGGCTATGTTCACAACCAAGGACTAAAACCGTTGCACCTACAAGACCAGGAAATCTACATTTACACAAAATTCTTGACACTACCTCTTAGTTCCTAACTTAGAACGATGATAGTGAAGGCACTTTCTATAAATATATACAACATGGTCAAAAAAGTAAAATATGCAATAATTTCCCGTAACTCTGCTAACAACATTAGCATATTAATACAAGCAGAATACGTTTATTGTCAACAATAATTCCCGAATGTTCAGCAATGGAATAATGACAGTGAAATAATAATTCACTGTCATTACTGTTCTATTTCACTTTATAGTTAATGAATTACTAGTTACTTAATCTTGGGAAGTTCCAATGCTAGCACTGATGGAATTATTGGATCAATAAAACGGAGGCATGAGTAACCAAAACCAACGCGCCCAAGCATCAGCCCGTCCATTTCTACGCGAGGATCCAGACCACCAATCCAACCTTGCTCTTCCTGTTCTAATAGTGTGGAGGCACTTGCTAAAGTGCACGGTCATACAGGATTGTTCTAATCACCAGATATGAAAAATCCCCTTCGTTCAACAAGATTAAGCCGATTTTAACGGTGTCTTAGTTCTCTTGTTTACTAAAAGAGGATTATTCTAGGGTTCCGTCCTTATTGAATCTTAGAGATCCTTCATGAATTGAATGATCTTGTCGTTCAGCCCGGGCAAGCCTTCATGGCCGAAATCCGGGAAAATCTCAAGCTGCACGGGCCCGGGGATTTTGTTGATGGCGGCGAACTGCGTGGAAGGCGGGCAAATGGTGTCCATCAGGCCGACCCCGACGAGGCACTCGGCTTTGATGCGCGGAGCCAGGTTTTGAATATCGATGTATCCCAGCTTCGTGAAAACTTCGTCCTCGCGCTGATGCTGCGGATCGAACATGCGGAAATATTTGCCGAGTTCTTCATAAGCGTGTTTGCACAAATCCATTTCCCAGGTTCTGCGGTAATCGCTCAGGAACGGATAAACCGGCGCCGCTTTTTTGATGCGCGGTTCAAGCGCAGCGCAAGCGATCGTAAGCGCACCGCCCTGCGACCAACCCGTCGCCCCGACGCGGTCCGCGTCGACCTCCGGCATGTTCATGACGATCGAAGCCAGCTGCGCCGTATCGAGGAAAATGTCCCGGAACAGCAAACGGTGCGGATCCTCGTTATCGAGTCCGCGGATAATATGGCCGTGATGCGTGTTGCCCGATACGCCGCCGGTATCCTCGGACAGGCCTCCTTGCCCGCGAACGTCCAGCGCCGCGATGGAAAAGCCGAGCGCCGGATACACCATTTTGTCCATCCAATCGCCGCTATGTCCGGTGTACCCGTGAAAAAGCAGCACGGCCGGATGCGGTTCGGCGCTCCCTTTAGGCCGAACGTATTTCGCATGCACTCTGGCACCGCTTACACCCGTGAAATATAAATGGAAGCATTCCGCGAACGGAAGCTGGAATTCAGCCGGGACAAGCTCGACCTGCGGGTCTACGGCGCGCATCTCCTCAAGCGCCTTCTCCCAATAAGCGTCGAAATCATGCGGTCTGGGATTGATCCCTTGGTATTTTTTCAGCTCCGATAGGGGCATATCCACTAGCGGCATTCGTCATCACCCTTTTTTATTTGATTTAAGCAGATTCGCACTCCCGTTGACAACCCCTTTTTTTCCAGATGCGACCCGGCCCCCGCCTTTCGTCCCCTCTTTTGCCCGGTGCCGGTTGCAGCGCTCCCGATTCCCCCAAAAGCAAAACATAATATATGTGTCATTTCTCTCCCCATTGAATAGGCTATATCATCAAATTTGATCTGGAGGTTCTATCTCATGACGACAAGCAGCTATCCCTTCGGGCCCGCCTTCCAGCACATACATCCGGTTCCATTCGCCTATTATCCGTTTGCCTATACATTCCGCGGCCCGTTTGCTCCATCGCCTTATTTCTGGCCCATGCCGGAACGGGTAGTTCCTTACGGAGGCGGGTTCACCGGGTATCCGGCCTATACGGGGTATCCAGCCTACCCGGCTTACGCGCCGTTCCCGGCCGCTCCATACCCCGGCATCCCTTATGACGCGCCTTACTCAGCGATGGACCCTACACGGGTCGAACCGACTTCCAAAGGCTTTCAGATTAAACTTCAGCCGGAGACGGAGACGAAACCCGCCGAAGTAAAAGCGGAAAACGTCCAGGCGGAACAGGTTGAGCCCGAAAAGGCCAAACCGGAAAAAAGCCATACGGGCGTCAAAATGAACACCGGCATCGAAGTTGGCGGCAAACACGGCGCCGGCTTCCAGGCAGAAACCCAGGTCGACAAACATGGCATAAGCAACCAGGTCAGCAGCCACGTCGGCGCGGAGGAATACGGTCTGAACGTCCAGGGAGGGGCGAACCTGGATAACAAAACAAAAGGCTTCCAATTCGAAACCGAAAGCAATCTCGGCGGCAAATACGGCATTCAGGTGCAGGCCGAGGGCCATGCCGGTCTGAAGCAAGGGATCGGACTGAGCACCGAAGCCCAAATCGGGGGCGAACACGGCCTCGGCGCCCATGTGAAAGGCCAGCTCGGCGGCGGTCAAGGCGCAGCCTTCAGCACGGGAGCGCAGATCGGCGGCGATCACGGCCTCGGCGCCCACGCGGGTGCCCAAGTAGGCGGGGGCCAGGGCGTAAGCTTCAAGGTCGGCGGCAACGTCGGCAGCCATGACGGCCAGGTCGGCTTCCAGGTGGGAGGCAAAGAGAAAAAACAACATTCGGAGGATTAAGGCTTTCGCTTTATCGTCCGCAGATGTTTGCGTTCGCTTACTCCTTCAAAACGGCGTAAAAAAGGCCATCGGCGTCATCCCTAAAGATGACCCGATGACCTTTTTTCGTGCGGTCAGGTCAAGCGTGCTGCAGTTCGCCCGCTACGAGCTTCGGCAGCGCGGCGATGCCGGCCGTATTCAAGAAGTTCCAAGGCTTGTTGAAATGAGGCTGGAAGAAGAAGTCGACGAAAGCCAGCTCGTCGATCGTCATCCCGTTCTGAATGCATACCGACAACGTGTTCATCGCTTGCGTCAGATCGACCTTGGACATGATCTGCGCCCCCAGCAGACGGCGGTTCTCTTTGTCATATACGACTTTCAGCATCACCGTCTCAGCCGTAGGCATAAATTCCGGACGGTAAGCGTCATTGACGGTCACCGCTTCGGCATGGATCTTCTCGTCGGCTGCGGCGCCTTCCGTCAGTCCCGTCGAAGCCAGGTTGAGATCGTAGATTTTGAGGCCCGACGTGCCCTGCGTGCCCAAATATTTCGTCGTTGGTCCCATCAGGTTGCGGGCCGCCAGCAGTCCCATCCGCACCGCATTCGTAGCCAGCGGAATGTAAGCCGCCTTCCCGGTCGGATTGTAATGCACGGCGCAGCTGTCGCCGGCCGCAAACACGTCCTTTTTGCTCGTTTGCATGTATGGGTCGACGATGATGGCGCCGCCTGGCAGCATATCCACCTGGCCTTTCAGCAGTTCGGTATTCGGACGGAAGCCGATGCAAAGAATGACCATATCCGTTTCGATTTCGCCTTTGTCGGTGATGACGCGGCTGACAAGCCCATCTTTGCCTTCAAAAGCTTTCACCGTTTGCCCCAGCGCCAGCTCGATGCCATGACCGCGGAACGCGTCTTCGATCCGGCTGCTGAACTCGCCGTCCAAATACCGGTTCAAAATCCGGTCCGCGCTGTCGATCAAAGTCACCCGCTTCCCGCTTTGCTCGAACGCCTCCACCAGCTCAACGCCGATGTAACCCGCGCCGACCACCGTAATGCGGTTCGCATGTTTCGCTTTTTCGATGATGGTGTTGGAATGTTCGTAGTTTTTGCAGAGCAGAATGTTGCCGAGCTCCATGCCCGGAAGCTTCGGAATGACCGGCCAAGAGCCTGTCGTGACGATCAATTTATCGTAGCAGTCTTTGAATACCTCTCCGGTCAGCAGGTTGCGCACCTGCATCGTTTTTGCATCGGTATCGACCGCAAGCACCTCATGGCGCATATGGGTCACGACGCCCAAATCCGCCAGCTGCTGCGGCGACGAATAAAACAAGCCTTCCGGATCTTTCACGACGCCGCCTACATACAAGGCAATGCCGCAGGATAAAAACGAGATGTTGTCGTTGCGTTCATAAACGGTAATTTGGGCATCAGGGTAAAGCTTGGCTGCATTCGCCACCGCTGCCGTTCCGGCATGGGTACATCCAATCACTGCAATTCTCATCGTAATTCCTCCTCGAATATAATCGGTAAGTCCGATGGTTCTTCATCTAAAGAAATTTAAAAGTTCATGCCTGTCGTGAAGCCGCTGCATTTTAACCTTCGAATTGTAATGTTTAGTTGTGATTTATTTCACATTCACAGTATACTGTGATTTTTTTCACAAATCAATAGGTTCATGCACGAAGTTCATAATTTGTTCATTTTTTCACAAATAATCCGACGGCATCTTCGTTTCTCCTCAAGAAGCGCTCGCATTATTTAACGTCTTGATCCAGACCCCTCTTGACCCTGACCTATAGTAGAGGGTTTACAATAGCGCCAAGGAGGGGAAAAGTTGATGGAATCAATGAAAACTTCGCCAACCGGCGCGGAAACCAAAACGTGGATAACAGCCGTCCTCCTGGGATGGTTGTCCCTGACAATCGGCTTGTACGCAGCGACAGCGGCCGGCCGATTGCTCAAACTTGCAGGTGCGAATGTCATCGTTGTCCAATTAAGTAAAGGAGGAATTATCAGTTCCATTAGCCTTGCGGCCGTTTATTATATTCAAACGAGGCTGCTGGGCAGAGCTTGGAGCGATATTGTTGGCGATCGCCTTCGAAAAGGAATCGTCCATCTCCTCATCGGAGCGGGTCTTGCCGTCGGCCTTGCAGGCTTCGGATTCATCATTGCGTGTTGGCAGGGATGGATCGGCATTGCGCAATGGCATCTCTCTCCGGAGCTCTTGGGGAGCATCGCGGTCAACATCATGTTCGCTTTCCTCTACGAGGCGTTGCCGGAAGAAACCGTGTTAAGGGGTTTTGCGTACAGCACGCTGAGATTGAAACTTCCTGCCCTTGCCGCTTTCCCGCTTCAGCTTGCCATGTTCGTGCTCGTTCCGGTTGCGGTTGCCTGCCTGCAGCGGCTTAGCGGAATGGGGATGGCCACTCAGATGAACGCCGAATACGTAATCCTTCTGCTATGTTTCGGGACCGCGCTGCAGCTGCTCAGAATAGCGACCGGCAGCCTCTGGGCCCCCATCGGTTTTCATCTTGCGTATCTTGAAATTTCCAGGTTTGCCGTGCTGCAGAGGGAGCAAAGATTGTTTACGTATCATGAAACGATGCCTGGTACGGGGGAATTGTTTATATTGTTTTTTATGACGGTCGTGGTTGCAGCCCTTATTCTTGCGTGCATGCTTACGGTTCGCCGAATTCGCGCAAAAAAGAGGTGAGGTGAAAAATTTTGTATACGGTCGGGGAACTGTCCAAAAAAACCGGCATTTCGATCCGAACGCTGCATTATTATGAAAAAATGAATCTGTTAAAGCCCAAACGCAGCCCGGACAATCAATACCGGCTTTACGGTCCGGGGGATGTCATGCGTCTGCAGCAAATTGTGCTCCTTAAGCGAATGCGGTTTCGGCTTCGCGAGATCAAGGAGATGTTCGATCAACATTTTGAGCGGCAAACGGGTGACGATTACGACATATGGGTCCGCGTCATCGAGCGCCAAATCGCGGAGCTGCAAAAAGAGAAGGAAGAAATCCAAAAGGTCGAGCATCTGCTCCAATCATCGCTTTATGCCATGAGGGCGACCAAGGAAGTCCGGATTGAAGAGATGCTCGGTTTTATCCGTGAAATCGAAAGACAGCCGGACAGAAAACGGCAGATTCGCCGGCTGTTCTTTACGGAAGAGGAAATGGAAAAGCTGCCGTCCCATGAACCTGCCGATCCGCTTGCCATGGAATGGGCCGATATACTAAACGAGTTGCGGGCGCAGCTCAACGATTCTCCCGCGTCCGGGCGCTCCCAACGTCTGGCTGCCCGTATAGCGGCTTATGCCGAACAATTATTCAAAGACGACGAGGCATTGGCTCTAAAATATTGGGATTACATCAAACCGGAGCCTGGCGAAGCCGCCAAAATCTACGGCATGGACCGGGAGGTTATGATTTACATCGAACAGATCCTGGAGCAATACTACACAGGAAAAAGCACAAGCTGAGCCATTTGCATTCCGCGCGAATGATGGACTAACTCCCCTTACGCTCAAGGAGTCATCTCGCTTGTAATTTTGGGGTCGGACACCGGATGGAGAGAATTCTATGACGAATGTAACCTTTTATAGAAACGAACATTTGCCTTTCCTGGAGGCCAAACGATGCACGCGAAGCGATCTGGCCTATCAGAAGCATTTTCATGAAGAGTATTCGATCGGCTTGATCGACGAAGGCGAAACGGAAGCCTGGTGCGACGGACACGCGTATCGGGTAGAGACGGGCAGGGCGATCAGTTTTCCGCCAGGCATGCTGCATGCCTGCCGCCCCGCCTCCCTCGATTCATGGAAATATAAAATGTTGTTCATCAAGCCGGAATGGCTGGACCAACTGGAGCCGGCCATGGCGGAACCGCTGCGCATCCCGTTTTTACTGGAAGGGCACAAAAATCAATATTGCCGCCGCTTGATCAATCAGGTGGCGGACGCTCTCGCCGGGGCGGACGAACCGTTGGCCGCCGAATCCGCTGCCGTTGAGTTGATTTATGCGCTCGCCAGCCGAAATACGCTCGATCTGGAGCATCCATCAGGACCCGGGTGCGAACAGCCGTACATCCGCCGGATTCAGGAATACCTTCATGCCCACTATCATGAGCGGATTACGCTCCAAAGGCTGGAGGAAGCGGTGGGGGTCAGCAAATTCCATCTCATACGCCTTTTCAAGAAAGGCACGCACATGCCGCCTCACGCCTACCAAAACCTGCTGAGGATCAACCATGCGAAGGCCGAACTTTTGAAAAGGCGGCCGATCGCGGATATTGCTGCTGAGACCGGGTATTACGACCAGAGCCATTTTTCGAAGGCTTTTTTCAAAATCGTCGGCGTGACGCCCCAACGGTACGTCTCCACCCGGATGCCATAGAGCAATAATTTACAATACGAGCCTCCCGAGCCTTTGTATACTTTAAAGGCATAAAGAAAAGGAGGCTTGCGATATGAACCATGAACCCGATTGGGAGCGGCGTCTGGCGGACGCCTTAAAATCGGTGGCAAGACGCCCGGACGTGAAATCATTTGTGGAGCAAACGCCTTGGCTCTATCAGCTTCTGCGGCGCGCAGCGAGGCAGTACGTCGCCGGCGAGGAACGCCGGGACGGCCTGGATGCCGCCGGCAAACTTGCGGACATGGGGTACAGGACTTCCCTGGAATACATCGGCGAAAATACGATAGATCGGGCGGTATGCCAGGCGGCTGCCGAAGAGCTGAAAACGATCATCCGGGAGTTGAACGGAGCGGGCGATCGGGTTTGCTTCGACCTGTCCCATATCGGTCTGTCGGTGGATACGGATCTGGCTTATCGTCTGTTGACCGAATTGGCCGAAGAAGCCTTGAGGGTCGAGGCGGAGCTGTTGATCAGCATGGAGGAGTCTGCCAAAACGGATCGCATTTTGGACGTCTACCGGCAGGCCGCCTCCCGCTACCCGAACATCGGCATCACGCTGCAAGCGCATTTGCACCGCACCCGGCAGGACTTGGCGGACCTAAGCCATTCGCCTCGCCGCATCCGGATCGTCAAGGGGGCCTTCCGGGAGCCGGAAGGACAAGCTCTGCCCCGCTCGGCTGCACTGAACGATCGTTATCTGGAGCTGGTTCACGACGCGATCCGACAAGGCCACCACGTATCCATTGCGACGCATGACGAGCAAATCATCAACGAGGCGATCCGCCGCGGATGGCTCGACGCCGGAAACGCCGAATTCGATATGCTTTACGGCTTCCGCCCGGGCCTGGCCGCGAAGCTGAGGGCGGCCGGCTTCCCCGTGCGCATCTACATCACCTATGGACAAGAGTGGTTTTTGTACCTTTGTCACCGGATCGCCGAATATCCGCCGCATTTATACCGGGCCGTCGCGGACATGGCCGGCGGGGAAGCGGCCGACCCTTGCCTTGCTTACGAGCTTCAAACCCAATGACGGATACAGGAACTTGCGCGGCTTAACCCTAAATCCCCATGCGGTAAATCCGGCCGCCAAAAACGTTACCGCGAGTTGAAGGCTGCGCAACAAACGCGAAGAAGCACCGCTTAAGCCCCAATAATCGGCTTAAAGCGGTGCGTTCTTTTCCAAAACCTGAATCAGGCTGCGGTTTTTTAATCGGAAGTTCCCATGCTGCGCATTAAGAAATGACCGCGCGGTTGCCGATATGCTCCTTCACCTTTTCAATCATCCACTCGCGCTTGGACAAAATCCATTCGGCGTCCTTCGGATAGCTGCTGAAGGTCATCGGTTCCTCCAGGCCCTCTTCCAGCGCGGCAAGAACGGCATCGCGGCCCAGCCATTCCTCCAGCTGGCGCAGCAGGCGCAGGTCTTGAAGCGCTTCCTGCATGACCTCCATGCGGATGGACTCGATCGGCCCATCCTCGCCCGGATACACGAGGAAAGCATCGCCCGAAGGGAAGCCTCCGCCGGCATCGGTTACGCGGAACGGGTCGATGACTTTTTTCGAATATTGCGTATACCAGAAGTTATATCCCCACTGCAAAAATCCGGCGTTGTCGAATTTGTACAGCTGGTATCCGAGAATCCGGTTGCGGGCCGAAGGCATGCAGAAAAACCGGTTGGCGACGTTTTTGTACTGCGAACAGCAATAGTATGTCCACAGCGGCGTCACGTTATTTTCAAGGAATGGTTCGATATGGTTGCTGGCCGGGATCGGCGTCTGCACCAAACCTTTTTCGTAAAAATCATAGTCCGACAGCGCATCGATCACCGGGAAACCCGACAGCAGCTCGTTGACCATCTGTTTGGCGCTGGCATAATATTCGATATGCTCCAAGCTCGGCTCGTCGGAAATATGGAAATAGCTGCGGGTTTCAATGCCGTTTTCATGGATCCAGTCTTTCAGCTGCGGCAGCAGCTGCTTCAGGAACGTATGGTACTCTTCGCCGGAAGCATCGGTTTCCCAGCCGAAAATGCGTTTCGACTCACCGTTCACGACAGCCATGATTTTCGGCGCATGTTTGGCCCCCCATTGCGTGAACAGATGCGAAAATTCGAAGTATTCGATGCCGCATTTTTGGCACAGATCCACCCAGCGTTTCAGCCGGTCAAAACCGAAGCGGTATTGGCCTTCGCCCGTCATCTCGACGTCCACCAGCTGCACCGTCGGGCGCTCCCCTCCCACCTCGGTATCAAGCGGCGGGGTAAAAAGCGGCGTCAACAGCATGTTGATGCCATGATCGGCAGCGGTTCGTATGTACTTCTCCAGCAGCTCCCAGTGCCGTTCGCTGAACGCTTCCACGCCGTATTGGGTCGCCAAGCAATCGGCATGGAACCACTGCGTATGCAAAAGCTGCTGCTTCGGCAGCTCGGCCCCGATAATCTCCAGCTCGAAGCGTTCTTCCCCAAGCGTCTCCCCGGATGCCGTCTCAAAGCGGACCGTGATCGGGTACCGTCCCGGTTTCGCCTGTCCTTTTGGATCGACCGTAACCCATACCGAACGCCATTGCCCGGGATAAGCTCTCAGCTCCCCGTCTGTAAGCGGTAACAAAGGATCGGGATATAAACCCGGCGTGGACCGAAGCACATTGTCGTCATGGTCGGAGTAAATAGGCAGTTCGGACGGTACCAAGCCGACGCTGCGCAGGGTGACCAGATCCCCAAGCTCCGATTCGGCCTTGACCTTCACCGCGGGGATCAAATGCGGCGAGCGATAGGCCACCTGATACGAAAATACTTCGTTCAGAAGCGCGGAGCCTTTGGCTTTGCCGGCCGCGGCCTGCAGCTCCTCATCGGGAAACACTTTCACTAAAGAATGGAGAATGCGGGTTTCAAACTTTTGCGTCATACAATCCTTCCTCCCTTGTTTTCCGGGATTTCGCAATTCAGGCTGCTTGGAGGCTCTTGGGGGAATCATGCAAAATCCGCGCTCTACTGACTTCCAGTTTACCTGATGGCAGAAGACATTCAAGCCCTAATTTGAAAAAGACTGTCTGTACGTGGTTATTGTCCTGCTCCCCCTTCCTTTTCCAGATAAAAGAACCATGGTCTCGCTTAATCCAAAGGCTATAAGGAACGCTATTCTACCTCAAAAAGTAACCCGATCTGACTTTCGTATTTTGTGCTGTAGGCACTCGGAAGAAATACCTTGCACCTGCTGCTTGATGATCGACTTCAATGACTTTCATCTATGGGCGTCTGAACAACAAGGGGGGGACAACCCCCTCACACTTGATCGGATCGGACAGATTGAATTTGCATAATATCTAAAGTAGCTGATTTTTTGTACTTCCAAGCTAAACCTCGACGGTTTCCTAAAAAACAAACTTTTTCCCTTTTTAGTTGTTATACATTTTGATGTAATAATAATCCAAAATAGGGAGGAATAAAATTAGAAAAGAGTCCGTTCATTCCTTATCGCGTTACTTCTTTGCTTTACTGGTTCCGCAGTGGCAGTCGCTGAAGATGGGAATAACCAAACAGTGAGTAATCAAGATCTCTTGAAAAAGTTGGATTACTCAAGAAATCCTATTCAAGGTGTAGGTCCTTGGAATTTTGAACGTGTTACATCCAGTTCTCTTTGGAGTGCAAACGATAAAACAGGCGGAATCGGTTTTGAGCTTCAGCTTAGAGAAGATACTGGAATGGTAAACTCCACCGGCAAGCAATACAAAGAAGAAAATCATAGAGGTTCGGTATTATATAGAGCTATAAGAAATAATAGCACATTTACTTATGGTGATTTATCAGGACACTACATTCACACTGAAACAAAATATTCTGGTTCTCTTGGTGTAGATGCAAAGGGAACTGGAAGTTTTTCAATCACTGCAAACGTCAAACAAGACCCAGCAATACAGACCGGGATTTCTTGGCAATATTGACACCAGGGAGATGAATGATTATTGCTAATTCTAATCATATTTTTATTGATCATTGCCATAATACTGCTTATTAATATTAACAATAAGATCCCCCCGCGCCCACCACGTGATTACGTAGCTGAGGCAATGGAGCGGGATAAAAAGAATAAAGAGCACAAAGAGAATCAAGAGAAGAAGAGCTGACCTTACACGTTTGCTCTGATTGAATTTTAAAATGGGCTATCCTATAAAAACATGGGGGTGTTCCAAGTCTCTTTAGACTTTTGGGACACCCCCTATTTCTGCTCTCACCTAAGTCAAGCGTAGTAACCATGGAATCGGCTTAAAAGCCTTAGCTCCCATTTCTTGTGCACTAATTATGCCGTTGAGCCAAAAGGTCATCGCATCTACACCACCGACTCTACGGCCGCCTCCGTTTTCGCCTTCGCCATATTGCGCTGCGCGGTAATGAGGTTATAATAAATTCCTTTCCGCTCCATAAGCTCGGCATGGGTGCCGATTTCGGCGATTTTGCCTTTGTCGAGCACGATGAGCCTGTCGGCGTGGCGCAAGGTCGACAGCCGGTGCGCGATCGCCAGCGTCGTGCGGTTGCGGGTGACGCGCTGCAAGGCTTCCTGGATCGCCGTCTCCGTGTCGATGTCGAGCGAAGCGGTCGCTTCGTCCAAAATGAGAATCCGCGGATCGTTCAGCACCGCCCGGGCAATCGCCAGCCGCTGCCGTTCGCCGCCGGAGAGGTTGCTGCCGTTTTCCTCCAGCCGCGTGTCGTATCCATCCGGCAAACGAAGGATAAAATCATGCGCATTGGCGATTTTCGCCGCCTCCAGCACCTCTTCGTACGTGGCGTCCGGCTTGGAATAACGGATATTGTCCAGAATGGTGCCGCCGAACAAGAACGTCTCCTGCAGGACGACGCCGATTTGCGAACGCAGGTGGGCCTGCTCGATCCGGCGGATGTTCACGCCGTCGATCAGAATCTCCCCTTCGTTTACGTCGTAAAAACGGGAAACCAGGTTGATCAGCGTCGATTTGCCCGAACCCGAATGCCCGACAAGGCCGATCATTTCCCCGGGTTTCACCTCGAAGTTCACGTCCTTCAATACCGGCTCATACGATTTGTACCCGAAATAAACGCCGCGGAACGTAATCGTCCCCCGGATCGAATGTTTGACGGAGCTCTCCGAATCGATCACCTCCGGCTGCTCGTCGATCACCGAAAAAATCCGGTCAATCGAAATGATCGCGTTCGACACCCATCTCGGCATGAACATCAGCCAGGTGATCGGCCCGTAGATCATGGCGGCATAACCGCTGAACTGCACGAGCTCGCCCAAGGTCATGTCCTTATTCAAAATCATTCCGCAGCCGATCAGGAGCACGAGATACTGCCCCATCTGGATCAAATAGTTCGAAATCGGCGCCAAAATGCTGAATACCTTTTCGGTCTGGATCGTTGCCGCAGCAAACTCGCCGTTATACTGCCGGAAACGTTTGACCTCCCGCTCCTCCTTGCCGAAAGCCTTCACCACGCGGATGCCGCTCAGCACGTCATGCAGGAAGGAATTGGCCTTGTCATAGACCCGCCATTGCTTGCGGAACAGCTTCCACAGCACGCCTTTCCATATGTAACGCTGCAAATAGGCGACCAGCGGAGCCGGAAGCAGCACCACGAAGGCAAGCCGCCAATCGGCGGAAAACAGCAGCACGCTCGCGGAGACGAGGATGATCAGCTGAAAGATCGCCGTGGTGGCGAGCTCCTGCACGAGATTGCGGATCCGCTCCGTATCCGACGTAATCCGGTTCATGATATCTCCGGCCCGCTGCGACGTCAAAAAACCGAGCGACAGGCTTTGAATCCGCTCATACACCACCTTGCGCAGATCCGCGGCGATTTCCGAGCTGACCCGCGCCATAATCCGGCCTTTGATGATGCCGAGCCCTTCGCCGCCGACCAGCACGAGCAAAAGGCCCGCAATGCCCAGAAGGAACATCAGAACGCTGGGCGACTGACCCGCCGGCGGCTGCAGCGCAGAATTGACCAGCAGCTTTTGAAAATAGGGTCCGGCCATCGATATCGCCGAAGCGGCGATAATGACCGCCAGCCCGACCGCAAACGTTTTGGAGTGGGCCAGCGAAACCGACAGCAGCCGCTTGAGGGCGGCGGCTTTGTTCATGCATTTCGGGCATACCCTCGTTCCGGGAACGAGCGGCCCGCCGCAGGTCGCGCAGATCGGCTCATCCTCATCGTTGTATATCCGGACCTTGCGTTTGCGGGATATGTCGTTCAAAATTTGCGCGATATATCCGTATCGGGCCGCATGTTTCATCGACAGCCGGGTCAGGATGAACTTGGTCCCGGCTTCGTCCCCTTCCAATACGGCGCTGCCGATCAGCGGGACCACCTTGTATTCTTCGGCGTCCGCTATCGCCCGGCTTTCGATGACAACCCCGTCCTCCAGCAGCGCCCAGCGGTGTTCGCCGACGACAAAATAGTTTTCCGTCCGCCTTCCGCCATACGTCAGATCGGCCGGGACGCAATATAGGATGGTCTCCCCGACGGCCTGCCTCGCGGCGAACAGCTGCTCCTCGGGCAGCGTAAAATTAAGGTTCATGGATACCTCCGTCCTCGCACTCGGTTGCTTGCAGGCCTTTCAAAGCCTACATGCATACTTCGATCATCCGGTATTCCTTATCGCTCAAACGGTCCAGTTCGGGAATGATGAACCGGTTGCCGTCCACGTCGACGACGAGCAGGCGGTTCGGCGTCATCAGCTTGACGTTTCCGCCGCCGCTCCGGACCGTAAACCGGCACAGCCCCGACGAGGTTTCCGCTTCCCAATAGGAATAGCCGAATTCCTCCTTCACTGAGAGCACCTTCGTGATTTCCGGGGCAAAATACCGCAGCTGCACCTGCTCCTCCAGCAGCTCCTGCGTTTCCTTCGGGAACTCATCCAGCGAGCGGATCATGCCGATTTCTTCGTTTTCCGCGGTCCGGACCGATAAATAGATCCGTTTGTTCGTATGGGGAAAGGAGCAATGGATATACACGCCCGCATGCGCCTGACCCCCGACGGTCACGTTTAACATCCGCCCTTCCGTCCGGGTGAACGTTGCATCCGCCGGCGACAGATAACGGATTTGGGCCGCGTCCGCCAAGCCGGCGCTGCTTTTCCCCGGGCTTCGTGCCGCTCCCGTTTCGTTTTGGGTCATGCCGTGATCACCTCTTTCATTTTCAGCGCTTCGTCATGTTTTTGCACCAAGCCGTAATACGCCCCTTCTTTTTTCATTAACTGCTCGTGGGTTCCTTCCTCCACGATGGTTCCATGCTCAAGCACGACCAAGTAGTCGGCGTTTCGCAGCGTCGAGAGGCGGTGCGCGATCGCAATCGTCGTACGGCCCCGAATGAGGGTGTCCAGCGCCTCCTGGATTTGCAGCTCCGTTTTCGTATCGAGGGAAGCGGTCGCTTCGTCCAATATCAAAATTTTCGGATTATGCAAAATCGCCCGCGCGATGCTGAGCCGCTGCTTTTCGCCCCCTGACAGGTTATGCCCGCCCGTGCCGACGATCGTGTCGTAGCCTTCCGGCAGCTTTTCGATGAAGTCATGCGCTCCGGCGATCTTGGCGGCATGGACCAAGTCCTCCAGCGTGCAGTCCGGGTCGGCGTAGGCGATGTTTTCGGCGATGCTGCCCGACATGACGTACACGTCCTGGGATACGATGCCGATATGCTTGCGCAGCGAAGCCATGGACAGATCCTTGATGCGGATGCCGTCGATCCGGATCTCTCCTTCATTAACGTCGTAAAGCCTTGGGATGAGGTTGACGAGCGTCGATTTGCCCGCCCCCGAGTGTCCGACGACCCCGATCATCTGGCCGGGACGCGCATGCAGGGATACTCCCTTCAAAATAGCCTTGTTCGGCTCGTAACCGAAGGTGACGTTTTTGATCTCGATTTCGCCCTTCATGTCCGAAAGCTGGACGGCATCCGGCTTTTCCGCAACGTCCGGCACCGCGTCGTGAATCTCGAAAATCCGCTGGGCGGCGGACATGCAATACGACCACCAGTTGACGATGTTGTTCATGAACTGGATCGGACCGTACAGTAGCAGCATGTAGTTAATAAAGGTCATCACTTTCCCGAACGTAAAGTCGCCCTGCATCACCCTCCAGCCGCCAAAAGCCCAAATCACGATGCCGCCGACCTGCGTTAATATGTTTAATACCGGAAACAACGTGACGCCCATTTTGTTGAACGACTGTTCCGCCTCGGAAAAGGCGCCGCTGGCCCGGCCAAAACGGGCATTCTCCGTCTGCTCCTTCCCGAAAGCCTTGACGACCCGCGTCCCGCGGATCGTATCGCTGATGATGGCATTCATCGCCGCGACCCGTTTATGCCTGCGGATGGACAGGCGCCACAGCTTGGGAAACGCTTTCCGAACAAGCCAAAACACGAGCGGAAGCGGCAGCAGGCACAGCACCGTCAGCTTCCAATCCATGATGAGCAGCACCGTGACGATCCCGACGATGTTCATCGCGTTTACGACGAAATAAGAAATACCGTCCACGAAAAAATACTGCAGCTCGGTTGCGTCATTATTGACCCGCGTCATGAGCTGCCCCGTCTGCTTTTTCTCGAAAAAGCTCAAGGAAAGCCGCTGCATCGCCTGAAACACGCTCGATTTCAAATCAAAGGCGATGTTTGCGGCCATCTTCGCGTTAATCACCCCGTAGAGCACCCCGAACAGCAGCGACAAGGTCCGAAACACGATGATCAGCAAGATGACGAGCCCGATTTTGCCCGCAAAAGCCCCTTCTCCGCCGAGCGCCTGGTCGAACAGCAGCGTCCCCTGCAAATAAGGGATGACGAGCCCCGTTCCGGAACCGAGCAGCATCAAAAGCACGATCCAAAACATCGAAGCCTTGTACCTGCCCGCAAATGACAGCAGCCTCCCGAATACCGCATGTTTTTTCATGCATTTGGGGCAAACCTTGCGCCCTTCCTCGGGGTAGATCATGCCGCATTTCGGGCACGCGGCGCGCTCGTCGCCGTCCTCCGTCTCCTGTTCCTCCGGTTCCTCGTTTTTCTTCACCTTGGCAAACATCCCCGCCAGCCGCGCTGCCGCCCTCATGTGGCCGTTCGTAAAGGCGGCGATCGCCCGTTCCTCCGGCGCCTTCAACACCACCATGCCGGACGCGACCAGGTTGACGATGGTCAGGGACTCGATTTCCCCGATCGGCAACCGCTCGAACGCCCACCTCCGCTCCCGCGGGGCGGGAGGCTGTTTCGCGCGCGTACCCGCGGCATAACCGCCGTACGTCTTCTCCTGCAAAGGCTCCTCCAAGCTGGCCAGGATCCATACATGCCCGCGGGTAAGCAGCACGTACGTATCCGAGAATTCTCCGTCCAGCGTCCGGTCGCACAGCATCCAGCACAAAACGCCTTCCGGATCGGCGCCATGCCGCTGAAGAACCTTTCCGATTTCTTCTGGAAGCTTATCCATTTGCCCTCCGACTTTTTGGATTAATGTGGATTTCATTTGTTTTAGGTACGAATTATAATACACTCTTTACCGATTCCAATAAAGGGAAAATTTGCTTTAAACGCAAATTATCTTTACAGCCGGTTTTCGTCCGAAAAAAAGCAGCGGAAAGCCTTGGGCGAAAATGAAGCCTCAGACTGCCGCTGCCTTTATTCCGCTATCCGATTGGTCTGCGAGCGCATAAGCCAGCGGCTGCAAGTTCCCGCTCCGCCATGCCCTATTTTTCTCCGACCAACCCATAAAAAAACAACTCCATCAACCGGTCCATATTCCTCGCGATGCTTTCCTGTTTCGAAGCCTCCCAATGCCGTCCGAGCTCGTTTTTGTACATGGTAAAGTACAACATGACCGTCTCGTCCGTGTAGTCTTTTCGAATATATCCCTCGTCTTTTCCCATGGCGACAAACTTCATGAAAAATTGCATCATTTTCTGCTCGCTGTAGCCCTCCAGCATCCGCATCAATCCGCTCGCCTCAAAAAACGACGCTTTCTGAAACTGATCCGTTAAAATTTTTAAATTTTTCGCCTCCAGTAGCATGATCTCTTTGGCCTTCTCTGCAAAGGCACGCCCCGAGGCCAAAATGTCCTCGTATTGCTCCAGCTGTTTGTCCAGCCAATCCTTAAACATGTCGGCATACAGCTGCTCTTTGGTTCCAAAGTAGTTGTAAATGGTCGCGGGGGAAACCTTCGCATGTTCGGCGATTTCGTTCACGCTTACCTTCTGAAAACCGTATTTGGAGAACAATTCAAAAGAAGAGCTGTAGATCTGCTCCATTTTGTTCCGTTTCCGTCGTTCGAATCCGTTCATGTTTTGCACCTCATTTGTAGTGTAGCGGATGTTTTGGAGCAATACAATGAAACCAGTACAACATTTATTGCCATTCCCGATCCGAAAATTTATAATATTTTTGTAGTTATTCACTATATATAGTACAAAATATTGTTCAAAGCGGTTTTTTCAAACCTAAAATGGATGGGAGGTGCTCGTGCATGAAACCACTTCGGATGCCTTCATTTTTGCATGACGTGTTCGGCGAACGCCAAAGCCTCGTTTCGATTCTAACCGTCCTATTGTTCGGCGGATTGCTGACCGCCGCGTTCTACCTTAGGTTCCCCGGCCTCGGAGAGCATTTGCCCGTATGGCGCGTCACCCTTGCATTGCTGCTCGTTTTCGATGTGTTTTCCGGATGCATCGCCAATTTCACGGCCTCGACAAGCAACTTTTATGCCGTACGCTCAACGAATCGGCTCGTATTCATTGCGATCCATGTTCACATCGTTTTCATCGCGCTTCTTTTGGATACGGATATGGGGGTTTCGATCGGGATTTGGGCGTATACCGTCGCCGGGGCGCTCGTCGTCAATGCGCTTATCGGGAAACCCTCGCAGCGGTTCGTCGCCGGTTTGCTCCTGTCTGCCGGACTCGGCTGGATACCGATGCTGCCGGATCTGCAGCCCCATATGCTCATCGTCAGCTTATTGTTTATGCTGAAAGTGTTATACGGATTTGCGGTCGACCATTATGGGCATGCCAGCCGCGACACGGGGGAAAAAGCCTGAACAGCACGCCGAACTCGTATTCATGCGGATCTTTTCGGATAAGCTTGCCGTGTTTTTCGTGCCTTCCCTTGCCGACAATCGATCTGCGCCCGCAAAAAAAGGCCTCCCTCAAGCCGATGCCATTCGACTCGAGGGAAGCCTTTTATTTTAGGATTCGCGAAATCCTTACTTATAATATAGCTAGCTTATTTCGTTGCGTTTTTCCAGTCGGCAGCAAACTTCTCGATGCCTTGATCCGTCAGAGGGTGCTTCGCAAGCTGCGCGATGACGCTGAACGGAACGGTCGCGATGTGAGCGCCGGCCATGGCTACGCGGGTAACATGGTCCGGATGGCGAACCGATGCCGCGATGATTTGCGTATCCAGGTTGTGGACGCGGAACAGCTCGGCGATTTTCGTTACGAGCAGCACGCCGTCTTCGGAAATGTCGTCCAAGCGGCCCAGGAACGGGGATACGTAAGTTGCGCCTGCGCGTGCAGCGAGGAGCGCTTGGTTCACGGTGAAGATCAGGGTAACGTTCGTTTTTACGCCTTTTTTGGAGAGGTAACGGCAAGCTTCAAGACCAGCCAGCGTCATTGGAAGCTTGATCGTGATATTTTTGTCTCCGCCGTTGATCTTGATGAGCTCTTCGGCTTGCGCGATCATGTCTTCTGCGGTTTCGGCATCCGGAGTTACTTCGGCGGATACGGACTCCACTTCAGGAACGGCCTTCAAAATTTCTTCGATGCGGTCTTCGAACTTCACGCCTTCTTTGGCTACGAGGGAAGGGTTGGTCGTTACGCCGGAAAGCACGCCGATTTTGTAAGCTTTTTTGATGTCCTCAAGATTGGCAGTATCGATAAAAAATTTCATGATGCATAACCTCCATATATGTTTATTGTTTAGGATCTGGAATTAGTTCTTCACTACAGCGTGGCCGCCAAATTCGTTGCGAAGCGCTGCAACGACTTTACCCGTAAACGTGTCGTTTTCCAGGGAACGGTAGCGCATCAGCAGGGACATTGCGATGACCGGAGTGGCAGCCTGCAGATCCAGAGCCGTTTCCACCGTCCATTTACCTTCGCCGGAAGATTGCATAATTCCTTTAATTTCATCCAATTTCGCGTCTTTGGCAAATGCTTTTTCCGTCAATTCCATCAGCCAGGAACGGATAACGGAACCGTTGTTCCATACGCGGGCCACTTTTTCGTAGTCAAAATCGAAATCGCTCTTCTCAAGCACTTCGAATCCTTCGCCGATAGCAGCCATAAAGCCGTATTCCACGCCGTTGTGGACCATTTTCAGGAAGTGGCCGCTGCCGGCTTTGCCTGCATACAGGTATCCATTTTCAACCGCCGTGTCTTTGAAGATCGGCTCGACATGGTTCCAAGCTTCTTCGTCGCCGCCGATCATGTAGCAAGCGCCGTTGCGTGCGCCTTCCATGCCGCCGGAAGTGCCCACATCAAGGAAGCTCACGCCGAATTCCTTGAGCTTGTTGTATCTTGCGATCGATTCTTTGTAATGGGAGTTGCCCGCTTCGATGACGATGTCGCCTTTAGCCAGCAGCGGAGTCAGTTCATCGATGACGGAATCCACCACGGAGTGCGGAACCATGATCCACAAAATTCTTGGCGTTTCCAGCGCTTCAACCAGCTCTTTCAGGCTGGACGTGCCTTTTGCGCCTTTGCTTTCCAATTCTTTGACCGCAGCCGTATTCAGGTCGTAAGCCACGACGCTGTGGTTGTGATCCATCAAGTTTTGTCCCAAGTTCAATCCCATTTTACCCAATCCGATTAATCCGACTTTCATTTGTTTTCCCTCCACACCATATTTTCTATTTATTGGACTCGACCGATTCCGTCCTTTTGACTAATCTTGCATCGTTTCAGGAACCGGTCTTGAGCCCATGTTTTGTTTGTTTGAATCTTGTACAGTATGATTCCTAAAAAATCAGCGCTGAACCGCCAGTTCTTTTTCTTCGGCTTTTTCGCCTTCGACGGGTTTATCCAGCCACCATTTGAATCCGTCCGCCGCAACCAACTGATCGGATGCTTCCGGTCCGTTGGAGCCCGCAGGATAATAAGACAGAGGAATCAGGTCTTGTTCGAACGCGTCCAAAATCGGCTGCACGTACTGCCAGGACAGCTCCACCTCGTCCCAATGCGCAAAGAACGTGGAATCCCCGCGAACCGCATCGTGGATCAAGTTTTCGTAAGCTTCCGGCAAATCGTTGCCGCATTCGTAGAAGTTGATCCGCATCGGTTCCAGCTTTTCGTTGTCCAGCGGATCTTTTTTGTTCAATTGAATAAAGATGCCTTCGTTCGGATTAATTTCGATTACCAGCAGATTAGGGTCATTGTTGGTATTCTGTCCTTTTAGCGGCTCTTTAAATTCAATGACGATGCGCGTAGATTTTTCCTTCATGCGTTTGCCCGTACGGATGTAGAATGGGACTTCGCTCCAGAAATAGTTGTCGATCCACAAGCGGAGCGCGATGAAGGTATCGTTTTTCGATCCGGCCGGAACGCCGGGTTCGTCGATGTAGGCCGGAACGGGTTTGCCGTTGATCTCCCCAGCCGCATACTGGCCGCGAACGACGTTTTGGGCGATGGTTTCCTTATTAAGCGGACGCAGCGATTCCATGACGTTTCTTTTCTTCATGCGGACTTCGCTTGCATCTCCTTTGCGCGGAAGGCGCATGCTAATCATCATCAGCAGCTGAAGCATATGGTTTTGCACCATGTCGCGGATCGCTCCGGAATGATCGTAATACCCTGCTCTTTCTTCAACGCCGACGGTTTCGCTGGCCGTAATTTGGACGTTGGCGATATGGTGATTGGACCAAAGCGCCTTGAGAATCGGGTTCGAAGATTCGAGGATTTCGAGATTTTGGACCATCGGTTTGCCGAGGTAGTGGTCGATGCGGTAAATTTCGCTTTCGTCGAAAGCTTTGCTGAGCTGCGCGTTCAGATGACGCGCCGATTGCAGATCCCGTCCGAACGGTTTTTCGATGACCAGTCGCTTCCAGCCGGTGGTGGAGCCCAGACCGCTGTCCTTGATGTTAAAGGCGATCGTTTCGAAAAACTCGGGCGCTACCGACAGATAGAACAACCGGTTGTCCGGAATGTTCAATTCTTGTTCGCGTTGTTCCACGAGGGTACGCAGCTTGTTGAAATCCTCCAGGTTGCCGGCATCCAGCGCCGCATAACGGACGGTTTCAAGAAAAGCCTTCAACTGCGCCTCGTCGCTTGCCGCTCTTCTCGAAAAAGTCTCCAGCGATTTCGCCACGACTTGTTGAAACTCGGCATGGGTCGTCTCTTTTCTGCCCAACGCGATGATCGAAAACGATTCTGGCATTTTTTTATCTATATACAAATTAAATAAGGCCGGATAGATTTTACGCTTCGCTAAATCTCCCGTCCCGCCAAACAAGACAAATGTCATATTGTCCATTATTCGATTCCTCCATTCCACCCAAATACTTTGCTACCAGCAGCTCTCTCTTTTTTCTCCGTGCATAGTACAGTATGGTTACTTTTAATAACCCGTTTACTTTAACATCGCCCATATTAAACCTATTTTGTCGAACTGTCAAACTTTTTTTGTCGAAATTATGAACGGCACCCTTACCCCTTTAATGATAGCGCTTTCCGTGATATCATTGTGTTAATTGTCAAGTCGCCATCGTATTTGCAGCACGCTGTGATGTTTGTCATATCCCTGCAAAATGTGTAACCTGATAATATTTAGTAACCATGGTTGGATCTATGGGGCGAAGGAGTGAGCGGAGGATGAGCGATGAAAAATACGAAACTTTATGCCAAAAAATCGAAATGGCGCACCAAATCACGGGGAAAAAGTGGGTTAATCTTATTGTTCATACGTTAATGGAAGAGCCCAAGCGTTTCAGCGAAATTCACGCCTATATTCCGGACCTCAGCAAACGCATGCTTAACGAACGGATCAAGGAACTGGAGGATAACGGGATCGTCATTCGCAACGTCATTTCGGACCGGCCCGTGCGGATTGAGTATTCCTTGACGAGAAAAGGAACCGAACTGGGGAGGGCGCTGCAGGCGGTAGAGAAATGGGCCGAAAAGTGGTTGTAGCGATCGGCATGTTTCTTGCAGCGGATTTGACAGCGGTTACAACATCGAACAAGCGCAAATTAACGATATAAACCGAACCTACGCGGTGAAAAAAAGCTCTGCGCCAACGCCGGCACAGAGCTTTTCGTTTGCTTAAGCCAGGGTCATCACTTCGTAGGCTTCCGCCAGTTCCATAAAATGCCCCATGCTGGAAATCTCCCCGGCCATAAGCTGTTCACGCACGCCGTAATAGTCGACGCAGGTGGCGCAGGCCAGCACCGGAACCCCCCGATCCGCAAGCTCCTTCAAATGAACGGAGGCCAGCGATCGCTCGGTTAAGGCCAGCACGCCCCGGTTGGCGCAAAAAACGGCCGCAGGCAGCTGCTCCCGCTGCTTCAGAAGCGTGAAGAATGTCTCCAAAATTTGCGATCCCAGCTCGCGTTCCCCGTTGCCCAGGCTGTCGGTCGTCAGAAAAATCACTTTATTTTTCATCCAAAGTCCATCCCTTCGGTACTTGAAATCATTTCCTATTCCAACGATAGCCTACGGGCATGAAAAGAGCAACTTCCATGGGAACGGCACGGAAAAGGCGGTTTTACCCGGCAGGGCATTGCCGCTTTTCCGCCCCCGCTCCGCTGCCTTCTACCGCAGCTTGAACCGCTTTTGCGGGCCTTGGCTTGTTGACGAGAAAAATGCCGATCCCCGTGCAAACGGCTCCGGCCAGCACGTACGCATGAAGGGGTTCGCCGAGCAAGAGCCATCCGGTACATAAGCCAAACAGCGGAATCAGGAACAGATACACGTTCGCTTTCCCCGGGTCGCTGTTCATCAGGACATCATACCAGGCCACGAATTGGGCGATGGAGCTCATCAGAATCATCCACCCAAGAACGAACAGCTCTTTGCCGAGATGATCCGGATCCCAGGTAAAATGCGGCTGCTCCAATAACGGACCGACAGCCAGCAAAAGCACTCCCCCGATCAGCATTTGATACGCGGCCATCACCCACGTGTCGTATGCCTTGCCCCAGCGGGAAGTAAGGAGCGTTGCCAGCCCCCAAGCCATGCCCGCCCCGATCGCATACCAGAAGCCGCTTTCCAGCTGCACGGTAAAACCCTGCGCGACGGCAACGCCGGCGAAACCGATGAGCACGCCCGCCCATTGCACGGCCCGGTAACGAACACGGTACAACAAGAAGCTGAAAATAATAAACCAGATCGGATTCGTGGAAGATAAAATCGAGGAGCTTCCCGAAGAGATCGTCTTCATGCTCAAATAGATGCCCGCCATCACCAGCGCGGACTGCAGAAGGCCGATGACGGCAATTTTAAGCCAGTCGGCCGCCCGCCGGGGATGCGGGCGCTTCGCAATAAACGGCAGCATCAGCAGGCCCGCGGCAATGAACCGGATCGCCAGCAGCACGAACGGGGAACCGAAAGCCAAAGCCATTTTGCCGACGGGAAAATTGAGGCCGGAAACCAGCATCGCAAACACGGTCAACAGCATGATGCGCAAGTTTCGCATTCGTACGCCACCTTCTTTTCTTTAAGGATTATGTACAGTGTATTTCAGGGCATGTTATCATGTAAAATGATTAAAACCGATGCATTTCATCACTGGAAATGATGATAAGATAAACAACCCTGCTTTGAATGTTGACACTGTGGAAGGAAGGTGGCTAACGCATGGAAAGCGCCGATTTGAAAATATTCCAAGCCGTAGCAAGGGAAGGCAGCATCACGAAAGCGGCGGCCCGGCTCGGATACGTGCAGTCCAACGTCACGGCCCGCATCAGGCATCTCGAGGCGGAGCTGAACACCTCGCTGCTGCACCGGCAAAGCCGCGGCGTATCGCTCACGCCGGCCGGCGAAAATTTGCTGAAATATGCCGACAAAATCGTGTATTTGCTGGATGAGGCGGTCAAGTCCACCCGGAACTCGGAGACGCCGAGCGGCACGCTGCGCATCGGATCGCTTGAAACGACCGCCGCGGTCCAGCTTCCCGTGATGATGCTGGAGTATCACCGGAGTTACCCCGACGTCCAGTTATCGCTGTCCACCGGGCATACCTCGGACCTGGTCAAAAGCGTGCTGGAGTATGAGCTTGACGCCGCTTTCGTCAACGGGCCGCAACATCATCCCGATCTGGAGGAGCTGTATGCGTTCGAGGAAGAGATGGTCCTGATCGCGGAACCCGGCGAAACATCGCTGCAATCGGCGCTTGCCAAACCGCAGCTGTTTTTCGGTAAAGGCTGTTATCACCGCAAAACATTGGAACGATGGCTGCAGGAAGAGCATCAGCAGTCGCTGAACAGCATGGAGTTCGGGACGCTGGAGGCAATTTTGGGTGGCGTGTCGGCCGGTCTGGGCGTATCGCTGGTCACCCGTTCCTCCGTTAAAACCTGGGAAGAGGCAGGCAAAATCAGCGTCCTCCCCATTCCGGAAAAATACCGGCGCTCCGTGGTCAGCTTCGTGTTCCGGCGCGATTTGTTCCGCACCAGCGCGTTTAATGCATTCGTCGAATTGATGTCGCGATTTTCGGTCCAAGGCGCCGCAAATGCGATTTCGGGGTGAAAAAAGGGCCGGGCTATGCTACAATACTGGACGGCAAATCGATCAGGGAGGTTTATATTCAAGCCATGCTCATTATAGGTATCGCCGGCGGAACAGGGTCCGGCAAAACGACGGTAGCCCGCTCCGTCATCGACCGTCTAGGTACGGGCAAAGTGACGTTCATATCCCAGGATAATTATTATAAAGACCACAAGCATCTCACGCTCGAGGAACGGGCGCATATCAACTATGACCATCCGTTCGCTTTCGACAACGAGCTTTTGATAGAGCATCTTGCCCTTCTCCGCGACGGCCAACCGGCGTATGCTCCGGTATACGACTTTACCGTCCATGCCCGTTCGGAGACGGAAACGGTTGAGCTTAAGCCGAACAACATCGTCATCATCGAAGGCCTTCATGTATTGTCCGACGAAAAGCTTCGAGAAATGCTGGACATCAAGGTGTTCGTCGACACCGATCCGGACGTCCGCATTTTGCGCCGCGTCGTGCGCGACATCGAGGAGCGCGGCCGCTCCATCCAGTCGGTGCACCAGCAGTATTTGACGACGGTGAAGCCGATGCACGAAGCCTTTATCGAACCTTCCAAAAAATACGCCGACCTGATCATCCCCGAAGGCGGGCAAAACGAGGTCGGAATCCAACTCCTGTCGATCCTGACGGAAAAATTCCTGTCGGGCGACCGGGACTGGTCCGATTATTAAGAACATACTTCAACAAGATCCCCCGAACCGGCGAACTTACGACAGCCCCCGTGCGCTTCAGGCGTGCCGGGGGCTGTTTGCCGTTTGCGGCTTGCGGACGGCGCCGGCGCTCCCCCTTGTCAGGCTAGTCCAGCACAACATATCATGGTTGAATGATCCTCTTTATGGTTATGATCCGCTTTTTATCGTACTCTGTTATTATTTTGTTAGTTTATGTTGCTTGTCAACGATTTCAATTTGCACAAAAATAGACAATAAATAACAAACCAGTACATTTCAAATCCAGCGAACAAACGTTAAAATAAGCCTGTAAACGCTATCAAACAAAGAAATGGGGAGAACAAGGATGAAAAAAAGATCATATTATTTGTTAGCTTTTGTTATTATCCTATCTACGATCCTATCCGCCTGCGGTTCCAGCGGCGATGGCAAAACCTCCGAAACCGGCAACGGATCCTCCACCCCGACAGAGGGAAACCAAACCGGAGGCGAAGCGAAAACCGGGGACGGAACCGATATCAGCGGAAAGATAACGTTTCTGACCAACCGTACCGACATGATCGGCAAAGAGTATGACGAATACTTGAAACGCTTCAACGAAAAATATCCGAACATCAAAGTCGAATTCGAAGCTTCCCAGACGGACTACAACCAGCAGGCGAAAGTCCGCATGGCCGGCGACGAACTGCCCGACGTGATGTTTATCCCTACCATTCCGAATTCCGATCTTCCGAAATACTTTTTGCCGCTCGACGATTTGGGCTTGAACGACAACATGACGTTCAAAGACTTCAAAGCCTTCGACGGAAAGGTGTACGGCCTCTCCAGCGGCAACTCCACTTCGGGCATCGTATACAACAAAAAAGCTTTTGCCGATGCGGGAATCACCGAAATCCCAAAAACCTGGGACGAATTCCTTGCCGCTTGCGAGAAGCTGAAGCAAAAAGGCATCGTGCCGCTCGCTTCGAACTTCAAAGACAAATGGCCGCTTAACAACTGGGTCTACGACCTGCCCCGGGTCATCGAAAACAATCCGGATTTCCCGAACGCCAAGCTGAACACCGATACGCCGTTTACGATGGATAACGGTTACGGCAAGGCGCTCAGCCTGATCCGCGAGCTGAATGAAAAAGGATATCTCGAAAAAGACATCAACTCCACCAACTGGGAGCAGTCCAAAAAGGACGTCGCTTCAGGCAAGTTCGCCATGTATTTCCTCGGAAACTGGGTCATCAACCAGGTGATCGGAGCCGGAACGACGGCCGACAACGTCGGATTTTTCCCTCTCCCTTACGATAATTCCGGAACGGTGAGAGCGGCCCTGAGCCCGGATTTCTTCTACGCGGTCTCGAAAAACAGCAAGTCCCCGGAAGCGGCCAAAGCCTTCGTAAAATGGATGCTGGAAGACTCCGGATACGCGGATTTCGCCGGATTCATTCCGCCGCTGAAGGATAAGGAATCCACGCTGGCCCAATTGAAAGAATTCAAGGCCACCGGCGTCGAGCTTCAGGAAGGCACTCCGGACAACATGGACGTCGCCAACATTTCCAACAAAGCCCAACTCGATTTGCCGGCCCTCGCCCAGGAATTCGTGCTTGCCAAAGATCCGCAAAGCGTGCTCGACAAATGGAACAAAGCCTGGGTCAAAGCCAAAAAGGACCTCGGCAAATAAGCATTCGCCAATATCAACCCTGCCCGCTTTAAATAACGGTTCGAAGCAAAATGGATTATCCGTCACGGCGATAATCCATTTTGTTTCCCGTCTTTTCGGCGCGGCCGGACAGCAAAAGCTTTTGGCAGAAAGAAGGTATGCAAGATGTTTTCATCGCTTTCGTACAACAAACAAAAAACGATCGTGATCGTCTCTTTCCTGTTGATTCCGTTGATCCTTCTGGCGACGTTCACGTATTATCCGGCAGTCAAGCTCATTTATTACAGCTTCACCAATTGGGACGGGTACAGCCCGGAAAAACCTTGGGTCGGACTGGACAATTATAAAGAGGTGTTTTCCAATCCGGACATTTTCAAGGTTTTTGAGCATAACTTCGCTTATTTTGTCATGGGGATCATTCAAAACATCATCGCCATTTATTTTGCCGTGGTCTTGAACAGCAAGCTTCGCGGCCGCAACCTGTTTCGGATCCTCCTGTTCCTGCCTTACATCATGAACGGCGTTGCGGTTGCCTTTATGTTCGGTTACGTGTTCGACACGACCAACGGTTCGCTGAACCTGTTCCTGAACAGCCTCGGATTGACCTCTCTCGGGGAGACGAGCTGGCTCGGTACCGATGGGCTGGTCAACTATTCGCTGGCTTCGACGGGATTATGGCGTTTTATGGGATATAACATGGTCATCTATATCGCTTCGCTGCAGGCGATCCCGCGGGATCTGTACGAGGCGGCGAAAATCGACGGGGCTAATTCGTGGCAGACGTTATGGAAAATCACGCTCCCGAACATGAAACCCGTGATCCAGCTGAATTTGTTCCTCACCGTCACGGGGGCGCTGGAAGTGTTCGATCTGCCGTTCGTGCTGACCAAAGGCGGCCCGGCAGGCGCCAGCGAAACCTACGTGCAGCGGGTCGTCGATACGGCCTTCGCCTACAACAATTACGGGCTTGCATCGGCCATGAGCGTCGTCCTGCTCGGGTTTGTGGTGATCGTGCTTGCCGTACAACAGTTCGTTCTCAGCAGAGGAGGCAATAAGTGATGAAACCATCCCGTTTTCGCGTGCAGGACCTGATTAAATACATCACGCTTCTGATCGGCGTTTTTGTCGTTTTTTTTCCGCCCTACGTCGTCATCGTCAACGCATTCAAATCGAAGGACGAGTTCAACGCCAGCAGCTCCATTTCGCTGCCGCACAGCTTTTTCAATTTCGAAAATTTCAACATCGTGTTTGAACGCGGCGGCCTGCTCAGCGGCTTCGGCAACATCCTCGTCATCATCGTCGTTTCCCTGGCCCTGAATATTTTGTTCGGCACCATGGTCGCCTACGCCCTCGGCCGCTTCTCCTTCAAGCTGAAGCCCGTCGTGTTCGGCGCGTACCTGATCGCCACCATCATTCCGAGCATTACGACCCAGGTCGCCACCTTCGGCATCATCAAAGGCATGGGACTGTACAACACGCTGGCCGCGCCCATTGTGCTGTACATCGGGGCGGACGTGATTCAAATCATCCTGTATCTGCAGTTCATCCGAAACATCCCGTACGACTTGGACGAAAGCGCCATGGTGGAAGGAGCCTCCTTGTTCAAAATTTACCGGTCCATCATTTTTCCGCTCCTGACGCCGGCAACCGCCACGCTGGTCATCTTGAAGACCATCAGCATCTATAACGACATGTACATTCCGTACCTCTACATGCCGAAGCAAAGCCTGGGCGTCGTCACGACGGTCCTCATGCGGTTCCAGGGTGTCAACACGGCCGACTGGAATTTGATCTGCGCCGCCATTTTGCTTATTTTGCTGCCGACGGTCATATTGTACATTTTCCTTCAGCGGTATATCTTTGAAGGAGTCACCAGCGGAGCGGTGAAATAAATCAAAGCATCAGGGGGAGAACTCGCATGATTCGTCGGATCGGCCGGATGATACGCAAGGGATGGGTGTTTCTTGCCAACCTTTCACTGGAGAAAAAGCTGATTCTTATTTTCGTTTTTCTGCTGTCGCTGCCCATCACCTACGTCAGCTATCTTTCGGCGCGCTCCACCTTCGATTCGGTTTTGCAAAACGCCACGAACAATGCGATCCAAATGGCCGTCAACGCGTCGAACACGACCGACAGGTACGTTGCCGACCTGAAGCGTTCGACCGCCCTTCCCCTTTACAATTCCGACGTCCAATATTATTTGGAGCAGGAGACGACCGACTGGGGGAAAAACGTTGCCATGGGGATGTTCCTCAGCTATTTGAGCCACACCAAAAAAGAGATCGCCGCCGTTTATCTGGTCGACCGTTACGAGCATATCTTTTTCGACAAAAGGCCGGATATTACGGAGCTGTCCACGAAAGATCAGCTGGGCACCTGGAAAAGGCTCGTTAACCAGCAGTCCGGGGCGCACCCCATTCTGATGGGAAGGCATTCGATCCGGGTGAACGGCAACAAGGAAAAGGCCGTTTTCAGCGTGCTGCGCACGGTGAAATCGGCGAGCACCCTTCAGGATATCGGGATTATCGTATTCGACATCGACATCGGGCTGTTCCAGGACATCGCGGAGCCGATGGACCGGGTCACCCAAGGCTCCTCCTTAATCCTGGATGAACAGGGCAAGCTGGTCTATGCCAGCGGGGATCCCGGGACCGTCAGCGCGCGGCAGTCGGAACTGATGTCGATGAGGCAAAGCCGGCAAACCGGCTATTTCGAATCGGAAATCGACGGAAAAAGCTATTTGACCGTTTATGTGGTGTCGGAGCAGACGGGCTGGACCACGTCGGTTTCGATTCCGCTCGCCAAAATTTTGTATAAGGTCAAGCAAAACAGCACCACGCTGATCGTTACGACGCTGCTGCTGCTCAGCATTGCGCTGATTGCCGCCACCTTCTTCTCCCATGCGCTGACCAAGCCGCTGAAGTCGATGGTGCGTTATATGAGGCAGGTGCAGCACGGGAACCTGAACGTTTGGATCACCACCCGGTACGAGGACGAAATCGGCATGCTCGGAAGCCATTTTAACCGGATGATTTTGCGGGTCAAAGAACTGCTGAACGAAATCAAGGCCACGGAAAAGCGGAAGCAATTGGCCGACATGCGGGCGCTGCAAAGCCAGATCAATCCTCATTTCATCTACAATACCCTGGAGTCGATCCGCATGCTGGCGGAAATCAACGATGATCCGCAGGTGGCCAAGCTGACTTACCTGCTCGGGACCCAGCTGCGGTACAGCATCGTCCGTGGCGAAGAAACGGTGACCATAGCCCAAGAGCTTGAGCACGTCCAACATTATTTCGATCTTCTGTCCATCCGGTTCCCGGGAAAATTCAAGCTGACGATCGATGTCCCCGAGGCGTTTCGCGGGCTTCCGGTATTGAAGCTGATTTTCCAGCCCATCGTCGAAAACGCCGTGTTTCACGGGCTGGAGCGCAAGCCGGGCACGGGCACGGTTTCGATTGCCGCCTGGAAGGAACGCGAGCACGTCATTTTCCGGGTTCAAGACGACGGCGTCGGAATGGACGGGCAAAAATTGCTTGCGCTGAACGCCAGCTTGAGAGAGACGGATGCCGGCGAATCGTTCGGCATCGGCATCCACAACGTCAACGAACGGATCCGTCTGCATTACGGCCACGGATGCGGCCTGCAGGTTCACAGCGAACCGGGGGCCGGGACGAGCGTTTTGATCAAAATCAAGGAAAAACTGCCCGATGACGGGGAATGACTCCGGCGTTTCGAGAAGAAAGGAGGGCGAAGCCGCTTGCTTAAAATCATCATCGTGGACGATGAAATGCTGATTCGCGAAGGACTGGCGAAGATCATCGGCAAGGAAAGTCCTTGCTTCCAGGTCGTCGGCCAATTTCCGGACGGGGAGGATGTGCTTCGGCATCTTCCGGGACTCGAAGTCGACGTGGTCATTACGGACATCCGGATGCCTGTCATCGACGGCCTTGAGCTGATCAAAAGCTTAAGGGCGACCCACCCCCATATCCGTTCCATCCTCATGAGCGGATTTACGGAATTCGAATATGCCAGGGAAGCCATCCGGGCATCCGCCGTCGATTACCTGCTCAAGCCGATCAACAAGGAACAGCTGTTTGAGCTGCTTTACCGGTTAAACGACGAACGCGAGTCCGCCAGGGAAAAAGAGGCGGTCCACCGCCAAAGGCTGATCCACACCTGCCTTCACAGCGAGGCCGTGGCCGACTTTGTTTGGGAGGAGCTGGCGCTTCCCCGGCCTTATTTCGTGGCGTTCGTCCAAAAAGCGGGCTTCGGGGAACCGGAGCAAGCGCAGGAATGCTGCCGGGGTTCGGAGGGGCTTGATCCCGAATGGTTATTCGATCGGTTCGCCCTTCGATGCCGGCTGACAGCCTATATTTATTATTTCGCCGAAGTTCCCGGAGCGGAAGACGTCAACCGGATCGGCAGGTTCCTGACGGGCGACGCGTTCCATGGCGGGGCCGACGGCCGGGTCCATGCCGGCTCCAGCCATGTCTACAATGATGTCAAAATGCTCAAGGCGTCCTACCTGGAGGCCAAGCTTGCCTGCGATACGGGAATTTATGCGCACGCCCCCCGCTATTACGTCCCCTGTGGCGCCGCCCGCGGCCGCCAAACGCCGCCGCAGGTGCAGGAGATAACCGCCGCGGAGTGGGAGTTTTTTACCGAACAGCTCCATCTCCTTCACGCGGCATCCCTGCAGGAGTGGATTCAGCGGCGGTTCGAGCATCTCAGGTCGGCATCGGCCTCTCCCAAAGCCATCCTGGAGACGTGCTGCCAGATTGAAGAAACGGCGGCTGCGGAAATCCGGGAGCTGAAGGACGTTTTCGAGTCGCCGGCCCATGCCGGGTGGAAGGAGCAGCTGCTTGCCTCCCTGTCCTTTGCGGAAATGAAGCAGCTGTTTTTGTCCTTTTTCATGGGCGCGTTGGCGGAAGTGCAGGAAGCCCGCAAGGAAATGGGCAGCAAGGCCGTCGAGACGGTCAAACGCTGGATCGCCGAAAACTACAGCGGGCATGTCGAGCTGAATACGCTGGCCAATCTCGTCTTCCTGACCCCAAGTTATTTGAGCAAGCTCTTCAAACACGAAACGGGTCTCACGGTAACGGAGTACATTGCCGAGGTCAGGATGAAAAACGCCAAACGCCTCCTTCGGACCGAACCGGGCATGAAAGTACACCAAATCGGCGCCGAAGTGGGTTATCCGGACCCCGCCTATTTCAATAAATTGTTTAAAAAAATGGTCGGCGTAACGCCGAACGAATATAAAAAAAGATTGTGATCGCCTGTCCCGTTTCATCGCCAAACATCGATCGACGATAAAGATTGACACGAATGCCGCTTACCCAAGCGGCTTTTTGTTTTTCATCATAACCGCTTCCATTTTTTATGCCTCCGTTAGCACTCATTTGCTTTTTAGGTATTGATATCGTCCGAGGTTCCGGTATATATTTAGCATATGGTATTTATTTTGTTATTATTTATGATAACAAATCATAACAAGTTGTTTGGTTCTAACGAATAAGCCTGTTATTTAAACGACACGAGGTGAACGAATTGAAACTAACAGAACCATTTATCGCGGGCATGACATGGGGATTCATGGGAGTCAGGGGAACGTGGGCTACCGAAAAAGCCTCCGCTTCCATGGAAGCGATGTCCGAAACGACCGGCGTCAATTGGACCGCCATTGCCTTTTCGGCTTACCAAGCGACTCCCTTCTCCACGGAGATCCCTTACTGGGAAGAGCCGACCGTGACGGATGACGAGGTCAAATGGGCCGTTGCCAAAGCCAAATCGTTGGGGCTCAAGGTGTGCCTGAAGCCGATCGTCAACTGCGCCGACGGGACGTGGCGGGCCCACATCAACTTTTTCGACAAGGACGTGCCCTGCGAACCAAAGTGGAGCGATTGGTTTGCTTCCTATGACCGCTATATCCTTCATTTTGCGAAGATCGCCGAGGAAACCGGGTGCGAGATGCTGTGCATCGGCTGCGAAATGGTGCAAACGGACCGCCGGGAACGGGAATGGCGCGAGCTGATATCTAAAGTCAGGGACGTTTACAGCGGAATCCTCACGTATAATTGCGATAAATATCAGGAGGATAACGTTGTTTGGTGGGACGACCTCGACGTGATCAGCTCTAGCGGATATTATCCGATTCAGGATTGGGACAACCAATTGGACCGGATTGAAGCCGTCGTCCGGAAGTTCAACAAGCCGTTCATTTTTATGGAGGCCGGATGCCCGAGCAGAACCGGTTCGGCTTCGATTCCCAACGACTGGACGTTTCAAGGCGCGGTGAACGAAACCGAGCAGGCCGATTTTTACCGCACCATGTTCGGCAAGTGCAGCGGGCGGGATTGGGTGCAAGGATTTATGTTGTGGGATTGGCCGGCCGAGCTGTACCGCCGGGATGAAGCGTCCGCGGATGACGGATATTGCGTATATGGCAAAGAGGCCGAAGCCGTCATTAGGGAACATTACGCCCTTCGTCTGAAAGACGGGGCGCATGCCCAAGGAGGATGCTGACATGATGGACGCCTTGCCGTGGATGCAGGAGCTTGAGAACGAGCTGAAAAACAATATTTTGCGGTTTTGGATGGACAAAAGCGTGGACGGCGCGCGCGGCGGCTTTTACGGCGAAATCGACCGGCAGCTCCGCGTGAATGAACGGGCCGACAAAGGGCTGGTGCTGAACGCCCGCATCTTATGGACGTTTTCGGCCGCTTACCGCCGCTACAAAGACGAGCAATACCTGAAGATCGCAAGCAGAGCTTATCATTACTTGATCGAGCATTTTTTGGATCGGAGCTTCGGAGGGTTGTATTGGATGGTGGATGCCGACGGCCATCCGTCCCAGGATAAGAAGCAGATCTACGGGCAATCCTTTGCGATTTACGCATTATCCGAATTCTATCTCGCCGATGGACACCAGGAGGCTTTGGATGCCTCCATCGAGCTGTATGAGCTGATTGAGCGGCACAGCCACGACCCGATCCATCAAGGTTACATCGAAGCTTTGGGACGAGACTGGACCCATACGAGCAGCTTCAGCCTCAGCAACAAGGACCTGAATGAGAAAAAATCGATGAACACCCATCTCCACGTCCTGGAGGCTTATACGAACCTGTACCGGGCATGGAAATCGCCGACGCTGGCTTCAAGCCTGGCGCGGTTAATCGAGGTGACGATTGAAAAGATCGTTGACCCTGCCACGGGGCATTTCCGGCTGTTTTTTGACGAGGAATGGAACGCAAAAGGCTCGCATATTTCCTACGGCCACGATATCGAAGGCAGCTGGCTGCTGCTGGAAGCCGCCGATGTTCTTCAGGATCAGCCGCTGCTCGAACGCGTAAGAGCCGTTGCCGTCCGGATGGCGGAAGCCGTCATCGCAAACGGCGTCGACCGGGACGGCGGGATCTGGAACGAAGCCGACCCTGACGGAGTGACCGATGCCGACAAAGATTGGTGGCCGCAAGCCGAAGCCATGGTCGGCTTCTACAATGCCTATGAATTGACGGGGGATCCCAAATTCAGGGCTGCAGCCTTGGACTCCTGGAAATTCATTCAGCAATACATCGTTGACCGCGAACACGGGGAATGGCATTGGGGCGTCGACCCGAACGGCGTGCCGCTGCCTGGCGGCCCGAAAATCAGCGCATGGAAATGCCCGTACCATAACGGCAGGGCCTGCCTTGAAATGCTGTCCCGCCTTCAAAAAGAAACGAACGGCCGGGAAGCCGATTCACGATTATCGGAGGGGATATGATGAGCTTGTTCGAGCAAAGAAAACGGCAGTTGACCGAAAACTATGAAACGTTAATCAACCGGAAAAACGAAAAAATGCCGCCGGGCAACGGCGTTTACGACCGCTACCGCTACCCGGTGCTCACGGCAAACCATGCGCCCCTGATCTGGAGATACGATTTTAATCCCGAAACGAATCCTTATTTTTCGGAACGGCTTGGCGTGAACGGCGTTTTTAATCCCGGAGCCATTCATTTGAACGGCAAATTTTATTTGGTCGCCCGCGTCGAAGGCGTGGACCGCAAGTCTTTTTTCGCGGTCGCCGAAAGCGATAACGGGATCGACGGCTTCCGCTTCTGGGATCATCCGATCGTCATGCCCGAAACCGACGTTCCGGATACGAACGTTTATGACATGCGGCTGGTGCAGCACGAAGACGGCTGGATTTACGGCTTGTTCTGCACCGAGAGGAAAGATCCGGACGCTCCCCGGGGCGATTTGTCGAGCGCGATCGCCCAGTGCGGAATCGCCCGCACGAAAGACCTCGTCACATGGGAGCGCCTGGACGATCTGAAGACGGGATCGCCGCAGCAGCGGAACGTCGTGCTGCATCCCGAATTCGTCGACGGGAAATATGCCTTCTACACCCGGCCGCAGGACGGGTTCATCGATGCCGGTTCCGGCGGAGGGATCGGCTGGGGATTATCCGATTCCATCGAACATGCCGTCATCGACCAGGAGATCGTCATCGACGAACGCCAATACCACACCATCAAGGAAGTCAAAAACGGGCAGGGACCCGCGCCGATCAAAACCGACCGCGGCTGGCTCCATATCGCGCACGGGGTCCGCAATACGGCTGCCGGCCTCAGATACGTTCTATACGCTTTCCTTTCCGATTTGGACCGTCCTTACCAGGTGACGCACCGCCCTGGCGGGCATTTCATCGCGCCGGAAGGCGAAGAACGGGTGGGCGACGTTTCCAATGTCGTCTTCTGCAACGGAGTGATCGCCACCGACGACGGAAACGTATACATTTATTACGCTTCCTCCGATACCCGGGTACATGTGGCCACCACCACGGTAGACCAGCTGCTGGATTACGTGCTGCGCACGCCGGAGGACGCCTTGCGCTCCTATGCATGCGTGGAACAACGCATCCAACTGATCGACCGTAATCTGGAATTGCTCAAGGCCCGCATTTAAATAAAGATTCGGCAAAAATCCGGAGAGCCGCTTTCAATCAGCAATTTATAGAGCGGAACGGTTTCGTTCACCTATATATGGGACCAGGGAGCGGCCGGAATCGGGGTTTGCAAAATCCTGAAATATCAAAAAGGGGATCCTCTGCCGTTTATCGGCTGATGGATCCCCTTTTTGATGACGGTGCTTTTTCGGGACGGCCGGCGGAGCCGCAGCGATCCGAGGCCGGGCGCGGCCGTTTCCCCGATGCGTTTTTTGCCGCCGCGCCTTTTTACGGCTCCTTAGGCTCCGACGTGGAGTCCCGGTGCACGATGTCCGCGGATACCAGGATTTTCTCGACGGGAAGTTCCGGATACCGGATCCTTTCAAGCAGCTTTTTGACCGCCCGTTCGCCCATGGCCTCCTTCGGCACATGCACGGTCGTCAGTGCAGGCTGGGACCGGTCGGCGGCATCGATGTTGTCAAAGCCGGTGACGGAAATATCCTCCGGTACCCGGATGCCGTGTTTCCGCAATGCGGATATCACCCCGAACGCGATCGAATCGTTGGCGCAAACCAATGCCGTCGGCAGCTGCCCCTTTTCTTTCATTTTGGTCAGCCATTTCTCGAATTCCCCGGCGAACTCGCCGCTGTCCACCCCATCCAGCGTCAGCATCGGATCAATGGGTTTGGGCGCCTCCAGGTCGTTCTGTTCGAGCACTTTGCGATATCCGATCCATCGGTCCTGAAAGCTGCGGGAAAAGCGAACGTCCCCGACAAATTGCAAACGCGTATGGC
Source organism: Paenibacillus sp. FSL M7-1455 (assembly GCF_038004655.1). NCBI lineage: Bacteria > Bacillati > Bacillota > Bacilli > Caryophanales > Paenibacillaceae > Paenibacillus > Paenibacillus sp. FSL M7-1455. The sequence continues at coordinate 298,744 of NZ_JBBORO010000001.1, read as the reverse complement.
CAAGGCCGATCAAATGGTTGCAAAGCCGGGCGATCGCGTCCGTATTGTTGACGAAAACCGTATCCGTCGGAATCAGGTCGTCTTCATGATCGACGAGGACCATGGGAATGCCAAGGCGGTGCGTCTCCAGCAGCAGCTCGGAATCGATTTTGCCGACCCCGATCATGCCGAAAATCCCGCTTGGATTCAGCACATGGACGAACGAGTCGACCCGGGACTCCGTGACGATAACCATGCCGAGGCCCTTCCGTTCCAACTCCCGCGAAATGCCCTCCATAATTTTTCCCCAATATAGGGAATCCTTGGTCTGAAAGCGAATGTTAGGCATCAAAACGATGACAGACTGCTTGCCGGATGCCGAAATGACGTTGGGTTCCCCTTCTTTATTTTTCATGTAGGCATTTTTCTGGGCAAAATATCCGAGCTGGGAAGCGGCTTGAATGACCCGCGATTTCGTATGTTCATTGACGCCGCCTTTTCCCGAAAGCGCCTTGGAGACGACAAACTTCGAAACGCCCAGATGGTCGGCAATCTGCTGCATCGTAACCCTTTTCAACGTATAACTCCCCCCGCTAGCAACGACTGTTTGCATTTTTTATTTATTTTATTATAACAAAGGAACGCAAAGGGATAAACCGGATCGGGTTACGAACCTAAGATTCGATCCAGCGCGGTTTGATTCCGGTGCCCATCTTCGATCAGAGGCAAATCCGCATCGGGTTGGCCGAACTTGATATAACGATATACGTTGTCTATAAACGGATAAAATGCCGGGTAACACTTATGTATGGAGCAATCGCTTTTTTCTTATCGCTTCGTTCCTTTCTCTGTTCTCCCGCCATATTTACCTCCACTTTTTTCAAGTTAATGCAGCGCTCTCTTTTTCTATAATTAAAACCAAAATCCCAGTCTTCCGAATTCAAGAACCGAACCAACATAAAAAGAAGCCGAATGGGCGCATATCCTGCCCATGGCTTCTTTGGGTTGCTTTATTTTAATGAAGGACCAAATAACTCACGAAGATAATCCCGTCGCCCATGTAAAAGCCGATGAATAATCACCGTATCTTCAATTACCCGATAAAACACTAAATAAGGGTGCACGACAATGAACCGGTAACCTCGTTGCAGTAAGGGAAAATCATCTTCCGACAAGATGGACCCCATATAAGGGAACTCCGCAAGATTTAAAATTTGATCGTCTAGTTTTTGCAACAAATTTTCTGCAGCTGAAACATTGTCCTGAGATATGAATGAAAAAATTTCATCCATATCATCAACCGCAGCCGGAGCATATTGCACCCTATTCCTTTGCTGCATCGATCTTCCTCCGGATTCTTGAAATAACCTGGTCGTGATCGAGTAATGCTTCCCCTTCGGTTACCTGTTTCTCAGCAATCAAAAGCTTTGATTGTAATTTAATCCGTGCTTCCATCCGGCGATAAGCCTCATGGCTCATAACAACAAGATCAGCTTCGCCATTTCGTGTTAAAATAACCGGTTCATCGAGTTCATGACAATATTTTGAGAAACCATTATAATCCTGCCGGATTGTGGTTGAGGGTTTAATGTTCATTTTGCACTTCCCTTCTCCAAATGACATTATTCTGACATTATTATATCATTAAAATCAACATCATAACCACCAAAAGGGAAAAAACGCCTCTAAATCAAAAAGTACCGGCCAGATGGCCGGTTCCCTCCATTCATCCCTGAGGCATCCCTCAGCTTCAGTTTTTTCTCCCCGTCAACCGTCCGCCCATGAAAAACCGCGGGGCCGTCCATTTTTCACGCTTCCTTCTTTTCCTGCATCGCAGGATTGAACTGGTCCCGGTATTGTCCCGGCGTCATTCCCTCCAGCTTCTTGAACATCCGGTTGAAGTAAGGCGGCTGGTAGCCGACCGCCCGGGCGATATCGCTGATTTTCATGTCGGTCGAAACGAGCAGCTTTTTGCAGTGGTTCATTTTGAGGGAAGTCAAATAGTCGATGTAGTTCGATCCCGTCATTTGCCGGAATGCCTTGCTGAGCTGGGACACGCTGACCCCCGCCTCCATGGCGAACGTTTCCAGCGAAAGCTCGGCCATGTAATTTTCATGGATCGTCGCGATGATTTGGTCCACGATGCCCTTCATGAACGGATGATAACTCCGGTTCAACACCTCGATGTAGGGCCGGATCATGTTTTCCCGGAACCACTGGATGCACGCATTGGCGTCCCGGAGCGCCTCCAGCTCCTCCTGCAGTTTGATCCCGTCACAGATGGCGTAAGGGTTATGGTTCGATTGCAGCATCGAACGGAACAGGCTGTTTTTCAGCCGCATCAGGCCTTGATGCACGACCCATTCCGGCGCCCCGTCCTTCTGCAGCGCTTCGACGAACCGGATCAAAATATCCTCCGCCTCTTTTTCCAGTCCCAGGTTCAGCGTATGCGTAAACTCCTGCTCCAGCTCGAAAGGAAATTCGACCTCCACGTTGGCTTTCTCCAGCACCGCCCCGGCTTCAAGCAGCTGGCTGTCGGACGTAAAGGTGCGGTAGCTCAGCGCCCTTCTGGCCTGTTCCAGCAAATAGGGCACGTCGCGCCAGGCCGCCGCAGGCCCGTTCACGACGATCGTGGCCGGCATGCTCAGCACGTCCCGAAGGGTATCCAGCATGTCGCTGCCGAGCTGCATCAGCGTCGGCTTCAGATCATTCCCCGGCCCGGCGGCCGGCACGCATGAAATGACCGCAAACGAGCCGTCCATAAAATCCAGGGTATGCACGTACGAGCCGGTCCGCTCGGACATTTCATGCAGCAGGTTGATGGCGGCGTAAGTCAGCAGCTGCACGTCCTTCCCCGTTAGCTGGCCGCGTCCCAGCGTCAGGGAATGAAGGCGGCATACCACGATAAAAAAGCGATGTTCCGTCAGATCCAGCTGCAGCGCCTGCAGCTTTTCGATGATTTCGGCTTCCGTCAGATGGGCCGCCTGGCCCGTCACAAACTGGTTGATGAGCGCTTCCCGCACCTTCGGAATGGACTGGTTCAGGTTGCTCTGCAGCGTCTCGTTGACGGACCGGTACTGCTTCCATTTTTCCTCGATGTATTTCAGCTCGTCGTTCGCCAAAGCCGGCTCCGGCTTGCCTTCCTTGAACAAATCGACGATTTTGCGGATGGGCCTGTAGATCCGGTTGGAGGCGAACCAGCTGAGGGCCAGCGCCACGAACAGGGAGCCGATCCAATACACGACCACGACATGCCGGTACGGTCCCGTAGGCGCCGTAACGGCCGACGACGGCGTACCCGAGACGAAGGTCCAAATGCCGCCCATTTTTTCAAAGGATAACACGCTCACAAGCAGCTTGTCGTTTTTTACCGGGAGCTGAAAATGCATCTGCGTGTCGTAGGTACGTTTGACGGTGCGCAACTTCTCCAGAATGCGCGGCATGACCTCCGGATACTGTTTGCTTGCGTCGGATTGCCCGACCAGCGTATCCTCCCCGTCGAGGACAAAAGCGACCTGCTCGGAATTGGCGTTCAGGTGCACTTTGGCCGGGTTGACGTACAACACAAGCGCCCCGTAGGATTGCTGGCTGTTGAAGGGCAGCTTCATGACGATGGCATGCGTCGGTTTCCCTTTATTGTACGGGCGGGGCAGCGCATTCGTCCAAAAAATGCTTTGGTCGGACGACATGATCCTTTTCCAGGCGGCCGCATCCGCCGGATCATCCAAAGGGCGCAAACCAAGCATAGGCTGCATGATCTTGTTCTGCTTGGCCACATACAGATAAGCTTGGTCAACCAGCGGATCGCCGTTTTCGATAAAATAAAGCGTATCGCTGAGCTCCTGCGTTTTTTCGAACTGGTCCACGAAGTTCGTGTCGGCCAGGGACGGTTTCAGTATAGGGTTCGACATCATGTGTACGGCATATTGGACAAGCTGGGAAAATTGCTCATCGATTTGCCGCGCCGTATCCTTCAGCAGCTGCTCGTTGTTCTGTTGGTGCTGCCGGATCAGGTACTGGTTGCCGACATGCCAGTTGATAAAACTTACGATCGAAATGGGAACGCAGGTGAGCATGATGGCCAGCGCAATGGTTTTCCAATACATGATTCCTTTTGAAGCCAATTTCCTTGTCCATTCCTTCCCCAAATCCCTCACTCCTGACGGTACTGTTCGAAATAAGCCATAACTCGCGAACGGCGTGTTGTATCATCCATCATAACGAAACGAGGCTCACATGAAAAGGCTTACAACGCGAAAAATCATGCCATTTTATTGGGAAACGGCCGCAAATCCCTTTGAGTAAAAAAAGTGCAATGCCATGAAATAAGCATCAGGAATAGCCCCGCCAAAACAAAGCGGATTTTCCCTTTTCGGCCATCGTGAGGAATGGCTACTCCAAACTGACCCAAGATGATAATTAGTATTGGACTACAAGCAACAGCAGCGGAGGGGACGGAATCGATCTGAAGAAGCGAAGCGTTCGCCTTTGGCTCCGAATTTCTTCCTTTTTGGAAAACAAAATAAAAGAAATTTGGAGACAACAGCGATCGGAAGAACGATCCGTAACCGCAGCGGCCACCTAGCACAAGGTTATTGGCGGCGCCACGTTTGCAGGCTCAAAGCAGTGGCTCAAACGCCAAATTTTCAGGGCAAAAAAGATATGCCGTGTACCGCCGAAAATAAAATCAAATTGCCGGAAATGCCGCGAGCCTCTACATTGTGCTTATGGCATGCGCGATTTCCAAGCCCGATCGGACCAAATTTCCACAGACAAAAGAAAGCGAGGTAAGCAGATGCGGAAGCGATCATCCAAGCCCGAAGCCAAGCTGCGGGAACCCAAGCGGCCGTTATGGCCCGACCTGAAACGGGACCGGTATTTGTACGTGCTGGCTCTGCCGGGCATTTTGTTTTTCGTTATTTTCAAATATATTCCGATCACCAACCTGGTCATCGGTTTTCAGGACTACTCCCCTTACCTGGGGATCGCCGGAAGTCCATGGGTCGGATTCGAGCATTTTACCCGGTTTTTCTCGAACCCGGACTTCTGGATGCTGCTGCGCAACACGCTCGGGATCAGCTTGATGAATCTGGTCTTCTTTTTCCCGGCGCCGATCATCCTCGCCCTGATGCTGAACGAGGTTCGCCATCAGCTGATGAAACGGACCGTGCAGTCGCTCATCTATATCCCGCACTTTCTGTCGTGGGTGCTGATTTACGGCCTGACCTATCTGATGTTCTCCCAGTCCGAAGGGCTGTTCAACAAGCTGCTGACGGCGCTGGACAAAGATACGGTCGATATTTTATCGAATCCGAAGCTGTTTTGGGGCATGCTGACGGCGCAGTCCATCTGGAAAGAGGTCGGCTGGGGCACGATCATTTTCCTCGCCGCCATTGCCGGCGTCGATCCGCAACAATATGAAGCGGCCGTCATCGACGGAGCCGGGCGTTTCCGGCGGATGTGGCATATTACGCTGCCCGCGATGCGGAACGTCATCATGATTCTGCTTATTTTACGGCTCGGAACGATCATGGACACGGGCTTCGAGCAGGTCTACCTGATGATGAACGCCGCCGTCACAGAGGTCGCCGAAGTATTCGATACGTACGTATACCGCGTCGGCATCCGGCAAGGGGAATTCAGCTACAGCACCGCCATCGGCCTCTTCAAATCGATCGTGGGCGTCATCTTGGTCGTCGGCGCGAACAGGGCCGCCAAACGTTTCGGCCAGGAAAGCCTGTATTAACGCAATAGCCCCCACCGAAAGGAGAGTATAGCCGATGATCATGGAAGTCAATTCATCCTGGAAAGACCGGCTGTTTGCCTGCGCTAACGGCGGACTCCTGATTTTGTTCAGCCTGGCCATGGTTTTCCCGATCTATTACACCATCGTGCTTTCGTTTACCGATTCGACGGAGTATTACACCCGGGACTTGATCCTGTGGCCGCATCAATGGTCGCTGGATGCCTATAAATATTTGCTTGGCAACGGCTTGTTCGTCAATTCGTTGATGGTCAGCGTGTTTCTGGCCACGGTCGGCACCGCTCTCAGCCTGCTTGTGACGGGAGGGCTCGCTTACGCCATCTCCTGCCGGCGCCTGCGCTTCCGCAAAACGATGATGTTCATGATCCTGCTGACCTTTTTATTCACGCCCGGGCTTGTCCCGGTCTACTTGATCGTGCGGAATCTGGGCCTGATCGACAGCGTCTGGTCCCTGATTTTGCCTTCGCTTACCAGCGGCTGGTACGTGCTGCTCATGAAAGGTTTTTTCGACGGCATCCCGGACAGCCTGGACGAAGCCGCACGCATCGACGGCTGCACCGAAATCAGCGTCTTCTGGCGGATCATCATCCCGCTGTCGCTGCCCGCCATCGTCGCCTTCGGCCTGTTTTTTGCGGTCGGCTATTGGAACACGTATTTTAACGGCATCATGTTCATCAACCAGCAGTCGAAATGGCCGCTGCAGGTGCTGCTGCAAAACATGCTCGTCGATCCGACCACCATGGGCGGCGGCGAACAAAACGTGTCCCTGCAAATGAACCGGCAGCTGCCGACGGAAACGCTCAAAATGGCCGCGGTCGTCATCGCCACCATTCCCATCATGCTCGTGTATCCGTTCCTTCAGAAGCATTTTGCGACAGGCGCCATGGTCGGCTCCGTGAAGGAATGAGGCATACAGGTTTGCCAAATCAAAGGAGGTTATGAAATGAGTCCATCCGGAACAAAGGTACAGAAAAAGATGCTGCTCAAATCCATGCTGGTCGCGCTCGGCGCGAGCGTGCTGCTGACGGCATGCGGCGGCTCCAAAGGGGCATCGAAAGAGGGGGACGGGCCGACGCCGATCCAGATGCAGACGCTGAATTACGCCACCGAATTTATCGACAATACCAACCCGATCTGGAAGGAATTCGAGAAGCGCACCAGCACCAAGCTCGACATCACCTGGCTGTCCCCGTCCACGTCGGAGGAAAAAATCAACGTCATGCTCGCCTCCGGCGACCTGCCCGAGGTGACGTTCGTAGAGTCGCTGATCAACCCGCAGCTGCAGAAAATGATCAAGCAAGGGGTCTTCTGGGATTTGACGCCTTACATCAAGGATTATCCGAATCTGAGCGCTTCCAACCTAGCCGAGATGTGGACCGCATCCAAGGTGGACGGCAAAAACTACGTCATTCCGCGCTACTACCCGAGCTATGGCGGGGGTGCCTTCCCGATTCTTCGCAAGGACTGGATGGATAAGCTCGGGCTGCAAACGCCGACGAACATGGACCAGTTGTTCGAGGTGCTGAAGGCATTCAAGGAAAAGGATCCGAACGGCAACGGACAGGCGGACGAAGTGCCGTATGCGGCGAACCCGGACACGATGGGCTTCGTGTACGGCGTGTTCAACGGAACGCAAGGGCAATGGAAGCTGAAAGACGACAAACTCGTTCCCGTCATCACCGAGGACGCCTCCCGCGATGCCGTGCTGTGGCTGAAAAAGGCCTTTGATGCGGGTCTGTTCCCGAAAGATTTTGCCATCATGAAATATTCCCAGACGGTGGACCTGATCCGCGGCGGCAATGCAGGGGGCACTTCCCAATCGATGAACCATGCGTGGGTGACGGGCTCCAAAATCCGCGAAGTCGTGCCGACGGCCGACTATATGCCGATCACATACCTGGAAAACGCCGGCGGGGACAAATATACGCCGTCCGGCACGCCGTATTATGGGGTGTACCTGATTCCGAAAAAGGTGCCTGAAGCGAAAGTGAAAAAAATTCTCGGGTTTTTCGACTATGCTTACGGCAAAGAAGGCAACGAGCTGGCGACCTACGGCATCGAAGGCGTGCATTACACGGTGCAGAACGGCCGGAAAATTCCGACGCCGCAAAGCGAAAAAGACCATCTGGGCGACGGCAACATGAACAACCTGATCCACCTGATCAGCGACGATATGTCCATCGGCGCGGTCGGCATGCCGGACGATGTGTACAACCGGAACGTCGAAATCGTGAATGAACGCAAAAAAATCAAAACGCCGAACCCCGGCAGCGAGCTGTACTCCGAGGCTTACAACAAATACTATCCGGAAATTTCGAAAAAAGTGAGCGACATGCGCACCAAGGTCATCATCGGCAAAGACACCATCGAAAACTACGACAAATTCATCGAGCAGCTGCGCAACGACCCGACCTTGAAGCAGGTGGCGGATGAAATGACGGAAGCGTATCATAAAAAGATGAGCAGCCAGTAAGGCGGGAAAGCGCTGGGTTATCCCGCCGGACCCCCGGGACTGTGCACAACAAAACAAAGGGATGTCTCCAAGGTTCGCACCTTGAGGACATCCCTTTTGCGTTCCGGGCTTCCATTATGTATCCATGCTGATATCGTCCCATGCCTCGTCCCGGAAGCCGATCATCCAAAACAACGCCCGGCGCCGCTCCATCACGACGCTTTCGTTCAGGCCGGCCGCAGGCTCCCTGCCATGAATCCGGTCATTGACGCAGGCCCAATGCAAGCGATAGATTTTGTCCGCTTCGTCCAATATGTCTTCCGCGCGCCGAAGCGCCGTCCGCTCCAAAAACTCGTCGAAACCGCCGCAGCTCGATACCGCCTCAATCGCGGCATGGGAGTCGCAAGCATGATCCGGAAAATCAAGCGAATCCACCACCCCAAGCGCCCAGAGCAGCGCCCAATAAGCCTCGTACTGCCAGACCAGATTGACGGCGTCCTGATACCCGGGCTCCGCCTCCTCCAGCAAATCCTTTTCGGCTTCGGTTAATGCATCCTTGACCCCGAATTGCTCCAGCAGGCGGTTCACGAAAGCCTTCGACTCGGCCAAGTCCCCCTCTTGGGCGACGTCGCACGCGTATTGGATGACGATCAGCAGCGCCGCGGCCCGGCGGGCGATCTCCTCCCTGGATCTGACCTTCAGCTCGCTAAGCGGAGGCAATTCAGGCAAATGCTCCACGAACGGGACTTGCTTTTCCGTGAGATACGCCAGACTTCTTTGCTTCCGCTCAGCGCCCTCCGGCGTCGTACGGTCCTCGCCCCGGATTTTTCTCGTGCATGCCCGCGGACTGAAATCGGCGGCATCGGAGCTGCCGTCGGGATACACGATGACCCGCCCATCCCGGTCGAGCAGCGTCCCATCGGGGATAAACCCGATGCCGTCCACCTTGGCGGCAAGCCTGACGAAGCGGTCCAGGTCGTCTTGGCCGTATTCTTTTTCCGTTTCGATCGCCAGCATCGTGTTAATCACGGAGATTTGGATCAGCACGCGGCGTTTCAAATCCTCGTCCTGGAACGGGATGCGGTCGTAAAATCCCATCATTCCCGGCATATTGTTCGCGAAATAATCCGGATCGGTATCCTCCGAGGCCACGCGAATCGTGATTTTGTTGTTTTTGAACCAGCCCTTCGGCTGAACCGTCATCTCCTTTTCCCCCGGAGCCCCGCCCGTTACTTTAAAGCCGTCCGCAAAAACCTCATGAACCAGCCCGCCGATATCCTCGATATCGTTTCGGGATGCGAATATCGTAAAATAAGGCAAAAAACATTCCCCTTCCTGTCAGCGACGGTTCATTCATCCCTTTAACCGTTAACGCCATAAAATAGGTCCCAAACTTGTTGCCGGCCGCCGATTGCACGATCCGTTCGAGTTCCGCGTGTGCAAGCAGCCCGTGATCTACACCGGCATAAGCCCCAAAACGTTTCCCAGTCGAGCCCCCTTGCGTTCATCGATTTGCGGATCGGCCACAGCAGCGTGGCCGGTACACCCATTGTGTTCAATCCTCCTCCTCCCGACCGGCGCAAATGATCAAGCTTCCCGCGCGTTTCCTCATGTCGCTTGCCACTTGGTTCCCGTTATGATGGGTTCAATTCTATTTTACACGACGCCGTTTCGATCAGGGGGAACAAACTATGCACAAAAATATGACGGTCATCGCCGGCCATCCCGATCCCGAAAGCTACTGCCACGCTTTACCGAGATCGGCAAGTTAAAAATGCTGTCCCCGGAAAAGCGCAAGCGCTGGCTGGAAAGGGCGGAGTCGCTTGGGTCGAAGCTGGCATAGCATGAATCCGCTCACCCTGCTCCAGCATCATCGGATGTTTCAGATTCCGATGCACGGGTAAGTAAAGAGTGCGCAAGCAAAACTCAATACCCTAGAAGGAGTGATTCGAAATGGCAAACAATAAGGATGACCGTAAGATGACACTCGAAGAAGCTGGACGCAAGGGTGGCGAGACGACCGCCAAAACGCATGACCGTGAATTTTATCAGGAAATCGGCCGTAAAGGCGGAGAGGCAACATCGGAATCCCATGGCCGCGATTTCTATGAGGAAATCGGCCGCAAAGGCGGCGAAGCCCGGGCCCGTCAAAGGGACGACTCTTAATGTAGCGAAATAGATGAATAAAAGAAAGCCGGCAAAGGAAGCTCTGCAAAAAAGGGCCTTCCTGCCGACAGCCTTCGAAACTTGAAAAGGACAGCGCGCAGCTGTCCTTTTCGCTATTTCGGGAACGGGCCGTCATCGGGAGAACAGGTCCGTTCGTGTCCGGGACGGCCCTTATCCGAAAGAAGGTCCTCCACTGCGGGTTGCCGTCCCGTTCCATGCCTCACTCCGGATTTTCGTTGCTCATCCAACCGTCGACTTGGAGCGGCTCGAAATAGTCCTCTCTGGCGGATAATTTGCGCAGCAGCTCCTCAGCCTCGCCGCGGGAAGCAAAACCGCCCATGACAACGACAAATTTGCCGTTTTTGGTTTTGATGACGCTGCTGCCGTCCCCGGCATACTGCTCCTCAAGGATCGCCAGCGTTTCTCCCTGCTCCATTTCCTTGCTGCGGACAACATAGACCTCATGCGCTTTTTCCTGTTTCGCTGCGCCAAACAGCTTCAGCTGGATATAGCCCGGCTGCCGGTATTCCGATACGGAATAATCGATGTTGTCCCCCAGCTCAACGACAAACCGGACCGCAGAATCGTCCAAAATCACGTTGCTGTAAACGTCTTTCACATTGGAGAGCCCGCGAATGTCCCGCTTCAGCTTTTCCATATTCAGGTTCCGGACGCCGTTAAAGGTAAATATCAGGCGGTTTGGCGCTTCCTTGCGTTCGACCGTATACGCCGGCGCGCTCTCCGTCCGTTCGCCGTCGATCGTGAAATGGATGTTCAGCGAATTTTCCTCCGCCGTCGTGGTCACGGACACCCCGTCGGTGCGCTCGCCCCCGCTTCCCACCTGCAGCACTTTGACGATCGACCCGATGACCGGCACATCCGACAATGCCATGGCCACGCCAGGCACGTTCGCCGTAATGATGAAAGCGGCGCAGGCCGCCACGAGAGCGGACGAGCCGCGGAGCCATGCCATGTTTCGTTTATGGGCGCGTCCCCTTTTCATGGCGTCCTGAATGACCCCGGAAAGGCGGGATGGGATCTCGATGTCGTCATAGCGTTCTTTCCCCGTCATTGTACATCCACCTCTTCCTTGACCAAATGTTTTTTGAGTTTGCCCAAAATCCGGTACAGCTTCGTTTTTACGGTGTTTTCGGGCAGGGACAGCACTTCCGCCATATCCTTGAACCGTTTATCCTCAAAATATTTCAATATGATAAAAGCCTTGTCTTCCGGCTTCAGCCGATCCAGCGCGTCATATAGATCCCATTTCTCCTCCAAAGAAACCGGGTCTTCTTTCGCCGCAAATTCCGCCGCGCCGTCTTCCGTATACGTATATTTTTTATTTCTTTTCATATGGTCGAGCGCGCAGTGGATGACGATCCGGCTGATCCAGGTTTCAAAATATTCCGGGTTTTTCAATTTCCCGAAGGATAGATATGCTTTGTACGTTGCTTCGGAGACGATTTCCAAAGCCTCCTGTTCATTTTTCACGTAGCAGTATGCAAAGCGGTAGAGCTTTTCCTTGCAGGCTTCGATCCGCTCGCTGAATTGCCGCTCCGTCATTATTTTTGTTTTACTGTTCAGTTTATTCACCCCCTGACGGCTTCAAAGGCGCGTTTCGCTCCGCGGTTCTCATCCCGGGCCCTAGGTCTTTGAGTGCCGCTTATGCCCGTTTGACTGGGGAAACACCAAAAAAGTTTCAAATACATCATTGCGAATAAAAGGAAACCATCGAAAACGGATCGGAATCAGGCGGCAGCTCCGTTGATTTCGGTCGTAACTTTGAAGACCTATTTTATGTTATATACAATAAACGAATCCCTGAGCCAAGAGGGGAAAGGACGGGGTGACTCATGACGGAGGAAGTTAAGGAAAACAAGCGGCTGGAGGAGCTGCGGAAAAAGCATTCGGAGCTCTGGGAAGCGCTGTCGGCGCTCCGGGAGGATCAAGCGGAACGTTTGCTGGACAGCTTCTCGAAGCAGATACGAAAAGCTGAAGCCGACGGCAACCGGCAGGTCCGGAACGAAGCGGATAGCGAACCCGGCATCGGGCATACGCTGCGCTCCCCGTGGTTTTACGTATCGCTGTTCATCGGACTGAGCCTGCCGGTCGCTGCCTATATTGCATTCATTTATATGTCATTGTCGCTGGAGTGACGGTTGATTTGACAAATGCCTGTACCTTCGGCCTTCTGGACGCATACCTTAATCCAGAAGGGAGATGAAGGCCATGACCGTCCAGAACCATACGTTGGCCGCGGGCACTTCCCATGCCGCACCTTATTACATCGTTCCGGGAGGGCGAAGCGGTCCCGTCATGATGATTGTTGCGGGAATCCACGGCAATGAAACGGCAAGCATCCATTCCGCGCGCCAGCTGGTGGAACAGCTTCGGAATCGGCGGCTCCGCATTGCCCGGGGCAAGCTGATCATCGTGCCCGTCGCCAATCCCCAAGCCTACCGCAAACGAATCCGCGGCGTTCCCGATCTGAACCGGACTTTTCCGAAAGGGCCGAAACGTCCTGCCACCCATCCGATGTCCCAAGCGATCGTTCAGCTGATGAAAACCTACAAACCTTCCTGGTATTTGGATCTCCATGAAGCCAACGGGCTGTCGAAGCACGACGCCAAGGTGCTTGGGCAGACGCTCGTCACCGACGCCGCCAATCCGGTCGTCCCGGCCGCCCGGCGCGTCATCCAACGGGTGAACTCCGCCCTGCAATCCCCTTCCCATCAATTCCACCTGCGCCTGCATCCGCTGTTGGGCTCGTCCCGAACGGCGGCGGCCCGCCTGATTCATGCCAAAACCGTTACCGTCGAAACGTGCTGGAGCCTTCCTTTTCATGTCCGCAAATCTTATCAGAATCGGATAATCAAACATTTTCTCAGGGAGGCTGGAATGGTTTGATCCCGAATCGAAACCCAAAAAGCCCCCTGACAAGTCAGGGGGCTCAGGCCTATTTTCCTGTTAACAAACGGTAAATGACCTGGGCGCTTTCCGCGCGGGTCGTCTGGCCTTGCGGAAGGAGCAGACCGTTTCCGCTGCCCGTCAGCAATCCCAGCTTGGCTGCCGTTTGCACGGCATCGCGCGCCCATGGGCTGATCCGGCCGGCGTCCGTAAATACGGTATCTACGCCGGAAACGCCGGAATTTGCCGGATGCTTCGCATGGTATGCTCTGACAAGCATCACGGCCATTTCCTCGCGGGTAATCACCGCGTTTGGTTCAAAGACGGCTTCGGAACGCCCTTGCACGATGCCCGCTTCATGCACGGCGGCTACGGACGCCGCATACCAAGCATCGCCAGGCACGTCGGCAAATGCCGCCGCCTGCTTCGCTTCAAGCCCCATAGCGCGCGCGATCAGGGCGGCGAATTCCGCACGCGTCACGCTGCGCTGCGGCTCGAACCGGTCTGAGCTTGTTCCGGTTGCGATTTGGCGCGCAGCGAGGTAGGAAACGGCGTCAGACGCCCAGTGGCCTGCAGGCAGATCGGCAAATCCCTTCCGCCATTCCAAAGCCGCATACGTGCCGGGCTTCCGAATGTCTGCCGTTAGGGTTCCCCCGGCATTCGAGGCGTCGCCGATCCATTCCAAGGCGCCGTCGTCCGATACCCGATACAACGCCGTCAAGTTCCGTTTTGCCTGGTCTTGGGTTTTGAGGCTCAGACGCAAAGCCGGATGAAACGACGACAGCTCCTTCATCGTTTTTCCGCTTCCATCGATCAGCAGCAGCTTCAGATCGTACCACTCCGATTGCTTCGCGAGCTGCGCCCCGGACTTCGCGCCCGCCTTCGACAGAAGCTGCTGCACCGCCGAAGCGTCGACGGCTGCAAGCTGCAGGCAAATTTGCCGGCCTGGCGCTGCACCGTCGGCAGCGGCCTTCAGCTGCTCCAAAACGGCGGCCGGAACGGTTACCGTATCGGCACCGCGCTTCACTTGGAGCGCCGCGCCTTGCAGCAGGCTTCCCGTTTGAACCGGAAGCAGCACGCGGTCGGCGCTTCCCGCATCAATTTCGGCAGTGCTGCCGTTGCCGCGATGGTTCACTGCCGTTGTGATCTGTTCGACGGTGAACACGGCGGTTTTGGCATCCTTTTCGCTAGGGCTGCCGCCCGGGCTTGACGGGGTGCCGGAAGAGCTGCCCGGCGCACTGCCGCCTGCTCCGCCCGAACCTCCGCCTTCTTGGCCGCCATTGCCGCCGTCCCCGCCTTTATGGGACACGGTGACGGTGCTTTGTGCCTGATAACCGCCGTCGTGGGTCGTGACGGTTATCGTTGCGGTACCTGCTTTCAGCGGCGTTACGGTGCCGTTGGCATCGACTTTCGCGACAGTTTCGTCGCTCGAAGCGAACGACACCGCCTTGTCGGCTGCATCCTCCGGTTGAACGCGGGCGGTCAACGTTCCGACAGAGCCGCCTTCCGTCAAATGCAGCTCGTTCGGAGCAAGCGTCACGCCGGTGACGCGAACGGGATTCGGTTCGCCTTCCTTGTCCTTGCGCGTAATGGCGAGCTCAATCGTTTTGGTTGCCTTGGCGGCCCGCCCCTTATCCTCATACCACGGCAAGTTTAACGTCTCCGCGCTTGGCTCGGTATGGACGGAGAAGCGGTTCATGCCCGGAAGCAACGGAATGTCCCGGACCTCCACGTTCCCTTTGGCATCCAGCGCATCCGCCGGAATCGGCTGCCCGTTGATGGTCACGGCCGAACCGTATGGAACGTTGGCTTTTAACGTAAAGCGGTCCTCGGTCGTTTCGTAGGCGATCGCCTCACCGTAGGAAGTCCGCGGAAGCATAACGATCATCGGCATATCCACCCAGCGCAGAACGTAATCGTTGACGGTCATCTTGTTGCCGCCCTCGTTTTTGACGGTCAGCTTCATGTTCGTATTTTCGGAGGAATACGCATAGTTGCTCATGTCTGAAGGATCGTCGGCCACGCGGGAATGGGAGGTCAGCGCTTCGGTATCCCAGGTTCCCCGCGTATATTTGTATTCGATCTGTTTTCCGGCCATCATTTTGAAATCGTATTCCACGATGTCCCGGGTGGTCGCCCCGCTTGGCACGTTCAGCTTCCCTCCGGCCTGGTTCCAGCCGTTGATCGTCCCCGCGATGTAAATATCGTCCTCTACCGGCGTGTAGCTCGGCAAATGCAAGCGGAGCTTGACGTCGACCATGACGAGCTTCGGCGTCACCGTCTGCTCATCCGAGAAAGCCCGATTATAAAACGCATCGATCGCTGCGACCCGGTACGTGTACGTCGTGTCGTTGGTTACCGTAAAATCCGTGTAGCCCTGCGCCGAAGCATCGAGAACGGCCAGCTTTTTGAAATTCCCCCCGTCCTGCTTGCGGTAGACCTCGAATTTGAACGCGCCGCCCGCGTGGGTCCACGCCAACTGGGCGCGGCTCGATTCGGTGCCGATCGAAGCCAGGACCGGTGCTTCCGGCGGCGTCGTATTCACCGGGTCGGCATAGACATCGACATTTGCGGATGCAGATTCCGTATATGTCTGTCCGTTGTCGGTGGACACCTTGGCGAAATAATGGAAGGTCCCGGCTTCCGTCGGTTCAAACGCAGCCCAGTACACCTTCCGCCCGTCCGGCGTATCTTCCGAATAACGCAGCTTGGTTTCGCCCGCATCCTCCTTGTTATCGCCTTCCTTGTAAAAAGCCAGCTTCGCGGCAACCCCCGGCATTTCTTTTCCGGCGTAAGCAGGATGATCCGATAATCCCGGGATGTGGATCGTGACTTGGATTGGCGAAGTCTTATGCCCCGCCCCCAAGGTCACGGGCGTCGAGGTGCCTGTGATTTCCACCGATTGCACCGGATAAAAAGGCGTAGCGGATGCGTAATCGCTCAAACCGCTCTCCCCATCCGGCGTGACCGCCGTCACGGCATAATAATATTTCGTTCCGTTCTGTACGTTCGTATCCGTCCAGTCCGTTCCGTTCACCGTTGCGGCTTGCTCGAGCGTCCCGCCTTCGATCGGTGCGCGGTAAATGCGGTAAGACGCCGCTTCCGGAACGGCCTTCCACGACAGCGCGACGGAGCCGTTGCCTCCGATGGCCTGCAGTTCGCTCACTTTAGGCACGGCCTTCAGGCTCGCATCCGAAGTCATCATCATGCCGCTCATCGCCTTGACCGTCAAACTGGCCTTTCCGTCCTTGAATTGAACCGTCGTTCCGCTTCCCAGCCGGTCGGTGAGGCTGATATCGGATGGCAGAAAACCGGCGGTGTCGAGGCTGATCGTCGCGTCGCTGCCGCCGCGGTTGACGATGACGAGACCCGCCTGGGCATCGGTTTTGCGCGCATAAGCGATGACGTCGCCTTCGTCATAGGCCACCTTTAGATCGCCCGTACGGAATACCTCGTTGTCGTTTCGGATTTCAGCCGCCTTTTGGTAGGTGACCAGCAGATTCGCGTATTTCCCCGTTCCCGCATAACCTCCCCCGGTTTCGCTTACCCGTTCCCACGGGAATGTCCGGCGGGAGTCCGGATCTTTTGTGCCTTCCAAGCCTACTTCATCCCCATAGTAGATCGTGGGCGCTCCCGGGTAGCCCATCTGGAAAATGGCCGTCAGCGCCTGCATGCCAAGCGCCCGGTCCGACGGGCTTGGAGCGATCTGCAAATGCTCTTCTTCCCAGGACGGTTTGTCGTATTTGGTGATCGAGCGGATGGTATCGTGCGAATCCACCAAATTCAGCATGACTTCCCACGCCTCTTGCGGATAATCCTCGCGGATCGATTCCAGCGATTCATGGAACTGGGCGGCGTTCCCGTTCAGGACAAACGTTTGCAAAGCGCTGCGGAAGCGGTAGTTCATCACCGAATCGAACTGGTCGCCAAGCAAAAACCTGGTCGCCACGCCCCACTCTTCGCCCAAAATGATCGGGTCGTCGATGGGCTCGCCGTTGGCGTCGGTCCGTCCCTCCGTCGATTTGACGGCTTTGCGGAACTGCTCCCACGTGCCCGAGGACACGTCAGGCGCAACATCCAGCCGCCAGCCCCGGGCGCCGAGCCATTCCCAGCGCTGGGAGTTGGCCTCCTGCATCCGCTGTGCCGCCTGGTCATCCGATAGGCCCGTCAAGTCATGGCCGATCACCTGATCCCGGTATCCTTGAACGTTCCATTCGTGGTTGCCGGACAGACCATCCGCATCGCCGGCGGCCGGTTCGGGCGCATCAATGACGGGCAGGGAGTCGAACCCCCACCAGCCTTCGTATTTGTAATGGCCGTCGACCTTTTCGTTCGATACCTTGAACCATGTCGTAAAGTCAAAGTCTTCAGGGTAAGCATAATGCTTGCCCGTCGCCGGATTGATTTGGGACGTAAACGAATCAACCACCTGCTGCTTGGCCTTCTCCAACGTCAGGCTTGAATCCGCATTCATTTTGTCGTAAACCTTCGACCAAAATTCGTAAGCCCCGATCTCCGGATATTTCTCATAACGGTCAAAATAAATGGAGTCGTCGCCGACATGGTTAAACACGCCGTCCACGATCAGCCGGATGCCTTTGGCGCGCGCCTGTTTGGCAAACTCGGCAAAGACGCGGTCGGATGCGGTTCTTGTCGCTTCGTAGTTCAAACCCGAGGTCGGGTCGCCCGGCTTGTTATACACCGGCTCGCCGAACATCGGATCCAGATGCTTATAGTCGGTGGCGTCGTACTTATGGTTGGAAGCCGCCCAAGCGACCGGGTTGAAATAAATGACGGTAACGCCAAGCGATTTTAAATAATCCAGCTTTTTCGCCACGCCTTGGATATCCCCGCCGTAGAATTCGTTCGTCCACACGCCGTCGGACTTGGCATCCGGGAAATAAGGCTTGTTTTGCGGGAGCACGCGGTCCGGGTTTTCCGGCACGTCGCTCCACGAGCCTGCAACATCCTCCGGCACGGGGTCGCCCGGGACGCCGCCATCGAAAAATTGGAGCTTATGCCCGTTTTTCGACGTCATCGTTTCGCCCGGCATGGCGCCGCCGCGGTAACCGTCCACGATTTTCGCCCGGTTGTTGTCCGGGTTGCCGTCGAGGAACCGGTCCGGGAAAATCTGATACACGACCGCGTTTTTCATCCAGTCCGGCGTTTTAAAATCCTTCTTGTACACGGTCAGCTCGTACGGGAGCACCCCGTCGTCAGCCGTGGTGCCTGTTCCGCCGCGGTTGTTGTCGTCCCCGTACTCCACCTTGGACATCCCGTCGACGAGAATGAATTTATAATTCCATACGCCGATGCCTTGAAAAGCCGTTTTCGGAATCGTGGCCTCCCAATAGTCCAGCCCTCCAAAGGAAGTCGCCACATGCATATCGTAAGCGGAAGACATCCCCTCGGGATTCGTCAGCTCCACGCGCGCGACCTGGACGTCCCCCGCCTCGGCCGCGATCCGCAGCGTGACGTCTTCCGTTTGCTCCTTGACGGCTCCGAAAGGCTTTTTATAAGTCATCTGACGCGAATCGAAATACAGCTTTCCCTTGTTGATTCTGCCGTCGTAAGCGGCGTCGGAAGGCATGTAGTTGGTCGTCAGCACCGGTTTCGGCTGGCTGAGATCAATGGAAAATATGACGTCGGACGGATCCAGAACGTTCAAAAGAAAATTATTGCCGTTTTCGTCCCCGTAATTCGGGGTTCCATCCCACCGGTCCCCCAGCACCACCTTCATCTCGTATTTGCCTGCAGGCACCGGGCGCTGCAGCTCATACACCGAACCGTCAAACCGGGTATCGACGAACATCTGCTTCGCTTCGCCCGGAGCCCACTCGTTTTCGCCGAACAGCTTTTGGATATTGCCTACCAGCCTCGGCCATTCGGCTTCGGTCAGCTTGGGCGCATATTGCGGCAGGCCCTGCACGTTCGGCAGATTGATGCGCGCCTCGCCAAGCTTTTCGTTGACGTAAATATTCACCTTTGCGGGGGCATCCAAATCGAACGCAAAATTGTTGCCGTTGTTCGAAAACCCGTCCCAGGTGCCGCTTTTAACGATTTTGAACTCATGATGGCCCGCATCCAGCACCGCGGAATATTGATAAAAATCTCCCGTCAGATGCTTCATTCGCGTCTCTTCGGAGCTGTTGTTCCAGCCCTGGAAGCTGCCGGCGACCACCCATTTGGACGCGCCTCCCGGCTGATCAACCAGCGGGTCGGGCGCCAGCCCGGAGAGTCCGGCCTTCGCCGCAGGTTCTGCAGGCGGCTGTTCCGAGGCTGCGGCCTCCACCGTGATTTTGCTGTCGGGGCCGTCCGCCGGAAGGTTGCCCGGGTCGGAAAAGCGGATGTCTCCCGTCCCTTCGGAGGAAGCGACAAACGCATACGTATACTCCCCGGCCGGAAGCGTCTCCGTCGCGTATTGATACGTGCCGCTTTCGAGCGCAAGCGGGTGTTGGTCCGCTCCCCCGGAAGCGTCAAAGCTTCCCGTCACCTTGAACACAGGGGTATAGGACAGGCGCAAAACGCCTTGATCATCGGCGGAAGCCGTCAGGGGCGACCCGCTTTGCTGCACGCCGTTGACGGCAATAGCATAGGCATATTCCTCTCCGGCTTGCAGCCCGGGGACTTCAGCCGTGTATGTACCGTCGTTGTCCGGATCGGTGAGTTCCGCCGTCTCATTCCATCCTGCGGATGCGCCTGAAGCCGTGACCTGAATCAGCGTTTGCGGCAGCCGGAAATAAATCTTGCCTTCCTCCGCGTACGTGCTTTTCGGCCCGGCCTCCGCCGCCTCAGCCAAAACCGGGCGGAAAACGCCGGCCATCAGTTCGATTGTCATCATGACCGCCAATAGCAAAGACAACACGCGGATTGGTTTTTTTCTGCGATAGCTCATATAAGGCCTCCTTGATAAAAGTGATGATCAAAACCTGGTTCATTCACTGGGCAAACGTTTGCACAAACGCAAATAAACCTCCTTTATTGTTTTTGTATGTCAAACCCTGATGCTTGAAATCAAAACTGATTTCATCTTATTATGAAAACGCTTACCCGTCAATCGGCGCCAAGTTTTTTCTTCCGGCATTTTACCATCCTATTTTGCATCTTTGGGGCAATTGGTATTTTCGGGGAGCTTTACCCCTTCATGCTGATCATCGTCGCCTTTTCGTTCGATGACCCCGCCGCGGCCCACAACGGGTTTGTCTACACTTACGTTGCGATCCTGTTGAGTTATCCGCTGGGCCCTCTGCTTTCGTTTAAGATCAAAAAAAGCTTCCGAAAAGAACCGGCCGCCGCCGACTTTCTGGAAGCTTTTGATCTATAGGTAACCCCATTCTTTCTACCCTTGCTGCGATTTCATATACTCCTTTTTCGCTTTATACGCAAAAGCGGCATACACGAGAATCATGATCGGAATGACCGCCCAGCTAAACCCTCTCATAACGGCGAACGGCGTTTCAAACAGGAAGGATCTCCAAAATTGCGATCCGCTCATCTCCCATAATCCCGGTGTATAGTAGAGCAGCTTGGGCTTCACAAAAGCCGTCACTTGAATCGCGCCCGTCGAAATCAAAACCGCAAAAAGCGGAATGAAGCTGCAAGCCAGCGACAGCCACATATCCGAGATGCGTTTGTACCGGGCCGCCTTCGAATTGACGTCGGAAAAAATGTCGTCGTCTCCCCAGTCGCCCGTTTGCTTAAAATATTGGGCTCCGGAGCTTTTTGTCCCCGCGACGTGGGTCCAGCCGCAGTCCTCGAACAATGCCTTGTAGTCCTCGAAGTCCTGGCGGGTTTTAAAGAACCGGTAATCGATGCGGTAATTGGCCTCTTCCGGTTTTGCAGGCGCAAATTCATAAGCCACCGATTTGTTGATCAATTGGTATCCCTGACGGGCCATCTCGTTTAACCACTGTTCCTCACGGTCGAAATTCGTGAAAAATTTCATCTTTTTCATGGCGATTCCTCCTTTCTTACGATCCCATGATCGCTGTTGTCACTTCAATCATATGTTTCATTCGTTCAAAGTCCTGGCGCAATATGGCAAGCCCCTGGTCGGTTATGACGTATACCTTGCGGCGGCTGTCCTCGCTTTGGACCGGCTGGATCCATTTCTGCTTCAGCAGGTTTTCCACGGCCCCGTAAAGCGTCCCGGCAGCCATCTTTACCTGGCCGGCGCTCATCTCCTCCACCTTTTGCATGATCAAATATCCATGGGCGGGTTCCCGCAAAGCAAGCAATATATAATAAACCGTTTCCGTCAGCGGCAAATGTCTGTCCCGGCTCAAGATGATACCCCCTTTATTCAGCTCCGCTGTATATCGTCAAACTGTATAGTTACACTATATATAGTCAGACTGTATATTGCAACTGTTTTTTTATTTTGCCAAGCCATCTTCGATCTTGAGGTCATACTTTGCTCCGGCAGGCTTATGAATAAAGAGTGCAGCTACATTCGCATTCGCCGTAAATGCGATCCACAAACATACTCATTCGAAAGAAACGAGGTGTTCTGTTGTTTCATTTTCGAAAAAAAGGAGGCCGTCTCCCCAAAATGTTAGCAGCCCTACTTGCGGCCGGGGTCGCAGCCATGGCCCTTCAGACCGCGGCCGCTGCGGCCGAAACGCCAAAAGCCGATCACCAGCCTTACATGCACGGGTACAACGTCGACCAGATCAAAAGCTGGAGCCCGGAAACCGACCGCTTCGCCAAATATTTCAGGTCCCGCGTCCCGCTGGCCGAGCGCATTCCCGCCTTTGCCCCGACCCAGGCCAACCCGGCATTAAGCGCCGAACCGCAAGTCATGAACTTATCCGCGGATTACGATAAGGAGGCTTTTTTCGAGGCGTACCGCTACAATGACTCCTTCTCCCGGAATTTGCTGAACTTTTGGCAGTACACCGACCTTTACGGGTCATGGCACGGGCTCCCGGTAGACGGCTCTTCGGTGACGAATCCCGAGTTTGGCGTGATCAACCTGCCGAATCCGGCGTATACGGATGCCGCGCACCGAAACGGCGTGCTCAGTTTGGGCGGATGGTTCTGGCCCAGAGCGGGGCAAAACTTCTCCGACTGGGTCGAGAAAAAGCCGGACGGATCGTTCCCGGTAGCGGATAAAATGATCGAGATGGCGCAGTATTTCGGATTTGACGGCTATTTTATCAATCAGGAAGCAAGCATTTCCAAAGAAAACGCCCAGAAGCTGATGGAGATGATCAAATATTTGCGCGCGAAAGCGCCGGAAGGTTTCCATCTGCAGTGGTACGATTCCTTGTCGGTGGACGGCAGGGTCAGCTACGTGAACGGCTTCAGCAGCAGCAACGCGCCTTGGATCGTGGATAACGGGGTGCCGGTCAACAACAGCATCTTCATGAACTATGCCTGGAACGAAACGAGGTTGGCGAATGCGCATGCTTATGCGCAA
The DNA here is from genome assembly GCF_038004655.1 of Paenibacillus sp. FSL M7-1455. Classification (NCBI taxonomy): domain Bacteria; kingdom Bacillati; phylum Bacillota; class Bacilli; order Caryophanales; family Paenibacillaceae; genus Paenibacillus; species Paenibacillus sp. FSL M7-1455. The sequence continues at coordinate 276,055 of NZ_JBBORO010000001.1, read as the reverse complement.
AGCCTGGGCTTGGACCCGTACAAGGTGCTGTTTGCAGGTACGGAAAACGATAAATACGGCTACAATCCGCCGTACGACCCCCGGTGGATTTTTCCGGCAGGCAAGGCGCCAAAAAGCGGATGGGCGTTGTTCGGAACCGATATGGTATGGAACAAAGCCCCGAACAAATTCGACCCGAATGTGCAGGAGGAGGTATTCCGGCGGGAACGGGTCTACTGGTCGGGGCCGAATCAGGACCCTACCCGCACGGGCCGCACGCTGACGACGGGCTGCAGCCCATACCCGGACCAGGGGGTTCCGAACAACCCGACGGAATACCGCTGCTGGGACGGGGTGGCGCATTTTATCCCGGAGCGGTCGGTGATCGGCTCCTATCCGTTCCTGAGTTCCTTCAATACGGGGCACGGCACCGCCTTTTTCCTGGATGGGGAAATATCCAGCGCGAAGGAATGGAACAACGCCGGCATCCAGGACATTTTGCCGAGCTGGCAGTGGTGGGCGAAAAGCGCCGGGACCGGCGCGCCGCTGGCTGCATCCTTCGATTACGGTACGGCCTACGACGGCGGTTCGTCGCTTAAGGTGTCCGGTAACCTGGGTGCCGCCAACCCGACCGATCTCCGTTTGTTCAAAACAAAGCTTGCGATCTCGAATGACGTGAACCTGTCCATCATGTATAAGTCGGATGCCGCCGGCACGCCGACGCATATGAAGGCCGCGCTCCTGTTCGAGGATCAGCCGGACCGGTTCGAATATATCGATATCGGCAGCAGCGATACGGCAGGTTGGAATACCAAAACATTAAGCCTCGGAGCTTACAGCGGGCGTACCCTGGCGACGATCGGGCTGCATTTCGCGTCTGCCGGAACGGTCGACTACCGCATGAATATCGGACGGATGGCCGTAACGAAAGGCGCTTCCGAACAGCCTGCCGCTCCTGCAGACTTGAAGATCGATGAGGCTTACGTGAAAGGCAATCAGGCGGAGCTGTTTGTATCCTGGACATGGAATCCGGACCATGCGGCGTATTACGATCTTTACCGGATCAAGCCGGACGGCAATAAGGAAGCGATCGGGCGGATCATGGACGAAGTTTATTACGTCAAATCGCTGGAGAGGATCGGCAGCGAAGCGGAAACGACGATCGAACTGGTCGCCGTCGGCCCGGACGGAACCCGCAGTTCTGCCGTGCAGACGAAGCTGAAGTGGGACTGAGCAGAACACTTGACGATGGCCGTCTTCCCCTGGAAGGCGGCTGCTTGATTTAGGGGCGTTATCCTTCGTGGTAATATACATTGGCTGGAGATTCGGTCCTAAATTTGATCGATTGTATATTTTGTAGTATACATATGACAAGCGAACATTTTTCGAAAGGAGTGAATTACGCGCTGCCATGGAGGCGATGGGGCGTTCATGCCACAACTATATTCTGGAGGATTTATGACCCGTTCCAAGAAAAAAAGAAGCATTTATCGCACTGTCATACTTAGCTGTATCAGCGTTATCGGACTGTTGATTGTGATCGCCGGAGCTTATGCGGGGGTATTGCACCATAAAGCCATGTCAGCCTTACATAAAATTTCCGCCGCCGAATACCAGGCTCCGCAGCAGCAGGAAGTTGCGCATCAGGTACCCAAAGCGGACGCCGAAATCGAAAGCATCGGCGAAGAAGACATGAAGCCGGTGACGTTTCTGCTTGCGGGCGTCGACAACCGCGAGGGCAGCGGCGGAACGATGAACACCGACGTCATGATGATCGCGACGCTGAACCCGAAGACCAAATCGGCCAGCCTGCTCTCGATCCCGCGCGACTTAAAAATCACGCCTGCCGGACAAACAAGCCATAAAGCAAACTACTTTTACGCCCACCACTACATCCAGGACAAAACGACCGCGATGGCCGAAACCAAGCAATTATTCGGGGAGCTGCTGCAGATCCCGATCGATTATATGGTGCTCATCAATTTTGACGGGTTCCGTCAGGCGGTGGACGCCGTTGGCGGACTCGAGATCGACGTCGACATGGATATGCGGTATATCGATAACGCGGACGGGACGCATATCAACCTGACCAAAGGGCTGCAGCATCTCGACGGACAGCAAACGCTCGACTTCGTCCGATACCGCAAATCCAATGACGGCACCGGGCCTTCTTCCGATTTTGACCGCAACAGACGCCAGCAGCAGGTCCTGAACCAAATGCTGGACAAACTGACTTCCCTGAACGGCATCGGCCAGTGGGGAGACATGTTGGATATTATCGGCGATAACGTCAAAACGGATATTCCGGAGGAAAAGCTGAAGCGGTGGCTCTTCAATTTCAAACAAATGAAACCCGACACGACCCGTATGCTAAACGTGGAAGGCGACTGGAAAAGCCCGTTCGTGTATTGGAACAAAGAGGATTTAACGCAGGCGATGGAAGCCTTATACTCCAATCTCGGCCTGAACAAGAAAGCGAAAAACAATTACGGAAAACATATCGGGCTGTATACGAAACCCAATTCGCGATAACCAATGGGACGGCATGATCGATCTATATTTTCCGGCTTACACGTTCTAATCCTCGAATAGATGAAACGGGACAAACCACAACCCGCCGCGCCGGGCACCGGCGTACGGCGGGTTGTTCACTGTATTTTCGCGGGGCTGCGAGCCTCGGAAGGATCCTACTTGATAAAACTGATGATAATCAGGATGACGAATAAAACAGGCACGATAAAAACGAAAAAGTACCCCAAATACCTTACGGGCGCAGGCATGCTGTCGAAATGCACCCTTTTCGGCCCGCCCCCGCCTTCGATCCGCTGCATGGGCAGCAATGGATCGTCAACGTATCTCGTCTCTTCCGCTGCTTGATGAGCAAATACAGGATCCCCCGTTGCCTGACCTTCGTGAATCCGGTTCTTCCCTTTATCATTCATTTCGTGTTCAGCTCCTTAAATGAATGCAATCAAAAAATGATGCGCTCTATTATAAGAACAATAAGTATAAGGAGAAGTTTGATAAATGAATGCGTTCTGAAAAAATAAAGGACAAAGCCCTGACCGTCATTAGGAGGCCAGGGCTTTGCCGTTATTTATGGTATCATGCAGCCCGGTCTTTTCCCTTCCGCGAGCAGACCATTGATGCGTTCAATCAATGCCGGCAGCTCAGCCAACGTACGGATCGTAAAATCCGCCCCATGCCGCATGAATACCTTTTGCGTTTTTTCGATCGCCGCTTCTTTTTCCGAGTCCGCCAAGCCGTGGTACGCCTCTTCGCCCAGTCCCATTTCGGAGCTGCCGACGGCCACCCCGACCGACCATACGCCGGCCTGCACGCCTTCCTTGATATCGGAAGTGGTGTCGCCTACCTTGACGACCTTCCAAGCCGCAGACAATTTGAGATGCTCCATATTGCGGTAGATCATGTAAGGGTACGGCCTTCCGTACGACCCGGTATCGTCCGGCGTCACGACGTGATCCGGCCCGTATCCTTTTTCGCGGGCGCCCGTGACGACCACCTCCATCATGGAACTCGTGTAGCCGGTCGTCGAACCGATCTTCAGCCCTTGGGCGCGCAGTACGTCCACCGTGTCAATGACGCCCGGAATCGGATTCGTATACTCGGATAAGGACACCATCAATGCAGGTTCGAATTCGGCGTACAGCCGGTTGACGTCTTCTTCGTTAAAAGCCCTGCCGTAAGCCTCTTCCCACAGCGCCGACACCCTCGGCATGGACAGCATGGCGCGGATATGATCTATTTTCAGCATTCCCATCGGGCCGCGCGCTTCTTCCATCGTCACTTCGATGCCCGCCTTTTTGAATATGTCCACAAATACGTTCACCGGCGCGAAACAACCAAAATCCACCGCCGTTCCGGCCCAGTCCAAAATAACGCCTTCGATCTTGTTCATCGTCCCGTTCCTCCCATGTAATCGCTAATAATGCCGCATAACCGCTCGATGTCATCCGGATAAATCTCGCCGATATTGCCGATCCGGAACGTATCGGCGTCCGTTAGCTTGCCGGGATAAATCACGTATCCCCGTTCCTTCACGTAAGCATAAAAGTCTCCAAAGCGAAAACGTTCGTCCGGGAATAAAAAGGTCGTGATGATCGGCGACTGCTTCTCTTCCGAAATATAGGCCGGAATGCCGATTTCCGCAAGCTTTTGGCGCAGCAAACGGTTATTTTGCAGATACCGCGCATGCCTTGCCGATACCCCGCCTTCTTCCATGAGCTCATCCAGCGCTTTCGAAAAAGCCGCCACGACATGGGTAGGCGACGTAAACCGCCACTTACCGTCCTTGTCCATTCCTTTCCATTGATCGTATAAATCCAGGGACAAACTCCTCGCGACGCCTTGGCAGCCTTTCAATTTATTCAGCTTGGCGATGACGAATCCGAAGCCCGGCACGCCTTGAATGCATTTGTTGGCGCTGCTGATCAGATAGTCGATGCCCAGCCCCGCCACGTCGATGCCGATGCCGCCGAAGCTGCTCATCGCGTCGATGATGAGGGTTTTTCCGTATTCCTTGGACAGCTTCGCCACCGTCTCCAGCGGGTTCAAAATGCCCGTCGTCGTCTCGCAGTGGACCATCGCGATATGCGTGATGTCCGGATCCGCCGCCAGCACCGCCCGAAGCTCCGCTTCCTCCGGCTGCGCATCATAACGGACCCGGTACGGCGTGTAGTTCAGGCCGATATATTCGGCCATCTGGACGATCCGCTCGCCATACGCCCCGTTGGCCACGATCAGCACCTTGTCGTCGTCGGACACGGCCGAGGTCATCACGGACTCTACCGCAAACGTGCCGCTGCCCTGCATCAGCACGGCGGTATATTCGTCCGGGCCTGCTCCCGCAAGCGACAGCAGCTGCGACCGGATTTTTTGCGTAATCGATTTATAGTCGTCGTCCCACGTGCAGCGGTCAAACAGCATCTCTTCCTTCACCGCGGCGGTCGTGGTGAGCGGTCCCGGGGTTAACAGCTTGTAATTGTTCATTTTGCTTGGCTCCCTTGTTCGGTTTGAATTTCAGGCATCGGTTGCAGCCTATTGGGCTGCCTCAAAAAATTGCTGATGTTTCTTGAGCAGCTCGACGGTCAGCGGTTCGACGAATTTCATCGGATGCGCAGGCTGATTGGCGTTTTCCACCGTCTCGCCTTTGTACAGCGCCACCGGATAATTGGTGATCAGATCCTTCCGGGCGTCTTTGATGATCGTTTCCGCCATTTTCATCGCCAGGTCCGTCACGGCATTTTTCTTGTCCACGACCGCCACGGATTCGGTGAGCGAAAAGTTGCCCTCAGCAGGGTCCAAGTAGTCGATCGGCGCGCCGGACGCTTTCGCTTTGACGGCCTGGTGGCGCAAGCCGAAGCCTGCAGCGACCTCTCCCGCCTGCACCTTTTTGATCGGACCGGAGCCGGAGCTTTCCAGGTGCGGGCCAACATTTGCGATCAGGTCATGGAGCACGGTTTTGCCTTCTTCCTGGCCGTATTGGCTAATGACCGCTTGAACGAGCAGCCAGCCGGTCGAGGAGTCCATAATGTTCGGGATCGAGACAAGGCCTTTGAATTCGGGCTTCGTCAGGTCTTTGATCGACGCCGGCATCGGCAAACCTTTTTGCTTCAGCACTTCGGTATTGACGAAAATCGAACCGGTGTTGGCCAATATCGGCGTATAATAGGACGGGTATGATTCCAGCGCATCCGTCGTAAACGACAGATCCTTGTACATGGCATACTGGCTTTGCGAGCTTTCGATAAAATAAGAGCTCATCGTGATGAGATCAGCTTCGATCTTGCCGCCTTCGGCCATCAGTTTGCCGCCGAGCTCCGAGGTGCCGAGCGATTGCAGCACGTATTTGCCGTCATACCCGGCGTTTTTCAGCGCGGTTTCCATGGAGGCGACGGCCTCTTCGTCCGCGTTCGTGTAAATGACGACCTTATTCGCTTCCTCCGCTTTGCCGCTGCCGCAGCCCGTCATGGCAAGCACGAAGCCGATGGCGAATAACGTAAGCAGCAAACTTTTGAATGTTTTGGACATGTCGTAAATCCCTCGCTTTTTATTTTTAATGGTGAGTATATGGTGCTGAAATGTACTAGCGCACCGCCCTCCTCCGCTGCATCCAATCGCACGCCGCTTTGATCAACAGGTTGGTGAAAAAGATCAGCAGCGACAGCACGAAAATCTCGTTGAACTTGGCGAAATGCTGCAGCTCCTTGATTTTGCTCGCCACAACCGAGGTTTGCGCCGACACCAGGAAGATGATCCCGCTGATCGTCACCATCGAATTGACGAAATAATAAGCGAACATTTCGATGATCGCGGACGCCGAATTCGGCAGCACCACCCGGTACACCGTCTTGAACCAGCTGTCCCCGAGCAGCTCGCCCGTCGTTTCCCAGGACGGATTCATTTTGGAAAGGGCGTTTTTGGCCATTAAATACGGCGTCGTGAACAGATGCACGATGTTGCACAGCACGAGGATGGCGAACGTCCCCTTCAGGCTGCTCCCGTTAAACAAAAGCAGGTACGCGATCCCCAGCACCATTCCCGGCACCGTATTGGTGATCATCGACACGACATCGGTCGCGCCTTTCGCCTTAAGCTTGGTGCGCACGTTCAGCAGCGCGGCTCCGTATGCGGCCAGCGTCCCCAGCGGCGACGTCAGCAGCGCGACCCAAAGCGAATTTTTGTACACGCCCGTCAAATCGCCGGACGCGAATACGCCGGTGACATGCTTAAGCGTAAAAGCCGTATCGTAAGGAAAGCCGTTCATGAACGGCGCCGCGAACATGACCGCAAAAACGGAAAGCATGCCGGTCACGATCACGGACGACAGAACGCCCAGTCCCGTATCCCGGACCCGGTGCTTCGGCAGCTCGACGGCCGAGATTTTGTCGTAATGGAAATTGAGCTTGTCCAGATACCGCAGCAGCCAGATCCCGAACGCGGCCGGAACCAGCATCACGACGGCGATGACCGCCCCCTGGTTGAAATCCGGGATGGAGCCGAGCATCACCTGGTACAGCTGCGCCGCGATGACCGGATACGTTCCGCCCACCGAAGCAGGAATGCCGAAATCCGTGAAGCTGAGGATAAAAGCGAGCACGAACGCCCCGCCCAGCGCGCCCGCGAGCGGCCGCAGCACCGCATGAAAAAAGCTTCTTGCCGTCCCGTCGCCCATCAGCTTGGACACGATGATGAACTTTTTGTCGATATAACCGAAAGCGTTATGGATCAGCAGAAAAGCCGGCGGCAGCGTGTAGATGACATATCCCGTCAGCAGGCCGTTAAAGCCGTATATTTCAAACAGATTGCGCCCGATCAGCTTCGTGATCAGCCCTTGGTTGCCCAACGAATACATAATGGCGAACCCGTAGGTGATCGTCGGCAGCAGCATCGGCACGAGGACCGCCGTTTTCAGAACGCCTTTGACCGGGCGAAAGATCCGGGTGCAATGAATGGAGTACGCCAAAACGAATCCGAGCACCGTGGCGATGACGGCCGCAGCCGCCGACACCTTGACGCTGTTCGAGACCGCCTCGATCAGACCCCTCCCTTCCCAGACCGCCGCGTAGTTCGCAAACGAAAACCCTTCGCCCGTTTCCAGGGAACGAATCAGCAAAACGAGCAGCGGCAGGAACAAAAACCCGGCGAAAAAGAGCATAAGCAGCGTAAAAACGACGCGCATTTCCGGTTTGACTTTATGCATACATCTCACCGAACAGGTTCAAAATGTTTTGCCGTTTGATGCTCAGCTGCTTAATGATGAACTGCTCGACGAAGTCGTCGGCCGGCCGGTCGATGATGTCCTGGGGCGTGCCGAACTGGGCGATTCGGCCCTGGTTGATGATCAGGATCTTGTCGGACATCGTTAAGGCTTCCTCAGGATCATGGGTCACGATTACCGTCGTCAGCCGGAACTCCCTCGCGATCGATTGGATCCGCTGCTTGATCGATTCCTTGATCACCCCGTCCAGCGCGCTCAGCGGCTCGTCGAGCAGCAGCAGCCTCGGTTTCGTGACAAGCGTTCTCGCCAGCGCCACCCGCTGTTTTTGCCCGCCGGACAGCTCGCCGATGTTTTTGTTCAAATGCGGGGCCAGCTCCAAAAAATCGATATATTCCTGAACCTCCGCAGCGTTCACGCGTCCTTTTTTATTGCGCAATCCGTATAGGATGTTGTCGTAGGCATTCAGGTTCGGAAACAGGGCGTAATCCTGAAACACGATGTTGAAGCCGCGCTTTTTCATCGGGACGCGGGTCAAGTCCTCGTCGCCGAAACGAATGCTGCCGCGGTCCGCCCCGGTCAGGCCTAGAATCAGGTGAAGCAGCGTCGTTTTCCCGCTTCCGCTCGGGCCGAGGAGCGACATGATTTCCCCCGTGCCGATCTCGAAGCTGATGTCGTCCAAAACGGTTTTACCGTCGAATTGTTTGCCAATATGCTGCAGCTTCAGCAAGCCGCCCACCTCCTTAAACACAACCCCAGTATAAAAACCGTATGTCAACCGAGATGCGCGAGCTTGTAAATTTTGCGTAAATTATGCATAACTATTTCATAACTCTTGACTAACTCTATCCCTACTCTAACGATAAAACATGGTGATCTATGTAAAATCTATTGAATCCCAGGGAGGCTGAACGTACACTGGAATTGTTTCGGTTCGAAACGCCAACGTCATAGATGAGCGGGTGAAAGCGATGCTGCCATTGGAGAGGCAAAAGAAAATTCTCGACCTATTAACCGTCAAAAAAGTGCTTAAAATAACGGAGCTGACCGAGGAGCTGGGCATTTCCGTCGATACGCTCCGAAGGGATATCAACCTGCTTGCCGGCCGGGGGAAAATCGAAAAAATCTACGGGGGCATCAAACTTGCGGACCGGTTCGGGGAATCGTCGATGGACGAGCGGATGGTCAACCATTTGGAAGAAAAAGAGCACATCGCCCGCAAATGCAGCGAGTGGATTCAGGACGGCGACTGCATTTATATCGACAGCGGGTCGACGACCTATCAAATTGCCAAATACATCAAGGATAAAAAGAACCTGACGGTCATTACCTGCTCCATACCGGTCATCCAGGAGCTGATGGACACCGATGCCGAGCTGATCATCATCGGGGGCAAAATCCGGAAGGAAGAGCAGTCCGTCGTCGCATTCGATTATATTTTCAATTTTCACGAGCTTAACGTGCGGAAAGCTTTTATCTGCTGCAGCGGGATCACGATCGAAAGGGGCATTTCGGATTATAATCTGGAGGAGGCCGTCACGCGCAAAAAAATGATCGAGCTGTCCAAAGAGGTCATCGTCGCGGCCGACAGCACCAAATTCGGCAAAGACGTCACGGTTGCCATCGCGCCCCTGGAGCGGATCGACACGATCGTGACGGATGCGCATCTGGATCGCAGCTACCTGTCCAAATTCAAAAAAACGGGGACGAACCTGGTCATTGCGGACTGAACGGAACATGCTGCCTGAGGTATGGAACCCATATAGTGGAGCCTTCACGGCGAAAAAGGCAAAATCCGATTCCGCTTAGACGCAACGAAGGAATCGGATTTTTGTATTATTTAGTAGGGATTATGACTCCAGACAAAGGGATGGATCATAAATGGGATCCGCCCGTAGCATCGATCATCTGGCCCGTAACCCATCGCCCGTCGACGGATGCAAGGAACGCAACGATGTCGGCAATGTCCGAGGGCTCCCCAATGCGCCCCAGTGCAGATATTTCCGTTGCATACCGTTGCCCTTCCGGAGTATACAGCCAGGATGCGTTCACATCCGTATCGACGATACCGGGAAGAACCGCATTGACTGTGATGCCTCGTGGTCCAAGCTGCTTTGCCAGTTGAAAGGTGAACGTATTGATCGCTCCTTTGGTAAGGTTATAAGCCATCAATTCCGGCATAGCAATTTTAGTCACTCCAGAGGATATGTTAATGATCCGTCCTTGATCACGCAGACGAGACAACGATTTCTGTACGAGAAAAAACGGGGCTTTGACGTTAACGGCAAATACTTCGTCAAAAGATTCTTCCGTTGTTTCTTCAAGATTTTTTGAAGTACCGATGCCGGCATTGTTGACCAAAATATCAAAATGATGACTGCCTGTTCGCTCTACAAGCTGCCCATCTAGCGATTGAAGCAATGCTTCAACACCCGCAACGGAGTTCAGGTTTGCGCCCACAGCAAATGCTTGCCCCCCGTTTGCTTCGATGGTACTAACCACTTCCTCCGCTGCAGCAAAACGATTGCCGTAATGGACCGCAACCAGAGCCCCTTCTTCTGCCAGCCGCAGCGCGATGCCCCGGCCAATGCCCCGGCTTCCCCCGGTTACTAATGCTGCTTTTCCTTCCAAACGTTTCATTTGTACCACTCCTTATTGTTTGATTAATGACACTCTACACCCTCCACCATAGGGGAGAGTCAACACGTCCAAAAAAAAATCTTTCATCATTCCTTTTGCACGGAACAATGAAAGATTCGGCTTTTTATATTTTTTCAATCGGAATGAGCAATTCAGCCCTCCGGAGTTTCCCATACAGATCTTGATCTGCCGTCAAATAAATTTCCCGGATCGGTTTGGCATCGCTTGGCCGATATCCGTTGGACGATATCCATGTCGCAAGCTCAGCCAATGCCGAACAGGAGGAATGATACGGGTCGCACCAATGAACCAGCGAGGCAGCTTGCTTTAATTCCGGCCAAAAGTGAACGTTCACCCTGTCACTGCCCGGAATAGGCTTTGCAACGGGCAAAGCGACTTCTACATCGATCAAATCCTCTTCGTCGTCGTTGTTATGCCATTGAACGTTTAAAGAGCGGTTGTCATCCTCCTGATGCTCACGCACATATTGTTTAATTTCATCCAAAAGGAGACATAAGTGCGAGCGCGGGATCGTATCGCGAATGGATGCGACAAGCTGGGATTTTACGTTTCGAATGACGATCGGGGCGGCCGGTGAAGGGTCGTCTAAATCCCGAATACGCTCCAGCCCCGAGCTGATCTCCTTCAACCGGCTTTGTGCCTCCTCGATGAATTGCTGCAGTTCCAGCTGCTTGGCCGTCAAAGATTTTTTCACTTCCGCCGGAGAGACATCTTCAGCCAATAGGGACTTGATCTCTTCCAGCGTAAACCCCCGGTTCTTTAAATCGATGATTCGTTGCACGACTAACAGTTGTTCCGCTGAATAATATCGATAACCGGAAGACGGATCGATCGTGTCCGGCTGCAACAATCCCCGCTGATCGTAATAACGCAATGTTTTGACAGATACCCGGCTTAGTTTAGAAAATGTACCGATCTTAAAAATCTTAAGCCCTCTCCTTTCTTTAGGTCGATTAAACCACTAATCATTTCATTCCAAAAAACCGATTTATATGACCCCTTGCATTCAAGCGATTGCTAATTACTTCGATCTTTCATTCAGCAAAACCTCTAACCGATCTTTCGTCTCCTTTCATAGGGCAACGTTTAGGCCGAACTTCATGGAATTAAAGGTAGACAAAAAGGTTCCATGGCAAGAGCGATCAAAAACATCGACGTATAGGATGCGGATTTTCTAGCCCTTCGTGAATAGGCGAAATATGCACACATACAACAAAACGGACCTTTCCCCTGCCGGATGCGACAAGGAAAGATCCGTTTTTGTTTTCATATCGAACCCTAAAAGGAAACTTATCAGCCCTCTTAATCGTATCGATAGACCCGCTCCAACCGGCTGCCCAAGCGGCTTAGAATCTCGTTCGCCACGGTGCCGCACCGCGCGGCGATTTGTCCGGCCGTGATCGTCTCCGCCCCGTCTTGTCCGATGAGCGTGACCGGATCACCCTGCCGGACGCCGGCGATGGAGGTCACGTTGACGGTCAGCTGATCCATGCAGATGCTGCCGACGATGCGTGCCCGCTGCCCGCGAATGAGCACGTACCCGCCATGTTCGGAAAGCGACCTCGGAATCCCGTCGGCATAACCGATGGACACGGTCGCGATCCGAAGGTCGCAGGAAGGAATAAAGTTCCGTCCGTATCCCACCGGATCGCCGGCTTTTACCTCTTTCACTTGAGTCACAACCGACCTTAAGGAAAGGACGGGCCGCAAATCGGCCTTCGTCCGCACCTCGTCTTCCTCACGGCTCATTAGTAAATGCAGATCTAATAAGTCCATTGAAGTGGCATGAACTAGTGAATCATATTCCTAATTTATAATAAAGTGCCGTTTATAACACACCAAAGTCGACACTATAAATCTTCCATATTGACTTTTAGGAAAATAAACAGAAACATATTGAATATTTTACAAATATATACTATTATGATAAATGTAATTTATAACATATAAGGGGGATTTTATTTTGAAAGGGAAATTTATTAAACTTTCTTTGGCGGCAACATTGTTGGTTTCTATCTCACCAATAAATGTTTATGCAGACGAATCAAAAATTGACTTTGAACAGTACCGAATTGAAGCAATCAACCAAGAACTTCTTCTACGAGGCTATTCTAATTTGCAATCCTTTGGAATCACACACGCACTTGACGAGGAGACAAGAAATAATGTTGAGGATTTGAAAAACGCAGAAATTGTATTTATGAAGTTTGATGATTCGGGGCAATTATCCACTGCTGAAAGTTCTGAAAAAGGTAATGTAATTAATAATTTTGTAAAAGAAACACGAGACGTCGAGTATATTTTTACTGTTTCAAATGAAATTGCTTCTCCTTCAATGGCAACTAAATCAGATGTTTCGATTCAGTCAGTTTTGAAAGATACCATTCCGACACCTGCTGGTGCGGATACTGGAGCCTTTCATCGATTAAAAACTCCTACAAGTACAAGAAGTTTAAATTTTACAGGCGGTGTTGCCGATGATGTGACTTTGCCAGGCTATAACTTTGCAAATACTGATGGAGAATCAGCGTATTTATACACTGGTATAGATAATGGAGAGACAGGAATTGCAGAAGTTGGCTTTGGTACATATAATGGTTCAAAAGGAAAAGGCTGGTTCCCCCTATTTCATGCAAGAGCATCTCACAAAGTTATAACCCAACCTGGAAACGAAAAAGACAGTGAAGAGTATTATTTTGATTATCCTGAATTTCGAAAGCCCATAATGGTGGCCAGTTTGTAGCAGGATTAGTAGGCAACAACTGTAATAAACAGGGAAATACCCAGTGGATTACGCGACGATTCTGAAAAGAGGGTAGTCTTTCCCCCTCCCCATAAGACAGGGCTAAACGGTTTCCATGTTAATTTGTGGTAAACGTCATTCTAAGGCAGCGACTTTGGCGGCGATACGTTGCCAGGCGCAGCGGTTCGCGAAATCTTTAGCCAGTTTCAGAACGACTTGTCGGCTATGCTGAATCATCGTAGCTGCACAGTGGAAAAACTCTAGACGGAACCGGGCAATCGTATACCCTTGATGGACCGGTTCGCAACAGTCTCGCTTGAATCTCTCGTAGAGATTGTAGGCGAGCAGCTTGATGAGCAGGTCGATTTCATTAGCGGTAAAGTCACCGGTAGCGATTCGATCGATGGAAAAGCCGCGTTTGGCTTCTTTGATATAGTTCTCCATGCAGCAACGCTGGTTGTAAAAGCGCCAAAGGTCGATCGGCTCCCACTCGAGATTGGTGACGATCGCTTCGTAATGCCAGTCCGTATCGAGGAGAAGCCGAGCTTGATCGCCGTCAAACACCTGCGCTTTACGAATCACCACAACGCGGCGCGGTTTCTTCCATGAGGTGGCTTGGTAGATCAGGGTGATCCCCTCGATGACCCAATCCTCATCGACAAACCGCTTCCAGTAGCGGCATCGCCCTACTTCGGCCTGAAGTCGCTGCGTCCATTTCAATTTCCCGACATACCCGATTCGCTTGGCTTCCCATAGGCTGTAGAAGTCTTCGCCGCCAAATCCCTTGTCAAACCGGGCGTACTTTACCGGACGGTCACCAAGCAACTCAAAGATCTGACGGAGGAAGGCGGCTGCATCGGTGGAAGCGTGCGTATTCCCAGCACGCAGTACTGCATTCAGGCACAGGCGCGACTGGCCCTCAAACGCCATCAGCGGATGGTAACTTTTACGTCCGGGTTTGTGGGGATTCGTGCCGACTGCCGCCCCCTCTTGGTGACCGTATACCGTTTCTACCGTGGAGTCTAGGTCCACGATGAGTTCAGAAGGCAGACAGGGTGCAATAATCTGCTGATTCAGCTTTCGCAAATCCAGCGTTAAGGTTGGGCGGGTCTTGCTGAGTCGATCCAGTTCCTTATACAGCAGGGTGTGATGCGGACAGCGCCCGCCGAGAAACCGCCGGATGAGCGCGTCATGTTGCAGCCTGCGGAAATGAAAGAGGCGTTCGCATCCGAGTATCCAGCCGACAATGAGATAGAGCAGGATGCGGAAAACAGGGAACAGGGAATTGCCTTGCTTGGTACAATTTAAATTCTGCAAAGCCTTACCGAGCTTGATTTTTTCGAGATATTCCAGAAAGATTTTGCTTCCTCCAACATTTGAGGCGTTTTGCAAGGTAAATTCGGTCTTGATTTTGCTGACGGGTGTGGTAGACTTCATCTAAAAGGTGCTCCTTTCTTTGTAGGTGATGTTCTGGACAAACACCATTCTACCAAAGAATTGGAGCCCTTTTCTTGTTTTTCAGACGATGTTACTTTCGAAATTCAGGATTATACAAAGAATTACGGTAGTGGAAATAAAACAATAAATGGTTATAAGGTCTTCTACAAATTAGCAGAGAAAGATGAAGATCCTGACCCTATTTTGACTATAACATATCAGATTGGCTATAGTACCTTATACGTTATTCAGTTCCCTGATTACAAGGCTTCAAATAAATCAGTAAAGCGCGTTACTGCAATAGCAATGCCAAAGGGAACCTCAGGAAAGTTCAAAAACCCTTTTACATCATACGCGAATTGGGGTAATTACCGTTTTCTTACTCAAAATGGTGCTTCAACAGTATATCCAGGAAATGTTAGTGGCTTGATTGAAAATACTTGGAGTCATGGCGGATCAATAGACTATATAAAAAATGTTATTAGCTCTACAGATAGGGATGAACAATATAAAATATATTAATTGAGCGTTTTGCAGTAATCTGAGGCCTTGAGCCGTAAGGATTTTCGGACATAAAAAAGGGACTTCACCCCAACTTGGAGAAGTTTTCAAGTGACCAAACCCAAAAACCTCAAGGATGGAGGAAGTCACTTTGTATATTCTCCAAGAATGTCTGTTTTCCTTCGAAGAACTTTTAAAAATTCAACCCAAGGAGAGATTGCCGATCTTCTTCAGCTCTCTCGATCTGAGACCGTATGCCAAGGAACTGAGAAGCCGTTCACCCCGAGGCGCTGAGGGATACTGCAGACAAGGTATTCTACGAGCACTCTTGGCTGCGCCGCTTGAAGGAATAAGTACCTTTTCAGGGTTGCATAAGCGTTTGGATACGGATCTCCGGTTTCGTTATCAGTGTGGTCTTCCGCTGGATCGAGAAGCTCCTTCCATATCCACATTAAGCCGAGTTTTCTCAGAACTGACGAGAAAGGACTTGGCAAAACGGCTTTTTGAGGATTTGGTCACACGCTGTCAGCAGGAAGGTATCATAGAAGGCAGTAACGTCGCCATAGACAGCGCCGCTCTCCGCGCTTACGAGAAAAAGCAGCCCAAACGCAAAAGCGAGCAAACGGGTAATGCGAACTGGGGCGCAAAAATTGATTCCTTCGGCAATAAAATCACATGGTTTGGTTACAAAATTCATCTGGCGGTCGATACGAAAAGTGAATTGCCGATCGCCTTGGAAGTAACGCCGGCGCATGTCAATGATGGAGAAATGGCGCCGGGCCTGATCGAGAAAACAGCGTCCAGGACGAGCACACGATTTTTCATACTCGATGCGGGCTACGACCAAATGAAAGTTTATGAGGCCGCCCGCAACGTCAAGGCACAAGCCATCATTCCCCTTAATCTTCGGGGGGAGAAGGAACCGCCTGCTGGCATGACCTCGAACGGAACACCGTGCTGTTCCATGGGTTATGCGATGACATACTGGGGAGTTGACGGCGATATGCATAAATTTCGCTGCCCGCATGCCACGGGTAAAGTCGACTGTCCGCTTGGCATGGCTGCCTGCTCGTCTTCAAACTATGGAATGGTCGTCAAAGTAAATGCGAAGGATGATCTCCGGCGATACAGCATCCCTCATCGGGATACAAAGCGTTGGAAGGAACTTTACAATGAACGAACCAGCGTAGAACGCTGCAACTCCCGATTGAAAACCTATTTGACGGCAGACGCCGCACATGTCCGGGGCATTCAGAAAGTCACAACTCACCAGTATTTGAATGCCATTGTTCTGCTTGCATCTGCGCTCGCCGTTTCTCATCATTCAAAACGGGCTGCCGCTTAAAAAACGAGCTGTTCTAAAATTCTGCAAGTCTGCCCTTTTCTTCATCCATATAATACCATTTTCGAAAATTCCCCCTTAACGACAGTGAATATGCTATCGCTTCTTCTCTGAAACGGAATTATGCAAAACACTCAATTACTAATTCATGACAATAGTTGCGGAATTTTTTTTAATAATCAGCAACTATTGTCATTGTTTTTGTGTTTATAGTATAAAACAACTTATAAGAAGTGGAGGATACTAAATGTTCATGATGTTCACAAAAAAAATGGCTATTTTAATTTCTATGATATTAGGAATTGTTTTATTTTCGAATCAATCTTTCGCTAACTCAAATGTCATGTTGCCACAAATTGATACGACTGATATTTTTGTACTCAACGAGAGTACAGTAGTTTTGTTGGACCGCGTTTCTAATAAAGTCGATCTAGTAGACGTTAAAACAAATAATTCGATCAATTTATCAAGTGACTCAAATCCCATTTTGGATTTAGGAGTTATTAAAAACCCGGAAAAATTTATTCTTTTAAAAAAAATTAGTCCTACAAAGATCACAAAAAGTGTGTTCTCCTTTAAGGGAAATTTACTTTCAAAAACTGAAATCCCCATGAAAGATACGGGTGATAAATTAAAATGGGTTGCTCCAACAGGAAAAGTGAATGAGAGAATTATGGTGCAAACCAAAAATGTTTTTAATTTGTATGAATACCCTTGGAAAAAGCCAACTGTCACCTATAATGCCCAAGTTGTAGATAAGGGATATGAAAGTGTGAGTGTCATGGATTGGGATTTTGAAAAATACCCAAATTTAGCTATTAAATATGTTGGACAAGGTATCGGTATCGATGATTATTTTCTTAAGACTATAAATCTATATACAAAGAAGGAATCTTTTTTCAAAGATTTCAATACAGATTTCCAATTCAAATTTTTGGGTAACAAACTTTCAATTTTCAATTCTTACACATATCAATCAGTCTTGGCTAGTGCTAATCGACCAAAACCAACAGATTCTCAAGTATTCTATAGGATCATCAATGTTAGTACAAATAATAAGATTAAATCATTGCAATCATTCTTTAATGAGGATAAAGATAAAGAATCGGGTTGGGTAACTGTTTTTAACAATAGTCAACTTTTTGTAGGTGATCTGGCCAAACAAACATGGTCATTGTATTCATCAACTGGAGAGTCAATACTGAAAAATCAGAAGTGGGCGATGGGAAGTAAATTTATTAGCTATAATTCAAATTTAAAAGTTGCCTACTTTTTAGAATACAAAGACGGTAAAACTATTATTTCTTCATATCCTGCTTCTGTGAAATGAGTTCACATAACATACGGAAAAAAACATCAAATATTATACGACAAGAAAAGGAAAAAGGGCCCGAGTACGGCAAACCGGTCACGATCGGCAACAACGTATGGATCGGCGGACGAGCCGTCATTAATCCGGGCGTCACGATCGGCAATAACGTCGTGGTGGCCTCCGAAGCCGTGGTCACGAAAGACGTTCCGGACAACACGATCGTCGGCGGCAATCCGGCAAGAGTGATCAAAAACATCGACGTATAGGATGCGGATTTTCTAGCCCTTCGTGAATAGGCGAAATATGCACACATACAACAAAACGGACCTTTCCCCTGCCGGATGCGACAAGGAAAGATCCGTTTTTGTTCTCATATCGAACCCTAAAAAGAAACTTATCAGTCCATCTTAATCGTATCGATAGACCCGCTCCAACCGGCTGCCCAAGCGGCTTAGAATCTCGTTCGCCACGGTGCCGCACCGCGCGGCGATTTGTCCGGCCGTGATCGTCTCCGCCCCGTCTTGTCCGATGAGCGTGACCGGATCGCCCTGCCGGACGCCGGCGATGGAGGTCACGTTGACGGTCAGCTGATCCATGCAGATGCTGCCGACGATGCGTGCCCGCTGCCCGCGAATGAGCACGTACCCGCCATGTTCGGAAAGCGACCTCGGAATCCCGTCGGCATAGCCGATGGACACGGTCGCGATCCGAAGGTCGCAGGAAGGAATAAAGTTCCGTCCGTATCCCACCGGATCGCCGGCTTTTACCTCTTTCACTTGAGTCACAACCGACCTTAAGGAAAGGACGGGCCGCAAATCGGCCTTCGTCCGCACCTCGTCTTCCTCGCGGCTCAGCAGTCCGTACAGCGCGATGCCGGGACGGACCAGATCGCAGCTCACCTCCGGGTAATTCAGGATGCCGTAGCTGCTCTGGATATGCACAAGTCCGGGATCGATCCCCGCCTCCCTCAGCTGCCCGATCGCCAGTTCAAAACGGTCCAGCTGCTGCTGCGTAAAACGGGTCTCGGCCTGCCCCAAGCTGTCCGACATGGACAAATGGCTGAACGTCCCCGTTACGTTCAGGTGCGAAAACCGGTAACATGCCATGATCGAATGCGGGTCATGACACGGCACGCCCAAACGGTTCATGCCGGTATCGATTTTGACGTGCACGTTCAGCTTCACTCCATACGCATTCAGCGCCTCGCCGTATTCCCTGCTGACCATCGTTTGGGTCAGGCGGTAACGGGCAAGCTCGGGGGCTCGCTCCGGAGACGTGTAACCCAAAACGAGAATGTCGCCGCGTACGCCATGTTTGCGCAGGGCGATCCCTTCCCCGATCTCGGCGACGGCAAAGTGGGCAATGCCTTCCCGGCTCAGCTCCCGCGCGGCTTCAAGGCTTCCATGCCCGTAAGCATTCGCCTTGACGACGGCCATGATCCGGGATTGCGGCGGCAGCACCCGCTTCAGCTCCGCCGCGTTATGCCTCAGATGGGTCAGGTTGATCTCCGCCCAAGCGCGGTGGCCGCGGCTTGGGGCTTCTTTTTTTCCCGCCATCGGAATAAGCAGCATCAGCAGCCGGTCCATAAGAGCCCAGGTCTTCATCGGACGGCTTGCTCCTTCCCGAACCCCAGGCCTGTTCCATGTTCCGGACCGGACGCGCCTCCTGGCCCCTTGCATTCATGATAAATCGTGACGACGCATCCATTGACGTTGTTGCCCGAGATCTCCACTTTCGCACCCGGCTCCGTGCGGACGGCAATCTCGGCTCCTTCCTCTCCGACCTCCACGGTGAACATCTCGATCAAATGATCCTTGTACTTTTTGAAGAGATGCGGTCCGTCAGGCCTAAACTGCCGCATATATTCGGTATACTCCTCAAGGCACATCCCATATTGGTCCATGATGATCGCATGAGGCACGCCGATGTAACGAAAATGCCACGGCTCGCAGGCGATATGGGTGAGATGCTCTTTCCCTTCCCGGTATCGCTGGATAAAACCAAACTCCGCGGCTCTGCGGCGGAATTCCGCGAATACGCCGTCCTCCGGAAACGACGGGCAGATGTAATCCACGCCCGCGTCCATTTCCCCGACGTCGACGGCGAGTCCGGTCTGGTGCTCGCTTTCGCCCGGCCGCGCGACATAGCTGGCCGTAAAAATCGGCCCGTTGGCTGCGTAAGACTGGTCGTAAATGCGCTGTTGCTCCATCCGCGTCCGGTAACCGCTGACGATACCGATGGCCTCTGCGCCGCCGCAGGCCGCAAGCAATGCCTTCAGCTGCCGCAGGCATGTCCGCTCGAGGCGCATGCAGGCTTCTTCCGTGCTGGCCCGGGCGACCCCCTCAACGGAAGCCAAATAACTGGAGTGGATCGCATGCTGCAGCGGATGTTCCCTGTTCACCAGCACTAGAGGTCCGCGATGGACCATTTTCGGTTGCAGACGTATCGCTCGCTTAACCATCATGCTCTTGCCTCCTTGGATAACGCAAGCTGGATCAGACGGTGCATCAGCTCCGGGTAGCCGATATGGCTTGCGCGCATCATGTTCGGGTACCGGCTGGCCGCCGTAAATCCCGGCATGGTATTGACTTCGTTAAACACGATGCGCCCGTCCGGGCAGACAAACATGTCCACCCGGGCCAGGCCCGTGCAGCCCAACGTGCGGTAAATAAGCTTGGCCGCCTCTTTGATGCTGGCCGCCGCATCCTCCGAAACTCGGGCAGGCAGATGGATCGTGGACGTCGCAAGGGAATACTTCTCCTCATAGTCGAAAAATTCGCCGTGCAGCTCGATTTCGTCGATTTCGGCAATCAAGGGATCGGCAGCATGCCCAAGCACGGCGCAGCCGACCTCGAAACCGGGAACGTTTTGCTCGATGACCACCTTATCGTCATGCAACAAGGCGGACCTTATGCCTTCCATCAGCTCCAGCTTGTCGTAAGCTTTGGCGATGCCGAAGGAGGAGCCGGAACGGGCCGGCTTCACGTACAGCGGGAACCCCAGAGGCTCAGCCTTTTTGACCGCGCCGTATAGATCATCCCCGGCATGAACGACGATCGACTCCGCCGTATCCACGCCGGCCAGCTTCACCAGCTTGCTTGCAATGGACTTGTCCATGCATACCGCCGAAGACAACGTGTCGCAGCCGACAAACGGAATGCCCGACAGCTCCAGCAAGCCCTGCACCGTGCCGTCTTCGCCGTTTTTGCCATGCAGCACCGGAAACACGGCATCGACCGGCGTCACGCGGTATTCCGTGCCGACCAGCTCCACCAGCCCGGCCATGTCCCGGCTTGGCGGCAAAAATGCCGGAATGCAGCTGGAATGCTGCTGCCAGCGGTCCTCCCGGATGTCGTCCGTGCCGCCGCCGTACCGGAGCCACACGCCTTCTTGCGTAATTCCGACAAGCACCAAGTCGTACTTATCCCTGTCCAAATGATCGATCACCGAAGCCGCAGACTGCAGCGATACGCCATATTCCGTCGAGCAGCCGCCGAATAATACCGCGACCGTCGTTTTCCGCGTTAATTTCATCAGGTTCTCCCCCGTTCATCGCTTCCGGGCATCAGGCCTTGCGCCGTTCCGCCCGCTTAAGATGTTTTTATTATAAGGAGGGGAAATTAAGCGTTTCGAAACGAAAAATAAACGTTGATAAAGGAAAACTTAAGAAACCTAAAGAAAAAAAGAACGGGCTTCCTCGCCCGCTCCCCCAAGCTCCTTACTCCCAATAAAATAGACCCTTATTCCGAAGGCGCGCCAAATCCTTCCACGTAAAAATAGTCGCCGTAGATCAGCGGCACGCCGGTGTTTTGCCCCTGAGGCAGGTTGCCCGTGCCATGCAGAATCAGCCCTTCTTCCTCCGGATCATCCCATGTGCCGTAATTCCGGTAGAGCGACTCCAGCATCCGGATCGCCGGCTTCCGGTAGACGGGCGCCTCCGTCTCCCCCGACAGCCCGGCGAGCAGCAGCATCCCGCTGGCCGCGCAGGCACCGGCGGAAGAATCCCTTGGCGCCTCCTCTTCCGCAGGCGCGCGGAAATCCCAGTGCGGCACGTGGTCCTCCGGCAGCCTGGCCAGGAAAAACTGCGCCGCCTTCTGGGCCGCGTGCAGGTAAGCGGTCTTGCCGGTATGATGATAAGCTAACGCCAAACCGTAAATCGCCCAGGCGTTGCCGCGGGACCAGGCGGAATCGGCGTCGTACCCCTGCCCGCCGACGCCTTCGACGAATACCCCCGTATCCGGGTCGAACCGCACGATGTGATAGATGGAGCCGTCCGGCCGGATAAAATGCTCCAGCACCGTATCCATGTGCGCCTCGGCAATATGCTTGTAACGCGGATCTCCCGTCGCATGGGAAGCCCAGAACAGCAGCGGCATATTCATCGCGCAATCGATGATCGCCCATCCCCGGTTGTCCTCGCCCTCGAACCATGGATTCCATGCCCGGATAAACCGGCCTTTCAGGTTAAAGCGCGCCGCCAGGTAATTGGCCGCTTTCAGCGCGCGGATTTTGGAGATTTCCTTGCCTGTCAGCTTATGCGACGCTACGCTCGTCAGCGTCCACATAAAGCCGAGATCGTGGTCGAGCCTCGCAAATCCGTCCAGCACTTCGTCCAGCCGATCCTCGCACGTCTCGCAAATTTCCTTGAATTTGGCGTCTCCGCAGTCGTTATACATCAGCCATAGGAGGCCCGGCCAGAACCCGGCCGTCCACCAATAGGGCTGCTCCCGGGTGTATTGGCCCCCATGGCTTGCATGCGGAAATGCCGCCCCGATCCGGCTTGCGTTCAACCGCGTTTTGTCCAACGCTTTAGACCACGCTTCCTCCAGCCATTCCGGCCTACTCTCTGTCCCGACCATTCACTCATCTCCCATCTGTTGACTTGCAAATTGGTAAAAACCCATGCGGCTCATTCGAAACGAAAAGCGAATTCGAGCCGCTGGTTCATAGCCGGGCGCAGCACATGAAAATCGATGCCGTACCACCCCTCGTCCACCCCGAAATGGTTCGTAAAGCTGTGCTCCGTCATTTCCACCCGGTACAAATCCTGATCAAAATCGATCCTCAAGGAACGTCTGCCCGCTCCTATCAAAATGATGCTGCCGTCATCCTGAAACTGCGGCTTGATCTGCGTGACGAACCGTTCCGCGATCGACTCCGGCGGAAGCGTAAAACGGAACTCATCCACCAACTTCAGGGAAGGTAGTTCCCCCTTCTCCCACTCCAAATCACGATCGAGCGCCTCAAGCCCCTGGTCCGGGTAAGCCCCGGAAATGTCCAGCTTCAACCGGTCCCGCCTCGGGCCTGCCGCCGCTTCGAGCACGTCCGCCCGCCTTTCCGCGCCCGGCGCTTGACAGCTGCCGTTAACGATCGGGACCGAGTGTCCCTGGGAGCCATTGCAATCGTAGACGTAACGCTCATCGCCGAAGTAACCCTTGCGGTATTCCCCGGCGCCGAGATCGCATAAAAAAACCGTTTCCTCCGCGACCAGCATGAAATGCCCGAGGTCGTTATGGTTATGCGGCTCGTCGTTGCAGCCGCCTTTGGCCGCAAAACCAAACACGCCTCCCCCGCTGCGATGCCTTGCCACGAGCCACTTCGCATCAGGCAAATAGCTGCTTCCGCTCTCCCAATCGTCCGTGCCGATCCCGTTCCGCGTCCATAGCAGATTGCGCAGCGCCGGCGCCCAGCGGCTGCAATGGTCTTCCGTATACGGCGCCCGAAGCCGCGCCGGCGGCGGCGTCACGCCGGGAAACCGTTCCGCCAGCTTGTGGGACAGCCCCAGATGTACATGGTTTCGTGGATGGGAATCGGAAAAGTTGGCGACTTGATCTCCGCACAGAAAGCATTTCTGCTGGAAGGCCGCGATTTGCGCCACCTTTTCGCGCCGGAACCAGTCCAGCCGGCCCTTGCTTCTTGCAGACAGCAACTCCGCATAATACATGAAATAACCGAATCCGTACCGCCAATACCCGATCCCTTCCAGGCACGCCCCGTCCGCACCGAAACCGGAAAGGTAATATTCCATGCTTCGTTCCGTTCTGGCTAAAATATCCGCGAGCCTGCCGGCATCCTGCTCCAGCAGCAGCGCAGCCGCCCCGACCGATCCCGCGCATACCGCCGACCAATTATGGGTCGCGGTTTCCCAGGCATAAGGGCCATGCGCAAGGAAGGGCGTCAGCACCCGCCGCTCCACTTCGCTCCGGATTCGATCCCGTATGAGCGTCGGAAGCCGGGACTGCATCAGGACGAAAATTTCGGCCAGCGCAAACCCGGTTTCCGCCGCAAACAGATCGATTTCGTTGTCAGCCAGACGGTCGGGCAGGTGGGCCGGAACGCACCAGCTGTACTCATCGCATATCGCCCACAAAATATCCAGCAGCGGATCGAGATACTTCTCCGGCGACCGAAGCGTCAGCAGCGCAAACGTGTTTAACCTCCGGCGCCGTTCGAAATAGGCCTGCTCGTACTCCCGTCTTGATCCCGTCTTGGCGTACAAATCGAACAGGGTATAGGTCAGTTCCGGCGTACAAGCCTGCAACAGCCGCTCCCCTTCCGCTTCGATTTCTTTCCATTCCTCCTGCAGCCAATCGGCTTCAGAAAAATAATGCCGCACATCGGCGGCATTCAAATTCCGGGTGTACAGCCGTTCATCAACAGGCTCCATATTTTTCACGATCTCCAGCAAATGCGCCACTTTCGTCCCCTCCCTTTTCATCCCCGGTATCCCACCGGCGTCTGACCCGTGTGCAGTTTGAACGTTTTAATGAAATAACTTTGATTGTCATATCCGAGCTGCTCGCAAATGTCCCCGACGCTGAACCGGGTTCCGTCCAGCAGCTCCTTGGCCCGCTCCATTTTTTGCTTCGTCACGTATTCGATGAAGGTCATTCCGGTTTCCTTTTTGAATAACCGGCTGAAATAGCTCGGATTCAAATGCAAATGCGCGGCTACCTCATCCAGCGTAATGCGGCTGCCAAGCCTCAGCGCCACGTAGTTGCACGCCTCGGTGACTTCCGGGCGGACGGAAGCGGCCTGAGCGCGGGCAAGGGACTCCAAATGCGCGATAAGCCAGCCGCGAAGGTCGTGCAAGGAGTCGAGATCGGCGGCTTCCTTATGCAGCATGTCGGCGGAATTGGAGGGCGTCAGGCGGGGGAGCGCATGCAGCTTCAGCTTGACGTTCAGCAGCAGCTTCAGCGTCCAGTCCTTGACGGTTTCGGCAGGGTATTTGCCCCGTCGTATGAGCTCCATCCACCCGTCTACCAGCTTCCGGAGCTGCGTTTCGTCCTTTCGCAAAAGCGCGTCCCTAAGCTCCGAACAAGCCTGGTCATAGTAAGCGAACAAGCTGCTTTCATAAGACTTCGGGGCAGGTCGGGCCTTCTTCGCGATTTCACCCCGTTCCAGGTAAAAGCGCTGTTCCCGGCTTTCCAGCAGCTCGTTCAGTTCCTGCTTCAGTTCCGCCGGTCCCCGGCTGACGCTGCCGCAAATAAAGGACATGGGAATCTTCAAAACGCGCATGACGGTCTCCCGAGTCGTCCGGACGCAAGCCGCAGCTTCGTCATGGATGTTCACCTTCAGGCTGGCCCGGTAGGAAAACAGCAGCAGCGATGTACGCACATCGTAACCGACATGCAGGCCGGGAAGAGGGCTCTCGCGCAGCACTTCGTTCATGACGTTTCCGAGCGCAAAATGGAGCGTCTGATCCGAGGCAAACCGGTATTTCACCTGCCGGTAATCCTCCACGAAACCGATGACGGGCAAGCATGACGTTCCCTCCTGAAACAGGCCGTACTCCTCCGCTTCTTCACGCCGTTTGTCCTCAGCCAGCAGCGGCTGGTGGATGAAGTTCTTGAACCATTGCTCCTTGCGGAGCTCCCGAGTTCCGTCCATGAGATGCTTCATCCGGGTATGCTCCCAGCCCGTCCGGCGTTCGCCGTCCATCATCTCCTTGAACCGGGACAGCAGCCGCGAGAGCTCATGCGGGTCCAAAGCATCTTTGATCAAGTAATCCTGCACGTTGAGGCGCATCGCCTGCTGCGCATATTGAAACTCGCTGTGGCAGGATAAAATCGCGACCTTCACATCCGGTTTGACCGCCTTGATCTTGGCGATAAGCTCAATCCCGTTCATCCGGGGCATCCCGATGTCGGTAATCAGCACGTCCGGCGGCTGCTTCCGCGCCTCTTCCCATGCATCTTCCCCGTTTTCATGGGTACCCGGCGGCTTAAAGCCGAGTCCGCCCCAGTCGATGATCTCCGACAACAGTTCGATGACGGGATAATCGTCATCCACCAGCATCGCCTGATACATCCCGCAATCCCTCCCTCAACGGTATATGCATTTCAATGACGGTCCCTTCGCCGCGGCGGCTGAACACATCCGCCCGAAAAGCCTCCCCGAAAAGAAGCCGCATCCGCTCGGCCACGTTTTCGAGGCCGATGCCGGAAAAATTTCCGCCGTCCGCCTCCCGTTCCGCTGTCTCCCGGCTCCGCAGCTTGCCCTCAACGCGCAGCCGTTCGGCTTCCGCCATGCCCTGCCCGTCGTCCTCGATCGACAGCTTGATGAAACCGGCTTCGACCTGCGCCCGGATCCGGATTTCCCCGCCCTGCTTCTTCAGCCCGTGAATGATCGCGTTTTCCACGATCGGCTGCAGCACGAACCGGGGAACCCCAATATAAAAAGCTTCGGGAGCGATGTCCGTGACCAGCGCCACCTCCGCTTTCTGCCTCATGTTCATGAGCCCCACGTAATGGGATACCAGATCGATCTCCTCATGCAGGGAAATTTCGTCCTCATAGCGGCTGATCGTCATCCGGAGCAGGATGGACAGCGATCCGATCATTTGCGCGCTTTCCGGGTCGCCGCGACGCATCACCTTCATTCGGATGGAATTAAGCACGTTAAACAGAAAATGCGGATTGATCTGGGCCTGAAGCATGTTCAGCTCCGCCCGCCTTTTGCGTGCCTGCGTCTCCGAAATTTCGCTGATCATGTCCTGCACGCGGTCCAGCATCTGGTCGAACAGCAGCCCGAGGCGCCCGATTTCATCGTTGCCGCGCACGCCCGAACGCACGAACAGGTTGCCCCGCTGAACCGCCGACGTGACCTTGCCCAGGCGAACGAGCGGCTTCGTAAACGCCCGGATGAGCGCGATAAACAGCAGCGTGAACAACGCAAACAACATAAGCTGCAGGATAAAGACGCGGTTAAAAATAGAGCTGATGTTGACGATCGCATCCTGATAGGGCTGCACAAGGACAAGCCGCCAGCCCGTGAACAGCACGTTATGTTGGGAGACCAGATGCTTTTGGCCTTCGATCGTCCGAATCGACGTCGATTTTCGGCTGCCGTCCGCATCGGCGAACGGGAAAACGGTCCCCACCTGCTTCGGATCGGCGCTGGAGATGATGACGCCTTTTTCGTCAAGGAGAAGCACCTTCTGATCGGCAGACAGATCCCCGTAAATTTGGTGCAGCTGATCCTCCATCATCGTCACCACGACATACCCGTAAATCTCCGTGCCGTCAAGCCGCAGCGTGCGGGCCACGGAAATTTGGTAGGGATGGTCGAACTTGTCGTAGTTATAGACGGTCGGCTCCGGGCCGATCCAGTAGGACTCTACGCCATTCAGTTCCTTTAAATGCTCGAACCAAGGCGTTTTTAGAATGTTCAAGGGATTGTAATCGCTTACCGAATAATTCATGAAATAGGACCCGTTCGACAGCAGGACGGTCACGTAGCTCTTTTCCCCCGCGGCCGTCAGGCTGTCGAGCTGTTCGAGCACCCGGTTCCATTCCGTAAATTTGTCGTATTCGGTCCCCTCGTCGTTCCCGGAAGCGACCAGCTTGAAATAAGATCTCAAACCGGAATTGATTTGAATGTAATTGGCAATGTTCAGCATGCTCTTCAGGCGGTTGCTCACGGAGCCGTGCACCAGCATCAGCGAATCCTCCACGTTGGCGATGGCCTGTTTTTTGACGGCCTGCTGCGTCAGCGAATTGTAGATGATCAGTGTCAGCGATGCCGGAACGAGAACGCACACCACCATGGCGAGCATCAGCTTGCGGCGGATCGACGTCGGCGCAAGCCCGCGGATGCGTTTGATTAAGGCGCTCCCCCCCCAAATATGCAAAAGCGGGGGCGGGAAGCGCCCCCTTTTCGGGATATTATATCTTATTTTTTATTGGAGTCGATGATTTTTTGAACCCGTTCCTGCGCGCTTTTGACGGTCGCGTCGATGTCCTGTTTGCCGAGGATCAGCTTCTCGTATTCTTCGTTGATCGCCTTGTACACTTCGCTCTGGTAGGTTGCCGGCGGAATGATGGCGGAGGCTTTGGACGCGATCAGCGTATCCACCAGCGCCTTTTTGTCCACCTTCTCCGGACTTTTCGTGCCGGACAAGATCGTATCGATAATGTTCGCCACCTGGTCATTCGTCACCTTGCTCCATGCCGGGATGTTTTTCCCCTGCACGATTTGGCCTTCCGTCGTGTACCAGCGGACGAATTGGTAGGCCTCCTCTTTATGCTTCGATTTGGCCGCCACCGCGACATAGTCCGTCGTGACGGGGGTCAGCCCTTTTTCATCCCCGGGGTTGTTTTTCGGGAAAGGCGCCACGGTGACGTTGAAGTTGAGCGGTACCTTTTCCGTGCCGCCAAGCTCCGTGTTCATCCAGCTTCCGATCAGCAGCATGCTGGCCGATTGATTGAAAAACTGCGTCCGGTACGCCAGCTTCTGCGAGATCATGTCGGTGTAAGGCACCGAGGACTGGTCTTCCTTTTCCATTTTGACGCGCAGTTCCAGCGTTGCCTTGAAGTTCGGGTCATCCAGGTTCGAGGTGCCGTCGGCCTTCAAAAACTCGGAGTTTTGCGGCTGGTTTTCCATTTTGAGCTTCAAAAATTCCATCCAGCCTCCGCCCTGCGGACCGTGGAAATACGTGCCGTAGCGCTTTTGGGCGCCTTCGCCTTTTGTCAGCTTTTTGGCGTAGTCCGCAAAATCGTCCCAAGTCCAATCCGTCGGAACCGCAAGTCCGGCTTCCTCCAAATGGTCTTTGTTCAGGATCACGTACCATGGGTTGAATTTCCCCGGCAGCGCGTACACTTTATCGCCCAAATGGGTGTCGACCTTATAGTCTTCCTCCACATTAAACCCGTCTTTGGCAATGTAGTCGTCCAGCGGTTCGGCCATGCCAAGCGCCACGCGCTGGGCGTAACCGGCGGCGTCGCTGAACATGAGGATGTCCATCTGGGCCGAAGAGGCTGCTTCCAGGTCCAGCTTTTTCATCGCTTCCTGCGTGTCCCCTTTTTCGCTCAGCTGCACCAGCTCGATCTTCACCCCCGGGTTCTTTTCTTCGTAAGCCTGCAGCGTCTTGTTCCAGTTGTATGCTTCCTCCGTGCCGTACGTATAGAGCCTCAGGTTCACCTTATCGTTCCCTTCCCCCTTCTCCCCCGCCGCCTGCCCGTTCGGTTCGGCCCCGTTTTCCGCGGTTTTTGCGCTGCCCCCTCCGCAGCCTGCAAGCAGTCCTAGCAGCAGCATGCCGGAAACGGCTCCGGCCCACACTCTTTTTCTCATTCCGGATAACCCTCCTTTATAGTTCGGCTTTGCAAAAAGCCTGTTAATACAACGCTTTCATATAGCATTATTATAGAATCCGGCCCGATCGAGCGATGGAACTATATTGACCGGTTTTTCAACTATTTTGACTTTCCGTCCTTGCGCGGACTATCCCTTGACGCCGCCCATGGCGATGCCGGCAATGACGTTTTTCTGGCCGATGATAAATACGATGAGCAAAGGAAGGATGGCCGACACCGCCGCCGCCATGATCAGGGAATAAAATTCGCCGCTCAGGGACGTGAACTTCTGCATCGCCAGCGGCAGGGTGAACAGCTTGTCGGTCCGCAGGAAAATGAGCGGATTCTGGTAATCGTTCCAGGTCCAGATAAACCGCAAAATCGCGTAGGTGGCCACCGCCGGCTTCACGAGCGGAAGCGCGATCGACCGGAAAATGCGTCCGTGCCCGGCGCCGTCCATTTTGGCCGATTCGATGTAATCCTGATGAATTCCCATAAAAAACTGGCGCAGCATAAAGGTGCCCAGCACGCTGAAGCTGCCGAGGATGATCATGCCGAAATGGCTGTCGAACAGCCCGATGTTGCGGTATAAAATAAACTGCGGAATGAGGATTGCCTGCCCCGGAATCATGTAGGTGACCAGCACGATCATAAACAGCCACGAACTGGCCGCGAATTTGATCTTGGAAAAGCCGTAGGCGGCCAAGGCCGACACCGTGCATGAGGTTAACGTGGTAAGCACGCTGATTTTAATGGAATTCCAGTAATAGAGGTAAAACGGATAACCCCCGAACCAGACTTCCTTGTAATTGGCGACGGCGTTCCATTTTTTCGGAATCCATTGAATCGGATACGTAAAAACGTCGGTTTCCATTTTGAAGGAAGTGACAAGCATCCAGACGAACGGCAGCAGGAACAGGATGCTCCCCGCAAACATAAACAGGGTGACGACGGTTCGGCTCCACCGAAACTCGCGAGACGTTGGCATATGTCCACTCCTTTCCTAGTAGTTGACCCATTTTTTCTGGGCGGCCCATTGGCCGAGCGTAATCAGCATGACCAGGACAAACAACACGCCGGCGATGGACGATGCATAACCGACCTTAAGGTTCACGAAGGCGGTATCGTACAAATACCACACCAGCATCGAAGTCGACCCGATCGGCCCGCCTTGCGTCATGACCGCGATGATATCGAATACTTTGAAGGTCGAAATGATGCCCGTGACCAGCAGAAAAAACGAAGTCGGGGAAAGGAGCGGAAACGTGATTCTCCGGAATTTCGTCCAGCCGTTCGCGCCGTCGATGTCCGCGGCTTCGTACAAATCCTTCGGGATCGACTGCAGCCCGGCGATGTAGACGATCATATTGAACCCGATCGAGATCCACACCGAAATCATCATGATCGAGATGAGGGCGTAGTTCGGGTCGGCGATCCACTGCGGCGGATTGGCGATGCCGATCGATTTCAGCAGCTCGTTGATCGGTCCGTAGGAAGGCTGGAACAGCACCTGCCATACGACCGCGACCGCGACGGTCATTGAAATGTAGGGAACAAAATAAGCGACCTTAAAATATCCCTTAAAATACACATAGCGGTCGATGAGGATGGCCAGCACCATGGAAATCAGCATGTAAACGGGCACTGTCAGCAAAAAAACGATGTTGTTCAGCAGCGATTTGCGGAACATCTCGTCCTGCCATAACGTTCGGAAGTTATCCAGGCCGACCCACTTGATCCCGTCCCATCCCTGCACGAAGTTCCAATCGGCAAAGCCGAGCAGCAGCGTCGCGATAATCGGAATCAGCACCATGACGGTTACGCCGATCAGCATCGGGCTGACGAACAAAAACCCGGATATCGTTTCGCTCCGCCGCAGCGTCCGTAACCTGCGCTCCCGGACGGATAAAGGCTTGTTGGCCCCGGGCATCCCCCTCGTTGGTTCCAATGCGTAACACCTCGACTTCCTGATAGATTCAAGTTTTCCTGTAAATTAAGTATAAAAAAAACACCGCCAGCGCTTTGACGGTATTTTGATCAGATTCGCTCCGATTTTGACTTTTCGCATGGAACAGTGTCATGACCTCAGCAACGAAACGAAGGGAGGTTTGGTCTCCGCCGAGTAT
The DNA here is from genome assembly GCF_038004655.1 of Paenibacillus sp. FSL M7-1455. Classification (NCBI taxonomy): domain Bacteria; kingdom Bacillati; phylum Bacillota; class Bacilli; order Caryophanales; family Paenibacillaceae; genus Paenibacillus; species Paenibacillus sp. FSL M7-1455. The sequence continues at coordinate 244,643 of NZ_JBBORO010000001.1, read as the reverse complement.
CCTGTTGCCGATCCGCCGGTCCAACGTCACGATATCCGCCATATTTCGCCATGCATACCGGGAAAAAGGGTCTGCTCGCTACAATGATCCATAGTTCTAGCGAATTAGACTTTTTTCTTGACTATTAAATCGAGCGGACTTAATATAATGGTAGATTATAGATTTATTTTCCATCCTAAAAATGATAAAGGCAAACCTATTGAAAAATGGGGACGCAAAGCTACAGGGGCTAACGCGATTTTTCGCCATGCCAGCCAGTTGCCGACATAAGACTGCGTTATTTATGATGCATAGCCCTTCTTATTTCGGTAAGAAGGGCTTTTTGGCGCTTGATGGCGCCCTGCGGTTACAAAGTTCGACTCCGTTATTGACAAAGGCAAACCCATTGAAAAATGGGGGCGCAAAGCTATAGGAGCTAACGCGATTGCATGATCGTCGCCACGCTAGCCAGCTACCAATTTGAAAGCCTCGCTCCTTTCCGGAAGCAGGCTTTGGAGGAATGATCGGGATGAAATGGACAAAGCAAATACTCGCTCTGCTTATTGTTTTCACGTTGGTCGGCGCGTTTCCGAAAACCGAGGCCCATGCGCGAGAATCGGTCATCCAGCAGTTAGTGGTCTTGCCGACGGGCAGTTATAACGCAAAAGAAGCCAAGGCCATGATGGGCCGCCTGGAGAGAATTCCCGCCCCCGTCCTTGAAGCTTTGCACGATAAAGGGGTCAAAGTCATTTTAACGAACGACGCCATCACAAACGTACCCGAGCTCAGCTATTTGAAAGGGAAAACCCCAAGAGGCTGGGAAGGAACGGGATTAACTTGGGATGACGTGCCCGGCGTCAGCGAGAAAAACGTCGTCGTCCGGATCGGCTACAGCAAAAAAGGCGAAGGCCATAATTCGTTTAATCTCGAAATCCATGAAACCATGCATGCCGTGGACCGTTTCGTGTTCGGCAATGCCAGCCAAAGCGCGGAATTCCAACGCATCTTTAACCAGGAAGCCGCTGCCGAATTCGGCAACGACGGCTACTTTTCGGCTTATACCGAAGAATACTTTGCGGAAGCGGCCAGCTTGTACGTATACAACGAAAACACGCGCAGCGAACTCAAAGCGAACGCCCCGTTAACGTATCAATATTTGGACAAATTGTTTAACCAATAAAAAGAAAGACCCCTCAGGCGAGGGGTCTTTCTCAGAGTGTCGAGAAAGTCCAACGGACTTTTCGACACTCTATTTTTTATATGGGGAATCATATCTTTTAAAATAAAAATCGATTTAAAGCGCTCTGAGAACCCTACTTCAGTGACCGACGAGGCAATTTTAAACCCCCTGCAAAAAAACAGGGGGTTTCTCGACAGCCTGAGAAAGACCCCTCAGGCGAGGGGTCTTTCTCGTTGGATCTAACTTAAGGATATACGCGATCCGGCTTAACTTGTTCCCAAGTTTCAGCTCCATCGGCATTTCTGCTGTAATCATGGTTGTTCGTCGCTTCGAGCACGTCGGCGTAATACCACTTGTTCAGCGTATTATCCGGCCATGCTTTTGCATCCTTATGAATGCCTTCTACTTTGACCTTGCGGTTCAATACGCTGTTGATGAACGCCATCGCTTCCGCACGGGTAATGTATTGATTCGGCTTAAACGTGCCGTCCGGATAACCCTTGATCCAACCTTTGTTGGCGGCAGATACGATATACTTTTCGGCCCAATGGCCTTTGATATCCGAGATCATCGTATTTTCCTGCTGATCCAAATCGTCGAATCTGGAGGCAATTGCCGCAAACTCGGCTCTCGTGATTGAACGGCCCGGTTTGAAGGTTCCGTCCGGATAGCCGGTAATGATGCCTGCATTTTCCATCGTAGCGATGTTTTTGCTGGACCAACGCGTAGCAGCCACGTCTTTGTAAGAGCTGGTGCTCTTCATGTAATCGCTGCGCGTTGCGTCATCCATCAGTCGGTAGAAAATGGCCGCAACCTCTTCGCGGCTGATGTTGTTTTCCGGTTTGACCATGCCGTCCGGATACCCGTTGATGTAGTTGAAATGGTTGGCCGTATCCAGCTTCGGAGGCGCAGGCGGCAACGGCGGCACAACAGGCGGTGCCGGTGGCAGCGGCGTTACGCTGCCGGAATTGCCCGAAGACGATCCCGGATTGCTTGGACTCGGATCGATAGGCGGCGTTACCGGAGGAGCATTTTTCGTGTAGTAGAAAATGTACTCCTGTCCGTTTTGATCCTCAAACTGATAGACGACGGAAGACTTCACAGGCGTATAGCCGGTTACAGGAACAGCCGTCAAGGTCACGGAGCTGCCGGCTTTGCCTTTCAGAACGGTCGAAGCTGCCAGTTCGGCGCCTGTTCCTTGTTCCAGATACTTCACGGTGACTTCTTGGTCTTTTTCAACCGGTGCCGTATCCGGGATAAAATAAACGATCAATTCCTGAAGCGCTTCTCCGGTGAACCGGTAAGGATACTCGGCTTGCTCCGGTTTGTAAACCGCTCCGCTGACCGTGATCGGATCCGGTTTGATCGTGATGGCTTCGTCAGGTTTTCCTGAATACGTCTTTTGCCCCAATTCCTCATTCGTTAACTTGTTCAGGAATCTGACCAGAAGCTGCACAATCGTCTCGTCTTGGCCCTTTTTGTAATATACGGTATATTCCTGCTCCGGAGCGTCGGTAATGAGATACTCATGGTTGATTTCCAAAGGCGAATATACGGCGTCTAGAACGGTGATCGGCTTTTCGCTCCACCGCAGCGTTTCTCCAACCTTGCCGGTCAGCGTCGTTGTTTCTGCGATCCGATCGTTCGTCTCTTGATCGACATGGTGGATAGATACGGTGCGTTCCTCAGGTTCAGAAACTTGTTTCTTGTAATAGAAAACATATTCCTGGTTGCTTTCAGGCGATACCGGATATGAAATCTCAGGTATTGCCGGGACATAACCTTCGATGTTCGGAGCTTTGAGCAGCACTTCCTTGCCTACTTCGCCTTGCAAGCTGGCAGGTTCCAGCAGCTGCTGATTCGTTCCTTCTTCAAGGTATTTCACAATAATCGTGCGCATTTCAGGTGCCGGTTTGTCGGCCGTGTAGTAGATCACGACTTCTTGTTTTTCGTCGGCAGTGAATTTGTACGCAACTTCCGATTTCACTGGCGTGTAGCCATCAATCGATGGTGCAGTCAGCTTGATCTCCTGATCCGTTACGCCGTCCTGCGTTGTTGCGTCTTTAATTTCCTGCTTCGAATCTTGGTCCACATAACGGATCGTCACCGTTTGCTTATCGGCCGTGTAGTACACGGTATGCTTCTGGTCTTTTTCCCCTGTGAACGTATACGTCTCGGTGTCTGTTACCGGCGTGTAGCCCGGAATTTTTTCCGCTACGTTAACTTCCTCGCCTTTATGGCCTTTGTGGGTCGTCGGCTGAACCAGCTCTTTGTCCGTGCCTTCTACCCGATGTTGTACTGTGACTTGTTGTTCGTTTGCTTTATAGAAAATAACAACTTCTTGTTTTTCGTCGGCAGTGAATTTGTACGCAACTTCCGATTTCACTGGCGTGTAGCCATCAATCGATGGTGCAGTCAGCTTGATCTCCTGATCCGTTACGCCGTCCTGCGTTGTTGCGTCTTTAATTTCCTGCTTCGAATCTTGGTCCACATAACGGATCGTCACCGTTTGCTTATCGGCCGTGTAGTACACGGTATGCTTCTGGTCTTTTTCCCCTGTGAACGTATACGTCTCGGTGTCTGTTACCGGCGTGTAGCCCGGAATTTTTTCCGCTACGTTAACTTCCTCGCCTTTATGGCCTTTGTGGGTCGTCGGCTGAACCAGCTCTTTGTCCGTGCCTTCTACCCGATGTTGTACTGTGACTTGTTGTTCGTTTGCTTTATAGAAAATAACAACTTCTTGTTTTTCGTCGGCAGTGAATTTGTACGCGACTTCCGATTTCACTGGCGTGTAGCCATCAATCGATGGTGCAGTCAGCTTGATCTCCTGATCGGTTACGCCTTCCTGCGTTGTTGCGTCTTTAATTTCCTGCTTCGAATCTTGGTCCACATAGCGGATCGTCACCGTTTGCTTATCGGCCGTGTAGTGGAATGCGTACTCTTGGCCGTCTTTGCCCGTAAAGGTATACTTGTCGCTTGCCTTTTCAGGGGTATAGCCAGGGATTTTCTTCGCTTCAAGTTCAATCTGCTTGCCCTTGAGTCCTTTTACGACGGCCGGCTCAGCCAGCGCTTTATTCGTTCCTTTGTCCAAATACTTGACCGTTACGTGCTGCTCTACCGCTTCCATGAATCCGAACCACACCGTCGGAGTCGGCTCGCTCATGGTCAGTTTTACGTTGGTCGGGTCGATACCGACTTCAAGTTGATACCCATCAATGGTTGGGGCACTCACGGCATATGTTTGGTCGATGTCCAGCGAGTCTTTTCCATCCTGCTTGAACTTCTGATTGTACAGCTGCTCCGCAAGCTCGGGCTTATCGACAACAACGCCCTCCGCATTAACCGGCTGACCGTCCGCATTTACACGGTAGCCTTTGACGGTGATGGAGCCTTTGCCGAAGCTTACTTGGGGAACCTCGAAGTTTTTGGTTACGTCTTTCCCATGGATGTCGGTATAATCGATGGTTGTTGTTCCATTCGTTGGGTAAAGCTGATTTGGATCAGGATTTTTCGATTGATCCATTTCGACGATGTAAGTCAAGGTCGCCGGGGAACCTTCCATGATGTTGCCGACGTTCCATGTAAAGGTTTCGGTCTTTTTGTCCAAGGTAATGGTTCCTTGCGAAACGGTCGGTTCGCCGACCAGATTAAACATGTCGCCCATAGGGTCGGTCACAATAGCGTCCTGGGCAGCGTAAGCAATTTGGCTGGACAGTTCGGAGAAGACCTTGCCCAAATCCGCGCTGTTGGACGAATAATAGCCTTTGTTTTGAACATGATTCAGCACGTATTTGGCATCTTTATCATTCCCGACTTCAAGGCCGATCGAATACATGCCGATGCCGCCGTCCCAAGCGAGTTTTGCTTCGGACAATGCTGCAATGCCGTTGTCTTCTACATCTTTGCGGTCAACGGTATATGCCTGAGTCCATCCTAAGTAATAGCTCGATCCGCTTCCAAGCACCTTACCGTTATAGTTAAAATCATTCAAGGTATAGTCGTACTTGTTTTGCGGCCAATTGTAAGCTGCGGCATGCGACGCCTTGTAGCTGTATGTCGGGGCGCCGTCGCTCAACAACACGATGATCTTGTTTTGCGCCTGGCTTCCGGTCAGCATCGTGCGGGCTTTATTCAGCCCGGCTTGAATGTTGGTGCCTTCGTTGCTTACGGTAATGCCTTTGATCTTGTTTTTTAGGCTGTCCTTCTGGCTAAATCCCAGGAAGGAAGATTTTTCGTCAGCCGTCTTATCGAAAGTCACAACTGCGATTCTCGTCGTCGAATCTTTGATCAACAGGTTATCGACGAACTTAGTCGCTGCCTCTTTGGCGTTGACCATCCGGTTCGAATTTCTCATGCTTCCGGACCGGTCGATCACCAGCACGACATCCGATGACGATTGAATGTTTTTGCCTTCGACGGTCAACGTAACTTTCCATTGGCCTTTTCCCGCGGGTTCGGCTTTTTTGTTCAGATTGATCGCTCCCGGATTCGGCCAGATCAGCTCATTCGATGCTGCCGATGCCGAGTTTAGGAACAGGTTGCCCGGGATCAGTCCCGTCAACACCGACAAAACCAACAGCCATGATGCTACAAGTTTTAAACCTCGTTTCATCTCGTCCTCCTTATTCCTTTGAATTGTTCCCGAAAAGCAAAAAGCCCGGCTGCATTAACGAATTGTTAATTGCAGCCGGACGATCATAAGTCATAAGGACTCTTAGACTCCAAGGCTTTGCGACCTAATCTTTCGACTAGTGTGCCAAATATCAGATTGTCGTTATTGCAGCAATGCCTAACGCGAAAATCCATTGCATTGATCTTTCGAATGTTAGGCCGTGGGAACCATTGACAAATATAAACCAAAATAAAATTGGCTGTCAATAGCCATCATGTGAAATCTTTGGAATTTTCTTTAAACGTGATCCAGATCCCCGTCTTATCGTCCGATGATTTGAAACGCGGGTAGCGGATGCACTCCGGATCGTCTTGTTCCAGGGCCAGCAGCCACTTGGCGTAGCTTTCCAAGCCTTCCGCAGCGACCTGGCGCAGCAGCTTCTCTTCCGGATTTCCGGTTTCGTCATCCTGAAGCGGCCAAGGTTCCGGGTAAAAAAGCCCGTCCGTCACGAGCAGCAGTCCCGCCAAGCCGATCCGGTTGATTTTGCCGTATTCCAAAAAATTTTCCGCTTCCGGCAATCCGTTGAACACGGAGTAACCTTCAAGAGTATTCATTTTCTCTTTATTTTGAAGCAGCCGGGGTTTGACCCTTTCCCACAATTCGGCTTTCGTATGTATGCCTTCCTCGATGCCCTGCCTCCAAATCGCCAGCGACTCTTCTCCGATATGGGCAACCTGATCCCGCGTGAGGGTCCGAATCGAACCGTCCCGGTACAAGGCGATCACCATGCAGTCTCCCGCCTGAACGTATTCGATGTGATGATCATGAATGCGAATGGCAGCCATGGCGGCCGTCCACAGTTCGCTTTTGCGATCCGTCCGGATGCCGCTTGCCCGCATTTCCTCGCCTAACTTGAGGTTGGCTTCTTTGGCAAACGTCTCGAGATTGCGGGTTTCGTCTGCGGGGAGCTGCTCGAAATGCCGTTTGATCAGCTGCGAAGCCAGTCTGCCCCCGGTTTCGCCATACGGTCCCCGGTAGGGGATCAGCGACGTCGCCCCGTCGACCACGCCAAAAATCCGTGCGTCCGGATGCCATATGACGGCGTCTTCATTCCACTCTCCTACGCCTTGAATCGAAATATGATGAATGTCCATGAGGTTTCCCCTCCGTAGTCGTTTGTTTATTGGCCGGCTTGCTGCAGCGACTCGAACAACTTTTTCGTTTGCTGCGAATCTTTTTCGTTATAGTAAATCGTAACACCTTCAAGCTTGATTCGGATATACGGCGGATTATTTTTGAAAACGTACAGCCGCGCTTTGCCCGCTTCCTTCAGCCGGAAGTGTCCCCTGGCATACTGATTCGTCGCTTCGCCATTCGTTTTGGTGCCGCCGGGAATCGCGTCTACCAGCGTTAACTCCTTAATATCCGCAAGGCTGAAATCAAAGGAGTACATCGGGTAATGAATTTCTACCTTGTCATCCTGCGTTACGGCTAGCGACGGGGAAGTGAGCTCGGACCGGATCAGCATAAACGAAACGCCGACGACCACCGCGGCGATAAGCCCAAAAGATCCCCACTTGATGATTTTGCCTGGCACAGTCGCCGTATTGACGGTTCCTCCCATTCCGATCCGTTTGGGAACAAAAACGCTTTTGTCATGGGGATTGTGGTACGTAAAGCCGTTCACCCAGTATTCGTCATCGTCGGTATATACCGTTTTGCCGTCATGTTCCAGCATGTCCCGCTCCAGCGCTTGGATTTTGCGGTATACGGCATAGATCGCGCCGACAGGAATCGCGGCAAAAAGCACGATGACCGCCAGCCATGCGCCTTCCATATTTCCGGTTTCGTTGTTCACCAGCATAAAAATCAGGAAAACATGGACATTCTCCGCAACCGCCATCCACAGCCACAGATAGGATAAAGCCCGGCGTTTGGCCTGATTGAGCACGAGATTAATCTCGGTATTCATGCTGTACACTTTCGCTCTCGTTTTGCGCATGTATAGCGACACCAAAAAGAACAGCGCAGTAAGAAATATGCCGCATGCCGTCACACCATACGATTGGTCATCTTGTCTAAAGGACCACAGCAGCAAGCCGATCGACATGGCAAAAGGAAAGATAAAAAGCCATAACGGCGCCGAACGGGCGTTTTTATGTTGGGCTACCCGCAGGTCGGTGAGAACGACTCGCTTATCTCCCACAAACCATTCGTGCTCCCGTTTTAAAGCCAGCGTACGGGCGAAGGCCTTCCGGAATGGCATGGCCATCACAACCGATAACACGGCCGACCATACGAAAAAATAAATAACCTGAAAAGCCGACAAGTCGTGCAGGAACAGCATCGGGACCAGAGCGCCGCCCATCCATAGGCTTGCATAAAGAAACTGCTTGTTAAAGCTGGCCTGAACTTGTTTCAGCTCCTCGTGCCCCGCGGCTGCTTCCGGCAGTTTGACGGCAAACAGCATGCCGTTTTTGTAGGCAGCTTGCGGTTTGTACATGCCGAGGATGACGGAGTAGCAAATGACGGATATCAGCATTAGAATGATCGTTAACATGAGGACCTCCTCATTCTGCAGGGTGAGGTTTCAGCGGATTGTAAGTCATTTTGGAAAAAATCTGCGAACACAAGGTTTGGAACCGGGATTCGTTGATACCCTGGATCGCTGCCTGCGCGATGATCAACTGCAGCTTTTCCTCCAGTTCCGGGGTCGGCTCCGGATCGCCTGGCATTTGCGGATTAACTTTGGCGCCATGACGCCGGTCAATCACGATATATCCTTCCTGCTTCAGCAGCGAATAGGTTTTATTGACCGTCATCGTGTTGATGCCGAGCTCTTCGGCGAGCTGCCGGACCGTCGGCAGTTTCTCCTGCGGTTCCAGTTCTCCGGTAGCAATGCCGATCACGATCTGATTGCGCAGCTGCTCATAAAGCGGGGTGTCGCTATCCAATTGCAAGGAAATGACCATACGTTCTTCACTCCTTCATTCGCTTTTATGTATTATCCATTGTAATACAAATAATACTTAAAATCGAGATTAATATGTCCCCTTTGCCAAAAAAAGACACCGACATCAAGATGTCAGTGCCTTTTCAACGCTTCTCCCATCTCCCTCGGAATCATGTTTTTCCGACGGAAAATCGACAGCAGCAGCCCTGCAGCGGCAAAATCGAAGACTTGCATCATATTGCTGTACCCTATGAAAGGCAGCACCTCGCCGACAATCGGGACGATGCCGAAGGACATGAGAATCGGCCAGAACATCCGGATGGCGAAGAGGCTCATGAATCCGACGACGATTCTTCTTGCATATTCGTCATGGATGCGGTCCCTCATTTTCCAGACCCGGACCATAAACCAGAACGCCAGCCCAGCGATAAGGATGCCGAATCCCCAGCCGAAACAATAAATCAGATACGGAAACAAAGAGTCCGCGTACGCATAAGGGAGCGTATCCAACCGCGCGGCAAATCCATGCCCGAACCAGCCCGCCGAAAGAATCGCCGCCTTGGTTTGAAGCAACTGATGGCTGCCCTCCCCCGCCGGATATAAAAACGCATGAAGACGATGGTATAACTGGCTGGCTTGGGCAAGAACGAAAATGTATAAAGACAGCAGCGGAAGGGCCAGCAACAAAAATTGGGCGCCGCTCTTTTTCGTTTTCCAAGTCAGCAAGAAGAAAGCAGCGAGATAGATTAGGCCGTAAAACCAGGAAGACCCTAAGGAAAACAATACAACGGGAAGCGCTCCCCTGCCGACCAGCTGAACAAGATGCTCCGCTCCGCGCCAATCCTTAGCCGGCTTCATGCCTGCCAGCCCCAAGACGAGGATCGGAAGCGAAACGGCCATGATATTGACGCCAAACGGTCCAAACGCGAGAAACACCTTCCTTCCGTTGAGGTCGATCCCTACAAAAAGGGTAAGCAACATCAGAAGTAACATGCCGTAAAACAGCACGGCCGAATGCTTTTGTATTTTGCGGTAATCGATAAAGTAGAACACCATCAGGAAGGCCATGCCCATAAGAGTAAACAGCACTTTATTTTCGACAAGCCTCGTGCCGAATTTCGGGTACATTCCCGATTGCTGGGCGGCAAACACTCCGAAAATGCCCAAAAGCGCCATCGCCGCTATAATAACAAACATCTTCCATTCCACGGCAGGCTTATGAGCCTGGTGTAGGTTGCGCCCAATCGCATCCGGGTCCCCCATCTGGCGGACCGCCTCCGCGGCAGCCTCTTCCTCGGGCATCCCTTCCTCAAGCAAAAGCTCCATTCGTTCTGCCACGTGGGATATAAGCTCCTCGCGGATATCCGCATGCAGCTCCCTGGCGCGAACGTGTCTGCATACCCGGTTCAAAAATGCGGCAACGGCCGCACATTGTTCAAGCTGGTTCACGATGTTCCCTCCCCAATAACCCGATCCACCGCGGTCCGGAATTGGACCCACTCTTGCGTCTTTTCTTTCAGTTGGCCTCTGCCCCGGTCGGTAATGCGGTAATACTTGCGTTTGCGCCCGTCGTGCGTGCTCCAATAGGCATCCAGCCAACCTTCGGCCTCCAGGGAATGCAGGATGGGGTATAACGTTCCTTCCTTCATCGAAAATACCCCCTCCGAGCTTCGCTCGATCTCTTTGATCAGTTCGTAACCGTACATCTCCTTCTTGTTCAACAACGTGAGCACTAAAATAGCGGTGCTGCCTTTCAGCAGCTCTTTATTGACTGCCATCCGACGATCTCCTTATACCTAGATTTACGATATATCGAATTACTATGTATATGAGTATATGTAAATAAACCATGAAATGCAAGAAGGATTCTTAAATCAGCGATCTTTAATAAGCCCCTTATATAAAGGAAGGTTTTCGAGATTTGTATAGGTTTTGTATAGATCCGGTTGCTAAACTATCTTTGAGGCATATTGTAAAAATTTAAACGCTGATTGCCGGAATGCTGAAAACAACCGACATGATCGATAAATAACCAGCGCTGCAAAAAACAACCATTGACCGGATTTTCGGCAATGGTTGTTTTAATATCAGCATGTTTCAGAGCCGCCGATCCCGCCGATCAGACCAAGTTCAGAAAATATTCAGACGGTTCTTGTATAATTCATTTGTTTACTCACTCTTGCTTGAATATATGCTCGTACGATAATGGCACACCCGATTGAAAAACGGGGACGCAAAGCTACAGGGGCTAACGGTTTTGCCATAGCAGCAAATGCCAATGCCAGCCAGCTGCCGAATACGACGGGAATCTCCGTCCTATTTAGCATGCCTGCTGCTTGACGGAGGTTTTTTCTTTTTCCTGCATAACCGCAAGGAAGGCAATACGAATAAAGGTGGAATCAATCAGGATGAGGGCTTTACTAGTCGACGATGAGCCATTAGCTCTGGAATATCTTAAAAAGAAACTTGAATACGATATCGGTGGCGTTAACGTCGTGGGCTTATGTTCGAATCCTTATCAGGTGGTTGGGGTTGCGGTCAAACAGCGGCCCGACGTCGTGTTTCTCGACATCCATATGCCTGAAATGAACGGACTTGAGCTCGGCGAACAATTGCAGGCTGCCGTTCCGCACACTGAAATCGTCTTCGTGACGGGCTACGACCAATATGCCGTACGCGCCTTTGAGCTTTATGCGCTGGACTATATTATGAAACCCGTGCGCTTGGACCGCTTGCGCCTGACGGTTCAGCGTTTGCGCGAAAGGCTTCAGGAAGACCCCGAAGCGTCCGGCAAAGCGAAAACGCCGCTTTTCCTGTGCTTCAATCAGCTTCGGGTCCAGCTTCCCGGAATGGAGCCGCAAACGTTGAAATGGCGCACGAACAAAGCGCAGGAGCTGTTCGCTTATTTGCTTCACCACCGCGAGCGTACGGTCGATCGCGGCACGTTAATCGAGCTTTTATGGCCCGATTTTGATGTGTCCCGGGCGACCCAGCAGCTGTACACGACCATCTATCATATCCGCCAAACCCTGTCCAAGGCCGGCCTGACGATGATCCGCATCATCAAAGGAGAACTTGAAGCCGGATACCGGCTCACCATCGGGGGAGCCCGGGTCGACGTCGAGGAATGGGAGCAGCGGCTTAAGCGGTTAGAAGCTATAGACCTCACGAACGCGGAGGAATACGAGCAGGTCCTCGATCAGTTCGAAGGGAATTATCTGGGGGAATACGAGTACCTGTGGGCCGAATACGAACGGGAACGAATCCGGCTCTTGTGGCTGCAGCACGCGGAAAACCTGGCCCGGTTTTATATGGACCGCGGGAAAAGGAAAGCAGCGATTGACGTGAATCTGCGCATTCAGCGGCAGCTGCCCGACCGGGAAGAAACGTATCTGACCCTAATGACGCTTTACGACAGCCTCGGCGACGCAAGCAGCGTCGAAGAGCAGTACTGGCTCCTTGCCACCAGAATGCGGGAGCTGGAGCTTGTTTTTCCCCCGAGAATCTTGGCGTGGTATGAGCAATGGAAACAGCAAACGCGCTGATTGCAGCAATCCCCCGAACGTAACGTTCGGGGGCGGATGTCAAGCTGTTCTTCGTTTACAGCCGCGGATCGATCTCCCGTTCCTGGCCGACTTCGAACAGCAGATTGGCGGCGATTTCCTGATAGGCCTGATGCTGAGGGGAAATCTCCCCGAATTTGACTTCAAGCATCCGCACGCCAAGCTGATGTTCGTTCAAGGATGTCCGCAGCTTGCGCATAATGCTTTTTTGCTTCATCAGCTTGCGGTATTTGTGCGGGAACCGGTAATCGTAGCCGTATACGATCGTCAAATAGTCGGGATTGCGCACCTTCATGTAGGGCACCGTCCGGCCATTCCACGTCTCCGGCTTGATGACGACTCCTTCCATATGCTTTTCCGTGGTCAGCTTGCCGAAAAAGCTTTCGGCCCGGGCGTCGCTATCCGGATCGGACAAATCCAGCGTGATCGCTTCATCCTCCGAAAGGAAACGGTACATCTCCGAGGTGCTCCATGCCGGAAATTGCTCCCGTCCATCGTCGTATACGATTTTCAGCACGGCAAACGGCTTATACTCCATTTCCGCATCTTCCGCATACAGCTCCAGCTGCTTCTTATAGACTTCGTACGCCCGGTCATGTTCGGCAAGCGGCACGCTGCTCTCCCGGACGTCATGCAGGTGCTTATAGGTTTGATACACGCTGGCGCCGTATTTTTCGCTTAAGACGCTTTTGGCGGTACGGTATTGGTCTTGCTCGAACCCGCTGGTGTCGTATTGTTCCATCAGCTGTTGCAAAGCAGGCTCGAATCCGTTATGCCGCAAAAACGCCAGCTCCGTTTCCAGCGCTTTTTCGATCGGCTTGAACTGGCGTTCGATCAGCCCTTCTCCGAGCGCCTTCCACGGCAGCAATTCCCCGTCGAGCAGCAGCATGGAGATCCCGTGTTGCTTCATGTATCCGCCGAACCGGTCCAGAAGTTTCCGATAAATCTCCGTCAAGTCCGCCTGCTTCACCTTATAGCCGTTCCGGCTGACGGCAAAACATTGCTCCGGTTCCTGATGCAAATAGACGTTGCAGCGGGAGCCCATATATTTCGGCTGCAAAACGACCTGCCGGACGCCGTGCCCGCGGAAATAATCCAGTCCTTTTTTCAGCGACTCCAGCTCGTTTCTTTCCGGGTCCTTGTCCGCGGGGGACATCGTGCCGGAAATATAATTGATGTGATGACGCGAGCAGTAATGCAGCCGGCGCATTTCGTCCTCTCCCAAATCCTGCACCGAAACCTTGCGCTCTTCCCGGAACAATACCGGCAGTTCTTCCGCCGTCGCGGCCGTGCGCGATGAATGCGACTTCATGAACGGCTTGAACGTGATCATGACAGACGTCAGTCCATTTCCATGGACGGCCCCGGTATCGATATGGATTTTGTTTCGGATGCGGAAAGCGCGCTTCGCGGCGATATGGCCGAAAATATGGTACGGATGGTTCCCGACCGCTTCCTCCTGCAAAAACGACAACTGCCCTTCCAGCGGCGCTTCGCGGTCGATCCGCAGGTTGCGCTGATGGCGGACGGCGTTTGCGTCCAGCTTGCCGATATATTTCTTTTTGCACGGGGCATGGGTCACGTAATAGGATGGGCCGTTCACGCCAAGATAACGGTAAAACGGCTTCGCCTTCGATACCAGGCACTCGAATTTGTCCCAAAGTTCCGGATCGGCCTGCAGCGTCCCGGCGGAATCGAAATACGTGCGAAGCAGCTCTGGATCCGCGCCGCTGATTTCGCCTTGCACATATTTGTGCACGAAATTTTCGTGATTCCCCATCACAAACAGGAAATGCTCGCGGTTAGCATGCAAAAACTCCACGATTTCTTTCGTTTTTGTCCCTTTGTCGATCCAGTCGCCGGCCAGGATGATTTTCGCGTCCCGCACCCGGTCTCCGGCGATCAGCTTGCCTGCCTCGATCCGGTACCCGTAGCTCAGCAGCAACCCTTGCAGTTCATCCACGCGTTCATGGACGTCGCCGACGATGATATACTGCCGGTTTTGCGGCAGCACCGTGTCCAGATAGGCGTCAAGATCCTCGATGACCACGCTGTACTCCGGATTCCGTACACCCGCCTCCGGCCGGTAAAAATCCTTCGCGCGCACTTTATGGATTTGGTCGTACCCCTCGCGGGCAAGCGCTCCGAGCACCTCCTTTTTCAGGCGGTTGATATGGTTCGTGATGAGCCGCTTCGAACGTTCCGAGGCGTAATAATCCTCCCGTTTCCGGTAATCGAACACGATGACTTCCAGATGGTAATGGTTGCGGCGGGCAATATCCTTGACCTTGGCGCGGAAATCCTCGGCCAGCCCGGTCGTATCGACGACGACGAACTCCGCGTTGACGGGAAACGTCGTCACCATGTTCAGCTTCTCGAACAACAGGTGAAACGCCTGCTCGCTTGCCTCCAGCATCACCTGGTCGTATTTATCGTAGTCATGCCCGAGCACCTCCTGCCGGATTTGGTCGGAAGACAGGTATTGAATATTCGCTTTGATGTTTTTATCCGCGTCTTCAAACCGCAGTCCCGGCATAAGCACTTCCTTGGCAAAGGTCGTTTTGCCGCATTCCGTCGAACCGACGAGCATGAAGATCGTATGCATTTTCGTCCGGATTTCCATGATCGATTAAACCTCCTTTTTCTTCAGGATGGCCCCCTGCGTCGTGCGGATGCCGTCCACCTCGTCCCCGATGTCCACGAATTCGCATGAAAGGCCCGCGTCCCGGATCGCGTCCAGCAGCCATAGCCGGAACGCCTCCCGTCCCATCTCCCATTTGTGGTCGTCGTGGCGGAAACCCGCAAGTCCGTAAAACCGGTTAAAGTCCTTGTTCGGCGTCGTGATCACAAAATGGCCGAAATCGACCTCTCGCCCAATCTGGCGGATCAGCTCCGCGGCCTCCCCTTCGCTCATGTGCTCGATCACTTCGGTCAAAATGACGTCCACCCGCTCGCCGCTGTATTCCGCGAGGAAATGGCCGATCGATCCAAAAGCCGCAATGTTGGCGACCTGCTTCGATTCCGCTCTGCGCGTCATTTTGTAAAGCGCCTCTTCGTCGACGTCGACCGCATAATACGTGCCGTCGATTTTGCCGGCGAACGGAAGAGCGTAAAACCCTTCGCCACAGCCCACATCCAGAATGGATTTGTCGAAAGGCAGCACGCCCCCGATGAAATTCCGCCGCTGCAGCGCCGTCCCCCCGTACGCAAATTGAATGCTGTAGCGGTCCGTTTTTTCGAGCTCTGCTTTGTATCGGCCGAACCGTTCCTTGGACGACAAAAAGTTGCGAACGAACAGGCTCCGGATATAAAACGGCGCGTCGATGACGTGCATGCTCCGGATGTACTTCTCCAGCACCTTTTCCGAAATATCGATGTATTCGTTGCCGAACATGGACAGGAACAAACACAATACGCTGACCACATGCAGAAGCTGATACAGGCTTTTTTGCGTCGTGACGGTTAACGAATAGCTTTTATGCGCCAGATGGACGGTCGTAAACGTAAATTCCGGAAGATGTTTCGCAAAAAAATCGATATAGCGGGTCAACTCGATATGGATCATCGGAATGTAAAAGGTATGTTCATAGCCTTCCGCATCCCGTTCGTCTTGCGTTTTCAGCGGGGCCGAAAAAAATTCCCCGATCGCGTTCAGCGGAAATAAAGGCGTATGATATCGCGAAACGTTAAGATATTCGAAGGTTTCCTGCTGGTGCTGTTTATAGGAAATTTCATTGTCCGCGTCCTTGAAATAAACGTTATATGTGTTTTCGTCGGTATACCAGCCGTACGCGATTCCCTGACGGATGCTCCGCAGCATCATGCCGGAACCCGGATTTTTTTTGATGAGATACGAAAATTGCGGGTTGGTCGATTTCACTTGAACGATTGCCATCGGTAACTCCCTCCTGTGCTGTAATCATCGCGTATTTCCGGCCGCGCGAACATGGCGGAAGTATTACGACAGGAAAAAAGTTTGGCATTTTCCCCATCTCCATCCACTGATACAATGAAAGGAGCATTTTTTACGGAAGAAGGGAAAACGGATGGCGAAAGAAAGCTTCGACAAAGAAATCCAGTTTCTGCGCATGCTCGCGCTGACGAGCGGGGCTTACAACAGGCAGCAGTTTGCCAAACGGCTCGGCATCTCCGTCAACACCTTCGACAAAACGCTCCGCCGATTAAAAGACATCGTGCACGCCACGTACCAACAGATGCCGGAGGAGCAGGGCAAAGAGTTCGCCGAAGCGATCCGGTACCGGTACGACGATTCGGCCGACCCGATGCTGCTGTTCCTGTTCCGGGCCAAGTCGCTTAAAGAGTCCGAAAGCCGGCGGTTGTCGCTGGTGCTCGCGGCGCTGAACGGCCGGTCGATGACCGCGTCGGAGCTGCTCGACTGCTGCATGGCCGATCTCCCCGCGGACCTTTCGTTGCCGGACGAAAAAACGTTACGCAAAGACTTGAAATACCTGGAGGAAGTCGGCGTCATTCAAAAGGAGAACGGGGCAAGGCCGTATATATACCGCATCCGGAACGAGCTGATCCATGAGCTGACGGATGAGGAGCTTCTCGATCTATACGATTTCGTGGACGTGATGGCCAATACGCAAATCCCCTCCGTACAAGGATATTTGCTGCGCGACGGGCTCAAAAAACATCTCGTACGCAGCGGCGCGGAAAAAGAGGCGGTCGAACCCTTTTTGTACAAATACCACTACCATTCGCGAATCCTGGACGAAGCCCATTTGTTCGCCATTCTGGATGCGATCCGGGGCCGGCGCAAAATGAAGTTCTTGTACTTCTCGCCCAAATCGGACAAAAGCTACGCCTCGCAAAACACGAACCCGCTGTTCGAGCGCGAATCCCAGGGGAAACTTGAAACGACGCTGCCGCTGAAGGTGGTGTATGACCACCAATACGGAAGATGGTATGTGCTTGGTTACGGACGGGAAGGCATCCGGAAATACCGGATGGAGGGCATGACGCAGGTCGAAACCGGGGAGCCCGTGGCGCAGGCTTGGTTCGAGGAAAAGCAGGCGGAGCTGATGGACCGGATTCGTTACAGCTGGCTGATCGACACGGGGCGGCCGGTGACGGTGCGGGCCAGATTTTTTAGTCCCGGCGGGTCGGAGCCGAATTTCATTAAAGAACGCGTGCTCTTGCAGGGGCAGTGGGGAGAAATCGTCGAGGAAAGCGAAGACTCTTTCATCTATGAGATCACGGTGAACGGCACGCAGGAAATCAAACCTTGGCTGCGGAGCTTCGGGTCGAGCTGCGAGGTGCTGGAGCCTGTGCAGCTGCGCCGGGAGCTGATCGCGGAATGGAAGGAGATTCGGGCCTACTATGAATCCGTTTGAAAAAATTTTCAATTACCAGATCATTTCGCGCCTGGACGATGCCGGGACGTTCATGGCAACCGCCCACGAGCGGGCCTGGCTCAAAACGGCGCTGGCGCATCCCGCGGCAGCCCAAGCGTTTACGGCCGGAACGTTGGCCAAACTGGAATCAATGCTGGACCCGGATGATTCCTTCGATCCCCATCCTCATCTGATCGAAAAAGCCCGCAGCCGGGAAAAGCAGGTATACCATCCCCTGCTGGGAAAAATCCGCCGCCTGATCCTGAACCGCCATGGCATTCGGCTGTCGTACAGGGTCCGGGGCGACCGGATCTTTTCCGATCAATTGGGCGTGCCCTACAAGCTGGAGTATTCGATGGTCAAACGGGAATGGTATTTGCTGTGGCACCGCGTGCGGCATCACGCGCTCATGAAAACGAAACTGGACAAAATCCTGTTCATCGCCGAAGCGGACCTCTCGCACGAACGGGTCGATCGGATGCTGGAACGGACCCGCCTCACCCTTGAGTCGCGCAAAACGAAGGTCCTTATCGAAATCCTTCCTATGTATAACCGCGAACTGTCCCGCATTCTATACGCATTTTCCTGTTTCGAGAAGGAAGTCGCCTATGACGCGGACCGGAATCTATATACCGTCAAGGTATGCCTCCTGGGGGAAGAAATCGAATATCTGCTTTCCAAGCTGCGTTTTTTGGGAAAACGGGTCAGAGTTTTGGAAGGTGATTACGTCAAAAAGCGGATGGTGGAAGCTTCGACGAAGGCGCTGGAGCGGTACGGGGTGTTGGAGGCGGATGAGGAGGTTTGAAGAGAAGCGCCGGGAGCCTCAAGGAGAAGATGCAGGTTTATTCGCAGCAAAATGCGGATCGAACTTGCTTTTCTTTCGTGTTATATCCCCCTCACCTCAAATCGGTTGATCCAGCACCGGACAAATGATAGAATTGAAGTATAAAGAAACAAATTGCCGACATATAATAAAAAGAGCCTTTGCCGCGGGAACGGCAAAGGCTCGAAGGACAGAAAGGCTGTGGAACCCCACGGCGCGCTAAGTTAAATTAGCTTAACGAAGACCCACCGAAGGCGCTCAACCTTTAGCGGTGGGTTTTCGCTTGTTTAGCTTCCGTTTGATCCATCGATAGAGCTTCCGAATACTAAACACTAGGCTTAGTAGGGTAGCGATCCATTTTAGGATATCCAGCAGCGCCACAAGTGCGGCCATGGCAACACCTCCTTTCGGAGTGTGCTGCGCCGTGGCCGCTCCACCGCTTTAAGTCCTTGGTCTATTATATCATGAGAAACTTGGAAAATTGGGCGTAATTACGAGAATGCAGGCAAACTCATTCCTCCGATTTACCAGGACGAGAGCTCCGTCCTTTTCCAGCTGTCTTTGGCAACGCAAACGTACACATACTGCTCGTCCCAAGCCATTTGCCCCTGGCTGCAAGGCTCGCTGGACGATGCAGGCGTATGCTTTTCGCGAATGCGGATCTTGTCCCCGTTCACATCGAGCTTCGTATCGGGGCTGTCCGTGCCGATTCCGATGTTGCCGCTGCTGCGCTGCAAGGTGAGCGCGGCATCAAACGCTTCGCCGTCATCGCCGTAACGGACGAACTGCAGATTCGAGCCGGCGTTATCCCCCGCTTCCTGCGAAGCGTCCGCACGGACGGCCCATCTTGGCGTCGTCTCGTTATCGTTGCCGGCCACGCTGAACTGAAGGTCACGGTTCGACCCGGTTTCTCCTGCTACCCTCAAAATGCCGTTCATCACATTAAAGTTGGACGAATGGGTGCGGATTTCGCTGACGTCGGTGTCGTAAGGGATTTCCAACCGGGTGAACAGCTGATTCGCATAGGGTCCCGTTGGCGACATTGTCGTCTCAAACGACATATGCTTATGATCGTGCTGCTCCGGGTTGTTTGCTTTATCGTGGGAAATGATCGCCGTCTTGTCAATGCCGTTCTCATCGGCCCAGGCGATCGCCGGCTTAGCCCGGTCCGCCGTCCATTGCAGCCGGATCAGGTCGGACTGATGGCCCTCCTTTGCGATCCATCTCTCGTCGGTGGACAGAAGCAGCCGTTCATTGTGCGGGATACGAATTTCGCCGCCGTTCTGCCCGGATTGCCCAAGCGTCACTGCTTTGTCCGATTCCTGGTTCGAAAAACCGGTGCCCAACAAACAAATGCCTCCCAACATCACCGCTGCCATCATGGCCTTTGACAATTTCATGTTTTCCCTCCGTTTTCCGTCATGTTCTGATGCTTAGTCGTTTTAACGAAAAAAGACTTGGCCTGATCGTATATAAACATCGCCCGGCGCACAACCCATTTCGCGGAATGTCCCGGAAAAACGATTCTTTTCGCCTAGCGTTTGGCCGCAATGGCCGCCGCAGCGGTTCCTACCAAAGTTGTGCCGTACTTTTGGCCCCCTGCTATTCGAAAAGACGCCGAACATATATTTTCGAGCACCGATGCGCGATGCTTTCTTTTTTGGCGATTTTCAGATAACCTCTTATTATCGAGAAATGATATCGTCTTCCCCATAAGGAGGTCACCCGCCTTGAAAATCAGCGAACTTGCAAGCTTGAGCCAAGTCAGCATACGGTCGATTCGGCATTATGAAAATCAAGGCCTGCTAGAGGCCCGGAGGTTGGAGAACGGCTACAGGGAGTTCAGCGAATCGGCCGTAGAACGGGTCAACGCCATTCGGCTGTATTTGCGTTTAGGACTCACGACCGAAGAAATCGGGACATTGTTTAAGACGGAAGTAGCCGAGCCCGACGAATACGAATATTGCGAGGAAATGTTGGCGACCTATCACGAGAAGCTCCGCAACGTAAACGGTCAAATCGAAGCTCTGCAGCAATGGAAGGGGCTTTTGGAAAAACAAATCGCAAATACGGTGCGCCGAAAAAAATAACCTTTTCAGGACGTCCAAGGATCGTGATTTCGATTGCGCTCCGAAGGCGTCTTTTTGCTATTTTGGGCGTTGACTTTACCACTAGCGTCACCCTTTATGATGGATGTAATTTCATTCCGAAAGGGGTTTTGACGTTGGAAACTGGACATCACAAAGGGGTAACCGTCATCGGACTGGGGCCGATGGGTCAAGCGATGGCGGGGACGTTTGCCTAACTTCATTGAATTCTGAAACTTTCTCTTTTAGCATAGTCATTATATAGTAGTCTTTTCTTAGATAGACAACAACTCTAATTGGAAATTCCATATTGCCCCTAATCCAGCTTGCAAACTCCAAGCATGCTCTTCTAACCTCAGGATGAACACCCGGAAGGCTTCTTACTCTTAATCCAGTTCTTGTTTGCATAATTTTCATATAATTTCATACACTCACTTTTTAATATTATCGCTCTTTTCGAAAATATTGTTCCTTTTAGAAACGATTCTATAAGAACCTTACCTTATGAACCAAATGTTCTTTGCCATTCCACTCTACAATAAGTTGTTCAACGCCTAAAATGGAGGTATCCGGTTTGTTCATTTGTGCTTGAATCCACTGTTTGATATTAAGTAGTATTTGGCTGTTAACGATGCCGTCTAGTAGTAGCGTATCTCTCATTTTTATTTAGATTGCGATAATAGTGGAATTTCATCATAATCACTCCTGGGCATCAGTGACCGGCGTTTCCCTGCCGTTTGGTAGATATTGGGTTCGTTCGACGATAGCAGAATAAATATATACTAATTTTCACAAAAAACTAGTTGTAAAATATAACTGTAATCCTGCTCGAGGTACCATACGGAAGGCAAACGTGAAATAACGCCCTAAAGTCAAAAGAACCAGCCAACCGGGCCGGTTCTATCTATTCCTCTCTGAGTCATTCCGACAGCATGATGAGTTTTTTCTTACACTAAACGTCTCTCTTACGGCTCAGGGTTATCGAACCAGTAGTTCAAGATTCCGGCGGAAGGCTTTCAACGGCCGTAAAAAACACGTCCAGCAATTCTTTGCCGAACTCGGTTTTGACGTAAGCGGATATGCGGTCCAGCTCCTCTCTGCTGCCGTACTCCACACATGGACGCCCTTCGCACCACAACACCCTGCACGCAAAAGCCTCGCTTACGCGCTCGATCATATAATCCTGCTCACATCCGGCTGACATCGGTTTTCCCCCTCTCCCGTAACTATACTCCATTTCTTCCAGGCCAAGCCTCTCCCCTTATTATTCAAAATCTACTTTCCCGCCTCCTATGACATACTTCACAAGATGTTAGAGAAAACGCGCGCCTGATCAAGCTTTCACGCCCCAATCTATGAATTTGAATTCGGCTCCTGCGGTTGGTAGAATGTACCTTTAAAGACTAATTTCGATAAAGGAGCGGAAATAATGACGACCCAACGGCAAGCAGCCATGCAGTCCATGATCGACTGGTTGGCGGATGAACGCGAACTAGGACGGGAGCCTAGCAAAATCGAACTTGCGGGAGAATTTGATTTGCACGGTATGCGCTATTACATATTCAAGTATAAAAAGACCCTGCTCGGAAAATGGCTGCTCGGCGTGTGCGGCGGCTATGAACATGACTTGGATACCGAACATTGCGGCCATGTGTTCAGCGAAATGGAGCCCTATGATCCTGCCACGGCCCAACAGGAGGCCATCGTCATGGTAGAAATGATCCGCGAGTTCTGGATGAAGCAGGCGGCGGCGCTCGAGGCGGAGCAAAATGAAGAACCTCAGGGAGCAACTCAAAATGACAATGGGGGTCTGTTTAACGGGTTCGTGCTGCTGGATTCCCCGGAATGCGACATGGAGCAGATCAAAAAGAATCTATGGGAGGATTGGAATATCTCCTGCTCGCAAGAAAGCGAGGAACGCTCCAAGGAAGAAAAGGAAGGCATTCTCGTCTTCGAAACGGAAGGCTTCACCGTGGCGTTAAGCTTTGTCAATGCTCCCGTCCCGGATGAAGAAGCCGAACGCAACGCTCAGTGGAACTACCTCTGGAAAGACGCCGTGGAAAAAACGAAAACCCATGTGGCTCAAATCATCCTGGCCGTATTTACCCGCTCCGGTTCCCCGCTCGACAGCGGCAAGCTATACGCGAAGCTGGCTTCCAGCTGCTTGAAGCTCCCGAACGCGGTCGGGTTGTATTCCTCCGGCACCGTCTTTCACCCCGGGCTGTTCGTGGATTTTGCGGAATTGATGAAAACGGACGATGACATGTTCCCGCTGCTGAACCTGGTGCATTTTGGCCTTGTCCGTTCGGAGAATGGCGTCAGCGGCTACACCTTGGGATTGAAATCCTTCGGCAAGGACGAAATCGAGGTGCTGGACACCCAAGCCTCCCCCTCCGACCTGCGCGATTTCCTGATCGACATCAGCGGTTATGTCATCGAACACAACGTGACTTTGAAAGACGGGGAAACGATCGGCTTCAGCGCCGAACAGAAGCTGCCGATCAACCGTTCGGAGGGCGTATACGTCGAAGGCGACAGCCTTAAAATCAAATTTTGAACGAACTCCGCTAAAACCAAGACAGAGCACCCTGCTTACAGGCTGCGCTGTTTGCGGTTTGCCGGGGCGGTATTAACGGCCTACCAACTTCCACCCCGCTTGATCTCTTCAATAATGGCGCGTATGCCTTCGTCGATCCGCTCCGGGAGGGCCCGGGAGATACTGATCCGGATAAATTTTTCGCGCTCCCGGAAATCCGACAGGTAATGCCTTTTGCCGGACACGACCCGAATGCCCCGCTCCTCAAGCCGCGCAATGAGGCGTTCCAAATTGACCGTAGGCTGCACCTTCAGCTGGATATAAATCCCTGAATTGACGTTGGAAGCTTCGACGAGCCCCTCCCGGTTATGCCTTCGAATGGCTTCGTTCACGGCCCGGATCCGCGCGGCGTACTGGCTGCAAATGTGACGCTTGTGGCGCTCATACATGCCGTTTTTGATATAAATTTCTAGCGCCGCTTGGGAAAGCAGCGAAGTGTCCGGATAACTTTTGTACCCGTGAAATGTTTCCACAAGATGCAGAGGCAAGACGGCAGCCCCCAAGCGAAGGCCGGGAAAAATGATTTTCGAAAAACTCTTCAAATAAATGGCATGCCCTTTCCGGCTGTAGGCAAAAATCGGATCAAAACAGCGCTCCTCCCCGAGGTCCGCCATATAGTCGTCTTCCACGACGTAAACATCGTATTTGTCCGCCAGCCTGGCGATCGCTTCCCGCTCCCGAACCGTATACGACGTGCCCAACGGGTTGTGGTACCGGGACATGGTGTAAAAAAATTTGATTCCTCCGCTTTGAAACGTCTCCTCCAATTCCGCGAGATCGATGCCGTCTGCGGTACGAGCAATTCCCCGGACCGGCAGGCCTTCCGTTTCAAGAAAACGCAAATAGATGTCATAACTCGGCTGCTCCACCAAAATAACCTCTTTTCCGTTCGGAAACGGCATTCTCGCAAGCATTTCCAGCGTCTGCTGGACGCCGGAGGCAATAAAAATCTGTTCGGCTTTGGCAAACACCTGATCATCGGCCAAATGGTTCACCAGCGTACGGCGAAGACTCTCCATCCCTTGGTGGCTGCCATAGGTAAACAGATCATGTTTGTATGTATCAATCGCCTTGTTCAGGCAATGCTGGAAATCCAGGTACGGGAACAAGTCGATATCCGGCAATGCCGAGGCCAAATCCAGGACGCCGTCGTCCCGACCGTCCCCTTCTTTCGCCGGTTTGTCCACGACATAGAATCCGCTTTGCGGGGCGGCGTAAATAACGTGGCGTTTTTCAAGCTCGGCGTAGGCGCGGGTCACCGTGCTGACGCTGCATCCGTAATGCGCGGCCGCGGCACGGACGGAAGCGAGCTTTTGGCCCGGAGCAAACTGCCCCAGCTCGATTTTCTCTTCGATATCCGCCAAAATGGCAGCATATTTTTTCACGATCCATTCCTCCATTTCAGCATAGGGCATGCTGTGGTA
Source organism: Paenibacillus sp. FSL M7-1455 (assembly GCF_038004655.1). Lineage (NCBI taxonomy): Bacteria > Bacillati > Bacillota > Bacilli > Caryophanales > Paenibacillaceae > Paenibacillus > Paenibacillus sp. FSL M7-1455. The sequence goes on along the minus strand of NZ_JBBORO010000001.1, from coordinate 220,069 downwards.
CATAGTATACCTGAATTTTGAACTGTACCGATACAGTTGTTTTAAAACGGCATGGTGGGTTCGCCTGATTTATCGTACTTTTGAGATGCCGGGTGTTGTATCAATGAATGGAACGATAAAAGGAGCTGACTCTATGAATATAAACGCATATTTGGAACGATTGGGCATCGACGGTCCCCGCCAGGCATCCTTGGATTTTCTCCGGCGGCTTCAGCACGGCCATGTCACGCGCATTCCGTTCGAGAATTTGGATATCGTCGGCGGGGTCCCCCTTTCCCTGGAAGCCGACAAGCAGTTCGACAAAATCGTGTCGCGCAAAAGGGGCGGCGTCTGTTACGAGTTAAACGGCTTGTTTCATTCGCTGCTCCGGGAGCTCGGTTTCAGCGTGTCGCTGACCGCCGCTACCGTCAAAACGGAGGATGGATGGTTTGTGACAGGCTCCCATGCCATCAACATGGTACGGGTCGACGGCTCCAATTATTTGGTCGACGTCGGATTCGGCGGAAGAACTCCAAGACAGCCGGTGCCGCTGACCGGCGAGGAGGTGCATGATGCGGACGGAGGCTCCTACCGGCTTCGCCTCTGTAGTGACCGGGAGGGTACGGTTGTCCTTGAGAGACGTGAAGGATCGGAATGGGATACGTTATATCAATTCGATCCGGCCGCAGCGAAACAACTGACCGATTTTTACGATGTATTCATCATGACCCAATACGGCGAGGAGTCCAGGTTCAACAAAGTGCCGGTGGCGATGATCCTGACCGAGCAAGGGCGCGTCACGCTGCATGATCATTCGTTGACGGTCGTTCAAAACGAACTGAAAACCAAAGAATCGATCAGGCCCGGAGACTTCGAAAGGGTTCTGGCCGATACATTTAACATCCGTCTCCCGTCCGGCAAGTGAAGCCATCAATGAACCAAAAAACTTCGGCATATCCCGCTTTCGCGCATCATCCTCCCATTTCCAGCGAATACTAACAGCGAAATGACCAATTTTTCGTTAGGAGATCGGGAACGATGAACAGTCATGATAAGCCAAAGCATAAATGGCCGCTGATCGGCAAACGCTCGGGGCCCAAGCTGCACAAAGACGACATTACGATCGTCGATGCACAAATGGCGAAAAAGGCCGTGATTGCCACGGCTCTCGGGAACGCGATGGAGTGGTTCGATTTCGGGATCTATTCTTATCTTGCGGTCGTCATCGGGAAAGTGTTTTTTCCGGAAATGAGCGGTTCGGTGCAGCTCGTCTATACGTTCGCCACTTTTTCCATCGCGTTTATCGTGAGACCTTTCGGCGGATTGTTTTTCGGGCGTCTCGGCGACCGTTGGGGCCGTAAAAAAGTGCTTACCATCACGCTTTTGATGATGGCCATCTCGACGCTTTGCATCGGCCTCATCCCGAGTTATGCTTCCATCGGAACGACGGCTTCGGTGCTGCTTTTGCTTGCACGGCTGGTACAGGGATTCTCCACCGGAGGGGAATACTCGGGGGCAATGACCTTTATCGCCGAATCGACGCCCGACAAAAAAAGAGGCTTTTTATCCAGCGGACTGGAAGTGGGCACCTTGATCGGTTATATTGCCGGCTCGGGTTTGGTCACGCTGCTGACCTATCTCCTCGGTTCCGAGCAAATGCTTGCTTGGGGCTGGAGGATTCCGTTTTTCATCGCGGCGCCGATCGGCTTGGTCGGACTGTATCTCCGCGGCCATTTGGAGGAAACGCCGGCTTTTGAAGCAATGGAGCAGGCCAAGGATGAGGATAAACCGAAAACGCCGCTCAGGGAACTGTTCTCGAGGCATTGGAAAGTCATCCTGATTTGTACCGTGCTCGTCTTTTTCTTTAACGTCGTCGATTACATGGTGCTTTCTTATATGCCGTCACACCTGACCGCCGTACTGGGTTACGGGGAAGCGGAAGGGCTGCTCCTGATCCTGATCGTCATGTTCATCATGATTCCGATCGTGCTGGCCATGGGTTATTTCAGCGACCGGATCGGCAACAAAAGGATCATGCAGATCGGCCTGGCCGGCCTGCTCGTCCTGTCCCTCCCGGCTTTCATGTGGATCAGCAGCGGCAAGCTCGGGCTCGTATTCCTCGGATTGCTGATCCTAGCGGTATTCCTGACCTGCTTCGAAGGGACGATGCCTTCCGTGCTGCCCGCGCTGTTTTTTACCGATGTCCGGTACGGCCTGCTGGCGATCACGTACAATATCTCGGCGTCCCTGTTCGGCGGCACAACCCCCCTTGTGATGGCCTGGCTGATCAATTTGACCCAAAACAATCTCGTTCCGGCTTATTTTTTGATCGCCACATCGATCATCGGACTGGTCGTCGTCACGTTTTGGTTTACCGACACTTCGGGCAAATCGCTGCGCGGCTCCCCGCCGGCCGTCGAGGAGAAGCACGAAATCAAGGAGCTGCTGAAAGAACCGGAAGAAGCACTGTGGTGGCATGAAGAACATGCGATGATCCATGAATCGGGGACGGATTCGGAGCAGAGGAGATAGACGGCGGGAGAGTATTTTAAATATGTCGTCTGTAGGCACATTGTTCAATTGACATGGAAATAGGTTAGGAAGCACCCTCAAGCAGACGGATGAAGCGGTATTCCCTGTCTGCGTGAGGGCTTTTTCATTGATCCGTGGGTGGCATTATCCTTGGGCTGCGGTGCCGCGGATCTGGCTCCACATCGTAACCATATCGATCCAGCCGCGATGTTCGGCAATCCGCCCATCCGACACGCGATACTGACGGTACAACGTCACATCGATCTGACGGCCTGTCGGCGCTGTGCCAAAAAACATGCCCTCATGCGTGCCTTTCACGGCCATTCGAACGAGAACCTTGTCGCCTTGGGCGACCATTTCCTCCACCATGTAGCGTTTATCCGGGAAAGCACCAAGGATTTTCATCGCAAACTGCTTCAATCCCTCCCTGGATTGGTAGCTGAGTTCACGATAATCGTCCGACAAAAACCGGTCCACGCTTTCCATGTCGCTCCGATTCCAAAAGGATTCAATGAATTCGCTGACGAGAGCCGCATTTTTCTGCTCCAGGGTTTGCATGTAAACATCTCCTCTATCCTGTTTTCATGAAAGACACAGGCTCGGCAAAATGGAGCAAGCACAAAAAAAAACACAACCTTCGTGAACTGCATTCATATAGAAGAAAACACCTTTCGCGCAGAAAAGTGTTTTCTTCATATCAGATATAACGATTATACCTTACGTTTTATCCAAATGATCAATCCTGTGAACAGAATGATTATTCCGAGGAACCCTAGGTTGTAAACGTTCGTTGCCGTGTTAGGCAGCTTGTTGCCAGACTGTTCGCCAGTTTGGTCCGCTGGCGAAGGGGCCTTCATACGCCATCACCCCGGAAAAGACAACGCATTTTCGGCATACGGATCAAATTTGTTAATCGACATCGTCAATCCGTTATAAAAGGTATACACATCTCCCGTATACTTATCGACCCAAAAATCATACATCACAGGGATGACGTAATACCTGTCGTTCTCCGATTCGACTTTCAAAAGTGTAATGACATCCCTCAAAATGGCCTTGTCATCTTCCCTACCCGGTTTCTCGTTCGCGGCAAGCGGAACCAATGGGCCGAATTTTGATTCATACGCGGTAACCAATTCCTTTTTGGCTTTGTCGATGGCAGCCTCTTTGGAAAGGATCTTGGCATCGCTTGGATACCGGCTGATCATTACATGCGGCAGTCTGGGAACCATATGCGGCTGCGAGAGGTCTTTTCCATTAAAATAATCCACTTTGGCGCGCAAAGCTTCGGCCACAAATCTCGCAGGCACGTAGGTGCTACGGTGTATGATTTTTGGCGCGACAGTCATTTCGACTTTTTTGCCGTTTACCTTGGCATGCGTGGAGTGCATGAATAATTCGACCGTTTGGCCGCCATCGGCAATCGTGACTTTTTGGGCTTTCGAATCCCACTTGAATTGGGCCCCCAAATGTTCGGCCACAATTCGAACCGGCAGCAGCGTTCTGTTATTTTCCGTCACCACATTCGCATTTTTGATAATGGAGCCGTTGATAAATAATCCTACAAAATCTTTGCCGATGGACTCTTGGCCCGAATCACCATAGCGGATATAAAATTCGGCATCGACTCCTTTTTCATACGGATAAATGGAGATTCCAGCGACATTCGCCCGAGGCACGGCCCCCTCAGCCAATGCATACGCAGAACAAGCCGACCATAACACGGACGATAACAGCATGGATAGAACCAAACGTTTGAGCACCACCATCGCACCTCTTTTTCCTATTTTTAGATGAAATGACTCCCCGCATCCTCATGACTAAAAATGAACTGCCCTGATTGATAAGCTCCTAATGGAAAGTCTTCATCTAAGAGACGGTTTAGCACCCGTTTGGGTTACGAATGGAAGTGCGTAGGACTGTACCAAATTTCATGGATCCGGTCGGATGGTCAGAGCCGCTGCTTGTGCGCCATACGCCAAGCGTCGAGCTGCTTTTGCACTTCGGCACGAACCTCGTTCAGACCGGCCTGCTTCAGCTCTTGGTTGAACTTCGGCAGTTCGGTATCGATATCCACGCTGCCTGTCATCAGGCTCGGGTAATATTTTTGCCATACCATCTCGATGTTCTGCATCTGGATCGGCATCATGGATAGATCGGGCGTAAAACCCAGCATGCTGGATTTAACGACTCTTGCGTTGGAAGAACGGAACTGATCCCATTTATTCAGAGGGTCCGGAAACTCGCCGCCCATCGTCTTCAAAATGAACCAGTTGCCCTGAGTATACGTGACCCCCGTGTAACCGGGCGTTTCATCCGGGATGGGATTCCCGCTGGCGTCCTTCGGAGGAATAGGCACGACTTGGCCATTCTCGTCCAAGCTGTAATGCACGCCCTCTATCCCATAATTGAACAAATTGCGGACTTCGGGGTCCGTATTGAGCAAATTCAAAAATTTAATGGACTCTACGGGGTGCTTGGTTTCTGCGCTGACCGCCATAATGCCGCCCCGCAAAGATTCCGTCGTGACAAGCTCCGGCGTTACGGCGTTCGCCACCACTTTGTAGCCGCGGTCCTTGCTCCAGCTGTTTACCGCAAGAGGGCCGCCGTCGGAGGCTTTCCAGAACAACTTCGAACCTCTCTTCAGCTTTTGATTCTCCCGTAAAGCAGCGTCTTCGTTGATGTAGCCGGCCTTATAATAACGCCGCAGCGTATTCAGCACTTGCCGTGCTTCTTTCGTTTCGAATATATTCACCACGGGGGCGTTTGGATCTAAGGACTTCACCATCAAAGGCAGCTTCTTGTCTATGACGTATTCGTAGCCGTCCAAGGCAAAGAAGTTCTGCGAGTCCTTGTCCAGCTCCATGGGCAAATAATCCGGCTCCTTTTGTTTGATCATCCGCAGCAAAGGTTCAAGCGATTCCAGCGTGTTGTATTTTGTAATATCGATATCGTACTTCTTCACCAGTTCATCCGGATACGTCCACTGTTGGCGCACCGCGAGTTCTTTATTGGTAGGGATGCCGTAAATGCCGCCGTCGTCCATACGCACCCCCTGCCAAAAAACGGGATCGATGACCTTGTACATTTCCTTGCCTACGGTAGAGAGATAGTCATCCAGCCGCAGCCATGCGCCACGTTTGGCATAACCCGTGAAGTCCTGGGCAAAAGCGACATCAAAAGGGGTTCCCGCCGAGATCATCGTGTTCAACCGGTCTTCATACTCTTGCCAGCCTACCTTGACGTAGGTGATGTAAACGCCGATCTTTTTGGCCAGGATCTCATTGATTTTGTCGTTCACCAGCTTCAAATCCTTATCCGGCTCGCCGATCGTGTAGTAGATGAGATTCACCATGGCGCCGCCGGGCTTCCCCTCATCTTCGCTCGAAGAAGAGGAACACCCCGTCCCCGCCAGCGCCAACATGACGGTTAAGGCAACATATAGGATGATACGACCCCAAAAAGTGGGTTGCTGCATACAAAGGCCTCCCTTGCCGCGTTAAACCAGGCTCTTTTTTCTCATTTCCGAAGGCGACTTGCCGAAATAGCTTTGAAAATGGGTGTAAAAATAATTCAGATTCGGATATCCCACGGAAAGCGCGATGCTGGAAATTTTCTCGCTGGTCGTTAAAATGAGTTCCCGCGCGTGAAGCATTCGATAGGCCATCAAATATTCCGAAAACTTCATATGCGCTTCCTTCAAAAACAGCTGTCCAAGATACGTACTGTTCATCCGAAAACGCTCCGCCACCGATTTCAGCGTGATGTTCTGGGCATATTCGGCCTTCACCATCATCAAGATGCGGTTGGTCAGCTTCGATAATTGATCGTACGGAATTCCCAAAATCGGATCGGTGTTCGGATCTTCGCCGCTTGCGCCGTCCAGGGTGCCGTGCAAATCTTCCACGATGATTTTTTCGATCACCTGCTGCAGCTTGGAACGTTCGACGGGCTTGAGCAAATAATCCTTCACCCCGCAGCGGATCGCCTCCCGGGCGTATTCGAATTCGCTATAGCCGCTCATAATAATATATTGGGTGGGAAGGCGCATCTCTTTAAGCTTGCCGATGATTTCATAGCCGCGCTCCGTCCCTATGCACACATCAAAAATGGCGATATCCGGCAGCAGCTCTACCGCCTTGGACAATGCGCCCTCTCCGGTTTCGCTCGTCTCGATCCGGTGAAAACCGTAGCTTGCCCAATCCAGACTCCGCTTCATGCCCTCCAGAATCTGCGGTTCATCATCCACGATAAGAAGTTTGTACATGCCTGATCACTCCTTTGCGATCGTTACGGTAATCTTGACACCTGCCTCCTCGTTGTTATCGACCTCCATGGAAAAGCCCTCTCCATAGAAAAAATGCAGCCGGGTATACACGTTGCGCAGGCCAATGCTCTTGACAGGAGCATCATCACGGCTAGAAAGATTCCGCTTTACTTCGTCCAAACGTTCCCTGGAGATTCCTTTTCCGTTGTCGACAAATTCGAGCACGAAGCGCCGATCCGTTTCCCAGCCGTTGACGACCAGCAAATTAAATTCGTTGCCCGGATCGAAGCCATGAACGAAAAAATTCTCCTCCAGAGGCTGCATCCAAAATTTCACGGTAGACACGTTCCATAGCGCCTCATCCACATTCAGCTGATAATAAAACCGCCCCGGGTACTTCAACTCCATGATTTTCAAATACTTTTGCAAAAGCTCCAGCTCGCTGCCGATGGCTATAATATTTTCTTTCTTCACGATATCCCGGTATAAAGCGCCTAAGGTCGCGATGGCATCGGCGGTGTCGACGTCGCGGTTCACCAAAGCGGTAGAGCGAATGGCCTCTAACGTGTTGTACAGGAAGTGGGGATTAATCTGATGTTGAAGCGCCTTCATTTCGGTCTCCTGCTGTTTGAGTTTCAGCAAATATTCGGTGCGGATATGTTTATCAAGCTGAAGAACCATGTCATCCAGTTCCCGGGCAATCATGCCGTATTCGTTCCGCCTGTAACGGGCCGGAGAATTCGACGTAAAGTCCGCGGTTTTCACGCGTTTGATGGAATAGATGATGCGCTGAAGGAATCGCGCGTCGTCACGCAGATTGTAAACAATAATAAGCAATACGCTGATCATCGCCAGCAATATGATGAATAACACCGCCGCAATAATGCCGGTATTTTGACGCATAAGCATCGGCAGGTCGACAAGAACGACGAAGCGGAAATCAAATTTGGTGGAAGAAAAGGTCATAAAATACGTGCTATTCAACCCGCCTAATGAAAGATAGCCGCTGTTTCGTCCATCTTCCGCCGCTCGAAGGACCCGTTCCCCGGCATGGCGGTTCCCGCCTAAGATCATGTACACCTCGCCGGAAGCGCTTACGGCTGCAGCCGTGTCCAATTTGTAGCTGTTTATTTTTTTGAACAGCTGCTCGCTGCTGATCAAGAAACGGAACTCCCCGATCTGGCGGGAAATCTGGTTCGGGTCGGATAACTTTTTGCGGTATACGAATCCCTTTTGGATCGTCTCGCGAAAGGTTTCATCCGTGTTCGGCAGGCGGAACGCAAAGCTGTCATTGCCGCTGCTGTCAAAGCGAACCGCATTGCCCCGCGACGCGGTATGGAGGCTGATTTGCGTAATGTCTCCCTGCCCGGAGCTGTACAAAAAAGCTTTCATGTCGTCGGGAAAGGAGACGAGCGGTTCGTTAAAGTGGCTGTTTTTCAGCCTGTTCGTCAGATACCCCTCCGCGCTGTTGCCCAAAAAGTATCTGGCATCGGTCATCAGCCGATTGTTGGAGTATATTCGCTGCATGTATGCCTCGATGCGGTCCGCATCATACTGAAGCTCGTTTTCGATGCGGGCAAAGGCGCTGACAGCCTCGGTTCGGGCGTTTTCGATCCATTGATACAGCAGTATCGCACAAGTCAGAATGCCAAGCGCCAACCCTAAAGTCACCACAAATACCGTATACGCAATGAATTTGCCGCGGTATATCTTAATCTGCAGAAAAGAACCCATGCGACGCCTCCTTTGCATCAGGTTTTAACGGAGGATTTTGCAAAATCCTGAACGGTGAACACTCCATTTCACGAAAGCAATTTCATTATATCCTGTTTTCCTGGATCAGGAGGATGCAAAATTCGATCCGTTTCGACATTGGGATTCTGGCAAATAAGGAAGCCCGAACGGGCAAGTGATCCTTCCGTTCGGGCTTCCAAGTCGGGCGTTGGCTTTTATGACTCACTTAAAGAAAGCATCAATCTGCTCTTGGGCGGCTTTCATGAGGGTATCCATGCCTGCCGCTTTGAGTTCGGACACGATCTTCGGCACCATTTTCTCCGGATCGGATGCGCCCGTGAGCAATTCATAACGGTATTTGTCCCACACCGCCTTGGTATTCGCCACCTCTGTAGAGAGATTGGAAATATCCATGGAGAAGCCCAGCAGCGAAGACGCAAACGCTTGCTCATTCAGCTTTTTAACCTGTTCCCATTGATCTGCAGGGGCATCCTTCTGTGTTGCCATGTCAAAGAATGTGCCTTGCGTGTAGGCAGCGAGCGGCCATGTATCTGTCGTGCGCTCAACAACCTTCTCGCCATCCACTTTCTTGTAATCCACACCCTCTTCACCAAAAGCGAGCATGTTGCGCAGCTTCGGATCGGTATTGACCAGTTCCAGGTATTTCAGAGCTTCTTTTTTATATTTCGAGTTGGCGGAAATTGCATTCAAAGAACCTTGGATCGTCGTCGTCGTGTAGATCGGTCCGTAATTCTGCACCATATCGTACTTTTCAACGCCATTGTTGACTTGCCAGCCCACTTCCGCGCCAGGGAACCCTTGAGCGCTCATGAACGGTTTGCCTTTATCCGGTTCAGGCTTGGTTGGCGCGTCCGGATTGATAATGCCGTCTTGATACCATTGATGCAGCATTTTCAAATTCTCCATCACGTCCGGCTGCTCCAGAACAGATACGACCTTACGCGAAGCATCATCCGCCTTTACGCCGATCGGAGCGAGTCCAAGGGCCATATCGTCGTATTCGTTAAAGAATCCGTTCAAGCCTTCGCTTTGCGTCATCGGAAGCGGATAGAAGCTTTTTCCTTCTCCTGCTTTCATGTCATGGAAAGGTTTATCGAGATCCTTCAGCGTTTTCATGTTTGGCACGTCAATGCCGTATTTCTCAACATACTTATGATCGAATACCCAATACTGGGTTAGGGACGAGTCCTTGTACGTAGGTACGGAGTAAATTTTGCCGCCGACTTTCGAGCCATCCCATACCTTCTCGGGAATAAGCTTATACAGATCCGGCGTTTCGCTTTGCACGAGATCCGTGAGATCGGCAAAGGCGCCCATGGCAACTTGCTGATTGTACTTGGAACCGTTCGTGAACATGATATCGAAAGGTTCGCCCGTATTTACGATCGTGTTGATCTTCGTATCCCATTCGCCCCAGCTGGCCACTTTGATATCCACTTTGACGCCGATTTTCTCGGCTGTGTATTCATTCATCGCTGCGACAGCCTTGTCAAAGTTGATCGGAACCTGGCCGCCGATCGTCCACCATACCAAAGTAGGCACATCAGTGGAAGATGAAGAAGTTTTGGAAGCATCGGAAGCCTTCGGATCGGAAGCGGATGTATCCGACTTCGAGCCGCAAGCTGCAAGCGCTGACATCAGAAGCGTCAGAACGCAAGCAGTAGAAAGGAGCTTCAAAGGCTTTTTCATAAGTATTTCCCCCTTATAAATGTTGTTCTTGCGCCGTTTTGAAATTTTTGTATACAAGTTGGTGATGATCAGAACGGCGATGTATAAAAGAAAACGTCTTTCGACGGATTCTCTAAGTAGACAGACCGCTTTTAGCGGAACCTTTTCCCCAATGCTTAGCCTTCGGGCGACGTCTTATCCCTTGACGGCGCCGATCGTCAGGCCGGAAATGAAGTACCGCTGGAAGAACGGGTAAGCAAAAGCTACAGGGAGCACGATAATGATCGCCACCGCCATCCGCGCGGATTCTTTCGGCATCGTTGCCGCAAGCACCGCGTAGCTGACGCCCATACTGGCGGCATTTTTCGCGAGAGCATCCACGTTGCTCATCAAGTTGTTCAGCAGCGCCTGCAAGGAATACAGATCCTGGTTGTTGATGTACAGCATCGATTGGAACCAGTCATTCCAGTAAGCAAAGCACAGGAACAGTCCGATGGTCGCAATAACCGGCAAGGAAATCGGCAGAACGATCGAGAAGAAAATACGCAGCTGGCCCGCGCCGTCGATTTCCGCGGATTCGATCAGGCCGTCCGGAATCGTGCTCTTAAAGAACGTTTTGCAAATAATGACGTTGAAGGACGAAACCGCCAGCGGTAAAATCAGCGCCCAAACCGTATCCTTAAGTCCAAGCAAATTGGCGTTGATGTAATAGCTGGAAACCAAACCGCCATTGAAGATCATCGGAATAAATACGATCCAGGTCAGCAGCCCCTTGAGCTTATAATTCGGCCGGGAGATGACGTAGCCCATGGAGGCGGTCAGCAGCACGCCCAGTACCGTGCCCACAATCGTGACCAATACCGATATGCCGAGCGCACGCAGAATCATCGTCCCTTGCTGTGCTATATAACTGTAGGCATCGCCGGAAAACGCGGTTGGAATGATGTGATATCCCGTCTGACGGATGGAATCCTCGCTGGATAAGGATATGGAAAGCACAACCAGCATCGGCACCACGCACACTAACGCGAGCAAAATAAAGATGAGATTGAACACGATGTTGACGCCTTTGCTCGGGCGGTTGAATTTATCCAACCCGCTTTCATAAACCGTTCTTGCTGCCATAAAACGCACCCCCTACATCATCGCGCTATCCGGATCTATTCTGCGAACGATCCAGTTTGCCGTTAGAATCGTGATACAACCCAGCACGGATTGCACGAATGCGGCCGCGGAAGCCATGCCGACAGTGGCCGTTTTGAGTTGCTTATAAACCAATACATCAATGGTGGTGGTCACGTTAAACAAGGAATTCGAATCCCGCGGTACCTGGAAGAACAATCCGAAATCCGTGTAGAAGATGCGGCCCACGGCCAAGATAAACATCATGACGATCACCAGTTTCATCAACGGTAGGGTAATGAATCGCGTCTGCTGCCAGATGGAAGCGCCATCAATGACGGCCGCCTCATAGTAGGTTTTATCAATGCCGGTGATTGTCGCCAAGTAAACGACCATGCCGTAACCTACGCTTTTCCAAACATGCATGAAGATCAAAAGGTAAGGCCAGTATTTCGACTCCATATACCAGTTGATCGGCTCGCCGCCCATACTAACCAGCATTTGATTGACAATCCCTTTGTCAAAGCTCAAAAATGCCCAGCCTACCGCCGAAACGACGACCCATGACAGAAAATAGGGCAAAAACATCATGGTTTGATACACTTTGCCCGCCCTCCGATTGTGCAGCATGCCGACCATCAGGGCTAAAGCAACGGGGATGACAATGCCAAGGACGATAAAAACGATGTTGTATCCCAGCGTATTTCGAATAATGATCCAGGCATCGTTGGATTTGAACAAAAATTCGAAGTTCTTGAACCCTGCCCATGGACTGTTAATGACGTTGCTTAGAAATCCGCCGCTTATTCTAAAGTTCTTAAAGGCGATGATGATGCCGAACATGGGTAAGAAGCAGAAAAGAATGTACCATATGGTCGTCGGCAGCGCCAAAAGCGTCAGCTCGGCATCTTGCTTGCGCCATCGCGTTCGTAAGCGCTTACCTTTCGTCTTAGTGCTCATGTCTGTCACCTCTTCCGTCATCCTATATTGCTTTGTTGTAAGTCAATTTTATAAGAAATAGAGCGCTTTCATCCAGATAACAAACATGATAAAGTAGTCAACAAACGTTAGGTTTTGCAAGGTTCATGGACAAAAAAAGACAACCACCATCGACCTGGAAATCGGTCGACAATGGTTGTCCCGCGGATATTGAATTATTTATCGATCAGGTCGGTCGCCTTCAGCATTCTTGCGATCAGCGCCGTCACCTCTGCACGCGTCATCGGTGCTTTCGGACTGAGAACCTCAGGTCCGTTCCATAATCGCCAGATCCGCCAGAATGTTTAAGATCGTCTGGGTCCTACCTGTCCCAGGAGGGCCCTCGACAATACTGATGGCGCTTTTTAAAGCTTGGTCAAGCGCCGTTCTTTGACTCAAATTGTATCTGAATGAATAGGTTCGCTTGTAACAGGCATATCGCTCTCTATAGGACGTTTCAAAAGATAGTGGCTTAAGTACACTGTCCGGATCTAATAGAAAAAAGACTGCCCTCCGATTGATTCGGAAAGCGGCCTTTCTTAAAGACTGCATATGATGTTAAAAAATCGTAGGCACCATGCCCCCGTCCATACGGATCGGAGAACCTTTGAATGCGGATGCATAGGGACTGCAGACAAATGCAACGAGCCTGCCTATTTCAAAAGGCTTGATAAAACGCTGAATTTCGGATTGGGGCAGGTTTGCAGCCATAAATTTTTTCTCTTTTTCCGAAAATGACATATCATCAGGAAACATACTCTCAATGATCTGATATACGTTTTCAGAAAGCGTTGGTCCAGGCATAATCGTATTGGAGGTGACTTCCGTTCCTGCCGTTAGTTTAGATAAGCTTTTGGACAGCGATAATAACATGGATTTGGTCATACCATACTGAGGCATTTGCCCTGATGGCATAACCGCTTCTTCACTTGCAATAAAGATGATTCGCCCGTCATTGTGATTCAACATTTTAGGCAAATAAAATTTAGATAATCCGTTCGCGGCAAGGACATTCGTTCGGAAGTATTTTTCCCATATTTCATCGTCAACGTCCTCATATTGCATGATTTCATAAACCCCCATATTGTTCACCAGAATATCGACGTGGGGATATTTCTCGAGCAACGCTTCTCTTTGCTGCAGATCCACAAGATCCGCCGTTGCATTCTGAGGAGAAGTAGCCGGGAACTCCGACTTCAATTCATTTACGGTTCGTTCTACCTCTTCATGCTTCCGTCCGTTAACGAGAACATTGACGCCTTCTCTGGCAAGTTCAATGGCAATGGCTTTCCCTATACCTTTCGTCGATCCGGTTACCAAAGCCGTCTTGTTCTTTAATCCCATATCCATAACTTAGATGTCTCCTTTGTTGTCATTCGCAGCAAGCTGATTAGCAATTATTCTTGGAACATCCTTGTGCTCCGGATAGGGATTATGTTACTTTGTCTGGACCGCCTGGTAACTAGCGTGAAACGCCGAATTTCTTGTTTAACCCGCCAAATATAATGAAGCCCGGAAAATGCCAGCCATGTTAGGAGCGAGTTAGGCCGGGATTTTATGACGTTGGATTTGCCCTTAAATATTCGGAACGCCAATTGGAAGGAGTATCGCCTTCCCAAAGGCGAAAGGCGCGGTAAAACGAGTTCTGGTCTTCATATCCAATTAAATAAGCCACTTCTTTGATATTAAGCTTGGGTTCTGCCAAGTATTCCCGAGCCTGTTCATGCCGAACCTGTGTCAGCAACCGCTTGAAAGTTGTACCTTCGTCAGTAAGACGGCGCTGCAAGGTACGCTCGCTCATGCAAAGCTCGTTCGCCACAGCCCGAATGTCCAGGCCCCCTCCGATTAAACTGCGCTTCAGGATCCGTCTGACGATCTCAGCGATTGAACGGTTGCGATCTTCCTCCAATGATTGGTCCAATACAGGAGTCAAGATCTCCAGCAACTCTTTATTATGCGAAATAAAGGGGCGATCCAGGTCTCTTCGATGCAGCGTCAATCGGTTAGCGGTTGTTCCCGCTCGGACCGAGCACCCGAAGTATGACTCAAGGGCCGTTACATCCCCCATCGGGTGAGAAAATTCTATGGACCGTGCAGTCAAAGGCAAACCGGTGCCCCGTCGACCAAGCTCCAGAAGAAGGGCCAGCGTAGCTCCAACCAGCACGGGCGGTCCGGGTTGCTCTCCGTGCATCCATTCCAATTCGATCGTACAGACCTCGCCCTCTTCGGTTATACGCAAGCTTTCCGGAGGGCACAGTTGTTTGTACCTGGCCATTCGGTAAAGAGCGTCGCGATAATCATGCGCATGATAGGTCGCCAAGACGGGCGGCGGGTACTGTGCCGTTTCAAACACGGTTGCAAGTTTGATGATTCCAACGGCAATGTCACCAACGAGATCGGCGTAAGCTTGCCAGATTTTAAAATATTGGGCCGCGGTGACGGCAGCCGATTCTGTCATCATGCTGAGCGGCAGTTGCGCTTTGCTCGCTACTTCATGCGGGGCAATTCCTAATTGTTGTAGTCCCGCCCAAAATCCCGACGGGAATTTTATACGGTCAGATTTCATAACCTATGACTCCTTTAGATGCGAACCTAAAAAAATAAAAGGTCAGCCAAGATACCTCCTGACTGCCCTTTTATATAGTTTTTGACGACCATTGTGGTGTCACCGGCCCTCGCTTGATTCAGTGCTTCGTCTGATTAGGACTTGTATTTTCTAAAACAGGCAGCATTTTCTCGCTTTTCTCCATGAAGGAATGGCATTGGACACAAATCGGTTGAATCAAAAAAACAAAGTTATCCCTCATCCATCCGTTGCACTTTTCATTCGTGCATGACCATATCGTTGTCATTTCCTCTGGAAGTAGTTCCATCATCAGTCTTTTCCGTGAATCGTACAAGCAGCATCCCTCTTTCTCTTCTGGAATCATGAGCGAAAAAAAGGCCCCGACACGAAGTGCGGGACCTTCCAAACTACAGTTTTACAGTTTAACGACATTCTCAGCCTGCGGGCCGCGATTGCCTTGAACGACATTAAATTCGACTCTTTGACCTTCGTCCAAAGATTTGAAGCCGTCGCCAACGATGGCACTGAAGTGCACAAATACGTCGTCTCCGCCTTCAACCTCGATAAAACCAAATCCTTTGTCTGCATTAAACCATTTTACTGTTCCTTGTGTCATGGTCAATTACCTCCATCATTTTATTTTTACATGATCTTTGAATTTAAAAAAAAAATCACATATTGTACAAGGCTACATAATCAAAATCTAACCCTCTACAATATGTGATCTCAGGTTCAAATTCTAATAAATCAACTATAACACACCTGGAGTTGATTTACAAGTTTGTTTTGAATTTGTTTCGATTTTATTGCCTTCGCCTCATTCTGAAGTACGACACCGCATAAACTTTCCTGTGTGATGCTTAAAGGCGAAAAACAGCGGCTTGGTAAATCCACGGTTCGCCAAGTAGTGGTCATAAAAAAAAGAGAGCTTCTAAAGCTCTCTATGGGCTGGCTGCATCATCCCTTGAGAGGGGTGATCCTCTTGGTACTCATAATATCGCGACTGAACGGACGCATGTATTTGTTCTTCCATTGGCGGCACTGACGGCTGCTGATATGGCTCATCCACATACATGATTCTGCGCTGAATTTGCATGAGCCCATTCACGACGCGCAGCGCGACCCAGAACAGGACAAGGCCAACGCCCACGTACAGCAGATATTGCTGATTATAAGTCCAATCGATATGAAAATAACTAAACAAGCTATTCTCTAGAATATCAAGCTGGATTTCATTCATCAGTATGATATGCACGACCGGAAGAGCAATCAATCCGAGTCCCAGCGAAATCACGGTAACCATAATAACAAAGAATACGATGCCAGTAACAAGTCTTAAGAATACGAGCAGCAGATTTCGAATGAATAGTCCACCCTCGAAACCTCGCACCATTCGCATAAACCAGTTCTGCCCAGTTTCAGGCTGTTGATGGTAGGAATACGAAACGGAAGGAGCAGGCAAACCTAAAATTTGTCTAATCATGCTTTGTTCAAAAAGCACAATCCCGTTCAACAGCTTTGCTACGCCAAAGAACAGCGGTATTCCGATAAATATGGGAGTTAATCCGATCGATAATGCTAGTCCTGTTATCGCTACTGCAAAATAAATAATCCCTAACGGAAGGGATAGCAATAAATAGAGGATCGTTGCGTAGGTTTTTGGATTAAAAAGGACCCATTTCACCTTACCTGCCCGTGCCGTGTTCGTCACTTCTGCGTTCAAATTCAAACACCCCTTTTGGCTTCCTATATCACGTATCAGCGAGTTATTTAAATTCATTATAACCGCCTTGTTGGGCTGACATAACCGTCTTAGGGGGGGTCTGAACCTAGACTTAAGACTAGGAATCGGCCTGGCTCAGATGAACTTATTCACTGGACTATACGGGGGACCTTCATTAATGCTGATCCTTGAGGACTAAAACCGGGTATGATAGGATAAAAGTAGAAATAAGGACGGATGGCAGTCCGTCCTCAGCACAACCTCTTGAGTGGGGATTCCCTCCAGGGTAATGCTAGTCCAGAGAAGTAACCCCCGGTTTGCCAACCTTAAAGAGTGGGTTACTTCTTATTTCGGTCGATATAGGTCAGTAACGCAACGATAAACCCTGCGAATACGATCACATCGGAAAAAGAGAAGTTCATATGGACTCAGTAAAATCCTATTAAAATTGACCCGCTTTTTCAGAATTTCTCAGAGTTCTCCCTAATTCTCCCTAATCCAACCATCCCTTACTGCGTGCGATGTCTATTGCCTCGATCCGTGTATTTGCCCCGAGCTTCCCCATCGCCTCTGACATATAGTTCCGCACCGTTCCATAGGATAGAAACAGCTGTGCTCCAATATCTTGAAGAACTAAGCCTTGAGCAGCCAACTTCATGACTTCCCGCTCCCTGGGTGATAATGGACATGGATCATCCCATACCGCGAGCGACAATTCTGCATTGATGACACGTTTCCCGTCATAGACCCGACGAATCGCATCAGCCAGTTCATCGCTGCCCGTATCTTTAAGAAGATATCCATAAACTCCTGCCTGCATCGCCCGCTGGAAATATCCGGGACGCGCGAATGTCGTCAAGATGATGACACGACACGCGGATTTGTTTTTTTGAACCCATTCCGCAATATCTAACCCCGTTTTCAGCGGCATCTCAATATCCAGAACAGCTACATCGGGTTCATACTGCTGAATCATGGACATCACTTCTTCCCCATTTTCGGCTTGACCGACGACTTCGATATCATCTTCTAGCGAGAGTAACGTCGCCAGCGCTCCCCTTAATAACTTTTGATCTTCTGCCAAAACAATACGAATCATCTAAGCGCTACCTACCTTTTCATTTCGTATTACCCTAGGTATATGTAAGGTGACCTCCGTCCCCTTGCCTGAAGATGAGGACAGCGACATACGCCCGTCGATCATAACCAACCGCTGCCGCAATCCGGCGAGGCCATTACTGCTCGTATTAAGTTGCTCCGGATCTGCCCCAATACCGTCATCACGTACAGATACACGAACTTCCCCTTCCTGAATGTCTAGATGAACGATGCATTTTGTTGCCCGGCTATGCCGAACCACATTCGTAATCGTCTCGCGGAAACACATCGCCAAAATCGTCTCCTGCAAGGGTGTCAACGGAAGCGGATTGTTCGCTAAAGCATCTTCCGTTCCTACATTCGAAGGTCTGGGATCTGAAATCGATTGATATTGAAATATTAGCGGTATGCCCGCAGCGGAACATAACGATACCGCATGCTTATATTCATCAGCGAGATATGTAACTTTCATCTCCGTAACCAATTCTCGCATTTGTTTTAAGGCCGCGCGTGCCGTTTCCCGTATTTCACGAGCCTCTTCGATCGCTCTCTCGGGATTACGATGGACCAATTTCTCAACGACCTCCCCTTTTAGTGCGATTAATGACAGCGTATGTCCCAATGTATCATGGAGTTCACGTGCGATCCGCTGGCGCTCCTCCTGCTGTGCCATTCGTTCTGCCGTTTCTGCCCGCAGCCGCGCAGACTTCTGTTGAAACCTGGTCGAAGTTCGAATAATATACGGCAGAATACAGATGCCAAACATAGGCACCAGCCCTATCCATACTAGGCTGCCCATCCGGTCCAAGTAAGGAACGGCGATAAATCCCATAGCTACCGTAAAAACGACCGTTATAGAGAGTAATATCGGCAGCTTTTGTTTGCTCAGCGGAGCAGCGATCATAAAACCCATAAACGTATACATAGGGTGAAATACAGCTGCTAAAATTAAAAATATACCCACCTGAACGATCAATATTGGCATGGCCCACTTTGCATAAAAGTAAGATTGTCGAAACGATAGAACGAATAGGCCTAACAGAACAAAGCCAAACCACTGTAGACTTGATGGCTCATAAAGCAAAAAGTACATGGGTATCATTACATTTGTTAACAAAATATAAGGAGCGACTCCTTCCGATTTTGGAAAGAGGCGCCACTTTTCTCTATTCAATTAGACCGCATCCCGTCGATTATAGATATAGATTGATACTAGCATAAAGAAGAGACCGCATCCTGTCAAAATTATGAAATCGATACTTGCTGGATTTTTTCCGGCGATCATATTCCAAGCCCCATTGGCATAACGGTGAGATGGAAGCCATTCCCCGACCGAGCCCATCCAACTTGGCAAAGTGCTCAGCGGCATCCAAAGCCCCCCCACAATGGCAAGCCCCATCTGTAACACATTTCCGATGGCAACCGAGGTATTCGCGTTTTTAAGCGTTCCTAACAAGGCACCAAGCGCCAGAAAAGATATGCTTCCAATCCATAACCATAATCCGCATGCAATCCATTGCCCGGCTGTCAATTGTATATCATGAACGAGGCCGGCAGATAAAAAGATAACAACAATGACGATCAAGTGAACAGCCATTTGCGATACAATTTTGCTGGCGATCCAGACTGCGGGAGATAGCGGAGTCAGCTTCACCAGACGCACCCACCCGTCTTGATGCTCGAACGATAGACGGATACCGAATTGGGATACGGCCGTACCAATCAAACTGAATGCCGTCATCGACATCAATGAAAAGACGCCCCAAGTTGTCGATTGAATCGATTGATCTACCCCATTCATACTCGCAAATAAGAAGTAGAAAGCAAGCGGCATCGCAATGGAGAAGAGTAAGAAAAATGGACTGCGGACAATTCGAATACTTTCTGCTTTGGTCTGGGCAACGAACATATGTAACATAGCTGTTTTCCTCCTAAAAATGTTTTTTATCGTATCACCGTTGGTTTATGTGTACCGGTAAGACTTAGGAACGTATCTTCTAAGCTGGCGGATTGTATGTCAATATCTGAAACTCCCCATTCAGACTGCATCAGGGTAAATAACAATGCATCGGTCTCTCGGGCATACAGACGAATTTGCTCGCCGTTGCATTCTGCCTTTTCTACACCAGGTAATGTGAGCCATTCCTGCTGGGCTGGCGGGTTCGCCGCCCGAAACGAAACGGTTCTAAGCGCGGTTTGAGCCTTTAAACATTCTGGAGTCCCTTCCGCAATAACCTGTCCTCTGGCAATGACCGCGATGTGATCGGCGACAGCATCAGCTTCCTCTAAATGATGCGTAGTCAAAAGCACCGTACGTCCGTCACTTGCCAGCGCTTGGATGGTGTCCCAAAAGCGGCCCCGAGCCTCGATATCCATTCCGACCGTTGGTTCATCCAGCAGGAGAAGTTCCGGATTTCCCGCCAAACTCTGGGCGAAAGCTAATCTGCGGCGTTGTCCTCCGGACAGCGTAGATGCGCGCCGTTTCTGATCCGCGTGGAGACCCGAAATGTCTAACAATCGCTCGAGCGACATCGGATTACGATAATAACTGCGGAACAATTGAAGCACTTCTTTGACCGTAAGTCCATCTGCCGCTTTAACATCCTGCAAAAGCGCTCCAACGCGTTGGCGTAATTCTTTTGTTCCAGACGGCATCCCCAAGACCCTGACCTCTCCTGATGTTGGCTTGACCATTCCGAGGATCATGGATATGGTTGTTGTCTTGCCTGCCCCATTCGGTCCGAGCAATGCTGATATCTTGCCTTTCTCAAATGATAGATTCATATGATCAACGGCGCAGTAATCGCCGAATTTTTTCACTAGATTTATACATTCAATCGCCTTTGTCATTTTGTTCTAACCTCCGCTAATTTCTTCTTTCGTTCCTTGATGTCCTCATTATATTGAAAAAGCGCGGGAACCAATTAGTGTGGGTTGTCACAAGCCGGTTATGACAAATGTCAGAAAAAAGAGCCGAAAACAAAAAAAGAAGGACCTCTAGGCCCTTCTTCAGCATACGTACATTTGACACTCTTTGAGTGAGGTGCCTTGCTTTGCAAACTTATAGCTAAGGATTCTACATTTTTAAATCGAACACAGCAAAAACCACAACCTCATGCGGTTATGCGGACTGGCGTAGGTAAGACAAGACACGTCATGGAGAAATACGGCTATTCGAACGTTTACCGTATAACAGACTATCTGCATCCATTTGACAATTATAAAGGGGAGGATGTTATTCTATTCGATGGATTTCACGGACAACCAAGGCTATCGGAATGTTGAATTATTTAGATGGCTATCCAATGGAATTACCTTGTCGATACAGCAACAAGCAAGCTTGTTACACTAAGGTCTATATTATTTCAACTATTGGATTTTATGAACAATACCCCACCGTGAAGGTCGACCAATCAAATACTTGGTATGCTTTAAAACGTAGGATTCATGTTTTCTTAAATTTCAGTAGTGAACCCGACCCTATGAATTATTTTAGAGAGAGCTTTAGTCGATATCAAAGTTAGATGTACAGTCTTAATCCACATTCGGATTGTAACTAAATATCCTCCCATGATGTTCGAAAAAGCTTGTTTAATTGTGCCTCTCTAAAGCGAAAGAAGGATTAGGGAGGCTTATTCTCTTATTTCGTTTAAGTAGTCGCTACAGAATTAAATAGGGCTTGCTGAACAAGATTCGTTCCATCTACACCCAACGCAAGTCTCTAAACCCAAGCAGTCTGAAAAAATGCAAAAAGAGAACACGCAGTCGCCGCTCCAGATTCATGACCAGAAACTGAAGGGCGATGACGGTCAAACTGGTTTCGGCGCCACGCGCCCGAATGCGACCTAGGCCCAATTTGCGCTTGCCTTCTCCAAATTTTCCTTCGATCGCATTACGCTGTACAGCGTCCTGGCGCTCTTGCCGACGATCGGCGACTTCACTTTGCTCTTTCGAGGGTCTGCCGAGCTTCGGGCCACTAAGGCGAATCCCTAGCGTTTTGCAATAGTTCAGGTTGTCTCGATTGCGGTAGATTTTATCGGCTAGAATGACGGCGGGATAATACCCGAATCGCTGTTTGTACGCTTCCACCGATGCTTGCAGCGTGGTTGCCTCGTTGAAGCTGTCCCATTGTGCCGTTTCGATCCAAGCGTAACCGTCCACCAGACTGGCGGCGATTTTGGCGCCGAACTCCACGTTCGCTCCAGCTTTGCCTCGAACCATCGGACGTACATGCGGCTGTTCGATACTCACGATGCGATCGGCGACGACATGCGTATTCTTCTCTAGCATTTCGCGCTGCTGACGGTAGAGCTCCGAGATGATCAGAAGCTGGCGATAGTGTCTTTTGCTCAGTTCCGTGAGAGGCGTATACTTTACGAGGGCTTCAATAATCCGCAGATTCCGTCCCACGTAGCCAAGTTGCTTTTTGATCGCTTTGCGGATCACCTTGCCCGATGCCTTGCGTTGCTTGGAAACACTCAGGTACGATTTTCTGGCTTTCTCGCGGTACGTGCGCGGCTTCTCCATCGCTCCGACATGGGGACGGTGCAGCACGTCGATGATGTCTTCCAGGATTTCACGGGCGTGATTCAGCAGCCCCAAGTCAGTCGGATACTTGATGTCCGCAGGCGCGCATGTCGCATCCAGCATGAGGGTGCCCTTGTTCATGACTTCCGCTGTCGGTGCGGCTGTAGATGGCAGGGCGTGTAGCTTTTTCGCCATGTTGCGGGGGTTCTTCGCCACAACAGGGGGCTCCTCGGGAATAGAGAAAGCGTCCCCTACCTCCATGGTGAGCTGCGAGCCGCCCGCGTCGTTGTCGTCGTCATCGCGATCCCGCTTGGACGATTTCGGTTTCGCCTCGACCTCTCGCTCTGCTTGCAGCGCGGCTTGGGCGATCCAGTCGTTGACTTCAGCTAGGATTTCCAAGCCGAGCCGTTCCCGAAAATGCGTGAGCAGGGAGTGATGAAACGGCACTTTATCGACATACGCGGTGTAGCCCAAGAAGAACTGCAAATATGGATTTTCCTGGATTTGTAAGGTGGTCTCGCGGTCACTTAAACCAAGGCGCTCTTTGATGATGAGCGAGCCGAGGGCGATACGTGCCGAGTACGCCTTTTGGCCGATGGCTGGGGACTTGAACGAGCTCACATATTTCTCTTCTACTTTGTCCCAAGGGATGATCGCCGCAAGCTGCACCCACCGATTGGTTGGATTTAATTTTCCGCCAAAGGGCAAATAGAAGTTTTCCAACAAGTCTGCCATATCTCGATTCAGCACGAACACTTTCGCTCACTCCATCTGCAAGGTTTTTTACCGATTTTCCGTGTTTTCTTTGCAGATGAATTCGACAATAGTGCCTCTAAACCCTTGTGAGATAAGGATTTTTTGATTATTCAGCAAGCCCTAATATAGGGGTGTCTTCTGGATGGCAAAAGAATTCAAATCACATAATCAACAACTTAAAGTTTTACGTCGCAAGGGGTTACAAGTTCCTTCTGGAAAACCAAAGAGGATATTAGAAAAAGAAGGCTTTTATCAAGTAATAAATGGGTATAAAGATTTATTTTTAAGCACCAAAAAAACTCCAACAACAACGGAGACATTTACCAATGGATCACAATTCTCGGAAATTGAAGCGCTTTATAATTTTGACTTTGATTTGAAGATGGTTATATTAAAGAGAATATTAAAAATTGAAAATCAGTTGAAAAATCGTATTTCATATCACTTTTCGAAAAGGTATGGTCATGATAACTACCTTAAAACTAGTAATTTTGATTCCAGTACTCAAAATAGATTAGCGGATGTAATGAAGTTAATAAAGGACTTGCAGTCTGATATTGCAAAAGACATCGGTAAAAAACCCGCGATTACTCATTACATGACGACTCATGGCTATGTCCCATTATGGGTGTTAATGCCCTTCTTAACATTTGGAAGGGTAGGGCATTTTTATAAGCACATGAAACAACCGGATAAACAAGCTATTTCTCGTATATATGGCGTATCTGATGCAGACCTTGAGATTATGATACATATATTGACCTTAATTCGGAATTGTTGCGCTCATGACGATAGACTCTACAGTTTCAGGTCTAAACAGCAGCTCCGCAATAATACTTATCATTCGAACCCAGTATTAGCAATACCCTTTACTGGGGGGGCTCCTTGTAACGGACGAAATGACCTTTTTGCTGTATTAATCATTTTTAAGTTCTTTTTTGAAAAAAGGGAAATTATTAAACTCGTTACTGAGATAAAAAAACTTACTCAGGACTTAAGCAATTCTCTTAATACAATCACGTTAAATCATGTCTTAGGATTAATGGGATTCCCAGCAAATTGGGAACAAATTAAGAATATCTGATTAATATGTTTCGATTATCATTACAATAGAACTATTGTGCCCACTCATTTATGAGTGGGCTAATTCATTTATCTTCTGGTATATTTGCGATACAAATAACTCTAAGTCAGATCTTCTAACTTTCAACATCTCTTCTAGTAAGTAGGGCTTGCTGAACACTTAAAAAAACAACAAAAACCGCATAACAACAAGGATTCTAAGGCCCATTTGTCGAAATCATATGCAAAGGAAATGTTTGAAAACCACCTAAAACCTTTGCAGATGGAGTGACGAAGATGTTTAAGCCGACCGCGCACCTCGATAATCAATTGATCCTGCCCGGCGATTTCTTTCTGCCCTTTGGCGGAAAGCTGGACGAGGACAATCGCTGGGTCCAGTTGGCGCGGTTGGTGCCGTGGGCGGAGGCTGAGAAAACATACGGTCAATTTTTCAAAGACACCTTTCGCGGCCAGCAAACGATCAGTCTTCGGATGGGGCTCGGTGCGCTCATCATTCAGGAGCGAATGCAACTGACCGACAGAGAAACGTTGGAGTCGATCAGCGAAAATCCTTACATGCAATACTTCATTGGTCTGCCTGGATTCGTCATGAAGCCACCGTTCCATCACTCCATGATGACGCATTTCCGCAAGCGTCTGACGGACGTGCTGGCAGAGTTGAATGAGATCGTCGCCACCGAAGGTGCGAAGGAAACGAAAGATGATGATGACAGCAACGACGCGACCGGCGGCGGTAAAGGCCAAGGGAAGCGCTCGAAGAAGCGCGCCTCTGATGAAGAAGTCGAGCAGCAAACCATGTTTGCACAATCGCAAGTCGCATCGTCAGAAGCAGCGTCTCCCGTGGAGTCGATGGCTACAGAGTCAGAGGTTCCTGAAACGAATAAACTTGTTTGCGAAGCGCATCCGAAATCGACCGCAGAATGGGAAGCCCCTGAGCAGCCGAATCAAGGGACCGTGCTGGTGGATGCCACCTGTGCGCCGGCGGATGTGGCGTATCCGACCGATCTGAATCTGTTGAATGAAGCGCGGGAGAAGCTCGAAGCGATCATCGATACGCTGCATGAGCCGGTCATCGGACAAATGGCGAAACCGCGCACGTACCGGGAAAAAGCGCGCAAACAGTTTCTGGCCGTTTCCAAGCAACGCAGACCGGGGCCGAAAGTGATTCGCAAAGCGATCAGGAGGCAACTCGGTTACGTTGGACGGAACCTCTCCATCATCGCCGAGCAAGCCAAGTCGCAACCGCTCACGCTACTTGGCCGCAAAGCCTATCGCGACCTGCTGGTGATTCACGAACTGTACCGTCAGCAGCTTCACATGTACAACGAGCGTTCCCACCAGATGGAAGACCGGGTCGTCAGCATTCATCAGCCGCATGTCAGGCCGATCGTGCGCGGGAAAGCCAAGGCGCGCGTCGAGTTCGGAGCCAAGATCGCGGTAAGCATGACGAAGGGCTACGCGTTCCTTGATCGGCTATCTTGGGATAACTTCAACGAGAGCACGACGCTCATGGACGTGATCGAGAAGTATCGCAGCCGCATGGGATTCTATCCGGCTGTCGTCCAAGCGGATCAGATCTACCGCACACGCGAAAACCGGAGATTCTGCAAACAGCATGGGATTCGGCTCAGCGGACCGGCACTGGGACGCAAGCCGAAAAACGGCCCGACAAGCGAAGATAGGCAAGTGGCCAAACAGGATACCGGAGAACGAAACGCAATCGAAGGCAAGTTCGGAGAAGGCAAGCGCAAGTACGGGCTTGGCTGTATTCGAGCACGCCTCGCAAAGACAAGTGAATCCGTGATTACGCTGCAACTTCTGGTGATGAACCTGGAGCGCAGGCTCCGCGTTCTTTTTTGCCTCATTTTTACGCTGCTATCTCGCAGTCGCCTAGCCATGAGTTTCGGTTAAAGAATCGTTCAGCAAGCCCTATATTATAAAAAAAACCCAATTTTTAGACTAAGGGATGACTAGAAATATGTCAATAAAATAATAAAGGCCCAAGATCCACGAAGGATTCAAGGGCACGATCCATACTTTAATTATAAGTGATTTTACTTTAAAAATCAAGGCTCTGGGCCTCGAAGGTTCCCAGAGCACGGTCCGTAATATCCTTTTCAGGTGATATTACGGAAATAATATATGCAAAACTTTAAAATATAATACATCTATATAAACAAAAAAGCAATGAAGAGGTTTTCACTTCATTGCTTCTTTGTATTCCAAAGTGTTAATGCAAACCCTCTAGCATAGTAAAAGGTGTTCGTTTTTGAGTCTTTTAATGGAGGCGAGGGGAGTCGAACCCCTGTCCGAAGACAACGCCACATAAGCTTCTACGGGTGTAGTGACAGTTTTGATGTCACCCGAAAGCATTGCGAAGCAATGCTAGCATCGTAAGCGATACTCGGACTCCCCGTCACCGGATTCCCTTCGGGTCAGCCTGTTTGTCTTCTTCAGCTAGCCGCAGGCGGAGACTAGACAGCGTATCCCACTAAGAGTGAGCCCTCATCCCGGCACATGGGCGATGCAGAGCGAGAGCACGTCTGCAGGTTATTAAGCTGCGAGAGCGTAGTTGTTTTGCTGTTTGCCAGTTATTATTGGCGTTAGCGTTGATGAAGCGGACGCGTCCCCACTACCCGCTACTCATGCTCGAACTGTCCCCGTCGAATCCAAGAACGCCCCCTTGTTATAAAGGGCTTCTCCGGATTAGATGAGCTGCTCTGCAGCACAAGAAGCAATCTAATTCCGCATCCTTTCCCTCCATAAAGAAAGGACGATCAGAAGCAATTCGTTGATTCTGCAAAAGATCGCGGCCTGCGCGTCTCTTACATCATTTATTATATCACACCATCCGGCCAAAATGATACAGATGATGCAAGGAAACGCAGGTGAAACTTGCTAAGATTTCGCGTAACCGGTTGTTAACGCGCAATTTTCTGCTTTTCGCGCAACGCACGCTGGATATCGCGCTGTGCATCGCGTTTGGCGGCGGATTCGCGTTTGTCGTATTGCTTCTTACCGCGGCCGAGGCCTAACAGCAGCTTGGCGTAGCCATTGCGAATGTAAATTTTGAGCGGAACGATCGTGTAGCCTTCCTGTTTCGTCTGACCCAGCAGCTTATGGATCTGTTCCTTATGCAGCAGCAGCTTGCGCGCCCGCGTCGGGTCGGTCGGATTGTACCGGTTGCCCTGCTCGAACGGGCTGACGTGCATATTGTGAATATGAATTTCCCCATTGCGGATCGTCGCAAACGCATCGCCGATGTTCGCTTTCCCGTTCCGGATCGATTTGATCTCGGTCCCGGTCAGCACGATGCCGGCTTCGTACGTATCCTCGATGAAATAATCATGGGAAGCTTTCTTGTTCTGGGCCAGTACCTTCCCGTCACTCTTCTTACCACCCATGTCTTTCACTCCTCACCCATTACAAAATAGCGGACTTCCGGCTCGGGCATCACATTCGTCGCGACACACGTACCAGAAGTCCATTGTATCAACTGGTTTCGCCAAAATCAAGGCAAAGACCGAGCTTGTCCAGATGCGAACGAAACCGCCGCCGATAAATCCCCAGTGCCCTAAACCAGCACTACCGAAAGCGATCTTACACAAATTCCTGAAAAAGCTCAGAACCGGTTGAAGCTCATTCTAACGGTCCTCACCAGCGTACCGAATTCACTTTTTCTTCTTCCGCACAAAAGCCGCCGTGCCGTTTTTGTCGGCACCCTTTTTCTTTTTGCCTTTGCGGAACTGCCAAAAAGCTTCGCCGCTGCCCTGCTCGGAGCCTTCGCCGCGTTTGCGCTTGCTTTCGCCCGATCCGGCGCCTTCGCCGATAAAGATGCCGCTGCCAGACGTCTTCTTCCGGCGTCCGCTGCCGGCTTGCTCACCATGCGGCGAGCTGTAGCCGCCCTTGCCGGAGCCGAAGCTGAACGTCTTCGGCCGGTTGGCCTCGACGATCTCGCCCGCCGCCGGGCCGCTTCCGCCGGCGGTGCCTGCGCCGCGCTTGCGCTTCCGGCCCCCGCAGCCTCCCCGGCTGCGGACGCCCCGCGCTCGCGCTTGCCCGGCCGGCCGGCTTTGCCGCCGCTGCCGGCCTTATTGCCGCGCCCGCCGCGCTCACCGCCGCGGCCGCCAAACCCGCCGCCCGGTCTCCGTTCGCGGCGCGGCTTCATGTCCACCATCTCAAAATCGATGGTGTGATCGTCCATGTTCACCCGTGCCACGCGGATTTTCACTTCATCGCCGATGCGGAACACTTTGGAGGTCCGCTCGCCGATGAGCGACATCGAAGCCTCGTCGAAGTGGTAATAATCGTCCGTCAGCCCGGCCAGACGGATGAGCCCTTCCACCGTATTCGGCAGCTCGACGAACATGCCGAAGCCGGTGACGCTGCTGATGATGCCGTCGAACTCTTCGCCGACCTTATCCAGCATGTATTCCGCTTTCTTCAGCTGATCCGTATCGCGTTCCGCTTCGACCGCGACGCGCTCCCGCTCGGAAGAATGCTGGGCGATTTCCGGCATCCGCGACGCCAAATATTCCTGCCGTTTTTCCGGCAGAATGTTGTTGTTTTCGATGACCTCGCGGATGACCCGGTGGATGACAAGGTCCGGATAACGGCGGATCGGCGACGTAAAGTGGGTGTAGAACTCCGCCGCGAGGCCGAAATGGCCCGACATGTCGGCGTCGTATTTCGCCTGCTTCATCGACCGCAGCATCATCGTGCTGATGACGGTTTGCTCTTTCGTATCCTTGATTTCCTCCAGGAGCGTCTGCAGCGCCCGCGGATGAACGGAGTTGCCTCTGCCTTTGACGTGGTACCCGAGATTCTCGGCAAATGCAAGGAAGTTTTGCATTTTCTCCGGATCCGGATTATCGTGCACCCGGTAAATGAACGGCACCTTCAGCCAGTGGAAATGCTCCGCCACGGTTTCGTTGGCCGCAAGCATAAACTCCTCGATGATCTGCTCCGCGATCGAACGTTCCCTTTTGACGATATCGACCGGCTTGCCGTTTTCGTCCACGATCACCTTCGATTCCACGAAATCGAAATCGACCGCGCCGCGGTTCATCCGCCGCGAACGAAGCTTGAGCGCCAGCTCCTTCATCAGGCGGAAATCGTCTACAAGATCCTTGTAGCGCTCCATCAGCTCCGGATCTTCCTCTTCGAGGATTTTGCGCACATTGTTGTAGGTCATCCGCTCTTTCGTTTTGATCACGCTTGTGAACACGTCATGTTTGACGACCTTCATATGCTCGTCGAATTCCATTTCGCAGGACAACGTCAGGCGGTCCACCTTCGGATTCAAGCTGCATATGCCGTTCGACAGGCGGTGCGGCAGCATCGGAATGACGCGGTCCACGAGATAGACGCTGCAGCCCCGATTGTAGGCTTCCTTGTCCAGCTCGGACTTCTCCCGCACATAATAACCGACATCCGCGATGTGAACGCCCAAGCGGTAATGCCCGTTGTCCAGGCGCTCCACGTTGACGGCATCGTCGAGGTCTTTGGCGTCTTCGCCGTCGATGGTGACGATATTTTTGCCGCGCAGATCCCGCCGCCCCTGCTTGACGATTTCCTCTTCGGTGATCGAATCCGGGGCGCTCTCCGCCTCAGCCATCACTTCATCCGGAAAACTTTCCGGCAACTGATGCTTGCGGATGATCGACAAAATATCCACGCCCGGATCGTCCTTATGGCCGAGCACCTCGATGACTTCGCCTTCGGCCGCGGCGCGGCCCTCGGGATAACTAACGATGCGAACGACGACCTTGTCGCCGTCCACCGCGCCTTTCGTCGATTCCTTCGGGATGAAAATATCCCGCACGATCCGTTTATCGTCCGGCAGCACGAATCCATAGGCTTCATGGCCCTGGAATACGCCGACGACCTGATTCACCGCGCGGGTGACGATTTTGACGACCTCGCCTTCGAGTTTGCCTCCGGCCGGACCGCGGGTTGTCACGCGCACAAGCACCGTATCGCCGTTCATGCCGCCCAAGAGATCATGGGCCCCGATATAGACGTCGGGATGTTCCTTGTCCTCCGGGATCAGGAAAGCAAAACCTTTTGCATGTACCTGAAGCCGCCCGCGCAGCAAGTCCAACCGCTCCGGCAGGCCGTAGCGCTCCGTACGCGTCATCATGATTCGGCCTTCCTGCTCCAGCTTGTTCAAAACCTTCAGGAATTCCCTGAATTCGGAGCTGTCCGTGATCCTGAAATGTTTTTCGAGCTCTTGGTAGGTCATCGGTTTGTAGTCAGGGCTCTGCATCAAATCCAATATTGTTTGTTCCGTTATCATCAATTATCTCCTCGGTTCGCATGCGGGCAGGGCGTCCCTCCCGCAAGCCTCTATGTTATCGTTACCAGTCGGCATTTTCCGTATTTATATACACATACCCTAGTATACACGGAATTAATCGTTTGCATCCCTGCGTGGCCGCGAAAGGCATCCATTGGATCAGCCTTCTGGAGCTTCCGCATCGGAAGATGTTTCCAAGGCCCGGGGATATTAAAAAACCCCCGCTCTTCTTCATGAAAGAGCGAAGGGTTTCCAAGTCAAGCTATATCATTTCGAAAAGACCGCCACAAGAATGGCCAAAATCATGAAGCACGCCGCCACGACGACCGTCACGCGCTGCAGGATCAAGTCCATGCCGCGGGCTTTCGTTTTTCCGAAAAGATGTTCTGCGCCACCGGAGATGGCACCGGCCAGTCCTGCGCTTTTCCCTTTTTGCAAAAGAACGATTGCGATCAAAGCGATCGAGAAAATGACGAGCAGTACTTTCAACAAAATTTCCATTCGATCCACCTCCCAGTGAGCTAAACATCATTCTATATCAGTGCTCAACATTGCTTCTCAAACATTACCTGTCGTTCATAAAACAGCATTTTTATTGTACCATAGCCCAATTCCTAAAACAAGGACTTCCCCTGACCCTTCAACGAAAAAATCGCAAGAAGCGAAGCGGAATGAGCCACTGGAAAAGCCCCTGGACAGCATAAGCTGCTTCACAGACAAAAACTTTGCATCCCCTTCGTACTTTTTTATATCGGTCTCATTAAAACGGTAGTTTAGCGTCCCCCGAAATGATCGCCATGCGTACTTGCATGGCACCGAAACACTACAAAAAACCGCCCCGGCATCATGCCGGGACGGTTTTCATACAGCTTAGAAAGGCTGCTTCTTATCTATTCAGGTTGTAGAAGGACTTCAAGCCGTTGTATTGAGCCATTTCGGCCAGTTCGTCCTCGATGCGGAGCAATTGGTTGTACTTCGCGATGCGGTCGGTACGGGAAGGAGCACCCGTTTTGATTTGGCCGGCATTCGTTGCCACTGCGATGTCCGCGATCGTGCTGTCTTCGGATTCGCCGGAACGGTGGGAAACAACCGCAGTATAACCTGCGCGTTTCGCCATTTCGATCGCGTCGAAGGTTTCGGTCAGCGTACCGATTTGGTTCACTTTGATCAGGATCGAGTTGCCGATGCCGTCTTTGATGCCTTTTTCAAGACGTTCGGTGTTCGTTACGAACAAATCGTCGCCAACGAGCTGGATTTTGTCGCCCAGTTTGTCGGTAAGGAGTTTCCAGCCTTCCCAGTCGTCTTCGGAGCAGCCGTCTTCGATCGTGATGATCGGGTATTTGTCGACCCAAGAAGCGAGCAGGTCAACGAACTCTGCGGAAGTGAAGGATTTGCCTTCGCCTTCCAGGTGGTACTTGCCGTCTTTGTAGAACTCGGTAGAAGCAACGTCCATGCCCAGGAATACGTCCACGCCTGGTTTGTATCCGGCTTTTTCGATGGCTTCCATGATGGAGGACAAAGCGTCTTCGTTGGAAGTGAAGTTCGGTGCAAAACCGCCTTCGTCGCCTACGGCCGTGTTCAGGCCTTTGCCCTTCAATACGGATTTCAGGCTGTGGAAGATTTCAGCGCCTGTGCGGAGTGCTTCCTTGAAGGAAGGAGCGCCTACAGGCAGGATCATGAACTCTTGCACGTCGACGTTGTTGTCGGCATGAGCGCCGCCGTTGACGATGTTCATCATCGGTACAGGCAGTTGTTTTGCGTTGAATCCGCCAAGGTATACGTACAGCGGCAGGTCAAGCGCGTCGGCTGCCGCGCGGGCAACGGCCATGGAAACGGCCAGGATCGCGTTGGCGCCCAGCTTGCCTTTGTTCGGCGTGCCGTCCAGTTTGATCATCAGCTTGTCGATGCCGAGCTGGTCCAAAGCGTCCATGCCGATCACTTCGGGAGCGATGATTTCGTTCACGTTTTTCACGGCGTTCAGAACGCCTTTGCCGAGGTAACGGTCTTTGTCCCCGTCGCGAAGCTCAACGGCTTCGTGGGCGCCTGTGGAGGCACCGGATGGAACGATGGCGCGGCCCATGGCGCCGGATTCGAGGTAAACTTCAACTTCTACAGTCGGGTTGCCGCGGGAGTCGAGGACTTCGCGAGCGTACACGTCAGAAATAATAGTCATAGTACTTAGTCTCCTTTGTT
Organism: Paenibacillus sp. FSL M7-1455; assembly: GCF_038004655.1. NCBI lineage: Bacteria > Bacillati > Bacillota > Bacilli > Caryophanales > Paenibacillaceae > Paenibacillus > Paenibacillus sp. FSL M7-1455. The sequence continues at coordinate 187,527 of NZ_JBBORO010000001.1, read as the reverse complement.
TGTGTATTTAGTCCAGTTTCATACCATCTCTATCATTATACCGTTTATTTGCGGCTTGCAATCATCGATTCTCCGGTCATTTCCGCTGGTTTCGGAAGCTGCATCAGATCGAGGATCGTCGGAGCCACGTCGGCCAGGATGCCGCCGTCGCGCAGCGTCACGTTTTCGTCCGTCAAAATGAACGGTACCGGGTTCGTCGTATGCGCCGTAAAAGGTCTTCCCTGTTCGTCAAACACCATGTCGGCGTTTCCGTGGTCGGCGATGATGATCGCTACCCCGCCTTTGGCGATGACCGCGTCAACGACTTTGCCCATGCATTCGTCCGTTGCTTCGACCGCTTTGATCGTCGGCTCCAGCATGCCGGAGTGTCCGACCATGTCCGGGTTGGCGAAGTTCAGGATGATCGCGTCATGTTTTTCGGCTTCGATTTCCTTGACGCAAGCGTCCGCGACTTCGTATGCGCTCATCTCAGGTTTCAGGTCGTACGTGGCCACCTTCGGCGAGTTGATGAGAATCCGGGTTTCCCCTGGAAGCTCGACGTCGCGTCCGCCGCTGAAAAAGAACGTGACATGCGGATATTTTTCCGTTTCGGCGATGCGGAGCTGCTTTTTGTTATGCTGCACCAGCACCTCGCCCAGCGTGTTGTCCAGGTTTTTCGGCTCGTAGGCCACATATCCGCCAACCGTTTCGCTAAAGAGCGTCAGGCAGACGAAATGGAGGTTTTCGGGGAACTTCGGCCCGCGGTCGAATCCGCGGAAGTCCTTGTTCGTGAATACCTGCGACAATTGGATGGCGCGGTCCGGACGGAAGTTCAGAAACACGACGGAATCGCCGCTTTCCACGAGCGATACCGGCTGGCCGTTTTCGTCCACGATGACCGTTGGCTCCACGAACTCGTCGAATACCGATTTGTTGTAGGAATCCGTGACGGCTTCCAGCGGATCGGTATATTTCGGTCCGTCGCCGTACACGATCGCACGGTAGGACTTCTCTACGCGTTCCCAGCGTTTGTCGCGGTCCATCGCATAATAGCGGCCTTGCACGGTCGCGATTTTGCCGATGCCCACTTCCTGGATTTTCGCTTGCATTTCCTGAATGAACTTCTTGCCGGAGTCCGGAGCCACGTCGCGGCCGTCCAGGAACGCATGGATATACACATCATGCATATCCTCTTTTTTGGCAAGATCAAGCATGGCGAACATATGCTCAATGTGGCTATGTACGCCCCCATCCGACAGCAAGCCGTACAAATGCAGCTTTTTGCCGTTATTTTTCGCCGCGCGAACGGCTTCGACCAGCGTAGAGTTCTCGAAAAACTCGCCTTCGCGGATCGATTTCGAAATGCGGGTCAAATCCTGGTATACGATGCGCCCCGCGCCGATGTTCAAATGGCCCACTTCGGAGTTGCCCATTTGACCTTCCGGCAAACCTACGGCTTCGCCGCAGGCGGTCAGCGTCGTATGCGGGTATTTGGCCATCAAGCGGTCATAATTCGGCTTTTTCGCTTGGGCAACGGCGTTGCCCTCCACGGTGTCGCGCAGACCGAATCCGTCCATGATAATCAATGCTACGGGTCTAGGTGCGGTCATCTTACTTCGCCCCCTGAACGAGCTGGATGTAGGAAGCCGGCTGCAGGCTGGCGCCGCCGACAAGAGCGCCGTCGATGTCGCTTTGGCCCATGTACTCGGCTACGTTTTCAGGCTTCACGCTGCCGCCGTACTGGATGCGAACCTTGTTCGCCACGTCTTCCCCGTACAGTCCTTTCACCAGGTCGCGGATGTAGGAGATGACTTCGTTGGCGTCCTGTGCTGTCGAGGATTTTCCCGTTCCGATCGCCCAGATCGGCTCGTAAGCAATAACGGCTTGAGCCGCTTGGTCAGCGGACAGGCCTTGGAACGCCGCTTCGGTTTGCACTTTGCAAACGTCCTTCGTTTGGCCGGCTTCGCGCTCTTCGAGCTTTTCGCCCACGCACACGATCGGCGTCAAGCCGTGGCGGAATGCCGCGTGCATTTTTTTGTTGACGGTCTCGTCGGTTTCGGCAAAATAAGCGCGGCGCTCGGAGTGGCCGATGATGACATAGTCCACGCCAAGCTCCTTCAGCATTTCGCCGCTGATTTCGCCGGTGAATGCGCCGTTGTCCTCAAAATGCAGGTTTTGGGCGCCGATTTTGATGGACGTGCCTTTGACGGCCTCAACCAATGCCGGAAGGTTGGTGAACGGTGCGCAGATGACGCTTTCCACGCCTTCCACTTCCGCTTTGCCCTTCACTTCTTCGATGAATGCTTTGGCTTCCGGAACGGTTTTGAACATTTTCCAGTTGCCCGCAATGATTGGTGTTCTCACTTGCTTCAACTCCTTCTTCGGAAATCCTTACGGCTGTACCCGCCCGGATTATTTATCGTTCAGAGCAACGACGCCAGGGAGCGCCTTGCCTTCCATGAATTCCAGCGAAGCGCCGCCGCCTGTGGAGATATGGTCCATTTTGTCGGCCAGATGGAATTTTTCCGCCGCTGCCGCGGAGTCGCCGCCGCCGATGATCGTGTAACCTTCGGTTTGGGCGCAGGCTTCAGCCACTTCTCGCGTACCGCCCGAAAATGGATCGATTTCGAACACGCCCATCGGTCCGTTCCATACGACAAGCTTGGAATTTTTGATGATTTCGGCGTATTTGGCGCGCGTTTTCGGTCCGATATCCACGCCTTCCCATTTTTCAGGGATGTTGCCCACTTCCACGATATCCACGTTCGCGCTTGCGCTAAAGTCGTCCGCGATGACGATATCGACAGGAAGCAGGAAGTTTTTGCCGAGATCCTTCGCTTTTTGGATAAATCCGAGCGCTACATCCAGTTTCTCATTATCGCACAAAGACATGCCGATTTCATATCCTTGCGCCTTCATGAACGTATAGGACAAACCTCCGCCGATCAGCACGTTGTCCGCGATGTTCAGCAGGTTGTTGATCACGTCGATTTTGTCTTTGACTTTCGAACCGCCGATGATGGCCGTGAACGGACGCTCCGGATTCGACAAAGCTTTGCCGAGCACGCTCAGTTCTTTTTCCATGAGCAGGCCGGATACAGCCGGCAGGTAATGCGCGATGCCTTCCGTGGAAGCATGGGCGCGGTGAGCGGCGCCGAATGCGTCGTTGACGAACAGGTCGGCCAGTTCGGCGAACTGTTTGGCCAGCTCCGGATCGTTTTTCTCTTCCCCAGGGTAGAAACGCACGTTTTCGAGCAAAAGCACGTCTCCGTCGCTCAGTTTCGCGATTTCGGCTTTAACCGCTTCGCCTACGGCCTCATCCACTTTCACGACCGGTTTGCCGAGCAGTTCGGACAGGCGTTCCGCTGCAGGCGTCAGGCGCAGGGAATCGACGAATTCGCCTTTTGGACGGCCCATATGGCTTGCCAAAATCACTTTCGCGCCGCGCTCGGTCAAATATTTGATCGTTGGCAGCGTTTCGCGGATCCGCGTATCGTCCGTAATTTTTCCGTCTTCCAAAGGCACATTGAAGTCCACGCGCACGAATACGCGTTTGCCGCTTACTTCCACATCACGCACAGATTTTTTGTTCATGGTTCGTTCCTCCGTACCCATTTTTTGTTTTTATTCAGGAATTACAGGGGACAAGCTCGTTCGTTTCGGGATTTTTTCAATCCTCTTGTTTTATCTATCCAAACTCTCCATCTGTCTCTATCCAAATCGGATGTATGCTTGTATCCTCTTCAATTCAATTCGGAAATCCGCGGCCATCCGAAAGGCGGCTTCCGATCGGATGTCCGCATTCAATTTACAAAGAGCGGAAACAAAGGTTCTGTTTCCGCTCCGTATATTCCGCTTGACCGGCTATTCTTACTTGGCCAGTTTCGCGAAGTATGCCAATGTGCGAACCAATTGAGCCGTGTAGGACATTTCGTTGTCGTACCAAGCAACGGTTTTTACCAGCTGTTGGTCGCCTACAGTCAGCACTTTGGTTTGAGTTGCGTCGAAGAGCGAACCGAACGTGATGCCTTTGATGTCGGAGGATACGATTTCGTCTTCGGTGTAGCCGTAAGTTTCTGGGTCGGACGCTTCTTTCATGGCCGCGTTGACTTCTTCAGCCGTTACTTTCTTGTTCAGAACCGTAACGAGTTCAGTCAGGGAACCTGTTGGTACAGGCACGCGTTGAGCGGCGCCGTCCAGTTTGCCTTGCAGCTCAGGAAGCACCAGGCCGATTGCTTTTGCAGCGCCAGTGGAGTTTGGAATGATGTTCTCGGCAGCGGCGCGAGCACGGCGGAAGTCGCCTTTTGGATGCGGAGCGTCCAGCGTGTTTTGGTCGCCTGTGTAAGCGTGGATCGTCGTCATCAGGCCGGATACGATGCCGAACTTGTCGTTGAGCGTTTTAGCCATTGGAGCCAGGCAGTTCGTTGTGCAGGAAGCGCCGGAGATGACCGTTTCGGTTCCGTCCAGTGTTTCATGGTTTACGTTGTAAACGATCGTTTTCATATCGCCTGTTGCAGGAGCGGAGATTACGACTTTTTTCGCTCCGCCTTTCAGGTGAAGCTCGGCTTTTTCTTTCGTCGTGAAGAAGCCTGTGCACTCCAGAACGATGTCGACGCCAAGCTCGCCCCAAGGAAGTTCTTCAGGGTTGCGGTTTGCAAGAACTTTGACTTCTTTGCCGTTTACTTTGAAGTAACCGTCATGAACTTCGATGTCCCCGTCGAATTTGCCTTGCGTTGTATCATATTTAAGCAAATGAGCCAACATTTTAGCATCAGTCAAGTCGTTGATTGCCACAACTTCGATGCCTTCCACATTTTGAATGCGGCGGAATGCGAGTCGTCCGATACGTCCAAAACCGTTAATGCCTACTTTTACACTCATTGAATAGTCCTCCCAAAGTTTCTTATTTTGTGAATGTTTGTCATGCCGGCAAGCCGGAAGGCAACATTCATGATTTATTCAAAACAGGCAATTGCGCCTGTGTTGATAACGGGGTTAATGCCCTTCCTAGCCTTGTTCGTCGATCTGCCTGCAGATTTCGACCGCCGCCGCCTCATCCGTCACGAGAATGTCCTCGTGGCCGAACCTTAGCACGGAATGGATGGCCGTCGCTTTGTCTTTCCCGCCGGCAATGCCGATCACGATCTCCGTCCGGATGATGTCCTCCAGCCGGAGGCCCAGCGTAATCATGCGATGAACCACTTCGCCTTGCTCGTTAAAATAGTAGCCGAAAGACTCCGCTACCGCGCCTTCCCGCTGAATCTCCTCCGCTGCGGCCGGATCCAGCCTTCTTCTCCGGGTCATCTCCATCGCGTCGCCGATGCCGTGCATGATGATGCGGCACCTGCGGATTACGTCCACGATTTCCTGAATATTGCGGTCCTGCACAAGCGATTGGTAAGCGTCGTCGCTCAGCAGATCGGGGACATGCAGCAGCCGGTATTGGGCGCCTACGCGTTTGGCCATGGTCGAAGCGATCGTATTGGCCTGAAACTCCACGCTTTCGCCAAGTCCGCCCCTCGCCGGAACGAACCAGCTGTTCTTCATCGAGACGGAAGCATGCGGATTGAGTTCCTCCGCCACCGCGGCCAGCGTGGAACCTCCCGTGACGGCAATCGTGTCTTCCTGATTCATGACGCCGAGCAGCGCCTTCGCCCCTTCGCGGCCGAGATCGCGCTTCGTCAGCGGCGATGCTTCGCAATCCCCCGGCACGACGACGACCTTCCTCAGGCCGTATGTACGGCGGATTTTCTCGCTCAGCTCGTTCAGTCCGAACAGTTCCTTGGCCATCGGGCCCATCTCTTCCAGCAGCCTTCGCCCAGCTTCGCTGATCCTCATGCCGGAGCTATCGATTTCGATAAGCCCCTGGGCTTTCAATAGATCCGTCTCGGCGCGCAGCACCCGCTCCGTCATATGCAGCGAGGCCGCCAGCGTACGCCGGCCGATCAGCTCCGAGAGCATGATCTGATGGAGAATGTTGTACCTTGTCTTGAGCACGTCCATGAGATCAGGCAGAAGCTGCTTTTGTATCTCTAATATTTTCCGCATTTGCTCTCCACTCCTGCAACTTCAACTTCCATCTCTCCTGCTCCCTGGCCCTAAAACGTCCCACAGTAACGATTTAAGTCCCACTTATATTCTACTCAATTTCACCCCTTGTTGCAAGTAGTCCACCGTCTATCCTTCACATTATTCTTTCCTCTTATACAGGCGTTTGCGGGCTATTTTCCACGGTTTCAAAACATCTGCTTGCAATTCCGCAAAATTTATCATATAATAACTCTTGCTGTACGGAATATATGAGGCTGCGGCCTTCCGGAAATCCGATTGAAGCAGCGTTTGAAATATGCGCCCGTGGTCCAATGGATATGACGCAGGCCTCCGGAGCCTGAGATCGAGGTTCAATTCCTCGCGGGCGCGCCATTTTATTTTTAATGAAAAGCATCTACCATAAGATTAACCTCAACAGCCAAAGCCAATCATGGCTATTTTTTTTGCCCTGAGTTTGACTTTCTTTGACTTTTTGTTCGAAATTGTTTATCATGTGGTTAATACGGTAAGAGTAAGTATAGAATCATCGATAGTTGATCCAAGGACGCTGCAAACATTCAAGGATCGCGTTCGACCGGGAGCGGCATGGACCCGATGGTCCGGCCCGTTGCCTTCCCCGTTGGCCCGCGGTCCGGGACCGAATGTTGCAACATCCGCATATCCATCTATATAGGGAGGTTTTCCACGTGAGTTATATACCTATGGTCGTTGAACAAAGCAACCGCGGCGAACGCGCCTACGACATCTATTCCCGCCTTTTGAAAGACCGCATCATTTTCCTGGGATCCGATGTCAACGACGTGGTAGCCAATTCGATCATTGCCCAGCTGCTTTTCCTGGCTGCCGAAGACCCTGACAAAGACATCCACCTCTACATCAACAGCCCAGGCGGTTCCATCACGGCCGGCATGGCGATTTTCGATACGATGCAATACATCAAGCCGGATGTGTCCACCATCTGCGTGGGCCTGGCCGCTTCCATGGGCGCATTCCTGCTGAATGCAGGCGCCAAAGGCAAACGCTACGCGCTGCCGAACAGCGAGATCATGATTCACCAGCCTTTGGGCGGTGCCCAAGGACAAGCAACGGATATCGAAATCCGCGCCCGCCGCATTTTGAAAATGCGCGACACGCTGAACCGCATCCTGGCCGAACGTACAGGCCAACCGCTGGAGCGCATCGAGCGCGACACCGACCGCGACTACTTCATGAGCGCGCAGGATGCAGCTGAATACGGCATTATCGATAAAGTGCTTGAGCATCCTCCGGTCCAAAGCGTCTAAACACCATATCTAGATGCAGGACGTCAAGGGCTCCCGAAAAGATCTTTTTTTGATCTTTCGGGAGCCCTTTTTTGCCGCGCCCTGCCGCCGATTCTACCTGTTCTAGCGCAACCGCTCTCATAGGGAATTCGTCATTTGTCCATTGACGAACCCAATATATTGATGTAAAATTCAATTTACCAACTACATATTGATCCCAAACATCATATATAACCTATTACGACTTGCATTCGCCTAAGGACGCAGCGTCGTTTTTTTTGCAAAGATTCGGTAGGAGTGATAGAGTATGCTGGTTGTCTACGATTCCAAGACAGGGAATGTCAGACGTTTCATAAACAAGCTGAATATGCGGAGCGTGTCCATCGCCGAGAAGGATGAAATCGACGAGCCTTACGTGCTCGTGACATACACGACCGGTTTCGGGCAGGTCCCCGAGAAAGTAAAATCGTTCCTGTCCCGCAACAGCAAAATGCTGCGCGGCGTATCGGCCAGCGGGAACCGGAACTGGGGCCCCCGCTTCGCCAAAAGCGCGGACACGATCTCCGAAATGTACGATGTGCCGATCCTCACGAAATTCGAGCTGTCGGGAACAACGCAGGATATAGAAACTTTTGTTGAAAGGGTGCGGACTATTGAAGCATATTGAATTGAACAACGAATTGATGCAGCGGGGGGCTGACGGTTATTTCCAGCTTTCCAAAGATAAAGAAGCGGTCGCAGCCTTTATGGAGGAAGTCGAGAAGGACACGATGAAGTTCGGTTCCCTCCGGGAAAAACTCGACTACCTGATCCAAAACGACTACTACGAAAACGTGTTTGAAAAATACACGTACGAGGAAGTCGAATCCGTGTTTAACCTGACGGCAAGAAGCGACTTCCAGTTCCAGTCCTACATGGCGATCTCGAAGTTCTACAAGGACTACGCGATGAAGACGAACGACAAAACGATGTACCTCGAGCAGTATCCGGACCGGGTGGCCATCGTAGCCCTGCATCTGGGAGACGGGGACATCGGGAAGGCGTTGCGGATCGCGGAAGCCATGATCGACCAGCGCTTGCAGCCGGCGACGCCGACCTTCCTGAACGCGGGCAAAAGCCGCCGCGGCGAGCTGGTATCCTGTTTCCTTCTGGAAATGGACGACTCCCTCAACTCGATCAACTACGTGCTCGGAACCTGCATGCAGCTGTCCAAAATCGGCGGCGGCGTGGCGGTGAACCTCTCGAAGCTTCGCGGACGCGGAGAACCGATCAAAGGGGTAGCCGGAGCGGCTAAAGGCATCATGCCCGTGCTCAAACTCATGGAGGATGCCTTTTCTTATGCCGACCAGATGGGCCAACGCAAAGGATCGGGCGCCGGATACTACAACATTTTCGGCTGGGACGTCATCGAATTCCTGGATTCGAAAAAAATCAACGCCGACGAAAAACTGAGAATCAAAACGTTGTCCATCGGACTCATCATTCCGAACAAATTTTATGAGCTTGCCGCTCAAAACAAGCCGCTCGTCGTATTCGGCCCATATTCCGTCTACAAAGCCTACGGCAAACATTTGGACGACCTGGACATGGACGAGATGTACGAGGAGCTGCTTGCCAACGACCAAGTCACCAAAAAAACGGTGATGAGCGCGCGCGACATGCTGACGAAAATCGCTTCCACCCAGCTGGAATCCGGTTATCCTTACATCGTGAACAAAACGAACGCCAACCGCGTGCATGCGCTGAAGGATATCGGCCAGATCAAAATGTCCAACCTGTGCACCGAGATCTTCCAGCTGCAGGAGACGTCGGAAATCAACGACTACGGCATCGAGGACATCATCCGCCGCGACATCAGCTGCAACCTGGCGTCCCTGAACATCGTCAACGTGATGGAACAACGCAAGGTGAAGGATTCCGTCCATGTCGGCATCGAAGCCTTGACGGTGGTCAGCGACCTGTCCAAGATCGAAAACGCCCCAGGCGTGCAGCGCGCGAACCGCGAACTGCATTCCGTCGGACTCGGGGCCATGAATTTGAACGGTTACCTTGCGAAAAACAAAATCGCCTACGAAAGCGCGGAAGCCAGAGAGTTCGCCAGCACGTTCTTCATGATGATGAACTTCTACTCCATCGAAAAAAGCATGGAGATCGCCCGCGACCGCGGCGAGACATTCAAAGATTTCGAAAAATCCGAATACGCCAAAGGCACTTACTTCGACAAGTATCTCGAGACGGACTTCCGTCCGACGTCCGAACGCGTTCAGAAGCTGTTTGAAGGCATCGAAATCCCAACTCCGGAGGATTGGGCCCGCCTGAAGGAGCAAGTGCAAAAACACGGCTTGTACCATGCCTACCGTTTGGCGATCGCGCCGACGCAAAGCATTTCGTACATCCAAAACGCCACGTCCAGCGTCATGCCGATCGTCGAACACATCGAAACGCGTACATACGCAAATTCGACGACCTACTATCCGATGCCGTTCCTGAGCGCGGAGACGCAGTGGTACTACAAATCGGCCTACAACATCGACCAGTTCCGCCTGATCGACATGATCGCCGCGATTCAGCAGCACGTGGATCAAGGCATTTCGACCGTACTTCATGTCAACAGCACCGTGTCGACCCGCGAGCTGTCCCGTTTTTACGTATACGCCGCCCAGAAGGGGCTCAAATCGCTGTATTACACCCGGACGAAAAAGCTGTCCATTGAAGAGTGCACCAGCTGCGCTGTCTAAAAAATTGATCATACGGCAAGGCAATCGCGGGGACCTCGGGTCCCTCGTTGCCTTCTTATATAAAGGAGCTATCGCCTAATGAAAGCAGTAAACTGGAACCGGCCGGACGACGATTTTACGTTGATGTTCTGGCAGCAAAACATTATGCAGTTCTGGACCGACGACGAAATCCCCCTGTCCGACGACAAAATGGACTGGATCAAAATGACGGACGACGAGCGTACGGTCTACAAGCATGTCCTCGGCGGCTTGACGCTGCTTGACACGCTGCAGGGCGGCGTAGGCATGCCTAAGATCCTGGAGCATGTGGAAGGGCTGCAGCGCAAGGCTGTGCTCGGCTTCATGTCCATGATGGAGCAGATCCATGCCAAATCCTACAGCAGCATTTTCACGACGCTTGCCTCGACGGAGGAAATCGACGCGATTTTCCGCTGGGTCGAAGAAAACGAGCAGCTGCAGTTCAAAGCGAAGCAAATCGAGTCCTGGTACAAAAACATCAACTCCGATCAGGACCTGTACCGGGCCATGGCCGCTTCGGTTTTCCTGGAAAGCTACCTGTTCTACAGCGGCTTCTTCTATCCGCTTTATCTCGCCGGCCAGGGCAAAATGACGAGCAGCGGCGAAATCATCGACCTCATCATCCGGGACGAGAGCATACACGGCCTGTACGTCGGCCTGCTCGCCCAAGAGCTGTTCCAGACGTTTACCCCTGAGGAACAGGCTCAGCTGCAAAAAGAGCTGTATGAGCTGCTGGAGACGCTGTATCAGAACGAGGTCGTCTACACCGATGCATTGTACGCTCCGATCGGTTTGCAGGAGGAAGTCAAAACCTACGTCCGCTATAACGCCAACAAAGCGCTGATGAACCTCGGCTTCGAGCCTCATTTCCCTGAAGAGCCGATCAACCCGATCGTGTTCAACGGCATCAGCACGCATACGAAGCAGCACGACTTTTTCTCGAAAAAAGGCAACGGCTATGTGCGCGCGATCAACATCGAACCGCTGTCCGACGAGGACTTCGTATTTGACGTATAAAATGCCCGGCGGGAATGCGCTAGGGATCATAACAATAAAAAAACAGGCGGCATAGGGAGTCATCCCTTGCCGCCTGTTTTCATTTGTTATTTAAACGCCGCGAACGGGTCGGTTCCTTTCGGAAGCAGCTCGCCGAAGCTGAAGGCATACGTCGGAAAACCTGCCGCGTAAGGCGCGATTTCGTACTGCTGGTAGAAGATTGCGAATCCTCCTTCTTTCAGATAGAAATCGGGTTGGTCCTTCAGGCCGGCGGTAACGTCGCTAAATGCCGTGTCCTTCGTTTTTTGCTTCAGCATGCGATCGAGTTTTTGCTTGTAATCCGGCGCAGCCTTCAGCAGATCGTCCAATCCGAGCTGTTTGCCGTCCTTCAGGGAGAAGGTCAGGCCTTCGCGGAACGTGCCGCCGTGCGCGCCGCCCGTGTAGCCGTATTGGTCCGTGACGATGCTCAGCACGCCCTCGCGGTTAAACGTCACCGCAAAGTTTTGCACGAAGTCGTACGTGTGCTCGATCTTGCCGTCCCGATGGCTTGCCTGCTCCTCGCTGCTTTTCGCGAATTGCTCCGCTTTTTCCTTCAATACGGCATTGATCTTCTGCTCCACGTCCTCGCCAAGCCCGCTCACTTTCGGATAATGGATGACGATGCTCGCGTTTTTGTTGGTTTTCGTGATCGTTTCGCTCGTGATGCCGATTTTGTTCATCGTCTGCTTGCCGAGTTCCAATGACTTCAGGGAAGGATTCCACGTCCCCTTGATGCCCATATAATCGCCCAGAAGCTTGAAAGGCACGTACAAGTGGCCGTTCAGGTTCTTTGCTTCATACTGGTCGCTGCCGCTGTTATCGTAAATGGAGTACCCGTTCAGATTGGTGCCGACGCCGTAATCGGATACCTCCAGATTCAGCTTCATGATGCCGCTGCCGACGCTGTACGTTTTCGTTCCCGGATTATAATGAAGCGGCAGGCCCAATGCGTCGCGAAGCACCGTGATCGGAATCATCGTGTTGCCGTTGACGATTTTCCCCTGCTGCGTCAGCGTTTTGCCGTTAGCCTTCAGCGTTACCGCAGGCTGGACGTTTTGCTTGGCTGCCGTTTTGCCTGCAGGAGCCGCCTGCACGTTTCCTCCCGTTACGCTTGCTCCGCCAAACAGCACGCCGGCGGCCAGCACGGCCGCTCCCCACTTCATTCCTTTGTTCATCCTTAAAATCCCCTCTCTCCAAACATTGCCGCATATGCTAGTCATATGAACGATTACTTTCATTACCCATGGAACGATTATATAAAACTTGCCATGGCAATAGATGACAAACCCGGTTACAGTATTGTCGTTAACCAAGGGAAAAAGTATAAATTTGTTCATTTCTCCGGCTTTGTTCGGGAGCCGCGCTCTGCCGATGGTTATTTGGCCCGGGGGCGACGGTTATAGCCCTTCTCGTCGTAAGGCTGAAGTTTTTCCAGCCACGCTTTCTCCATCTGGGCCACCTTTTCCTTGTATACCCGCTGCTGCTCGAGATCGTTGGGCGACTGCGGGTCAGGGCGCAGCTCCTCCAAAATTTCAAAGGCAAAGGCATCCTCGCCAAGCTCTTTCCAATCCTTTTGCAATTCGGGACTGACGTGGTAGTTCGAAGCCAGCTTCGCCTTCTGGCCGTTTATCGCGCCGGGCATGTTGGTGCTGCTGGTCACGTAGATTTTGCCGCTTTGCTTGTTGCGGATTTGAAACACCCCCATCGGACGCGGCGTGTTCATATATTCGTTGACCAATTCTTTTCTGCGTTGTTGGTCCTTCATGTTTTTCTTCCCCTTTCCTTGGTTTTCAGGCTGTTTGGCCCAATATTGGCTTCCGTCCGGCTTGCGGTCCAAAAAACCGTATTCGATTAAAAATCTGCGCAGCGTGACGTAATCCTCGAAACGGGCTTCCAGGATCTGATTTACCTCATGCTCCGTGTAGGTATGCCCTGCCTCGAAATCGCCGGCAATGTGGCGCAGCACGGCCAGCCTGCGTTTCTCCTGCTTCGGAAAAGAAGTTAGCGGGCCTTCCGGCCCGGCCGTAAAATATTTGCTTACGATCTTCTCCCGTTCGTCTTCGGATATGCCCGGCGCTCCCGGCAGCTTGGACTGGGATGGCTTGGTTGGGACGGAAGCCGTCCGGCCGGCATTTTTCCCGCCTTCCTCCATCAGCTCCATGACCGCCAGAAACAATTTGGCCTGCTTCATTTTCTCGCGCAGCATAAAACGGTGGTTGCGGATCGTGGAAGTGCTCCCTCCGTCCAACTCGGCAATGATGTCGTGATCTGTGAGCCCCTGATGGAAATAACCAATCAGCTTGCGCTGCAAATCGGTCAGTCCCGTCATTTTTTTATCCAGGCTAAGCAAGTAATCGAGCATGGAATGATGTTGTTGCTGAATGTGGCGGCGCATCGATTTTTCCGCTTCGTAAAACACGCCCGCTTCCTGATAGACGATCCCCTTTTCCGTTTGGTATCCGCAGACAAGGCATGTGTACGTATCCAGCAGGGAATCCTCTTTGTACCCCCTCTTCAAATCATGAATATCCGCATTCAGCAATTCATCCGAAACGCTTTCCACCAATAAACAACCTCCTGAATTATTTATTATATATTAGACATTTTATATTATTGTCTATGTTTTATCAAATTTCTTTTTGTTTCAGCGCGCAAAAAGCCCCTTTCCTGATGGAAAGGGGCCTTGTTTCATATGCTTTAATCACGATTGACGGTTATTCCCGCCCGCTTTTCAGTTCGGTCCAGTAACGGTCGTAGACCTGAAGGGTCTCGCCGACGTCGCCGAGCCATTCGGTGCGTTTCAGTTCTTCTTCGGACAGGTTGATCATATGGTTGTTGCGGTATTCTTCACTGTGATAAGGCATCGCCTTGGCGTTCGGATCGCTGTAGCCGATGGACTCGTAGTTTTTCGCGCTGACCTGCGGATCCAGCATGTAGTTGATGAATTTTTCGGCCAGCTCCTTGTTTTTCGCGCCTTTCGGAATCGCGTAGTTATCGGAGAAAATCGTCGATCCTTCCTTCGGAACCACGTATTCGATATCCGGATTATCCTTGACGATGAAAGCGGCGTCGCCGGACCATACCGTGCCGATCCAGCCTTCCTCTTGAATCATCTTTTGCTTGATCGTGTCCGTATCAAAGGCCAGGACGCTCGGCACCAGCTTTTTCAGATCGTCAACGGCGGCTTTGATTTCGCCTTCGTTGGTCGTGCTGTTCGAATGCCCCTGCTTTTTCAGCGCCATGCCGATGACCTCGCGGTTATCGTCCAGCAGCAGCACTTTCCCTTTGTAGGCAGGGTTCCACAGGTCTTCCCAGCTGTCGATTTTGTCCTTCACGTATTTTTTGTTATACGCGATCCCGGTCACGCCGGACATGTAGACGATCGAATATTTGTTGCCCGGATCAAACGCCGGATTTTTCAGCGACTCCTGAATGTTGGCGAAGTTCGGGATGTTCTTCATGTCGAGCGGCTCGAGCAGCTGGTTTTTGATCATCGTGGCCACCATGTAATCGGATGGTTGGATCAGATCATAGCCGCCTCCGCCTGCTTTGATTTTGGCCAGCAGGTCCTCATTGTTTGCATAGGTGTCGTACGTAATATCGACGTTGTACTTGTTTTCGAAGTCCTTCAGCACGTCCTCGTCGAAATTGTCCGCCCAACTGTAAATATGAAGCGACTCCTTGGAGGAACAGCCCCCCATAGCGGTCAATGACAATGCGGCAATAGCCCCTGCCAGCAGCAAGCCGGCGATACCCTTTCTTTTCACAGTTACATATCTCCTCTCTTTCCGTTACTCCGTTTTTTAATTGGAAATGATGCGGTTCCCCGCCAGGATCGTTGTTAAATCGGAAGCATTTTGTGTTTTTTCTGCCCTTTGCCGCGGTTCAAAATAAACTGCGCAAGCAGGATCAGCACGACGCTCACCAAAATCAGCAGCGTACACAGCGCGTTGATCTCGGGCGAGATGCCCCGCTTGACCTGTCCGTAAATATAAATCGGCAGCGTGGTCGAGCTTGGGCCTGCGACGAAAAAGCTGACCATAAAATCGTCGAGGGACATCGTGAAGGCGATCAGCGCCCCGGAGACGATGCCCGGCATAATTTGCGGCAGCGTTACGTACCGGAACGTCTGCCAGCCGGTGGCGCCGAGATCGGAGGCGGCTTCCTCAAGCTGACGGCCCATGCCCGCAAGCCGCGCGGTGACGACCACGTACACGTAGGACATGCTGAACGTAATGTGGGCAATAATGACCGTCGCTTTGCCAAGCGGGATATGCATTTGGCTGAACAGCACCAGCAGCGACAAGCCCATAATGATGTCCGGGATCACGACCGGCAGGTACATCAGGCTGTTCATGCCGCCTTTCCACCGTTTGCCCACGTTCCGGAGCGACAAGGCCGCCAGCGTCCCCAGCAGCGTGGCCACGACCGTGGAAACGACCGCAACCGTCAAGCTGTTCGTGAGCGCCTCCATGACATGCCGGTTATCCAGCAGCGAGGCGTACCATTCAAAGGTAAATCCCTTCCAGTCTCCGCTTAACCTCGTATTGTTAAACGAGTACACGATGATAAGCAAAATCGGCACATAGATAAAAATCATCAGCAGCAGCGAATGAAGCCCCAAGAGGGGATGGCTTTTCTTTTTCATGCGGTCCCCTCCTTTGCACGGTCGGCCTTCGACTGCATGGCCCGGTTAAACAACAGGATCAAAATCAGCGACGTGACCACGAAAATAATGGACAGGGCCGAACCGAACGGCCAGTTGCGCGCCCCCAAATACTGCGACTGGATGATGTTGCTGATCATCATCGATTTCGCGCCTCCCAGAATGTCCGTGACGACGAACATCCCCGACGTGGACACGAATACGAGTACGCAGCCCGTCATGATGCCGGATTTGCTCTGGGGCAGCGTAATGTGGCGGAACGCTTTCCAGCGCGTCGCCCCAAGATCGCTGGCCGCATCCAGCAGCCGCTTGTCCATCTGCTCCAGCGCCACGTAAATCGGCAGCACCATAAACGGTATGAAGTTGTATACCATGCCGAGCAGCACCGCCCCCTTGGTATACAGCATCTGCATCGGCTCGTGGATCCAGCCGAAATGCAGCAGGACCGAATTCACGATGCCCTGCGTCCGCAGCAGCAGCACCCAGGCATACGTACGGATCAGGAAATTGATCCAGAACGGAATCGTGATGAGGATCAGTCCCCAGGTTTGGATTCTAGGCGTTGCATTCGCAATGTAATAAGCCAGCGGGTAGCTGACGAGCAAGCAAACGACCGTCGTTACGACGGACAACACGAGCGTATCCCAATAGATCCCGAGATACAGCGAATCAAAAAAAGTCTTGTATCCCGTCAAGCTGAAGGGAAAGACAACATTGCCCAGCGTGTCGCGGCTTAGAAAAGAAACGACCACCACGATGAGCATCGGAATCAGCAGAAACAATGCCGCCCAAAGCAGTACGGGTACCATCAAAAACTTCGATTTGTTCATGCCCCGATAACCACCTCGTCCTTCGGACTCCAGTTCACCCCGATCCGCTCGCCGATTTGCCATGGTCTTTCGTCCGTGAAATCCAGGGCGATCGTCACCGACATCGGTTCTTGGTCGAGATGGACCGTCAGCTTATGCACGTTGCCGAGGTACAACACGTCCTGAATGACCCCCGTCACGCGGGCGCCTTCCGTCTCGCGCACCGGACGAAGTTTCTCCGGCCGGACGGCAAAAAGCCCTTCGCTCGAAGAAAAAATGTTGTTTTCCCCTACAAAGGTCGCGGCGAACAAGGTTTTAGGCGTAGCGTAAATCTCCCTCGGCGTCCCCACCTGCTCGACCCGGCCGCCGTTCATGATGACGATCCGGTCGGACAGCATCATCGCCTCTTCCTGGTCATGCGTGACATAAACGAACGTAATGCCCAGCGAGCGCTGCAAATGTTTCAGCTCGGACTGCAGGTTTTTGCGCAGCTGCAAATCCAGCGCGCCAAGCGGCTCGTCGAGCAGCAGCACCTTCGGCTTGTTGGCGATGGCGCGGGCGATGGCGACGCGCTGCTGCTGTCCGCCGGAGAGCTGGTGCGGATAACGCGAGGTCAGCGCCGTCAGCTGCGTCATCGCGACCGCTTCTTCGATCCGTTTCTTCTGCTCGTCCTTCGGAATTTTTTTCATTTTCAGCCCGAAGGCGATATTTTCTTCGACCGTCATGTGCGGAAACAGCGCGTAGTGCTGGAATACGAGATTCAAATCCCGCTGGTTCGGCGGCAGTTTCGTGACATTCTGACCTGCCAATACGACGTCGCCATGGGTCGGTTGCTCAAAACCGGCAATCATGCGAAGTATCGTCGTCTTGCCGCAGCCGCTGGGACCGAGCAGAGTCAGGAACTCTCCCTCCTCGATGTTCAGCGACAGCGGATGCACGACGATTTGTCCGTCAAAATGCTTATCAACCTGGACAAGATCAATCAAGGTGCATAACCCCCTATCGGTGCTTCAGGATTCCTGGAATCCGGCTTTTTATGAAAAATATCATGGAAATCAAAACATGCTAAGAAAAAAAAGCCATATCCATGGGTATGGCTTACCAGGCTCAAACGATTCAATATTCGAAAGTTTCGCCGGTGATTCCGGCAATCCTCTTGCAAATTACAGAAATTCGCATATTCACTATACCGTTTTTTCCCCTTGGGTACAACACTTTTCTATAGGATTCGACAGGAAAAAGCTACATATGTACATTTCACGAAAAAACCGCCCTTTCCCGGCGAGCAGATGTATGCTCTCCGAAAACAGGGCGGTCGGTCTCCGCATGTTCGCGGTTACTTCAATTCATATTGCACGCTGAGCTGCGTCGAAACTTTCACTTCGCCTGGGGAAACGGCCGTGGAGTTCCCGGAATCGGCTGCGGTAGCGACGGACATTTTCGCTTCGTTAAAGATAACCGGATTGCTGACATCCCCTTGGCTGACGACAAGCACCATGCCGAGCTGGCGTTTGGCCGCCTTGGCAATCGCCCCGGCCTTCAGGTCGGCGTTGGCCATCGCTTTTTGAATGACTTGCTCTTCATACTGGTCGCGGTTTTCCACGGAGAATATCACATTGTCGATGTTATTCGCTCCGGCTTCGGAAGCTTCGTCCAGAAGTTTGCCTACTTTGGAGAGATCGCGGTAGGAAACTTGAAGCGTGTGATGCGCCGTGTATCCCTTGACCTTTTGGCCTTCCTTGTCATTGTAAGTGTAGTTCGGCTGCACGTAGAAAGATACGCTTTGAATGTCCTTGTCCTCGATTTTCCACGTGTTTTTCAACAAATTGGTGATTTTCTGGATTTTTTCGGCATTGGCCTTTTGCGCGCTTTGGGCCGTTTCCGCCTGGGTATCCACACCGATCGACAAATACGCGATGTCCGGTTTGACCGAAATTTCGCCTTTGCCGACAACGTTAACGACGTTGCGCTGCACATCCTGATCCGCGTACGCGGTGGACGTCCCTGCGATGCCGGCCGCTCCGGCTCCCCCCATCAGCAAAGCGCCTGCAATCAGTACCGAACCTACGGGCTTGATCCATGTTTTCATTTTCATTGACCTCCTCATGATATCGAACAGTATTCCCAGGCGGACGCCTTCTTTTCGCGTTCACCTGATTTGTCTACTAGACGAGCGAGAGGATGGAAAATGTTGCAGGTACGAATCTTTTTTTATCATAGATTTTTGCGGATTTTTTGCACGGGTTCTGCACGGAAATTCGTGGCCCCATCGGCTTCAGACCAATTCCTGCAGGCTTCCCTGCGCTTTTTTGATGCTTTGCAGGCTGTTTTCGTTGTTGCTCAGCAGGGATTGGAGCGTTGCGGTCAGCTGCTGCATGGCTGCGGAGGTCTGCTCGTTCACGGACGCCAGATGCGTCGTCGATTCGTCGATCGAACCCGAGAATACGGCGATTTCCCGGATGTTTCCGCGGTAGCCGTTCGATACGTTCAGAAGCGCCGCCACCGACTGCTCGATGGACCTGAAGGCTTCCAGCGTCTCCTCCGTCAGCACGCTGCTTTTTTGCATCCGTTCCGCAACCTGCCCCATGCGCTGAATCGTTTCGTTCATCAGGCTGGAGAAGCCGCCCATCTCCGATTGGATTTTCTCCGCCGAGCCCGATGCCACTTCGGCCAGCTTGCGGATTTCCTTGGCAACCACGGCAAAACCCGCCCCGTGTTCGCCCGCTCTCGCCGCTTCAATGCTGGCATTCAAAGATAACAGATTCGTTTGGTTCGCGATTTCCTGGATGGTGTGGCTGAATTCCGACGTCCGCTGCACCCGCTCGGTCAAACTTTGGATGTCGGCCGACATGGCATCGATCTGCTCTTTGAAGTCCAGGATCGCTTCGTTAAGCAGCTCGACCTTGTCTTTGCCCGACTCGGACAACCGGTTCGTTTCCCCCGTTTGCTCAAGCAGCGTTTCGGCGGATGCGGTCATCTGTTTGACCATCATGTTCATCTGTTTGACCGATTCATTGATTGCATAAGTCGAATCTACCTGCGCCGTGGCGCCGCTCGAAATTTCCTGGAACGCGACGTTCATTTCCTCGAAGGACGCCATATTGTCTTCGACGCCGTGCGTGATGTCGGCCATGCTGGCGGTGACCAGCGTTACATGCTCCACCAAGCGCTCCTTCTGCTCCTGCTGTTCGGCCAGCAGACGTTCGCTTTGCTCGCGCGCTTCCTTCGTCTTTTTCATCAGCGTATTGGTAAGCCGCAGCAACAGAATGACCATGATCGATACAATGGCCATCATCAAAATCGCGGACTGCCTGTCCCGGGCCGGCATGACGATGCCGGTATCGGCGGTCACCAGATAAATCGTAATCAATAACGAATACAGGAGAGCGATCGAAGTGACGGCAAGGCGAAGCGTGATCAGCGCAAGAACGATCAAGTAATAAACCGCGAACAGAGTGGCGATCGTAGGCAGCACGAACGTTTGAATGGCAACGTTCACGGCCATGCCGAACACGCTGAGGTACGCAATATGCCGGATATGTTGTTTCCGAAAATGAAAATAAGCGAAAGCGGCGACCGACAACAGGTTGATCAAAAGACCCAGATTGGGCCAGCTGAAGACGCGGGCCGCATCCATCGTCGTAAACGCAAAAAATGCCGAGATTGCCGCGGCAACCAGCAGAATCTTGTTTCTGTCATGAATGTCCTTTTCCTCGTACGATAAGGCCTTGCGGGCGTCCGCGCCTTCCCCTGAGGCGGCAAAACCCTGTTGATTTCTCCATTTCCCCATACCTTTGGTGACTCCTTTATCTATTGTTATTTGCAAAAAAGAGCGCTGCGCCATGGAACATGCAGCTATAGTATGATATCGGTTATCATGTCACTTTTTGTAAGAGATAATAGAAAAATACGGATGCCCGTAAAACGCAAAACAGCCTTCTCTTCAAGATGAAGAAAGGGCTGTGCTTTTCTTGGACATGACCGCAAAGCGGTTCATCCCCATCGTATGAATGAAACGGTTTATTGGTTTTCGAGTTCTTCTTTGCCTACAAGGCTTACTAAAGCGTTTACAGCCTGATCTGCGTCCGCACCTTCGGCGCTGATGATAATTTCCGTACCCGAACTGATTGCAAGGCTCATAATTCCCATGATACTCTTGGCATTCACTTTTTTATCATCTTTTTCCACGAAAATTTCGGACGAGTATTTATTCGCTTCTTGGACGAACAACGCTGCCGGTCTTGCATGTAGGCCCGTTTTCAGGCGGACGACTACCGGATGCTTTGTCATGGAAACCTTACCCCCTATTTAAGAAATCTGCATAGTTCTCATACCATATTTGGTAACATTATAACATTATAACATGAACGACACTAGAAGAAAAAACTAGCCGTTCCGAATCTTCTCGGCCATCTCGTCGATCTTGCGCAGCCGGTGGTTGACCCCGGATTTGCTGACCGTTCCTTTCAGAAGCTCGCCGACTTCCTTCAGGTTCATGTCCGGATGCGCCAGGCGGATTTCGGCAACCTCCCGCAGTTTGTCGGGCAGGTTTTCAAGGCCCACTTCTTTCTGCAAAAGCTTGATGTTGTCGATTTGCCGGACGGCGGCACCGATCGTTTTGTTCAGGTTGGCCGTTTCGCAGTTGACGATCCGGTTTACCGAATTGCGCATGTCCCGCATGATGCGGACATCCTCGAATTTGAACAGCGCTTGATGCGCCCCGATCAGGCTCAAAAACTCGATGATTTTCTCGCCTTCCTTAATGTAAAGGACAAATCCCTTCTTGCGCTCGATAAAACGGGCATTCAGCTGAAACTCATTCGCCAGGTCCACCAAAGCCTTGCAGTGCTCTTCGTACATGGAGGAGATCTCCAAATGGTAGGAGGAGCCCTCCGGATTGTTCACCGAGCCGCCGGCCATGAATGCTCCGCGCAAATAGGCGCGTTTGCAGCAGTTCTTTTTGACCAGATCCGGATGAATGTCTGCACGGAACAAAAAGCCTTCCGAAACAATTCTCAGCTCTTTCAGTATTTCCTGAACGCGGGCCGGAATACGGACAATGTACACATTATTTTTCTTCAGGCGCATTTTTTTGCGGACAAGCAGTTCGGTATGGGCCTGAAAATGCTTTTTGATCAGCGTATAGATCCGTCTGGCGATCGCTGCGTTTTCCGTCGAGATATCTAAAATGACCTTCTTGTTCGAAAGCTGGACGGCCCCGTTCATGCGGATCAGTGCCGACAACTCGGCCTGTTCGCAGCAGGCGTCTGCTTCGATCATGGTCAATTCTTTTTTCGTCAGCGCCGCAAACGACACGGGTCTCACCTCTTTCGTAAAATCCAGTCCTGTACAAGCTGGTATATATGCTGGCTCAGCTTGTCGGCGTCATGCCGAAGATACGTCCGGAAAAGCACCAGCGTATCGGCAATGACCTTGTACCCGAGGCTTGTGACCTCGTCGTAGTCCAGTTCGACCGGCTTTGCGCCTTTTTCGGCGTATTTATGCTGAACCTGGGGAGGGATGTCCCCGCTATTTACAATAACATAATCAAACAAGTGTTTGCCAACATGGTCGTGAATCGCCTGAAGATGGTCGCTGACGGTGTACCCGTCCGTTTCTCCCGGCTGGGTCATCACGTTGCACACGAAAATTTTGATGGCTTCCGATGCCATGACCGCTTCCGCAAGCTTCGGAACCAGAAGATTCGGCAGAATGCTGGTATACAGGCTGCCCGGACCGATCAGAATCGCGTCCGCCTCTTCGATGGCCGCTACGGCCTCCGGCAGCGGTTCAACCTCCGAAGGCGTCAGGAACACCCGTTTGATCCGTCCGCCCGCTTCCGGGATCTTCGATTCGCCGGTCACGATCGTGCCGTCCTCCATCTCCGCCGACAGCACCACCGCCTCGTCGGCTGCGGGCAGCACGCGCCCCCGCACCGCGAATACGCGGCTCAGTTCCCGCACTGCCGTGACAAAGTCCCCGCTGATGTCCGTCATTGCGGCCAGGATCAGGTTGCCGAGGCTGTGTCCGGCAAGTCCGGAGCCGCTGCTGAAGCGGTATCTCATCATTTCGGACATGAGCGGCTCGACATCGGCCAGCGCCGTCAGGACGTTGCGGATATCGCCGGGAGGCGGCATTTGCAGCTCGCTGCGGAGAATGCCCGAACTCCCCCCGTCGTCCGCCACCGTGACGATCGCCGTGATGTCAAGCGGCATTTCCTTTAAGCCCCGCAGCATCACGGACAGGCCGGTGCCTCCGCCCATGACCACGATCCGCGGACGCTCTCTTTTTTGTACAGCCACTCTCATCACTTCCACTCTCATTAATGCCGATCACGTTCAGAATCGCGGTGACTGACCGAAACCGACTCCGTTTCGCTGGCGCCCAGCATTTTGCCCAAATATTCGGCGATCGCCACCGACCGGTGTTTCCCGCCGGTGCATCCGATGCCGATAATGACCTGGCTTTTGCCTTCCTTCCGGTACTGCGGGATCAAAAAGTGGAGCATATCCAGCAGCTTGGTCAGGAACGCTTGGGTTTCGGGCCATTTCATCACATAATCGTAGACCTCGGTGTCCTGCCCGGTCCGCGGCCGGAGATTCTCCACATAGTGGGGATTAGGCAGGAAACGGACGTCAAACACCAAATCGGCATCAATCGGAATGCCGTATTTGAAGCCGAACGAGGTGATATTGACCGATAGCGTGTTGCCTTCCAAATGGGAAAAGCGCGAAATGATTTTCTCCTTCAGCTGCGCCGGTTTCATGCTGCTCGTGTCGAGCACGACGGTCGCGGAGCTTTTAAGCTCCTCCAGCATTTTGCGCTCCAGGCGGATCCCGTCGAGCGGCATGCCTTCCGGAGCCAGCGGATGCCGCCGCCGGGTTTCCTTATAGCGCTGCACCAGCACCGAATCCGTCGCCTCGAGAAACAGGATTTCGCAACGGATCGTAAAATGGTCCTTGATATAGTCCAAAGATTCGGATAATGCCGTAAAAAACTCGCGTCCGCGCAGGTCGATGACCAGCGCCACCTTTGCGATTTTGCCTTTCGACTGTTCGATCAGCTCGGCAAATTTCGGGATCAGCACGGGAGGCAGATTATCGACGCAGAAAAAACCGAGATCCTCCATGCTGCGTACCGCCAGCGTCTTTCCGGCACCCGACATGCCTGTAATAATGACCAGGGTGGCCATGCCAGGCGCGTTGTTTTCACCCTCGAGCATCAGCGTTTCCTCCCTTGGTTTGGTACTTGCACAGGCAACCTCGACGATAAGGTTCTGCCCCGGGTCCATTACCCTTCATGCATTCGCCCCCTTACGGGGACAAACGGAGATCCTTACGAACGGAGCAGCAATCCGGCGGCCCCTACGACGCCCGCGTCGTTTCCAAGCTGCGCAGGAATGATGGAAACGCCCTTCTGCAGCGGTTCCGGCGTCAGTTTGGCGAATACGTCGCGCACTTCGTTAAACAAAATGTCGCCGGCCTTGGATACGCCGCCGCCGATGATGAACACTTCCGGATTGAGCGCCGCGGCAACGGCCGCCATCGATTTGCCCAAGTAGAAGGCCGCGCGCTTGACGATGCGAAGCGCTACCTCGTCCCCGGCTTTGGCCGCATCGAATACTTCCTTCGCCGCGATCTTCGTCTCCAGCGCCAGGGACGTTCTGTCGCCGCGTTCAACGGCGTCCTTGGCCATGCGGATAATGCCCGTTGCCGAAGACACGGTCTCGAGGCATCCCATCTTGCCGCAGCCGCATTGAATGGCTTCCAGGTCCGGAACGACCGAAATATGGCCAAGCTCGCCGGCAAGGCCCGAGAAGCCCTGATAAATTTTGCCGTTAATAATGATGCCGCCGCCTACGCCTGTTCCGAGCGTGTAGCATACGCAGTTGTCGACTCCGCGTCCCGCGCCGCTCCACGCTTCCCCAAGCGCGGCCACGTTTGCGTCGTTGTCTATTTTAATAGGCTTGCCGATTTTTTCCTCCAGGATGGCACGAATCGGCACATCGCGGAAACCTACGTTTGGTGCAAAGATGATGATCCCTTCACGGACATTGGTAAAGCCGGCAACCCCCGCGCCCACACCCGCAAGCTGGTCCCAGCTGTATGGGGACTGTTCAACAATATGACGCACATATTTCTCGATATTACCGATGACAACATCTACGCCTTTTTCCGTTTCTGTAGGCCCTTCATACGTTTGTATTAGCTGTCCTGATTGATTGCAGATGCCGACCTTAATGGCGGTTCCTCCTAAATCGACACCAACGTAGATTTGCTCAGACATGTTACAAGCCACCTTTTTTCCTTGAATAATAGTTTGCTCCTACTGTACCCACTATAATTGAAGCCTACCTATCGGTCAAGAGATGTGAGAACTGTCACAAACTGCCCGGAGAGCCCGTTTTTCGGGCTATACCGGCATTTCGGAAGCGGTACGTGCGCCCCATGTTTCCTTCCTTTGCATGACAACTGTCACCTGCTTTTCGTGACAGCATACACGGGCGGGCCCGACTCTGTGCCGGTTGAAATGGAAGATATCGGAATATTATGCAATTATATTTCGGAAATCCTGAACAAGCTGGATGCCAAAAAACCGGATCGAAGCGATCTGTTTGGCGGAAGGAAACGGCTGGATTTAACGGACAAGCAAAAAAACAAGGGGTATCCCTTGAACCCTGTCAAGGTTCAAAGGATACCCCTTTATTTATCAATCGCAAGTTACAGCGTGCCGCTCCAGTCGTGAACCATGCTGCCTTCGAGGAACTTCTCGCAGTCCATCGCCGCCATGCAGCCGGTTCCCGCCGCTGAAATCGCCTGGCGGTAACGCACGTCCTGCACGTCGCCGCAGGCAAACACGCCCGGAACGTTCGTTTCCGTCGTTCCCGGTTTGACGAGGATATATCCGATCTCGTCCGTCTCGATCTGATTCTCCAGGAACTTCGTGTTCGGCGTATGCCCGATCGCGATGAAAATGCCGTCCGCTTCAATCAGCTCTTCCTGCTGGCTTTCGTTGTTAAAGACCTTGAGGCCCTTTACGCCGTTATCGCCCGCAACGATCTCCTTCGGTACCCGGTTGAGCGCCCACTGGATTTTTTCGTTGGCGCGGGCGCGGTCCTGCATGATTTTCGATGCGCGCAGCTCTTCCCTGCGGTGCACCAGCGTGACGCTGGAACCGAAACGGGTCAGGAAATTCGCTTCCTCCATCGCCGAATCGCCGCCGCCGACCACGACGATTTTTTTGCCGCGGAAGAAAAATCCGTCACAGGTCGCGCACGTGCTGACGCCGCGTCCGACGTTTTCCTGTTCCCCGGGGATGCCCAGGTATTTGGCCGAAGCGCCCGTGGAAATAATGACCGTTTCGCTTTCCACTTCGCCCATGCCCTCGACGGACAGCTTGAACGGCCGCTTCGAGAAATCCACCTTGTTGACCCAGCCGGTCTTAAACTCGGCACCGAACCGCTCGGCTTGCTTACGCATGTTGTCCATCAGCTCCGGACCCATGATTCCGTCGGGAAATCCGGGGAAGTTTTCCACCTCGGTCGTCGTCGTGAGCTGCCCGCCAGGCTGCATGCCTTCGATGACAAGCGGCTTCATGTTGGCGCGGGCCAAATAAATCGCTGCCGTAAGTCCGGCAGGACCGGTTCCGATGATGATTGATTTGTACATTCCGTTAGCCTCCTTTAGAGCGAATCATCGTTTCAAGATCATCTCGCGATTGTTTCCAAACCTGCTGCATGGTCTATATATTTTCTGTAAAAGGACGGAAAATATCATCCTTTTCATCCTTCGGCGAGCAGACGCTGTCAATGCGTTTCGCGTACCGGCTGACCGTGGAGACGGACACGCCGTACCGCTGCGCCACTTCCTGATACGTCAGCGAGCTGCCGCGCTGTTTGGCGGTCAAATACTCCAGCGCCGCTGACCATCCTTCCGTATGGCGGATCAGCGGCTTTTCCGGGTATAGCTTGCCCAAAAACTGGAACCACAGGTTTTGCAAATGCCGCCTCTTCTCGCGGTCGGCCCCCTCGTCCATACGAAGCCAAGCTTGATCGACGACCGCCTGCAGGGTATCCCCGGCGGGGTCGTACTCATAAGAAGCCTCCGTCTCGGCGACGTGCATTTCAGAAGCCGCACCCGCCTCCAGAACAGCCTGCACGGAGCCTTCAAGCCCCATTCCGTTCAAGACGCGCAGGGCTTCCTTCTTGAGCTCCGACGTTTCGTCAGGGTCGTTCAAAAAGGCCTTCAACGTCTCTCGGACCTCGTCGTCCGCGATCCATCCCAGCGCGCGGATTACCTGCAGCTTCGTCCCTTTATCGCCGTACCGGAGCGCCCAGAAAAACGAGGAGCGGATGAGCGGATTGCTTTTGACCTCCTCGCACAGCTCGCTTTCATTTTGTTCCCACCGTTTCAGCTGTTCTTCGAACGGCAAGTGGTAATGGTAGCTGAGCTCGAACCGCTGCCCGCCGTTCAGATCCAGCTTCTCCAGCTGATCCAGGTAAAAGCGGGGGATATCGGATAGGGGATCGAGCTTTTGCGCTTTCAGCCAATACTGGCGCGCTTCCCGGTACCTTCCGCTGTTAAAAGCGGCGACCGCGGTGTAATGGTAAAGGCTCGGGTCCCCGCCCAGCTCTTCTTCCTTCAACAGCCGGCGGAAATGGCCGTACGCTGCCGCATGTCTTCCCAGGATTCCCATGGTGGTCGCCAGTTTAAACACATGCTCCTGATGATACGGAACCATCACCGACAGCATTTCGAGCAGAGGGTTCAAGGATGTAGTATCCCCTTCATGCTGGTAAAATATTGCCAGGTTGCACAAACCGTGAATATTGCCCTGCTCCTGCTCCAGCACTTCGAATATGGTCGCTTTGGCTTTGCGGAATAAGCCCATGTAGTAATAGGCCAACGCCAAATTGTTGCGCGCGGCCAGGAATTCCGGCTGCTCCCGCACGATCCTCTCCAGCACCTCGGCTGCCTGGGCGAACTTTCCCTCTTCCATCAGCGCCCGCGCCTCTTCGTGTTCGGCCACGCCTTCGCGGCTGCGGATGCGGGCCGGCTTCACCGGACGCCCCAGCTCGTATTGGAAAAGCTCCATCATTTCTTCGGCTTCTTCCAAAAACTGACCGGCCGGATCTTCCTCCAGATATTGAAGCAGCACCCGTTCGGCCTCTTCAAATTGCTCCAGATTGGCATAGTTGTTGGCCATATAAAAATAACATTCCGTCATGGAAGCGTCGACATGCTCCAAAATATCGGAAAGGACGGCGTTTGAACCTTCAAAATCGCCCATCTCTGATAATATACCCGCTACATTGCAATGATTCACCGGATTTTCCGGCTCATATTCAACGGCTTTGCGAAAATATTTCAATGCCTTCTCGTAATGAAGGCGGTCCAGCGACCGGACAGCGCGCTCAAAAAAGAAGTTGGCATCCATATGAATGGGTATGACTTTATGTTGTAGGTCCTCAGCCCGTAGATGATGATCCTCCATGTAAGCAAGGCACCTCCCTTAAGTTGCATATAACCGTTTACCCGCGCAAAATGCTAGATTCATCTATCCAGAACAGTATACCATAACTTTAAAGCCGCAAGCGAAGGCAATATCTATTAAAACCAAAATGTACATTTACCCAAAATCCCTGGTTTTAGCATCGGAAAACAAGCGGCAATAAGGCAAAAAAAGACGCCGGAGTTAGACTCCAGCGTCTCTGAACAGGTTGGCAAGCGATCCGCCTTCCAGGATGATCCGTACGGCCGTCGAAAGGATCGGCGCAACGGACAATACCTTCAGCCAATCGGGCGGATGGCCCTGTATCGCTATGGAATTGGTGACGACCACGTTCCGGATATGGGGATGCTCCAGGCGCTTCAGCCCATCGGCGGAAAACAGCCCGTGCGTGGCGCAAACGATGGCCGGGGACGCTCCGCGTTCCTTCAGGCTTTCGACGACATTGACGATTGTGTTTCCCGTATCGATGATGTCCTCGATGATGATCGGGGTCCGTCCCTCCACATCGCCGATCACGTGGGTAACGACCGATTCGTTATGCGCGGGCCGTTTTTTGAACATGATGGCGAACGGGGAATCGAGATGGTTCGCCAGCTTTTCCGCCGTTTTAGCCCGCCCGGCATCCGGCGAAACAATGACGGGATTCGGCAGGTTGAGCGCTTTCAAATATTCGCTGATCAGGTCGAGCGCAGTCAGATGGTCCACGGGGATATTAAAAAATCCCTGGATTGCCGGCGCGTGCAGGTCGATCGTAATGACGCGGCTGGCCCCGGCGGTCGTGAGCACGTCCGCCACCATTTTGGCGGAAATCGGTTCGCGGGGCGCCGCTTTCCGTTCCTGCCGGGCATATCCGTAATAAGGCATAACGATGTTGATCGTGCGTGCCGAAGCTCGTTTCGCCGCATCGATCATCACCAGGAGCTCCACGAACAGCTCGTTGATCGGATGCGAAAGCGACTGCACGATAAACACGTCGCAGTTGCGGATGCTCTCCTCGTAATTGACGTAAATCTCGCCGCTTTTAAAGCGCGATAACGTAACGCTGCCCAGTTCTGCCCCAAGCATCTCGCAGATGCTTTCCGCCAACAACGGATTCGACGATCCGGAAAAAATACGCACCCTGTGCTGCATTTGCTCCTCCTGATACCGTAGTTAGATTTCCAATGGAATCATCGTTCTCTGCCGCTTCTCGAACACCGCCAGCCGGCGGAAGCCCGCTTGATGAAGCGCCAGCCTTGCGCGGTCCAAATTCTCCCCGAGCTTCATCGGATCATGGGCGTCGGAGCCGAGCGTCATCGGAATGCCCAGCCGGCAAGCTTCCCGCAGCATTCTGTCGGACGGAAACATGTCGGCGCAAGGCTTGGAGAGCCCCGAAGCGTTCAGTTCCATCGCAACGCCGCTTTCGGCTACGGCGGCAAGGGCCGCGTTTTCCAGCGCCTCGACTTCCGCAGCCGCTTCCGGGCCCGGATGTAAGCCGAACCGTTTGATGACGTCCAAATGGCCCATGATATCGTAGAAGCCGGTCGCCGCCGCCTTCCGCACCGCTTCGTAATAGGTACGGTAAACTTCGAGCCTGTCGCGGCCTTCCCAGCCTTGGATCTGCCGGGGGTCGGTAATGTCCCACTCTCCGAGGAAATGGACCGAGCCGATGACGTAATCCCAAGGATAAGCCTTCACGATCTTCTCGATCGCTTCCTCCCAGCCTTCGATATAATCGCCTTCCAAACCGACGCGTATATCGATCTGTCCTTTATACTTCTCCTTCAGGCTCAGGCATTCCTCCACGTAACGCGGAAGTTCTTCCATCGGCATGGCCATTTCCGGATAATACCGGGCAGGGTCGACGTGAAGCAGCGGCATATGGTCCGACAGCCCGATATGGCTCAGTCCGATCTCGATGCCGCGGCGCACGTACTCCTCCAGCTCCCCGACCGCATGGCCGCAGCGGGCGTGATGCGTATGATAATCGATCAACATGACTAAAAGGCCCCCTTCTAATCCCTGCGCGGACGTTCGTGGCGGCGTTCCAGCTCGGCCATAATATCGTCAAGCGGCAGCTTTCGCTCCTGGAGCAGCACGAGCAAATGGTAGATCAAATCGCTGACCTCCAGGCGCAGCTCGGCGTTATCCTTGTTTTTGGCGGCGATGATCGTTTCCGCCGTCTCCTCGCCCACCTTCTTCAGGATTTTATCGACGCCTTTGTCAAAGAGATATGTCGTATAGGCGCCTTCCGGGCGCTCCTTTTCCCGCTCGGCGATGATTTGCTCCAGCTCCTCCAGAACCGAAAAACGATGTCTGCCGGAAGCCGCACCGGCTCCGGGCTCCGCCGCAGCAAGCGCAGGGGACGCAAACCCGCGGTAGAAGCAGGTCGTCTCGCCGGTATGGCAAGCAGGCCCCGCCGGGTTCACGAGGAACAAGAGGGTGTCGCCGTCGCAATCGTAATGCGCGGAGACGATTTTTTGCGTATGGCCCGAGCTTCCGCCCTTATGCCACAGTTCCCCGCGCGACCGGCTCCAAAACCAGGTTTCGCCGGTTTCCATCGAACGCTTCAACGACTCCCGGTTCATGTAAGCCATCATCAGCACGTTTTTGCTGTCGGCATCCTGAACGATGGCCGGGACGAGCCCGTCCTTATCAAATTTGATCTGCTCCTGCACAAGCTCCCAGGACTGCTCTTGCGGTTCGCTTTTCATCTGATTTCAACCCCTTTTTGTTTCAAATCCAGCTTGAGTTCCGGTATCGAAATTTCTTTATAGTGAAAAATGGTCGCTGCAAGCCCGGCGTCCGCTTTTCCTTTCGTAAACACGTCGACGAAGTCGTCCTTCGTGCCCGCTCCGCCCGAAGCGATGACGGGAATCCGGATCGCGTCGGCGACGGCGGCCGTCAAAGGAAGGTCGAAGCCGTCCTTCGTGCCGTCGGCATCCATGCTGGTCAGCAAAATTTCGCCCGCGCCCAGCTTCTCCGCCTGTTTCACCCACTCCACGGCCCGAATTCCCGAAGCCTTGCGGCCGCCGTGCGTATACACTTCCCATTCGCCCCAGGCCCCGTTGAATTTGGCATCCACGGCCACGACGATGCACTGCGAGCCGAAACGCCGCGCCCCGTCCGCGATCAGCTGCGGATTCGTCACCGCCGCCGTGTTGATGCCGATTTTGTCGGCGCCGGCGCGAAGGATCCGGGTCATGTCGTCGACCTTGGAGATGCCCCCGCCGACCGTAAACGGAATGGCGATTTCGCCGGCCGTTTGCCGAACGACCTCCACCATCGTTTGCCTTCCTTCCACGGAAGCCGATATGTCCAGGAATACGAGCTCGTCGGCTCCTTCGCGGTCATATAATGCCGCAAGCTCGACCGGATCGCCCGCATCGCGCAGATTTTCGAAGTTGACCCCTTTAACCACCCGTCCGTCTTTCACGTCCAGGCATGGAATGATGCGTTTTGCCAGCATGGATTTTCTCCCCCTCTCATCGTGTCGCGAACGTCAAAGGCAACCTCCTCTAACGCCAAGAGACCTATGTCCGCTGCTTATTTTAAGGCCTTTACCGCTTCCGCAAGGTTGATGCTGCCCGTATACAAGGCCTTGCCGACGATCGCGCCGCCGACGCCCTCCCGGCTATATTCGTTCAGCCGTACGAGGTCGTCAAGCACGCTGACGCCGCCGGAGGCGATGACCGTACGCCCGCTGCTTTTGGCTAACGATACGATCGCGTCCACGTTCGGCCCCTGCATCATGCCGTCGCGGGAAATGTCCGTGAAAATGAACGTTTCCGCGCCTTTGGCCGCCAGCTCCTTGGCAAGCTCCTCCGCTTTTACCTCCGAGGTCTCAAGCCAGCCGCGGGTCGCCACGTAACCGTTCCTCGCATCGATGCCGATCGCCACTTTGTCGCCGTAGGTGCCGAGCACTTCTTCCGTAAACGCCCGGTCTTCGATGGCCGCCGTACCGATAATGACGCGGCTGACGCCAAGGGAAAGCAGGCGTTTCACGTCGCCGACCGTCCGAAGGCCGCCTCCGACTTGAACGGGCACGCCTACGCCCGCCGCAATCGCGCCGATGACCTCGTCATTGACCGGATGTCCGGCTTTCGCCCCGTCCAGGTCCACCAGATGAATATAAGAACCGCCTTGCGCTTCCCAAGCTTTGGCTGCAGCCAGCGGGCTTTCGTTATAAACCGTTTCCTGATTGTAATCCCCTTGTACCAAGCGGACGCACTTGCCTCCGCGGATATCAATGGCCGGATAAATGATGAATGACATCGAGATTCTCCCCGCTTTCCCTTTTTCGTAAAACAGCGCCTAACCTGCATACCGAACGTTTGACATCGGGCGGCCGGACGCATCCTTGAACCCGCTTATTTCCGTACGCCTGCGCCGCAAAGCGAAAGGAAACGTCCCAGCAGCTCCATGCCGAGCTCCCCGCTTTTTTCCGGGTGAAACTGCATGCCGTATACGCTGCCGCGGCCGACGATGGCCGTGACCTTCTGCCCGTAATCCGTTACGGCCAGAAGGTCCGTTTTCGTTTCCGGAAGAACATGATACGAATGCACGAAATAGACATGCCCTTCCTCAAGTCCCGCAAGCAGCGGATCGTCCTTCCGCAGGAACTCCAGCCGGTTCCACCCCATATGCGGCACCTTGTAGTCCCCTTCGGCAAAACGAATCACCCGGCCAGGCAGCAGCCCGAGCCCTTCATGGTTTCCATGCTCCTCGCTGCTGCTGAACAACAGCTGCATGCCGAGGCAGATGCCGAGCAGCGGCTTGCCCGCGGCAGTGGCATCTTGCATGACGCCGTTCAGGCCGCTTGCCCGCAAATGCTCCATCGCATCGCCATAAGCGCCGACGCCGGGCAAAATGATGCCGTCCGCTCCCATGATCTCGCTTCGATCGCCCGTCACGAGCGCCTCGCCGCCGAGGCGCTCCACGGCTTTGCTCACGCTGTGCAGATTGCCCATGCCGTAATCCACGATCGCGATTGCCACTTAGAGCACTCCTTTCGTGGATGGAACCCCCGTCACGCGCGGATCGATGCTGGTCGCTTCGTCCAGCGCCCTGCCGAGCGCCTTGAATACCGCTTCGATCATATGATGCGTGTTTTGGCCGTAATGCACGATGACATGCAGCGTGATGCGCGCTTCAAGCGCCAGCTTCCACAGAAACTCGTGCACAAGCTCCGTCGTGAAGCTGCCGACTTGGGCGGAAGGATATTCCGCGCGGTATTCGAAATGCGGCCGGTTGCTGATGTCGATCACGACCTGGGCCAGGGCCTCATCCATCGGCACGAAGACGCTGGCATAGCGCTTGATGCCTTTTTTGTCGCCGAGCGCCTCGCGCAGCGTTTGGCCGAGGCAAATGCCGATATCCTCCACCGTATGGTGGTCGTCGATCTCGATGTCCCCCCGGGCCTGCACTTTCAAGTCGAATTGTCCATGCTTCGTAAACAGGTCTAGCATATGATTCAAAAACGGAACATCCGTTTCCAGCTCCGATACGCCCGTCCCATCGACGGAAAACGTCAACTGGATATCCGTTTCATTCGTTTTGCGGGTGATGCTTGCGCTTCTGGTTCCGTTTGCTTGATTAATTTCCATTGCTTCCTCCTGCCTTTCCTTCCCGTTTCAGCCGGACCTCGATCGCCCGGGCATGGGCCTCCAGCCCTTCGCCCCGCGCCAGCTCCATAATGGCAGCCCCGTTCTTCAGCAGGGCTTCCTTGCTATAGTAAATCATGCTCGATTTTTTGATGAAATCGTCCACGTCCACCGGCGAGGAGAATCTCGCCGTTCCGTTCGTCGGAATGATATGGTTCGGGCCGGCAAAATAATCTCCGACAGGTTCCGAACTGTATGCGCCAAGGAAAATGGCGCCCGCGTTTTCGATCAAACCTACGATCGCCATCGGATCGGCGACCATCAGCTCCAGATGCTCCGGCGCCAGCCGGTTCACCACGGAGATTCCTTCCTGAAGCGATTCGGTTACGATAATCGCGCCGTATTGCTCCACCGACGCCGCCGCAATGGCCCGTCTCGGCAGAAGCTCCAGCTGCCGCCCGACTTCGGCGGCCACAAGATCGGCCAGCTGCCGCGACGGCGTGACGAGAATGGCCGACGCCATCTCGTCATGCTCCGCCTGCGACAGCAGGTCGGCCGCCACGTACTCCGGATCGGCCGTCTCGTCGGCAAGCACGACGATCTCGCTCGGTCCGGCGATGCTGTCGATGTCGACGGCGCCGTATACCTCTCGTTTCGCAAGCGCCACGTAGATGTTGCCCGGTCCGCATATTTTATCGACCGGAGCGATCGTTTCCGTGCCGTAAGCGAGTGCGGCAATCGCCTGCGCGCCGCCGACGCGGTAAATTTCGTGGACGCCCGCTTCCGCGGCCGCCACCAGGATGTAAGGGTTGATCCCTTCCTTCCCGCCGGTCGAAGGCGGCGTAACCATCACGATCTCGGGAACGCCTGCTACTTGGGCCGGAATGACGTTCATCAACACCGAAGACGGATAGGCCGCTTTTCCTCCCGGAACATACACGCCCACACGCTTCAGCGGCCGGATGATTTGCCCCAAAATGCTGCCGTCGGGCTGCAGATCCATCCATGAGTTGCGCTTTTCCCGCATATGGAACGCCCGAATGTTGCCGGCCGCAGCCGAGATCGCTTGAACGAAGGAATCCTCGACTTGATCGTATGCCGCTTCCAGCTCTTCCTTGGTCACCCGCAGCATGTCTGCGGTAAGCTCCGCATGATCCAGCTCCTGGGTATAACGGAGCAGCGCTTCGTCGCCACCGGTTTTGACGTCATGGACGATCCGCTTGACGACTTCGTTTTGCTCCGGCGTTCCGTAATCGACTTCCCTGCGCAGATCGAACTGCTCAACCGATACTACCTTCATCCTCATCTCTCCCTGCTCTCTTGATCCGTCTTCGGTTGCCCCGCCCCGGCGGCGCTTTATGCTTCAGCGGCGATCACCTTTTGCAGACGGTCGCACAGCGATTGAATTTGCGCGTTTTTCATCCGATAGCTGACCCGATTGGCAATCAGGCGGCTGGTGATGTCAAAAATCCGGTTCATTTCGACCAGCCCGTTTTCCTTCAGCGTCTGACCGGTTTCCACCATATCCACGATGCGGTCGGCCAGGCCGATCAGCGGCGCGAGCTCGATGGAGCCGTTCAGCTTGATGACTTCGACCTGCTGCCCCTGCTCGCGAAAATATTGCGACGCCACGTTCGGATATTTCGTGGCTACCCGCTGCTGAATCCCAGGCTGCCAATTCGGCAGGCCGATGACCGACATGCGGCATTTGGCGATGCCTAAATCGAGCAGCTCGTAGACGTCGCGGTTTTCTTCCATCAGCACGTCCTTGCCGACGATCCCGATATCCGCCGCTCCGTATTCCACGTACGTCGGCACGTCCACCGGTTTCGCCAAAATAAATTCCATATCAAGCTCCGGCAAGCCGATGACCAGCTTGCGGGTTTCGTCCACTTCGGCGTCGATCGGCAGGCCGGCAGCACGGAACAGCTCGGCGGCTTTTTTATAGATCCGTCCTTTGGGCATTGCTACCTTCAATATTTCCGCCAACGTTCTCCCTCCTTATCATGTTCGAATCAGGCATTCGATCCCTATCTTCGTCTCCCTTAGAAGAAGTCTTCCACCCGATCGTAAAGTCCGTCCGCTTCGGCGGGAACCGCTTCCCCGTCATGTATCAGCCGCGTCACGACCGCCAGCCCCCGGCTTCTCAGCTCTCCGGCCCGCTCAAGGCCTTTCTTGCGGTTGGCCGCGTTATACCTGATAAGCACCGGACGTACAACCTCTTCCACGTTTCCATGAATGCCGTCGAGAATCCGGTTCGTCTTCAGCGCAAACCCCGTCGCCGGAACATCCCTGCCGAACTGGCGCAGCAAGTTGTCGTACCTGCCGCCGCTGCACACCGGAAAACCGATCTCGGCCGCATAACCTTCGAACGTCATGCCCGTATAATACGAAAAATCGCCGATCATCGTCAGATCGATCAATACATGCTCGGAAACGCCGTAGGCCTCCAACACTTCCCATACTTTGCACAAATGGTTGATGGAGCTGCGCGCCAGCTCATGTTCGCTCAACGCCATCGCCTGGTCGCAAATTTCCTTGCCGCCGCGCAGCCGCAGAATGGCTTCCAGCTCTTGCCGCTGCGAATCGGAAATCGTCAGTTCGAGCTCGCGGATCGCCTTCCGGAACCCGACGTAATTGCGGTCAAGCAAATGCTGCTTCAACATCTGCTGCTCATGGACGCCTCCGGCCAGCACCTCTTCAAACAGCCCGTTCAGGAAACCGACATGGCCCATGGCGATTTTAAACGAAGTGACGCCCGCCGCTTTCAGCGACGCGATCGCCAGCGCCACGACTTCGGCATCCGCCTCCGGGGAATCGTCGCCGACCAGCTCCAACCCGGTCTGGAAAAATTCCGCCTCGCGTCCCGCCTCCTCCTCAAACGCCCGGAACACGTTGGCGTGATACGAAAGGCGGATAGGCAGCGGCTCTTCCTTCAGCAAGGATGATACCACCCGCGCAATGGGAGAAGTCATATCCGAACGGAGCACAAGCGTCGTGCCGCGATTGTTGAGCAGCTTGAACAGCTTCTGGTCGGACGTCGAACTGGCTACGCCCACGGTATCGTAAAACTCCATCGTCGGCGTCATGATCTGCCGATAACCCCAGCGGCTCATGCAGTCGAGCACGTTCTGCTCGATCGCTCGCAGCTTATCCACCGCGTACGGCAAATAATCGCGGACGCCGACCGGCTTTTCAAAACCCTTTGGTTTCGTCACGAAAGTCACCCCATCGATTATCAGGTTATTTATGTTCAATTTCTTCAATGCGTTAAAGTACTACCATACTACCAAAGTAAAGAATAATGGATATATTATCATGAAATACCGATTACGTCAACGTGTGTTCGGTTCAACCGCCACTGCTTTACTACCTTTCCTGAATTCTCCTTTTCCTATGCTCATATCTTACCAATCGTTTACGGGACTTGTCAGTTGTTCCTTAACTCCGGTTTCGGACGATGAATCGATTTGCGGGATATTTTTTCCTCCATATGAGAAAAACCGCCCGGCATGGCCAGGCGGTCTGTCTTTGGATTACATATTCAGTTTGACGGTATTGTCCTCCGCCTGTTTTTGCGGCCGTTTCGGCGCCGTTCCGAAGAAAATCCAGGACCAGCTCACGTAACGGAAGGCGATATGGACGACCAGCCACGAAACGCCAAGGGCGATGATCCATCCCCCCGCAATTCGCGCGGCGTATTCCAGCGTGCCTCCATGGGCAGGAATTTTACGGTACAGATACAGCAGCGCCGGATGCAGCAGGAAAATGCCGAAGGAGCAGGCTCCCATGGACGTTAACGCTCCGCTAAGCCATTTCCAGCCATGCCGGTAAATCAGGTACGACACCTGCATCAACACGATGCATGACAGCAGGGAGTGCACATCCCACGCGAACTCATACCATAAACTGTTGATTTTGCTTCCCCGCGTGTTCAAATTGTAGTACAAATTGACGTGCACGATGCCGACGGCCAGCCAGGCCGCCCATACGACGATCCAGACGACGCCTTTCCCGCTTTTAAAGCCTTCCCATGTCATGATCAGCCATTCTTTCAGCTGTGCGTAATAGGCCGCGATGAGGGCGCCGAACAAATAGAAGGACATATAGGAAAACGCGATGCTCCCCTTAGGCAGCGGCAGTTTGATCCCCATCCCGTAGACGCCTTCCTTAGGCAGGTGAAAGCCGTATTTGTTCAAATAAATGTACGCCCACTGAATCGCAAAACCGATCAAGGCGACCCAAGGCAAAATGGAGCGTTGTTTTTGAAACCACCATAAAAAAAGCGGAAACAAAATATACAGCTGCAGCATAATGATCAAATAATACAGATGGGTGTGGGCGGTCCCTTTTAACAACTGAAGGCCAAAATCATGCCCGAGCTGCGTGATCGGCAGGCCCAACTTTCCTTTAGCATATGTATTCAGCAAAAAATAGCAAAACGAAACCAACACATACGGCACCAAAATATAGAGCAACCGTTTCGTATAAAAGGTTTTCAGCATCGATTTATTGATCGGCTTGTCCAAATAATTATAGAAAAGCACGAACCCGCTCAAAAAAATAAAAACAGGCACGGCGAATTTGCTGAAAATGTTCGCGAACAAATAAGGATAATACGAAGAAGTGCCTTGCGTCGTCACGAGCGTCGTCGATGTAGCATGGATCAATAATACGGCCATGATGGCGAATGAGCGGAATATATCCAGCTCCATAATGCGTTCTTTTTTCTTTAGCATGCAAACTCTCCCGTATTCATGGATTTCGACGCGTTACGGTCTAAGTTGTCTCTGAATTTCCCCAACGTCTACTCTATTAAAAATACTATACTTTCTACCAGATACGCCAGAAAAAATGAAAATACGACGATACTGTAACTATTGCGTAAAAATTGCGCTTTCAGGATCTTTTATATAAGCATGCGGGCCAATAAAAAAACATCCAAAGCTTGTTCTTTGGATGTTTTCCTGTTTCTGCGATTCGCGTTAAACGCCTACCCCTCAGCCTGCCGCTGCCCCATGGTTACCGTTTCCGTCGCGCTCATATCGCTGCTTCGTTTTAATTCCCGGAGCGGATTGCCGCCGACAAAAGCACCCGGAGCCACGTCCTTGTGGACGACGGCCCCTGCGGCAACGACCGCCCCGTCCCCGATGGTGACGCCCGGCAAGATCGTCGTGTTGGCCCCGATCAGGACATGGTCTCCGATCACGACTTCGCCCAGCCGGTATTCGTCGATCAAATATTCATGCGCCAAAATGGTGGAGTTGTAGCCGATAATCGAATTGTTGCCGATACGGATCTTTTCCGGAAAAAACACGTCGACCATCACCATCAGCCCAAACGCCGTATGCTCGCCGACCTTCATCCCGATCAAATGCCGGTAAATCCAGTTTTTGAGCGGAAGGATCGGGCAATACCGGGCCGCCTGAATGCAGATGAAATTTTTGACCCCTTTCCAAGGGCTGACGGTTTTGTAGATTTGCCAAAGCGCATTTGGCCCTTCCACCGGATACCGCGTCACTTTTCTCACAATGCTCTACCCCTGTCCGACCAGCGAAAATAGATCCTGCATATCCTTGAGTATGTAATCCGGCTTATATTCCAGCAGCGTTTTTTCGCCTTTTAAAGACCAAGCTACGCCGGCCGCCATCACGCCTGCAGCTTTAGCCGACTGGATGTCCATCGGGCTGTCCCCGACCATCAGCGTGCGGGCAGGATCGGAACCAAGCATCCGAACCGCCTTCAGCACAGGCTCAGGATGCGGCTTCGGATGTTCGACGTCGTTTAGCGTGATCACGGCTCCCATATATTTTTGCAATCCGAACATGTCCAGAACCCGGATCGTGCCGGGTTTATTTTTGGTCGTGACGACCCCGAGACGAACGCCCTTTGCATGAAGCTGCCGCAAAACCTCCTCCACATGGGGAAAAAGCTGCACCATCGCGTCATGATGCTCATCGTTATAACTCCGGTACGTTTTGTGCAGCGCCGTAATATCCCCGAGGCCGGAAAATTGCTGAAGCTGCTGCTCCAGCGTCGCCCCCATCTTCGGAATGATTTCCTCCCGCGTCAGCGGGGCCAGGCGATGTGCCTCGAGCACGTGCATAAACGAACTGATGATCAGCTCGTTGGTGTCCACGATCGTTCCGTCCAGATCGAATAATATGGTGTCTATCATGCTGCAACTACTCCTTTTTATCCTCCGTGTTGTCTGCCGCAGAATGTTTCGTCACGGATTCTTCGGGCGCCGCCTCGCGTTTCGCGGCGTGGTTCTCTTCGTCCTGTGCCTCAGGGACTTGGTCATGGTTTGCTTTCGTCGAGTAGATCGGATCCAGGTAACGAACCTCGGCTCTGCCCGTTGCGCGGCGAACAATAATCATGACGATCGCAACGACGACGATCAGAATGGCAAGCAGCTGCGAAATCCTGACGTTGCCGTAAGCCGGATCCAGCGCCCCATGCTCAAAACCGAACCATTCCATCGGCTTCCACAGCCCGTCGACAAACGATGCAAGCCAGTTCGGGCCGATGAAGGCAAGCGAGTCGGTACGCAATCCTTCGATAAAAAAGCGGCCGATCGAATACCAGATGAAGTAACTCAAAAACAGCTCGGCTGCCCGCAAAAATCTTTGGCGGCGGAGAATGAACAAAATAATAATACCCACGAGGCTCCATAACGATTCATACAAAAACGTCGGGTGATGGTACACGCCCTGAACGTTCATTTGGTCCACGATAAAATTCGGGAGATGGAGCTTATCGCGTAAAAACGTTTCCGCGACCGGTCCGCCGTAAGCTTCCTGATTGACGTAGTTGCCCCAGCGGCCGATCATTTGCCCCGTCAACAGCGCGGGGGCGCAAATGTCGGCAATCCGCCAGAAATTATACCCTCTGTAACGGAAGTAGATGATCGCGCAGATGATGGCACCGATCAAAGCGCCGTAAATGGCAATCCCGCCGTTCCAAATTTTGAAGACATCGATCAGATGATCCTTATAATCATCCCATTTAAACGCGACAAAATAAATCCGCGCGCCGATAATGGCGGAAGGAACGCCAAGCAGCAGCAAGTCCATAAAAAATTCCGGCGAGATGCCGAACCTTTTGCCCTCGCGGATGGCAAGCACAAGCCCTGCCAGCGCACCGAAGCCTAGAATCAGGCCATACCAGTGAACGGACAAGGACCCAATCGAAAATGCGATTGGATTGAGAAGCAATGTGGCCATGTTTTCACTCTCCTAATCCATATCTTCCATGTCTTCCGCAATGGTAGCGGTCAGCTTATTCGTAAACTGCAAGGCCGCGTTCAGGCCCATCTGCTTCAAACGGTAGTTCATCGCAGCCACCTCGATGATGACGGCCAAGTTCCGACCAGGGCGGACCGGAATCGTAACGAGCGGAATATCGGTATCAAGGATCCGCGTCGTTTCCTCGTCCAAGCCAAGGCGGTCGTATTGCTTATCCTGCTGCCAGGCCTCCAGCTTCACCACCAGCGTAATGCGCTTATTGTTCCGGATGGCCCCGGCCCCAAACAACGTCATCACGTTGATAATGCCGACGCCGCGAATCTCCAGCAGGTGCCGGATCAGCTCCGGAGCGGTGCCATGCAGCTGGCTGTCCGACGTTTGGCGGATTTCGACCGCATCGTCGGCGATCAGCCGATGTCCCCGTTTCACGAGCTCCAGCGCCGTTTCGCTTTTTCCGATGCCGCTGCTGCCCGTGATCAGCATTCCCACGCCATAGACGTCGCATAATACGCCGTGAATGGTTGTCGTCGGCGCCAGTCTTCTTTCCAAAAATCCTGTGATGCGGCTCGACAAAATCGTCGTCGCCATGCTGCTCCGCAGCACCGGCACGTTTTTCTCCTGGCTCATCTGCACGAGCTCCTCGGGCACGTCGAGTCCCCTCGTCACTACGATGCAGGGGGTTACTTCGCCGCACAAACGCTCCATGCGATCCTTGCGCTCTTCCGGCTTAAGCATGCTGAAAAAGGCCAACTCCGTTCGTCCGAGCAGCTGAACCCTTTCCTGCGGATGATACTCAAAATAACCGGCCATTTCCAAACCCGGGCGATTCAAGTCATCGGTCGTAATGACCCGTTTTAATCCTTGCTCACCGGATATCACTTCCAACTGAAATTGTTGCACCAATTCTGCTA
The DNA here is from genome assembly GCF_038004655.1 of Paenibacillus sp. FSL M7-1455. Lineage (NCBI taxonomy): Bacteria > Bacillati > Bacillota > Bacilli > Caryophanales > Paenibacillaceae > Paenibacillus > Paenibacillus sp. FSL M7-1455. The sequence continues at coordinate 145,718 of NZ_JBBORO010000001.1, read as the reverse complement.
CTTTCACTTTTTTGGCCATGTCAGATCTTCCTTTCTGTCCGATAGGCTCAGAATTCAGCCCTTTTGCTGCCACTTCGGGCCATTCTAACGAATCCAATGTACCCATCGTATCGGAAATTTCCAATGAATGCAATGTTGGCAATCGGGAGCAGAACCGGGCATACGGCTGGCAGTGAGCCGCCGGATCTTATGCCGCTCGAATCCAATATAAAAAGCCGCCCCTAAGGGCGGCTTTGGGTTTCAGGCGTACCGCCTGGATTAGTCCGTCAACAATACGTTCAATTCGGATTCTTTGTCGAAGATATGAATCTTGTTCATATCGATGGCAAGGCGAACGCTGCTTCCTTCACGGGTGTTGGAACGTCCGTCGACGCGGGCGATGACCGTGTCGCTGCCAACGCCGCTCAGGTAGAGGAGCATTTCGTGGCCCAGGTTTTCCGTAACGTCTACATGGGAAGTGAAGATCGTGTTTGGAGAAGCTTCCATGAACACGGGCTCTTCGTGGATATCTTCAGGACGAACGCCCATGATAACCTCTTTGCCGATGTAGCCTTTGCTTTTCAGAAGCTGTGCTTTTCCGCCTGGAACTTCAACGTCCAGACCTTCCGAACGGAAACGTACGGTTCCGTTGGACTCAGACAGCGTACCGTTGATGAAGTTCATCGTAGGGGAACCGATAAATCCGGCAACGAACAGGTTTTGAGGGCTGTTGTACAATACTTCCGGAGAAGCAGCCTGTTGAATGATGCCGTCTTGCATAACAACGATACGATCGCCCATGGTCATGGCTTCCGTTTGGTCGTGCGTTACGTAAATACAAGTGGTTTCAAGACGTTTAACCAGTTTCGTGATTTCCGCGCGCATTTGACCGCGAAGTTTAGCGTCCAAGTTGGAAAGCGGTTCGTCCATAAGGAAGACTTGCGGATCACGCACGATGGCGCGGCCCAAGGCCACACGCTGACGCTGACCACCGGAGAGAGCCTTCGGTTTGCGGTCAAGCAAATGCTCGATGTCGAGGATTTTGGCTGCTTCACGTACACGTTTGTCAATTTCGTCTTTCTTCACTTTACGCAGCTTCAGGCCAAATGCCATGTTTTGATATACGTTCATGTGAGGATACAAAGCGTAAGACTGGAATACCATCGCGATATCGCGGTCTTTAGGAGCGACGTCGTTCACGACGCGGTCGCCGATGTAAAGCTTGCCTTCCGAGATCTCTTCCAAACCGGCGATCATACGAAGGGTCGTCGATTTACCGCAACCGGACGGACCTACCAGTACCAAAAACTCCTTGTCCTGAATATCAAGGCTGATATCCTTAACCGTTGCTTTGTCGGAACCCGGATATTTTTTGAAAATATGCTCTAAACGTACACCTGCCATGAGATTTGCCCCCTTAAGTGTATATTATGAAATCGAATACATTTTTATAGTATTATAATAACCCAACCCCTACAGACTGGCTATACACAAACTGCACAAAAAACCTATTTTCTTTTCGTTACTTTATACAATAACATCGTCAGCTTCACTAAAACCGCGTCCCCAAAGCTTCTGACGTCCAGTCCGGTCTCTTGCTTGATCTTATCCAGGCGGTATAAAAGCGTGTTTCGGTGAATATATAACCGTTTGGCCGTTTCGCTTACGTTGCAGTCCAGCTGGAAGAAGGTTTCGAGCGTCGATAAGGTTTCATTGTCGGAAAACAAGACTCCGTAATCCCCTGCCTGCTCCAAAAACTGCCTGCGCTGATCCAGAGGGATGCTGTATATCAAGCGCTCCAGCAGCAGCTCCCAAGGGAAATGGACGTGTTTGGCGACATGGAAGGTCCGTCCCAAAAAAATCGTCTCCCGGAGAAGGCTTACCGCAGAAGGAAGCGACTTGACCGGCATAATGGATGGCGCTACCGACAAATGGAAGGTCCCCACCCATTCATTGGCGATCAGCTCATACAAACCTAAACCAAAAGCCGAAAGCAGGTCCGTCTCGGATTCAAGGTTGTCTTCGTCTTTCTCCTCCCCTGCGCCGATGACCAGTTCTTTTTTGGCCAAAATCAGCCACTCATGGCTGCGGAGGGGTACAAGCACCACTTCCCCGTCAAAATAGCTCTTTAGCAGTCTTTTCAGCTGCGTACGGTTCACTTCAACGGCATGAACGCTTTCCGACGTCAGCAGAAACGGAATCATCTCGCCGATCAAACGCCGTTTAAGATCCAAATCATCGGGTACCTCGCTGTCGCCGCGCTCCTGATCCAACTGTTCCATAAGCCAAGCGCTAAAACGCATGACTTCGCGTTCTTCCTCGGCCTGGACCGTGGGTTCGTCGTTTTGCGGCCTAACCTGAGTAATAAGCAGCTCGATAAGCTGCCTCGACTCCTCGCTGATTTCCCGCATGGGAGCCTCCAACACATGGATGTGCCCACTTTTCGCGTACAGAGGGTACCAGACGCTGTCATCAACGATGACCGAAGCTTTGAGTCTCCGTTTCTTTCCCGTGTTCTGTCCGCCGTGATCGACGGCTTGTTCCGTCTCTTGCCGTTCGGCGTGATCCAATACCATTTCGGATTGCTGTTTGGTTAATTGCTTGATGCTTAAAGGCGCTCCAACGATCTGTTCCAATTTGGTACGTAATGTTTCCATCTCCACCATCGATGCGATCCACCACTTTGCCGTTTTTTTGTTTCTTATTTTATCATATTGCGAGACAAATTCCGAAAAACGGATTTTATTTGTAAACAAGTCTCCAGCCGGATGCAGAAACGAATTCGTTTGGGTAAAAACAAAAAAGACCATCAACCGGAATGGTTAATGGTCTTTCGGATGAGCCATGAAGGACTCGAACCTTCGACACCCTGATTAAAAGTCAGGTGCTCTACCAACTGAGCTAATGGCTCATAAAACTGGTGGAGGCTGATGGATTCGAACCACCGAACTCGTACGAGAACAGATTTACAGTCTGCTGCGTTTGGCCACTTCGCTAAGCCTCCATATAAGGTGGCTCGGGACGGAATCGAACCGCCGACACGAGGATTTTCAGTCCTCTGCTCTACCGACTGAGCTACCGAGCCTTACAAAAAAAATAAAGTGGTGGATGTTTCATCTTCCCACTTTCCTTTGTGGAAATCCGTTTTCAATTGAATTGAATGGCGGAACCGACGGGATTCGAACCCGCGATCTCCTGCGTGACAGGCAGGCATGTTAGGCCTCTACACCACGGTTCCGCATTATTCAAATGGTGCCGGCGAGAGGACTTGAACCCCCAACCTACTGATTACAAGTCAGTTGCTCTACCAATTGAGCTACACCGGCGTATATGGTGGAGACTGAGGGGATCGAACCCCCGACCCTCTGCTTGTAAGGCAGATGCTCTCCCAGCTGAGCTAAGTCTCCAAAATATGTATGGTAGCGGCGGAGGGGATCGAACCCCCGACCTCACGGGTATGAACCGTACGCTCTAGCCAGCTGAGCTACGCCGCCATATTTATATATCTTTCGTAGTATACAATGGCGGAGAGAGAGGGATTCGAACCCTCGCACCGCTTACGCAGTCTAACCCCTTAGCAGAGGGTCCCCTTATAGCCACTTGGGTATCTCTCCAAGCATATCGCTGTATATACGTAAAGATATTTCCATCAGATGTTTGATCACCTGAAAACTAGATACGAAACGTTTGCGTTTTAACAAGCATATGCTTCCGTAGCGAGCTTTCTTTCAGAAAGCTTTTAGGATAAGCCCTCGACCGATTAGTATTGGTCAGCTCCATGCATTGCTGCACTTCCACCTCCAACCTATCTACCTCGTCGTCTTCAAGGGGTCTTACATACTGGGAAATCTCATCTTGAGGGGGGCTTCACGCTTAGATGCTTTCAGCGCTTATCCCGTCCGTACGTAGCTACCCAGCCATGCTCCTGGCGGAACAACTGGTGCACCAGCGGTACGTCCATCCCGGTCCTCTCGTACTAAGGACAGCTCCTCTCAAATTTCCTACGCCCACGACAGATAGGGACCGAACTGTCTCACGACGTTCTGAACCCAGCTCGCGTACCGCTTTAATGGGCGAACAGCCCAACCCTTGGGACCTACTTCAGCCCCAGGATGCGATGAGCCGACATCGAGGTGCCAAACCTCCCCGTCGATGTGGACTCTTGGGGGAGATAAGCCTGTTATCCCCAGGGTAGCTTTTATCCGTTGAGCGATGGCCCTTCCATGCGGTACCACCGGATCACTAAGCCCGACTTTCGTCCCTGCTCGACTTGTAGGTCTCGCAGTCAAGCTCCCTTCTGCCTTTGCACTCTTCGAATGATTTCCAACCATTCTGAGGGAACCTTGGGGCGCCTCCGTTACTCTTTAGGAGGCGACCGCCCCAGTCAAACTGCCCGCCTGACACTGTCCCCGTACCGGATCACGGTACCAGGTTAGAACCTAGATACGATCAGGGTGGTATCCCAACGTCGCCTCCACACAAGCTGGCGCTCATGCTTCAAAGGCTCCCACCTATCCTGTACAGATCGTACCCAAATCCAATATCAAGCTGCAGTAAAGCTCCATGGGGTCTTTCCGTCTTGTCGCGGGTAACCTGCATCTTCACAGGTATTAAAATTTCACCGGATCTCTCGTTGAGACAGCGCCCAAGTCGTTACGCCATTCGTGCGGGTCAGAATTTACCTGACAAGGAATTTCGCTACCTTAGGACCGTTATAGTTACGGCCGCCGTTTACTGGGGCTTCGGTTCACAGCTTCGGGATTACTCCCTAACCGCTCCCCTTAACCTTCCAGCACCGGGCAGGCGTCAGCCCGTATACTTCGCCTTACGGCTTCGCACAGACCTGTGTTTTTGCTAAACAGTCGCTTGGGCCTTTTCACTGCGGCCCCCTCGTGCTATTCACACTACCGGGGCACCCCTTCTCCCGAAGTTACGGGGTCATTTTGCCGAGTTCCTTAACGAGAGTTCTTCCGCGCGCCTTAGAATTCTCTTCTCGCCTACCTGTGTCGGTTTGCGGTACGGGCACCTTCACCTGGCTAGAGGCTTTTCTTGGCAGTGTGAGATCATGACCTTCGGTACTGTAATTTTCCCTCCCCGTCACAGCCTAGCCTTAACGATGTGCGGATTTGCCTACACATCAGCCTCACTGCTTGGACAGACATCCATCAGTCTGCGTCACTACCCTCCTGCGTCACCCCATCGCTCATAGCGGTTTACGGTGGTACAGGAATTTCAACCTGTTGTCCTTCGACTACGCCTTTCGGCCTCGCCTTAGGTCCCGACTTACCCTGAGCGGACGAGCCTTCCTCAGGAAACCTTGGGCTTTCGGCGGATCAGATTCTCACTGATCTTTTCGTTACTCATACCGGCATTCTCACTTGTATACGCTCCAGCGCTCCTTCCGGTACACCTTCAACGCTGTATACAACGCTCCCCTACCCCTGATCTTACGATCAAGCCATAGCTTCGGTGGTGTGTTTAGCCCCGTTACATTTTCGGCGCAGAGTCACTCGACCAGTGAGCTATTACGCACTCTTTAAATGGTGGCTGCTTCTAAGCCAACATCCTGGTTGTCTGTGCAACTCCACATCCTTTCCCACTTAACACACACTTGGGGACCTTAGCTGATGGTCTGGGCTGTTTCCCTTTTGACAATGGATCTTAGCACTCACTGTCTGACTCCCGGTCAATCAGTCTATGGCATTCGGAGTTTGACTGAACTTGGTAACCCTTGCGGGCCCCGCACCCAATCAGTGCTCTACCTCCACGACTGTACAACCGAGGCTAGCCCTAAAGCTATTTCGGGGAGAACCAGCTATCTCCGAGTTCGATTGGAATTTCTCCGCTACCCCCACCTCATCCCCGAATTTTTCAACATTCGTGGGTTCGGGCCTCCAGTGCGTGTTACCGCACCTTCACCCTGGACAGGGGTAGATCACACGGTTTCGGGTCTACGCCCACGTACTTCGTCGCCCTATTCAGACTCGCTTTCGCTGCGGCTACGGCTTCTCACCTTAACCTTGCACGGGAACGTAACTCGCCGGTTCATTCTACAAAAGGCACGCCATCACCCCTAAAACGGGCTCTGACTTCTTGTAAGCACACGGTTTCAGGTTCTATTTCACTCCCCTTCCGGGGTGCTTTTCACCTTTCCCTCACGGTACTGTTTCACTATCGGTCGCTAGGGAGTATTTAGCCTTACCAGATGGTCCTGGCAGATTCATACGGGGTTTCACGTGCCCCGCACTACTCGGGATCCGTCTCGGAGGGAACTGACTTTCGGCTACAGGGCTTTTACCTTCTATGCCGGGCCTTTCCAGACCTCTTCGCCTAACCAGTTCCTTTGTAACTCCATGTGAGACGTCCCACAACCCCGGCCAGCAAGCTGACCGGTTTAGGCTAATCCGCGTTCGCTCGCCGCTACTGACGGAATCACTATTGTTTTCTCTTCCTCAGGGTACTTAGATGTTTCAGTTCCCCTGGTATGCCTCTTCACATCCTATGTATTCAGATGCGAGTGACTGACTATTACATCAGCCGGGTTTCCCCATTCGGACATCCCCGGATCAAAGCTTGCTTACAGCTCCCCGAGGCAGTATCGTTGTTCGCCACGTCCTTCATCGGCTCCTAGCGCCTAGGCATCCTCCGTGTGCTCTTAGTAGCTTAACCTTTGACTCCTGTTTGTCTCGCTTCGCTCCGTTGTTTTGCGCTTCGCACAAAGCCAAAGTCGCTCTTCGATTCAAACACTCGTCTGCTACTCTTTTACTAACTTGTTTTGACACAAGTTCAGCTAAAAGGATATTTCTAAAACGCAAATTCGTTTCGTTATCTAGTTTTCAAGGATCAAATTGAATAATTGGTGGAGCCAAGCGGGATCGAACCGCTGACCTCCTGCTTGCAAGGCAGGCGCTCTCCCAGCTGAGCTATGGCCCCGTAATAGGAAATATGCTTATTAAATTTATATGGTGGGCCCTAGTGGACTCGAACCACCGACCTCACCCTTATCAGGGGTGCGCTCTAACCAGCTGAGCTAAGGGCCCATATTCATTTCCTAATATACTCTTGATGAGTAAACCCATAAGGGTTTGCGCTTGGCAGCGTCCTACTCTCCCAGGACCCTTCGGTCCAAGTACCATCGGCGCTGGAGGGCTTAACGGTCGTGTTCGGGATGGGTACGCGTGGAACCCCTCCGCTATCGCCACCAAACGCATTTCGAAAGAGGTTTGCTCTTTCAAAACTGACAACGAGTGAGATTGTTTTGCCTTGCGGCATATTTGAATGTTTCCGTTGCAGGAAACGATTCTCCATAGAAAGGAGGTGATCCAGCCGCACCTTCCGATACGGCTACCTTGTTACGACTTCACCCCAATCATCTACCCCACCTTCGGCGGCTGGCTCCTTGCGGTTACCCCACCGACTTCGGGTGTTGTAAACTCTCGTGGTGTGACGGGCGGTGTGTACAAGACCCGGGAACGTATTCACCGCGGCATGCTGATCCGCGATTACTAGCAATTCCGACTTCATGCAGGCGGGTTGCAGCCTGCAATCCGAACTGAGACCAGCTTTGATAGGATTGGCTCCATCTCGCGACTTCGCTTCCCGTTGTACTGGCCATTGTAGTACGTGTGTAGCCCAGGTCATAAGGGGCATGATGATTTGACGTCATCCCCGCCTTCCTCCGGTTTGTCACCGGCAGTCATTCTAGAGTGCCCACCTTAAAGTGCTGGCAACTAAAATCAAGGGTTGCGCTCGTTGCGGGACTTAACCCAACATCTCACGACACGAGCTGACGACAACCATGCACCACCTGTCTCCTCTGTCCCGAAGGCCGCCTCTATCTCTAGAGGATTCAGAGGGATGTCAAGACCTGGTAAGGTTCTTCGCGTTGCTTCGAATTAAACCACATACTCCACTGCTTGTGCGGGTCCCCGTCAATTCCTTTGAGTTTCAGTCTTGCGACCGTACTCCCCAGGCGGAATGCTTAATGTGTTAACTTCGGCACCAAGGGTATCGAAACCCCTAACACCTAGCATTCATCGTTTACGGCGTGGACTACCAGGGTATCTAATCCTGTTTGCTCCCCACGCTTTCGCGCCTCAGCGTCAGTTACAGCCCAGAAAGTCGCCTTCGCCACTGGTGTTCCTCCACATCTCTACGCATTTCACCGCTACACGTGGAATTCCACTTTCCTCTTCTGCACTCAAGTCACCCAGTTTCCAGTGCGAACTAGAGTTGAGCCCTAGCCTTAAACACCAGACTTAAGTGACCGCCTGCGCGCGCTTTACGCCCAATAATTCCGGACAACGCTTGCCCCCTACGTATTACCGCGGCTGCTGGCACGTAGTTAGCCGGGGCTTTCTTCTCAGGTACCGTCACTCGGATAGCAGTTACTCTACCCGACGTTCTTCCCTGGCAACAGAGCTTTACGATCCGAAAACCTTCATCACTCACGCGGCGTTGCTCCGTCAGGCTTTCGCCCATTGCGGAAGATTCCCTACTGCTGCCTCCCGTAGGAGTCTGGGCCGTGTCTCAGTCCCAGTGTGGCCGTTCACCCTCTCAGGTCGGCTACGCATCGTCGCCTTGGTGAGCCGTTACCTCACCAACTAGCTAATGCGCCGCAGGCCCATCCGTAAGTGACAGATTGCTCCGTCTTTCATTACCGCTCCATGCGAAGCGATAAATTATCCGGTATTAGCTACCGTTTCCGGTAGTTATCCCGGTCTTACGGGCAGGTTGCCTACGTGTTACTCACCCGTCCGCCGCTAACCATCAGAGGAGCAAGCTCCTCATCAAGTCCGCTCGACTTGCATGTATTAGGCACGCCGCCAGCGTTCGTCCTGAGCCAGGATCAAACTCTCCAAGAAAGTTTGTGACTCATTTTGAATCTGACGAGAATTTAATTCTCATTGTTTGCTCCACAAACCATCCAGCCATAGGCTTGGACCGATTTGCTTCGCGTTTCGGTTTCGTTGCCGAAACCTCATATCTCACTCGTTGTTCAGTTTTCAAAGATCAAATTCTTTCGTTTTCGTCGCTATCTTTTATCTCAGCAGCAACTCTTATAATATATCATGCTGCCCATCATTTCGTCAAGTACTTTTTTTAAAAAAGTTTTTTACCTTGCTTACCGTTCAGTAAGCTTGTACCTTTTTGAAAGGGGCGAGATATAATGTACCACAGAACATAGAGGTCCGTCAACTACCCCATCAAAGATATTTTTAAACCGAACAAAAGTGCCACTCCCGGCAGCCCCAAAACCATCACCGTTCCCACCGTAGTCGGATTCAACGGGATGTACACCTCCGGGATCAGACCCGAGTAATTCACCAGATACAAGCCCAGCGACGCGAGCACCAGATGCGTTCCGAACATTGTCAGCCACCCGAAGCCGATTTTTTTCCGGAACACGATCAACAGGAGCAGCAACAACGATACCGTCATTATTCCCATGACGACCAGCTTCATTCTTTTTCCCTCCTTGGTTTTACAGAAACGGCGATGCCAAATTCAGTGAATGGTTTTTACGCCTGCTATGCCTCTGCCTCCGCCCTTTGCTGTGCCGGAAGCTGAATGCGATTCAACCCCATCCGTTTAGCGGCCCTTAAATGCATCTGGTACTTGAGCTCCGCCGCTTCCAGCATGTAGATCGCGTAATCGATCTGTTCCTCGCCTTCCGCTTCTTCAAAAAAGAGCCTCGCCTGCTCCCACTCCCTCTGCGCCTTGCGCACATCCATAAAAACCGCCAATTCTTCATCCTGCTTCTGCTTCAGCTGCCATGCAGGCACTTTCGGGTTTTTGTTCCGGAACCACGCCATCACCCAAGCCCCCAATCCATAAAAATGAATAGTGATCCAACCGCCTAACCGCTCTCCATTTTCATTCATACGGGACGAAGGACAAACTTAGAACCAAAAAAGGAAGCCCCGGCCCGGGACTTCCTTTAAACGTGCAGTTCCATTGAAACATCGATTACAATTGACGCCGGCCCTCCAGCGCCTTGGATAGGGTGACTTCGTCGGCGTATTCCAAATCCCCGCCCACCGGCAGGCCATGGGCAATTCGCGTAACGACAAGGTCAAAGGGACGAACGAGCCGCGATATGTACATTGCGGTCGCTTCGCCTTCAATATTCGGATTCGTCGCCAAAATAAGCTCCTTCACGCGTTCATCGCTGAGGCGCGTCAACAGCTCTTTCAGCCGGATGTCATCCGGGCCCACTCCCTCCATCGGCGAGATGGCGCCCTGCAAGACGTGATAATACCCGTTAAACTCTTTGGTCCGTTCCATGGCCACAAGGTCCTTCGGATCCTGCACCACGCAGATGACGGACGAATCCCGGGTCTTATCCTGGCAAATCCGGCAAGGGTCGGTGTCCGTAATGTTGCAGCAGACAGAGCAGTAGTGGAGATTGCGCTTCACACTGACGAGTGCCTTGGCAAAATCGATGACGTCGTCTTCCTTCATATTAAGCACGTGAAACGCCAGGCGGGCCGCAGTCTTCGGCCCGATGCCCGGCAATCGCGTGAATGCGTCGATCAGCTTGGCGATCGGTTCGGGATAATACAAAACGTTAGGCCTCTCCTTCTGCCTTCAATTAGAACAATCCAGGAATTTTCATGCCGCCGGTGAATTTGCTCATATCGGCGTTGGCGATATCGTCCGCTTTGGTCAATGCATCGTTAACGGCTGTCAGCACAAGGTCCTGCAGCATTTCAACGTCGTCCGGATCAACGGCTTCCGGTTTGATGGTGATGGAAAGCACCTTTTTATGGCCGTTCACTTCCACCGTAACCACGCCGCCGCCGGAGCTGCCTTCAACCTTTTTCTCGGCAAGGGCTTCTTGGGCCTTCAGCATTTGCTCCTGCATTTTTTTAACCTGTTTCATCATTTGGTTCATATTATTCATACGTATCGTCTCCTCTTAAAAATGATTGGGGTATTGGCGCGCATCATGCGCGGGTTAATCTTTTATGATCACGAGATCTTCTCCAAACATCTGGAGCGCCTCATCAATCCATGGCTTTTCGTTCGGATCCTTGCCCTCATGCTCGTGTTCCAGCTTCAGTTCCTCTTTCTGCTGGGTGCCGGCGCCCTCAATGGCCGCAGCCCAATCCCTCTGCATCATCGTCACCAGATGGTAAGGCTTGCCGAGCTTGTCGTGGAGCACGCCTTCGATCACCTGCTTGTTCGCGGGCTTCTCCGTCGTTTCGCGGTGGATGTTGTTTTTAAAAGCCACCAACACCGCATCCTCCAACACGGATACCGGATCTCCGTCCATAAACCAGGCGTGGACGGTTACCTTCTCGTCCTTGACGCCCTGGAGGACCTGTCCCCATTGCCGCTGCACTTCCACAAATTCCGGGCTGCTCTTGCGGGCCAGGAACTGATCCAAATTGGCCGGGATTTTGGCCGCGGACGACATCCGCGGAGCAGGCTGGGACGCACGCGCAGGGGCCCCCGAAGCAGCGCCGGATGGCACGGAACCGCCCTGAATAAGCTTCTCCAGCTTCTTCTCCAGCGCAGCTACTTGGCGCTTCAGCTGGTTCACTTCGGATGAATCCGCGGGCGCTGCGGACGTCTGCCGGGCCTGCGGCTGATCGAATTCGGCCGCGCTTCCCTGCGGAATGCCGCAAAGCTTGAGCAGCGCCACCTCAAACAAGGTTTGCGGCTGCGAAGAATATTTCATCTCGCTTTGATAGCGGTTCAAGGTATCGATCATATGAAACAGCTGCTGCCTCGTAAAAGAAGCAGCCATTTCTTTATATTCCTCCGGATGAAGCACCCGGTCCGTCAGCTGGGTAACGTTCGGAATCATTTGGATCATGAGCAGGTCGCGGAAGTAGTACAGCAGGTTTTCCATGCATTTGTCGGCGCTTTTGCCTTCCTGCATGAATTCTTCCACGATCTGCAGCACTAGACCCGCATCGCCTTTTTGAATCGCGCCGGCAAGTCTGCCGAACTGTTCGGAGGCGATGCCGCCGGTCATGCTCAGCACTTGTTCATAGGATACATGACCGCCCGTAAAAGATGCAATCTGATCCAAAATGCTGAGCGCATCCCGCATGCCGCCATCGGATAAGCGGGCTATATACTGAAGGGCCTCGGTTTCGGCTTCCATTCCTTCTTCTTTGGCGATTTGCGCAAGCCGCTGCGTTTGTTCCTCCAGGGATACCCTGCGGAAATCGAAACGCTGACAGCGCGAAATGATGGTAGCCGGCAGCTTGTGGGGCTCCGTCGTCGCCAATATAAACATGACGTGCGGAGGCGGCTCCTCCAATGTCTTTAACAGCGCGTTAAACGCTTCTGTCGTCAGCATATGCACTTCGTCAATAATATACACCTTTTGCCGAACTTCGGTCGGTGCATATTTTACTTTCTCGCGCAGATCACGGATTTCTTCGACGCCACGGTTCGAGGCGGCGTCAATTTCCTGTACGTCCATGACCGCCCCCGCCGTTATTCTCCGGCAGGATTCGCATTCGTTGCACGGCTCCGGCGCCGGACCGCGTTCGCAGTTGACTGCTTTGGCAAGCACCTTGGCGGTCGTGGTCTTACCGGTTCCGCGCGGACCGCTGAACAGGTAAGCATGGGAAACCCGCTGCTCGCGGATGGCGTTCTGCAGCGTCTGAATAATATGCTGTTGTCCAACCATGTCCTGAAACGCCTGCGGCCTCCAGGCACGGTAGAGCGCTATATGTTTCACTTGCTATACCCTCTTTCAACTTCCACTTGCGTGCATGTTCGTCGCTTCATCATTATACTATAATCCGGCGCCATACAAAACGTCTAACCGATTTTGATGAATTCGCTTTTTTTGACATTGAGCCCAGAATTGTGATAAAAGAACCCAAACAAAAAAGCATCCTTGCAAATGCAAAGATGCTTACCGGTTCACGATATGTAATACCGTGCACCTGTTATTGATTATTGTGATCCAAGCGGCTCCCCTGAGCAACGACTCGGGCTAGGCCACCCTCCGGCACAAGAGCGGGCTTGCTTATGGCTGCTTCCTTCCGGACCTGACCAGGTTCACAAGTGCTCATTGCGGAGGACCCAACCGTCAACATCGCACGCAGGGACCAAACCTCACATCAACAAAACCTCTAACAGGAATTCAACCTCGCTACAGCGGATTGCGAGTTACAGGGCACCGCTACCTCCCCGTCTAGCACGGCAAGGATTAGTATAGTTCATTTCAGGGCAAAGTGCAACCCGCAGCAAAAGTTGGCACAAAACAACCGTCGAAAATTCATTGGACGCAGCTAATCGGCACGCTTCAAAAATACTGCCGCGGTCATGATCTACTCCGTTCGAAGCGCCGATTCGCAATAGAAAAAAATCCCTCGCCCGCGGTGCGGACAAGGGATTGGTTGTATGCGTATTAGATACCGTATTTCTTTTTAAATCTATCAACACGGCCGCCGGCATCCACGAATTTCTGTTTGCCTGTAAAGAACGGATGGCAGTTGGAGCAAATCTCAACGCGCAGATCCTCTTTAACGGAACCCGTTTCGAACGTATTGCCGCAAGCACATGTTACGGTCGTTACGTGGTATTTTGGTTGAACCTCTTGTTTCATGTCTTTCACCTCTTTTTGCCCTGAGTCTCATGCGTACACAGAGTTATAATGACACAATACTTATATTATAACAGGGACAAACGCAATAATCAACGAAATGTTAGAATCTGTTAGTCCCGCGCCAAAACTGGCTTTTTCGGCCTTCTCATGCCTTCGGGAGGCACATGGGTATACGAACCGATGACAACGTCAGGCAGCTCGGCCTGGAAAATCTCGATCATCTGTTTCATGCCGAGGATTTCCCCTTTGGCAGGCGGAATCAGCTCCAGGTAACTCTCCGGATCGATGTTCAAATTGCGCATTTGAATCAGCTTCAGCCCCGTGCGGCGGGCGAATTCGATCATGGCCTCGATTTCCTCCTCGCGATCGGTCACGCCCGGGAAGATAAGGTAGTTGATCGATGTGTACACGCCTTGGTCGGAAGCGTATTTCAACGATTTTTCCACATTCGCCAGCGTGTATTTGCGCGGTTTGTAATATGCGTTGTAATGATCGTCCAGCGCGCTGATCGTGCTGACCCGCATCAGGTCGAGTCCTGCATCGACGATGCCGCGGATAAAATCCGTCAAACCCGCGTTCGTATTGATATTGATATACCCCATATCGGTGATGGAGCGGACCTCGCGGATCGCCTCGATAATGATCTTTGCCTGGGTGGACGGCTCGCCTTCGCAGCCCTGCCCGAAGCTGATAATCGATTCCGGCGTCTTCAGGTGCTCCAGCATGATCTGGACGAGCTCCTCTACCTTCGGTTTGAAGTTCATGCGCGTCTGCGGAGCCACAAAACCGCTGTCGTCCGGCTGTTCGGAGATGCATCCGAAACAACCCGCGTTGCAGGAATAAGACACCGGAACGGCGCCTTCCCAGCGGTTCAAAAACGTATTGGAAGCGGTCAGGCATTCGTATCCCAGCGCGCAGTTGGACAAATGCTCGTACAGCCGGTTTTCCGGATATTTCTGTCTAAGGTTTTTAACGCCCAGCTTAAGCTCATCGAGATCGCAGTTCAGCGGATTCCACTTTTCCGGGTCGTCGGTGAGGCGCGCGGTCGTATAGAACCCCCCGTCCTTCCACACCACGGCGGAATATCCGAACAGCGGCAGCTTATAGTCTTTATCCGTCTTCACGTAGCCGGGCAGGCACAGCCGGGTATACCCTTGCGGCAGGAGAGCCCCTACGGCTTGGCCTCCCCCGGGCAGAGGCATCATTTCCCCGGTCTCCGGGTCCATGCCGATGGCCCGCGTATTCGGCAAGCCGACCAGCGTGGCTCCTTCCGGCAGCGGGATCAGCTCATCCTCCAAAATTTCCACGATCATGTCGCCGCTGCGGGCAAGCCCGTAAAGCGAAGGATGGTCGTATACATTGCCTTTCTCATCTGCATATACCAGGTACATGGTGTTCTCCTCTTTGTTCGTAAAAGTATTTATGTGAGCGGCACCGAAGCCGCAGCGGGTCTAGAGCTTCTCCGGTTTCCTCCGCCATGGCTGCTGCCCGAGCTTTTGCCGTTGCTCACGCCGCTGACGTCGAAGGATGCCAAAAATTCCGCATTCGTTTTGCAGTCCCGGAGCTTTTTCAGGAATCCTTCCACAAAGTCGGCCGATTCATTCATGTTTTTGCGGATCGCCCAAATCGTATCCAGCTCTTCCTTCGTCAGCAGCACCTCTTCGCGGCGCGTGCCCGAACGGCGGATGTCGATCGCAGGGAAAATGCGGCGTTCCGCCAATTTGCGGTCGAGATGCAGCTCCATGTTGCCCGTTCCTTTAAATTCCTCGTAAATGATGTCGTCCATCCGCGAACCGGTATCGATCAGCGCCGTCGCCAAAATGGTCAGGCTGCCGCCTTCCTCCACGTTCCGCGCGGAACCGAAAAAGCGTTTGGGACGATGAAATGCCGCCGGATCGATACCGCCGCTCAGCGTGCGTCCGGATGGCGGAATAACCAGGTTATAGGCACGCGCCAAGCGGGTAATGCTGTCCATCAAAATAACGACATCCTTCTTATGCTCCACCAGTCGCAGCGCACGCTCAAGCACAAGCTCCGCCACTTTGATATGGTTCTCCGGGAGTTCGTCGAACGTCGAAGCAACCACCTCACCTTTAACGGAACGCTGCATATCCGTCACTTCCTCGGGACGTTCATCGATGAGCAGTACAAACAGTTCGATTTCGGGATTGTTGGTCGAGATGCTGTTGGCAATTTCCTTTAAGAGGAGCGTTTTACCTGCTTTCGGAGGTGCGACGATCAAACCGCGCTGTCCCAAACCGACGGGAGCGAGCAAGTCCATAATCCGTGTAGACAAATGGTTAGGGGATGTTTCAAGCACGAGCTTCTTTTGCGGAAAAAGAGGTGTGAGTGCAGGGAAGTGAAGACGTTCCGCGGCTGTTTCCGGGTTTTCTCCATTGACTGCATTGACCTGCAGCAGGCCGAAGTAACGTTCATTTTCTTTAGGCGCCCGGCATTTCCCTGAGACCAGGTCTCCTGTTCTAAGATCGAATTTGCGGATCTGCGAGGCCGAAATGTAAATATCCTCGGTGCTCGGCAAATAGTTGATCGGTCTGAGGAACCCGTATCCTTCCGGGAGGATTTCCAGAACCCCTTCCATGAACATGAGTCCGCTGTGCTCTGCCTGTGCTCTCAAAATGGCAAAAATCAGCTCTTTTTTCTTCAGCTGGCCGTAATACGGGATCTGGTACTTCTTTGCAAGCTTGTACAGATCGGTCAGCTTCATTTCTTCCAAATCGGCAATTTGCAAATCCATGTAATAACCACCTATTCAATTTTATAAGTCCTGTCGTACGAAATATTGTTCTATCAGTCTATGAAAATCCTTATTAAGATAGCATTACCCAAATGGGAAGGAGATATGCAATTTTTTCGCAAAAACGTTATACCCTAATGGAATTCGCGAAAAACGCAAAATCCCCTTCCGTATGCCATTTATTCCTTTTCACGCCATACATCCGCACCTAACATCCGGAGATTGGTGACCAAATGGTCGTATCCCCGGTCGATGAACTCGACGCCCGTCACTTCGGTGACCCCTTCTTCGACCGTCAGGCCGGCGATCACCAGCGCCGCTCCGGCGCGCAGGTCCGTCGCCTTGACTTTGGCCGCGTTCAGACGGCTTCGCTCGATAATGGCCGAACGGCCCTCCACCCGGATCTTCGCGCCCATCCGGACGAGTTCGGGCACATGTTTGAACCGGTTGCTGTAGACGAAATCGCTCAGTACGCTTACGCCTTCGGCCTGCGTCAGCAAGCTGGTCATCGGCGATTGTAAATCTGTAGCAAATCCTGGATAAATCAGTGCTTTCACGTCGACATGGCCATAGCTGGGCTGACCGATGACGCGGATGCTTTCATCCAGTTCCTCGATCCCGACCCCCATTTCGATCAGCTTGGCCGTCAGCGCTTCAAGGTGTTTGGGAATGATGTTGTCGATCAGCACATCCCCGCGCGTGGCGGCAGCCGCGATCATGTACGTGCCTGCCTGAATCCGGTCCGGGATGATGGAATGGCGGCAGCCGTGCAGTTCGGAGACGCCTTCGATGCGAATGGTTTCGGTTCCTGCGCCTTTGATAACGGCGCCCATGGAATTAAGAAGCGTTGCTACATCTATAATCTCAGGCTCTTTGGCCGCATTTTCGATAATTGTGGAGCCTTTGGCTTTGGCAGCCGCCAGCATAATGTTAATCGTCGCACCCACGCTGGATACGTCCAAATAAATTTTGGCGCCCTTCAATTCCTTTGCATGAAGGTGAATCGCCCCATGTTCATTGGTCACGGTTGCGCCCAATGCTTCAAATCCTTTAATATGCTGGTCGATCGGGCGGGGTTCGAAGTTGCATCCCCCGGGAAGACCGATGACCGCTTCTTTGAAACGGCCAAGCATGGCTCCCATCATGTAATAAGAAGCTCTTAACTTTTTGACGGGGCCGTTTGGCATAGGAATCGACTTGATATCGGAAGGGTCGATGACCATTTGGCTTTCCTTCCAGGTTACTTTTGCGCCCAGCTCCTCCAAAATCTCGGCATATACCGCCACGTCGCTCAGAAGAGGCAGATTGTCGAGCACGACTTCGGACTCGGCCAAAATCGCGGCAGGAATCAGGGCAATGGCGCTGTTTTTGGCTCCGCTAATCGTCACGGCACCATGAAGTGGGCGTCCACCACTTATCATCAATTTTTCCATACGTTTTAGGTTCCCCCCACTTACTTCGCAGCAGCAAAATCGTTTGGTGTTCATTTTGGTTGATGAAATGGAAAAACACCGGCTAAGCGGTGTGCTCTCCATTTCAACCTATTCAATAGGACAGCCCCTGGCCGGGGGCTGTCCATCTTCATTTCAAACAACACGTAAGCTCTCTTGTGCGGCAAAGCACAGAAACAACGAAAAACGCAGGTTACGCTTTGTTGTTCGAGCCGAACTCGCGGATTTTACCGATGACGGTTGCTTTGATGGCGTCGCGTCCAGGCACGATGTACTTACGAGGATCGTATACGTCCGGTTTTGCGGCAAGCACTTCGCGAACGGCTTTCGTGAATTCGATTTGGTTTTCGGTGTTTACGTTGATTTTGGATGTGCCCAAAGAGATGGCTTTTTGGATGTCATGCGTAGGAATGCCGGTACCGCCATGAAGAACGAGCGGAATTTGCGTCGCATTTTTGATTTCTTCCATTTCTTTGAACCCGAGGTTCGGTTCGCCTTGATAAGGGCCGTGTACGGAACCGAGCGCAGGCGCAAGGGTATCGATGCCTGTTTCTTTGACGATGCGGATGCAGTCTTCCAGCTTGGCATACATGATGCCGCCGATCACGTCGTCTTCTTGTCCGCCGACAGTGCCTACTTCGGCTTCAACGGAAACGCCTTTGGCATGCGCATATTCAACCACTTTTTTCGTCGTTTCGATGTTGTGGTCGATCGGGCTGTGGGAATCGTCGATCATAACGGACGTAAATCCGGCGTCGATCGCTTCTTTACATTTTTCGAAACTGGAACCATGGTCCAGGTGGATCGCTACGGGAACCGTAATTTTCAGGTCATGGATAAGGCCTTCCACCATTTTCACTACCGTATAGAAACCGCTCATATGACGGGCAGCACCTTCGGATACGCCGAGAATCACAGGAGATTTTTCTTCTTCGGCAGCGAGAAGGATCGCCTGGGTCCATTCAAGGTTGTTGATGTTGAATTGACCTACCGCGTATTTCCCTGCAAGCGCCTTGTTTAACATGTCAGTCATCGATACCAATGGCATGGTTTCAATCCTCCTAAAGTCATCGTTTTGTCTATGGTTTAAAGCCGACTTCTCTTATTCGGGATTATTATACCACATCATGTTCCAAATGCTAAACAAGCAATTGAAAATAAGCTTTGCCCCTTGATAGACGAAGGCAAAAAAAAGAATTCTGCCTAAGCAGAATCCTCTTCCGTCATCCGGATTGAACAGGGTTGTGTTTCAGCTGCATGTTCACCGCAACCCGCATTTCATCGATGTCAAACGGCTTTGTAAAATGCATCAAGGCTCCCAGCTCGGTCGCTTCCTTGATCATGTCGAGCTCGCCGTAGGCGGTCATCATGATCACTTTGATGGCTGGGTTCATTTCCTTAATATGCTTCAAAATTTCGAGTCCGTCCATCCCCGGGATTTTCATATCGAGCAGAACCAAATCGGGCGCATCCTTTTCCACGATCTCTAACGCGATTTTTCCGTTGGCCGCCTGATACGTCGTATAACCTTCGCTGCTGAACACTTCCATTAACAGGATGCGTATTCCGTTCTGGTCATCGACAATCAATACTTTCTTCTTATCCACTTCAGCAAACCTCCCAACATCGCCTAACCCTGCCTATCCTTGAATTTAACATTTATTGGTTAATCGTTGCGAAATATATCCAGTTAATGTTATTCGCTCTCTAGTTACGAATTCCTTCCTCTGCGCAAAAATGAAAAAAGGACCTGTAACAAAAGGTCCTTTTTTCAAATGGATATTAGATCGTTTTATAGTTAATCGACGCTTTGACGAATTCGCGGAAAAGCGGCTGCGGACGGTTTGGCCGGGACGTGAATTCCGGATGGAACTGTACGGCCAAAAACCATGGGTGTTCCGGAAGCTCCACGATTTCGACCAGGCGGCCGTCCGGGGAAGTACCGGAAATGCGCAGGCCTGCTTTTTCGATCGCTTCGCGGTATTGGTTGTTGAACTCGTACCGGTGGCGGTGTCTTTCGTACACAAGCTCGTCATTGTAGCATTTCATCGCCAGCGAGCCTTCGGCCAGCTTGCATGGATACAAGCCAAGGCGCATCGTGCCGCCCAGGTCCTCGATATCCTTTTGCTCAGGCAGCAGGTCGATGACCGGATACGGGGTAGCCGGATTGATCTCGGAGCTGTTCGCGTCGTCCATTCCGAGGACCGAACGGGCATATTCGATAACCGAAACCTGCATGCCGAGGCAGATGCCGAAGAACGGAATTTGCTTCTCGCGCGCATAACGGATGGCGGAAACCTTGCCTTCGATGCCGCGGTCGCCGAAACCGCCCGGCACGAGAATGCCGCCGATTCCGCCCAGCAGCTCGTCCACGTTCTGGTCGGTCACTTCCTCTGCGTTGACCCAGCGGATTTTCACGTCGGCGTTTGCCTCAAATCCGGCATGGGAGAGCGATTCGACCACGCTCAAATAAGCGTCGTGAAGAGCGACGTATTTGCCGACGATCGCGATTTCGACCGTTTTTTCCAGCTTGTTGATCCGGTCGACGAGGCTTTCCCATTCGGTCATGTCCGGTTTCGGCGTCGTCAGCTTCAAGTAGTTGACGACGATTTCGTCCAAACCTTCGTCGCGCAGATTCAATGGAACCTCGTACAGCGTGGACGCATCGCGGCATTCCACGACCGCGCTTTCGTCGATGTCGCAGAAGAGGGCGATTTTGGCCTTCATGTCGGCGGACAATTCATGCTCGGTGCGGCAAACGATCACGTTCGGCTGGATCCCGATGCTGCGAAGCTCCTTCACGCTGTGCTGCGTCGGTTTCGTTTTCACTTCGCCCGCCGCTTTAATGTAAGGAATCAGCGTCACATGGATGTACATCACGTTCTCTCGGCCGATTTCGCTTTTGATCTGACGGATGGCTTCCAGGAACGGCAAGCTTTCGATGTCGCCTACCGTACCGCCGATCTCCGTAATGACGACGTCCGAGCCGGCTTCGCGGCCCGCACGGAATACGCGTTCCTTGATTTCATTGGTGATATGCGGGATAACCTGAACGGTACCGCCCAAATATTCGCCGCGGCGTTCCTTGCTGATAACGGACGAATATACCTTGCCTGTGGTGACGTTGCTGTTCTTGGACAGGTTGATGTCAATAAATCGCTCATAATGCCCCAAATCGAGGTCCGTTTCGGCTCCGTCGTCGGTAACGAACACTTCGCCATGCTGATAAGGACTCATGGTGCCCGGATCCACGTTCAAATAAGGATCGAATTTCTGGATCGTAACCTTTAATCCTCTGTTTTTCAGCAGTCTGCCCAGAGAAGCCGCCGTAATCCCTTTACCCAGGGACGACACTACCCCGCCCGTCACAAAAATATACTTTGTCACTATAAAAACCCTCCTATTAAAGTTCCAGTAAATTCAGGCGACATATGATGTTTAGCGTAACCCTTTTTCATGAATTCCACCCGAAAAACGGCCGCGCCGGTGATATTGCTTTACCGTCCGCTTGAACAACAATGCGCCATTTGAAATCAAATGGCACAATGAGGTAATCCGGCATCTATATAGAGTGAACTTTTAACGAGCGAGTCCATTCTACAGAAGCAAAACAGCCTGAAATGCAGCCCGTTTTGCCCCAAAAAAACAAAAAAAGTGACACCCGTAGGACGGGGCACTTTTTATTATTTTACGCATATTTAAATCTCAATCATAAGCCCATGCAATAGTTTACTCGTTGCCTTGTCCTCTGTCAAGAGAGAATGGCAAACGGATTAATATTTATCGTCATCGTCGGAATCGTCGGCCAAATCCTCGTCGTCTTCGTCCAGATCTTCTTCTTCGTCCAGATCTTCGTCCTCGATGATGTCCTCATCTTCGATTTCGTCTTCGGAATCGTCGTCGGAGTAAATATCGTCATGGTCCTCGTCGATGCGGTCGAAATCTTCTTCGGTATCGTCCGGATTGAAGCTGTCGTCCTCATCGATGAATTCGTCGTCCTCATCCTCGTCGTCGTCATCGTTGATGATGCGCGGACGCTTCGAGCTCGAGATCGGATCCTCCGAGCGGTCGATCGGATACCAGCGTTTAAGTCCCCAAAGGTTGGTACCGACGCACGCGAACCGGCCGTCGATATTGATTTCTGTATATAGCTGCGCAACGGTTTCTTTGATTTCTTCTTCCGTCAAGCCGCGAAGCTTGGCAACCTCTTTCATCAGGTCAAGGTAATAAAATGGCGCATTCGCCGCCTTCAATACCGCAAAGGCCAAATCCACCAATGGCATTTCCCTGATTTTTTCAGGGTCCATCTTTAATTGGAGTGAGTTACTCACTAACGGACACTTCCTCTCACGCAATGTTCAACTTATACGGATTTATTGGCGTTGTTCACCCGTATAACATCTGCTTTATAACAACATATCCATTATCAAAACTAAGTAAAACCTATTTATAAATAAATTGCAAGTTTTTATGCGGGAAACCCGGGGGCCTCTTTTCGGGAATGAAAAAGGCAGGGTTCCCCCTGCCCTTTGACTGTATCCGCCCGGACATGGCTTCCCCTGCCGGGAAATTTTGAAAGAGCCCTTGAAGTCTCTCCCATATATTTTATGTCCGCAGGTTGGTTTTGCCATTCGGGCGGGGCCTAATTCCACAAAAAAACGCATCAAGTAAATACTTACCTCAATAAAGAGCACGGCACCGAAAAAGCTGTGCTCAACTTACCCGAAAAAGACATCGACCCATGAAAATTTATATCGAATCTTGTGCCGGAACAAGGGCAAGTTCCCACTCGCAGCAGCCGCCTCCCACATACAATGCAAAAGCAGGGTTCATTATGAGGGGGACTGCCCAATATGGACTACACCGGATTGATACAGATGCTGCTTGAAGACATGGAGAGTCCCGCACCGTCCGGAGCCAAACGGATCATCAGGTTCGTCGATCCCCGGCACTACGATCAATTTGAACAAACACTGCAGGAGTTAAAAGCCCTTCACCCCGATTGGCCAGACCTGCCAACATCCCGCACGCTTAAATCGGTTATGGCACCCCTGTCCGGCAGCGGAAGACATCTGGATCCTTTCAAAAACGACATTGTGATCGAGGAAGACTGCCTGGTCCAGGTGCATACGCTGGCAAGCAAAACCAGCCAAGGCCCCGGCATTCCTTATGGCGTCAAACAAATCCAGGCTCCAAAGGCATGGTCAACCTCCACCGGGTACCGGATCAAAATCGGCGTGATCGACACCGGCGCGGATTACTACCATCCGGACCTTCGCGGATCACTCGCCAAAGGCATTAATCTGCTGAACAGGCATATGCTTCCGTTCGACGACAACGGGCACGGAACCCATATTGCCGGCACCATCGCGGCAGCCAACGGCACGGAAGGCATGATCGGCGTCGCGCCCCGGGCTACCATATATCCGGTCAAAGCTTTTGATCATAACGGCTCGGCCTACGTGTCCGATATCATCCAAGGCATCGACTGGTGCATCCGAAACCGCATGCATATCATCAATATGAGCTTCGGCATGAAAACGCGCAGCAAAGCATTGCTGGAGGTCGTTAATAAAGCCCACGCAGCCGGCATATCGATCGTCGCTTCTTCCGGCAATGACGGAAAACGGCGCAATATCGACTATCCCGCCAAATATCCGCAAACCATCTCTGTCGGGGCAACCGACCGCCGTCGGCGGATCGCCAGCTTCAGCAACAGAGGCGAGTTCATTGATATTTATGCCCCGGGAGATAAAATCATTTCTTCCTGGACGCAAGGCAAATACCATGAGATGAGCGGTACGTCGATGGCCACGTCCCATGTGAGCGGGGCAATCGCGCTTTTGCTTGCGCAAAATCCCGGTCTTCAGCCGGATGAAATCAAAGAGCTGCTGCAGCTGACGGCCACCCCGTTAAAAACCCGAAAAGGGCAGCGCCGTCCTGCCGGAGGGGCAGAGGTCAACGCGCTGAAGCTGCTGCGGGAAGGCATGAAAAGAAAAAAATCCAAATCATAAAACGAAAAAACGAAAATAAACGCGCAGCCATTTTTATTGATGCGAAAAGAAGGCTGTCCTTGGGCCCATTAACCGGGCCCAAGGACAGCCTTCCTACATTTGATTCCGCCCAGATTATTTCCCCTTTGCCGCAGGTTCGTAAATCAGGCATCGCAACATTTTTTCCGGATATCGCAATTCCACGATATAGGAGCTGCCGTCCTTCATTGCGATGGAAACGGCAACAACGCCGCGCTGATCGTATACTTGATCTTGTATAATGGTTGATTTTTGAATGGGGCGCGTGTCTCCCTGTTTTTTGACGACAATGGCTTTGGCCGCTTCAATCCAGCTTGGATCTTGTCTGATCTGCTTATTCATGGCGGATGTAACCGGCGTTCTTTTATAAGCCGAATTAAAAATCGTGGTATCGATCACTGTCCCGCTCAATGCATCAATCATGACATCATACATCATAAAAGCACTTCCGTTTGCTTCCAGTGTGCGGACTTTATAAGGCTGAAAATGGACGTACCATATTCCCTTTTGTTCAGGGCCAAATTTATCAAATGCCACATTCGCTTCCATTTTGGACACATCGACACCAAACAGCTTGCTTACGCTTTCGCGGGCCATCGCCAATGCCTCTGCTTTTACTATATCTTTCGCATCTGGCTGCTGCCTTTGAAGCCTCTTGGACTGAGCAAAGACAACTCGGTAGGACCAGTCAATAGACTGCAGCAGCTCTTCGTCAGTCAGCTCTCGGTCAGGGTAAATCCAAATATCTTTCCCTATGTCAAAGTAGAAGCTCGAAACGCCTGGTTTCAGAGGCAGCTTGTTTTGGGGGCGGACGCCGTCATAGACATATCGATCTTCCAACGCTTTTCTCCGATTGACCTCTTGATCGCTCATTTTCCTACTCTCCGCTACCTCTTTGCTGTTGTCGATGTAATTGTATATTTGCTGCATCTCTTCAGCCGTCATCGTTCGTTCCAGCTCCTCTTCCACGGTCGAGACCGGAACTTTCCCTTCTACATTTAACACCGGAACCTTGCTGCTTGCCAGCGTAATTGCAACCGGCTTCTCTTGCGCTGCCGATGCTGTAAACGACTGTTGAGCAACGGGTTCGCTTTGTGTTAACGTGGCTATATTCGGGACTGCATACGCGTTGAATGCAAGCAAACCGCCGGAAACGGCGCAAAAGGCAAGTGCCGTCAAAATATTTTTTGTTTTGTTTTTCATCTGCATAACCTCCATTTATGGACCAGGCCCGGCCAATCCATACTTTAAACCAAGGATGTTATCGAGTAAGGCCTTCGTTGTTATGGAGTTGTAAAAAGATGCGGATACAGGTCCCCTCATTTTCCCGGGATTCGAGGGATAATGGCGCCTGATGCGCCTCGGCTATTTGTTTGCAGATCGATAATCCCAACCCGGCTCCCCCATGTTCCCTCGAGCGGGCCTTGTCTGCCCGGTAAAACGGCTCAAATGCCCGCAGAGCCTGACTTTCACTCATTCCCTTGCCAAAATCCCGAACTTCCAGCACCGCCGCTGAATCTTGTTTATAAGCCGACAAACGGATTTCGGAGCCTTCCGCCGACGCATGAATAGCATTGTCAATGCAATTGACCAGAAACGACGAAAGCAGGTCCGGGTCTCCCCATATGCTCTCTATGCCGTTATTCAGAACAAGCTTTACGCCGGCTTGCTCTAGATTCTCCTGTTCCATCTGCCGGACAGATTGAAACAGCTCATCCACCGATAAACGGATACGTTCTACCGACTGGTGGCGCAAAACGGACAAGTCCAACAGCTTGAAGGCCAAATTTTTCAAACGGAGCGTCTCACTCCAGATGTGCCCGCTCGCCGTGATCCGTTCCTCCTCGCTGATATGGGCTGAATTCAAATACTGCGCAAAACCCTGCATGCTTGTCAAAGGAGTGCGCAATTCATGGGCCAGATTATCAACGATGCGCTGTTTTTCCTCCGCCATCGCAGAAAGCTCGGTGACGTGCCTTCCGACGGCTTCTGCCATCTGATTGAAATTTTGCGCAAGTTCCCCGAACTCGTCATTCCTTTTCAATGCCACGCGTTCGTTATAATTCCCGCCGGCGATCGTTTGGGTCGTCTTGGACAGCTGCCGTAAAGGTCTGGTTAATTGGCGGATCAGAACATATAACAAGAAGGCAAGAATCGGGCCGGCAATGACATTGACGTAAACAAAATAACGGTTCAATTCCTTTTGGCTGGTATACAGTTCTTCGATATTCCGTTTATACACCAGCTTCAATTCTTGATACGGAGCGGGCAGCTCGCCCGAGGTTACCATTTCATGAACCTTTTGTTCTTCCGTATGTGTTTGTCCCGAACCTTGCTGCCTCCCGGCACCCACATCGCCATCATAAACAAGCCGATCCCGATTCCATAATTGCAGGAAAATATTTTGCTTCTGATAATATTCCGCATAGGAACGAGCCACGTCGAATAATACGTCCTCTTTCACGGTCATGCCCCTCGACTTGATCGAGTTTAAATTGTCATAGATGTTGTTGGCGATGAATGCCTGCTCATTGGAAGATCTCTGCATCTCCCTATCCATGTTAAGCTTCCAGCTTTTATGCATCATCATAATCACGCTGGCATCAAGGGCAACGATAAACAAAATCAGCACGACCAACAGCGTCTTCTGCCAAAATCTCATGGTTCACCCGGCATTTCCAGACGGTATCCAAGCTTGAAAACGGTCTTGATCCGCTCTTCCCATCCCAACTTTTTGCGCAGCTGCCGGATATGAACATCAACCGTTCGGGTTTCTCCCTCATAATCATATCCCCAGGCCAGCTCCAGCAGTTTTTCCCGGGATAGGGCAATATTTCGGTTTTGAAGCAATACGTCAAGCAGTTCAAACTCCCTTACGGTCAATTCAACGGCACAGCCCAGTTTGTATACCTGCCGCTCCATTGGCCGGATCTCGACATCATCGATGATTATTGCCGTTTGCTCCTTGGTGCTCCGGCGCAGCACTACATGGATCCGGGCCAGCAACTCCAAAATTTCAAAGGGTTTGATGATATAATCATCCGCGCCCAGTTCAAAACCGGCAATGCGGTCAGCCAAAGAGTCTTTAGCCGTAATAAATATAACCGGAATATTCAGGTTCCGAATTTGCCTCATCAGCGAAAAGCCGTCCAATCCAGGCAGCATCACGTCCAATAAAATCAGATCGATCTTCTCCCGTTTCAAAATAGCCGGCACTTCCATTCCGCTGAAAGCCTTAAAAAATCGATGCCCGACGAGCTTTAAATTCATCGTTATCAAGTCATTGATCGGTTTTTCATCTTCCACTACCAATATAGTCGCCACGTTCCAATCCCCTTCTCCCCATGTTTTTCGAACGCATTCAGACGGGCGTATTTGGTCGTTATTCTACAATAAAGGTTTTTTTCCTCTATATTTCTACCAAGCGGATGCCTTAGTTCGCGAAAATAAAAAAATCCCCTTTGCCGCGGGCACCCGATGTCACAGAACATTCCGGAGCCCGCGGCTGGGGGCTTTTTGTATAGCTGATAACTTCCTTACCGGAAGATCGGTTGATCCTCTCGGCCAGCTCCTTACATTTGTTCCGGCGCGCTTACGCCGACCAGCTTCAGTACGTTGGCAATGACCGTGCGGACGGCTCCCAGCAGGGCGAATCGAGCCTGCGTCTGGGCGGCGTCTTCGGTAATGACGCGCTGCGCTCTGTAATAGCTGTGGAACAGGGACGCAAGATCATACACGTAGCGGATCATGCGGTGCGGCGCATAGTTCGCCGCGGCGACGGCAATCTCCTCGGGGAGCTCGCCGATTTTGCGGAGCAAATCATATTCATGCTCGGTATTCAACAGGCTGAGATCCACTTCGGCAAGCGGCAGCAGCGTAATCCCCTGCTCCTCTGCCTGACGGTAGATGCTGCAGATCCGGGCATGGGCGTATTGCACGTAAAACACCGGATTTTCATTGGACGTCGAAATCGCCAGATCCATGTCAAAATCCAGATGGGAGTCCATGCTGCGCATCGTGAAGAAGTAACGGATGGCATCGACGCCGACTTCTTCCATCAGGTCCTCCATCGTCACCGCTTTGCCCGTCCGTTTGGACATTTTCACTTTTTCCCCGTTTTGGAACAAGCTGACCATTTGGGCGATCAATACCGTCAGCCGTTCCGGATCGTAACCGATCGCTTCCATCGCCGCCTTCATCCGCGGAATATATCCGTGATGGTCGGCTCCCCAAATGTTGATCAGGCGGTCGTACCCGCGCTCGAATTTGTTGCGGTGATAAGCGATGTCCGGCGTCAAATAGGTGTAGGTGCCGTCATTTTTCACCAATACGCGATCCTTGTCGTCGCCGTAATCGGTCGTGCGGAGCCAAGTCGCCCCGTCCTGTTCGTACACCTGTCCCTTGGCTTTCAATTCGTTCAGGGATTCCTCGACCAGCCCTTTTTCGTAAAGGGAGGTTTCGCTGAACCATTCGTCGAAATGCACCCGGAACCGGTTCAGGTCGCGTTTGATTTTGTTCAATTCCTTTTCGAGCCCGTATTTGCGGAAATACGCCGCGCGTTCTCCCGGGTCCATGGAGAGCAGGGAATCGCCTTTCTCGGCGACGAGTTCCTTGGCGAAACCTTTGATGTCTTCCCCATGGTAACCGTCCTCCGGCATCTCGGCGTCTTGGCCGAGCTCCTGCAGGTAGCGGGCTTCGATCGATTTGGACAGGTTCTCCACCTGGTTGCCCGCGTCGTTGATGTAATATTCGCGGGTCACTTCATAGCCGGCAAAATCAAGCACGTTGCACAGGGCATCACCGACGGCCGCGCCCCGCGCATGCCCCAAATGCAGGCTTCCGGTCGGATTGGCGCTGACGAACTCCACCTGGATTTTCTGGCCTTGTCCCAGCGCGATCCGGCCGTAATTTTCCCCTTGCTCATGAACCTGCTGGATCACCGGGTACAGGTAACTTTTGTTCAGCGTGAAGTTGATGAAGCCTGGTCCGGCGATGTCGGCTTTTTCAATGGAAGCTTTGTTCATGTCAAAATGCTCCAGGATCGCCTCGGCGATCTGGCGCGGGTTCTTTTTCGCGATCCGGGTCAGCTGCATCGCGGCATTCGTTGCCAAATCCCCGTGCGATTTGTCCTTCGGTACCTCGAGCGTAAACGCGGGCAGTTCCTCGCGGGTTGCGATGCCAGCCGCTACGACGGCCTCGGCGAGCGCTTCGGTCACCAGCTGGTTGATATGTTCTAATGGATTGGTTGTCATTGCGTGTCCTCCTGTATATGCAAACTAATATCAAAATGTCCCGTACATTCCTCATGCACGTACAAATCGTACGTCCAGGAAACCGTTCCCGAAAACCCGCGATCCCACCGGATCTCAAGCGAGTTTGTCCGTGTCGAAAGATTGAACGAGGTATACGGAGACCTATAAAAACCGGGCATCGCGGCGCCTTCCTGAAACGTTTGCTCCGATTCCACCGCGCCGTGCCGGATCATTTTTATGCTGTCCCGGGCAATTTTCAGAAGGGTCCTCGTCTTCCGTCCCTTCAAATCGGCCTCCGGCTCCTCATATTTAAGATAGAGCGCCCCGCCGCGTTCAAACACTTCGGCCACCGCCTCTTGCACCACGGGGTCCCCGTCCTGCTTGCTCTGCAGGCGAATGCGCGCTCTTTTCGCTTCTTGCATCACGTTACGGCTCCATTCTGTTTCTTTCTATTGTAATACTATATCCAGTTCAGGGGCTCAATTCAACAGGCAGAAGCAATTGCAGACGACTTAACCGCGCCCGGCTTCCCTTCGTTATTATACAGCTTTCACGCCTTCCGTTCTTTCTATTCTTTCGCGTTTTTGGTTCCGAGGGAAGTTGGAAGATTGATATGAAAAGGAAACCGCATGGGCTGCGGCGAAATCATGGAGGAAAGGAATTTGAAGGTTTTGACGGCAAAACCGCTGATGAGGAGGCAAGCTTTGACGATATACGAAAACGATAACTTGCGGATCCGGCCTGTGACGGAAAGGGATCTGCCGCGGCTATGGGAGCTTTCGGCCAAAGAGGAAGCCCCCGAATGGAAAAAGTGGGATGCCCCTTATTACGAGCATACCGCCATGTCTTTCGAAAAATACGCAGCCAACAAGGACAATCTCGTCCATCGGGACGACTTCTGGGCGATCGAAGTCAACGGCGAACTGATCGGAACGGTCAGTTATTATTGGGAGCACAAGCCCTCCTACTGGCTGGAAATGGGGATCGTCATCTACCATCCCGACTATTGGAGCGGGGGTTACGGCACAAGGGCGCTTGCGTTGTGGATCAACAAATTGTTCGGCTCCCTGCCCGCCTCCGAATGCTTCTTCTGCAGGTCCTGCAGTAGGCCATGATCCCCGCTGCCGCATGATGCCGCTGTCGGCGGGGAGGCCGCCGCGGCGCCCGGGGAAGAGCCCAAGCCCAACGGCAGCAGCAGGCATGCCGCGGCAGCAGCCAAAGCGCGCCTCATCCATGGTTTCCATCTCATGCACAACACCTCCGTATACGTTGAACTTACCCGTTAATGACCCCTTTTACACGTCAACCGCAACAATTTCCGGTTTTCCGTCCATAAGAGCCCAAAAGAAAAAAAGCATCTCCTTCAGCTCAGCCGGGGTCAACCTTATGCGTAAGGTTCCCGGCATCCTTCAGAAGATGCTTTGCATGCAGATGATGAACGAAATCCAATGAAATGGATGCGTTATTTCACAAAGCCAAGCAGCATTTCGCGAATAAGCTTGGCAGCCACGATTTGCGTCTGTTCGGAATGGTCATAGATCGGCGCCACTTCGACCAGGTCGCAGCCGACCACGTTCACGTCGGAACGGGCGATGAGATGGACAGCCTCCAGAAGCTCTTTGGAGGTGATGCCCCCTGCTTCCGCGGTACCCGTGCCTGGAGCCGCGGACGGATCCAGCACGTCGATGTCGATCGTCACGTACACCGGACGTTTGCCCATTTGAGGCAGCGCTTCTTTCAGCGGAGCGGCTACGTCAAACGGGTAGAAGTTGATGTTTTCGCGGCCGAATTTGAATTCCTCGCGCGATCCGGAGCGGATGCCGAATTGGTAAATGTTTTTGCCGCCCATCAGGGCAGCGGCCTTGCGGACCGGCGTGGAATGCGAAAGCGGCTCGCCTTCGTATTGCTCGCGCAGGTCGGCATGCGCGTCGATATGGATCAGGATCAGATCCGGATACTTCGCGTACATTTGCTCAATCACCGGCCAAGTGACGAGATGCTCGCCGCCGAGGCCGATCGGGAATTTGCCGTCATCCAGCAGCTTGCCCACGTAATCGCGGATGATGTCCAAGCTGCGCGATGCATTGCCGAAAGGCAGGAGCAAGTCGCCCGCATCGAAATAGGTCATGTCTTCGATGCTTTTGTCCAAATAAGGACTGTACTCTTCTAGGCCCACGGATGCCTGGCGGATATGGGCAGGACCGAAACGCGAGCCCGGGCGGAAGCTGACCGTGTAATCCATCGGCATGCCGTAAATGACCGCCTTGGAATTTTCGTAGTCGTCGGAACTGAGAATAAACACGTTGCCTGAGTATGCCTGATCAAGTTTCATCGTGCTAAGGTGCCTCCTTATTTCGTCAAGTCCTCCACGAATTTAGGCAGCACGAAAGCCGCTTTATGAAGACGTGGGGTGTAATATTTGGTGTCCATTTCCGGAATGTCCGCTTCGTTCACTTCGAGCGGATCGTACTTTTTGCTTCCCATCGTAAAGGTCCACAGGCCGCTTGGGTACGTCGGGATGTTGGCCCCGTATACGCGCACGATCGGGAAAATTTCCTTGACGTCGCGGTTGACCTTTTGGATCAGGTCGGCTTTGAACCAAGGATTGTCCGTTTGCGCCACGAACATGCCGTCGTCCTTCAACGCCTCGTAGATGCCCTGGTAGAAACCGCGCTCGAACAGCGGCGCTGCCGGTCCGACGGGTTCCGTGGAATCGACCATGATGACGTCGTATTCGTTTTTGTGCTCATGAATATGCATGAAACCGTCGTTCACGTGCACTTCGACCCGGGGGTCGTCCAGCTTGCCGGCGATGGAAGGAAGGTATTTTTTCGAATATTCGATCACTTTGCCGTCGATGTCGACGAGTACCGCCTTTTCCACTTCCGGGTGTTTGATGATTTCGCGGATCACGCCGCCGTCGCCGCCGCCGACCACCAGCACGTGTTTCGGATTCGGGTGCGTGTTCAGTACGGGATGGGCCACCATTTCATGGTAGACGAACTCGTCTTTTTCCGTTGTCATCACCATACCGTCAAGCAAAAGCATATTTCCAAACTCTTCAGTCTCGACCATGGCCAGATCCTGAAAGTCGGTTTTTTCGTTAACATACGTTTGTTTGATTTTAGCTGTAATCCCAAAAGCGGGGGTTTGCTTTTCCGTAAACCACAATTCCATCGACAACTACCTTCTTTCCGCTAGAATATAGGGGACTTCGCTTCGGTTGATCCCTCGTCCGGAGCTTTCCGGTCAGGCTGAATCCCCGCTTTATTTATTGTACCAAACTATGGATGCGCAAACACATCCTTTGAATTATACGCGATGGGAGAAATGACTGTAAAGATACAGTTTTTCACACCTTTTCGGCCTATCCGGCCCCCAGGAATGTACCCGTCATCCCCGGTTCATCTTGTCCTTTTTCCGGCCTGTTTATGAAAGGAAAATGAATATCCCCGCCCCTCCTTTCCCATAATGAATGTATATAACTGGAAGGGAAGAAACGCCATGCCGCAGCACCATCACTCCAAGCCCAGACGCAAAAGCCGGTTTGCCGCGTTGATCAAGCTGA
The DNA here is from genome assembly GCF_038004655.1 of Paenibacillus sp. FSL M7-1455. Taxonomy (NCBI): domain Bacteria; kingdom Bacillati; phylum Bacillota; class Bacilli; order Caryophanales; family Paenibacillaceae; genus Paenibacillus; species Paenibacillus sp. FSL M7-1455. The sequence continues at coordinate 113,102 of NZ_JBBORO010000001.1, read as the reverse complement.
TGCTGGCCATGACTCTGGCCGTTCTCCTTGCCGTAGGCATCTTGCTTGGGTTTTTGTATCATAAAAGCCTTCCCGTCGCCGACACCGACCGCAATTCCCGCCTCCTGGACAGCCAGGGCAATATTTTGGCCACCTTTTCGGCGAGCGGCCGGAGCTATGAACCCGTCCCGCTCGAGCGGATATCCCCGCTCCTTGTGAAAGCGACGCTGGCCGTTGAGGACCGGAAATTTTTCGACCATATCGGGTTCGACGTCAAAGGCATGGGCCGGGCCATGCTTGTCAATTTGAAAGAGATGCAGCGGGCCCAAGGAGCGAGCACGCTGACGCAGCAGCTTGCCCGCAACCTGTATCTGTCCCATGCCAAAACGTGGACCCGAAAAATAAAAGAAGCGATGTATACCGCGCAGCTGGAGATGAAATACAGCAAAAACGAAATTCTGCAAATGTATTTAAATGAAATTTATTACGGCCATGGCGCATACGGCATCGAAGCCGCTTCGCAGATGTATTTCGGCAAGCCGGCCGCCGAACTCGACCTGGCCGAAAGCGCGATGCTCGCCGGCATTCCGAAAGGTCCGACCTACTATTCGCCTTTTAAGCATATGGACCATGCCAAAATGCGGCAAAAGATCGTGCTCGGGACGATGGTGGAAACCGGCCAGATTACGCGGCAGGAAGCCGAAGAGGCCGCCGCCGAGAAGCTTCATTTGAAGCCTCAGGGGCAGCAGCAGGCCCGGGTGTCCGCCCCCTTTTTCCGGGATTATATCCGGAACCTCGTCACCAGCCAGCTGGGCATCAGCGAGGAGCAGCTGGACCATGGCGGCCTGAACATCTATACGACGCTGGATCCCCATGCGCAAGCGGCAGCCGAAGAGGCGGTGGCCCGGGGCATGGATCCAAACAGCGAGCTGGAAACGGCACTCGTAGCCATCGATCCGCGCACAGGTTACGTCAAGGCGATGGTCGGAGGAAAAAACTATAAAACAAGCCAGTTTAACCATGCGCTCTCCAAAACGCGCCAGCCGGGCTCATCCTTTAAACCGATCATGTATCTGACGGCGCTGTCTTCGAAAACGATGACCGGCCTGAGCACGTTCAAAAGCGAGCCGACCCTGTTCCGCTACGACAACAACCGGAAGACCTACCGGCCGAGCAACTTCGGGGAAAAGTATTTGGGCGAAATCGACATGCAGCAGGCGATCGCCGCCTCGGACAATATTTATGCCGTCAATACGCTCCTGAAGGTCGGCGCGGACAACGTCATCGATATGGCGAAAAGGCTGGGCATCGTCAGCCCGTTGAAGCCGGTTCCTTCGCTGGCGCTCGGGACTTCGCCCATCAGTCCGTTCGAGATGGCCTCCGCTTTCGCCGTCATCGGCAACGGCGGCAAACGGATGCCGCCCGTCGCCGTGCTGAAAATTACGGATGCGGCCGGGGAAGTGCTGTATCAAGCCCCCGAAAACGCAGGCGAACAGGTGGTGGAGCCAGCGGCTGCTTACGTTTTAACCCATCTGATGGAGAGCGTGTTCGAATCCGGGGGAACGGGAAGCCGCGTCTCCTCCCTGATCAAACGTCCGGTCGCCGGCAAAACGGGCACGACCGATACCGACGCCTGGATGGTCGGCTATACGCCGGAGCTGGCCACGGCCGTCTGGGTAGGTTATGACAAGGGACGAACCATTACCACGCTGGACGGCCACCGCGCAGCGCCGATATTTGCCCGGTTTACGGAAAAAGCGCTCGAAAGCGTGCCTCCGAAAATATTCAGCATTCCAAGCGGCGTCGTTACCGTATACGTCGACCGGGAAACGGGAAAGCTGGCCACCGCCGATTGCCCGGACAAAAAGCTGGAGGTATTCGTTGCGGGTACCGAGCCGACCGAATACTGCGCCGCGCACGGCGGAGATCCCGAACAGCCCGCCGCCAAAGGCGGCACGCCGGAAAAACGTTCCTGGTGGAAAACCATTAAACGCTGGCTGACGGATTGACAATGACGATAAAGGCCTCCTCTCCCGGTCGAAAGCAGTCCCGGAGAGGCGGGCCTTTTCTTCTGGATTCCCCAAGCTTCCGCATGATACAGTAGGACTGCATGGAAGAAATTTGCTCGGGAATTTCGAATAGTCTGATATATGAAGGAGTCAATAGATGGTTAGAAAAGTGTCGTGGGCATTCGGTGGCGCCGCGATTGCGCTCTTTTTGTTCGCCGGCGTTTTTTTGCTGTACGTGACCGTGACGGACTACAGGCCGCGGGAAACCGAGCCGATCGTTATGGAAGGCAACCCGGATCGTGTGATGAAAGCCGGAGACGCTTTTACCGTCACGACCTTTAATATCGGTTACGGCGGGCTGGATCGGGATCAGGATTTCTTCATGGATGGCGGGACGGGATCGCGTTCAAGCAGCAAAAGGCAAACGGAGTTGAACTTGAGGGGCATCGGAACATTTTTAAGCGGTCTGCGTTCCGATATTATTTTTATTCAGGAAGTGGATATCGACTCTACCCGCAGCTACCGTATTAACGAGGTAGATTCCTTGAAGGTTTTTCTGCCGGGATACGGCTTCTCCTATGCCGACAATTACAAAATGCCTTGGGTTCCCGTTCCCGTCCTGCACCCGATGGGCCACGTCCGGGGCGGAATGCTGACGCTCTCCAAATTCAACAGCAGCGGCGCCGTGCGGTACCAACTGCCCGGAGAAGAAAAATGGCCCCGGCAGCAATTCGATCTGGACCGCGCCTTCATCGAAAACCGGATTCCCGTAAAAAACGGCAAAGAGCTTGTTCTGGTCAATCTTCATCTGTCCGCGTTCGATAAGGGCGGAAGCATCCGCAAACAGCAGCTTCATTATTTGAAGGCTTATATCCAGAAGGAAACGGCATTGGGAAATTATCTGATCGTTGGAGGCGACTGGAACCATTCGCTGCCCGGAACCGATCCGAAAGCCTTCAAAACGACCCAGGATTGGCCCGAGTGGCTTCAGCCGTTCCCGGAAGATTTCAAGCCGGAAGGATTCCAGTGGGCCGTGGACAACAAGGTCCCGTCGGTGCGGACGGTCGACCTTCCCTTTAAGGAAGGCCTGAATTTCCGTGCGGTCATCGACGGCTTTCTGGTGTCCCCGAACATCGAGATCCTTCATGTGGAGGGCCATGACCTCAAACATGAACACAGCGACCATAACCCGGTGAAGGCCGAGTTTGTTTTAAAATAAGGAGGGAGGCTTGCCATGCGGGAACCGAAACTGATCTCCCCTTCGCTGCTGGCGCGGACGGCGCTAGCAGCGGCCCCGCTCCTGCTCGGCCAAACGCTGGTGCGGGTTACGGAGGAGGGCGAAATCCGCTGCCGCATCGTCGAGACGGAAAGCTACGGCGGAGCGGAAGACCGGGGCAGCCATGCGTTCGGCAACCGGCGCACCAACCGGACGGAGGTCATGTTTGCGGCCGGCGGGATCGCCTATGTCTATTTGATATACGGCATGTATTCCTGCCTCAATGTCGTCGTCGGGGAGATGGATGACCCGCAAGCGGTATTGATACGCGCGGTAGAGCCGCTGAGCGAAGGCGATCAAGAACTGATGCTTCGACGCCGCGGCCGGTTCTCCGGAAAAGCCGCCAATCTCAGCAATGGGCCCGGCAAGCTGTGCCGCGCGCTGCAGATCGACAGGAGCCTGAACGGATACCCGCTGGTACAGGCGGACGGCGTTCTGCGATTGGAGTCCGGAGATGCGGCAAATGAACTTCCGATCGTCCAGTGCCCGAGGATCAACATCGATTACGCCGGGGAATATGCGCTTAAGCCTTGGCGTTTTTACATCGACGGGAATCCGTACGTATCCGTGAAAGACAAGCATCCCACGCCGTGGAGAGGGTGTTGAGGTATTGTCGTGCGGTTTGGAAAAAGCAAAAAGGGTCTGCCAGCTGCTTGTTGTTCAACAAGCGCCGGCAGACCCTTTTATTTGATTGCGGCAGTAAACGGGATAGCCGCGATTAAACGTCAAGCGCCTGCTTCAGCTCTTCCGGCGATCTGTCCCACCATTCCTCGTTATGGGAGACCAGCAGATCCTTCAGCAGCTTCTTCTCTTCCGCGCCCAGTTCGTCCAGCATGAATTTGCGTTTCAACGCGGCATCCATGCGATTGACGTGATCGGCAAGAATTTTCCAGCCTCTGCGCGCTTCCTCGTCGATCCACATTTCGCTGGCCGTCGCGCCCGCATAATATTGCCCCGACTCGTCGCGGTCGACCGCCACCCAAACGATCCACACCTGGCGTCCATTCGGCACGTCTTCACGGTTGGTCGAAAAGCGGATGCGGCGTTCCGGTTTGCTCTTCGCATGCATGGCGCCGATATCGATCGTAGCCGTGCCGCGGTCAATGATGACCGGGGAAATGTTGTTGAGGTCGATGGAGCCTGCGCCAAAACCGATTTTATGCTTGCTTTTGCCGCTGACGATGTTCAGGGCAATCTGCTTCTTGCCTACTTGCTCCTTGTTTTCCACGTTTCGTGTTCCTCCTATTGAAAACGCGCTGTCCCGGTTTCAGGGCAGGCGTCCTGCTTTATATGCCTCTTGGTCAAGCAACTTAATTTTATTTTAACTAATAATCGCTGGAAAGCCAACATATACATGCTTTAGATGCTTGTCAACGGGAGGTATTCGTATATGGCTCCAGCACGCGCCAAAATCGTTATTTCATCGTTCATTGCCCTCTGTCTATTGCTTGCGGGAACAGGGGCGCTCCTTCTTCGGGATGCACCGGAATCGCAGCCTTCCTACGCTCCGGATCAGGCCAAGCCTCCCAAGGCGTCCACGCCGATCGCCCAGCAGGAAAGCGTACAGAAGCCGACGGCTGAAATCCTCAGCGATCGGGTCGTGGAATACCATATCGATACGACGCTTAATGCCGAAAACCGCATCATCAAGGGAACCGAGACGCTGACCTGGATCCACCCCGGCAAAAAGACGGTGAACGAGCTGTACTTCCATTTGTACCCGAACGCCTTCTCTTCGATGGACTCCACGTTTATGAAAGAATCCGGGGGAAAGCTCCGGAATGACACGATGCCTGCGGACGGCTTCGGTTCAATGAGCATCACCGAGATGAAAACCGCCGATGGCCTTTCGCTGATGCACCGCATGCAATACGTTCAGCCCGATGACGGCAACGTCAAGGACAAGACCCTCGTGAAGGTCCGGCTTCCGAAACCGGTCAAGGGCGGCGAAAGCATTACGATCCGCATGCGTTTTGAGGTCAAGCTTCCCAAAATATTCGCCCGGATGGGCACCGCGGACGATGATTTCGTCATGGCCGGGCAATGGTTCCCGAAAATCAGCGTCTATGAGCCCGAGGGGACAAGAGGTCGCAAGGCGGAAGGATGGAACCTGCATCAATATCACGGCAATTCCGAATTCTACTCCGACTTCGGCATCTACAGCGTCCGCATTCACGTGCCGGACGACTATATCGTCGCCGCCACCGGCTTTCCCGTGCAACCCGCGCAGATCCGGGGGAAAGAAAAAATTTATCAGTTTTATGCCGACGATGTCCATGATTTTGCCTGGGCCGCGTCGCCGAATTTTATCGTCGCCGAAGAGCCGTTCTCGTCTCCCGAGGTCCCGGGCGTGCGCATCAAGCTGTATTTGGACCCCGCCCATAAAGACTTGAAACAAAGATACTTTTTTGCCGCCAAAGCCGCGCTCAAATATTTCAGCAAATGGTACGGCCGGTATCCGTACTCCACCCTGTCGATCGTCGTGCCGCCGGAATCGGGGAACGGGGCCGGAGGCATGGAGTATCCGACGCTGATCACCGCCTTCGGGGCCAAAGACGACTCTCCCGGCTACGACCTGGAACGGACGGTCATCCACGAAATCGGGCATCAGTATTTTTACGGCATGCTTGCGAGCAACGAGTTCGAGGAAGCTTGGCTGGACGAAGGATTCACCTCCTATGCCGAAGATAAGCTGATGGAGCAGGAATACGGCGTCATTCCGAATTTGCCTATCCAGTCATCCCTGATCGCGTCCCCGATGTCGCTGACGCAGGAAGCATGGAAATACGGCTCGCAGGATCAATATGCCCTGAACGTCTATTACCGCGGCAAACTCCTGCTAAAGGCGATGGAACAGCAAGTCGGGAAGCAAACGATGAACAAAATTCTAGGCACCTACGCAAAAAAATACCGTTTCAAACATCCGACGACGGCAGACTTCCAAAAGGTGGTCGAGCAGGTTACCCGGCAATCCTGGCAGTCCTTTTTCGATCAATACGTTTACGGAAACCAAATGGCCGACTTCGCGGTCGATTCCATCTCTCTCCGCAAGAAGGATGCGGCTTCCGGCCCCGTCTACGAGTCGATTGTAAAAATCTCGAAAAAAGGCGGAGATTTTCCCCAAGTCCCGGTACGCTTCACCTTCACGGACGGGCATACGCTGAACAAAGTCTGGAACGGCTCGGCGGAAAGCGCCGAATTCAAGCTGGAGTATAAGGCACCGCTCGCCTGGGCGATGGTCGATCCGGAATACACGATCGTGATCGAGAACAGGCATTTCAACAATTACCTGAAAGCGGATATGGACAAGAAGGTTCTGGTCCGCTGGAACGTAAGCATCACCAAGCTGATCGAGACGCTGCTTGGAAGTCTGTCCTGGTGAGGTGAGAACCGGTGAAATCCCATATTGCGCATGGCTGGAAAAGTCTTAAAAATCAATTTTATATCGTCATCATTCTCTTTTTGTACCAGCTGATTTGGGGCTACTTTCTGTACAGGCTGGTCCATTCGGCCGTCACTCCGCTGCTGATGCGTTATCCGGACCCCGAGCCCAATGAACTCAGCCAGCTGCTTTATTACATCGAAGGCAAAATGAGCCTTTCCGACAGCGGCACGGTGCATATGTACATTTGGATTCTTCTTTCGATGTTTGCCCTGCGCATGCTGCTGACCCCTTTTATCCATGCCGGAATTTTTTACGGGCTGCACCGTGAACGCGAGGGCGAAGTCGGGCTGTTTTTCTTCCAAGGCATGAAGCGCCACGGAAAAACCGTCCTTCTGTTTCACTTGATCGAATGGGTTCTGCTCGCGGCCCCGGCCTACTGGGTCATACCTAAGGTATATGCGGCGCTTCTGGACGGGATGCCGCTGCAATCCATGGGCCTGTCCGTTCTTCCCTGGATTTTGGGATGGTTCCTGTACGGATATATCGTGCACCAACTGATTCTTTTCATGCAGTTCGGCAAGACCGGCGGCGGCGGCTTGTTGCCTCCCTTGTGGCACTGCCTGCGCGGCGCGTTCCCGCTCATCGGCGTTTCGCTGATACTCGGCTCGCTCAGCCTGCTTTTGTTCAGCCTCTGTACGGGAGTTTCCTTGATGTGGGCAGGGATCATCGCGCTCATCCTCCAGCAGGGCTACCACCTCGTCAGCTGCATCATGAGATTATGGGGCATTTCGGCCAAGTTTGACCTGTGGTACGCCCAAGCGCATCGGGGCGCGGAAAAATAAATGATCAAAAAGTTAATTTTTTGTCATCACTTCAACCCCCTGATATAAGAAAACCCCCCCCTTTCAAAACAAAAAGGGCGGGGTTTTTGTCGTTTTTAGATGCCGAAACGATTTGCCAAAGTCGTCATCCTCTGTTAAAATAATCCGAGTAAGCAGTTAGTAACAACTTTGTCATTTTTACTGTAACTTTTTCATATTGTGCTGTAACGATATTTTCAACGACAGATACCAATCAATCGTCATTATCAGTCACTTTCAGGTGCTTGATCAGGGCCGAATTCCTTGGCACCGGGAAGCGGGGGAACCACTTTGGGTGAATTGATCTCGCAGCATAGGGATCATAGGGGACGACCTTCAACCGAATCCTTAAGCTAACCTCGCAGGCAACATGGAAGGGGTTTATGTTTTTGAAAAAGAAGTTAACAGCCGCTGCGCTTGGTTTGACGCTTATGTTCTCCATGGGAACCAGCGTATTCGCGCAATCTTCTCTGAGTCATGTCGTGAACAGCACCATCGGCGTTTCCTACAAAACCGGAGGAACGACGACCAAAGGATTTGATTGCTCCGGGTTTACGCGTTATGTATTCCAGAAATTAGGCATTTCCATTCCGCGCCAATCCAGCGCACAATTCAAAATCGGCACTGCCGTCTCCAAAAGCAATTTGCGTGCCGGAGATCTGGTATTCTTCAATACGAGCGGCGCGGGCGTATCCCATGTCGGAATCTACGTCGGAAACGGAAACTTTGCCCATTCGTCTTCTTCGAAGGGCGTGACCATCAGCAAGCTCAGCAACAGTTATTTCGCCAATCGCTACATTGGCGCCAAACGTGTCATGAGTACCGCTAAATACAAAGCGGCCGTCTACAACTAGAAACTCACCCATAAACATACGAAAAACTTATGATGCCCGCGCGGAGATTTTTGCCGAAATCCCTCGCGGGTTTCCTGTTACTTATTAGACGTTTGAAAACCTAAAAAAGTAACAACTTTCAAAAAAATTTTTTTTCGAATCTTCAAATACTCCGCTCATCCACGTGCCTTCAACCATGATTTACCCTTCCTTTCCGTTAATTAAACCAATTTCCTAAGTGAAAAAACGCTTATAATGGTCCTTCTTAGGAGCCAATTTGGCAAAAATCCCGAAATTATGGTGATTTTTTTGAGTTTTAGGCATAGAAACAATTGCCAAAACGTCATTCCTTTGTTACAATAATCCCAGCGTTAGTAACAACTTTGTAATCTTTGTCGAGCCGTTGCCTGTAAACAGGCGGCTCCTGAAGTATATAGTGTAAAAAGACATATGCCGAATTTCCTCACACTAGGGAAGCGGGGGAACCATTTACGGGTGAATTGATCTTGCAACAGAGGGATCATAGGGGACCTTCTACCGAATCCTTAAGCTAACCTCGCAGGCACCGGAAGGAGTATTAATTTTGAAAAAGAAGCTAGCAGCAGCAGTCATGAGTTTTGCCATCGTATTTACCGCTGGAGCCGGGAGCGCTTTCGCGGATTCGAAAATGGACAAAGTCATCGATGATGTGCTCGGAACGAAATACAGATCCGGGGGAACGACAACCAACGGGTTCGACTGCTCCGGATTTACGATGTACGTATTTAAGCATCTCGGCATCAACCTGCCTCACCAGTCCGGTTCGCAGTTTACGATGGGCACTTCCGTTTCCCGCAGCGATTTGAGAGCAGGAGACCTCGTATTTTTTAATACATCCGGTTCCGGCGTTTCCCATGTCGGCATTTACGTCGGCGACGGTAAATTCGCACATGCTTCGACATCCCGCGGCGTTGTCGTCAGTTCGCTTAGCGACAGCTATTACGTCAACCGCTACGTTGGCGCGAAACGTATTATGAGCACGGATACATATCAAGCCTCTGCCGTCGATTCCGCAGACAATGATGACGTTGAATAACATTTTTGCCTGATCCGCACGGTTTGTACGACAGCCCGTACCGAGATTTTTGCCGAATCTCCGTACGGGATTTTTTGCGCTTGCCCGAGCCTGATCCCCGAGGAATAGATTTTATGGAATCATCAAATGCTACTTAGCAGCGGACGTCTCTTACGAAAGGAGGCTTCTTGTGAACGTTTCGAAGGACTCTTATACCGTTACGCCCATGACGCGGGAGCAGGCCGAGACCTGCTGCGGCTGGATGTACGCCCCCCCTTACGACCGCATCTACGGCTGGCTTCCCTGGGAGCAGATGGAGGCCCTCGGCATCGAGCTTGGTGATCCGGATCTGCGGAGGCAGCAATACGTTTCGGTGCTGGATGGAGACGGGCAGCTATGCGGGTTCGCGCAGCTGTTTCCGATGGTCAACGTCGTGCGCCTCGGTTTAGGCATGCGGCCGGATTTATGCGGCCAGGGACGAGGTCCGGGCTTTATCCAGGCGATCGTGGAGACGGCCAAAACCCGCTTTCCCGGACAGGAGATCGATCTGGAGGTGCAGGATTGGAATTTGCGGGCGATACGCGCTTACGTCAAGGCAGGATTCGAGATCACCGATACGTACGAAAAACAGACGCCTGAAGGCGTCGAGCGCTTTTACTGCATGGTCTATCAAGGGCTTTAAAAAACGTCAATGAAAAATGGTACGAAATTGTGTACGTTTAGTGGATTTAAACTGGCTTTCGTTTGCTTTTTTGTCACAAACTATTTGATGTACCGGCTTGTTCCGTTATAATGAAGAAATGAGAGAACTGCAGTTTACATAGAAAGGACGAAAACGGATGCAAAAATGGATCATGAGCGGTTTGATAACGATTGCATGCGTAATGGCCGTTGTGCTTATGTTTACGCTGCCGGGTAAAGAGCAGGTAGCCGAAGAAGAAAAACCGACCATGCCTGAAGTGACCATGGACGCTGCAGCGGCCGAAGCCGTTGTGAAAGCCCAGGGCTGCATCAGCTGCCACGGCGACCAGCTGCAAGGCGGCGTGGGACCGAACCTGCAAAAAATCGGCTCCCAGATGTCTGCTGAAGAACTTTATACGATCATTACCAAGGGCAGAGGCGGCATGCCTTCCTTCAAAGACAAACTCCAAAAAGAGGAGATTGCCAACGTAGCCCAGTGGCTTGCAGCCAAAAAGTAATGGCCGTTTTCCTTGAAGGAATAAAAACACGCTTCGCGCATGACCCGCAAGGTCTGGCGAAGCGTGTTTTTTTGCTATCGGTTTTCTTATTTTTTAGCGTTTCTCGCCTGAGCGCATTTTTTCGAACAATTCGTTAAACTGATGCGCTTCCTTGATGTCGAGAGCGGTGATGCCGCCGTCATCCCATGAAGTCAGCCGCAGCGTTACGTTCTTATGGTCAATCGTGATGAAGGGATGGTGATCGAAGGCTTCGGAAATCGCCGCAACCTCGTCGACGAACGAAATCCCCTTCATGAAGTTGGAAAAAATAAATTTCCGCACGATCCAGCGTCCTTCCTCCAGCTCCCAGCCTTCCAGCTTCGCTAAATGCGCTTCCACTTCTTCTAGCGTGTAAACCATATTCTCATTTCCTCCCTGAAACCAAACACCCTCGTATCGAAATTTAAAAAAGGATGCTGCTTATCCATGCTCTTGTTGACTTTTCCCATTGTATTCCGATCGTTGAATAAATATGAATATGGCCGCCTTGGCCCAGAACTTGTTATATCTTACCATGACGGACATTCAAAAATCCATTCGGCGCTTGGACTAGATGAGTGGGACTACAGTCAGTTCCTCGTCCCCGATCAGCAGATTGATCCGGTGGTTGGCCTTGTCGTACATGACGACGCCGCTCCCTACCTCAATGACCGGCTCGGTACCCAAGGCATAAAACAGGTCTTCCGCAAGCGCCTCATGAACCTCCAGTTTCTCCTCGGGACTCAGCAGCAGCCATTCGCCGCCATCCATCTCAAAAAACAGGTAGCTGTCCGGGATGCCTCCCACCGCCTCCGTTAAATCCTTCAATATTTCGTCATATTCACGCCCATGTTTGACTCCCATCGGCTTTACCTCCATCTGGTCTATGTCGTCTAAACGAATCGAATCGGGCGAACCATGGATCGGCTCCGCCGTCTTTACCGGCTCCGAAGGACGGCTTTTTCTTTTTTCTTAGTTCATTGTATGTAGGGCCCGCGCTGCCAACTGTACGATTCTCCCATGCCAGGATAGGTCCGATGAACCCTTATCTTTCATTATAACGGAAAAACCCCCTTAAAAAAAAAGCCGTTCCTGACGATAAATATTATAATTACGTTTTTGGTGAGACACCATGCTTGCAAGGATGCAGCCTTGGTGCGCGAAAGGATTCAATTTTATTTCTCATGGATGAGGTGCGCAATGGAAATTTCAACACTTATCGGCCTAATACTCGGGTTGGTCGCGGTCCTATTCGGTATGGTACTCAAAGGTGCGCCTTTGGTATCCCTTCTTACCCCCGCCGCTTACGTCATCATTCTCGGGGGCACGGCTGCTACGTTATTTATTGGTTTCCCGATGTCAGAGATTAAAAAATTCCCTAAGCTGATCAAAATGGTGTTCGCTAAGCAAAAGCTGGTCGAACGCCGCGAACTCATTGCCATGTTCATGGAATGGGCCTCCATTACCCGCCGCGAGGGGCTGCTGGCCCTGGAAACGAAAGTCGAAGAGATTGACGACCAGTTTCTTCGCAACGGCATGCGGATGATCATCGACGGCAACGACCAGGACTTCGTGCGCGACGTATTAATGGAAGATATCGCGGCAACGGAAGAACGGCATCGGGCCGGCGCTTTGCTATTCTCCCAAGCCGGCATGTACGCTCCGTCCCTCGGGGTGCTTGGCGCGGTCGTCGGTTTGATCGCGGCCCTGACCAAGATGGAGAACATGGGCGAACTCGCTCACGCGATCGGCGCGGCCTTTATTGCGACGCTCCTGGGTATTTTCACGGGTTATGTATTATGGCATCCGATTGCCAACAAGCTGAAACGATTGTCCAAAAAGGAAATCGAATTGAAACTGATGATGATCGAAGGGCTTTTGTCCATTCAATCCGGCGTATCCACGATTGCGATCAGTCAAAAGCTTTCCGTCTTCCTGACCCCTTCCGAGCGTGCTCAAATGAATGAGAAGGAGGATGCTACAGGTGAGCAAAAAGACTAGACATGAACCTCATGAAGAACATGCCGACGAATCGTGGCTCCTGCCGTACTCCGACCTTTTGACCCTGCTGCTCGCCCTGTTTATCGTCATGTACGCGATGAGCGCGACGGACAACAAAAAGTTCGAGGAAATGAGCAAGGCGTTTAATACCGCTCTCAGCACCGGCACCGGGGTACTCAATTTCAGCTCGGCGCTGCCTTCCGACAAAAACCTGGACAAAGGCAAAAAGGACAGCCAAGCCAGCGCCGTCAGCACCGAAGATGGCAAAAGACGAAAAGCCCAGCTTGCAAAACAGGAACAAGAAGACATGGAGAAGTTGAAAAAGCAGCTGGATCAGTATATTAAAAACAACGGCCTGACGAACCTGCTAAATACGAAGCTCAATCAATCGGAACTGACCATTACCATCAGCGACAATGCGCTTTTCGCCTCGGGCAGCGCCGCCGTGAAGCCCGAATCGCGGCAACTGGCATTGGCGATCAGCAATATGCTGCAGCAGTTCCCAAGCTATAACGTCATCGTCTCGGGGCATACCGATAATATGCCGATCTCCAACAGCGAATATGCCTCGAACTGGGATTTGAGCTCGGACCGGGCGCTTCACTTCATGAAAATTTTGCTGAACAATCCGAAGCTGAATCCGGCCATGTTCACGTCGAAAGCCTTCGGGGAATACCACCCGATCGCTTCCAACGATACGGCTGCGGGCCGGGCGATGAACCGCCGGGTCGAAGTTTCGATCATCCGCAAATATACGGATCAGTCGCAGCAAATGCAGGTTCCCAACCCATAGAATGCCCATCAAAAAGCTAAAGCTGTATTTTCGTTGAATAACGATCATACAGCTTTTTTGCGTTTATTTGCGGCATGCCGCCTATTGAAGCTCGTAATGAAGGAGCCGGCCAAGCTCTTTTTTTTCGGCTTCGGTCAAATCGCGCCATTTGCCCTTTGGCAGAGAGCCCAGATGAATGTTCATGATCCGGATTCGCTGCAGCTTGCGCACGGAATAACCGAAGCTGCTGCACATTCTGCGGATTTGCCGATTTTTCCCCTCGGTCAGAATAATTTTGAATACCCGGTCGGAAATTCGCGTCACTTTGCAGGGCAGCGTCATTTCGCCCAATATTTTCACTCCGCCCGCCATCCCCGTCAGAAACGAGGTCGTCACCGGCTTGTCTACCGTAACGATATATTCCTTTTCATGTTTGCCTTCAGAGCGCAAAATTTTGTTGACGATATCCCCGTCGCTTGTCATCAAAATAAGTCCTTCCGAATCCTTGTCCAATCTTCCGATCGGAAAAATCCGTTCCGGATGGCCGACGAAATCGACGATGTTGCCTTTGATATGCTTCTCCGTCGTGCTGGTGATGCCTACGGGCTTATGCAAGGCGATATAGACGTGGCGCTTCTTTTTGGCCTCGAGCGGCCGTCCGTTAATTCGCACGTCGTCCCCTTCTTCAGCCTGGCTTCCCAAGACCGCGACCTCGCCGTTAATCGTCACTTTGCCGCTCTCTACCAGCTTGTCCGCTTCACGCCGGGAGCAAAACCCCGTTTCGCTGATAAACTTGTTAATTCGCAATGGGTTCTTCCCCCTCATGGTTTATGTCTGTTTGCGTCTCCCATGCAATAGGCAACACGATGTCCACCCGCGTGCCTTTTCCCGGCTTGCTGAATATTTCCATCATGCCCTTATGGCCTTCAATAATACCTTGGCTGATCATTAAGCCGAGGCCCGTTCCATTCTCCTTGCTCGTAAAAAACGGCTCGCCGAGCTTAGGCAGGATATGGCTCGGAATGCCGATCCCTTGGTCGGTGATCGTGATCCCGATTTCTTCCCGGCTTAATCGGAACAATTCGATCCGGATGATGCCGCCGTCTTCCATTGCTTCGATCGCGTTTTTGATGATATTGATAAAAACCTGCTTCATCTGGTTTTCTTCGCAGTGGACCTTGTAGTCTTCCGGCTCGAACTCGAATTTGAATTCGATATCGTACAAATGGGCCTGGCTGTCGAGAAGGTTCACGACGTCGCTCAGGATGCTCCGGATGCTTTTCACCTGGAACTGGGTCGCCTGCGGCTTGGCCAAAATCAAAAACTCGCTCACTATCAAATTGATGCGGTCGAGCTCCGACAACATAATTTCGTTATGCTGCGGCGACACTTGATTGGTTTCGCGCTGAAGCTGCAGAAATCCGCGCAGCGTCGTCAGCGGGTTCCGTATTTCATGCGCCACGCCCGCGGCCAGCTGCCCGACGGTCGTCAGCTTTTCGGAACGCCGCAGCAGCTCCTCCATTTTGTTTCTTTCGGTCATGTCGCGGGAGACGCTAATAAAGGACGTAATATGCCCATCTTCGTCTTTGACGGGTGCCGTGCTGATGCTGACCTCGACCAGGGAGCCGTCCTTTCGGAGGCGCAAGGTTTCGGTCGGCGGCAGCTGTTCCCCTTTTCGGAGCGCCTGAACGTTTTTGGTCTCCTCTTCCTCCAAAAAGTCGGGGACGATCTGAAGCCTTTTGCCGACGACCTCATGGCTCTTCCAGCCGTACAAATCCTCAAAGGCCTTATTGACCTGGATCACCCGTCCGGACCAGTCTACCGTATGAATCGCGTCGGCAATTTGCTGGATAATGGATTCGAGATGGTCTTTGACCGATTTGTTTTCCTCGGCCGCCTGCTTCAGCTGATTCGTATAATCATGGAGGCTTGAGGTCATGGTATTGATCCTGTCGGATAAGAGCCCAAGCTCGTCTTTGCTGTTAATGGCAAGCGGCGTATCAAACCGCCCCTCCGTGACGTCTTTTACCTTGGCAAGGATCGATTCCATCGGACGGATGATGTAACCCGCCAGCACATAGCTTCCAAGAATGATGATGACAAGGAGCGAAGCAGAAATGGCGATATAACTCACCAACTGATCGTTTAATACGCTCGAAATCATCTCATAGTCCATCACGATGCTAATAATGTACACTGATTGTTCCGGGCTAAACACCGGAATAAAGCTTTTCAGCACCTTTTTGCCGTGGATCTTGGCCTCGAACATGACATTGGAGCCGGTCCCCACAGCCTTGGACACCGCTTCCTTGTCTTTTGTCACATCCCCATAGTTGTAGGTCCCATACTGGATGGGACGGTTGCGCAATTTTATATTATACCCGTCAAAACCGGTGGTTGTCATATTCTTGTTGCCAAAAGTACGGGGATTGATACATGTGATCTCAAGAATATTTTGGTTTACCTGCTTCGTTTTTTCGAGGATCGATTCCGGGCTCACCAACTTCGCGTAATCGTTGATGACGTCGCTTCGAATGAAGGGGTCGATCAAATAGTTGCGTTTTCCGTCATAATAGTAGCCCCATTTATCGATAAATTCAGGGTTCGATGTCGAATATTCAAATGGGCCCGTCCAGAAATTGTCCAGGGACATCCCTTGCGAAACGGTCACCTTCTGCATATTAAAGAGCTGCTGGAACGCAGTGAACCAGTAACCCCAATCCCGCGTGGATAGCCCAAGCTCGCTCGGATCCGACGATTTGACGACGACAATGTCATCCGCGGTCCTGGCCAAAAGGGATATGTGGGTCACGCCGATTTCCTTGCTCAGTTTCCGGAGCTGGCTGTTTTCAATATCGCGGTAATCCGCCGGCAGCTCCTTGGCCGCAAGGATGGACGCCATGCGAAGCAGCTCTCCGGCTTCCTCCTCCACGTATTTCGAACTGTATTGGCTTTGCTCGATGGAGGCCGCGATTTGCCTGGCGGCAATCAGCATTTTGCTTTCGCTGTCCCTTTTCAAATTGTCTTGGGTCGTGTAGAAGCTGAGGAGAATATATAGAAGCAATATCAACAGCAAAGAGCCAGACATGACCAGCGTTAATTTATACTTGATGGACAAAGGATCACCTCTTGGCAGTTAGCAAACTTTGGTGAAAAATGACAATACTCTATCATCATAACCCCAAACCCTTGCATTTGAAAAGACGGATAACTTATGTATTTTCTTTCTTCAACGGCGCTTCCGTTCTCCCTGGAATTGATCTTTGGCGTCTCGTTCACTACAATAAGAAAAACGTCTATTGCAGTACTTCTTAGAAGACAGACCACCTTTAGTTGAAGTTTTTCTTGAGATGAAGGGCAGCAGGCTCTTGCAGCGTTATCTTTCCTTCATCTTAAGAAAAACGTCTATTGCAGCTCTTCTTAGAAGACAGACCACTTTTAACGAAAGTTTTTCTTGAGCATGCTGCTAATGAATAACTTATGCACGTTATGCACATATTCACATTTGTTTAAGAACAATTTGTGGATAAATCTGTGTGCAATTAAAAAGTTATCCACAATTATATGCACAGCATGTTAACAAACGAATGCCTGTTC
This sequence comes from Paenibacillus sp. FSL M7-1455, assembly GCF_038004655.1. Classification (NCBI taxonomy): domain Bacteria; kingdom Bacillati; phylum Bacillota; class Bacilli; order Caryophanales; family Paenibacillaceae; genus Paenibacillus; species Paenibacillus sp. FSL M7-1455. The sequence goes on along the minus strand of NZ_JBBORO010000001.1, from coordinate 96,119 downwards.
GCTGAATAAACCGCGATTGGAATTTAAGGGGGATTTATATTTTGGAAGAACATTTGAATCATCCTCTTTCTGTGGATGAATCTGTGGATAAAGCTGTGCATGAACGGTGGATGAAAGAAGCCATCGCGGAGGCCAAGAAGGCTGAGGCCATCGGAGAAGTGCCGATCGGCGCGATCATCGTCCGGGGCGATGAAATTATCGGCCGCGGCTACAACCTTCGCGAAACGTCCCAAGATGCGACCGCGCATGCCGAAATCGTCGCTATCCGCCAGGCAAGCCAGGCGATCGGCGCTTGGCGATTGCTGGACTGCCGTCTTTATGTGACGCTCGAGCCTTGCCCGATGTGCGCCGGGGCGATCGTTCAATCCCGCATTCCGCATGTCATTTACGGAACCGGAGACCCCAAGGCAGGCTGCGCCGGCACGCTGATGAATTTATTGCAGGAGCCCCGGTTCAATCACCGCACGGAGCTCACGGTCGGAGTGTTGCAGGAGGAATGCGCAACCATGCTGACGCAATTTTTCCGCAAACTGCGGGGGAAGGCTTAAAACACCAATAGCCCGAAGGCGCTTTTAACTTACGCTAACGATACCACTAACTTTCCAAACATGTCGTCTCCGCAAAACCGCCATCTAACAGCAAAAAACCACCCGGTTCGGGAAGTGTTCCCGACCGGGTGGTTTTGTTTGTGAAGCTTAGTATGCGGCTCCGCCCATTTTTTCTTGCAATTGCTCCATCGTAATGATGTCGCCTTCTTTTGGAATACCGATTTTGAACGTTTGTTTTTCGTTGATCTTGCTGTACTGATTCGTCAATTCCATCGACAGTTTCATGTTTTCTTTTGTCTCAGGATCGTTCATTTCAACATTGATGGCAGCGTTCTGGTAAGAAGGGAAATCCTTCTTGTCGATCGCCGTGTTGATGTTGAACTGGTTGATTTTCAGATAGTTCTTCAGTTCGTTCAGACCTTTGCTCACTTCGTCTTTGTTTGCGGAGGTCAGATCCTTTTTGGCCTCTTCGATTTCTTCTTTCGTCAGGCCAACCATTTCGCGGTATTCGTCTTTTGCGATAATGTCGAGAATTTTAGGAAGTGCTTTGTTGACGAAAATTTCCGCTGCTTCTTTTACGTTTTCGTCCGATACGCTGAACTGCACGACTTGTTTTGCTTCTACGCCTTCAGGCAGGTTCGCGTCTTTCGTGTTAATGTCTTTGAAGTATTTTTTGCCGTCGTATTCCTCGAACAACGCGTTCAACACTTCATTGGACAGCTGCTGAGCTTTTTTCTGATCCAGGGAATCCGGATTGAACGTCGTTCCGCCTTGTTCCGCCAATTCCTTCATGTCCAGCACGAGGTATTTGTTCACCACGTCTTCCGGAAGCGGCAGCATCGGAATGCTTGGAATTTTGACGTACAATTTCTCTTTGGTCATTACCATCGGAATGCTGAAGTTCATCGACATATCGCCCTTCAGATTGATTCCCATGGTCATCTCGGTTTGCATTGGATCGTTTTGATATACCCCATCGATTGTCAATTCGGCGTTTTTGAGCATGCTCATGACTTGGCTGGCAGCTTCATTGTCGGCAGTTTCCTTGCTGGATACCTGCAGATCTTTGATAACCACCTTGCTCTTCATTTCGTACGAAGTCATTTTCATTGCATTCCCGGTGGCGCTCTTCATGGCGTCTTTCGGGTCCTGCTTGCTTGTGCTGCATCCCGCAAGTACCAATGTCAAGGACATGATCAGCGTAAGCATCAGGACTGCAAACTTCTTGTTCATTAATTTCTCTCCTCTCTTTCTCTAGGGCAAAATAGCACACCTTTTCATCATAAACCACTTTCAGGATAACGTGAACAGTTTTTTGGAAATTTTATGATTGGAAAATAATTAATTTCCTTTTTTACCTGCTTTGTGAGCTCACACTGCTTAATACGTCAAATGTCACTCCAAGGTTGCAAAATTTCAATAAACGTTGATGTATAAATGTTTATTTGCGTAAAAAAACAATAAAAAAAGCCCTTCGGCCGGTGCCAAAGTGCTTTTTTCGTTTCCAATAATGTCGTTTGAGGCGAGGTTAACCTTCTCTATTCAAATGATCCACATGATTACGGTTTTTTACTTTTTTCGATCCGGAGAGAGGCTCCTGCATCGTGTTTTCGCGATCGCGGCGATGGTGCCGCTGCTCCTGGCGCTGCGCTTCCGGCACGGGAATGGCCTTCGGTTTGCTCATCTGATTTCACCCCAATCTCGGATTAAGAGTGCTGATGGGTCAAGTCTGTCGTTTTGTCGTGATTCAGCGCATCCTGATGCCTGCGGTCATTGGTATCCTGCTGGATCTGCTGGGCGTGATGGCTGTTAACCCGGGTCTGGTCCAAATCCTCCACAACATTGCTCAGGTTTTTATCCAAACCGTTTTTCGCTTTGGTCATCTCTTTCCCTCTTTTCCCTGTTAAACGTGATGAGTCACATCGTGAAGCGCCTGGGCGCATTCATGAATCTGGCGGGTGTAACCTTGGGTCATGTCCTGAATGACCTCGGTGCGCTCATCCACCGTTTGCCCGTCGCGTTCCACGTCGACCAGATCCACCTTGACCTCCCGCGTATCCAAGTAGGAGCACTGAAAATCAAAGGAATACATCGTGCGTCCAGCGGAATCGATGTGAATTCGGAGCGCGTTCGGATTCGCCTCATCCGCAAACACCTGGGCGGAGTCCGACGGGTCAAGGTTTTGCGGCAGCTGCGATCGCCAAGCCTGAACCAGCTGATCTTGATCGAGTTGAAATTCTCGGTTCATTTCATCACACCTCCCCTGCTCTTTTAATGTGCGGAGAAGGCAACGGATTTATTCGCTTCCCGGCCAAGGAGACGTGCGATCCGGAATGCCATTTGTACCCTAACGATGATTGAAAAACATGGTGATGGCTGCAAAGCAGCGCATGAACACGGCATTATGAACAATAAAAAAGAAGCCATTCCGTTTCGGATGACTTCTGTCGTTTACGATATCTGGCGGAGAGGATGGGATTCGAACCCATGTGGGCTTGCACCCTAACGGTTTTCAAGACCGCCCCGTTATGACCGCTTCGGTACCTCTCCAGATGGTATAAATATTAAAGGTTACGTTAGGCGTAACAAAAATATCATACCATAGTTTATTTTATTGTTCAAGCTTATTTCTGTTTAGGAGCGATCACTTTGACATTGCCCATGTAAGGCTGCAGAACGTCCGGAACGACCACGCTGCCGTCTTCTTGCTGATAGTTTTCCAAAATGGCCGCAACCGTCCGGCCGACCGCCAGCGCCGAACCGTTCAGCGTATGCACGAATTCAGGTTTGGCCTTCGGCTCCGGACGATACCGGATATTGGCCCGGCGCGCCTGGAAATCCTCCGTATTCGAGCAAGACGAGATTTCCCGGTACATGCCGCTCTCAGGCAGCCATACTTCAAGGTCATACGTTTTGGCGGCGGAAAAGCCCATATCCCCCGTGCTCAGCGCCATGACGCGGTATGGCAGCTTCAGAAGCTGCAGGACGTGTTCGGCGTCGGCCGTCATCTTTTCCAGCTCTTCATACGATTTCTCAGGGTCCACGATTTTAACCAGCTCTACCTTGTTAAATTGATGCTGGCGAATCAACCCGCGGGTATCCCGTCCTGCCGAACCGGCCTCCGAACGGAAACAGGAGCTGTAGGCCACAAAATGCTTCGGCAAATCCTCCACCGTCAAAATCTCGTCGCGGTAGTAGTTCGTTACAGGCACCTCGGCAGTAGGAATCAGGTAATATTCGGTGTCGCGGATCTTGAACAGATCCTCTTCGAACTTAGGAAGCTGCCCCGTCCCGCGCAAGCTGTCGCCGTTGACGATGTACGGAGGCAGCATTTCTTCATAACCGTGCTCTCCGCTGTGAAGATCCATCATAAAGTTGATTAATGCACGCTCCAGACGTGCTCCCAGCCCTTTGTAAAAGGTAAAGCGCGAGCCCGTTACTTTAGCCGCCGCTTCAAAGTCCAAAATATCAAGCCCCTGCGCGATGTCCCAGTGAGCCTTCGGCTCGAAATCGAACGTTCTCGGCTCGGACCAGCGGCGGATTTCGACGTTGTCCTCTTCGGAAGCGCCTACAGGAACGGACTCGTGCGGGATATTCGGGATCGCCATCATCAGTTCGGAGATAGAGGCTTCGAGTTCGCGGATCTCCTCGTCCATAGCTTTGATCCGATCCGACACCTCGCGCATCTCCAAAATCAGCTCTTCCGCGTCTTCCTTATTTTTTTTGCGCTTGGCCACTTCGCCCGACACGACGTTGCGGCGGTTTTTCAGCGCTTCGCTTTCCTGAAGCAATTCTCTGCGGCGCGTGTCCAGCTCGGGGAAACCGGCGATCAAATCGAGCGATTTGTTGCGGTTTTTCAGCGCTTGTTCGACTTTCCCAAAGTCGGTCCGCAATATTTTTACATCCAGCATTCCAAAATTCCTCCCAAAATGGTTACATGTATCCGGCCGGAATCCTCGAATCTACGTGAAGGAATTCCTCAGCGTACATCTTCTATTGGCATACCTTCCATGAGCCAAACCATATTCCTGCATGTTCAAAAAAATAACCCCGACCCTTGTGGGTATATCGCTTCAGCCCGCCAATCCCGGTCCGGCCGGAATCGGCAAGCTGAGCAATCCCCTTATCCAAAGCTTACCCTATTTGGAGGCTTTAGATATCATAAAAAGAGTCAAGGTGTCTGTCATGTTATATATCGGCACTAAAGCAGGGCTTTATGACGCTTGGCCGGCTTTTACCATATCCACGAAATATTGATGGAGCCGGTAATCGTCGGTCAGTTCCGGATGGAACGAAGACGCCAGCAAATGCCCCTGTCTTGCCGCCACGATCTCTCCGTTGTAAGAGGATAACACATCCACTTGGTCCCCTACGCTGCGGATGAGCGGGGCACGGATAAACACGGCCCGAACCGGCTCGTTAATGCCTTTGACGTCCAGATCGGTTTCAAAGCTCTCCCGTTGGCGTCCGAATGCGTTCCGGGCTACGGTGATATCCATGAGCTCCAAATGGGCTTCTTCCTGGCCTTCAATCGTTTTGGCGAGCACAATCAAACCTGCGCAGGTTCCGAAAATCGGTTTGCCAGCCGCGGAAAACTCGCGGATCGCATCGATAAAATCGTATTTGCGCATCAATTTGCCGATCGTTGTGCTTTCGCCGCCGGGAATGATCAGGCCTTGGATATCCTGCAGTTCTTCCTTTTTCTTAATGGCGACGCCTTCGGCGCCGGCCAGCTCAATGCTGCGAATATGCTCTGCTACGGCACCCTGCAGTGCCAGCACCCCGATTTTCATATGTCTCAAGCCTTCTCTCTTACCAGCCGCGGTCCGACATCCGTTCAGCCGGACTCAGCTTCGAAATCTCGATGCCTTTCATCGGAGTTCCCAGGTTCTTCGATACTTCGGCGATCAGTTTGTAGTCTTGGTAATGCGTTGTCGCTTCCACGATCGCGCGGGCGAATTTTTCAGGGTTGTCCGATTTGAAAATACCGGAGCCAACAAACACGCCGTCGGCGCCCAAATGCATCATCAGCGCAGCGTCAGCCGGCGTAGCCACGCCGCCCGCGGCGAAGTTGACCACCGGCAGCTTGCCGTTTTCATGCACGCCCAAAAGCAGATCGTAAGGCACGCCCAAGTTTTTCGCTTCTGCGTACAGCTCGTCCTTGGACATGCTTTGCACTTTGCGGATTTGGCTGTTGATCAAGCGCATATGGCGAACGGCTTCGACGATATTGCCCGTTCCCGGCTCGCCCTTCGTACGGATCATCGATGCGCCTTCGCCGATCCGGCGCAGCGCTTCGCCAAGGTCTTTGGCTCCGCACACGAAAGGAACGGTAAAGTCCCATTTATCGATATGGAATACTTCATCGGCAGGAGTCAACACTTCACTCTCGTCGAGGTAGTCGACGCCCAGGGATTCCAGCACTTTCGCTTCCACATAATGACCGATGCGGGCTTTCGCCATGACCGGAATGGATACCACTTTCATTACTTCCTCGACGATCGTCGGATCGGCCATGCGGGCTACGCCGCCTGCTGCGCGAATATCGGACGGTACGCGCTCCAAAGCCATAACGGCCGTCGCACCCGCCGCTTCAGCGATTTTTGCCTGCTCGGCATTCATGACGTCCATGATGACGCCGCCTTTTTGCATTTCTGCCATGCCTCTTTTTACTCTCGAAGTCCCTGTTTCCATGTCCACGCCTCCCGAAATGTGTATCATCTCAATCTATAAGCTAATGCTTTTTGAATATCTTAAAAAAGATTTTTTATTCCGTCAAACAAATCGGCAAACATTTCTCCGATGGCCCGGAAGAACAAACGGAACCAGCTGCCCTTTTCGACATCCTCGGAGGTCACCAGGTTTACCGTCTTGGTCTGTGCCTGGTCCATGCCTTCGGCTTTGTACGTATACGTAATCGTTCCAACCTTGGTCCCTTTTTTGATCGGCGCTACCAGTTCGGCAGCATCGAGCTTCGTTTGGAACTTCACGCCTTTCGCGTCGCCGCCTTTCGGCACGACGAAGCTGACATCGCCGTCGCTGACGACCCCGACTTTAGTCTCTACGCCTTTTTTGACGGGAACGGTGTCCAATCCTTCGACTTTCGATTTTCCGGGTACGACCTGCTTGACTTCGAAGTTATCGAAACCAAAGTCCAAAACTTTTTTCGTCTCCGTGAACCGGTGAGCCTCGGAATCGGCCCCCATGACGACGCTGATCAATCGCATGCCGTTGCGTACGGCCGTGCCCGTAAAGCAGTTGCCCGCATTCTGGGTGTGCCCGGTTTTCAGGCCGTCCAAACCCGGATATGCATAAGCTTTGAAATTCGGGATGTTCTTATTCGCTTCCAGCATCCAGTTGTAGTTCACGATGGGTGCTTTATCGCGCTCCCGGAATTTGTACGATTGAATCGCCGTATATTTGGCGTAATCCGGATGGTCCTTCACGATGTGCATGGCGAGAATGGCCGCATCCTTCGCCGACATGACGTCTTCCTTGTCCGTATCCGGCCGGAATTTGGCAGGCATGTCCTTTTTATCAAGGCCGGTCGCATTAATGAAATGCGCGGTTTTCATGCCCATTTGCTTGGCCGTTTCGTTCATCAGCTTCACGAATTCCTGTTCGGAACCGGCTACGCGTTCGGCCAGGGCCACCGTCGCGTCATTGGCCGAGCCTACAGCCATGGCGATATACAGTTCCTCAACCGTATGAACATCTCCCTGATTCAAAAAAATACGCGAACCGGTAGTTAATTTGGGATTTTCCCCTACCGTAACCTTATCCGTCCATTTCAGCTTCCCCTGCTTAACCTGTTCGGCAACGATATACTCGGTCATCATTTTGGTCATGCTTGCCGGCGGAAGCGGCTCGTCGGCATTCATCGACAAAAGCACTTGCCCCGTTGAAGCTTCGATCAAAATGGCGGATTTTAAATTCAGCTCCGGCTTCTGGATGCTTCCTGCTACCGTAGTCGTACTGTTCGTTGTAGCAGTCGTGCTTGTCTGCTCCTTCTCCGCAAACACCATGGTGGCCGGCAAAGCGGAAAGGCAAAGCATATTCAAAAGCATAACCGAGGCTATGCTCTTTTTAACGAGGTGACGTTTGTTCTTCTTATGGCCGGAACGGCCCGACAACTTCCATTTCTTACTCAATGAATTGTTAACTCCCCTCTTGCCCATTGAAATCTTACTTGTTCTATTCTATCACAGGGGATTAAGCAAAAAAAGACAGACAGGCCTAAATTCGGCCTGTCTGTACAAGAAGATGTTGGTTAAGTGCAAATCATCTTCGGTTTTATACGGAGTAGTTCGGAGCTTCTTTCGTGATTTGGACGTCATGCGGATGGCTTTCGCGGAGCCCTGCGCCGGTAATCCGTACGAATTGGGTGTCTTCGCGAAGTTCCTCGAGATTTTTCGTTCCGCAGTATCCCATGCCGGAGCGAAGGCCGCCGATCAACTGATGGATCGTATCCTTCAGCGGGCCTTTGTACGCTACGCGTCCTTCGATGCCTTCCGGTACGAGCTTCTTATCGTCGTCCTGGAAGTAGCGGTCCTTGCTGCCCTGCTTCATAGCGGCCATGGAGCCCATGCCGCGGTATACCTTGTAGCGGCGTCCCTGATAAATTTCAGACTCGCCCGGGCTTTCTTCCGTGCCGGCAAACATGCTGCCGAGCATGACCGCATGGCCGCCTGCAGCCAATGCTTTCGTAATCTCGCCGGAATATTTGATGCCGCCGTCGGCGATGAGCGGAATGCCGTATTCGCGGGCGACTTTCGCGCAGTCGTAAATGGCAGTGATTTGCGGTACGCCGATACCGGCAATCACGCGCGTCGTACAAATGGAACCAGGTCCGATGCCCACCTTAACGACGGAGGCACCGGCTTCGATCAAGTCGCGTGTGGCTTCGCCGGTAGCGACGTTGCCTGCAACGATCGTAAGTTCCGGATACAAGCCGCGAAGCTTACGGACAAAATCAAGGATATTGATGTGGTGTCCGTGCGCGGAATCGACCACAATCATGTCGACGCCGGCTTTTACCAGCGCTTCCGCGCGGTCAAGGCCGTCCTTGGAAATACCGATCGCTGCGCCGACCAACAGGCGTCCTTGCGCATCCTTCGCCGCATTCGGGAATTGGATCGCTTTTTCGATATCCTTGATCGTGATAAGGCCTTTCAAAACGTTATTATCGTCAACCAAAGGAAGCTTCTCGATTTTGTGCTTCTGCAGGATAACCTCAGCCTCTTGCAGCGTTGTGCCGACCGGAGCCGTAACCAGGTTTTCCTTCGTCATCACTTCTTTGATTTGAATGCTGTAATCGTGTACGAAACGCAGGTCGCGGTTCGTCAAAATCCCCACCAGCTTATGCTGCTCGTCCACAATCGGCACGCCGGAAATGCGGAATTTCGCCATCACTTGCTCGGCATCGGAAACAAGGTGATCAGGTGTCAGGGAGAATGGATTCGTAATAACGCCGCTTTCGGAGCGTTTTACGCGGTCTACTTCTTCAGCCTGCTGCTCAACGGGCATGTTCTTATGGATAACGCCAATCCCGCCCTCTCTGGCGATCGCGATAGCCATGGCGGATTCGGTAACGGTATCCATACCGGCACTGATGAGCGGAATGTTGAGCTTCACATGCTTGCTTAATCTCGTGGACACGTCCACTTCCTTCGGCAGCACCTCAGACTTGCGCGGCACCAGCAACACATCATCAAAAGTAAATCCTTCTTTACTGAATTTGTCTTCCCACACCTTGGAACTTCCCCCTCATTGTCATGTATTGTATTCGTCAAAACCCTTATACTACAAGGCTTGAAAATCATTTTCTGAAAATATATTATTGCCATCTTAGCAAAGGCCCTGCGAAGCTGTCAAGGAATTGAGGATGGTAAAACAAACAGAAAATGCACTTGTCTAATACCCGAAAATACATGTCCACTGGTAAAAGACAACGATTCAAAAAAAGACATCTCTGGATGGGATGTCCAATGTTTGCAGGCCAATGATCAAAACATATTCAAGCGGCCGATCTTAATGCCATCAACTTTGCCTCGGAGCACCCGCCACATCTTAGCGTTATTACAATAGGCTATTATTATGTGGCAAAACGCCCATTCATAATCCGCCGACCTTCCCGAGCTTCAAGAAATCGCCCAAACATGGATAAATAAAAAAACCACCGTCGATTGTTCATCAACAGTGGTCCTTCGCTTGGCAGCGTCCTACTCTCCCAGGACCCTTCGGTCCAAGTACCATCGGCGCTGGAGGGCTTAACGGTCGTGTTCGGGATGGGTACGCGTGGAACCCCTCCGCTATCGCCACCAAACAGGATTTTTGCGCTGCTTTTGCTTCGGAGATCACTCACCAGCAAAATATCCATCCTCTAAAAGGATTTGCAGCTTCAAAATCATTCAGATGTTTGATCACCTGAAAACTAGATACGAAACGTTTTGCGTTTTAATTTCCGTAGCATTTCCCGGTTTTTGTTCCGGGCCCCGCCAAAGTACTCGGAATCAGCTACGAAGCTGCTCTTCACTTTGGTGGGTTTGTTCATGCTTCCGTAGCGAGCTTTCTTTCAGAAAGCTTTTAGGATAAGCCCTCGACCGATTAGTATTGGTCAGCTCCATGCATTGCTGCACTTCCACCTCCAACCTATCTACCTCGTCGTCTTCAAGGGGTCTTACATACTGGGAAATCTCATCTTGAGGGGGGCTTCACGCTTAGATGCTTTCAGCGCTTATCCCGTCCGTACGTAGCTACCCAGCCATGCTCCTGGCGGAACAACTGGTGCACCAGCGGTACGTCCATCCCGGTCCTCTCGTACTAAGGACAGCTCCTCTCAAATTTCCTACGCCCACGACAGATAGGGACCGAACTGTCTCACGACGTTCTGAACCCAGCTCGCGTACCGCTTTAATGGGCGAACAGCCCAACCCTTGGGACCTACTTCAGCCCCAGGATGCGATGAGCCGACATCGAGGTGCCAAACCTCCCCGTCGATGTGGACTCTTGGGGGAGATAAGCCTGTTATCCCCAGGGTAGCTTTTATCCGTTGAGCGATGGCCCTTCCATGCGGTACCACCGGATCACTAAGCCCGACTTTCGTCCCTGCTCGACTTGTAGGTCTCGCAGTCAAGCTCCCTTCTGCCTTTGCACTCTTCGAATGATTTCCAACCATTCTGAGGGAACCTTGGGGCGCCTCCGTTACTCTTTAGGAGGCGACCGCCCCAGTCAAACTGCCCGCCTGACACTGTCCCCGTACCGGATCACGGTACCAGGTTAGAACCTAGATACGATCAGGGTGGTATCCCAACGTCGCCTCCACACAAGCTGGCGCTCATGCTTCTTAGGCTCCCACCTATCCTGTACAGATCGTACCCAAATCCAATATCAAGCTGCAGTAAAGCTCCATGGGGTCTTTCCGTCTTGTCGCGGGTAACCTGCATCTTCACAGGTATTAAAATTTCACCGGATCTCTCGTTGAGACAGCGCCCAAGTCGTTACGCCATTCGTGCGGGTCAGAATTTACCTGACAAGGAATTTCGCTACCTTAGGACCGTTATAGTTACGGC
>NZ_JBBORO010000001.1:15000-80000 GCF_038004655.1 Paenibacillus sp. FSL M7-1455 | reverse complement strand
CTGTATTAAAAAAACAAGGAAAATGTTATACTAAGGACATGCCTAAAATCGTGGATCATGAAAAACAAAGGGAAAAAGTTGCGGAAGCCACCTGGCGCGTCATTCAAAAAAAAGGGCTGGACCAGGCTTCGGTCCGGAACATCGCGGATGAGGCCGGATTGTCCGTGGGTTCGATGCGCCATTATTTCTCGACGCATTCGGAACTGCTCTTCTATGCCATGAAGATGGTTTCCGACCGTGTCGGAAAACGGATCGCCAACATCGATTTCAGCGGGGACCTTTTGACGGACATTCCTCTCCTCGTCGACGAGATTCTGCCTACGGACGAGGAGAAACGGCTCGAAATGGAGGTCTGGTTCGCTTTTGTCGTCAAATCGCTGTCCGACAAGGATCTCGCTAGATATCGCCTGGAAGTCGATGATGGGCTCAGATCCATTTTTATTGAAATCATGGATGGATTGGCCGCCAAAAACTTGGCTGCGCCAGATCTGGACGCCGAGCTTGAAATCGAACGCTTTTATGCCTTGATCGACGGATTGGCCATCCATGCCGTACTCAGGCCGGAAAAGATGCCGGCGGACTTGATGCGCAGAACCGTATATCGTCATCTTCAGTCGCTTTGCCGCCCATCCGAATGAAACGCAAAAAAGGAACAGACGTGACCCCGTCACGCTGTTCCTTTTTTCTTATGTTATAAAAGCTTGCGGCGAATCTTCATCTCCATGTCCCAAGAAGTCCGATGAATCCGGTCATGAAATTCCCTCTTCCCCGTTAAACCGAATTAAGCTACTCCTGCGTACGGTTTCTCATATGAGGGAATAACAGTACGTCGCGGATCGAAGGCGAGTTGGTCAGCAGCATCACGAGACGGTCCACGCCGATGCCGAGTCCGCCTGTAGGCGGCATGCCGTATTCGAGCGCATTCAGGAAGTCCTCGTCCATTTCATGCGCTTCGTCGTTGCCTTGCTCCCGTTCCTTGAGCTGTGCTTCGAAACGCTGGCGCTGGTCGATCGGGTCGTTCAGCTCGCTGAAGGCATTGGCATGTTCGCGCGCCACGATAAACAGCTCGAAGCGGTCCGTAAAACGCGGATCCTCTTCGTTTTTCTTCGCCAGCGGCGAGATTTCCACCGGATGCCCGGTAACGAACGTCGGCTGAATCAGCGTTTCCTCTACAAATTCCTCGAAAAACGCGTTCAGAATATGGCCAAAGGTCATATGCGGCTCGACTTTGACGTTATGCTCCTTGGCAAGGCGATGCGCCTCTTCATCCGTCATGTGCACGCCGAAGTCTACGCCTTTGACTTCTTTAACCGCATCCACCATGGACACGCGGCGCCAGCCCGGTGCGAGGTTGACCTCATGCCCCTGGTAATTGATGACCTGGGTGCCGAGCACTTCCTGCGCGATGTGGGCAATCAAGTTTTCCGTCAAGTTCATGATGTCCTTGTAATCGGCATAAGCTTCATACAGCTCGATCATGGTGAATTCCGGGTTGTGGCGGGTGGAAATGCCTTCGTTCCGGTATACGCGTCCGATCTCGTATACTTTCTCCAGGCCGCCGACGATCAGGCGCTTCAAGTGAAGTTCGATCGCGATGCGCATATAAAGCTCCATGTCGAGCGCATTATGATGCGTGATGAACGGCTTCGCGGCAGCGCCGCCTGCGATGGCATGCAGCGTCGGCGTCTCCACTTCAAGGTAACCTTGGGAGTCCAAATAGCGGCGCATCGACTGAATGATCCGGGAACGGGCGATAAACGTTTGCTGCACTTCCGGATTGATAATCAGATCCACGTAACGCTGACGGTAACGAAGCTCGACGTCCTTCAGGCCGTGATATTTGTCGGGCAGCGGATTGAGTGACTTCGCGAGAACCTCGACTTCGCTCGCTTTGATCGTCGTCTCTCCCGTTTTGGTTTTGAACATCGTGCCGGCGATTCCGACAATATCCCCGAGATCAAGCAGGCGGAACGCTTCAAAAGCCGTTTCCGGCACGGAATCCTGACGCACGTAAATTTGGATTTTGCCGCTGAGATCCTGAATATGGGCAAAAATCGCCTTACCCATGCCGCGTTTGGCCATAATCCGGCCCGCTACCTTCACTTCGATATGCTGCTCGTCCAGCTCTTCTTTGGTCATACCGTCATATTTCTTGAGCAGGTCTCCCGCATGATGGGTGCGGTTGTATTTTTTTCCAAAAGGGTCAATCCCAAGGCCCCGCAGCTCGTCCAGCTTACCGCGGCGAATTTGCAGCATTTCGCTAAGTTCCATTTCTTGTTCGTGGTTGTTTACTTCTTCCGACATTTTCATTCGTCACTCCTTCGATCCTACTGCCTGTCCTTCCAAGAAAAACAGGGTACTGCATGACATAACCGGGGAATACATGAATTCATTCCCATTTCATCCTATATATCTGAAAAAAAGCTTCCTAAAGGAAGCTCTTTCTTACAATCCTAAAGCACGCCGATCTTATTTCTTGATATCGATGATTTTGTATTGGATCACGCCGGCAGGCACGTTTACGTCCACGACGGCTCCTTTTTGCTTGCCTAAGATCGCTTTGCCGACCGGGCTTTCATTCGAAATCCTGTTGTTGAGCGGATCGGATTCGGCCGTGCCGACAATCGTATACTCCATCGTGTCGCCGTACTCCATGTCCTGCACGATCACCGTCGCGCCAACCCCGACAATATCGGTATTGATTTCGTCGTTGTTGATGATGCGCGCATTGCGAAGCATTTTTTCAAGGGTAATGATGCGTCCCTCGATAAAGGCCTGCTCGTTTTTGGCATCCTCGTACTCGGAGTTTTCGCTGATATCGCCGTAGCCGATGGCTACTTTGATCCGTTCCGCAACCTCGCGCCGCTTGACCGATTTCAGGTTCTCGAGTTCGTCTTCCAGCTTTTTGAGTCCGTCCTGTGTCAGAATGACTTCTTTATCGCTCATCTTAACCGATTCTCCTGTCATATAAATGAATTTAAAGCGATTCGGTTTCATAACCCATTCCACCCATTATGAAACGGAATCAAAAAAACGAGTATAGAATGAACTACCCAGCTTGCTTTAGATCAATCTATATTTATGCAAAGTGTGAAGGATCAGAACATCCCTCTGCTGTTTTAAGGATAAAGTCGAATTTATACTGAAAAATTATATGGTAAGCATTTCAAAATGTCAATCGCGCGCAATTTTGTATATGCATGGTCATGACATGGCGGAATTACCGGGAAACCGCCGCCTCCTCAACCGCTTCTGCTTCCAGTTGCTCCCTCTCTTTGAGGCTTGCAACGAAATTTTCCAAAATTCGGACCATTTCGTCCCACTTCGTTCCTTCCATGATTTCGTCTTTGATGCGGGCGGATCCTTTGAGCCCTTTCAAATACCAGGCCAAATGCTTGCGCATTTCGCGTACGGCCACCGCTTCTCCCCGCAACGCAATGAGACGGTCCATATGCAAAATCGCGATTCGGATCTTCTCCTCGGCCGTCGGTTCCGGCAGCAGCTCCCCGGTTTTCAAATATTCGATCGTGCGGTACAGCATCCATGGATTGCCCAGGGCTCCGCGGCCGATCATGACCCCGTCGACTCCGGTTTGGTCCAACATCCGGCGGGCATCCTCGGGGGTAACCACGTCCCCGTTGCCGATGACCGGGATCGATACCGACTCTTTGACTTGTTTTATAATATCCCAGTCCGCATGGCCGGTATACAGCTGTTCGCGGGTACGGCCGTGTATGCTGACCGCTTTCCCTCCGGCGCGTTCCACCGCTTGGGCGTTTTCGACCGCGAAAATGTGGTCGCTGTCCCAACCCGTGCGCATTTTGACCGTCACCGGTTTGTCTACCGCATCCACCACGGCCGCTACCATTTCGTAAATTTTGTTGGAATCGAGCAGCCAGCGGGCGCCTGCGTCGATTTTGGTCACTTTGGGCGCAGGGCAGCCCATGTTAATGTCGATAATATCGGCATTCGTCTGTTTATCCACGACCTTCGCCGCTTCCACGAGCGAGTCGCGGTCGCCTCCGAAAATTTGCAGGCTGAGCGGTTTCTCCCGTTCGTCGACAAAAAGCATCTCCTGCGTGCGCCGATTGCCGTGGACGATCGCTTTGCCGCTAACCATCTCCGCGCAAACCAGTCCGGTTCCGAACTCCTTGGCGATCAACCGGAAAGCCGGATTGCAAACACCCGCCATCGGAGCGAGGACGACCTGATTTTTCATTTCAATATCGCCAATTTTCAACATGGGATCTCTTTGTCGCTCCTTTGACTTCATGTAATCATTTATATACCCGTAACTCTAAGGATTGGTAAGCTCCTCGAGCGATATGCCCAGTACCTCCGCAATTTTCGCAAGCGTGCGCTCGTCGGCATGGCGGTTGCCCCGCTCGATGGCGCCAAGCACCGTCAGCGAAATGCCGCATCCCGACGCCAGCTCCTGCTGCGTGTATCCTTTTAACTTCCGAAAGGCGCGGATGCGCTGTGCCAGCTGCATGTTTTCCAAAGCTGTAAACCGTCCTTTCCATCCAGTCTTTCCAACGCTGCAAACAGGATAGGCCGCAATCCGGAGGATTCGCCCTCCGGCACGACGTCTTTCAAAGGGACGAGCACAAACAAACGCTCTTCCATGCGAGGGTGGGGCAAAATCAGCTCCTCGGTGTTTTCCCGCCGCCCCTCCATCCAGATCAGGTCCAAATCGACGGTTCTCGGGCCCCAGCGTATATGCCGAACGCGTCCAAGGTCTTTTTCGATTTGCTGCATGACGTGCAGCAGTCCGTAAGCATCGAGCGTGGTGCGAACCCGTACGGCCATATTCAGAAAAAGGGGCTGGTCGACGTAACCGACCGGCTCGGTCTCATATAAATCGGAACATTCGAGCACCGCGACGTCCGGATGCCGATCGAGACGTTGCACCGCATCCATCAGCGTTTCCTCGCGGTCGCCCAAATTGGCCCCTAAAGCAATATAAGCCTCTGATGACTCAGAGGTGGATTGTGCATTCATGGCAGATTCTCGCTTTCTTGTTCTCGGGACTAGCAAAAAGGCTTCGTCAGCCGCTCATTCTTTGCTAACTCCTCGTTCTGTGAAGCTCCACGGTGACCCCCTGAAAATGGATGTCAAAGGGAGGGTGCGGTTTGGTCACTTTGACCGTCAATGCATCGATACTAGTATAAGTGTCCAGTAACAAGGATGCAACACGTTCGCCGAGCGCCTCGATGAGGCGGAAAGACTCGGTTTCAACGACTTTTTTCACGAGCTCGTGCACTTCGGCATAATTTACCGTTTTGCTCAAATCGTCATTTCGGCCGGCTTCCCGCAAATCGAGCTCCAGCTCCAAATCGATATAGAAACGTTGGCCCAGCTTGCGTTCCTCTTCAAACACGCCGTGGTACCCGTAATATTCCATCCGATGCAGCTTCATTTTATCCATGGATCCGTCATCCCTCCGTAATATGTTCGCGTACCCTTCTCGTATCCGGCGAGGCATACAGCATCGCGTCGCACATATCCACGGTCCGCTTGATTTGTTTCACGTCATGAACGCGCACGATTTGGCAGCCTTGGGCAATGCCGAACGCGACCGTGGCCGCCGTTCCTTCGACGACGTCCCCAACCGGAAGATCCAGCACGGTACGGATAAACTTTTTGCGGGAGGTCGCGAGCAGCACCGGATAACCGATCCCGACGAGCCGGTCAAGCTGCGTCATGATCTGCAGGTTTTCCGGCAAATTTTTCGCAAAACCGACGCCCGGATCCAAAATGATCCGTTCACCGGCAACGCCGGCCTTCAGCGCCAATTCGACGCTTTCCTGCAGGTCCCGCACGACGTCGGCCGTAAAATCGCCGTAGTTCATATCTTTCCTGTTGTGCATCAAAATAATCGGGCAGCCGAGTTCGGCGGCCGCTTTGAGCATATCCGGGTCCTTTTTGCCTCCCCAAATATCGTTCATGATATGGGCTCCCGCCCGGATCGCTTCCCGCGCTACCTCCGCTTTATACGTATCCACCGAGATCGGGATATGGGGGGCGGCCCGGTGCAGCGCTTCAATGACCGGAATGATCCGGCGCAGCTCCTCTTCCGCGGACACCGGCTCGTAACCCGGCCGCGTCGATTCGCCTCCGATGTCGATCAAGTCCGCCCCGTCCTCCACCATTTGCAAGGCATGCCGAACCGCTTGATCCGGGTCGACGTACCGGCCTCCATCCGAAAATGAGTCGGGGGTTACGTTCAAAATACCCATAATTTTGGTGGATGCACCAAGCTCAAGCACCGCTTCGCCCATCCGGTATGTCCGTTCATAGATTGTCGTTTTCATGATAGCCTCCCGTTTGCCGGCGGTACAACCGCAGCAGTATATCCGTTAACGGTCCGATTCGCCCTTCGCCGATGATCGAAACCGTGCCGTCCGGGTCGATCAACGAGGTGACGGGCACCAATTCCTGAATGGAAGTGGTCAGCCAGATTTCATCCGCTTCCCGCAAGTCTTCCCAAGTGTAAAACCCTTCCTCGCAGCGTATTCCCGCCTCCGAGGCCAGCTCCAAAACCAACCCGCGCGTAATGCCGGGCAGCAGGCCGCAAGCCGTGTCCGGCGTACAGACCTTTCCGTTTTTCGCGAAAAAGACGTTGCTCACGATTCCCTCCGACACATGCCCGTCCGCATTCAGCATCAAGCCCTCGGCATAAAGCCGTACCGCTTCGGGATCGGAGGAAAGCTCCCTCTTCGCCAAAATGTTGTTCATGTAATGGAGCGACTTCAAACGGACGGGGCCCTCTGGCGAATTTCGCCGGGTGCCCAGCAGTTTAAGAGGTTTGCCGTGGGTATACAGCGTCGGCGCCGGCTCGGGCAGCGGTTTCGCCATCAGCACCGAAGCGGGACGGCTATACATTCCCGCGGGCAATCCGAGCGCATCCTCCCCCGCGCTGACCGTGTAGCGGACATAAGCTTCCTCCAGCCCGTTAGCCTGCATCAGCTCGGCGATCCATTCCCGCACCTGCAGGTCATCCGGAAGCGCGGAAACGTCGATGCCCAGCGTTTTGCAGCCCGCCTTCAGTCGAGCCAAGTGCCGCTCCAGCAAAAACGGCTTGCCGCCATAGGTCCGGAGCGTTTCGAACAAACCCATGCCGTATAAAAAGCCGTGATCCATTACGGAGACCACGGCAGCAGAAGCATCCATAGATTGACCGTTTATCAGAATCCGATTCATGCGCCCGTCGTCGCCGTCCGCTTCAGGAAATTGCGCAGCATCTGGTGTCCATGGTCGGTAATGATCGACTCCGGATGGAATTGAACGCCTTCGATCGGGTACTCCTTGTGGCGCAGTCCCATAATTTCGCCCTCTTCCGTTTCGGCGGTAACTTCGAGGCAATCGGGCAGCGTGCTGCGTTCCACCAGCAGGGAATGGTACCGCGTCGCCGTAAACGGCGACGGCAATCCCTCGAATACCGACGTTCCTTGATGCAAAATCGGCGACGTTTTGCCGTGCATCAGCCGTTCGGCGCGAACGACCTTGCCGCCGAATGCCTGTCCGATGGCCTGGTGCCCAAGGCATACGCCAAAAATCGGAACCTTGCCTTTAAAATGCTCAATGGTCTCGAGGCTGATTCCCGCTTCATTCGGAGTGCACGGCCCCGGCGAAATCAGAATATGATCGGGAGCCAGCACTTCGATTCCTTGGATGTCGATTTCGTCATTGCGGAATACTTTGACCTCTTCCCCCAGTTCCCCGAGATATTGAACCAGGTTATACGTAAAAGAGTCGTAATTGTCGATCACCAGAATCATGCTCTCATCTCCTCTTCACGCCGCTGCGACCGGGCAGCCGCTTCCTTTTCGCTCAAAAGGACTGCCTTGACGACGGCTTTGGCTTTATTATGGCATTCGCGGTATTCGCGGTATGGCTCGGAGTCGATCACGACGCCCGCGCCGGTCTGAATCATGCCGATCCCGTCCAAAACGACCAGCGTTCTTATGATAATATTTAATTCCAAATTTCCGTTGTAGTCAATCCAGCCCATGGAGCCCGTATAAGGGCCGCGTCTGACCGGTTCCAGCTCTTCGATGATCTCCATCGTGCGCACCTTCGGCGCTCCCGTGATCGTGCCCCCAGGGAAGAGGGCGGCGATCACGTCAAACGCGTCTTTGCCTGGTGCGAGCCGTCCCTCTACCTGGGAGACCAGATGCATGACGTGGGAGTACTGCTCGACGGTCATCAGCTCCGGTACCCTGACCGTCCCGTAGGCGGCCACTTTGCCGATGTCGTTGCGCTCAAGATCCACCAGCATGACATGTTCCGCGCGTTCCTTTTCGCTGCCCAGCAGCTCGGCGGCCATTGCCTCGTCCTCCGCCTTCGTATGTCCGCGGCGCCGCGTGCCGGCGATGGGACGGGCGCCGATCAGGTCTCCCTGCCGCTTGACCAGCAGCTCGGGAGATGCGCTCACAAGGCTGAAGCCCGGAGAACGAAGCATTCCCATATACGGCGACGGATTCAATACTCTCAGCCATTCATAAATCCGTTCCGGTTCGGATTCCAGCCTCCGTTCCTGCCTGAGCGACAAATTGACCTGAAATACGTCGCCCTGCCGGATATAATCCTGGATCGCCGTGACCGCCCGTTCAAAAGCCTCGCGCGTAAAGGCGCTTTCCATGCCGGGCCATTCGCCGGAATCCAGCTCCGTTGGCCCGTCTTCTACGTGTTTTTGCCGATACAGCCGTTCCTCTTCGATCTCGCCCCGCGCTTGTACCGTAAACCGGGACCATCGGTCAAACATCGTTTGGGCCTTTTCCCGGGCGGCATCGTAAGCATCGCCCAGGTCCGTATCCGCCTTTATGTTCGCATGGACCGCACAAAAGAGTTTTTGCCTAGCATGGTCATAGATCCAAATCTCGTCGAATAACATCCAAAGGTAATCCGGGAGATCCGGATGGTCGGCAGCGGTAGCCGGAAGCTCTTCGAGGAACCGGACGACATCGTAACCCAGGAAGCCGACGCATCCCCCAAGAAACGGCGGCAGATCGGCCGCCAAATCGGCCCGGTCCTCCGGCGCAGGTCCCTTGTAAGGCGCCATCCATTGTTTTATAGCCTCAAGCGGAGATGCTGCCGAACATGCCGTGCTGCCTTCCCGAAGGCAGGTTACGCGCGCCTCTTCTCCCTTCCCCCGCAATACCGACGCGGGTTCCAGCCCCAAATAGGTGTAACGTCCATCCTTGCCGCTTTCGAGGACAAAGGAATGCGGAGACGCCTGTTTCCAGGCATGCGACCAAGACGCGGGCAGACCGCTGCTTTTCCCCCGGCAATCCGCCTCGAGTACAAAAGGCAGCATCGTATATCCTTTTTCGGCCCACCTTTTCCAATGCTTCAACGTAACGACGCTTTCCCCGCTCATTTCTTCATTCCTTTCGCTGCAAAAGCTTCTCTATTGGTTGTCAGTATACTTGCCCGCTCCCCATTTGAAAAGGCCCTTTCCAGGTTTTTTGCCGAAAACGCCCGTATTCCCCAAAAAAACCCTGCCGCCGTAAAAACGGAAGCAGGGCTAATAATGTTCGAATTAACCTTCGAAGTTATAGAGCGGCGTGCTGAGATAACGTTCGCCGTTGCTCGGGATGATCGCGACGACGCGTTTTCCTTTTCCGAGTTCCTTGGCCACCTTGAGCGCGGCATATACCGCTGCGCCGGAAGAAATGCCGGCAAGGACGCCTTCTTCTTTCGCTACGCGGCGCGCCGTTTCAAAAGCTTCTTCGTTCTCGACATGAATGATTTCGTCATAGATTTCGCGGTTCAAAATGTCGGGAATGAAGTTCGCGCCAAGGCCCTGGATCTTGTGAGGACCCGGCTTGCCGCCGGCCAAAATCGGGGAAGCCGCTGGTTCGACCGCAACGATTTTGATATCAGGGAAACGGTTTTTCAGCACTTCGCCCGCGCCGGAGATCGTGCCGCCCGTACCGATGCCCGCTACGAACGCATCCAGCGTGCCGCCGATGGACTCGATCGCTTCAACGATTTCCGGACCCGTCGTCTCGCGGTGGATTTTTACGTTGGCCGGATTTTTGAACTGCTCAGCCATGAAATAACCCGGGTTCTCCCTTACGATTTCCTCGGCCTTTTTAACGGCTCCGTTCATGCCCTCCGCTCCCGGAGTCAGCACCAGCTCAGCACCATAGGCGCGAAGCAGGTTGCGGCGCTCCAAGCTCATCGTTTCCGGCATGACGATCACCGCTTTGTATCCTTTCGCCGCAGCGACCATCGCCAGGCCGATCCCGGTGTTGCCGCTTGTTGCTTCCACGATCGTGCCGCCGGGTTTCAGCGTGCCGTCTTTTTCGGCTTCCTCCACGATGCTGATGGCGATCCGGTCTTTAACGCTTGCTCCCGGGTTTTGGTATTCGAGTTTGAGGTAAATTTCCGCGCTGTCTTCCGGAACCAGACGGTTCAAACGAACAAGCGGGGTGCTGCCGATCAATTCAGTAACATTATTCACGACTTTAGCCATAGTAAAAATCCTCCCTTTTGAACGGTAAAATTCGTTTTAAGATGTATGCGGATTCAGTTCGTGCGTCTGGCTGTAAAAACCGATTTTATATCCGAGTAAATAAGTAGGTATTTAGTACCTTTATCTTAACAACCTTCCCTCCGAATGTCAATACGAACCCTGCTTGAGCAGCGCTTCATTTCCGCATCCGGCCTAAGGCCCCCCGGCCTGTCTCCAAAAAAACAACCCTCGCTTCATGGATCCGCAGATCCACTCGGCAAAGGTTTCTAAAAGGCATTATCTCGCCCCCTGCCCGGGCGGGGTTTCGGCTATGATTTTAGCGCCGTATTTATCCCGAAGCTGCGCCTCAAGCTCCGTTAACGGGACGGCTTCGTTCAAAGCAAGCTGTTTGCGGATGCCCTCCCGGATGTCCTCGCTGCTTGGTTTCTCCGTTTCTTGGATATCGATGACCTCCATCACCGCGTATCCGTCGTCCTGAAGCCGGATCGGACCCGCAATGTCCCCCGTTTGCAGCTCCTTGGCCGCGTCGAGCAGCTCCGCCGGAACGAACGGGTCGTCTTCTTCGATCCAACCGAGGCGGCCGCCTTGCAGGCGGGTATATTCGTCGAGGGACAGCTCTTCGGCCAGTTTGCCGAAATCTTCTCCCCGTTCAAGGCGGTCCAGCGCCTCATTGGCGGCTTTACGGCTTTTGAGCTTGATCCACGCCAGCTCGTATTGCTTTTTCGGCTCGAATTCCTCTTGATGCTCCTCCAAATACCTGTCCACGTCCGCATCGCTAATATCGATATGAAGGGTGGCGATTTTTTCGAGGGTCAATTGGTAAGCTGCTTCCGCCCGAATATCCGCGGGGGAGAGGCCCAATTGGGCGTACATCGATTGAAAATAAGCTTCCTCCGACTCGTATCCGGCGGCATCGGCTTTGACCTTCTCCGCGATTTCCTCCGGCGTTACCCGGATTTGCAGCGCTTTGGCTTCGGCATCCACCGCCTTCTGGTTGAGCATCTGCAAAAGCATGTCCTTCCCATGCGTCCGCTTCAACTCTTCGACCCACTCGTCCTCCGTGATGATCTGACCGTCGAAAGCAGCGACGGCTTTCCGGCCGCCCTGCTCTTCGTCCGGTTCATGCACGGTCCCGGCGGGCTTTAGCCCCCTTATGACGATGAGGCTCCCCATAAACAACACGCCCGCTGCCAAAATGATGACTGCGGCCCATAACGCCTTTTCTTGTCTGGTCATCATCCTGTCATCCCGTGCCTTTAACGAATTGCTCTGTCCAGAATCTGCTGCAATTCTTCTTTGTTAAAGCTGTAAGCTTCGTTGCAGAAGTGGCACACCACTTCGGCATGGCCGTCTTCCTTGATCAGCTGTTCCAGCTCATCCTTCCCGAGGCTAACCAGCGTCTGTTCCACCCGTTCCCGCGAGCATTTGCACTGGAAACGGATATCCATATGCTCAAGGACTTCCACGTCAGGCAAAAGCCACCGCAGCATTTCATCCAGTTCCAGCCCCTGATCCAACAGCGACGTCACCGGCGGCATGGCTCCGACGGCCCGCTCGATCACGGTGATTTCCTCATCGCTGAGTCCAGGCAGCAGCTGCACGATAAAACCGCCGGCCACGATGACGGAATTGTCGGGTGCTACCAGGACGCCCAGCCCTACTGCCGATGGCGTCTGTTCGGAGGCGGCAAAATAGTACGTGAAATCTTCGCCCAGCTCCCCGGAAATGATCGGAACGCTGCCGCGGTACGGCTCCTTCAGGCCCAAGTCCTTGGTCACGTGCAAAAAGCCCTGGCCGACCGCGCCTGCGACGTCCAGCTTGCCCTGGCTGTTGCTCGGCAAATGGGTATGCGGTTCGTCCACATAACCTCTAACTTCGCCTTTTGCGTTGGCATCGACGACGATTTGGCCGATCGGGCCGTCGCCTTTTACCTGAATCGTCAATTTCTCCTCGCCTTTGAGCATGGCCCCCATCATGGCGCCTGCCGTCAGCGTCCGCCCCATGGCGGCCGTAGCCGTAGGCCACGTATCATGTCTTCGCCGCAATTCCTCGACGAGCGCCGTCGTCCTTACGGCGAAAGCCCGGACGCGCCCGCCCATGGCGGTGCCCCGAATGAGGCCGTCTTGTTTATTTTCCATGTCCATCTTAGACTCCTTGCTTTGAATTTGAAGATATTGTAGTCCGCTTTCATTTAGGATATGTTCGCTGACACCCCTGATGAGGGCACAAAACGGCATTCCCTTCGTTTATCGTTCCCCAAAAACGAAGATCAGGTTCAAACCGGACGTTTGCTACTTGTTGCGCTCATATATAATCCGCAGCCCTTCGAGCGTCAGCATCGGGTTGACCTCATCGATTGCTTCCGATTCGCTGGCTATCAGCTCCGCCAGCCCGCCGGTGGCTACCACCTTCAGCGAAGGGGAACGCATTTCCTCCTTCATTCGCTCGACGATTCCGTCCACCTGACCGGCATACCCGTAAATGATCCCGGCCTGCATGGCATGCACCGTGTTGCGGCCGATCACCTTTTTCGGCTTTTCGAGCTCGATGCGCGGAAGCTTGGACGCCCGTTCAACCAAAGCCTCCGTCGAAATGCCGATGCCCGGCACGATGGCGCCTCCGAGATAATCCCCTTTTTCGTCGACGCAGTCAAACGTCGTTGCCGTCCCAAAGTCGACCACGACCAGCGGCCCTTTGTACAGCTCGACCGCGGCCACCGCATTCACGATCCGGTCCGCGCCGACCTCGCGCGGGTTTTCGTTGCGCAAATTCAAGCCTGTTTTAATGCCCGGTCCGACCATAAGCGGGTGTTTGCGAATATATTTACGGCATGTCTGGTCGATCACATGAACCATCGGCGGAACGACGGAGGACATGATGACGCCCTCAATGTCCGAAACGTTAATCCCTGACATATGGAACAAATTGTGAAACCATACGCCGTATTCATCCGATGTCGATTGACGGATGGTGCTCAGACGAAAGTGGTGAAGAAGCTCTCGCCCTCTATAGATGCCCAGTACAATGTTGGTATTCCCGATGTCGATGACAAGGATCATGGGGACGATCCCTCCTTTATTTTACAGCATTGAGATCCAGACTGATGTCAAGACTCTCAAAAGAATAGGTTAACCGCCCCACGGATATGACGTCAACCCCGCACTCGGCAATTTCTTTGACCGTTTGCAGCGAAACGTTGCCGGAAGCCTCGACGCGGACATGCGGCGCCTTCGTTTTGATCCGTCTTACCGCCTCTCTCATCATCGCTTTGTCCATGTTGTCCAGCATGATGATGTCCGCCCCGGCCTCCAAAGCCTCCTCCACCTGATCCAGCGACTCCGTTTCCACCTCAATGGTCATTGTGTGAGGAATATGGGCGCGTGCCCGTTCAACCGCCAGGCGAATTCCGCCCGCTCCTTTAATATGGTTGTCCTTAATCATGACGGCGTCATACAGCCCAAAACGGTGATTGGCGCCGCCCCCGACCCGCACGGCATATTTCTCCAGCATGCGGTGACCCGGCGTCGTTTTGCGCGTGTCGACGAGCCGGGCAGGCAAACCTTCAAGCTTATCCACGAACATGCGGGTCCGGGTTGCAATGCCGGAGAGGCGCTGCAAAAGATTCAGCGCAAGCCGTTCCCCCGTCAAAATATGGTGCGTGCTTCCTTCGACGACAGCCAGCACGGTCCCCTTCGTAACACGGTCTCCGTCCTTTACGCAAGGCGTAAACGACAGTCCGGGATCCACCACTTGAAACACCAGCTCCGCAACCGGAATCCCGGCCACGACGCCGTCCTCCTTGGCATGAATGATGCCCTTGGACTCGTGGCCCAGGGGAATGGTGGCCATCGTCGTCACATCGCCGGATCCGACGTCCTCCTTCAACCATAAACGGATGGATTCCACCAAACCTTCGTTATATCCGTTAAACATCATCGCTGAATTCCTCCATCATTTCATCTTCGCGCCGCTGCAGCAGATGTTTGCGCCACACGGCGTCGTCTCTTTGAGGGTAATCTTCCCTGTAATGGGCGCCCCGGCTTTCCGTTCGCTCGAGGGCGGCCCGGGTTACCAGCATGCTGCTGGTCAGCATGTTGGCGAATTCGAACTCCTCTTTCTTCGTGAGCTCCGACTGGAAAATCGGCAGCTGCCGCTGCAGCTCCTCCATCCCTTTGCGGAGCATCGTTCCGGTGCGCCGCAGTCCGGCATACCGCACCATCACCTTCTGCAGCTTGAGCCGCCGTTCGATGATGGCCTGCTTGGGAGCGCCGGTCCGGCCCTCCAGCTGATGGGACAAGTCGATTGAACCGACCACGGGGGCCAAAGCGCGAATCCGGTTTACGATCCGTCTGCCGAACACGATCGCTTCGGAGAGCGAGTTGCTTGCCAATCGATTGGCCCCATGCACGCCGGTCGAAGAGACTTCCCCGCAGGCGAACAACCTGGCTACGCTGCTTTCCCCGTTCAGGTCCGTTTTGACGCCGCCCATCATATAATGCGCAGCCGGAGCGACGGGAATCCAATCCGTTGCCATATCCAGGCCATAGTTCATGCAGGTTTCGTAAATGGTCGGAAAACGGCGCCTGATAAAGTCCTGCGGTTCGTGCGTAATATCCAAATACACGAAGGTCGCCTTCGTTTCCTCCATCTCGCTGAGGATGGCCCGGGCCACGATGTCCCGTGGCGCCAGCTCAAGCAGCTCGTGGTATTTTCCCATGAAACGTTCGCCCTTGATGTTGCGCAGCACGGCCCCTTCCCCCCGCACCGCCTCGGAAATAAGGAAACGCGGGGCACCGGGGTAACAAAGCGCGGTCGGATGAAACTGGAGGAATTCCATGTCGCGGATTTGCGCGCCCGCCCGGTAAGCGATGGCAATTCCGTCCGCGGTAGCCACCTCCGGATTCGTCGTATAGCGATAAAGCTGTCCGGCCCCACCCGTGCACAGAATGGTAGCCGTCGCCTTGACATACACTCTCTGGCCGTCGGGACGCTGTACGAGCGCCCCAACGCATTCGTTTCCGGTCGTTATGACGTCGATCACAAAATGATGCTCCCACACTTTAACGCGTTCATGGCCCCGTACCTGCGCCGCCAGCGCCCTAACGATCTCAAAACCCGTCGCGTCGCCGTTGGCATGCAAAATCCGGCGGCGGCTGTGGGCGCCCTCCTGCGTCAACGCAAGCTCCCCGTCGATTTCGTCGAAGGCCGTACCCAGCCGGATCAGCTCTTTGACGCCTTCAGGCCCCTCATTCACGAGAATATCGACCGCGGCCGACGAGCATAACCCCGCGCCTGCCATCAGCGTATCCTCACGATGGTATGCAGGAGAGTCGTCTTCCGAAGTCACGGCGGCGATGCCGCCTTGCGCATAGCGGGTATTGCTCTCCAGAAGGGCGTTTTTCGTAATCATAAGCACGTTCAGGTCTTTCCCCGCCTCAATGGCCGTATACAAGCCCGCAATGCCGGAGCCGACCAC
Source organism: Paenibacillus sp. FSL M7-1455 (assembly GCF_038004655.1). Lineage (NCBI taxonomy): Bacteria > Bacillati > Bacillota > Bacilli > Caryophanales > Paenibacillaceae > Paenibacillus > Paenibacillus sp. FSL M7-1455. The sequence continues at coordinate 64,041 of NZ_JBBORO010000001.1, read as the reverse complement.
GATGACGTCGGTTTCCACGCTAGGCAAGGACTGCAGGTCAAAATCAACCAAATACTGAGGAATCATTGCATTATTCACCTGTCTTAAGAGAAAGAGTAGCGCATGCTACTGTACTTGTAACATGCGCTCTAAAGAAATCCGGGCCTTGTCTGCGACGGCCGGCGGTACGTAAATTTGCGGCTTCATCGTTTCCAGGCACTTCACCAATTTTTTAAGATTGTTTACCTTCATGTTCGGACATACCAAATATTTGGTCGCAAAATGGAAGGTCTTGTGCGGACTGTCCATGCGAAGCTGGTAGCCCGTGCCGTCTTCGGTTCCGACGATAAACTCCTGGCAATCCGACTTTTTGCAGTAATCGATGATCGCCGTCGTGCTGCCTACGAAATCTCCCATCGCAACCACTTCAGGACGGCATTCCGGATGCACGACGAACTGGGCGTTCGGATGTTTGGCTTTCATTTCCACAACGTCTTTTACGGTCAGCATGTCATGCGTATTGCAGTAACCTTCCCAAATGATCATTTTTTTGTCGGTATGCTGCTGTACGTAATGGCCGAGGTTTTTGTCCGGCACCCAGATGATCTCGTCGCAATCCAGCGATTGGATCACCTTCACCGCATTGGAGGACGTGCAGCAAATGTCCGTTTCCGCTTTCACGTCGGCGGAGGAGTTGATATATGTAACGACTTTGGCGTTCGGGTGTTGGGCTTTCAGCTTGCGGAGCCCATCCACGTTCACCATGTCGGCCATCGGGCAGCCTGCGCGTTCGTCCGGAATCAAAACCGTCTTGTTCGGAGCCAAAATTTTGGCGCTTTCCCCCATGAAATGCACGCCGCAAAAAACGATCGTCTCCGCATCCGTTTGCGCGGCTTTCTGGGCAAGCAAAAAGGAATCGCCGCGGAAATCGGCAACTTCCTGAATTTCGTCCCGTTGATAATAGTGAGCCAAAATAATTGCGTTTCTTTCTTTTTTGAGCTGCATCAGCTTCTCGGTCAATTCCCGTTTTTGCTCCTCTTTATGCTGCAGCGCCAGAGCTTCCACCAGAAACCCACTCCTTTAATAAAGTCATCGCATGATCCATAATATTGTGAAAATTCTCTCAAAGTTAGGTGTCTAAGCCTCGAGGTTTTTCAGTTACCAACTAATGTACACAAGGTTTCACGGGCTGTCAATTGGGCGGGAAGTTCGGCATAAACAGGTCCATCGTGCCAAAAAATCCTTATAGGGCGCATGTTTCGTGCATCCTTTCACAACAAAAAGGCTTGATGATAAAAATAAAAATTTTTCATGATGCTTGGCTCAGACTCCTTCATGCAAAATTAAAACAACCTCATGCTCAGAACATGCGCTGTGATCGACGGTTCCGTATTCATTGGGGTAAAGCTGCCAAAAACAAAAAAACCCGGAAGACGATTGCCGTCGTCTTCCGGGTTTTGTATGTCCTGCTGGGTTTACGCTTTCGTACCTGGAGGCGTGCCTCCGTTATTCGGATCGTCTGCCGGCGGGTTCGTCGGATCGTTCGGAATGTCCGAAGAGCTCTTCGGAGCATCGTTCGGAATCTCATTCGTCGGCAAGTCGGCATTGTCCTCTTTGCCTTGAATGCGGACGCGAACGTCGCCGATCTCGTCGATTACGGGCGCGCCGCTTTCGGAGGAGCCTCCGTTTTCGCCGTCGCGCGGTCCGTCTTCCGACAGGTATCCTTGTTCGATCAGCTCTTTGATTTGCTCCAGCTCAAGGGTTTCTTTCTCAAGCAGCGTATTCGCGATGAGATGAACCTCTTTGGCGTGTTTGGTCAACAAATCTTTACAACGCTGATAACATTCGTTGGTCATGCGCTGCATTTCCTGATCGATTTCATAAGCGATGGAATCACTGTAATTTTGCTCGTGTCCAAGATCGCGGCCAAGGAATACTTGGCCTTGGGACGAACCGAATTGCAGCGGTCCAAGCTTCTCGCTCATGCCGTATTCCATGATCATGCTGCGGACGATGTTTGTCGCCTGCTGGAAGTCGCTGTAAGCGCCCGTTCCGATTTCCCCGATAAAGAGTTCCTCGGATACGCGGCCGCCGAGAAGGCCTGTCACTTTATCCAGCAATTCCTGCTTCGTGACGAGCATGCGGTCTTCCTTCGGCATCATGATGACGTATCCGCCGGCACGGCCGCGAGGAATGATCGTTACTTTATGCACCATATCGGCGTTTTCCAGGAAGTAGCCGACAATGGTATGGCCCGCTTCGTGATAAGCGACGATCCGCTTCTCGCGTTCGCTGATCACGCGGCTGCGTTTTTCCGTACCGACAATGACGCGGTCGATCGCTTCGTCGACCTCGCGCATGGAAATATCCTTCCGGTTGCGGCGTGCCGCAAGCAGGGCAGCCTCGTTCATCAGGTTTTCCAGCTCGGCGCCGGTAAAGCCGGTCGTGCGTTTCGCTACCACGTCAAGCTTAACGTCTTTTGTGAGCGGCTTATTGCGTGCATGGACTTTCAGCACCGCTTCGCGGCCCTTCACGTCCGGACGGTCGACCGTGATTTGACGGTCAAAACGTCCCGGACGCAAGAGCGCCGGGTCGAGAATATCCGCACGGTTGGTCGCCGCAACGATGATGATGCCTTCGTTGCCGCCGAAACCGTCCATCTCTACGAGCAATTGGTTCAGCGTTTGTTCGCGCTCGTCATGGCCGCCGCCAAGACCGGCGCCGCGCTGACGGCCAACCGCATCGATTTCGTCGATAAATATAATACATGGCGCATTTTTCTTGGCGTTCTCGAACAAATCGCGAACGCGGGATGCACCGACACCTACGAACATTTCCACGAAGTCGGAACCGGAAATGCTGAAGAACGGAACGCCGGCTTCCCCGGCTACCGCGCGGGCGAGGAGCGTTTTACCCGTACCCGGAGGGCCTACGAGCAGCACCCCTTTCGGAATGCGGGCGCCGACTGCGGCAAATTTCCGCGGATCCTTAAGGAATTCCACGACTTCGACAAGTTCCTGTTTCTCTTCATCGGCCCCGGCCACATCTTCGAATGTGACCCTCTTCTTCTCTTCATTATATAAGCGCGCACGGCTTTTGCCGAAGTTCATCACTTTGCCGCCGCCGCCCTGTGCCTGATTGAACAGGAAGAAGAAAAGAATGAACATGATAACCAAAGGAATCATGGAGGAGAGCAGCGTCAGCCAAATGCTTTCGCCTTCCATTTTCTTCTGGGTATAGCTCATGCCGGTCTTGTCGCTGGCGTCCACCAGCTCTTGGATCGCGGCATCCGTAGCCGGAATGTAGGTTGAGAAGCTGTCGGATTTAGCCCCTTCCGGTTTTTGATTATATTTACCGGTTACGAGATAGGCGTAACCGTCAAATTGAACCGTGATATCCTTCACATTGCCAGCCTTAATCTCTTGCCGAAATTCATCGTATCTAGGATTGTGAGCAGATTCACCGCTGCTGCTTACGAACTGGACAATGCCCACCACAACTAAAAAAAGAATCAAATAAAAACCAGAATTCCGGATGAACCGATTCATCCCCTACCTCCTCTCAAAACACTTTAATTATTTTACCATAGCCTGTCTGACCATCTCAACAGAGGTGGTATTAGCATGAACCGTCAGCAAAACGTCCATGGGCTGGAGTATCACCATTAGTGGGAATAAACTTCCGGTTTCAAGATCCCGATGTAGGGCAGGTTCCGGTAACGTTCGGCGTAATCCAAACCGTATCCGACAACAAAGGCGTCTGGCAAGGAGAAGCCTGTATAATCTGCTTCCAGATCAACGGTACGGCGAGCCGGTTTGTCAAACAACGTGACGACGCACGTCGACTTGGCGTTGCGGCTCTTCAGAAGCTCGATCAGATGGCTGAGCGTGAGACCGCTGTCGATAATATCTTCGACGATCAGGACGTCGCGTCCTTCAACCGGCACATCCAAATCTTTGATGATTTTGACGACTCCCGACGATTTCGTGGACACGCCGTAACTGGACACGGCCATGAAATCGAGCTCGAGAGGTACTGTCATATTTTTAACCAAATCGGCCATGAAAATAAACGCGCCTTTGAGTACGCAAATGACCAAAGGATTGCGTCCTTCATAAACCTTGCTGAGCTGTGCTCCAAGTTCCTTGATTTTCTTCTGGATTTCCTCTTCGGTGATCAGAACTTCTTGAATATCGTTTTGCAACTGAGCGAACCTCCTACGTTTATACTATGAAAGTCTTACTATGACCATTACAGTTGCTCCACTGCCTCTGCATCCTCCAGACACATATGAAGAACGGATATCGTTCGTGCCCCGACCGCGGCATGCGCGGACCGCCGGACTCCCGGTATCCAGATGATGTTGCCTGAACCATCGACTAACACAGGAATGCGGGAGCGAGCGGATGGAGGTATCTTCGCGTCAATGAAAATATCTTTTACCTTTTTGCTTCCGTTTAATCCCATGACCTTCATGGTATCTCCAGGCAGTCTTGAGCGGAGTGTTAATGGAAACTTCAATTGGTCGGCATCGAACACTGCTTCGGCGCAAGCCTCGCCCTTGGCCTGAAAAAAAGGGTCATCCGGCGACTGCGCCTTCATCGTCATCCTCTTGCCAATTTCAGGAATAAAAAGTTCCGGAACAGCAGCTTGAAGCTCGTATGTATAGCTCTTGGACTGCTCTTGCGGCTTGTGCATAAACCATATCTTATCGTATTCGCGTATGCAGGCCAAGCCTCCTCCAATGTCAAGGCTCCAGGTCGTGCTTTTATTCTGAATCATGGTTTGGCGAATCCATTCGATTTTGTGGAAATCAGTGATTTCGGAGCCTGCCGACAGATAATTTAATATTAGTTTAATCAACCTTCGTTGTAAAGCGACATGTAAGGCCAAAAAGGAAGGCGCTTCAAAATAGAGCCTTCCATTCTTATGCTGCACCGTCTCGCGATATGCACGACCGGCAGCCCGCTCCATGAAATCGTCTTCCCCGCCCGCGATCTCGGCAAGCTGAACCAGCGATTGCCTGATCTGACCATTATATTGCCCCAAAAACGGCAGCACATCCAGCCGGATCGCATTTCGCCGGTACTTGGTGGAGAAGTTGGAGCTGTCGACCGCGTACTCGTAACCTTGCTGCTTACATACGCTGACGAGGTCCGTTTTGTATATACGCAAAAAAGGACGGATGAGTTCCACATTTTTTTCGCTTCTTTTTATTTTCATGCCTTTGAGCCCCGCAAGCCCGCTCCCCCGGAGCAGATGCAGCAGCACCGTCTCGGCCTGGTCGTCGGCGTGATGCGCCAGCGCAATGGATGCCGCGCCCCGGCGGACGGCGGTTTCATGCAAAAAGGCATACCTTTTTTCGCGCGCCGCCTCTTCGAATCCCTTCCCGCTTTCTTCCATATAAGAAGGAACATCGATTCTCGCCAGCTCGAACGGGACGCCCAAGCCTTCGGCCAATCGGCGGACAAGCTTCTCTTCGTCGTCGGATTCGGCCCGGAGCCCGTGATGGACATGCGCGCAAATCAGATTAAGCGGGACATGCAGCTTCGAAATTCGGTGCAGGACATGCAAAAGAGCCACAGAGTCCGGCCCGCCGGATACTGCGACTATGATCGTGTCATGGGGCTGCCATAATCCATGCTCGCCGGCCGTACGGAGAACATGTTCCGTCAACGTATTCAAATCGGTCCTGCTTTCCATTCCGAATCCCCTTTTCTACAGCAAGCCTTATGTAAAAAAAGCCTCAGGACAAAAATGCCCATAAACAGGCCAAACACGCCACCATTAAGGATAGAGCGAATGCATTGATCAGCCAGCGCGGGGTCTTACCCGGCAACTTGCCCGCAAAGGCGGGCGCATATATCGTCTCCTTCCACAGCTTCAGCGCTTCGCGCGAACCGGAGAATTCCCCCCGGATCGCCCGTCCCAGCCATTCGGCGTACACTTTCAGCTTCGGGCTCCGCTGCACGATCGACAACAGCTGAGCCGCGCTTCGGGTTTGCGGCAAATGCCGGGTGGCTGCGGCTTTGAGCTCCTCTTCGTTCAACATCTGAATCACCAACACCGCAAAGGCAAACAAGTCGTAACCCTCGTCGCTCGTCCGCGAGCCGGCATTCCAGTATCCCCGGTCGTACCACTCCGTGAACTGCTTGACGCTCCTTCCGATGGAGCTTACGCCGCCGTAATCGATCAGTTCCACGCGGCCGACATCGGACACCATGACGTTCTCCGGCTTTAAATCCCCGAAAATGAAGCCGAAGCGGTGCAGCCCGTTGAGCTTTTCGAGCAGGCGGAGCCCGGTTAGGCCGATCCACTCGTGACCGCGTTTGCGGATGAAATGATGCAAAGAGGTCCCCCGGATATAACGCATGACGTAAAACGGAATATCCCCGTCCGGGCCCTTAAAATCGTCCACTTCGAGCAAATAGGGCATGCGCGGGCCGCCTTTCGGCGATTCCGACGCTTTGCGTTTCGACTGCAGGGACATCAGCACGTTGATCTCGGATTGCAGGTCCAGCGTGTCGAAGCCCATTTTGAGGGCATACGGATCGCGGGAGCCTTCCTTTTGCACCAGGTAAACGACCCCATTGGCCCCTTTTCCCAGCACGCGGCGGACGATAAAGCGGCTTTTGCGCCATTTCCCCGTTATGACCGTTCCGGCCGGATACGCCGGATTAGACGACGTAGTCACCGAGCATCCCTTCTCCTTCATCGGCATGTTCTCGCCATGTATCGTGTCCATTTAGTGTACCATAACGGAAGAAATCAATCACCTTCATGATCGCGGGCCCCGTCGGGGTCGCCCCCCTCATCTGAATGCGCTGGAAAAGGGATCTCAACGCCCCCGCATCTTTCGTCCAGCCGCTGTCCATCACCGCATCCTCGCCGCTCCGTCGTCCCGGGAAGTGGAATACCGCAAGTTCGCTCATTCCTTCGCGCGCCTGAAGGCTCAGCATCAGATCCCGGATGGCATCCTCGACCGCCCCGAGCTTGGGTTTCATGCTGGCGCTGGCATCAATCAATAATGCCACTTGGAGCGGCGTCGTTTCCGTCATCTCGTCGACCACCTGAACGACCTGCGAGCGCTGCGACGGCGGCAGATCCTCAAGCGTCGCATCCCCCAGAATGTGCTTGAGCTCCTTGTTCACCGCTTGCTGAATAGTCTGAACCACCGTTTTGCGAGTCATCATCTGCATCGTCTGGGCAAGCTGCCTCGTGCCTACGATCCGGCTGACACCTCCTCCCGCTTTGGCAATTTCGGCAATCTCCAAGCTTCCAAGCTCGCCAATCGTACCGTAATCCACCACCCCCGCAACGTTCACCGTAATTCCTTCCTGGAAAGCATGGGCTGCCGCCAGCACCGGGCTTGTTCCTACATTCGAGCATCCGTCCGTTATCAAAAGAATCTGTTTCACGATCGATCTTCCTCCCAAAAATGGATTCTATTTGCCTCTAGCATTTCCATTTTTGAGAGATTTCAAACGCTAAAAACTCCCCCTTTCCCATTTCCCGGGCAATGCGGACGCTTTAGCTCACCGTGCGCGGCCGCTCCATCCGCGCAAGCCCCGGCACGTGCAGCGTTGCCCACTCCGGCTGGTAATGCTCCACTTTGCCCACGACGACGGTCATGTCGTCATGAATGACGTTTTGCTGGTACCGGATCACTTTTTCGAGCAAAATGTCCGCGATTTGCTGCGGATCCTCGCTGTCGATCTCCTGGATCATCCGTTTCATCCACAGCTCCTTGTTCACCGCATGCCCCGGCGCATCGTAAATGCCGTCCGTCATCATGATGACGATGTCCCCCGCCTGCAATTTTAAAGTGACCAGGTCTACCTCGATATCCTGAATGATGCCGATCGGCAGGTTGCTGGCGGATACCGGTATGACCTCGAGCCCGCGCTTGATAAAGCTTGGCGTCGACGCAATTTTCATGAAGGTCGTCTCGGCGGAATATTGGTCGATGAGGGCCATGTCGACGGTCGCGTACACTTCATCCGGCGAACGAAGCATCAAAATCGAGTTGACGGATTTGATCGCCAGCTTCTCGTCCATTCCGCTTTGCAGAAGCTGCTGCAAAATCGACAGGGCGGTGCTGCTTTCCTGCTTGGCCCGTTCGCCGTTGCCCATCCCGTCGCTGAGCGCGACCGCAAACGTGCCGTTGCCGAGCTCCATCATGCTGAAGCTGTCTCCCGACAGCAAATCCCCGCCTTTGGCCGCCCCGGCCACTCCCGTCGTAATCTCGAACGTTTTGGCCGAACCGAACAGCACCGTGGCGAGCCCGTCTTTGGGCGACACCGACGATTCGTGCAGCACCGCGATGTGCTCGTCCAAAATGTCCGACAGCAGCGGCGCGATAATTTTGCGGCATTCATCGTAACCGCGCGTAAACGCATGCACGATTTCGATCTCCACATGCCCGGAGTCCAGGCTGATGATTTCGATGCCCTGAATGGAAAGCCCCAGCTGCTCGAGCGCCTCGCGAATTTGCTCCTCCTGCCGGTACATGGCTTGTCCTTCCCGCTGAATTTCGCGCGCGAGATCCTCCATCACCTGGGACACGCCGGACAATTGCTCGGCAACGAGTTGACGGCTGTCGTATATTTGCCGTTTCCACTGCATATCATGCTGGTATAGGCCGTACTGCTGCTTCATCTCCTGAAGCACGTCGCCCGTTTTGCCGCACATGCGCATCCATTCCTTCGGAATATGCTGTTCGGTCATTTCCGGGTTCTCTTCCACGGCGGACATCACGTCCGTCATATATTTATAGGTTTGATAAAATTTCGCGTCCCAGCAGTGGCTTCGCTTGATGCAGGAGGAGCAGACCCCTTCCGCGACCGCGTTCATGAAATGGTCCACCTCGCCCGAACGCTTGCTGATCTCCTCCGTGCCGGCCACCTGCCCGAAGCTTTGGGAGAGCTGCCGGAATACGCGGGAAAATTGGGTGACCCTCTCGGCCGTCAGATCGCGGACCCTTTTCGCATATTCATGCTGGGACTTGCTGTGATCGTTCGTGCCGGGCACATATTTCGATATCATCGAAATCACCGACCTCGGCGTCAGCAAAAACAGCGCAATCGCCGCGCAGGATTCCCAGGTGGAGGTCATGACGTCGCCCGGACCGCTGAAATAAATCGATAAAATGGACGAGCCGAGCAGCATGCCGAGCATGACCGCGCCTTTTTTGCCTTCCCGCAGCATGCCGGCAAGCATGCCCGAAAAAGCGAGCAGGCTCATCTGATAAATGGCGGAGATGTCGGCCAGGCTCAGGATCAAGCCGGTGACGACGCCGACCGAAGCCCCCAGCGGCGCTCCGCCGACCAAAGCGAACACCAGGATCAAATAGCGGGACAGCACATGCTCGACCGACAAGGAATACATCGTCCACCCGACCGCCCCGGTCATGACGGAGGCCAGCAGGATGATGAGGCACAATATTTCCTCCGACCGCAGCTGATAATTCTTTTTTCGGTATGTGAATATCGGAATCGCCTGAATGAATACGAGGGTGAGCACGAAGCTGAGGACCGCATCCAGCGAGCTCATCATAAAGGCGTACCAAGTGAAAGACGAGCCCATGACGATCGCAAACAATTTGACGACGAACGAAGAAACGAACACCATGAGAGGCGCGTAAGACACTTCGGCATGGTCGAAGGCGTTCAGGCCCCGATGGATCAAATAAAAGATCAGCAGTTCAGCAGCAATCATTAGCGATGCCGGGAAAGGAGCAAAGAGGCTGCCTGCAACAAGCGCCACGCTAACCGGAAGCAAATAATCGCGGCGCAAGAACAAAATGACGGCGAAATAAGCGATTGCAAATGGCGATAGCTCGTCCAGAATCATGGCTTTGCCCAGCAAAAACGCCATCAGCGTCAGCAAGATCATCCACTTTTTGGCTGCCAGCAGCTGAAGCGGACGCTGCACCGCAGGCATATTCCGCATGCGGCCCATCAAGCCGTTGCCTTCCAGGGAAGCCTCTTTCCGCAGCGTTTTGAAACCGGGTATGTTCACGTTCAACTTTTCCATGTACTTAAGCACCACCATTTCCTAGATTTGATGGTACCCATTATAAAAGCCCTCGAACATGAAAGTTTGTCATAACAGCGGACAAGCCGAAAAGAAATTTCCGACAAAAAGAAACGCCGCGCGAAACGTCGGGAATGGCCCGCGATTTCCCTCGCCCCAACCGTTTGCGGCCGTTCGGAACCCGCCCGGATGACGACGGCCCGCGGAGCCGTCGCCAATATTCCGCTATCGATTGCTATAGACAGAGCCGGAAATCAGTTGGATGCTGTCGTTAACTTTTTTTGGAAGCGACAAAAAAACCGCGGCAGGCTCGAACCTGCTGCGGTTTATTATTTTTCCCGGTATTTCGCAAAGGAAATGAAAGCCGCGTCATTCGCGGTTTCTCATGTATAAAATTTCGCCAAAACAGGCGTTCCGTTAGTTACATGCGTTTTGCGCCGCGTCCTCCGCGCTTGGATTCCGTATGTTTCTTGATCGAAGAAATGCGTTCTTCGCTATCCTTCAGGAAACGTGACATTTTATCCTCAAACGAAGTTTTGCTGGCCGCAGGCTTAAATGGGCGCCCGCCACGTTCACGATTAAAGCCTCCACCGCCGCCAAAACGATCTCCATTTCCGCCGCCGGTGCGCTCCGGTCTTGTTCCTCTTGGAGGACGAGCTTCCGAGGCCGGCTTATCAACAGCTTGTTTGATGGAAAGCCCGATTTTGCCGTCCTTGTCGACATTGATCACCTTAACGGTAACAACATCGTTGATTTTCAGGTGATCGTTGACATCCTTGACGTAATTATCGGCGATTTCCGAGATGTGAACGAGACCCGTGACACCTCCTGACAGATCCACAAATGCTCCAAAATGCGTTATGCCTGTCACCTTGCCTTCTAACTTGGTGCCCACTTCGATTGCCATAGAATAAAATGATCCTCCCTTAAAAATATACAACAAGATTTGAGTCAAACCTTCGCTGTGGTGATTTGATTATACATAAAGCGCAAACTGAGGTCAACTGAGTAATAACCCAGTTCAGCGCCTATATTACGGGCCTGTTTCCTCGGCATGGATGGGCGTTTCTCCGGGTTTGTACATTCCGAAGTTCTTGCGCGCGAGCTGCCCGATGTACTCCGGATCGTTCAGCCTTTTGACATCGGTCATCAGCTGCTCCTTGGTCTTCTCCACGCTTAATTGTTCCTGCTTTTTCTTCGCAAGATCGGCACTCTTGTCCGCAATTTGCGATTGCTGGGAAATCATGGTGAAGCATGCCCATCCCAAAAACACGACCATAAAAGAAGCCCAGATCAATATCCGCCTCCGCGCGCCGGCGTTCTGGACGGTCCCTGCTTCCTGTTTCGATTTGGCCGTTTGCGTGCGAGCTTGTTCCCTGGCAGCATATTTTCCCATGGGCTCCTCCTTTGCATGCGTATTAGCATATATTTCTATATACGTTCGTCATTACCACTATTCCTTCTTCGGAAACCATTTTTTCCATAAAAGAATGAGCCGGTTCAGGAGCTTGTCAAGCCAAACGGGCATCCGCAGGCGCGACGTGATCGGCCTGAGCATCCATTTCGCCAGCTTCCAGAACGGCAGCAGCAGCTTCAGCACGACGCGAAAAACGAACATCGCAAGCGCGCCCAGCATGACGGCCAGTCCCTTCAGCAGCTTCAGCAGCATCCGGATCGGCGCCCATACCAGCAGCCTGAAAAGCCGTTTCAGCACATCGATGATGTAACGCGCTGTCTTTATTAACATTACCACAAAACGCTGAGTTGTAACACTTAAGAATAAAAAATATAGCCATACCCCCAAAAAGAGTCCGACAAACACATAGAACCTGAGCTGCCCGTAGTTGCTTATATAAAGCATTCTGAACACGAATAAAGCGGCGCCGCACCAATAGAGGAGGTCCAGAACATGAAGGGTCCATCTCGGAAAATGCAGCTGGCCCGACAGCACCCGGTAGCTGTCATAGGCCAGTCCCATCGCTGCTCCCGAAAAAAGCATCCAGAGCAGGGTGATCCATTGAATATGCGGACTCATTTAAACAGCTTGCCGAGCATTCCCTTATTTTTGCCGTGGGAACCGGGATCCAGGTAAATGAGGGAATGGACCATGCCTTCAATGGAGAGCAGGCCTTCCTCGAGGCTCAAATTTTTGATATGTAAATTCTGCCCTTTAATGGTCAGGTGCCCAAGTTCGGTGTGCAGCAGAAATTCTTCGCTGTCGAAGCTCTCCACGTTATGGACTCCCGTCAAATTCAACTGCTTGCGGTTCAGCATATGCAGCTCATGCTGTTTGTTTTTGGCTGGCTCGATCATGGCATGTACCCCTCCTTCTTACCAATAGCTTATGGGAGGGGAATGCGGTTTAGAACCAAGGGTGCGTTCATACGGTTTCGTTTCGTTGGTTTGGCAAAAAGCAAGGCACCCCCCGGCTCGGAAACCGGAGGGTGCCTTTTTATATACGACTATGAAAGTGCTTCGGATTACCAATTCAAACCGTTGTCTTTTGCGATCGGTTCTTCCTTGACCAAGGAGTACAGGCTTGCGGCCTCATCCTTGCGGGTGCTCTCGGCGAGGCGTTCCACCTTCACGGTGACCAGCTTCTGTCCGAACTGCACGGTGATTTCGTCGCCGATCTTCACTGTGCTGCTGGGCTTGGCTTCCCTGCCGTTGATGAGCACCCGACCTTGATCCGAGACATCCTTGGCCACGGTACGCCGTTTGATCAGCCTGGACACCTTCAGGAATTTGTCGACGCGCATCTTATTTTACGGCTTCTTTAAGCTTGTTGCCCGCTTTGAATGCAGGAACGTTAGCTTCAGGAATTTCGATGGTTTTGCCGGTTTGAGGGTTGCGGCCGGTACGTCCGGAACGCTTGCGGGTTTCGAATGTGCCGAAACCGATCAGCTGCACTTTGTCGCCGCTTGCCAAAGCTTCGGTGATTTCGCCCAAGAAGCCGTTCAGAACGGACTCAACGTCTTTTTTGGTCAAGCCGCTTTTAGTCGAAATGTTGTTGATCAGGTCAGTCTTGTTCATAAATTATTATCCTCCCAATATACAAAAAAATAAGTATAGGTGCGTCCAAGGTGCATATGCATGCGACCCTGGGGACGCCGTCTTCATGTTAGGATTTTCGCGAAATCCTTCATGCGTATGATTATTCTTGGTGCCCTGCCAAAATTCCTGCCTGGTTCCGCCAAAAATTTAGATGAATGAGGAAATCCCTGTAAAAAAACGTCGATCGGCGTACCTTCCTCAGGTTCATGTTCGCTTTTGCGGAACCCTCGCAGACCTTTTAAGCTGATCGAATCCTTATCATACCTGATTTTTCGCCTGTTGCCAAATGGCGTCCATTTCTTCGAGGGAGCTTTCCTGAATCGTTTTCCCTTGGGCTCTCAGCTGCTCCTCGATAAAACGGAACCGGCGGACGAATTTGCGGTTCGTTCTCGACAACGCCTCTTCCGGGTCCGCGCCCAGGAACCGGGCGGCGTTGGCCGCGGCAAAAAGCAGGTCTCCCAGCTCGCCGATTTGCTCCTCGGGCGCGTATCCCTTTTCGACGGCTTCGCGCAGCTCGGCCAGCTCCTCCTCGATCTTGAGGAACACGTCGCCGATCCGTTCCCAATCGAAACCGACCTTGGATGCTTTCTTCTGAAGCTTGTACGCCTTCATAAGCGCGGGCAGGTCCTTCGGAATGCCGTCCAGGACGGATGACTCCTCCGGATTCTGTCCTTTGCGCCGCTTTTCTTCGGCTTTCATCTGCTCCCAATTTTGGAGCGCTTCCTCGGCATCCTCCGCCCGCGTTTTGCCGAACACATGCGGATGGCGGAAAATCAGCTTGTCGTTCAAGCCCTGGATGACGTCGAACACGCTGAAGGTACCGAGTTCCTCCTCCATTTGCGAATGCAGCATCACCTGCAGCAGCAAATCGCCCAGCTCTTCCTGCATATGCTCGGGATCATCCTCGTCGATCGTTTCCAAAACCTCGTATGTTTCCTCAATGAGGTTCTTCCGGATCGACTCATGCGTCTGTTCCCGGTCCCAAGGACAGCCTTCGGGGCTGCGAAGTATGCCGACGATTTCGTGCAGCCGCGCGAACGTGCGCTGGCGCAGCATGTCGTCATCGCTCCGCGGCACGTAAACCAGCGACAAATTGCCGTATCCCTCCACGCGGTCCAGCTCGTACAGAGGAACGCGCAAAATCTTCTCCTGACCCTCCACGCCAAGCGCATGACCGACGATGACCGTGTAGTCGTCCGGATACAGCTCCATCAGCGCCAGCTTCACGTCCGACGCCGTAAATGCGTCGTACACTTGCCCGATGACCGTATGCAGCTGCGGCTGCAGAAAGCTTGCATTCAGCCCGCTGGCATCAAGCAATTGAAAGCCTTCGATCGGGTCGAAGCCCAGGCGGACGAACGCTTCGTCCAGAAAAGACTCCCCGCCGAGGATGGCCAGTTCGATGCCTTCGCTTCCGCAGCGCTCGCGGAGCATCTGCACGGTGGACTCCGCCACCATCGGATGTCCCGGCACGGCATAGACGATCACCGCGCCGTCCGCGCCTGCCGCCGCCTTTTCGATCAATGCGTCGGCGATCGAAGCATAAACCTCTGGAAACGAATCCTTCGCTTCATAGATGTAATCGAACGACCGGACCGTAACCTGCAAATCGTCCAAAACCGACATCATCGGATGTTCCTTCGTCCGGACGTAGACCTCGGACGCCTGCTGCAATTGTTTCACGATGCCGACCGTCAGGCGGTCCGGATTGCCCGAACCCAGGCCGACGATGGTTATGGATGCACCCATCCTTCATCCCCCCGCTCTATTTACCATTCTTCCGGTATTTGGTAGCAGCTATACTATATCATGGCTTTCTCATAGAAAAAAATCATCGGCCCCGCGGCATTCGGGTTACGCCAACAGCCGAAGCCTCCGCAGCAGGTCGGCGAGCGGAGCGCCGACCTTGGGCACCATGCGCAGCTCCTGCTCGCTGAGCAGGCGGGTTCGGACGGCGCCGAGCAGGAACACGGCGCCCCCGGCCGCGGCCCCGGCAAGGCTGGCCGCGGCGGACGCCAGGCGGGCGTGCAGCCCGAGCGCGGACAGCAAAGCGTCCGCGGCGAGCATGGCGGCGCCCGCCGCAAGCGCCATGCCGGCGAGCACGGCTGCCGGCATGGCAAGGGCCCGGCCTGCGCCGATCCGCAGGCCGGCCGTGCGGGCAAGCAGCGCGATGTTCAGCGCTGCGGCCAGGAAATGCGCGGCGACGCTGGCGATGGCCGCGCCGGTAATCCCCAGCTGCGGAACCAGCAGCAGGTTCAGCAGCGCCTTCGCCGCCGCCGCGGCCAGCAGATGCAGCGCCGGCGCTTTGACGATGCCCAGCCCCTGAAGCAGGGCGGCGGAGATGATGCTCAGCGCGCTGCCCGCCGCGGTAAAGGCGATCCAGCGGATGACGCCCGTGCCCGTCCCGTCCTCGTACAGCGCGATATTGATCGGCTCGGCCAGCACGGCGATCCCGATCGACGCCGCCATGCCGATCAGCCAAAACCAGCGCAGCGACAAGCGGCACCGCTCGGCGATCAGCTTCTTGTCCCCCGTCGCCTTTGCTTCGGCCAGCGCGGGGATAAACAACACCGACAGCGAGGTGGCCAGCATCGTGACGAGCTGCACCACCGGCATGCCGCGGTTGTAAATGCCGAACTGCACCATCGCCCCCGCTTCGCCCGCTCCGCCGCTTTTCAGCAGCCGCGGCATGGTAAAGGTGTCCGCCAGATTGACCAGCGAAATCGCCAGCGCGCCGAGGCAGATTGGAATGGCATATTTCAGCATGTCCCGCAATAAACGGCCTCCGGATTGCCGGGGCTGCTCCTTGCCGGCTTCATCCCCGTCCCTGGTCCCTGCCGAAACTTTCCCTCGGCGCGCATACCCCCTCCAGTATCCGCCCATGACAACAAGACCGGCAAGCCCGCCGGCCGCCGAACCCAGAAGCGCCCCGGCGGCGATCGTCTCCGCCGACGCCCCCGCCGATGTCAGGTATACGAGCAAAATGATCATGACGGCGACGCGTACGCCCTGCTCCGCAATTTGCGACACCGCGGTCGGCATCATGTTCTGATAGCCTTGAAAAAAACCGCGCAGCCCCGTCATCAGCGGAACGAACAGCAACGCGAAGGACGAGGCCCGAAGAGCCGGGACGACGCTTGCGTTGCCGATCATCCAGCCAATAAGCGGCGCCCCGAAATAAACGGCCGCCCCGAACAATAGGCCCGACACGATCAACGCTCCGGAGGCGATGCGGATCACCCGCAGGCTCCGGGACCGTCCGCCCAGCGCCGCATCCTCCGCGACGAATTTGGCGACCGCCGACGGAAACCCGGCCAATGCCACCGTGATGATCAACGTATATAACGGATAAACGGTATTGTATATGCCAAAAACCGCGTCCCCGCCCATGTTTTGCAGCGGGATTTTTTGCAGCGTTCCGATCAGCTTCGACAGCACCATGGCGATGCCGAGCACGAATGCTCCCTGCAATATTTTGGAGGATGTCCCCGGTTCCTTCATGCCTCTCGTCCCTACTTCTCCCAAGTTTTATACCCTTAAACGGATTACATCTTTCCATTATACCTGGGAAAACGGAAACATAAAAACTCCCGCCTTTCCAGGTAGCGCCGCCAGCGCGGCCCTGAAGCGGGAGTTTGCCTGTTTTACTGCTCCATTTGTTTGCCGAGAAACGCAGCCGCGGTTTCGGCCATTTTGATTTCCAGCTGTGACATTTTCACGGAGTCGTCCTTGCTGAGAAGAATGACCGATCCGATCGGGTCGCCGCCCGAAATGATCGGCGCCGCCACGAAAGAAGACAGCGTCTCCTGATGATCCTTGGTGATTTCGTAGCTGCCGCCGCCGGTTTCCAGCAGCGTTTTGCGATTATCCATGCAGTTTTCGATCGGAGTGCCGATCGGCTTCTCCAGATACTCCTTCTTGGAGCCGCCCGCTACCGCAATATAGGTATCCCGGTCAGAAATGATGGTTATATGTCCCGTGCCTTCGTAAAGGGATTCGGCATATTCCTTGGCAAAGTCGCCAAGTTCTCCGATCGGGGAATATTTCTTCAAAATCACTTCACCATCGCGGTCTACAAAAATTTCAAGCGGATCTCCTTCGCGGATTCGCAGTGTGCGTCTGATTTCTTTAGGGATGACCACTCTGCCCAGGTCATCAATACGGCGGACTATTCCAGTAGCTTTCATTAACATGTTGCCCCGCTTTCTCGAGAAGATTTTTCAACTACTGTTCGGATGGGAAGATGTGTGTCCCAGTAATATAAGTGTGATATCTGACCATAGTATTCATCCTTTCCCAAATCCTTATACATGATCTTGGAATGAATAGTTGCGGTCCGATACAGATTGTACCTTTTATGGATACCCGTTTTTGCCCACGCAAAAACGCGGATTTCTCCGCGTTTTGAAGTCAAGCTTGTATCATTTCGCGCCGGCGCCCGCAGGCTGTTCGGCATTTGGCTGCGCCGGGCTGCCGGTCTTGCCGTCCGACCCGGCCTTCCCGCTTTGCGCGCCGCCCTGCGGCTGCTGGTCTTCCGTTTTCGGCAGGTCGATTTTCTGAATGATGTCCTTGAGCTGGTTTTGGATGAAGTTGTCGATCTTCGCCGCGCCCAGGTTGTATTTGATGATTTCCTTCTGTTCCTTGGTCAGCTGATCGAACGTCGTCTCCTTCCGGGAGTCCACCTTAACGATATGATAACCAAGCGTCGTTTCGAACGGGTCGCTGATTTTGCCCAGCGGCAGCGTCAGCACCTGCTCCTTGAATCCGTTAATGTTATATTGGCCGACGGTAAAGTTCTCGTACAAACCGCCGCTTTCCTTGGTCGCCGAATCGTCGGAGTATTTTTTGGCGATGTCCGCGAAGTCTGCTCCCTGATCCAGCTGGGACTTGACGTCCTTGGCGATTTTGAGGGCCTCTTCCTTGGTGCGCTCCTTTTTGTCGCCGTATTGCAGCCCGATCAGGATGTGATGCAGGGTCGCTACCGTATACTCCTGCTTGTTCGCCTCGAATTTATTTTTGACCTCGTCTTCCGTCACTTTGCTGTTCATGTCGGTCATGGCCGTCATCGTTTTGACGAGATAATTCCGGAGGTCCTCCTCCTTCAATTGCCGGCTCTCCAGTTCCTTTTTGAACTGTTCTTCGCCCATCTTCTCTTTATTTTGCCCGATCAGCTGGTCGGCTTGCTTTTCCCCTTCTTTTTTCGAGGATTCCGCCGCCTTGCTGCTCAAATAATCGAAAGCGATCATCTGCTTGACCAAAAAATCCTGAAAATAGCTGAGATTGACCAGCTGCGCATCATCCGGGGACGTAAAAGAGATGATTTTTTTCTGGGTCTCAAGCTCTTTTTCCGTGATGCTTCCCCCTTTATAGGTTGCCACCACTTTGCTCGTGTCTTTCGGTTCGGCAGCATCCTGCTGCTCATCCGCCCCGCTTTTTTCGCAGGCAGCCAGTACGGAAAGCATCATGGCCGAGACCACCGTCAAGATGATTCCCTTCCATGCCTTCCTTCTATTGAACGACATCCTGAAGTTCCTCCTTCGATTTGAACAGCTCCCGAATGGCCGCCAAAAAATCCTCCAGCAAACCAAGCAGCTGCTTGTCACCCAGTCCCTTGCCCTTGATGCGGATCAATAAATGAGACTCCTGCTCAAATTGTACACGTCTTTCGAACTTATTGCCAATCTGGGCAAGTTTGGAGGTGCTGATTTTTTTCTCCTGGCCTTCGTAAAACTTCAGCAGCAAATCGTCGCCGCGGCGGTTGATCGAGTCGATGCCGTACATTTTGCCGTAAATCTTCAGGCGGGCCACCGCAAGCAGGTTGACCACCGCTTCAGGCAGCTCTCCGAACCGGTCGAGCAATTCGTCCTCCAGCTCTTTTTCGTCGTTGAACGTGCCGACGGCCGCAACCTTTTTGTAGATTTCGATTTTTTGGATGCTGTCATAGATGTAGTCGGCAGGCAAATAAGCATCGATGCCGATGTCGATGACGGTATTCCATGATTTGGACGGCTCTTCTTTTTCGCCGAGCATGGTGACTTTCCGCTTCTTGATCTCTTCGGCCAGCATTTGCGAATACAGGTCGAAGCCGACGGAAGCGATAAAGCCGTGCTGCTCCGCCCCGAGCAGGTTCCCTGCGCCGCGGATGGACAAATCGCGCATGGCGATTTTGAAGCCGGAACCAAGCTCCGTGAATTCCTTGATCGATTGCAGCCGTTTCTCCGCAACCTCCGTCAGCACCTTGTCCCGCTGATACGTAAAATAAGCATAGGCGATCCGGTTGGACCGGCCTACGCGGCCGCGCAGCTGGTACAGCTGGGACAAGCCCATTTTGTCCGCGTCGTGCACGATCAGCGTGTTGACGTTCGGAATGTCGACCCCGGTTTCGATGATGCTCGTGCTGACAAGCACGTCGTATTCGCCGTCCAGGAAGTCGAGGATCGTCTTTTCGAGCTCCGATTCGGACATTTGGCCGTGGCCGACGCCGACTCTGGCTTCAGGCACCAGCGCGCTGATCTGGCTCGCCATTTCCTGAATGCCCTGCACCCGGTTGTAGAGATAATAGACCTGGCCCCCGCGGCCAAGCTCCCGTTCGATTGCCTCCCGCACCAGCGTCTGGCTGTGCTCCACCACGTAGGTTTGCACCGGAAAACGGTTCTCCGGCGGCGTCTCGATGACCGACAGATCGCGAACGCCCAGCATCGACATATGCAGCGTGCGTGGAATCGGCGTTGCCGTTAACGTCAGCACGTCCACGTTCGTTTTCAGCTTTTTGAGCTTCTCCTTGTGGGTCACGCCAAAACGCTGCTCCTCGTCGACGATCAACAGTCCAAGGTCCTTGAATACAAGATCCTGGGACAACAGGCGATGCGTGCCGATGACAACGTCGACCGTCCCTTGGCGGACGCCCTTGATCGTCTCGTTCTGCTCCTTCCGGGAACGGAAGCGGCTGAGCACCTGGATGTTGATCGGATATCCCGAAAAACGTTCGCGGAACGTTTCGTAATGCTGCTGCGCCAAAATCGTCGTCGGAACGAGCACCGCTACCTGCTTGCCCTCCATCGCCGCCTTGAAGGCCGCGCGGATCGCCACCTCGGTTTTGCCGTAGCCGACGTCGCCGCAAAGCAGCCGGTCCATCGGGCGGTTTTTTTCCATGTCCTTTTTGATTTCCTCGATGGCCCGCAGCTGGTCGCGCGTTTCGTCGTACGGGAACATTTCCTCGAATTCGCGCTGCTCGGGCGTATCCTTTTCGAACGCGTAACCCGGCGTCGCTTGCCGTTCGGCGTAAAGCTTGATCAGATCATCCGCAATATCCTGCACGGACGAATGGACCTTGCTTTTGACCTTGTTCCACTCGTTGCCGCCCAGCTTGTAGATTTTAGGCTCCTTGTCCTCCGAGCCGACGTACTTTTGAATCAGGTCGATCTGCTCGATCGGCACGGACAGCTTGTCGCCGCCGGCATACAGGATATGCATGTAATCCTTATGGATGCCGTTAATTTCGAGCGTGCCGATGCCCATGTATTTGCCGATCCCGTGGTTTTGGTGGACGACGTAGTCGCCGACCTTCAGCTCGGTATAACTTTTGATGCGTTCGGCATTGTCCATGTTTTTGCCGAGCTTGCGGATTTTGCGCTGCTTTTGCGAGAACATTTCGCCTTCGGTAATGACCGCGAGGTGAATCGAAGGCATCTCGAATCCCGTCTGCAGGTTGCCCTGCATCATGACGGGCTCTTCGATGTTGTAGTCCTGCAGAACGCGGCGCATCCGCTCGAGCCGTTCTTCGCCGCTGGCCAGCATGATGACCTTGACGCCGGATTTATGCCAGCGCTCCATCTCCGATTTGAGCACGTTCATTTGACCATGGAAATCCTGCATGCCGCGGCTGATGAAGTTCAAAATGTTTTGCGGCTGCGTATGCGGCACCTGGCGCAGGAAAATGGACATGAAAATGGTCTGGAAAGGACGATGATAGAGCACGGCCTCGTTTTCGACCGACAGATGCAGCTGCGGCAACGTTTTACCGTTTTGAAGCAAATGCAGGTTCCATTCGGCCTCGTCGCGCTCCAGTTGTCTTGCCGTTTCCAGAAGGCGGGCCGGCTCGTCGAGTATCAATACCGTGTCTTTGGGCATGTAGTCGTACAGCGTCTTGCGCTCCGGATAAAGGAGCGAAATATATTTATAGATTTCGGGAAAATAGACATGCTCGCGCAAAAGCTCCATTTCCCGGTTCATCTCTTCGGTCAGGCGCAGCTTGGCCTGGCGGTCCGTCATTTTGCCGAGCTGCTCCTCCAGCAAATGTCCTGCGGCTTCGGCCGCTTGGACCAACCGCTGCTGATCCGCGATAATCTCTTTGCAAGGGGTAATGGTAACTTCCTTGACTTTGTCGATGGAACGCTGATCTGCCGGGTCGAAGGTGCGGATGGAATCGATATCTTCATCAAACAGCTCGACGCGGTAAGCAAGCTCGGAGGTCATGGGATAAAAATCGATAATGCCGCCGCGCAGGCTCATCTCGCCTTTGCTTTCCACGCGCTCCACGCGTTCGTACCCCATCTCGATCATGCGCAGCATGAATTCGTCGACGTTCAGCGTGCCGCCGTCTTCGATCCGGATTTGGGACTTCCCCATCACTTCGGGAGCAGGCAAAAACCGCCGTACCCCGGAAAAAGGCGCGACGACGACCCCCGTGAATCCCTGCGCGCATTTCATCAACACGTCGATCCGCTGGGCAAGCGTTTCCGGACTGGATACGGCCGATTCGGCGGCGACCAGCTCATTGGCCGGGTACAGCAGAACGTTTTCTGGAGAAAGCGCTTCCTGCAAATCCTCCGCGATTTTTTGCGCCGAAAACATGTTATGGGTCACGATCAACATCGGGCGCTTCACTTCTTCGTACAATGCCGCCAGCATGATTTGCCGCGCGGAGCCGGACAGACCCGATACCAGCTGTTCTTTCATGCCTGCTTTTACGCCGGCGGTGACGGATTGCAAATCCGGATCTTTGGAGAATGCTTCTATAAGTGCTTGTAACAAAAGGGGCACCTCTCTCATGCTAACTTTTCTGGATTTTGAAAAATCCTCTTGTTATTTAAAAAACTTCAATATTCCGAAAAAATCTACCAAATAGGTCATCCCAGGGAATACCGAAAAGAAGCCTCAGCAAAACTGCCGAGGCCCCGAAAACGTCGGGTATCCCCACCGGATCCTTATTGGAGCGGGCTTGTGATCAGGCTCAGCTCCGGATTGTTCTCCAGTGCTTCCCTGCAATAATCGCAAATCACCTTAACGGTGACGTCTCCGCTTAAATCATACGCTATTATATCTCTCCGTTCCGCGGGGGTCAAGGAATGAAACCCGAGCTGGGCATCGGTTACCTGGGTCGAATCGAGAGTCCCGAGCGGGGTTCGGCAGTGCCGGCAGATATAATTTATAGCCATCTATATGCCTCCTGAAGGTGGTTTATACCCTCATTATGCCCGCTCTGCGCTTGATTTAGCCCTGTTTACCGAAGCTTGCCGCGCCCTTTTACCCGTTAAACTTCGCCATCGTCTGCTCGTAGGTATGATCGAGACTGTATTCGGCGGCATCGCACGCACGTTCGATCATGTGTTCCAGCAGCTCTTTCTCCTTTTTCGGAAATGCCGATAGGACATAATCTACCACGGCAAAACCCGGCTCCGGACGGGAAATGCCCATGCGGATGCGATTAAAGGTTTGCGTTCCGGTATGCTGGATGATCGATTTGATGCCGTTATGCCCGCCTGCGCTTCCCTGGTACCGCAGCCGTATTTTGCCGATCTCGGTATCCAAATCGTCGTATACGACGATCATGTCTTCGACGTTCGCTTTGTAATAGTCCATGTAAGCCCGAACGGCTTCGCCCGATAAATTCATGTACGTCATCGGCTTGATAAGCACCACTTTGTCGCTGCCGATCAAACCTTCGCCGATCAAAGCCTTGCATTTGCTGGGGCCAAATTTGATCCCATGGCGTTTCGCCAAAGCGTCAAGCATCATAAATCCGACGTTATGGCGCGTTTTTTCGTAGTTAGAACCGGGGTTGCCCAGTCCGACGATCCATTTCATTTCGTTTTGATTCCTCCAAACGGCGGTATATGGCGAGAAGGGTTATATTCTCCTCCCGGAAAACATACCCCTCTTTTGTCGCCATCCATTTATTCGATTTCAAACAGCTTGCTGATCGACAGTTCCTCATGAACCCGGATAATCGCTTCGCCCATAAGCGGAGCTACCGAAAGCACTTTGATTTTGTTGCTTGGGTCAGGATGCGTAATCGGAATGGTATCCGTTACAATGACTTCACTCAGCGGAGAGTTTTCAAGACGTTCCATGGCAGGACCGGAGAATACCGGATGCGTACAGCAAGCGTAAACTTCCTTGACCCCGCCTTCCATCAGCGCATTGGCGCCAAGGACGATGGTGCCGGCCGTATCGATGATGTCGTCGATCAAAATGGCCGTTTTGCCCTCGATGTGGCCGATGATGTTCATCACTTCGCTCACGTTCGGTTCCGGACGCCGCTTATCGATGATGGCCAGAGGGGCGTTCAGGAAGTCGGCCAGCTTTCTGGCACGCACGACGCCGCCGTGGTCCGGGGAGACGACGACCGGATTTTCGATCTGCTTCGAACGGAAATATTGCGCCAAAATCGGCACGCCAAGCAGATGGTCCACCGGAATGTCGAAAAATCCCTGAATCTGCATCGCGTGCAAATCCATCGTGATGACGCGGTGCGCTCCCGCTTTTTCAATCAGGTTAGCGACCAGCTTCGCAGTGATCGGATCGCGGGAACGGGCTTTGCGGTCCTGACGCGCGTAGCCGTAATAAGGAATCACGACATTGATGCTCTTCGCGGAGGCGCGTTTCAGCGCGTCGACCATGATCAGCAGCTCCATCAGGTTGTCGTTGACCGGGCCGCAGGTGGACTGGACGACATACACGTGGCAGCCGCGGACGCTTTCGTTCAGCTTCACTTGGATTTCGCCGTCGCTGAAGCTGGTGGTATGGGAATCGCCCATCGGAATCCCGATATAATCGGCTATTTGCTGCGCGAGCTTCGGATTGGAGTTACAAGTAAAAATCTTTAATTTCGAATCACAATAAGTCATAAAATAAAAACCCTCCGTGCTGGTTCATTGAAATTCATGCCTGTCTCCATTGCCGTTTGAACAATGATGCTTCTAGGAAATTGTGATTAATCCTCTATTACTATTTAATCATCCTTTGGACGCAAATGCTACTGCTTGTCTTTTTTTGCCTTTGCGCGGGCACGGATTTTTTCCGCGTATCCCGGCTTGTTCTCCTGACGCTTTCTGGCAATGGCCAGATCGTTTTCAGGCACCGA
The DNA here is from genome assembly GCF_038004655.1 of Paenibacillus sp. FSL M7-1455. Taxonomy (NCBI): domain Bacteria; kingdom Bacillati; phylum Bacillota; class Bacilli; order Caryophanales; family Paenibacillaceae; genus Paenibacillus; species Paenibacillus sp. FSL M7-1455. The sequence goes on along the minus strand of NZ_JBBORO010000001.1, from coordinate 39,608 downwards.
ATGCGTAATGGTCGATCCTGCAACCACGTACGCGCCTTTCCCAACCTTCACAGGGGCGATTAGATTCACGTTGCTGCCGATAAAGGCATCGTCTTCGATTTCCGTTATGGATTTATTATACCCATCGTAGTTGACCGTTATCGCACCGCAGCCGACATTGACGTTTTTCCCGACGACCGCGTCGCCGATGTAGCTTAAATGCGACACTTTGGAACCGTCCGCGATCTTGGCGTTTTTGACCTCCACGAAATCGCCGATTTTCACGTCTTCCCCCAATTGGGCTTTCGGGCGCAAATAGGCATAAGGGCCGACGGTCGTGCGGTTTCCGACTTCCGCCTGGTCAAGCACGGAATGTTTGATGACCGCCCCGTCGCCGATGACGGAATCCTTGATCTCGCTTTGCGGCCCGATTTGGCAGTCTTCGCCGATGACGGTGTTTCCCGTAAGGACCGTGCCCGGAAGAAGCACCGTGTCGGAGCCGATTTTGACGTCCGCGCCGATATAGGTCGAGGCCGGATCAATGATGGTTACGCCGCCGAGCATATGCCGTTTGTTGATGCGCTCGCGCATCAAACGCTCCGCTTCGGAAAGGGCCAGACGGTCGTTGACGCCGATCGATTCCGCGTAATCTTCGGTCATGTACCCAAGCACCGTTTCGCCTGCGCCGACAAGGATGCCGATGACGTCGGTCAAATAATATTCCTGCTGCGCATTGTTGTTCGTTACTTTATCGAGAGCCGCAAACAGCTTGGCATTATCAAAGCAATATGTTCCGGTATTGAATTCGCGCACGGCATCTTCTTCCGGCGAGCAGTCCTTCTGTTCCACGATCCGCAGAACGCTGCCGTCTTCGCTCCGGATGACGCGCCCGTATCCTTTAGGATTTTCCGTATAAGCCGTCAGCACGGTTGCCGCCGCGTTATTGCTCTCATGAAGCTCCGTCAGAGCCTTCAACGTTTCCGCAGTAACAAGAGGCGTATCCCCGCAAATGACGATGGTAGAGCCTTGTTCCGATCCGAGGAGATCCTTTGCCATTTTCACGGCATGGCCCGTTCCGAGCTGCTGCTCCTGCAGCACGTATTCCGCGGCCTCACCCAGATAAGATTGGACGGCTTCCGCACCATGGCCCACGATAACGACGCTGCGCTCGCAGTCGACTTCTTTGACGGTATCCAGCACATGCCCTACCATAGGTTTTCCACAGACGGGGTGCAGCACTTTGTATAGTTTCGATTTCATTCGTTTACCCTGCCCTGCGGCAAGAACAATCGCCATTCTTTTCAAGGATCTTGACCTCCCACTCTTAAACTCATTAAAGAATATATCGTATTCTCCGTAAAAAGAAAAGAGAGCCATAAGTCTGGCTCTCTTTTCCTTGAACCCCAATTGTAAACCTTAAGCGCCTTCCTCAATCACTTCTTCTTCATTGGCAGCGCGTTCATATTCCGCCAGGACAGCCGTTTGGATCTTCTCCCGCGTACCGGAAGAGATCGGATGGGCGATGTCGCGGAATTCCCCGTCTGGAGTGCGCTTGCTCGGCATAGCAACGAACATTCCATTGTTGCCATCGATGACCCGAATATCATGAACCACAAATTCGTTATCAATGGTAATGGATGCGATTGCTTTCATTCTCCCCTCAGAGTTGACTCGGCGGAGTCTGACATCCGTAATTTGCATGTGTGTTCACCACCTTTTTCCATCAGAGACTTGGTGTATAATTCCACACAGCAGTTCAAAATCCTCTTTTTTGGAGCAACAAAATGTCCTAATTTCAGGAATTTTTTTATAGAAATGAGATTGTCGACAGACTTCGGAACTATTCGTCCCGAAAAGTTTCCAGTCGACATATTTCGTCAAGACGTAGCCGGGTCAGTTTTTAGTAAAATAATTGCCCGGTTTCACGCCGATTTCCTTCGTTTTGGCGTCGACGCCGGTCAAGGTCGCCAGCGACACGTAGTCATGCAGGAGACGCTCCTCCGTATCCACCTCGCCGGATTCCACCAATACGCCCACGCCTGCGACTTCGGCATCAAATTCGGCCAGCAAATCGACCATCCCTTGAATGGTTCCGCCGGCTTTCATGAAGTCGTCCACGATCAGGACTTTGGACTTCTCTTTGAGGGCGCGCCGCGACAGCGACATGGTGTGGATGCTTTTATGCGAGCCTGAGACGTAGTTGATGCTCACCGCCGAACCTTCCGTCACCTGGTGGTCCCTCCGGACCAGGACTACGGGCAAATTCAGCTGGGCACCGGTCGCATAAGCCAGCGGGATCCCTTTGGTCTCCACCGTCATCACCACGTCGATCTCCTGATCGGCAAAGGCGGTGGCAAATATTTTCCCCGCTTCGTTCATCAAGGACGGCTCTCCGAGCAAATCGGACATATACAGGTATCCGCCGGGGAGGATGCGGTCTTTTTGCTGCAGCTGGCTGCAAAGCTCCTCCGCAAAGGCCAACGCCTGACTCTTCGGCATCTTCGGAATGAACTTCACGCCTCCGGCCGCTCCGGCCAGCGTCAGCAGTTCTCCCATGCCCTCGTCCTCGAATACCTCCTTGATGATCACCAGGTCTTCGCTGATCGAGGATTTGGCGGCCCCGTACCGTTCGGCGAACGTGGTGAGCGGGATCAAAGTATGAGGTCTGGACAGCAAATATTGGGTCATCTCGACCAGACGCGCGCTTCGCTTTAATTTTTTCACGAAAACTCCTCGCTATCACTTTATTCATCAACGATGGCCGGCCAAACTAGCTGCTTTCGGTCAAGCCATCTTCAAATTCGATTTCCCTATGTGTAAAATCCGAATAATACAGTATAAATATAGCATTTTTGTACGTGTTTGTACAAGAAGATCCTGCCCCGCAAACATTTCCGGCCCGGCTTGCTTTTTATGCGCCCGGCAGGATCATCAGGTCAATAGCCGCACCGCGTACACTTCCCGGCAAAACCCGCGAAGTCCGTTATAAATCCGCGCGACCTTCGATTCTTTATAAACAAGCCCGAATACGGTCGGGCCGCTTCCCGACATGAGCGCTCCGTCGGCCCCGAGTCTCAGCATGGCTTCCTTCAGCTGGGCCACCTGCGGGTGAAGCTTCAGCGTCACATCCTCAAGCACGTTGCCGAGACGTTCGCATACGGCTCCGAAATCGCCGGCTTCGATCGCTTTGACCATCTGCTCGGCGGACGGATGACGCTTTACCTCTGCCGCCCTGAATTTGCCGTAGACCTCCGCCGTCGACACATTGATGGGAGGCTTGGCCAAAATAACCCAGCAGCTTAGCGGATTGTCCACCTTGGCGAGCTTCTCCCCACGCCCGGTCGCAAGCGCCGTGCCCCCCGTCACGCAAAAGGGAACATCCGACCCCAGCTCGGCTCCCAGCTCCTGTAGCTCTTGCATGGGTATGTTCAAATTCCACAGCCGGTTCAATCCCCTCAGCGCCGCGGCCGCGTCGCTGCTGCCCCCCGCCAAACCCGCGGCTACCGGGATTTTTTTGTCCAAGTGGATATGGACGCCGCTGCGGACGTCGTACCGGTCTTTGATCAGTCTTGCGGCCTGGAAGGCCAAGTTTTTCTCGTCAAGCGGGATATACCCCGCCTGGCTCGTAATAATGATGGTGTCGCGCGGCAGCTCCGACATTTCCAGCCTGTCCGCCAAATCGACCATCGTCATGACCATTTCGACCTCGTGGAAGCCGTCCGGCCTTTTATGTAATACATCCAGCATCAAATTGATTTTGGCCGGTGCTTTTTCGTAAATTTTCAAGGCGTTCACCCACCCTTAAGTTTCCCTCGCTATCAGCTTCAAATCATTATAACAAACTGTACCAAGCAAGTCATTTCGAACCTTCCGCGGCCTATAGAAAAACGGAGATTCCCATGCGATGCCATGGAGATCTCCGTCTGACATGTTTTGAACCTTACGATTTGCGGGCTGCAGCCTCTTCGGCGAGCTGGATGGCGCGTTTCACCATGTTGCCGGCGTCCTTGGCTTTAATGCCGCCCCAACCCTCCTGCTGAACCGTTTCGTAAAACCCCAAATCCTTGGCAAGCTCCGTCTTCAGTTCCTCCGACATCACGCTGCGGCGTCTGCGGCTCATTTGCAGTCCTCCTTGTCAATCCCGGAACCGGCCCCGTTTAAGCCATCTTCGGGACGGTCCTTCGTTATGCGGTAAAAGGAATTCCTTTTGTATTATTTCTCGCCCGACCCGGCCCCATTCGAAAAATCCGCTGACAACAAAAAACAGCCTTCCGCACGGGAAAGCTGCTTCCAAATAAAAAAGTTACGCCTGATCCTGCTTAGTCCGCGTCCTTCGCCTGCTCTTCGCAAATGGTGACTTCCACGGATTCAGTAAGAATATCTGCATAGCTGTATGAAACACGTTTAAAGGTTTGCTGTTCTTGATCCAGCTTGACGATAAAAACAGAAGGGTACGTTTCCTCGAGCACGCCCGTACGTTCGATCGTCTTACGACGTCCACCGTTAGCCCGGAGCGATATTTTCTGACCTACATGAGCCTCGAGATTTCGTTTGATTTCCAACAGCGCATTTTTAGCCATTGTCGACGACCACCTCTTTCCTTGTCCATTATAACGCAGGAAGAAGTTTTTGTCAAATAAAATTTAAATTATATCAGCATCAAATTTAATTTGTCAATCGGTTTTTTTGCGGGATTTTGCAGGATTTCCGCATACACGCCGTTAACGACAAAAAAACCTTAATCCATGTATCGCGATTAAGGTTTTTCGGCTGCTCATCCCATGATGCTCTTGTTTAGAAAAACGGGTTTACATCACCGAAGGCGTGACCTTCAGCTGGGAAAGGTCATTCAGGCGCGGCAGTCCGATGCGGTAGCTTCCGCGCGTTTCGATGCCCCCCACGCCCTGCGCCCCGCTGATCGTATTATGAAGCACATCCATCATGTTGATGGTTTCCCTCACCGACGTAAAGGAGGCCTTGGCGGCCACGTAAACGGGATCCAGCGCATGGATGAGTATGCGCCCCGGCGAGCTGGCGAAATTCGCTCCCGCTTGCAGCAGCGCCTCAAAATGCGACTGGCAGGCACCGGCAATGATCGTCAGCGTATCGTAATGCCGTTCGTATTGACGGGCAACCTGAATGGCCGAAACGAAATTTTGGGAATTTTTGTAGCTGTTCAGGTTATAGAGATCATTGTTCGGCCGGTGCTTCAACACTCCGTCATGCCCCGTAATGACCACGATATCCGGCCGCACCCGCGGCAGCAGGCGATAGAGCGCATCCGCCATGCCCGCCTCGTTAACGTAATGTCCCTCGACGGGCACGCGAAGCTGCTGGTAAAGATTCAGGCTCTTTTTTAAGTAATTGATATCTCCATCGAGATGGAGGACTTTACCCGGAACTTCAAAATAAGAAGGCTGTTCCGCCATCGGCCATTCCCCGCCGAGATTCGCTTGCGTGCGTTCGGTCAGCTCCTCCCGGTGGCGCTGCAGCCTGCTTAGCGACTCGTTGGCACGGATATGGGCCTTCTGCGTTTTTTCATTGAACGGCGCATATGGCACCCGAACGAGGTCATCGAGGGGCGAATCAGCCAACAGCCGAAACTCGGTCCCCTTGATCACAGCCAAATTGCTCCGCAGATCTTCCACGCGGAAAGCGACATCACCGCCATAAGATTTGCGGACGACCAGGTCTCCTACATTCATCACAACATCACCCCTACCCCATGGTATGGGCGAATCTCCCCAATGGTTCTTCCCTTTTGCCAAAATAAGCATGGGACAAGGCGCCCTGCGCGCGCCAACCTTGATGCGGTCAACGAAACGTCTTCATCCCCGTACGCCGGCCCGGAGCAAGACGTTGCAAAGCGTCGCATACTCCTGCAAGCTGAGGGTTTCGCCGCGGCGGGAAGGTTCGATCCCTGCAGCGTGAAGCAGCTCCTCGAGCCGCTCCCGGCCCTCTTTGGGAAAAAATCTCGTCTTGAGATTGTTGGCGATCGTTTTTCGGCGTTGGGCAAACGAAGCGTGTACCACCTGAAAAAAGAAATTTTCGTCGTCCACCTCGACCGGAGGCTGCTCGCGCACCTTGAGGCGAATGACGGCCGACTCGACGTTCGGCTGCGGAATGAATACCGTTTTCGGTACGATGCAGACCAGTTCAGGCTCGCTGTAATACTGCACGGCGATGCTCAGACTGCCGTAGTCCTTCGTGCCGGGCGAAGCAGCCATGCGTTCGGCCACCTCTTTTTGGATCATGACCACGATGTTCTCCAGCGGCAGCCGCTCTTCAAGCAGTTTCATCAAAATCGGGGTCGTCACGTAATAAGGCAAATTGGCAACGACGCTGACTTTGGAGACATTCGCGAAATCCTCCTTAAAGAGGGCGCCAAGATCCGTCTTCAGCACGTCGCCATGATGAATGCGCACATGCGGATACGGTTCCAATACCTCCTGGAGAATCGGAATAAGCCGCTGGTCGATTTCGACGGCCGTGACGGCGCCCGCTTCCCGGGCCAGCTTTTCGGTAAGGGCTCCGATCCCCGGCCCGATCTCCAAAGCTCCCTTGGAGGCATCCAGTCCCGCCGCCTCCACGATTTTGCCTAAAATATTTTGATCGATCAGAAAATTTTGCCCCAGGCTTTTTTTAAACGAAAAACCGTGACGCTGGATGATTTCCTTCGTCCGTCTTGGCGAGGCGATATCGTCCATTCGCTGCATATCTCAACCTTCCCCTTCCTGTTCCAATTGGGCTAACGCCTCCGCGAACTCCTCGCGCGTAATCTGAAAAACGGCCAGACGCTTATGGAACTGCTTGCCGTTGCAATACCCTATGCCCAGCAGGTTTCCCATCACCATGCGTCTGCGGGCCGCGTCCGGGTGCACCAGAAGCCCTGCGGCCATCAGATCCTCCATATCGATCAGGCTTTCCGCGCCTTCGTAGGTCGTATGCACGCGGGAGAGGGCCTTGCGGATCGCTTCCGGCGAAGCGTTCTCCACGCCGATGTCCCCTTTCCGCGTCGCTTCCGACTCCGGAATAAAGGCATGCTTGCAGCCGGGAACCTTGCTCGCGATAATTTTTCGAATCCGCTCCCCGGCATGGTCCGGGTCCGTCAACACAATGACTCCCCGGCGTTCCTGGGCCAAGGCAATCCGCTTCAGTACGCGGCCGTTGATCGCCGAACCGCCGGTTTCGATCGTGTCGGCTTCCACCGCCCGCTTCACGGCCACGGTATCGTCCCGTCCTTCCACGACTATGACTTCCTTGATCATGACCTGCTTCTCCCTTTCCTAAAGCTCGTCCGTTCATGCGTCGTAAGTTTTCGGACATCCAAACAACAAAAAGAAGAGGAATGCTCCTCTTCTTTAGCATGACATTTTCATGATCATAATACTATAACATTAGAATGACATTGTAAAACGAAATTAATTCAATTGCGGCTTCACGGGGCCGATGACGTATACTTTCATCCCGGATTTGCGGCCGAAGTTGTTGGCGCGCTTCACGGAGTCATAGTAGAGGTCGATCTTATTGCCCTTAATGGCGCCGCCCGTGTCTTCGGCACGGCGGAAGCCGATGCCTTCGATGTACACCCACCAGCCGAGCGGAATCACGTTCGGATCCACGGCGATGGTGCGGCCTTCCGTGACCCGCGTTCCCGTAGCGGTACGGGTACCGATTCCGGGTTCGCCGGCAGAATAAGCCGTCATCGAGACATGAATCATTTTTTTATATGAGAAATCAACACCGGCTTTGCTTACGCGGTTATTGCTGCTTACGGTTTTTTTCGTTTTGGCGGCTGATGAAGTTTGGGCGGTGGAAGAAGATTTAACGGCCGCTGTTTGAACGACGACAGGCGGAGCCGGTTTTTTCTTCGTGCCCACGGCGATGATTTTATCCAGCGTTTTTGCCTGCACTTCCTTGCCCACCATGCGCATGGATACCATTTGGCCGTCATGATATACCTTTTCGATGTGCTGCACCATCACGCCGGGCTTTCCCTGCTGAATGACGCGGTTGTCGCCGACCGTCAGGCTGGGATCGGCCGTCTTGATGACGCGGAAAGGCAAACTTTCATGGCGGTCCACGACTTGCTTGTTGACGCGCACGATACGGATATCCGTTTGGCCCGTCACCCGCTCGGTCAGAGCCGGAGTGACTTTATCGTGTTCTTTGAGCGATACGCCGAACTCCTTCAATACGTCGCCAACCGTGTCTTTGGTGGTATACAACTTTTTCGTTGCCCCGTCCACCGTCAATTGAACGGGAGCGGCGCGGTCGATCACCACTTTGTCACCATTCTGGAGCGATCCGCTCAGCGGCATGGAGACTTGATCTTCCGGTTTGAGGCTGATTGCCTGCTCATCCAGCATTTCTTGTAAAACGGATTTGTGAGTCTGAATCTTTTTGACCTGACCGTCTACCACCAGGTACACCTGTTTGCGCGTGGATGAGTTGACCAGCAGCAAAATCATGATGGTGACCGCGATCGTAACGATAGCTGCAGTAGAGATTTGGCGCAAATTCTCATGCTTCCATCGCAATGCGTAAGACATGCTGGAGATTTTTGAATCATGGGTCTCTTCTTGATGGAAAATGCCCACCTTCTCGATCCTCCTTCATAGCCTCGCCATTAGAGTTACGCATGAATGATTTGACGCGGGCTATACTCGATTTTTTACAAGAACACATAAGGAGCATGCGTTCTTGCACCATGAACCTATCTTTTTTTCATGATTTGTCGCCTCCCGTTTTACAACAGTATGACGACGCCTTCTCCATTATTCAAAAACAAAAGAAGCCAGCTAAGAGCTTATGAGGTCTCCTTCGTGGCTTCCCTGGATGTCAGAATGACGGAAAAGTAAATGCACGAAACCCTCTCTTTATGTCGCTTACGGGGTTAGCTGTCGGGTTTGGGCGAAAGAGAGCCGCCCGATCAACGCCAGCCCGCTCATGGCGGACCGCGCCGAATTCACCCCTGAGACCCTGAAAAGAAATCAAATACATCCCGAGCCCGGGTCGGTATAAAAGGGACCGCCGCGCTCTATGTATTGGTTCCCCCGCTCTTTCGAGACCGAAAGACTCAGCGAGATTGGTTCACGGAGGCTGCCGCGATGCCGAAAAAGGAAGCGGCTTACAGCAGCCCAAGTTCACTGAAAAGATGATATCCTGTTTTGATGCATGTTGTAAAGCGGGAATCAACAACGTTTATTTGAATATATGGTTAAAAATTTGTAATATTCATGGTTTTTTTGGTTAAAATTCTTTAATGCTTCGTTCATGCTCGTTTTTTCAGCTGTTTTTCTCCCGTTTTCACTTAATTCCAAATCGTTCCAGTGCATTTTGGGTGGTGATTCGGGCAATTTCCTCCACCTCGACCCCCTTAATCTGGGCAGCTGCCTCGGCTACCAAACGAACGTTGGCAGACTCATTTCGCTTCCCCCGGAATGGGTGCGGCGTCAGGTACGGAGAGTCGGTTTCGATCAGCAGCCGGTCCATCGGAACCTGCGCAAGCACTTCCTTGGGCTGTCTGGCGTTTTTGAACGTGATCGGTCCTCCGAAGGATAGATGGAACCCCATGTTCAGGCATAACTTGGCCGTTTCCCAGCTGCCGGAGTAGGAGTGCATGACGCCTCCGACCTCGCTGGCCTTTTCCTCCCGCAGGATTTTCACGATATCCTCGTGCGCATCCCGGTTATGGATCACGATCGGCATGCCGAGCTCCCGGGCCAACCCGATTTGCTGGCGCAAAACCCGGTGCTGCACGTCTTTCGGGGAGGTATCCCAATAATAATCGAGCCCGATTTCGCCGATGGCCACGACTTTTTCATGGCTGCATAAAGATGCAATCCATTCGAGATCCCCTTCCTTCATCGTGATCGCATCCTGAGGATGCCAGCCGACGGCGGCGTATATAAAATCATGCGTTTCCGCAAGCTTCATCGTGGACGGAATCGTTTCGCGGTTAAAACCGACGTTGATCATCCGGCTGACGCCGTTTTCCACGGCGCGGCGAATGGTCTCTTCGCGGTCCTCGTCGAACTGCGGCGCGTCCAAATGCGTATGCGTGTCGAATAAATTCATGTCTGGAACTCCCTTCGTGTCATAAAGCATAGATTAATATGGGGCAAATCCGTGAATCATGCTGTCGTTATCGCTTGAAAATGCGGGAAACCGGGTCGGATAGGGAAGAAATAACGTCTTTCATTTTCGCCCCCGGATAATATAAGTGATATTTCCCGCGATGTATGCCGCTGATGGAGCGGACAATATCCGACACCTCCGATATTTCCCGCAGGCGTTCGTCCCGGTCAAGCAGCAGAATCTGCTTTTGGCTGGATCCGTCTCCCGGCCGAAATACATCGTACGGAAGATCCGTCGGAAAATCAATCTCGAGATCGTATTCGGGATTCAGGCCGACCCGCTCAAAATCGCGGCGGATCTCTTCGATCATTTCCAGATCCACCGATTCCACTTCCACATATTTATACAGCCTGCGATGCATAAAACGGCTGCAAAGCTCGCTCAGCACGGCGTCTTTTTCGTTCGTCCATTGCGAAAACACGGTTTGGATCAGCGCTTCATCGAGTTTCAAATAATCCTGCACGGTCAGCCGGTCTTCGAAAAGCCCCGGAAGCGGCTCAATCATGAAGCCAAAAACGTAGTTATCCCGGTATAGCTCCTTCGCGCGCCGGAAGATCTGCCGCAAAATGATTTCCGAACTGCGCGTCACCGGATGGAAATAAACCTGCCAATACATCTGGTACCGGGACATCAGGTAATCTTCCACCGCATGCATCCCCGATTCCTTCACGACGATTCTTCCCTGGTACGGACGAAGCATGCGCAGGATCCGGTCGATGTCGATCGTTCCGTAATTGACGCCCGTGTAATAAGCATCCCGCAGCAAATAGTCCATCCGGTCGGCGTCCAGCGGACTCGACACCAGATTGACCACGATCGGATGCTCGTAATCCTTGGCGATTACCGATGCGACCTTGGCGGGAAAGTCTTCGGCCACCTCGGTCAAAATCGCGTTTACTTCGGTATCCCCGAGAATAATGCGGCGGGTCCAATCCTCATGGTCCATCCGGAACGCCTCTTCGATCGAGTGGGAAAAAGGGCCGTGCCCCAGGTCATGCAGCAAGGCGGCGCAGAGGGTTAACAGTTTCTCGCTGTTCGGCCAATCCGCGTAGCCGCTTCGCTCGAATTGGGATATGATGCGGCGCGTAATTTCATACACGCCAAGCGAGTGGGAGAACCGGCTGTGCTCCGCCCCGTGGAACGTCAAATACGAGGTGCCTAGTTGGCGGATCCGCCGCAGCCTCTGGAACTCCGCCGTGTTAATCAGCCGCCAGATGGTGGAGTGTTGGACATGAATGTAATTATGTACGGGGTCCTTGAACACTTTTTCTTCATTTAAGGTATGCATGCGACTCATCTCCTTTTTAAAAGCTTAAAATTAAACTATTTTTGAACTTTTTTCGACAATCCGTGTCGAATAGTGTCGTTTCGGGTAGAAAAATTGATTTCCAAATCGACATTATCCTACCAAGGATATATAATGGGAAAAGAATCCTGGTATGAGTGATATCCCAGGTGCCATGCAATCTGTTCTCATTTTGGCGACGAATTTGCAGGTTGACTTTTTTGGGAATCGTTGGTATTATTGATATCATAAAAGAGAGAACGTTGTCGAATTATGGCACTATAAAACTATGGCGAGAGGAGCAATGATCAGTTATGATGAAATCAACTGGTATTGTAAGAAAAGTAGATGAACTGGGCCGGGTCGTTATTCCGATTGAATTGCGCCGCACACTGGGCATCGGGGAAAAAGACGCATTGGAAATTTACGTGGACGGAGAACGCATTATGCTCAAGAAATATGAGCCTGCTTGCATCTTTTGCGGCAATGCCGAGAACGTGACTTACTTCAAAGGAAAAATTGTTTGCCACGATTGCATCTCGGAAATCCCAACACCTGTGACAAATTAAGTTTTTTAGTATATAATAGTATTATTCTATTTGTTAATTCTAACCTTTTTCATATCTCCTTGGTGTCTCCTAGGCTAAGAACCCGGCCTTTGGAGACATTTTTTTGTCCCGCCGGCTGCGTTGCCCGCCGCAGGTTATGGGCCTTAAGGCACGCTTCCCGCAAGCGGGCTTGGTTTCGGCAGCCAAGGCATTGGGCATCTGCAGCAGGCTCAAATCAATGCGTTATAAATATCGCGCTTGGAGACGCCGCGGTCGACCGCGGTTTTTTTCATGGCCTCTTTGCGCGGAATTCCTTGTGCCTCGTAGTGCGCCACATGCTCCTCGATCGTCAGGTTCTGCCACCATGCGGCCAGCCGCTCCTGCTCCTCTTCCGGGCTCGTGCCTTCCACGACCACGCAATATTCGCCCTGCGGCGGATGCTCCTGAAGATAGTCGAGACATTCCTGGACGTCCCCGCGCACAAATTCCTCGTAACGTTTCGTCAGTTCCCGCGCCAATACGACTTTTCGGTTTCCAAGCACGCTTTGGATCGCGGTCAACGTTTTGATGACCCGGTGCGGCGATTCGTAAAACAGCAGCGTCCCCTGGGCCGACTGAAAAGATTGAAGCGTCTCCTCCACATCTTTGCGTTCCCGGGGAAGGAACCCGATAAAGGTAAAACGGTCGGTCGGAAGGCCGGATGCGATCAAAGACGACAGCGCCGCATTGGCTCCCGGAATCGGTATGACGCTGATCCCTTCCTCGACCGCCAGCTTGACGAGATCAGCCCCGGGGTCGGAAATCGCCGGCAGACCGGCGTCGCTGACAAGCGCCAAATTTTTTCCTTCTATTATATAGCGTATTAATTCCGGTCCGCTTGCCCCCTTGTTATGCTCATGGTAGCTGAACAGCATTTGCGGGCTAATCTCGAAATGCGTCAGCAGTTTTCGCGTCTGGCGCGTATCCTCTGCCGCGATGATGTCGCATTCCTTTAACGTCCGTATGGCCCGAAACGTCATATCCTCCAAATTCCCGATCGGCGTAGCGACAAGATACAGAGCCCCTTTGCCGTCTCCGGACCGGTTTTGAAAACTGCTTTGTCGTGTCAGACTCATGCTTCTCCCTCTTTGGAACCGTAGTAAATTTCCATGATTTCCGGACAATATCGGTTTTGCTCGTCATAAACGATCAGCGGCGGAAGCAGCCTTACCTCCGGTTTCCCCTCCCGTATGCATTCGATCAACACCATGTTGGCCTCCAGATGGGCACGGGGATGAACGAAACGCATCCGTTTCGGCTCCAGCCTATGTTTTCGCATCAAAGCGATGATATCGCCGAGACGCGACGGTTTATGAACCATGCTTACCTTTCCTCCCGGCTTGACCAATCTGAAGCAGGCTTGGATGACCTCCTCCAGCGTGCAGCTGATTTCATGGCGGGCAATCGCCTGATGCGGGTTGAGTTTGATGTCGCTTCCGTTCAGCGGCATGTAAGGCGGATTGACGGTAATGGCATCATAAGCCTGATGTCCCGTCTCCTTATAAAGCTCCCTTAAATCTCCCTCCCGAATGACGATCCGGTCTTCCATCCCGTTCATCGCCACGCTGCGTTTGGCCATACCGGCAAGCCTAGGCTGAATCTCGATCCCTTCGATGTGCGCTTTGGTGCGCGTGCTCAGCAGCAGCGGTATGACCCCGTTCCCCGTGCAGAGGTCCAAAATTTTTCCTCTTGGCGGTATGCCGGCAAACCGGGCCAGCAAAACGGCATCCATCGAAAAGCTGAATACCTCGTCGCTTTGAATGATGTGCAGATCATGCGTCAACAGATCGTCGATGCGTTCCGACGGCTCCAAAAGACTTTTGTCCATATTCATCGGTTCCATTTTCCTTTATCTATTGTTCTCTATCCGTCAAAGTTTACACTTACGGACCCGTTTCATTATAAATGCTTTATTTCTTGAAAAAAAACCGTAGGAATCGCTCCTACGGCTTCATTTATTCAAAAAAGACAGACAGAAAAGGCAGTCGCCTTCCGTGCGCAAATGTCCATAATACACGTTGCAAATGTGAAAGCCTTCATGATAAAGCCGTGCCAAATTGTCATACCCTTCGCCCACGACATCGCTGGGATGCTCGGGTTTGATCGGGACATGAGGCTGCGGCAAAGGAGCTCCCTCTTCAGCGGGCACAGCTTCCTTCAATATCTTGCGGAGGTGTTCGTTTTCCAACGTCAGTCGGTGGTTCTCCTCCAGCAGTTCTTTCATAATCAGCTTCATTTCACCCAGATCACTGTGGATCTGTCCCATTTGTGTTTCCATTTCTTGAATGTGTGCAAAAATACTTTTCTTTTCCAAGTCTCCACCCCGAAAGTAACCCTATGGTCTACTTAATGACAACGTCATCCATTTGCAGTTCCTTCACCTTGCCGATGTCAAACAGCTGGACATGAACGGAACGGTTTTCGGCGTTGATGCCAACCACCTTGCCTTCGCCCAAAGACGTGATGACGATTTTGCCTACCGATGGCAGTTCTTCCTTCACACTTTCATAATTATCATGCTCATATTTCAAACAGCACATAAGTCTTCCGCATAAACCGGAAATTTTGGTCGGATTCAGCGATAAGCTTTGGTCCTTGGCCATTTTGATGGATACCGGCTCAAAGTCGCCGAGCCACGAGGAGCAGCAAAGGATGCGACCGCATGGGCCGATTCCGCCCAGCATCTTCGCTTCGTCCCGGACCCCGATTTGCCTGAGCTCGATCCGCGTCCGGAAAATCCCGGCCAAATCTTTGACAAGCTCCCGGAAATCCACTCTTCCCTCAGCCGTAAAATAAAAAATGATTTTGTTACGGTCAAACGTAAATTCCACGTCCACCAGCTTCATTTTGAGCCCATGATCGCGGATTTTATTTAAACAGGTCGTAAAAGCTTCTTTCGCGGCCTGCTTGTTCTCTTCCACAACGCGTGCGTCGGCTTCGCCGGCGATGCGTATCACCTTTTTGAGCGGCAGGACCACGTCGGCTTCCTGCACCTCTTTTTTGCCGACCACAACTTTACCATACTCGATGCCGCGCGCCGTCTCAACGATAACGCTATGATCCTTTTCAATCGGAAAATCAAGCGGATCGAAGTAATAAATTTTGCCCGCTTTCTTAAAACGGACGCCCACTACACTGTACAAAAACTAACCCCCTTGTATGCCAGAGAAAAAATTGGCTGGCCATGAAGCTATCCTTCCAAACCGATCAAAAATTGTTCAATACAAAGTTGGCCATTCACATTGTAGCGCAATTTTTTCCGGCACTCTGCGGCCAAATCCATATAGGAGACCCATTGTGCTGTGCTGCGGGATGATGCATGCGTGGACAAGAACTCCAGCTGATCTATAAAAACGATACTTTCGTGCCTTCCGTACTGGACGTGAAGCATATCTTTGAACCACAAATGAAACAAGCTTAACAGTAAATCCAGATGATCGGAGAGCCCGGCCTTAAACACCTTCTGCCCTGCGGTCACCAGAGCGGAGCTGCCTCGTCCGAGGGCTTCCTTCCCTAATTGTAACACTACGTTTCTAATTTCTGCAAACCAATTCTGCTCGATCATTTCGCGGCATCCGTCCAGTCCGGAGGATAAATGCACCGCACAGCGCGCAAGCGCCGCCGGGTATCCTTCGTCGACCAGCTGCTGCAGCATCATTCCGGGATTCAGCGGAAAAAAGGGAATCGTCTGGGCCCGCGATTGAATCGTCGGCAGCAGGGCTTGTCCATTTTCGGTAATCAGGACGGCCACGGCCGGAACCGGGGGCTCCTCCAAAAATTTAAGCAGGCTGTTGGCGGCCTGCACCGTCATCGCATCCGCATGGTCTATGATATACACCTTCGGATTCTCCGATTCCGAACGATAGGAAAAGACCCGCTGCAATTCGCGGATCTGGTCTATTTTGATGGACGAACCTTCGGGAGCGAGAAGATGCAGATCGGGATGGTTGCCGTGCTGGACCTTGCGGCATTCCAAGCATTGCCCGCAGGCATCATCCACGCGTTCGGTACAGAACAGCGCCTGCGCAAACGCGGTTGCCGTCTTCATCTGCCCGCAGCCGGCCGGCCCGCTGAAAATGTAAGCATGGCTGACGGAATCGCTGCGAAGCGCATTTTGCAGCAGCTTCTTCGCCGCATCCTGTCCCATAATATCCTGAAAAGACATAGTTCCTCTCTTCCTAAAATGATTTTGCAAAACCGCAGACCCATTTCGGCAAGCCGTCGGCAGCGCCTATCGTTTCAGGCTTCTTCATAACCGGCAGCAGCTCCGAAACCCGTCCGGGATTTTGCAGAATCTCCCCTTTAAATCTGTCTTCATGATGATCGGTACTATCTCTAGTTTATCATGACAGGGCGAAGTTGTTCATTCCTATTTCTTCAAAAAACGAGATTGATCAGCATCCCGCGGATTTCGCCGATCCGCTGCAGCAGCTCGATTTTTCCTTGCTCGCTTTCCAACATTTCATCGGCCATTTCGAGTAATGCCGCATCAATCTCATCGATTAATTTATAACGTTTTCCCCGTCCGCGACGGTCCCAGCCCCGCGCTTCCTTCATGGTAACGCCGCGTCTTACCGTGTCCTCCAAAAATCGTTTCACCAGCAGACGGTATGCTTTAAGCTCGCGGATGGTCATGGAACGGGCAAGGCGTTCTCCTTGCATCTGGATCTCCTTGAACCGGCGGCCGAGTTCCTCCTGCGAGGCCGTTTCCTTCTGCTGCTGCATGACGTCCAGGAAGGATTTTTGCTGAACGGGTTTGGTTAAGCCGTCCGTTACCGGAAGTTCGCTTTTAATGGGCCTAAACCCCGGGTTGATTTTCACGTATATCTCCTGCCTTTGGCTGCCAAAAATAATAACCAGGCTAAACAATATGCCTTATACTGAAGCGATTTGCGTTCGCATCCATGAGATGGTTCGGCATGCTGCAACATGGATGGCCGCTGAAGGGACTGACAGGATGAATCTATCGGCGCTGTACTAAGCGCGAATCATCAGCAGCCCCATATCGTGGCCCGATTTGCAGCATCGCCTTTGAGGTTTGACAGGCTTTGCAGATGGCAATGCCTTTGTCCCGGGTACAATATAGAAAGCAACTTGCATCTCGTCCAACTATCGTCGTTTACGAGGCGGCTCTTTCGATTTTCGGGAACTTCCTCATTTTAGAAATGTTCAAACCGGTCTACCGGGAGCACGAATACGGTGGCTCCGCCCACTTGAACTTCAACGGGGAGAGGCAAATAAGAATCTGTCGTGCCGCTCATCGGCGTAACCGGGGTTACAAGCTGTTCCCTGACTTTACAACTGCTGCGGATGACGTTCATGACGGCCTCGACCTGACTGTCGTCCACCCCGATCATAAATGTGGTGTTTCCCGCCCGAAGAAATCCGCCGGTGCTTGCCAGTTTTGTCGCCCGAAAATTCGCCTTCACCAACCCCGCCGACAAACGGTTGCTGTCTTTATCCTGTACAATCGCAACGATCAGTTTCATCCTGCATTCCCTCCTCTTTGAATTTTGGCCTGCAATGAGCCATACTTACTTATTTGACAAAGCTCCTCAAAAATCCTTTAAAATCCGCTCTTCCAAGCTACGGATTATCTCTTGTTCGACATTTTCCACGGTTTGCGAAGCATCGATCACGACGATTCTGTCCTGAAAACGTTCGGCAAGCTGCAAGTATCCTTCCCGTACTTTATGATGGAACGATAAGTCCTCCAAATCGAGGCGATTCACTTCCCGGTCCCGGCTGGCGGCAATCCGCGCCAATCCGGCTTCCGGTTCGATGTCCAAGTAGAACGTAAGCTGCGGCATCCGGTCATGGATGGCAAATTGATTGATGGCCCATACTTCATCCATCCCGATTCCGCGGGCATATCCCTGATAGACAAGGCTGCTGTCCACGAAGCGGTCGCAAAGCACCAGCTTGCCTTCCGCCAAGGCCGGCTCGACCTTTTCCGCCAAATGCTGGCTGCGCGATGCCGCATACAGCAAAGCCTCCGTGCGGGAGTCCATTGCCGTATGGCTCGGGTTCAAAATGATTTCGCGTATTTTCTCGGCAATTTCGATGCCGCCCGGCTCGCGCGTCACGATATAAGGTACGGAGCGTTTTTCCAGATAATCCTTCAGCTTGGCGATCACCGTCGTTTTTCCGGAACCCTCTCCTCCTTCCAGCGTAACGAATATTCCCTTGCTTTTGCTCATTCAACATTCTCCTGCTCTTTTGCTATTTTTAGGTTGCGTCAATTGCCACGGTTCGATGCGCCAACGCCGCGTTGATTCCTGCTCTTGGTGTTGGTGCATCCTTTTAGCCGTCAGGTCGGTACATGCGCCGCATCCGGAAACATCGCCTGGAACGGACAGTCCCCATATGCCGGCAACTGCCCACGTTTGGCCTTTGGTTCCTTTGCAAGGATACGGCATTCATTTTCCGCTTTCCGCATGGCTTCCACGCTTGCGGACAAGGATCGTTCCCAACTTCGGATCCCGCACGCCCTGGCATTTAGCGCCGGAATGGGCAAGCCTTTTCAATTTCAGCGCCACCGATTCGGTGATCCGTTCGCCCGGATACAGAATCGGAATCCCCGGCGGGTACGGGATCACCATCTCCGCCGCCACTCTGCCTGCGCACGCATCGAGCGGAATGGCTTCCGTCTCATCAGGTTCCACCGGGATCAGGCTGAAAGCGATCGGCTCGGAAAAAGCCGCTTGGTCAAAAATGTTCCACGTGGAAAATTCGACATGAACGTTCTCTTCCCGGCTGTCGACCGGCAGCGAAGCATGCTGTACCGGGGCGCCTGACGAAAAATGCAGCGGCTGGGCGTCCGCCTTCTCTACAGATATATGCGAAAGGGCCTTCAAAAGGTGACGGGTGTCCTCCTCCGTCGACCCCAAACTATAGAGCAGGACCACGTACCGGTCATCGCTCATCTCGGGAATGCAGCCCCAGGCTTCAAGCCGGTGCTGCAGCTCGTAGCCGCTCAGGACCCCGGTGCGGTCATATATGACCACCTTGAACGGGTCCTGCGTGGCATAGGCCGCCGATGCTGCGCCGGCGGCATCTTGTTGCTGCTGCGCCCGCGGCTGCAGCAGCCCGAAGCGCGGCAGCTCTTGGAGGCCGCGCTTCAGGCTTTCCACGGCGGCAAGCCCCGCCGTGAAAGCCGCGGCGCCCTGCACGTGCAGCTGGCGCCGCGCCAGGTCGAGAGAGCCCATCACCGGGTACGATGGGCTCGAGCTTTGCACCATGGCGAGCCGCTGGCGGAGCAGTCCGCGGTTCACCCGCGGACCTTGGACGTGCAGCATGGCTCCCATGGTGAGCGCGGCCAGCATCTTGTGCGTCGATTGGACGACGGCGTCCGCGCCGCTGGCCAGTGCGCTTCGGGGCAGCCGGGGATGCTGCCCGTAATGGGCGCCGTGCGCCTCGTCCACGAGCAGAGGCACGTCGTGCCGGTGGCAGGCCCCGGCGAGCGGCGCCAAATCTGTTCCCATGCCGTAATAGTTGGGCATGGTGACAAGCACGCCTTTGGCCTCCGGATAGGCGGCTAACGCGGCGGCGACCGTCTCGGCTGACGGCGCCGTAGCCAGCCCGCTGGACTCGTCCACCTGCGGCTCGAGAAACACCGCTTTGGCTCCGGCCAGCATCAGGCCGTTTAATACCGACTTATGTACATTGCGTTGAACCAGCAACAGATCCCCCGGATGCGAGCAAACGGTCAGAATCATGGCCAAGTTGCCGGACGTGCTGCCGCCGACAAGGAAATAACTTTCCTCCGCCCCGAAACAATCGGCCGCAAGCAGCTGCGCATCCCGGATAACGCCTTCCGGATGATGAAGGTCATCCGTCCCTGTAATTTCCGTGACATCCGCCTCCATGACCTGATCCAGGAAGCCCGCCCCTCCAAAGGAGGCATAGGCTCGGCCTTTTTTGTGGCCGGGTACGTGGAAGGAGGCTTGCCTTCCGTTTTTATATTGTTGCAACGCCTCGAATAAAGGCGCTTTTCCCTTTTCCAGCTTTTCTGTGCCCATTTCAATTCGGTCCTTCCGGTTTCAATCTATACCCTATTTTACCGCATATTGAACCATCCAGCGAATTGAAACATAAGACGCCGCTAGCGTGTGCAGAAGCTGTTTGAAGGCCATCACAGTAAAAACACCTGCCATCCTGAGCGGCTGTTGCTGCTAGGAGCTGCCCTACGCCCTTCCTTTTCCGGTGTCATTCCCCGGTTATTTTCAGGATATTAAAAAAAGGGCAGGCTTCACGCCTACCCTTCCTTCGTCCGCAATTTTGCGGTGCACGATATATCCAACGGTATCGAGGCTATTTTCGAATATGTTGCCAAGGTTGCCTTACGCTTGTGTCTGCATGCTGATCTGTCTCATCTGATGAATGAAAAAATGATATTTTGCATCGCCAGCATCGGTGTGCACCATTTCGCTTTCGCAATCCTCGCAAATGAACTGGGACACAATGGTGATCCCTTCCTCTTTTGCTTGGCCGCAAATAATACAGACGTGTTCGGTATGATTGTCTTCCATCATCCATCCCACCTTGTTCCTTTGATTACTATGAAGTATGGCTCATTTTCTATTATTTTAAACCCTTTCATAGTTGTTTCATATCCCCAATGACCTAAACCATTCTTATGCAACTGCGACTAAACGCGTGTTTGTACAAGAAAACTTAACGAATTGCTTTCCATCAGCCGATATATGAAATAAAGACATGAGGGAGGAACGCTATTTTCCTATGATTGAGGAGAACCATAGTAACGCTACCTTTTATCATTATAAGTTAATCAAAAGGATTCCGGTAAAGCGGATGTTCGTCCGCTGTTATCTCCTTCTTCCTTATATCGCGCTCATTGCCGAGACCGTCATGATTTCCTGGAAAAGCCCGTTTTATTTTGCCTTGGCAGCTCCGCTCGTTTTCTGGATCCATTATGTCATCTCGCGCTCGGTACTGCTCCTTGCCGGACCTGCTTACCATAAACGGTGGAGTTTCTCCATGCGGCTGCCTTGGATCGGATACGTTACGGACCAGCATATCAGCTTCCGTTTGTTTCGCAAGGTCTATACGTATATTACAGGCATAGGGCTCGTTCTCTTTCTCATATTTCTGTTCCTGTCGCCTCTTTCATTTGTCGTCTCTTTGTTGTTCTGGCACTTCTGGCTGTTGCTGCCGCGTTTCTATGCCTATGCCCGCCTGTCCCGCCTCAGCAAAGACGGCATGATCAAATTTAACGCCCAGGATATCTCTTACTACAAACAATGATTCATTTATGCAGATGATTCCCGCTGAATGAAAAAAGACCGGCATCCCTAAAGATGCTGGTCTTTTATGGTTTGGTGGAGTCGGTGCTTTTTACGGCCGCCTTGCCTTTCGCAAGAACGGTCACCGTAAAATAATCGTCGTGGATGGTCAAATGAACCACCCGGTTTTGCTTTTCAAACACCTTGGAGGTTCCCTCCGATTCGTCCGTGTTTTCGCGCCAACCCCACTCTTTTATTTTCTCCAAATACGCTTCAGGAAAGCTGTCCTTTTCCTTCAAACCGTTCATTGAATAACGGACATAATCTATTTTAGTATTCCCTATATTTCGGTCAGTTCGATTCGCTTCCTTAGGTACGGGAAAGGTTTTCTCATTGGCGGCACCTTCGAAAGATGACCACGTCGGTTCAGACTTTCCGCACCCGGCAAGCAGCAGCATGACGATACCCAACAAAAGAAGAGCATGCAGCCGAAAAGATCTGCGCATGTATGTCCTCCTTCTTCCAAGATCGTTCCTCTTAAAAACCTTCAATACACCTCCTGACATGTACACTCCATATTATACTTACAACTTTTGGCGTGTCGGTAACAAAAATGTTACTAAAGTTTAACAACAATTAAAGGTCTGAGGCCTAAACCGCTGCCCTTTTTGCGGCATACGCATTTGAAGGACGTCTATACAAAAGCCTTATAGCGTATTTTGATCCAAACAAGCTTGCCCCAAAGACTTTCATGCATAGCGCTCTTCTAATCCCATGCCCCGTGGCAGAAGTTTAGATCGCAAATAGGACCTTTCACTATAAAATAAAAAAACCACCGTCGATTGTTCATCAACAGTGGTCCTTCGCTTGGCAGCGTCCTACTCTCCCAGGACCCTTCGGTCCAAGTACCATCGGCGCTGGAGGGCTTAACGGTCGTGTTCGGGATGGGTACGCGTGGAACCCCTCCGCTATCGCCACCAAACAGGATTTTTGCGCTGCTTTTGCTTCGGAGATCACTCACCAGCAAAATATCCATCCTCTAAAAGGACTTGCAGCTTCAAAATCATTCAGATGTTTGATCACCTGAAAACTAGATACGAAACGTTTGCGTTTTAATAAAGCATATGCTTCCGTAGCGAGCTTTCTTTCAGAAAGCTTTTAGGATAAGCCCTCGACCGATTAGTATTGGTCAGCTCCATGCATTGCTGCACTTCCACCTCCAACCTATCTACCTCGTCGTCTTCAAGGGGTCTTACATACTGGGAAATCTCATCTTGAGGGGGGCTTCACGCTTAGATGCTTTCAGCGCTTATCCCGTCCGTACGTAGCTACCCAGCCATGCTCCTGGCGGAACAACTGGTGCACCAGCGGTACGTCCATCCCGGTCCTCTCGTACTAAGGACAGCTCCTCTCAAATTTCCTACGCCCACGACAGATAGGGACCGAACTGTCTCACGACGTTCTGAACCCAGCTCGCGTACCGCTTTAATGGGCGAACAGCCCAACCCTTGGGACCTACTTCAGCCCCAGGATGCGATGAGCCGACATCGAGGTGCCAAACCTCCCCGTCGATGTGGACTCTTGGGGGAGATAAGCCTGTTATCCCCAGGGTAGCTTTTATCCGTTGAGCGATGGCCCTTCCATGCGGTACCACCGGATCACTAAGCCCGACTTTCGTCCCTGCTCGACTTGTAGGTCTCGCAGTCAAGCTCCCTTCTGCCTTTGCACTCTTCGAATGATTTCCAACCATTCTGAGGGAACCTTGGGGCGCCTCCGTTACTCTTTAGGAGGCGACCGCCCCAGTCAAACTGCCCGCCTGACACTGTCCCCGTACCGGATCACGGTACCAGGTTAGAACCTAGATACGATCAGGGTGGTATCCCAACGTCGCCTCCACACAAGCTGGCGCTCATGCTTCTTAGGCTCCCACCTATCCTGTACAGATCGTACCCAAATCCAATATCAAGCTGCAGTAAAGCTCCATGGGGTCTTTCCGTCTTGTCGCGGGTAACCTGCATCTTCACAGGTATTAAAATTTCACCGGATCTCTCGTTGAGACAGCGCCCAAGTCGTTACGCCATTCGTGCGGGTCAGAATTTACCTGACAAGGAATTTCGCTACCTTAGGACCGTTATAGTTACGGCCGCCGTTTACTGGGGCTTCGGTTCACAGCTTCGGGATTACTCCCTAACCGCTCCCCTTAACCTTCCAGCACCGGGCAGGCGTCAGCCCGTATACTTCGCCTTGCGGCTTCGCACAGACCTGTGTTTTTGCTAAACAGTCGCTTGGGCCTTTTCACTGCGGCCCCCTCGTGCTATTCACACTACCGGGGCACCCCTTCTCCCGAAGTTACGGGGTCATTTTGCCGAGTTCCTTAACGAGAGTTCTTCCGCGCGCCTTAGAATTCTCTTCTCGCCTACCTGTGTCGGTTTGCGGTACGGGCACCTTCACCTGGCTAGAGGCTTTTCTTGGCAGTGTGAGATCATGACCTTCGGTACTATAATTTTCCCTCCCCGTCACAGCCCAGCCTTACGATGTGCGGATTTGCCTACACATCAGCCTCACTGCTTGGACAGACATCCATCAGTCTGCGTCACTACCCTCCTGCGTCACCCCATCGCTCATAGCGGTTTACGGTGGTACAGGAATTTCAACCTGTTGTCCTTCGACTACGCCTTTCGGCCTCGCCTTAGGTCCCGACTTACCCTGAGCGGACGAGCCTTCCTCAGGAAACCTTGGGCTTTCGGCGGATCAGATTCTCACTGATCTTTTCGTTACTCATACCGGCATTCTCACTTGTATACGCTCCAGCGCTCCTTCCGGTACACCTTCAACGCTGCATACAACGCTCCCCTACCCCTGAATCGACTTCACTCCGCCTTCGAAGTGTGTTTAACCCCTGAGAGCATTTGGTCATCCTTGATTTCATCTCAAGTCTGACATAAATGTTCATCTCAGGCTCACTACCTCAAAGAAGCAGTGAAGTCGATTCAAGCCATAGCTTCGGTGGTGTGTTTAGCCCCGTTACATTTTCGGCGCAGAGTCACTCGACCAGTGAGCTATTACGCACTCTTTAAATGGTGGCTGCTTCTAAGCCAACATCCTGGTTGTCTGTGCAACTCCACATCCTTTCCCACTTAACACACACTTGGGGACCTTAGCTGATGGTCTGGGCTGTTTCCCTTTTGACAATGGATCTTAGCACTCACTGTCTGACTCCCGGTCAATCAGTCTATGGCATTCGGAGTTTGACTGAACTTGGTAACCCTTGCGGGCCCCGCACCCAATCAGTGCTCTACCTCCACGACTGTACAACCGAGGCTAGCCCTAAAGCTATTTCGGGGAGAACCAGCTATCTCCGAGTTCGATTGG
>NZ_JBBORO010000001.1:0-12500 GCF_038004655.1 Paenibacillus sp. FSL M7-1455 | reverse complement strand
GGCCGTTCACCCTCTCAGGTCGGCTACGCATCGTCGCCTTGGTGAGCCGTTACCCCACCAACCAGCTAATGCGCCGCAGGCCCATCCGTAAGTGACAGATTGCTCCGTCTTTCATTACCGCTCCATGCGAAGCGATAAATTATCCGGTATTAGCTACCGTTTCCGGTAGTTATCCCGGTCTTACGGGCAGGTTGCCTACGTGTTACTCACCCGTCCGCCGCTAACCAAGAGCGATCCGAAGATCGCTAAGGTCCGCTCGACTTGCATGTATTAGGCACGCCGCCAGCGTTCGTCCTGAGCCAGGATCAAACTCTCCAAGAAAGGTCGAACTTCGTTCGACCGACGATTGAAAATGGGTCAAACTCGGCTGAGTCGATCATTTTCAATCCGCATCTTCGAAAGAGCTCTTAGCTCATTTTGAATCTGACGAGAAATAATGAATTTTTCGATTGAGCAAAGCCTAATCGGAAATTTCATTATATAAATTCTCATTGTTTGCTCCGCAAACCATCCAGCCATAGGCTTGAACAGGTTTGCTTCGCGTTTCGGTTTCGTTGCCGAAACCTTATATCTCACTCGTTGTTCAGTTTTCAAAGATCAAACATTTCGTTTTCGCCGCCGCCGTTGTGTTCAGCAGCAACTTTTATAATATATCATGTTTTGTTTCTTAATGCAAGCTTTTTTTGAAAGTTTGTTGAAAAACATTTTAAAAGCTGCATTCTATTTCATCATGTCTTTGTGAAGACAAGAATTAATATAACACAGCTTCGTTAAGTATGTCAACTATTTAATTTGAAGATAAAACTTCTTCAATGTACAATTGGGGTTTTTGCGCTAAATTAATAATTTCGCCGCCAATGGACACCATAGGACGCGTCGGTTGATTTCGGTCCGTAAACACGATTTCCCCGATTTGATGATTACTAAGCCGTACCTTTGTGCCGTTGTGGAACTCCGTCGCCTTTTGGATAAATATTCGGACGAGCGTCGGATCCAGCTTGCCGAATGCCTCGGAATGAATTTGCTCCAACACGATGTACGGCGACTGAGCCTTCCGGTAAATTCGGCGAAGAGTCATGGCATGGAAAATATCCGTGATCCCCACGATTTTGGCGTAGACATGGATTTTGCTGCCCTCAAGCCGAAGCGGATACCCCGTTCCATCGATTTTTTCGTGATGCTGAAGCGCCGCAAGCCTGACGCCTTCGTTGATGGCTTTGACGTTTTTTAGGATTTGGTAGCCGTATGCCGTATGCCTGCGCATCTCCTCCGCTTCCGCAACGGTCAGAGGACTGGGTTTATACAATATCGCCGGATCGATCTTGGCATTTCCGATATCATGGAAAAGGCCCGCAAACGCGGCCTGCATCCAATCCTTCTGCTGCAGCCCGCTCCATTTGGCAAGCAAATACGAAGAAAGTGCGCATAATATGCTGTTATGGAATATATAGTCATACTCATTCATCGTTCTTGGGACGAACGTCAACGGATTATATTCCTTGATATGTCCGATAGCCGCTTCGAGTTGGTTGCGAAGCTCATATATCGGCAGCCCCCCGGCAATAACGGATTGATGAGCGCTTTTCATCAACGAAATCAATTTTTCGTATTCCTCATAAAAAGAGGCCATTTTGGTCGGCAATGCCCGGTCGCCCACTGCACGCTCGTATGCGGCCGCGACCTGGCCCACAGCGTTTGAGAATCCGTTTTGGGGTTCCGTCTCCCCCATATCCACTTCGACCTGCGGCACCATAAAAGCACGCAAAATATCCAAATCGCGCGGGAGGAGAACCGTGCCTTTGCGCATCAGCAATCCGCCCAGCGGTGTATGTACATCTTTTTCTAGCTTGATACCAGGTTTCAATTCGGAAATAGATATGCTGGCCATAACGATGATTCCCTCGCTAACTTTTATCCATGGATAATGGCAATATACTCCATTATATTACGTATAGCAGGTCTGTACAATCTTTATTAACAGTTTATGAAACGACGATGTCCCCCTTTTTTGGCATAAATGAAAACAATGAGTTTTTTTATATCCAGATGGTTTGAACAAAAAAAGAGCACAGCTTCTGATCGCTCAAAAGCCATGCTCTTTCGATTATCGTTTACGCTTCATCGGAGGAATCGTCCGTGTCCGAATTCGCTTCCTCTTCTGCTCCATTCTCTGGCGCTTCCGCGTCGGACGAAGGATTCAGTCCGGTCTCCTCGGACTCAACGCCTTCTTCTCCTTCTTCCGGCTCCTCGCTCTTATCGACGCGGCATACCGTGGCAACGGTATCGTCCTCGCGGATGTTGATGAGCTTCACGCCCTGCGTATAACGGCCCATAATGGAAATGCCGTCGATGCTGGTGCGGATCAGGGTACCGCTCGACGTAATGATCATCAGATCCTCATCCGGTTTTACGACCTTGAGACCAACGACCGGACCGTTTTTCTCGGTCACGTTCAACGTCTTGATCCCCTTGCCGCCGCGGGTTTGCGAACGGTAATCGCTCAGAGGCGTCCGCTTGCCGTACCCCTTCGCCGTAACGATCAGCGTGTCCAGATCCTTGTCGACGACGTCCATGCCGATGACATGATCGTCGTCATCCAGCGTGATCCCTTTGACGCCGGTTGCGCTCCGGCCCATGGAACGAACGTCGTTTTCCGAGAACCGGATCGACATCCCCTGTGCCGTCGCCATGATGACTTCCTGCTGGCCGTCGGTTAATTTGACCTCGATCAGGGAATCATCTTCACGTAGGTTGATCGCGATCAAACCGCCTTTGCGGATATTGACGTAATCCTCAAGCGGCGTTTTTTTGACGATCCCGCTCCGCGTTACGAAGAACAGGTATTTGTCGTTTTCGAACTCTTCCACCGGAATGACGGCATTGATCGTCTCTCCCTGTTCGATCTGGATCAGGTTGATGATCGCCGTGCCCCGGGCGGTTCGGCTAAGCTCAGGAATCTCATACGCTTTAAGCCGGTACACCTTGCCCCGATCGGTAAAGAACATCAGGTAATGGTGGGAGTTGGTGACGAACAAATGCTCGACGAAATCCTCGTCCTTCGTATCCATCCCCACGACGCCGCGTCCGCCGCGTTTTTGGCTGCGGTACGTATTGGCCGGCAGCCGTTTGACGTAGCCGGTATGCGTAATGGTGATGACCACTTCCTCGCGCGGAATGAGATCCTCGTCCAAAATGCTCTCTTCGCCAATCGTAATTTCGGTACGGCGCTCATCGGCGAAACGCTCTTTGATTTCGATCAGCTCGTTGCTGATGATTTCCAGCACCAAATGCTGGTTGGCCAAAATTTCTTTATATTCGGCAATCTTAACCATCAGTTCCTGGTATTCATTTTCTATTTTCTCGCGTTCCAGTCCGGTCAGGCGCTGCAAACGCATCTCGAGAATCGCTTGCGTCTGCTCGTTGCTCAGTCCGAAGCGTTCGATCAAACGATCGCGGGCGATATCGGTCGTTTGCGAGGAACGGATAATCGAGATGACTTCGTCCAAATGATCCAAAGCGACGCGCAAACCTTCGAGAATATGGGCGCGCGCTTCGGCTTTTTTCAAATCGTATTCCGTCCGCCGGCGAATAACCTCGACCTGATGCTCCAGGTAGTAGTTCAAAACGTCCCTTAAGCTCAGCACTTTCGGTTCGTTTTTGACGATCGCCAGCATATTGATGCCGAACGTGGACTGCATCGCCGTATGCTTGTACAAATTGTTCAGCATAACGCTCGGGTTCACGTCACGGCGAAGTTCGACGACGACCCGCATACCGTTACGGTCGGATTCGTCCCGCAGGTCGGTAATGCCGTCCAGTCTTTTTTCGCGCACGAGTTCCGCGATTTTTTCGACCAGACGGGCCTTGTTGACCTGGTACGGAAGCTCGGTAACGATAATCCGCGCCTTGCCGTTGTTCTCTTCGATCTCGGCTTTGGCACGCATCGTGACGGAGCCGCGGCCGGTTTCGTAAGCCTGGCGGATGCCATGGCGTCCGAGGACATAACCGGCGGTCGGGAAATCCGGCCCCTTAATATATTCCATCAATTCCAGTGAAGTAATGTCGGGATTTTTGATCAGGGCAAGCACCCCGTCAATGACCTCGCCGAGATTATGCGGCGGAATATTCGTCGCCATCCCGACGGCGATACCCGAAACGCCATTCACCAAAAGGTTCGGATACCGCGCAGGCAGCACGACGGGCTCCAGCTCTTCACCGTCATAGTTTTCCGTAAAATCAATGGTTTCTTTGTTAATGTCGCGCAGCATCTCCTGGGCGATCTTCGAAAGCCGTGCTTCGGTATAACGCATCGCGGCCGGAGCGTCTCCGTCGATGGAGCCAAAGTTGCCGTGCCCTTCGACAAGCATATAGCGCATCGAAAAATCCTGGGCCATGCGGACCATTGTCTCATAAGCAGGCGCGTCACCGTGCGGATGGTACTTACCGATGACCTCGCCGACGATTCTCGCCGATTTTTTAAACGGCTTATCCGGCGACAAGCCAAGCTCCGACATCGCATAGAGCACGCGCCGGTGTACCGGCTTGAGTCCATCGCGCACATCCGGCAAAGCCCGGCTCACAATGATGCTCATCGCATAGTCCATAAAGGACTCGCGCATTTCCACACCAATGTCCCGCTCCTTAATCTGGGGATTTTTTTCTTCCGCCATGGTGGACCTCCTCCATTTCCCTCAACAAACAAGCATACGGCCTATATAGAATCAACGAATCTTTTACTTCCATACGGGCATAAAACGGCAAGCCGCAATCCGCCGGCGAACGGGGAAAGCAGTACCGCTTCATGTGCCAAAATAGATAAAAACCACTAATCTTTATTATATTACTTTCACAAAAAGAGCACAATTAAACGTTTGGCCTTGTCTAGATGACCGGTCGCCCAACTTGCCTCTGTTCTGGGGATTCGCCCTACCCTCTTCCTGCCCGGGACATATACTGATAGGCAAAAGGATTTATGTTTCGGGAGTCTAAAATTTCAATTATCCATATCTTCATATTATACCATTCATTTGCTCCCTTGTCCTATGTTTTACGCATTCCATGAAGCATTTTACAATTCTCGACCGCCTTTGTTCCCCCTGCTTCCTACTACAACCTTCACGGAAAGGATGCGATGACTTGTCCATACAGCGTGTTTCGAGCAAATGGGCCAAAACCAAGGTGCTCATGCGGAATAAGCAAATTTCGGCCTATATTCCCCTTACGATGAAGTACTCGCAGGATGCGCTCAACGAAATGCTGCAAAACGAAATGATGGTATATATCAAGCCCGATGTCGGGACGTACGGCAACGGCGTGATGTGCGCCGAGCGTTTTACGGAAACCGAAGATTCCGAAGAAATCGAAAACGGGACATCCGCCCCCGAACGATACAGGCTTCATTACGGTACCAGCATTGAGGAGTTCGACTCTTTAAACGATCTTCACCGTGCCGTACGCAACCAGACCGGCAAAAAGATTTATCTTATCCAGCACGGCATTGCCAAACTTAAACACAAGGACCGTTCTTTCGACCTCAGGGTCTTGACGCAAAAAACGCCTCATGGCACCTGGGAGTCGACAGGCGTAATTGCTCGGGTGGCGGCCAAAAACAAAGTCATCACCAACTACCACAGCGGCGGCTCGGCAAAACTTCTTCATGAGGTGCTTAGCGATCATGCTTCCCGGCAAGAAATCAACGCGCTTGAAAAACAGCTGTACGCCCTGGGCGAGGATACGGGGAAACAGCTGCAGAAGGAATACCCGCGATTAAAAGAGCTCGGTCTGGACATCGCCCTGGACAAAGACTTGTATCCATGGATTTTGGAGGTGAACACGCTCCCGGCTATTTTTCCGTTCAAAAAGTTCTTCAAGGACAAAAGCGTGTACCGCCGCATCGAGCGATATGCGATCGCTTATGGGCGCATTTCCGCTCCCAAGGGCCGACGCAAATCGAAGGCATAAGCAAAAATACGCAAAAAAAAGAAGGAGCCGCGCGGGCTCCTTCCTGTCTTGATTTAAATATCCAGGTTTTTGACGTGTTTGGCATGCTCGTGGATGAAGTCGCGGCGAGGTTCGACGTTATCCCCCATCAGGGTATCGAACAAAATATCCGCCTGCATCGCATCCTCGATCGTCACCTGCAGCATGGTGCGGCTATCAGGGTCCATCGTCGTTTCCCAAAGCTGTTCAGGGTTCATCTCGCCCAAACCTTTGTAACGCTGGATCGTATATTTCGCGTTTTCGCCGAAGGAAGCGATGATTTCGTCGCGCTCCTTCTCCGAATTGGCGTACCGAATCGTTTTGTTGCGCTCGATCTTGAACAATGGCGGCTGCGCGATGTACACGTACCCCGCTTCTAGCAGCTGCCGCATATACCGGTAGAAGAACGTCAGCAGCAGCGTACGGATGTGCGCTCCGTCGACGTCGGCATCGGTCATGATAATCAGCTTATGGTAACGAGCCTTCGAGATATCGAAGTCTTCATCGCCGATCCCCGTCCCCATGGCCGTAACCATGGCGCGAATCTCCATGTTGGACAAGATGCGGTCCAGTCTCGCTTTTTCCACGTTCAAAATTTTACCGCGAATCGGCAAAATCGCCTGGAAGTGCCGGTCACGGCCTTGTTTGGCCGAGCCGCCGGCGGAGTCGCCTTCGACGATGTACAGCTCGCAGATCGATGCGTCCTTGGAGGAGCAGTCGGCCAGCTTGCCCGGCAGCGCGCTGATTTCCAACGCACTTTTGCGGCGCGTCAGTTCGCGGGCTTTGCGGGCGGCTTCGCGGGCACGGGATGCCTGCAGCGCTTTTTCCAGGATCCGTTTGGATACGGCAGGGTTTTCGCCCAAAAACTCCTGCAGCTTCTCGGAAAACAGGGATTCCACGATGCCGCGCACTTCGCTGTTGCCCAGCTTGGTTTTGGTCTGGCCTTCGAACTGGGGCTCCGGAATCTTGACGGAAATGATGGCCGTCAGACCCTCGCGGACGTCGTCGCCGGTCAGGTTGCCGTTGCTGTCTTTAATCATGCCGCTTTTGCGGGCATAATCGTTGATGATCCGCGTCAGCGCGCTCTTAAAGCCGGATTCGTGCGTACCGCCTTCATGCGTGTTGATGTTATTCGCGAAAGAATAAATATTCTCCGTATAGCTATCGTTGTACTGCAGCGCGATTTCGACCTGGATCATGTCGCGCGCGCCTTCGACGTAAATCGGCTGCTCATGGAGCGGTTCCTTTTTCTCGTTCAAATATTTGACGTATTCGATAATCCCGCCCTCGTATTTGAAGTAGTTGGAAGCGCCCGTCCGTTCGTCCGTCAACGTCAGGGCAATGCCTTTGTTCAGGAAAGCCAGTTCTCTGATCCGGGTAAGCAGCGTGTTGTAGTCGTATTCCGTGGTCTCGGTGAAAATTTCCGGATCGGGCAGGAACGTTACCGTCGTACCGTGATCATCGGTGTCCCCGATGATTTTGATATCGTATTGAGGAACGCCGCGATGGTATTCCTGCTGATAGATATGGCCGTCACGCTTGACCTGCACGACCACTTTGGTCGACAGCGCGTTCACGACAGACACGCCCACGCCGTGCAAACCGCCGGAAACCTTGTATCCGCCGCCGCCGAATTTACCGCCTGCATGCAGAACGGTCATAACGACTTCAAGCGTGGATTTTTTCATCTTGGGATGTTCGCCGACCGGAATGCCCCGCCCGTTATCGACGACGGTAATGCTGTTATCCTTGTGAACGATGACCTCGATGTGATCGCATATGCCGGCCATCGCTTCGTCGATACTGTTGTCCACAACTTCCCATACGAGATGGTGAAGGCCTTTGGAGCTTGTGGACCCGATATACATACCTGGACGTTTGCGGACGGCTTCCAGACCCTCCAGAACCTGAATCTGACTCTCATCATATTGCGGTTGATTCATAGACATGCCTGTCACCTACTTCTATAAATTCTAAATCTGCTGTTGCGAGTACAACTGCATGGAAAAGGAATCTCCTGCTAGGGATATTGCAACATCGTAAATAAAAAATCGCGCTTTATCGCAGCAAAAACTCTCGTGCGAAACCGTCTTGCCGGATTCAGAGAGTTCAACCCATGATTTTCGTATATATTAAGCGTTGGCCACAAATACCTTCGCCCGTTTTTTGAGTGTCGACGAGGAAATCGGGGAATAATAAACCGTGCTCTTCGTGATCACGATCGACTTGGGCTCCTCTTCGCCGATGAACTCCACGTTTTTGTGCTCGCAGGCGTGACTGACAAACTGCTTGGATATTTTTGAGGATTTCTCGATCGAAACGTCGAAAATGGCGACCAATTCCGCGGAGCGGATAATTCTTTCGCCGCCCAGGTGAATATACATACTCCCAACTCCTTAAGAGCCAATCCGTCCGTCGTGGACGTGAAAAACGCTGGCCTTTTTCAGTTTATCGGTATTCAGGCTCTCGATCCCCGTCGCCGTGATAAAGGTTTGCACTTTGGTCTGAAAGGTTTCGATCAGCTGCGTCTGGCGGTAAGGATCCAGTTCGGACAACACGTCATCCAAAAGCAGGACGGGATATTCGCCGATCTCTTCATGGATCAGTTCGATTTCCGCCAGTTTCAGCGACAGTGCCGTAGTGCGCTGCTGCCCCTGGGATCCGTAGGTCTGCACTTCCTTGCCGTTGATATAAAAGGCCACATCGTCGCGATGAGGCCCGGCAAGCGTCATCCCGCGCCGAAGCTCCTGATCTTTCAGTTGTGATAATTTTAACATAAATTGTTCGAAAAGATAAGCTTCATCTTCCTCCGCCTCTTCGCCAAACGACGGAACATAGACAAGCTTGAGGTCCTCGCTGCCGTTCGTAATGCCGTGGTGGATGGACTCGGCCCATTTTTGCAGCTTTAAGATAAATTGTTTCCTCTTTTTGATGATTTTAACACCATGTTCGGCAAGCTGCTGGTCCCAGACCTCCAGAAGCCCCTGCTGCGGCTTGTCCTTGCCCCACATTTGCTTGAGCAGGTTGTTCCGCTGGTTCAGCACTTTCTGGTACTGCTGCAAATGGTATAAATACCCCGGTTGAACCTGTCCGATCTCCATGTCAAGAAAACGCCGGCGTACGCCTGGCGTTCCCTTTACGATTTCCAGGTCCTCGGGCGCAAACATGACGACGTTCAGCGATCCGATGAAATCGCTCAGTTTGCGCTGCTCCAGACCGTTGATTTTTGCTTTCTTCCCTTGCGGGGATAAATTCAAGTCGAGCGTCAGCTGTCCGTATTTCCGTTCCACCGCCGCGGAAACATGCGCGCTTTTTTCCTGGAAGGAGATGAGCTCGCGGTCTCTCGAGGTCCGGTGGCTTTTCGTTAAGGCCAGAACAAAAATAGCTTCAACCAAATTGGTCTTCCCCTGGGCGTTTTGCCCGATCAGCAGATTGACGTCGCTGAAGGAATCCAATCGGAGCTCTTCGTAGTTGCGGTAATGCTGCAGGCTGATGCTTTTTACAAACACGTATGCTTCCTCCCCATCTCCCGCCGAATCGACCCGCGCCGGAGCACGTCTTTATGAGGAGTATATCAGGACTCCCTGGATACGGTAAACTCGCCGCAATCCTCTACGCTCACCCGATCGCCCGGATACAGCTTGCGCCCCCGGCGTTCCTCAGGCTCTCCATTCACAAGCACATGGCCTTCCGCAAGAAGGGCTTTCGCCATCCCGCCTGTGGATATGCAATCGGCCAGCTTCAAAAATTGATCCAGCTTGATATATTCACTGTGGATAAATATTTTTTTCATCGCAAACGCCCTTCCTGTTGATAACTTTGGCTGCTTTAGTTCGTTGTCCGGTAAGGCAAAATGACGTAAGAGCTTTGGCTGTCATCCAACGGCTTGAGGATAATCGGGCTCATCATGCCGGTAAAGGCGATCATCAGCTGTTCGCTTTCCACGATTTTCAGCACGTCGAGCATATATTTGGAGTTAAAGGAGATGCGCAGCGGCTCGCCTTTGAAGTCGATGACATCCAGTTCTTCGCGCACTTTCCCGAGCTCGGACGAGCTGGACGAAATTTCGATCCCGCCGTTTTCCATCGTCTGCAGGCGAACGATGTTCGTTTTTTCCTCGCGGGACAACAAATAAGCGCGGTCGATCGACTCGCTCAATTTTTTGGTGTCCAAAATCAGTTCTGTTTTGTAGGTTGTCGGAATAATTCTAGTAGTATCCGGGTAAATGCCATCCAGAATACGGGAATAGAACAGGACGCGGTCCAGCTTGAACAGCACCTGGTTGTCGGCCACGACGATATCGATCAGCGTGTTTTGGTCCGGAATGATTTTGCTCAGCTCGTTCAGCGTTTTGCCGGCAATGACGACATTGCTGAACTTCACGTCATCCGCTCCCTCCAGGTGGGCCGAACGCGTGGCAAGGCGGTGGCGGTCCGTCGCCGTAAATTTCAGGTCGTTATGGTCCAGGTTCCAAAGGACGCCGGTCAAAATCGGAGTCGTCTCCTGCGTGGAGATGGCAAACACCGTCTGGCGGATCATGTTTTTCAGCAGCGCTCCCGGGAGGGAAATCGTCTGGTTGCCTTCGATGTCAGGCAGCACCGGGAATTCCTCCGGATCCAGCCCGACCATTTGAATTTCCGTCGAACCGGAAGAAATGAAGGTCTGGAATTGCTCTTTGACCTCCATTTGGATTTCTTGGGAAGGCAGCTTTTTGATGATTTCCACGAAAAACTTGGCAGGCAAAACGACGCTGCCGATTCTCTCCACCTGCACGATCGTCCGGTCGGCATCTTCGGCTGGAATAAACGATTGAATGGAAATGTCCGTATCGCTGGCGGTCAGCGTCACCCCTTGGTAGGTCACGTCCAGCTTGATGCCTCCGAGAATCGGAATGGTAGTGCGGCTGGAAATCGCTTTGGATACATGCTGAATGGATTCGTTAAGGACGTTTTTGAGAATGCTGATTTTCATCTTTTCACTCCTAGCAGGAAATTTCGGCTGGCAGAGGCAGCATGATGTCCGTTCCTCTTTTGCGCAGCTTTTATGGTTATATTTTTTATATTTAAAACATAGTAATAGCAGTAGGGGCGCTGAATATGTGGATAAGCCCACGAAACCTCAACAAATTAAGCCTATCCACATGTGTATAGATTGTGCATAGGCTTTGAACTTGTTCAGGTCGGATTTTTGATTTTTTCTGTAATGTTATTGATCACTTTAAACAGATCCTGGTCGGTTTTCAGCGACTGGGATATTTTTTCGTGCGCATGGATCACCGTCGTATGGTCCCGGCCTCCGAAAGCTTCCCCGATTTTGGGCAGGGAAAAATCCGTCAGCTCGCGCGAGAGATACATGGCGATCTGGCGAGGGAAGGCGACGGCTTTGGTTCGTTTGCGCGCCTTAAAGTCTTCCAGCTTCAAATTGTAGTATTCCCCGACTTTCTGCTGGATGTCCTGGATGGTGATCATCTTCGGACGGCTGGAAGGGATGATGTCCTTCAGCGCTTCGGCAGCCAGGTGCGTGGTGACGTCCTGATTGGTGAGCGACGAATAGGCGACGACCCGGATAAGGGCGCCCTCGAGCTCCCGGATGTTCGTGTCGATCTGGTTGGCGATGTACATCATCGCTTCGTTCGGGATGTCGAGATTTTCGGCCTTCGCTTTTTTGCGCAAAATGGCGATCCGCGTTTCCAAGTCCGGCGGCTGAATGTCGGTGATGAGTCCCCATTCGAAACGGGAACGCAGCCGGTCTTCCAGCGTCGGAATTTCCTTCGGCGGCCTGTCGCTGGAGATGATGATTTGCTTCTGTTCCTCATGCAGCGCGTTAAATGTATGGAAAAATTCCTCCTGAGTCGATTCTTTCCCAGCCAGGAATTGAATGTCGTCAATCAGCAAAATGTCTACGTTGCGATATTTGTTGCGAAAGCTTTCCGCCCGGTTGTCCCGGATGGAGTTGATGAATTCATTCGTGAATTTCTCCGAGGAAATGTACACGACGCGGCTTGCAGGGTTATGTTCCAGAATGTAATGGCCGATCGCATGCATCAAGTGCGTTTTTCCCAGCCCGACCCCTCCGTACAAAAACAAAGGGTTGTATGCTTTGGCCGGCGCCTCGGCGACGGCGAGCGATGCCGCATGGGCGAACCGGTTCCCGGATCCGATCACGAACGTATCGAAGGTGTATTTCGGATTCAGCATATGGGTGAATGCTTCTTCTTGGGTCACCTGAGGCATTGGAGCGGGCTGCTGGGGAACGACTTCTGCAGGCTTGTTCTCTTCGATGACGAATTTCACGTCAACCTGTTTGCCAAGCACTTCATAGATCGTCGAGCTGACGAGCTTGGTATAGCGGCTTTCCAACCATTCAACAGCAAAGGTCGTAGGCGCGGAAATGACAATGGAGTGGTCATTCATTTGGATCGCTTTTGTTGCTTTAAACCAGGTGTCGAAGCTCGGCTTGCTTAGTTTGGTATGAATAATAGATAGGATTTGCTGCCATAATTCGGAAGTATGGCTGTCCAC